>NZ_JACYVI010000001.1 GCF_014842265.1 Pseudomonas sp. CFBP 13711
CACACCGCCATGCCAGAGCCCGCTGCTGCCGAGGGGATAGCTGCCGCTTGCGGCGTTTGCCAAGTGGGTCAGTTGCTGGAGCGCATCGCGTTTGTCGCGGAAGGGATGGCTCCAGTTTTGGACCGGTATCAGTGAGTCGTTGTTTGACTCTACGCCGGTCGATGGAGGAGGCGGCAATGTGTCGGGTGTCGGCAGCATAGGCTGCTGTAAGTCATCAAGCGCGTAGCGTGGTGCGAACAATCGTGTCATGGAGGTGGCTCCTGCTTTTCCACGAGATAAGCCAGCAAAGCTGCCGCTCTGTCGGCGAGGTCCCGGTCAACGTCCTGTTCGACCGATGCATCCGAACCTCGCGCTACGGCAAGGCCAGATTTGGTGCGCACGATGGCGAATTCCAGCGCGCTGTTCCAGAGGGGGAAATACGAACAGGAGATTTCCACGCGCATTTGCGGATGGGTCCCACACGAGGCAATCGTCGAGGATGGAGATGCGCTGGCCCACTACACTGCAGCGGATGTAGGACCGTGTACCTCCCCAGACATATAAACCAACATTCGCCCTGTTGATTGGATACGTTTTCTTACAGTCTTTCGTCTAACAATGTTCAAAAGGCACGGCATAGCCGCTAGTCTCCCGACATCTGAACGCCGAACAACAAGCACTCCAACAAGAGCCGGCCATGACTGATCTGTCGCGTTTGCAAGGATTCGCAAATCACGCAGTCACTGCGTTGGAAGGCCGTTTCTTCCGTCCGCCACTGCCTGAGGGTTATGTATCGAGACCTCGATTGTGCGAGCGGTTGAGTGCGGGTCTGTCTGGGCGTCTGTTGTTGATCAGTGCCCCGGCCGGTTTTGGTAAAAGCTCACTGGCGGTGGAGTTCTGCGAGAGCCTGCCCGATCAGTGGCAGAACCTCTGGCTGGGTCTGAGCCACCGGGACAGCGACCCGGGCCGGTTTCTCGAACGTCTTCTTTGCGGTCTCCAGCAATTTTTTCCTCAGCTCGGCAGCCAGGCGCTTGGCCTTCTGAAAATGCGTCAGCGTCACCAGCCCTTTGCCTTCGAAGAGTGGCTGGACGGTTTACTGGACGAGCTGGCAATGCACCTGATGTTGAGCAAACCGCTGCTGCTGGTGCTTGACGACTACCACTTGGTGCAGGGCCCCGTGCTGGATCGCTGCCTGCAATTTCTCCTTAATCATCTGCCTGCGGGCATGAACATCATGGTCACCAGCCGGCAGAGGCCGAACTGGCACCTGGCGCGTCTGCGGCTGTCGCGTCAATTGCTGGAATTGTCCGAGCAGGACCTGCGGCTGACCGACGACGAGTCGCTGGCGGTGCTGGATCAACAGCGCAATGGCTTGAGTGAGGAAGCACTGCAGGCCTTGCTGCAACGCAGCGAGGGATGGGTGGCCGGCCTGCGATTCTGGCTGCTGGCGGCCAACGAAGCGGGCAGTAGTGCGCTGACCCAAGGGCTCAACGGCGGGGAAGGGCTGATCCGGGATTACCTTCTCGAAGAGGTCATCGATTGCCTGCCGGCGGACGTTCAGGTCTTTCTCTATGAAACGGCGTGTCTGGAGCGTTTTGGCGGTGCCCTGTGCAACGCCGCGCGCGACAGTCACGACAGCGACGAAATGCTCGGTTACCTGCAAGCGCATCAGGTGTTTCTCGTCCCGCTGGACGAGCACGGTCGCTGGTTTCGCTATCACCATTTGTTCTCGGATCTGCTGCGCGCGCGCGCCGGGCCCAGTGTCACGCCGCAACAAAGACGCGTGCATCTGAATGCCTGCCGCTGGTTCAGCGACCAAGGGTTGCTCGACGAAGCGATTGAACAGGCGTTGCGCGCGGGGCATCTGGATGTGGCGGCCAATCTGGTGCAGAACCTCTCCGAGGAACAACTGCTCGCCGAGCAAAACGTCGGCATGCTGCTGCGCTGGAAAATGGACTTGCCCGACAGCCTGCTGGTCAGCACGCCGCGTTTGATCGTGCTGTACGCCTGGGCGCTGGGCCTGGCGTGTCAGCTGGACGCGGCCGAGGAGTTGGGCAATCACCTCAGTCGATTTCTGCCGGCGCCTTCCGCGACCGCGCAAAATTCGATGCTGGCTCAGTGGCTGGCGCTGAGCGGGATCATCGCCCGAGGCCGCGGCGACAGTGAAACGGCCCGGCGCTATTGCAGTGAAGCGTTGGTCAGTCTCCCACTAAAGCGATATGGCCAGCGTTTGCTATGCCTGTCGACCCTGGCGAATCTGGCCATCGCCGATGGAGATTTATGGCGCGCCCGTGCGTTGAACCGTGACGCCCTTGAGCTGGCGCAGCGGGTGGCCAATCCATTGTTTGAAGCGCTGGCGCACTACGACCGCGCTCGCACCTTGCAGGCCCGTGGCGAAACACTCCGCTCGATGGAGGAAGTGCGCCAGGGCTTGCGACGTTTGAATGGCCTGTCTTCACAAAAACTGTACGCGGTGCGCGCGCGCCTGACGTTGTACGAAGGCTATTTGCTGGTGCAGTTCCTTCAACCGGAGGCGGGGCGCGAGCGCTTGACTGCCGGGCTGGCCGAGGCACGCGCCTGCCGTGACATCAGCGTACTGATCGGCCACTGCGTGATTGCCGGAATGGAAGGGCGCGAAGGGCGTTACGCCGAAGCCTTCGCCGAGCTGGCCGAGGCCGAGCGGTTGATGCACATCTGGGACGTGCCGCCGGTTTATTACCTGGCAATGATCACCCTCGCCAAATGCGAGCTGTGGCTGGCCCAGGGCCGTATCGACCTGGCCGACGCGTGGCTCCTGCGACTGGGGCAGACTTACGGCGGCAACCAACCCGCCGCTGCCCCGGAATGTTCGCCGCAACTGCCTCAGCAGATCGAAACGCTGCGGGCGGTTCTTGATCATATTCAGGGCCGCACCGAAGAGGCGATGATGCGGCTGCACGGTCTGGTGGAGTATGCCCAGCGAATCGGCGCAGGACTGCTCGGCCTCAATGCGCTGAGTCAGCACATCCTGTTGTTACTCGACACATCACGCGGGCCTGAGGCCGATGAGCTTTTTCAACAGAGCCTTCAGCTCGCCACGGGTGGTGCGGTTCTGCCCTTCCAGCGCCTGATCCGTGGTCATCCCGACTGGCTGCGTGAGCAACTGCACAAACGACCCTCATGCCGGCTGGTCGATTACCTGCTTCGGCAACTTCCTGAAGCTGCGCCTGGCCAGGGGCTGCCTTGCTTGCGCATGGCCAGCGAGCCGTCCACCTGCATCAGCGGCAATGGCGGCGACCACCTCAGCGCGCGAGAACTCAGCGTGCTGCAGCTGATCGCGCAAGGCTGCTCCAATCAGGAGATCAGCGAACGCTTGTTCATTTCCCTGCACACCGTTAAAACCCACGCCAGCCATATCAACAGCAAGCTGGGTGTTGAGCGACGCACTCAAGCAGTGGCCCGGGCACAAGAGTTGGGATTGCTGGGCTGATCGGTCGGTATTTAAATGCCGATTTATGCTAGAAAAGGTCAATTTTAGGCATTTAATTGCCTTTTCAGCGCTTCAGTCCTAATGTTTAGGCATTAAATTGCCGAGCAGCCCGTGATGCAGCTGACCCTCCAACTCTACCTGTCGGGACGATGGCACGACGCAATGCGTCTTGACGTCGAGAAACCGGAATCCGGGCAGAACAGCCCGTGCAGCTTTGCCTACGATCAAGCATTTCTGATTGACCACCTGGATGCCCTCGACCGGCCGACCGCGCCGTCCGTGAGCGCTGGAATTCCACTGGGCTGGGATCTGTTCAGAACGGCGGGGCTGCCGGCGTTTTTGCATGACATCGTTCCAGCGGGAGCGGCGCGCCGTTTCCTGCTGGCGCGTCTGGCATTGCCGGAAAGTGAAAACACGCCGGCCGACCTAGTGCTCCTGCAGCGCTGTACCCCCGCCCCTGTCGGGCATTTGCGCATCAAGGAATCGTTCGAGGCATTGCCCAAGGCCAGCAGCATTGGGTTTGACCGGAGTGAAGTCGTTGCCCGGGACAGCCGCTTTCTCGAATACGCGTATGAACAAGGCGCTGCTGTCGGTGGCGCAACCGGGGCGGGCGGCGAGGCACCGAAGCTGTTATTGGCCGAGGATGCCAAAGGGCTCATGCACCCTGATGCGACCCTCGCGGACAGCGAGGTTCGTCAGCACTGGTTCGTGAAATTCTCGCGCAACAAAGGCAACGAGACCGATCGCACCATTCTCAGAAGCGAGTTCTGCTATTACCAGGCCCTCCAACGCGTCGGGGAACGCACCGTTCCCTGTGACGGCATGAGCCTTGAAGAGGCCCGCAAGCCCAGCCTGTGGATGAAGCGCTTCGACCGCCGCGTCGATGAACAGGGCGTGCGTCGGGTGGCGGTGGAATCGGTGTACTCGCTCGCCGACATCACCCGCCCCGGTGCGTATATGACGCACGTGCAAGCGGTAGCCGCACTGGCCAATGCCTGGTCGGCGAACGCCCAGCAGGGGGAGATTCCTCAGATGGTCGCCGAGTACGTGCGCCGTGACCTGATCAATCAGATTCTGGGGAACAGCGACAACCATGGGCGAAACACATCGATCCTTCGCGATGAACGGCGACTCTCTCTGGCGCCGATTTACGACCTGGCGCCCATGGTCATGGACGATGAAGGTGTAACACGCACCACCAAATGGCCTGACCCTATTGAGCGCGCCGGCGAGGTGGGCTGGCGCGATGCCTGCCGCGCTTTATCCAACTGGGCTGACCCCGAACAGCTTTTCGAGGGTCTCAGAACCGATGCCGAGCGCCTGCGGGCATTGCCTGATTTGCTGAATGAAATGGGCTTGCCGCAAAAGACCTTCAATCATCCGCGCATCAGGCTGGGACGACTGGATGCGACGCTCAAGGAGTGGGGCCTGCTATGAACGACGAGATCCGCCAGCGCGGCATCATCCTTGATGAGCTTCGGGATCAGTTGTTGGAGGGTACCGTTTCCATGGGCGCTGCCGTCAAACGGCTGCGGACCGAAATCACAGGACTGCGCCAGGAGCAGTTCGCGAGCATGTGCAAAATCTCGTTGCGCACACTGCGCCAGATCGAGCAGGACGAGGGTAATCCGACGGTGCAAACCCTCAACGCCGTGTTCAGGCCCTTTGGTATGCAGGTCGGCATTATTCCATTGCGACGCCGGCCGGCGGGAACCAGTCTCTAAGGCGTAATCGCACCGATCAGCCCGACGGCAGGCTCAAGCAGCGGGCTGACCGGCCCACATGCTGGCCACGTCCAGCAGGCCCCACTCCTCAGCCAGTTCGAACTTCAGGATGCCGTCTCGTACCGTGGGGCACGCGAGGTTGATGACTTGCGGCTCGAAGGGCACTCGGGTCCGGGTGGACAGGAAAACTTTCACTTTCGGGTGCAGCAGGGACTGTTCATCCTGCTCGACCACCACGCCCAGGCGCTCGCTTTTCAGGCGAACCAGCGCGCCGACGGGATAGATACCAACGGTCTTGACGAAGTGCTGGAACACCTTCGCATCGAAGTGGCCTTTCCAGGACGCCATTTCGCGAACCGAATGCGCGGCATCCCAGCCCTTCTTGTAGGGCCGGTCTGAGGTCACCGCGTCATACACGTCACAAATAGCGCCCATTTTCGCCAGCAGGCTGATCTCATCGCCCTTCAGGCCGTGGGGATAACCGCTTCCGTCGACCTTTTCGTGGTGATGCAGGCACACGTCCATCACCAGTCGGGTTACCCGCTCGCAGCCCTGGAGGATTTCCAGCCCGGCCTGCGGATGATGCTTCATGACCTCGTATTCTTCGTAGGTGAGACGATCGGGCTTATTGAGAATGGCCGAGTCGATCATCATTTTGCCGACGTCATGCATCAGCCCCGCAACGCCGGCTTCACGCACTTGATCCTCATCCAGATCCATCTGCCGCGCGAGCGCGACCATCAATGCGCACACCGCCACCGAATGCATGTAGGTGTACTCATCCGTCGTTTTCAGGCGCGACAGGCTGATGAGCGCGTGGGGATGCCGCATGACGGACGTGGAAATTTCTTCAACCAGCAGATCGACGTCTTCGGTATTCATTGCCCGGCCCATCCGGGCATCGCTGAACATGGTCATCACTGCCGCTTTCGCGCGCCCGCAAATCAGGCGCGCGCGGGCCAGTTCCAGCTCAAGGCTGCAGGGCGCTGTTTCGGCAGGGTCGGGACATTCGGGGGAGGTCTGATCCGCTGGCGAGCTGTCGGCAGGGCTTTTGCCAAGGCGAGTGTCAATCCAGACCTCACGGGTCGATGCCTGAATGTGCCGCAACACCGCGTCGTCGCTGAGTTCGCGCTCGACGTGGGCAGTCCAGAAGGGATCGTTGATCCGTGGGCGGCAGAACTCGTGGATGTACATGCCCAGCGTGAGGTCGGAAACGGGGATTTTTCTTAGCATAGAGTCAGCTCTTGCGCGTGAATACAGCGCTGCCTTGCCTGAAAGTGAGAGCGATCTTTGTTCTTTGCTTCATCACTGCGCTTTCCTGTACTTGCGCATGGCCAGTATAGGAAAGCGCTGGGGAAATGAAACTCCCTTGAATGTTGTGTGAATTACACTCCTGATAGATAAATATCAAACCTAATCAGTAGCTTGCACAGATTATTGGCGTTGTTTGACGAAGCTCGCATCGAATAAATGCGATGAACAGCATGTTCAAAATGCATATAAATATTTGCTTTTTATATTAAAGAATTGCTGCCCTTGGCCGTGCACTGGCGGTTCAGGCCGCGTTAAGGAATTTTTGACGGGGACCGTGCTCTAATTGCCCAAATCGTCGGCCTTTATGTTTGGCCGTAGAAAAGCAAAACAGGAGCTCTCCTTGATGTTGACCTTTCGCCGTTTGATCATCGCTGCCACCGCATTGACCGTGCTTTCCGGCTGCGCGACGCAGAATCCATACGACAATCAGGGGCAGGCGCAGAACTCCGGCGGGATGAGCAAGACCGCCAAGTACGGCGGTCTGGGTGCATTGGCCGGCGCCGTCGCCGGTGCTGCCATCGATCACAACAACCGTGGCAAAGGTGCGCTGATTGGCGCTGCCGTGGCAGGCGCGGCATCTGCCGGTTACGGCTACTACGCCGACAAGCAGGAAGCTGCACTGCGCGCCAGCATGGCCAACACCGGTGTTGAAGTTCAGCGTGAGGGCGACAACATCAAGCTGGTGATGCCGGGCAACATCACCTTCGCCACCGACTCGTCTGCCATCGCCAGCAGCTTCTATGCGCCGTTGAACAACCTGGCCGGCTCGCTGAAGCAGTACAACCAGAACATGATTGAAATCGTCGGCTACACCGACAGCACCGGCAGTCGCCAGCACAACATGGACCTGTCGCAGCAGCGCGCCCAAAGCGTGGCGACCTACCTGACTTCTCAAGGCGTTGACGCAGCTCACCTGTCGGTGCGCGGTGCCGGTCCTGATTCGCCGATCGCCAGCAACGCCGACGTCAACGGCCGTGCCCAGAACCGCCGCGTCGAGGTCAACCTCAAGCCGATTCCTGGCCAGCAGTACCAACAGCAGCAATAACCGCGTGACGTGAAACCAAAAACCCCGGCCAGTGAGCCGGGGTTTTTGCGTTTGGACCTACGGGCGCTTAGCCCGGGTAACGGTCATGCATCTGCGCGAGCAACGTGTCCTTATCTTCCCACAGCCGGTTGATCCACTGCTGAAACTCCAGGCGGTAGGCATCGTCCTGGTCGTAGCTTTTGCCGATGAACTGCGGCGGGATCTGCACTTCTTCAAAATGCGCGACGACTTCGCGCACGTTCCCGCAGAGCAAGTCCCAATACCCTGGCCGACCAGCCGGGTAATGAATGGTCACGTTGACGATGGATTCCAGCTGCTCGCCCATGGCATCCAGCACGAAAGCAATGCCGCCTGCCTTGGGCTTCAACAGGTAACGGAACGGCGAGTTCTGCTGTGCGTGCTTGGCTTCGGTGAACCGCGTGCCTTCGACGAAGTTGAATATGCCGACCGGGTTGTTGCGAAACTTCGCACAGGTGCGGCGGGTGGTGGCCAAGTCCTTGCCTTTCTTTTCCGGATGCTTGGCCAGATACGCCTTGCTGTAGCGCTTCATGAACGGAAAGCCTAGCGCCCACCAGGCAAGGCCAATCACCGGCACCCAGATCAGCTCTTGCTTGAGGAAGAACTTGAGCGGGCGAATGCGTCGGTTCAGCACGTACTGCAGCACCATGATGTCGACCCAGCTCTGGTGATTGCTCGTCACCAGGTACGAGTGCTGATAGTCCAGGCTTTCCAGCCCGCTCAGGTGCCATCGGGTGTGACCGAGCACATCCATCCAGGCGTTGTTGTTGCTGATCCACGCTTCGTGGATGTGGCTCATCAGCCAGTCGGTGACCTTCTGCGCGGCGGGGAAGGGCAGGCACAGTTTGAAGATGGCAACGACGAACAGCGGCGTGCAGCAGAGAATCGTGTTGAGCGCCAACAGCAACGAGGCGATGACGCCACGCAAAGGGGCGGGGAGGAAATCCATGTGAATCGAACTCCGGGGCAGTCAGCCGCCGGTGGGTTCCGGCGGGGTTATTGTGGGTATGCGATATTGCAGCGCAATGTTATTGCGGCAGCGTGGCCGCCTGAATCGCCGTCAGTGCAATGGTGTAGACGATGTCGTCAACCTGAGCGCCCCGCGGCAGGTCATTGACCGGCTTGCGCAGGCCTTGCAGCATCGGACCGAGGCTCACGCAGTCCGCACTACGCTGCACCGCTTTGTAGGTCGTGTTACCCGTATTCAAATCCGGAAACACGAACACATTCGCGCGACCCGCCACCGGGCTGTCCGGCGCCAATTGTCGGGCGACGTGTTCGTTGGCGGCGGCATCGTATTGCAATGGCCCGTCGATCAACAGACCGCGCTGGGTCTCACGCGCCAGTTGCGTGGCTTCGCGGACCTTTTCCACTTCCTCGCCGCTGGCCGAATTGCCGCTTGAATAGCTGATCATCGCCACCCGCGGTGACAGGCCGAACGCCACGGCCGAATCCGCGCTCTGCACGGCGATTTCCGCCAGCTCGGTGGCGGTCGGGTGCGGGTTCATGATGCAGTCGCCGTACACCAGCACCTGCTCCGGAAATAGCATGAAGAACACCGATGAAACGAGGGTGCAACCGGGTGCGGTCTTGATCAGCTGCAGGGCAGGCCGAATGGTGTTGGCAGTCGAATGGATCACTCCCGACACCAGCCCGTCCACTTCGTCGAGGGCCAGCATCATGGTGCCGATCACCACAGGGTCCTCCAGTTGCTGCTCGGCCATCGGCGCATTGAGGTTTTTGCTGCGGCGCAGATCAACCATCGGCGCGACATAGCGCTCGCGGATCTGGTCCGGATCGAGTATCTCCAGGCCCGGCGGCAAGTCGATGCCGTGGGCGCGCGCAACGGCGTTCACTTCCTCGGGCTTGGCCAACAGCACGCAGCGGGCAATGCCCCGGGCCTGACAAATCGCCGCCGCCTGGACGGTCAACGGCTCGGCGCCTTCGGGCAGCACGATGCGCTTGTTTGCCGCCTGGGCACGCTGGATCAACTGATAGCGGAATACCGCGGGCGACACGCGCATCTCACGGGGCGTGCCGCAACGCTGATGCAGCCAGTTGGCGTCGAGGTGGCTGGCGACGAAATCGGTGATGATCTCCGCGCGCTCGCGGTCATCGATCGGGATTTCCTTGTTCAGCTGATTAAGCTGCGTCGCGGTGTCGTACGAACCTGTGCTCACCGACAGCACCGGCAACCCGGCCTGCAGCGCGCCTCGGCACAGGTCCATGATGCGCGGATCGGGCAGGGTGTCGCTGGTCAGCAACAGTCCGGCCAACGGCACGCCGTTCAGCGTCGCCAGGCTCACCGCCAGAATGATGTCATCGCGATCCCCCGGTGTGACCACCAGCACGCCCGGCTTGAGCAACTGCAGCGTGTTGAGCACCGTGCGGGCGCAGATGATGATCTTCGACATGCGCCGCTGTTCGTAGTCACCGGCGTTGATCACTTGCGCGCCGAGCAGATCGGCGACGTCGCGGGTGCGTGGGGCGTTCAGGTCAGCCTGAAACGGGATGCAGCCGAGTAAACGGAAATCACCGCTGCGCAACAGCGGCGAGTGTTCCTTGAGCCGCGCCGAGAAGGCTTCCATGCTCTCGTCGGTACGCACTTTGTTGAGGATCACGCCAAGCACCTTCGGGTCTTTCGGGCCGCCGAACATCTGCGCCTGCAGCTCGACGCGGCCGGAAAGCTCGGTCAGCACTTCGTTTTCGGGGGTGGATACGAGAATGACTTCCGCATCCAGCGCCTTGGCCATGTGCAGGTTGACCCGCGCGGCATAGCTGGCGCTGCGGGTCGGGACCATGCCTTCGACGATCAACACGTCACGGCCGATCGAGGCTTCCTGATACAGCTTGATGATTTCTTCCAGCAGCTCGTCAAGCTGGCCTTCGCCGAGCATGCGTTCGACGTGGGCCAACCCCAACGGCTTGGGCGGCTTGAGGCCGTGGGTGCGGGCGATCAATTCAGTCGAACGCTCCGGGCCCAGATCCCCGGGATGAGGCTGGGCGATCGGCTTGAAAAAACCGACCTTGAGCCCGGCGCGCTCCAGGGTGCGCACCAGCCCCAGGCTGATGGACGTCAGGCCCACACCAAAATCTGTGGGCGCGATAAAGAAAGTCTGCATGCGGGCTTCTCGAAAATGAGCAGTGCAAGGGTCATGGCGCTATGAATTCAGCCATCGGACCGGATAAACCAGGACGCTGTTCAGTCGCAGCGTCTCAACGGGGCCCAAGGTTATCGTTATCTGACCCCGACGCGCACCAGCCGCAGTGAAAGGACTGACCGATTTTCGCCTGGCGCTGCGCGGGATCGAGCACCCAGGCGCGGGACTGCCAGGGCGGGTCGTGACGCAAATGCTGGGTGTGAGCGCAGGAGAGCACGACCACCCAGTGACCGTCCGGGTCCTGAACAAAGCCGGTAATGATCGAATGGGGGGAGGGGGCGTTCGGGGATTCCAATCGGGGCCGTCCGTCTGAGTTGCGTTCGCTTTCGCGCGAGTGCTTGGTTAGACTTGGCCGCTCATATCTATTTGCAAAAGGTCTCGCCCCATGCCGATCGCCGCCAACAAGGCTGTCTCCATCGACTATACCCTGACCAATGACGCTGGTGAGGTCATCGACAGTTCTGCCGGCGGCGCGCCGCTGGTTTACCTGCAAGGTGCAGGCAATATCATCCCGGGTCTGGAAAAGGCGCTGGATGGCAAGGAAGTCGGCGACGAACTGAAAGTGGCCATCGAGCCTGAAGATGCGTACGGCGAATACTCCGCCGAGCTGGTCAGCACCCTCAATCGCAGCATGTTCGAAGGCGTCGACGAACTGGAAGTCGGCATGCAGTTCCATGCTTCTGCGCCGGACGGCCAGATGCAGATCGTGACCATCCGCGATCTGGACGGCGACGACGTCACTGTCGACGGTAACCACCCGCTGGCCGGTCAACGCTTGAACTTCGATGTGAAGATCGTCGCCATCCGTGATGCAAGCGAAGAAGAAATGGCCCACGGTCACGTTCACGGCGAAGGTGGTCATCACCACTGATTGTCCTGCTAAGCTGAGTGAGTTGGCCAGGCGTCCTCGCGGTCTTGTGAAAACGTTTGTTTTTGCGGTCTGACAGGGCGCCTTTTTCGGCCAAGGGTTTCTAGGGGAGTCGTCATGAGTGTATTTCACGAGCTGAAGTTGAAGGCTCTGGATGGCCAGGAGCTGCCCCTCGCCCCGCTCAAGGGCAAAGTGGTTCTGGTGGTCAACGTCGCGTCAAAGTGTGGCCTGACGCCGCAGTACGCTGCGCTGGAAACCCTGTATCAGAAGTACAAAGACCAAGGCTTCAGCGTCCTCGGGCTGCCGTGCAATCAGTTCGCCGGCCAGGAGCCTGGTAGTCAGGAAGAGATTCAGGCGTTCTGCTCGCTGAACTACGGCGTAACCTTTCCCCTGGGGGACAAGCTTGAAGTCAACGGACCGCACCGGCATCGTCTGTATCAAATGCTCGCGGGCGAAGGCGCCGAGTTTCCCGGCGACATCACCTGGAATTTCGAGAAATTTCTTGTCGGCAAGGATGGACGCGTTCTGGCCCGCTTCTCCCCAAGCACGCTTCCGGATGACGCCAAAGTGGTGAGTGCGATCGAGAAGGCACTGCCCTAGTATTTCAATTCGCTGTCCTTCTTTTGAGCCTTAATCACTCCAGTCAATAGTGCTTCGTATCCCCTGCGCTTCGGCCCATTCTGTATGACCTTCATCATATTTCCAGAATGCCGAGGACGCCTGCATGCCTGTTCAAGCCTTGTTCAAACCCTTCCACTTGGGCAGCCTCGAGTTGCCGACGCGCATCGTCATGGCGCCGATGACCCGCTCGTTTTCACCGGGCGGCGTACCCAATTCCAAAGTCATCGAGTACTACCGTCGTCGTGCGTCTGCGGGCGTTGGCTTGATCATCACCGAAGGCACCACAGTCGGGCACAAGGCCTCGAATGGCTACCCCAACGTGCCGCAGTTCTTTGGCGAAGCGGCACTGGAAGGCTGGCGCAAGGTGGTGGAAGCGGTTCACGAAGAAGGCGGCAAGATCGTGCCGCAACTCTGGCACGTCGGCGCCGTGCGTCGTCTGGGTACTGAGCCGGATGGCACGGTGTCGGCCTATGGCCCGACCGAGAAGCTCAAGGACGGTAACGTTGTCGTTCATGGCATGAGCAAGCAAGACATTGACGAGGTCATTGCAGCGTTCGCCCAGGCGGCGAAAGACGCGAAATCCATCGGCATGGACGGTGTCGAGATCCACGGCGCCCATGGTTATCTGGTCGATCAGTTCTTCTGGGAAGGCACCAATCAGCGTACCGACGAATACGGCGGCGACCTCGCGCACCGCTCACGCTTCGCCATCGAGCTGATTCAGGCGGTGCGAGCCGCCGTGGGCCCGGATTTCCCGATCATCTTTCGGTACTCGCAGTGGAAGCAGCAGGATTACAGCGCACGGCTGGTGCAAACGGTTGAAGAGCTCGACGCATTCCTCAAGCCGCTGTCCGACGCGGGCGTGGACATTTTCCACTGCTCGACGCGGCGTTTCTGGGAGCCCGAATTTGAAGGCTCCGACCTGAACCTGGCCGGCTGGACGCGCAAGCTCACGGGAAAGCCGACCATCACGGTGGGCAGTGTCGGACTCGACGGCGAGTTCTTGCAGTTCATGGTCAACACCGACAAAGTCGCCCAGCCCGCGAGCCTGGAAAACCTGCTCAAGCGTCTGGGTGACGAGGAGTTCGATCTGGTCGCGGTAGGCCGTGCGCTGCTGGTCGACCCGGACTGGGCATTGAAAGTGAAGGAAGGCCGCGAGCACGACATTTTGCCGTTCAGCCGCGAAGCCTTGGGTCGGTTGGATTGACGGTCCGGTTCCGTCCTTGATCGGGGACTACACCCCCAAAACAACCCCATCCCGCGTCTCGCTCGCAGCGCGCAGGTAAGTCTCGAATGAGTCGATAATCCCGGCCCATCCCTGACGACTGGCGTGCTGCCGGGCGTTCAGCCTGACCCGGCGCAACGTTTCGTCATCCTCCAGCATCCATCGCGCGGCATCGATGAAACCTTCCTCATCCCCCGGCATCGCCACCGCGCCGTTATGGCCGTGGCGAATATGTTGGGCCGCTGCCGCTTCGTCATAGGCGACTACCCCCAGCCCTGACGCCAACGCCTCCAGCACCACGTTGCCGAAAGTTTCAGTCAGGCTCGGGAACAGAAACAAGTCACTCGACGCATAGTGCGCTGCCAGCGAATCCCCTCGCTGGGTGCCGCAGAAGATGGCGTCCGGGAGCTGACGCTGCAGCGTCGGCCTGACCGGTCCATCACCAACAATCACCAGCCGCAGGTTCTTCTCGGGATAGGTGCTGACCAGACCATCAAAGGTGGTCTTTAGCAGGCCCAGGTTTTTCTCCGCGGCCAGCCGCCCGACATGCAGGACGGCCGTATCGCCCGGTTCAAGGCCCCAACTTTCACGCAGCGCACTCGAACGTTTCGACGGGTGAAACAACTGGCAATCAACGCCCCGGGACAGCAACTCCAACCGCTCGAAGCCTCGGCGTTCGAGTTCGGTTTTCTGCGTGAAGCTGGGCACCAGGGTGGCGTTGGAGCGGTTATGAAACCAGCGCAGGTAGGTCGTCAGCAGGCGCGTGATGAAACTCAGCCCGTACTGCCGCGTGTAGTGCTGAAAGTTGGTATGAAACCCGCTGACGATGGCAATCCCCAGCCGCCGCGCGGCACGCAGCGCCGAAAGACCAAGCGGCCCTTCTGTCGCGATGTACAGCACATCCGGGCGATTGCGCTGCCAGCGGCGCAGCAGTTTGTGCATCGACGACTGCCCCCACTGCAATCCGGGATACCCCGGAATCGGCCAGCCACGGCACAGCATCAAATCTTCCCCGGCCGCGCGCAATTCATCGTCGGTCTGCCGCGGCCGAATCACCTCAACCCGATGCCCCCGCAGGCGCAGCCCGTCGCACAAACGGCTGAGCGTATTGGCCACGCCGTTTATTTCCGGTGCATACGTTTCGGTGATCAGGGTAATACGCAGGGATTTACTCATGAGATCAGTTTCTGAGCGGGTCATTGCGCTTGTGTGGCGGTTGAGTGATGGATTTGTGACTGCAAATGGCTGGCCGGGATTCGGTATTGGCCGCGCTTGATCCTGACCGGTTTCAGAGCGACATACGACCCGGTCAGGTTCGGATACGACTGCGGTGACACGGGACGCGTCATTTACCAACGGTGAAGGGCACAAGCCTCGACTCGCCGATGCGTTCGAAGGCAGCTGGCTCCGGCACGTAGTGGGTCTGCACGGGGTTCAGAGTGGTCAGTTGCAGGTGTGAACGGGGTTGAGCCGGCTTGGCAAGGTTCGAGGATTCAGCATTGAGGGTCTGTGAAACGAAAGGCTGAGTCGCCTGCGCCAGTGCTTGCATGAATGCGGGAGCGTGGGGTTCCGGCTTCTTCTGCCTGTCCATCACAAAGGACGCGGGGTTGGCGGTCGTTTTTAGCGGGGTGGTCAGGGGTGTCGATTCCATGGGCATTTAACTCCTGTGGGTGACTACGGCGCGCGATTGAAATGCGGCGGCGAATGCTCGCCCGGAGTGGGCATGTCCATGGTTAAACAAGGAAGCTGTGGGACGTTGTGAATAGTGTTGTAGGAACCTTCCTGATTTTCCCGAGGTTGATTAAAAGAGTGTTTCCGCCTTTAGCATGCGTCGCCTCAACTTCTGGAGGAAACGCTGTGTCCGAACCATTCAATACGCCACCTGCTGCCGATTTGACGGCTTTGCCTACGAACGGCCCACCGTTTTACACCGTGTCGCTGATCAAGCTGACTTTGATGATGTTCATCACGTGCGGGTTGTACGGGCTCTACTGGTATTACAAAAATTGGTCGCGGTACAAAGCCTATTCGGCGAAACCGATCTGGCCGGCTATGCGCACGCTTTTCTGTTTTTTCTACTTTCCCTCACTGTTCAGCAAGGTAAATGCCGCGCTTAAAGAGACGGGTCGAGGCGGTATCCCTTACTGGGGCGTCTACGTAGCAGGGATCTACCTTCTTATGTTTACCCCTTCGATTGTCACTGGGTACGCATCGGGTTGGGGTAGCAGCCCATCCGCAGCGCTCGGGCTCATCCCGACCATAGGGGTCTACACCATTACGGGGCTGGGCCAGTTCTTGATTACCCTGAGGGTGCAATCGTTCATCAACCGGTTGGACGGCAAGTCTGGGGAAAGTCGCAGGATCCGCTTCACGTTTGGGGACGTGGTCTGGACGGTGATAGGCATCTGTTATTGGGCGCTTTTAATGCTGATCTATGGTTGGTTGAGTCCAGCAAGCATGTAATAAAAAGGCCTCAATCGAGGCCTTTTCAGTAAATCAGCGAATCCGCTCTGCCAGCGTCTCCGCCCCACGCTCCCTCACCCAGAACAACGTCGCTCCCGCCACCGCCGCCGGCATCATCAGGATGTTGACCACCGGTATCAGCAGCACCAGATACACAATCCCGCCGAAGCTCATGCTCTGCCAACGCTTGGCGCGCAGCCAGTCGAGCATGTCTTGCCAGCTCATTTTGTGATTGTCGGCGGGGTAGTCGATGTACTGGATGGCCATCATCCACACGCCGAATATCAGCCACAGCGGCGCAGCGACGAGGTTTACCACAGGGATCCACGAAAGGATGAATAGCCCGATGGCGCGGGGCAGGAAGTAGCCCAGTTTGCGTATTTCCCGGCTCAGGGTGCGTGGGACCATTTCGACCAGCTCGCCCCAACTGAATGCGGGGAAATCGTCCGTCCCGCGCAGGACCACCTCCACTTTCTCGGCGAGAAAGCCGTTGAACGGCGCGGCGATGATGTTGGCGATCATGGTGAAGGTGAAAAATACCATCAGCGCGACAAGCACTACGAACAGGGGCCACAGGATGTAATTGAGAAAGCCGAGCCAGCTGGGCAGGGTCGGCATGAAGGAGTCGACCCACAGCCTGAATTCGTGGCCGGCGAAGTAGATCATGGCGCTGAACAGCACCAGATTGATCACCAGCGGCAGCAGGACGAACAGGCGCAGACCGGGGCTCAGGACCAGTTTCAGGCCTTCGCGCAAGTATTGCGGGCCGGACAGGGCGGGTGCAGGCATGTGTGCCTCCAGGCAGTGATATCGCGCCGACCATACCGGCTTTGCTGCAGGGGCGGAAGCGCAGCAGCAGGGGCGACACTCTCTGAAACAATCGTGTAGCGGTGAAGTCTATGCAGGACTGCGATCGCGAAACGGAAGATGCACATAGCGCGGGCCTATGAGCTGGATTGTGAAACGATATTTCCTTAATCTTCTCCGCCCCGATAAGCTTGCGGGCAACTTTCACCGTTGCTGTGCCCCAAGTGGCAGCTTCATGTTTTCAGGATCGGCGGGCGCCACCCTTGCGGCGTAGGCCTCGTCAGTCCCAATCCTCTCAACCGGTACGCCGGTTCAGACCCAGTGACTCCGACCACGCGTAACGATGGCCGGTCAATAGGAGTGTGTCATGTCTGATGTACGTCATTCGCGAGTGATTATTCTCGGCTCCGGCCCTGCCGGTTACAGCGCTGCAGTCTATGCCGCGCGCGCCAACCTCAAGCCGTTGCTGATCACCGGGATGCAGGCGGGTGGTCAGTTGACCACCACCACCGAAGTCGACAACTGGCCGGGCGACCCCCATGGCCTGACCGGCCCTGCATTGATGGAGCGTATGCGCGAACACGCCGAGCGTTTCGAGACCGAGATTGTGTTTGATCACATCAATGCAGTGGATCTGGCGGGCAAGCCGTTCAGCCTGAAAGGCGACAACGCCACTTACACCTGCGACGCGCTGATCATCGCCACTGGCGCCAGCGCCCGTTACCTGGGTCTGCCGTCCGAAGAAGCGTTCATGGGCAAGGGTGTTTCGGCCTGTGCGACCTGCGACGGTTTCTTCTATCGCAACAAGCCGGTCGCAGTGATCGGCGGCGGCAACACCGCTGTCGAGGAAGCGCTGTATCTGGCCAACATCGCCAGCAAGGTCACCCTGGTTCACCGCCGCGATACCTTCCGCGCCGAGAAGATCCTGATCGACAAGCTGCATGCGCGTGTTGCCGAGGGCAAGATCGAGCTCAAACTCAACGCGACCCTGGACGAAGTCCTGGGCGACAACATGGGCGTGACCGGGGCGCGCTTGAAGAACAACGACGGCAGCTATTCCGAAGTGACCGTCGACGGCGTTTTCATCGCCATCGGCCACACGCCGAATACCAGCCTGTTTGACGGTCAGTTGGCGTTGAAAGACGGTTACATGGTCGTTCAAGGCGGTCGCGAAGGTAATGCGACGGCCACTAGTGTTGACGGTGTTTTCGCCGCCGGCGACGTGGCGGATCACGTGTACCGTCAGGCCATCACCTCGGCTGGCGCTGGCTGCATGGCTGCACTCGACGTCGAGCGCTACCTGGATGGTCTGGCGAACGTTTCGTTCTGACCTGATCTCCAGCTGCAAAAAAACCGGCTCACTGAGCCGGTTTTTTTATGTCCGTCAACTTCGCTCAATGACTCAAGCGCCCACTCAGGCCTTGGGCATGAGCGGCTCGGCGGAAAACTTAACGCCCGCCAGACCGTTCGCGATCAGCGCCCGAATGTTGCCGTGGTCAGAGCCTTCCGGCGTCTCCAGCACTGAGCGGTAGTGCTCGCCAAAAGCCAGCAGCGCTTCTTCGTCGCTCAGGCCTTCCAGCAGCGCCAGGCCGAGGGTCTTGCACGAACCTTCGTTCTGGCCAGCGGCGTTTTCCACCGGGCCGTTGCTGAACGCCTGAGGCTGATAGTCGTAGTGTGCGGCGATGAAGGCCAGCGTGTCGGCGAACAGATGATTGCCGCTGGCGAGGCTGGCGCGCAGGGCGCTCAGGTCAGTCATGCTTGGGTTCCTTGGCAAACGCGGCTTGCTGCTCGGCGCTGGCTTCTTTCTGGTACGTGGATTTCCACTCGCTGTACGGCATGCCGTAAACCACTTCGCGGGCGTCATCGAGGGTGATGTCGATGTGCTTCTCGTCGGCCTCGGCCTTGTACCACTTGGACAGACAGTTGCGACAGAAACCGGCGAGGTTCATCAGGTCGATGTTCTGCACGTCCTTGCGGCTGTCCAGGTGTGCAACCAGACGGCGGAAAGCGGCGGCTTCGAGTTCAAGACGTTGTTGCTCGGTCATGGTGTGCTCTGTCGATATTAAAGATGGGCGGATGATAAGAGTGGCGGCCAGGCCGGGCAAGCGTGCGTCTGCAACGGCAAGCCCAGTGGATCAGCGTGCCGCCGCCAGGGTGATCGACACCGATTCGGCGAAACGCAGCGCGTGGGGTTTGTCGACTTCGACTTCGGCGTATTGCACCGCTTCATGGGTCATCACCAGGTCGAGCACTTCCTGCGTCAGGCGCTCGAGCAGGGCAAAGCGGTTGCTTTCCACGTGCTGGATGATCGCCTTTGTGATGGTCCGGTAGTTCAGCGCGTGATCGATGTCGTTGTCGCGCACCGCTTCCTGTGCCGCGTACAGGATCGTCAGGTTGATCAGCACGTCCTGCTTGTTGAGGATTTCGGCTTCGTTGATGCCGATAAACGTACGCAGGCACAGGTCTTTGACCCTTATGCGTGCGGTACCGGGTTCGAGTCTTGCCATGGACTACTTGCTCCGTCCGATCAATTGCAGAAATTCCATGCGGGTCGTGGTCGATTCGCGGAAGGCGCCGAGCATCACCGAGGTGTTCATGGTCGAGTTCTGCTTTTCAACGCCGCGCATCATCATGCACATGTGTTGAGCCTCGATCACCACGGCCACGCCTGCGGCCTTGGTCACGTCCTGAATCGCATCGGCGATCTGCCGCGTCAGGCTTTCCTGAATCTGCAGCCGCCGCGCGTACATGTCGACGATGCGCGCGATCTTCGACAGACCCAGGACTTTTCCGGTAGGAATGTAAGCCACGTGAGCCTTGCCGATGAAAGGCAGCAGGTGATGCTCGCACAGCGAGTACAGCTCGATGTCCTTGACGATCACCATCTCGTCGCTCTCGGACGCAAACAGCGCGCCGTTGACGATCTCTTCCAGCGTCTGCTCGTAGCCATGACACAGGTATTGCATTGCCTTGGCGGCGCGCTTGGGCGTATCCAGCAGGCCTTCGCGTTCAGGATCTTCACCCAGGCCGACGAGGATTTCACGGTAATGCTGTGGCAGTGACAGGGTCATCAATGGTTCCTCGGGGCGGCTTACTTGACGTGCCGTCCGCCGTTTACGGTCAGAGTGGTGCCGGTGACGTAGGGGTTATCCAGCAGATAGCGCAGGCTCTGGTAAATCACCTCGGCGCCGGGTTCGATCCCCAGCGCCGATTTTTCCAGTGTGCGTGCACGGTATGCCGCGTCGTCGTCGGGTTGAAACATCAGCATGGCCGGGGCGATGCCATTGACCTTGATATGAGGTGCAAACCTGGCGGCGAAGGACAGGGTCAGGTTTTCCAGGCCTGCCTTGCTGGCGCTGTAAGCGATGTGCTTGCTGCTGCCCTTGCGCGTGACGTCGTCGCTGATGTGAATAATGTCGGCCGGCTCCGAGCGCCGCAACAACTCGGCGCAGTGCAGATTGATGAGGTAGGGCGCCAGCATGTGCACACTGAACATTTGCATGAACACACCCGCTTCGTCCCCTGGCGTCTCGGCCAGCCAGTCTGACGCGTTGTGCACGATAGCCCTCAGGCTGTCGGTCTGCTCCCGGAGTCGGGCGACGAAATCCAGGATGCTCGTCTCCGAAGAAAAATCAGCTTGAAGCACCACAGCGCCCAGCGCCTTTAAATGCTGCACGCCCGGCCGCTCGCTGCGGTAAGTGATAATCACAGGCTGGCCTTCCGCCAACAGACGCTCGGCGCAATACAGGCCGACACGCTGGCTGGCACCGGTGATCAATACAGGGGCGGGGAAGCGGGCCATGGTCTTCACGCATTCATCAACGGGGAGGGAGGTCTGGCGAATCGGTGCTGAATGACGAACAGTGGGTGCTCGCATTGCGCCATCGAAAACGACCGTCGGGCAAAGTTACCCCAACGGTCGATACTTGTACAAGCGCGGAAAAATGTACATGTTTTTGATAGGCGCTTCGCTGTGACATTTCATCGCGGGTGGGTGTGAGCGCCCCTGATCAGCGCCCTTCGCCGGAAGCTAGCGCGTGGAGGCGGGCTCGGTCGAGCCGACCGGTGCAGGCGTGTTGCTGTGCAGCCACCCCGCCAACAGATGGGTCGACAGCGGGATGAACCAGAACACCATCAATGGCGTGAGGATCAAGGTGCTGATCATGATGCGCGGGAACAGCTCCAGCTGACCGAGCAGCGGCCCCAGCGCGAAGTTGAAGATCAGCGACACCGGAAAGAATGCCAGCCAGATGGCAACGGCCTGCTTCCAGCGCGGCGGGCGCTGACCCACGGCGCCAAACCAGCCGTCGATGCCGCTCACCCGGTGCACGGAATTTTTGGCAAACAGACCACTGCCGCGCACCAGCCAGGAGCGTCGGGAGGCAGAATGCTCCCAGGCGTGCATGGTGGCTTCATCGGCGAAGCGGAAAATAATCTGGAATTCATCATCCCCGGGCGGCGGAGCGAGCACGCCTGACCCTAGATAGCCGGGGAAGTCTGTAGCGAGTTGTTCGCCTTCATGCAGCCAGGCAATCAGTTCCTGATAGCGGCCATGGGCGACGCGACGGGCAACCATCAGCGTGACGGGTGAGGTAGACATTGTGTATCTCCGATAAACAAGTGAGGTTCCCGGGTAGGGAAATCACATGACGCGGCGCCGGGGTGGTGGCGATGCGTCAGCTTCACTGGAAAAAGCAAGCAAGGATTATTCCTGAAACCTGCGATAAAGCCAGAGGTGTTTGTCGGAAGGGGAGAGCTGTCGCGAAGGATCGCCGGATCAGGCAATCCTAGAGGTGCATCGAGGGGTGAATCTTGCGGTGTTCCTGAAGAATGTACTGACGCAGGCGCTCGGTGTCTTTCTTGCTGTTCTGGCTCAATCGATAAGCAGCCAACCCATGCTGGGTCAAGCGTTCGAAAGTGCCGCGCAGCGCGATAGGCACATAGCCCTCCGGACTGAACCAGGCAGCGAAAGATTTTGGCGGCTTGGTCTGTTTGCGCATTTCCAGCAGGATGCCTTTGAAGGAAACCTCATGCACCCAAAGCGCGGTGGGCGAGCCCCTTTGCGTTTCCAGAGGCATCGGCTCGGGCAGTATCAGGCGCCATGGGCGAATGCGCGGGCCTTCTTCAAAGATGCTCGGCGCACCCAGCTCCAGATGCAGCGCATGAAATTCGTCCTCCACCAGATGCAGTGGGAAGGTCATTTGCTGATTATCGAATTGAGCCTGAATCGTGACTTGCTCATGAGCGGCGAGGCGAGTCAGCAGATCCTGAATCTGCACACCGCCGTTAACCACCAGACTGCTGGATTTGTCGCGCACATTCAGCGTGGGGTTGTGCTGCATGTTCTGGATAAACTCCAGTTCATCAGGCGTGAGGATGTTGTCGCGCTGCATGGTCAAGCTCGATTAACCGGTTATTGAGAGAGCAGACAGATGGTTCGCGTTTAGGTTGCGACCGTTCGTCAGTTGCCAGATGTTACCCCTTCAAGATTTCATTCTCCAGCCGAGCTTGCGCCCGTTCGGCATTTAACTCGACTCCTTTCCGTCGGGCGTATGGCCAGTGGGTCTTATGAACTGGAGTGCCAATTTGAAGGTAGTACAGAAGCACAGATAGGACAGGAAATTTCCAGCATCGTTGAAAGTCATTTGGATCAACGGCGCGCTGATCACTAGGCTTGCCGTCTGGCTTCGCAAGGTCGGCAGTTCAAGACATGCCGCCGCGCTGAGGCATAATGCCGCACAATTTTTACCGGTCACAGGATTAACCCATGAAAGTCGCGATTATTGCGGGCTCGGTATATGGCTCGGCTGAAGAGGTCGCCCGCCACGCCCAACAGATCATCAAGGATGCAGGGTACGAGGTGCTGTTCAACCCACGCGCCACCCTGGCCGATTTGCAAACCTTTGGGCCGCAGGCTCTGCTGGCAGTGACCTCGACCACGGGGATGGGCGAGCTGCCGGACAACCTTCAGCCGCTCTACCACCAAATCCGCGACGTGCTGCCTGCTGCATGGCGTGGGCTGCCCGGTGGTGTGATCGCCTTGGGCGATGCGAGTTACGGCGACACGTTTTGTGCGGGCGGCGAGTTGATGCGCGAGCTGTTTGGCGAGCTTGGGATCCGCGAGGTGCAGGAAATGCTGCGACTGGATGCCAGCGAAACCGTGACGCCGGAAAGCGACGCCGAGCCCTGGCTGGCAGCGTTCATCGGGCAGTTGAATAGCTGAGTGGCGCGCTGACTGCGACCCGTCCCGATCAAGGCATGACCAGCCATCCCCCAACATTATTGATCACCATTCAGCGGGTATTGTGTTGATTGTGACCCGGCAGCGAGTCGTTGACACTCGATGACTGTTTCGCCCGCTATTGCCGCTGCTGACGCCTGATTAGTTAAGGACAGCGGTGGCAAAGTCGGCATCATCATTGGGAGAGCAGCATGAGTGAGTCCGTACGTTTTGAAGACAAAGTGGTAATCGTCACCGGTGCGGGCGGCGGATTGGGGCGAGCTCACGCGCTGCTGTTCGCGCAACATGGCGCGCGCGTGATCGTCAACGACCTCGGCGGTTCGGCCCATGGCGAAGGTGCCAATGCTTCAGCGGCGGATCGAGTGGTCGCGGAAATCCGTGAAGCGGGCGGCGAGGCGGTTGCCAATCATGATTCGGTCACCGACGGCGACAAGATCGTCCAGAACGCCCTCGATGCCTTCGGCCGCGTCGACGTTGTGGTTAACAACGCCGGCATCCTGCGCGACAAAAGCTTCGCCAAAATGGAAGATGCCGACTGGGATCTGGTTTACCGCGTGCATGTTGAAGGGGCCTACAAAGTCACCCGCGCGGCCTGGCCCCACCTGCGGGACCAGAATTACGGCCGCATCATTTTCACCTCGTCCACTTCCGGCATTTACGGCAACTTCGGTCAGGCCAACTACGGCATGGCCAAGCTCGGCCTGTACGGGCTGACGCGCACGCTCGCGGTCGAAGGGCGCAAAAACAATATCCTGGTCAACGCCATCGCGCCCACCGGTGGCACGCGCATGACGGAAGGCTTGATCCCCGCCAGTGTGTTCGATCTGCTCAAGCCCGAGTTGGTCAGCCCACTGGTGGTGTACCTGGGCAGCGAGCAGTGCCACGACAGCGCCGGCCTGTATGAAGTGGGCGGCGGCTGGATCGGCAAAGTCCGTTGGGAGCGCAGCCTGGGCGCCGGCTTCGACCCACATGCAGGCTTTTCACCGGAAGACGTCGCGGCGCAGTGGCAAACGATCAGTGACTTTAGCGATGCGGTGTATCCGGCTGACAACGTCGAAGCGCTCAAGGAAATGATGGCCAATCTGCAGAAATTTGCCTGATCGTACTTTGATCGATAAGCGGCCAGTTCGAGTGATCGACTGGCCGTTTTTGTAGGAGCGTTATTTGTCGCGATGTAGGAACGGTCTCTGAATGAGGCAATGATTCCGTCTTCACTTTTTCAGCCTAAACCCCGCCACGAGTCGCCCGACATGCCTGAGGATCAACCGATTTTCAGGAGGTTTTATGATTGGCAATTTGAGCAAAGTGCAGGAGCGGCTGAGGGTCTACAGCGCTGTCCCGGACAAACAATTTAACGTGCGCTCCGGCCTTAATCCTCAAGAGGAGGCGGTAAAGCAGAAGGTGCGTCAGTACTGGGCGGACAAGAGCATTCCTGATGTTAAAAAGCTGGAGGGCTTGAACATCAATCTGGCTGGATTTGATCCTCGTAAGACCAGTAACAGGCAACTGATGGACATCGGCGTTCTACTGGCCGAGCAAGGAATTATCGATGGAGACCTTATTGGCTCTATGTCTAGCATCAATGTCAAGTTCGATGCGCTAGGAAACGAGATTAATATGGATGAGGTGGTCAATGCGTATGAGTTCTTCACCCAGCAATTCGATCGACTGCAGGATTCTATCAAGCAAGGCAATGAAATGGCGAAGGGCGCCGTGGTGGATCTGAACACCGCCGTTTCTGTGCTGATGGCACTGGAGGAACATGCAAAGCGTCCTCGCGAGCGCTCATTGGTGAATATTCGCGCCTGAGGTATATGAGTGCGCAGCCAGGGGCACAACCGATGTGCCCCCCGGCCTTCAGCTGTTACATGGGGACCACGAAACTTCCTGAGTAACGCGTCGGCACAGGACTTTGTACGTTATCGAGTACCAGTCGGAATGTGCCAGCACCGAACAAGCCTGATGGATCGTACGTTTTACCAGTCACCGAAGACCAACTTCCCCCTTGAAGCTGTTTAGGAATGTCGCTAGAAACGCTGTGGGATCTTTCTGAGCTTTGTTTTTGAGCGGAAGGATGGACCATCGCAAGCATGAAAGGCATCCGGAAAGTGTCCTGAGTCCAAAGCAAAAAAAAGCCGCTGCAATCGCAGCGGCCAAATAAGACGTTGAATCCAGGAGCTTCAAAACACAACGTCGGTGACGACGGTCGAGCGCATCCTCAAGCCATTCAAGGGCCAGTGGGCTGCTCAGAGGCCGCGAAGGTTAAGGGGTTTGTTGAAACCGAAACAGCGTGCTTTGTGACAAGCAGTTTTACAGCCACAGCAACAGTAGGACCTCGCAACGGGGTCGCAGGAAACGCTCTTTTTTCCTGCTTCATGGGTCGGCTGGTCTCGCCCATCGCTATCAATAGTTATCCCATCGATCTGCGACTCAGCGGTTTAGATGACAGCTCTTTCGGATTGCCCACGTATTTCACACTTTGGCTGGATGCCTTTGTGGCGCGGGCGGTCATCTTGGAGCTGTAGAGATGTCTGATCACTTTTTCAAAAATCATCCCCATCAGAAAGCGGGTTCGCTGCTCGATCACGCCAATAACGAAGGCGAGCTGTCTGCGTTGCTGATTGCGCATTTGCGCGAAGCCCCGACCGTACGTCTGGCCGCCAGGCAGATGCTGACGCAAGCACTGGGTCGCGTGACACGATTTCCCAACCCTGACGCGGTGTTCATTCACAGAAACAATCCTGGAGGATCCGATCCGGCACCGCTCTCGCTGACCGAGACTCTGTTGCGTGCGTTCATCGGAGACACCGCTCACCTTGATCATCAACAAGCGGTGTTGTCGACGCGAAGAGACTCCGCTCACGCTGCATATGGACTGCCAGGCCTGGACATCGGCGCAATCAGAGACATGTTGCCTGATCTGCTGAAAAGGCTGCCCGGCTTTTTCAAGTTCACTTTCGATCATTACTGGGCTGTGGACGAGCAAACTTTCACCCGAATCCCCTGTGAGGACGCCGTCCGTGGCACACGCGGTGAAGTCTTCGAGACTTTGCAGTCGTGGGTGCTTAGCCACGCCATCGCTTTGACCGTCGGCACCCGAGAGCTCGACACTCAAGAAAAGAACCGCCTGCTGAGCGTTGTCGATTCCCCCGACTGCAAGGGCCGTTATGCGCTGTCATTGCGCACATCGGACGGCGCAGTGCTGCCATTGATCGGGGTCTACGTAGCGACTGCCAAAGACGTCGATGTCATGCCGCTGGTTTCCGATGGCCCTGATGCCGCCGTCTATCTGTTCAGTCCCTATGGCGGGGTGGAGGAGTTCGCAACGCTCGACGCGATGGAAGCTGAGTTCAAGCAGCGCCTGATTCAGAACGACTCACGCGATCTGCTGCTGGGTTATCTCTCGCTCGAACATCAAATTCTGCTTGCCGACCATTCGGCGGTTGCTGTGCACCTCGACTATTCGCTGATGAAAGAAAAACCGGCGGCCCGCTACGTCGCCAGCCTTCGCGAAAAACAGCTGAAAGACTTCGACTACTTGCGTGCCCAGGCGCCGTTGAGCAGTGGCGACCCGGATGCCCTGTTGCAGATGTTCGACGACGTGAGCCGTCTGGACGATCTGGAGCAGGCCCTGAATGTTCGCTATCTGGGCCTGCTGGCATTCGTGCATGAGCGGCGTCTGCCGGAATGGCTGCGGTTCGCCGCGCCGACAGATCGTCAGCGCTACGACGCGCTCGCAGAGGAGCAGTCGGTTTGTGAAGCTCGAATGCATACCCAGTTGGCTGGCATCGAGACACCCGAAGTCTTCGCGCGGGAAGAAATCGCGGCCTATTTGATCGAGCGTCTGGGTTACACCCTTGACCCGTCCACAGTGACGATCCATCTGCCCGATGAAATGCAGTTCGCCGACGCGCCGCTGAAGACTGTTTACACCAACACTCTCTTGGGATTCGCACTCGACGGTATGCCAGACACAGACCTCAATCTGGGCCCGAGTATCGAGGTCGATCCCGCTTACTCTCACTTACGCCTGAATTTCGATTTCGTGTGCCGATTGGTGCGAGAGCTCAATTTGAAGCAGCGTTACGGGAGCGAAGTAGAACGTCGGTACCGCGACCAAAGCACCTTGGATGCCATGAGCGCGTTGCGCGCCAGCAACATCGCGTTGAGTGCCTGGGCAGCGAAACTGCAAGGGCATATTTCGGATCGTGGTCTCGCCTTGATCGAGCAAGTGCAGTCGAACCTTGCCGGCAGCCCTTCGATAAAGGTTGGCGCCCTTTACCTCAAAGGCGGCAATCGGCGATTGGAAGATGTGGTCGTCATCAGTGAGATCAACGGAGATGACGAGTTTTATGTGCTGTACGCACCGGGTCAGCCAAATGGTCGCGAGATATTCGACTTCGACACCTGGCGCAAGCTGTCCCTTGAAGTCGGCAGTTGGACGGGTAACGCGCGCGGTGCGCAGTACCTGCTCGATCAGACCGTCGTCAATCCAGACCAGCACGTCGTGCCGTACATCGAAAGCATCCGGCTGAAGCCTTCGCAGTGGTCTAGCGACAGCGTCCAGTTAGTCGCCGTCAACGCCGCCTCTTTCAACGACGCGCTGTCGAGCTTGAGCCATTACAAGGTCGAGCAAATGCTGGCCCGCAATCAGATTGTCTCCAGTGGGCGGCTGCAGCACGTCACCGAGCAACACCGGATGGCGCAGGTGGTGCTGGCCCATCGGGTTGCAGCATTGAACAAAGCCTACGATGAGTTCGGAATCACGCCTTGGCGCGAAGCTGCCCGCCGCGAATGCGAGCGTTTGATCGACAGGCATCTCAAGGCGTCCGGGGTGCCGGGACGTATCGACCCGGACACTGTGTTTTTCGACGTCGAGGACAACGCTAGCGAGAGTGAACCGGATTTTGGTCGCTACACCACGCTCAGATGCCTGACGGACCTGTTCATGGTCGGGTACTCGGAAGAGGAATACGACTTTGATCCCGATGCCGCCGTGTATTCGTCGATTGGCCAGGATGTCTCCGCGCTCTCGGGTGACTTCGTAGACGAGATGATCCGCAGTTCCAACTATGCCGATGAGTACATCAAAAAACTGCGCCAGCACACGTGGGACCTCACCAATTCCCCGCCGGCCAGAGTGCGCGCCTTGTTCGCGCGCAAAACCCACTGTGAACTGCGGCGTGACGCGTTGATTGAGTACGCCGCAGGCCGGCTTGACGCTGATCAGTACAACTGGCTTGTGCGGATGGTCACGGGTCTCGACAGCAGTATCGTCGGGAACAACATTCAGGCGCCGGGGACACTTCATCTGCTGATCATGGCGTACAAATCCTTTGCCAATATCTACGTTTTCAAGCCGGATGAAGCCAACGCTCGCCTGGGAACGCTGGTCTACACACCGGGTGCGCCCGATGGCTATTTGTTCCGCCAGGAGGATGACGTTGTTCGCTCTGTGTCCCGCCCCGGCATGAGCCGTTATTACTATGATCAGGTCTATTACGGCGCTCAGCGCATCATCGGAACGTTGATGCAAAAGCTTGAGATGTCGCCCGTCGTCGACGGCAAGCCCTATAAGGTTTCTCAGTCGGCGCCGGTGACACTACAGGGCTTGCATGGGATTGCGGTGCAGCACTTGATCGTGGATATCGACACCCAGACCGAGAGTGTCAATGAGCGAAGGTTGCTCAATACGTATACCTTCGTCCGTAAATACGGCGGCCAGCTGGCTGGCTTGAACCCGATGACGAAGCTGGTCTGGACGGCGATTCACGCTGGCGTTGATCTCTTCCGCGGAATCCGTGCGTATCAGGATGGCGACCGTGCGCGCGCCAGGGGCTACTTCATGAAGGCTGCATTCGGAGCGTTCAAAACGGCCAAACAGGTCCGCAAGATCCGCAAGGCCGAGAAACTGAAGCGCTTGGGCAAGGCGGCAAAACCATCGTCGGGCAGTGTGCCGCGGTTCCGATAATCAGTGCAGCGCGCCCATTCCGGGCAGCTGAACCAACCGTTGAGTGAGCCGCACCCGTTGGACCGGGTCCTCGCTCAACATCAACGCATGCTCCAGGTCGAAACGCTCGGCCTGCGGGCACTCCAGATGCTGGTACAGGGTGGCACGAGCGAGGTAATCGCTGGTGTTGGCCTGGCCCAGCTCCATCACACGAGTCGCGTCCTTGAGTGCGGCGAGCAAGTCGTCGTTTAGCTGATGCAGGTACCGCAGGTTTCGCGACAGCCGCTGCAGCATTGCCGCTGGCGTTGCGGTTTTCATGTGCTCGGCCTTGAGCTGCATGTCTGCACCGAACTGGCGCAGCAGCAACTCACGACAGTCTTTTGGGTAAAGCCTGCGCCCGCCACAAGGGTCCAGCGTATGGTCGGCACCGGGCACACGCAGCAGAAAGTGACCGGGGAAGTTAACACCCTCGAGCGGGATTTCCAGCCGTTTGGCTATTTCCAGCGCAATCAACGCCAGCCCCAGCGGTTGACCGCGACGACGTTCAAGCACTTTGTGAATCAGGGCAGCCTGGGGTTTGGGCTGGGCAGCATCGTCCTGCTGAAATCCCAGCGTCGCCAGTTGCCGCAGCAATGGCTGGGCAAGCTCCGCAGCCGGCAATAAAGGAAGGGCTGCGCTGACACTACGTTCCAGCGCGGTGAGCTGGTCGCGGATAACCTGGAAATCAACCTGGCCGTCCTCCCTGGCGATCCACGCAGCGGCTTCGAACGTGGACGGCGGATTGCGTCCTAGACAGGCAATGCATTGCTGGCGCGGATTCATCGACCTCTCCGGCAGGATATGACGGCTAAGAAGAGTTAACGGATGGCTCTGTTTTATCCCTGGCTGCCGCCTTCGTCCAGCATTGATTCATCGGGCACGTTGAATGGCAGTCCGTCGTCCGGATCCCCACGGGTCGGCCTTCTTTTTTTCAACCAGCGCCTATACTCGCCAGTACGAAAAAGGGGAGCAGTGCCCATGTTCGCTCTCATGCAAAGCTCACGCGTGCAATCACTGCACATGATGGTTGAACCCCTCACCGGCCTGAAGGCGGTGATTGCGATCCACAGCAGCCGCAAAGGCCCGGCGATGGGGGGCTGTCGCTACCTCTCCTATCCAAACGAAGAGAGCGCCATCGAGGATGCCATTCAGCTGGCAAGGAACATGAGTTACAAAGCTGTGCTTGCCGGGTTGTCACTGGGTGGGGGAACGGCGGTGATCATGCGTCCGGCCCATGTGCCTGATCGAGCTGCCTTGTTCGAGGCGTTCGGGCGGTTCGTGCAGACCCTCGACGGCCGTTACGTCACGGCCATGGACAGCGGCACTTCCAGAGAGGACATGGACTGCATTGCCCAATTCACCCCGCACGTCACCAGCACCACGGCGGTCGGCGATCCGTCTGCGCACACCGCGCTAGGGTTGTACGCCGGGATTCGGACCACGGCCATGGCAAGACTGGGCAGCGACAATCTGGAAGGTTTGCGCGTGGCGATTCAGGGATTGGGGCATGTGGGTTACGCGCTCGCCGAGCAACTGCATGCCGCGGGCGCTGAGTTGTTGGTAGCTGATCTGGACAGCGGCAAGGTGCAGCTCGCCATGGAGCAATTGGGCGCCAAGCCGATTGCCAGCGAAGCACTCCTCAGTACGCCTTGCGACATTCTTGCGCCGTGCGGGCTGGGCGGCGTACTCAACAGCCACAGTGTGACCAAGTTGCGTTGCGCTGCAGTGGCGGGCGGCGCCAATAACCAGCTGAGCTGCGCCGCCATTGCCGACCAACTGGAAGCCCGCGGCATTCTGTATGCCCCGGATTACGTGATCAATTCCGGCGGTTTGATCTATGTCGCGCTGCATCATCAGGGGCAAAGCCCGGGGACCATCACTGCGCATCTGTCCCAGATAGGCACGCGGCTGACCGAAGTGTTCGCCCATGCGCAAGCTGAAAAGCGCTCACCCGCGCGCGTCGCAGATGAGCTGGCAGAGCGGCTGCTGGACATGGACTGAATCGCTTTCGTGTCAAACCTGCATTCAACTTTCTGAAGCGGAAGCCGTTGGCATGATTACTCTTCCGGCTCCGCCGCGGGTGCCAACTCGTTGAGGGCCAGGGCATTGCTCTTGAACGCGGCAGCGAAGACGGCGCGGTTTTTTGCCATGAAAATACTGGCGTCTTCGGCGTGTTTTTCGGAGAGGCCGGCGACGTTCTTCATCAGCACATCGGTGAGCAGTTCGGCCAGTTCCAGCATCTGATCATGGGCATCGGCGAGTTTGCGGTCCACGAACGTAGTCTCCAAATCACGGGTACTGCGGTAAAGGGTTTCAACAGCCATTGTTGGCCTCGTCGTCATTTCCAGAGTTGTAAGGGATCAGCCCGGGCGCTCAACGCTTCGGCCGACGGATGATGCAAAGACAGCGTACTCCGTCTTTTTACTGTTTATTTATACAGTACGCAGCATAGGTGAATCGCCGCAGCTTGGGTAGGGGGTGCGCGCTCACTTTTTTCGCCATGCGCGGCCTTGCGACATCTGGTCACGTTCTCAACCTTAGCCGATGGCCCTATTAATGCTTGCCCTTGGACATCCCGCGCACGAGCAAACCGTCATGCGCGCGCAGCATTATCCGGTCCGGGTCACTCAAGGAAGTACATCGTGAACATCAATGCGGCTTTAGCCCTGCGTCGACAGATCCACCGCTGCGCTGAATCGCAGCGCTCGTTATGAACAGTTTTGGTTGGGTCAGGGGAGGTGAGGGATGGGTGGTGTGAAATGGGCAGATCGGATGCGGGCCAAGCTGCATGGCGGCGCCAACAGCCTGGGTAATTTGGCCGTTGAAGCGTTTCACTATCTGGCGCTGTTCGGCATTGGCGCAGTGACCGCTTACGCCGCGATTAAAGCCTTCATCGGCATGCTCGGGCAGGAGTTCATCGCCGTAGATGATATTTTGCTGTTGTTCATCTACCTCGAATTGGGCGCGATGGTCGGGATTTATTTCAAGACCAACCACATGCCCCTGCGGTTCTTGCTGTACATCGGGGTGACCGCTTTGATTCGCTTGTTGATCAGCGACGTGTCACATCACAAAGCGCCTGATCTGGGGATTATCTACGTCTGTGGCGGCGTGCTGTTGCTGGCGTTCTCGATTCTGGTCGTCAGGTATTCCTCGTCGAGGTATCCGTCGGTGCAGGAGAAAGTGGAGTAGGGATGGGTGAGTCCTTATTGTTTAGGACTCATCTATCGATTGCCTGGCATAGGTCTTGGCTTTTGGTATGTATGCGTTTAGCGGCCAACGCCGAGGACTGGGGACAGGGGCGTGGCGACGGCGTTTCCCATCCATACGCATTACCAGACGGGCTGGGATTACTTCCTGGCCTTTTTCATGATTTCTTCAATCATCTTGAGCGTATCCGAGCCGCGACCTTCGATAAGTTCGACTTAAAATTGCTGTAAGCTTCAGAAAGATCGCGATATTTTCGGAGGTTTGATTCATCCATAATTCGATGGCCTGGTATGTCTCGTGCTTCGACTTGGCTAGTGATCTCACCTCGTTCGGCGGCCGATATTAAATGCTCCATGTGTTGGTACAAAGCGAGTGCTGCAGTTTCTTTTGCTTTATGCAGTTCCAGTTGGTTTCGCAACTCGATAGCGGCTTTTCTTAACGCTTGAATATCCATACTCGCTCCCGATTACCCATTTCGCCAGTGCTTTGCTGCAGGCTACTTTAGCTGATCAGGCACAACCTAATGCTCCCTCCCTCTTGTTCTCGTGGTATCGCCCAAATGCTGCGTTTGATGCGGTCTTGTTTACGAAAAATCCAGCGCGTCCTGATGAGCACCGCTTGCGATTACCAAACAGTTCTGCGGTGACCTATCCACTAGCAGACCCATAAAAAATGCCCCGTCTCAGCGGGGCATTTTTGCGTGCGGCAGTTCGTTAATTCACCCACACCCCAACATGGTAATGCCAGCCATCGCCTCGGCTTTCCCAGTACGGATGTTGATAGCGATAGCCCGGCCGTACCGCTTCCCAGTGGCCGTGCTCGGCGACGTAGCGGTTGCCGTTCCAGCGCCAGTAGCCGCGGGACCAGATGTAGCCCGGGCGCGGGGCCGGTTCTTCTTCGATGACGCGCACGGGCGGCGCTTGCGGGGCGACGACTTCGACATACTCGGCGCGGGGTGCGGGTCGGTCGACCACTCGACGTTCGTGTACCACTCTTTCTTCCACGCACCCGGTCGCCAGGGCCAGCGCGCCAATCAGCGCTATGTATCGTAGAGACATATCGTCACCTCAGACTTGTCCAGACTCTGCTGCTCGCCGTTCAGTTGTGTAACGGGGCAGCCGGCTTGCTACAGGTTTGTTGTAACAGGTGCTTTCTGTCTGGGGGCTGAATCGGCGGGACTTAGAGGGGAATCGGCGATCATTGGCGGGGGCAGGGCGCATCAACAATGATGCCCAGAAGAGGCTGCGCTGGAGAGGTGACAGAGATCACCTCACTCCATGCGCATCGAACAATCAGATGCCGGCAGTCAGCTGCGGACGGCTAAGGAAGCTGGTTCGGGTGGGCGGCGGCGAGAGTTGCTTGAGGTCGCCGTCGGTCATGGCTGCCAGGATCTTGATGGCGCTGTGACCCTGTTCGATGGCGATACCGAACTGGATGCTCTCGATCAAACGACGCAGGCGCTTGGGCGAGTTGCGTTGCTCCGCGCTGAGCAGGCGTTTGGCGACCACACCTGACTCATTCGACAACGTCAGCATGATGGTCCCGTCGAGACCCTGAATACTCAGGTTGACCCGGTAGTCGGGGTGGAAGGCGTCAGTGATCAGTTGAAAAGGGTTATCCATGGCCTGTTACCTGTTAACGATCTGCATAAGTTGACTGGGGGTGAATCCTTTTAGTTCTCGAAGCCGATCAACGGTTAATGATTCCTGCCTTGGCCGCTCTCGCTGAAGTCGCGGTGATATCCATCAGTGGTCCGTTGAAACGTCGTCTCATTGAGCGAGTCACTGCGCGCGGAGCTATTGAGCATGCGGCGTGCAGGTGAGGTGTAAGCTCGACGATACAAAGCTTGCAGGGTTTGGGCCACAAGGGACGAAAGGTTTAAATGCGCCTAACAGGTGGACCGCGGGCCGCTGAATCGAGAAGCAGGTCATGGTTTATGCGTCCATTTTGTACTGGCTAACTGCTTGGATAATTCCCACTCGGCACCATTTGCGCGCCTCATGCGTTCTTTGTGTGCGAAAGGTTGGCCAGTGAAGTCGCCGCGTGTTTAGCGCAGCTCACAAGGCGAACGTTCGGCGCTTAACGAACGCGCAAAAAGAAGGGGCGGGCCCTTTCCAGGCCCGCCCCTCATTCAGCAGTTCAGTGTCTCAAGGCTGCTGCATCAGCCGTGCAATGCTTCATCCTTCTCGAGAAATTCTTCTTCGAGCAACGCGTCAGCACTGACCGGCTCGTCATCCAGATCGCTTTCAATCACCGGCGCCGCGCCGCGTTTGTTGCCGCGCAGTTTTCCGAAAAGATGTTCCAGGGCGTGGTCCAGTTTGACCGCTGCGCCATCCACGGCCTGATCAATCGAATCGGCCTTGTGGGTAACGGAAATGGGTTGGTGTCCTTTTGGCCGGGCTTCCATCTGGCAACGGATGTCGTGGGGGCCGGGCTTATCGCCGTTTTCGTCGTTGATGTGGACCTCAACGCGGGTCAGATCCTCTTCGTATCGTTCGAGCGTAGTTTCAACCGTGGTTCGTACCCACTCCTCCAGACGGACGCTGTTTTCGATGTGGTTATCGCTGTTGACCTGGATTTGCATAGTTCTTCCCTTACTTTGGCTTGCTCGGGAGAGTCTGGACGAGGTGTTTTTCGTCTGCCCTCATTCACAGTGTTGGCGCCGATCCACGAACAATTCAACCCCTTGGAACCGAGAATATATTTCGCGGACGCGGGAACTCGACCGGCAAGTCCATTTTTACTGGGCTGCGCCTTTTCAGGGTCTGGTTTCAGGCGCTGCAGATTTGTTGCGAGATTCGTCGGACATCTTTTGCGCATGAGAATATTTATCATTAATATCGCGCCTCGCATCCTCTCACCCAGTGCCTGACCATGATCGATCAGCCTCCGTCCTTGAACTCAGCGCGTCAGGACCTCGACCACGAGGCCCCGAAAGCTGCACGCGCGCGGTTTCTGGAGGTGTTTCTGTCACAGCGCCCGCAAATGGAGGCGCTGGTCAGCCGAAGGGTGGGTTGCCGGGCGACGGCGGCGGACCTGGTGCAGGACCTGTTTCTCAGGTTCTGGCGGCGTCCGCTGGTGCAGGTCGAGGAACTCAACACCTACCTGATGCGCTGCGCTGGCAATATCGCCATTGATCATCTGCGCAATGAAAGCACTCGCGCTCGGCTCAGCGACGAGTTGCTGCCTGACGCGCATCGGCCCGAGACTGACGAACCCCAGGCGGCGCTGGAGGCGAGCAATGATCTGCGCCACATCGAAGCGGCGTTGCGCGGATTGCCGGAGAAAACCCGGCAGATCTTCCTGCTCAATCGTATCCATGGGCGCAAGTACGCCGAGATCGCCAAGGCCATGGGCCTTTCGCAGAGTGCCGTGGAGAAACACATGATGCGCGCCTTGCAGGCCTGCAAGGCGAGCGTTAATGAGGACGCCGCGCGGGTTGTGCCCATTGGTGGGAAATCCGGGGGCTTACGTCGATGAACGCCGTTTCTGATCAAAATGCCGATCCGCACACCATGGCGCTGAGCTGGCTCAGTGTGTTGCACAACCAACCGACGGTCGCCGATCAGGCGTGTTTTAGCCGCTGGCTGCACGCCGACCCCGCCCATGCCGAGGCATACGCTCAGGCCCAGGTGCTGTGGGAACTCAGTGAAGAGCCTGCCGCCACCCTGGCCGAAGAGGACGCCGCCGCGCTCGACGCCTTGTTGCGGAAAATGGACGCGCCCACGCTGCAACGGCTCCCGCGCTGGGGAGCGGCGCTGGCGGTGGCGGCGTGTCTGGTGCTGATGGTGAGCGTCGGGATGAGCTGGAATCCGCAGCGCTGGGCAGAGGATCTGAGCGCCGATTATGTGTCCGCACCGGGGCAGGTCCGGACCGTGGCGCTGGCCGACGGCTCGCAGGTGACGATGGACGCTGACAGCGCGATCGCCGTGCATTTCGATGCGGGTGAGCGGCACGTCGAGTTGCGCCGTGGCGCCGCATTCTTTCAGGTCACCCATACCGGCCAGCCGTTTGTAGTCGATGGCGGACGCGGGGAAACCCGGGTGCTGGGCACGCAGTTCGAAGTGCGGTTGCAGCCCGTCGGGGCGCAAGTCACCGTGCTGTCGGGACGCGTTGGCGTAAAGGCGGCCTCCGATGCGCCGCAGCAGATTTTGACGGCCGGTCAGCGGGTCACTTATGACCGCGAACGCACCAGTGATCCGCAGCCTGTCGACAGCGAAAGCCAGTTGGCCTGGCGTCAGGGCTGGCTCAATTATTCCCGCACGCCGCTCGCCGATGTCATCAGCGACCTGAACCGCTATTACCCGGGGCGAATCATGTTGCTCAACGATCAGCTGGCCGCGAAGACCGTCAGCGGCAGCTTTCCCAGCCGCGATCCGCAGGCCGTGCTGGCGGCGTTGAAGTCCGTCATTGGCTTTGAGCAGTACGAAGCGCTCGGGCGCGTGATCGTGATCCGTTGATCACAGGCGAGCTGTTGCGGTGTAGCGCATTCATACGGGGTTGATCGATGTGAGAAGTGGGTATGTCGTTTGGGTTGTAGCGGTCTGGAGCGCGTGCGCTCAGGCAGCCGTGCCGGCCTACGACTTTTCGATCCCGGCCAAACCGCTGCCCCAGGCGCTGAGGGATTTCAGTCGGGTGACAGGGCGGGGCGTGATTTACACCCAGGAAACGCCCTACGCCGTGGATGCCCCGGCGGTGAACGGCTCGTTCAGTGCGGAGCAGGCGTTAGGCGTGCTGTTGAGCACGTCTGGCCTCACCTTCCGCCGTGCCACCGACGACACCTTCACGCTGCAATCCCGACCCGCCGAGGGCACGGTCACCCTTGGCGCGACGCAGATCGATTCCACACGCAGCGGTGCCTACAGCTATCAGCCGCCTGCTGTGACATCGGTGATGCGCAGCGCAACCCCGCGACTGGAAAACCCCCAGGCGGTGAGCGTCGTTCCGGCGCAGGTGTTGAGCGATCAGGCGCCGCGCAACCTCGATGACGCGCTGGCAAACGTAAGCGGCGTGACCCAGGGCAATACCCTCGGCAGCACCCAGGACACGCTGATGAAGCGCGGTTTTGGCGACAATCGCGACGGTTCGATCATGCGCGACGGCATGCCGGTGGTGCAGGGCCGCAACCTTAATGCCACGGCCGAACGCGTCGAAGTTCTCAAGGGTCCGGCATCGCTGTTGTATGGGATTCAGGACCCGGGCGGGGTCATCAATGTGGTCAGCAAGCGCCCGCAGTTGCAGTCGGCCAACGCCCTCACAGCTCGGGGATCAAGCTACGGCGCAGGCAAAAACGGCAGCGGCGGAACACTTGATAGCACCGGCGCCATTGATGGCGTTGAAGGGGCGTCAACCGGTCTGGCCTACCGCTTGATCGTTGACCACGAAGACGAAGATTACTGGCGCAATTACGGCGTGCACCGTGAGTCGCTGGTGGCGCCATCGCTGGCCTGGTATGGCGATGGCACCGAAGTGCTGGCGTCCTACGAGCACCGGGAATTTCTCTCGCCGTTTGATCGCGGAACGGCCATCGATCCGCGCACCAACCGTCCATTGAACATCCCAGCGACCCGGCGTCTGGACGAGCCATTCAACAACATGGAGGGGCGCTCGGACCTGTATCGATTCGAGGTCGACCAGACCTTCGACGACAACTGGAAGGGCCACCTCGGCTACAGCTACAACCGCGAGACCTACGACGCCAGCCAGGTGCGCGTGACCGCCGTCGATCCGGCAACCGGGACGCTGACCCGCTCCATCGACGGCACCGGGAGCGCCCTGAGCACCGATCGCTTCACCACCCTCACCTTGAGCGGCGACACCTCGCTGGCCGGCATGCGGCACGAGCTGCTGATCGGCGTCGATGACGAATACCGCAAGATTGCGCGCGGTGAGTTAATTCGCCAGAAAAGCCTAAGCACGTTCAGCTATTTGAATCCGGTGTATGGCCAGGAAGCGGAGGGTACTCAGGTCAGTGCGGCGGACAGCCATCAGCTCGACATTTTGCGCACTGACTCGGTGTTTGCTCAGGATTCCGTGCACCTCACCGATCGCTGGATTTTCGTCACGGGCGCGCGTTATCAAGTGTTCGATCAGCAGGCAGGCAAAGGCTCGCCGTTCATGCGCAACACCGATTTGAACGGGCAAAAGTGGATTCCGCGAGCGGGGCTTGTCTACCGCTACAGCGACGAGCTGTCGTTCTATGGCAGCTACACCGAAGCGTTCAAGCCCAACTCCAGCACCGCCACGCTGGCGGGCGGCACCGTGCTGGATTCGGCGACGCCGCCCGAAGAATCGAAAGCGTGGGAGATGGGTGCCAAGTGGGATTCGTCCGATGGCATCAGTGCGACGCTGGCGCTGTTCGACATCAGAAAGCGCAACGTGCTGGTGGCGAATTTTGACTCACTGACCGCAGACACGGTGTACACGACGGCGGGCCAGGTGCGCTCGCGGGGTCTGGAACTGGACGTGAGTGGGCAGCTGTCAGAACGCTGGAGCCTGATTGGCGGCTATGCCTTCACTGATGCCTGGGTGGTTGAGGACCCGACATTGAAAGGCAACCGCTTGCAGAACGTGCCCCGGCACAGCGGGTCGGTCTCGGCGGTGTACGACTTTGGCGCGGTGATGGGAGCGGACCGTTTGCGAGCGGGCTTGGGCGGCCATTACGTCGGCGAACGCCCGGGCAATCCGGACAATGATTTTGATCTGCCCGGCTACACCGTCGCCGATGCCTTCGCGACCTACGAAACCCGTCTGGACGGGCAGAAAGTGAAGTTTAAGCTGAACGTGAAGAACCTGTTTGATCGCACCTATTACAGTTCGGCGGTGAGCCGTTATTTCGTGTCGCTGGGGGACTCGCGGCAAGTGGTGATGGCGACGACGCTGGAGTTCTGAAGGTCTTCCCTTTCCGAGGCGAAGTCCTGGCGATTTACGCAAACCCTGTAGGAGTGAGCTTGCTCGCGAAGGCTGTGGTCCGGCCAATAAGCGGTCGGCGGAGGTACTGGCCCCTTCGCGAGCAAGCTCACTCCTACAGTTGATATAGGTTGGGTCAGTTGGAGTGGGTGACACTGAGGAGCATTTACTGAAACGCAGCCCGGTACTCACTCGCCGTTGCGCCGACTGACTGTTTGAACCGGTTGCTGAAATGACTGGCGCTGGCGAAGCCGCATTCCAGGGCGATCTCGCCAAATGGCTTGCGCGTCGAGCGCAGCAGCTCCCGGGCGCGGTTGAGGCGTCGGGCGAGGAGGTATTGGTGGGGTGGCAGGCCGAAGCTTTCGCGGAACATCCGTGCGAAATGGTATTCCGACAACGCGCACATGCCCGCCAACTGTCCAAGGCTTAACGGCTCGGCCAGATTCAGCTCGATGAACTCCACCAACTGACGGCGCAGGTGCGGCGCCAATCCGCCCTTCAAGCGTAACCCTTCGCGCAGTCCCACCTGGCGCAGGACCATGTGATCGAGCAGCTCGTGGGCGAGACTGCTGGTGAGCATGCGTTCGCCGGGCTCGCTCCAGTCCATGCGGATCAAACGATGAAAGCGCTCGGCCTGCAGCGAGTCGTCCAGAAACGTGTGTTCCTGCAACGCCAGCTGGCGCGGCTCGCGATCCAGCAGCGTGACGCAATTGAGGGCGAACTGCTCGGGGCTGATGTACAGATGCGCCAGCCGGATTTCCCCGTTCACCACCCAGGAAGACTGATGGCCGGCTGGCAATGTGCAGATATTGTCCGGGGCGCCTTTCTTGTCTGGCTGATCGCGGCGGAACGTCCCGGTGCCGCCGTCGATGTAGCACGACAGGGTGTGGTGCGTCGGCGCGTGGTAGTTCTGCGCGTCGTGGCGGTTGTTCCACAGCGCCGCCATCACCCCGTCGCCCAGGGGCGCGCATTTCTCCAGTTGCGCGTGGGGCGAGCTGTTCAGGGATTGAAAAACCTGGATGGTTTCGAGTGACGACATGGGGGACTCCTCTACGCCTCGCATCCTACTCCGCGCCAAGCCGCCTGCCAGCGGGGCGACGATCAAATGCGCAAGTTTCTGCAAGTGAGTGCAGACCCGCGCCGCCAGACTGAGGCTTCACTGGGGAGCCTGACATGAACATCACGTTGTATCTGCTGACCGTTTTGATCTGGGGCACGACCTGGATTGCCTTGAAACTGCAACTGGGCGAAGTCGCCATCCCGGTGTCGATCGTCTACCGCTTCGGCCTCGCGGCGCTGATCATCTTCGCCCTGTTGTTGGCGACCGGGAAACTGCAGAAGGTCAATCGGCGCGGGCAGCTCATTTGTCTGGCGCAAGGGCTGTGCCTGTTCTGCGTCAACTTCATGTGCTTCTACACCGCCAGCCAGTGGATCCCGACCGGTCTGGTGGCGGTGGTGTTTTCCACTGCGACACTGTGGAACGCGCTCAATGCGCGGATCTTCTTCAAGCAGAAAATCGCGCGCAACGTGGCGGTGGGCGGCACGTTGGGCCTGATCGGTCTGGCGTGCCTGTTCTGGCCGGAGCTGGCCGGGCACAGCGCCAGTCGCGAGACCTTGATCGGCCTGGCGCTGACCCTGCTCGGCACGCTGTGTTTCTCGGCGGGGAACATGCTTTCCAGCCTGCAACAGAAGGCCGGACTCCGCCCGCTGACCACCAATGCCTACGGCATGCTGTATGGCGCGACGATGCTGGGCGTGTATTGCGTGCTGAGCGGCACGCCGTTCGCGTTTGAGTGGAACGCGCGGTACATCGGCTCGTTGCTGTATCTGGTAATCCCGGGTTCGGTGATTGGCTTTACGGCTTACCTCACTCTGGTCGGCCGCATGGGCCCGGAGCGCGCGGCGTATTGCACGGTGCTGTTCCCGGTGGTGGCGTTGAATGTGTCGGCGTTTGCCGAAGGCTACCAATGGACCGCCCCCGCGCTGATGGGGCTGGTGCTGGTGATGGCCGGCAACGTGCTGGTGTTCAGGAAGCCGAGGGTGGTTGTGCCGGTGGGCGCGAAGCTCGCGTGAGGGCTAGCGGGCGCAGAGCGCCGGGAGCGGCATTCCCACGGGGACCGTGGGAACAATCATATCTCGAGTGAGCCCACCCTCACGTGGGAGCGAGCTTGCTCGCGAAGGCTTTCTCGGAGCCACCAGAGAACGAGGCTGACTGCCCCGGCCCCTTCGTGACCAAGCTCACTCCTACAAGGGCTCACTCCCACTAGAACTGTGACGCTCATCCCTTCCACACCTGCGCATTCACCAGATCCTGCGGCTTCTCGCCCAGCAGCGCGGCGCGCAGGTTTGCGTAGGCGCGGTCGGCCATGGCCTGGCGGGTTTCGTCCGTCGCCGAACCGATGTGGGGCAGCGTCACCGCGTTGCTCAGCGCAAACAGCGGCGATTCAGACAGCGGCTCTTTTTCGTACACGTCCAAACCGGCGCCGCGAATGGTGCCGTCCTGCAGCGCCTTGATCAGCGCCGGTTCGTCGACGATCGGACCGCGGGCGATGTTCACCAGAATCGCGCTCTTCTTCATCAGCGATAGCTCACGGGTGCTGATCAGGTGCGTGGTCTTTTCGCTGAGTGGCACCACCAGACAGACGAAATCCGACTCAGCCAGCAACTGATCCAGCGTACGGAATTGCGCGCCCAGTTCCTGCTCGATGGCGGTCTTGCGGCTGTTGCCGCTGTAGAGGATGGGCATGTTGAAGCCCAGACGACCGCGTCGTGCGACCGCTGCGCCGATGTTGCCCATGCCCACGATACCCAGCGTCTTGCCGTAGACGTCGGTGCCGAAATGCGGCGCCTCGATGCTGCGCTTCCAGTTGCCGGCCTTGGTGTAGGCGTCCAGTTCGGCGACGCGGCGGGCGCTGCTCATGATCAGCGAGAAGCCCAAGTCGGCAGTGCTTTCCGTCAGCACGTCGGGGGTATTGGTCAGCATGATCCCGCGTTCGGTGAGGTAGCCGACGTCGTAGTTGTCGTAACCGACCGAAATGCTCGACACCACTTCCAGTTGCTTTGCATTCTCCAGTTGCTCACGGCCCAGCTTGCGACCGGCGCCAATCATGCCGTGGCTGTGGGGCAGGGCTTCGTTGAACTGCGCGTTCAGATCACCCTTTTTCGGGTCGGGGATGATCACGTTGAAGTCTTGCTGCAGGCGCTCGGCCATTTCCGGTGACACGCGGCTGAAGGCAAGGACGGTCTTTTTCATCGGATAGCTTCTCTCGGCAGGTCAGAAGGGCAATGCGTAGCACGCTAACATTCTTGCCGAGGGATTGGCAGGGTCACCGCCGTTGCGCGTGGGCGATGATTAAACCGTCTCCGGCAACACATGGGTCTGCAGGTCCGCTTCATGGGCGGCCATGATTTCCGGGAGGGACCCGCGCAGGTACTCGACCCAGGTTTTGATCTTCGCATCCAGGTACTGCCGCGACGGGTAGATCGCGTACAGGTTCAGCTCGTGGGAGCGGTACTGGGGCAGTACTCGCACCAGCGAGCCATTACGCAAACCTTCGATCGCCGAGTAGATCGGCAGAATCCCGATGCCCATGCCGCTGCTGATCGCTGCCTGCATGGCGTCGGCCGAATTCACCAGAAACGGCGAGTTGCCGATGGTCACGGTTTCCTGACCTTCCGGGCCGTCGAACGCCCACTTTTCCAGCGGGAACACTGGGCTGACCAGACGCAGGCAGGCGTGATTGAGCAAGTCGGCCGGTCGATGCGCCATGCCGAACGCCTTGATGTAGGCCGGCGAGGCGCAAACGATGCTGTAAGTGATGCCCAGTCGCTGGGACACGAAGCCCGAATCCGGCAGCTCGCTGGCGAGCACGATGGACACGTCGTACCCCTCTTCGAGCAGGTCCGGGACGCGGTTGGTCATGGTCAGGTCGAACGACACGTCCGGGTGATTGCGCCGGTAGCGGGCAATCGCGTCGATGACATAGTGCTGGCCTACGCCGGTCATTGAGTGGACTTTCAACTGCCCGGCCGGGCGCGCATGGGCGTCGCTGGCTTCGGCTTCCGCTTCTTCCACGTAACCGAGGATCTGTTCGCAGCGCAGCAGGTAACGCTTGCCCGCTTCAGTCAGGGCGATGCGTCGCGTGGTGCGGTTCAGGAGTCGGGTTTGCAGGTGGGCTTCGAGGTTGGAGACAGCGCGCGAAACGTTTGCGGTGGTGGTGTCCAATTGAGCGGCAGCAGCGGTGAAGCTGCCTGCCTGCGCCACGCAAGTGAAGGCGCGCATGTTTTGCAGAGTGTCCATTGGCCGTTCTCAGGTGAGATAGCAAATTGTGACATGAAGTAACTGATCCATGTCAGCCATACCAAAGGATTATCTCCTGTTCGGTAACAAAGATTCGCAGAAGTCCCGGCTTATCGCCGGACTAGACGCCCCCTAGAATCGCCGCATCATCGATTCCCCCTCCATTCAGGTAATGCAGCAGTGCCGCGTCGTCTCGTCAGAGGGCTCAAGCCCCTCAGTGTGTGGGCTTTAACGTTACTCATCAGCGGCTGCATCGGAACTGGCGGAATCGCCCCACAAGGCACAGCGTTGTCACCCGACGCGCTGGCCACCGACGACGCCATCAAGGCGGCCGACAAGGATGCCCACTGGCCGGCCGGTCAGTGGTGGCGCGCCTATGGCGACGAACAACTCAATCGCTGGATCGAACTGGCCGCACTCGGCAGCCCCAGCCTGGCGATTGCTGCCGCGCGGGTGCGTCAGGCCAAGGCCATGGCGGGCATCGCGGAATCGGCGGAATCCCTGCACATCTCCGGCGACAGCACGCTGAAACGCCACAACTGGCCGACGGATCAGTTCTACGGCCCGGGTGAGCTGTCGAACACCAGCACGTGGGACAACAACGCGTCGCTGGGCCTGAGTTATTCCCTTGATCTGTGGGGCCAGGAGAGCAACCACTCCGAACAGGCGCTGGACATGGCGCACATGAGTGCGGCTCAGGAGCGTCAGGCGCAACTGGAATTGCAGGACAACATCGTCCGCGCGTACATCCAGTTGTCCCTCAACTACGCCCAGCGTGACATTGCCCAAGCCACACTCGCGCAACAGCAGCAGATCGTTGATCTGGCCCAGCGTCGCTTGAAGGGCGGCATTGGCACCCATTTCGAAGTCAGCCAGGCCGAAGCCCCGTTGCCCGAAACCCATCGTCAGATTGACGCGCTGGACGAGGCAATTGCCCTGAGCCGCAATCAGATCGCGGCGCTGGCGGGCAAAGGCCCGGGCGAGGGCGCACGTCTTCAGCGCCCTACGCTGTCGCTGAAGGCCGCATTGAAATTGCCCTCGGCGTTGCCTGCCGAACTGCTCGGGCAGCGTCCGGACGTGGTGGCCAGTCGCTGGCGGGTGGCGGCACAGGCGCGGGGCATTGATGTGGCCCATGCCGGGTTTTATCCGAACGTCGATCTGATGGGCAGCCTCGGTTACATGGCCACCGGCGGCGGCATGCTGGAATTCCTCGCCGGCAAGAAATTCAATTACAGCGTGGGCCCGGCGATCACGTTGCCGATCTTCGACGGCGGGCGTTTGCGTTCGGAGCTGGGTGTGGCGTCAGCGGGTTATGACGAAGCCGTCGCGCATTACAACCAGACCCTGGTGATGGCGCTGAAGAGCATTTCCGATCAATTGATTCGCCGCGAGTCGATGGAAAAGCAGCAACAGTTCGCCGATCAATCGGTAGCCGCCGCGCAGAAAACCTACGACATCGCGATGGTCGCCTATAAACGCGGCCTGACCGATTACCTCAATGTGCTCAACGCGCAGACGCTGTTGTTTCATCAGCAGCAGGTGCAGCAACACGTCCAGGCCGAACGCCTGACGGTGCACGCAGAATTGGTGGTGGCGCTGGGGGGAGGGTTGATGGCGGGCAATGATTCGCCTGCGCCGGAAAGGACCGCTGTGCCGAAAACGCCGGTGTCGCTGGCGGTGTTCGATAAATGATGCGCTCCGGCAGGGCCTGGCGATGAGCGCCGCTTTTAACTGGCTCAAATCCCTCGAATGGCGTCGCGGCCTCAATGACTGGGCGCGCAGCGATGGCGTGACGTGGATCTACATCGCCAAGGTGCTGATCGCGGCATTCTTGACGTACTGGATCGCCATGCGCCTGGAACTGCCGCAGCCGCGTACGGCCATGATCACCGTGTTCATCGTGATGCAGCCGCAGAGCGGTCAGGTGTTTGCCAAGAGTTTCTACCGCTTGCTCGGCACGCTCGCCGGGTCAGTAGTGATGGTCACGTTGATGGCGCTGTTCGCGCAAAACAGCGAGCTGTTCCTCGGCAGTCTGGCGATCTGGGTCGGCTTCTGCTGCGCCGGGGCCGCGCGCTATCGCAACTTTCGCGCCTATGGTTTTGTGCTGGCCGGCTACACCGCCGCAATGACTGGGCTGCCCGCGCTCGCTCACCCCGATACCTCATTTATGGCCGCCATGTGGCGGGTGCTGGAAATTTCCCTTGGCATCGTCTGCTCCACTTTGGTCAGCGCTGCAATCCTGCCGCAAAGCGCCGGCGCGGCGATGCGCAACACCTTGTATCAGCGCTTTGGCACCTTCGCCCAGTTCGTCATCACCGGCCTGCGCGGCGAGAGCGATCCGGCGTCGTTCGAGGCCAACAACGTGCGCTTCATCGCCGATGCCGTGGGACTCGAAGGCCTGCGCGCGGTCACGGTGTTCGAAGACCCGCACATGCGCCGTCGCAACGGCCGATTGAATCGCCTGAACAGCGAATTCATGACCATCACCACGCGCTTCAACGCCCTGCATCAATTGCTGGAACGCTTGCGTCGACGCGGTGTGACACCGGCCGTTCAGGCCATCGAGCCCGGCCTGACTGCGCTGACTGGATTGCTGGAGCCTTTCGCCGGTCGCGCGCTGACCAACGCCGACGCCGCGCTGCTCGCCAATCGGTTGAGCGTGTACAAGGCCGACTTGCCCGAGCACGTGCGCAGCCTGCGCGCCCAGTTCGTCAAGACCGAGCCCGGCGACGATGACCTGCTGGATTTCCATACCGCTTACGAATTGCTGTATCGCTTCGTCGATGACATGCACGACTACGCCCAGACCCACGCGTCCCTGGCCGATCACCGCCATGCGCGGGAGAAGTGGGTCGAGCCCTTCGTCTCCACCACCAGTTGGCTGTCTTCGCTGGCCTCCGGCGTGCGCGCGACCTTTATTCTCGCGGTCATGTCGGTGTATTGGGTGGCGACGGCCTGGCCGAGCGGTGCGTCGATGACCCTGGTATCCGCCGCCACGGTGGCGCTTTCTGCTACCACACCGAACCCGAGGCGCATGTCGTTTCAGATGGCGTGCGGGACGTTTCTGGGGGCGGTGCTGGGTTTTTTCATCACCTTTTTCGTGCTGCCGCGCATCGACGGTTTTCCCCTGCTGTGCATGGTGCTGGCGCCGGTGTTCGTGCTCGGCACGTTCCTGACCACGCGGCCGCAGTGGGTGGGATATGGGCTGGGGCTCCTGATTTTCTTCAGCATCGGTTCGGCTCCGGACAACCTCACGGTCTACAACCCGTACGCGTTCATCAATGACTACATCGCCATGGTCCTCGGCATGCTGCTGTGCGCGGCGGCGGGGGCGATCATTCTGCCGCCGAACAGTCGCTGGCTGTGGCAGCGGCTGGAAGGCAATCTGCGTCAGCAAGTCAGTTTCGCCATCAGCGCGCCGCTGCGCGGAATCCGTTCCAGCTTCGAAAGCCGCACCCGCGACCTGATGCATCAGGCCTATGGCCTGGCCGCCGGCAAACCGGAAGTGCAACGCAATTTGCTGCGCTGGATGTTCGTGGTGCTCGAGATTGGCCACGCGATCATCGAGTTGCGCCGCGAGCAGGACATTCTGCCGGTGCACCCGAGTTACGCCGAATCGCAACCTTGGCGGCAGGCGATCCGCGCCATGGGCCGCTCGCTGATTCGCCTGTTCATCCAGCCTGATCGCCACAACCTGGCGCGCAGCCTGTCGGCCGTCGATCACGCCATCGTCTGCGTGCAGAACACCGACGAGCCCTTCGCGCCGCACTTCGACACCTCGGCGTTGCGCCGGGTGAAAAGCTACCTGCACTTCATCCGCACCTGCCTGCTGGACCCGCAATCGCCGCTGGCAGGCGCTGCGTCAGAGCAGGCGTCTGTGGCCTCGCCCCAAGGACAACTCAATGCCTCGTGAACTCGCCTTCCACGGCGTTTACATGCCGACCGTGACCGTCATGTTTCTGGTCGCGATGGTGCTTTCCTGGGCGCTGGACCGCTTTATGTCCGGGCTCGACCTGTACCGTTTTTTCTGGCATCCGGCGCTGCTGCGTCTGAGCCTGTTCAGCTGCATTTTCGGCGCCATGGCGCTCACTGTTTACCGTTGAGGCACGTTGGTTGAGATGAAAAAGCTCTTCAGTCTGATCGCGACTTTGTTGATTCTGGCCCTGGCCATCTGGATCGGCCGGCTGCTGTGGATTCATTACATGGACACGCCGTGGACCCGCGACGGCCGGGTGCGCGCCGACGTGATCAACGTCGCTGCCGATGTCAGCGGCGTGGTGATCGATGTGCCGGTGAAGGACAACCAGCCGGTCAAAAAAGGCGACCTGCTGATGCAGATCGACCCTGAGCACTATCAGCTGGCGGTGAAGCAGGCCGAGGCCATGGTGGCGTCACGCAAGGCGACGTGGGAGATGCGCAAGGTCAACGCCAATCGGCGCAAGGACATGGACGCCCTGGTGATCTCCGCCGAGAGCCGCGAAGACGCCAGCAACGTCGCCACCTCCGCCCAGGCGGATTATCAGTTGGCGGTCGCCCAGCTCGAAGCCGCGCAGTTGAACCTGCAACGCACCAAAGTGCTGGCGGCGGTGGACGGCTACGTCACCAACCTCAACGTGCATCGCGGCGACTACGCGCGCATCGGCGAAGCGAAGATGGCCGTGGTCGACAGGAATTCGTTCTGGGTCTACGGCTTCTTCGAAGAAACCAAACTGCCCCACGTCAGGATCGGCGATCCGGCGGACATGCAGTTGATGAGCGGTGAAGTCATGAAGGGCCACGTCGAGAGCATCGCCCGCGCCATCTACGACCGCGACAATCCGGAGAGCCGCGAGCTGATCGCCGACGTCAACCCGACGTTCAACTGGGTACGACTGGCCCAGCGCGTGCCCGTGCGCATTCACCTGGATCACGTGCCGGAAGGGGTGGTGCTGGCGGCGGGGATCACCTGCACGGTGATTGTGAATCCCGTAGTCGAGCCGTAACGCAGAGGGCAAGGTATGACGGGTATCTCCCTGAATGATTGAGCTTCTGTGGGAGTGAGCTTGCTCACGAAGACGGCGTTTCAGGCGCTAAAGATGTAGCGGATGTTCCGCCCTCTTCGCGAGCAAGCTCGCTCCCACGAGTTCCATGACCGCAGGTTCATCTGCGGTGGCCGTCAATGGCGCTTATCCAGCTTGAAGCGTTTGCTCAGAATCCACTCCAGCAAGACCTTGGGCAGCAAGCGCTCCATGAGCGGCAGCGCGCGGCTGCCATTGCCGGATCGCAGCAAACGCGGTGGATGGCTGCGTTGCACGGCGTTGAGCACGTCGCGGGCGAAATCGGCGGCGGGTGTCGGATTGCCCTGGGACGCATTGGCCCTCGCGCGGATGCCTTCACGCCACGGCCACCACGGCGAATCCTGATGAATCACTTGCTCGGCCTCATGGCTGGCATTTTGCGCGAAATGAGTGTCGATGGCGCCCGGCTGGACTTCCATCACCCGGATGCCGAAAGGCGCCAGCTCCATGCGTAAAGCGTCGGTCATGGCATGGACAGCGGCCTTTGAAGCGCAATATGCCCCCGCGAACGGCGTCACCAGCACGCCCGAAACGCTGCCGATGTTCACCACCAACCCCTTGTTGCGACGCAGCATTGGAAACAGCGCGCGCGTCACCCCGACCACGGAAAACACATTGGTTTCGAACTGTCTGCGCATGGCCTCGACACCGCCATCCAGCAGCGGGCCAATGCCACCGTAGCCTGCGTTGTTGACCAGCACATCGAGCCCTTTGCCCTGTTGATCAAGCTCGCAGACCAGCAGATCAATCGCTGCGCTGTCATTGACGTCCAAGGCCACGGCACGAAAACCTGCAGCGGTCAGTGCTTCCACATCGGCCGGCTTGCGTGCCGTCGTCCAGACCTCATGGCCTGCCGCTTTGAAGGCATCCGCCATGGCGCGGCCGATGCCGCTGGAACAACCGGTGATCAACACCATAGACATGGTTCAGTCCTTGAAAAAAGAGAAGGCGGCGCTCAGCCGGAGAACGTGCCTTGCAGGCGTTCGGCGCGAAACTCCAGGGTCTGCGGCCGATAACCCGGACGCAGCGGCGGCATCGGCAAGCAATCTTGCCACTGACTGCCGGGCAGCAAATCGCCCGGCCCGCGATAACGCGGCGCGGTGTAGGTGTCCTCGGCCAGATTGACGGTATCGCCCGGCGCGTAGGCCGCGATCTTCCAGCGCAGTTCGGTAAGCGAGACCTTATTGCCGTTATCGATCAGCACCAGCAACGGGCGGCCCGTCGGGCATTGCTGCGGCGCATAGTTCACGCGCATCTGCAGGCGCTCAAGGCGCTGCTCATCGCGGCGGTCCTCCCAGACCACAAACGCCGCCACGACACCCAGCCCGACTGCCGCCGCCAGAGAAACGGGCAGCGCTTTGGAGGGATAGCGCAGGAGCAGGACCAGCCAGGTGAACAGGAGTACGGCGCCGAAAATCATCGTGTCGATCTCGCGATTGCAGATGCGGTCATCGTACCGAAAGGGGAGGGGATTGGGCTAATGGTGGTTCGTCTGATTCAAGGTCGCACAGGTATGAAAGCCCACAAAAAAGCCCCCGAAAACCCTCTGCGGATGGGGAATACGCAGAGGATTGACGGGGGCTAGTACTACTCGGTGAAGCGGTATTAACGCGCGATGGTCTGGGTCTTCACGCCGGCTTCGATGCCAGGGGTGGAGCGGCCGTAGACGTCTTCGAAACGTTCGATGTCGTCTTCGCCCAGGTAGCTGCCCGATTGGACTTCGATGATTTCCAACGGGATTTTGCCCGGGTTGCGCAGGCGGTGAACCGAGGCGATCGGGATGTAGGTCGACTGGTTCTCGGTCAGCAGGAACACGTTGTCGTCGCAGGTGACCTGAGCGGTACCCGATACAACGATCCAGTGTTCAGCGCGGTGGTGATGCATCTGCAGCGACAGGCTGGCGCCCGGCTTGACGGAAATGCGCTTGACCTGGAAACGGCCGCCCATGTCCACGGAGTCGTACGAGCCCCACGGGCGATAGACTTCGAGGTGGTTCTGGGTTTCGCTGCGGCCTTGCTCATTGAGCGTGTTGACCAGTTGCTTGACGCCCTGAACCTTGTCTTTGTGGACGATCATCATGGCGTCTTTGGTTTCGACGACAACGACGTTGTCCAGGCCGATCACGGTCACCAGTTTGCCGTTGCCCTGAATCATGCAGTTGCGGCTGTCCTGGATCACGACATCGCCTTTGGCAACGTTGCCGTTTTCATCTTTGGCGCTCACGTCCCACAGGGACGACCAGCAGCCGACATCGCTCCAGCCCGCATCCAGTGGAACCACGCAGGCGCGCTGGGTTTTTTCCATGACGGCGTAGTCGATGGAGTTGTCCGGGCAGCAGGCGAAGCTCGCCTCGTCCAGGGAGATGCTGTCGCCGTCCTGCTTGCTGCGCTCGAGGGTCAGCAGGCAGTTGTCGTAGATATCCGGATCGTGCTTTTTCAGCTCTTCCAGGTAACGGCTGGCGCGGAACAGGAACATGCCGCTGTTCCAGTAGTAACCGCCGGCCTGGACGAATTCCTGGGCGCGTTGTTCATCAGGCTTCTCAACGAAGTGCTGCACGCGGCTGACGCCTTCCGGCAGCAGGGCGTCGGCGGTGGACTTGATGTAGCCGTAGCCGGTTTCAGGCTTGGTCGCCGGGATACCGAACAGCACCATTTCGCCACGCTCTGCAGCAACGGTGGCCAGGGCCAGCGCACGTTGCAGGGCTTTCTGATCGTCGATCACGTGGTCGGCTGGCAGCACCAGCATCAACTCGTCACGACCTTCGTTGGCCAGCATCATCGCGGTGATGGCAACGGCAGGCGCAGTGTTGCGACCAAACGGTTCCATGATCACGGCCTGAGTTTCCAGACCCAGTGCATTGAGCTGCTCGGTGACGATGAAGCGGTGATCCTTGTTGCACACCACGACAGGGTGCTGCATGCCGTCGAATTGCAGGCGCTCGACGGTCTGTTGGAACAGAGTGTGTTCGCCGGTCAGCGCCAGGAACTGTTTAGGAAACTGTTTACGCGAAAGAGGCCAGAGTCGGGAACCGCTACCACCTGACAAGATCACTGGAATCATTTTGTTTCTCCGTTAAGCAAAAATCGTTCGAATGGGCTGTAGGTCTTTTCGGTCTTTCTGGTTTTTGTCTTGCATCGCCCGGCGTCCTCTTGGCTGTCTGCTTGCTCCGCAGTGCCTGACGCCGAACGCTTAATTCCGTAAATCCGTGGCAGCGCGCGGTTGATCACGCGCGCTGCCGGCGGCCTCTCGGCCAGATTCAACGCTTACTGAGTGCCCGTCGGGCGCTTGACCCAGATTGGCGACAGGCTGCTGCCGCTGCCGGTGACGTAGAGAACGGCGGCTTCACCGCGCTCCAGTGCAACCGGCTTCAGGTCAGCCACTTTCTTGTCGCCGTCGAACAGCGCGAAGCTGACTTTGACCGGGTTGATTTCACGCTCGCCGGTGCCCTTGGCAGACACAGCCTTGACCACGTCGGTCTTGCCGTCAGCGGTTTTCAGGGTCAGTGACTTGTCACTCAGGTTCTGTACGCGAACCAGGGACTTCTGCTTGTTCTTGAACGGAGGCTCTTCAACCAGCTGCGGCGCACCCGAAGTGTTGTTGACGATGGTGTAGTAGTGGTCGCTGGCCAGTTTCACCGGCAGGGACTGGCTGCCGACTTTGGCGGTGTAGTCGCCCTGAGGCATGAAGCCGAAGTCACTGCTGGCCAATGGGCCGATTTCGTTGAGGCTGGTGTTGCCGACGCTGGCGGAGATTTCGCTGCTGCTGGCGTTGTAAACACGCACGAAGGTCGAGCCTTTTGGTGCGGTCGGGCCATACAGCGCGGCGTCGCCACCGGCGAATGCGGAAAGGGATACGAAGCCCAGGCTCGCGGCCAGCACGCAGGTTTTCAGCAGGTTGGTTTTGCTCGAACGAACTGGCATTTGGTTCTGCGAAGTCATAGTCAAAGAGTCCTCTCAGTTTTGCGCCCGGGTGGGCGACTTGGAGTTGTTGGCGTTGTCCGCCAGATTCTGTTGGGGGTCACGGGCCTTTTTGAGTTCAGCGATCCACTGTGGGTCGAACTCGGTCAGGTCGTTGTGAGCGGGCAGGTAGCGTTCCGGGAATTCCCAGATCAGCACCTGCGGGGGGCTGCTTTTGAAGGCGTCGGTCTGCAGGTACTTGAGCATCGGCAGGATCGGGCCATGGCCGTCTTCGGCGTAATTCACGACGTCTGCGTGCAGAGCCTGTTTCAGCGCACCGGCGAAGTTCCAGTTCGGGTTGGCGCTGTAGCTGGTGCCAACCAGGCCGACCGCAACCGAATTGTCAGCGAACAGGGCGTCATCACTTTCGGCGCCAGCTTCAGCCGGGTTGGTGCTGCGCTGTTGCAGGTCGTCCGGCTTGGGCAGCAGGTTGCTGAACAGCGGATCCAGCGGCAGGAAGTTGGTCAGATCGCCCTTGTAGGGTTCGGTCGTCTTGGCTTCAGTGACGAAGTTCTGCGGTTCAACGTTCAGCGGCAGCTGCTTGCTGATCACGTCACCCAACTGCTGGGCAACGATTTCCGCACCCATCGGCGTCCAGTGAGTGTCGGTGCGCAGGAACACTTGGCCCTTCTCTTTGGCGCTTTGCAGCGGCGCGAGCAGATCAGGGGCGAGGATGCCGGCCTGATTCACCTGAGCGTGGAACTGCTGATACAGATCGGTGTGCAGCGTGGCCGGTTTGTTGTCACCGACGTGCTCCGGATACAGACGCGTCTTGGCCGGAATGATCGCCAGCACCAGCTGCGTGCCTTGCTTTTTTAGGGTGTCACGAACGCCCTGGATGATCGCCAGGTTGTCTGCTTCGTTCTGCTCGCCGTTGGCAACGGCGTCGAATTCTTCGTCGGTGTACAACCACTGGTCCTTGCCCAGGATCACGCCCGGACGACCTTCGTTGAACACCTTGTAGTCCAGCGCTGCCCAGAGGTTGGTGCCCAGACGCTTGATCGGGAATTCTTCGTCGTAGTGGGTTTCTACCGCCTTGGTCCAGTGACCATTGAGCACGGTGGTCTCCTTCGACGTCGAGAAACCGATGAAGCTGCGCAGCGACCACAGGCCCAGCACCAGCAGAATCGCCAGGAACAGGAAGATGTAGAGGAAACGTAATGAACGGGTCATGTCAGGCTCCTCAGAACTGGAAGTAAAGGAACGGCGAGAAACTGGCCGCCGAGAGTTTTAGGATCGATGCAACGAACATCAGCAGGATCAGGGCGCGCATGACATAGCGCGACCAGTCGACGGTCCAGTAGGCAGGCTGAACCTGCGCTTCGGTGCCGACGATGTAACCCGGTTGATGGATGCTGCCCGGTTTGTCGCCCGGCACGGCCTTGATCAGGCCGGGCTCGGCAGCGGCAGGGCCATCGGCCTGCACGGGCTTGTCGGTCGGCTTGCCCGGTGCACGGTTGCGGTAGAAATCACGCAGGCCGAAGAAGGCGAGGGTGATGTAAGCCACAACCAGGGTCGCTACTTGCAGGCCGGTGAGGCTGGCGCGGTTGAGTTCCGACAGGCCGAGATCGCTGAAGCTGAACATGGCGCCGTACATACGAGCGGCAACGTGCAGGTTTTCCGAGCGGAAGATGACCCAGCCCATGACCACCAGCAGGAAGGTGAACGCCCAGCGAACGACGTTGAAGGTGCGCGGCGCGGTGTTCAGGCCGATGGCTTTTTCGATCGCCAGCCACACACCGTGCCAGGCACCCCAGACGATGTACGTGATGTTGGCGCCGTGCCACAGACCACCCAGCAGCATGGTCAGAAACAGGTTGCGGTAGGTCGCCACCTTGCCGCCACGGTTGCCGCCCAGCGTGATGTACAGATAGTCACGCAGCCAGGTCGACAGGCTGATATGCCAGCGGCGCCAGAACTCGGTGATCGACTGGCTGATGTAGGGCTGTTTGAAGTTTTCCATGAAGCGGAAACCCATCATCAGGCCCAGGCCGATGGCCATGTCGCTGTAGCCGGAGAAGTCGAAGTACAGCTGCGCGGTATACGCCAGCGCGCCGAGCCATGCGTCACCCGTGGTCGGGTTCTGCAGGGCGAAGCAATGATCTGCGACCACTGCCAGCGTGTCGGCAATGAATACCTTCTTGATGAAACCCTGCATGAACCGCGTGCAGCCCTCAGAGAACTTGTCGAGGGTGTGCGTGCGGTTGTTGAACTGATCGACCAGGTCGCGGAACCGCAGAACCGGCCCTGCGATCAGGTGCGGGAAGATCGCCACGAACGCTGCAAAGTCGATGAGATTTCGCGTCGCCGGTGTGTCGCCACGGTAGACGTCAATGATGTAGCTGATGGACTCGAAGATGTAGAACGAGATACCGATCGGCAGCAACACGTGGGTCAGGATGAAGGGCTCAAGGCCGATCGACGTCATCATCGCGTTAATGCTGTCCACGCCGAAGTTGGCGTACTTGAAATAGCCAAGGATGCCCAGGTCGACCACCACGCCGAGCAGCAGCCAACGCTGAGCCGGTTTGGTTCTGACCCCGGCGGCGCCTACGCGCAGGCCGATCCAGTAGTTCCACAGCGTCACACCTGCGAACAGCGCCAGAAAGTCCACTCGCCACCACGCGTAAAACACGTAGCTGGCGACCAGCAGCAGCAGGTTGCGATAGCGTTGCCCGCTCAGGTAGTACAAGCCGAGAAACACCGGCAAGAACAGGAACAGGAACACGTTGGATGAGAAAACCATCCTTTATCTCTCCATTTGTCCAACTTCAAAGGCCGAAGCCCCCCCAAACCCCCCACGAAAAATGGAGGGGTGAAACATGCATCCGCCGACTCCCCGCAGGAGTGAGCTTGCTCGCGATACGTCAGTCCGGTTGATGCCGCTCTGACTGATACATCGCTATCGCGATCAAGCTCACGCCTACAGTGGGTTCGCTGTGGATCACACCAAGGCGAACACTGCTGGAGCCTTTGCTCTTACGAACCGCCCTTGTCACCCTTTTCATGGGTCGGGTCATAAGTGCGGGTCAGGTCGCCGCCGAGGCGGAAGTTCTTGAACGGTTGCATCTTGTGTTTCTGTTCAAGTACGTCCGGGCCGCAGTCATACAGCGAGCAGTACGGTTCCAGCCAGGCGAATTTCATGTCGGTCTTCAGGTCCGTCATGTCCTGCTTTTCGCCATCGCGGGCGGCGAATTCGCTGCCGGAGTTCTTCACGCCAGCCAGCACGCGATCACCCAGACGCTTGAGCGCACCGTTGTTTTCCTGACGCAAATCGACACCGTTGGCCTGGGCGAAACTCGCGATCATGGCCAGAGGCGGAAGTGCGTAGTTGTGGTACGCCAGCGCACGCTGTTTGCGCTTGAGCTCGTTCGGCAGGAAACCTTGCGGGTCAACCTGATTGGCGCCGATCTTGAATTCCTTCACTGCCCAGTCAAACAGGTCTTGGCGATTGGTCGCGACTGCCGTGGACATCACGGCCCAGGCGGCCCAGTAGGAGTGGTTGTTAGTCTTGTCGAGCGGCAGATTGTTCCAGTCGCTGACGACGTGGTCCGCCAGTTTGCTGAACCAGGCCTCAATCACCTGCGATTCCTGCTGGCGGGTGGCCAGAGGATGAGACTCGGAGAACTTCAGGCGCAGATAGGCGGACGACATGCTGCCCAATGCCCATTTGCGCATCGACTTGCCGGTGTGGTTGAAGTCGGTGGACTCCAGCGCATCGGCCTTGGCCCAGGTGGTCAGCATGTTCAGCGCGCAATCGAGCTGTTCCGGGCGACCGTCACGCATGTACTGCATCACCACCTTGCTGGTGGCGCGCTCCATGGTGGTGATGTCTTTGGTCGCATCACGAAAAGCCTGATCGGAGACCATATTCAGCGTCGCGCGGGCTTTGTCCGAGCCTTCGTATTTGCTGCGAAACTGCAACGGACCGGTGTAGGGCTGCGGAATGGAGTCACAGCTGAACTTGCCCTGGCCCGTCTTGAATTTCTCGACACCTTCGTAATAGCCCTGCGGCGGCACGAGTGTCGACGCAGCGCTGGCGCCGGTGGCGAACAGTGCCGAGGACATCATTGCCAGCGACAGAAGGGTAGGGAGCATCAGTTTTGGAGTGTGCATAAGAGCCTCATAACCCGGCTTGCGCGGTTTGATGCGCGACATTCGGGAACACGTTGCGTTTGCATACTTTCGCTTCGACCTGCTGTGGCGCAGCGCCCGCTTCCGGACCCTGCACTTCCAGTGCGAGCAATTGCTGGTCAGCCCAGTCTTTGTCATCGCGCAGTTCGAAGGAGAAGCGCCCGTCGGTTTCAGATGTTTCAGGTTTCTCGATCTTCAAGTCTTCGTGGCGACCGTTCATGTACCAGAGGCGCGCCTGAAGGGTTTTCACCGAGTTGTCGGCGAACTTGATGTCGATCTGATTACTGCCGTTGCGCACATCCTTGATGCCGTTTTTGCCGTTGACCAGCAACTCGTTGATCCCTGGTTTGAGGGTGGTGCTGGTGCTCATGATTGCCGGTTTGCCTTCACAGCCGTTGTCCAGCAGCGACATCATCTGGCGATAGATGGTCTCCTGATCCAGGCGGTAAAGCGGCGAGAATTCCCAGATGAGAATCTTCGGTGGGTGTTTCTGGAAGTCTTCGCTGCCCAGGTACTGCAGCATCGAACCTTCAAGGCCGCCGCCCGGGAAGGCGACGTTCAGCACATCAGCACCAATATATTCCTGCAAAAAGCCGGCAAAGTTGTAGTTCTTGCCGCTGTGACTGGTACCGACCAGCGTGATCTCCGGATTGCCGGAGTCACCAAACAGGTCGCCGTCGGCTGCTTCGCCTTTGGGTTCCGTCTCGAACTGGTCCATGTACTGGATGGCGTAACTCGTGCCGCACAATTGACCGGCCATGTTGTGAAGAGTGCCCTTCTTGCCCATGCGACCTGACAGGTGGGTCTCGAACTCACGGCGTGGAACACCGGCGAAGGCCTGCATCTTCTTCACGGAATCAGCAACGATTTTTGCTGTGCGCTGGGCGCCATACGGCGTCCAGTGCTGGTCACCGCGGAAGTAAAAATCATGGGCCTGTTGCTCGTTGGTCAACGGCGACAGGTCCGGCACGGTGTAGCCCATCTTCGCGAAACGACCGAGCATGGCCTGGTAGTTACGCAGCGCGGTGTTGTAGTCGAACTTGTCGCGCTCGGCCGGGAACAGCTTGTTGCGATCCACCAGCCCGCGGGTTGGCTGATACACGACGACCAGCTCTACACCCTTGCTCTTGAATGCGTCGTGCAGCATTTGCATGCGGCGATAGCCTTCAGGCGTGGTGTCGAATTCGGTGCGCAGATCTTCGCGGGTCCGGAACAACCAGTCGCCCTGGGCCTGAACCAGCGTGGTGAAGTTCTGCTGGTAGCGGCTGACGTAGTTTTTTTCGTCGTGCGCTTCAGGGCACAGACTGCAGCAAGGCTCGGCCGTGAAGGTCGGGGCTGTAGTGTCCGCTGCATACGCGCCATTGCTGGCGGCGAACAGTGCAGCGGTCAGGCCCGAGAGGCTGAGCAGTTTGATCAAATGTGCGTGCATAGAAATATCTTCCTCAGTCCCGGAGTTGTTTCTGGCTTTCGACCGGGTCGATCAACACGGCTTTCTGTTGGCGCACCAGCAGATCGAGGATTTCGTCCTGACGGTCGCCCAGTACACCGTTGAAGCTGATCCCGCTGGCTTTGGTCGGTGCGAGCATCGAGACTTTGTACAGCTCGACGCTCAGAGGCGAGTCGATGGACAGCGGGCCTGAACCGTTGGAGGTCAGTTCGCCGCCGACCATGATCAGCGAGACTTCGGCATCGAACGGGTCGAGCTTGATGTCGCGGTCAGTGTCCGACAGGTCTTTGATGTGGCCGTAGACGCCCATCAAACCGTTACCGATGGCCAGGTTTTCGTACAGCTTGATGTTGGTGCTGTTGCGAACCCGGATGCCGTGACGCTTGTTGGCGAACACACGATTGCCCCACAGCAGGTTGTCGGCACTCTCATACAAGGTGATGCCGTCGGTGTGGTTGCGGTAGATCTCGTTGTACGCCACCAGGTTGTTCACGCTGTTACGGTCAAGGACGATGCCGGACAGGTGGTTGTCGTAGCTCTTGTTGTTGATGATGAAGCTGTCGTTCACCTCACGGGAGACGATGATCCCGTGCTTTTTCTTGGTCCCGTACACCGTGTTCTCGGCAATGATCAGACCGTGGGAACGGTCATGGGGGTCGATGCCGTAGATGATGTTGTCGTGGTAGGTGCTGCCCTTGACCACGAAGTCGCGGGTTTCATAGCAGTAGAAGCCGTACCACATGTCCGAGAAGTCAGAATTGACGATCCAGCCGGTTGGCTCGGCGCGGTTCATCTGCGCCTTCATGTTCGGTGTGTACTGGGAAATACTGACGCCGTACGACTTGCTGTTGTTGTAACCCAGGCTCGCCACTTTGGTGTTGAACATGTAGGTCTGGGTGCCACCCCAGGACAGCAGGAACGGGCGGAATTCCTTCGGCGCCTTGAACGTCGACGGGCCGTTGGACTTCTCGCTCCAGCCGGTCAGCTTGGTGTCGGACATGAACAGCAGGTTGTCGTTGACCAGAAACGCACCGGCATCCTGAGACAGGCGCAGCTCGGTGGTTTTCTTGTCGACTTCAAAGATGCCGTTCTTGCCGACAACGATCGGCAGACGCGCCAGAAAAACGCCCGGCGAGGTTTCGCTCAGGTACTGTTTAGGCACCTTCTTCGCCAGCTCCTGCAGGGTCATGTAGCCATCTTCGATGAAGATCGCCTGGGGGATGCCGTGCTGACGGGCCACCCATTCGGCCATCTTGTTGTCACCGCCGATGAATTCTTTCAGCGAGTCTTCCTGCATCATGCGTTTGATCGCAACCTTGCCCGGCTTGCTGCGCACGATCTTCTTCTGCATGGCCTGCTGGGTGTAACCCGAGAGGTCAGGCAGTTTTGGTTTGTCCATCAACAGCGGCTCAATGGGCGGACTGCTGATGGAGTAGGTCTTGGCCTGATGCAGGCCTTTGACCAGCACATCCTTGCCATCCGCCGGATGCGCCGCAGGGGCGGGAACCGGCAGCGGGCTGTTGGCCATGGCCGCAGTGCTGGCGAGCAGCAAGGCGCTGGTCAGCACAGCGCTTTCCAGCAGGGCATAGGGCCATGCCCGGTGACGCAATCTGCTTGCTTGACTGTTCATCTCATTGCACTCCTATCGCGGCTTGCATCAGAAGCGCCAGATGACGTCGACGATGGCGCGGTGCATGTAATCGTCTACACCGCTGTGGTACGCATCGCCCGGTTTGAACACGCCTGCACGCAGACGAATCAGCGCCGACGGTTCGTCGAACGACTGGCTTACCGCAGCAGGCAGCAGGCCTTGCTTGAAGTACTTGGTGACGACGAGGTCCATTTCCTGGCCCAGGTCCTTGCGGCCGTCTTCGAGGGGCAGCGAGGCAAATGTGCTGACGCCATCGTCATCGACATTTTCCTGAGCAGGGTTGATGCCCGCGCCGCCGATGCCCGAATGACCGTCGACGCGACGGAACTTGTGGTAGATCAGCGAGGCGTCGTACTCGTCCTGCATCTGCCAGGACGCGAACAGCGAGCCCGACTCTACGTTGGCCATTTCGCCCTGGAACGCTTCACCGAAGCGATGCACGCGCGAGCGGGTACCGGTCCAGTTCGAGCGGTTGCTTTCCAGACCGTTCTGCTCGTAGTTCTTGCTGGCGCGGGAGTAGGCGCCGCCCACTTGCCACATCGGGTCCAGACGGAAACGCAGGCCCAGGTCGGTGGCCCAGCCGTTGACGTTTTCGCTGTTCTTCTCACCGGCCACGTACTGATCTTCGGCCGCGTTGTAGGTGGTGCCGATGCGGTCACGATCACCGGTCAGCCAGGTCAGGCTGCCCCAATAGTTGACGGTGTTCAGGTTGCGGTAGTTGTACGCGTCGCTGTTGGCCTGCAGACCCAGCCAGGTCAGGTCGCCACGCGAAGTCTTGTCCAGGTCGTCGATGGCTGAGCCCTGTTGTTTCAGGCTGCCGCCGTCATGACTGTGGTGCGCACGAACGCCTGCCCATTGGCCTGGCGTCCATTGGTATTCCACGTCGCCATACAGGTGCGAGCGATCCTTGTCCTGTGCCGACAGCTCGGTCAGGTCTGTGCGGTATTCGCTGAAACGCTGGGCGGCGCCCACTTCTGCCTTGAGCAGGGTGGTGTCGAAGGTCCAGTTCACCGCTTCGATGTTGGTGTCGTGCCACTGACCGTCGTCATTGCGCAGACGTTGACGACCGACTTTCAGGATCTCGCCAGGGTAAGGCGTGAAACCGCTGTAGCCGATCCAGAATTCGCGCAGGGCAGCGTAGCTGTCATCCACTTTGCGGCTGTTCGACGTGCTGCGCGAACGCTGGGCGCTCTGACCGTTTGCGTCAGTGACCTGCTGATCCAGCGGGTCGGTCTGAATGGTGTCGGTAGCGGTGACTACCTGGCCCATCGCGTAACCGCTCCAGTTGCCCCACTCGCCATAGGCCCACGGACGCAGATCCAGACCGACACCGTTGACGTCGCCACCGCTGCGGGTGCCGAGGTCACGGTCGTCTTCCATCTGGCCGGTCGCTTTGACTTCGATGCCGAAATTCTGAGTGTCGGTCAGGGCTGCCAGTGTCGGCGTGGCCCAGATCAGGGAGAAGCCCAGACCGAATCCGGCCGCCATCAGAGGGTTCAACTTAAGCTTCATAGAGGTGCGTCCCCGCCGTCTTTTTCTTCTTGCAGTGTCTGCAAGGCCAACGCGTTTTGCGCGGTTGTGCCGCGGACCTGCTGTTCTCGCTGGAGAAGGCTCTGCGCCTGGGCGCGCTTCTCAGGCGGCAATTGTTCGTTCAGTTGTTGCGCAAGATCCGTCGCTTGCGGCGTGCCCTGAGCCAGTGCGAGCTGGCCGAAGACCCATGCGTTGACCGGATCAGGCTTGATACCTTTGCCTTGCGAGAACAACTGCGCGAGGGCGAAGTCGGCACTGTTCTGGCCACCGCGTGCGGAGGTCAGCAACTGGTCGACAGCTTTCTGCGGGTCTGGATGGCCCAGATAACCCCGGCGATACAGCTGACCCAGGTAGTAATGCGCGGAGATTTGCGTCGCAGCGGCCTTGGTCAGGTGCTCTTCGGCTTTCTTCGCATCCGGCAAGACCAGCTTGCCTTCGTAATACAGCTTGCCCAGCAACAGTTCGGCGCGCGGTTGATCTGCAGCACGGCCGTTGTCCAGGTATTCCATCATCTTGTTGACGTCGCCCAGTTCGGGGAAGTCGTAGAGCAACTGCGCCAGGCTGACCCACGAAGCGGGGTAACCGGGGGCGACTTTCTCCAGCAGCGATTGCGCGGTCTTTTCGTCCGGCTTGCCGATTGTCGAATCCGCCAGCACGCGAGCGACGCTGTCGACACGCATGGCAGGCACGCTGCCCATGGCGTAGCCGCTTTGCATCTGCTCGATCAGCGCAGCCTGTTTGTCGGCTTCGCCACGCTTCTGGTAGACCGTCGCCAGCTCGGTGTAGCAAACGTCGGTGGTGCGCAGGGCTTGCTTGCAGATGCTTTCGACTTCAGCCAGATGCTGGTCGTAGGTGCCCTGTGTGCGATACAGCAGCACCTGGGCCAGACCCGCTTCCGGGTAACCGCCAGCGCGCCATTCGTTGATCTTCTGCTGCGCGTTCACGTTCGGGAACGTGTGCGGGTATTGCAGATAGAGCATCGCCAGCGGAATCAGCGTGCCGGCTTCGCCATTGGCGAAGGCCTTCTTCAGCAGACCTTCGGCTTCACGTTGCTCGGCCTCGGTGGAGTTCGGCTTGACCGCCAGCAACTTGCCCAGGCGCGATTGCGCCCGAGGCGAAGTGGCGGCTGCAGCGCGATACGTTGCCTCGGCCTGCTTGATCAGCTCCGGGTCGCGGGTACCCACCTGGATATCCGCGAGGCCGACCTGTGCATCGCTATAGCCCAGGTCCGCCAGTTGCCGATAGTTTTGCTCCGCCAGCGCGGTGTCGCCGCGTTTCAGGGCTTCGTTGGCCAGGCGCTGATCGGGCAGGCCGGCACAGCCGCCCAAACCGATAGCGATCGCCAGGCTCAACAATGTAGGGGCTGACAAGCTTCGTAGTGGGCTAGCCATGTTTAGAAACCTGCCGCCGTGGCTTTATCGATCAACCAGTTCAGCGACGGGCCACGAGTGCTCACCACTTCAACCGGGCGACCTGCCAGATTGCTGTTGATGGCTTCGTCAGGCTGGATCTGAACGCGGATGTCGGAAGACAGGTCTGCAGGGCTCAGAGCCGTGGCGCTGACGATCTTGCCGCTGTGGTCGCCGTCTTCGCCAGCGACCTGGAAGGTAACGCGAGCGCCCGGCTGTACGTCGGCGAACTGACGATAGGTGAAGCGAGCATCGACATTGGCGGCGACGTTGCGCGGGACCATCTGGAAGATCACTTGACCTTTGCTGGCGTATTGACCGTCGGCGACCAGTTGCTTGGCCACGACGCAATCGCAAGGGCTGGTCATGGTACCGGCCAATTGACGACCGAACAGTTCTTCGATCTTGGCCGGCTGCATTTCGTCCGGGTCCAGGTTGCCTTTCAACATGTCCAGCATGCTGGTGTTGAAGGTCGCCAGCGGAGCGCCTTTGGCGACGTTGCCGTTAGGGGCGACCAGACTGGTCACAGTGCCTTCACGTGGCATGGTGACATCCAGGCTCGGCACGCTGACCAGGCCCGACGTGGAGTGGCTAACGAAGTACATGCCGTAGACCGATTTGGCGACGAAGCCGAACGCAATCACACCGACGGCGAAGATGCCGATGCTGAAGGTCACGGCACGCAGACGACCGAACGCGCTCAGGCCGCTGCCGCCGTCCTTGGATTTGCGTGCCTTGGTGAAGTTATCGCGCTGCAGGGTCGCCAGCACTTCGCCCATGCTGATGAGGTCGCCCGACAGGTGCGAAGTGATCAGATGACGCAGAGTCGAGATGTCTTGCGATTCCAGATTCTGGAACTGGCAGCCGACACGGCCGGTGCTCGAATCGATGGTGCGCACCTGCAGGTCGACGTCCATGGCCAGACCGAGGTTGTCGATCAGGAACTGCAGACGACCCTTGATGACCTCACCGACGGCTGGACGCAGGTTGGCAGGAGCGACAAAGCTCAGACCGCCTGCGGAAAGGTCTTCGACACGCACCAGCGGGGCGTTCGGCTGACCATTGAGCAGTCGCAGTTTGGCCGGGATCTTGACCCGTGCGTGCTGACGCTGGGCTTCGGATTCATGTACGACATTGGCATTCACGGCTGTATTCATGGTGGTAATTCCTGATTAATCGAGTTGATCCATTGTTTCGGTCAGAGGCCCGGTCAGACCATTGTCAGCAGCACGGCAACGAAGATGCTGCCAGCCGAGAAAGTCATGGTCCGCGACGACCAGGTGTTGAACCAACCCTGGAAGCTGGCCATGTCGCGGCTCAGTTTTGTGTCCTGGCGGGTCCAGGACTGTCGGTCGAGACGGAAGAAGACGTAGATCTTCATCAGTGCGCCAACGATCTGGTTGTAATAGAGAATCATCGGATAGGCCGGCCCGATCTTGTGGCCGCTGCACGACAGCAGCAGCGTCAGGATCAGACGAGTGATGCCAATCCAGAGCAGGTACGCCAGCAGGTATTCGATACCGAACTTCAGGCTCGCCAGCATCGCCACGGTCAGGCCAAGGATCGATGTCCACATCGACACGCGCTGGTCGAACAGCACGATGCTGGTGAAGACCCCGAGACGACCAACGCCCAGACCCAATGCACGGGAGTTCTGCCGAAGGTTGTTGCCGTACCAGCGGTACATCAGCTTGCGGCTGGCCTTCAGGAAGCTTTTTTCCGGCGGGTGCTCAACGGTGTTGATCGCGGCATCCGGCACGTAGAACGTGTCGTAGCCCAGGCGCATCAGGCTGAACCAGCTGGACTTGTCGTCGCCGGTCAGGAACTTGAAGCGGCCCAGACGCCAGTGCTGCAGCGAGTCGCTTTCCACGTCGGCGATGAACGCCGGGTCCGTCACCACGGTGGCGCGGAACACCGACATACGGCCGGTCATGGTCAGCACGCGCTTGGACAGCGCCATCGAGCACATGTTGATGTGACGCTGAGCGAAACGCAGCTTGTGCCACTCGCTCATGATGTAGCCGCCGCGGACTTCACAGAACTCGTTGGTGGTCAGTCCGCCGACATTGCCGAACAGCTGGAACCACGGCACGGTTTTCTGCACCACGCCTTCAGCCAGAACGGTGTCACCGTCGATCACCGCAACCACGGCGCGGTCGTCCGGCATGTGGCGGGAGATGGCGCGGAAACCGAACGCCAGGCCGTCACGCTTGCCGGTACCGGCGATGCGCACGAAGTCGAGCTTCACGTGCTCCGGCGGGTTGTACTTGGCCCACAGTGCCTTGACCAGCAGCTCGTCGGACATTTCCACCAGGGAGCACACGATGGTGGTCGGGAAGCCGCATTTGATGGCTTCGCGAATCACCGAGCTGTACACCTGAGCGGTGGTCAGCGCATCGATACGAAAGCTGGTGACCATCAGGAACACGTGGGATGGATCGGCTGCCTTGCCCAGCTTGCGCACTTTACGGCGCAGGTGCGGGTAGACGATGTACAGGAAAATCATGCCGCGCACGAAGTGCGTTGCGCCCATCGAGTAACGCCAGATGCCGACGATACCGATCAGGAAAATAAAATCTTTGGAGTGCGAGTCAAACAGCGATGCAGGCAGCGCCATGGCTATGGCCGCCAGCAACGTCAGATAAAACAGCCAACCTGCGGCCTGGAGGAAGCCGTGCTTCAGCCTTTGCATAGTGTGTATCCCTAAGTCAGTTGCAACCTCAAGCCGCAAGCTTCAAACCTCCAGTCGCTGGCGCTGACGCCCGGGACTGGAGGGATGAAGCCTGAAACTTGCAGCTCGTGGCTTGCAGCTCGCTGTGTGTTACCAGCAGATACCTTCGATTTGACCGTTTTCGGTGGTGGTGCCTTTCATGAAGCCCACCAGGTCAATCACACGCTTGCCGGCTGGCGCGTTGTTGGCGAGTGCACGGAAGCGCTCGTCGCGGTTACCCAGGATGATCACGTCAGAGTTGTTGATGACCGCGTCGAAGTCCGAGTTCAGCAGGGACGAAACGTGCGGGATCTTGGACTCGATGTAGTCTTTGTTGGCGCCGTGAACGCGAGCGTATTCGACGTTGCTGTCGAAGATGCTCAGGTCGTAGCCTTTACCGATCAGCATTTCTGCCAGCTCGACCAGTGGGCTTTCGCGCAGGTCATCGGTACCGGCCTTGAAGCTCAGACCCAGCAGGGCGACTTTGCGAGTGTCGCTGGCGGCGACGATGTCGAAAGCGTTCTGAACCTGGGAAACGTTGCTGCGCATCAGGGAGTTGAGCAGGGGGGCTTCAACGTCCAGAGAGCTGGCGCGGTAGGTCAGGGCACGGACGTCTTTCGGCAGGCAGGAACCGCCGAACGCGAAGCCTGGGCGCATGTAGTACTGCGACAGGTTCAGAGCCTTGTCCTGGCAGACCACGTCCATCACTTCACGACCGTCGACGCCGACTGCCTTGGCGATGTTGCCGATTTCGTTGGCGAAGGTGACCTTGGTCGCGTGCCATACGTTGCAGGTGTACTTGATCATTTCGGCAACGGCGATGTCCTTGCGGATGATCGGTGCGTCGAGTTCTTCGTACAGGGACTGCAGAACGTCACCGGACGCCTTGTCGAATTCGCCGATAACGGTCATTGGAGGATGGTCGTAGTCGGCAATCGCGGTGCTTTCACGCAGGAATTCAGGGTTGACCGCGACACCGAAGTCGACGCCGGCTTTCTTGCCCGAGCAGTCTTCGAGGATCGGGATGACAACGTTTGCGACGGTGCCCGGCAGAACGGTGCTGCGCACGACGATGGTGTGACGGGTGCTCTTGTCACGCAGTACGAAGCCGATTTCGCGGCAGACCGATTCAATGAAGTCCAGCTCCAGATCGCCGTTCTTTTTGCTTGGCGTGCCGACGCAGATCATCGACAGGTCAGTGTCGCGAATGGCGGCGGAGAAGTCTGTGGTGCCGCGCAGTTTGCCGGTCTTGATGCCGGTTTCCAGCAACTCGCCCAGACCTGGCTCAACGATTGGCGACTTGCCCTTGTTGATCAGATCGATCTTGGCGGCGGAGATGTCCACGCCAACAACATCATGACCACGCGCCGAGAGGCAGCCTGCGCAGACTGCACCGACATAGCCCAAACCAAAGATGCTGATACGCATAGTAATCTCCTCGATGTTTACGCCATTAGTTGGCCGAATATAAAAACTGTCTTACAACTTTTGCGCACTCGTACGCACGGCAATGAATGTCGCGTGACAAGCACAGGCAGAATTAAGGGGTGAGTTACCTATATGAAAGGCAAACCCGAATGTTACAGATCAAAAGTGTCGAGTAGCCCATACATATTTATATAGGTTCCCGATCTGGGATGTGGCAGGCACTCCAGCGGATGGTTTGCGCGTCGTGCTCAGGCGGTCAAGGACAAGGCTTTTAGCCGTCTCCCGATGAATCAGCCCCGATTCACGACTGCGGGCACCCGAATGGTGCTAGCTCAATTCACTTCAACTAGTTTGGTGCGTGACTCCTTGTACGTACCACTTGACCGACGGGTCTAACTTCGTTGAGAAGCAACTTCCAGATCTGTCCATGTGCCATGTAAGAGATGTCCTACATGGGGGACGAGAATTGTTACGGGATGTAGGAGCGTGGGCATTCCCCATAAGTTCCGGGCCGCTCGTCCTCTTTTTGAGATTTTTCGTAACACCAGGCGGTTTTCAGCAGGATCCAACGTGGGGCCAAACAACGTTTGAGCCTTAGTTTGTAAGGCTTTGGCGGACGTGCAGACTGGAGTGCCACTCGTTCAAATCAACGTGCCGAAATCTGCAAAAAAAGTTGTTAAATTTTTGAGAAAAAAAAGAGCACTTAGTTTCTGACTGTTAGTTGGCGCCAATTAGTCGGCAGCACTACCGTTCGTCCGCGCAAACTGCAGGTTATGAACTAAGTAAGTGTGGGAATTTGCGAACGGAGTCACTGTTAATCTTTACTTTCGGTTGGATGGATAGACGCATTCGAATGATGGGACCAACCGATGCGCACTAAAAATGCAAGGCAGGTGTCCTGAGAAGTGCACCGAAGTGGGATTGAATGACGTCGCGGCGCCCGTCAACGATTGAAGACGGGCGATACTTGCTGGCGGAAGGACGGGTAGGTGCAGGTCAGGCGTCTTGCTCATCGCGCAGGAAGATGAGCTTGTCCAGTGAGGACAGCTCTTTGCTGTATCGATAGCCGTGAGCATCGAACTGCGTCAGGTCTTTGGGCTTGCTGATACGCTCGGAAATCACGAAGCGAGTCATCATGCCCCGGGCTTTCTTGGCGTAGAAACTGATGATCTTGTACTGACCGTTTTTCTGGTCGCGGAACTCGGTTTCGATCACGCGGGCATTCAGTGCCGGACGCTTGACCGCTGAAAAGTACTCGTTCGACGCCAGGTTGAGCAGCACATCGTCGCCTTGTTCTTTCAGCGCTTCGTTCAGCCACTCGCTGATGCGGTCGCCCCAGAATGCGTAAAGGTCCTTGCCCCTGGCATTGGCCAGCTTGGTGCCCATTTCCAGGCGATAGGGTTGCATCAGGTCCAGAGGACGAAGCAATCCATAGAGCCCGGACAACATACGCAGGTGCTTTTGGGCGTACGTCAGATCGGGTCCGCTCAGGGTGTCGGCGTCGAGACCGGTGTACACGTCACCCTTGAATGCAAGCAGCGCCTGTTTGGCGTTTTTTGGGGTGAACGCCGGATTCCAGCTGCCAAAGCGGGCGGCATTGAGGCCGGAGAGCTTGTCGGACAGATGCATCAGCTCACCGATCTGCGCCGGGGTCATGTCGCGCAGCTGGTTGATGAGCTCCTGAGAGTGATCCAGAAATTCCGGCTGGGTGTAGCGCTTGGTGGTGGGCGGTGTTTCAAAATCGAGGGTTTTGGCTGGGGAAATCACCATCAGCATGGGCAGGTCTCCTTTGATCGTCGGGCGATTCTAGGGGTTGCGTGCGGATCACTCCAGCTATGGTGTCGATAGGCGCGCTCCTGCAGCAGCGGTGCCGGAATCCGGCATTCTGGCCCAAGGCAAATCCGCTATAGTGCCTCGCCGGTTTTCGGCCTCTTTATCAAGGATTGGGAGCACGTCGTGTTGCGCATGCTGTTATTGATCGGAGCCTGTTTGCTGGGGCTCAACGCACAGGCGGCCACGGGCGATATTGCGATGCTGGATCGCGCAGTCTGGCCGGAGGCTCTGGAAACGCCGCAGCTGTTCGACGTGGCGTCTCGTGCGCAAATTCTCAGCTTCGCCCATCAGTTGCTGGAAAGCGAAAACCTCAGCGACGCCCAGCTGAGCGCGCGTCTGGGCCTGCGGCAGATCAACCTGCCGACGGTGAACCTGATCCGCACACGGCTATGGACGCGGCTGTTCGAGAACTGGACATTCGCCGAAAAAACCTGTGAAGCCGACGCATCATTCTGTGTGCTGGTTGACGACGTGCCGATGCTGCGTCAGCGCGCCGCCGAATACAAAGTGGCCGATGACTCCTTCTATGCCAAGTGGGCTGCGCCGGCCGATGCCTTCAACCAGCGTTATCTCAACGAACTGTTGCGCATGGCCGCCTTGTTCCCGCAGACCAGCAGCGAGATCGAGCGCTACAACTCCGACGAACTCAGCGGCGAAGAAATGCCCGACAGGACCTTCCTGCTCAATTTCGAGAGTGGTCCGACCGTTGCTGACGGGGCGACTGACTGGCTGGCCGACTTCATGCGCCAACAGAAGATCACCGCCACGTTCTTTGTGCTGGGCAAGGCCCTGCAAAGTCGTCTGGACAGCACCTCGCCCCAGGCGCTGCAAACGCTCTACCGCCAGCAATGCGTCGGCCTGCAGGGCTGGGAGTTCAGATCCCACGCCCACTGGCGCGACTGGCAAGACTCCATCGAGCGCACCGCCGCGCTGGTTCAGCAGCTGCTGCCGGACAATTTCGTGCCGCTGTTCCGCCCGCCTTACGGCCATCGTCGTGCCGACAGCGCGCCATTCTTCCGCGACCAGCAGCTGCGAGTCTCTCTGTGGAACATTGATTCCCAGGACAGCACCGGACGCATCAGCGCCGAGCAGGCTGCCAACCGGGTGCTCACGCTGATGCTGCTCTGGCGGCGCGGCAATGTTGTGTTTCATGACAGCACGGACAAGCCGCAGCAGGCGGTGCCATGGCTGATGGCCAATACCGCGCAAAGCGGCGTGATGTGGGAAGACTGCCATATCTATCCGCAGCAGCTGGCGGACGAAGAAGATGCGCCGGATGAGGACGATGACACGCCCGACGATGACGCCGCAGACGAACCAGCCGAGCAGCCGGGCGCAGCGGTTGAGCAGACGGTGCCGCCAGTGAAAGAAGGGGAACAATGAAAGGGTAGGTGGGAAATTTCTGAGGATTTGTCCCGGACCGGACTTCCGACTTTAAACGCGGCTGACCCATCCGCCAAGGGCTAATTGTCCCCCCGAGAAATAAACTTCAAAAAGCGCCGAAACGCGTTTTTATGTCATCGGTTTTGCGGTATTACGACAACAGACCGCCGAACCCTGCAACACAGGTGGCGTCATTCCAGACCCCACTTTGCGCAATTTTCTCCTGCCTCAAGGGGAAAGCCTCGGCGGCCTTTTCGTGGCGCAGCATCGCTGTGTGTTGCGTCACTTGGCTACTACAAAGGTGAGCGAGTATGGATGACCACGGACGCACCCCTTCCTCTAACCAGCCAATCCTTTACGTGCTCGATACCAACGTATTGATCCATGATCCAAACGCGCTTCTGAATTTCGAAGAACATCACGTTGCACTCCCCATGACAGTCCTGGAAGAACTGGACAAGCTCAAGGCGGGCAAGCACTCGGTGGCTGCTGAATGTCGGCAGGCGATCCGGTTGATTGACAAGACACTCGGCGAAGCGACCCCGGAGGAGGTTGAAAAAGGCGTACCGATCGATCGCGGTACAGGCGTATTCAAGGGTTATCTATCCATCCTCATGAACAAGCGGCAAGAACCCAACCGGGTGCTGCCTGACAACCTCAATGACAACATCATCATCAACCAGCTGATTGACCTGCATGCGCGGAAAAAGGACACGCGCATCGTACTGGTCACCAAAGACATCAACATGCGCCTGAAGGCGCGGGCCTGCGGCATCGAGGCCGAGGACTACAGCACCGACCAACTGGTCGACGACGTGTCGATGCTGTCCCGCGGTTACCACACCATGACCGGCTCTTTCTGGGACCGGGTGAGCAAAGTCGATACCCGCCAGGATCATGGCCGTACCTGGCACAAAGTGCAGATGATCGAGCAGATTCCGTCTGTGCACATCAACGAGTTCATCATCGATGAGCAAGGCTTCGTCGGTTGGGTCAAAGGCGTCAAGCCTGACGAACTGCTGTTGCTGGACATGCACCAGGAGCCGCTGCTGCACCAGGAAGCGTGGGGACTGAAGCCGCGTGACATCTATCAGGGGCTGGCGCTGTTTGCGCTGCTCGATCCGGACATCCATCTGGTCAACCTGTCCGGCGCGGCCGGTTCGGGCAAGACCATTCTTGCCCTGGCCGCTGCCATCGAGCAGACCATGGTCAGCAAGCGTTATCGCCGCATCATCGCCACCCGAAGCGTGCAGGGGCTCGACCAGGAGATCGGCTTTTTGCCCGGCACCGAAGCAGAAAAAATGGAGCCATGGCTCGGCGCGATCACCGACAACCTGGAAGCGTTGCACATGGATGACGAAAACACCCATGGCAGCGTCGATTACATCCTGAGCAAGGTGCCGCTGCAGTTCAAATCCCTCAACTACATTCGCGGCCGAAGCTTCCAGCAGAGCCTGATCCTGATCGATGAATGCCAGAACCTCACGCCGCACCAGATGAAAACCATCATCACCCGTGCCGGCGCGGGCTCTAAAGTGGTCTGCCTGGGCAACCTGGCGCAGATCGACACCCCTTATCTGTCGGCAACCAGTTCGGGGCTGACCTACCTGACGGAGCGTTTCAAGGACTTCCCCAACGGCGTGCACATCAGTCTGCAAGGTGTTCCACGCTCGATCCTGGCTGAATACGCGGAGAGCCATCTCTAAAAGGTTCAAGCGTCAAGCCTCAAGCTGCAAGCTCGCGCTCACTCAATGTCGCTAGCTTGTAGCTTGTAGCTTGCAGCTTGTGGCTAGCAGCCCTAACTCCCTACAATCCCCGCTCCTGTTCAGGAGTCATCCCGTGCTCACTCATCTCGATTCCCAAGGTCGCGCCCACATGGTCGACGTCACTGAAAAAGACGTCACGTTCCGTGAAGCGGTGGCCGAAGCGCGCGTGCGCATGCTGCCCGAAACCCTGCAAATGATCGTCGCAGGCGGGCATCCCAAAGGGGACGTATTTGCCGTCGCGCGCATCGCCGGCATTCAGGCCGCGAAGAAAACCAGCGATCTGATTCCCCTCTGTCATCCGTTGATGCTTACCGGTGTGAAGGTCGAACTCACCGCCGAAAGCCCTGACACCGTGCACATCGTTGCGCGCTGCAAACTCTCCGGCCAGACCGGGGTGGAAATGGAAGCGTTGACCGCCGCCAGCATCGCCGCCCTGACCATCTACGACATGTGCAAGGCGGTTGACCGCGGCATGACCATCGAACACGTGCGGTTGCTCGAAAAGCTCGGTGGCAAGAGCGGACACTTCATCGCCGACGACCAGGTGATCGCCCAATGACCATTCACGTACAAGTCCAATATTTCGCGCGTTTTCGCGAAACCCTCGGCACCGAGAGCGAGAACCTCGAAGGCTCATTCGCCACCATCGACGCCGTGCGCCAGCATTTACTCGAGCGCGGCGGTGTGTGGGAAGTGCTGAGTGAGAAAGGCATCATGTGCGCCCGCAACCAGGAGCTGTGCTCGCTGGACACGGCCGTCGAACCGGGCGATGAGGTGGCGTTCTTTCCGACCGTCACCGGAGGTTGATATGGCCGTTCGAGTACAAGCCGCCGCGTTCGATCCGGGCGCGGAACTCAATGCCATGCACGACGCCAACGTCGGCGTGGGTGCGGTGGTCAGCTTTGTGGGCTATGTGCGGGATTTCAACGACGGCCGTGAGGTAGCGGGGATGTTTCTCGAGCATTACCCCGGCATGACCGAGAAGGCGCTGGTTAAAATCGCTGATGAGGCGCAGCAGCGCTGGCCGTTGCTCAAGCTGGAAGTGATTCATCGCGTGGGCGAGTTGGAACCGGGCGAGCCAATCGTGTTCGTCGCGGCGGCCAGCGCCCATCGCCAGGCCGCGTTCGAGGCCTGTGATTTCGTCATGGACTACCTGAAAACCCGCGCGCCGTTCTGGAAGAAGGAAAACACTTCAGAAGGGCCGCGCTGGGTTGAGGGCCGCGACAGCGATCACATGGCTGCAGATCGCTGGAAATAGGCTGCGGGCTCAGCATTCGCAGGCGCGTGGCGTCATTCCGCCGCAGGAATCGCTCGCTGCACGCGCACCACCGGCCGTAGCAACACGGTCGGCGGCGTTTCGCAGCTGATCTTGCGGCCCAGCTTCTCTTCGATCGACGGCAGCTGATACGAATCGTCTTCCCCGGCGAAGCTGATCGACACGCCGTCTGCGCCGGCACGACCGGTCCGGCCGATGCGGTGCACGTAGTCGTCCGGTACTTCCGGCAGGGTGAAGTTGATCACGTGGCTGATGCCGTCGATGTGAATCCCGCGACCGGCAACATCGGTGGCCACCAGCACGCGAATCTTGCCTTCGCGAAACCCTTCCAGCGTCTTGATGCGCTTGTGCTGCGGCACGTCGCCTGACAACTGCGCGGCATTGATGCCGTCACGCACCAGACGCTCTTCGATGCGTCGCACTTCATCCTTGCGGTTGGCGAACACCATCACCCGTTCCCAACCGTGGTCGTTGATCAGGTTGAACAACAGCTTGTACTTGTCAGCGCCGGCCACGGCATAGATGTGCTGCTCGACCGTGTCGCTGGCGACGTTCAGGGATTCGATCTCGACGATCGCAGGGTCCGTCGTCCACTGCTTGGCCAGGTTCATCACGTCTTCGGTGAAGGTGGCGGAGAACAGCAGCGTCTGACGCTCGCCCTTGTGTGGGGTCTGGCGAATGATCGAGCGGACCTGAGGGATGAAGCCCATGTCGAGCATGCGGTCGGCTTCGTCCAGGACCATGACCTCAACCATGTCCAGGTGCACTTCGCCGCGCTGGGCGAAGTCCAGCAGACGGCCTGGCGTGGCAACCAGAATGTCGCAGTGGCGGGCTTCGAGGTGTTTAAGCTGCTTGTCGAAATCCATGCCGCCCACGAACGTCATCACGTTGAGGTCGGTGTACTTGGTCAGCGCCTCGGCGTCCTTGGCGATCTGCACCACCAGTTCGCGGGTCGGCGCAATGATCAGCGCCCGGGGTTCACCCATGTAGCGCTCTTTCGGCGGAGGCGTCTGGGTCAGCTGAGTGATGATAGAAATCAGGAAGGCGGCGGTCTTGCCGGTGCCGGTCTGGGCGCGGCCGATGGCATCGCGGCCTTTGAGGGTGTAACCCAGAACGCCCGCCTGGATCGGCGTGCAGTACGGGAAGCCCAGGTCCTGGATCGCGTGCATCAGTTCGGGAGCGAGGGGGAAATCGTGGAAACGGGTTTTGCCTTCCTGGGGTTCGACGACGAAGTCTTCGGGTTTCCAGGGAATGACGATGGGCTTGGGCGCACGTTCTCGGCGCGGGCGTTCAGCCCTAACGGGCGATGTAACGGCCGGTGCGGTGGCTGCCAAATGCTCGGGCGCAGGCACGTGCACTTCTGCTGCTGACGGTTCCCGGGAGACGCTTTCGGTCTGGCGCTGGGGGACGGGGAGGGGAGCAGCAGGCGCGAGCGGCTCAGCCTCGCTTTTTCCGAACATCTTTTTAAGTGCTTTGAGCACGGTGATCTCATCGATAGATTTAGGAATGTACGCCGGGGAGTGTAAAGCAAGAACCCGGCGCGGCGTAGTGTCCTAGCAAATCCGCAACGTAATTGGAAGGATCAATTGAGTGGACTAGCGAAGCTTATCCGCGAGCCAGACACCTATGTCGGAAATTTCCTGCGGTAACACTTCGTGCTCCATTGGGTATTCCTGCCATGTCACGGTGACGCCCTGGGCCTTCAAATGCTCGTAAGCCGCTCGCCCCATGGCGTGCAACACCACCGGGTCATTGCTGCCGTGCAAGCAATAGGCCGGGATGCGTTGCTGGCTGGCGGACAAGCTCATTTCGTCGCTGAAAGTCGGTGCGTACGTGGACAGCGCAAGTACGCCGCCGAGCGGGCCTTCCCAGCGCAGGAAGGCGGTATGCAGCACCACGGCGCCGCCCTGGGAAAACCCTGCCAGGAAGATTCGGGCCGGGTCTATGCCGCTGTCCCGTTGCTGTTCGATCAGCTTGATGACGTCTTGCGCCGAGCCTTCCAGCTCGCCGCTGTCGATGGCGCGGGCCGGGCTCATGGCCTTGATGTCGTACCAGCTGGGCATCGCGTAGCCGCCGTTGATGGTGACGGCCCGGGTCGGCGCCTGCGGCAGAATGAACCGCGTGGTCTTCAGGGTCTTCTGCAGCATCTCGGCCACCGGCAGGAAATCGTAGCGATCAGCCCCCAGGCCGTGCAGCCAGATGACGCAGGCGTCGACTGCCAATTCCGGCTCGATGATCAGCGGTTCAGTCATGTGTGCTCCATTAGTGTGCGGCACCTCTGGCACAGCGCTTTAAGGCGGTGCGTCAGCTCGTGTGCGGGTGAATGAAAGATGTCGCAAGGTTACAAGTTTTGATCTTGACCTGTCGCTAATTCGACATTGCCAGCATGGTGGTACGGGCTTTGCTACACAACCCGCGGAGTGAAGGCGCTCACCTCGGGCGGTAACACTAATAGGCTATCAAGCAGGCAGCCGTGTGTTGCGTCAGAGGCAGCATGGAATCATCGAGCAGGATTCCCGGCACGATTCGCTTTGAACCTCGGGGTTCAAGGACATCATGGGGCTTCAGTCTGCTGGACTCGCAACATGCTGAACACGCGATGACCAGATGCCTGGCGTCGGTGGCGGTAAACGGGTTCAACGTCGCATGACCCAAAAACAAGCCAGCACGGGTCATGAATGCCTCACAAGGGTGCGACGGGGCTAAGGCTCCCACACAACAAAGAGCAAACTGGAGGTTTGAATGAAGATGTTGAAATCCACCCTGGCTGTAGTGGCCGCCGCTGCAGCGCTCGGTCTGACCGGGTTCGCTCAAGCGGGTGCCAAGCTGGACGCCATTCAGAAGAAGGGCTTTATTCAGTGCGGCGTCAGTGACGGTCTGCCAGGCTTCTCGGTTCCAGATGCAAGCGGCAAGATCCAGGGCATCGACGCCGACTTCTGCCGCGCTGTTGCTGCCGCGGTGTTTGGCGACGCGACCAAGGTCAAGTTCAGCCAGCTGAACGCCAAAGAGCGTTTCACTGCGCTGCAGTCCGGCGAAATCGACATCCTGTCGCGTAACACCACCTGGACCAGCTCCCGTGACGCGAGCATGGGCTTGGTCTTCCCGGGCTTCGTCACTTATTACGACGGCGTTGGCTTCCTGGCCAATAGCAAGCTGGGCGTGAAAAGTGCCAAGGAACTGGACGGCGCGACCATCTGTATTCAGGCCGGTACCACCACTGAGCTGAACGTGTCGGACTACTTCCGCGCCAACAACCTCAAGTACACCCCGATCACGTTCGACACATCCGACGAAAGCGCCAAGTCGCTGGAATCCGGTCGTTGCGACGTACTGACCTCCGACAAATCCCAGCTCTACGCACAGCGCTCCAAGCTGGCCTCGCCGAAGGACTACGTCGTTCTGCCTGAAACCATCTCCAAAGAACCGCTGGGTCCTGTTGTCGCACGTGGCGATGAAGACTTCAGCACCATCGTTCGCTGGGTGGGCTACGCGCTGCTGAACGCGGAAGAAGCAGGCGTGACGTCGAAAAACGTTGAAGCCGAAGCCAAGTCCACCAAGAACCCGGACGTCGCTCGTCTGCTGGGTGCCGACGGTGAGTACGGCGTTCAGCTGAAACTGAAGAAAGACTGGGTCGTGCAGATCGTCAAGCAAGTCGGTAACTACGGCGAAATCTTCGAGAAGAACCTGGGCGCAGCCACTCCTCTGGAGATCGCTCGCGGTCAGAACGCTCTGTGGAACGCTGGCGGCATTCAATACGCACCACCAGTGCGTTGATTGACCTGCACCCGGCTGCGTGAATCGCAGCCGGGCGCTTTGTTGCATTTCTTCCGGGGCACTCCATGCAAAATCAAATCAGCGCACCCAAGCAGAGGCTCAGCCTCAGCGACCCTAAAGTGCGTGCGTGGCTATTTCAGATAATTACGGTTGTCGCCGTAGTCGCGATGGGTTGGTATCTGTTCGATAACACCCAGACCAACTTGCAACACCGGGGTATCACCTCAGGTTTCGGTTTCCTTGAAAACAGTGCCGGCTTCGGCATCGCGCAGCACCTGATTCCGTTCACGGAGTCGGACACCTACGCGCGGGTTTTCCTGATCGGTTTGCTCAACACGCTGCTGGTGACGTTCATCGGCGTGATCCTCGCGACCCTGCTGGGCTTCATCGTCGGCGTCGCGCGCCTGTCCAACAACTGGATCATCAATAAGCTGGCGACGGTTTACGTTGAAGTCTTCCGTAACATTCCGCCGCTGCTGCAGATCCTGTTCTGGTACTTCGCCGTGTTCCTGACCCTGCCGGGGCCGCGGGCTGCCCACGGGTTTCTCGGCTCGTTCTTCGTCAGCAGCCGTGGCCTGAACATGCCGGCCGCGATTGCCACCGATGCGGCGTGGCCGTTCGTGATCAGCGTGGTGCTGGCCATTGTCGCCATCGTGCTCATGGCGCGCTGGGCGAACAAGCGCTTCGAAGCCACGGGCGTACCGTTCCACAAGTTCTGGGCAGGCCTTGCGCTGTTCATCGTGATCCCGGCGCTCTGCGCGTTGATCTTCGGTGCGCCGGTGCATTGGGAAGTGCCCGAGCTCAAAGGCTTCAACTTCGTTGGCGGCTGGGTATTGATCCCTGAACTGCTGGCCCTGACCCTCGCCCTGACGGTCTATACGGCGGCATTCATCGCCGAAATCGTGCGTTCGGGCATCAAGTCGGTGAGCCACGGCCAGACCGAAGCGGCACGTTCGCTGGGCCTGCGTCCAGGGCCGACGCTGCGCAAGGTCATCATTCCGCAGGCGCTGCGGGTGATCATCCCGCCATTGACCAGCCAATACCTGAACCTGGCGAAGAACTCGTCGCTGGCCGCCGGTATCGGTTACCCGGAAATGGTTTCGCTGTTCGCCGGTACCGTGCTCAACCAGACCGGTCAGGCGATCGAAGTCATTGCCATCACCATGAGCGTGTACCTGGCGATCAGTATCAGCATTTCCCTGCTGATGAACTGGTACAACAAGCGCATTGCGCTGATCGAGCGGTGAGGAAACGCGCATGACATCCCATACTTTCAAACCCGACATGCCACCGCCGAGCAAAGTCTTCGGCCCGGTGGCATGGATGCGCCAGAACCTGTTCTCGAGCTGGATCAACACGCTGTTGACCCTGTTCGCGATCTACTTGATCTGGCTGGTTGTTCCACCGCTGCTGAGTTGGGCCATCTTCGATGCCAACTGGGTCGGTACCACGCGCGAAGACTGCACCAAGGCCGGCGCCTGCTGGGTGTTCATCGAACAGCGCTTCGGCCAGTTCATGTACGGCTACTACCCGCAGGCACTGCGCTGGAGGGTTGATCTGACCGTCTGGCTGGCGATCATCGGCGTCGCGCCGCTGTTCATCAAAGTGATGCCGCGCAAGGCGATTTACGGCCTGTCGTTCCTGTTCATCTACCCGATCGTTGCGTACTTCCTGCTGCACGGCGGTGTGTTCGGCCTGGACCTGGTTGCGACCAGTCAGTGGGGCGGCCTGATGCTGACCCTGGTGATCGCCACAGTGGGTATCGCCGGCGCGTTGCCACTGGGTGTAGTGCTGGCTTTGGGGCGTCGCTCCGAAATGCCGGCCATCCGCGTGATGTGCGTGACGTTCATCGAGTTCTGGCGGGGCGTTCCGTTAATCACCGTGCTGTTCATGTCGTCGGTAATGCTGCCGTTGTTCCTGCCTGAAGGCATGAACTTCGACAAACTGCTGCGCGCACTGATCGGCGTGATTCTGTTCCAGTCGGCGTATGTGGCCGAGGTGGTTCGGGGCGGCATGCAGGCCATTCCGAAAGGTCAGTACGAAGCGGCTGCGGCCATGGGCCTCGGCTACTGGCGGCGCATGGGCCTGGTGATTCTGCCGCAGGCCCTGAAGCTGGTCATTCCCGGCCTGGTCAACACCGTGATCGCGTTGTTCAAGGACACCAGTCTGGTGATCATCATCGGCCTGTTCGACCTGCTCAACAGCGTCAAACAAGCTGCCGCCGACCCCAAGTGGCTCGGCATGGCGACCGAGGGTTACGTGTTCGCGGCCCTGGTGTTCTGGATCTTCTGTTTCGGCATGTCCCGCTACTCCATGCACTTGGAGCGTAAGTTGGACACAGGCCACAAGCGTTAGGAGTTTTGTGATGAGTGAAGCTATCAGTAAGCCTCTGGGCGCCGAAGGCATGATCCGGATGGAAGGCGTACACAAGTGGTACGGCCAGTTCCACGTGTTGAAAGACATAAACCTGAACGTGCGTCAGGGCGAGCGCATCGTCTTGTGCGGCCCGTCGGGGTCGGGCAAGTCGACCACCATTCGCTGCCTCAACCGTCTGGAAGAACACCAGCAGGGTCGCATCGTGGTCGATGGCACCGAACTGACGTCGGACCTGAAGCAGATCGAGACGATTCGTCGCGAAGTCGGCATGGTGTTCCAGCACTTCAACCTGTTCCCGCACCTGACCATCCTGCAGAACTGCACGCTCGCGCCGATGTGGGTGCGCAAGATGCCCAAGCGCAAGGCCGAAGAAATCGCCATGCACTATCTGGAGCGCGTGCGCATTCCGGAGCAGGCGCACAAGTATCCGGGCCAGCTGTCCGGTGGTCAGCAACAGCGTGTGGCGATTGCCCGCGCGCTGTGCATGAAGCCGAAGATCATGCTGTTCGACGAGCCGACCTCGGCCCTCGATCCGGAAATGGTGAAAGAGGTGCTCGACACCATGGTCGGCCTGGCGGAAGAAGGCATGACCATGCTCTGCGTGACCCACGAAATGGGCTTTGCCCGTACCGTGGCCAATCGCGTGATCTTCATGGACAAGGGCGAGATCGTCGAACAAGCCGCACCGAACGACTTCTTCGATAATCCGCAAAGCGACCGTACTCGCCTGTTCCTCAGCCAGATCCTGCACTGAGTCAGGAGCAACGCACCACAGAAACCCGGGCCCAGTGCCCGGGTTTTTTATGGCCGATCCCCTGACGTTTGCCGCGAAACTGTACCCAATCCTCGTAAAACTTGTGTTCTCTGCCGATCTCCAACAGGATTACTGCTTTGCGCAATGCGCTGTTACATCCTCCTGCCCCCACGAGAATCCCATGACGACCAAGGCGCCGACGGCGAGCAGCACCCGTTCCAATGCTTCGACCCCTCACGACATCAACGAGCTGCTGATCGATGCAGAAGCCGATGACGAGCAAGTGCAGCAGCATCATCCCGTGCTCAAGCGCCCATGGTTCCTGTTGTTGGGCCTGGTGCTGGTGGCGCTGAACCTGCGTCCGGCGTTGTCGAGCATGGCGCCGTTGTTGAGTGAGGTGTCACGAAGCCTGGGACTTTCGGCGGCCACGGCCGGCTTGCTGACCACGTTACCGGTGTTGTGCCTGGGTCTGTTCGCGCCGCTTGCGCCGATCCTCGCGCGGCGTTTCGGCAGTGAGCGCGTGGTGCTTGGCATATTGCTGACGCTGACCTGCGGCATCATTCTGCGCAGCTCGCTCGGCGAGTTCGGTCTGTTTGCTGGCAGCATCATGGCCGGTGCGAGCATCGGCATCATCGGGGTGCTGCTGCCCGGCATCGTCAAGCGCGACTTCGCCAAACAGGCCGGCGCCATGACGGGCGTCTACACCATGGCGCTGTGCCTGGGCGCTGCTGTCGCGGCGGGCTCAACGGTTCCATTGAGCGAAGTGCTGGGTAGCGGCACCGGCAGCGACTGGACGCTTGGCCTCGGCTTCTGGATCGTCCCGGCGATTCTCGCCGCGATCTTCTGGTGGCCGCAGACGCGTCAACGTCATGGCCAGCATCAGGTGGCTTATCGGGTGCGCGGTTTGCGCCGGGATCCTCTGGCCTGGCAAGTCACCCTTTATATGGGGCTGCAATCGTCGCTGGCCTACATCGTGTTCGGCTGGCTGCCGTCGATCCTCATCGGGCGAGGGCTGACTGCCGTTGACGCCGGCCTGCTGTTGTCCGGTTCGATCATGGTGCAACTGGTCAGCTCGCTGACCGCGCCATGGCTGGCCACTCGCGGCAAGGACCAGCGGATTGCAATTGTGCTGGTGATGCTGCTCACACTGGCGGGGCTGTTCGGCTGCCTGTCTGCGCCGCTTGAGCAATTGTGGGCCTGGGCCATCGTGCTTGGGCTGGGGCAGGGCGGCACGTTCAGCCTGGCACTGACCCTGATCGTGTTGCGCTCGCGGGACTCCCACGTCGCCGCGAACCTGTCGAGCATGGCCCAGGGCTTCGGCTACACCCTGGCGTCGCTCGGGCCTTTCGCGGTCGGCGTGGTGCATGACTGGACCGGCAACTGGGACTCGGTCGGCTGGATCTTCGGCATCATCGGCGTCGCCGCGATCATCGCCGGTCTCGGCGCCGGGCGCGCGCTTTACGTGGGTGTCACGAGCGAGAAAATCTGAGGGCTGACATTTTTTCCCCTGCGAATGCCCGTGCAAACCACGGTGCGGCCGCTTATCGTGCAGGCATCCTATTTCCATGGACGGCGTTCCCATGAGCGAGACCTTTACCAGCGAACACAACAGCGCGCTGATCACGCGCTTCTACGAGGCGTTCAGCCGTCTGGACGCCGAGGCGATGGCCGCGTGCTACAGCGAAGACGTGGTGTTTTCCGACCCGGTGTTTGGCCAGTTGCGCGGGCAGGATGCGAGCGATATGTGGCGCATGCTGACCTCCCGCGCCCGTGACTTCTCGGTGGTGTTCGACCACGTCCGTGCCGATGCCACGACCGGCGCGGCACACTGGGTCGCGACCTACCTGTTCAGCCAGACCGGTCGTACGGTGGTCAACGACATTCAGGCGCGGTTTGTTTTTCGCGACGGCAAGATCTGCGAACACCACGATCAGTTCGATCTGTGGCGCTGGTCGCGTCAGGCGCTCGGCACAAAGGGCGTATTACTGGGCTGGACGCCGCTTGTGCAAAACGCCATCCGTGCGCAGGGCCAGAAAGGGCTGAAGGCTTTTCAGGCCAGTCGCTGACGCTTGATAGAATCCGTTCCCCTCGCTACTGGTCCACGGTCCCGCATGTCTGAAGCCGAAATCGCCACCGCACCCGTGCCCGAAGCCGTGCCGGTCAAATCCTGGTTCGTGTATCTGGTGCGCGCGGCCAACGGTTCGTTGTACTGCGGCATCAGCAATGACCCGCAACGCCGATTCGCCCAGCATCAAAGCGGTAAAGGTGCGCGCTTCTTCAGCTCGAGCCCGGCGATGGCGCTGGTGTATGTGGAGGCCTGCCGCGACAAGGGCGACGCATTGCGGCAGGAGCGGTTGATCAAAAAGCTGCGCAAAAGCGCCAAGGAGTGCCTGGCCGCCGGCTACATCCAGCCGAGTGATGCCGCGCCATCACCCTGAGCGGGTATGCCGTGGGGCTTCGGGGGGATAAGCTGGTGGTTTCTCCCTGCGGATGGCCCGAAGCATGTCTGAGTTGATTCTTCACCACTATCCAACGTCCCTGTTCGCCGAAAAAGCCCGTCTGATGCTGGGCTTCAAAGGCCTGTCATGGCGCTCGGTCAACATCCCGTCGATCATGCCCAAGCCCGACCTCATGCCCCTCACCGGCGGCTATCGTAAAACCCCCGTCCTGCAAGCAGGCGCCGACATTTATTGCGACACCGCGTTGATCGCCCGGCGCCTGGAGCAGGAAAAATCGTCACCCACGTTTTATCCCGAAGGCCAGGAGTTCACAGCGGCGAGTCTCGCGGCGTGGGCGGATTCGGTGCTGTTCCTGCACGCGGTCAGCCTGGTGTTTCAACCGGCCTCCCTCGCTGTGCGGTTCGCCAAGGTTCCGCCTGAGGCTGTTAAGGCATTCGTTGCCGACCGCGCCACGTTCTTCGAGGGCGGCAGCGCCAATCGTGTGCCACTGGAAGTGGCGCAGCATCAATGGCCGACGCTGATGGCGCGTCTGGAGACCCAGCTTGAGCGCAACGGTGATTTCCTCCTGGGTGTTCCCTCGATCGCTGATTTCTCGGTGGCTCATACCCTGTGGTTCCTCAAACAAACCCCTGTGACGTCCCCGCTGGTCGATGCCTATCCGGCGGTGTTGAGCTGGTACGAGCGCCTTATTGCATTCGGTCATGGCGCACCGAGTGAATTGAGTTCGGGCGACGCGGTTGAAATCGCGCGTGCGGCTACCCCGGCGCCGGTGCCCGATGAAGATTTCACCGACCCCAATGGTTTTACTGTCGGCCAGCAGGTCACCGTGTCTGCCGTGGATTACGGGGTTAACGCAGTGGCGGGAGAGTTGGTATTCAGCGGCCGTGAAGAGATTATCCTGCGCCGCGAAGACGACCGCGCCGGCACCGTGCATGTGCACTTCCCGCGCTTCGGTTTTCAAATCAAGGCTGTTTAAACACCTCATGCGCAAATAAGCCCGGTGCAATGCCGGGCTTATCGCGATGCCTGATAATCGCTGTGTTTTAATTGCGGATTGATGTGGCTGATGGCGCGAAGTTGTCGTGACTGTCAGTTGTGACAGTTGTTACCCGATGCTACTTGAGTGCAGCGAGAATCTGCTCTTCGCTGAAGCCTCTGATCAGCGTGCCGTTTACGTCGATCAGAGGAATGCCGCGACCGCCGAGCGCTTCATAGGCCTTGCGGCCTGCAGCGTCTTTTTCGATATCGAACTCGGTGTAGCGAATGCCCTGGCTGTCGAGAAAACGCCGTGTCTGTTTGCAGTAGCCGCACCAGTCGGTGGCGTACAACGTCACCTTCGCGTTGGCCTGCGCGTGCTCCGATAAAGCTGAGGAGGGGTGAACCAGGTTTTCGATCTTGCCCCAGTTCTGGTACACGACCACCACCAGCATGATGAGCAAGAACTTCTTCAGGGTACGAACGAACATTCGGGTCTCGGCTCCTCGGCAGGCTTAGCGGCGTTTAAGCTGATCGGTCAGCTGGGTCGGCAGTCCCTTGATGATCAGCGTGCCTTTCTCTTCGTCGTACTCGATCTTGTCGCCCAGCAGGTGCGCTTCAAAGCTGATCGACAGCCCTTCCGCACGGCCGGTGAACCGACGGAACTGACTCAGCGTGCGCTTATCCGCAGGAATCTCGGGCGACAGGCCGTAATCCTTGTTGCGGATGTGATCGTAGAAGGCCCGCGGGCGGTCCTCGTCGATCAGGCCGGACAGCTCTTCCAGAGCGATCGGCTCGCCCATTTTGCTCTGGCTGCTGGCGTAGTCGACCAGCGCCTTGGTCTTCTCGCGGGTCGATTCTTCTGGCAGGTCTTCGCTCTCGACGAAATCACTGAAGGCCTTGAGCAGGGTACGGGTCTCCCCCGGTCCGTCGACGCCTTCCTGGCAGCCGATGAAGTCGCGGAAGTACTCGGAAACCTTCTTGCCGTTCTTGCCCTTGATGAACGAGATGTACTGCTTGGATGCCTTGTTGTTCTGCCACTCGGAAATGTTGATCCGGGCTGCAAGGTGCAGCTGACCCAGGTCCAGATGCCGGGAGGGCGTCACGTCCAGCGCCTCGTTCACCGCTACGCCTTCACTGTGGTGCAGCAGCGCGATCGCCAGGTATTCGGTCATTCCCTGCTGGTAGTGCGCAAACAGCACGTGGCCACCGACCGACAGGTTCGACTCTTCCATCAGCTTCTGCAGATGCTCGACCGCGATGCGGCTGAACTGGGTGAAATCCTTGCCTTGATCCAGGTATTCCTTCAGCCAGCCACTGAACGGGTGCGCGCCGGACTCGGCATGAAACAGCCCCCACGCTTTGCCTTGTTTGGCGTTATAGCTCTCGTTGAGGTCTGCCAGCATGTTCTCGATGGCTTGGGATTCGGCGAGTTCCGAGTCCCGGGCGTGAAGCACGGCGGGTGTGCCGTCGGGTTTTTTGTCGATCAGGTGGACGATGGCGTGACGGATCGGCATGGATTTCTCGGCTGCTGAAGGGGAACTGAACGGGACCAGACCAGGCCCGTGCGAAAGTCGGCAAGTGTACCGCAGACGGGGGGCGGAACGCTCTGGAAGGGCCGAAAACGCTGACCTCGGTCCATTAATATGACTTTTTTACGCCTCTCGGGCGATAAAGCTGACCAAATGGGTAGGTAGGGGCGGATATTTGCGTTGCGCTGTGCTAGTTTTGCCCGGTCCTGAGCGCCCAAGCGCGCCAGGCGTGCAGTTTGTGGGCGTTCGGCCGAACCAAAGGCCGTTTACAGTATCTACATTTCGCGTCTGTACCACACTCTGCAAACCATTCGAATTTGATAGGGAAGGAACACCACCATGGCTCTGACTAAAGACCAATTGATCGCCGATATCGCAGAAGCTATCGACGCGCCTAAAACCACCGCGCGCAACGCTCTCGACCAATTGGGTCAAATCGTCGCTGACCAACTGGAAAACGGTAGTGAAATCACTCTGCCAGGCATCGGCAAACTGAAAGTCACCGAGCGTCCAGCACGCACCGGCCGCAACCCTTCGACTGGCGCAGCCATCGAAATCGCTGCCAAGAAAGTCGTCAAGTTTGTACCAGCCAAAGTGCTGACTGACTCGGTCAACAAGTAAGCGAAAACGCTGCTTGGTTGAGGAAACCGTGTGACGGAGCGATCCGGACACGGTTTTTTTGTGCCTGCGATTCGGTTATCGCTTCGGTCGCCGGCGTCCTAGCGCGGTGAAACCCAACGTGTCGCCTTCCAGGCGGCTTGCTGCGTCTTGTCGTGAAAGGTCCAGGCAACGAAGCGGCTCTGTTTCTGACCCTGGCCCATCTCCACCGTATGGCTCTCAACGGCCCCGGCTTTTTTCAGCGCGCTTTGAATCAGAGGCAGATTCGAAGCCTTGGACACCAGCGTACTGAACCACAGCACCTGCTGCCCGACCTGAGCGCTTTCGCTGATCAACTGCGTCACAAAGCGCGCCTCGCCACCTTCGCACCACAGCTCCGCCGCCTGGCCGCCGAAATTCAGCACCGGCAGCTTGCGCTTGGGGTCGGCCTTGCCGAGGGCGCGCCATTTACGCTGGCTGCCGCTTAACGCTTCCTCAGCCGAGGCGTGGAAAGGCGGGTTACACACGCTGATGTCGAAGCGCTCATCGGGCTGCAGCAGGTGGGTCAGGATGTGTTTAGGGTTGGTCTGCTCCCGGAAGCTGATGCTCTTGCTCAAGCCGTTGGCTTTGACGATGGTCGCCGCCGAGGCCAGGGCGATCTTGTCGATGTCCGAGCCCAGGAACGACCAGCCGTATTCGCCCTGACCGATCAGCGGATAGATGCAGTTGGCGCCGGTGCCGATGTCCAGCGCTGTGACAGACGCGCCGCGCGGGATGACGCCGTCGTTGCGCTCTGCCAGCAGGTCCGCCAGAAAGTGCAGGTAGTCCGCACGCCCCGGGATTGGCGGGCAGAGGTAGTCCGCCGGAATATCCCAATGGGCGATGCCGTAGAACGCTTTGAGCAAGGCGCGGTTGAACACCCGCACCGCGGCCGGATTGGCGAAGTCGATGCTTTCCTTGCCGTAGGGATTGAGGATCACAAACTTGCCCAGTTCGGGGCTGCTTTTGATCAGGCGCGGAAAGTCGTAATGGCCCTGATGGCGGTTGCGCGGGTGCAGGGTGGCTTTCTCACGCGGCGCAGCAGGCTTGGCCTGTTGAGCAGGTTTGGCTTTCTTGCGTGGGGTGTTGCGTTGGGGCTTGTGGGCGTCGGGGCTGGTCATCGGGGATGCGATTCTCGTGAAAGCACAACCCGTGTAGACGTGAGCTTGCTCGCGATAACCGTGTGTCAGTCAACGGTTAGGTTGCTGATTTACCGCTATCGCGAGCACGCTCACGCCTACAGGGGTCATGGTCGTCAACCGGCCTGCGGTTCAGGCCGGCTGATTTGGTCGGATTACAAACTCGCGATCCGCGCGTGCTGCTCGGCCAGTTTCCCCAGCGCCTGTTCGGCTTCGGCCATCTTCGCGCGTTCCTTGGCGATCACCTCAGGCGGCGCCTTGTCGACGAACGCGGCATTGGACAGCTTGCCGCCAACCCGCTGCACTTCGCCCTGCAGACGCTGGATTTCCTTGTCCAGACGCGCCAGTTCGGCGTCCTTGTCGATCAGGCCGGCCATCGGCACCAGCACTTCCATCTCACCGACCAGCGCGGTCGCGGACAGCGGTGCTTCGGCGCCGGCTTCCAGCACGGTGAACGATTCAAGCTTGGCCAGCTTCTTCAGCAGGTGCTCGTTCTCGTTCAGGCGGCGCTGGTCTTCGGCGCTGACGTTTTTGAGGAACAACTGCAGCGGCTTGCCCGGGCCGATGTTCATTTCGCCACGGATGTTGCGCACGCCGAGCATCAGGCTTTTGAGCCATTCGATGTCGCCTTCGGCCGCGACGTCGATGCGCGCATCGTTCGCCACCGGCCACGGTTGCAGCATGATGGTCTTGCCTTCGATGCCGGCCAGCGGCGCAAGTCGCTGCCAGATTTCTTCGGTGATGAAGGGCATGAACGGATGGGCCAGACGCAGTGCGACTTCCAGCACGCGCACCAGCGTGCGACGAGTGCCACGCTGACGCTCGATCGGCGCCGTCTCGTCCCACAGAACCGGCTTGGACAGCTCCAGATACCAGTCGCAGTACTGGTTCCAGATGAACTCGTACAGCGCCTGGGCCGCGAGGTCGAAACGGAATTGATCCAGCTGACGGGTCACTTCGGCTTCAGTGCGTTGCAGCTGCGAGATGATCCAGCGATCCGGCAGCGAGAGCTCGAACGCTTCGCCGTTCTGACCGCAGTCTTCGCCCTTGTCGAGCACGTACCGCGCGGCGTTCCAGATCTTGTTGCAGAAGTTGCGATAGCCTTCGACGCGACCCATGTCGAACTTGATGTCACGGCCAGTGGACGCCAGCGAGCAGAAGGTGAAACGCAGGGCATCGGTGCCGTAGCTGGCGATGCCGTCGGCGAATTCGTCGCGAGTCTGCTTCTCGATCTTCTTGGCCAGCTTGGGCTGCATCATGCCGGAGGTGCGTTTCTGCACCAGGGCTTCAAGCTCGATGCCGTCGATGATATCCAGCGGATCAAGGACGTTGCCCTTGGACTTGGACATCTTCTGGCCCTGACCATCACGCACAAGGCCGTGGACATAAACGGTCTTGAACGGCACCTGCGCCGTACCGTCTTCGTTCTTCACCAGATGCATGGTGAGCATGATCATCCGGGCAACCCAGAAGAAAATGATGTCGAAGCCGGTGACCAGCACGTCGGTCGGGTGGAAGGTTTTCAGGAAGTCGGTCTGCTCCGGCCAGCCCAGGGTGGAGAACGTCCACAGACCGGAACTGAACCAGGTGTCGAGCACGTCGTTGTCCTGCTGCAGGGCAACGTCAGGACCGAGTTTGTGCTTGGCGCGGACTTCGGTTTCGTCGCGGCCGACGTAAACCTTGCCGGACTCGTCGTACCAGGCCGGAATGCGGTGGCCCCACCAGAGTTGGCGGCTGATGCACCAGTCCTGAATGTCACGCATCCAGGAGAAGTACATGTTCTCGTACTGCTTGGGCACGAAGGCGATGCGGCCGTCTTCAACGGCGGCGATGGCCGGTTCAGCCAGCGGCTTGGTCGACACGTACCACTGATCCGTCAGCCACGGCTCGATGATGGTCCCGGAGCGGTCGCCCTTCGGTACTTTCAAACCGTGGTCGTCGACGCTGACCAGCAGCCCGGCGGCGTCGAACGCAGCCACGATCTGCTTCCGCGCTTCGAAGCGGTCGAGGCCGGCGTATTCGGCGGGGAGGGTGCCGTCTACGGTGTCGTTCAGTGTACCGTCGAGGTTGAACACCTGGGCAGCGGGCAGCACGGCAGCGTTCTTGTCGAAGATGTTCAGCAGCGGCAGGTTGTGGCGCTTGCCGACGTCGTAGTCGTTGAAGTCGTGAGCCGGGGTGATCTTCACGCAGCCGGTGCCGAATTCAGGGTCGCAGTAGTCGTCCGCGATGATCGGGATGCGACGGCCTACCAGCGGCAGCTCGACGAATTTGCCGATCAGCGCCTGGTAGCGCTCGTCGTTCGGGTTCACTGCGACGGCGGCGTCGCCGAGCATAGTTTCCGGACGGGTCGTGGCGACGATCAGATAGTCCAGACCTTCAGCGGTCTTCGCGCCATCGGCCAAGGGGTAGCGCAGGTTCCACAGATGCCCCTTCTCGTCGTGGTTTTCCACTTCGAGGTCGGAGATGGCGGTGTGCAGCTTGGTGTCCCAGTTGACCAGACGTTTGCCACGGTAAATCAGGCCGTCTTCATGCAGTCGCACGAACGCCTCTTTAACCGCTTCGGACAAGCCGTCGTCCATCGTGAAGCGCTCACGGCTCCAGTCGACCGACGAGCCGAGGCGACGGATCTGGCGGCTGATGTTGCCACCGGACTGATCCTTCCATTCCCAGACTTTTTCGAGAAATTTGTCGCGACCCAGATCGTGACGGCTCTGACCCAAGGCTTCGAGTTGGCGCTCCACCAGCATCTGCGTGGCGATACCGGCGTGGTCGGTGCCTGGCTGCCACAGGGTGTTGCGACCCTGCATGCGTCGGAAGCGGATCAGGGCGTCCATGATCGCGTTATTGAAACCGTGCCCCATGTGGAGGCTGCCGGTGACGTTCGGCGGCGGAATCATGATGGTGTACGAGTCGCCCGCGCCTTGCGGAGCGAAATAGTTTTCGGACTCCCAGGTCTGGTACCAGGAAGATTCGATGGCGTGCGGCTGGTAGGTCTTGTCCATGCGAGGCGGGAACCTGATCTGCTTTGAGTCGGAAAAGCCGACGAGTATAGCTTTTCAAGGCGGCGTCAAGCTACAAGCGGTAGGTCGGGTGCTACGAGCGGTGATGCCCGGAATCATCGCGGGCATCTGTAGGACTGTGCTTGCGCACGTTCCCGGGTCGGGGCAGAAGACAGCTTCATTTGTTGTATTGACTCAGCAGCCGTTCCATTCGGGCATCAAGGCGGCGTTTGATCTCGTTCTCGATGTGCGGGGCGAAATCGTCGATCACGTCTTGCATGATCAACTGCGCGGCGGCACGCAGCTCGGCGTCCAGGTGCAGCAGCGCCTCTGCATTCGGTGCTTTGGCGCTCGATGCGTTGGCAGCGGGCGCGGGGGGTGTCGCCGCAACCGGCTCGGGGGTGAGCAGGGGAATATTGTCGATGTCGGCTTCGTGCTCATCGAGGGTCACGACCTGGCCGGTGACCACGTCGAACAGCAGCGGGATCTGCTCGTCGCTGTGCACGGACTCGGTCAGCAGGGGCGGCTGGGTCGGATCATCGCCCAACAGCTGGCGAATCGACTCGAGGTCATCCAGCAGGTGCGCTGAATCTTTCAGGTGTTTTGAATTATCCATCGTGTGCTCAAAGACGCTGCAGCCGGTGATCTTGCAGAGGATAGCCCTGTTCGCGGTAGAAGCGAAAACTCTCGCGCGCAGCGAGGCGGATGGCGGGATCCTCGACAACGATCTCGGCGACACGCGCGAATCGTTTGAAGAAGTCCGGGATGCGCAGGTCAAGATTGACCAGCAGATCCTGATGTTGGCCGGGGTCGCTGCCGATACCCAGCGCCACGGGTGCGTCCTGGTCGTCTTCGACCGCGCCATGGGGAACGAACGCTTCGCCCCGGAAGCGCCAAAGTCGGGCGTCCAGTTCCTCGCGTTGCCCGGCATCGCTGCAATGCAGGTACACCCGATGGCCGAGGCGCCAAGCCTTGTCGGTGAGTTTGCAGGCGAAGTCCAGGCGCGCGACGGGGTCGGCACTCGGCAGAATGTAGAAATCGACTTGGGTCATGGGTGATTCCAGGACGCTGGACGCGCCGACCGGGGAGGCCGGCGCGTTTGCAGCGGCTTAAACGCCAGCGCGGTCGATCAGGTACTGGGTCAGCAGCGGAACCGGACGGCCCGTGGCGCCTTTGTCCTTGCCGCCGCTCAGCCATGCCGTGCCGGCGATGTCCAGATGCGCCCACTCGTAGGCTTTGGCGAAGCGCGAGAGGAAGCACGCCGCGGTGATGGTGCCGGCTTTCGGACCGCCGATGTTGGCGATGTCGGCAAATGGGCTGTCCAGTTGCTCCTGATACTCATCGAACAACGGCAGCTGCCAGGCGCGGTCGTCGGCGCGTTTGCCGGCTTCCAGCACTTGAGTGATCAACGCATCGCTGTTGCCCAGCAGGCCGGAGGTGTGACCGCCCAGCGCGACAACGCAAGCGCCGGTAAGCGTGGCGATGTCGATCACGGCCTGTGGCTTGAAGCGTTCGGCGTAGGTCAGCGCATCGCACAGCACCAGACGGCCTTCGGCGTCGGTGTTGAGGATCTCGACGGTCTGGCCGCTCATGGTCTTGACGATGTCGCCCGGACGCGTGGCGTTGCCGCTCGGCATGTTTTCAGCCGCTGCGACGATGCACACCAGATTGATTGGCAGTTGCAGTTCAAGCACGGCGTTCAACGTGCCGAACACACTTGCGGCGCCGCACATGTCGAATTTCATTTCGTCCATGCCCAGGCCCGGCTTGAGGCTGATGCCGCCGGTGTCGAAGGTGATGCCCTTGCCCACCAGCACGAATGGCTTTTCGCTTTTCTTGCCGTTGGAGTACTGCATGACGATCAGGCGTGGCGGCTGAGCGCTGCCTTGACCGACCGCCAGGAACGAACCCATGCCCAGCTTTTCGATGTCTTTCTCATCGAAGACTTCGACTTTGAGGCCCTTGTTGGCTTTGCCCATCGCCTTGGCTTGCTCGCCCAGGTAGGTCGGGTGGCAGATGTTCGGCGGCATGTTGCCCAGGTCGCGGGTCACGGCCATGCCGGCAGCAATGGCCTGTGCGTGCTTGGCCGCGCGCTCGATGTCGGCGACGTTGGCCTTGGCGGTCAGCAGGGTGACTTTTTTCAGGGCGCGGGGATCGACTTTCTGACTCTTGAAGCGATCAAAAACGTATTCGCCGTCGGCCAGGGATTCGACCAGCAGGCGATTCTTGCCATACACGTCGCGATTTTTGACGTTCAGTTGATCGAGGGCAAAGGCGGCATCAACGCCACCCAGGCTTTTCAGGGTGCTGAGCGCGCCGCTGATGATTTTGCGGAATTGGCGATCGTTCAGCTCCGGCTCTTTGCCCGAACCGACCAGCAACACGCGTTCGGCTTTCAGGTTGGGCAGGCTGTGCAGCAACAGGCTCTGGCCGATCTTGCCCGACAGGTCGCCGCGCTTGAGAACAGCGCTGATGGCGCCGCCGCTCAGGGTGTCGAGGGTGTTCGCGGTGTCGCTCAGCGTGCGGCCTTCACCGACGGCGACCACCAGCGTGGCGGTCTTCAAGGTTTCTGCACTGACGCTTTTAACAACCAATTCCATGTCGGGGTCCCCGAATAAACTGTGAGTTATCGCACTTGAGCACACGGCTCGGCAGCGGCGCAGAGGTATTTACACCGGCATGCCTGCGGCAAGGCCCGCAGTTTGACCCTGCGAGCCAATGGATGACAACCCCGTCCGGGTGTGCGCGTGTGCCGGTTGCAGAAGTATCCCGCGCGCGCAGTGACAGACACACCCAATCACAGGATAATGCCGCATATTTTTTTGGTGGTACGCCGTCGCGCGCATCATGGCTGATTCATTTCATTGTCATGCCGCCTTAGCGTGACAACCCTGGAGTGTCTGGTTTGATTGTCTTCCGTTACCTGTCCCGAGAAGTGCTGGTTACCCTGAGCGCTGTCAGTGCCGTGCTGCTGGTAATCATCATGAGTGGCCGCTTCATCAAATACCTGGCCCAGGCCGCATCGGGCGCACTCGATCCGGGTGTCCTGTTTCTGATCATGGGCTTCCGTCTGCCGGGCTTCCTGCAACTGATCCTTCCTCTGGGGTTGTTCCTCGGGATTCTCCTGGCCTATGGCCGGTTGTACCTCGAAAGCGAAATGACCGTGCTCGCCGCCACCGGTATGAGCCAGCAACGCCTGCTACTGATTACCCTCGCGCCTGCTGCGCTGGTTTCATTGCTGGTGGCCTGGCTCAGCTTCAGCCTCGCCCCCCAGGGCGCGACCCAGTTCCAGTTGCTGATCAACAAGCAGGACGCGATGACCGAATTCGACACGCTGGTGCCGGGTCGTTTCCAGCTTCTGCGTGACGGCAGCCGGGTGACCTACACCGAGACCATGAGCGACGACCGCATCAACCTGGGCGGCGTGTTCATCTCCGAGAAGAAGCTCGACGAGAAGAAAGACCACGGCATCACCGTGCTGGTCGCGGAAAAGGGCCGGCAGGAAATCAAACCTGACGGCACGCGCTACCTGATTCTCGATAACGGCTATCGCTACGACGGCAACCCCGGTCAGGCCGATTACCGCGCGATCAAATACGACACCTATGGCGCCTTGCTGCCCAAGCCGGACATCAGCGATGAGGTCACTGACCGCGATGCCATCTCCACCAGCGAATTGCTGACCGGCGAAGACAGCCTGCGCAACCGGGCCGAGCTGCAGTGGCGGGTCTCGCTGCCGATTCTGGTGTTCATCGTGACGCTGATGGCGGTGCCTCTGGCACGGGTGAACCCGCGTCAGGGCCGCTTCCTCAAGCTCCTTCCGGCGATTCTTCTTTATATGGCCTATCTCACCATCCTCATCGCCGCGCGCGGTGCGCTGGAGAAGGGCAAGATCCCGATGGGCCTCGGCCTGTGGTGGGTGCATGCGCTGTTTCTGTCCATCGGACTGGGGTTGCTTTACTGGGAGCCTCTGCGCCTGAAGATCGCGAGTCGCCGCAGCGTGTCGGGGGTGGCTCATGGTTAAGCTCGATCGTTACATCGGCAAAAGCGTGTTCATGGCGATTCTGGCGGTACTGGGGATCATCCTCGGGCTCGCCTCGCTGTTTGCCTTCATCGATGAAATGGCCGACATCAGCGATACCTATACCTTCTGGGACGCTGGCAGTTTTGTGGTGATGACGGCGCCGCGTCGCCTCTACGACATGCTGCCGATGGCTGCGCTGATCGGTTGCCTGATCGGTCTCGGCGCGCTGGCGAGCAGCAGCGAACTGACGATCATGCGTGCCGCCGGTGTGTCGATCGGCCGTATCGTTTGGGCGGTCATGAAACCCATGCTGGTGTTGATGGTGGCCGGGCTGTTGATCGGCGAGTACGTCGCGCCGGTGACCGAAGCCTCAGCCCAGGCCGCGCGCTCGCTGGCTCAAGGCACCGGCGACGCCCAGAGCGCCAAACACGGTCTGTGGCACCGTCAGGGTGAGGAGTTCATCCACATCAACACGGTGCAACCGAACGGCCTGCTGTATGGCGTGACCCGTTACCATTTTGACGACCAGCGCCACATGCTGACGTCGAGTTTTGCCAAGCAAGCCAACTTCAAGACCGATTACTGGTTGCTGAAGGACGTCACCACGACGGTCTTCCACGACGGTCGCACCGAAGTGGTCACCGCACCCGAAGAGCGCTGGAACGTCGCGTTGAGCCCGCAGTTGCTGAGCACGGTGGTGCTGCCGCCGGAGTCGCTGTCGATGACTGGCCTCTATGGTTACGCGCGTTATCTCGCCGATCAGGGCTTGAACAACGGTCGTTACTGGCTGGCGTTCTATACCAAGATTCTCCAGCCGCTGGTGACCGTGGCGCTGGTGCTGATGGCGATTTCCTTCATCTTTGGGCCGTTGCGCTCGGTGACGCTGGGGCAGCGCGTGTTCACGGGCGTGCTCGTGGGCTTCACCTTCCGCATTGCACAGGACCTGCTGGGCCCGTCGAGCCTCGTGTTCGGCTTCTCGCCCCTCTTCGCCGTGCTGGTGCCGGCGGGAGTGTGTGCGCTGGCGGGCATCTGGTTGCTGCGCCGCGCGGGCTGATATTCACCGCGCTATGAAAAGCCGACCCCTGGGTCGGCTTTTTTGTGGGCGAGATGCAGAAGGTTCACTTCCTGGTGCGGGGCACCCGCACCAGTTGCGTCTCGGAATACAGGTCATGCCAGCAGCGTTTCTGTTTGTCCATCAGGCTCCAGAAGAAACCCAGCCCGACACACAGCCACGATGCGATGGCGACGACGAAGCGCAGCAGCGCTTGCCACAGGCTGATGGCCGTTCCGTCGGCGTTCTGCACGCGTATCCCCCAGACCTGCATGCCCAGCGTCTGGCCCCCATGGGTCCAGAATTTGGCGAAGAAGCCGAACAGCGTGACCAGCAGAATCGAGGACAGCAGCGGGTCGGCGTCGAGCGCGCCGGACTCGGAGAGCTGGCGCAGTCTGGCTTCGCCGATAAAGCCCATCCAGACCAGCTTGTAGATAAACGTAATGACCATCAGCAATGCCACGCACAGCAGCGCGTCGTAGCTGATCGCAGCCATGCGCCGGCCCAATCCAGCGGGGGGAAAGTCGCCCCGAGGGCGTAACATCTGCACATCATCGTTAACTGAAGTCATGGCGGCGCTCATTCACACGGGAGCGGCAGTTTACGGAATCGCAGGCATAAAAAAGCCCCTGATGTTGGCCATCAGGGGCTTTTTGCGTCGGCTGATCAGGCTTCAGCTTGTACTTCGTCAGCCTGCATGCCTTTTTGGCCCTGCACTGCGACGAACGTCACTTTCTGGCCTTCTTTCAGGCTTTTGAAGCCGTTGCCCTGAATAGCGCGGAAGTGGACGAACAGATCCGGACCGCTTTCAGGAGTGATAAAACCAAAACCTTTTTCATCGTTAAACCACTTAACGGTGCCGCTCTGACGTGTAGACATTTTCTTATTCCTTGACGCATTAAATTAATGACAGCCTCTTTCACGGGAAAGAGTACTGGGCTGGTTGCAGGAAGAAGAAACGTAGAGCGGGATGTAGCATTGCTTTTGGCGCTACTGCCCGGGTCACGATCCCAGCGACCCATGCAAACACAGTCCGAGAAACTCTACGCTAACTCTCGTTGAAAAAACAAGCCCCGGCTGGGCCAGTGTTCATGGGGGTTTTCGGCTTTTTTGAAAACATTAACCACGTTCGCAAGATCGATAGTTTTTAATGTTTAGAGGAGTATCTAAGTTCAATATTTTGACAGTTTAACGGTTGTAAACATTGGCGCCCGACTGCGGCACTCGCACAGTTTTATGCACTGTTGCGGTGCCGCATTTTTTGACGATGTTACTTAGCCGCGGAAGTAACGTGGCGGAACGAAAGGAGTTTTTGTCACTTGCATCGGGACTTTCTTGCCGCGGACGATTGCCCACACCGGTGTTTCCAGCGCGGTGAAACTGGCGTCGACATAGCCCATCGCCAATGGCGCGCTCAGCGTCGGGCCAAAACCGCCGCTGCAGACAGTCCCGATGGTCTTTCCATCGGCATCGACGATTTCAGCGCCTTCTCGCACGGGTGTGCGTTCCTGTGGCAGCAGGCCGACACGTTTGCGCGCCGCACCGCTTTGGTGCTGGGCGAAGATCTTGTCGGCACCGGGGAAGCCGCCTGCACGTGCACCATCGGCACGACGAACCTTGGAAATCGCCCACAGCAGGCTGGCTTCAATCGGTGTGGTGTCGGTGTCCATATCATGGCCGTAGAGGCACAGCCCGGCTTCCAGTCGCAGCGAGTCGCGCGCGCCCAGGCCGATCGCCGCCACTTCGGGCTCCGCGAGCAGTCGACGTGCAAGGGCTTCTGCCTGATCTGCCGGCACTGAGATCTCGTAGCCGTCTTCACCGGTGTAGCCCGAGCGGCTGACGTAGCAGTCAATGCCGTCGATTTTCGCCGAGGTGTACTGCATGAAAGTCATTTTCGCGACTTCCGGCGCCAGCCGCGCCAGTGCGGTGACGGCGTGCGGGCCTTGCAGCGCGAGCAATGCGCGTTCGTTGAACAGCGGCGTGATCTCGCACTGGCTACCGATGTGTTGCTGCAGGTGCGCCAGGTCTTGGTTCTTGCAGGCGGCGTTGACCACCAGCATGAGCTGATCGTTACCCAGATTGGCAACCATCAGGTCGTCGAGAATGCCGCCGTTCTCGTTGGTGAACATCGCGTAGCGCTGCATGCCGACCGGCAGATCGATGATGTCCACGGGCACCAGGGTTTCCAGCGCTTTCGCTGCGTCCGCCGCGTCCGCCCCGCTCAACAGGATCTGACCCATGTGCGAAACGTCGAACAGGCCGGCCTGATCGCGGGTGTGCAGGTGTTCTTTCATGACGCCAGCGGGGTACTGAACGGGCATGTCGTAGGCGGCGAACTCGACCATCTTCGCGCCGAGTTCACGGTGCAGGGCATTGAGCGGGGTCTTCAGCAATTCGGTGGTCATGGGTCACTCCTTGAAAGCGGTTCCGGGTTCCCCGCGCACGGCAGGGGACCCTATGAATTCGGGCTGATGTCAGCACTCGATGATGTTCACGGCCAGCCCGCCACGGGCTGTTTCCTTGTATTTGCTTTTCATGTCGGCGCCGGTCTGGCGCATGGTGCGGATCACTTTATCCAGCGAGACAAAGTGCTGGCCGTCGCCGCGCAAGGCCATGCGCACTGCGTTGATGGCCTTCACCGAGCCCATTGCGTTCCGTTCGATGCACGGCACTTGAACGAGGCCGCCAATCGGGTCGCAGGTCAGGCCGAGGTTGTGTTCCATGCCGATTTCAGCCGCGTTTTCCACCTGTTGAACGTTGCCGCCCAAGACTTCGCACAGGGCGCCCGCCGCCATGGAGCAGGCCACGCCGACTTCGCCCTGACAGCCAACTTCGGCGCCGGAGATCGACGCGTTCTCTTTGTAGAGAATGCCAATGGCCGCCGCCGTGAGCAGGAAACGCACGACGCCGTCTTCGTTGGCCCCGGTGATGAAGCGCATGTAGTAATGCAGAACCGCCGGGATGATCCCGGCCGCGCCGTTGGTGGGCGCGGTGACCACACGGCCACCGTTGGCGTTTTCTTCGTTGACCGCCAGCGCGTACAGGTTGACCCAGTCGAGCACCGACAACGCATCGCGCAGCGCGGCTTCCGGGTTTTTGCACAGCTGGCGATGCAGCGCCGCCGCACGCCGTTTGACCTTCAGGCCACCCGGCAAAATGCCTTCGTTGCGGCAACCCGCCTCGACGCAGTCCTGCATGACCTGCCAGATGTGCAACAGGCCCTGACGGGTTTCGGCTTCGGGGCGCCACGCGGCTTCATTCGCCAGCATGATCTGGCTGATGGAAAGACCGCTGGCAGTGCAATGCACCATCAGATCCCGTGCGGTTTTGAAGGGATACACCAGCGGTGTCTGGTCTTCCACGATGCGATCCGCGCCAGCCGCGTCCTCATCCACCACGAAGCCGCCGCCGACGGAGTAGTACTCGCGGCTGCGGACCTGTATGCCGGAGGCATCGAAGGCACGGAAAATCATGCCATTGGGGTGGTAGGCCAAGGGCTTGCGAATCATCGCCAAGTGATGCTTTTCGATGAATTCGATACTGTGCTGGCCGAGCAGGTTCAGGCGCTCGCTGCTGCGAATCTGCTGCAGGCGCGCCGCAACGGTTTCGGTATCGACGGTGTCCGGGTGCTCACCTTCTAGGCCCAATAACACGGCCTTGTCGCTGCCGTGGCCTTTGCCGGTCGCACCGAGTGAGCCGTACAGCTCGACTTTGACGCAGATGATGGTTTCCAGCAGGCCATCGCGCTGCAAGCCTTCGGCAAAACGCGCCGCGGCTCGCATCGGGCCCACCGTATGAGAGCTGGAGGGACCAATGCCGATCTTGAACAGGTCAAATACGCTCAGCGACATGATGGGATTCCGGGAGGTGAAGCAGTAGCAAGCAGCAAGCTACAAGCCGCAAGCGAAACCTCATCGGCTTTCACGTGCGGCTCGCGGCCAGGCGCTTGTGGTTTTTTAAGCGTAGTCTTCGATCGACGGGCAGGCGCAGACCAGGTTGCGGTCGCCGAACACGTTGTCGACGCGACCGACCGGCGGCCAGTACTTGCCTTCGATCAACGACGCCACCGGGTAGACGGCCTGCTCGCGGCTGTACGGATGGCTCCATTCGCCCACCAGTTCTGCAGCGGTGTGCGGCGCGTTTTTCAGCGGGTTGTCGTCCTTGTCCAGCACGCCGCTTTCGACCGCGCGGATTTCTTCGCGGATCTTGATCATCGCGTCGCAGAAGCGGTCCAGCTCCTCTTTCGATTCGCTTTCGGTCGGCTCGATCATCAACGTACCCGCGACCGGGAAGGACATGGTCGGTGCGTGGAAACCGAAGTCGATCAGGCGCTTGGCAACGTCATCAACGCTGATGCCGCTGGTTTCCTTCAGCGGGCGCAGGTCGAGAATGCATTCGTGGGCGACCAGGCCGTTGCTGCCGGTGTACAGCACGGGGTAGTGCTCTTCCAGACGACGGGAAATGTAGTTGGCGTTGAGGATCGCCAGTTGCGAGGCGCGCTTGAGGCCTTCGCCGCCCATCATGCGGATGTACATCCAGGTAATCGGCAAGATACTCGCGCTGCCGAATGGCGCCGCGCAGACCGCGCCTTCTTTGCGCTCCATCTTCGCGTGACCCGGCATGAACGCCGCCAGGTGCGATTTCACACCGATCGGGCCAACGCCCGGGCCGCCGCCGCCGTGGGGGATGCAGAAGGTTTTGTGCAGATTCAGGTGAGACACGTCGCCGCCGAACTTGCCCGGTGCGCAGAGGCCGACCATGGCGTTCATGTTGGCGCCGTCGATGTACACCTGGCCGCCGTTGTCATGAACGATGCCGCAGATTTCGCGGATGCCTTCTTCGAACACGCCGTGGGTCGACGGGTAGGTGATCATCAGTGCCGCGAGGTGTTCGCGGTGCTCGATAGCCTTGGCGCGCAGGTCTTCGATGTCGACGTTGCCGCGGGCGTCGCAAGCGGTCACGACCACACGCATGCCGGCCATGTTGGCGGTTGCCGGGTTGGTGCCGTGGGCCGAGGACGGAATCAGGCAGATGTCGCGACGCTCATCGCCACGGCTCTGATGGTAAGCGCGGATCGCCAGCAGACCGGCGTACTCGCCCTGGGAACCAGCGTTTGGCTGCAGGGAGATCGCGTCATAACCGGTGGCGGCGCAGAGCATCGCTTCCAGTTCATCGGTCAGTTGCTGATAACCGGCGCTTTGCTCGGCCGGGGCGAAGGGGTGCAGGTTGCCGAATTCGGCCCATGTCACCGGGATCATTTCGCTGGCGGCGTTGAGCTTCATGGTGCACGAGCCCAGCGGGATCATCGTGCGGTCCAGTGCCAGGTCCTTGTCCGCCAGGCGACGCAGGTAGCGCATCAGCTCGGTTTCGGAGTGGTAGCGATTGAACACCGGATGGCTGAGGATCGCCGACTGGCGCTTCAGCTCGGCAGGCAGGCGCGCTTCCACGCTGTCTGCCAGCGCGGCGAAGTCAGGCAGGGCCTGGCCTTCAGCAGCGAAGAGAGACCACAGCACTTCGACGTCGGCTGGCTTGGTGGTTTCGTCCAGCGAAACGCCCAGACGCTCGGCGTCTACTTCACGCAGGTTAATTTCCTGGGCGCGTGCCTTGGCGTGCAGGTCGGCCGTTTTCGCGCCGGTGTTCAGGGTGATGCTGTCGAAGAAGAACGACTGCTCGGCCTTCAAGCCCAGCTGATTCAAGCCCTCGGCGAAAATCGCGGTCAGGTGATGCACGCGGTTGGCGATGCGGGTCAGGCCACGCGGGCCGTGGTAAACGGCGTACATGCTGGCGATGTTGGCGAGCAGCACCTGCGCGGTGCAGATGTTGCTGGTGGCCTTCTCGCGACGGATGTGTTGCTCGCGGGTTTGCATGGCCAGACGCAGGGCGGTCTTGCCGAAGCGGTCGATGGACACGCCGACCAGCCGGCCGGGCATGTCGCGTTTGTAGGCGTCGCGGGTAGAGAAATAGGCCGCGTGCGGGCCGCCAAAACCTAGCGGCACTCCAAAGCGCTGCGCACTGCCGATGGCCACATCAGCGCCAAATTCGCCGGGCGGAGTGAGCAAGGTCAGGGCCAGCAGGTCGGCTGCCACGGCGACCAGGGCATTGGCGGCATGAAAGCGCTCGACCAGTTCGCGGTAGTCGAACACGTCGCCATTGCTGGCCGGGTATTGCAGCAGCGCGCCGAAGAACTCGCTGACGTCGGTCAGTTGAGACTCGTCCGCGACCACCACTTCAATGCCCAGCGGCTCGGCGCGGGTTTGCAGCACGTCGAGGGTTTGCGGGTGGCAGTGGGCGGAGGCGAAGAACTTGTTGCTGCTTTTGTTCTTGCTCAGGCGTTTGCAGAAGGTCATGGCTTCGGCGGCGGCAGTGGCTTCGTCGAGCAGCGAGGCGTTGGCGATCGGCAGGCCGGTCAGGTCGCTGATCAGGGTCTGGAAGTTCAGCAGCGACTCCAGACGGCCTTGGGAAATCTCCGGCTGATACGGGGTGTAAGCGGTGTACCACGCCGGGTTTTCCAGCAGATTGCGCAGGATCGGCGCTGGCGTGTGGGTGTTGTAGTAACCCTGGCCGATGTACGTTTTGAACAGCTGATTCTTGCCGGCGATGGCTTTGATGTCGGCCAGCGCGTCGGCTTCGCTTTGCCCGGCGGACAAGCCAAGAACGCTGGTGCCCTTGATGGACTCAGGGATGACGCTGGCGGTCAGCGCGTCGAGGGAGTCATAGCCCAGGGTGGTGAGCATGGCTTTTTCATCAGCGGCACGCGGGCCGATGTGGCGGGCGATGAACTCGTTGGCGGTGCTCAGTTCAATACGGTCAGTCATTGCGCGCTCCTCAGGCTTCGGCGTTGGCTTTGATCAGACGATCATAGGCGTCTTGAGTCAGCAGTTGGCCGACAGCATCGGGATTGGAGGGAATAAAGCGAAAGAACCAGCCCTGGCCGAGCGGGTCTTTGTTGACCAACTCCGGGTTGGCATCCAGCGCGGAGTTGGTTTCGACGACTTCGCCATCAAGGGGCATGTACACGCCGCTGGCGGCTTTAACCGATTCGACGGTGGCGGCTTCGTTGCCTTTGTCGTAGGACTGCAGCTCCGGCAGTTGCACGAAAACCACGTCACCCAGTGCGTCCTGCGCAAAGGCGGTGATGCCGACTGTGACGCTGCCGTCAGCTTCGGCGCGCAGCCACTCGTGGTCTTCGGTAAAGCGCAACTCGCTCATGAAATCTCCCCAGATGATAAATCGCCCGTTATCCCGGGCGTGATGGGGTGAGTGCATAGCAAGTTTGCGGCCAAGGTGGGGAAGGGGGCGTAAACGTTGGGCTGCGCGAGTTGGCGTAGTGTGGGTCGCGCGGGCTTCTGGAACGAAATCGATACGGAGTACAGGAGCTTCGGTCGAGTTTTAACGTCCGAACGCCAAAAGACGTTATGTCTGGATGGCTGGAATGTTTTCGATACGGTGTTTCGATTTCGTTCCGGGCGCCGTGGGTGAGTGGGGTGTCTCGGACTTGTGGGAGCGACGGGATGGCGCTCCACCTTGCTCGCGAAGGGACAGGTACAGTCGCCGAATATGCAGCGGCAGGGATAATGTCTTTGCGAGCAAGCTCGCTCCCACCCGACCGGGGATTGATCCGAGATGGCGGCGCTTGAGCGACCGTGAATCTCCGTCGATCTTTTTAGCTTTTTCCGGGAATGCCGTATTTGCGCAGCCGGTGCGCGATCGCAGTGTGGGATGTTTGCAGCCGCGCGGCCAGTTGCCGCGTCGATGGGTATTGGCTGTAGAGCTTTTCCAGCAGCGACTTTTCAAAATCCTCGACCGCCGCTTCAAGGCTTTCGATTTCGCCATCACTGCCCCTCGCCACCGACGTGCCGGCGATGTCGAGGTCGCCGATGTCGACCAGCGAGCTGTCGCAAATGGCCGCCGCGCGGAAGATCACGTTCTGCAACTGGCGAACGTTGCCGGGCCAGCGATTGCCAAGGAGAGCAGGGTAGGTGGTCGGGGCGAGGCGGCAGACCGGTCGCTGAATCTGCGTGCAGGCCTGCTCCATGAAATAGCGCGCCAGCATCAGGATGTCCTGACCGCGTTCACGCAAAGGCGGCACGTCCAGATTGAGCACGTTGAGGCGATAAAAGAGGTCTTCGCGAAAGGTGCCCTCGGCAACCATTTTCTCCAGGTCGCGGTGGGTAGCGCTCAAGATGCGCACGTTGACCTGCACTTCCTTGTCGCCGCCGACCCGCCGAAAACTGCCGTCATTAAGGAATCGAAGAAGTTTTGCTTGCAGATACGGCGACATCTCGCCGATCTCATCGAGAAACACGGTGCCTTTGTTGGCGAGTTCCATCAGCCCGGGTTTGCCGCCCCGTTGCGCACCGGTAAAGGCGCCAGGGGCGTAGCCGAACAGTTCGCTCTCGGCGAGGTTCTCCGGCAGCGCCGCGCAGTTCAGCGCGAGAAAAGGCGCTCCATTGCGCGCGCTCACGGCATGACACGCCCGCGCCACCAGTTCCTTGCCCGTCCCGGTTTCGCCCTGAATCAGCAGCGGCGCATCCAGTGCCGCGACCCGCTGGGCGCGGGCTTTAAGTGTGCGGATTGGCGCGGAGTCGCCCAGCAGCGCATCGAACCCTTCGGCGTGATCGTGGTGCAGTGCCGACAGGCGTTCGCCGATTCGGCTCGGTTGGTAAAGGGTCAGCAATGCGCCCGCGTCGGTGATTGGTGTGGCATCGAGCAGCAAGGCCTCGCCGTTGAGCGTGACTTCGCGCAGTGGCAGACGAAAGCCGTTTTCCAGCAGCGCCGATTGCAGGCCATCATCGGAGAACAGTTCGCCAATCGATTCCCCCGTCGGTTCCCGGCCATACAACGCGACCAGGGCAGGGTTCGCCAGCAGCACATGGCCGGCGCTGTCGAGGGCAAGCACCGGGTCGGTCATTGCTGCCAGCAGGGCATCCAACTGCAAGTGGCGGCGCTGGCCGGGAAGGATGTCGACCACTGTGATCGCTTCCACGCCGCGCACGCGAAACAGCCGGTCCTTGAGTTCTTCAAGCACGTCATGGCTCAGCGTCGGCGCGTCGATATAGACGTTGGGCGGCACCATTTCCACGGCATCGAGGTTCAGGTTGCGTGCGCCGAGGATGGCAAGCACTTCCTGAGTGATGCCGACGCGGTCGATGAACGTGACGTGAATGCGCATGGGGAGTGAAAGGACCCGCGGGAGTGAGGGGGGCGATTATGCCAGTAATCTCATCACCCATCGCGGTCCCGAGACGGTGTCAGCGTGCTGGTCTATTCCAGATGCTCCGGCTTCACCGGATCACCGGATTTCATGTCGAGCGTGTGGCGGATGTCTTCGAACATCTTGTCGTACTCGCCGTGCATCGCATGCAGGTCAGTGGTTCTCGGCAGGCCATGCTTTTCGAGTCTGCGCGAGGCATCACTGGCGAAGTTGTAGGCCTTGTCCTTCGGCAGCTCGAATGTTTCGCTGACCGCCTGGCCATTGATGTCGCCTTCCAGGGTGAACTGCATGCCCGGTCCCGAATCGGTCTGGCTGACTTCGTAACGAATGTGAAGGTCGTAGCCGACATCGTGTGGTTGCAGAGCGGGGTGGACGATGTGCAGATGACCTGGCTCGAACATGGCAATGGCTCCGGGGAAAGGTGATGGACCTAAGAGGACAGACCGCCGGGGGCTGCCTCGGGTTCAGGTTCATATGCCGCGCATTGATTGTAGGACCGGCTTCAGCCGGGAAGGGGTCAGAGGTCACACTTCAGAACCAGGTGTGAAACCGGCCCACTTCCCGGCTGAAGCCGGTCCTACACCTGACGCCGCGAAGGCTCAGGCCGTGACCAGATCCACAGATTGACCAGCACCATGCCGGCTACCGCGAAGTAGATCCACCAATTGTGTTTCAGCAGCACCAGCATCATGACCGCGCAGATCAGCATGGTGACCGTGGCGCTGATCTTGGCCTTGCGCGCAATCATCTTGCCGTTTCGCCAGTTGCTCAGCATCGGTCCGAACACCCGATGATTCTCGAGCCAGGCGCTCAAGCGTGGCGAGCTACGCGTCGCCGCCCACGCCGCCAGCAGAATGAATTCGGTGGTGGGCAGGCCCGGAATGAAAATCGCGATGATGCCGATGGTCAGGCTCACGTAGGCGAGAATGCCAAACAGGATGCGGGACAGTTTACTGCCGGGTGGAGTACGGGTCATGGTCTCGGTAATGCAGAGTGAACAGGTGTTGCGGGATTTTCAGGTCCCGCAAAGGCGCTCAGCTTATCAGTGCCGGGCGCAAAAGGCCCGGCGTCAGGCGGGTTCCGCTTCAGACGCTGGAGCGTAGGCGTGCTGCAGCAGCACGTTGAAACGTTCGAAGGCCGCCACTGCGCCACGGTCTATCTCGCGCTCCTGTTCGGCGTTGAACGGCAGATCGTCAATGATCCGGACAAAGCGTTTCCAGCCTTCGGCGCGACCGCCTGACGGTTCACCCAGATGGCGCGCGCCGAACGTCTCGCTGAGGTTCAAGGCCACGGCGCGTTTGATCAGAAAGGCGGCGCCCAGCTTCGAACCCTCCGACACGAACAGCCAGCCCAGCGCCTCGGCAAGGCTGGGCCCATCGACCGCGCCGGCGACCGGGGCAGGGATGTCAGCCTGAAGATCAAGCAGATCGGCTTTGGCCTGTTCGGCGCGGCATCGATCGGCCAGGTCGGCAATCAGCTCGATCAACTGCGGGTGCGTGTACAGTGTTTTCAGCTCTTCCTGGAACAGGTATTGGGCGCTGAGGAATCGGCGGTAGCTGGCCAGTGTCTCGAACGGCGCGTTGGCTTTCACCGCCTTGTCCAGTTGTTCATGGGGGGCATGGGTAATCTGGTTCAGTCGTTGCGAGCGACGAATGGCGTTGCCGGTCATAGGGTCTTCCTTGTAAATGAGGCGTTTGTTAACAAGACGAACGAGCGTTGCAGGCGCATAAAAAATCACGCACCTGTAACGGGGGTCGGTCAGATATCCCACACCACGTTCACGGCAAAATTGCGGCCTGGCTGGGTCAGTCGGTCGAGGTTGGCGGGGGCGGTGGCACCGGCTTCGCCAACGCTGTAGTAACCGCGCACGTCATCCCACAGCCAGTATTTTTTGTCCGCGAGGTTGTACAGGCCACCGCTGACCGTGACGTCGTTAGTGACTTTGTAATAGCCCGTCAGATCGACGAGGCCAAAGCCCGGCGTCTTGAACCGGGTGGCACCGTCGGGGGCGTAGTAGTTGCTGGTGTCGACCCGCGTCTTGCGCTTGACCAGCGTCCAGTTCAGCAAACCGCCGTAGTTGTTCTGGTCATAACCCAGCCCTAATACGCCGGTGAGCGGATTGATGCTATTGAGGGGCTGGCCGGTGTCGTTGTTGCGACCGTACAGATAGGCCAGCGAGCCTCGGGTGTAGAGGCCTTCGGGTGCGCCGAAGCTGTCCAGGTTCAGCCGGCCCTTGAGCTCAACGCCCTTGATCGTGGCGTGCCTGATGTTGTTGGACTGGAAGGTCGTGGTGGTGGAGTTGGCTGGAATCACTGCGTCCTCATTAATGAAGTCGCGATACGTGTTGTAGAACACCGCCAGATCAAACGTGCCCTCGTCGAAGTGACCGCGCAGCCCGGTTTCGTAGCTCTTGCTGGTCTCCGGTTTCAGGTCGGGATTGGGCTCGACGACGTAATTGCCCCGGGTGTTTTCGAAGCGGCCATACAAGGCTTTGGCGCTCGGCGTGCGGAAGCCCTCGGCGTACTGGCCGTACCAGGTGTAGGCGTCGTTGAACGCATACGTCAGGCCCAGCTTGGGTGACAGGCGATGCCATTTTTTGGTGCTGTCGTCGAACTCGCTCTTGCTTTTCAGGTTGACGCTTTTGAGGAATGAATCTGTGGCGTCTGGTTCGAGCGTGGTGTAGTCGTAGCGGGCGCCGGGCATGAAGGTCCAGTCGCCCCACTTGATCTGATCCTGAGCGAAAAGCCCGTAGGTGGTGATCGTCGGGTTCGGGAAGTCGTTAGTGGGTGCCACGATGTCGGAGGCACTGGTACTGACTGCGCCAAGGGTGCGGCAGGTTCCGACGACCGACGCACAGGTGGCTGATCCTGTCCGAAGCCCTGTCACCTTCTGTTGCTTGAGGGTCGTACCGTACGTCAGCAAGTGCTGGGTGTCGCCAATGTCGAACGCTTTATCCAGCTGTGCGTCGAGGATCCACTGGCGTTCCTTGTAATGGGTGTCGCGGGTGCGCCAGACATCACGACTACCAGGGACGTAACGCTCGAAAGTGTTTTGATCAGTTTTGGCGATCTGATAATTCAAGCTCCACTTGGCGTTGTCGGCCAGCACGCTGTCCAGCGCGAACGTGTTTTCGAGGCCAAACCGCTCTCGGGTGATGACATCGTTTCCCTCGCGGCTTCGGTACATCCCTGACGCACCTCTGCCAGGTATGAAAGGCCCACCCACCACACTCTTCTGATTCGTATGGGTATCGTCCTTGTACTTCTCGTAAGTGAACGCCAGACGATCATTGTCGCCGTAGTTCCAGCCCAGCTTGGCCAGCACATTGGTTGCGCGGGCGTCTTCCGGGTTGGCTGCCGTGCGGGACAGCCCGGTGCCGCCATGCTCACCGTAGGACTCGGTCTCGTGGCCGTTGCGCTGGCTGACGTGCAGCAAACCGTCGACATCCCCCGCGCGGCCGGCAACCGTAGATGAGTTCAACCAGCTGTTGTCCGCCGAGCTGTAACCGGTTTTCAGACGGGCACCGACATCTTTGCCCGGCTTGATGATGTCCTCGGGGTCGAGGGTGTAATAGCTCACCGCCCCGCCGATGGCGCTGCTCCCATACAGCGCCGACGCAGGCCCGCGCAGGATCTCGACGCGCTTGATGATCTCCGGATCCACGTAATTGCGATGGGTGTTGGCGAAAGGGCCCTGGAAGAAGTTGTCCGGCACTTCGACGCCATCCACCTGCGTCAGGATCCGGTCGCCATCGATGCCGCGGATGTTGTAGCCGCTGGTGCCCGCACGCTGGCCGGCCCCGCCCACGGACACGCCAGGCTCGTCGCGTACCAGGTCGCGAATGCTGTTGACGTTGCGACGATCCAGCGACGCTCGGTCCTGCACGGTCACCGTGCCGGGTACCGAATCCACCGACTGCGCCTGACGCGTGGCGCTAACTGTGATCTGCTCCAGTTCCAGCGCGCTGGTTTGCTCGGCGGCAGCGACGGCGGGACTGTGCACCGCGGCCGCTAAAACGGCGATGGTCAGCAGGGAAAGCCCGAGGTGGTGAGTGGCGTTTGCCGAGGCGTATGAGGCGGGGTTGAAGCTGGACAGCATGGATAGCGCTCCCTGTCGTGCGGGTCGTCATAGTTGTTGCGAGATGATTCAAATAGGAATCAGTTGCATTGGCTATGACTAGACGTGCGGGTCGCGGCTATCGCGTAAAAATAATTTCGGTGAGTGTCAGATCATCAGGTTTGAAGCCATGGCGCCGCAGCTTGGCGAGCGCAGTCCGGCGTCAGGTTTTTTTCCGCACAGCCAGCACCGCTGCTGCATCGAATACCGTTTGCGAGTGCCACACGGTCTCGGCGCTGGCAAACGCTTCTCGGTGGGCGGGATCGGCTTCGAGCCATTCCAGAAAGCGCGCGTGGGTTGCGGCATCTGCGATTTCCAGCTCGATCAGCCAGGTCAGGGCCTGGTCCATCGTCTCGGCAGTGCCCGATGCATCGGCTTGAGCGCGGCGGGGTGATTGGGAGTCCGTCAAGGAGCGTCCTCAGGTCCACGGTTTGGCCGGCATTGTAGCGTCACTCAGAAGCACCCACTGACGAATTCTTGCGGATGAAACTCAGTGATCCATGCGCGCCGCGACACTCAGGCAGAGCGTCATGATCAGCTTCAATTCTTTTTGCACGGTGCTGGTGGACACGCCCAGTTGCTCGGCGATTTCCAGATAACTTGCGCCGTGAAGCCGACTGAGGGTGAAGATTTTCTGCTGCCGGGGCGACAGGGTTTCCAGGCTCGCGCTCAGGCTTTCCAGCAGACGGTTGGCGTGGGCGGCGTCCTCCAGCGCGGAGTGGGGGGCGACGACATTATGAATATCGCTGATCGGCGCATCGTCATTGATGGTGCGCGCGTGAACGCGGCGGGCGCGCAGATGATCCAGGGCCAGATTGCGCGCGGTCTGGAAGACGAAGGGTTCGAGGTGCTCGATGGCTCGCTCAGTGAGTGCGCGGGTGACACGCAGGTAGGTTTCCTGGAGCAGGTCTTCGGCGGCGGTGTGACTGCGGACCATGCGCTGAAGCGTGCGCAACAGCATGGTTCGCCGGGCGAGGAAGACAGTATTGAAGTGCGACTGAGTCACAGGGACACCCGACGAGAATTCAGTAGATGATAATGCTTATCATCTAGACGTCAGGTCAAGGCAGGGATTTGCACAGATTGTAAGGGCCGTTCACCGGGACGGCAGTCATTACCGGGGAGGGAGTTGATCGCGAAGAGCCTGGTAAATCCGCTGACGGTCCAGCGGCTTGAATTTCGTCTTCGCGAGCAAGCTCGCTCCTACATTGAGGGGATCCCGTTACTTGCTTACTCGGCGTTCATCAACGCCAGACAGTTATCCAGCATGCGGTTGGAGAAGCCCCATTCGTTGTCGTACCACGCCAGCACCTTCAGCAGGCGACCGCTGACTTTGGTGTGGTTCGCATCGAAGATCGACGACAGCGGGTTGTGATTGAAGTCGTGGGAAACCAGCGGCAGGGTGTTGTATCCGAGGATCTTCGAATGCTGGGCCGCTTCTTTCATGATCGCGTTGACTTCTTCGGCCGTCGCATCGCGCTTGAGCTGAATGGTCAGGTCGACCAGCGACACGTTGATCACTGGCACACGCACGGCCATGCCGGTCAGCTTGCCCGCCAGTTCCGGCAGTACCAGGCCGACCGCTTCGGCAGCGCCGGTCTTGCTCGGGATCATCGACTGGGTAGCCGAACGCGCGCGGTACGGGTCGGTGTGGTAGACGTCGATCAGGTTCTGGTCGTTGGTGTAGGCGTGGATGGTGGTCATCAGACCGCTCTCGATGCCCAGTTCACGGTTCAGCACCTGAGCGACCGGCGCCAGGCAGTTGGTGGTGCAGGATGCGTTGGAGATGACCTGATGGGATTGGCGAAGTACATCATGGTTAACGCCGTAGACGATCGTCGCATCGGCGCCTTTGGCCGGTGCAGAAATAATCACTTTCTTGGCGCCGGCGGTGATGTGGGCAGCGGCCTTGGTGCGGTCGGTGAACAGGCCGGTGCATTCGAACACCACGTCGATGTCCAGGGATTTCCACGGCAGCTCGGCCGGGTTGCGGATCGCACTGACCGCAATTCGGTCACCATTGACGGTCAGGCTTTCCTGATCGTGTTCAACGGAGCCGTCGAATTGCCCGTGAACCGTATCGAATTTCAGCAGGTGGGCGTTGATCTCGCTGTCGCCCAAGTCGTTGATGGCGACGACTTGCAGGTCCTGACGGTAGCCTTGGGTATAGAGTGCGCGTAGGACGTTGCGGCCGATTCGGCCAAAGCCATTAATTGCGATGCGGAGAGTCATACACCCGTCCTCAAGAATTTGTTGTTGGAATTACAAGATTATTCTCATAAAAATAGAAAACAACCCCTTTTAGTGGCAGTATTTTGTTTTATCTACAAATAGAAACCCGTCTGGCCGTCACAACTGGCTGAAAATCAAGTGCTTGCCGTCGCTCTCGTCTGAGCCCCGGATTTGATCGCAGCCTGGTGAAAGCGCCTGAACGAGTGACCACATCGCTAGCCTGGAGTCCATGACATGCATCCCCGCGTCCTTGAGGTAACCGAACGGCTGATTGCTCGCAGCCGTGAAACCCGTCAACGCTACCTGCAATTGATCCGGGGTGCGGCGAGCGACGGGCCGATGCGCGGCAAGTTGCAATGTGCCAACTTCGCCCACGGCGTCGCGGCATGTGGTCCCGAAGACAAGAACAGCCTGCGCATGATGAATGCGGCCAACATTGCCATCGTCTCTTCCTACAACGACATGCTCTCGGCGCATCAGCCGTACGAACACTTCCCCGAACAGATCAAAAAAGCGCTGCGCGAAATCGGCTCGGTGGGACAGTTTGCCGGTGGCGTTCCGGCCATGTGTGACGGTGTCACCCAGGGCGAGCCGGGCATGGAATTGAGTATCGCCAGCCGAGAAGTCATTGCGATGGCAACGGCGGTGGCGTTGTCCCACAACATGTTCGACGGCGCGCTGATGCTGGGCATCTGCGACAAGATCGTTCCGGGCTTGCTGATGGGCTCGCTGCGTTTCGGTCATCTGCCGACGATTTTTGTACCGGGCGGGCCGATGGTCTCGGGCATCTCCAACAAAGAGAAAGCCGACGTGCGTCAGCGCTACGCCGAAGGCAAGGCAACCCGCGAAGAGCTGCTGGACTCGGAAATGAAGTCCTACCACGGCCCGGGCACCTGCACGTTCTACGGCACGGCGAACACCAACCAGTTGCTCATGGAAGTCATGGGTCTGCATCTTCCGGGTGCCTCTTTCGTCAATCCCTACACACCGCTACGCGATGCCCTGACACGCGAGGCGGCGTTCCAGGTCACGCGTCTGACCAAACAAAGCGGCGACTTCATCCCTCTCGGAGAGATTGTGGACGAACGTTCGCTGGTCAACTCGATTGTTGCCCTGCACGCGACGGGCGGTTCCACCAACCACACGCTGCACATGCCGGCGATTGCCCAGTGCGCGGGCATTCAGCTGACCTGGCAGGACATGGCCGATCTGTCGGAAGTCGTGCCGACCCTTTCCCACGTCTACCCGAATGGCAAAGCCGACATCAACCACTTCCAGGCTGCCGGCGGCATGTCGTTCCTGATCCGCGAGCTGCTCGACGCGGGCCTGATGCACGAAGACGTCAACACGGTTATGGGCCGTGGTCTACGTCGCTACACCCAGGAGCCGTTCCTGGAAGAAGGCACACTGGTGTGGCGCGATGGCCCGATCGAAAGCCTCGACGAAAACGTCCTGCGCCCGATTGCCCGTCCGTTCTCGGCCGAGGGCGGCCTGCGGGTGATGGAAGGCAACTTGGGCCGTGGCGTGATGAAGGTCTCTGCCGTTGCGCTGGAGCATCAGATCGTCGAAGCGCCCGCCAAAGTATTCGAAGACCAGCAGGACCTCGCCGACGCCTTCAAGGCGGGCGAACTGGAGTGCGATTTCGTGGCGGTGATGCGCTTCCAGGGGCCGCGCTCCAACGGCATGCCGGAGCTGCACAAGATGACGCCGTTCCTGGGCGTGCTGCAGGACCGTGGGTTCAAAGTAGCGCTGATTACTGACGGGCGCATGTCCGGCGCGTCCGGGAAAATCCCGGCGGCGATTCACGTTTGCCCGGAAGCCTCCGACGGCGGACCGCTGGCGTTGGTACGTGATGGGGATCTCATTCGTGTCGATGGCGTGAAAGGAACGTTGCAAGTTCTGGTCGAACCGGCAGAATTGGCCGCCAGAGAGCCGGCCATCGGTCGCTTGTCCCATAACGTGGGCAGCGGGCGCGAATTGTTCGGCTTCATGCGCATGGCCTTCAGCTCGGCAGAGAAGGGCGCCAGCGCCTTTACTTCGAATCTGGAGACGCTCAAGTGACATTGGCGATGGTGGGTGATATCGGCGGCACAAATGCGCGGTTTGCCATTTGGGAAGACGACCAGTTGCATTCGATTCGCGTATTCGCGACGGTCGATTACGCCAGTCCTGAAAAGGCCCTGATGGTCTATTTGCAGGACCTGGAATTGCAGCGCGGTGATGTCACCTCCATTTGTCTGGCCGTGGCCGGGCCGGTGACCGGCGATGATTTCCACTTCACCAACAGCCACTGGAAGATCAATCGGCAGGCATTCTGCGCCGAGCTGAAGATCGACCACCTGATCCTGGTCAACGACTTCACCGCCATGGCGCTGGGCATGACCCGCCTGAAGGACGACGAGTACCTGACCGTGCGTCATGGCAAGGGCGATCCTCGTGGTGCGCGGGTGGTGATCGGGCCAGGCACCGGCCTTGGCGTCGGCACGCTGATCCGCAGCGGCGAAGCGCGATGGACTGCGGTGCCGGGGGAGGGCGGTCACGTTGATCTGCCCATCGGCACGCCTCGCGAAGCCCTGCTGTGGATGCGGTTGATGGCGACCCACGAGCATGTCAGCGCCGAGACGATTCTGAGTGGCGCCGGGCTGTTGCTGCTGTATCAAGTCAGCTGCGGGTTGGACGAGATCGAGCCTGAACTCAAATCCCCTGCGGCCATTACCTCGGCGGCACTCAAGGGCGATCCGGTCGCCAGCGCGGTGCTCGAGCAGTTCTGTGTATTCCTCGGCCGGGTGGCGGGCAACAACGTACTGACTGTCGGCGGACGCGGCGGCGTGTATATTGCCGGTGGCGTGATCCCGCGGTTCGTTGATTTCTTCATGCAGAGCGGCTTCAACAAGGCGTTCGCCGAGAAGGGACTGATGAAGGATTACTTCAATGACGTGCCGGTCTGGCTGGTCACGGCCGAGTACCCCGGCCTGATGGGCGCAGGCGTGGCGCTGGATCAGTTCGCGGCGAGCGCTAGCGGCAAGCTATAAGCTGCAAGTCAATGCCGCGCATGGCTGGCTTGCGGCTTAAAGCTTGAAGCTCGCAACTGCTCCACCTATAACAACAATCCATTGCTCACAAGGACGACCATGTGAACGCTGTCAGTAAATCGATTCTGGTGGTCGACGATGACCAGGAGATTTGCGAGTTGCTGCAAGCCTACCTGAGCCGATCCGGTTTTCAGGTGCGCACGGTCGGCGATGGGGCCGAGTTTCGCCAGGCGTTCAACGAAGAGGCCAGCGACCTGCTGATTCTCGACGTCATGCTCCCCGACGAAGATGGCTTCAGCCTGTGTCGTTGGGTCAGGCAGCATCCGCGTCAACCGCATATTCCCATCATCATGCTCACCGCCAGCTCCGACGAGGCCGACCGTGTCATCGGGCTGGAACTCGGCGCCGATGACTACATGGCCAAACCCTTCAGCCCCCGTGAGCTTCAGGCCCGGATCAAAGCCCTGTTGCGCCGTGCCCAGTTCGGCCAGGAACGCAGCGGCGGTGAAGTGCTGGTGTTCGATGAATGGCGGCTGGACATGGTCAGTCATCGGCTATTTCACAACGACGGTGAAGAAGTGATTTTGTCCGGCGCTGATTTCGCGCTGCTTAAACTGTTTCTCGACAACCCCCAACAGATTCTCGATCGCGACACCATCGGCAACGCCACCCGTGGCCGTGAGCTGATGCCGCTGGAGCGCATCGTCGACATGGCGGTCAGCCGCCTGCGTCAGCGTTTGCGTGACACTGGCAAGGCTCCGCGTTTGATCCGCACCGTGCGAGGCAGTGGTTATCTGCTGGCAGCCAATGTGCTCCCCCAAGCCGGCAACGGTTACTGATACTCAATGGTGACCGACAGGAAACGCCGCTTGCCGGTGCCGCGTTCGCTGCTCGGACGCATGCTGCTGCTGACCTTGCTCGCCGTGTTGCTGGCGCAAACCCTGTCCAGCCTGATCTGGCTTTCGCAACTGCGCGCCACGCAGATGGAAGGCCTGGTCACCAGCGCCCGCAGTCTGGGTTTTTCCATGGCGGCGAGTGTGAGTTACTTCCGCTCGCTCCCCGTTGCGTTTCGGCCGCTGGTGCTCGATCAATTGCGCAGCATGGGCGGCACGCGTTTCTTTGTGTCGCTCAACGATCGGCCGCTGGAAATGCAGGTGCTTGAGCCCACCGTGCGCAAGACGGCGGTCATCGATGTGGTCGGTCAGGTGCTGCGGCAAAACCTCGGCGCTGATCCCGACCTCCTCGTCCGCTTCGTGCGTCCCGAAGACCTGCGCATTTTCAACAGCGGTCTCAGACTCGACGAACTTCCGCGCTCGTGGGCCCATTACGCGCTGACCCTTGAGCCGGTCAATCCGCCCGTGCTGGTCACGCAAATCGAGCTGTCGCCCGGCGAATGGCTGTACATCGCCTCGCTGCTGCCTGAGCCTTACACCATGCTCGAAGCGGAAGGCCTGCCCTCGCAGCAAGTCTGGTTCATCGCGCTGACCAGTATTTTTCTTTTGGTCTTCATCGGTCTGCTGGTGCACTGGCAGAGCGGCCCGCTCAAGCGTCTGGCCCATGCCGCGCGGGATCTGTCGTTGGGCGCTGACGTCGAGCCGGTGGTGGAGGGGGGCGGCAGTGAAGTGGTGGAAGTGACCCGCGCGTTCAACACCATGCGCGATCGCATCAGCCGTTACCTGACCGAACGCGGCCAGCTCTTCAGCGCGATTTCCCACGACCTGCGCACCCCGATCACTCGCTTGCGGCTGCGCGTCGAGCTGCTCGAAGACGAACAGATGCAGGCCAAATTCACCCGTGATCTGGATGAGCTGGAGTTGCTGGTCAAAGGCGCGTTGCAGTGCGTGAAGGACACCGACATTCACGAGAACATCGAGCCGGTCGACCTCAATCACGCGCTGGATTGCCTGATCGAGCCCTATCTCTCCGCTGACGGTGCAGGCCGTGTCACGTTGCACGGCAACGCGATGTCGATGTACTACGGCAAGCCCCTGGCGCTGCGCCGGTGCATGGGCAACCTGATCGATAACGCCATCAAATACGGCGACCGTGCGCACCTGTTCGTTGAAGACGACGCCGACGAGTTCATTCTTCACGTCGAAGATGAAGGCCCGGGCGTGCCTGAACAGCGAATGGAACAAGTCTTCGAACCGCACTTCCGGCTGGCCGGCAAACACCAGCAGGGCTATGGGTTAGGGCTCGGAATCGCCCGCAATATTGCCCACAGCCACGGCGGCGAAGTGACGCTGCAGAACATGCGCGAGGGCGGGTTGCGGGTCACGCTCTATCTGCCGCGAGGTGTGGAGTAATCCGGTCCCTTTCCTCAATGTCACAGCCCTGTGACATTTGCGCATCCCTTCGTTACCGTCTGCTCTAACCCCTTAGTTAGAATCCACGCAGCGCAAGCGCCACGACTTGCTCATGCATAACAACAAGAAAGGTCAGATATGAATTCGATTTCCCGTCTCGCTGCACTTATTTCCCTCGCCTCGTTGTTCCCTCTGAGCGCCATGGCGGCTGATGCCAAAGGCACTGTCGAAGTTGTGCACTGGTGGACGTCCGGTGGCGAAAAAGCCGCTGCCGATGTGCTCCGCGCGCAAGTTGAAAAAGACGGTTTCACCTGGAAAGACGGCGCCGTCGCAGGCGGCGGCGGTGCAACCGCAATGACCGTGCTCAAGAGCCGCGCCGTTGCTGGCAACCCGCCTGGCGTTGCCCAGATCAAAGGCCCGGACATCCAGGAATGGGCCTCTACCGGCCTGCTTGATACCGACGTGCTTAAAAACGTCTCCAAAGAGGAGAAGTGGGACAGCCTGCTGGACAAGAAAGTCTCCGACACCGTGAAGTACGACGGTGACTACGTCGCCGTGCCGGTGAACATCCACCGCGTCAACTGGCTGTGGATCAACCCGGAAGTCTTCAAGAAAGCCGGTATCGAAAAAGCCCCTACCACCCTCGAAGAATTCTACGCAGCGGGCGACAAGCTCAAAGCGGCAGGCTTCATCCCTCTGGCCCACGGTGGCCAGCCTTGGCAGGACAGCACTGTTTTTGAAGCCGTCGTTCTCTCTGTCATGGGCGCTGATGGTTACAAAAAGGCACTGGTCGACCTCGACAACGCTGCGCTGACCGGCCCTGAAATGGTCAAGTCGCTCACCGAGCTGAAGAAAGTCGCCACCTACATGGATGCCGACGGCAAAGGCCAGGACTGGAACCTGGAAGCCGCCAAAGTCATCAACGGCAAGGCCGGCATGCAGATCATGGGTGACTGGGCCAAGAGTGAATGGACCGCTGCCAAGAAAGTCGCCGGCAAGGACTACGAGTGCGTAGCGTTCCCGGGCACCGACAAGGCGTTCACCTACAACATCGACTCCCTGGCTGTGTTCAAGCAGAAAGACGCGGGCACTGCTGCCGGTCAGCAGGACATCGCCAAGGTCGTGTTGGGTGAAAACTTCCAGAAAGTCTTCAGCATCAACAAGGGCTCGATCCCGGTTCGCAACGACATGCTGGCTGACATGGGCAAGTACGGTTTCGACTCGTGCGCCCAGACCGCTGCCAAGGATTTCCTGGCTGACGCCAAAACCGGCGGCCTGCAACCAAGCATGGCGCACAACATGGCCACCACACTGGCCGTGCAGGGCGCGTTCTTTGACGTCGTGACCAACTTCATCAACGACCCGAAAGCCGATCCGGCCGACGCGGCGAAGAAGCTGGGCGCTGCGATCAAGTCTGCCAAGTAAGCCGTAACACCGCTTGCTCCATGTAGGAGTGAGCTTGCTCGCGATGGCGTCATGTCAGCCAATTCAGACGGCACTGACACGCCGCATCGCGATCAAGCCCACTCCTGCAGAAGGCGGCGTGTTTGCACTCTTCATTCTTCTGTACTGGATTTCACCATGAGTTCTGTTGCTGTGTTCAGCAAAGCCTCGCCGTTCGATGCACTGCAGCGCTGGCTACCCAAACTGGTGCTGGCGCCCAGCATGTTCATCGTATTGGTGGGCTTCTACGGCTATATCCTGTGGACGTTCGTTCTGTCGTTCACCAACTCGACTTTCCTGCCGACCTACAAATTCGTGGGTCTGGCGCAATACGCGCGGTTGTTCGACAACGATCGCTGGTGGGTAGCCAGTAAAAACCTCGCGGTGTTCGGTGGCATGTTCATCGGCATCAGCATGGTGGTCGGCGTGCTGCTGGCGGTCTTTCTGGACCAGCGCATCCGCCGCGAAGGCTTTATCCGCACCATTTATCTGTACCCGATGGCGCTGTCGATGATCGTCACCGGTACGGCCTGGAAATGGCTGCTCAACCCGGGCATGGGTCTGGACAAACTGCTGCGTGACTGGGGCTGGGAAGGCTTTCGCCTGGACTGGCTGATCGATCCGGACCGCGTCGTTTACTGTCTGGTGATCGCTGCGGTATGGCAGGCGTCGGGCTTCATCATGGCGATGTTCCTGGCCGGCCTTCGTGGCGTTGATCAGTCGATCATCCGTGCTGCGCAGATCGACGGCGCGAGCATGCCGAAGATCTACTGGAAGGTCGTGCTGCCAAGCCTGCGTCCGGTGTTCTTCAGTGCGGTCATGATTCTGGCGCACATCGCCATCAAGAGCTTCGACCTGGTCGCGGCCATGACGGCCGGTGGCCCGGGCTACTCGTCCGACTTGCCCGCGATGTTCATGTACTCGTTCACCTTCAGCCGTGGCCAGATGGGCATGGGTTCCGCCAGCGCGATTCTGATGCTCGGCGCGATTCTCGCCATCCTCGTGCCTTATCTGTATTCCGAGCTGAGGGCCAAGCGCAATGACTAGTCTCGCCAACAAGCCCGCCCTCAGCCTGAGCCGCGTCGCCATCTATGCGGTGCTGATCGTTGCGGTATTCATTTATCTGGTGCCGCTGGTGGTGATGCTGCTGACCAGCTTCAAGTCACCGGAAGACATCGGCAGCGGCAACCTGCTCAGCTGGCCGACCGAAGTGACGGCCATCGGCTGGATCAAAGCCTGGGCGACGGTGAAGGGCTACTTCTGGAACTCGTTCCTGATCACCGTTCCGGCGGTGCTGATCTCCACCACCATTGGTGCGCTGAACGGCTACGTGCTGTCGATGTGGCGCTTCCGCGGTTCGCAGTTGTTCTTCGGCCTGCTGCTGTTCGGTTGCTTCCTGCCGTTCCAGACCGTCCTGCTGCCGGCGTCTTTCACACTGGGCAAAATGGGCCTGGCGAGCACCACCACAGGTCTCGTGTTCGTCCACGTCGTTTACGGTCTGGCGTTCACCACGCTGTTCTTCCGCAACTACTACGTCAGTATTCCGGACGCACTGGTGAAAGCGGCACGTCTGGATGGCGCCGGCTTCTTCACCATCTTCCGTCGGATCATTCTGCCGATGTCGACGCCGATCATCATGGTCTGCCTGATCTGGCAGTTCACCCAGATCTGGAACGACTTCCTGTTCGGCGTGGTGTTCTCCAGCGGTGATTCGCAGCCGATCACGGTCGCGCTGAACAACCTGGTGAACACCAGCACAGGCGTCAAGGAATACAACGTTGATATGGCGGCGGCGATGATCGCCGGTCTGCCCACCCTGTTGGTCTACGTGGTCGCAGGCAAGTATTTCGTGCGCGGGCTCACGGCCGGCGCAGTCAAGGGGTAATCATGGCAACGCTTGAACTACGCAATGTAAACAAGACTTACGGGGCCGGTTTGCCGGACACCCTGAAGAACATCGAACTCTCCATCAAAGAAGGCGAGTTCCTGATTCTGGTCGGCCCTTCGGGCTGCGGTAAGTCGACCCTGATGAACTGCATCGCCGGGCTGGAAAACATTACCGGCGGCGCGATCATGATCGGTGATCAGGACGTCAGCGGCATGAGCCCGAAGGATCGCGACATCGCGATGGTCTTCCAGTCCTACGCGCTGTACCCGACCATGAGCGTGCGCGAGAACATCGAGTTCGGGCTGAAGATTCGCAAGATGAATCAGGCCGACATCGACGCCGAAGTGGCGCGGGTCGCCAAGCTGCTGCAGATCGAACACCTGCTCAACCGCAAGCCGGGGCAATTGTCCGGTGGTCAGCAACAGCGCGTGGCCATGGGCCGGGCGCTGGCCCGTCGGCCGAAGATTTACCTGTTCGACGAGCCGCTTTCGAACCTCGATGCCAAGCTGCGCGTCGAGATGCGTACCGAAATGAAGCTGATGCACCAGCGCCTGAAGACCACCACGGTCTACGTGACCCACGACCAGATCGAAGCGATGACACTGGGCGACAAAGTGGCGGTCATGAAGGACGGCATCATTCAGCAGTTCGGCACGCCAAAGCAGATCTACAACGATCCGGCCAACCTGTTCGTGGCCAGCTTCATCGGCTCGCCGCCGATGAACTTCATCCCGCTGCGTCTGCAACGCAAGGACGGTCGCCTCGTCGCGCTGCTCGACAGCGGTCAGGCCCGTTGCGAGCTGCCGATGAGCATGAACGACGCCGGTCTTGAGGACCGTGAGGTGATTCTGGGCCTGCGTCCTGAGCAAATCGTGCTAGCGTCCGGTGATGCTGCCGGTCTGCCGACCATTCGCGCCGAAGTCCAGGTGACCGAGCCGACTGGCCCGGATACGCTGGTATTCGTTACCCTCAACGAGAGCAAGGTCTGCTGCCGTCTGGCGCCGGATATTGCACCCGCTGTGGGCGAGACCTTGACGTTGCAGTTCGATCCGGCGAAGGTTCTGCTGTTCGACGCCAAAACCGGCGAGCGCCTTGGCGTCCTGGCACCGAGTCAGTCGGTGGAGAACATGGGGAATGTCACGCGGCTCAACCGCAACTGATCCCGATGTGCAGGAGCACTGCACAAACGAGCACCTGTGACGGGTGGATGTCTGCCGTACAAAACCCGTCATGCACACGATGTACGTGGTTACAACGCTGTTCAAAAGCTAATAACAATAAAACGAGGATCCAAGGGATGAAAAAGGTACGTAACAAGTCGCTTAACCAGTTTCAGCTGATCGGTGGGTTGTCTGTCCTGAGCGCGTTGACGATTTCCGGAACGGCGTCTGCAATGGAGCCTTTCAAAGCCAGCGAGCACATGACTGGTGATTGGGGTGGGCTGCGTCAAGAGCTGTACGACAAGGGTTACGACTTCCCGATCGAGTACGTAGGCGAAGCCGCCTCCAACCTCAACGGTGGTTATAACGACGACAGAACCGGCCGCTACAGCGACCAGTTTGCGTTCGGCGTACAAATGGACCTGCAAAAAATCCTCGGCTGGCACGACGCAGAGTTCAAGCTCGCGATCACCGAGCGTAGTGGCAACAACATTTCCAACGACCGTATCGGCGATCCGCGTGCCGGCACGCTCAGCTCCTCCCAGGAAGTCTGGGGCCGTGGCCAGACCTGGCGTCTGACCCAGATGTGGGTCAAGCAGAAGTACTTCGACGGTAAGCTGGACATCAAGGTTGGTCGTTTCGGTGAAGGCGAAGACTTCAACAGCTTCCCTTGCGACTTCCAGAACCTTTCGTTCTGCGGCTCGCAAGTCGGTAACTACGTCAACACCTGGTACAACTGGCCTGTCAGCCAGTGGGCTGCCCGCGTGAAGTACAACATCACGCCTGAGTTGTTCGCCCAGATCGGCGTCTACGAGCAGAACCCTTCGTACCTCGAAACCGGCAACAGCTTCAAACTCAGCGGCAGCGGCTCCAAAGGCACCGTCGTACCGGTTGAAGTGGTGTGGTCGCCAAACGTCAACTCTCTGCCAGGCGAATACCGTCTGGGCTACTACGTGAGTAACCCGAGCGCCGACGATCTCTACGAGAACGAAAACGGTCAGCCACAGGCAATCGCCGGCGGTGACTTCAAGTCCCACAAAGACAAGCACGGCTGGTGGGTCGTGGCTCAGCAACAGCTGACCGCGCACAACGGCGACGCATCCCGTGGTCTGAGCATTTTCGCCAACGCGACGGTGCATGACAAAGCCACCAACTTCGTCGACAACTACCAGCAGGTCGGCTTCGTCTACAAAGGCCCGTTCGATGCACGTCCGAAGGATGACATCGGTATCGGCGTCGCGCGTATCCACGTGAACGATGATGCCCAGGACAACCGTCGTCTGGTCAACGCCGTCAACGGCATCGAAGACTACGACAACCCAGGCTACCTGCCGATCCAGAAGACCGAATACAACTCGGAAATCTACTACGGCGTGCACGTAACCGACTGGCTGACCGTGCGTCCTAACCTGCAGTACGTGAAGAGCCCGGGCGGTGTGGACGACGTTCAGAACGCACTGGTTGCCGGTATCAAGATTCAATCGAAGTTCTAAGTTAAGCGGACGCTCCTCCGCGCTCCACAAACGATCAAGGGTCGTGTGTGCTTTACGGGCAGCCAAGCTGCCCGTTTTTTTTCGCGCTATTTATTCCGTAGCAATGGCTCCGCGTTCGGGGCATTTTTTCTCGCGTGACGAGTGACCGCCATCTGGAGTGCGACAACGATGCCCTTCAGGGACCCCGGCTCAACCGAGCACCCTCTTCAGCGTTTCTTCACCGCGGTGCGACCGCAACCGACCTTTCAGTGGGAACGCTACCAACAGCGTGATGTGCTGGTGATCAATCATGCGCAGTGTCAGGCCGTGTTCAGTCGGCAGGGCGCTCAGCTGTTGCATTTTGAACCTGCCGGGCAGAAGCCCTGGCTGTGGTGTGCCGCGCACTGGCCCCTGGTCGGCGCGATCCGCGGTGGCGTGCCGGTCAGTTGGCCCTGGGTCGGACGTCATCCGGGGGAGAGCGGTTGGCCGGCCAATGGCTGGGGCCGACTCCTCGACTGGAAACTGGTCGAAAGCCATGAGCATGAGGCGGGCGTCACATTGCGCTGGCAACTCAAGCTGTGGGACTGGCAGGCCGATCTTTATGCCGAGCTCGGGCATTCAATGGACCTGCGCCTTGAGACGCGTCACGACGACAGCGAGCCTTGTCACTTCGGCCATGGCTTGCACGCCTACTGGCGCATCAGTGATGTGGCGGACGTCGCGTTGCAGGGGCTCGACGGTGCGCAAGGTTACGACGAACTCAGCCGCAGCGCTTGCGAGCAGCGGGGCGAGCTTCGGGTTCATGGCAGTTGTCAGCGGGTGTTCGAGCATGCAGGGCTGCTGGAACTACAAGACGACGCCTGGCAGCGGCGGTTGAGCATCGACACCGGCGACAGCGACAGCACCGTCGTCTGGCACCCCGGCAGCCGACCCTTGCTCGGTGTGGGCGGCGATGAAGCGATGGGTTTCTTGCGCGTCGAGGCGGCGTCGGGTGTGGATGATTGCTTGAGCCTGGCGCCCAGGCAGCACGCCAGCTTACGCCTGCAGGCAAGCCTGGTTCATTGAGTGTGGGAGCGGGGGATCGCCTGCAAATGAGGCGTTCCCTTAATTCAGCTCATCGTCCGCCGGGTACCGGCTCGCGTTCAGGCTTTCCTTGATCTTGCGCAGGTGCGGCTGGAAGTCGACGCCCCGACGCAGGGTCATGCCGGTCGCCAGCACATCCAGCACTGTCAGCTGGACGATCCTGGACGTCATGGGCATATAGATGTCGGTGTCTTCCGGCAGCGGAATGTTCAGGCTCAACGTGCTGGCCTTCGCCAGCGGCGAGTCGGCAGCGGTCAGGCCCAGCACCGACGCGCCGTTCTCCCGGGCAATGCGTGCCACTTCGACCAGCTCGCGGGTGCGCCCGGTGTAGGAAATGATCACAAACAGCTCGCCAGTGTGGGCCACCGACGCCAGCATGCGCTGCACCAGCACGTCGGCGTGGGCCGTGACGGCGAGATTGAAACGAAAGAATTTATGCTGCGCGTCCAATGCCACCGGCGCCGAAGCCCCGAGGCCGAAGAAGTGAATCTGCCGCGCCTGAATCAGCAGGTCGACCGCTTTGCTGATCAGGTTGGGGTCAAGCACCTGGCACACGCTGTCGAGGGACGCGATGGCGCTGCCGAAGATCTTGCGGGTGTAGGCTTCCGGGTTGTCATCGGCTTCCACGGCACGGCTGACGTAGGCGGCGCCGCTGGCCAGGCTCTGGGCCAGTTGCAGCTTCAGCTCGGGATAGCCGCTGACATCGAACGAGCGGCAGAAACGGTTGACCGTCGGTTCACTGACCTTCGCGGCCTGGGCCAGCGCAGCGATGCTGAACCGGGTGGCCTGCTGCGGATTGCTCAGAATCGCCTCGGCGACCTTGCGCTCGGCCTTGTTCAGCTCTTCCAGACGACTCTGGATCTGCTCCAGAAGATTGCGTACGCGGTCCATTGTTTGTCCTTCTGATGAAACGGCGACAGGCCGGTCGACAGGCCTTTATTTGCAGTGAGGGAATTTCGGCCTTTAGCCTGTCGCAAAGGTGGCCTATCGTACTGAGGGCCTGTGGTGATCACCACTCTAATGTGGTTAAGGTGGGAATGTTGTGGTTATTACTACATTCGGCCTTGAGTAACGCCTTTAAAAAAGGTATTTGTAGCTTAACTTGATAAAAGAACCAACATTATGCTCTCGATTACGGTTGAACCGTGCACTTTTGCGTTGTTTGGTGCCTTGGGTGACCTGGCGGTACGCAAACTGTTTCCTGCGTTGTACCAGCTTGATCGAGCTGGACTGCTGCATGCCGAGACCCGAATTATTGCGTTGGCCCGTGAGCCGGGGACTCCTGAGGAGCACCTGGCCTACATTGATAAAAGCCTGCGTCGCTTTGTCCCCGAGGCGCAGCTTGAGACCGAACACGTGGAGCGTTTTCAGGCCCGCCTGAGTTACCTGCATGTGGACTTCCTCAAGGGCGAGGACTACGTCGCGCTTGCCGAAGCCGTGGGCGACGCGCCGACCATGATTGCCTACTTCGCGACACCGGCGTCGGTCTATGGCGCCATCTGCGAAAACCTCGCGCTGGTGGGCCTGACCGATCGCACCCGCGCCGTGCTGGAAAAGCCCATCGGCCACGACCTCGCGTCGTCCCGTCGCGTCAACGATGCCGTCGCCAAGTTCCTGCCTGAAACCCGCATTTACCGGATCGACCACTATCTGGGCAAGGACACGGTGCAGAACCTCATTGCCCTGCGGTTTGCCAACAGCCTGTTCGAGACGCAGTGGAACCAGAACCATATCTCCCACGTTGAAATCACCGTGGCGGAGAAGGTCGGCATCGAAGGGCGCTGGGGCTATTTCGACCAGGCCGGTCAACTGCGTGACATGATCCAGAACCACCTGTTGCAGCTGCTGTGCCTGATCGCAATGGACCCGCCCAGCGACCTGTCCGCCGACAGTATTCGTGACGAGAAGGTGAAAGTGCTCAAGGCACTGGCGCCTTTCACGCCGGAGCGTCTGGCCACCCAAGTGGTGCGTGGTCAGTACATCGCCGGCTACAGCGAGGGCAAGCCGGTGCCGGGTTATCTGGAGGAGGAAAACTCCAACACCCAGAGCGACACGGAAACCTTCGTCGCCATTCGTGCCGATATCCGTAACTGGCGCTGGTCGGGCGTGCCGTTCTATCTGCGTACCGGCAAGCGCATGCCGCAGAAGCTGTCGCAGATCGTGATCCACTTCAAAGAGCCGCCACATTACATCTTCGCCCCTGAGCAGCGCTTGCAGATCAGCAACCGCCTGATCATCCGCTTGCAGCCCGATGAGGGCATCTCGCTGCAAGTGATGACCAAGGATCAGGGCCTGGACAAAGGCATGCAGCTGCGCAGCAATCCTTTGCAACTGAGTTTCTCCGATGCCTATCGCAGCGCCCGCGTTCCGGACGCGTACGAGCGGTTGTTGCTGGAAGTCATGCGTGGCAATCAGAACCTGTTTGTCCGCAAAGACGAAATCGAATACGCCTGGCAATGGTGCGACCAGTTGATCGCTGGCTGGAAAAAGGCGGGCGATGCGCCCAAGCCTTACCCCGCTGGTTCCTGGGGGCCGATGAGCTCCATTGCTTTGATTACGCGTGACGGGAGGTCCTGGTATGGCGATATGTGAACTTGAATTTCCGGCGGGCCTGAAGGCCCACGAATTCGATAACCCCGAAGTCCTGGCGAACGCGCTGGCCGATCACGTGGCCGAGCGTCTGACGGCTGCGATTTCCAGCAACCCGCACGGTACGGCCACGTTGGTGGTGTCCGGCGGCAAAAGCCCGGTGGCGTTTTTCAAGGCGCTGGCGCAGAAGCCACTCGAGTGGTCGAAAGTCTGCGTCAGTCTGGCCGACGAGCGCTGGGTGCCCGTCGAACACGCCGACAGCAACGAAGGCCTGCTCAAGCGTTTCCTGCTTCAGGGGCCAGCGGCGGAAGCGGAATTCTTCAGCCTCTATCGTCCGACCACGACGGTGGATGAAGCTGCAGCGGCGACTGACGAGGCGCTCAAGGCGCTGCCGAAGATTGATGTGCTGATTCTGGGGATGGGCGATGACGGGCATACCGCGTCGCTGTTCCCCAACAGCCCGCACCTGAAAGAAGCGCTGGACCTCAACAGCGACCGTCGTTGCCTGCCCATGCTCGCACCGACCGTCCCCCATCAGCGCCTGACCCTGACGCGTCCGGTCCTGGCGTCGGCAGCGACCACCATCCTGTCCGTCTCCGGTCAAGCCAAACTCGACACATTGCGCGCTGCACTGGCAGGCGATGACCTTGCCGAAATGCCGGTGCGCGCGTTCCTCAACCCGTCTCTAGAGATCTACTGGTGCCCATAAGCAAAGGATCAGCCGCCATGGAAAATACCCAAGTGAAACAGCCGTTGAATAGCATGGCGAGCAAGATTGCCCAGATCGACGCACTCTGCGCGAAAGCGAAGATTCTGCCGGTCATTACCATTGCCCGCGAACAGGATGTCCTGCCGCTGGCCGATGCACTGGCCGCTGGCGGCCTGAATGCGCTGGAAATAACCCTGCGTTCCGAGTTCGGGCTCAAAGCCATTCGCATGCTGCGTGATGCGCGTCCAGAGCTGAGCGTCGGCGCCGGCACCATCCTTGACCGTCATATGCTCAAGGCGGCCGAGGAGGCGGGTTCACAGTTCATCGTCACCCCCGGCAGCACGCAGGATCTGCTGGAAGCCGCCGCGCTGAGCGAATTGCCGCTGCTGCCAGGCATCAGCAGCGCTTCGGAAATCATGATCGGTTACGCGCTGGGCTATCGCCGCTTCAAGCTGTTCCCGGCGGAAATCAGTGGCGGTGTCGGTGCAATCAAGGCACTGGGCGGTCCATTCCCGGAAGTGCGCTTCTGCCCAACCGGCGGCGTCAGTGCGGCCAACCTGAAAAGCTACATGGCGCTGCCTAACGTGATGTGCGTCGGCGGCACCTGGATGATCGATAACGCGTGGGTGAAAAACGGCGACTGGCAGCGGATTACCGACGCCACGGCCGAAGCCATCGCGTTGTTCGACTGAGTCTGAATTTGCCGGTCAGGCTCCGCTTTCGACAGCTTCCGTTCAAGTGGAGGCTGGTTAACTGCTGAGCATGATCCGTTTATGGCGCCCTTTCGGGGCGTTGCTGCAGAAGTCGTTGTTGCATGGCTTTTTTACGGTGTTCCTTGGTCGGGAACGCCGTTTTTTTTTGCGCCTTTCATACGTAATACATATGTACCGCACAGGCAGCGGCAGGAGCGCTTATCTTTGCCGCTCCTTTGTAGTTCGTTTCTCGATGGATTTACGGCGCCTTCGTCATGAAGGCGCCGTCTTTTTTTCTACGGACTCACCGAAGGTTTTGATCCCGGCGCGGCCACTCGGGAGCAGACCCTATGCCAGCGCACGAAGTGCTGCCACCAACTGCTCGACATCCCTTGCCGATGTGGTGAATCCCGGCGTAATGCGGATGCACGTCCCGCAGGCCGAGCCTTCCCGCGTGACCGCAAAAATACCGTGCTCATCCAGCAGGCGCTTGACCATGAGCTCCTGATCTGCGTGACGGCTGAAGCGGAATGACGTGATGCCGCAATAGAGCCGAGGGTCGTCCGGCGTTAGCACGTCGATGCCTTCGATGGTCCGCGCCTGAGTGACCCACAGGTCTCGCAGATAGGCCAAACGTGCGCCTTTAGCGGGTGCGCCGCCCATGGCGCGATGGTAGGCGAAGACTTTTGGCAGGGTCATCAAGGCCGGAATGTTCGGCGTCCCGTAAGGTACGCGACCGAGGATATCGTCCTCACTGTAGCGCTCGTCTGCCATGTCGGGGTCGATGGCGCTCAGGCGTTCCTGCTTCACATAAATGAAGCCCAGGCTCAGCGGCGCGCCAATCCATTTCTGCAGGTTGAATCCGGCGAACGACACGCCAAGGTCAGCCAGTTCGAAATCCAGCAGGCCTAGCGCGTGGGCGCCATCCAGAATGACTTCGATGCCGTGGGCCTTGGCCAGCTCGGCGATCGCTTTCACCGGCATCACCAGACCCGTGCGATGGGTGACGTAGGTCAGCGCCACCAGCTTGAGGCGCGGGTGTGCGGCAAAGGCGTCGCGGTAAGTCTGCAGCAGCCCGTCATGGCTGGCGGGGTGTTGGTGAGTGACCTCAATGACCTCCACGCCGCGATTCTTCGCCAGCCAACGCATGCCGGTCTGCACGCTGTTGTAATCCAGGTCGCTGACCAGCACCTGGTCGCCTGCCAGTAGGCCGTTGTAGTTGCGAATCAGCGCTTGCACCGACTCGGACGCGGAGCGGGTGATGGCCACTTCGCGGGCCGGCACGTTCAGCAGATCGGCCAAGTCAGCGCGAATGGTCTCGCTGTCCTCGGTATCGAACTTCTGCCGCACGTAGACCGAGTTGCTGCGATTGACGTAAGCGAGGTTCTGCTCGTAATCCTTGAGTGCTGCGCGGGTCATACGGCCGAAATAGCCGTATTCGAAATTGACCGGCCCGGGCTCGACGTCGTACTGCGCCGCAACCTGCTGCCAGAACGCTTCGTCCCGAGCCTGTTCATCCGCCAATTCCGTTATTGCGTATGCAGTGCTGTTCATCAAGCGGCTCGCTTTTATCTATGGGCGTTTAGTTGAAGCGTATGGGGGCTTTCGGCGGGCCCTGGCGCAGCGGCTCGCGGGGCCGCGTGCGCAGCGGGTCCAGCAATGCCGAGAGGCCGTTGTGATCGATTTCATGCATCAGGGCCAACAGGCTGCCCAACTCTCCAGCCGGAAAACCTTGTCGGGCGAACCAGTTCAGGTAATCACCTGGCAAGTCTGCCAGCAACCTTCCCTGATACTTGCCGAACGGCATTTCGCGTGTGACTAACAACTTCAATTTCTCTGGATTCATTCAATAACCGTTTATCCGTTCGAGTGAACTTGAACGATACGTGCATTCTGCAATTGCTCATACACACAGATCATGCAGAAAGCGCGGCGCAACTGTCGCTTGATATTGCTAAGTAATTGAAAAATATAGATATTATTTATCGGCTAAAGCTGGCATGCAGAGTGCAATATCCCCTCTATCGAGTGTTTCGTTAACCAGACCTTTGATAAACCTGCCAGAAAGGAACCGCAAAATGTCGGATATCAACAAAGAAGCCATCTCTATTCTGAATGACTTGATCGAAACCAGCATTGACGGTGAGAAAGGTTTTCACACTGCTGCTGAAGACGCCAAGAACCCGGAAATCAAGGCTTACCTGCTTTCCCGTTCTTCTGGCTGCAAGACTTCCGTTGCCGAGCTGCAAGCTGAAGTGCGTGCACTGGGCGGCGATCCAGAAGACTCCTCCAGCATTGCTGGCGGCGCACACCGTCTTTGGGTCAACCTGAAAAGCGCTTTGAGTGGCAAGAACGACGAAGCAGTCCTGAATGAAGTCGAAAGCGGTGAAGATCACGCGCTGAAGGCTTACAAAAAGGCCGCACAGGAAGCGACTGAGAAGAACCTCCCAGTCAACGTCACTACCCTGATCCAGCGTCAGCTGCAGGGCGTGCAAGCGAACCACGACAAGGTCAAAGCCCTGCGTGATACCGTTCGTGCTGCCAACAAGTAATTTGTAGCCGCTCGAAAAAACGCCAGCCAGTCTGGCGTTTTTTTATGCCTGCAGTTCGGTGGAGGGCGCGACGTAAGGTTCGAATTCCACGCGATTCCTGCCATTTTTCTTGGCGCGGTACAGGGCCCGGTCCGCGGCCTGAAACAGCAGCTCGGGCACGTCATGGCTCACCGGCAGGTGCGTGGTGACACCAATGCTGACAGTGATGGGCGCTGTGTCGTCAGCGAACGCCGGCAGCGCTTCAATCGCCAGGCGCAGCTTGTCTGCAATGACACAGGCACCTGCCTTGTCGGTTTCCGGAAGCACCACCATGAATTCCTCACCGCCGTAACGCGCGGCCAGGTCACCGGGCCTGCGGATACTGGCGGCCAGTGTCTGGGCAACGCTGCGCAAGGCGACGTCGCCGCCATGATGCCCGTGCCGATCATTGAACGCCTTGAAGTGGTCCACGTCGATCATCAGCAACGCCAGGGGCCTTCCCGAACGCATCCCGCGAGCCCACTCCTGCTTGAGCACTTGGTCCAGCCTGCGCCGATTGGCCAGACCGGTCAGCCCGTCCGTTGACGCCAGCGCGGCCAGCTCGCGTTCGGCGTTCTGGCGCAGGCGCAGCTGGCGGCCCAATAGCCACGACAGCCAGAGAATCCCGATGCACAGCAAACCTGTGGCGCCCGCCACCAGCAACGCGTTGCGTTTCCACACGGCGTAGACATCGTCCCGCGATTGAGCGACCACGACGATCAACGGCAAGTCTCCAACCCGTGAGAAGGTGTAAAGCCGCTGTGCGCCGTCGAGCTCGGACACCGCCGCAAAGCTGCCGTTTACCTCTCTCAGAATGCGTTTGAAGTTGGGCCGCATGCTGAAGTTCTGGCCGATGAAGGTCCGGTTGTTGTCATCGGGTTGCCGGGCCAGCATCACGCCATCCGCGCTGAGCAGGTTGACGGTGCTCGTGGGGCCGATGTCCAGGGTGCGAAACAGTTGATCGAAGTACGACAGGCGCATTGATGCACTGGCAATGCCGACGAACTGGCCGTTGTCGGAGGGGAGGCGGCGACTGAAACTGATGCACAGGTCCTTGAAGCCCCAGCGTGACAGGAAGGGCCCGTCGACCACCAGCGCCAGCGAACCGCTGTCCCGGTGTTTCTGAAAGCCCGGCCGGTCGGAAAAGTTGTCCAGCCGAGGCGTCAGCGAGGTGGAGTCGGCGACGATGCGCCCGGTTTCATCCAGCAGCACCACATCGCCCTTAAAGGGCGCCGCCGTGGCCCGGTCGAAGAGCACCAGTTGCCGTAACTCCGGCGAGATCGTCATCACGTCGGGTCGTCGCCATGCAGTGATCAGGCCCTGAAGTGAGGTGTCGTACAGCTCGGCGTTACGCTGCACATCTGCGTCGATCAACTGCACCACGTTGTTTGCGGAGCGCACGGCGGCTTCGTTGGCCGTGCCCAGCTCCCGAAACAGCAACGAAGTCACGATGGCTAAGATGGCTGCCACCGCCAGGGTGCTCCCCAGCATCAGCATCTTCTCGGACCTTGATCTGACCCCTCGCGCTAATGGAGGCATGGCTGTCAGTGGCATCGCTCATCTCTGACGGTAATGGACGCGTCGGGCAGCGGTAAGGCTTATTCGCCTTCGTCGAACTTGTTATTGATCAGTTCGACCAGTCCCGCCAGCGCGGCATCGGCTTCTTCACCTTCGGTGGCCAAGTGAATCAGGGTGCCCTTGCCGGCCGCGAGCATCATGACGGCCATAATGCTTTTGCCGTCGACCATGGTCTCCTGCGTGCGACCTACCCTGATCTGGCAAGGGTACTTGCCGGCGACGCCCACGAATTTGGCGGCGGCCCGGGCGTGCAGACCCAGCTTGTTGATGATGGTGATTTCTAGAGCGGGCATCGCGATGGAGGTCCTTTCAGCTTAGGTCGCGGTGGCGGACCTGAACATTCTTGAGCGATTGCTGCAGCACCTGACCCAGACGTTCGGTCAGGTAGACGGAGCGGTGGTGCCCGCCGGTGCAGCCAATGGCAATAGTGACGTAGGCGCGGTTGCTGGCGGCGAATCGCGGCAACCACTTATTGAGGTACGAAAAGATGTCCTGGAACATTTCTTCCACGTCCGGTTGAGCCGCGAGGTAATCGGCAACCGGCTTGTCGAGGCCGGACTGCTCGCGCAGCTCGGGCTTCCAGTACGGGTTCGGCAGGCAGCGCACGTCGAACACCAGATCGGCGTCCACGGGCATGCCGCGCTTGAAGCCGAAGGATTCGATGAGGAAGGCAGTGCCCGGTTCGGGTTTGTTCAGCAGGCGCAGTTTGAGAATGTCGCGCAGCTGGTAGAGATTCAGGTGCGTGGTGTCGACCGTCAGATCAGCCAGGTCGATGATCGGACCGAGCAGGGTTTTTTCGTCACGAATCGCTTCGGCCAGCGAGCGGGTTGCCGTGCTCAGCGGGTGACGACGGCGGGTCTCTGAAAAGCGCTTTAGCAGGGTGGCTTCATCAGCGTCGAGAAACAGCACGTCGCACTGGATGTGCCGGGCCCGAACTTCGGCGAGCATGCGCGGGAATCGCGTCAGGTGACTGGGCAGATTGCGCGCGTCGATCGAGACCGCCAGCAGGGGCTCAGCCAGTTCGGTGTTGATCAGCGCGCGCTCCGCCAGCTCTGGAAGCAGGCCGGCGGGCAGATTGTCGACGCAGTAGAAACCGCTGTCTTCAAGGACATCGAGGGCCGTGCTCTTGCCGGAGCCGGAGCGGCCGCTGACGATGATCATCCGCATGATCAGTGACCGTTCTGGACGTCGAGCACGACGCTGTAGAGCTCTTCGTCGGTTTTGGCACCGCGCAGGCGCTTACGCACATCATCACGGTCGAGCATGCTGGCGATCTGGCGCAGCAATTCAAGGTGAGCATCGGTGGCCGCTTCCGGGACCAGCAGCACAAACAGCAGGTCAACCGGTGCGCCGTCGATGGCGTCGAAATCGATGGGTTTTTCCAGATGCAGTACGGCGCTGACAGGCGTTGAGCAGCCCTTCAGGCGGCAGTGGGGAATGGCGATGCCATTACCGAACCCGGTAGAGCCGAGCTTTTCACGGGCAATGAGGCTGTCAAACACGACCTGCTCATCCAGATCAGGCACTTGCGTGCCGATCATTTTGGCGATGTTCTGGAGTACGGCTTTTTTGCTGCCGCCTGGCACGTTCACGAGTGAACGGCCAGGGGTCAGGATATTTTCAAGTCGGATCATGGGTGGGGAGTGTCAGCGAGCAGTCGCGCCTTGCAGCAGACTTTGCTGTTTTTCCTTATGTTTTTTGAGTTGGCGGTCAAGCTTGTCGGCAAGCAGGTCAATGGCTGCGTACATGTCGTCGTGTTCGGCGTTGGCAACCACTTCAGCGCCAGGAACGTGCAAGGTGGCTTCGATTTTCTGCTTGAGCTTCTCGACCTCCATGGTGACCTGCACATTCGTGATCTTGTCAAAGTGGCGTTCCAATCGGGCGAGTTTCTCGCCGATGTAGGTACGCAGAGGTTCAGTCACTTCCAGCTGGTGTCCACTGATGTTGACTTGCATACAGCTTCTCCTTCGTTGCCAGTGCATTAAGAGGCAGGCGTAATGCCTGCCACTGGAACGCTTTGACGTGTGACCTTTACATCAGTCGCTTGCGTTCGCTGGACGGCGAGATCCCAAGGGATTCGCGGTACTTGGCGACTGTGCGACGGGCCACTTGAATGCCTTGTGCTTCCAGTAAACCAGCGATCTTGCTGTCACTCAACGGCTTTTTCTGATTTTCCGCAGCGACCAGTTTTTTGATGATCGCGCGAATCGCCGTGGACGAGCATTCGCCGCCTTCGGAGGTGCTGACGTGGCTGGAAAAGAAATATTTGAGTTCGTAGATCCCGCGCGGGGTGTGCATGAACTTCTGCGTGGTCACCCGGGAGATCGTCGATTCGTGCATGCCGACCGCTTCCGCGATGTCATGCAGAACCAGGGGCTTCATGGCTTCGTCACCGTACTCGAGGAAGCCTCGCTGGTGTTCGACGATTTGCGTGGCCACCTTCATCAGCGTCTCGTTGCGGCTCTGCAGACTCTTGATGAACCAGCGAGCTTCCTGCAGCTGATTGCGCATGAACGTGTTGTCGGCACTGGTATCGGCGCGACGCACAAAACCTGCGTACTGCGGATTGACCCGCAGGCGCGGCACGGATTCCTGGTTCAGCTCCACCAGCCAGCGCTCGTTGTCCTTGCGCACGATGACGTCAGGCACGACGTATTCGGCTTCGCTGGACTCGATCTGCGAGCCGGGGCGCGGATTGAGGCTCTGGACCAGTTCGATGACCTGACGCAGGTCGTCTTCCTTGAGCTTCATGCGGCGCATCAGTTGCGCGTAGTCGCGGCTGCCGAGCAGATCGATGTAGTCACTGACCAGCTTCTGCGCTTCCGCCAGCCACTTGGTTTTGGCGGGCAGCTGGCGAAGCTGCAGCAGCAGGCATTCACTCAGGTTGCGAGCGCCGATGCCGGCAGGCTCGAACTGCTGAATGCGGTGCAGAACGGCTTCGATTTCGTCCAGCTCGATATCGAGCTCAGGATCGAAGGCGTCGAGCATTTCTTCGAGTGTTTCGTCGAGGTAGCCCTGGTTGTTGATGCAGTCGATCAGCGTCACGGCGATCAGGCGATCGGTGTCCGACATTGGCGCCAGGTTGAGTTGCCACAGCAGGTGGCTTTGCAGGCTCTCGCCAACGGAGGTGCGGGTGGTGAAATCCCACTCGTCATCGTCGTTGCTGGGCAGGCTGCTGGCACTGGTCTGATAGACGTCTTCCCACGCGGTGTCGACGGGCAGCTCGTTGGGAATGCGCTCGTTCCAGTCGCCGTCCTCCAGATTGTCGACGGTAGGCGCCGATTCCTGGTAGGTGGGTTCCTGAACATCAGCGTTGGGCTTTTGCTCTACGTTATCCGCCAAGGGGTCGGCGTTGTCGAAATCGTCGCCTTCCTCCTGCCGTTCCAGCATCGGGTTCGACTCCAGCGCTTCCTGAATCTCCTGTTGGAGATCCAGCGTCGACAACTGAAGCAAGCGGATTGCCTGTTGCAGCTGAGGTGTCATCGTCAGCTGCTGGCCCATTCTCAAGACTAGCGAAGGTTTCATGGCAGGGCTTAACACCTTATTCGCCGGCGCACTGCGCGCCATTTACTAGCAGGGCGCCGAGGGCGCCAACTTAAGCAAATTATATGCCTGAAGCTGGAGGGTTTGCCTAGAGTGTGATGACAATTAAAAAACGAGGTTGGCGATGGCGCACATTGCGGGAGCCGCACAACCTCATGTCATCACTGCGGTTACAGGCGGAACTCGTGACCCAGATACACTTCCTTGACCAACTGGTTGGCCAGGATGGATTCGGCGTCGCCTTCGGCAATCAGCTGTCCATCGTTGACGATGTAAGCGGTTTCGCAAATATCCAGCGTCTCACGCACGTTGTGGTCGGTGATCAGCACGCCGATCCCTTTGGCCTTGAGGTGGTGAATGATCTGCTTGATGTCGCCTACGGAAATAGGGTCAACACCGGCGAAGGGTTCGTCGAGGAGAATGAATTTCGGCGAAGTGGCGAGGGCGCGTGCGATTTCCACACGGCGACGTTCACCGCCCGACAGGCTCATGCCCAGGTTGTCGCGAATGTGGGTGATGTGAAATTCCTGCAGCAGGCTTTCCAGCTCCTTGCGGCGGGCAGCGCGATCGAGCTCCTTGCGGGTCTCCAGGATCGCCATGATGTTGTCCGAGACGGAGAGCTTGCGGAAGATCGACGCTTCCTGTGGCAGGTAGCCAATACCGGCGCGTGCACGGCCGTGCATCGGCTGATGGCTGACGTCCTGGTCGTCGATCAGGACGCGACCCTGATCCGCTTGAACCAGGCCGACGATCATGTAGAAACAGGTGGTCTTGCCGGCGCCGTTGGGGCCAAGCAGGCCGACGATCTGGCCGCTCTCGATGGACAGGCTGACGTCACGTACGACCTGGCGGCTTTTATAGGCCTTGGCCAGGTGCTGGGCTTTCAGCGTCGCCATTACTGGGCCTTCTGCTGGTCGGTTTTCTTTTTCGGCTGGATGACCATGTCGATACGAGGGCGTGGTGCGGTGACCTTGGTGCCATTGGCACGACCGGCGTTCACGACCTGCTTGACGGTGTCATAGACGATTTTCTCGCCTTCGGACGTGTTGCCGTCGTTGACCACTTTGGCCTTGTCGATCAGCACGATGCGGTTCTGGGCCGCGAAGTACTGGATAGTGACGCCCCAGGCCTGAACGATCGGCTTGTCCACCGATGGCTTCTGCTCGTAGTAGGCCAGGTTGCCCACGGACGTGAACACGTCCACGTCGCCTTGCGGTGTACGGGTGATGGTCACGGTGTTGCCGGTGATCTTCATCGTGCCCTGGGTGATGATGACATTGCCTTTGTAGGTGGCGATGCCTTGCTTGTCGTCCAGCTGCGCGTCATCCGACTGGATGTGGATGGGTTGATCGCGATCCGTCGGCAGAGACCAGGCGCTCGCGCTTCCCAGTGCTGCGCCCAGGCCGAGCAAAAAAGGAAGGGTTTTAACGAGCCTCATACTGTCCTCTTACGTTGGATAGCAGGTTCATCCTGCTTTCTTTCAGATACGCTTTCATACCCGTGCCGGTCGTTACACCGCCAAGGCCGTCGATTCTAACGGGTTGGGCAGTCTCCGCATATTGCTTCTGCGGGAATACAGTCATGCGGCTGCTGGTGATGATGGTGGTGCGGTCTTTTTCGTCGGTGCGGTTGATGCGCACCGAGTCGATCAGCTCGACGTGATCGCCCCCCGGCGACACTTCGGCGCGAACGCTCTGTACGTGCCACGGGAAGGTAGAACCTCGATACATCTGCAGCACCGGCGTGGTCATCAGGGTGACGTCGGTGGCTTTCAAGTGCTCTACCTTGTCCGCGGTCATGTCGTACTGCATGGTCCCGTCGGGCAGGTACTGAATGCTGTGGGCGTTGGTCGCGTAGTAATCGACAGCGCTTTCATCGACGGCAGCCTTGGGTTGGTCGAGGAAGCTTTCCGGACTGATGTTCCAGTAGCCGACCGCTGCCAGCAGCAGGGCCAGCACACCGAACAGCAGAAACGTTCGAAACTTTTTGCTCAGCATAAATGCACTTCTATAGGTAGGCGGCGTGAGCCGCTTCGAGGTTGCCCTGAGCCTTCAGGATCAACTCGCAGAATTCGCGGGCAGCGCCTTCGCCGCCACGTGCCTGGGTAATGCCGTCGGCATGCTCGCGGACAAAGCTGGCAGCATTGGCAACGGCCATGCCCAGGCCCACCCGGCGAATGACCGGCAGATCAGGCAAATCGTCGCCCAGATACGCGACCTGCTCGTAGCTTAGATTCAGTTGCTGCAAAAGCTCGTCGAGGACCACGAGTTTGTCTTCGCGGCCCTGATAAAGGTGCGCGATGCCGAGGTTCTTCGCGCGCCGCTCAACCACGGGGGTCTTGCGTCCGCTGATGATGGCAGTTGTCACACCCGAGTTGATGAGCATTTTGATGCCCTGGCCGTCGAGGGTGTTGAAGGTCTTGAATTCACTGCCGTCTTCGAGGAAATACAGGCGTCCGTCGGTGAGTACGCCATCGACGTCGAAGATCGCCAGTTTGATGTTCTTGCCGCGTTGCATCAGGTCATTCATATCGGCGCTCATTTACATGACTCCTGCGCGGAGCAGGTCTTGAAGATTGAACGCGCCAACCGGGCGATCGTTCTCGTCGACCACGATGAGTGCGCCGATCTTGTTGTCTTCCATGATTTTCAAGGCTTCGGCCGCGAGCATTTCCGGGCGCACGGTCTTGCCGTGGACGGTCATGACTTCATCGATGGTCGCCTGGCGTATGTCGATCGGGCGATCCAGGGTGCGGCGCAGGTCGCCGTCCGTGAAGATACCGGCAAGGCGGCCGTCGCCCTCGAGGATGGCGGTCATGCCAAGCCCCTTGCGGGTCATTTCCATCAGCGAATCGCGAAGCGGCGTGCCCCGCGCCACCTGCGGCAGGTTGGCGCCAGTGTGCATGACATGCTCGACCTTCAGCAGCAGCCGACGACCCAGTGCACCGCCTGGATGGGAAAACGCGAAGTCTTCGGCGGTGAAGCCTCTGGCGTCCAGCAGCGCAACGGCCAGGGCGTCGCCCATGACCAGCGCCGCCGTGGTGGAGGAGGTGGGCGCCAGATTCAACGGGCAGGCTTCTTTTTCGACCCGCGCATTGAGGTTGACGTCAGCGGCCTTGGCCAGTGTTGATTCCGGGTTGCCAGTGAGGCTGATCATCTTGATGCCCAGCCGCTTGATCAGCGGCAGCAACGTGACGATTTCGGCCGTCGTGCCCGAATTGGACAGGGCCAGAATAATGTCGGCGCTGGTGATCATGCCCATGTCGCCGTGGCTGGCCTCGGCGGGGTGCACGAAAAAGGACGGGGTGCCGGTGCTGGCCAGCGTAGCGGCGATCTTCTTGCCGATATGCCCCGACTTGCCCATGCCTACCACGACCACGCGGCCCTGACTGCCCAGAATCATGTCGCACGCGTTGACGAAATCGGCATCTATATGCGCAAGCAAACCTTCCACGGCTTCTATTTCAAGGCGGATGGTGCTCTGTGCCGATTCAATCAAGTTGCGCGCATTGGACATATCGGAAGGGGTCGCATGGTGAAAGGCCGGGGATTATAGCGGCAATGTTCAAAAGCCTCACGCTTCATCGTTGCTGTTTGTTTAATGAACGGAGACGTCCTTCAGCAACAGCGTGATAAAGGTTGGCGATGGGTACGAAAATTCCACACCGTCCTTAATACCCTTCTTTGTTTGCGACTCGACACGTTGGAGCTTGGGCGGCGTGCGACAGCGGTGGTATAGTCCGCCGCTTGTTCGGCCCCTCCAAAAGTGTGTCGTTCGTCAAGAACGTGGCATCTGAGAGACAGGTTGCATCGCAAGGAGTTTAGATGAGTGCCGATAACGCCTACGCGGTCGAGCTGAAGGGCGTTTCCTTCAAGCGCGGTGCGCGCAGCATCTTCAATAACGTGGACATCAGCATCCCCCGGGGCAAAGTCACCGGCATCATGGGGCCGTCGGGCAGTGGCAAAACCACCCTGCTGCGATTGATGGGAGCACAACTGCGTCCGAGCGCAGGTGAAGTCTGGGTCAATGGCCAGAATTTGCCGAAACTCTCGCGCAGCGATCTTTTCGATGCGCGCAAGCAGATGGGCGTGCTCTTTCAGAGCGGCGCGCTGTTCACCGATCTCGACGTTTTCGAAAACGTGGCGTTCCCGCTGCGGGTTCACACCAAGCTGCCTGAAGACATGATTCGCGACATCGTCCTGCTGAAACTGCAGGCGGTCGGACTTCGTGGCGCAGTCGATCTGATGCCCGACGAACTCTCAGGTGGCATGAAGCGCCGTGTTGCACTGGCGCGCGCCATCGCGCTGGATCCCCAGATCCTCATGTACGACGAACCTTTCGTGGGGCAGGACCCTATCGCCATGGGCGTGCTGGTTCGGCTCATCCGGCTGCTCAATGATGCGCTGGGTATCACCAGTATCGTGGTGTCCCACGACCTCGCCGAGACCGCCAGCATCGCCGACTATTTATACGTCGTCGGTGACGGTCAGGTGCTGGGACAGGGCACGCCGCAGGAACTGATGGAGTCGGATAACCCTCGTATACGTCAGTTCATGACGGGCGATCCCGACGGGCCGGTGCCTTTCCATTATCCGGCGCCGGATTATCGCGACGATCTTTTGGGGAAGCGCTGATGCGCAGAAAGTCTTTAATGGATCGCGTACGCCTGATGGGGCGTTCGACGATCGATATGGTTGCAGTGCTGGGTCGTTCAGGGATTTTTCTGGTTCATGCGTTGCTTGGGCGCGGCGGAATCGGCGGCGGTTTTCAGCTGCTGGTTCGTCAGTTGCACTCGGTGGGCGTCATGTCCCTGGCCATCATCGTCGTGTCCGGGGTTTTCATCGGCATGGTGCTGGCGCTGCAAGGTTTCAGCATTCTCGCCAAGTACGGCTCCGAGCAGGCTGTGGGGCAGATGGTTGCCCTGACGTTGCTGCGTGAACTCGGTCCGGTGGTCACTGCTCTATTGTTCGCCGGTCGTGCAGGCTCTGCGCTTACCGCTGAAATCGGCAACATGAAATCCACCGAGCAGCTGTCCAGTCTCGAAATGATTGGTGTTGACCCGCTCAAGTACATCGTTGCACCGCGTCTGTGGGCAGGCTTCATCTCGCTGCCAGTGCTGGCGCTGATTTTCAGCGTGGTCGGCATCTGGGGTGGTTCGTGGGTGGCGGTCGACTGGCTGGGCGTCTATGAAGGCTCTTTCTGGGCCAACATGCAGAACAGCGTTTCGTTTTCCGATGATGTACTCAACGGTGTCATCAAGAGCGTTGTGTTCGCTTTTGTCGTCACCTGGATTGCCGTGTTCCAGGGCTATGACTGCGAGCCCACGTCCGAAGGGATCAGTCGCGCCACGACCAAGACCGTGGTCTACGCCTCATTGGCCGTACTGGGCCTGGACTTTATTATGACCGCCTTGATGTTTGGAGACTTCTGATGCAAAACCGCACCCTCGAAACCGGTGTAGGCCTGTTTCTGCTGGCCGGGATCCTGGCTTTGCTCCTGCTCGCCCTGCGCGTCAGCGGTCTGAGCGCCAGCGCCAACACCGACACTTATAAACTTTACGCAAATTTCGACAATATCGCCGGTTTGACTGTCAGAGCGAAAGTGACCATGGCCGGTGTGAACATTGGCAAGGTCACTGCAATCGATCTGGATCACGATACCTTCACGGGGCGTGTGACGATGGAAGTGAACAAGCGGGTCAACAACCTGCCTTCGGATTCCACCGCTTCCATCCTGACCGCAGGCCTGCTGGGTGAAAAATACATCGGCATCAGTGTCGGTGGCGATGACCAACTGTTGAAAGACGGCGGCGTCATCCATGACACCCAGTCCTCGTTGGTACTCGAAGACCTGATCGGTAAATTCCTGCTCAATTCAGTGGGCAAAGACGCCAAATGAGGAGTTTTTTCATGATCTCGATTCTGCGCCGTGGCCTTCTGGTGCTACTGGCCGCCCTGCCTTTGTTTGGTAACGCAGCCGCGTCCGATTCCGCTCACGATCTGGTTGATCGCACCACCAAGCAGTTGCTGGCTGACCTGTCCGCCAACAAGGAAACCTACAAGTCCAATCCGCAAGCCTTCTACGATGCACTTAACGGCATCGTTGGCCCGGTTATCGACGCTGACGGCATCTCCAAAAGCATCATGACCGTGAAGTATTCGCGCAACGCCACCCCGGCGCAGATGCAGCGCTTCCAGGAAAACTTCAAGCGCAGCCTGATCCAGTTCTATGGCAACGCGCTGCTCGAGTACAACAACCAGGGCATCACCGTTTCCCCGGCCAAGCAGGAAGCGGCTGATCGCACTTCCGTCGACATGTCGGTCAAGGGCAACAATGGCGCGGTCTACCCTGTTTCCTACACCCTCGTCAAAATCGGCGGTGAGTGGAAAGTGCGTAACGTGATCATCAACGGCATCAACATCGGCAAGCTGTTCCGCGATCAGTTCGCTGACGCCATGCAGCGCAACGGTAACAACCTGGACAAAACCATCGACGGCTGGGCTGGCGAAGTCGCCAAAGCCAAGCAGACCTCGGAAAGCTCCAGCGACAAGGTCGTCAAATGAGTCAAGCGTCCGTAACTGCCGCTGGCGGCGGAGAGCTGATGCTCTCCGGCGTGATCGACTATCGGACCGGCCCGGCCTTGCGTGAACAGGGCGCGGCGCTGATCAAGTCAAATACCGCTGCAGCCCTGACGCTCGATTGCTCCGGCGTCGAGAAGTCCAGCAGTGTCGGCCTGGCTGTGCTCCTTGCGTTCATGCGTGATGCGCAGGCCGCAGGCAAGTCGGTCACCGTCCGCGCGTTGCCTGAGGACATGCAGGAAATCGCCCAGGTCTCCGGCCTGACCGAGCTGTTGCAGCATCATTAATTGCTTTCATCGATCAAGCCCCTCGTCCGGCCCCTGCAAAGTAGGGTTCGCAACGAGAGGGCTTTTTTGTATGATGGCCGACCCGCGCGCGTAGGGCGCCGATTGAGGTTAAGCATGCAGGCCGTAGAAGTTAAAAGCTTCCTGGAAGCTAAGTTGCCAGATATCCAGGTCGAAGTTGAGGGCGAAGGCTGCAATTTCCAGCTGAACGTAATCAGCGATGAACTGGCCGCACTGAGCCCGGTCAAGCGCCAGCAGCAGATCTACACGCATTTGAACCCATGGATCGCCGATGGCAGCATCCACGCGGTCACCATGAAATTTTTCAGCCGCGCTGCATGGGCCGAGCGCACCTGAGCCAACACGGCGTCGAGATTCCAATGGATAAACTGATTATTACTGGCGGCATTCGTCTTGACGGCGAAATCCGCATCTCCGGGGCGAAAAACTCCGCCCTGCCGATTCTCGCAGCCACGCTGCTGGCTGATGGTCCTGTGACCGTCGCCAACCTGCCGCACCTGCACGACATCACCACCATGATCGAGCTGTTCGGTCGCATGGGCATCGAGCCGATCATCGACGAGAAACTCAGCGTCGAAATCGACCCGCGCACCATCAAGACCCTGGTCGCTCCGTACGAGCTGGTGAAAACCATGCGTGCGTCGATCCTCGTTCTGGGTCCGATGGTTGCCCGCTTCGGTGAAGCCGAAGTGGCACTGCCTGGCGGTTGCGCCATTGGTTCGCGTCCGGTCGATCTGCACATCCGTGGTCTTGAAGCCATGGGCGCGGTCATCGACGTCGAAGGCGGTTACATCAAGGCCAAGGCGCCGGAAGGCGGCCTGCGTGGCGCCAACTTCTTCTTCGATACCGTCAGCGTGACGGGCACCGAGAACATCATGATGGCCGCTGCCCTGGCAAACGGCCGCAGCGTCCTGCAAAACGCCGCGCGTGAGCCTGAAGTCGTCGACCTGGCGAACTTCATCAACGCCATGGGCGGTAAAGTCTCTGGCGCCGGTACCGACACCATCACCATCGATGGCGTCAAACGCCTGGGTTCGGCGACCTATCGCGTCATGCCCGACCGTATCGAAACCGGCACCTACCTGGTGGCGGCGGCGGCAACCGGCGGCCGTGTGAAACTCAAGGACACCGATCCGACGATTCTCGAAGCGGTACTCGAGAAGCTGCGTGAATCCGGCGCCGAGATCACCACCGGCAAGGACTGGATCGAGCTGAATATGCACGGCAAGCGTCCGAAAGCGGTCAACGTGCGCACTGCACCGTATCCAGCTTTCCCGACCGACATGCAGGCGCAGTTCATCTCGCTTAACGCCATCGCCGAAGGCACGGGTGCGGTCATCGAGACCATCTTCGAAAACCGCTTTATGCATGTGTATGAAATGCACCGCATGGGCGCGCAGATCCAGGTCGAAGGCAACACCGCGATCGTCACCGGCTGCACCAAGCTCAAGGGCGCGCCAGTGATGGCGACCGACCTGCGTGCTTCGGCGAGCCTGGTCATTTCGGCGCTGGTTGCCGAAGGCGACACGCTGATCGACCGCATTTACCACATCGACCGTGGTTATGAGTGCATCGAAGAAAAACTGCAGATGCTGGGCGCGAAGATCCGTCGCGTTCCGGGCTAGTCAGCAGCTGCGCGTTCGCCCGTGTCGATGTGATCGACGCGGGCGACGTGTCTGGCCATAGCGCCAGGATTTTCTGATTCGTTCCACTCTGGCTTCTTGAGCCGGAGGTAGTCGGGCGCCAGTTGCGACCCGGCACGCGCTGCTGATAAGGACTGACGTTTCCCATGTTGACCATCGCATTGTCCAAGGGCCGCATCCTCGACGACACCTTGCCGCTGCTCGCTGCGGCGGGCATTGTGCCGACCGAGAATCCGGACAAGAGCCGCAAGCTGATCATCCCGACGACCCAGGCCGACGTGCGCCTGCTGATCGTGCGTGCCACTGACGTGCCGACCTACGTTGAGCACGGTGCTGCAGATCTCGGCGTCGCGGGCAAGGACGTGCTGATGGAATACGGCGGCCAAGGGCTGTATGAGCCGCTCGACCTGCAAATCGCCCAGTGCAAGCTGATGACTGCAGGTGCAGTCGGCGCCGTCGAACCCAAGGGTCGGCTGCGTGTGGCGACCAAGTTCGTCAATGTTGCCAAGCGCTACTACGCCGAACAGGGCCGTCAGGTCGACATCATCAAGCTGTACGGTTCCATGGAACTCGCGCCGCTGGTAGGCCTGGCCGACAAGATCATCGACGTCGTCGACACCGGCAACACGCTGCGTGCCAACGGCCTCGAACCTCAGGACATGATTGCCCACATCAGCTCACGGCTGGTGGTAAACAAAGCATCCATGAAAATGCAACACGCCCGCATTCAGTCGCTGATCGACACCCTGCGCGCTGCCGTGGAGTCGCGACACCGCGGTTGACTGCATCGCGTGACCCTCATCAGGATCACGCCCAGCTATCCGTGTCATAGCCAAATTTCTCAGGTGCCCGCGCGGATGGCTTGCTAGCTTAGGCATCTGCCTATACGCGGCATCTGAGAAATCGCCATTCATTGAGGCCCACGCTATGACCACTCCCAACGCTATTCGCCGACTCAACGCTGCCGATCCGGACTTCGCCCGTCATCTGGATCATCTGCTGAGCTGGGAAAGTGTGTCTGACGACTCGGTCAATGAGCGTGTGCTCGACATCATCAAGAACGTGCGCGAGCGCGGCGATGCGGCGCTGGTGGAATACACCCGTCGCTTCGACGGCCTGGACGTTGCGTCGATGGCCGACCTGATTCTGCCGCGCGAGCGTCTTGAGCTGGCACTGACCCGCATCACGCCGGCCCAGCGTCAGGCCCTCGAAAAAGCGGCTGACCGTGTGCGCAGTTACCACGAGCGGCAGAAGCAGGATTCCTGGAGCTACACCGAGGCCGACGGCACCGTGCTGGGCCAGAAGGTCACTCCGCTGGATCGCGCCGGGCTGTACGTGCCGGGCGGTAAAGCGTCTTACCCGTCTTCGGTGTTGATGAACGCCATTCCGGCCAAGGTCGCCGGCGTAGGCGAGGTGGTCATGGTCGTGCCGACACCTCGCGGTGAGCTCAATGAGCTGGTACTGGCGGCGGCTTGCATCGCGGGCGTCGATCGCGTGTTTACCATCGGCGGCGCCCAGGCGGTTGCGGCGCTGGCGTATGGCACCGAAAGCGTCCCGCAGGTGGACAAGGTCGTCGGGCCGGGCAACATTTACGTGGCCACCGCCAAGCGTCACGTGTTCGGCCAAGTGGGCATCGACATGATCGCCGGCCCGTCGGAGATTCTGGTGGTGTGCGACGGCCAGACCGACCCCGACTGGATCGCCATGGACCTGTTCTCCCAGGCCGAGCACGATGAAGACGCCCAGGCGATTCTGGTCAGTCCGGATGCCGAGTTCCTTGATCGCGTCGCCGCCAGCATCGCCAAACTGATGCCGACGATGGAGCGCGCGGAAATCATCCAGACCTCGATCAATGGCCGCGGCGCCTTGATCAAGGTGGCCGACATGACCCAGGCCATTGAAGTCGCCAACCGGATTGCGCCGGAGCACCTGGAGTTGTCGGTGGCTGATCCTGAGGCCTGGCTGCCGCAGATTCGCCACGCCGGCGCGATCTTCATGGGCCGCCACACGTCCGAAGCGCTGGGCGACTACTGCGCCGGTCCCAACCACGTGCTGCCGACGTCGGGCACCGCACGGTTCTCGTCGCCGTTGGGCGTGTACGATTTCCAGAAACGCTCATCAATTATTTTCTGCTCGGAGCAGGGTGCGTCCGAACTGGGCAAAACGGCCTCGGTACTGGCACGCGGCGAGTCATTGACTGCCCACGCCCGCAGCGCCGAATACCGCATCGTCGACACCGAACAAGAGGGCAACTGAGCATGAGCAAATTCTGGAGTCCCTTCGTCAACGACCTGGTGCCGTATGTGCCGGGCGAGCAGCCCAAGCTGACCAAACTGGTGAAGCTCAACACCAACGAAAACCCCTATGGCCCGTCGCCCAAGGCGATCGATGCCATGCGTGCTGCGGTCAGTGACGACCTGCGCCTGTATCCCGATCCCAACAGTGACGTGCTGAAGCAAGCCGTAGCGAGTTACTACGGCGTCGACGCCAATCGCGTGTTTCTCGGCAACGGCTCGGACGAGGTGCTGGCTCACGCCTATAACGCCTTTTTCCGGCAAGACAAACCGCTGTTGTTCCCGGACATCAGTTACAGCTTCTATCCGGTGTACTGCGGCCTGTATGACGTCGACTACGAAGCCGTGCCGCTGGATGAGCAGTTCCAGATTCGCGTCGAAGATTACGCGCGTCCCAACGGCGGCATCATTTTCCCGAACCCGAACGCACCTACTGGCTGCCTGCTAGCCCTTGATGCTGTCGAGCAAATCCTCAAGAACAGTCCGGATTCAGTGGTGATCGTCGACGAGGCGTATATCGACTTCGGTGGCGAAACCGCGATCAGTCTGGTGGACCGCTATCCGAACCTGCTGGTCACTCAAACGCTTTCCAAGTCGCGCTCCCTCGCCGGGTTGCGAGTGGGCCTCGCGGTGGGGCATCCGGACCTGATTGAAGCGCTGGAGCGGGTCAAGAACAGCTTTAACTCGTATCCGCTGGACCGCATGGCCATTGTCGGCGCAGCAGCGGCATTCGATGACCGTGAGTATTTCGAGCACACCTGCCAGCGCGTCATTGCCAGCCGTGAAGCGCTTGTCGAGCAGCTGGAAGGCAAGGGCTTCGAAGTGCTGCCCTCGGCCGCGAACTTCATCTTCGCCCGCCACCCTCAGCACGACGCTGCCGGTCTGGCGGCGAAGGTGCGGGAGCAGGGCGTGATCGTGCGCCACTTCAAACAGGCGCGCATCGCGCAATTCCTGCGCATCACCATCGGTACGCCTGAACAGAATCAGGCGCTGGTGGATGCGTTGGGGGACTTGTCGAACTGAGTTGACGGTTGCCTAACGGCAACCGATCAATTCTCCGCCGCAGGCGCCGTTGTCTGCGGTGGGCGCACGCCCACTTCGGCGGTCAGTTTCAATTCCTTGCCGTTGCGCATGACCTGAATGGCAATCTTGTCAGTGGGTTTGGTGCGGGCCACCTGATTCATTGAGCGACGGCCGTCGCCCGCCGGCTCGCCGTTGATGCTCAAGATCACATCACCCAGTTGCAAGCCTGCCTTCTGCGCCGGGCCGTCGCGGAAAATCCCGGCGACCACGATGCCCGGACGATCCTTCAGCCCGAACGATTCCGACAACTCCTGAGTCAGCGGCTGTACCTCGATGCCCAACCAGCCGCGAATCACTTGGCCGTGTTCGATGATCGACTTCATCACCTCCAGGGCCAGCTTGGTCGGAATCGCAAAACCGATTCCCTGCGAGCCACCGGATTTGGAGAAGATCGCCGTGTTGATCCCGGTCAGGTTGCCGTTGGCGTCCACCAGCGCGCCGCCCGAGTTGCCGGGGTTGATCGCCGCGTCGGTCTGAATGAAGTCTTCGTAGGTGTTGAGGCCCAGTTGGTTTCGGCCGGTGGCACTGATGATGCCCATGGTCACGGTCTGGCCAACGCCGAACGGGTTACCGATGGCCAATGCAACGTCGCCGATGCGGATAGCGTCGGAACGGCCAAGGGTAATGGAGGGCAGGTTCTTGAGGTCGATCTTCAGCACCGCAAGGTCGGTCTCGGGGTCGCTGCCGACGACTTTGGCTATCGTCTCGCGGCCGTCTTTAAGCGCGACGACAATCTGGTCGGCGCCGGAGGTCACGTGGTTGTTGGTCAACAGGTAGCCTTCCGGGCTCATGATCACCGCCGAACCCAGGCTCGACTGCATGCGCTTTTGTTTGGGCAGGTTGTCGCCGAAGAAACGACGAAATTGCGGGTCGTCGAACAGCGGATGGTTGGGTTTGTTGTTGTTATTGACCATCTTGGTCGTGTACAGATTGGCCACGGCCGGGGCGGCGTTGCTGACAGCGTCCGCGTACGAGACCGGCCCCTGTTGCACGAAGGTCTGTTGCGGCGCTTGCTGCAGGTTCACGTCCTGGCTTGGCAGCCCAACCCATTGGGGATAGCGCTGGATAATCAATAAAGCGATAAGCACACCAGCGAGCAAGGGCCAGCCGAGAAAACGCAGCGCTTTGAACATTGAGCGGAGTCCTGAAGGTAGAAGCGCCTAGCTGCGCCATAATGGCCGGCATTATACGAGGACCGACACGGTCTGGACTGCATATTTAGGAGACTTTTATGGCGGTTGCCTTGAGCACCCTGGTGGAAGAAGCGGACCGCTATCTCGGTAGCGCACGCATTCAGGATTATTGCCCCAACGGCTTGCAGGTCGAGGGCCGGCCGCAGGTCAGCCGAATCGTCTCCGGTGTCACCGCGAGTCAGGCGTTGCTGGACGCAGCCGTGGAGGCCAATGCGGATCTGGTGCTGGTGCATCACGGCTATTTCTGGAAAGGCGAGAATCCCTGCATCACCGGCATGAAGCAGCGTCGGCTGAAGACGCTGCTCAAACACGACATCAGCCTGCTGTCCTATCACCTGCCTCTCGATTTGCATGCTGAGGTAGGCAATAACGTTCAACTCGCCCAGCAACTGGAGATCACCGTCGAAGGCCCGCTGGACCCGGACAACCCGCGCATCGTCGGGCTGGTGGGCTCACTCAGCGAGGCCATGACCCCACGGGATTTCGCCCACCGCGTCCAAACCGCTCTGGGGCGCGAGCCGCTGTTGATCGAAGGCGACGGCATGATACGCCGGGTCGGCTGGTGCACCGGAGGCGGGCAGGGCTACATCGATCAAGCCGTGCTGGCCGGCGTGGACCTGTATTTGAGCGGTGAAGCGTCCGAGCAGACCTTTCACAGCGCCCGGGAAAACGGCATCAGCTTCATTGCCGCCGGCCATCACGCCACCGAGCGTTATGGTGTGCAGGCCCTGGGTGATTATCTGGCGCGGCGCTTTGCTCTGGAGCATCTGTTCATCGACTGTCCGAACCCGATTTAAAGCGTCTGAGGGTCCAAAGCATGAGGTATATGGTTAGATCGTTTCGATCTATCCCCGCCGCTGAATAGAATCAGGCCCCATGATAAAGTGCCTCGCTCGATAGAGCCCGCAGGCTCTCCATACACGTACGTTATCCCGTGAGTAACCATGGTCGACAAACTGACGCATCTGAAACAGCTGGAGGCGGAAAGCATCCACATCATCCGCGAGGTCGCTGCCGAGTTCGATAACCCGGTGATGCTGTACTCCGTCGGTAAAGACTCTGCCGTGATGCTGCATCTGGCGCGCAAGGCCTTCTTCCCGGGCAAGCTGCCGTTCCCGGTGATGCACGTCGACACCCGCTGGAAATTCCAGGAGATGTACCGCTTCCGCGACAAGATGGTCGAGGAAATGGGCCTGGACCTGATCGTGCACGTGAACCCGGACGGCGTCGCGCAGGGTATCAACCCGCTGACCCACGGCAGCTCGAAGCACACCGATATCATGAAAACCCAGGGCCTCAAGCAGGCCCTCGACAAGCACGGTTTCGATGCCGCGTTTGGCGGCGCCCGTCGTGACGAAGAGAAATCCCGCGCCAAAGAGCGTGTGTATTCCTTCCGTGACACCAAGCACCGCTGGGACCCGAAAAACCAGCGTCCCGAGCTGTGGAACGTGTACAACGGCAACGTCAACAAAGGCGAGTCGATCCGCGTGTTCCCGCTCTCCAACTGGACCGAGCTGGACATCTGGCAGTACATCTACCTCGAAGGTATCCCGATCGTCCCGCTGTATTTCGCCGCCGAGCGCGAAGTCATCGAGATGAACGGCACCTGGATCATGATCGATGACGACCGCCTGCGTAATCACCTGTCCGACGAGGACAAGAAGCGCATCGTCAAGAAGAAGGTCCGCTTCCGCACACTGGGCGACTACCCGTTGACGGGCGCTGTCGAGTCCGAGGCCACCAGCCTTACCGACATCATTCAGGAAATGCTCCTGACGCGAACTTCCGAGCGCCAGGGCCGGGTCATCGACCACGATGGCGCAGGCTCGATGGAAGAAAAGAAACGTCAGGGTTATTTCTAATTAGGGTGTCTGAACATGTCGCATCAATCTGAATTGATCAGCGAGGACATCCTCGCCTATCTGGGCCAGCACGAACGCAAGGAAATGCTGCGTTTCCTGACCTGTGGCAACGTCGACGACGGCAAGAGCACGTTGATCGGGCGGCTGCTGCACGATTCCAAGATGATCTACGAAGATCACTTGGAAGCCATCACCCGCGATTCGAAAAAATCCGGCACCACCGGCGACGAAGTCGATCTGGCGCTGCTGGTCGACGGCCTGCAGGCCGAGCGGGAGCAGGGCATCACCATCGATGTCGCTTACCGCTACTTCTCCACCGCCAAGCGCAAATTCATCATCGCCGACACCCCCGGGCATGAGCAGTACACCCGCAACATGGCCACCGGTGCGTCCACCTGTGACCTGGCGATCATTCTGGTCGACGCCCGCTACGGCGTGCAGACCCAGACCAAACGCCACAGCTACATCGCCTCGTTACTGGGCATCAAGCACATCGTGGTCGCCATCAACAAGATGGACCTCAACGGCTTCGACGAGAACATCTTCGAGCAGATCAAGGCCGATTACCTGGCGTTCGCCGACCGCATTGCGCTGAAGCCGACCACAATGGAATTCGTGCCGATGTCAGCCCTCAAGGGCGACAACGTGGTCAACCGGAGCGAGCGTTCGCCGTGGTACACCGGCAAGTCGCTGATGGAAATTCTCGAAACCGTCGAGATCGCCAGCGACCGCAATTTCACCGACCTGCGTTTCCCGGTGCAGTACGTCAACCGTCCGAACCTGAACTTCCGCGGTTTCGCCGGCACCCTGGCGAGCGGCATCGTGCACAAGGGCGACGAAGTCGTTGTGCTGCCGTCCGGCAAGAGCAGCCGCGTGAAATCCATCGTCACTTTCGAAGGCGAGCTGGAGCACGCGGGCCCGGGTCAGGCCGTGACACTGACCATGGAAGACGAGATCGACATCTCCCGTGGCGACCTGTTGGTGCATGCCGACAACGTCCCGCAAGTGGCCGACGCCTTCGACGCCATGCTGGTGTGGATGGCCGAAGAGCCGATGCTGCCGGGCAAGAAATACGACATCAAGCGCGCCACGTCCTACGTGCCGGGTTCGATTGCCAGCATCACCCATCGTGTGGACGTGAACACGCTGGAAGAAGGCCCTGCCAGCTCGCTGCAGCTGAATGAAATCGGCCGCGTGAAGATCGCACTGGACGCGCCGATCGCCCTCGACGGCTACGACAGCAACCGCACGACGGGCGCGTTCATCGTCATCGACCGTTTGACCAACGGGACTGTTGCGGCCGGCATGATCATCGCCAAACCCGTGGTTGCGGGTGGCGGGAGTCATCACGGCGCGCTGGCCCATGTGTCGGCAGAAGAGCGCGCTCAGCGCTTCGGCCAGAAGCCGGCGACCGTGCTGTTCAGCGGTTTGTCGGGTGCGGGCAAGAGCACGCTGGCGTATGCCGTGGAGCGCAAGCTGTTCGACATGGGCCGTGCGGTGTTCGTCCTTGATGGCCAGAACCTGCGTCACGACCTCAACAAGGGCTTGCCGCAGGATCGCGCCGGTCGCACCGAGAACTGGCGTCGTGCCGCCCACGTTGCGCGTCAGTTCAACGAAGCGGGCCTGCTGACCCTCGCAGCGTTCGTCGCGCCGGACGCGGGCGGTCGGCAGAATGCCAAGGCGCTGATCGGCGATGATCGACTGATCACCGTGTACGTTCAGGCGTCGCCGCAGGCCTGTCGTGAGCGTGATCCGCAAGGGCTCTACGCCGCCGACAAGGACAACATCCCGGGTGAATCCTTCCCGTATGACGTCCCGCTGGACGCCGACCTGGTCATCGACACGCAGTCGCTGAACGTCGAAGAAAGCGTCAAGCAGGTGCTGGACCTGCTGCGGACCCGCGGCGTGATCTAAGCGCCGGTCGCCGAACAAGAAACCCGCCAGTGATGGCGGGTTTTTTGTTTCTCTTGCCATTGCGGATCGGGATCAATCCGCCGCCCACAAAAAAGCCCGCCCCTGATCACCCCAAGGGCGGGCTTTTTGCGAAACGTGTGTTCTTACTTCTTCAAACCGTAATGCTCATCCAGCATGCCGGGGGAGTCTGGCGACTTCGGCGCGTAGTCCTTCGGTGGTTCAGCGGCCGTGCGCGGCGGTGTCAGGCGATCGCGGTGCGGATGGAGCGCCTCCGGGTGCAGCGCGGCCAGCAGGCGTTGACGGGTGATGTCGTCGGTGGCCAGGCGGTTGGCGCCTTCGGCCAGATGCTCCTGAACATCGTGGTAGCTTTGCGACAGCTTCTGCACCAGATTGGCGGTGCTGTTGAAGTGAGTAATCACCTCGTTCTGATAGGTATCGAAACGCTCCTGAACGTCATCCAGCTGGCGCTGAGTCCCGTTAGGCACGGCATTGGGCAGCGCGCGCGCCACGAAGAAACCGATGATCACACCGACCACCAGGGCGATGGTCGGCAGCAACCAAACTAAGAGCGAGTAATCCACGAGTCCTTCCTCTATAAACGGCTTTGCTTTACGTTAACGGCTCGAACCTGCGCTGTATAGCGGCGACGCGTCGCCAGCCTGCCAGCCACAGACAATCAACTAGACGAGTCGACCCAATTGAAGGTCACGGAGTTCATTCTTGCTCATGCGTGAGACCCCTGTATTCATCGATGGCCCGGTGGGCCAACTCGAAGCGTTGTACCTTGATCTGGACGAGCCCAAGGGCATCGCGCTGATATGCCATCCTAACCCGGTTCAGGGCGGCACCATGCTCAATAAAGTGATCTCGACCCTGCAGCGCACCGCGCGTGATGCCGGTCTGATTACGCTGCGCTTCAACTATCGCGGCGTTGGCGCCAGCGCTGGCAGCTCGGACATGGGCGAAGGCGAAGTCGACGATGCACAGGCTGCCGCGAAGTGGCTGCGGGATAAACATCCCGATCTGCCCATGACGTTGTTCGGCTTCTCCTTCGGCGGTTTCGTGGCGGCTACCCTGGGCGGGCGTCTTGAGGCTGAAGGCGAAACCCTGAAGCATGTGTTCATGGTCGCACCCGCCGTAATGCGGATTGCCAACGTGGAGGCGTTGCCGCAGAAAGGCGCGCTGACGCTGATTCAGCCGGAAACCGACGAAGTCGTTGACCCACAACTCGTGTACGCATGGTCTGACACGCTTCAGCGTCCCCATGAGCTGCTGAAAGTGGCAGAATGCGGGCACTTTTTTCACGGCAAGCTGACCGATCTCAAGGATCTGATTCTGCCGCGCCTTTCGAATTGATCGCAGCACCCAAATAAGCGACTAGCCATGACCACTCGTATCCTGACCGGTATCACCACCACCGGCACGCCGCACTTGGGCAACTACGCCGGCGCCATCCGCCCGGCCATCGTTGCCAGCCGCCAGAGCGACGCCGACTCGTTCTACTTTCTGGCCGACTACCACGCGCTGATCAAATGCGACGACCCGCTGCGCATTCAGCGCTCGCGTCTGGAAATCGCCGCGACCTGGCTCGCGGCAGGGCTGGACGTCGAGCGCGTCACGTTCTATCGCCAGTCCGACATTCCGGAAATTCCCGAGCTGACCTGGCTGCTCACCTGCGTTGCCGGCAAGGGCCTGCTCAATCGCGCCCACGCCTACAAAGCCTCGGTGGACAAGAACGTCGAAGCCGGTGAAGACCCGGACGCTGGCATCACCATGGGCCTGTTCAGCTACCCGGTGTTGATGGCCGCCGACATCCTCATGTTCAACGCCCATCAAGTGCCTGTCGGTCGCGATCAGATCCAGCACGTCGAAATGGCGCGCGATATCGGTCAGCGCTTCAATCACCTGTTCGGCAACGGCAAAGAATTCTTCGTGATGCCGGAAGCGCTGATCGAGGAAAGCGTCGCGACACTCCCTGGCCTGGACGGCCGCAAGATGTCGAAAAGCTACGACAACACCGTGCCGCTGTTCACCAGCGCCAAAGACATGAAGGAAGCAATATCCCGCATCGTTACTGACTCTCGTCTGCCGGGCGAGGCCAAGGATCCGGACACTTCGCATCTGTTCACGCTGTACCAGGCATTTGCTACCAGGGAACAGGGCGACGAGTTCCGCGCCGACCTGCTCCAGGGGTTGGGTTGGGGCGATGCCAAGCAACGCCTGTTCCAGTTGCTGGACGCGGAGCTGGGCGAGGCACGGGAGAATTACCATCGCCTGATCGAGCGGCCAACCGACCTGGAAGACATTCTGCAAGCGGGCGCCGAGAAGGCCCGTCGTGTGGCCACGCCGTTTCTGGGCGAGCTGCGTGAAGCGGTTGGCCTGCGTTCATTCCGCACCGCTGCGCAAACCGTCACGGCGACCAAGAAGAAGGCCAGCAAAGGCCCTCGCTTCATCAGTTTCCGCGAAGACGACGGCAGCTTCCGCTTCCGCCTGCTGGCGGCCGACGGCGAGCAACTGCTGCTGTCGCGTAATTTCACAGACGGCAAGGCGGCCGGCGCCGTGACCAAACAGCTGCAGCAGGGCGGTGAGCTGGACATTCGGCCCGAAGGCGACGCCTTTACCCTGTGGCTGAGTGATGCCTGTGTCGCCGACAGCCCGGCGTTCGCCGATGCCGCCGCCCGTGATGCCGCGATCGAGAGCCTGAAACTGGCGCTCGCGCCACAACAGGATTAATTGCCATTCCAATGGGCCATCGCTACAGTGACGGCCCGTTTTTGCTCCCTTGCAAGCGACTATGACCCCTCTAGAACGATACCAAGCTGACCTGAAGCGTCCGGACTTTTTCCACGACGCCGCGCAAGAGAATGCGGTGCGCCATCTGCAGCGTCTGTACGACGATCTGGTCGCCGCCCATGACCGCAAGCCGGGATTGCTGGGCAAGCTGTTCGGCAAGAAAGAGGCCCCGATTGTGAAGGGGCTGTATTTCTGGGGCGGTGTGGGCCGGGGCAAGACCTACCTGGTCGACACCTTCTTCGAAGCGCTGCCGTTTGAAGACAAGACGCGCACGCACTTCCACCGCTTCATGAAGCGTGTGCACGAGGAGATGAAAAACCTCAAGGGCGAGAAGAACCCGCTGACCCTGATTGCCAAGCAATTCTCTGAAGAAGCGCGGGTGATCTGTTTCGACGAATTCTTCGTATCGGACATTACCGACGCGATGATCCTCGGCACGCTGATGGAAGAGCTGTTCAAGAACGGTGTGACCCTGGTCGCGACGTCGAACATCGTTCCCGACGGTCTGTACAAGGACGGTCTGCAGCGTGCGCGTTTCCTGCCGGCGATTGCGCTGATCAAGCAAAACACCGAAATCGTCAACGTCGACAGCGGCGTCGACTATCGACTGCGCCATCTGGAGCAAGCCGAGCTGTTCCACTTCCCGCTGAACGAAGCGGCGGAGGAGAGCCTGCGCAAAAGCTTCCGCGCGCTGACTCCTGAATGCACCAAGGCCATCGAGAACGATGTGCTGATCATCGAGAATCGGCAGATCAAGGCCATCCGTACCTGCGACGACGTGGCGTGGTTCGACTTCCGTGAGCTGTGCGACGGGCCGCGTAGCCAGAACGACTACATCGAACTCGGCAAGATCTTCCATGCGGTGCTGCTCAGCGGCGTCGAGCAGATGAGCGTGACCACCGACGACATCGCGCGCCGGTTCATCAACATGGTCGACGAGTTCTACGACCGCAACGTCAAGTTGATCATCTCGGCGGAAGTCGAATTGAAAGACCTGTACACCGGCGGCCGCCTGAACTTCGAATTCCAGCGCACGCTCAGCCGGTTGCTGGAAATGCAGTCCCACGAGTTCCTGTCGCGGGCGCATAAGCCCTAGGGAGCAGCTGCAAGCTTCAAGCGACAAGCTGCAAGAGGTCATCTCGCCACTTGCAGCTTGAGACTTGCCGCTTGAAGCTGACTCTAGGCCGCCTGCTGAAACTGCTGCCGGTATTGGTTCGGTGACAGGTCGGTGTGTTGGCGGAACAGGCGCGCGAAGAAGCTGGCGTCGTCGTAGCCCACTTCATAGCTGATGGTCTTGATGCTCTTTCGTGAGCCTGACAGCAAGCCCTTTGCGGTTTCGATCCGCAGCCGTTGCAGATAATGCAGTGGCTTGTCGCCCGTTGCCGTCTGGAAGCGGCGCATGAAGTTGCGGATGCTCATGCCGTGCTCCCGGGCCACATCCTCGAAACGGAATTTGTCGGCGAAGTGCTCTTCAAGCCAGTGCTGAATCTGCAGGATGATCACGTCCTGGTGCAGCTTCTGCCCGCCAAAACCAATCCGTCCCGGTGCGTAGCTGCGCTGCACTTCATAGAGAATGTCGCGGGCGACGGTCTGCGCGACATGGGCGCCGCAGAAGCGCTCGATCAGGTAGATGTACAGATCACACGCTGAAATCGTGCCGCCTGCGCAATACAGGTTATCGGCGTCGGTGAGGTGCTTTTCCTGATTCAGCAGCACGTTCGGAAAGCGCTCGGCGAATTCGTTGAAGAACCGCCAGTAGGTGGTCGCTTCCTTGCCGTCGAGCAATCCAGCGTCTCCCAGCCAGAATACGCCGCTGGCTTCACCGCAGAGCACGGCGCCGCGCGCATGCTGCTCACGCAGCCACGGCAGGATTTGCGGATAGCGCTCGCGCAGGGTGTCGAAGTCTTCGACAAAGGCGGGAAGGATGATGATGTCGCTGTGTTCAAGCACGCCGTCTACAGGGATCACGACGTCGCTGAAACTGCGGACTTCCTTGCCGTCCGGGCTGACCAGTCGGGTTTCAAACGCCGGCTTGAAGCCCTGTCCCAACTGCTTGCCGTAGCGCAGGCTGGCGAGGTGAAAGAAGTCTTTGGCTTGCATGAGCGTGGAGGCAAAAATTCCATCGATCGCAAGAATGCTGACACGCCGCAACGGCGCGTTTGGTTGGATAGACATAGTCTTTTGTTCTTATATGGGAAAGTGGTCAAGCAACGGCGTGATCGTCTTATTTTTTGTCGGATGTGTCCAGTGTCGCCGTCAACCGGCTGCGCCTACGCTCTGCTGACGTTTTGTCCGACAATTCTTCGCATCAGGTGCAGCCATGCTTCCCAGAACACTCTTCAGCTCGGAGCACGAGCTTTTCCGAAATAGCGTGCGCAAGTTCTTCGAACAGCACGCGGCGCCCTTTCATGCCCAGTGGGAGAAGCGGGGCCACATCGACCGCACGCTGTGGAACCGGGCCGGGGAGCAGGGCATGTTGTGTTCGCATTTGCCGGAAGAGTACGGCGGCATGGGCGCGGATTTTCTCTACACCACGGTGGTGATCGAAGAAATTTCCCGCCTCGGCCTGACCGGCATCGGCTTCTCCCTGCATTCGGACATCGTCGCGCCGTACATCCTGCATTACGGAAGCGAGGCGCTGAAGCTCAACTATTTGCCCAAGCTGGTTTCGGGGGAGCTGGTCACTGCCATCGCGATGACCGAGCCTGGCGCGGGTTCCGACCTGCAAGGGGTCAAGACCACTGCGGTGCTGGATGGCGACGAGTACGTCATCAATGGTTCGAAGACGTTTATCACCAATGGCTTTCTCGCCGATCTGGTGATCGTGGTCGCGAAGACCGACCCCAAGGCAGGCGCGAAGGGCACCAGTCTGTTCGTTGTGGAAGCGGGCACGCCCGGCTTCGCGAAGGGCAAGCGACTGGAGAAGGTCGGCATGAAGGCGCAGGACACGTCGGAACTGTTCTTCCAGGACGTGAGAGTGCCCAAGGAGAACCTGCTCGGCCAGGCCGGGATGGGTTTTGCGTATCTGATGCAGGAACTGCCGCAGGAGCGTCTGACGGTCGCCATCGGCGCCATTGCCTCCGCCGAAGCGGCCTTGCAGTGGACGCTCGATTACACGCGTGAGCGCAAAGCCTTTGGCAAGGCCATCATCGACTTCCAGAACACCCGCTTCAAACTGGCCGAAATCGCCACCGAAGTTCAGATTGGTCGTACGTTCATCGATCGGTACCTGGAGTTGCATCTGGAAGGCAAGCTGGATGTGCCGACGGCAGCCATGGCGAAATACTGGTCAACCGACCTGCAGTGCAAGGTGCTGGATGAATGCGTGCAGCTGCATGGCGGCTACGGCTTCATGTGGGAGTACCCGATCGCCCGGGCGTGGGCCGATGCGCGGGTGCAGCGGATTTATGCCGGGACCAACGAAATCATGAAAGAGATCATCGCCCGGTCTCTGTAATCCTGTGCGGAACCCCAGAGGGGCCTTGTAAAGACCCTCTGCGGTTCCACAGTCAATCAGCGATCACGCAATCACCGATCAAGGCGCAGGATTCGGTTGATCCTTGTGAATCGCGTCAATGCCCGCCAGCACTTCATCCGACAGCACCAGTTCCGCGCTCGCCAGGTTGCTTTCCAGCTGCTCCAGCGTCGTTGCACCGATAATGTTGCTGGTAACGAAGCTGCGCCCGGTCACGAACGCCAGGGCCATTTGAGCCGGATCAAGACCGTGCTCGCGAGCCAGCGCAACATAACGCGCGCAGGCCGCTTCCGATTGCGGATTGAAGTAGCGCGTGAAGCGGCTGTACAGGCTCAAACGGCCCTTGGCAGGACGGGCGCCGTCGGCGTATTTGCCAGACAACATCCCGAAGGCCATGGGCGAGTAGGCTAGCAGGCCACATTGCTCACGAATCGCCACTTCCGCCAGACCCACCTCGAAGCTGCGGTTGAGCAGGTTGTAGGGGTTCTGAATCGACACCGGGCGCGTTAGACCATGGGTGTCGGACTCAGCAAGAAACTTCATGGTGCCCCAAGGCGTTTCGTTGGACAGACCGACGTGGCGGATCTTGCCGGCCTTGACCTGCTCGTCCAGCGCTTCGAGCACTTCCAGCAGCGGGGTGAAGTGCTCCTCGCTGTGGTTGTAACCGAGCTTGCCGAAGAAGTTGGTGCTGCGCTCAGGCCAGTGCAATTGATACAGATCGAGGTAATCGGTCTGCAAGCGTTTCAAGCTCGCATCCAGCGCCGCGACGATGTGATCGCGGTTGAATTTCAGCTGGCCGTCACGGATGTAATCAATGCCGTTGCCGGGACCGGCGATCTTGCTGGCGAGGATCCAGTCAGCGCGGTCGCCGCTCTGCTTGAACCAGTTGCCGATGATGGTCTCGGTGCTGGCGTAGGTTTCTTTCTTCGGCGGCACCGGATACATCTCGGCGGTGTCGATGAAATTGATGCCGGCGGCCTTGGCCCGTTCTATCTGCGCGAAGGCCTCGGACTGGCTGTTCTGCTCGCCCCAAGTCATGGTGCCGAGGCAGATTGCGCTGACATTGAGGTCGGTTCTGCCCAGTTGGCGGTAGTCCATTTGGCTCTCCTGTTTAAAAGAGCCATAAAAGCAGGTTGAAATTTTTTTCGCAATCTGCATAATTCCGCTCCTCTTTGTCGCTGGAGTGATGCCCCGCGCCAAAAGAAACCGCTGCGATCGAACGCGCTGACCCGAGCCCCCTATAGCGTTCGTGCCCGGCGGCCTTTGACTTGTCAAAGACCGTACTAATGAGTATGCTCCGCCGTCTATTTTTCAGGGCGGCCTTTGAGGCTATAAAGAATGAAAACTTTTACCGCTAAACCGGAAACAGTAAAGCGCGACTGGTTCGTCGTCGACGCTGCTGGTCAGACCCTGGGTCGTCTGGCCACTGAAATCGCGAGCCGTCTGCGTGGCAAGCACAAGCCGGAATACACTCCGCACGTTGACACTGGCGACTACATCGTCGTGATCAATGCCGAGCAGATCCGTGTGACCGGTGCCAAGACCACCGACAAGATCTACTACTCTCACTCCGGTTTCCCGGGCGGGATCAAGTCGATCAACTTTGAAAAGCTGATCGCCAAAGCTCCTGAGCGCGTGATCGAGACCGCGGTCAAAGGCATGCTGCCTAAGAACCCGCTGGGTCGCGACATGTATCGTAAGCTGAAAGTCTATGCGGGCGCTGCACACCCTCATACTGCTCAGCAGCCCCAAGAACTGAAGTTTTAACGGAATAGTTCATTATGTCGGCGACTCAAAATTACGGCACTGGCCGTCGCAAGACCGCAACCGCTCGCGTTTTCCTGCGTCCGGGCACCGGTAACATCTCCATCAACAACCGTTCCCTGGACTCGTTCTTCGGTCGCGAAACTGCCCGCATGGTAGTTCGTCAGCCGCTGGAACTGACTCAGACTGTCGAGAAATTCGACATCTACGTCACTGTCATCGGCGGTGGTGTGAGTGGTCAAGCTGGCGCAATCCGCCACGGTATCACCCGCGCTCTGATGCAGTACGACGAAACCCTGCGCGGCGCTCTGCGCAAAGCAGGCTTCGTCACTCGCGATGCTCGCGAAGTTGAACGTAAGAAAGTCGGTCTGCGTAAAGCGCGTAAGCGTCCGCAGTACTCGAAGCGTTAATTCGCTTCCGTTCAAAAAGAACGCTCAGTTTCTATACGAAGCTGGGCGTTTTTTTATGGCTGTCTTTTATTGATTCCGAGGGCCTGGTCAAGGAGATCTCGGATGCTGACGGGAGAGGGCGCCATGGGCAATGACGGCGTAAACACGGGCCGGCGTCGCTTCCTTGTGACGGCCACGTCTGTGGTGGGCGCAGCAGGGGCGGTCGGCGCCGCCGTGCCGTTCGTGGGCTCGTGGTTCCCGAGCGCCAAGGCCAGGGCTGCGGGAGCGCCTGTCAAAGTCAACATCAGCAAGATCGAGCCCGGCCAGCAGATGATCGCCGAATGGCGCGGGCAGCCGGTGTTCGTTGTCCGTCGTACGCCCGAGATCCTTTCCCGTCTGGGCCAGCTTACCGGCAAGCTCTCCGACCCCGAGTCAAAGGCCTCCACCCAGCCTGGCTACGTCGATCCGGTGGTGCGTTCCATCCGGCCGGAAATCCTGCTGTTGGTCGGCATCTGTACCCATCTCGGCTGCTCACCGACGTTTCGCCCCGAAGTCGCCCCCGCTGACTTGGGCAAGGACTGGGTCGGCGGATATTTCTGTCCCTGCCACGGCTCCCGTTACGATTTGGCTGGCCGCGTGTACAAGGCACAGCCTGCACCGCTGAATTTGCCAGTGCCGCCGCATTCCTACGAGTCGGACTCAATCATCGTCATTGGCGTGGATCAGGAGGAAGCGTGATGAGCAGGCTCATGGACTGGATCAATGCGCGCTTGCCCGTGACCTCAATGTGGGAAAACCACCTCAGCAAGTACTACGTGCCCAGAAACCTGAATTTTTTCTATATCTTCGGCGCGCTGGCGTTGCTGGTGCTGGTCAACCAGATCCTCACGGGCATCTGGCTGACCATGAGTTACACGCCCACGGCAGAGGGGGCCTTTGCCTCGGTCGAGTCCATCATGCGCGACGTCGAATACGGCTCGATCCTGCGGTTGTTGCATTCGACCGGCGCGTCGGCATTCTTCATCGTCATCTACCTGCACATGTTTCGCGGCCTGCTGTACGGCTCGTATCAGAAGCCACGCGAGTTGGTCTGGATCTTCGGCATGCTGATTTATCTGGCGCTGATGGCGGAGGCGTTTACAGGCTACCTGCTGCCGTGGGGGCAGATGTCGTACTGGGGCGCCCAGGTGATCATTTCCCTGTTTGGCGCCATTCCGGTGATCGGCAACGACCTCGCACAATGGATCCGCGGCGATTATCTGGTCTCCGCGATCACCCTCAACCGCTTCTTCGCGCTGCACGTCGTGGCGCTGCCAATCGTGATCCTCGGGCTTGTGGTGTTGCATATTCTGGCGCTGCATGAAGTGGGCTCGAATAACCCCGACGGCGTCGACATCAACAAGTACAAGAACGAGAACGGCAACCCGCTGGACGGCATTCCCTTCCACCCGTACTACACGGTCAAGGATCTGCTCGGCGTCGTGGTGTTTCTGTTCATCTTTTGCTCGGTGGTGTTTTTCTTCCCGGAGATGGGTGGCTACTTTCTCGAGCAGCCCAACTTCGAGCCAGCGAACCCACTCAAGACCCCGGAGCACATTGCGCCGGTCTGGTACTTCACGCCGTTCTACGCGATCTTGCGCGCCATCCCGGACAAGCTTCTCGGCGTCATGGCCATGGGTGCGGCCATTGCCGTACTGTTCGTGCTGCCGTGGCTTGACCGCAGCCCGGTCAAATCGATGCGCTACAAGGGTTGGCTGAGCCGCGCGGGGCTAACGGTGTTTTGCGTGTGCTTCGTGACGCTCGGGGTGCTGGGCGTTCTTCCGCCGAGTCCCGGGCGCGCATTGCTGTCACAAGTCTGCACCTTCACGTATTTCGCCAACTTCATCCTGATGCCGTTCTACACGCGCATGGAGCGGACGAAGCCGGTGCCGGATAGGGTGACGAGCTGATGAAAAAGCTGCTCGTTGTTTTGCTCATGGCCCTGTTGCCGGCGCTGTCGTTCGCGGATGAGCATGGCGCGGGCCTTGAGAGCGTTGATATCGATGTGTCCGACAAGTCCGCCCTGCAGGATGGCGCACGGACGTTCGTTGATTACTGCATGGGTTGCCACAGCGCCAAATTCCAGCGCTATGAGCGCGTCGCGGACGATTTGGGCATTTCCCACGAGCGCATGCTGGAAAAGCTGGCGCCTGCCGGAGCGAAGATCGGCGATCACATGACCATCGGCATGCAGCCGGCGGATGCGAAAACCTGGTTTGGCGCAGCACCGCCCGATCTGACCCTTGTCGCCCGCGTTCGCGGAACTGACTGGCTCTATGGCTATCTGCGTTCGTTCTACGAGGACCCGACGCGGCCCTGGGGCGTGAACAACACCGTTTTCCCCAACGTGGCCATGCCCAACGTGCTGGAAGGGCTTCAGGGGCGTCAGAGGCTCGGTTGCAAAGAGGTTCAGCGCGTCGAAGACGGGGAAAAACACACCGACACGCCCCTGAATCACGAAGCCTGCGATCAACTGATCATCGTGCCCAACACCGGCACGCTGACCAACGCGCAGTTCGACGAGAAGGTGAAGAACCTTGTCACCTTCCTCGCCTATTCGGCCAACCCGGACAAGCTGCAGCATCAGCGCATCGGCACCTACGTGCTGCTTTACCTGGCCGTGTTGTTCATCCTGGCCTGGCTGCTCAAGCGGGAATTCTGGAAAGACATCCGTTGAGCAGGCGTCTGATTCGCGTGTCTCGGCCACCTGCTGCTGCGCTGTTTCAGGTAATGGAGGCAGAGCGGGTATAGTGGCGGGCTGAAGATTGCAGAATCTACCTTGAGTAAATGAGCTATCTTGTCGCCCGCGTTGAACACCCGATCATCGTGGACGTCGCCGAAAGCGCCCTCGCGGCGCATCCGTATTTCTGCTTTTTGAATATCTACAAGCGAGGAGGACCGCCATGGGCGTGACCAATCGGTTGGCCTGTTACTCCGACCCCGCCGACCACTATTCCCATCGCGTGCGCATTGTGCTCGCCGAGAAAGGTGTCAGCGCCGAGATCATTGAAGTTGTCGAGGGCCGTCATCCGCCCAAATTGATCGAGGTGAATCCGTACGGCAGCGTGCCGACCCTGGTTGATCGTGACCTGGCGTTGTACGAGTCGACGGTGGTAATGGAATACCTGGACGAGCGTTATCCCCATCCGCCGCTGCTCCCGGTCTATCCGGTGGCGCGTGCCAACAGCCGCTTGCTGATCCACAGGATTCAGCGCGACTGGTGCGGTCTGGTGGATCTGATTCTGGACCCGCGCAGCAAAGAAGCCGCACGTGTTCAGGCGCGCAAGGAGCTGCGCGAAAGTCTGACCGGCGTATCGCCGTTGTTCGCGGATAAGCCTTTTTTCCTGAGCGACGAGCAAAGTCTGGTCGACTGCTGTCTATTGCCCATACTCTGGCGCCTGCCGATTCTGGGTATCGAATTGCCGCGGCCCGCCAAGCCGCTGCTTGACTACATGGAGCGCCAATTTGCGCGTGAGGCATTTCAGGCAAGTCTGTCTGGTGTCGAACGCGACATGCGCTAAGGCCTTAGGAGCCGTTTGATGAACTCCAGTCGCCCTTATCTGATCCGCGCGCTGTATGAGTGGATCGTCGATAACGATTGCACACCGCACGTACTCGTCAATGCCGATTACCCAGCGGTGCAAGTCCCGCAAGGCTTCGCCAATGACGGGCAGATCGTTCTGAACATTTCGCCGAGCGCCGTGCGCCATTTGCACATGGACAACGACGCGGTGAGTTTCGAAGGCCGCTTCGGCGGCGTTCCCCACAGCCTGTACGTGCCCATTGCCGCGATCATGGGCATTTATGCCCGCGAGAACGGGCAGGGCATGGTCTTCGACCTTGAGCCTGCTGTGGATGAAGACGAAGATCTGGACGTCGAAGACGACATGCCGCCACCGAACGACGAGCCACCACGCCCTACGGGCCGGCCGAGTCTGAAAGTGGTCAAGTAAGTCGCTGCTGCAACAACGAAAAAGGCGATCCCGAGGGATCGCCTTTTTTGTGTGTGCCGATTGGCGGCTATCACACCGTCAGTCAATGTACTCAAACAGCTTCACGATCTTCTGCACGCCGCCGACGCCTTGCACCAGGTTGGTGGCGCGGGTGGCTTCGGCCTGGGTCAGCAGGCCCAGCAGGTAGACGATGCCGTTTTCAGTCACGACCTTGATGCGCGAGCCCGGGATGGCGCTGTCGGTGAGCATCTCGGTTTTGATCTTGCTCGTCAGCCAGGCGTCATTGCTGCGCGCCAGCATCGAGGACGGGCCGGTGACCTGCAGCTCGTTGTTGACCTTCTTGACCTTCTGCACCTGGCTGGCGGTTTGCTCGGCCAGTTGTTTGAGGTCGGCGCGCGGGGTCTGGCCGGCCAGCAGGACGATGCCGTTGAAGCTGGTCACGACGATGTGCGACGCGTTGTCCAGATCAGGGCTGGCCTTGGCGATGTTGACCGCGACCTTGGTCTCGATCAGCGAGTCGTCGATCTTGCTGCCGAAGGTGCGTGTACCGCGATCGTCATCGATCGGCGCTTCACGGCTAGCGTTGATCACCGAGCTGCATCCGCTGATGCCCAGGCAGAGCGTCAGGGCCAGCAGGCTAAGACGTTTGGATATCATTCTTCACTCCCGAACAGTTGGCTGTCGATCAAGTCGCAAAGGCAGTGGATCGCCAGCAGGTGGACTTCCTGAATACGTGCGGTGACTTTCGCCGGGACGCGGATTTCAACGTCCTCCGGCAACAGCAACGACGCAACGTCGCCGCCATCGCGACCAGTCAAGGCTACGACAATCATTTCACGATCATGTGCGGCCTGGATGGCCTGAATAATGTTCGCCGAATTGCCGCTGGTGGAAATCGCCAGCAGCACATCGCCCGGCTGACCCAGCGCACGAATCTGTTTGGAAAAGATTTCGTTGTAGCTGTAGTCGTTGGCGATGGAGGTGATGGTGGAGGTGTCAGTGGTCAGCGCTATGGCGGGCAGGCTCGGTCGCTCGCGTTCGAAACGGTTGAGCAGCTCCGAGGAAAAGTGCTGGGCATCGCCAGCCGAACCGCCATTACCGCAGGCGAGCATCTTGCCCTCGTTGAGCAGGGCGTTGACCATCACTTGGCTGGCTTGCTCGATGTGGGGTGCAACAACATCCATCGCCTGTTGCTTGGTGTCGATGCTGGCCTGAAAAAGCTGGCGAATTCGGGATTGCATGTCCATCTATGAAAACCTTAATAGGGGCGGCTGGTCGGGGCGGCGTCCGATAAGTCATCGGCGTCCCGGCACAAAACTGTGCAGCCCGCAAAGCAAAGAGCAAAAGAGCCAGTGTGGTTCGTTGGGTTGGTGCAGTAGGACCGGCTTTAGCCGGGAAGGCGGCCGATCTTACGCTGCAATCGCACGGAATCATCGCGTTTTCAGCAATCGAAAGCGTTGGTCAGCCAGTTAAGCGCGGGTGATGTGCCGGGGTCGCCATTGATCGCGACGACGTCGAAGCGGCACGGCGAATCGGCCCAGCGCACCTCGCTTTGCAGAAAGGACTGAGCTGCCAGCGTGAGCTTTTCCTGCTTGCGAAAATCGACGCTTTCCAGCGCACCACCCCAGCCGGCATGGCGACGATACCGAACTTCGACGAATACTACTGTATCGCCGTCGAGCATGACCAGATCAAGCTCGCCGCGTTTGCATGACCAGTTGCGGGTAATCAGCTGCAACCCATGCTGTTGCAGGTGACGCAGGGCGTAGGCTTCGGCCTTGCGCCCTGCGATTTGACGGGTCGTGCCTGAGGTCAAGGCGCGGTGTCCGGCAGGCGCTGGACTTTGCCGTCTACGAACTCTGCCCATGGCAGCTGACGCTCGATGCGTTGGCCCTGGCCGATCGCCAGGCTGCCGGACAGGCCGTCGATGCGGCTCTCAGGCAGCGTTTTCAACTGGGTCAGTCGTGGCGCCAGACGATAAGCGTCGATGCCCATGGCGTAGAGACGGCCAAGGCTGCCGGAGGCTTGTGGCCATTGCGCCGTCACTTGCTGGCGCAATGGGTCGTTGGCGTTCAGCAACCACGGGGTTTCGCAGAAGCGCACGCCGTTCAGGTCGTTGTACATCGCCGGGTCGCCGCTGTTGGTGAACAGGTGCGAAGTGGCATAGACCGGAACATCGCCAGCGTACTGGAAGACCATGGTCGGCTTGATCTGCTGAGCCTGTTGAGGCGTTGCAGCGAGGAACATGAAGTCCACGTCCTGGCGACGGGAAGGCTGAGCAGCCATCTGCGTGCCAGTGGCGCCTTGCACGCGCTGGGCGCGACCTTCGCTGTTGCGCAACTGGAACAGATCGGCAACCTGTTGAGCGAGTGCGACCGGCTGATCGATGCGTTCAGCACCCAGCAAAGTGCCGCCTTTGGCCTGCCAGCTTTGACGGAAGGCCTCCAGTACGCGATCACCCCATTCGCCCTTCGGCACCATGGCAACCGCACTGCGCTTGCCATCGGCCCAGGCACGGCGGGCCACTTCGCGGGCTTCGTCTTCCGCTGCCAGACCGAACTGGAACAGCTCGGCAGGGCCCTGGGTGCCGGAATCGCTGTAGTTCAGCGCCAGCGTGGTGATCGGCAGTTGAGGTCGAGCGCTCAGCTGTTTAACCAGTGGCTTCTCCAGCGGACCCACTACCAACTGCACGCCTGCAGCCTTGGCTTGCGCATAAAAGGCGTCCATCGAGGTCACGCGGGAGCTGTCGAATACTTCGATCGCAGGTGGCTTCTCGCCGGCCTGCTGCGCTTGGTAGTTTGCGGCCATGAAGCCGTCGCGCAGGGCGCGGGAGACCGAGGCGAGCGGACCGTCTTGCGGCAGCAGCAGCGCAATCTTGGTCAACGGCTGGCTCTTCAGGTCACGCAATTGCGCGAGGGCAGTCGGCAGCTGACGTGCCGCCGGGTGTTGCGGATTCTGCGCCTTCCAGTTGTCGATGGCCGCTTGTTGCTGTTCCAGCGTGCCGGCGCCTTTGACCGCGCGGGCCAGGCTCAGCCAGCCGCCCATGTCATCGTTGGCCGAGCTTTGCAGCTGCTCGGGTGGCAGCGCAGCAACCAGCGTCCAGATGGCGTCGTTATTGGCGTTCAGGGCGTCGCCTTGCAGCAACGGGCCCATGAACACACGCTCGCTCGCAGCAGCGAGGGTCTGACCATCTGCTTCGAAAGCCCGGGCGCGAACGGTGTGGGTGCGGGTCTGCAGGTCAACCGGCATCTCGCCCAGATGCTGCATGCTCGGGTGGTTGAGGGCGGTCAGCGCAGCTTTCGGCTGGCTGCGACCCAGTGCCAGTTCGGCAGACAAGGTGTTGGCGTAGATTTGCTTGTCGGTCTTGAGCTGGTCCATCTGGACCTGCTCGAGAATGCTCGCGGCGCGGCTTGGGTTGTTCTGGCGCGCTGCCAGGTCGGCCGCCGTCAGTTTCAGCAACGCTGCCTGGTCAGGCGATTTTGCCGCAGCGGCCTGTTCGAGCAGTTGTTCGATGCTGGCATCGGGGGAGCGAGGCAATTCGCCAAGGCTGGAGGAGGGCGAACCGGCACAGGCAGCCAGAAGGGCAGCGAGGCAGAGGGCAGAGAACAGCCGCAGGCAAGCGATCATGTGTATGTTCCTGATACTCGAGCAAATTAGCGTGGAAGTGTACCCAAGCACTGGCCGGGGCGCGACGTTGAAGGCGTTAAAGTGGCGATATTGATCGTCTCCGGGCGCGTCAGTTGACGTGAGTCGGACTGTCGCGGAGTCGCTGCCATGTTGCGGGTGTTCGAGCTGCTTTTCTGAACTCACGGGGTGCGACGTCCAATTTTGTCGGCCGCAGCCTGTACAATGCAGGCTTTTACACAACATGAGGTGTGCGCTTTGACTGCTCCGGGTGCTTCGAATTCCACTACAGGCGCGCTTTATGTGGTGGCCACGCCGATCGGCAACCTGGATGACATCAGCGCCCGCGCCTTGAAGGTGCTGCGCGATGTTTCGCTGATTGCCGCAGAAGATACCCGCCACTCGTTACGGCTGATGCAGCACTTCGGCATTCCGACGCCATTGGCGGCCTGTCATGAGCACAATGAGCGCGAGGAGGGGAGCCGCTTCATCACGCGCCTGCTGGCCGGCGATAACGTTGCGTTGATTTCCGATGCCGGCACGCCGCTCATTTCTGACCCCGGTTACCATCTGGTGCGTCAGGCCCGGGCAGCCGGTATTCAAGTGATCCCGGTCCCTGGCGCCTGCGCCTTGATCGCGGCGCTCTCTGCGGCGGGGTTGCCCTCGGACCGCTTCATCTTCGAAGGCTTCTTGCCGGCCAAGTCGGTGGGCCGAAAGGCGCGGCTCGAACTCGTCAAGGAAGAGCCGCGCACGCTTATCTTCTATGAAGCGCCCCATCGCATTCTCGAATGCCTTCAGGACATGGAAGCAGTCTTCGGTCCGGACCGTCCCGCCGTGCTGGGCCGCGAATTGACCAAAACGTTCGAAACCCTCAAGGGGCTGCCGCTGTCCGAGCTTCGTGCCTTTGTTGAGGGCGACAGTAATCAGCAGCGCGGCGAGTGCGTGGTGCTTGTGGCGGGCTGGAGCGAGCCTGAAGGCGAAGACGTGATTGGCGCCGAAGCGCGGCGGGTGCTGGATCTGCTGCTGGAGGAAATGCCCCTCAAGCGTGCCGCCGCACTGGCAGCAGAGATCACCGGGGTGCGTAAGAACCTGCTCTATCAGGTGGCGCTGGATAAACAGAAAAGCGTGTGACGGGATGTCGCGGGCAGCTCTGCAAATGGCGCGAGAGCCGATTAAAGCTTGTTCTTGAGCCGCCCTCCCATTAACCTTGGCGGCGGAGAGTCGATTGGACAGTCGCTGCCTTTCATTGTTCTGCAATGGAGGGGGGAGGAAAGTCCGGGCTCCATAGGGCGGAGTGCCAGGTAACGCCTGGGGGGCGTGAGCCTACGGAAAGTGCCACAGAAAATAACCGCCTAAGCACTTCGGTGCCGGTAAGGGTGAAAAGGTGCGGTAAGAGCGCACCGCACGTCTGGCAACAGTTCGTGGCTAGGTAAACCCCACTCGGAGCAAGACCAAATAGGGTTCCAAGGCGTGGCCCGCGCTGGAACCGGGTAGGTTGCTAAAGATGTCCAGTGATGGCCATCGTAGAGGAATGACTGTCCTCGACAGAACCCGGCTTACAGATCGACTCTCCACCTCCTTTTCTTCCCCTCGTTTGTACGATTTATCCCCTTCCGTAATACCAAAAAAATCTTAAACCTCACAAATCACTTTAACTTCAGACCTCATCTGTTTGTTCATCCACGGAAATATCCGTAGGACGGGTCTGAAATCCGCTACATCTCCTGCGTAAGTGCTCCTAAATATCCGTCCTGTAAGGGTTTTCCTCGTGAAGTCGCCTTGACGGTGTGGTGGGCGCATTCCTATAGTGTGCGCAAGTGGCGGAAAGTGGCGTGAAGTGGGTTTTTTGACCGCAAAAAGATAATATTTGGAGATCGCGCCTGTGTTCCGTGGTGCAAACGCAATCAATCTCGACGCAAAGGGCCGTCTCGCTATGCCGAGCCGGTACCGTGACGAGTTGGATTCGCGTAGCGCCGGCCAGATGATTGTCACCATTGATACCGTCGACCCGTGCTTGTGCATCTATCCGCTTCCCGAGTGGGAGTTGATTGAGGCCAAGCTGCGCGAGCTCGCCACATTCCGTGAAGAAAACCGTCGCCTGCAGCGGCTGTTGATCGGTAATGCGGTTGATCTGGAGTTGGACGGCAGCGGGCGTTTCCTGGTGCCGCCACGTTTGCGTGAATACGCCAAGCTCGATAAGCGAGTGATGCTGGTAGGCCAGCTCAACAAGTTTCAACTGTGGGATGAGGACGCCTGGAACGCACTTGCTGATGCGGACCTTGCGGCCATTCAAAAACCGGGTGCGATGCCCGATGAACTGCGTGATTTGATCCTGTGACTACGAATAGCGGCTTTACCCACATCACCGTACTGCTCGAAGAAGCCGTCGAGGCTCTCGCGGTGCGCGCCGATGGCTGCTATCTGGATGGCACGTTCGGTCGTGGCGGACATAGCCGCCTTATATTGCAGAACCTGGGGCCGGAGGGTCGGCTTCTCGGATTCGATAAAGATCCCCAAGCGATTGCCACCGGGCAAACGCTGGCGGCCGAAGACGGCCGCTTTGTCATTGTGCAGCGCAGCTTTGCTGAATTGGGCGCCGAAGCTCAAGAACGCGGGTTGGCGGGCAAGGTCAGCGGCATTCTGCTGGATCTCGGTGTGTCGTCGCCACAACTGGACGACCCCGAGCGCGGCTTCAGCTTCATGAACGATGGCCCCCTCGACATGCGCATGGACCCGTCCCGCGGCGTCAGCGCAGCCGAATTCGTCAACACTGCGCCCGCCGAAGAGATCGCCCGCGTTTTCAAGGAATACGGCGAAGAGCGTTTCTCCCGCCGCATGGCCGGTGCTGTCGTGGCCCGCCGCGAGACTGAGCCGTTCGAGCGCACCGGCGATCTCGCCGAAGTGCTGAAAGTCGCCAACCCGGCGTGGGAAAAGGGCAAGAACCCGGCGACCCGTGCGTTCCAGGGTCTGCGCATTCACGTCAACAACGAACTGGGTGATCTGGAAGCCGGCCTTGACGCTGCGCTGGACGCCCTTGAAGTGGGCGGCCGCCTGGTGGTCATCAGCTTCCACTCGCTGGAAGATCGCATCGTCAAATTGTTCATGCGCAAGCTGGTCAAGGGCGAAGCCGACAACCTTCCGCGCAACCTGCCGATCCGTCATCAGGCCTTCGAGCCGCGTATCAAACTGATCGGCAAGGCGCAGTTCGCGTCCGATGATGAAACCCGCGCCAATCCGCGTTCGCGCAGCGCCGTCATGCGCGTCGCGGAGAAACTCCGATGAACCGCGGTTTCTTCAAGCCCCTGCCGGGCGGCAGCTTCTTCATGCTGATGCTGTTTATCGCCGTGCTGGTGTCAGCGATCGGTGTGGCGTACAGCGCGCACTGGAATCGTCAGCTGCTCAACTCCCTTTACGGTGAACTCAGCGTGCGCGACAAAGCGCAGGCCGAGTGGGGTCGCCTGATTCTTGAGCAAAGCACCTGGACTGCCCACAGCCGTATCGAAGCCCTGGCCACTGATCAGCTGAAAATGCGCATCCCGAACGCCGCCGACATCCGGATGGTGTCGCCATGATGAAACTCGAAGGGGCGCTCTACCCGTGGCGGTTTCGCGTCGTGGTCGGCCTGCTGTCGGTCATGGTCATCGCGATCTGCTACCGCATCGTCGACCTACAGGTCATCGACCATCGCTTCCTGATCGAGCAGGGCGATGCGCGCAGCCTTCGCACCGTTTCGATTCCCGCCCACCGTGGTCTGATCACCGACCGCAACGGTGAGCCGCTGGCCGTCAGTACGCCGGTCACCACCATCTGGGCAAACCCGTCCGAAATGCAGGCCGACAAGACCAAATGGGTCCAGCTTGCGCAAGCATTGGGGCAGGATCCCAAGGCATTGACGGATCGACTCAACGAACAGGCAAGCAAAGAATTCATCTATCTGGTCCGTGGCCTGACCCCGGAGCAGGGTCAGTCGGTGCTTGATCTGAAAGTCCCGGGCGTTTACGGCAAGGAAGAATTCCGCCGTTTCTACCCTGCGGGCGATGTCACCGCGCACATGGTCGGCTTTACCGACCTCGACGATCACGGCCGTGAAGGCGTAGAGCTGGCCTACGAAGACTGGCTCGCCGGCGTCCCCGGCAAGCGGCAAGTCATCAAGGATCGGCGAGGCAGGATGATCAAAGACCTGCAAGTGAAGAAAAACGCCAAGGCCGGCAAGACCTTGGCTTTGTCTATTGATCTGCGCCTGCAATACCTGGCGACCCGCGAGCTGCGCAACGCCATTCAGGAAAACGACGCCAAGGCCGGCAGCCTGGTGATCATGGACGTAAAAACCGGCGAAGTACTGGCGATGGTCAATCAGCCGACGTACAACCCGAACAACCGTCGCACCATGGTGCCGGCGGCGATGCGTAACCGCGCGATCATCGACGTGTTCGAGCCGGGTTCGACCATGAAGCCGATCTCCATGACCGCCGCACTGGAAAGCGGCCGCTGGAAGCCTAGCGACAAGGTCGAGGTGTACCCGGGCACGTTGCAGATCGGCAAATACACCATCCGTGACGTGACCAAAACCGAAGGCCCGATCCTCGACCTGACCGGCATTCTGATCAATTCCAGTAACGTCGGCATGAGTAAAGTCGCGTTCGACGTGGGTGGCGAAGCGATTTTCCACGCCATGCAGCGTGTGGGCCTGGGCCAATACACCGGCCTCGGCTTCCCGGGCGAGCGCGTCGGCAACCTGCCGAACTACCGTGAGTGGCGCAAGGCTGAAACCGCAACGCTGTCGTATGGCTACGGCCTGTCGGTGACGGCGCTGCAGTTGGTCCACGCCTACGCAGCGCTGGCCAACAACGGCAAGATCGTGCCGCTGACCATTCTCAAAACTGATAATCCAGCCGAGTCGGTTCAGGCCATTCCGGAAGCGACGGCCAAGACGGTGCAGGGCATGTTGCAGCAAGTGATCGAAGACCCGCGTGGCGTTTACCGTGCGCGCGTTCCGTCGTATCACGTGGCAGGCAAGTCCGGTACTGCGCGTAAGACATCCGTGGGCACCAAGGGCTACGCGGAAAACTCCTACCGTTCGCTGTTCGCCGGCTTCGGCCCGATGAGCAACCCGCGTTACGCGGTCGTTGTGGTCATTGATGAGCCAAGCAAAGGCGGTTACTTCGGTGGTCTGGTTTCCGCTCCAGTCTTCAGCAAAGTGATGTCGGGCACGCTGCGCTTGATGAACGTGCGCCCGGACAACCTCGCGCCGATTCCGCCTGAGCAACAAGCCAACGCTGTGCCCGCCGCCGCCCCAGTCAAGGGAGGACGTGGCTGATGTCTTTGAATTTGAGCAAGCTGTTTGCGCAGTGCAACCGCGATCTGCTGATTCGCGAACTGACCCTGGACAGCCGCAAAGTGCGTCCGGGCGATCTGTTTCTGGCGATTCCGGGCCTCAAGGTTGACGGCCGTGAGCACATCACCGACGCCATCGCCCACGGCGCGGCGGCCATTGCTTACGAGGTCGTAGGCGCCAAGGTGCTGCCGATCACCGATATCCCGATGATTCCGGTCAAGGGTCTGGCAGCGCAGTTGTCCGACATTGCCGGGCGCTTTTATGGCGACCCGAGCCGCAACCTGAACCTGATCGGTGTGACTGGCACCAACGGCAAAACCAGCGTGACTCAATTGGTCGCACAGGCGTTGGACAAGCTCGGCCAGCACTGCGGCATCATCGGCACACTGGGCACTGGCTTCTATAGCGAGCTGAAAAGCGGCATCCACACCACGCCGGATCCGATCTCCGTGCAATCGACCCTTTACGATCTGAAAAGGGCCGGGGCCAAAGCGGTTGCCATGGAAGTTTCGTCCCACGGGCTGGATCAGGGCCGGGTTACTGCGTTGGCTTTCGACGTGGCAGTGATGACCAACCTGTCCCGTGACCATCTCGATTACCACGGCACCATGGAGGCTTACGCGGCTGCCAAGGCCAAGCTGTTCGCCTGGAATGACCTGCGCTGCCGTGTGGTCAATCTTGACGACGGGTTTGGTCGCCAGCTCGCCGCTGCGCCGCACCCTTCGCGCCTGATTACCTACAGCCTGGAAGACAGCAGCGCTTACCTGTTTTGCCGTGATGCGCAGTTCGATGACGACGGCGTGCGCGCGACTCTGGTTACGCCCCAGGGCAGCCATGCGTTGCGCAGTAGCCTGCTGGGCCGTTTCAACCTGAGCAACGTGCTGGCTGCGGTCGGCGCGTTGATGGGGCTTGATTACCCGCTGGATGACATTCTCAAAGTCCTGCCAACGCTGGAAGGCCCTGCGGGCCGGATGCAGCGGCTGGGCGGTGGCTCGCGTCCGCTGGTGGTGGTCGATTACGCCCACACCCCTGACGCGTTGGAAAAAGTGCTTGCCGCCTTGCGCCCACACGCAAAAGGTCAACTGACCTGCCTGTTCGGCTGCGGCGGCGATCGCGATCGCGGCAAGCGTCCGCTGATGGCCGAAGTGGTCGAGCGTCTGGCCGACAAAGTGTTGGTCACCGATGACAACCCGCGCAGCGAAGACCCGGCCCGTATTTTCGATGACATCCGTGCTGGGTTCGTCTCGGCAAACGCAGTCGATTTCGTTGCCGGGCGCGGTCAGGCGATCGCGCAGATCATCGCCCAGGCGTCCGCTGCCGATGTGATCGTGCTGGCCGGCAAGGGCCATGAGGATTACCAGGAAATCGACGGCCAGCGTCAGCCGTTCTCCGATCTGGAAGAAGCCACCAAAGCGCTCGACGCCTGGGAGGCTGCACATGCTTAAGCCGCTCTCGTTCAGTGAACTGCTGGTGCCGCTCGACGCACGTCGTGTCGGCCATGACTGCAGTTTTTCCGGTGTCAGCATCGACAGCCGCGCAATCACGCCCGGCCAATTGTTCGTGGCGCTGACCGGCCCGCGCTTCGACGGTCACGACTATCTCGATCAAGTCGCTGCCAAAGGCGCAGTCGGCGCGTTGGTTGAACGCGAGGTCCCGGGCAGTTCGCTGCCGCAGTTGATCGTCACCGACACCCGCAAAGCCCTCGCGCAACTCGGCGCGATGAACCGTAATGCCTTTATAGACAAGCCGGTCGCTGCGATCACCGGTTCCAGCGGCAAGACCACCGTGAAGGAAATGCTGGCGAGCATCCTGCGCACCCGTGGTCCCGTGCTGGCGACCCGCGGCAACCTGAACAACGAACTCGGCGTACCGTTGACGCTGCTGGAGCTGGCGCCGGAATTCGACGCCGCCGTCATCGAACTGGGTGCTTCCCGGGTGGGCGAGATCGCTTTCACGGTCAGCCTGACCAAGCCCCATGTCTGTGTCCTGACCAACGCCGGGACTGCCCATGTGGGCGAGTTCGGCGGTCCGGAAAAGATCGTCGAAGCCAAGGGCGAGATCATCGAAGGCCTGGACGCTCGCGGTGTTGCGGTATTGAACCTCGACGACAAGGCGTTCGATATCTGGGTGGCCCGCGCCGGCTCGCGCAACGTGTTGAGCTTCGCGCTCAACAACAGCCGTGCTGACTTTTACGCCAGCGACTTGGGCATTGATGCGCGCGGTTGCCCGGCATTCACGTTGAACACCCCGAACGGCTCCGCGCCGGTGCAGTTGAATCTGCTGGGCACGCACAACGTTGCCAATGCATTGGCCGCGGCGGCTGCTGCCCATGCGCTGGGCGTTTCGCTCGCGGGCATCGTCACCGGGCTTGACGACGTACAGCCGGTCAAGGGCCGCACCGTCGCGCAACTGGCGCCGAACGGCATGCGCGTCATTGATGACACTTACAACGCCAACCCCACTTCCGTGGCTGCCGCGACCGACATCCTCACCGGTTTTCCGGGCCGCAAGGTTCTGGTGCTGGGCGACATCGGCGAGCTGGGCGCCTGGGCGGAGCAGGGCCATCGCGATGTCGGCGAATACGCGGTCGGCAAAGTCGACGCGCTGTATGCCGTCGGTCCGTTGATGGCCCATGCGGTCAAGGCTTTCGGGCAGGATGCCCGCCATTTTGAAACTCAGGCCGAGCTGATCGAAGCGCTTGGCGCCGAGCACGATAAAAACACCACCATTTTGATTAAAGGTTCACGCAGCGCTGCGATGGAAAACGTCGTAGCGGCCTTATGCGGAACACGCCTGGAGAAACATTAATGCTGCTGCTGCTGGCCGAGTATCTGCAACAGTTCTACAAAGGCTTCGCGGTCTTTCAGTACCTGACCCTGCGCGGGATCCTTGGCGTGCTCACTGCATTGTCACTTTCCCTGTGCCTGGGCCCGTGGATGATCCGCGCCCTGCAGAGCAAGCAGATCGGTCAATCCGTGCGTAACGACGGACCCCAATCGCACCTTTCCAAATCCGGCACGCCGACCATGGGTGGCGCGCTGATTCTGTCTGCAATCGGCATCGCCACGTTGTTGTGGGCTGATCTGAGCAACCGTTATGTGTGGGTCGTGCTGATCGTCACGCTGCTGTTCGGCGCCATCGGCTGGGTCGACGATTACCGCAAGGTGATCGAGAAGAACTCGCGCGGGCTGCCGAGCCGCTGGAAATACTTCTGGCAATCGGTGTTCGGCCTGGGCGCGGCGATCTTCCTTTATATGACTGCGCAATCGCCCGTGGAAACCACGCTGCTGATCCCGATGCTCAAAGACTTCAGTATCCCGCTGGGCATTGGCTTCGTCGTGCTGACCTACTTCGTGATCGTCGGCTCCAGCAACGCCGTGAACCTCACGGATGGCCTGGACGGTCTGGCGATCATGCCGACCGTGATGGTCGGCGGCGCACTGGGGATCTTCTGCTACCTGTCGGGTAACGTGAAGTTCGCAGAATACCTGCTGATCCCTTACGTGCCGGGCGCGGGTGAATTGATCGTGTTTTGTGGCGCGCTGATCGGTGCGGGGCTGGGTTTCCTCTGGTTCAACACCTACCCGGCTCAAGTGTTCATGGGTGATGTCGGGGCGCTGGCCCTGGGCGCGGCATTGGGCACCATCGCGGTCATCGTCCGTCAGGAAATCGTTCTGTTCATCATGGGCGGCGTCTTCGTAATGGAGACCCTGTCAGTCGTCATTCAGGTCGCATCCTTTAAATTGACCGGCCGCCGCGTTTTCCGCATGGCGCCCATCCATCACCACTTTGAACTCAAGGGCTGGCCCGAGCCGCGCGTGATCGTCCGTTTCTGGATCATCACCGTGATTCTGGTGTTGGTCGGCCTTGCCACGTTGAAACTGAGGTAGAACGAGTGTCACTGATCGCTTCTGACCACTTCCGCATCGTTGTCGGCCTCGGCAAGAGCGGCATGTCCCTGGTTCGCTTCCTGGCGAATCGGGGTGTGTCGTTTGCTGTCGCCGATACGCGGGAGCATCCGCCAGAACTCGAGACATTGCGCCGGGACTACCCGCAGGTCGAAGTGCGTTGTGGTGAGCTGGACGTTGAATTCCTGTGCCGCGCCGATGAGCTGTATGTCAGCCCCGGTCTGGCGCTGGCAACCCCGGCCCTGCAGCAAGCGGCCATGCGCGGCGTGAAGCTGTCCGGCGACATCGAGCTGTTCGCTCGCAATGCCAGGGCGCCCATCGTGGCCATCAGCGGATCGAACGCGAAAAGCACGGTCACCACGCTGGTGGGCGAGATGGCGGCGGCAGCGGGCAAGCGAGTTGCGGTTGGCGGAAATCTCGGTACCCCGGCGCTGGACCTGCTCAGCGATGACGTCGAGCTGTATGTGATGGAGCTGTCGAGCTTCCAGCTGGAAACCACCGATCAGCTTGGCGCTGAAGTGGCGACCGTGCTGAACATCAGCGAAGACCACATGGACCGTTACAGCGGCCTGCCGGCTTATCACTTGGCCAAGCACCGGATCTTCCGCGGCGCGCGCCAAGTGGTGGTGAATCGTCAGGACGCGCTGACCCGGCCGTTGATCGGCGAAGGCGTGCCGTGCTGGACCTTTGGTTTGAACAAGCCCGACAGAAACGGCTTCGGCTTGCGCGAAGAGAACGGCGAGAAGTACCTGGCCTTTCAGTTCGACAACCTCATGCCGGTCCGCGAGCTGAAAATCCGTGGTGGCCACAATCAGGCCAACGCCTTGGCCGCACTGGCGCTGGGTCATGCGGTGGGTCTGCCGTTTGACGCCATGCTGGCGAGCCTCAAGACATTTGCCGGTCTGGTTCATCGCTGCCAGTGGCTGCGTGAGCTCAACGGCGTGAATTACTACGACGACTCCAAAGCGACCAACGTCGGCGCCGCGCTGGCAGCGATCGAAGGCCTGGGCGCCGACATCGACGGCAAGCTGGTGCTGATTGCCGGCGGCGATGGCAAGGGCGCGGATTTCACCCCGCTGCAAGCCCCGGTTGCTGCCCATTGCCGCGCCGTGGTCCTGCTGGGCCGCGATGCGGATCTGCTCGCCGCGACCTTCGGCGATTCGGTGCCTCTGGTACGCGTCACTACATTGGAAGAAGCCGTGCAACGTGCTGCTGATATCGCGCAGGAAGGGGATGCCGTGTTGCTGTCGCCCGCCTGCGCAAGCCTGGACATGTTCAAGAATTTCGAGGAGCGCGGACAACTGTTCGTCCGGGCCGTGGGGGACTTGTCATGATTTTTGGCGTGATCAAGCCGTACCCGTCGCCGATCATCAGCGGCCGTGGCGTTGACGTCGATTTCCCGATGCTCGCCGGTTGCCTCGCGTTGCTGGGCCTGGGCCTGGTGATGATCACTTCCGCGTCGTCGGAAGTGGCCGCCGTTCAGTCGGGCAACGCGTTGTACATGATGACCCGTCACCTGATCTATCTGGTGCTGGGCCTGATCGCCTGCGTCGCGACCATGATGGTGCCGGTTGCTACCTGGCAGCGCTTGGGATGGCTGATGCTGATTGGCGCGTTCGGTCTGTTGATTGCGGTGATCGTGCCCGGCATCGGGCGTGAGGTGAACGGTTCGATGCGCTGGATCGGCTTCGGCATGTTCAACGTGCAGCCGTCGGAAATCGCCAAAGTCTTCGTGGTGATTTTCCTGGCCGGTTATCTGATTCGTCGCCAGCAGGAAGTGCGCGAGAGCTGGATGGGCTTCTTCAAGCCGTTCATCGTGCTGCTGCCGATGGCGGGTCTGCTGCTGATGGAGCCGGACTTCGGTGCCACGGTCGTGATGATGGGCGCGGCGGCGGCGATGCTGTTCCTCGGCGGCGTCGGGCTGTTCCGTTTCAGCTTGATGGTCGCGCTGGCAGTGGGTGCCGTGTTCGTGCTGGTTCAGGCGCAGCCGTACCGGATGGCGCGTCTGATTACCTTCACCGACCCGTGGTCCGATCAGTTCGGTTCTGGCTACCAGCTGACCCAGGCGCTGATCGCCTTCGGTCGCGGTGAATGGTTCGGCGTCGGCCTTGGCAACAGCGTGCAGAAGCAGTTCTACCTGCCGGAAGCGCACACCGACTTCGTGTTCTCGGTACTGGCTGAAGAGTTGGGCGTGGTGGGTTCCCTCGCCACGGTCGCGCTGTTCGTGTTCGTCAGTATCCGGGCGATGTATATCGGCATGTGGGCCGAGCGCGCCAAGCAGTTCTTCGCTGCGTACACCGCGTATGGCCTGGCATTCCTGTGGATTGGTCAGTTCCTGATCAACATCGGGGTGAACGTCGGTCTGCTGCCGACCAAGGGTCTGACCCTGCCGTTCCTCAGCTACGGCGGCAGCTCGTTGATCATCTGCTGCGCCAGCCTGGGCCTGTTGCTGCGCATCGAGTGGGAATCGCGCAACAACATGGGCAGTGAAGAGGCCGAGTTCCAGGAAAGCGACTTTGCCGAGGAGCCGACCCATGGCCGCCGGTAACGTTTTGATCATGGCGGGCGGTACCGGTGGACACGTGTTCCCGGCGCTGGCGTGCGCCCGTGAGTTCCAGGCCCGCGGTTACACCGTGCACTGGCTCGGAACGCCGCGCGGCATCGAAAACGAACTGGTACCTGCGGCAGGTTTGAAGCTGCACCTGATTAACGTCACCGGTCTGCGCGGCAAGGGCCGGCTGTCGCTGCTCAAGGCGCCTTTCATGTTGATCAAGGCTTTGCTGCAGGCGCGCAAGATCGTGGGTGAGTTGAAGCCGGTCTGCGTCGTCGGTTTCGGTGGCTACGTGACAGGCCCTGGCGGTCTGGCGGCGAAACTGGCCGGCGTGCCGCTGATCATCCATGAGCAAAACGCAGTAGCGGGCACGGCCAATCGCAGTCTTGCGTCGTTCGCCGCACGCGTCTGTGAAGCGTTCCCGCAGACCTTCGCCGCGTCGGCCAAGCGTCGCACCACCGGTAACCCTGTTCGTGCCGAGCTTTTTTTCGAAACGCCGCGCCAGACGCTGATTGGCCGCCGGCCTCGTTTGCTGGTGCTGGGCGGAAGCCTGGGCGCCGAGCCGCTGAATAAATTGCTGCCGGAAGCCCTGGCACAAGTGCCTGCCGATATCCGCCCTGAAGTGTTTCATCAGGCCGGCAAGCATCACGATGAAGTGACCGCCGAGCGTTATCGCGCCGCCGGTGTCGAGGCGCAGGTCGCCCCGTTCATCAAAGACATGGCCCAAGCCTATGGCTGGGCAGATCTGGTGGTCTGCCGCGCAGGTGCGTTGACCGTCAGTGAACTGGCTGCCGCCGGGCTGCCGTCGTTGCTGGTGCCTTTGCCCCATGCGATCGACGACCACCAGTCACGCAACGCCGACTATCTGGCTCGCGAGGGCGCTGCCTTCGTCATGCCGCAAGCGACAACTGGCGCCGCCGAAATGGCCGCTCGCCTGAAAGAGGTTTTGATGCAACCCGAACAATTGAACCGCATGGCCGTCACGGCTCGCCAACTGGCCAAGCCTGACGCCACCAACACCGTCGTCGATATCTGCCTGGAGGTGGCCCATGGTTGAGAATCAACGCGCCATGCCACAGCCGGAAATGCGCCGTATCCGTCGTATCCACTTCGTGGGCATCGGCGGGGTGGGCATGTGCGGTATCGCCGAAGTGTTGCTGAACCTGGGCTATGACGTGTCCGGTTCCGACCTCAAGGCTTCGCCGGTGACCGAGCGTCTCGAATCGTTTGGCGCGCAGATCTTCATCGGCCATCGTGCAGAAAACGCATCGACGGCGGACGTGCTGGTGGTCTCCAGCGCTGTGAACACCTCCAACCCGGAAGTGGCGACTGCCCTTGAGCGTCGCATTCCTGTCGTGCCACGCGCTGAAATGCTGGCCGAGCTGATGCGCTATCGCCACGGCATCGCGGTCGCCGGTACCCACGGCAAAACCACGACCACCAGCCTGATCGCCTCGGTGTTCGCGGCGGGTGGCCTTGATCCGACCTTTGTGATCGGCGGGCGTCTGAACGCTGCCGGCACCAACGCGCAGCTCGGCACCAGCCGTTACCTGATCGCCGAAGCCGACGAAAGCGACGCCAGCTTCCTGCACCTGCAGCCGCTGGTGGCCGTGGTCACCAACATCGACGCCGACCACATGGCGACCTACGAAGGCGACTTCAACAAACTGAAGAAGACCTTCGTCGAATTCCTGCACAACCTGCCGTTCTACGGTCTGGCAGTTGTCTGCATCGACGATCCGGTGGTGCGCGACATCCTGCCTTCGGTCAAGCGTCCGATCATGACCTACGGCTTCGATGACGCCGCCGACGTGCGCGCGATCAACGTGCGCCAGGACGGCATGCACACACACTTCACCGTGCTGCGCCGCGACCGCGAGCCACTGGATGTCTCGGTCAACATGCCGGGCAAGCACAACGTGCTGAACTCGCTGGCAACCATTGCCATCGCCACTGACGAGGGCGTCTCAGACGAAGCCATCGTTCAGGGCCTGTCCGGCTTCCAGGGCGTTGGCCGTCGCTTCCAGGTGTACGGCGAACTGCCGGTGGAAGGCGGCAACGTGATGCTGGTCGACGACTATGGTCACCACCCGCGTGAAGTGGCTGCCGTCATCAATGCCGTGCGCGGTGGCTGGCCGGACCGTCGTCTGGTCATGGTCTATCAGCCGCACCGTTACAGCCGCACCCGCGATCTGTACGACGATTTCGTGCAGGTGCTCAACGAGGCCAACGTGTTGCTGCTGATGGAAGTCTATCCGGCCGGTGAAGAACCGATTCCGGGTGCGGACAGCCGTCAGTTGGCCCACAGCATTCGTCAGCGCGGTCAGCTTGATCCGATCTACATCGAGCGTGGTGTCGAACTCGCCCCGCTGGTCAAACCACTGCTGCGCGCCGGCGACATCCTGCTGTGCCAGGGCGCCGGCGACATTGGCGGCCTTGCACCACAGCTGCTGAAAAGCCCGCTCTTCACCGGCGCCATCGTGGCCTCAACCGAAGGTAAGCTGAAATGACAGCCGCCCTGCAGTCCGCCCTGTTCTCGACGCTGGAGCCGAAACGCTTCGGTCGCGTCGCCGTGCTGTTCGGCGGCAAGAGCGCGGAGCGGGAGGTGTCCCTGAAATCCGGCAGCGCAGTGCTTGAAGCCCTGCAAAGCGCAGGCGTCGACGCGTTCGGTATCGACGTGGGCGAGGATTTCCTGCAGCGGCTGGTCAGTGAACAAATCGATCGGGCGTTCATCGTCCTCCACGGTCGTGGCGGCGAAGACGGCACCATGCAGGGTCTGCTTGAGTGCCTGGAAATTCCCTACACCGGCAGCGGCGTGCTCGCTTCGGCGCTGGCGATGGACAAGCTGCGCACCAAGCAGGTCTGGCAGAGTCTCGGCTTGCCGACGCCGCGCCACGCCGTGCTGAGCAGCGAGGCGGATTGTATTTCTGCGGCGACGGAACTGGGCTTTCCTTTGATCGTCAAACCCGCCCATGAAGGTTCCAGTATCGGTATGGCCAAGGTGACCGGCGTCGACGAATTGATCGCCGCCTGGAACGCCGCCCGTACCTACGATTCGCAAGTGTTGGTCGAACAATGGATCGAAGGTCCTGAGTTCACCGTCGCCTCTCTGCGTGGGCAGGTATTGCCTCCCATCGGTCTGGGTACTCCCCACAGTTTTTACGACTACGACGCCAAGTACCTGGCCTCCGATACCCAGTACCGGATTCCGTGCGGCCTCGATGCAGCCAAAGAAGATGAACTCAAGGCACTCACGGCCCGGGCCTGTGAAGCGGTCGGCATTGCCGGCTGGGCGCGCACCGATGTCATGCAGGACGCCGACGGCAAATTCTGGCTGCTGGAAGTCAACACCGTTCCCGGCATGACCGATCACAGCCTTGTACCTATGGCTGCACGCGCAGCCGGGCTCGATTTCCAACAGTTGGTGTTAGCGATTCTGGCCGACAGCGTCCAGGTGCGAGGGTAGATCATGCACGGCGCAACGGTTCGTCATCAGCAATCCGCTACCGGCCGCAACAAGCCGGTGCCGCGGGGTGCCAGCCGCATGGTTGCCAAGGAGCCCATGTCGTCGCGCATGCCACGACCGAATTTCGGTTTCCTGCGCAGCCTCATGTGGCCGGTGCTGCTGGTGGTGTTTGGTTTTGGTACGTACGAAGCCGCTCAGCGCCTGCTGCCTTACGCCGATCGGCCGATCTCGCGGATCAACGTGCAGGGCGACTTGAGCTACATCAGTCAGCAGGCCGTGCAGCAGCGGATCGCGCCGTTCGTGGCGACCAGCTTTTTCAACATTGATTTGGCCGGCATGCGCACCGAGCTGGAGCAAATGCCGTGGATTGCCCACGCCGAGGTCCGCCGCGTCTGGCCGGATCAGGTGGTGATCCGTCTGGAAGAACAACTACCGGTTGCGCGGTGGGGCGATCAATCCCTGCTGAACAACCAGGGTCAGGCATTCACCCCGCGTGAGCTGGCCAACTACGAACACCTTCCGCAGTTGTTCGGGCCTCAACGGGCTCAACAGCAGGTGATGCATCAGTACCAGGTGCTGAGCCAGATGTTGCGCCCGCTGGGGTTCTCCATCGCTCGCCTGGAACTGCGTGAGCGAGGCAGCTGGTTTCTGACCACCGGCGCAGGCACTGCAGGCCCTGGCCTGGAGCTGCTGCTGGGACGAGGCAATCTGCTTGAGAAGATGCGCCGCTTTATCGCCATCTACGACAAGACACTGAAAGACCAGATCACGAACATTGCGCGCGTCGACCTTCGTTACAACAACGGCCTTGCCGTTGGTTGGCGCGAACAGGCAGCGGCGCCAACGACGGACAAACCCGCCGTCGCGAAGAATTGATAAGAGGCAGGACCCATGGCAAACGTGCAAAGCGGCAAAATGATCGTCGGATTGGATATCGGCACCTCCAAGGTGGTGGCGCTGGTAGGCGAAGTCGCGGCTGATGGCACGCTGGAAATCGTCGGTATCGGCACTCACCCGTCCCGCGGTCTGAAGAAGGGCGTGGTGGTGAATATCGAATCCACCGTGCAGTCGATCCAGCGCGCCGTAGAAGAAGCGCAGCTGATGGCCGGTTGCCGCATCCACTCGGCGTTCGTCGGCGTCGCGGGCAATCACATCCGCAGCCTGAACTCCCACGGCATCGTGGCGATTCGCGACCGCGAAGTGAGCTCCGCTGACCTTGAGCGCGTGCTCGACGCTGCCCAGGCCGTGGCGATCCCGGCTGACCAGCGCGTGCTGCACACGCTGCCGCAGGACTACGTCATCGATAACCAGGAAGGCGTTCGCGAGCCACTGGGCATGTCGGGCGTGCGTCTGGAAGCCAAGGTTCACGTGGTGACCTGCGCGGTGAACGCGGCGCAGAACATCGAAAAATGCGTGCGCCGCTGCGGGCTGGAGGTCGACGACATCATCCTCGAGCAACTGGCCTCGGCTTACTCGGTGCTGACCGACGACGAGAAAGAGCTGGGCGTGTGCCTGGTGGACATCGGCGGCGGCACCACTGACATCGCGATCTTCACCGAAGGCGCGATCCGTCACACCGCGGTGATCCCGATTGCCGGCGACCAGGTCACCAACGACATCGCCATGGCGTTGCGTACACCGACTCAGTACGCCGAAGAAATCAAGATCCGTTACGCCTGCGCCCTGGCCAAACTGGCCGGCGCCGGCGAAACCATCAAAGTGCCAAGCGTCGGCGACCGTCCGCCCCGTGAACTGTCCCGTCAGGCCCTCGCCGAAGTGGTCGAGCCGCGCTATGACGAGCTGTTCACCCTGATTCAGGCCGAACTGCGTCGCAGCGGCTACGAAGACTTGATCCCGGCCGGCATCGTGCTGACCGGTGGCACCTCGAAAATGGAAGGCGCGGTCGAACTGGCCGAAGAGATCTTCCACATGCCGGTCCGCCTCGGCGTGCCGCACAGCGTCAAAGGGCTCGCGGACGTCGTTCGCAACCCGATCTACTCAACCGGCGTCGGCCTGTTGCTGTACGGACTGCAAAAGCAGTCTGACGGCATCTCGCTGTCCGGCCTTTCCGGCTCCGGTAGCAGTTATAGCGATGAACCGAAGGCTCCAGTGTTAGAGCGTCTCAAGCGCTGGGTTCAGGGGAATTTCTAAGATTCAAAAAGTGGTAGGCAGGCAACAGGCGACATAAAACTAGAGAACTGAAGGAGAGGGAACATGTTCGAGCTCGTAGACAACATCCCACAAAGCCCGGTAATTAAAGTTATCGGCGTTGGTGGTGGCGGCGGCAACGCAGTCAATCACATGGTCAAGAGCAACATCGAAGGCGTCGAGTTCATCTGCGCCAACACCGATGCTCAGGCCCTGAAAAATATTGGCGCACGTACCATTCTGCAACTGGGTACCGGCGTGACCAAAGGCTTGGGCGCGGGTGCGAATCCTGAAGTCGGCCGTCAGGCTGCACTGGAAGACCGCGAGCGCATCGCTGAAGTGCTGCAAGGCACCAACATGGTCTTCATCACCACCGGCATGGGCGGCGGTACCGGCACCGGTGCGGCTCCGATCATTGCCGAAGTGGCCAAGGAAATGGGCATTCTGACCGTTGCGGTCGTGACACGTCCGTTCCCGTTCGAAGGCCGCAAGCGCATGCAGATCGCCGATGAAGGCATCCGCGCGCTGTCCGAAAGCGTCGACTCGTTGATCACCATTCCCAACGAGAAGCTGCTGACCATCCTCGGTAAAGACGCCAGCCTGCTGTCGGCTTTCGCCAAGGCTGACGATGTACTGGCCGGTGCCGTTCGCGGTATCTCCGACATCATCAAGCGTCCGGGCATGATCAACGTCGACTTCGCTGACGTACGCACCGTGATGTCCGAAATGGGCATGGCGATGATGGGCACTGGCTGCGCCAGCGGTCCGAACCGTGCGCGTGAAGCCACCGAAGCGGCCATCCGCAACCCGCTGCTGGAAGACGTGAACCTGCAAGGTGCTCGCGGCATTCTGGTCAACATCACTGCCGGTCCTGACCTGTCTCTGGGTGAGTACTCCGACGTGGGTAGCATCATCGAAGCGTTCGCCTCCGAGCACGCCATGGTCAAGGTCGGTACGGTTATCGATCCAGACATGCGCGACGAGCTGCACGTGACTGTTGTTGCTACTGGCCTGGGTGCAAAAATCGAGAAGCCTGTGAAGGTCATCGACAACACCATGCAGACCGCTCAAGCCGCACCTGCGCAGCAGCACGCCGCACGCCAGGAGTTGCCTTCGGTCAACTATCGCGATCTGGACCGTCCAACCGTGATGCGCAATCAGGCACACGCGGGCGCAACAGCCGCAGCGAAGATGAACCCGCAAGACGATCTGGATTACCTGGACATTCCAGCGTTCCTGCGTCGTCAGGCTGATTAATGGGTTCTATCAGGGGTATAAGGGTGATTGGTGTTCAGCAAAGGCGGGGTCTGCTATCATCGCCAGCCTTTGTTGATACTAATTCGCGATACGCGCTGAAGCGGCCAATGCCATGATTAAACAACGCACCCTGAAAAATATTATCCGTGCCACAGGTATCGGCCTGCACTCGGGGGAGAAGGTTTACCTGACCCTCAAACCAGCACCTGTGAACGCTGGCATTGTGTTTTTCCGTACCGACCTTGAGCCGGTGGTCCAGATCAACGCTCACGCGTTGAATGTGGGTGACACCACGCTCTCCACGACGCTGTTCAATGGCGACGTGAAGGTCGATACGGTCGAGCACTTGCTGTCGGCCATGGCCGGCCTTGGCATCGATAACGCCTACGTTGAACTTTCTGCCTCCGAAGTTCCAATCATGGATGGCAGCGCAGGTCCCTTCGTATTCCTGATTCAATCGGCTGGCCTGGAAGAACAGGACGCACCGAAGAAATTCATCCGCATACTTAAAGAAGTGTGCGTAGAAGAAGACGGCAAGTCCGCCAAGTTCTTACCGTTTGAAGGGTTCAAGGTCGGGTTCGAGATCGATTTCGATCACCCGTATCTCAAGAACCGCACGCAAACGGCTTGTGTGGACTTTTCCAGCACTTCGTTCGTTAAAGAAGTGAGCCGTGCGCGGACATTCGGTTTCATGAAAGACATCGAGTATCTGCGTAAGCACAACCTGGCTCTGGGCGGCAGCGTTGAAAACGCGATCGTCGTGGACAAGGACGGCGTGTTGAACGAAGACGGTCTTCGTTATGAAGACGAGTTCGTGAAGCACAAGATTCTGGATGCCATCGGTGACCTGTATCTGTTGGGCAACAGTCTGATCGGCGAGTATCAGGGCTTCAAGTCGGGACACGGTCTGAACAATCGTTTGCTTCGTGCGTTGATCGCTCAGGAAGACGCTTGGGAAGTTGTGACCTTCGAAGATGCCAGCACCGCACCGATCTCTTACATGCGCCCTGTAGCGGCGGTGTAAACAGTCTCTTCTTCCTAGTTTTGATGTTTTCAGGCCACCTTCGGGTGGCCTTTTTTATGAGCGTCGATTAGATAGCGGGCATATCCGTTTTTTGTGTGTACTGGAGTTATGGTTCCGCCCTTACGGCGGGTCACTTTTCCCAACAGCCCGGATTGCCGGCCCAGAAAAAAGTAACCAAAAAGGCCGTGCTCCTGGTTGGGTTCCTCCTTCGTCGGAATACCTTCACTCCGGTCTCGCTCCGTGGGCCCGCGCCGAACGGGCATCCATGTCCGCAACGGCGCTCTCGCCGCATCCATGCGGCTCGGCCCACTGCGCGAGACCTGCGTTCAGCCTGCACCCAAGTCGCGATGGGTGTCGTCTGAGCTTTTTGCGTATGAAGATCAAGATCAAAAGCAGATCAAGAACAGATCAAAAGCTTCCCGGCTGAAGCCGGTCCTGCGGGGGGCGCCCCCGGTCCCGCACGTGTACACGGTGCGTTTTAGTGGGACCGGCTTTAGCCGGGAAGGGGCCAGTGAAAACGCCGGCATTCTGCAGGTTTACGAATCCCCAGCCTCTTTAGGCACAGCATGCGCGGCCAGCCGTTCGAGCGCAGCACGCAGTTTCGGGTCGGTGATGCCTTCCGCTGTTGCGGTGATGGTCTCGGCCGCCGCGACCGACAGATCGCGCGTATGCCCAGCTTCGGTCCGGTGGGTTCTCGCGGGCTGAACCTTCAATTGCAACCGGGTGAGGTTGGCGAATTCCTTGAACGCGACCAGTTGCCGTTGCAAACGCTTCTGTTGATAACGCAGTCGTGTCGCCCAGTGGCCGTCGGTGACGATGAGCAGCAGTGTACCTTCGCGCCATGACGCGACGTGGCAGTGCTCGCGGGCGGCGGGTTGTAGCTGGCTTTCCAGCAGACGCTGCAAGTGCGCGAGGCGTTGGGCGTGGTTGAAGATGGCTTTGAGGGGCCGGGCTTCGCGCAGAAGCACAGCCGGTGCGCGGGCGGGGAGGGGACGGAATGCCATGATGAGGTGCCTTGTGTTGCCAGGGCGTGATCTTAGCAGAATCGGTAGAAGCACCTTTGCGTCAGGCGTCCAGGGTGCAAATAAGCCCCGCGATCATGAAAAAACATTAATAAAACTTCTCACCCGCATGGGTTGAAGTCACGGGAAATGACCCTATTGTACTTCTGCCCCGTAACATTGCTGTGCCAGCATCGTGGAATAACGCCACTTTCCTCACCACCATTTCCGGGTAGAATGCTCGTTCGCATGCGGCCATGAGGGCTGCTCGGGCGACTCACGGGGCCGCCCTCCATCCCTATGTGTGGAAGATCCTTTCGATATGTTTGCACCTTTGTTAAAAAAACTTTTCGGAAGCAAGAACGAGCGCGAAGTGAAGCGCATGCTCAAGACGGTCCAGGTCGTCAACAGCTTCGAAGAGCAAATGCTCGCCCTCTCGGACGAACAGCTGCGCGCCAAGACCGACGAGTTGAAGGCCCGCATAGCCAAAGGTGAGACCCTCGACCAGCTCTTGCCAGAAGCCTTCGCGGTCTGCCGCGAGGCGGGTAAACGCATCATGGGCATGCGTCACTTCGACGTACAGCTGATCGGCGGCATGACGCTGCACGAAGGCATGATCGCCGAGATGCGTACCGGTGAGGGTAAAACCCTCGTCGCGACCCTCGCGGTCTACCTCAACGCACTGTCCGGCAAAGGCGTGCACGTGGTCACGGTGAACGACTACCTGGCCCGTCGTGACGCCAACTGGATGCGCCCGCTGTATGAATTCCTCGGTCTGACCGTAGGCGTGGTCACGCCTTTCCAGCCGCCGGAAGAGAAGCGCGCCGCCTACGCCTCCGACATCACCTACGGCACCAACAACGAATTCGGTTTCGATTACCTGCGCGACAACATGGCGTTCAGCCTGGAAGACAAATTCCAGCGTGAGCTGAATTTCGCCGTGATCGACGAAGTGGACTCGATCCTGATCGACGAAGCCCGTACGCCGCTGATCATCTCCGGCCAGGCCGAAGACAGCTCCAAGCTCTACACCGAAATCAACAAGCTGATCCCCAAGCTCGAGCAGCACATCGAGGAAGTGGAAGGCCAGGTCACCCAGCAGGGTCACTTCTCCATCGACGAGAAGTCCCGTCAGGTGGAGCTGAACGAGTCCGGTCACCAGTTCATCGAAGAGATGCTCACCGAAGTCGGTTTGCTGGCTGAAGGCGAGAGCCTGTATTCCGCGCACAACCTGGGCCTGCTGACCCACGTTTATGCCGGTCTGCGTGCCCACAAACTGTTCCATCGCAACGTCGAGTACATCGTTCAGGACGGCCAGATCCTGCTGGTCGACGAACACACCGGCCGTACCATGCCGGGTCGTCGTCTGTCCGAGGGCCTGCACCAGGCCATCGAAGCGAAGGAAGGCCTGAATATTCAGGCCGAGAGCCAGACCCTGGCCTCTACCACCTTCCAGAACTACTTCCGTCTCTACAACAAGCTGTCCGGCATGACCGGTACGGCGGACACCGAAGCGTTCGAATTCCACCAGATCTATGCTCTGGCCGTGATGGTCATTCCGCCGAACAAGCCGTTGGCGCGGAAAGACTTCAACGACCTCGTGTACCTGACCGCCGAAGAGAAGTACGCGGCGATCATCACCGACATCAAGGCCTGCCTGGCCGAGCAGCGTCCGGTGCTGGTAGGTACAGCGACCATCGAAACCTCCGAGCACATGTCTCGCCTGCTGGTGCAGGAAGGTATCGAGCACAAGGTTCTGAACGCCAAGTTCCACGAAAAAGAAGCCGAGATCATTGCCCAGGCCGGTCGGCCGGGTGCGCTGACCATCGCCACCAACATGGCCGGTCGCGGTACCGACATTCTGTTGGGCGGCAACTGGGAAGTTGAAGTGGCCAGCCTGGAAGACCCGACCCCAGAGCAGATCGCGCAGATCAAGGCCGACTGGCAGAAGCGCCATCAGCAAGTGATCGAGGCGGGCGGCCTGCACGTTATTGCCTCCGAGCGTCACGAATCCCGCCGTATCGACAACCAGTTGCGTGGTCGTGCCGGTCGTCAGGGTGACACCGGTTCAAGCCGTTTCTACCTGTCGCTGGAAGACAGCCTGATGCGCATCTTCGCCTCTGATCGGGTGAAGAACTTCATGAAAGCGCTGGGCATGCAGTCCGGTGAAGCGATCGAGCACCGCATGGTGACCAACGCCATCGAAAAAGCGCAGCGCAAAGTCGAAGGCCGCAACTTCGACATCCGCAAGCAGCTGCTCGAGTTCGACGACGTTTCCAACGAACAGCGCAAAGTGATCTACCACATGCGTAACAGCCTGCTGGCTGCGACCAACATTGGTGACACCATTGCCGAGTTCCGCGAAGAAGTCCTCGATGCCACAATCTCCGCGCACATCCCGCCGCAGTCGTTGCCTGAGCAGTGGAACGTGGCCGGTCTGGAAGCCGCGCTGAACAGCGATTTCGGCGTGAAGCTGCCGATTCAGCAGTGGCTCGACGAAGACGATCACCTGAACGAAGACACTCTGCGTCCGAAGTTGATGGAAGCCATCTTGGCGGCCTACAACGAGAAAGAAGACCAGGCCAGTGCCGAGGCGCTGCGCACCTTCGAGAAGCAGATTCTCCTGCGCGTGCTGGACGACCTGTGGAAAGACCACCTGTCGACCATGGATCACCTGCGTCACGGTATTCACCTGCGCGGCTACGCTCAGAAAAACCCGAAGCAGGAATACAAGCGCGAGTCGTTTGCCCTGTTCCAGGAGCTGCTCGATTCGATCAAGCGCGACGCCATTCGTGTGCTGTCCCACGTCCAGGTTCGCCGCGAAGATCCGGCCGAGGAAGAGGCGCGTCTGCGTCGCGAAGCCGAGGAGTTGGCGCAGCGCATGCAGTTCCAGCATGCCGAAGCGCCGGGCCTGGATCAGCCGGACCTGCTCGCTGAAGAGGGCGAAGACGTCGCGGTAGCTGCAGCCGCCGCACTGTCGCCGGTTCGCAACGACCAGAAGCTGGGTCGCAACGAATTGTGCTGGTGTGGTTCGGGCAAGAAATTCAAGCACTGTCACGGCCAGATCAGCTAATTCGCCCACCGCGAAGAGCTGTAGCTGACCTGTAATATCACGCCGCGACCGGCTCAGCCGTCGCGGCGTTTTTCAATCAATCGAGCCGTGTCGGCGAGGCCGCGCGGTGTGACTGTCTTTCAAGGAGCGCACTTCATGGCTGTTGGTCTTGGTCCTTTGCCGACGCTGCACCCGGTTCCCGGTTTTGAACTTGGCATCGCTTCCGCCGGCATCAAGCGCCCGGGGCGCAAAGATGTTGTGGTCATGCGCTGCGCCGAAGGCTCCAGTGTCGCGGGCGTATTCACCCTGAACGCGTTTTGCGCGGCGCCGGTGATCATCGCCAAACAGCGCGTGCAGGGCACTGTGCGCTATCTGCTGACCAACACCGGCAACGCCAACGCTGGCACGGGCGAACCGGGCCTTGCCGCTGCCGAGCGCACCTGCGCGAAGCTGGCCGAGATAACCGGGGTGGACGCCAGCGCCGTGCTGCCGTTTTCCACGGGCGTGATCGGTGAGCCGTTGCCCGTCGAGAAGATCGAAGGCGCGCTGCAGGCGGCGCTGGATGATTTGTCCGTCGACAACTGGGCCGCAGCGGCCACCGGCATCATGACCACTGACACGCTGCCCAAGGGCGCGAGCCGTCAGTTCGTGCTCGACGGCGTGACGGTCACCGTGACCGGGATCAGCAAAGGCGCGGGCATGATTCGTCCGAACATGGCGACCATGCTGGGCTACATCGCTACCGACGCCAAGGTGGCGCCGAGCGTGCTGCAGGACCTGATTCGCGACGGCGCCAACAAGTCGTTCAACCGCATCACAATCGACGGCGACACGTCGACCAATGACTGCTGCATGCTGATCGCCACCGGCCAGGCCGACCTGCCTGCGGTGAGCGAGGCCAAGGGCCCACTGTTCGAAGCGCTGAAAAAAGCCGTCTTCGAGGTGTGCATGGACGTCGCCCAGGCCATCGTCCGTGACGGCGAGGGCGCGACCAAGTTTGTGACGGTCGAAGTCAACGGCGGCGGCAATCACCAGGAATGCCTGGACGTCGGTTACACCGTCGCGCACTCGCCGCTGATCAAAACCGCGCTGTTCGCGTCAGACCCTAACTGGGGCCGGATCCTGGCGGCCGTAGGGCGTGCGGGCGTGCCGAACCTGGACGTCAGCAAGATCGACGTGTTTCTGGGTGACGTCTGCATCGCCAGCAAAGGCGCCCGCGCCAGCACCTACACTGAAGACCAAGGCTCGCTGGTGATGGCGCAGGAAGAAATCACCATCCGCATCGAGTTGGGCCGTGGCGATTGCAGCGAAACCATCTGGACCACCGACCTGTCGCACGAATACGTGAAGATCAACGCGGAATACCGCACCTGAGTCACGAGCGAGTCCACCGGTCTCAACGGAGCCAAGACATGAGCCTGCGCCTGATCATCGGCGACAAACGTTATTCCTCCTGGTCGCTGCGTCCGTGGCTGGCGCTTGCGCTGACCGGCGAGACGTTCACCGATCAGGTGATTCGCCTGAATCAGGCTGACACCACGCGGCTGATTCTGGAGCATTCGCCGACCGGTAAAGTCCCTGCGCTGAAGTGCGAGCACGGCACCATCGTTGATTCTCTGGCGATCTGTGAATATCTGGCGGAGCGCTTCCCCGATGCAGGTCTGTGGCCGGCAGAGGTCGCCGCCCGCGCTCAGGCTCGGTCGGCATGCGCGCAGATGCACAGCGGCTTTGTCGGTCTGCGCTCGCGCTTGCCGATGGACCTGCGTCAGGACGAGGCGCTGGAGGTCATCGCGGTCGAAGCTCAGGCCGATATCGACCGCATGGTTGCGCTGTGGCGTGAATGCCGCGCGGTGTCGGGCGTGAGCGAAGGTTTTCTGTTCGGCACGCCGGGCATCGTCGATGCGTTCTTCGCACCGGTCGCCGTGCGCTTTCGTACCTATCGCGTCGAGCTGCCAGCGGACGCGGCGGCCTACGTCGAAACGATTTATCAGTGGCCTGAGTTCAAACGCTGGCAGAAAGCGGGTCTGGAGGAAGGTTGAACGTGAAACGCATCCATGTGGCCGCGGCGGTTATCCGTGGCAGCGACGGCAAGATCCTCATCGCCCGACGCACCGACAAACAGCATCAAGGCGGCTTGTGGGAGTTTCCTGGCGGCAAGGTTGAACCGGATGAATCGGTCGAGGCCGCGCTGTCCCGCGAGTTGCACGAAGAGCTCGGCATCGTCGTGACGGCGGCGCGTCCGCTGATCAAGATCAAGCACGACTACCCGGACAAACAGGTGTTGCTGGACGTGTGGGAAGTCTCGTCGTTTACCGGCGAGCCCCACGGTGTTGAAGGGCAACCGCTGGCCTGGGTATCGCAGCGGGAACTGGCCGAGTATGAGTTTCCGGCGGCCAATCGGCCGATCGTGGCCGCTGCGCGTTTGCCGGGTGAATACCTGATCACCCCGGACGATCTGGAAACGCCCGAGCTGCTGCGTGGTATACGCACGGCGGTGGCTGGCGGCATCAAGCTGGTTCAACTGCGGGCGCCGAACATGTACGACCCGAAATACCGTGACGTTGCGGTGGACGCGGTCGGGCTGTGCGCGGGCAAGGCGCAGTTGATGCTCAAAGGTCCGAGGGAATGGCTGGGTGACTTTCCGGCGGCGGGCTGGCACCTGACCAGCGAACAGCTGCGCAAATACGCCAGCAAGGGCCGTCCGTTTCCTGAAGATCGCTGGCTGGCAGCCTCTTGTCACGACGCTGAAGAGTTGAGTCTGGCCGAGCAGATGGGCGTGGATTTCGTCACCCTCTCGCCTGTGCTGCCGACGCAAAGCCATCCGGACGCCCAGCCGCTGGGTTGGGAAAAGGCTCGCGACTTGATCGAGGGCTTTAGCAAGCCGGTTTATCTGCTGGGCGGGGTAGGGCCGACGGATCGTCAGCACGCGTGGGAATGTGGCGCGCAGGGTGTGGCGGGGATCAGAGCGTTCTGGCCGCAGGGCTAAAAGCTGTTCCGATCTGAGTTCGAGAACAAAGGTTGCTACACCGCAGATTCAACGGCGAATGAAGCCCCTATGGGAGCGAGCTTGCTCGCGAAGCTTTATCAGTCACCGCATCTCTAGCGGCTGAAACGCAGTCTTCGTGAGCAAGCTCACTCCCACAGGATTTGCGCTTGCCAACTGAGTTGCGGTGTATCAGGACAGCAGCACGTCAGGACAGCAGCCCCTCAGCACCGCAGCACTGTCTCACAAATCACTGCGGCTTCTTAGCAGGCTCCCACAAAATCTCCGCTACACCCTCACGCCGGGCGATGATCCGCGCCGCGACAAACAGCAAATCCGACAGCCGATTGATGTACGCCAGACCAACCCCGGCCAGTGGCTCGACCGCGTTCAGGTGCTGACAGCGTCGCTCCGCTGTACGCGCCAGGCTCCGGCAGACGTGGGCCTGGGCGATCAGCGTCGAGCCGCCCGGCAGGATGAAATTCTCCAGCGGCCCCAGCTCTTCATTCCAGTGGTCGATCGCCGTCTCCAGACGGTCGATCTCCGCCGCATTCAACGCCTGATATTCAGGCATCGCCAGCTCGCCGCCCAAGTCGAACAACCGATGCTGACACGGCGCCAATACGTCGATGACTTCCTGCAACGCCGGATGAGTCGCGACTGCCGCCGAAAGGCCCGCCAGCAATACGCCGACCTGACTGTTCAGCGAATCGACTTCCCCGATGGCCTCGACCCGCGGGTGATCCTTCGGCACTCGGCGACCATCGCCCAGGCCCGTTTCGCCGGTGTCACCCGTGCGCGTGTAAATTTTCGACAAGCGAAATCCCATGGCTCTACTCCCGGTCGTTCTGACCAATGACCTGTGGTGCAGGCATCTCTATCGAATTGTCCACCAGCGGCAGGCGCAAGGTGAAACAGGTGCCCTGGCCGAGGGTGGAATGCACTTCCATCTGGCCTTTGTGGTTGTTGGTGATGATGAAATACGACACCGACAGCCCGAGGCCCGTGCCCTGGCCGATCTCTTTGGTGGTGAAAAACGGCTCGAAGGTGCGCTTGCGCACGCTCTCGGACATGCCGATGCCGTTGTCCTCGACCTGGATTTCCGCCCAGGGCGGGTTCAGGCGCGTGCGCAAAATAATACGCCCTGGCTCCCTCGCGTCTTCACGCTGATGGATAGCCTGAGCGGCGTTCTTCAGCAGGTTGAGCAGCACTTGCTCCAGTTCGTTGGCTGTCGCAGGCACCGGGCCCAGAGCAGGATCGAACTGGCGAATGATGTTCTGGCCCTTGAAGTCAAAGCCGATGGTCAGGTCGAAGTCGTTGCTGGCGATCTCCACGGCCTGATCAATCAGTGCCGGCAGATCACAGGGCGCCAACTGCCGGTTGCTGCGTCGGCTGAAGCTGAGCATGTGGCTGACGATCTTCGCCGCCCGCGCTCCGGCCGACTGAATGCCGTCCAGCAACTGCGGCACTTCGCGGGCGATCAGGTATTGATTGACCGCGGCCAGCTCGATGCCTTCCTGCTGGGCCTGTTCCAGGTTCTTGGGCAGATCGGGCGACAGCCGACGGCGGATGTTCTGCACGTTGTGCATGATCGCGCCGAGGGGGTTGTTGATTTCATGGGCCATGCCTGCGGCCAGGCCACCCACCGAGAGCATCTTCTCGGACTGGACCATCATTTCCTCCAGCGACAGGCGCTGGGTAATGTCATCGATGCGGATCACCGCGCCACGGCCTGCATCGCCGGTCAGAGGGTAGAAGGTGATGGCGTAATGACGCGACTCTTCGCCCTTGACCCAGGTGACACGCTCGATCTTGGTGACGGTGTGACGCTCGACGGTCTGCTTGATCTGCGGCAAAAACGCGCGCATCGGCGGGAATGCCGAATAAATCGGCTGGTTCAGCGCCTCGTCCAGTGGGGTGCCGGACAGGGCGCCGGCTTCCTGATTCCACTGGGTGACGTACAGTTGCTCGTCCAGGGCAATCAGCGCTGAAGGCATGGAGTCGATGATGCTGTTGAGATAGTTCTGAAACCCCGTGAGCTTCTTCTCGATCTTGCTGCGCACCTGCACTTCAAGCTCCAGCTTGCGGTTGGTGTGACGGGTTTCCTCCGCCAGACCCTGCGCCTGATCGTAGGCTTCCTGGGACTCATCGCGTGCGCGTCTGAGCTGCTGTTCACGGGCTTCCATGCGCGAGAGCATGGTGTTGAACGCCTCGGCGAGCGAACCGATCTCGTCCTTGTTGCCGGGGGTCGCCCGCAGCGCGTAGTTCTCCTCGCGGGTCACCCGCCGGGACAAATCTTCAAGCTGGTAGATCGGCTCGGTGATGAAGCGCCGAATCTGCCGGGCGACACCGGCCCAGAGCAGGATGCTGAAAATCAGAATGCCGATACTGGCGGTCAGCGTGCCGGTGTAGAACGCCGTCGGCAGTTCGCTGCTCGCGACCAGCAACAGATGCCCCGGCGCTTGCCCTGCTTTGGGGATGGGGATGACCTGAGTGTTGCGAAACTCGGTAATGCGCCAGCTCTCCAGATCCCGATAGTGGTCGGGCATGCGCAACTTGTCGCCCTGCTGCATCTGCGCCAGACGCGTACCGCTGCTGTCGTAAACAGCCGCCGCCCGCAACGGGCCGTAATTTTTCAGTTCCTTGAGCAGCGCCTGGGCGTTGTAGGTCGAGGATAAGGCTTGCTCGGACAGCCCCGGATTGCTGATCAGTCGACCGATCGTTTGCAACGCCTGGGGCGCCATCGCTTCCTGAGAGATGTAGTAGGCGGCGCTGATGAAGGTCAGGTTGGCGACCACCAGCACGGTGGTGAGCAATACCAGCAAGGCGGCCAGAAGTTTTTGACCGACCGGCAGGTTTTCGAGGCGCTGGCGCAATGGCATGGGGCAGGTCACCGGAAGGAGGAGCGGGCAGGTTAGCGCTGTTCCGCCCGTGAGCAAACCCGTCAGTCGCTGGGCAGACCTCGGGCGTTGAGGTGTTCGATCAGGCGCAGGCGCAACAGGTTCAGTGTGGGTGCCGGGCAATCAAGCGCCGCCGCCGTGGCGCAGACATGCCCGAGCAGGTAGCGGATCTCGGTGCGGCGGCCTTGGGCGACATCCTGATACATCGAGGAATAATTCGCAGCGGTGGCGGCAATCACCTGCTGCACTTGATCCAGCAACCCTTCCGCCGCGCCGGGCTGACCGCAGCAGTGCAGCACATGGCCGAGCTCGGCACACAGCGCCGTCACTTCCTCGGCATGAGCCTGCAGCTCGCCGTTGCGGCATTGGTGCAAGACGGTCAGCGGGTTGATGGCGCAGTTGAGCGCGAGCTTGCGCCAGAGGCGTTCGGCGATGTCAGCGGTCCACTGATGGGGGATGCCCGCTTGCTTGAGTTCGTCCAGCCAGGCCGGCGCCGCGCCTTGCTGCGTGTCGCCCAGCCAGTTGAAGCCCTGTCCGGCGAACACCACGCTCCCGTCTTCATGGCGGTAGGCGCCTTCGGTGCTGGAGACAAAGATGCAGCGTGCCTCGGGAATCATGGCGGCCACGGCGTCCTGGCTGCCCAGCCCGTTTTGCAGCAGGAGCACCTCGGCCCTGTCGGTCAGGCGATGGGCGACGGCTGCAACCGCATGTTCAGCGTCGTAGGCCTTGCATGCCACCAGCAGCCGCTGGATCGGTTCATCCGCGCTGACCGTCTGCGCCGGAATGGCAAACGTCTGGCGCTGACCGTTTTCGTTGAGCGTCAGACCGGCTTGCGTGTTGTAGGCCGCCAGTCGAGCCTCGTCGCGCACGATCAGGCGCACCGGCAGACCCGCCCGGGCCAGTCGCGTGGCCCACAGACTGCCCAAGCTGCCCGCGCCCAGCACATGCCAGCAAACGCGACTCAAAAGAAATCACGCCCGATGACGAAGATCTCGGTGCGCAAGGAAAACCAAATCAACATCGCAGGCTCACATGAACGTGGGAAAAGTCTCGTTATAATGACCGGGCTTTCATACCGTCAAGTCAGGCGTGCTCCATCCACATGTCGAGCCGCGCCGTATCAATTGGAGAATCTAAATGCCCTCGTTCGACGTAGTGTCTGAACTGGATAAACACGAAGTCACGAATGCCGTCGACAACGCGATCAAAGAGCTGGACCGCCGCTACGACCTCAAAGGCAAAGGCAGCTTCGAGTTCACGGAAAAAGACCTGCTGATCAAGATGACCGCCGAAGAAGGTTTTCAGCTCGAAGCCATGATCGAGATCCTCAAGCTGGCCTTGGTCAAGCGCAAGATCGACGTGCAGTGCCTGGAACTGAAGGACCCCTTCGCGTCCGGCAAGGTAATGAAACAGGAGGCCACGCTCAAGGAAGGCATCGACAAGGAGCTGGCGAAGAAGATCGTCGCTCACATCAAGGAAGCCAAGCTCAAGGTTCAGGCTGCGATTCAGGGCGAGCAAGTGCGCGTCACCGGCAAGAAGCGTGACGACCTGCAAGAGGCGATCGCTGCGCTGCGTGGTCACGAGTTCGGCATGCCGCTGCAATTCAACAACTTCCGCGACTGATTCCCCTGCTATTTGCCCTGCGATTTCATGTTGGCTCAGGAACCCGAGGGGTTCCTGTGCGTCCGAATGCAGGTCTGGCTGAAATAACGGGCCCACTTGGCGCCGTTGCTTCAGCCTTCCATGTCGCGACCCCGAGGAGAAATAGATGGACTTGGATTTAAACGGCCAGGTAGACCATCTGGTGAAAGCGTCTCAGGCCTGGATCCCGATGGTCATGCAATACGGCAGCAAAGTGCTGCTGGCAGTGGTCGTCCTGCTGGTCGGCTGGTGGCTGATCAATAGACTGACGTCCCGCGTGGGCGCGCTGTTGGCGCTGCGCCACGTCGACCTGGCGTTGCAGGGCTTTATCAGCAGCATCACCAACATCATTCTGAAGATCCTGCTGATTGTCAGCGTTGCCTCGATGATCGGGGTTGAAACCACCTCGTTCGTGGCCGCGATCGGTGCGGCGGGTCTGGCCATTGGTCTCGCGTTGCAGGGCAGCCTGGCGAACTTTGCCGGCGGCGTGTTGATTCTGCTGTTCCGTCCGTTCCGCATTGGCGACTGGATCGAAGCGCAGGGTGTGTCGGGCACCGTGGACGGGATTCAGATCTTCCATACCGTGCTGCGCACCGGCGACAACAAGACGGTGATCCTGCCCAACGGCAACCTGTCCAACGGCATCATCACCAACACCAACCGTCAGCCGACGCGCAAGATCACCTTCGACGTGGGCATCGATTACGACGCCGACCTGAAGCAGGCGCTGCAAGTGCTGATGGATATGGCGGATGATCCGCGCATCTTGCAGGATCCGGCGCCACAGGCGGTGGTCGCGGCATTGGGCGACAGCTCGATTACCGTGTCCCTGCGTGTGTGGACCAAGACTGGTGACTTCGGTGACGTGTCGAACCGCTTCAACGCTGAAATCCGCGACCGCCTGCGCGCGGCTAACATCGACATCCCGTTCCCGCAGCGGGTGATTCGTGTGGTGCAGGATGAGCAGCCCGCAAAGGCGTAACGCTCGATTGCACAAACCAAAAAGCCCCGACTCGTGAGAGTGCGGGGCTTTTTGTTGAGTGGGAAAGGCTATCTGGCGATGGACCTCGCTGCTTTGTACGCGCTCACTCTCGTTCAGACGCCGCGCTGTCGTGCATAAACGCGGTCCCACAGGATAGGGTTCGCCAGCGAATCTTTTTACAGAACCGAATCCGCAGGCTTGGCGGGTTCTGGAGCTTCTTCCTGTTCTTCCCGCGCTTCTCGGCGTGCTTCCTGCGCCCAGTGCAGGGCGATCATGAACAGCGTTGGCACGCCCATCAGCGCGGTCGCCAGGAAGAAGTTGTGGTACCCCAGCTTCTCCACCATGACCCCGGAATATCCGCCTATCAGACGCGGCAACAGCAGCATGATCGAGCTGAGCAGCGCGTACTGAGTGGCCGAGAACTTGAGGTTGGTCAGGCTCGACAGATAAGCCACGAACGCCGACGTCGCAAGGCCCGAGCTGAAGTTGTCCAGCGAGATCGTGACGATCAGCATCTTCAGGTTCGGGCCCATGTCGGCCAGCATCAGGAACAGCAGGTTGGTCGCTGCCGAGGTCACACCGCCGATGAACAGGATCGGCAGAATGCCGAAGCGCACGATCGCCAGACCGCCAAACGCCGCGCCGGCCAGCGTCATCACCAGCCCGAAGATCTTGCTGACGCTGGCAATCTGATCCTTGGTAAAGCCCTGGTCGATATAGAACACGTTCGCCATGACGCCCATGACTGTGTCGGACATGCGATAGGTGGCGATCAGCCCCAGTAGCAGAAAGGCCTGCCAGCGATAACGCAGGATGAAATCGTTGATAGGCGTCAGCACCGGCGCCAGACCGCGGCGGCCCATGGACGACAGGCAGGCCACGGTCAGCAGCGTGTAGAGGATCGCGCGCAGAAAGGCGCGGTCTTCCATCAGCAGGTCTTTCCAGGTGGTGCCCTGAAACAGCACGCTGGCGAAATCGGTGTTGTACAGCTGGGTGAACATCGCCGGCACCGAGACCAGCAGAATGATCAGCACGAACACCGAGGCCAGTTGATGGGCGAAGCCGTAGCGCACGGCCGCCAGCTGGGTGCGGATCGGCACGGACGGTTCACGCATGATCAGGCTGGTGATCAGCGCAGGCACCATAAGCAGGCCGAACAGCACGTAGGTGCCAGCCCAGGCCGAGTGCTTGTAGGCAAAGCCGGTCGAACCGAAGCCTTCGGCGAAGTACAACGCGCCGGCAGTGGCGAGGAGGGCGGCCACGCGGTAGCCGGCCATGTAGCTGGCGGCGAGAGTCGCTTGCTGGCTGTCGCTGGCGATTTCCAGGCGGTAGGCGTCGATGGCGATGTCTTGGGTTGCGGAGGAGAACGCGACCAGCACGGCAATCGCGATCAGCCACGACAGATGCTGCTGCGGGTCACAGAACCCCATGCCGATCAGCCCCAGGGTCACCAGCGATTGCGAAAGCACCAGCCACGAGCGACGTCGGCCGAGCCGGCCCAACAAAGGCAGGCTCCATTGATCGAGCAGCGGCGACCAGACCCATTTAAAGGCATAGGCCAGGCCAATCAGGCTGGCGTAGCCAATGGTTTCACGCGCAACGCCGGCTTCGCGCAGCCAGACAGACAGCGTTGAGAACACCAACATGTAGGGCATGCCCGCGGCAAAGCCGAGCAACAGGAGCACAAACGTAGAGGGGCTGGCATATGCGGCGAGCGCGGCGCGCCAGGTTTTGCGGGGCATGGGCTGGAATCTGCCTCAGGTTACGTAAACAAAGCGCGCACTCTAACCGTTGTGCTCTGTCGGGCGCCAGCCATGACGCTGCATATCCACACGATTGTTACGGATGGTCACGCCCTCGGCCCGCAAGCGCGCCCGTTGCTCCTCGCCCGACACGGTTCCGGGGGCCAGGCTGATGCGCCCGCCGGCGCCAATCACGCGATGCCAGGGCAGGCTGCTGCCGTCCGGCAACTGGCTCAACGCTCTGCCAACGAAACGCGCCGCTCGTCCCAAACCGGCCAGCTCGGCCAATTGACCGTAACTGACCACCTTGCCTTCCGGCACTTGATGCAGTGTGAGGTATAACGCCGTGCGCCGTGCCTCCGCGGGAGAGAGGCCGGCAGGGTCGTTTTGAGCCGATGATTGTTCGATCACGCATTCGTTCCTGTAAAAGGGATGAACGGGAATTTTCGATAAGGAACTAGGGAAACTTCCTACTGTCAGTGTTACCTGTGTCGGCGGTCTGCCGATTGCCAACCCGTTATCTATCCGGATAATGCCCGATTCTCCGCGAACCAGAGCCTTGTCGTTGCTTATGTTGTCCAGAACCCTGTTGTGCGTTGCTGTTGCTACTGCTTCTACCCCATTGCTCGCCGACACCGTCTGGTTGAAAAACGGCGACAAGATGACCGGGACTATCAAGTTCTTCGACGGCGGCAAGCTGCTGATCAATACCAAATATGCAGGCGACGTCCCGCTGGACTGGAAGGAAATCAAGACGCTGGAAAGTGACCAGCACCTTCTGGTAAAGCAGGACGCCACCACTGGCGAAGTGTCCAAGTCGTTGCAGCCGGCCGAAGATGGCAAGGTCACGCTGGCCAATGGCGATGCGCCGAAGACGGTTGAACTGGCGAGCATCCAGCAGATCATCAAGCCCAAGCCGGTGGTCACCGATCTGGTCTGGAAGGGCAACGTCGATGCTGCACTGGACTTCCAGCGCGCCGAGAACGACACCGACGATTACAACATTGCCTTCAAGACCTCCGCGACCCATGGCCAGTGGCGCCACAACGCCAAGGGCGAGTACAACCGCGAATCGCAGGACAGCCTGACCACCACCAATAACTGGGACGCCGAATACTCGGTCGACCGGTTCTTCACGGACAAGTGGTTCTGGGACGGTCGTATCACCTACAAGCGTGACACCATTGAAGACCTGGCCCGTCAGCGCACCGTGGGTACCGGTCCGGGCTACCAGTTCTGGGACGACGAACTGGGCGCATTCAAAATCGGCGCGCTGCTTAACCGCACCGATTTCGAATATTCCAACGGCGAGAAGGACAACTTCTATTCCGTGTCCGGCACCTGGGACTACAACCGTTACCTGATCGGCAAGAAGGTCGAGTTCTTCACCAACGGTGAAGTCGGCAAGCCTATCAGCGGCGTGGCTGACTACAGCCTCGAGACAGAAGTGGGCCTGCGCTACAAAGTCACAGAATGGGCGTCGCTCAACCTCAAGGCCGAGAAAGACATCATCAGCGGCTCCGACAACGGCGACCTGGACAAGACCCGCTACACCGCCGGTTTTGGTGTTTCCTGGTAAAACAGCCTTATCAATGCCTGAGCGTGCGCAGATGACGACCTGATCTGCGTGCGTTGGCTTGTTTCATTTTCAAGCGTTTGCTTCTTACGCGAATCCTCCGCGAAATCGTCACCCCCGCTCAATCTGGCACCTTCCTACGATAACGATTATCGTGGGGCCTGCGTCGCCGTCTGCTGCTTCGCGTCCTTCGATGCCTTCGTTTTACTGTTCAGGAGCCTCACATGAGCGCCAGCGCCAACCGGCAAGCCCGTACCTTGCTGCTCAAGGAATACCGCGGCGTGTTGTCGACCCATTCCAAGTCGATGCCCGGTTACCCGTTTGGCTCGGTGGTGCCTTATTGCCTGGACGACCAGGGCCGTCCGTTGATCCTCATCAGCCGCATCGCGCAGCACACCCACAATCTGCAGCTCGACGCCAAGTGTTCCTTGCTTGTGGGCGAGCGCGGCGCCGAGGATGTGCAAGCGGTGGGGCGCGTCACGCTGATGGCCGAAGCCGAGAAGATCAGCGACGAGGCGCAGATTGAAGCGGCCGCTCAGCGTTACTACCGTTATTTCCCTGAATCCGAGAGTTACCACAGTGCTCACGATTTTGATTTCTGGGTGCTGAAGCCGGTGCGCTACCGGTTTATTGGCGGGTTTGGCGCGATTCACTGGCTGGACGACGCGGCATTGGCCAATCCCTTCGCCGGGGCTGCGGAGATCAGCATGGTCGAGCACATGAATGCCGATCACGCCAAGGCCATCGCCCACTACGTCGAGCTGGCCGGTTTGCCACAGACCGAGCCCGCCACGCTGGTGGGCATCGACAGCGAGGGCATGCACCTGCGCGTGGGCCAAAGTCTGCACTGGTTGGCCTTCCCGGAGCCCTGCAATACGCCGACACAAGTCCGCCAGGCCTTGGTTCAACTGGCTCACGCTGAAAAATGGCCCACACTTGAACCGGCCGAGGCTTGAATTAACGACTTTGCGACGTCACGTAAGGGCTACTGGAAGCCTTCTTCCGTCTAGGAACTCACTTTGATGCGCGTTTTTCTTCTGCTTTTATTGCTTTTTCCGGTGCTCGAGCTGTTCGTGCTGGTGAAAGTCGGGATGTCGATCGGCTTTCTGCCGACCTTCCTGTTGGTCGTTGCCGGGTCGATGCTCGGTGTTTTCGTGGTGCGGATCGCCGGTGTCGCCACCGCGTTGAGTGCCCGGCAGAGTCTGGCCCGTGGCGAGCTCCCTGCCCAGCAGATGCTCGACGGTTTGATGATGACCATCGGCGGCGGTTTGCTGGTGCTGCCGGGCTTTATCAGCGACGTGCTGGGCCTGCTGTTTCTCATGCCGTTCACCCGTCGCATGATCGTCGGCAAGGTGCGTAACCGCGCCGAGGCTCAGGCCGCGCGCCAGCGTGCGTTTGCCGAGAATATGCATGCGGCGAATTCGCCAGGTCCCATGCACCCCGGTGCTGCCCGCCCTGAAGCACGTCGCCCTGAAGTCATTGAGGGTGAAGTGATCGAAGGCGAGTTCGAACCCCTCGATAAAAAGTGATTCAACGTCACCACGACACGGCACCTGCGGGTGCCGTGTTCGTTTTCGCGACCGCCATTCATGCAAAAAATTTCTCGGGTCAGCCTTGAAATCGGCTTGCTCGCCCTTATGTATGGGTCACCGCAAGGTTTCTGGCGCGTTTCGTCAGACCGTATTCTGCGGTTCGCTCGCGAACCGTAACCGGCAAGCCCGGATGTTTTAACCCGCCGGTGTCCGCACCGGGCGTTTAAAAACCATAATTAGGAGATCGACAATGAAGCTTCGTCCTCTGCATGACCGCGTCGTAATCCGTCGCAGCGAAGAAGAAACAAAAACTGCTGGCGGTATCGTGCTGCCTGGTTCGGCTGCTGAAAAACCTAACCGTGGCGAAATCATCGCCGTCGGCAACGGTCGCATCCTGGACAACGGTGAAGTACGCGCGCTGGCCGTGAAAGTGGGTGACAAAGTGGTGTTCGGCCCTTACTCCGGCAGCAACACTGTGAAAGTAGACGGCGAAGACCTGCTGGTGATGAGCGAGAACGAAATTCTCGCGGTCGTCGAAGGCTGAGTTGATACCCCATTTCCCGTTACTACAAAGTATTTAAGGAATAACGATCATGGCTGCTAAAGAAGTTAAATTCGGCGATGCTGGCCGTAAAAAAATGCTGGCTGGTGTCAACGTCCTGGCCGACGCAGTAAAAGCAACCCTGGGCCCGAAAGGCCGTAACGTCATCATCGAAAAAAGCTTTGGCGCTCCGCTGATCACCAAAGACGGTGTGTCCGTAGCCAAAGAAATCGAGCTGAAAGACCGTTTCGAAAACATGGGCGCGCAGCTGGTCAAAGACGTTGCCTCCCGTGCAAACGATGACGCTGGCGACGGTACCACCACTGCTACCGTTCTGGCCCAGGCCATCGTCAACGAAGGCCTGAAAGCCGTCGCTGCCGGCATGAACCCGATGGACCTGAAGCGCGGCATCGACAAGGCGACCATCGCCATTGTTGCCGAGCTGAAGAAGCTGTCCAAGCCTTGCACCGACACCAAGGCAATCGCCCAGGTCGGCACCATCTCGGCCAACTCGGACAATTCCATCGGCGACATCATTGCCGAAGCGATGGAAAAAGTGACCAAAGACGGCGTTATCACCGTTGAAGAAGGTTCGGGTCTGGAAAACGAGCTGTCTGTTGTTGAAGGCATGCAGTTTGACCGTGGCTACCTGTCCCCGTACTTCATCAACAAGCCGGACACCATGGTTGCCGAGCTGGACAGCCCGCTGCTGCTGCTGGTTGACAAGAAGATCTCCAACATCCGCGAAATGCTGCCAGTTCTGGAAGCCGTTGCGAAAGCTGGCCGTCCTCTGCTGATCGTGGCTGAAGACGTTGAAGGCGAAGCACTGGCGACTCTGGTCGTGAACAACATGCGTGGCATCGTCAAAGTTGCAGCGGTCAAAGCCCCAGGCTTTGGCGACCGTCGCAAGGCCATGCTGCAGGACATCGCCGTTCTGACTGGCGGTACCGTTATCTCGGAAGAGATCGGCCTGAGCCTGGAAACCGCTACCCTGGAACACCTGGGTAATGCCAAGCGCGTTATCTTGAACAAAGAAAACACCACCATCATCGACGGTGCTGGCGTTCGTGCCGACATCGACGGTCGTATCGCGCAGATCCGCCAGCAGATCGGCGACACGTCTTCGGACTACGACAAAGAAAAACTGCAAGAGCGTCTGGCCAAGCTGTCGGGCGGCGTTGCAGTGATCAAGGTCGGTGCCGGTTCCGAAGTTGAAATGAAAGAGAAGAAAGCCCGCGTTGAAGACGCCCTGCACGCAACCCGTGCAGCCGTTGAAGAAGGCGTGGTGCCTGGCGGTGGTGTTGCTCTGGTTCGTTCGCTGCAGGCGATTTCCGAACTGCGTGGCGACAACGCTGATCAGGACGTCGGTATCGCTCTGCTGCGTCGCGCGGTTGAAGCGCCTCTGCGTCAGATCGTTGCGAACTCGGGCGACGAGCCTAGCGTTGTGGTCGACAAGGTCAAGCAGGGTACGGGTAACTACGGTTACAACGCTGCGAGCGGCGAGTACGGCGACATGATCGAGATGGGTATTCTCGATCCGGCCAAGGTGACGCGTTCTGCTCTGCAGGCTGCTTCGTCGATCGCCAGTCTGATGATCACCACTGAGGCGATGATTGCTGATGTGGCTGATGAGAAGGCTGCTGGTGGCGGTATGCCTGATATGGGCGGCATGGGTGGTATGGGCGGCATGATGTAAGCCAGCCGTACCCCGATGTAGAAAAAACCCCGCTTCGGCGGGGTTTTTTTATGGGCTTTTTTTGGGTTTGGTGGGGGGCATATCCATTATTTGTGGTGTGGCTGATTCACCTTTCCGCCCTTACGGCGGGTCACTTTTTCCAAGAGCCGAAAAAGTAACCAAAAAGGCCCTGCTCCTGGTTTGGCCCCTCCTGCGTCGGGGTTCCTTCACTCCGGTCTCGCTCCGTGGGCCCGCGCCGAACGGGCATCCATGCCCTGACGGCGCTCTCGCCGCATCCATGCGGCTCGGCCCACTGCGCGAGACCTGCGTTCAGCCTGCACCCAAGTCGCGTTTGGCGGTGTTTGGACTTCTTGTGTTCGAAGATCAAAAGCAGATCAAAGGCAGATGCAGATCAAGGTTTCCCGGCTAAAGCCGGTCCTACGGGGAGCGCCGCCGATCCCACTGGGTGGACACGTTGCTTTCAGTGGGACCGGCTTTAGCCGGGAAGAGGCCCGCTTGGGCGCCATCAATTTTCGGTCTAACCCCCGATCGTTCCCACGCTCTGCGTGGGCATGCATCCCGTGACGCTCCGCGTCATCCTGAAATGGCATTACCCTGTAACGGCTTCTCCATTCACCACCACGTTCTTCTTCTTGGCCGGTCGGTACAGCACAAAGTAATACGCCCCCAAACACAGCAGCCAGCAGAACACCGCTGTCCAGATGTTGTGGGAGAAGAAGTGCGCGCCCTGGAGCATTCGTCCGACGGAGAAGACGGTGCCCAGGCCCGCCGCGAAGATCAGGCCGGCTTTGGCCAAGCGGGGTTTGCGGTCGCGGAAGACGAAGAACAGGGCGAACAGTGTGAAGCCGGTGGCTGCGTGACCGCCGGGCCAGCAGCGGCCGGGTTTGTCGGTTTGCGGGCGGGGGCTGAGGAGTTCGCTGTAGGTTTCCTGGCCGCCGAATTCTTTCAGGCTCCACGGGCATTGCACCGATGTCACGACTTTCACCGGCGTAACAAAGCTGGTGGATAACGCCATCGACAGCACCATGCAGCCCAACTCGCGTTTCCACGGCTTCAGCACGTTGACGAAGAACGAGGCGATGAAGCTCACGAAGGACAACACGCCGATGGCGATGACGGCTTGTTTGGCGCGGTCGTGCAGGACGTCTTCGAGAAAGAAGCTGTGCCGACCGATGAACTCGCCCGCTACGGGGTCGTAGGCCAGTTTGGCGATGTCCATGTCCAGCGAAGTCAGTTCCAGCAAGATCAGAACGATGGCGGTCACGGCCGGGATGCCCAGATAAACCCAGAAGTTGATCGGGCGTGAGGCGGGCCGTTCGAGTGCGTGTGACATGGCGAATCCCGTGTAGTGGGCGAGGGGGAGCGGGGGTTTATTGAGCCAGAGCGGTGCGAAGTCTGAGCAGAACGCTGTCGCGGCGCCGTGAACCGCGAGTGAAAAAAACGTTATGCACGGAGGTGCTGGCCCTTGAGCGCGCATCGCCGTAAGCTGCCGCCAACTCTGACCTTGTTGAACGGCATCTCGCGCCGTGTCCCGGGTCTCGCCACACCGCATAGGGAGACACGCGCCATGAGAATTCTGCTGGTTGAAGACAACCGCGACATCCTGGCAAACCTCGCCGATTACCTCGGTTTGAAGGGTTACACCGTCGATTGTGCCCAAGACGGCCTGTCCGGTCTGCACCTGGCGGCGACCGAGCATTACGACCTGATCGTGCTCGACATCATGCTGCCCGGCATCGACGGTTACACCCTGTGCAAGCGCCTGCGTGAAGACGCGCGCCGCGACACGCCGGTGATCATGCTCACCGCCCGCGACCAGCTCGACGACCGCCTGCAGGGTTTCCGCTCCGGCGCCGACGACTACCTGCTCAAGCCGTTCGCGCTGTCGGAACTGGCGGCGCGCATCGAGGCTGTATTGCGTCGTGCGCAAGGTGGCGGGAGGCGTACCCTGCAGGTCGCCGATCTGATCTACGACCTGGACACCCTGGAAGTGACTCGCGAAGGGCGTCTGCTCAAACTCAACCCGGTTGGCCTGAAATTGCTGGCGGTGTTGATGCAGAAGAGCCCTCACGTCCTGCGTCGTGAAGTCCTGGAAGAAGCCCTGTGGGGCGATGACTGCCCGGACAGCGACAGCCTGCGCAGCCATGTTCACCAATTGCGCCAGGTCATCGACAAGCCGTTCGCCAAGCCGCTGTTGCAGACCGTCCACGGTGTCGGGTACCGCCTCGCCGAGGGGCGTGATGGAGTTTAAGCAGAGCCTCGCCCAACGGATCATCATCGCCTTCGCCTTGATGAGCGCGCTGGTTGCCGGGTGCTTCGCGATGGGCATCGTCGCGACGGTGCACCTGGTCGAAGAGAAGCTGATTTCGGCTGGACTGGGCGGCGACCTGACGCGTCTGCTGCTGATGGACAGCGTCAACGACTGGAGCCATCGCCCCGAGCCGGATCAGCTGTTTTACTTCAGCGGCGGCCCGGGGGATTTCGAGCTGCCGAAAGATTTGCGTCATCTGGAACCGGGCTTTCATGAGGTGTTTCGCGGGCCGTTGTCCTACCACGCCATGGTTGAGGTGGTAGACGGCCGTCACTATGTGCTGCTTCAGGACCAAAGCGATTTCGAAGAGCGTGAGCGCGTGCTGTTCGCCGTCGTGCTGGTGGGCTTTGTGCTGGCGCTGGCGCTGGCGATCTTCCTCGGCTGGATATTGGCGCGCCGGGTAATGGCGCCCGTGGTACGGCTGGCGCGACAGGTGCGTCATCGCGATCAGCTGCTCGGCCTCGCCCCGCCTCTCGCCCCCGATTACGCCGCCGACGAAGTGGGTGAGCTGGCGGTGGCCTTCGACGCCACGCTGGGCCGCCTGCGCGATGCCCTGACCCGTGAGCGGATGTTTACCAGCGACGTCAGCCACGAACTGCGCACGCCGTTGATGGTGCTGGCCAGTTCCTGTGAGCTGCTGCTGGAGAACCCGGCGCTGGATCAGCGCGCCCGTGCCCAGGTTGAGCGCGTGGCGCGGGCGTGCGAAGAAATGCGCGATCTGGTGCAGACCTTCCTGATGCTGGCCCGCACCCAGCGCGATGACCTCGCCCTGTACCCGCAACTGACCCTGCAAGGCGCCGCCCAGCAACTGATCAGCCTGTGGCGCGAACCGATCGAACGCAAAGGCCTGACCCTGGAATACCTGCCCGGCGAGCCCTCAGATACCGCTTACAACGCCACCTTCCTCTATGCCGTGATGGGTAACTTGCTGCGCAACGCGTTGCACTACACCGACACCGGCTTTATCCGTCTGATCCTGCGAGAAGGCGGGTTCATGGTGGAGGATTCCGGCGTGGGGATACCGGAAGAAAAACGTGAGGCGATGTTTCAGCCATTTGTGCGCGGTACCGAGCAACGCGGCGAAGGTTTGGGCCTGGGGCTGTCGTTGGTGCAGCGTATCTGCGAGAACCAGGGGTGGTCCGTCAGCCTGGACACCATGGAGCCCAACGGCTGCCGGTTCAGCGTGGACATGGGTTTGCGCCCTGGCAAAGACTCCGCTCTGTTGCCGTCGACAAATGTACAGCCTGTGTAAAGGTGCTAAAACAGACCGGGATATGGCCGTATGCTGGCCCTAAGTCCTTGAATAATCTCGTAACATTTGTTCACTTTTTCGGACGCTTTTTTCACATTCATCTGACCTGAGCGTGACGCTTCGCTGCTTAGTTTGGCCCTCTCATCAAAGGGGAGGCAGCCATGAGCAAGCGGATCGAGCTGGATTTTTCACGCAAATACGACGACGAACACGCTAAAAGGTATTTGCGCAAACACAACGATGGACTGGCCAGGCGCCTGTCTGATCGCCGGGACAAACAACTCGCACGCCGCGCACTGGCGTTGGCGGGCGAACCGGGGCTGGTGCTGGATTTACCCTGCGGCGCAGGACGTTTCTGGCCGGTGCTGGCCGAGAAAGCCAACCGGGTGATCATCGGGGCGGACAACTCGGCTTCCATGGTCAAGATTGCCTGCGAGTCGCAACCCGCGGAGATCGTCAAGCGCGTGCAGCCGCTGCAGACATCGGCGTTTGCCATCGAGATGCCGGACAACGCTGTCGACAGCATCTTCTGCATGCGCTTGATGCATCACGTTGGCAAGGCTGAAGACCGCGCCGTGCTGTTGAAAGAGTTTCACCGGGTGAGCCGGGACAGCGTGATCTTGTCGCTGTGGGTGGATGGCAATTTCAAGGCCTGGAAGCGGCGCCGCGCTGAAGGGTCGCGACCGAAACATGATTATCAGAATCGCTTCGTGCTGCCGGTGGCCACCGTAGAGGCCGAATTTGAACAGGCAGGGTTTCGGATTCAGGAACGCCTGGATTTCCTGCCGATGTACGCCATGTGGCGTGTGTATCTATTACGTAAGAGGTAACAGGATGGCCGTGGATTTCGCAACAGAGTTAGCCGTTCCCGCCAAGGACCGCTTCGCCTATTTCTGGAACACACGGGGTGAGTGGGTTGAAGAGCCCAACGTGCGCCGTGGCGGTGAAAGTGGCGTGCAGCGTGTCGTCTCGGAAAACGGTCGGCTGCTGTATGTGAAGCGTCAGACCGGCCATATCTATCGCAGCTGGCTGCACCCGTTTGGCCGTCCCACCGTGCTTCGCGAGCGTGATGCCTTGGAAGGTCTTCGCCAGCTCAACGTCAATGTGCCGCGGATGGTGTTCTGCGGTGCCGAGCGCGATGAGAACAACGAGTGGCGTGCATTGCTGGTCACGGCCTCGCTGGATGGCTTCGACGAATTCGAAAACTGGCTGCGTGCCGGCGGTCGCGAGCAGCACGGCGAAGTCGTGTACGAGCAGATGCTTCAGGAAATCGCCAGCAACCTGGCCCGTATGCACAAGGGTCGCTGGCAGCACAGCTGCATTTACATCAAGCACGTTTTCGTTCGCGTCGTGGGCGAGGGCGCCAATGCCAAGGCTGAGGTCGCGTTGCTCGATCTCGAGAAGTGCCGCCAGCGGTTGACGTCTTATGCCGCCGCCCAGCACGACATGAAACAACTGCGTCGCCATTCGTCGTTTCATCCAGCGGACTGGACCAAGCTGGTCTACTTTTACGAGACCGCGTTTGGCAGGCCCATCAAAGGTTTACAGCGATGAAGTTAGAAATGGCGCGAGGTTTGTTTTTGGTCGGGGCGTTGGGGGTGACTTCCATCGCGTTGGCCGCCTGGGATCAGCCCGGGCCGAAGATTTTGAGCGCAGTGCATGGCGAAGGCCATTGCCCGCTGCCTCGGGTGGCCAAGATGTCCGACACGGCCCGGCCTGATCACGATCTGCTTCTGTTGATGTTCGGCCTGGCCCAGGGAAGCGGACCACAAGGCTGATTCCTTTCTGTTGCACTGACCTAAAGGCCCCGAAGATCGGGGCCTTTTTTGTGGGCGTGGGGCCAGGTTCGTGTATCAGTTACGAGCATCCATCGTGGCACTCGAATGGCCATTGCCTTCGGGCTGCGGCTCGTCCCGTCGCGCCAGCAGCGTATACACGCACGGCAGCACAAAGAGCGTGAACAACGTCCCCACCGACATGCCGGTGGCAATCACCAAACCAATGTCAAAGCGGCTGACCGCGCCCGCGCCGGTGGCGAGGATCAGCGGCACCATGCCGAACACCATCGCTGCCGTGGTCATCAGTACGGGCCGCAAGCGAATCGCCGCCGCTTCCTCGACCGCTTCCCGCGCGGTCAGGCCCTTGTCGCGGCGGAGCTGGTTGGCGAATTCGACGATCAGAATGCCGTGCTTGCTGATCAGCCCGATCAGCGTGACCAGACCCACCTGGGTGTAGATATTCAGCGACGAGATGCCGAGGAACAGCGGGATTAGCGCGCCGCAGATCGACAGCGGCACAGTCACCAGAATCACCAGCGGATCGCGGAAGCTCTCGAACTGTGCGGCCAGCACCAGAAAAATGATCGCCAGGGCCAGGCCGAACGTCACCCACAGCGCATTGCCTTCCTGTACGTACTGGCGGGATGCGCCGGCGTAGTCGTAGGCAAAACCCGGCGGCGACTCTTCGATGGCGATCTGTCTCACCAACTCAATCGCCTCCGCCTGACTCACCAGCGGGAAGCCGGAGATGATCGCCGAGTTGAGCTGCTGGAACTGATTGAGCTGCCGGGGTCTGGCCCGGTCGCTGACGGTGATCAGCGTCGACAACGGCAGCATCTTGCCTTCGGTGTTCTTGACGTAGTAATTCGCCAGCCAGGCCGGGTTGTCGCGGTAGGCCCGCTCAACCTGGGCGATGACCTTGTAGCTGCGCCCGTCGATGGTGAAGCGGTTGATCTCCGCCTCGCCGAGGAGCGTCGCCAGACTGCCGCCCAAGTCCTGCATCGACACGCCCATCTGCGCGGCTTTGGCGCGGTCGACATCGACCACCACTTCCGGCTTGTCGAAGGCCAGATCAACGTCCAGAAACGCGAATTTGCCCGATTCGGCGGCGCGCTTCTTGATGCGATCCGTCACCTCCAGCAGCGCGGCATAGTCGCCCGGTGTGTTGATCACGAACTGAAACGGCAGGCCCTCACCGGTGCCGGGCAACGAGGGCAGGTTGAAGCCGAAAATCTGCAGCCCGGTGATGCCGTTGAGCTTGGCCTGCACCTCCGGCAGCAGCTCCATTTGCGTGCGGCTGCGCTCATCCCATGGCTTGAGCAGGAACCCGCCGACGCCGGTCTGCACGCCATTGAAACCGTTGATCTGGAACGAGGAGTAGTACTCCGGGAACGCTTTGAAAATGCTGATGAACTGGTCGGTGTATTTATTCATGTAATCGAGGTTGGTCGGCTGCGGCGCCGTCGCCATCATGAAGATGATGCCCTGATCCTCGTCCGGCGCCAGTTGCGATTGGCTCAGTTTGAGAAACACCGGAATCAGGCACAGCACCAGCACCGCGAACACGATCACCACCGGCCGGGTATTCAGCGTGCCGTGAAGGACACGCTGGTAGCGGACCTTCAGGCTTTCGAAGGCGTGATCGAGTTTGTGCGCCAGGCCGCTGGGGTTCTCGTCCCGACGCAGCAGTACGGCGCACATCATCGGCGACAGGGTCAACGCGACGATTCCGGAGATGACCACTGCGCCGGCCAGCGTCAGGGCGAATTCCTTGAACAGCGCACCGGTCAGTCCCTCCAGAAAACCGATGGGTGCATAGACCGCTGCCAGGGTGATGGTCATCGACACCACCGGCATGGCGATCTCGCGAGCGCCCTCGATGGCCGCATCGAAGGGCGTCTTGCCTTCCTCGATGTGCCGGTGAATGTTCTCCACCACCACGATGGCGTCGTCCACCACCAGACCGATCGCCAAGACCATCGCCAGCAGCGTCAGCAAATTGATCGAATAGCCCATCAGTTGCATGAAGAACAGCACGCCGATCATCGACAGCGGGATGGTGATCACCGGGATCAGCACCGAGCGCAAGGCACCCAGAAACAGGAACACCACGACGATGACGATGAGCACCGCTTCGATCAGGGTTTTCACCACTTCATGGATCGAGGCCTGAATGAACAGCGTGGCATCGTAGGCGATGGATGCTTTCAGGCTTGGCGGCAGTTGGGCTTCCAATTCGGGCAGGATGCGCCGCACTTCCTTGATCACGTCCAGCGGGTTCGAGCTGGGCGTGCCCTTGATGCCGATGTACACCGACGGGGTGCCGTCGAACGAGCTGACCGTGTCGTAGTTCTCGGCGCCCATCTCCACCCGCGCCACATCGCCCAGCAGCACGCGACTGTCGCCCACGGTCTTGAGCGGGATGGCCGCGAAGGTCTCGGGGGATTTCAGGTCGGTGCTGGCGTTGACGCTGGTGACCACGTACTCGCCCTTCACCTCGCCCGCCGCGGACAGGAAGTTGTACTTGCGCACGGCTTCGGTGACGTCGCTGGCGGTCAGGCCGAAACCGGCGAGCTTGACCGGATCGAGCCACAGGCGCATGGCGAACACCTGATTGCCCAGGATCTCGGCTTCGGCCATGCCCGGCAGCGTCGCCAGCTTCGGCTGAATGACCCGGGACAGGTAATCGGTGATCTGCGGGTTGCTCAGCTCGGCGCTGTAAAAGCTGATGTACATCAGCGCCGAGGCGTCGGCGGCTTCCTTGCTCAGCACCGGGTCTTCGGCGTCCTGGGGCAGCTTGTTCTTGACCTCGTTGGCCTTGGCCAGCAGCTCGGTGTAGAGGCGGTCGCTGTTGGAGCCGATGCGCGCATAGATGGAAATGACCGAGAAGTTCTGCCGGCTGACCGAGGTCATGTAGTCGATGCCTTCGGCGCTCGCCAGACTCTGCTGCAGCGGCTGGGTGATGTAGCCCTGAATGGTTTCGGCGTTGGCGCCGGGGTAAGCCGTGGTCACGGTGATCAGCGCGTTTTCCATCTGCGGGTACTGGCGGATGGTCAGCTTGCTGAACGCCTGAAAACCCAGCAGCACGATCAGCAGGCTTATCACGCTGGCGAGCACCGGGCGACGGATGAACGGGTCTGTAAAGGCCATGATCGATTCCTTGATCAGTCAGCTTTGGGCTGGCTGTTCTGCGCCGCCGAGGTGGCGTCAGACGGTGTTGCCGGGTCGGCCACGATGGCGACGGCAGCGCCGTTATCCAGTTTCAACTGGCCGCCGGTGACCACCTGCTCGCCGGGTTTCAATCCTTTGCTGATGATGACCAGCCCGCCGCGACGCTCACCGGTCTCGACGAAGCGCCGCTCGACCATGAGCTGAGGCTCGCCCATGCTGTTGTGTTCCGGCTGGCCGTCGGCGGTCTTTTTCGGCACGACGACGTAGACCGAGTTTCCGTACAGCGTGTAGGTGATCGTGCTTTCCGGCAACACCAGTTGCGGCGTGTCCTGCCCGAGCAGCACTTGCAGGCTGGTGAACATGCCGGGCAGCAGTTGGCTGTCGGGGTTGGGCAGGATGGCGCGAATCAAGACGTTGCGGGTGGTGTCTTCGACCTTGGGGTTGATGGCGCTGATGCGCGCGGTGAATACGCGGTCCGGGTAGGCCGCGACGCTCACCTGCACCTGTTGGCCGAGGGCCAGTTTCGGCAGCATCTGCTCAGGTACGAAGAAGTCCGCGTACAGGCTGGTCAGGTCTTGAAGGGTAGCGATCACCGTGCCGCTGGCGAGGTAGTCGCCGACGTCAACCTGACGAATGCCGATGGTGCCGCTGAAGGGCGCAAGAATGCGCTTCTTCGCCAGGGAGGCGTTCAGTTGTGCGACGGTGGCAGCGGCTTTCTTCTGCGTGGCGGCGAGCTTGTCGAAGTCGCCCCGGGAAATGGCCGACTCGCCCACCAGTTTGCTGCCGCGCCCGTACTCGACCTGCGCCAGACCGAGGTCCGCTTCGGCAGTGCCGAGCAGGGCCTTTTCCACATCGCTGTCGAGCTGCAACAGCGGCTGACCGACCTTGACCTTCTGGCCGGATTCAAACTGCACGGCCTTGACCGTGCCCGCGATTTCCAGCGAAAGATCCACGCCCTGGGATGCCTTGAGCGTGCCGATGGCCGGCAGACGATTCTGCCACGGGCGCTCCGCAACAACGGCCACCGCCACATTGATCGGCGGCTTCGGCGCCGTAAATTGCTGGATCTGCTGATAGACCGAAAACGCCTTGTACCCGCCCAGGGCCAGCACCACGATCAGGACAATGCCCAACATGATCAACATGCGGCGACGCAACATATTCCACTTCCTTGGAAAACCGATGAATCAGGCGAGCACGTTAGTCTTGTCGGGGTTTAGTTGCCAGTGGCGGTGATGGATTTTGAGATCAGCAAGCACGGTCCCTGTAGGAGTGAGCTTGCTCGCGAAGACGGTATTTCAGGCTCTGAAGATTTAGCGGATGTTCCATCGTCTTCGCGAGCAAGCTCGCTCCCACAGTTCACCTGTCGGCAGATACATCTGCGGCGTTGTCATGTTTCGATGAGCGGGCTTGCCAGGGAAGAGGCCCGCGCGGCAGCCGTAGATCCACCATCAAACCAGATGCAGATGGTTATCCCACAACCCCGCCGGCAGCTCCAGCGGCTTGGCGACCAGCACCGTCTCGCGGCAATCATAAAAACGGCAGCGCCCTTGGCCGGAGGTCACGACGAAGCCGTCCGCCACCGCGCCCACCCCGGCGCAGTCGGGCAGCGGCGCATCCAGCTTCAGCGAGCCGCTGTCCAGGTCCCAGATAAAGAAGCGGTTGCCCCTCGGCGCGGTCAGTGCCACCAGCCGCAGGTCGTTGTGAATGGCGACGCTGGCGGTGTAATGCGCCATCGCCTGCAGTTGTTGCTCGGCCACCGGGAACGCTTGAAACGGCTGGCCCGGCCGCTTGATGGCGAGCAGCTCGGCGGATTCGTGGGAAGGCCCCATGAACTGCTGCCCCGCGACAATGGTGCCGTCGCTGGCGATCGCCATATGGCGCACGCTGTTCATCTGTTGCGACAGCGTCTCTTTGCTCAGCAGCGTGCCGTCGCGCTGCATCAGCACCAGACTGGGTTCCATGGCGTCGAGGTTCATTTCGACGCGGCTCTCGGCCTCGGTGCGAATGCCGCCGTTGGCGACTGCAAGGGTTTCGCCATCCGGCATCCATGAAACCTGATGGGGCCCGACGCCGTGGGTAGAAATCTCACCGGTGCGTTGCAGCCGCTCATCAACGAATCGATACACGCCCAACAGTCCGCGGCCCGGCTCCGTCGTGTCGTTCTCGGTGGCGTACAGCCATTCGCCGTCCTTGTGAATGACCGCGTGGCCGTAGAAGTGTCGGTGGGGTTGCGAGGTGATGGTCTGCAGCAAGCGACCGTCGCGCAGGTCGATCAGGTAGCTTTCGGTCCCCGGCCGGCGCGCGACGAACAGTGCGATCGGCAGGTTCGGGTGATTGATGATGTCGTGACAGCGCTGGGCGACGGCGGTGGCAAACACCTGCGTGCCGTCGACGCGATAACCCACGGCGAAGTGCTGGCCGTTGCCATCGTCTCGGGCGGACAGCAGCAGCGGGCTTTCGCCTTTTTTCGCGAAGAGTGTCCAGCCGCCAAACGTGACGGCGCTGAGCAGCAGGCTGCCCAGACCCAGAGCCTGACGTCGCAACATATCAGTCACCATCATTGGCGTTGAAGCCCAGTTGAATGCCCAGCGCCTTGGCCAGTTCGCCTTCGTGCAGGCGATGGACCACGTTGAGGCTGTCGTAGAAAGCGTTGAGCTGCTGACGACCTTCTTCGGTGGCCAGCAGATCCCCGAGGGGAGGTTTCAGCGCGGCCAGTTGGCGATTGCTCTCAGCGTAGGCGGCGTCGATCTTGTCGGCCAAAGGCTTCTGTTCCTTGGGCAACAGCCCGCGTAAACCTTTGTTATCAACACCGGCCCAGACCGTCTGGGCACTGGCCAGACTCGCCTGCAAGCTGCTGAGCGAAGCCTTGCTGCGCCACGCTTCCGCCTGAAACGGCTGCGGCACACCCTTGGTGCCGCGGCCCAGCGGCGTGCCGAGCTTTTTCTTCAATGAGTCCAGTGCGGTCACTTGCACGCGCAGCAACTCGGCAATGGCCTCGTGGGAATCGGCGTAGCGCTGGTTGGGAAACTTGCTCAGCTGAGCGAGCATGCCGTCGTTGCTGTTCCAGCTGTTGAGGATGTCTTCTGCCAACGCCTTCTGACGCTCACCAATGGCGACCAGCAGCGGGCAGTAGCGGGCTTTCTGCTCGGCGTTGGCCATGTCGATGTCGGCGTCGAACAGGATGTATTCATAGGCCGACAGGCCCTGAACCACGACGCTGGATTTCGTCAGGGCGTCAGCACTGATCTGCGGCTGTGCGGTGACCAGTTGCTCCACCTGACGGCCGACGAGGTTTTTCTTGTCCGGCCAGAACTGAATCTGCCAGGCGCGATTGCCTTCTGCCAGCGGCCCGATGAGCAGCGGTTGCAGCTCGGCCCAGGCTTTTTGCGCGTGCAGGAAGTCGGCGCGGGCGGTGTCCAGGTCGGATTTGCCCTGGCAGTAGGACAGCGCACTGATCGCCAGTTGCCGGTCGGCATCGACCCAACGGCTGTAGGTCGGCAGGATGACCTGACTGGCGATGGCGGCAGACGTCACGGCTTGCGGATCCGACGGCGCGCACGCGCCCAGTGCCAAAGCGGCGAGGCTGGTGAGCAATAACTTGGGGCGGAACATGCCCGACTCCTTATCTTCAGAAATACGTTAGAGAGAATTCAAGAACGCCAGCAGCGCCGCGCGTTGCTCCGCGTCAAAGGCGAGCACCTGACGTTGCGCCGGCAGCGCCTCGCCGCCATGCCAGAGCACGGCTTCCATCAGGTCGCGGGCACGTCCGTCGTGCAGAAACTGGGTGTGGCCACTGACGGTCTGCGTCAGGCCAATGCCCCACAGCGGCGGGGTGCGCCACTGCTGGCCGCTGGCCTGAAATTCGCTGAGATTGTCGGCCAGGCCTTCGCCCATGTCATGCAGCAACAGATCGGTGTAGGGGCGGATGACCTGATTCGCCAGTTCGGGCTCGGCGGCGTCGGCGGAAGTGGTGAATTCAGGCGTGTGGCATTGCTGGCAGCCGGCCTTGAAGAACAGGCTCTTGCCCGCCAGCACCTGCGGGTCGGCCACGTCGCGGCGCGCCGGGACGCCAAGGTTGCGGGTGTAGAAGGTGATCAGCCGCAGGATGTTGTCGCTGACTTCCGGCTCGCCGTTCGGGCCGTTGCCGTTGGGCGCGGCGAGGCACGCGGTCTGCGACGGCGTGCAGTCGTCGACCGGCATCAAGGTGGACGTCAGGCCCATATCACCCGCCAGCGCGTGGACATTCTGCTGCTGGATGCTTGGCTGCGAGGCTTTCCAGCCGAAACGGCCGAGGACGGTTTTCTGCTGCGCATCGTCCCAGACCCAGTTGGGTGTGCCGGTGATGCCGTTGCCTTGCTCATCGTTGGGGTTGGCGTTGGCCAGAATCGCCGCCTGCGGAATGGCTTCCAGAAGCCCGAGGCCGATCATTGGCGGAGCAATGCGCGCGGAAGCTCGCGTCTGCGGGTGCATCGGGCCGTAACCGGGTTGGGTGATCTGCAGGGTAGGGCGGCGCAGGTGCACCGGGGTGCCGTCGCGAAAATGCACGGTCATCGAATCGTAATCGACCCGAACCTTGCCTTCGGGCGTGACGCCGGGAATGGCCATGTCCTGGAGCTGCTTGCCGTATACAGGCTCGGGCGTCAGACCCAACTGCTTGATGTGTTCGGCGAACGCCGGATCGTCGGGAATCGACAGGCGCACCAGCATGGACACGGCGTTGTCGGCGCCGGGCTCGGGCGGGTGGCCGCGGCCGTCCTTGATGTGGCAGTTCTGGCAGGCGTTGGTGTTGAACAACGGACCCAGGCCGTCGCGGGCAGTGGTAGTCGACGGGGCAATCACCCAGGGGTTGCGGAAAAAGCTGTTGCCGACGCTGAAGTCCAGCCGCCGGACGGGCGACAGGTTGGCTGAAGGCATGGAAAACGCATTGCGGTCGCTTTTGTTGACAGTGGTGGCGCCGCCGGAGCGCGACTCGCCCGGTTCGGCTGCGGTGAAACGCGGGGCGTCATCGCACCCACTCATGGCAAGCGCCATCAGCAGGAGAAACGAAGGACGGAACCACGCAGTCATACAGGTCCTGCAAAGGCGGGAAATCGGGGCGAGCAAGCTTACCAGCCCCGAGTTTGATGAATAAGAGGGATTAGCGTTTGCAGGCCCTCTCGTAACGTGTTGTTACCAAATCATCCGCGGGTGACGTGCCCGCAAAACTCACGCGCCGGCGATCTCCAGCGCCGGGTTTTCCACCAGCAGTTGCATGAGACGCCGCTCGCCCTCGACCACCTTGAATGACCGGTAATCGCCAATGCCGTCGAGCTGCCGTTCGCGTTCGCGGATCGCCAGCTCCTTGGCCCTCTCGTAGCCGTAATGTTCGACCCTGAATGACTTGGTGACACTGCTGCCGTTGCGCAGCGTGGTCCGCGCCACCCAATAGGCGATGCCGGTGTAACAGCGGTAATGCACCCCCGGATAACCGCTGGTGTTGGTGGCGATGATGCGTTGACGGATGTCGCGGCTGAGCTTGGGCAGGTGGGCCAGCAGCAGCTGGTCACGGCACGCGTCGGCGGCTTGGCGTGCCGGATCTCGGCCACCGTAGCGGGAGAAGGAAAACAGTCGGTTGAAGGTTCTGCCGTCGCGGTAGATCGTCACCTTCCAGGCACGCGGGCCCTTGACGCCGACCAGCAGGTGAATACCGTAATCGTTGGCTTTGAGCTTACTGACGCGGCGCCTTTTATTGTTTCTCTTGGGCACTTTCTGTCTCCTCCTGGATAGGGTGGGGTCAAGGAAGTGCGCATGATCGGCGGCGGGGGAGGCCTGTTCAATCCGACAAGGAGCGAACAGGAAATGCCCTACAACGCTTACAGACCGGTCCCCAAACAACGCCGTTTTGCTGGGACTTTCAGGCGTCGATTGACGAAAAAAATGCCGGCCCGTGGACGGGTCGGCATTTGTTTGCAGCGGGACCGACTTCAGTCGGGAAGGCGCGGTCCCTCCGGTTTGAAGCGGATCAGAACTCGTGGTCGGCGTTGTCCGGGTTCAGGTCGGTGATGCCCAGCTTGCCAGCGGCTTGCTCGATGGCGCCGGTCTGCTTGACCAGCGCGGCAATCGCGTCGCGCACGACCTGGTTGCCCGCTGTATTGCCCGCCGCGATGAGTTGGTCGAAATGCTCGCCCTTGTTGGCGTGGTCGACGATGACCTGCAGCTTCGCCTGGGTCGCATCGAGATCGGCGCGCACGGTCTGGTCGGTGGCGGCGTCGGCGGTGGCGACCAGCGAGGACAGGCTCGCGCCGCTCACTTTGCTGCCGTCGACGCGGGTGTATTCACCCAGGTAGACGTTGCGGATGCCCAGGCCGTTATAGAAATGCGAGTTGTGGGTGTTGTCGCTGAAGCAATCGTGCTCGTCTTCGCTGGAATTGGCCTCCAACGCGACTTTCATGCGCTCGCCCGCCAGTTCACCGAGCGACAGGCTGCCCATGCCGAACAGCATTTTGCGCAGCCCGCTCTCGGCGGACTCAGCTTCCAGCGTGGCGCGGTAGTTGTCGGCGACGCCCGGCTTCCAGTTGTTGACCATTTCTTCGAGGTCGCTGACCAACAGGTCGGTGGCGGCTTTCAGGTAGGCGCGGCGGCGATCGTTGTGGCCGCCGGTGCCGCCCTGGCCTTCGATGTAGTCGCTGGCCGGGCGTTCGCCAGCGCCCGCGCCGGTGCCGTGCAGGTCCTGGCCCCAGAGCAGGAATTCGATGGCGTGGTAACCGGTCGCCACGTTGGCTTCCGCACCGCCGAGCTCGTTCAGGCTGGCGAGTTTTTCAGGGGTGATTTCTGTGACGTCGACTTTGTCCTCGCCCACTTGCACCGACGTGTTGGCGATGATGTTGGCAGTGGCGCCCGGATTGCCCAACGCGTGCTGGTAATCCTTGGCGACGTAGTCGATCAGGCCTTCGTCCAGCGGCCATGCGTTCACCTGACCTTCCCAGTCGTCGATGATGGTGTTGCCGAAGCGGAACACTTCGCTCTGCATGTACGGCACCCGCGCCGCAACCCAGGCGTCTCGCGCTGCTTTCAGGGTCTGGTCATTGGGTGTGGCGAGGAAAGCATCGACTGCCGTGCTGAGCTTTTTGGCAGTGGATTCGGCGTCGCTGAAAACGGCGAATACCATATTGGCGTAGTTGGCGACCACTGCCCGGGTGGCCGTTTCGTTGGGCTGGGCAGGCGCGGCGGCGGAGGTCGGCGCTGGAGCCGGCGCGGCGGTTGCGGCCGGTGCAGGGGCAGGCGCTGCGGCGGCGGGCTTGTCCTTGCCTTGATCACAACCGGCCAGAGCAATGGCGACAGCCAGCAGACTTGCGGTTGCCAGGGGCATACGAATCATGACGGAATCCTGCATCGAGAAGAGGTGTGAACGGTGGCGAACGCCAGAAAATGCTGCGACATAATGCGAAAGATTTGCATTCTGTGTAAAGGCCATTTGCCCAGGCCGGCGGAGGGAGATATTTCAAGCTGTTTCAGGGGATGATTCAGGATGTCCGCAGGCGCGGCGGTGTTTCCAAGGATGCGCCTTTGCGTCGAAAGCCCGTTGTGTCAGAGCGCCTCGCTGTGAGTGCGCTGGGCCTGCTTCAGGTAAACCAGCAGCTCCCGCGCCGGCAGCGGCTTGCTGTAGAAATACCCCTGACCTTCATGGCAACCCTCGGAAATGATGTACGCCTCTTGCTCGGCGGTCTCCACGCCTTCGGCGATCACCTGCATGCCCAAACTTTTGCCGAGCTGGATGATGGCGCGCACGATCGTCGCGTCGTCATCGTCGTCGAGCAGGTCCTGGACGAAGCTCTTGTCGATCTTGATCTTGTCCAGCGGCAGGCTTTTCAGATAACTCAGCGATGAATAACCGGTGCCGAAGTCATCGATGGCGATCAACGCCCCGGAGCGACGCAGGCTCAACAAGTGCTGCGCGGCGGTGGTGATGTCTTCCATCAGGCCGGTTTCCGTGACTTCCAGCTCGAGACTGCGGGGCGGCAGTCGGTAGATCTGCAGCAGGTTGTTCACCACCCGCGGCAATTCGGCGTGGTGCAGCTGCACCGTGGACAGGTTCACCGCCATGCGCAGGTCACTGAAGCCCTGGTCGTGCCATTCGCGCAGCTGTTTGCAGGCCTGATCCAGCACCCACTCGCCGATGGCGATAATGGTGCCGTTCTGCTCGGCCAGCGGGATAAACAGGTCGGGCGGCACGAAGCCGTGTTCGGGGTGAATCCAGCGGATCAACGCCTCGACACCGACGACACTGTGATCGCGATAGCTGATCTGCGGCTGATAGACCAGATGAAACTGCTCGCGGGCCATGGCTTCGCGCAAGTCTTTTTCCAGCTCGCGACGACGGCGCATCTCGCTGTCGACGCTGGCGATATAAAACTGGTAGCGATTGCGCGAGCGGGTCTTGGCCAGCGTCATGGTCTGTTCGGCTTTCTGCAGCAGCTTCTCGGTGCTGTCGCCATCTTCGGGGAACAGCGTGATGCCGATGGTGGCGCGCAGACGAATCTCTTGCTGATCGACGGCGAAGGGCGCTTCCAGGTCGTCGAGAATATTCTGCGCCAGCTCGGCGGCCTCGTAAGGCTGTTCGATATCGGCCTGAACCAGCGCGAACTGATCGCCGCCCAGCCGCGCAAGGGCGCCAAGGCGACCGCTGTGACTGCGCAGGCGATCGGCCAGCGCCAGCAGCAACTGATCGCCGGCCTGGTAACTGAATTGTTCGTTGATGCCTTTGAAGTCATCCAGACCCACGCACAACACCGCGACACGGTGCTGCACTTTTCCGGAGTCGACGAGGATTTTGTCCAGTTGCTTCTGCAGCTGCAGCCGATTCGGCAGACCGGTGAGGAAGTCGTATTGGGCCATCCGCAACAGGCTGGATTCAGCTTCGTGGCGCAGGGTGGTGTTGCGCTCGATGGACGCCAGCAGTTGGTTGGCGGTATTGACCCAGACCCCCAGCTCGTTTTTTTCGTGGCCTTTGAGCAAGGGCAATTGGTGTTCGCTGGGGCGGTCGGGGTTGATGCTGGTCAGGTGCTCGATGATTCTCGACAGCGGTTTGGTCAGCAGCCAGTGATAAACCAGGTAGAGCACCAGACCCATCGCCAGCGCGCGCAACACGCCGGAGATGAAGATGATCATCGAGTTGGTAAGAAATGTTTCGCCGTAGGTGGCGGTGTCCAGGGTGATGCGCAGGTCGCCGTAATATTCGCTGTACGGGCTGCGGCCGACCAGTTGCGTGGTGAAGCTCCGTTCCTGGCCAAGGATCAGATCGGTCAGCCAGCGGGTGTGGGTGGCTTCGAGGTCTCGGGATTTTTCGGCGAGCACCGTCTCGTTGGGATGACCGATGGACGCCTGGCGCACGGCTTTGTCCTGAAACAGCCCTTCGATGACCTGCATGCCCATTTCCCGGTCCAGGCTATAGACGGCCTGGGTCGAGGGGTCGCGGAACATGTCGAGGATACGCGCTGCGTCCGTGGCAACGGCCTGGCGGGTTTTGTATGCGTCGTAGACGATCTGTGCGCAACTGAGCACGACCCCCACGATCAGCGCTGAAAGCAGCACAACGCGGAGCAGCTTCACCGACAAGCTGTCTTTGAGTTCCAGCTTCAAATGGCCATTCCTTTATCCATGCTGATAGCGGGCTGCCTGCATGCAAGCACTGGCAATGCAGGCATTCGGATCAGACGCTTCTGGCGTGCGCGTGACCCCATCAATCGGGAAAACAGTTAATAGGCAGACCACTCAGGCTATCCGTACTGTGTCGGTCGTACGCGGGGAAAACTTGAGCCCAGCCGTTTGAATCAGCACGAAATTTGATATTAGTCCGCTATCGCTTCCAGACAATACATAAACGACAAACAGAAGGCGAAAAAAAACCCGGACGTGCCGGGCTTTTTTTCATTCGAGCATTCAAGCATTCATCAGGCGGTGAAGCTTTTGCCTTCGAACTGCTCGGCAACGAACTTCCAGTTGACCAGGTTCCAGAACGCCTCGACGTACTTAGGACGCAGGTTACGGTAGTCGATGTAGTAAGCGTGTTCCCATACATCGCAGGTCAGCAGTGGGGTGTCGCCGCTGGTGATCGGGTTGCCGGCGCCGATGGTGCTGGCCAGTGCCAGGGAACCGTCAGCTTTCTTCACCAGCCAGCCCCAGCCGGAGCCGAAGGTGCCGATGGAGGTCTTGCTGAATTCTTCCTTGAACTTGTCGAAGGAGCCGAAAGCAGCGTTGATCGCGTCAGCCAGAGCGCCAGTCGGTTGGCCGCCGGCGTTTGGCGCCAGGCAGTTCCAGTAGAACGTGTGGTTCCAGACTTGAGCGGCGTTGTTGAAGATACCGCCCGAAGAGGTCTTGACGATTTCTTCCAGAGTCTTGCCTTCGAACTCGGTGCCTGGCACCAGGTTGTTCAGGTTCACGACATAGGTGTTGTGGTGCTTGTCGTGGTGGTATTCCAGAGTTTCCTTGGAGATGTGCGGTGCCAGAGCATCATGTGCGTACGGCAGCGGAGGCAATTCAAAAGCCATGGTAATTCTCCTAATCAGGTCAGTTGCGGTTTGCGCAAGGCCGATCACGGGCGGCCAGACAGAACTTACGCTGGCGAGTTTGTACTCTTTGCAGCGCAGGGGCTGGATCATAGCACCGGCCCCTGACCTTAACCACGCAACAACTGTGTGGGATAGAGGTTCCAGAGCGTTGCGCTGAAAAGCGCGTCGGCGAGACGAATGTTCACGCCGTTCTGATCAACTGCAGCGCCACGCTGAACATCATCACCGCCACCATCAGGTCCAGCAGGCGCCAGGTCGTTGGGCGTGCCAGCCACGGGGCCAGCCAGGCGGCGCCGATCGCCAGCGTCGAAAACCACAACACTGAAGCGCTGGCGGCCCCGGCCACGTAGGCGCCGGGCACTGCTTGCTGCGCGCCGAGCGAGCCAATCAGCAACACGGTATCGAGATAAACGTGCGGGTTCAGCAAGGTCACTGCCAAGGCGGTCAGCAATACCGCGCGGCGTGACCGCTGGCCGTCGGCATCGCCCTGAGCGAGGCTTTGCGGCGACAATGCGCGACGCAGTGCCATTGCGCCGTACCACAGCAGAAACACCACCCCGCCCCAGCGGGCCACCGCCAGAAGCGTGGGGTTGTGGGCCAGCACATTGGCTAGCCCAAAGACGCCGGCGGCCACCAATACGGCATCGCACACGATGCACAGCAGGGCCACGGAAAGGTGGTGTTCGCGACGCAAACTTTGCGCCAGCACGTAGGCGTTCTGCGTGCCGATGGCCATGATCAGCCCGAGGGAAACCAACAGGCCGTTGAGGTAGCTTTGCCACATGATGTCGAGCCTCGATGAGTTCAGGAGTTGGCGGGATCAGGCGTTCGTCGCCAGAGCGCGCAAGGTCTCCATGGCCTGCTGTGCGTCGTCTTTGCCCACGAAAAGATGGTCGTGGTAAAAGCCGGCGACCACATTGCAACTGATGCCCGCCGCGCCCAGTGCGCTGGCGAACGCGGCGGTCAGCCCGACCGCTGCGAGTGAGGAATGAACGGTCAGGGTGATCCAGGCCATGACGTAATCGCAGTCCAGGCGCAGTTGCTGTGCCTGGCTGCGTTCGAGGATGACGGTCAGGCCTTCGCGCTCGCGGAAGCTGCCGATGACTTCGACGCCCTCCACGCGACGGCTGTCTGCCACGGTGCAGCACACGTAGTCACCCTCGTTGAGTTCAGGGTTCATGCTGCGCAGCAATGCGCCAAGAGAGGTTTCACCAGTCATTGATGTTCCGCCGTTCTTTGAGGGTGTGCCGTGAATCAGTGGTGGCGATTGTCGGTCGACAGCAGGTATAAGAAAAACCAATAAAGCTCATCACTCATTAGAGAAACTGATGTTCGACTACAAATTGCTTTCAGCGCTGGCGGCGGTGATCGAGCAGGCCGGCTTCGAGCGCGCCGCTCAGGTGCTCGGCCTTTCGCAGTCTGCGGTGTCCCAGCGCATCAAGCTGCTGGAAGCGCGGGTCGGCCAGCCGGTGCTGGTCCGGGCGACGCCGCCCACGCCGACCGAAATCGGTCGGCGCCTGCTTAACCATGTCCAGCAGGTGCGCTTGCTGGAGCGGGATCTGCAAAGCGTGGTGCCGGCCCTGGACGAGGGCGGTATGCCAGAACGTTTGCGCATCGCGCTGAATGCCGACAGCCTGGCGACCTGGTGGGCCCTCGCGGTCGGGGACTTCTGTGCCGAGCATCGATTGCTCACCGATCTGGTGGTCGAGGACCAGGACGTCGGCCTCAAACGCATGCGCGCCGGTGAAGTGGCCGCGTGTCTATGCGGCAGTGAACGGCCAGTGGCGGGGGCGCGGAGTTTATTGCTCGGCGCCATGCGTTATCGGGCGTTGGCCAGTCCTGACTTCATTAATAGGCATTTCCCCCAGGGCGTGACGCCTCAGGCGGTCGCCCGGTCCCCCGCGCTGGTGTTCGGCCCGGATGACTTCCTGCAGCATCGCTACCTCGCTTCACTGGGTGTCGAAGGCGGTTTCGAGCATCATTTGTGTCCGTCGTCCGAAGGTTTCACGCGCATGGTCGAAGCCGGAATGGGCTGGGGACTGGTGCCGGAGTTGCAGGTCCGTGGACAATTGGCGAGTGGTTTGTTGGTCGAGTTGCTGCCTGATCACTGCATTGATGTGCCCTTGTACTGGCATCATTGGCGCAACGGCGGCCAGTTGCTGACGGAGCTGACGGACCATCTGGCGAAAAAAGCAGGGCAGTGGCTGGTGCCGTTGGACGCGCAGTGAACGTCAACAGGCGACGCAGTAGAGTGTGGGATTGTTCGCAGAACAGCCGCGGCGATCACAGGCAAAAGAAGATTAAACGGAGCAGGCAATGAAAATTCTGGTCACCGGCGCAGGCGGCTTCATCGGCGGACGCTTCGCGCGTTTCGCGCTGGAGCAAGGCTTGAGCGTCCGGGTCAGCGGCCGTCGTGCTGAGGGTGTCGAGCATCTGGTACGGCGCGGCGCCGAGTTCATTCAGGGCGATCTTTCTGATCCGGAACTGGTTCACGCGCTGTGTGACGACGTCGAAGCCGTGGTCCATTGCGCGGGCGCGGTCGGCACATGGGGGCGACGTCAGGACTTTCACCAAGGCAATGTTCAGGTCACCGAGAATGTCGTCGAAGCATGCCTGAAACAACGGGTCCGGCGGCTGGTGCACCTGTCGTCGCCGTCGATCTATTTTGATGGCCGATCGCACCTCGATATCCGCGAGGAGCAAGTGCCCAAGCGCTTCGGCAATCACTATGCCGCGACCAAATACATGGCCGAACAAAAGGTGTTTGGTGCCGAAGAGTTTGGTCTGGAAGTCATCGCCTTGCGCCCACGCTTCGTCACCGGGGCGGGTGACACCAGCATTTTCCCGCGGTTGCTGGAGATACAGCGCAAGAATCGCCTGTCGATCATTGGCAACGGCCTGAACAAGGTTGATTTCACCAGCGTTCAGAACCTCAATAAGGCGCTGCTGAGCAGTCTGCTGGCCGCCGGCTCTGCGCTGGGCAAGGCCTACAACATCAGCAATGGCGCGCCGGTCCCGCTCTGGGACGTGGTCAATTACGTCATGCGCCAGATGGAATTGCCGCCGGTAAGGCGTTATCGGTCTTACGGCCTGGCCTACACCGCTGCAGCCATGAATGAGGCGGCGTGCCTGATCTGGCCGGGTCAACCTGAACCGACGCTGTCGCGCATCGGGATGCAGGTGATGAGCCGGGATTTCACGCTTGATATCAGTCGCGCCAGGCATTATCTGGATTACCAGCCTGACGTGAGCGTGTGGACCGCCCTCGACGAGTTTTGCGGCTGGTGGAAAGCCCAGCACGGCGGCCCGTTGTAAAAGGCGTCAACATCCGCGGTTATACTGCGAGCCATTCAGATTCAGCGGTTTTTCAAAGGTAAACCCATGCGCAAAGATCCCTATGACGACGTCGATGACGTCCCGAGCCTCAGCGCCAAAGATGATGACGATGATTTTCTGCCACCGCCGGGTGCCCGCGAACGCACCACGGTGTATTCCCGCGACACGCCGGTGGTGAAGGTGAAGGCCCCCGGTACCGGTGCGTTGTGGGCGCTGATCTGTGTGTTGTTTATCGCGTTTTGTGGCCTGGGCTGGTGGAGTTTTCAGCAGGTGTCGTTGATGGAGCAGCAGTTGGTGGCGACCCAGGAAAGTTTCGCGCGCATCAGTGAGGAGGCGGCGGGGCGCTTGCAGGATATTTCCGGCAAGGTGGTCGCCACTGAGTCGATGGCGAGCAGCAGTGAAGCGTTGAAGGCGCAGATCAAGCAGTTGCAGGATCAGTTGGCCGATCAGAGCAAGCAGCAACAGGGTGTGGCCGGTTTGCAGGGCGGACTGGACAAGCGGCTGGAGCAGATCAGCACGCAGAGTGCGCAGCAGCAGGCGGTGAATCAGCAGTTGCAGGATCAGTTGAAAGCCGTGGCGACAGAGTTGGCGGCGTTGAAGGCGGCGGTGCCGGATGGCAAGTCGATTCAGGCTGAGCAGGAGCGGCTGGAATCGCAGTTGAAGGGTTTGACTGCGGATGTGGCTAACCTGAAAAAGGCGAACGGCAATCAGGCGATCGAGCAGCTTGAGCAGGATATGGTGGTGGTGAAGAGTGAGTTGGAGAATCGTCCGGCGGCGGCTGCTTCGTCGGGGGCGAGTCTGCAGGAGTTTGATGCGTTCCGTGGGCAGATGACGCGGACGATCAATACGTTGCAGAGCCAGATTCAGACGTTGTCGCAGCAGATTAATGCGCGGGGGCAGTAGTTCGGGTAGTTCTGGATGACGGCGTGCGCTCGCCGCATCCATGCGGCTTGGCCCACTCCGCGAAACCTCCGTTCAGCCTGCACTCAAGTCGCGATTTGTGGTGACTGGGCTTGCTGCGTACGAAGATCAAAAGCAAATCAAAACCAGATCAAGAGCTTCCCGGCTAAAGCCGGTCCTACGGGTGCGTACGGTGCTTTTGTAGGACCGGCTTTAGCCGGGAAGGGCCAGTGAGTGCGCCATCAGTTCTGATCGTTCCCACGCTCCGCGTGGGAATGCAGCCCTCAACGCTCCGCGTCCTTCCTGCTTACAGCGTCGGGTAGTCCAGATAGCCTTCGGCGCCTTTGCCGTAGAAGGTTTCAGGATGCGGCTCGTTGAGCGGGGCATCCTTGGCCAGACGCGCTGGCAGGTCAGGGTTGGCAATGAACGGCACGCCAAACGCCACGGCATCCGCCTTGCCGGTCGCCAGCCACTCGTTGGCGCTTTCTTTGGTGAATTTCTCGTTGGCGATGAACACCCCACCGAAGGCTTCTTTCAGGCGTGGGCCCAGGCTGTCGTCGAGTTCGCGTTCGCGGGCGCAGATGAAAGCGATGCCGCGTTTGCCCAGTTCGCTGGCGACGTAGGTGAAGGTCTCGGCCAGGTTGGCGTCGCCCATGTCATGGGCATCAGCGCGGGGTGCCAGGTGTACACCAACGCGGCCAGCGCCCCAGACTTCAACGGCGGCGTCGGTCACTTCCAGCAACAGACGCGCGCGGTTTTCCAGCGAGCCGCCGTAGGCATCGGTGCGGGTGTTGGTGCTGGTTTGCAGGAACTGGTCGAGCAGGTAACCGTTGGCGCCGTGGATCTCGACGCCGTCAAAGCCGGCCGCCTTGGCGTTTTCGGCACCGACGCGGTAGGCGTCGACGATTTCTTCGATTTCCGCCAGTTCCAGCGCGCGCGGGGTGACGAAGTCAGACAGCGGACGCACCAGGCTCACGTGGCCTTTTGGCTGGATGGCGCTCGGTGCGACCGGGGTTTCGCCATTGAGGTAGGTCGGGTGCGAAACGCGACCCACGTGCCACAGTTGCAGCACGATCTTGCCGCCCGCCGCGTGCACGGCTTTGGTGATGTTGGCCCAGCCGCGCACCTGGTCGTTGGACCAGATGCCCGGGGTGTCAGGGTAGCCCACGCCCATCGGCATCACCGACGTGGCTTCGCTGATGATCAGGCCAGCCGAGGCGCGCTGAACGTAATACTCGGCCATCATCGCGTTGGGCACGCGGCCTTCGTCGGCACGGCAGCGGGTCAGCGGCGCCATGATGATGCGGTTGGCCAATTCCAGGTCGCCCATCTTGATCGGGTCAAAAATCGTGGTCATCGTGAAATCCTTTGTGCAGTCGGTAAAGGGTGGATCCGCAGGTTTCAAAAAATGAGGGTAATCAGCTCGTCGCGGCAGCCAGTTCGGCATCGTTGGGCTGACGGAAATTGATCAACGTGACCACCAGGGCAAGGACCGCCAGAGCGCCGGCTGCCAGCGGCACGGTGGTCAGGCCGAAACCATGGGCGATGACGCTGCCGCCGACCCAGGCGCCCAGCGCGTTGCCGACGTTGAAGGCGCCGATGTTCAGGGTGGACACCAGATTGGGCGCGGCCTTGCCGAAGGTCACCACATTGATCTGCAGGGCAGGCACGGCGGCGAATGCGGCGGTGGCCCAGAGAAACAGGGTGATCTCGGCCGGGATCAGCGCGGTACTGGTCCAGCTCAGCACCGTGGAGATCACCGCCATGGCGATGAACACGCCGATGAGCGTAGCGGCCAGTCGGCGGTCGGCAAGTTTGCCGCCAATGATATTGCCCAGCGTCAAACCGAGACCAATAAGCATCAGCGTCCAGGTCACGCCCAAAGGCGAGACGCCGGTGACTTCGCCCAACAGCGGCGCGACGTAGGTGAATAGCGCGAATACGGACGCAGCGAACAGCGCGGTCATGCTCAGCGACAGCCAGATGCCTACGCCTTTGAGCGCCGCCAGTTCAGCGCGCATGTCGAGTTTCTCTTCGTCGCGTTTGCTTGGCAGGAAGCGAATCAGGCCGATGAAGGCGATGACGCCAATTACCGTGACGGCGAAGAAGGTCGAGCGCCAGCCGGCCTGTTGTCCCAACGCAGTGCCCAGCGGCACGCCGAGGACGTTGGCCAGGGTCAGGCCGGTGAACATCAGCGCGACGGCCGAAGCGCGGCGATTGGCCGGGACCAGCCCCGCAGCAACGACAGAACCGATGCCGAAGAACGCGCCGTGGCAGAGCGCGGTGACCACGCGGGCGAACATCAGGATGTTGTAGTCCGCCGCCAGTGCGCAGAGCAGGTTGCCGATGATGAAGATGCCCATCAGCGTGACCAGCGCACCCTTGCGCGGTAGTTTCGCGGTGGCCATCGCCATGAACGGCGCGCCGATCGCGACGCCCAAGGCGTAGCCGGTGACCAGCCAGCCGGCGCCGGGAATGCTGACGCCCAGGTCGTTGGCGACGTCGGGGAGCAGGCCCATGATGACGAACTCGGTCGTCCCGATGGCAAAGGCGCTCAGGGCCAGAATGAGTAATGAAAGGGGCACGTTGCGTCTCCTGAAAAGCGGGTGTGTGGCGAAGGGCTCAGAGCCGCTGCGTCAGTTGCTGCAAGAACGCCTGAATGACGTCTTCGTTGCGCTTGAAAAAATGCCACTGGCCGTGCTTCTGATTGGTGATCAATCCGGCCCGTTGCAGCGTTGACAGATGGGCCGAAACGGTCGACTGGGACAGACCGGCGCGCTGGTCGATCTGGCCGGCACAGACACCGCCATCAATCGTGTGACGCTGATCGGGGAAGGTCGCAACCGGGTCTTTGAGCCAGTCCAGAATTTGCCGGCGAACCGGATGAGCCAGGGCTTTGATGATTTCGTCGATGTCGATGTCAGTGGGCATGTCGTTCTCAGTGCAGGTGCGCTGTATCGCGATGGGGCGAACCTTATATCTATAAATCGCGATATACAAATATGAATCGGTGCTTAGCCCAGGCTCAATCGTTATATCGGGTTATAACGATATGGTTTTGGCCCGGTGGTTTGGTAGAGCGTTCGAAGGCGATCCCGCTTTACAGGCGCGGGGAATGTGGCGACTGTACCCACGTCATTGCGAATGGCCCCCCGCACATTCAGCGGAGACAGGCGCAAAAAGAAGGCCCGCGGCAATAAAGGCAACAACCATGAATTACCTCGCACACCTGCACCTCGGCGGGCAGGCGCCGGCGCAATTGCTGGGCAGCCTGTATGGCGACTTCGTCAAAGGGCTGCTGCCCGGACGTTTCCCGGCGGACATCGAAAGCGCGATTCGTCTGCATCGGCGCATCGATGCGTTCACCGATTCGCATCCGCTGATCAAACAAGCGCTGGGGCGTTTTCCCGACGGCCGTCGGCGCTATGCCGGCATCGCACTGGATGTGTTTTTCGACCACTGCCTGGCGCGGGACTGGCATCGGTATTCAGACCAGCCTCTGGACGCCTTCACCCGCAAGGTCTACCGCGTGCTGGCCGATGAGCCTGCGTTGCCGGAGCGGCTGGCGCTGATTGCCCCGCGCATGGCAGCGCAGGACTGGTTGGGTTCGTACCGGGAATTTTCGGTGGTGGGCGATGCGCTGGCCGGCATCTCGCGGCGCTTGTCACGGCCGGAAGGGCTGGCCGGCGTCTACCAGGAACTGCACGCGCTGTATCGACCGCTGAGTGACGACTTCAGCGCGTTTTACCCTGAGCTTCAGGCGTTTGCTCAAGCGGCTTTGGCGGCGGACCCTACCGTCGCCGGTTGAACCGCCTCGCCGAACAACGCGATCTGCACCGCCTGCTGCGCTTCGAACGCCAGCGCTGCGCGTTCTTTCCCCTGGGAAGCGATCGGCGAGAGTAACTGGATGTGCACCTCACTCACCTCATTGGCAAACAGTCGACGCAGGTGCGAGAGCAGGTCGTCGTCGCCAATGAAAGGCGCGATCTGATCCGGCTGGCCGTCCCGCACATATTGAATGGCAACAGGCTGCACCGGCACGCCGGTTTCAATCGCGCTCGACAGCAGGCGGCCGTGGAAGGTGCGCAAGCTGCGGCCGTCGGTGGTGGTGCCCTCGGGGAAGATCACCAGTGAATGCCTGCCCAGCAAGTGCTGGCCCATCTGCTTCTGAATCAGCTTGCTGTCGCCCGAGCCCCGGCGGATGAACAGTGTCCCGGCTTTCAACGCCAGCCAGCCCGCCACCGGCCAGGTGCGCACCTCGGCTTTGGACAGGAACGACAGCGGCGCCAGCATCCCCAGCAGCAGGATGTCGGTCCACGACACGTGATTGCTCACCCACAACATCGGCTCGCTCGGCAACTTGCCGCTAACGTTCACGCGAAACGGCAGCGCCGCACTCAGGCGCGCCATGAACCAGGCGGTCCAGCGCTGGCGACGGGCCATGGAATTGCCGATGCGCAGGCGTTCCATCAGGGCAAAGGTGCCGGCGATGCTCAGGCCCAGCGCGATGACCCAGAGCACCCGCACCACGCGCGCATGACTGCGCCAGGTGCTCATCACACCGCAGCCTTGAAGTGGCGGGCGTAGCGTGGGCACAAGTCGTCGCGTTTGAGCAGGATAAACACGTCGGCGACCTGGAAATCTTCGTCCCAGCACGGTTCGCCGCAGATCTTCGCGCCCAGGCGCATATAGGCCTTGAGCAGCGGCGGCATCTCGCAGATCACGTTGTTGGGCAGGTCCAGCGTCGGCAGGGGATTCTTCGGTTCGGCGCGCAGGTGCTCGGTGCACAGATAGCGTTCGCGCAGGCGCTGCATGATCGCGTGGGCCTGAATGCCGCCGTCTTGCATCGGAATGCTGGCGCAGCCCATCAAGTAGCTGTAGCCGCCTTCGTTGAGGATCTCGGCCAATTCGCTCCACAACACGGCGATGGTGCCGCCGTTGCGGTAGGAAGGATCGACACAGGTGCGACCCAGTTCCAGGATCGGGCCCTGCAAATGGCGCAGGCCATGGAGGCTGAATTCTTCTTCGCTGTAGAACTGGCCCAGGGTATTTGCGGCTTTGTGGTCCAGCAAACGGGTGGTGGCGACCAAGCGGCCGCTGCTCAGGTCTCGCACGCCGATGTGCACGCAGTGTACGTCGTAATCATCGACGTCCAGGCCCAGCTCGGCGCCCTTGAGCCTGGCGTTGAACTCGCCACTGAACACACTGAAGCGCAAAGCCTGTGCTTCCTGCAGGGCCTTCTCACCGACCAGGCGTTCTGCCTGCAGGCGACGTTCGGTTCGGGTGTCTCGAATGCTGGCGATCTGAGTCATGCGGCGTCTCCGTAATCCCGCCTTCGTCCAGGCGGGTCGACTGATTGTTCGAGCATTGCTGTACGAATTCAGGCTAGGGAGAGGCCGTGTCACCACCATTAAGCTTTGGTGATGGTTGCGTGACAGGGGTTTGGGTTCCCTGTGCTGTCATTTTTGCCTGCTAGGGTTGCCTGCATCCGAGCCCGAGTCCCCTTCATGACCCGTCTGCTGTTCACCTTCGCGCTGTTCCTCATCAGCTGTTCGGCCGCTGCCGAAACCTGGCCCGCGCCGGAGTGGTCCGAGCGCCCGCTCAGTGAAAGCGCTGCCGTAGCGGCCCTCGATGCCTACGCCTTCCCGCCCCGCGACGAGGTCGAACGCAAAGGCGTGCGCACGGATGCGCTGCTGATCATCCACGACGGCGAAGTGGTGTATGAACGCTATGGCGGCGTGACCCGGGCAGACACCCCACACCTGACCTGGTCGATCAGCAAAAGCATTTTGGCCAGCGTGCTGGGCGTCGCTTTTGCTGAAGGCCGCTTCAAACTTGAGGACCCCGTCGCCAATTTCTACCCGCCATTCAGCGTGCATCCCGACATCAAGCTTCAGGACCTTCTGCACTGGGCTTCGGGCCTGGACTGGCAGGAGGATTACAAATACGCGCCCCTTAACTCGTCGGTCGTCGCGATGCTTTACACCCGAGGGCGCGGCGACATGGCGCGGTACACCGCCGAGCACGGCGTCGCCAGTGCGCCGGGCACTTCATACCGGTATTCCAGCGGCGACAGCACCGTCCTCGCCGCTGCACTGAAAGGCGTGGTCGGTGACAGCGCTTACGGCGATTACCCGTGGACTGCGTTGTTCGAGCCGCTGGGCATCTCCAGCGCCACGTGGGAGCGCGATACCACCGGCACCTTTGTCGGGTCGTCCTACGCGTACATGACGGCCCGCGACCTGGCGCGCATCGGCTTGCTGATGGAACGCGGCGGGCGCTGGCAAGACCGCCAGTTGCTGCCCAGGGCCTGGGTTGATTTCAACCTCACGCCGTTCAAATCCCTGACCCCGACCCCGCCCGATGAAGCCCCCGGCGGTCACTGGTGGCTGAACAAAACCGCCGATGGCAAGCCTGAACCGTGGCCAGACGCACCGGCGGACACCTTTGCCGCACTTGGCCATTGGGGGCAAGCGCTGTACGTAATCCCCAGCGAGAAGCTGGTGATCGTTCGTTACGCCGACGATCGCGACGGCAGCTACGACCACAATCAACTGCTCAAGCTGGCGCTGAGCGCTGTGGCCGGGGAGGGTGGCAAATGATCGCTCGCAAAGCTTTTATCCGACGCCGCCCGTTCAGCAGTCTCGCCCTACTGGTGCTGCTGATCATCGCCGGCCTGATCTGGAACTGGCGGGTTCAGCTGCAGGTATTTCCCAGCATCATCAGCGCCTATACCGCCAAGGAATATTGCTCGTGCCGCTTCGTCATGAACAACCCGGCGGAGTATTGCCACAGCTACGTCAAACAGTGGCTGCCCAGCACGATCAACGAGGATGCCCTGAACAAGCGCATCACCGCGACAGGGCTGGGCCGCGACAGCGAAGCGCGCTGGGAAGGCCAGCGCCAAGGCTGCCGGCTGTCATCGCCGGTGCCGTAGAACGTTGAAGTTTGCCTGCGGTCAGACAGGCGGATAGGGTTGCGTATCGCACCCTCTGGAGTCTGCATGTCCATTCGCATTCCATCCTCGCTTGTCCGCCCGGCAAGCGCTGCTCAAACCTGCCTGCTGACCGCCACGGCGAGCCGCCCATGAGGGGCGCGATTTTTCCGTGGCGCGAAGACAACCAGTTCAACCTGCTGATCGACGGCCCTGCGTTTTTTCCGCGCATGATCGCCGCGATCGAAGGTGCGCAGCAGCAGATCGAACTCGAACTGTATCTGGTCGAAGCCGGCGCCTGTGCCGAAGCGATCGTGCAGGCGCTGGTGGGTGCGGCGAGCCGCGGGGTCATCGTGCGCTGTCTGTTCGATGATTTCGGGTCGGCGGCTTTCACGATCGGCTTGCGCAAGCGCCTGACCGATTCGGGCGTGATCCTGCGTTTCTATAACCGGGTGCATTGGCGACGCGGCCTGCGCAACCTTTACCGCGACCACCGCAAACTGCTGTTGGTGGACAAAGCGCTGGCGGTGGTGGGCGGGACGGGGGTCACTGATGAATTCTGGCGCCCGGACCTGAACAGCAGCGAGTGGCATGAGGTGATGGTCGAGATTCGCGGCCCGCTGGTGATTGACTGGCAAGCGCTGTTCGATCGCCAGTTCCACGCCAACCCTCGGCGGCGGGCGTGGCGGCCAGCGGAAAACTTTGGTCTGCCGCGCCTGCCCAAGGCGCCCGTCGGTGGGCATGGGCTGGGGCGCGTGGCGTATGCCGACTCCCGTCAGCATCGGGATATCGTGCAGTCCCTGGTGCGCGCGCTGAACACCAGCAAGACGCGCATCTGGCTGGCGACGCCGTATTTTCTGCCGACCTGGAAAGTCCGCCGCGCCTTGCGTCGCGCGGCCTCTCGGGGCGTAGACGTGCGCTTGTTGCTGACCGGGCCGCGCACCGATCATCCCTCGGTTCGTTACGCCGGCCACCGTTATTACCCGCGCCTGCTCAAGGCCGGGGTGAAAATTTTCGAATACCAGCCGTGCTTCCTGCACCTGAAGATGGTGCTGATCGACGACTGGGTCAGCGTAGGCTCCTGCAACTTCGATCACTGGAACCTGCGCTTCAACCTGGAAGCCAACCTCGAAGCGATCGACCCCGCGCTGACTCACGCCGTGGCCACGAGCTTTACCAAGGATTTCGCCGTGAGCAGCGAAATCACCCTGGACGGCTGGAAATCCAGACCGCTGTGGCGACGGGTTCAGGAGCGTGTCTGGGGATGGCTGGATCGGTTGGTGGTGAATGTGCTGGATCGGCGGGGGTAAACGCTCCACAACCCATCGCCCACAAAAAAGCCCGACTCACAGGTCGGGCTTTTTCGTTTTAACGATCGAAATGCTTACTGCACCTCTACCGCGAGGCTCTCACTGATCTTCTTCTGCCAGATGGCGGGACCCGTGATGTGAACCGACTCGCCCTTGCTGTCGACAGCAACCGTCACCGGCATGTCCTTGACCTCGAACTCGTAGATCGCTTCCATGCCCAGTTCCGGGAAGGCCAGCACTTGCGACTTCTTGATCGCCTGAGCGACCAGATACGCGGCGCCGCCAACGGCCATCAGGTAAACCGCTTTATTGTCCTTGATCGCTTCGATGGCGGTCGGGCCGCGCTCGGATTTGCCGATCATGCCCAACAGGCCGGTCTGCTCGAGAATCTGGCGGGTGAACTTGTCCATCCGCGTCGCCGTGGTCGGACCGGCAGGGCCCACCACTTCGTCACCCACTGGATCAACCGGGCCGACGTAATAGATGAAGCGACCCTTCAGGTCCACCGGCAGGGTTTCGCCCTTGTTCAGCATCTCGACCATGCGCTTGTGCGCCGCGTCTCGGCCGGTGAGCATCTTGCCGTTGAGCAGGACCGTTTCGCCCGGCTTCCAGCTCTGCACGTCTTCCGGCGTCAGCGTGTCGAGGTTGACGCGGCGGGCCGACGGGCCGGCTTCCCAGACGATCTCCGGGTAAGCGTCCAGCGGCGGCGCTTCCAGCGAAGCCGGACCGGAGCCGTCGAGCACAAAGTGGGCATGACGGGTGGCGGCGCAGTTGGGGATCATGCACACCGGCAGGGACGCGGCGTGGGTCGGGTAGTCCATGATCTTGACGTCGAGCACGGTGGTCAGACCGCCGAGGCCCTGGGCGCCGATGCCCAGCTGGTTGACCTTCTCGAACAGCTCCAGACGCATTTCTTCCAGACGGTTCGACGGGCCGCGTGCCTTGAGCTCGTGGATGTCGATGGATTCCATCAGGACTTCCTTGGCCATCACCGCAGCTTTCTCGGCCGTACCGCCGATGCCGATGCCGAGCATGCCCGGCGGGCACCAGCCAGCGCCCATGGTCGGCACGGTTTTCAGCACCCAGTCGACGATGGAGTCGGACGGGTTGAGCATCGCCATCTTCGATTTGTTTTCGGAACCGCCGCCCTTGGCCGCTACGTCCACTTCCACGGTGTTACCCGGGACGATGGAGTAGTGGATGACCGCAGGTGTGTTGTCCTTGGTGTTCTTGCGGGCGCCGGCCGGATCGGCGAGGATCGAGGCGCGCAGGACGTTTTCCGGCAGGTTGTAGGCGCGACGCACACCTTCGTTGATCATGTCGTCCAGGCCCATGGTGGCGCCATCCCAGCGCACGTCCATGCCGACACGGACGAACACGGTGACGATGCCGGTGTCCTGGCAGATCGGCCGATGACCGGTGGCGCACATGCGAGAATTGATCAGAATCTGGGCCATGGAATCCCGTGCGGCAGGGGATTCCTCACGCAGGTAGGCCTCGTGCATGGCCTGGATGAAGTCAACGGGGTGGTAATAAGAAATGAACTGCAAGGCGTCAGCGACACTCTGGATCAGGTCGTCTTGCTTGATCACGGTCATTGGGCGCGCTCCTCTGATTTGGCGGGAACATTCTAATTGCGGGTGGCGACGGGACCGCTTGGGCCGGACGAAAGCATCTTGATCAGGCGTCAGACAGCCGGGCAACACCTCGGCGTGGTCAGGGTAAAAAAGGCGCGGCAGTATAACCCGAGGTCGATTAAGGTACATCCGCCAAAGGCCAAACCGTCGTCGAAAACGCCGTACGGCACCCGCACTGAATCATGCATGAAACAGATTGCTACGGCTGTCCGGAAAGACAGGGATTTGAATAGTCATTTTTTTACGCAAGCACTACAGTGGCAAGCTGCCTGCATTACCGCGCACGGCGCAGGAAGGTTTTGATCTGGTGCCTGAAAAGTGTCACAGGTCATCTTGCCGGTACGGGACGGACCCTTAATACCCATGATGAGTCAACGAGTGACTGCCCAAACTATCCAGCGTTTGCTGCTGAAACGTTTCGCGCTCGCTACCGGCACCTATGTGCTGGGGCTGATGCTCGTATGGATGGCGTATTTTACCGGCTACTATCAAGCCACCTTCTTCGGGATCTGGTGCACCAGTGTGCTGGTGCTTTTCTGTCAGGCCGCCTTGAGCCTGGTGTTTTTCGGTGGCTACAACCGACGCTTCAAAGACCCCAGCCTGACCGAGTTTCAGGTGCTCCTTGGGCTGGCCTGGCAGACGTTTCTCATCAGCCATATGGAAGCCTCCCGCGGCACCTTTCTGATCATTTACGTGCTGGTGCTGATGTTCGGATTGTTTCACCTGCGGCCCAGTATTTTCGCCCGCTGCGCCCTCTTTGCCTTGCTGGGATTCGCCGGGATCAACCTGTGGGACGCCAGTCGCGGGCGCCTGGCCGATCCGGGGCTGGCGGCGATTCAGACCTGCGCGTTGTTCATCGTTTTTTCCTGGCTGTGCCTGTTCGCGCGCTTCGTGCAGAACTCACGGAACCGCATGCATCAGCGCCGCATCACCTTGCAGGCGCATCAGGAAACCCTGCGCGGCATGATGCTGCAGCTCGAAGAACTGGCGTCCACCGACGAGCTGACCAACCTCTGTAACCGCCGTCACTTCCTGCGTATCGCCACCCGCGAACTCGAACACATGGACGGCAATTACACCGCCGGACTGGCGCTCATCGATCTTGATCACTTCAAGCGCGTCAACGATATCCATGGGCACGCCGCGGGTGACCGGGTGCTGCAGATGTTCGGCAAAACCGCGGCCCAGTGCCTGCGCTCCGATGACATTCTCGCGCGCTATGGCGGTGAAGAATTCGTCTTGCTGATCCCGCGCTGCACCCGTGCGCAACTGGTCGACTGCTGTGAGCGCATCCGGCTCGCTTTCACCCATGTCACGCTGCCCGAGTTCCCTGAGCTGGACCTGAGCCTGTCGATCGGCATGACGGTTATCGAGCGCGGCGATCACATGGACCGGGCGCTGCAACGGGCCGACCAGTCCCTGTATCGCGCCAAGCACCAGGGCCGCAACCGCTGCCACGGCGCCTGGGATTACGCCGATGCCTGAGTTGCGAGTGGGCGACCGGCAATGGTCGGTGGCGCCTGCGGCCAATTTGCTGGATGCCCTCAACGACGCCGGATTGTCCGTCCCCTACAGCTGCCGCGCCGGCAGTTGCCACGCGTGCATGGTCCGTTGCGTCAGTGGTGATCCGGCGGATGCCGCGCCTGACGCGCTGGATGCCGACAAGCGCGCCCAGGGCTGGCGGCTGTCGTGCCAGTGCCGGGTGACGAGCGACCTGACCGTTGAAATCTTCGACCCCTTGCGCGATGGCTTGCCGTCGACAGTCGTGGGTGCTGACTGGCTGAGCCCGTCGGTGTTGCGCCTGCGACTGAGCCCCGAACGCCCGTTGCGCTATCGCGTCGGCCAGCATCTGGTGCTGTGGACTGAAAGCGGCGTGGCGCGGCCTTATTCGTTGGCGAGCGTGCCGGGGCACGATCCCTTTCTGGAATTTCACATCGACTGCCAGCGTCCTGGCGCTTTCGCTGATATCGCTCGCACGCTGCAACCGGGCGATCCGATCCGCCTCGGCGAACTCCAGGGCGGTGCGCTGCGCTACGACCCCGACTGGCAGGACCGGCCGTTGTGGCTGCTGGCGGCAGGCACCGGATTGGCGCCGCTATGGGGTGTGCTGCGCGAGGCGTTGCGGCAGGGCCATCAGGGTGAGATTCGCCTGATACATCTGGCGCGCGAGCCTCAAGGGCATTATCTGGCGGAGGCTCTCGGCGAGCTGGCGATCCAGCATCCGAACCTGCACGTGGAGTCGATCGAGCTGGCGGACTTCTCGGCCGTGCTGAGTGGGTTGCGCGTGACGTCTCGTCAGACCATTGCGCTGGTGTGCGGGTCGCCTGCCAGCGTCGAGGCGTTCTCGAAGCGGTTGTTCATTGCCGGATTGCCCCGTGGTCAGTTACTGGCGGACGTATTTGTGGAGAAGGGCTGACAGTCCATGGGTTCAAAGACATAAAAAAGCCCCGCACTCTCACGAGGCGGGGCTTTTTGGTGCGGCGGTGTCGCTTAAACCATTGGGTCGCCGACGTGCAGGATCTTCATGCCGTTGGTGCCGCCGATGGTGTGGTAGCTGTCGCCTTTGGTCAGGATGACCCAGTCGCCTTGCTCGACCAGACCGCGTTTGACCAATTCGTCCACAGCCGACTGGCTGACCTGACCGGCCGGCAGTGCCGCCGGGTCGAACGGAATGGTGTAAACGCCACGGAACATCGCCGCGCGCGCCTGGGTGCCGCGGTGCGGTGAGAACGCGTAGATCGGCACCGAGGAGCGAATACGCGACATGATCAGCGGGGTGTAGCCGCTTTCGGTCAACGCGATGATCGCTTTCACGCCAGGGAAGTGGTTGGCGGTGTACATGGCCGCCAGCGCGATGCTCTCGTCACAACGGGTGAACGAGTGACCGACGCGGTGGCTGGACGTCTTGCCGGTCGGATGACGCTCGGCGCCGACGCAAATACGCGCCATCGCTTCTACGGCTTCGACCGGATACGAACCGGCGGCACTTTCAGCGGACAGCATCACGGCGTCGGTGTAGTCGAGCACGGCGTTGGCCACGTCGGACACTTCGGCGCGGGTTGGCATCGGGCTGGAAATCATCGATTCCATCATCTGCGTGGCAACGATCACCGCCTTGTTGTGGCGACGTGCGTGCAGGATGATTTTCTTCTGGACGCCCACAAGCTCCGCGTCGCCGATTTCCACGCCCAGGTCGCCACGGGCAACCATGACCGCGTCACTGGCGCGGATCAGCGCATCAAGGGTTTCGTCGTCGGCAACGGCTTCGGCGCGTTCGATCTTCGCCACCAGCCAGGCCGTGCCGCCGGATTCGTCACGCAGCTTGCGTGCGTATTCCATGTCGGCCGCATCCCGCGGGAACGAAACGGCCAGGTAATCCAGGTCCATTTCGGCAGCGAGCTTGATGTCCTGCTTGTCTTTCTCGGTCAGCGCCGGAGCCGTGAGACCGCCGCCGCGACGGTTGATGCCTTTGTGATCCGACAGCGGGCCGCCGATGGTCACGGTGCAATGCAGTGCGTCGGCGGTTTGCGTGTCAACGCGCATGACCACGCGTCCATCGTCCAGCAGCAGCTCGTCGCCGACGCCGCAGTCCTTGACCAGATCGGGGTAATCGATACCGACGATATCCTGGTTGCCGTCGGTCAGAGGATGGCTGGTGGAGAAGATGAACTTGTCACCTACCTTCAGCTCGATCTTCTTGTTGACGAATTTGGCGATGCGGATTTTCGGGCCTTGAAGGTCACCCAGCAACGCGACGAACCGGCCGTTCTTGGCGGCGATGTCGCGGATCAGCTTCGCGCGAGCCTTGTGCTCGTCGGGCGTACCGTGGGAGAAGTTCAGGCGGGCGACGTCCAGGCCAGCAAGAATCAGCTTCTCGATGACTTCTGGCGAATTACTGGCAGGGCCCAGTGTGGCTACGATTTTGGTGCGGCGAACGGTCATGCACAAACTCCTTAAATGAAGCGCAGCGAGAGGCTACTACTGTATTGCTCTGTAGTCATTGTTCCTTTGCACTACCTGCCCCCCGGATCGCTGGGCAATCGGCAGGTCGGCGGCCGTCAAATCGACCTTGAAGAAATCCCGGAATACGCCGATACAAGGGCTGAGCACAGGAGACTCTCATGCGAATCGTGATGATATTAGTGGCGCTGCTTGCCTTGGGTGGCTGCACCCGCTGGGCAATGAACAGCCATTTGAACAACGCCAACCGCGCCTACGCACAGGGCGACTGTGACGCGGTGATGTACAACCTGTCGAAAGTCGATCGCGAGAGCCGTTCGCGTCGCTATGTCCAGCCCGAAGTGTCGATGTTGCGTGGCCAGTGCCTGGAACGCCAGAAGTTCTACATGGATGCCGTGCAGACCTACCAGTACATCATCACCCAGTTCCCGGAAAGCGAGTACGCGTTCCGCGCCAAGGCCCGTCTGGACACCCTGCATCAGTTGGGGCATGACAACCTCGCGCCGCCTGCCACACCGCGTGCTTCACGCTAGTTACACCCGACTGGATATACGGTCGCGTTTTCGGGTGGATATCGCGAAAACCTGAGCTAGGCTGCGATGAGTAGGGACCTAAGTGTTTTGACGAAGGCGGCAGCGCCACTGATCCGAAAGCAGGGTGATAAGCGGGGTTATCGCTGATCGGCCGCTCGGATCAGTGACTTTTGCCAGTGCCGAATGAGTCAGATGTCGTCATCGGTTTTTCAACTGATGGATTCTGGCGTCACGGGTCTGGCAGTTCCGTGCAACCGAATCCCAAAGCACTAGCGCGGCCATGCTCAATGGTCATCTCAGGGCGAGTGTCCGAATGCTTAATGAAAGACGAATCGAACGTCACCAACTGCCTTACTACCTGCAAGTGTTCAACCGGTATACCGATAAACCGTTGGGTTGCCTGGGTAACGTGTCTGAGCAAGGCCTGATGCTGATCAGCGATCTGCCCATTCTGGTGGGGGCTGATTTTCAGCTGCGCCTGAAGGTGCCCGACGGCAAGAACGGCCTGTACAACATCGATATCGACGCCAGCTGCCTGTGGTGTCATGAAGACGAGACCCCACGCGTGTTCGATTCCGGCTTCCGCCTGCAAGCGGCGCCGGCGGAATACTTTGTCCTCATTCAGGCCTTGCAGCACTACTTCAGTTTCTATCCGCTGGAGGCGTCCGCCTGAAGGCAGGCGCCCTACAAAGCCCCGGCCTTTTTCCAGCTCATGTATCGGCTGACCAACTCCGGCCCCAACTCACTGGGGCGCACATCCAGCACAGGGATGCCATGGGCGACCAAACGCTCATGCAGCCCGCTGCGTGCGTTGAGCAGATCGACCGTCCCACAATAGTCCACAGCCTCTTGCCAGGTCTGCACCGGCGCTTGACGCAGATCGTCGAGGACGGCCTCGCGCAGACTGGCGATCAGCACGCGATGATGTCGACTCAGCTGTTTGACCGCTTCCAGTAGCTGCTCGTCATCCTCGTCCCGCAAGTTGGTGATCAACACCACCAACGCCCGGCGTTTCTGCCGCACGAGGATATTTCGCATTGCTACCGCGTAATCGGCGGGGCGCTGGGTCGCGTTAACGTTGTAGAGGTGATTCAACAGCACGTTCAACTGGCCAGCGCCTTTGACGGGGGGCAGGTGCCGGTCCTGTTCGCCCGCGAAGGTTGAAAGACCGACCGCGTCGCCCTGACGCAACGCCACGTAGCTCAGCAGCAGGCAGGCGTTCAGCCCATGGTCGAAATGCGTCAGCTCCCCGTCCTGGCTGCGCATGCGTCTGCCGCAGTCGAGCATGAACAGGATTTGCTGATCGCGCTCATCCTGATATTCCCGCGCAATGGGCGCGCGATGCCGGGCCGTGGCCTTCCAGTCGATCTGACGCAGGCTGTCGCCTTCACGAAATTCGCGCAGCTGATGAAATTCCCGGCCCAGCCCCCGGCGCGGCTGTTGGCGGATGCCGATCTGCCTGAGCCAGTTCTCGACGCCCAGCAATTGCCCGTTGTGCAAACGGGCGAAATCCGGGTACACCCGGACAGCGTCATGGGTGGGCACATAACGTCGGGATGACCACAGGCGCAGCGGGCTGCGGATAAGGATCTCGGTCCGTTCGAAGGTGAAATCCCCGCGACTGGCCGGACGCAGCCGATAGGTCAGCTGGGCGGTGCGCTGTGGGCGCAGCACGACGTCCTGGGGCAGATTCTCGGTGTCGTAGCGGGCATCCGGCTCCGAAGGCCCATGATCAAAAAGGGTTAAGGAAAGCGCGCGAGGTGAATCGTGTTCCAGCTCGACCCGCACCTCGCTCCAGCGTCCCATCCCCAGGCTGCCGGCCAGGTGCCGCTTGGCCCGAGGGGAGGGCAGACGCCACAGCCACGCGGCATCCAACGCAGCGACGGCAGTCATCACACACAGCAGGGTCCAGAAAAAGCCGTCCAGCCGGGCAGCCGGGCCGCGGCCCAATGCCTGCAGAATGCCGAGCAGCACCGAGACGCCGAGGAGGACGGCCAGCCACCAGAGCATGCGTGTCGACGGCTTGAGCAGTTGCTTCATCGACGCGGCGCCGCCACCTGATCCAGCAATTGCTTGAGCACGTGATCCACTGACAAGCCTTCGATGTCCAGCTCCGGCGCTAGCCTCACTCGATGACGCAGCACCGCCAGCGCGCAGCCTTTGACGTCGTCAGGTACGACGAACTCGCCGCCACGCAACAGCGCCCGTGCGCGCGCTCCCCGAATCAGTGCGATGGACGCCCGCGGCCCTGCGCCGAGTGTCAGGCCCGGCCACGTGCGAGTGGTGCGAGCCAGCCGCACGGCGTAATCGAGGACCTGTTCATCCACCGGCAGATCGCCGGCGATGCGTTGCAGCGCCAGCACATCTTTTGCCTGCATCAAGGTGCGAAGGGGCTGGACATCGAGCATGTCGGAGCGCGTCGAGCGGGTGACCTGGCGGACCATCTCCAGCTCCTGATCGGCCTGGGGATAATCCATGCGGACCTTGAGCATGAAGCGGTCGAGCTCGGCTTCGGGCAGCGGGTAAGTGCCTTCCTGCTCGATCGGGTTCTGCGTCGCCAGCACCATGAAGGGTTGCGGCACCGGCAGCGCGCGGCCTTCCAGTGTGACCTGACGTTCCTGCATCGCCTCTAGCAGCGCGGCCTGGGTCTTGGCTGGGGCGCGGTTGATCTCGTCCGCGAGCAGCAGATGGGTGAACAGCGGCCCTTTGCGCAGCTTGAACTGCTCGCTCTGCATGTCGTACACGGCATGGCCGGTCACGTCGCTGGGCATCAGATCAGGGGTGAACTGAATGCGCGCAAACTCGCCGCCGAAACACCGGGCCAGCGCCCGCACCAGCAGCGTCTTGCCCAGCCCCGGCACGCCTTCGAGCAACACATGACCGCCGCCAATCAGCGCGGTCAATACATCATCGATGACGGCGTCCTGGCCGATGACTGCTTTTTGCAACTCATGCCGCACCGCTTGGGCCAGATGAATCGCGCGCTGGCGCTGCTGCGCCGGATGGCTGGCCGAAGCGGTGGCCGGCTCGGTGTGTTTGTGGTCCACGGCTGCGGTTTCAGGGATGGGGAGGTGATTAGACGCGTGGCTTGGCTCGGTCGGTTGATCGCTCGCATGCTCGGGCGTTTTGCTAATGTTCAAGTCCGTTTTATCGTCCATAAATCGAGTGCTTACCTGATTTGACTTCGGGGATTTTGCCATTGCACCGCTGAACGAGCTGCCTGGCTCGCCGCATCATGCGAATATATCGAGCCTCAAAGGTCAGAGGCGGTGGTGCGTCGAGGTTTGACAGGAAAAAGCCGAATCCATATGTGTCCGATCTTGAGTGTATGTCGAGAACCCTGAGAGGACCCAGTCGGATCCTGTGACACAACACAGTCAAGATTGGTGGCCCCAGTTGGGCTAGAATCCCGACGAAGCTGCTTACCGAATGAAACTGAATGCCGGAGAACATCATGGCTGAGGTCGACGTGAAAAAACTGTCTGAAGAAGACATGCTGAACCTTGAGGACAAAATCCCTGTATTGGCTGCAAGCGCGACCCTCTCGGCATACTACCGGGCGCTGTCGTCGGGGCTGACTGTGTACCGCATCCAGGGCTCCAATATGGTTGAAGCCAAAGCTGACGGCTCGGTGCGGGTGATCGCCCCAGCCAAGCCTCGTACCAAGGTCCTGTTAGGCAAGGTGCACAAGGTTCGCCGGCTGAAAGCCAGTGCCTAGGGCGCGCTGCTGGGCGGGGCCTAATGGCAGCGGCAAATCCACGATGAAAGGCTTTGTTCCGGCGAACCTCATTGGTATCTACGTGAACGCCGATGACATCGAACACGATGTCAAAGCGACCGGCTTTCTGGACCTCTCCATCTACAAAATTCACACCACGCCCCAAATATTGCATTCATTTATCGACCAGCATTCGCTGCTCGTCAGATTCAACAGGCAGGTACAGGCGAAGTTGATCGGTCTGGATGGCGACCGCATTGATTTCACGCGCGTACCCATGGATTCCTATTTCGCCTCGGCAATTGCCGATTTTATTCGACATCAGTTACTGGAGCTTGGCGAAAATTTCACCTTTGAAACGGTGATGTCCAGCCCTGACAAAGTCGAGTTTCTGGAGCTGGCGCAGCGCAAGGGCTATCGCACATACCTCTATTACGTTTCCACCGACTCTGTGGACATCAATATTCAACGGGTAGCCAACCGGGTTGCGGAGGGTGGGCACAACGTACCCGAAGACAAAATCCGCAAGCGCTACAAGGGCTCCCTTGATTTACTTCCTGCCGCAGTCGAGGCGACCCATCGTGCTTACATTTTCGATAACTCGGAGGCCGAGGCTGTCTTGCTTGCAGAAGTCACCGACGGCACCGATTTCGAATTCCGGTTCGAGAACTTGCCCGATTGGTTCGTCGAGAACTATGTCGACAAAGTTCTGGGCGCAGCCGAAGACTGATTCGGTATTACCACTTGCCAGCGCAGCGATATGACGCTGCGAATTGTCCGCTTACGCATTCAAGGCATTCCTGAGGGTTTGCAGGTACGCAACCTGACGGGTGAACTCGCTGCTGGACAAGCGCTGCTCCGGCCGCGGACGCAACGCCTGGCCGATGTGGCTGGTGGACTGACGCGTCATGCGCGCCAGCGTTTGCCATTGTTCGGTGACGGCCAGGGTCTCGAAGCCCGGATGCCGTTGCCGGGCGCGACGCAGGATGTCTTGCTGCAAGGCGCGCAACGCGCCGTGCTCGCCTTCGCGGCGGAGCATGAAGTCGGCGCTTGCACGCAGGTGTTCGCTGAGCTGACGACGGCCGCGCGCAAGGATCGGCAACATCGGGCCATGGCGCATGCCTGCATGCCACAGCGTGGCAACGAGGCACAGTGCCAGGGCGAGCAGCGCCTGGGGGAAGTATTTCCAGAGCAGCCCGAACAGGTTGTCGTGTTCAGTGCGCAGCACCATCGTGACGGTGCTGTCCTGGCTCAGATACCAGAGCAGCCAGGCATTATCGTATTCGCCGATGGCCTGTGTTTTCCACAGGTCGGCGTCGGTGACAACCGTGATTAATCCAGAGCCGTACACCATTTGCAGCAGGTGCGTGGCGTCAGCGCTGTTGGCCCATGACTGCGCATGGTCCTCGGGGTCATCCAGATGGAAGGCCGGGTCGAAGCTCATGTAGGCCGGGTCGTTTTCGTTTTGCACGAACAGCCGGGTCAGCTCGGGCCACGGTGTTTCCGGGCCTTGAATGTCCGGCGTGCTCAACGGGATGACCGGCTTGAGTTGTTCGCGCTGGCGTTCGCGGTCCTGCTCTTGCAGGTCTTGGGTGAGGAATTGGTGAATCTGCAGTTGATCCAGCAACAGGTCGCCGCTGCTTCCCTTGGTCGGGTCCCACAGCTGTTCGGCAACAAAGAGAAGACGGCCGCCTGATCGGGTCCAGGCCAGCAAGCGCTTGACCTCGGACGGCGTCATCCTTTCGCGGAAATCCAGCAGCATGAGCGTTTGCGGCTGGTCGCGGATGTCAGGGAGAGCGGTAAGCGTTTCAGCGGTTTTCACCTGAATGTTTCGCTGACGCAGGAACGTCTGCGCGGCGAGGTAAGGGTTGGCCAGCGCTTCAGGCGAGGGTCCCTGGTCGACGGTTTCCTGATAACGCTCGAGCCGCTTCAGCGCGGGCACGCTGGCGATGACGAGGCTCACCAGCATCAACGCGGCGACCAGCCCGATGATCCAGCGCCGGCTCATGCGCCTGCTCCCGGCGCGAACAATTTCCGCCAGCCTGAACACAGCGTGTGTCGCGCCTGATCCGGCGGCACTTGGTGACCGTAGGCGAGGTTCTGCCAGTGGCGCGTCAGTTCATGGCTGAAGTCATCAAGGGATGGCTGCTTGAGCTCGGCAATGCGTGCCAGTATCTGGCCCTCGGTGTCGGCGCTTTTCAGCGGCAGTTGGTAATCGGTCAACAGGCGGCTCAGCAGTGCGCGATAAAGAAGGCTCAATGCCTCGCGCGGTGACTGTTGCCAGAGTCTTTCCGCTGCATCGGCGACATCCGTCGGCAGGGTTTCAGCGCGGACCTGCAGGCCAAAGAGTTGGTGAGGGATGTCTCGTGGAGCCGTCGCCTTGCGGGGGCTTTTGCCGACGAAGGTGGCGAACCAGGTCCGATAGCGCCAGATCACCCACGCGACCGTTAGGCCAAGCAGCGTCCACAGCAGCGCGCCGAATACCGCCGACAGGGTCTTGCCTACGTTGAGCGCGCCGACGACCAGTCGCGCCAGCCAGTTCGGTGTCTCGGCTGACTTGGCATCATGCTTGGCATCGTAAGCGGGCTGGGCGATGCGCCATCCGGACACCGGTTTGGGATTTTTGAACGGCGGTTGTTCAAGCACGGCATGGATGACGTTCTGCGACGCCTGGCTGGTCAGCGGCTGATTGAGCAGGCGAGGTGAATCGGGTGGTGCAACGTCTTCGTCGGTCTGCGGGTTGTCCAGCGGCGGCAGCGGGCAGCTGTTACCCGACTCGCTGGGTATTTCGTCCGCCATCGACCGATCTGCCATCGACTGGTTTGGGGCGGACTCTGCCATGGCAGAAGACGGCAACAATGTCAGTGCAAGGAAGCAGCCCATTAACAACGCCAGTGCGCTGCCCAGAACACGCTGACGCAGCTTGCGGAAACCCAGCTCGATGTCCCACGCCTCCAGCGTGGTCCGGCGATTGAGGTACAGCGCAAATCCGCAGGACACATAAACCGGGCCCCATACGATCAGCACTAGGGCATAAAACCCGTTGGTCAGATGCTCCAGCCAGTTCCACTCACCCTCTATGTCGAGCAGGCTGCGCCACGACCAGTCGGCTTCGATCTGCGGCGGAATCATGGCGTAGAACAGCACCATCAGGCCGATCCAGAAGGTCATTTCAAGGGTGCTGCCCAAGGCGGTCAGCAGACGCGCCGCCCGGGAATCCTTCTGGCCAAGCACGGCAATGCGCTGCGCCCGGGACAACCCGTCGAGTCCTTCCAGTTGCTGCACCGGCTGATAGAAACTGCGGCTGAGGCTCAGACGCCGCCAGGTCAGGCTCGCGAGCAACTGCGGCTTGAGTGCCGACGGAAAGCTTTTCAGCGCCTGCCTGAGTGACGGTGGCGGGCCGAACAGCGCCTGGGACAGAATCAGCAGCGGCAGCCGTTCGTAGGCTGGCTTGAGCCACCAGAACACGAGGACTGCCACTGACGGGTAATCCCACAGCAGCAGGGTCAGCAGCGCGAAGATCGGCAAGGTGACGATGGCCCAGCTGGTCATCAGCAAGGCGCGGTGCCGTTGCGCCAGGAGAACGCCCAGGTCGAGGGCCTCCCACGGCGTGCGTGGGCGTATGACAACGCTGGCGTCAGTCAGGCGCATGGGGCGTGCGTCCGGCAAGAGTCAGGTAGGCGCCGACCAGCAACCACAAAGAAGCGCCCACCCCATATTTGGCTGCCGCGGGCGGCCAGCTCATCGACGACCAGTACGCTTCAATGAATGCCGCGATGAGGAGGAACAGCATGACCCCGCCAATCAGTCGCACGCTGATCCGTGCAGCGCGGCGCAGTGCCTCGCCTCGGCGCAGTCGGCCGGGAGCGACCAGTGCCCATCCGAGTTTCAGCCCCGCTGCACCCGCCAGCATGATGCCGGTCAGTTCGAAGGCGCTGTGTCCAACCACGAACGGCCAGAAGGTTGTGCCCATGCCCGCGTCGGTGAGATGGCCCGCGACCGCGCCAATCATCAGTCCGTTGAAAAACAGAAAAAACAGACTGCCGACGCCTAACAGCAGGCCACTGGCAAAGGTCTGGAAAGCAATGCCGACGTTGTGCATGACGTAGTAACCGAACATCAGCCAGTCAGTGCTCGACGCGCGTTCGGCCGTTTGCCCGATACGCCGTGCGGCGGGCTCGTACATGGCGTGCATTCCGGCGACATCGGCGGGGCTGACGACGCTGTAGACCAGATCCGGATAGCCGTAGACCAGCAGCGCCATGAGCGTCAGGCTGCCAAAAAACAGCAGGCCGGCGAGGGCGACCCATCGCCATTCGGCACGCACCAGACGTGGAAAGTCCGCCAGCACAAAGCTCAGCAACTGCGCACTCAACTGGCTTCGGTGGCGATACAACTGCTGGTGCCCACGCATCGCAAGCTGCTGCAGTTGCTCGACCAGATGACTGGCGTAGCCACGGTCGATTGCCAGCGCAAGCTGTTGGCAGATCTGACGGTATTCGCGGCTGAAGCCGGCACCGGACCCGCTTTTGCGGCGACTCGCTTCCAGCGCCTCAAGGCGTGTTGCAAAACGCTGCCAGTCTTCTGCATGGCGTTGTTCGAACAGGCTTTGCTTCATGACGAGCCGGCCAGGCTGCGGGCTATGCCATTCAATTGCTGGACCGGGTAGTGAGGACCTCGCGAGCTAGACAACTGCAAAGGCTGCGTGACGATGGCAGCAAGCTCTTGAGCCCTCGCCGAAGAAAGTGTGCCTTGCCGCTCGGCAAAGGCTTGTATGGCGCGCTGTTCCTCCAGCAAGAGGGGCAGCGGCGGAATCCTCGCGGTGGCTTCAGCCAGTGGCGGCCGTTGCGGGGGCACGTCCCGATAGATGACCAGCGTGCCCGCCGCCAGATCCCCAAGGCGTTTGAACAGCGGGTGCTGCAAACACGTAAACGCGCCGACGCAATAGCCGAAGGGCAGCATGTCGACAAAGCGCAGCAGGTTGCGCAGCACTGAAGCCGACCATCCAATCGGGGTGCCGTCATCGTGAATGACCCGCAGCCCCATGATCTGCTTGCCTGGCGTGCGCCCTTGATGCAGCACTTCGAAGAGCACCATATAGCCCCAGGTCCCGATAAACAGCGCGAGCATGAACAGCCCGGTGCCGAAGTCGCCCAGTGTTCCCAGCACGAAAAACAGCGCACCCAGCAGCGCGCCGCGAATCATCAGATCAATGGCGAAAGCAATTGACCGGGACAGTAACCCCGCAGGGCGCAGGATGAGGTCTATGCCCTCGGGCGTTTCCATGCGAACACGAGTGTCCAGCAGGGCAAGCGGTGCAGTAAATCCTGGCTCTGCATGGGAAAGGGACATAGAAAAAGGTACGCCGGTGAAAGAGGTTTGATGCTAGCCACGCCGGAGTGGCTAAGCAACAGGATGATTCTGGACAATGTGTGGGAAAGAGCCTGTTACAACTTGCTGGCCTTCGACAGCCGCCACTTTCGCACAAACTGTGTCGCCCTATCCCGGGCCGCGGTGTGTATTCGCTGGCGTCAGGCGCGGGGGGGCATCTGTTAAACTCGCCCGGTCTTTTGTTCAGGATCAGCCCGTGACTTCCAGCATCTTCTGGTACGACTACGAAACCACCGGGATCAATCCACGCAACGACCGGCCGCTGCAAGTGGCGGGCATTCGTACGGACGATCAGCTCAACGAGATCGGCGAGCCGATCAATCTGTATTGCCAGCCCAGCGATGACATCCTCCCCCATCCGGCGGCATGCCTGGTGACAGGCATCACGCCTGACCGGCTCGCGGAAAAAGGCTTGTGTGAAGCAGACTTCATGACCCGACTGCACGCGGAGATGTCTCTGCCCGGCACCTGCAGCGCGGGTTACAACACGTTGCGTTTTGACGATGAGATGACCCGCTACAGTCTTTATCGCAACTTTTTCGATCCCTACGCACGCGAATGGCAGGGCGGCAACAGCCGCTGGGATTTGATTGATGTGGTGCGCACGGCTTATGCGCTGCGTCCGGAGGGCATTGTCTGGCCGCAAGAAGAGGGCCGGGTCACGCTGAAACTTGAGCGGCTGACGGCGGCCAACGGGATCGATCATGGTCATGCCCATGACGCGCTCTCCGATGTCCGCGCAACCATCGCGCTGGCGCGTCTGGTCCGCGATAAGCAACCCAAACTTTACGATTATCTTTTTGGCTTGCGCTTCAGGCACAAGGTCCAAGATCAGATTCGATTGATGCAGCCACTTGTGCATATATCGGGTCGTTTTTCCGCAGCGCGAAGTTATGTGAGCGTCGTACTTCCGCTGGCTTGGCATCCGGTGAACCGAAATGCATTGATTGTCTGTGACCTGTTCCATGACCACAGCCCGTTGCTGGACGAAGACGGCGAGACCTTGCGTCAGCGTCTATATACTCGCCGCGAAGATCTGCTCGAAGGCCAGTTACCGGTTCCGCTGAAATTGCTGCATGTTAATAAATGCCCGGTCATTGCCCCGCTGAGCGTGCTTCGCGAGGAGGACCGTCAGCGTCTGCAACTGGACATGAGTGTTTATAAAACGCGCGTGGCCGCCTTGAATGAAGGGCAGACGATCTGGCAGGACAAGTTGAAAAGCGTCTATGCGAACGACAACTTCGCTGTCAGTGAGGATCCGGAACAGCAGTTGTACGACGGCTTTATCAATGATCGGGATCGTCGTCTCTGCGAGCAGGTGCGCATTGCCGAGCCCCAGCAACTGGCTACCGATGGCTGGCCGTTCGATGATCCCCGATTGCCTGAATTGTTATTCCGCTACCGCGCCCGCAACTTTGCCGAAACCCTGAGCGTTGCAGAGCAACAGCGCTGGTTGGCGTTTTGTCAGTTGCGCCTGAGCGATCCTCAGGCCGGCGCCCCCAATACGCTCAAGGCGTTCAGCCGTGCGCTGGTCGAACTCTCGCTGAAGGCCACGCCCGAGCAACTCAAAGTGCTCGCCCAGTGGCAGGAATACTCTCTGGTGTTGAAACAGCGTCTGGGACTATAAGCGCATAGGGGTAAATGGCAGGCAATAAAAAACGCCAGCATGGCTGGCGTCTTTTTGAGTCGAACATCTCTGCGCGACGGCTGACTCTAAAACCGGCAATTAGCCCAGCAGAGTTGCCCAGCCTTCAACCTCGTCGCCGCCCCACTTGGCTTTCCACTCTTTCAGCGTCTTGTGGTTGCCGCCTTTGGTTTCGATGATTTCACCGTTGTGCGGGTTTTTGTATTGCTTGACCTTGCGAGCGCGTTTGGTGCCGACCGGCTTTACAACAGCGCCGCGTGGAGCCTTCATTTTGGAGTCTGGATCCAGCAGCGCGATGATGTCGCGCAGGGATTTCTGATATTCGCCCATCAACGTGCGCAGTTTGCCTTCGAACTCAAGTTCTTTCTGCAGTTTGTCGTCTTGTTGCAGATTTTGCAGGCGGGCTTGCAGTTCTTTGATGGCTTCTTCTGTTGCGCGGTATTCGTTGATCAGTGACATGGGGGATACCTATGTTGTGATGGGCATGATGCGATGGGCGCATAATAATCAGAGTGTTTGCGCAAGTAAACATTTAAGAAAAGTTTTATCCGTAGCATTTTGAAATAGCCGCAGACATACCCTCGATTTAGATACACATGTAGCGTTATAGAACGCCAATGACCTTGCTGTTTTCAGCGAAGTGTCTGGCGTCGAATTTCCGTCGCCGATGAACCGGTACGGCACTAATGCATTTATCCCCGAAGGGTGCGCTTTTTTGCCGCCTGAAATCAGCGGCATACGGGTACTGCACAGTCGTCAGGTAATCGCTAGAATGGCGGCCTTTGCGAAGTTCTGGAGTTTTTCACATGCGCACTTTTCGTCTGGTGATTGCTTGCCCGGACCGTGTCGGTATCGTTGCCAAGGTCAGTAACTTTCTGGCCTCGTACAACGGCTGGATTACCGAAGCGAGCCATCACTCTGACAATCTCAGCGGCTGGTTTTTCATGCGTCATGAAATGCGTGCCGATACCCTGCCTTTCGACCTCGAAGGTTTCCGTGCAGCTTTTGCGCCCATCGCCGAAGAGTTTTCGATGGACTGGCGCATTACCGACTCCGCGCAGAAAAAGCGCGTCGTGCTCATGGCAAGCCGGGAGTCCCATTGTCTGGCCGATCTGTTGCACCGCTGGCACAGCGACGAACTGGACTGTGAAATCGTCTGCGTGATTTCCAACCACCAGGACCTGCGCAGTATGGTCGAGTGGCACAACATTCCTTATTACCACGTGCCGGTTGATCCGAAAGACAAAGAGCCGGCGTTCGCCGAAGTCTCGCGTCTGGTCAAACACCACGAAGCCGACGTTGTTGTGCTGGCGCGTTACATGCAGATCCTGCCGCCGCAACTGTGCCGGGAATACGCGCATCAGGTCATCAACATTCACCACAGCTTCCTGCCTTCGTTTGTCGGCGCCAAGCCGTATCACCAGGCGTCGCTGCGTGGCGTGAAACTGATCGGCGCTACTTGCCACTACGTCACCGAAGAACTGGACGCCGGTCCGATCATCGAGCAGGACGTGGTGCGCGTCAGCCATCGCGACAGCATTGAAAACATGGTGCGCTTCGGTCGCGACGTGGAAAAGATGGTGCTTGCTCGCGGCCTGCGCGCACACCTGGAAGACCGCGTGCTGGTGCATGACAACAAGACAGTCGTCTTTGATTAAGCAGTGATTAAGCAGTGATTAAGCAGTGATTAAGCGGTTTGGGTGAGCCGCTTAAGTTCAGCGGCTTACTGCAACTCGATTGTTTGCGAACAGTGCAGCTTCTCCGGCACGATAGGCGGAATCACCATGACCGACCCCCTCGACAAAGCCACATCCAAAGCCCCGCCGACCCTTGGCGAGGGATGCCTGAGCCGTTACGACGTCGACGCACTGTCGCCGGAAGACGGCACGAACTTCGAGGGGGCGGAAGCCTTATGGAAAGAACTGACGTCTGCCAGACAGGAAGACGAATCAGACCGTCTTGATCCGCAGTAACTTGTTCAAAAGGGGGCGCCCGACCATCAGCAGAAACACCGGCCCGCCCGCGACCAGATAGAAGTAATAGGTGACGATCCGCCAGATGAGGATCGCGGCCGCTGCCGTCGACTTGCCCACCATCGGCGCCAACAAGGCCGCCGACGTCAACTCCGCCGCTCCCGCACCGCCCGGCGACAGGCTGAACTGCCCGGCGCTCAGCGACAGCATCTGCACCAGAAACGTCCACGCCCAGTCGATATTCACGCCCAACCCTTGCAGCGCCAGGTACAGCACGCTGTAACGCAGACTCCAGTGCACGCAGGTCAGCGCAAATACCTGCAGCAGAATGCGGTGGGGCATTTTCCAGGTTTCAGCCAGCGCGTCGCGAAAGTGCAGCAGCTTGCGCGCCCAGCGAATACGCGTGGTGTTCTTGCGTTTCAGGCGCTTGAGCACCCGGCCGTTGAACAGAATGATGCGTCGGTGATAACGAGCGAAACCGGCACAGGCACAAAGTCCCGCGCCGATTAGCAGGGCGCTGGCAATGAGCATCCATTCAAGGTTTTCGCTGAGCTGGTGGAACACTGCGTAAATCAGGATGCCGATCAGCGCGAGGAGAAAAAACACCAGATCCATCAGTTGGTCAGTGGCAAAGGCCGCTGTGCTTTTCGCCGGACCAATACCGCTGCGCGAGAGCAGGGCGACCAGCGTCAAGGGCGCGCCGCTGCCCCCGGGCGTCGCGCAGTAGGCAAACTCAGTGGCCATCACCACCGCGAGACTTTTGCGCATGCCGATGCCGCTGGCGGCGTCGCCGAGCAACAGGCGCAGGCGCATCGTGTTCATGCACCAGCCCACCAACACCATGACGAACATGCCGATCAGGAGCATCACCGGAAAGTTGCGCAGGCGATGAAACATGTCTGCGCCGCCCATGAAGAACGGAATCAGCAGGGCGAGTATCAGTGCTGCTGCGAGCCAGCCAAGTCGCCTCACGCCGCAGACCTGGCGGCATTCAGGCCCTGTAACCAGGCAAATTTGCTCATCGGCGTACGGCCGTCGTTCAACAAGCGCTCAAGGGCTTGCAGCCAGTAACGACGGGAAAAGTCGTGGCGCATGTCTACGGGGTGCAGCCCCAGACGGATGGTTGCGGCGTTATGCAATTGAGCCTCACGGTGGTTGCTGACGATTTTCGATACGCCCCGGCGCCAGGCGCTGCGAGCGCTCCAGACGATGCCGGGCGCATCGATCTCGGAAAAGTCCGGCAGACGATACAAGTGTTGGGCATCACTTGTGTAGTCCAACGGCAATTTTCGCAGGGCATTGCGTGTGCCCTCGCTCATCAGCCAGGCCGGAGCGACGAATCCGTGAAGCGGCCAGTCGTTGCGCCGGAACACCTCCATGCCTGCTTCAAGCCGTTGAGTCGCCTGATGCTCGTCAAGGGTGTAGAACTCGCCCTCCCAGGTGTAAATGCGCCGCATGAAAAAGTCCTGCGGCGTGCGTGGGGCAGGGCTGTCGTCGCAATGGTAATAACCGTGCAGCGCCAGTTCGTCGCCCCGTGCGAGGCGGTCGTGCATCAGTCGCTGGAAATTCGGGTTGGCGTCGATCGGATCGTGCTTGTGGAAATTCGGCACCACCAGCCAGGTGATGGGAATGTTCCCTAGCTTGTCGACCGCCTCAACGAAGGATCGATAATCCGGCCAGGTTTGCGGGGCCACGTCGTGGAGCACCAGTAACAGGCTGCGCTGCGTGATTGCGGGAATCTCAGCCATGGGCATAGACCGGCTGACGGGCGCCGAGGACTGCCTGGTAATGGCCGAGCAAGCCGGCGACCACGGCGTCCCACGCATAATGTGCCTCGACATGACGCCGCGCCTCTTCGCCTCGGGATGGGGCGTTCTCGGCAAACAGCTGACGCACCGCTGCCGCCATGGCCGGTGGTTGATTGGGTTCGCACAGCAGGCCACAGTGCTCGGGGACGATTTCGCGGAAGGCCCCGGCATCGACCGCCACCACCGGAATCCCGCTGGCCATGGCTTCAATCACCACCAGACCGAAGGTTTCCTGATCCCCGGCATGTACCAGCGCATCGGCACTCGCCAATAGGCGCGCGACTTCGGCAGCAGGACGAAATTTATCCACAACCGTGACGTTGGCCGGCACGCCGGTCGGCATATGGGAGCCCACCAGCAACAGGTGATAACCCGCGCCCAGCGCCTTCATGCAGTCGAGCAGAACGGTCAGGTTTTTCTCTTTCGAACCTCGGCCCGCAAAGATAAGCAGGTGGGTTTCATCCGGCAGGCCCAGCTCGGCCTTGAGACCAGGATCTCGCCGGGAGGGATGGAACGTCTGCAGATCAACCCCCAACGGCTGCACATGAACATTCTTCACACCCAGGCGGATAAGCTTGTCCGCCATCGCCGCGCTCGGCGCCAGCACTCGGTCAAAATTGCCGTAGAGCTTGCTGACGTAATTCTCGACATTGGCCCCCAGCCAGGTGCCAATCCGGTTGCTCACCAGCAGCGGCAAGTCGGAGTGGTAAAAGCCAATCACTGGCACGTCCAGTTGGCGTCGGGCATCCAGTGCAGCCCAGGCGGTAAGATAAGGATCGCCGACCTCAATGAGGTTTGGCCGCAGACTTCGCAGGGCCTCTCGCCAGGGACCGACGCGCAGTGGAAAACGATAGCCGTTGCCAAACGGTACGGGCGGCGCCGGAACCCGGTACACGCCGTCTTCATGACTGCTTTGCGGGCCCGGGATCAGCAGGCTGTGTCGCACGCCCGGGTAAAGCGCGAGGCGGCGGTGTTTGGCATCCAGGTACGTGCGCACGCCGCCGCTTGCAGGGGCGTAGAACATGGTCATGTCAGCAATGTGCATGGGATGCCTTCGTCCATTGATTCAGTCCTTCTGGGGTTGACCATCTACAGATACAGATGTTCGGTTGCAGATCGTCGCACCCACGCCCATGAACTAGCGTTACGCCGCTTGCGCCAGAGTCTTGCGCTAGAGTAGCGAGGTGGCCTGAGGGAGGCTCGGCGGTGCCAGTCCAATTGGGCTGTCTCCGCAGTCCCTTCGGAAATATCGAATGCAACGCTTGGGTGAACGGATGCCTGACTCACAACAGATTCTTATTGGTGCTGACCTGATGGGCCAGCCGATCGGGCAGGCGATGCGTCTGGCCAACCGTCACGGGCTGGTGGCCGGCGCGACTGGCACCGGGAAAACCGTCACCTTGCAGCGCCTGGCGGAAGTGTTCAGCGACGCCGGCGTGGCCGTGTTCGCGGCGGACATCAAGGGTGATCTCTGCGGGCTCGGCGCCCCGGGCAACCCTCAAGGCAAGATCGCCGAGCGCATCGCCGGCATGCCCTGGCTGCACCATAAACCTCAGGGCTATCCGGTGACACTGTGGGACGTGCACGGTGAAACGGGCCATCCGTTGCGCACAACCCTGTCGGAAATGGGCCCGCTGCTGCTGGGAAGTTTGCTGGAATTGACGGACAGCCAACAATCGGCGCTGTACGCCGCGTTCAAGGTGGCGGATCGGGAAGGGCTGTTGTTGCTGGACATCAAGGACCTCAAGGCGCTGCTCAATCATTTGCGCGACAACCCCGAAGTCCTCGGCGACGACAGCGCATTGATGACCACGGGGTCGAGTCAGGCGCTGCTGCGTCGGCTGGCGATCCTTGAACAGCAAGGCGCCGAGGCCTTGTTCGGCGAGCCGGCGTTGCAACTGGAAGACATCTTGCAGCCCGCGAGCGATGGCCGCGGGCAGATTCATCTGCTGGACGCCAGCCGGTTGGTGCACGAGTCGCCGAAGGTCTACGCCACTTTCCTGCTGTGGCTCCTGGCCGAGCTGTTCGAGCAATTGCCTGAGCGCGGCGATGCCGATAAACCGTTGCTGGCGCTGTTCTTCGACGAAGCGCATTTGCTCTTCGCGGATACGCCGAAAGCGCTGCAGGAGCGGCTGGAGCAAGTGGTGCGGCTGATTCGCTCGAAAGGCGTCGGCGTGTATTTCGTCACTCAGTCGCCGGGGGATCTGCCGGACTCCGTTCTGGCGCAACTCGGTTTGCGCATTCAGCATGGCCTGCGCGCGTTCACCAGCAAGGAGCAACGATCGCTGAAGGCCGTTGCGGACGGGTTTCGCCCCAATCCCGAGTTCGACGCGCTCTCGGTGCTGACCGAGTTGGGCATCGGTGAGGCGCTGGTGGGCACGCTGCAGGACAAGGGCACGCCTGAAATCGTCCAGCGTGTGTTGGTCGCGCCGCCGCAATCGCGCATCGGGCCGTTGACCCAGGCTGAGCGCGACACGCTGATCGCACGGTCGCCACTGGCCGGTCGTTACGACAAACCCGTGGATCGCGAATCGGCTTACGAAATGCTCCTGGCGCGCAAGGGCGCCCCGGCGGATCCTGCGCAGAAGCCCGCCGCTGAGGAGAAGTCAGAAGGCGGCTTTGCCGATATGGCCGGTGGTTTTCTGGGCGGGCTGGCGGGGCAGGCGGTCAAAAGTGCGATGCGCCAGGCCGCCACCCAGATCGGTCGCGAACTGGTGCGCGGGTTGATGGGATCGTTGCTGGGCGGCAGCAAGAAACGCCGCTAGCGCACCCACAAAAAAGCCCATTCAATGAATGGGCTTTTCAGGTCAGGCGGTGCAGTCAGGTCAGGCCAGCGCTTTGGACGCCAACCAGAACAACCCTGCCGACAGCGCGACCGTGGCGGGCAGGGTCAACACCCATGCCAGCAGAATGTTGCGAACCGTGCCGCCCTGCAGGCCGCTCTTGTTCGCCACCATGGTCCCGGCCACGCCGGACGACAGGATGTGAGTCGTTGAAACAGGCAGGCTGAACACGTTGGCCAGCGCAATGGCGCTGGCGGTGGTGATCTGCGCGGACATGCCCTGAGCGTAGGTCATGCCTTGCTTCCCGATCTTCTCACCGATGGTCAGCACTACGCGTTTCCAGCCAACCATGGTGCCAATACCCAGCGCCAGTGCAACGGCGAAGATGACCCAGAACGGCGCGTATTCAGTGGTCGCGGTCAGGTCCTTGCGCAGCTTCTCCAGATCCGATTTTTCACGGGCATCCAGCGCAGGCAGCTTGCCGACTTTGCGTGCCGTGTCGTCCAGGCACAATAGGTAGCGACGCACTTCGATGCGACGCTCCGGTGCGAGGGTGTGGTAGTCGTTGACGCCCTTGAGGTTGTTCAGCAGAGCATCAATGGTCGGCTCGGTTTGCTCAGGGTTGCAGCTGAAACGCTCGGGCAAGTCGCCCGCCGCCGATTTGCCCAGCGCCAGGTACTCGCCCAGCGTCGCGTTGTTGCGCTGATAAAACTGGCTCAGGTGCTGGGTCGCGTCGCGGGTGCGTTCGATCTGATAAGTCGTGGTGCTTAGGTCCAGCACGAACTGCGCCGGGACGATACCGATGAGCACCAGCATGATCAGGCCGATGCCTTTCTGACCATCGTTGGAGCCGTGCACAAAACTCACTGCCATCGCCGAAATCACCAGAACCAGGCGATTCCAGAAAGGAGGGTGTTTTTTGTCATCGAGCTTGCGGCGTTGTTCTGGAGTCTTGTGCATCTTGGAGAGGGGGCGCCAGGCTTTCAGCGCCAACAGAACCAGACCTGCCACGATGAAACCGGCCAGTGGCGAGAACACCAGCGAGGCGCCGATATCGATCGCTTTCTGCCAGTTCACGCCTTCGCCCAGCGGGATGTTATTGATCAGCGCGTTGGCCAGGCCTACACCCAGAATCGAACCGATCAATGTATGGGAGCTGGACGCCGGGATGCCGAAATACCAGGTGCCGAGGTTCCAGGTGATGGCCGCAGCCAGCAGCGAGAACACCATCGCCAGACCATGACCGGTGTTGACGTTGATCAACAACTCGACCGGCAGCAGATGGACGATGGCATACGCCACGCCGACCCCACCCAGGAGCACCCCGAGGAAATTGAACACGCCCGAGAAAAATACTGCCAGATGGGGCGGCATGGCCTTGGTGTAAATGACTGTCGCCACCGCGTTGGCGGTGTCATGAAAGCCGTTGATGAACTCGAAGGTGAGGACAAACGCAAGGGCGAGCAACAAGCTCACAATTACCCAAGCATCCAGTCCGCTGAATAGATCGATCATGGAAGGTTTTCTGACCCGGTCTTAAGGGGGCGGGATTATGACAGAAAAAAAACTGCGCGATAGGCGCGCCGCTCATTGGTAGCAGCCTGCAACGAAATTTCTGTCCCGCCTGCCCGTCGACTTCCTGCCGGGAAAGAAAGTGCGAAGCACCCCTGAACCCTGGACGAGTCTGTAAAACCTGGCCTTCAACGCGATGAATACGCTTGCCGTCAGCTGTTTGAGTCAGCGACAGGCAAGCGGCGGCTCATGGCTCTTCCTTGAGTTCTTCTTCCATCTTTTGCAGCTCTTGCTTGAACGCCTGGTCAAGCAGGCTGGCCCGTTTGCGCCACGGCTTGCGCTCTGGTTCGGGCTGGGCGGCGTATGTTGTCACTTCGCCGCCGTAAACTTCCTTGTAACGTTGTTCCTGGCGCTCTAATTCTGCGCGCAGTTCATCTTTGGTCACGTTAATACCTGATCGGGTCGAGTTTAATCCCGGTGATGACGCCGAGTCTGAAAGTGTCGGACCTGACGATCGCAATGTATCGGATCAGGAATAACCATCGGGCAGGGACGCTGCGCCAAGACGATTCACACTTCAACCAAGGGCGGCTACGTGCACCGGAATGACAAAACTGTCGTAGCAACATTCTTTATTGATTGCCTGCAGGATGGCTGATGACCAAGGTATTGGCCTGCCGTCGCTGAACATTGCGATCGAGTCGAACAATGTCTGCGTGTGTTTGGATCCATGCCAGATGGGGCGAGGATTTAAACACGCGATAGCGTTATTGGGCTTCAATGACGGCCACTATCGCGAAGATGCGCAGGCGAGTCAACTGTCGAGACTGTCGCAGCCGGACAACTGAGGATTTATACCTTTTTTATGTACGAAGGTTCCTAAGTTGGACAGTCTGATTTATGACGCAACTTGGCGAGTCAAATGTTTAACGCCGCAGGCAGTTTTCTGGCGACGTAAAATTCTCGGCTTATGACCGTGCGGACAATGATGTGTATTTAAACGGTTACACATAAATGGGGAGGGCAGAGACAAAAACGGCCTTGGGTTAGCAAGACCGTGCCTGGGACTTCTCAGTGGGTACCTGACCAGTAATCCAAAGAAGCCTCATATGGCATGTGAAAGGTATAAGCAACTGGGCAGCCGGTCAATTGCGATTATCGCCCACTCGTTCGATAATCGCCCAAAGCTGGCTTGCCGTGGGCTTCAAAAACGGCGAGAGTGGCGTTCTACAAGGCTTTCGCGGCCACGACGAACGGTGCCAGCATGAACGATCAATTGCGTAATTCTTTCACGTCACTTGCGCCGCCGATTGTTGCGTCTCCTGCTAAAAGGATTCAGGCGCTCACGGGCGATCCTGACTTCATGACCTCTCTGGCGCGAGGGTTGGCCGTCATTCACGCGTTCCAGGAACGCAAGCGGCACCTGACCATCGCGCAGATCAGCCATCGCACCGAAATCCCCAGGGCGGCGGTTCGTCGTTGCCTGCATACATTGATCAAGTTGGGCTACGCCACCACTGACGGGCGCACTTACTCGCTGCTGCCTAAAGTGCTGACGCTTGGCCATGCCTATTTGTCCTCGACACCCCTGGCGGTTTCGTCACAGCCCTATCTGGACCGCATGAGTGACCAACTGCACGAGGCCTGCAACATGGCCACGCTGGAAGGCGATGACATTCTTTATATAGCCCGCTCCGCGACGACTCAGCGATTGATCTCTGTGGACCTGGCGGTGGGCGGACGTTTGCCGGCGTATTGCACCTCTATGGGCCGGATTCTGCTGGCGGCGCTGGACGATGTGTCGTTGCGGGAATACCTCGACCACGTCGATCTGCAACCCAAAACCAGCCGCACCTTACGCACCCCGGAAGCCTTGCTCGAATGCTTGCAGCAAGTGCGGCAACAGGGCTGGTGCATTGTCGATCAGGAACTGGAGCAGGGTTTGCGTTCCATCGCCGTGCCGGTCTACGACGCATCGGGTCAGGTACTCGCGGCGCTGAATGTCAGCACCAGTGCGGGTCGGGTGGCGCGCAATGATCTGGAGCAGAAGTTTCTGCCAATCATGCTGAATGCCAGCCGTGACCTGAGCACGCAGCTGTTTACCTGACCCAGCCTGTTGAACCCATGAGCTGCCCGTCACTCTCCGTTCGGTGATCGAACACTTAGTCGGTTATCGGATTGTTCCAGCCCGTGCCCAGGCATAACCTCATTCTCAACGCCACGCCTTAAATGGCGGGGCAAACGAGTGTGAACCTGGAGCACCCCATGGCTGCAATTCTTTCCCTTCACGAGGCCGTGAAGCAGTTCGTCAACGATGGCGACATCGTTGCACTGGAAGGCTTTACTCACCTCATTCCTACCGCGGCGGGACATGAGCTCATTCGTCAGAAGAAGAAAGATCTGACCCTGGTGCGCATGACCCCTGACTTGATCTATGACCAATTGATCGGCGCAGGCTGTGCGAAACGGCTGATTTTCTCGTGGGGCGGTAATCCCGGGGTTGGCTCGTTGCATCGGCTTCGCGATGCCGTCGAACGGCAATGGCCGCAGCCCATGGAGATTGAAGAACACAGCCACGCCGACCTCGCCAATGCCTATGTGGCGGGCGCATCCGGGCTGCCGTTCGCGGTGCTGCGGGCGTATGCCGGTTCGGACCTGCCCAAGGTCAACCCGCTGATAAAGTCGGTCACTTGCCCGTTCACCGGAGAAGTGCTGGCGGCGGTGCCGGCGGTACGCCCCGACGTGACGGTGATCCACGCGCAGAAAGCTGACCGTAAAGGCAACGTGCTGCTATGGGGCATTCTCGGGGTTCAGAAAGAAGCGGCGTTGGCGGCCAAGCGCTGCATTGTCACGGTCGAGGAAATTGTCGATGACCTCAAGACGCCGATGAACGCCTGCGTACTGCCCACCTGGGCGCTGAGTGCTGTTTGCGTCGTGCCGGGCGGCGCTCATCCTTCCTACGCCCACGGCTACTACGAGCGCGACAACCGTTTCTATCAAGCGTGGGACGCTATCGCCCGCGACCGTGAGGCCTTTACCGCCTGGATCGACGAATACATCCATGGCACCCGTGACTTCAGTGAGTTCAAGCACAAGCTGGCCCACGCGGCGGAGGCTCACCAATGACTTATTCCACCAGCGAAATGATGACCGTCGCCGCCGCGCGCCGGTTGAAAAACGGCGCCGTGTGCTTTGTCGGCATCGGTCTGCCCTCGAAAGCGGCCAATCTGGCGCGCCTCACTTCCTCGCCCGACGTGGTGCTGATTTACGAATCAGGGCCGATCGGCGCCAAGCCTGACGTGCTGCCGCTGTCCATCGGTGACGGCGAACTGGCGGAAACCGCTGACACCGTGGTGTCCACCAGTGAGATCTTCCGTTACTGGCTGCAGGGCGGGCGGGTCGACGTCGGGTTTCTCGGCGCGGCTCAGGTCGACCGGTTCGGCAACATCAACACCACGGTGGTCGGCGATTATCACCAGCCGAAAGTACGCCTGCCGGGTGCCGGAGGCGCGCCGGAAATTGCCGGGTCGGCCAAAGAAGTGCTGATCATCCTCAAGCAATCGCCACGGACCTTCGTCAACAAGCTGGACTTCCTGACCTCGGTGGGCCACGGCGAAGGCGGCGACTCCCGCAAGCGCCTCGGCCTGCCGGGCGCCGGGCCGGTCGGCATCATCACTGACCTGTGCATCATGGAGCCGGAAGCGGGCACCCACGAATTCGTCGTGACCACGCTGCACCCCGGCGTGACCCGCGAGCAGGTCATCGCCGCCACCGGTTGGAACGTACGCTTTGCCGAAACGGTCGTGCAATCCGAAGCGCCTACCGAGTACGAACTGACTGCGCTGCGCGATCTGGAGGCGCGCACCGCAACAGCCCATGGCCAGGCGCCGGGAGAAGCATGATGCGTGACGTCTTTATCTGCGACGCGATTCGCACCCCCATTGGCCGTTTTGGCGGCGGTCTGGCGACCGTTCGGGCGGATGATCTGGCAGCGCTGCCGATCAAGGCCCTGATGGCGCGCAACCCGTCTGTCAATTGGGATGAGCTGGACGAAGTGTTTCTCGGCTGCGCCAATCAGGCCGGGGAGGACAACCGCAACGTCGCGCGCATGGCTGCGCTGTTGGCGGGTCTGCCGGCCAGCGTGCCGGGCGTGACCCTCAATCGCTTGTGTGCTTCCGGCCTGGACGCGGTGGGTTCTGCGTTCCGCGCCATTGCCTGCGGTGAGATGGAGCTGGCCATTGCCGGCGGCGTCGAGTCCATGTCCCGCGCGCCGTTCGTGATGGGCAAGGCCGACACGGCATTCGGCCGCGGCCAGAAGCTGGAAGACACCACTTTGGGCTGGCGTTTCGTCAATCCGCAGATGAAGGACCAGTACGGCGTTGAGACCATGCCGCAGACCGGCGACAACGTCGCTGAGGATTTCGGCATCTCCCGGCAGGATCAGGACGCCTTTGCTCTGCGCAGCCAGCAGCGTACGGCGGCGGCTAAGGCTTCGGGCTTCTTCGCCGAGGAAATCGTGCCCGTGCGCGTCGCCCACAAAAAGGGTGAGACCGTCGTCGACACCGACGAGCACCCCCGTGCCGACACCAGCCTTGAAGCGCTCGCCAAGCTCAAGCCGGTCAACGGGGCTGGCAAAACCGTCACAGCGGGCAACGCGGCAGGCCTGAACGACGGCGCGGCGGCGATGATTCTGGCGTCCGCCGACGCCGTCAAGAAACACGGCCTCACGCCGCGCGCTCGCGTACTGGGGATGGCCAGCGCCGGCGTTGAGCCTCGCGTCATGGGCATTGGCCCGGTCCCGGCGGTACGCAAGCTGGTGGCACGGCTGGGTTTGTCGGTCAGTGATTTCGACGTCATCGAGCTCAACGAGGCATTCGCCAGTCAGGGCCTGGCGGTCTTGCGTGAATTGGGCATTGCTGACGATTCACCCAAGGTGAACCCAAACGGCGGCTCGATTTCGCTGGGGCATCCGCTGGGCATGAGCGGTGCGCGTCTGGTTCTGACCGCTTTGCACCAACTGGAGAAAACCGGCTGCAGCAAAGCGCTGGCCACGATGTGCGTCGGCGTGGGGCAGGGGCTGGCCCTCGCAATAGAGCGCTAGACGACATTTTTGCAACTCAGCCACCCGAGTCATCGCTTGCCTCCGCGAAAGGGGCAACTTGCTGACTTGGGTGGTTGTCCTTGTGATGTCGAAACGTTACTGCTTAAGTCTAAATGTTGCAGGTTATGTCTTAGACTGGCTGACCTTACTAACACCTGGGGAGATAATAATGACAACGACTCACTACACCGGAGAAGAGCGGCGCAAGCGGATCTTCGCAATTGTGGGCGCCTCATCGGGCAACCTCGTCGAATGGTTCGACTTCTACGTCTACGCCTTCTGCGCCATCTATTTGGCGCCTGCATTCTTTCCTTCCGATGACCCGACCGTTCAGTTGCTCAACACCGCGGGCGTCTTCGCCGCAGGCTTTCTGATGCGTCCCATCGGCGGCTGGCTGTTCGGTCGCGTGGCCGACAAGCACGGCCGCAAAAACTCGATGATGATTTCCGTGCTGATGATGTGCGCCGGCTCGCTGGTCATTGCCTGTCTGCCAACCTACGCGTCGATCGGTGCCTGGGCGCCGTTTCTGTTGTTGATGGCGCGCCTGTTCCAGGGCCTGTCGGTGGGTGGTGAGTACGGCACCACAGCCACGTACATGAGCGAAGTCGCGTTGCGGGGGCAGCGCGGGTTTTTCGCTTCATTTCAGTACGTGACGCTGATTGGCGGCCAGCTGTTGGCCGTGCTGACCGTGGTCATCCTGCAGCAGTTTCTCAGTGCCGATGAGCTCAAAGCCTACGGCTGGCGCATCCCGTTCGTGGTCGGTGCGGTCGCGGCGGTGATCTCGCTGGTGCTGCGCCGGTCGCTGAAAGAGACCACCACCGCCGAAGTGCGTCAGAACAAGGACGCGGGCAGCATGTCTGCGCTGTTCCGCGATCACAAAGCGGCGTTCATCACCGTGCTAGGCTACACCGCCGGCGGCTCGCTGATTTTCTACACATTCACCACGTACATGCAGAAATACCTGGTCAACACCGTGCACATGGATGCCAAGGTCGCGAGCTACATCATGACCGGTGCGCTGTTCCTGTACATGTGCATGCAGCCGGTGTTCGGGATGCTCGCTGACAAGATCGGTCGCCGCGCCTCGATGCTGTGGTTCGGCGGGCTGGGCACCCTGTGCACGGTGCCGCTGCTGCTGACGTTGAAAACCACCACCAGCCCGGTCATCGCGTTCGTGCTGATCACCCTGGCATTGGCCATCGTCAGCTTCTACACCTCGATCAGCGGTCTGGTGAAAGCCGAAATGTTTCCGGTGCAGGTTCGTGCGCTGGGCGTCGGTCTGGCCTATGCCGTGGCCAACGCTATTTTCGGTGGCTCCGCTGAATACGTGGCGCTGGGCCTGAAGAACATGGGCATGGAAAACACCTTCTACTGGTACGTGACCGCGATGATGGCGATTGCTTTCCTGTTCAGCCTGCGCCTGCCGAAGAAGCCGGCTTACCTCCACGAAGACCACTGATCCCGGATCTTGGAGCGCGCGTCCTTGCAGGGCGCGTGCTGTCCATCTTCATCACACTTATTCCACGTGTTTCACGGAGCGACTGCCATGGCGTTCGTACAACTCGAAGACGGTGAACTGCATTATCAAATTGATGGCCCGGTGGATGCGCCGGTGCTGGTGCTGTCCAACTCACTGGGCACCGACCTGCACATGTGGGATGCGCAGATTCCGGCGCTGAGCAAGTCATTCCGCGTCGTGCGTTACGACACCCGCGGCCACGGTCAGTCCCTCGTCACCCAAGGGCCTTACACCCTCTCGCAGCTGGGACGAGACGTGCTGGCGCTGCTTGATGCGTTGAAAATCGACCGAGCGCATTTCTGCGGATTGTCCATGGGTGGCCTGATCGGTCAGTGGCTGGGCATTCATGCCAACGATCGGCTGCACAAGCTGGTGCTGTGCAACACTGCCGCGAAGATCGGCGACACGGAAACGTGGGCGCCGCGCATCGCCCAGGTGGAGAAGGGCGGTGAGCGGGCCATGAAGGAAATGGGCGCCGGCGCGGTTGGGCGTTGGTTCACCCCTGACTTTGCCAGCCAGCACGCCGACAAGGTCACGCCCGTCACCGACATGCTGGCGGCGACTTCTCCGCTGGGTTACGCCGCCTGCTGCGCGGCCGTTCGGGATGCCGATCTACGCAAGCAAGTCAGTTCGATCACCGTGCCCACGCTGATCATCTGCGGCAGCCATGACGCCGTCGCCACCGTGGCGGACGGGCATTATCTGCAGAACCACATCCACGGCAGCGAACTCTCCGACTATTACGCCGCGCACCTGTCCAGCGTCGAGCTGGGTGAAGTCTTCGCCCTGCGCGTGACGGAGTTTTTGCTGGCGTAACCGCTGTGGTCTTTGCTTGAAACAGCCTGGAAAACGGTCAAAAAAAACCCACCAATCGGTGGGTTTTTTCATGCACGTTGTATCAGAACAAGCGGGTAGATGGCACATCGCCCGCGGTGGGCTGACGCTCGCCGGTCGGGGTCTGTTCGTACCAGCCGCCACCCAGCGCGCGGTACAGATTGACCTCGCTGTTGAGCTGGGACAGGCGATCGGTGATCAACGACTGTTGCGCGGTGAACAACTGGCGCTGGGCGTCGAGGAAGGTCAGGTTGCTGTCGATCCCGATGCGATAGCGTCGCTCGGCCAGACGATAGTAGTCCTGGTTGGCGTTGACGAAGTCGGTCTGCGCCTTGAGTTGATCGGTGTAGGTCTTGCGTGCAGCCAGACCGTCGGAGACTTCCTGAAACGCCGTCTGAATCGCCTTCTCGTAGTTGGCGACGCCAATGTCTTTCTGGATCTTCGAGTAGTCGAGGCTTGCGCGCAGACTGCCCGCGTTGAAGATCGGCAGATTGATCGTCGGCTCGAACAGCCACGTCCCCGAACCGCCTTTGAACAGACCGCTCAGATCGCCGCTTGCCGTACCGGCACTGGCCGTGAGGCTGATGCTCGGGAAGAACGCGGCACGTGCCGCGCCGATGTTGGCGTTGGCGGCTTTCAGGCTGTATTCGGCCTGAAGAATGTCCGGACGACGCTGCAGCAATTCCGACGGCAGACCCGCTGGCATTTCATTGAGCATGTCAGCGCTCAACGGTTTCGAGGCGGGCAGGTTGGCCGGCAGACTGGTGCCCAACAGCAGCACCAGATTGTTCTCGTCTTGGGCTACCAGCCGCTGATACTGGGCCAGCTTGACGCGGGCGCTCTCGACGGAGGTGCGCGACTGCGCCAGATCCAGCGCCGAGGCCACACCCACTTCGCTGCTGCGAGAGGTCAGACGCAAGCTTTCTTCGAAGGCGCCCAACGTGTCCTGGGTCAGCTTCAACAGCTCTTTGTCCGCTTCCCAGGTCAGATAGGCGTTGGCGACGTTGGCGACCAGACTGATCTGCGTGCTGCGACGGCCTTCTTCACCGGCGAAGTAAGTCTGCAGCGCCTGCTCACTGAGGCTGCGCACCCGGCCGAATAGATCCAGTTCATAGGAACTGATGCCCAGACCCACCGAATACTGACTGGTGATACCGGACTCGCCCGTTTGCGACAGGTCGCCCGGCACGCGCTGGCGCGTGCCGGTGCCCGATGCTGCCACGGCCGGGAACAGATCCGCACGTTGAATGCGGTACTGCGCGCGGTAAGCGTCGATGTTCAGCGCGGCGACGCGCAGGTCACGGTTGTTCTGCAGCGACGTCTGAATCAGTTGCTGCAGCGCCGGGTCATGGAAAAACTGACGCCAGCCTTGCTCGGCCGTCGCCTGATTCGCCGCCTGGGCCGGCGAATAGGCCGGACCTTGCGGGAACTGAGCCGGCACCGGTGCGGCGGGCTGCTTGTATTCGGGGATCAACGAGCAGCCGCCGAGAATGAACGCGGTGACCGCTAGCGAGATCAGGGACTTGCTCATTGGCCAGCCTCATCGTGTGGAGTGTGTTTCTGTTTGCCTTTGAACATCGAGGATATCGAGACGAAGAACAACGGTACCCAGAAGATCGCCAGAATAACCGCGGTGATCATACCGCCGATTACGCCTGTACCGATCGAATGCTGGCTACCGGCACCGGCGCCCGAGGAAATCGCCAGCGGGACCACACCGAGGATGAACGCCATGGACGTCATTACGATGGGCCGCAGACGCATCCGGCAGGCTTCGATGGTTGCATCGACGATGCCCTTGCCCTGCTCATGCAGCTCCTTGGCGAACTCGACGATCAGAATGGCGTTTTTCGCCGCCAGACCCACCGTCACCAAGAGACCTACCTGGAAGAACACGTCGTTGGAAAGGCCGCGCAGGCTCGTCGCGATCAGCGCACCGATAACCCCAAGCGGGATGACCAGCAACACCGCGATCGGAATCGACCAGCTTTCATACAGCGCCGCCAGACACAGGAACACGATCAGAATGGACAGTGCGTACAGCGCGGGCGCCTGAGAACCGGACAGACGCTCTTCATAGGACAGACCCGTCCAGGAAAGACCCACGCCGGCCGGCAACTTCTTCGCCAATTGCTCGACCTCGGCCATCGCCTCACCGGTGCTGTAACCCGGCGCCGGAGTACCCAGTACTTCCTCGGCCGGTACACCGTTGTAACGGGACAGCTTCGGCGAACCGAACACCCACTCGCCGGTGGCGAACGAGGCAAACGGCACCATCTCGCCAGCGGTGTTGCGCACGTACCACTTCTTCAAGTCTTCCGGCTTCATCCGCGCACTGGCATCGCCCTGCACGTACACCTTCTTGACCCGACCGCGGTCGATGAAGTCGTTGACGTAGTTGCCACCCATGGCGATGGACAGCGTGGTGTTGATGTCCGACAGGCTCAGGCCCAGGGCCTGCGCACGCTCGTCATCGATAACCAGTTGGTATTGCGGCTCATCGTTAAGACCGTTCGGACGCACGCCCGCCAGAATCTTGCTCTGTGCCGCCATGCCCAACAGCTGGTTACGCGCTTCCATCAGCTTGGCGTGACCCACGCCGCCCTGATCCTGCAAGTACACGTCGAAACCGGTGGCGTTACCCAGTTCCAGTACCGCAGGCGGTACGACCGCAAAGGTCATTGCGTCGCGGAAGCCAAAGAAGTGCTGCTGCGCCCGTTTGGCCAGTTCGAAGACGCTGTTGGAGGCATCACGATCGCCCCACGGTTTCAGCATGATGAACGCCAGACCGGAGCTCTGACCGCGACCGGCAAAGTTGAAGCCGTTAACGGTGAACACCGAGTTGACCGCGCCGGATTCCTCTTCCAGCAGGTACTTGCGCATGTTGTCGATGACGGTCTGCGTACGTTCCGCCGAGGAGCCCGGTGGTGTCTGCACCTGGGCAAAGATGACGCCCTGGTCTTCTTCCGGCAGGAACGCGCTCGGAATGCGGGTGAACATCCAGATGGTGCCGCAGACGATCAGCGCGTAAACGATGAAGGCCGGAATCTTGTGCTTGAGCATGTTGCCGACGCCGCGCTCATAGCTGACTACGCTGCGGTCGAAGGTGCGGTTGAACCAGCCAAAGAATCCACGTTTCGGCTGCCCGTGCTTCTCGTGATCGATCGGCTTGAGCAGAGTGGAGCACAACGCTGGAGTGAAGATCAGCGCGACCAGGACCGAAAGCGCCATCGCCGACACGATGGTGATCGAGAACTGCCGGTAGATCACACCCGTGGAGCCGCCGAAGAACGCCATTGGCAACAGAACCGCACACAATACGAGTGCGATACCGACCAGCGCGCCCTGGATCTGCTCCATGGATTTGATCGTGGCGTCCCGCGGCGAAAGTTTGTCCTCCGCCATCACCCGCTCGACGTTTTCCACCACGACGATGGCATCGTCCACCAGCAGGCCGATGGCAAGGATCACCCCGAACATGGTCAGCGTGTTGATGGTGAAACCGGCGGCAGCGAGGATCCCGAACGTACCGAGCAATACCACCGGTACGGTCATCGTGGTGATGATGGTGGCGCGGAAGTTCTGCAGGAACAGGTACATCACCAGGAACACCAGGATGATCGCTTCACCCAGGGTGTGAACCACACCGGTGATGGATTCCTGAACCACTGGCGTGGTGTCGTACGGGTAAACCACTTTCATGCCAGGCGGAAAGAACGGCTCCAGCTGCGAAATGGTGGCGCGAATCGCCTTGGCGGTGTCCAGCGCGTTGGCGCCGGTCGCCAGCTTGATCGCAAGACCCGAAGCCGGCTTGCCGTTGAACTGCGCGTCAATGCTGTAGTTCTCGCCACCCAGACCGACTTTGCCGACGTCTTTGAGGCGAACCTGCGAACCATCCTGATTGACCTTAAGCAGAATGTTGCCGAACTGCTCGGCGGTCTGCAGACGGGTTTTACCGATGATCGTGGCATTCAGCTGCTGACCCTTGAGCGCAGGCAGACCGCCGATCTGGCCGGAAGACACCTGAACGTTCTGGGCAGTGATGGCCGTCTTGACGTCTACCGGGGTCAGCTGAAAGTTGTTCAGCTTGGCCGGATCGAGCCAGATACGCATGGCGTACTGGGCACCGAAGACCTGGAAGTCACCCACACCGGAGGTACGGGAGATCGGGTCCTGCATGTTCGAGACGATGTAGTTGGACAAGTCCTCCTTGCCCATGCTGCCGTCTTCGGACACCAGACCGACGACCATCAGGAAGTTCTTCACCGCCTTGGTCACGCGGATACCCTGTTGCTGCACTTCTTGCGGCAGCAGCGGGGTGGCCAGGTTGAGCTTGTTCTGCACCTGAACCTGAGCGATGTCCGGGTTGGTACCCTGGTTGAACGTCGCGGTGATGGTCATGCTGCCGTCGGAGTTACTTTCCGACGACACATACCGCAGGTTGTCGATGCCGTTGAGCTGCTGCTCGATCACCTGAACCACGGTGTCCTGCACGGTTTGCGCGTTGGCGCCCGGGTAGGTCACGGCGATCGCGATGGCCGGCGGCGCAATGGCCGGGTATTGGTTGATCGGTAGCTTGAGGATCGAAAGCGTCCCCACCAGCATGATCACGAGGGCAATTACCCACGCGAAAATCGGCCGGTCGATAAAAAATTTCGACATGAATTACTCCCCTTTGCTGCCTGCGGCTTTATCAGTTGCCGGGGCAGGGGCCGGGTTAGCTGCATTGACGTTGGTGGCTTCGGCCACTTTCACTTCAGCACCTGGCTTGACGTATTGCAGCCCTTCGGTAATCACGCGATCACCTGCGCTCAGGCCCTTCTCAACCAGCCAGTCGCTGCCGATGGTGCGGTTGGCAACCAGCGTGCGGGACTCGACCTTATTATCGGCGTTCACCACCAGTGCGGTCGGTGTGCCTTTCAGGTCACGGGTGATGCCTTGCTGTGGAACCAGAATCGCGTTCTCGGCCACGCCCGATTGCAGTCGTGCATGCACGAACATGCCTGGCAGCAGCGTGTGGTCCGGGTTCTGGAACACGGCGCGCAGGGTCACGGAACCGGTGGTCTGGTCGACCGACACTTCGGAGAACTCAAGCTTGCCTTCGATCGGGTAGAGACTGCCGTCTTCGAGTACCAGCTTGACCTTGGCGGCGTTGTCGCCGGCTTTCTGCAGCCTGCCGCTTTCCAGATCGCGACGCAGCTTGAGCATTTCGGCCGAGGACTGGATCACGTCGACGTAGATCGGGTCGAGCTGCTGAATGGTGGCCATCGCATCGGCCTGACCATTGCTGACCAGCGCGCCTTCTGTCACCAGCGAGCGACCAATACGGCCGGAGATCGGCGCGTAGACCTTGGTGTAGCGCAGGTTGATCTCTGCGGTCTGCACCGCCGCCTTCGCTTCGCGAGCCGAACCCACCGCCGTGTCGTATTCCTGACGGCTGACGGCTTGCTCGTTGATCAGCTGCTTATAGCGGCCAGCGAGGGAGTTTGAGGATTCGTAGGTGGCTTTGGCGCTGTCCAGGGTGGCCTGGTAAATCGCCGGGTCGATCTGGTAGAGCTGCTGACCGGCTTTGACGTCTGCACCTTCGGTGAACAGGCGTTTGAGGATGATGCCGTTCACCTGAGGACGCACTTCGGCGATACGGAACGCGGTGGTCCGGCCGGGAAGTTCAGACGTCAGGGTGTAGGCCTGGGTTTTCAGAGTGACGACGCCGACCTGAGGGGGCGGTGGTGCTGCGGCCGCTTCTTCCTTCTTGCTGCATCCGGAGAGCAGCGATGCCAGGGCGACGGCAGTGACCAGTACGGTAACAGCTGGCTTGAATTGCATGAAGATCCTCGGGTCAGGAGCCTGAACTCATGGGAAGTGGAAAGGGGGCAGGAAAAGTATTCCAGCTAGATAAGTAGGATGCTAATGAATATACTTACATTCACGGTTGTTTGTAAACACCCGCGAGTGCGACACTCCAACGCACCGAGGGCATCGATTGTAGGTCCGGGACAAGGCATCACAAAGGCCGCCCGACGTGCTGTGCAGGCCACTCGACCAGAGCGCCTGAGGCATTTTCATTGAGGTTTTTACTGCCATGGTTCGACGCACGAAAGAAGAGGCTCAGGAAACGCGCAAGCAGATCCTCGAAGCTGCCGAGCAGGCTTTCTACGATCGAGGGGTCTCCCGCACGACGCTCGCCGACATTGCGGCCCTGGCTGGCGTGACCCGCGGCGCGATCTATTGGCATTTCAGCAATAAGGCCGATCTGGTCCAGGCCATGCTCGACAGTCTGCACGAGCCCCTCGAAGAAATGGCGAGGGCGAGCGAAAGCGAAGATGAAATTGATCCGCTGGGGTGGACGCGCAAGCTTCTCACTCATTTGTTTCAACAAATTGCCAGCGACCCTAAAACCCGCCGCATCAATGAAATTCTGTTTCATAAATTCGAATTTACCGACGAAATGTGTGACATGCGGCAACAGCGTCAGTTTGTCTGGCTTGACGCCAACGAGCGAATTGCGCTGGCGCTCGGTAATGCTTCTCGACAAGGCCAGCTCCCCGCTGACCTGAATCCCCAACGCGCCGCGATCTGCCTGCATGCCTATGTGCACGGCATCATCGGTCAGTGGCTGCTGGTGCCCGAGAGCTTTTCGCTGCAGGACGATGCGGAGCGACTGGTCGACGGCATCCTCGACATGCTCCGCTTCAGCCCGGCGTTACGCGATATTTCGTCGAACTAAATGGCGTTTGGCCTCTATCTATACCGCGCCTGACCTTCGCTGAACAGGCGGTTTACCTTCGCTTTACTCAGCGCGCCCGGTGATTCGGCGACCATCCAGTCTCTGATACCCATTGAAGTGCCGAATGCTGCCCTATTGCAATCCCCCGTCTACGCTTGCCCCATAACCAATAAGAGTGGGGGCGGGGCGATGGCAGTCGTGTCAAAAAACGTAGGCAGAAAACTCCTGATGGGTGCGCTCGCCGCCCTGTGCATCGGGCAAGGCTGGGCCGCTGGGGATGAAGCGCAAGAAGCAGCAGCGGCCAAGGCGCTGCTGGAAAAAGCCGTGGCCCGTTACCGCGTCCAGGGGGATAAGGCGCTGGCCGAGTTCAGCCGTCAGGGCGAGTTCGTCGATGGCGAGCGTTATGTCTTCGTCACCGATACCAAGGGGATCATGCTTGCCAGTGGCGGGCCATCAGTGGCGTTGATCGGCCGCGACGTATCGTCAGTGCTCGATCCGGAGCTGCAAAAAAACTTCAAGCAGGTGCTGCAGACGCCGGAAAGCGCCGGCGTTCAGCAGGCCGAATATCGCTGGCAAAACTGGCGCGACGGTAAGGTTGAGCGCAAGCGTGTGTATTTCCAACGCATCGGCGATCGGGTTTTGGCGGTCGGTTATTACTTGCCCCGCGCTTCGCCCGAGCAGGCGAGGGCGTTGCTCGACAAGGCGTCCAAAGCGCTGGAACAGGACAAGGACGGCACACTCCGCGCGATCAACGACCTCAAGGGCGGATTTCTGCAGGACGATCTGTACGTCTTCGTGGTGAACATCGATACCAAACGCTATGTGGCCCACGGCACCAACTTGCGGCTGGTGAATACCGACTTCAGCAAGGTCAAGGATCCGGAAGGCAAGCCGGTCGGCATTCCGATGCTCGAGCTGGTCAAGCAGCAGCCCGAAGGTGAATACGAATACCGCTGGCGCAATCCGGTCACCAGCAAGATCGAACACAAGCACGCCTACGCGCGCAAGGTCGGTGAGTTCATGGTGGCGGTGGGTTACTACAGCGGCTGATCACCCTGACCGGTTCGTTTACCGGTCCTTGTCGTCCCGCCCGCGCAGCAGGTTATTGGGCATCGCCAGCGCGGCGGACAGTCCCAGCAGCGACACCGCCGCGCTGCCCATCAACAGGTGCTGAAAGGTCATCGACAGCTGTCCGCGCAGCAGTTCAAGGGCCGGGCCGCTGGCGGCGTGCAGGCTGTCCATCAGCAAATTGCCAGAGCCTTCACCCGCAATTGAACTGCCGCCGACCTGGGCAATGCCGGAGCCGGCAAGCATCGCCAGCAGCAGCGCCGACATCGTTGCCACGCCGACTGCGCCGCCGAGGGAGCGAAACAGGTTGGTCGTGCTGGTCGCCACACCCATGTCTTTGACGTCTACCGAGTTCTGCGTGCCCACCAGCGAGGTCGGAAACTGCATGCCGCTGGCGATGCCGGTGAGGACCATGAAGATGCTCGTCAGAATGGCCGACTGCGGCGGCGTGAAGGCAATGCCGAGGATTGCCAGCGGCATTAATGCCGCGCCGGTGAGGATGATCGGTTTGTAGCGGCCCGTCAGCGAGGTGCGTCGGCCGCCGAAGTAAGCGCCCAGGGGCATGCCGATAGCCAGCGGCATCAGGTGCAACGCCGCGCTGTCGGCCCCTGCGCCCGTGACGGTCTGAAAGCGCAGCGGCAGCAGCACGATCAGCGAGATGGCCTGAAAGCTGGTGAAGAAAATCGTGCACCAGCAGAGCACCGCGCTGCGATTGGCGAACAGGTGCATGGGCAGCAGAGGTTCACGGGTGCGCCGTTCATACAGCACAAAAATCACCAGCGCGAGCAGCGCCACCGACAATTGCATGACCACTGACTGGTCACGCCAACTGTGGCCCTGACCGATTTCGGTGATGCCCAGCAACAAGGCTGTGAGGCCGATGATCATCAGCACCGTGCCCAGGTAGTCAATCACCGGTTTGCGCTGGGGAATCGGCAGGCCGACCAGCGTCTTGCGCGCCACCCACCATGCCCCCAGCCCCAGCGGCAGATTGATAATGAACACCCAGCGCCACGACAGGTACTCGGTCATGAAGCCGCCGAGCACAGGGCCCGCCACGCTGGCCGCTGCGTACATCCCGCTGAAGTAACCCTGATAACGACCGCGTTCCCGGGGCGGGACGATGTCGCCGATGATCGCCTGGCTCACGGACACCATGCCCCCGGCGCCGATGCCCTGCAGCACACGCGCCAGCACCAGTTGTTCCATGCTCTGCGCCATGGCGCAGAACAGCGAGGCGAGGGTAAAGGTCGCCAGCCCGAACAGCATCAAGCGGCGCCGGCCATACAAATCCCCCAGCTTGCCGTAAATCGGCACGGCCACGGTGAGCGCAACCATGTAGGCGGAGATCACCCAGGCAAGCAGGTTGAAATCCTGGAATTGGGCGGAGATGGCCGGCATCGAGACCGCAACAATGGTCTGATCCAGCGCACTGAGAAATACGGCCATCATCAGCGCGAACAGAATGCTGCGGATGTCCGGACGGGGTTGACTAAGACTCGTCACAGAAGGGACTCGACTGACAGATTGACCCGCTGAACACCCGCAGGAATTTGTGCCAAGTCTAGTCCGTTAGCTTGCTAATCGATAGCAGGCTGTGGGGATTTTCGCAGTACGTTGACCCGCATTACGCGGACCGGCCTTTGCCGTCAACGAAGGGCGCTGAACGTTGCATCAGTGGGCATGCAATGTCCCATTGTGCAGACCACCGCCATGCGGGGCGTCTGCCGCATTTGTTCGATTCGGTAGGCACCTGCGCCGTACAGGCTCAATACAGCGGCAACGGCGACAACATAAACGCACTGTCTTTTTATTGTGGTTCTCATGACATTTGCCTCGATCCGGTAGGACATCTGTTTCAGAGCGGACACTGTCAGTGTAGGTCGCTATTGGCGGGTGGGCCGGGCAATGAGGATTGAATGTTTGTATCAGCCGGGCCGTTGGGGAAGAGCCGGCACTGCCCCTCAACCGGTGTGCCGTTCAGCCGACTGCAGCGACAGCCATTCCAGCAGGTCCTGAAGCGGGGAAGGCGCCTCGGCGCGCTTGGGGTGCACGAAGTAATACGCCGCGCCGCTCCGGACTTTCAGCTCGAACGGCATGACCAGGCGCCCCGCGCTCAGGTCTTCACCGATCAGCGACCAGTCGCCGATGGCAACGCCCGACCCTTGTGATGCGACGGTCATCGCCAGGTCCATCGTGTCGAAGTGCTGGCCTTGCGCGACATTGATCAGCTTGGCCCCGGCGGCCTTCAGCCACAGTGCCCAGTCACGCTCATCGAGGGTGGGGTGCAGGAGCATGTGATGTTCCAGATCGGCGAGACGGAAGAGGGGATTGCTCGCCAGCAGCGACGCTGAGCACACGGGTGTCAGTTGTTCGTCGAAGAGGTGCCGTACGTGAGTGGAATCACCCGGATGGGCGCCGAACACAACGGCGGCGTCGAACTCTTCCCGCCGAAAATCCACCGCATGGGCGCTGGTCGTGGTCAGTTGCACCGGCACGTCAGGCCGCTCTTTCTGCCACTGCATCAGGCGCGGCAACAACCAGCGGCTGATGCAGGTCGGCGCCTTGATCCGCAGCGCCTTTGGTTTGGCATCGACCTGATCCACCGCTTCTTCGATCAGGCTGAACACCTGTTCGATGCGCGGCAGCAGTTCGCGGCCCTGGGCGGTCAGGCTCAAGCCTCGGGCCTCGCGATAGAACAGACGATAGCCCAGATGCATTTCCAGCCCGGAGATCTGCCGGCTGACGGCACCCTGAGTGATATGCAGCACCTCCGCGGCCCGGGTGAAATTGCAGCACTTCGCCGTGATCAGGAACGTGTGCAAAGCGGGCAGGGGCGGGAGGCGTTTCATCGGGGGGACGAGCCATGAGCTGAGGACATGGCTAAGCATGACATTTTTTGCGTTGTGGTCGATACGGCCCTGCAGCTTCAATGGTCGCCTATCGAGCCTGGCAGATTGCGGGTGGCGTTGGGAAAGGCATACAAAAGGGGCAGACACATGGCGACGTGCGGGGAAGTGCTGGTCAGGTTGCTCGAAGGCTACGGGGTGGAGCGGGTGTTCGGGATTCCGGGCGTGCACACGGTCGAGCTTTACCGAGGGCTTGCGGGTTCGTCGATTACCCACATCACCCCGCGCCATGAGCAGGGTGCAGGGTTCATGGCCGATGGTTACGCGCGCACGCGAGGCAAGCCGGGTGTGTGCTTCATCATCACCGGCCCCGGCATGACCAACATCACCACGGCGATGGGTCAGGCCTATGGTGACTCGATCCCCATGCTGGTGATTTCCAGCGTACAGTCGCGCAGTCAGTTGGGAGGCGGTCGCGGCAAGCTGCATGAGCTGCCGTCCCAGAATGTGCTGGTCGCGGGCGTCGCGGCGTTCTCCCACACGCTGATGTCAGCGGCCGAGCTGCCGTCGGTGCTGGCCCGGGCGTTCGCGGTGTTCCAAACGGCGCGGCCGCGTCCGGTGCACATCGAAATCCCGCTGGACGTGCTGGTGGAAAATGCCGATGCCCTGCACAGCCCACCGGTATCGGTGAGTCGCGCAGGGCCGGCGCCTGCGGCGATCCGGCAAATGGCAAATTTGCTTGCCACCGCCCAACGGCCGCTGATTCTGGCGGGAGGCGGCGCCATTCACGCCGCCCCGGCGTTGACGCGTCTGGCCGAACGGCTCGCCGCGCCGGTCGCGCTGACCATCAACGCCAAAGGCATGCTGCCGAGCGCTCACCCGCTGCTGATCGGCTCGACGCAATCCCTCGATGCCACCCGTGAGGTCATTGAAAGTGCCGACGTGGTGCTGGCCATCGGCACTGAACTGGCCGAGACCGACTACGACATCACCTTTCAGGGCCACTTCAAGATTCCGGGCGCGTTACTGCGCATCGACATCGACCCCGATCAGACTGTGCGTCATTTCGCGCCGACGGTCGCGTTGGTGTCTGACGCTCAATACGCCGCCGAGGCCTTGGTCGATGCGCTGGCGAGCGAAGTGCTGATGCCACGCCGCGAGGAGTGGGGCACCGCGCGGGTTGCCGCGCTGAAGGCAAGTCTTGAGGCGGGCTGGGACGATGCGACCCGTGGGCAGACGCTGTTTTTGCAGACGGTGCTCGACGTGCTGCCGGAAGCCGTGATCGTGGGCGACTCGACCCAGCCGGTCTACACGGGCAACCTGACCCTGGACCTCGACAAGCCCCGTCGCTGGTTCAATTCATCAACCGGTTACGGAACCCTTGGCTACGCATTGCCCGCTGCAGTGGGCGCATGGCTGGGCAGCCGCGACGCCGGAGAATCCAACCCGGTGGTGTGTCTGATTGGCGACGGCGGTCTGCAATTCACCCTGTCCGAGCTGGCGAGTGCGGTGGAAGCGCGAACGCCCATCGTCGTGCTGCTGTGGAATAACCAGGGCTACGAAGAGATCAAGAAGTACATGGTCAACCGCGCCATCGAGCCCATCGGCGTCGACATTTTCACGCCTGATCTTGTCGGTGTGGCCAAAGCCCTGGGATGCGCCGCGGAGGCGGTCGGCCGTGTTGAGCAACTGAAGGCGGCACTGAGCTCAGCCAGTCAGCGTGACGGCCCGACGTTGATCGAGATCGATCAGCAGCGCTGGATGAGCAGCCTCGACTGACGGTTTACGTTGACTGACCGGCGCGCTTCAAACCGTACTGCGCAGCCGCGCCAGGTCGCGCAACGGCGGCGCGCCGAACAGGCGGCTGTATTCGCGGCTGAACTGCGAAGCGCTTTCGTAGCCGACCCGGTAACCGGCGGCCGACGCTTCGAGGCCGTCCGCCAGCATCAAGCGCCGGGCCTCCTGCAGACGCAGTTGCTTCTGGTATTGCAGCGGGCTCATGGCCGTGACGGACTTGAAACGGTGGTGCAGCGTGGAGATGCTCAGGTTTACCTCCTTCGCCAGATCCTCAATCCTCAGCGGCTCCTGGAAATGGTCGTTGAGCCACTTGATCGCCTGGGTGACGCGATGGGTCTGGCAGTTGGAGATGGCGATTTCATACAGCCGGTGCCCTTCGCTCCCACGCAGAAGCCGGTAAAGGATCTCCCGATTGATCAGCGGCGCGAGCATGGGAATGTCTTTCGGCGTGTCCAGCAGGCGGATCAGCCGGATGACGGCATCGAGCAGCTGTGAATCGATCCGCTCGACGTACATGCCGCGCCCGCTGTGACGCGTCGGTACGCTCATCGGGCCGGCCTCGGCGATCAATGCGTTGATTTCCACCGGATCGATTTCCAGGCGCAGGGCCAGATGCGGCTCTTCCGGTGTCGCGTAAATCACCTTGCCGCTGATAGGCAGCGCCACCGACAGCACCAGGTAATTGAGCGGGTCGTAGGTGTACAACTCGCCGCCCAGCGTCACGTCCTTGCGGCCTTGGGCCATGATGCACAGCGCCGGTTGCACCAGCCCCGGCACCGATTGCGACGGATGATCGTGGCGAACCATGAACAGCGGCTTGATCACCGTCTGGAAACTGCCATCGGCGGGCGCATGACGGCGGATCAGCTCCGCCAGTTCGGCGCGCTGTTGCGTCATCTGCGCGCTCAGCTCGGCAACAGGTCGAGCATCCGGGGCGGACGGCGCAAGAGCGGATAGCGACATGGGGAATTCCTCTGACAGAGCATTGATGCAGCACAGCTTATTTTTGGGCAAGCGCAAGCGTTAGGCGAATCCTGCCGGATGCTTGCCTGATTCTGTTACCGCTGTGTTGCGTTGCCATGAACGTGCCCTGTTCGCTTGGGATCGTTGCTTGAAAGTCCATGGGCATCACGCGGCGGAGCGGCGAGCCCCGACGTAACGATGAACCTGTCAGCGCAGAATCAGGCAATAACCTGGCAGTAATTGGCTACCGCAGGTCGCGCGCCTGACCCTAACCTTCACTTCCCGTCGCGGCTCGTTTCATGGATTCCCGATCCCGGCGCGCGGCACGCACGCAAAAGACACGCACGCAAAAAAGCAGGAGCGCAGAGCATGCTAAATACTTCAGTTGTGAGCCATTGGGTTTCCGTTCGCGCCCGTGCTGGACGCAGTGCCCAACTGGGTGCCCGTTTGAGCAGTCTGATCAGCCCGTCGGCCGCTGCTGCGGGTTGTCTGCACTTCGCGCTGCAGAAGTCTCTGACCGACGAAGACCTCTGGGTTATCACCGGTACGTGGGCCGACCCTTCCGCGATGAACGACTGGTTTGCCGCGCCTGAACTGAACCTGTTTTCCGAACTGCTGACCGAAATGCTGGTGGCGAGCCTGGACTTTCAAACCTTCGCCACCGTGACGGCGTCTCAGGCACAGGCGGCTCATGCCCCTGAGGGTGCTCGTCTGGCGGGCTGACAGGTTTCGGTGCTTTTGCTCGGGTGCAGGCGATGGGCCTGCGAAGAAAACCTTTCAGGTGTTCGAACGCCTGCGTTTAAAATCTCGCCTTCATTTTTCCAGGCAAGGCGTCGAACCATGGCACGCAAAGAATTCCAGCACCACGAAGCCGTCTCGGCCGCAGTCCCCGGTGACGACGGTTACAGTGCCGCAATCGCCGTCAAGGCCCGGGTCATGGGCGGTGCGCCGACCTTTCACCGCGTGCTCGCCGAACAGAAATTCCCTACCGCGCTCGCCGCTGACGACGCCGCCGTCAAAGAGCTGGAGCGGCTTGCCGACGTCACGCAAGAGGGCGAACTGGTGTTCGCCGAGGATTGATCAGACGTTTGGCCGGTACATTTTGAACAGCGACTCCGCGCTCAGCTGGAAATAGTCAGCCGGGCCGCCGCCGCGCAGGATGGGCTCGCCAGCTGCGGTGTCATACACACCTTCCTTCAGCAGCCGCTTGGCGATATGCACCGCCACCACTTCCCCCAGAATCAGCCAGCTCGGCACGACTTCCTTGTCGGCGCGTTGCAGCTGGATGATCTGCGTCACTTTGCATTCGAACGAAACCGGCGTCTCCTTGACCCTCGGCACGGAAACGATGCGCGACGGTTCTGCGGTCAGGCCAGCCAGCTCGAACTCACTGACGTCCGCCGGCACTGCCGCGCAACTCATGTTCATCTGCTCGGCCAGGCTGCGCGTGGCGAGGTTCCACACGAACTCCCCGGTCTGTTCGATATTGTTCAGGCTGTCTTTGCGACCGATGCTGCAGAACCCGATGATGGGCGGCACATAGTTGAAGGCGTTGAAGAAACTGTAGGGCGCCAGGTTCAGCTTGCCTTCGCCGTCCTGGGACGAGATCCAGCCGATCGGACGTGGGCCGACAATGGCGTTGAACGGGTCGTGGGGCAATCCATGACCTTTGGACGGTTCGTAGAAATGAATATCGTCTGACATGGTGTGTTCCTGAATGAGGGTGTGCCGGCGAGGCGGCCAAGGTATGCGCATGTGCGGCATGCAGGCCGACATAGTGCAAGGCATTGGGTGAGGATTCCAGCAGCCTCCGAACCCCGGGCAAAAAAAAGCCCGACAAGCGTCGGGCTACAAAGGGAGTTCAGGAGGTGAAACATGAAGCGGTAAACATGCAACGGGATGATGCGGGCACCGATTAGCTGGCGCGGTTGGCACCGACGCGATCAGCGCCGTCAGAGGCCAGGCGGTTTGCACCGATGTGATCAGCGCCATCAGCGGCCTGGCGGTTGTTGCCTACGCGGTCAGCGCCGTCGGCGGCAAGACGATTGGCGCCAACGTGGTCAGAACCATCGGAAGCCTGACGATAAGAACCGGTGTGCGACGCATTGGTGTGAGAAGAACCGCCTTCTGCTACGACAGTGCCATTAAATGCAGAGTGCTGTTCGGAAACAGGCAGAGCGAATGCGCTCGATGCCAGGATGGACAGACTAAGACCAAAAATAATATTTGAAGTTTTCATGAGTGTTGCTCCAGTAAGTTCAATAATTAGTTAACTTGGGAATGGAGCCGATATTACGCGCGTACGGATTAAGTTGAAGTTAACGGTATTGGTAACGACCATCGCCAAAAATGATAGTGGGCTGGAGCGCCCGGTTTTAAAGCGTTGCAGAACTTTTTGCGCTGACATGGGGCAATTTTCGCTCGTGATGGCGAATTTGCCTGTTGACTTGGGTGTCATTTGTTTGCTAGCGCGGCGCCCGGGTAGGGGGTCGGCTGGGTATGAGCGTTAGCAGGATTGGGGTGACAAGCTGCTGCGTTCCCGATGGATATCTGCCATGCGCCCAGTCAAACCAAGGGTTTCAGGTTTTTTTACGCAGAAAAATTAAGCCCGGCATTAAGCCGGGCTGAGAGAACGTCATGGATGTATCAGCTCAGGCGATTTGCACCAACATGGTCCGAGCCATCAGCAGCGAGACGATTTGCGCCTACGTGGTCCGAGCCATCAGCGGCCTGGCGGTTTGCACCGACGCGGTCAGCGCCATCAGCAGCGAGACGGTTGGCACCTACGTGGTCCGAACCATCAGCGGCCTGGCGGTTTGCACCGACGCGGTCGGCGCCATCAGCAGCGAGGCGGTTGGCACCTACGTGGTCCGAGCCATCAGCGGCCTGGCGGTTTGCACCGACGCGGTCAGCACCATCAGCAGCGAGGCGGTTGGCACCTACGTGGTCAGAACCGTCAGCAGCGACGCGACCGATATTAGTGTGGGACGAGCCGTTTTCTGCAACGACCGCAGCATTCACCGCGTGGTGCGCATCAACGGCTGGAAGTGCAAAGGCGCTGCTTGCAAGAAGGGAGAAAGCGAGGCCGAAGATCAGTTTGTTAGTTTTCATGGTAGTTGCTCCAGATCGATTTAGTTAGTAGGTAACTCGGTATGGAGTGAACTTTACTCGCCTCTAAATTATTAAGAAGTCAATCGCATTAGTAGCGATCATCGCTGAAATTGATACTGCAAAAAGCGATCGTTATTCATGCACTTAGCCACGCCTGCGAATGCAAAAGGGCAGCTCATGTGAGTGAGCTACCCTTTTTTTCGCCCTCTGTAAGCTGCTCGACAGCTCCGTTTCAGGTCAGTCGGTTTCGATCCGCGAGTGCTTGCGGGTGTCCTTCATGAACACATACACCAGCAGCGACACCGCAATGCAGGCCGTGACGTACCAGTAATAGCCGGTCTCCATGCCAATGCTCTTGAACCACAGCGCGATGTATTCAGCCGTACCGCCGAAGATCGACACCGTCAATGCGTACGGCAGGCCGACGCCCAGGGCGCGGATCTCGGTCGGGAACAGCTCGGCTTTCACCACGGCGTTGATCGACGTATAGCCGCTGACGATGATCAGCGCGGCCATGATCAGGAAGAACGCGCCCCACCAGCTCTGAATGGTGTGCAGGGTGGTGAGGATCGGCACGGTACACAAGGTGCCCAGCACGCCGAAGGCAATCAGGATCGGGCGGCGGCCGACCTTGTCGGACAGCGCGCCGATCACCGGTTGCAACAGCATGAACAGGAACAGCGTCGCGGCAGAAATCGTCGTCGAGTCGGTGATGCTCATGCCCACCGTGTTCACCAGGTACTTCTGCATGTAGGTCGTGTAGGTGTAGAACGCCAGCGTGCCGCCCATGGTCAGGCCGACGACGGTCATCAGCTCTTTCGGATGGCGCATCAATGTGCGCATCAGGCTTTCTTTGGGTTTGTCCTTCTTGCGGGTGAACGACTCGGTTTCCTCCATGCCGCGACGCAGGAACAGCGCCACCACCGCGCACAACGCGCCGATGGCAAACGGGATGCGCCAGCCCCACGTTTGCAGTTGTTCAGTGGTCAGCGTCTGCTGCAGCACGATGAGCACCGCCAGCGCGATGAGCTGGCCGGAGATCAGCGTCACGTACTGAAAGCTGGAGAAGAAGCCCCGGCGTTCCTTGGTCGCCATCTCGCTGAGATAGGTCGCCGAAGTGCCGTACTCGCCACCCACCGACAGGCCCTGCAGCAGGCGCGCGAACACCAGCATGATCGGAGCGCCGACGCCGATGGTTTCATAACCAGGGGTGAGGGCAATGATCAGCGAACCGAAACACATCAACAGCACCGACGCCATCAGCGCGGCCTTGCGGCCTTTGCGGTCTGCGTAGAGGCCCATGAGCCAGCCGCCGATGGGGCGCATGAGAAAGCCCACGGCGAAGATCGCGGCGGTGTTGAGCAACTGGGCGGTGGTGTCGCCCTTGGGGAAGAAGACTTTGGCGAAGTAGAGGGAGAAGGCGGCGTAGACGTACCAGTCGTACCACTCGACCATGTTGCCGACCGAACCGCTGAAAATGGATTTCAGGCGACTTCCGGTGGTTTTCTCGGCGACTGGCGTGGCAGCCGCTCCGTGGGAGGCAGAATTGGGGATGGCCATGGGATTTCCTGCAGGTCATTGTTGTTAGAAGGAACGCATCGAGGCGTTCTGACGACAGTGATAGCAGGAGCTGTGCCAAAAGCTGAAAGGCCCGGAGTAGAGGGGTTGGCGTGAGGTGGATGAGCGGAAATCCGCTTGTTGCGTGAGATGCCTGAGCGAAAATCCGCTCATCGCCGCGATTCTCCTCCCGGCTGAAGCTGGTCCCACTGACACCCCGCGATCATCCTGTAGGACTGTCTTCCGCTAGAAAGTCCTCACGCACCAACCCATGCCGCTGCATTTTTTCATTCAGCGTGCGGCGGGGCAGTTGCAGTTCGTGCATGACTGCCTTGATATCGGCCCGATGGCGTCGCAACGCCGAGCGAATGCAGTGGGCTTCGAAGGCTTCCTGCTGCGCCACCAGCGACTGACCCACCGGGATGCCCTCTGCGGCGGGACCGTCCAGCCCCAGCACCTGGCGCTCGGCGGCATTCGCCAGTTCGCGCACATTCCCCGGCCAGTCGTGGCTGAGCAGATGGCTCAGCTGTTCACCGCTCAGTACCGGCGCGCTGCGGCCTAGGCGCTCTGCCGCATTCCGCGAGAAATGGCTGAACAACATCGGGATGTCTTCTCGCCGTTCACGCAGCGGTGGCAGTCGCAATTCGGCGATGTTCAGTCGATACGCCAGATCCTCGCGGAAACGCCCGGCCCTGGCTTCGTCCAGCAGATCGGGCTTGGTCGCGGCAATGATGCGCACATCAATATCGATGCTCTGGTTCGAACCCAGTCGTTCGATCCGCCGCTCCTGAATCACCCGCAGCAGCTTGACCTGCTGCGCCAGCGGCATGCTCTCGATCTCGTCGAGAAACACCGTGCCGCCGTGGGCATACTCCAGTTTGCCGATGCGCTTGCCCTGGGCCCCGGTGAACGCACCGCTTTCGTGGCCAAACAGCTCGGCTTCGAACAGCTGCTCCGGGATCGCCGCACAGTTCACCGCAACGAAGGGTTTGTCGGCTCGCGGGCCGAAGTCATGCAGGCACCGCGCGACCATTTCCTTGCCGCTGCCGGTCTCGCCGCGAATCAATACGTTAACCGGCAGTGGCGAGAGGTCCATGACCTGCCGCCGCAATGTCTGCATCGTCGGCGACATGCCCAGCAGCGTTGCATCCAGACGCGAGCGGTTATCCGCCCGCTCATGCAAGGCACGGTTTTCCAGCACCAGCGCGCGCTTTTCCAATGCCCGGCGCAAACTGCCGAGCAGGGTCTCCGGGGTGAACGGCTTCTCCAGAAAGTCATAGGCGCCGTCGCGCATGGCGTCCACGGCCATCGGCACGTCGCCGTGGCCGGTCAGCAGGATCACTGGCAAGTCGCGATCCCGCCGCTGCAACTCGGCCAGCAACTGCAAACCATCCATGCCGGGCATGCGCACATCGCTGAGGACCACGCCGGGAAAGTGCTCGGGCAGCTGCGCCAGGCATTCCTCGGCGCGGCTGAACAGGCGCACCTCGAACCCGGACAGCGTGAGCCATTGCTCCACCGCTTCCCGAATGGGCGCCTCGTCATCCACCACGATTACCGAGTTCAGCATGGGGCGTCGGCCTCCGGGGCCTGGGTCAGACAGAAGAAAAACCGCGCGCCGTTGTTGACGTTTTCGGCGCTGAGCCGGCCGCCCAGTTCATGCACGATGGCGAACGACACCGCGAGGCCCAGGCCCAGACCGTCGCCCACCGGTTTGGTGGTGAAAAACGGATCGAAGACGTTGGCCAGATGCTCTTCGGCGATTCCGCCGCCACTGTCGATGACCGAAACACACCAATGCTCGCTCTGCGCGTCGATGCGAATTTCCAGACGCTTGAGGGGTTTGTCGCCCATCGCGTCCAGGGCGTTGCGCATCAGGTTGATCAGCACCTGTTCCAGCCGAATCGCGTCGCCGCGCACCCAGGCCGGACGCGTCAGGTCGAGCACGCAGCTGACGCGCTCTTCACGAATTCGTGCGTCCAGCAACAGCAGCGCCTGATCGACCACGGTGGCCAGATCAAGGCGTTCGCGCAGGCCGCTGGGGCTTTTGCGGGCGAAGGTTTTCAGGTGGCCGGTGAGCGCGGCCATGCGGGTCAATTGCTGATCGAGCAGGCTCAGCGCCTTGTACGCATCGTCGACACGGCCATGCTCCAGCAACAGGCGCAGGGTCGCGAGTTGCATGCGCTGGGCCGTCAGCGGCTGGTTGATTTCGTGGGCGAGGGCGGCAGACATCTGCCCGAGGGCCGCCAGCTTGGTCGACTGCACCAGACCGTCCTGCGCCGTTTGCAGGTCCCGCGTGCGTTCCTCGACCAAGCGTTCGAGCTCTTCGCGACTGCGCTGGCGCACGCGGCCAAGGCGCCAGCGCTGGTACAGAAACAGCCCGAGAAACACCAGTGTCAGCCAGATGCCTGCCGCAGCGAGACCGGCATTGCGCACGTCTTCACTGGCGGCCTGCGGTTTGCGCAGGAGGTGCAAGGTCCAACCCTCGGTCGGCAGCGGCATTGACTGCCACAAGAAATCGGTCTGCTCGTTGGGGGCGTCAACACGGCTGAGATGGCTGTTTTCGCCGAACGTGTGCAGCAGCTCCTGATGCAAGGGCGTCAGCGGCTGCTTGTCGTACTGACGCGTGCTCGCCAGTTCGGCGCGGTCCTGCTCGGTCAGCGGCCGCAGGGCCCGATAGCGCCAGCCCGGCTGATTGGCGATGAAGACGATGCCCTTGGCGTCGCTGACCAGCAGCAGGTCATCGTTTTGCGCCCAAGTGTGTTCAAGGTCCGGAAACTCCAGCTTGACCACCATCGCCCCGATGAACTGCCCGGCTTCGTCGCGCACCGCGTTCGACAGGAAATACCCCGGGATGCCGCTGGTCACGCCGACCGCATAAAAGCGTCCGATGCCAGTGGCGCGGGTTTGCGTGAAGTAGGGGCGGAAGCCGTAGTTGTGGCCCACGTAGCTGCTCGGCAGACGCCAGTTGCTGGCGCCGACGGCGAGGCCGTTGCGGTCAAGCAGTTCGAGGGTGGAGGACTGGGCAGCGCCGTTGATCTGCTCCAGTTTGAGATTGAGCGCCTGGGTGGTGTCGGCGCTGACCGGTCCGCTCAGCGCCGTCCGCAGTTGAGGATCAAGGGCCAGAACGGCCGGCAGAGCCCGGTAGCGCTCGATCAGGGTCTGCAGTGTGTTGGCGTAGAGCGCCAGCCGATCTTTAGAGCGGCCAGCGTCGTCTTCCAGGGCATGCCGCTGAGCCTGATGCATCGCCAGCGTCGCCGCAATGACGGTACCGGCGAAGATCAGCAACACATAGAGCACAAGGCGGACGGAACGGGGCATGGGCATGACCTCCTTTCAGTGGCTGGCGCATTCGCCCCGGATTCCTGCCTTACAGCAAATTGAACGTCGTCTCTTTCACGTTCTCCGAATCCAGGCCGATCATCAGCTTGAACTCGCCCGCCTCGGCCGCGTACTTCAGCGACGGGTTGAAGAACTTCAGGTCTTCTTCGGTCAGGGTGAAGCTCACGGATTTCTCTTCCCCGGGGTTCAGCATGACTTTCTGGAAATTCTTCAGCTCTTTGACCGGGCGGCTGATCGATGCGGCGACGTCGCGCAGGTACAGCTGAACCACGGTTTCACCGGCGACCTTGCCGGTGTTCTTGACCATGACGCTGGCAGTCAGCTTGTCCTTGCGGGTCATCTTGTTGATCGACAGGGTGATGTCCGACACGCTGAACTGCGTGTAGCTCAGACCATAACCGAACGGGAACAGCGGGCTGGTCGGCTCTTCGAAGTAGTTCGAGGTGTAGTTCGAGTCGTTCGGGCGGTACGGGCGACCGGTGTTCAGGTGGTTGTAATAGGCTGGCACCTGACCCACGGAGCGTGGGAAGGTCATCGGCAGTTTGCCGGACGGGTTGTAGTCGCCGAACAGCACGTCAGCCAAGGCATTGCCGCCTTCTGTGCCGAGGAACCAGCTTTCCACCATGGCGTCGGCCAGTTCGTTTTCTTCACCCAGCGCCAGCGGCCGACCATTCATCAGCACCAGCACCAGCGGTTTGCCTGTGGCCTTGAGCGCGCGGATCAGGTCCCGTTGACGGCCCGGTATTACCAGGTCGACACGGCTCGCCGCTTCGTGGGACATGTTGCGCGACTCACCCACAACGGCAACCACCACGTCCGCCTGCTGCGCGGCCTTGACCGCTTCGTCGATCATCTCCTGCTCGGGACGCGGGTCGATGGCGATCTGGTCGTCCATCTTGTTCAGGTAAGTGATGGCGTGCTGGTTGTCGGTGATGTTGGAGCCCAGTGCATAAACCAGCTTGGCCTTGTCACCGACCGCCGCCGCAATGCCGTCATAAGCGTTGACGGTCTGACGCGCCAGCCCGGCCGCTGACCAACTGCCCATCATGTCCATCGAGCTCTTGGCCAGCGGACCGATCACGGCGATGGTGCCTTGCTTCTTCAGCGGCAGGGTGTCGTTCTGGTTCTTCAGCAGCACGACGCTCTTGCGCGCAACGTCGCGGGCTTCGGCACGGTGCAGACGGTTTTCGGCGTTGCGGTCGGCCGGGTCATCCACTGCCGCGCCGATGCGCAGGTACGGGTTGGCGAACAGGCCCATTTCCCACTTGGCGCCGAGCACTTCACGCACGGCGTTATCGACTTCTTTGACCGACACTTCGCCGCTCTTTACCAGGTCCGGCAGTTCTTCGCCGTAGGCCTTGTCGTTCATGCTCAGGTCGACGCCGGCCTTGATCGCCAGCTTGGCGGCTTCGCGGAAGTCCTTGGCCACGCCGTGGTCGATCAATTCCTTGATCGCGCCGTGGTCGCTGACGGTAACGCCCTTGAAGCCCCAATCCCTGCGCAAGACATCCTGCAGCAGCCAGGCGTTGGACGTGGAAGGCACGCCGTTGATGGAATTGAGCGCGATCATCACGCCGCCTGCGCCGGCATCAATCGATGCGCGGTAGGGCGGCAGGTAGTCCTGCTGCATGCGCACCGGGCTCATGTCGACGGTGTTGTAGTCGCGACCGCCCTCGACCGCGCCATACAGGGCGAAGTGTTTGACCACCGCCATGATGCTGTTGGGCGCCTGCATGCTGGTGCCCTGAAACGCGCGGGTCATGGTGGCGGAGATGCGCGACACCAGGTAGGTGTCTTCGCCGAAGCCTTCGGAGCTGCGGCCCCAGCGCGCGTCGCGGGTGATGTCGACCATGGGCGCGAAGGTCATGTCCACGCCGTCGGCGGCGGCTTCGATCGCTGACACGCGACCGGTGCGGGTGATGGCGTTCATATCCCAGGTCGACGCGAGACCCAGGCTGATCGGGAATACGGTGCGCTGGCCGTGGACGACGTCGTAGGCGAAGAACATGGGGATCTTGTTGCGGCTGTGCCCGGCGGCGTCCTGCATGGCGCGGTTGTCCGGCAGCACGACGGAGTTGAACGTGCCGCCGATGCGGCCTGCGGTGATTTCCTTGAGAATTTCCGGCTTGGGCATCTCCGGGCCGATGCTGATCAGGCGCAGTTGACCGATCTTCTCCTCCAGGGTCATTTGCTTCATCAGGTTGGCGATGAATGCATTCTTGGCTTGCAGCGTGGAGGGGGTGCCAACGCCAGTGGTGGCGTTTTCGGCCCAGGCGGACTGACTGACCAGGCCGATGACGAGACTCAGGAAACACAGCTTATTCATGAATGGTTTTCTCAAGGCGTTGCCGGCAACTCGCACGTAATACCGGTCAGCCGTTGTTATAGGTGTCGAACCTTTGGTTTTTTATTGTCGTCAGGACGGCAACGCCGCTGAACTCCTGCCTCATATGAGCATCAGTAGCGCAACGAGTTTTATCTGATTGTGGCCCGGCAATCCAGAGCCCCGACAACGCGATGGGGCGGGATTATGCCGGGGATCGTCCGGTTTGGCTAAAGTCATGACTGACAGGATTAACTATTGATGAGTACAGGGAGCACGCACGCCATGCAAACAGAGCGTTATGACTACAGCCGGGGCAGTCGTTACAAATTGTCACTGGCGTTGATGATGCTGCTGACGACCCTGTTGTCCGGCTGCGGGATCAACAACATTCCGACCTACGACGAGCAGGTCAAGGCTGCCTGGGCCCAGGTGCAGAACCAGTATCAGCGCCGCGCCGACCTGATCCCCAACTTGGTGGAAACGGTGAAGGGCTACGCCAAGCAAGAGCAGGACACCCTGACCGCAGTCATCGAAGCGCGTGCCAAGGCGACGTCGATTCAGGTGGACGCCAGTACGCTGAACGATCCGGCCAAGCTCAAGCAGTTCCAGGACGCACAAGGTCAGCTGACCGGCGCATTGAGCCGTTTGATGGTGGTCTCGGAGCGCTATCCGGACCTCAAATCCAACCAGAACTTCCTCGCGCTGCAGTCCCAGCTTGAAGGCACGGAAAACCGTATCGCGGTGGCCCGTCGCGACTTCATCACGGCGGTCGAGCGTTACAACACCGAGATCCGCACCTTCCCGGGCCGTCTGTGGCATACCGTGATGTACAGCGATCTGCCGGTGCGTCCGAACTTCGAAGCCACTGCCGCTGACGCTGACAAAGCGCCACAAGTGAAATTCTGATGGGACGCGCGCGGCGGGGAGTGCTGGTCGCGTTACTGGCGATGTCGGTGGGCGTATTTGCCCAGTGGGCGCAAGCCGACCTCACGTTTCCGCCGCTGACCGGGCGCGTCGTTGACACCGCCGGGATGATCGACGGCCCGAGCAAAGAGCATCTCGAACAGATGCTGCGCGCCCATGAAGAGCTGACCACCGAGCAGGTGGTGGTGGTCACATTGCCAGACCTGCAGGGCTCGACCATTGAGGACTACGGCTATCAGCTCGGTCGTCACTGGGGCATCGGCCAGAAGGGCAAGGACAATGGCGCGCTGCTGGTGGTGGCCCGGGACGAGCGCAAGGTGCGCATCGAAGTGGGTTACGGCCTTGAAGATCGTCTGACGGATGCGCAGTCGTCGGTGATCATCAGTCAGATCATCATCCCGGCGTTCCGCCAGGGCGATTTTGTCGGCGGTATCACCAAAGGTGCCGAGGCGATGGTCCAGGTGCTCGGCGGCGATCCCCTTGCCGAACCCGCAGTTGGCGCCACCGGCAGCGCAGCGGCAAGCGAGGACGAAGGCGTCGACTGGAAAGTGACCCTGCTGTTTCTGGTGCTGTTCGTGGTCATCAGTTACATCAGCGCCCGTTCCGGGCGTGGCAGGTCCATCGGCTCCGGTGGCGGCGGCTTTGGCGGTTTCGGCTCTGGCGGCTCAGGGGGCTTCGGTTCTGGCGGCTCTGGCGGTTCGAGCTCGGGCGGTATGCGCGGTGGCGGTGGTGGATTTGGCGGGGGCGGTGCCTCCGGTGGCTGGTAGTTGTTCGCTCAGGAAGGGTTTGCTTGCATGACATTGCTCAATAAAGACGAACAACAGCGGGTTGCCCACGCCATCGAGACCGTCGAGCGTCAGACCGACGCGGAACTGGTGACGGTGCTGGCCACCAGCGCTGACGACTACACCTACGTGCCGCTGATCTGGGCCGGGGTCATCGCGTTGCTCGTACCGGGGCTGATCAACCTGCTGACGGGCTGGCTCAGCGCCAATCATCTGCTGCTGGTGCAGGTTGTCACGTTCATCGTGGTGGCGCTGGTGTGCCGGCTGCCGGGCATCACCACGCGGCTGGTGCCTGTTCGCGTGCGGCACTGGCGGGCGGGCAATCTGGCGCGTCGGCAGTTTCTTGAACAGAACCTGCACGCCACCGCCAATGGCACCGGCGTGCTGATTTTTGTTAGCGAGGCCGAGCGTTATGTCGAGATCATCGTCGACGACGGCATCGCCCGGCGCGTGGACAACGAAGCCTGGCGCTCGATGGTCGAGACCTTCACCCGGCAGGTGAAGGACGGCCGGATTGTGGAAGGTTTTATGGGGTGCATTACTTCGTGCGGCGAGGTGCTGAGCGAGCAGGTGCCCGTGACCCAGGCGCGCAACGAGTTGCCAAACCGGTTAGTGGTGTTGGAGTGATCTGATCGTTCCCGCGCTCCGCGGGGGAATGCCTCTGCTGACCTCCGCGTCATTTAATTGCACCTACCGCTCTCGACCCGCCTAAAATAGCGCCTCGCATTTCCGCTCCCGAGGCGCTTTCTGATGTCCGTTACCGCACCCGCCACCGTTCCTGCGCAGGATCACCGCGCTCAGTTCCTGAGTCTGCTTGACACCTGTCTGACGCAAAATTCGCTGATCAAACTGGTGCTGGCCAAGTACGTCGGAAGCGAAGCGGAGTTGCAGCGGGTCATCATCAAGCCCGTCACGGTCAAGGATCAGCCGTGCCTGTCCTTCGTCTATCGCTACAAGACCCGCGACATCACCAAGAATCACCCCCTCGCCGAGGCGCAGACGCTGATCGCCAGCCTGCTGCCCGAGTCCTTCAAGAACGCTCATCTGCTGTCACTCACCGATGAAGTGCAGCTGGAGTTCAGCAAGAAGGGCAAGAGCACGCTATTCCGCAACAAGGCCCAGCAGGAGCGCGAAGCCCCGACCGCCGAGCATGACCGCGAGAAAAAGCGTTACCTGGAACTGAGCCGGCCATTCCTGACCGATCTTGGCGTGACCAACAAGCAGCACGAGCTGATTCCGGCGATGTCACGCAAGTGGAAGCAGATCAACAAGTTCATCGAGGTGTTTTCCCACGCGCTGGCGACCTCGCCGATCACGCTGGACAAACCGGTGACGGTCGCGGATTTCGGCTCGGGCAAGGGTTATCTGACTTTCGCCATCCACGATTACCTGCGCAACACCTTGCAGGCTGAAGGCAACGTCACCGGCGTCGAGCTGCGCGAGGACATGGTCACGCTGTGCAACAACGCTGCCGCGCGGCTGGAGCATCCGGGGCTGGTGTTCAAGTGCGGTGACGTGCGTTCGGTGGCGCCCAGCGAACTGGACGTGATGATCGCCTTGCACGCCTGCGACATCGCCACCGACTACGCGATTCACACCGGTATCCGCTCGGGCGCCTCGATCATCATGTGCTCGCCGTGCTGCCACAAACAGATCCGCCTGCAGATCCAGAGCCCGACGCTGCTCAAGCCGATGCTGCAATACGGTTTGCACATGGGCCAGCAGGCCGAAATGGTCACCGATGCCTTGCGAGCGTTGCTGCTGGAAGCGTGCGGCTATGAAACCAAGGTCTTCGAGTTCATCTCGCTAGAGCACACCAACAAGAACAAGATGATTCTGGCGGTCAAGCGCGCCGCCCCGGCGGATCCTGCCGAGCTGCTGGCAAAGATCCAGGAATTGAAAGTGTTCTACGGCATTCAGGAGCAGTGCCTGGAGCGCTTGCTCCAGGCGGATGGCCTGCTGGGTTAGACGCGAGCGGCGGCGACCGGCTTGGGCGCGATCACCGCCGTTTTACGCCCGATGGCCAGCGTGACCACGACACCGGCGGCGAAGATCCAGGTCGTCGGATCAATGTGCTCACCGAAAAACAGCGCTGAAAAGGCCATGGTGAAGAACAGCTGCACCAGCTGAATCTGGCTGACCCGCGCGATGCCGCCCATGGCCAGCCCGGCGTACCAGGCGAAGAATCCGATGAATTGCGAGAACAGCGACACGTACCCGAAGGCCCACCAGGTGCCGGGAGAAATCGGGCCCTGGTGCTGCCACGCCAGATAGCTGACGGGCACGATCAATACCGGGATCGAAATGACCAGCGCCCAGCAGATGACCTGCCAGCCACCCATCTCCTTGGCCAGACGGCCACCTTCGGCATAACCCAGCCCGCCAATCGCCACTGCGGCGACCATCAGCACATCACCGGCCTGAAGATTGCCGGCCCCGCTGATCAGCGCGTAACTCAGCACCAGAACGCTGCCCATGGCCGCGCAGGCCCAGAAGGCTTTCGACGGTCGCTCATGGGAGAGCCATGCGGCGTAGATGGCGACCAGCAGTGGTTGCAGGCCATTGACCAGCGCGCCGTGGGAGGCGGGCAGGGTTTTCATGGCCCAGGCTGACAGCACCGGGAAACCGACGATCACCCCCAGCGCCACCACCATCAGCGCCTTGAACTGCGCGCGGGTCGGCCATTTTTCTCTGCGCCACAGCAGTAACGCCGCCGCTGGCACCGCCGCGAACAGGGCGCGGCCCAGGCCGTTGAGCAAAGGATGGATTTCCTGCACCACGATGCGGGTCATGGGCAGCGTCAGGCTGAAGATCACCACGCCGATCAGTCCGAGGACCATTCCGGTGTTTTCACGAGAGGACATAAGGGGGCGTGCCTTGTTTTTGTTGGTGCGAAACGCGTGCTCATTCAGCCACAGAGGCGGCATGGGGGCCATTTACAGATGCGTGCGGAATCGTCCATACACTTCGTCCGTTCGATCAGTAGCGCTCAAGCCGGCCTCTTCCCGGCTGAAGCCGGTCCTACATTTCAATTGCGTGCATTCAGCCGGCCTGGCGGGCGCCCTCATTGCAGGACCGGCTTCAGCCGGGAAGCGGGCGAGGGCGGAAATGCCGTTTTCGAGGATTTTGCGGCTGTGGGATGAATCGCTCTAAATGTTGGTGCAGAAGTTGAATGCAACGTTCCTGCAACAGTTTGAAGGTCAAATTGGTGCCGTCGAATTCAGCCAGGAGAGCCATCGTGTCGGTTATCGAAAAATGGGCGTTGCAGGGTGTCGTGGTATTCCTTTTCGCATGGATGGCGACGGTGGCGGCTCACTGGTCAGGCAGCGTCGTGCACACGACAAGCAGCGACCGACTCGCCGCTCTCAGCAGCATGCGCCTGACCACTGAATCGGTCGCCACCAGCGTCAATAAACACACGCAGGGTGGGGCAGTGGTCGTGGGGTCGTTGTCGGAAGGTAACGAATAAAGGGCAGCAGCTGGGAAGATTTGAAGCGGTGAGTAATTGGAAGACCGGACCTGTAGGGTCCGGTTTTTGTTTTTGTCATCAGAGTTTGAACTGGGGAAAAAATTTCTCTAGTATCCCGCCATGGCTACCGTACATAACAATCGCAACTGGAAGATCAAAATCTATCCGGACGACCATGCCCCGCCCCATTTCCATGTCCAGACGCCTGACGGGGAGTCACTCGTGCAGATTGACGGTTTAAGGGTCTTAGGCAGGGGCGCTGAGGGGAAGGCGCTGAAAGAAGCGCTGCAGTGGGCCAGGAATCATACCCGGGACTTGTGGCGTATCTGGTATGAGCAGAATCGGAGGACTTGAGGCATGACCAGCAAATTACGCATCGTCGCTGCGCAACCTGTCGCGAACAGCCGCTCGTTGATCCTCGACTGGAACAACGGCAAGCGTCATACCGTTGATTTGTCGGCCTACATCGACCAATTTGAAGCGCTGGTGCCGCTGAAGGATGAAACGCTGTTCAGTCAGGTGACTGTGGGTGATTGGGGGTTCGACGTGTCGTGGGGGAATGATGTCGAGCTGTCTGCGTCGACGCTTCACCGGCTCGCGCTGGAGCAGGCCGGTGAAGTCATGCCGACGCGCGACTTCAAACAGTGGATGGCAAAGAACAACCTCTCGCTCTCGGCAGCGGCCATCGAGCTGGGCTTTACGCGTCGAACCATTACTGCTTACAGCAGCGGTGCTGCACTTATCCCCAAGCACGTGGCATTGGCCTGTCGGGGTTGGGAATATGAGCACTCGCCGCGCTAACCCTCAACTCTTCTTTAACTCCAACGCTTCCTTCAGCCTTGCCACCGGCACCGCAAGCGCCGGATCGCCCAACGGGTGGGTCGTGGCGTTGAAGAATGTCAGCTCGATGTTCTGCCCTTCAAACAGTTCGCTGTAGCGGCGTTTCTGGTGCTGGATGAAGGCGTCACTGCGCGGCAATACCGAGATGGCGATGTGCTTGGGACGGGCTTGGAGAATGGCGTTGAGAATGTGTCGATCCTGCTTGCCCAGCGAGTGGCCGAAGACGCATAGCGCGCCCTCATGCTGCGCAAGTTGGGTGTGGCAAAACGACAGATAGTCCGAACCGCGGATGATCTTCATCTTGTCGTCGCTAGGGCCCTCACAGACAAACAGCGGCACATCTTCCAGCGCGTTGATCGCGAAACTGCCCAGCAGCGTGCTCTCCGAAGACAGCAACTTGCGCGCCGTGCCATCGAAGTTCTTCACCAGGTGCATGCCGCCATGCAGGTACAAAATGCGCGTGGCGTGGCTGTCGGTGCGGTGCAGGTTGAACACAGCGTCATCGTCGAACAGATCATCGAACGGCTGCGCGCCATGCATAGCTGCCCAGTATGCCAGCAGGTCGTAGTTGGTGGAGTACACCGTCTGGTACGGGCTCAGGGCTTCGCTGATCTTGCCAATAGTCGCCGCCTCCATCAGGCGCCACGGAATATGCGCCGAGCGGATGCCATGAATCAGGGCTTCCTTGATCGCGAAATAGCGGTTGCGTGGCGATGACGAACCAATCGTCAGCGCCGCGTTGACCCGCATCGCGACTTTCAAGCCGCTGAGTACGGGCTCGAAATTCTCCGTTTCCATGGATTTGAACAGCGCCAGCTCGGTGGCGCTCAAGGGTTTGTTGCGCGTGGTCTGCGCCAGCTCGAACAGCGAGTCGTAGGCGAAGTTCTTCCACACGGCAAGACTGGCACCGTTGCCCAGCAGCAATCCCGAGCAGGGATTGACGGCTTGCAGCTTGTTCCAGTCGGCCAGTTCGGCATCAAAATCCGTGAATTCCATCATCTCGCTTCGCTTTCAGGTGAGCAGGTACTGACCGGACGCCAGAACGGAGGGGACTTATAGAAACCCAGGTCGGCATTGTCAACGCGGCATCCCGGCTTCGAACAATTTGAGGAGGGTGCCGCTGGTCTCGGTAACGTCTATAGAGTGAATGACGGGTGTAAGGTTTAATCCGACAACCCATAACACTCTCTTGAATGAGAGGAGATGACCATGCATACCGCAATGCTCAGCAAGACGCACTTCAACGGTTACGATGTGATTAACGTGAACAACGGGCCTTGGCGGGTCTGCACCCACCGTGATCGATTAGGCTCATTCTCCACGCGCGAAGAAGCCATGGCGTTTGCGGCCTCCTTGCCAGCCTATCAAGAGCGAACGGCGTTATTACCTGCCGCCAAAGCGCACTAATGACACGACTCGTCGCCATTTGAGCTCTGGTGTTGCCGGAGCTCAATCTGCCGGATAGCAACTCGTGAACTGCACTATCCATTTGCGAAGTTTCATGCAGCCTGCACGATTTCGCATTTTCCCTGTTTGTCTAACTGCTTGATTCACTGAGCTTTTGGATAACTCGCTACATCGGCACGGTCGATGCAACTCTCATCACGAACCTGCAGGGTCGGCGCTTAGATCGATCCGCTTACCGTGATCCAGAGGAAACAACATGAACGCCATCGAACTGTTGAAAGCCGACCATGAACGCGTAAAAGCCATCTTGACCCAACTGAGCGAGTCCACCGAGCGCGGCGTTAAAAAGCGCACTGACTTGCTGGCCAAACTGGAGATGGAAATCACCATCCATACCAAGATCGAGGAAGAAATTCTCTATCCTGCGTTTAAAGAGGCGGGCGGCAAAGAGCAGGACATCATGTACTACGAAGCCAAGGAAGAGCACCGCACCGTTGACGCTCTGGTGCTGCCGGACCTCAAGCAAACTGACCCTGCCACCCCGGAATTTTCGGGTCGTGTGAAAGTGGTCAAAGAGCTGCTGGAGCACCACATCGAGGAAGAAGAGGAAGAGATGTTCCCGCAGGCTGAAAAGTTGCTGGGCAAGAAGAAGCTGGAAGAGCTGGGTGCGCAGATGGAAGCGATGAAGGCTGAGTACAAGAAGTCCCTGTCGTCGCCGAGCCTTGCGGCGTAAGCGTTGATGGAATTAACAAGCCCGGATTTTTCCGGGCTTTTTTGTGGGTGAAAGTTTTAGTCCGGTTTACTGGTGCAGCGCACTTACTTGCCTCTTCCCGGCTAAAGCCGGTCCTACATTTGGATTGCATGCATTCAGCTGAACTGGCGGTGGCCTCCATTGTGGGACCGGCTTTAGCCGGGAAAGCGTCAGCCGTCACGCTGCAAAGCTGATGGCGAACACACTTGCCTCTTCCCGGCTGAAGCCGGTCCCACAAAAAACGCGAGCTTTGTATACCTGTGTATCCAGACCCCCTGCCGATACGTGCTGACTGAAAGCTCGCCCACAGCGACACATTGCAGATACGTGCAACGCATTCAATGGTTCACAGCGAAGAGCGGGGCCAGGCGTTAGCTACCCCGGTCGAGGCCCCGACCATGGCTGCACACTGAGGAAGCACCCCATGAACAGAATCAACGCGCCATTGCTGCTAAGCGTTTTTACGGCGGGCGCCTTGGCGCTGGGCGTTGCCAGTGCGGCTCAGGCTGCCCCGGTGAAGAACATCGTGCTGGTGCATGGCGCCTTTGTGAACGGGTCGGGCTGGAAGCCGGTTTACGAGATCCTGCGCAAGGACGGGTACAACGTCTCGATCGCTGAACACCCACTGACTTCCTTCACCGATGACGTGACTGCCGTCAAGCGCATCGTTGACCAGCAGGATGGCCCGACGATTCTGGTCGGTCACAGTTATGGTGGCGCGATCATCACGGATGTCGGCAATGACGCTCATGTTGTGGGCCTGGTGTACATCGCCGCCCACGCACTGGATCAGGGTGAAACCGAAGCGCAGAACGGCAAGCTGTACCCCAATGCCACCAAAGCGGTGAAGAAAACCGCTGACGGCTTCCTCTCCCTTGACCCAGCGTTCTATCCGGCGGACTTCGCGGCTGACCTGCCCAAGGCTCATGCTGAATTCGAAGCCATTTCCCAGGAGCCGACCGCGGCGTCAGTGTTTACCACACCCGCTGGCGTGCCTGCGTGGAAAACCAAGCCTAGCTGGTACGCAGTGGCCGGGGCAGACCGGATCATCAACCCGGACCTTGAGCGCATGTACGCCAAGCGAGCCAACAGCCACACCATCGAGATCAACGGCGCCAGTCACTCGGTGTACCAGTCCCGTCCGCAGGAAGTGGCCGCGTTGATCGAACAGGCAGCGACCCACGCGGCGGATTGACGCATCGCACCCACGACTGGCCTGCAACCCTTGCAACGTCCAAGGCTCACTTGTGAATCAGGCCACGTCGACAGCGTCCGAGCCGCATATCAGGTCCACCGGCATCGGTTGCAGACGGCCGATCATGGGTTTGGCAAACAGATAGCCCTGCATCAGCTCGACGCCCAGGTCCAGCAGGGCGTCGCGCTCTTCGCAGGTCTCGATGCCTTCGGCCACGACAGTGATTCCCAGCCGCTTCGAAACCAGCACAATCCCTTCAACAATCGCCCGACGCACGGCGTCCTGATCGATGTCACGGGTGAGCGCCATATCGATCTTCAGGACCTGTGGTTGAAACATCGCCAGCATGTTGAGGCCGGAATAACCTGATCCGAAGTCATCAATAGCGGTGGTGAAACCTTGCCGCTCGTACTCTTCGAAAATGGATTTGAGATGATTTGGATCATCTACACGCTCACCTTCGGTGACTTCGAACATGAGCCGATCCACCGGAAAATCGAACGTCCGAGACGCCTCAAGCGTTGCCCGAATGCACGTCTCTGCGCGGTACACCGCTTTGGGCAGGAAATTGATACTCAGCTTGCAGTCTGGAATCGCGGGCAGGCCCAGCTGGGTAGCGAGCTCAATGGCCCTGACCCGGCACGCCTGATCGAAACGGTAGCGGTTGCCGTCGTTGACCTGACCCAGAATGAACGCGGCGGACTCGCCGTTGACACCACGGACCAGCGCCTCATAAGCGAAGGGCGCTCCGGTGGTGACGTTGAAGATAGGTTGGAAAGCCATGGTGAAGTCGAAACCCAGCCCTTCGAGATTTCGACACTCAGCGCAGCCAATGGATTCGAAGGTTGCCAAGGGGATATGTTGCATGATCGTCACTGCCTTGAGATTTCGTCGCTCGATGGATGAATTTTGAGCAACTGGTTTCTCTGTATCGGCAGTCGGCGCGGAATCTGTGATGCGGATTTGCAGCAGGGGATTAACGGTAACGAAATCGGTGCCTGAGAAGGCGGCGGTATGAGTCGGTCTTTTAGAAGACGAGGCAGGAATCGAGCTTGATTCAGAGCGAGGAGGGCGGCTGAAAAGCCCGGAAACACTGGGGGAGATGGAGCGGGTAGAGGGAATCGAACTCTTATAGGACAGGAGATCACGGAGCTGTGTATGTGTGTAGGCGCGCGCACGAGGCAAATGCCGTAAAAGCGTGTAGGTGTGTATCCTGAGGTGGCCGATTTTGCTTTGGCTCATCTCCTCGGCTTGGAGATGCACCTTTAATTCCAGACTCACTCACATGTGAGCGAGTATGTGAAATCCGGACACCTTTGTTTTCTACCAAACTCTCCAGCCGCGACGTCCCAGACCCCCTTGATATCAGACATCGCTTACTCCTTCGCCAACCTCATCGGGAAGCGGATCGTTGTGGCGCACAGTGGGCCACGATACTCAGCTGGCACAGAACGTCAGCTGCCACTACGCGGCTTGACCGGTAATCAGCATTGCCGGGTGCATGGCTTGTTTGGGTGCTGCAACAATGTGAGCCAGCAGGAGTTTGAGCAGCACGTCGAATCGCTCGCGCGTTTAACCGCTGCGCATTGGGGGCACTACCGTGTTATTTGCTGCAATCTGGTGCGGGTGTAGGTGACTGACAGGGCGCTGGTGGGCCAAATCGAGACGACCCTCATGGCGCGGATCCAGCAATTGGATCCGGTATATGTCGATTTCGATCAGTTGCCAGATGAGGCGCTACGTTTGCGTTGCTGTAGACAATGGTGATGTCGTCGCTAAACCTCGCAGGCGCTCACGTCATTAGAACCGCTGAGAGTAGCTGCAAGGTATGGTGGGTGCCGGCGACCTGATGCTAGTGTTCGCACTCCGTCCAACTCCTTGATTACCACTGCACGCAGGGAATGCCATGCGATCACTCGGAATACGCGCTGAGCCTAAAAAGGCAACCTTCGTCATCTACGACGATGAAGCTAGGCAAATCTTGAACGTCGAATCCTTGATCATCCCGCAGATATTGAACAAGCCAGAGCAGCTCAAATTCGCGCGCCACAGCATCCTCGACATTCTTCGGGAGTACGAGGTTGATGTCGCTGGCATTCGGGTCGCCGAGGGCAACTCGCAGAATCAGGACGCCGATCGGCTGTATCTGGAAGCCGTGTTCATGGAGTCCTTCGCCAGCAGCAGCATCAAAAAGTACTTCGTTGGACGCAAGCCAAGCATCAGCGCTCGGCTTGGCATTACTCCAGCTCAGTTCGCCTTGATCGTAAAGTGTGAGGCTGAGCTGGATGACGTGAATGGCTGGCCAGCTGGCAAGGCTGCAGCCGTTCGTGAGGCCATTCTGGTAGCCGTAGGAGCGACCCGATGATTATTCCTTATCAAACAGCTCAGGTGTCGTTCCAGAAAAAGCAGCGCATTGGCGAAAACGGCGAGAACTCCGAGGTGTACGTCGTCCATGACGAACACCTCGATGCTGAGCTCGTGGTTAAGCAGATCAAGACTGACGGCTTCAATGAAGAGCGGTATCTGCTTGAGGCCCAGTTGCTCTACAAAAGCGTGCACCCCAACGTTGTACAGGTGCTGTACGCCTGCAAGGATGTTCAGCACATCTACATCGCCATGCCGTATTATCGCAGGGGATCGCTTCAACAGGTCGTGGAAGCAGAAGGACTGACCTGTCGGCAGCTGATCCGCTATGCCATCCAGTTCCTGAGTGGTCTCAACAACATCCACTCCAAGGGGCTGCTGCATTTTGACATCAAGCCTGACAACATCCTGATCTCTGACACCGACGAAGCGTTGCTGTCCGATTTTGGCTTTGCGAAGAACATGGACGGCGATGGCTTTGCCACACCTGAGGCCACGTACCGCCTCCACTTGCCGCCCGAAAGCGCGGCTACCCGCGACTTCAACAACAGCGCAGATATTTATCAGGTGGGGCTGACCTTGTACCGGTTACTGGTGGGTCTGGAGTCCCTGAAGCAGCAGCGCGATGCCTTCGCGAATGGTGCTGAACTCGCGCGGGCGCAGCGCTCGGAGGCCTATCCTGATCTTGTGCAAATTCCGCGACACGTGCCGAAAAAACTCAAGGCCATCATCAAAAAGTGCTTGAGGTACAACCCTGAGACGCGGTATGAATCAGTAATGGATCTACTGAATGAACTGTCGTCCATCGAAGACGTAGGCTTGGATTGGCGCTTTTCCACCGCCGATAACATCCAGCGCTGGGAAAGTATTTCGTCGGATGGCGTGGGTCTTTTGGTAGAGGTGGCCGATAATGGACAGTGTACGGCTCAGAAAAAGACGGCATCTGGCGTTTATCGCCGGAAACCCAGTTTTTGCGAAGCCAATCTCACCCCGGAGCGGATTCATGAAATCCTCATGTCATCAGACTGGTAAGCCGACAGGTAGGAAAGCAGGCGACGGTTATCTGACCAGATCCCAGATTTCCACAGGACATAGTCAGACAAGCTCTGGTCGTGTTCGCTCGTCCGTACCCCTCGTGAACGTCGAAGACCTGATGGGTGATTCGAAGATCATCTATCACTCCCGCTGATAGCCCTTAGACCCTGCGCTAGCATCCCGCGCGGGGCCTACTTCTTGTATCCACCCAGTATTTTAAACGTGTGCAATTCGCACGTGCGGGGTTTCGGTGGGCGCGACCTTGACTGATGCCCACCGCAGGCGATCCTGGGTGGGGAGGTCGATTAGGGTAGGGCGCAGTCTGCTCATCAGATTTCGGCTATTTTTCAGTTTCTCGTGCCTGTGGAGGCGCGTGAGCAGCTCTGGTCATAGCTTCTTCATATTGTTTTATCACGCGCTTTTTCCTGACCGCTTCGAGCGGGCTTGCAACGCACTAATCGCAGTAGGCGGCTTTTTTCGATGATGTCGTTGTGGCATCATTCATTGAACGATTTTGCCCTGTAATGTTCGTCGCGAACCATGGTGGTCTACGAATAAAGACTTCTCGGTCTAGCCAATCGGAGGGCAGAGCTTAAGCTTGTAGATGACAAGAACCGGTCTGGACTGAACGATTCAGTTTGGCACATTCCAAAATGCAGGAGCGAAAGTGAATAGGCTTCCCCCCGCTGTAGAGGATAAGCTCAAACGGTTTCAGCCACCCGTGGACGCGAAGGATTTTGAAAAACTTTGCGTCGACGTTTTCGAATATGTGCTCAAAGCTCGAAGAATACCCATCCTCAATAGAACTCACAGCCGGATCAGTGCCTATGGCACGAGTGGTGACAAGCAGTTCGGCATTGATGTTCGAGATCCTGCGACTCAGGCCGTTGCACAATGCAAAAAGCATGAGGATATAACCACCACCAAGCTTGGTGCTGAGTTGAGAAAACTTGAGGATTATGACAAGGAAGTATCGCATTATTTCTTCATGATCAAACAGCCTGACGTCAAAGTTTCGCTATCCAATTGGATCGAAGAAAAAAATGCGGCGGCTCAGAATGAAAGGGATGACTCGACTCCTTACCCTTGCTTGCCGAGTGTTGCTTTGCCTGAGCTACATATCTTGGGCTGGGATGAAATTCGTAGCTATCTCGGCTTGAGCACATTTCTGCTCTGGAAATGGCAGGTAGCAATTCCTGCGGGGCAAAATTTTCACCTTGATGGCTTAGATGTTCAGGCGCTGGATTATGAGGTTCGGCGATTCAAGGAACCGATAGACCCGAAAAAAAACCCTCCTACCTTGGAGGCTGTTCATGCGATCGAGAGTTTGTTATCGACGATTGATGTTCAGGCGTTGGCCTTGGTCGGCAAAGACCCGCTGGTACATATCGACTTGATTCGTGGTGTTGAGAAATTCGTTGATCAGCTTCGTGAAACGTACAGCGCGATTCGTACTTATAGCGACGCTGTCACCAAAATCGACAAGCGCGACTTGGTGGTGGTCGAGGAAGGCTACAAGCTGCTGAACAATTTGGCCAGGCAGAAAGCGCGAATTTCGGCATATCCCTATCTCAGACCAATTTTGATCGATTGCCGAAACCTGCTCGGGCACTTGAGCGCTGAGGGTGGCTATCAATGGGAGCCTGATTTCATCACTGATGAGTTTGACGAACAACATGAGGTTTCAGGCCAGACCTTCCTGCGCTACAACTTTTCAGACAGAAAACCGCGTTGGGGATTGGCGTACACTGATCCAAAGCAGATCGCTGCGTTGACCAAAAGAATTGTCAGCGAAATCGAAACCATCAGCGCGTATCAGTAATAGTCGAAAATGGGGCAGACAGAGCTCGATGCCTAGCCCCTGGCTGGGTGTGGTGGGTATGAGGGCTTCAGTACCCACCTTTGGCGATGGGCGTATTATATTCCCAGCTTCCCACAGTTCTCGCTAAATGAGCGCTGCCTACTCTGCAGGTAGATTATGCATTATGAGCAGCATTTTTCCTTCAATATCAGTACATCCTGAAACTTTCTGATTCGCTGTTGAGGTCGTTGATCATCTCGATCAGCGAGCAACTGGTAGATGTAATGTGGGATCGGCGTGTAGTTTTTATAGGCCATCTCAGGTTGTGCCTATAGGACTTCGAAAGGGTGACGAGACTTCCCCAAGTCAGGGCTTTGGAGGGTCGAGTAGGCACCGCGGTGGCGTAGCTTGTGGGGCAAGATCAGCCGTCTGCTCTTCCCGGTTTTCTTGGCTCAGGTGCTGAGCTGATCAAAGAGCTTCTTGATGCATTTGGTCTTATAAGGCCCCCATGCGTATTGAAGAACTCTTGCGCTTCGTGTCAGTTGGGTTGGAGTGGGTCGAGTCGCGGTGCAGTACCGCACGTACAAGTCCTGCAGGAGCTCGAAGTCGTTAGCGCCTGTGATGTCCCACCGTTTTTTTGGTTCTTGTCACGTAGACCGTAGAAGAAGCGTTCAGCGTCAATCTGGGATGAAAAGCTTTGATCTTTAATTACCAATGGGTTGGGCATTGCAGTTCCTCACAAAACTGTTATCCGTCACAATGCAAAAGCCTGAAAGTTTCTAGCCGCCCAACGAGAGCGGCACACGGGGGGAAACGCTACATCTCGGCGACCGCCCAGCTCATCAAGCTCTTTTCAAAGCTGGTTAATTGAAGGCGCGGGACTCGCGGGGCCAGTGCTCGGAGTTTTTCCAGCAGGTCGTTCAGGTGTTCCGAGGGCAAAATCAGGTTTTTGATCTGTGTCGAGATCTGGGTGGGGATCCCGTATTCATCCAAGGCTGTTAGGAGAGGGTCGAGGAACATATTTTCCAACTGCTCCGCGAAGAAGCTGAAGTCGCCGGGTTCGATCCCTCGTTTAGCCAGCACGTCGGCCTGAATTTTGTTCACGGCCATAATGTCCCGAGGCAACCGGAAGCAGACCATGTTACGGATGAACTTCAGGCGAAGGTTTATGGCTTCGCTCGCGGTGGTATCGCCTCGCCGGTTTTCGACTGCTTCTTTCAGGTAGTGAGGCAGACTTTTCTGGTTTCGCAGGGCATTGATGTGCCAAGCCAGCTGTGAGCTGGACGCAATCAGATAGTCCATCAGGTTGTTGTCTTCTAAGCTATAGACCAGCTCGCATAGGTAATTTAACTGAGCCGGCTCAGGAATACTTTTCCATCCCAGCAGTTTGCGGCTCTCCGGAAGGTCTCGAATAATTTTGCCCGCAACCTCCACTTGGCGTTCGATGGGAATATGCCGGTTTTCGATCAGGGTGGTTTGCGATAGCACAGGATTGGCATACGCCTCCTGCAGCCTTCCTCGCGAGATGTCTGTTAGATACTCGTTTTCCAGCTGCATGAGCAGGCCTATTGGTGAGGACTCATCCTGTTTGCCGATGGAGTACTCGACCGTAAGGCCTTGCTCAAGCGGAGGTGCTTCGAGCATGAAGACCTTGCCAATAAAGTACTTGTTCATGCGGCCAGCGCGACCGGAAATGTTCTTGTAGGTGAAATAGTCGAACGTCGAGGTTTTCAGTCGGCGATCGTAAATAATCACGTTTTCTGCAGACGTGTTTACGCCTTCGATCATTGTCGATGTACAGATGATTTGCTTGATGGTGCCTTCGTTGAACAGCTTGACGATGTACTGCTGCAGTGCGCGTGGCACTCCACCATGGTGAATCCCAATGCCCAGAGAAATCGCTTTGGCAACGTTCCACTCAGGGTGGTAGTGCTTCGAAATCCACGCGGCGATTTCCTGCGTTTCCGGCACAGGGGTCAGGCCAGCTTCCTGAACCAGGTACTCGGCGACCCTGTTTGCACTGGCCGGTGCCTGACAGTAGATCAGGGTAGGGGAATCCAGGGTGGTAATCAGTTCCAGCAACTTTTCCTTTCGTTCTTTGGAGCGCATCCCTAGGTTGAAATTCTGGATGTCGACCGCGACAGTGCTGTAGTCCGAGGGGATGAAGTGGTACTCGTAGCCCTCCAAGCCTGAAATCTTCTGGATGTGTGGGCCAAGCATATAGAACTGGGCACCGGTCTTGGCGAGCTTATGAAATGCCAAGCTCAGGTCAATGGCTCTGGTACCTTCGTCTGAGTCATTCGAAAGGTCGATTTTGTAGAACTCATCCAGGACGAAGAACTCCACATCCGCCAGGTCGGGACGCTGGATGACACGTTCTTGGGTGAGCAGATAGACGTTGGTGGTCTCGGGCGCTGCTTCCTGGCTGGGGTGCGTGATCAGGTTGAAGTCCTGGAAACGCTTGACCAAGCGGCGACGGGTTTCGTCGATCAGCGCGATGGTCGGAACGATCACTACCACTTTTTTGAATCGTCTCTGCGCCAGTACGGCGTCGATGACCAGGCTTTTTCCCACGCTTGTAGAAGCACTGAGCACCACGTTTCGGCCTTGCATAATCAAGCTGAAGACGTGGGCCTGTAGGTGATGAAACACCATGCCTTTTTCTACGCCTTCAACCTTATGCGCCTCGTATGCCAAGCGGTCAGAAAGTCCCATACTGCTGAGGTGAGGCGTGATGTAGGGATATAGTCCAACAGCTCGCACCATATTGAGTAGGAGCGACTGTTCGACTGTGTCGAAAAGCTTGAATTTGTCGAGTGCTCGGATGACTAAATCGCGGCCTTCCCAGTCTGAATTGCTTCTGTTGACGATGGTGTTGATGGCAAGCAGCACATCGATCGTCGATGCGCCCTCGTCTCCGAGCTTCGTCAACTTGTTCTTGATCGTTTCGTAGTTCATCACCGCATCTTTCCTTGAGATCTTCGGCGCAGACTGACCTGTTCCGGTTACCTAGATCCTCTGTACCTTCCGCCATACGAACCAAAAAGCGGGATGTTCAGGCCCGCAATTCTTCGAGTTTTTTGCAGCGCGCGTTAAAGGCCTTGGTTAGCTTCTCGATGCTTTCCATTGGCACCAGGAAGACCATCACCTTCACCTGTCTGATATTTTCCGGCAGTTGCGTGGTGAAGGTGCTGAAGTGGCTTTCGATCTCTAGCTTGAGATGGTTGACGTAGTCAGCGAGCCAGCCTGATGCGAGGGCTTCGCTGTCGTAGGTCAACAGGATGGGGAAGCAAAGGACATTCAGCATTTCGTCAACCGGCGAATTGCGGTGCAGGGCTTGGTTGAATGCGTCTGCTTTCGGCTGATGGTGCAACGGTTCTCGTAGGGAGATGATTATCTCGCGTTCCGCCGAGAGCACCGCTTCAGAAATCGTGGCATCAAGGACTTCGCAGATTTTCTCCAGCGACGCATCCATGTCATTCGCTTCGATCAGGCGAGCAAGGCCTAGCCAAAGCTGATCATCCTGGCCAGGTTTCTGAACGATATGAGCGTTGCCAAACTCCGAAAGCTTGCCGGCTGATTTGTAGAAGACCTTGCATGCGACGGGTTCGCTATTTTGGCGGCTTCGCAAGATGGCGTGAAGTATCAGTTCCGCGATGAGTCTGTCGCGTGGGAGCTCACTGTCGCTGAAAGCGCTAATCGACCGTGCAAGAATTGCTTCGGCGTCGTGCGCATGGATGTTCACGATCTCGCTGGCTTTGAGGGAAAACTCGGGAAGCCATTCAATGAGATGCCTTGCGAAGTTATCGTGGCGCCATTGATTCAGCGAATACTTCACGTCAAACCCAGAAAAGGTATGCAGCAGCCCCTCTTCGGTGCTCGCGTGAAATTCGACCAAGAACGGGTCTGGTCGCTTTTTGTAGGGTTTAGCGGTCGCCGTTGATCTGTCGTCAGCTGTATCCAGTAACAGCTTCAAGTGAGCCAACGCTGACTCCCTGTGAATGATCTTGGAAGCTGCGGCTGTTTTCACGTTAGCTGTGGCAGCCTTGTCGGCCATCTCCAGAAAATCGTCGTAAATTGCCTGCGTCTGGGTGTTGTTTGGGCGATTTCCCAAATCCTCTGCCAGTCTGGACAGGGCCTTGATATTGACAGCTTCCAGTGATTCAACATCGCCATGTACTTGCCAGACACAATTTTCCGCCCAATAAGAGAAATTTCGATTTTGGGGAGAGACGAACATTTTAAACTCTTTTAGTAGTTTATTGCCTCTGGCCGTGGTGGTATCTGGCAAAACCCGCTTATCCAGCTCTGTCTTGAAGCCTTCAAGAATTTTTGCGACGTCCCGCTTTGTCACCAGCCGAAAGCGCGCGGCACCTGGCCGCACATCGCACTTCAGTGACTTGTGAAGCAGGGAAGAATCGGCCTTCTTACCGTCCAGCGCGGTTACTTCCAGCCAATTCCACTTGGTATCACCTTCGGTCGTCTTGACCTGAATGTACTCGTTGACGCGCTGCCGATCGCATCGGAATACCACGACTATATCGTCGGCTGTCTCGCATTCCACCTGAAGGTAGCTGCTATCCCGGAGCATCTTGAAGATATAGCTGACGGCAACATGGTCTTGGTATTTGAAGCCTTGCCTTGCAGCTGGCCCACCTGCGTTGGAGGGGCTAGTAATACGCACCATGACATCCCTGTATCGCTAGAAGAGTTGCAGAAATCGGGCGTCCGTCTTGCCGACCAAAGCCACACAAACGGAGCCAGCCAATACTGCAACGCTACCACTAATGGCAATTGGCCGACTATTAGCAATATTGAGATTATCCAGTGATGCGCTCTGCGGGCGGCGGCGAGAATGGCTAACTTGCTTTGCATGCCTGTTCCGCATGTGGCTGTGTGCGGCGTTCCGCTGCCCAATGCACATATTCCGGCCTCATCCTACCGCTCATCGAGGTCTGCATTAACCACTAGTGTTTTATTGATTTAGTTGGATACATGTACAGTATAGCGAAAGCTGCTTCCATGCATCTTCTCAACATACCCATGTGTAATCTAAGCGCGAATCTAACGATGCTGCCACCTAAAGGAACAACTGTTCTGACGGAGAATTCCCGGTCAAAGATCAGGTGTGTGAACTCCTGAACAAGCCTTCAAATACTGCTACCCTCACAGGCCCAGGCGCATGCGGCTGCTGCTCCCGGAGCTATATGACGCGACGTTGCCGGCGATGGCGAGAGAGGGTGGCATAGAGTTCGATGGTGAAAATGTTGCGCCCAGAGCCGGTGGTGCCCCCCAAACGGTTGAATAGCTGGCCTGCAAGGAATAGGCGCTTCAGAGCTCAGAACTGCCAAGATTTCCCCCGCAACCCCCGCTGGAGTACCAAGATGCGTGCTGCAAATCGAAGTGAAGCTGAAGTCATTGAAGAGCTTGTCGAACTGACAGCCCAGTCTGGTTACGTTCATGCGATTGCCGGGATCTGCTACCGAGACAATATGGTGTCCTTTCAGGGGGAGCATGAAGCTTCCGATCTCAGCCATATGTACGATCCTACTCGTCTTAATCGGAACGAAACTACCATGCTGTTGGGGCTGATGATGAGGCAGTCCCTTGATTTGACCGAGCCTGACAACGCAACGCTCTTGAGTTATGTAACGCTTACTGATGGCCTGATGGAGGAGCTTCATCAGTCAATGAGTGGAGCGGCCATGGGGGAAATGATTAGCCACGTCGGCAACGCAGAAGGCATGGACGATTTCTGGCAGGGTGAAATGATGAAGGAGCCAATTTTCTATGGCGCCGAGTCCGCTTACAGCTTCCAGTACCGAGATTTCTTTGTGGAGAAGCATGCTGTCGATGACGACTGGCTTATCCGAGTGAAAGGTTTTTCCAGCGGGCAAGCGTTTCGGATGGCGAGAGCTATGTGTGATTTGATGGACTACAGAGCGACGAAGGACACTCGGTCGAGTCTCGACTTGAAGGCAGGAGAAATACCACTAGAGTCGGTGGTGAGTTTTTATGAATTTACTGCGGCAGAGGTTGCTCAGCGTGCCAGTCAGGATCTCGCAGTGGTTGAGGCATTCTTCGACGTTTTTTCGTTTAGCGGCGACAATGCCGGCTTCAAAGAGGTGGGTGACTTCAACCAGGTGAATGCGACTCCGCTGCTTCCGACTGGAAGGGGCTCAGTACTGCTGTTTTCTCACTACGCAATTTATGAGGCGCTGTATGAGTCGCCTTTTTTCTGGATGAACCAAGACAAGGCTTACAAGCAGCAGGCGTCCGACAACCGTGGCGCGTTCACTGAGCGATTCTCTTACCGTCGTTTAGTTGCGGTGTTCGGTACGGCAAATGTCCACACCAACGTCAATTTGTACGAGGGGAAAAGGATCGTTGCTGAGGCTGATGTACTGGTTGTTTTCGGCGACCGGGTGATCATCGTCCAAGCCAAGTCCAAAAAGCTGACGTTGGCCGCCCGCAAGGGCAGCGATGGACAAATCAAGGCCGACTTTGCAGCTGCGATTCAGAAAGCCTACGACCAGGGGGCCGAATGTGCAACGGCGATTCTTTCAGGTAAGTGCCGGCTTGAAAATGATCGGGGCCAGACGGTCGATTTACCGGAACACATCAGAGAAATCTATCCGCTCTGCGTGGTGTCGGATCACTACCCCGCGCTCGCCTTCCAGGCTAGTCAGTATCTGAAGTATTCGGCTGATGCGATCATCCGCCCTCCCTTTGTTATGGACATATTCTTTCTCGATGTCCTCGCTGAAATGCTGGACACGCCGTTGCGTTTCCTCAGCTACGTCCGCATGCGCATCGATGCGATCGAGAAGTTAATGATCAGTCATGAACTCGTCGCGCTTGCATATCACCTTCATTCCAATCTGTGGCTTCAAGACGAATTCAGCATGTTGATGTTGGATGATTCGATCGCAGCTGACCTTGATGTCGCCATGACCGTGAGGCGTGAAGGACTTGCAGGAAAGCGGGTTCCGGAGGGACTGTTGACGAAAATGAATGGAACCTACTACGAGCGTCTGATCGAGCAGATCGAGCGCCGTCCAGTCCCGTCAACAATGGAGCTGGGATTCACTCTTTTGTCGATGGGGGAAGACACGTGCAGCGCCATTCATAAAGCCATAGATGGTCTTATCAAGCAGACGAAGCTTGATGGGAAGCGGCATGACTTCACTGCTGGTATGACGGGCGCAGGGAGCGGGATCTGTGTGCATTGCAATCCTGAGCCTAGCGAGGACGCCATTAAAGTCCTAGAAGTGCAGTGCGCCAAGCGAAAGTACGTTCAGCGAACTGCAAGTTGGTTTGGCGTGTCGGTTGGTTTGGAGGGGGAACTCCAATTCGGCGTAACGCTTGAGTTTCCTTGGGAGCGCTCACTAGCGATGGATACCCTAACCCAAGGAATGAAGCCTCCTTCATCAGTAGCTCAAGGAATGAAAGCCATGGAGCGCGCGTTGATCCCAAGGAAATACGGGCGCAACGAACTCTGTCCCTGCGGAAGCGGTGTTAAGTACAAAAACTGCTGTCTCTAGACTGCGCGTAGCGTCGTCATGCTGAGGTCTGAATGCAGATCAACGTGGGCACTCCCATCATCAGAACGGCCCGCCCTGTGTACAGCAATGCCCTGGGGAGGGCTACGCAGCGGCATTTACATTGGTTTTTGCCACTCAGAGGTCGCGTGACGGTACCGGGGGTTTTGAACCTTCGGACTGCCGAATTTTTCTTCGTCGATAACGAACGACTTGGCCATGAGGTCTCGAACACCACCGAGGCGCTCCATAGACGTCAGCTCTGCCGTGATGTCCTTTACGACGGTCGTGAACGCCTTGGTCGACTGCGACTTCATGAACTCAGGGGTGGACAGGGCAAACTCGCGATCCGGTAAGCCCGGAATGCCGGCCCATCCAGTCATGGTGTTAACCGCTTTGATCAGGAAGCTTCCTTGGATGCCTTGGGCAGAGGGCACGCCGTATTTGCGTTTCAGGTCGCCGCAAATCTTGTCAACATCGCCTATCAATTTGGTCACCAACCTGTTGCCGTCACCGATGCCCTTTTCATCGAACGCGACCCGTATTTCCTTCAGAGTCTGTCGGATGGTGACGAAATGGTCTTCGTTGCGAATCTGCTTGGCAGCCATGATCGCGTTCGGCACGCTGCCGGAGACCTGGGTCATCCAGGCTGAGAAAAGCGGCAGGTCGAGAGCGACAGTCTGCGCACCCCCGTGAGATTTGATTTCAGCGATGCTCGTCTGTGTTTTGCTGGAGAGGTTGGCCAGGAGGCGAGCCGTGAAGTCGTGACCGAAGAAGCCGCTTTTTTTCAGCCAGTGCAACTGATAGGCATGGCGTATCGGATGAATAAACGAGTCGGCCTTAAGGTGCTTAGCTGCCATGGAATAGTAGATGGACTTGTAGGCCAGCCAGTTCAGGGAAGCGATGAACATCTCCAGCTGCTTTGTGGCGCCGCCGAAATCTTCGGGCTTCTTCCTGGCGAAGTCTTGCTCGGTGAAGACGTGGCCATCGGAGCCTACGAGTTTCACTTCTTGCGACCAGCGTCCACGTGTGTCGCCCACATCTGCCAATTCGGCAAAGATTGCAGCGCTCAAGGCGCTGTACTTGCCGTAGGCATCAGTGGCTTGGTGCCCGAGCATTCTCATGGTCAGGTAGTACACGCTGGAAGATTTATCCCAGGTGCAGACCATGTTCATTTTCAGCTGCTCCAGGAGACCTGCGAAGTCCTCATCGACGAACTTAGCTTCGGATGCGAATCGGAGAGATAGGTGCTCGATCCTTCCACGCCAGATTGCGCTCGATGCCCTGATTGTCGGAACCATCAGAGTAAGGTCTCCAGGAAGGCTCAAGATCGCTCTCGACCTTCAATTACAGTGTTAAAACTGCCTTAGTGCCGAAGCGCGGCTCGGCTTCCACTGTCCTAATGGACGGATCAAAACCGCGAAGGCAATCTCCTTTGGATGTGCCAGACGCACTCGAAGCTCTTCAACGCTGATGCATAGCCTTGTCAACGACAACCCAACATTTAGCACCGTTATAGTCATCGCCGCCTTCTGCGATAAATACGTTACCCGCTTCGTCAATCGCGGGCACACCTGGTCGCTCATGTCCAGCGTCCCGCAGGGAATCCTTCCAGGCGTACGCCTCGCCCTCCCAAAACAGTACAACGCCGCCAAGGCATTCTCTGTGACGCTCTTTCCATTGGGTAGCGATCGTAAGTAGCACCTCAAACGATGGATTCATAAGCTGCATTTTCTCCGTTGCTGGGTAACCGTCCGGGCAAGTCATCTAGCGTAGCTGGCTCTATTGTTTTACGAGATTGCGCAACGATGAAGCTCAGCCCTCAATGTCGATCAGGGACTGCCGGGCATCATCACCCCAGTCAGACCCGATCAAAGCACTTTCTCGTGCTATCAACAATTGAAACGCTTGAGATTCCTTTCAAGCGTTGCTGGATAACTTAAACTTGCCGACTACGCTGCGAAGTTCATTAGCGAGCAATGAAAGCTCGTCAGCCGTTACGGCGTTGTCCTCTACGCCTTCCATGACGATTAAGCTGCTGTTTCGAATGCCGATGACGTTGCGATTGATATCCTCTGAGACCGAATGTTGCTGCACCGCCGCACTTGCAATCTGAGTGTTCATGCCCACAATTCCGTCTACTGCTTCATTGATCTGGTTCAGGCTGCCAGACGCTTGGCTCGCTGCCTGAATGCATTCCCTAGCTCGGGTTTGCCCAGCTTTCATCTGTTGAACAGCGGCATCAGTAGCGCCTTGCAACTGTTGGATGATCCGTCGAATTTCTTCTGTGGAGTTTTGTGTGCGCGAGGCCAGAGTCCGCACTTCGTCAGCCACGACCGCGAAACCACGGCCTTGCTCGCCAGCTCGCGCCGCCTCGATGGCCGCGTTGAGGGCCAGCAGGTTAGTCTGATCCGCGATGGTACTGATGACCTCGATGACACCACCGATTTCTTTGCTGTGTGTCGCTAACGCTTCGACTTTGCTTGCACTGAGCTCCACTTCGTTGGCCAACGCCTCAATAGCGGCACTTGTTTCAATCATAACTTTCAAGCCGTCGTTAGACGCACTGCTTGCAGATTCAGCGGCACGTGCTGCGCCCTCGGTATTCTGGGCCACGTCGGCAACGCTCGCGGTCATTTCGTTGATGGCAGTAGCAACCTGCTCGGTTTCAGCCTGTTGTGAGTTCATTGAGGCTTTGGCTTGGCCTATGGAGATCTCTAGTCGCTTTGCCGCATCTGAGACTGAATGCGAGCTACGCTCCACCTGGCTCAGTGAGCCAGAGAAGGCCGTTACCATGCGGTTAAGTCCCTCGCCTACATCACCGATTTCATCGTGGCTGTTGATTCGGACGCGCGCGCTCAGATCGCCTTGAGCAATACGTGCCGTCACAGCTAGGAGCTCATCAACCCCAATCCGCAGAGCCTTGTAGATGCCGACGAACGCATAGAGCAGCAGTATCGCAATGGCGATAAATAGCTCAGTGCCGAAAGTACGCTCATTACTCAGTGTATTCAGACGCTCATCAATTCGAATTCGCAGCGATTCCTGCATCTGATCCTGAGCTTTGTAAAACTGAGCAACGACGGCGTTTCCACGCTCGCCCAAGGTGTTGGCATTCACGTTTGAGCGCTTGCTCGGATCAAGGTAGTCCACCAGGTCTTTACGCAGATTTTCCAGGTCGGTAATGGCTGTTGTTACAGACGGCTGAACTACACCAGATAATTTCGGCTCTTCTCGGCGAAGCAGGGAAAGGCTCTGCTGCAACTCTTGACGCATTAGCAGCTCCTGTTTCAACAAAGTCTGGGCAAAAATACGAGTGGTGTCGTCCAGAGGACGGTCAGCGCTAAAACCGCTGGCCAGACCGCGAATCTGTCCGACCAGATTTATTTGCCGAGGCAGACGTATAGAGCTTAGATCGATGAGGTACAACGAACCTGCATCTTCGTCCAAAATCATGCCGGAAGTGGCCGTAATGTAGTAAACGAAATTCATTAGGTCGGTTAACTGGTCGTTCCACGCGGAAAAGATCACCAAAGGTGCTTCGCCTGCTTTGGCGCGTTCAACCAGCTGCACACTAGCGGTACGCAACGTCTGAACTCGGTCTGTCGTTGCCAGTTGGGTGCTAAATTTTGCGTCCTGCGCAGCAAGAGTCGCATAGGCATCGTTAAGCTTTTCAGCATTGCGTGCTGCATTGGCTACTGCGTTGGTGTCACCGCTGAGCATGCCGTGTGTCAGCGCCCTCTGAATCATGGTTAGACGCAGGATAGGGGTGACGTCCAACAAGTATTGTTGACCCACCTGTTCATGCTTGATGCCCGTGATGCTCGTGTTCAGTGAAAGCATCGCCCGGGTGCCTAGCAGGAGCAGAGGAATCAGGACAATAAATCCCAAAATTGCGAATTTCATGGGGAATCGAACACGGTTGGTAACGAACAGGGCAGGCGCTAATAAATTCATCGGGTTCTCGATCACTCAAGGTCTGTGAGTGCTTTCTTAGGCGTTAAAAAGTGCCCATCTCTCATTTATGGTTATGAGGTAATGAAAGCATTCCAAGAGATCTTCCTCAAAAGCCGCTTACTCTCCTTTGTTACAGGATCGAATTGCCGCGCTTCTCTTGGTACGAAAACTATCGGCTGAACCGGGCGAAGCTGTAGGGAGGAATGCATGGATAACCAGCATAAAGGCTAAGTAGACCGGTAATGGCACCAGTTGGAGGTGCGTCCGGGCATCCCGTCTTGCGCAACTAAACCGGTCGCCACCTATGCGGTAGTAGCTCCGCAATCTCACTTGCCCGCTGCGTCGGCAGGCGCGTGAGGACGTCCTTCAAATAAGCATACGGATCATGGCCGTTGAGTCGCGCCGATTGGATCAAACTCATGATCGCCGCTGCACGTTTACCGCTGCGTAACGATCCCGCGAACAGCCAGTTCGAACGCCCAAGAGCCAACGGCCGGATTTGATTCTCGCACCAGTTATTATCGATGGGCACGGCACCGTCATCGAGATAGCGCGTCAGCGCTATCCAGCGTTTGAGACTGTAATCCAGCGCCTTGGCGATGGCCGAACCCTCAGGCACAAGCTGTCTTTGGGCGATCATCCAGGTATGAAGTGCGTCGGCGATTGGCGCTGCTTTTTCCTGCCGTATTCGCTGCCGATCACCCGGCTCCAGCTCTCGGACTTCTCGTTCAGCTTCGTACAAGGCCGCGATGTAGTTCAGCGCTTTTTCGGCGACCTGGCTCTTGTTGGTCACGTGCAAGTCGAAGAACTTCCGGCGGGCATGGGCCATGCAGCCGATCTCCGTAACGCCCAGTTCAAAGCCTGCCTTGTAGCCGGCAAAGTCATCGCAGACCAGCTTGCCGTTCCAACTGCCCAAGAAGGCTCGGGCATGTTCGCCAGCGCGGCTCGGGCTGAAGTCGTAAACGACCGCCGCCAGGTTGGAGAACTGACTGGTGGCATAGGCCCAGACGTAAGCGCGATGAGTTTTTTTCGCACCAGGCGTCAGCATTTGTACCGGCGTCTCGTCGGCGTGAACGACGTCGTGCGTCAGCACGGCTTCGCGCAGCGCATCAACCAGCGGCTGTAATTGCACGCCGCAGTTGCCCACCCACTGCGCCAAGGTCGAACGGGCGATGGGCAGCCCGGCGCGGCCGAAGATTTTCTCTTGGCGATACAGCGGCAGATGGTCGGCAAACTTGGCCACCATGATGTGGGCCAGCAGGCCTGCGGTCGGGACGCCTTTGTCGATGACGTGCGCCGGTACCGGCGCCTGGATCAGTGTTTCGCACTGTTCGCAGGCCCACTTTCCACGGATGTGGCGTTCGACTGTGAACACGCCGGGCGTGTAGTCGAGCTTTTCGCTGGCGTCTTCGCCGATGCGCTTGAGTGCGCAGCCGCACTGGCAGTGGCTGTTGTCCGGTTCGTGATGGATCAGTGTGCGAGGAAACTGCGGTGGCAGCGGTGCGCGCTTGGGTTGCTGGCGCACTTTGGCTTCGACAGGTGCCGGTTGCAGCGCCTCAAACTCGGCTTCGATAGCGGCGATATCCGTATCGATCAAGTCGTCGAGCAGGCTGGCTTGATCCGGGCTCAACTGCTCGCTGCGCTTGGCACACTTGAAGCGTTTGAGCAGCGCGATCTCGTGGGCCAGCTTCTCGTTGACCGATTTGTGATGAGTGATTTGCTTGTCCATCGTCTCGACGCGCTGGATCAACTGCGCCGCCAAGGCACGCAGTTCTTCAGGGTTTAATTGATCGAGATTCGGATGCGAAGTCATGCCGCCGATTTTGCCAGAGAGGGCTAGTGGCGGCGATAGACTGATGGGCCAATTGCGCTGGCAAGCAGGCCATGGCAGGCGAATTAGAGCACCGTGATGGCTGCTCCGGAACCGACGCGTTGCCAAGGCAAGCCGAGCACCAAGGCTTGAAGTTGCTCTGCATCCAACTCGACTTCAGAGCCGTGCCGCACGCCCGGCCAAAAAAAACGTCCTTGATTCAAGCGCCGGGCAGCAAGCCAAATCCCCAAGCCATCATGCACCAGCACTTTCATGCGATTGGCACGACGGTTGGCAAACAGATAAGCACAGTGCGGCTTCGCCGCACCGAACACCGCCACGACCCGCGCCAGCGCAGTTTCAGTGCCTGCGCGCATGTCCATGGGCTCGGTGGCAAGCCAGATGGAGTCGATGCGGATCATCGCAGCAGGTCTCGCAGGAAAGCAGAACACGCCGCTGCATTTTCTGCCGGCCAACTCACCACGACTACGCCTTTTGAATGCGGCACTTCGATTCGGATCGTGGCAGGAAGGGCCTGATGCATCGGCACCGGCGGCGATGTCTTGACCGGGATGAAGGCGGTTTGAAGTGTCAGGTTTTTCTGTGCATGCACCCGAATCCATTTATGGACGAGGTTTGCATTGAGGTTGTGGGTCAAGGCGACATTGGCAATTGAAGTGTCAGGTTGGGCGCACTCAGCAATGACCTGGGCCTTGAAGGACTTGGAATAGGAACGGCGTTCTTGTGGCATGGGCGTCCGCTTAAAAAGGCTAAAAATGGTGTCCACCTATATTTGGGTGGACACCATCGCCTCAAGCGACGGTGTCAGGAAGGTGTGTTGCCCGGACGGTTACGTTGCTGGCTTTGGCTGCACAACTCTAGTAGCTAAAGTCCTCCAGCGGCTAGGCATACCAGAGGCTGCCGATGGAGGTCGTTTCTTCCAGATGTAGAGTAGCTATCTGACGGAGCTTGGCATCGCTTGTAAATTCCAAGCACATCCAGCAGTGCTTTTGCAGGGAGGTTCAGAGCGCTATCTCCTCCAGCTGTGGTGCGACATGGGTTTTCCAGTGTGCGAGTAGTGGCAGGCAAGCTAGGTAGTACATCAACCAGCATGCGTAAATGCTTGAATGAAGGTAGCAGTTGCCAGAGGCCAACTTTCCATGCGCCAGTTCGTGGCGCAGGCATGGCCCGCCCTTGAAATTGAAGAGAAGATCAATGGTGTAGATCAGATCCACACCAAAAACCGACTCCAGCTCATCGCGTCGATTCTTCAACAGTCCACTGATCGACCTGTCTTCTTGCCGCATCTCTTCATCGAGTTTCGACGTATCGAAACCTGAGTCGCTAAGGACATGGCGCAGAGAGTTTTCTAGCTGAGGGAGCAGCAGGTGACACGCAGACATCATGTCGCCTTGGAGAAAGCGCGCGAGGCCCAAGGCATAGATGTGTTCGAACCCTGGGCAAACGAAATGGCTGGCCGAAGTGATCGCCATCAGATGGCGATCGTCGACAGCGAATTTTGTCAGCAACGTCTGAGCTGCAGGTTTAATTCGGCTTTCGACTGCCATCTGGTAATGGATATCAAGGGGGATCAGGCTCTCGTGCGCATACCACTCGGGGGGTGGTGTCTCGTTCAGGTTTACGACAGGAGCTTGATTGACCACACGACCTAAAACATCTGTGTAAATCCGTCCACTGAACAGGTCGGACAAAAAGGAATCGCTGCGATCTTTGATGATGTCTGTGTGCAACGCTATTTTCTGCGGCACATTGCAAATATGGGCAAGTCTGTAAAAGAAGTCTGGAAGCGTCAGGTCTCTGAAAATATCGATGGTTCCTTGGCGATCTTCGCTCAGATCCATGGGAGTTTGAAAAGCTGAGAACTCGTGAGCCGCTTGTGCTTGCTGATCCAGTAGATCGGCCTTCAAGGCTTCTAGCTCTTTCTGCATTCCAGGGATTGATCGAAGCTCCCGAATAGCATCTCGCGTCCAGCTCGCTTTGGCCAAGAAGCTGTCCACTCCTTCGCCCATTTTGAGGGTCTGTTGTATCGACCTTAGCTTGCAGCGCTTGAAGCCCTCGTGGTCTTTGGACTGCTGGTGAGCCTGAGCAGCAAGCTCCCATAGCACTTTGACCGCCAAGGCATAATCACTTGCCTCAGCATCGTTTGCCGACCTCTCTGCGTCTTGGGCCACCAGCGTCCATTCAATCAGGCTGAAGGCCTGCCCTAGGCGAGCAAGTCGATCAAACGATGAGTGGCACCGAAGCTTATCCGCTTGAACGTACAAGCGCCTCCATAAGGCAACAGCAACCTCAGGGGGATTTTTCCGCTTTCCGGTGTTTGCGATGATATGGAACACCCGGTGGATCAGGTCTACAACTTTGGAGGACAAGCCGGAGGGCGGTTCGTAGCTGAAGGAGAGTTTATCGTCGAGATAGAACTCGATTGCTTCGCAATACGCCTCGATGGCTAAGCCAGCGCATTTGTGAAGGCTTTTGTGGTTGTACCACGCTACGTCGGCAACCCGCGCTCGTATGAGTGGATGATCGATATTCTCCGCAATAGCGGCGAGTACTTGGCTTTGCTCACCGGCGATGTCTGCGGGAATAGGAGTGCGCATTCCGTCTCTGGTCAGCCTTGGCCCGAAGGCATCATGGCGATCAACGGAAAAATGGTACGAGCACACTACCATCAGTACTCTATAAGCCAGATAAACACCCCGCTGACCTTCGGCAAGTGCCTGTTTGGACAGAGCGCTGAATTGGGCGTCAAGCGAGTAAAATTCGAGCGTGTCGATGGTCTCCAGCAGGCGGCTTATCTTCGTTTGCTGGAAGTCCTTGATCGACGCCAGTTCCAAATCAAAGAGATTAGGCTCGCTATTGGTTGCTGCGTCTGGCTCTGCGGCGGTCGCTTGCAGTTGTTGCTCGCTCATTCCACTGTCAGGTTGTCGAGCTGGATCCGGTTGGTCAGTGGCGTTCACTCTTCAGTTACTCCTACCCTCTGTAGTCCCAGACCTCAGCGGGTGCTCAACGAAATGAAAGTCGAAGGACTACACGCTCAATAAACAACGAGATATGAGAATCGGTATAGCGGTTCATTCCTTGCCCCGCGTCCAGAGCTTATTGACCGTCTGCTTGCTGATCCCCAACGATTCTGCAGTCATTTTCTGGGTCATCCCTTGGGCTTTGCACTTGAGGACATTCTCCAGCCGTTGCGAGTCGATCTGTCTGCCGGGGAGCCGTGTGACCAGCTCACCGTCCTTGACCTGGTTGGTAATCGTGTCCAGTCCACCGTCCGCCTCGAACTCGTCGAGTTCGGTGCGCGCTTGACGTAGAAGACTGTCAATCGTCTCCCCCTTACTGGTCGCTAGGGCGAGGGTCAAAAATGTCAGGGGGCTGATCCCGAAGGTCTCGCTAATGAGCTCAAGCTTCTCAACAGTGATACCTGATTTTCCGTGTTCCAATCTTGCCAGGTAGGTGTGGCTGCTAGCTTCTGCGAGGCTTTCCCTGGTTCGCTTTTCTTTACTGCGTAGCGTGCGAAGCACTGCGCCGATCGCGAGCCTAAGGTTCATGGAGCTTCCCCAAAGCTAACGATAAAGCCATGTTGCCTAGTCCCCTTCCACTGTATATAGTTGCTTATAGGGGACTTCTGCTGTGAGCAGAGCTGGCATTGCTCAGGCGCGCGTCCCTTTCCAATAGATGGAGCAAACGCGAAAACCTTTTTATGGGGGCTGGGCTGAGAGGCGTAATGGTCAGTTCAATATACCCATAAATCGATCATTGGTGGCTGTCCCTTACTGGGCCAAAAAGCGCATATCAGCAGCACACCAAGCTGTCCTGCGAACCCACGAGTTATCATGAAAATTTTGGTTTTATCCGATTTGCACAATGAGTTCGCACCGTTTCCGACTCCAAAACACGTGGTCGACTTGGTCGACCTAGTCGTGCTCGCAGGAGACATCGATCTGCAGACCAGAGGTGTACTTTGGGCGAATGAGACGTTTACCTGCCCAGTCATCTATTGCTGCGGTAATCACGAGCTGTACCGAGGCCACCTTGATCGCACGTTGAGCAAGATGAAAGCCGCTGCAGCGCATCATGTCCACGTGTTGGAGAACGAATCGTGGACTCATGGCAATGTCAGATTTTTGGTCGGAACGGGGTGGACGGATTTTTCCGCTACGGGCGATGTGGTCGCAGCATCGATGACCTGCGCGAGTGTGATGAATGACTTCAAGATGATCCGCGCAGATACCAATTATCGCCGTCTTCGCCCGGCTGACCTCATTGCAAAGAATCGGGCGACTCGTGAGTTTTTTGACCGAGAGCTCAGTACACCTTTTGAGGGGACAACGGTGGTAGTGAGCCATCACTGCCCGATCTCAGAAGCTGCCGGCGATGAGCATGATGGTCACGTCAGCGCAGCTTATTTCAATCGCTGGCACTCATTAGTGGAAAAGGCCAATGTGTGGATCTTCGGCCACACCCATCGATCCATCGATGTCCTGTTTGGCGAATGTCGGTTGATTTCGAATCAGCGGGGATATCCCGGCGAAGAAACGGGATTCGACCCGGACAAGATTGTGGAGATCACCACATGACTAACAGGCAGATTTCGAGTTTATCTCCGTCGCCGGCGATTCCGTCTCAGGTGTTGGTGGCCAGCAACATCGACTGGGGTGTAACCATAGACGCATACCTTTTGGGCGCAGCGCGGATAGGCGACAGGTATGCTGCTCAGGCTTATTTCGATCTATCGGGTAACACTGAGGATGGCATGACAGTGGTCACTCCACCTGTCACGCGACTTTTCCGCAAGGATGAATTTGTGATGTTGCGCAGCGTCTGCGGAAAGGATCACTACGTTATCGTCACCGAGCAGGGGAAGGGTTAACTCAGTGGCTATAAGAGCGTTCGTACCGATCGAGGTGTTGGCAGCCTCAAGGATCAGTTTTGGGCGGGCTATCACTGCGTATCTGCACCAGCCTGAGATTGAGGGATTTAGCCTGGTCGGTAGAGTTTATTTTGACCACAAGGATCGGTTCCGAAATGGTCGTTTGATTCGGACATCCGATGTCTTGGAGTTTGTCGAAATTGCAGATCACCTCGTCGCAATTACCCTCACAGGCAGCGCGTACGTACTGATTGCGCCAGGCTGCGACCTGCTGACGCTGCCCGGAGAATGACAATGGAGCTATTACTATTCTTCGAAATGATCTCTCTAGAAGGTCAGTCTATGGCAGGAGCTTCTTCACGGGCCGCTTCTGCGATCGAGCAAAAGCTTCGGGCCTCAGGTAAGCCTTGGTGCGCGGTTTCGGGCTGGGTACTGATTGATATGATCAGTCCAGATGGGGCTGTGCCGCTTCCGGAACCAATGCTGCCTATGATCATGTACGCTCACCACGTCCAGATAGATAACAGCCACAGGCTTCGCGGTGGGGACAGCGTCATGTCTGGGTTTGCAACGTCCTACAACCAAGATGGGGTTTTCGAAACCGCCGGCACCATCTACATACTTATGGGCCGAGGCTTTAGGAAGGAGGCGGACGCTTCCGTGGTGAGGGCTGCCCAGTTGCGGCTGAGTGATACCACGCTAACTTCGTGAGTTCTGTTCATTGAGTGGCCCGACCCCTTCCCTCGGAACAAGGTGACGAATGATGAGATACAAGGCTGTGCTTTTAGATGCTTTCGGGACGATTTTGCAAATCAAGCCTGGCATACATCCATATCGACAGCTTTTGAAGGAAGGGATTCGGCACGGACGTCGTCCGAGGCCCGACGATGCAAAAAATTTGATGAGGTTTAACGGTGGGTTGTCCGAAGCGGCTGATCACCTGGGCATCAACGTCCACCCTGCACGGTTGGCTGAAATTCAAGAGATGCTTGAGCAAGAAATTAGCTCCGTCGTGGCATACCCGGATGCCCTAGAAGCTGTCGCCTTGCTGCAGGAGCGTAGTCTCCTGCTTGCAGTTTGCAGCAACCTTGCGTACCCATACGGTCGCGCTGTCAGAAGGTTATTTCCGACCATGGATGCATTCGGGTTTAGCTATGAAATTGGCCTGATTAAGCCAGACCCACGGATGTATCAGTCAACCTGCGAAATGCTAGGCGTCGAATCTGACAATGGATTTGGTGAGAACAGAGTCATCATGGTGGGTGATTCACTGCGCTGTGATTGTCATGGCCCACGCGAAGTAGGTATCACTGGCATACACCTAGACAGATCACAGTGTAGTGGCATCAATGATCTGATGGTCTTCGCAAGGCACGTGCTTCGCGAATCGTAGCCGCGCTGTACAAATGTCGCAGAACAAGGCACCTCGCCTTCTCAAATATCCTGAATGACGCCACTGGAGAGGTTGGAGGCAGTGATGAGCGCAAGCGTGTACTGCGATATCCAGATGACTCTCGAAGAAGCTGTCGAGATGCTCGAAGTCCTCCGAGCCTTGCGCGAGGCTGGTCGCTACCCGGCGCTTGAAGAAAAATTTCACGACATGCAGGCCCAGCTCACCGATTCCATCAGCTACGCAGCGTCAGACAGAATCGGATTGCTAAAATCCAAGCCCAAACATTAGCAGACTGCTTTGGGGCCTCTTCACACCTGCTCGGCTGGGCCGGGCGGGGGCGTTTGACTATTCTTAAGGCATTGCTCTGAGAGTAGGACAGTTTGAGCTTGAGCTTGAGCTTGAGCTTGAGCGTTGCGCGTAAGCTGTTCCTGCATCCACGCACCAGCTTGATCGAACTCTTCCATCATCGATGCGAATTCATCTGGTGTGAGATGGACTGGGCTGGTTTGGTGCTTCATTGGGCTTCCAAAGTTTGTAGTAGTCAGAGGCCCATGGGCTAAGAGCCCACCCTCAGGGCAAGCCTGCCCAGCGATCAGGAAATCCAGGACTCCACAGTGTCCGAGCCGTATTCAGCTTTCCACTCTTTCAAAACCTTATGGTTTCCGCCTTTGGTTTCAACCACCTCACCCGAATGCGGGTTCTTGTACAGTTTCACAGCGCGAGGCCTACGTGTGCCCTTCACCGGCGCGGCAGCAGCCGTGCCTGGCTTGAAGCCGCCCAGAGGATCAAGAATCGAGATGACGTCCCTTAAGCTCTTGTTGTACTCGCCCAACAAGCCACGCAATTTGGTTTCAAATTCAATTTCTTGCTCAAGGCCTTTGTCGCCTTTCATTGCTTCCAACGCCGCTAACTGCTCGGCGAGATGGCGTTCGAGTTGGCGGAATTCTGCGAGTTTTGACATTGGAAATCCTGTCTCTGTGTAGGGGACGTGTGGGTACGATGGTAGCACCACGCGATCCAGATCCGCTTGGCCATGGGCTAACTTGAGGCTCAAAGTGTTAAGCGGATGCAGTGCTTTTGATCCAGACAATGCAGGCTGAAACGGTAATGATCGACCCGAGCGTTGTTAGAAGAATTACTTTCGCGATGACTCCAGCCTCTCTTCGTACCTATGTACTATGACGTGGAACAAAACCCTTGGAGACAGGATGCGCAGTAGCCTTTTGTACGCCGAGATGGCTTCCGGGCGAGACAGCATTGTCATTGTACTGGCGAAGCGTTAGAAACGGCCTTCGGCAGGCGATGAGTGTGACACATGAGCAGCAAGGCGACCTTGGAGTGGAGCTATAGCCCCGCAGGCCTGATTGACGGCTTGCTGGAGTTTGAAAAGTTTGGTGGTAGCGTTGTCGCTGCGGGTGGCAGGGTCACAGCAGATTTTGATGAGCAGGTCTATCGGGCGGATGCAACGCTTGCTGATAAATTATTGGTCGCGATCCAGGCTAGGCTGGCACCTGCCCAGCGCAGGCTCCAACAAGCAGTAGAGTTTTCACACCCTCCAACCCTGACTGTGGCGCATTCGGATGGCAAACGAGAGATGTTCCTTGAATGCTATGCCTCTGTCTCGATAAGCGATCATTTTGAAATTCAGATTATCAGGAATGGGGTCGTGATCGAGGACTCGGAGCAGGAGCGCATTGAGCGAGAGTCTCGGCAAGCTTTGTTGCTGGAGAGTCACTCGGATGATCTGATTCTCGCTCGGATACTGGCCAGTCATCGGAACTCTCTCCGTGATCCAGATAACGAGTTTGTTCACCTGTACGAAATCTGGGATGCGTTGGAATCAAAGTTTCTGAAGCGCCATCAGGTCGCGGACGCCCTGAAGATAGAATTTTCCAAGTTTGGCCAGTTTCAAGCCGTGTGTAACAGACCTACCTCCGCCAGTCGGCATCGAGGGACAGCCGACGGCGCCTTGAGACAGCCGAGCCCGGCTGAGTACGAGTTGGCCAGATCCATCGCTTGGGAGCTTGTGATGGGGTATGCGGAGTGGCTGAGTACGCAGGCGAAACTGCATGATGCCGCTGCGGGCAACTGAAGCCCTGATCGACGCTGGGTCGGGGAAAGTCGACCTTCACAGATCCACAGCTGGTTCAAATCTTGGCCTGTGCTATTCACGGAAAGTATGATTTTCTCGATCAGTTCATCGAACTCAAACCGTTCAGCCACCACCGCTACAACCCTGATCATGTGGCCCTGCGCCGAGGGAGTGATCAGACCTTCACCGACGCTCGAACTCAATAAATGTGATCCCACTGCGTGAAGGTCAGAACGTTCGGTAGGCGCCATAAGTGGAAATTACCGGTTTTGAATTTTTGAGACCAAAATGCAAGTCTCTGTGCTTCAGTTTGATTAACGCCGCTCCACTCGACTATCACGATGTGTCTGGACTGGGCATAGGCGGCGATCACATCATTGAGATGGTCATCATCCCCCGAGTACCCGAACACGATGATCTCTTGAGATTCGTTCAGACTGAGCCCTAGGTAGTTCCAGTACGTGGAAAGCACCGTCGAGGCGCCAATCACCGATCGCTTATGGCGAACGTGGGTCAGTACGATGTGATCAGACCCTTCCGGTGAAAAAGGGTTGAGCTGATGTCGATCACGTTTCCTGGCCAGTCCATGGTGGTCAAAGAATAGAGGGGAGCCATGTAGGTGGAGGTAGTATCCAAAGTCATTGTTGTATAAGCGCGTCAGTGCATCTGAGCTGAAGCCATTTGCAACCATGCCGTCCACAAGCGTGGTATGGAAATAGCCCGCCATTAGGCCAGCATCTAGAAATGCTCCATAGAGAAGCTTGTCGTAGTTGAGAGTGGCGACGTGTGACTTTGTCTGGCGAACGAACGCGATTACTGGTTCCAGAAAGGCCTGCGGGAGGCCATGGGCGTAAAGGTGCAGCCTGGTGGCTACCTTGTGAAGGTAGTTTCCCACTGCGACCGGAAATTGCAGACCTTCCTGCGATAACCAGTGAACGTTCATCCGCTGTGACATGTTGATGCTACTAAGCGTCCTGCACGCTGAGATCACCAGGTGCAGTGGGTCGAGCTGATCTTCCCGCGCGGGGATGACGCCATTTCCACCAAGGCACTGACTGATTAGCTCTTTGTGCACATCACTGATGGCAAAAGGGTCATTCCATACATCAGCCATAGCGTTGGTAAGCGAAAAATGTTGGGGATCAAGCGCCATCCCTAGGCCGTTTCCAAATATCAATGTCTTCCTTGGCATCATCACTTCCTTGGGGGGCTGAATTTTCAATCGTTGACTGAAATAGCGTACTCGCTTCATAACTGTGTATCGCTTCTCAGTGAGCCAGCGCTTCGGTCACCACGGCCCTGGCGACTCGTAGCCCCAGCCGGCTGGTCATAAGTAAAGCGGACAAGCAGGGGGAAATGTCCTACCCAGCTCGGAGAGTAGTTGAATTTCATCAGCTTAATCTGTCCCAGATTTGGCCTCTGGTACCTATGCTCAGCATTGTCGCGCGTAGATGCGACCAGAGCATCCTCCGCCTTAGGAATTGAGTGAGAAGACAGAAGGCTGGGTTGACATTGGCCGGATGAAAAATGCCGTTATAGAGAAGTCGGTTGGTGTACTAGAAAAGGGGAGTATGGCCGGGCGGTTATTCAACCAATGGCACCGGCCATTTTTTCAAAGAGTCGATCGTCGGTCAGTCAGCCTCGTCTGGCTCCGTCTTCGGCGCATGACCACCGTTCAGTGTTGTGTCAGACGGCGTAAGGTAGTGCTGGGTCATGACCGATTCGAGGTGCCCCACCTGTTTGGGTAACTGGTCATAAGCTGGGAGATTTCCCAAACTAAGTTCGATGACTGCGGCTCGAATGGAATATGCGGTGGGTTGCAGACCGTCGGAGATTACCTTTGATGTCCAGCCCTTGACGATTTCGGAGAACTCCCGCGCTGACATGGGTTCATTAGGGGCTTTCGAGGAGGGAAAAAGATAGCCATCGGTCTTTAATTTTTCAGACCTGATGTATCTCTCCAAGACGTTGGTGTTTTGGGGCACAACGGTATGGCGCTGCTTATCAATCAGGATCAGGAAGCCAGGATTAGAGTCATCAAGCTTTTCGAGATTGGCTTTGGCTGAAAGAAACATGTGCGAGCGTAGCCCAGTCTCAATGAGAGCAAACAGGCTCTGATCACGAAGGTTGCCGGAGGCCTGTACCACCCTTCTGACTGCCTCTAACTCATGTGGACTGATCGTCCGTCGAGGCGAGACAAGCCTAGGTGCTTTTTTGATACCTGGTTTGAGGGGCGGGGCATCACTTTTGGCCTCAGTGTGCCGAAGGCTCTGGGCAGCAGTGACGTTAGAGGGGCCAATGGTGCGGGTATCAGATGATGGTTGCGGCTGGAGGTGCTTGAAGCTGACTAGTGCTTGGAGCGGCAATGCCTCTGCGAATACCCGCAGCGTTCTGGCTGCAATAGTGGGTTCATGGCTGGAACTAAGCGTAGTCAGCATTGCCGACGCTATGGCTGTCCGCACTTCGCTCTCGGAGGGGCTCAGTGGTTTGATCGAGCTTGATTTTGAGCTTTGCACCACATCATGGTAATCGCTATACCCGAGCCATTTTGAAAGAAGCTCACGCGCGAATGATAGGCTGATGGGATTTTGGCCTGGCCACAGTTTTTGGACTCGTTTCGCGATTCGCTTGAAGCCAGATTGGGGGAGCAGATCTTCCGAATAAATCGGGATGCGCATAGCAATTCTCCAATACGTCATGGTGTCGGCTGCCCGCTGACTGTTGTCGAAATGCGTGCGAAGAGATGTGAACTAATCCTGATGCACAGAGGCTATGCGTGCCGACCGCTCGATCCAGGTTGATCGAAAGTTCGACGCTATCACGTATGGTTTAAATTGTGCAATCAAGAGCGCGGGTAGAAGCGACACATTTACCCGTTGGCATACACGGCAGACTACTGAGCTTCTGGGCCAGGGCTGCGCCTCATGTGAAGTGCGTCAGGGATGCAAATCTCAGGTATCAGTGTAAGGCAACATTTAACGGATGAGGTGAGCTGAGTTGGATGGTGATGAGGAATGAGTTCGATACCCCCCCCCCAGGCATACTATTCAACCAGGGGCGCTAAACGCTGGTACGCCAGCCCCTTTGTGAACGGTCTACTCGGAGCTAGATCATGGGGGAAAGAGTCCGTGACCTTCAACCCGTATGCAACAAGGTAGGCGATCCATTCCTCCTTATGGGGCCTTGAGGCGATCAACACTACCGATAGCGCCCTGGTTTGTACCGCCGCCGTCGGGGACATGGCGAAACCGAGTGCGACGACTGCATCCTGCACTAGCTGTTTGGACAACGTTAAAAAACGCCCATCCATTTCGACGAATAATCCTTTTGCGCTGACCGAGTGCAACGTGCAGATAAACGGATCCCATTTGCTCGAATATGCCGGTCGGAGCCAGACTCGATCATATTTTCTAAAGCTTCTATCTTGAGTCTCCAGAACTATCGGTGAACGGGTGCGAGTCAGCCGCTGGTTGATGGCATCAACGAGTGCCGGATGGTCGCTGACGAAGACCTCTTCAGGATGTCCTCTATGGCATTGCTCGGCATGGCGGACATTGAACGGCTCCTGCGGACAGATCGAATCTTGATTGGGCGTCAATCGTTGAGGCATCACGTTGCGCTGGACGTCTAAAGCTGCGAAATAGCGGGCAAGTCCATCAATGAAATGTGGCGTGGCTCCGGGCTTGGTTCTACGGCTGTCAATGAGCACCAGGCGTGAGGTTTCTGGGATGTTTTGCAGGGTGATCAGGAAATCGCTGAGGCTGAACAAGTCACAATCGGTAACCATGATTGTGCTGTATTTGGGGAGGTCTTGCGGCAGCCGGTAAAAAGGGATTGGTTCTTTTTCAGCATGAAGTTCATGCATGGAGCTCAGACCACTGGAGTACACGACTACCAGTGGAGCCGAGGCATATAGAATTTGCAGTACCCCCGACAACTGGGCCATGAATTCATGAAGGCACTTCAAGTCCTGCGGGCGGATGATGGATATTCTGGAGTTAACGGCAGCGGTGATTTCGTCTTCGTAATCAATATGGCTATAGGACGCAACGACTTGGCTGTATCTTGAATAACTGTAGCGAATTTCATCAGCGGTATAGGTTGGAAAAAAATTCCGCGAAAGGCGCTCAAGCTGTCTGCGGACAGCCACTTGCAGGTTAGCGTTGGACTTGAGTTGATAGTGATCGCCGTCAGTGATTACCCAACCGGCATTGGCGCTAAGCCTAAGCCCTTCTTTCAGCTTCACAGGTACGTCAGTTTCACGGAATAGCGTGCGCTCGCCGCGAATTTGCTCCAGGAACCAGCCCATGGCTTCAAGTACAGTCCTCTGATCAGGCGACAACTTCGCTCCCGTGGATGAGAGGGCTGCTCGCCTCTCGTTCTGTGACGCGAAGGCGAGGAGGGCTTTCACTTGTGCTGATGATGATTCATAAGCCTGCGAACCATAGGTCTCATAAAAGCGCTCAGCGTGGATTTGAGCTAACCCCCAAGCCATCACACGCTTAATCCGCTGATACCGTGACAGGCTTTCCTGAAAAGAAAGCCCGAGCAAAGTGCGCTCGGGTTCCAGGAGTACGTTGCACCACGGAAGCATGTCGCCGCTCGTTAGAGACTCAAGCAGTACCTCACGCGAGCCAAGACTCTGTGACAGAAGCAATTTCTTTGCCTTGGGGGGGAGGTGAAAGCTGTCTATAAAGAAACTGTTCTTGATAAGCTCGTCCCAGCCCGAGGCGTCTACACCGCACTCCAGAACTGCTACCAAATTCACCCCGTTGCTACGGGCACTCGTTCGTAGCAGGTACATGCGCCCGGCCACCAAAGGTAGTTCGAACCCAGCGGTGCGGTACCGTAAAGATACCGTCCGATCACTCCCTGTATCGTGGCAACTCGCTAGGCTAATACCGTCGAGGCGATGAAAAATTCGCTTGATCAGATATTTTTTCAATCAAGATCACCCAACATTATTCCTGACGCATGCATCATGTCTTGTTCATGACGTACTAGACGCAGCTGCTGCTTTAGGTTTAAGTTCTCTTGACGCACCAAGGTCAGTTCAACTCGAAGCTTTGAACACTCAATATTCTGCTCAGAGGGCTTTGTCGCTTGGTGATTACCGCTGTTTAGGTGCTGATTCAATAGTGATAGAAGCTGAATAACTTCGGAGCTTCCTCTCCCCGGATAAAAAATTTGTCGTGTCGCGCCGATACGCTCTGCAAGCCAGGTCAGATCAATGCTGCCTTTGCGGACAGGAACAGGGATACTATTTTTAATCAGGCTCATCAACTCTTCCCGAAGCTGAAGGGCGAAGCGATTGCTCAAGTTCAGTTGTGCTAAGTGATCCAATATTTTTGGTTCTTGCATGGCGCCAGTCCAAGAATGGTTTGCAGGTCTTTGCGTCTGAAAGCTCAGCGGGGATTGAGGTCATCGTCGCACTCGTCATTAATTTTCCACTATCAAAATAGAGGTATTGATTTTCAAGTAGGATTTTCTCAACCAAGTGACAGGTTTTCTCAAAATCATATAGATTGGCGTCTGTCCTGCTTACTGGGGTGGCAACTGGTTGCGCTCGGTGGGGCAAGTCCCCCAGTATTTTTTCGAGCACTGTTATACGGTGAGTTGCCTCGCTTAGCTGGAGACGAATTACGTCATCAGGAATGCTCGCATTGAGTATTGATTTTGGAAGTTTTACACACAATTTAACCGCGTATTGGTCAAATAATTCCTTGTGAGGCGTCGACTTTTTGCGATATAAGGAAGGATCAACGCCAACAATTGCTGCCACCCTTTGAGCTAGGATCGAGGCATTCTTGATGATTTCGCCGTTCTTCAAGAAGGATTGCAGCACAGCGTGAGTCTTGGATAGCGTGTTTGTGAGCTGGAGTTTTCGACCGGATCTATCAACTTTAAGTTGATCTGCAGGACGAGATGAAGTCTTCCTCATTTTTACTTGCCTCCCAACTTTCGGATCGATTCCGATATCAAATCGAAAGTTTCGTCGAATGTGCAGTTTGTGGCTTTAAGAATCGACGCAATTTGGTTGGCTAGGAGCCGGAAGTAGGAAGGCTGGGGGTATTCTGCCGAGAGGAGTTCTGGGGACTTGGCGATCTTCTCAACTACGGCAGTGTAGTTGACAGACGTCAAGTGTGGATAAGCTTCGGAATCCAATATTTCTGCAATGATGCGGTGGCGAGGGTTTGCCATGTCGACCGCGTGCCTTTTTGCTCCAACCAGATCCCGGTACCGGCTTATATAGCCGGGATTGCTGTTCTCAGACTCCAGAAATGTATTAAGCTGATCAGCTAGTCGTGTATAGGACGCTAATTCGTATCGTGTGATAGTGAGATCTGAATGGTATGGTTCTAATTCTGCCGCCGGCAAATCGGTTGAGCTGAGCTGTACAATCTTCTCAATAAGTTTTTCGCTTTTGCGTTGGGCCTGTCTCATACAAACATTTATTCCAGGGAGATGGTCTACACCCCACACTGCGCCATCACACAAACTGCATGTTCTAGCTCGGCGTGTAAACTCCATCAACTTCATAGGGCAATCACCATTTCTCATGCAAATGCAATGGGTCATGAACAGCGGAACTGTTTGAGATTTTACCATCAAATCAAGACCGGTTTCTTGGCTGTTGATAAAATAGAATTGTTTACTAATGAAGTTTTGATCTCTGATAAGTTGCTGTTTGTCCTGGCTCCAGCCTTCAACAATCGCGCTCCCAGGAGAGTTTGGAGACTTTATCTTGCCCATCAGTGCCTTGTAAGCACTTTCGGTAACTATATTGTTAGCCGTGTTGATATTTTCGAGAAGCTCTTCCGCAGGAAGTATTGTGTAGTAGTCAGACATGTTACCAGATCGGTGGCCGGCTTGTCGGGCCGCGATGGTAACTTCCAGATGCCCGTAGATCCGCATATGTGTTATCCATGTCGCTCGCAGAGCATGGGGCACATGGACTGCAAGATCTTCGCCTGTTTTGCCTGGTGTGATAAAAGCGTGAAGCGAATCAGGTGATACGACCGAATTGTACAACCCTTCAAGTCCCTGGCAGAAACGTATCCACTCATTTGAATAAGTAGAGTCAGCGAACGGGAGATCGTTTCCGCCCCATGGACTGCGAAACAACGGGCAGATTTGACCATAGCCTTGCGGATCTCTCGGATCATTTTCGTAGTAAACGAGGCCTGGAGGTATACGATAGATCTCTGTTTGAAAACGTCGCTCATCAAATAAGCTTTCCATTACGTGACCATCAATCACCACGTCCCGAGAGCTTCCGGATTTGTCAGTGTTTATGTGCAACATACACAAATTAAATTCATCTATTTTGCTGCTCTCAAAACCCTTGTCAAATGTCCTCAGGTCTAGCCACTGGCCATTCTGAAGCCTCTGGCCTGCGAATAACGCAATCGCAAGCATTCTCAGGCTTGAAAGCCACGGAACATACGAGGTTATCATTTCTGTATATTCGGCCTCAGGGACAAAGTAATCCCCGTACCACCAATGATAAATGTTGGGGATAGAGTCGATCGGAATTTCAAGATTTTCAGCTGGGTTGGTTGACCTTTGAATGGTTACTAACGCAGTAATTCCTAGTTCAGACAAATCTATCCAATCACTTCGCTTAATTATGGCGGCGTTTTCAACACTGATCCGGCCATCAATAATCATGGTTCTGAGTTGGACGCCTATTGAGTCAAGCGTATGCATGTAAGCCTTAGCAATAATAGCCGCTTCGCGTGGAAAGGGAATTTTGTTGCTTTTTGACCGGCTGCCGCTGCCTGTTGAGTCCATTTTTATATTGACAGGGTTAGAGTATTTGCCGTCTACGATGTCGTATCTAGGGCCATAAGTTCTCACTGTTTCAAAAAACAAATGCACCGCATTGATAAAAGGCTTATTAGATTTCTGTGTTCTAAGGGTGTTGCGTAACTGCAAAGCTGTTAACGGAACCTCAAAGCTGTCATCAAGGCCTTTTAAATTGCTTATTGCTTCAACAGTTTCTTCATCAATTAGGTCGTCGCACCAGTACAAAATACGCTCGAAATCTTCGATGCGCTCGGGGAGTACAATGCGAGAGTCTGGGTGCTGCTCTTTCCATAGTGGCAGGTAACAAAATACATAATCCAATAGGAATCGAAAATCATTTACTTGGGCATCGATATAGCCTTGTGATTTTCTTTTTGATTTTTGGAGTTTTTTGAAAAATTTAGATCCCATTAGGATCCACTGGCTATAGTGCTCCATAATTTCAACTTTCTGTCGACCTGGATAGAACGTATTCGATATCCAGTGAAGGTCGGCGTTTCGTTTAGGAAATTCGACCAACAGCATGTAGTCTTCTGCTGACACCGCCATGCTGAGCGTGTCCAGCAGACTTCCGTCCTCGGTCACCGCTCCGCCGGCTTCCGAAAGCAACTGCTCGGCACGCTGTTTTATCTTTTGTTCACGACGATTTTCTATTGCCTTTGGTGATGGCCGAGCGTATTGCCTATTGATGTTTCTGATTTTGTAGCGTCTCAGCTTCTTGTCATGGGTAGGCAGGCTTTTGGCCTCTTCAGGTGTCATGACGTAATATTTAACGTATTCCAAGTATGTCTTTGTATATCGGGACGCATCACCTTCATGCGTGCGCTTGGCAGCCAGGTACATTCGATAGCGTTCTAAATAGAAGGCTTGATCTGGGGATATTATTTCGGGATGTAAAGTAGAAAACCTATTGACCCAGCTAAAGAGCGCGAATTTTCCATGCTTTTTTGTGCTCCCGTAAATCTCTACCATGGCGGGAACCGCCGACCACAGCTCGTTGAAATCGACGTCTTTGGGTGAATGCCAGTTGGTACGGTACTGCCAGTTACGCGAGGCTCGCTCCAAAGAATTCACACCCTTCGCGACCTCCCAGATGAAGCCATACGTATATTTTTCTTCAAATTCCGGATTTTTCTTCCAGGCGTGCGTTATATTAAATGTGTAGGGCAGCGTCACGACACCCTCTGACCACAGTATGCACAGAAACTCTTTAAATACTACTCGTAGTCCCGAAACGTCTTCAGCCCATTCTGGATCTGAGCCGGTAAGTTTGTGATAAAGTTTTGTGTCTTCTGCTTTGTCGTATTCTACCCCTTGGGATATTTCATAGATAATCTGCAGGTCTTGTTCTGATATGTTATTTAGTGGTCTCAGGTGAGATAACTTTAGGATTGCAATTCTTTTGTGATACTGCTTGTCGATAGAGTTCTCTTTGAGTCCGTTTTCCTTTGATTTGATTTTACTGATGATTAGGTTAAAAATTATATACGCTGCTGCTGCGAGTTTTTTAGCGTTTGCTACAGTTATCACTGTCAATAGATTAATCACGCTGCCAGCCTCCTGCGCAAGTCTCGCGCTAGGGCTTCGTAGGAGTCGGCACGCAGGCTGTCTATGGATTTTGTTTTATTCCAAATCAGTTTAATCTTTTCTGACGCGTCGATCTCGGCCATCATGATTTCTTGGTCGAGTTTTGCGTAGATCATAGTGGCAGTGATATTGGCATGCCCCATCAGAACTTGGATTTCGGCCAAGGTCAAACCTATGCTTGGTCGACCAGGTATGTAGATAAAGTTTCTTGCCCAGTAGCCGTAGAAGTGCCGTAAGCTGTGGGATGTATAAGGCTTGCCACCACGCTCAGTAAAAGCCATTTTGTTCTCAGTCTGGGCTTTCAACAGCGCGCGATTAAGCCTACGATTTAACGAGTTGGCTTCCAGTGCTTCCAGTAGAGGTGCGCCGTAGCTGTTAGGGCTGTCTGACACAAAAAGGAAATCACTGTCTGAAGTGGGGCGCTCGATCTTATATTCTGCCAGTGACTCAAAGAACATCTTTTTAAAGGGTTCGAACATATAGATGTGAGCAGTGGCCCTGCCTTTATATGGCAGTTCCTTCGCTGATGGGTCGCGACGATTATTCGGATCGGCCACCAGCAGCGTTCGCTCCGAGACCTTGATGTCTGAGATTTTCATGGCCCACGCTTCTGACTGCCGCAGGCTGCCCCCACATTGGAGCAGGGCCACAGTCCGCTCTAACGGTGGAAGGCTTTTGAGAAGATCTAGGATCTGGTCGCTCGGAAAGTCTTTCCGTTTCGTATCCGTGGGAGCCTTGCCGCCCTGAAGGCCGCCTATCGCCTGCCGGAACATCTCATCTGGCTTGGGTTTGAACTCCATAAGGTTCGACCGCATCTTGCTAATCTCAGATCGGTTACGTGCCCTAGGTTCGAGCTCAATGAGTTCTGCAGGCAGTTCCACTTTCTCCTCAGGGTTAAGGAGGTTTACTTTCGATAGCGAGTCCCTTAGCAGTGCCGAGTACTTGCGGAGGAAGTCGTTTGCCGCGGCTTTGTATTTGTTAGCTGAGGCGATGGTGATGGGGCTCCTGCCTAGCCGGGTCGCGATGACTCTGATCAGGTAGTCGTCACTGCCAGCAGCCTCTGTCAAGAGCTTGAAATAGGATTGTAGGGTTTCACTCAAAGCTTTCGGGTCGATCTCCCCTGCGCCAAGCGCTTTGGCTTCGTAGAGATAATCGACAAGAAATGCGTTGTGGCCTATGTACTGGTAGTTTGCGCTCTCCGACCGTTTGCTACGGGGCATCCGGTGGATGATGCGTGAATAGGCGTTGAAGGGGGCTACAGGTTCTCCGGTTGCTGCTTCGTACAGGCGGGGCGGGTCGCAGCGAATCAAGATCACATTCTTTAAACCACTACCAGCTTTTGGAGGTTGGCCTTCCGCTTCTTTTCTGGTGCCCACGGACGAGCCGCTTGGAGTGAAAGATTCGATTAAATTCGATTTTCTCATATATTGACTAGTCCCTATATGTGTGATATGAATACACATATACACTATGGATAGTAAATAATCACGCGATTTTCGATAGATAAATGCTATTGATACATGCTATTTGATAGGTTGTTGAGTTTCTTCAGGCTTCACACTGAGTTTTAGTCTCTAAAGCTGGAGCGGGACTACCCCAGCTCGGCGGCCTTGTCGGTCAGTTACATGGCCCTGGCGCGGCGTGCTGAGCGGTAGAGTGTGGTAGGGCGGTAGAACTGAGAAATGGCAGCGTAATTTCGAATTACGATCGCGGATCAGCCGGTGCATACCCTTTTGCTTGTCGGTGCCCTTTAACGCTGAGCATGTTCGACTAAGTCCTTTCTCATGGTCTGCGACTGGGCAGGAAGTATTCTGTCTCTATGTGATCATCTGGCGTGCCCGTGCCCGTGCCCGTGCCCATGCCCATGCGCTGGTCGATCGTCGCATTGACTGGCACCCCTAGTCACAACGCATTCCCGACGTCTTTTTGATTTGGTGACCTGTAGGGCGCTTGAGTTGCTCACGCGTCCTCTTCAGTCTCACTCATTGCTAGGAAGGCTGCTCACTGCGCGCGGAAGAGCGAATGTCTGGCGGTCTGTGGTTTCCGTTGAATCTGGTTGGCGGCGGCGTGACAGGTAGGTGGGCATTATTCCGCGCACGGTGTCGTGGGCGCATGAGCCTGCGGGCCGAGAATTGGGTTTCGCTCACAAAAAATTTGCAGTCTGGCGGGGCGTACCGTTGCTGCCGTGTGTGCCGAGGAGGGGATAGGCGATAATTGAGTGCGCGGAGATTTAGAGCGGAAGTATCTGATTAAAAGCAGTTTTTCTTTGGAAGGGATGGAGCGGGTAGAGGGAATCGAACCCTCCTCGATAGCTTGGGAAGCTATAGTTTTACCAATAAACTATACCCGCATAACATAAAAAGCTTGCTCACAAAAGCGGTTGTCCAGTAAGAACCCTCAACTAAAGCTTGGGAAGCTTTCGTTTTGCCACTAAACTATACCCGCTTTTAACCTGACGCCTTTGGAGCGGCTGACTTTGTACCAGATGCGGCGGGTGAATTGAAGCGTTAAATGCCTCACCGACCCGATCCGTGTGGCCGCCCCCTGATTTGCCGTCCAATGGCACTCATCAGGCTCTGCAGCAAACCCTTCCTTCCCCGGCTGCTGCCCTATCATTTCCCATTCCAATCACACCGCAAACGCCTGTTGCGACCGATCCGTTCTGTAATGAATGCGCCGGGGTCCGGGCGCGGGCGTCAGAAACCCATGCAGCGCCTCTTTCGATGCCAGGCACGCTGCCTTGCTCTCCATGTCGAGAAAGTGCCCCGCATCCTGAATGGTGCTGAAATGGCAGTCGCGAATGTAGTGGGCGAAGTGCCGGGCGTCGGCAGCCGAGGTGTACTCGTCCCACACACCGTTCATGAACAGCACCGGCACATTGATGCGCCGGGCCGCTTTCATCTGCGGATGATTGCTCGCGTCCAGCACATGGTTGATGTGGTGGTGCATCTGCGCGTACTCGTGCAGATCCAGGGAGCTAACGTGCTTGTGGTTGTAGCGCTTGAACAGAGAAGGCAGGTGTTTGCCCAGCGTGCTGTTGAGTAACTCACCGACGCCATGGCGATTGTAGGCGGCGAAGTGTCGCTGGCCGCGCTCGAGGTAGTCGCGCAGCGGGTCGCTGATGACGGGCGAGAACGAACTGATCACGGCTTTCTCAATGCGCTTGGGCCGGTGCGCCAGGGCGACCAGCGCCGCCGCGCCACCCCATGAAAACGACAGCAGCAGTTCGGCGTTGAAGTGGTCGATGAGCTCCAGAAGCAACTGACCTTCCAGCTCCTTGGTCAGGGGGCGTTCATGGGCGTTGTGCGGTTTTGATTTGCCGGCGTAAGGCGGGTCGTACAGCACGACGTTGAATTGCGGGTGAAGGTTGCGCACGGTTTGAGCGAAGGAGGTGGTCGTGGCGAGCGAGCCATTGACCAGAATGATGGTCTTCTCGGCGGCGTCTGCGCGATAGAGCTCCGTGTAAACCCGGAACTGGCCTTGTATGTCCAGCAGAGTGATTTCTGGCTTCATCTCCATGTCTCCTGACGAAAAAACGGGGTGCGCGTAGACACGTTGCACGTGTTTCGTGACAGGTAGGCAATTGGACGCAGGTTTCAGATCAACGCGATTTCGTCGGCACTCAGGGCTCTGTACTGTCCGGGGTCCAGCGCCGGGTCGAGTTTCAGCGGCCCCATGCTTTCGCGGTGCAGCCGGGTCACCTTGTTGTCGAAGTGGCCGAACATGCGTTTGACCTGATGGTAACGCCCTTCCACAATGCTCAGCCGGGCGCGGTGACTGCCCAGAATCGTCAGCTCGGCAGGCTGTGTCGTCAGGTCTTCAAACGCGAAATAAAACCCTTCAGCGAATTTCTCGACGTAGTGCGCGCCGATGTCGTCTTCGGTCTCGACGTCATAGACCTTCGCCAGTTTGGTGATCGGCTGCGTCAGGCGGCGCGACCACTGCCCATCGTTGGTGATGAGCATCAGCCCGGAGGTGTTGAAATCCAGTCGGCCGGCGATGTGCAGGTCGTCCTTGTCGGTCTCCTCAAGCAGGTCGAGCACGGTGGGGTGCTGCGGATCGACGGTTGCGCTGACGCAGCCCTGGGGTTTGTGCAGCATGAAATACCGGGCGGGTTTGCCGAGCTGAAGGACTTCGTCGTCGATCCGTACCTGACTGAACTCGCGGACCTCGTGCAGCGGGTTTTTTACCAGCAACCCGTCGACGTGCACACGGCCTGCGATCAGTGCCAGTCGTACCTCTTTGCGGCTGAAGCGCGGCAGGTTGCTGAGGAAACGGTCAAGACGCATCGCGAATCTTCGCCCCAACGCCTGCGCACTGCGGACACAGACATGCCTGTCCACGCACCTCTTCGGGCAGCGCTGCCAATAGCGCCGGGTCGATCTCGGCGGTAAAACACCAGCAGGCTTGATCCACTGTGCGCGGATCAGCCAGGGTGCAGCGGTTACTGGCGCCGCAAACGGGGCAGATGCTCGTGTCGATGATGTGAGTGTCCATGTAGAGCGCCGCCTTTGAGTGCCGCCAATGCTAGCGCGCGGCCCTGTCTCGCGCCATGAGCATGTGATCCCGGGCAACGCGCCTACGGGGTAATCGGCGACTGGCCTTGCGGGGCGACGAAAGAGGGCGCGCGCCCCAGCATAGAACCCACGGCAGGACAGCGGCAATGCACCAGCAGGATGTTGTCGTAGTGAATGCCCTGCCGACTCAGTTCGGTGAACAGATCCTCCAGGGTCGGGCGGGTCATGCCGAACCGGTTGCGCACGGTCAGCACATCCATGGGCGTTGCAGGGAGCAGGCTGGGCAGCGGCGGTTGATGGCTGTTGCGCACGATCTGGCTGATGTCCCTGTAACTCTCGTAGTGCTCGCTCTGGAATTTCGCCAGGGTGTAATTCTTGATGCGTCCCGGCAATGAAGTGCCGGCCATCAGCGTGTCCCGGGCGAACATGTCCGGAAAGGGCCCGACGCCGGGGCCGGGCACCGGCTGCGCAGTGTTCAGCAGGGCGTAGGGCCGCACCGACTGGCTGGCGATCCGGTGCAGCATCGGGTCGACCAGCTCGTGACCGTGGGGCGCGTAAGTTCGCAGTTCGGTGCCGTTGGGAATGGCCGTCGTGCGCGTCCAGGGCAAGTAGTAGCCGTGGCTGCTGACGACCAGGGTGCGTGCCTGGGCCCGGTCCGATGTCCACAGCAGAAATTTGCGCCCCAGCTTCCACACTTGAACCGACGACGTGCCGAATTCGGCATTACCCGCCACGCTCCACGTCTTCATCAGGCCCGCTCCATTGAAGAATGGCTTGAGCAGCGATTTGCGTGGGTGGGTCGCCCTGCGCAGCCAGTCGCCGAAATTGCGTGCCGGCAGCGCAGTCTTCACTCGACTCAGCCCTCGGCCCAGTGCTGTGGCAGGCGCTGCGAGTTTGCGGAACGCCTGAAAAAGTCGTGGCGTGGCCGGTGCCATGTGTAATAACCCCAGGGACAGAATGGCGAACATCACCTGGCGCCGTTCCTCCTGACGGTTCCCGGGGAGGTTGGCGGCCTGAATGCCCAGCGCAACGCTGGCCGCGCTGGCCGTCAGCGCCGCGATGGAGGCCGCCGGCAGCACGAGCGCCATGGGTGCCAATAACAGTTGCAGGCGATTGAGGTGTTGAATCCAGGCGCCGAGTGCCTGCTCGCGGTCGGTCACGAAGCTGTCCTCGGCGTCGTACTGGCCGTTAAGACGCAGGCCCTCACAGATGAACGCCATGGGCGAGCCGGACACTTCCTGCTCGCACAGTTCACGCTGCCGGGCGGCATGGGTGTCCGGGCTGTAGAGCGGCTCTGTCCAGGGGCGCAGGATCGACACCGGTTCGGCCGGCGCTCGGGCCCCGCCCCACAGTTCGAGGATATAACCGAGCCTGACGTGAAAACGGCGCGGCATGTAATTGAGCACGGTCTCGCGCCATGCAGGGTTGGCGGCAGCGGTAGTCAGGTGGTCGATGAGCTGCTGACGATCACTGAATGCCACGAACGGCGTGGACTGCCCGGCCTGATAAAGCACCCCGCCTTCCTGGTGTGGCGCGCTGATCATCAGCAAGCCCACGCAGGGAGGGCAGTGGGAGTTCAGTGGCAGTCCGCTGCTCACGTGAAAGCCCACAGCGCTCCAGCAGATCCTTTCTGCAACGAGAAGCGGCGGCTCTGGCGCAGGCACCTGCTGCGCCTGCCCCACGGCATCGATCACCCTCTGGAAACTGTTCATGGAAAGGTCTCCGCTCTTGAAGGCCAGCAGCGCCTGGCTGACGAACGTCGACCAGAGCGAACGCTCGATGTCAGCGCGTTGCTGCCGCCAGAACTGGTCGAGTCGAAGCTGCATGAGGCCGAGAAAATCGACGCCCTGGATGTGCGCCTCGACGCTGGCGGCGCTGATGTTCAATTCCGCCTCGGGCCTCCAGGCCCCGTTCCCGCTCGGGTCTGCGTAGACGACCCAGCGACCGCCTTCATCATCGTAGCCCTGGGGCTGAAGCGCCCTGAACCGGCTCAACAGTGCCTGACTCAGCGTGACGGGCGTTTCGTCCGGCGTGACGATCACGTTCGCCGCTGCGATTCGCGGGTGGCCCCACGGCGTCCTCGACGTGCCGGGCAGGTAGCGGATGAATACGCGCCGGGGGTCTGTGATCGGCGTGTGCGTTTGCTTCAACGGGACAGGCTTGAGTCGGGGGGACACCTGCCTGAGCCACTGGCCCATGAGCCGGTTTGCGAACCCGAGCGGGGTCGGGATTCGCGCCAGCAGCGGCTCATGGTGCTGCCAGTGATCGAGGGCGCTGACCAGTGCCAGTGCCGGCTCGATGGGCATGAGCGCCGCGTGGTCGTCGTCGATGAATGCGTCGGTTGATTCAACCGCATCGATGCCCGTCAGTCGCTCAGCGCAAAAGCGTTGCTGGGCGACACGCAGTTGAGTGAATACGTCGTCCGAAGGCGCCGCCAGCGTCAGGGTGATTTGCGTGCCATCGATCGAAAGATTGATCCGATGCCAGGCCGATGCGTTGATCGCCTCCAGCACCTTGTCCGCTTTCCAGGGCGCGTCATCGCTGATGTACTCATGGCACAGGGGCGCGCTGCCCAGCACGTGGACATAGCAATGCCCCGTGGTATTGGAGCGTAGATGGAAGATACCTGGGATGGTCTCGCCGTTCAGCGCCACCCCGCGCACGACCGAGCGTGCCGGCGGTCCGGCGGACTGCAGGTCCTGAACACCAAGCGGGAAACGTGTGAGCCCCAGCGCATCAAGTGCCAGCGTATGGCCCTCGTTATCCATGCGCTTGCGCGAATGCAGGCGGGTCACCCCATCGAGAAACGCCAACTCGGCGAGCCTCTTCCATGTGTCGCCGTGATGCTCCCAGAACTGACGCTGCACCTGCTCATATTCCAGTGTCCATCGGGCTTCGATGAGCAGCTCGAAAAACGCCGAGACGGTCAGGGTGGGCGTCGACGCCGACAGCGGGCGATCAGCCTCGGCGCAGCGTCGAAGGGCGAGGAGTCCGGGCGGATTCAGCGTCTCCCGGCCCAGCTCTCGCAGCGTCAGGCGCAGCTCGAAACGCTCCCGACCGTCGGTTTCGACGGCCGGCTCCAGCGCGGTGCTAAAACTGACGTGCAGCTCGTCGATGTCGATTGCAGCGCCACATCTGGCCTGCGGCGTTTCCTCCAGCCTCTGGTCCAGATGGCGGGCGACCGAAGGTGGAAACGCCAGATCGAGTTGCCAGGCCTTCAACACCCAGACCGATCCGTACAACAACTCGGCGACCGGGCTGACGGCCTGGCGCATCAAGCGCTTGTGGTTAATCCCGTAAGCTTCGCTGGCGGACGCGGCGGCGGGCTCCGGGGATTCAGCCGGGCGCAAAGGTTCCGCGAACGGCGAAACGCTGAAATCCCCGCCATTGGGCAGGGTGTCGTTGGAAAGGAGATCAAGGCCGCTCGCGGAATCAGAGCTGCTGCGGTCGTTCATGAAAAATCGCGCCACGTGGAAAGATGCCCACTATGGCGCGATGCCGGGTGGCAATGGCGGTAACTATGTATCGCGTATGCCACCGCGTCTTATGCCTCTATGAAAGCTGCAAGCGTTAAGCCGCAAGCTGCAAGGAACATCAAGCACCAATTCAGCCAACGTCCAGCACGACCACCCGTTGCCCGGCGCGCACCGCTGAGCCAGGCTGCACGCGGACGTCGCTGACCACACCGGCATGGGGCGCCACCAGCGGGATTTCCATTTTCATCGACTCCAGAATCACCAGGGTTTCCCCCGCCTCGACGCGCTGGCCGACGCTGACCTGCACCTGCCAGAGATTACCGGCAATGTGGCTGTCGACGCTGGTCTGCCCGTCTTGCAGCGGCGCTTCTTCCGTGGATTCGGCCACCGCTTCGTCGCTCTCGAACGAGGCCTGCCCGTTGGCGATCCAGCGTTCGCGCTCGGCGTTGAACGCGCTCTGCTGCTGGTTGCGGAATGCCGCGATGCTCTGCGCTTCTTCGGCCAGGAAGGTTTGGTACTCCGTCAGATTGAGCGTGCTGTGCTCGATCTGCAGCGGGTACCGACCGAGGGGGAAATCGCGGCGGATGGTCAGCAGTTCGTCGGCGCTGACCGGATAAAAACGGATCTGATCGAAAAACCGCAGCAGCCACGGTTTGCCATCGAACGCCGCCACCGCGCGATAGCGGTTCCACATCTGCAACGTGCGGCCCACGAACTGATAACCGCCGGGGCCTTCCATGCCGTAGACGCACATGTACGCGCCGCCGATGCCGACGGAGTTTTCAGCGGTCCAGGTGCGCGCCGGGTTGTACTTGGTGGTGACCAGCCGATGGCGCGGGTCCAGCGGCGTGGCGACCGGTGCGCCGAGGTAGACGTCGCCCAGCCCCATCACCAGGTAACTGGCGTCGAAGACCGTGCGGTGCACTTCGTCGAGGTTCGGCAGGTCGTTGATGCGGCGAATGAATTCCAGGTTGCTCGGGCACCACGGCGCGTCCTTGCGCACGGTGGTCATGTACTTCTCGATGGCCAGTTGGCAGGCCGGATCATCCCAGGACAGCGGCAGATGAACGATGCGCGACGGCACCTCCAGATTCTTGCTGGCGCAGACGCCGTCCCACTCGCCGGCGACCACATCAAGCAGCGTTTTCAGCGGCAGTTGCTCAGGCTGGTAATGCACCTGCAGCGAACGAATGCCCGGCGTCAGGTCGATCACGCCGTTGAGCTGCTTGCTTTCCAGCGCCTGCATCAGCGCATGGCCGCGGAAGCGCAGCACCAGATCCAGCTCCGGCGCGCCGATCTCCAGCAACAGATGGGTGTCGCCGGACAGGCGAGCAACGAGGCGGGTATCGTCTTTGCCGATGTCGAGCACAACCGGCGAAGTCAACGCTGCTCCCTGTGGCAACACAACAGGTGAGGTCAACGCTAAACCCTGTAGGAGCGAGCTTGCTCGCGAATGCGATGGCCCAGCCGCCACAGATCCATCGGATGTACCGGCCCCTTCGCGAGCAAGCTCACTCCTACACAGATCGGTGTTCAGTTTTAGCGAGCGGGCCGCGTCGAGACTGACCGGATAAAACCGCACCTTGTCCCCGGCCTTGAGCTGCCCGAGCTGCCACAAATCCGCCTCGATGATCGTCACCGGGCAGACAAAGCCGCCCAGGCTCGGCCCGTCCGGCCCTAGGATCACCGGCATGTCCCCGGTGAAATCCACCGCGCCGATGGCGTATGGATTGTCATGAATGTTCGACGGGTGCAGACCCGCTTCGCCGCCGTCGGCACGCACCCATTCCGGCTTCGGCCCGATCAGGCGCACGCCGGTGCGGCTGGAGTTGAAATGCACTTCCCAGTCGGTGGCGAAGAAGGTCTCGATGTAGCGCTCGGTGAAGTATTCCGGCGCGCCGTGGGGGCCGTAGATCACACGGATGTCGCGCACTTCCGGCAGCGCAGCGATGCGTTCAGCTGCCAGTTGTTGGCCTGCGCTGCGGTCAGACAAAGGCGCGATATGCAGCACGTCCCCTGCGCGCAACGCTCGCCCGCCGTGCCCGCCAAACTGGCCCAGCGTAAAGGTGCTCTTGCTGCCCAGGTAATCCGGCACGTCCAGCCCGCCCCGCACGCACAGATAACTGCGGGCACCGGCTCCCGCGATGGTGCCAAGCACCAAGGTCGATCCAGCAGAAACAAGCAACGATTGATTCATCGGCAGCGCTACGCCATCCACCGACAGCGGAATGACCGCGCCCGTCACGGCAATGACCGCATCAGTGTTGAAGCGCAGCGTCGGCCCACTCATGGTGATTTCCAGCGCGGCGCAGCCTTCAGCGTTACCCACCAGAGCATTGCCCAGACGCAATGATCGACTGTCCATCGGACCCGACGGCGGCACGCCCACTGCCCAGTAACCCAGGCGCCCCGGATAATCCTGAACGCTGGTCTGGGTGCCGCCGCTCAGCACTTCGAAGGTGTCGGCTCGATAGGTCAGCCCCTCAAGGCATCGCGTCCACGGCTGGCCGCTGGCGAACGGCACGTCCGCGATGATCTGACGCAAGTAGTCGCGATTGGTCTCGATCCCATACAGCCGGGTTTCGCTCAGGGCCTGGGCCAGACCGTCACTGGCCGACATCCTGTCCGGCGCCCAGCTGATGACCTTGGCGATCATCGGATCGAAAAACGGCGGAATTTCACATCCGGCCTCGACCCAGGTGTCGATGCGCAGGTGTTTGCCGTCGGCGGTGGGGAAGTGCACCGAGGTCAGCAAGCCCGGGCTGGGCTGGAAATCCCGGCCCGGGTCTTCAGCGTACAAACGCGCCTGAATCGCATGGCCGACTGGCTGTAAAACCGCGTGCAATTCAACCAGCGGCGGCAGATCGCCGGCCGCCAGCTGAATCATCCAGCTCACCAGGTCCACGCCCCAGACCTGCTCGGTCACGCCGTGCTCGACCTGCAAACGGGTGTTCACTTCCAGAAAATAAAACCGCTGATCATCGCTGTCGAAGACGAACTCCACGGTGCCGGCGCTGCGGTAGTTGACCGCTTTCGCCAGCTTGATCGCCGCAGCGCACAGCTCATCGGCCATGCCGGCAGGCAGGTTCGGCGCGGGGGTTTCTTCGAGGACTTTCTGATTGCGACGCTGCACCGAGCAGTCGCGCACGCCGAGGGCGATCACTTCGCCACGACCGTCGCCGAACACCTGCACCTCAAGATGACGAGCGCGCTGGATGTACTTCTCGATGAACACGCCGGCGTCGCTGAAGTTGTTCTGGCCCAGTCGCTTGACGGCCTCGAACGACTCGCTCAGTTCGCTGGCGCTGCGGCACACGCGCATGCCGATCCCGCCGCCGCCCGCCGTGCTTTTCAGCATCACCGGGTAGCCGATGGTTTCAGCAGCGCTCAGGGCGGCGTCCACGCTGTCCAGCAATTCGGTGCCTTCCAGCATCGGCACGCCGTGCTGTTTTGCGAGGGCGCGGGCGGTGTGCTTGAGGCCGAAGACCCGCAGTTGTTCAGGTGTCGGGCCGACAAAGGCGATGCCGGCGTCTTCACAGGCCTGGGCAAAGGCCGCGTTTTCGGACAAAAAGCCGTAACCCGGATGAATCGCTTTGGCGCCGGTGGATTGGGCGATGGCGAGAATCTTGTCCACCGCCAGGTACGTGCCGGCGGCGCCACCTTCGCCCAGGCTGTGGGCTTCATCGGCTTGCAGAATGTGCAGGCTGGCAGCGTCTGCTTCGGCGTACACCGCAACGCCGCCGACCTGCAGGTCGCGAAGGGTACGCAGGATGCGGCAGGCAATGGCGCCGCGGTTGGCAATCAGCAGTTTGTCGAACATGGCATAGACCCCGGGGATCGATAGCAATCAATCCCTCACTGGGTAGCGGGCCGTCCCGCTGTGGTACGCGTTGCACGAAGGCCGTCCCTCGCGCCGAAGCCTTGAAGCCTTGAAACTGTGGCCAGCGGTCAGTCCCAGACGAGCAGTTCTGCCGGCGTCGGGTTGTAGCCGTTGCACGGGTTGTTCAGCTGAGGGCAGTTGGAAATCAGCACGATTACGTCCATCTCGGCGCGCAGTTCGACGTACTTGCCGGCGCCGGAAATGCCGTCCTCGAACGTCAGCCCACCGTCCGCCGTGACCGGCACATTCATGAAGAAATTGATGTTCGGGCCGATGTCGCGTTTGCCCAGCCGACCGTCATGGATGCAGGCGCGCAGGTAGCTGTCGCGGCAGCTGTGCATGTGCTTTTTATCCAGCGCATAACGCACGGTGTTGCTCTCTTGGGCGCAGGCGCCGCCGAGGGTGTCGTGGCGCCCGCAGGTGTCTTCGACGATGGTCAGCATCGGCTTGCCCAGGTTCGAATACAGCACGCTGCCTTTGCTCAGGTAAACGTTGTTCTGCCGGCGCAACGTGCGTTGCACGTCGTAGCGTTCGCGGGGGTTGGCGAGGCTGTAGAACAGCGTGTCGACCGCCTGATTGCCTTCCAGGTCGAGCAGGCGCAGGGTTTGCCCGGCCTTGAGTTCGGTCAGCGACGGCTCGCCGGCCGGGATGTGGGTGATGGAAACGGGGGCAGAGGTCATGGTGCTGGTCATACTGGCCTCCTCAGGCGAACAGGCGATCGGTGTTGATGAAACCGCGCACATTTTCTTCGCGGGACGTGCGGCAGTGCTCGGCGACGCTGGGGTCGGCCTTCATCCAGCTCAGCTTGACCGGCTGCGGCGCGTACTCGGGGTTGGGGTCCATCGGGTGTTGCAGGGCGGTCATCACGACCAGCGTGTCCATCGGCGCGTACAGCTCGATGCTGTCGCCCGCTTTTGAGTTGCCCGGGACGAAGGCCAGCGCGCCGTGATCGTCGACGTTGACCCGGCTGAACAGGTTCAGCGTCATCAACAGATCCGACAGGCCCAGGCCCCACTTGCCCATCTCCACCAGCAGGTTGTCGGCGCCGTTGCGGAAGAAGCCGTTGCGCAGTTCCTGATAGCGGCCCTGGCCGTATTTCTCGGTGACCTCTTCGGCGCACAGCACGCCGCCGATGCTGTCGCTCCAGCCGCAGGTGTCGGCGGTGATCGCGGCCAGCACGCGACCCATGTCCGAATACAGGCAATGGCCGCTGGTGAGCTTGGCGGTGTGCTGGCATTTGAGGCTGTCGGGCAGGTTCAGGCGCTCGGTTTTTTCATGGGCGTTGAACAGCGTCAGGCTGACGTTGGCGTTGCCGTTCAGGTCGGTCAGGCGCAGCAGTTCGCCACGTTTGAGCACGAACGACAGGTGGCCGCCGCCGGGCAGCAGCTCTTCGGCGAACACGGGAAACAGCGTGGTTGAATCAGTCATGGGCAATGTCCTTCAAGCCGTTTTCAGCGAATCAAGCGCCACGCGGGCGGCGCGACGATCGCTGTTCAGGGGAATGTCGTAAGTGATGCGCGCGCCATAGGCGCCGGGGGCGTGGGGGTCGATGCGGACCTTGTCGAACACCAGCAGCCGGGTGCCGAGGTTGAAGCCTTCGGACAGGTCGTGGGTGACCATGAACACCGTCAGTTTGGTCTCCCGCCACAGCTCCAGCAGCAGCCCGTGCATGTCCTTGCGGATGCCGGGGTCGAGGGCGCCGAAGGGCTCGTCCAGCAACAAAACCCTTGGCTTCATGATCAGCGCCTGGGCGATGGCCAGACGCTGTTGCATGCCACCCGACAGTTGAGTCGGGTACTTGTCCAGCGCGTGATCGAGGCCGACCTTGTGCAACAGCGCCGCCGCCTGTTCCCGGGCGTCACGCTTGGCGGCGCCGAACAGCCGCCCGAGCAACGCCGAGCGCGGCAATTCCAAGCCCAGGGCAACGTTGTCCAGCACCGACAAGTGCGGGAACACCGAATAGCGCTGAAACACCACGCCACGGGTCGAATCCGGTTCCTTCGCCAGGGGTTGGCCGTCCAGCAGAATCGCGCCTTTGCTGGCGACTTCCTGTCCCAGCAGCAGGCGCAGGAACGTTGATTTGCCGCAGCCCGACGCGCCCACCAAGGTGCAGAACTCGCCTTCGGCGATGCTCAGGTTCAAGCCTTCGAGCACGACTTGATCGCCATATTGCTGCCAGACGTTTTTGACCGAAATAAAGCTCATGGGCGCGCCCCCTCGTACCACGGGAACGCCTTCCGCGTGAGGGCTTTCAGGCCCCAGTCCATCAGCCAGGCGAGGAGGGTGATCCACACCACGTAGGGCAGAATCATGTCCATCGCCAGATAGCGCCGCACCAGAAAGATCCGGTAACCGAGACCGTCAGTGGAGGCGATGGCTTCGGCCGCGATCAGAAACAGCCACGCCGACCCCAGCACCAGCCGCAGCGAGATCAACAGGCGCGGCAGCAATTGCGGCAGCACCACCCGCAGGATCAGCGTCCAGGTCGAGGCGCCCAGGGTCTGCGCCTTGATCAGCAGTTCGACCGGAATCTCCCGGGCGCGCTGCTCCAGATCACGGGCCAGCACCGGCGTGATGCCGATGACGATGAGCATCACCTTCGACAGCTCGCCCAGGCCGAAGACGATGAACAGGATCGGCAGAATCGCCAGCGGCGGCACCATCGACACCACGGTCAGTAACGGCGAGAGCGGCGCGCTGAACAACGGCAGCACCCCCGACGCAATGCCCAGGCACAGCCCGACAATGGCGCTGATCGCCAGGCCGACCGCGAGGCGCTGCAGACTGGCGCCGGTGTCCTGCCAGAGCAGGTATTCGCCGGTGCGTTGATCGGGCACGAACGCCACCCGTTTGATCGCATCGGTCATCTGCACGGCGCTGGGCAGCAGCTTGTCGTTGGGGTTTTCCGTCAGCCGCGTCGCCGAGCCCGTGAAATAGGCGAACAGCAACAGGGCGAACGGCAGGAGCACCAGGATCAATCGACTGGCGCGATCCGGGCGGCGGTTAATCAAGCGCATGGCAAAGACCTTTGGTTTTTACAGCTTGCCGTCGGCAGCCATCTGCACGTAGCTCGGGTCGAAGTGCAGCTTGAGGTTGGCCTTGTCGCCTTCGGTCACGCTGTTGGCGAAGGTCATGCCGACCGCGCTGGCGTCTTTGGCGCCTTCGCCCAGCAGGCCGTGGTCGAAGGAGAAGTCAGCGACCTTGCGCATGGTCGTCGGCAGCTGCTTGCTGGTGGCGAACTCCAGCGCTTCTTTAGGCGTGGCGAACAGCTTGGTGGTGTCCAGTTGCGACTGGAATCCGGCCAGATCAGTGCCCGACGCCTGGGCCATGTGCTCCAGCGCGGCTTTGGATTCGGCGGATTTTGCGTTCATCAGCGCCACCACTTCAAACCACGCGCCGGTCAGGGCTTTGCCCAAAGCCGGGTTGTCTTTCAGGGTCTGGGTGTTGACCACCATCATGTCCATAATCTCGCCGGGGATCTTGCTGGAGTCGAACACTTCGGTGACGCCGGGCTTGGCCTTGATCTCCGAGAGCATCGGGTTCCAGGTGGTGACGGCCTTGACCTCGCTGGTGTTGAACGCGGCGGCGATGTCGGCGTCGGAGGTGTTGACGACTTTCAGGTCTTTTTCAGTCAGGTCCACCGAGTCCAGGGCGCGGGCGAGCAGGTAGTGGGACACCGACAGCTCGACCAGGTTGACGTCCATGCCCTTGAGGTCGGTGACTTTCTTGCCGTCGCCCTTGATGACGATGCCGTCGTTGCCGTTGGAGAAGTCGCTGACCACCAGCGCGGTGCTTTCAACGCCGCCGGCGGCCGGGATGGTGAGGGCGTCCATGTTGGTCATGGTGCAACCGTCGAACTGGCCGGCGGTGTACTGGTTGATCGATTCGACGTAGTCGTTGAGCTGGGTGACTTTGATGTGGATGCCGTACTTCTTGGCCCACTTGTCGACGATGCCTTGAGTCCCTGCGTATTCCCATGGCATCCAGCCGGCGTAAATGGTCCAGCAGACGTCGAAATCTTTTTTCGGGGCGGCGGTGGCCGAAAGGCTCAATGCGGCAAAGACGCCTGCGGTGAGCAGGCTGAACAGACGGGACTTTTGCATGGGGTGTCTCCAGTAGCGAAAAGGGACGGTCAGGAGCACGGCGACACCACTGGTGTCCTGTCTCCCGGGCTTTTATCCCGCCGTGTAACCTCTACTGGAGGTCGCCAACTCTCGGACCAGCCACTCGCGAAACGCGAGCCGGAACCCTAGTCGGCTATTGCAAATTATGGTGCCGCGAACCTGTGGTGACTCCTGCACATCCTCTTCCAAGCGAGAGTTGTGCCAAGTTGCGAAAACCCTTGTGGCGCCTGAGCTGGGCGGGCGCAGGTGGTTTGACGACGGGCGAGACGTGCACTGATGCAGGGCGCCGTCTGGCGCCTGGGGACCGCGGTGGGGCACTAGGTCTGCAATTCGGAGTCTCAGTTAACGTTCTCGGCAGTTTCGAGAACGCCGACCAGCGCCGCTGGTTCGAGCTCTACCGCGGTCCGGGAGGCCGCCATGTATCGACGATTGCTTACCGCTTTGATGACGTTGTCCCTGGCAGGTTGTTACGGAGGTTATTACGAATCAGAAAGCTACACGCAGCCGATCTATAGCAGTGGCTACAGCAGCGGTTACGTGTACGACAGTTATCGCCCGGTCGCTCCGGTGTATTCCGGAGGGGCGGTGTATTACTCCTCGCCGCGTTACTACTCTGCCCCTCGCTATTACGCGCCGCCACCGCGTTATTACGCGCCTCCACCCCGTTATTACGGGCCTGGATACGGCGGAGGTCGCCCCGGTTACGGAGGTCGCCCGGGTTATGGTGGCGGCAACTGGAATGGTGGGGGCGGCGGTTACCACGGAGGGGGTGGCTATAACGGTGGTGGCAACGGTTATCGTCCACCACCCCAAGGCCCGAGACCCGGAGGCGGCAATGGCCCAGGGCCAGGCGGCGGTTGGCATGGCAATCCGGGTGGGGGCGGCGGTGGCGGTGGTCCTCGCCCAGGCCCCGGCGGATCTGGCGGCAATCACCGCGAAGACGGCGGTTTCGGTCGCGGCGGACACGGCGGACCGGGCGGCGGCAATCGCTGACTGATACAAGAACGGCGCTCCGAGGAGCGCCGTTTTTTATGGGTTGTATGGATGACCCGATCGGCCAGCGTGTACGCATTCCAAATGAAGGACCGGCTTCAGCCGGGAAGAGGCCCGTCTATTCACCCTCACATTTGCGGTGTGGCATCTGACGCTTTCCCGGCTAAAGCCGGTCCTACAATGAGATCTCCGCCAATCCCGCTGAATGCACGCGATTCGAATGTAGGACCGGCTTCAGCCGGGAAGAGGCCCGTCCATTCACCCTCACATTTGCGGTGTAGCACCCGACGGTTTCCCGGCTAAAGCCAGTCCCACAGAAAGTACGCATTCCATTAGTGGGACCGGCTTTAGCCGGGAAGGCGCCCGTTTGAACACCGTCCATGCAGGCATGAATTCAAGCCTCAATACTCCGACAAATCCGCCAGCGGGTGCCGTCCTTCCCAGGCCTTCTCGAAATGTGCGTCCACCACCGCCAGCGGAATCGTGGCGATGTCCTGCCAGTGCCAGTGAGGCGTTTGGTCCTTGTCGATCAACCGCGCCCGCACCCCCTCGGCAAACTCGGGGTGCCGGCAGCAGTTCAGGGCCATGGCGTATTCCATCTGAAACACCTCGGCCAGCGACAAATGCCGCGCCCGCTCAATCTGCTCCCACACCAGATGCGCCGTCATCGGGCAGCCGTCAGACATCGTTTTCGCCGCCTTGGCCAATAACAGGTCATCGCCATTCAAATGATGTTTCAACGCATTCCAGGCGCTCGGTGCGTCGGCGATATCCAGCAGCTCATCGATCGTCTCGCGCCGAGGCAGCCATTGCGCGGCGGGCAACTGATCCACCGCCTCCAGTTGCAGCGCCCTGAACAGGCTGGTCAGTTGCACCTTGGTCTGCTCCTGCCAGTTGAGCTGCAGCAGCCGGTCGATCATTTCCTCCTGCTGATCGTCCAGGAGAAAACGATCCGCGAGACCAAGGTCCAGCGCGTCACGGCCGTTGATGTGCGCGCCGGTCAATCCAAGAAACAGCCCCAACTTGCCCGGCAGTCGCGACAGGAACCAACTGGCGCCGACGTCAGGAAACAGGCCGATGCTGATTTCCGGCATCGCCAGCCGGCTGCTCGGCGTCACGACACGAATGTTCGCCCCTTGCAGCAAACCCATCCCGCCGCCCAGCACATAGCCGTGGCCCCAGCAGATCAGCGGTTTGGGAAAAGTGTGCAGCGTGTAATCCAGCCGGTATTCCGCGGCGAAAAACTGAGCAGCCAGTGGCGGAACCGTGCCCGGCTGCCCACGCCCGGCCTCGACCAGCGCACGCACGTCGCCACCGGCGCAGAAGGCTTTTTCGCCATTGCCGCGCAGCAATAGGCAGACGATTTGCGGGTCGCTGGCCCACTCATTAAGGCGGTCCTGCAGCGCCAGAATCATCGGCAGCGACAGGGCATTCAGGGATTTTTCCGCATCCAGCGTGGCGATGCCCAGGCGGGCGCCGTCCGTGGTGGTGAGCTCTTCAAATTGCAGATTCATCGTGACCTCTTGTCAGTGGTACGGGGATCTATCGAGAGTTGTGAGTCCCCGCGACGCCCGGAAGTTGCAAACCGGCGGCTGTGAACGAGTGTAGGAAGATCCGACGGCGCCGCGCTGGAAATAATCAGCCACAGTCCCTAAAGTTGCGCATTGTTTCTGCCGGATCACACCATGACAAACGACGACCGCATCAAACTGGAGGCCAGCTGGAAGCAGGCCCTGCGCGACGAGTTCGAAAAGCCTTACATGGGCGAGCTGCGCGAATTTCTGCGTCAGGAGCATGCGGCGGGCAAGGAAATCTATCCGCCGGGGCCGCTGATCTTCAATGCGCTGAACTCAACGCCGCTGGATAACGTGAAAGTGGTCATCCTCGGCCAGGACCCTTATCACGGCCCCAATCAGGCCCACGGCCTGTGCTTCTCGGTGCAGCCGGGCGTGCCGGCGCCGCCTTCGCTGGTCAACATCTACAAAGAGCTCAAGCGCGACCTGAACATTGACATCCCCAATCACGGCTATCTGCAGTCGTGGGCGGAGCAGGGCGTGTTGATGCTCAACACCACGCTCACCGTCGAGCGCGCCAACGCCGCGTCCCATGCCGGCAAGGGCTGGCAGCACTTCACTGACAAGATCATCGAAACGGTGAGCGCTCATCAGCCGCACCTGGTATTCCTGCTGTGGGGCGCCCATGCCCAGAGCAAGAAAAAGCTGATCGATGCGTCCAAGCACCTGATCCTGACCGCCGTGCACCCGTCGCCGCTGTCGGCGTACAAGGGGTTTATCGGATGTGGGCATTTTGGTCTGGTGAACAAGTTTCTGGAGCAGAACGGCCTGGCGCCGATTGAGTGGCGATTGCCGGCTGTTGTCTAGCGCGGGATGACGTCAGAAGTTGGGGTACTCCTGACACCGGATCATTCCTGGACAGACGCAGACCTTGTGGGAATGACCGGGGTGGCGTTCCACCTTGCTCACGAAGACGGTATTTCAACCGCTGAAAATTTAGCGGATGTACTGACCTCTTCGCGAGCAAGCTCGCTCCCACATGTCGAGTGAGTCGTTAACCCAGCCGTCGATCCCAATACCGAAACAACGGCTCGGCCAGAAACAACACAAACAACAACCTCATCACCTGCATCGCCGTCACCAGCGGCACCGACAGCTGCAGCACCTCCGCCGTCAGGCTCATTTCGGCAATCCCGCCCGGCATCATCCCCAGGGTCAACGAGCGCAAATCCAGATGGGTCAGCGTGCTCAGCCCCAGTGCGCACAACGCCGCGATGCTCATCGTCAGCGCCGTCCCCAGCAACGTGCGGCCGATGAACGACGGCGCGCGGCGAAAGAACGCCCGGTTGAAGTGGCAACCCAGGCCGCTGCCGATCAGCCACTGCCCCAGCTGACTGCCGCCCTGGGGCAGGCCGATGTGCAAATCGAAACTGACGCTGATTACCGCGCTGATCAGCAACGGGCCGAATAGCCACGGATTGGGTTGTTTCAGACGCTCCCAGCCCCAGGCCACCAACGCGCCCAGCGGAAACAACAGCAGCAGCCACCGCCAATCCACCACCGTCCCATGGGAAGGCGGGCCGCCATCGCCCATCAAATACTTGAAGATCGCCGGCACGCACAGCACCACTGCCAGCACCCGCAGGCTCTGCCCGGCGGCGACGTTGCTGAGAATCGCGCCGTTGCGTGCGCCGAGGTTGACCATCTCGCCCGAACCGCCGGGCATGCTGGAAAAGAACGCCGTGGCGCGGTCCTCGCCGGTGCGCAGCATCAGCCACACGCCAACCACGCTGGAGACGCTGGTCACCAGTGCGCCGATGAAAATCAGGCCGAAGTGCGAGAGGACTTGTTCGATGACGACGGGGGTGAAGTGCAGGCCGATGCCGATGCCGACCACCCATTGGCCGCATTTGCGGCCGCCGGGAATTTCAGCCAGCTGCCAGGGGGTGAGGCAGCGGACCAGGATGATCGCCAGTAACGAGCCGACCATCCAGGGCAGTGGCCAGCCAACCTGACTGGCGAGAAATCCCCCCAGCAGGCCGACCAGCGGTGTGCCCCACCACGTGCTGAATGGCCGGTCAGACATCGGCCAGCGCGCGACGCTGCCTGGAGCGTTTGCGCCAGATGCGGATCAGCGGGAACACCAGCATGAACGCCGTCACGACCCACATGCCCAGGGTGATCGGGCTCGACCACAGAATCTCCAGGCCGCCGTTGGAAATCGACAACGCGCGACGCAGGTTTTGCTCCATCAACCCACCGAGGATGAACCCCAGCAGAATCGGCGACAGCGGGAAATCCAGCTTGCGCAGGATGTAACCGAAGATGCCGATGCCGACCATCAGGAACAGATCGAAGGTGGTGGCATGCACCGCGTATACGCCGATCCCGGTGATGATCGCGATCACCGGCACCAGTGCCCAGTTCGGCACCGACAGGATGCGGGTGAAGATGCGGATCATCGGGATGTTGAGGATCACCAGCATGATGTTGGCGACGAACAACGACGCGATCAGGCCCCAGACGATGTCCGGTTGCTGCTGAAACAGCAGCGGCCCCGGCGTGATGTTGTACAGCGACAGGGCGCCGATCATCACCGCCGTGGTGCCCGAACCCGGCACGCCCAGCGTCAGCATCGGCACCAGCGCGCCGCAGGCCGTCGCGCCAATGGCGGTTTCCGGCGCTGCCAGACCGCGCATGTCGCCCTGTCCGAATTTGCCGCTCGCGCCGGCGATGCGTTTCTCGGACATGTAGGTCACGGCGCTGGCCAGCGTCGCGCCCGCACCCGGCAACACGCCCATGATGAAACCCATCAGACCGCAACGGATGTTCACCCAAAAGACCGAACTGGCCTCATTGAAGTTAAACATCATGCGGCCGGTGGCTTTCACCGCTTCCTGGCCGCGATGGGTTTTCTCCAGCAACAACAGGATTTCACTGATCGAGAACAGGCCCAGCACCAGCACGACGAACTGAATGCCGTCAGCCAGATGGATGTTGTCGCCAGTGAAACGGTACACGCCACTGTTGGCGTCGATACCGATGCTCGACAGAAACAGCCCGATCAACGCAGCGACAAAGGTCTTCAGCGGTCGATCACCGGCCATGCCGCCCAGGCAGACGATCGCGAAAACCATCAGCACGAAGTACTCCGCAGGACCAAATGCAATCGCCCATTTCGCCAGCAGCGGCGCGAACATGACCATGCCGCAGGTGGCGATGAACGCGCCGATGAACGAACTCCATGCCGACAGCGACAACGCCACGCCGGCCATGCCCTGACGCGCCATCGGGTAGCCGTCCAGCGCGGTCATTACGGTCGATGCTTCGCCCGGAATGTTGAGCAGGATGGAGCTGATGCGGCCGCCGTATTCGCAGCCCAGGTACACCGCCGCCAACAGGATCAATGCTGACTCCGGCGGCAGGCCCAATGCGAAGGCGATCGGGATCAACAGCGCCACACCGTTGATCGGACCCAAGCCGGGGAGCAGGCCGACGACAGTGCCGATCAGCGTGCCGGACAGGGCGGTGATCAGGTTGTAAGGGGTCAGCGCGACGCCGAAGCCCTGGCCGAGATAGCCGAGAGTGTCCATATCAGTTCTCCATAACGTCGAGCAGACCGAGGGGCAGGGGCACATCCATCACTTTGTCGAACAGCACGTACAGCGCGATGCTCATGAAGGTGATGATCACGACACTCGGCAGCCAGCGGCCGCCGTACAGACGCGCCATGGGAATCCCGATCAGAATGCTGCTCAGCACAAAACCCAACGGCTCGAACAGCCCGGCGAACACCAGCAGCAGCACGGTGCAGATGCCGATCTTGATCAGTGTCGGACGGTCCAGCGCCGGCTCTTCCTCGGAATGCACGATCGGCGTCGGACGAATCGCCATGTACAGCAGCGAAATGCCCATCAGCGCCAGCATCAGCAGCGGGAAAGCACGAGGGCCGACGGGTTCGTAGGAAAAGGGCGCCTGATAAGGCCAGGCCATCATTGCCAGGCCGATACAGACCAGCAGCAGCACGACGGCGAAAATGCGTTGTATCACCATGGAAAACTCCCGGATCACGCCACCGCACAGGCGGCGTAATCCTCAGCCAATCAAGTACGCTTCGATGGGTTCAGTCACTGAATCAGGCCGAATTCCTTGGCCAGCGTCTTGTACTCGGCGACGCGGGTTTTCACGTACTTGTCGAGCTCTTCGCCGGTCATGGCGAACGGGAACAGCTCACGCTGATCGCGCAGCTTGGCGAAGTCTTCCGAGGCCAGCAGCTTGTCGAACGCCGCTTTCCACCAGTTGTAGTCCTCGTCCGACACCTTTGGCCCCAGATAGAAACCGCGCACCACCGGCCAGACGATGTCGTAGCCCTGTTCTTTCGCGGTCGGGATGTTCTTCATTTCCGGCTCGTCCAGACGTTCTTCGGAGAACACCGCCAGCAGGCGCATGTCGCCGCTGAGAATGTGCGGCATGGAGTCGGAAATGTCGGTGGAGCCCACTTGAATGTGCCCGCCGAGCAGGGCAGTGGCGATTTCACCGCCGCCTTCGAGGGCGACATAACGCAGTTCCCGCGGGTTAATGCCGGCGGCCTTGGCAATCAGCGCGGTCTGCATCCAGTCCTGGCTGCCCACGGTACCGCCGGAGCCGATGACCACTTTGCCCGGGTCGGCCTTCAGTGCTTTAACCAGATCGTCGAGGTTCTTGTAGGGCGAATCGGCCTTGACCGCGATCGCGCCGTAGCTGGTGCCGACGGCGGCCAGCCAGCGCACGGCGTTCTCGTCAAAACGGCCGAACTTGCCCTGGGCCAGGTTCAACAGCGAGCCGCTGGACCAGGCCACCAGCGTACCGGCGTCGGCCGGACGCTGAGCGACCACCGCGTTGTAGGCCACGGCGCCGACGCCGCCCGGCATGTAGGTGACGCGCATCGGTTTGGAGAGGATCTTCTCGTTGATCAGCGCGCTTTGCGCCAGTTTGCAGGTCAGGTCGAAGCCGCCACCGGGCGAGGCCGGCGCGATGCATTCAGGACGATTGGGCTCAGCGGCCCACAATTGGGTGGCCATCAGCATGCAGCTGGCGGCGACGCTGATATGGCGCAACGATAGGTTCATGGTCCGTCTCCAGAGGAGTTGTTGTTTTAATGGGGGCAGGCGGTCGTACGTTCGTCAGGCAGTCGTGTCACACCTTCGCAAAACTGCGGGCAGCCAACGTGCAGACGTGACGAAACACCGCGCAACAGGGCTGCGAGGTGAACAGAAAACATAATGGGATTCAGACGGCGCGAGGGCCGATGATTGCAGTGAGGGCATCACTGATGACTCCGATATTGTTCTTATTGTTGAAAACGCATCGAGGCGTTTTTCGTCACGACCCTGGCATCAGCAGCGTCACGCGGGACGCAATCGTGACAAGTCGTAACGGGATCGTAATCAGCGAAGCTTTCATCAACCTTTCAACTACCTTTCACGAAGCGCTCAGGCTGCGTTCGGCTGGACCGTTGCAGAGACGTTGCTCGTCAGCGCCGGAGTCATTCCAGCGCGCCGGGCCTTCACAGACGACGGCGCGCCTGTAAACTCCGCCCATAAAATGCTCAATGGGGAGAAATCGATGCGTGTCCTGCTCGTCGAAGATCATCTGCAACTGGCGGAAAGCGTCGCGCTGGCACTCAAGAGCAGCGGCCTGACCGTTGACGTTCTGCACGACGGCGTTGCAGCTGATCTGGCCCTGAGCAGCGAAGAATATGCCGTGGTGGTGCTCGATGTCGGCCTGCCGCGCATGGACGGTTTTGAGGTGCTGGCGCGTCTGCGGGCGCGGGGCAAGAACACCCCGGTGCTGATGCTGACTGCCCGCAGCGACGTCAAGGACAGGGTCCACGGCCTGAACCTCGGCGCCGACGACTACCTGGCCAAACCCTTCGAACTGTCTGAGCTGGAGGCGCGGGTCAAGGCGTTGTTGCGCCGCAGCGTACTCGGTGGCGAACGCCAGCAACGCTGTGGCGAACTGGTCTACGACCTCGATACCCGCCGCTTCACCCTCGGTGAAGAACTCCTGACGCTGACATCCCGCGAGCAGTCCGTGCTCGAATCGCTGATCGCCCGACCCGGTCGGGTCATGAGCAAGGAGCAACTGGCGGCGCAGGTGTTTGGGCTGGACGAAGAGGCCAGCGCCGACGCCATCGAAATCTACGTACACCGTCTGCGCAAGAAGCTCGATGGGCACCCGATTGCGATCGTCACGTTCCGGGGCCTGGGTTACCTGCTGGAAAGCCGGGATGCTTAATCCGTTTCCTTCAGCGGAAAACAGCCTGCGCTGGCGCTTGCTGTGGAACCTGGGTTTGCTGCTGGTGGTGCTGATGATCGCCAGCGGCATGAGCGCCTACTGGAACGGACGCGAAGCAGCAGACACCGCCTACGATCGCACCCTGCTGGCCTCGGCGCGGACCATCGCCGCCGGGCTGTCGGAGCGCGACGGCACCCTCAGCGCCGACGTACCCTACGTGGCCCTGGATACCTTCGCCTACGACAGCGCGGGCCGCATTTACTACCAGGTCAACGACATCAATCAGAAGCTCATTTCGGGCTACGAAAACATCCCCGCGCCGCCGCCGGGCACGCCGCGCACCGACGCTTATCCGGCCCTCGCCAAGTTCTACAGCGGCCGTTATCAAGGCCAGGACGTACGGGTGGTCAGCCTGCTCAAGGCCGTAAGCGAACCGAACATGAACGGCATGGCCGAGATTCGCGTGGCGGAAACCGAAGAAGCCCGGGTGGACATGGCTCAGGCCTTGATGGCCGACACCTTGCTGCGTCTGGGCATGCTCGGCAGCGGCGCGTTGTTGCTGGTCTGGTTCACGGTCAGCGCCGCGTTGCGGCCCCTGGATCGCCTGCGCACGGCGGTGGAAGAACGCCAGCCTGACGATTTGCGCTCGCTGCCGCTGGTCGAAGTGCAGCACGAGCTGCGCCCTCTGGTCAGCTCCCTCAACCACTTCACCGAGCGGCTGCGTATGCAGTTCGAGCGCCAGGCGCAGTTCATCGCCGACGCGGCCCATGAATTGCGCACGCCGCTGGCCGCCTTGAAGGCGCGGCTGGAGCTGGGGCTGCGTGATCAGGACCCCGCCGCGTGGCGCAATACGCTCGAAAGCGCCGCCTCCGGCACCGACAAACTGACCCATCTGGCCAATCAGTTGCTGTCGCTGGCACGCATCGAAAACGGCGCGCGGGCCATCGCGGAGGGCGGCGCGCAATTGCTCGACCTCAGCCAACTGGCGCGGGAACTGGGCATGGCCATGGCGCCGCTTGCCCACGCCCGGGGTGTGGCGTTGGCGCTGGAAGCCGACGAGCCGGTGTGGATGCGCGGCGAACCCACGTTGCTCAACGAGCTACTGAGCAATCTGGTGGACAACGCGCTTGCCCACACCCCTGCGGGCGGCAACGTGATCTTGCGCGTCCATGCGCCGTGCACGCTGGAAGTCGAGGACGACGGCCCCGGCATTCCGGCTCACGAGCGCGACCGGGTGTTCGAGCGCTTCTATCGACGCAATCAGCAGAGCAAGGGTTCGGGCCTGGGGTTGGCCATTGTGGGTGAAATCTGCAGGGCACATCTGGCGCGCATCACCTTGCATGACGGCGCACAGCGGGGCCTGAAAGTGAGAGTGAGCTTTATGGTGCCGGAGTCGGGACTGGTGGGACTCGGCTGAGCGGGCCCATAAAAGCGATCAGTACAGCAGCGTCATCGCCTGATTCATCTCGTTGATCAGCGCGCCGTCAGCCATGTTCAGGCCCAACCGCGACACGGCCGGCACTGACTGAAACTGCAGATTGGAGTACGGCGTGCCGTTCATCTCATGAATGTGAATCGTCGCCACCTGCACCAGATCCACGTAGTCGGCCTGATCGGAAACACGGCTGAAATTCTGAAACTGCCGGGGCACGATCGCCAGGCCCTCCGGGAAATCCCACGAGCGCAGAAGCCGTTCGCCAATGACTGGATGGATGCGTTCGATAACGTGATTGAGGCTGATAGGGTCGGCGAGCAACTCGTAGTTGTCTTCGGCGTAGGTCAGGATTGGCAGCACGCCAATGAGGTGAACGAGCCCGGCCAGGGTGGCTTGGTCAGCCTTTAAACGCGCACTGCGGTAACTGAGGACATTACACACCCCGGCCACCTGCATGCTGAGTTTCCAGATGTCGCGCATCTTGTTTTCAATGACATCGGACTTGGCGTGAAACATCTGCTCCACCACCAGCCCGATGGCCAGGTTACAGCTGTAGTTCACGCCCAGGCGCCGAACCGCCGTCAGCACGTCGCTGACTTCAAAATTCGGCCGCAGCAGAGGGCTGTTGACGACTTTGATCAGCCGGGCCGACAACGCGGTGTCGCTGCCGATGACCTTGCTCAGCGCCGCAATGGAGATTTCCGAGTCTTCCGCCGCCAAGCGAATCCTCAGTGCAACTTCCGGGAGAGTTGGCAGAAACAGAGCATCCTTGTCGATCGCCTTGATCAGATCCCTCTGCACTTCGTCAGCCATGCTACTCATATTGGATCTCTGGACATTGCATTCCGGCCAGCGGCCGTCCACTCGAGGGGACGGCGCTGGTGACTACGCTGACGTCTCGCACATGCTTCAACCGGGTTCAACGCTGTGTTTCGAGCTTCGCGTCGAGGGTGTAGGGCAATTCGTTCAAGTGCAGGGCCTCGCCCTCTGCCCCACCAAGGTGGATCCGACCATCTTCCGCCGCATCCGCCTGCAAGACCGCCAGCACCTCGATCCCGACATCAGACCGGGCCGCGATCACAACGTTGCCTACCGCGCTTGAATGTACTGGCGAAAACAACGCAGCGCCGGGCTCGGGCAGCTCGTTGCCGGCCATAGTCAGGCGATACAGCCGGCGTTTAAGCTTGCCGAGGTACTGCATCCGCGCCACGATTTCCTGGCCGGTGTAACAACCTTTCTTGAAACTCACACCCCCCACGGCTTGCAGGTTGATCATCTGCGGGATGAATTCTTCGCGGGTCTGCCCGAACACCTGGCCGATGCCGGCGCGGATCTGCCCCAGCAGCCAGTCGTTGAGCGGTCCTTCCGGGACGTGGGCGATCAGCCGGCTGCGCACGTCATCGGCCTGCTCGGCACGTACCCACAATTCGGCGCGGGTCGGGGAGACGCGAATGGCAATGAGGTCATTGGCGCGGACGACCGAGTCGGTCTCCTGCGCCAGGTCGAGGCCGAGGCTGACGAGTGCGCCGTCGCCGTCCTGCAGGCCGAATCGCACCCAGGAGGCGCTTTCGTCGGTCAGTTTGGATTTGGAGAAGACGGCGTATTTCTTCAGGTCCAGCAATTGCGCTTCAATCAGCTCGCTGGCCATTGCCAGTAACACGCCGTCACCCTCAAGCAGGATGCGAAAGCTGGATTGCATGCGGCCCTTTTGCGTGCAGCGCGCACCGAGGGTGGCCCTGGCTTCGCTGAGGTAATCGAGGTTGCAAGTCAGTTGGCCTTGCAGGAATTTGCCGGCATCCACGCCGCGAACGGCGAGCACACCTTCATGGGACAGGGGGCAGAAAAATGCTGGAGCGGCCATGAGTCATCGCAGGGTAGAAGTCTGGGGCACCATCATAGTGCCGCGTGTCGTTAATGGGTATACGCAAAAAGCTGCGACCAACTGCAAGTACGCCCCGGGACAATGCGCCTGTATACTCGCCGGCAAATTCGAGGAGCCCTCCATGGTCGAAGATGTTGAACTCAATCGCCTCTTTTGGCACAGCCGTCGCGGCATGCTCGAGCTGGACGTATTGCTGGTGCCGTTCGTCAAAGAAGTCTATCCGACGCTCAACCAGGTCGATCGCGACCTCTATGTGCGCCTGCTGACCTGCGAAGATCAGGACATGTTCGGCTGGTTCATGCAGCGCGCGGAGTCGGAAGACCCGGAGCTGCAGCGCATGGTTCGGATGATTCTGGACCGTGTCCAGCCGAAGTGATCGTTTCGAATGCCGTTGGCAACCCTCCCGGGCGCTGCTGACGGCGTACCTCGTCACGCAAATCCTTGCGCTGGCGTCAATAGTCCTCCTTTCAATTCCCCTGTGGGCGAAAGCCATCGGCGTCCTGCTGTGCGCCTTGCACGCATCCCGCAGTCTTCGCCCATTCATTCTGCTCGATCAGCCGCAGTCGCTCACCGGGCTGCGGCGTGACAGCAGCGGTTGGGCGTTGTGGAGTGAAGAGGGCGGCTGGCAACCGGTGCAGCTACGCCCGAACAGCCTGGCGCTTCCTAAGGTGGTCGTGTTGCGCTTCAAGGTTGCGAAGGGCTCTTGGCTGAGCCGCTTGTGGGTTCGGAGTCTGTGCATCCCGGCAGACGCCATGGGGCCGGACAGCCACCGGCGCCTGCGTCTACGCCTGAAGTTCAGCCGGCGTAGGTGGGCGGCACCAGAATAGTGTCCAGCGCTTCGGGCAGCATGTCCGGATAATCCAGCGTGTAATGCAACCCGCGGCTTTCCTTGCGCGCCATCGCCGACGCAATCATCAGTTCTGCCACCTGGGCCAGGTTGCGCAGCTCGATCAGATCGCGGCTGACCTTATAGTTGCTGTAAAACTCGTCAATCTCGTCCAGCAGCAACCGCACCCGATGCTGGGCACGCTGCAGACGTTTGTTGGTCCGCACGATGCCCACGTAGTCCCACATGAACCGACGCAGCTCATCCCAGTTGTGGGCGATGATCACGTCTTCGTCGGAATCGGTCACCTGACTTGAATCCCAGGCCGGCAGGTTTTGCGGCTGCGGGATTTGCTCGAGCTGAGTCACGATGTCCGCCGCAGCGGAGCGGGCGTAAACGAAGCATTCCAGCAGCGAGTTGCTGGCCATTCGATTGGCGCCGTGCAGACCGGTGAAGCTGGTCTCGCCGATGGCGTACAAGCCGGGCACATCGGTGCGGCCCTGTTGGTCAACCAGAACGCCGCCACAGGTATAGTGCGCCGCCGGGACCACGGGAATCGGCTGACGCGTGATGTCGATGCCAAACGTGAGGCAACGCTCGTACACGGTCGGGAAGTGGCTCTTGATGAAGGCTTCGGGCTTGTGGCTGATGTCCAGAAACACGCAATCGGCGCCCAGGCGTTTCATTTCGTGGTCAATGGCGCGGGCAACGATGTCACGGGGCGCCAGTTCGGCCCGTGGGTCAAAACGCTGCATGAAGCGCTCGCCATTGGGTAGCTTCAGGTAGGCGCCTTCGCCGCGCAGCGCTTCGGTAATCAAAAAGCTCTTGGCTTGCGGGTGATACAGGCACGTGGGGTGGAACTGGTTGAACTCCAGGTTGCCCACGCGGCAGCCCGAGCGCCAGGCCATCGCGATACCGTCGCCGCAGGCGCCGTCTGGATTGCTGGTGTACAGATAGACTTTCGCTGCGCCGCCGGACGCCAGAATGGTGAAGCGCGCGCTGTGGGTGTCGACTTCGCCGGTCGCACGATCCAGCACATAGGCGCCCAGGCAACGCTCCCCCTCCAGACCCAGCCGCGATTCGGTGATGAGATCAACCGCCACGCGTTGTTCCAGCAGTTCGATATTGGGACGCGACTTGGCCTGCGCCAGCAATGTGCGGAAGATCGCTGCGCCGGTGGCGTCGGCGGCGTGAATGATCCGGCGGTGGCTGTGCCCGCCCTCGCGGGTGAGGTGAAACTCGAACCCGCCGTCCACAACGCTTGATGGGTCATCCCGGGTAAAGGGCACGCCAAGGTCGATCAGCCACTGAATGGCCTCGCGGCTGTGTTCGACGGTGAACCGGACTGCGTCCTCGTTGCACAGCCCGCCGCCTGCGTTCAGCGTGTCTTCGACGTGGGACTGAACGGTGTCGGTGTCATCCAGTACCGCCGCAACGCCGCCCTGGGCCCAGAAAGTCGAACCGTTCGCCAGATCGCCTTTGCTGAGGACCGCCACGTGCAGATGCCCGGGCAATGTCAGCGCAAGGCTCAAACCGGCTGCGCCGGAGCCTATTACCAATACGTCGTGCTGGAAATGCTGACTCATCTCTGCTTCCGGTATCTAAATGGCCACTAGTATAAGCAAGGGTGGAACGGCACAATGGCCGCGCTTTATGGCAACGGTGAATCACAGTGGGAGCGGAGTGTGCGCCACCCTGCGACGTCCTGCACCCCGTTTGATGGACGCGATCTTTCCTACAGCTTCATACGGATTGAGTCCTACAGCTGACGGGACGTGTGTCTTACACCCAATAATGAACGGTGGGAACTTTTCACGAACCCGCACGTTCAATAGTGGGTTGCCCATAAAGGAACAGCGTCGACGTTACGCAATGGCGGTTTTCAGCCAGTACGAACGCTTCTGACGACAAGATTATTTACGCAGCCGACCTGGTTCGAGCGGCGTTTTCCGTGCGGGCAGCAGACGCTCGCCGGAAACTTGCTTGAAGGGGGGAGAACTTTTGCTTAAAGCCCGAGTCTATGTTTGCAAGCCTGCGAAAGAGCCGATGCGATGCTCCTTTAAGCTTTATGAGGAGTGTTCATGCTAACCCAGGAAGAAGATCAGCAGCTGGTTGAACGCGTACAGCGCGGCGACAAGCGAGCCTTTGATCTGCTAGTGGTGAAATATCAGCACAAGATTCTTGGGTTGATCGTGAGATTCGTTCACGACACCCACGAAGCCCAGGACGTTGCGCAAGAGGCGTTCATCAAAGCCTATCGCGCACTTGGTAACTTCCGCGGTGACAGTGCGTTTTATACGTGGCTGTACCGTATCGCCATTAACACGGCGAAGAACTATCTGGTGTCGCGAGGTCGGCGGCCGCCGGATAGCGATGTCAGATCGGAAGACGCGGAGTTCTATGACGGCGATCACGGCCTCAAGGACATCGAGTCGCCAGAGCGGGCATTGCTGCGGGATGAGATCGAGGGCACCGTCCACCGAACCATCCAGCTACTGCCAGAAGATTTGCGTACAGCTTTAACTTTGCGTGAGTTCGACGGTCTGAGTTACGAAGACATTGCCAGCGTCATGCAATGTCCCGTTGGTACCGTGCGCTCTCGCATTTTCCGCGCTCGGGAAGCCATCGACAAAGCCTTGCAACCTCTGTTGCAGGAAACCTGAGACAGCGGCGATAGCCACAAGAGAGGAACCGCCATGAGTCGTGAAGCCCTGCAGGAATCGCTGTCCGCGGTGATGGATAACGAAGCGGACGAATTGGAACTGCGTCGCGTGCTTAGCGCTATTGAAGATGCGGACGCACGAGCCACCTGGTCCCGTTATCAGATTGCCCGTGCAGCGATGCATAAAGAATTACTGATGCCTCATCTGGATATTTCGGCCGCTGTTGCTGCCGGGATCGCTGATGAAGTCAGCCCGCTGAAGGCCGGCCGCGGTCCTTGGCGCACCTTGGGCCGTCTGGCCGTAGCCGCCTCGGTAACGGTTGCCGTGCTGGCCGGTGTACGTATGTACAATCAGGACGAAATTGCAGGGGCGCAATTGGCGCAGCAATCCCAGCCGAGCAACGTCGCAATGCCGCAGGCCAAAGGGCCGGCAGTATTGGCGGGCTACACCGAGGGCGAACAGTCCCCGGGTCCGATGGCAAGCGGTGTGCTGCAGAACCAGGCCGGCTGGCATGACCAGCGTCTGCCAGGTTACTTGCGTCAACATGCTCAGCAAGCGGCGATGAAAGGCGCTGAAGGCGCTCTGCCGTACGCTCGCGCTGCAAGCCTGGAAAACCGTTAAGGAGGATCATGCGCGCCATCCCTCTACTGCCGCTTCTGCTGGGTGGATGGCTGGTCCTTCCCGCTCATGCCGATGACGCGCAAGACCAGTTGAAACGTCTTGCGCAGGCTGAGCAGCAGCAAAGCTACATCGGCACATTCGTTTACGAGCGTAACGGCAGTTTCTCCACTCACCGAATCTGGCAGCGGGTCGCCGACGGCAAGGTTCGTGAGCATCTTCTGCAACTGGATGGCTCTCCTCAGGAAGTGCTGCGCGTCAATGGGGTAACCCAATGCGTTAGCGGTACCCTCGAAGAAGGGGTGTCCGGCGTTCCTGACTCTCCGGCCCGAGCGTTCGATGCTGCCAGGTTGTCATCCTGGTACGACATCAAATCGGCAGGCACTTCGCGTGTTGCTGGACGTCTCGCTAATGTCGTGACGCTGACTCCCCGGGATCAGCACCGTTACGGCATTGAACTGCACCTCGACAGTGAAACCGGCTTGCCCCTGAAGTCGTTGTTGCTCAGCGACAAGGGCCAGTTGCTCGAGCGTTTTCAGTTCACTGACCTCAATACCTCGCAGTCGCTGACCGATCAGATGCTCGCCGCCGGTGCTGACTGCAAGCCGGTCGAAGTGGTCAAAGCAAATACTGATTCGCCCAAGCAAAAGGTCGCGTGGCGGTCCGACTGGCTGCCGCCGGGTTTTGACTTGAGCAGCGCTGCGGCACGCAAGGACCCGGATTCCAAGAGTCTGGTAACGAGTCTAATGTATGACGATGGCCTGGCTCGATTCTCGGTATTCGTCGAGCCGGTCAGCGGTGCGGCCGTGACCGATATTCGTACTCAGCTGGGCCCGACCGTTGCTGTTTCCCGTCGCGTAACCACGCAGAAGGGTGATGCCATGGTGACTGTGGTGGGCGAGATCCCGATCGGGACGGCCGAGCGCATCGCGCTGTCCATGCGGGACGATGCTGCGGCTACGAGCAAAAACTGATTCGGCGCACCGGTGATGGCCACGATGAAAAAGGTTTCATTTGGTCGTTTCACGTTCACAAGCCTTTAAATATGGGCTTCACTGGTAGTGCTGAAATGTTTGGTGCGCTTTGTCGGTTGCAATCGGATGTGTTTTTTTCTATAGGTCACAGCTTCACAGCTGTGGCCTTTGTTGTTTCAGGGTCCAGGAAACTGGAGCAGATACAGGTGTCGCGGGAAGTCGCGACGCACAGATGCTTCGCGAGCCTGCGGGCTCGTACCGCTTAACCATGCTCGTTGTAAACGGGAGCCATATGTCAATACCACGCTTGAAACCTTACCTGGCCTGGATGGCCGCTGTGCTGATGCTCGGACAGGTCGTCACCGCTCAGGCCGAAGCCTTGCCGGACTTCACCTCTCTGGTGGAGCAGGCTTCCCCCGCAGTCGTCAACATCAGTACGCGGCAGAAGCTGCCGGACCGCGCGGTTGCCCAGGGTCAGATGCCTGATCTGGAAGGCCTGCCACCGATGCTGCGCGAATTCCTCGAGCGCAGCACGCCACCAGGCTCCCGTGCGCCAGGAGGCGGCAAGGGTGATCGCCAGCGTGAGGCGCAGTCACTCGGCTCGGGCTTCATCATTTCCGCGGACGGTTTCATCCTGACCAACAACCACGTGATTGACGGTGCCGACGAAATCCTTGTGCGTCTTTCAGATCGCAGTGAGATGAAAGCCAAACTGATCGGCACCGATCCACGGACCGACGTGGCGGTTCTGAAAATCGATGGCAAGGACCTCCCAACCGTCAAGCTGGGTAACTCCGACAAGCTGAAAGTGGGTGAGTGGGTGCTGGCGATCGGTTCGCCGTTCGGCTTCGATCACTCGGTCACCAAAGGCATCGTCAGCGCCAAGGGCCGCAGCCTGCCGAATGACACTTATGTGCCGTTCATCCAGACCGACGTTGCGATCAACCCGGGTAACTCGGGCGGTCCGCTGTTCAACATGGCGGGCGAAGTGGTGGGGATCAACTCGCAGATATTCACGCGCTCCGGTGGCTTCATGGGCCTGTCGTTCGCAATTCCGATCGATGTGGCGATGGACGTTGCCAACCAGCTCAAGGCCAGCGGCAAGGTCAATCGTGGCTGGCTGGGGGTTGTGATCCAGGAAGTGAACAAAGACCTGGCCGAATCCTTCGGTCTGGACAAGCCGGCCGGTGCGCTGGTGGCTCAAGTGCTTGAAGATGGTCCCGCCGCCAAAGGCGGTCTGCAGGTTGGCGACGTGATCCTGAGCGCCAACGGCACCCCGATCGTGATGTCCGCAGACCTGCCTCACCTGATCGGCAATCTGAAGGACGGCAGCAAGGCCGAGCTTGAAGTGATTCGTGATGGCAAGCGTCAGAAGCTCACCGTGACAGTGGGTGCCTTGCCGGCCGAAGGCGAAGAGATGGGCGCAGCCGACACGGGTGTCGAACGCAGCAGCAACCGTCTGGGCGTTTCGGTCGTCGATCTGACCGCCGAGCAGATGAAGTCGCTGGACCTCAAAGGCGGCGTCGTCATCAAGGAAGTCCAGGACGGTCCGGCTTCGCTGATCGGCTTGCAGGCGGGTGACGTCATCACTCACCTGAACAACCAGGCGATCACTTCGTCGAAGCAGTTCACCGAAGTGGCCAAGGACCTGCCGAAGAATCGCTCTGTCTCCATGCGCGTGCTGCGTCAGGGCCGTGCGACGTTCATCACGTTCAAGCTGGCGGAATAACCCGTCGGGAATAAAAAAAGGGGCGGTTTAACCGCTCCTTTTTTTGTGGCCCGAAGGGCATGGCGCGCAGGCTCTGCGCGTGAACGTGACGCCTGATCGTTCCTTCAGGTACAATTCCCGGCTATTTTTGGCGGGCAGTCTGCCTGCGACCTTTTTCGAGTGTTGATCCGTGAGTGATTTGAGTCATATCCGCAATTTCTCCATCATCGCCCACATTGACCATGGCAAGTCGACGCTGGCTGACCGGTTCATCCAGATGTGCGGCGGCCTGACCGAGCGCGAAATGGAAGCTCAGGTCCTTGATTCCATGGACCTGGAGCGTGAGCGCGGGATTACGATCAAAGCCCACAGCGTCACCCTTTATTACAAGGCGAAGGACGGCATCACCTACCAGCTCAACTTCATTGACACCCCGGGCCACGTCGACTTCACCTACGAAGTCAGCCGTTCGCTGGCGGCGTGTGAAGGCGCGCTGCTGGTGGTCGATGCCGGTCAGGGCGTCGAAGCCCAGTCCGTTGCCAACTGCTATACCGCCATCGAACAGGGCCTGGAAGTCATGCCGGTCCTGAACAAGATTGACCTGCCCCAGGCCGATCCGGACCGGGTCAAGGAAGAAATCGAAAAGATCATCGGCATCGATGCCACCGACGCCGTGGTCTGTAGCGCCAAGACCGGCCTGGGTGTCGACGAAGTGCTTGAGCGTCTGGTCCACACCATTCCCGCGCCGACCGGCAACATCGAAGACCCGCTGCAAGCGCTGATCATCGACTCATGGTTCGACAACTACCTGGGCGTTGTTTCCCTGGTGCGTGTGCGTCATGGCCGCGTCAAGAAGGGCGACAAAATCCTGGTCAAATCGACCGGCAAGATGCACCTGGTTGACAGCGTGGGCGTGTTCAATCCCAAGCACAGCGCCACCGCCGATCTGAAAGCCGGTGAAGTGGGCTTCATCATTGCCGGCATCAAGGATATTCACGGCGCGCCAGTGGGCGACACCCTGACCCTGAGCACTACGCCGGACGTTCCGGTGCTGCCCGGCTTCAAGCGCATCCAGCCGCAGGTCTACGCCGGTCTGTTCCCGGTCAGCTCCGATGACTTCGAGGATTTCCGCGACGCGCTGCAGAAGCTGACGCTGAATGACTCGTCCCTCCAATATCTGCCGGAAAGCTCCGACGCGCTGGGGTTCGGCTTCCGCTGCGGCTTCCTCGGCATGCTGCACATGGAGATCATCCAGGAGCGCCTCGAGCGCGAGTACGACCTGGATCTGATCACCACCGCACCGACGGTAATCTTCGAGCTGCTGTTGAAGTCCGGTGAAACCATTTACGTCGACAACCCGTCGAAATTGCCAGACCTGTCCACGATCGAGGACATGCGTGAGCCGATCGTGCGGGCGAACATTCTTGTGCCTCAAGAGCACCTGGGCAACGTCATTACGCTGTGTATCGAGAAGCGTGGCATTCAGCACGACATGCTGTTCCTCGGTACTCAGGTGCAAGTGACCTACGATTTGCCGATGAACGAAGTGGTTCTGGACTTCTTCGACCGTCTGAAGTCGACCAGCCGTGGCTATGCCTCGCTGGACTACCATTTCGATCGTTATCAGTCGGCCAATCTGGTTCGTCTGGACGTGATGATCAACGGCGACAAGGTCGACGCTCTGGCGCTGATCGTGCACCGTGACAACGCTGCCTACAAAGGCCGCGCGTTGACTGAAAAGATGAAAGAACTGATTCCTCGTCAGATGTTCGACGTGGCAATCCAGGCTGCGATTGGCGGCCAGATTATCGCGCGTACAACCGTCAAGGCGCTCAGAAAGAACGTACTGGCCAAATGTTACGGCGGCGACGTCAGCCGTAAGCGCAAGCTGCTCGAGAAGCAGAAGGCCGGTAAGAAACGCATGAAGCAGGTCGGCAACGTGGAAATTCCACAGGAAGCCTTCCTTGCAGTGCTCAGGTTGGAATAGTCAGGCCCTATGTCACTAAATTTCCCGCTGTTGCTGGTCGTTGCCGTGTTTGTCTGCGGTTTGCTGGCCCTGTTCGATCTGGTCATATTGGCGCCGCGTCGCCGCAACGCGATTGCGAACTATCAAGGCAGCGTGAGCCAGCCTGATGTCGCGGTCGTGGAGCGGTTGAACAAGGAGCCGTTTCTGGTCGAGTACGGCAAGTCGTTCTTTCCGGTGTTGTTCATCGTTCTGGTGCTTCGCTCGTTCTTGGTCGAGCCGTTCCAGATCCCTTCGGGCTCGATGAAGCCAACGCTGGACGTGGGCGATTTCATCCTGGTGAACAAGTTCTCGTACGGCATCCGCCTGCCGGTGATCGACCTCAAGGTCATCCCGGTCGGCGACCCGCAGCGTGGCGACGTGATGGTGTTCCGCTACCCAAGCGACCCCAACGTCAACTACATCAAGCGAGTCGTCGGCCTGCCGGGGGATGTGATCCGCTACACCAACGACAAGCAGTTGTTCATCAACGGTCAGTTGGTGGCCAAGCAGCTGATCGGTTCGGAACCGGGCACGCTGGGTAGCGCAGAACTCTACAACGAGAAGCTGGGCGAGGTGGAACACCAGATCCGTCAGGAAATGAGCCGCTACCGCGCGCCCCCTGACCATGAATGGACCGTTCCGGCCGCCCACTACTTCATGATGGGCGACAACCGCGACAACTCGAACGACAGCCGTTATTGGGATGACCCCAACATTCCCAAGGACGAGCTGGGCATGGTCCCCGACAAGAACATCGTCGGCAAGGCCTTCGCGGTCTGGATGAGCTGGCCTGAACCCAAGCTCAGCCACTTTCCGAACTTCTCGCGAGTCGGTCTGATCAAGTAATCGATGCGGCGCTGCCACTGGCAGCGCCGTATGTCATTCAGGGCCATGTTGCGTGGCCGATCTCGCAGGTGACAGGGAAGGGCTACTCTTGAAAGCAACCATGACGTCTGCCGGTCCGCAAAAAGGCCTGTCGTTCATCGGCTGGCTGGTGTTGCTGGCGATTCTGGCCTTTGTCGGAAGTGCTGCCGCCAAGATCGTGCCGCACTACATGGACTACCTGTCGATGAAGAAAATCATCGAAAGTGCCGGCACTGATCGCACGGCAGACATCACCAACGCCGGTGACCTTAACGCCTACGTGGCCAAAGGCATGCTGGTTAATAACATTCGGGATTTGGATTTGAACAAGGCGTTAACTGTGACGACGGAGAACAACAGGTTCCTCGCCCATTTGAAGTATGAAAAACGTGAACCACTGATCCAGAACATCGATCTGGTGGTCAAGTTCGACCACGAATTCAGCGTGGGTAAACCGTGAGCGTTTCATTAAGTCGCCTGGAGCGTCAGCTCGGCTATACCTTCAAGGATCAGGAACTGATGATCCTGGCCCTGACCCACCGCAGCTTTGCCGGACGCAACAACGAGCGTCTGGAATTCCTCGGTGATGCCATTCTCAACTTCGTCGCCGGCGAAGCGCTGTTCGAGCGTTTCCCCCAGGCGCGCGAAGGTCAGTTGTCCCGCCTGCGTGCCCGCCTCGTGAAAGGCGAGACCCTCGCGCTGCTGGCCCGTGGTTTCGATCTGGGTGAGTACCTGCGCCTGGGCTCGGGTGAGTTGAAGAGTGGCGGCTTTCGCCGGGAGTCGATTCTGGCCGACGCGCTGGAAGCCCTGATCGGTGCGATCTACCTCGACGCCGGCATGGACATGGCAAGGGATCGCGTGCTGGCCTGGCTGGCCAGCGAGTTCGAAACCCTGACGCTGGTCGACACCAACAAAGACCCGAAAACACGGCTGCAGGAATTCCTTCAGTCACGCGCCTGTGACCTGCCGCGCTATGAAGTGGTGGACATCCAGGGCGAGCCGCATTGCCGAATCTTTTTCGTCGAATGCGAGATCTCTTTATTGAATGAAAAAAGCCGGGGACAAGGTGTCAGCCGTCGCATCGCCGAACAGGTAGCAGCGGCCGCAGCCCTTATCGCCCTGGGTGTGGAGAATGGCAATGACTGATTCACCTGCAACACGCTGTGGCTATGTTGCCATTGTTGGCCGGCCAAACGTGGGCAAGTCGACACTGCTGAACCACATCCTCGGCCAGAAACTGGCGATCACGTCGCGCAAGCCGCAGACGACCCGGCACAACATGCTCGGGATCAAGACTGAAGGCGCGGTACAGGCGGTTTACGTCGATACGCCCGGCATGCACAAAAACAGCGACAAAGCGCTTAACCGTTACATGAACAAGACCGCTTCGGCAGCGTTGAAAGACGTCGACGTCGTGATCTTCGTGGTCGATCGCACCAAGTGGACCGAAGAAGACCAGATGGTCCTCGAGCGCGTGCAGTACGTGACCGGCCCGTTGATCGTGGCCTTGAACAAGACTGACCGCATCGAAGACAAGAGCGCGCTGATGCCGCATCTGTCCTGGCTGCAGGAGCAACTGCCAAATGCCCAGATCATCCCGATCTCGGCGCAGCAGGGGCATAACCTGGAAGCGCTGGAAAAGGTCATTGCCGACCATCTGCCGGAGAATGAGCACTTCTTCCCGGAAGATCAGATCACCGACCGCAGCAGCCGTTTTCTCGCCGCGGACCTGGTGCGCGAGAAGATCATGCGTCAGCTTGGCGCCGAGCTGCCGTATCAGATCACTGTCGAGATCGAACAATTCAAGCAGCAGGGCAAGACGCTGCACATCCACGCCCTGATTCTGGTCGAGCGCGACGGGCAGAAGAAAATCATCATTGGCGACAAGGGCGAGCGCATCAAGCGTATCGGCTCGGATGCGCGCCGCGACATGGAAGTGCTGTTCGACTCCAAGGTCATGCTCAACCTGTGGGTCAAGGTCAAAGGCGGCTGGTCTGATGACGAGCGCGCGTTGCGTTCGCTGGGTTACGGCGACTTGTAAGACGCCGACCGACACCGCTGCTCTGTGGGGAAATCCCACATTGCCGCGCAGCAGATCCAACCTTGTGGGAGTGAGCTTGCTCACGAAGACGGTATTTCAGCCGCTGGCTATCCAGCGGATGGAGCCGGGTTTTCGTGAGTAACCTCACTCCCACAGTCGTTTAAGATTGCCCGTCCGGCCGCGTTCTTTCATCGAGATAGCCATGTCACAAACCCTTCCCGTCGGTCAGCTCGCCTATGTGCTGCACAGCCGTGCGTACCGCGAAAACAGCGCGCTGGTCGACTTCATTACCCCGCAGGGTCGCTTGCGTGCGGTGTTGCGCAGCGCGCGGGGGAAGGCGGGGACGATGGCGCGGCCGTTTGTGCCGCTGGAAGTCGAGTTTCGCGGGCGGGGCGAGTTGAAGAATGTGGGGCGAATGGAAGGCGCTGGCGTCGCCACGTGGCTGGAAGGCGAGGCGCTGTTCAGCGGTCTTTATCTCAATGAGCTGCTGATTCGCCTGCTGCCCGCCGAAGACCCGCACCCGGGCGTGTTCGAACATTACGCCGCGACGCTTGTGGCGCTGGCCGAGGGGCGCGCGCTGGAACCGTTGCTGCGCTCGTTCGAATGGCGGCTGCTGGACGATCTCGGTTACGGTTTTGCGCTGGACGCGGACGTCAACGGCGATCCACTGGCCAGTGATGGCCTGTACCGGCTTCAGGTGGATGCCGGCCTTGAGCGGGTTTATCTGTTTCAGCCCGGATTGTTCCAGGGCGCCGAATTGCAGGCGATGTCTGAAGCAGACTGGAGTTCGCCGGGCGCGCTGTCCGCGGCCAAGCGTCTGATGCGCCAGGCCCTGGCCGTGCATCTGGGCGGGCGCCCGTTGGTCAGCCGTGAATTGTTTCGCAAACTCTAGCGTCCGGCGGCGCAAACCTAGAAAATCCTTCCTCGCGTGCGTAATCAGCCACCCATTGGCTGGCACCGCCACAGTAATCAGGAGAACCCCGTGACCCACAGCACTCGCATTCTGCTCGGCGTGAACATCGACCACGTTGCTACCTTGCGTCAGGCCCGCGGGACGCGCTATCCCGATCCGGTCAAGGCAGCGCTGGATGCTGAAGAAGCAGGCGCCGACGGCATCACCGTGCATTTGCGGGAGGACCGTCGGCACATTCAGGAGCGCGATGTGTTGCTGCTGAAAGACGTGCTGCAAACGCGCATGAACTTCGAGATGGGCGTCACCGAAGCGATGATGGCGTTTGCCGAGCGCATTCGGCCTGCGCATATCTGCCTGGTGCCGGAGACCCGTCAGGAACTGACCACCGAGGGCGGGCTGGATGTCGCCGGTCAGGAAGCGCGCATCAAGGTGGCGGTGGAGCGGTTGTCGGCCATCGGCAGCGAAGTCTCGTTGTTCATCGACGCCGATGAACGCCAGATCGCAGCGTCGGCCCGAGTTGGCGCGCCGGCCATCGAGCTGCACACGGGCCGTTATGCCGACGCTGAAACCCCGGCGGCCATCGCCGAAGAGCTAAAGCGCATTGCCGATGGTGTCGCCTTCGGTTTGGCCCAGGGCCTGATCGTCAACGCCGGCCATGGCTTGCACTATCACAACGTTGAAGCCGTCGCGGCGATCAAGGGCATCAACGAGCTGAACATCGGCCACGCGCTGGTGGCCCATGCTTTGTTTGTCGGCTTCAAGTCGGCCGTGTCAGAGATGAAGGCGTTGATTCTGGCAGCGGCGGGTTCTGCTCAGGACAAATGACAGATAGGGGATTGCGCATCGTCTTGACACTCCGCTTTCGTGCAGCAGACACAAACTTTGTGGGAGCGAGCTTGCTCGCGAATAGGCCGGCACTCTCACTCACTATGTCGGCAGACAGAATGCCTTCGCGAGCAAGGTGGAGCGCCACCCCGGTCGCTCCCACGGGTGATTTGTCCGCACTGACATCTGCGGTGTTGTCATGTTCAATGAGCGCGCGCAATAGCGCTTTTGTCGGGTTACGGCTTGCGCCCCACAATCACCGCACGCCGCGGCGCCGGCAGGCCTTCCACGGTTTTGCTGTGGTCCGCCGGATCGAGGAAGTCGCTCAACGACTGAAAGCGCATCCAGTCGGTGCCGCGTTGTTCTTCCACCGTGGTGGTGCTGACGTCGACACAGCGCACATCCACAAAGCCCGCGCGGCGCAGCCACAGTTCCAGCGCGGGCACTGACGGCAGGAACCACACGTTGCGCATCTGCGAGTAGCGGTCTTCCGGCACCAGCACCTGATTCGCGTCGCCTTCCACCACCATGGTTTCCAATACCAGCTCGCCGCCTTTGACCAGGCAGTCCTTCAGCGCCAGAAGGTGATCGACGGGCGATTTGCGGTGATAGAGCACGCCCATGGAAAACACCGTGTCGAATCCTTCAAGCCGCGCCGGCAGATCTTCCAGGGTGAACGGCAGGTGCCACGCCGGCAGGTCCGGCAGGTAGCGCCGCATGGCCTGGAACTGGCAGAAGAACAGCCAGTTGGGATCGACGCCAATCACGCTGTCGGCGCCAGCGCCCAGCATGCGCCACTGGTAATAGCCGTTGCCGCAGCCGACGTCCAGAACGCGCTTGCCTTTCAGATCAAGGTGCGGCGACACCCGCGACCATTTCCAGTCCGAGCGCCATTCGGTGTCGACGTGCACGCCGAACACATCAAAGGGCCCTTTGCGCCACGGCGACAGGCCCATCAGCGCGGCGCGAGTCTGCTCGCGGGTGGCGTCATCGCAGTCGGCGTCGAGGATGAAATCGTTCTTCAGCTCGATGCGGCTTGGCGTCAGGTTTGGCAAGGCATTGAGCGCGCCTTGCCAGCGTTCGAGGTCGCCATGACCCTTTTCCATCTTCGCGTCGAGTTGCGCCTGCAGGCCTTGGGCCCAGGCATACAGTGGCGTGCCCGCCAGACGGCGGACCAGGGGAGCGAGATCAATCATGGCAGGGCAATCAACGAGGCGAAATTAAGGCACTGGAACCAGGGCACGACTTTGCTGAAACCGGCGGCCAGCAGGCGTTCGCGGTGTTGCTCAAGGCTGTCGGGTTTCATCACGTTTTCGATGGCGCTGCGTTTCTGCGCAATCTCCAGCTCGCTGTAACCGTTGGCGCGTTTGAAGGCGACGTGCAGATCGGTGAGCAGCGCGTGCTCTTCGGTGTCATCAAAGCGCAGCTTCTCCGACACGATCAGCGCGCCGCCGGGCAGCAGCGACTGGCGGATACGCGTCAGCAGAGCGAGGCGTTGTTCCGGCGCTATGAATTGCAGGGTGAAGTTCAGCGCGACCACCGAGGCGGGCTGAAACTCGAGATTCAAGATATCGCCGTCGATCACCTCCACCGGCAGCAGCTCCTGATACATCGAGTTCTGAGCGTTGAGGTACTCGCGGCAGCGTTCGACCATGGCCGACGAGTTGTCGATGGCGATCACCCGACAATCTTCAGTGCGCACATGTCGACGCAATGCCTGAGTGACGGCGCCCAATGAGCTACCCAGGTCATAGAGCACGCTGTGGGGCTGGGCGAACTGCGCCGCGAGCACGCCGAGGTTTTCGACGATGGTCGGATAGCCCGGCACCGAGCGCTTGATCATGTCCGGGAAAACCCGCACGACGTCTTCGTTGAAGGCGAAGTCGGGCACCTGGGGCAGCGGCTGGGCGAATAGGCGGTCGGGTTCTGGGCTCACGGCGATTCCGGGGTACGAAGCGAAAAGTGCGGCATTTTAGCCAATTCCGTCCCTCGGCTGGAACCTCATCTCATCGCTCGTGTGCTGACGTCTGATCCGCTCATAAAAAAGCCGCGTCTGGTTGCCCGCACGCGGCCGATACATGAGCAGTGAACTCAGTATCTCCAGCTCACCGACGCGGTGAAGTTACGTGGATCGCCGAAGTTGCTCTGGTTGTAGCGAAGGCTCTGTTGGTATTTCTCGTTGGTGAGGTTGTTGAGGTTGAGCTGGGTGCTCCAGTGCTGATCGATGTCGTAGCGGGTCATCAGGCCGATGAGCGCGTAGGCGTCCTGGCGGGCGACCGGCGAGTCGTCGTTCTGAGTCTTGCTCTGCCAGCTCAGGCTGCCGCCGACCTTGACCTTCGGTGCCATCGGCAACTGGTAGGTCATCGACGACGTCAGGGCGTGGCGCGGGATGAATTTACGCGCACGACTGTCGTTGTCGTCGGTGATATAGACGTAGGTGTACCCGCCGTTGACTTGCAGGCCTGGCGCCACTTCGCCCGACGCTTCCAGCTCCAGGCCGCTGCTGTCGTAGGACATCGCCTCGTAGACATAGCCGCCCAGGTTGGCGTCATAGGTCGAACTGCCCGGCACGTTGTCTTGCTTGGCATGGAACACCGCTGCGCTGACGTTGAGCTTCTTGTCCAGCAACTGACCTTTGATGCCCGCCTCGTAGCTTTTGCCTTCAAGCGGATCGAGCACCCGGCCTTGGCCGTCGAGGTAATACTGCGGATTAAAGACTTCGGTGTAACTGGCGTACAGCGCGTATTCGGGGGTCAGGTCGTAGACGATACCGGCATACGGCGTGACTTTGCCGTGAATGCGCACCTCTCGCGCCGCGTCGTAGTTGTCGCCATTGCTGTCCGCGCTGAGCATGCGGGCGCCGGTGATCACATGCAGATCGTCGGTCAGGCTGAAACGCGCGCCGGCGTAAACGCTCTTCTGGCGATCGGTGTAGTTCGAGGTCGCAGCGGGTAACGCAGCGACGTAATTCGGCTGCGGCAGGTAGCCATGCAGCGCATCTTCAAGGGTCACAGGCGAGTAGTTGAGGACGTCACCGTACTGCGAGGATTCGCGATTGCGCTGGCGTGCAGCGTTCGCCCCCAGCGTGAGTTGATGTTCCCGACCGCCGAGCATGAAGGGGCCGCTCAGCGAGTAATCGCCACTGAGTTCGAGGTTCTTGTCTTTGTACTTGGAGCCCAGTCCGGTGTAACCGGTGGGTGAAGTGCTGTCGCCGTACATGTAGAACATCTCGGTGTCTTCGCGGTGCTCGGCGCCGGCGACGGTCAGCTTCGACTTCCAGTCGTTGGCGAAGGTGTGCTCCCACTCGGCAAACGCACGTTGCGTGTGAACGTCCCAATGCACCCACGGCTGGGAAATATTGGAATGGGTGCTGCTGTAATGAATGGCGTTGCCATTGCCGTCGACCAGCGGCAGTGCGCCCCAGCTTGAGCCATTGGCGTTGGTTTTCTGGTCCTCGTAACCAAGGGTCAGCGTGTCGCTGTCGCTCAGGTCGAATGCCAGCAGACCGCTGAAGATGTTCTTCTCGCGGGAGTAGCGATCAAGGTATGAGTTGCCGTTTTCGTTGGCGTAGATGACCCGCCCGCGTACGTTGCCCGAGTCGGTCAGGGGGCCGGAGACGTCGATGTCCACCCGGCGTTTGTCCCAGGAACCGGCGGTCACGTCGATCTTTGCCTGGGGATCGTAAGTCGGGCGTTTGCGGATGAAGTTGACCGTGGCCGAGGGGTTGCCGGCCCCGGACATCAAGCCGTTGGCGCCGTGCACGATATCGACCTGTTCGTAGGGCGCCAGGTCGATATCGCCCACCAGCAAACCATTGGTCATCGGCATCGCCGTGCCGTCGTACTGGAAGTTGTTGATGTCGAAACCGCGCGCGGTGAAGTAGGTGCGGTCTGTTTCGACTTTCTGCACGTTGACGCCGGGGGTGCTGGTCAACACATCGCGGATGCTGTTGAGCTTGAAGTCATCCATTTGCTCGCGTTTGATGTTGGTCACACCCTGGGGCGTTTCCTGGTTGGTCAGGTCCAGCCGGGTGGTGGTGCTGCTGGGCTTGCCCTGGTAGCCCTGCGGGTTGCCGGTGTCGCCGTAGGTGGCGGTTGACGTCACGTCAGTGGCCGGCAGGCTGAGCACTGTCTCTTCGGCATTCGCTGTGTTGAGCACGCTCAGGGCGATTAACGAAAGGGCCTTTGGGCAAAAGGGGATCGAGTGACGCATGGCGGGCAACGCTCCGGCGAATGTAACAAATGGTGATGGTTCTCAATTATCGGCAAGTTACAATTGAGAATCAATGTCATTTATTCCATTCGTCGGTGTTGGCTGCAACGCTGGCCATGACCGGGTGCCTTCCCCCGCAGCGTTAAAGCTTTCCCCCCGGCAGTCGAAACACCTTAATTCGCAACTCATTTCATTACTGGCACAGGGAACCGTGGCATGCATGCGTTCAAGGCGTTGTACGAGTCCATCGAAAGGCAGTTTTTCAATTCTTTGACCAAGAAGCTGTCGAGCCTTTTTCTGATCGTGGTGGTGAGCGCCGTGGTGTACTGGGTGGCCGTGAGCCTGCGCGCGGACATTCTTCTGCAGTTGCGCGGCGCGCAGTTGCCGGCGGAGACGCTAAGCATGATCGAGGGCAAACTCGATGTGCTGAGCAATGCCATTCTGGGCAGCACGCTGTTTACCCTGTGTCTGGTCAGCTTCATGGTCTGGTATTTCCGGCACTTGATCGTGCGGCCGGTGACCCAGATGAGCTTGGCGCTGGAAGGCATTGCCAACGGGGAGGGCGACCTGTCCAAGGACTTGCCGCTGTTGACCCACGATGAAATTCGCGTGCTGGCGAGTACCTGCAACCGGTTTCTGGCCAAACAGCGGGAGATCATCAGCAGCGTTCAGGCGTTGACCGTGCACATTGCCGTGGAGTCCGCGCGCTCGCTGAAAAACATCAGCGATTCCAGCGACAGCGCGACCCATCAGGCGCGCTTCGCCAAGGAAGTCATGGAGCAGAGCAACGACGCAGTGGGTCGGATTGCCGAAGTGTCCCGGCAGACTCAGGGCATTTCCGGGACCACCGCGCAGAACCTCAGCATGGCCCGCGACTCCTACACCGAATTGCTGGAAGTGACCGGCAACATCAGTGAGATTTCCAGCAGCCTGAATGAGTTCGGCACCCTGGTTTCGGCGCTGAACCAACGTTCGTCGAGCATCAAATCCATTGTCGGATTGATTCAACAAATCTCCTCCCAGACCAATCTTCTGGCGCTCAACGCGGCGATCGAGGCGGCGCGTGCAGGGGAGAGCGGGCGTGGTTTCGCGGTGGTTGCCGACGAAGTCCGGACCCTCGCCCAGAACGTCAGCCGCGCCACCGAGGATATTTCCCAGAACATCGACGCCATGTTGCTGGAGGTGAGCTCGACCCACGAGCAAACCACCCAGATCAGCCACAGTGCCCGGGAGACCCAGAAAGTGGTCGAGCGCGCGTCTGGGCATTTCGAGAGCATGATCGGCGACTTCGAATCCACTCACACGAAGCTTGAGGACATCGCCTCGCACATCCAGCAGTTTGCCGACAGCAACACCGGCATCAACGACCGCGTCACGCAGATTCATGCGGACAGCCAGTCCATCGACCAGCGCATGCAGCATTCGGCCACGGCCACCCGAGACCTGTCGGGCGTGGCGGAAAAGGTCCAGGCGCTGCTGGGCCGGTTTGTTCTCGGGCATGGCGCGCTGGACGCTGGCATTACCCGCGCCAGTCATTGCCGCGATCGGCTCCAGGTGCGTCTGGCGGCGCTGCAACGTGAGGGCGTCAACCTGTTCGATCAGAACTACAAATTGATTCCCGGGACTGATCCCAAGCAATACACGACCAGCTACACCGAACGCTTTGCGCAGATCTGTCAGGAAGAGTGCGACGCGCTCACCAAAGGCACGCGGGGCGGAAAGGTCACCTTCATCGTCGACAGCAAGGGTTACTGCCCGGTGAACAACAGCTGGGTGTCGAAAAAACCTACGGGCGACCGAGCTATCGACCTACCGGTGTGCCGGAACAAGCGCATGTTCGCTGACCCCATCGGCCTGCGCGCAGCCGCTAACCAACAGCGCTTCCTGCTGCAAACCTACCTGCGCGACACCGGCGAAATCATGACCGAAATTGACGTGCCGTTCTTCTTCGAAGGCCGTCATTGGGGCAACTTGCGCATGGGCTTCGACGCTGCGCAATTACTGGCCGAGTGACAGAGGTTCATGCCAGTGCTCAGCGACTGATCAGCCCTTCGCCTGCAACGATTTTCCTGCGGGCGGCCGTGGAATGGGCGGGCGATCAGTTCACTGTAATGACGCAGTCGAAGGTGCGCGCTGGCGCCACTTCCGGCGCCCAGGGTTGTTGGTAGACCATCATCAGGTGACCCGTGCCCGGATTGGCGGCTCGGTAGCGCCAGACTGACTGACCGCCTTCACCGACCAAACCTACGTCTTTGGAGGCATTGAACACCTCGGGTCCCAGGCTGCTCAGGATGGACGGCGCAGGGTTTTGCATCAGCCAGCGGTGCCCGGTCGTGGGATTGCTGGGCAGCATCAGCATGAGGGTCTGGCCGGTTTTGAGAGAAAGGGGACAGTCTTGCTGATCGTCCAGGGAGACAATCTGTTTTGGCGCCTGGGCGCAAGCGGCAAGCAGGGTGAGGCTGAGCGGGACGAGCAAGCGGGCAGCGGTCATGAAGGCTCCGGTCATAGGCAACATGGGGGGAGCATAACCGAAGACGGGAGAGATGCTAATCAGGTGGGCCGCACAAGACGTGTGAGGGCGGCCAGGGTGGCGCCCCCACACGTTGAGGCGAGGTCAGTGCTTAGAACAATATCTTCGCCACATCCGCAAAGCGTTTGGCGAAGTGCGCGGTAATGCCTTCTTTCAGGTAATCCGGCAGTTCTTCGAAGTTGCCACGGTTGGCTTCCGGGAGGATCAGCTCGTAGATCTTCTGGCGCCGCGCCGCAATGACTTTCTCCCGCACGCCGCCAATCGGCAGTACGTGCCCGGTCAGGGTCAGTTCGCCGGTCATCGCCACGCCTTTTTTCGGCGCCTGGTTACGCGCCAGCGACAGCAGCGCGCTGGCCATGGTCACACCGGCACTTGGCCCGTCTTTCGGCGTCGCACCTTCCGGCACGTGAAGGTGAACGAAGGCTTCGTCGAAGAAGGTTTTGTCGCCGCCAAACTTCGCCAGGTTGGAGCTGACGTAGCTGTAGGCGATTTCTGCAGATTCCTTCATCACGTCGCCCAGCTGGCCGGTGAGCTTGAAGCCGCGGTTGAGCGTATGGATGCGGGTCGCTTCGATCGGCAGCGTCGCGCCACCCATGCTGGTCCAGGCCAGGCCGGTAATCACGCCGGTGCCCGACAACACTTGCTCGTTGCGGAACACCGCCATGCCCAGCGAAGCTTCCAGCTCTTTCGGGCCGATCTTGACCACGGTGTCCGGGTTGTCCAGCAGCTTGACCACGGCCTTGCGCACCAGTTTGCCCAGCTGTTTTTCCAACTGCCGCACACCGGCTTCCCGCGCATAGCCTTCAATCACCGCGCGCAACGCACTGTCGCTGATCATCAGGCTATTTTTCGACACGCCGGCCTTGGCCAGTTGCTTGGGCCACAGATGGCGCTTGGCGATGGCGAGCTTTTCTTCGGTGATATAGCCGGACAGGCGAATCACTTCCATCCGGTCCAGCAATGGGCCGGGGATCGAGTCCAGGGTGTTCGCGGTGCAGATGAACAGCACCTTCGACAGGTCCAGACGCAGGTCGAGGTAGTGGTCGAGGAATTCGACGTTCTGCTCAGGGTCCAGGGTTTCCAGCAGCGCCGAGGCCGGGTCGCCCTGGAAGCTCTGGCCCATCTTGTCGATCTCGTCGAGCATGATCACCGGGTTCATCACTTCCACGTCTTTCAGCGCCTGCACCAGTTTGCCCGGTTGGGCGCCGATGTAGGTGCGACGATGGCCCTTGATCTCGGCCTCGTCGCGCATGCCGCCAACGCTGAAACGGTAGAACGGGCGGCCCAGGGATTCCGCGATCGATTTGCCAACGCTGGTTTTACCCACGCCCGGCGGGCCGACCAGCAGCACGATGGAGCCGGAGATTTCGCCTTTGTAGGCGCCCACGGCGAGGAATTCGAGAATACGGCTCTTGATGTCATCAAGGCCGGCGTGGTGTTGATCGAGCACCTTGCGCGCGTGTTTCAGGTCGAGCTTGTCGTCGCCAAACACGCCCCATGGCACCGCGCTTGCCCAGTCCAGGTAGTTGCGCGTGACGGCGTATTCCGGCGAACCGGTTTCCAGCACCGAGAGCTTGTTGATCTCTTCGTCGATGCGCTTGCGCGCCTGGGGCGGCAGGGTCTTGCCCACCAGACGCTCTTCGAACTGTTCGATGTCAGCGCTGCGGTCGTCCTTGGTCAGCCCCAGTTCCTGCTGGATGACCTTCAGCTGTTCCTTGAGGAAGAACTCACGCTGGTGCTCGCCGATCTTACGGTTCACTTCCGCGGAGATTTCTTTCTGCAGGCGCGCGACTTCGACTTCCTTGCGCAGCATCGGCAGGACTTTTTCCATGCGCTTGAGCACGGGCACGCAATCGAGCACCTGCTGCAATTCGACGCCCGTGGCGGAGGTCAGGGCGGCTGCGAAATCGGTCAGCGGGGAAGGATCGTTGGGGCTGAAGCGATTGAGGTAGTTCTTCAACTCTTCGCTGTACAGCGGGTTGAGCGGCAGCAGTTCCTTGATCGCGTTGATCAGCGCCATGCCGTAGGCCTTGACCTCGTCGGTCGGCTCGTTGGGCTGGTGCGGGTATTCGACCTCCACCAGAAACGGCGGACGATGGTGCTTGAGCCAGGTCTTGATGCGCACACGGCTCAGGCCCTGGGCGACGAACTGCAGCTTGCCGTTTTCACGGCTGGCGTGGTGCACCTTGACCAGCGTGCCGTACTCCGGCAACGCCTTGGTGTCGAAATGACGGGGGTCGTCGGGCGGGGTGTCCATGAAAAACAGCGCCAGCGAGTGGTGATCAGACTTGCTGACCAGCTCCAGCGTTTCGGCCCAGGGCTCTTCATTGACGATGACCGGCAGCACTTGCGCGGGGAAGAACGGACGGTTGTGGATCGGGATGATGTACACCTGATCCGGCAGGTTCTGGCCGGGCAGGGCGAGGCGCTTGTTGTCGGAGCCGAGGATTTCGTGCTCATGATCGTCGTCGGGGTGCGGCTGGTTGGCGTCGGACTGCTGGTCGCTCATGGGGCACCTGCATAAATGGAGATGAGCCTTAGATGGGGCGCAAAGCCTCAGGTTTCAATAGCGCTGGTCGATAGCAATGACTAAGCAGGCCGATTTAAAAGCATATGTGGCGTTGCGCCAGGCCGTGGCCTCCAATAGGTGGTGGCCATGTGCTTTGCCGGAAGTCCGTCTGATATCGCCGACCTCCGATCCGTGGGCTACGCTGGAAATCATCGCCAAGTAGGCTCTCTTTGCGGGCCTCGCTGTCTGGAACATCTGTCATGCGCCGTGTTTTTATTTCGTTGTTGCTGGTTGTAACCGCTCTGTATGGCACCTTCGCCCATGCGGCCAGCCTGACCGCCGAGTTCGTCGACGGCCAGGGCAAGCCGCTTCCCGACGCGGTGCTCACCTTGCGCGGTGCAACTACGCCCCCTGCCGGGTCGCTGAAAGCCGACATGGACCAGCGCGATGTGCAATTTGCCCCCCATGTGCTGGCGGTGCGCACCGGTACCCAAATCAGTTTTCCCAACAGCGATCAGATCCGCCATCAGGTGTATTCGTTCTCGACGCCCAAGCGTTTCGAACTGCGGTTGTATGGCGGCACGCCGTCGGCCCCCGTGCTGTTCGACAAGCCGGGCGTGGTGGTGCTCGGCTGCAACGTGCACGACAACATGCTCGGTTACGTATACGTCAGCGACGATGGCTGGTTCGGCGTGAGCAATGACAAAGGTGCGCTGACCCTGGATCAAGTGCCCGCCGGTCACTACACCGTCACCCTCTGGCACCCGCAGGCCCCCGACATGCTGCCGGTGTCCGGCGGCGAGATCGACATTCCGGCCGGCGGCCTCAAGCAGCGGTTCAGCATCGCCGTACAGCCCAACGCCGAGAACACCCCCGCCGCGCCGCCGTCCAGCGCGTTTGGCGACGCCTTTCATAAAGCGGCCCACGAATGAAGGTGCGCATCAGCTTTCAGGCGCGAATTGCCGGCGTGTTGATCATGCTGCTGCTGATCGTGGTCTTCGCCGTGTTTATTGCGGTGAAAGCCGCTACCCAGGACGCTGTGCGCAAACAGGCCCAGGCGCAGCTCGAAGTCGGCACCCGGGTGTTTGAAGGCTTGCTGGAAATGCGCGGCAAGCGGCTGCGCGACGCCGTGCAGTTGTTGTCCACCGACTTCGGTTTCCGTGACGCCGTGGCATCCGCGGACTCGGCAACCATTCGTTCGGTGCTGCTCAACCACGGCGCCCGAATCAACGCCAATGACATGTTCCTGCTGGGCATGGACGGCACGGTGATGGCCAGCACCGTCGCGCAGATCCCAGAAGGTTCGCCGTTCCCGTACATCCAGGCGTTGCGTGACCTCAAGGGCAAGAATCAATCGATGCTGATCGTGCCGTTGCAGGGGCAGCCGCACTTGCTGGTTGAAAGCACCGTGCTCGCACCGCTGCCGATTGCCCGCGTGGTGATGGGTTTCAGCATGGACGGTGACTTGGCGCAAGAATTGCGCTCGTTGAGTGGTTTGCAGGTGTCTTTTCTGTCGCTCGTGCAAAAGCAGCCGGGTCAGATGATCAGTACCCAGCCGGAGACGCTGTTTGACAGCCTGCGCAGCGTGATGATGAATCCGCCCAGCAACGAGATGCAGATGACCGAGCACCACAGCCAGAGTTTTCTGAGCAAAACCCTGCGGCTGGGCAGCAACAGCGACAGCGAGGTCGTGGCCCTGCTGCAGAGCCCGCTGGATCAAGCCATGCAGGCATTCGCGCCGCTGGATAAGACGCTGTTCTGGATCACTGTCGTGGCGTTGGCGTGTTCGCTGGTCGGCGCGTTGTTACTGGCGCGCAGCCTGTCGCAGCCGGTGAGTGCCCTGGCTCAGGCCGCCCGGCGTATTGGCGAAGGTGATTACGCAACGCCCGTGGTGCTGGATCGCGGGGACGAACTGGGCCTGCTCGCCAGCGCCATCAATTCGATGCAGAGCGGGATCGCCGAGCGTGAGCTGCAGCTGGCGCACAATGCCCTGCATGATCCACTGACCGGGCTGCCCAACCGCGCGTTGGTGATGGAGCGCCTCGGCAGCGCGGTCGTTGCACAGCGACCGGTGGCGCTGCTTTATCTGGGCATCGATAACTTCCGCGCGATCAGCACCAACGTCGGTCTGGAGGGGGTTGAGCAACTGCTGCGGATCATCAGCGGACAACTGCAAGAGCCGCTGCGTCCCGGCGATACGGTGGCGCGGCTCTCCGACAACGAATTTCTACTGCTGGTGCAAAACGCCGAGACCGACAGCGCCGTCGCGGTGGCTGACCGGCTGCAGCGTTTACTGGTCAAGCCCCAGCGCATCGGCGAGCAGGACATCGCGATGGATGCCTGCATCGGCATCGCGGCCTATCCGGCCAATGGCGATTCGGCGACCGAGCTGCTCAGGCGTGCGTCCATTGCGCGGCAGGACGCGGCGCAGTTGCCGGGGCGTCTGCAAGTCTATGTGGACGGTCGCGATGTGGCTCACCTGCGGCAGATCAGTCTGATCCGCGACTTGCGCCAGGCCGCCCGCAACGGCGAACTTTCACTGCATTACCAGCCGAAACTGGATATTCGCAACGGCCGGGTTACTCAGGCCGAGGCCTTGCTGCGCTGGCAGCACCCGCAATTCGGCTCGGTATCGCCCGCCGAGTTCATCCTGCTGGCGGAACGCACCGGCAGCATTCAGATCCTCACCAACTGGGTCATCGAAGATGCGCTGCGCCAGCTCGCCGAGTGGGCGCAGCGCGGTCTCATTCTGCAGGTCTCGGTGAACATCTCGGCGGACGACCTGCTGGGCAACGATCTGGCTGACCGCGTTGCTGCGCTGCTCAAGCTCTACCGCGTGCCGGCTGAACAGTTGATTTTCGAGATCACCGAAAGCGCGATCATGCGCGAGCCCGAGCAGTCGTTGAAAGTGCTCAATCGCCTGCGTGATTTCGGCATCAGTCTGTCAGTGGATGATTTCGGCACCGGTTACTCCTCGCTGGCCCACCTCAAGCGGCTGCCGGTGCAGGAATTGAAGATCGATCAGTCCTTCGTGCGCGACCTGGATGAAACCAGTGAAGACGCCGTGATCGTTCGCTCGACCATCGAGATGAGCCATAACTTGGGCCTGAAGGTGGTCGCCGAAGGCGTCGAATACGAACATAGCCTGCGTCTGCTGGAGCGCTGGCACTGCGACACCGCACAGGGCTATCTGATCAGTCGGCCGCTGAGTGCGGTCGCATTCGAAGCCTGGATCGCGCAGGCCCAGCTCCCACCCCGCATGACGATGCATTGATGGAACAGAGATTTATGGCACGAAATCTTTCGACGTGTTTGAGCCCCGTGGTACTGGCCAGTGTGGTGGGAGCCTGCGCAGCGTGGGTTGCGCCAACGGCTGAAGCCGAACAGGGCCGGCTGATCGCGACCGGCGGCGCCAGCAGCATTGAAGGCGGCGCAGGCGGCGGGATCATTCCCTGGGCCATGCTCGCCGGGTATGACGAGCAGGGCGAGTGGGGCGGCAATGCTTTCGCGACCCACGTCGACTTGCCGGACTACACCCTGGATGTGGTCGGCGCTGCGGCTTCCTATGGCAATCGCGTCGAGATTTCCTACGCCCATCAACGCTTCGACCTGGGATCACTGGTCAGCAAGCTCAATCTGCCGGAGGACAACCTCACTCAGGACATCTTCGGCGTAAAGGTTCGCCTGTTTGGCGACCTGATCTACGATCAGCTGCCGCAGGTCTCGGCAGGGCTGGAATACAAACACCAGAACGATTTCCTCATCCCCAGCCTGGTGGGCGCCAAGCGGGATTCGGATGTCGAGGGCTACGTCACGGCGAGCCGTCTGTTCATGGGCGCGGCCTTTGGCTACAACGTAGTGGTCAACGCCGGTTTGCGTTACAGCCGCGCCAACGAAACCGGTTTGATGGGCTTTGGCGGCGACCGCCGCGATACCCGCAGCGTACTGAAAGAGGGCGGCGCAGCCATCCTGTTCAACCCGCACTGGGCGGTGGGCATGGATTACCGCGAGAAGCCCGACAACCTGTCGTTCGCCGGCGAAAGCGACTGGGCAGACTTCTTTGTCGGCTGGTTCCCCAACAAGCATGTTTCCGTGGTGCTGGCCTACGCGCATCTCGGTGAAATCGCCACGCTGGACAACCAGAACGGCACCTACCTTTCCGTGCAAGGGAGCTTTTGATGAAGCGGTCTTTGTGGCTGATCGTCGGGCTCAGTCTGTCGCTGCTGGTGGGGTGCGCCCAACAGCCGCCCAAGGACGACAGCCTTTATCAGGACCTGGGCCAGCGCGCCGGCATCCAGAAAATCGTCGAAGGCATGCTCCTGCACATCGCCCAGGATGACCGCATCTATAAATACTTCGCCAAGGTCGACATCGTCCGGGTGCGCGACAAGCTGGTGGAGAGATTCTGCGTCGAGGCAGGCGGGCCGTGCACGTACACGGGTGACTCTCTGGAAGAAGTGCACAAGGGCATGAAACTCAGCCGCAGCGATTTCAATGCGCTGGTCGAGGACCTCATCGATGCGATGAACGAGCAGCACATTCCGGTCACGACGCAGAACCGGTTCATTGCCCGGCTGGCGCCCCAACGCGGCGAAGTGATCGAGAAATAGCTTCTCGCGCCTCACTCCTGGCGTCCGTTCAGCGCGCACAAAAAAGGCGGTCACCTCACGGGACCGCCTTTTCTGTTTCTGCACGCAGCTAATCAGTGAAACTGATCAATCCGGCAGTTTATAGGCGATGACGTAATCGCCCTGTTTGGTGCCCAGCGAACCGTGACCGCCTGCAACGACCAGCACATATTGCTTGCCGTCCTTGCCGGTGTAGGTCATCGGCGTGGTCTGGGCGCCTGCTGGCAGACGACCTTCCCACAGCTGCTTGCCGTTACGAACGTCGTAGGCGCGCAGGTACTGGTCCAGTGTGGCGCTGAGGAACGACACACCGCTGGCGGTGATGAACGTGCCGCCCAGGCTTGGAACGCCCATGGTCAGCGGGATCGGAACCGGCGAGCTGTCGCGCACGGTGCCGTTCTTGTGCTTCCAGATGGTCTGGTGGTTGGTCAGATCGACCGCCGCCACGTAACCCCATGCTGGCGCCTGGCAAGGCAGACCCATCGGCGACAACAGCGCTTCAAGGATCACACCGTACGGCGCGCCTTTGTTCGGCTGCACGCCTTCGGTTTCGCTCTTGCGACCCGGGCCGCCTTCAACTTCTGCTGCCGGTACCAGCTTGGAACGGAACGCCATGTAGCTCGGGTTCACGAAAGCAATCTGACGCACGGGATCGACCGAAATGCCGCCCCAGTCGAACACGCCGAAGTTACCCGGATACACCAACGTGCCTTGCAGCGACGGCGGGGTGAACGGGCCTTCATAACGCAGGGATTTGAAGTCGATCCGGCAGAGCATCTGATCAAACGGCGTCACGCCCCACATGTCGCGCTCTTTCAGCGGCGGCGGCATGAAGTTCAGGTCGGACTTCGGCTGGGTAGGCGACGTGTGATCGCCGGCAACCGCGCCCTGGGGTACAGGGATTTCGTTGATCGGCACGATGGGCTGACCGTTGCTGCGGTCCAGCACATAGATGCTGCCCTGCTTGGTCGAGGCCAGAACAGCAGGCTTCACGCCGTCAGCGGTTTTCATGTCCATGAGCGTTGGCTGACCGCCGACGTCCATGTCCCACAGATCGTGGTGGGTGAACTGGAAATGCCATTTCACGTGACCGGTGGCGATGTCCAGCGCGACCAGACCGGCGCTGAATTTCTCCGACGCCTCGGTGCGGTTGCCGCCCCACTGGTCAGGCATCTGGTTGCCCATCGGCAGGTAGAGCATGCCCAGCTTTTCGTCGACGCTGAACATCGACCACATGTTGGGCGAGTTGCGGGTGTAGGTCTTGCCCTCGGCAATCGGCGTGGTGTCGTCCGGATTGCCGCTGTCCCAGTTCCAGACCAGACGGCCGGTGTGCACGTCGAACGCACGGATCACGCCCGACGGCTCGTCGGTGGACACGTTGTCGGTGACGTGACCGCCAATGACCACCAGGTCTTTGGTCACGGCCGGTGGCGACGTCGAGTAGTAACCGCCCGGTGCGTAAGTGCCGATGTTGGCGCTCAGGTCGATCGAACCGTGATTGCCGAAGTCTTCACACATTTTGCCGGTGTCGGCGTTCAGGGCGATCAGACGGGTGTCGGCGGTCGGCAGGAAGATCCGACGCGGGCAGGCATTGGCTGCGCCAGCAACTGCCGGAGCGGCCGGGCTTTGCGCAGGGGCGGCAGCGTCGGTCGGCGCGGTGGCAGCATAGGCGGCGTCATCGTGATACGACACGCCACGACAGGTCATGTGCGCCCAACCCTTGAAGTTGGCTGCTTTGCCGCTGCTGATCTTCGGATCGAAGCGCCAGATTTCCTTGCCGGTGTCCGGGTCCAGTGCGATGACCTGGCTGTGCGGCGTGCAGACGTAGAGCATGCCGTTGACTTTCAGCGGGGTGTTCTCGGCCGTGGTTTCACCCGGATCGTTCGGATCCGGAATGTCGCCCGTGCGATAGGTCCACGCCGGGACCAGCTTGCTGACGTTGTCCGGGGTGATCTGCGACAGCGGCGAGTAGCGATCGCCGAAGGCCGTGCGACCGTAGGACTGCCAGTCGCCGTCAGGCATGGCCGGCGCGGCGCTGGTGGTGCCGGCGGTTTCGCGGTCCAGCTGGCCTTTGATTTCACCGGGGTGTGTGAACTGGCTGGCCAGCGCGGCGATGCCCGCGACAATCACGGCAGCGCCCAATGCGCGAGTACCGGTATCGCCGACCTGGCCACGCAGGACCGGACGACGGAACCATGGCAGCAGCATCACGATGCCCAGGGCAAACCAGAGTGACAGACGCGGCACCAGCTGCCACCAATCCAGGCCGACTTCCCACAGAGCCCACACGGTACTGGCGAACAACACCAGTGCGTACAGGCCGAAGGCCGCGCTGCGACCCATCATCAGCAGGACGCCGGTGATGGCGAAGCCGATGCCGGCCAGCAGGTAATAAAGCGACCCGCCCAGGGTCAGCAGTTTGATGCCGCCGACCAGCAAGGCCAGACCCATTATCAGAATCACCAGCCCGAGCAAGCTCGGAAGCAGGCGACCCTTACCGAAAGCACCCTCAGTGCTCATAAGTGTTGTACTCCGTAACGATGTGGTGGTTAGCGCGTGTTGGCGTGAAGGCGCGGCCGTTTAGCCATGCCTTCAATGCCGATGCCTGGGTGCAGCCGGACGAGTGGGGCTGATCAGAACGAGGACTGGATTTTCAACCCCGCGACCAGTGCGTCATCGACCTGATTCACGCCGCCCGGATGACGGATGAATTGCAGGTTCGGGCGCACGGTCAGCCAGTTGGCGACGTGCACGCCGTAGTAGATTTCGGCGTTGTATTCAGTGTCCTGCACGGGCAGGAAGGCCGGGTCGTTGTAGTCCGAGACGCCTTCGGCCTGATTGCGCAGGTTGATGTTCTTGCGGTACGCCGGGTTGACGTGGATGCGGCTGATGCCGACGCCGATGTCATCCTCGGGGCGCGCGTCGAACGGGCCTTTGTACGTCGCGCCGAGGGCAACGAAGTTGTCGATCATGTTGGTTTTCTTGTCGTGCAGCGTGCCGTTGGCGAACAGGCTCAGGCCGCGGCTGTTATCGCTGGCCTGGCTGGTGACTTGCTGGCGCAGGGTCAGCCACATGCCGTGTTTGCTGGACGACGAGGCGTAGTCATCGCCGCTCTGGGCGGCGTATCGACCGTTGCTGTCCTTGTAAACGTCGCTGCTGTCGGCGGTGCTGTAGTAGTAACCGGCGCGGTATTCGCCCGGCAGGCCGTTGACCTTCGGCGACCAGACCACTTCGACCGGCAATACCGCGCCCTTCGTGCCGCTGCCGCTGAGTTTGAAGGCGTTATCGTTTTCCAGGTTGGACGGGTTCTGCTCGAACGCACCGACCTGCACGAACAGTTCGGGGTTCAGCTGGTATTTGACGCGCATCGCCCACTGGCTGATCGGCCAGTTGTACCAGATGCCGCCGCCCCAGTTGCCGACCTGCGAGCCGCACAGCGCCAGGTTCTGGAAGTCGCACGGGAAGGTGTTGAAGTCTTCGCCTTCATTGAACCGGCCGACTTTTACGCTGAGCGTCTGGTCGAGAAATTTCTGCTGGTACCAGAGGTCGGTCAGCCGCGTGACGTTGCCACGGCCCCAGACTTCCTGGGACGACGAAATGGTGCCGGTGCGCGGGTCGCCCACCCGGTCGTTGCTGATGTTGTCGCCGTTGCGATTGGTCAGGGTCAGCTGAAATTCGGCGTCGTGCCAGCCGAGGATTTTCTGCAGGTCCATGTGCGCGCCGAGGGCGAACTGGTCGCTGTAACGGGTCGCCTTGTCATGGTTGTAACCGCCGTGCAGGGTGGAGCCCACTTCCACGACTGAATCGAGCTTGAAGTCGTAACCCTGTTCGGAAAGCTCGCTGCGCTTGCCGCCCCAGTCACCCAGCATCCACGGCGACGTGCTGTCGAACGCCGGCGCGGCATGGGCACAGGTCGCGATCCCCAGCGCCGCAAGGCTCAGCGCGCTGGCATGACGAAGGGCTCGGGACGATTTGCAGGTCGGGGTGCAGGTCAGGCGTTTCAGATGACTGGGCATAGGGCGGGAGGTCTTTTTGAGTTATTCGAGAGCAAAAGGCGATGCCGCTCGCAACGCTTTGAAGGCGCATTGCAAGGTCTTAACAAATGACGAATTAACCGTTTCAGCGTTTAGGGCGGCGATGATAGGGCCCTAACGATTTTTTAAAAAGTCGAAATTGCGACATGGATCGTTGCGATTGGCGTAACAGTGGCGGGCAGGCAGGGCAGCGCTGTCCACTGTTCAACCCGCCTGTTTACGGTGCTGCGGGGAAGGGCGATTTGCCGCTGACCTTTGCAGGCGGCGCATGGATGAGTGTGTAGTCAGGCGTATTGAGGTTGTAGGATTCTGCGACATGGCGGCTGGCGCTCTCCCGACTGATAAATGCCATCAAATTGTGGGACCGGCTTTAGCCGGGAAGAGGCCCGTGTGAGCACCCTCAAATTTGCGGCGTGGCGAATGACGCTTTCCCGGCTGAAGCCGGTCCCACTAAAATCCTGAAAATCACCCAACCCTTCACACCCGCCGGTGCGTCCGCTAAGGTGCGCAGCTCGCGAAACTGTCCTGTCCCATCAGCGTCCATAGGCCCGCCATGACCACACCCAACAACAACCCGCTGCACGGCGTGACGCTGGAGCAGATCCTCATCGCGCTGGTCGAGCATTACGAGTGGTCGGGGCTGGCTGAGCGGATCGACATTCGCTGCTTCAAGAGCGACCCGAGCATCAAGTCCAGCCTGACGTTTCTGCGCAAAACACCCTGGGCGCGGGAGAAGGTCGAAGGGTTGTACATCAAGCTGGCGCGCACCAGGCGCCCGAGCTGACTTGCCGCCTGCCAAGGATTTGATCGAGATGCCCAGCCCCCCGTTGCACCTGTCTCCAGGCGGGCGCTGCTTTGTCATCACGGCCGCCATGCTGGGCTGGTTCGGGCTCGCGGTGCAGCTGTATCTGATTCTGTGGGGGCGATGGATCGACCACGCCAGCCTCCTCGGTGGACTGGTGCGCTTCTGCAGCTTCTTCACCGTGGTGACCAACACGCTGGTAGCGGTGACGCTGAGTTGTGCGGTCATTGACCGGCATTCGGCGGGGTATCGGTTCTTCCGTTCCCCCGTTGTCTGCGCGGGCATCACCACCAGCATTATTCTGGTGAGCCTGGCCTACAACCTGCTGCTGCGCCATCTGTGGACGCCCGAGGGCTGGCAGTGGATCGCCGATGAATTGCTGCACGACGTCATGCCGCTGCTGTTCCTCGGCTACTGGTTGTTCTTCGTGCCCAAAGGCCTGTTGAAACCCCGACATGTGCTGATCTGGACGCTGTATCCCGTCGTCTACTTCGGCTATTTGCTGTTACGCGGAAATGCCTTCGGCGACTACCTGTATCCATTCCTGGACATCGGCACGCTGGGAGTGGCCCAGGCGCTGACCAATGCGTTGGGCGTACTGGCGGGCTTCGTGGGAATCGGGTCAGTCGTTTATGGGATAGACAAGGTTTTGGGCCGCAGAGGGCAGTCGTAAACCTCAATCATGCTGAGACGCCCCGAATCTGGCGCGCCTGCAGCACTCAATCATCCCGAGGATCTCGTACACCTCACTCCTCGTCCGAACCGTCCGCGCGCCAGTAGCCTGCTGCCTTGACGGCCGCTTCGTCCAGCTTGAACTCATCCAGCAGCACGCGCCGCACTTTGCGTGACAGGGACGACTCGGTTGCCACCCAGGCATACAAACTGCCTTGCGGCAGGGTCAGTTGGCGCGTGACTTCAAGCAGGTCCTGCTCGCCACGCACCACCCAGATCACTTCAATCTTCGCATCGCTGGTCAGCGCCTGACGCTCCGCCAAGTTATCGATTTCAACCACTACTAGCGCACGTCGACCGGCCGACAATGCTTCCAGCCGACGACCAATGGCGGGGAGGGCGGTTTCGTCGCCGATCAGCAGATAGCTGTCGAACATGTCCGGCACGATCATCGAACCCCGAGGCCCGGCGATATTCAGCGTTTGCCCGGCTTCGGCCTGAGCCGCCCAGGTCGCCGCCGGACCGTCGCCATGCAGCACGAAATCAATGTCCAGCTCGCCAGTTTGCGGGTCGTAGCGACGCGGGGTGTAGTCGCGCATCGTCGGGCGCGGGCCTTCAGCGTTTTGCAGCGGCGCATCGCTGTCCAGCGCCGCCTGCTCTTCGGGCGTGGTGGCGAACAACAGTTTGACGTGGTCATCCGTGCCCAGACTGATGAACCCCGCAAGCTCCGGCCCGTGCAAGGTAACGCGGCGCATGCGCGGGGTGACGTCGGTCACCCTTAGTACTTGCAGCTTGCGACGTTTGATCTCGTGGCTGACGCGGTGAATTCCCTGGGGTGCATTCATTCCGATTTCTCCGACGCAGGTTGTTGGCCGTCGACGATGGCTTTCGCGGTGTCGTTCAGCAGGTCGCGAACCCGCAGGATTTCCTCAGGATTCCAGCGACCGTGGTGCATCTGCAAGGCATGACGCAGGTTGTGCACGGCCTCGTGAATTTCCGGCGGACGATCATGGCCACGCAACGAACGCTTGCTGACGTCGATGCGCATTTTCACGCCATCCAGCGCCACCGCCTGTTCAGTCAGGAACTGCTGACCGGCCTCAGTGATGCCATAGCGCTTCTTGCCACCATCGGCATCGCCCTGGATCAACTCGCTCTCTTCCAGAAAGGTCAGCGTCGGGTAAACCACGCCCGGGCTCGGGCTGTAGGCGCCGTCGAACAGCGCTTCGATCTGGCGAATCAAGTCATACCCGTGGCACGGCTGATCGGCGATCAACGCCAGCAGCAGCAATTTCAGGTCGCCCGGGGCAAATACCCGAGGCCCACGGCCGCCGCGTTCTCGGCCAGTTCGTTTCTCGAAACCATCGCGGCCGTCGCCGTGTTCGCCGAAGTGAGGACGATGGTGGTGGGGGTGATCGTGTGAGTGGTCTTTCATTTTTTTCATCTCTTGGTACAAGTTAGATATACCTTAAGATATATCTTATTGTTTCCACAAGACGCGTTAAGACGAACGGTTGTCTCCCGGTTTTCAGGAGACGAACGCGATGACTTCAATGAAAAACCGGCTACAGACGCGATGCGACTTGCGTAGGAACGGGCACCTTGCACTGCGTGAAATTGCCCGGCTCCAGGTAGGGATTGAGAATCGGCGCCATGCCTTTGAGCACTTGCACCGGAAGGGCGGAGGTGAATTTGAAGCTCTCGGCGGCGCGGCCCGGGACGTACGCCGTCAGCGTGCCGTAATGGTTATCGCCGATGAAAAATACGAAGGTCGCGGTGCGATTGATGGCCTTGGACGCCAAGATTCGCCCGCCTGCGCCGATGCTTTCGATGCGGTTGTCGCCCGTGCCGGTCTTGCCGCCCATGGCCAGCACGCTGCCATCCTGAGTTTTGAAACTGCCGGACACGCGCCTCGCCGTGCCGGCATCGACCACCTGTGACAGCGCCTCGCGCATGGCCGCAGCGACTTCCGACGGCAGCACCCGCTTGCCCAACTCGGGGTTGTTGATCAGTTGGGTTTCGTAAGGTGTTTGCGCGGCGAAGTGCAGGCTGTCGATGCGCAGCACCGGCAGCCGAATACCATCGTTCTGGAGAATGCCGATGAGTTCGGCTAGCGCGGCGGGTCGATCACCAGAACTGCCGATCGCGGTCGCCAGTGAAGGCACCAGATGATCGAACGGATAGCCCAGCCGCTGCCAGCGCTGATGGATATCCAGGAACGCTTCGATCTCCAGCATCGTGCGAATGCGGCTGTCGCGAGCGCTCTTGTGCTGGCTCTTGAACAGCCAGCTGTAGACTTCCTGCCGCTCGAAACGGCTGGCCGCGACGGCGTCCTTGAACGTGGCGTCCGGGTTCTGCAGCAGATACCCCACCAGCCACAGATCCAGCGGGTGCACGCGGGCAACGTAGCCCTGATCCGGCAGATCGAACTTGCCAGGGCCATAGGCGAAATAAAGTTCGTCCAGACGCTTTTCGGTCAGCGCCGTTTTGCCTTTTTCCCCGGCCATGTGCGCACGAACAAACGCATTGAACGCGCTCTGCGTGGCGTCCGGCAGCAGATAGCGGTGCACGGCGGCAAGCCGGCTCGCAGCGGGATGCACCCCGTCGAGAAAGGTGTCGAGCCGGTCCTGGGTGGATTTGTTTTTATAGCGCTTCCAGAAGCGCAACAGGAATGACTTGCCCTCGCGGTCGGCAAAATCGGCCAGGTATTCCTGACGTCTCGGATCGCTGTCGTCCTTGAGCAACACCGCGCTGTTGTTGGGCCCCTGATAGGTGGTGTAGCGCACCAGATCACGCATCAGGCGAATGAACGGCAGATTGATCGACTCGCGCAACGCCTCGCGAAGGGTGGGGTTGCGGGCGTTGTCCTCCCGGCGAAAATTATTGAAATGATGCAGGCCGCCGCCGGTGAAAAAACTCTCCCCGGGGCTGGCCGAATACTGACGATCGAGGGCTGCAGCGAGCATCTTCGAGAGGTCACGATCGTTGTTCTGAATCAGGTAATCCACGGCCCAGCGGCTGAGTCGGTCTGACTCCTCGACCGGGACTTTTTTCAGGGTGCTATTGGGCAGATCGGCGTACTTGTCGTGGAGCTCGGCAATGATCTGCAAGTAGGTCGTCAGCACGCGCATTTTCGCCGTCGAACCCAACTCCAGCTTGCTGCCCTCGTTGATGTCGAACGGCTGATCGGTGCTGTCAGTTTGCACCCGCACCCGCGAGCCATCCGGGTCGCGCTCAAACAGCGTGAAGCTGTAACGCACCGCCTGGGTGCTGGTGGGGGTCAACAGGTGCTCGCCGATCAGGCCCATCTGACCGGCAAATTCGGGTTTGGCAAGGTCGCGCAGGTACTGACCGACGCTGACCTGCAGGTCGTTTTGCAGCGTGCTGGTGGCCGACAGATCCAGGCGATCGAGGTCGTAAAGCGAACGGTTGAGCATGTTCGACAGCCGCGTGCGGGCGACAGTGATGCCTTTGTTGCTCTCAATCGGCTGCACGGTCGGCTGCTGCACCCAGTCGCGATAGGTCACGCTGGCCGCCAGTGCGGCGTCGGCCAACGGTTGATCGATGACATTGTTCTGTGCGAGCACGCGCAGATGGCTGTCAGTCAGATCCGCGAGCTCCTTGCGACCCTTCGCCAGAAAGTGTGAGGGCCTGCGCTGGGCGATCACCAACGACAGGACTTCGCGCAGCGCCAAACCCTTCGCTGCCAGGGTTTTATCGTCCTTGGCTGTCGAGGCCAGCAAGTGATTGGTGCGGTCGAAGTCCGCGCCGTACCAGACCCGCAAACCTTCGGCCATACCGTGGACCTCGCCATGACCGGGTACCGCCGACAGCGGCACGCTGTTGAGGTAATCCCGCACCACTCGCTGCCGCGCCTCCAGGGTTTGCTGCCCCGTCTGATAGGCGCGAACGCTGGCAGAAACCATCTGACGAATCTTCTCGCTGCCCGACAGCGTCAGGCCGTCCGGCGAGTGCCGGTACTTCTCCAATTGAGTCGCCAGCGTGCTGCCACCGGCCGATTGCCCCGGCAACCCCACCACCTTCGCCACCTGGGAAAGCGCCGCTTTGAAAAACCTTGGCCAGTCCACCGCCGGGTTGACCAGCGGGCGCTGAGCGTCCAGCAGGTCGCGGTTTTCAATAAACAGCAGGCTGTTGACCAGCACAGGCGGGATGGCGGCGAAGGTCGGGTACAGCTGCTGCGGGTAGGTGTACTGATACAGCGGCTCGGCGCGGCAGTCAGTAATGGTCAGGCCGGACTGAATCTTCTCCTGATAGGGCACGAAGAAACCGCGCTTGGCGTAGGACATAAGATCAGGGGAGAAACGCGCCTGGGCGCTGATCAGGTAGTCACGCTTGAGCAAGCGCGGCAGAAATTCGCCCAGAGCGGAATAGCCCAGACGCTTGTCGAAAGGCCCTTCGCCGGGATACACAATCGCGTCGCTGGGACCGGCTTCGACGCTGTAGCTCAGGCCTTGGGCCAGGTGACTGAATTCCTGGGCCTGCAGACGAGAGCTGCGGACTTCCGTGGAGACCACAAATCCCAGGATCACCGCTGCCGTCAGCACCGCCACCAGCAGAAACCGCCACACGTACCGCCGTGGGCGAGCATTGGCTGGCATTGATCCGTTCCCCTGACTGTCAGCCTTGACCGCAGCCTTCTTCGTATCGGAATGCCAAAAAGCGCCCATATCGTTGGCCCGGTCAAACCTGCACATCGCACTTGTTACAAGCGTAGACGCTGGTGGGCATGGAGGGGATTTTGTGCGCAGGGGCGTAAGATCTTTCCGATGTGCAACCTTGGTTCCGGATCGAGGTGGAGCTTATTTGACGAGCGGATGGAGACTCTGAACGGCACGAACCGTGGTGAGAGGCTGTCCGTCAGGCAGTGCGCGACAGCCCCATCAAACCTTCACCACCCGCGCCGCCTTCGGGCTGCCCAACCGCTTGTTCAACTCCAGCCAGTTCGACAACAGCAGCATCAACCCCAGCCCCAACAACGCGGTGATCACGCGCATTTGCCAGGCATCGTCGGCCAGCGCGTTCGCCATGTCGGCCAGCGGGGCGAGTAGGACGCCGAGGCAGAAAATTTCCAGCGAATAGCGACCCATTCGGCAGGTCTGCTGGACAGGCCAGTTGTCGAGCCAGGTTACCGAAGTCGGCAGCGTTTTTGCGACGACATACACCAGCGCAAGGAAATGCAGCAGGCGCACCGGAGACAGGTCTGTCTTGCTGATCGGGTAGATCAATTCAGTGAGCGCGGTAGGCAGGAGCGCGTCATGCACGTCAGGAAATTTCCACAGCACGGTGATGACGCCGGCCAGCAGCAGGTAAGCCGCCGCTATGAGAAACAGCGGCTGTTGCCAAAGCGGCCGAGCAGGGGCGATTACGATTGGCGCCCGTTGGGTATGCAGGGCGAAGGCCCCGCCGAGCACGAAAATCAACTGCCAGGCGACCGGATTGAAATACCAGTAACCGCCGCCTTCGTAGGCGCGCAGGTTCCAGCCGAGCAGCGGCACCATCATGTACAGCGCAATCGACAGGCCGATCGCCAGCGCTGCGTTGCGCAGCATGATAGGCAGGATTAGCGGCAACGCGCCCATCAGCAGGATGTACAGCGGAAGCGGGTCGGTAAGGTTGGGTTTGAAGCGCAACAACAGTTCATCGGCCAGCGCCTGCTGCGGGTTGCCGACGAAATACTCCAGGCCCATCTCCCGCACCATGTCGCGGGTTTCGACGTGATTGTTGGCAACGAAAACGATGCCCATCAGCAGCGTCAGCAAGAAGATGTGCGCGACGTACAGCACCCATGTGCGCCGCAGGATACGCACGCAAGCCACCACGTAACCGTCCCGTTGCGCCATGCGGCCATAAGCGAGTACGGCGGCGTAGCCGGCGAGAAACACGAACACCTCGGCGGCGTCGCTGAAACCAAAATTGCGCAGCGTCAGTTGCGCGAAAGGGTTGGCTGGCACGTGATCCCAAAAAATGAAAATCAGCGCCAGACCCCGAAAGAAGTCGATGCGATGGTCGCGTCCGTTCGTCATGACGGTGGGCCTTGCAAAGGTGTTTAAAGAAGAGGGGCCAGTGGCGGCCGTGGTTCCTTGCCGTCAGCAGGGTCTGATCGGCGGCGCGCAGGGTGGCGGGTTTGCGGGGTAAAAGCAAAGGGTGGATGTTGCAGGATGTCTCGATTTGAGACGCTTCACACAGCGAGACAGACCCTTCTTGGCTGGCACCGTCGCGATTGCTTCAATCAGGCAAGCCAGTGCTGCGACTCAAGCACTCTGCGCTTGCAGAAAAATCGAAAACAGCTCGGATTGCGATTTGATGCCAAGTTTGCTGTACATGTGCTTTTTATGGACGCGCACGGTTTCCGCAGAAATGGCGAGCTTGCGGGCGATTTCCTTGCTCGAACAGCCGCTGAGCATCAGTCGTCCGACGTCCAGCTCCCGCGCGGTCAACTGCGCGCCACGGCTGTGCTGAGCCGATGCTTCGAGCTGTTTGCGCCAGTTGCTCATCGGCAACGGCGTATCGAGCAGCTCTTGGTCGGTTGCCGCAGCTTCAATTTCGAAGGGCAGACGCTGGCGTAACAGGGCGATGACCCACGGCTGGATCATCGACAGCAGGGCAATCTGTTCGGCGCTGAATCGTTGGGTTGAGCCCAGGGACAGGCACAGGGTGCGGTCCTGGTCGATCTGGCAATTGAACTGAATTTCATCGGCGACGACGTTCAGCCGAAAGTAGCGCTGGTAATACTCCGTGAGTTCGAAATGCTCGGGCGCGACTTCGGCAAGGCGTAACAGGCCGCTTTGCGAGCGCTCGCGGCTGGCGACGTAGAAGGGGTCGAGCAGGTACAGGCCTTTGAGGTAATCCTGAAACAGCTGGTCGGGGCTGCCATCTTCAGCCGGGCTCTCGGCGAACACCTGCGGGCGCTGCCCGGAGCTGAATTGCAGCGCGACCCAACTATCGAAACTGACGTACTGATCAAGCAGCCGCACCAGTTGGGCCCAGAAATTGGGGCGGTCCAGCGCTTCAATCAACTGCCCGACCGAGCGATGCCAGGCCATGTCCTGAAGTGCGATTGTCATCCTCTACCCCTATTGGGTTACTACAGCTGCGTAATTCCCCGTAACACTTACTGATGCGCATACTGCCCGCAGAGCCACTCATCAGGCCAGCATTTTGTGCCTGACCGGCCCGCGACCTTATAAGGAGAACCCATGAAGGTGGAACTCGCCCAATTGACGGGCCAGGACAACGACACCGTCCACAATCTCAAGCGCGCGCTGAATGCCATTGCGGCATGCGCTGACGACACTGCGCTGATCGTGTTCCCGGAAACGCACCTGATGGGCTTCCCCTCCAGCGAGACCGTTGCCCGGGTGTCCGAAGCGCTGGACGGCCCCAGTGTCAGCGCCATTCGTGAAGCGGCGCGGGCGCGCGGTGTCTCCGTCGTGATCGGCATGGCCGAAAATGACAACGGCGCGTTCTTCAACACCACGTTGCTCATTACCCCCGAAGGCATCGCCCTGCGTTACCGCAAGACGCATTTGTGGGCGTCCGATCGCGGCGTGTTCAGCGCGGGCGATCGATACGCCACCTGTGAGTGGAACGGGCTGCGGGTCGGCCTGTTGATCTGCTACGACATCGAGTTCCCGGAGTCGGCCCGCGCGCTGGCGCAACTCGGCGTTGATCTGATCATCGTCACCAACGGCAACATGGACCCCTACGGTCCGACCCACCGCACCGCAATCATGGCCCGTGCTCAGGAAAATCAGGCGTTCGCGCTCATGGTCAATCGCGTCGGCGAAGGCGAGGGCGGGCTGGTATTCGCGGGCGGCAGCGCACTGGTTGACCCATTCGGGGCTTTGTTGCACGAGGCGGGTCGGGAAGACACGCAACTCACCGCCGAACTCGACCTTGGGCAGCTACAGGCTGCGCGTCGCGATTACCGCTACCTGGATGACCAGCGCCTGCGACTGCCGGGCGAAGTCGTCGAACATGCCAACGGCGTGCGCGAGCTGATCATTCCCTGAAGCGTCAGAAGCGACATCCATAACAAGCCTAACAAGAAGAATGAACCCTCACTGCCGCGTCGATCGCGGCAGTGGATGCACGCCCTCCAACTAAAAATACGCCTTTGTTCTGCCGCACTTTTCTCTGCCATAAAACCTATAAATTTCGGAGTAGTCGCTCATGGCTCGTTTGCAACGCACCCTTTCATTAGGGTCGGTGGTGCTGTTCGGCATCGCCTACATGACCCCCATCATTGTGCTCGGCACCTTTGGTATCCTCGCGCAAACCACCGGCGGCATGGTCCCCGCGTCTTACCTGGCCGCTCTGGTTGCCATGTTTTTCACGGCCATGAGTTACGGCCGCATGGCGGCTGCGTTTCCGGTGGCCGGCTCTGCCTACAGCTACGTGCGCAAAGCCATCAGCCCCAAGCTGGGGTTTATTGCCGGCTGGGCGGTGCTGCTGGATTACCTGTTCTTGCCCATGGCGATCTGGCTGATCGGTGCCGCGTATCTGGGCTCTGCGTTCCCGTCTGTGCCACAGCCGGTGTGGGTGCTGACGTTCATCGTCGTGACCAGCCTGATCAACATCGTTGGCCTCAAGCTCGCCAATACCATCAACGCCTTGCTGATGATCGTGCAGTTCCTGGTGCTCGCCGCCTTCGTGGCGCTATGCATCCATTACATCGGCGGCGATGCCAGCAAACCGTTGTGGACGCTGTCGCCCTTCCTGAACGGTGACATGCAGATGCCGTTGATCATGAGCGGAGCGGCGATTGCCTGTTATTCCTTCCTGGGCTTCGACGCCGTCAGCACCCTGACCGAAGAAACCCGCGATCCTCGTCGCACCATTCCCCGGGCGATCATGCTCATCACGCTGATCGGCGGGTTGATCTTTGTCGGCGTGTCGTACTTTGTGCAGCTTGCCCATCCCTCCGCTCAGTTCGAAAACGTTGACTCGGCCGCCTATGAAATCGCGCGCAATATCGGCGGCGACGTGTTCGTGACGATCTTCCTCATTGGCCTTATCGTCGGGCAGTTCGCGTCAGGGCTTTCCGCCCAGGCCAGCGGCTCGCGCCTGCTCTATGCGATGGGCCGCGACGGGGTGTTGCCCAAGTCGTTCTTTGCCAGCCTGAGTGAACGATTCGGCACGCCGGTCAACAGTATTCTGTTGTGCGCGGTGGTGGCCTTGCTGGCGTTGAAACTGGACGTCACCACGTCCACCTCGTTCATCAACTTCGGCGCGTTTCTGGCGTTCAGTCTGGTCAACCTGTCGGTCATTTTTCACTACTGGATTGCGGGCGAGAAACGCGGGCCCCGCGAGCTGCTGCTGTTCCTGATCTGCCCACTGATTGGCCTGATTGCCGATCTGTGGCTGATGATCAGCCTGGACAAACTGGCGATCATGCTGGGTTTGGCCTGGTTGGCCATCGGCTGTGTGTACCTGGCGTGGCTGACCGGCGGATTCCGTCGTCAGCCGCCGGAAATGGATTTTCAAGAAGCGGCCTAGTGACACGGCGGGCGATGCAGCGCGGGCGCCATCCACAGGCGCCCTTTTTGTGCGAGCAGATCCTGAACGCAACCCTGGATTACTGAGCTTCTGGCATCAGCATCGGCTTGCGGTCCAGCGTCTCGCTGACCATTCGATAGATGTCTTCTTTGCCGTCGTCATTGCAGCAGCGGATCTCGTGGAGCACTTCGCGCTCTTTGGGAGACAGCCCGATGTAGTTCCACTCGCACGCCTGGCGCATGAACACGTCGTGGTCGTTGACCGGCATGACGTCGTCAGCGGCTTCGTGAAAAGCCTCCACGATCGTGGCGAGCAGGCTGACGAGTTGCTCGGCGTCAGGCTTGCCGTCGGTTGCCTGGACCAGACGCTGCAGATGATTCAACGCGCTGCGGGCGTCAATTAGCTTCATGTGTGCGGGGACGCTCATTTCGTATTGATCGATCAGGTGCATGGCACTACCTCCTGGTGTTGTTCATTCCGTTCCCGTCCGTGACGGGGCTGGGTCGTCAGGGCGCGAACGTTAGCGGCAGGGGAGGCGCCGGAAAAGCCGAAAGTTGTAACGGTTACAAAATCGTTTCCGATTGAACTTTGCCGAATTGATACTATATAACGTATTACATGATTGCTTACATTCTGGAGAAAGACGATGAAAGCCGACATCCATCCCGACTACCGCCAAGTGCTGTTCCACGACACCGCTGCCGATGTGTTTTTTCTGATCGGCTCCACGGTTGACACCGACCGCACGCACACCCACACCGATGGCAACTCCTACCCTTACGTTGCCCTCGACGTGTCCAGCGCGTCGCATCCCATGTACACCGGCCAACAGCGCAAGACCACCACCGAAGGCCGTATCGCTGGCTTCAACAAGCGCTTCGCCACCTTCGGCTCCGGCGCCAAGAAAGAGGAATGACAGCAGCACTTCCCGCGCTCCGGGCATCGCCAGTCGATCACCCGGGCGCGGGATTTTTTTTGCCGTTTTTTCACTGTATTCCGTCTTGCAGGCCACCTTGGCACTGGACTATCGGGCCAAATTGCTTTTAGCTCTGCGGCCTGAAATTCAGGAGCATCCCCCTTTGAAAAAGTCAGTCGCCATCGTTTTCGGTGGGCAATCCTCCGAGCATGAAGTGTCGTTGCAGTCGGCGCGCAACGTGATCAACGCGATTGATCGCAACAACTTCTCCATCACCCTTATCGGCGTCGACAAGCAGGGCCATTGGCTGCGCTTCGACGAGCAAGATTACCTGCAGAACCCCACCGATCCTGCGCACATCAAACTCAGTGAATCCGGCCGCCTTCTTTCGCTGATGCCAGGCGCCAGCGGGCCGCAGTTCGTGGAAGTGCAGACCGGCGCAGAGGTGCCGCGCATCGACGTGGTGTTCCCGTTGATCCACGGCAGTTTCGGGGAAGACGGCTGCCTGCAGGGCATGTTGCGCCTGCTGGACATTCCGTTCGTGGGCCCGGATGTGCTGAGCTCCGCGGCCTGCATGGACAAGGACGTGACCAAACGGCTGCTGCGCGATGCGGGTATTTCGGTTGCGCCGTTTGTGGTCCTTCACCGTGGCGAGACGGTGGATTTTGTCAGCGTCTCGGCACAACTGGGCCTGCCGCTTTTCGTCAAGCCGGCGTGTCAGGGATCGTCGGTCGGCGTGAGCAAAGTCGTCGACGAAGCCGGTTATGCCGCTGCGCTGAAGCTGGCTTTTGACTACGACAACAAGGTGCTGATCGAGCAGGGCATCGTCGGTCGTGAAGTGGAATGCGCCGTGCTGGGTAACCACGAACCGAAGGTCAGCGTGTGCGGTGAAGTCGTCGCCAATGACGAGTTTTATGCCTACGACACCAAGTACCTGAACGACGGTCAGGCGCGCATCGCGATCCCCGCGCAGATGCCCGAAGACATGAGCGAAGCCGTGCGTGAAGTGGCGCTGCAGGCCTATCGCGTGCTGGGCTGCGCCGGTTTGGCACGGGTGGATTTCTTTGTCACCGAGGCACGGGAAATCATCATCAACGAGGTCAACACGCTCCCCGGTTTCACCTCCATCAGCATGTACCCGAAACTCTGGCAGGCCAGCGGATTGAGCTACGCCGAGCTGATCGACCGGTTGATCACGCTGGCGCTGGAACGCGCCGAAGAAACCCGCGCGCTGAAGACCGAGGTGGTGCTGTGACGGTGAAAACCCTCCGTATCGCCGCCGCGCTGCTGACCCGTGCCGATGGCAAAACATTGCTGGTGCGCAAACGCGGGACCGAAGCGTTCATGCAGCCGGGCGGCAAGATCGACGCCGGTGAGTCGGCGCTCGATGCGCTGGCCCGTGAGCTGAACGAGGAATTGGGGCTGGTCATCGCGCCGGAGCAAACGCGATTCCTGGGTGAGTTTTCGGCGGTAGCGGCGAATGAACCGGGCTTCGAAGTGAATTGCCAGCTCTATGGCGTTCAGGTTGAGAACCCGGTCAATCCTGCAGCCGAGATCGAAGAAGCCATCTGGGTCGACGGCAGAGATATTGACCAGCTGCACTTGGCGCCGCTGACCCGGGACTCGATATTGCCGCTGTACCGAAGCCTGCAAAACGCCTGATTTGCAGGGCTGCATTGCATGGGTTAAGCAGCGGGGCGGATTAACGAACCGCGCTCACCCCATCCAGTGTCGAAAACGACGTGTCCTTCGCCGTCAGCAGGAAGTCACGCATGTAGGGCGCGTCCAGCATGTCTGCGCGAATCGCCGCGTACAGCGTGGCGAACAATCCTTTTTCCCCCAGCCGCTTGCCCTTCACGTAGCCGCGTGAGCTGTATTCATGCAGCGCCCAGTGCGGCATCCCACAGACGCCGCGTCCGCTGGCGACCAGTTGCATCATCATCACCGTCAGTTCGGACGTGCGCACCTGCGCCGGTTCGATGTCGGCTGGTTCAAGGAAACGCGTGAAGATGTCCAGGCGGTCGCGCTCGACGGGGTAGGTGATCAGGGTTTCATTGATCAGGTCTTCCGGCACCACATAAGGCCTGGCTGCCAGCGGATGCTGGTTGGCGACTGCGAGCATGGCCTCGTAGGTGAACAGCGGCACATAGGTAATGCCTGCCAGTTCCAACGGGTCCGAGGTCACCACCAGATCCAGATCGCCACGGGCCAGGGCGGGCAGGGGCGCGAAAGCGAAACCCGACGCCAGATCAAGCTCCACCTCCGGCCAGGCATCGCGGAACTGATCGATCGTCGGCATCAGCCATTGAAAGCAACTGTGGCATTCGATGGCCATGTGCAGGCGCCCGGCGACACCGCCGGCGAGCCGCGAGATATCGCGCTCGGCATGGCGCAGTTGCGGCAGCACCGAGTCAGCCAGTTGCAGCAGGCGCAAGCCCGCGCTGGTGAACCGCACCGGTTTGGTCTTGCGCACGAACAGCGGCATGCCCATGCGCTCTTCCAGCTCCTTGAACTGGTGCGACAGCGCCGATTGGGTCAGATGCAATCGGTCAGCCGCGTCGACAAGGCTGTCTGCTTCGCGTAATGCATGCAGGGTTTTCAGGTGGCGAATTTCCAGCACCGATGGCGCTCCATGAGTAAATTTTGTGATCAACACGAATTTAATGAGTTTGTCTCATGTAAGGGGAAGTGTCGACAATGGCGCCATCTTTTGAAGGAAGCAGTCAGCATGGGCCAGGTCAACAACTCGAATTTTCCTCACATCGGCGTGGCCAGGGGCTTCAAGCACATCCTCGAGACGCTGGGTGACGGCGTTGAGGTGGATTCAGTGCCGACGTTCACCCCGGACCAACGCTTTAACCTGAACTGGGCGCCGCTGTTCGATGAGGTCGATGAAGCCCGCGCGCAGGGCCATACGATCCGGCCGGAAATCATTGGCCCGTTGACGTACCTCTGGCTGGGGCAAGCGGAGGGCGAAGGCTTCGACAAGCTCGACCTGCTGGATCGTCTGCTGCCGGTGTATGGCGAGATCCTCGGTCGGCTGGCGGGCAAGGGCGTCGAGTGGGTGCAGATCGATGAGCCGATCCTGACCCTGGACTTGCCGCAGGACTGGAAGAACGCCTTCGAGCGCGCCTACCACGCCCTGCAATATTCGCCGCTTAAAAAGCTGCTCGCGGTTTCGTGTGGCGGTCTTGGGCTGGGCAGTAACCTCGGCCTCGCGGTGTGCCTGCCCGTGCAAGGGCTGCATGTCGATGTGCTCAGTGCGCCTGAACAAATGCCCTTGGTGCTGGACCGCCTGCCGACCTACAAAGTGCTGTCATTGGGCGTTGTGGGTGAACTGGACGCGGCCAGCGCCAACGCTGAAGCCGCGCTGGAAGTTGTGAAGGAAGCTCAGTTGCGCTTCGCCGACAACCTCTGGGTCTCGGATTCGATCAGCACACCGACAACTGCAGCAGCGTAAACACAGGCCCAGATGACCGTTTTGCTACCGCTCAGCCCTCTTCATCAAACTGTCACGCAACTGTGGCAGCGCGATTGAGCAGACTTCATCAGACTCGCGGCCTACTGGGGTTCTGTGTGTCGGTGTTTTTCCATGCGGGTTTTACTTTTTCTGGCTGCGCTCTTGTGCAGCCTGCCGTCTTTTGCGGCCTCTCGATGCGATGTTGACGTTCCCACGCAAGTGGCCGAGCTCGATGACGTGCACCTGGCGTATCAGAGCATCGGGCGTGATTCCGATCCGGCGCTGCTGCTGGTCATGGGGCTTGGCGGGCAGTTGATCCACTGGCCGGATGAGGTGGTCGTCGCCCTGTGTCAGCAGGGCTTCCGGGTCATTCGCTACGACAACCGGGATGTCGGATTGTCGACCTGGGTCCAGGCCCCCTCGAGCGCCAACCTCACCTATGAAGTGCTGCGCTACAAGATCGGCCTGCCGGTGTCGGCGCCGTATTCGCTGACCGACATGGCTCAGGATGCGTTAGGCCTGATGGACGCGCTGCATGTTCAGCAATTCCATGTGCTGGGGGCGAGTATGGGCGGCATGATTGCGCAGCATCTGGCCGACATGGCGCCCAAGCGCGTGGAGAGTCTGACGCTGATCATGACCAGCTCCGGCGCGCCCGGCCTGCCGATGCCCAGCCCGGCGTTGTTGCAACTGCTCGCCCGTCGTGGCGCGCCGGACCGGCAGACCGCACTCGAGCAGCAGGCTGATTTGCTGGCTGCGTTGGGCAGCCCGCAGGTCAAGGATGATCGACAAATGCTGCTGCATCAGGCGGCGGTTTCCTACGACCGGGCGTTCAATCCTGAAGGCGTGAAACGGCAGATTCTGGCGATCCTCGCTGAACCCAGCCGCGTGGAGCTGTTGAATCGTCTGCGGGTGCCGACGCTTGTCGTGCACGGCACGGCGGATCCGCTGTTGCCAGTGATGCATGGCATTCATGTAGCGGCGCACATTCAGGGCAGTCAACTGAAGCTCATTCCCGGCTTGGCCCACCGTTTTCAGGAAGCCTTCAAAGCCCCGTTGCTGGCGGCGGTGTTGCCGTATTTACGCGAGCATCGCGAGGACGCTTCCCACGTCGCCCAGCTCTGATGCAGCGGCGGGCTTGATCCGCTGCTTGAGAACAAGCGCGCCGGTGTAGGGTGTGAGCGCCGTCGTGATCGGCGTATCGTGCAGCTTTTCCTCTCTTGCACGAGGCTGCCATGAGCATTCCGCTGAAAATCGACTTCATCTCCGACGTGTCCTGCCCTTGGTGCATCGTCGGCCTGCGCGCGCTGGACCAGGCGCTCGAGCATCTGGGCGATGAAGTTCAAGCCGACATTCACTTCCAGCCCTTCGAACTCAACCCGCAGATGCCGCCGGAAGGCCAGGACATCTTCGAGCACATCGCCGAAAAGTACGGCTCGACCCGCGAGCAATTCCAGGCCAATGCCGAAAACATTCGCGAGCGCGGCGCAGAACTCGGGTTTGTCTTCAAGCAGGGCGAGCGACGCATATTCAACACCTTCGACGCCCATCGACTGCTTCATTGGGCCGAGCTGGAAGGCAAGCAACACGCGCTGAAAGAAGCGCTGTTCACCGCCTATTTCAGCCAGCATGCCAACGTATCCAGCCATCAGGTGCTGGCGGATGTCGCGCAGAAAGTGGGCCTGGATCGAGTGCGCGCCGAGGCCTTGCTGGGCAGCGACCAGTACGCCAGCGAAGTTCGCGAACTGGAACAATTGTGGGTGTCGCGGGGCGTGAGCTCGGTGCCGACAATCGTCTTCAACGACCAGTACGCCGTTTCCGGTGGGCAGCCTGTCGACGTGTTCGTCAGCGCCATTCGTCAGATCGTGGGCGAAGAATCGAGCGTGGTTAACCCGGTCGACTAAAGCGGGTAGTCGACCATGACGGGCAGCGCGCCTGTGGGTATTCCGGGCTCTCAGGCTTTGGACACTTATCAAAACGCGCGCTGCTGACCGTCATCTGCTGTTACTCATCGACGGTTGCATTTCAAAAAACACTTGCTCCTCCCAGCCACTTTCGGATATCAATTTGTACATGATTAGACAGGTTCGATTCGACAAGAAAAAACGCGTGGTGGATGAGCTGGCGCGGCGCATCGAGAGCGGCCAGATGGGCTCGGGCGAATTGCTGCCCGGCGAAAACCTGCTCGCGCAGGAATTCAACGTCAGCCGTGGCACGCTGCGGGAAGCGCTGTCCGAGCTCAAGCGACGCAACTACATCGCCACGCAAACCGGCGTCGGTTCGATCGTGACCTATGACGGCATCTCGCTGGATCAGCGTGCCGGGTGGGCACAGGCCCTGGCCGACACCGGCGCCAAGGTCAGCACCGAGATTCTGCGTCTGGTGGCGGTGCAGCGGCCTGATCTGGCGGGCCGGTTTGGCACAGCCGAGTTCATCGCGCTGGACCGCCGTCGAACTGCCGGGGATGGCAGCGTGGTTTCCCTGGAGCGTGTGCTGATTCCGGCTTGCGACGGCCTGGAAAATCTGCCCCGCGACGGGCTGATCGAAGACTCGCTGACAGTCACGCTGGCCGCCCACGGCTATGTCGGTGATCGCGGCGATCAGTGGATCGGCGCCGAGCCCCTGAGCAACGACGACGCGGCGCTGATGTTGCGGCAGCCGGGCTCGGTGTTTCTCAAGGCGACGCGCACCACCTTTGATCGCCGCGAACGTTTCATGGAGCACGTGGAAAGTCTGCTGGACCCCGTGCATTTTCGTCTGCATCTGGCTTTTGGATCGTCGACATGACCACACTGATCGACACCCGCGACCGAGGCCTCGGCGCTTTCTACGGACTGGCACTGGGCGATGCGCTGGGCATGCCAACGCAGTCCCTCAGTCGCGAGCAGATCAGGCAGCGATTCGACCGCATCACAACCTTGCAGGCCGCCGGTGCCGATCAGCCGATTGCGCCGAACATGCCCGCCGGGTCGATCACCGACGACACCGAGCAGGCGGTCCTGGTCGCCGAATTGCTGGTCGCCGGGGAAGGGCGCATCGAGCCTTCGGACCTGGCGCAACACCTGATTGACTGGGAGGCGGTGATGCAGGCCAAAGGGTCGCAAGACCTGCTGGGCCCTTCGACCAAGCGCGCCATCGAGATGATTCTGGCCGGGCACAGCCCTGAGGAGGCCGGGCGTTTCGGCACCACCAACGGCGCCGCTATGCGCATCACGCCGGTGGGCATTGCCTTCGATGTGCGCGAAGAAGCGCGCTTCATCGAGGCGGTCAAACAGGCCTGCCAGGTCACCCACAACACCACTCTCGGCATCTCCAGCGCAGCGGCGGTGGCGGCGGTGGTCTCGGCGGGCATCAGCGGTGCCAGCCTCGGCGAAGCTCTGGAGGTTGGTCGACGCATCGCCCGAGAGGCCGAGAGCTTCGGCTACTGGATCGCCGGGGGCCGCATTGCCGCGCGCATCCAGTGGGCCAGAGACCTGTGTGCCGGGTGCAGCAACGAACAGCTGCCCGATCTGATTTATGACGTGATCGGCACGTCGGTCGCCTCTCAGGAATCGGTGGTCGCAGCCTTCGCCCTCGCGCATCACGTGGCTCGCGGGCAGGTCTCGGCATTTGATGCGCTGTGCATGGCCGCCAGCCTGGGCGGCGACACCGACACCATCGCCGCCATTCTCGGGGCGATGCTCGGTGCCTGCGCCGGCATGGGCGCCTGGCCTGAGCCGCTGATCAAACAGATCCAGACCGTCAACGGACTCGACCTGTATCCGGTTGTCGAGCAGTTGTTGTCCCTGCGCGGGGTCTGATCCGACCCACGCCAGCCCGTATAACGAATAAGACCTACCTCGCGGCTCTATGCAGCGGCGAGCCAGGGTTTTTGCAGCCTGCAAAAGCCCACGCTGACACGGATGTCGTTTGCTTTGCGCACTGCCCACAACCAGAACAAATGGCACAGGAGCATTCACATGACGTCATCCAACGCCGCTCAAGGCGCAGGTCAGCTTGAAACACGCGGCATCGAACCGGTTCCGGAAAACGAATGCAACGGCCACCCGTTGCAGCTTTTCTGGGTGTGGTTCGCGGCCAATATCAGCATCCTCGGTCTGCCGCTGGGGGCGACGCTCGTGGCCTTTCGCGGGCTGTCGATCGGGCAGGCGATCATCGTGGCGATCCTCGGCGCGGCCGGCTCGTTTGCGGTGGTCGGGGTCATTTCCATTGCCGGCCGCCGGGGCAGGGCGCCGAGTCTTACGCTCTCGCGGGCGATTTTCGGGGTGCGTGGGAATATCGGTCCGACCATGGTTTCGCTGATGTCGCGTCTGGGCTGGGAAACCGTGAACACCACGACCGCCGCTTTCGTACTGCTGTCGCTGTGTTCGATCCTCTTCGCCACGCCCGTGGAGGCCAAGAGTGCGCCGGGCCTGACCCTGGTGTTCATCGCGATTTTCGTACTGATGACACTGACCGTTTCCGGCCTCGGCCACGCCACTTTGCTGGTCATCCAGAAATGGGCGACGTACATCTTCGGCGCGTTGAACGTGATCGTCGGCGGATTCCTGATCGCACACATCGACTGGGCCGCTGTGTTCAACGCTGCGCCTGCACCGGTGAGCGCGATGATCATCGGGATCGGCACCATGGCGGCAGGCACGGGCATCGGCTGGGCCAACGCAGGCGCTGATATGTCGCGCTATCAGCACCGCAGCGTCAAGGCCACGCGGCTGGTGGCGTCGGCGGCTTTCGGTGCGGGCATCCCGCTGGTGTTGCTGATCACCTTGGGTGGGCTGCTGTCGGTAGGCAACGACCACTTGGCGTCGGCCACCGATCCGATCATCGCGATTCGCGAGCTGCTGCCGACCTGGATGGCCGTGCCGTACCTGATCACGGCGTTCGGCGGGCTGCTGCTCTCGAATAACCTGTCGGTGTACTCGGCAGGGCTGACCACGCTGACCCTGGGCCTGAAGATCAAACGCGTGCACGCGGTGATTGTCGACATCGTGGCCATCTTCGCCGGCTCGATTTACTTCATGTTGATCGCCGACAGTTTTTACGGCCCTTTCATCACGTTCATTTCGATGCTCGCCGTGCCGATCACCGCGTGGGTCGGGATCTTCGTCGTCGACCTGATGCATCGCCACTACTACTCACCGGCTGACTTGATGGACGTTTCGCCGCGCAGCGCCTATTGGTATCGCGGCGGCATCGAGTGGCGTGCGCTGGGTGCGTGGGCCCTGGCCATCGTGCTCGGTTACAGTTTCACCACCGTCGCCACCACGCCGGAGAACGTGATATTCAAGGGCTTGCTGTCGGACTCATGGTTTGGCCATAACGGACTGGGCTGGATCGTCACCTTCCTGGTGGCGGGCGGTCTGTATGCTTTGCTCGGCGGTGCCCGTGACCGTCGTGTCGTTGCAAAAGAGGTTGTTCATGCCCGCTAGATTGCTCTACACCGGCCAGGTCGTGGTCGATCTGGTCATGGCGCTTGACGCTTTGCCACGTTCCGGCGGCGACGTGCTCGCCCGTTCGGCGGCTTTCGAAACCGGCGGCGGATTCAACGTGATGGCCGCGGCACGGCGCAGCGGCATGCCGACGGTGTATCTCGGTCGCCACGGCGCGGGGCGTTTCGGCGATCTGGCGCGGCAGGCCATGGCGGCTGAAGGCATCGACATCGCGGCGGCGGCCTCCACGGTTCAGGACACGGGCCTGTCGGTGGCGCTCATCGAGCCTTCGGCCGAGCGTTCGTTCATTTCTTACGTCGGTGCCGAGGGCAGTTTGTCGGCTGAGGATCTGCGCGGCGTTGATGTGCAGGCTGAGGATTTCGTGTTCGTCAGTGGCTACAGCTTGCTGCACGAATGCAAGGTGTCGACGCTGCTGGATTGGCTCGCGCGGTTGCCGGCAGGGGCGGGCGTGGTGTTCGATCCGGGGCCGCTGATCGATTCGCCGCAGGCGTCCGGCATGCCGGCGGTGTTGCCATTGATCACGCTGTGGACGAGCAATGCAGAAGAGGCGCTGCGCTTCACCCGCTGCGAGACGATCGATGGGGCCCTCGACAGGCTGGCGCACTGGCTGCGCACTGACGCGCTGATTGTTGTGCGCGACGGGCCGAATGGCTGCTGGATCCGTCAGGGTTCCGAAGCCCGGCACGTTCGGGGGTTTCCGGTGACGGCCATCGATACCAACGGCGCCGGCGATGCCCATGCGGGGGTGTTGCTGGCCGGGCTGGCGTCAGGGCTTTCAGCGTCGCAAGCGGCATTGCGCGCCAATGCGGCTGCGGCCATTGCCGTCACCCGCTGGGGCCCGGCGACTGCGCCGACGGCGGCAGAGGTGGATGAGCTAGTGGGCAGCACTGACTTTTAAAACCCGGTCGTCCATGTGCCGCTTTGTGGGGCAGATAACGCGGTCCTTGTGGGAGTGAGCTTGCTCACGAAGACGGTATTTCAGCCGCTGAAGATTAAGCGGATGTACTGTCCCCTTCGCGAGCAAGCTCGCTCCCACAGGTCATGTGTCGGCAGATATCTCGGCGGTGTCGGCATGCTCGATCAGAGCGCCCTCCTAAGGCCAGATTCACCAAGCGGAGATAGTGCTCACCCCAACCCGTATTTCTTCACCTTGTCGAACAACGTGGTCTTGGCCATGCCCAGCTCCTGGCTGGCCTGACTCAGATTCCCGCCGCTGCGCTGCAACGCCTCGCCCAGCAGGTTCTTCTCAAACGCTTCCACCGCTTCGGCGAAATCAAGGCTCTGGGTGGCGACTTCCGCACCGGCGGTCTTGAACGCCGGCAGGCCCAATGCGTAGCGCTCTGCGACGTTGCGCAGCTCGCGCACGTTGCCCGGCCAGTCGTGGGCGAGCAGCGCCGAGCGGGTCTGTGCGTCCAGCTGCGGCGCTTCCCGGTCAAAGCGCAGTGACGACTGCTGCAGAAAATGTTCGAACAACTGCAGGATGTCTTCGCGCCGCTCGCGCAAGGGCGGCAGTTCGAGGGTCACCACGTTCAGCCGGTAATACAGGTCGCTGCGAAACTGGCCCGCTTTGCTCAGCGCATTCAGCTCCGACTTGGTCGCCGCAATCACCCGGCAATCCACCGCCACGCTCTGGTTCGACCCCAGTCGCTCCAGGGTGCGCTCCTGCAACACCCGCAGCAGTTTGATCTGCAAGTTGATGGGCATGCTTTCCACTTCATCGAGAAACAGCGTGCCGTTGTGCGCGTGTTCGATCTTGCCGATGCGGCGTTTGCCGGCGCCGGTGAACGCGTTGGCCTCGTGACCGAAGATCTCGCTCTCGAACAGGCTTTCTGGCAGGCCGCCGCAGTTGAGTGCTACGAACTGATGGTCATGGCGGCGGCTGAAGTCATGCAGGCAGCGAGCGACGAGTTCTTTCCCGGTGCCGGTTTCGCCTTCGATCAGCACATTGGCCGAGGTGTCCGCGACGTTGGCGATCAGCGCGCGCAGGGTCTGCATCGCCTGGGAGCGACCGATGATCTTGCCTTCCAGGGAGTTGCGCTCGGCCAGTTGGCGGCGCAGCGACCAGACTTCCCGGGCCAGCCCGCGCTGCTCCAGGGCGCGGCGGGCGGCGTCGACCAGGCGCTCGGGGGAGAAGGGCTTTTCCATGAAATCGTACGCACCATCGCGCATCGCACCGACGGCCATCGACACGTCGCCGTGACCTGTAATCAGCACCACAGGCAGGGTTCGGTCGCGCTCTTTCAGACGCTTGAGCAGCTCAAGCCCGTCCATGCCCGGCAGGCGAATGTCACTGATGACGATGCCGGCGAAGTTCTCACTGACCAACGCCAGCGCTTCTTCCGCACTGCCCACGCCCTGGCTGTGAATGTCTTCCAGCGCCAGCGCCTGTTGGCAGCCAAGCAGGACATGCGGGTCGTCTTCGACGATGAGGACCGTCAGATCAGTGTTCATGGTGTATTCCAGTGCGTGCCCGCGAAGCGGTGTGTCAGGTTTTTGGACAGGGTGACTGCCACACTGCTTTCGCGAGCAAACAGGCTCCGAAAATGTCCGGCAATGCGTTGATCTCTCATACCCCCGCCGCCCCGGGATCAACCAGAGGCAACACCAGCACGAACATCGTGCCGCCCTCGGCCGGGTCTTCAGCGTTGAGCGTGCCGCCTGCCGCAGCGGCGAGGCTGGCGGACAGCGTCAGGCCCAACCCCAGTCCCTGTTCGCCGGGCTTGGTGGTAAAGAAGGGTTCGAACAAATGCTTGCGCGCTTCGGCGTCGATGCCGTGGCCGTTGTCCCGCACCCGCAGCCGATAGCGGCCCTCGAACACGTCACCTTCCAGCCACAGAACCGGCAGCGGCTGCGCCTGCATGGCGTCCAGTGCGTTGCCGATCAGGTTGACCAGAATCTGCTCAAGCCGGGTCTGGTCGATCGCCAGTTCGATATCGTCGATCTGCTGATGCAACTCCAGCGACGCATTGTCCAGGCGCGCCGCCAGCAACTGCAGTGCAGCCTCGACCGCCTTGCTCAGGGACGCCTGGCCCTTGTCTTCTCCTCGCCGGGCGAAGGCACGCAGGCTGGCCGTGATGCGGCCCATGCGATCCACCAGATCGTTGATGGTGCGCAGGTTGGCACTCGCCGTGTCCAGCGCGCCCCGTTCGAGAAACCGAACGGTGTTGCCCGACAACGTGCGCAGCGCGGCCAGTGGCTGATTCAGTTCATGGGCGATGCTGGTGGACATCTGGCCGATGGCGGCGAGTTTGCCGGCCTGGATCAATTCATCCTGGGCCTGGCGCAGGGTTTCCTCGGCCTGGCGACGTTCACGAATCTGGCCCTTCAGGCGTTCGTTGCTCGCGCGAAGGTCGGCGGTGCGGTCGGTGATGCGCCGTTCCAGCTCGTTGTTCGCCTGTTCCAGCGCTTCACGGGCGGCGAGGCGGGTGGAAATCACCTTGCGGCGCTCGTTCCAGGCAATCAGCAGAAACGCCACCAGCGCGCAGGCGACGGCGACCAGCATTCCCTGATTGGCGGCTTCCCGGCGCAAGTCTTCCAGCGGCGTCAGCAGGGTCAGGTGCCAGGGCGTGTCAGCCAGTTCGCGGGTCTGTGCCAGATAACTCACCACCGTGTGCTCATGGTCGACGCTGGTGTTGGCGGGAAAGGTCAGCTTCTCGACCCCGTCGGCGATCGATTCACGTTCCAGCGGCACCAGCTCGTTGAGCGGCCACCAGTAATACTGCAGGCTGCGCGCCAGCCGCTCTTTGATCTCGGCTGTCAGCGGACGGACTGATTTGAGGCGTCGGGCGGGGTCGCTGGAGAGAATGATGATGCCGTTCTCGTCGCTGACAAACGCTTCCAGGCGCGCGCGCTGCCAGCGTTCTTCCAGGGCTTCGAGCCGGACCTTGATCACCGCGACGCCGATAATCTTGCCTTTCTCTTCCAGCCCGTGGGCCAGGTAGTAACCCGGTTCCCCGGTGGTGCTGCCGATGCCGTAGAAGCGGCCCGGCAGACCGCGAATCGCGTCCTGATAATAGGCGCGGAAAGACAGGTCCTCACCGAGGTAGCTGTCGGCATCGCGCCAGTTGCTGGTCGCCAGCACCCGGCCGGTGGTGTCCAGCACATAGATGGCCCGACTGCGGCTGCGCCGGTTCAGGCCTTCGAGGTAATCGTTGACCTTGGCGCGCAACTCCGCAGACGGATTGTTGAGCAGGTCGGAAACGTTGGATTCCAGCTCCAGCACGCTGGGCAGGTAGTTGTACTTGTTGATCTCGCTCTCGACGGTGCGCGCGTGCAGCTCCAGCTGACGCTGACCGTTTTCACCCAGCGCCTTGATGGCGTTCTTCTCGCTGTACAGATACGTGACGTAACCCAGCGCAATCATCAACAGGATGATCAGCGGCGGCACGAACAGATGGCGGATCAGTCGGGGTTTCACGGCGAGTGATGGCGGCGCGGCGCGGTAGAGAGGGGGGTCGCATTTCATCACAGTCGTCCTGGACCGACCAGCCGCTCGTTTCATCATTCATGAACGAGCGGCCGGTGGTTTTTACGCCCTAGAAGGGCTAATGCTTTTAGTGCTGCAGGATTTTGTTGAGGAACTGCTGAGCCCGCTCGGAACGCGCGTTGACGTCGCCGAAGAACTCTTCCTTCTCGCAGTCTTCGACGATCTGGCCCTTGTCCATGAAGATCACCCGGTCCGCCACTTTGCGGGCGAAGCCCATTTCGTGGGTCACGCACATCATGGTCATGCCTTCGTGGGCCAGTTGCACCATCACGTCGAGCACTTCGTTGACCATTTCCGGGTCGAGCGCGGAGGTCGGTTCGTCGAACAGCATCACCACCGGGTCCATCGCCAGCGCGCGGGCAATCGCCACACGCTGTTGCTGGCCGCCCGACAGTTGCCCCGGATGCTTGTGGGCGTGGGCCGAGAGGCCGACACGTTCGAGCAGTTGCAGGCCTTTTTTCGTGGCTTCTTCCTTGCTGCGGCCCAGCACCTTGATCTGCGCGATGGTCAGGTTTTCGGTGATGGTCAGGTGCGGAAACAGCTCGAAATGCTGGAACACCATGCCGACGCGCGAGCGCAGTTTCGGCAGATTGGTTTTCGGGTCAGCGATCGATGTGCCATCGACCACGATATCGCCTTTCTGAAACGGCTCCAGCGCGTTGACACACTTGATCAGCGTGGACTTGCCCGAGCCCGACGGGCCGCAGACCACAATCACTTCACCTTTTTTGACCTCAGTGCTGCAAACGGTCAGCACCTGGAAGTCCCCATACCACTTGTTGATATTTTTGATGGAAATCATACGGCTAACCTTTTTTGCATGAACTTGACCAGGCGCGACGCGGCGAAGCTGATCGTGAAGTACACCAGACCGGCGACAATCAGGAACTCGTTGGAGCGCCCGATGATGTCGCCGCTGGAGCGTGCCGAGTTGAGGAAGTCGACCAGACCGACCGTGTAGACCAGCGAGGTGTCCTGAAACAGGATGATGCTCTGCTGCAACAGCAGCGGGGTCATCTTGCGGAACGCCTGGGGCAGGATGATCAGGCGCATCATCTGGCCGTAGGTCATGCCCAATGCTTGAGCGGCGCCCATCTGGCCACGGGAAATCGACTGAACGCCGGCCCGCACGATTTCACAGAAGTAGGCCGCCTCGAACATCATGAAGGCCACGACGCAGGAGGTGAACGCGCCGATCGGCGTGTCTTCGCCGGTGATCCAGCGCAGCACGAACGGCACCGCCAGGTAGAACCAGGTGATGACCAGCAGCAGCGGAATCGAACGGAAATAGTTGACGTAGGCGCCGGCAACGCGTGACGCCAGCTTGTTCGACGACAACCGCATCAGCGCCAGAATCGTGCCGATGATGATGCCGCCCACGATGCCCATGGCCATCAATTGCAGCGTCATGAGCATGCCGTTCCACATGCCCGGGATGGCAGGGATCACTCCAGAGAAGTCCATTATTTACCTCCCACGGAGATCAGGCCCGGGACCGCGACTTTCTTCTCGACCAGACGCATGAGCAGCATCAGGCTCATGTTCAGCGTGAAGTAGATTAGCGTCGCCAGGGTGAAGGCTTCGAACAGGTTTGCGGAGAACTCGGCGGTCTGTTTGGTCTGCGCGAGCAATTCCATCAGGCCGATCAGCGACGCCACGGACGAGTTCTTGAACACGTTGAGGAATTCGGAGGTAAGCGGCGGAATGATGATCCGGTACGCCTGGGGCAACAGCACGTTCCAGTAGATTTGCGGCAGCTTGAAACCCATGGCGCGGGCGGCGGATTCCTGCCCCACCGGCAACGCCTGAATACCGGTGCGTACCTGTTCGCAGACACGTGCGGCGGTGAACAGCCCCAGGCACACGACAACACTCAGGAACGCCGAGGTGGTCGGATTGAGGTCTTGCTTGTACCACTCCTGCAGATTCTCAGGCAGCAGATCCGGCACCAGGAAGTACCAGATGAACAGCTGCACCAGCAGTGGCACGTTACGGAAAATTTCCACGTAAATCGCGGCGATGGAAGAAACGATGCGGTTTGGCACCGTACGCATCACCCCGAGCAGCGAGCCCAGGAGTAACGCAATGATCCAGGCAGCAACGGCAATGGCGATGGTCCAGCCCAGCCCGGTGATGTACCAGTCCAGGTAGGTCTCGCTGCCGACGCCCGTGGACTTGAAGAACACGCCCCAGTCCCAGTTGTAATTCATCAGGGTCTCCCCCTTATCGATCGTTATGCACGCACACGCCAGGTAGCGGCTTCCGAAGACGCAGGGCGTCTCCGGAAGTCAGGCTTTTCACGTTGTCAGAATGGCGGAGCGAAGGACTCAGGCCTTCTTGTCCGGCGCCGGCTTGTCGTTCGGGTTGGCGATCAGCGCTTTGAGCTGTTCGCTCATCGGGAACATCAGGTTCAGGCCTTTTGGCGGAATCGGCTGGGTGAACCACTTGTCGTAGATCTTGTTGATCTCGCCCGATTTGTAGGTCGCAACGATGGCGTCGTCGACGGCTTTCTTGAACGCAGGGTCTTCCTTGCGAACCATGCAGCCGTAGATTTCGTAGGACTGAGGGGTGCCGGTGACGGCCCAGTCGGTCGGCTTCTTGGCCTTGGCCATTTCGCCGGCGAGCAGGGCATCGTCCATCATGAAAGCAACGGCGCGGCCCGATTCCAGCATCTGGAACGACTCGCCGTGGTCTTTGGCAGAGATGACATTCATGCCCATCTGCTTGTCGGCGTTCATCGCCTTGAGGATGCGCTCGGACGTGGTGCCGGCCGTGGTCACGACGTTCTTGCCTTTGAGGTCGTCGAAGTCTTTGTAGGACGAGTCAGCCTTGCTCAGCAGACGGGTGCCGATTTCGAAGATGCCGACGGAGAAGTCGACTTGCTGGGCGCGCTCGGCGTTGTTGGTGGTCGAGCCACATTCAACGTCGACGGTACCGTTCTGCACCAGCGGGATACGGGTCTGGGAAGTGACTAGGTTGTACTTGACCTTCAGATCAGGCATGTCCAGGTCTTTCTTGATCGCTTCGACGATCTTCAGCTGGATGTCAGCGGAGTAGCCCACTGGCACGCCGGAAGCGTCAGCGATGTAGGAAAAAGGAATGGAGGAGTCGCGGTGACCGAGGGTGATGGTGCCGGACTCTTTGATTTTCTTCAGAGTGCCCGTCAGTTCGGCGGCGAAAACAGGGGTGGTGATCAAAGCGGCAGCAATGGCTGCGCCCAGGATGTGGGGAACGATGCGCATCTGGTTTACCTCGACATTGTTTTTTTTATTGGGCCGGTGTTGGACGGCCCTATCGTTTCAGAGCGCTTCAACGGCGGCCCAGTCAGGCGACACGCTACATCGAAGCAATCGTGCAAGAGTGTAGAGCATGAGTCATGCCAGAGAGGTGACTGGAGCTAAGCGCATGAAAGTTAGGGATATTTACGCAGAAGGGATGTGTGCACAGGGACTCGGCCGTCCGGGATTCCGAATCGGGAGGGGGAGGGTGTTCGGGAATCCGAATGGTATCGCAGGGGTTTCAGAGTGGGTAGCCAATGGTTTTGCCGTGTGACTTCTGACGCTTTCCCGGCTGAAGCCGGTCCTACAAAATCGCGTCATTTCAGTAGGACCGGCTTTAGCCGGGAATTTGGTCTGGCGAATTATGCGTGGATCTTTGGTGCCGGTACTGACCAGTCAAGCCGGTCAATCGCCCCATTGCTGCTGGCGACATTGTCCAGGTACCGCTGAACGTTCTCGTGCTCCTGGGCATTGGTGAACAAACCAAGCTTGGTCCGGCGCCACAGGATGTCATCGGCCTTGGTCGCCCATTCCTCGCTGCACAGGTAATCCACTTCGCGGCTGTACAGACCGCCGCCCAAGTGTTCGCCCATATCGCTCAGTGTCTGAACGCCCTCCACGATGCGCCAACTGCGGGACCCATAAGTAATGGCCCAACGCTTGGCGATCTCTGCCGGCAGCCAGGTGCAACGCTGTTGCAGCTCGGCGGCCAGTGCCTGAGGCGTGGTCATGCTTTCACCGCCCGGCAGACTGGCTTTCGCGGTCCAGCTTGGCTTCATCTGCGGGAAGAACGGCGCGAGTTGCTGCATCGCCGATTCCGCCAGCTTGCGGTAGGTGGTCAGCTTGCCGCCGAACACGGAGAGGATCGGCGCTTCTTGAGCACTGCCCGACAGCGACAAGGTGTAGTCGCGGGTGATCGCCGACGGGTTGTCAGACTCGTCATTGCACAGCGGACGCACACCCGACCACGTGCTCAGAATGTCGGCGCGGCTGAGTTGCTTCTTGAAGTGATCGTTGACGATTTTTAGCAGGTAGTCGGTCTCACCTTCGGTGATCGCTACTTTGCCGGGATCGTCAGAATATTCGCGGTCGGTCGTACCGATGATGGTGAAGCGTTCCAGGTACGGAATGGCGAACACTATTCGCTGATCTTCGTTCTGCAGAATGAACGCGTTTTCGCCTTCATACAGCTTCGGCACGATCAAGTGGCTGCCCTGAATCAGGCGAATGCCGTACTGGGATTCGAGCTTCAGGTCTTCACGAATGAACTTGGCGACCCATGGACCGGCTGCGTTGACCAGCGCTTTGGCGCGAATGGAAAACAGGCTGCCGTCCGCACGTTCCATGTTCATGTGCCACACGCCGCCGCTGCGACGGGCGCCCAGGCAGCGGGTCTGGGTATGAATGTGCGCGCCTTTTTCACGGGCGGCCATGGCGTTGAGGACCACCAGACGAGCGTCGTCAACCCAGCAATCTGAGTACTCGAAACCCTTGGTGATCGAGCTGTTCAGCGGGCTGTTGGCGCCAAAGCGAATGGTCTTTGACGCTGCCAGTTTCTCGCGTTTGCCAAGGTGGTCATACAGGAACAGCCCGGCGCGGATCATCCACGCAGGGCGCAGGTGCGGGCGGTGAGGCAATACGAAACGCATCGGCTTGACGATGTGCGGCGCTTTTTCCAGCAGCACCTCGCGTTCAGCCAGCGCTTCGCGAACCAGACGGAATTCGTAGTGTTCCAGGTAGCGCAGGCCGCCGTGGATCAGCTTGCTGCTGGCTGAAGACGTATGGCTGGCAAGGTCGTCCTTCTCGCAGAGAAAGACCGAAAGGCCTCGGCCCGATGCGTCTGCCGCGATACCGACACCATTGATGCCACCACCGATCACGGCAACGTCATAGACCTCGGAAAGGGGTGGGGTCGGCAAACTGGACTGGGCCATCGGGGCCTCCTGAGTGTTCGATCGCGTTCGAATGCTGCGCTATGGGGAGGGCGAATTCGAACATTTATGTTCATTTCCGAAAATAGTAGCGCAATAAGGCGAACACAGCCACTCAGTATTTATTGAAAATACTGATGGGAGAGCGAGGAAAGGAACAAAAGTGAACATCGGAAGTGAAGCGAGCGCTGGAATCGCGCTCGCCCATGGATCGAGGGTTAAACCACTTCCAGCCGAATCTTGTTCTGCGTCAGCAGTTGCGCCAGTGCGGGCACAGGCGTCTGGTCAGTCACCAGGCAGTCGATCAGCGTGATCGGCCCCAGGCGAACCATCGCGTTACGGCCGAACTTGCTGGAGTCAGCAGCCAGAATCACCTGACGCGCGTTGGCGATGATCGCCTGGGAAACGCGCACTTCCTGATAATCGAAATCCAGCAGACTGCCGTCCTCGTCGATCCCGCTGATGCCCACAAGGGCGAAATCGACCTTGAACTGCGTGATGAAATCCACGCTCGCCTGACCGACCACGCCGCCATCCCGGCGCACATTGCCGCCTGCCAGCAGCACTTCGAAGTCGTCCTTGCCGCTGAGAATCGACGCCACGTGCAGGTTGTTGGTGATGATCTTCAAGTGGTTGTGGTTGAGCAGCGCCCGGGCGATGGATTCGGTGGTGGTGCCGATGTTGATGAACAGCGACGCATGATCGGGTATCTGCGCAGCAATGGCCTCGGCGATGCGTTGCTTCTCATCACGCATCTGGTCGGCACGCATGGCGTAGGCAGTGTTTTCGATGCTGGAGTCGTAGGCCGCGCCGCCGTGGTAGCGACGCAGGAGGTTCATTTCCGCGAGCTGATTGATGTCGCGGCGAATGGTTTGTGGGGTCACGACGAACAGCTGCGCCATTTCCTCGATGCTGACGTAGCCGCGCTCACGGACCAGCTCGAGGATCTGCTGTTGACGGGGTGGCAGATTCATTTTTTATCCTTCGGGCACGGGCGCCCATGATGCCGCAGGCAGCCATTACCTGTCAGCCGGAAAAAATGCCTCCGCCGCTCCGTTCAGGATCGCGCTTATTCAGCTTCTTCGTGGGGTTCCCAGTCGCGCGTACGGTCCACCGCCTTGCGCCAGCCGGCGTACAGTTTTTCCTTCTCGGCGTCATCGCATTGCGGCTCGAACTTGCGCTCGATGACCGCCTTGCCCTTCAGCTCGTCCAGCCCGCTCCAGAACCCGATCGCGAGACCGGCCAGGTATGCCGCGCCCAGTGCGGTGGTTTCGCGCATTTTCGGGCGCTCCACCGGCGTGCCGAGAATGTCGGCCTGGAACTGCATGAGGAAGTTGTTTGCCACTGCGCCGCCGTCAACGCGAAGAGCCTTGAGGGGCTCGCCAGCGTCCTGTTGCATGGCGTCCAGCACGTCGCGGGTCTGGTAGGCGATGGACTCCAGCGCCGCACGAATGATGTGATCGACCTTGACGCCACGGGTCAGGCCGAACAAGGCGCCGCGTGCATACGGGTCCCAGTAGGGCGCGCCCAGGCCGGTGAACGCAGGCACCAGATAAACGCCATTGCTGTTCTTCACTTTGGTGGCGAAGTATTCAGTGTCCATGGAGTCGTTGACGATTTTCAGCTCGTCGCGCAACCACTGCACGGTGGAGCCGCCGTTGAATACAGCGCCTTCCAGCGCATACGCGACTTCACCGCGCGGACCGCAGCCGATGGTGGTCAACAGGCCGTGATTGGATTTCACGGCTTTCTTGCCCGTGTTCATCAGCAGGAAGCAGCCGGTGCCGTAGGTGTTCTTCGCCTGACCCGGCTCGACGCACATCTGGCCGAACAATGCCGATTGCTGATCGCCGGCGATCCCGGCGATGGGGATGCCGCTTTTGCTGTGGCCGTAGACTTCGGACGACGACTTGACCTCAGGCAACATCTCCCGGGGCACGTCGAGCACATCGAGCATGCGCTGATCCCACTCCAGCGTATGGATGTTGAACATCATCGTGCGCGAGGCGTTGGTGTAATCGGTGACGTGCACCTTGCCGCCGGTAAATTTCCAGATCAGCCAGCTATCGACGGTGCCGAAGAGCAGCTCGCCACGGCGGGCGCGCTCGCGGCTGCCCTCAACGTGATCAAGAATCCACTTCAGCTTGCTGCCGGAAAAGTACGGGTCGATGACCAAACCGGTGGTGTCGCGGATGTAGTCTTCCAGACCGTCGCGCTTGAGCTGCTGGCAGATCTCGGTGCTGCGGCGGCATTGCCAGACCACGGCGTTGTAAATCGGCCGGCCGGTGTCTTTCTCCCAGACCACCGTGGTTTCACGCTGGTTGGTGATACCGATCGCGGCGATCTGGTTGTGGTGCAGGTTGGCCTGGGCCAGCACCTTGGTCATGCACGCAGTCTGGGTGGCGAAGATTTCCATCGGATCGTGCTCGACCCAACCAGGCTGGGGATAATGCTGAACGAACTCGCTCTGTGCGCTGCTCACCACGTTGGCATCACGGTCAAAAATGATGGCGCGGGAACTGGTGGTGCCTTGATCCAGAGCGATGATGTAATTCTTATTTTCGGTGTCGGTCATGGTGAATGCCTGTGATGAAACGAGATTCCGGAAACTGCCGTCCGTTTTGTTGCCTGTGCCAAGTGCCTTTGCGCACTGAATACCGGGATGGCGTCAAGGAAGCAAGCGGGATATTCGTATTCGAAAAAATATAGACGTAAACGAACCTTGTCAAAGGTCGAAAGCGAACCTTATCGATGAAAGTTTCGAGTCGCCGATATTAGTGGATAAGTCCTGCGCAAACGCAGGCATTTCGATAACCGATGGCCTAAAGTATCGGCAGCAAACAAGAAAGTGTCTGGCTGTCTGGAGCACTGCATGACCCCTGCATTGGATTTACTGAAAAAGGTTCGCGCCGAACATCGCGTGCACAGTTACGAGCACGATCCCAAAGCCGCCTCCTATGGCCTGGAAGCGGCAGAAAAACTGGATCTGGCCCCCGCTCAGGTGTTCAAGACCCTGCTGGCCAGCACCGAAAAAGGCGAGCTGCTGGTCGCGGTGGTCCCCGTCGTGGGCTCGCTGGACCTGAAAGCGCTGGCCCATGCCGCAGGCGCAAAAAAAGCAGAAATGGCTGACCCGGCCGCCGCCCAGCGTGCCACCGGTTATCTCCTGGGCGGGATCAGCCCGCTGGGACAGAAGAAAAGGCTGCGCACCTTCATCGATGAGTCCGCTCAACCCTTCGCGACGATTTTTGTCAGCGCGGGTCGACGCGGGCTTGAAGTCGAGCTGCCCGCCGCCGTACTTGCACAACACACCGGTGCCTCCTTTGCCCGGATTGGCCGGGAATGATTCGCCAGGTTCGTCAGAAATGCCTGACCCTTTCATGCGGTGATGCTGGCCGCAGATCCGCAGCGCCCGAACCGGGTCGCCGCATTTCTTTACACGGGGATGCCTTCCATGCAGCTTGAATTCCATCAGGTCGATGCTTTCACCGACCGCCCGTTCTCAGGCAACCCGGCAATGGTCTACCGCCTGGACGCCTGGCTTTCCGATCAATTGATGCAGCAGATTGCTTCCGAGCACAATTTGTCGGAGACCGCCTTTCTGGTCCGTGAAGCCCCGGCCTGGCACATCCGCTGGTTCACCCCGACCCATGAAGTGCCGCTCTGCGGGCATGCGACCCTCGCCAGCGCCTTCGTGCTGTTCGAGAAGTACGGCGAGAAGGCTGAAGTCATTCACTTCACCGGTAAATCCGGGCCGCTGAGCGTGAGCCGTGAAAGTCATCGGCTGGTCCTGGACTTTCCGTCGATGCCGCCCGCCGAACAGGGGGTGACGTTGGATATCGAGCGGGCTCTCGGCACCGCCGTCGTCGACGTGCTGAGTGCTGCGGAATTGCTCGTGGTGCTGGAATCCGAGCAGGCGGTTCGCGATTGCAAACCCGACTTTGCCGCCATCGCGCGGTTGCCATGGCCGGGTGTGATCGTGACCGCCAAGGGTGACGGCGAACGCTACGATTTTGTCTCGCGCTACTTCGCGCCGGGCATCGGCATCAATGAAGACCCGGTCACGGGCTCGACCCACTGCAGCCTGATTCCCTACTGGTCGGCGCGACTGAACAAGTTCAGCCTGACGGGTTATCAGGCGTCGGCGCGGGGAGGGGAGCTGTTCTGCCGGCTGGAGGGTGACCGAGTGAAGATTGGCGGGCACGCGACGCTGGTGGCCAGCGGCGCGTTGATACTTGGATAGTTGATGCGGGGCTGAAGGTGCCTGATCGAGAATGACAGGCCTTCAGATCGCGACGTCTCGATGCACCGGCACGCTGCCCGAGGTTGGAAACAGCACCAGATGCTCGGCCGAGACTTCGAAGCCGACCTGATCCCCGGCGCGCAGATCCACGTGGCTGGGGAACAACGCCTCCAGCTGCGTGCCGGTCGGCAGTTGCAGGCGATACAAAGTGGCAGCGCCCTGAAACGTCAGGCTCGCAACGCGGGCCTTGATCGGGCTGTCGGGCGCATGAATGAGGTCGTCAGGGCGCAGCAACACATCCATCGGGGTGCCGCGCGCGCCGGCGTAGGCACGATTGCCCCGCAGCACGCCCAATTCGGTCTGCACTGACTCGGCATCGATCAAGTGCCCGCGAATGAAATAACCCTGTCCGACGAAACTGGCGACATAAGGCGTCGCCGGCTCGTGATAGAGGTTGTAGGGCGTGTCCCACTGTTCCAGCCGACCGTCCTTGAAAACTCCGACATGGTCGCTCACGGCAAAAGCCTCTTCCTGATCGTGGGTCACCAGAATCGCGCTGGTGCCACGGGCCTTGAGAATGTCGCGCACCTCGTGGCTCAGGCGCCGACGCAACTCGCCATCCAGGTTTGAAAACGGCTCATCCAGCAGCAACAACTGCGGCTCCGGCGCGAGTGCGCGGGCCAGCGCTACACGTTGCTGCTGTCCTCCGGAAAGTTCGTGAGGGTGACGCGCGCCCAGTGCGCCCAGGTTAACCAGCTCCAGCATCTCCTGAACCACCTGCTTCTGGCGCGGATGGTTGCGGATGCCGAAGGCGATGTTGTCGGCGACCGTGAGGTGCGGAAACAGCGCGTAGTCCTGAAACACCATGCCGATGCGGCGCTTCTCCGGGGCCAGGGTAAAACCGGCCCGTGAAATGACCTCGCCGGCCAGCGTGATCTCGCCTTCGTGTACCGGCTCGAAACCGGCGATGGCGCGCAGGGTGGTGGTCTTGCCGCAGCCGGACGAACCCAGCAGGCACCCGATGTCGCCGGCATTCAGGTGCAGATTGAGGTTCTGCACCACCCGTTGGTCCTGATAACCGCAGGCGAGGTTATGCAGGGTCAGCAGCAGGGGCTGGCTCATGGGGCAGTAAAGGCCGGCGCCACGAGGAATTCAAGCAGGGCTTTCTGCGCATGCAGCCGGTTCTCGGCCTGATCCCACGCCACCGAACGCGGGTCATCCAGCAAGTCTTCGCTGATCTCTTCGCCACGGTGCGCTGGCAGGCAGTGCATGAAAATCACGTCTTCAGCCGCGCGGTCGAGCATTTCGCGGGTGACCTGGAACGGCTTGAACAGGGCCAGACGCTTGGCGGCTTCCTCTTCCTGCCCCATCGACGTCCAGACATCGGTGGAGACCAGATGCGCACCTTTCACCGCTTCGTGGGGGGCACGAGTCAGGGTCACGCGATCACCCGCCAGGGCCAGGAAATGCGCGCTGGGTTCGTAGCCTTCCGGGCAGGCGACCCGCAACTGAAAGTCGAACTGAATCGCTGCTTCTATATAGCTGTTGCACATGTTGTTGCCATCGCCGATCCACGCGACCGTTTTTCCCTGGATGGAGCCGCGATGCTCGAGGAATGTTTGCATGTCGGCCAGCAACTGGCAGGGATGAAGGTCATCGGACAGGCCGTTGATGACCGGTACGCGGGAATGGGCGGCGAATTCGGTGAGGTTGCTGTGGGCAAAGGTCCGGATCATCACGGCATCGACCATCCGCGACATGACCCGGGCGCCATCGGCAATCGGCTCGCCACGGCCCAGTTGGGTGTCCCGAGGAGAGAGGAAGATGGCCTGGCCGCCCAGCTGGATCATCCCGGCTTCGAACGAGACACGGGTCCGCGTCGAGGATTTCTCGAAGATCATCGCCAGGATGCGGCCCTTCAACGGCTCGAAGAGCACGCCTCGATTTCGCAGGTCCTTCAGCTCAACGCCGCGACGAATCACCCCGACCAGCTCAGCGGGGGTGTAGTCCATCATCGAGAGAAAGTGCCTTGCGCTCATCATTAACTACCTTGTCTGCAACAGACCGCAGATCCTCAAAGCCGGGTTTTTTTCGGAAAAACGGGCGAGACCTGCGGCGAAAGCCGCACGGGGCGACGAATAGGGAAGGCGCGAGGGTATAAGAAAATGTCGCCTGATGCCAAGGCCCGCCGCGATGGAAAATCGTCGTCGGACGTTCGGTAGCCTGAAAGCGGCGTTCGCAGGACGCTTTTCATGTAACGAAGTGCTACAGTCATGTTTCTGCGCAGGCCTTTCGCCATCGCATTAGTCCTGATCAGATCGCTCGCATGTGACACCCTTTGGCGTCGCTGCGATTACTGCCTGATCCGTAACAGTCGCAAACCACTGTGCAGCCTTATGCGACATGCTTTACGCCGCGGAAACCCGGACGTTTCCTAAACCATCGGCGTGGGTTATAAAGGCGGCTTATGTCCTCCAAAGAGGTGGGGAATGGATTCAAAAGAGCAACAACTGACGGAACTGCTCGGGCTCACGGCTCGAACCCTTACGCACCTCACGGCGTCCATGACGTCGATGTCGTTCGAACTGATGCGCAGCGAAGACGAGGTCACACGTTCTGCGGGGCGTCGGATGATCGATCGCATGGCCACCATCAGCGCCGGACTCGACGAGCACTGGCGGCTGATCGGCGAACTCACCGGCATCCAGGTGTCTCAGGAGCAGATCGAAACGGTTCATGAGGTGCAGATGCAGCGCAAGGTGGTCACGCCCATCGGTGGCGCTGCTTCCTGAGTGACGCTTCCTTCATCGGGTGAGCTATCGGCTCGCCTGATGCAGCCCGATTCACGGCACTGACGTTTCTGGCGCATCGCCCGGACAGGTCCCATAGTTTTGTATCCGCGATCGGCTTGATCGCCCTATAAAAACTCGAGACTGGCGATGACCAAGACTCTCCACCACCGTGCCTGTCACCTGTGCGAGGCGATTTGCGGCCTCACCCTCGAAACCACCCCGCAGGACGACGCCACCACCCTGATCACCTCGATCAAGGGCGATGCGCAGGACACCTTCAGTCGCGGGCACATCTGCCCCAAAGCCGTCGCGCTGCAAGATATCCAGAATGACCCCGATCGCCTCCGGCAGCCCATGCAGCGCATTGGCAACGACTGGCAGCCGATCGAGTGGCAGGCCGCGTTTGATCTGATCGCCGAGCGCCTGGCCGACATTCAGGCGCGCCATGGTCAGAACGCGGTGGCGGTGTATCAGGGCAACCCCAGCGTGCATAACTATGGGCTGATGACCCACAGCAATTATTTTCTAGGGCTGCTGAAAACCCGCAATCGTTATTCCGCAACGTCTGTAGACCAGCTTCCCCATCACCTGACCAGTCATTTGATGTACGGCCACGGCCTGCTGCTGCCCATCGCCGACATTGACCACACCGATTTCATGCTCATCCTCGGCGGCAATCCGCTGGCGTCCAACGGCAGCATCATGACCGTGCCCGACGTCGAGAAGCGCCTCAAGGCGATTCAGGCCCGTGGCGGCAAAGTCGTCGTGGTCGATCCGCGACGCAGTGAAACCGCTGCGATCGCCGATCAGCACCTGTTCATCCGTCCGGGCGGCGACGCAGCGTTTCTGTTCGGCGTGCTGCACACCCTGTTCGCCGAAGGCCTGACCCGTGAAAGCCACCTTGCCGTTGATGGCCTGGAGGATGTCCGCGCGGCGGTCAGCGAGATGAACGCCGACGCGATGAGCCCTCGATGCGGGGTGCCGGCCGAGCAGATCAGGCAGCTCGCGCGGGACTTCGCCGCCGCCGAAAGTGCGGTGTGTTATGGGCGTATGGGTATTTCCACTCAGGCGTTCGGCACCCTGTGCCACTGGCTCGTGCAACTGATCAATCTGGTCACCGGCAATCTCGACCGTGCAGGCGGTGCGCTGTGCACCGAGCCCGCGCTGGATCTGGTGGCGTCGACCTCCGGCGGCAGCTTCAATCGCTGGCAGAGCCGCGTCTCGCAACTGCCCGAGTACGGCGGCGAGCTGCCGGTGTCTGCACTGGCCGAGGAAATGCTGACCCCTGGAGAAGGGCAGATCAAGGCGCTGGTTACGGTCGCGGGCAACCCGGCGTTGTCGACACCCAACGGCCGTCAGCTCGACACCGCCCTTGAAGGGCTGGAATTCATGGTCAGCGTCGATTTATACATCAACGAAACCACGCGGCACGCAGACCTCATCCTGCCATCGACGTCCGCGCTGGAAAACGACCACTACGACACCACGTTCAACATGTTCGCCGTGCGCAACGTCACCCGCTTCAACCGCGCGATCCTCGCCAAGCCCGAAGGCGCGCTGCACGACTGGGAAATCTTCGTCGGCCTCGCCCAGGCGTTCGCACTGAAAACCGGCCGCGAGCTGAAACCGACAATGCCGCCGGCGCAGATGGTCGATCGTGGTCTGCGCGCCGGGCTGTATGGTGATGCTTCGCCGTTTAAGTTGTCCCTGGAAACACTGGCGCAGTATCCCCACGGCCTGGACCTCGGCCCGCTCAAGCCCAACCTCGCTGCGCGCCTCAAAACAGTCAATCAGCGCGTGCAGGCCGCGCCGCCGGTGATCCTTGCCGATCTTGCTCGCTTCGCCGCGCAGCCGGTTGCGCACGCCGATGGCCTCATGCTGATCGGTCGGCGCCACGTGCGCAGCAATAATTCATGGATGCACAATTACCATCGTCTGGTGAAAGGCAAGCCGCGGCATCAGTTGCTGATGCACCCCGACGACTTGCTCAGCCGAGGGTTGGTGGACGGACAGCGGGTCAGGGTCAGCTCGCGGGTCGGCGTGATCGAGGTCGAGGTCATGGGCAGCGCCGACATGATGCCCGGGGTCGTCAGCCTGCCCCATGGCTGGGGCCACGGTCGTCCGGGCGTGAAAATGGACATCGCGGCGGCACAGCCAGGTGAAAGCGCGAATGACCTGACTGACGAGCGGGCGCTGGACGGGATTTCCGGTAACGCCGTGCTGAATGGGGTGCCAGTCACGGTTTCGGCGGCATGACGGTCATCGGGGCGATCAAGGCCAAGACCGAGCGTTATGCTCGGGAATCGTTTAGAATGCGCCACCGTGTCGACACATACAGTCGTAAAGTTTAGCCGAGGTGCTCCATGGATATTATCGAAACGATCAAAGATCAGATTGCCAGCAACACCGTTCTGCTTTACATGAAAGGCGCTCCGAATGCCCCGCAGTGCGGCTTTTCGGCCAAGGCTTCTCAGGCACTGATGGCGTGTGGCGAAAAGTTCGCGTACGTCGATATCCTGCAGAACCCTGAAATCCGCGCCAATCTGCCGAAATACGCCAACTGGCCAACTTTCCCGCAGCTGTGGGTCGGTGGTGAACTGGTCGGCGGTAGCGACATCATCACTGAAATGCAGGCCGACGGTTCGCTGCAGAAACTGGTGAAAGACGCTGTTGCGAAGAACGCTACTGCCTGATTTCGGCAGTCGCAAAAAAGCCCCGCTCTCTGCCGAGACGCGGGGCTTTTTATTGGGCGATGCTTTAAGACGATGTCCGGGACTGGAATCAGTCCTCTTCGCCCATCTGCGATTGCAGGTAGTTTTCGATGCCGACCTTGTCGATCAGGCCCAGCTGGGTTTCCAGCCAGTCGATGTGCTCTTCTTCCGATTCCAGAATGTCTTCCAGCATCTCGCGGCTGCCGAAGTCGCCAACGGTTTCGCAGTGCGCGATGGCTGCTTTCAAGTCGGCGTGGCCCTTGCGCTCGATGCGCAGGTCACACTCAAGCATTTCCTTGGTGTGCTCGCCGATCAGAATCTTGCCGAGGTCCTGCAGGTTTGGCAGGCCTTCCAGGAACAGGATGCGCTTGATCAGCTTGTCAGCGTGTTTCATCTCGTCGATGGATTCGTGGTACTCGTGTTTGCCCAGCTTGTTCAGGCCCCAGTCTTCGTACATGCGCGCATGCAGGAAGTACTGATTGATCGCGACCAGCTCGTTACCGAGGATCTTGTTGAGATGCTGGATGACTGTGATGTCGCCTTTCATGATCGGGTCCTGTCGAAGGTATAGGTAATACAGGCGGCAAGTCTGAGCCCCCTCTATAACTCTGTCAAACCTAAGTTATTGAATAATAAGTGAAAATAAATAGGAATAAGAATGTTTGTGTTCCGCATCTTGTTGCTAAGCGATTGAATTAAAGGCATAAAAAAACCGGACAGTGTCCGGTTTTGTTTGAAATCGGTAATTCAGGCAGCTGAAAATTCTGCGGGGTAGGCGAGGGCGGCATGACTGGTTTGCAGCTCGGTCAGGGTTTCACGCACCACTTCCTTCGCCAGGCAGGCACATTTGCCGCATTTGCTGGCGACACCCAGGGTCTCGCGGACGTCACGATAACTGCAGCATCCTTCCATGATTGCTTCACGGATTTGTCCGTCGGTAACACCTTGGCAGAGGCAGACATACATATAAGAAACCGTCGCTGAGTGATTGGCTCAATGCGAGGGATACTAATGTTAATGAGAATGCTTGTCAAAACTACTCAGCCTTCTGGATGTGACCTCCGATGAGTGGTCAGCCGAGTCCCAATGCTGATTCCCCATACGCAGAGATGCATAGATAGGTCCTGCCTAACGGCAGAACGTTTCGCCTTCGGCGAGTTACTTGGAAAAAGCACCCCAAGTAACCAAGGGTGCTTGCTCCTGGTTTGGCCCTTCCTTCGTCAGGGTTCCTTCACTCCGGTCTCGCTCCGTGGGCCCGCGCCGAACGGACATCCATGTCCTGACGGCGCTCTCGCGGCATCCATGCCGCTCGGCCCACTCCGCGAGACCTGCGTTCAGCCTGCACCCAAGTCGCGTTCTGCGGTGACTGAGCCTTTTGCGTAAGAAGATCAAGAGCGGATCAAGAGCAGATCAGAAGCAGTACAGGAGCTTCCCGGCTGAAGCCGGTCCTACAGGCGCGCGCGGTCTATTAGTGGGACCGGCTTTAGCCGGGAAGGGGCCGGTCGGCGCGCTGACGGAGTGTGAGCCGATCACTGCCTCTCGATCCCCACCCCATAAAAAACCGGCCACTTGGGCCGGTTCTTCAATCGCGCAGCAGCATCGACTTAGTCGTTGAAGTCGTGCCAGCCGCCCATTTCTTTCCACCGGTTGACGATGCCGCAGAACAGCTCGGCAGTCTTCTCGGTGTCGTAACGGGCCGAATGGGCTTCGCGGCCATCGAAATCGATGTCCGCCGACTGGCAGGCTTTCGCCAGGACAGTCTGACCGTACGCCAGGCCCGCCAGGGTCGCGGTGTCAAAGCTGGAGAACGGGTGAAACGGATTACGCTTCATGTCGAGCCGCGCAACCGCTGCGTTGAGAAAGCCCAGGTCGAAGCTGGCATTGTGACCCACCAGAATCGCGCGCTTGCAGCCATTGGCCTTCAGCGCCTTGCGAATGCCGCGGAAGATGTCGGTCAGCGCCGTTTCTTCGCTCACGGCCATGCGCAGCGGGTGATCCAGTTTGATGCCGGTGAACTCCAGTGCCGCCGCTTCAACGTTGGCGCCTTCGAAAGGTTCGACGCGGAAGAAGTAGGTGTGGTCCGGAAAGACAAAGCCTTTCTCGTCCATGCCAATCGTCGTGGCGGCGATTTCCAGCAATGCATCGGTGGCGCAATTGAAACCGCCAGTTTCTACGTCAACGACAACGGGCAGGTAACCGCGAAAACGGGCAGCCATCGGGTGCCGGGACCCTGTACCGCCACCGGAGCCTTCTTGCTCGTCTTCGTAATGTTCTTCACTCACGCGTGTTCCTCCAGCAGGCGCCAGCGCAGTTTTTCACCGGCGCGCAGCGGGATAACAGAAAGCTCGCCAAACGGCAGGCTGGCGGGGGCCGTCCACTCGTCACGAACCAGGGTAATGGTGTCAGTGTTGGCCGGCAGGCCATAAAAGGCCGGGCCGTGGAGACTGGCGAAACCTTCCAGCTTGTCCAGCGCATTGCGTGACTCGAATGCCTCGGCGTACAGCTCGATGGCGGCGAATGCGGTGTAGCAGCCGGCACAACCGCATGCCGCTTCTTTGGCGTGCTGCGCGTGGGGCGCCGAGTCCGTTCCGAGGAAGAACTTGCTGCTGCCGCTGGTGGCGGCATCAAGAAGGGCGACCTGGTGGGTGTTGCGCTTGAGGATCGGCAGGCAATAGAAGTGGGGACGGATGCCGCCCACCAGCATGTGATTGCGGTTGTATAGCAAATGGTGCGCAGTGATGGTCGCGCCGACATGGGCCGACGCTTCATTGACGAACTGCACGGCGTCGGCGGTGGTGATGTGTTCGAACACCACTTTCAAGGTCGGGAAACGCTCGACGACACGGCGCATATGTTCATCGATGAAAATTTTCTCGCGGTCGAACACGTCGATGTCGCCGCGGGTCACCTCGCCGTGGATCAACAGCGGCAGTCCCACTTCGGCCATCGCCTCGAGCACCGGGAAGATCTTGTCGACGCTGGTCACGCCCGAATCGGAGTTGGTGGTGGCGCCTGCCGGGTACAACTTGGCGGCGTAGACGAAACCACTGGCCTTCGCGGCGCGAATCTCTTCGGGCTGCGTCAGGTCGGTCAGGTAAAGCACCATCAGCGGCTCGAAGCGACTGCCTTGCGGGCGCGCAGCGAGGATGCGCTGACGATAAGCGTCCGCTTGCTCGGCGTTGCGTACCGGCGGCACGAGGTTCGGCATGATGATCGCGCGGCCAAAAGTGCGCGCTACGTCGGCGACGGTGTGGGGCAAAACAGCGCCATCTCGAAGATGGATGTGCCAGTCGTCGGGGCGCAGGAGGGTCAGGCGTTCGGACATTGGGGATTCCAGGCGGGTCAAACTCGCTGGGAATGCTACCGGAAAAGACTCCTCCAGGCACTCGCTATCAAGTTTTGCGGGAAGTTACCGATAGCCACGTGTAAGTCATAAATCCTGTTACACGTAAATTCAGTGGAGCCTCCCGTGCGCCAGCGATATCTAGCTCTGCTCAGCGCGTTTGCCAGCCTGCCGGCCATGGCGCTCACATTCCAGACCCGTCTGGAGAATATTGAGTGGAAGGTGGAAGGCGACCAGTTCGAGTGCAGGCTGACGCAGCCAATCACCGATTTCGGTGCCGGAGAGTTCGTGCGTCGCGCGGGTGAGCAGCCGACCTTTCGCTTGAAAGCCAATGGCTACAGTCTGGCGTCCGGTTCGGCCATGTTGATTGCCGCCGCGGCACCGTGGCAGCCGGGTCGCAGTGACCTCAATCTTGGCGCGGTGAGAGTCAGCGGCGGCGAGATTCCTTTCAATACCAATCAGGCCCAGGCCACACGCCTGATCGCGGGCCTGATGGAAGGGCGCAGCCCGGTGTTTCGTCATTCTCTGCGCGATGGCGGCGGCGCGATGGAAGTCCGTCTGTTGCCAGTCAAATTCAGCAAGGCCTACGGCGAGTTTCAAGAGTGTACAGCGAAGCTGTTGCCGATGAATTTCGAGCAAGTGCGTCAGTCCGAGATCGGCTTCCCTGGCGGCGGCATCGAGCTGGACGCCAAGGCCAAACGCCAGCTGGACACCGTGCTGGCTTATATGAAGGCTGATCCGACGGTCAATCATGTCGAACTCGATGGTCACTCCGACAACAGTGGTAACCGATTGACCAACCGCGATCTGTCGCGGCGTCGTGCGCTGTCGGTCATGGACTACCTTAAAGCCCAAGGCATCCCGGAAGAGCAGATAACCCTGCGCTTCCACGGCGAACAGTACCCACTGGCGCCCAACACCAACAACGCCAATCGCGCGCGCAACCGCCGGGTCAACATTCATCTGGAGCGTGTGGCGCAGCAGACTCCGGCCATACCGCCCGCTGCTGCACCCGCTCCGGCGCCGGCCCCATTGCCTGGGCCTGCCGCAACGCCAACCCCCGGCGCTGCGCCTGTGACAGCAGCCAGTGCGACCCCCGCCAAGGCGTCTTGATGATGCGCGGCCAGGTCGTCTGACTGACAGAATCTGTCGCTTTGTCGTCAGAAGCTGTCGCGACACTGTAAATTCCCGCGCGTGATCGGTAAACTCGTCGGTTTTCCGTACAACGCGTTGGAGTGATGGCATGGCGGACGTAAACAAGGTAGTTCTCGCGTATTCCGGTGGCCTGGATACTTCGGTAATCCTCAAGTGGCTGCAAGATACGTACAACTGCGAAGTGGTGACCTTTACCGCTGACCTGGGTCAGGGCGAAGAAGTCGAGCCGGCACGCGCCAAGGCACAAGCCATGGGCGTAAAAGAAATCTACATCGACGACCTGCGCGAAGAATTCGTGCGTGATTTCGTGTTCCCGATGTTCCGCGCCAACACCGTCTACGAAGGCGAGTACCTGCTGGGTACTTCCATCGCGCGCCCCCTGATCGCCAAGCGCCTCATCGAAATCGCCAACGAAACCGGCGCCGACGCCATTTCCCACGGCGCTACCGGTAAAGGCAACGACCAGGTCCGCTTTGAACTGGGCGCCTATGCGCTCAAGCCTGGTGTAAAAGTCATTGCGCCATGGCGCGAGTGGGACCTGCTGTCCCGCGAGAAGCTCATGGACTATGCCGAGAAGCACGCGATCCCGATCGAGCGCCACGGCAAGAAAAAATCCCCGTACTCGATGGACGCCAACCTGTTGCATATCTCCTATGAAGGCGGCGTGCTGGAAGACACCTGGACCGAGCACGAAGAAGACATGTGGCGGTGGACAGTTTCCCCGGAAAACGCGCCGGACAAGCCGCAGTACCTGGAGCTGACCTACCGCAATGGCGACATCGTGGCATTGGACGGCGTTGAAATGACTCCGGCCACCGTCCTTGCCACCTTGAACCGCATTGGCGGCGAGCACGGCATCGGTCGTCTGGACATCGTCGAAAACCGCTATGTCGGCATGAAGTCCCGCGGCTGCTACGAGACCCCGGGCGGCACCATCATGCTGCGCGCTCACCGTGCGATCGAGTCGATCACCCTGGACCGCGAAGTCGCTCACCTTAAAGACGAGCTGATGCCGAAGTACGCCAGCCTGATCTACACCGGCTACTGGTGGAGCCCTGAGCGTCTTATGCTGCAGCAGATGATCGATGCGTCGCAGGCCCACGTGAATGGTGTCGTGCGCCTGAAGCTGTATAAAGGCAACGTCATCGTGACCGGTCGCAAGTCCGACGAGTCGCTGTTCGATGCCAACATCGCGACTTTTGAAGAAGACGGCGGCGCCTACAACCAGGCAGACGCTGCGGGCTTTATCAAGCTCAATGCATTGCGCATGCGGATTGCAGCGAACAAAGGCCGCAAGTTGTTCTGATCGTTGTCGTGATTGATGTGCAGCCCTTGTTCAGGGCTGCACTCATTACACCTGTCCTCCGTATGCCGCTGCCGCTTCACCTGCAACCTTTACTGATCCGACACCGGCCGGTTGTTGCCGTCGTTCAAGAGCAGTAATAGACGCTCTTGCGCTGTGCGTTATCTCCTGCCTCAATCTGGCAAATCTGTCTCTCCGCCAGCGGCTTTCTCAGCCGTACCCCCCTGCGAAGTTGTACGAAACTCAAAACGATAGGCTTTGCCGATGTCCCAGATATCGCGTACGCCGACACCCAGTAGTTGAGCGATCTCCGGAACGGTGTAACCCAGCGCCGAGTAATGCATGGCATGCCCGGCAATGGCGTCGTCCAGGGTAACCGGCTCTCGTTGCCGGGATGCGCGTGACCGGCGAACAGGCTGGCAGTAGCGGATTTTCAGGCCGTTCTCGCTGGCCAAACGCTTGATGTCCTTTTGGTTCATGCGCAGCGAGTATTGCAGCGCGGCGACACCAGCTCCCTTGGCCACAAGGCCCTTGAGCAGGTCGACCTTGGTGCACAGCTCGGCTTCCGGATCGGCCTCTCGGGTTTGCCTCGACGCTTCCGTCTCCCGCGACTCTCCTTCTGCAATGACGTTAATGACGCCGCCCTGGGAAACATAGCGCTCTACCGCCTCCGCCAGTTTGATAGGGTCACTGCTTGCGCCAATGGAGTATTTTATTTTCTTGGTCATGGTAGGTTCCTTTGAACATATCAACTAAACAGCCTTCACTGCCGGGACGTTCACGCTTAAGAGCGTTTAAACACTGAATGGCTTATTCAAGCCGGAGAGCGGCCTGCGCACGGATTACTGTCATATAGAAGCGCCAGTATTTATGTGTGCAATAATCTTATATTGTGATAAGAGCCACTAACTATTAGTGGGCTGAACCATTCGCTCATCAAAAAGTAACGACTGGTAATAGGTTTGGCAAGTAAAAAGCCAAAAAATAGGGGGTTTGTTTTTTAATTCCTTTCGGTGAAGTTCTTTGCGGTAATAATAATCCGTTAGTTATGTAGTATTTTTCTGGAATGGCCTGAGGGTGCTGGATGTTATCGTCTGAATGGTATTACGTGAGAGGCGGGCCAGCCCCTCTTTTTAATAGGGGGTGATGTGAGGCGGTCGTTATAATTTGGGTAACCCGGTTCGAGGGAGGGTAAGTGACGTAACTATCTGGCCCCCTCCCGGTACCCCGTATCAAGGCGGGACCAGTTGAAAGTTAATCCGGACTGTTCAGAAATTTCTGAACACGCTGTAGGTCCTTTCGAGTATTTAAGATGTAATCAAACTCTTCGAGTTCGCCTGTGTCATTTAACCAAGTGTGTGCGGTCGCATACGGTTCCCATGGCCTGCAATATTTTATGATTTTTGTTTGCTGGCGGCCTGGCAATATGGGCATATGCTGAATCCATACGCCCAAGGTGAATGGGCTTAAACCCATTGGCCTGAGCCAGTTCTCACAGAGATAACCATTTTTCCCGAGCGTCCAGGAAAGCCCTGGATTTCCGCGCATTCAAACCCGTCGGCGGAGCAAGCGGGTCGCCGACCTGCCTTAGGGCAAATCGCGCTATCAACCCGCATTCATATAGTGAGAAATGCTCAGCGTATTCAGGATTCAAAAATTACCACTTGCGGTCTCGGACATTATGCGGTCACGTACTGAGACGGGATTGAACATCGTAAAAAATAGAGCGGATAGGGCAGGTTTTGTAGGATTTTTCTGTTGGTTGAGTGAGAAAGGTCTTTGCCTGCTGATCTGCAGGGAGGAGCGCCATGCAAAGCACTAAACGACTAAGCTATTGTGCGGGCTCTGAAAATTCGAACAGCGAAGAATGGACTGCTCATGAATAAAGTGTTGATCGTGGATGATCACCCTGTCATCAGGCTCGCCGTACGCATGTTGATGGAACGCCATGGCTACGAAGTCATTGCCGAGACGGATAACGGCGTGGATGCGTTACAACTGGCGCGCGAGCACTTGCCGGACATTGTCATTCTGGACATCGGTATCCCCAAGCTCGATGGCCTTGAGGTTATCGCCCGATTGTCGGCGATGACGCTGGCCTTCAAGGTGCTGATCCTGACTTCCCAGGCACCGGGGCATTTTTCAATGCGCTGCATGCAGGCGGGTGCTGCAGGTTATGTCTGCAAGCAGCAGGATCTGACCGAGTTGCTCAGCGCCATCAAGGCGGTGTTGTCCGGCTACAGTTATTTCCCCAACCAGGCGTTGCACACAGTGCGCTCCAGTCTCGGCAATGCCAGTGAGGCGGAGATGGTGGATCGTCTGTCGGGAAGGGAAATGATGGTGTTGCAGCAGTTGGCCCGTGGCAAGACCAACAAGGAAATCGCCGACGGCATGTTCCTGAGCAACAAAACCGTCAGCACGTACAAGACGCGCCTGCTGCTCAAGCTCAATGCGCATTCGCTGGTGGACTTGATCGAGCTCGCGCAACGAAACGGGTTGGTCTGATGGCCGTGAGAGGACGGTATCTGAGGGCGGCGTCATCAGCTGATGCCGCCAAGCCTCTCTGTCGGGAGAGGCCTGCTGTTAGAGTGCCGTCCCGGCCGGCTCAGAAATCGAAGTCGTAATCCGCAAGCTGACGTTGCAGGCGACGCTCTTCCAGAAGGTTGTCGATCGTGCGGCGCTTGCTGAGGTTGGTCTTGGCGGTTTCTACCGGCGCGGGCGGGACTTCGTCCGGGTCCTCGATCACGAAGTCGTCGTCGACTTCGACTTCGATGGTGTCTTTTTCATCGCTCATGATTCAGCCTCAGGCGTGAACGGTCGTTGGCGCTCCTTATAACGACAAACCTTGCGCGGGTAAAAAAGATTTTTTTAATCGATCAAAGCCTTGAGACGCTATCGTTCAATCGTCAGAGGTCTTGGCCTTGTACTCGCACAGGTCTTCGATCCGACAACTGCCACACCGGGGCTTGCGCGCAATACACACGTAACGCCCGTGAAGGATCAGCCAATGGTGCGCATCCATGAGGTAATCCCTGGGCACAAATTTCATCAGCTTGTTTTCAACTTCCACCACGTTCTTCCCTGGCGCGATGCCGGTACGGTTGCTGACGCGGAAGATGTGCGTGTCGACTGCCATCGCCAACTGGCGGAACGCGGTGTTCAGGACCACATTCGCGGTCTTGCGGCCCACGCCGGGGAGGGCTTCGAGGGCCTCTCGGGTCTGAGGCACCTCGCCGCCGTGCAATTCAATCAGCAAACGGCACGTTTCGATCACGTTTCGGGCCTTGCTGTTGTACAGGCCAATGGTTCTGATATAGGCAGACAAACCCTCGACACCCAGCGCGTAAATCGCCTCAGGCGTATTGGCGACCGGGTAGAGACGCGCCGTGGCCTTGTTGACGCTGACATCGGTGGCCTGTGCCGAGAGAATCACGGCGATCAGCAGCTCGAACGGCGTGGTGTAGGCCAGTTCGGTTTTGGGATCGGGATTGTCTTCGTGCAAGCGACGAAAGATCTCAAGGCGTTTGGCGGCGTTCATGGGGTGGGCTTTTCCTGAAAAGACGGTGCTGCGGGCGCCGGGTTCTGCAATTGGGCCAGCGCATGCTCTGCCTCGTCGAGGCCACGCTGCAGTTGCACGAGTTGCGCAGCTTGTTCGGCAATCGGCGGGTGACCAAAGGCTTTCAACGACTTCAGCAGTTGAGCTCTGCTCATGGCGACCTGGGCGCGTGCCTGTTTCAACGCCGCGTCACTGCTTGTCGACGGTTTTGAGCGAATCCGCGCCAGGGCGGCTTGCGCCGGATCTGGCTGGAGAACGGCCGGCGTGACGGTCCGTAACGGGCGAGCCTGGCGTTCGGCCTGGCGTCGCTGCTCATCGCGCTGCAGGCGGGCCGAGCGCGCATCAAAGCGTTGCCGCGCACGACTGCGTTTGACGGCCCTGACGGATCGCTGCTCTTCATCCATCGCGCAATCACCAATGAACGGCACGGAGGTCACTGGCAACGGCAGCATGTCGATGCAGTCGACCGGGCAGGGCGCAACGCACAGATCACAGCCGGTGCATTCCTCAACGATGACGGTGTGCATCAGCTTGGCGGCGCCAACGATGGCGTCCACGGGGCAGGCTTGAATGCATTTGGTGCAACCGATGCATTCGGCCTCGCGAATGAACGCGACTTGCGCCGGCGCGCGGCCTCGTTCGATGTCCAGTTGCAGCACCGGCACTTTCAGCAGTCGAGCCAGGGCTGCGATGGTCTCGTCGCCGCCGGGTGGACACTTGTTGATGGCTTCGCCGCTCGCAATGCCTTCGGCGTAGGGCTGGCAGCCTGGATGGCCGCACTTCCCACACTGGGTTTGCGGCAGCAAGGCGTCGATGCGCTGAATCAGGCTCATGCTTGGACCAGATCGACGACCCGAGCGGGCCGTCGATAACGTGCAGAATGTTACGGTTCGGGTCGGGTTACTTGATGCGCTGACCGGGCTTGGCGCCGCTGTCAGGGCTCAGAAGGTAAATCTCTTCACCGCCAGGACCCGCTGCCATCACCATTCCTTCCGAGATACCAAAGCGCATTTTCCGCGGCTTCAGGTTGGCGATCATCATGGTCAACCGACCCTCCAGCTCCGCCGGGTTCGGGTAGGCACTCTTGATGCCGGAGAAGACGTTGCGCTTCTCGTCGCCGATATCCAGCGTCAGGCGCAGCAGCTTGTCGGCGCCTTCGACGTGCTCGGCTTTCTCGATGAGCGCGACGCGAAGGTCAATCGCCGCAAAGGCGTCGAAGTCGATCTCCGGAGAGAGCGGGTCTTTCGTCAGCTCGCCATTGCCCTGCGGTGCCGCACCTGTGTCGGTGGCGCTGGCGGCCAGGTCTTCTTTCGATGCGTCGGTCATGGCTTCCACTTTTACGGGGTCGATGCGGGTCATCAGCGGCTGGAACGGGTTGAGCTGATGATTGCTCAGCAGCGTCTGGTGGTCGTTCCAGGTCAGTGGCGCGACGTTGAGGAACTGCTCGGCGTCTGCGGCCAGATTCGGCAGCACAGGCTTGAGGAAGATCACCAACTGACGGAACAGATTGATGCCCAGGGCGCAGATCGCCTGAACATCGTCCTGTTTGCCTTCCTGCTTGGCCAGCGACCACGGCGCCTTTTCGGCAATCCAGGCGTTGGCGCGGTCGGCCAGCGCCATGATTTCGCGCATCGCGCGGGCAAAGTCACGCGCCTCGTAGGCGTCGGCAATGCTCGGCGCTGCGGTGCGGAAAGCGTCCGTCAACTCGGGCTCGGCATTGCCGGCCACCAGCAGACCTGCGTTGCCTTTCTGAATGAATCCCGCGCAACGGCTGGCAATGTTCACCACCTTGCCGATCAGGTCAGAGTTGACCTTCTGCACGAAGTCTTCAAGGTTCAGGTCGAGATCATCGACGCCACGGCCCAGCTTGGCCGCGTAGTAGTAACGCAGGTATTCCGGCGACAAATGTTCGAGGTAGGTGCGTGCCTTGATGAAGGTACCGCGGGATTTTGACATCTTCTGGCCATTGACGGTCAGGTAGCCGTGGACGTTGATGCCGGTAGGCTTGCGGAATCCCGAACCCTCGAGCATTGCGGGCCAGAACAGCGCGTGGAAGTTGACGATGTCCTTGCCGATGAAGTGGTAAAGCTCGGTGGTCGAATCCTTGCGCCAGAACGCGTCGAAGTCCAGCTCCGGACGGCGTGCGCACAGATTCTTGAAGCTCGCCATGTAGCCGATAGGAGCATCCAGCCATACGTAGAAATATTTGCCCGGCTCGTCGGGGATCTCGAAGCCGAAATACGGCGCATCGCGGGAGATGTCCCACTGCTGCAGGCCGGAATCCAGCCACTCGGCGATCTTGTTCGCCACGGCGTCCTGCAGTGTGCCACTTCGCGTCCAGCTCTTGAGCATGGCATCGAACGCAGGCAGGTCGAAGAAGAAATGCTTGGAATCACGAAGTACCGGGGTTGCACCGGAAATCGCGGACTTGGGGTCTTTCAGGTCAGTCGGGGCGTAGGTGGCACCGCACTTCTCGCAGTTGTCACCGTACTGGTCTTCGGTGCCGCATTTCGGGCAGGTGCCTTTGATGAAGCGGTCGGCCAGGAACATTTTCTTTTCCGGGTCGAAATACTGCGTCACGGAGCGCGTGGCAATGTGGCCGGCGTCGCGAAGACGTTTGTAGATCTCGCTCGACAGCTCGCGGTTTTCTTCGGCGTGGGTCGAGTGGAAGTTGTCGAAATCCACCAGAAAGTCAGCGAAGTCGGCGCTGTGCTCGGCCTGCACGTTGGCGATCAGTTGCTCGGGCGTGATGCCTTCTTTTTCGGCGCGCAGCATGATGGCCGAACCATGGGCGTCGTCTGCGCACACATAAATGCACTGGTTGCCGCGGTGCTTTTGAAAGCGCACCCACATGTCGGTCTGGATGTACTCGAGCATGTGGCCAAGGTGAATGGAACCATTGGCATAGGGCAGGGCGCTGGTGACGAGAATCTTGCGTGGCTCGGACATTGGGCTCGGCTACTTGAAGTGAAACGGAGGTCGGCCACTATAAAGGCCTGAGCGTTTTTTTTCATCCCGCGCTGCATGTCGGAATCTGCCGATGTGCTTGAAAGAAAAACGTCGCTGCGCTCTTTATCGGGCATACAAGGTAGGATGGCCGCCTGTTTTACTCAGTCTTTAAGGAGTCACCCATGAGCGCTGTCAATCGCGCAACGGTGGAAGCCGTCCTTCGCCAGTACATCGATCCTTACCTGAATCAGGACCCGGTCAGTGCCGGGTGTGTCCGCGCCATCGAGATCGACGGGAGTCGCGTGAGCGTCCAGCTGGAGTTGGGATACGCGGCCGCGCTGTTCAAGAACGGCTGGGCGCAGATGCTGCAGATGGCGATTGAAGGGCTGGATGGCGTCGCCTCGGCGAGCGTCCAGATCACGTCGGTGATTCACCCTCACAAAGCCCTCGGCCAAATCCCCGGCCTGGCCAACGTAAAGAACATCGTGGCGGTTGCGTCGGGCAAAGGCGGCGTCGGTAAATCCACGACCGCGGCCAACCTGGCGTTGGCGCTGTCCCGGGAAGGTGCGCGTGTGGGCATTCTTGATGCCGATATTTACGGCCCGAGCCAGGGCGTCATGTTTGGCATTGCCGAAGGCACCCGTCCGAAGATCAAGGATCAGAAGTGGTTCGTGCCCATTGAGGCCCACGGCATTGACGTGATGTCCATGGCGTTTCTGACCGATGACAACACACCGATGGTCTGGAGAGGGCCGATGGTTTCGGGAGCGCTGCTGCAGCTGGTGACCCAGACCGCCTGGAATGACCTGGATTATCTGGTCATCGACATGCCGCCTGGCACCGGCGATATCCAGCTGACCCTCGCGCAGAAGGTGCCGGTCGCTGGCGCCGTCATCGTCACGACCCCGCAGGACCTTGCATTGCTGGACGCGAAGAAAGGCGTGGAGATGTTCCGCAAGGTCAACATCCCGGTGCTGGGTGTCGTTGAAAACATGGCCGTGCACATCTGTTCGAACTGCGGTCATGCCGAGCATCTATTCGGCGAAGGCGGAGGGGAGAAGCTGGCGACCCAGTATGGCGTCGAGCTGCTGGCCTCGCTGCCACTGTCCATGTTGATTCGAGAACAGGCCGATGGCGGCAAGCCCACGGCGATTGCCGAGCCTGAGAGTCAGATCGCAATGGTGTATCAGGAGCTGGCGCGTCATGTGGGCGCGCGGATCGTGCTGCAGGAAGCTGCCACGGCGGAGATGCCGAGCATTTCTGTCAGCGACGATTGAGGCATTAAGCCGGCAGGCGAGATGCGCGATGTGTCGGATGCTCGGCATGTCGCGCTGATGGGGTTTCAGGTGGAGGTTGCAGGCGGGATGGGCAGAAGTGCTTTTTTGACAGGCATAAAAAAACCCCGCTTTTGAGGGCGGGGTCTTTTAAGCGAATCAGTACAAGTTAGATAACTTGAACTTCTTCAGCTTGCATGCCTTTCTGACCGCGGGTAGCGATGAAAGAGACCTGTTGGCCTTCTTTCAGGCTTTTGAAGCCGTCGGATTGGATAGCTTTGAAGTGAACGAACAGGTCGTCACCGGATTGTGGAGTGATGAAGCCGAAGCCTTTTTCATCGTTGAACCACTTAACGGTACCAGTTTGGCGATTAGACATGGTGTATCTCCTTGGACAAAGTTAACTGCGACTCAGGAAATGCCCTGGCCGAGACTGAGTGCAAAGAGCAGGAAAAATTCTTGGAGATGGTTGGATCGAAATTCAACATCGTGTAGATATTCTCAGTGACACAAGCAACACAGTGGAGCCACCTTACCCCACTTTTTCAGATGTGCAAAGGGGCTGTCTGCGATTTTTTCTTGAGGTGGCTCAACGCCCTTAATGCACACGGCGCGCAATCTTTGAACCCGGAGCGTTCGACCGGTAAGATGCCGGACATCTTTTTCACCTCGCTATTCAGGACACCGCCATGAGCATCAAATCGGACAAGTGGATTCGCCGCATGGCGCAGGAACACGGCATGATCGAGCCGTTTGTGGAGCGTCAGGTGCGCGGCGAAGGCGCTGATCGAGTGATCTCTTTCGGTGTCTCCAGCTACGGCTACGATGTGCGTTGCGCCGACGAATTCAAGGTGTTCACCAACATCAATTCGGCGACGGTGGACCCGAAAAATTTCGATGAAAAAAGTTTTGTCGATATTAAAAGCGATGTCTGCATCATCCCGCCGAACTCGTTTGCACTGGCGCGCACCGTCGAATATTTCCGCATTCCGCGTAACGTGCTGACCATCTGTCTGGGCAAAAGCACTTACGCGCGCTGCGGCATCATCGTCAACGTGACACCCCTTGAGCCTGAATGGGAAGGCCACGTGACGCTGGAGTTCTCCAACACCACCACGCTGCCGGCGAAGATTTACGCCAATGAAGGCGTCGCACAGATGCTTTTCCTGGAATCCGACGAAGAGTGTGAAGTCTCCTACAAAGACCGTGGCGGCAAGTACCAGGGCCAGCGCGGTGTGACGCTGCCGCGTACCTGATAGCGCCATTTGTCAGCCAGTCACTGAATTTGTCTCGGAATTCGCACTCTATTGACTGAACTGTTCCCATCCGCACCATGCGAATGGGGCCAACGCTCAGGAGTGCCCTATGAAGAGACACATCAACACCAGCAGCAAGGAACCCGACCCGAGTGCCAATCAGGTTGGTTTGCTGGCTTGGTCGCTGTTAGCGCATCCACACCTCAATAATATGGTCGCCGGGGGCATTCCCGGGCAGCCAGACCCGGACAGTCCAAACGAGTACCCCCAGCCTGACGAAGGCGGCGTGCCGACAATCCCGGACGAGCCGCCACCCGCTCCGGTCGCCTGATTCATGTCCCGTCGATGCCGCAGCATCGGCGGGCACAATCTGTCCCCAGTTTGGTCGTCAGCTAATGACCAGCGGTGCCTCGGCGCACGTCGCCCCGCGATCTCGAACTGCCGCTTTTCTCAAACCGCCTCCCACACCGCGCCATCCCCTACCACATAGATTTTGCTGTTCTCAGCCCGATCAATATTCATTCCCCCCGTGAACGCGCCGAATGCTGGCAGCAGGCTCACCCGTGGCAGCACGTAGAAGCACGGCAGCCGCAATCGCTGGCGTCCACGTCCATAAAGCCTGTACGCCGGGTGCACATGGCCCGCCAGTACGTGAAAGTCAGGGTGTGGGTCAGGTTCATGCTGTAACGCGTATGGTCCCAGAAACATCGGCTCCTCGACGACGTCCATGCGCAACGCCGGTGGCGGGTCCCCTGCACGCTTGTCATGGTTTCCCCGAATCAGGGTGATTGCCAGATCGTGGTGTTTGTCGCGCCATGCCTGAATGGCCGCCAGAGTGCCAGCCGCATGGGATTCCGGAGCATGAAGAAAATCCCCCAGAAAGATCAACCGATCGCAGTCGTAGCTCGCCAGCAGTGCATCCAGGCGCTGAAGGTTATCGTCGGTGGTGCCATGGGGCACTGGCTGGCCCAGTCGTCGGTAGGCAGCGGCCTTGCCGAAGTGGGCGTCGGCGATCAATAGCGCGCGCTCCGCCGGGTAATAAATGGCTTTGTCCGCCAGTAACCACAACTCCGCACCTGCCAGCTGAATCGAAAGATACGGCCTCACGTCATGACCTCAGGTCCGGCGGCTTTTTCCAGATCGCTGACCATGCGTGCGATGCGGTCGGAGAGTTTTTCGGTGCTGAGGCTTTCGCGCATGCGTTCGACCAGCAGCGGAAAGGCCATCGGGGTGGGGCGTTTGATCACGTGCAAATCCAGGGTCCGGTTATTGATGCGGCTGAGGGTTTGTTCGAGACGGGCGACATCGAGTTCCTGTCGCAGTACTTCCTCCTGCGCTTGGGTCAGCAACAGGTTGCTGGCGTCGTACTGTTTGAACACTTCGAAAAACAAGCCGCTGGAGGCCTGCAGTTGTCGGTTGCTTTTGGGGGCGCCGGGGTAGCCGGAGAACACCAGCCCGGCGATGCGGGCAATCTCGCGAAAGCGGCGCAAGGCCAGTTCACCGGCGTTCAGGCTGGCAATGATATCGGCGAGCAGCTCGTCTTCGGAAAACAGCTGAGTCGTCAGACGCTCATTCCAGTCGATCGGGGTGGCGCTGAGCAGTTCGAAGCCATAGTCATTCACGGCGATCGAGAAGGTCAGTGGCGTGTCCCGACTCAGTCGCCAGGCCAGCAGGCTCGCCAATCCCAGGTGAACATGCCGTCCGGCGAAGGGATACAGAAACAAATGCCAGCCTTCCCGGGACTTCAGGACTTCCGCGAGCAGCGTGTCCTTGCGCGGCAACGCTGACCATTGCCGTTGCACTTCGAGCAACGGGCTGACGATGTGCATCTCGGGACTGCTGAAATCGCCCCGGGCAGCCGCATCGAATTTCTCGACAACGGCATCGGCTAGCTCGTTTGAGAGCGGCATCCGTCCGCCATTCCAGCGTGGGACGGCGGCTTTTTTACTCGTCGCTTTTTTCACGTACGCGGTCATGTTTTCAACGCGCACCAGTTCCAGCAGGCGACCGCTGAACAAAAAGCCGTCTCCGGGTTTCAATCGGGCGATAAAGCCTTCTTCAACGCTGCCGAGGGATCCGCCTCCGCCACCCTTGCTCCAATACTTCACGTTGATGCTGGCGTCGCTGACGATGGTGCCCACGCTCATGCGGTGGCGGCGGGCGAGGCGCGCATCGGGGACGCGCCAGATGCCGTCTTCGTCCGGCTCGACGCGTCGATAATCAGGGTAGGCCGTCAGCGACAAGCCGCCGTAGCGCACGAACGCCAGCGCCCATTCCCATTCTTCGTCGGTCAGGTCCCGGTAGGCCCATGCGGTGCGAACTTCGGCGAGCAACGCGTCGGGGGTAAAGCCGCCACCGAGGGCCATGCTCACTAAATGTTGTACGAGGACATCCAGCGGTTTGTGGGGTGATTCGCGGGGTTCGATCAGGCGGGCGTTGACGGCGTCACGGGCAGCGGCGGCCTCCACCAGCTCCAGGCTATGAGTCGGCACCAGCGTGACCCGTGACGGGCGGCCTGGCGCGTGGCCCGAGCGTCCTGCACGCTGCATCAACCGCGCGACGCCTTTGGCCGAGCCGATCTGCAGCACGCGCTCGACTGGCAGAAAGTCCACGCCCAAATCGAGGCTGGAGGTGCAGACCACGGCTTTCAGGTGGCCTTCTTTAAGGGCGCGTTCAACCCAGTCACGAACCTCGCGGGACAGCGAGCCGTGGTGCAGAGCGATCAGCCCGGCCCAGTCAGGACGGGCTTCCAGCAGCGCTTGATACCAGACTTCCGACTGCGCCCGGGTATTGGTGAACAGCAGGCAACTGGAACTGCTGTCCACTTCGGCCAGCACCTGCGGGAGCATGCGCAAGCCCATGTGCCCGGCCCAGGGGAAGCGCTCGATGGAGGGCGGCAAGAGCGTGTCGACGATCAGTTCCTTGACCACTTTGCCGTGAACGGTGGTGCCGTGGTCGCCCACCAGCACCTGTTGCGCATGATCTTGATTGCCGAGGGTTGCGGAAAGACCCCAGATGACGAGCTCGGGATTCCACTGGCGCAGCCTGGCCAGCGCCAGTTGCAACTGGATGCCGCGCTTGTTGCCAATCAGCTCGTGCCATTCATCGACGACGACCATCTTCAGCGTCGACATCGTCGCCTGGGCATCGGCGCGGGTCAGCAGCAGTGTCAGGCTCTCCGGCGTAGTGATCAGCGCGGAGGGCAGGCGACGACCCTGTTTGGCGCGTTCGCTGCTGCTGGTGTCGCCGGTGCGCAGGCCGACGCTCCAGGGAATCTGTAAATCCTGCAGCGGGCCTTCCAGCGCGCGGGCGGTGTCAGCGGCGAGGGCACGCATGGGCGTGATCCACAGCACGCTCAGGGGCGCGGCGACCGGCTTGCGTTTGCGCGGCTTCTGCTCCGTGGGCTCGGGCGCAGGTCTGGCGAACTGGTTGAGTGCGGCAAACCACACCGAGTAGGTTTTGCCCGCGCCGGTGCTGGCGTGCAGCAGACCCGACTCGCCGCGAGCAACGGCGGCCCAGACTTCCTTCTGGAAGGGGAAGGGTTTCCAGCCACGCTCGGCAAACCAGCGCTTGGCGAAATTGACGGCTTTTGGCATGCGCAGGCTCTGGGAGGGGTTAAGTCAGAGACCGCTGGGAGGGTGCAATAGTTTGATGGAATATCCGTTTGGATCGATTGTTGTCGGGCAGAGACGTACCGGCAGTATCGGGCATTGTGGGAGCGAGCTTGCTCGCGAATTCGGCGGGTCAGCAACAGGTAGGCTGACTGACAGAATGCCTTCGCGAGCAAGGTGGAACGCCACCCCGGTCGCTCCCACGGGTTATGCATGCGCGCCTTACAACGGTGAGGCGTCAGGCCCGCAATTACTTCAAATTTCCACTCAAAAACTGCTGCAAACGCTCGCTCTTCGGGCTGCCCAGTACATCATCCGGGTGGCCCATTTCTTCGATCTGGCCCTGGTGCAGGAACACCACCTGATTGGCAACCTTGCGGGCGAAGCCCATTTCGTGGGTCACCAGAATCATGGTCCGGCCTTCTTCTGCGAGGCCTTGAATCACCTTCAACACTTCGCCGACCAATTCAGGGTCGAGCGCTGAAGTGGGTTCGTCGAACAGCATGATTTCCGGTTCCATCGCCAGGGCGCGGGCGATGGCCACGCGCTGCTGCTGGCCGCCGGACAGAAACGCCGGGTATTGATCGGCGACGCGCGCGGGCAGCCCGACCTTGTCCAGGTATTTATGCGCGCGGGCCTCGGCCTCGGCTTTCGACACGCCCAGCACCCGGCGCGGGGCCATGGTGATGTTTTCCAGCACCGTCATGTGGCTCCACAGGTTGAAATGCTGGAACACCATCGCCAGCCGCGTACGAATCCGCTGCAGCTCGGCCGGATCGGCAACGCGCATACCGCCGGCGTCGCTGACCATGCGCACGGGCTGGCCGTCCAGGCTCATGGCGCCGTCATTGGGTTGTTCGAGAAAATTGATGCAGCGCAGGAAGGTGCTCTTGCCCGAGCCGCTGGCGCCGATCAGGCAAATCACGTCGCCAACGCTTGCCTTGAGCGACACCCCTTTGAGCACCTCGTGGTCACCGTAGCTTTTGTGCAGGCCATCGATGGTCAGTTTGTACATGAAGGGCAGTCCTCAAGGAGAAAGTAAGTAGCCGCTGCGGTAGGCTTCGGTGCCGGCGACATGGGCGATGACCATGCCGGCGGTCGCCATGCGTCGCAATGAGCGGGCGTACATAAGGCCAGCGTTGGCCGTGTGGATCGGGGTCACCGTGTCGCTGATCGGGTCGATGACCTCAGCGATCAGTTGCCCCGCCTCGACGTATTCGCCGGGCAGTGTGCAGAACACCAGCAGACCGCCGACCGGCGTGGCAACAGGTTCGACGCCCGCCAGCGGAGTCGCCGGGTAAATCAGTTCAGGGGGAGCAACCGGCTCGCCGGCAATGGCGCCATGGTGCATCAGGTAGCTGATGATCGCCTGGCAATCGCGGCTGGCGAGAGCGTGATTGACATCCCCCTGGCCGCGCAACTCCACTGTCACGGAAAAACTGCCCAGCGGGATCGGGAAGCGCTTGGCAAACCGCTGCTGCAGTTGCCACCACACCAGCGTGAAACATTCGTCGAATGACTGCCCGCCAGAGTCGGTCGCCAGCAGGCTCGCCTGGGCGCCGAGATAACGCGACAGTGCTTCGACCTGCGGCCAGGCCTCGGGCGTGGTGTACAGGTGCTCGACGGATTCGAAATCACAATGCAGGTCCAGCACCACATCAGCGTCACAGGCCAGCCGTTGCAACGTCAGGCGCTGGGACTCCAGTTGGGTGCTGCCGACGCAGTTATTCAGTGCGGCCAGCAGGGTTTTGCGAATCAGCGTGACGTTGCCCTTAGGGTCATCGGTTAGCAGCGCTTCGACTTCATCCCCCACTTGCTGGCCGAGGTCGACGAAGCGGCGATTGAAATTCTGCCCGCTCTCAAGCTCGTAACGGCCCAGCGGCATGTCCATCAGGACCTGTTCCAGGCCGACCGGGTTGGCCACCGGAACGACCACCACTTCGCCGAGCAACTGGCCCGCGTTTTCAAGCTCGGCCAGTCGCTGCTTCAAGTACCAGGACACCAGCATGCCCGGCAGTTCGTCGGCGTGCAGGGACGACTGGATATAAACCTTGCAGGCGCCGTTTTCCGGGCCGTAGTGAAAGCTGTGGATCTGCCGCGCGGTGCCGGGCACCGGGGCCAGCAGATCATGGGTCTGGTGTCGCATGCAGGGTTCCTAGTGAGTCGGGCCGAGGAAGGCCAGCCAGCGGCGTTCAGCCAGTCGGAACAGGCCCACCAGAATGAACGTGACCGTGAGGTATATCAGCGCCGCGATGCCAAACGACTGGAACGTCAGGAAGGTGGCCGAGTTGGCGTCGCGCGCGACCTTGAGGATGTCCGGCACGGTGGCGGTGAAAGCCACGGTGGTCGAGTGCAGCATCAGGATCACTTCGTTGCTGTAATAAGGCAGCGAACGGCGCAGCGCCGACGGCATGATCACATAGGCGTACAAGCGCCAGCCGGTCAGGCCGTAAGCCTTGGCCGCCTCGACTTCACCGTGGTTCATGCTGCGAATGGCGCCAGCGAAGATTTCGGTGGTGTAGGCGCAGGTGTTCAGCGCGAAGGCGAGGATGGTGCAGTTCATCGCGTCACGGAAGAACGCGCCGAGCATTGGCTGCTCACGTACGGCGGCGATGCTGTAGATCCCGGTGTAGCAAATCAGCAACTGGATATACAGCGGCGTTCCGCGGAACAGGTAGGTGTAGAACTGCACCGGCCAGCGCACCAGCGGATTGCGCGATACGCGGGCGATGGACAGAGGAATCGAAACGACAAAGCCAATGGCGATGGAGGCACTGAGCAGCCACATCGTCATGGCCAGGCCGGTGATGTTCTGACCGTCCGTATAAAGGAAGGCGCGCCAGTATTCTTGCAGCAACTCGATCATCGTTGAGCCTCCCGGCTGCCAGCGGCATAACGCCGTTCGGCCCAGCGCAGGGCGAAGTTGGACACGCTGGTGATGACCAGATAGATCAGTGCGGCGAGTACCAGGAAGTAAAACAGCTGATACGTGCTTTTACCCGCGTCCTGCGCGGCCTTGACCAGATCGGCCAGACCGATGATCGACACCAGCGCCGTGGCCTTGAGCACCACTTGCCAGTTGTTGCCGATGCCGGGCAGGGCGAAGCGCATCATCTGCGGGAAGACCACCATGCGAAACCGTTGCGAACGGCTGAGCCCGTAGGCCGTGGCGGCTTCGACCTGACCGCGCGGTACGGCAAGGATCGCGCCGCGGAAGGTCTCGGTGAAATACGCGCCATAGATGAAGCCCAACGTGATGACGCCGGCAGAGAAAGGGTCGATTTCGATGTAATCCCATTCCATCGCTTCGGTAAGCGTGGTCAGCCAGGTTTGCAGGCTGTAGAAGATCAGCAGCATCAGCACCAGGTCCGGTATACCCCGGATCAGCGTGGTGTAGATCTGGGCCGGAACCCGCAGCACGGCGGCTTTTGACAGTTTGGCACTGGCGCCCAGCAGGCCGAGCACAATGGCCAGCAGCAGCGACATTACCGATAATTTGACGGTCATCCAGGTGCCTTGCAGCAACAGCGGGCCGAAGCCTTTCAGGCTGAATGCTGACAGTCCCAGGTTTTGCAGGAGAGTTTCGAACATGTGCAACCTATACAGTCAATAAAAACGCCCGTTAACTTCAGCAGCGGATTCTGGCTGAAATCAACGGGCGTCTGTTTGCTTATTTACCGCTGTACAGATTCAGATCGCCGAAGTGCTTCTTCTGGATCTCGGCGTACTTGCCGCCATCGTGTAACGCTTTGATACCTTTGTCCAAAAGCGCTTTCAGGTCCTTGTTACCTTTCGAGATGCCGACGGCCGTTTTGGCTGGCAGCAGGGGATCGTCGATTGGCTTGCTGACTTCGTAGTCAGCGCCTTGTGGCGACTTCAGGAAGCCCAGCTCGGCTTGCAGCATGTCTTGAACCGAGGCGTCCAGACGACCCGAAACGAGGTCGGCATACACCTGATCCTGGTTGGCATAGGCCTGGGTTTTCACGCCCGCCTTGTCCAGAACGGCCTTGGCGTAGGCTTCCTGGATGGTGCCCTGCTCGTAACCCACGGTTTTGCCTTTGAGCGACGCAGTGTCAGCGGTCAGGCCGGAACCTTTTTTGTAGACCAGCGAGGTAGGGCCGGAGAACAGTTCGCTGGAGAAGTCGATGACTTTCTCGCGGGCCGGGGTCACGGTCATGGAGGAGATCACGCCGTCGAACTTGTTGGCTTTCAGGCCCGGAATCATGCCGTCGAAATCGCTTTCGACCCACTTGCACTTGACCTTCAGTTCAGCACAGATCGCGTTGCCCAGATCGATATCGAAGCCCACCAGGCTGCCATCGGCGGCTTTGGATTCGAATGGCGCATAGGAAGGATCGACGCCGAAACGCAGCTCCTTGTATTCCTTGGCCATTGCGTTACCGGCGGCCAGACAGATGGCGAGTGCGGAAAGGGTCAGCCATGCTTTTTTCATCGTTCAGTCCTTAAAACCAAATTGAGCGTTGGGAACACGCGAAGGCTTGCTACCGGCAAAAGCCAGACCGTAAATAGACAGCAATTTCCGAACCAAACAAACGAACGCGCGTTTTAAATGTACGGAGTTGTCGCAATGATGACTTAGAGCCATCTTTTGTCTTTTTTTGAGGCCCCGCAGGCACCGGCAGAGTAGCCGCATCCCGTTGAGAGTGGGCGAAAAAGTTGCAGCCTCAAAGGTCTGCAGCGGTGCTTTTAACAGCTGAGGGGAGATTCGAAACGCCTTGTGGGGCGTGCCGTTGAGAGACTGGGGCTTGCAGTGCGCCCTATTTCAGCGCATTCGACACGGGCGCGAGCCGGCCTCGCGCACCGCGACGGTGCTCAGGCCAGCAGGTCCTGAAGCGTCGCCAGGCTGTCGGCTTCGGCAACGGGTTTGTCGAGGCGCCACCGCAGCATCCTCGGGAACCTGACGGCAATGCCGCTTTTGTGCCGTTTCGACAGGGCGATGCCTTCGAAGCCCAGCTCGAATACCAGGGTCGGGGTAACACTTCGGACCGGGCCGAACTTGTCGACGGTGGTCTTGCGGATGATCGCATCGACTTTGCGCATCTCTTCGTCGGTCAGGCCTGAATACGCTTTGGCGAAGGGCACCAATGTCCGTTCGCTGGATTCCGGCGGGCCGTCCCAGACCGCAAATGTGTAGTCGCTATACAAACTGGCGCGGCGGCCGTGCCCGCGCTGGGCGTAGATCAAAACCGCATCGACGCTGAACGGGTCCATTTTCCACTTCCACCACACGCCCATGTCCTTGGTGCGCCCGACGCCGTACAGCGAGTCCCGCGCCTTGAGCATCATGCCTTCCACGCCGAGACTACGTGACGCCTCGCGCTGCCGGCCGAGGTCGAGCCAGTCAGTGCCCGTCAGTACGGGAGACGGCATCAGCACCGGGCTCCGGGCGTTGGCAATGACCGTTTCCAGCTGCGTGCGCCGCTCATGTTGCGGGCGGCTGCGCCAGTCGTGGCCTTCCCATTCCAGCAGGTCGTACGCCAGCACGACGACCGGCACGTCTTCCAGAATCTTCTTGCCGAGGGTTTTGCGGCCGATCCGCTGTTGCAGCAGAGCGAAGGGCTGCACCGACGGCGTCGCTTCGCCGGGCGTGCCTGGGGCTGGGGTGTCCAGGGCGAATTCGCCTTCCTCGGCATTCTCCGCAGCCGGGGCTTTCCAGACCACGATCTCGCCGTCGATCACCGTGCCGTCGGGCAGGCATTGGGTCAGGCTGTGCAGTTCGGGGAAGCGATCCGTGATCAGTTCTTCGCCTCGCGACCAGATCCACAGGCGACCTTCGCGCTTGACCACCTGGGCGCGGATGCCGTCCCACTTCCATTCCACCTGCCAGTTTTCGGCGGCGCCCAGCAGGTTCTCGAACTGGTCGACCGGCTGCTGCAGCGCATGGGCGAGGAAGAAGGGGTAGGGCTGGCCACCCCGCTGCGCGTGTTCGTCGGCCGACTCTTCGGCGATAAGCTTCAAATAGCCTTCGGCGCTGGGGCGGTGGGAAAGATCGGTGTACCCCACCAGCCGCTGGGCCACGCGCTTGCTGTCGATATCGGCCAGCGCGGCGAGGGCGCGGGTCACCAGCAGCTTCGAAACACCGACGCGGAAACTGCCGGTGATCAGCTTCAGGCAGACCATCAGGCTTTGCGGGTCCAGTTGCGACCAGAACGTCGGCAGGCGCTCGAGCAATTCTTCCGGGGGCAGGCCACGCAGGGGCAGCAGATGGTTTTCCATCCAGCTGGCCAGGCCTTCCTCTGAGCTGTGCTCGGCTTTAGGGAGCAACAGCGACAGGGTTTCCGCCAGATCGCCTACCGCCTGGTAACTCTCCTCGAACAGCCATTCCGGCAGTCCGGACAGCAACAGCGCCTGCTCACGCAACATGCGCGTCGGCACCAGTTGCCGTGGGCGTCCGCCGGACAGGAAGTACACCGCCCACGCGGCGTCTTCGGGGGCGGCCTTGCTGAAATAGGCTTTCATGGCCGCCAGTTTGGCGTTGCTGGAGGTGGTGGCGTCCAGGTCGGAATACAGCTCGGCGAAGGCCTTCATGACGAGGCCTCGCCTGTCGATGCAGGTTCGGGTGCGGGTTCGGTCTTGGCCGCTGCGTCGTCCTCTTCGTCGCCGTATTCGGTGGAAAAGCCTTGGGCGTCGAGGCCCAGTTCCCGCAGGTAGCGCACCAGCACGGCCACCGAGCCGTGGGTGACCATCACTCGCTCAGCGCCGGTGTTTTCGATGGCCCAGAGCAGGCCGGGCCAGTCGGCATGGTCCGAGAGGGCGAAGCCGCGATCGACGCCGCGCCGACGTCGTGTGCCGCGAAGCATCATCCAGCCGCTGGCGAAGGCGTCGCTGAATTCGCCGAATCGGCGCATCCAGGTGCTGCCGCCGGCGGATGGCGGTGCGACGATCAGGGCGCTGCGCAAGGCGGGGTCGGTTTTTTTGAAGTCACCGGCGTAGTGGGTTTCCGGGATGCGCACGCCGGCCTCGCGGTAGACGCGGTTCAGCGGCTCGACGGCGCCGTGGACGAGGATCGGGCCGATGCTGGGGTCGATGCCGTGGAGGATGCGTTGGGCTTTGCCGAATGAATAGGCGAAGAGGACGCTGGCTTTGCCGGCGGCGGCATTGGCGCGCCACCATTCGTTGATGCCGGCGAAGATTTCCGATTGGGGCTGCCAGCGGTAGATCGGCAGGCCGAAGGTGGATTCGGTGATGAAGGTGTGGCAGCGCACGGGTTCGAAGGGTTCGCAGGTGCCGTCGGGTTCGACTTTGTAGTCGCCTGAGGCGACCCAGATTTCGCCCTGGTATTCGAGGCGGACCTGGGCGGAACCGAGGACGTGGCCGGCCGGGTGAAAGCTGAGTTTGACGCCGTGGTGGGTGATGCTTTCGCCGTAGGCGAGGGTCTGAAGGTTGATGTCCTGGCCGAGTCGGGAGCGCAGTATGCCTTCGCCGGGTGCGGCGGCGAGGTAGTGTTCATTGCCGGTGCGGGCGTGGTCGCCGTGGGCGTGGGTGATGACGGAGCGTTCGACCGGGCGCCACGGATCGATGTAGAAATCACCGGGCGGGCAGTAGAGGCCTTCGGGGCGGGCAATGACGAGATCCATGGTTTGACCGGGTTTGGGGACTTGTCAGGTAGAGCGGTGGCGGGGCGCAGAAGTTCGGGGTTTTGAAGCAAGATCAAGATCAAGATCAAGATCAAGATCAAGATCAAGATCAAGAGCGTCGGCCTAACGGCTCGACTGTTTCGCCTTCGGCGAGTTACTTGGAAAAGCACCCCAAGTAACCAAGGGTGCTTGCTCTAGGTTGGGCCCGACTTCGTCGGGTTCCTTCACTCCGGTCTCGCTCCGTGGGCCCGCCGCCATCCGCCATCCATGGCGGGGGGCGGCTCTCTCGGCATCCATGCCGCTCGGCCCACTCCACGAGACCTGCGTTCAGCCTGCACCAAAGTCGCGTTTGGCGGTGAATGGGCTTTTTGTGTATGAAGATCAAAAGCGAAAAGCAGATCAAAAGCAGATCAAAAGCTTCCCGGCTAAAGCCGGTCCTACTGACAGAGCGCATGCTTTTTGTAGGACTGGCTTTAGCCGGGAAGACGGCCCCACTGGCTGCATGCGTTGCTTTTAGTGGGACCGGCTTTAGCCGGGAAGGCGCCAGTTCAGGCGGGCGAAGGCCGATGAAGCGACGCCGTCCCCGTGGGAGCGAGCTTGCTCGCGAATGCTGTTGATTGTGCACCCTGGTAGCCGTAGCCAGGTCCGCAGTCAGCCGCTTAGACTGTCCCCTCTTTCTGTTTTCAAAGGACGAATCCAGTGAATGTTGCTGTTGATCAGGTGGTGATCCATCGTTTTACCGAGGCCCATATCGAGGGTGTCACTGCGTTGTATAACGACCCCAGTGTGTGTCGTCAGGTGCTTCAGATGCCGTATCAGTCGGCCGATGTCTGGCGCAAACGGCTGGCGGGGGCGGATGACCGTTCGGTGAAGCTGGTCGCTTTGCATCAGGGTCATGTGATTGGCAACATCGGTCTGGAACAATACGCGCGCATTCGCCAGCGTCATGTGGGCGCCATCGGCATGGGCGTGGCGGCGGGGTGGCAGGGCAAAGGGGTGGGGTCGCGGCTGATGGCCGCCGTGCTTGAAGTCGCGGACAACTGGATGAACCTACACCGAGTTGAACTCACCGTGTTTGCCGATAACGAAGCCGCTTTGGCGCTGTACCGCAAATTCGGCTTCGAAACCGAAGGCCGCCTGCGGGACTACGCCATACGCGACGGCGTCCTCGTCGACGCCATCAGCATGGCGCGATTGAAATAACCGCGCTTTAGAAAGAGCGACGCTGATTGTCACAGGCTGCATACCCACGCGGCGCGTGGGTACAATCATCCTGACTCAGCGGAAGGGCATAATTCGGGAGCGAATTAATTTACGGTGAAGCGTAGTAAATAAATCAGTCCCACTAAATCCCCTTGAACGATCAACAGCATTTGCGAGCAAGCTCGCTCTTAAAAGAACGGTGTCGTGTCATCAACCTTCGCTTGCCTGAGCGAGCGTCTTCCCGGATGAAGCCCGTCCCATCGAAAAAACTCTACAACGAGAGAGCGACCTATTCTATTACCACTGATTCACAGGGTAACAGCCGAAAGCATTATCCTGTCACACGCTAACAGGGGATTTGAAAGTGATCTTCTTGATATGTGCTGAAGGCATTGGCGTTCCGTCGGGTCGACCACTACCACCTGCTACCAAATCCGTGATATAGCCATCAACTGTACCGGTCTCAAGATTTATTCCGTCTATATGGAGGGTGCCATCAAGCCCCATTCCACCGCTGGTGTAATGAAAGCTACCTCCCTCGACGAGTAATATGGATACCCGATCTACCGGAATCTGATGATCGCCAGGCGTCAGGTTGAAGCCAGCGTTAAAGTCGATTCGGAGCACCCAGTCTGTAGGCTTGGTCTCTCCCCGGACATTATTTCCATAAAGATAATTTTTAGTCAGATAAGCATAGTGCAATTTTATTCGGTTACCATCACCATCCTTATCTAAAAAGATTTCTGCCGGCTCAGAATCAACCTTGTCTAGGCTAACCTCTAGCTGTTTTGCAATATTCGCGTCCATATGACATCTCCTTATTTGAATTAAAAAACTAACGCAAATAGTCGTTGGCGTAAAGTATATACATGGACCCTTTCGAAATAGCGTTCATAGCTTTAATCGCTATACAGTTTAAACAACACCGAGCGCCTGGCCCTCATCCTCAAGAATCCTTCCATAAAAAAGCCCCGCGTCTCTCAACGCGGGGCTTCCGTTTACAGCCGACTAAACCATCACACCACAGCCGTCTGCCCACTCATCGCCAGATCCAGCAACTCACGGTTAGCGACCGCATACATCGCATAATCGTTACCGCTTGCCGCACGCAACTCCACCAACATCGCGCGCCAGCGCTCGACCATCGGCAAATGCTGCTCCAGCCACAGACTCAAACGCTCCTCGACATCCGCAGGACCATTCGCCATCTGCAACACCGACACCGTAATCGCCCGCTGCTGCCAATCGATATCATCACGGAACGCCTCACGGGCCAGCGCCTGCCAGTTGTTCTCCACCGGCAACGCACTGATCTGCTGCAGATACCACGTCACATCCAGCGAACTGCCCACCGCGAAATACACCTTCGCCACATCCGCTGCATTCTGACCGGTCACATCAGACGCCTCGATGATCGGCAACAGCGTGTACAAATGACTCGTACCCGCCACCATCCGCGCCAGCAACTCCGGCACGCCGGCCGCCACGTACTCCTGATAACGCGTCTGCCAGACCTCACGGGTCGGGCCTTCCAGCAACTCGTCCAGCTTCAGACCCAGCGCCGCGATGTGCGGACCGAAGTGCGCCACATCACGCGCCGCGTCCAGCTCGTTGCGACGGCTGCGCAGGAACCAGCGCGTCGCGCGACGGCCCAGACGCATCAGCTCATCCATCAACGCCAGTTGAATCTCGGCCGGGACCTTGTAGTCCAGCGCCTCGATCTGACGGAACCAGTGCGGGAGGTGGAAAATGTCACGCACGATCACGTAAGCACCGGCCACGTTGGCCGCGGTCATGCCGGTCGACTCTTTGAGCCGCTGCACGAACGTGATGCCCATGTGATTGACCAGGTCGTTGGCGATCTGCGTGCTGACGATTTCGCGCTTCAGACGGTGACGACGCATCGACTCGGAGAACTTCGCACCCAGTGACGGCGGGAACGCCGTCTCCATGTCGCGGGCCAGGTAGTCGTCATCCGGAACGCGGGATTCCAGCAGCGCTTCCTTGAGGTCGATCTTGCTGTAGGAGATCAGCACCGACAGCTCGGCCCGGGTCAGGCCCTTCTTCTCGGCGATGCGCTCGGCCAGTTGATCTTCCGCCGGCAGGAACTCGATGGCGCGGTCCAGCTTGCCGCGCGCTTCCAGGTCGCTCATCAGGCGCTTGTACTCGGCGATGCGCTCGTAGGCACGGCGCTCCGCCAGGGACAGGGCCTGGGTCTGCTTGTAGTTGTTGCCGAGAACGAGGTTGCCCACTTCGTCGGTCATGCTTTCGAGCAGCAGGTTGCGCTGCTTCTCGGTCATGTCGCCGGCCTGGACCACTTCGTTCAGGAGGATCTTGATGTTTACTTCGTGGTCGGAGCAGTCCACACCACCGGCGTTGTCGATGAAGTCGGTGTTGGTCGCGCCGCCCATCAGGCCGAATTCGACACGGCCCAGCTGGGTCATGCCGAGGTTGCCGCCCTCGCCCACCACTTTGCAGCGCAGCTGATTGCCGTTGACGCGCAGTGCGTCGTTGGCCTTGTCGCCGACGTCCGCGTGGGATTCGGTGCTGGCCTTGACGTAGGTGCCGATGCCGCCGTTCCACAGCAGATCCACTGGCGCCTTGAGCAGCGCGTGCATCAGTTCGGTCGGGGTCAGCTTGTCAGCGGTGATGTCAAAGCGCGCTTTCATCTGCGGGGTGATCGCGATGCTTTTCGCGCTGCGCGGGAAGATACCGCCGCCTTCGGACATCAGGCTGGTGTCGTAATCGGTCCACGCCGAACGCGGCAGGTCGAACAGACGCTGACGCTCGACGAAGCTGCTCGCCGGGTCCGGATTCGGATCGATGAAGATATGCAGGTGGTTGAAGGCCGCCACCAGCTGAAGCTTGTCGGACATCAACAGGCCGTTGCCGAACACGTCACCGGCCATGTCGCCGACGCCGATCACGCTGATGCTGTCCTGCTGTACGTTGATGCCGCGCTCGCGGAAGTGGCGTTGCACGCCGACCCACGCGCCCTTGGCGGTGATGCCCATTTTCTTGTGGTCGTAACCCGCCGAGCCGCCGGAAGCGAAGGCGTCGCCGAGCCAGAAGCCGTAGTCGATGGCGATGCCGTTGGCGATGTCGGAGAAGGTCGCGGTGCCTTTGTCGGCGGCGACGACCAGGTACGGGTCATCGTCGTCGTGGCGCACGACGTTGGCCGGCGGCACCAGCGCGCCTTCTTTCAGGTTGTCGGTGATGTCCAGCAGGCCGGAAATGAAGAGACGGTAGCAAGCGATGGCTTCGGCCTGAATCTCGTCGCGGGTCCCGGTGGTCGGCAGACGACGGGGCAGGAAGCCGCCCTTGGCACCGACCGGCACGATGACCGAGTTCTTCACTTGCTGGGCTTTGACCAGACCCAGCACTTCGGTGCGGAAGTCTTCCTCACGGTCGGACCAGCGCAGGCCGCCACGGGCCACGTTGCCAAAGCGCAGGTGCACGCCTTCGACGCGTGGCGAGTAGACGAAGATTTCGAACTTCGGCACTGGCTTCGGCAGCTCTGGGATCAGGCGCGGGTTGAACTTGAAGCTGAAGTAGCTCTTGCTCTGGCCGTTGGCGTCGGTCTGATAGAAGTTGGTGCGCATGGTCGCCTTGATCAGGTCAAGGTAGCGACGCAGGATGCGGTCTTCGTTGAGCACTTGCACGCCGTCCAGCGCGGTCAGAATGGCCTGTTCCAGACGCTGCTGCATGTCGTCGAGGTCGCCGCCGCTGAGCTTGCGCGCCAGGTAGAAGCGGGTCTTGAACAGACGCGTCAGTTCGCGGGCAATGTCGGCGTGGTTGTTCAGCGTGCTGGCGATGTAACCCAGGTCGAAGCCCAGACGGATCTGCTTCAGGTAACGCGCGTAGGCACGCAGCAGCGCCACGTCGCGCCACGGCAGACCGGCCGTCAGCACCAGACGGTTGAAGGCGTCGTTTTCGGCTTCGCCACGGACGATGTGGACGAAGGCGTCCTGCAGCGTGTCGTTGAGCTGTTGCAGGTCCAGTTTCAGACCTTCGCCATAGGTGAACGCGAAGTCGTGAATCCAGAATTCGCGGCCATTCGTGTGGCGCAGGCGGTACGGGAATTCACCGAGCACGCGCAGGCCAAGGTTTTCCAGAATCGGCAGCACGTCGGACAGCGCCAGCGGCGTGTCAGCGTGGTACAGCTTGCAGTGCAACTGCGCCTTGTCGCCCGACAGCGGCTGGTAAAAGCTCATCACCAGCGGATTGGCTTCGGACAGACTCAGCACGTGTTGCATGTCGACCACGGCGGAATGCGCGGCGAAACGCTCGCGGTAGCCTGCCGGGAAACCTTTAGGGAAGTCGGCCAGCACGTTGGTGCCCTGGGCTTCACCGAAGCTTTCGATGACCAGACTGGCGTAGTCGTCTTTCCACGAACGGCAGGCCTGGATGACTTCGTTTTCCAGCTGCTGCGGGTCGATGTCGAGGGTGACTTTCGGGTCCACACGCAGGATCAGCTGCACGCGCGCCAGTACCGACTCGGAGAAGAAGGTCCAGAACTCGCAGTCGGTCGCCTTCAGGCGATCCATCAGCACTTGCTGGATCTTCTGACGGACTTCGGTGGAGTAGACGTCGCGCGGCACGTAGGCCAGGCAGTAGCAGAAACGGCCGTAGGGGTCTTTGCGCAGGAACACGCGGATCTTGTTGCGCTCCTGGATCTGCACGATCGACATGACGGTGGTGAACAGCTCGTCCACCGGGGTCTGGAACAGGTCATCGCGGGGCAGCACTTCAACCACCTGCGCCAGTTCCTTGCCCAGGTGGGCCTTGGCGTCGAAGCCGGAACGGCGCTCGACTTCGGCAACCTTGCGGCGGATGTACGGAATGGCGCGCACGCTTTCGCCATACACCGACGAGGTGTACAGGCCCATGAAGCGCGATTCCTTGATGACCTTGCCGTCGGCGTCGATCTGGCGGATCGACACGTAGTCCGGGTACGCCGGGCGATGCACGCGGCTCGGGTGCGCGGCTTTGGCGAAGGACAGCAGGGTCGGCTCCTGCAGGTATTTCACTGCATAGCCTTCGATGTGCAGGTCTTCGGCAGTGAGCCCTGCGCGCAGCAGTTTGGTCAGACCGAGGAAGGACGACGGGTCGTAATGAAGCTGACCGCCCTCGCCTTCGTCGTCGACGGTAAATTCTTCATAGCCGAGGAAGGTGAAGTGGTTGTTCACCAGCCACTCGAGGAACACCTTGACCTCGGATTTCTCCTCGGGGTCGATGTTGTATTCGGTGGCGTCGATGCCGACCAGCAGCTCGTGGAGCTTGGCTTTCATCGGCTCGAAGTCTTCAACGGCAACGCGGACTTCGCCCAGCACCTGCTCCAGTTCGCGGGCGAGCACGTTCAGCTCCGCGGCATTGGCGCAACGGTCGATCTCCAGGTACATCAGCGATTCTTGCAGGACGTCGTCGCCGGTGGTGCCTTTTGGCAGCAGTTCGAGCAACTGGCCTTTCGCGTCACGGCGGACGCTCAGCACGGTGGTCTGCAGCGTGTGGATGCTGTAACCGCGGCGGTTCAGTTCGGTACGCACCGAGTCGACCAGAAAGGGCAGGTCGTGGTGCAGGACTTCGACGGCGGTGTGGGTGGACTGCCAGCCGTGACGTTCGTAATCGGGGTTGTAGACGCGGACCTGGGGCGTGCCGTGCTCGAATCGTTCGAGCAGGCGCCAGGCCGAGAGGGTGCAACCGGCCAGGTCAGAGAGTCTGCGCTGGGTGAGTTCGTCGAGGGAGATGATGCCGAAGAATTGGTCGGCGAACAGCGCCACTTGTGGCAGTGCCTGTTCGCTGATGTGCTGAGCCAGTGCCGCTCGCAGTTGGTGCTGGAAGTCGGACTTGCTGGCTGCGGTGAAGAACGCCATCTGTGGTACTCCGATTGGCTTGAGCTTTTATATAGGAGAGATGCGTGTGTCGGGTGGAGCTTGTGTGTTTGTCTCGTTTGCGTCTGGTCGATGATAGTCAGCATAACGTGACAGGGGGCGTCGCGTTTCGCGTTGCCTGTTTTTACTAACGCTTTTGGTGTGTGTGCCGTCACATTTGTTCGGCGTGGGTGCAGCTTAACGAGTGGCGCCCTGAATCTGCTTGCGATGCTGCGACATATTCGGACATCGGGTTGCAGGCCTGGACCTGCGGCGTGGCTTAGTGCGCCAGGATCAAGGGCGTCGGCCTGGCGGCCTCGGTTTCGCCTTCGGCGAGTTACTTTTAAAAAGCACTAAAAGTAACCAAAAGTGCCTGCTCTCGGTTTGGCCCTTCCTTCGTCAGGGTTCCTTCACTCCGGTCTCGCTCCGTGGGCCCGCGCCGAACGGACATCCATGTCCTGACGGCGCTCTCGCCGCATCCATGCGGCTCGACCCACTGCGCGAAACCTGCGTTCAGCCTGCACCCAAGTCGCGATTGGCGGTGACTGGACTTTTTGCGTACGAAGATCAAAAGCAAAGCTTCCCGGCTAACGCCGGTCCTACAGTCAGCGCCAATCCCACTGGATGTACGCAGTGCTTTTTAGTGGGACCGGCTTTAGCCGGGAAGAGGCCGGTTTGGTCGCTGTTAATAATGGAGCGAACGCATCAGGTCAGGCTCCACCCAACCACTCGGCCCGTCACCCACCGCAATCTTCAGCAAATCTCTCACAGGACTGGCAAAATCCATCCCTGCCCTGAACCCATCCACGGGAGTTACCGCCATGCAAATGACCACCGACAGCTTCATCTATAACCCATGCGACGAGGAGGAGGATGATATGGCGCTGGCCTGCTGCCATGGCAGCAGCACCGGTGATCTGTTTCTGCTCGCGCGTTTCCCCGATGAGGATGAGGTCGATATCACGTTTCGTGACGACACGATCCATGTCGAAGACAACATCACCGTCACCCTGAGCGCCACCCGGCTGTTGGTCGAGATCGACGCCAACGATGCCGAACCCCTGGGCGGCGACACCACGTACGACATTAGCCACAACACACCTGACAGTGAGTTGACCGACCTGGACGCCACGTTGCGGATCATCCTCAACGGTGTCGGGACGTACGTCAGCCAGATCAACTGAGACCCCGGCAGCACCGGGCGGCAATTGACGCAAATGTAAGACAGTTCTTGTTTTAGCCCAGTCCTTTGCTGAAAAGCCGAAAAAACCCGCCGGCCGATTAGTCGGCGCCCCTGCGATGGATTAAAGTAACGCCCCCAGCTTCGGCGCCACTTGGCGCTGCTGCCTCTCCTGCCAGGAACTGTCATCGATGGAACATCGTGAAGCGTTGATCGCGCTGCGGACCTTTCTCTCCACCCAGATTCTCGGGCAGGAGAAACTGGTTGAGCGCTTGCTGATCGCGCTGTTGGCCGACGGCCACATGCTGGTCGAAGGCGCGCCGGGTCTGGCGAAGACCAAAGCGATCAAAGAGCTGGCGGAAGGCATCGAAGCGCAGTTCCATCGCATTCAGTTCACCCCCGACCTGCTCCCGGCCGACATCACCGGCACCGAGATCTATCGTCCGGAAACCGGCAGTTTCGTGTTTCAGCAAGGCCCTATCTTCCACAATCTGGTGCTCGCCGACGAAATCAACCGCGCGCCGGCCAAGGTGCAATCTGCCTTGCTGGAAGCCATGGCCGAGCGTCAGGTCAGTGTCGGGCGCAGTACCTACGACCTGTCGCCGCTGTTTCTGGTGATGGCGACGCAGAACCCCATCGAGCAGGAAGGCACCTACCCGCTGCCCGAAGCGCAGCTCGATCGTTTTCTGATGCACGTCAAAATCGGCTTCCCGGACGCCACCGTCGAACGCAAGATTCTCCAGCAGGCCCGGGGCGAAGCGCTCAATGGCGAGACCAAGCCCGAGCGCCGGGTCAGCCAGCAGGCGATTTTCGCCGCGCGCAAGGAAATCCTCGGCCTGTACATGGCCGATGCCGTCGAGGAATACCTGGTGCAACTGGTGATGGCGACCCGCACGCCGGCCAAGTTCGATGCCGAGCTGGCCGAGTGGATCGGTTATGGCGCCAGCCCCCGGGGCTCGATTTCCCTGGACCGCTGCGCCCGGGCCCATGCGTGGCTGGCCGGGCGGGATTTCGTCAGCCCCGAAGACATCCAGGCGATGGTCTTCGACGTGCTGCGTCATCGCATCATCCTGTCGTTCGAAGCGGAAGCAGCCGGCATCGATCAAGACCGTGTGATCCAGCGCATTCTCGACGTCGTGGCCGTCGCCTGAGCCCATGCAACCCTATCTGATCTCCCAACCGGGCATTCGCATCAGCCTCGCCGACCTTATTGAGATGCGTCATCGCGTGCGGGAGGTGCAGCTGTTTTCAACGCCCAGCCAGCGCAGCCCGCTGATCGGTCTGCACCACTCCAAGCTGCGCGGGCGCGGCGTCGACTTCGATCAGGTCAGGGTCTATCAGGCCGGCGACGACGTCAGGACCATCGACTGGCGCGTCACCGCCCGCACGCAAGAGCCCCACACCAAACTGTTTCACGAAGAACGCGAGCGGCCGATTTTCATCATGGTCGAGCAAAGCCGCCGCCTGTTTTTCGGCTCCGGGCTGATGTTCAAATCAGTTCTCGCCGCCCAAGCCGCCGCGTTGGTGGGATGGGCTGCGCTGGGCCACAACGACCGGGTCGGCGGGCTGGTGTTTGGTGACAACGAGCATTACGAAATCAAACCGCGACGCAGCAAACAAAGCCTGCTGCAACTGCTGAACCGGCTGGTGCGGGTCAATCAGTCGCTGCACACCGAGGCCGCTGCCGACCGCGACACCTTCGGCGTGGCGCTGCGGCGCGCGCGGGAAGTCATGCGTCCGGGCAGTCTGGCGATCATCCTGTGCGACGAGCGCGCGTTGTCCGACTCCGCAGAACAACAGCTGACTCTGCTGTCACGGCACTGCGACCTGTTGCTGCTGCCGCTGTCCGATCCGCTGGATCACGCGTTGCCCGCCGCCGGTTTACTGCGCTTCGCTGACCGGGGCGCGCACCTTGAACTCGACACGCTGAACGCCGACTTGCGTCAGAGCTACCGTGCCCAGGGCGAGGCGCGTCAGGCGCGCTGGGAATTGCTGGCGCAGAAGCTGCGCGTGCTGATGATGCCGCTGAGCACCCAGCGTGAAATGGTCGAGCAACTGCGCGAATACCTCAACGGCCAGCGCCCGGTAAAACAACCATGAGTGCGCTGGACCAGCTGCAACCGCTGATCCTGCCGGAGCCGGTCGGGTTCTGGCCGCCCGCGCCGGGCTGGTGGCTGCTGCTGATTCTGCTGCCGGCGCTGGGCTACGGCCTGTGGCGCGCGCGCAAACTGCTGCCAAAAAAGGCCAGCAACGACACCGTCGAGCCACTGGACCCCTTGCGCCAAGCCGCACTGGTCGAACTCGCGCAGATGCCCAAACCCTACGACGGCGCCCCGGCCGGTGCCTGGCTGCAACAGATCAACGGTCTGCTCAAGCGCCTGTGCCGCAATCACTACCCCTACAGCCAGAGCCACACCCTCAACGGCCGCAAATGGCTGGCGTTTCTCGACAACCGCTGTCCGGCCGCCGGCCTCACGCGCTGGATGATCCTCGTCGAGGGCGCCTACAAGCCGGAATGCAAACTCGATGACAAGGCCATCAACGGCCTGACCCAGTCGGTCGAGACCTGGATTCGCAAGCATGTTTGAATTCGCCTGGCCGTGGCTTTTCGCCCTCCTCCCGCTGCCGTGGGTGATGCGCTTCGTGCTGCCCGCCGCAGACAGCGGCGAAGCGGCGTTGAAAATCAGCTTTCTCCCCGAGCTGGAAGGCCTCGCCGGTCGCCGCGCCCGAACCCGTTTGCCGGGCTGGCGGCGTCAGTTGCCGTTCATTACCGTCTGGCTCCTGCTGCTGGTCGCTGCCGCCCGCCCGCAATGGCTGGGGGAGCCGTTGCCGGTTGCCGCCAGCGGGCGCGATCTGTTGGTGGCGGTGGACGTGTCGGGGTCGATGGATTACCCGGACATGGTCTGGAAAAACGACGAGGTCAGCCGGCTGACCCTAGTGAAAATGCTGCTGGGAGACTTTCTTGAGCACCGTCAGGGCGATCGCATCGGCCTGATTCTGTTCGGCAGTCAGGCGTACCTGCAGGCGCCGCTGACCTTCGACCGCAAGACTGTGCGGGTCTGGCTGGACGAAGCGCGCATCGGCATTGCCGGCAAGAACACCGCCATTGGCGACGCGATCGGGCTGGCGTTGAAGCGTCTGCGCCAGCGTCCGGCCCAGAGCCGCGTGCTGATTCTGGTCACCGACGGTGCCAACAACGCGGGCCAGATCGACCCGCGAACCGCCGCGCGTCTGGCCGCCAGCGAAGGCGTGAAAATCTACCCGATCGGCATTGGCGCCGATCCCGACAAAGGCGCCACCAGCATTCTCGGCCTCAACCCCAGCCTGGATCTGGACGAGCCTGCGCTGCGGGAAATCGCTGCGGTCAGCGGTGGGCAGTATTTCCGCGCGCGCAATGGCGCCGAACTCGCCAGCATCGGCAAGGCGCTGGACCGGCTGGAGCCCGTAGCGCAACAACCGACCCAGGCACGTCCGGCGCGGGCGCTTTATCACGTACCGCTGACGATGGCGCTGTTGTTGAGCCTGCTGCTGGTGGTTCAGGAGCGCTGGCCGAACAACGCGGTTTATCGCTTCTTCGCGCGCCGGCCGACGATTGCGTGGCGTACGCAGTGGCGTCAGCACTTGAAGCGCCTGACGAGGCGCCCATGATCGAATTCCTCTCCGGTCTCTGGCCCCACTGGTCACGCCCAGGCTGGCTGCTGATGCTGCCGGCGCTCGGCTGGCTGTTGTGGCGGTTATGGAATCGGCAGAAGCGCGTCGGGCGCTGGCAGATGATTATTCCCAGTGCCTTTCATTCCGCCCTGCTCAGTGGTGGCGGCGGTCGGGAAAGCAAATTGCCGTGGGTAGTGCTGGGTCTTGGCTGGTTGCTGGCGCTAGTGGCACTGCTCGGGCCGAGCTGGCAGCGGGTTGAGCAGAACAGCCAGCGGCCGGTCGATCCACTGGTGGTGATGCTGGAGCTGACCCCGGAAATGCTCGCGGCTGACAGCCCGCCCACCCGACTCGAACAGGCGCGACGCAAGTTGCTCGATCTGTTGCAGGCGCGCAGCGATTCACAGACCGCGATCATCGTGTATGCCGGCAGCGCCCACACGCTGGTGCCGCTGTCCGATGATCTGGCGACCAGCAAAAACCTGCTGGATGCGATCAAGCCGTCGATCATGCCTGAAGCCGGCCAGCGCGCGGACCTTGCCGTGCGCAAGGCGCTGGATTTGCTGGAACAGGGTGACCTGGGCCAAGGGCGGCTGCTGTGGATCGGTTCGTCCCTCAGCGACGCCGAGCGTCAGGGCATTCGCACCGCCATGACCGGCCGCGATGCCCCTCCTTTACTGATGCTCGGCGTAGGCACCGCGGAAGGCGCGCCGGTCACCCAGGAGAAAGGCGGCTTCCTGAAGGACGCCCAGGGCGGCATCCTTGTGCCGCGTCTGGACGGGCCGGTGCTCAAGGATTTCGCCGACAGCATGGGCGGTCGTTACGCCTCGCTGCGCCTGGACAATCAGGACCTGAACGACCTCGGCCTGCTGGACGGTCCGAAGAGCCTGATCAGCCAGGGCCAGAAGGTGCGGCTCGACCGCTGGGCCGATCAGGGCTACTGGTTGCTGCTGCCGCTTCTGCTGCTGGCCGGTTGCGCCGGGCGACGCGGTTGGTTGCTGTGCCTGCCGCTGTTGCTGATGGCCGTGCCGCAACCCAGCTATGCCTTCGGTTTCGAAGACCTGTGGCGCCGCCCCGACCAACAGGGCGAACACTTGCTCAAGCGTCATCACCCGGCGGAAGCCGCGCGGCATTTCGAAGACCCGCAGTGGCAAGGCGTCGCGCTGTATCAGGCTGGTGACTACGTCGGCGCCGTCCAGCGCTTCGCCAAGGGCAGCAGCGCCGCCGACCATTACAATCGCGGCAATGCGCTGGCCCGAAGCGGTGAGCTGGAAGCCGCCATCGACGCCTATGAACAGGCGCTGGAGCGACAACCGGATTTCCCGGCGGCGTCAGCCAACAAGGCGTTGGTGGAGCAGGTGCTGGAGCAGAACAAGGCGTCGAACCAGGCGAAAGCGGACGAGAAGGCGAAGAGTGACGAGAACGCCGACAATGCCCGCGAAGGCAATACCGGACAGTCGTCATCGAGTGCGCCGTCAGCCCAGCAGGATGCCGATGCCGACCGCTCGGCCAGCGATCAGCAAAGCGCCGCCGACGAGCAGGCTTCCGGTGCAGGGTCCGACAGCGACGAGCCGGCGCGTGCCTCCGGCAAACCGGCCGACGGACAGATCGATGGCGAGCAGAAACAGGCGCTCGAACAATGGCTGCGGCAGATCCCCGACGAACCCGGTGAGCTGATGCGGCGCAAATTCTGGTACGAACAACAGCAGCATCAGGAAAAAACCCGATGAGTCGTCTGCACAGGTTGCTGATCGCAGGAATGTGGTGCCTGTTCGCCCTGGTGGCGCCGTTGGCCCAGGCCGACAGTGCAGGCTCCACGCTGCAATCCAGCGTTGACCGCACACGCGTCAACACCGGCGAAACCGTCGAACTGACCCTTGAAACCGACGACGCGACCGTCTTCGGCCGACCGGACATGAGCGCGCTGGACGCCGACTTCGAGGTCCGCGACACCCGCCAGCTCAACAGCCTGACCACGCTGGAAGGCAATGTTCACGCGACGACCCGCTGGCTGATCACGCTGATGCCGCGCCACAGCGGCTCGATTGAAATCCCTCCGCTGAAGCTGGGCGAAATGACCAGCCAGCCGATCGTGCTGCAAGTGGTCGACGTCGGCCCCGCCGCCCAGGGTCAGGAGCAGAAGCTTGCGCCGGTATTCATGGAGGCGAGCCTTGACCAGGACAGCGTGTATGTTCAGGCGCAGGTCTTGCTCACCGTGCGCATCTACCACTCGGTGTCGCTGTTCGACGACAGCAGCCTGACACCGCTGCAAGTGCCCGACGCGCGCATCGAAAAGCTTGGCGACACGCGCACGTACGAGAAGCAGATCAATGGCATTCGCCACGGCGTGATCGAAATGCGCTATGCGCTTTACCCGCAGCACAGCGGTGCGCTGACCATCCCCGCCCAGGCGTTCAGCGCCACGCTGGTTCAGGACACCACCGACGCCGCTGCGGCCGCCGCCATGGCGCCCGGCGCGATTGCCAGCGGGCCGAAACCGGGCCGACTGATGCACGTGACGTCGCTGCCCCTGACCCTCGACGTGAAGCCGCAACCGGCGCACTACCCCGCCGATACGCCATGGCTGCCGGCGCGCAGCGTCAGCCTCAGTGAAAACTGGAGCCCGGAACCTGCCCATAGCCAGGTCGGCGATTCCCTCACCCGCACCCTGCAATTGAAGGCCGAAGGGCTGTCCAGCGCGCAATTGCCGCCGCTGCCTGCCACCGACGTCAGCGCGTTGCGGCGCTACCCGGACCAGCCGCAACTGAGCAATCAGGCCGGTGAGCGCGGCTTGACCGGCGTGCGTGAGGAACGAGAGGCGCTGGTGCCCAATCGTCCCGGCGCCATCGAGATTCCCGCTGTCGATCTGGTCTGGTGGAACACCCAGGAAGATCACCTGGAGCACAGCGCCCTGCCCGCCCGCACCTTGCAGGTCAGCCTCAATCCGGCGTTCGCCGTGGACACGCCCGTGAGCGATAACGGTAATGTGACGGTGATCGGTCCGCCGGTGTGGCCGTGGCAGTTGAGCACGGTGCTGTTGAGTTTCACCACGCTGCTGGGCTTCGGCCTGTGGTGGCGCGGGCGGTGGCAACCGGCACTGGCCCGGGTCGCGCAAACGGGGCCGAGTCCGCGTACAGTGCTCGACGACCTGAAACGCGCGTGCCTGGCCAACGACCCCCACGCGACCCGCCAGGCGCTGGACGCCTGGGCCCGTCAACAACCGGAAACCCTGGCCGACATGGCCGCGCGCTTCGTGCCGCTGTCCCATGCGCTGGACGGATTGAATGGCGCGCTGTACAGCGAGACCGAAAAACTGTGGCTGGGCGAAGACCTCTGGCGCGCCGTGAAGGCGCTGCCCGCCATTGAAAACCCTCAGGACCCGAACGGAGGCGACAGCCTGCCGCCGCTGTATCCAAAATGATTTCCATCGATCAGCGCGTTTTCCGGCAACACTGGAAAACAGGCTGATCGTTAAACCAAGGTACCCCCATGCGTCTGTTCCACACCTCCGACTGGCACCTCGGCCAGAACCTTCATGGTCAGGAGCGAGATTTCGAACACGCCAGCTTTCTGACCTGGCTGCTGGCCCGTCTGGCCGAGCGCAAACCAGATGTCCTGCTGATCGCCGGCGACATCTTTGACACGGTCAATCCGCCGGTCAAATCCCAGGAGCGCCTGTACGATTTCATCGTCAGCGCCCACGAGCAGAACCCGCAGCTGACCATCGTCATGATCGCCGGCAACCACGATTCCGGCTCGCGCATCGAACTGCCCGCGCCGCTGATGCGACGCCTGCGCACCCACGCCCTGGGCCGGGTGCTCTGGCTCGACGATGGCGTGCTCGACGTCGATCGCCTGTTGCTGCCACTGAGCAATGCCAAGGGCAAAGTCGTCGGCTGGTGTCTGGCGCTGCCTTTCCTGCGCCCCGCCGAAGTGACCGGCGCCGCGTTGGGCGATAACTATCTGCGCGGCATCGGGCAGGTCCACGAAATGCTCATCGCCGCCGCAAACCAGCGGCGCAAGAAAGGCCAGTCGCTGATCGCCATCAGCCACGCGCACATGGCCGGCGGCTCGGTGTCGGAAGACTCCGAACGCAGCCTGATCATCGGCAACGCCGAAGCCCTGCCCGCCAGCCTGTTCGGCGAGAGCATCACCTACGTGGCCCTGGGTCATCTGCACAAACCCCAGCGAATCAATGGCGAAGACCGCATTCGCTACTGCGGCTCGCCGATTCCCCTGTCGTTTTCGGAAATCGGCTACCAGCATCAGATCCTCGAAGTCGAGTGCGACGGCGACACACTGGTCAGCGTCAAACCGCTGCTGATCCCCCGCGCCGTGAACCTGCAACGGGTCGGCCCGGCAAGCTTGGCCGAGCTGTTGCTGCAACTGCGGGATCTCCCGGACATCGACCTGCTGGCCGACGTCGACCGTCAACCGTGGCTCGAAGTCCGCGTACGCCTGGACGAGCCGCAGCCGGATCTGCGCAACCAGATTGAGGCCGCGCTGGAAGGCAAGGCCGTGCGACTGGTGCGCATCGCCGCCGAATACGCCGGCAAGGGCGGTCGCGATGAAGACGCCAACCAGGACTTGATCGAGCTGGATCAACTGAGCCCCCAAGAACTGTTCAGCCGTGCCTGGCAGGACAGCTACGGCAGCGAGGTCGACGAACAGACGCTGCAGGACTTTGCGACCCTGCTTCAGGACGTGCAGCTGGAGAGCGAGCAGCCATGAAGATCCTCGCCATTCGCCTGAAAAACCTCGCCTCGCTGGCTGGCCCGTTCGAGCTGGATTTCACCGCCGAGCCCCTCGCCAGCGCCGGCCTGTTCGCCATCACCGGCCCCACCGGCGCGGGCAAGAGCACGCTGCTGGATGCCCTGTGCCTGGCGCTGTTCGGCGCGATTCCCCGGCTGAACAACATCGGCCAGTCCCGCGTGCCGGAGATCGACGGGGATATCAGCACCAACGATCCGCGCAACCTGCTGCGTCGCGGCACCGGCAGCGGTTACGCCGAGGTGGATTTCATCGGCATCGACAAGCGCCGGTATCGCGCGCGCTGGGAAGCCAACCGCGCCCGTGACAACGCCACGAAAAAACTCCAGGCCAGCCGCCAGACACTGATCGACCTGGACAGCGAGCAGATTCTCAGCACGCAGAACAAGACCGAGTACAAGACCCTGCTCGAAGCGCGACTGGGGCTGAACTTCCAGCAGTTCACCCGGGCGGTGATGCTGGCGCAAAGCGAGTTCAGCGCCTTCCTCAAGGCCGATGACAAAGACCGCAGCGAACTGCTGGAGAAGCTCACCGACACGGCGATCTACAGCCAGTTGGGCCGCCGCGCCTACAGCAAAAGCAAGGAAGCCGAAGAAGCGCTGAAAACCCTTCAGGCCCAGGCCGGCACGCTGACGCCGATGGAGTCGGAGCAGCGCGCCGAGCTTGAGCAGCGCTTCAACGACGCCCAGCAGCAACTGAAACTGCAACAGGCGCACCTGCGCCAGCTGGAGCTCAAGCAGCAGTGGTTCAAGGAATTGAATCGCCTGGGCGACAGCCATCAGGCGGCCAACGAACAGCTCGCCAGCGCCCAACAGACATGGGACGCACACAGCGCCGATCGCCAGCGGCTTGCGCTGCTGGAGCGTCTGGCGCCACAGCGGCATCTGTTCGGTCAGCGGTCCAGGCTTCAGGCTCAGCTCGCGCCGCTGACCGCCGCGATTCAGGCCCATCAGCTCAAGCAAACCGGGCTCGATGGGCGCATCGCCGACCTGGACAGCAAACGCATCAGCGCCGACGGCGCGTTGCAGCAAGCGCAGGAACAACTGCTCAATGCGCGGCCTGTCCTGAGTGAAGCGTTCGAGCAGCAGGCCCAGCTCAACCATCTGAATCAGGAGCTGCAACAACTCGGCGAGCACACGCGTGCCGCGCAGCAGGCCAGCACCGAAGGTCAGTCGACCCTCGATCACCTGGCCGAGCAGCAGCGCCAGGTCGAAGGGCGTTTGCAGTCGATCGCCGAGCAGCTGGAGCAGAGCGCGTCGCTGACCACGCTGAGTCAGTCGTGGAGCGCCTACCGGCCGCGTCTGCAACAAACCGTGCAGCTCAGCGCGCGCCTGATTCAGGGACGTGCCGAGCTGCCGCAGCTGGAGAAAAACGCCACCCTCGCCGAGCAGACGCTAAGCGAGCGCCGCAGCGCGTTGCAGGCGCTGTACGACGACGCCGAGGTCAAGGCCGACGCGGTCAGCCACGAAATCGAACGGCTGGGGCAACTCCTGCAGGACAACCGCCAGCAGCACGGCGCCAGCGACTCACTTGAACGTCTGTGGCAGCGGCATCAGGACGTCGCCGGCCGCCTGCTCGACGTGCAAACCCGCCAGCAGCAGGCCACCGAGCGTCGCGCCCAAAGCATCGCCCAAGGCCTGAAACTCAAGGCCGAACACGAAGCCGCCGAGCAGGCGCTGAAGGTCACCGTTGAACTGCTGCAACGCCAGCGCCTGGCCCGCAGCGCCAGTGTCGAGCAACTGCGCGAGCAACTGGTCGACCAGCAACCGTGCCCGGTGTGCGGCAGCGAAGAACATCCCTATCACCAGTCCGCCGCGCTGCTTGAAGCGCTGTCGGGGCACGACGACGGCGAAGAAGCACGCGCCCGGCAAACCGTCCGGCAGCTCAGTGAAAAGCTCGCCGAGCTGCGCGCCGAAGTCGCCGAGCTCAATAACCAGCTCAAGCAGTCCAAACCGCAGCAGGACCAACTGGCCGAACAGCTGGAAAGACTGGCGCCTGAACTGGAAGCTCACCCGGTCTATCCGCGTTTGCTGGAGCAACCCGAGCACCTGCGCGGCGACTGGCTGAGCGAACGCCTGCATCAGCTGGCCCAGGACATTCACAGCGCCGAACAGCGCCAGACCCGTTTGCTGAAAGTGCAGCGGGACGCCGAGTCCCTGCAGCAGCAAGTGCTCGATGCGCGCGAGGCCAGTCAGCAGGCGATGAAGCTGCTCGACGATCAGCAACGCCATATCGCCCTCGACAATCAGGGCTTCGAAGCGGCGCTGCAGGAGTTTGAGCCGCTGCTGCCTGCCGAAAGCCTGAGCCAGTGGCGCGAGTCGGCGACCCAGAGCTTCATGCAGCTGGACAACGACATTGCCGCCCGTGTCGAGCAGCTCGAGCAGCAGAAGACCGAGCAGCAGGAGCACAGCGAGCGCGCGCAAAAACTCGAGCGCGAGCAAGCCGCCCAGCAAAGTCGCGCGGCAGAACATCAAAAGTTGCAGGCTCAACTCGATGCCCGTCAGCAGCAACACCAGACAGTGCAACAGCAACTGGCGCAGACCCTCGGCGACCACGCGTCACCCGAGCGCTGGCAGCGCGCCCTTGAACAGGCGGTCGAGCAGGCGCGGGAGGCGCAAAACGCCATCGCCCATGAACTGCAAGCGGCGCGCAGCGAACTGATCAAGCTCACCGCAGAGCTGGAGGGTGAGCAACAGCGCTTGCAGGCCCTTGAACAGGAGTTGGGAGAACTCGAACGGCAGATCGCCGAGTGGCGCAGCAGCCACAGCGAGCTCGACGATGCCGCGCTTGAGGTGTTGCTGGGGATGAGCGACGACAGCGTTGGCGAGTTGCGTCAGCAATTGCAGTCCAGCGAAAAAGCCCTGGAGCAAGCCCGGGTTCTGGTGGCAGAGCGCGCGGCGCAGTTGCAGCAGCATCAGGCCCAGCACAGCGACAGTGGCGACGCCGAGCAGTTACTGGCCGCGTTGACCGAAGCGCAGGCGCAATCGGTGGTTCAAGATCAACTGTGCGCCGACCTGCGCGCCCAGGTCAGCGAAGACAACCGCCGTCGCGACGCCAGCAGCGAGCTGCAGGAGCGCATCGCCCACGCACACGCTGAATATCTGCGCTGGGGCCGACTCAACGCGCTGATCGGCTCCGCCACCGGCGATACGTTCCGCAAGATCGCCCAGGCCTACAACCTCGATCTGCTGGTGCACCACGCCAACGCGCAGCTCAAGCAGCTGGTGCGTCGCTATCGCCTGAAACGCGGCGGCAGCATGCTCGGCCTGCTGGTCATGGACACCGAAATGGGCGACGAACTGCGCTCGATTCACTCGCTCTCGGGCGGTGAAACCTTCCTGGTGTCCCTCGCCCTGGCGCTGGGCCTCGCGTCCATGGCTTCAAGCACGCTGAAGATTGAATCGCTGTTCATCGATGAAGGCTTCGGCAGCCTTGACCCCGAATCCCTGCAACTGGCCATGGACGCCCTCGACGGGCTGCAGGCCCAGGGCCGCAAGGTCGGGGTGATCTCCCACGTGCAGGAAATGCACGAGCGAATCCCCGTGCAGATTCAGGTGCGGCGTCAGGGCAATGGCCTGAGCACCGTGGAGGTCAGCAGCGGCTAATCCGTTTTTTCACGACGCACGGACGCGCCCGATGGCGTTTCTGTGCAACCCTGTACCCCTTGCGCGACAGTCGCGCCAAACTCGAAAGAAGGTAAAACCACGTGGCAAACTCAAAAGTATTTTTCGACATCACTGCCAACGACGAGCCAATGGGCCGCATCGTCATGGAGCTGCACAACGACGTCGTTCCGAAAACCGCTGAAAACTTCCGCGCACTGTGCACCGGCGAAAAAGGCGACGGCCTGAGCTACAAGGGTTCGTCCTTCCACCGCGTGATCCAGAACTTCATGCTGCAGGGCGGTGATTTCACTAACCACAACGGCACCGGTGGCAAGTCGATCTACGGCAACAAGTTCGAAGACGAAAACTTCACCCTCAAGCACACCGCCCCAGGTGACCTGTCGATGGCAAACGCTGGCCCGAACACCAACGGCAGCCAGTTCTTCATCACCACCATCGTCACCGAATGGCTGGACGGCAAACACGTCGTCTTCGGCAAAGTCATCGAAGGCATGGACGTGGTCAAGGCCATCGAAGCGCTGGGTTCGCAATCCGGCCGCACCAGCAAGAAAGTCGTCATCGCCGATTGCGGCGAACTGACCGAGGCTTGAGCATGACGTCGGCGCCTCACGCTGAATCGACGGTGCCGACGCTCTACTCGTTCCGCCGCTGCCCCTACGCCATGCGCGCTCGCATGGCGCTGGGGTATTGCGGCGTACCGGTGCACACGGTGGAAGTCAGCCTCAAGGCCAAACCGGCTGAAATGCTCGAACGATCACCCAAGGGCACTGTGCCGGTTCTGGTGCTGGAAGACCGGGTGCTGGAGCAGAGTCTGGACATCATGGGCTGGGCGCTGGCGCAGCATGACCCGGACGATTGGTCCCTCGCACGCAACGTCGAAAGTCAGCAACAGATCGCCGCGCTGATCGCGGAAAACGACAGCAGCTTCAAACAGGATCTGGATCACTACAAATACGCCGTGCGTTATCCCGAATTCACGCAGGAAGAATACCGCCAGCGGGGTGAGAGGTTTCTGCGCAGGCTGAACGAATTACTGGCGTCACGGGACTTTCTGATCGCCCATCGACTGACCCTGGCCGACATCGCCATTGCGCCGTTCATACGGCAATTTTGCGCGGTGGATGCGGACTGGTTCTGGCAAAGCCCCTACCCCCATCTGCAACGCTGGTTGCAGCGCTTCCTCGCCTCGGACCTGTTCATCAATGCGATGGCCAAGCGCTGATTGCAGCGCGTTGCTGAATAGCCCCACCACTTCGCTACACCACGTCCAGTTGAAAGATCGGTGAAATTATTTCGCTGTGCCGTGGCGGAGGATTACCCGCGTTAAGCTTCTGCGAGCGCTGCATCTCGACCGCTTCAGCGACCTCGGTCTTTAACTCCATGCTGCGTGCCACACCGCCCACCGAACCTTCGCCATGGCCGAGCAATGAGCAGCCGTTGTTGATCAGTGCGAAGAACACAATCACCCAGAAGTTCGCGCCTTTCACGACGCACGCCCCTGGGACTGAACAGCCGCACGATTGAATTCAACCGAAGCGGTTTGCGTCGACATCTGCGACGGGGCATTGAGTTGTGGGTTCGTGCTGACGACGGTAACCACTGCGATGAAAACCACATACAACGCTATGGCGGTATATGCGCCGTGTTTAATTGAATTGAGGATGGCAGTGGCCATGATTGAAGCTCCGGGACGTGTCTGTTTCAGGCGCCCAGAATGCTTGAAGTTGTGCGGGTTAAAAAACGATGGCTGGCGATTCAAAAGATCGATGGGGTTGATTATTTGGGAAATTAATCAGGCTGATAGACCAACGCATTGGTCCTATTTACATCAATCCAAGTGGGAGCGAGCTTGCTCGCGAATAGGCCGTGAAAATCTGCACCAAGTCGACCCCATCTGTAATTTTCGTCCTACGTAACAGTAGGAATGCAACTGCGTTCACTGCGACCTCGCACCCTGGCGCGTCATCAACTTTTTAGCGACGATTCCTCCGATGTTTAAAGCCATGTGAGTGGGTGAATCGACGCGCCGAGTTGACAGGGCGAGGTGCATGAGTGTCTTCTTTGGCACGCTGAAACATCTGTAACGAATTTGAGACTGTGACGACGTTTGCGCGTGGACGTAAGCGGTCATGCAAAAACGGCGTCAGCGCCAGATATGCTCGTAACCTGTTGTTGCTGAGCATGGCGGTAGCGTTCCGCCCCCGTGCCTTCAAGGAGATTTATATGATGATGGACCTTGCCGCGTTGCTCTCGCCCCAGAACTGGCGCCTGTTCAAGAGTGCTGGGCAAAATCAGAACCGGATCGACTTGCTCGCCAAAATGCAAAACGGCCAGCCCGTGCCCGACGCCAGTGAACAGGAGTAGCCCTCATGTTTGAAGCCGCTCGGTTTGGTGATGAAATATCGCATACGGGTGCCTTGGGAGGATTTCTCCTCGGTGCTGCATTGGGCATTGCACTGGTGGCCACAGTTGCTATCGCCACCTTCACCTGTGGTTTTGGCGTTGCGCTTCTCGCAGGGATGGCAGCAGGCGTTGGAGGTAGCCTGCTCACTGCTGCGGGAGAAGCCTTGGGTAGTTTATTTTCGTCCCCTTCCGGCACGATCGTAACCGCTTCGCCCAACGTCTTCGTTAACAGTCGCCAAGCGGCGCATGTTGCCCAAAGTCTAGGCGCATGCAGCAAGCATCCGGGGGCGCCCGCGCAGGTAGCCGAGGGGTCCACCAACGTCTTCATCAACGGCACAGCGGCGGCGCGCAAAAAAGACAAGCTCACCTGTGGCAGTACCATCTCCAGCGGCTCGGATAACGTATTCATTGGCGGCGGTACCTACCGTTATTTACCCGTCGACGATGAAATTCCAGGCTGGTTGCGCACAACCGTTGATGTACTGATGGCGGTGGCCGGTGCTGCCGGCGGCATTGCCCAACTGATCAAGCAGGGCACCCAGGCAGGCATGAAAGCAGTCATGCCGTGCGTCATGAAGTTCACCGCAGGTTTTGTCGCGGGCGAAGTCGCCAGCCGATATGTAGTGGGCCCCGCCATTGAGCGTGCGGTCGGTGGTCATGCAGGTAACCCTGTTGATCTGACCACAGGCCGTAAATTCATCCCCGATGAAGTCGATTTCAGCCTGCCCGGTTTGATGCCAATTGAGTGGTCGCGGTTTTATGCAAGCGATCTGGCCGTAGACAGTATTTTGGGTCGCGGCTGGATCCTGCCTTGGGAACAGAGCCTGCGCCGCAAAGGCAGCTTCGTTTACCTCACCGATAATCAGGGTCGAACCGTTCCTTTCGTGAATGTCGAACCGGGCCAGCGGATCTATAACCCCCACGAACAGGTTTATCTGGTCTGCACCGAGGGCGGGCATTACCTGCTGCAAACCCTCGACAACATCTTCTTCTACTTTGGCGAAGTTCCGGACGACAACACGCCCGCGCCGATCCAGCGCATCGAAAACGCCCTGGGGCATTTTCTGCATTTCGCCTACACCGTCGACGGTTCGCTCACTGACATCAGTGCCACTGGCGGCGTGCGCGTTCATCTGGAATATGACAACCCGCTGGGACGCCTGACCGACGTCAAACGTGTGGTCGAGAACCTGGGCGTCGAAACCCTCGTTCAGTACCGTTACGACGACAACGGTCAGCTCACCGAAGTGATCAACCGCAACGGCGACTTGACACGCCGTTTCAGCTACGCCGACGGCGTGATTGTCAGCCACAGCAACGCGCTGGGCCTGAGCTGCAACTACCGCTGGGAAACCCTTGACGGTCAGCCCCGCGTGGTGGAGCACTGGACCAGCGACGGCGAGCACTTTCATTTCCGTTATGACTTCAAGAACCGGACTTCCTGGGCGGTTGAAGTCTTGGGTCGTGAGCTGGAGGTGCACTACAACGAGGATCATCGCGTTGTTGCGAGCCGTGACTACGGTGGCGAACGTTACGTGATCGAGATCGACGACACCGGCAACATGACCGGAATGACGCTGCCAGATGGTAACCGTCTGACGTTCAAGTACGACGAATATTCGCGACTGGTTGAGGAGTCGGACCCGTTCGGCCGGACCATCAGCTACAGCTATCACCACCTGACAACGCTGGTTTCGTCGGTCACTTACCCAGACGGCAGCACCTGGAAAGCCCGTTACGATAAAAAAGGTAATCTCATCGCAGAAGTCGATGCACTCGGCCACAAAACCGAGTACCTCAACAGCGAAGACGGCCTGCCGCACACGATTATCGACGCTACCTACAAGTCGAAATATCTCTGGTGGAACACGTTCGCTCAGGTCGAGCGTTTTCAGGATTGCTCCGGCAAAAGCACCTTTTACACCTACGACGACAGGTCCCACCTGATCGCCATGACAGATGCGCTGAACCAGACCACACGGCTTGAGCGCAAACCCGACGGCGAAGTGCTGCGCATTGAGCGTCCGGATGGTACGACTGAGTCGTTTACCTACAACGCCATTGGCCAGGTGCTGACGCACACCGATGGCAAGGGACAGACCACGCGCTTGCTGCGTACTGCACGCGGGCTCCCTTCTAGCCGACAGGATGCGAAGGGACAGCGCATTCGCTATGAGTATGACAAGGCGATCCGGCTGACAGCGCTGGTCAACGAAAACAATGCGGCTTATGAGTTTGCCTACGATGAGTCGGATCGGCTGATCGAAGAAAAACGCATTGACAATCTGACGCGCCGCTTCAGCTACAACCTGGGCGGACATCTGACGCGCGTTGATGAAATCGGCTACGGAGATCGAGCAGAGCGGCCGCAGCGCAGTACGGAATATGAGCGCGATGTGATTGGCCGCTTGCTGGCGAAGGTCAATCAGGATGCGCGGCAGGATTACGCCTACGACAAAGGTGATCGTCTTCTCTCTATTGAACGAACGCCTACGGCGCTTGGTAAGAAGCTCGGAATCGGTGAAGAGCGTCTGGAATTTTCCTATGACTTGCTGAGCCGTGTGATCAATGAGACTACACCGCAAGGTGTGCTGGCCTATGAATACGATCCGCTTGGCAACCTAACTACGTTGACATTACCGACGGGCCAGCACCTGAACCATCTGTATTACGGCAGCGGCCACCTGCACCAACTTAACCTTGACGGTTTACTCATCAGCGACATGGAGCGCGATGACCTGCATCGCGAGGTTTACCGCACGCAAGGCAAACTGACCAGTTGCTTTGGCTACGATGCGATGGGGCGTAAGAGCTGGCAGTTCGCATCGACGATACCTGGCGAAAAGCTCTCGCAGATCCACAACCCCGGCAATAACAGGCTGCTGATCGACCATGCCTACAACCCTATCCACCGCTGCTACCAATACGATCCGGCTGGCGAACTGACCCGCACCCTCGACAAACTACGCGGCGAGATCAAATACGAGTATGAAGCGAACGGCCAGCTGCACAGCCGTGATACTGGCCGCTTGGTTGATAGCGAAGAGTTCAGATACGACGCAGCAGCCAACCGGCTGAATTTCAATACCAGCCAGTTTGATCAGGTCAAAGACAACCGCATCAAGCAATGGCGCGACCAGGAATATACCTATGACGCGTGGGGCAACCTGATTGAAAAACGCTCAGGGCTGAGCAAGCTCCAGACGTTCACCTACGATTGCGAAAACCGTCTTGTTCGTGCGGAGACGATGGTCAACAGCCAGGTGCATAGCGTTGGGACGTATCGTTATGACAGCCTAGGGCGGCGCGTCGGAAAGACGTCCGAGATTGAAGGGCAAACCGAGCACAACCAGTTCCTCTGGCAAGGCCTACGGATGCTGCGTGAGGAAAAGCCGTGGCACAGCAGCCTCTATATTTATGAGCCGGGCAGCTACGCGCCGCTGGCCCGGATAGACCAAAACGAAGGTGAGGCAGAGCAGAAACTTTACTACTTCCATACCGACCAGATCGGCACGCCGCTGGAGATGACCGATGTCGACGGAGAGATTGTTTGGCAGGCGACGTACAAGGCGTGGGGCGAGGTCGAGTCTTTTGCCGTGAATGAGGTTGAGCAGAATCTGCGGTTTCAGGGTCAGTACTTCGACGAGGAGACGGGACTGCACTTCAACACATTCAGGTATTACGACCCGGAGGTGGGGCGGTATGTCACGCAGGACCCTATCGGTTTGATGGGCGGCCTGAACTTGTACTCTTACGTGCTAGCACCTACGCTTTGGATAGATCCCCTGGGCTGGCTTCCTTGGCCCAAAGGAGGCTTTGATAGTTGGTTTAACGATGCCTCTGTTAAAGATGTAATTTCGAATAAGACTGCAGTTGAAGACGCGCTTCGTAGGCCTGGAGGTAAACATGAAATGTTCCCGGTATCTATGGCGGCCAAGGCTAAGGAGTTAGGCTTTAGTGCTCAGGAGCTTAAAGAACTCACGGTACCCACCAAAGATATCATCTTTGTGGGCGTAACGGATAAGCATGGCAACCCAGTCCCTGATGGCCCTCATCATGGCAGCAGTGCGGGCCGAAACTTCCACAACAAGTTAATCAAGGATCTATCAAAAACGAGTACCAAAGCTGAGGCGTTAAGTGTGATTGATAAACACCATAGCAAACACATGAAATTGGGAGCGTGCTAAGTGGATGAATACGATATTGAGCGGTACGACAAAGTGCATCTATGGATCGGTACTAATTTTGAGCCGGAGTCGGAGTATCAGAAGTACTTTGAGTTGGACTATGACTCCGAGCTGGATGAGCCGTCGTACAAAGTTTGCGGATTTTGTAAGGATATAGGGCAAAGGCGGTATGACGAAGATTTTATTGGTATCATTCCTAGGAAAGATAAAGAGGTCGACTTGGATGTTCTACTTCAGGAGTCTGCCATTGACCCGTCGCAGCTAGAAAACGTGAAGGCCGAATGCTTTAACTTGGGAGTGCATAAAGCGAATGCCATGTTTTGGTATTCGGACGGTGGAATAGCTGTGCCTACTCCGTACAAGCAGAATTACAATGGCCTCAAGTATATAGGTTTGTACGAAGGCAATTGAATTTAGGTCGTTGGCTGCTGTTCTATTAGAAAGCACGCTGGTGAAAGTATCCGCGTGATCACCGAAACTGCCTCCGGATGGCAGAGGCTGGTATGCCCGGTACAACGAGAACGCTACCTCATCGTTTTATACGACGCGCTCGGCCATAAGGCCGAGCAGCTCAACTGCGATGACGGTTTCCCCACACCATCATTGATGAGACCTACAAATCAAAATACCTGTGGTGGAGTAACTTCGCTCAGGTCGAGCGGTTTCAGGATTGTTCAGGTAAAAGCACCGTTTACGCCTACGATGATCGGTCTCATCTGATTGCCGTCACCGATGCGCTGAATCAGACGACACGACTTGAGCGCAAACCTGATGGCGAAGTTGTGCGCATCGAGCACCCGGATGGCACCGCTGAGTCGTTTACCTACAACACACTTGGCCAAGTGCTGACGCATACCGATGGCAAGGGACAGACCACGCGTCTGCTCCGTACTGCAAGGGGGCTGCTTCTATCCGACAGGATGCGAAGGGCCAGCGCATTCGTTACGACTACGACAAGGCGATTCGTCTTACAGCGCTGGTTAACGAAAATAATGCGACTTATGAGTTTGCCTACGATGCGTCGGATCGACTGATCGGAGAAAAGCGTATCGACAATCTGACGCGTCGGTTCACCTACAACTTGGGTGGGTATCTGACGCGCTTGGATGAAATCGGCTACGGCGACAGGGTGGAGCGGCCGCAGCGCAGTACCGAATTTGAACGCGATGTCATTGGACGGTTGCTGGCCAAGGTCAATCAGGATGCGCGGCAGGATTACAGTTATGACGAGGGAGACCGGCTGTTGTCGATTGAGCGGTTGCCTACCTCGGTCGGTAAGAAGCTTGGCATTGGCGAAGAGAAACTGGAGTTGCCTACGACCTGCTGGGCCGGTTGATCAAAGAAACCACATCGCAAGGCGCGCTGGCCTACGAATACGATCCGCTCAGCAATCTGACCACGCTGACATTGCCGACTGGTCAGCACCTGAATCATCTGTACTACGGCAGCGGCCACCTGCACCAACTCAACCTCGACGGTTTGCTCCTCAGCGACATGGAGCGCGACGACCTCCATCGAGAGGTTTATCGCACGCAAGGTAAGCTCACCAGTTGTTTTGGTTACGATGCGATGGGGCGCAAGAGCTGGCAGTCTGCATCGACTATTCCGGCGGAAAAGCTGTCGCAGATCCACAACCCCGGTAATAACAGCCTGCTGATCGACCACGCCTACAACCCTATCCACCGCCGCTACCAATACGATCCGGCTGGCGAACTGACCCGCACCCTCGACAAACGTACAAGGCGTGGGGTGATGTCGAAACCCTGGCTGTGAATGAGGCTGAGCAAAACCTGCGGTTTCAAGGACAGTACTTTGACGATGAGACGGACCTGCACTACAACACGTTCAGGTACTACGATCCTGAGATAGGGCGTTTTATTACGCAGGATCCGATTGGGTTGGAAGGTGAATTTAATCTCTATCAGTATGTGCCTAACCCTCTCATGTGGTTGGATCCTAATGGCCTTGTGACTTATAACACGATGCCTGGGAAATCAGGTTTTCAGAAATTTCACATCATCCCGCTGCAGCTCTCTGGCCACCCGGTGCTGAAAGCGTCAGGTATGAATATCCATGCATCGAATAACATAATTTATCTACCAACCCACGCGGAAAATCATCCTGTACGAACTGTCCACTTGGGCCCACATCCGGGATACACTGCCGAAGTTCGGGGCAATCTGAATGAGATTGAGAGAGTTGGGCGTGAGCAAGGTTGGAGCAAGCAGCAATACAAAGCTGCTCCCGACGACATGATCGTCGAGGACAGGCAAGGGCTCCGTAAAGGAGAGACAAAATTGAACAAAAATTCTGTTAGGAAGGGAGAGTGCTAAATGAAATTACTTACACCTTCAGATGGATATCCGGAAAGTTACTGGCTAAGTTATGATCACACAAATAATCTTGACCATTTAGAGTTTAATACGTGTAAAAAGCTTTCCGCCACTGGCGCCAAGCCGAAAGTGACTCTCACAAAAAAGATTTCATTGAGTACTTTCCGCCAATATGACTATTTCTTCAGCGATGGCCCGGATCTAGTTGGCGCTAAACTCGCTGAAATTATTAACTCCTCGACATTTGCAAGCGATGTTCAACTGATCTGTGCTGACGTTATGATTAATGGTAAAAGCTATGATGATTATTTCATTATTAACTACCTTAGGTCGGAGCGTGCGTTTGATATGACCAGTTCAAGTTATAAATCGCTTATCAAGTCAACGCCAGATGGCCCGAAGAAATTTAGTAGGATTGTGCTGCTCGATAAAATTCCGAAGAGCGGTATGTTTCGTGCTTCGGAAAGCAATTCTCACGTAGTAGTTTCTGATGATGTTGCTGAACACTTTAAGAATAACTCTGTCAGGGGTGTGGAATTCTGCTCGGAGAAAGATAATATGTAATAAAGCGCTGAGCTGGGATTTCGATTTTTAATTACGATGTATCTGATTTGAAAGCTTTGTATCAGGGCAGATTGTAACGGCAGCGCAGCTATTATTAATACTATTCATCTTCGCATCAAGACCAGTCACACCAGTTGCTCACCACCGAGTTCCAGCCTACTAATGCCGGGAAACAACTGGGTGTGACGGCAGAGCACCTTAATCTTGGTTATGACCTGCTGGAGCGTTCCATCGAAGAGACCACACCGCAAAGGGGGCTGGCCTACGAATACGATCCGCTAAGCAACCTGACCACGCTGACGTTGCCGACGGGTCAGCACCTGAATCACCTGTGCTACGTCAGCGGCCACCTTTACCAACTCAACCTCGACGGTCTGCCGATCAGCGACATGGTCGCAAGGCTGCCTTCGCGAGCAAGCTCGCTCCCACAAGAACAGTGTCCGAAGCCGACAGAGCGGCGGCAGGACAAGATGAGGAATGATTAGCTGATTAGCATCGGCGCTTAATTCTAACCCACAAAAAAATCCCCATCGCTTATCCAGCAGACGGGGATCAAAGGGGAGGAATTCAGCGCTTTCGCGAACAAGCTCGCCGGCACTTGATGCATGGCCTGACACGCATTGGTCAGTGGGTCGCATCAACCTGTAGAAGACGAAGTTGCTCGCGAAAGCGTTTTCCGATTATCAAGAAGTTGCAGCTTACATCAGGTTCTTACAAATCCATTCCCCGGCAACGATACGTTCGTTAACGGGGAATGGATTCACTTCGAAATACTATTCATTGTTGAATCTTGTGATCCAGAGCGGCGTAGAAGTTGGCGCTTTGTTGCAGGTACTTCGGGGTGTAGCTCTGGGTCGAGCTGACTTTTTTGTCGGTCGCTTCGACACTGGCACTGGCAGGCAATGCAACGGTAGCGGAGATGGCGGACGCGGCGATGATGGAGAAGATATTGAAGTTCATGGTGGGTACCTCGCTGTGGTGTGTCGTTTCAAGTCTTGACCGTCGTGGCCGTGGAATGAAAGTTACGCCCGAGGATGTTCTGGAAAAAATCTTTTCTGGCACTAGCCCTTATCACCTGAATTGATACAGGCCCAGAGCCCTTGAAAATCAAGGGATGGGCCTGCGTCAAAGCGTCACGGGCTGTCAGTGTGCGGTGAGGAAATGGAAGTCGGACGGCGAATCGAAGTCGACTTTCTGCACGGTGTCGCCCAGCAGACCGGTTTTCGGGTCAACGCGGACGGTCACGATCTGGTTGCTTTTCTGGTTGGCGATCAGCACGAAGTGGCCGCTCGGGTCGAAGGCGAATTCGCGAGGTTCCTTGCCTTCCACGGTGCGACGCTGGACTTCCTTGAGCTGGCCGTTCGCGGCATCGATGCTGAACACCAGCAGCTCGTTCACTTCGCCACGGTTGGCAACGTAGAGGAACTTGCCATCCGGCGAAGGGTGCAGGCCACCCGCGGCACGGTTTTGTTGACCTTCCTTGTTGGCGAGGTCAACCAGTTGGGTCTGCTTGAACACACCGTCGTGATAATCAAACACCGCGACCTGGGCGCTCATTTCCATCGTCAGCCAGGCGTGCTTGCCGTCTTTGCTGAAGGTCAGGTGGCGCGGACCGCTGCCCGGTGGCAGGTCGACTGAAGGCACTTTCGCCGGCTTCAGCGGCTGAGGCTGTTTGGCGTCGTAGTTGAAGACAAACATCTTGTCAGCGCCCAGGTCCATGGCGATCAGGTACTTGCCGTCGGGCGTGGGTACCGCCGCGTGAACGTGGGACGAAGCCTGACGCTCCGGATTGACCTTGCTCGCTTCGTGGGTCGTGGTCTGCACCACAGGCGCCAGTTTGCCGTCCTTGCCGACCGGCACCACCGCCAGCACGCCACCCGGTTGCGGGTGGACGGCGTAGTTGGCGACGAAGAGGAAACGCCCGTCCAGGCTCAGGCTGGAATGGGTCGGCTCTTCGCCCTTGGTGTCGATCTGATTGAGGAACGACACCGCGTGGGTCTTGGGGTCGATAGCGTAGCTGCTGACCTTGCCGACGACGTCTTTCTGGCCCGGGCCGTTCTCGTTGACCGCGAACATATGACGCTGGTCTTTGGAGAGCGTCAGCCAGGACGGGTTGTCGCTCTTGATCACCTGATGCGGTTTGGCGTCGAGCTGGCCGGTCTGGGTGTTGAAGCCGAAGCGGTAAATGCCTTCGCTGGCGCCGGCGGTATAGGAACCGACCAGTACGTCGTAATCAGTCATGGGTTTGGCCTGAACGGAGAGCGCGGAAAGGCTGCTGGCAAGCGCTAACCACGGCAGAAGTCTGGGAGTCATTGGGCTGTTCTCTTTTTGGAGTTGTTGGCGCGCCGTGCACGCAGATGGTCACGGGCTATGACAGCGTATTGCGTAGAGTAGTTGCCGAGTGGGTGCTGTGAAACTGCGGGGACATGGCGCTTGGCGGGGCTGGATTGATTTATGGTTGGGCGTCGCGCGCCCGGGGACAGATTGATTTACGGTGAAGCGTTGTAAATAAATCAGTCCCCTCGATATTCACTGCAGTCCAATAGTGCGCGGTTACTCCTGCTCGCCCTCTTCATCGTCATCCTCGTCACTCGCCGCAATCCCTTGCAGCACGACAATGCGATGGTCGGCGTTGCCGTCGTTGATGACCCAGCTCTGGAGCGCGGCATCGAATTCGGCGGCGTCGATCTGCGCCAGGGAGAAACGCCAGACCTTGCGCTCGCGGCCGTCCATGCTTTCGATCTGGAGCATTTCATCGAGGGTGAATTCGAAAGCGTGCAGGCCGTCGATTTCGATCATGCTCTGGGCGGTCAGCGCGGTCTGGAGTTCAGCGCGCAGGGATTGCGGTGTGGTGGTCATGGCAGTGGGTTCGCATCAGTGAAAGCGCGAATGATAGGTGAAAAGACGCCGAAGCGCTGGCCTCGGCGTCCATTGGCCGCAGGTTCAGTCCTGAACCGCTTCCTTCGCGTAGTAGCGCGACGGGATGCCCCAGACAATCAGCGCGATGGCCAGCACGCTGACGGCGAACAACGCGAACAGCGCAGGCGTCGCCGTGCCGGTGAGGTCCTTGATGCGGCCGACCATGAACGGCGCGATGATCCCGCCCAGTTGCCCGAGGGAATTGATCAGCGCGATGCCCGCAGCGGCAGCGATACCGGTGAGGAAGCGCGGCGGGATGGTCCAGAAGATCGGCATCCAGGCGATGATGCCAGTCATGATCATGGTCATGCCGATCATCAGCGGCACCAGTTGCCCGGGAAACAACGCACAGACCAGATAGCCCGCCGCGGTCAGCGTCGCGCAGCCCGCCATGTGCCAGCGGCGCTCGCCGTGGCGGTCGGAGCTGGCGCCGATCAGCAGATTGCCGATCACCGCGCCCACATACGGAATCACCGTCAACAGGCCAATGTTCAGGGTGTCGGTCACGCCGGCGGTTTTAATCAACTGCGGCATCCAGAACAACAGCCCGGTCAGCGCCATGACCAGACACAGGTAGATGCCTGACATCACGTAGGTGGTCGGGTGTTTCCAGATGTCTTTGACGGTCTGCTTGACGACGGGCTGGGCCTCTTTCGCCATACGCGCCATCACCACCTGTTTTTCCTGATCACTGAGCCAGGTGGCGTCTTCGATACGGTCCTTGACCAGCCAGAACACCACACCGCCCAGCAGGATGGACGGGATGCCTTCGATCAGGAACAGCCAGCGCCAGCCGGCCAGGCCCATGACACCGTCGAAGTGACCGAGGATCAGCCCGGCAATCGGACCGCCGACGATCCCGCACAGGCAGATGGAGCTTTTGAAGTAGGAGTTGACCCGCGCCCGACGTGAGCCCGGATACCACTGGGTGAAGAAATACAGGACGCCGGGGACGAAGCCGGCTTCCATCACGCCGATCAGAAAGCGCAGCGTGTAGAACCAGAATTCGGTCTGCACTAACATCATGCAGGCGGACGCGATGCCCCACGAGACCATGATCCGCGCGATCCAGATCCGCGCGCCGATCTTGTGCAGCAGCACGTTGCTCGGCACTTCGAACAGGAAGTAGCCGACGAAGAACAGGCTCGCGCCCAGGCCGTAAACGGTTTCACTGAAGCCAAGGTCGCTGGCCATCTGCAGCTTGGCAAAGCTGATGTTGACGCGGTCCAGGTAGGCAAACAGGAAACAGGCGATGAACAACGGCACGATTCGCCAGCTCACCTTGCGGTAGATGCTGTCCTCGAGGGCGTCGGCATCAAGGCGTTCCAGCGGGATGGCAGTGGCGGTCATGGGTCGCACCTCGTTTTGTTTTTATGGGTGTCGTATCGAGCGCAGCAGCCAGCCACTGTAGGAGTGAGCTTGCTCGCGATAGCGAAATTCCGGTCACCCCTTTCAGTGACTGGATCACCGCTTCGCGAGCACGCTCACTCCTACAGGATTTCTGCAACGCGGCGAATCACCACGCATGCAGTCCTGGCCATTCAAGCGTTCCGCAAGAGCGGGACATCAAAGCTGCTTGATGCCACCCGGCTGGAAAACCGCCTCGGCCGGCGCAATGCCGTTGATCAACGGCGCACCAAACTCATGCTGGCTGATCTCGAACTTGTCCCCCGGCTGCGTCTTGATGCCATCGGCAAACGACAGCGTCGCGGTGCCGAAGAAATGCACATGCACATCCCCCGGCCGCAGGAACTGGGCGTATTTGAAGTGGTGGTATTCGAGGTTTTCCAGGCTGTGGCACATGTTGGCCTCGCCGCTCAAGAACTCCTTCTCCCACAGCACCTGCCCGTCGCGATGGATGCGGCTGGTGCCCGCCAGGTTCTGCGGCAGATCGCCGACCCGCAGCTCCGGGCCGAAGGAGCAGGCGCGCAGCTTGGAATGGGCCAGGTACAGGTAGTTCTTGCGCTCCATGATGTGATCGGAGAATTCATTGCCGATGGCGAAACCCAGGCGGTAAGGCTTGCCGTCGTGACCGATCACGTACAGGCCGCTCAGCTCGGGCTCTTCGCCGGCGTCTTCGGAGAAGGGGGGCTGCGGGAACGACTCGCCCGGACGGATGACGATGCTGCCGTCGCCCTTGTAGAACCACTCCGGCTGCACGCCTGGCTGACCGGCTGCTGGCTTGCCGCCTTCCAGGCCCCATTTGAAGATGCGCATGGTGTCGGTCATGCCCGCTTCGTCATTGCCCTGCTGGTGCATTTTGTCCCGCGCCGACGCGCTGCCCAGATGGGTGAGCCCGGTGCCGCTGACCAGCAAGTGCGCCGGATCAGGGTGATCCAGCGGCGGCAGGATCATCAGATCGGCACGCAGCTGCGAGTAATCGTGGTTATCCCCCAGGCCCAGGCTGTCAACCTGCTCGGCGAGGGAGATCTTCTTGTCGATGGCCGCCAGGGCCAGATCACGGGTGCTGGTGGCGCCCTGGATTTCGCGCACCAGCGGACCGTCCACCAGACCGACGCGACGCTGGCCGTTGCCCAGTTCGAACTGTACTAAATGCATGGGGTTCTCCTGTTTGGGGTCTACACGGCCGCCCCACAGAGCGGCCTGAGGTTAACGAGAGCCGCGCGCGCTGGCGGCAAATTTCGATTCGGGCAAGGCGTGCTTGCGTTCCAGAACACGGTAGACCACGCCGGTCAGAATCAGGCCGCAGATCATCACGCCCGAGAGGAAGTACAAGCCGCTGGCCAGGTTGCCGGTCAGTTCTTTCAGCCAGCCGATGACGAAGGGGCCGATGTAGCCGCCCAGATTGCCCACCGAGTTGATCAGCGCAATGCCCGCCGCGGCACTGGCGCCGGCGAAGAAACGACCGGGCAGTGTCCAGAACACTGCCGTGCAGGAAAACAGCGAGAACGCCACCAGCGACAGCGCCGCCAGTTGCAACACCGGCACGGTCAGGTACGCGCTGAGAAACAGACCGATGGCGCCGATCACATACAGCACCGCCAGATGACCATAGCGGTCATTGAGCCGATCGGAACTGCGCGGGACGATCAACAGGCCGACGATGCCGAAAATATAAGGTACGGCAGAGATGAAGCCCGTGGTCAGGTCGCTGCCGCCAAACTGTTTGATCAGCGTCGGCAGCCACAGGCCGAGGCCATAAATGCTCAGCGTGACGGGGAGATAAAACAGCGCCAGCAGCAGAACGCGTTTGTCTTTGAGCGCATGCAAGGGGTTGCCGTGGCGGGTCTGGCCGTATTCTTCCAGGTCTTTTTTCAGCTCGCCGGCGAGCCATTGTTTCTCGACCGGATCCATCCACTTCACGTCCTTCGGGCCATCAGGCAACCAGCGCAACACCGGCAAGGTGAGCAGAATCGCCGGCGCGCCGATGCACAGGAACAGCCACTGCCAGCCGTGCAGACCGGCCACGCCTTCCATGCCGAGCAAACCGCCGGAAATCGGGCCGGTGATCATCATCGCGATGGGTTGGGAAAGGATGAACAGGCCGAGGATCTTGCCGCGATGGCGGACCGGAAACCATTGGGTGATGTAGTACAGAACGCCGGGGAAGAAGCCCGCCTCGGCCGCGCCGAGCAGAAAGCGCATGACATAGAAGCTGGTCGGGCCCTGGACGAAGGCCATGCCCATGGTGATCGCGCCCCAGGTGAGCATGATCCGCGCGAACCAGCGCCGCGCGCCAAAGCGTTCGAGCATCAGGTTGCTGGGGATTTCCAACAGGAAGTAGCCAATGAAGAACAGGCCGGCGCCCATGCCATAGGCCGCGTCACCGATGCCGACGTCCGCGCCCATGTGCAGCTTGGCGAAGCCGACGGCGGAGCGATCCACATAAGCGATCAGGTAGAGCAGGATCAGAAAGGGAATGAGTTTCAGGGTGATGCGACGAATAAGCCTGAGTTCCTGGCTCATGGATGCGGTCCTCATTGTTTTTGTTATGGAAGCCTGCGGGGATCGCCTCTGCCTTCGTGTGCGCATTGCTGCGGATGAAGCCGGCAGGGTCGTCCCTCGGTTGAGATCGACTATATAGTATTACTATTTAAGACTACAACTCTTCCACTCGCGACATTTTCGGCCTATTTTAGTCAGCACCTGCAGCCTTTAGTCTTACAAATAAAGCCTAACAATAAGAGTGCCGATTTATGTCTGATTCCGCCAAGAAACCCGTGCTGCGCTCCGCCCAGTGGTTCGGTACTGCCGACAAGAACGGCTTCATGTACCGCAGCTGGATGAAGAACCAGGGCATCGCCGACCATCAGTTCCAGTGCAAGCCGATCATCGGCATCTGCAACACCTGGTCCGAACTCACCCCCTGCAACGCCCACTTCCGCACCATCGCCGAACACGTCAAACGCGGCGTGATCGAAGCCGGTGGTTTCCCGGTTGAATTTCCGGTCTTCTCCAACGGCGAATCGAACCTGCGGCCGACCGCCATGCTGACCCGCAACCTGGCGAGCATGGACGTTGAAGAGGCCATTCGCGGCAATCCCATCGACGGCGTGGTGCTGCTGACCGGTTGCGACAAGACCACCCCTGCCCTGTTGATGGGCGCTGCCAGCTGTGACATCCCGGCCATCGTCGTCACCGGCGGGCCGATGCTCAACGGCAAGCACAAGGGCAAGGACATCGGCGCCGGCACCATCGTCTGGCAGATGCACGAATCCTATAAAGCCGGGCAGATCAGCCTCGACGAATTTCTCTCCGCCGAATCCGGCATGTCGCGCTCGGCCGGTACCTGCAACACCATGGGCACCGCTTCGACCATGGCGTGCATGGCCGAAGCGCTGGGTACGTCGCTGCCGCACAACGCGGCGATTCCTGCTGTCGATTCACGCCGTTACGTCCTGGCGCACATGTCCGGCATGCGGGCGGTGCAAATGGTCAACGAAGACCTGCGGCTGTCGAAAATCCTGACCCGCGAAGCCTTCGAAAACGCCATCCGCGTCAACGCAGCCATCGGCGGTTCGACCAACGCGGTAATCCACCTAAAAGCCATCGCCGGTCGCATCGGCGTGGACCTGGAACTGGACGACTGGACCCGCATTGGTCGCGGCACGCCGACGCTGGTGGACCTGCAGCCTTCCGGGCGCTTCCTGATGGAAGAGTTCTACTACGCTGGCGGCCTGCCTGCGGTGTTGCGTCGTCTCGGCGAGAACAACCTGATTCCCCACCCCGACGCCTTGACCGCCAACGGCAAGACGCTGTGGGAAAACGTGCAGAATTCGCCGATCTATGGCGACGACGAAGTGATCCGCGCCATCGACAATCCGCTGGTGGCCGATGGCGGTATCTGCGTGCTGCGCGGCAACCTTGCGCCGCTGGGTGCGGTGCTCAAACCGTCCGCTGCCACGCCTGCGCTGATGAAGCACCGGGGTCGCGCGGTGGTGTTCGAGAACTTCGACATGTACAAGGCGCGCATCAACGATCCGGATCTGGACGTGGATGCCAGCAGCATTCTGGTGATGAAGAACTGCGGGCCGAAGGGTTATCCGGGCATGGCCGAAGTCGGGAACATGGGTCTGCCGGCCAAGCTGCTGGCCCAGGGCGTAACCGACATGGTGCGGATTTCCGATGCGCGCATGAGCGGCACGGCGTATGGGACTGTGGTTTTGCACGTGGCGCCCGAAGCAGCAGCGGGTGGTCCGTTGGCGGTGGTGCAGGAGGGGGATTTCATCGAGCTGGATTGCGCAACCGGCCGCCTGCACCTGGACATCCCGGAAGCGGAACTGGCCGCGCGTCTGGCTGACTGGCAAGCACCGCCACAGCTGTTGATTGGCGGATACCGTCAGCTGTACATCGATCATGTGATGCAGGCGGATCAGGGTTGCGACTTCGACTTCCTGGTCGGCATGCGCGGCTCGGAAGTGCCACGACACTCTCATTGATTGAAAGCCATTGATTGAACGCGCCACGCCGCCGGACCTGCGGCAGCGACCGGGGTGGCGCTCCACCTTGCTCGCGAATACTGACCTCCAGCCGCCAGATGTCCAGCGGCTGGACTGACGCTTTCGCGAGCAAGCTCACTCCCACAGGTCCTCGGCATGGCTCGAAATCTCAAGTCACCCACGGTCTCGTGGGAGCGAGGTTGCTCGCGAATACTGATTTTCCGCCACTAAAGATGCGGTGGCTGGACTGACGCTTTCGCGAGCAGGCTCGCTCCCACAGGATCTGCGTGAGTCGCGGGAATCCAGTTTGTTCAGCCGCAACCAATCCGGGTCATTTCGAGCGGCGCGTCTCTTTGTCCGCCAATGCTATGATGCGCCGCATTCACCGCTCAGGATTGCCCCGCGCCCCATGGATTACCGTAAGCCCTCCGACCGTAAAAGCATGCACTCGCGCATTGTCCAGGACATCGGCATGCAGATTGTCTCGGGCCGCTTCAAGCCCGATGACAAACTCCCCGCCGAAGCCCTGCTCTGCGAAGAATATGCCGTCAGTCGTCCTGTGCTGCGCGAAGCCACGCGGGTGTTGGTCGCCAAAGGGCTGGTGTATTCCCGGCCACGGGTGGGCACGGTGGTCAAGCCGCGCCGCGAATGGCACATCCTTGATCCGGACGTGCTGCACTGGCTGATGCAAAGCTCGCCGCAGAACGAGTTTTTCGCCCTGCTCACCAGCGTGCGCAGCATCATCGAACCGGCGGCCGCCGCCCTCGCCGCGCAACACGCCACCCCCGAAGACATCACCGCCATCGGCGAGGCCTACGAGCGCATGGCCGCCGCGCCGACCGTTGAAGACGTGCTGCAACCGGACCTCGATTTCCACAGCCGCATCGCCGACGCGACCCACAACGACTTGCTCGCGCACTTGTGCAACATGCTCTCGCTGGCCTTGCGCGAGGCGTTGAAGCATTCCAACAAACGCCCGAACCTGCACGAGCTGGCATTGCCCCGCCATCGTGCGATCCTCACCGCCATCGAAAATCGCGATGCGCTGGGCGCCCATCACGCCACGCTGGTGCAACTGGACGATGCGCGCAACGCGCTGAATGTGGTGCTGGGGCAAGGCGTGAAGTTGTAGCCCCGTGAAAACGAATAAGGGCGTCTTGCTGAGCTCGACAGCAGATCAAAGGCTTCCCGGCTGAAGCCGGTCCTACTGACTGCACACAGTCTCAGGGCAGATAAACGCTGAACAGCCCGCCGCCCAGCTCGCCGCCGTTGGCGATTTCGATGTGGCCATGGACGCCTTTGCGCTGATGCTGTCTGGCGATGTTCGCCGCGAAATACAAGCCCAACCCGGTGCTCCCGCTGTTCTGGTTGATGCCCAACACGTAATCGGTCTGTTCCTCGATCATGCGTCGCGGAAACCCCGGTCCGTCGTCGTTGATGCTGATCACCAGTTGCTCGCCGACCTGCCCTGCCGTAATCAACACTTCACTGCGCGCAAAGCGAATGGCGTTGATGACCACGTTGGACACCACTGAACCGACCAGCTCGCGATCAAAGAAGCCCGGCAAACCGAAGTCGTTTACCGCATAGCGCGCCGTGATGCCACGACTGACGAGCACTTCCTGATGAAAGGCCAGCTGCGCTTCAATGAAGTCATCCAGCTCGTGATAATCGGGGCGCATCGGCAGCTGATTCACCCCCAGTTTGTAGAGCCCGAGCAGCTGCACCAGCATGCCATTGAGGTGGGCGAACTCGTAATCGATGACGCCTTGATCCGGCGTACCACGACAGGCTTCGGGAAGCTGCTTGACCCACTGGCCGTGGGCCTGGATCAACGACCCCAGCGCGTTCTTCATGTCGTGAACGGTGGACGCAATCACCATCGAGAAGTCGAGCCCGAGATCCTGATCTTTCATTCGCCGAAAGCCCTGAGTCGCAGTTTCTGGAAACGCTCGAAGCGCGGGTCGGTCTCCGGCATCTTGCCGACCATCTTGAGACTGCTCTGGCATTCCGCCAGGCTCGCCGCGTCGAGATTCTGGACGCCCATGTGCAGCAATGACTGCGCCATGTTCAGGGCGATACTGATGTTCTTCGGTTGCAGGGCCAGGCCCTGACGGAACAGGTCCTGCGCCTCGCCGAGCTTGCCGGCGCGGTAGCAGCGAATGCCCTGGATATTGAAATCGATGGCCGCTTTGCCGGCGCCGAGAATCTCGGGATCGTCGGTCTGCCTGGCGATGTTCTGCATCACCACTGGATCGTCGCCGTAGATTTCGGCACAGCTTTTCAGAATGCCCGCGCCAGCGTCTTCCTGACCGAGCGCCTTGAGCTGCGAAGCCACCGCCAGCGCCGCATCGGCGCTGAGAAACTGCTCCATGCCCTCAAGCCGTTCCATCGCCTGCTCGGTCAGTTTGGCGGCCATTTCCGGATCGGAGGATGCGACGCTGGTGGCCTTCATCAAACGCGCGCGCACTTGCAGGCCAGCGTCGTTGCCGTTTTCCTTGGCGACTTCGGTGAGGGTCTGGTTGATCTCGATTCGGGTGCGGGCATCCAGCCCGCGCTCGCCGCCACGGCTGATCAGTGCCTGAGCAAAACCGAGGTTGGTCTCCGGGTCCTTGAAGCGGGAGAACTGGCCTTGGGAAACGGCCTGACGATAGGCCTTTGAAGCACCATCGAAGTCCTCGTTTTCCAGCGCCAGCTTGCCCAGCAGACGCTGACGGCGCACAGCATACGGCGATAACCGCACCGCCTCTTCCAGCATCTTCTGCGCACGCTTGTTGTCGCCGCTGGCCACCAACACGTCGGCCAGCCCGTCGTACAGTACCGGCATGGCATTGAAGGCGCGAATCGCTTCTTCGTACACGCCCTGCGCTTCAGCGTTGCGCCCGCGCTTGAACAGCAGCTTGCCCAGCGCCACATACGCCCAAGGTTGCGGGCGGTCGGCGAGGATCGACTTGAGAAAGGCCTCGAGCGGCTCGTGCTGATTGAGGTCACGCAGTGCATCGGCTTTGTAGCGCAGGCACAGCGGCGCAAAACGTGGGTCCTGCTTGGTCAGCGCAGCACAGGCCGTCAACACCTCGGTCGGATTGCCACGGTCAAGCGCTTGCAGGATCGGCTTGAGCAGGGTCTTGCGCTGGACGATCTTCTCCAGACGCTGAGCCAGGCTCGCACGGTTGAACGGCTTGGTCAGGTACGCATCCGGCTCCCACTCCAGCGCGCTCATCACCATCGCCTGGCTGTTCTCGGCAGTGACCATGACGAACACGCTTTCGTGGCTGATCAGTCGATCGGACATCAGGTCTTCGAGCACCTGCTGGCCGTTCTTCTTGCCGTCACCCAGATTGAAGTCGTGGAGGATGAAGTCGTAGCGCTTCTGCGCGCACATCTTCAGCGCCTCCTCGCCGGTGTCGGCAGTGTCCACCGCCTTGACGCCCAACTCGCGCAGCATCGAGCGGACCGAACTGCGGAAGTCGGAAAAATCGTCGACGATCAGAAAGGTTTTTTGGTTCCACGCCAGCATCGAGATTCCTGTCACCGGATAAATAGTCGGCCCTGAGGCACCTGCAAGGGCGGCGGTCTCGTTCCCGGTCTGGGCAGAGAGGGCCAATAAAGTTGCGGCATGACGCCACTTGTCCGAGTTATCGGCGGCAGCAGGGCAAAGCTTAGGCACGCCATGCGGGAAAAAATCACGCCCTCGCGCCGTGTTGACAGGGCATCGACGCGAAAGGAGGCATACGCCAACGGGTAAAGTCCTTGGGTGTGCAGCCGATATCCAGTCATGCAACGCGTACCCAACCAGCCGCAACCCCATCCCCGTTCGAGTGCACTCCATGTCCTGGCTGACCGACCTGAAATTGAAGACCAAGCTCCTTTCGGCTTTCTGTTTGTGTGCGCTGATCACCGTGGTGGTGGGTGTGCTGGGGCAGAGCGGTATTTCCCGGCTGTATGAACTGTTTGAAAACACGGTGAGCGACAATCTGGTGTCGATCGCCAAGGTCGATTCGGTGAAGGCCAACGTCATCGCCACCAACCGCGACTTTTTCAAAGCCATCGGACTGAGCGCACTCAAGGCCAACCCGGACGACATCAACGCAGCCATCCAGTCCCTAAAGGAAAACCAGGCCCAAGCCGAGACCGACTTCAAGACCTACCGCGCCACGCCACTTGATCCGGATGAAAAAGCCGCAGGCGATGACTTCGAACGCGACTGGGCCGCTTACATCAGCGCCGCCCTCAATGCGCTGTCTGTGGCGCAGAGTGGCGACCTTGAGCAAGCCAGCAAATTGGCCGCCACCAGCGTAACGCCTAGCTATCGCAAGACCATGGGCGAGCTGAAAATCATGATCGAATCCAACCTGCGGCAAGCCAATGAACAGGCCCAGCAAGGCATCGAAACGGACAAGCAGGTGACGTGGATTCTGATCATCGGTTCGTTGATCGCGGTGGTGTGCGCCATTGCGTTGGGGCTGATCGTCACCCGCATGATCACCCGGCCGATCTATCAATCCGTGGCCAGCGCCACCCGGGTGGCGGGCGGTGATCTGAGCCAGACCATCGCGGTCGGCGGTCAGGACGAAACCGGCCAGTTGCTCAAGGCGCTGTCTAACATGCAGGGCAGCCTGAAGGGCACGGTTCAGCAAATCGCCACCGCTTCGGATCAACTGGCGTCCGCCGCTGAAGAACTGACCATGGTGACCGACGACAGCACCCGCGGGCTGATGCGTCAGAACGATGAAATCCAGCAAGCCGCCACGGCCGTCAACGAGATGACCGCTGCGGTGGAAGAAGTGGCGCGCAACGCCGCGAGCGCTTCGCAGGTGTCTGCGCAGACCTCCGAAGATGCCATCAAGGGCCAGCAACAAGTGCAGCAGGCTGTCACCGCGATGAACACCATGACCGTGGAAATCACCGAATCGACCCAGCGCGTCGAAGCGCTGGCCGGGCAGATCCGCGACATCACCAAAGTTCTCGACGTGATCCGCGGTATTGCCGAGCAGACCAACCTGCTGGCGCTCAACGCGGCCATCGAAGCGGCCCGCGCCGGCGAGCAAGGCCGTGGCTTTGCGGTGGTGGCGGACGAAGTACGTGCCCTCGCCCACCGCACCCAAACCTCCACCGGCGAAATCGAATCGATGATCACCAAGGTGCGCAATGGCGCCAACGAAGCCGTGCAGGCCATGGGCAAAAGCCAGGCGATCGCCGTGCATACCCAGTCACTGGCCACCGAAGCCGGCCACGCGCTGGAACGCATCAGCGAAGGCGTAAGCCAGATGAACGAACGCAACCTGGTGATCGCCAGCGCAGCGGAGGAGCAGGCGCAAGTGGCCCGCGAAGTGGACCGCAACCTGGTGAACATCCAGGACCTGTCGACCCAAACCGCAGCCGGCGCCAATCAGACCAGCGCGTCGAGTCAGGCGTTGTCGCGGCTGGCCGTATCCTTCCACTCCATGGTGGGCAAATTCACCCTTTAAACGGCTTGGCGTTTCGGCGCCCGGCTAGCCAATCGCCACCCTGAGACAAAATGGCGTATTGACTAATTTGACACCCGATTTGTCGAAAATGACATTTCGGGTACAATCCCCGCCCGCCGCAGGGGATGGACCTGATGACCAGGTCCTGCGGTGGACGATGTTTACTCAAGCTGCTGATTCCAATGATCGAATAAAAAGCACAGCACCGAGGGACATAGAACACGAGGTCGACCTTTTCACTGGCCTTTTGACCCTTCCTCCTCGTTTTCCGAGAGCGAAGCCTGTCTGACGTTCGCGCCGCACACTGGCGCCCGGCATCGCAGGACGTTGCGCGACGATTGCTGCAGGCGGATAACTTTCTATCTATTGGATGATTCGATGTTCAAGAAAACGAGCACCGCTCTACTGGGCCTCGCGATTTCGGCCACCTTCCTGCAAGCCCATGCCGCAGAAAGCAAGAAAGTCGATGTACTGCTGATCGGCGGCGGCATCATGAGTTCGACCCTGGGCGTCTGGCTCAATGAACTCGAGCCGAGCTGGTCGATGGAAATGGTCGAGCGCCTCGACGCCGTCGCCGAAGAAAGCTCCAACGGCTGGAACAACGCCGGCACCGGTCACTCCGGCCTCGCCGAGCTGAACTACACGCCTGAAGACAAAGACGGCAAGGTCAACATCTCCAAAGCCATCGAGATCAACGAAGCCTTCCAGGTCACCCGTCAGTTTCTGTCCTGGCAGGTCCGCCAGAACGTCCTGAAGAACCCGCCTTCGTTCATCAACACCACACCGCACATGAGCTTCGTGTGGGGCGATGACAACATCAAATTCCTGAAAAAGCGTTATGACGCGCTGCAAGCCAGCCCGCTGTTCCGCCCGATGCAGTATTCCGAAGACCCGGCGCAGATCGCCAAGTGGGTCCCGCTGATGATGGAAGGCCGTGATCCTTCGCAGAAGCTGGCGACCACCTGGACGCCGATCGGCACCGACGTCAACTGGGGTGAAGTCACCCGCCAGTACGTGTCGTACCTGCAGACCCGCCCGAACTTCGATTTGAAGCTGTCCAGCGAAGTCAACGACATCACCCGCAACGACGACGGCTCGTGGCACGTTGAATACAAGAACCTGAAAGACGGCACCACCACCGGTACCGACGCCAAGTTCCTGTTCATCGGCGCAGGTGGCGGTGCATTGAAGCTCCTGCAGAAATCCGGCATTCCCGAAGCTCAGGACTACGCAGGCTTCCCGGTTGGTGGTTCGTTCCTGGTGACCGAGAACCCGACCGTTGCCATGCAGCACATGGCCAAGGCCTACGGCATCGCCTCCACCGGCGCGCCGCCCATGTCGGTTCCGCACTTGGACACCCGCGTGCTGGACGGCAAGCGCGTGATCCTGTTTGGCCCGTTCGCGACCTTCTCCACCAAGTTCCTGAAAGAAGGTTCGTACTTCGACCTGTTCAGCAGCATGACCACCCACAACTTCTGGCCAATGACCAAAGTGGGCGTTGAGCAGTACCCGCTGGTGGAGTACCTCGCCGGTCAGTTGATGCTGTCCGACGACGACCGCTTCAAAGCGCTGCAGGAATACTTCCCGCACGCCAAGAAAGAAGACTGGCGCCTGTGGCAAGCCGGTCAGCGCGTGCAGATCATCAAGCGTGATGCCGACAAGGGCGGCGTGCTGAAACTGGGCACCGAAGTCGTTTCTTCCCAGGACGGCACCATCGCTGCCCTGCTGGGCGCATCGCCAGGCGCGTCGACCGCTGCACCGATCATGCTCAACGTCCTGGAAAAGCTGTTCAAGACCCAGCTCGCGACGCCTGAGTGGCAAGCGAAGGTCCATCAGATCGTGCCGAGCTATGGCACCAAGCTGAATGACTCGCCAGCCGCTGTTCAGCAAGAGTGGAACTACACCGCCGAAGTGCTGCAACTGGGCAAACCGCCAGTGCTCGATCAGAGCGTCGGCACCAGCACTGCCGCGCCGGGCAAGCCTGCTGAAAGCAAGCCCGCCAGCGACATGGCGCTGTAACGACGCCTGACCGGTTTGCATCTACCCTGATGCGGCTGTTCACGAAAGCCACGAGACCTCGCGTCTCGTGGCTTTTTTATTGCCTGGTGAACAGCCCACGGCCGCCCGACGCACGTTGTGACGTTCATCAGCGCTTGAAGACGTGAAAATGAACGGCAAGCGCTTGCGCTGTGTCCATCCTATGGAACCATTCAGGAAGAAAGGTATGGACGCTAAAAACACGCAAGTGATGAGGGATGTCATCGTGATCGGTGGTGCGCAAGGCGCCACGGAAGCCCTGCGGCACCTGCTCGTCAAGCTACCGAAAGATTTTCCCGCTGCCCTGCTCATCGTGATTCACACGAACCCGACAGGTCCGGACTACATGGCGTCGGTGCTCGGTCGCTACTCGACGCTGCCTGTCGGCTACGGCAAAGAAGGCGAGCCGGTACTGCCTGGCCGTGTGTACCTGGCACCTCCTGACCGGCATCTGGAGATCGTCTCCCCCGGGATCATTCATCTAGACGACGGCCCCAAGCTGCACCTCGCACGTCCTGCCGCCGATCGCCTGTTCGCCACAGCTGCCGACGTATTTCGCGAGCGGGTGATCTGCCTCGTGCTGTCAGGCGGCGATTCCGATGGTGCGGATGGCGCGGTAGAGGTCAGGAACGCCGGCGGGTTGAGTTTCGTCCAGCGTCCCGAGGAAGCGCCCGTGCCCAGCATGCCGATCGAGACGATGCGCAAAACCGTGTTGAGCCCTCAACTGAGCGCGGAAGAAATGGCAGACGCGCTGATCAAAGCGGTCGGCAGCGTCCACAGCTGACTATCAAAGGAGACCAGTGAGCATGCCAGGAGGCGAACAGCATCCACCGCCGTCAGGCGCCTTCGATCTATTGGACCTGGGCCCGGGGCGCAACACGGCCGTCTTTCGCCTCACCCTCGCATTCATGATTCTGGTGCTGCTGACGTTCGTTTCGGTTGAGGGGTGGCGCGCGTGGCGCGATTACAACCACGCCTACGACTTCGCCCGGGACTCGGTCACCAACCTGGCCCGTGCCACGGCGCAGCACGCGGAGGACGCCATCAGGCAGGTCGACATCCTGACCTACGCCATCGGTGAGCGTGTCGAGGGCGATGGACTGGCCAATATCGACGTTCCACGTATCCACGCCCTGATGGCGCAGCAATCCAGACTCATGCCTCAGCTTCACGGGTTGTTCATCTACGGCGCCGACGGGCGATGGATCGTGACCGATAAAGACGTGACCCCGGACACCGCAAACAACGCAGACCGGGACTACTTCAACTATCACCGCACCCATACCGATCAAAGCGTGCGCATCAGCAACGTGGTCAAGAGCCGCTCCACCGGCGAGTTGATCATCCCCGTCTCCCGCCGGCTGAACAATCCTGATGGCTCGTTCGCGGGCGTGCTGCTGGGGACTATCAAGCTCAGCTACTTCATGGATTATTACGGCGACTTCAAGATTGATGATCGCGGCGCGCTGGTGCTGGCGATGCGGGACGGCACGATCCTGGTCAGGCGTCCGTTCATGGATTCCGTGGTGGGGCAAAGCCTGGCCGACAGCGAGATCTTCAAACGCTACCTGCCGACCGCCAATGAAGGGACTGTGGAGATCAAAGCCGTGGTGGACGGCACGTACCGGTTGTACGGCTTTCGTGCGCTGTCGAGTTATCCGCTGGTGGTCGCAGCCGGGCTGTCGAGAGAGTCCTTCGTCGGGCCGTGGCGTCATGACCTGCTCAAGTCCGGACTCGTGCTGTTGGTCCTGATCGCCGGGTTTATCGGATTTGCTTACATCGTCCTCACGCAGTTGCGCGGTCGCATGGCCATGGAGAGCGAGATTCGCCTCGCCCATCAGGCGGTCAAAGACATGGCGCTGACCGACAGCCTGACCCGACTGGGCAACCGGCGGCGACTCGACATGGCGCTCAACAGCGAGATCGGCCGCGCAAAACGACAGCGTTACCCGCTCGCCTTGATCATGCTCGACATCGATTACTTCAAACGCTTCAACGACCGCTACGGCCATGCGGCAGGTGACGACTGTCTCCAGCAGGTCGCGCAGGCCATCAGCGGGGTGTTGAAACGCCCTGCCGACCTCGCCGTTCGCTACGGTGGCGAGGAATTCACCGTGCTGCTGCCGGACACCGACATCCAGGGCGCGGGCCTTCTCGCCGAGGACATTCTGCAGGCCATTCGGGGGCTCGCGCTGGCGCACGCCGATCACCCCGAGCAGATTGTCACTGCAAGTGCCGGCGTCACAGCCAGGTTCCCTGCGATGGAAGACACGACGCCTGCCGGCATGATCAAAGCAGCGGATGCCTATCTTTATTACGCGAAAAATAATGGTCGCAATCGGTGGTACGCGGATCAGCACACTCAAGCGAGCGCGCGCGCATAAACGAGGGAGTGTTCGAATGGCCGGGGGACCGAGAGGTTTTATGTGAGAGATGACGTGCTGAAGCGGGAGGAGTAGATCAGATATGTCCCCTGCAGGAATCGAACCTGCATCTAGCCCTTAGGAGGGGCTCGTTCTATCCGTTGAACTAAGAGGACACCAAAACAGACGGCGTGCATCTTAACGACAAGGCGCTGGCTTGTCATGTCGTCATTATCAACAGGGGCCGTAGGATGCTGCCTGCCAGTCACATCAGAGGGTTATCGTGCAGAATGCAAGGGCGGCCATGGGCCATATTGCAAATCGCAACCCTACAATCCCTAAAATGCGATCTATGCTATTGGTTTATAAGGGATTTATCCGCCATAGAGATTGGCACGCAGACTGCACTAGTTACCTTCGCGAATCACCCTCTGAACGCCGTCCCAGCGAAGGTACCCGAGATGAACATGACACTGTCCCTGCTCAACGCTGCCGCGCTTGCCGCATTGGTCGCTTTTCATTTTCAGGGTGATGGCAGCCAGTCAGAGGCGGTGAAGTCAGAGACCGTCGCCGTCCAGGCTCAGCCTCATTACCTCCTGCAACAGACCCCGCGGTTCGCAGCCATGCCAAGCCAAGGCACAGAAGCCATTCTGGCCCATGACAATGAAGAAGCCGTGCCGGTTATCCGCTCGGAACGCTGGGTGTTTTGATCAACAGTCACTGTCAGTCATTCCAACGGCTCCGACCCGCCCTCTGTCAGAGAGCACCCCATTAGAGAGCAGCTATGTCCAAAGCAGCAATTTCGTTCCTGATCTTGGCCCTGATGGCTATCGCCGCAGACCAGCTCATGGATCCGTCAATGGAAACCCTGAGCACCTTGGCTAAAGCAGCTGCCGGTATTTTCGCCAGCCTGTTCGTGGCAGCGCTGTTCGTGGGCCGCCGTATCAAGTTCGATCCGGTATTACGCCAGGCCAAGCCCTGAGCGCTCGCTGATCTGGCGCCAAGGCAATCGCCATCTCTCCGGCGGCTCTCCTGAAGCGTGAGTTGCCTCGAAGCATTCGACCCTTCGTCTCTTTCTTGACTGGCCCCTCGTATTATCCCCACTCTCCCACTACGCTGGAGACAGATAGCCATCACGGCGTCGTCCAGCGCTGTCGGGATGTTCATTATCCACTTTGCAAACCAGAACGCATTTCGGATAATTGGTGCTGGCTAAAAGCCTTTATCTAGTTCAATATTTGTCACACATTTGACGCCAAGGATCCGACGTATTGATGCAGGATGGCGGTCCTTTATGCGGGTGGTTGAACATTTCAGCTAAAAGACAGTCAGAGCATGACATCTCGCGGCCTAATGCAAGAACCGCCTCTCTCTTTGAACTAATTCGGTTAAATATATGAGCCCTATGAAACAGGCCAATTATTCCAGTCGCACAGCTGACAAGTTCGTAGTTCGTCTACCGGAAGGCATGCGCGAGCGTATTGCGGACGTTGCCAAACATCATCATCGCAGCATGAACTCGGAAATTATTGCGCGTCTTGAGCAGAGTCTGATTCAGGAAGGTTCACTGGGTGACGAGCCAAGTCTGCGCCTGGACAGCCCTGAGCTTTCGCTTCACGAACGCGAGCTGCTGCAGCGCTTCCGTCAGTTGGCTCACCGCCAGCAGAACGCACTGGTTTCCCTGATTGCACACGACACTAGCCTGGCAAACGACGACAAATAAGTCGTTTAAACCAGAGACTTGAAAGCCAGCGCTCTGCTGGCTTTTTTGTGCCTGAAATTAATGCCGCCGGTGTTTCGCGCCCATTAAAAAACCGCCCTGAAGGCGGCTTTGTTTGAACCGTGGGGGTCAGAGTAAAAATAATGTCGCCAGCCCGAGAAAGATGAAGAACCCGCCGCTGTCGGTCATGGCCGTGATCATCACACTGGCGCCCATCGCCGGATCGCGACCGAACCGCGCGAGGGTCATCGGGATCAACACACCCATCAATGCCGCCAGCAGGAGATTCAATGTCATGGCGACGGTCATCACCACCCCAAGGGACCAGCTGTGATACAGCAGATAAGCGACGATCCCTATCACCCCGCCCCACACTAGGCCGTTGATGAGCGCGACGCCCAGCTCCTTGCGCATCAGGCGTGAGGTATTGCCGGTGTTGACCTGATCGAGGGCCATGGCCCGAACAATCATTGTGATGGTCTGATTGCCCGAGTTACCCCCAATCCCTGCCACGATCGGCATCAATGCTGCAAGCGCCACCAGCTTCTCGATGGAGCCTTCGAACAGGCCGATCACCCGCGAGGCGAGAAAGGCAGTAATCAGGTTGACGGCCAGCCAGGACCAGCGGTTGCGCAGGGATCGCCAGACGGAGGCGAAGATGTCCTCCTCCTCCCGCAGACCCGCCATGTTGAGCACTTCGGTCTCGCTCTCCTCACGGATGAGGTCGACCATCTCATCGATGGTGAGACGGCCGATCAGCTTGCCGTTCTTGTCGACCACCGGGGAGGAAATCAAGTCGTAACGTTCGAACGCCTGGGCGGCTTCATAGGCATCGCCATCTGGATGGAAACTCACCGGATCACTGGCCATGACCTCTGACACTTGCTTCTCGGGGTCGTTGACCAGCAGACGCTTGATGGGCAGAACGCCCTTGAGCACGCCATCGGAGTCAACCACGAACAGTTTGTCAGTGTGACCGGGCAGCTCTTTCAGACGGCGCAGATAGCGCAGAACGACTTCCAGGCTGACATCCTCGCGGATGGTCACCATCTCGAAGTCCATCAGGGCGCCGACCTGCTCCTCGTCATAGGACAGGGCGGAGCGCACGCGCTCGCGCTGCTGGCTGTCCAGCGCCTCCATCAGCTCATGGACAACATCGCGCGGCAGCTCTGGCGCAAGGTCGGCGAGCTCGTCGGCGTCCATTTCCTTGGCGGCGGCCAGCAGCTCGTGATCGTCCATGTCGGCGATCAGGGTTTCCCGAACGGAATCGGACACTTCGAGAAGGATGTCGCCGTCACGCTCGGCCTTCACCAACTGCCAGACCGTCAGACGGTCTTCGAGGGGAAGTGCTTCGAGGATATAGGCAACGTCGGCGGAGTGCAGGTCGTCGAGCTTACGCTGCAGCTCGACGAGGTTCTGCCGGTGAACGAGGTTCTCGACGCGATCCTGGTGCTGGCCTTCCTGACGGTGTGTCAGGTCTTCGACGATACGCTGACGTTGCAGCAAGTCGATGACTTGGGCGAGACGATCCTGAAGGCTTTCCTGCGTCTTTTTTACTTCGATTTGGGTCATAGGCGAACTCCACTCCCAGCAGTGGAACCCGCCAGAAGATCAATCAGTCGATTCTTGATTGGTGAAACTTAGTGTTGAGTTGCTACTGGGTAAGTCCATGGAGGTAGTCCACAAGCCCCGGCGGGGCTGACGGGCGCAATCATACACCGCTTGCCGTGGCGGGAGGCTAAAAATTCAACGTGAAACAATCGGTTGCAACACAACGTTCATCGCTGTCCGAGTCAGCGAGGACGCCCGGTCACATCCGGTGAACAAAACCCGCTCGCCGCGAGAAATCCTCATCGCTACCCTTCTCGGACACTGGTCAGGGAGGACATCGCGATGCCGCTGAACACTGAAAAGCTCTTCATCACCCTGCTGCTGTTTTCGCCACTCGGCGCAGGCGCAACCACCGTCAATCGCTGCCAGGATCAGAGCGGCAACGTGACGTTCACCACACTGGCTTGCCCCAGCGGGCACACGACAGCGGCGCAGGGCATCAACCCGGCTTCAGGCACGACCTTCACACTCCCTCCTCCGCCTGCAAAAACGGACGCCCTGCAAAAGCGCAAAAGTAACGAAGTGGTGGTCGTGGGTCAGCGCGATGATGGTTGCGGAAATATCCTGAGCGCGGAGCAGCGTCGCAAGGCGATTATCAATCAGCAGACGCCAACGGGAATGAGCAAACGCGACGTGGAAAACTTGCTGGGGCGACCGGACAAGATCATCAGCCGTAACGCTGAAGTACGTTATGTGTATGAGGAGAAGAAGGGACGCAGCAGACAGGTGTCATTCGATGAACACGGCTGTGTAAAAGGCAAACGCCAGAAAGCAAAAAGCCCGCATTTGCATGCGGGCTTTTCGTTTTATGGTGCACTCGACAGGATTCGAACCTGTGACCGCTCGGTTCGTAGCCGAGTACTCTATCCAGCTGAGCTACGAGTGCAGATGGCGCTTTTTAAACCAGTTCACCTCTGGGCATCGCATTTTACTTCTGGAAGTGAGTGGTGCTTCCGAAGACCTGTTGAAGCCAGGCTCTTTCTAACTTAAGACTGTTATTCGTATCACTACAAACAACGCTTAAATGGTGCACTCGACAGGATTCGAACCTGTGACCGCTCGGTTCGTAGCCGAGTACTCTATCCAGCTGAGCTACGAGTGCATTTGTTGCCGCGCATTATAGGCCGTCAAATCTCTTGGTCAAGCACTTTTTCTAGTAAATTCAACAACTTACAGATCAAGCCAGATTACAACGTACTACGCAAATAATGGCGGAGAACGGGGGATTCGAACCCCCGACACCCTTTTGAGGTGTACTCCCTTAGCAGGGGAGCGCCTTCGGCCACTCGGCCAGCTCTCCGCAACACGGGGCGTATAATAACCACCCTTTTCCCCGTTTGCAAACCAAAAATTCAATAAAAATTAATGGCTTGGTTCTTCGTCCTTCTCTTTCTTTATACGCAGGTAAATCTCTTCGCGGTGAACAGCCACTTCCTTGGGCGCGTTGACCCCAATGCGCACCTGATTGCCTTTTACGCCGAGCACGGTCACGGTGATTTCACCATCACCAATGATCAGACTTTCCGCGCACCGGCGAGTCAGAATCAGCATACCTATCTCCTTACGGCTTACATTCAAGGGATTACAGTCTGCACAGACAAACGGCATGATCCCGAGCCAGAGGCCGCAGGTCCATGCCTCAGTATCGACCAGCGCCGGAAAAAGAATAGCGACTTGCGCACATCCACTCGCAGAAGGCGCAGCAGAAACCGCGCCCTCTGCTCAAGGCTTACTCGCCCTGACGCGGTGCGTCGAGTTCGAAGGCAGTGTGCAGCGCGCGCACGGCCAACTCCAGGTACTTCTCCTCGATCACCACCGAGACCTTGATTTCGGACGTCGAGATCATCTGAATGTTGATGCTCTCCTTGGCCAGCGCTTCGAACATGCGGCTGGCAACCCCGGCATGGGAACGCATGCCGACACCGACGATGGAAACCTTGGCGATCTTGGTGTCGCCAATGACTTCGCGAGCGCCGATTTCGTTGGCGGTGTTCTGCAGAACCTGCAGCGCGGCCTGGTAATCATTGCGGTGAACGGTGAAGGTGAAATCGGTGGTGTTATCGTGCGAAACGTTCTGCACGATCATGTCGACTTCGATGTTCGCGCCGCTGATCGGGCCGAGAATCTTGAACGCAACGCCCGGGGTGTCTGGCACGCCACGGATGGTCAGCTTGGCTTCGTCGCGGTTGAAGGCGATGCCCGAAATGATCGGCTGTTCCATGGATTCCTCTTCATCAATGGTAATGAGGGTGCCTGGACCCTCCTTGAAGCTGTGCAGTACGCGCAGCGGGACGTTGTACTTGCCGGCGAATTCCACCGCACGGATCTGCAGGACCTTTGAACCGAGGCTCGCCATCTCCAGCATTTCTTCGAAGGTGATCTTGTCCAGCCGCTGGGCCTGCGACACAACACGCGGGTCAGTCGTATAGACGCCATCGACGTCGGTGTAGATCTGGCATTCATCGGCTTTCAATGCCGCGGCCAGCGCCACGCCGGTGGTGTCGGAACCGCCACGACCCAGGGTCGTGATGTTGCCGTCTTCATCGACACCCTGGAAACCGGCGACCACCACCACACGACCGGCCTTCAGGTCAGCGCGAATCTTCTGATCATCGATCTGCAGAATCCGCGCCTTGTTATGGGCGCTGTCGGTGAGAATGCGAACCTGATTGCCGGTATACGACACAGCCGGAACGCCGCGCTTGATCAGCGCCATGGCCAGCAGTGCAATAGTGACCTGCTCGCCGGTGGAAACGATGACGTCCAGCTCGCGTGGCACCGGTTGGTCGCTGATTTGCCGGGCCAGTTCGATCAGGCGATTGGTTTCGCCGCTCATGGCCGAAAGCACGACCACCAGATCATCGCCCGCATCACGGAATTTCTTGACCTTGTCGGCCACCTGTTCGATGCGCTCTACCGAGCCCACCGAGGTGCCGCCAAACTTTTGTACGATTAAAGCCATCTCAAAGCCGCCTCAGCCCATGAAGGGCGCCCGTTATCATTCAAACCGCGAAGCGCCGGGACCCGAACGACGGGCCCCGGGTGGGTCGACTTAAATACCTTGTTCGGCGAACGGAACAGCCAGTGCCAGCGCTGCTTCGAGTCCGGCAGCATCAACACCGCCGCCTTGCGCCATGTCAGGACGACCGCCGCCTTTACCGCCTACAGCGGCAGCCGCTTGCTTCATCAAATCACCGGCTTTGAGTTGGCCAGTCAGGTCTTTGGTGACGCCTGCCACCAGCACGACCTTGTCTTCATGCACCCCGCCGAGCAGGATCACTGCGCGGCCGAGCTTGTTCTTCAATTGGTCAACCAGGGCCAGCAGCGCCTTGCCATCCTGACCGTCGAGACGGGCAGCAAGAACCTTGACGCCTTTGACGTCCACTGCCGAGCCCGACAGATCGTCGCCCGCAGCACTGGCCGCCTTGGCCTGCAGTTGTTCCAGTTGTTTTTCCAGCAGACGATTGCGTTCCAGCACCGCCGACAGCTTGTCCAGAACGTTGTCGCGATTGCCTTTGACCAGGTTCGCGGCTTCCTTCAGTTGTTCTCCAGCCGCGTTCAAGTACTCCAGCGCCACGGCGCCGGTGACCGCTTCGATACGGCGCACGCCTGCGGCCACACCGCTTTCGCTGATGATCTTGAACAGCGCGATGTCGCCGGTACGGTTGGCGTGAATGCCACCGCACAGCTCGACCGAGAAACCGCCGCCCATGCTCAGCACGCGGACGTTGTCGCCATACTTCTCGCCGAACAACGCCATGGCGCCTTTCTTCTTGGCGGTCTCGATGTCGGTTTCTTCAGTCTCGACGGCCGTATTCTTGCGGACTTCGGCGTTGACGATGTCTTCAAGCGCCTTGATCTGCTCGGGCTTGATGGCTTCGAAGTGGCTGAAGTCGAAACGCAGGCGCTGACTGTCGACCAGCGAGCCTTTCTGCTGAACGTGATCGCCCAACACCTGGCGCAAAGCCGCGTGCAGCAAGTGCGTGGCGGAGTGGTTCAACGACGTGGCCTGGCGAACTTCGGCAGCCACTTCGGTGCTGACGGTGGTGCCGACTTTCAGGCTGCCCGACACTTGAACACCGTGGTGCAGGAACGCGCCGCCGGTCTTGGTAGTGTCGCTCACGTCGAAGCGCGCATCGCCCGCGGTCAGGTAACCGCTGTCGCCAATCTGGCCGCCGGACTCTGCGTAGAACGGGGTCTGGTCGAGGATGACCACGCCGTCCTCGCCTTCACTCAATTGCTCGACCGCGAGGCCGTCTTTGTACAGGGCGACGACCTTGGCCTCGCCTGCGGTGGCTTTGTAACCGGTGAACTGCGTGGCCACGTCAACCTTGACCAGGCTGTTGTAGTCCATGCCGAAGGAACTGGCGGAACGCGCACGTTCACGCTGGGCATCCATCTCACGTTCGAAACCGGCCTCGTCGAGGGTCAGGTTGCGTTCGCGGGCGATGTCGCCGGTCAGGTCCATCGGGAAACCGTAGGTGTCGTAGAGCTTGAACACCACATCGCCGGGGACGATGGTGCCCTTGAGTTCGGCGAGATCCTGCTCGAGGATCTTCAAGCCCTGCTCCAGGGTTTTGGCGAACTGCTCTTCTTCGGCCTTGAGCACGCGCTCGATGTGCGCCTGCTGGTTTTTCAGCTCAGGGAAGGCTTCGCCCATTTCGGCGACGAGTGCGGCGACGATCTGGTAGAAGAAGCTGCCCTTGGCGCCCAGCTTGTTACCGTGACGGCAAGCGCGACGAATGATGCGGCGCAGCACGTAGCCACGGCCTTCATTGGACGGCAGCACGCCGTCGGCGATCAGGAAGCCGCACGAACGGATGTGGTCGGCGACGACTTTAAGCGACGCTTGATTGTCGTTGCTGCAACCAATGGCTTTTGCAGCAGCGGCGAGCAGGCTCTGGAACAGGTCGATTTCGTAGTTGGAATTGACGTGTTGCAGGACGGCGCTGACGCGCTCGAGGCCCATGCCGGTGTCGACCGATGGCGCTGGCAGCGGGTGCAGAACGCCGTCGGCCGTGCGGTTGAACTGCATGAACACGTTGTTCCAGATCTCGATGTAGCGGTCGCCGTCTTCTTCCGGCGAACCCGGCGGGCCACCCCAGATGTCGGCGCCGTGGTCGTAGAAGATCTCGGTGCACGGGCCGCACGGGCCGGTGTCGCCCATCGTCCAGAAGTTGTCGGAGGCGTACGGCGCGCCCTTGTTGTCACCGATGCGCACCATGCGCTCGGCCGGCACGCCGATTTCCTTGGTCCAGATGTCGTAGGCTTCGTCGTCCGAGGCGTAAACCGTGACCCAGAGTTTTTCCTTGGGCAGGTTCAGCACGCCGGTCAGGAAGGTCCACGCGTAGGTGATTGCGTCGCGCTTGAAGTAGTCGCCGAAGCTGAAGTTGCCCAGCATCTCGAAGAAGGTGTGGTGACGCGCGGTGTAACCGACGTTTTCCAGGTCGTTGTGCTTGCCACCGGCACGCACGCACTTCTGGCTGCTCACGGCGCGGGTGTAGGCCCGTTTTTCCTGGCCGAGGAAGCAATCCTTGAACTGGTTCATGCCTGCGTTGGTGAACAGCAGGGTTGGGTCGTTGCCCGGGATCAGGGAGCTGGAGGCGACTCGGGTGTGGCCTTGCTCTTCGAAGAAGCGAAGGAAGGCTTCACGGATTTCTGCGCTTTTCATAGGTTCTTCCACGGAAACTGCGGCCTGGCACATGCATAGCGTCGTTCGACGCAGCGACGGCAAAGGGCCGCATTATATAGGCGTTGTACGCTCGGTACAGCGTGTTATTCGATAGAAACCGGCAATCGGGCTGATCACCCGATCAGCGAACGCCAAATTCGGCAAATGCCGCAACCACCTTGTCCAGATGCGCAGCCGTCACATCCAGATGGGTGACCATGCGCAACCGCGGCGCAGCACTCAGCACGATACCGCGCTCGGCACACAGGGCGTTGAGCGCCTGGGCGCGATCGCCGATCCGTACGTAAACCATGTTGGTCTGCACCGGCTCTACGTCAAAACCGAGGTCCGCAAGCGCTTTGCCCAAGGCGGTGGCATTGGCGTGGTCGTCGGCCAGACGCTCGACCTGATGCTCCAGCGCGTACAACCCCGCTGCTGCCAGGATGCCAGCCTGACGCATGCCGCCGCCGACCATCTTGCGCAGACGCCGGGCCTTGGCGATGAACTCACTTGAGCCGCACAGCACTGAGCCGACCGGCGCGCCGAGCCCTTTGGACAAGCACACGGAAACCGAATCGAAATGCCGGGCAATCTCACGCGCGTCCACGCCCAGTTTGACGGAGGCGTTGTACAGGCGAGCGCCGTCGAGGTGCAGATTCAGCCCTTTTTCCCGGGTGAATGCCCGGGCCGCCGCGAGGTATTCCATCGGCAAGACCTTGCCCTGCATGGTGTTTTCCAGGGCCAGCAAGCGGGTGCGGGCGAAATGAAAGTCGTCGGCCTTGATGGCGGCGGCGACCTGATTCAGGTCCAGCGATCCGTCCGCCTGGTTGTCGAGGGGTTGAGGCTGGATCGAGCCGAGCACCGCCGCGCCGCCGCCTTCGTATTTGTAGGTGTGCGCCTGCTGGCCGACGATGTATTCGTCACCGCGCTCGCAGTGAGCCATCAGGCCGAGCAGGTTGCTCATGGTGCCGGTCGGCACGAACAGCGCGGCGGCAAAACCGAGACGCTCCGCCAGCCACGATTCCAGCCGGTTGACCGTCGGGTCTTCGCCATACACGTCATCGCCAAGGGGCGCGCTGGCCATGGCGTCGCGCATGCCGGCCGAGGGTTGAGTCACGGTGTCACTGCGCAGATCGATAACCGCCACGATGAAGCTCCCGTTCATTAGGGTCGAGCCTCAGTTCTGAGGCCCGGGGCATCGATAATCAAGGCTTGGGACTGGAATGCCAAGACGCCTTATAAGAAAAGCTGATGAAAACCATCAAAAAGGCTCCAAGCGAATCCCGGAAATCTATGTTACAAACTGCACGCCGACGGAAAACGCCGTTGGCAACGTTCTCAGGGCGGGGTGCGATTCCCCACCGGCGGTAATGGCGCGCAATACGTCTAGCCCGCGAGCGCTTGCAGCGAGCTTACCCTCGATGCAAGGTCAGCAGACCCGGTGTGATCCCGGGGCCGACGGTATAGTCCGGATGAAGAGAGAACGGGACTGGCACAACAGGATCGTTTCGAGACCAATCCAGGCGCTTGGCGTCGCGGACGGTTTCGCACGTACCCTGGCATCCCATTCGATCCAAAACGCCCTGTTTTTTTCATTAAACAGGAGTCAGAACACATGCAACCTACCGCCATTCACGCTCACGAGCGCATCGCCTTCATTCAAGCCTGCTGGCACAAGGAAATCGTCGATCAGGCGCGCAAGGGCTTTGTCGCCGAGATGGCGCAACACGGTTACGCCGAGACCGACATCGATTTCTTTGAAGTCGGCGGCGCGTTCGAAATCCCGCTTCACGCCAAGTTGCTGGCCAAGTCAGGTCGCTACGGCGGTGTCGTGGCTGCAGGTCTTGTGGTCGACGGCGGCATCTATCGCCACGAGTTCGTCGCGCAATCGGTGATCAGCGCGCTGATGCAGGTTCAGTTGGAAACCGAAGTGCCAGTCTTCTCGGTCGTGCTGACCCCGCACCACTTCCACGCCGGTGAAGAGCACCAGAAGTTCTTCTTCGATCACTTCGTACACAAGGGTCAGGAAGCGGCCAAGACCTGCGCGGACACGCTGACAAAGCTGCGTGCAGTGCGTCGGGTGAGTGAGGGGCAGAAAGCGGCGGGTTGATCACGAGGCGCCCACTGAAACCGGCACTTCAACGGCAAGATATATAGGGCCGTTGAAAACACCGCAATGTGGCGTAGTGAACACGGTCATGTGGGAGTGAGCTTGCTCACGAAGACGGCATTTCAGCCGCTACAAATTTAGCGGATGTACCGGCCCCTTCGCGAGCAAGCTCGGCTCCCACAAGTCCGCATTAGCGGGAAAATCACCGATGCCCCGCCTGACTCAACCAGAGCCGTCACAACCAAGTGCGCTCCTGCAATCATTGAGCGACTGCGATTTGAACAGGTCGCGTCAGGCCAATGTCTCTTCCGTCGCCGGCACGATCAGAATCCCCGCCCGCAGCCCGTTCTTGACGTTCGGGTTGGGGAAGATGATCCGGGCGCCCTCTTCTTCTATGACCCAGCGTGAATCGGCCAGGTCTTCGGCCAGCACGTAGCCTTTTTCCAGTTCCGTGAAGTTCTCGATGTCCGCTGGCAAGTTCAGGCGGAAGGCGTCGCTGTGCTTGATGATCTCCCGGGCTACGCTGAACAGCTGCAACCCGGCCAGATCCCCAGGCTCATCGGCTTCGGTGCCGGTGATCAGGCGTTCGAGGCAGGATTTCAGCTTGTCGAGATTGACCTGCTGGTTCTGCCCGAACGGGCGTGCCTTGCCCAATTCCAGGGTGAAGGCTTCGGCGTCGAGCTTGTCGTAGGTGTAGGCGCTGAACACGATCGACGACTTGTTCTGCAGCAGCACCGCTTCCATGCCGGCAGTGCGCAGCCGGGCGAGTTCGCGGCGGGAGTGAGCGCGACCCTCCTTCCACGGATACAGCGCGAACTGCTCGATCTTCGAACCGCGAATCGCCGTGTGCAGGTCGTAATGCAGGCGGTAGCGGCCCGGAATATTGAAGAAGCTGGCGGCCAGACGCTCGAGTTCGCAGGCGCGCAAGGCTTCGCTGCCGCCGCTGTGCTCATGACGGCCATTGAACAGCCGGTTGACGTCCTGCTCGACGTAACGCCCGCCGCTGCGCATCGCTTCGGGATTGCCGAACAGGAACAGAATACGTGCGCGAGGCTTGAGTTCGCCCCGGGCGATGGCGTGAATCAGCGCGTCGAGCAACTCGATGGGCGCGGTTTCATTGCCGTGGATGCCGGCGGACAGCAGCAGGTCGGTGCCATTGCCCCGCGCTTCGGGAGGCCGGACTTCCAGCGCCCCCTCGGCGAGCCAGCGCATGCGAACGCCGTCGACGGTCAGCTGAGTCTTTTCCGCGGGTTCGCGACCCGCGAGGGTCAGTTCAAGCAGTTTGCCGAGGGCGAGCATGGGGAGCTTCCTGCGCAGGCTTAGTCGTGGGTGCAGTCAGGGCCGTGCACGTGGCCTTCTTCGTCGTCGCCGCTCATGTCAGCCGGTTCCATTTCCAGCTGCAGGCTGACCAGGTTGGTCGCCAATGGACGCAGCAGCAGGTTGGCGTATTCGGCATCGCCTTCTTCGACGTCAACGCCGATCAGCAACTGGCCACGGCCGTCCTGTTGAATCCAGACTTCTTTGCCCTGCCAGATAACGGCAAGACGGGTGCAGGACGTTTCCAGCTGAGTGCCGTCGGTGTCTTCGAGGATCAAACGCAGCGCGTCGGTCATGGCAAAACTCTCTCTGTAAAAGCAAAAACATCGCCGCCTGACGCCGCTCGGGCGCAGGCGTAACGGATGGGGTGCATCAGTTGATCTGGAAAGGATAGACCGCGCCCAGTTTCAGGTGCTGCGTCAGCTCGTCCAGCGCCGTACGGCATTCAATCAGCAGTTGGGGATCGGCCAGATCACTGTCGCTCATGCGGTCGCGATAGTGCTTGTCGACCCACTGCGTCAGCGTGTCGTACAGCGGCGCGGTCATGATAACGCCTGGATTGACCGCCGCCAGTTCGGTTTCATTCAGGGCCACGCGAAGACGCAGGCACGCCGGGCCGCCACCGTTCTGCATGCTCTGCTTGAGATCGAATACCTTGACCTCACTGATCGGGCTGTCGTCCGCAAGCAGGCGCTGCAGGTAATGCCAAACGCGCTCGTTGCTGCGGCATTCTTCCGGCACGATCAGCAGCATCGAACCGTCGGCGCGGGACAGCAACTGGCTGTTGAACAGGTACGAACGCACCGCGTCTTCCACGGCTACCTCACTGCGCGGCACGCAAATGGCCTGGAAGCGACCGCCACGTTGACCGAGTTTGTTGTGCAGTTCGGCGAGCATGGGCTCGGTATTGAGGAATGCGTCCTCGTGATAGAACAGGACCTCGCCATTGCCCACCGAGATCACGTCGTTATGAAACACGCCCTGATCGATCACGGCCGGGTTCTGCTGGGCGAAGACGACGCCTTCGGCGCTCAGGCCATGCAGACGCGCAACGGCCTGGGACGCTTCGAGGGTCTGGCGGGCCGGGTATTTCTGCGGCGCGGGGAAACGGCTGTCGAACGCGGCGCGGCCGAAGACGAAAAACTCGACGCCGGGCTCCCCGTAGCTGCGGCAGAAGCGCGTGTGGTTGGCCGCGCCTTCGTCGCCGAACTGGGCAACGGCAGGCAGCGCCGCATGGTGGGCGAAATGCTGCTGATCGGCGAACATCGCGCCGAGCACGCGGCTGGTGGTCGGGTGCTCGATGCTGCGGTGGTATTTGCAGTTGAGGTTGGCGGCGGTGAAATGCACGCGGCCGTCGGCGGTGTCGGCGCTCGGGCTGACCGTGGCGGCGTTGGCCACCCACATGCTCGACGCCGAGCAACTGGCGGCCAGCAGCGGCATCGACTCTTTGGCCGCGCGCTCGATGACCTGTGCGTCGCTGCCGCTGAAGCCCAACTTGCGCAGACCGGCCACGTCAGGACGTTCCTGGGGGGCCAGCACGCCCTGGGTAAAACCCATCTCCATCAGCGCTTTCATCTTGGCCAGCCCCTGCAAAGCGGCCTCGCGCGGATTGGAGGATTGCTGGCAGTTGTTCTGGGACGCGACGTTGCCGTAGGACAGCCCACCGTAGTTGTGGGTCGGGCCCACTAGACCGTCAAAGTTGACTTCACAGGATTTCATCGGTGAGGCTCCGTGGATCTGTTTTTATGTGCACATTCTTCGACGTGCGCTGCGCTATCAAGGAGCGCGGTCAGTTCAGGGTGATGCCGGGCGTCAGGCTGGCAGGCAGCGCCAGGGTTTCGGTCTCCAGCGACGCCACCGGGTACGCGCAATAATCCGCCGCGTAGTAGGCGCTGGCGCGATGGTTACCCGAGGCGCCGACACCGCCGAACGGTGCCGTACTCGCCGCGCCGGTCAGTTGCTTGTTCCAGTTGACGATGCCCGCACGGCTCTGCAGCCAGAACTGCTGATAGCGCGCCTTGGAATCCGACAACAGTCCCGCCGCCAGCCCGTACTGTGTGGCATTGGCCTCTTCGATGGCTGCGTCAAAATCAGCGTAGCGAATCACCTGCAACAGCGGCCCGAACAGTTCCTCATCCTCACGATCTGCCACGTCACTGACGTCGATGATGCCCGGCGTCAGCAGCGCCGATTGCGCGGCAGGCTGGGTCATTTCGAGCAGGGCAACTGCGCCGTTGGCCAACATCACTTCCTGGGCATCGATCAGTGCTTGCGCAGCCGCAAGAGAAATCACCGAGCCCATGAACGGCGCAGGCTGTTGATCGAAGGCGCCGACCTGAATGGTCGATGTCACTTCCACCAGCCGTGCCAGGAATGCATCGCCCCAGGCACCTTGGGGCACCAGCAGGCGGCGGGCGCAGGTGCAGCGCTGGCCGGCGGAAATAAAGGCCGACTGGATCACGGTGTAGACCGCGGCATCGACGTCCGCGACCTGATCGACCACCAGCGGGTTATTGCCACCCATTTCCAGGGCAAGAATCTTGTCCGGGCGACCGGCGAACTGTTGATGCAGGGAATTGCCGGTTCGGCTGGAACCGGTGAAGAACAACCCGTCGATGCCTGAATGGCCGGCCAGTGCGATGCCGGTGTCCCGCGCGCCTTGCAGCAGATTGAGCACGCCCGCCGGCAGACCGGCCTCGATCCAGCATTGCACGGTCAGTTCGGCAACTTTGGGGGTCAGCTCGCTTGGCTTGAACACCACAGTGTTGCCCGCCAGCAACGCCGGCACGATGTGCCCGTTAGGCAGGTGACCCGGGAAGTTGTAAGGACCGAACACCGCCACCACTCCGTGGGGCTTGTGTCGCAGCACGGCGGTGGCGTCGCCCAGCGGGCCGCTCTTCTCGCCGGTCCGCTCGCGGTAGCTCTGAATCGAAATCGCCACCTTGTTGGCCATGCTGGTCACTTCAGTCGCCGATTCCCACAGCGGCTTGCCGGTTTCCTCACCGATGCAACGGGCGATTTCATCGGCGCGGTTTTTCAGCGCAGCGGCGAAGGCTTCGAGCACGGCAATGCGCTCGTCCAGACTGCGCGTCGCCCAGGCCGGAAACGCCTGACGGGCCGATTTGACCGCCGCATCAACCTGTTCAGCTGTCGCGCTTTGGCCCGACCAGATCACCTGCTGGCTCACCGGGTTCAGGGACTCGAATGCGTCGCCCTGCCCGTCCTGCCAGGCACCGGCAATATACAAAGTGTTCATCAAATACTCTCCCGAGCGGGCGACAGTTGCACAGCGCGAACCTGATCACCGGCGCTGAGGCGCAAGCGCTTGGCGGTCTGTGGATCGACCACCAATGTGCCGGCGGCAAGGCGTGCAGGCGCGGCGGTCACGCGGCAGTCTTCGCGCTTGCGGTTGTGGATAAGGAATGGCGTCGCGTCGTCGCCCGGTGTGCCGACGGCCAGCACCAGCGCCTGGCTGTCGCGGACTGCGCGGATCTTGCTGGTCTCGCACTCGATGGCCGGGCCGGCGTCGAAAATGTCGACGTAGCCTTGATAGCTGAAACCTTCGGCCTTGAGCATGGCCAGCGCCGGTTCGGTGCTGACGTGTACGCGGCCGATGACCTCACGCGCGGCTTCTGAAAGGAAGCAGCTGTACAGCGGAAACTTCGGCATCAGCTCGGCAATGAACGCGCGGTTGCCGACCCCGGTGAGGTAGTCGGCCTGGCTGAATTCCATTTTGAAAAAGTGTCGGCCCAGGCTTTCCCAGAACGGCGAATGGCCCTGTTCGTCGGAGATGCCGCGCATTTCAGCGATGGTCTTGGTGCCGAACAGCTCCGGAAACTCGGCAATGAACAGCATCCGCGCCTTGGACAGCAACCGGCCATTGAGGCCATTGCGGTAGTCGGCGTGGAGAAACAGCGAACACAGCTCGGAGTTGCCGGTGAGGTCGTTGGCCAGGAACAGCGTCGGGATCTCCCGGTAGATATTCAGCTCTTGAGAAGCGCTGACCGTCAGGCCGACCCGGTAGTTGTACCAGGGCTCGCGCAGCCCCACCGCGCCCGCGACAGCGGAAATGCCCACGACTTTCTCGTCGTCATCTTCGAGCACGAACAGGTAGTCAGCGTCGCCCCGCCCGGCCTCGCCACGGAAGGTTTTCTCGGCCCAGCCGACCCGGTGCGCCAGACGCTCTTCATTGGCCGGCAATGTGGTCAGGCCTGCGCCGGTGCTGCGCGCCAGCTCGATCAGCGCCGGAAGGTCACTGCTGCGTACGGGACGAACGATCATGCTTTCTCCTCATGCCGGTGGTTCTGCAACCGCCGGCGAACTCGCTAACCTGCTTTACGGCGTTGGCCTGCGACTGCAGCGCCCATCACCGTCAACTCATCTCATCCATCGAGCCCGGCTTTCAGACCGCGACAATGCGCACGCTGGCGCCTTCGCCGACACCCAGCGCTTCGGCCGCGGCCAGGCTCAGGGCCACTGGCTTGCCCGGCACCCAGTCCAGTTCCAGCATCACCGCGCGGTAATCCTGCAACTGGCCGTTGGAAACCAGATAAGGCCGCCCGCCCTTGACCGCATCACCGGTACTGACCGTGTCGACCTTGACCGGCACGACGCGGCTCTGGGCGATGGAGCGAATGCCGGACACCCGCGCGTGCAGGGTCGGCCCGCCATCGAAGATGTCGATGTAATGATCAGTCTCGAAGCCTTCGCGCATCAGGATGTCGAAGGTGATCTGCGCACGCGGATGGACCTGGCCCATGGCTTCCTGCGCTTCATCGGGCAGCAGCGGCACGTAGATCGGGTAATGGGGCATCAGCTCGGCGAGGAAGGTCCGGCTTTTCAACCCGCACAGGCGCTCGGCTTCGGCGTAGTTGATGTCGAAGAAGTTGCGGCCGATGGCGTCCCAGAAGGGTGAGTCGCCGTGGTCGTCGCTGTAACCGACGATCTCGGTCACCACCGAATCGGCGAAGCGCTCCGGGTGGCTGGCGACGAACAGCAGACGGCCACGGGAATTGAGTTCCGACCACAGCGTGCCGACCAGCTCAGGCAGCACGTAGAAGCTGGTCAGCAGGCTGTTGCCGGTGAGGTCGTGGCACTGCGAGAGCACGTGGATCTTGTTGTGGATCTTCAGTTCACGGGAGGCGTGGACAAAGGTTTCGTTGCGAAAGCTGTAGAACGGCTCGGAATAACCCGCCGAAGCGACGATCCCGGAGCAGCCCACCAGACGACCAGATTCGGTGTCTTCGAGGACAAAGAAGTAGGTCTCTTCGCCGTTGAAACTGACTTCCGCCGCGAACGAGGCTTCGGACGCCGCAATCTTGTCACTCAGACGTCCAGCGTCATCCGGCAGGGACGTGACACCAATCGGGCTGTCTGCCGCGAGTCGTTGAACCTCGCTCAGATCCGCCATTTGCGCGGGGCGCATCACCAGCATGGTGTCACTCCTTGAGAAAAAAATCGGGCCGGTTGTCCGGCACAGGAAAAAAAAAAAGCTGAAGCGGCGCTCAACCTTGTGGGAGCGAGCTTGCTCGCGAATGCGGCGTGTCTGATCCAAGCGTTTCGCTGACACACCGTTATCGCGAGCAAGCTCACTCCTACAGAGGTTATGCGTCCATTAGCGAAGGGCTTTACACCCCGGCCAGCTTGGCAACCGCACGTTCGAAGCGGTTCAGGCCTTCTTCGATGTCGGCGTCTTCGACCACCAGACTCGGCGCGAAACGCACCACGTCGGGACCGGCCTGAAGCACCATCACGCCTTCCTGCTCGGCGGCGTTGAAGAACTCCTTGGCCTTGCCTTTCCAGGCGTCGGTCAACACGCAGCCGATCAACAGGCCCATGCCGCGCACCTGGCTGAACACGCCGTACTGCTGACCGATCTTCTCCAGACGAGCCTTGAACAATTCATGCTTGGCCTTCACGCCCGCCAGCACTTCCGGGGTGTTGACCACATCGATGACCGCCTCGCCCACCGCGCACGCCAGCGGGTTGCCGCCGTAGGTCGTGCCGTGAACGCCAACAGCCAGGTGCTTGGCCAGTTTCTCGGTTGTCAGCATGGCCGCCATCGGGAAACCGCCGCCGATGCTTTTCGCGCTGGAGAGGATGTCCGGCGTCACGCCGTAATGCATGTACGCAAACAGGTGACCGCTGCGGCCCATGCCGCTCTGGACTTCGTCGAAGACCAGCAGCGCGTTGTGCTCGTCGCACAATTTGCGCGCGCCTTGCAGGTATTCAAGTTCGGCCGGCAATACGCCGCCCTCACCCTGGATCGGCTCGAGCACCACCGCGCAGGTCTTGTCCGAGACGGCGGCTTTCAGCGCGTCCAGGTCATTGAAGGGGACGTGGGTGATGCCGGTGATTTTCGGGCCGAAGCCGTCGGAGTATTTCGGCTGACCGCCGACGCTCACGGTGAACAGGGTGCGGCCGTGGAAGCTGTTCAGGGCAGCGACGATTTCGTACTTGTCCGGGCCGTACAGATCGTGGGCCACGCGACGGGCCAGTTTGAACGCGGCTTCGTTGGCTTCGGCGCCGGAGTTACAGAAGAACACGCGGTCGGCGAAGGTGGCGTCAACCAGCTTCTTGGCAAAACGCAGCGCCGGTTCGTTGGTGAAGACGTTGGAGACATGCCACAACTTGTTGGCCTGCTCGGTCAGCGCGCCGACCAGCGCAGGGTGCGCATGACCCAGCACGTTGACCGCGATGCCGCCGGAGAAATCAACCAGTTCGCGACCCGACTGATCCCAGACGCGAGAACCCTGACCGCGCACGGGGATGAAGGCTGCCGGGGCATAGTTGGGGACCATCACCTGGTCGAAATCGGCACGTTGCACCGGTACTTGCTCAACGGACATCGGAGTCTCCTGAAGAGGAACGCCTGCCTGGAACTGGCGAGCGATGGAAGGATTGTAAGGACTGATTCGGGCCGGGCCTTGCCGCCAAGCGACAACTTCTTATAGCGCCAAACCGGCTTTTTACGGGGTTTTCGGCAATGCGACAAATTGCGTCACAAAGGCGCAGTTTAAACACTGGCGTGCGGTTGGGGCACTGTTGAGTTCAGGGCGACCCGTCTGGATTTTCAACCGCGCTCGGCGGGCACCGATGACAATTCGAACGGGCTGCTGCTGCGACGCTGGTTGCGGTCTTCGCGAGGGGTGGCGCCGAAGAAGTTACGGTAGGCGCTGGAGAAATGCGGCCCCGAAGAGAACCCGCAGGACAGGCCGATCTGAATGATCGATTTGCTCGTCTGCATCAGCATCTGCCGCGCCTTGTTCAGGCGCAGTTCGAGGTAATACTGGCTCGGCACCCGATTGAGGTACTGCTTGAAGATGCGCTCCAGCTGACGTCGCGACACGCACACGTGCTGGGCGATTTCGTCGGTGGTCAGCGGTTCTTCGATGTTGGCTTCCATCAACAGCACCGCCTGGGTCAGCTTCGGGTGACTGGAACCCAAACGGTTCTGCAGTGGAATCCGTTGACGCTCGCCGCCTTCGCGGATGCGCTCCACCACCAGTTCTTCCGACACCGCGCCGGCCAGTTCGGCGCCGTGGTCACGGGCAAGCACGGCCAGCAACAGATCCAGCACCGACATCCCGCCGCAGGCCGTCAGGCGATCGCGATCCCAGTCGAACAAATGGCTGGTGGCGATGACCTTGGGGAAGCGCTCGGCGAAATCGTCCTGCCAGCGCCAGTGCACCGCCGCCCGGTACCCGTCGAGCAAGCCCAATTGCGCCAGCGGATACACACCCGCCGACAACCCACCAATCACGCAACCGGCGCGGACCAGTTGCTTGAGCGCGCCGCCGAGGGCCGAAGACATGGGCGCCGGTGGCTCGTCGGCCAGCAGAAACAGCTTCTGAAACCCTTCCAGACGACCGACCCACGGCTCGCCCGGCAATTGCCAACCGCTGCCATCAATCGGCGGTTCTGCCTGCAGAAACGACAGTTCGTACACCACTTCGGGGTGAACGCGCTGAGCAACACGCAGGGCTTCCTCCGCCAGCGCCAGGGTCAAGGCTTTGGTGCCGGGCCAGATGAGAAATCCGATTCGATGGGCAGTCATGGCGTGCAATCCGAAACGTGTCGCTAAAAGGGGTCGCACGCCTGGCATGCGATGGGATTCTGTAACCTTCAGTCAATGGCTGCGGCCTGAATGACGCGCAGCATGAACCGTTCTGAAGCAAAACGCACCGCTCTCACGTGGCAGGCGGGTTACTTCAAACTGCCTGACAGGAACTGCTGCAAACGCTCGGATTTCGGATTGACCAGCACTTCACGGGGATTGCCGGATTCTTCAACCAGGCCCTTGTGCAGGAAGATCAGCTGATTCGACACTTCACGGGCAAAGCCCATTTCGTGAGTGACCACCACCATGGTCCGGCCCTCCTGGGCCAGCGCCTGCATGACTTTCAGCACATCACCGACCAACTCGGGGTCCAGGGCGGACGTCGGTTCGTCGAACAGCATGACTTCCGGCTCCACTGCAAGCGCCCGGGCAATCGCCACGCGCTGCTGTTCGCCGCCGGACATATGCCCTGGATAGGCGTCCTTGCGGTGATACACACCGACCTTGTTCAGATAATGCTCAGCCTTTTCCAGCGCTTCTTTCTTCGGCACGCCCAATACATGCACCGGCGCCTCGATGATGTTTTCCATCGCCGTCATGTGCGACCACAGGTTGAAGTGCTGAAACACCATCGACAGCCGCGAACGCATGCGCTGCAGCTGTTTCGGGTCAGCCGCCTTCAGGCCGCCGTCCTTGTTGGAGACCAGCTTGAGCTCTTCGTTGTTGAGCAGAATGCGGCCGGATTTCGGCTGCTCCAGCAAGTTGATGCAGCGCAGAAAGGTGCTTTTACCCGAGCCGCTGGAGCCGATGATGCTGATGACATCGCCGGCCTTGGCGGTCAGCGAAACGCCTTTGAGCACTTCGTGACTGCCATAGCACTTGTGCAGGTCCTGGACTTCCAGTTTGTTCATGATGTCGGTTCTCACAAGTAATCAGTCACTGAGCAGGCGGCCGCTGCGCAACGGTGTGCGGCCGGCCACTTTGGCCATCCAGAAACCCGGCTGGGCGTAACGCAGTTTTTCGATGGCGAACAGCACCCCGGCGGTACCGGCACAGACGGTGGTGGCGCGATCGGTCAACGGGTCGATGACTTCGAACAGCGGCTCGCCGGGCTCGACCCAGGCCCCCGCTGGACGCAAGAAGGTCAGCACGCCGGGATGGGGCGCATAAATCATTTCGGTGCCTTCGAACGGCATGCCTTCGCAGGCTTCATGGCCAGGTTGCGGCCACTCGCCACTGATCAGGCCCTGCTCGGCCAGAAACGCCAGAATGCCTTCGGCGTAGGCCTCGGCTTCGGCCTTGCCGGTGTTGGCCTGACCGCCCAGTTCGAGGGTAGTCGCCAGGCAGGCCAGCGGTATCTGCGCGTCCGGAAACTGCTTGGACAAACGCAACCACGGCAGCGAACAGGCTTCGTCGAACGAGCTGCCGCCGGAATCTTCGGCCAGCAGCGCGACGGTCACCCCCAGATGCGCCGACAGCGAACGCCACTGCGGCCAGTGCTGCGGCAAGGCGTACATGTGCAGCGAAGCGTCGGTGTCGCAATGCAGGTCCAGCACCACGTCGGCGTTGCAGGCATGACTGAGCAAGACGCGCTGCATACCGGCCAGCTCGCTGCCGGCCGGCGGCAATTGCTCGAGCACGTCGGCCATGGCCTGACGGATCAGTTTGACGTTGGCGTGGGGGTCGTCACCGAGCTTGCCTGCCAGCGCCTGGGCGACCGGCTCGCTCAGCTCGGTGAAATCGCGATTGAAGTTCTTGCCGCTGCCGTACTCGAAACGGCCCTGGTGGTTGCCCTGCAGCAACTGGCCCAGACCGATCGGATTGGCGACCGGCACCAGCTCGATGACGCCCTTGAGCAGGCCCTGTTCTTCCAGCTGGGTCAGGCGTTTCTTCAATTCCCAGGCGGTGCGCATGCCCGGCAGCTCGTCGGCGTGCAGGCTGGCCTGAATGTAGGCCTTGCGCTCGCCCTGACCGAAACGGAACACACTCAGGGTGCGCTGGGTGCCGAGATTGCCCCACGGTAGATCGTGATCGATGCGCTGCATATCAGTGCTTCCTCGGGGCGAGGTAAATGAGCCAGCGGCGCTCGGCCAGCTTGAACAGTTTCACCAGAATGAACGTCAGGCAGAGGTAGAAAACGCCCGCCGTGATGTAGGCCTCGAACGGCAGGTAGAACTGCGCGTTGACCGCGCGCGCCGCACCGGTGATATCCATCAGCGTGACAATCGAGGCCAGACTGGTGGTCTGCAGCATCATGATCACTTCGTTGCTGTACTGCGGCAGCGCACGGCGCAGGGCCGATGGCAGCAAAATCCGGCGGTACATCTTGGCTTTGGACATGCCGATTGCCCGCGCTGCTTCGATCTCGCCCGGCGGCGTGGATTTCAGGCTGCCGGCGATGATTTCAGCGGTGTAGGCGCTGGTGTTGATAGCGAAAGCCAGGCACGCGCAGAAGGTCGCACTCGACAGCCACGGCCACAGGATGCTTTCACGCACCGCTTCAAATTGCGCCAGCCCGTAGTAGATGAGGAACAACTGCACCAGCATCGGCGTGCCGCGGATGACGTAGGTGTAGCTCCACGCCAGCAGATTGACCCAGGCGATTTTCGACACGCGCATCAGGCCCAGCGGCAGGGCAGCGAGCAGGCCGAAAAACAGCGACAGCGCGAGCAGTTTGAGGGTGATCAGCAGACCGCCGAAGTACAGCGGCAGGCTTTCCCAGACGACGTTGTAATCGAAAATCATAGGTCTGCCACCCTCACGCCGGCCGAGTAACGTTTTTCGATGTAGCGCAGTACCAGCAGCGAGACACTGGTGATGACCAGGTACATGGCCGCGACTGCGAGGAAGAAAGTGAAGGGTTCGCGGGTGGCATCGGCCGCCTGCTTGGCCTTGAACATCATGTCCTGCAGACCGACCACGGAAATCAGCGCGGTGGCCTTGGTCAGTACCAGCCAGTTATTGGTGAACCCGGGGATCGCCAGACGAATCATCTGCGGCACCAGAATGCGGAAGAACACCCGGCCACTGCTCATGCCGTAGGCCATGCCTGCTTCGGCCTGCCCTTTCGGGATGGCCATGAACGCGCCGCGGAAGGTTTCCGACAGGTACGCGCCAAAGATGAAACCCAGCGTGCCGATACCGGCCACCAGCGGGTTAAGGTCGATGTAGTCGTCGTGACCGAGCAGCGGCGCGATGCGGTTGAGCAGGTCCTGACCGCCGTAGAAAATCAGCAGAATCAGCACCAGATCGGGAATGCCGCGGATCACGGTGGAATACAGATCGCCCAGCCATGCCAGCCAGCGCACCGGCGACAGCCGCAATGCCACGCCGATCAGGCCGAGCACGATCGCCAGCGCCATGGAGCACAGAGCGAGCTGCAAGGTCAGCCATGCACCGTCGAGGATGACGGCTCCGTAACCTTTCAACATGTTGTTTGGCCCTCAAGCGCGGGATAGAAAAATGGCGCAATCAGTCGGTGCGGTGACCGGCTGCTTGCGCCATTGACGGCTTCAAACCACGTTACTTGCCGTAGATGTCGAAGTCGAAGTACTTGTCTTGAATGGCTTTGTATTTGCCGTTGGCACGAATGGCCGCGATGGCTGCGTTGAGCTTGTCCAGATCAGCCTTGTCGCCCTTGCGCACGGCAATGCCGACGCCGTCGCCGAAGTAGTTGACGTCGGTGAAGGCCGGGCCGACGAATGCGTAGCCTTTGCCGGATTCGGTATTCAGGAAGCCGTCCTGCAGCAGGGTGGCATCCGCCACGGTGCCATCGAGACGACCGGCGGCGATGTCCAGATAGACTTCGTTCTGCGAGCTGTACGGTTTGATTTCAGCACCCAGCGGGGCCAGGACTTCGCGGGCGAAACGCTCGTGGATCGAGCCACGCTGCACGCCGATGTTCTTGCCCTTGAGTTCGGTCAGCGCGTCGCTGACGACGGAGCCCTGCTTCATGACCAGACGGGCCGGGGTGTTGTAGTACTTGTTGGTGAAGTCGACGGACTTCTTGCGGTCTTCGGTGATGGACATCGAAGACAGGATGGCGTCGATCTTGCGCACTTTCAGCGCCGGGATCAGGCCGTCGAATTCCTGCTCGACCCATACGCACTTGACCTTCATCTCTTCGCACAGGGCGTTGCCGATGTCGTAGTCGAAACCGACGATGCTGCCGTCCGGCGCCTTGGAGGCAAACGGAGGGTATGCCGCTTCGATGCCGATCTTCATGGGCTTTTCATCGGCGAATACGGGCTGTGCCAATACGGTCAGTGCCAGCGCACCCAGCAGCATGAGCTTTTTCATTTCTTGGAACTCCATCGGTATAACGCGACAAATGGCAGTGAGCGAGACGCTCAATGAACAGGAGGAATCAGAAATTGCGACGCGAGGTGCCGGCGGGTCTCTGGACCCGACAAGCCTTCGGCGAGTGGTCGGCATTTTAGCGGCAGGCTGAAAGTCGATATTTCTTCAATGCGACAACTAGTTACAGAAGCACATGAAATCGTGATCAGGCGAATTGACATCCAAAAAGCTTTATGCAAGTGCCAGAGTTGGCAAACCTATCAACGAAGCAAATAACGCGCCCATTATTGGCAAAGCCTTATGATCCGGCAAGTCCAGCGTGGGAGCGGGTTGATTCGGGGCGATGAAATGCTTTGTTTTCGGGTGGAAACGCCCCACAGCGGGGCGGGAGGTTACCGGGGCGGGTGTGGGGTAACAAATCGATATTTCCCGATTCTTCGGGGGACCGTCCGGGTATTAGGATCAAGAGCGTCCGCCTGGGGGCGGACTGTTTCGCCTTCGGCGAGTTACTTGGAAAAGCACCCCAAGTAACCAAGGGTGCTTGCTCTCGGTTGGGCCCTTCGTTCCTCAGGGTTCCTTCACTCCGGTCTCGCTCCGTGGGCCCGCCGCCATCCGCCATCCATGGCGGGGGGCGGCTCTCGCGGCATCCATGCCGCTCGGCCCACTCCACGAGACCTGCGTTCAGCCTGCACCCAAGTCGCGATTGGCGGTGTCTGAGCCTTTTGCATATGAAGATCAAAAGCAGATCAAAGGCCAATCAAGGGCAGATCAAACGCTGAGGACTTGTGGGAGTGAGCTTGCTCACGAAGGGGTTGGTACATCCATCGAATATCTGGTGCTTGGAATACAGCATTCGCGAGCAAGCTCGCTCCCACAGGGAGGGGGTGCGATCAGCAAAATTGTTGGCGCCTGGACTGGCCTCTTCCTGGCTAAAGCCAGTCCCACTGACAGCAGCGCGTTCAGTCAGTAGGACTGGCTCCGACTGTAGGACCGGCTTCAGCCGGGAAGCTTTTGCTTTTGCAGTTGATCTTCTACGCGATAGCCCAGACACCGCAAAACGCGACTTTGGTGCAGGCTGAACGGAGGTCTCGAGGAGTGGGCCGAGCGGCATGGATGCCGCGAGAGCGCCGTCAGGACATGGATGTCCGTTCGGCGCGGGCCCACGGAGCGAGACCGGAGTGAAGGAACCCGACGAAGTCGGGCCCAACCGAGAGCAGGCACTTTTGGTTACTTTTAGTGCTTTTTAAAAGTAACTCGCCGAAGGCGAAACGTCTGCGCCCAGGCAGACGCTCTTGACGTTAAAGGCTTTCACGCCGCAGTCATGGTCTTGTGGGTCTCAACCAGATGCGCAACCACACTCGGATCGGCCAGCGTCGAGATATCGCCCAGCGCGTCGTACTCCCCGGTTGCGATCTTGCGCAGGATGCGTCGCATGATCTTGCCGGAACGGGTCTTCGGCAGACCCGGCGCCCACTGAATCACATCCGGCGAAGCAATAGGACCGATCTCCTTGCGCACCCAGTTGCGCAATTCGATGCGCAACGCTTCGTCCGGAACCTCACCGCCATTAAGGGTGACGTAGACGTAGATGCCCTGCCCCTTCAAATCGTGAGGCACGCCCACGACGGCCGCTTCGGCGACTTTCGGGTGGGCCACCATCGCGCTCTCGATCTCGGCGGTGCCCATACGGTGGCCGGACACGTTGAGCACGTCGTCGACGCGGCCGGTGATCCAGTAGTAACCGTCTTCGTCACGACGGGCACCGTCGCCGGTGAAATACATGCCGCGGAAGGTTTTGAAGTAAGTGTCGACGAAACGGTCATGATCGCCATACAGGCTGCGCGACTGACCCGGCCACGAGTCGAGAATCACCAGATTGCCTTCCGCTGCGCCTTCGATGAGGTTGCCCAGGTTATCCACAAGGGCCGGAATCACGCCGAAGAACGGACGCGTCGCCGAACCCGGCTTCAAGGCAATGGCGCCAGGCAGCGGGCTGATCAGAATGCCGCCGGTTTCGGTCTGCCACCAGGTGTCGACAATTGGGCAATTCTTCTTGCCGACGGTGTTGTAGTACCAGTTCCAGGCTTCCGGATTGATCGGCTCACCCACCGAACCCAACAAGCGCAGGCTCGAACCGTCAGCACCTTCTACGGCTTTGGTGCCCTCGGCCATCATGGCGCGGATGGCGGTCGGTGCGGTGTAAAGGATGTTGACCTTGTGCTTGTCGACGATTTTCGACACGCGGGTGATGTCCGGGTAATTCGGCACCCCTTCGAACAACAGCGTGGTCGCGCCATTGGCCAGCGGGCCGTAGACGATGTAGCTGTGGCCGGTGACCCAGCCGACGTCCGCGGTGCACCAGTACACTTCGCCCGGACGGTAATCGAATATGCGCTCGTGGGTCAGCGCGGCGTACAGCAGATAGCCCGCAGTGGTGTGCAACACGCCCTTCGGTTTGCCAGTGGAGCCCGAGGTGTAAAGGATGAACAGCGATTCTTCGGCGCCCATTTCTTTCGGCGCGCAGGTGCTGGAAGCCACGTCCAGCAGCGAGTGGTACCAGATGTCGCGATGACGGTTCCACTCGATGTCGCCGCCGGTGCGTTTGCACACGATGACCTTCTGTACGCTCGCCGTTTCCGGGTTGGTCAGCGCACGGTCGACGTTGGCTTTCATCGCGGTCTTCTTGCCGCCACGCAGCCCTTCGTCAGCGGTGATCACCACTTTCGATTTGCAGTCGATGATGCGACCGGCCAGTGCTTCCGGGGAGAAACCACCGAACACCACGGAGTGAATCGCACCGATGCGCGCGCAGGCCAGCATGGCAACCACGGCTTCCGGGATCATCGGCATATAGATGGTGACGACATCGCCGCGATGGACATCCTGCCCGCGCAGCGCGTTGGCGAACTTGCAGACTTCTTCGTGCAGCTCGCGGTAGGTAATGTTGCGGCTCTCGGAAGGATCGTCGCCTTCCCAGATGATCGCGATCGAATCGCCGCGCTCGGCCAGATGGCGGTCGAGGCAGTTGTAGGAAACGTTCAGGGTGCCGTCGGCGAACCACTTGATGTCGACGCGGTGGTCGTCGAACGAGGTCTGTTTGACGGTGGTGAATGGCTTGATCCAGTCAAGGCGCTGGGCTTGTTCGCGCCAGAAGCCATCGGGATTGACCACCGACTGCTGGTACATCGCCTTGTAGGTCGCCTCGTCAGTCAGCGTGTTGGCTGCCACTTCAGGGCGGACGGGGTACAGGGAAGCCGCACTCATCTTTCTTACCTCGGTGGAAATGTTGTTGTTTTATGACCCTGTTGTATCCGCCGATGGCTGTAAAGGCCATTCGACGATGGTCTTACCGACTCCGAGCATAGCGCCGAAAGCAGGTCCAGTGCCCGATTCCAGGCAAATCTTCATGTCCCGGCTACGACTGAAGAACCCATCGAACGCCTGGCCGCAACCCGACAACGGCGATTGTTGCCGTTTCGCTCAATAGACTTTATCAAAATGGTTTCTATATGAATTCAGAACAGGGGCATAGAATCCGTTCCGCCAACACGGCAAATGATTGATAAACAACAGCCCCCCCACACTGGACTGTCAATCAACTAAACCTACCCGGTCATGATTCGCTTCAAGCAGAGCCCCAAAAAGGTTTTGTGCACCCTGTCGACCGCAGTTCTTGCGACGCAATGTGAATGAAGCAACTTAGAGGAAATGAGTAATGAAAGCTGCACTGGTTGTAATGGCTCTTTGTGGTTTCAGCGCCATGGCAATGGCAGAAGAATCCGGCGCGAAAGTGGCGGCTCAGCAACAGCGTGTCGAGAAGTACACCTACTCTACCAAACTGGATATCGCGAAAGTCATTTCGGTGGACGAAGTGCCTAACGTCTGCCAGGTCGTCCCGCAGCACATGACTTACGAAGACTCGCAGGGCAAACGCCACGTGCTTGAGTATCAGGTCATGGGTAACGGGTGCAGCAACGGTTGATCAGCACGCTCTGTTGATCAGTTGAGCGCGCCGCTTACTTGCAGGAGCGTGCTTGCCCGTGTATTGCGGTGCATGAGTTTATATATCCGCCAGCAGTATTACCGATTCGCGGGCAAGCGCACTTCTGCAGTCATAACCCACTATCAACTCTGGCCTATTCCATAGTGCTTCAACTTGTTGGCGACAGTTGTATGGGAAACACCCAATCGCTTGCCTAATAAGCGGCTGCTCGGGTGTGCCGCATAGAGTTGCTCAAGTACTGCCTTCTCGAATCGCCCGACAATATCTTCCAGCCCGCCTTCCAGAGAGAAGTCGCCCAAGGGTGGGCGCACGCCGTAATCCGGAAGGCGAATATGTTCGGCTTTTACCCATTTGCCGTCGCACAGCGAAACAGCCTGGAACAATACGTTTTCCAGTTGCCGTACATTGCCGGGCCAATCGTATTGGCTGAGGCGTTCCATTGCCGCTGGCGCCAGCCGGGGCAAAGTGCAGCCGATCTGTCGGCTGGCCTGATCGAGAAAGTGCTCAACCAGCGGCGCGAGGCCGTCCAGGCAGTCGCGCAGGGGCGGAATGTGCAGCGATAGCACGTTGAGCCGGAGGTAGAGGTCCTGGCGGAATTCACCCCGGGCGCAAAGTTCGGAAAGATCCACCTGCGTCGCGCAGATGATGCGCACGTCCAGGTAAACCTCTTCGTCGCTGCCTACGCGTCGAAAGCAGCCTTCCTGCAAATAGCGCAACAGTTTCGCCTGCAACCGCGCACTCATTTCCGCAACGCCGTCGAGAAACAACGTGCCGCCCGAGGTCAGCTCCAGCAGCCCCAACTTGCCTTCGGCGCGGGCACCTTCGAACGCGCCGGGGCCGTAGCCGAACAGCTCGGTCTCGGCCATGGATTCGGAGAACCCCGCGCAGTTGAGTGCCATCATCGGGGACTGGCCGCGAGGGCTGGCCAGATGACAGGCCCGCGCGAGCAGTTCTTTACCCGTTCCGGTTTCGCCTTCGATCAGCAACGGCGCATCCAGCGGCGCCATGCGCCGGGCCTCCCGGACCACGGCCGCCATCACTTTCGAGCTTTGGAAGATGCTGTCGAACCCCCGCAACTCCTGCTTGCGCACGTTATAGATGTGCTCGCCCACCCGGTCGGCGCGGTGCAGCGTCAGCACCGCGCCGGCCATGGCTTCGCTGTCTTCGTGCTCGGACTGTAGGGGCGCGATGTCAGCCAGAAAGATGTCGCCTTTGACCTTCACGCGCAGACCGTTGATGCGCGAGCGGTTGGCGCGCACCAGTTGCGGCAGGTCGAAATCCTCGGCGTAACGGGACAGCGGAATGCCCGGCACTTCATCGACCCGCACGCCCAGCAACTGCGCTGCGGCGCGGTTGGCCGCGACGATGGAGCCGCCCATGTCGATGGAGAGCACGGGAAACTCAAGGGCGCCAAGCAAGGCGTTTAGCTCCATGTGCCGACGCTCGCTGGGCATTAATCCCACACGCTTGACGCCAAATACCCCAGCGACGGTCTCGAATTTCGGCACCAGCGCCTGGAACTGCAGATTGATCAGGTTTGGGCAGCGCAGATAGATGGCGTCGCCATGCTCACCGCCGACTTCTCCGCCGGAGACGTTGACGCCGTAGGCCACCAGTAGCTCGAGGATGTCGCGCAGGATACCGACGCGGTTCTGGCAATGGACTTTGATACGCATGGAGGGCTCGCGGGGTGGCATCGATTTCGGGTTGGCCCGAGTTTATCGTCAAGAATACGTTACAGCGCAAGGGCCAGACGAGACGGTAGGGTGAATGTATTCAGGCGAAGCCGATCAATCGTCACGATTTCTTTACGAATTATCGGACAGGGCTCAGCAACTCGGGCTGGAGCCTTGCAGTTGAGAGTCGCCAAATCAGCTAACAATAGCCCCATCAGTTTTACCCCCAATCGCATTGCTCCATATAAGAACAAACCATCAGGAGAGCCCCATGAGTACGCAGTACGTCGCCCGCGAGCCGGACGCCACCGGATTCATTGATTACTCGGAAGCCGAGCACAGAATCTGGAACACCCTCATCACCCGCCAGCTCAAGGTGATCGCAGGTCGTGCGTGCCAGGAGTATCTGGATGGCATCGAGCAGCTCGCCCTGCCCCAGGACCGTATTCCGCAGCTTGGCGAAATCAACCGAGTGCTGGGCGCGACCACGGGGTGGCAAGTCGAGCGCGTGCCGGCGCTGATCCCCTTTCAAACCTTCTTCGATTTGCTGGCGAGCAAGCGATTTCCGGTCGCCACATTTATTCGCAGCGAAGAAGAGCTCGACTACCTGCAAGAGCCCGACATCTTTCACGAGGTTTTCGGACACTGCCCCTTACTGACCAACCCCTGGTTTGCAGAATTTACCCACACCTACGGCAAGCTCGGTCTGGCAGCCAGCAAAGAGCAGCGCGTGTATCTTGCCCGCCTCTACTGGATGACCATCGAGTTCGGCCTGGTCGACACGCCCCAGGGGCGCAAGATCTACGGCGGCGGCATCCTCTCCTCGCCCAAGGAAACCGTTTACAGCGTGTCAACAACCCCTGAACATCAGCCCTTCGACCCGATTGAAGCCATGCGCACGCCCTACCGTATCGACATTCTGCAGCCGCTGTATTTCGTGCTGCCGGACCTCAAGCGCCTGTTCGACCTAGCCCATGAAGACATCATGGGCATGGCCCGCACGGCGGCTGAACTGGGGCTGCACGCGCCGAAATTTCCACCGAAAAATAAAGCCGCTTAAAACAAAAGCCGCCCCAAAAAAAGCAGCCCGAACCCGATCAAGGAATCTTTCAATGACCGCTCTCAACCAATCCCAATGCGAAGCCTGCCGCGCCGACGCCCCACAGGTCAGCGACGCCGAGCTGCCGGATTTGCTCAAGCAGATCCCGGACTGGAACATCGAAGTGCGTGACGGCGTCATGCAGCTGGAAAAAGTCTTTCTGTTCAAGAATTTCAAATTTGCGCTGGCGTTTACCAACGCTGTCGGCGAAATTGCCGAGGCCGAAGGTCACCACCCGGGTCTGCTGACCGAATGGGGCAAAGTGACCGTGACCTGGTGGAGCCATTCCATCAAGGGGCTGCACCGCAACGATTTCATCATGGCCTCCCGCACAGACGAGGTGGCCAAAAGCGCCGAGGGCCGTAAGTAAATGCATTTTTCACAGATCCAGCGCGTACCGGACGATCCCATCCTGGGCCTGATTCAGGCCTACGCCAAAGACCCGAATCCGAACAAGTTCGACCTGGGCGTGGGCGTCTATAAAGATGCGCAGGGCCTGACCACCATTCCCCGCGCGGTGAAAATCGCCGAGCAACGGCTGGTCGATTCCCAGCCCACCAAGAGCTACATCGGTGGCCATGGCGAACCGCGTTTCGGCACGCTGATCTGTGAGCTGGTCATGGGCGCCGATTCACCGCTGATCGCCAGCAAACGCGTCGGCGCTACCCAGACTCCTGGCGGCACGGGCGCGCTGCGGTTGAGCGCCGACTTCATTGCCAACTGCCTGCCGGGCAAAGGCATCTGGCTGAGCGATCCGACCTGGCCGATTCACGAAACCATCTATGCCGCTGCAGGCCTGAAGGTCAGCCACTACCCCTACGTGGGCAGCGACAACACGCTCAACGTGCAGGCCATGCTGGCGACGTTGAAGACCATTCCGGAAGGCGACGTTGTCCTACTGCATGCGTGCTGTCACAACCCGACCGGGTTCGACCTGTCCCCTGATGATTGGTACGCGGTGCTGGAAATCGTCAAGCAACGCAATCTGCTGCCGCTGATCGACTTCGCGTATCAGGGTTTTGGCGACGGTCTTGAAGAAGACGCCTGGGCGGTTCGTCTGTTTGCTGGCGAGCTGCCTGAACTGCTGATCACCAGTTCGTGCTCGAAAAACTTCGGCCTGTACCGCGAGCGCACCGGCGCCTTGCTGGTCTGCGCTGACACCCCCGAGAAGCTGATGGATGTGCGCAGTCAGCTGTCGGCGACCGCCCGTAATCTGTGGTCGAACCCGCCGGATCATGGTGCCGCCGTTGTCGCCGAGATCCTGGGCGATCCTGAGTTGAAAACCCTGTGGGCTGAAGAAGTGGAAGAGATGCGCAGCCGAATTGCGCAGTTGCGCGTCGGGCTGGTGGAGGCGCTTACACCGCTGGGCCTGGGTGAGCGTTTCGCCCACATCGCCGTGCAGCGCGGCATGTTTTCCTACACCGGCATGAACGACGATCAGGTAGCGCGTCTGCGCAACGAGCACAGCGTGTACATGGTGGCGGCGGGTCGAGCCAACGTTGCGGGGATTGATGCCACGCGGCTGGATGAACTGGCAGCGGCGTTTGCGGCGGTTTGCAAAGACTGAGGCGATCACTGATTCAACGCTTTTAGCGGGCCGCGCGGATGTTGCAGGAACCCATCCTCACTACATGACCGGCGGCCCGCATTTAAAAGTCTGATTGTCATTTGTACTGCTGTATCCTCCCTGAGCGTTTTAGGACGCGCTGTTCAATTCAGCCGCAACACACTTGTGAGGAGCGACGATATGCATGAAATCCCGAACTTCCCCTTCCCAAGCCAAACCCAGCAAAGCGCAGCAGCCCGCCAGGAACTCGGTCAGCCGATCGAGATGAAAGCCAGCGGTAAACGTAACGAGAGCAGCAAAGCCCAAAGCCCGCGCTGAAGGCTAATTGTCCAGCCCCTATGGAAGAGCGTCTTCAAGGTGTATTTCCATAAGGGCTGAATCATCCGCGACAGGTTTCACCTCTGCTCCACCCCGACCCATATCCACCCATCCGCCACTCCCATGAACCGCCGTGCCTCGTTATCATGTGCCCTCGCGCGGATTCAAGCGTCTACGCTTCAACCCGATTGCCCCCTCGCTATTCTTTTTCCGTCGTAACCGTGGATCTATGCCCATGCCAGACGCTTCGAGCGCTGCCCCTCAACGTCCTATGGCTGTCACGCTGCAGGTTGTTTCCATCGTGCTGTTCACCTTCATCGGCTACCTGAACATCGGTATCCCGCTGGCCGTATTGCCCGGTTATGTGCACACCGACCTTGGCTTCGGCGCGGTCGCCGCCGGACTGGTGATCAGCGTGCAATACCTCGCAACCCTGCTCAGCCGCCCCTACGCCGGGCGCATCATCGACACCCGGGGCCCGAAGAAAGCGGTGATCATCGGCCTGTTCGGCTGCGGCTTGAGCGGCGTGTTCATGCTCCTCGCCGACTGGCTCGACGCCTGGCCGATGGTGAGCCTGATCAGCTTGTTCGTGGGCCGGTTGGTGCTCGGCAGCGCAGAGAGCCTGGTTGGCTCAGGCTCGATCGGCTGGGGCATCGGCCGCGTTGGCGCCGCCAATACGGCCAAAGTGATTTCATGGAACGGCATCGCCAGTTATGGCGCACTGGCCATCGGCGCGCCGGTGGGTGTGTTGCTGGTCAACGCGCTGGGGCTGTGGAGCATGGGCGTCAGCATCATGCTGCTGGCAGCGCTGGGTATTTCCCTGGCTTGGAAGAAAACTCCGGCGCCGCTGGTGCACGGGGAGCGTTTGCCCTTCCTTCACGTGCTCGGCCGCGTGCTGCCCCACGGCACCGGGCTGGCGCTGGGTTCGATCGGCTTCGGCACCATCGCGACCTTCATCACCCTGTATTACGCCAGCCATACCTGGCCGAATGCGGTGTTGTGCCTGAGCCTGTTCGGCGCCTGCTTCATCGGCGCACGCCTGCTGTTCGGCAACCTGATCAACCGCATCGGCGGCTTCCGCGTGGCGATTGCCTGCCTGTCAGTGGAGACGTTGGGGTTGCTGCTGCTGTGGCTGGCGCCCAACCCGAATCTGGCGCTGGCCGGTGCGGCGCTGACTGGCTTCGGCTTCTCGCTGGTGTTCCCGGCGCTCGGCGTCGAAGCAGTCAATCTGGTGCCGCCGGCCAGTCGGGGTGCGGCAGTGGGGGCTTATTCGCTGTTCATCGACCTGTCGCTGGGGATTACCGGGCCGGTGGCGGGTGCCGTGGCGGCAGGTTTCGGCTTTGCGTCGATCTTCCTGTTCGCCGCGCTGGCTTCGCTGAGCGGGCTGGGGCTGAGTGTGTATCTGTACAAGCACGCGAACAGGACGCGTGAAAAGCCGGTCGCCAGCTGATCCCGTCAACGCTGTTTAAAAATCGACCTTGCCCCGCCCTGCCTTGATCGACCCGCGCTTGGTTTTCGACTCCAGCCGGCGGGTCTTCGAGCCCAGGGTCGGTTTGGTCGGCCGACGCTTCTTCTCGACCTTACCCGCACTGATGATCAGCTCGCTCAGGCGTTCCAGCGCATCGGCCCGGTTCTGTTCCTGCGTCCGGTACTGCTGCGCCTTGATGACCAGCACGCCGTCGCTGGTGATGCGGCTGTCACGCAGCGCCAGCAGGCGTTCCTTGTAGAACGGCGGCAGCGACGAGGCGTTGATGTCGAAGCGCAGGTGCATGGCGCTGGACACCTTGTTGACGTTCTGACCACCCGCACCCTGGGCACGGATGGCGGTCAGCTCGACGTCGCTGTCCGGCAGATGGATGTTGTTGGAAATGATCAGCATGGCAATCTGTGTCCTGGTTCGAAGCCGCCGCGACGTCACCGGCGGCTCTCGCCTTATTTGATGATCGACGTCCGCTGGGCCATTGACTCGCTACTGGCCCGACGCTTGTTCTTGATCAGGTAGAACACCCACATTGCCGCCAGCCAGACCGGGATCGCGTAGACCGAAATCCGGATGCCGGGAATCATCAGCATGATCCCGAGAATCAGCACCACAAACGCCAGACAGACGTAGTTGCCGTACGGGTACCACAGCGCCTTGAACAGCGGCTGCTGGCCGACCCGGGTCAGGTGCTGGCGGAACTTGAGGTGGGAGTAGCTGATCATCGCCCAGTTGATCACCAGCGTGGCGACCACCAGCGACATCAGCAGCTCAAGGGCATTTTGCGGCATCAGGTAGTTGAGCAGCACGGCAATCAGCGTCACCGCCGCCGACACCAGAATCGCCCGCACCGGAACTCCCCGACCATCGACCCGCGCCAGTGACTGCGGCGCATCGCCCTGCTCGGCCATGCCGAACAGCATGCGCGCGTTGCAATAGGTGCCACTGTTGTAGACCGACAGCGCCGCCGTCAGCACGACGAAGTTGAGTATGTGCGCCGCCGTTGTGCTGCCCAGCATCGAGAACACATGCACGAACGGGCTGCCGCTGTAGGCATCGCCGGAGGCATTGAGGTCAATCAGCAAAGCGTCCCATGGCGTCAGCGACAGCAGCACCACCAGCGAGCCGATGTAGAAAATCAGAATCCGGTAGATGACCTGATTGATCGCCTTGGGAATGATGGTGCGCGGCTGATCCGCCTCGGCTGCGGTGAAGCCGAGCATCTCAAGGCCACCGAACGAAAACATGATGAACGCCAGCGCCATGACCAGCCCGCTTACGCCATGGGGGAAGAAGCCGCCCCGATCCCACAGGTTGCTGACCGACGCTTGCGGGCCACCCTCGCCGCTCACCAGCAGATAACTGCCCAGGGCAATCATCCCCAGAATGGCCACGACCTTGATGATCGCAAACCAGAATTCGGCCTCGCCAAAGACTTTTACGTTGGCCAGGTTGATCACGTTGATCATCACGAAGAACACCGCCGCCGAGGCCCACGCCGGGACTTCCGGCCACCAGTACTGGATGTATTTGCCCACGGCGGTCAGCTCTGACATGCCCACCAGAATGTACAGGACCCAGCAGTTCCAGCCCGACAGGAAACCGGCAAAGCCGCCCCAGTATTTGTGGGCGAAATGGCTGAACGACCCGGCCACCGGCTCTTCGACGATCATTTCGCCGAGCTGGCGCATGATCATGAAGGCGATGAAGCCGCAGACGGCGTAACCAAGAATCATCGACGGGCCAGCGGACTTCAGCACCCCTGCCGAGCCCAGAAACAGGCCGGTGCCGATCGCGCCGCCGAGGGCGATCAGCTGGATGTGACGGTTCTTCAGACCACGCTTCAAGTCACCCGAATGGGACATGTTTTCACTCATTGGCAAACCACCTTGGCGCGCTTGTCTGTGACGGAATCGAACCCGACGCGCTCATGACGCGGCGGAGGGAAACGGAGTGGGTAACCCCGAGGGGTTGGCGTCCATACGCCGGTGGATCACAGAAAAAACGGGCGCGCATTGTACACCGCTCACACCGGATTGCGCGGAAGAGTAGGACCGGCTTTAGCCGGGAATCTGTTATTGACTGGGCTCTCAATCACTCTGCCGACACAATTCTGTCGCAAAAATAATTCCCCAAAATCGAAAGCTGCCTAACGTTGTTTTCGCAAGAAGTTTCGATAATTCCGGCGAAATGCCAGCATTTATCTCCCATTTTTTATTTTGCAACACTCCGGTTATTGCACTAGTTTTTTCAGTGCTTGCTGGCCACGAAGGTCAGTGTGCTTCCATGACGAGGACTTAAGGCGATGCCCTTTCTTCCTCGCTGCATTCGGCAAGTACGTCATTCTCAGGAGATTCACCTATGCAAACAGTTGAACTGGCTCTGGAAGAAGAACTGCAATTGGACGATTGGTTTGAAGCACCGACTCATGATGCCGCTGTGGAAATGATGCAGGCTGACGCCGTCGTGCCGTTTGGCACCGCGATGTGGCCGTTCTAAAACAGCTGAAGGGCGAACGTGGCTAACGCGTTCGCCCTCTTGTTTTAAGCATTCGGAGCGGAGCGCACTATGGATAACAGCAGCGCAATCGAACATTTCCTGTATTACCTGCAACGCCACCCCGCCGTCACCGGCATGAACACTCCCCAAGTACTACTGGCCCATACCCCGGAATACCGCAGCATCGTCAATGGCATCATCGAAAGCGCTACGGCGCGGGATTTCTTCCGGTTCAGCACTATGCCGCTGGACACGTCTCCTATCAGCGAACTGACAGAAGCCATCACCGATTCCGATCTCTTCGTCCTGTTCTACGATTCCTCAACGCTGCCCAATCCTCGCGCGGAGGGGCCACCGTTCATTCGCCAGTTGCAGGAAGTGATGTCGGCCCAATGGAAGAAATCCCTGCTGTTCAAAGATTACGGCGACTATTTCTATGACGCTTTCAGCGTTGAACCCGAGCGCATCGCGCAGCTGAATGCGGCACTGATCGACACCATGAACCAAGGCGAGACCCTCAGCTTCAGCGACGACCACGGTTCGTACTTCGAGGCCCCGCTGCGCGAGCTGAAGAAGTGGACCAACATCAACGGCGTCGGCAACTACGACCTGGCACCCGGCGAGATCGCCACCCACAGCGAATCCATCAACGGTCATGTGCGGTTTCTCGGCACGTTTCTCAGCACCATCCCTTTCGCGCGCAAATACGGCATCATCGAATCCCCACTCGAACTGTGGATCGAGAACTCCGTGGTGACCCGCATCGCCACGGACGTACCGGGGCTGGAGCACGACTTCAATAAATACCTGGACGCCAATCCCTCGAACCGTCGCATCGAGGAACTGGGGATCGGCACCAACGAAGGCGTCAGTCAGCTGTACGCGCGCAACGCAGGGTTCGAAGAGCGCCACTGCGGGCTGCACCTGGGCCTGGGCGGCGGCGCCAAGGGCAGCCATCACATGGACCTGATCTTCAACAGCGGATCGCTGGCCGTGGACAAGCGTGTGGTGTTCGACGGGACCGCCTACGTCGTCTGACTCCCAAGCGGGCATAAAAAAACGCCAGTCTCTCGACTGGCGTTTTTCGTAGTGCAGACCGCTGTCAGTGTTTCACAACGGCATTACTCAGGCTTGCGGCGACCGAAGCCCGGACGCTGACCGGAGCCGCTTGGCGGGCCGCGGCGTTTGCCGGACGGGGTCTTGTCGTCTACCAGACCGATGCCGGGACGCGAAGGCTTCGGCTTGGCAGGACGCTTGTTCATGTCGCTCGGACGTTCCGCCACCGGCGTGCCACGACCGCTTTCGCTGCGGGCGCTGTCGCCACGTGGATTGCCGCCACGGGCAGTGTCGCCACGACCACCGATGGCCGGACGCGGCGTGCGCGCCGGACGACCGCTTTCCGCAGGCTTGCGCGCCGGGCGCTCGCCATCCGCCAGACGCGGCTCGCGGGCCGGACGATCCGGGGACACCGCATCCTTGGCCGGACGAACCTGACGCACACGTTCGCCTTTGCCCAACGGACGGGACGACTGGCGCTGCAAACGCTCCAGTTTGTCTTTGGTCTTGGCGGTCATCTGCGGCATCGCGACCGGCGTCAGGCCGACCTCGGCACTGAGGATGTCGACTTCCTGCTGGCTCATTTCGCGCCAGCGACCCATTGGCAGGTCGGAATTGAGGAACACCGGACCGAAACGCACGCGCTTCAGGCGGCTGACCACCAACCCCTGGGATTCCCACAACCGGCGAACTTCACGGTTGCGGCCTTCCATGACCACGCAGTGGTACCAGTGGTTGAAGCCTTCGCCACCCGGCGCCTGCTGAATGTCGGTGAAACGCGCCGGGCCGTCTTCCAGCACCACGCCAGCCTTCAGGCGCGCCAGCATGTCGTCATCGACTTCGCCACGGACGCGCACGGCGTACTCGCGGTCCATTTCGAACGAGGGGTGCATCAGGCGGTTGGCCAGTTCACCGTCGGTGGTGAACATCAGCAGGCCGGTGGTGTTGATGTCCAGACGACCGATGTTGATCCAGCGGCCTTCTTTCGGGCGCGGCAGGCGATCAAACACGGTCGGACGGCCTTCAGGGTCGTCACGGGTGCAGATTTCACCGTCGGGCTTGTTGTACATGACGACGCGGCGAACGGTCTCGGCGGCTTCTTCGCGGCGGATCACGCGACCGTCGACCGTGATGGCGTCGTGCAGGTCGACGCGCTGACCGAGCGTGGCCTGAACACCGTTGACCTTGATGCGGCCTTCGCCGATCCAGGCTTCAACGTCGCGACGGGAACCGACGCCAATGCGCGCCAGGACCTTCTGCAGTTTTTCGCCTGCTGGGCCGATCTCTTTGTCTTGCTTGTCTTGTTCACTCATCTGGGCACCTCCCGGTGTGTCGAATCAGGGCATGCGCGAGTGGGCATGGCCTGTGGCCCGGCTCTCTGGACGAGAGCGGCTCCGGATCAGAACAACTCTGAAGCGGAACGGGCAGAAAACTGAAATCCCTGGCGCGTGTAGATCGCCAAAAGGTCGCGAATCATACGCGCCTGACGCGCGTTGCGCACCAGAGACTAGATGAAAAATTCAGGCTCACTTCTTTTTCCGCCGACTGGCGCCCTTGAGTTTGATCAGCCGCAGAGCCGACTCGGCGAGCACCGAGCGCTTTTCGTCCTTCTCCATCTTCTTCCAGGACTTGATTTCGCGCTTGCTGCGACCGCAGCCGAGGCAAATTTCCTCGTCGAATTTGCAGAGGCTGATGCAGGGGTTTTTGGTGCTCATGGGTTCGCCTGAGTGAGGAATTGGGCGCTGCGGACATTTCCGCCACAGCCATCGTCACCGCGGATCTTCATCGTCCTGCGGCGGTTCTTCCAATTCAGACTCTTTATCGGCCTCATCGAGCAATAAATCGTCGAAGTCGATTTTCAGGCCCTGCTCCATGGTGTCGAGCTCGGCCAGCAGGCTGCGGAAACTGGTCTCATCCCGGGGCGCTTCGGGCTCCGCGCCAGACTCTGCGTCAGCATCGAGCGACAGACTGGCGTCGGCCAACGCCTGCAAATGCGCGGGCACCGGCGCGTCGTCGAATTCCAGCACCGGCTCGGTTTCCATCTCGCGCAGGTCGGCCAGCGGTGGCAGTTCGTCGAGGTTTTTCAGGTTGAAGTGATCAAGAAAAGCTTTGGTGGTGGCGAACATCGCCGGCTTGCCGGGCACGTCACGGTAGCCGACGATCCTGATCCACTCGCGCTCCATCAAGGTCTTGACGATATTGGTATTGACCGCGACGCCACGCACGTCCTCGATCTCGCCACGGGTGATCGGCTGGCGGTACGCGATCAGCGCCATGGTTTCCAGCAGGGCCCGCGAATAACGCTGGGGCCGCTCTTCCCACAAGCGCCCGACCCACGGCGCGAACTTCTCGCGGATCTGCAAGCGATAGCCGGTGGCAACTTCTTTGAGCTCAAAGGCGCGGTTATCGCAGGATTTGGCCAGCAGCGTCAGGGCCTTCTTGAAGACCGGAGGTTCGGGCCGCTCGCCCTCTTCGAACAGCTCGTAGAGGCGCTCCAGGGACTGCGGTTTTCCGGAGGCAAGCAGAAACGCTTCGAGCAACGGCGCCAGATCGCGGGGTTCATTCAGGTTCATTGATCAGCTCTTGCTCTTTATTCGGCTCGCGCCCGCACATGAATAACGGCGAAGGCTTCGTTTTGCACCAGTTCCACCAGTTGCTCCTTGACCAGTTCCAGCACGGCCATGAACGTCACCACCACGCCCAGCCGCCCCTCTTCTGCTGTGAACAGCTCGGCAAAGGGCACGAAACCCGCGCCTTTCAAGCGCTCCAGCACGTCACTCATGCGCTCGCGGGTGGACAGCGCCTCGCGGCTGACCTGATGGCTTTCGAACATGTCGCCACGGCGCAGCACGTCGGCCATCGACATCAACAGCTCTTCGAGGGCGACATCCGGCAGTAACTTGCGCACCCGCGCTTCGGGCGCCTCAAGCCTGGGTATAAATACATCACGGCCCACGCGAGACAGCTGGTCGATGCCTTCAGCTGCCGCCTTGAACCGCTCGTATTGCTGCAAGCGGCGAATCAGCTCGGCGCGAGGGTCACCCTCTTCCTCCTCGGCCATTTCCGAGCGCGGCAGCAACATACGCGATTTGATCTCGGCAAGCATGGCCGCCATGACCAGATACTCGGCGGCGAGCTCCAGACGCACGGTTTTCATCAGCTCGACGTAACCCATGTACTGGCGGGTGATTTCCGCCACGGGGATGTCGAGGATGTTGATGTTCTGTTTGCGAATCAGGTAAAGCAGCAGGTCTAGCGGGCCTTCGAAGGCTTCGAGGAACACTTCCAGCGCATCCGGCGGGATGTACAGGTCGACCGGCATCTGTGTGACGGCCTGACCATAGACCATCGCAAACGGCAGCTCTTGCTGGGCGTTGGCCTGCGGGTCGATGTGAGCGTCGGTCTGAACATCCAGCGTTTGCGCCTGGGTCACTCGACTTCGACCCCGAACGGCGTCGGATCGCCGCAACCCACGCGCACCACTTGGGGCTCGCCATCGGTCAGGTTGACCACGGTCGACGCCGAAATGCCGCCCTCGCCTGCGTCGATGATCAGGTCGACCTGATGCTCGAGAATCCCGCGCATCTCGTAAGGGTCACTCATCGGAATGGTCTCGCCGGGCAGGATCAGGCTGACGCTCATCAGCGGCTCGCCCAGTTCCTGCAACAGCGCCTGCGCAATGGGATGACCCGGCACGCGCAAACCAATGGTCCGCCGCTTGGGGTGCAGGACCAGACGCGGCACGTCACGGGTGGCGCCGAGGATAAAGGTGTACGGCCCCGGCGTGTGCGCCTTGAGCACGCGAAACGCCGCCGTGTCGACCTTGGCGAACAACCCGAGCTGGGACAGGTCGCTGCACATCAGCGTGAAGTTGTGTTTGTCATCGAGCTGACGCAAGCGACGGATGCGCTCGACGGCGGTCTTGTCGCCCATCTGGCAACCCAACGCGTAGGACGAATCGGTGGGATACACCACCAGACCGCCCGCCCGGATGATTTCCACGGCCTGCTTGATCAGGCGCGCTTGCGGATTCTCCGGGTGGACCTGGAAAAATTGACTCACGGTAATTTCCTGTTCAGACGGCAGTAGGCTGGTCATGTTTGAACCGACACCAAAGGGGGGGCAGGTCTTCGGGCAATGGGCGATAAACGCCGATTTCAGACCATGCGCCTGGGGCATGAAAATCACTGCCGGCACTGACCAGCAGACCGAACTCACGGGCCAGAATCGCCAGACTGCCGACCTGATCGGCAGGCTGCAGGCCGTTGACCACTTCTATTGCGTGGCCGCCGGCCTGGATGAAGTCAGCGACCAGCTTGCGACGCTTGCTGCGGGTGAAATCGTAATGCGAAGGGTGCGCAAGGCTGATCCAGGCTCCGGCGGCGCGCAGGGTCGCCACCGTTTCCTCAAGGGTCGGCCAGTGTTGCTTGACGTCGCCCAGCCTGCCCGCACCGAGCCATTTGCGAAACGCTTCGGCGCGATCTTTGACGAACCCTTGATTCACCAGAAAGTCGGCAAAATGCGGTCGGGCCGGCGCATTGCCGCTGTCACCCAGTGCCTGCTGCACTGCGCGCGCACCTTCGAGCGCGCCGGGCATACCTTTCATCGCCAACTTGCGGCTTATTTCTTCGGCCCGCAACCAGCGTCCGGTGTGCAATTGCTCGATGGCTTCACGCAATTGCGGGGCATCCACATCGAATGCATAGCCCAGCACATGAATGGTGGCACCGCCCCAGGTGCAGGACAGTTCGATGCCATCGATCAGCTGCATACCCAGCGCAACCGCCGCAGTACGGGCTTCAGCCAGGCCTTCGAGGGTGTCGTGATCGGTCAGCGCGAGGACTTTCACGCCGTGCTCATGGGCACGCGCGACGAGTACCGCGGGCGCAAGGGCGCCATCGGAAGCGGTACTGTGGCAGTGCAGATCGACGTTCATAGGGGCGCTTTCGCAGTCATTGATGTTTGTTATTATGCCGTCACATCCAGCTTCTGGCTCTTACTGTGAAACAATTCATCGACTTCATCCCGCTCATCCTGTTCTTCATCGTTTACAAAATCAGCCCGCAAGCCGTCGATGTCCTTGGCCACAGCTTCATGGTAGGCGGGATTTACAGCGCCACCGCGATGCTGATCGCCAGTTCCCTGGTGGTCTACGGCGTCCTTTATTTCCGGCAGGGCAAACTGGAAAAGAGTCAGTGGCTGACGCTGATTGCCTGTCTGGTCTTCGGTAGCCTGACCCTGGCTTTCCACAGCGAAACCTTCCTGAAGTGGAAAGCCCCGGTGGTCAACTGGGTCTTCGCGCTGATCTTTGCCGGCAGCCACTTCATTGGTGACCGCCTGTTGATTCAACGCATCATGGGCCACGCGCTGACCCTGCCGCAGGCGGTCTGGACCAAGCTGAATATTGCCTGGATCGTGTTCTTCCTGTTCTGCGGCGCGGCCAATCTCTATGTGGCCTTTACCTATCAAGAATTCTGGGTCGACTTCAAGGTGTTCGGCAGCCTGGGCATGACCCTGCTGTTCCTGGTGGGCCAAGGCATCTACCTGGCTCGCCACATCCATGACGCCGACCCGTCCACCCAGCCTTCAAACAAGAAAAGAGAGGACTGACATGCTCTACGCAATCGTGGCAACCGACGTCGCCAACTCGCTGGAAAAACGCCTGGCCGCGCGCCCTGCGCACCTTGATCGCCTGAACGCAATGAAGGCCGAAGGCCGCATCGTTCTCGCCGGTCCGATGCCAGCGGTGGACAGCATCGACCCGGGCACTGCAGGTTTTACCGGCAGCCTGATCGTCGCGGAATTCGAGTCCCTCAAGGACGCCCAGGCCTGGGCTGATGCCGATCCGTACGTTGCAGCCGGTGTCTACGCCGGCGTGGTCGTCAAACCGTTCAAGCAAGTCCTGCCCTGATAGGCCTGACCAGCGCCCGGCTCCGTACATGAGCCGGACCGCCTTCAACCCGCTTTACATTGCTCACCCTTCGCACTGGCCTGCCGATAAGTTGCTAGAACCAAGAGCTTTGACGGCGGCTCAAAGAGGCACGGGCGGTCATGCCTTTGCGGGTAATGATCGAACAACAACGGTTTGTCGCGAGGGGCCGCGCAACAAGGGTGGCCCTCCAGTGCGGTATCTTTGCCAGCGGCCGGCGTAGACGTCGTCGGCAATGGCTAAATTGAGTGAGTCATGAGCGAGCTGTTACTTATTGATGATGACCAGGAGCTGTGTGAGCTCCTGAGCAGTTGGTTGAGTCAGGAAGGGTTCGCCGTGCGCGCCTGCCACGATGGCCAGAGCGCGCGCAAGGCGCTCGCCGAATCCGCCCCCGCTGCGGTGGTGCTGGACGTGATGCTGCCCGACGGCAGCGGTCTGGAACTGCTCAAACAATTGCGCACCGATCACCCCGACCTTCCCGTGCTGATGCTGTCGGCGCGCGGCGAACCGCTGGACCGCATCCTCGGTCTGGAACTGGGTGCCGACGATTACCTGGCCAAGCCCTGCGATCCCCGTGAACTGACGGCGCGTCTGCGCGCGGTCTTGCGCCGCAGCCATCCGACGGCGGTCTCGTCGCAGATCGAGCTGGGCGACCTGTGCTTCAGCCCGGCGCGGGGGGTGGTCACGATTGATGAGCAGGAATTCACCCTGACCGTGTCCGAAGCGCGTCTGCTTGAGGCCTTGCTCGGCCAGCCCGGCGAGCCGCTCGAGAAGCAGGAGCTGGCGCAACTGGCCCTGGGTCGCAAGCTGACGCTCTACGACCGTAGCCTTGACATGCACGTCAGCAACCTGCGCAAGAAGATCGGCCCCCACGCCGACGGCCGCCCGCGCATAGTGGCCCTGCGCAGCCGTGGATATTATTACAGCCTCTGACGAGGGAGTTGGGAGCGTAAGCCTCAAGCTGCAAGCTGCAAGCTGCAAGTAAAAGCAACATCAGCGACGCGCACTTCTTGTAGCTTGCCGCTTGAAGCTTACAGCTGGGCGCGCACTCGGTAACCGGCCCATTACGTCAACACGCCAGCGCGCCCCCTTTACCCAAGCTTTACCGACGCCTGACCTCCCTTGACCTTGATCTCCCTAAACTGGCCTCAACCGGCACAGAGCCGAAATCGAGACAAGGAGATTCACCATGCGCAAGACTTTGATGGCTTTGATGTTCGCCGCAGCCCTCCCTACCGTTGCAATGGCCATGCCTCCGGAAGGCGGCCCGATGGGTGGCCCTGGTGGTCCAGGCTTTGATGGGCCTGGCATGCATCACCGCAAAGGTCCTCTGGAACAGCTGAACCTGACCCCGGATCAACGTCAGCAAGTCGACAGGTTGATGGGCGCTCAATGGCACGGCCGCAACGAGATCACCCAGAAGTACCTGGCCAAGCTGTCGGCTGCCGACCAGAAAGCGATGAAGGATGAACAGGAAGCTGCCCGGGCCAAAACCCAATCCGACATCCGCGCCTTGCTGACGCCGGAACAACAGAAGACCTTCGACCAGATCCAGAAGGATGAGGCCCAGCGTCGCGCGGATCGCGCCGAGTTCGAAGCCTGGAAAGCGCAGAAAGCGCAAAAAACCCAGTAACCGGCTGCTGGCGCGGCATTACACTTCCCCCAACCCGACACGCTCCCCGGCGTGTCGGGTTTTCTATTTGACGAACCGGGTCGAGGGCAGCACGTGCGTTCATTGTTCTGGAGAATCCTGGCCAGCTTCTGGCTGGCGATCGCGTTGGTGGCGGGCCTGTCGATTCTGATGGGGCATGTGCTCAATCAGGACGCCTGGATCCTCAGTCGCCATCCTGGTCTGCACAACTTGCCGCAGAAGTGGGTCGAGCTGTACGAAGGCCAAGGCGAGAAATCTGCCCAGGACTATCTGCAAGACCTCAAGCGCAAATACCACATCGACGTTCAGGTGCTGAACGACAGCGGCGAAGCGGTGATCCCCGGCACCTTCCCGCCCCGCGCGGCGGCCTTTGAAGAGCGGCAGAATGACGACACACGGCCACTGCCGTGGCGGCGCCTGACCACCGAATACACCAGTGAAAAAACCGGGGAAACCTACCTGCTGATTTACCGCATCCCTCATCCGGAGCTGGACGCCTGGCACCGCGACAGTCTGGTCTGGCCGCTGAGTGCGCTGGGTATCGCCCTGGTGGTGCTGACGTTGTTCAGCCTGATGGTGACGTTGTCGATCACCCGCCCGTTAAGCCGTTTGCGCGGCGCGGTGCATGACCTCGGCCAAACCACGTATCAGCAGAACAGCCTGGCGCAACTGGCCAACCGTCGCGATGAATTCGGTGTGCTGGCCAATGACTTCAACCGCATGGGCGCCCGCCTGCAAAGTCAGATCAGCAGCCAGCGCCAGTTGCTGCGCGACGTTTCCCATGAGTTGCGCTCTCCTTTGGCCCGGCTGCGGATCGCCCTGGCCCTGGCCGAACGCGCCGAGCCGGTGGAGCGCGACAAGCTGTGGCCGCGCCTGACCCGTGAGTGCGACCGCCTGGAAGAGTTGATCAGTGAGATTCTGGCACTGGCGCGGCTGGACGCCGACATGGGCAGCGCCACGGCGGTGGATGTGTCAGGGCTGCTGCATCATTTGCAGGCTGAGACGGAAATGGGCGGCGGCGAGCAAACGGTTTCGGTGTCGGTGGAACCTGGCGTGCAGTTGCAGGGCTGGCCGAGCGTGCTGGAACGGGCACTGGACAATCTGCTGCGCAACGCGCTGCGTTTCAATCCGGAGGGGCAACCGATCGAGTTGAGTGCGAGCACTGCGGGGGATGAGTTGCGTCTCAGCGTGCGGGATCACGGGCCCGGTGCCAATCCGGAGCATCTGGCGCAGCTGGGCGAGCCGTTCTATCGCGCGCCAAACCAGACCGCACCGGGTTACGGTCTGGGTCTGGCGATTGCCAAACGCGCCGCCGAGAAGCACGGCGGGACGCTGGTGCTGGGCAATCACCCGCAGGGCGGATTCGTGGCCAGCATCGTGGTGCCCCGCCAGTTGACCGCTCTGCACGGCTGATTCACCGGTCGCAGCCACTCCCGCTGAATGGGTGCGGTACCCAGTAGGACTGGCTTCAGCCGGGAAGAGGCCGGTATGCACACCCTCAGTTTTGCGGCGTAACGCCTGATGCCTTCCCGGCTAAAGCCGGTCCCACTAACCCTCCCACGCGCTGACAAACTCGGCCACGTCCGGCTTTGCCGGTTCGCGGGGCGGGTTTTGCGGGGTGCCCAGGTAAAGAAAACCGACGACTTCTTCGTCTGCTGTCAGCCCCAGCCCTTCGGCGACATGGCGGGAGTAGGACAAATCCCCCGAGCGCCAGACCGCGCCAATGCCCATCGCATAAGCGGCCAGGAGGATGCCATGGGCAGCGCACCCTGCGGTGATCACTTGTTCCTTTTTCGGCACTTTGAAGTGGTCAGTCAACTTGGCGATGACCACGACCACCAAGGGCGCGCGCAACGGCCCGTTTCTAGCCTTTTCCAGCGCTTTGGCGTCGACCTCGCCGCCTTTGTCGATCAATGCCTGGGCCAGCAAGTCTCCCATGCGGTTACGTGCGTCGCCTTCGACGGTCAGAAAGCGATAGGGCCGCAACACACCGTGGTCCGGCGCGCGCAGGGCGGCGCCAAAGAGGATCTCGCGTTGCTCGGCGTTTGGAGCGGGTTCGATCAAGCGGGGCACGGACACGCGATTAAGCAATACGTCGAGCGCTTCCATTAAGTCGTCTCCAGGAAAAATGACGGGCCATTGTAGTGCCCTGGGTGCAGTCTTGAACTTCAATAACGATTAACCAGGGCATTTACTTACAACACTCTCGGAAATGCCTCGGTTTACACGAACGGGCCCGCGAGTAGAATGGCCGCCCTCTCACTACCTGATCAGAGCGACTGCATGGCGTTGCCGACCCTCCGCATCATCGGTTTCATTATCGGCATCTTCCTGATTACCCTGGCCATCGCCATGGTCGTGCCGATGATCACCCTGATGATCTTCCACCGCACCGCCGACATGCCGTCGTTTCTGTGGTCGAGCCTGATCACTTTCGTGTCCGGGCTGGCGCTGGTGGGTCAGGGCCGACCTGAACATGTGCACCTCCGCCCGCGGGACATGTACCTGCTCACGGTCAGCAGTTGGGTCATCGTCTGCGTCTTCGCGGCGCTGCCGTTTCTGCTCACGCAACACATCAGCTACACCGACTCCTTCTTCGAAAGCATGTCCGGCATCACCGCGACCGGCTCCACGGTGCTCAGCGGGCTGGACACCATGTCCCCCGGCATTTTGATCTGGCGTTCGCTGCTGCACTGGCTCGGCGGCATCGGCTTCATCGGTATGGCGGTGGCGATTCTTCCGCTGTTGCGCATCGGCGGCATGCGCCTGTTCCAGACCGAGTCGTCGGACCGTTCCGAAAAAGTCATGCCGCGTTCCCACATGGTCGCCAAGTTCATCGTCCTGGTTTACCTCTGCATCACCGTGCTGGGCACGCTGGCATTCTGGTGGGCGGGCATGAGCCTGTTCGACGCGATCAACCACGCGATGTCGGCGATTTCGACCGGCGGCTTCTCCACCTCGGATCAGTCCCTGGCGAAATGGCCGCAACCCGCCGTGCATTGGGTGGCGATCGTGGTGATGATCCTCGGCGCCCTGCCGTTCACCCTGTATGTCGCGACGCTGCGGGGCAATCGCGGGGCGCTGCTCAAGGATCAGCAGGTGCAGGGCTTCCTCGTCCTGCTGCTGGTGACGTGGCTGGTGATGGGCGCCTGGTATTGGGCGACGACCGATCTGCCGTGGTATGACGCGTTGCGTCACGTGGCGCTGAACGTGACCTCGGTGGTGACGACCACCGGCTTCGCGCTGGGGGATTACAGCCTGTGGGGCAACTTTGCCCTGATGCTGTTTTTCTATCTGGGGTTCATCGGCGGGTGTTCAGGGTCAACGGCCGGCGGCGTGAAGGTCTTCCGCTTTCAGGTCGCTTACATCCTGCTGCGCGCCAATCTGCACCAGTTGATTCACCCACGCGCGGTGATCAAGCAGAAGTACAACGGTCACCGGCTGGACGACGAGATCGTGCGCTCGATCCTGACCTTCTCGTTTTTCTTCACCTTCACCATCTGCCTGATCGCGCTGATGCTGTCGCTGCTGGGGCTGGACTGGATGACCGCGCTGACCGGCGCCGCCAGCACCGTGTCGGGCGTAGGACCAGGGCTGGGTGAAACCATCGGCCCGGCGGGCAATTTCTCGACGCTGCCGGATGCCGCCAAGTGGATTCTCTCATTGGGGATGCTGCTCGGTCGGCTGGAAATCATCACGGTGCTGGTGCTATGCATCCCGGCGTTCTGGCGGCACTAGAACACTGCGGGCCGGGCAATGTGGTTCGCGAAGCTGTGAGAAATTTCGCGGCGAGCGGCGGAGGCTGGACTAAGCTCAGCCAATACCCTGCCTCGGAGCACAGTTTTGTGGAAACAATGAAGCGTTTCGACCGATTCGCAGACTTCTATCCGTACTACCTGCAGGAACACCGCGACAGCACCTGCCGCCGTTTGCATTTCATCGGTACAAGCCTGGTTATCCTGATCCTGACATTCGCAGTGCTCAGCGCTAGCTGGACGTTGTTATGGGTCTTGCCGCTGGCGGGCTACACCTTCGCCTGGGTCGGCCATTTCTTTTTCGAGAAAAACCGCCCGGCCACGTTCAAGCATCCGTTCTACAGCCTGCTCGGCGATTTCGTGATGTACAAGGACATGCTCAGGGGCAAAGTGCCGTTTTGATCGGCACTCCCTCGGCATCACTTATGACGCCTTGCAGCCACCCCGATTGAGCTACAAAGCGGCTGGCGCTCAGACCGTTTCGCCCACTGGTTCAGGCGCTTGCGGGCTTTTGGCTTTGACGTGTGCATCGGCCAGCCGGAACAGCTCGATCGTGCCATCCCAATGTTCGATCAAGGCCGTGCAGGACTCCACCCAGTCGCCGCAGTTGAGGTATTCCACGCCGCCCACCTGACGGATCTCGGCGTGGTGAATATGTCCGCACACCACCCCGTCCAGCCCGCGCTTGACGCACTCATGGGCGATGGCTTCCTCGAAGTCGCTGATGAAGCTCACGGCCGTCTTGACCTTGTGCTTCAAGTACGCCGACAGCGACCAATAGCCGTAACCGTATTTGGCGCGCCAGTGGTTGAGCCAGCGATTGAGGGTCAGGGTGAATTCGTAGGCCGAATCGCCAAGGAAGGCGAGCCAGCGATGGTAGCGGGTAATGACGTCGAACTGGTCACCGTGGATCACCAGCAGCCGACGACCATCGGCGGTCAGGTGCACGGCTTCATCGACCAGCTGGATATTGCCCAGAATGAGTTTTGAATAGCGGCGCAGGAATTCGTCGTGGTTGCCGGTGACGTAGATGACTTCCGTACCACGCTTGCTCATGGTCAGCAGGCGGCGGATGACGTTGGTGTGGGCCTGCGGCCAGTACATGCCGCCGCGCATCTTCCAGCCGTCGATGATGTCGCCGACCAGGTACACCTTGTCGGCATGGTATTGCTTGAGAAATCCGGAGAGGTGTTCGGCCTGGCAGTCACGGGTTCCCAGGTGCACATCGGAGATCCACAAGGTCCGGACACGTTGCTTACGGCTGGGTTTCACGTTCTCGGCAATGCTCATGGACCACCTCCACTTGGGTTTTCCCAAGCGTGGACGTGGTCGGTGATATGAACATGACGACCGTGTTTAGCTTTGATGACACGGCCTACGGATTAACACTTTGCGACAGCCGATGCGCATTCAGGTGTCGAGGCCGGCGTGACGATCGTTGTGCCCCAGGTCCCGGGCCGGATCAATCTGGTCGCGCACCCGCTGCTTGAGTACCTTGGCCTCGGGAAACCCGCCGTCGGCCTTGCGCTCCCAGATCTGCACATCATCGCAGGTGATGCGGAACACACCGCCGGTGCCCGGGATCAGCGACACCTTGCCGAGGTCATCGGTGAAGGTGCTCAACAACTCCTGAGCCAGCCAGGCGGCACGCAACAGCCATTGGCATTGCGTGCAGTAGGTGATGGTGATTTCAGGCTTGGCGGACATCGGTCAGCCCAACCCTGCCAGCAGATCACGGGCCGTTTGCTGGGGGCCGTCGGCAGAGCCGTCGATCACTTCCTGCAACAGCCGGCGGGCTCCGTCGATGTTGCCTTCATCAATCAGAACCTGCGCCTCATTGATCTTGCTCAGCGGTTCTTCGTCCAGGCTCAGCAAATCGAAACCGCCCTCCTCGATCATGAAGCTGTCGAGAAAAGCGTCGTCCAGCAAATCGCTGTTGCTCTGCACGACGGCTGCCGGACCCGGTTCGAACTGGACGTCCATTTCCGGCGGCGTTTCCTCTTCGGCAAAATCGCTGAGGAACTGCTCTTCCGGCATCTCGAAAACCTCAGGCAGTTGCGTCAGGTCGGACGAGAACGACGTGTCCAGTTCAGGTTCGGCCTCGGGCGCCGGCGCGGGCTTGCGGGGAGCGGGCTTGCTGTCGAACGGATCAACCAGATCCCAGTCGGCGTCCATGGAGAGATCGTCGAGGTTGAGCTGGAAATCGTCGGCAGGGTCAACCGGGTTCAGCGATGCGGCCGTATTTTCGTCCAGCTGGGCGGGCTCTGTCAGGCTGAGCTCTGGGTGGTCGTCTGATGCTTGACTGGCCGAGGCTGTTTGACTGGCCAGCACCGCGGCTGCACCCAGCGCCGCCGCAGGCGCTGCCGCCGAGGTCATGGGAGGCGAGGCGACTGGCGCGGACGGCCGTTCGGGAGCAACGGGCTCGGGCTTCAGTTTCGGATAGCGGCTGCGGATGTCCTGGAGCTTCTGCCCATCGACGCCCTGGCTCAGCAGAACCTTTTCTTCTTCGTCATACCCTTCCACGTCGCCCTGCTCGCCGAGCAGTTCAAGGATGCGCAGGCGGACATCGGTACGCTCGGGCTGTTTGTCCAACGCGTCGCGCAGAATGGCCAGCGCTTCGGCGAAACGACCGTAGGCGATGTAGATGCTTGCACCATCCAGCGCGTCGGTGGCGGCACCCGCCAGGCGCTGGCCGGCAGGCGCTGCCGAGGCTGGACGCGCCGCAGTAACAGCCGGCACTTCGAAGACCGGCGTGACCGTCGCGGCAGGCCTGACCACTGGCTCGACAGGCACGGGCTCAAGGGCCCGCTGATTTTTGATCCGGTTGCGGCGCACCGACCAGGCCAGCGCAAGGAGCAGCAACACCACCAGAAGCGCCGCCAGAATCGACGTCCAGGGAAAGTCATCGTCCACGGCGGCAACCGGCACCGGCGTCGGCGCTGGTGCGGGAGTGGCTATCGGAGCTGGCGCTGTAGCGGGAGTCGCAGTCGTCACCGCCCCTGCCGTCGGAGCAGCGGGCGCAGGTTTGGCCGACTGCGCCTTGAGTTCGGCGAGCTGGGTCTGCAGTTCGATGATCTGCTTGTCCTTGTCGGCCTCTTCGACGGTGGACGTCTGGACTTGCTGTTTGAGGTCGTCCAGCGTTTTGTTCAATTGCTGGTTTTCCAGTGCCGTCGCCGACAACTGATCGACCGCGTTCTGGTTCGCCGGGGTAGACGTCGAGGTGGAAGCTGCTGCCGAGGGGTTGCTGCCTGCAGCGGCGGGCGCACTGGCGGTCTTCGGTTCAACGGCGTTGTCCGGCAGCAAAAGGCTCTGACCGACCTTTAACTGGCTGCGCTCGCCATTGGGAAACGCTTGCGGATTGAGCGCCACCACACCTTTTATCAACTCGGCAGAAGAGGTCTTGCTGCCCGGCGCCTGTACCTGACGGGCAATACCCGCCAGGGTGTCGCCGGACACAACCGTGTAATGCTTGCCTTGTCGAGCCTGGGGCGGCGCAACCGGCAGACGCGACTCATCATTCTTCGCGCTGGCCGCCGGCGATTGAGTACGGCTGCGCGTCGCGGCGAGTCCCGTGGGCGATGTCGGCGGGTCGAGCAACACGGTGTATTCATGCAGCTGGTCGCCGTTAGGCCGTACCAGCCTGACGAGGAAATTCAAATAAGGCTCGGTGACTGCCTTGTGCGATTCGATGTGAATCACACTGCGGTTGCCACGGATCACCGGGGTGAAACGCAGGTCGTTGAGAAAGAACACGCGTTCAACGCCAGCCTTGGTGAAGGCCTCGGGCGGCGCGAGCCCAACGACGATTTCCTCGGGACTCAGCCCACCCGCTTCGATCAATTCGATATCGGCATTGAAGGGTTGCCCGAGGGCGGAATGCAGGCTGATCTCGCCCAGCCCCAGCGCAGCCGCCACGGAGCTGTGCAGCAACGCGGCCGAAGCAAGACCGATGGCGAGCAAACCCGAACGAAGACCTGACTGAACGCGAAGGGGCGCATCTCCTTCGCGACGACTACCGGCCTGAAAACTCTTCCGCATGCGAACCCTTTTGAAGACGAGGCAGGCTTCCCTGCACATTCGGTACGCCCGGACACGTCATCCGGGCATCATCAGTATGGGTGCAAATAGAACAGGATGTTTCGCCCGCATCAATGTATTTGTCGCGGGCGTTCGCGCGGTTTTCAGGATTTTTCGAGATTGGCGAGGATTTTCGAATGAACGCGCATGCACATGAGCAGTTCTTCTTCATCGATGCCGGCAAACAACTCGTGGCGCAACGCAGTGGCGATGGTTTCAATTTTCTCGATCAACGGCCGCGCTGTGTCGCAGAGAACGATCTTCTTCGCCCGACGATCTTCGAGCACTGCCTGCCGCAGAACCAGCCCCTGATTTTCCAGACTGTCCAGCAACCGTGCCAGGGTCGGCCCTTCAACGCCCACGCTCTGGGCCAGTTCACGCTGGGTCGGCGGCGTTTTGAAACGGGCCAGATGCAGTAAAACCAGCCAGCGCGCCTGGGACAATCCCAGGTCAGCCAGCCGGCGATCCAGCTCGGCACGCCAGCCCCGGGACATATGGGCTAGCTGCATGCCAAAGCGGTGTTCTTCGGTTAACGGCATAGGTAACTCGATGGTTAAAGGCGATTCCTAATTAATAGGCAGCTAACCATGGAGCCCGGCATGAGGCAAGCGCCTGGACACGGTGATTCGTCGCACAGGCCGGGATGCGGCGGGTATGCCTTTGAAGTGCCTTGAACTGCTTGAACGTTTGCAGCCGGCCGCGGTGGGAGCCGGGTTAAACCTCGAATTCCGACTGCAACGCCGCGCGCACGCAATACAGCACCCCTTCGGGAACACGGCCGGTGAACAGCTCGGCAATGGCGGCAACGGGGGGCAGTTCGCCTTCGCCGTCGAGGAACGCGTCCTGAATCTCGGTCATCAGGTCCTCGGGCAGGTCCAGCGCCTGATCCAGCGAAAGCTGCTGTTTGCCGATCGCTTCGGCGAGCATCGTATAGACGTTCTTCTCCGAGCACTGCAGTTGCCCGGCGATCTGCATCGGCGTCATGCCCGCGCGAGCGAGGCTGATGAGTTCATGCCGCACATCGGCGACCACACGCGGCGCGGGTGCAGCACCGCCAAGCACTTCGAGGAAGGCCTCGCCGTAACGCTCCAGCTTGCGCGCGCCCACCCCGCTGACCCGGCCCATTTCGGCCATGGTGCCCGGCTGGCTGCGAAGCATTTCCAGCAAGGTTGAATCCGGGAAGATGACATACGGCGGCACGCCATGTTCTTCCGCCAGTTTGCGCCGCAACGTACGCAGCGCTTCCCACTGTTCGCGCTCTTCGCCGCGCACCAGCTGGCTCGCCGGGCTGCCGGAAGCTTTCGCGGTGGTCTGCGGTTTCAGGTCACGGCGTAACTGCAAGGTGACTTCACCACGCAACAGCGGTCGGCATGTGTCGCTCAGGCGCAGGCCGCCGTAGCCTTCCAGATCGATGTCCGCCAGACCGCGCGCCACCAGCTGTCGGAATAATGAACGCCACTCGCCTTCGCTGCGGCTTTTGCCGACACCGAACACCGCCAGCTTCTGATGACCGAAGCTCTGGACCTTGTCGTTTTCCTTGCCCAGCAAGACATCGACCAGATGGCCCACACCGTAGCGCTGGCCGGTTCGGTAGATCGCTGACAGCGCCTGTCGCGCGGGTTCGGTGGCGTCCCAGGTCTGCACACCATCGACGCAGTTGTCACAATGCCCACAGGGGTTGGGCATGATTTCGTCGAAGTAGGCGAGCAGCGACTGACGCCGGCAGCGTGTTTCTTCACACAGCGCCAGCATCGCGTCGAGCTTGTGCTGCTCGACGCGCTTGTGGCGCTCGTCGCCTTCGGAGTTCTGCAGCATCTGCTTGAGCATCAGGACGTCTTGCAGACCGTATGCCATCCACGCATCGGCCGGCAGACCGTCGCGCCCTGCCCGGCCCGTCTCCTGGTAGTAGGCTTCCAGCGATTTGGGCAGATCCATGTGCGCCACGAACCGCACGTTGGGTTTGTCGATGCCCATGCCGAATGCAATCGTGGCAACCATGATCAGCCCTTCCTCATTGAGGAAGCGCCGTTGATTGCCGGAGCGGGTCTCGATGGGCAAGCCGGCGTGGTAGGGCAGCGCCGGATAGCCGTTGTCGCTGAGGAACGCCGCGGTCTCTTCGACCTTTTTGCGCGACAGGCAATAAACAATGCCGGCGTCGCTGCGCCGCTCGGACAGAAACGCCAGCAACTGCTTGCGCGGCTGTTCCTTGGGCACGATGCGGTAAAAAATATTCGGGCGATCGAAACTCGACAGGAAGCGCTCGGCGTTCTGCAGGTGCAGACGCTCGACGATCTCTTCGCGGGTGCGCTTGTCGGCCGTGGCGGTCAGGGCAATGCGCGGCACGTCCGGGAACAGCTCGGCCAGTTGCCCCAGCTGCAGGTATTCCGGACGGAAATCATGCCCCCACTGCGACACGCAGTGGGCTTCGTCGATGGCGAACAGGGCGATTTTGAGGTTCTGCAGAAACGACAGCATGCGCGGCTGGACCAGACGCTCCGGCGCCAGGTACAGCATCTTGATTTCGCCCAGGCGAATGCGGTTGGCGAGGTCGCGCTGTTGTTCGGCGCTGAGCGTGGAATTCAGCGCGGCGGCTGAAACACCGAGTTCTTCCAGCGTCGCCACCTGATCGTCCATCAACGCAATGAGCGGCGAAACCACCACCGCGAGGCCGTCGCGCAACAGGCCCGGCACCTGGAAACACAGGGATTTGCCGCCCCCGGTGGGCATCAGCACCAATGCATCACCGCCACTGGCCACGCGCTCGATAATGGCACCCTGGCGACCACGGAAGCTGTCGTAGCCGAAGATGTCTTTAAGTACGCGTTGAGCCTGGTCGAGCATAAGTACCCCGGATGGTGCCGCAACAGCGGTCGAGAATCGCTGTGGAAATCGCAAAGCGCGGCAGTATACCGGAGCGCTCCGACAGATTGGACAGCGGTGACACCGGCGGTCGAAATTAACCGGAATACCGATTCCAGTGGCCTCGCCGCTGGCGCCGGGCGCCCTCAGGGCCTAGAATTCAGCATCGTTTATTCCCAAGGTAGTCTGTCAATGTCCTTCGCTGAGCAATTACACCGCCTGCAAGCCTTCCTCGATGCCGATGAGCTGCATGACGAAGCGCTGGACTACGTAGCCGCCCACGGCTATCTGACCGCGCTGTCCATTTGCGCCGAAACCGTGCCGGATCGCGAGTGGATCGACGCACTGTTCGCCGAGCCCCCGCACTACGCTGACAAAGCGCAGCACGAGGAAATCGAAGCCACCCTGATCCAGCTCAAGGCGCACATCGCTCGTCAGCTGGCGTCGGACGAAGAGTTCGAATTGCCGTGCGATCTCGACCTGGGCGATGACCCCGACGACTCCGAGCTGCGTGGCTGGTGCATCGGTTTCATGGAAGGCGTGTTCCTGCGCGAATCCGCCTGGTTCGAGAACGACGAAGAGGAAGTCAGCGAGATGCTGTTGCCGATCATGGTCGGTTCCGGTCTCTTCGATGAACAGCCAGAGTTCGCCGACATCGCCGCCGATGCCAACCTGATGGACGACATGATCGTGCAGATCCCGGAAGCGCTGACCGCGCTGTATCTGCTGCTTCAAGCCCCGGATGAAAAGCCGGCGATCCTCAAGCCGCGCCACCACTAAGCTCGACAATAACGTCCCACCGTTACCGATTGAGAAGCGTACGAGCCGACTCCGGCTCGTACGTCCCCCTCCCTGCTACTTGTGCTTTTTGTCACTCTTCTTGAATGCCGCCTCGATCGCTTCGTTGATCGTGCGCAGTACCTTTACCCGTGCCCAGCGTTTGTCGTTAGCCTCCACCAGCGTCCACGGGGCGATTTCAGTGCTGGTGCGGTCCACCATATCGCCCACCGCCTCGCGGTAAAGCGGCCACTTGCTGCGGTTACGCCAGTCATCCTCGGTGATCTTGTGGCGCTTGAACGGCACTTTCTCCCGCGCCTGAAAACGCTCCAGCTGGGTTTTGTCGTCGATCGCCAGCCAGAACTTCACCACCACCACGCCGAAATCCGTGAGCTGCTCTTCGAAGTCGTTGATCTCGCTGTAAGCCCTCAACCAGTCCGCCTCGGAGCAGAAGCCTTCGACTCGCTCGACCAGCACGCGCCCGTACCATGACCGATCGAACACGGTGAATTTCCCCCGCGCCGGAATCTGCCGCCAGAACCGCCACAGATAAGGCTGAGCCAGCTCGTCCTGACTGGGCGCGGCGATTGGCACGATGTGGTATTGCCTCGGATCGAGGGCTCCGGCGACACGTTTGATCGCGCCGCCCTTGCCCGCTGCATCGTTGCCCTCGAACACCGCCACCAATGAGTGACGGCGCATGCGTTTGTCGCGCATGAGCCCCGAAAGCCGCGCCTGCTCGGTGATCAGCTGCTCGTCGTAGTCGTCTTTTTCCAGCGCCAGGGTCATGTCGAGGTTGTCGAGCAGGCTCAGCTCGTTGCTGTTGTTGGGCAAAGGGCCGAGTCCGACTAGATGGGTCGCCCCTTCAGGCGTCTTCAGAGCATTTTGCAAACCCTCGAGCAGCAAGCGGCCAACGGTGAGACTGCGGTAGTTCGGGTCGACGCCTTCGATGACGTGCCAGGGCGCGTAGTCGCGACTGGTTCGGCGCAGCACGCGCTCGCCAAAACGCACAAAGCGGTCATAGGTCTTCGATTGCTGCCAGTCCAGCGGGCTGATCCGCCAGCTGTGCAGGGGATCATCCTTGAGGGTTTTGAGGCGCAGCTTCATCTGCCGCTTGGACAGGTGAAACCAGAATTTGAAGATCACCGCGCCTTCGTCGACCAGCATCTTTTCCAGTCGCTCGGCGCCGTTGATGGCCTGATCCAGCACGGGGTCCTTGAAGCGCTTGTGCACCCGGCCCTGGATCATCTGGCTGTACCAGTTTCCGAAAAATACGCCGATGCGGCCTTTCGGCGGCAACTGGCGCCAGTAACGCCAGACCGGCGGATGGGCCAGCTCTTCATCGGTTTGCTGATCGAAAGTGCGCACTTCGATGTAGCGCGGGTCCATCCAGTCGTTGAGCAGCTTGACGGTCTCGCCCTTGCCTGCGCCCTCGATGCCATTGATCAGCACGATAATCTGGCGCTTGCCTTGCTCATGCAGTTCGTACTGAGCTTCCAGCAGCGCCTCGCGCAGCGCCGGGACTTCAGCGTCGTAGGTTTCGTCGTCGATGGTGTGGCCGATTTCAGCGGATTCGAACATTCAAGGCTCCCTTCAGGATCGGTCAAGACTAGCAGGCGGCGGGCAGCGCCGATGCAGGTTATGACCGCCAACCGCTGCGATGGATCACTGCAGCGGGAAACATTCGGTTGCAGGTGTAACGAGGCGGCACCGTGGGAGTGCCACCTTGTTCAGCAAATTACCAGCCCGCGCGGTACAGATCGGTCAACTGCGTGAGCATCAGCGCCTCGGCCGCATCGCGTTCGGCGATGAGGGCCAGGCCCTGTCGGTGGTACTCGTCAGGATCGGTTGGCGGATGCTCTTCCAGGGCGGCCATGCGTGCGCGCACTGATTCAGTGGCCAAAGCCAGCGCGGGCGCATGCTCGGAGCGCAACCGCGCGTTCCACTGCTGGTCACCGACGGCAAAGTGCAGGAAAGCCGGGCCGCGTTCCGCTTCCAGCACCTGGCGACGAGCGTCCAGCAATGCCCCACGGTCGACCGCCGCCAGACGCGCCCAGACCATGCGGTAAGGCTGACCGGGCAGCCCGAGTTCATCCGCGAGCCCGACGCGGTAGGCCAGTCGCACCTCGGCATGATCCAGCGCCATCCCCAGGCTTTCGCGCCGGGCAATCTCCGCATCCGCAATCGCCTGCACTTCGTTGAGGCGAAAAAGCTGACGCAGGACACCCAGCAAGGCGTCCGTGCGTTGGCTTTCTGCAACGCCCCGCAGCGCACCATGGCTGTAAACCGCGACCTGGATGTCGCTGAAGATCAGGCGTGCCCCGTCCTGACAGGTCTGGTTGGCGCCGAACAAGCGGTCGTTGGCCATGACCTCGATCTGCCCGCGCAACCCGGCATCCTGCGCAGCTGTTTCCAGAACAGTGAGCACTTCACTGGCAAGCTCGGCATGGAACTGGCGGAAGTCCGGGGTTTCCCTCAAACGCTGCAACAACACCAGCAGATGAGGCGCATCGGCGGCCTGTTCGACCTGCGTCCACGCTGCCAGCAACCGCTGATTCAACACATCTTCCCCCGTGCGCAACCATACCTGCGCCGAGGGTCTGGCAGCACCCGCGCTCGGACCAGAGCGGTGACCATGAGACGCGGACTCGTCATCAGATGGCTCAGAGTCTGTGTCCATCGGCGCGCCTTCGACGTGGATCTCGCGGATGTCTTCGGGAAAGTCGTAATCGAGCTGATAGCGATGACCGTAGCCGGTGTCGTTGCGCCAGTAATCCTCAAGGTCCTGGCGGTTGAACGGGTTGTTGTAGGCGTAGATCACCGTGTGCTGGCCATCATCCCTTGAGTTTTCGATCACGTCGGAAGGGATGTCGGTGATCTGGTGGTCACTGATGTCCAGCTCGCCAAGGCCCAGCGAATCGGTCCATTCAGGCCACTGGGTAAGGCCGGTGTTGTTAATCCACAAGGTCGACAGGCTCAGGCGGCTGGTGTCGGTGAATTCACCCAACTGGCTGCCGGCCAGACTCAGGGAATTCAGCGCGGGGATGTCCATCAGTGTGTCCATGGCAGGCTGGCCCAGGGGCCATTGCATGTTCTCCAGCGAAAGGTGCTGCAGGGACTCAAACTGCGGTAACACACTCGGGAGCTCGGTGAAGCTTCCGCGCACGTTCAAGTGGGTCATGTTCGGAAAGTTCGCCAGAAACGCATTGGCAGCGTTGGTATCAAACTGCACGTTATTGAGCTCGATCTGTGTGATGTCCCCATAGAAACTTTGCAAGGGCGGCAATTCCGGCATTGTCAGGAACTCAAGCGTCAGCCAGCGCGTACCCCGTGGCGCATCAGCATGGCTGTAGCGCCAGGCCCGACCCAGCGCGTTGGCCACCCGACGCCGCGCCAGACGTTCACCGTCATTGAGCAGCACGCTGATATCGTCGGCTTCCGCCCAGGCGATCAGGCTCACGTGCAACTGGTCATAGGCCACAGCACGAGCGCGCGTCGCGTGCAGCAGTTGCTCCAGTGATCGCCCCCGCCGGGCCATGCCACGCACCTGCTCCGTCATCTCGAGACTCTCCGGGTAGAGCTGCGCCATTGCCTGGAGCAATTGCTGATGAACCGCGCTGTCAGCCACAGGCACACCGCGCCCGCTGAGTGGGTAGCCGATGCGCCCGTCAAGCAAACGCTGCGGCGGCCTGAACCCGGTCGGTAACGTCCATTGCCCCAACTGCTCCGCCGCCCACTCCGGCTGCGACCGGACCCAATTAAAAATGCGACGCTTGAAGGCCCGTGCGCCCGTTTCCGGGTTGTTGAACCCCATCGTCTGACGACTGCTCTCTGGCAGCGCACGCAAGATCGCGGCAAACAGGCTGACCCTTTTCTCCGACTCCTCGGTGCCCGCTACCTGAAAGCCTTTGTCGCCCTTGATCAACACACGGCATTGCGAGGCACTCTTGGCGCCAATGCTGTCCAGCAAAGGCCCGGTGGTGCTGCCCTCCCTCAGTTCGATGCGAAGGTCAGCGGGCCATCCCGGGAATGTTTCAAGGCTGCGCACCGTCAGGCGCTGGAGATCGGCGTTGGCCGTGCTGGGCGTCAGAAAGAAACCCTCCAGCGCTCGGTTCATGCGGGTCTGACGCAGATGCCCACGGACCTTTCCGGCCGCTTCGAGCGGAATGCGTTGAGTGTCCAGCATGGCCAGTTTCTGTTCGCTGGCGGTTTCAGCGATCAGCTCCTGGCCTGCCGCCAACGTGAGGGACGGGAAATCCCGTCTGAGCAGTACGATCAGCGGATCGCTCGACTGCTCGCTGGCGAGGTACGCCGCGTTGAAGGCGTCGGCTGAGTCTGCCGCCTGCTGACTCAGGCGAAAACGCTTGGCGGTATCGAGCAGCGCTGCGGGTGCAGATTGATTGGCGATGTGCAGTGCGGCCAGATGCTCTTCATCTACCCCGCTCACTGCCATTATTCGGCCGACGGTGTTGTCGTCGATGTCCGCGAGTTCCGGATGCAAACGACGCAAAGCCACGCTCACGTCGGTCAGGCGTAGGCCACCTGCAGCGTTTCGGGCGGGAACGCTACGTTTGATGAACGATGGTGGCTGCGACCCACCGGCCTCTGCCGCCATTGCGCCGGTCACGGCACCTGCGACACCCAGCGCCCCCATGAATGCCAGGTTTTCCGCGACATTGCCCAAGTGGTCCAGCGCTTCATCCATGTCGCCATGGCGCCACGCTTCAATGCCTTCGAATGTCTCGTCGAGCAATTGCGCCCCCGCGACAACCATCATGACTTCGCCCAGACCGGGAACGAACAGCGCGGCGATATTCAGTGCATCCAAGCCGTAGTTCAGCCAGTCAGCGAGGCGCTGGTCGCGGGTTTTCTGGTCCTCGTCGTCGGTGGGGACGGCGAGCACGCGAGCGTCATCCTTCAGTCGCAGCAGTTGATGAAGATAGAAAACATCACCCAGCGCGCCGCCCATATCGATGGCTTCCAGGTCGAGGAACGCATTCTGATCCACTTCCGAAACGCTGATCAGCTGTCGGTGAAAACCTTTGCCACGGGCGACGCTGTGCAGGACATGGGGCGCCAGGCGCTCGTGCAAGCGTTTGAAGAAAGCGCCTTTGCTGCGCTCGGGAATGAAGCGATCGAAGTAGCGTTGATACGCCTCGGAGCGCAGTTTGGTCCGCAGCGCCTGTGTGAAATGTTCCAACGAGGGGTAGGACTGGATTGCGCCACTGGCTTCCCCAGGCAGGTACACCACGCAACGCGTCTGCTCGGTGGATTTGAATAACAGCGGGCCGCGCAATTTGTAGCCCAGCAGTTGCAGGGTGGACACCTGATGCGCGGGGCCGTAGGCGTCGAGCTGCAGCAGCCTCTGGTACTGCGCCTCATCAATAGAGCCCTTGAGGCGTGCGATGTGGGAGTCGACCCGCAAGGTCAGACGGGCGTGCTCGATAATGCGCGACTTGATGTCATTGCTGTCCAGACTCCCGGGGACGTCCGGCCTCGCGACGGGGTGCAACACATGATGCAAGTGCCGTTGATACTGGCCGCCCAGGTCAAGCCGGCGGCACAGTTCGATGAAGCGACCGGGACTAACCCTTGATGGATGAACGGCTTCCGGCCGCGCCGATGTGTCCGGCGTGCCGCCAATGATTGCCGAGGTGCTTTCACGATCAGCGTCCGTCGCTTCGACCGCTTCGAAATTTTGCAGGGCGGCGGCCAGCAGCGAACGTGTGCTGGAACCCTGAGGCGAAGCACGACCGGTCAGCCAGTCGCGCTGGAATCTGGCGTGGAAGAAGCGGTCGCGGTCGACATCGAGACCCGGACCGAATTCGGCGTCCAGGGCCTGGGTCAGCAACGGCCGCGCAAATGACGGCAGGTCCTGAATGCGCTGGAACACCTGCTTGAGGTTTTCCCGAGCGGCCTGCGCGAGGGTCATGTCCTGACGCAGGGCATCGCGCATTGCCGGGGTCGCCTGGATGAACCATTGCGGCAGCGTGTCCTGGATGAATGAAGTCGTAAGAGCCTGACTGGCGGTGTTCATGTGACGTCCTTGTTTCTGCGTGTGATCAAAGGCGCATAGATAAACAGGAACGCACCCTCAAAGTGGCATACATATGTAGTGCACGCCTCCCCGGACGCTGGAGTACCATCGCCACCTCGCCCGCCCCGAGCCGAACATGACCAGCACTGACCACACCCAGATCGCCGATGACCAGATTGCCCACGCCCAGATCGACTGGGACGAACACGGCAATCCGCATTCACGGGTGTTCGCCGACGTTTATTTCTCGACCGGATCGGGCCTGGATGAAACCCGCCATGTGTTCCTGACCCAGAACGAGCTGCCCGAGCGCTTTGCTGCGTTACCGGCGGGTGGTCGGCTGGTGATCGGCGAAACCGGGTTTGGTACTGGGTTGAATTTCCTGTGCGCCTGGCAGCTGTTCAATGCCAGCGCAGTGGCAGACGCCCGCCTGCATTTCGTCAGCGTCGAAAAATACCCGTTGACCCGTGCCGATCTGGAACGCGCGCTGAATTTGTGGCCCGAGCTCAAGGAGCAAGCGGATCAGTTGCTGGATCAATACGTGGCGGTGCATCAGGGCTTCCAGCGCTGGGTCTTCGAGGGCGGCCGCGTGACCCTGACCTTGCTGGTTGGCGATGCGCTGGACATGCTGCCGCAGCTGGACGGACAGATCGACGCCTGGTTTCTCGACGGTTTCGCCCCCGCGAAAAACCCGGAAATGTGGACGCCCGAACTCTTCGCAGAGCTGGCGCGGCTGGCGGCACCGGGCTCGACCATCGGCACCTTTACCAGCACGGGCTGGGTGCGCCGGGCATTGAACGCAGCCGGTTTCAAGATGAAGCGCGTGCCGGGGATCGGGCATAAGTGGGAAGTGCTCAAAGGCCGCTTCATCGGTTGGCCCGAAGATGTGCCAACGCCTCCGCGCGCCAAACCCTGGTTTGCCCGGCCGACGTCACCGGACGGCCCGCGCACGGCGTTGGTAATCGGCGCAGGCCTGGCCGGCTGCGCCACTGCGTCAAGTCTTGCAGCGCGCGGTTGGCACGTCAGTCTGCTGGAACGTCACGGGGATTTGGCGCAAGAAGCATCGGGCAATCCGCAAGGCGTGCTCTATCTGAAGCTGTCGGCCCACGGCACCCCGTTGTCGCAGCTGATCTTGAGCGGATTTGGTCACACCCGCCGTTTGCTGGAACGCCTGCAACGGGGCATCGACTGGGACGATTGCGGCGTGCTGCAGCTTGCCTTCGACGAGAAAGAGCAAGCGCGGCAGGCGCAACTGGCGGCGGCGTTCCCCGAGGATCTGCTGCATGTGCTGGACCGGGCTGACGCCGAGTCACGGGCGGGTGTGGTATTGAACAGCGGCGGTTTGTTTTACCCCCAAGGTGGCTGGGTGCATCCGCCGGCGTTGTGTCGCGATCAGGCCAGCGCAAGCAACATCAAACTGCTGACCCACAATGACGTGATCGAGCTGCGGCGGGACGGGGCGCTGTGGCAGGCGTGGGATGGCGAGCGTCTGCTGGCTTCTGCTCCCGTCGTCGTGTTGGCGGGCGCAGCCGAAGTCAAACGCTTCCCGGCCAGCGCTGACCTGCCCCTCAAGCGTATTCGCGGGCAGATTACCCGACTGGCTGCAACCCCCGAAAGCCGCGCGTTGACGACTGTCGTGTGCGCCGAGGGTTACGTGGCGCCTGCGCGCGGCGGCGAACACACGCTGGGGGCAAGCTTCGCCTTCAACAGCGATGACCTGACGCCGAATACGGCCGAACATCTCGGCAATCTCGAACTGCTAAGGGAGATCTCCGAGGACCTGACCCAGCGGCTGAACGCCACCGCGCTGCCAGCGGAGGATCTGCAAGGTCGCGCCGCGTTTCGCTGCACCAGCCCGGATTACCTGCCCATCGTCGGGCCGCTGGCAGATCGGGCGGCGTTTCTTGAAACGTACGCCGTGCTGCGCAAGGATGCGCGCCAGACGCCGGATACCGAGTGCCCATGGCTCGCCGGGCTGTACGTCAACAGCGGTCACGGCTCTCGCGGTCTGATCACTGCGCCGCTGTCCGGCGAACTGATTGCCGCCTGGCTGGATGACGAACCTCTGCCGCTGCCGCGAAGCGTGGCCGAAGCCTGTCATCCCAACCGATTCGCGCTGCGCGGGCTGATTCGCGGGAAGTAGAGAGGCCTGCGGTATCGGCTGTCCAGGCGCCCGTCGCCGCTATCCGACGCAACTTCTTGCTCCTGCCGAAGATCCACTGCTTCGCCAGCTACATCAGCTCCGGCCAAACCGTTATCCTCCAGCCCATCCCTCCATTCAGGTGCGTGTCGATGCTGCAAGTCCAGGGTGTGTTCAAAAGCTATGCCACGGCCCAGGGCCCATTGGCCGTTTTGCGTGGCGCGGACCTGCAACTGGATCAGGGCGGCAGTCTGGCGTTGATGGGTGAGTCCGGCAGCGGCAAGAGCACGCTGCTGCATCTGGTGGCCGGTCTGGACCACGTGGACAAGGGCAGCATCGAGGTCGCCGGGCAGCGTCTCGACCAGATGAACGAAGCGCAGTTGGCCAACTGGCGGCGTACGGAAGTCGGCCTGGTGTTCCAGCAGTTCAACCTGATCGGGAGCCTGAAGGTCGAAGACAACCTGGCGTTCCAGGCGCGTCTGGCCGGGCGCTACCAGCCCGAATGGCAGACCGAACTCACCGAGCGGCTGGGTTTGGGCGCGCTGCTCAAGCGCTACCCCGAACAGCTTTCCGGCGGCCAGCAGCAGCGCGTTGCGATTGGCCGGGCTCTCGCGTCTCGCCCGGCCCTGCTGCTCGCTGACGAACCCACTGGCAACCTCGACGAAGCCACCAGCGATGAAGTGCTGCAACTGTTGCTGCACCTCCTCGCCGACAGCACGACCAGCCTGTTGATGGTGACCCACAGCCCGAGGGTGGCGGCACGATTGCAGCGTCAGGCCGTGCTGCATCTGGGTCGGCTGGTCAGCGAAGGCGAACGCTGAGATGTCTGTCTTCTACTGGACGTTGAAAGCGCTGCTGAGCCACTGGCGGCGCCATCCCGTGCAGTTTTTCAGCGTGCTGACCGGCCTGTGGCTGGCGACCAGCCTGCTGACCGGCGTACAGGCGCTGAACAGTCAGGCCCGTGAAAGCTACGCCAAAGCCAGTCAGATGATCGGTGGCGAGCCGCAGAAGATCCTGGTCTCGCCCAACGGCGCCAACTTTTCCCAGGACCTGTTCGTGACCTTGCGCCGGGCGGGATGGCCGGTCTCCCCCGCACTCCGCGGGCGCGTCACCCTGAAGGAAGCGCCGGAGCAGCGCCTGACCGTGCTCGGCATCGAGCCAGTCTCACTGCCGGTGAACACCGCGCTGGCGGGGCAATCGCTGGACACCGCGCAGATCGTCGACTTCTTCACCCCTCCCGGCACCACCTGGATTTCGCCGCAGACCCTCGCGGCCCTCGGTCTTCATGAAGGCCAGCAGCCGGTCATCGACTCCGGCAAGGTGCTGCCGCCACTGCGCGGGAAAACCGACATGGCGCCGGGTGTACTGCTCATGGACATCGGTTTCGCCCAGCAACTGCTCAACCAGCCCAATCAGATCTCGCGGCTGGTGCTGCCCAAGGATTTTGCCGAAAACGCTCCTCCCCTGCCGGCCGAGCTGAACGGCGAACTGGTGCTGCGCAAAAGCGGCGAAGACAACGACCTGGGCAGGCTCACCGAGAGCTTCCACCTGAACCTCGACGCGCTGGGTTTTCTCTCGTTCGTAGTCGGGCTGTTCATCGTGCACGCGGCCATTGGTCTCGCGCTGGAACAGCGTCGTGGGCTGCTGCGCAATCTGCGTGCCTGCGGGGTCAGCGCACGTGGGTTGATGGTGAGTCTGGTGGTCGAGCTTGGGGTGCTGGCCTTGCTCGGCGGCATCGCCGGCGTCATCAGTGGCTACTGGCTGGCGAGCGCGCTGTTGCCCGATGTTGCGGCGAGTCTGCGCGGGCTGTACGGCGCTGAAGTCGCGGGCCACCTGAACCTGAGCATCTGGTGGTGGCTGAGTGGATTGGGCGTCAGTCTGCTCGGCGCGTTTCTCGCGGGCGCCAGCAGCCTGCTGCGCGCGGCGCGTCTGCCCTTGCTGGCGCTGGCCAATGCCCAGGCATGGCACGAAACCCACGCCAAATGGCTGCGACGCCAGGGCTGGGTTGCCGGGATTTCGGCGTTGATTGCAGTATCGGCCGCGCTGTTTGGCGACAGCCTGGCGCTGGGCTTCGTGTTGATGGCCAGCCTGTTATTGAGTGCGGCGCTGGGCCTTCCGGTGCTGCTCAACCTGCTGCTCAACGCACTGTTGGGCAGGAGCCGTTCGGTGCTGGGTCAGTGGTTTCTCGCTGACTGCCGACAACAATTGCCGGCCCTGAGCCTAGCGCTCATGGCCTTACTTCTGGCGATGGCAGCAAACATCGGCGCGGGTAGCATGACGTCGGGGTTCCGCCAGACGTTCACCCACTGGCTGGAGCAACGCCTTAGCGCCGAGCTGTACATCAATCCGCAGAATCCCGCCCAGGCCGCGCCGTTGCAGCAGTGGTTGAGTCAGCAACCGCTGACCTCGGCGGTGCTGCCCAACTGGCAGGTGTCGCTGCAGCTGCATGGCTGGCCGGCCGAGCTGTATGGCGTCATCGACCATCCGCACTATCGCCAGCATTGGCCGCTGCTGGAATCGGCGAGCGGCGATGCCTGGAAGCAACTGGCGCAGGAAGACACGCTGATGCTCAGCGAACAACTGGCCCGCCGTCTGGACGTCAGCGTTGGCGATGAAGTGAAACTGCCGGCGCCGGACGGGCCGTGGCCGCTGCGGGTCGTTGGCATTTATGCCGATTACGGCAATCCCAAGGGCCACATGCTGGTGAACGCCGACCACCTGCTCAAGCACTGGCCGCAGCTGACGCCCAACCGTTTCAATCTGCGCATCGATCCCCACGCCATCCCGCAACTGCTGAGGGTGCTGCACAACAAATTCACCATCGACGACAACCGCATCGTCGATCAGATTCAGCTCAAAGCCTGGTCGCAGCAGGTCTTCGAACGCACCTTCGCCGCCACGGCCGCGTTGAACAGCCTGACCTTGATGGTGGCCGGCGTCGCGCTGTTCATCAGTCTCCTCACCCAGAGCCAGAGCCGCCTCGCACAACTGGCGCCGCTGTGGGCGCTGGGCGTGACGCGGCGCCAATTGATGTTGCTCAATCTGGCGCAGACGTGGCTCCTGGCGGTGCTGACGCTGGTGCTGGCAATTCCGCTGGGGCTGTTACTGGCGTGGTGTCTGGACGCAGTGATCAACGTGCAAGCCTTCGGTTGGCGCCTGCCGCTGCAGGTGTTCCCGATGCAGCTGTTGCGCCTGACGCTGCTGGCAATGCTCGCCACACTGCTGGCCTCGGCATGGCCGCTCTACCGTTTGTACCGCACCCGCCCTGCTGATTTGCTGAGGACTTTCGCCAATGAAGGTTAAAGCCCTGCCGCTGCTCGTTGGCCTGTTGCTCGTCACCCTGCTTAGCGGCTGCGACGACAAACCCGAGGAAGAAAAAGGCTTCGCAGGCCTTGCCGACGACGCCTCAAGTTACGCACAGGTAACGCCGGACAAGCGCTTCGTGTTTCCCGACGATCATGGCCCCCACGATGATTTCCGCATCGAGTGGTGGTACGTCACCGCCAACCTCAAGGATGCCGACGGCCAGTCGTTCGGCGTGCAATGGACCCTATTTCGCAATGCCCTCCCCCGCGCGAAAGGGCTGCAAGGCGATGGGTCTGGCTGGAATAACCGCAATCTGTGGATGGGCCACGCCGCCGTGACGTCCCAGGACGATCATTTCGCAGCGGAACGCTACGCCCGAGGCGGCGTGCAGCAGGCCGGGGTGACGCTGGCACCGTTCGCAGCCTGGATAGATGACTGGTCCTTCACCAGCCAGTCTGCCAACGATGACCCGCTGGCGGACATGCAGTTGCAGGCCGGCAGTCCGCAGTTCAACTATCGCCTGCACCTGAAAGCCACGAAGCCGTTGGTGCTGCAAGGCAAACAGGGCTTCAGTCAGAAGTCCGAGCAGGGTCGGGCGTCGTACTACTACAGCCAGCCGTTTTTTCAGGCGGACGGCAGCCTCGAAATCGACGGCAAAACCTATCAGGTGTCCGGGCCCGCGTGGCTGGACCGGGAGTGGAGCAGCCAGCCGCTCACGGATAATCAAACGGGCTGGGACTGGTTCTCGCTGCATCTGGGTGATGGCAACGAAGTCATGCTCTATCGCATGCGGCAAAAGGACGGCGAGCCGTACCTGACCGGGACATGGATCAACGCCGATGGCAGCACCGAGCAATTGGCAGCGAAAGATATCGAACTGGTCCCGGAAGACACTACTGACGTTGAAGGCCGCGACATGCCCACACGCTGGTCGGTGAAAATCCCGTCGAGGGCCGTGGATATCGCGGTCGAAGCGCTTAACCCCCAGGCGTGGATGAACCTGCAGATTCCTTATTGGGAGGGGCCGGTCACCCTGAGCGGTAGCCATGAGGGTGTGGGGTATCTGGAGATGACGGGCTACTGACACGCCGCCGGCGCCAGACCCTAATAATCATCTAAAGTTTCCTGATGGCTGCCGATAAACAAAGCATCGGACAGTGAACCCGATACCCCAACCCCGTCAGGCCAGGACGCCTGCTTCAATAGCGTCTGGAGCCTCGATGTCTACATTAAGCTTGAAAGATATGCAGTCGGATCTCGAAGATTCGGCGGCTTACTTTGACTCTCTGTCGCAATTTCTCGAAGGTCATGCCATCTACCTGAAGGCTCAGAGAGTTGTGTGTCGACAAGAGGACCTCATGCTCCTCGAAAGTCACGCCGGTAACCTCGCCAACTCGGTGAGGTACATCAAAACCGCGGCTTTACGGATCGCCAACCGCTCGCGTTGACTCGGGCGAGATATGCGCTTCCCAGGCATCACGTGGGCAGCGCCTCTTGCACCTATGAGCGAGTCGACACCCCACGAAAAACGTCGTCGGTGATTGTAAACCCGGCCACACCTCCCTCCCTTGCAATGTTTTTTTATTGAACGATCCACGCCTGCTGGTACTCGATAAAGCTAGGCCGCTGACGGCAGCGCGCCCTGATGACGTGTTCGCGCCGATAGGAAGCGGGCTCGTGTCAGGGCTGTATATCCGCGCCGGGACAGGGCCGAATCGTTACTGGCTGAGTGCATTGCGCAGGCTCGGGATTAGACAGCGCAGGATGTACGACACGCGCCATATGTACGCAATCATGCGCCTGATGCCCGGAATGAACCCGGCATCTATCGCCGCGCAATCCCAGTAACGCCAAACACGCCGAAAACATAAAGGGTTTAGGACAGATGTGCGGATTAGCTGGCGAACTACGCTTTGACAATCAACCTGCGGATCTCGCCGCAGTAGAACGTATCACCCATCATCTCGCGGCTCGCGGCCCGGATGCGTGGGGGTTTCACAGCCAGGGGCCGATTGCCCTCGGCCACCGTCGATTGAAAATCATGGACCTGTCGGACGGCTCGGCGCAGCCGATGATCGACAGCCACCTGGGCCTGTCCCTGGCCTTCAACGGCGCGATTTACAACTTCCCGGAACTGCGTGCCGAGCTCGAAAGCCTTGGCTACCAGTTCCACTCCGGCGGCGACACCGAAGTGCTGCTCAAGGGCTACCATGCCTGGGGCGCTGACATGCTGCCCAAGCTCAACGGCATGTTCGCGTTCGCCATCTGGGAGCGCGACAACAGAAGCCTGTTCATCGCCCGCGACCGTCTCGGCGTCAAGCCGCTGTACCTGTCGCGCACCGATAAGCGCCTGCGTTTTGCGTCCGCGCTGCCCGCGTTGCTCAAAGGCGGCGACATCAGCCCGATGCTCGACCCGGTCGCGCTCAATCATTACCTGAACTTCCACGCCGTGGTGCCTGCGCCGCGCACGTTGCTGGCCGGTGTGGAAAAACTGCCGCCGGCGTCGTGGATGCGCGTGAGCGCCGAAGGCAAGGTCGAGCAGAAAGTCTGGTGGACCCTGCCCTATGGCCCGCGTGCCGACGAAGCAAATCTGACCCTCGAAGACTGGCGCGACCGTGTGCTCGACAGCACGCGCGAAGCCGTTGCCATTCGTCAACGCGCTGCGGTGGACGTTGGGGTGCTGCTGTCCGGCGGCGTTGACTCGAGCATGCTGGTCGGTCTGCTGCGTGAAGTGGGCGTGAAAGATCTGTCGACTTTCTCCATCGGCTTTCAGGATGCCGGCGGCGAACGCGGCGACGAGTTCCAGTATTCGGACCTGATCGCCAAACACTACGGCACCAACCACCATCAACTGCGCATCAAGGAAAGCGAAATCATCGAGCAACTGCCCGCCGCCTTCCGTGCAATGAGCGAGCCGATGGTCAGCCACGACTGCATCGCCTTTTATCTGCTGTCCCGCGAAGTGGCCAAGCACTGCAAGGTGGTTCAGAGCGGTCAGGGCGCGGACGAGTTGTTCGCCGGTTATCACTGGTACCCGCAAGTGGACGGCGCCAGTGACCCATACGCCGCCTACCGCGATGCGTTCTTCGACCGCAGTTACGCCGAATACGCCGAGACCGTCACGCCGAAATGGCTGACGGCGAATGACGCGGCCGGTGATTTCGTGCGCGAGCATTTCGCGATGCCGGGCGCTGATGCCGCCGTGGACAAAGCCCTGCGACTGGACAGCACGGTCATGCTGGTGGATGACCCGGTCAAACGCGTCGACAACATGACCATGGCCTGGGGCCTCGAAGCACGCACCCCGTTCCTCGACTATCGACTGGTCGAGCTGTCGGCTCGGGTCCCGGGCCGCTTCAAGTTGCCGGACGGCGGCAAGCAGGTGCTCAAGGAAGCCGCGCGACTGGTGATCCCGTCCGAAGTCATTGATCGCAAGAAAGGTTATTTCCCGGTGCCGGGCCTCAAGCATCTGGAAGGCGATACGCTGAACTGGGTCCGCGATCTGCTGCTCGATCCAAGCCAGGACCGTGGCCTGTTCAACCCGGTCATGCTCGACAAACTGCTCACCGATCCACAGGGTCAACTGACGCCCCTGCGCGGCTCCAAGCTGTGGCAGCTCGCAGCGCTGAACCTGTGGCTCAGCGAACAAGGACTCTGACCGATGAAAGCCAACGCTTCGATTCATAACCAGCGTTTGTTGCGCGGCCAGGCGCCGTCGTACGAGCGCTTGCAGGCTCGCCTTGCCGAAGACGGCAGCACGCCTGAGACAGAACCGCTGGCTCTGCATTGCGGCTGGGGACGGCTGCTGATTGGCCATACCTACCCTGACCCGGCAACCCTCGCGCAAGAGTTGCTCAACGAAAAGCAGGGCGAGCGCGACATCGCCTTGTATGTCGCCGCACCGCAACAGGTGCTGGCGCAATCGCCGCAACAATTGTTTCTCGATCCGTCAGACACGCTGCGCCTGTGGTTCAGCGATTACCGCCCGGCCCAGCGGGTGTTTCGTGGCTTCAGGATTCGCCGAGCGCAAAGCGAAGGTGACTGGACCGCGATCAACAATTTGTACATCGCCCGTGGCATGTTGCCCATTGACCCTGCCCTGCTGACGCCTCGGCACCAAGGCGGCCCGGTCTACTGGATTGCTGAAGACGAGACCACCAACGCCGTGATCGGCAGCGTCATGGGCCTGAATCACCAAAAGGCGTTCAACGATCCCGAAAACGGCAGCAGCCTGTGGTGCCTGGCGGTTGATCCGCAATGCACACGGCCTGGCGTCGGCGAAGTGCTGGTGCGTCATCTGGTCGAGCACTTCCAGAGCCGGGGTCTGGCGTACCTTGATCTGTCGGTGCTGCACGACAACGAACAAGCAAAAAGCCTGTACGCCAAGCTGGGCTTCCGCAATCTGCCAACCTTTGCCATCAAGCGAAAAAACGGCATCAACGAGAAGTTGTTTCTCGGACCCGGCCCCCAGGCAGACTTCAACCCGTACGCGCGCATCATTGTCGAAGAAGCCCATCGTCGCGGCATCGAGGTGCAAGTAGATGATGCCGAGGCCGGACTGTTCACGCTGATTCATGGCAGCCGCCGGGTGCGCTGCCGTGAGTCGTTGAGCGACCTGACCACCGCCGTCAGCATGACGCTGTGCCAGGACAAGCGCATGACCCAGAAGACGCTGAAGGCGGCGGGGCTGGAAGTGCCGGTGCAGCAACTGGCGGGTAACGGCGACGACAACCTGGCGTTTCTCGAAGAACACCAGCGCGTCGTGGTCAAGCCGGTCGATGGCGAACAGGGTCAGGGCGTGGCCGTGGACCTTCGTACGATCGAAGATGTCCAGGCGGCGGTCGAGCGTGCTCGCCAGTTCGACAGCCGTGTGCTGCTCGAAAGCTTCCACGAAGGGCTCGACTTGCGCATCGTCGTGATTGGATTTGAGGTCGTCGCTGCGGCCATCCGCCGTCCTGCCGAGATCATCGGCGATGGCCGTCACACCGTGGGTCAGCTGATCGAGGCGCAAAGTCGCCGTCGCTCTGCAGCCACGGGCGGCGAGAGCAAGATTCCCGTGGACGACGAAACTCACCGCACCGTAGAGGACGCGGGTTTCAGCTTCGAAAGCGTGTTACCGGCCGATCAGCGTCTGGCCGTGCGCCGCACCGCGAACCTGCACACCGGCGGCTGCCTGGAAGACGTCACCGCGATTCTTCACCCGGTGCTGAAAGACGCCGCCGTACGTGCCGCCCGCGCCCTCGACATCCCGGTGGTGGGTCTGGACCTGATGGTGCCCGCCGCCGATCAGCCGGAGTATGTGTTCATCGAAGCGAACGAGCGCTGCGGCCTGGCCAATCACGAGCCACAACCGACGGCCGAGCGTTTCGTCGATCTGTTGTTTCCCCACAGCCAGCCTGCACATGGCTAAGGCGCAACCGCTGTAGCCCTGAGCCTGCCCGCGACAGGTCTGGCCGGACGACGAATTCGTCGACACCAGACCCGTCCCGCGAGCGAGTCCGCTCTCAGCTTAATCTGCGCCACACATTGAGGTCCCTATGACGACTGCAAACATCCTTGAACCGGATCTGAATTACCTGCAGAAAGTCCTGCTGGAAATGCTCGCGATCCCGAGCCCCACCGGTTTTACCGACACCATCGTGCGCTACGTCGCCGAGCGGCTTGAAGAACTGGGCATTCCGTTCGAACTGACCCGTCGCGGCACCATCCGCGCCACGTTGAAAGGCAAACAGAACAGCCCCGATCGTGCCGTTTCCGCGCACCTGGACACCATCGGTGCCAGCGTTCGTGAAGTGAAAGACAACGGCCGACTGGGCCTGGCCCCGGTGGGTTGCTGGTCCAGTCGCTTTGCCGAAGGCAGCCGCGTCAGCGTGTTCACCGACACCGGCGTGATTCGCGGCAGCGTGCTGCCGTTGATGGCGTCGGGGCATGCGTTCAATACCGCCGTCGACACCATGCCCATCAGCTGGGACCACGTTGAAGTGCGCCTGGACGCCTACAGCGCCACCCGCGCGGACTGCGAATCGGTGGGCATCAACATCGGCGATTTCGTGGCGTTCGACCCGCTGCCCGAGTTCACCGACAGCGGGCACATCAGCGCTCGCCATCTGGACGACAAAGCTGGCGTGGCCGCCCTGCTCGCCGCGCTCAAAGCCATCGTCGACAGCGGCGTCGAGCCCCTGATCGATTGCCACCCGCTGTTCACCATTACCGAAGAAACCGGCAGCGGTGCTGCAGGCAGCCTGCCGTGGGACGTGAGCGAGTTCGTCGGTATCGACATCGCGCCCGTTGCGCCCGGCCAGCATTCAAGCGAACACGCGGTCAGCGTGGCGATGCAGGATTCCGGCGGTCCCTATGACTATCATCTGTCGCGGCACCTGCTGCACCTGGGTGTGCAAAACGACTTGTCCGTGCGCCGCGACCTGTTCCGCTATTACTACAGCGACGCGCATTCGGCGATCACTGCCGGTTATGACACGCGCACGGCCCTGCTGGCGTTCGGCTGCGATGCGACCCATGGCTATGAGCGCACGCACATCGACAGCCTGAGCACCCTGAGCCGTCTGCTCACCGCCTACATCATGAGCCCGCCGGTATTCGCCAGCGATGCGCACCCGTCCAACGCGTCGCTGGAGAATTTCAGCCATCAGCTGGAGCACGACGCGCAGATGGAAAGCGACACGCGCGTGCCATCGGTGGATACGTTGGTGGGGCAGCGATAGCCTGCCCGTACGGGGCGCGATAGCATCGCCGCCCCGTGTACTTTTTGTGATTGCCGAGAAATGTATGCTGATCCCTTACGACCAACTCGAAGCCGACACCCTGACGCGCCTGATCGAGGACTTCGTGACCCGCGATGGCACTGACAATGGCGATGACACCCCCCTTGAAACCCGCGTGTTGCGGGTACGCCATGCGTTGAGCAAGGGTCAGGCGGTGATTTTCTTCGACATGGACAGCCAGCAATGTCAGCTGATGCTCAAGCACGAAGTGCCCAAGGAATATTTCGAGGAATAGGCCCCTGCGCCCACAACCGGGTCTGGATGGCGACTAAGGTGGACTTACCTGCCCGGCCCCCGGTTGGCCAGGTTCTGCAGTCGTGAGGCGATTCGTCGAATAACTTCTGCCCGATGAATTCTGACGCTTTGCGGTGCATCAATTCCCAGGCGCACCTCATTGCCGGAGATGCCCAGCACCCTCAGGGTGATGTCATCGCCAATGTTGAAGGTGTCGCCGATTTCTCGCGTCAATACCAGCATACGTCCTGCTCCTTGGCTGTAACCGAGGAAGCAGGTTGACGCTCAGGTCCCGGCGCTTCAATGCGCCAGAGCAAAATCAGTAACGCCCTTCAACCCTTCAAGACCATGGCTGACAGACGCTTCCTACGCGCCCGGGCATTTCCGGCCTGCACGTCAGCGAAAGGTCCGGCAGACGTCAGTTTGGTCCTAAAACACGGAAAATCAGGCGGCAGACCAGCGCGGGCCGAACAGAACGATGGTGGCGCCGATGACGCAGAGGCCGACGCCGATCCAGTCCGACGTCAACGGGCGAACACGTTCGATAACGCCCAGCCAGGCAATGGAAGCGATGATGTAGATGCCGCCGTACGCCGCGTAGGCGCGTCCGGCGTAAGTGGCTTCGACCCGGGTCAACAGCACGGCGAACAGCGTCAGGCTGATCAACGCGGGAATCACCCACAACGCGCTCTTGCCCTGGCGCAGCCACATCCAGAAGGCATAACACCCGGCGATCTCGAACAGCGCAGCGAGGAAGAACCACAGGTAATTGAGCACGATGAGCCTCGTCCAGGTCAGCCGGAAAGTGCCGGCAACCCTATCAGAAAAGACCCGTGGCGAACGATTGACTCAGCTTCCGGACTTCGCCTTGGCGCGCATCTTCTCCGCCATGTTGGCCATCTCGTCGTACAGCAACTGGGGATTTTTCTGCTTGAGCTGCCAGGCCATTCGCCCTTGTTCATGGGGCAGGATCATGAATTCGCCGCTGGCGACCTGCTGATAGATGTAATCGGCGATGTCCTTTGCGCTGATGGGCGAGCTTTCCAGCAGCTTGCCGACCTGGGCTTTCATCGCCGGCGTGGGGCCACGAAAGGAATCCAGCAAGTTGGTCTGGAAGAACGACGGACACACCACATGCACGCCGATTTCCTGCTGGCGCAGCTCGATCAGCAGGCTCTCCGACAGCGCAACGACGCCCGCCTTGGCGACGTTGTAGTTGCTCATCGCCGGGCCCTGCATCAACGCGGCCATCGAGGCGATGTTGATGATCTTGCCCTTGCTCTGTTCCAGCAGCGGCAAAAACGCCTTGCAGCCTTTGACGACGCCCATCAGGTTGATCGCGATCTGCCAGTCCCAATCCTCGAGGGACAGTTCGCCAAAGAAACCGCCTGAAGCGACGCCGGCATTGTTGACGATCACATCGATGCCGCCGAATTTCTGTTCGCAGGCCTGAGCGAATGCGGTGAGCTGGCTGTAGTCGCGAACATCACAGCGCTGAATAAAACCGTCCCCTCCCACTTCGCGCACCAGGCGCAGGGTTTCCTGAAGGCCGCTGTCACTGACGTCCGACAGCGCTAGCTGCCAGCCCTCGCGCGCCCAGCGCAGCGCGATCTCGCGTCCCAGCCCGGACCCTGCGCCGGTGATCATGATGCGATTGTGCATAGCAGACGCCTTGTCGGTTATTAAGAAGTCACTAGAGTGTAAACAGACAGATTGTCCGACAAACCCTTCATCAGATCGCTGAATATGGGAGGCAAACCGATGGTTTGAATGGGTCGGCACTCTTTTGGATGTATTTAGGCAGGTGGATGATTAACGAGAAGCGCGTTACATCAAACTTGGTGACCGGTTAGTTACCGCTTGGTTCCACACTAGGCGAGGTACTTTTTGCGCTTTTCCAATCAGCATTTGAATGCGGAAAATACTTTTGTTAAAGACGCAGGCCTATGATTTTCCCGGCCTTTCCTGAAGATGTTATTTTTTATTTCGGCAGCTGAGAACCTTTTGATTGGTCCGACAGTCGGATCAATCAAGCAGCACAATGATTAGCCGTCGTGGCAACCTCTTGAACTGCACAGCCATCTTCCAAGAACACTAGAAGGAACTCGTCATGGGCATCGGCACAATTCTGATCATCATCCTTATCCTGCTGTTGGTCGGTGGACTTCCGGTATTTCCACACTCCCGGAGCTGGGGCTACGGTCCGTCGGGCATCATCGGTACGATCCTGGTGATCCTGCTGATATTGGTGTTGCTGGGCAGGATTTAACTGCTAAGGCCACCGATAAAAAAACCGCGCTTAGGCGCGGTTTTTTTATGGAAGCGGTTCTGCTGGAGCAGAACTGTTTCGCCTTCGGCGAGTTACTTGATAAAGCCCCAAGTAACCAAGGGCTTGTGCTCCTGGTTGGGCCCTTCCTTCGTCAGGGTTCCTTCACTCCGGTCCCGCTCCGTGGGCCCGCGCCGAACGGACATCCATGTCCTGACGGCGCTCTCGCCGCATCCATGCGGCTCGACCCACGGAGCGAGACCTGCGTTCAGCCTGCACCCAAGTCGCGATTGGCGGCGATTGGGCTTTTTGCGTTTGAAGATCAAAAGCAGATCAAAAGCTTCCCGGCTGAAGCCGGTCCCAAGGGTCTCCGCGGTGCTTTTTAGTGGGACCGGCTTTAGCCGGGAAGGGGCCGGCGTGAACACCGTAAATTTAAACGTGCGCTCACCCGTCGGCGGCTGCGACTGGGCGTTAAAGAGATAAGCGGGAGTGAGGATTCACAACAATCGAACAGGACGTTCTAAGGAAGCTAGGGCGTAAAGCCCTAGCGGAGTGCAGTTATCACTTTTTCTTTTTTGCAGGCTTGTCGGCTTTTTCTGCCTTATCGGATTTCTTGGCCTTCTCTGGCTTGCTATTCGCTTTCTTTGCAGCTTTTTTTGGCTCAGCCGCTTTCTTGGTGTCTTTCTTCGCGTCTTTCTTGTCGGAAGACTTCGAAAGCGCCGAGGCCGCCGCTGATTTCTTTTCCGGAGAGGACTTTTTGTCCTTCAAATCCTTGCTGGCCTTCGAAGCTTCACCTTTGGTTTTCTTGTCGTCTTTAGCCACGTTAACCACCTCTCAAAGAGTGCCGGTATTAGCACAAGGCCTGTGGGAATCTCCACACGCTGATCATTAGGCGAAGCGGCTTGAAAGCGGTTCAATCTTTTTAGCTCCGAACGCAAAAATGACATCTGCCTCAGATTTACCCGCGCCTGAACTGGCCCCTTCCCGGCTAAAGCCGGTCCTACACCGGACGCGCTTGTGACCTTGATCTTCATACGCAGAGAGTTCAGACGACACCAATCGCGACTTGGGTGCAGGCTGAACGGAGGTCTCGCGGAGTGGGCCGAGCCGCATGGATGCGGCGAGAGCGCCGTCAGGACATGGATGTCCGTTCGGCGCGGGCCCACGGAGCGAGACCGGAGTGAAGGAAGGGCCCAACCAGGAGCACAAGCCCTTGGTTACTTGGGGCTTTATCAAGTAACTCGCCGAAGGCGAAACAGTCGAGCCATTAGGCCGACGCCCTTGATCTTGATCTTAAGCGCTTTTAAAACAAAAACGCCCCGGAGATCGGGGCGTTTTCACAACAACACTACCTCAAATCAATGCGACACCGCACCACTGGCCCCCAGGCCCGTCTGCGAACGCACAAACTGCGGGAAGAACAACGCACGCTCACCCTCCGCCGCCTTCGACTTATCCGTAATCGAGAAAAACCAGATCCCGACAAACGCAATCGCAATCGAAAACAACGCCGGATACTCGTACGGGAAAATCGCCTTCTCATGATGCAGAATCTGCACCCAAATCGTTGGGCCCAGAATCATCAACACCACCGCACTGATCAACCCCATCCAGCCGCCGATCATCGCGCCACGCGTCGTCAGATTTTTCCAGTACATCGAAAGCAACAACACCGGGAAGTTACAGCTCGCCGCAATCGAGAACGCCAGGCCCACCATGAACGCGATGTTCTGACTCTCGAACGCGATACCCAACAGAATCGCCACGACCGCCAACGCCACCGTGGTGTACTTCGATACACGGATCTCGTCTTTCTCGTTGGCCTTGCCCGCCTTGATCACACTGGCATACAAGTCGTGGGACACCGCCGATGCACCGGCCAATGTCAGACCCGCCACCACCGCCAGGATGGTCGCGAACGCCACCGCCGAGATGAAGCCCAGGAACAGACTGCCACCGACCGCGTCGGCCAGGTGAACCGCTGCCATGTTATTGCCACCGAGCAGCGCGCCTGCCGCGTCCTTGAACGCCGGATTGGTGCTGACCAAGAGGATCGCGCCAAAGCCGATAATGAAGGTCAGGATGTAGAAGTAGCCGATGAAACCGGTCGCGTAGAGCACCGACTTACGGGCTTCCTTCGCATCACTCACAGTGAAAAAGCGCATCAGAATGTGTGGCAGGCCCGCGGTGCCGAACATCAGCGCCAGACCCAGCGAAAACGCCGAGATCGGATCTTTAACCAGACCGCCCGGGCTCATGATCGCCTCACCTTTCGGGTGAACCTTCACGGCTTCGGAGAACAGCACGTTGAAGTCGAAGTTGACGTGCTTCATCACCATCAACGCCATGAACGACGCACCGGAGAGCAGCATCACCGCCTTGATGATCTGTACCCACGTGGTCGCCAGCATGCCGCCGAACAGTACGTACAGGCACATCAGGATACCGACGAGCACCACCGCCACCGCGTAGTCCAGACCGAACAGCAGCTGGATCAGCTTGCCGGCGCCGACCATCTGCGCGATCAGGTAGAACGCCACAACCACCAGCGAACCGCAGGCGGACAAGGTACGGATTTCCTTCTGCTTCAGGCGGTAGGACGCCACGTCAGCGAAGGTGTACTTGCCCAGGTTACGCAGGCGTTCGGCGATCAGGAACAGGATGATCGGCCAGCCGACGAGGAAGCCGATGGAGTAGATCAGACCGTCGTAGCCGGAGGTGTAGACCAGCGCGGAAATCCCCAGGAATGACGCCGCCGACATGTAGTCACCGGCAATGGCCAGACCGTTCTGGAAACCGGTGATCTTGCCGCCTGCCGAGTAATAGTCCGACGCTGTCTTGTTCTTTTTCGACGCCCAGTAAGTGATGTAGAGGGTGAACCCGACGAAGACCACAAACATGATGATCGCCGACACGTTCAACGGTTGCTTCTGCACCGCACCGGTCAGCGCTTCGGCTGCCCAGAGTGTCGGCGCGAAAGCGGCAAGGCCAAAGGCCGCAAGCAGGCGCCGGATCATTGCTGCGCCTCCTTCAGAATGGCGTTGTTCAGGTCATCGAATTCACCGTTTGCGCGGCGAACATAGATGGCGGTCAGAACGAACGCGGACACAATCAGCCCGACGCCGATCGGCATACCCCAAGTGATGGTTGATGTGGCGCTGAGTTTAGCGCCGAGAATCTGAGGTCCATACGCAATCAGAAGGATGAATGCGGCATAGAGCCCAAGCATGATTGCCGAGAGAATCCAGGCGAATCGTTCCCTTTTCGAGACCAGCTCCTTGAAGCGCGGGCTGTTCTGAATCGAGAGGTAAATGCTGTCGTTCATTGTTTTTGTCCTCGCAGCACAGATGGATGTCACGGTTTGCACTTTAGTCCGCTCTGCGATGCACTCCAGACGACCTTAGTATTAGAACGACATTAGTTGATGTTCGAAGGATTGCCTCTTTTGCGCGCAGTTGATTGCCCCCAATCATTTCCGCAATAAAAAACCGCCTGGCGATGGCTCGCCAAGCGGTTCGGTAAGACGTTAAATCTTTGTGACCGATTACTTACCGGTCCACTCCTTGACGCGATCCGGGTGCTTGGCGACCCAGTCCTTGGCCGCCGCTTCGGGCTTGGCGCCGTCCTGGATGGCGAGCATGACTTCGCCGATTTCATCCTTGCTGGTCCACTGGAATTTCTTCAGGAAATCCGCAACGTCCGGGGCCTTCTTCGCCAGATCCAGGCTGCCGATGTTGTCGACGGTTTCAGCCGCACCGTAAACACCCTTCGGGTCTTCCAGGAACTTCAGTTTCCACTTCGCGAACATCCAGTGCGGCACCCAGCCGGTCACCGCGATAGATTCTTTCTTGTTTTCGGCACGGGTCAGCTCGGCAATCATGCCGGCGCCAGAACTGGCCTGCAGCTTGTAACCGTCGAGGCCATAATCCTTGATCGCTTGATCAGTCTTGATCATCACGCCTGAACCGGCGTCGATGCCGACGATTTTCTTCTTGAAGGATTCGTCGGTCTTGAGGTCCGCCACCGAGTTGGCTTTCACGTACTCAGGCACGATCAGGCCGATTTTCGCGTCCTTGAAGTTAGGCCCGTAGTCGGTGACCTTGTCCTTGTTCTTGGTCCAGTACTCGCCGTGGGTCACGGGCAGCCAGGCAGACAGCATCATGTCCAGTTTGCCGGTCGCGACGCCCTGCCACATGATCCCGGCCGCAACGGCCTGCAGCTTCACCGGATAACCCAGTTTCTGCTTGATCACCTCGGCGGCCACGTTGGTGGTTGCAACACTGTCGGACCAGCCATCGACGTAACCGATGCTCAGCTCGGGTTTGGCGTCGGCATGGGCCAGCGTGGAACTGATGGCCAGTGCCAGCGCGGCACCGACACCCAGGATTTTTCGCATCGTCATTTTCACTTCCCCGGTAGTCCAGAACCCGACAGCGGTCGGGTATCGTTAACGTTCTTATAACGTCGCACTCGCGCCCTGGTTCGGGGCAAGCCACGCGTTTCACGCTTCCACCACGTGCCTGCGCAGACGCAATCGCTGCGTGGACGATTGATCATCAACCCCCACACACCTTGTGCCTTTCCTGCCAGCGACACCCAGCCACCCGGTAAACGACATCACCGCGCCATCAACGACAGACAGGTCGTAAAGAGGCTAGCGAGTCGTCCGGAAATTGCATGGTTTACAAAAGCGCTGACAGGATGAGGTGTGTAGCCGCGCCATCTTGCTAATATGCCGCCCTTCGCCTCACTTCGGCCCCATCATGTCCGCACCGTCCCGCTCGCCTGTCGTCTTCCTTTATCTGTTCTCCTGTGTGATTGCCCTGCTTGGCCTGTGCGGCTACTGGTACTGGCTGGGCAAGCCGGTGATTCTGCCGGACGCCGCCACGCCGACCCACAAACTGCAATGCGCGTCCTACACGCCGTTCGACAAGGACCAGTCCCCGTTCGACCAGCCCTTCACCCTGCGCCCCGCGCGGATGGACGCTGACCTGGCGCTCCTCGCGACGCGCTTCGACTGCGTACGCACCTATTCAATGACCGGCATGGAGGCGCTGCCCGACATCGCCCGCAAGTACGGCCTCAAGCTGATGCTCGGCGCTTGGGTCAACGGCAATCCGGTCGACACGGCCAAGGAAATCAAGGCGCTGGTGACGGCGGCGAACACCCACCCGGATGTGGTGACCGCGGTGATCGTCGGTAACGAGAGCCTGTTGCGCAAGGAAGTCACCGGCGTTCAACTGGCCACGCTGATTCGTCAGGTGAAAGCGCAGGTCAAGCAGCCGGTCACCTATGCAGATGTCTGGGAATACTGGCTGCAATACCCGGAAGTCGCGCCTGCCGTGGATTTCCTGACGATCCATCTGCTGCCGTACTGGGAGGATGATCCCACCGGCATCGACGAGGCCCTGGCCCACGTCGCGCAGATCCGTGAAACGTTCGGCAAGCAATTCGCACCCAAGGACATTCTCATCGGCGAAACCGGCTGGCCCAGCGAAGGCCGCCAGCGTGAAACCGCGCTGCCCAGCCGGGTCAACGAGGCCAAATTCATTCGCAGTTTCGTCGCGATGGCCGAGCAACACGGCTGGCACTACAACCTGATCGAGGCGTTCGACCAGCCGTGGAAGCGCCAGTCCGAAGGTGCAGTGGGCGGTTACTGGGGGCTGTTCGATGCAGATCGCCAGGACAAAGGCGTGCTGGCCGGACCGGTGTCGAACCTGCCGTTGTGGCCATTCTGGCTGACGGTCAGTGGCGCGATTGCCTTGCTGGCCCTGGCGTGGGCGGGTCGGGTCAGTCATGCACGCAGCGCGCTGATGCTTCCGTTGCTGGCGGCGTTCGCCGGGTGCTGCATCGGCACCTGGGGTGAACTGGCCCGGGTGACCAGCCGCTTTGCCGGCGAATACTTGTGGGCGACGGCGCTGGTGACGCTGAATCTGCTGGTGCTCGCCCATGCGGCGCTGGCGTTGTCGGCCCGCGCAGGGTGGCGCGAGCGTGCGTTTGCCTGGCTGGACGCTCGTGGCGGATGGTGGTTGTACGCCAGCGGTTTCGCGGCGGCGGTGATGATGCTGGCGATGGTGTTTGATCCGCGCTACCGCAGTTTCGCGACCGCGACGCTGTGGGTGCCCGCCCTGGTCTACCTGATCCGCCCGGTGGCGGCACCACGTCGGGAGATCGGCCTGCTGATGTTCATCGTCGGCGCGGGCATCGTGCCGCAACTGTTTCGCGAGGGCTTGAGCAATCCCCAGGCGTGGGCGTGGGCGGTAGTGAGTGTGTTGATGGCGCTGGCACTGTGGCGCAGCGTGCAGATCAGCGCTCGGGTGAAGGCAACGAGCAATGCGCAGGCGATGGCCGACGCTGTGTAACCGAGTGTGCAGGGCGACGGATACATTGTGTTACCGCCGAAGGACTGAAAAGCCCGCAGGCGGGTAACACGGAAACAGAATTCCGTTACATCGCGGGGAGGCCAAACGATCGGATTTCGCAAACCATTGATTTGCAAGGGTTTACAAAAGTTGGCACGCACCCTGCTATATCTCCTGCATAACAAGAACAAAATGTGAAAACCCAATAAAAATAAGATGAATCGGCTCTGACATAACAAGAACAACGGCACAGAGACGCAGCCAACAGATTTTTTTGGAGTAGAAACGCTTTACCGAGGCTTAGGCCTCGCAGCCCGACCGAGAATAATAAAACTACCCTCAGGTAGCGGCCAGAACGGGTTGGATCACCTCTCGCAGAAGAGGAATCAAAGCAGGTCAGCGCTCAAAAAAATACGTTTGCTCTTGTATCCCGTATGGGGATCACCGAAAGACGCTGTAGAGGGACCGGTTGCCAATAACAACAACAGACCGCCCTACAACAATAAGAAAGAGCACGTGCAACGATTTAAAGGGGAGCCTCGGCTCCCCTTTATGCTGTCCGGCGTCTGGCGTTTGAAGCCGGGCCCGTTGTGAAGTCAGGCCCGTTGACGACGCACCAGGCGCAACCCGGCAATCACCACCGCGAACACTGCCAGGCTGGCCGTGTACAGCACCAGCGCCAATATCCCCAGCAGCAAGCCGACCACTGCAAGCGCTCGACCAACCTGACGCGGAATAAAGAACGCGATCAGCGATGTGATCAGCGCGCCCCATCCGAACACGCCGAAGTGAATCCACAGGCCCAGGTTCGAGCGCAACTGGCACTGCCATTTCGACGCCTCGTCCGCGCAGATTCCTACCCATTGCACGTCTTCCATCAGGCCGTAACGCAAGCCGTAACTGACGGCGAGCCACAGCGCCAGAACGAAAAACAGCACCACCAACGGCAGACGACGGGACACGATACACTCCAGAAAATGACCAACGGCGCGCAGCATAGCCGGAGCGGCCGGGGCAAAACCATACGGGCAATAAAAAGCACGAGCAGACAGGCCAGAAGTGCCATAACCTGTATCGTCGCGGAGGGTCATGCGAGAGTCACTTGCCGTCACGGCACTTTGGCACTACACCCGTGTCATAGCCTGCGTATTTCAACAGCACATCATTCCCAAGGGATTCAGTCATGCTTCGTTTTCTGCGCCTCGCCGCCTTATCAGGCGGCCTGTTTTTGAGTGCGTCCGTGATGGCGGTCGATATCGATCCGTCCAGCTATGGCTTCCCCTTGACCAATCCGTTCGAAGCGACCATCGCCACGACCCCACCGGATTTGCGTGCCAAGGTGCCTGAAGACGCCGACATCGATCAGGACGATTACAGCCTCACCATGCGTCCGGAGCGTGAGTTCACACTGCCGGACAACTTCTGGGCCGTGAAAAAACTGCGTTACCGCCTCGCCAAACAAGACCACCCTGCGCCGTTGATCTTCCTGATCGCCGGCACCGGCGCGCCTTATAACAGCACCCTTAATGAATACCTGAAGAAGCTGTACTACGGCGCCGGTTACAACGTCGTGCAGCTTTCGTCGCCGACCAGCTACGACTTCATGAGCGCCGCCTCACGTTTCGCCACCCCGGGCGTGACCAAGGAAGACGCCGAAGACTTGTACCGCGTCATGCAGGCCGTTCGCGCCCAGCAGTCCAAGCTGCAGGTCACCGAGTATTACCTGACCGGTTACAGCCTAGGCGCACTGGATGCGGCGTTCGTCAGCAAACTCGACGAAACCCGTCGCAGCTTCAACTTCAAGAAAGTGCTGCTGATCAACCCGCCGGTGAACCTGTACACGTCGATCACCAACCTCGACAAGATGGTGCAGACCGACGTTAAAGGCATCACCAACAGCACCACCTTTTATGAACTGGTGCTGCAAAAGTTGACCCGCTACTTCCGCGAAAAAGGCTACATCGACCTTAACGATGCGCTGCTGTATGACTTCCAGCAGTCCAAGCAGCACCTGTCCAATGAACAGATGGCCATGCTGATCGGCACCTCGTTCCGGTTCTCTGCAGCCGACATCGCCTTCACCTCCGACCTGATCAACCGTCGCGGCCTGATTACCCCGCCGAAGACCCCGATCAGCGAAGGCACCAGCCTGACGCCGTTCCTCAAGCGCGCGCTGCAATGCGATTTCGACTGCTACGTGACCGAGCAGGTTATCCCGATGTGGCGTGCCCGTACCGACGGCGGCAGCTTGCTGCAACTGGTTGATCAGGTCAGCCTGTACGCGCTGAAGGATTACCTGGCGAGCAGCAAGAAGATCGCCGTGATGCACAACGCCGACGACGTGATCCTCGGCCCGGGCGACCTCGGTTTCCTGCGCAAGACTTTTGGCGATCGCTTGACCGTTTACCCTTACGGCGGTCACTGCGGCAACATGAACTATCGCGTCAACAGCGACGCCATGCTGGAGTTTTTCCGTGGCTAAACGTCTATTGCTTATCGCCGCCCTCCTCTGCGCTGGCGCCGTCCACGCGGCCGACGCGCCGATCGTTTCCCAGGCAGCCCCGGTCCAGCGGATCGACAATCCGGACGGGTTCACCGAGCCGTTGAAGTCGCTGAAATTCAACCCGGGTCTGGATGCTCAGGAGTTCGAGCGTTCGTCCCTCAACGCGCTGAATGTCTACGATCCGCTCGAATCCTGGAACCGCCGGGTTTACCACTTCAACTATCGCTTCGATGAGTGGGTGTTCCTGCCGGTGGTCAACGGCTACAAATACGTGACACCGAGCTTCGTGCGCACGGGCGTCAGCAACTTCTTCAGCAACCTGGGCGATGTGCCGAACCTGCTGAACAGCCTGCTGCAGTTCAAGGGCAAGCGTTCGATGGAAACCACCGGCCGCCTGATCGTCAACACCACCCTGGGCATTGCCGGGCTGTGGGACCCGGCGACCCTGATGGGCCTGAAGAAACAGAGCGAAGACTTCGGTCAGACCCTGGGTTTCTATGGCGTACCGGCCGGCCCGTACCTGGTGCTGCCGATCCTTGGCCCGTCGAACCTGCGTGACACCGGCGGTCTGGTCTTCGACTTCACCGCAGAGTCGCAGATCAACTTCCTCAACGTCGCTCAGGTCAGCGAAGACCATCCTGAGCTGTACCTGCTGCGCGCCATCGACCGTCGCTACACGACCAGCTTCCGCTACGGTCAGATGGACTCGCCGTTCGAGTACGAGAAAGTGCGTTACGTGTACACCGAAGCCCGCAAGCTGCAGGTGTCCGAGTAACGTGATCTGAATACTGCTGGCACTGCTGGCAGGGATCTTGTGGGAGTGAGCTTGCTCACGAAGACGTTATTACGGCCGCTGGAGATCTGGCGGCTATAAACCTATTCGCGAGCAAGCTCGCTCCCACACTTCGCCCAGACCCATCGCCAAACCCGATCATTCCCCCGCAAAAACCTCACCCATCCATCGCTCCAACAGGCCTACCATAGGCGCCATTCCCCTTCTGCCGGAGTGAGCCCCATGCCTCAATTTCGTAAAGTGCTGTCGATCCAGGCCGGCCAACCAACGTCCGACGGTGCCGGCGTCAAGCTGACCCGTGTGTTCGGCGGGCCAGGCATCGAAGCCTTCGACCCGTTCCTGATGCTCGACGAGTTCGGCTCCGAGAACCCCGACGAGTACATCGCCGGCTTTCCGCCCCACCCCCATCGCGGATTCGAGACCGTGACCTACATGCTCGAAGGCCGCATGCGCCATGAAGACCACATGGGCAACGTCGGCCTGCTGCAAGGCGGCGGTGTGCAATGGATGACCGCTGCGCGCGGGGTCATCCACAGCGAGATGCCCGAGCAGGAAGAAGGCGCCATGCGCGGCTTCCAGCTGTGGCTCAACCTGCCGGCCAAATCGAAGATGGGCGACGCCGGTTACGACGACATTCAACCCGAGCGCATTCCGCGCATCACCACGCAAAACGGCGTCGACGTTGTGGTGATCGCAGGTCAGTTCGACGACGGCCAGACGTCCCAGCCAGGCGCCGTGCAGCGTCCGGACACCGAGCCACAGTATTTCGATTTCCACATGCCCGCCGGCAGCCACATCAGCCCGCGCGTCGCCGACGGCCATCGCGTGCTGCTGTACGTGTACGAAGGTGAAGTCGAGATCGCAGGACAGCCACAGAAACTGGGTACGAGCCGTCTCGCGCGATTGTCGGAAAGCGGTGAGATTCAGCTGAGCACTCAGACGGGCGCCCGCGTGCTGCTGATCGCTGGCAAGCCCCTGGGCGAACCGATCGTGCAATACGGGCCGTTCGTGATGAACAGCCGGGAAGAAATCGAACAGGCGCTGCGGGATTTTCGGGATGACAAACTGACGGCTTGACCGCCCTGAACCCGGCATTCAGCAGAGCAACTACTCCGACCGCAAGAACCGCATCAACTCCTCCTTCTGGGCCATCGCGTCGCGGCGGCCCAGCTCGATGAGTTCACTGCAATAACCCGATTCGAACAACAGATAGCTCAGCACCCCAGCCCCGCTGGTCTTGGTCGCACCCGGGCCGCGCAGAAAAGTGCGCAGCGCCGGGGGCAATTCGCGGCGATGACGGGCGGCGATTTCATCGATGGGCTGGCTGGGCGAAATCACCAACACTTCGACCGGCGCCAGGGACTGAATGGGCGTCGAGTCTGACGACTGCGGCCTGGGCACGTCGGGCCCGGGCAGCATGCGGCTGACCAGATTCAGCCGCTCCAGCAGTTCAATGTCACTCTCCAGGCTGTCAATGAATGTGCTGTTGAGCATGTGCCCGCCGATCTGCGCGAGGCTCGGCTGCACGCCACGGACCGCTCGCGGCAGGGGCGGATTGGCGCCGGGGCCACGGGGGTTGCCGCTGACGCCCACCACCAGCACGCGGTTGGCGCCCAGGTGCAGCGCCGGACTGATTGGCGCCGACTGCCGCACCGCGCCGTCACCAAAATATTCCTGCCCCAGTTTCACCGGCGCGAACAGCAACGGAATTGCGGAGCTGGCCAGCAGATGGTCAATGGTCAAGCGCGTCGGCAAGCCGATCCGGCGATGCCGCAGCCAGGATTCGATCGTGCCCTTGCCCTGATAGAACGTAACCGCCTGCCCCGACTCGTAACCAAACGCGGTGATCGCCACCGCGCGCAGATGCTTTGCTTCGATGGCTTCCTGGATGCCGTCGAGGTTGAGTCGCGCGGTCAGCAGGTCTTTTAGCGGCGAGCTGTTGAGCAGCGCCACCGGCACCTGTTGGCGACCGATGCCCAGCAAGCTGCGACCGAAGAACCGCGCCGCCTGCCGAACGACGCCGGGCCAGTCACTGCGCAACACTTGATGGCTGCGAAAGCCCTGCCAAAACTCAGTGAGTTCGTGAATTGCCGTACGAAATTGCGCGGCGCCGCTGGCCAGCTTCACCGCGTTGATCGCCCCGGCGGAGGTGCCGACGATCACCGGAAAAGGATTTTTGGCGCCGACCGGCAGCAGGTCGGCGATGCCCGCCAGCACCCCACTTGATACGCCGCACGAGCGCCGCCGCCGGACAGGATCAGCCCGGTCACTGGCTCGACGCCGGGAGCCAAGGCTGAGGCGTTGCGCACCGCGTGTTGTTCTGTGGCGCTTGTCGTCATGGGGTCTCAGCTCTTGGTTTCAGCCACGCTTCTTGTACAGCTTCGGCTCGCCCGGCGGCCGACTCTTGAAACGCCGGTGCGCCCACAGATACTGCTCGGGGCATGCGGTGACGGCGCGCTCGACCCATTGATTGATGCGAATGCAGTCGGCCTCGTCGCTCTCCCCCGGAAAATCGCTCAGAGGCGGATGGATCACCAGCTTGTAGCCACTGCCATCGGCCAGACGCTCCTGAGTGAACGGCACGACCAGCGCGTGGCCGAGCTTGGCGAATTTGCTGGTGGCCGGCACGGTGGCGGCCTGAATGCCGAACAGCGGCACGAAGATGCTCTGCTTGGCGCCGTAGTCCTGATCCGGCGCATACCAGATCGCCCGGCCCTTGCGCAGTTGCTTGATCATGCCGCGCACGTCTTCGCGCTCGACGGCGATGGAATCCATGTTGTGGCGCTCGCGGCCGCGTCGCTGAATGTAATCAAAGAGCGCGTTCTTGTGCTCGCGGTACATGCCGTCGATGGTGTGCTGCTGACCCAGCAGGGCCGCGCCGATTTCCAGGGTGGTGAAGTGCAGCGCCATGAGGATCACGCCATGGCCGTCCAGCTGCGCCTGCTTTAAATGATGTAGGCCGTCGATGTGCGCCAACCGCGCGAGACGGGGCTTGCTCCACCACCAGCTCATGGCCATTTCAAAAAACGCGATGCCGGTGGAGGCGAAGTTTTCTTTCAGCAGGCGTTTGCGCTCGGCCTTTGAATACTGGGGGAAACACAGCTCGAGGTTGCGCGCGGCAATCACCCGCCGATCGGTTGCCTGGTAATACATGACCCAGCCCAACGCACGGCCAATCACCAGCAACACGCGAAACGGCAACTGCACGATCAGCCAGAGCAAGCCCAGCCCCAGCCACAGCAGCCAGAAGCGGGGATGAAGAAAATGAGCTCGAAAACGCGGGCGATCCATTACAGCTTCCGTCAGGACAAAGGCGGGCATTCTACATCGGTTCGCGCGGATCGTGCCGCCGTCGGTTGCGCCTCCCTTGCGGCTGGCGGGCGTTATCGTTATAAGTCTCGGCACTTTTAGCGACAAGCCGCTGTATGCCGACATGAGCCAAATCGAATTGCAAGACAAGGACCCCGTGTTCCAGCTGAAGGGCAGCATGCTGGCCATCACTGTGCTGGAACTGGCCCGCAACAACCTCGAAGCGCTGGATCGTCAACTGGCGGCAAAAGTCGCCCAGGCGCCGAACTTCTTCAGCAATACACCGCTGGTGCTGGCCCTCGACAAACTGCCGCCGGATGAAGGCGCGATCGACCTGCCGGCGATGATGCGCATCTGCCGTCAGCACGGTCTGCGCACCCTGGCCATTCGGGCCAACCGGATTGAAGACATCGCCGCCGCCATTTCCATCGACCTGCCGGTGCTGCCGCCTTCGGGCGCGCGCGAGCGACCGCTTGATCCGACGGAAGGCGAAGTCAAAAAGAAGCCGGAAATCATCGAAAAGCCGCCCGAGCCGCTGATCAAACCGACCAAGATCATCACCGCCCCCGTGCGCGGCGGTCAGCAGATCTACGCCCAGGGCTCGGATCTGGTGGTGATTTCCTCGGTCAGCCCCGGCGCCGAACTGCTCGCCGACGGCAACATTCATGTGTACGGCCCGATGCGCGGCCGCGCGCTGGCGGGGATCAAAGGCGATACCAAGGCACGGATTTTCTGCCAGCAGATGGTCGCCGAACTGATCTCGATCGCCGGCCAGTACAAGGTGTCCGAAGACCTGCGCCGGGATCCGCTGTGGGGCGCCGGGGTGCAGATCAGTCTGTCCGGCGACGTGTTGAACATCACCCGTCTTTAACGGATACTGCGCCATTTTTAAGCCACTCTGATTCGTCGCGAAAACGACGCGAAGGCACCGGGACGTTCGGGATATTTTTTTGTTCGCCCGAACAGGAATTCCTTCACGGGTTCCGATCACCGCCCTCGCCCGCTTTAGTTGCGCCGTCATGAGGGGCTCTTCAGGGACTCAACGTCCTTTTCCTCTAGGGGTGATACACCTTGGCCAAGATTCTCGTGGTTACATCCGGCAAGGGTGGTGTGGGCAAGACCACCACCAGCGCCGCCATCGGTACCGGTCTCGCACTGCGCGGCCACAAAACAGTTATCGTCGACTTCGACGTCGGCCTGCGTAACCTCGACCTGATCATGGGTTGCGAGCGTCGCGTCGTTTATGACTTCGTCAACGTAGTCAACGGCGAAGCCAACCTGCAGCAGGCGCTGATCAAGGACAAGAAGATCGAAGGTCTTTACGTCCTCGCTGCCAGCCAGACCCGTGACAAGGATGCGCTGACCAAAGAGGGCGTTGAAAAAGTCCTGATGGAACTCAAGGAAACCTTCGAGTACGTCGTCTGCGACTCCCCTGCCGGTATCGAAACGGGCGCTCACTTGGCGATGTATTTCGCCGACGAAGCCATCGTCGTGACCAACCCTGAAGTGTCTTCGGTCCGTGACTCGGACCGCATGCTGGGCCTGCTGGCCAGCAAGTCCCGCCGCGCCGAGCGTGGGGAAGACCCGATCAAGGAGCACCTGCTCCTGACCCGTTACAACCCTGAGCGCGTGAGCAAGGGCGAGATGCTGGGCGTCGAAGACGTCAAGGAAATCCTCGCGGTGACTCTGCTGGGCGTGATTCCGGAGTCCCAGGCCGTACTCAAGGCGTCCAACCAGGGCGTGCCGGTCATCCTTGATGATCAGAGCGACGCTGGCCAGGCGTACAGCGATGCCGTTGACCGTCTGTTGGGCAAGGACCGTGAGCACCGCTTCCTGGACGTACAGAAAAAAGGATTTTTCGAACGCCTGTTCGGGGGTAACTGATGAGCATTTTTGACTTCTTTCGTGCCAACAAAAAGCCCAGCACCGCGTCGGTAGCGAAAGAGCGTCTACAGATCATCGTGGCGCATGAACGCGGCCAACGCAGCACCCCGGATTACCTGCCCGCCTTGCAGAAGGAGTTGGTCGAGGTGATCCGCAAGTACGTCAATATCGGCAACGATGACGTGCATGTCGCCCTTGAAAACGACGGCAGCTGCTCGATTCTGGAACTGAACATCACCCTGCCTGATCGTTGATCGAAACGGCAGTCGCTACGGCGGCCCGGTTGCCTGAATCCCTTTGCGGAGTCAGGCAAGCGCGCCGCCGTTGGCGTCATTGAAGACCTGTTTTCTGCGCCGCGATGGCTGCTGCGATCGCGGTGCACCTGTTTGAGTGATGAGGCGTTCAATGCCGCTGTCCAACGTTCATATCCTCCATCAGGACGACGCCGTCCTGGTGGTGAACAAGCCCACCCTGCTGCTTTCGGTCCCCGGTCGCGCTGACGACAACAAGGACTGTCTGATTACCCGCCTGCAGGAAAACGGCTACCCCGAGGCGCGAATTGTCCATCGGCTGGATTGGGAAACCTCCGGGATCATTTTGCTGGCCCGTGACGCGGACACCCACCGTGAGTTGTCCCGGCAGTTTCATGACCGCGAGACGGAGAAGGCTTACACGGCGTTGGCGTGGGGCCAGCCAGACCTGGACAGCGGCAGTATTGATCTGCCATTGCGTTACGACCCGCCAACCAAGCCGCGTCATGTGGTGGATCATGAATTGGGCAAGCATGCGTTGACGTTCTGGAAGGTGCTGGAGCGGTATGACACCCATTGCCGGGTCGAGCTGACGCCGATTACCGGGCGGTCGCATCAGTTGCGGGTGCATATGTTGTCGATCGGGCATCCGTTGCTGGGCGACGGTCTGTATGCGCATTCGGAGGCCCTGGCGGCCTATCCGCGGTTGTGTCTGCATGCGAGCATGTTGGCGTTCACCCATCCGGGGACGGGCGAGCGGGTTCGGTTCGAGTGCCCGGCGCCGTTTTGATTTCGTTAGTCAGGACAGACTGAAGATCAAGAACATCTGCCTAACGGCAGATCATTTCGCCTTCGGCGAGTTACTTGGAAAAGCACCCCAAGTAACCAAGGGTGCGTGCTCTCGGTTGGGCCCGACTTCGTCGGGTTCCTTCACTCCGGTCTCGCTCCGTGGGCCCGCCGCCATCCGCCATCCATGGCGGGGGGCGGCTCTCGCGGCATCCATGCCGCTCGGCCCACTCCGCGAAACCTCCGTTCAGCCTGCACCAAAGTCGCGTTTTGCGGTGTCTGGATTTTTTGTGTAGGAAGATCAAAAGCACAGCAACAGCAACAGCAACAGCATTCGCGAGCAAGCTCGCTCCCACAGGGAAGGGGGCCGGTCTGCAAAACTGCCAGCGCACATACTGGCCTCTTCCCGGCTGAAGCCGGTCCCACAAAAAGCNGCAGATCGAAAGCTTCCCGGCTGAAGCCGGTCCTACGGCGCCGCAGGTCCTGTTGACCACACGCGCTGCTTTTCGTAGGACCGGCTTTAGCCGGGAAGAGGCCATTTCAGGCACCATCAATCTTGGATGCACGCATCGCTTTTAGTGGGACCGGCTTTAGCCGGGAAGGGGCCATTTCAGGCGCCACTTCTTTGATCGTTCCCACGCTCTGCGTGGGAATGCATCCCGAGACGCTCCGCGTCATCCCGGATCGCTGGACCATTTACTTCCCGGGCGTCAGCGTCAGGCGCTGTTTGCCGTAGGCTTTTTCGAAGTTTTCCGGTTGCATCGGCACGGACATGTACAGGCCTTTCATCCAGGGGTCGATGCCGTTGGCGTTGTATGGGCTCGCGGGGTTGCCGGATTGGCCCGCGGCGTTTTGCGCCATCATCGGTTCTTGTTGGGCGAAGTCGACGATGATGCGCATGGCCGGGACGACGGCGGCGTTGAAGTCCTGGCCCCAGTGGAAGCCCGAGGCGTTGAGCGTGGTGTGGTCGCCGCCGGTGGCGATCGGGCCTTTGGTCACGCTTGCCTTGCTGCCGCCCAGCGCAGCGCTGAGTTGGGCGCTTTGGGCGGTCCAGGTGGTCTGGTGCAACTTGCCCCACTGCCAGACCTTGTGATCGGCGCCCAGCTGGCTTTCGCCAACGGTGATGGCGGCGGCCAGGCTGCGGGCGAGGATGGCGGGTTTGTCTTCTTTTTGCGGCGTTTTGACGTCGTCCCAATACGGACTGTCTTCGCGGCCCAGCAGGTGATCGGCCTGGGGCGAGTAGGACAGGTCCGCGCTTTGCACCAGTGCTTTCCAGGCAGGGCTGGTTTCCGGGCCGAGTTCATCGAGGAAGGTCTGGCGTGCGCTTTCTTGCAGGAACAGTTCGTAAATCGCCGCATCTGCCGAACCGGGCGACAGTCTGCCGTCGAACGCCATCAGGCGGTTCAACGCTTCGCGGGCTTTGTCGCGCTCTGGCGCGGGCAGGGCGTCGATGGCCTGTTTCAGCGGCGCTGACATGCCGGGCTCGGAGAACATTTTCTTCAGTTTGGCGGCGAAGGTCGTGGTCTGGTCGTATTGCATAGCGACGGTGCTGCGGGTGTCCTGCTTGCCGGCATTGGCCAGTTCGGCGATGCGTTCGGCGCGCTCCGGGTAGTCCCAGGAATTGGACAGCTGCATGCCATAGCCTTTTGGCACGGTGCGCTGGTTGGCAGTGGCGATCCAGCCTTGCTGCGAATCCTGATCGTACGGGTGCAGCATCGCGTCGGCGTAGCCGTCCCAGTCGAACCGGCCATCCCAGCCCGGCGAAGGAATCAGGCCGAGTCCGTCGCGGCGGTTCGGGTATTTGCCGGTCACTTGCCAGCCGGTGTTCGAGGCATCGGCGAACACCATGTTCAGGGTGATGGCACGAATTTCCCGAGTGGTGTCGAAGGCTCGCTGCACGTTTTGCGCGCGGGTCAGATCGAAGAGGGCGTCGAGGGTTTTGTCGTCCTTGGCGTCGGGCATCTGCAGGGCAACGCCCAGGCCGCTGGCCAGTTGCGCAGAACTCGCGTTGAGCAGCGGGCCATGACGGGTTTCGTAGGCAGGCTCGCGCACCGGGCTCTGGCCTTTGACGAAGTAGGTTTCCTCATGGGCGCCCGCCGCGACCCATTTGCCGTCGGCCATGACCATCAGGCGGTTGTTCTCGCGCTTGAGCTTTTCCAGGAACAGGTCCTGATTGTCGCCCATCGCCGGGCCCATGCCCCAGGCCAGTTTGCCGTTGAAGCCGGACAAGACCAGCGGCAAGCCCGCAACGGTCGCGCCTGCAGCCTGGTATTTCGGCGAGCGGATCTGCACGAAATTCCACATCGACGGCAGGGTCGGCGCCAACTGGCTGTCGGTGGCCAGCAGGCTCTTGCCGGCGCGGGCGCGCTGGGGCGAGATCACCCAGTTGTTCGACGCCGAAACGCCCAGCAGGTTGAGGTCCGAAAGCTGCAGCGCCGCTTTGTCCAGATCGCTCAGGCCCGGCAGTTGGCTGCCCAGGTTCAGGCCTTTGAGCTTGTCGGCTTCAGCGAAGGGCAACGCTTCGTCGGGGTAGGTCGGCAGCAGCCAGGCCAGCTTGTCCGCGCCGACTTTCTGCGCCAGCACCAGCGAGGAAATCTCCTCCTGCAGGTTTACCGACAGGCTGAAGTTAAGCAGGCTGAAGATCAGCGCCGAGTCTTCGGGCTTCCAGTATTCAGGCTTGTAACCCGAATCAGCGAGGTCAGTCGGCAGTTTGTCGCGGTAGCGGAACAGGTAAGCGTTGACGCCGCGCGCGTACACCTCGAAGAAGCGTTTCAGGCGCGGCGACGAAGCGGCATACAACTGGCCGGCGGTCTGCTTGAGGTTGGCGGCGCGCATCATGCGGTCGAGATCGAGGGCGCCCGGCCCCGCGATTTCCGACAGTCGGCCCTGGGCGAGCAGGCGCATTTGCATCATTTGCGTAATCCGATCGCTGGCGTGGACATACCCGAGGGTAAACAGCGCGTCATGGAACGTACTGCTTTCTATCAGCGGCATGCCCAGATTGTTGCGGCGAATGGAAACGTTCTGCGCCAGCCCTTTAATGGCAAACACCCCGCTGGCAGGCGGCAGGCTGTCGCGGTCTTCACCGCCCAGCTGGCAACCGGCCAGGCTCAAAAGTCCAATCATGGCAGCGGCCGCGCTCATGCGCGTCTTCAAAGTTGAAAGGGCTGGCGAGGCCATGATGGAGCTCCTGCGGGGGTGGGCGTAGAAAAGGCGCTACGTTAGAGAGCAGGCGGGCGTCACGCAAGCCGGGGGAGGGAGTTTATTTTCGGGTTTCAGAGGGGACATCAGCGCGTCCCCCTGAACCCTGTCGACCCTGAGATTACGGCTTCGGCGGATTGATCTTGTCCACCAGTGCGTAGGCCCGCTTCACCGCATCGCGATTGGCCACCGCGTCAAACCAGCGCTTCAAGTGCGGGAAGTCATCCAGGTCCTGCTCCTGAAACGTGTGCGGCACGATCCACGGGTAGATCGCCATGTCTGCGATGCCGTAGTCCTCGCCCGCAATGAAGGTGCGATCGGCCAGACGCTCGTTCAACACGCCGTACAAACGCGCGGTTTCGTCGACGTAGCGCTTGATCGCGTAGGGGATTTTTTCTTTGGCGAACCGGTTGAAATGGTGATTCTGGCCGGCCATCGGGCCCAGGCCGCCCATTTGCCAGAACAGCCATTGCAGGGTTTCCTGCCGGCCGCGCAGGTCTGTCGCAATGAACCGGCCGGTCTTCTCGGCCAGGTACAGCAGGATCGCGCCGGACTCGAACAGGCTCAGCGGTTCGCCGCCGTCAGCAGGCTGGTGGTCGACGATGGCTGGAATTTTGTTGTTGGGGGAAATCTTCAGAAAATCGGTTTCGAACTGCTCGTTCGCGCCGATATTGACCGGGAAAATGGTGTACGGCAGGCCCGCTTCTTCGAGGAAAATCGAAACTTTGTGGCCGTTGGGGGTGGTCCAGTAGTGCAGATCGATCATTGCGCGCTCCAGGTGAAGTCATCACGACTGCCATTAAGGCTGCACCTGTTTTACGCCTTCAAACGTCCGCCGCACAAATGAAAACGGCCTGAAGATCAGGCCGTGGAAGGAACCGGTGCGTTACGCGCCGTGGCACTTCTTGAATTTTTTCTCGCTGCCGCACGGGCAAGGGTCGTTGCGGCCGACATCCTTGAGCGTGTTGCGGACCGGCTCTTGAGGTGCGTGGCCGCAATGCGGGCCGTGCACGTGGCCGTGGTCATGATAGTGATCGTGATGGTCGTGATCGTGGTCACAATCGGGACCGTGCACGTGGGCTTGCTGGTTCATGGGGTTACTCCGGAATCAAATCGCCGGGGATTATGTCGCCATTGCGCCCGATGCGCACGCTGTGTCCGAATAAAAATCCGGTCTTGAGCTTGCCTTCCAATCGGTAATGCACTGGCTGATTGGCTTTGCCGAGCACCTTGGAGATGTCCTTGAGGTGTTCCCACAGATTGGTGCGGATCGGCACGGAGAAGTTTTTGTGGCTGTTGGCTTTGACGATGAACCAGTCGCTGTAGACGCCTTCGCTGAGCAACATGTCGTTGAGCAGGATCTTGTAGCGCAGGCCGCGGACCAGCAGGCTGGAGTCGTTGGGGTTGTCGACCCGAAAGCGCAGCTTGAAGTCCTGACGCAGCAACTTGGCCTTGACCACCTCGACCTTGAGCAGCTTGACGTCGGGGTCTTCGAAGCCCCCGGTTATCCAGGTTGAGCAGCCCGACAGCGCCAGGAGCGCGAAGAGGCCTGCGATTCTGAGGACGTGTGCTGCAAACATCATGGGTCGCTCCCTTTGTGTCCGGTCTGATAGGCCCGGTCTGACCGCCACTGCACGTGACTCGCCGTTCTCCACAGCCTGCGCCATACTCGCGCCATGTGTCGAAGGAGTATTGACCATGAAGCTCTACGAAATTGTGTTTTCCGGCCAACTGGTGCCCGGCGCGCAGCCGGATCTGGTCAAGGCCAACCTGGCGAAGCTGTTTCAGGCGGACGCTCAGCGCATCGCGTTGTTGTTCTCCGGCCGTCGGCTGGTCCTGAAAAACAACCTCGATGAGACGGCCGCCGAAAAGTACCGCTCGACCCTCGAACGTGCCGGAGCCATGGCCCAGGTCGCGCCCATGGCGCATGTCGTGGAGGCCCCTGTTGCAGAAGCGCCGGCCCAGGTTGAAGTAGAAGAGGTCGAACTGGCTCCGCCGCCCGACGAGCCGAGCTGGACGCGCAAACCCTCAAGCCTGACGGCGCCGCGCAACGACGCCACGCCGACGCGCAAAGCCAGTGTCAAGCCGCGTGATGTTTACATGGCTGCGTTTGTGGACGTCGAGGCGCCTGACTACACGCTCTCCGAGCCGGGCGAGGACGTGCAGGATCCGGGAATGCCGACGCGTGCGCCGCAGTTGGACCTGTCCGGCTTGAGCCTGGCCCCGGCGGGCGCTGATCTGGGTCAGGACAAGCCGGTTGAGCACGTGCTGGTGCCGGACGTTTCCCACATCCGCCTGGCCTGAGGACTGCCTGTCATAGAGGTTACTGCGTTGCCGCTGACAGGTCAGGCGAGATAAGCCGAACAGCACTTCTTGAACTTTTGCCGGCTGCCGCAGGGGCAGGCGTCGTTACGACCGGCTTTGAGCGAGACCGTCGGGTCGATGAAATACCAGCGTCCCTCATGCTGCACGAACGCCGAGCGCTCGCGATGACAATGCTCGCCGTCTGCATCGTGCCAGCGGGCGCTAAAGGTCACGAACGCGTGCTCAGGTTGGCCGCCGATCAACTCGGCGCCTTCCACTTCCAGGCCCAGCCAGGTGCTCTGGGCGCTCCACTGGCTGATGGCATCTCGGTTAAGCCCGGGCTGCTGCGCCGGCATTGTGGTGTCCAGCAGATAGTCCACCAATCCCAGCACATAAGCGCTGTAGCGCGAACGCATCAGCGCTTCGGCGCAAGGGGCAGGCTGACCGGCGTGATAGCGGCCGCAGCAACCGTCGAGAAGATTGCCGCTGCCGCAGGGGCAAATTGCGCTGCTCATGATGCGTCTCTCACCACCAGTACTTGCCGTAATTCTCCGGATTGGCCCAGAACTTCGCGTTCAGCCAGTCCGGCACCTGTTTGTATTCCCGCAGATCGTAGGTGAACAGCGTGAGCACTTGCTCATCCCGGGAAAACCGTTCACTGACCTGGAGTGCCAGCGAGTAGAAATCAGTGGATTGCCAGCCGCAGGCATCCAGGTCCGCCAGCACGGCGATCCGGCTGGCATTGAGGTTGCGGATTCCGCCCAACAGCTCCAGCCCCGCACGCTTGGGTATGTGCTCCAGACAGTCCACCACCAGTGCCAGATCAAAACGCTGCCCGGCCAGATCGGCGGGCAAAAGGCCCGGTGCCGCCTGGGCCAGTTCGGTTTGCGGATGCGCTTCGCGAAAAGCCTGCAACGCCGGAAATTCCCCGGCGCCCACCAGCAGCAAACGCTTCGGCGCATAAAGGTCGAGCAGGGCGGCGAGGGCCTGTTGCGGCGTGCGGCTGGAGAAGCGATCAGTCATTGGAGTTCCTCGGTCAGGCGGGCAAGGGTAGCGCGCTGAACTTCGATGGCCTAGTGCTTGAACTTTTTCATTTCGCGATATGACAAAGCGTACGGAGTGAAGGCAAAAGGCTATTCCCCAAAGAAGAGTCCGAATTGTGCGGTGAAATCCCGTAAACCCCTGAAATCGGGGTGGCGAACGGCCTCACACGCGTCTTTACTGCATTTCAGTCGGTTTTAGCCGATACCAAAGGAGAAGAACTGTATGAGCATGATTCGGACAGCGTTACCTCTGATTTTGGTTACCAGTGTATTGACGGGGTGTGCGGGCCTGCAAAAGACCGACTGGCCACTGTGTGCGGCCGGCGGCGCGCTGACTGGCGCCGCGATCGGCGCCTTCCAGACCGCCTCGGTGGCGGCAGGCTTCGGTGGTGCGGTGGGCGTGATGGCCGGCGCGTATTGCTGGGCTCACGGGGATGGTGATGATGACGGCGACGGCGTCCTCAACAGCAAGGACAAATGCCCGAACACGCCGAAAGGCACCCCGGTCGATGCGACCGGTTGCCCGATCGTGACACCTGCGCCTGAGCCAGTTGCTGCTCCGGTGGTGCTGCCGAAAGAAGAAATCATCACCATTCGTGACGTGCACTTCGAGTTCAACAAAGCCACGCTGACACCGGGTGACAAACAGCAGCTGGACATGGTTGCGACCAAACTCAAAACCGAAGCCCCGAACGTGCAACTCCACGTCAGCGGCCACACCGACAGCGTAGGCAGCGATGCGTACAACCAGAAACTGTCGCAAAAACGCGCGCAATCGGTGACCGACTACCTCGTCAGCGCCGGCATCCCGCGTGCCTCGTTCGTGTCCGTTGAAGGTGATGGCGAAGCGCGCCCTGTAGCCGACAACAAAACCGCCGACGGCCGAGCGCTGAACCGCCGCGTCGAGATCAAAATCAACCGCTGAGACCAGGTTGATGCTTCCAAAGGAAGCCCCGGTGTGAAAGCCGGGGCTTTTCTATTTCCGGCACTCAGTTTTGATGTTCAGAAAAACCATTGTCCAGACCGGCCCCTTCCCGGCTAAAGCCGGTCCCACTAACAGCCGCGCGTGCATTCAGTGGGACCGGCTTCAGCCGGGAAGCCGTTGCTGTTGATCTTCGTGCGCAAAAGGTTCAAACACCGCAGAACGCGACTTGGGTGCAGGCTGAACGCAGGTCTCGCGCAGTGGGCCGAGCCGCATGGATGCGGCGAGAGCGCCGTCAGGACATGGATGTCCGTTCGGCGCGGGCCTACGGAGCGGGACCGGAGTGAAGGAACCCGACGAAGTCGGGCCCAACCAGGAGCAAGCACCCTTGGTTACTTGGGGTGCTTTTCCAAGTAACTCGCCGAAGGCGAAACAGTCTGTCCCCAGACAGACGCTCTTGATCTTAAGGATCTTGATATTGATCTTGATCTCGATCAAAACACCTTTTGGCCTGTAAACTCCCGCCCATTGCTGCCTGGAGTAACCTATGCGCGAAGAGTTGAATCAGGGCCTTATCGATTTCCTGAAGGCCTCCCCCACCCCCTTTCATGCCACCGCCAGCCTGGTCCAACGCCTCGAAGGCGCCGGCTACCAGCGGCTCGACGAACGCGAGCCCTGGTACACCGAAGCCGGCGGCCGCTACTACGTCACCCGCAACGACTCCTCCATCGTCGCCTTCAAACTCGGTCGCCTGTCGCCCCTCACCAGCGGCATCCGCCTCGTCGGCGCCCACACCGACAGCCCGTGCCTGCGCGTCAAACCGCAACCCGAACTGCAACGCCAGGGCTTCTGGCAACTGGGCGTCGAAGTCTACGGCGGCGCCCTGCTTGCGCCGTGGTTCGACCGCGACCTCTCCCTCGCCGGCCGCGTCACCTTCCGCCGCGACGGCAAAGTCGAAAGCCAGTTGATCGACTTCAAACTGCCGATCGCCATCATCCCCAACCTCGCGATCCACCTCAATCGCACCGCCAACGAAGGCTGGGCGATCAACCCGCAAACTGAACTGCCGCCGATCCTGGCCCAGGTCGCCGGTGATGAACGCCCCGACTTCCGCGCCCTGCTCACCGATCAACTGGCCCGCGAGCATGGCCTGAACGCCGACGTCGTCCTCGATTACGAACTCAGCTTCTACGACACCCAAAGCGCCGCCGTCATCGGCCTGAACGGTGACTTCATCGCCGGCGCGCGGCTCGACAACCTGCTGTCCTGCTTCGCCGGGCTGCAAGCGTTGCTTAATGCCGATGGTGACGAGACCTGCCTGCTGATCTGCACCGACCACGAAGAGGTCGGCTCGACGTCTGCGTGCGGCGCCGACGGCCCGATGCTGGAACAAGTGCTGCAACGTCTGCTGCCGGAAGGTGACGACTACGTCCGCACCATTCAGAAATCCCTGCTGATCTCAGCTGACAATTCCCACGGCATACACCCCAACTACGCTGAAAAGCACGACGCCAACCACGGGCCGAAACTCAATGCCGGCCCGGTAATCAAGGTCAACAGCAACCAGCGCTACGCCACCAACAGCGAAACCGCCGGGTTCTTCCGCCACCTGTGCATGGCCGAAGAAGTGCCGGTGCAGAGCTTCGTCGTGCGCAGTGACATGGCCTGCGGCTCGACGATCGGCCCGATCACGGCCGGTCATCTGGGCGTGCGCACCGTTGACATCGGCCTGCCGACCTTCGCCATGCACTCGATCCGTGAATTGGCGGGCAGCCAGGACCTGGCGCATCTGGTGAAAGTGCTATCAGCGTTTTATGCGAGCGCCGAGTTGCCCTGAACGACGCTTGGTAAGAGCGCGCTAGTCCGCGGTTAGCATTGGCGCCAGTCATTTCCCCAATCCGACCTAACTTGACAGCACTGCTTCTCAAAAGAGCATGCTGTCATGGATGACTACCTTATCCTTCTCATCCTCGTCGTGATGAGATTGCTTTTGCTGTGTGTCGGTTTCAGCTAACGCGATTACAGCAGCGGCATTGCATCTATCACATTTGGCATGCTGATGATGCTGTACGGAAGTTGTCAAGATTCTCCCAAGAGTCGCATGAGCGATGCCCTCTCAGTACAGGGTCACACATAACTAATAGCCAACAGCAATAGAGGCAATCGCAAAAACGTCTAGATGTTCGGCTCGCAATTACTTGACCCTCTGTCCTCCACTGCCAATACTTTGCTTGCAATCTAATCACGCAAAAGGAAATGCGTAATGAGCATAAAAAGCTTGGCCCCGCCCATCGTTAAAAAACTCCAATTCAATGGACAACAGTACACAACTGCAGAAGGATTCAGTTTTGGCGTTTTTGTAGACGGCGATACAATTAAGGCTGGCGATGAAATCACTGTTTATATCGCTGAAGTAACACGGGTCGATGGAGGTCCTCCCCCGCCTGGGCCATTCCCTTCATCCAAACCGCTCCCCGTCGGCGCATCTGATATATCCAAGGTGTTGACGATTGAGCTGACCGGTCCGCAGCTATACGGTTTATTCCAGCACCCCGCAGGCAGCCAGGTGACGGCTAAGTACTCAGTAAAAGATAGCAGTGGTCAACGTGCCTACTCAGAAGTATTCGAGTTCATTGTTACAGATACAACCAGAGAAGAATAAATACATCAGAGTAATAGTGGTGCTCGACTGAGCTGGCTACTTGGTCAATTGTTGTAGTCGCCAGGCGGCCTCGGGTTTTCTATCAAAACTCTGGCCGCTTGACGATGTTGGTAAATAACTAAGCCAAAATCCACTCGCCACACCCCCCATCCCCTCGTAAACTCATCCGCCTCTGCTTGACCGGGCACGGTTCCCCACCACGCCCCCCCCCAAGCGCCTGTCTATCCGAGGTTTGTTTCCAGGTGATCGCTCCCACCCGCCTTTCCGTTCTGCCCCGCCTGTTCCTGCTGTGCCTGCTGGCGCTCTTTCCGTTTGCGTTGAGCCATGCCGCTGGCCTGCCGAGTCTGCTCAGTGGCGGTGACAAGACGCAGCCCCAGGCCCAGGAGCCGTTGGGGCAGTCCCTGGACGAGGTGATCACGTCGCTGGAAAACGATCAGCAGCGCAGGAAGTTGCTTGATGACCTGAAGAAGTTGCGGGACGCCACCAAGAAGGCGCAGCCGACCGTGGAGCAGGGCGTGCTGGGCCTGATCGGCAGTTCGTTCGCCGAGCTGGAAAAACAGTTCACCGGCGCGGACAGCCCGCTCAGCCGCTGGGGGGACGAAGCGGCGCTGGCGGAGGACGAGCTGATGGCGCTGATGCTGCCGGCCAACCAGTGGTGGCCGATCATCTGGGGCTTTGCCGTGGTGCTGGCGATCTGGGGTTTGCTGGCGGCGGCGTTGATCTGGCTGGGCCACAAGGTGCGCCTGCGCTTCGGCCTTTCCGCCGAGCTTCCGCAGCACCCCCGCCTGTCGGACATGCTGCGCTTCGCCCTACGCAAGCTGGGCCCGTGGCTGGTGGCGCTGGTGATCACGATCTACCTGAGTTACTCGCTGCCGCCCTCGCTGGGTAGGGATCTGGCAATGGTGCTCGCCTACGCGCTGGTGGTCGGCACGCTGTTCTCGGCGGTCTGTGTCATCGCGTTTTCTCTGCTCGACGGGCCGCACCGCCACCAAGCGCTGTATATCCTGCGCCATCAGGCGTTTCGGCCGTTGTGGTGGATCGGCAGTTTTGCCGCGTTCGGCGAGGCGTTGAGCGACCCGCGTCTGGTCGCCAGCCTTGGGGTGCACCTGGCGCACACCGCCGCGACCCTGGCCAATGTCATGGCTGCGCTGTCCACGGGATTGTTCATCATCCGCTTCCGTCGCCCGATCGCGCATCTGATCCGCAACCAGGCGCTGTCGCGTCGTTTCAAACGTCGCGCCCTGAGCGACAGCATCGAGGTCCTCGGCACGTTCTGGTACTTGCCGGCGCTGGTGCTGGTGGGCGTTTCCCTGTTCGCCACCTTCTTTTCGGCGGGCGACACCAGCACCGCCTTGCGTCAGGCCCTGATCTGCACCGTGCTGCTGGTGTTGTGCATGGTCATCAACGGCTTGGTGAAACGCCATTCGCTCAAGCCTGGCCATGCCCACAAGCGTCACGCGCTGTATTCGGACCGCCTGAAGAACTTCTTTTACACGGTCGCGCACCTGCTCATCTGGCTGGTGTTCATCGAACTGGGCCTTCGGGTCTGGGGCCTGTCGCTGATCCGCTTCGCCGAGGGCGATGGCCGCGACATCAGTCTTCGGCTGATCGGGCTGGCGGCGACGCTGATGTTTGCCTGGCTGATCTGGATTCTCGCGGACACAGCGATTCACCACGCCCTGACCCGCTCGCGCAAAGGCCTGGCCAATACCCGCGCGCAGACCATGATGCCGTTGATCCGCAACGTGCTGTTCGTGACGATTTTCATCATTGCGCTGATCGTCGCGTTGGCGAACATGGGCATGAACGTGACGCCGCTGTTGGCCGGTGCCGGTGTGATCGGCCTGGCCATCGGTTTCGGCGCGCAGTCGCTGGTGGCGGATTTGATCACCGGGCTGTTCATCATCATCGAAGATTCCCTGGCCATCGACGATTACGTGGACGTCGGCGGTCACCTGGGCACGGTGGAAGGCCTGACCATCCGCACCGTGCGCCTGCGTGACATCGACGGCATCGTCCACACCATCCCGTTCAGCGAGATCAAGAGCATCCAGAACTACTCGCGGGAGTTCGGTTACGCGATCTTCCGCATCGCGATTCCGGCGAACATGAACATCGATGACGCGCTGAAGATGGTCCGCGACGTCGGCCAGAAAATGCGTACCGATCCCCTGCAACGGCGCAACATCTGGTCGCCGCTGGAGATTCAGGGGGTGGAGAGTTTCGACTCGGGCAACGCCATCCTCCGCGCCCGCTTCAAGACCGCGCCGATCAAGCAATGGGAAGTGTCGCGGGCGTTCAACCTGTCGCTCAAACGCTATCTGGATGAAGCCGGCATGGACCTGGCGACGCCGCGCCTGAACGTGCAGGTCAGCACCAGTGGCGGGCGTGTGAACAAGGTGCGCGAGAAAAAGGACGACGCGTCGGTGTAAGCCGGGCTAGATATCCGCGACCACCGCGCTCACGTGAATCGCGTCGTGGCGCCAGTACTCCAGATCGCAATCGATCAGCCGCCCGCGCTGATCGTGGTTGACCCGGGCGATCCGCAGGCCCGGGCTGCCGATGGAGACTTTCAACGCCGCCGCCGCTTCCACGGGCAACGCCGTGGGCACCATCTCGAAACGCACCTGGCCGTAGCGAATGTCGTAGTGGCTGGCGTAGAGCTCAGTCAGCGACTGGTTCAGGTCCTTATCGAGAATATGCGGGAAGTAATCGGGGTTGAGGTAGTGCTCGACGTAAAGCACCAGCCGTTCATCAATCCGGCGGGCGCGGCAGATCTGGATCACGCTGGACAGCGCCGGCAGTTGCAGCAGCCCGCAAATCACCGCCGATGCAGGTTGCAGCCGCGCGGAAATCACTTGGGTGGCAGGCACTCGGCCCTGGGCCTGAACCATCGCGTGAAAGTGGCTGCGGCGCATCAAGTCATAGGCCAGTCGCGGCGGTGAAATGAACCAGCCTCGGCGCTCCTCGCGGTAGATCAAACCTTGGGCTTCGAGCTGCACCAGCGCTTCGCGTAAGGTAATGCGCGTCGTGTCGAAGACCTCACTCAATTTGCGTTCAGCGGGCAACTTGCTGCCCGGCGGCAACAGGCCGTGTTCGATCTGCTCTTGCAGCGCGTTGCAGATGGTCGTCACCGCTCGGGGCATTTCTTCGCGCATTACGTTACCTATCTGGACTAGACCAGCGCTATTTAAGGGCAGTGTCGCTCGCCGAATGGCCCGTTTCGGTGCTCCAGAGCCTAGGCAGCCTAGATGACCGTTGCGTGACATTCCAGCCAGGAGCGGCAGCAAGACTAGCGCTCAGGAAATCATCCGGGCCTTTTAGATCAAGCGGTTGAGCATGGTCTACGCTCATTTCACAGCGATCGCCCGGGCTGTTGCTGGTCATAGCAAGAGTCGGTCCAGACACGAAAGCGTCATGTAACTGGCCTAACTTGGCTCAGGTATTGCTGACCTAGACCAACCATCCGCAACGAACACTTCTATGAGTCCGTCGAGAAGTGCACAAAGGAGCTTCGAATGAAACACCTTTTGCTGGCATCACTCCTGGGTTCGGCCATCGCGCTGAGCGCTTCGGCCATGGCCGCCGACACCGACCTGAAAACACTCGAAGCCGCCGCCAAGGCTGAAGGCGCGGTCAACAGCGTGGGCATGCCCGATGACTGGGCGAACTGGAAAGGCACCTGGACCGACCTGACCGCCAAGTACGGTCTGGTGCACATGGACACCGACATGAGCTCGGCTCAGGAAGTGGCCAAGTTCGATGCGGAAAAAGACAACGCCAGCGCCGACATTGGCGACGTGGGTGCCGCATTCGGCCCGATCGCTTTGGCGAAGGGCGTGACCCAACCCTACAAGCCGAGCACCTGGGCGCAAGTGCCGGAGTGGGCCAAGGACAAAGACGGTCACTGGGCGCTGGCCTACACCGGCACCATCGCTTTCATCGTCAACAAAAAGCTGTTGCACGGCTCGGACGTACCCACCAAATGGGCTGACCTGAAGAACGGTAAATACAAAGTCACCATCGGTGATGTCAGCACTGCGGCCCAGGCTGCAAACGGCGTATTGGCCGCTGCGATCTCCATGAAAGGCGATGAAACCAACCTCGCGCCGGGCCTGCAGTTGTTCACCGAACTGGCCAAACAAAAGCGCCTGGGCATCAACAACCCGTCGATTCAGTCGATGGAAAAAGGCGAAGTGGAAGTGGGCGTGGTCTGGGACTTCAACGGCCTGAGCTACAAGGCCAAGATGTCCAATCCTGACGACTACGTTGTGCTGATCCCGTCCGACGGTTCGGTGATCTCGGGCTACACCACGATCATCAACAAATACGCCAAGCACCCGAACGCTGCCAAGCTGGCCCGTGAATACATCTTCAGCGACGCCGGCCAAATCAACCTGGCCAAGGGCAACGCACGCCCGATCCGCGCCGAACACCTGACCCTGCCGCCAGACGTGCAAGCCAAGCTACTGCCTAACGAGCAGTACAAGAACGTGACGCCGATCAAAGACGCGGCAGCCTGGGAAAAAACCTCGAAAGCCCTGCCACAACTGTGGAACGAGCAAGTCATCGTCGAGATGCAGTGATCCTTTACTGCTGATGCAGGCCCCTTGTAGGAGTGAGCTTGCTCGCGATTTCGGTGTGTCAGTCAACCTGTCTGTCCCAGGCATACCGCGATCGCGGGCAAGCTCACTCCTACAGCAATGTTTGGGGATCCCCCCTCCGGAGACGCCATGAAACACAACGTCATCCTCATCCTGCTGGACGGCCTGAGTTACAGCGTGGCGCACCATGCGATGGGGCATTTGCTGGCCTACCGAAATGCAGGCCGCGCGGCGTTGTACAAACTCGAATGCGAACTGCCGTCGCTGTCGCGCCCGCTGTATGAATGCATTCTGACCGGCGTTGCGCCCATCGACAGCGGTATCGTGCACAACCAGGTGTCCCGGCTTTCCACCCAGCGCAGCGTGTTCCATTACGCCACCGACGCCGGGCTGACCACCGCCGCTGCCGCGTACCACTGGGTCAGCGAGTTATACAACCGCAGCCCCTTCATTGCCGCACGCGACCGTCACACCGACGACGTCGACCTGCCGATTCAACACGGGCATTTCTACTACGTCGATCACTACCCCGATTCACACCTGTTCGACGATGCCGAGCATCTGCGAGCCGCCCACGCACCGCACTTCTTGTTCGTCCACCCGATGAATATCGACGACGCCGGCCACAAGCACGGCCTCGACACCCCGCAGTACCGCAACAGCGCGCGTACCGCCGACATCATTCTCGCCGAGTACCTGCAGCGCTGGCTGGATGCGGGCTATCAAGTGCTGGTGACCGCCGACCACGGCATGAACAACGACCGCTCCCACAACGGCGTGCTGCCGGAAGAACGCGAGGTCCCGTTGTTCGTGCTCGGTGACGCCTTCAGCCTCCACCCCGATGCGCAACCGAAGCAGACCGAGATCTGCGGCACCGTCTGCGAACTGCTCGGTGTGCCCCACGACAAACCTGTGTGCAGAGAGGTGCTCAAGTGAATTCACAAAGCCGCGGCAAATGGCTGGGGCTGTTGTGCCTCGTGCCGTTTGCGGTTTTCTTCATTGCGTTTCAGATCGCGCCGCTGGCCTGGGTGGCGATCAACAGCCTGCAATCGGACGCCGGCTGGGGCATCGACAACTTCATCAAGGCCTTCAATTCGCGCTTCTACCGCCAGGCGATGCAGTACAGCCTAGAGATCAGCTTCTGGTCGAGCCTGATCGGCATCGTCATCGCGATTCTCGGCAGTTATTCGCTGCGTAAGGTGCCGTCGCGGCTGAGGGATTTCGTCAGCGCTTTTGCCAATATGACCAGTAACTTTTCCGGCGTCCCGCTGGCGTTTGCCTTCATCATCCTGCTCGGCTTCAACGGCGCGCTGACGCTGATTCTCAAACAGGCCGGGATCATCGATGACTTCAACCTGTACTCGAAAACCGGCCTGATCATTCTCTACACCTACTTCCAGATCCCCTTGGGCGTGCTGCTGCTCTACCCGGCCTTCGACGCGCTGCGGGAAGACTGGCGCGAATCGGCATCGCTGCTGGGCGCCAGCGGCTGGGATTTCTGGCGGCACATCGGCATTCCGGTGCTGACCCCGGCGCTGCTCGGCACGTTCGTGATCCTACTGGCCAACGCGCTGGGCGCCTACGCCACGGTGTACGCGCTGACCACCGGCAATTTCAACGTCTTGCCGATCCGCATTGCGGCGATGGTCGCGGGCGATATCACGCTGGACCCGAACATGGCCAGCGCCCTGGCGATGATTCTGGTGGGGATGATGACGCTGGTGACCGTCGTGCATCAGTGGCTGTTGAAGAGGAGCTACCATGTCTCGCGCTGAACGCCGCCCGCCGGGGCTTTACCACCGCGTCGTGGTGTACCTGCTATTTCTGATTCTGCTGGCGCCGCTGCTGGGCACCTTTGTGTATTCCATCGCCACCAGTTGGTCAGCGACGATTCTGCCCGACGGCCTGACCTACAAATGGTACGTCGCGCTGTGGAGCGATCCGCGTTTTCTGCGCGCGTTCGGCCAGTCGCTGCTGGTGTGCGTCGGCGCGCTGGTGCTCTCGGTGGTGCTGATTCTGCCGCTGCTGTTCGTTGTGCATTACCACTTCCCCAAGCTCGACGCGCTGATGAACATCCTCATCCTGTTGCCCTTCGCGGTGCCGCCGGTGGTGTCGTCGGTGGGCCTGTTGCAGCTCTACGGCTCGGGGCCGCTGGCGATGGTCGGTACGCCGTGGATCCTGATCGGCTGCTACTTCACCGTGGCATTGCCGTTCATGTACCGGGCGATCACCAACAACCTGCAAGCGATCAACCTGGTCGATCTGATGGACGCCGCGCAACTGCTTGGCGCCAATACCTTTCAAGCCGCGTTTCTGGTGGTGCTGCCGAACCTGCGCAAGGGCTTGATGATCGCACTGCTGCTGTCGTTCTCGTTCCTGTTCGGCGAGTTCGTGTTCGCCAATCTGCTGGTGGGCACCCGCTACGAAACCCTGCAGGTTTACCTCAACAACATGCGCAACAGCAGCGGCCACTTCAACAGCGCGCTGGTGATTTCCTACTTCTTTTTCGTACTGCTGCTGACGTGGGCGGCCAACCGACTGAACAAGGACAAAGACTGATATGAGCTTCGTCAGTGTCGAAAACCTGCAGAAGAATTACGGCAGCACAGCGGTCTTCAGCGACATCAATTGCGAAATCCAAAAAGGCGAATTCGTCACCCTGCTCGGCCCGTCCGGCTGCGGCAAGTCCACCCTGCTGCGCTGCATCGCGGGGCTGACGTCGGTGACCAGCGGCAGCATCTTCCTCGACGGCAAAGACCTGGTGCCGGTGTCGCCGCAGAAGCGCGGCATCGGCATGGTGTTCCAGAGCTACGCGCTATTCCCCAACATGAACGTGGAACAGAACGTTGCCTTCGGCCTGCGCATGCAGAAAGTCAGCACCGATGAAATGAAGCAGCGCGTGGCCGAGGTGCTCAAGCTGGTGGAGCTGAACGAGTTCGCCACGCGCTATCCCCATCAGCTGTCGGGTGGGCAGTGTCAGCGCGTCGCATTGGCGCGTTCCCTGGTGACCCGCCCTCGCCTGCTGCTGCTCGATGAACCGCTGTCGGCCCTCGATGCGCGCATCCGCAAGCACCTGCGCGAGCAGATCCGTGCGATTCAGCAGGAGCTGGGGCTGACGACGATTTTCGTGACCCACGATCAGGAAGAAGCGCTGACCATGTCCGACCGGATTTTCCTGATGAATCAGGGCCGAATCGTCCAGAGCGGCGACGCCGAAACCCTGTACACCGCGCCGGTCGATGCGTTCGCCGCCGGCTTCATCGGCAACTACAACCTGTTGGAGGCCGACGCCGCCAGCCGCCTGATGCAACGCCCGATCAACAGCCGCGTGGCGATCCGCCCGGAAGCGATTCAATTGAGCCTGACCGGCTCGCTGGAAGGCGAAGTGCGCAGCCACAGCCTGCTGGGCAACGTGATCCGCTATCGCGTCGAGGCCCGGGGCGTGGAACTGGTGGTCGACGTGCTCAATCGCTCGGCCAGCGACTTGCACCCGAACGGCCAGCGCGTCACCCTGCACATCGAAGATTCGGCGTTGTGTGTCGTTTGAAGCGGCAAGCTTCAAGCGACAAGCTGCAAGAAAAAGCTGGATTACCACCGCTCCCTCTTGCAGCTTGCCGCTTGATACTTGTAGCTGCGCGCCAGACGCCGACCGAACCCACACTGATGAGAGGAGCGCGCGCGTGCCTTTAGCAATTTTCGATCTGGACGAAACCCTGATCCACGGTGACTGTTCCAGCCTGTGGAGCGAACAGATGGGGCGGCTGGGCTGGGTCGATCCCGAGTGGTTCATGAAGAAGGACCATGAGCTGATGGCCGCCTACGGCAGGGGCGAACTCGCCATGGAAGATTACATGGCGTTCAGCCTGGACCCGATGGTCGGGCGCACGCCGGAGGAAGTGGATTTTCTGGTGGGGCGCTGGGTCGAGGACTACATCGAGCCGATCATTTTCAGCGATGCCACCAAGGCCATCGCCGAACACCGGGCTGCCGGCGATCGCATTCTGATCATCTCGGCGTCGGGCGTGCATCTGGTCAAGCCCATTGCCGAGCGCATCGGCGTTGATGAAGTGCTGGCCATCGACCTGGAAGTCGCCCACGGCGTTTACACCGGCAAGACCACCGGCGTGCTCACCTACCGCGAAGGCAAAATCACACGGCTGATGGCGTGGCTGGATCAGGAAGGCGAAAACCTGGAGGGCGCGAGTTTCTATTCCGATTCGCGCAATGACCTGCCACTGCTGGAGAAGGTGGATATCCCCCACGCAGTGAACCCGGACCCCGTGCTGCGCGAGAGGGCTGAACAAGCGGGCTGGCCCATTCACAGCTGGAAATAACCCTCCACTCAACGGCCGGACACCTCTGAACGTGTCATCTGCCCAACAATGACAGGCAGTGCTGCACGCCGTTAAAGCCGACCAAAGGCAGCCGAACCTGTCACTTCTGACAGTAGTCAGTTCCTTCAATCCGGCGCCCAATGACTCCTGGAAATTTCCCGACAGGAGTCAACTGCCATGACCTCAGCGCCGCGCAACTCGTCTCGCCCTTCCAGTGGTACCAACGCTCTCGACAAGCTGGAAATCCCCGGTCGCACCAATCAGCCTCTTCCCGAGCCACCCGCTGCACCCAACCAGACGCTATGGGGCATCAACCACGGCGCCGTGCTGGATAACTTTCCGCAAAACGGCTTGCAGCTCTATATTCCGGCGTGGTCGACCATGGGTACCGGCGACAGCGTGTCGGTGTCGCTCCTCTCTGACCCTGAGCATAATCCAGGCCAGCCCGTGGAGGTCACCTCGGAGTCCATCACGGCGGAGGAGGTCAACCAGCGGGTGACTGCCTTTATTCAGGCCAGGCACCTCAATTCCGGCATTTACACCCTGTGGTACAACGTGAAGCGGCTGGGCCAGGAAGTTGAGCGGTCCGACCCCACCGACATAATGGTCAAAATCGAGCGCCCCGGTGGCAAAGATCAGGACGGGGATACCCCCGGGCATTCGGCACTAAGACTGTCAATGCCGCCGGAGATCGTTGAATTTGGCGTAGATGATGAGGATGCCAAGGCGGGCGTGCCGGTCACGATTGCGCCATACCCTGAAATGGCTGAATGGAACGTCATCAAGCTTTCCTGGGGCGGGAAGTTTGTGTACCACCAGGTCACTGCAGAGGAAGTGAATCAACCGATCGTGATCACCGTTGACGAGGCAGTCATTCTTGAGGCTGGAGACTCAGACAATGAAGGCCTGGCCGTGACCTATGAAGTCTACGACATCGTCGATAACCGCTCGGAGGACTGGGCCGCCGAGATCCGTATCACCGTCAGGACCGATACCTCCCGGCTGTCCTCGCCGATTGTCCGTGAAGCAACCAGTAACGTGCTGGACCTGGACACATTGGGGAGCAGCCCGGTAACGGTGGTGGTCTGGGCGTCCAATAATCGCAAGATGACGAAGCAACTCTACAAATCATTAACGCCGCAACAGGCCGCGCAGTTGCGCGCGTCGATGGGCAAACAGGCACTCTCGCGTTTCGGGGAGGTCAAGGATGGCTTCCTCCTGGGCGACAAGATCGTGGTGAAGTTGACGGGCACCACTGCCGAGGGCCAGCAGGTCACCCATGAGGCGCCGGAAGTCATTATCGACGACTTGCCCGATATGTACGAGATACAGATCCCCAACGCCGTGGTCCGACAGCTGGCTCAAACCCAGGCGGCTTTCTCTTATTATTTGCTGCATCAGGACAGTACCAGGTCGGAGTCCAATGGGGCGTTCATCAGTGTCATTGGCGAGGCCGTGCGCATGGCCGCGCCGGTTGCCCTTGATGCCGCGCAGGGCGCGATCAATCCGAACCTCCCCATCACGACCGTGCAGATCCCGTGGGATGACAGCATGCTGGCAGGCGACCAGCTCGTCCTGAGATGGATCGGCATCCGGCCTGACTTGAGCATTTACGACCCGCTGTTGAGCCCGCATAACATCACCAACGGCGAAGCGACCAACAAGGCTCCGATCAATATCACCGTGCCGGGCACGCACCTCAAAGCGATCGAGGGCGGCACCCTCGGGTTGTATTTCATCCTCATCAGAGATGTGGAAGGCAGGCCCGTCAACCGCGAATCTGCCCGCGCCGCAACGCTGAACATCGGCCAGCCGCTTGCCGAGTTACTGGCGCCAGCAGTTGCAGGGATCGATGCCTATGGAGTGATGGATCCCCAGTTACCCGGAACAAAGCTGACCGTTACGGCCTACCGGGAAATGGCCATAGGCGATGAAGTGCATTACCTGTGGCATGGCATCGCTTTCGACGTGGAAGACTGGATCACGATCACATCACTCACCCTGAACAAAGACATAGTGTTCGAGATTTCTCAAGCAGCTATTTCAGGCAACAAGGGCGGCACTGTCGAGGCCTCGTACTGGGTGAAGCGTGCGGATCGCCGCAGCGATTCCGAAAAGCTGGTGTTCAGCATCGGTCAGCCGGTGGTGCTCGACCCTCCCGTGATCAGCAGCATCACGGATTCCAACGAGCAGGAAATCCCCGACAACGGTTCGACAACCGACACCAGCGTGACCCTGCGTGGCACCGCGGCACCCAACCTTGGCCTGGAAGTGTTTGACGGCACTACCTCCCAGGGCAAACCGGCTGCAGACGCGGACGGCCAGTGGATGTTCGGGATCAGTGGTCTGGCTGTTACATCCCACGCCATAAAGGCCAAAGGGCTGTATGGCGATCAAGCGGAGTCGGCGGTGCGCACCTTCAGCGTCAACGCCATGCCTGCCAATCCGGTCATTACCAGCATCAAGGACTCAAGCGGCGACGAAATACCGGACCACGGCACGACTTCCGACCGAAGACTGACCTTTGCTGGTACGTCCTATCCAAACCTGGAAGTGAAGCTCCTGGACGCCCCGAGCGAACAAGGAGGAGGCGCGCAGCTCGGTACTGTGATGGCCAGCGCCAACGGCCAGTGGACATTAGAGGTCACCGTTCCTGAACACTCTTCCCATCGAGTCTGGATTCTGGGTAACGGGGCGCCCTCCCGCCTTCGGTATTTCACGTTGGTATGAAAAGCGAGTGCGGCGGGGACATGGGGTTCACGCCGCGATGAATGTTCAGCTCGACAGTGTTTATCAACCTGGGGCGCGACACCTGTAAGGCCAGTCCAGGGCCGGCCGGTGGATGGCGCTCCCGATCAAATCTCCGCTGGGGAGTCGACGGCAGCCTATGCAGACGTTTTGCTGCCAATCCCCGGTCAGCGTCCCCCCCTGAACAAGGAAGCTCACCATGAAACGAGACTCAGGCACCCTCCTCCCACCCTCGGACGGCGACTACTCGATACTCGCGTTGCGTCCGGTGCTGATCACTGGTCTGGTCACCCCCGTCGAGGGCGGTGACGGCGGGATCAATATCGACCTCGTAGAAGACCCGGACGGTATATTAGTTTCCGTCGACCCCTGGCTGCGCATGCAGGAGGGCGACCTTGTCGAGTTTTACTGGGACGACACTCGGGTGGACAGTCACACGGTGGTCGCCGACGATATCGACAAGCGCATTGGTTTCACGCTGCACACCGACTGGGACATGCCTGACTGGGCTGAAAGGGTGTTCTACAGACTGACCCGCACCGGCACAAACACGCCCGAAGACTCAGTGCCGTTGCGCCTGCGGGTCAAACTCGATCGGCCGGGAGGCGTGGACCAGGATCCGCATAAACCCGGGCACTCCGAACTCAAGGCGCCAGAGCTGCCGGAGGACATTGTCAATAACGGCGTTGATAAAAATTCGGCAGCTGCTGGCATCCCTGTGACCATCCGCAATTACCCCGGACGTAAGGCTCGCGACACTGTCGAGTTGCAGTGGGGCACTGTGTCTCTCCGTCGGCAGATCACTGAAACCGAGGCCGGGGGCGAAGAGCCTATCGTCATCACCGTCGATCAGGACGCCATACTCGCAGCTGGCAATGACCCAGCGCTGCTCGTCCACCATCAGGTCTACGACGAGGTGTGGAACTTCTCCGAGGACTGGTCGCTTCCGACCTGCGTAAAGGTGGACGCCGGCGCCTGGACGCTGCCCGCACCGATCATCGAAGAAGCCTTCAACGGGGTGATCGACCTCGGCGATCTGGGCAGCGCCGACGTCACGGTGGTTATCAACATTACCGTGGGTCCTTTCCATATTGGCGACACCGTGACCATGACCTGGCTCGGTACCCCAATCACAGGTGCGCCGGTGACGCATAGCCAGACCGTGACGGTGAGCAACATCCCGTCGATCTATTACACCACTGTCCCCAACGCACTTGTGCGCGACTTGCTCGGCGGCGCCGCTAAAGCGTCCTACGTCCTGAACAAAGCCAGCGGTGAAATGCCGCAGTCATCGAAAGTGGCAATCGCCCGAATCACCGGCGTGGCCCCCCTGAAAATCCCGCGCATTCTGGAACTGATCGGTGATGTGCTCGACCCGTTCGAAGAGCGCGTCCACGTGGAGATTCCGGTCTACGTCGGCATGGCCAATGGCGATCTGATTGAACTGATCTGGCTCGGCACCCGCGTTAATGGCACGCCCTATCTATATGAAACCCAACACTTCGTGACCGCCAACGACGTAGGCAACGTCGTTTATATCCCTGTGATGGGCGAACACATCGCCTTGCTTGAGAACGGCACGCTGGACGTCAGCTACCGGGTATTCAACGATGTATCCACGGTGCGGGTCTCGGAGCATCTGCTCGTCAAGGTCGGACAACACCTGGCCGAACTGCCTGCGCCGAGCATCCTCGAAGCGCCGGGCGGCGAGCTCGACCCCGAGCTGAATCCCGGTGCCGACGTCACGTTACAGGTCAGTTATAACGGCACGGTCGCCGGAGACACGCTCACCTGGTACTGGCTTGGTCATCCGCTGGAGGGCAGCGGCAGCGACTGGCTCCCCATCACCACTGCCATTGCCGGCAAGCCGGTCGATTTCAAGGTTCGGCGGCCCCTGGTCGATGCCAACATCAATAATGTGGTGAGGGTGCTGTACACACTCAAACGCGGCGCCACCGGCCATTTTCAGTACTCGAAAACACTGGATCTGGTAATCGGCAAACCCATTGGCGAACTGCCCGCCCCCACCGTACTGGAAGCCAGCAACGGGGTGCTTGACCCCATCAAGGCGCAGGCCGGTGTGACCGTGCAGGTGTTTTACAAGAGCATGCAGCCGAAGGATACCGTCACCATGATGTGGCTGGGCAGTCCGGGGGCCGGTTCACCTGCCGACCAGGAACAGACGGTCAGCGAGAATGGGCCAGTCAACTTCATCGTGCCCGCTACCGTGGTCGGCGCGAACATTGGGCGCGGTGTCAGCGTGTCCTACCGCGTCAAACGTTACATGGCAGAGCAACAGTCCATCGCCTTGATGCTCTCTGTACTGCCCTTTGGCGACCCTGACAAGGACTTGCCGCATCCGGCCATCACCCAGGCCGACGGTCAGACGCTGAACCTGGCAACCTTCACCGGCAACGCGACGACGACCGTGGGCAAGTGGCCTTTTGCTGCGGCGGAGCAACGCGTGTGGCTGCGTCTTGAAGGGGAAACCGGCAGCGGCGGCGTCTACAGCATCACGCTGCTGGATGGCGCGGTGCTGACCAGTGCCCAGGCCACGAATGGTCTGTCCGAGAGCGTCCCGCGCACCGAGCTCGAAAAACTCGGGCAGGACACCCGCCTTGAGGTGATCTGCAATGTTGCCTTCGACCGCACCGCCAGCGAGAGCACTGCCGTGCAGTTTCCGCGAACGGCGTACACCTTCAAGCTGCACCATGACTGGGTCAACCCGCAGATCGTCAGCGTCAGCGACAGCAAGGGCGAAGTGGTTGACGGAGGGACGACGTTCGATACCACAGTGAGCATCAGCGGCACTTCCACCGTCGAAACCGAGCTGGAAATTCTCGACGGTGGCACGCGTCTGTCCACCGTGACTGCCAACAGCAGCGGCGTCTGGAGCGGATCCCTGCCGGGATTGACCGTGAAAACCTACAGCCTGAAGGCCAGCGCGCTGGATGGAAGCGGAATGGTTTCGCCTTCCCGTCGGTTTGATGTGGTGGCCAACCTGACGCCGACCATAACTCAGGTGCTCGATTCAAACGGGCCAATCAGCAACGGCGGATCGACCGTCGAGACCAGCGTCACAGTGTCCGGCCAGGGCAGTCCCGATCAACAGATCGAGCTGTTTGACGACAACACCTCCAAAGGTACGGCGCGTACAAACAATGCCGGTACCTGGTCGTTGACCGTTTCGGGGCTGACGGTAGCCTCGCATCCCTTCAAGGCTAAAGCGCTATATGGCACGGAGCCCGAATCAACGGTCTGGACAGTGATCGTCGCGGTCGCCGTTACCCCAACGATTACCAGCATCAAGGACTCGAAAAACGTCGAGATTCCGCCCGACGGATTTACAGTGGATACCGATGTCGTGGTGACGGGGAGCGCCAGTGCGAACCTGCAGGTCGAGGTTTTTGACGGTGCGGCGACGCTCGGCAAAGTCAGCGCCAATGCGGCTGGACAATGGACACTGCCTCTGACCGGCCTGAACGTCGCCGTCCATAGAATCAAAGCCAAAGGCGACTACGCAAGCTACCCGGAATCTCCGGTGCGAAACTTCACGATCACAGCCTTGGTGACCCCGACCATCACCCAGGTCGTAGAACCCGATGGAACGCCGGTGAGCAATGGCGGTTCAACTTACGCCAACACGGTCACCGCGTCGGGCAAGGCGTCGATCGGTCAGTCCGTGGAGGTGTTCGACGGCGCGTCTTCCAAAGGCACTGCCAGCGTGAACACCAGCGGCGACTGGTCGCGGTCAGTCAGCGGCCTGTCGGTCGGCGCCCATAGCCTGACTGCCAAAGCGTTGTACGCGAGTCATCCGGTGTCCCCACCGTGGACGTTCAATGTTCAGGCGGCAACGGCGCCAACCCTGAGCGTGCGCGACTCAAAAGGCGAGATCAATCAGGGAGGCACCACCACGGAGACCACCGTGACGGCATCGGGCACGGCTGCGCCGAACGAACAAGTGGAAGTTTTCGACGAGAACACTTCCAAAGGGAAGACCGCAGTGGGGGGTAACGGTAACTGGAGGCTGTCGGTGGGTGTGGCGCTGGGTTCTCACCGTCTCAAGGCCGTGGGGCAATACGCTGAAAATCCTGCATCGGGCGTGCGTCAGTTTTCGGTTATTTCTCCGATACCGCCATTTGTCCTGGATCCGTCGTCCGTTTCGCTGAATGGTGGGCTATGGGGGTTGGCAGGTTACCCAGGCTATGAACCTTTGAACTGGCCAGCAGGCACGACTTACCGAAGGACTCCAACCAGCGGGGTGGCACCTTACACGTACACATCCAGCGATGACTCAAAAGTGCAAGTCGACAGCAGCGGCCTCATCAAGTCGGTATCGAACGGCACGGCGACAATTACCGTTCAGGACCAACAAGGACGTCGAGGCAGTTACGCTGTAACGGTCTCCAATGTGGTCCTGGTGTACGGACTGGGAAACCGCAGCTGGCCAGATGCATCTCGAACAGCCGCAGGGCGCGGTTTGAGAATGATGAGCATGGACGAGCTTCGGCAAATCTATAGTCAGTATGGCAATAGATTCCCAATGGGTGATGCATCTTATTGGTCAACAGATGCCGCTGGGCTAATAAGCAATAAGACGAAAAATATGGTGAACGGAACTGAAGGTACGGGATATACGACAGTCCCCGGCGGGTGGTGCAACGTTATCGCTAGGTGAAAAGGATCAGGAGAGCCCTATAGGGCTCTCCTGATACCGGGATCACCAGCTATACCGCAACCCCACATTCGCCCCAAACGGTTGCTCGATGTTCTCACCGTTGGAGTAATCGAAATCAGCATGCACCTGCAGGCTGTCTGAAAACGCCACGGCAACACCCGCCCCCAACTCACCTCGCGAGCCGGACAAGTCATTGTTGAACACGTTGTTGTTCACCTGAACTTCGTTGTTCTTCGCGAACTCGTGTACACCCGCCACCCGAACATACGGCTGCAACACTTTGCCGTCACTCATCTCGAAGTTGCGACCTGCGGTCATGCCGACCTTGCCCAGCAGCGAACGAGTGCGATCGCCTTCGGCACGCATGTCGTTGTTCAACTCGTAATCCTTGCCCTGGATCACCACGGCGGACAACTGGCTGTAGGGTTCGATGAAATAGCCGTCGTTCAGCTTGATATGGCGACCAAACTCCACCGAGCCGCCTGCGCCCGAGTTGTCGTAATCACCCTTGGCGCGCGTGCCATCGCTGATACTGACCTTAGAGTCGTTGCGGAAGCGGTTGAACTTCAACACACCGTCGAAATAGTAGCCGCTGGCCTGGTCCATCCAGGTCGTGTAAATGCCGGCGTAATAACTGTTCACCGTGCCCGACGTACCGCGACTCAGGTCAAGATCGGATTTGCTGTGCCCGGCCAGTACACCCACCAGCCACTGCCCGTCGCCGACGGGCAACGGCGCATCAGCGCCGAGCGACAAGCCCTGCTGCGTCTGCTGATAACCCACACCCGACGCTTCATCGACGTTGTATTTGTTGCCGTAGGTGCGCACCCAGCCGCCCGCCTTGCCGCCGTTGAAGCGCAACTCGCCCATGCGGCTGCGCAGCGACGTCAGCTCGCCGTACCAGACCGTCGGCGCGGTGTTGAACAGCGCCAGCACCGAGCGCGTGCCGGGGCTGATCGTCGCGGTATTCGGGTCAAGAAACCAGTCGGTCCCGCCAGCGCTGTTGCTGGCCGACGCCAGTTGATAGGAATAGGTCCCCACGTCCACCGCACGATCGCCCGCCAAGGTAAAGGTCGCGTTACCGCCCCCGGTCTGCACGACAGTCAAGGGCTGTGGTGACGTCGGGTCGGCGCCCGAACCTGCGATCAGCAAGGTATGGCTGCCCGTCGCAGAACCGGTGACGTTGAGCAGGTCGTGCTCGTTGGTGAGGTAGTCCGCGTCCATGACGAAGGTGCCGTTGCCGGACAGGGTGCCGACGTTGAGCTGGTAGAACGCGTTGGTTGCGCCAAACCTCACCGTGCTGTCATTCATCGCGAGTGAGTTGAGGGTGTTGGAACCCACCATATCCCAGGTGGAGGAACCCGCGAGGGTGGCGCTGTCGACATTGATCAAGTTGCCGGTGAACACCGAATTGTTGGCCAGCGAAACAACGCCGCCACCGGAGGTGATATCGCCGGACATCGAACTGGCATCCAGGCTGACATTACTGCTGCTGACATCGCCTTTCAGCGTTGAGCCGCCCAGCAACTTCAGCAAACCTGCCCCGCCGATCGACGTGACATTGCCGACTATCGAACTGGCATCAAGGCTAACGTCGTTGCTGCTGACATTGCCTTCCACCAGGGAGCCTGCCGCCAGCGACACAACGCCCGCGGTGCCGGTCGAGGTGACATTGCCGGCTATCGAACTGGCATCGAGACTGACGTTGTTGCTGTTCACGTTGCCTCTTACCAAAGAGCGGCGAACCAGCTTGACGGCACCTGCTCCGCTGGCGGAAGTGACATCGCCGGTAATCGAGCTGGCGTCAAGACTGACGTTGTCGCTGATGACCTGACCTTCTACGGTCGAACCGCCGACAAGCGATACAACACCGGCGTTGCTGGTCGACGTGATGTCACCCTTCATTGAACTGGCGTTCAGGCTGACGTTATCGCTGCTGACGTTACCTTGCAGCGCCGAACCCTCCACCAGCGATACCACGCCGGCACTGCTCATCGACGTGATATCGCCGATCATCTGACTGCCGTTCAGGCTGACGTTGTCGCTGTTGACGTTGCCTTCCAGCACTGACCCGTTAGCCAGCGAAACCACACCGGCGCTGCTGGCCGAGGTTACGTTTCCGGTAATGGAACTCGCATTCAGATTGACCGCATCAATACCGGTGACATCGCCCGTGAGCGCAGAGCCATTGTTCAGCGCCAGGGTGCCGCTGCTGGTGGCATCCGCCGAAACGTTACCGATCAACCGGCCCTGATCGAAGGTCAGGTTGGCAATGCTGCCGTTGGAGATAGCGAAGTTACCGGTCACTTCACTGCTCTGCAGCAGCACGTTCGCCGTCGCCGTGTTGGAAACTTCCAGCGCATTGCCGTTGCCGCCCGTCAAGGTGGTGCCGTTGAGCAGGTTGAGGTTGGCAACCATTCCGCCGCCCTGACCATTGAGCAGGATCGCAGCGCCGTTGGTGCCTTCTATGTGGGAGCCTTCGATATTGATCGTTCCCTGTCGCACGTTGGAAACGTCCACGCGGTAGGCAAGACCATTCAGCCCCCCCGTCACGGTGCTGTCGCGCAGGGAAATGTCCGAGCCAAAACCTCGAACCCCATAACTGTTCCCGGAAGTGCCGGTGATCACCGCCCCGGTGGCGTCCAGACTGCTGCCAAAGGAAAGCGACGCGCCGCCAGTGGAACCGGTAATGGTGCCGCCGTTGATCAGGAACGAACTCCCCGGTCCGGTGGCGACTTGCGTGCCGAACAGACCCAGACCGTTTGTACTGACAACGGTGGCATTGTTCAGTATCGCCGAGCTGTCGGTGAGCACCAGCGCGTTGGCACTGCCGCTTGCGATAACGCTGGCACCCGTGATGTTGGCCACAGCACCTGGAGCACTCAGGTTGACGCTGCCTGCCGAACTGCCTGTATTGAGATTGACGACGCTGCCTGCACCTCCACCGTTGATCGACAGCGTTTGTGCGCCGTTGTTAACGGTGAGGGTAGAACCGGTGGCCAGGGTCCAGGACTCGGGCGAGTCGCCCTGATTGACCTCGGTAGACTCGCCAGGTGACAACGCGCGCGCCTCGGCCACGGCACTGATGCACAGGGCCAGAGAAATGAAGGTTGAGGGTTTGAAATATCGAGAGGGGATAAAACGCGATTCAGCCATGACCAGCTCCTTGGGAATAAACGCCACTCCCGCGGAACCATCTATTAAGCGCCGCAGGATAAGGGCGCGAAGACTACATTCTTCAAATCCATATCTGTTGTAGGACGTTTCCTAACCTTTTGAGCGTAGCTTCCTACAATGCACTTCGCCTGCCGTTTACCACCCGATTTGGAAACCTGACGGATTAAACACCAAGGCCGCGTGACGCGGCCCTGGTGGTATCAAACGACTCAGCACGATGCAAATTTCAGGTTGACCCGAACTTAACAGCCGCACCCTTTCGAGGTTGCACGACGACGCGGATTGGGAGGACAAAACCCGGCCGAATTCGTCGCTGATGCCCTGATCAGCATTTCGCCTTTCATGGGCGGCTGGGTATCGGATTCATAGGTCAGCTTGATCGAACCATTGGTTCCCACCGGCTTGATGTGAGTCTCGAAGGGCCCGAATACCAGACTAAAGCCATTGATAGCTTCGGCCTCGGTGATATCTCTCTCGGTTACCAGTGCCGTGCCCACCGGGACGTTACCGACTTTGTCGGTGTAGCACTGCCAAGTGAAAGTGAGCTTTTCACCGCCCTTCAACCGCGGAGTATTCGAAGGGATCTCGACGGCAACGTTTTGATCCGGACCGATGAATGAATTGCAGTTAAGAATGGGAACCCCGCCTGCAGCGGATCCGGCATCAGGAAACTCCGGATCAGCAAGCTTGATCGGCAAGGCCGCACTGACATCAACCAGGGTAGGAACGCACAGCTCAATGTTGCCAGTGTCATTCATACGTCCGACAGTGTAGAAGACCGGCACATTGGTCCCGCTTGGCAGATCCTTGATGGCGTCCCATTCGACAGTGAACGTGTACGGGTTGGTCGCGTCGACGACCGGAGCGAATTCGGCTACCGGGTTGTCTAGCGAATACCAGTACAACACCATCCTCTCCTGTGGGCCGATAGGTTGGTACAGAGCCACGGTAACTTCTACCGGCTTACCTGCGTCGTCCTCGTTAAGCACGTTATCTTCGGGCGACGCGCCGGTACCCCGCACCGTTACTTTGGGAAGGTTCGGATTTTCAGGGTTCGGGCGGTCAGGGTTTACCGGCCCGGGCACAAAAAAGTCGACATCAATGATCGCTTCGGGTGAATCGAACGTCCTGTTCCCGCGTTTGACGACATACTTGACGGAAGTAGGCAGCACGGTGGTGGCGCCGCCGTAGGCCGGCTCAAGTATCGAGTCATACGGTACGCTCAGCACTATCTTGGCCGCCGGCTGGGTGATGTCGTGGAAAATCTTGATTGCAGCAGTCCCCCAGGTCGCCTCGACCACATCGCCTTCCAAAGCGTTGGGGATATGCTCGATCTCAACGAGGGTTTCCGTACCCGAAGCAATGTCAGCCAGATTCAGAATCTTGTCATCCGAGATCCTTGGCACCGTGGGAAGGGGCAGGGGAGCCTCGGGCAGTGGATTTCTGAACAGGCCGGTGATTGTGTCATCGGCGCGCGGCCCGTGATTCCCCACTTTGTCGAGCAGCCGGTAGGACACATAGATGAACCCATCCAGCAAACCATCAAACCTATCAGCTGGAATTTTGATTTGACGGTTCTGGTCCATTGGAGCGCGATACGTTGGCTCGGTGGGACTGGTGGCAGGCATATAGACATATAGATCCACGTTATCCCCGGGTTGCTCGTCCTGATAACCCGGGATCACCACCACCACACCACCATTCGTGTTCAGATACTCTCCAGTAATGCCCTCGTCTGTCACTGTCTGGTCAACGAAAGTGAGTTTGGCCGGCGATTGATTATTAGCCGGCGGCGTTTTATCGATGATGATCTGAGTAAGGTCCGACGGCGTAAGGACGCCGTTTTCACCTGTAACGGTATAACGAAGGTCGTACGTGCCCTGGATTTTGAAATTCTCCTTGGCCAACTTCAACACGATAGGAAAACTGTCCGGATCCAGAGGCCCCGGGAGCTCAATCGCGGCCTGAGCCGGTTGCCAGTCGGAGGAGTTTTGCAACTTCCATTCAAATTGCAAGAAATCAGTTTGGTCATCTTGCGCAGGGTTTGGCCAAATACCGATCGAGATGTCCATGTCCTCTTCTTGCTTATCCGCAGGAACCAAACCGGCGAACTCCGGCTCCCCCGGCCACCAGTCGGGCAACACCGGCGCGACGAGCGTGGCACGAGGCTGGCCTGCTCTCTTCTGGGTTTTCAGTTTATTGACACTGCGTTCGAGCGCATTCGCGAGAACGATGGATCGTTTGGTTGGTTTGATGCTCATGTCGTTTCTCCTTGAGTTGACTCGCGCCCACCCAGCCCGGCGCGTCCTTTGTTTCCGCGTTACTTCCCTCTACCGCCGCGCCCGATTGCCTGAAACACGCGGGCGATAAAACCCCTGACCTTGCGGCAGGCACTGCATCCGTCAGCCAACGTCGCGTCAGACTGCATGGCCAACGTCGTCGGCCCGCAGATCTCGCCGCTGGGCAACTTGCGATTGATCTTCACTAGCCCCTCGTAGGACGCGCCCGACTGCCCGCCGACTTTCGTCAACCGGTAAGTGGCCAGCGCCGATCCTTCAAGGATGGGTTCGATGTGGGGAATGAAAGGCTCGACCAGAATGTCCAGATAACCGTCGGTCACGTTCTTCACGCTGACCGTTCTGGCAAATACGCCCTCGGTGCCCGCGATCGGATCGTGGCCGTTCAACGTGTGATAGCCCTGCCAATACAGTGTGATCTGGTCCTGGTACTCGAACAGGTTACGAACGAAGGTGACCCGTACCGTAATGCCATTCCAGGGCTCGTTATTGCAGTTGATATAGCCGTAGATATCCGCTTCCGGAAAATCGGGCTCGGGGAGATCGCCCCCCGGCAGCGGCTTCAGCGCAACGGCAGCGGGCGTTTCACGGGAGAACGAGTCGGTCTCGTTGCCGGCACGGTCTCGTACTTTGTAAGTGGCGTAGAAATTGCCATCCCGGTCCGGTGCGCGCACGGCGTCGCCGGGCAGGCTGATGCGGATATCGTCCGCCTCGATCTGCGCCTGGGTCACCGTCACGCTGGCCACAACCGATGTCGTTGGCGGGTTGTCCTGTGACCAGTAAAGGTCAACGACATCGTCTTCTTTCGCGTCGAGGTACACAGGGCTCGGCAGGCGCAGCTCTACCTGATCGCCATGGCTCGCCAGGTACGCTTCGTTGATCACCCCGTCTACCAGATCATTGGGCAACAACAAGGCCAGCAACTGCTTGTCGTAGCTGGGCGGGCGGGTGTCGATGGTGACGGTGCGCCGATCGGAAGGTGTAACCGCGCCAGCGTCGTTGGTGACCGTGTACCAGAGTTGGTATTGGCCATCCGGCTGCAAGTGTTTCTTGTCGAACGTGAGTAAAAAAGGGAACAGGGAAGGATCGACGGGGCCTTGAAAACTGGCGCTTGCCACCGGCAGGTTATCGGGCTCGCCGCTCCAGAAGAGTTCCAGCAGGTCGGTCTCGCCATCCGACGCCGGCAGCGCCCACAGCGGCACCAGCACTTCTAGATCATTGGACTGTGTTCCCGTCGCAACGAGGCCGAGCGGATCATTCGGATCAATAATCGCCGGCACCTGGGGCGCCGCCAGATTGATCTTCGAAACGTTCCCTGTTCGCCGCATGAGCGGCTGTTTATTGCTGTCCCTGGCCATCCTGTCCTCACCTCGTCCGATGAAGCGTTCTCAGCCAGCACTCGCCGACCAAGCAACGCAACAAGGCTTTATTGAGAACCGAATGGGCCAGGCTGACTACTGTCAGAAATGACAGTTCTGGCCACCGCCGGTCGGCTGACGAGGCACGGCTATACCGAACAGCAAAAGGGCAAAAGCAGGGTCACACCAGACTGTCGTCGATCACCAGCACGACCTTGCCCGACACCTGATTGGTGGCCAGCTCCGCGTAGGCCGCTTCGGCTTCGCTGATCGGAAAGCTGCGCGCCAGTTGTGGCTTGAGCCGGCCTTCGGTGAACAGCGGCATGACGTGCTGCCCCAGATCGCTGAGCAGGTCGGCCTTGAACTGGTCGTCGCGGCTGCGCAGGGTCGAACCCAGAATATGGATGCGCTTGCCCAGCACCTGAGCGAAGTCCAGCTCGGACTTGCGCCCTCCCATCAGCCCGATTAGCACCAGACGACCGTCAACGCCGAGCACCTTCAGATTCAGCGCCGCGTAGTTGGCGCCCACCGGGTCAAGGATGACGTTGAACGGCGCGAAGTCGTTCAGCGCATCCAGGTTCTCGTTGCGCAGCACTCCGCCCTGGGCGCCGAGGGATTCGCAATACGCCAGCCGCTCCGCCGAGCCCACGGTGACCCAGACCGGGTTGCCGAACGCCTTGCACAGCTGAATGGCAGCTGAACCAACGCCACTTGCTCCGGCGTGCAGCAACACTTTTTCGCCAGGCTGGAGGCCCCCCAGCTGGAACAGATTCAGCCAGGCCGTGGCGTACACTTCAGGAATCGCCGCCGCTTCGTGCAGCGAGATCCCCTCGGGCACCGGCAGCACATGCCGCGCATCGACCACCACTTCTTCGGCCATCGCACCGCCCGCAACCAGCGCGCACACGCGGTCGCCGACTTCCCAGGCGCAGCCCGGGCCGACCTCGGCAATCACCCCGGAACATTCCATCCCGAGGATTTCCGTGACACCCGGCGGTGGCGGGTAATGCCCCGAGCGTTGCAGCAAATCGGCACGATTGAGTCCGGCGGCTGCGACCTTGATGCGGACTTGTCCTACATCCAGCGTCGGCGATGGCTCTTCAACCCATTCCACACGACCTTCAACGCCTTGCAATGCTTTCACGGTGCCTCCATAGTGAGTCTTGACTGAGCCCGATGTGCCTCACGGCCATTGGGCTTTTTGCATTATGCGACCGTGTTCTGACCGAACCGGCGACCTCCAAAGACGGCCTAATATGCGTTATCAATTGTCCCCGCGTCGAATCAGCATGAAGCATTTCTTACCCAGCACCACCCTTGCATTACTCATTGGCCTGACTGTCCTGCCAATGTCGGCCAGTTCGTTCGCCGCCAACAGCTGGGATAATCTTCAACCTGATCGCGATGAAGTCATCGCCAGTCTGAATGTCGTGGAGCTGCTCAAGCGCCACCACTACAGCAGGCCGCCGCTGGACGACAAGCGTTCGGAAATCATCTATCAGAGCTACCTGAAACTCCTTGATCCTGCGCGCAGCTACTTCCTCGCCAGCGACATCGCCGAGTTCGACAAGTGGCGTTTCCAGTTCGACGACTTCCTTAAAAGTGGCGACCTGGCCCCGGGTTTTACCATCTACAAACGTTATCTGGACCGCATCAAGTCGCGTCTGGATTTCGCCCTGGCGCAGCTGAGTAAGGGCGTCGACAAGATCGACCTGAACACCCAGGAAACCTTGCTGGTTGATCGCAAGGACGCACCTTGGGCCAAGAACGAAGCCGAACTCGACGACCTCTGGCGCAAGCGCGTCAAGGATGAGGTTCTGCGCCTGAAGATCGCCGGCAAAGACCCGGCGAAGATTCAGGAAACCCTGACCAAGCGTTACAAGAACCAACTCGCGCGTCTGGGCCAGACCCGCAGCGAGGACGTGTTCCAGGCGTACCTGAACACCTTCGCGATGTCCTACGATCCGCACACCAACTATCTGTCACCTGACAGCGCGGAAAACTTCGACATCAACATGAGCCTTTCCCTGGAAGGGATCGGCGCTGTCCTGCAGAGCGACAACGACAACGTCAAGATCGTCCGCCTGGTGCCGGCCGGCCCCGCCGCCAAGACCAAGCAAGTGGCGACCGCCGACAAGATTATCGGCGTCGCCCAGGGCGACAAAGAAATGGTCGACGTGATCGGCTGGCGTCTGGATGAAGTGGTCAAATTGATTCGCGGCCCGAAAGGCTCGGTCGTGCGTCTGGAAATCGTCCCGGCCAGTAATGCGCCAAGCGACCAGACCACCAAGATCGTGTCGATCACCCGCGAAGCCGTGAAGCTCGAAGAGCAGGCGGCGAAGAAGTCGATCCTGCACCTGAACCAGGACGGCAAGGACTACAAGCTGGGCGTCATCGAGATCCCTGCTTTCTACCTGGACTTCAAGGCTTACCGCGCCGGCGATCCCGAGTACAAGAGCACGACCCGCGACGTCAAGAAGCTGCTGACCGAATTGCAGTCGGAGAAAGTCGACGGCGTGGTCATCGACCTGCGTAACAACGGCGGTGGTTCGCTGCAGGAAGCCACCGAGCTGACCAGTCTGTTCATCGACAAAGGCCCGACCGTTCTGGTGCGTAACGCCGACGGCAAGGTCGATGTGCTGGAAGACGAAAACAGCGGTGCATTCTACAAAGGCCCGATGGCGCTGCTGGTCAACCGCCTCTCGGCCTCGGCTTCGGAGATTTTCGCCGGCGCCATGCAGGATTATCACCGCGCGCTGATCATCGGTGGCCAGACCTTCGGCAAAGGCACCGTGCAGACCATTCAGCCGCTGAACCATGGCGAACTGAAGCTGACGCTGGCGAAGTTCTACCGGGTCTCCGGCCAGAGCACCCAGCACCAGGGCGTACTGCCTGACATCGCCTACCCGTCGATCATCGACACCAAGGAAATCGGCGAAAGCGCGCTGCCTGAAGCCATGACCTACGACACCATCAAGCCGGCGATCAAGCCTGCGGTGGACCCGTTTAAACCGTTCCTTGCTCAGCTGCAATCGCGCCATGACGTGCGTTCGGCCAAAGACGCCGAGTTTGTCTTCATCGAAGAAAAACTCGCGCTGGCGAAGAAGCTGATGAGCGAAAAAACCGTCAGCCTCAATGAAGCCGAACGCCGCAAGCAACACGCCGACATCGAGAGCCAGCAGCTGGCGATGGAGAACGTACGTCGCAAGGCCAAAGGCGAAGAGCCGCTGAAGGAGCTGAAGAAAGAAGACGAAGACGCGCTGCCTTCGGATGACGACAAGACCAAACCCGAGGATGATGCCTATCTGGCTGAAACCGGGCGCATCTTGCTCGACTATCTGGGCTTGAGCGGCTCGGTGGCGAAAAAGTAAAACAGCATGAAACGTGACGAAATGATGGCAAATCGTCATCAAATAGTCATGAAGCTGTCGTGAAATAGCGGGGCTCGACGCCACAGGCGTCCAGCCCCTTTTTCTTGCCCCGAGATTGCCATGACCGTGACTGAACAGCTGAGCGCTCTGAGTTCGATCCTGACTCACGGCGACTTGCACAGCCTGTTCCAACCGATTGTGTCGCTATCGGATCGGCGCATTCTCGGCTACGAAGCCCTGACTCGCGGCCCTTCCAACAGCGCGCTGCATTCCCCTCTCAGTTTGTTTGCCGTGGCCCGCCAGGCCGGGCGCCTGAGCGAACTTGAACTGGCCTGCCGCGAGTCGGCCTGTCGGCGCTTCAGCCAGCAGCAACTGGAGGGCAAGCTGTTTCTGAATATCTCGCCGGAGTCCCTGCTGGAAGCGTCGCACCCGCCGGGGCGCACCTTGCAGCTGTTGCAGCGCTACGGAATCCCGCCGAGCCGCGTGGTCATCGAGCTGACCGAGCAGACGCCGACGGATGACTTCGGCCTGTTGTACAACGCGCTTTATCACTATCGGGACATGGGCTTTTCCATCGCCCTCGATGACCTGGGCGCAGGGTATTCAAGCCTGCGGCTGTGGTCCGAGTTGCGGCCGGATTACGTGAAGATCGACCGGCATTTCATCGACGGTATTCATCAGGACGCGGTCAAGCGCGAGTTCGTCGGCTCGATGCTGCAGATGGCCAAGGCGTCGCGGGCGCTGGTGATCGCTGAAGGCATCGAGTTACAGGAGGAGCTGGCGGTCTTGATCGACATGGGCGTCGAGCTGGTTCAGGGCTATTTGCTGTGCCGGCCACAAGAATTTCCGCCCCGCGACGCCCGTGCGCTGCTGCCGAAAATCGACCCTGCCGCCGCGACTTTTGTTGAGGAAACCAGCGACCTCAGCGCCCTGCTCAACGAGCAGCCGGCAGTGGTGCAGACCACGCCCACGGCGACCGTGCTCGAAGCATTCCGCAAGCAGGCCAATCTCAACTCGCTGGCAGTGCTGGATGAGCAGCATCAGCCGATCGGCATCGTCCACCGTCACTCGCTGTCGGACGTGCTGCTCAAGCCCTTCGCCACCGAACTGTATGCGCGTAAGCCCATTAGTCGTCTGATGAGCGACGACTTTCTGGCCGTCGAGCTGAGCCAGTCGCTGCAGCAGGTGAGCCGACTCATCACCAGCCGCGCGCGGCAACGCATCGAAGAAGATTTCATCATCATGCAGAACGGCGCCTACCTTGGGCTGGGCCGGGTCATCGATGTACTGAAACTGATTACGGAACTGAAGATCCAGCAGGCGCGCTACGCGAATCCGCTGACCCTGCTGCCAGGCAATGTACCGATCCAGCAGTGCCTGACCCGGCTGTTGCAGCAGGGTCGCGAGTCGATAATCTGCTACGTGGACATCGACAGCTTCAAACCCTTCAACGACATCTATGGCTACGGGCGCGGCGACGAGGTTCTGCTGTGTCTGGCGCAATGCCTCAACGACCGGATTGACCCGAGTCGCGACTTCGTCGGCCACATCGGCGGCGATGATTTCCTGTTGGTGCTGGGCTCGGACGACTGGCGCAAACGCCTGAACATGCTGCTGGAGGATTTCCAGAACCAGTGCCGACGCTTCTACCGTGCCGAGCACCTGGAGGCGGGCTGCTTCGTGGCGCTCAACCGGCAAGGCCACCGTCAGGAATTTCCGCTGCTGTCGCTGTCCATCGGCGTTGTGCATCTGCATCCGGAAGTCTGCACCACGCTGGACGCCAGCCAGCTTGCTGAACTGGCTTCCCAGGCCAAACACCACGCCAAAGACGTAATCGGCGCGAGTTTGCATGTGATCGATACGCTGGAGGCGGAGGTGATGGCGACGTTGAATCAGGCGGTATTGGGGTGAGATGCCGGCATTACAGGATGGGTTTGGGGGCAATCTCGAATCCCGGGTTCGACACTGATCCTGTGGGAGCGAGCTTGCTCGCGAAGACTGCATTTCAGCCGCTGAATATTCGGTGGATGTCCCGGCCTCTTCGTGAGCAAGGTGGAGCGCCACCCCGGTCACTCCCACAGGCCCGCGTTCAGCCCGGAAACCCGAGGATGGGCGGATCATTCCCACAGGTCCGAGATCAGTCTGAAATACCAAGTGCGACACAGATGCTGTGGGAGCGAGCTTGCTCGCGAAGGCGATAGCCCGGCGAACCGGGAATCAGACGCCTGCTCTACTCCGGCTTCACCGGCTGCGGGTACTCGAACTCAAACACCCGGGCGACTTCCGAGGCGTGCCAGGAGGCAGCGGCGACGCCGTCCGAAGGGCCTGAGAATCGGCCCAAACGCTCGACGCATTCAAAGAACCCGGTGCGGGGCAGTCGGCTGGCGCCCTGACTGATCACCAACGAACTGCGCAACGGCTGCTCGGCGCGGGCGTCGAGGGCGGCGAGGTGTTCGAGGGCAGCGGTCAGGGTTTGCATGGCGGGTGTAGGTAACTGCAAGCGCTCCAGCAACGCGCGATAGGTCACCAGATGACGCTGGCGACGGGCAAGGTCCAGTTCGGCGAGCAATCCGTCCCAGTGCTGGCGACTGATGCGCACGCTCATGCCTCACCCCGCCAGCCCGCAACACCCAGCTCCCACGCCAGACTCCGGCGAATGGCCGCGTCCGGCTCACGGGCGCCGCTTTCAATCAGGTCCAAGTAAGAGGGACTGATGCCGACCGTGCGCGCCAGTTGCGCCACTTCCAGGCCCTTCGCTTGGCGTAATGCACCCAGCTGATCGAATGAAGGAAGATCAGTTGCGCTGGAGGGCTGTCCGCCAGAGGCCTCAGTGTGAGCAGCCGCCGCGGACGCAGGCATGGTTGCAACACCCGCGGCCCGCAACAGGGCCTGATACTGCGCCCATGGCAGCACCGCATATTCCGGCTCTCCGTCGCGCGAAATTACCTGAAGATCCATACCAACACCCCTGTAGGACAAAAACACGCTTTACGTAGTCTTTTTCTAAGTATGGGCGGCATCTTAACAGCGGTTGGCGACGACTGGCGTGCGCGGAATCAAAGGAGCGCGGCCAGCGACAGTAATCACCCACTCAAACCCGCTGTCAGATCTTCTTCTCGTGCTCAAGCAACACAGGCGTCGCCGGCAGACGCTCAACCACCGCGAGCTTTTCGGGGTTCTGCAATTCGCGCCAGGCACGGAACGCGCTGAGCTCGGCCTCGAGGTGTTTCATCACCCACGCCAGCACGGCGATGTCGTCCAGCATCCCCAGACCCGGAATCCAGTCAGGAATCGCATCCAGAGGGCTGAGGAAATACATCAGGCCGGCCACGATCGAAAGAATCGCCTTACCGCTGATGGCGCGATATTCGCCGCGCCAGTAGGCCAGGCACAACGCCTGAAGCAGTTTCAAATCGTCTTTGATCTTGCCCAGCCGACCGCCCTCACTGGCCGTTTTGCCTGCAACAGCAAACAACAATGCGGGCAAGCGACCTGCCGCCATCAAGCGCTTGGCCATGGGCAGATAACGAATGAGATTCCAGGGTGCTTTCATATCTACTCCACGATTACCGATAAAAATCGACTTGCTGGCTTACTGCGTGTGTCGCGGCAGCCTACCGACGCGTACGCCGATTCCGCACCTGAAGGTTATCCACACAAATTGTGGATAACCTTGTGAACAGACCCGTTTTTCGGGGCCGGAACGCCCGTTCTAATGGGTCCGCAGTTAAATCGCGCGTTTTTTACACACATAAAAACCCGCAAAAAACCGTTGACTCTCCGGGCCTGCGGCGCTAGCCAAAGCCCAACGAACAACGCGCAGCCTCCGACAAATCCCGGCTTAACGCCCGTTGACTGACCGACATGGGACTCTGCTCGCTCAAGCCGGTTCGATCAAATCGGCCTGGAAATGAAAATGCCCCGTCGAGACGGGGCATTTCTTTCAAGCGGTAATCGGTCTTTCGAACGATTACTTCTTGGCGGCTGGCTTGGCCGGTTCAGCGGCCGGGGCAGCCTCTTCTTCTTCATCAGCGCCGGCAGCGGCATCATTGGCGCCTGCAGCTACAGGGTCCTTGATGCCCAGCAGTTCCAGGTCGAAGACCAGAACCGAGTTTGCCGGGATGGTTGGGCTAGGGCTTTGTGCGCCGTAGGCCAATTCGCTAGGGATGTAGAGTTTGACCTTCTCGCCAACGTGCATCAGCTGCAGACCTTCGACCCAACCCGGGATCACGCCGCTCACCGGCAGATCGATCGGGCTGCCGCGTTCAACGGAGCTGTCGAACACTTTGCCGTCAGTCAGCTTGCCTTCGTAGTGAACGGTGACGACATCAGTCGGCTTCGGTACTGGACCGTCGGCTTTCTTGATGATTTCGTACTGCAGGCCGGAAGCAGTGGTGGTGACTTCCTTGCGCTTGCCGTTTTCTTCGAGGAACTTCTTGCCAGCGGCTGCCGACTCTTCGCTCATCTTGGCCATGCGCTCTTCAGCGCGCTTTTGCAGGTCGCCGAATGCTGCAACCAACTCTTCGTCTTTGAGCTTCTGCTCTTTCTTGCCAACGGCGTCTTCGATACCCAGCGCTACCGCTTTGGAATCCAGATCGTCCATGCCTTCCTGAGCCAGGCTTTTGCCCATGTTCAGGCCGATACCGTAAGAGGCTTTCTGGGCCGGGGTTTTCAGCTCAACGGTGCTGGCTTGCTTGTCACAGCCCGCGAGTACCAGACCGACCAGGGCAATCGCCGCTGCCAACCGATGCTGTTTCATTCTGTTTCCTTGTTCATGCGCCAATAGGGCAAACGAGTAAAGCCGCGAGCTTATCAGGCTGCCGCGATCAATGGCTACCGGCATGAGAGGGAGAAAAGGCAGATAAGTTCAGGTATCCAAAGGTTTTCTTGTTTGATCGAGAAATCCGTTCAGTTGGGGTTCAGCGGCCAGCCACAGGGTGAGCGAACGCGGCTAATACACGTCCCGCACGTAGCGCTTTTGCTCGGTCAGACAGCGCAACTGTTCGGCGGCTTTTTCCAGGCTCATGCCGCCTTGTTCGCTGATCACACGACGCAGCGCCTGATCGACATCCCGCGCCATCCGCGAGGCATCGCCGCAGATATACAGGTGCGCGCCCTCCTCCAGCCAGCGCCAGAGTTCGGCGCCCTGTTCCTGTATGCGCTGCTGGACGTAGATCTTCTCTGCCTGATCCCGGGAAAACGCCAGGCTCAGCCGGGTCAGCAGGCCGTCCTGCTGCATGCCTTGCAGCTCATAGCGGTAGTAAAAGTCGGTGGCCTGATGCTGCTCGCCGAAGAACAGCCAGTTACGGCCCCGATCGCCCCGGGCGCGCCGCTCCTGCAGAAACGCCCGAAACGGCGCCACCCCGGTGCCTGGGCCGATCATGATCATCGGCACATCGCCATCGAGGGGCGGGCGAAAATGCCGCGTGGGTTGCAGGAAAATGGGCACCTCGCACTCCCCCGCCCGATCCGCCAAAAACGTCGACGACACGCCTTTGCGCGGGCCGTAGCGCACGGCGGAAACCGTCAGGTGAACTTCATCGGGATGCGCCTTGGCGCTCGACGCGATGGAATAAAGCCGTGGCTGCAGCGGTTTGAGGTGGTCAAGCCACTCCTCCGCAGAGCAGGCGATGGGAAACTCGCGCAACACGTCGGCCAACTGCCGGCCCCACAGCCAGTCCTTCAGCTCGCTCTTGAACGGCTCGGTCAGGAGTGTTTTCAGGTCATTGCTGCCGTTGCGCTCGGCGATGAATGCCAGGGTGTCCGCGCTCGGTCGTGCTATCTCGAATTGCTCGGCCAGCGCCTGACGCAGCGGCACGTCGGTCGTCTTCACGCCACGCACCGATTGCTCGGCGTTCAGTCCCGTGAGCTTGATCAATTCATCGACTAGCTCGGGGCAATTGCGCGGCCAGACCCCCAAGGCGTCGCCGGCTTCATAGGTCATGCCCGAGCCTTCCAGGGTCAGCGCCAGTTGCCGCGTGTCCTTCGCGGCACCGTCTGCGTTCAGACGCCGGTTGAGGGACAAACGCGCGTGATGGGGCTGCGTCCGTGACGGTTGATTCCCAAAAACCGGTGCGTTGTCGACGATTGAAGGAATAGGAAGATTCAGCGACAGGGCCTGCTGCAACCCTGTGAACCAAGTGTCTGCTTGGGCCTGGTATTCGCCGTCGCACTCGACTCTGGCGATCAGCGGTGAAGCGCCTAAGTGTTGCAGGCGCTGGTCGAGGTTCTTGCCGTGCTGGCAAAAGCGGTCGTAACTTGAATCACCGAGCGCCAGCACGGCGTAGCGCAGCGACGCCAGAGGCGCTTTCCGGGCAGCCAGTGACTGCCAGAATTGTTGCCCGTTGTCGGGGGATTCGCCGTCGCCGAAGGTGCTGCTGATCAGTGCGACGTGCTGCAGCTGGTCAAGACGCTCCGAGGGAAAACTGTCCATCGCTGCGACCTGAACCGCCACGCCGGCGGTTTTCAAATGGTCACCGAACTGCCGGGCCAACGCTTCGGCATTCCCGGTTTGGGATGCCCAGAGCAGCGTCAACAGCGGCGCTTGGTCGGACGCTGTTTGCGTCACAGTCTCGGCTTGGGGCAAATCGAGGAAGCGATGCCCGATCAGCTCGACTTTGCGCAAAGCGACCGCACAGCACTTGAATTCGGGCTGTCGGGAAATGGGGTCGACGGCGTCATTGGTTACTGCGTTGATCGCCAGTTTGTCGCCGTACACGTCGTTCCAGTGAAAGGGCGCGAAGCAGTTGCCCTGCAGCACACGGTCGCTGATCAGCGCAGGCAACACCGCCAGCCCTCGCGCGGAACGGATCTCGACGCCATCGCCTTCGCGGATGCCCAGCCCAAGGGCATCGTCGGGGTGCAGCTCGACGAACGGCCGCGCGTTCAGCGCGTTCAGTGTCGGCACTTTCCCGGTCTTGGTGAGCGTGTGCCATTGGTGTTGCAGGCGGCCGGTGTTGAGCACCATGGGAAATGCGTCGTTGGGCAGTTCAGCCGGCGCCATGTGCGGGCGTGGGAAAAATACCGCCTTGCCGTTTGCGGTGGGAAAAAGGATCGCAGGACGTGTCGCTGCCTCAACGGGTCGTGCGTCGGTATCGCTCAGGTAACGGATCGGGTTGCGTGTGTGCTCGTCGGCTGGGGCGCACGGCCACTGCACCGGTTGATCCCTCAGCCGCCCATAACTCGCGCCGCGAATGTCGTAGCCCGTGGCGGGGTTCCACGCCTGCTTGATTTCCTCGAACACCTCCTCCGCAGAGGCGTAACTGAAGGCGTCGGCGAAGCCCATTTCACAGGCGACCCTGGCGATGATCTGCCAGTCCGGCAACGCTTGCCCCGGCGCATCGACGGCTTGTTGCGTCAGGTTGAGGGTGCGTTCGGAGTTGATCATCACCCCTTCCGCCTCGGCCCAGAGCGCGCCCGGCAACAGGATGTCGGCGTAGCGATTGGTTTCGGTGTCGAGGAAGGCGTCCTGGGTGATGACCAGTTCGGCAGTCTTCAGGGCGTCGATGACCGAAGTGCGGTTGGCGACACTGGCCACCGGGTTGGTGCAGATGATCCAGCAGGCCTTGATCACGCCGTCGCGCATCTGCTCGAAAAGGTCGATGGTGCCGCCGCCGGGCTGGTGCGGGATGCTGCCGTGCGGGATGTTCCAGAGGTCTTCGATGAAGCGGCGGTCGGCGTCCACTAACACCGAGCGCTGTCCGGGAAGTCCGGGGCCCATGTAGCCCATTTCCCTTCCGCCCATGGCATTCGGCTGGCCTGTCAGGGAAAACGGACCGCTGCCGGGCCGACAAATTGCCCCGGTCGCCAGATGCAGGTTGCACAGCGCGTTGGTGTTCCAGGTGCCGTGGGTGCTCTGGTTCAGGCCCATGGTCCAGCAACTCATCCACTCCTGCGCCGCGCCGATCATCCGCGCCGCCTGACGAATGTCGGCTTCGGCCAGGCCGGTGACCTGCGCGACGTAAGCCGGCGTGTACTCGGCGAGGAACTCGGGCATGACGTCCCAGCCCTGGGTGAACGAGGCGATGAAATTGGCGTCGGTGTCGCTGTTCTCCACCAGCAAGTGCAACAGGCCATTGAGCAGCGCGAGGTCAGTACCCGGTTTGATTTGCAGGAACAGCCCGGCCTTGTCGGCGGTGGCGCTGCGCCGGGGATCGACAACGATCAGCTTCGCCCCGGCCTTGACCCGGTCCATCATGCGCAGGAACAGGATCGGGTGACAGTCAGCCATGTTGGCGCCAATCACCAAAAACAGGTCGGCTTTGTCAAAGTCATCGTAAGAGCCCGGAGGCCCGTCCGCGCCCAATGAAAGCTTGTAGCCACTGCCCGCGCTGGCCATGCACAGCCGCGAGTTGGACTCGATATTGGCCGTGCCCACGAAGCCCTTGGCGAGTTTGTTGGCCAGGTATTGCGCCTCCAGGGACATCTGGCCTGAGACGTAAAACGCGAGTGCGCCGGGGCCGTCGCGGTCCAGAATTCCACGCAAGCGCCGGGCGGTTTCGCTGATCGCGGCGTCCATTTCCGCGCGCACCGGCTCGTGGCTGCGCTGATGGCGGATGTACGCCGACTCCATCCGCCCGGACTCGGCAATCGCCTGGCCACAGGTGGTGCCTTTGGTGCACAGGCGGCCGAAATTGCTCGGGTGGGTCTTGTCGCCAACCACCTTGATGACCCGGTTGTCCTCGACCTGCATGACGATGCCGCAGCCGACGCCGCAATAAGGACACACGCTCTTCACGCTGTTGCTCGCCATATTCCGTTTCCTGAAAGCAAAAAAAGACGCCCTGTTCTCAGCCGTTGAAAAACGGAGAGCACACGGCGCCTTTGTCGTGAATATGGCAATCGGCGTTGATTGCCTGTGGGCACGGTGTTGCAAACGGCAGGCCAGCGTGGCCGAGGGACGTGCAGCGGAGGTTTCATTGGATTTTGCTGATGTGATGAATGGACGCTGAGCTTCACCGTGGGGCGCACCAGGGTAAATCGCACCCTTTTCGAGCCGTAACCGTCTGCTCTCGAGGGTGAGGAGATCGGCTTGCGATCACGCTTCTGCCCGTCAAACGTACGCGTCTGGCCGGAACGAAACGTATCCGACCCGTGGACGTTCTCCACTGGCACAGCCATTGCTACATCCCTTATCAAGTCCAGCCTGAACACGCGGTTGGCAGCCCTGGCCGGTCAACGCGGACCGCCAGCCGTCCACGGCATCGGGCTCACCAGGTTGACGTCGACACTGTGGTCGCGCGGCAACCCATAAAGAACAGGCAAAGGCGCCTGGAACCGAGAGGTTCCGGGCGCCTTTTTTTTGCCTTCGAAAAACCTGATTGGCCTTGGCCGGGACTCGATATGACCACCACAGTCGCCCCACTCAACGACGTCCAAACCCTGATCGTCATCGGCAACGGCATGGTGGGTCACCACTGTGTCGAGCAGCTCATCGCCGCCGGCGCCCTCGATCGCTATTGCATTCATGTATTCGGTGAAGAAGGCCAGCGCGCCTACGACCGCGTGCACCTGTCCGAATACTTTGGCGGTCGCGACGCCGAGTCACTGGCGATGAGCGCTGCTTCTTTATATGAGCAGACCGGGCTTGCGCTGCACCTCGGTGTGCCGGTGCTGGAAATCGACCGGGCGCGGCGCGAAGTGATCACCGCCAAGGGCCGCTTCGGTTACGACAAGCTGGTGCTGGCGACGGGTTCCTACCCTTTCGTGCCGCCCATCGAAGGCGCCGAAGGCCATTCGCGACTGGTCTACCGCACGCTGGACGACCTCGACACCATCCGCGCCGCGGCGAGTCAGGCGAAACGCGGTGTGGTGGTCGGCGGCGGGCTGTTGGGACTGGAAGCGGCCAACGCGCTGAAGTCGCTGGGTCTGGAAGCCCACGTGGTTGAATTTGCGCCACGCTTGATGCCGGTGCAGCTGGATGACCACGGCGGCGCAGCGCTGAAGGCGCGCATCGAAGCACTGGGCGTGGGCGTGCATCTGTCTCGCGCGACGCAATCCATCAGCGCGGGTGAGGAATACCGCTACCGGATGAATTTCGCCGGCGATGAATTCCTCGAAACCGACCTGATCGTCTTCTCCGCCGGCATACGCCCCCAGGACGCCCTCGCCCGCCAGTGTGAACTCACGCTGGGCCCGCGCGGTGGCATCGCCATCGACGAACATTGCCGCGCCAGCGACGCCGACATTTTTGCCATCGGCGAGTGCGCCGCCTGGAACGGCAGCGTCTTCGGCCTCGTCGCCCCGGGTTATCAGATGGCGCGCAATGTCGCGGCGCAGCTGTGCAACCTGGACGCCGAGCCGTTCTTCGGCGCGGATATGTCGACCAAACTCAAACTGCTGGGCGTCGATGTCGGCTCCATCGGCGATGCCCATGGTGCGTTGGCGGGTGCGCGCAGTTACCGGTTTATCGACGAGGCCAGCGGCAGTTATCGCCGTCTGGTGGTGTCGGCCGATGGCAAAAAAGTCCTCGGCGCCGTGCTGGTGGGCGACAACAGTTATTACGACACCCTGCTGCAATACGCGCAGAACGGCATCAAGCTGCCCGCCGATCCATCGAGCCTGATCCTGCCCCACAGCGACGGTGCGCCGACGTTGGGTGCCGATGCCCTGCCCGCCACGGCAACCATTTGCTCGTGCCACAACGTCAGCAAAGCCTCAATTTGCTCGGCTATCGATGGCGGCTGCACCGATCTTGCCGGGCTCAAGGCCTGCACCAAAGCAGCCACCGGGTGCGGCGGCTGTACGGCGCTGCTGAAAAGCGTGTTCGAGCACGAACTCATTGCCCGCGGCGTGGCCGTCGATAAAAGTCTGTGCGAGCACTTCGCCTTTACCCGGCAGGAGCTGTACGCCTTCGCCCGCGTGGAAAACATTGAAAGCTTCGACGAGATGCTTGCCCGCCACGGCAAAGGCCATCTGGGTTGCGACATCTGCAAACCCACCGTCGGCTCGATTCTCGCCTCGTGCTGGAACCGGCCGATCATGGACCCGTCACTGGTGCCCCTGCAGGACACCAACGATACGTTCATGGCCAATATGCAGAAGAACGGCACGTATTCGGTGGTGCCGCGCATCCCGGCGGGCGAGATCACTGCGGACGGCCTGATCGCCATCGGCGCGGTCGCGAAGAAATACGACCTGTACACCAAGATCACCGGCGGCCAGCGCATCGACCTGTTTGGCGCGCAGTTGCATGAGCTGCCGGACATCTGGGCCGAGCTTATCGCCGCCGGCTTCGAGACCGGTCATGCCTACGGCAAATCGACGCGGACGGTGAAATCCTGCGTCGGCAGCACCTGGTGCCGTTACGGCGTTCAGGACAGCGTGCAAATGGCGCTGAATATCGAGGACCGCTACAAAGGCCTGCGCTCGCCGCACAAGCTGAAGTTCGCGGTGTCGGGTTGCACCCGTGAATGCGCTGAAGCCCAGAGCAAGGACATCGGCGTGATCGCCACGGAGAACGGCTGGAATCTCTACGTGTGCGGCAACGGCGGCATGCGCCCGCGCCACGCCGAGCTCTTCGCCACCGATCTGGACGACGAGACGCTGATTCGCTACATCGACCGCGTGCTGATGTTTTACATCCGCACCGCTGACAAGTTGCAGCGGACCTCGGTCTGGCGCGAGTCCCTTGAAGGCGGGCTGGATTTTCTGAAAGCGGTGGTGATCGACGACAGCCTGGGGCTCGCCGCCGAGCTGGAGGCGCAGATGCAGTTGGTGGTCGACCGTTATGAGTGCGAATGGGCGAATGCGCTGAAGAGCCCGGAGAAACTCAAGCGCTTCCGCACGTTCGTCAATGACAAGGGCGCTGACCCGGACATTCATTTCGTCAAGGAGCGCAGCCAGCGTCGTCCGGCTCGCGCTGAAGAGTTGAATCTGATTGCCGCTGTGGAGGTTGCACGATGAGCCAGGCCAATGCAGCAGTGAAGGAGTTGCCGAAGACTCAGGTGTGGCGCGCGGTCTGTACGCGTGAGGATCTGGTGCTGAATTCCGGTGTGGTGGCGCTGGTGGGCACTGCGCAGGTGGCGCTGTTTTATGTGGCGTCTGTCGGCGGCGCGCCGCATTTGTTTGCGGTGGACAATCGCGATCCGGTCACGGGGGTGAATGTGATTGGTCGGGGGTTGATTGGCAGTTTGGGCGGGGATCTTGTGATCGCTTCGCCTTTATATAAGCAGCATTACCGACTCAAGGACGGTACGTGTCTGGAGGATGCGGCGTTGCGATTGCGGACCTGGCCAGTGCGGCTGGTGGGGGATGTGGTGGAGATAGATGTGGGGTGAGAGGATCCGTATCAAGAGCGTCTGCCTGGGGGCAGACTGTTTCGCCTTCGGCGAGTTACTTGATAAAGCCCCAAGTAACCAAGGGCTTTGTGCTCCTGGTTGGGCCCCTCCTGCGTCGGGGTTCCTTCACTCCGGTCTCGCTCCGTGGGCCCGCGCCGAACGGACATCCATGTCCTGACGGCGCTCTCGCCGCATCCATGCGGCTCGGCCCACTCCGCGAGACCTGCGTTCAGCCTGCACCCAAGTCGCGATTGCCGGTGTCTGGACTTTTTGTGTAGGAAGAACAAAAGCAGATCAAAAGCTTCCCGGCTGAAGCCGGTCCTACGGGGTGCACGCATTGCTTTTAGTGGGACCGGCTTCAGCCGGGAAGAGGCCGGTGTGAGCACCATCAGGCTTGCGGGCTATGAATCGTTGCACTGGATGCACGCGCTGCTTTTCGTAGGACCGGCTTCAGCCGGGAAGAGGCCAGTGTGGACACTGGTCACTTCAGATCAGCCGCCCCCAACCAAATCGCAGGCACAAAAAAAGCGACCCTAAGGTCGCTCTCTTTGTCGTTACGAGGAGTTCAAGGGCCTCGTAACTCAATATGGCGCAGCGGACGGGACTCGAACCCGCGACCCCCGGCGTGACAGGCCGGTATTCTAACCGACTGAACTACCGCTGCGCGTAACACTTGAAACGAATGGTGGGTGATGACGGGATCGAACCGCCGACATTCTGCTTGTAAGGCAGACGCTCTCCCAGCTGAGCTAATCACCCTTCGCTTCGGTGTGGCGCGCATTCTACGGAGCGATCAAAAAGCTGGCAAGCACTTTTTGAAATAAATTTTATAATCCTTCCAAAGGCTTACATCAGGGTTGGCCGCAGGGTCACAGCAGCGAATAATGCCCCCCTTTGTATAAAGGAGAGATGTACCCCATGTGGTTCAAAAACCTGCTTGTCTATCGCCTGACCCAGGACCTGCCATTTGACGCCGAAGCGCTGGAAACCGCGTTGGCGACCAAGCCTGCACGTGCCTGTGCCAGCCAGGAGTTGACCACTTACGGTTTCATCGCCCCGTTCGGCAAGGGCGAAGACGCGCCACTGGTGCACGTCAGCGGTGATTTCATGCTGATCTCGGCGCGCAAGGAAGAACGCATTCTGCCCGGCAGTGTGGTCAACGATGCCTTGAAAGAGAAAGTCGAAGAGATCGAGACCGAGCAGATGCGCAAGGTCTACAAGAAGGAACGCGATCAGCTCAAGGATGAAATCATCCAGGCCTTCCTGCCCCGCGCCTTTATCCGCCGCTCGGCCACTTTCGCCGCCATCGCCCCCAAGCAAGGCGTGATTCTGGTCAACGCTTCCAGCCCCAAGCGCGCCGAAGACCTGCTGTCGACCCTGCGTGAAGTGGTCGGCTCGTTGCCCGTCCGCCCGGTCACCGTCAAGACCGCGCCAACCGCTGTGATGACCGAATGGGTCAAGACCAGCCAGACCGCCGAGCACTTCTTCGTGCTGGACGAGTGCGAACTGCGCGACACCCACGAAGACGGCGGCATTGTGAAATGCAAACGTCAGGACCTCACCAGCGACGAAATCCAGCTGCACCTGAGCACCGGCAAAGTCGTCACTCAGCTGTCGCTGGCGTGGCAGGACAAGCTGTCGTTCGTGCTGGACGACAAACTCGGTATCAAACGCCTGAAGTTCGAAGACCTGCTGCAGGATGAAGCCGAGCAGAACGGCGGCGACGATGCGCTGGGTCAGCAGGACGCCAGCTTCACCCTGATGATGCTGACATTCGGCGAGTTCCTGCCGGAGCTGATGGAAGCACTGGGCGGCGAAGAGATTCCCCAGGGGATCTGATTTCGCCTGACGGCGCAGGAGCCGGCTTGCTGGCTCCTTCCGTTTCCGGGTTCATTCATACCAATAAGAAAGGAGCAGGCCATGCGTGCCCTGGCTGCGTTGAGTCGTTTTGTCGGTAATACCTTCGCGTACTGGGTGCTGTTGTTCGCGGTGCTGGCGTTCCTGTTCCCGTCCTGGTTCATCGGCCTCAAGTCGTACATCGTGCCGTTGCTGGGGCTGGTGATGTTCGGCATGGGCCTGACCCTCAAGCTTGATGATTTTTCTGAAGTCGTGCGCCATCCCTGGCGCGTGGCTCTGGGGGTGGTCGCGCATTTCGTGATCATGCCCGGCGTGGCCTGGCTGCTTTGCCAGTTGTTTCACCTGCCGCCGGAAATCGCCGTGGGCGTGATTCTGGTCGGCTGCTGCCCGAGCGGCACGTCGTCCAACGTCATGACCTGGCTGGCGAAAGGTGACCTGGCGCTGTCGGTGGCCATCGCCGCCGTCACCACCCTCCTCGCCCCGCTGCTGACCCCGGCGCTGATCTGGCTGCTGGCCTCGGCGTGGCTGCCGGTGTCCTTCATGGAAATGTTCTGGTCGATCCTGCAACTGGTGATGCTGCCGATCGTGCTCGGCGTCATTGCTCAACGTTTACTCGGCGCCAAGGTGAGTTTTGCCGTCGACGTGCTGCCGCTGGTGTCGGTGGTGAGCATCGTGATGATCGTCTGCGCGGTGGTGGCAGCGAGTCAGGCGAAGATCGCCGAGTCGGGCCTGTTGATCATGGCCGTGGTGATCCTGCACAACAGCTTCGGTTTTCTGCTGGGTTACTTCACCGGCAAGCTGTTCAAGTTGCCACTGGCTCAGCGCAAATCGCTGTCCCTGGAAGTCGGCATGCAGAACTCAGGCCTCGGCGCCGCCCTGGCCGCTGCGCACTTTTCGCCACTGGCGGCGGTGCCGAGCGCGCTGTTCAGCGTCTGGCACAACATTTCGGGCGCGTTGCTTTCGACGTACTTCCGCAAGATGACGCCGGATGCGGTGGTTGCGGAAGAGAAGCCGATTGTGGGGTGATCGGCATGGCGCCTGTGGGAGATCCCCGATCACCCACGCATCATCCGGCAAAATGCGATCCCTGTGGGAGCGAGCTTGCTCACGAAGAGGCCGGTACATCCGCTCATTTTTCTGCGGCAGGAATACCGTCTTCGTGAGCAAGCTCACTCCCACAAGTTATTTCGACACCAGAAATATCGGGTTTCTTATTAACGCGCTGGCACTCGCCTTAGCGCACCGCCCCCCGCAATTCCGCTACCCGCTCACGCACCAGCGCCGGTTGCGATGCCTCCCTCGTCAACGCCGGCCCAGCCACCAAGGTCACTCGCGACCAAAGCCTGCGGAACACGCCCTTGTTCGGGTCCCGGCTGAAAAAGCTGCCCCACAACCCCTGCAATGCCATTGGAATCACCGGCACATCAGTCTCCTGCAAGACCCGGGTCATGCCACTCTTAAAGGTGTCGATCTCGCCGTCCGTGGTCAGCTTACCTTCCGGAAAGATGCACACCAGCTCGCCTTCCTTAAGGTAATGGGCGATGCGTTCGAACGCGCTGTCGAACACTGCCTTGTCCTCTTTGATACCGGCAATCGGGATGGCGCCCGCCGTGCGGAACACGAAATTCAGCACCGGCAGATTGAAGATTTTGTAGTACATGACGAAGCGGATAGGCCGGCGCACAGACCCGGCAATCAACAGCGCATCGACGAACGAGACATGGTTGCAGACCAGCAATGCCGCGCCCTCATCAGGGATCAGGTCGAGGTCGCGATGCTCCACGCGGTACATGGAATGGCTGAGCAGCCAGATCATGAAGCGCATGGTGAACTCGGGCACGATTTTGAAGATGTAGGCGTTGACCGCGATGTTCATCAGCGACACGACAAGGAACAGCTGCGGAATCGACAGCTTCGCCACGCTCAGCAGCACGATCGAGACAATCGCCGAGACCACCATGAACAGCGCATTGAGGATGTTGTTGGACGCGATGACCCGCGAGCGCTCTTTCTCCGGCGTCCGCGACTGGATCAGCGCGTACAGCGGCACGATGTAAAACCCGCCGAAGACGCCGATGCCGAGGATGTCCAGCAACACCCACCACGCCTGCCCGTACCCCAGAATCGCCAGCCAGTTATTGGCCTGCACGTTCTGCGGGAAATCACCGGAATGCCACCACAGCAACAAGCCGAACACGGTCAGGCCCATGGAGCCGAACGGCACCAGGCCGATCTCCACTTTGCGCCCGGACAGCCGCTCGCAGAGCATGGAGCCTGCGGCGATGCCGATGGAGAACACCGTCAAAATCAGGGTGACGACGGTTTCATCGCCATACAGAAAGTCCTTCGCGTAGGCCGGGATCTGCGTCAGATAAATCGCGCCGACGAACCAGAACCACGAATTGCCGACGATGGAACGCGACACCGCTTTGGTCTGCCCCAGGCCGAGTTTCAGGGTGGCCCAGGATTCGCTGAAGATGTTCCAGTTCAGGCGCATGTCCGGCGACGCGGCCGCTGCTGGCGGAATGCCTCGGCTGGCGAGATAACCCAGGCACGCCACCGAGACCATCGCTGCCGCCACGATGGGGGCGTAATGGGTCGCCGACATCATCACCCCGGCGCCGATGGTGCCGGCCAGAATCGCCAGGAATGTGCCCATTTCCACCAGGCCGTTGCCGCCCACCAGTTCGTTCTCATGCAGGTGCTGGGGCAGGATCGAGTACTTCACCGGCCCAAACAGCGCCGAGTGGGTGCCCATGGCGAACAGCGCCGCCAGCATTAGCGACAGGTGATTGAAGAGAAAACCCGTGGCCCCCACGACCATGATCACGATCTCCAGGACCTTGATCATGCGGATCAGTTTGTCCTTGGGGTATTTCTCGCCGAACTGCCCGGCCAGCGCCGAGAACAGAAAGAACGGCAGGATGAACAGCAAGGCGCAGAGGTTGACGTAGATGGAGCGGTCGCCGTCGATGCTCAGCTTGTAGAGGATGGCGAGGATCAGCGACTGCTTGAAGATATTGTCGTTGAACGCCCCGAGGGACTGGGTCACGAAAAACGGCAGAAAGCGCCGCTTACCCAACAAACTGAACTGCGACTGACTCATCTTCCCTGGTCCTGAGTGGCGCCGGTGTCGGCTTTCGGATGGGAACGCCAAAAGGCGGTTCCGGGCCACATTGAAGACGTATCCGGCGTCAAAGTCGAGCACGCGCTCCAACGCATAACCCGTTAGAGCGTACGTAAACCGGCGATGCAGGGCGAAACGAACAGCTCGCCTTTGTAGGCCCCGGTCACGGTGCGCTTCATGATCACCAGCCACAGGACACTCAGCGCGGCGACCAGCACGCTGCCGAGAACCGCAAAGAACACAAGATGAAGCACCGCGCCCAGCTTCAGGGTCGTCAGCGCGAACACGCCCAGCGGAAAGGTAAAACCCCACCAGCCCAGGTTGAACGGAATGCCGTTGCGCAGGTAACGCGCGGTGATCAGCAGCGCCATCAGGCACCACCACACGCCGACACCCCACAAGATCACGCCGCCGATCAGGCCAAGGCCCGAGGCGATTTCGCCGACGCCGGGCAGGCTGTTGGCGTTGAAGATCAGTGGCGAATCAGCGCCCAGCACAATCAAACCGAATGCGCCGGTGCTGATCGGCCCGAGGGCCAGCCAGCTCGATGCGGCCATGCTTTCGTGGGGCAGTTTGTGCAGGGCCATGCGCAACAGCAGGATGGTCAGAATGCTGAACGCCACCGGCACCGACATCGCCCACAGCACGTAGCTGGTGATGAGCACGCTGAACTGGCTGTGACTGTCCGTCAGATGTGGCGCCAGCAGCCCGCCGCTCACCGCCACTACTTCGCAGGCCACCAGGGGCAGAAGCCAGACGGCGGTCATCTGATCGATACGGTGTTCCTGGCGGGTGAACATCAAAAACGGGATGACCACGCCGCAGGCCAGGGACATCGCCACGTCCAGCCACCACAACATCTCGGCAATCGGCAGCACGGCGTCGCCCCATCGCGGCAGGCCGAAAGTCAGCAGCCCATTGATGAGCGTCGCCAGGCCCATGGGAATCGTGCCGAAAAACATCGACACCGTGGAATGCCCGAACACCCGCCGTGCCTCGTCGAAAAACATCACCCAGCGGGCGATGTAGAGGGCGCTGAAGGTCAGGAACAGCACGATGTTCAGCATCCACAAGGCTTCGGCCAGCTTGAGCACGCCGGGGATGGGCACCGGAAGCTGCACCAGCACAGCCGACAGAATCCCGGTGCCCATGGTCGCGGCGAACCAGTTGGGGGTGAATTGGCGGATGACTTCCCGTGGATGGCTCAGTTGGCTGAAGGGTCTTTGCGGGCAGAAAATGGCGTGGGTCATGGCGAGCTCCTGTCCTCGTGTGAGGTGGTCCCCATAGTAGGACGGCAGCTGATATCGACTAAGCGGGTAATTTAGCTATAGGTCATAGATTTCCCAGATATACACTGATCATGGGATTCGCCGCCCCCCCTGCGACACCGCGCCGCTCAGACCTTGGTCGTAACAGACGAACCCCACGCGGCGTGCGAGACTGTCCGGCCGGCGAGGGATCGCCACCGAAACCGCTAGCCGCTTGCCTCCGGAGTTCCCATGTCGCTGTCCAGCGGGCTGATCGCTGCCGTCGCCCTGGCCTATATGGCCATCATGTTCGCCATCGCCTTCTACGGTGACCGTCGCAGCACCCCACTGCCGCCGCGCCTGCGCGCCTGGGTGTACAGCCTGTCGCTGGCGGTTTACTGCACCAGCTGGACGTTTTTCGGCTCGGTCGGCCAGGCCGCCGAGCAATTGTGGTCGTTTCTGCCGATCTACCTCGGGCCGATTCTGCTGATGCTGCTGGCGCCCTGGGTGCTGCAGAAAATGGTGCTGATCAGCAAACAGGAAAACATCACTTCAATCGCCGACTTCATCGCCGCCCGCTACGGCAAGTCGCAAACCCTCGCCGTCGTCGTCGCGCTGATCTGCCTGATCGGCGTGTTGCCCTACATCGCGCTGCAACTCAAAGGCATCGTGCTGGGGGTGAACATTCTGATCGGTGCCGGCGCCGACGCCACGGGGACTCGCGCCCAGGACACTGCGCTGATCGTGTCACTGGTGCTGGCGCTTTTCACCATCGTCTTCGGCACCCGCAACCTCGACGCCACCGAGCACCACCGCGGCATGGTCCTGGCGATTGCCTTCGAGTCGCTGGTCAAGCTGTTCGCCTTCATGGCCGTCGGCGCGTTCGTGACCTTCGGCCTGTACGACGGGGTGGATGACCTGTTCAACCAGGCCATGCTCGCACCGCGTCTGGAGGAGTACTGGAAAGAAACGGTCAACTGGCCATCGATGGTGGTGCAGACCGGCGTCGCCATGATGGCGATCATCTGCCTGCCCCGGCAGTTTCACGTCACCGTGGTGGAGAACATCGAACCCCAGGACCTGCGCCTGGCCAAGTGGGTGTTCCCGGCGTATTTGCTGCTGGCCGCGGTGTTCGTGGTGCCGATTGCGCTGGCGGGGCAGATGCTGCTACCCGCCTCGGTGCTGCCGGACTCGTTCGTGATCAGCGTGCCATTGGCCCACGCGCACCCGGCACTGGCGATGCTGGCGTTCATCGGCGGGGCTTCGGCGGCCACCGGGATGGTCATCGTCGCCAGCGTTGCACTGTCGACCATGGTTTCCAACGACATGCTGCTGCCGTGGCTGCTGCGGCGCAAAACCGCCGAGCGCCCGTTTGAGGTGTTCCGCCACTGGATGCTCTCGGTGCGCCGGGTCAGCATCGTGGTCATTCTGTTGCTCGCCTACGTCAGCTACCGGCTGCTGGGCTCGACTGCCAGTCTGGCGACCATCGGCCAGATCGCCTTCGCCGCCATCACGCAGTTGATGCCGGCGATGATCGGCGCGCTGTACTGGAAGCCGGCCAATCGTCGCGGGGTGTTCGCCGGGCTTGCCGCCGGGGTGTTCATCTGGTTTTACACCCTGGTGCTGCCGATCATTGCCCACAGCATGGGCTGGTCGCTGAGCAGTTTTCCGCTGCTGGCGTGGCTGCACAGCAACCCGTTCAATCTGCCGATCAGCCCGCTGACCCAGGGCGTGGTGCTGTCGATGCTGGGCAACCTGGCGTTGTTTGTGTGGGTCTCGCTGCTGTCGCGAACGCGGGTGTCCGAACACTGGCAGGCGGGCCGTTTCATCGGCCAGGAATTGCAGGCTCGGCCCAACAATCGCTCGCTGCTGGCGGTGCAGATCGAAGACCTGCTCAAGCTCTCGGCGCGTTTCGTCGGCGAAGAGCGGGCGCAACAGAGCTTCATCCGCTTCGCCTACCGGCAGGGTAAAGGTTTCAACCCCAACCAGAACGCCAACGGCGAATGGATCGCCCACACCGAACGCTTGCTGGCAGGGGTGCTGGGCACGTCGTCGACGCGGGCGGTGGTCAAGGCGGCGATTGAAGGCCGCGACATGCAGCTCGAAGACGTGGTGCGCATCGCCGACGAAGCCTCCGAGGTGCTTCAGTTCAATCGCGCGCTGCTGCAAGGCGCCATCGAGAACATCACTCAGGGCATCAGCGTGGTGGATCAATCCCTGCGCCTGGTGGCCTGGAACGCACGCTATCTGGAGCTGTTCAATTACCCGGAAGGCCTGATTAGCGTGGGGCGGCCCATCGCCGACATCATCCGTTACAACGCCGAGCGCGGTTTGCTCGGCCCCGGCGAGGCCGAAGTGCATGTCGCCCGGCGCCTGCACTGGATGCGTCAGGGCCGCGCGCATACGTCCGAGCGGTTGTTTCCCAATGGGCAGGTGATCGAGCTGATCGGCAACCCGATGCCCGGCGGCGGCTTCGTCATGAGCTTCACTGACATCACCGCGTTCCGCGAGGCCGAGCATGCGCTCAAGGGCGCCAACGAAAGCCTCGAACAACGCGTGGCTGAACGGACGCGGGAGCTGTCGCAGCTGAACACGGCGCTGAGCGAAGCCAAGGCCCATGCGGAAGCCGCCAATCAGTCGAAAACGCGCTTTCTCGCCGCCGTCAGCCATGACCTGATGCAGCCCATGAACGCGGCGCGTTTGTTCTCCGCCGCCCTGCTGCACAACGACGACAACGTGCCCGCGGAGGCGAAACAGCTGATCCAGCATCTGGACAGCTCGCTGCGTTCGGCCGAAGACTTGATCAGCGACCTGCTGGATATTTCGCGGCTGGAGAACGGCAAGTTCACGCCGACCATCACGCCGTTCGCACTGAACAATCTGTTTGAAACCCTCGGCGCTGAATTCAAGGCCCTCGCTCAGGAGCAGGGTCTGGACTTCCGCGTGCGCGGCAGCACGTTGCGCGTGGCCAGCGATGCCAAGCTGCTGCGGCGGGTGCTGCAGAACTTCCTGACCAATGCGTTTCGTTACGCCAAGGGGCCTATTTTGCTGGGGGTGCGGCGCAGAAGCGGGCAGCTGAGCCTGGAAGTCTGGGACCGTGGGCCGGGTATTCCCGATGACAAGCGGCAGGTGATTTTCGAGGAGTTCAAGCGGCTGGACAGCCATCAGACCCGCGCCGAAAAGGGCTTGGGTTTGGGGCTGGCGATTGCCGACGGTCTGTGTCGCGTGCTCGGTCATTCGTTGGAAGTGCGTTCATGGCCGGGCCAGGGCAGCGTGTTCAGCGTCACGGTGCCGCTGGCGCCTGCATCGCCGATACCGGCCGTTGCGCCGAGCGAACCTTCGCGTGCTGCGCTCAACGGTACGCAAATCCTCTGCGTCGACAACGAAGACAGCATCCTGATTGGCATGAACAGCCTGCTCAGCCGCTGGGGGTGTCAGGTCTGGACGGCGCGCAATCGCGAGGAATGCCAGGCCCTGCTCAACGACGGCATTCGCCCGCACCTGGCGTTGGTGGATTACCACCTGGACCACGGTGAGATCGGCACCGAACTGATGGCCTGGCTGCGCACGCAACTGGGTGAGCCTGTCCCCGGTGTGGTCATCAGCGCCGACGGCCGCCCGGAGCTGATCGCCCAGGTACACGCCGCCGGCCTTGAGTATCTGGCCAAACCGGTGAAGCCCGCAGCGCTGCGGGCGTTGTTGAGCCGGCATGTGCGGTTGGGTTGAGGCTGGCCGGTATCGTCACGATGGGAACGATGATCCACTGTAGGAGTGAGCTTGCTCGCGATCGGCTGCGAAGCAGTCGTGAAACCCGACACCCCGGTAATGCCTGACACACGGCACGCACCGGTTTGCTGCCGCTGCGCGCCAGATCGCGAGCAAGCTCACTCCTACAGTTTTCTTCCGCAGTGCTCGACGAATTCGCGGCGGGGGTGGACGGTTCTATTCAACCTTCCTGAACACAAACACCAACCCCACCACAATCAGCACCATCCCCAGCATGCTCATCAGCGCGAGGCGGTTGCCGTAGATCAGGTAGTCCATGATCGCGGTGACGCCGGGCACCAGGTAAAACAGGCTGGTAACGTTGACCAGATTGCCTTGGGCGATAAGCCGATAAAGCAGAAACGTCGCCAGCACCGACACCACCAGCCCCATGTACAGCACCGGCACGAAGAAGCCGATGCTGTGTTCGAAATGAAAGGGCTGAAATGGCACGAACACGGCACACACCAATGTCCCCGCGAGGTATTGCACCGGCAACGTGCCGAGGGGGTTGTCGGTGATGCGTTTCTGCATGATCGAGCCGCCGGTCATGCTCAACATGCCCAGTACGCCGAACGCCATGCCGGCCAGTGATCCGCCGTCGCCGATGCCTTGCCAGACCACCAGCACCAGGCCGGCCAGCCCCAGACTCAGGCCGAACATGCGTGACGCCGAGCGGCTGCGTTCAACCAGCACGGCCGTGAGTATCGGTTGCACGCCCATGATCGTGGCCATGACGCCGGGCGCGACTTTCATGTCCAGCGCCAGCAGGTAGCAGATCTGATAAGCCCCCAGCAGCACCGCCCCTGTCATCAACGCAAAGCCCATCGACGCGCGGGTGGCGGGAAGCTTGTAACCCAAGGCCGGGATCAGGATCGCCAGCGCCACAAGCGCCAGCAGAAAACGGAACAGTAGAAATGCAAACGGTGAAGCGTGGGTCAGGCCCCACTTGGAAACGATCGCGCCGCTGCTCCAGAGCAGGACGAAAAGCGTCGTCGTGGCCATCGAGGCCAAGGCTTTATTAGCGAACATGAGTCACCTGTGATTCAGACAAAATCGGACCCGGCACGAACCGGATTCACGGATGTTTTGCGGGCGTTTGCAGGCTTCGGTCGACAGCGTTGACGCAGTCGGTCAGCCGAGCACAACGACGCCTGGCGGTGCAACGACGCACACGACAGGACTGTTCACAGATGGGGGTGGCGGGTAGCGAGTGATGAAGGCGATTTGCATGCAGCTGCACGGTTCCGCAACAGCGCGAGCCGTGGCGGATAAAGCGAACCGGGTGCGGGATGCAGGCATCGTGCTCATCTTCTGAAAGGAGTGACTCGGTGTTGCCAAGTGTTACGGCAACGACGCCGACTATAACCAGCCAGCGGTGCCTCGTGCAATGCCATAACGCGACGTCGTGAATTGCCCTGATGCAGCGCTACCAGGACAGCTTGAGCTCGACGCCGAGGTAATTGCTGTCGTGCCCGCCGACATCGCGCACTGACTGCCCGACGTCATAGTGCACCGCCTCGACCGCGCCGCTCAGATTAGGGGTGAACGCATAGTCCGTGCGCACCTGCCCGTAGGCGCCGGTCCAGCGACTGCCCTGCCCCGCGGTTCCGGCCACCGCGATGTTCGGTTGAACGTAGACAGCGTCTTCGGTGGTCTCCCGCCATTGCAGGCCGAGGGCCGTCTGAATGCTCAGCTTGGCGATCGGCCTGATGGTAATCGACGGTTTGACGTGCAGGATGTTGGCATAGCCGGTGTAGCCCCCCAGCGAAAAATAGTAGCCATTGGGGAACAGCGGATTGAACGTGCCCAGCGTGCCATCGCCGTTGTTTCGGTCGCCCGACGCAGCGTCCAGTTGCAGGCCCAGACGCGGAGTCAAGCTGACGTCGGCGAAGGTGTAACCCACGCGACTGCCCGCCGCCCACGCGCGAATGCTTTTGGCGCCGACCGAACCGGTCTGCCCCATCGCCTCCAGGTCCCAGTCGTAGCCATCGGCCGCGCCGCCGAGCCGTGCGTCAAAGATATTCCGGTGCTCAGCGCCGCTGGCATCAAGGTAACTGGCGTCGTCGCGTTCATACAGCCCGACGTAGGCCGACAGCTCGTTACTGCCGCCCACCAGCCGCTCGGCGCGCAGCATGTGAAAGCGAAATTCGTGGTTCGAGCGATCGTCGAAGTGGCGCTCGTCCTGGTATTGCACCGGTCGGCTGGCAATCGCGATGAAGCGCCACAGCCCGGTCTCCCAGTCCGCCCACAAGGCATCGAACGATTGGCGCACGTTCGGTCCGTCGCGGGAGGAAATAAAGCGCTGCAAGTCGAAGGCGAAATCCTGCCGTCCCACACGCGCCTTGAAGGTGTTGTCTCCCAGCTTTTTGGTGTACTCCAGAAACGCCAGGCGCAGGTCGGTGCGATTCTGGTCAGCGCCGCCAATGGTGGTTTTGTCGTAGGCGCGCACGTCTTCCAGCTGGGTAAACACGCGCCAGTTTTCATTGAAGTGCAGATCGGCGTGCACCTGAAAGCGCTGCAGCAGATACCGGTCCCGGGCGACATTTCGCGTACCGAACGCGCTGGCGTCGTTCATCTCGAAGCGCTCACGCAGGGTGCTGCCCAACGACAGGTACGTTTGCGGATTGTCCGAAGACAGCGGGATGTACTTGAGACTGTCCAGCGGCGCCGTCTGGAGGGTTGGATTGGCCAGCACCGCCCAATCCTCCTGCCAGCGATTGGTCTTGATCGCCGGCCTGGTTTCAGCCTCGTCAGCACGGGCCGGGCTGCTGGCCATGGGCAGCGCGATTGCCAGGCACAGACCACTCAAACCTGAAGTGAATCGAGCACTCGCCATCGGTCAACCGGCCGCAGCGGTCTGATGAATTTCAGCGACGTAGCCACCCGGAAACTCTACAACTGCCGCCGTACGTCCTGCGCTGGTAAAGGGCTCGACGATCACGTTCACCCCCGCCGCCTTCGCTTTGCTCAATGTGTCCTGCAGGTTGGCGACTTCATAGCCGGTGTTGTCGTGGCCGAACGGATACGGCAGATGGCCGTCGGTGGCCAGCACGACCATTTTGCCGAACGGCGACTCGATGCGAATGCGGTGGAAAGTGGCATCGGCGCGACCGATCTCGATGCCCGGCGCTTTCTTCTCGTCGCTGACAACTTTGCCGTGGGAGAACGCGATAAACGCTTTTACGAACGCGGCAGCCCGGTCGTTGGACACGTAGACGCGATTCTCGGGAATGGTCTGGAACGGTGCGTAACTCGGCACTTTGGTGTGCCAGTAAAGCTGCATGTTCACGCCACCCGGCCACTGCACGACGGCGTCGCGACCGATGGGGTCCGGGAAGTCCGAAACGATGACGTCGGCGCCGGCCTGACGCGCTTCTTTGATCGCCAGGTCCATGTCCTTGACCAGATAGCCGTTGCGCTCATCGCCAAATGGACGCGGGATCGGGGTCTTGAAACCGAACAGCGACACCGTGCCGACCGGCGTTTGAATCAACTGGGACGTCGTGCTGCTCGGTACAGGCAAGACATTGACCACCACCTGTGGCGTGCTCTGGCCGCCGAACGTCGCGGTGAAGCTCTGAACGAAGCGATCCACATCCGCAGGCGCGACGTAGACGTGGGTGGTGTCGTATTGAGGCGCAACGGCCACGGCGGCGGACTGGGCAAAGGCAACGGTCGGTGCAACCGCGGCCGCCATCGGACCGGCCAGGCCGAACAGCGTGGCGGAAAGCATCAGGAATCTGGCGCGCATGAACATCGTCTCCGGGCAAAAAGGGCAGAACGCAGGGTCCGCCGACTGGCCCCGGAGAGGATTGAATAGACGTGCTATTTGCCGGTTATGCCCTCGCGCGAGGCATAAAAAAAGCGCCGCTGCACAGGGTGCAACGGCGCTTGATAAAGCCGGGTTTTTAGCCGAACAGCCAGTAGCCCAGCAGCGTCAGCACGATCACTGCCAGCACCGGACGCAGGATGCGATAGGCCTTGGGGTTGGCGCGTTTGAACTGCTTGACCTTGCCACTGAAGCTGTTACTGAAGCGCTTGCTGAACGCATAGGCCTGATTGATCCCGCCAACGCGCTCATCATCGGTGTTCTGCGGCGCGGTGGCGCGACCGAGAAACGCGCTGACGCGGCGGTTGACCGCGGTCATGAAACGATTGCTCAGCGGCCGCTCGATGTCGCAGAACAGAATCACGCGGGTGACGTCGGTTTCGTTCTTGACCCAGTGCACGTAGGTTTCATCGAACATCACGTCGTCACCGTCGCGCCAGGCGTAGACCTGACCGTCGACAAAGATGCGGCAATCGTCGGAGTTCGGCGTCGACAGGCCCAAGTGATAACGCAAGGAGCCGGCAAACGGATCGCGGTGCGGGTTCAAGTGACTGCCACCGGGCAACAGGGCGAACATCGCGCCTTTGACGTTGGGAATGCGGCTGACCAGTTCGACCGTCTTGGGGCACAGCGCCTCGGCGGACGGCAGCGGTTTGTCGTACCACTTCAGGTAAAAACGCTTCCAGCCTTTCTTGAAGAACGACCCGAAACCCGCGTCGTTGTCCTTCGCGGCGGCACGGATATAGCCTTCGTCGAACAGGTGCATGGCTTCATCGCGGATGGTTTCCCAGTTGTCGCGCAGCACATCGAGCTCGGGAAACTTGCTGCGGTCCAGATAAGGCTTGGACGGCACGCTGGAGAAGAGGTACATCAAGGCGTTATACGGGGCGAACAGTGCGGAGTGATTCACGAACTGGCGCAATACCGGCAAACGCGCCTTGCCGCGCAGATGCACGTACAGCGTGCTGCCGACAAACAGCAGCAGAATCGCCGCTTTGACAGCAAAAGAAAGGGTCATGAAACTCTCCTTGGAACAGGGCCGAACCGCGCGGCCCGAAGCTTACGCTGCTGAAACCGCCGCCGGATGACCTGGGACAATCTTCCGGCGGGTTTCGAATGGCGGCCATCATAAGCCTTAGTCCGCCGGGTAAAAAGCCGAAGCAGCCGCCAACACGACTATTGGGTCAGCTCGCGTTCAGTAAACAGGTCGCTGAAGAGCATGCTCGACAGGTAGCGCTCGCCCGAATCCGGCAGCACCACCACGATCGTCTTGCCCTGCATTTCCGGCTTCTCGGCCATCCGCACCGCTGCGTGCATGGCGGCACCACAGGAAATACCGCAGAGAATCCCCTCCTCCTGCATCAGGCGCAGGGCCATGGCCTTGGCTTCTTCGTCACTCACCAGTTCGACGCGGTCGACAATCGAGAGGTCGAGGTTTTTCGGGATGAAACCCGCGCCAATGCCCTGAATCTTGTGGGGGCTGGGTTTGATCTCTTCACCGGCCATCGCCTGGGTGATGATCGGCGAGCCCATGGGTTCGACAGCCACCGAGATAATCGGCTTGCCCATGGCGTGCTTGATGTAGCGCGAGACCCCGGTGATCGTGCCGCCGGTGCCGACGCCCGCAACCAGCACGTCGATAGCGCCGTCGGTGTCGTTCCAGATTTCCGGGCCGGTGGTTTTCTCGTGAATGGCCGGGTTGGCCGGGTTCTCGAACTGCGCCGGCATGAAGTACGTGGCGAAGTCACTGGCAAGCAACTCCTCGGCCTTGGCGATGGAGCCTTTCATGCCCAGCGCCGGCTCGGTCAGCACCAGTTCGGCGCCCAGGGCCTTGAGCACTTTGCGCCGCTCTATACTCATGGAGGCCGGCATGGTCAGTGTCAGCTTGTAGCCACGGGCTGCGGCAACAAAGGCCAGGCCGATGCCGGTGTTGCCAGAAGTGGGTTCGACGATGGTCATGCCAGGCTTGAGTTTGCCGCTGCTTTCGGCGTCCCAGATCATGTTCGCGCCGATCCGGCACTTGACGGAGTACCCCGGATTACGCCCCTCGATCTTGGCCAGGATAGTGACCCCGCGCGGCGCGATTCGGTTGATCTGCACCAGTGGCGTGTTGCCGATGGAATGGGCGTTATCTGCGTAAATACGGCTCATGACCGGGTCCTTGTGCAGGTTTGGAAAAGCTCAAAGCCTATGCCTTGAGCCGGTGCAACGTCCAGTCGAAGCGAACCGATCACATCGCCAGCAGTCAACAAAACTACGTCACTGGAGGGTGGAGACATGAAACGTCGTTACAGCTGGCCGTTATGGACAATTGTTGGCTTGGTGGTGTTGCTGATCGCAGTCCACATCGCGCTGCCCTACGTGGTGCGCAATTACCTCAATGAAAAACTCGCCGACATGGGCGACTACCGCGGTCAGGTCACCGATGTGGACCTGGCCCTGTGGCGCGGGGCGTACCGCATCAATGGCCTGAAAATCGTCAAGGTCGACGGCAAGGTGCCCGTCCCGCTGCTGAATGCGCCGGTCATCGACCTCGCTGTCAGCTGGCACTCGCTGTGGTACGACCATGCCGTGGTCGCCGAGGTCGCATTTGTCAGTCCTGAACTCAACTTCGTCGACGGTGGCCCGGACAAGCGCCAGTCCCAGACCGGTGCGGGCACTGACTGGCGCGCTCAGCTGGACAAGCTGCTGCCGATCACCCTCAACGAGATGCGCATTCAGGACGGCAAGATCACGTTCAGCAATTTCAACTCGACGCCGAAGGTAAAAATCGATGCCGACAACATCAACGCCAGCATCTATAACCTGACCAACGTCGAAGACAAGGCCGGCAAGCGCGATGCCCGTTTCGAGGGCAAGGCCATGCTGCTGGGCCACGCGCCACTGGAAAGCACCGCGACGTTCGACCCGTTCAGCCTGGAGGACTTTGACTTCAAGCTGCGCGCGACCGGCATTCAGCTCAAGCGCCTGAACGACTTCGCCTCTGCGTACGGCAAATTCGACTTCAACGCAGGCGACGGCGATGTGGTCATCGAAGCCCAGGCCACCAATGGCCAACTCAGTGGCTACATCAAACCGCTGCTGCGCAATGTGGATGTATTTGATTGGCAGCAGGACGTCGAGAACCAGAACAAAGGCTTCTTCCGATCGATCTGGGAAGCCGTGGTCGGCGGCAGCGAAACAGTGCTCAAGAACCAAGGGAAAAACCAGTTTGCCACCCGCGTCGAACTCAGCGGCAGTGTTCACAAACAGGACATCAATGCGTTCGAGGCGTTTTTGCAGATCCTGCGCAATGCGTTCATAAAGGCGTTCAACACGCGCTACGACAGCGGCAAAAGTGAGGCGAAGTAAGCCGGCCATTTCCTACGTAAATGGAGCCAGATCGCGAGCGTTGTGTCGGATGGATCATCGTTGACACTACGCCGTCCTGGCTCACTGGTCATCTTCACCGGTGCCTTTGTTGGCGCCGCTCGCCTCGTCTACACCGCTTCCTGTGCCAACACCATAGGCCGCACGCTTCTCGGCCAGCAACACGCCGTTCTCTGGCTGACTCTGCAACGCATCCCATCCCAGACACGCCAGCGCCAGGGTGCGCGGTGCCGCCTCGCTGCCGTTGGTGTAGCGGGTGATGCTGCGCGTGCTGACGCCCAGCGCTTCAGCCGCCATGGCCAGCGGCAAGCCGGTGCGCGCACGCCAGCCGATGAATATCCGCGTGTTCTCGTCGGTAGCGGCCTGGGCCTTGGCATCCAGGTAAAGGGTGTCGGCGCCGATCTGGATGTCGGGCTCGGACCACTCGACGGTCCAGCCGTCGTCGCCGATCTGCGCCTGCTTGAACACGTTCGGATCCTTGAGCGGTTGCAGCCCCGGAAATGCAGCGATGTCGCTGCTCAGGTCGAGAACGTATTTCACGTCGTTGATAAATGTCAGCGCCAATTTTTGGTGAGCCAGCGCCTCTACGGTCTTGAGGCGTGGACGTTTCATGGATGCCATCGTTTCCATTCCTCCAGCAGTTCTGTTTGGTGGGCCCTTACCCATTCGAGCGCCTCCCTGAGTACGGCGGCCGGGGCGTGGCCGAGCATGGGTTCAACCAACTGCAGACAGATCAACACATCCAGCCCGCCACCGGTGAGGTGCACGTGAGGCGGCAGGTGATCCTTTTCCCGCAGTTGAATCCAGTATTTGTCCCTGAATCTGTATTTAGTAGACATGCGCTGCAAGGTATCGCTATTTTGGCGATACCTCAACGGTCGTTACAATTTTTAGCCGGTCAGGTCGTGACGCCCCATTCAGATACTGAATAAAGCGTCTGCGTTCACAGTGGCGCGGGGTGCGCGGTATAGTCGCTGCACTCTTTGCGCCCTATCTTGCGCGGTTAAGGCCTACGGCCTGTTCGCGCTGTTCGAGGATTTACCCGATGAAATTCGAAGGCACCCACGCCTACGTCGCCACCGACGATCTGAAGCTTGCGGTCAATGCCGCCATAACCCTGGAGCGCCCGCTGCTGGTCAAGGGCGAGCCCGGCACCGGCAAGACCATGCTCGCCGAGCAACTGGCCGAATCCTTCGGCGCCCGGCTGATCACCTGGCACATCAAATCGACCACCAAGGCGCACCAAGGCCTCTACGAGTACGACGCGGTCAGCCGCCTGCGCGACTCGCAACTGGGCGTCGACAAAGTCCACGACGTTCGTAATTACCTGAAGAAGGGCAAGCTCTGGGAAGCCTTTGAATCCGAAGAGCGGGTGATTCTGTTGATCGACGAGATCGACAAGGCGGACATCGAATTCCCCAACGACCTGCTGCAAGAACTCGACAAAATGGAGTTCTACGTTTACGAGATCGACGAGACGATCAAAGCCAAAAAGCGCCCGATCATCATCATTACGTCCAACAACGAAAAAGAGCTGCCGGACGCGTTTCTGCGCCGCTGCTTCTTTCACTACATCGCGTTTCCCGATCGCGCCACGCTGCAGAAGATCGTCGACGTGCATTACCCGAACATCAAGAAGGACCTGGTCAGCGAAGCACTGGACGTGTTCTTCGATGTGCGCAAAGTCCCGGGCCTGAAGAAAAAACCCTCGACCTCCGAACTGGTGGACTGGCTCAAATTACTGATGGCCGACAACATCGGCGAAGCGGTACTGCGCGAGCGCGACCCCACCAAAGCCATCCCGCCGCTGGCCGGCGCGCTGGTCAAGAACGAGCAGGACGTGCAGCTGTTAGAGCGTCTGGCGTTCATGAGCCGTCGCGGCAATCGCTGAGCCTTTTTGGTCAAGCTTATTTAGATCAAGCGCGGGACGCCGACTATGTTGCTCAACCTGTTCAACGAAATGCGCGCTGCCAAAGTGCCGGTTTCGTTGCGTGAACTGCTCGACCTCATCAACGAGCTGAAGCAGCGTGTGACGTTCGCTGACATGGACGAGTTCTATTACCTGTCGCGCACGATTCTGGTGAAGGACGAGCGCCATTTCGACAAGTTCGACCGGGCGTTCGGCGCGTACTTCAATGGCCTGGAAAAGCTCGACGATCACCTGCAGGCGTTGATCCCCGAAGACTGGCTGCGCAAGGAATTCGAGCGCTCGCTGACCGCTGAAGAGCGCGCGCAGATCCAGTCCCTGGGCGGCCTGGACAAGCTGATTGAAGAATTCAAGAAGCGTCTGGAAGAGCAAAAGGAGCGCCACGCCGGCGGCAATAAATGGATCGGCACCGGCGGCACCAGCCCGTTCGGCTCGGGCGGTTACAACCCCGAGGGAATTCGGGTGGGCGACGCCGGCCAGCGTCAGGGCAAGGCCGCGAAGGTCTGGGATCAGCGCGAGTACAAGAACCTTGATGATGGGGTTGAGTTGGGCACGCGCAATATTAAAGTGGCCCTGCGGCGCCTGCGCAAATTCGCACGCCAGGGTGCGGCAGACGAACTGGACATCGATGGCACGATCGACCACACCGCCCGCGACGCCGGCCTGCTGAACATCCAGATGCGCCCGGAACGCCGCAACACCATCAAGCTGTTGCTGCTGTTCGACATCGGCGGCTCGATGGACGCCCATGTGAAGATCTGCGAAGAACTGTTCTCGGCCTGCAAGACCGAGTTCAAGCACATGGAGTATTTCTACTTCCACAACTTCGTTTACGAATCGGTGTGGAAGAACAACCAGCGCCGCACCTCCGAGCGCACCGCCACTCAGGACCTGCTGCATAAATACGGCGCGGATTACAAAGTGATCTTCATCGGAGACGCCGCCATGGCGCCCTACGAAATCACCCAACCGGGCGGCAGCGTCGAGCACTGGAACGAAGAAGCAGGCTATGTCTGGATGCAGCGCTTCATGGCCAAATTCAAGAAGATCATCTGGATCAATCCGTACCCCAAAGACGCCTGGGCCTACACCACCTCCACCAACATCGTGCGGGACTTGATCGAAGACCAGATGTACCCGCTGACCCTGCGGGGGCTGGAGGAAGGGATGCGGTATCTGGCGAAGTGATGCTGAGACCGTAAGAGCGTGGCTCGTCCCGCGATCGGCGGCGCAGTCGTCGTGAAACCGGATTGTGCGGTACATCAGGCTGAAGGCCTTCATCGAGTCATAGGCCGCATCGCGCACATATACGCTCTCACCGAATGAGAACGTATATGTTTTTACATCCTCGGCATTGACATGGACTGCAGGTAGCTGATTACGTCATTTCATCAGTTAAGAATTAACTGATCATCGCAGCCTAACAAAGCGAGTTAGCCACTGTACTAAACGGAAAACATTCCGGCGATTACGGCTGTTTGATATTTAGAAAACAATAAATGGAATTGACAATGAAGAACAATACATCCAAAACAACTGCCCTGCACATGGCAGTGATGTTGACATTCATCGGCTTCAGCAGCGGACCAGCAGGTGCAATGGGATTTTTTGGTGCGGAACAAAATAAGCCGCTCAACCTTGAGATGAGCGATCTCATTACAGCAATGAGTGGCGAACCACCTGTAGAAATTTTAAAAGCCGCCGAACCTAAAATCATGGAGCTACCCGACAAACTAACGCGCGTGTTTGGCAGAACCAATAACGAGAATGAAAAAGTGCACTATAGCTTCACAGCTGCTCGCGGGCAGAGGGTTATGATTTACAACTTACCCACTAGAGCCGAGGGACCGGATTGGAACGTCGAGTACAAAATTGATAAAGATTGGATTCAGGTACCGGCCAAGCACAGCTTCATATCCTCGGAGCTGCCACCCAACCAGAAAGTTCTAATGAGAATTTCCAGATCTCTTGGCATGACTATGGAGACTGGCGACAGTTATGTGGTGGAGTTCGGCTCAGCGCCTTATATCGACAGGAAAAGAACTGTACTCTCTGGAGATTACCAATGGTTTCTACCCTATTTTCACGACCATTTCTTTAGACACTCGTTGAGCTGGAGAACTTTGGTAACGGACTCAAAAGGACACCCAGTGGAGGGCGCAATGGTCCACCTCGTCCTGAACCCCGATGAGCACCAACCCCACAAATTAACGATCAAAGAATACATCACCGATCCCTCAGGTTATATCTCTGGCAATATGAGATTCGACGATTGCATCGGTAGAAACACAACCCCTCCCTTCACCGAAGCCCTCAACAGCGGACTAAAATGGAGGGCCACCTATAACACTGGATACTGGAGTTTCTCTGTCAGAGGGAATGATATCGGCGGTCTTGAAACATCGCCCTTAACGCAAATGTGCTCAGCCACCACCGTTCGATAACTTCCGCCGAACCCAGTAGGATCAAGCTGTGCTACTGGGTTTTCCGCCTGCTGGCGAAAAAAACCTCGCATACTTTGCGTCCAACCCTTCCAACGTTCGATGAACGATTCCTGCCAAAATGAATATGTATTCCCGTGCCGCTCCACTGAGTGCTTTATCCTCATTCATCAAGCTGTACAGAACGCTCTCTTCCTGCTGCGCCAGCTCAAAACCTAACCCAACCGGTTTAATTAAACCTGCCTCATCAATGGAAAAGGTGAAGGCCTTTCTTGCCAACTCTGAGTTGTTATGCTCAAGCTTTGCTTTTAAAGCGTCTCGCATGCCTTCCATGTCCGTCGCCAGCAATTCAGCTGCCCGGCTGCGAGCATCCAGCTTTACCTGTTCGCGAAACTCCCAAGGACTCAGGGACCTAAAGAAAACACCGCCATCACCAGACGGTCTCAGCGCTCCATCAAGCTTGACTTCATGATATTCAACGTCCGGTGCAGGGGCCTTGAGCACTGCAGCCTGCGTCTGCTCTGTTCCGGAATCGAGTAGCACCTCCCGTTTTATCGTGTCGTTAGTAGTCTCAACACCCCGCGGGGAAGAGTGATTTTGATTGACGACCAATGTCAGGTCCATATCTGCACCTCATATCAAGAACACATGAAGTGCTTAACGACCCTCGCTCGAAAATAATGACCTCTTAATCCTGACCAGAATTTCTGATAACTACGTAGGACATAAGCTACAGCGCCAAACAACCCGCGAGCGATTGCAAAATCCCCACCTGCTCCCGATGCGCTACCTCCTGCACCACCGCTTTCATCCGCACCACACTCCCCGGCAGTTGCTGCGCCAGCCGGGCCAGTGACAGCGGCGTCAGCGCGCCGAGCCTCGGATAACCACCGATGGTCTGGCGGTCGTTGAGCAGGACGATCGGCTGACCATCCGGCGGGACCTGAATCGCGCCCAGCGGAATGCCTTCGGAGATCATCGGTTTGCCCTGGTAAACCAGTTCCGGCCCGAGCAAGCGCATGCCCATGCGATCGGCACGGCTGTCGAGGGTCCAGTCGCTGTTGAACGCATCGAATAGACTCAGGCCGCTGAACTGGCCGATCTGCGCGCCCAGCACCACGTCCAGCGGACGCTGATCGGAAAAGTCGGGGATGAGGTGATCGGGAAGCGCGTGCAGCTCAAACGACGCCCCTGAATAAGTCAGTTGATCGCCTTCAGCCAGCGCTTTACCGCTTCCTTCGAGCCCGCCCAGCCCTTCGCGCGTGACGGTGGCGCAGCTGCCGAGCACATCGACTGCCGCAAATCCGCCGGGCGCGGCGAGATACGCGCGAGCACCCGTGATAGGCCGGGTAAAACGTAGTTGCTGACCTTTGCGAACGAAGAAGCTGCGCCACGGCGCAATCGGTCGTTCGTCGAGCACGGCGTTCAGATCCGCACCGGCCAGCGCCAGGCAGCAGTCGGATTCGGCCAGCAGCGTCAGACCGCCCAGGGTCACTTCGACAACGGCAGCGTCCAGCGGGTTATTCAACAGTGTGTTGGCCCACGACATCGACACCCAATCCAGCGCCCCGCCTTGGGTAACGCCGAGGTGTCTTACGCCAAAACGTCCCGTGTCCTGCAACAGGCACAGCGGCGTGCTGCTTTTTACCGTGAGCGCGCTCATGCCAGGCCCTCCAGCGGCGTGTCGTCGCCGCTCAGACGCATGAACTCGGCGTGATCAACAGCGGCAAACCGCACGGTATCGCCGGGCTGCATCAGGCTGTAACCGTCGATTTCGCGATCAAAGAGTTTGGCTGGGGTGCGCCCGAGGATGTTCCAGCCGCCGGGCGACTCCAGCGGATAGGCCGCAGTTTGCCGCTCGGCGATGCCGACGCTTCCCGCCGCCACGCGCTTGCGAGGTGTCTTGATGCGCGGCGCGGCGAGGACTTCTTCCACCAGCCCCATGAACGCGAACCCCGGTGCGAAGCCCAGCGCGAAGACTTGATACTCGCGCTGGCTGTGGCGGCGAATCACCTCGTCCACCGACAAACCGCTGCGCCCGGACAACAGGCTTAACTCGGGCCCGACGCTTAAGTCGTACCAGACCGGCAACACATGCTGCCGACCGCTTTGGGTGGAGTCGGGTGCAAGGTCGGTCAGCGCCTCGGTAATGATTGCCCGAGCCTGTGTCGGACTCAGCGCCAACAGATCGTAATGCACCATCAGCGTGGTGTAGGACGGCACCAGATCAATTAAATGCGCAGCGAAACCCTCACGCAGACGCAACGTCGCAGCGAGCATCCACGGCATGTTGGCCTCGTCGATGGCGTCGAACAGGCGGACCATCAGGCAATCGATGGCGACGACTTCGATGCGCAGCTTCACAGGGCAGACGGTCCGGCATCAGCGCTGTTCAACGCCTGACGAATGCGCTGGACCGCGTCGATGGAGCTGGCGTTGTCACCGTGCACGCACAGGGTGTGGGGCGTGAGTCGCAGCTCGCTGCCATCGCTGGCAATCAACGCTTCGCCTCGGGACAAGGTCATGGCCTGGGCGATGATGACCTCTGCATCGTGATGCACAGCTCCCGGCAGATTGCGGGAGACCAGACGCCCGACGCTGTCGTAGGCGCGATCGGCGAAGGCCTCGAACCAGAGCGTGACGCCGAATTCATCGGCAATGACCTGCGCTGACGAGTTGTCGCGCATGGCCAGCAGCATCAGCGGCAGTTCCGGGTTGTAACGGGCGATGGCTTCGATGACCGCGCGCAACTGCGTCGGGTTGGCCATCATGTCGTTGTACATCGCGCCGTGGGGTTTGACGTAGCTGACGTGACCGCCCTGGGCTCGGCAAACGCCGTCGAGTGCGCCGATCTGGTAATGCAGCAGGTCTTGAATCTCTTGCGCAGAACAGGCCATCGAGCGACGGCCGAAACCCACCAGATCCTGATAAGCCGGGTGCGCGCCAATGGTGACATTGTTGGCCAGGGCCAGCGCGACGGTTTTGCGCATGACGCTCGGATCACCGGCATGAAAGCCGCAGGCGATGTTGGCGCAATCGATGTAGGGCATGACCTCGGCGTCCAGACCCATGGTCCAGGCGCCGTAGCTTTCGCCGATATCACAATTCAATAACAGGCGGCTCAATGGCGTGACTCCTGTGCGAACGAAACGGGGAGAAGCTCGAGTGTACGCGCGGGGTTGTCAGGTTGGCAGCGCGGGAACACAGGGCTGTGCGTTGGGAGCATTCTTCGGCGCGGATGGCTCGAGCGTCCAACTAATTAAAGCGCGGGGGAAGGATAAGAAAAAGTGAACGGTGCGGGGGATCTTTGCTGACCGGGACGGCCCCTTCCTGGCTGAAGCCGGTCCCACTGGGTGCGCGGCGTGTCAGGAAGCCCCAATGGGCACGCGCGGTCTTTAGCGGGACCGGCTTTAGCCGGGAAGGCGTCAGCGAGACCACTGCCCAATCAAGCAAATGCCGGCAATGGGCCTCAGCGCCAGTCGCGACCCACCGGTCGCACGTGATGCCGACCCACAAACACCCAATCAATGAACACCACAATACTTTCAATGACCAGCGAGAACAGCAGCGCGCACATCAGGCCCCAGCCGATGACTTCCGGCGACAGCAGCACCTGCCAGGTGTAGCCATTCCAGGTCTCAGTGCGGATATTGGTATCGGCAGCGGTCAGCACATGCCAGGCGCGGGCATACCACGGGCCTTGCAGGGCCAGCCATTCGCGGTCGAGTGTCTGATTGCGGGTGAGCAGGTTGCTGATGTTGTCGGCGTCGGTGCGGAACACCGGGTCGTCGCTGCTGCGGTAATGCTGGATCAGCGCCTGGACGTCGCCATTGAAGAACCGCAGGGCGGTCTCGTTATAGCCGCGCAGGCTTTGCTGCGCTTCCAGCATGTGCGCTTCGACGCGCTTGCTGTAATCGCTGATGAAGCCTGGAATCTGCACGCCTATCAACAGGCCTGCCGTGAACAACACCAGTCGTATATAGCTGCGCAGCATAGATCCCTCTCTTTCAGGCCGAGCCTTCGGCAACGCATTCGCCGCGGCGCCAAAGACTCCAGTGACCCGGCTCGTAACGGTTCCAGGTCTCGTTTTCGGTGAGCGGCTCGGTGGCAATCACCGTCACCACATCGTTGGGCGTGGTTTCCGCCTGGAAATCGACGATGACGTCGACGTCTTTCAGACGCGCCGGCCCGAACGGGGCGCGGCGGGTGATGTGCACCAGCTTGGTCGAACAGTAGCAAAACAGCCAGTCGCCATCACTGAGCAGCGCATTGAACACGCCTTTGCTGCGGTATTCGTTGCAGGCTTCGACCAGGGTCGGCAGCAGTTGCTCGATCTCGACCGGCTCGGGGAACGCTTCGCGCACCCGGTTGAGCAGATCGCAGAACGCCGCTTCGCTGTCGGTATCGCCCACCGGCCGATAGAACGTAGCGCCGGGATTGAAATCCGCGAGCTGGCCGTTGTGGGCGAAACACCAGTTGCGCCCCCACAGTTCACGCACGAAAGGGTGGGTGTTGGACAGGCAGACCTTGCCGACGTTGGCCTGACGAATGTGGCCGATGACCACTTCGCTCTTGATCGGGTAACGCTGGACCAGCTGCGCGACTTCCGACTCGCTGCTCGCAGCAGGGTCCTGAAACAGGCGCAGGCCGCGGCCTTCGTAGAAACCGATGCCCCAACCGTCGCGGTGCGGACCGGTGCGACCACCGCGCTGCATCAGCCCGGTGAAGCTGAACACGATGTCCGTCGGTACGTTGGCACTCATGCCCAGAAGTTCACACATGCTCAGGCCTCGGTGCGTTGACGCACGCGTCCGGGAAGACGCCGGTCACGATCACAGCTTGGGTTCGACGCGATAACGGCCGCTCGGTGCAGGTGCTGGCGTTGAAGCGGGCGACTGGCTGGCGAAGCGCCCTGCCCCTTGATCGGCATAAGGCTCGTCGTGTTCCTTTTGCTCGGCGGCGGCCTGTGCAGCGGCGGCTTCGGCGTGGGCCAGACGGGCTTTTTTCTTGCGCAGGAACGGCAAGCGGATCAAGGCGAAGATGAGGTAGAGCCCCAGGGCGATGGCGCCGTAGGTGGAGAGGTCGAGCACGGCGCGCCAGACGTTGTTGCCGACCTTCAGTGCCAGATCCAGCACGCTGATCGCCAGCGCGGGGGCGTATTGGTCCTTGGCCGGATCGACGATGGTCGGGCAGAACAACAGCACGGCGCCGATCACGCGCAAGGGTTCGCGCAGGTAGCGCCACATCCAGCCGGTCAGCTTGAACCACACCAACAGACAGCCCAACGCGGCGAACGCGTAAAGGCCCCAGGCAATCAGATAGTCGTTGTCGGTCATGACGTCCGTGGTAAGGCAGGTAAAGAGGCGCTTATGATAACGACTTTTCACCAGCCCGGCTTCCCCGGCTTCAGTTATCGGTCTGCCGCGTGTCCAGCACCGGGCAGCGCGACCGATCCCGTTCAGATGAGCCCACGTGAGAGAGCCCAGCATGCCTTCCGCCCCACACGCTTCCAACGCCCCCGTCGCCCGCAAGGCTGACGGCGCCGACCCGTACGCCTGGTTGCAAAACCGCGACACCGATGAAGTGCTCGATTACCTCAAGGCCGAGAACGCCTGGCAGGAAAAGCAGCTCGCCGACCTGCAGCCGTTGCGCGAAACCCTGTTTCAGGAGATCAAGGGCCGCATCCTGGAAACCGACCTGTCACTGCCCTCCCCCTGGGGCCCGTATCTTTACTACACCCGCACCACCGAGGGCGACGAATACGCCCGTCACTACCGCTGCCCGCGTCCGGCCGATGACTCCCAGACCCTCGACGAAAGCGCTGAAGAGTTGCTGCTCGACCCCAACGAACTGGCCGGCGGTGGCTTCTTCTCCCTCGGCGCGTTCAGCATCAGCCCCGACCATCAACGCTTGGCCTACAGCCTCGACACCAGCGGCGAAGAGGTTTATAAGCTGTACGTCAAAGAGCTGAGCAGCGGCGTGGTCAGCAGTCTGCCGTTCGAAGACTCTGACGGCAGCATGACGTGGGCGAACGACAGCCAGACGCTGTTCTTCGGCGAGCTGGACGATACCCATCGTCCGCACAAGCTGTACCGCCATAAACTGGGCGAAGCATCCGCCGAGCTGGTGTTCACCGAGCCCGACGGGCGCTTCTTCCTGCATTGCTACCGCAGCAGCTCGGAGCGGCAGTTAATTGTGGGGCTGGACAGCAAAACCACCAGCGAGGCCTGGGTGCTGGACGCCGACACACCCCAGCAGAAGTTCGTGTGCATGGCGCCGCGCAGCGAGGGGCACGAATACTCAGTGGATCACGGCCTGATTGAGGGCAAGTGGAGCTGGGTCATCCGCAGCAATCAGGACGGCATCAACTTTGCGCTGTACCACGCACCCGAAAAACCCGACGGCGCACCTGAGCGGAGCGACTGGCAGAACCTGATTGCCCACAGCGAGAGGGTCATGCTCGACGGCTTCAGCCTCAACGCCAAAGGCCTGACCTTGAGCCTGCGCGAAGGCGGCTTGCCAATCGTCGAAGTGCACCCGCAAGGCCTGCCGGCGTATCGCGTGCAACTGCCGGATGCGGCGTACAACCTGTATGTGCAGGACACCCTTGAGTTCGAGAGCGACAAAATTCGCCTGCGCTATCAATCGCTGAACCGTCCGCCGCAGGTCTGGCAATTGTCGCTGGCCACCGGGGAACAAATCGTACTCAAGGAAACGCCCGTACTGGGTGTGTTCGACGCCGATGCCTACGTCAGCCAGCGGTTGTGGGCGACAGCCGCCGACGGTACGCAAGTGCCGATCAGCCTGGTGGTCAAACGCGAGCTGGCCGGTCAGACCGTTCCGCTGTATCTGTACGGCTATGGCGCGTACGGCGAAAGCCTGGACCCGTGGTTTTCCCATGCCCGGCTGAGTCTACTCGACCGCGGCATCGCTTTCGCCATCGCCCATGTGCGCGGCGGCGGTGAGCTGGGCGAGGCCTGGTACCGCAACGGCAAGCAGGAACACAAGCAGAACACCTTCAGCGACTTCATCGCCTGTGCCGAACATTTGATCGCGGAGAACATCACCACTGCCGAACAACTGGTGATCAGCGGTGGCAGTGCTGGCGGCCTGTTGATTGGCGCGGTGGTCAATCAGCGTCCGGAGCTGTTCAAGGCGGCCATTGCTGAAGTGCCGTTCGTCGATGTGCTCAACACCATGCTCGATCCCGATCTGCCGCTGACCGTCACCGAGTACGACGAATGGGGCAACCCGCAAGAGCCCGATGTTCACGCGCGGATCAAGGCCTACGCGCCTTATGAAAACGTCACGGCGCAGCAGTATCCGGCCATGCTGGTGATCGCGGGTTACAACGACAGCCGCGTGCAATATTGGGAAGCGGCCAAGTGGGTGGCGAAACTGCGTGATCTGAAAACCGACGACAACCTGCTGTTGCTCAAGACCGAACTGGGCGCGGGCCACGGCGGCATGAGCGGGCGTTATCAGGGATTGCGTGACGTAGCACTCGAATACGGCTTTATTCTGAAAGTGCTGAACCTGGCCTGACGAAATCTGCGCAGGCGGTGTGTCACATGGGAAGCCCCGGACGCTGTAAAGTCCGGGGCTCTTCGAAGGCGGTCCAGCGTTTCAAGCACTCTTTCAAACCACTTAACTAGAACTCGCCATGTCTACATTGCTCAACTCTTCGTCACTGAATAAGGAAATTCGCGACATGCTGATGGACTGCGGTCTGTTCATCGCCCTGACGCCCGCGGAATTTGCCGCGGCTGCGGGATACTTCAGCATCAGCAACATTGAAAAAGGTGACGCGATCTTCAACGAAGGCGACGCGGGCACCTTCATGTGCATCATTCATTCGGGCACGGTGTCGGTGCAGAAGCTCAACAGCGACGGTCATCCGGTGGAGACCGCCACTCTGCGCAGTGGCAGGGCGTTTGGCGAAATGGCGGTGCTGGACGGCGAACGCCGCTCGGCCACGTGCGTTGCCGCGTCTTCGTGCGATCTGTTGAACCTGGGCAAGGACTCGCTGGACAAGATGCTCAACGAAGCGCCGAAAGTGGCGGCGAAGATCATCCGCGCGATCGCGGTGGCGATGTCGAAGCGGCTGCGCATGATGGATGGGCAGGTGGTGGCGCAGCAGGATTAAGCAGAACGGCCTTCAGGGATTCGGCTTGACCGACGGCTGCAAGCCCGGCAATGGCTCATCGTCCTTTGGCGGACCTGGTTGGGGAATCTTCGGCAGCAGTGGCGGGTTGCCCTGTCCACCTGCGTGGGGAATGCCCGGCGGCGCCACTTGTGGGTACGGCGTTGGCGTTGCGGTGCCGGGCGAACCGGCGGACGCCGCAATGGGCTCGGGCGTATTCAGAACAGGTTGCAGGCTCTCGGCAGACGCTTGCGACACGCCGAGCACAGTGATGACAATCGTCAGTAGAATGGAGCACTTCATCGTTGGCCTCCCCTGCCAATCTTTCGCTTATCGCTCAGGCTACTCCTGCGCAACCCATCGCGCTCTGACAAATTGCGCTGTATGCGGCCCGACCCTTTTGACGAGTTATCCATGAAACGTTTTGTTCTGCTCGACACCACTCCGATCCCCGATAACGGCGGCGCCTTGTGCCTGTTCGAGTACGGCGAGGATTTTGTCATCAAGATCCAGGGTGGCGACGGCGGCCAGTTGATGAACACGCGCATGCACGGTTCCGAAGACGCTCTGGCCGAAATCCCCTGCAAGAAGGTCGCGTCCCGCCTCAACCCGCGGGTACTCATCGGCGGATTGGGCATGGGCTTCACCCTGGCGTCGGCACTCAAGCACCTGGGCAAGAACGGCGAAGTGGTGGTCGCCGAGTTGGTGCCCGGCGTGGTGGAGTGGAACTGCGGCGCATTGGGTGAGAAATCGGGCAATCCGTTGCAGGACCCACGCGCCAAGGTGGTGGTGCAGGACGTCGCCCAAGTGCTGAAAGCCGAACCCCAGGGCTTTGACGCGATCATGCTCGACGTCGACAACGGCCCTGAAGGCCTGACGCAAAAATCCAACAGCTGGCTGTATTCGGCCGGTGGTCTTGCGGCATGTGCCAGCGCGCTGCGGCCCAAAGGCGTATTGGCCGTATGGTCCGCCAGCGCAGATGCGGCCTTCAGCGACAAACTGCGCAAGGCCGGTTTCAAGGCTGAAGAGGTCAAGGTCTACGCCCACGGCAACAAGGGCACACGGCATACCATCTGGATCGCTGAAAAACTCAAGGGCTGATCGACGGGCAAAGCGCTAGACTTGCCTACATTGCTCTCCATCGCCAACAGAACACGAAACAGGTGACGCCATGAGTTCGGCCAACACGCCAACCAACACTTCCAAACTGGACCGCATCCTCGCCGACAACCAGCGTGATCGCGAAATGGGTTATCGCGACAAAGCCCTGCGCATGTACCCGCACGTCTGCGGCCGCTGCGCCCGGGAATTTGCCGGTAAACGCCTCAGCGAGTTGACCGTTCACCACCGCGACCACAACCACGACAACAACCCTCAGGACGGCTCCAACTGGGAACTGCTGTGCCTGTACTGCCACGACAACGAACACTCGCGTTACACCGACCAGCAATACTTCTCGGAAAGCTCGACCAGCAGCCCGAAAACCGCCAAAGCGACTCACAACCCGTTCGCCGCGCTGGCCGGGTTGATGAAGAAGGATTGAGGCGTTGAGCTGCAAGTTTTAAGCGGCAAGCGGCAAGTAAAAGCACAGCGGCGTTTGTCGGGCCACCGTTCACCGCCTCTTGCAGCTTAAAGCTTGAGGCTTGCAGCTTCCTGCTGCCTCTTTCCCCTATAATCCCGCGCTTTCTCTGATGAGCACCCTCCCCCGTGGCCAACAAACGCTATGCCTGCATCGGCTTGTTCAATCCCAAATCCCCGGAAAACGTCGGTTCGGTGATGCGCGCAGCAGGCTGCTATGGCGTGGCGTCGGTGTTCTACACCGGCAAGCGCTACGAGCGTGCCCGTGATTTCGTTACCGACACCAAGAAGATCCACCAGGACATCCCGCTGATCGGTATTGATGATCTGCGAAAGATCATCCCGCTGGGCTGCGTGCCGGTGGCCGTGGAATTGGTCGAGGGCGCACGTGCGTTGCCGGAGTACACCCACCCTGATCGGGCGATCTATATCTTCGGGCCGGAAGACGGTTCGCTGGATAAAGAGATCCGCGATTGGTGCGAAGACGTGGTGTACATCCCCACGACGGGCTGCATGAACCTCGCCGCGACCGTCAACGTCGTGCTTTACGACCGCATGGCCAAAGGCATCAACACCCGCTCTGGCCCGCAGTTCGGACGGGAAACCGATCGCACCTGACGTTCGAGCGCTGATAAAACGCATTGAACAGTTTGCGCTGGTGACAGTCAGCTTTAAGGACCCTACCCTTCACGGAGAACGCATCATGAGCGACACCCCGATCATTGAACGCATCGAACGACCTTTGCACGATTACCCGGAGCAGAACGTACAAGGCTGGGAGCGCATCGGCTCGCTGGCAGGTGGTGTCCTGATGATGGGCAAAGGCCTGCGCCGCGGCGGGATCTTTGGTCTGGTGCAACTGGCAATCGGCGGCGCCGTTCTGGCCCGTGGCATCACCGGCCACTGCTCGGCCAAAGCGCTGATCGACAAAAGTCGCAGCGAGATGGACGTGGCCCGTTCGCGCATCGAAGAAGCCGGCGCAGAACTGAGCAAGCTGAAAACCAAGGCTGAAGTGGCTGTAGAAGATGCTGTCGACACCGGCGTCGACGCGTTGAAAGGTCCGAAAGGCGTCTGATCGACGCTGCATCGCAAGCAAGCTCGTGACGGCTGAACCGACAGCCTCACGAGCTTTTTGCGTTAGCCCGCACGAAAAATCAGGTAATCCTCCCAGTCGTCCTCAGGCACGCTGCCTTCGCTGAGCATGCGCCCGGACTGAGAAATACGCTGTTTGTGCACCTGTTCCCGGTCCCCGCACACCAGATGGTGCCAGAGCGGCAGGTCCTTGCCCTCGCTGACCAGCCGATAGCCGCATGTGGGCGGCAGCCATTTGAATTCGTCGGCTTTTCCGGGCGTCAGCTGAATGCAGTCCGGGACCTGGGCCCGGCGATTCGGGTAGTCAGTGCAGGCGCAGGTCTTCAGGTCCAGCAGCTTGCAGGCGATGCGCGTGTAATAAACGCTACCGTCGTCCTCGTCCTCGAGCTTTTGCAGGCAGCACAAACCGCAGCCGTCACACAGCGACTCCCACTCGACGGCATCGAGTTGATCGAGGGTTTTGCGTATCCAGAAGGGTTCAACGATGGCGGCCATGGTTCTCGCGCAAACAGCTGTGGGGCAATGAAAGGCCGCCAGTCTAGAGGTACACGGCAGTTGGGCCAAGCATTGGCGACTGTCGGTAAGACGCGCGCGCCTGATAGATCGGGTTTGAGCGGGAAATACGGCAGGCTTGTCAGCAGCGAGGCGGCGCAGTAGCGTTAGGCCCTCGCGGGCAGCACCACCAATGCCCGCGCCTTACCCTAGTCTTTTTCGACGATGCCTGCCGTCCACGGCCCATCTGAATGATCACGTCGCCTGGCCCCAGGCGGATGGTTTTATCTCTCTTTCAGGATCGCATCCATGAGCGCCAATCCCCGTGTTGCCGAGTACGCCATCGACCCTCAATTCATCGAGCGCTGGTCGCCGCGCGCGTTCAGCGGCGAGAGCATTCCCGAGGAAACCCTGCTGAGTTTTTTTGAAGCCGCGCGCTGGGCGCCCTCTGCGTACAACTCACAGCCATGGCGTTTTCTCTACGCCCGCCGAGACACGCCGAACTGGGAGCGTTTCCTCGGCCTGCTGAATGAATTCAATCGCGGCTGGGCACAGCATGCCTCGGCGCTGGTGATCATTATTTCCAAAACCACCTTCACCGCTCCCGGCGCGACTGAAGAAACACCGGCGCTGTGGCACACCTTCGACACGGGTTCGGCGTGGGGATACCTGGCGCTGCAAGCAAGCCTCAGCGGTTGGCACACCCACGGCATGGCGGGGTTCGATCAGGAACTGACTCGCCAGGCGCTGAAGATTCCGGAGGAATACGCAGTGCATGCGGCGGTGGCGATCGGCAAGCTGGGGGATAAATCGACGCTGGCTGAATACCTTCAGGCCCGCGAGACGCCGAGCCCGCGTCGGCCGCTGGCTGAGCTGGCGGCTGAGGGGGATTTCAGTTTGTAAGGGCTGGACGCTGGGTTTTAGTGGGACCGGCTTTAGCCGGGAAGGCGTCGGGGCCACTCCACAAAATGGATGGCGTACACACTGGCCTCTTCCCGGCTGAAGCCGGTCCCACAAGGACAGGCTTCAATACCCCTTCGCGAAATCCACTTCTCCGCGCAACGCCCCGCCGGCCTTATAGGCCTTAAGGTTGTCCACAAACAGCTGGGTCATCGCCGGCGGCGACGTCGGTGCCGAGCTGTGACCGGTGAGCAACAGGCCCCACGCCGTCCAGAACGGGTGACGCTGGGGCAGCGGCTCCTGCCGGCAGACATCAATGACCGCCCCCGCCAGATGTCCTTCCTTCAGCGCTTCGACCAGATCCGCATCCACCACCGCAGTGCCTCGACCGACGTTGATGAACAACGCCGACGGCTTGAAGCGGGCAAACAGTTTGGCGTTGTAGAGATCCTGGGTCTGCGGCGTGTTGGGCAGCAGATTGATGACGAAATCAACCTCGGCCACCAGACGCGGCAGGTCCTCCAGCGCAGCCACCTCAACAAACGGCGCTTCGGTCCGCGCACTCGACGCAATGCCATACAGCTCGACGCCGAACGGCACGAGGAACTGCGCCACGCACCGGCCAATGTCGCCCGTCCCGACGATCAACGCCTTGCGCCCGGACAGGCTGCGGCCCATGCTGTTGTCCCACTTGCGCTCGACCTGACTGACCAACCGCGCCAGCACTTCACGTTCGTGGACCAGCATGTAGGTCAGCACGAACTCGGCCATCACCTGGCCGAAGATGCCAACCGCGCGGGTGAGTTGATAGTCGCGGTACAGGCCGTCAGCCAGCAGCGGCGTGATGCCAGCCCAGGTCGATTGCAGCCATTTCGGTTTGTGGCCCTGGCGCAGCAGATTCGCCAGCAGGTCAGGCTGGCCAAGCCAGATCGGCGCCTCGGCGGCCATTTTCGACAGTTCGGCGGAGTTACCGCTGCTCAGCACTTCGATCTCGGGGGCTGTCTGGCGGAGCAGTTCGGTGTAAATGGGGTAATCGTGTTCGGCGATCAGAACGCGCATGGCTTCAAAACTCGAATAAACGGGGCATGCGACCGCGCAGCGTTCCGGACCGCGCTCGGTTGAGCCGGTCAGGTCTGACGCATGCGACGGTCCGGTGTACCCCTGCGGTGGATTGCAGGGTCAGAAATCGATCACATCGGATCGTTGCGGCGCAGCAGCTCTTCGGGCAGGTGCTCGATGTAATCGTCTTCGGCCGGTGGCATCTGCAGGTGGTAACCCTGCTTGTCCAGATTGGCGAGCACCGCGTGAATGTCTTCGCGGGCCAGGGCACGCTCCGGCGACAGGACCAGATTGAAGGCGTGCTGCGGCTTGCCGAACGCGGTCAGCAATTCCTCGGGCACACGCTCCAGGGCGTCGCTCTTGAGGACATACAGGTACATTTCGTTCCTCCGCGGGCTGCGGTAGATGGAGCAAATACGTTTCAAGGCTGTTCTCCGACGTTGGCCAGGCTGTCGAGCAGCATCTGGCCCATCAATTCGCGGCGCCAGCCACGCAGCGAATCGGGCAGTTTATAGGGACCGTCTGGGTAACCGGTCTTGAGCAGGGCTTCGAGGGTCTTTTTGCGCAGCATCAATTCCGGCGCCATGTCGAGACGCTCGGCTTGCTGCTGGCCAATGACGCGCAGGCTCTTGAGCACATTGGAGGCCTCGATCGGCAGCGGCTCCGGCAACGCGGGCGGCCAAAGATCCGGCGACACGCTGCCGGCTTTCTTGATCAGGTCGAGCAGAAACTCGCCGTCCTGACGCACGGTCTTGGGGTGCATGTCGTCGATCTTCGCCAGCGCGGCGAGGTTGTCGGGCTGGGATTTGGCCAGCGGCCAGAGCGAATGTTCGCGGAGGATGCGATTGCGTGGCTGATTACGCAGGCGCGCCTGTTGCTCGCGCCAGGCGCAGAGCTCGCGCAGCACGGCGAGCTGCGCACGGGACAGCTTCCACGCCAGCTTGGCGTCGCGGTAAGCGTCATAAGGATCGGTTTCGCGGCGCAGATTGGCGACCAGTTCAGCACCGTCCTCCAGCACCCACGCATACTTTTCATCGGAAAGACGCGGACGCAGCAGGTTGTACACCTCGGCCAGGTGGACGGCGTCTTCGGCGGCGTAGCTGATCTGGGTTTCCGAGAGGGGGCGTTGCAGCCAGTCCGATCGCGTCTCGCCTTTCGGCAGGTCGATGTTCAGCACTTCCTGGACCAGACGCGAATAACCCATCGAGAACCCGAGGTTCAGGTAGGCCGCAGCCAGTTGCGTGTCGAACAGCGGGGCCGGGAGGCTGCCGGTCAGGCGCAACAGCACCTCGAGGTCCTCGCTGCAGGCGTGAACGACTTTGATGACGTCAGGGTTTTCCAGCAGCGCGGCCAGAGGCTTCCAGTCGCTGATCAGCAACGGGTCGATCAGATAGGCGCTTGAACCATCGCCGATCTGCAACAGCGCGGCGATGGGATAGAAGGTGTCGACCCGCATGAATTCGGTGTCGAGCGCGACGTAGGGCAGGGTCTGCCACTGTGCGCAATGTTCGGCGAGGCTATGGTCGTCGCGAATCCAGTGAATATCGATGGCCACACGGCTCTCCCTCGAAGAATGGCGCGCAGTATATATCGCTACAAGCGGTTACCGGGCATCCGTCCTGCAAGTCTCGAACAACTTCATCTTTGAAGCGCGCAAATAGCTGCCGTCGCGACGACCGTCCATCCGATCACTGATCACTGGCCGGCCTTGCGCAGCACGTACACGCGCCACATGGCGTAGCCGGGGAGAAAGTCGTGATGATCGACGATCCTGAAACCCGCCCGCGCGAACTCGGATTCGATGTCGCTGCGGCACACCACAAATCGATTACGGGGGGCGGACATACCGACCTCCAGTCGACCTTGCTGACGTTTGCGACGCCACGATTTCACATTGCCGTCTACCCACAGCGCGACGATGGCCGTGTCGCGGGTCACCCGGTGAAACTCGTCGAGAATCGCACCGCGTTTTTCGCTGTCGCCCAGGTGATGGAACAAACGCATGCAGAATATGCAGTCCACCGCGTTGGCGGACAGGCCGATGGAAAACGCCGAACTCTGGAACGTGCGGATGCGCTTGCGCACCTCGCTGGATGACTGTGCCTCGGCGAACGCCAGCCTGTCGGTTGAAGGATCGGCCGCGAGGATCACCCGATTGGCGTGTTCGGCCAGCACCGGCCAGAAACGCCCGGAGCCCGATGGCAAGTCCAGCACCAGCCCGGGCTCGCCCGCATCCCGCAACGCTTTGCGCGCCAGCTGCGCATCGCGCCACAGACTCAGGCGTCGGCTGAGAGTGTGCTCATGCTGGCGCACGTCTTCGACGTGAACCTGCTTGCTGAGGGGCTCACTCATTGGCCAGTACCCCGTCCGTATAAATCCCCCGACAGCCCGCGAACATGTCCAGCGCCGGGTTATAAACGCTTGTGCGCACTTGCAACAGGCCCAGCATGGAATGAAACAAGTTGTCCTGACTGAGCGGCGCGTTTCGCTCTTTTTGCAGGCAGTGGGTATCCACAGCGAACGACTGCTGATAGCTCTCGGAAAACCAGGCAATCATCGGGACATGTTTCTGTTGATCGGGCGCCAGCATATAAGGCGTGCCGTGCAGGAACAGGTTGTATTCACCCAACGACTCGCCGTGGTCGGAAAGATAAACCATGGCCGTGTCTACTTTGCCCTGATTGTTGCGCAGGATGTCAATCAACATCGCGAGTACATGGTCGGTGTACAGCAATGTGTTGTCGTAACCGTTAACGATACTTTCCCGCGAGCAATTATTCAGCGCATTGCTTTCACACACCGGGGTGAACTTCTCGAACTCTTTCGGATAACGCTTGAAGTACTCAGGACCATGACTGCCCATCTGGTGCAGTACCAGCACGGTGTCTTTGTCCAGTGTGTCGATGAAGTGTTGCAGCCCCTGCAGCAGGATTTCATCGCGGCACTCGTTGTTGGCACACAACGCCGGATCCTTGAAGTTGCTGACATCCTGCATCGTCACCCGGTCGCAGGTGCCCTTGCAGCCCGATTGGTTGTCGCGCCAGATGACATCGAGCCCGGCGCGCTTCAGTACATCGAGCACGCCTTCTTCATTGCGCGCGGTCGTGGCGTTGTAATCCTTGCGGCCCATGTTGGAAAACATGCACGGCACCGATACCGCCGTCTCCGTGCCGCAGGAATGCACGTCAGTAAACGTGAGCAGGCCACGCTCCTTGCTCAGCTGTGGCGTGGTGTCGCGGTTGTAGCCCAGGATGCCGAAGTTCTCGGCCCGCGCACTTTCGCCAACGACCAGCACGGTCAGTGACTTGCGCTTGTGCTGCTGCCAATCGCTGGCAAGTTTGGCGTCTTGACCAATACTCACGAACGGCCGCTGCGCAGACTTGGCCTGCTCGCTCAAGTAACCCACGGACGCCGCCAGGTAATTGCTCGGCACGACCATCAGGCGCAACTCGTGATGATTGCGAAACAGCGAGGACAGCCCCTGGTAATTCAACAGCGCCACACCGCCAATGGCGACCGCGCAGACGACAGACACCAGCGCTTTGCTCAGCAACTCGCGAGGCCAGCGCCGATAGGCAATGGGTGTTTTGAAAAGAATCACCGAAGGCACGACACCCAGAAAGAACAAGTAGCCGAGTAACTTCAAAGAAAGCAGATCGCGCACTTCGGTGACATTGGTTTCAGCGAAGTTTCGGAACATGCCCGAATCAATCATCACGCCATACTGGCTCATGAAATAAGCCACACCGGCGCTGATAAAAAAGAGACAGATCAGTACGGGTTTCAATACACGCTTGAACGCTAACAGCGTGAAGAAAATATTAAACGCGCAGAACACCATCAGCGCAAAAGCACAACGCAACAACAGGCCCTTACCGTCCGAGTCGGTAATCGCAAATAGATGCTGCCAGAGGGTCAGGTTAAACCCGATCAACAAAAAGGCACTGGCAAGCACTGTCACAAGCTCGGGACGAACTGCTTTGACGTTGAGCATAAAAGTCTGCTTGGCTGGAAATGAGAATATAAACGCGGGAGGAACCCCGCCGATGCTGCGAACTTTAGGCATCAGGCCATCAATTTTTTGTGAAAAGGATGAGAACGATTGGTGGGGGTGGGATTGTTGTGTTGCCGCGGCATTTCGCTGGACGCAATGAAGCGATGCAACAGCTGGTGGCAGAAAACGAGGTGAAGCATTTCACTGCGACCGCTAGCTTACAGCTACGACCAAACATAATCAGGTTGCCTACCCTTTTATGGATGCTGTATTTTTCGAAACAACAACTTTCAGCCGGCTGAGGCCGGGCTACCTCGACGATGATGGCTATCGCGCGCTCCAGATTCATATCTTGGCAAGCCCCGAGTCGGGGGATCTCATGCCAGGAACGGGCGGATTCAGAAAGCTGCGCTGGCACGATGAACGTCGAGGCAAAGGCAAGCGTGGCGGCCTGCGGGTTATCTATTATTGGCTAATCAATGATCGCCAGATCTGGATGTTTTCGATCTATGACAAGGATGAGGTCTCGAACTTGACCGCTGATCAGCAGCGTCAATTGAAGGCCGCTATCGACGCAGAGCTGCGCAAGAGAGGCAAACGATGAGCAATAAGCGCGACCTGTTCGCAGAAATGATGGAGGGCGTTGAGGAAATGTCTGCACACCGAGAAGGGAAGCTCACCCTTCGCGGCGATACCTTTGAAGACAGGCCTGCGCCTGAGATTTCTGCTCAGGAAATAGTGGCCTTGAGGCAAAGGCTGCACATGTCTCAGAACGTTTTTGCGCGGCGGATCCGGACCAGCACGAGCACCCTGCGCAACTGGGAGCAGGAGAAGTCCAAACCCAATGCACAGGCTGCTTTGCTGATCAAACTGGTCGAAAAATTCCCTGACATGGTTGACCGCCTGAGCGCGGTTTAGGCGTTTGCTTGTAGAGCAATAGAGTTCAGCGCTAGCCCAAATCAACCACGGTTTCAAGAGAGGTGGTCAGGCTCGTTATTTCTGGCATTCCGTTCCTCAATTCATCCTCAATAATCATCTGCGCCGCCTTCTCGGCGATCATCACGGTCGGCGAGCAGGTGTTGCCGGAGGTGATGTTCGGCATGATCGACGCATCCACTACGCGCAGGCCGGTGATGCCGTGCACGCGCAGGCGTTCGTCGACTACGGCATCACGGCCCTGCCCCATCCTGCAGGTGCCTACCGGGTGAAAGATCGTCGTGCCAACAACGCTGGCCGCCTCGCGCAGTTCTTCCTCGGTTTGCAGGCTCGCGCCGGGCAGGTACTCAACCGGCTCGAAGCGAGCGAGCGCAGGCGCGGCGGCGATGCGACGGGTCAGGCGAATCGCGTCGGCGGCCACTTTGAGGTCGGTCTCGTGACTCAGGTAATTCGGCCTGATGATCGGCGCGACATCGGCCAGCGCCGAACGGATTTCCACCGTGCCACGGCTCTGCGGGCGCAAATCACACACGGACGCAGTGAATGCAGGAAATCCGTGCAGCGGCTCGCCGAAGCGCTCAAGGGACAAGGGCTGCACGTGGTATTCGAGATTGGCGCTTGTCTGCTCCGGCCCCGAGCGTGCAAAAGCACCCAACTGACTCGGCGCCATTGCCAACGGCCCGCTGCGATTGAGGGCGTAGCGCAGGCCCATGTTCATCTTGCCCCACACACTGCCCGCCATCTGATTCAGCGTCTGCCCGTTACTGACCTTGTAGATCAGGCGCAACTGCAGGTGATCCTGCAAATTCGCGCCGACACCGGGCAGCTCATGCCGCACGCCAATGCCGAGCTTTTCCAGCAGTGCTCGCGGCCCGACGCCTGAGCGTTGCAGGACCATCGGCGATCCAATGGCACCGCAGCAGAGGATGATTTCCCGCCGGGCGCGAAGCGTCTGTTCCTGTCCGTTGACGCGTGCAATCACCGCGCTAGCGCGGCTGTTCTCAAACTCCACGCGCGACACTTCCGCACCGGTGATCACCGTCAGGTTCGGGCGTTTCAACGCAGGCCGGAGAAAGGCTTTGGACGCATTCCAGCGCACCCCGCGCCGCTGATTGACCTGAAAATAGCTGCACCCTTCGTTGTCGCCGCCGTTGAAGTCGGGGATCGACGGGATGCCGGTTTGCGCCGCCGCCTCACGGAACGCGTCCAGCAACGTCCATGAAAGACGCTGCTGCTCGACGCGCCATTCACCTTTCGCGCTGTGAAGTTCCGAGTCGCCAGCGTAGTGGTTTTCCGAGCGCTTGAAGATCGGCAAGACGTCTTCCCAGCCCCAGCCCGAGTTGCCCTGCTCCGCCCAGCCGTCGTAGTCCCGGGCCTGACCACGCATGTAGATCATGCCGTTGATGGAGGAGCATCCGCCCAGTACTTTGCCGCGAGGATAGTTGAGCGCGCGCCCACCGAGGCCGGGCTCCGCTTCGGTTTTGAAACACCAGTCGGTGCGCGGATTGCCGATGCAGTAGAGGTAGCCCACCGGTACATGAATCCAGGCGTAGTTGTCCTGACCGCCTGCTTCGAGCAGCAGAACCCGGTGAGCAGGATTCTGCGACAGCCGATTGGCCAACAGGCAGCCCGCCGGGCCTGCGCCGACGATGATGTAGTCATGGAGACCGACGTCCGTTTGCATGCATCCCTCGCTGATATTTTTTGTTTTTATGCAGGGCCCATCCTGAAGTTTTTCGCCACAAAACAAAAGACCGCCGCATGTTTCCATGGGGCGGTCCGGGTTGAAGCGTTTGCTGTCAGTAACGGATGCGATTACACCGCGCTGCGACGGTAGCTGCGGTAGTTCGGCATCCAGAAGTTACGCTCAATGGCTTCGACGAGCATCTCTTCGGTGGTCTCCAGCGCCATCCCTTCGGCCTGAGCCTGCTTGGCCACGGCCAGGGCAATCTTCTTGCTCACCTGTTGGATCTCTTTCAGCGGCGGCAGGACGGCATCACCTTTGCCCGTCACCATCGGCGAGCATTCCGCCAGCGCGTTGGAGGCGGCCATCAGCATTTTGTCGGTGATGCGCGTGGCTTTCGACGCCACAACACCCAGGCCGATGCCCGGGAAGATGTAGGAGTTGTTGCACTGTGCGATGTGGAACGTTCGATCGCCTACGGTGACCGGAGCAAACGGACTGCCGGTCGCCACCAGCGCGTCGCCATTGGTCCAGGTCAGGACTTCCTGCGGCGTGACTTCGACCTTAGAGGTCGGATTCGACAGCGGCATGACCAGCGGCTTGGCGCAGTGCTTGTGCATCTCGCGGATGACTTGCTCGGTGAACAGGCCGCGCTGGCCGGACACGCCGATCAGCACAGTCGGCTTGCCGTTGGCGACCACGTCCAGCAACTCGGGCGAACCCTCGCCGCTCGACCAGCCCACCACATCGGCAGACTTCTGCGCGAGGTTCTTCTGGAAGTCCAGCAGGTTGTCCATGCTGTCAGTCAGCAGCCCGAAGCGGTCGACCATCATCACGCGCTTGCGCGCTTCGGCTTCGCTCAGGCCTTCGATGACCATGGCCGCAATGATGTGCTCGGCGATCCCGCAACCGGCCGAACCCGCGCCCAGGAACACAACCCGCTGCTGGCCCAGGGTTTCGTGCTTGGCTTTGCACGCCGCCAGCAGGGTGCCCACGGCAACCGACGCGGTGCCCTGAATGTCATCGTTGAAGCAGCACAACTCATCGCGGTACTTCTCCAGCAACGGCATGGCGTTGGTCTGGGCGAAGTCTTCGAACTGCAACAGCACGTCCGGCCAGCGGCTCTGCACCGCCTCGATGAACAGAGCAATGAAGTCGTCGTACTCCTTGCCGGTGACGCGCTCATGGCGCCAGCCCATGTACATCGGGTCGTCCAGCAGCTCTTTGTTGTTGGTGCCCACGTCGAGCACGATCGGCAAGGTGTACGCCGGGCTGATGCCGCCACATGCGGTGTAGAGCGACAGCTTGCCGATCGGAATGCCCATGCCGCCAATGCCTTGGTCGCCCAGGCCAAGGATGCGCTCGCTGTCCGTCACCACGATGATTTTGATGCGATCTTTCGTTGCGCTGCGCAGGATATCGTCGATGCGGTCGCGCTCCGGGTAGGAGATGAACAGCCCGCGGTGGGTGCGGTAGATTTTCGAGAATTCCTGACACGCCTGACCCACGGTCGGGGTGTAGATGATCGGCAGCATCTCGTCGAGGTGCGAATCCAGCAGGCGGAAGAACAGGGTTTCGTTGTTGTCCTGAATCGAGCGCAGATAAATGTGTTTATCCAGGTCGCTCGCGCATTGCCGGTACTGGTTGTAAACGCGGGTGACCTGCTCTTCGATGGTTTCGACGTTCTGGGGCAGCAGGCCGACCAGGTTGAAATCGATGCGCTCTTGCGGCGTGAAGGCACTGCCCTTGTTGAGCAGCGGCATCTCCAGCAACGAAGGGCCGGCGTAGGAAATATATAAAGGTCGCGAGGTCTTGGTCATTTGCAGTGATCGCCTTTTCTCTGTTTGCTCTATCAATACGACGTCGAAACGATGCCCCGGAGGTCGATGTACACGACGCTCAACGCAGGATCCGTCCGAAAAAATAGGGGGGTAAAAACAGGGTGCCTATCTTACTCGCCTGAAAACGATTGCGACATTTTGTCGCTCACCGATTGCGAAATGATGGCCGGAAGTCGTCGGAGCGGTCAGGAAATAGCCCCGTATCAGGAACAAAAATGGCGCGGCGGGTCACAGCGGAAACGACGTGCTGGCAGACTGGCTGTTTTGAGAAATGGAGTTTTGGCCGTAGTCACCTCAGGCCTAGGTACTAAACACCTGACATATTGAACTGGCGATGAGCCATTGCAGTCACATTGACATCAAATCGGAGATATTAATGTCAGGCCAGCGCATCTTTCGTATCCACTACCGCTTTCTGGACGAGCAGCGAGTATTCCTCCAACCCGATTCAGCGCTGAACGAAGCCGATGCCTGGTACTACGCCTGCCTGCACGCGGGCATCGGCGTACTGCACAATTTGTCCAAGACCCGGGAAGAGCTAACGGCACTGATCGCCCATGCCCGGCGGTATGGATTGACGGCGGTGCGTTGGGCGGAATGGGTTTGATTGTGTGTAATCTCAACCGGTGCACCGACCTTTGGTGCTGGGGGAGCCCTATCCAGCGCGCTGGATCACATAGCTCGCCTCAAAGCCATGCACACACCCAATCACGTTGAATCCTTTGAAATAGCCCGTGGCGCGAAGCAAATCGACCGCCGGGCCTACCTCCGGTGAGTGTTGAAAGTCCCCGTAGTCGTCGAAGACGATAAACCCGCCTGGTACGACGCTTGGCGAATACAGCAGGAAATCCAGCAGCACATTGCGCCCGGCGTGACCGCCATCAATGTGCAACAGCGCCACCTTAGGCGACAGGTTGTAGAAACGCTCGGCGCACAACTCCGAATAGCCCCTCAGCACCAGGGCGTTGGAGAACAGGTTCTCCTGGTAATAGCTGAACTCTTCAAACTGATTGGGCAGCTCAAACGGATCAATCCCGATGATGCGGCGCTCGCGGTTGCAGACTTCATTCATCAGCACCAGCGACTTGCCCTTCCAGACACCAATCTCGACCACATCCCCGGGGATGCCTTCGACCAGAAGCGCCAGATATCCCAACAACCGAACGTGATCGTGAAACGATAATTCCTTGCGCGGCATCGCCCGCTCAGCCGGCAACGTGCTCTGCGCCTGCTCGAAATGCTTGCCGATCAACGTCCAGACCTGGGCGATCGAGTCATTGAGTTCCGGATTGCTGATGAAGTCGTTGAGCTCTTGGATGGTGATCATGGCTTCTCTGACTGACTGGAAGGATTGGGGTGGGGCGTGGAGCGATCTTGTACCGCTAGTGGGCGTGAGATCGATAGTAGGCGGGGGTTTGGAAAAGTAAAGTGCCAGGCAAGGTGACGAAGCATTTCCCCAGCCCGGCACTGGACTTGATCTAGCGAAAACCTAGCCTAAAACCCTTGATCAACAGATCCTTTCGTTTTCTCTCAATATGGGCGTCGATTGAACACAATATGCTCGTGAACAATTCCCACTCTTCACAACCAAACCTTTCTGGAATGAAGGAAAGGTCGTACCACGACAATATTTCATCTACGGAATAGTCTCCGGACTTATGAAGCTTTATATAGCTTTTGAGATCATTCCTGAGGGAACGTGCTGCAAAATACGACTTCCCATTCATCCATTCCTCTATGACCTGATCCACTGTGAGCTGTCCTACCCTCTGATCCTCAGGCAGATAATCGAGTACCCCGTCAGCCAGATGCTTCATGAAGTCGATGAGTTCCATAAATCCGCGCATGGATACCTCTTGAGGTTGCTAAGAAGTGACACTGTATTCATCTACGGTGTCACCACCGGCAGTGTGCTTAACCAAATATGACCTGATGTCGCTACGCAGCCGGTAAAGCTCGATAAGCGAAGTTCTCGAAGTCCATTCATCCACAAAAGATTTCAAGTCAGGGACGTTGGCGCGCTCATCTTCAGGCAAATAATCCTGGATGGCCGTGCCTAAAGCCAGCATGAAATCAATCAACCGTACGTACTGACGCATGATTACCTCATGCTTCCTGATAACCTAACCAACCAAAGTACTTAACAAGCATACCTTGACGCTTTTTCTCGATATGCAAATTAATAAAATCAAGGATACCGGTGAGAAAAATGTGATCCTCACAACCAAATCTTTCCGGGATAAAGCACAGGTCAAAGTCATCGAGAAGCTGATCAACAGAATAATCGCCTGCCTCATCAAGCTTTGCGTAGCTCACTATGTCTTTTTTTAAAGAAAGGGCTTGAAGATATGACTTCCGCTGCATCCAAAGCTCGACAATGTCCTCGACACTCAGAATTGCTACCCTTTGCTCCTCCGGGAGGTGGTCAAGAATGCCATCGCCCAAATCCTGCATAAAATCAATTAACTGGGTGTATCCGCGCATCACCGCCTCCAAGCGAAAAAATGCAAAGCACCCTCAGCTTACCAGTGATGCAGAAAACAGCGGAAGCCGGCTGTGCTCCTCACGATTTCCGGTATTCCAAACGCCAGAAACGAAAAAGCCCCAGAAGCATAACTTCTGGGGCTTTTCAAATAATGGCGGAGAGATAGGGACTCTCGAAAACCATACACGAACCCCAGAAACCACGGCATCATAACGCCTAGAACTCGTATAGTAGTAGAAAATAGTAGTAGAATTCTGCTCTCATCCGAGGGTGACTCATGGCAAACCATATTTTCCAAAAAAAAGGCGAATCCACTTGGTATGTCCGTCTAGACATTCCTAAAGACGTGCAGTTGGCCTTTGACAATCGCAAGGTGCTAATCCAATCGTTGAAGACGGGCCTACGCTCAGAAGCCATGGAACGTCGCCTAGCTTGGCTCGCCAGATGGAAAGCAGACATCAACGCTGCCAGAGACAGGAAGCTATCCGAACGGGATGAATGGAAAGAGAAAGTTCAGGATCTAACGCGGCGGAACCAGCGCAATAAGGAAAAGTGGCTGCCTACCCTATTCATGCCCCGTTCTAAGGATGCCACCACTCCACCCCCTGACATCCTGGCTTACACAGAATCGATAGCTCCCATCCTTCAGGAACTCTATGACGGTGGCATGGAAGGTCCGGTCGAAGCATTTATAGCGACCTACCACGAATACCTAGAGGGTTTGAGCCAAAAGCTCACGCCCGGACAAGGCGCTGACCTTGGAGCAAAGATTTCTGACGCATTCACGAAGCTGCACATGGAAATTACAGCTGAGTATTATGACCTATCGTCTGATGAGCGTCAGGACATGCAGGAGCTTGCCACCGACCCTCAAAGCTATAAGCCCAAATCACCCATCACACCAGCCCGTGTGCTGAAGCTGAGGGCGTTTCTTGAGAAGGTTGGCAAAGATCCCAAGACCATCGACACCTTAGTGAAGCGTGTAGAGCTATTCAGCGCCTACGTACGTGATAAAGGGCTGCCGATAAGCTTTGACCTCGTGTCTGCATACCTAGATCAGCTAACGGACGCTAAGGGCGTGCCACTTACCTCTAAGACCAAGAAGCAGCATATATGGGCAGGTAACACGTTCTGGAAATGGGCCATCAAGTATGATGAAGACTGGCGTCAGCAGTACAAAGGCCAGCCTTCCCCATTTGAAAAACACGACCTGCCTGTGGTCAAAGGTGAGTCAGTCAGTTGGGCAGTATTCACTCGCAAGGACGTGGAGCGATTGCATGCTGCTGCTTTGGAGAAGGAAGACAAGCCGCTGGCTGACCTGATTGTTCTCGCAGCCTACACAGGGGCAAGGCTTGAGGAAATAGGTCGAGTCCACCGCGACACCATCACCCTCAAAGATAATGTTCCGATTGCCTTCTCAATTTTAGAGAGCAAAACAGAGGCCGGTGTCCGTGAGGTTCCGATTCATACCGCCCTTGCCCCGCTTGTCCAGTCTCTACTAGATGCATCAGAAGACGGCTACCTGCTAAAAGGTCGAGCGCTTGGGCAAACCAATAAATATGGCAATCGACTTGATGCTGTAGGAAAACGTTTTGGACGTCTAAAGACTGCTGCAAAATTTGATAAATCATTTGTGCTGCACTCAATTCGCAAAACTGCAATTACTGAGGTGCATAGGGCCGGAGCGGATGTTTCAGTGATGCCTGCATTATTTGGTCATGAAACCGGAATGATCACCTTCGACCTGTATTCGGCAGGGCCGAGCCTTGAACAAAAGGCCAAAGTGATTGGGCTGCTGTCGTACAATTTTGATTTGACCTGATACCCCTATCAAAACACCGTGCAGTTGATTCTGGGCAGATCGTCACGAAACAGAGCAAGGGCCATGCATTTAACGTATGCAATCACCGTATTTCGGGGGAGTTTTTAAGGGTTGGAGACGTTTCCGGCTAAACTTTACTTTCAATGTTTCATCCCCACAACTTTCTTAATATTCCAGAGATACATATTCCCATACATACCGCTTATCGCTTACTTTCGCTATTTATTGATTTTAGCTAAATATTAGTTGCTAAATTAGCACTAGGACGTATATAATTATATATACCCAAAGAGTTTTAGCTGGGTTCCCAAAGTCCTCGTAATTACCGACAAGAAGTCTAATTTCCTTCAAGTCGGCTTTCGTGCGCCTGCCGTTCTTCAACTGCCGGCTCACGTTTAGAACTACAGCAATTGTAGTTCCTTTCGCACAGCATAAAGCTATAGCGATTTTTAGGGCAGTGCTACTGCCCTTTGTTTTTCCTAAATATTACTAATTAGACATTCAGATCGTTGAAGGATTTTCTATGGCAAAAATAAGACGATGTTGTATCTGGTGTGGAATCAGCTATACATCAGAGAGACAAAAAGCAATTTGGCTATGTGGGTCTGCGGCCTGTTACAAAGCCTTTCACCGATTTAGACAAAAAGCAGCACCGGGCATGGGTCCAATATATGGACTTAAATTGATTCAACAGCTAATCGCTGAGCAGCAACACCCCAACCGTAACTATAAATATGAAGAGGTAACACTTGATGAGAGTACATCTCAATGAACGGTCTTCGTCTGAGCTATTGAAGATCATGGGACACTACGGCAACACAAGCACAAACCATCAACTCAACTTAATGATTAGCGGCCTGTACAACGCGCTGTTTGAAAACAAAAACCCAATTATCGAGGTAAATACCAATGACCAACGCAGTAATCCAAAACAGTAATACATCCGCTCTCCAAGCTGTTCAGATACGCTTCGTCCGTGTCCCTTCCCAAAACTCATATGCACGATTTAGAGATTTGATCACAGGCATTGACCAAGGGGATGCAGGAATCGTCGCCCACTATTACAAGCAGCAAGGCGGGAGTGAGCATGACGCCGCATACCTTCTAGGTTGCTTGCCCTGGGCCTACGGCGAAGGTTTTCAGCCTAACGGCGGTCCTGTGCTGTCCGGTGGGCTGATCAACCTGTGGAAAGCACCCATGATTCAGCCTACAGGTCAGAAGGTCACACGGGAACAGGTAGCACCATTCATTGAATTCCTGGAGCGATGGTTTCCTGATGACCTAGAGCGTCGTTATTTTGGATGGTGGCTATCCCACGTCGTTCGTAAACCAGAGCAACGCATCATTGCTACGCCGGTTCTCCGTAGTCAACACGGCGTCGGTAAGGGCTTTCTAGTGGAAACCCTGCTGTCTGGTCTACTAGGTCGGTCATCAGTGTGTGTATGCGCTCTGAAAGACGTTGTAGGCGACTTCAACGATGTAATCGAAGGAAAAACCTTGGCTCTGATTGATGAGGTGTACAAAAGCAAAAAGAGTACCACCGATGCGCTTAAAAGCTTTCAAGGTAATGCAACCATCCCACTACATCGCAAGCACAAACCGACAGTCACAATTGACAATTACCTAAATTTTATCATCACGAGCAATGACCACCTCCCGTTGGTTCTAGAAAAGGGTGATCGCAGGTTCTGGATTCCGGCATTTATTCGTCATAACGAGTCGGTGCAGGAAACAGCCGCATTCATCAATGGGACACTGAAACCTTGGCTTATTCACGAGGGAGGTATGCAACTCGTTCGTGATTTTATCGAACAGGTTGATCTGAGCAAATACCACGCTACGGACGCCCCGCCAATGACGGTGCCAAAGCAAGAACTCATGGGCTTTAGCAGCGCTGACAAGCTGGAAGAGTTGCTAACCGAAATGGTGGAAAAGAGCATGGTATTAACTGTCAAGGGCATCAAAGACTCCTTCTCCAATGAGTTTGATCACTCACTAACAGACATTGCGGTCGCAGGGGTACTTTTAGCTGTTGGTTGCAAGCAACGCCGGACCAAGCTTCAACGCTATTACATCACACCGCTCGGTTTTGAAAACGGCTTGTCAGCGGAATCGACGGCAAAAGAGCTGGAAGACAGGCTTGCAAAAGGCGTGTTCTAACTCGAAATGGTGACAGGTGACAGATAGGGTGACAGCAACTACGTCATAGTGTCACCGCTGCAAGCGGCTTTCCATATAGGGTCCAGAGTTAAGGTGACACGGTGACAGTCTTGCGTAGTCTTTTTTAGAATAGGGTTACAGTAAGTCAAAAGAGCGCAGCGACTTTGACGCAAGGGATCTTCGATAGAAGTCCCGCAAGATGTTTTTCCCGCCTTTGCAAAAGTCATCAACTGATACTCAAACCAATTTGCTCATTAGAGCAGACAGTGGGCAGCTATTGCCCAATAAAACCAAAAGAAGGAAATAACAATGAAAGAAATGTTTGTATCCAATGCAGGACTCACCAGCCTTGCACTACTCGATCAACAATCAGTAGAAATGCTGAAGCTAAATAACATTAATGTCGTACAGGCTGATGGCGTTGATATTGCTGCCTACAAGCTACTGAAGAAATTCAGCAAGACAGGTGATGTACAAACCAAAGACCTAATCAAGTCTAGCCCCATCCTCAAATCACTAATGAACGCTCAATAAGGATCAATATTATGACTACTACTCAACAACACGTATCCCTGCAAACCTTCGTCTTCTCTCAGGAAGCTTTGGACAAACGCCTCGCCAACGCTGAGTTCAATTTCCTCCGTAGCTACGGTGCAGTAGATCGATTCTCGGCCCCGACCTCTATTCTCATGCCTCAGCTAGAAACCCTTTTTAAAGAAGGTCGTACACTTTCTGAGTATCACAAGCCGGAATCAACCATTTCGCTTACTGTCTATCTGCTCAAAATTAATATTGAGGAGCTGTTGGAACAGGTGGCCGAGCAAACCAAGGCTCTATATCTCAGTGAGCTGGAGGAAGAAAAGAAGCGCCAGCAAGCTATTCTAGAACAGCAGCTGTATCAAGCTCAGAAGGATAAGGAAGCTAAGAAAGAAGCAGACAAGGAGGCGAAATTGCGAGCAGAGGCAGCAGCGGAAGCACAGCGGTACTTCGATAACCTATCATCGGCCAAGGAGGTACAGTAAATGTCTCTTATGAAAGGTATTGAACGCGCTTTTAGGGCCCGAGATGCGAAGCTTTCTGTTAGTGCTAGTCAGGCATTACCTGCTGCCGCATCGTTTGTAAAACCTAAGCTCACAGAGGAAGAGGTACAGGCATATGTCGATATGATGCTAGAGGTCACAAAGCCTAAAGTTGATAAAACTATGGAAATTTTTCTTGAGCGGTTTCCACCAAACAAGCAATAAGCAGGAACGTTGCTAACAGAGACAGGGGGTCTTACCGGCCCTCTTCATCTCTAAACACCGCATATTCATTGACGCCGATAGTTTGACAGTCAAGCACAATGCTTCCCCGCTCCACAACAACGAGAAATAACAATTAATACAAGAATAAATATCATGCTCAACGCAGCAATGACGCTGATGACAGTCTCTACGCTGGTTTTCACAATTCACACGATCACCCTAGCTGACGCGGCAATCGTGCAGGTATCAAACCTAGCCCGCGATGTGGGGCATTTGCAGACCATCCAGCTTTCGCAGGCCAGCTACGCCGAGAAGCGGTTAAACACCCTGTCAGAGCGACTGGATACCTCCACCAATCATTTACACGACCGGGTCAGTATCCTTGAGGCTCGAAGGCTCGTGCTTGATCGGTGAGCGTCACAGCCCTTTTGAAGCAGTCACCTTCCTTAACTCGTCATAGATGCCACTCAGCACAAGCCAAAAACCTGCAAGCACTGCACCGACTACGAACCCCCCGAGCCCTCCAAACATGCCGTAGGTTGCATATCCGAGGTATGTGACGATTGCGATGGCGAGGTAGCACAGATAGTCGTTGAGGCGAATGATCCCGTCTTTCATTGCAGCATCCTGTCTTGGTTTTTTAGCAGATTGCCATCATCAGAATTCGTGAGCAAGATAAAGCCACAGGCTTATCATTCCGTTGACGTTCGTCAGCATTGTGATATTATGAGTCCATCAACACTAATTGACGGGAATCACCACCATGAAAGTAGTCAGCTATCTTCGAGTCAGCACAGTCAAGCAAGGCGAGTCGGGCTTGGGTCTGGAAGCTCAGCGTGACTACATCGCCCTTGCAGCTAAGACGAAAGGCTGGGAGATCATCGCGGAATTCGTAGATACCGCCTCAGGGACCATCGCCCCAACAGATCGCCCTGAATGCATCAAGGCAATGAATGCTGCTAAAGAGACAGGTGCAATCCTCGTAGTGGCAAAACTTGACCGTATCTCTCGTGATGTTGAACACATTGCGGGCCTGATGAAACGGGCTTCCTTCAAGGTTGCGACGATGCCCGACGCCGACGCTTTCCAACTCCACATTTACGCCGCACTCGCACAGCAGGAACGAGAATTCATCAGCCAACGTACCAAAGACGCTCTAGGCTCGCTGAAGCAACGCGCTGAAAATGGGGATATGTCGGCTCAGGCTAAGATTGAACGGCGTGATGCTGGTCGTAAGGAGGCCCATAAGGTCGGACCTAAGGCAGCAACAGCAGCCAAGATAGAGAAGGCAGACGTTTACGCTCAGACTGTTAAGAACCACATCAAGGCGGCAAGCTTCGACGGAATCAAAACTCTCGCTGGGGTAGCAGCCTATCTCAACAATCAGTCGATCAAGACTAGCCGTGGTGCTGAGTTCACCCCCATGACAGTGAGCCGATTGGTTCAACGCCTAGGTATCACCTTTCCCTAAGTCGAAATGGGCTATTGTCGGGGCTTTTCCACCCTTCTGAGACGTTCTAGGGCCTCGACCCTCTCCCTGCCGGGGATAGCCAGTGAGCCACCCCAGAGCCCTCATATTTGCCGATTTAAAAAGGATGCAAATTCGCTTTTTCATTCGCGTACTTAACGCATTTCCACCTTCGCTGGTCAGCAGCTTTTTTCCTATCTCTTCAACCACTTTCTATAGGTGTAGAAAGCTTTCCCACTGGGCGATAGGAAGCTAGCAGCATAGTCATTCTCCTGGAACACTCGCACCTTCATTCCCGAGCTGATACGACATTTACCGTCACTAACCATCTTGTTTGCACCGTCCTCGTCACCGTCTTGTGCGAAGGCTCCAAAGTCATCAAGCGCCTTCTGACTGCCGCAGTAGATGTACTCCTTTTTAAGCGTTGCGGAATACTCCACGTCGCCCCACTGAGCGACGGCTAGGCCTGAGAAACCAAATACCCCAACCGCAACGATATTTCGGATCATTCCTTGCTCCATATTTGTGTTCTGACGTCACTATCAGCCGGGAAGGGGCAGACCGCCTGCGTACATAGGGGTACCTAAACGACGACAGCAAAATTCACGGTCAGGCCTGTCTAACTGGAGTACTCCGATTTGTATCCATGACCAGAGCAATAGCCGCAAGGCAATCCTGCTTATTGTGATAAGACTCTCCTTGGGCGATAACCTGATGATTAGCCGCCTTCAGACGCCATCTCCATTGCTCACCTAGAAGGGTCTGGCCAGCTTGTTGATAAATTTCGAAGTACATAGCGACCCCTTGCTAAAGGAATAAACCCTAAGTGTAGGCGATAGAAGGCATAACGCTAGCACTCACATGCGCAATTTTGAGTAGTAGAAACGAGTAGTAGAACCAGAAACGAAAAAACCCCGTAACTCATTGAATTACGGGGTTTTTCTATGTATGGCGGAGAGATAGGGATTTGAACCCTAGGTACTGTCGCCAGTACAACGGATTTCGAATCCGTCCCGTTCGGCCACTCCGGCATCTCTCCAACGGCGCGCATCATAACAGTTCGTTCGAGGAACGCGAACCCTTTTTAAGGATTTTTTCGCGTTCTTTCAGATGCTTGCAGCATTTTGCGCTTGAAGCATTGGATCAGAGCGGTACGCCGAGACGCTGGGCGACTTCTTCGTAGGCTTCGATGACATCGCCGAGACCCTGACGGAAGCGGTCCTTGTCCATTTTCTTGCGGGTTTCTTTGTCCCACAGGCGGCAGCCGTCCGGGCTGAACTCGTCGCCCAGGACGATCGAGCCGTCGCTGAAGACGCCGAATTCAAGCTTGAAGTCGACCAGCAGCAGGCCGGCGTCGTCGAACAGTTTGCTCAGGACTTCATTGACCTTCAGCGACAGTTCTTTCATGCGAACCAGTTGCTCGGCGGTGCCCCAACCGAACGCGACGACGTGGGAGTCGTTGATGAACGGGTCGCCCTTGGCGTCGTCCTTCAGGAACAGCTCGAACGTGTAAGGGTTGAGCTTCATGCCCTCTTCCACGCCCAGGCGCTTGACCAGGCTGCCAGCGGCGTAGTTACGCACGACGCATTCGACCGGGATCATGTCGAGCTTCTTGACCAGCACTTCGTTGTCGCCCAGCAGTTTGTCGAACTGGGTCGGAATGCCGGCGGCTTCGAGCTTCTGCATGATGAAGGCGTTGAACTTGTTGTTCACCATGCCTTTGCGGTCAAGCTGCTCGATGCGCTTGCCATCGAACGCCGAGGTGTCGTTGCGGAACACCAGGATCAAGCGGTCAGCGTCATCGGTCTTGTAAACCGACTTGGCTTTGCCGCGGTAGAGTTCTTCACGTTTTTCCATGATGGGCTCCGCTTGCTGAATCTTGCTGAATAGTGGGGGGCGATTCGCCCGTTTGGGACGCTAGGCGATTTCGCGCCAGTCGAGCCCTGAATCCTGATCGGCCAATTGTAGCCAGTCCTCGTCGCACCCAAGGGTGTCGACAAAACATTGCCGGGCCAGATGCGGCAGGTTGTTCTTGCTGCTCAGATGGGCCAGCACCAAGTGCTGCAGATCCTGCCATCCCAGCTCGTTCACCAGACTGGCAGCCTGATGATTGTTCAAATGACCGTGATCACCACCCACCCGCTGCTTGAGAAAGTACGGGTACTGACCCCGGGCAAGCAGATCGCGACAGTGATTGGACTCGACCATGAGCGCGTCGAGCCCGCGGTAGCTGTCGAGCACCGTCGGGCAATACGAGCCAAGGTCGGTCAACAGGCCGAAGCGCCGGCGCCCGTCGTTAAACACAAACTGCGTGGGCTCCAGCGCATCGTGGGCCACCGACACCACGTCGATGCCCAGACCGCCAATGCGCAGACCCTGCCCGCCCACCAGCCGAAGCCCTGCTTCGACCGGCTTGCGCATGCCGCGCAGCGTGCCGTCACTGAGGTACACCGGCACATCGTAGCGCCGAGACAGCAAACCCACGCCATGCACATGATCGGCATGTTCGTGGGTCACTAGAATGGCGCTGAGCTGTTTGCCGCTGACGCCCAGCCTGTCGAGCCGCCGTTCGGTTTCCCGCAGGGAGAAACCGCAATCGACCAGCACATACGTGTCGTTGCTCGCAACCAGCGTGGCATTGCCGCGACTGCCGCTGCCCAGAACCGCGAAGCGCACTTAACCCAGGTTGTCCTGAATGACGCTCAACACACGACGAGCGACTTCAGTCGGCGCAACGGTGTTGATGTTCTTCTCGACCGTGACCTGAACGTTTTCACCGACCTTGCTCAGACGGACCTGATAGCGCTCGGCGCGGGCCTCCTTCTCTTCCTTGGACTCTTCACTGCCGAACACGCGGCTGAGGAAGCCAGGCTTGTTTTCAGGCTTGTCGGCTTTTTCCGCCAGGTTGATGTAGTAAAGACCCAGGCTGCGGTTGATGTCCTCAACGCGCCAGTCGCCCTGGTTAAGCGCACGACCGACGCTCGACCACGCGCGATCCAGATCCGCGCCCAGGTTCAGCACCGGGTTGCCGCTGCCGTCTTCGCTGAGGGAAACTCGGCTTGGGGTGTCGAAATCACGCGCCGCCAGCAGGGACACCGAACCGCCCTTCTCGGCCGTACGGGTCAGGCTTGCCAGCATGTCGTCGGTCAGCACGGAGTCGAGGCCGACGTTAGTGCTGCGCGACGGGAATGCAGGATCATCGCGGCTGCCGGCCGGACGTTGCACGCTGACCACATAGATTTCACTGGTGTTGCGCTGCACGCCAGGCTCAATGCGAACGCGGACGCGGGTTTCGGTGTTGGCGGCATCGCCACTCGAACCCATGCGCTTGGCAACCGATGCGGACAGTTCGTCCATGCGCTGCCAGGTGGTGTTGAATTCACCGGTTTGCGGACGATCTTCAGCGATGCGGAAGCCGTTGTCTTCAAAGTACTGATGCGCCACGGGCCAGACTTCAGCCGGTGCGCGCTGGGCAAGGATCCAGCGGTTGTCGCCGCTCTTCTGCAGCGTGTAGTCGCCGGAGTCCTGAGCAGTAGTCAGAGGTTGCGGACGCGGCACGGTGAATTCACCCTTCTGGGTGTCATCGGCGACGTTGCGCGGAATCGGCAGCAACGGGTCCAGGCGTTTGACTTCCTGAACGCCTTCGGGCAATTGCATCGGCGGCTTCTGGGTCGCTTCCAGGTAATCGCTGCTGCGATCGCGGAAGTAACCGTCCTGGCCAAAGAGCCAGCTGCAACCGCTGGTGCTGGAGATAATCAAGGCTAGTGCGGAAAGTCCGGCCAGTCGCTTCATTGCGTAATGCTTCCTCATTAGACCAATACACCGGACTGGCGCAGGGCCTGACGCAGCGGCTCGCGGCAGGACTCGCTGAGCCAGGTGAGCGGCAGACGAATACCGTCTGGCATCAAACCCATCTCATGCAGGGCCCATTTCACGGGAATAGGGTTCGATTCGATGAACAGGGTCTTGTTCAGCGGCATCAGTTTTTCATGGATTTTGCGGGCGGTGTCCGCGTCACCGGCCATCGCGGCCTTGCACAGATCGGCCATGGCGCGCGGCGCAACGTTGGCGGTGACCGAGATATTGCCTTTGCCACCCAGCAGCATCAGCTCGACGGCGGTTGCGTCGTCGCCGGAATAGACCAGGAAGTCGCTGCTCACGCCGGCAAGAATATCCTTGGCGCGCTGCAGGTCTCCGGTGGCTTCCTTGATGGCGATGATGTTTTTGACTGTCGACAGGCGGATAACGGTTTCGGCTGACATGTCGCAGGCGGTACGGCCCGGCACGTTATACAGAATCTGCGGGATGTCGACAGTTTCGGCGATGTGCTTGAAGTGCTGGTACAAGCCTTCCTGGGTCGGCTTGTTGTAGTACGGGGTGACCAGCAGGCAGGCATCGGCACCGGCGTTCTTGGCGTTGGTGGTCAGTTCGACCGCCTCGCGGGTGGAGTTGGCGCCTGTGCCGGCGATGACCGGAATGCGGCCAGCGACCTGCTGAACCACGCGGCGGATGACTTCGATGTGCTCGTTGACGTCGAGCGTCGCGGATTCACCGGTGGTGCCGACGGCAACAATGGCGTTGGTGCCCTCTTGCAGGTGAAAGTCCACCAGTTTGCTCAGGCTGTCCCAGTCGAGACGACCTTGTGCATCCATGGGTGTGACCAGTGCCACCATACTGCCCGCAATCATGCAAACCGCTCCTGCCGGAAAAAGAGAGCGGTAATGGTACTGGCGCCATGATCCTTGCACAAGGCGAGCATTCCCCTCGGCGCCGGTTTTCGCTACCCTTCGGTCTTTGATCGGTACGGGTCATCTGCCCGGCTCGTTCGACTGCTCGATTTTGTCGTCACTTACCCCGCCCTGCGTCGTTATCGCGCGCCATGACAGGCCCATGGCCGCGATTGACGGCTGCGGGTCGGGGCGACATCACGATGCCTTCGTCCGTCGAGCCCGCCGGCACAGGCCTGCTGCGTACCGACCGCTCATCGTTTAGGAATGCTGCATGTCATCCATCCCCACAGTTCGCGAACAATTCCTTGTCATCAGTGCCCTTGGCGCCAACCCAATGGAGCTGACCAACGTCCTGTGCCGCGCCAGTAACGAAAGCCGTTGCTCGGTCGTCAGCTCTCGCCTCACTCGCCACGGTGAGTGCAGCGCGCTGATCCTGCAGATCTCCGGCAGCTGGGACGCCCTGGCGCGTCTGGAAACCGGCCTGCCCAACCTGGCGAAGAAACACGCCTTCACCGTCAATGTGGTGCGCAGTGCTTCGCTGGAAAACCGTCCGGAAGCCCTGCCTTACGTGGCGTACGTCAGTTCGGCGTATCGCCCGGACATTATCAACGAGCTGTGCCAGTTCTTCATCGACCACAACGTCGAGCTGGAAAACCTGATCTGCGACACCTATCAGGCCCCACAGACCGGCGGCACCATGCTCAACGCGACGTTCACCGTGACATTGCCGGCCGGTACCCAGATCAGCTGGCTGCGTGACCAGTTCCTGGACTTCGCCGACGCACTCAATCTCGATGCGCTGATCGAACCATGGCGCCCTCAAGCACCGATGTAAGGAGTCTCGAATGGCTGTAGAACTCGACCAAGCGGTTGCCGACTTTCAGGTGCAGGCCACGAGCGAACAGGCGGTCAGCCTGTCGGCGCTCAAAGGTCAGCAAGTCGTTCTTTATTTCTATCCGAAAGACAGCACCCCGGGTTGCACCACCCAGGGCCAGGGCTTTCGCGATCATCACGCCGACTTCAAGGCCGCCAACACGGTGGTGTTCGGTGTTTCGCGGGACAGCCTGAAATCCCACGAGAACTTCAAGGCCAAGCAGGAATTCCCGTTCGAGCTGATTTCGGACAAAGATGAATCGCTGTGCCAGCTATTCGATGTGATCAAGCTGAAAAAGCTGTACGGCAAGGAATACCTGGGCGTCGACCGCAGCACCTTCCTTATCGACAAGGACGGTGTGCTGCGTAAAGAGTGGCGCGGCGTGAAAGTGCCGGGGCATGTGGCGGCGGTGCTGGAAGCAGCCAAGGCGCTGAACAAGGCTTGATCGCCATAATGTAGGCCTGAGCTTCCCCGCGATCGGGGGCCGTTTAGTCATCGTAGGTTGACCATGACGACGCCGATCGCGAGCAAGCTCACTCCTACAAAAAGCGAGGCAACGCCTATAACAACGGCGCCACCGTCGGTTCGTTCCGTGGCCACGCGTCCAGTACGGCCTTGAACAGGGTCGCCAGCGGAATCGCAAAGAAAATCCCCCAGAACCCCCATAGCCCTCCGAACAACAGCACGGCGCAGATGATCGCGACCGGGTGCAAGCTCACGGTCTGGGAGAACAGCAGCGGCACCAGCACATTGCCGTCCAGGGTCTGGATAATGCCGTGGACCACCATCAGATAGATGAACTGATCGCTCCAGCCCCACTGGAACAGCGCGATGAACGCCACCGGCACCGTCACCACGACTGCGCCCACGTACGGCACGACCACCGAAATCCCCACCAGCATCGCCAGCAACGCCGAGTAATTCAGCCCCATGGTCACGAAGGCGATGTACGTCACCCCGCCACAGATGAAGATCTCAATGACCTTGCCGCGAATGTAGTTGGCGATCTGCCGATTCATTTCCTCGGCCACATGGGTAATCAGCGTACGTTCCCGGGGCAGATAGCCCCTCGCCCAACGGCTGATCATCCGACGATCCTTGAGGAAGAAGAACACCAGGATCGGCACCAGCACCAGGTAGATCATCATGTTGACCAACAGCGGCAAGCTGGACAGGGAAAACGTCAGCGCCCATTGCCCGAACTTTCCGACCTCGCCGCGCGCCACTTCGATGGCCTGCAGGACCTGTTCGTCCGACACCAGATGCGGATAACGCTCCGGCAGCAGCAACAGCAACGACTGCCACTTGGCGAGCATGCCGGGCAATTCGTTGAACAAGGTGATGAGCTGTCGCCACAGCAGTGGGACCAGAACCAGCAAAAACAGCGCCAGCGCCCCCATGAATAACGCGAAGACCAGTCCGACTGCGCCACCTTCCGGGACCCGCAGGCGTTCAAGCAGGTTGACCAACCCCTGCATCAGAAAGGCGAGCACCAGTCCGGCCAGCACCGGGGCAAGCATGCCGCCGAGGGTGAGAACAACGGTAAATCCGAGAACCAACAGCACTGCCAGCACTACCGCTTCCTCGTCGGAAAAGTAGCGCTGTATCCAGTCGCGAAGCACTTTGAACATCAAGAATCCTAAGGGGGTTGCGAGGGGTCAGAAACGCTCAGGCCTTGCGTAGCCAATACCGATAAATGCCGTCAGCGTTTTCTTCGTGGAGCAGCACGTGCCCGGCCAGTTTTGCGAAGGTACGGAAGTCGCGCTGCGAGCCTGCATCGGTGGCCGTCACTTTGAGGACCGCGCCGCTGGCCAGACGATTGAGTTCCATCTTGGCCTTGAGCAAGGGAAGCGGGCAGTTGAGGCCGCTGGCGTCGAGCTCTGCATCGCAGGGTGCGGGGTGTCCTACAGCGTCAGACATCGTTTCTCTCCGGATAGACACATCCGCCCTCGCATAAAAGCAGTCAGGCGGAAGAACATTCTTACAAGTTTTCCAGAATACCCCACTCTGGTCAGCAAGCCATCGAGCCAGCTACAGTGGCGCCTTTCTGCCCCAGAGTTTCGTGCATGAATTTTTTGCGCCCCACGCTGCTGACCCTCGCATGCCTGCTGGCAGCGCCGAGCTTCGCAGAAGATGACCTGCCCTCCCTCGGCGACGCGAGTTCATCCATCGTTTCTCCCCAGCAAGAACATGACCTGGGGCGTGCCTGGCTCGGGCTGCTGCGCTCTGAAGTGGCGCAGCTGTCCGACCCGCTGCTCAAGGACTTCGTCGAGTCCTCGGTCTACCGGCTGGCCGAAACCAGCCAGGTGCAGGACCGCCGGCTCGAATTCATTCTGATCAACACGCCGGAGATCAACGCCTTCGCAGCGCCCGGCGGGATCATCGGGGTCAACGGCGGGTTGTTCCTCCATGCCGAGACCGAAGGCGAATACGCCGCGGTCCTCGCCCACGAATTGGCTCACTTGTCGCAACGGCACTTCGCCAGGGGCGTGCAGGCGCAGCAGCGCATGCAAGTGCCGGTGATGGCGGCGATGCTCGCCGGTATTGTCATGGCCGCAGCGGGCGCGGGGGATGCGGGGATTGCCGCGATTGCCGGCACCCAGGCCGCCGCGATTCAGGAGCAGGCGCGGTTCTCCCGGCAAAACGAAGCAGAAGCCGACCGCATCGGCATTCTCAATCTGGAAAAGGCCGGCTACGATCCGCGCAACATGCCCACCATGTTCGAGCGGTTGGCGCGCCAGTATCGCTATGACGCCAAGCCACCGGAATTCCTGATGAGCCACCCGGTGACCGAATCCCGTATTGCCGACACGCGCAACCGCGCCGAGCAAGCCAAGCCCGGCGGCAAGGAAGACAGCCCTGCGTATCAACTGATGCGCGCACGCACCGTGCTGATATACGAAGAAACCCCGGGCATGGCGGCCAAGCGTTTCCGTGCGCAACTGGCCGAGAACCCGAAAAACGATGCGGCTCGCTACGGTCTGGCACTGGCCCAGACCAAAGCGGGTCAGCTGAATGAGGGCCGCGAGACGCTGAAGCCCCTGCTCGACAAGGCGCCGGACAACATTCCCTACAACCTCGCCGCCGTGAATCTGGACATCTCCAACAATCGCCTGCCCGATGCTCAACAGCGGGTGGACCGGATGTTGAACCTGTACCCGGACAACTACCCGCTCAATCAGGCGAAAGTCGACGTCCTGCTCAAGCAGTCCAAGGCGCCGGAAGCGCTGAAGTCTCTGGAGATTCTGTTGAAGAGCCGCCCGGACGATCCGGACATCTGGAATCAGGTGGCGGATACCCGTGGTTTGTCGGGCAACACCATCGGCCTGCACCAGGCCCGTGCCGAATACTTCGCGCTGATGGGCGATTTCAAGCAGGCGATTCAACAGCTTGAATTTGCCAAGCGACGGGCGAACAACAACTTCCAGCTGGCCTCACGCATCGACGCGCGGCAGCAGGAAATCATTGCTCAGGAGCGGGCGGTGAAGGACATGATGAACTGAAGTCAGCTACAAGCGGCAAGCCATAAGCTGCAAGGTGGAACGCAGCAAATCGGCTTGCCGCTTGCCGCTGTGAATCAGGCGTTACCAGAGCTCTTCATCCGTGCCGCCTGGGTAAAGTCGAGCATGCGCTGCAACGGCCGAACGGCGTGAGGGATAACCGCCGGGTCGACGAAGATTTCGTTGGTACCTTCGCGCAAACACTGAAGCGTGCGCGCCAGCGTGTTCATCGCCATCCACGGGCAATGGGCGCAACTGCGGCATGCGGCGCCATTACCTGCGGTCGGTGCCTCAATGAAGACCTTGTCCGGGCACAGCTGCTGCATCTTGTAGAAGATGCCGCGATCGGTGGCGACGATGAAGGTGGTGTTCGGCAGCGTTTGTGCGGCCTTGATCAACTGGCTGGTGGAGCCCACGGCGTCAGCCAGATCGATGACCGACTCGGGGGACTCCGGGTGCACCAGAATGGCAGCGTCCGGGTACAACGCTTTCATGTCCTCAAGCTGCCGGGACTTGAATTCCTCGTGCACGATGCAGGCGCCGTCCCACAGCAGCATGTCGGCCCCGGTTTCGCGCTGGATGTAACGGCCCAGATGCTTGTCGGGCGCCCAGATGATTTTCTCGCCGTTGTCCATCAGGCTCTCGACGATCTCCAACGCACAGCTGGACGTCACCACCCAATCAGCACGGGCTTTTACAGCGGCTGAGGTATTGGCGTAAACCACCACGGTACGCTCGGGATGCTGATCGCAGAACGCAGCGAACTCGTCGACCGGGCAACCAAGGTCCAGCGAGCAGGTAGCCTCAAGGGTTGGCATCAGAATGCGTTTTTCGGGAGTGAGGATTTTTGCGGTTTCACCCATGAAACGCACCCCGGCCACCAAAACGGTTTTCGCCGGATGGTTTTTGCCGAATCGCGCCATCTCCAGAGAATCCGAAACGCAACCGCCGGTTTCTTCCGCCAGCGCCTGAATCACCGGATCGCAGTAGTAGTGAGCGACCAGCACAGCGTCCTGAGCCTTGAGCTCGGCGGCGATCAAACGGCGGTACTCAGCCTCCTCTTCCGGGCTCAGGGTTTTGGGCTGTTTGGCGTCCAGGTGCGCTTGGACCAGAAGGCGTTCGGAGATGTGTGTCATGTCGGTGGACCTGAATGCGCGTACGGACGGAAGGTCCGCATGATAGAAAACGGCCGGGAAGTTAGCACGGGATCTGTTGAGCGATCACTTACCGGCAGTCACCGACTGCCGATCTTCAGCCGTCATGTTGGCGTTCCGGACGCCGCGAGACCGTCTCGCAATCGGGCGGAACGACCCACCCGCGAAAGCCTCGAACCCTCAAGTTAGCCATTCAATGGCAGAATCTGCGCCACTGGACAGTTTTGGAGACCCTCATGCTGCGCGTATTTGAACGACGGCTCGACCCCTTCCCACCCGACGAAGCACCGCCGCCACCCGTAGGTCTGGCGCGTTTTCTGTGGGCCTGCACCCGTGGAGCGCGTGGCTATATCCTCGCCCTTGCGGTGCTCAGCGCCTGTGTATCGCTTTACGAAGCCTGGCTCTTCTCGTTCCTCGGGCAAGTGGTCGACCTGCTCTCGACCTGGAAGGACGGCGGCGCCACCGCGGGCGAGGAAAGTCGAGCGCTGTGGGGCATCGGCATTGTGCTGGTGATCAGCATCGGGCTGGTGGCCATGCGCACGATGGTTCAGCACCAGGTGCTGGCGATCAACCTGCCGCTGCGGCTGCGCTGGGATTTTCACCGACTGATGCTGCGGCAAAGCCTGTCGTTCTTCTCAGACGAGTTCTCCGGTCGGGTCACCACCAAGGTGATGCAGACCGCGCTGGCGGTGCGAGACGTGCTGTTCACCCTGATCGAAATCGCGCCCGGCATCGGCGTTTATTTCATCGCGATCATCGCGCTGGCCGGCGGTTTCGCCTTGAAGCTGATGCTGCCGTTCATGGCCTGGATCGTATTGTTCGGCCTGGCCATGCTGTACTTCGTGCCGCGCCTGGGCAAAGTCGGTCAGGAGCAGGCCAACGCGCGGTCGTCGATGACCGGGCGGATCTCCGATGCATACACCAACATCACCACGGTGAAGCTGTTCTCCCACTCCAAACGCGAAGCGCAGTTTGCGCGTGCGGCGATGGAGGACTTCAAGCAGACCGGCTTTCGCCAAATGCGTCTGGTGAGCCAGTTCGAGATCGTCAATCAGGCACTGGTCGTCGCGCTGATTCTGGGCGCAGGCGGTTATGCCCTGTGGCTGTGGCATCAGGGTGACGTCGGCACCGGCGCGGTGGCCGCGATTACCGCCATGGCGCTGCGCATCAATGGCATGTCCCACTGGATCATGTGGCAGATGACCTCGCTGTTCGAGAACATCGGCACGGTGCAGGACGGCATGGCGACCCTGACTCAGGGCCCTAAAGTGCAGGACGCGCCGGATGCAGCCGTGTTGAAGACCACCGGCGGCGCCGTGACCTTTGACAACGTCAGCTTCAACTACAACGGCGAGCGTCAGGTGCTGGAGGGTTTGAATCTCGCCATCCGCCCCGGCGAGAAGATCGGGCTGGTCGGACGTTCAGGCGCCGGCAAATCCACGCTGATCAATCTGCTGCTGCGCTTCTATGACGTGGACAGCGGCGAGATTCGCATCGATGGGCAGAACATCAGGCAGGTCACGCAAGACAGCCTGCGCAGCGCCATCGGCATGGTCACGCAAGATACGTCGCTGCTGCATCGGTCCATTCGCGACAACATCGCGTATGGCCGACCTGATGCCACCGATGAGGAAATCCACACCGCTGCGGCCAACGCCCAGGCCGACGGCTTCATCAGCCAGCTTAGCGACAAGCATGGTCACAGCGGCTACGACACGCTGGTGGGTGAGCGCGGCATCAAGCTGTCGGGCGGCCAGCGCCAACGGGTCGCCATTGCTCGCGTGATGCTGAAGAACGCGCCGATCCTGCTGCTGGACGAAGCCACCAGCGCCCTGGATTCGGAAGTCGAAGTGGCGATTCAGGAAAGCCTCGACGAAATGATGAAAGGCAAAACCGTCATTGCCATCGCCCACCGGCTGTCGACCATTGCGGCCATGGACCGGCTCATCGTGATGGACGACGGGCGCATCATCGAACAAGGCACCCACTCTGAACTGCTCAGCAAGAACGGCACGTACGCGCGGCTGTGGCATCACCAGAGCGGCGGGTTTCTGGGCGAAGATCAGGGGGTGCCTGAAGCGGTGGATCAGGTTTAGCGGGCAGGCGCGCTTTATAACCGCAGCGACACGACGGCGATGGGGCTTAAAGCTGTCGTGTCGAGCCGGGCCCCGCCGACACACGACCACATCGTCCATCAGAATCCGCTAGTAGACCGACTTACTAGGATGTATTCTCCGAGCCATGAATACTCCCCAAACACGTGGTTCATCTGATGTCCGTCAAGGAATCCTCGACGTCGGCCAACGCATCATGGCCGCCAAGGGGTATTCCGGCGTAGGCCTGAACGAAATTCTGGCCGCGGCGGGCGTGCCGAAAGGCTCCTTCTATCATTACTTCGGTTCCAAGGATGCCTTCGGCGAGGCGTTGCTTGAGCACTACTTCGACGACTACCTCGCGGATATTGATCGCATCCTCGGCGAGCCCGGCCTGCCCATGGGCGAGCGCCTGATGAGTTACTGGCGGGTCTGGCAAGACACCCAGTCGTTCCAGGAATGCCAGGGCAAGTGCCTCGCCGTGAAGCTCGGCGTTGAAGTGGCCGATCTGTCGGAAACCATGCGCGCCGTGCTCAAGCGCGGCACGGCCGGGATTACCGACCGGCTCGGCAGCGCGATTGAGGCTGGCATTGCCGACGGCTCGCTGCCCGCCTGCGAGAACCCTTACGCCGTTGCGCAAAGCCTGTACCAGCTTTGGGTCGGCGCCAGTGTGATGGTCAAGATCGAAAGAAGCCTCGCGCCCTTCGAAACAGCCATGGCAACCACGCGCGTGATTCTGCGCCTGACCTGATCAGCGCCCCGCAATGTCCCGCCGCTCTCTTTGTCTTCGTTCCTCTTCTGCATAGCGCCTGCCGGTCTCTCCAGACCGGCTTTATACCTTCGCCGCCTCCACTGCCAAGCACGTCAAAAAGGGCTCCTGAAATAATTTGAAAATACCTCTAGACGACTGGTCTACTCAGAGGTAAGGTGTACCCACATTAACCCGCCACCACAAGGACTGACGTGATGAAAACCAGAACAACGATCACCGCTCTCGCCACTGCCGTGACATTGCTCGCCGCCGCTGGATTCGCGTCAGCCCAAGACCGCCCTGCCGCTCCCCTGACCGCCAAGACTGTAGTGCTGGTCCACGGCGCTTTCGCCGACGGCTCCTCTTGGAACAAAGTGATTCCGCTGCTGGAAAAAGCCGGCCTCAATGTGGTGGCAGTGCAGAACCCGCTGGATTCCCTGGAAGGCGATGTCGCTGTCACCAACCGCGCCATTGCCGCTGCTCCAGGCCCGGTGGTTCTGGTGGGTCACTCCTGGGCTGGCGCGGTCATCACCGACGCTGGCGTCAACGACAAAGTCCGCTCGCTGGTCTACGTCGCCGCTTACGCCCCGGATGATGGCCTGTCAGTATTCGATGCCTTTAAAGGCTATCCCGACATGCCCGGCCAGGCCTCCTTCGTCAAAGATGCAGACGGCTACGTGAAAGTCAGCGACGAAGGCGTCGCCAAATTCTTCGCCCCTGATCTGCCCCGCGCCGAACAGAAACTCGTCGCCGCGACCCAAGGCGCGCTGAACATCAAAGCGCTGAGCCAGCCAATTCCCCACGCTGCCTGGCACAAGGTTCCTTCCTACTTTGTCGTGGCTACCCATGACCAAATCATCTCGCCACAACTGCAGCGCGATCAGGTGCAGCGCCTGCACGCCGATTCCATCGAAGTCCCTTCAAGCCACGTTGCGATGCTGGCCTATCCCAACGCCGTGGCTGACCTGATCATAAAAGCTGCCAAGTGAATTTCGTTTTGCCGCTGAACTAGACGACTAGTCTATTAATCCAAGTGAATGACGCTTTACCTTTTGGCTGCCCGGCAGTCTCAAACCTAAATCGAAAAGGAAATACCCGATGAAAGTTCTTATGGTTCTGACTTCCCACGACACCCTCGGCAACACCGGCCGTCCTACCGGCTTCTGGCTGGAAGAACTGGCCGCGCCCTACTACGCGTTCAGCGACATCAACGCCGAAATCGTTCTGGCGTCGCCACAAGGCGGTCAGCCTCCGCTGGACCCGAAGAGCAATGAGCCTGACTTCCAGACCGACCTGACCCGTCGCTTCGAGAAAGACGAAACCGCCAAAGCCCTGCTCGCCAATACCGTCCGCCTCGACAGCGTGTCCCAGGCAGATTTCGACGCTGTGTTCTACCCTGGCGGCCATGGCCCGCTGTGGGATCTGGCTGAAGACAAAAATTCCGTCCAACTCATCGAGTCGTTCATCGCCGCCAACAAGCCCGTCGCTGTCGTATGTCACGCCCCTGGCGTGCTGCGCCACGTGAAGAACGCCGACGGCACGCCGCTGGTTAAAGGCAAGACGGTCACCGGCTTTGCCAACAGCGAGGAAGAAGCCGTCGGCCTGACCAACGTGGTGCCTTTCCTGGTGGAAGACGAGCTGAAATCACTGGGCGGCGTCTACTCCAAAGGTCCGGACTGGGGCTCGTACGTCCTCACCGATGGTCTGCTGATCACCGGCCAGAACCCTGCTTCGTCTGGTCCTGCGGCAGACGTGCTGATCAAGGCACTGCAGAACAAGTCGGCCTGATCACCGCCCGGCGCGAGGGGTGTTCGCACCCCTCGCCGCTTCTCACCTTCGCACCGAGATAACCGCCATGAACTGGTAATGAACGGATTCAACCCGACCCCAGGCCCGACTTTATGTCGGGCTTTGTCGTTTCTGGACCGAGACGAATAATCAAACAAACGCGGCTTTGACGGGTCTACCACGCCAATGGCCGGCATTGATGAACGCTCACGATGCCTGTTGTAACTGGATCTGCCGTCCACGGAGGCCGCAGTGCCAAACCTTTTATAGCGAGAAAAAAAATGGCTCAGGCAACGAAAACAGCACTGCAGAGTGAAGCGGATGAGGCGGTTGTCGTGACTGCTCATGGCACGTATGACAGCTACGTGGGCACGGCGGATGATGACACCCTCACGGGCACCACAAAGCGGGATTTCATCTTTGGAGGCGATGGCGACGACATCCTCACCGGTCAGGGAGGGGATCCCAATCCGTTCAGCAACGCACAGGATCGCTATAACGGCGGTGCCGGCGTCGACACCCTCATCAGCCATCCTGCCTATTACTACGGCAACACCTTCGTCTACACATCAGTGACGGACAGTTACTTCGACAAACAGGGCTCGCACTCGGATCTGATCAAAAACTTCCAATCCAATGACGTACTTGACCTGACAGCGCTCGGGCTGGAGCGGGTTGGCAATGGCCACAACGGCGATCTGGCGGTCACTTACAACGCTGACAAGAACGTCACCTATGTTCGCTCGCTGGACAAAAACGCCGAGGGGCAGGCATTCGAAGTCCGGCTGGAAGGCGACCACGCCGCTCGGCTCGGCACGCAGAATTTCGCCCTGCGTTACGACCTGACGGCAGAAAGCAATGGCCGCGAACATCACGAGAGCGAAAAGCAATACGTCATCAGCGGGACCGATGGCGATGACTTTTTGATCGTCCCCAAAAGCGGCAACATCGTCACAGGTGGCGGTGGCGCTGATGAGATGTACAGCGGCAATGCACGTAACACCTTCGCCTTCGAACACCTCACCGACAGCTTTGTTAACGACAGCTCGGGACACTCCAGTGTCGATTTCATCCACGACTTCCAGCTTGGCGAGGGCGACCTTCTGGACGTTTCGGCACTGGGTTTCACCGGCCTGGGCGATGGTTATAACGGCACCCTCAATTACAGCTACGACAGCGAAGCGGGTTACGCGATTGCCCAATCCTTCGAGGCCGATGAGGACGGCAACCGTTTCGTGGTGCACCTGACACAATACGAACGGTATCCGCTCACTGGCCTGCAGGACATGGACCGGTTCACCTTTGCCGGGGACTCGGCAGCAGACCGCGCCAACCAGACGCTGACCGGCGACAACTACCGTGACGAGTTCACCAACTCGACCGCAGGCGGCATCCTTGTCGGAGGCGGTGATGATGACCTGCTGGTGGGCAATACCGGCGTCGACACCTTTCGATACGTCGAGAAGAGCGATAGCTTTCGGGGCAATTCGGACTTCATCAAAAACTTCGATGCCACACAGGACCGGATCGATGTGTCAGCGCTGGGCTACACCGGCCTGGGCGACGGCACCGATGGCACGCTGAAGTTGATCTACGACGCGGCCACGCACCGTACCTATCTGAAGGATTACGAAGCGGACGCGGACGGTCACCGATTCGAGATCAGTATCGACAAGAACATCGCCAAGACTTTCACCGCCGATAACCTGATCGTGGCTGACGCGAATACTGCACACATCGAGCTGGTGGGCCTGGGACCTGCCGACCTGCACCCGATTGGCTGAATCCAGACGCGCCATCCCAATAGGGCAGGCATGAAAAAGCCGTCGCAAATGCGACGGCTTTTTTTTGCAGCATGGGCGACTACAAACGTACGCCCACGCTGATACTGCTCACTGAATCTCAGTCGACGCTTTTTGCCCACACCGCTTGGGCATTGGTGAATTCACGCAGCCCGAAGTGGGACAGTTCGCGGCCGTAGCCACTCTTCTTGACGCCGCCCACCGGGATCCGCGCGTTGGTCGCCGGGAAACCATTGATGAACACGCCGCCGGTTTCCAGACGCCGGGCGATGCGTTGCGCGCGCGGGATGTCCTGGGTCCACAGGCTGCCACCCAGTCCATAGTCACTGGTGTTGGCCAGCACGATGGCGTCTTCGGCGTTGGCGGCAATGGTGATCGCTGCCACCGGGCCGAAAGTTTCTTCGTCGAAGGCGGCCATGCCTGGCCTCACATCGGCCAGCACGGTGGGCGCGTAGAAGTTGCCGGGGCCTTCGATCTTCTTCCCGCCCAGCAGCAACGTCGCGCCGGCGGCAATAGTGCGTTGAACCTGGCCATCCAGCTCATCGCGCAGATCAGCGCGGGCCATCGGACCGACGTTGATCGCGCTGTCCAGCGGGTCGCCGACTTTCAGTTGCTCGACCGCTGCAACGAATTGACGCGTGAATTGCTCAGCGATCGGTGCCTCCAGAATGAAGCGCTTGGCCGCCAGACAGACCTGACCGGCGTTCTGGAAACGCGCTTCGACGGCGGCTTTCACCGCAAGGTCGATATTGGCGTCGGCCAACACAATGAAAGCGTCCGAGCCGCCCAGCTCCAGCAGGCTCTTCTTGAGCGCCTTGCCCGCCGTGGCTGCCACGGCAGAACCTGCGCGCATGCTGCCCGTCAGGGTGACGGCGGCGATGCGCGGGTCTTCGATAGTGCGGGCCACGGTGTCGTTGTCAGCGATGAGGTTGGTGAACAGCCCTTTGGGAAAGCCTGCCGCCTCGTAAGCTTCTTGCAGCGCGTAAGCCGAGCCCATGACGTTCGGCGCGTGCTTGAGCATGAAGCCATTGCCCGACAGCATGATCGGCCCGGATGCACGAATCACCTGCCACAGCGGGAAGTTCCAAGGCATCACCGCCAGCACAGTGCCAATCGGCAGGAAGGACACGTGGACTTCGTCGTCGCTGCCTACATTGACGGGCTCATCGGCAAGAATCGCCGGGCCGTTGTCGGCAATCCACTCGATCGTGGCCGCGCACTTCTCCACTTCACCACGGGCCGCCGCCAGGGTCTTGCCCATTTCAGCGGTGATCAGCGCAGCGAAGGATTCGGACCGCTCACGCAGGGTATCCGCCAGACGGCGATAGGCCGCTACGCGCTCGCGCATCGGCGTGGCGCGCCACAGACGAAAAGCTGCAGCATTCACATCCAGCAACTGCTCGACGTCGGTCTGGGTCTGGAAGGGGTAAGTGGCGATCAGCTCGCCGGTGGCCGGGTTGCGTGACGTAGCGACGTTTGCGGCGGAGATCGGGCTCAAGTCAGACATCGTGATTACCTCGTTGACGGTCGGTGCAGCACCTATGCGCTGCGATGACCGCCACTCTAGGCAAGCCCGAAAAAGCCAGGAAGGCGTGTTGTTATCCTATGACCGTGAGTCATAGGCAGTGTGGCGGGGAATGTAGGTCACCAGCGACAGGTCCGGCCGCCCTTCAGGCGTCAGCGCGACGTAGGTGAAATCGATATGGCCGCTGATGGGATGCAGCAGACGCTTGCGGCCCTCCTCGAAACCTTTGACCTCGGTGTCCTGCCACCACTCTTTGAATTCAGGGCTCAGGGACGAGAGTTCTTCGATCAGGCTGTCGAACGGTGCCTTGTCCTGGGCCAGCGCGCGCGATGCCCGAAACGCACTGATCATGCCCCGCGCCATCTGCTCCCAATCCAGAATGATGGTTCGGTACGGGATGTACAGAAACAACAGACGCAGCGTGTTGCGCTCATGGGGCTGCAACGAACCGTAGTCGACGAACAGCTCGGCGATGGCGTCGTTCCACGCCAGAATGTCGAGCCGGGCGTTGCGCACATACGCCGGAATGGGGTTGATGGCGCGCACCAGCATCTCCAGGCCGGCCGTCACCCCGCCGCCGGTCGCAGCAACCGGCACCTCCAGTGCGGAAAGCGCATACAGGTGCGCGGACTCCACACGATCGAGCTTGAGGACTTTGGATATCCGTTGCAGCGCGTCCGGCGAGGGCTGAATGTCGCGGCCCTGTTCAAGCCAGGTGTACCAACTGACGCTTACCCCGGCGAGCGCGGCCACTTCCTCACGGCGCAGTCCCGGGGTGCGGCGCGGCCCTTCTGGCAGGCCGAAATCATTCGGGTCGAGGCGCGCCCGTCGGCTGGACAGAAAATTGCCGAATTCGCGCCGCTGCTCTATCGAAGGTCTTTTTGCCATAACTCGCTCGTGGTCCACGTTTTGGTTGATCGCGGAAAACGGGCATCGTGGGTCAAGCTCTGGCGTGGGTCAAGCCGGTCAAGGTATCGGCGATGGCTTTGGTGCGCCGCGCCGTGCCTTCGGTGGCCTGGTTCGAGTTCTCCAGGGAGTCGAGCATTTCGCGCAGCGCGCCGACGCCGGTGGACTGGTCCTCGATCTGCTGCGCCACCCGCTGGATCTCGCTGGAGAGCAAGTCAATGTCGACGCCGATCTCGGCCGCGTTCTTACGGGTGATTTCCGCCAGCTTGCGCACTTCGTCGGCGACCACGGCAAAGCCTCGGCCCAGATCCCCTGCCCGCGCCGCTTCGATCGCAGCGTTGAGCGCCAGCAGATTGGTCTGGCCGGCGATCTGTTGAATCACCTGCACGATGGACTGGATGCGCAGGCTCGATTCCGCGAGTGCTCGTGCGCCGACCACCGCTTCGTCCGCCTGGCTGACCAGCGCTACAACGGTATTGCCGGCGTTTGTCGAGACCGTGTTCTGCTGGTCGATCGTGCCGGCCAAATCGTCCATCGACAGGTGCAGCTCGCCGGAGTAGTGCTTGATCTGCGTGGACATCTCTTCCTGCTGCTGACCGGCCTGGGCAAGGACCCGACCCAGTGCGGCGAGGCCTTCGAAGACCGGAAGGACTTTGGTATCCAGCCCGCGGGTGTCCAGCGCGGTGTTGAAGTCGTTGAGCTTGAACGCCTCGATCTGCTTCACGATGACGTGATTCAAACCCACCATCTTCTTAAGCTGGCGGCGCAGGAAAAACGCCTTGAATTCGCCATAGTGCGCGATGAAATTGTCCACATACTCATCCGTGAATGACGCGCCTTTTGCCACCCGAAAGAAGAAGATCGCCGTGAGCGTCTGGTTCAGGTTCAGGCCGAGAATTTCACCAAAGGTCGAGAACCCCACCAGCGGTACGTCACCGAACAATCCGGTCATGCTGCCCAGATCCTTGCCGTTGTTGGCCCGACGCAAGATGCAGTCGTTGAGGATCGCCGCGACGGGCTGCCCGCCCTTGCCGCGCAGGAATTGCTCGTAATCCACGCGAGTGGCTTCGCGCAACGGCGTACGCTTGACCATCACCAGCTCTTCGCCGGGGGCCACGTCGCAGAACAGCTGAATGATTTGCTGTGCATGGTCGATGCGCGCGATTGATCGCACGAACAACTCGCTGCCCACCCGAATGGCGAAGGAGTAATCAGCCAGGTTCTTCTCAAGGGCGTGAGCGTCACAATCGAAGGCGTTACACAGCGCCTGGACCATGCTCATGATGTTGCCCTTGCTGTCGATCACCTGGTCGATGGTGCGGTCTTCGACGGAAGCGGTCAGGACACTGAGGGTCAGCCCGGCGGGCTGGAAATTCTGACTTTTGAACACGCCGAAACGGATGTCGGCGGCGGTCTTGATGAAAACAATTTGCGCATGATTCTGATAGCTGCGCTTGCCGTCGTGGATCAGCGTCTTCTTGAAATCCGACTTGCCGCCGGCCGAGCCGCCGACAAACAGGCAGGGAAAACGCCCGGACTCGTAGAGCGCTTCCATGAAGAACGATTCGGACGCAGACAAGCCGTCGAACACCACATAGGCCAGCGTGTCGCGATGGTCGATGGCCGTGCTGACCTGCGCACGCTTGATGTTGCTGACCAGTTTTTCGATGCGCTCACGCATCTCCATGCGCTTGCCACCGCTGCGGATATCTTCACACTCCAGTGGCACCATCACCACTTCGGCCGATGCAATCACGCTGCGCTCGAAGAGCTGCAAGACGATGCGGTCCCAACGATCGCCGGTTGCACAGTACAAACCGGTCGCACTGTTGCACAGCTCGCCGGAGGTGGTGCACAGGCTCAGCGCGCTATCGGGAAACCGCTGCTTTATGCGGGCGGCAATGTGGTCGATGTCCAGATGCGGTGAGACGAAGCCTGTCACCAGAACGGGAACTGAACGCACGCCCGCGAGGGCACGGTCCAGTTCGCCAGCGGTGCAGTTGATGCTGATCGCTTCCTGGCGGTTGGCACGGGATCGATTGAAGAGTTTGAGTGGGTTCATCGTTCGCTCACAGGAAAGGATCGCAGGGCGCATGCGTTACATACACAGAGCTTTTTTCTGTATCGGCCGCGGAAAATCCGACTTGAAGGACAGGACGGGGCGTTGGTCGGGGGAACCAACCGAAGTCGGCACAATTGCGTCAGTTTTAATCGACGTCAATGTAATGGATGCCAAAGTCGTGGCGCCCCGGCGCGAGGTGCGGCTTGAGCGTGAGTGCCGGGATCTCATAATCGCCGGCATTCTGTCGACGAAACGGCAGTGGCGGATCGGTGATGGGGTTATCCAGCCGCGTCGCATTGTGGCCGGAACGCCTGCACCGCGATCCCGCCCACAGGTGGCTGCGCGACCTCATCGCTTCGACGGTCGAAACGACTTCCTGCCCGCCGCACTGACGCTGAACACTGCCTCAGTCATGCACAATCAAGGCGCGCTGACCGCATGACTGAATCCCTGGAGCCACGTTATCAACGAAGGCCAAAACCCATCCGGATCAACTGCTCAACCAAATGTTCACGGCCATGGAGGTTTGAGGTGTCACGAAGTCGGTTGACCACCTGTTCCGACCAACCGTTTGCCCTCATCCCCTCGCGCTGGTAGAAAGCCCCCAACCGCTGATCATAAGTGGCGACTGCGGCCGACTCTGGCTCCGCTGCGTAGGTTTCGTGGTGAAGCACCGCAGCCTGTGGAAGCCTCGGTTTGACCTTCGCCGGCAGTTCGATGGAGGGGTAACCGACGCAGAGCCCAAACACGGGATAAACGTGTGCAGGCAATCCAAGTTCCTTGGCTACCCCCTCGATGTCATTGCGAATGGCCCCGATGTAAACGCTTCCAAGCCCCAACGATTCGAGTGCCACTACTGCATTCTGAGCCGCCAGTGAGGCATCTATCGTTCCGAGCAACAGGCTTTCGAGGTAGGGCAGTGCATGCAGTTCGGCGTGCTGCTGCTCGGCTACACGGGAAACGCGAGAGAGGTCGGCAAGCCATACCAGGAACAGCGGCGCTTGTCGGATGTATGCCTGGTTACCGGCAAGTGCCGAGAGACGCGCTTTGCGATCGGTGTTCCGCACCGCGACCACACTCCAGACCTGCAGGTTTGAAGAGCTGGCTGCAGACTGCGCAGCAGCAACCAGTGTTTCCATCAGCCCATCCGGCAGAGGCTCGGCGCTGAAAGCGCGAACGCTGCGATGGTCCAGCAACTGATCGATGGTATCGTTCCCGGTGGCGAGTGCCGATGCCTCGGGGTCCCCGTAGCGCGCTGCCATTCTGGATTGGTTGGTTGTGGTCATGGGTCTCTCCAAAAAAGTGACGCGAGGCTATCAAATCGATGCCACAGGCGCATGCCTTGCGCAGACGTTTTCACCCGGCCGCCCTGCTAGCCGAGCCATCAAGGGACATCCATTTGTCAGCAAAGCCTCTCAGTGCGCGTGACACCTGTCAGGTCCTGCGTGACATCGCCCTCGGCATTCGGGTGATGCGTCGGGTGGGCGGCAACGCTCAAGTCGACATCGACAGTGGCCTGATGACCGTAGAGGCTGATGGCTGGCTGATCACCTTTTACAAAGAGCACAATGCCCTGGATCACTGCGACCGCTGCCTCAGCCCCGAAGGTCGGGGCTACCTGTTTGACGCCCGCCAACGCTACGGCACTGATCCTCTTGAACTGCTGAGCACCTGGGAACGCGGTCAGCTGGAAACCCTGCTCTCCCTCATCTAACCGAACGCTCATACGCCGCGCGCCAAAAAAGGGCTCCGCCCATAGCGTGGGATGACGGAACCAAAGCGACTCAGTTGCCACTCAAGCGGTATAAAGTCCAAAGCGGGTGGCGTATGTCGACGAAAGTGAGTGGGCCTGTTGATCAGCTCTTCGGCTTGCATAATAGCGATTTTGGCTCGCCCCAAGGGCGTCTGACTGACCAGCGCCAAGCGGGCGGAGGCATCGATTTTGGTACGTCGCCCGGTGCCGGTGCGCAGTCGGTGAACTTCGGGGGACCATCGCCCCACAACAGTGACGGCCGAGTGAATGCCAGCGCGCAGGCGGCCAATCCCACTGATCAGGACCTGGCTGCATCGGTGCGTAATCTGGTCGAGCAGATCATGCAGGCGCTCGCACAATTCATGCAGCAAAACCGGAGCGACACGGGCGCGTCTTCTCAAAGCAGCGGCAGTCCGCAAGGCAAGTCGGCGGCAGTCTCCGCGCCCGCTCAGCCGGCGGCTGCCAACGCTGGGTCCCAGCAAGCAGCCGCGACGCCAAGTGCGGCCCAGCCATCATCAGCCGGGCCTCAAGTGGCATCCACACCTCCGGCGAATGCTCAGGCTGCGGCGGAGGCGACAGCTGCGCCTGCACCTGCAGACAAGAGTACCGCCGTAGGTGACGCCGCCTCCGCTGGCAGCGGGCCTTACTCGTTCAATATCACCAACACTCAAGACCATGCCATAAAGATTGGCCAGTTCGACAAAAATGAAAAGCTGGTAGGTGAATTGTCACTGGAGCCTGGGCAAAAAGGGACCATGAAGTACGAGGCAGACACGACGGGGCTGCTTAAACAGGCCGATGCGGACGGCAACTACAAGCCTGACGCGAGCCGCCTGGAGTTCTACAACGGTTTCATCAATACCAGCGACATTGATGGCCGCAACGCTGCAATTTATGCGAGCGACGGCAAAGGATTTGAAGTCGGAGACAAGCAAAGTATCGCTGACAAGGCACCTGACAGCATTACTTCCCTGGATTCTGCGGGGAACAAGACCATCGCCGGATGGTACGACGGGTCTACGGAGAAGATGAAACAGGGAGGCGATTTCCTGACCAAAGAGCTGGGCACTGGAATGACGTATCAGCATCCCAATGACGACACCCTGGGCCAGGGCAGCAACCCTATGCGCCATACGGACTCGATGTCCCTAGACGTGGTTTTCGGCAAGGCGTGAAATGGACGCGGGGGGCGCTGAGTTATTGAGTCAGCGCCGGCAGCTACTTTTTCACAGGCAAAAAAAATCTGGAAATCCGCATTTTCATGGGCCTTCCAGATTTTCGAAATGGTGGGTCGTGTGGGATTCGAACCTACGACCAATTGGTTAAAAGCCAACTGCTCTACCAACTGAGCTAACGACCCGCTTCGTTGTGGCGCGTATATTACTGATATTTCACAGTAATTCAACACCCAAACGAAAATAATTTAAAAATAACGCGTCGGATCCGTCACGCCAGCCGCCGCGAAGCCCTCGGCGCGCAACCGGCAGCTGTCGCATTTTCCGCACGCACGTCCCTTGTCGTCGGCCTGATAGCAGGAAACCGTCAACCCGTAATCCACACCCAGACGCGTACCGGTTTTAACGATATCGGCCTTGCTCAGCATCTGCAGCGGCGCCTGTATCGTGAAGCCCTGGCCTTCAACGCCAGCCTTGGTAGCGAGATTGGCCATGCGCTCGAACGACTCGACAAATTCCGGACGGCAATCCGGGTAGCCCGAGTAATCCACGGCGTTCACACCGATGAAGATGTCTCTGGCGCCGAGCACTTCGGCCCAGCCCAGTGCGAGAGAGAGAAAAACAGTATTGCGCGCCGGTACGTACGTTACCGGAATGCCCTCGCCCGGCTTCTCAGGCACCGCGATGCTGCTGTCAGTCAGCGCGGACCCGCCGATGCCGTTGAGATTGAGGCCGATAACCTTATGCTCGACCACGCCCATATCGGCCGCTACACGCTCCGCCGCCTGTAACTCGGCGCGATGCCGCTGGCCGTAGTCGAAGCTCATGGTGTAGCAGCTGAAGCCATCGGCCTTGGCCATCGCTACCACAGTGGCCGAATCCAGCCCGCCGGACAGCAGGATTACCGCTCTTTTCTCAGTCATCGATTGCTCACTCATTCAGCGCCCCGGCTCGTCATTCCAGAGGATTTTATGCAACTGCAATTGCAGCCGCACCGGGAGGTTGTCGGCCACGATCCAGTCGGCCAGGTCTCTGACGTTCAGATCACGGTGGACAGGGGAAAACAGCACTTCGCCAGCGCGACGGTCCAGACCGTACTGAATGATCTTTGAAACGGCCCAGTCGTAATCTTCGCGCGAACAAATAACGAATTTGATCTGGTCGTTGCGCGTGAGCAGTTCGATATTCTCGTATCGATTGCGCGCCACTTCTTTTGAACCAGGGGTTTTAAGATCGACGACACGGCTTACGCGGGGATCGACTTTCGAGATGTCCAGCGCGCCGCTGGTTTCCAGAGAAACCTCGTAGCCCGCATCACACAGCCGTTGAAGCAAAGGAATGGCATTCGGCTGAGCCAGGGGCTCGCCGCCTGTGACGCAGACATAGCGCGGGCGATAGCTGGCAACCTGCTCCATCAACGAGTCGAGGGTCTGGATGGTTCCGCCAGTGAAGGCATATTCGCTGTCGCAATAACCGCAACGCAATGGGCAGCCGGTGAGGCGCACAAAAACGGTAGGCAAGCCTGCCGTGCGCGTTTCACCCTGCAACGAGTAGAAAACTTCGGTGATACGTAGTGTGTCTTGCATAGGGGCCACGGGCGTAACGGCTAAACAGGCCATCCGCCTCCGTCAGGCACTTCTGTACACCCTGCACACGCAGAATCCACAGAAGCGTAATCAATACCGGAATTTCGGGGGCGGAATTCTAACGAAGAAAGCCGCGCAATGCGCGGCTTTCTTGAATCAGCGGTCAGATTGACTGGCAATCAGAGACGCTGGAGGTCCCGCTGAGCCAACTGAGCGGCTGAAGTGCCTGGATACTGAGCAACGACTTGCTGAAGGATGCCCTTCACTTTATCGGTGTGGCCCAGGCGACGTTCCACGTCCGCCAGTTTGTACAGGGAATCAGGCACCTTGGCGTGCTTTGGGTAAAGCTGACTGACCTTTGCAAAGGCCTGACCGGCACCTTGCAGATCGCCCTTGGCCAGATTCACTTCGCCCAACCAGTATTGAGCATTGCCCGCGTACTGGCTGTTCGGGTATTTGCGCAGGAACGCCGCAAATGCCTGACTGGCCTTGTCGAAATCCTTCGCTTTGATCAAGTCGAAAGCAGCGTCGTAATAGAGCTTTTCTTTCGCTGGGTCACCGGGCTCGCTGCTGGCCTGTGGCGCTTGAGCGGCGGGTGACACGGGAGCTCCGCCGGCATTGGTACCGCCGTCGGAAGCAGAATTGTTGGCAGCTGATGGGGCCGATGCGCCGCCAGCTCCGATACGGGAGTCGAGATCTTTGTAGCGATCCAGCGCTTCCTGCTTCATCTGCTGGATGTCGTTTTGCTGGACTTCCACGATTCCGCGCAAGCGCGAAATTTCGTCCTGCATTTGCTGCAACTGCATGAACAGCTGACCTTGCGCCGAAGGTGCGGTCGTAGCCGCACCTCCGGCGTAGGCGCCAGACGTACCATAACCCGATGGCGGATAACTGCTACCAGCAGAGCCAGAGTTGTCATCGACCACAGGAACCGCACCCGTCGCTGCAAGAGGAAGGGTGAGAGCCAAAACGGTTAAAGCACGTCGGCACGTTCGCATGTCAAATTACTTACGCAGTTCGACGCGACGGTTTTGAGCCCACGATTGCTCGTCGTTACCGGTAGCAACTGGACGCTCTTCACCGTAGGAAACGATTTCCAGCTGAGCTGGCGAAACGCCCTGCAGAACCAGGTAACGTTGAACGGCTTTCGCACGACGCTCGCCCAGTGCCAGGTTGTATTCGCGAGTACCGCGTTCGTCAGTGTTACCTTCCAGAACTACGCGAGCGCCGTTGGCTTTCAGGTCTTTGGCGTGAACGTCCAGAGCGCGCATGGCCTCTGGTTTCAGGTCAGAGCTGTCGTATTCGAAGTAGAAAGTGGTGATAGCGCGCAGGGCAGCTTCTTCGCTCAGGCTGCCGTCAACAGCGCCAGAGTTAGCGCCGTAACCAGCGTTAGGATCTACAGCAGCGCCGCCAGCACCGGCATTGTCGCCGCCTTTGGACGAGCAACCTACAGCTACAGCCATGGCCAGAGCCAGCGCAGCAAATTTACCAAACTTCAGCATTTCCATCGTAAAACTCCTAATGAACCCCAAGTGTGTTAAGTACAACGTAAAGCGCCGCGTCAGTTCAGGTAAGGGGACCAGGAAGGTTCTCTGACTTCGCCTTGAGCGGTAGGAAGCGGGAGCCTTACGCGTCCATTAATGGACACGAGCATCAAGACTCCCCGGCCCTGCTGGCGGGTGGCGTAGATTACCATGGTGCCGTTAGGCGCAACAGTAGGCGACTCATCAAGGTTGCTGTCTGTGAGGATTTTTACGCTACCGCGCTGCAAATCCTGAGCTGCAACCTTGAAGTTGGTGAAGCCATCTTGACGATGGATCATCACCAGAGTCTTTTCATCCGCCGATAACTTAGGGTTGGCATTGTAGTTACCGATGAAAGTAACGCGCTCTGCCCCTCCGCCATTAATATTGGTTTTATAGATTTGTGGCTTGCCGCCGCGGTCAGACGTGAAGTAAATCGTGGAGCCGTCTTTACCGAAGAACGGTTCTGTATCAATGGAGGAATCGTTGGTCACTCGCGACAATTGACGCGAGGCCAGATTCATCACATAGATTTCCGGGTTGCCATCTTTCGACAACACCATCGCCAGCTTGCTGCCGTCCGGGGACCACGCAGGCGCGCCGTTCAGGCCTTCGAAGTTGGTGATTTGCTCGCGACGACCGGTGTCGATGTGCTGAACGAAGATGCGCGGGCGCTTCTGTTCAAACGACACATAGGCAATACGCTTGCCGTCCGGCGCAAAGCGTGGCGACAGGATCGGCTCACGGGATTGCAGCAGCGTCACCGCACGGGCGCCATCGTAGTCCGAACGCTGCAGCGTGTAGCGAGTGTTGTCAGTGGAGAAACGCTCAGCCGTCACGTACAGCATGCGGGTCGAAAACGCACCCTTGATGCCGGTCAGTTTCTCGAATGACTGGTCAGCGATGTAGTGCGACATGTCGCGCAGCTGGTCAGCGGTGCCCGATACGTTACCGGTGAGAACCTGTTGCTCGGTGGCGACGTTGAACAGCGCGTACTGGACCTGAAGGCGACCGCCCGAAGGAACGATGCTGCCGACCATGACGTACTGCGCACCCAGCGCTTTCCAGTCCCGGAAAATGACTTCGCTGGCCTGGCTCGGCTGGCTGATCATGTTTTCCTTTGGAATCGGCGAGTAATAGCCCGAATTCTGCAGGTCGTTGCCAATGATCTTGGCCATGTCTTCCGGCAGCACGCTGCCGCCCTGCAAACCAAACGGCACGACTGCGATAGGCGTGGCGCGGTCACTGCCGCTTGTTACCAGAATGTTCTTTTCGTCGGCAGCGGCGAAACCCGCTGCACAACACAGAACGACAAGCATTCCTCGAAGAAGGTTAATCACAAGGCTAGGTCCTCAGGTGTGAATGTCATCTTGAATGAACGGTAAGGTGCGAAGTCCGAAGGCTTCATCCCCTGCATCTCTGTCAAACGACCAATATTCTTGACCGCCGCTACTGCTGAACTGTCGAAAGGACCATCGCCGCTGGACTTGCTCACGCTGACCGAAGTCACGGTGCCGTCCGGCAACATGTTGATCTGCAAGACGACTGTCATGCCCTTGCGCGCAGAAGGTGGACGTGCCCAGCCTTCAGCCGCCCGAGAGCGAATCAAATCATCAAAGCTGCCGGCCACTTCGTCGCCACGTTCATCGGCCAGCGCCTGTTGGCGTTCCGGCTTGTCGGAAAGCAGGTCGGCCAGTGCTTGCGCCTTCTTGTCTTCCGCTGATTTACGGGCGGCGTCCTGAGCTTTCTTCTTCGCGTCCTCAGTCGCCTTCTTCTTGGCGTCCTCGGCCGCTTTCTTCTTCGCGTCTTCAGCAGCCTTTTTCTTGGCGTCGTCCGCAGCCTGCTTCTTCGCGTCCTCGGCAGCCTGTTTCTTGGCTTCCTCGGCGGCCGCACGCTTGGCGTCTTCCTCGGCTTTCTTCTTCGCGTCGTCTTCGGCTTTCTTCTTGGCTATATCAGCCAATTGTTTCTCTTCGGCGGTTTTCTTCGCGTCATCCGCTTTTTTGGCTTCGGCTTTCTTGGCGTCGTCCGCAGCTTTTTTAGCGTCGTCGGCTTTTTTGGCGTCGTCAGCTTTCTTCGCTTCCTCGGCCTTTTGTTCTTCGGCTTTTTGAGCGGCATCGGCTTTCTTTTGTTCCGCCGCCTTCACCGCCTCTTGCTCAACTTTTTTCTGCTCCATCTGCTCGACTTCGGTTTGTCGCGCAGCGGATTTCTTCGCCTCGCCGGCAAGCTTCTGGTTGGTCTGGGTGGTCGCCTGACTTTTTGATTTCAACTGATAGAGCGTGGCCTGAACGATGGGCCTGGCTTCAGGAAGCTCAGGCGTCATTGCGAAGCTGACGAACAACAAACCAAAAATCAGGACGTGCAGTCCCACCGCCCAGACGGACGGCCAGAAGTAGCTTTCCGAGGCGGACGGCTCTCGAATCGGCTGCATCAGGGGGCCTCGGTAATCAAACCAACGTTCCCGACCCCGGCCTTCTGCAACCCGCCCATCGTGCCCATAACGGCGCCGTAGTCGACCGTCTTGTCGCCACGGATGAACACTTGAGTCTGCTTGCCGGCGTCACGACCGGCGGCAATGATTTTGGTCACCGCGCTGGTCAGTTGCGGCAAGGTCATCGCCTTGTCCATTTGCTTGTCGGTGTCGACTTCGCTGCCAAGGTTCCAGTAGTAGGTCTTGTCAGCCTTGATCGAGATCGTCAGGACCTGATTGTTGTTGTCCTGCGGCAAAGCCTCGCTGGAGACCTTGGGCAGATCAACTTTCACGCCCTGGTTGATCATCGGAGCCGTCACCATGAAGATGACCAGCAGCACCAGCATCACGTCGATGTACGGCACCACGTTCATTTCGGCGACCGGCTTGCGCTTGTTGCGTCGGCCGCGAGCGATTAAAGCCATTGGGAAATACCTGCTTATTCTTCGCTGGTGTGCACTTTACGGTGCAGGATCGCCTGGAACTCGTCGGCGAATGTGTAGTAGCGACCGATCAGGTTCTCGCCACGAGCGGCGAAACGGTTGTAAGCGATGACCGCAGGGATCGCTGCGAACAGGCCGATGGCGGTGGCGATCAGTGCTTCGGCGATACCCGGTGCAACGGTGGCCAGAGTGGCTTGCTGCGCAGTGGCCAGGCCGCGGAAGGAGTTCATGATCCCCCAGACGGTACCGAACAGACCGATGTACGGACTGGTCGAACCCACGGTTGCCAGGAATGGCAGGCTCTGCTCGAGTTTTTCTTCTTCACGGGAGATCGCGACGCGCATGGCACGTGCAACACCTTCCATGACCGCGTCCGGATCAACGCCTGCCTGCTGACGCAGACGGGAGAATTCCTTGAAGCCCGCGCGGAAGATCTGCTCTACGCCGGAATCCGGGTCCGGGTTGCTGCCGGCCTGACGGTAGAGCTTGGACAGATCGATGCCTGACCAGAAGCGCTCCTCGAAGCTGTCCAGAGCCTTGCGCCCGGCGCGCAGCATGGCGCTGCGCTGAAAAATCATGATCCACGAGGTGACCGAGGCGGCCACCAGGATCAGCATCACCAACTGCACAACCACGCTGGCATTGCTGACCAAACTCCACATGGAGGAATGGTCGACGACGTTAGCTTCCACGCTGTATCTCCTGCTCTGAATGTGTACCCGCGCCGCCCTGCCCGGCAAAGGCCGTGCGCAGAGCTTCGGGAATGGCCCGGGGTTTCAAACTGTCGGCGCGCACACACGCCACCAAAAACTGCCCTTCGCAGAGCAGCACATCATCCGCAGCCCGCCTGACCTGTTGCTGAAAACGCAGGCTGGCGCGGTTCAATTCGATTACTTCGGCGCTGATCAGCAGCTCGTCGTCCAGCCGCGCGGGCTTATGGTACCGAGCCTCGCTTGAATGCACGACGAACAACAGGTTCTCGATACCCGCCATTGCGGATTGGGCAAAGCCCAGTTCCCGCAGTCGCTCGGTTCGAGCCCGCTCCATGAATTTCAGGTAATTGACGTAGTAAACGATGCCGCCGGCATCGGTGTCCTCGTAATAAACGCGACAACGATGTGCGAACGACTGAGCCCCGTTTTGCGCGCGCATACTCTAGTGCTTACTCCTCAGGTTGCCAATCCGGCCAGGCAACTGTTTTTCATCGTTTTTACTGCCCGCAATGCATCACTTTGCGGTGACTGCCCGTCAGACCATCAAACACCCGAATAAATCGGTTGATCGTGCATTTATTCGTCAGGGTCTTCGACCGGTTCATCCATCACCGCCCGGTCGCCCATCCGCGAGGGGATGTTCAGACCGAAGTGCAGATACGCATGCCGCGTGACCATGCGGCCGCGAGGTGTGCGCATCATATAGCCTTGCTGAATCAAATAGGGCTCCAGCACGTCCTCAATTGTGTGTCGCTCTTCGCTGATGGCCGCCGCGAGGTTATCCACCCCGACCGGCCCGCCATCGAACTTCTCGATCATCGTCAGCAGCAAGCGTCGATCCTGATGATCGAAACCGCGTTCGTCGACGTCCAGCAGGTTAAGCGCAAGATCCGCAATCGCCTTGGTGATCTCGCCCTTGGCGCGCACCTCGGCGAAATCCCGCACCCGACGCAGCAGCCGGTTGGCGATCCGTGGCGTTCCCCGTGCACGACGGGCAATCTCGAATGCGCCTTCGTCCTCGATGTACAGACCGAGAATTTTCGCCGAGCGCGACACGATCGTGGCCAGATCCGCAGTGCTGTAGAACTCAAGACGCTGCACGATACCAAATCGGTCACGCAGCGGATTGGTCAGCATGCCCGCGCGGGTTGTCGCACCCACCAGCGTGAACGGCGGCAGATCGAGCTTGATGGAGCGCGCCGCAGGGCCTTCACCGATCATGATGTCCAGCTGGAAATCTTCCATCGCCGGGTACAGTACTTCCTCGACGATGGGTGACAGACGGTGGATTTCATCGATGAACAGCACGTCGTGGGGCTCAAGATTGGTGAGAATCGCCGCAAGATCTCCCGGCCGTTCGAGCACAGGGCCCGAGGTGCTCTTGATCGAAACGCCCATTTCCTGCGCGATGATATGCGCCAGTGTGGTTTTACCCAGGCCCGGCGGACCAAAGATCAGCGTGTGGTCCAGCGCTTCACTGCGGCCGCGCGCCGCCTGAATGAACAGCTCCATCTGCTCACGCACGGTGGGCTGACCAATGTAGTCGGCCAGGCTCAGCGGCCGGATCGCACGGTCCAGTTGCTCGTCACGGTCACGCCCGGTGGCGGCGATCAGACGGTCGGCATCTATCACTTACAGCATCCCCTTCAGTGCGCGGCGAATGAGGTCTTCGCTGCTGAGATTCTTGTCCTTGATCGCGGTCACTGCCTTGCTCGCTTCCTGGGGCTTGTAGCCCAGGGAAATCAAAGCGCTGACGGCATCCGACTCCGCCGTCGCCACGGCCATCGGCGCGCCCGGCCCGTCCGATACCAGCGCGAAGGTGCCCGGCAACGAATCCCACGCCTTGAAGCGATCCTTCAGCTCGACCAGCAAACGCTCGGCGGTCTTCTTGCCAACGCCCGGGACTCGGGTCAGCGCGGAGGTATCCTGCGCCTGGACACAGCGCACCAACTCGTCCACTTCCAGTGTCGACATCAGGGCCAGGGCCAGTTTCGGCCCGACCCCATTCAGACGAATCAGCTCGCGGAACATCTCGCGATCACGCTTCTCGTAGAAACCGAACAGCAGGTGCGCGTCTTCACGAACCACCAGATGAATATGCAGTGTCACGGTTTCGCCCAGATGAGGCAGGCGATAAAGCGTGGTCATGGGCACTTCGACTTCGTAACCCACGCCGTTGACATCCAGTACCAGATGCGGCGGCTGCTTCTCGACCAACGTACCGCGTAGACGTCCAATCACGAATCAAATCCTTTCCAGAGGCCCGTTGCTGCGACGGGCCGTGCTAACGCAAATAATGCCATCAGAGCCGCAGACGACCGCCACGACTGCGCGCGGTATTGAGGCCGTGAGGGATGAGGCTGGATCGGGTATGTGCGTGACACATGGCAATTGCCAGTGCATCCGACGCATCCACCTGGGGTTTGGTGGTCAGCTTAAGCAGATGCATGACCATCATCATCACCTGATCCTTGTTGGCGCCTCCCGTCCCTGCGACGGCCTGCTTGACCTGGGTCGCGGTGTACTCGGCGATCTCCAGGCCTTCTTCGGCGCCTGCAACGATCGCGGCACCCCGGGCCTGGCCCAGCTTCAAGGCCGAGTCCGGGTTGCGCGCCATAAACACCTTTTCGATGCCCATGGTCACGGGACCGTACGTCTGAATGACCTCGCGTACGCCGCGGTACACAATCTGCAGCCGCTCATGGAGCAAGCCTGTGCCCGTGCGAATGCAGCCCGAGGCCACGTACTCGCAGCCGCGCCCGGTATCACGCACCACGCCAAACCCGGTAATTCGTGAACCGGGGTCGATACCTAAAATAAGAGTCATAACGCCTGCAGCTTGAGAGGTAACGCGAACAATTGGACGCAGCATAAAGGCAGAAGCCGGAGGCCGATAGCGTTGATCATCAACGCTTCGTGCGCTCCGGCCTCAAGTTCCGAACGGGCAAAGGATCAGCCGAGCTGCTCCAGCACCTCGTCCGGGATTTCGGCGTTGGAATAGACGTTCTGCACGTCATCCAGGTCTTCCAGCATATCGATCAGCTTGAGGACCTTTTCCGCCATGTCCAGATCGAGCACCGCACTGGTGGTCGGCTGCATCACAATCTCCGCATCGGCGGGCATGAAACCAGCGGCTTCCAGGGCGTTGCGCACGGCATAGAAACTGGAGAACGACGTGAATACGTCAATGGAGCCGTCTTCGTGGGTGACCACGTCGTCAGCATCCGCTTCCATGGCAGCTTCCATCAGCGCGTCTTCGTCAACGCCCGGTGCAAAGGAGATCTGCCCCTTGCGTTCGAACAGATAGGACACCGAACCGTCAGTCCCCAGGTTGCCACCGCATTTGCTGAACGCATGGCGCACTGCCGCAGCGGTCCGGTTGCGGTTGTCGGTCATGGTTTCGACCATCACCGCAACGCCACCCGGGCCGTAGCCTTCATAACCCAGTTCAACCATGTCATCGGCATCGGCAGCCCCGGCACCGCGAGCGATGGCGCGGTCGATGATGTCGCGACTCATGTTCGCGCCAAGGGCCTTGTCCTGGGCCAGACGCAGACGCGGGTTCGACGCCGGATCACCTCCGCCCTGACGGGCAGCGACGGTCAGTTCGCGGATCCACTTGGTGAAGATCTTGCCTTTCTTGGCATCCTGACGCTCTTTGCGGTGCTTGATGTTCGCCCACTTGGAATGACCAGCCATAACACGCTCCAAACCTTGAAACACGCACGCCCGCGCTTGATCGCTCAAACGCAGACGCTTCACTCGAATCTGTGCCCGGTATGGGCGGGGACCAGGGCGGACCGAATCGTCAGTCCGCCGAGCCCCATGTTCTACAAGACCTACACGGCTTACTCAGCCTTCGGCGTCTCGCGCAGGCGGATGTGCAGCTCGCGCAGTGCCTTGGCATCAACCACGCCCGGTGCCTGGGTCATCACGTCCGCAGCGCTCTGGGTTTTCGGGAAGGCAATGACTTCACGAATGGACTGAGCACCGGTCATCAGCATGACCAGACGATCCAGACCGAACGCCAGGCCACCGTGGGGCGGCGCGCCGTACTTCAGTGCGTCGAGCAGGAAGCCGAACTTCTCTTGCTGTTCGTCTTCGGAAATACCCAACAGACGGAACACGGCCTGCTGCATTTCCTTGCGGTGGATACGGATCGAACCGCCACCCAGCTCAGTGCCGTTCAGCACCATGTCGTACGCGCGGGACAGCGCGGTCGCAGGGTTGGCCTCAAGCTCTTCAGGCGAGCATTTCGGCGCGGTGAACGGGTGGTGCAGCGCAGAGAAGCTGCCGTCGTCGTTTTCTTCGAACATCGGGAAGTCGACGACCCACATCGGCGCCCATTCACAGGTGAGCAGGTTCAGGTCGTGGCCCAGCTTGATGCGCAAGGCGCCCAATGCTTCGCTGACAATTTTGAATTTGTCGGCGCCGAAGAACACGATGTCGCCGTCCACTGCACCCACGCGATCAAGGATCACGTTGAGGTTGGCTTCAGGGATGTTCTTGACGATCGGCGACTGCAGGCCTTCGACGCCTTTGGCGCGCTCGTTGACCTTGATGTAGGCCAGACCTTTGGCGCCGTAGATACCGACGAATTTGGTGTAGTCGTCGATCTTGCTACGCGGCATGCTCGCACCGCCGGGAACGCGCAGCGCCGTGACACGGCACTTCGGATCGTTGGCCGGACCGCTGAACACTTTGAAATCCACGGCCTGAAGCTGATCGGCAACGTCAACCAGCTCAAGCGGATTACGCAGGTCTGGCTTGTCGGAACCGTAGCGACGCATGGCTTCTTCGAAGGTCATGTGCGGGAAGTCAGCGAACTCCACACCCAGCACTTCCTTGAAGAGCTTGCGGACCATGGTCTCGGTGATGCCCATGATGTCGGCTTCGTTGAGGAAGCTGGTCTCGATGTCGATCTGAGTGAATTCAGGCTGACGATCGGCACGCAGGTCTTCGTCGCGGAAGCACTTGGCGATTTGGTAGTAACGGTCGAAACCGGCAACCATCAGCAGCTGTTTGAACAGCTGAGGCGATTGCGGCAGGGCAAAAAAGCTGCCTGGGTGGGTACGGCTTGGTACCAGGTAATCACGGGCGCCTTCCGGCGTGGCGCGGGTGAGGATCGGCGTCTCGACATCAAGGAAGCCGTTGCCGTCCAGGAAGCCACGGATGCTGGAAGTGATGCGCGAGCGAAGGCGCAGCTTTTCAGCCATCTCCGGACGACGCAGGTCGATGAAGCGATAACGCAGGCGGGTTTCTTCACCGACGTCGGAGTACTCGTTGAGCGGGAACGGCGGGGTTTCCGACTCGTTGAGCACTTCCAGCTCATAGCCCAGCACTTCGATCGCGCCCGACGCCATGTTCGGGTTGACGGCGCCGGCAGGACGCGCACGCACTTTACCGGTCAGCTTGACCACGTATTCGCTGCGAACGCGGTCGGCGATGGCGAAGGTGTCAGCACGATCCGGATCGAAAACCACCTGGGCCAGACCTTCACGATCGCGAATATCGAGGAAAATCACCCCCCCGTGGTCGCGACGGCGATGGACCCATCCGCAAAGGGTAATTTCCTGACCTTCCAGGCTCTCGTTCAGTTGGCCGCAATAATGGCTGCGCATCATGATCGTGTGTTCACTTCTCGTAATTCGGAATTCGATGGAGCTTTCGCCCGTCGCCGGTGCAAGGGTGCGCAAGCTTTGGCATGCAGTCCAACCTGACGGTCAATCCTGCCTCCCACAGTAAGGCGGGGGATTATATAGGGATAATCATCGCTGTGCAGCCGCCCAGCCCGATACAGGGCAAGAAGATGTCGGCACACGGCGTGGATACCGCAGTGCCGCCAGGGAATGCAGGCCCGCCGCAACGGGCCCGCTGAAATCAGGTCAGGTCGGCGACGGCGTCAGCCGCAGGCCCTCGGCACTCAAGACGTGCGCCACGCACACGACGCGGATCAGCCCGCTGAAATTCTTGACGCCGCCGTAACGCAGGTGAACCTCGCGATCGACGTAGGACAGCACGGCGTTGATGGAGCAATCGTTGAATCGTGCCATTTCGGACAGAATATTCCAGTACACCTCCTCAAGTCGCAGGCATGTGGCCAGCCCATTGAGCCTCACCGACCTGGAGTGCGGCTGGGCCAGGCTCATGTTGAAATTTTCGATAAACGGGTCGCCCCGGGCGTTCAGACACTGGGTCGGCTCCCATCCCTCTCGGGCAATATTCAGGTTCATGCAGGTCCCCCTCGTTGCGATTACGGATATGGCATCGGCACCTTCGCAATCAGTTGAAAAGAGGTGTCTATCAAGCCGTATTCCAAAGGGCGCAACCAGCAGAAGGAGCACTCTGAACCTGTAGGAGATCACCACGCTGCAGGGGTGATTTTCGAGAGTCGGCAAACGACTCAGACCCGATCCTAATCGGGGTGTTAAATATGTATTTTTCGCTGGTTTATTTCTTCCCGCGCACCTGATTGCGGACGCCAGCGTGACTCGGGAAAAGAGGGCGAACGCGTTTCACAGGTGAGCGTTGTGAGCTAAAGGATTTCACACAGAGGGTGGATCAGGAGGGGATTGTCGCGCGCGGCGGGTGAAAGCAGTGGGGAGCGGGCACCCGTTACGTTGCCCGCACCTGTATTGCGTTGATCAGCTGTGGATGACTGAGCTTCTGATTATTGGGTTTCCAGCATCGAGCGCAGCATCCAGGCCGTTTTCTCATGCACTTGCATGCGCTGGGTCAGCAAGTCCGCCGTTGGCTCGTCGCTTACTTTGTCCAGCAACGGGAAAATGCCACGGGCCGTACGGGTGACTGCTTCCTGCCCCTGAACCAGCGAACGAATCATGTCCTCGGCAGCGGGTACGCCCTCTTCTTCCTTGATCGACGACAAGCGTGCATAGGTCGAATAGGTGCCCGGCGCCGGGAAGCCCAGTGCGCGGATACGTTCGGCGATTTGATCCACCGCCAGCGCCAGTTCGTTGTATTGCTCTTCAAACATCAGGTGCAGGGTACGAAAAGCCGGGCCAGTCACGTTCCAGTGAAAGTTATGGGTTTTCAGATACAACACGTAGGTGTCTGCCAGCAGGCGGGAAAGACCGTCCACGATGGACTTGCGATCTTCTTCGCTGATGCCGATATCGATTGCCATGTTCAGCCCTCTTCAATGATGGTTTTTTTAAAACGACTGCCGACCACTCTACCAAGACCATGGACCCTGCGCAGCCATCTGTCGGGATTAGTTCAGTCACGGGGCCGCAGTCAGGCCCGCTTCCTTTAATAGCAACGATCAGCGTAACGGTTTGTTTAGCCCGGCCGCTCTGGAACGAGCCTCTTGCCAGAATCGAAAAAAACCGACATACCGCCACTATCACCCGCGAACACATGCGCTAAGCACTTGATTTGAGTAGCTCTCGGCTTTGCTGTTAAATACAGACGCGCTGCCGCCAAAGTGCCGTCCGGCGGCAGTGCGTAGGCGGGACCGACACTCGTGCATCACGCCTCCCTTTTCTCCCGAAGCGTACCGAAGGTCACCCGCTATTTCCTTGTGATCCATCTTAATGTGAGTCATCGAAATGTTGAAAATAGTCCACCTGCTAACGGGCGCAGCTGCCCTGCTGCTGTCTTTCATCCCTAGCCTGCGTAGTGAAGCGCTGTCTTCTTACCTGTCCCAACCGGATGCGCTGTACTTGGCGCTCTTCGGCCTCATCAACCTGGTGCTTGCGCCAGTGATTCCTTACTGGAACAAAGGTCCACGTCATCAACTGCAAAACCTGGTCAGCGGCTTGCTCGTGCTGGCTGTCGTGCTTCAAATCCTCACGCTGGTCGTTCCACTGGAAACCATTGCCGGCCAGCCAGCCGTCCTGGTCAGCCTGCTCGCCGTCGTTATTGCCGTGGCGTTGCACCTGGCGGTCAGCTTCTACCGTTCCTCTCCTGCGCCTGCCGCACAGTCCCAGGATCTGGGCAACCGCGATACAGGTACGGTGAAGTGGTTCAACACCTCCAAAGGCTTCGGATTCATTTCCCGTGATTCGGGCGACGATATCTTCGTGCACTTTCGCGCCATTCGCGGAGAAGGCCACCGCGTTCTGGTCGAAGGCCAGCGCGTCGAGTTTTCGGTGATGAACCGCGACAAAGGCCTGCAAGCGGAAGACGTCATCGCTGCGCTTCCGCGCCGCTAACGTTGCCGCATAAAAAACCGCGCTCACAAGCGCGGTTTTTTTTGGCTGAAATTCCTGCCCTCAGCTCTTTCTCCCTTAATAGTGAGGGGGACGCGAGTCTTCAGCAAAACCGTCGCCCTGCCCGCCCATCTCCTCCTGACGCTTGATCAGGGCGGTGATCTGTAATTCCAGACGATCAAGACTGCGCTGCTGGGCGACCAATACATCGTTGAGGGCCTGAATCGTATCGTCCTGAAAGGCCAGTCGACTTTCCAGCTCCATGACACGTGATTCAAGATCCATGGTCAGTCCTCCTTAAAGGTGAATGCTTCGGTCAATCCGGACTTCAGTTGCGAGGTGATCCGGGCAACCTCATCCGGCGAATAAGGCCTGGCGGGATGCTTTCCCCATACCGGAGCAGGCCAGGCCGCGTCGCCGACCCGGCGAACAATGACATGCATATGCAGCTGACTGACCACATTACCCAGCGCAGCGACGTTCATCTTGTCGGCGTGAAACGTACGATCAAGTACGGCCGAGAGGTAGGTGGTTTCTTTCCACAACTGCGCCTGCTCCGCTTCGGACAGTTGGAACACTTCACTGATGTCCGGACGCTTCGGCACCAGAATGAACCATGGGTAATTGGAATCATTGGACAGCAGCAGCGTGCACAGCGGGAAGTCGCCGATCGGTAGTGTGTCTTGCAGCAAGCGCGGATCTAGAACAAACACGTAAATACTCCTGATCGCGGATTAGATAGGCTGAGCCGATTGACTGGCCCGATAAAGAAGTCGTGGGTAGCGGGAAGGATACTCGCGAATTCCGGACGATTCATCCGGCACTGTGATTCTGGGCATTTTGCGGATCTGGTGTTGATCGGTAGGCACTACACGTCCGCCTCGCACCAGAAACGCGCGAAAAATACCGCCACGCACTTTCATGAAGCGGGCAGCCGCCGCCCCAGGCCTGGCAGAACCAGGCAACGGACTTCGGGTGCACCCAGTCAATCCGGGCCTCACGGACGATATTCCTGGGTGCCGCTGCAGTCATGATTCCTAGGATGGCAGCGATACCGAATCGGAAGAACCAAACGCAGGCAATTTTGCGGCGTGACGCACCAAAACGACTCAGATGAGGCCCGGATATGTGACAGCTATCCGCGATTTACCCACTGCCAAGGGGTAACAGGTAACGTTAGTGACATTTCATCGCGCTAGTCTCAAGAAAATTCGGGTTGCAAAGCAGGCTATCGAAAATATTTTTATCGTTTTGATTCAGTAGCTTGGAGTCGACATCGAATGTTTTTACAACGCTTCCGACATTTTTTTCATATTCGTCGAAATTTTGTGCACGGTTGTTGCTTTGTCACACACAGGCTTGAAGACGAGCGTGTCGAGAGACAGGCCGGGACCGAAGGGATGCAACGGCGTTTGACAAGGTAGCTGGAGCGTCTGGATTCAATGAAGGTGTGAATGAATCCAGCGTTCAAAGTAACCCGGTAGTTGCACGGTTTAACGAATCAGGAGCTGTTCAGTAGCGACATGGACAGAGCTGGCGGCGACAAGGCCGTAAAGAAATTGAAAGGATAGGTTCGTAACTATCGCCATTAATGTCAGCGTGCTATAAATTTCGCCGACACCAAAAAGAAAGAAGCCGGCCAGATAAAAAAACAGGTGGACGGCAGTACTCTTCTTAAAAACCAAAGGAGCAAAGTCACGATGAGAGTGATGAAGTGGAGCGCAATCGCACTGGCAGTTACTGCAGCCAGCACCCAATTGGCATCGGCTGCGGCATTCGTAAGCGATCAGTCCGAAGCAACTGGTTTTGTAGAGGGGAGCAAGCTCGACGTCAAGGCTCGTAACTACTACTATAATCGCGACAAAAAGAATGGCGCGGTAGACGACAAAGACTGGACTCAAGGTTTCTGGGCTAACTACAGCTCCGGTTACACCCAAGGCCTGATTGGTGTCGGTGTTGACGCGTTTGGCTATGCCGGCTTCAAGCTTGATGGTTCGGACAAGTATTCGGGTTCGGGCAACCTGGTGACCGACAGCCAGGGTAAAAACGAAGACAGCTTCGGCAAGGCCGGTGGCGCTGTTAAATTCCGCGTCTCCAAGACCGAACTGAAAATCGGCGACATGCAGCCGCAGAACCCGGTTTTCGCAGTTGGCGGTTCCCGCCTGCTGCCACAAACAGCAACTGGCGTGACCTTGCAGAGCAGTGAGATCAAAGGTCTCGACGTAGAAGCAGGTCGCTTCACTTCGGGCACCAGCCAGGATGAGACCAATCGCAACGGCGATATCTGGGCCACCTACGCTGGCGTGACTTCCAAGTCCGCTACCTACGGCGGCGGCAAGTACTCGATCACCGACAACCTGGGTGTTGGTTTCTACTACAACAAACTGGAAGACGTGTGGAACCAGTACTACGGCAACGTGAACTACGCACTGCCGTTGACTGACGACCAGGCGCTGGCGTTTGACTTCAACTATTACAACACCCAGGACACCGGCAGCAAGAAAGCAGGCGACATCAACAACAACGCTTTCTCCCTGTCTGCAGCCTACTCGTTCCTGGCCGCTCATACCCTGACCCTGGCATTCCAGAAAGTTAACGGTGATACACCGTTCGACTACATCGGTATCGGCGACAACAACCGCGGTGGCGACTCGATCTTCCTGGCGAACTCGATTCAATACTCCGACTTCAACGCCCCGGGTGAGAAATCCTGGCAAGCCCGCTACGACCTGAACATGGCCACCTACGGTGTTCCAGGCCTGAGCTTCATGGCTCGCTACGTGACCGGTACTGACATCGACGGGACTCACACTCCATCGAACAGCACCTACACCGGCCTGTACGGTTCTGATGGCAGCCACCACGAGACCAACGTCGAGGCCAAGTACGTTGTTCAAACTGGCCCAGCCAAAGACCTGTCGTTCCGCATCCGTCAAGCATTCCACCGTGCCAACACGGACGAGGGCGAAGGCGATGTCAACGAGTTCCGTCTGATCGTCGACTACCCGATTTCGGTCTTGTAATCGCACTGTCTGACACTCGTTATAGAAAAGCCCGGCCCTCGCGCCGGGCTTTTTCATGGGCGCGCGGTTGACAATCCCTGCTCCTGCGGTGCCCGCCCGGCCTGTACTCAGCGATACCACCACCGTACAATGCCGGGTCATTTCCCAGTCACCGCAACCGACAACGGCCGACCATGCGTACCAGTCAATATTTGCTCGCCACACAGAAAGAAACGCCATCCGATGCGGTCGTGATCAGCCATCAGCTGATGCTTCGTGCCGGCATGATCCGCAAACTTGCCTCCGGTCTGTACACCTGGCTCCCCATGGGCCTGCGGGTACTGCGCAAGGTCGAAGCGGTGGTTCGCGAAGAGATGAACGCAGCGGGCGCGCTGGAAGTGTTGATGCCGGGTATTCAGCCGGCAGAGCTCTGGCAGGAGTCGGGCCGCTGGGAACAGTACGGCCCTGAGCTGTTGCGCTTGAAAGACCGTCACGATCGCGATTTCTGCGCGGGCCCGACCCACGAAGAGGTCATCACCGATCTGGCCCGCAACGAACTCAACAGCTATAAACAGCTGCCCATCAACATGTATCAGATCCAGACCAAATTCCGTGACGAAATCCGCCCGCGATTCGGTTTGATGCGCGGCCGCGAGTTCATCATGAAGGACGCCTATTCCTTCCATGCGACCCAGGATTCCCTGCAGGAAACCTACGACCGTATGCATCAGGCGTACTGCAACGTGTTCACTCGTCTGGGCCTGAACTTCCGCCCGGTCGTGGCCGACAACGGCTCCATTGGTGGCGCGGGCTCCCATGAGTTCCACGTGCTGGCCGAGTCCGGCGAAGACGACATCGTGTTCAGCGACACCTCCGACTACGCCGCGAACATTGAAAAGGCTGAAGCCATTCCGCGCGAGGCCAGCCGCCCTGCGCCGACAGAAGAGCTGCGCCTTGTCGACACCCCTGACGCGAAGACCATCGCGGCCCTGGTCGAGCAGTTCAATCTGCCGATCGAAAAGACCGTCAAGACGCTGGTTGTGCATGCCGCTGAAGAAGGCAAGCTGATTGCGCTGATTATCCGTGGCGATCACGAACTCAACGAAATCAAGGCGTCGAATCTGGAGCAAGTCGCCAGCCCGCTGGTCATGGCCTCCGAAGCCGAACTGCGCGATGCCATTGGCGCCGGCGCGGGTTCCCTCGGCCCGCTGAATCTGCCGCTGCCGTGCATCATCGACCGCTCGGTTGAGCTGATGAGCGACTTCGGTATTGGCGCGAACATCGACGACAAGCACTACTTCGGCGTCAACTGGGAGCGGGACCTGCCTGTTCCGACCGTCGCTGACCTGCGTAACGTCGTCGCCGGCGACCCGAGCCCGGATGGTCAGGGCAACGTGATCATCAAGCGCGGCATCGAAGTCGGGCACATCTTCCAGCTGGGCACCAAGTACAGCGACGCGATGAAGTGCCAGGTGCTGGGCGAGAACGGCAAGCCGGTCACACTGACCATGGGCTGCTACGGGATTGGTGTGTCGCGCGTTGTGGCTGCCGCGATCGAGCAGAACAACGACGCAAACGGCATCATCTGGAGCGACGCGCTCGCGCCTTTCCAGATCGCCCTCGTGCCGCTGCGCTACGAAACCGATGCGGTTAAAGAGGCAACCGACAAGCTGTACGCCGAACTGACGGCTGCCGGCTTCGAAGTGTTGCTGGATGACCGCGACAAGAAGACCAGCCCGGGGATCAAGTTCGCTGACATGGAACTGATCGGCATTCCGCATCGCATCGTGGTCAGTGACCGTGGTCTTGCCGAGGGTAACCTCGAATACAAGAGCCGCACCGAAGCCGAAGCGCAGGCCCTGCCTGTCGCCGATGTGTTGTCTTTCATCAAGGACCGGATCAAGCGCTGACCGGATTGCGCGCCTGCGATTGTGCAGGCGCGCTTTCATCCGCCACGCCTCTGCTATGCGCCTTACCTGCACCTAGAGATCTCATGTTCAAGCGAAATCCCTCACGTCTCGCAGGCGCTGTGTTGTGCACCAGCCTGTTTCTTGGCGGCTGTGCCAATCATCTGTCTCAACGCAGCGAGCATGAAGAACGTGTCGAGCGCAAATTGCTCGACCACAGTTTTCAGGTCGACCTTGGCGATCCCAAGACGCTGGAATTGCCCCAGCGCCGGATACGCATCCACGAGCTGAAAACCTTCGACATCACCGAATTCGAAGTCACCCGGCACTACGACCGGTACACGCCGTATCAGCCGTGGCGGGAAGTCTATGAAATCCCACTGGGCGCGGTGGCCATCGTCGCGGGCATCGGCGCCAATGTGGTCAACGTACTGACGTTTGGCAGTCTGCCCGACAGTGTCACCAAGGACTGGCTCACTTACGGCGTCGCGGGGGTCAACCCGTTCATGAACGCACCCTCCCATGGTCGCGCTCAACAGAACCTGGCCGGTATCGACGAAGTACAGCGCGATCACCGCGTCGAGCATTCGAGTCTGCCGTGGAGTGAAGCGCCGGTTGAAGTCACCGCGGGCAAAGAGACCCACGAGTTGAATACGGACCGTAACGGCGTGCTGCGCGTGAATCTGCTGGACAGCCCGTTCGCCGAGCAGAACCTCAGCTATGTCACGCAACTGAACATCAAAGTGCAGGATGAGCAAAGCAACGTTCAGGCAACTGCCACGTTGCCACTGAGCAAATCACTGCGCGGCAAGCTGATTGAAGCCCACGACCTGATCTACGACGATCTGGAAGATGACGAAGTCAGCCAGTGGGTGCATCGCGTCAAGCGCCTGTCCGAGCTGGGACTGGAAGAGGAAGCCAGTGAGCTGGAACAGTCATTGATCGAGCTGACCCGCAACGATCCGCAGTTGCAGCACGAATTCCTTCGGGCACTGGCAAAAGATGCTGGTCGCCTGGTCGCGGTACCGCCGGGCAGCGAATAGCCTGGCCTGAACCAGTCTCAGCTGAACAACTCGAGCTGCTCATGGGCAGCCCGAAGGTCATGCAGACGTACACCAATCCCAAGCAATCGCACCGGCTTACCGCCCCGTGCGAACGCCTGGGTCAACAGTTGCTCATAACTGCTCAAGTCCCGCCCTGCCCCCGCCTGTTCCAGCGTTGTCTGGGTGAAGTCATGAAACTTGACCTTTACGAACGGTTTGCCAGGGCGGTAAAGGGTGTCAATCCGCGCGATGCGGTCGTTCAACGTTTCCAGCAATGCCGGCAGCATCAGCAGGCAACTGGCGAGGTCCGGCAGATCAGTGTCATAGGTATTTTCGACACTGACCGACTGGCGGCGATTGTCGTTCTGCACGGGCCGCTCATCCACACCATGGGCCAGATTCCACAGCCGCTCGCCAAATGAGCCGAATTCCCGCACCAGCGAAAGCTTGCTCCAGCCGCGCAAATCGGCGCAGGTGATGATGCCGAGGCGGCCCAGCTTGTCGGCCGTTACTTTGCCAACGCCGTGTAACTTGGACACCGGCAATTCGGAGACAAAGTCTTCCACCTGATCCGGGGTAATGACAAACAACCCGTTGGGCTTTTTCCAGTCGCTGGCGATCTTGGCCAGAAACTTGTTCGGAGCGACGCCGGCGGAAACGGTGATGTGCAACTGATTGGAAACGCGCCGCCGAATGTCCTGGGCGATCCGCGTCGCACTGCCGGAAAAGTGCTCGCATTCCGTGACATCCAGATAAGCCTCATCCAGCGACAGCGGCTCGATCAGATCGGTGTAGTCACGGAAGATCGTCTGGATCTCTTTCGATGCTTCTTTATAGGCATCCATTCTCGGTTTGACGATGGTGAGATCCGGGCACAGCGTCAGCGCATGTCGGGATGACATCGCGGAGCGGATGCCGTAGGCCCGAGCTTCGTAGTTGCAGGTCGCAATGACACCCCGCCGTTCAGCCGACCCGCCGACTGCCAACGGCTTGCCGGCCAGACGCGGGTCGTCGCGCATCTCAATAGCGGCGTAGAAGCAATCACAGTCGATATGGATGATTTTGCGCTGCGGCATCACATAGGGTCGTAGGAAAACGGTCGAGCAGTATCTCATTCACGCGACTTTCTGACACTGAATAAGCCTCGTCCCCTACGGCCATGCCACTCCAAGAAACCGCCCCTGAAAGTCCCGAAAGCGAGACGCGCCATGGCTCTCCGCGACACGTTCACGCTAACCGATTGAAGAAAAAGCCTTTTTTTCTGCCGATTGCTTGACAGCCCGGCGATCCTCTGTAGAATGCCGCCACACAGACGCGGGATGGAGCAGTCTGGTAGCTCGTCGGGCTCATAACCCGAAGGTCGTCGGTTCAAATCCGGCTCCCGCAACCAAACATCAAAAAAGGCTACTCGAAAGAGTGGCCTTTTTTGTGGCTGTCATTTGGGGAAGCGCGATCCCGCCGCCCTCTCCACCCAGCGCTTCATATTAATGAAACAAGGCCTGTGGATGATGGCGACCTGCTGTCAGGCGCGGATTGCGATAAAAGCCTTGTCCAACCGCCACTTAGGCGCCCCAACGCTCCCGATGCGGTTATTTTGTCGATCCCTGGCATTAAAGGTTGACACTTCGTCGTTCGACTGTAGAATGCCGCCACACAGACGCGGGATGGAGCAGTCTGGTAGCTCGTCGGGCTCATAACCCGAAGGTCGTCGGTTCAAATCCGGCTCCCGCAACCAACATCTAAAAAGGCTACTCGAAAGAGTGGCCTTTTTTTTGCCTCGCTGAAAGCGCTCGAACAGCGGGCCGGAATCCTTGTCACATCCCATTACCGGGGTGCGTTCATCCGAGAGGTCTTGTTACTGTATGTTGCCGGGAGCGATAGTTTTGATCTCCCCTGCCGATACGCTGGCCAACGACTGAACCTAGACTGAACGGTCACCGATACGTATCCGTGGTATTCGCCCGTTAGACGTTCAAGCGCTAACATCCTGAATTATTTTTTGCGTAGGGATTGGTAACTTGGCTGTATACCTCCATCCTGTCGCGCACGATCCAAGGAGTGATTGATGCGCGCCAACCCGTCCGACACAAACGAAGCAGTGACGGAGCATCCTCCGGCTCCCCCGAAACGACTGCGTCTACGCGAACTGGTGAGCAAGTACCGTCAACCCATTGGGTTAGGCGTCACCATCCTGCTGTTCGCCATCGCCCTGATCGCCTGTCGGCACATGCTGACCGAGCTGGACATCTACGCTCTGCAGGATTCGCTGCTCAGTGTGCCGCTGCCTTCTCTGGCCGGCGCAGTGCTGGCGACTGCCATCGGGTTCGTGATTCTGCTGGGCTACGAGTGGTCCGCCAGTCGCTACGCCAATGTCGATCTGCCGCCGAAGTCGCTGATCATGGGCGGGTTTTGCGCGTTCGCCATCGGCAACGCCGTAGGCCTGTCGATGCTGTCCGGCGGCTCGGTTCGTTACCGCCTTTACTCGCGATTGGGACTGGGTGCGGGCGAAGTTGCCCACATGACCCTGTTTGCCAGCCTGTCCTTGGGTTGCGCACTTCCCCCGCTGGCTGCCCTCGCGACCTTGAGCGACCTGCCCGCCGCTTCGCTGGCTCTGCATGTATCAGTGCCGGTACTGGCAACCGTTGCAGTCGCCGTGCTCGCGTTCAGTCTGATTCTGGGTTATGCCATCTATCGCCGACGCCTGCCGGAACAGACGATCCCGCATAACCTGCTGGTCCGCGCCGGCCGCCGCACCCTGCGTCTGCCTGGCGTACGCCTGACCCTGATGCAGTTGGTGATTACTGCGCTGGACGTCGCCGCCGCTGCTGCCGTCCTCTATCTGTTGCTGCCCTCCGCCCCGCCCTTCGGTGCGTTCCTGCTGGTTTACCTGCTGGCCCTGGCCGCAGGTGTCCTCAGCCACGTGCCCGGTGGCGTCGGCGTCTTTGAAGCCATTCTGCTCGCCGCCTTTGCCGACGAGCTGGGCGCCGCACCGCTGGCCGCCGCGCTGCTGCTGTACCGCCTGATCTACGTGGTGATGCCGCTGCTGATCGCTTGTCTGGTACTGCTTTACAGCGAGGCCAAGCGACTATTGTTTGCGCAACAAGCCATGCGCGTTGCGTCAGGCCTTGGCGCTCCGATTCTGGCGTTGCTGGTATTTCTCTCCGGCGTGGTGCTGCTGTTTTCCGGCTCGACCCCCGAGATCGACACCCGCCTGGAGAGCCTCGGCTTCCTCATTCCCCATCGACTGATCGACGCCTCTCACTTCGGCGCCAGCCTGATCGGCGTGCTCTGCCTGTTGCTCGCGCAGGGCCTGCGTCGTCGCCTGTCGGCGGCGTGGATGCTGACCACGATTCTGCTGTTTGTGGGCTCCATTCTGTCGATCCTCAAGGGTTTCGACTGGGAAGAAGCGAGTCTGCTGCTGCTGACCGCGTGCCTGCTGACCATCTTCCGTCGCTCGTTCTACCGTCCGAGTCGCTTGCTGGAACTGCCGTTTTCACCGCTGTATCTGGTCGCCAGTGTCTGCGTGCTGGGTGCTTCGGTCTGGCTGCTGCTGTTCGCCTATCAAGACGTGCCCTACAGCCACCAGCTGTGGTGGCAGTTCACACTGGACGCCGATGCCCCACGGGGTCTGCGCTCGGCGCTCGGAAGCGCGGTGTTGCTGCTGATCGTCTCGCTGACCTGGCTGCTGCGTACCGCGCGCCCTGTGATCAACCTGCCAGATGAGGCACAGCTGGCCAAAGCCGCGGAGATCATCAAAGCATCCAGCCAGCCCGATGGCGGTTTGGTGCTGACCGGCGACAAGGCCGTGCTGATGCACCCTGACGGCAATGCGTTTCTGATGTACGCCCATCGCGGCCGCAGCCTGGTTGCGCTGTACGATCCGATCGGCCCGACCCAGCAGCGGGCCGAGCTGATCTGGCAGTTCCGCGATCTGTGTGACGTTCACCATGCCCGCCCGGTGTTCTATCAGGTGCGTGCGGAGAACCTGCCGTTCTACATGGACATCGGCCTGACTGCGATCAAGCTGGGCGAAGAGGCCCGAGTCGATCTGCACAAGTTCGACATCGAAGCCAAGGGCAAGGAAATGAAGGACCTGCGCTACACCTGGAATCGGGGTGGGCGCGACGGTCTGTCGCTGGAAATCTACGAAGTGGGTCAAGCGCCCATGGACGAGCTCAAAGTGATTTCCGATGCGTGGCTGATGGGCAAGAACGTGCGCGAGAAAGGCTTCTCCCTCGGGCGCTTCAGCCTGGATTACCTCAAGCATTTCCGCATCGCCATCGTGCATTTCCAGGGCAAGCCGGTCGCGTTCTCCAATTTGCTGGAGACCTCGCGCAATGATCTGGCGAGCCTGGACCTCATGCGCTCGCACCCGGAAGCGCCGAAGCTGACCATGGAATTCATGATGGTCGGGCTGATCCTGCATTACAAAAAAGAAGGTTACGCCCGCTTCAGCCTCGGCATGGTCCCGTTGTCCGGGCTGCAACCGCGACGTGGCGCGCCCTTGACCCAACGTCTGGGCTCGATGGTGTTCAGCCGTGGCGAGCAGCTCTACAACTTCCAGGGGCTGCGCCGTTTCAAAGACAAATTCCAGCCTGACTGGGAACCTCGTTACATGGCCGTGCCCGCAGGACTTGATCCGCTCGTGGCACTGGCAGATACCGCCGCCCTGATTGCGGGCGGCCTGACTGGATTGGTGAAACGCTGATGATTCAACGCTACTGGCGCTTTTTGCTCGCAGCCCTGGTAATTCTGGTGGTGGCATTGGGTTTCTGGCTGTGGAACCGCCCCGCCGCGCAACCGACTCTTGAACACATCACCCTGGATGACGGCTCTGCACTGATCCGGGTGGTGCCTTCGACCAAGGTGAAAACCCAGGTCGCGCTCGCCGTGACCACTGAAGAATCACTGACCGAGAAACAACTGCTCGCCTTGAGCTACGACGCTTCGGCCCGGGTCGTACAAGTGACGCTGCCGAAGGACGATTGTCAGCTTCAGGCGAAAACCTTCAATGCCGCGCTGCAGAAGCTCGACGGCGCGCCTGATCTGGTTGCCGGTGTCGGTGCGGGTGCTTCCCTGGCGTGGCGCTGGCTGGCCGGTCAGGACAACGACAATGCCCGGGCCATCTCGGTTGGCTTCGTCCGCGATCAGCCGGGTTGCACCGACCCTGTGCCGAAGGCCGCCGCCCACGGCAAGTGGACGGTCGCCTGGAACGACGGCCCCGACGACGAAAGCGCCACGCTGGTCCGTGACGCACCCAATACCGAAACCAGCATCAGCGACTACGACATCAAGTACCCGCAGGTGCTGAACAACGAAGTGCGCCGTCGCCTGATTGGGGGTGACGACAACGGTGGCCTGAACATTCCGGTGGTCGAGGTGCCGTCTTCCCAGCCCTCTGACACGGTGACGCTGTTTCTGTCCGGCGACGGTGGCTGGCGCGACCTGGACAAGGACGTGGCGGGCGACATGGCGAAAATGGGTGGCTACCCGGTCGTCGGCATCGACACCCTTCGTTACTACTGGGAGCACAAATCGCCAGAACAGACCGCCGCTGATCTGAGCGAGCTGATGGCCCATTACCGGCAGAAATGGGGCGCCAAGCATTTCGTGCTGGCGGGCTATTCCTTCGGCGCCGACGTGTTGCCAGCGATCTACAACCGCTTGCCGGAAGAAGACAAGGCGCGGGTCGACGGCATCATCCTGCTGGCCTTCGCCCGCACCGGCAGCTTCGAGATTGCCGTCGAAGGCTGGTTGGGCGCAGCCGGTAAGGAAGCGGCGACAGGCCCTGAAATGGCCAAGCTGCCCGGCGACAAGGTGTTGTGTGTCTATGGCATTGAAGAGAAGGATGAAAGCGGCTGTACGGAAACCACAGCACCTGGCGAGAAGATGCAACTGCCAGGCGGCCATCACTTCGACGAAGACTACCCGGCCCTGGCCAAGCGCCTGAGTGCGGTGATCGACAAGTGGAAGGGCAAAGAACCCGCCGCGGAGTAATCGCCCGCCCATAAAAAATCCCCGCTTTCTTGCGATTGCGGGGATTTTTTTGTTTCAGCTACTCGCTGACGTGAGGCCGACCTCTTTAGGACCGGCTTCAGCCGGGAAGAGGCCAGTGCATACGCCATCAATCTCACGGCGTGACACCCGGCACACTCCCGGTTAAACCCCGCCGAAGCGGAGCTGCTTACATCTCCACCTGCGTGCCCAACTCGATCACTCGGTTGAACGGCAGTTTGAAGAAACGCAAATTGCCGTTGGCGTTCTTCAACATGAACGAGAACAGGCCCTCGCGCCAGCGGGCCATGCCCACCAGTTTCGACGAGACCACGGTTTCGCGGCTGAGGAAGTAGGTCGTGCGCATCGGGCTGAAGTCCAGCTCCTTCAGGTGACACAGGCTTAGCGCTGCCGGCACGTCCGGCTCGTCGATGAAGCCAAAATGCAGAATCACGCGATAGAAGCCCTCGCCAAACGCCTCGACCTCGAAGCGCTGGGCCGTCGGCACGCGCGGGGTGTCTTCGTACACGACGGTCAGCAGCACCACTTGCTCATGGAGCACCTGGTTGTGCAGCAGGTTATGCAACAGCGCATGGGGAACGGCGTCCGCGCGGGCCGTGAGAAATACGGCCGTGCCCTGAACGCGATGGGGCGGCTGCACGCGAATACTGCTGATGAAGATCGGCAGCGGCAGACCGCCCTCGTCGATGCGATCTACCAACAGCTGCTTGCCGCGCTTCCAGGTGGTCATCAGGATAAACAGCGCGATACCCGCCAGGAACGGGAACGCCCCGCCCTGAATGACTTTTGGCACGTTGGCCGCGAAGAACATACCGTCCACGAACAGGCATCCGACCAAAATCGGCACCGCGATCAGCGGCGGCCATTTCCAGGCCAGCAGCATGACCGACGCCACCAGAATCGTTGTGCAGAGCATCGTGCCGGTCACCGCCACGCCGTAGGCCGAGGCCAGCGCGCCGGAGGATTCGAATCCCAGCACCAGCAGGATGACCCCGACCATCAGCGCCCAGTTCACCGCACCGATGTAGATCTGCCCTTGGGCGTCGCTCGAGGTGTGCTGGATGTACATGCGCGGGATGTAGCCGAGCTGGATCGCCTGCAGCGTCATCGAGAACGCCCCGGAAATCACCGCCTGCGAAGCAATAATGGTCGCCAGCGTCGACAGGGCAATCAAAGGCAACAGGGCCCAACTCGGCGCCAGCAGGTAGAACGGGTTGCGTACCGCTTCAGGGTCTTGAATCACCAGGGCGCCCTGACCGAAGTAGTTCAGCACCAGTGCCGGCAGGACCAGCGCGAACCACGCACGGGAGATCGGCTTGCGACCGAAGTGACCCATGTCCGCATACAGCGCCTCGGCACCGGTCAGTGCGAGCACCACAGCGCCCAACACCGAAACGCCAATGCCGGGATGATCAATAAAGAAGCGAACCGCCCACACCGGGTTGACGGCATGCAGCACTTCCGGCTGTTGCAGGATGCCGTGAACGCCAAGCACGCCGAGGGTCACGAACCACAGCACCATGATCGGGCCGAACATCACGCCGATGCGCGCAGTGCCGTGACGCTGAATCAGAAACAGCGCCACCAGCACGACCAATGCAATCGGCACCACCCAGTGCTCCAGTCCGTCAAAGGCCAGCTCCATGCCTTCGACCGCGGACAGCACCGAGATCGCCGGGGTGATCATGCTGTCGCCGTAAAACAGCGCCGCGCCGAACAGGCCGAAGACGATCATGCTCGCCTGTAGCTTCGGGTATTTGGCTGAAGCCCTTCGCGCCAGCGCCGTTAGCGCCATGATGCCGCCTTCGCCTTCGTTGTCGGCGCGCAGCACCAGGGCCATGTACTTGAAGGAGACCACCCAGATCAGTGACCAAAAGATCAGCGACAGAATGCCCAGCACGGCATCGTGGCCGGCCTGCACGCCATAGCCGCCGACGAAGACCTCTTTAATGGTGTAAAGCGGGCTGGTACCGATGTCGCCATAGGCTACACCCACCGCGCCCACCAGCAGACTCAACGGTTTCGCCGAAGAATGCCCGACCTCTGCCTGACTCGTTGCGTGACCCATTTACCACTCCTGAAACCATGACTCGAGCACCGCGATCCGGCGTTGTCGGATTGACCCACGCCGCACCGGTAAATTCCGATGCGCCCGGCCCACTTGGGGTGCCGGGCGTAACGCCGCGAAGCATAGCGCAGCACTCGTCGTAATTCTCTGTATAACACTGGTCAATCGTTCGACGCGCCGCTAGAATTGCGCACTTTTTGATCAGAGGCGCCCCAAGCGCCCAGTCAATGCTTCGGCCAAACGCCGGGCATCCTACGCCGAGGTTAGTCAATGTCCACCGTCACCACGTCTGCCGCCCCCAAGGTCGGCTTTGTCAGCCTCGGTTGCCCGAAGGCTCTGGTCGATTCCGAGCGCATCCTGACCCAGCTGCGCATGGAAGGCTATCAGGTCGTGCCGACCTACCAGGACGCTGACGTGGTCGTGGTCAACACCTGCGGTTTCATCGACAGCGCCAAGGCCGAGTCCCTCGAGACCATTGGCGAGGCGCTGGCCGAAAACGGCAAAGTGATCGTCACCGGCTGCATGGGCGTGGATGAAAGCGTGATTCGCAGCGTGCACCCGAGCGTGCTGGCCGTCACCGGTCCGCAGCAGTACGAGCAAGTGGTCAATGCCGTCCACGACGCCGCCCCGCCGAAGCTCGATCACAACCCGCTGATCGATCTGGTGCCGCCGCAAGGGGTCAAGCTGACCCCACGCCATTACGCGTACCTGAAGATTTCCGAAGGCTGCAACCACAGCTGCAGCTTCTGCATCATCCCGTCCATGCGCGGCAAGCTGGTCAGCCGCCCGATTGGCGATGTGCTCGACGAAGCGCAGCGTCTGGTCAAAGCCGGCGTGAAAGAACTGCTGGTGATTTCCCAGGACACCAGCGCCTACGGCGTCGACATCAAGTACCGCACCGGTTTCTGGAACGGTCAGCCGGTCCGCACACGCATGACCGAGCTGTGCCAGGCCCTAAGTTCGCTGGGAGTGTGGGTACGCCTGCACTACGTTTACCCGTACCCGCACGTCGACGAGATCATTCCGTTGATGGCGGCGGGCAAGATCCTGCCGTACCTGGACATCCCGTTCCAGCACGCCAGCCCGAAGATCCTCAAGCTGATGAAACGCCCGGCCTTCGAAGACAAGACCCTGGCGCGCATCAAGAACTGGCGCGAACAGTGCCCGGACCTGATCATCCGCTCGACATTCATCGTCGGCTTCCCGGGCGAAACCGAGGAAGACTTCCAGTACCTGCTGGACTGGCTGACTGAAGCCCAGCTGGATCGCGTCGGCTGCTTCCAGTACTCCCCTGTCGAGGGCGCGCCGGCGAACCTGCTGGATGCACCGATTGTTCCGGACGACATCAAGCAGGATCGCTGGGATCGCTTCATGGCGCACCAGCAAGCCATCAGCGCCGCACGCCTGCAGATGAAAATCGGCAAGGAAATCGAAGTGCTGATCGACGAAGTGGATGAACAGGGCTTCGTCGGTCGCTCGTTCTTCGACGCACCGGAAATCGACGGTAACGTCTTCGTGGAAAGCGACCGTGACTTCAAGCCAGGCGACAAAGTCATGTGCCGGGTGGTGGATGCCGATGAGTACGACCTGTGGGCTGAGCCAATCTAACGCTCAATCCCTGGCTCGCACGCCGCTTCACCTCCAACAGCCCTGCCCGTAAAACGGCGGGGTTTGTTTTTTCTGGCTATCGTCCCCACATCAGGATCACTACCCAGGGAGCAGCGGCCACATGACCCGGCACTCGGTCATTTATCTGCCCAGGCAGCACGACTTCGCCGAACTCATCCGGGTCTGGGAAGCGTCCGTGCGCGCGACCCATGACTTTCTGCCCGAGAACTACATCACGCTGCTCCGGCATCTGCTGGAAACCCAGTACCTGGGCGCCGTAAACCTGTTCTGCACCCGCGACTCACACCTGCGCATCACCGGTTTCGCCGGCACCACCCCGGGCAAACTCGAAATGCTGTTCATTGCCCCCGACCACCGTGGCACGGGCCTGGGCCAGCAACTGCTGGACTACGCGATGGAGCACTTCCACATTACCGAGCTGGACGTGAACGAACAAAATGCCCAAGCGCGGGGGTTTTACGAACGGCAGGGGTTTGAAGTGGTGGGCCGGACCGAGCTGGACGGGCTCGGCCGACCGCATCCGATATTGCGGATGCGGCTCAAGGTCATCTGAAGCAACCCTGCATCAGCGCTTCAGACTTTCCAGCAGCACCTTGTTGAACTGCTGAGGGTCCTGAATCTGCGGCGCATGGCCCAACCCAGCGAACTCCACCAGTGTCGCCTGCGGGATGCGCTTCGCTGCGGCCTTGCCCAGCTCCGGGTAATTGCCCAGCGTCTTGCGCAACTCCTCGGGCGCCGCGTCCTTGGCGATGGCGGTATTGTCCTTCTGCCCAATCAACAACACCGTCGGCATTTTCAATTTCTCGAAGTCGTAGAACACCGGCTGATTGAAGATCATCCCGTAGGTCTGCGCAGATGCCCGGGCGACCTCCTCCTTGCCGTTGCCGTTGAACATGCCGGCCTGCATGTCGACCCAATGATCGAACTCGGGCCGCCATTCATTGGCGTAGTAGGTCGACTGCTGATACTTGCGAATGCTGTCGGCACTGGTCTTCAGCTCACGGGCGTACCAGTCATCGAAGCTGCGATCCGGGACACCTTTGGCTTTCCAGTCTTCCAGACCGATAGGGTTGACCAGCAGCAGTTGATCCACTTGGTCGGGGTACATCAGCGCAAACCGGGTCCCCAGCATGCCGCCCATTGAATGCCCGACCACGGTGACGTGATCGATGCCCAGTTGGGTCAGCAGCGCTTTGGTGTTCTGCGCCAGCTGCTCAAACGAGTACTTATAATCCGCCGGTTTGCTGGAGCGGCAGAAACCGATCTGATCCGGCGCGACCACACGATAACCCGCGCCCGTCAGCGCCTTGATGGTTCCTTCCCACGTAGCGCCGCAAAAGTTCTTGCCGTGCAGCAGCACCACGCTGCGACCATTGGCAGTGCCGGTTGGCTTGATGTCCATGTAACCCATCTGCACGGGCGCACCCTGGGATTCAAAGCTGAAGTTCTGCGCCGGGAACGGATACTGAAACCCTTCCAGCTGTGGGCCGTAGGCCGGTGGTTGCGCAGCGAGCAGCGGCAGACTGACAGTCATCAGCAGGGCGGGTAGCCATTTGGTCATGAATTCGCTCCAGACAATGTAGGAATAGAGAGCAGACCTGCGTCGCTCCCGGAAAAATCCATCGAGTGGAGGCTTATTCGCCAGGCAATTTCAATGTGGCCGCGATTAACGGTGCCTGCGCGGGTACAATAGGCGCCTTTCCATTTTGTTACGGCTTTTCTCATGACTGACCCCATTCGCCTTTCCAAACGCCTTATCGAGCTGGTCGGCTGCTCCCGTCGCGAAGCCGAGCTGTTTATTGAAGGCGGCTGGGTCACGGTGGACGGCGTTGTCGTCGACGAGCCGCAGTTCAAGGTCGAAAACCAGACCGTGGTGCTGAACGCGGAAGCAAAAGCCGACACGCCTGAATCCGTTACCCTTTTGTTTAACGCCCCTGCAGGCATGGCCCCTGAAAGTGCCTTGGCGTTGATCACACCCGCTACGTTGTCCGCCGACCACAGCATCGGTCGACGTCCCCTCAAAGGGCACTTTCTGCGCCTGGAAGCGATTTCCACGCTGCAAGCCAACGCCAGCGGCCTGATGGTGTTCAGCCAGGACTGGAAAATCCTGCGCAAACTCACCGACGACCGCAGCAAGATCGAGCAGGAATACGTCGTCGAAATCTCGGGCGACATGGTTGCCCACGGCCTCAACCGCTTGAACCACGGCATGACCTACAAGGGCAAGGAACTGCCGAAGGTCAAAGCCAGCTGGCAGAACGAAAACCGCCTGCGCTTCGCCATGAAAAACCCGCAGCCCGGCGTTATTGCCCAACTGTGCGAGGCAGTAGGCCTGAAGGTTGTTTCGGTGCGGCGCATCCGTATCGGCGGCGTGTCCATCGGCAAGGTGCCTGAAGGCCAGTGGCGCTACATGACCGACAAAGAAAAATTCTGAATCCCCCCTTTATGAGCGCCGCATCCAACCCTGCGTGCGCTCATCTGTGAATCTCCAGGAAATACACGCACCATGATGAACAACGATGTACTGCGCAGCATCCGTTACATGCTTGATATCAACGACGCCAAAGTGGTCGATATCATCAAGCTCGGCGGGTTCGACGCGACCAAAGCCGATGTCGCGGCCTACATGAAGAAAGACGAAGAAGAAGGCTTCGTGCCGTGCAGTGACGAGGTCATGGCGCACTTCCTCGACGGCCTGGTGTTCTTCAAGCGTGGCAAAGACGAGAGCCGCCCGCCGCTGCCTGTCGAGCTGCCGATCACCAACAACATCGTCCTGAAAAAGCTGCGTGTGGCCTTCGAGCTGAAAGAAGACGACATGCACGCCATCCTCAAGGCGTCCGAGTTCCCGGTGTCCAAGCCTGAACTCAGCGCCCTGTTCCGCAAGGCCGGTCACACCAACTACCGCGTCTGCGGCGACCAGCTGCTGCGCAATTTCCTGCGCGGCCTGACCCTGCGCGTACGCGGCTAAGTGCTGCAGATCCGTCGATGACCCAGGCCTACAGCGTCTCGCCGATCGGCTTTATGCGCTCGTGCTTCAAAGAGAAGTTCGCCATTCCCCGGCAGCCGCAACTGGCGCCTGCCGCGCGGGGCGTGCTGGAGCTGGTCGCGCCTTTTGATCAGGGTGACGCCGTGCAGGGCCTCGAACAGGTCAGCCATGTCTGGCTGCTGTTTCTGTTTCATCAGGCCCTGGAGGATAAGCCGCGACTCAAGGTGCGCCCTCCTCGTCTGGGCGGCAATCAGTCGATGGGCGTGTTCGCCACGCGCGCGACCCATCGGCCGAACGGGATCGGTCAGTCGGTGGTCAAGCTGGACAAGGTCGAAGCCGGGCGCCTGTGGCTGTCAGGCATCGACCTGCTGGACGGCACGCCGGTGCTGGACGTCAAACCCTACGTGCCTTATGCCGATGTGATCGTTGATGCGCGCAACAGCATGGCCGCCGCCGCGCCGGAGATGATTCCGGTGCAATGGGCAGACGCGGCGCTGGCCCAGGCTCGCGAACAGGGGCTGCGCCTCGAAGAACCGCTGATCGAACTGATCGAGCAGTGCCTGGCTCAAGACCCGCGACCGGCCTACCAGACACCCACGCCAGAGCGACGCTACGGCGCGCAGTTCTGGGATCTGGACGTGCGCTGGCATTACCCGCAAGCAGGCGTGATCTGCGTGCTGGAAGTCGTCCCCGCCGCCGGTTGATAAACCGCTTACACCCGCCCACAAAAAAACCGCCTGGTCCGTGACCTCCAGGCGGTTTTTTTCAGACCCCAAAAAGGCGGGTGCCTGTACTGACCTATTCGCCGATGACGTCACCCTCGCGGTAGTGCGAGGATGATTCATCGGCGATTGGGTCGTATCCGAACGCGATTACTTCTCGACGAACGCGCGCTCGATCAGGTAATCACCCGGCTCGCGCATGCGTGGCGAAACGGTCAGGCCGAAGCTGTTGAGCACTTCGCTGGTTTCGTCGAGCATGCTCGGGCTGCCGCACAGCATGGCGCGGTCGTCCTGCGGGTTGATCGGCGGCAGGCCGATGTCGCTGAACAGCTTGCCGCTGCGCATCAGATCGGTCAGGCGGCCTTCGTTTTCGAACGGCTCGCGGGTCACGGTCGGGTAGTAAATCAGCTTGTCGCGCAGCATCTCGCCGAAGAATTCGTTCTGCGGCAAGTGCTCGGTGATGAACTCGCGGTAGGCGACTTCGTTCACGTAACGCACGCCGTGGCAGAGAATGACCTTCTCGAAACGCTCGTAGGTTTCAGGGTCCTGAATGACGCTCATGAACGGCGCCAGACCGGTACCGGTGCTGAGCAGATAAAGGTGTTTGCCCGGCTTGAGGTCGTCCAGCACCAGCGTGCCCGTAGGCTTTTTGCTGATGATGATCTCGTCGCCTTCCTTCAGATGCTGCAGCTGCGAGGTCAGCGGACCGTCCGGCACCTTGATGCTGAAGAACTCCAGATGCTCTTCCCAGTTCGGGCTGGCAATGGAGTAGGCACGCATGAGCGGGCGCCCGTTTGGCTGCTGCAGACCGATCATGACGAACTGACCGTTCTCGAAGCGCAGGCCAGGATCACGGGTGCACTTGAAACTGAAGAGGGTGTCGTTCCAGTGATGAACGCTGAGGACACGCTCGTGATTCATGTTGCTCATGGTACGTGGGAGCTCCTGATAAATTCTTGCGCGGGTCAGTGCGCCATTGCGCGACATTCTAGTGGCAGACACAATATCTGTTAACTGAATTATCAAGATATAGGTTATCGGTTATATAGATATGCGATTTACTCTCCGTCAGCTCCAGGTTTTCGTCGCCGTCGCCCAGCAGGAAAGCGTTTCCCGCGCCGCGGTCCTGTTGTCCTTATCGCAATCTGCGGCGAGTACCTCCATCACCGAACTGGAGCGCCAGTCCAGCTGCCAGCTGTTCGACCGCGCCGGTAAACGACTGAGCCTCAACGCGACCGGCCGGCAGCTGTTGCCTCAGGCCGTCGCGCTACTGGATCAGGCCAAGGAGATCGAAGACCTGCTCAACGGCAAGTCCGGCTTTGGTTCGCTGGCAGTCGGCGCGACCCTCACCATTGGTAACTACCTCGCCACGCTGCTGATCGGCAGCTTCATGCAGCGCCACCCCGAGAGCCAGGTGAAGCTGCACGTGCAAAACACGGCGAACATCGTTCAGCAGGTCGCTCATTACGAGATTGATCTGGGTTTGATCGAAGGTGACTGTAGCCACCCCGACATCGAAGTGCAGACCTGGGTCGAGGATGAGCTGGTGGTGTTTTGCGCCCCTCAGCATCCCCTGGCCAAAAAGGGCCGGGCGTCCCTTGAGGAACTGACGCACGAGGCGTGGATCTTGCGGGAACAGGGTTCGGGGACGCGCCTGACTTTCGATCAGGCCATGCGTCATCACTTGAACAGCCTGAACGTGAGGCTGGAGCTGGAACACACCGAAGCGATCAAACGCGCCGTCGAGTCCGGGCTGGGGATCGGCTGCATTTCGCGTCTGGCCCTGCGTGACGCTTTCCGCCGGGGCAGCCTTGTGGCCGTTGAAACGCCGGAGCTGGATCTGGTGCGGCAGTTCTACTTCATCTGGCACAAGCAGAAATACCAGACATCGGCCATTCGCGAATTCCTCGACCTCTGCCGCTCATTCACCGCGGGCGTGAATCGCAGCGACGAGATCGTCCTGCCGAGCATCGCCTGACGCGGAGCCCGACTGTAAAAGCGATTGTCAGCCGAGCAGAATCAGGCCCCAGACCACGGCGATCATGCTCAACGCCACGAACTGTGCGGCGCTGCCCATGTCTTTGGCGTTTTTGGACAAGGGGTGACGGTCCAGAGAGATCCGGTCAATCGCGGCTTCGATCGCCGAGTTCAGCAGCTCAACGATCAGCGCCAACAGGCACACCGCGATCAGGATCGCGCGCTCGCCGCGGCTGACGTGAAACATGAACGACAGCGGGATCAACACGACGTTGAGCAGCACCAGTTGACGGAACGCCGCTTCGCCTTTGAATGCAGCGGTCAGGCCGTCGAAGGAGTAGCCAGATGCGTTGAGAATACGTTTCAGGCCGGTCTGGCCTTTGAATGGGGACGTCATAGGGAAACTACTGATGAATGAAAGCGGTGGAGGCTAGTGCGACGACGGTCAAAAAAGTGTGAAGGTCGACCGCGTATAGCCCGGGTTCAGCCTGATTCAGGGGAATCAGCTCTGCGGAATGGATTCCAATTGTTGCAGCAGCAAGGCCGCCTGAGTTCGCGTGCGCACATTGAGCTTGCGAAAGATCGCCGTGACGTGGGCCTTGATCGTTGCTTCCGACACACTCAGCTCGTAGGCGATCTGCTTGTTCAGCAGCCCCTCACAGACCATCGTCAGCACCCGAAACTGCTGGGGCGTCAGGCTGGCAAGGCCTTCGCTGGCGGCCTTGGCCTCCGGCGACACGCTGATGCTTTCGTTGACCTGCGGGGGCCACCAGACATCGCCATCCAGCACCGTTCGCACAGCCTTCTGAATGGTTTCGAGGGAACTGGATTTCGGGATGAAACCGCTGGCGCCGAATTCCCGGGACTTGACCACCACCGCAGCCTCTTCCTGAGCAGAGACCATCACCACCGGCACCTGCGGGTACTGACCGCGCAACAGCACCAGGCCCGAAAAGCCATAGGCGCCGGGCATGTTCAGGTCCAGCAGGACCAGATCCCAATCGGACTTTTCGGTCAGTCGCGCTTCGAGATCGGCGATGCTCTCGGCCTCGACCAGCCTTGCATCCGGCCCGAGCCCCAGGCTTAGCGCCTGATGCAATGCGCTGCGAAACAGGGGATGGTCGTCGGCAATCAGGATTTCGTATGGCATTTCATGATCCTTTAAGTGACTCAGCGCCGACGAATTCAACACCTAATGAGGCAGCCCGCGACATCTTGACACAGGGACCGTGCGTGAGCGGCGCCAAGGATGCCCAGCGAAGTCGGGGTGGTCAAGCCTGACGCTTTACGGCAAAGTCTGCGCCCCCGACCTGACGAGTGCCATCATGCCAAACCATGCCCTGCGAGCGGACTTGCTCATGCTCCTGACCGCATTGATCTGGGGCACCGGCTTTGTTGCTCAGACCGCCGGGATGGATCATATCGGTCCGTACCTGTTCTCGGGGCTGCGTTTTGCGCTGGGCTCCCTCTGCCTGATCCCGCTGATTCTGCGCAACGCCAAGACGGTCCGAGTGCCGGAACCTTTGCTCAATCGTGGCATGTTACGCGCCGGCATCATCATGGGCCTGGCGCTGGCACTGGGCATCAACCTGCAACAGGTTGGCCTGCTGTTTACCAGCGTGACCAATTCCGGCTTCATCACCGGTCTGTACGTGATTGTCGTTCCGCTGCTGGGCTTGCTGCTCGGCCATAAAACCGGGCTGGGCACCTGGCTGGGCTGCCTGTTGGCCGTGGTCGGCATGTGCCTGCTCAGTATTGGCGATAACTTTCACGTCGCCTCAGGTGATTGGCTGCAGTTGATCGGCGCGTTCGTGTGGGGCGGGCATGTGGTGTTGGTCAGCTTGTTTGCCAGTCGCCACGACCCGATCCGTCTGGCCTTCTTACAGTTCGCCACGTGTTCGGTGGTGAGCCTGTTGCTGGCAGTCCTCTTCGAACCGATTGCCCTCAGCGCGATCATCGACGCGGCCCCTGCCCTGCTCTACGGCGGCATCGTCGCGGTCGGCGTCGGCTACACGCTGCAAGTGGTCGCGCAGAAACACGCCATTGCTTCCCACGCCGCGATCATCCTTTCGCTGGAGGCCGTGTTCGCCGCCATCGCCGGCGCCTGGATTCTCGGCGAGGCGTTGCAACTGCGCGGCTATATCGGCTGCGGATTGATGTTGGCCGGGATGCTGCTGGCGCAGTTGTGGCCGAAGAAAACCCTCGCCTGATATCTGCTGCTATGCGAGCCGTCTTGATACGGCTCACTGGCACCAGCCTTACTGATGACTACTCAAGATAGCCCTTGAGCTCTTGATGAGCATCGCTTAGCAAGTCGAGGGGCAACTGATTTTTGGCACCTAGATAGTGCTGACTGAACACATCGAAGTAGCAGCTTAGAGCCGAAGCTGCTTCAGTGTCGCCGGCCAGATCGAAACACAGTGCGGCCACTTCAGCGGTACAGAGATGTTCGCTGCGCGTGGAACGTCTGAGCTTGTACCGTGAAAGCTTTTCGGGGATCAGGCTCAAAATGGGGATGGAGTCAAAATAAGCGCTTTTACGGAAGATTTTCCTCGCTTCAGTCCATGTAGCGTCAAGCAGCACGAACAGCGGTCTCTTATTCGGATTAATCGTCACGGTATTGGTGAGGCGCTCGGCCGCTACATATTCCCCCGGAAACACCAGATACGGTTGCCACTGCGGATCGTTGAGCAATGCAATCAGCTTCTCATCGACTTCGGTGCGTGACCACACAAACGCATGGTTATCCTTGATCACGTCTGCGATCAGCCAACCCGTATTGCTGGGTTTGAAGACCTCTTTTGTTGTCATGATCAGGCACACCCCTGATTTTGCCTCGACCTTGGGACGCCACCTGCACAGGCAGTGACTTTCGATCACTCGACAGTACGGGCACCTGGGCGCACGTGATCCGCGAGCAAGGTAAGGCTTGGTACTCTCCTCCTCCCGCTCATCTCTCAGACATGCGACAGAGTTTCTGTGAAAAAGAGTCGGGGTCATCGAAGGGTAAGAAGGCAGTGACACGAGGGTATCCGGCAGGTCGAGAGGTCGCGGCATTCTATCAGACCCGCCCGACGCGCCGTGTTCTCTGGTGTCCGCCAAGGCTCCTCCCCTATACTGCCCGGCCCTGAGAGCTCACTCCCCCAGTGAACGCCTCGGGATGTCGCCGGTCCAACGGCCAGCCTCTGCATCACCCGTCCACGCACCAGGAGAATTCAATGCTGCGCCTCATCGCCCCCACTCTCACGCTTTTGCTCGTCGCTCCACTGTGCGCCAACGCGGCGTCCAAACAGGATTACGAACTGAGCCAGATGCTTGATAAAGTCGCGAAGGAAAGCAGTGTCGGTACGCCACGCGCCATCAACGAAGACATCCTCGACGAAGGCTACACCGTTGAAGGCAAGATGCTGATCAACCACCTGAGCGTGCAGTCTGGCCAGGCGGCTCAGATGCGCGAAAACCCTGACGACGTCCGCGGTCAGCTGGGCGGTAGCGTGTGCCGCAATGCCGGTTATCGTCAGCTGATGGCCAAGGGCGCGATCCTGCGTTACCAGTTCACCGAATACAAAACCAACAAGCTCATCACGACGCAGGAAATCAAAGCGGCGGATTGCGCTGCCAAGCCCCCTGCCCACAAGAAGTGATGTAACGCGCTTTATGGGCTGCGCGTTTCGAAATCCTTTCAACGCGCAGTCTTGCTCTCCCCTCCCCGGTACTTCCACTATTCAAATCCCCGCCACTCAGCACTTTTCGCGCGCTGCTTGATCGCTGATCCTGGTGCCTGCTTTTCGTTTCGCCGTGCCCCTGATACCTCATCACATTTTGCATGCAAGAAAGGGTTGCCTGCGGCGCCGGTTGCCATCAATGTTTTCTCTTTTCAACCACGGATTAGCCCAGAATCGGGCGCCGCGCAGGTCTGACGCCTCCCTTTCTTTCGGATGCGCTGCGCACGCCGACGCATGACGCGTCGCGATCCCGCCACCTGGCGGCGGTCAATGATTCTGCAGAAGGAGAAAGCGTGAATGCCGTACGTACCCAGTGACGCGTTGTCTCAGCACTTTCAGAGCAACGGAATCGACCTCACCCCCAAAGTCGAAGAACTCCTCGGTTCGGTCGCCCCGGACAGCCCCAACCTTCCGCTCTACCGCGACATGATTCTGACCGTCCTGCGCATGGCTCAGGACGACCTGAATCGCTGGAATGCCAAAATCACCCTGCAAGCGTTGCGCGAGCTGGAGAATGCCTTCCGGGTGCTCGAACGATTCAAAGGCCGGCGCAAGGTCACCGTGTTCGGCTCAGCCCGTACCCCCCTGGAGCATCCTGTTTATGCGCTGGCCCGTGAACTGGGCAAGCAACTGGCAGCCTCCGACCTGATGGTCATCACCGGCGCTGGTGGCGGGATCATGGCCGCGGCCCACGAAGGCGCCGGCCTGGATCACAGCCTCGGCTTCAACATCACCCTGCCGTTCGAGCAGCACGCCAATGCGACCGTGGATGGCACCGGGAATCTGCTGCCGTTCCACTTCTTCTTCACACGTAAGCTGTTTTTCGTCAAAGAGGCCGACGCGCTGGTGCTCTGCCCCGGCGGTTTTGGCACCCTCGATGAAGCACTGGAAGTACTGACGCTGATCCAGACCGGCAAAAGCCCGCTGGTTCCCATCGTGCTGCTGGATGCACCCGGCGGGACGTTCTGGGAAGGCGCTCTCGGTTTCATCAAAAATGAGCTGGAGGCGAACAAATACATTCTGCCCACGGACATGAACCTGATGAAGCTGGTGTACAGCGCCGGTGAGGCTGTCGCCGAGATCAACCGCTTCTACAGCAACTTCCACTCCAGCCGCTGGCTGAAGAATACCTTCGTCATCCGCATGCATCACGCCTTGAGCGAACAGGCGCTGAACGCCCTGCAGGACAGGTTCGCCGATCTGCGGTTAAGTGGGGATTTCCAGCAATACAGCCATCAGGACGAATATGACGAAGCGCAGTTCAGCCATCTCACGCGTCTGGCGTTCGCGTTCAACGGCCGCAACCATGGCCGCTTGCGCGAACTGGTGGACTGCATAAATCTGGAGGAGAACTGGGCGACACCTGCACCTTCTCAGCAGACCCAGCCTGTGAAATCGATGTGAGGGTGAATGCTTGAGGGCGCGTCTGCGCGCCTTCAGGCAGATCAAGCGTCAGTCGTCGTTGCCCTTGCCACTCAGCAAACGACCAATCAGCTCGGGCGGGTATCCGCGATAACTCAGAAAACGCATCTGCTGCCCACGTTCGCGGGCATCTCTGGGCAACTGGCCGCTGAACTTGCGCTGCCACAGCGCTTCCAGCTTCTCCCACCAGTCGACGCCGCACTCACGCAACGCCTGTTCAATGTCCGGACGCGGCAAACCGCGCTGCCCCAGCTCTTCGCGAATGCGCAAAGGGCCGTGGCCAGAACGGGCACGGTAGGAAACGAAGCTTTCGAGGTATCGGGATTCGGACAGCAGCCCCTCTTCCGTCAAACGGTCGAGCGCTGCGTCAATCAATTCGGGGGGAGCGCCGCGCTGACGCAGTTTGCGCGTCAGCTCGACACGACCATGCTCGCGTCGTGCGAGCAGGTCCATTGCAGTACGCCTTACAGCGACGGGCGTATCAAGCACAGCCGGCATGGCGGGGATCAGATGTCCGCGTCAGCTTCGACTTCAGCCACATCGTCTGCCGCTACGCGGGACGATTGAGCCTTCACATCAGGCGCTGCGGTCAGCAGTTTCTCGCGAATCTGCCTTTCGAGGGTGGTGCCGATTTCCGGGTTGTCCGCCAGGAACTTCGCGGAGTTGGCTTTACCCTGACCGATCTTGCTGCCCTGGTAGCTGTACCAGGCGCCGGACTTCTCCAGCAGACCGTGCAGCACGCCGAGGTCGATGATCTCGCCGTTACGGTAGATGCCCTTGCCGTAAAGAATCTGGAACTCAGCCTGACGGAACGGTGGGGCCACCTTGTTCTTGACGACCTTGACGCGGGTTTCGCTACCGACGACTTCGTCGCCTTCCTTGACCGCGCCTGTACGGCGGATGTCCAGACGAACCGACGCGTAGAACTTCAATGCGTTACCGCCGGTAGTGGTTTCCGGACTGCCGAACATCACGCCGATCTTCATACGGATCTGGTTGATGAAGATAACGAGGCAGTTGGCGGTCTTGATGTTACCGGTGATCTTGCGCAGCGCCTGGGACATCAGTCGGGCTTGCAGGCCGACGTGCATGTCGCCCATTTCGCCTTCGATTTCAGCTTTTGGTACGAGGGCGGCCACGGAGTCGACAACGATGACGTCGATCGCGTTCGAGCGCACCAGCATGTCGGTGATTTCGAGGGCTTGTTCGCCGGTATCTGGCTGGGAAACCAGCAGGTCATCGACGTTGACGCCCAGCTTGCCGGCGTACTCTGGATCGAGCGCGTGCTCGGCGTCGACGAATGCGCAGGTGGCGCCCATTTTCTGGGCTTCTGCGATGACGGACAGAGTGAGGGTGGTTTTACCCGAAGATTCCGGGCCGTAGATTTCAACGATCCGGCCTTTTGGCAGGCCACCGATACCGAGTGCGATATCGAGACCCAGCGAGCCGGTGGAGATAGCAGGAATAGCCTGGCGGTCATGGTCACCCATGCGCATTACGGCACCTTTGCCGAACTGACGCTCGATCTGACCCAAGGCCGCAGCCAAGGCTTTCTTCTTGTTGTCGTCCATTGAATCCTCTCGTAATAGGTTAGGCCTTGACGGCCGATATAACTGTATAAGTAGCCAGTATTATTCCACAGGGTCTGACGCGCGCCTACCCCTGATTTGGTATTTCTCCGCGAGAGAGGCGTACAAGCCCCTCTAGCGCGGCGCTCACCGTTTGTCGGCGGACCGCATCACGGTCACCTGCAAATAGAAAGCGCTCGGCGATCAATCGTTCCGCCACGCCCCAGCAGACCCACACCGTGCCAACGGGTTTCTCCGCAGAGCCCCCGTCCGGCCCGGCCACCCCGCTGACCGCGACCGAAAACTGCGCACCGCTGTTGGCCTGCGCGCCCCTGGTCATGGCTTCGACCACTTCGCGGCTGACGGCGCCGACCTGGGCGAACAACGCTTCCGGCACCGCCAGTTGTCGGGTCTTCTGCCGGTTGGAGTAGGTGACATACCCGGCCTCGAACCAGGCCGAACTTCCGGGGATACGGGTGATGGCTTCAGCGATGCCGCCTCCGGTGCAGGATTCGGCCGTGCTGACCTGCGCGCCCGCTGCCAACAGTTGCTGACCCAGGGTTGCTGCCAGGTGGGTGATATCGTCCAAAGGGGTTCTCCGTATCGGTTGAGGCAAAGCAGACACGCTACACCAGCAGGATGGATGTGCAATACAGGACGCGACCTGAATCCGGATCACGCCTGCAAGACACTTATTTGCGCTCCGGTTTTTCGGGGCAGGGTTTCTTGACGGTTTCCACGATGGTCTCCCGTGGACGTCGTCTGGCCTCCTCCAGAGGGATGAAACGGCCGTTGGTTGAATCTCGTCCTCGCTTGCGTTGCATAGGGCAATCCTTGTCGATGATGCCGCCTCCAGTCGGGCGGTGCTCGACATCCTAGCCAGCTCGAAGCGCTTCGTGTCGGTTCGGAAACGCGCCGTGACGAATCAGCCGGACCTGCGGCCCGAGAGCGTGCGTGGTAACCTTGCCGCCATCGCAAAAGCAATCGGATATGACGTCGGGCCACGTAGGTGGAATCCCTTTCGTCGCCCGAAACTTGCCTCAACCTCCTACAGAATTTGCCTAAATAACTGATGAATAAAGCAATTTCCGACCTGTCCTCGCACACCCCCATGATGCAGCAATACTGGCGGCTGAAAAATCAGCACCCCGACCAGCTGATGTTCTATCGCATGGGTGACTTCTACGAGATCTTCTACGAAGACGCCAAGAAGGCGGCCAAGCTGCTCGACATCACGTTGACCGCGCGCGGCCAGTCAGCGGGGCAAAGCATTCCCATGTGCGGCATCCCCTATCACGCGGCGGAGGGCTATCTGGCCAAGCTGGTGAAACTGGGCGAGTCGGTGGTCATCTGCGAACAGATCGGCGATCCGGCGACCAGCAAAGGACCGGTTGATCGTCAGGTGGTGCGCATCATCACGCCGGGGACCGTCAGCGACGAAGCCTTGCTGGACGAGCGTCGGGACAACCTGATCGCCGCCGTGCTGGGTGACGAACGCCTGTTCGGGCTCGCCGTGCTGGACATCACCAGCGGCAATTTCACCGTGCTGGAAATCAAGGGCTGGGAAAACCTGCTGGCCGAACTTGAGCGTATCAACCCGGTGGAGCTGCTGATTCCCGATGACTGGCCCCAAGGGCTGCCAGCGGAAAAACGCCGTGGTGCCCGTCGTCGTGCGCCGTGGGATTTCGAGCGCGATTCGGCGCACAAAAGCCTGTGTCAGCAGTTCTCCACTCAGGACCTGAAAGGCTTCGGCTGCGAGACCCTGACCCTGGCGATCGGCGCGGCCGGCTGCCTGCTGGCTTACGCCAAGGAAACCCAGCGTACGGCCTTGCCTCACTTGCGCAGCCTGCGCCATGAGCGCCTTGACGACACGGTGATTCTGGACGGCGCCAGCCGCCGCAATCTGGAACTCGACACCAACCTGGCGGGCGGGCGCGACAACACGCTGCAGTCGGTGATGGATCGCTGCCAGACCGCCATGGCCACGCGCCTGCTGACCCGCTGGCTGAACCGCCCACTGCGCGATCTAAATATCCTGCAGGCCCGTCAAGAGTCGATTGGCTGCTTCCTTGAGCGCTACCGCTTCGAGAACCTGCAGCCGCAGCTGAAAGAGATTGGCGACATCGAGCGCATTCTCGCGCGTATCGGCCTGCGCAACGCCCGCCCGCGAGACCTGGCGCGGCTGCGTGATGCCCTAAGCGCACTGCCCGAGTTGCAGCTGGCACTGGCCGAGCTTGAAGCGCCGCACATCCAGCAACTGGCGAAAACCGCGAGCACTTACCCGGAGCTGGCCGACCTGCTGCAACGCGCGATCATTGACAACCCGCCTGCGGTGATTCGCGACGGCGGCGTACTGAAAACCGGTTACGACGCCGAGCTCGACGAGTTGCTGTCCCTGAGCGAGAACGCTGGTCAGTTCCTCATCGATCTGGAAACCCGGGAGAAGGCGCGCACCGGGCTGGCTAACCTCAAGGTCGGCTACAACCGCGTGCACGGCTACTTCATCGAACTGCCAAGCAAGCAGGCGGAGCAGGCGCCGGCCGATTACATCCGCCGCCAGACGCTTAAAGGCGCCGAGCGCTTTATCACCCCGGAGCTCAAGGAATTCGAAGACAAGGCGTTATCGGCCAAGAGCCGCGCGCTGGCTCGGGAAAAGATGCTCTATGAGACGCTGCTGGAAGACTTGATCGGTCACTTGGCGCCGCTGCAGGACACCGCCGCCGCGCTGGCGGAGCTGGATGTGCTGAGTAACCTGGCCGAGCGCGCGCTGAACCTGGACCTCAACCGTCCGCGCTTCACCGACGAGCCGTGCATGCGCATCGAGCAAGGTCGTCACCCGGTGGTGGAGCAGGTCTTGTCGTCGCCGTTCGTGGCCAACGACCTGGACCTCCATGACAACACACGCATGCTGGTGATCACCGGCCCTAACATGGGCGGTAAATCCACCTACATGCGGCAGACCGCTTTGATCGTGCTGCTGGCCCATATCGGCAGCTTCGTGCCGGCGGCGAGCTGCGAGCTTTCGCTGGTCGACCGTATCTTCACGCGTATCGGTTCAAGCGATGACCTGGCCGGCGGACGCTCCACCTTCATGGTGGAGATGAGCGAGACGGCGAACATCCTGCACAACGCCACCGACAAAAGCCTGGTGCTGATGGATGAAGTCGGACGCGGCACCAGCACCTTCGACGGGCTTTCCCTGGCGTGGGCTGCGGCGGAATGCCTCGCCCAGCTGCGTGCGTACACGCTGTTCGCCACGCATTACTTCGAGCTGACCGTTTTGCCGGAGAGCGAGCCGCTGGTGGCTAACGTGCATCTGAATGCCACCGAGCACAACGAGCGCATTGTGTTCCTGCACCGCGTGCTGCCGGGCCCGGCGAGTCAAAGTTATGGTCTTGCCGTGGCGCAACTGGCGGGTGTGCCGGGGCGCGTCATCACGCGGGCCAAGGAGCATCTGTTGCGGCTGGAGACCACCAGCCTGCCCCACGAACAGCCCAAGGCCAAGCCGGGCAAACCTCCGCTGCCGATGCAGAGCGATATGTTCGCAAGTTTGCCGCACCCTGTTCTGGACGAGTTGTCGAACCTGAAGATCGACGACCTGACGCCGCGACAGGCGCTTGAGTTGTTGTATTCGATGAAGACACGCATCTAACGTCATTCGTAACAAGCTGTTAGAATCCCGCGCGGTTCGGGACGCTGTGAGCTTTTAGCCTGGCTTTACAGCGCACCTGGCCGCGTTTGAACGCAGCGAACCAAGGTCGGACATCGCCGCGCAGGACACCTTACCTGCCGCGTTGCTCGATAAGCTGAGTTTTACGGCCGGGGGACGTCCCGTACCTGGCAAGCCGGACTGAACGGCCTTGCTGCCGCCGCCTGAGGAGAGAATTAGAAATGACCTTCGTCGTCACCGACAACTGCATCAAGTGCAAGTACACCGACTGCGTAGAAGTCTGTCCGGTGGACTGCTTTTACGAAGGCCCGAACTTCCTGGTGATTCACCCGGACGAGTGCATCGACTGCGCCCTGTGCGAGCCTGAATGCCCGGCGAACGCGATCTTCTCGGAAGACGAGATTCCGGCCGGTATGGAGAATTTCATTCAGCTGAACGCAGAGCTGGCTGACGTCTGGCCCAACATCACGGAACGCAAAGACGCGCTGCCGGATGCGGCGCAGTGGGATGGCAAGACCGGCAAGATAGCCGATCTGGAGCGCTAAGCGCTTGCTGATAAAAAGGGCCCTTCGGGGCCTTTTTGCGTTGGGCCTCCACACGGCCTCACTTTTCAGCAGGCGAAAAAAAGGGGCGGTTTGACCCGCCCACATTTTTTCCATAATCCCTTCAATCCTTTTTCATCATCCTGATGAATCGCATCCTGCGATGTCCTTGAGCAGTCGTCCTTGACCGCCTGTACCAATCCGTCGGTACAGGACTGATCTTAGTGATTTAAACCGTCAGGGCAAGGCCCGAGAGTTTTCAGGAAAATTCAGACACTGGCTGACACTCTCTTAAAATTATCAATTGAATCAGAGAGATAGCGACTGACTTGCAACTGACGGAGACATGATCCGCCAAAGAAGAGACGATAACTCACATTACGCGTAAGAAACGGCTTACAGCCTGAGTAAGCATCACTTACCTGATTGTGAAAACGAACGTCGGCCCATCAAATCGCTGTCATGGGAACTCCATCAAAACCACCTTCAACCGACATAAAAAAAGCCCCGACTCGTCGGGGCTTTCGTGTTGCTCGATGTAACTTACGCCAACTCTCTACGCTTATTGAAAGAGTGACTCGCTGGACAAGCCGTTCTTCTCGAGAATCTCGCGAAGGCGCTTCAACCCTTCCACTTGAATCTGGCGTACACGCTCGCGGGTCAGGCCGATTTCCAGTCCGACGTCTTCCAGCGTGCTGCTTTCATGCCCGCGCAGCCCGAAACGACGAACAACGACTTCACGCTGTTTGTCGGTCAACTCGGACAGCCATTGATCGATGCTCTGGGAGAGATCATCGTCCTGAAGCAACTCGCACGGGTCGGTAGGACGATCGTCCGTGAGCGTGTCGAGCAGCGTCTTGTCAGAGTCTGGGCCCAGCGACACATCCACCGAAGACACGCGCTCGTTGAGGCCCAGCATGCGCTTGACCTCACCGACCGGTTTCTCCAGCAGGTTGGCGATTTCTTCGGGAGAGGGTTCGTGGTCCAGCTTCTGCGTCAGCTCCCGCGCGGCGCGCAGGTAGACGTTGAGCTCTTTGACCACATGAATCGGCAGGCGGATCGTGCGCGTCTGGTTCATGATCGCGCGCTCGATGGTCTGACGAATCCACCAGGTGGCGTAGGTAGAGAACCGGAATCCGCGCTCCGGATCGAATTTTTCGACCGCTCGAATGAGGCCCAAATTGCCCTCCTCGATCAGGTCCAGCAATGACAGACCACGATTGACGTAGCGTCTGGCGATTTTCACGACCAGCCGCAGATTGCTCTCAATCATGCGTTTGCGCCCAGCCGGATCGCCGCTTTGCGACAGTCGCGCAAAGTGGACTTCTTCTTCCGGGGAGAGCAGGGGGGAAAAACCGATTTCATTGAGATACAGCTGCGTAGCATCCAGTGCCCGCGTGTAGTCAATGTACTTATGCTGTTTGAGCGCTGCAGAGTTTTTCGGTTTTGCACGAACAGAAGGTGTAGCTGGCTTCTCATCCGTTGCAGAATCCAGGACGATTACGGGCTCCATCAGGAGGACCTCGTCGTCTATGTCAAACTCCGGCACTTCTTTGCTGAGAGCCATTGTTATAGTCCTTTGGTGAGTTCGACCTCAAGCTCCAGTGACGCCTTCTTCCATGGCAGCACTTGAGCCTGTCCCCTCTACGCAGGAACAGGCTGACAACCGATCAGCGACGTGGCAAGAATTCCAGTGGATCTACTGGTTTACCCTGGCGGCGAATCTCGAAATGCAGTTTCACCCGGTCAGTCCCCGTTGAGCCCATCTCGGCAATACTTTGCCCTGCCTTGACCTGTTGTCCCTCCCGAACCAAGAGCCGACGGTTATGTCCGTATGCACTGACGTAGGTATCGCTGTGTTTGATGATGACCAACTCGCCGTAGCCCCTTAATCCACTCCCGGCGTATACCACGGTCCCATCAGACGCGGCCAAAACAGGCTGTCCCAAATCACCAGCGATATCAATTCCTTTATTCAAACTACCGTTTGAAGAGAACTTGCTGATCAAAACGCCGCTTGTTGGCCATGTCCAGCCGCTCGGAGAGCGGGCGCCGGTGACCACGGTTGTGTTGACCGGCGTGGTCGTCGAGTTGCTGGTCGGCGGTGGCGTCGTGGCGGCGACAGCGCCTACGGGCCTTGAAATCACGGTGGTTTTCAGCGACCCGGAAGGCGATGTCGAACTGCTCGTGGTGGTCTGCGGAACGCTGGCCGAGCCAGAAGCCACGGCCGTGGACGGCGAGCTGGCGCGCCCGTCGAAACGGATCGTCTGACCCACATGAATGGTGAATGGCTCTGGGATATTGTTGCGTGCGGCCAGCGCTTTCCAGTCCCAGCCGTAACGGAATGCAATGGAAAACAGCGTGTCGCCGCGCTTCACGACGTACTGACCTGTGGTGACCGGCTGACGTGTCGGCACCGTCGACTTGCCGTTTCGGTCGACAACCCGCACGCCGCCCGATGGCGTGCTGGAGCAGCCGACCAGAAGGATACTCAGGGCAACTCCAATCACCAGACGCTGAAAACTTGTTGAAGAACTACGCTGCCGAATGACTGTGAGACTCACCCGCCACTCCCTTTACCGGTGACTGAAGAAGAAACTGCCCTGCGTCGTGAAAAGACCAGGCAGCCATGAAAAACTTGGTGTGAGACGGCGCTGCGGCAGTTGGCCGAAGCATCGTTGCAAAACGCCAGCCTGTAGACCGGCTGCGTCTTGTGGAATTCATTGCCTTCGCAAAATAGCGATTAAGCCAATGGTCCGTTGAGCAACGGGACGAAACGAACGGCGCCCAGCACATGGCGAGAGAAACCGTTTTCCTCACGAATGATCAGCATCAGTTGCTGCACCTCACCCGACCCCACCGGAATCACCAGACGACCGCCGGGTGCCAGTTGGTCCAGCAAGGCCTGAGGCACGTCGGTAGCAACCGCGGTGACAATGATCCCGTTGTAAGGCGCGAGCGCCGGCCAGCCTTCCCAGCCATCGCCCCAACGAAACACCATGTTGCGCAGGTTCAGCTCGACGAGGCGTTCCTTTGCGCGATCCTGCAGCACCTTGATCCGCTCAACGGAGAAAACCCGCTCCACCAGTTGCGCCAGCACGGCGGTCTGGTAACCCGAGCCGGTGCCGATCTCCAGCACTTTATCCAGCGGGCCCGCCGCCAACAGCAGCTCGCTCATGCGCGCCACCATGTAAGGCTGGGAGATCGTCTGGTTGTTGCCGATCGGCAGCGCGGTGTCTTCGTACGCGCGGTGCGCGAGGGCCTCGTCGACGAACAGGTGTCGAGGGGTCTTGCGAATGACGTCCAGCACCTGGGTGTTGGCGATGCCTTCTTCGCACAACCGTTGAATCAGACGCTCGCGGGTACGCTGGGAAGTCATTCCCACGCCACGTCGTAACAGATCATCTTGCTCACGCGACATCAGGCCATTCCCTCCAGCCATGCGTTCAGGCTGTTGAAACCGTCCTGATAAGTACGATCCAGCTGCAACGGGGTGATCGACACATAACCCTGCATCACGGCGTGGAAATCGGTGCCCGGCCCGCCGTCTTCGGCATCTCCTGCGGCAGCAATCCAGTAACCGGCCTTTCCGCGCGGATCGACCACGCGCACAGGCGCCGCCGCACGGGTGCGATGGCCAAGACGGGTCAGCTGAATTCCGCGCACATGTGCCAGCGGCAGGTTAGGGATATTCACATTCAATACGGTACGGGGTGGAAGGTCGAGGCGTTCATGGGCTTCGACCAGAAGCCGCGCGTAATGCGCAGCGGTTGCCAGGTTATCGACCTGACGTGACAAAAATGAAAAGGCAAATGACGGGCGTTGCAGAAAACGACCTTCCAGCGCCGCAGCAACGGTGCCCGAATACAGCACATCGTCACCCAAGTTGGCGCCGAGGTTGATCCCCGAAACGACCATGTCCGGCTCATCAGGCAGCAAGCCGTTGAGTCCGAGGTGGACGCAATCGGTGGGCGTGCCGTTGAGGCTGATGAAGCCGTTGTCCAGGGTATGCGGATGCAAGGGCCGGTCAAGCGTCAGCGAACTGCTCGCGCCGCTCTTGTCTTGATCGGGCGCAATCACCACGCACTCGGCGTACCCGGCCAGCGCGTCATGCAGCGCAGCCAGCCCGGGGGCCATAACCCCGTCATCATTTGAAATCAGAATACGCATGAGCTGTCCGTCTGCCCTGCCGGCGCGAGATCGATGAGTTCACGCACCAATGCGGTGGCGAAGCATCCGGCCGGCAGGACGAATTCCAGTTGCAGAATGTCAGGCTCGGGATAATGCCACGTCAACCGCCCGATGGGCAGTCGCAGGATGCGCCGTTCGTGCTCCATTCCCGCTTTTATCAACCAGTTACAGAGCGACGCCTCCCGCGCGGCGATGCTGTTTTCAAGCGCTGCGGTGGCGCCTGCAGCCGGGGAATCGCCCTCGCCCCACTGCGGCCCGGTCGGGTGCAGATCGAGGATCGCCAGTCGGGGGTCGCTGCACTCGGCTTCGCCAGCAGGGAAGAAACTGCGGCTGTCGGTGAACGCCAGCAGATCGCCCACTTGCGCCCGTTGCCAGCTGCCATCGGCGACTCGAGCGGCCAAGACCTGGTTGAAGAGGTAACTGCGCGCAGTGGATAACAGTCGCGAGCGCACATTGCGCTGCTCGGGCAGAGCCTGACGCTCGGCATAGTGCCGGGCTTCACCGAGGTTTCCGCCTTCATGGCCGAAACGCTGAGCGCCGAAATAGTTGGGAATGCCGTGTTGCCTGATCGACTCAAGACGTGCGTCGAGCCCGGCCTTGTCGGCCTGCAACTGTGTCAAACGCAACGTAAAGCCATTGGCGGCGTGGGCGCCCCGTTGCAGCTTGCGCTTGTGGCGTTTGCTGTCGAGGATCTTCAGCGAATCGTTTTCAGCCACTGACATGTCCGGATCGGCCTTGCCCGGCAGCTGAATGCTGAACCACTGACGGGTCAACGCCTGCCGATCCTTCAAACCGGCGTAGGCGACGGTTCGCAACGGCACGCCGGCCGCCTTGGCCAGACGCCGGGCGGCTTCCTCGGTATTCAAGCCGCGCTTTTCCACCCATAACCACAGGTGCTCGCCATCCCCGGACAGCGGAATGTCGAGGACTTCATCGACCTGAAAGTCTTCGGCAGTGGCCTTCAGCACAGCAGTACCCAGTGGGTCGCCGTAAGCTCTCGGGCCCAGAAGTTCGAGCTCGGTCATGCGCTGATCAACAACGCGACGGCGTGCACGGCGATGCCTTCTTCGCGGCCGGTGAAGCCCAGCTTTTCAGTGGTGGTCGCCTTGACGTTGATCTGGTCGATGTCGACTTGCAAGTCTTCGGCAATCAAGGCGCGCATGCTTTCGATGTGCGGGGCCATCTTCGGCGCCTGGGCAACGATGGTCGCGTCGACGTTGCCGACCTTCCAGCCCTTTGCCTGCACTTGCTTGAGCACATGACGCAGCAGAACCCGGCTGTCGGCGCCCTTGAACTGCGGATCGGTGTCCGGGAAATGCTTGCCGATGTCGCCCAGCGCGGCAGCACCCAGCAGGGCATCGCTCAGCGCATGCAGCACTACATCGCCATCGGAATGCGCGAGCAAACCCGACGTGTGCGCAATCCGCACGCCGCCCAAGGTAATGAAATCGCCTTCAGCGAAACGGTGCACATCGTAGCCGTGGCCAATACGCATAAAAAAACGCCCTGAAAAAGTCAGGGCGTGATTCTACCTACTTTGACCGACATTAGGGTCGGCCCGCGCGCAATTGCCCGTGACGCTGCAATTGAGGGCGAGGACTTCAGCCGGCCAGGGCTCGGGCGTGATGGCGCAAGTGGTCTTCGATGAAGCTGGCGATGAAGTAATAGCTGTGGTCGTACCCCGGCTGCATGCGCAATTCCAGAGGATGACCGGCCGCCTTCGCCGCCTGAACCAACGATTCCGGCTTGAGCTGATTGCCGAGGAAATCGTCGCGATCGCCCTGGTCCACCAGCAGAGGCAAGCGCTCGGTGGCCTCGGCAATGAGCACGCTGGCGTCCCATTCACGCCAGCGCGAACGGTCTTCGCCCAGATAGCGAGAGAAGGCTTTCTGTCCCCACGGGCAATCCATCGGATTGCAGATGGGCGAGAACGCCGACACCGATTGGTAGCGGCCGGGATTGCGCAATGCACCGACCAGCGCGCCATGGCCACCCATGGAGTGCCCGCTGATGCTGCGCTTGTCCGAGGCCGGAAAGTGCGCCTCGATCAACGCGGGCAGCTCGCTGATCACATAATCGTACATGCGGTAGTGCCGCGCCCACGGTTGCTCGGTGGCGTTCAGATAAAAGCCGGCGCCCAGGCCGAAGTCGTAGGCCTTGTCCGGATCATCCGGCACGTCGGCGCCGCGCGGGCTGGTGTCTGGCGCCACGATGATCAGCCCCAGTTCCGCCGCGACGCGCAGCGCACCGGCCTTCTGCATGAAGTTCTCATCGGTGCACGTCAGCCCCGACAGCCAATAGACCACCGGCAGTTTGCCGCCCTGCTCCGCCTGCGGCGGCAGATACACCGCGAACACCATGTCGCAGCCGAGCACGTCGGAGTGATGTTTGTAACGCTTGTGCCAGCCGCCGAAGCTTTTCTGGCACGAAATGTTTTCCAGACTCATGGGCTTCTCCGGGCGGCAAGCTCCAAGCCTCAAGCGGCAAGAAGTCATGACACGACGCTCTTGCGGCTTACAGCCTGGAGCTTGCCGCTGCTCCTCAGAAATGAATGACGGTACGGATGCTTTTGCCTTCGTGCATCAGGTCGAAGGCTTCATTGATCCGGTCCAGGCCCATGGTGTGGGTGATGAAGGTGTCCAGCGGGATTTCGCCGGTCTGCGCTTTTTCGACGTAGCTTGGCAGTTCGGTGCGGCCTTTGACGCCGCCGAAGGCCGAACCGCGCCAGACGCGACCGGTGACCAGCTGGAACGGACGGGTGGATATTTCCTGACCTGCGCCAGCGACGCCGATGATCACTGATTCGCCCCAGCCCTTGTGGCACGATTCCAGCGCCGCACGCATCAAGTTCACGTTACCTACGCACTCGAAGCTGTAATCCACGCCGCCGTCGGTCATTTCGACGATCACTTCCTGAATCGGCTTATCGTGATCTTTGGGATTGACGAACTCGGTCGCCCCCAGTTCACGGGCTACGTCGAATTTGGACGGGTTGATGTCGACCGCGATGATGCGGGAGGCCTTGGCCATTTTTGCGCCGATGATCGCCGCCAAGCCGATACCGCCGAGGCCAAAGACTGCCACAGTGGCTCCCTCTTCGACCTTGGCCGTGTTCAGGACCGCGCCGATGCCGGTGGTAACACCGCAACCCAGCAGGCAGACCTTCTCCAGCGGCGCTTCTTTGGGGATTTTTGCCAGAGAGATTTCCGGCACTACGGTGTATTCGGAGAACGTCGAGCAGCCCATGTAGTGGTAGATCGGCTGGCCGTTGTAGCTGAAGCGGGTGGTGCCGTCGGGCATCAGGCCTTTGCCCTGGGTGGCGCGGACTTTCTGGCAGAGGTTGGTCTTGCCGGACTTGCAGAATTTGCACTCGCGGCATTCGGCGGTGTACAGCGGAATGACGTGGTCGCCCACGGCGAGGGAGGTCACGCCCTCACCGATAGCCTCGACGACGCCCCCACCTTCGTGACCGAGGATGCACGGGAAGACGCCTTCGGAATCCGCACCGGACAAGGTATAGGCATCGGTGTGGCACACGCCGGATGCGACGGTACGAATCAACACTTCGCCGGCTTTCGGGGCCTCAACGTCCACTTCGACGATCTGCAGTGGTTCATTGGGCGCGAAGGCAACGGCAGCACGTGACTTGATCATCATGATCTCCAGCTAAATAAAGACGAGCCCGGAGTGTAATGCAGTGCTGACTGATGAATAATCCACCTGAAAGCAAAACATTAATGCTGTGTAGGGACAATTGATGCAGGTCAGTCGCTGGGAAGGTCTGGACGAGTTCGTCGCCGTTGCCGAGTGCGGGCAGTTCACCGCCGCGGCTGAGCGGCTTGGGGTGTCGTCATCGCACATCAGCCGCCAGATCGCGCGACTGGAAGACCGCTTGCAGACGCGACTGCTCTATCGCAGCACCCGAAAAGTCGCTCTGACCGAAGCCGGTCAGACGTTTCTGCATCACTGCCAGCGCTTGCAGGACGGACGCGAAGAAGCGCTGCGTGCGGTCACCGACCTGACCAGCGAGCCGAAGGGGCTGCTACGGATGACCTGCGCCGTGGCGTACGGCGAAAGGTTCATCGCCCCGCTGGTGACACGTTTCATGGAGGAATACCCGCAACTGCGCGTTGACATCGAGCTGACCAACAACACGCTGGACCTGGTGCATGAAGGCCTGGACCTGGCGATCCGTCTGGGCCGCTTGCAGGAATCACGACTGGTGGCTGCACGACTGGCGCCGCGCAAGATGTACCTGTGCGCCTCCCCCGCTTATCTCGAACGGTATGGCCGGCCCCACAGCGTGTCGGAACTGGCGCGACACAATTGCCTGATCGGCAGCTCGGACAGCTGGCAGTTGCAACAAAACGGGCGGGAATTTTCCCAGCGGGTGCAGGGCAACTGGCGCTGCAACAGTGGGCAGGCGGTGCTGGATGCGGCACTGCGCGGGGTCGGGCTGTGTCAGCTGCCGGATTACTACGTGCTGGAGCATCTCAAGCGCGGTGCGCTGGTGTCGTTACTGGATGCCCACCAGCCGCCGAACACCGCCGTCTGGGCGCTGTACCCGCAGCAGCGGCATCTGTCGCCCAAGGTGAGAAAGCTGGTGGATTATCTGAAGGCGGGCTTGGCGTCACGGGAGGAATACAGCGTTTAGGCCGATCAGCCGTTGAATTCGACCCGTCGCTGGCGCAGCCACTCGAGATCTTCCGGGCGGGTGACCTTGATGTTGTCGGCGCGCCCTTCAATCAGACGCGGCGATTGCCCGGCCCATTCGATCGCCGAGGCTTCATCGGTGATCGCCACATTCGACACCAGGCTGTCCGCCAGCGCCCGGTGCAGCGCACCTAGACGAAACATCTGCGGCGTATAGGCCTGCCAGATCAGGCTGCGATCCACGGTTTCGGTGACGCGGCCATTGGCATCGGCGCGCTTGAGGGTGTCTTTCGCCGGCACCGCCAGCAGGCCGCCGACCGGATCATGCGCCAGCTCGCCCAGCAGATTGTCGAGGTCCGAACGCGCCAAATTCGGGCGCGCGGCGTCGTGCACCAGCACCCAATCGTTGTCATCGGCGCCGTTGGCGTGCAGGTGCAGCAGCGCATTGAGCACCGAATCCGCACGCTCCTTGCCGCCTGCGACCTGCTGGATGCGGGAATCCAGCGCGCAAGGCAACATCGGCCAATAAGGGTCATCCACAGCCAGACTGACCACCAGGCCCTTGAGCCGGGGGTGATCGAGAAAGCAAAGCAGGCTGTGTTCAAGAATCGTGAGGCCGCCCAGTTGCAGGTACTGCTTGGGACGGTCTGCCGCCATGCGCGCGCCAACGCCCGCTGCGGGAATCACTGCCCAGAAGGCAGGAAGGGATTGAGTCATTACACTAACGTCACTGTGCCAACTGATAAAGGGTTTCGCCGTCCTTGACCATGCCCAATTCATGACGGGCACGCTCTTCAACGGTTTCGAGGCCTTTTTTCAGCTCCAGCACTTCCGCGTCGAGGACTCGGTTGCGCTCCAGCAGAGCATCGTTTTCGGCGTGTTGATCGGCGATTTGCTGAGTCAGACTGGCCACCTGCGCGAGACTGCCATTACCTACCCATAGGCGATACTGCAAGCCAGCGAGCATCAAAAGCAGAACGAGGAACAACCAGTTAGGACTGCGCATTGTGAATATCTGTTACCCGGCGAATAAAGACAGCAAAACCGACCATTTCAAATGCCCATAAGCCCGGTGGTCACCGGGCTCATGGATCAGGACGACAAGAAAGGTCACGCTTCAGTGACTTTTCCTACAACGCCTGCTGCCTTTTTACCATCTTTGCAATCAGCCGCGAAACTCGCCGCGACCACGGTACACCGCTTTGGCGCCCAGTTGCTCTTCGATACGCAGCAGCTGGTTGTACTTGGCGATACGGTCGGAACGGCTCAGCGAACCGGTCTTGATCTGGCCAGCCGCAGTGCCCACGGCCAGGTCGGCAATGGTGGAGTCTTCGGTTTCGCCGGAACGGTGCGAGATCACGGCGGTGTAACCCGCGGCCTTGGCCATCTGGATGGCTTCCAGCGTTTCGGTCAGCGTACCGATCTGGTTGAACTTGATCAGGATCGAGTTACCGATCTTCTTGTCGATGCCTTCTTTCAGGATCTTGGTGTTGGTCACGAACAGGTCGTCGCCCACCAGCTGGATCTTGTCGCCGATCTTGTCGGTGAGGACTTTCCAGCCGTCCCAGTCCGACTCGTCCAGACCGTCTTCGATGGAGATGATCGGGTGCTTGCTGACCAGGTCAGCCAGGTAGTCGGCGAAACCGGCAGAGTCGTACTCGCCTTCTTCGCTCAGCACGTATTTGCCGTTCTTGTAGAACTCGCTCGCGGCGCAGTCCAGCGCCAGGGTCACGTCGGTGCCCAGCTTGTAGCCCGCGTTGGCAACGGCTTCGGCGATGGCGTCCAGCGCGTCGCCATTGGAGTTAAGGTTCGGCGCGAAGCCACCTTCGTCACCCACGGCAGTGTTCAGGCCACGTGCTTTCAACACCGCTTTGAGGTGGTGGAAAATCTCGGTGCCCCAACGCAGGCCTTCGGAGAAGGTCTTGGCGCCCACCGGCTGAATCATGAATTCCTGGATGTCGATGTTGTTATCAGCGTGCTCGCCACCGTTGATGATGTTCATCATCGGAACCGGCATCGAGTAAACACCCGGCGTGCCGTTCAGGTTGGCAATGTGCGCGTACAACGGCAGATCCTGGTCCTGAGCGGCGGCCTTGGCAGCGGCCAGGGACACGGCGAGGATCGCGTTGGCGCCCAGGCTGGCTTTGTTCTCGGTGCCGTCCAGCTGAATCATCGCGTGATCCAGGGCTTTCTGGTCAACCGGGTCTTTGCCCAGCAGCAGGTCGCGGATCGGGCCATTGATGTTGGCCACGGCTTTCAGAACGCCCTTGCCCATGTAACGGCTCTTGTCGCCATCACGCAGCTCGAGCGCTTCACGCGAGCCGGTGGAAGCACCGGACGGCGCGCAAGCGCTGCCGATGATGCCGTTGTCGAGGAGCACGTCTGCTTCCACGGTGGGATTGCCACGGGAGTCGAGAACTTCACGACCTTTGATGTCGACGATTTTTGCCATTGTTGTTAACACTCCAAGATTGACGAAAACGACGCAGCTGGGAAAACGATTCGGCGTCTCAGGGCTCTAGGACAACGGGCAGGCCCTGAAACGACAATTTTCCCGACCCTTTAGTCGGGAAAACAACGAACGGCACTCTACCGGAGGGCTCGGCGCCGGAGAAGCGGGTTTTACGCCGTTTCGATCGTCGGGAAGCTTTTAACGAGTTCGTCGAGCGCCTTGAGCTGAGCAAGGAACGGCTCCAGCTTGTCCAGGCGCAGGGCGCAGGGACCGTCGCACTTGGCGTTGTCCGGATCAGGGTGGGCTTCCAGAAACAGACCGGCCAGGCCCTGGCTCATGCCGGCCTTGGCCAGATCGGTCACCTGGGCACGACGGCCACCGGCGGAATCGGAGCGACCACCTGGCATCTGCAGGGCGTGGGTCACGTCGAAGAACACCGGGTATTCGAACGATTTCATGATGCCGAAACCGAGCATGTCGACAACCAGGTTGTTGTAGCCGAAGCTCGAACCGCGCTCGCAGAGGATCAACTGATCGTTACCCGCTTCGACGCACTTGGCCAGGATGTGTTTCATCTCGTGGGGCGCGAGGAACTGGGCTTTCTTGATGTTGATCACTGCGCCGGTCTTGGCCATGGCCACGACCAGATCGGTCTGACGGGACAGGAAAGCCGGCAACTGAATGATGTCGCAGACCTCCGCCACGGCAGCGGCCTGCTCAGGCTCGTGCACGTCGGTGATGATCGGCACGCCGAAGGCTTGCTTGATGTCCTGGAAAATCCGCATGCCTTCTTCAAGGCCCGGGCCGCGATAGGAGGTCACCGAGGAACGGTTGGCCTTGTCGAAGCTGGCCTTGAACACGTACGGAATGCCGAGTTTCTCGGTCACTCGCACGTATTCTTCACAGACCTGCATCGCCATGTCACGCGACTCGAGGACGTTCATGCCGCCGAACAGAACCATAGGCTTGTCGTTGGCGATGTCGATCGAGCCGACGCGGATGATTTTCTGTGCCATGTGATAAATCCCTATCAGCCGTTCTTCTGGTGTTGAGCAAGCGCTGCCTTGACGAAACCACTGAACAACGGGTGGCCATCGCGCGGCGTAGAGGTGAACTCGGGGTGGAACTGGCAGGCCACGAACCAAGGATGGTCAGGGGACTCGACCACTTCAACCAGCGCGCCGTCACCGGAACGACCGGAGATTTTCAGACCGGCCTCGACCAGTTGCGGCAGCAGATTGTTGTTCACTTCATAACGGTGGCGATGGCGCTCGACGATGACGTCGTTGGCGTAGCAATCGTGCACCAGAGAACCCGGTTCGAGCAGGCATTCCTGCGCGCCCAGACGCATGGTGCCGCCCAGGTCCGAGGTTTCGGTACGGGTTTCGACAGCACCGGTGGCGTCTTCCCATTCGGTGATCAGACCGACGACCGGGTGCTGGCTGGCGCGATCAAACTCGGTGGAGTTGGCGTCTTTCCAGCCCAGCACGTTACGTGCGAACTCGATGACTGCCACCTGCATGCCCAGGCAGATGCCCAGGTAAGGCACCTTGTTTTCGCGAGCAAACTGCACGGCCGTGATCTTGCCCTCGACGCCGCGCAGACCGAAGCCGCCCGGGACGAGAATCGCGTCGACGCCTTCGAGCAGGCCGGTGCCCTGATTCTCGATGTCTTCGGAATCGATGTAGCGCAGATTGACCTTGGTACGGTTGCTGATGCCGGCGTGACTCATCGCTTCGATCAGCGACTTGTAGGCGTCCAGCAGCTCCATGTACTTGCCGACCATCGCGATGGTGACTTCGTGTTCCGGATTGAGCTTCGCGTCGACGACCTTTTCCCACTCGGACAGGTCAGCGCTGCCGCACTGCAGGCCGAAGCGCTCGACGACGAAATCGTCAAGGCCCTGGGAATGCAGGATGCCCGGGATCTTGTAGATGGTGTCGGCGTCTTCGAGGGCGATGACCGCGCGCTCTTCAACGTTGGTGAACTGCGCGATTTTGCGGCGCGAAGAAATGTCGATCGGGTGGTCGGAACGGCAGACCAGTACGTCTGGCTGCAGGCCGATCGAACGCAGTTCCTTGACCGAATGCTGAGTCGGTTTGGTCTTGGTTTCGCCCGCGGTGGCAATGTACGGAACCAGTGTCAGGTGCATAAGCATGGCGCGCTTAGCGCCCACTTCGAAACGCAGCTGACGGATCGCCTCGAGGAACGGTTGCGACTCGATGTCGCCCACGGTGCCGCCGATTTCGACCATGGCGACGTCGGCATCGCCGGCGCCCTTGATGATGCGACGCTTGATTTCGTCGGTGATGTGCGGAATCACCTGAATGGTCGCGCCCAGATAATCACCACGGCGCTCTTTGCGCAGGACGTGTTCGTACACACGGCCGGTGGTGAAGTTGTTGTTCTGGGTCATGGTGGTGCGAATGAAACGCTCGTAGTGACCCAGGTCCAGGTCAGTCTCGGCGCCGTCGTGGGTGACGAACACCTCACCGTGCTGGAACGGGCTCATGGTGCCGGGATCGACGTTGATGTAGGGGTCCAGCTTGAGCATGGTGACCTTAAGTCCCCTCGCCTCCAGGATGGCCGCCAATGAAGCCGAGGCGATGCCTTTCCCCAATGAAGAAACAACACCGCCCGTGACGAAGATGTAGCGCGTCATGAAAAACCCTAGAAGTCTGCGTTAAAGCGGTCAGAGCCGCCGGGGAAAGCGAAGGAAGGCCGAAGCCCCCGACAACCTGCGTGTTTCACTGTGGATCTTCGAATCTGTCGCGCCCAAGTCAGCGACCGGCCTTGAAAAGGTCTGTCCGTGGTTTGCCACATTTTTGAGAATCGTCCAGTAAAAACTGGCTGGTAATCGGCAACTTGCGTCGTTCCGGAAGGATCGACATAAGCTGTATCAAGAAGGGAGCGTAGTCTACCGGAAAGGCCCTTTCAGCTCAAACTTTGGTCATTCGTCGGTGGCAACCAGTGCAATCGCCAGTCGCCACGGGGGCTGGCGTCCAGTCCCGGAAGGTTTGCCACGGCCAATAGTTGCTCGCCGCGGTACAACAGCGGCAATCGGCCGCGCAGAAAAACCGGCACGCCCTTCTCGTTGAGCAGCCTTTTCAGGTCGCGTCGGCCTCTGTCCGGCACATCGAAAGTTTCGCCGCCCTGGCGGTAGTGCACATGCAAGCCACCCGCAGGCGCAGCGCCGAGGATCTGCAGCATGCCGTTGCCCGGCAGCGCGAGAGGTTGCGACGCCATGGACCAGTGTTGCGAGCCGGCGACATTTTTCAGCCAGATCCCGGACAGCCACCAGATACGCCCTTCGGCTCGGTGCATCTGACCATCGGCCAGTCGCCAGATGGGGCGACCGTCCGGCCCGGCGTCGCGCAACGAATCCCAGCCCACCCAGTGATCGGTGTCCGGCAATCGAGTGAGCGGCGCCAGCCAGTGGCGCAGTGCGTTGCGTTGTCGGGCGGGTGACAGCGCTTCGAGCGGCGCCAGTTCAAGGGAGGGCATGTCGAGCCACGGCCAGGGGCACGGCGTATCGGCCAGAGCCAGATCCTGCACCGCCAGCTCGTCCAGCAACTGCTGGGCTTCGGCCAGATGCGCGGCGCTGCGGGCCATGCTCGCGATCGCTTGCGGCCAGCGCGTTGTCACCAGCGGCAGTACATGACTGCGCAGGTAGTTGCGCGAAAAGCGGCTGTCTTTGTTGCTCGGGTCCTCGATCCAGCTCAACCCCTGTTCCCGGGCATAAGCCTCGAGGGTAGCGCGAGATTCATCCAGCAGCGGCCGAAATAACTGTCCTGCGCCCAAAGGACGCTGCGCCGGCATCGCGGCCAGCCCGCGCACCCCGGCGCCACGCAGCAGACGGAACAGCAGCGTCTCGGCCTGATCGTCACGGTGCTGGGCGGTAAGCAGCACCTCGCCGGGCCCGAGGGTTGAGTTGAACGCGGCGTAACGAGCGTCACGCGCGGCTTGTTCGAGGCTCGCGCAGGGGCGCACCTGGACGTCGATGACCTCCATCGGCACCCCCAGAATCTGACACATCTGCCGGCAATGCACCGGCCACGAAGCAGCCACCGCCTGAAGGCCATGGTTGACGTGAACAGCGGTCAGCGGAGGAAGCGCGTGAACCCTGGCAAGTTCCGCCAGCAGGTGAAGCAGGACAGTGGAATCGAGCCCACCTGAGAATGCGACGCGCCAGGCGACTGCAGCGCGCCAGGGTTCGAGGCGCGACAGCAGACGTCTGGAGAGTGCGAGTGTGATGCTGTCCGGTTTGCTCATGCTGGTTAACCCTGCTTAAAGCTCGCCGGACCGGTGAGCATCACCGGGTTCGGTGACGCTCCTGTTGCAGAACGGTCCGGTTAAAGGCCATAGCTCATCAGGCGGTCGTAACGACGGGCCAGCAGCGCGTCATTATCGAACTTCTGAAGCATGCTCAGTTGGCTGCTCAATTCTTCGCGGATCAATGCAGCGGCAGCGGCCGGATCACGGTGCGCGCCACCCAACGGCTCGCTGATCACCTTGTCAACGATGCCCAAGCCCTTCAAACGCTCGGCAGTGATGCCCATCGCTTCGGCGGCATCCGGCGCCTTCTCGGCGGTTTTCCAGAGAATGGACGCGCAGCCTTCCGGCGAGATCACCGCGTAGGTCGAGTACTGCAGCATGTTCAGTTGATCGCACACGCCGATGGCCAGCGCGCCGCCCGAACCGCCTTCGCCAATCACGGTGGCAATGATCGGGGTCTTCAGGCGCGCCATGACCCGCAGGTTCCAGGCAATGGCTTCGCTCTGGTTACGCTCTTCGGCGTCGATGCCAGGATAAGCGCCCGGCGTGTCGATGAAGGTCAGGATCGGCATTTTGAAGCGCTCGGCCATTTCCATCAGGCGGCAGGCCTTGCGGTAGCCTTCAGGACGCGGCATGCCGAAGTTGCGGCGAACCTTCTCGCGCACTTCGCGGCCTTTCTGATGACCGATCACCATCACCGGCTGCTCGTTCAGACGGGCAATGCCGCCGACGATAGCGGCGTCGTCGGAGAAGTGGCGATCGCCATGCAGCTCGTCGAACTCGGTGAAGATGTGTTGAATGTAGTCCAGCGTGTACGGACGACGCGGATGACGCGCCATGCGCGCGATCTGCCAACTGGTCAGGTTGCCGAAAATGCTTTCGGTGAGCGTATTGCTCTTCTCTTGCAGTCGAGAGATTTCGTCGCCGATGTTCAGCGAGTTGTCATTGCCTACCAGACGCAGCTCTTCAATCTTGGCTTGCAGGTCAGCAATCGGCTGTTCGAAATCCAGAAAATTCGGGTTCATAGGCATCCGTCTTGGGTCGACGGCCAAGAGGCCGGCCGGTTGATCCGATAAGCGCCCTACCTTAATGGAGCGGGCGCCTTTCGGTCGAGTTTAAAGTGTCGAGTCACAAATGTTGAGCTGATCGGTGTCAGCGATACTGCAGGAAGACGTTCTCTCGTCCGAACTGGTCACGCAGCGCCTGAATCAGGCTGTCCGCGGGATCGATCCGCCACGCTTCGCCGAACTGCAGCAGTGCCTTGGCTTCCTGCCCGGTGTAGTCGAGGGTGATCGGGCACGCGCCGCGGTGCTTCTTGCACAGCTCGCCCAGCCAGCGCAGCCGGTCGCCCTTGAGCGCTTCGGCACGCACGTTCAGGCGCAGACTCTCTGCCAGCCCGGTGCGCGCTTCTTCCAGGCTCATCACCCGTTTGGCCCGCAACCGCAGGCCGCCGGAGAAATCGTCGGTGCTGACCTCCCCTTCCACCACCACCATCGCGTCGGTCTGCAGCAGCGACTGGGCAGCCTGGAACGAGTCGGCAAACAGCGACGCTTCGATACGCCCCGAACGGTCGTCCAGGGTGATGAAGCCCATCTTGTCGCCCTTTTTGTTCTTCATCACCCGCAGCGCGATGATCAGGCCGGCGATGGTCTGGGTTTCCCGCGAGGGCTTCAGATCAACAATACGCTGACGCGCGAACCGGCGGATCTCGCCTTCGTATTCGTCGATCGGGTGCCCGGTCAGGTACAGGCCCAGGGTTTCTTTCTCCCCACGCAGCCGCTCCTTGAGCGTGACCTCTTTGGCGCTGCGATGGTTCGCGTACACGTCGGCGTCGGCTTCGACGAACAGGCCGCCGAAGAGATCCGCGTGGCCGCTGTCGTGACTGCGCGCGGTCTGCTCAGCCGCCTGAATGGCTTCTTCAAGCGCGGCCAACAGGACGCCGCGGTTACGGTCGATATTGGCTTGATACTGTTTTGGCTCGTCATAGAAGAACGGGCCCAGCCGGTCCAGCGCACCGCTGCGAATCAGGCCGTCGAGGGTGCGCTTGTTGACGCGCTTGAGGTCGATGCGAGCGCAGAAATCGAACAGGTCGGCGAACGGGCCTTCCTGACGCGCTTCGGTGATGGCTTCCACCGGGCCTTCGCCGACGCCCTTGATCGCGCCGAGGCCATAGACGATACGGCCGTCGTCGTTCACGGTGAACTTGAACTCGGAGTTGTTCACGTCCGGCGCATCAAGGCGCAGCTTCATGATCCGCACTTCTTCGATCAAGGTCACGACCTTGTCGGTGTTGTGCATATCCGCTGAAAGCACCGCTGCCATGAACGGCGCCGGGTAGTGACGCTTGAGCCAGGCGGTCTGGTACGACACCAGCCCGTAGGCCGCCGAGTGCGACTTGTTGAAGCCGTAACCGGCGAATTTTTCCACCAGGTCGAAAATGTTACCGGCCAGGTCCGGGTCGATGTTGTTGGTCTTGCAGCCCTCGATGAAACCGCCGCGCTGCTTGGCCATCTCCTCGGGCTTCTTCTTGCCCATCGCACGACGCAGCATGTCAGCACCGCCGAGGGTGTAGCCGGCCATGACCTGGGCAATCTGCATCACCTGTTCCTGATACAGGATGATGCCGTACGTTGGCGCAAGCACCGGCTTGAGGCCTTCGTACTGGTAATCGACGTGGGGGTACGACAGCTCGGCACGGCCGTGCTTGCGGTTGATGAAGTCGTCAACCATGCCCGATTGCAACGGGCCGGGACGGAACAGTGCCACCAGTGCGATCAAGTCTTCCAGGCAGTCGGGCTTGAGCTTTTTGATCAGCTCTTTCATGCCGCGGGATTCAAGCTGGAACACGGCCGTGGTTTCGGCGCGCTGCAGCAGCTCGTAGGTCGGCATGTCATCCAGCGGGATGAACGCGATGTCGAGAGGCTCTTCGTCGACCTTGGCGCGGTCGCGGTTAATAGTCTTCAGCGCCCAGTCGATGATGGTCAGGGTACGCAGTCCGAGGAAGTCGAACTTCACCAGACCGGCTGCCTCGACGTCATCCTTGTCGAACTGGGTGACCAGGCCGCCGCCCTCTTCATCGCAGTAGATCGCTGAGAAGTCAGTCAGTTTGGTCGGCGCGATAACCACACCACCGGCGTGCTTGCCGACGTTACGCACAACGCCTTCGAGCTTGCGCGCCATCTCCCAGATTTCTGCCGCTTCTTCGTCCACCTTGAGGAAGTCGCGCAGAATCTCTTCCTGCTCGTAGGCCTTTTCCAGGGTCATGCCGACTTCGAAGGGGATCATCTTCGACAGACGATCGGCCAATCCGTAGGACTTGCCCTGTACCCGCGCCACGTCACGGACCACGGCCTTCGCGGCCATGGAACCGAAGGTGATGATCTGGCTGACCGCGTTGCGGCCGTATTTCTCGGCCACGTACTCGATGACCCGGTCGCGACCGTCCATGCAGAAGTCGACGTCGAAGTCGGGCATGGAGACCCGCTCGGGGTTGAGGAAACGTTCGAACAGCAGGTCGTATTCCAGCGGGTCGAGGTCGGTGATCTTCTGCACGTAGGCCACCAGCGAACCGGCACCCGACCCCCGGCCCGGACCCACCGGCACACCGTTATTCTTGGCCCACTGGATGAAGTCCATCACGATCAGGAAGTAACCGGGGAAGCCCATCTGGATGATGATATCCAGCTCGAAATTCAGGCGATCGACGTAGACCTGCCGTTTGGCCTCGTAGTCCGGCGTGGTCTCTTTCGGCCACAGCACGGCAAGGCGCTCTTCCAGCCCCTCGAAAGACACCTTGCGGAAATACTCGTCGATGGTCATGCCATCGGGGATCGGGAAGTTGGGCAAAAAGTGCGTGCCCAGCTTGACGTCGATGTTGCAGCGCTTGGCGATCTCGACGGTGTTGGCGAGGGCGTCCGGCAAATCGCTGAACAGCTCGGCCATCTCCTCCGCGCTCTTCAGGTACTGCTGATCGCTGTAATTGTGCGAGCGGCGCGGATCGTCCAGCGCCCGGCCCTCGCCGATGCACACGCGGGTTTCGTGGGCTTCGAAATCTTCCTGCTTGATGAAGCGCACGTCGTTGCTGGCCACCAGCGGCACACCATGGCGCTCGGCCAGGGCGACGGCGGCGTGCAGGTGTTCTTCGTCATTGATGCGGTTGGTGCGCTGGACTTCGATGTAGAAGCGGTCCGGGAAAACCGACAGCGACTCTTTGAGCAGCTCGTCGGCTTCGGCCGGATTGCCACCGAGCAGGGCCATGCCGATCTCGCCTTCCTTCGCCGCAGACAGAGCAATCAGCCCTTCGCTGGCTTCGGCGACCCACTCCCGCTCGATGACGACCAGGCCATTGCGCTGGCCATGCATGAAGCCACGGGAAATCAGTTCGGTGAGGTTCAGGTAGCCTTTGGGGTTCATCACCAGCAGGCTCAGACGGCTGAGCGGTGCATCGCGATCACGCCCCGCCAGCCAGATGTCGGCGCCGCAGATCGGCTTGATCCCCGCACCCATGGCGGCTTTATAGAACTTCACCAACGAACACATGTTGTGTTGGTCGGTCACCGCCACGGCCGGCATGTTCATGGCCGTGAGCGCCTTGACCAAGGGTTTTACACGGACCAGACCATCAACGAGGGAGTATTCGGTGTGCAGGCGTAGATGAACGAAAGAAGCCGGCATGGTTGATCCTATGGTGCAGAAAAAACGAAGGCCGGATTGTACCGGCCATTCAGAAAAACATCAGCCCGCGATCAACTGAGCGGCAGCGACATGAAGCCGGTGGAGACCATCATGTCCCGCGCGGCCCAGGCCTGACGGACCGGGCCGAAGGAGCGCCGGTGAATAGGCGTCGGGCCCAAACGCGCCAGGGCCTCAAGGTGCACGGCCGTGGGATAACCCTTGTGGCCGCCAATGCCGTAGCCCGGATAGAGCAGCTCCATGCGCGCCATTTCCCGGTCGCGACTGACCTTGGCCAGAATCGACGCGGCGGCAATGGCCGGCACATGGGCGTCACCCTGAATGACAGGCGCGCTGGGCACCGACAGCTGCGGGCAGCGGTTGCCGTCGATCAGCGCCAGTTTCGGCGTGATGATCAAGCCTTCTACCGCACGCTTCATCGCCAGCATAGTGGCGTGAAGAATATTCAGCTCGTCGATCTCTTCGACTTCAGCCCGCGCGATGTGCCAGCACAACGCCTTCTCGCAGATCTCGTCGAACAGTCTTTCGCGCTTGGCTTCGGTGAGTTTCTTTGAATCGTTCAGGCCCAGAATCGGGCGCTTGGGGTCAAGAATGACCGCCGCAGTGACCACGGCGCCACACAGTGGGCCGCGACCGACTTCGTCGACACCGGCGACCAGATCCTCGACAAGATTGAAGTCCAGACCCATTTGCATTGATTGCCTGCTCATTGTGAAGGCGTTGCGCCAATCAGGTTCAGCACCGCTTCGGCGGCCTGATTGGAAGCATCGCGACGCAAGGTTCGGTGAATCGCGTCGAAGCCGGCCGTCTGTGCGTCGCCGTTTTCCAGCAACGGCAACAGCGTCTGCGCCAGGGCCTCGGCGGTCGCCGCGTCCTGCAGAAGCTCCGGAACCAGCAAGCGCTGGGCCAGCAAATTCGGCAGCGACACGTACGGGCTTTTCACCATCCGCTTGAGTATCCAGTAGGTCAGTGGTGCCAGACGATAGGCAACCACCATCGGTCGTTTGTACAGCAGCGCTTCGAGGGTCGCGGTCCCGGAAGCGATCAGCACGGCATTGCAGGCTGCCAACGCTACGTGGGACCGGCCGTCGAGCAACGTCAGTGGAAGATCGCGCCCTTGCAGCAGTTGCTCGATCTGCTCACGGCGTTGAGGGCTGGCACAGGGCAGCACGAAACGGATGTCGGGGCGCTCGGCCAGAAGGCGCTCGGCCGCGTCGAAAAACAGCGCACCGAGACGCCCGACCTCACCACCGCGACTGCCCGGCATCAACGCGACCACCGGGCCTTCGCCCAGGCCAAGTTCGGCGCGCGCCGCCAGTTGATCCGCCTGCAGTGGAATGGTGTCGGCCAACGGATGCCCGACGAAACGCACAGGCACGCCCTTCTCTTCATAGAAACGGGCTTCGAACGGCAGCAGCGTCAGCATCAGGTCGCAGCCTTCACGGATCTTCAGAACACGCTTCTGCCGCCACGCCCATACGGACGGGCTGACGTAATGAACGGTCTTGATCCCGGCCTGACGTAGCTTGAGCTCGATATTGAGGGTGAAATCCGGGGCATCGATGCCGATGAACACGTCGGGCTTTTCGTCGATGAGGGCCTGAATCAGCAACTTGCGGCGGGCGAGCAGCTCCTTCAGGCGGCCCAGTACTTCCACAAGGCCCATGACCGACAGGCGCTCCATCGGAAAATACGACGTCATGCCCTGGGCTTCCATGAGCGGTCCGCCGACACCAATAAATTCGGCGTCCGGATGCCGCGCCTTGATTGCACGCATCAAACCGGAGCCGAGAATGTCGCCGGAGGCCTCTCCGGCCACCAGCGCAATACGCAAGCGGGCCATGGTCAGCGGGTGATGCCGCGAGTCGAAGACTGGATGGACTTGAGGAACAGCTCGACTTCGGGGAACTGCGCGGCGGGTTCGCTCAGCTCGACGATCGCCTGCTCCACGGTCAGGCCCTGACGGTAGACGGTCTTGTAGGCGCGGCGCAGCGCATGGATCGCTTCCTCGGAGAAGCCGCGACGGCGCATGCCTTCGAAGTTCATGCTACGGGCTTCGGCCGGGTTGCCGAACACGGTGACGAACGCCGGAACGTCCTTGCCGATGGCCGTGCCCATGCCGGAAAAACTGTGCGCGCCGATATGGCAATACTGATGCACCAGGGTGAACCCCGACAGAATGGCCCAGTCATCCACGTGCACATGGCCGGCCAGTGCGGTGTTGTTGACCAGAATGCAGTGATTGCCGATGACGCTGTCATGACCGATGTGCGCGTAGGCCATGATCAGGTTGTGATCACCGAGGGTGGTTTCGGCGCGGTCTTGAATGGTGCCACGGTGGATGGTCACGCCTTCACGGATGACGTTGTGGTCACCGATCACCAGACGTGTCGCTTCACCTTTGTATTTCAGATCAGGCGTGTCCTCACCTACCGAGGAAAACTGGTAGATGTGGTTGTGTTTGCCGATTTTGGTCGGGCCGCGCAGGATCACATGCGGTCCGATCACTGTACCCTCGCCGATTTCCACACCAGGTCCGACGATCGACCACGGGCCGACCTCCACATTGTCGGCCAGCACGGCCGTCGGATCGATGATTGCGCGAGAGTCAATCAAACTCATAGTTTGCGTTCCGCACAGATGATTTCAGCCGAGCAGACCGGCTTGCCATCTACCGATGCCTGGCATTCGAACTTCCAGATCTGACGCTTGCAGCTCAGGAATTTCGCTTCGAGGATCAGCTGATCCCCCGGCAGCACGGGCTGGCGAAAGCGCAGTTTGTCGGAACCGACGAAGTAATACAGGGTGCCGTCGGCAGGCTTCACATCGAGCATCTTGAAGCCCAGGATGCCGGCCGCTTGAGCCATGGCCTCAATGATCAGCACGCCCGGCATGATGGGGTGCTGAGGAAAGTGACCGTTGAAGAAAGGCTCGTTGATGCTGACATTCTTGTAGGCACGAATGCTCTTGGTCTCGACATCCAGCTCCACCACACGGTCCACAAGCAGGAACGGGTAACGGTGCGGCAGATATTCACGGATTTCGTTGATGTCCATCATTTCGAAGGGAAGCCTGTAGTAAAGAGTGGGAGGGCGCGACTAACGCGCGTCACTCCTCTAGCAAATCAAGGAGGCAGTTTATCGGCTGTGCACGCTTGATAAGAAAAAAGTATCAGCCATCAGATGAAGCTTTACCGCCTGAGGTCACTGCCTCGACAATCTTTTCCAGGTGCTGCAGACGTCGCGCCATGTCATCGAGATGACGCATGCGTGCCGCGCTCTTGCGCCACTCCGCCGCCGGCTGCATCGCCGTCCCCGAAGAATACGATCCAGGCTCGGTGATCGACCGGGTGACCATGGTCATGCCGGTGACGAAAACCCCGTCGCAGATCTCGATATGGCCCACCAGCCCGACACCGCCTGCGAGCATGCAATGCTTGCCGATCTTCGCGCTGCCCGAGATGCCGACGCACGCGGCCATGGCCGTGTGGTCGCCGATCTGGACGTTGTGAGCGATCTGAATCTGGTTATCCAGCTTCACGCCATTGCCGATGCGGGTGTCATCCATGGCACCGCGGTCGATGGCGGTGTTCACGCCAATCTCGACATCGTCACCGATGGTCACACCGCCAATCTGCGCGATCTTCTGCCAGACGCCTTTCTCGTTGGCAAAACCAAAACCTTCACCGCCCAGCACCGCACCGGACTGGATGACCACCCGCTGCCCGATACGGACGTCGTGATACAGCGTGACGCGCGGGGCAAGCCAGCCGCCCTCGCCAATCACGCTGCGAGCGCCGATGAAGCAATGGGCGCCAATGGTCACACCGGCCGCAATCCGCGCGCCGCTTTCGATGACCGCATAAGCGCCAACGCTGGCCGCCGGGTCGACGAACGCATCCGGCGCTACCAGGGCAGTCGGGTGTACACCGACGGCAGCCTTGGGCTTGGGATCGAACAGATGGGAAATACGGGCGTAGGCCAGATACGGATCAGGCACCAGCAATGCGTCAGCGGCATACCCTTCAGCATCCGCCGGCTTGAGCAGCACGGCAGCGGCCTGGGTGGTCGCGAGGAATTTTCGGTACTGAGGATTGGCCAGAAAGCTGACCTGATCAGGACCGGCTTCCTGCAAGGTTGCCAGTCCTGTGATTTGCTTGTCCGCCGGGCCACGCAGGGTGGCGCCGAGGAACTCGGCCAATTGGCCGAGTGTGATGGTCGCGGTCATTAACTTACTTCAGCTGATTCATGCGCTCGATAACCTGGCGAGTGACGTCGTATTGCGGCTTGACGTCAATCACGGCACCGCGCTCGAACACCAGGTCAAAGCCGCCTTTCTTGATGACTTCTTCTACCGCCTGGTCCAGCTTCGGCTTGAGTTGCTTGAGCATGTCGCGGTCAGCAACAGCCTTGGCTTCGTTCAGTTCTTTGGACTGGAACTGGAAGTCACGGGCTTTTTGCTTGAAGTCCAGTTCCAGACGCTCGCGCTCAGGCTGGGCCATCTTGTCGCCACCAGCAACCAGACGATCCTGAATGCCTTTGGCGCTGCTTTCCAGCGCTTTCAGCTTGGTCAGCTGAGGACCGAATTTTTTCTCTGCATCCACTGCGTACCGCTTGGCTGCGTCGGATTCGAGCAGGGCCATCTGGTAGTTCAGTACTGCGATTTTCATGTCAGCAAATGCCGGGCCTGCGATCAGAACCGTTGCCAGCAATGCCAATTGGGTCAACTTACGCACGATGTAACTCCTACAGAATCCGTTGTCGTTAGCAGTGATCAGACCCTTAGAAGGTCTGACCGAGAGAGAATTGGAAGACCTGGGTTTCGGTGCTGTCGTCCGGTTTCTTGACCGGCATCGCCAGGGCAAAACTCAACGGACCCAGTGCAGTCACCCATGTCACGCCCACACCGACGGAGCTGGCAAGGCCGGAAAGATCGGGGCCGTTGCATTCGACTTTTTGTTTGTCGAGCGTGGTCTTCTGCGAGCCGCAATTGGTGCTGAATGTATTACCTACGTCCCAGAACAGCGATGTGCGCAAGGAACGCTGGTCCTTGATGAACGGCAGCGGGAACAGGATCTCTGCACCGCCGGTGATCAGGACGTTACCACCGAACGGCAGGGGATCCTGATCCGGGTCTGCCAAAGTTCCTTTTTGAGCGTTGGCTTGACTTGGCGTACTGCGCGGGCCAAGCGTGCTGTCCTTGAAGCCACGTACCGAGTTGAAGCCACCGGCGTAGTAGTTCTCATAGAACGGCAGACCGGAGGTCGAGCCGTAACCGTCGCCATAACCCAGTTCCGAGTGCAGACGCAGGGTGTAGTTGTTGGTGATCGGATGGAACAACTGGCCGCGATAATCAATTTTGTAGAACGACAGGTCGCTGCCCGGAATGGTGGTTTCCAGGGTCAGGCTCTGGGAACTACCACGGGTTGGCAATGTGCCTTTGTTGAGTGTCGACTCGGACCAGCCCACCGACGCCTTGAAGTTGGTGAAGCTGTCGCCTTCTTTCTCGATGAAGTCGAAGATCTCGTCAACGGTGTACTTGCCGGTGCTCAGCTCATCCTTCTGTACCGACAGGCCGAAGTTCAGGCGAGAGGTCTCGCTGATCGGGTAGCCCATGTTGATACCGGCGCCCAGGCTGTCGACCGAGTAGCTCGCCACGTCGACGTCGAGGTCGTCGTAGTCGGTCTTGCGGTAGAACGCGCTGTAGCCAAGGCTCACACCGTCCGGCGTGAAATACGGATCGACGTAGCTGAAGTTGTAACGGGTCTGGTATTCGCTTTTGGTCAGGCCGATGCTGACCTTGTTACCGGTACCCAGGAAGTTGTTCTGGCTGATGGAGCCACCCAGGATCAGACCGGCGCTCTGCGCAAAACCGACGCTGGCGGTGATCGAACCGGACGCCTGCTCTTCAACGGCATAGTTCACGTCGACCTGATCGTCGGTGCCAGGCACTGCAGGCGTTTCAACGTTCACTTCCTTGAAGAAGCCCAGACGGTCAAGACGGGTCTTCGACTGGTCGATCAGGTAAGTGGAAGCCCAACCGCCTTCCATCTGACGCATTTCACGACGCAGCACTTCGTCCGCTGTCTTGGTGTTGCCACGGAAGTTGATACGGTTGACGTAAGCACGCTTGCCCGGATCAACGACGAAAGTGATATCGACGGTGTGGTCTTCATCGTTCGGCGTCGGCACACCGTTGACGTTGGCGAAGGTGTAACCCTCGTTACCCAGACGGCGGGTGATCAGCTCGGAGGTGGTGGTCATCACCTTGCGGGAGAACACCTGGCCCGGCTTGACCAGCAGCAGCGATTTGACCTGATCTTCAGGGACCTTGAGGTCACCGCTCAGCTTGACCGACTTGACGCTGTACTTCTCGCCTTCATGAATGTTGACGGTGATGTACACGCTTTTCTTGTCGGGCGTGATGGATACCTGGGTCGAGGCGATATCCATGTTGATATAGCCGCGGTCGAGGTAGTACGAACGCAGACGTTCCAGGTCGCCGGAGAGTTTCTCACGGGCGTACTTGTCGTCGTTCTTGAAGAAGGAAAGCCAGTTGGTGGTTTTCAGTTCGAACAGATCGACCAGATCGTCTTCAGGGAAGACCGAGTTACCCACCACGTTGATGTGCTGGATGGCGGCAACTGCGCCCTCGTTGATGTTGATCTTCAGACCCACACGGTTACGCGGCTGCGGCACGACTTCGGTGGCGACTTCTGCAGAATAGCGGCCCTGGGCAACGTACTGACGTTGCAGCTCGTTGCGGACGCCTTCCAGCGTAGCGCGCTGAAAGATTTCGCCTTCGGCCAGACCGGACTGCTTCAGACCTTTCATCAGGTCCTCAGTGGTGATCGCTTTGTTGCCTTCGATTTCGATACTCGAGACCGACGGACGCTCCACAACTGTGATGACCAGGACGTTACCGTCGCGGCCCAGCTGGATGTCCTGGAAAAATCCGGTTTTGAACAGCGCGCGAGTTGCGTCGACAAGACGCCCATCATCGGCCTGCTCACCCACGTTCAACGGCAGCGCGCCAAACACGCTGCCGGCGGAAACCCGCTGCAGACCGTTGACCCGGATATCGGAGATAGTGAAGGACTCGGCGTGAACTTCGGCGATCATCAGTACGGCAAGAACCGCAGTTAGCAGCAGACGTTTCATGAAGTCCTTTCTTATTCCAACTGGCAATAAACAAACTGCCGCAAAATGCGGCAGATTCACAATTCGGCGTAGCTTTTACAGTCGTCCCAGATCGTTGACCAGTGCGAGCAACATCACTCCAACCACCAGACTGATACCGATCTGAACCCCCCAGCCCTGCACCTTCTCCGACAGCGGTCGACCACGCGCCCACTCGATCAGATAAAACAGCAAGTGCCCCCCATCCAGCACTGGTATGGGCAGCAAATTGAGAACGCCCAGGCTTATGCTCAGATAAGCGAGGAAATTCAGGAAGTCACCTACGCCTGACTGGGCCGAAGCGCCCGCCACTTTAGCAATGGTTATCGGTCCGCTCAAGTTTTTTACCGAGAGCTCGCCGAACAACATTTTCTTCAGCGAATCGAGGGTCAGCACGCTCATGGTCCAGGTACGCCGCGCGCCTTCTGCGACGGCGGCTACAGGGCCATAGCTGACCTCGCGCAACATCTCCGGCGGCCAATCCACGCCTTTCACGCCGGCACCGAGATACCCGGTCGCCGTGGTGCCCTCGCCACGTGTCACCAAATCGACGGGCACCTCAAGCTGTGCGCCATCACGCTCGACGCGCACCGAAATCCGCGTATCGGGATGGACACGAACCCAGTCCACGACCTTTTGCCATTCGTCGACAGGCTCGTTATTAAGTGCCAGCAGTCGGTCGCCGGTTTTCAGCCCGGCGGTTTGTGCGGGGCCTTTCGGATCGAGCTCTGCCAGCACCGGCGGTAGCGCCGGACGCCACGGTCTAATACCCAGCGAACGAATCGGGTCCGGCTCAGCTGCGCCCTTGAGCCAGTCGTTGAGCACCAGCGAACGTGGGGTTTCCACGTCAGAACCCTGCTCGCGAACCTTCAATGCGATGCTGCCGCTCTCACCCAGGCGACGCACCAGTTGCAGGTTCACACCCGCCCATCCGGTAACGGCCTCGCCATCAACCGAGACGATTTCCTGACCGGAACTGAGCCCGGCCTTCTCCGCAATACTGCCTGGCTCGACACCGCCCACGACGGGCCGAACCTGCTGGCTGCCCAGCATGGCGAGTACCCAGAAAAATACAATCGCCAGCAAAAAGTTGGCGACCGGTCCGGCAATCACGATGGCGATGCGCTGATAAACAGACTTGCGGTTAAAGGACTGGTCAGCCAGCTCGGGGGGAACGTCACCCTCCCGTTCGTCGAGCATTTTCACGTAGCCGCCGAGGGGAATCGCCGCCACGACATACTCGGTGCCCTTGCGATCACGCCAGCGCAGCAGCGGCATGCCGAAGCCCACCGAGAAACGCAGGACCTTGACGCCACAGCGACGCGCCACCCAGAAGTGACCGAACTCGTGAAACGTCACCAGCACGCCCAGCGCAACCAGGGTGCCGACAATCATATATAGCGCGCTCATCGCTGCTCTCCGGGTACCGATCTAGCGGTGCGTTGAAGCCCACATTGCATGCAAATCATCAAAAACACGACTGCCTGAACCGACCGCCTAGCGACCATTGCGACCGAGCCACTGCTCGGCCAACGTGCGGGCACGTGCGTCGATCTCGAACACTGTCTCCAGCTCGGACACGGCGACGACAGGCTCAAGGTTCAGAACCTCGTCGATCATACTCGCGATTTCCGGATAGCGAATGCGCTTGTCCAGAAACGCAGCGACCGCGACTTCATTGGCTGCGTTCAGAACCGCAGGCGCACTGTCACCCGCCTCGGCAGCTTGCCGCGCCAGACGCAGGCATGGGAAGCGCACTTCGTCCGGTGCTTCGAAGTCCAGTCGCGCGATGCTGAACAGATCCAGCGGCGCGACGCCCGAGTCGATGCGCTCGGGCCAGGCCAGCGCGTGGGCAATCGGCGTGCGCATGTCGGGATTACCCAACTGCGCCAGCACCGAGCCGTCGACGTAATCGACCATTGAATGGATCACGCTCTGAGGGTGAATCACCACCTCAATCCGCGCAGGCGTCGTGTCGAACAGCCAGCAGGCTTCGATCAGCTCGAGGCCCTTGTTCATCATGCTGGCTGAATCGACGGAAATCTTGCGACCCATGGACCAGTTCGGATGGGCACAGGCCTGATCCGGGGAGACGTGCTCCAGCTCGGCGAGCGGTGTCTGACGGAACGGGCCACCGGATGCGGTCAGCAGAATGCGTCTGACGCCGACCTTCTCGAGACCGCTTTCGTAATCACGGGGCAGGCACTGGAAGATCGCGTTGTGCTCGCTGTCGAGCGGCAGCAGTACCGTGCCACTGCGGCGAACAGCCTGCATGAACAGGGCACCGGACATGACCAGCGCTTCCTTGTTGGCCAGCAGGACTTTCTTGCCTGCCTCGACAGCGGCAAGGGTCGGGCGCAAACCGGCGGCACCGACGATGGCGGCGAGCACGGTATCCACCAGAGGATGAGCAGACACTTCGCAGAGCCCGCCCTCCCCCACCAGCACGCGGGTATCGAGACCGGCTGCGCGCAGGTCGTCCTGCAACTGGCGGGCAGCGGCCGTCGTCGGCACCACGGCAAACTGCGGGGTATGGCGAACGCACAACGCCAACAGCTCGGCCAGGCGCGTGTAACCCGTCAGGGCAAACACTTGATAACGCGCCGGATGCCGCGCGATGACGTCGAGCGTGCTCAAGCCCACCGAGCCCGTCGCGCCCAGCACGGTAATGAGCTGAGGCGTACTCACATCACGCCCCAGTCTTTGGCGGCCCAGAGCAGCAAGGCGAACACCGGAATGGCGGCAGTCAGGCTGTCGATGCGATCCAGCACACCACCGTGGCCCGGGAGCAGGTTGCTGCTGTCCTTGACCCCCGATTTGCGCTTGAACATGCTCTCAGTGAGATCACCGACGACCGAAATGAGCACGACAATCGCCGCGCACACCAAAGCGAAGATGATTTCGCTCAGCGACCAGCCGCGGTAGACGCCTACCGCCGCCGTGATCAGCAGACACGTCGCCAAACCGCCGTAGAGACCTTCCCAGCTTTTACCCGGGCTGACTTTCGGCGCCAGCTTGCGCTTGCCGAATGCCTTGCCGGAGAAGTAGGCGCCGATGTCGGCACCCCACACCAGAATCATCACCGACAGAATCAGCCAGTTGCCCAGCGGCATCTGCTTGATCAGCACCAGGCCCTGCCAGGCCGGCAGCAATATCAGCAAACCGATCAGCAGTTTGCAGATAGCACTGGACCAATGCTCGCTGGACTCGGGATAGGTGAGCACCAGCCAGGTTGCCACCAGCCACCAGATCAGCGCCGCCACCAGCAACCAGGGCGCGAGGTCGGGTAGCAGGTACAACAGAAACAGCAGCGCAGCGACCACCACGGCGTACAGAACGCGGGCCGATTGGGCTTCGAAGCCGGAAAGGCGGGCCCATTCCCAGGCGCCGAGTACGACGACCGCGCCGATGAACAACGCGAAGCTGCCGCCTGCCAGCAGAAAGAAGCCGCACAGGGCCAGCGGCGCAAGGATCAGCGCAGTAATGATTCGTTGTTTGAGCATTAAGCGCGGGCTCCAGCTTCTACCTGCTCGCTGGTTTTCCCGAAGCGGCGTTGGCGAGAAGCGAAATCGGCCAGCGCAGTGCGCATGGCATCGTGTTTGAAGTCCGGCCAGAACAGGTCGGAGAAATACAGCTCGGCATAGGCCAGCTGCCACAGCAGGAAATTGCTGATGCGGTGCTCGCCGCCCGTGCGGATGCAGAGGTCGGGCAACGGCAAGTCGCCGGTGGCCAGGCACGTTTGCAGCAGCTCCGGGGTGATGTCCTCCGGGCGCAGATGGCCGGCCTGAACTTCACGGGCCAGCCGCTGCGCAGCCTGAGCGATATCCCACTGACCGCCGTAGTTGGCGGCGATCTGCAGGACGAAGCGGCTGTTCTCAGCCGTACGCTGCTCGGCTTCGCGTATGGCAGCCTGCAGCTCGGGATGAAACCGCGAACGGTCGCCGATGATGCGCAGGCTGATGCCGTTCTCGTTCAGGCGCTTGGTCTCGCGACGCAGCGCCGTGAAAAACAACTCCATCAGCGCGCCGACTTCTTCCGCCGGGCGCTGCCAGTTCTCGCTGGAAAACGCGAACAAGGTCAGCACCTCGACCTTGGCCTCGGCGCAGACTTCAATCACCGCACGAACAGCGTCGACGCCGGCCTTGTGGCCTGCTACACCGGGCAGCAGGCGCTTCTTGGCCCAGCGGTTGTTCCCATCCATGATGATCGCGACATGACGCGGCACCGATGCCGGCGCAGCCAGCTTTGTCTTATCCATGAAAGCTTCCCGGCCCTTATACGGCCATCAGGTCCGCTTCTTTGGACTTGGTCGCGGCGTCGATGTCCGCCTCAGCCTTGTCCGTCAGCTTCTGGATGTCGGCAGCGGCGCGGCGCTCTTCGTCTTCGCTGATTTCCTTGTCCTTGACCAGCTTCTTCAGCTCACCCAACGCGTCACGGCGGATGTTGCGCACGGCAACGCGGGCGTCTTCGGCGGCGCTGCGAGCCTGCTTGGTGAAGCCCTTGCGGGTCTCTTCCGTCAAGGCAGGCATGGAGATCAACAGCATCTCGCCCAGGTTGGTCGGGTTGAGGTTCAGGCCAGCGCTCTGAATCGCTTTGTCGACTGCAGACAGCATGTTGCGCTCGAACGCCACGACCTGCAGCGTACGGGAGTCCTTCACGGTCACGTTGGCGACGCCGCTCAGCGGGGTGTCGGAACCGTAGTACGGCACCATCACGCTGCCGAGAATGCTCGGGTGCGCCTTGCCGGTACGGATCTGGCCGAATGCATGGGCCAGGGACTCAAGTGATTTCTTCATCCGCTCTTGAGCGTCTTTCTTGATTTCGTTGATCATTGTTCGCCTTCCTCGATCAAAGTACCTTCCGCGCCGCCATGCACAATGTTCAGCAGGGCGCCGGGCTTGTTCATATTGAAGACACGCAGTGGCATCTTGTGGTCACGACACAGACAGATCGCTGTCAGATCCATCACACCCAGCTTGCGATCCAGCACTTCGTCATAGGTCAGACGATCGAACTTCTCGGCATGCGGGTCCTTGAATGGATCGGCAGTGTACACACCATCGACCTTGGTTGCTTTCAGCACGACATCAGCGTCGATCTCGATCGCGCGCAGGCACGCTGCGGAATCCGTGGTGAAGAACGGATTGCCGGTACCGGCCGCGAAGATCACGACTTCCTTGGCATTCAGGTGACGCATGGCCTTGCGACGGTCGTAGTGATCGGTCACACCCACCATGGAAATGGCTGACATCACGATGGCCGAGATGTTGGCCCGCTCCAGCGCGTCACGCATGGCGAGCGCATTCATCACGGTGGCCAGCATGCCCATGTGGTCGCCCGTGACCCGATCCATGCCGGCCGCGCTCAGCGCTGCGCCGCGGAACAGGTTCCCGCCACCGATGACCAGACCGACCTGAACACCGATGCCGACCAGCTGACCGACTTCCAGCGCCATGCGATCCAGCACCTTGGGGTCGATGCCGAACTCTTCCGACCCCATCAGGGCCTCGCCGCTGAGCTTGAGTAGAATGCGTTTATAGCGAGCTTGATAGCCACTGCCCTGCTGAGCCATTGCGAATCTCTCCTGCGGCGTTTGAAAAAAATCGTTCGAGTTGCGGGCCGTTTTCGGCCTGCGCTAACTCTAGGTCACTGCTTCAGGGAAATGCAGCCTCGTAGGCCCAGCCCCCTGCAAAAACAAATTCAGTGCAGCAATAACAATTCCGCGTACCGCTTTGACAAAGAGGCTGCGCGCGTTAGCGGGCAGCCTCTTCGGGGCGACAGTTGGAAAACCGTCTTATTGCTTGCTTGCAGCTACTTGAGCAGCGACTTCTTCAGCGAAGTTGTCGACTGGCTTCTCGATGCCTTCGCCCACTTTAAAGTAGGTGAAGGAAACGATTTCAGCGCCGGCTTTCTTGGCCAGTTCACCGACCTTGATTTCCGGGTTCTTGACGAACGCTTGCTCAACCAGGCTCGCTTCAGCCAGGAACTTGCTGATACGACCGCCAACCATCTTCTCGGCGATTTCAGCAGGCTTGCCTTTCAGCTTGTCTTCGTTCAACTGCATGAAGACATTCTTCTCGCGCTCGATCGCTTCTGGCGAAACGTCCGAAGGCAGCAGGAACTCAGGGTTGGTCGCTGCTACGTGCATGGCGATGTCTTTCGCCAGCTCTGCATCGCCGCCCTTGAGGACGACAACCACGCCGATCTTGTTGCCGTGCAGGTACGAACCCAGCACGTCGCCTTCGATGCGCGCCAGACGACGGATGTTGACGTTCTCGCCAACCTTGCCGACCAGCACCAGACGATCAGCTTCCATCGCTTCAACCAGAGGCTCAACGGTGGTCAGCTTGTCAGCGAAGGCTTTCTCGACGCTCTTGGCGACGAATGCCTTGAAGTCATCCTGCAGAGCCAGGAAGTCGGTCTGGGAGTTGACTTCGATCAGGACAGCAGCTTTGCCGTCGTCCTTGATGGAGATGGCGCCTTCAGCAGCAACGTTGCCTGCTTTCTTGGCTGCCTTGATTGCGCCCGAAGCACGCATATCGTCGATGGCTTTTTCGATGTCGCCGCCAGCCTTGGTCAAGGCCTTTTTGCAATCCATCATGCCTTCGCCGGTACGCTCGCGCAGTTCTTTGACCAACGCTGCAGTAATCTCTGCCATTTCAAAATCCTCTTGGATAGGTCTTCAACCATTCCACCCGCAAGACGGGCGTTCAAATTCTTGAAAATCCATGGTGACTGCTGCACATGACAATAAGATCGATGGCAACGTCAGATGGTTTTCGAGGTGGCAAAAAGGGGGCCAAGCCCCCTTTTTGCGTACTGAGTCAACGCCAGGCGTTTGTTACTCAGCCTTCAACAGTTGCCGCTGGAGCTTCTTCAGCGTAAACGTCGGTGCCGCCAGCATTGTTGTTGCGACCACGGATCACAGCGTCAGCCATCGAACCCATGTACAACTGAATGGCGCGGATTGCGTCATCGTTGCCCGGGATGATGTAGTCAACGCCTTCAGGGCTGCTGTTGGTGTCGACAACGCCGATGACCGGGATACCCAGCTTGTTGGCTTCGGTAATCGCGATGCGCTCGTGATCAACGTCGATAACGAACAGAGCGTCTGGCAGACCGCCCATGTCCTTGATACCACCCAGGCTACGATCCAGCTTTTCCAGATCGCGAGTACGCATCAGCGCCTCTTTCTTGGTCAGCTTGGTGAAAGTGCCGTCTTCTGCCTGGATTTCAAGATCACGCAGACGCTTGATGGAAGCGCGGATGGTCTTGAAGTTGGTCAGCATGCCGCCCAACCAGCGGTGATCGACGTACGGCGAACCGCAACGTGCTGCTTCTTCAGCGACGATCTTGCCAGCGGAACGCTTGGTGCCGACGAACAGGATCTTGTTTTTGCCCTGAGCCAGGCGCTCAACGAAAGTCAGAGCTTCGTTGAACATAGGCAGGGTTTTTTCAAGGTTGATGATGTGGATCTTGTTGCGCGCGCCGAAAATGTATTTACCCATTTTCGGGTTCCAGTAACGGGTCTGGTGACCGAAGTGCACACCGGCCTTCAGCATATCGCGCATGTTGACTTGGGACATGATAGTTCCTTGATAAGTCGGGTTAGGCCTCCACGTATCCCAATGACCAACCAGCGGCTTGAGCCGAAGGCACCCAGGTCATCGTGTCGACACGTGTGTGGGTTAGAGCTTTCGGGGCAGACCCCGTAAAGCGGCGCATTTTATATCACAAAAGACTGGATAACGGAACTCGAAATAAGAGCCTGTTTTTCCGACGCTTTTGTCCTCCTCGCGTTAACGGTCAGGCACCCTGTCCGCCGCGATCGGGGACGGGATGATAACCCGCCTGACGACGGTCTGGTAGAATCGCGTTTTTTCCGTATCAAGCCGTGGCCCCGCCGCGCCGAGAGAGCCTGTTTAATGACCGTGACACTGAAAACCCCCGAAGACATCGAGAAGATGCGCATTGCCGGCCGCCTGGCTGCGGACGTGCTGGAAATGATCGGCGACTATGTAAAGCCTGGCGTGACCACCGAAGAACTGGACCGCATCTGCCACGATTACATCGTCAACGAGCAGAAGGCCATTCCGGCGCCGCTGAATTACAAGGGTTTCCCGAAATCCATCTGCACCTCGATCAACCACGTGGTTTGCCACGGCATTCCGAACGAGAAGCCGCTGAAGAATGGTGACGTGCTGAACATCGACGTGACCGTCATCAAGGACGGCTACCACGGCGACACCAGCAAGATGTTCCACGTAGGCCAGGTGCCTGAATGGGCCGAGCGTCTGTCCCGCGTCACCCAGGAGTGCCTTTATAAAGGCATCGAAGTGGTCAAGCCCGGCGCGCATTTGGGCGATATCGGCGAAGTGATCCAGAAGCATGCCGAGAAGAACGGCTTCTCGGTCGTCCGCGAATACTGCGGCCACGGCATCGGCAAGGTCTTCCATGAAGAGCCACAAGTGCTGCACTACGGCAAGGCCGGGGACGGTGTGGAGCTGAAAGAAGGCATGACCTTCACCATCGAGCCGATGATCAACCAGGGCAAGGCCGACACGCGTCTGCTGGGCGACGGCTGGACAGCCATCACCAAGGATCGCAAGCTGTCGGCGCAGTGGGAGCACACCATTCTGGTGACCGCGACCGGTTATGAGATCTTCACCCTGCGCAGCGATGACACCATCGCCCGCACCTCGGCCTGATCGCAGAGTCTTTCGCCATCATGGTCCGTACAGCCAGCACGGTCGGTTTAGCACGGTCGGTATAGATAGAAGGAAAGCAGTTCGATGCCGCAGGTGGACCCAGATTTGTTCGATCGCGGCCAGTTTAAGGCCGAGCTGGCACTGAAGGCCAGCCCCATACCCGCCTTCAAGAAAGCCATCCGTCAGGCGCGCGAAGTGCTGGACGGACGCTTCAAGTCCGGCCGGGAAATTCGTCGGCTGATCGAAGACCGTGCCTGGTTTGTCGATAACATCCTGCAGCAGGCCTGGGATCAGTTCGACTGGAGCGAAGACGCCGACATCGCCTTGCTGGCGGTTGGCGGCTACGGTCGCGGCGAACTGCACCCCTACTCCGACATCGATCTGCTGATCCTGCTGGACAGCGCCGATCATGAGGTTTTCCGCGATTCCATCGAGCGTTTTCTGACGTTGCTGTGGGACATCGGCCTGGAAGTCGGTCAGAGCGTGCGCTCGGTGGACGAATGCGCCACCGAAGCCCGCGCCGATCTGACCGTCATCACGAATCTGATGGAAAGCCGCACGATTGCCGGTCCCGAGCGACTGCGTCAGCGCATGCTCGCCGTCACCAGCACCCGCGAAATGTGGCCGAGCAAAGAGTTCTTCCTGGCCAAACGCGCCGAGCAGAAGAACCGCCATCACAAGTATTTCGACACCGAATACAACCTCGAACCCAACGTCAAAGGCTCGCCCGGCGGCCTGCGGGATATCCAGACCATTCTCTGGGTTGCCCGTCGCCAGTACGGCACGCTGAATCTGCACGCACTGGCCGACGAGGGTTTTCTGCTGGAGAGCGAAAACGCGCTGCTGGCGTCCTCCCAGGAATTTCTCTGGAAGGTCCGTTACGCGCTGCACATGCTCGCCGGTCGTTCCGAAGACCGTCTGCTGTTTGATTACCAGACCAGTATCGCGCGCCTGCTGGGCTACGAAGACAGCGACGCCAAGCTGGCCATTGAACGCTTCATGCAGAAGTACTACCGGGTGGTCATGAGCATCGCGCAGCTCAGCGACCTGATCATTCAGCACTTCGAAGAAGTCATCCTGGCGGACGACGAAGGCACGGTCACCGAGACCATCAACTCGCGCTTCCAGCTGCATGACGGCTACATCGAAGCGACCCATCCGAACGTTTTCAAGCGTACGCCCTTCGCGATGATCGAGATCTTCGTGCTGATGGCGCAGCGCCCGGAAATAAAAGGCGTGCGGGCCGACACCATCCGGCTGCTGCGGGAACACCGCTACCTGATCAACGACGATTTCCGCAACGATATCCGCAACACCAGCCTGTTCATCGAGCTGTTCAAATGCGAGATCGGCATCCATCGCAATCTGCGGCGGATGAACCGTTACGGCATTCTCGGCCTGTACCTGCCGGAGTTCGGCCATATCGTCGGGCAGATGCAGCACGACCTGTTCCACATCTACACGGTCGATGCCCACACGCTGAACCTGATCAAGCACCTGCGTAAGCTGCAATACACGCAGGTGTCAGAGAAATTCCCGCTGGCCAGCAAGCTTATGGCCAAGCTGCCCAAGCCCGAGCTTATTTACCTGGCCGGGCTTTATCACGACATCGGCAAGGGCCGCGGCGGCGATCACTCGGAACTGGGCGCGGTGGATGCCGAAGCGTTTGGCATTCGTCATCACCTGCCCAATTGGGACACCCAGCTGATTGTCTGGCTGGTGCAGAACCATCTGGTGATGTCGACCACCGCCCAGCGCAAGGACTTGTCCGACCCGCAGGTGATTCACGACTTCGCCCAGTTCGTCGGCGATGAAGTGCACCTGGACTACCTCTATGTGCTGACCATCGCCGACATCAACGCGACCAATCCGACGCTGTGGAACTCGTGGCGGGCCAGCCTGCTGCGCCAGCTGTACACCGAGACAAAGCGCGCGCTCAAGCGTGGGCTGGAGAACCCGGTCGACCGCGAGGAGCAGATCCGTCGCACGCAAAGCGCCGCCCTGGATATTCTGGTGCGCAGCGGCACTGATCCCGACGACGTCGAGCAACTGTGGTCGCAACTGGGTGATGACTATTTCCTGCGTCACACCGCCGGCGACGTGGCCTGGCACAGCGACGCGATTTTGCAGCAGCCAGCCGATGGCGGCCCGTTGGTGCTGATCAAGGAAACCACCCAGCGCGAGTTCGAAGGCGGCACGCAGATCTTCATCTATGCGCCCGACCAGCACGACTTCTTCGCCGTGACCGTGGCAGCCATGGACCAGCTGAACCTGAACATCCACGACGCCCGGGTCATCACGTCCACCAGCCAGTTCACCCTCGACACCTACATCGTGCTCGACAGCGAAGGCGGTTCGATCGGTGACAATCCGGAGCGCATCAAGGCCATTCGCGAGGGCCTGACCGAGGCGCTGCGCAACCCCGACGATTACCCGACCATCATCAAGCGCCGCGTACCGCGCCAGCTCAAGCACTTTGCCTTCGCGCCCGTGGTGACGATTTCCAACGACGCACAACGGCCGGTCACGGTGCTGGAACTCAGTGCGCCGGATCGACCTGGACTGCTGGCGCGACTGGGCAAGATCTTCCTGGAGTTCGATCTGTCGTTGCAGAACGCCAAGATCGCCACGTTGGGCGAGCGCGTGGAAGACGTGTTCTTCCTGACCGATGAAAACCACCAGCCGCTGTCCGACCCACAACTGTGTCGACGCCTGCAGGATGAAATCGTCGAGCAGCTCAGCGTCAATCCCGAGCCCGGCAGCGAGTTGCGCATCAGCATTTGAACCCGCCAGAACGGCACGACTTAACGACTTGATTCAACGGCGCCCTGCCACATCGTGAACACGAGTGCGGGCGCACAGCCTTGAGAACGATTCGACATGAATAACGCCCTGCAGCAGCTTCAGCCCTACCCTTTCGAGAAACTTCGCGCGTTGCTCGGTGCCGTTACGCCGAATCCGGACAAACGTCCGATCGCCCTGTCGATCGGCGAACCCAAGCACAAATCGCCGGAGTTCGTCGCCAAGGCGCTGGCCGACAACCTCGATCAGATGGCGGTCTACCCGACCACGGCCGGAATTCCTGCGTTGCGTGAAGCCATCGCCACATGGTGCGAGCGCCGTTTCAGCGTGCCTGCCGGCTGGCTGGATGCAGCGAAACACGTGCTGCCCGTCAACGGCACCCGTGAGGCGCTGTTCGCGTTTACCCAGACCGTCGTCAACCGCACTGACAACGGTCTGGTGGTCAGCCCCAATCCGTTCTACCAAATCTATGAAGGCGCGGCGTTTCTGGCCGGCGCCACTCCGCACTATCTGCCGTGCCTGGCCGAGCACGGTTTCAACCCGGATTTCGACGCGGTCAGCGCTGATGTCTGGGACCGCTGCCAGATTCTGTTCCTGTGCTCGCCGGGCAACCCGACCGGTGCGCTGATCCCGGTGGAAACCCTGAAAAAGCTCATCGCCCTGGCCGACAAGCACGATTTCGTGATTGCCGCGGACGAGTGCTACAGCGAGTTGTATTTCGACGAAGCGACCCCGCCGCCCGGCCTGCTTAGCGCCTGCGCCGAACTGGGTCGCCAGGATTTCAAGCGCTGCGTGGTCTTTCACAGCCTGTCAAAGCGCTCGAATCTGCCGGGCCTGCGCTCGGGTTTCGTCGCCGGCGATACCGAGATTCTCAAGGCGTTTCTGCTCTACCGCACCTACCACGGCTGCGCGATGCCGGTGCAGACGCAACTGGCAAGCATCGCGGCCTGGAGCGATGAAGAACACGTGCGCGCCAACCGCACGCTGTACCGGGAAAAGTTTGACGCCGTGCTGGAAATCCTTAGCCCGGTCATGGACGTGCAACACCCGGACGGCGGTTTCTATCTGTGGCCCAGCGTCGGGACTGATGACGCGGCGTTTTGCCGGGATCTGTTCGTCGCCCAGCACGTGACGGTGGTGCCAGGCTCCTACCTGTCCCGCGAGGTCGATGGCTTCAACCCCGGCGCGGGCCGGGTGCGCATGGCACTGGTTGCACCGCTGGCCGAGTGCATCGAAGCCGCGCAGCGCATCCGGGATTTCGTGACGAGCCGGTGATACCTGGCGCACTGAGGCCAGCCTGCAGCTTCAGTGCGCCAGACCCAGATTGGCTTCATTTAAATCGAGTTCTGCCAGCACCATGCGCAGCACGTCGTCGCCGATCTGGTGATGGCGGTGCAGGTCGTACAGCTTCAGGCGCTGAGCACGCAGGGCGTTAAGGCGCATGCGCTTTTCCAGTTGATCCATTTGAAACGCCAGGGCCTGAGCCTCGGCGGTGTCATTGAAGATATCCAGACGCTGGCGGTATTCGGACATGATCCGCGCCTTCACTTCCATGGCGAGGACCGCTTGCGCGGCGTCGGGCGAATCCGTCGCTGCCGGGATCGCCTCATTCTCCAGTGTCTGAATCGCCGCCTGAGCCGTGCGCTTCCAGGCGTCTCGCACTTCGCGCTTCATGCGCATGTCCGGCTCACTGACCTGCCCATGCAGGAGCACCGGCAAGCCAATGCTCGCCGACACCAGCGACAGCAGAATCACCCCGGCGGCAATGAAAATCAGCAAGTCCCGCTCGGGAAAGTCGACGCCGGCGCTGATCAGCATCGGCACCGACAACGTACCCGCTAGCGTGACAGCACCGCGCACCCCGCCCACGGTCAGCAGCAATGACGACCGGGTCGACAGATCCAGGGTGCCGTCGCCCCTGCCGCGCCAGCGCCGGATCTGGATCATCAGCCGCCAGACGCTTTGCACCCAGATGAAACGCAGCGCCGCCAGCACGACGAAGATTACCAGCACGTCAAGGCACCGCCACAACAGGGTCGGCCACAGGGTGGCTTCGTGATGGGTAACGGCGGTGATGATGTCGGGCAACTGCAAGCCCAGCAGCAGGAAGATCAGGCCGTTGAACGCAAATTCCAACAGGGTCCATACGCTGCGATTGAGCAGTCGAGTGGTGGTCTGGCGCGGCAGCAGATCGACCCAGCTTTGCATCATCCCTGCCGCCACCGCCGAGAGAATTCCGGACAGCTCAAGGCGCTCGGCCAGCACGTAAGCGGCGAACGGCAGCAGCAACATGAAGACGACGTGGGTTGCTGGATCATCCCAGCCCCGGGTGATCATCCAGCTGCGCAGGCGACCCACCACCCAACTCAGCGCAACGCCCACGGCCAGACCACCGCAGGCGACCAGCACGAAATTCAGGCTGGCATCGGTCAGGGAAAACACCCCGGTGATGGCGGCTGCCAGCGCGAACTTGAAAGTGACCAGGCCGGTCGCGTCATTCATCAATGCTTCGCCCTGGAGCATGCGCATGATCGGCGCGGGCAGCCGATCCTGGGCGATGGCCGAGACCGCCACGGCATCCGTCGGCGACAGCACGGCCGCCAGCGCAAACGCGACGGGCAAGGGAATTGAAGGCAGCAGCCAGTGGATGAAGTATCCGGCGCCGATCACCGTAAAAATCACCAGCCCGACCGCGAGGGTCAGGATCGCGCCGCGGTAGCGCCAGAGGTCGCGCTTGGGCATCCGCCAGCCATCGGAAAACAGCAGCGGCGGCAGGAACAGAAACAGGAACAGCTCAGGGTCGAGCGCCACGTGCAGGCCCAGGGTCGGCCAGGCCAGCAAGGCGCCCGCAGCGATCTGAACAAGCGGCAACGGCAGCGGAATCAACCGGGCGAGCAATCGCGAGACACCTACCAGCGTCAACAAGATAAGGACGGTATAGGCTGTTTGCATTGCGTGTTTCCCCAAGCGTTGACTCATGACTGACATCGGCAACAGACCCGATGCGTCCGGCAAAGTGCCCATCTTCGCGGCTGCGATGGTAATGGGGTGTTGATACATCAGTCGTGGTCGGCCGGCGTCGCCAGCGTTCATCGCCCGTAAACCTGCCTCAAATGGACAAAGCGTCGGCCCGCCGCGCTTACCCGGCGTGTACGTGGCATAATCCTCCACCGTTTTTTTCAACAGTCCCGAAAGGAGCAGGCCCATGGCCAAGGAAACCCACACGTTGCACCTGTTTGGGATCAAGGCGTGCGACACGATGAAGAAGGCGCGCACCTGGCTCGATGAAAAATCGGTGAATTACGATTTCCACGACTACAAGACCCAAGGCATCGATCGCGACCACCTGACCCGTTGGTGCAATGAGCATGGCTGGCAGACGGTACTCAACCGCGCCGGCACGACCTTTCGCAAACTGGACGAGGCGCAGAAAGCCGACCTCGATCAGGAAAAGGCCATTGAGCTGATGCTCGCTCAGCCCTCGATGATCAAGCGCCCGGTGCTGGAGCTTGGCGACAAAACCCTGATTGGCTTCAAACCCGAACTGTACGCTGCGGCTATCGCCTGATTGAGATAGCCCTAAATAACGAGGTATCTGCATGTCCACTTCTCTGTTCAGCCTGGCCTTTGGCGTTGGCACACAAAACCGTCAAGGCACCTGGCTGGAAGTTTTCTACGCCCTGCCACTGCTCAACCCGTCGGCTGAAATCGTCTCCGCCATCGCGCCGATCCTGGGCTACACCGGCGGCAATCAGGCCATCGCATTCAACACCGATCTGTCCTCGCGTCTGGCCAATGCCCTCAAAGGCGTCGACGACGCCCAGGCCGCGCTGCTGACCCGACTCGCCGAGAGCCACAACCCTCTGGTTGCCACGCTGCTGGCCGAGGACACCGCGCTGACCTCCACCCCCGAGGCTTACCTCAAGCTGCATCTGCTCTCCCATCGACTGGTCAAGCCCCACGGTTTGAGCCTGGCCGGCGTGTTCCCGCTGCTGCCGAACGTCGCGTGGACCAGCCAGGGCGCCATCGACCTGGGCGAACTGGCCGAGCGTCAGCTGGAAGCACGCCTGAAAGGCCATTTTCTAGAGGTCTTCTCGGTGGACAAATTCCCGAAAATGACTGACTACGTCGTGCCGGCGGGTGTGCGCATCGCTGATACCGCGCGCGTGCGTCTGGGCGCCTACATTGGCGAAGGCACCACCGTGATGCACGAAGGCTTCGTCAACTTCAACGGCGGCACCGAAGGCCCGGGCATGATCGAAGGTCGCGTGTCGGCTGGCGTGTTCGTCGGCAAGGGTTCGGACCTGGGCGGCGGTTGCTCGACCATGGGCACGCTGTCGGGCGGCGGCAACATGGTGATCAAGGTCGGCGAAGGCTGCCTGATCGGCGCGAACGCCGGCATCGGCATTCCGTTGGGCGATCGCAACACCGTTGAAGCCGGTCTGTACGTTACCGCCGGCACCAAAGTGGCGCTGCTGGACGACAAAAACGAGCTGGTCAAGGTCGTCAAGGCCCGTGAGCTGGCCGGTCAACCTGACCTGCTGTTCCGTCGCAACTCGCAGACCGGCGCGGTGGAGTGCAAATCCCACAAGTCGGCCATCGAGCTGAACGAAGCGCTGCACGCTCACAATTGATCGATGCTGCGTGCGGGTTCGGTGTCCCTCGGGGTACCGACCCCGCCTCAACGAGCGTGACTGATATGCCCCTCATTTCTCCCTGGCGCGCTGACTTTCCGGCCATCGACGCCCTGCAACGGCAAGGCCAGACCTACCTGGACAGCGCCGCCACCGCACAAAAGCCCCACGCCCTGATCGACGCCACGGTGCATTACTACGCCAACGGCGCAGCGAATGTGCATCGCGCCCAGCACCTGCCGGGCGCCATGGCGACCCAGGCCTTCGAGGACACGCGACGCAAGGCCGGCGAATGGCTGAATGCCGGAGCGTCCGGGCAGATCGTTTTCACCCACGGCGCCACGTCCGCGTTCAACTTGCTCGCTTATGGCCTGGAGCACGTGTTTCAGACCGGCGACGAGATTGTCATCAGCGCCCTGGAGCATCACGCCAATCTGTTGCCCTGGCAGCAGCTGGCCCTGCGTCGCGACCTGAAGCTGGTGGTGCTGCCGATCACCGACGCCGGCGTGATTGATGTGGAAGCCGCCGCCGAGCTGATTACTCCCCGCACCCGTTTGCTGGCGGTCAGTCAGTTGTCCAACGTGCTCGGCACCTGGCAGCCGGTTCGGCAACTGGTCGCGCTGGCCCAGGCCCAGGGCGCGCTGACGGTGATTGATGGCGCCCAGGGTGTCGTCCATGGCCGACACGATGTGCAGGACATCGGCTGCGACTTCTATGTGTTTTCCAGCCACAAGCTCTATGGCCCGGATGGCGTGGGCGTGCTGTTCGGGCGACAGGACGCATTGGCGCAGTTGCAGCATTGGCAGTTCGGCGGCGAGATGGTCCTGCAGACCGGCTATCAGACGGCAACCTTTCGCCCTGCGCCGCTGGGCTTCGAAGCGGGCACGCCGCCCATCAGCGCGGTGATCGGCCTCGGTGCCACGCTGGACTACCTCAATGGCCTCAATCAGTCCGCCGTCGCCGAATACGAAGCGTGCCTGCATGAGCGGTTGCGCGCCGGGTTGATGCTGCGCGACGGTGTGCAGGTGCTGGGTGATCCCCATGTGGCGCTGGTGAGTTTCGTGGTCGAGGGCGTGCACAACGCCGATCTTGCGCACCTGCTGACCGAGCAAGGCGTCGCGGTTCGCGCCGGTCACCACTGCGCCATTCCGTTGATCAGTGGCTTGGGCCTCTCAGGCGCGATTCGGGTGTCGCTGGGGCTGTACAACGATTCCGGGGACCTGGAGCGATTTTTCACCGCACTGGATCAAGCGCTGGAGTTGTTGCGATGAGCCTGCCGACCGATGCCCGCACCGCGCTGGAAACCTTCAACGGGTCATTGAGCTGGGAGCAGCGCGCACGATTGCTGATGCAATGGGGAGACCGCCTGCCACCCGTGAGCGATGATGAAAAGACCGACGAGCATTTGGTAGACGGCTGCGAGAGCAAGGTCTGGCTGGTAGGCGACGTGATCGACGGCCACTGGCAGTTCCGCGCCGCCAGCGATGCGCGGTTGATTCGGGGTCTGGTGGCGTTGTTGCTGGCCCGGGTCAACGGCCTGTCGTTGCAAGAACTGCAGCAGGTGGATCTGGTTGATTGGTTCACGCAGCTGGGCTTGAGCCGTCAGCTGTCGGCATCCCGCAGCAACGGGCTGAATGCGGTGCTGCAGAAGATGCGGCAGCTCGCACGGTAGAAATTCCCCGTCGTCCAGGCGCCGCGCTGTTGCGCAGCAAACATGAGACCTGGGGGAGCGAGCTTGCTCGCGAAAGAATCGTTCAACTGCTGGATATAAAGCGGATGTACCGGCCTCTTCGCGAGCAAGCTCGCTCCCACAATGGGTTCCGAGCAACTGTTTAGAATCTTCGGCGTACACAAAACCTATGGGAGTGAGCTTGCTCACGAAAGGATCGTTCAACCGCTGGATATATAGCGGATGTACCGGCCTCTTCGCGAGCAAGCTCGCTCCCACCGGTATTTCATTTGCGGGGCCATCGGCGGCGGTTCATAAAGGATCAGTCAGCAAGATTGCTCCCACGCCTCTACCTTCAGGCCGTTGGCTGCGCCTTGGCGCGCTCCGACGGCCGTCGCACGCCGGCGACGATTTTGTCCACGGCTTTGGTCGCGGCGACCATCCCGAATGTGGCAGTGACCATCATCACCGCGCCGAAACCACCTGCGCAGTCCAGCTTCACGCCGTCGCCGACGAAGCTTTTCTGCAGGCAGATGCTGCCGTCCGGCTTGGGGTAGCGCAGTTGCTCGGTGGAGAACACGCACGGCACGCTGTAATGGCGGGTGACGGTGCGGGAAAAGCCGTAGTCCCGGCGCAGGGTCGAGCGCACCTTCGACGCCAACGGGTCGTTGAACGTGCGGTTGAGGTCGCAGACCTGAATCAGGGTCGGGTCGATCTGCCCGCCTGCGCCGCCGGTGGTGATGATCTGGATCTTGCGCCTTTTGCACCAGGCGATCAGCGCGGCCTTGGCATTGACGCTGTCGATGCAATCGAGCACACAGTCGATGTCCGGCGTGATGTATTCGGCCATGGTGTCGCGGGTGACGAAGTCGGCGACGGCATGAACGACGCAGTCGGGATTGATCTCACGCAGGCGGTCGGCCATGACCTCGACCTTGGCGCGGCCAACGGTGCTGCTCAGGGCGTGCAACTGGCGGTTGCTATTACTGACGCAGACGTCGTCCAGATCAAACAGGGAAATCTCGCCCACGCCACAGCGCGCCATGGCTTCCGCCGCCCAGGAACCCACGCCGCCGATGCCGACCACCGCCACATGGGCCGCGCGCAGGCGTTCCAGGCCCTCGATGCCGTACAGGCGGGCAACGCCAGCGAAACGCGGATCTTCTGTGCTCATGACTAATACCCCAAAAAACCGGCGCGCATTATAGGCCCTGGCGGCGATTCGCAAAGCGCTGAGTGGCAGTCGTTTGGTCTGAAAGTCGCCCCGTTCCCCACAAGCCACCCACGAACACGCAAAGCCCTACAGGCATGGCCGAACAGAACTTCAACACGTGTCGGTTGCCAAAGTTCTGGCCCGCTGTACCCTGTCACTCCTCCCCGTTCCCCTCTTGGAACCTGAAGCACCTATGTCATCGCGTAAATTTGGACTCAACCTCGTTGTCGTCGTGGCGATTGCTGCGCTGTTTACCGGCTTCTGGGCGCTGATCAACCGCCCCGTCACCGCGCCCAACTGGCCGGAGCAGATCTCCGGCTTTTCCTATTCGCCTTTCCGGCTGGGCCAGAATCCACAAAAAGATCTCTATCCGTCCGACGAAGAAATGCGTCAGGACCTGGAGCTGATGAGCAAGCAGACGGACAACATCCGTATCTACTCGGTGGACGGCACGCTCAAGGACATCCCCAAGCTGGCCGAGGAATTCGGCCTGCGGGTGACCCTTGGTATCTGGATCAGCCCGGACCTGGAGCGCAACGAACGCGAAATCACCACTGCGATCGAACTGGCTAATACAACGCGCAGTGTGGTTCGCGTGGTGGTCGGCAACGAAGCGCTGTACCGCGAAGAGATCAAACCCAAAGACCTGATGGCCGCCCTCGACCGCGTGCGCGCCGCCGTCAAAGTCCCGGTGACCACGTCCGAGCAGTGGCATATCTGGGAGAAGTACCCGGAACTGGCCAAGCACGTTGACCTGATCGCCGCGCACATCCTGCCGTACTGGGAATACATCCCGATGGATAAAGCCGGGCAGTACGTGCTTGACCGCGCCCGCGAACTGAAACGCATGTTCCCGAAAAAACCGCTGCTGCTCTCTGAGGTCGGCTGGCCGAGCAATGGCCACATGCGCGGCGGTGCGGACGCCACCCAGGCGGATCAGGCGGTTTACCTGCGCACGCTGGTCAACAAGCTCAACCGTCAGGGCTTCAACTACTTCGTGATCGAGGCCTTCGATCAGCCGTGGAAAGCCAGCGACGAAGGATCGGTTGGTGCCTATTGGGGCGTGTACAACGCCGCCCGCCAGCAGAAATTCAATTTCGAAGGCCCGGTAGTCGCGATCCCGCAATGGCGCGTGCTGGCAATCGGCTCGGCAGTGTTGGCGATGCTGGCCCTCGCCTTGCTGCTGATTGACGGCTCGGCGCTGCGTCAGCGTGGCCGCACATTCCTGACCTTTATCGCCTTCCTGTGCGGTTCGGTTCTGGTCTGGATCGGCTACGACTACAGCCAGCAATACAGCACCTGGTTCAGTCTGCTCGTAGGATTTTTACTGGCGCTGGGCGCGTTCGGCGTGTTCATCGTGCTGCTGACGGAGGCCCACGAACTGGCCGAAGCGGTGTGGACGCACAAGCGTCGTCGCGAATTCCTGCCCGTTGAAGGGGATTCGGCCTACAGACCGAAAGTGTCGATCCATGTGCCCTGCTACAACGAGCCGCCGGAGATGGTCAAACAGACCCTCAACGCGCTGGCTGCGCTGGATTACCCGGATTTCGAAGTGTTGCTGATTGACAACAACACCAAGGACCCCGCCGTGTGGGAGCCGGTCAAGGCCCACTGCGAAATGCTCGGTCCGCGCTTCAAGTTTTTCCACGTCGCACCGCTGGCCGGGTTCAAGGGCGGCGCGCTGAATTACCTCATCCCCCATACTGCGCCGGACGCCGAAGTGATCGCCGTCATCGACTCGGATTACTGCGTCGACCGCAACTGGCTCAAGCACATGGTTCCGCATTTCGCCGATCCGAAAATCGCTGTGGTGCAATCACCGCAGGACTACCGCGATCAGCACGAAAGTGCGTTCAAGAAGCTCTGCTACTCGGAATACAAAGGCTTCTTCTACATCGGCATGGTCACCCGCAATGACCGCGATGCGATCATTCAGCACGGCACCATGACCATGACCCGTCGATCGGTCCTGGAAGAACTGGGCTGGGCGGACTGGTGCATCTGTGAAGACGCCGAGCTGGGCCTGCGCGTGTTCGAAAAAGGCTATTCGGCCGCGTACGCCCACAACAGCTTCGGCAAGGGCTTGATGCCCGACACCTTCATCGACTTCAAGAAGCAGCGTTTCCGCTGGGCCTATGGCGCGATTCAGATCATCAAGCGTCACGCCGCCAGCCTGCTGCGTGGCAAGGACACCGAGCTGACCCGCGGCCAGCGTTATCACTTCCTCGCGGGCTGGCTGCCGTGGGTGGCCGATGGCATGAATATCTTCTTTACGGTCGGCGCACTGCTCTGGTCGTCGGCGATGATCATCGTGCCCAACCGTGTTGACCCGCCGCTGCTTATTTTCGCGATTCCGCCGCTGGCGCTGTTCTTCTTCAAGGTCGGCAAGATCATCTTTCTGTACCGTCGCGCCGTGGGCGTGAACCTCACGGACGCGTTCTATGCGGCGCTTGCGGGACTGGCGTTGTCCCACACCATCGCCAAAGCGGTGCTGTACGGGTTCTTCACCACCAGCATCCCGTTCTTCCGCACCCCGAAAAACGCCGAAAGCCATGGCTTGCTGGTGGCGATTTCCGAGGCCCGCGAAGAGCTGTTCATCATGCTGATGCTGTGGGGCGCCGCGTTGGGCATCTGTCTGGTGCAGGGTCTGCCGAGCAACGACATGCGCTTCTGGGTCATCATGCTGCTGGTGCAATCGCTGCCGTATCTGGCGGCGCTGATCATGGCGTTTCTGTCTTCACTGCCGAAACCAAAACCGGCAGACGAACCCGCTACCGCCTGAAACAATGGGGCGCTGTACTAAACGGCGGCCTTCGGGTCGCCGTTTTGCTTTAAGCTATTGGCCGGTTTATGCCTTGCCTTCAATCAATATCTCGGACCTTTCATGACAGCCCCAGCCGACCTCTCGCCCACGCTGCAACTCGCCTGCGACCTGATCCGTCGCCCATCCGTCACGCCACTGGACGCCGATTGCCAGGCCGTGATGATGAAACGCCTGAGCGATGCCGGTTTTGCCCTGGAGCCGATGCGCATTCAGGATGTGGATAACTTCTGGGCCACCCACGGCAGTCAGGACGGTCCGGTGTTGTGCTTCGCCGGTCACACCGATGTGGTGCCGACTGGCCCGGTTCAGGCCTGGCAGAATGATCCGTTCAGCGCGCTGATCGACGAAGATGGCATGCTCTGCGGCCGTGGCGCGGCGGACATGAAAGGCAGCCTGGCGTCGATGATTGTGGCCACCGAGCGTTTCGTCGCCGATCACCCCAACCACAAGGGCAAAGTGGCCTACCTGATCACCAGCGATGAAGAAGGCCCGGCCCACCACGGCACCAAAGCGGTGGTCGAGCGTCTGGCGGCGCGCAAGGAACGTCTCGACTGGTGCATCGTTGGCGAACCGTCGAGCACAACGCTGGTAGGCGATGTGGTCAAGAACGGCCGTCGCGGCTCACTGGGCGCAACCCTCACCGTCAAAGGCATTCAGGGCCACGTCGCCTACCCGCATCTGGCGAAAAACCCTATTCATCTGGCAGCGCCTGCGCTGGCTGAGCTGGCCGCCGAGCACTGGGACAACGGCAATGATTTCTTCCCGCCGACCAGCTTCCAGATTTCCAACCTGAATTCCGGCACCGGCGCCACCAACGTGATCCCGGGGGATCTGGTGGCGGTGTTCAATTTCCGTTTCTCCACCGAATCCACCGTCGAAGGCCTCAAGCAACGCGTCGCCGCGATTCTCGACAAGCACGACCTGGACTGGCACGTGGAATGGGCGCTGTCCGGCCTGCCGTTCCTCACCGAACCGGGCGCGCTGCTGGACGCGGTGTCGGCGAGCATTAAACACGTCACCGGCCGCGAGACCCGCGCTTCCACCAGCGGCGGCACGTCGGACGGTCGCTTCATCGCCACCCTCGGCACCCAAGTGGTCGAACTGGGGCCGGTCAATGCGACGATCCATCAGGTCAATGAACGCATCCTCGCCAGCGATCTCGACGTGCTGACCGAGATCTACTACCAGACCCTGGTCAAGTTGCTCGCCTGATGCTGACCTGCCCGATCTGCTCCGCCCCGCTCGACTCAGCGGATAACGGCGTTGTGTGCCCCGCCGGGCACCGCTTCGACCGCGCCCGTCAGGGGTATCTGAATCTGCTGCCCGTGCAGCACAAGAACAGCCGCGACCCTGGCGACAATCAGGCCATGGTCGAGGCTCGGCGCGATTTCCTCAACGCCGGGCATTACGCCCCAGTCGCCAAGCGTCTCGCCGAACTGGCTGCCGAGCGTGCCCCCGCGCACTGGCTCGACATCGGGTGCGGCGAGGGCTATTACACCGCCCAGATTGCCCAGGGTCTGCCCGACGCAGACGGCTACGCGCTGGACATCTCCCGCGAAGCGGTGAAGCGCGCCTGCAAGCGTGACCCGAACATCACGTGGTTGATTGCCAGCATGGCGCGCGTGCCACTGCCGGAGGCGAGCATGCAGTTCATCGCCAGCGTGTTCAGCCCGCTGGACTGGGCCGAGGCCAAGCGGCTGCTGTCGCCGGGCGGCGGCCTGATGCGTGTGGGGCCGACCAACGATCACCTGATGGAATTGCGCCAGCGCCTGTACGACGAAGTCCGCGATTACAGCGATGACAAGCACCTGGCGCTGGTGCCGGAAGGGATGAGCCTGCAGCACAGTGAAACGTTGCGTTTCACCCTGACACTGGTGGACGGCCAGGCCCGTGCCAATCTGCTGGCCATGACGCCCCACGGCTGGCGCGCCAGTGCCGAACGTCGTGCGAACGTGGTCGAGCAGGCCGAGCCGTTCGAGGTCACGGTGTCCATGCGCTACGATTATTTCGTCCTGAACTGACGGCTCGAAGCACCCGAACAGACTGAATCCGCGAGTGGATTTTCCAGCACAACCAAGAGGCATCCATGCGCCAACCCGATATCGAGATTTACCTGAAAGACGCTGACGTTGACCACAAGGCGATTACTGCCTGGCTGACCGCGGCCATCGGCCCTTGTACCGAATGGACGCAGAAAGGCCAGACCTGGAAATGCCAGGCGGGCGACGTGCCCGTCACCTGGATTCCCAAGGCCGTCGGCAAGTGGAACAGCCTGTGCCTGGACAGCGACAAAACCCCGTGGGAAGACGATATCGCCTGCGCCCGCGCCGCCTTTGCCGCGCTGAACGTTGAAGTGCGTTGCGCGCCGGGGACGTGGGTCGAGGAAGAGAGTGACGCCGAAGCCGATCAATGGATTCGCATCAGCGTTGATGGTGAAGAAGAAATCACCTGGCATACGTCCTGAGACGTCATCCTGTCGGGTACCCGCGCCGCTTTGCCCATCCCCACCAGATGCGGCAAACTGGCGGCCTCGCGGGCGTCGCCCCTCTCAGCAGAATTCTATGACCCGTTCCCCGTTTCGCCGTCTTGTATTCGGCACCGTGCGCCGCCTGCTTTACCTGTGGGTGCGCTCAGAGACGATCAACCAGTCGTCCTTCACCCTCAATCTCGACCGCAGCCGCCCGGTTTTCTATGCGCTGCAAAACCCGTCGATGAGCGATCTTGCGGTCCTCGACACCGAATGCCGCAAGGCCGGTCTGCCGCGCCCGGTGCTCTCCGTAGCCGTTGGCAACCTAACCGAGCCGGCCGCGTTTTTCTACCTGACGCCAGAGCCTGACTGGCTCGGACGCCACGACAAACGCGGCGCACCGCCGACCCTTGAACGTCTGGTCAGCGCGGTCACGCAAAACGCTACCGAAGACGCGCAAATCATTCCGGTCAGCGTGTTCTGGGGCCAGTCCCCGGACAAGGAAGACAGCCCGTGGAAACTGCTTTTTGCCGACAGCTGGGCGGTGACCGGGCGTCTGCGTCGTCTGGTGACCATTCTGATCCTGGGCCGCAAGACCCGCGTGCAGTTTTCGGCGCCGGTTCATCTGCGCGAGCTGGTCGATCAGAACAAGGGTTACGAGCGCACGGTGCGCATGGCTCAACGCCTGCTGCGTGTGCATTTCCGCAACCTGAAAACGTCGGTGATCGGCCCGGACCTTTCGCACCGTCGCCATCTGGTCAAAGGGCTGGTGGCGGATCCGCTGGTCAGGCAGGCCATTCTCGACGAGGCCGCACGGGAGAAAATCACCGAAGCCAAGGCCCGGGAAAAAGCCCTGCATTACGGCAACGAGATCGCCTCGGACTACACCTACACCGCCATCCGTTTCCTGGAAGTGGTGCTGAGCTGGTTCTGGAACAAGATTTACGACGGCATCAAGGTCAGTCACCTGGAGGGCGTGCAGAACGTCGCCCAGGGCAACGAGATCATCTATGTGCCGTGCCACCGCAGCCACATCGACTACCTGCTGCTGTCGTACCTGTTGTTCCGCAACGGCCTGACCCCGCCGCACATCGCCGCCGGCATCAACCTCAACATGCCGGTCATCGGCGGCCTGTTGCGGCGCGGCGGCGCGTTTTTCATGCGCCGTACGTTCAAGGGCAATCCACTGTACACCGCGGTGTTCAACGAATACCTGCACACGCTGTTCACCAAGGGTTTCCCGGTGGAGTACTTCGTCGAAGGCGGACGTTCGCGGACCGGGCGCATGCTGCAGCCGAAGACCGGAATGCTGGCGATCACCTTGCGCAGCTTCCTGCGCAATTCGCGCATGCCCATCGTGTTCGTGCCGGTCTACATCGGTTACGAACGGGTGCTGGAAGGCCGGACCTATCTGGGGGAGCTGCGCGGTGCGGCGAAGAAGAAAGAGTCAATCTTCGACATCTTCAAAGTCATCGGCGCGCTGAAGCAGCGCTTCGGCCAGGTCTCGGTCAACTTCGGTGAGCCGATCAAGCTCACCGAGTTTCTCGACCACGAGCAGCCGGACTGGCGCACTCAGGAACTGGGCCCGGTGTTCAAACCGGACTGGCTCCACGAGACCACCCACCGTCTGGGCGAACGCGTGGCCCGCCACCTGAACGAAGCCGCAGCGATCAACCCTGTAAATCTGGTGGCGCTGGCGTTGCTGTCGACGGCGAAACACGCTCTGGACGATCAAGCCCTGGCGCGGGTGCTGGATCTGTACCTGACGCTGTTGCGCACCGTTCCTTACTCGCCCCATACCACGCTGCCGGACGGCGATGGCCGGGCGCTGATCGAGCACGTCAAAGGCATGAATCTGCTCTCGGAACTCAGCGATGCGCTGGGCAAGATTCTGTACCTGGACGAGCAAAATGCCGTCCTGATGACTTACTACCGCAACAACGTGCTGCACATTTTCGCGCTGCCCTCGTTGCTGGCGTGCTTCTTCCAGAGCTCGTCGCGCATGAGCCGCGAGCAGATTCTGCGGTACACCCGGGCGCTGTATCCGTACCTGCAATCGGAGCTGTTCATCCGCTGGTCGCTGGACGATCTGGATGAGGTCATCGATCAGTGGCTGGCGGCGTTTGTTGAACAGGGCTTATTGCGATTCGAGAACGGCGTTTACCTGCGCCCGGCGCCGAGCTCGCGGGCTTTCGTGCTGCTGACGGTGTTGTCGCGGGCGATTGCCCAGACTCTGCAGCGTTTCTACATGGCGATTTCCTTGCTGCTCAACAGCGGTCAGCACACCCTCAGCGCCGAAGGGCTCGAAGAGTTGTGCACGACGATGGCCCAGCGGCTGTCGATCCTGCACGGCCTGAATGCGCCGGAGTTTTTCGACAAGAGCCTGTTCCGGCATTTCATTCAGACGCTGCTGGATCAAGGTGTCCTGCGCACCGACGCCGCCGGCAAATTGAGCTATCACGATATGTTGGGGGATCTGGCGGAAGGCGCCGCCAAGCGCGTATTGCCAGCGGAAATCAGGCTGTCGATTCGCCAGGTGGCGTTGCACCGCAGTGATGAAGTCGTCGGGGCCGCGCCGATCGCCTAAGCGACGACGCACGCCCTACCTAACGTTTCACCTGACAAGGACAATCACATGAAACATATCCTGCTCACCTTCATGACCACCGTGCTGGCCGCTTGCGCCCATGCGCCGGACAACCTGCCGGGCTCGGTGGACGGCGAGGTGTTTTACCTGCAGCGCATGGCGCTTCCACCGACGGCTACGCTGAAGGTCACGCTCCAGGACGTATCGCTGGCGGACGCACCCGCGCAGATCCTCGCTAGCCAGAACGGCCCGATCAAAGGCCAGGTGCCGCTGCCGTTTCACCTGACCTACGATCAGAAGCAGGTCCAGCCGGGGCACACTTACTCGGTCAGCGCGCGCATCGAGGTGGACGGCAAGCTGCTGATGATCAGCACCGAGCGCTACACGGTGGACCTGACGCTGGACGAAAAACCGCCCGTCAGAATTCGTTTGAGCCCGGCCCGTTAATCGGGCGTGCATCACAGACCGCTGAAAAGGACATTACCCATGTTGCGTCGCTCCCTCTCGTTCACTGGCGTCTGCGCCGGCCTGCTGTTGTCGGCCAGTGCCTTCGCGTTGTCGCTCAATGATCTGTCGCAATCGGACGCCACCGGCGGGCTGAAGGATGCCCTGACCCAGAGCGCGCAAGTAGCCGTCAAGCAACTGGGCGTGCCGGGTGGCTTTAGCAACAACAAGGACGTGCGCATCGAACTGCCCGGCAACCTGGGCAAGGTCGCCAAGAAGATGAAGCAGTTCGGCATGGGCGCCCAGGTCGATCAGCTGGAAACCAGCATGAACCAGGCAGCGGAAGCGGCGATGCCCCAGGCGCAGACGTTGCTGGTCGATGCGGTGAAAAAGATGAGCGTGTCGGACGCCAAGGCCATCCTCAGCGGCGGCAAGGACTCGGCCACCCAGTACCTGAGCACCTCCAGCCGCGAACAGATCCGCGCCAAGTTCCTGCCCATCGTCAAACAGGCCACTGACAAAGTCGGCCTGGCGCAGAAATACAACGCCTTCGCCGGTCAGGCCGCGACGCTGGGCGTGCTGGACGCCAAGAGCTCGAATATCGAAGGCTACGTCACCGAGAAGGCGCTGAACGGCCTGTTCGAAATGATCGCCAAACAGGAAGAAAGCATCCGTGCCAACCCGGCAGCGGCGGCGACCGGTCTGGCGAAGAAGGTATTCGGCGCGTTGTAACGCGCGCCGTGGCGGGTTAAGCGATCAAACCTCGACCCGCTCATCCTTTTTCACCCTGAACCACGCCGCATACAGCGCGGGCAGGAACAGCAGGGTGAGTGCGGTGGCGACGATCAGGCCGCCCATGATGGCGACGGCCATGGGGCCGAAAAACACGCTGCGTGACAGCGGGATCATCGCCAGCACCGCCGCCAGCGCGGTGAGCACGATGGGCCTGAAGCGCCGCACCGTTGCTTCAATGATCGCCTGCCAGCGATCCAGACCCGCCGCGATGTCCTGCTCGATCTGGTCGACCAGAATCACCGAGTTACGCATGATCATCCCCGACAGCGCGATGGTGCCGAGCATTGCCACGAAGCCGAACGGCTGATTGAACAGCAGCAGAAACAGCGTCACACCGATCAGCCCCAGCGGCGCCGTGAGAAACACCATGAACGTACGGGAGAAACTGCGCAGCTGGATCATCAGCAAGGTCAGCACCACCACGATGAACAGCGGCACCCCGGCGTTTACCGAGTTCTGTCCGCGGGCCGAGTCCTCCACCGTGCCGCCCACTTCCAGCAAGTACCCATCGGGCAACTGCGCGCGCACGTCTTCCAGCGTCGGCAAAATCTGTTTCACCAGCGTTGCCGGCTGCTCCTTGCCATAGATGTCGGCGCGCACCGTCACGTTCGGCAAGCGGTTGCGGTGCCAGATGATGCCCTCCTCGAAGCCGTATTCAAGCGTCGCCACCTGTGACAAGGCGACGTTGCCGCCATTGTTGGTGGGCACTGACAAGCTGGCGAGGCTGCCCAGCTCATGGCGTTCCTGCTCCGTCCCGCGCAGGAGGATTTCGATCAACTCGTCGTCCTCGCGGTACTGGCTCACGCTCGACCCGGTCAGCTGGCTTTGTAGAAAGCGCGACAGGTCCGCCGTGGTCACGCCCAGCGCCCTGGCCCGGTCCTGATCGACGTTGAGATAAACGACTTTGCTCGGCTCTTCCCAGTCCAGATGCACGTTGACCACATGGGGATTTTCCCTGACCTTCGCGGCCACCTTGCGAGCCAGCGCACGCACTTCATCAATGTGCTCGCCGGTGACGCGGAACTGCACCGGATAGCCCACGGGAGGGCCGTTTTCCAGGCGGGTGACGCGAGGCCGCAGCATCGGAAACTGCTCATCGAGGGTCTGGATCAGCCAGGTGCGCAGTGCTTCGCGGTCCTCAATGGTTTTCGCCAGCACGACGAACTGGGCAAAGCTTGCCGCGGGCAGTTGCTGATCCAGCGGCAGGTAAAACCGTGGCGAACCGGTGCCGACATAGGCCACGTAATTCTCAACGCCGGCGTGTTCCTTGATCATCGCTTCCAGCCGTTTGACCTGCTCGGCGGTGCTGCTGAGCGAGGCACCTTCGGCGAGCTTCAGGTCAACCATGAGCTCCAGTCGACCGGACGCCGGGAAAAACTGCTGGGGCACGAAGCGGAACATGAAAATCGACAGGGCGAACAACGCAATGGTCAACACGATGACCGTCTTGCGGCGCCGCACGCACCAGCCGACCAGCCCGCGAACACGTCGGTAGAACGGCGTGCCGTAAGGGTCAGGAGCGTGTGCCCCGGTGCCATGTTTAGCCGCATGGATCTTCGCCAGATCCGGCAACAGCCGTGCGCCCAGATACGGCACGAATACCACGGCGGCAATCCATGAGGCGATCAGCGCGATGGTCACCACCTGAAAGATCGAGCGGGTGTACTCCCCGGTACTCGACTGCGCGGTGGCGATGGGCAGGAAACCGGCTGCGGTAATGAGCGTGCCGGTAAGCATTGGGAACGCCGTGCTGGTCCAGGCGAAGCTCGCGGCCTTTAGCCGGTCGTAACCCTGTTCCATTTTGATCGCCATCATTTCCACGGCGATGATTGCGTCGTCCACCAACAAGCCCAACGCCAGCACCAGCGCCCCGAGGGAGATCTTGTGCAGGCCGATGCCGAGGTAATACATGCAGGCGAAGGTCATCGCCAGCACCAGCGGAATTGCCAGCGCCACCACCATTCCGGTGCGCACGCCGAGAGAGAAAAAGCTCACCAGCAGCACGATGCCCAACGCCTCGGCGAGCACCTGAACGAATTCGCCGACGCTGGTTTTCACCGCCGCAGGCTGGTCCGAGACTTTGCGCAGCTGCATGCCGGCCGGAAGGTTGTTCTGCAAACGGGCGAACTCGCCCTCCAGCGCACGGCCCAGCACCAGAATGTCGCCACCGTCTTTCATGGCAACGGCGAGCCCGATGGCATCCTGACCCATGAAGCGCATCTGCGGCGCGGGCGGGTCGTTGAAGCCACGGCGCACATCGGCCAGATCGCTGATACGGAACGTGCGATCACCGACGCGGATCGGGAAGCTGCGGATCTCGTCGACGGTCTGAAAACGCCCGGTCACGCGCAGTTGAACGCGCTCGCTGGGCGTCTCGAAAAAGCTCGCCGCCACCACCGCGTTCTGGGCTTCCAGCGCCTGCTGCACCGACTGCATCGGCAGGCCAAGGGTGGCGAGTTTGACGTTGGAGAGTTCGATCCAGATCTTCTCGTCCTGCAGACCGAGCAGCTCGACCTTGCCAACATCCTTGACCCGCTGCAGCTGGATCTGGATGCGGTCGGCGTAATCCTTGAGCACCGCGTAGTCGAAACCCTCCCCCGTGAGCGCATAGATATTGCCGAACGTGGTGCCGAATTCATCGTTGAAGAACGGGCCCTGCACACCGGTCGGAAGGTTCTGACGGATGTCGCTGATCTTCTTGCGGATCTGATACCAGAGTTCCGGCAGTCGGGCGGAGACCAGCGAGTCCCTCGCGACAAACGTGACCTGGGATTCACCGGGGCGCGAGAACGAGAAAATGCGCTCGTAATCGCCGGTTTCCATCAGCTTCTTCTCGATGCGGTCGGTGACTTGCCGCGACACCTCTTCGGCACTCGCGCCCGGCCAGAGGGTACGAATGACCATGGCTTTGAAAGTGAAGGGCGGATCTTCACTCTGACCCAGTTTGGTGTAGGAAAGCGCGCCGACTGCGGCCAGCAGAATCATGAGATACAGGACCATCTGCCGATTACGCAGCGCCCATTCGGACAGATTGAAACGCATCCCGCTACTCCTTCGCCGCCAGCTTGACCGCCCGATTACTGCGGTCGACCGGCCGCACCTGCTCGCCTTCGTGCAGCACGTGCACGCCCGCTGCGACGACCCAGTCGCTGGTCTGCAAGCCGCTGAGCACCGGCACGGTTTCCTGCCCGTAAGCGCCGACCTGCACCGGCGTGCGTTTCAGGGTGGAGTCGCTTTGCAGACGCCAGACGTAGGTCACGCCGTTTTCGGCTGTCAGCGCCGACAGCGGCACGGACAACGGCACGGCGTGTTCGGACTGGATGTACACCCGGGCGCTCTGGCCCAGCTCAGCCGGGACTTTCCCGCCGGCGAAGGCAATGCGTGCGGCAAAGGTGCGCGACCGCGGATCGGCAGCCGGCGACAGCTCGCGGATACGCCCCGGGAAACGCTGCTCGCGCTGAGTCCAGAGTTCGACGGAAACAGGGTCGCCGATCTTGAAGCGGCCGTAATTCTGCTCCGGAAGACTGATCGAGACTTCACGCTCGCCGTCGGCGGCCAGGGTGAAGACGGTTTGTCCGGCAGCTACCACTTGACCGACTTCCACCAGTCGTCTGGCGATGACACCCTCCTGCGACGCACGAAGCACGGCGTAGCCGGTCTGATTGTCAGCGACGGTCGATTCAGCCTTGAGCTGTCTAAGCCGGGCGTCTGCGGCGCGGTAGGTGTTTTCAGCGTTGTCGTACAGCGACTTGCTGACCATCTGCCGGTCCATCAGCGTTTTGTAGCGGTCGCGCTCGGAGCGGACCGTCTGCAGGTTGGCTTCGGCGGCGGCAACTTGCGCGCGGGTGGCGTCCTGTTGCAGGCGCACGTCCTGGGCGTCAAGTTCGGCCAGCGGCTGGTTGGCCTTCACCCGCTCGCCCTCCTCGACCAGGCGCTTACTGACCTTGCCGGGGATGCGGAAGGCGAGTTCCGGCTCGAAACGGGCATGCACTTCCCCCGGATAGCTGTCCATGGACTGGGCAGCTTGCTGCGGTTGCACCACCATGGCGGGACGCACGGCGGCGGTCACCGGCGCCTCCTGCTGACACCCGGCAAGTGCGGCGATCAAGCCGACCGGCAGCGCAAGGAGCTGGGCACGAAGCAGGGCGTCGCGGAGCATGATGAGGCACCTTGGCAGGAGGGCTTTGAATCATTGTACCGGCGAGTATATTTAAAATTACCGAACTGAACAGTCCACTAATTCGACGAAGATGCCTGACGACTCCATGACCGACTCAACCTCCCCCGCCGGACCCGGCCGCCCCAAGGATCTGGCCAAGCGCCAGGCCATACTCGAAGCGGCCAAGAACCTGTTCATTCGCAACGGTTACGCCAACACCAGCATGGATGCCGTTGCCGCTGAAGCCGGGGTCTCCAAGCTCACCGTCTACAGCCACTTCAACGACAAGGAGACATTGTTTTCCTGCGCGGTGGTTGCTCGCTGCGAGGAGCAGGTGCCCGAGTTATTCGTGGACGTGCCCGCTGATGAGCACGTTGAAAAGGTATTACTGGGTATTGCCAGAGGGTTTCAAACGCTGATCAACAGCCCTGAGTCCATCGACCTGAACCGTTTGATCATCGCTTTGGGGCCTCAGGGGGCATCGCTGACTCAGGTGTTCTTCGAAGCAGGACCGCAACGGGTCCTGCACGAACTTGCGCGGTTTTTGAGTAATCTGAGCGGTAAAAACGGGCTGCATTTTGAATCGCCGCTTAATGCGGCAGGCCATTTTTTGAGCTTGATCAAAGGCGTGCACCATTTCAGGCTTCTCATCGGCACCGGGGAAATACCGGACGAGCACGCTGCCGACCACCATGCCAGGGAGGTGGTGGCGCTGTTCTTGAAGGCATATCGGGTTTAGACGCTGACGGTCAGTGCTCACTGTGGGACCGGCTTTAGCCGGGAAAGCGTCAGACGCCACAACATAGCATTGATGGTGCTAACACGGGCCCCTTCCCGGCTGAAGCCGGTCCCACTAATCGACCGCGTACTCATAGTGGACCGGCTTTAGCCGGGAAGGCGTCGGACGACACACCACAAATCCGATAGCGATCACTGCGGCCTCTTCCCGGCTGAAGCCAGTCCCACTAATCGACCGCGTACTCATAGTGGGACCGGCTTTAGCCGGGAATGCGGAGTGGAAGACACCACAGAATTTGACTACCAGCTTGTCAGCGAGGCTCGTGCATCGGGCAGCCGTTGTGGCTGGCGCGGAAGCCTGAAGACAGCTCGTAGGACGGTTTGCGCGCACGCATGACGCCGCCGAGTGGCCGGTGTTCAACAACGCCGTGCCAAGGGCTGAAGGCCATGCCGTCGTCGATTTCCTGCTGACGTTCTTCTGACCAGCTGTCCTGTGTCGGAACGTCGATACGGGCCACGGTCACGAACGGGCTCAGCTCTTCGGACCATTCCACCGATGCGTCTTCGATCGGCATTTTTTCAAGGTCGGTAGCGAGCTGGATCCGCACGTCCCACATCCCTCCCTTGCTCAAAAAGTGACTGCGCACCGCTTCCCGCAAACCGTCGGGATGGCCATTCAGGTCGACCTTCTGGTCAGTCAACGCGGTGAGTTCGGGGGAAACAGGCACCACGCTCAACTTGGCGTAATAGCGGCCATAGAGAAACGGCACCACGGTGTTAAAAGTTTCACCCAGTACATGGGTCATCGGATGCCCACCCAGCGATTTCAGCGTGCCACTCTCCCCGCCCATCGCTTCGACCGTCGACTCCAGACCACGAAACAACGCCGACAGCGCTTTCTTCATGTTGGGCACTTTGTCGGTGGTCTTGGCCAGCAACTTCAAGGTCTTGAGAAAATCCTTCGGCGTGGCGGCCGTGAACGCCCTGGCGTTCTGCATTACGAAGTCCTGGGTAACCTGCCCTTCACTGCCCGGCAGGCGTGCGCCCTGCACACCGACCAGCTTGATGGCCAGACCGCGTGGCGTTGACACCTTGTCGTCGAGCACATCCCCAGGATTGGTTGAAAAGCGCATCTTCACGTCCAGCGTGCCGGGGTGGGCGAAGACACCCTGCGCCAACTCGGGCGGCAGATTATCCAGAATGTGGATCTGCCCATGCAGCAATCCATGGGCTTTGGCATGCACGCTGCGTATGGCATGGCCGTTATCTTTGTAGGTGGTTTCCAGAATACTGTGCATGGCCTCGGCGAGTTCTTTGCTCGTCTGAGCCTCGTCATCGGGTATCTGCTCAAAGTGCGGCTCGAACGGCAATGGGGTTACAGACAAAGTGGAAGCGCTCATCGGTTATCTCCGGCTACGGATCAGGTCAGGTTTGTCTCCGACGAGCCCACTCATACGGTGGATTTTCTGGCATCGGCACAGCAGAAGACTGCGCCGATGATTGCCGGGTTCATCTAATCGGATGAAGTTCACGGCCGCGCGACTTTCAACGCCTTGATCGGGTAAATGTCGTAGCGGCTGGATTTGCCGTCCAGCGCGTAGGACGGCTTGGCGCCTTCGATGCTTGGCGCCTTGCGCGGGCGTTTGACCACTACGCGGTGGGTCGCCAGCCCCAGTGCCGCTTCCAGCAACGCCGGAGCGTCCATGTCATCGCCCACCAAGGGCCGGAACAGGCGCATTTCCTTTTTCACCAGCGCGGTTTTTTCCCGATGAGGAAACATCGGATCAAGGTAGATGACCTGGGGCGGCTCGCCTTCCCATTGGCGAATCAGCTCAATGGAATTGCCGGTCAACAGGCGCATCTGCGCGATGATCCCGCCCACCTCCAGGTCCCTCACCCCACGCGCCAGGCCGTCTTCAAGCAGCGCGGCGATGATCGGCTGCCGCTCGATCAGGCTCACTTCGCAGCCCAGACTGGCCAGCACAAAGGCGTCCTTGCCCAGCCCCGCCGTGGCATCCAGCACCCGAGGGCGCACGCCCGGCTGAATGCCCACGGCCTTGGCGATCATTTGCCCGCTGCCGCCGCCAAACAGACGCCGATGGGCCGCCTTGCCCTCGATGAAATCCACACGCACCGGGCCCGGCGCGTCGTCACCCAGTTGCTGCAACTGCAGGCCGTCTTCGGCGACTTGCAGGGCGAAATCCGCGTCGGCGTCGTCCAGCGGCAAACCCAGTCGCTGCGCCCATTGCGCTGCGGTTTCCTGCCCGTCGGGGGTCAGGCTGTCGACCCGAATGCGGCTGCCCGCGTGCTGCTCAGTCATTGTCTCTACGCGCTCAAATAATCTTAATGATTGGCAGGATCTGCCGATAACAAAAGTATCCGGCATTTTGCCAGACCCACGGGCTGTACTGAGCGCTTATGTCAGACATTCAGCAAACCTCCTCGATAGGCTATTTGACGTACGCAGGCGACTACAGCGTACGCAATACCCAAACCCTTAGCGGCGTCACGCAGCTCTGGCAGGATGCGTTTGCCCGTGCGATGGCTCAGCAGGTCGATGACAACGCTGGCGAAACCCCGGAATACAGCGCCGTCGCCACGACGGACCACCTGACCGGCGAACCGATTGCCGGCGCAAGCGCACTGGGCAAGATCGTCGAACAACGTGAGTGCCCGGTTCAGGACAAGGAAATCGCGCCGCCGGAGCCGTTGTTCCTGCCGATCGCCGAGTTCGAATGGGACCTGGCCGACAAGCCCGCCAAGCCGTTCACCGCGATGGAAATGATCGAGCAGCAACGTAACCTCGAATTCGATGACAACTGGGTTCGCCCGACCGTGATCAACCCCTACGATGACAGCGTTGAACCCGGCCCGGGCCCTCAGCCTCGTCCGCTGTTCCTGCCGATTGCCGAATTCGAATGGGACCTGGCCGACAAGCCTGCGACACCGTTCAGCGCGGAAGAGATGACCGAGCAGCAGCGTCATCTGGCCTTCGATAACGGCTGGGCGCGCCCGATCGTGCTGCAGAACCTTCGTCTCGCTGCCTGAGACTGATCCCGCGTTTGTCACGCCTCAGCGACACACCCGCCAGCGTCCCATGTCCAGGTGAAAGTGGTTTCGGTGCGCGGCGTTGTAGTCCGGGCTCAGCACCGTATTGAACTGCTGACAGGCGCCATCCCTCACCAATCGCAGAAAACGCCCCGCGTCGCCCTCGTCTTTCCAGTCCTTGAGCACCGAAATCCTGCGTCCGTCTGCCAGACGAAACCCGGCGATGTCCAGCGCGTTGGCGGTAGCGTGCTGGCTCAGACGGCCTTCGCTGCGGTTGTAGATGTTGCGGCAGGCGAAGCTGCCAAGGTGATCAACCTGGGTGACCTGCCCGAACACCGACTGGGCTGCCGGCTGCAACTGGTGGATATCAAACAGCGCATACGCCACGGCAAGGCGACAACTGGACAGAAAACTGCTGCTCAGCGCGACGTCGCCGCCCTGGATGCGCAGCGTGTTGGTCAGCGGGCATTTGGCGTCGGCGGCGCTGTCCGACTGGTGCGTGTAACGCAGGGTCGAGGTTTGCAGCGCGGCGTCGCACAACGCCGGATCCTCCTGCAATCGCCAGAGCTTGAAAGGAGTGATGAGGTTGGGCTCGTCCCGCACGTTCAGCGGGGTCCACGGGTTCCAGCGGTCAGCGACAGGCAGCCAGCCACGCCAGATCGACACCGCGACCGCCGCGCTGATCAAAACCAGAAGAAGAAAGAAGGTCGAGCCGCGCATGCAGGAGTGTTCTCGTCTGACGTAGGGAAAAATCTACCCCATGTCGACCTCAGAGCAGCCCGAGTTGCTCCACTTGCCGACCGCGATCCAGTTGCGGCAGATCGGGCAACCCCGGCAGCAGGGTCATCAATTGATGATGAAAGCGACGAGCCAGTTGGGGCGAGGCGATGTTGTCAGGCGTGTGCAGGAACACCGAAGGCGTGCGCCCCTCCTCGATCCAGCCGGCCACTTTTTCCGCCCACTGCACGATGAAGCCTTGGTTGATCTCCTCATCCGGCCCGCCAATGAAGCGAACCTGCGGAAAAGACGTCAGCGCCGCCGGACGCGGCGGGACTTTGGGCTTCTTCGATTGCGCATGAAGCACGGCTGGGTCAGTGGAGACAGAACTGAACAGCGGCCGAGAATCCAGACAGATGCGCTCCACGCCGCGGTCGAGCAACAGACGGTTGAGCTGCCGCTCGTCTTCGCCCTTGCTGAAAAACGCCATGTTGCGCACTTCAACCGCCAAAGGCTGGCCTTCTAGGGCGTCAATGAACGCGGCCAGCTCATTCAGCCGATGGGGACCGAAGCTGGCCGACAGCTGCAGCCACAGCGGTTCAAGCCTCGATCCCAGTGGCGCCAGCAGTTGCAGGAAATCCTCCACCGCGCCCAAGTGCTCGCGCAGGTCGCCGGCATGGCTGATGTCACGGGGAATTTTGGCGCTGAAGCGGAAATGCTCCGGCAGGGCGTCCGCCCAACGCTGGACGATCTCGGGTTTGGGACGGGCGTAGAACGTGGTGTTGCCTTCGACGGCATTGAAGACCTGCGCGTACAACCCAAGCAAATCCAGGTCCAGGGCGTCGGGCGGGTACAGCGACTCACGCCAGGCTTTTTCGCTCCAGGACGGGCAACCGATGTAGTAAGGCGGGTGGGCGAGGTTCAAACGTGAAGGTCGAGCCCGGAGACTTCGAGGTCCCAGTCGACGAAGGTCGAAGTCGTCAGGTAGCTGCTCAGCGCGTGGGCGACGCGAGTGCTCATGGCACGGGGGAAAATAATGTCCTGCTGACGCGCGGGCACGTTTGCCGTGGTACCCGTCTGGCGACGGGCTGCCTGCGGAACCACTTCGACCTCATCGTTCACCTCCTCGAACGTGCCTTCCAGCGCCGCAGAATCCTTGCGCGTCTTGCGCTTGATCGGGTAGGTACGTGGTGAAGGACCGGTGATTCGCATCATGCTTACTCGGCGTTTGATAGTGGCAATTTAATCTCACAGTAAGCCGTTAAGCAAACATGCGAACGATAACTAGACCACACTTATTGCGAATTGTTTAAAGCAGCCGGGAGTTTATGCAGTTTTGTCGCCGAACGGTCATCTGCAGTGTGACCTGCGTCGCATCTCGGGCGTAGCACAGTGAAGTCATGACCGTTTCTGCATTGCGTGGCCATCACTCAACGCGCTTTTGGCGTGGCCACTTTATCGCGAAGGTAAACCGGCTGGGCGTCGTCAGCGACGATGGCTTCGCCACGGTGCCAGGCGAAAGTGCCGAGGGTCAGCAGGTCCTGCGCGTGGGGCAACAGTGTGGCGTCCTGGGCACTGACAACGGCAGCAATGCGCTCGGCATAACCCCAGCCGGTGCCAGCGCCGAACCAATCGCCCGTCGCTCCATTTGGCAAAGCAGCCATTTCCGGTGGCATGACGGCCTCTTCAGCCACCAGCTTCATCTCCCCCGCCACTTCTCGATAGCAGCCCCAATAGACTTCGTCCATCCGCGCGTCGATGGCGGCCGCGACCTGAGTAGCGCCCTGCTCGCGAAAGGCCCGTTGCGCCAGCGCCGCCAGATTGGACACCGGCAGCACCGGGCGATCCAGACCGAAGGCCAGCCCCTGCACCACCCCGATGGCGATGCGCACGCCCGTAAACGCGCCCGGGCCCCGGCCGAATGCGATGGCGTCCAGCGCCGACAGGCCAATGCCCGCCTCGGCCAGCAGGTCCTTGATCATCGGCAGGAGTTTTTGCGCGTGCAGGCGCGGGATCACCTCGTAGTGAGTCAGCACTTTGCCGTCATGCAGCAAAGCGACTGAGCAGGCTTCAGTGGCGGTGTCCAGGGCCAGCAAGGTGGTCATCGGGGTTTCCATCGTTGTGCGAAAAAAGTGCCGCATTATAAACAACAACGACCCGCAAGCGGGCCGTTGTTCAATGCCGTGAGACGCGAATCAGCTCAGGGCTTCAAGCACCTTGGCGGTGATCTGCTCGACCGTGCCCACGCCTTCGATGTGGCTGCACTTCGGTGTGCCGTCCTGCGTCTGCAGCTTGGTGTAGAAATCTACCAGCGGCTTGGTCTGAGAGTGGTAGACCGACAGGCGATGGCGAACAGTGGCTTCGACGTCGTCCTTGCGCTGAACCAGTGGCTCGCCGGTAACGTCGTCCACACCGTCAACCTTCGGCGGGTTGTACAGGGTGTGGTAAACGCGGCCGGAGCCTTCGTGAACGCGGCGACCGGAGATGCGCTTGACGATCTCTTCGTCATCGACCTTGATCTCGATGACGTGATCGATGGCCAGGCCGGCTTTCTTCAGGGCTTCTGCCTGAGGAATGGTGCGCGGGAAGCCGTCGAACAGGCAACCGCCAGCGCAATCAGGCTCGGACAGGCGATCCTTGATCAGGCCGATGATCAGGTCATCGGAGACCAGGCCGCCGCTGTCCATGACGCTTTTGGCTTGCAGGCCCAGCTCGGTACCGGCCTTGACCGCAGCGCGCAGCATGTCGCCGGTGGAAATCTGCGGAATGTTGAATTTCTCAGTGATGAACTTTGCCTGAGTACCTTTGCCGGCCCCGGGAGCTCCCAGCAGAATCACGCGCATTGTTGTGCTCCTCAAATTTTTATAGAGATATCGTCGGATTCGCCTAAATGGGGCCAATCGCAAAATTTTACTGACCCAACGGCCAAAGGCTGATCAAGATACACAGCCGATTCATGCCGCACAAGACGCCGAAAGTCGCAGTAACCCGCGAAAAACCAGTAGCTTGGCATCGATCTGCACAAGGGTGAGACCTCGTGCAACTGGGTGACGCCGCATCACTCGTGACGATCGAGGTGCGGCCGAATGAAAGGCGTCGTGTTCATTCGGCCGGGTTGCCTGGCCGTCAGCCGGTGTTGCGCAATCCGGCGGCGATGCCTGCAACAGACACCAGCAGCGCCTGCACCAGCGGACTGTCCAGACTCGCCTCTTGCTGACGGGAGCGCGCCAGCAACTCCGCCTGCAATAAATGAAGAGGGTCAAGGTAGGTGTTGCGCAGGCTGATGAACTTCAGCGTTTCAGGGCTGTGGGCCAACAGCCGCGACTGGCCCGTCAGGCCAAGCACCACGTCACACGCCTGCGACAATAGGCCGCGCAGATGCGTCCCCAAATGCAGCAGTTTGGGCTCCACCAGACGTTCGTCGTAGAGCTGGGCGATGTCGCTGTCGGCCTTGGCCAGCACCATTTCCAGCATGTCGATGCGGGTGCGGAAAAACGGCCATTGCTCACGCATCTCGGCGAGCAGATCCCCTTGACCGCGCTCCAGCGCCTTGCTCAACGCGTTTTCCCAGCCCAGCCATGCGGGCAGCATAAGGCGCGTCTGAGTCCACGCGAAAATCCACGGAATCGCGCGCAGGCTCTCGACCCCGCCCTCACGGCGCTTGGCCGGACGGCTGCCCAGCGGCAATCTGCCCAGCTCCTGTTCCGGCGTGGCCTGGCGGAAGTATTCGACGAACTCCGGGTCTTCCCGCACCACGGCGCGATAGGCTTTCACGCCGTCTGCCGCCAGTTCGTCCATCACCTGACGCCAGGCCGGTTGCGGCATCGGCGGCGGTTGCAAAGTGGCTTCCAGCACGGCGGCCAGATAAAGGTTGAGATTCTGTTCGGCGATGTCCGGCAGGCCGAACTTGAAGCGGATCATCTCGCCCTGCTCGGTGGTGCGGAAGCGCCCTGCCACAGAACCCGGCGGCTGCGACAGAATCGCCGCGTGTGCCGGGCCGCCACCGCGACCGACCGTACCGCCGCGACCGTGGAACAACAACAACTCAACCTCTTGCGCGCGGCAGATTTCAACCAGTTTTTCCTGGGCCCGGTACTGCGCCCAAGCCGCAGCCGTGGTGCCGGCGTCCTTCGCCGAATCCGAGTAGCCGATCATGACTTCCTGAGGACCTTCCAGGCCTCGGCGGTAGGCAGGAATGCTCAACAGCTGCTCGATCACCGGGCCGGCATTGTCCAGGTCAGCAAGGGTTTCGAACAGCGGCACCACGCGCATGGAGCGCTGCAGCCCGGCTTCCTTCAACAACAGTTGAACGGTGAGCACATCCGAGGCTGCGCCGGCCATGGAGATCACGTAGGAACCGAGCGATGCCGCCGGCGCAGCCGCCACTTCGCGGCAGGTCGCCAGCACCTCGGCCGTGTCCGCTTCAGGGCTGAAATGGGCCGGCAGCAGCGGTCGCTTGTTGTCCAGCTCTCGCAGCAGGAAGTCGATGCGCGTTGGCTCATCCCACTGGTCATAGCGGCCTAGCCCGAGGTATTCGGTGATCTCGCTCATGGCCGAACTGTGCCGCGTGGAATCCTGCCGCACGTCGAGCTTCACCAGGAACAGGCCAAACGTCACCGCGCGACGCAAACAGTCGAGCAACGGGCCATCAGCGATCACGCCCATGCCGCATTCATGCAGCGAGTCGAAACACAGTTGCAGGGGCTCAAGCAGTTCGCGGTTGTCGTGCAACACGTCTTCCGGTGCGACCTGCGTGACACTCAGTGAGGCGTGGGCCCAGTTGCGCGTGGCCCGAAGCCGCTCGCGCAGTTGCTTGAGCACACTGCGATAAGGCTCGGCGCTGTCGCCCGCGGCTTCCATCAACGCCGGGCTGGCCTGCTGCATCGACAGCTCGGCGGCCAGTTGATCGACGTCGCGCAGGTACAAGTCGGCCGCCATCCAGCGCGCCAGTAGCAGCACCTCGCGGGTGACGGCAGCGGTGACGTTGGGGTTGCCGTCGCGGTCGCCGCCCATCCAGGAAGCGAAACGAATCGGCGCCGCGTCCAGCGGCAGGTGCAGGCCGGTCGCGGCGTGCAGCGCCTGATCGGCCTTGCGCAAGTAGTTGGGGATTGCTTGCCATAGGGAATTTTCGATGACCGCAAACCCCCACTTCGCCTCGTCGACGGGCGTGGGACGGACGCGGCGGATTTCTTCGGTGTGCCACGCTTCGGCAATCAGCCGCTGCAGACGCTCGGTGATCTGCTCACGCTCGTGGCGATTCAAGTCGCGATGATCAAGCGCGGCCAGTTGCGCAGCGATGGCGTCGTACTTCTGGATCAGCGTGCGCCGGGCAACTTCGGTCGGGTGCGCGGTCAGCACCAGTTCGATTTCCAGCGTGGTCAATTGCTGCGCCAGCGCCTCGGGGGTCTGCCCGGCTTGCTTCAGGCGCTCCAATAGTTCGGGCAGCACACGGGATTCAAACGGCTGCGGCTTGCTGTCATCACGACGATGAATCAGCTGATACTGCTCCGCGATGTTGGCCAGATTGAGGAATTGGTTGAACGCGCGCGCGACCGGCAGTAACTCATCTTCGCCCAGGCCTTCAAGACTGGAACTCAGTTGCTCGGTGCCTTGGGTCGACGCATGCCGGTCAGCCTTCGCGCTTTTGCGGATGCGCTCGATCTTCTCGAGGAAATCAGCGCCGTGCTGATCACGAATGGTGTTGCCCAACAGCTCACCCAGCAGGTGAACGTCCTCGCGCAATCGTGCATCGATATCAGCCATCCAGCTCTCTCCTTCAGCTTTATTGTTTTTACCGGCGAGTCCTTGCAGGGGTCCATTCGCTGCTGCCGAACGGAACGCCCTGCGGGGTTTCGTTTCTATTGGTGTGTATAGAGCGACAAATTGATGTCCATACGCAACCCTCGACGCACTTTCACCGCCGGGGAAGCCCGTCTCAGTCACGCCTGACCGTGGCTCAGCCACATGTCCAACGCCCGCCCTGGCGCGGGAACCGATGAGGTATGTATGAAGATCCGAGAGCTCGCCGAACAGTGGGAACAAAATGCCAAGGGCCGTCTGACCGAGACCGCCTATGCTATTCATCTGGATGTTGAGGCGGCCGCGCGGCTTGCGGCGATTGCCGAGATGTACCCCAAGCGCACGCCTGAAGAATTGCTCGGCGAACTGATCGGTGCCGCCCTGGAAGAATTGGAGGCAAGCTTCCCTTACGTGCGCGGTCAGCATGTGGTCGCCACCGACGAGGAAGGCAATCCGCTTTACGAGGACGTCGGCCCCACGCCCCGGTTTCTCGAGCTATCGCGTCGCCATCTGCAGGAAATTTCCGATCGGGAAGACCTGTGACGAGTGCATGGGCGACGTCGTTTTCGCTACGTCAGATTTTTCTGCAGGCCTCTCGGGCCGATTCTCACGCAGGCAAATCGACGTCATTTTTCGAGCGTCAATTTTACAACACGTAACAAAAGCTGACCGCATGTTTAGAAAAATGTCTGAACTAATCAAAAAACGCAGCGGTCCGAGCAGTTAGCCATTCCAGTAAAGCCGTCAGATGACTGCGGAAGTGACGCAACACCATCCATCCGCGTGGGCCGTTGCTGAAATGGAACAACCAGTTTTCAGGAGTTAAGAAATGGAGTTGACCACCATGAACACCAGCACTGCCAAACCAACGTTCAATCGCCTGCGCGGGCTGAAGATGGCTGCACTGGCGCTGGGCACCAGCGTTCTTCTGGCTGGTTGCGCAGGCAATCCTCCAAGCGAGCAGTACGCCGTGACCCAGTCGGCCGTCAATGCCGCTGTCACCGCCGGCGCTACCGAATACGCTGCCGTTGAAATGAAGTCCGCTCAGGACAAGTTCAAGCAAGCCGAACTGGCGATGCAGGAAAAGAAATACGACGAAGCTCGTAAATACGCCGAGCAGGCCGAGTGGGATGCACGTGTAGCCGAGCGTAAGGCTCAGGCCGCGAAGGCACAGAAAGCGGTGCAGGATGCTCGTCAGGGCGTCAATGAGCTGCGTGAAGAAGGCATGCGTCAGGTTCAGCCTGTCACACAGTAACGCTTCGCAGTTCAAGCATTGGCCATTGAGTTAAAGGACGAAAATATTATGCGTAAACAAGTACTTATTCCTGCCCTGCTGGCTTTGAGCGTTGGTCTGGCGGCGTGCTCGTCGCAGCCGAACGTAAACCTGGAACAAGCCCGCACCAACTACTCGGCGCTGCAAAGCAACCCTAAAGCCACTGAACTGGCTGCGCTGGAAACCAAAGATGCCAGCGAGTGGCTGGACAAGGCAGATGCCGCGTACCGCAACAACGATGACCAGAAAAAGGTCGACCAACTGGCTTATCTGACCAACCAGCGTGTTGAGCTGGCCAAGCAGACCATCAACCTGAAGACCGCTGAAAACGATCTGAAAGGCGCTGCGGCCCAACGTGCCCAAGCTCGTCTGGATGCTCGCGACGCTCAGATCAAGGCCCTGCAGAACAGCCTGAACGCCAAGCAGACCGAACGCGGCACGCTGGTGACTTTCGGCGACGTATTGTTTGACCTGAACAAGGCTGAGCTGAAATCTTCGGGTCTGGTCAACGTCAACAAGCTGGCCCAGTTCCTTCAGGAAAACCCTGATCGCAAAGTCATCGTTGAAGGCTACACCGACAGCACCGGTTCCGCCGCCTACAACGACTCCCTGTCCGAGCGCCGCGCCAACTCCGTGCGCATGGCTCTGATCAAAATGGGCGTAGGCCCAGAGCGTATCGTTGCCCAGGGTTATGGCAAGGAGTACCCGGTTGCTGACAACACCAGCGCCTCGGGCCGTGCTATGAACCGTCGCGTGGAAGTCACCATTTCCAACGACAACCAGCCAGTAGCACCGCGCTCTTCGATGAAGTAATGCGGTTGTAGCGGCACATAAAGAGCCCCGCCTGTTGCGAAACAGGCGGGGCTTTTTTGTGGCAGTTTCAAAATGCGAGTGATACGAAGTATCGCTCGCGGTGCTGCTCCGCAGGCTATGGAGAGGATGGCGCCGACTTGCCGGTTTGAGGGTCAGGATAATTCGGAATTTCCCCCAGCCTGCGCAGGCCGTTGAAGTGCTGCGGATCATCCAGATAGCGAACCATGACCTCGCGCCATGTGGGGTCGCCGAAGGTCTGAACGTGAGGGCCGCGTGTCAGCTGCAGCACACGCGGCGGCGGTGCGGCCTGATACAGGCTGATGCCGTTGTGAAGCGGCACTAGCGTGTCGTCCAGGCTCTGGAACAGCAGCATCGGCGTGCCCTTGAGCTGCGGCATGCCGTTGATGGCGCTGTCGCCGTCCGGAATCACCCACGACAGCGGCCGTTTGATGGGCCACGTCAGCCACGACGTGCTGAGGGTATAGCGCGCGACCTCGCGGTAGCTCGCCGGTACGCTATCGAGCACCAGCGCCTTGACCCGCGCGCGCTGTTGCGGGTGCTCCGACAAGTAATGCACGGCCAGCGCGCCGCCGATACTTTGCCCGAGTACCACCAGCGGCTTGCCCTGCACCTCAGGCGCAGCGTTCAGCCAGTCAAAGGCCGCATCGATGTCCTGATAAACCGCCGGCAGACTCGGCTCGCCTTCGGACCGGCCATAACCGCGATAGTCCACCAGCAGCACTTGGTAGCCCTGCTCCGGCAACCACCAACTCCCCGCCAGGTGCCAGGCCATGTTGCCGCCGTTGCCATGCAGGTGCAGCACCGTGCCCTTCACCGGCACGCCGGGCTTGGCCGGCAGAAACCATGCGTTGAGTTTGGTGCCGTCGGCCGCCGTGAGGGTGACATCGCGCCAGGCGAGGTGGGCTTTGTCCGGCGTCAGCGGCAGACCGCGTTCCGGGTAGAACAGCCATTCGCTGCAACCGCTGAGGGAGATGACCAGGAGCAAGGTAAGAAGACGCTTCAAGCGATGTCCTTCGATTCTGGATTTGCACACGACGGGAGACCCGACAGAGGCGCCGATTTATCAGCGCCCGCAGACTCACAGAATATTCGAGTAGTCTGCTTCGATCCGGTCCAGGCTCAGGTGGTTGAGGAAGTTGGAGAAGCACATCCACGCCGACAGCGCGTTCATGTCGCGGAACTGATCAGGCAGGTACTTGGGCGGCACCACCAGGCCTTCGTCCACCAACTGACGCAACGTGCGCATGTCCTCCAGCGTGGTCTTGCCGCAGAACAGCAGCGGCACCTGCTCCAGCTTGCCCTTTCTCACGGCCAACTGAATGTAGTTGTAGACCATGATGAAGCCCTTGAGGTAGGACAGATCCTTGGTGAATGGCAGCCCATTCGGTACCGAGCCCCGGAATACCCGACTGGCGTTGCCGTAGCTTTCCGACATGCCGAAGCCTTGCTCGCGGTAGAAGTCGAACACCTGCAAAAAGTCGGCGCCCTCCTCGGCCATGTGAATGGCGCGGGTGCGGTTGGTCAGCTTGCGCAGGCGGCTCGGGTAGGACGCAAAACCGATGATCTCCATCAGAATCGCCAGGCCTTCCTGGGTCACGGTCGACGAGGGCGGGCCTTTGGACAGGAAGGTGCAGATCGGCTGATTCTGCCCATTGAGCGTGGTGCCGACGTGGACCAGACCTTCATGGACTTCCAGCGCCCGAACATCACGTTCGTTGAACATCGCGTCGCTGCGAATCTTGATGTAATCGGCGCCGGCCGCAGCGTCCGCCACAATGCCGTCGGATTCGAACACCCGGATCGTCTCTTCAGCCTCGCCAAACGTGCGATTAAGCCGGGTCTGCAGCATGGCGACGGCGTCTTTGGCCGTCAGGATTTTCGGCTCATCCTTGAGGTCCCCGCGACCGGCGATGTTGTTCAGGTAATCGGAGAGCATCATGCCGAGGTCGGACAGCGTCGGGTCGCCAGCGTGGAAGGCATCGGACGCCGCGCCGTACAGCTCCTGGGAGATCAGGCCGAAGTCCGGAGTGCCGCGGGCTTCCAGCATGCGGATGACCATCCGGTACTCTTTGCACATGCGCCGCATGATCTGCCCGACCGGGTTGAACTGGCCCAACTGCCGGGTGATGTCACGCTCGATGTTCTGGAACTCCAGCTTCACCGCGCCGGAATCAAACCCCAGCGGGCGATTTTCGTAGTACGCGCGGTCGACTTCCGGCAGGTGTTTGCCTTTGCCGTCGAGGAAGGTCTTGCGGATGTTGTCATCCCATTTCACGGCATCAAGGATTCGAATCGGCGTCTGCGCCACCACGATACGATCGGACAACGTGCGAATAGTCTGTTGGTATTCGTCCACCCGGTACCCCTTATTGAACCGTTTGCGCTATTTGGTCATGCGCTGATATTGAGCTGCTTTGAGAAAGACGTCGGAATTGACCGGGTCGTCGAGGTAGGCAAAGACCTTGTCCATGGGACTTGAGATCAGCATGCCGTCGCCCTTCACCGTATCGACCCGCTCGCCGTCGAGCCCCTTCTGCTCGACCAACTGCTGAAACCGCTCCAGGTCCAGGTCATAGACCACCAGTTCGTCGGCACCGTTCTCGTTGTCGATCAGGTCGAAACCGGCGATGACGTAATTGCCGCCGTATTTGTCAGGCAGCGCGGCGGACACGTACCAGCGACTGCCGTGGCGCGACACGGTGAAGGCGTACTCGTCACGGTTTTTGCGATCGCCCTTACGGTAGCTGACCGCTTTGTAGCGGTCGGGGCCGGCGCGGCTGATTTCCAGTTCGAGCGGCTCGCCCCAGGCATTTTTGCTGCTCCAGGTGCCGAGCAATTTGGGCGGGGCGGTGTTGCTGACCGGAATCGGGTCCTTGAACGTCACCAGGCATCCGCTCAACAGCGCGAACGACAGGGCGAGCAATACGCTCCAGACTCTCATCGGGTTCTCCTTGAGGTATCAGCCAGCCATCGGCTTGGCAGTGCCCAGTACCAGATGCATCTGGCGAGTAAGAATAGCGAGCATTTCTTCGTCTGCGCCGGGCCGAGGCCCGTTGAGCAGCCCCTGATATTCCATCCGGCAGATGAGCCCCGTCAACACTTGGGCGTCCAGTTGCGGCTGGACCGAGCCCATGACTTCAAGAAACTGGGCGCTGCCCTGCAGCAAAATCTGCTGATGGGCACTCACCAGTGGCGCCAGACGCGGGTTGATCAGCGCTTCGAGGTGGAAGGCGTGCTCGGCAATGAGCTGGTCGCGACGGGTCAGCAATTGATGACGCACGTACTCCATGGTCATGCGCGCGATCTCATCCGCCAGCCGGGCGCGGGCCTCGGCGCTGCCGTCATTGCGCGCGACCATCTCGCGCAGCAGCGCCTCGGTGTTGGTCCACAGCTTGGCCATGTACGCCGCGCTGCGTTCAACGTATTGCGCGAAGGCATCGGTGAGCAGGTCATCGATGTCTTTGAAATAGTAGGTGGTGGCAGAGAGCGGCACTTGCGCCTCGGCTGCGACCGCGCGATGCCGCACGGCCCGGACGCCGTCACGGATGAGGATGCGCATGGCCGCATCGAGGATCTGTTGGCGACGCTGTTCACTTCCCTGTCGACTCGCCTTGCGGCCCTGGTACTGAACACTCTGTGCGACTGCCGTGGCCAGGCCAGCGGCTCCCTTTTGAGCGACGGTGCGGTTCACAACTGGATTTCCTTTTTTCGAGTCATTCACATCACAGCAACGTCAGCTTACGGCGGTGTCTGCGCCGACGTCATCGCGAGCAAGCTCACTCCTGCAATCGGCGGAGTGCCCCTGTAGGAGTGAGCTTGCTCGCGATAGCCTTTCCAAATGCAGCCGCGCACTACGAACAGACAAAAAAAAGCCGCCCTGCGCAGGCGGCTTGTTTCGACGCTTAGGCTTGCGGCCGCATGTGCGGGAACAGGATGACGTCCCGAATGGACGGCGAGTTGGTCAGCAGCATGACCAGACGGTCGATGCCGATGCCCTCGCCCGCGGTCGGCGGCATACCGTATTCCAGCGCACGGACGAAGTCTGCGTCGTAGTGCATGGCCTCGTCGTCGCCCGCATCCTTGTCCGCCACCTGAGCCATGAAACGCTCGGCCTGGTCTTCCGCGTCGTTCAACTCGGAATAGGCGTTGGCGATTTCGCGGCCGCCGATGAACAGCTCGAAGCGGTCGGTGACGTTCGGGTTGTCATCGTTGCGACGGGCCAGCGGCGACACTTCGAACGGGTACTGGGTGATGAAGTGCGGCTGCTCCAGCTTGTGCTCGACCAGCTCTTCGAAAATCATCACCTGCAGCTTGCCCAGACCTTCAAAGCCCAGCACCTTGGCGCCGGCTTTCTTGGCGATGGCGCGGGCCTTGTCGATGTCGTTCAGGTCATCGGCGGTCAGCTCGGGGTTGTACTTGAGGATCGAGTCGAACACCGACAGACGCGCAAACGGCTCGCCGAAGTGGAACACCTTGTCGCCATACGGCACGTCAGTGCTGCCGAGCACCAGCTGGGCCAGCTCACGGAACAGCTCCTCGGTCAGGTCCATGTTGTCTTCGTAATCAGCGTAGGCCTGGTAGAACTCGAGCATGGTGAACTCGGGGTTGTGCCGGGTCGAAACGCCTTCGTTACGGAAGTTGCGGTTGATCTCGAACACTTTCTCCAAGCCACCCACAACCAGACGCTTGAGGTACAGCTCCGGCGCGATGCGCAGGAACATTTCCAGGTCCAGCGCGTTGTGGTGCGTCTCGAACGGCTTGGCCGCAGCGCCGCCCGGGATGGTCTGCAGCATCGGCGTTTCGACTTCAAGGAAGTCGCGCTGCATCAGGAAGCTGCGGATGTGGGCGATGACTTTCGAGCGAACGCGGAAGGTTTCACGCACGTCATCATTGACGATCAGGTCGACGTAACGCTGGCGATAACGCTGCTCGGTATCGACCAGGCCATGGTGCTTGTCGGGCAGCGGACGCAAGGACTTGGTCAGCAGGCGGACGTTGGTCATTTCGACGTACAGGTCGCCCTTGCCGGAACGGGCCAGAGTGCCTTCGGCTGCAATGATGTCGCCCATGTCCCAGGTTTTCACCGAGGCCAGGGTTTCTTCCGACAGCGTCTTGCGGTTGACATAGACCTGGATGCGACCGGTCATGTCCTGAATCACCATGAACGAGCCACGGTTGAGCATGATGCGCCCGGCAACCTTGACCGGAATCGCCGCTTCAGCCAGCTCTTCCTTGGTCTTGTCCGCGTACTGTTTCTGCAGGTCGTTGCAGTAGTTTTCGCGACGGAAGTCGTTCGGGAAGGCGTTGCCCTTGGCGCGCTCGGCCGCAAGTTTTTCCTTGCGCAGGGCGATCAGGCTGTTTTCTTCCTGTTGCTGGGCTTGCGGGTCGAGTTGTTGGTCGCTCATGTCTTGATTATCCATCACAGGTTCGTGGCCCTTCGTCTGGCCGGGAAGCGCGACGAAGGATCGCGGGCGGCGACGTCATGATGACGCGCCCGACCCGCAACAGTGGTGTGGCGATTACAGGCCCTGTTTGAGGCTCGCGATCAGGTATTCGTCGATGTCGCCATCGAGCACCTTGTCGCAATCGCTGCGTTCGACGCTGGTCCGAAGGTCCTTGATGCGCGAGGCATCGAGCACGTACGAACGGATCTGGTGACCCCAGCCGATGTCCGACTTGGTGTCTTCCAGCGCTTGCGAGGCCGCGTTGCGTTTCTGCACTTCCTGCTCGTACAAGCGTGCCCGCAGCATCTTCATCGCGGTGTCTTTGTTGGCGTGCTGGGAGCGTTCGTTCTGGCAGCTGACCACGGTGTTGGTCGGCACGTGGGTGATCCGGACCGCCGAGTCAGTGGTGTTGACGTGCTGACCGCCGGCGCCCGAGGAGCGGTAGGTGTCGATGCGCAGGTCCGACGGGTTGATGTCGATTTCGATGTTGTCATCGATTTCCGGCGACACGAACACGGCCGAGAACGAGGTGTGGCGACGGTTGCCGGAGTCGAACGGGCTCTTGCGGACCAGACGGTGTACGCCGATTTCGGTGCGCAGCCAGCCGAATGCGTATTCGCCCTTGATGTGCACCGTGGCGCCTTTGATGCCGGCGACTTCACCGGCCGACAGTTCCATGATGGTCGCGTCGAAGCCGCGCTTGTCGGCCCAGCGCAGATACATGCGCAACAGGATGTTCGCCCAGTCCTGGGCTTCGGTGCCGCCGGAACCGGCCTGGATGTCCAGGTAGGCGTTGTTCTGGTCCATCTCGCCGCTGAACATGCGACGGAATTCCAGTTTTTCCAGGGCCTCGCGAAGACGCTCGACTTCAGCGGCAACGTCGTCGACGGCGGCCTGGTCTTCTTCTTCGGCGGACATCAGCAACAGGTCCTTGGCATCCACCAGGCCGGTGCTCATTTCGTCGAGGGTGTCGACGATCTGCGCCAGCAGCGAACGCTCGCGGCCCAGTTCCTGGGCGTACGACGGGTTGTTCCAGACGTTTGGATCTTCGAGCTCGCGGTTAACTTCGGTCAGACGATCATGTTTGTGATCGTAGTCAAAGATACCCCCGAATGGTTTCGGAGCGCTCGGACAGGTCCTTGATGCTGTTTAGGATCGGGTTGATTTCCATGGTGGGCAGCACTCGCAGGCGATTTTCACAAAGCCGGCGAGTATAGCGCAGCGAACCCCCCGATGGCAGCCCGTTGGGCAGGGCTGGGTCGTGATCGTCGTTCTTTGCGGGGACATCACCTGGTTACGCCCAGAGCGCGCAGGAATGTGGGTCCTCGCCCTACCCCATCGCCACCTGATTGCGCCCGTTATGCTTCGCCGCGTACAGCCCCTGATCCGCAGTCTGGATCAGCTGGCGACTGTGGCTGCCCACTTGCGGGACGACAGTGGCGAGACCGATGCTGACCGTCAGGCTGGAGCCTTGGCTGGGCGCGACGTGGGGAATGTTCATGCTGGCGATGGTCTGGCGCAGTTTTTCCGCCAGCAAACGTGCGCCACCCGGGGAGGTATTGGGCAGCACCAGCGCGAACTCTTCGCCGCCGTAACGTGCGGGCAGATCGGAGGGACGGCTGGAGTTGGCGCGGATGGCTTTGGCGACCTGACGCAGGGCTTCGTCACCTTCGAGATGCCCGAAGGCGTCGTTGTAGGCCTTGAAGTAATCCACGTCGATCATCAACAGCGAGATCTGCGTCTGCTCACGGGTAGAACGGCGCCATTCCAGCTCCAGGTACTCGTCGAAGTGACGGCGGTTGGACAGGCCGGTCAAGCCGTCGGAGTTCATCAGGCGTTGCAGCACCAGGTTGGTGTCGAGCAGCTGTTGCTGGCTGACGCGCAACGCACGATAGGCTTCATCGCGCTGCAGCAGCGTCATGTACGAGCGCGAGTGGTAACGAATGCGTGCGACAAGTTCGATGTTGTCCGGCAGTTTGACCAGGTAATCGTTGGCCCCGGCGGCAAAGGCGGCGCTCTTGATCAGCGGGTCTTCCTTGGTCGAAAGCACGATGATCGGGATGTCCCGGGTCTTCGGATTGCTGCGGTACTCACGCACCAGCGTCAGGCCGTCGAGGCCGGGCATGACCAGGTCCTGAAGAATGACCGTCGGCTTGATCAGGATCGCTTGGGCAATCGCCTGATGGGGGTCCGCGCAGAAGTGGAAGTCGATGTTTTCTTCCTGTGCCAGCCCACGTCGGACGGCCTCGCCGATCATGGCCTGATCGTCGACGAGCAACACCATGGCAGCGTTTTCATCCGTGGCGTGCAGATCGTCCAGTTGCAAATCATGCATTCGGGGTCTCCTGGTCACAGGTCGGCTGTGAAATCACCTGGAAATTCATTGGGTGAATACCTCCTTCAAGCGAGGTGCAATCGATTCCAGAGAGCGAATTTCCGTGGCGGCGTCGATGGCCGCGGCCGCTTTGGGCATGCCATACACCGCACAGCTTTCCTGATTCTGGGCGATGGTGAGAAAGCCCCGCTGACGCATCAGCTTGAGTCCCTGCGCACCATCACGGCCCATGCCGGTCAACAAAACACCCACTGCGTCACCATTCCAATAGCTGGCCACACTTTCGAAAAACACGTCGATGGAGGGCCTGTAAATTTCGTTAACCGGCTCTGCGGTGTACGCCAGCGTGCCGTTCCTGAGCAGACGAATATGGTGGTTGGTGCCTGCCAGCAGCACCGTGCCCACTTGCGGCGGCTCGCCATGGCGCGCCAGCCTGACCTCCAGCCCCGAAGAGCTGCTCAGCCATTGCGCCATCCCTTCGGCGAACACCTGATCCACATGCTGCACCAGTACGATGGCGGCCGGGAAATCCGTCGGCAGCGCCTTGAGCAGTATTTCCAGTGCAGCGGGGCCGCCGGCCGATGAGCCGATCGCGATCAACCGCTGACGCTGTGCCGACTCGCGCACCGGTGGCGGCACAGGGCGAACCCGCGTGTCCCGCTCGCCAATGAGCCAGCCTATATTAAGTATCTTGCGCAACAAAGGCGCGGCGGCATCCTTGGGGTTGCCGGCACCCAGCGCGGGCGTATCGACGACGTCCAGCGCGCCATGGCCCATGGCTTCGAACACCCGATGCACATTCTGCTCGCGGTCCACGGTGACGATGACGATGGCGCACGGCGTCGCCGCCATAATACGTCGAGTGGCCTCCACGCCGTCCATCACCGGCATGATCAGGTCCATCAGGATCAGGTCGGGCGTCAGCTGCGCGCAACGCTCCACCGCCTCGGCGCCATTGCTGGCCACCCAGGCAATCTGGTGCGCCGGCTCAAAGGCCAGCGCGCGGCGCAACGCCTCCACTGCCATGGGCATGTCGTTGACGATGGCAATCTTCATCCCTGCGCATCTCCTATCAACTCAACGACCGCATCGAGCAGCGCGTCGTCATGGAAACTGGCCTTGGCCAGATAGTAATCGGCGCCAGCGTCCAGGCCGCGACGGCGATCTTCTTCACGGTCCTTGTACGACACCACCATCACTGGCAGCGATTGCAGGCGGCTGTCGCGGCGCACCAGCGTCACCAGTTCGATGCCGTCCATGCGCGGCATGTCGATGTCGGTGATGAGCAAGTCGAAATCCTCACCGCGCAAGGCGTTCCAGCCGTCCATGCCATCCACGGCCACGGCGACTTCGTAACCCCGGCTGGCCAGCAACTTGCGCTCCAGCTCGCGCACCGTCAGCGAATCATCTACCACCAGCACGCGCTTGCGGGCTTGGGTGTCCGCCTGCTGGCTGCGCCGGTCAATGCGCGCCAGGCGTCCGGTATTGAGCAGTTTCTCCACCGATCGCAGCATGTCTTCAACGTCGATGATCAGCACCGCCGAGCCATCGTCGAGCAAGGCGCCCGCGGAAATGTCCTGAACCTTGCCCAGGCGCGGATCCAGCGGCAGAACCACCAGCGTGCGTTCGCCGATGAAGCGTTCCACGGCGACGCCATACACGGCATCGCGCTCGCGAATGACCACCACTTTGAGCACGTCTTCACTGTGCTGGCTGGCCGGGCGGTTAAGCAACTGAGTGGCGGCGACCAGCCCGACATGCCGCTCCTCGTGCCAGAAATGCTGACGCCCTTCCAGCTGCACGATCTCGTCGGCGCGCACGTCACGCATCCGCTCAATGTGCGCCAGCGGAAAGGCATACGCTTCGCCGCCAACGTCCACCACCAGACTGCGCACCACCGACAAGGTCAGCGGCACTTCCAGATGGAAACGGCTGCCCTGCCCGGCGCGCTGGTCCATTTCGACGCCGCCACGCAGTTGCCGAATCATGTGTTGAACCGCGTCCAGGCCGACGCCTCGACCTGACACTTCGGTGACCGTGTCGCGCATGCTGAAACCGGGCAGGAACAGGAAGCTCAGCAGTTCTTCTTCGCTCAACTGCGCAGCGGTTTCGGCGGGCGAGAGTTTGCGCTCAATGATATTCAGGCGCAGGCGCTCGAGGTCGACGCCGGCGCCGTCATCGATCAGCTCGACCACCAGCAGCCCGGCCTGGTGCGACGCCTTCAGTTGAATCAGCCCCTCGGCCGGCTTGCCGCAGGCGAGGCGCTGTGCGGGCAGCTCGATGCCGTGGTCGACCGCATTGCGCAGCAAGTGGGTCAGCGGTGCTTCGAGTTTTTCCAGCACATCGCGATCAACCTGAGTCTTTTCGCCGTCGATTTCCAGGCGCACCTGCTTGCCCAGCGAGCGCCCCAGATCCCGGACCATGCGCGCCTGACCCACCAGCACATCGGCAAACGGGCGCATGCGGCAGGCCAGCGCGGTGTCGTAGAGCAGTTGCGCGCGTTGCGACGCCTGCCAGCCGAACTCATCGAGATCGGCCGTCTGTTGAATCAGCAAATGCTGCGCTTCGCCGAGCAGACGCCGCGCTTCCTCCAGCGCCTTTTGCGCGTCGGGATCGGTGTTGGCGCCGAGCAAGGCTTCAAGACTGTCCAGTGCTCGGGTGGCGCCGGTCTGCGTGCGTTTGACCCGCTGCATCGCGGCCAGATAAGGCTTCAACCGTTGGGTCTCGACCAGCGACTTGCTCGACAGGTCCAGCAGGTTGTTCAAGCGTTCGGCAGTGACGCGCAGGACCCTTTCGCCAGTCTCGGCCACACGTCGTTCACCGGGGCCATCTGCTTTAGGCGCCAGGTCGGCAACGGGCTCGACGACGGCGGCGGCCAGTTCTTCGGCGGCCGAATCCTGCGCAGACTGAAGCGAGGTGACCAGCGACTGCGCGTTGGCAAGCAGGATGTCTTCAAGGGAAGGCAACGCGGTGGGCACCAGCATGGCTTTCATGGCCGGATCGGCGCTGACCATGTTGTTCATCAGCGCCACATAGCCGTCCACATCCGCCTGAGGCACGCTGGCGCCGGGCGTGGCAATGCGCATCAGCAAATCGGTGCCCATCAGCAAGGCGTCGATGTGCTCGGGCAGCAGGTGCAATCGGCCTTCCTGGGCGCTGACAAGGCAGTCTTCCATGACGTGGGAAACGCTGACGCCCGCGTTGACCCCGACAATCCGCGCCGCGCCTTTCAGCGAATGGGCCGCGCGCATGCACGCTTCCAGTTGATCAGCCTGAGTCGGATTGCGCTCAAGGGCCAGCAGGCCCGCGCTCAACACCTGAGTCTGGGCTTCCGCCTCCAGCGTGAAGAGTTCGAACAGCGACGCGTCGCGCATTTGATCGGGCGTCATGTCAGGCTCCGGTTCACGGCCGACAAGAGCTGGTCTTCATCGAGCAGGCGCAGGCTGCGGTTCTTCCATTGCACGACGCCTCGGGTGAAGCGTGCGTTGTTGTTCTGTGCCGACGTCGAGGCGGTGTCCAGCAGGCGCGCTTCGATGGCATGAATGCCGTCAACCTCGTCCACCGGCACCACCACCGGACCGCCGTCTGCCGAAACAATCAGCATGCGCGGCATTGTGCGGGCATCCCCGACCGGCGCGACTGAAGGGTCCAGTCCGAGCAGTTCGACGAACGACAGGCAGGCCACCAGGGCGCCGCGCACATTGGCAACGCCCAGCAAGGCGCGGGAACGCTGATGTGGAAGCGAATGAATGGCTTGCACCGGCGACACTTCCACCAGACACCGGGTCGGCAGGCCGAGCCACTCTTCGCCGAGACGAAACACCACGGTCGAGCGGGTTTCGACGTCGACGGCCAGCGCATCGGTGTGCATCGACACGCGCTGCTCCTGGGCCAGCGAGTAACGGTCGAGCAAGCGTGTTGCCGCTGCCGAGTACACCGAGCAGTTGCGGCAATGAATATGATCGGCAAGTAGCGGGCAGGACCGGTCGCCATGGATGCCGATGCGGTTCCAGCAGTCGTCGATCGCCTCGGCGGTGTCGCTGACCAGCTCTGTGTGTACGCGACTCATCCGCTGCGTCCTTCTTTAGTGACACCCCGTGCCGCGCGCTCCTGGAGCCTCCGGGCCCCTGCGCTGTCGCCCTGGGCGGCGAGCAGCGCGGCCAGTTGCGCCAGGGTTTCCGGATGCTGCGGTTGCAGATACAACGCCTTGCGATAAAACCCTTGTGCCGCGCTCGCCTCCCCCGCCACTTCGCTGAGCAGGCCCAGCCAGTAGAACACCGGGGCAACAGGTTCGAAGCGCTTGAGGTACTGCTCGCAGGCCACCTTCGCCTCGGCACTGTGGCCTTCATTGGCAAGGGCCGCGATGCTGCGCAATAACTCGGCAGCGTCGCCGTTGCCCGCGCCCGGCGCCGCCACCGCTTTGATGTCGGGTCTGAGCGCAGCCCTGCGTTCTTCGGTCAGCGCAGGATCATTCAACAACCTCGGCGCAAAGGGCTGCGGTTTACGAGCGCCGCGCGACAGGGCCGATGTTGGGTAAGCAGACGTTGGCTGAGCAGGCGATGAATCGCTTCGCGACGGCGCCATGGCTGGGGCAGTCCAGACGCTGTGGGGTTCGGAGGTGGCCTCGTCACGCCGACGAAAGGCGAACGATTGGGGAATGCCAATCGACACCATGCCCATGCGCCCGAGCAGGCTGCCCTCGGCGGGCCCGATGAACAGCACGCCGTCGTCACGGGTCATGCGTTTCAGCGCATCAAAACCCTGACGCTGGGTGTCGACGTCGAAGTAGATCAGCAGGTTGCGGCAGAACACGAAATCGTAGGCCGACTGCGCCACCGGCATGGCGGGATCGAGCAGGTTGCCGGACTGAAAGCGGACCTGATCACGGACCCGCTCCTCCAGTCGATAGCCCTCCTCGACCGCGCTGAAAAAACGCTCACGGAAACCCAGTTGGTCGCCGCGAAAGGAGTTTTTGCCATACACGCCCTGGCGCGCGCGCTGGATCGAAAGCGGGCTGATGTCCACTGCCTCGACGCTGAACTGCGGCCCGCGCAAACCGGCGTCGAACAGCGCCATGGCGATGGAATAAGGCTCTTCGCCGGTGGAGCACGGCAGGCTGAGAATCCGCAGCGGACGCACGCCATTGAGCTGCGCCAACCGGGCATTGGCCAGCTTGCCGAGGGTGGCGAAGGATTCCGGGTAACGGAAAAACCAGGTTTCGGGGACGATCACCGCTTCGATCAGCGCCTGTTGCTCGTCCGCCGAAACCAGCAGCGTCTGCCAGTAGTCGTCGTGGTCCCGCGCCTTGGACAGCGTGCAGCGCTGACGCACGGCGCGCTCGATGATCGCCTCGCCCACCGACGCGACGTCCAGCCCGATGCGGTCCTTGAGAAAGGCGAAGAAACGCGCGTCGCTGCTCATGGCGCCGCCTCGAAGGCATCCAGGCTCATGGGCTCCTCGGGAAACAACAGTTCGCGCACGGCGTCACTGAGCAAGTCATCCACACGTATCCATTGCAGCAGGCCGTGTTCGTCCTCGCGCACCGGGCCCAGATACGGCGCCTGTGAGTTGTCCAGCCCGTAGGCTTTGAATTCATGGGGCGAGCAGCGCAGCGTGTCGGTCGCCTGTTCGAGGATCAGGCCCAACTCACGCGGCGGGCGATCGCCGCCGAGGCGGTAATGCACCAACACCAGCCGTGTGCTGGTACGCAACGGGGCGGGATGGCCGAAGGTCAGCGCGCTGAGATCGATGACCGGAACGATCGCACCGCGATGGGCAAACACACCCGCGACCCAGTGCGGCGCCTGGGCGATGGGCTTGAGCATCAGCCGTGGCAGCACTTCGGCGACTTCTGTCGCTTGCAGCGCATAGCGTTCCGCACCGATGCGGAACAGCAGAAACAGCTTGTTCTTCGGCGACACCGCAACGCTGCGCTTGGCTGAATGCTCGATCATGGGCCTGACTCAGACCTTGAAACGCGAAACGCCGCTACGCAGCCCCACCGCCACCTGGCTGAGCTCGTCGATGGCGAAGCTGGCCTGACGCAGGGATTCGACGGTCTGGCTGCTGGCATCACCCAACTGCACCAGCGCCTGGTTGATCTGTTCGGCGCCAGTGGCCTGAGCCTGCATGCCTTCGTTGACCATCAACACACGCGGCGCCAGGGCCTGCACTTGATGGATGATCTGCGAAAGCTGCTCGCCGACCTGGGTGACTTCGTACATGCCGCGACGCACTTCTTCGGAGAACTTGTCCATGCCCATGACGCCCGCCGACACCGCCGACTGGATCTCGCGAACCATCTGCTCGATGTCGTAGGTGGCCACGGCGGTCTGGTCGGCCAGACGCCGGACTTCGGTGGCGACCACGGCGAAACCACGGCCGTATTCGCCGGCTTTTTCCGCTTCGATGGCGGCGTTGAGTGACAGTAGGTTGGTCTGGTCGGCGACTTTGACGATGGTCACCACGACCTGATTGATGTTGCCGGCCTTCTCATTGAGGATCGCCAGCTTGGAGTTGACCAGATCGGCCGCGCCCATGACCGAGTGCATGGTTTCTTCCATGCGCGCCAGGCCTTGCTGACCGGAGCCCGCCAGGACCGAAGCCTGATCCGCCGCTGAGGTTACTTCGGTCATGGTGCGCACCAGATCCCGGGACGTTGCGGCAATTTCCCGCGACGTGGCGCCGATTTCCGTGGTGGTCGCCGCGGTCTCTGTGGCCGTCGCCTGTTGCTGCTTGGAGGTGGCAGCAATCTCGGTCACCGACGTGGTCACCTGAATCGACGAGCGCTGGGCCTGGGACACCAATGCCGCAAGTTCGGCGACCATGTCGTTGAAGCCAGTCTGGACCGATCCGAATTCATCGTTGCGATCCAGCGCCAGCCGCGTGCTCAGGTCGCCGGTGCGCATGGTCTCGAGAATCTGCACGATGCGATTCATCGGCGCCAGAATCGCGCGCATCAGCAATAGGCCGCACGCCGCGGCCGCCAGCAAGGCAATGATCAACGAAATGCCGAGAGTGATTTTGGCGCTGGAGACGGCGGCTTGAATGGCGTCGGACGCCTTGTCGGCGACCACCTTGTTCTTGGCGCCGAGTGCGTTGAGCTGTTTACGCCCCTCAAACCACGTGGGGGTGAGTTGCTCGGCGAAAATCCGTTGGGCCAGCGCGTAGTTGTCGCCCTGATAAGCCGCGAGCACACCGTTCAGCACCAACTGGTAGCGCTCGCGCAGTTGCAGAAACTGGGCGAAGTCGTTGCGATCCGATTCGTCGAAGATGCTTTTCTGGTAATTGACGATCTGCGCCTGCAGGCGGTCTTCGAATTCTTTGTACTGGTCTTCTTCAGCGCTGGTGAGGTCGCGACCGGCGCCTTCACTGAGCAAATGCTGGGTGGCTACGTAGCTTTCGACCCAGGCGCCGCGCACGGTGCTGCTGTAGAAAACGCCGGGCAGCGCGTCCAGTCGTACGGCATCGCCGCTGCTCTCGATCACCAGCAGGCGATTGAACGACACGATCACCATCAACAGCATGATGGCGATGATGACAGCGAAGCTCGCCAAAATCCGTTGACGCAACGTCCAGTTCTTCACAGTCAGCCCTCAAGGGTTCAACGCCGGCATGACCGGGTTCAAGAAGCGGACCGACGGACGGTCCAAAGCGAGCGGGAGTATAGCCTAGTGACTTCCCAATAAACGGGCTGTTTCCGACAAGGAAAACGCCATATCACACAGCCAGATCGGAAGTGTCTTACACGCTATCGGCTTGATGTGACGTTGCTTGATGGTACGAGTGCGTTGTTGGCGGATGTCTGCAGCGGACGTTCAGCGCACGAGGGAGAAATGCGGGTCAGACCCCAACGGGTGTTGGGCCTGACCCGGCAGGTTTGCGGGTGTCGGATGGTGTATCCGGGGCGGGTCGCTGGACAGGCTGACGGTTTAAGGCTGCGCCTGACGCACCTGGTGCTCAAGCTCAGTCTTGAGGGCGGGATCGAGCTTCAGCTGCCTGGCGAGTTCGTCCAGGTAAGCGCGCTCCATGAAGTGTTCTTCGTCGACCATCATCACGCTGGCCAGGTACATCTCGGCGGCGATTTCCGGGGTCTGCGCCGCGCGGGCGACATCGGCCGGGTCCAGCGGCTTGTTCAGTTCAGCGTGCAGCCATTGCTGCAGTTCGTTGTCGCCGGTGATGCGGGTGAACTCGCCTTCGATGAGTTCGCGTTCACGGTCGTCAACGTGGCCGTCGGCCTTGGCCGCTGCCACCAGCGCCCGCAGGATAGCCTCGCTGTGCTGCTCGACCTGGGCCGGCGGCACGCGGTCCACGGTTTGCGGCTCAACCGGTTGCGCCACACCCTGACTCGCCTGCCAGTTTCCGTAGGCCTTGTACGCCAACACGCCCAACGCTGCGAGCCCGCCGTAGGTCAGCGCTTTGCCGCCCATTTTGCGTGCGCCTTTGTTGCCCATCAGCAAGCCCATCGCGCCCGCTGCCAACGCGCCGCCACCGGCCCCGGAGAGCAGCCCGCCAAGGCTCCCGCCCAACTTGCCGCCCAAGCCGCTGCCACCGACTTTGCCGAGCAGATCGCCGAGACCGCCCTGCCCGTTTTGCCCGCTTTTGCCGCTCTTGTCGTGAGCGCCGGCCTTGTTTTGCAGCAGGTCCTGGCCGGATTTCAACAGTTGATCGAGTAAACCGCGCGTGTTCATGACTTCACCTTCAGAAGGGGGACAGACGATTCGACCCGCAGGTTAAGGCGAAGACACCGACGCGCGCCGGGCGGGTTTGCTTCTGAATGTTGCGGCGACTGAGCGTCCGGAGGCCGGATGGTTTTCATTCAATCGCATCCGCCCTGCACGAACGGGCGCGGTATTTGCTGCGCCAAGTTTGTCGAGGATCGAACGGGGCACTACGCTCTGCACCACCAATCTCTGCCCAAACAACCACCATGAGGCAAACCCACCATGTCCGTGCACAAGACTGCGATTCTCAGCGCCGTGATCACCGCCCTATTCACCAGCGGCGCGGTGCAGGCCGCTGAAGCACTCACGGCGGTGGGCGATGGCGAGGGGCAACTGGATATCGTGGCGTGGCCGGGCTACATCGAACGCGGCGAAAGCGACAAGGCCTACGACTGGGTGACCGGCTTCGAGCAGGAAACCGGCTGCAAGGTCAACGTCAAGACCGCCGCAACCTCCGACGAGATGGTCAGCCTGATGACCAAGGGCGGCTATGATCTGGTCACCGCGTCGGGCGATGCGTCGTTGCGACTGATCGCCGGCAAGCGTGTGCAGCCCATCGACCCCACGCTGATCCCGAACTGGAAGACCCTCGACCCGCGCCTGAAAGACGGCCCCTGGTACACGGTCGAGAACAAAACGTACGGCACGCCGTACCAATGGGGCCCGAACGTGCTGATGTACAACACCAACGTGTTCAAGACGCCGCCGGTGAGCTGGAGCGTGGTGTTCGAGCCGCAGGATTTGCCCGACGGCAAACCGAACAAGGGCCGGGTCCAGGCCTACGACGGGCCGATCTACATCGCCGACGCCGCGCTGTATTTGAAGACCGCCAAACCGGAACTGAACATCGTCGACCCTTACCAGCTCACCGAGACCCAGTACAAGGCGGTACTCGACCTGCTTCGCGCTCAGCAGCCGCTGATTCACCGCTACTGGCATGACGCGACGGTGCAGATGAGCGACGTGAAAAACGAAGGTGTGGCAGCGTCGAGTTCGTGGGGTTACATGGTCAATGGGCTGGTCGCCGACAAGCAGCCCGTCGCCTCGACCATCCCCCAGGAAGGCGCCACCGGCTGGGCCGACACGACGATGTTGCACGCCGAGGCCAAACACCCCAACTGCGCCTACAAATGGATGAACTGGTCGCTGCAACCGAAAGTTCAGGGCGACGTTGCGGCCTGGTTCGGCTCCCTGCCGGTGGTGCCTGACGCGTGCAAGGGCAACGAGCTGCTCGGCGCCGAGGGTTGCGAGACCAATGGGTTTGACCTGTTCGACAAGATCGCCTTCTGGAAAACACCCCAGGCCGAGGGCGGCAAATACGTGCCGTACAGCCGCTGGACGCAGGATTACATTGCGATCATGGGCGGGCGTTAAGCCATGACCCACGCTGTCCAGTTCACCCAGGTCTCGCGGCTGTTCGGCGAGGTGAAAGCCGTGGACCGGGTGTCCATCGACATTGAGGACGGCGAGTTCTTTTCCATGCTTGGCCCTTCAGGCTCCGGCAAGACCACCTGCCTGCGCCTGATCGCAGGCTTCGAGCAACCCAGCGCCGGCTCGATTTGCATTCATGGCCAGGAAGCCGCCGGCCTGCCGCCGTACCAGCGTGACGTCAACACGGTGTTTCAGGACTACGCGCTGTTTCCGCACATGAACGTGCGGGACAACGTTGCCTATGGCCTGAAAGTCAAAGGCGTCGGCAAGACCGAGCGGATCAAGCGAGCCGACGAGGCCCTGAACATGGTGGCGCTCGACGGCTATGGCGCGCGCAAACCCGTGCAACTGTCCGGCGGACAGCGCCAGCGTGTGGCCCTGGCGCGTGCACTGGTCAATCGGCCGCGGGTGCTGCTGCTCGACGAGCCCCTCGGCGCCCTCGACCTGAAGCTGCGCGAACAGATGCAGAGCGAGCTGAAGAAACTGCAGCGCCAGCTGGGCATCACCTTCATCTTCGTCACCCACGACCAGACCGAAGCGCTGTCGATGTCGGACCGGGTCGCGGTGTTCAACAAAGGCCGTATCGAGCAGGTCGATACGCCGCGCAATCTGTACATGAAACCGGCCACGACCTTTGTGGCGGAATTCGTGGGCACCTCCAACGTCGTGCGCGGCGAATTGGCCCAAGCGTTGAGCGGCAGCCCGGGCGCTTTTTCGATTCGGCCCGAGCACATCCGTTTTGCCGAGAGCGGCACTGCGACGCACGACATTCAGCTCAGCGGCGTGCTGCACGACATTCAATATCAGGGCAGTGCCACCCGCTACGAGCTCAAACTGGACAACGGCCAGACGCTCACTGTCAGCCAGGCCAACAGCCAATGGCTGGACACCGGCGCGCGCTATCAGCCGGGGCAAAGGCTGACGGCATGCTGGGCGCGGGAAGCGATGATTGCGCTGCAGGACGCGCCACGTGAGTCGCCAGAAATCGCGACGGGCGAGGCGCATTGAGATGGGTCAGACATTTACTGGCTCCGCACCGATGCAACGGCAATCGCCAATCCGACGCTTTTCCAACCTGCTCTATCACCGCCCGAATCTGTACCTGTCGCTGCTGCTGATCCCGCCGCTGCTGTGGTTCGGCGCGATTTACCTCGGCTCGCTGCTGGGCCTGTTGTGGCAGGGCTTCTATACCTTCGACGACTTCAGCATGACCGTGACGCCGGACCTGACCCTGGCGAACTTCGGCGCGCTGTTCAACCCGGCCAACTTCGACGTCATCCGCCGCACCCTGAGCATGGCGGTCGCAGTGTCCATCGCCAGCGCCATCGTCGCCTTCCCCATCGCGTATTACATGGCGCGCTACACCACCGGCAAAACCAAGGCGTTCTTTTACATCGCGGTGATGATGCCCATGTGGGCCAGTTACATCGTCAAGGCGTACGCGTGGACGCTGCTGCTGGCCAAGGGCGGCGTCGCGCAATGGTTCGTTCAGCATTTGGGTTTGGCGCCGGTGTTGCAGGGGCTGTTGAGCGTGCCCGGCATCGGCGGCAGCACCTTGTCGACCTCGCATCTGGGGCGATTCATGGTGTTCGTCTACATCTGGCTGCCGTTCATGATCCTGCCGATTCAGGCCTCCCTCGAGCGCTTGCCGCCCTCCTTGCTCCACGCCTCCGCCGACCTTGGCGCCACGCCCCGGCAAACATTCATGCAGGTAATTCTGCCGCTGTCGGTGCCGGGCATTGCAGCGGGCTCGATCTTCACGTTTTCGCTGACCCTGGGGGATTTCATCGTGCCGCAACTGATCGGCCCGCCGGGCTATTTCATCGGCAACATGGTCTACGCCCAGCAAGGCGCCATCGGCAATATGCCCATGGCGGCGGCATTCACGCTGGTGCCGATCGTGCTGATCGCGGTTTATCTGGCCATCGTGAAACGACTGGGGGCTTTCGATGCACTCTGAAAAAGCGTCGTGGGCCCTGAAGATCGCCGCTTGGGGCGGGCTGTTGTTTTTGCATTTCCCGATCCTGATCATCTTCGTCTACGCCTTCAACACCGAAGACGCCGCCTTCAGCTTCCCGCCGAAAGGCTTCACCCTGAAGTGGATCGGCGTGGCGTTCGCCCGGCCTGACGTGCTGGAGTCGATCAAGCTTTCGCTGCAAATCGCCTGCGTCGCCACGCTGATCGCATTGGTGCTCGGGACGCTGGCCTCGGCAGCGTTGTACAGGCGGGACTTCTTCGGCAAGGACGGCATCTCGCTGATGCTGATTCTGCCCATCGCCCTGCCCGGCATCATCACGGGTCTGGCCTTGTTGTCGGCGTTCAAGACCCTGGGGATCGAGCCGGGCATGTTCACCATCATCGTCGGCCACGCGACCTTCTGCGTGGTGATCGTCTACAACAACGTTATCGCCCGCCTGCGCCGCACATCCCACAGCTTGATCGAAGCCTCGATGGACCTCGGCGCCGATGGCTGGCAGACCTTCCGCTACATCATCATGCCTAACCTCGGCTCGGCGCTACTGGCCGGCGGCATGCTGGCGTTTGCCCTGTCGTTCGACGAAATCATCGTCACCACCTTAACCGCCGGGCATGAGCGCACATTGCCCATCTGGCTGCTCAACCAACTCAGCCGCCCACGGGACGTGCCAGTGACCAATGTCGTGGCGATGCTCGTGATGATAGCGACCATGCTGCCGATCCTCGGCGCGTACTACCTCACTCGGGGCGGGGAAAGCGTGGCGGGGAGTGGGGGGAATTGAGCGGGTTGGGGCAGCGTGCTTCCCACGACGGGAGGCAGATAGGGCGAGCTGGGCAGGATTAAGACGCAGGAGCCCTGACGTGTCTCCTTTTCCTACAACATCGCACTAGGCTCGGGCTTGTCAGTATCATATTTTGATACCATGAATAATCGACAAGCTGGCACCTTAAAATCGTGTTCTCCAAACCCGTCCCCCATAACCTGGAATGGAGTCGACTGGAGTCGCTCTTCGCGGCGTTAGGCGCAAAAACCATAGAAGGCAGTGGCTCAAGGGTCAGGTTCGAACTCAATGGCGTAGTGGCGACCTTTCACCGGCCGCACCCGGACAAGGGTGCGAAGCCGTACCAGGTTCGTGACGCGCGAGCGTTCCTTGAGCACGCAGGAGTTACTCCATGAACATCATGAACTACAAAGGCTACTCAGCCCGGATCAACTACAGCGATGAAGACGGCCTCTTCGTAGGGCATGTCGCGGGGATCAAAGACGTGATTGGCTTTCATGGCCAGTCGGTACAAGAGCTACGATCGGCGTTTGAAGAGGCGGTGGACGACTATCTTGAAGTCTGCGAACGCTTGGGCCGTGAGCCACAGAAAACCTATTCCGGAAAACTGAGCTTACGGCTGGAACCTGAGTTGCATGCAAGCGTGGCGTCACAAGCGGAGTTGGCGCATAAAAGCATCAACCAATGGGTCAGTGACCTGCTTCGGCAAGCCATCTGACCCCATATTTATAAGCGAATAGCCTATACAGGCGTTCCGCGCCTGCGCCTCAATCCCGTAAATCCGACTCATGAATCGGCTGGTCGCGGTGCGTTGCCCGCTGGTATTGCGCGGGCCATGTGGCTTGGCGTCCGCCCAGATGTTCATCGGCACGCAGCGGCCAGTACGGATCGCGCAGCAGTTCGCGGGCGAGGAAGATCAGATCAGCCTGGCCCGTCCGCAAAATGGTGTCGGCCTGGGTGGGTTCGGTGATCATGCCCACGGTGCCGGTGGCAATGCCTGACTCGCTGCGCACTCGAGCGGCGAATTCAGTCTGATAGCCCGGGCCCACCGGAATCTCGGCTTTGGCCGCAGTGCCGCCGGAAGACACATCAACCAGGTCGACGCTCAGCTCTTTCAAGCGTTTGCCCAGCTCGACGGTTTCATCCGCGTTCCAGCCGCCTTCCACCCAGTCGGTGGCCGAGACGCGCACGAACAACGGCAGGTCTGCGGGCCAGACTTCGCGCACGGCTTTAGTGATTTCGAGGGTCAGGCGTATGCGGTTTTCGAAAGAGCCACCGTATTGATCCTGACGCTGGTTGCTCAGCGGCGACAGGAACTGATGCAGCAGATAACCGTGGGCAGCGTGGATTTCGACCACTTTGAAACCTGCGGTCAAAGCACGTTTGGCAGCATCGACGAAGGCCTTGATGATGTCCTGAATCTGGGCCTCATCCAGCGCCGTAGGCACGGTGTAGGTCGGATCGAAAGCGATCTTCGAGGGGCCCCAGGTCGCCCAGCCGCCTTGGTCGGCAGGGATGGCGCCGCTCTGGCTCACCCACGGCCGCCATGTACTGGCCTTGCGTCCGGCATGGGACAGCTGAATGCCGGCCACCGCGCCTTGGGCGTTGATGAATCGAGTGATGCGCTGAAGCGGCTCGATCTGCTCGTCGTTCCAAAGGCCGAGGTCTTCCGGGGTGATGCGCCCGTCCTGGGTTACCGCCGCCGCTTCGGTGAAAATCAGCCCGGCGCCGCCGACCGCGCGACTGCCCAGATGGACCAGATGCCAGTCATTGGCCAGGCCGTCGGCGCAGCTGTACTGACACATCGGCGAAACCACGATGCGATTGCGCAGGGTCAGTTGGCGAAGGGTGTAGGGTTCAAGCAGCAGGCTCATGGGCACCTCTCAGGTCGTGTGGCAGGTTCCATACGTTGCGAACCTTGAGCCTAGTCGACAACCCGAGCGAAGTGAGGGTTCACTCATTTCCCGGCGTAAGCCAGACATCCTAAAACAACGCGTTCACCTGTAGGACTGGCTTTAGCCGGGAAGGCGTCAGTGGCCACACCGCAAGTTGATCGCAGTTCAGCGTGGCGAGAGGTGAACCACCATCAGTTGCACGGTTTCGTTGCCGCGGAATTCGTTCAGGTCCAGCTTGTACGCCAGCTCGACCCAGCGCACGGTCGGGTTGGGCCATACGTCGCGATCGACGCTGAAGGCGATGCCTTCGAGCTTGACGCTGCCGCATTCAGTCTTGAGTACCATCTTCAGATGGCGCTCGCCGACCACTCGCTGCTCCACCAGCTGGAACACGCCATGGAACAACGGCTCGGGAAAGTGCTGCCCCCACGGGCCGGCGTTGCGCAGCGCACGGGCCAGTTCCAGGTGAAACTCTTCGACGGCCAGTGTGCCGTCGGACAGCAGCCGGCCGGTCAGGTCTTCTTCCTTGAGCTGGCGGCGAACTTCAGCGTCGAAGGCCTCGGCGAATGCCGGGAAGTTGCCTTCCGGCAGCGACAGACCGGCCGCCATCGCATGACCGCCGAACTTGCTGATCAGCTCCGGATGTTTAGCCGCCACGGCATCGAGCGCGTCGCGGATGTGAAAGCCCGGCACCGAACGCGCCGACCCCTTCAGCACACCCTCGCCTGCGCTGGCGAAGGCAATGGTCGGGCGGTGATAACGCTCTTTCAAGCGCGAGGCCAGAATGCCGATCACGCCCTGGTGCCATTCGGGTTCGAACAGACACAGACCAAACGGCATCGACTCCAGCGGCAGGTCCTTGAGCTGGGCGAGCGCCTCGCGCTGCATGCCCTGCTCGATGGATTTGCGGTCCTGATTGAGCTCGTCCAGACGCACGGCCATTTCCCGCGCCTCGGTCTCGTCATCGCAGAGCAGGCATTCGATGCCCAGGCTCATATCATCTAAACGCCCCGCCGCATTCAAACGCGGGCCGATGATGAACCCCAGGTCGGTGGAGGTGATGCGCGAGGCCTCGCGACGGGCGACATCGAGAATGGCGCGCAACCCCGGACGGGCACGACCGGCGCGGATGCGCATCAGCCCCTGGTGCACCAGAATCCGGTTATTGGCGTCCAGCGGCACGACGTCGGCGACACTGCCCAACGCCACCAGATCCAGCAACTCGCCCAGATTGGGTTGAGCGCGGCCCTCGAACCAGCCGATGTCCCGCAGTCGTGCGCGCAAGGCCATCAACACATAAAAAATCACGCCAACGCCGGCCAGCGACTTGCTCGGGAAGGTGCAGCCGGGCTGGTTCGGGTTGACGATGGCATCGGCCGCCGGCAATTCGTGGCCGGGCAAGTGGTGATCGGTGACCAATACCTGCAAGCCCGCCGCCTTCGCTGCTGCGACGCCTTCAACGCTGGAAATGCCGTTGTCCACGGTCATGAGCAAACCAGGCTGGCGCTCAAGGGCGACCTGGACGATTTCCGGTGTCAGGCCGTAGCCGAATTCGAAACGGTTCGGCACCAGATAGTCCACATGCGCCGCACCGAGCAGACGCAGACCTAATACACCCACCGTACTGGCCGTCGCGCCATCGGCATCGAAGTCGCCGACGATGAGGATACGCTGACGCTGCTGCAACGCAGTCACCAGCAAATCGACGGCGGCTTCGATGCCCTTGAGCTGTTGGTAGGGAATCAGCCGGGCGAGGCCCTTGTCGAGCTCTTCCTCCGAGGCCACACCGCGCGCTGCGTATAACCGGGTGAGCAAAGGCGGCAGATCGCCGAGAAAAGGCAGGGTGTCAGGTAACTCGCGTGGTTCGATGCGCATTCAGGTTCCGCTGGTGTTCTCGTTGGGGCCGGTTGGGTGTAGCGATGTCACCGCGATGCTGCTGTTGTAGCGTCGCAATGCAGGACTGAATCAGCCCCGCTCGCCTGCCAGCCACTGCAGTTGCACTTCGTGCTGGCCGCGATCATCGGTGACGAAGATCGTGCCTTCGCTGATCATCACGTCCCACTTGATCACTCGGGGCATGTCCTTGGCCAGGATTTCCAGTGCCTCTTGGGGGACCGAAGCGATATTGACGTTCTTCAGCGTCTTGATCGCCGGTATGACCTTGCCTTCCCACACCCGCAGACTGCCATAGGCCAGCAGGCTGGTGCGTTCGGTGCGGCGCGAGCACCACGTCAGGCGGTCGGCGTCGGGCTGGCCCACTTCGATCCAGTGCAGCACGCGATCGTCCAGGCTCTTTTCCCACAACGCAGGCTCGTCGACGTCCGACAGACCACGGCCAAACGACAGATGCTCGTTGTACCAGAAGGCGTAGGCCAGCAAGCGCACGGTCATGCGCTCTTCGGTCTCCGAAGGGTGACGGGCGATGGTCTGCTTGACGGTTTCGTAGACCCCGCGATCAAGGTCGGTGAGATTGAGTTCGAACTTGTAGGTCGTGGACGGCTGGGCCATGAACGGGCTTCTAGTAGAGACGGGAAAGGCGGCAAGTCTACCCGATGCAGCCCCGTTGAACGACCGAACTCGATGAGCGATGCGGCTCGCCCTTCAGATCGGAGCTGGGGCACAACGTTCGCGAGGCGTTACTCATGCCCCCATGACATGTGTTAAATAAATGAGGCACATCACCGATTCCTTGCTGCGAGACGCTGTCGATGAGGGTCAACGCTTCCATGCATGTCACCGGTTCCCGAATGCGCGCCGTGCTGCTCGCTGCTCTGCTCACTAGCCTGCCCGGTACCGCGTCGGCACGTGAAACGCTGATCTGGCTGCTGCGCGACTTCCCGCCGCTGACTATATCTTCCGGGCCGTTGGCGGGCCAGGGCGCCATCGACAAGCTGATGCCTGAGCTGACCGCCCGGATGCCGGAATACGATCACCAGATCATGCACGTCAATCGCGCGCGCGGAACGCAGATGCTCAATGACCCCGACGTGTTCGCCTGCGACCCGACCCTGCTGTGGACGCCCGAGCGCGACAAAACCATTTTGTTTTCCATCCCCTCCTATGCCACGCCCAGTAATGGCGTGACGATCGAGCGCAGCCGCCACGCGCTGTTCGCACCTTACATCGACGCCGACGGCCGCCTTGACCTCGCCGCCCTGCTGGCCAGCGACAGCGTTGATGTCGGCATCGTCGGCGAACGCAGCTACGGCCCGGTCATCGATAAAGTGTTGCGCGAGACCACTCGCCCCAAACGTCTGATCCTGCACTACGGCAATACAGCGGTGGGCAGCATGCTGGAGATGGAGCGGCTTGATCGCTTTCAAGCGATTATCAGTTACTGGCCGGAAGCCCGATTTCACGCTCAGCAACAAGGCATTCCCCTGGATGCGCTGGAGTTTCTCCCGGTCAAGGGCGTGCCCAAATACCAGTTTGCTCACATTGCCTGTTCGAAGACCGAGAAGGGACGCGCGGCGATGGAGATCATCAACCGGGAAATGCGTGTGCTGCGGGTGACGCGGCTGATCGGGTTCTACGCGGAGTGGATGGTCAAGAAGGAGGAGTATCTGCGCGACGCCCAGACATTCTTTGAGGAGCCGCCGAACTGACCCGGCATAAACCCGCCTCTTGGAGCGAAAAGCCGAATTTGAGACAAAAGAAACCCCGAGCAGCGGGGAGACTACTCGGGGTCAACCGTGGTCCATCTTGGACCCGTACGGCAGGCAGCATGAACATCGGAGCACAATGCCTGCGCCTGCCGTAACTGATAGGAGCCTACTGAATCGAGAAGGTTCCCCGCAGCTCAGACGAAAGGTCGAGCTGCAGCGTAAGCAGCGGACTGGGACACATTGCGCATGGCTGCGATGACACAAGGCTCAATGCGCCCTTCTGCCACCATCAAATCACGGTGAAGACCATCTACCACGTCAGTCAGCTGGCGCTTGTCGCCCAGTTGCGACGCAGAAAAAACACGCTCGATCACTATCGCACCCGCTGGATTTTTCAGCGTCACCAGACGCTCGCCCAGAATACCGGCAGGGCCAATGCTCACCTGATAAGGGGACAGCGCTTCGCTCAGTAGCAAGCTGATATTTTCCATCCGGATCACCACTCAACAATTTGAATGCAAAGGTGCTAACCAATGACCATTGGCAGCAGTGGAAAGTTCTGCGCACTGTGGCGAGTTGACACATGCGCACTGCCTGCCGCAGTTTGATTCCGGAGCATGCCTGTCGAATGTGACAGGCAGAATTCACGCCCCTGACGTCTTCGCCTGCTCCAGGTCGTCGAGCAGCGCCTTCAACTGGCCTGCCGCCTGCTCGGCCGCAAGACGGGCATCGTGCAACTCACCTTCCAGACGCTTGCGTTCGCTGATGTCCATCCAGCCGCCGAGCAAGCCCTGCAGCTGACCGTCCGCGCGGTGGAAGGGGGCCGTCCATTCCGAGACGTCGATCTGGCGTCCGCCCAGCCGCAGTACCCGCTCGGTAAACACACGCTCCCGCGTCTCCAGCATTTTCATGTAGTCAGCGTGCATCTGCTGGGCGAGGTCGCCGGGAATGAGGTCAACATCGATCAGGCGACGACCCTGCAATTGCTCGTAACTGATGCCGAAAATTTCCTCATAACTGCGGTTGCAGGCGACAAGACGGCCCTGAAGATCACGCACGTAAATCGGATTGGGGATGCCGTCGAGCAGTATCCGCTTGAAGGCAAGCTGGTCACCCAGTTGCGCCTCGGCGCGCTGCCGCTGGTGAATCTGAAACTTCAGGCGGCTGCTCCAGGCCAGTGACACCAGCCCCAGCAGTAAGGAAGCGCCAGTGAGCCAGTATATCCAGGCTGGAATGCGGTTCCAGACCGATGGGTGAGGATTCGCCGCGCCGAGCCATTTCAGGCGGATCGCACGCATTTCAGCCACGGGGAATTCCTCCAGAGCCTTGTTGAGTATGCCGAGCAATTCGGGCTGGCTTCTGACGACCGAGAATTTGTCCGGCGACCACATGCCCTCGACGCTGCGTCCGACCTTCAGCTCGCCCAATGGATACAACCACGCGCCGGCCTCGTTCTGGATGGTCGCGTCGGCGTCGCCCTTCTCCACCAGTCGGCGGGCATCCTCATAGGTCGCCACAAGCTTGAGCTGGATATGCGGATAGCGTTGCTGAATGAACCCGAGCAACGCGTGTCGTGCGGGAAGCGCCAGCACCTTGCCGGTCATGTCCGACAGCTGGAAGGACGGGTTACTGTCAGCGTGCACGAGAAAGACCCAGTTGTTGCCGCCAAATGCGTAGGTGAAATTCAACAGCCCTTTGCGTTCCGGGTTTTCGGCCAGCGTGGTGTTCATGTGTGCACTGCCGTCCGTCAACGTCTCCAGCAAATCTTCGGTCGAGGCCGATTCCTGATACACGAACTGCAAACCGGTCATTCGCGAAATACGCGCAAGCACATCCACGTTCAAACCCACCCAGCGACCTTGAGCATCCTTGTAGACGTAGGGAGGGTGCTGGGTGGAGGCAACGATGACCTGCGGATGTCTGCGAATCCACCGCCGTTCGACCGCGTTGATGTTCACCTGCCGTCGGGCAAGATCGGCGCCCAACCCGAGGGTCCAGCGCCCCTGGATTTCACGGATGACAGCGTCGTCCACGCCTTCCAGCGCTCGGTCGAAGAGCGCCCGAAGCGTCGAGTCTTGCTCCCGGAAGGCGAATGAAAAGCCTGTGGATGGCAACAGGCTGTCGAACTTGGTCTTTAAACCGAGGTAAGGCCGCAACAGGCTGTAAGACTGCACCGTCAGCTCATTGGCAATGAAGGCGTCGGCGGAGTCGTTCGCCAGTGCCTCCATCGCGCTGTACAGCGTGGGCGCGACGACGATCTCGCTGTCCGGATAGAGCCGCTGAACCTGCGCTTCGTCCGCATAACCGTCCAGCAGCAACACGCGCTTTCCTCTCAGCGAAGGGTGCAGGTCAGCGTCGTTGCCTCTGCCGAATACCACTGTTCGGTCAGGAATGTAGTCCCGGCTGAATGCCAGTCTGGACGTTTATCGCTCGAAACCGTTGGCGCTGGTCAGCAAGTCGATTTCTCCGGCCAGCAATGCCTTGACCGCCTGCGCGCGTTTTGCGAACCCGCGTATCTGCACGGGCATGGAAAGCCGCGCACTGATCAGGCTCAGGTAATCCGCGCTGATGCCTTGATAGCGATTATGGTCGGTGGTGATGTCGATGGGCTCATGATCAGCAACGGAAATCCCGACTCTCAGCACCTTCCGTGCGTTCAGCCACTGGCGGTCCGCCTCGTCAAGAACAAGCGGCTGTTGCACCACAAAGGGCGCGCTCAGGCCGAACCGCAAGTTTTCAGCTGCATGGCCTGCGCGACTGCAGATGCACATGAGCATCAGCAACGCCCACAGCGCCGGTTGGAGATTCGGGATGCGGCTGCAAAATGCCGCTGAGTAAAAATGTTTAACAACCACGGGCTTATACCGAAAAAAGAAAATTCTTCGGAAGTGTGGCACGCAGAAAAAACAAGGCCCGCTGCGAGGCGGGCCTTAGTTGTTACACGGCGATACGGTCAGAGAGGTTTGCCACGATTACCGTGCTGGCTGACAAAGGCCTGCATGGCTTTGAGGTCATTTGGCAGAACAGTGCAGCGCTCGTCTCGCTCGAACAAATCAGACAAATGTGCAGGCAGCTCAAGCGCTTTTCCTACACCGGCTTTCAGCACGGCGTCCGGGAACTTGACCGGATGCGCGGTTCCCAGGATCACCATTGGCGTGTCCAGGCTGCGGCGGCAGTCCCGCGCGGCTTTCACGCCGATCGCAGTGTGCGGATCGAGCAGCTCGCCGGTGCTGGCGAACACTTCAGCGATGGTCTTGCAGGTGTCTTCGTCACTGACCGCCAGCGAATCAAACAGCTTGCGGGTCTCGGTCCAGCGCTCTTCCTGAACGCTGAAACCGCCGCCCTGCCTGAAGTTGGCCATGAGCTCGGCAATCGCCCCGCCGTTGCGACCGTGCATGTCGAACAGCAGACGCTCGAAGTTGGACGACACCATGATGTCCATCGACGGCGACAACGTTGCGTGCAGGGTTTCTTTGACGTACTGATTGCCGCTCATGAAGCGGTGCAGGATGTCGTTGCGGTTGGTGGCAACCACCAGCTGGCTGATCGGCAAGCCCATGTTGCGAGCGAGGTAACCGGCGAAGATGTCGCCGAAGTTGCCGGTCGGCACGGAGAACGCCACCGAACGCGCCGGGCCGCCCAACTGCAGCGCCGCGTGGAAGTAGTAAACGATCTGGGCCATGATCCGCGCCCAGTTGATCGAGTTCACCGCGACCAGCCGCGTGCCCTTGAGGAAGCTCTGGTCGGCGAAGCTGTTCTTGACCATTTCCTGGCAGTCGTCGAAGTTGCCTTCGATCGCGATGTTATGGATGTTCTCGCCGAAGATGGTGGTCATCTGGCGGCGCTGAACATCGGACACGCGGTTGTTCGGGTGCAGAATGAAGATATCGACGTTATCGCAACGACGGCAGCCTTCGATGGCGGCCGAGCCAGTGTCACCCGAGGTGGCGCCGATGATGACCACGCGTTCGCCGCGCTTCTCGAGCACATAGTCCAGCAGACGACCCAGCAGTTGCAGGGCGAAATCCTTGAACGCCAGGGTCGGCCCGTGAAACAGCTCCAATACCCACTCGTTGCCGTTCAGCTGACGCAGCGGCGCAACCGCAGCGTGAGAAAACACGCCGTAGGTTTCTTCGAGTATCTTCTTGAAATCCGCGTCGGGGATGCTGCCCGTCACGAACGGACGCATCACGCGAAAAGCCAGCTCGTGGTAAGGCAGACCGGCCCAGGACGCGATCTCTTCCTGCGTAAACCGCGGCAGGTTTTCCGGCACATACAGACCGCCATCGCTCGCCAGACCGGTCAGCAGCACATCTTCGAAATTCAGGGCCGGTGCCTGGCCGCGGGTACTGATATAGCGCATTTTTCAAACCTTCGGTTTGGGCGGCGAGCTCAAAGAGGCCAGCTGCAAGTCAAAACGGTTTGTCTTTGACCTGCAGCCCGGGGCCCGAAGCTCACCGCGATATAAGTTTGCTGTTACTTGCAGCTTGCCGCTTAACGCTTGCGGCTCGTCTCAGTTCAGATGCTCGACGCGGATGCGCACAACCGGTCCGGCAACGTCTTCCAGCGCTTCCAGCGCTTTTATCGCATCGTTCATGCGTTTCTCGACCACGCGGTGGGTCAGCAGAATCATCGGCACCAGGCCGTCATGTTCTTCGACTTCTTTCTGCATGATCGATTCGATGTTGATGCCGCGCTCGGACAGAATGCTCGCCACCTGGGCCAGCACGCCGGGATGATCCTTGGCCTGGATGCGCAGGTAGTACGCGCTTTCACACGCGTCGATCGGCAGGATCGGGTGAGCGGACAGCGAATCGGGCTGAAAGGCCAGATGCGGAACGCGGTTTTCAGGGTCGGTGGTCAGGGCACGGACCACATCGACCAGATCCGCCACGACGGATGAAGCGGTCGGCTCCATGCCGGCACCTGCGCCGTAGAACAATGTCGAGCCGGCGGCGTCGCCGTTGACCATCACGGCGTTCATCACGCCATTGACGTTGGCGATCAGACGGTCCGCCGGGATCAGGGTCGGGTGAACGCGCAGCTCGATACCACTCGGCGTGCTGCGGGCGACGCCCAGGTGCTTGATGCGGTAGCCCAGCGCTTCGGCGTAATTCACGTCGGCGGTGGTCAGCTTGGTGATGCCTTCGGTGTAGGCCTTGTCGAATTGCAGCGGGATGCCAAAGGCGATGGACGCCAGAATGGTCAGCTTGTGCGCCGCGTCGATGCCTTCGACGTCGAAGGTGGGATCGGCTTCGGCATAGCCCAGCGCCTGCGCTTCAGCGAGGACGTCCGGGAAGGTACGGCCCTTTTCACGCATCTCGGTGAGGATGAAGTTGCCAGTGCCGTTGATGATGCCGGCGACCCAGTTGATGCGGTTCGCCGACAGGCCTTCACGAATGGCCTTGATCACCGGGATACCGCCCGCCACCGCCGCTTCGAAAGCCACGATGACGCCCTTCTCCCGGGCCTTGGCGAAAATCTCGTTGCCGTGCACGGCGATCAGCGCCTTGTTGGCGGTGACCACGTGCTTGCCGTTTTCGATGGCCTTGAGCACCAGCTCGCGGGCGATGGTGTAGCCACCGATCAGCTCGATGACGATGTCGATTTCAGGGTTGCTTGCCACGTCGAACACGTCGGTCGTGGTCGGGGTACCGGTAATCTGGCAATTGGGGTTTGGTGTACGCATGGCAATTTGCGCCACTTCGATTCCACGCCCGGCACGGCGGGCAATTTCCTCGGCGTTACGCTTTAGCACATTGAAGGTACCGCCACCGACAGTACCCAGCCCACAGATGCCTACTTTGACCGGTTTCACTATGAACTCCCCATAAAACGGCCGACGCGAGGCCGGCCGTGGAATCAGCCGCATTCAGCACGGCTCGCTATTGATGAAGCGCTACGGACAGGCCGCTTCAATGTTTACCGCAGGAGGCTGCGATAAACGAAATTACTTGGCACTCAGCGCGAGTTTGGCCACTTGTGGCGCCGGCTGGTAGCCCGGAATCAGCTGACCGTCGGCCAACACGATGGCCGGTGTGCCGTTCACGCCGATGGACTGGCCGATTTCAAACTGCTTGGTGACCGGGTTGTCGCACTTGGGCGCCTGGATATTCTTGCCATCGACCATGCGGTCCATTGCACCGCGGCGGTCCTTGGAGCACCAGACGGCCTGAAGTTGTTCGTCACCCGGCGAGCCCAGACCCTGACGCGGGAACGCCACATAACGCACTTCGATGCCGCGCTTGTTCAGCTCCGGCACTTCGGCGTGCAGTTTGTGGCAGTACGGGCAAGTGGTGTCGGTGAACACCGTGATGTGGGATTTGGTCTCGCCCACGGCTGGGTAGACGACCATTTCAGCGGCAGGAATGCCATTGATGGTCTTGGAAATCGCCTGACGCTCGACCTTCTCGGTCAGGTTGACCGGCTTGCCGGCCTGCATCTGGTACAGGTTGCCCTGCATGACGAACTGACCGTCGGCGCTGGCGTACAGAACGCGACCGCCCTTTAGATTCACTTCGTAGAGGCCGTTCAACGGACTGCTGGAAATGCTCTCGACGGGAATCTCCAGATTCAGCGATTCCAGGGTCTTGCGAATGGCTTTGTCGGACGCCTCGTCGGCGTGGGCAAACAGGCTGAAAGAGCTGGCCAGCGCTACAACGGCAGCACCGAGAAAACGAGTGACGCGCATGAAAACTCCTCGAGCGGTGAGCAGACGGGCCGAGCTGAAAACGGGTGGCGGAAAAGCACCGGGAGATTTTCAGGGCCTTGATCTGCGAAACCGGCAAAGCCTATCACATAAGGCTCGCGAGGCCGACTCGCCTTCACGACCAAAGGGCGTTTCAACGATGAGGTGGATAGCCTGCGTGATGAAGCACCGAAGGAGTCGGTGGCTGGATGGGCTCATAGGGGCGACGGCACTGAGCGTCGCCGCCGCTATCCCTTTTTGCAAGCTCATTACGATTCATGAAAAAAATTAATCGACCCGTCTTCGTTGTAACTTGCGATCACTTGAATAGTTAAACCTAAACTTAGAGGAGGTGTAGGTCTACTTGTGACAAGCTCGTAAATACCCGCGGCCCCACTCCCAATACTAACTGTACCCCCAATACCAACTTTCTGGAGACGATTATCAATATAGACCTCAAGCGTTCCAACTTGCGGACCAGCACTCTCGACAGTACCGCTCGAGACAGTTTTATCAAGACCAGCAGGAGATGTAAGGTAGAAGATGGCTGAATCCGAAGCCCGCACTATACCCCCGGAACTCACTTCAACATTCAACCATTTCCGACCTGAATCTTCCTGCAGTCGAGATCGCGGTGCGGCCTGGGTATCTGCCTTTACATTATCGCCACTCATATCAATCCCCTCACTCATCTTTAGTATACTGATCTCCGAAGTAGAACCAATCGTCGCCATTTTCCGCATTAAACACCGGATCGCTACTACTTGACGCCTCATCCTCGGGGGCCTGCTCGGCTACTGAGGGCGACTTCACCGAGACGCTTTCTGCGTGAGGCGTAATAGCCTTTTCTTTATCAACGTAATACCCCCAAAACCTAAGCTTGTAAGGCTTAACATCTGAATATCTCCCCTCACCCACACTAATAAACTCAAGCACCATTGATTTATTTGAAGAAGGATCCAGACAAAGCATGTCAGTGCCCGATAAAAAAGAAAACTTCGCGGCTCCATCCGGCCTCACAATGGCTAAAAAATATTCTCCATAATCTATATCATTCATGATCGCTCTCCCTAAAGGCGAAGAAAATGACTTCACATATTTAATTTAGCAGCATCCAGGTACATGCAGCGGAAATGCTAAGACTCGTTGGAAGTAATTATGCAAACCGTTAGCTATAACTACTCGGCGAGTAGCAGGTCCTACGCACCACCCCCCGGGTGATGCTTGGCGTGCATTTCCCGCAACCGCGCAAGGGCTACGCGGGTGCGGACTATCAAGGCTCATTTTGTAATGGCAAACGCGTCACAACGACATTTGTGGCACTCGAAGCCATCGCCGATCTCATCTCCGCCCTAGGTAAACTGGATCTCACCGTCCGGGGCGTAGACACCGATCACTCTCAATTTCAGACGCGCTTTTGAGCCATCGCCGTCGCTCACGCGGGCACACCAATGTTTATCATCCACGTATCCGGGTGTAGTAATTGTTAGATACCGTTCAGTTGTCGAAGACCCAAGATGCACAAACTCTGGGCTCGCATTTTCTATACGGACGTTAAGAGCATTTTGCTTATTTTTTGTCTTCACAACACAGCCGTTGGCATCCACGCCAATCCCCAATGCTTCCGAACTTTTCTTAAACCAAGGTTTCAGCTGTTCCGGGCCGGAATCTAAATCGGGGCCCATATCAGCAACTTTTTCAGGTGATGCTTCAGGGATAGAAACCACGAATTTCTCTGGTACAGACCCGGGTGTGATGTGAACAACCAAAGGTGGGCCATCTGACAGAACTGCCGTTAAGGGCACCTCTCCTACGGGCGCCGGGTGCCACTCTTCTGGCCGTGAGGGCTCCTTTTCGTCTCCTTGCGGGAAGGGCTCCAGGATCTCGTCTCCTTGGAGTAAGGTCTCCTGGATCTCGTTTCCTAGGCTTGATGCAGAGTCAAGTAGTCCCCAGCAAGATAATGCATACACCTCCGGGCGGACATAGCGAAACTCAACTACAAGGGATTTATCCATCAGCGTGCTCGCATATAGATAATCTTGTGGCTCGGCCTTCAATTGTCCGTCCCCTCCCTTCACAACCCTGGAGAATCCCAACTTAACACCATCTTCTGACTCAAGAGTTGCCAGAAATGAACCGCCCATCACGTCAGTGGCCATCTTATTTCTCTTTCCATGTGATTTTAGAGTGTTGAGTTCAACTGTAGCCGCTTTTGAACTACCCTATTGCCCACGCAAAGATCAATTCGAAATCAAACTTCTAACCATTCGCTATTAACTCACCCACTCCTGGCAAGATGCACGAAGTACTCTTATCCCCTCGGATGGTGCTTCGTGTGCATTTCCTGCAACCGCGCGCGGGCGACGTGGGTGTAGATTTGCGTGGTCGACAGGTCGCTGTGACCAAGGAGCATCTGCACGACGCGCAGGTCGGCGCCGTGGTTGAGCAGGTGGGTGGCGAAGGCGTGACGCAAGGTGTGCGGCGACAGGGATTTGCCGATGCCGGCGACTTTGGCCTGGTGCTTGATGCGATGCCAGAAGGTCTGGCGGGTCATCTGTTCACCGCGCTGACTGGGAAACAGCACGTCGCTGGGCCGACCGTTGAGCAATTCGTGGCGAGCATCGCGCATGTAACGCTCAACCCAGATGATCGCTTCCTCCCCCATCGGCACAAGACGCTCCTTGCTGCCCTTGCCCATGATGCGCAACACGCCCTGGCGCAAGTTGACCTGCTCCAGCGTTAGGCTGATCAGTTCGGTCACCCGCAGTCCGCAGGCATAGAGCACTTCCAGCATGGCCCGGTCGCGCTGACCGATGGCGTCACTCAGGTCCGGCGCGGCCAGCAATGCTTCAACGTCGGCTTCGGACAAGGATTTGGGCAGTGGCTTACCCAACTGCGGCATGTCGACCTGCAACGTCGGGTCGACCGCAATCAGCTTTTCCCTAAGGAGGTAGCGATAGAAGCCGCGCACGCCGGAAAGGAGTCGCGCCGTCGAGCGAGGTTTGTAGCCATTGTCGACCCGCCACCCCAAGTGGTCGAGAATCGCTTCCCGACTGACACTCATCAGGTCCACGCCCTTTTCCTGCAACCAACCGTTGAACAGCGCGAGGTCGCTGCGATAGGCATCGCGCGTGTTGTCCGACAGCCCTTTCTCCAGCCACAGGGCGTCGAGAAAGCGGTCGATCATGGGATGGTCAATGGCGGGCATGGGTTCTGACTTGAATGGTGAAAAGCGGGGAGCAGTTTTTCATACCTGCGCAGGCAGGACAAAAACCAGATGCCAGAAAGCAAAAAAGCAGCCCGTAGGCTGCTTCTTCATTCGCATGGGAAGACTGGGATTAAACCAGTTTTTCCTTGATGCGAGCTGCTTTACCGGACAGGTCACGCAGGTAGTACAGCTTGGCCTTGCGAACGTCGCCGCGACGTTTCACAGCCATGCTGTCGATTTGCGGGCTGTAGGTCTGGAAAGTACGTTCAACGCCAACACCGTTGGAGATTTTACGAACAGTGAAAGCACTGTTCACACCACGGTTACGCTTGGCGATAACAACGCCTTCGAACGCCTGCAGACGAGCGCGGTCGCCTTCCTTCACTTTCACCTGAACGACAATGGTGTCGCCCGGGGCAAAGGGAGGGATCTCTTTGGTCATCTGCTCTGCTTCGAGTGCAAGGATGATTTTGTTAGTCATGCTGTGCTCCTAAGGTAAACCGGTCTGATTTACCATCGATACGTTAACTATCGTCCCGCTCGCGGAGGTATTCCGCCAGCAGCTTCTTCTCTTCTCCAGAAAGCGAGCGGCTTTCCAGAAGATCGGCGCGTCGTTCATAGGTCCGCCCAAGGGACTGCTGTAAACGCCAACGCCGGATGTGTGCGTGATTGCCACTAAGCAATACGTCGGGAACACGCTGATCCGCATACACCTCCGGTCGGGTGTAGTGCGGGCAATCCAGCAGACCATCCGTGAAGGAATCTTCCTCCGCGGAATCTACATGCCCTAAAGCTCCAGGCAGCAGTCGCGTAACCGCATCTATCAGGACCATGGCCGGCAGCTCACCGCCAGATAACACATAGTCGCCAATCGACCACTCTTCATCGACATGAGCTTCAATGAAACGCTCGTCGACGCCTTCGTAACGACCGGCAATCAGGATAAGTGCTTCTTCCTGCGCCAGTTCGCGTACCGCAGACTGATCCAGCTTGCGGCCTTGTGGCGACAGGTAAATTACCTTCGCCGCATCCCCCGCCGCCTGCCTGGCCTGAACCAGAGCATCTTCGAGGGGCTTGATCTTCATCACCATGCCAGGGCCACCGCCAAACGGGCGATCGTCCACAGTGTGATGTCGATCAGTGGTGTAATCCCGCGGATTCCAACAGGTGAGCTGCAACAGCTCCTGTTTCACCGCACGGCTGGTAATGCCGTATTCGCTGATGGCGGAAAACATCTCGGGAAACAGCGTGATGACTTCTATGCGCAGGCTGGCCATTGCTTAGAAATCCGCGTCCCATTCCACCTTCATCTCGCCTGCAACCAGATCAACTGCCAACACGCATTGCTCCGTATAGGGCAAAAGGCGTTCGCGATCGTCCAGACTGCCTGCGCAGGGTTTGACCACCATTACATCGTTGGCGCCGGTTTCCAGAAGATGATCGACCTTCCCGAGCAATTGCCCAAGACCGTCAATGACCTTCAGACCTTCAAGCTGGTACCAGTAGTACTCGCCGTCGGTCAATTCAGGGAACAGGTTGCGTGGCACGCAGATCTCGTAACCGGCCAGAAGACGAGCTTCTTCACGATCATCAAGACCCTTGAGCTTGGCGACCAGGAACTTGTCGTTCCCGCGTCCACTGACCAGCTCGACCTGTTTCACATTGCCTTCGCGCTTGAGCGTCCAGGTTTTGTACTGCAACAGGTTTTCGGTTGGATCAGTAAAGGAATACACCTTCACTTCGCCGCGAACGCCGTGTACCGAGTAAATCTTGCCGATGACGATCAGATCGTCGGCGGAAGCTGGCGTCGCGTTCATATTGCTCAGGCCGCAGCCTTAGCAGATTCCTTCAACAGCGAAGCAACACGCTCAGAAGGTTGTGCACCAACGCTCAGCCAGTAGGCCAGACGCTCTTGGTTCACGGACAGACGGATTTCCTGACCACGGGCAACCGGGTTGAAGAAACCGATTTGTTCCTTGTGGGAACCGTCACGTGGGTTGCGGCTGTCGGTGACAGTCAGGTGGTAGAACGGGCGCTTTTTAGAGCCGCCAAGGGCAAGACGGATTGTTAGCATTGAACAATTTTCCTGTAGTCGGTGCTGCAAATCTAAGATGCACAGCGGGCATGGGTGCCCGAAAGGCCGCATATTCTAAGGAATATCCGGATTTTTGCAAATGACTTTTTCCGGCGTACGCCGTCGGGCCACCTAGATCTGCCATGGAGCCGTCAGGGATGACGGCAGTGAGTGCCTGCCTGAGCAGGCCACCGGGACGGTTGCCCCAATGAAGAACGCGCGGGAATAACGCCCGCGCGATGCAATTTACATTTTGGGCATACCGCCGCCGGGCAGCATTCCGCCCATGCCGCGCATCATCTTGGCCATGCCGCCCTTGGTCGAAAACTTTTTCATCATCTTCTGCATCTGTTTGTGCTGCTTGATCAGACGACCGATGTCCTGCACCTGGGTGCCGGAACCCATGGCGATACGGCGTTTGCGTGAACCGCTGATCAACTCAGGGTCGCGACGCTCGGCCGGGGTCATCGAGTTGATGATGGCTTCCATCTGCTTGAACTGCTTCTCGGCGGCGCTTTGCGCGTTACCCATCTGCGACAGATTAACGCCGCCGATGCTTGGCAGTTTGTCCATGAGCCCGCCCAGGCCGCCCATGTTCTTCATCTGTTGCAACTGATCGCGGAAGTCTTCGAGGTCGAAGCCCTTGCCCTTCTTCAGCTTCTTGGCCAGTTTGTCGGCCTTGTCCTTGTCGAGGGTCTGTTCGGCCTGCTCGATCAGACTGAGCACGTCGCCCATGCCCAGGATGCGCGATGCGATACGGTCCGGGTGGAACGGCTCCAGCGCCTCGCTCTTCTCGCCCATACCGATGAACTTGATCGGCTTGCCGGTGATGGCGCGCACCGACAGCGCAGCACCGCCACGGGCGTCGCCGTCGACCTTGGTCAGAATCACACCGGTCAGCGGCAGCGCATCACCAAACGCCTTGGCGGTGTTGGCGGCGTCCTGGCCGGTCATGGCGTCGACGACGAACAGGGTCTCGGCCGGCTTGACCGCCGCGTGCAGCGCCTGGATCTCGCCCATCATCTCGGCGTCGATGTGCAGACGACCGGCGGTGTCGAGGATCACGACATCGATGAACTTGAGCTTGGCTTCTTTAATAGCCGCTTCGGCGATGTCGACCGGCTTCTGGCTGATGTCGGACGGGAAGAACGTCACGCCGATGTCGTTGGCCAGGGTTTCCAGCTGCTTGATCGCGGCGGGACGGTAAACGTCCGCCGACACCAGCATCACGGTTTTCTTTTTGCGTTCTTTCAGGAAGCGGGCGAGCTTGCCGGCAGTAGTGGTCTTGCCCGCACCTTGCAGGCCGGCCATCAGGATGACCGCCGGCGGCGTGACGTTGAGGGTCAGCTCTTCGTTGGCCGCCCCCATCATCTCTTCCAGCTCGGCCTGGACGATCTTCACGAACGCCTGGCCCGGCGTCAGGCTGCGCGACACCTCGGTGCCGACGGCGCGCTCCTTGATGCGATTGACGAAGTCTTTGACAACCGGCAAGGCGACGTCGGCTTCAAGCAGCGCCATACGCACTTCACGCAGTGTGTCCTTGATGTTGTCCTCGGTCAGCTTGGCCTTGCCAGTGACCTGGCGCAGCGTCTGCGAGAGACGATCTGTCAGATTTTCAAACATGCGTGATCCTTTGGGTTCGTGCTGAACCCCGATTGATGCGGCCCGGCCCGTAGCGGCCTTTTCAGTCGGCTGCCGACATCGCGACGCCTGCGCTTTACAGGATGGCTATTAATAATAGCGACGCTATAAAGGCGGCTGAAACAGCGATCGGCGAGCCTGTGGCTTGAGCAGGTCGCGGATTATAGCGAAGACTCCGGCGCACGGACACCACGGCGTCTGCTTCTCTAGTCTTTCGTGGAATGCGCGTTATATGCCAAACTCACCCGCTTTCGGGCACGCCCAACAGGATCTATGTCCCCCTTGTCACCGAGTTTGCTCTTCAGCCTCGCCGCCGCTGTCTTTTACGCCGCTGCGACCGTCTACCAGGGTATGCGCCTGCGTCAGGGCCAAAAGGCCGACAAATGGCTGCTGTGCCTGATCGGCACCCTTGCCGTTGCCTGCCAGGCCAGTGCCCTGTTCGGCCAACTGGTGCGCCCTATCGGCCTGGGTCTGGACTTTTTCAGTGCCGCCAGCCTGATCGCTGTGTCCGTGATCATCGTGACCATGCTCGCGTGCATTCGTCTCCCGGTGGAAATCCTGCTGATCCTCCTGTTCCCGCTGGGGCTACTGACGACCCTGATGGCGCAGTTTGCGCCCTCCGGTACGCTGCAGCCGATCATTGAAGAACACGGCATCATCAGCCATATCCTGCTGTCGATCCTCGCTTACGGGATGTTTACCATTGCGGTGTTCCAGTCGCTGCTCCTGTTGTTGCAGGATCATCAACTGAAAAACAAACACCCCCTTGGCCTGATCAAAAGCTTCCCGCCGCTGCAAACCATGGAAAGCCTGCTCTTCGGCTTCCTCTGGGCCGGCTGGGTCTTGCTGTCGATGTCGCTGATTTCCGGCTGGCTGTTCGTCGAAAACCTGTTTGCCCAGCATCTGGTGCACAAAACCCTGCTGTCGATCCTGGCGTGGATCGTCTTCAGTGTGCTGCTGTGGGGACGCCATCATCTGGGCTGGCGCGGCCACAAGGCGATCCGCTGGACCCTGGGCGGGTTCCTGCTCCTGATGCTCGCCTATTTCGGCAGCAAGCTCGTTCGTGAATACATCCTGCACATCTGACGGGCGTTGATCATGGATAATCTGCCGGTCGGCACAATGCTCACGCTGCTTGCCCTGCTCACCCTGTGGTCCGGGCTATTCAGTGCGGTCGAGGCTGCGCACCACAATCTCAGGGCAATGCCGGTCAACCCCCGCTCCAACGAACCACCGAAGCCTGTTCTGGCGTTCAACCTCAACAGCCTCATCCTCGGCAACACGCTGCTCAAGGCGCTGATTACCGTCCTCGCCACGTTACTTGCCATCGGCCACTGGTATTTCCACGGTCCGCTGATTGCCTGGCTGGGCGTCGCCAGCGTGCTGGTGGTGGTGACCGAATTCATTCCGCGAAAGCTGGCGGCGCGTCGCCCCGAATCCATTCTGCTGCTGGGCAACAACGTGCTGCGCATCCCGGTTCGCCTGTTGCAGCCGCTGACCTGGATCTATAAGAACATCGCTAAAACGCTGTTGCGCCCTTTTCTGTCGAAGCGTCGGCCAGACAGCGTCGATGACGATGACGACGCGCACCCGACGGTCTATCAGGACAACGAAAGCCAGTATGGCCGCGCCCACGTGATCTCCGGAATCCACGCGCTGGACCGCATGACCGTGAACGACATCCTGGTGCCGCGCAGCGAAGTCGACGGCATCAACCTCGACGACACCATCGAAGAGATCATCGACAAGCTGATCATCTCCCGGCACACCCGTCTGCCGGTCTACCACAACGACATCAATCAGGTGGAAGGCGTGCTCAACACGCGGATGATCAGCCACCTGCTGCCGCGCAACGAACTGACCAAAGAGGCACTGCAAGCCGCCTGCTACGAGCCGTACTTTGTGCCGGAAAGCACGCCACTGCAGATGCAACTGCTCAACTTCCATAAGCAGCAGCGGCGCATGGGCGTGGTCGTCGATGAATACGGCGAGGTGCTGGGCATCGTCAGCCTCGAAGACATTCTCGAAGAGATCGTCGGTGAATTCGAAAGCGAGCAAGCCCTCGATAACCCGCACATACAGCCGCAGCCTGACGGGCGTCTGGTGATTGATGGGGCGGCTTCGATTCGCGATTTGAATAAAAGCCTCGCCTGGCATCTGCCCTCCGATGGCCCCAAAACCCTCAACGGGCTGATCACCGAAGCGCTGGAGACGATCCCCAACAGCGCGGTCTGCCTGAAGATCGGGCCCTACCGCCTGGAAATCCTCGAAACCGAGGACAACCGTGTCAGCCGGGTGCTGATGTGGCTGAACACCCGCACCAAAGACGTGATCTGAAGACGTGATCTAAACAGGCAGGCGGCGCCCTGAAACACTTGTTTCCGCGCCAATCCCCTTCCTATAATCGTTCCGCTTACCCAGCCCCGCCGATCCGCGTGCTACCCGCACAACGCGCGATCCGGCCAGTCACACAGCCTGACCGCTCACGCGACACCCTGGCCTTCGCTCCCATCCCGAGCACGCCACGCGCCTTTGCCCGCATCCGGGCTAATCTGTTCAGCGCTGGACCCAAAACAACAATTACGATTGCCGCAGCGCGCGCACGAAATTTCGTCTCCCGCTGACAGGCGATACGACTGCCAGGGATATCCGCATGACCATGACTTCTGCCTGTCCAACCCGCGACGAGAGCGAAACCCGCCCCGCCAACTCCGCGGCCCGCGTCGCCACCGCCAGCTTCATCGGCACCGCGATCGAATTCTACGATTTCTACGTGTACGCCACAGCCGCCGCGCTGGTGATCGGCCCGGTGTTCTTTCCGCAAACTTCCAGCACCGCACAGATGCTGTCGGCGTTTCTAACGTTCGGGATCGCCTTTCTCGCACGTCCGCTGGGCTCGGCGCTGTTCGGCCACTTCGGTGACCGTGTCGGCCGCAAATCGACGTTGGTCGCCTCCCTGTTGCTCATGGGTGTCTGCACCACGCTGATCGGCGTGTTGCCGGGTTACGACGCCATCGGCTCATGGGCGCCGATTCTGCTCTGCGTGCTGCGCTTCGGCCAAGGCCTCGGACTGGGCGGCGAATGGGGCGGCGCGGCGCTGCTGGCCACCGAGAATGCGCCCAAGGGCAAACGTGCGTGGTTCGGCATGTTTCCGCAGTTGGGTCCTTCCATCGGTTTCCTTGCAGCAAACGGGCTGTTTCTGACGCTGGCGATGACGCTGGACGACGAGCAATTCCGCTCCTGGGGCTGGCGCGTGCCGTTTCTGCTCAGCGCCGTGCTGGTCATCATCGGGCTGTACGTGCGGCTGAAGCTTGAGGAAACGCCTGTTTTCGCCAAGGCCATCGCACGCCATGAGCGTGTGAAACTGCCAATTGCCGAACTGTTCGGTCAGTACTGGAAGCCGATGCTGCTGGGGGCAGCGTCAATGGTGGTGTGCTACGCGCTGTTCTACATTTCCACCGTCTTCTCGCTGAGCTACGGGGTGAAAACCTTGGGTTACAGCCGCGAGTCGTTTCTCGCCATGCTGTGTTTTGCGGTGCTGTTCATGGCCCTGGCGACGCCGCTTTCGGCATTGGCGAGTGATCGATTTGGTCGCAAGCCGGTGCTGGTGATCGGCGGCGTGCTGGCGATCCTGTCGGGCTTTCTGATGGAGCCCTTGCTGACCCACGGCACGACTTGGGCGGTGACGCTGTTCCTGTCGATCGAGCTGTTTCTGATGGGCGTTACGTTCGCGCCGATGGGGGCGATGTTGCCGGAGCTGTTTCCTACGCGGGTGCGTTATACCGGCGCGTCGGCGGCCTACAACATCGGTGGCATTGTCGGTGCCTCGGTCGCGCCGTTCTTCGCACAGAAGCTGGTGGAAATGGGCGGCCTGAGCTGGGTCGGTGGGTATGTCTCGGCGGCGGCATTGATCAGCGTGATCGCCGTGCTGTGCCTGAAAGAAACCCGGCACGCAGACCTGGATACGATTGCCTGATCACACCGGATCTCTTTTTTAGCGACGCAACAGCCAAACAAAAACGGCGCCCCTGAGGGCGCCGTTTCTATTCAGCGTAAAGCTTACAACTGGACCTTCACCGCCATCGAAGCGCGAGTGGCCTTGCGACGGGCCGCTTCGATCGACTCGTCACGGGCCAGAGCCACGCCCATGCGGCGCTGACCATTGACCTCGGGCTTGCCGAACAGGCGCAGCGCGGTGTCCGGTTCGCTCAGGGCTTGTTCCAGGTTGGCGAACGCCGTCTGGGTCGATTGACCTTCGACCAGAATCACCGCCGACGCCGATGGCCCGAACTGGCGAATCAGCGGGATCGGCAGACCGAGAATGGCCCGGGCGTGCAGCGCGAACTGCGACAGGTCCTGGGAAATCAGCGTGACCAGACCGGTGTCGTGGGGACGCGGCGAGACTTCGCTGAACCAGACCTGATCGCCTTTGATGAACAGCTCGACGCCAAACAGGCCACGGCCACCCAGCGCTTCGGTTACCGCTTTGGCGACGCGCTCGGACTCGGCCAATGCGACCGGGCTCATGGCCTGGGGCTGCCACGATTCCTGATAGTCGCCCTTCTCCTGACGATGCCCGACCGGCGCGCAGAAGGTGGTGCCGCCGACGTGACGCACGGTCAGCAAAGTGATTTCGTAATCGAAATCAATGAAGCCTTCGATGATCACCCGGCCTTTGCCGGCACGACCGCCTTCTTGGGCGTAGTCCCAGGCCTTCTGGATGTCAGCGTCGGTTTTCAGCAGGCTCTGGCCTTTGCCCGACGAACTCATCACCGGCTTGACCACGCACGGGAAGCCCAGGTCTTCGACGGCTTTTTTGTAGTCTTCGAAGGTGTCGGCGAAGTGATACGGCGAGGTCGGCAGGTCCAGCTCTTCAGCGGCCAGACGACGAATACCTTCGCGGTTCATGGTCAGCTGCGCAGCGCGGGCCGTCGGAATGACCGTGAAGCCTTCGGACTCCAGCTCCACCAGGGTCGCGGTGGCGATGGCTTCGATTTCCGGGACGATGTAATGGGGCTTCTCGGATTCGATGACCGCACGCAAGGCGGCGCCGTCGAGCATATTGATCACGTGGCTGCGGTGCGCGACCTGCATCGCCGGAGCGTTGGCGTAACGGTCGACGGCGATCACTTCAACGCCCAGGCGTTGCAGCTCGATCACCACTTCCTTGCCAAGCTCGCCGCAACCGCAGAGCAAAACGCGGGTCGCGGTCGGCGACAGTGGAGTTCCGATTTGAGTCATCTCAGGTCCTCGTGGAGCAGGTCGAGGGTTGCTCGCCGTGTGCAAGCAACCGCAGGTAGAAAGGCGCGCAATTTACCATGAAGGCCGGGGAATGGGATGCAGCGGCGCAGGGTTGATTCAACGTCGAGGGCTGTTGCCACTCACCTGAAACATCATCCCGCTCGCCCTCGCCCGCTCATCGCAGGCGACCAACACGGCACGGCGCGCCTGGTTGTCCATTCGGCTCCAGCCGGTGATCTCGGCCACGGTGCGCTGGCAACCGGTGCAGATGTCGGCGTCGTCCAGTGCGCAAATGCTCACACAGGGCGAGCGGACCGGCTTTTCATGGATCGGCTGTTCATCGACGGGTGCTGCATGGATGGGGGGTTCGGCGCTGGACATCAATCTTCCTGCGGGGCCAGGTCACGCGCGTAGCGCTGGGCGTTGTGGACGTAGTGGGCGGCGCTGGCGTCGAGCATCTGCTTCTGTGCGTCAGTCAGCTCGCGGACGATCTTGCCCGGCGAGCCCATGACCAGTGAACCGTCAGGAATGACTTTGCCTTCGCCGATCAGTGAATTCGCGCCGATGATGCAGTGTTTGCCAATCTTCGCGCCGTTGAGGATGACCGAGTTAATGCCGATGAGCGTGCTGTCACCCACGCTGCAACCATGCAGCATCGCGTTGTGGCCGATGGTCACGTTGCGGCCGATGGTCAGCGGCGAGCCCATGTCGGTGTGCATGACCGTGCCGTCCTGCACGTTACTGTTCTCGCCGATGTCGATCAGCTCGTTGTCACCGCGCAGCACGGCGCCGAACCAGACGCTGGCGTTGGCCTGCAAGCGCACATTGCCGATGACAGTGGCTGTCGGCGCGATCCAGCTGCTGGCGTGCGCGTCGACGCGGGCATCGCCCAGGCGGTATTTCATGGTCTGCTCCTCATGGCTCGGTTCTCATGGCTCGGTTCTCATCGCTCGGTTCTCATCGCTCGGCGCGGCCGTGGCTCAGGATTTCAGCGTGTGGATGATTGATCGTTTGGGCGGTTCGTTGAGGTCGATGCCGCTGTCGAACAACAAGTTCATCAGCTCGACGATCATGATCGCGGTCAGGCCCCAGATCTTGTACTCGCCGAAGCGGTAACTCGGCACGTACCAGCTGCGCCCTTGATAGTCGATGCGATGGGTGTGTTCGCGCGCATCCTGGCGGAAGAAATCCAGCGGCACGCTGAAGACCGCCGCGATCTCGCCATCATTAGGGGTGTATTCAACGAAGTCGGGAATAACGCCGACGTAGGGCGTCACTTTGATGCCGTGCTTGGAGATCAACGGACTCAGCGGGCCGATCACTTCCACCAAGCCAGGTGGCAAACCGATCTCCTCTTGGGCTTCGCGCAGTGCGGTGAAGATCAGGTCCGGATCCTCCGGGTCACGCCGTCCGCCCGGAAAGGCCACTTCGCCGCCGTGGGTCGACAGGCCGCTGGCGCGCAGGGTCAGCACCAGTTCGGGCTCTGCGCTGCGAGTGATGGGCAGAAGCACGGCGGCCTCGGGAAAGCGCGCGTCCGTTTCCAGCATCACCGGCGTGTGGCTGCTCATACGGTGAAGTAGCTCATCCAGCATGGGAATTCTCGATCGGTTGCCTGCCCGGCATCATGCACCAAAGCGAAGATGCGCCCAAGTCTTGTAGGACAACCCGCCCGCGCAAGACGCCTCTTGCCGTCCACCCGCGCTACAGCTCAAGATAGCCGCTGCCAACAGGAACCCGATTCGATCATGAAATTCTGCAGCAACTGCGGCGAACAGGTCATCCAGCGTATCCCCGAGGGCGACAGCCGCCCGCGTTACGTGTGTGAACATTGCGACACCATTCACTACCAGAACCCCAACATCGTGGCCGGCGTCGTGCCGGTGTGGGGCGAGAAAGTGTTGCTGTGCCGTCGCGCCATCGAACCACGACTGGGTTACTGGACGTTACCCGCCGGTTTCATGGAAAACGGCGAAAGTGTCGAGCAGGCCGCGCGCCGCGAGACACTTGAAGAAGCCTGCGCGGAGGTCGAGGACCTGCAGCTGTATTCAATGATCGATGTGCCGCACATCAACCAGGTGCACATCTTCTACCGCTCGAACCTGGTCAGACCGGAGTTCGCGGCCGGCATCGAAAGCCTGGAAGTGAAGTTGTTCGACGAAGCCGATATCCCGTGGTCGGAGCTGGCTTTCCAGACCGTCAGACGTACCCTAGAATGCTTTTTCCGCGACCGGCGGCAGCAGGATTTCCAGGTGCACACCGATTGCCTGTCCGTCACACCTCCTCATAAAACCACTTGATCAAGACGACGGCGCGCGATTGCCGCGCAGGCTTCAGGGATACCCTTTTCATGCGTTGGTTGCTTGCCGTTTTATGCCTGTCGGTTGTGCCGATGTCCCAGGCTGCGTTCACTCAGACCATCGTGCCCAAAGGCAGCGAACAGAAGTTCGTCGGCGGTAAGGTTGTCGACACCCAGAACATCGCGGACCGGACCATCGATAAGGTGCTGGTGCTCAAATCCGCGCATCAGCTGCAGCTGATCAGCCGTGGCGAGGCGCTGAAGACCTATCGAATCTCACTGGGCAAAGCGCCCATCGGACCGAAACTGCAAGAGGGAGACCAGCGCACACCGGAAGGTTTCTACTGGCTCGACTGGCGCAAGACCAGCGACGCCTACAACCTGTCGATGCACATTTCCTACCCCAACATTTCCGATGCCGCACGCGCCCGTCGCGAAGGCGTGAAGCCCGGCAGCATGATCATGATCCACGGTACGCCGATCAATGACGATTACCCGGAGTGGTATTTCCACACGCTCGACTGGACGAACGGCTGCATCGCGATGCGCAACAGCGATATTCGTGAAGTGTGGGATCTGGTGAAAGACGGCACGATGATCGAGATCAGGCCGTAAGTATCTGCGGGGGTCATGCAGAAAGCATCTGTCTAAAGCAAGGCTGCGGGGAAAGCTAGGTATCTTCCAGTTTCCACACGTCATAAGCCGGTACTTCGTAAGGATGAATGGCCTTCAACGCAGCAACCGCCTGCCCGATCAGCTCATCTGACACGACAAGCTCGACCTTCCATTCCTGAACCTGCTCGACCTCGCCGGCTTGCCCGATGAACGGCTGACTGCCGTCCAGCGGGCGAAACTGGCCTTGCCCGAGCACCTGCCATGAGCAGCAGTCATACGCGCCGATTCGCCCCGCACCGGCGGCGAACAACGCGCTTTTGACCTGCTCCACATGGCTCGGTGGCACAAAGAAGGCCAGCTTGTACATCAGCGGTCAGTTAACCCAGACGCGCGCGTTACGGAACATGCGCATCCACGCGCCATCTTCAGCCCACTCATCCGGACGCCACGAGTTGGTCACGGCGCGGAACACACGCTCAGGGTGCGGCATCATGATGGTGACGCGACCGTCGAGCGTGGTCAGACCCGCGATACCACGGGGCGAGCCATTCGGGTTGGCGGGATAGGTTTCAGTGACCTTGCCGTGATTGTCGACGAAACGCACGGCAACGGTGCCGGACAGATCGGTTTCAATCAGCGCTTCAGGAGTCTTGAACTCGGCGTGACCCTCACCGTGCGCGATGGCGATCGGCATGTGCGAGCCGGCCATGCCTTGCAGGAAGATCGACGCCGACTTCTGGATTTCGACCATCGCCACGCGCGCTTCGAACTGCTCCGAGCGGTTGCGCACGAAGTGCGGCCAGAACTCGCTGCCCGGGATCAGTTCGCTGAGGTTGGACATCATCTGGCAACCGTTGCAGACACCCAGCGCGAAGCTGTCGCTGCGGGCGAAGAAGCCCTGGAACGCATCCCGTGCACGGCTGTTGAACAGCGCGGACTTGGCCCAGCCTTCGCCGGCACCCAGTACGTCGCCGTAGGAGAAACCACCGCACGCCACCAAACCTTTGAAGTCATTGAGGTCGACGCGACCGGCGAGGATGTCGCTCATGTGCACGTCGACCGAGGCGAAACCGGCGCGGTCGAAGGCAGCCGCCATTTCAACCTGACCGTTAACGCCCTGCTCACGCAGCACTGCCACTTGTGGGCGAACGCCCTTCTTGATGTAAGGCGCAGCGATGTCGTCGTTGACGTCATAGCCCAGCTTGACGTTCAGGCCCGGGTTGTCTTCTTCCAGCAGCGCATCGAATTCCTGATCGGCGCAATCGGCGTTATCACGCAGGCGCTGGATCTGATAGCTGGTTTCGCTCCACTGGCGCTGCAGCAGGCGGCGATCACCTTTGAACACGGTGTCGCCGCTCAGGCTGATGATCACGTCACTGTTGTTGATCGGCTTGCCGATCACGGCGACGCAATCTTCGCCCAGGCCGGCAGCGCTGAACTGTGCGAGCACGAGCGGCGTGGCGTCCTGGCGAACCTGGATCACTGCGCCCAGCTCTTCGTTGAACAGAATGGCCGCGACTTTTTCGCGCTTGCCGGTCAGCGTGTCGAGTTCAAGATTCAGGCCACAATGGCCTGCGAACGCCATTTCCAGCACGGTCGCCATCAAGCCACCGTCGGAACGGTCGTGATAGGCCAGCAGGTGGCCGTCGGCGTTGAGGCCCTGAATGACGGCAAAGAAAGCTTTGAGGTCTTCGGCGTCATCGACGTCCGGCGCGACGCTGCCGAGCTTGCCGTGGGTCTGGGCGAGAATCGACGCGCCCATACGGTTCTGGCCACGACCGAGGTCGATCAGGATCAGATCGGTCAGGCCCTTGTCCATGCGCAGTTGCGGGGTCAGGGTCTTGCGGATGTCGGTGACCGGTGCGAAACCGGTAACGATCAGCGACAGCGGCGAGGTCACGGTTTTTTCGGTGCCTTCGTCGCTCCAGCGGGTCTTCATGGACATCGAATCCTTGCCCACCGGAATGGTAATGCCCAGCTCGGGGCACAGCTCCATGCCGACCGCTTTCACGGTGTCGTACAGACGCGCGTCTTCGCCCGGGTGGCCAGCGGCGGACATCCAGTTGGCGGACAGCTTGATGTCGGAGATCTTGCCGATGCTCGACGCCGCGATGTTGGTCAGGGTCTCGCCAATCGCCATGCGACCGGACGCCGGAGCATCCAGCAAGGCCAGCGGGGTGCGCTCGCCCATCGCCATGGCTTCGCCGGTGTACACGTCAAAGCTGGTTGCGGTGACGGCGACGTCCGCCACGGGCACTTGCCACGGGCCGACCATCTGGTCGCGATTGACCATACCGGTGATGCTGCGGTCGCCAATGGTAATAAGGAAGCTCTTGCTCGCCACGGCCGGATGATGCAACACGCGCTGCACGCTTTCTTCGATGTCGAGGGAGCTTGGGTCGAAGTCGTCGCCCAGCTCGGTTTCACGCTCGGCCGAACGGTGCATGCGCGGGGCCTTGCCCAGCAGCACTTCCAGCGGCATGTCGACAGGGTTGTTGCCGAAGTGGCTGTCGGTGACGGTCAGTTGCGGCTCTTCAGTCGCCTCGCCTACCAACGCAAACGGGCAACGCTCACGTTCACAGATGGCTTTGAAGCGTTCGAAATCAGGGGCGCTGACCGCCAGAACATAACGTTCCTGGGACTCGTTGCTCCAGATTTCCAGCGGCGCCATGCCTGGCTCGTCGTTCGGCACGTTGCGCAGCTCGAAGCGGCCGCCGCGGCCGCCGTCGTTGACCAGTTCCGGGAAGGCGTTGGACAGACCGCCCGCGCCGACGTCATGGATGAACGCGATCGGGTTGGCCTCACCCAGCTGCCAGCAGCGGTCGATGACCTCCTGACAACGGCGTTCCATTTCCGGGTTTTCACGCTGTACCGAGGCGAAGTCCAGGTCAGCCGAGCTGGTGCCGGTAGCCATGGAGGAAGCTGCGCCGCCACCCAGACCGATCAGCATCGCCGGGCCGCCGAGCACGATCAGCTTGGCGCCGACGGTGATTTCGGCTTTCTGCACGTGCCCTTCGCGAATGTTGCCCATGCCGCCTGCGAGCATGATTGGCTTGTGGTAGCCGCGAACTTCATCGCCGTGTGGCGTGCTGATCGACTGCTCGAAGGTACGGAAATAACCGGTCAGGGCCGGACGACCGAACTCATTGTTGAACGCCGCGCCACCCAGCGGACCTTCGATCATGATGTCCAGCGGCGTCACGATGCGCTCGGGCTTGCCGTACGGCTTTTCCCAAGGCTGCTCGAAACCCGGAATGTTCAGGTTGGACACCGTGAAACCGGTCAGGCCGGCTTTCGGCTTGGCACCACGACCGGTTGCGCCCTCGTCGCGGATCTCGCCGCCGGAACCAGTGGCTGCGCCCGGAAACGGAGCAATCGCCGTCGGGTGGTTGTGGGTTTCGACCTTCATCAGAATGTGCACCGGCTCCTGAACCGCACCGTACTCGCGGCTTTCAGGATTCGGGAAAAAGCGGCCGGCCACGCTGCCGACGATCACCGAAGCGTTGTCCTTGTAAGCGGACAGCACGCCTTCGTTGTGCATCTGATAGGTGTTCTTGATCATGCCGAACAGGCTTTTTTCCTGGCTCTGGCCGTCGATGTCCCAACTGGCGTTGAAGATCTTGTGACGGCAGTGCTCGGAGTTCGCCTGCGCGAACATCATCAGTTCGATGTCGTGGGGGTTGCGCTTGAGGCCGGTGAACGCGTTCACCAGATAATCGATTTCGTCTTCGGCGAGGGCCAGGCCGAGTTCGACGTTGGCTTTTTCCAGCGCCGCGCGGCCGCCACCCAGTACGTCGATGGCGATCAGCGGCTTGGGCTCGGCGTGGCTGAACAGGCTGGCGGCCTCTTCCAGCGCGCCCAGTACGATCTGGGTCATGCGGTCGTGCAGCGCGTCGGCGATCAGCTGTGCGTCGGCGTCGCTGAACTGACCCTCTACATAAAAGGCAATACCGCGCTCAAGACGCTGGATCTTGGTCAGGCTGCAATTGCGCGCGATGTCGGTGGCCTTGCTCGACCATGGCGAAATGGTGCCGAAACGCGGGAGGACCAGGAACAGGCGGCCCGCAGGCTCCTGCACCGGTACGCTCGGACCGTATTTCAGCAGGCGGGCAAGCACTTGCTGCTCGTCTTCGGTCAGGACGCCATTGACCTCAGCGAAGTGGGCGAATTCAGCGTACAGGCCACTGACAGCCGGAACTTTATCGTTCAGCTGCGCAAGTAATTTCTTGTGGCGGAAGGCGGAAAGGGCGGGAGCACCACGCAGGATCAACATCGTCGGGACAGCCTCGGGAAGGGGGTGTGCTTTGAGGCCGTGCATTCTAGCCTAATCGCTCACCGTCGGCACCCGAAACCACGGCATGGGATGCACCCGAATGTCGGCTCCGGGCGCTTGCCTGCGCCGGAAGGTAAAAAATCCTCTGCTCTATCAGACGCGACCCGCGCTGTCGAGATATGGCGGTATGGCTGCTTTGCGTATACTGCACCGATGTTTTCACAATCAGATTTCCGCCCACGCTGTGCCAAGTGGCTCATCGCAACCGGAATCTTCCTGCTGCTCGGCGCGTGTGTGGAGAAACCCAACACGCTGGAACGAGTCAAGGAGGATGGCGTTCTGCGCGTCGTCACCCGCAACAGCCCGGCGACCTATTTTCAGGACTGCAACGGTGAAACCGGTTTCGAGTACGAACTGGTGAAGCGCTTCGCCGACGATCTGGGCGTTGAACTGAAAATCGAAGCCGCCGACAACCTCGACGACCTGTTCGATCAGATGGGCAAACCCGGCGGGCCGGTGCTGGCGGCAGCGGGTCTGGTCAGCAGCGAAAACCGCGCGAAGCAGGTACGTTTTTCCCACTCCTATCTTGAAGTCACCCCTCAGGTCGTTTACCGCAACGGCCAGTCGCGCCCCACCGATCCGGGCGATCTGGTCGGCAAGCGCATCCTCGTGCTTAAAGGCAGCAGCCACGCCGAGCAACTGGCAGCGCTGAAGGTCAAGTACCCCGGCATCAACTACGAAGAGTCCGATCAGGTCGAAGTCGTCGACCTGTTGCGTATGGTGGACGAGGGCCAGATCGACCTGACCCTGGTGGACTCCAACGAATTGGCGATGAATCAGGTGTATTTCCCCAACGTTCGCGTGGGCTTCGACCTCGGCGATGGCCGCGATCAGCGTTGGGCAGTGGCGTTAGGCGATGACAACAGCCTGCTCAATGAGATCAACGCCTATCTCGACAAAATGCAGAAAAACGGCATGCTGCAGCGGCTCAAAGACCGCTATTACGGGCATGTCGACGTGCTCGGTTACGTTGGCGCCTACACCTTCGCCCAGCACTTGCAGGAACGCCTGCCCAAGTACGAAAAGCACTTCCAGACCGCCGCCAAGGCTGAACAGGTCGACTGGCGTTTGCTGGCGGCAATCGGTTATCAGGAATCCTTGTGGCAGCCGGGCGTGACGTCGAAGACCGGCGTGCGCGGCTTGATGATGCTGACCCAGAGCACGGCCCAGGCCATGGGCGTGTCCAATCGGCTCGACGCCAAACAGAGTATTCAGGGCGGCGCCAAGTATTTTGCCTACGTCAAAGAACAGCTCGACGACTCGATTCAGGAGCCCGATCGCACCTGGCTGGCGCTGGCGTCCTACAACATTGGCACAGGCCATCTGGACGACGCGCGCAAGCTGGCGGAAAGCGAAGGCCTGAACCCGAACAAGTGGCTGGACGTAAAGAAGATGCTGCCGCGTCTGTCGCAGAAGAAGTGGTACAGCAAGACCCGCTACGGCTATGCCCGGGGGGGCGAACCGGTCAGTTTCGTCGCTAACATCCGCCGTTATTACGACATCCTGACGTGGGTGACGCAGCCACAGATGGAAGGCGGCCAGGTCGCGGAAGGCTCGCTGCATGTACCCGGGGTGGACAAGACCAAGCCGTCGGAAGAGAAAGCGCCGCTTTAGTCAGTGTCAGAAACTGTCCGGGATGGCCTCAAAAACACAGGACTTGTGGGAGTGAGCTTGCTCACGAAGACTGATTCCGAGGCGCTGGAGGTGTAGTGATTTCACTCACACGGCCTGACAGCAAACCCAGCTCCAGCTACCCCTTCGCCCGCCTCATCCTGAAAAACTCGCTCAGCATCGTCCCGCACTCCTCCCCCAGCACCCCGCCTTCAAACAGCACGCGATGATTGAGGAACGGCTGCATGAAGAACTGCCCCTGACTCTGCACTACCCCCGCTTTCGGCTCAGTCGCGCCATACACCACGCGGGTGATGCGCGAGTGGACGATCAAACCGGCGCACATGCTGCAGGGTTCCAAGGTCACGTACAGCGTGCTGCCCGGCAGGCGGTAATTGCTGAGTGACTGCGCCGCTGCGCGAATGGCGACCATCTCGGCGTGGGCGCTGGGGTCGCTGCCGCTGATGGGGCAGTTGAAACCGCGGCCGACGATTTCACCGTCCTGCACCACCACCGCGCCGACCGGCACCTCGCCCAGCAACGCACCCTCCGCTGCCAGCGCCAGGGCTTCACGCATGAAGTGCTGATCGCGGCTGCGATCAATGATAGGCGGCTGACGCATCAGGAGACCTCGATAGCGGCCATGAGACCGGTTTCCATGTGATCGATCACATGGCAGTGAAACATCCACACGCCGGGATTATCCGCCACCAAAGCGACGCGCGCGCGCTCATTGCGCCCCAGCAGGTAGGTGTCGGTGAAGTACGGAATCACGTCCTTGCGATTGGAGGCGATGACTTTGAAGCTCATGCCGTGCAAGTGAATGGGGTGCTGATATTGCGTCATGTTCTTCAGCTCGAAGATGTAACTCTTGCCTCGTTCTAGCCTGGCGATCGGCCGGTCGGCGCAGGTCTTGTCGGTGATGTCCCAGGCCTGGCCATTGATCTGCCACAAGCTGGGCGGTTTGCCGTTGTCGACATTCACCGACACCGAACCGACCCACTCGAAATTGAAATTGAGCTTCTCGGCAGCGGCCAGATCAGGCTCGGCGACCGGATTCGCTGGCAGCTCAGGCGGCCATTCGCCCGGCGCATCGTTGTTGGGGACCGAGCGAAAGGTGCCCAGCCGTACGGGGCCGTTGCGCAGGGATATCTCTTCACCGACGGCAGGCGCCTTGATCGCCAGACAGATGCGCATGCCCGGCCCCAGCCAGTAATCCTTGCCCAGCGGGCGCGGTTTGACCGGGTTGCCGTCCAGGGCGTAGATCATCGCCTCGGCGCCCGGCAGGTTCAGGCGATAGGTCACCGTGTTGTCCAGGTTGAGAATGCGCACCCGAGTGATTTGCCCGGCAGGTAGCTCGACGACGCCTTTTGGCACGCCATTGATCGTCGACAATCGCCCCGCCGTGCCCTCGCGTGCGGCCTCGCGAATGACGCTGAAGTCGGTGAAAGCGCCCTCCTCGTCCACGTGCCAGCTCTTCAGGCTGACCACGCGTTCGTGGGCAAACCCGGTGGGCTCGCGCTCCTCGACGATCAGCGGCCCGACCAGCCCGCGCCCGAGCTCCTCGCTGCTGCTGACGTGGGGGTGATACCAATAGCTGCCAGCGTCCGGCACGCGGAATTTATAGTCGAAGTACTCGCCCGGCTTGACCGGCAATTGCGAGACGTACGGCACGCCGTCCATCTCCAGAGGCAGCCGAATACCATGCCAATGGATGGTGGTTTCAACGGGCAGGTGATTGATGAAACGTACCCTCAGCCATTCGCCCTGCCTGACACGCAGTTCAGTGCCCGGCGCCGAACCGCCGAATGCCCAGGCGGGCGTCTGATGCCCGGCCACAAGTTCGACGTCCAGCGGCGCGGCGATCAGCTCGTAATCGTGCCCTTCGCCCGGCCCGCGCTTGCCCAGCCAATACCTTGAGGCACCGCCCGCGCCAAGCCCGACCACGGCAAGACCGGCCAGACCTCCGAGTATCTGTCGACGGGTAAAAGACATGTACGAAAAAACCTCAAACGACGGGTCGCATCCTTGAACGATACGAGGGGCGGACACGATACACCTGCACTTACAGAAATTTAAGGAGACCGCGTACGCAATACATATTTAGTGCCAAATGAGTCGGCAATCCCGCCAAGCTTGTCTTCCCGTTCATCAAGGAAGACGAATATGACCACCGCAGTTAATCACCTGTCCTCTGCAACCCTGGACCAGGATCGAACCGCCCTCATCAGAATAAGTGAGCGTCTGGTCGAGGCCTGCCCGGACATGCGTGAAATGGCCCGCAGCATCGCCCGGGAAATCCTCCTGCGTCAGATCGGTCACGACGCCGAACCCGACACGGTTTACTGGCACCGCTTCCACACGGCGGTTAGCAGTCCGCGATCATTCAATGGCTGGCAGCACCGCGATGCGCCCTATCAGTCGATGAGCCTTCCGCAATTGGTCATGCACCGTTTCACCCCCCACGATCAGGATAACGCCGACACCCTGCAGATGCTTAGCGGGTTCTACACCGCAGACGCCGATGCGGACGCCTTCGATGAGCGAAACGAGGTCAGGATGTTGCCCGCTCAGGTCATGGGTGAGTTTTGGTCAGTGGATTTCAAATCCCGCTATCACGAGAAGCTGAAGGCGTTCTGGCGCGACTTCGCCGATCACTTCCGCACCATGGCGAAGGCCAACTTTATCGCCAGCGCCCTTGAAGACCATCAAGCGGGATGGCTCACCGAAGAGGACCTGCGAAGCGTCCTACGCGCGGCGAACGTAGAACCGCCCGAGTCACCAAGCCTGGAAACCCTTCAAGCCAGCGCTCCGGCCAGCGCCGAAGCGAGTGTCTGGACCTTTGACGTGATCGGCTACGAGGCCAGCGACATCTTGCGCGTCGTGACCGCCGGCGGCCGACAGATTCTCTACACCCCCGGCGAAGTGCAGGCGTTTCATGCCTTCGCGACACCGGAGGAATTGCACTGGTGGCTGCTGTCGCAAAACAACCGCACCGAGCGGCGCGCGCGTTTCATGGGCCATTTCCCGCTGTCCGCCCACGGCGAGGCTGACGACAACATCGGGTTGTTTCACGGCCTGGACGTTCTTTACACCACATGGGGCGCGGCGCATCCCGGCGTGATCAATCAGCACAGCAAACCTGTGTCGGGTGACCCGTTCAGCCATCTGCGCGACTCGACCCGCACGCGGATGTTGGCCGACGCAGACCTGGCGCTGCACTCCAACGGCGATCTGCGCAAACAGATGTGGATTGGTTATCTGCGGTCGTTCTCTCAGCTTTCCGGTGCGCTGGCAGCGATTGACTGGCCGATTGCGCTGGCAGCCGTCGGCGCGGGCATCGCCGACATGGGCCTGAATATCGATCAGGCCCTGAACGGCGCAAGCACGGCGCAACGCAAGGCGGGGGTTATCGGCGCTGTGGCGGCCAGCATCGACGTCCTGTTTAACAGCACCTTTCTCGTCGGCGGGGAAGCGATATCGGAAGGCGAGTTGCTGCGGCCTGAACCCGAGGGGGAACCAGTACCCGAAGTCGATGAGCCTATTGATGTATTCGTTGACACGCCGGGCTTCGAACCAGAATCCGTTTACCCCTTTGAACGCAACGATGGGCTGGCCTCCTTCGAGACCAACATGCTGCTGGATGCCTTCGAACCCATACGCGAAGAAGGCCGTATGAAAGGCATCTGCCTGACTGATCAGGGCGAGACGTTTATCGAGGTCGATGGCTTCGCCTACGCCGTTCGCTACATCAACGAGCTCAAATCCTGGGCCATCATTGATCCGGAAAATCCTTTCTCGTTTTACCGAAACATGCCTGTGAGCCTTAACGCTGCCGGGGCATGGGAGCCCGTCACACCCTTGGGTCTGTCAGGCGGCGGGAAGGTGCTCGGCAGGATGTGGCCCGGTCGTGGTGTCGGCGTTTCTCCGCAGACGACCACCCTTCCCAGCCCATACGAAATCCCCGACGCGCTGAAATCGGAGGTCATGGATGGCGCGCAGTATGGCGGTCGCTTTGTCGACGATCGCTATCGCAGTCCCGATTTCGACAAGCCCGACCCCTACGACGAGTTCAAGCGAATCCGTCGCAATCTGCGAGACGACGCCAACACATTCTTCAACACGCTGGAACTGCCAAAGCGTCCAGAGATTCCCGAGCTGCCTGCCAACGCGCCGCTCAAAAGTGCTCTCAAGAGCCTATTCAAACGCTCATCGGGCCTGGTCATCGGCGAGAGTCATGCCGGGATCGGCAGCAAGCAATTTCTCATTGAACAGATGCCGTTACTCGCCAAGCTCAAGGTGAAAACCCTCTACATGGAGCACATGCTCACCGACTTCCATCAGGCTGATCTGGATGCTTTTTCGAGAACCGGCACTTTGTCGTCTCAGCTCGAGGAGTACATCAAGACGCTGGACAAAGGCCATCGAACTGACCCAACCGGAAAGTACACATTCATGGCCGTGCTCAAATCCGCGCAAGAAAACCGCGTGCGCATTCGGGCAATCGACTGCATGGCGAGCTACCGCGTCGACGGCATGGAAGGTGCGGAGCAAACGCTGCGGCAGAAGGTGATGAACTACTACGCCAAAGGCGTCATCGACGCGGACCAAGGGGCGAGAAGCGACGGCAACTGGGTGGCACTTGTGGGTAACTCCCACGCCAATACGTACCAGGGTGTTCCCGGTATCGCGGAACTGGAAGGGGTTGTAGGGCTGCGCATTGAGGACGTTCGTTTGGCAGAGTCAGCGGGAATAACGTCAGACCCCGGTATTGAAACGACCGACACGGTGGGCCGTCGTGCGGGACGAGTGCAGAGTGATCTGCGTCTGCAGGTTCTGGTCGCCGCGCCCCGGATTGAGCTCAGCCTGGAGAACAAGCTGCTTCGAGCGGGCATGTTCACCCTCGATGACAGTGACGGTCAGTTGACCCTCGTTCACCGCAGCAATGAAGGCTTGGCGGTTCGTACCGAGATCAAAAGGGAGGGCAAGCGCGTCTTTATCGACCGGCCGAAGTGGCAGCGAGTGAGCGGACGTCGGTTTGATACGTTGGGGGATTTGACGTCGGCGCTGGAGCTGATGGGGATGACGTGGGTGCGTTGAGGCTTCATGTGTGAAAAAACCGAGTGAGGCCTTGCGGCTTCACTCAGCTTTTTGGGAGGAGCGCGGTCTCGACAATGCTCACGACGCGACACCCAAGCGGGGTTGTACAGAGCATCTCATTGCCGCGTCAGCGGCAGGTTGTCCTGCCAGCCTTTTAACAACGTCGTATTTTCCGCAATGAGGTGACAGGTCTGACCCGTCGTTTCGCGGCACGTGCCGAGCGCGAGCTGTTCCGCCTTCTTGAGCGAACGCGTTCCGAACTGCCAGAAAAGGCCGGTGCCGGTTTTGGAGACGGCCATGGCTTTCTCGGTGACACTTTCAACGTAGGCCTCGGCATTCGCACGGTCTTTCGGCCCAAGTTTTGAAAGGAGCGGCATCAACGCGCTGTCGTCCATGGCGGGAAGATGGTTGTGTTTCAAAAATGCTTCGATGTGAGGTTTCAGCAGAATATTGGCCGTTTGCATGTAAAGGGTATGCCCATTGGTCCCGACGGGCGGCAGCGCCACATACTCAGCATTACCACCTTGGGAGCGATAACCCGCTAACATCTGCGCGACAAGGTCCGGGCCAAAATAGGGATCGTTTGCCGCGTACATCCAGAGCGTCGGTGTCGGATTGTCTTTACCGAATCGGGTGAAATTTCGTACGAGGTCCGCTTGAAATAATGGGCACTCCTCGGGGGAATCTACGTCGGTGTAGTGATAAACGCCGCCAGAGAGACTGATCACCGCTGACAATGGCCGCCCCGGTTGAGCCGCCAGGTCCATCATCGCAGCGCCGCCTATCGAAACACCGACCCCCAACGCCGTGGACGGGTCCACGTCCGGACGCTTGCGAAGAGCGGTCAGTGCAGCGCCAAGCTCCTTGCCATGGACATCGAGAAACCTGGCGACTGTCGGGTGGGCGCAATCTCCCCCGCCTTCGATAAAACGCCCCGTAGAACGCCCATAGCCCGGCCACACCACTGAAGCGGCAAGCCAGCCTCGGTGTGCAAAATCGTGTGCGATGTGGGAAAGCCAATCGGCACGAACTGAGGAAGGAGAGTCTCCTGCAGAGCCGTTGACGATTAGCGCGATGGGAAACTTGCCAGCGTGCGCAGGAAGGACGATCAAGGCTTCGAGTTTCTCGACATGCGAACCGACTTTGATAGGCAACATCAACTGCTCTTCGCGCACCGCCGTATCGGCGTACGCCTGACCAGCACAGAGAAACAGCACAGACATCAAAATCATCAAACGTCGAACTGATTGCATCGTAGAACACTCGCGTTACGCATGCCTGACGAAGACAAACCCTGTCGTTTTTGCAATTGCCGATTCGCGTGATCAGGTGATCACTCAGCCGAGGCGGGTAACATGCCACATCGCCACGGTGCTTGGCGATACATTCCCCTGCCAAATTTTGACCGGCTTTCTAAAAGAAAAAAGCCCGCTTTTACGCGGGCTTCAGGACATTTCTTGCTATCGGGTGCCGGACAATGCCGGCCACCCCATCATTCCCACTCGATTGTAAATAGCTTTAAAATATCCATGAATATCATTGCCTTATGATAAATAAGGGCATAAATACCATGAAATGTGCCATTTTTTGTTATGCAGACAATAGCTTGTGTTCTGCATCTGGCAGACTCCACCCTTCATCCTGCCCAAACGCCTTAGCCAACTGGCGCAATAGAATGGCCAGCTCGGCCACTTCACCGTTACGGCGTACCTCAATCAGCAGATCAGCGCATATTTCCCCATCTATGCTGAAATGCTCGTCCATTCCCTCGTCGTGCGGTCGGGTTTTCATCTGGCGTTATCCTCCCATTTGAGGGCGCTTACAGGGTGAGGTAATGGATGTCTAGGCCCGCGACTTCGGTTATCATTTTCCTGCCCGTAATCCTCAGCCGCTGCTTAAATTTTCACACAGTTAGGACTCAAAGCTGCTAGTTGTTATAAACATCAACTAGCCTAAAGCGAATCTTGCCCCTCCACCCCATGCGCAGTGGTAACTGTAAAGCCAGCTAAAAATCCGTCATTTATTCCTGCATTTAATGCAAGTAAAACTTTTCATTTACTTACCTTTTATGATGAGCTTCGCTAAAGCGAAAATATCAACCCGGCTAAAAACGACCAATATTAACTTCATCATCCCGATCTAACTCATCCTCAATCTTCCGATCCAAATAAGAAATATAACTTCTCACCCAAACTCTAACATTGCCGACTGGGTGTTCAAGCAACGGACTCAAAGCGCGTTTGTCAGACTCCAAATAAGGAACGAGCGAGCCAGACCAAGAACGGGACACCATGTTCGCTCTAAGCGTGTTTCCTACATCTTGATTCTCGCCGAACCGCTCAAGCAGCGCTAGAAACAGCTCGGCAGGTCGAAATTTCCCCTCTGTAGACTCAAACACATTCAGACAGCCAGCAACAAAAGCAGGCCCAATATCTGGATGCAAAGAACACCAATTCATAACGACTTGCACAGGAACCACTGAGAGAACACTTGGCATAACAACTGCTGAGCCATTTTCACGATCTAACAGCTGTTGAAGCCAATAACGCTCCATACCTTTTGACTGAACAATGGCTTCTCCAAAAATTGGCCACAGCACATTGCCATAGTCACGCATCAATTCAAGCAATAAAGGTTTGGTGTAATTCCAAATATCGCCATGATTGAAACCACGTTTACATGCAGCTATCAACTGATTCGCCAGCGAAATCGCAAACTCCTCATCCGGCTCTTTAAGTATTTTCTGAGCTAGGTCATTCCAATGATGAGCATCTATAGATGTACTTTTTTGCTCTTTGTCAAGTGGAACAGCTGTAACCATTCTTTTGAGTGGTTCACGCAGCGTCTGAATAGCACCATCATTACCAAAGCAGTACATATACATTACGTTAAGCGCAGGCCAACTTGATCGTTCCCCAAGTTTCATCAGCCGCAAACAAAAATCCGCAATATCAGCTGATGAAATCCCATCTGTAACGCTTCCATAACTTAGTGCGCTCACACTATCGGGCGACACGATATTGTTTTCCACCAACTCAACGAGCACATCAAGATGATACTTATTGATATTCCCAGTGCGAAGAATCTCGGGGTACAAATAAACTAAATCGTCATCCTCACGAACCCTATCAATATTATCTTGCCACTTCTCTGGGGAGCGATCAAACACCCCACGATACAACCCATAAATAAACGCCGGATTAGGTCGATCTATGGAAGCCAACTTCTGAAACGACAAATCTATAATTACATCAGCCTCAATCTCTACCAATTCAAGTGCCAGCTGATAGCCGAATGAGAATGCTTGTTTCTGCTCACCTTGTAAAATTAAACTTAAATAAGGGACAAGCTCATCAATATTTGACGCAAGTTTTTTAGCCAGCTCTTTGGCATTTTTAGATGCCATATCGACATATTGACCGTCTTCCCCACGCCTATGCTCCCACGGAGGGTTAACTACCAATATTTTCAACTTTTCAGAAAGTTCAGCTTCGGTAGAACTGAGTAGTTCCAACCAATCATTCAGAGCCGCTCTAGACTCCTTGCTCATATTTTCAGAATCATACTCGAACGTATTTTTTATACTTTCCAGAGCAGCAGGCCAATACCGCCCGTTTCGAGTTATAATATTTCTGATTGCCGAATCCAACATCTCAATCCGATTCCGTGCTACGAAACCACGAATCGAATGACCGACAGTTGAAAGCACTTTTTCTTTTTGTTCCTCAGCGCGATCAAACATTATCAACAATAAATCAAATGCCTCTTGCCAAAAATCAAATATTTCTTGCCATATTTTTGGGCGCCACTCCTCAAGCGGTGCTTTGGTCCCCTGGTATTCAGCCCCTATAGTTCTTGTGCCCCCGTATGTACTCACCGCCTGATTTAATGCCTCAACCACCACCATATCAATCTCTGCTTTGTTACACGCTATGGCACGCCTTAATAAATCAAAGCGTATCCTTGGCCTCGCTTGAGTTCCAGATAATTCAACTCTAAAAAGCTGAGAAAACATACCTGTTGCATTATTGCTCCACGTCTCATTCTCAGCCGAAGCGAGCAACAGCATGCACCAGGCGGACTTTTCAAAGTATTCTGAATGAAAGCATAACTTCTCCAATGCCCAAACAAAATTTCTTCGAGCATCTCCTCTAGTCGCCTGAAGCTCCTCTCTACTCATGCCGACCAAAACTTTATACAACGCATAACTAGTTGACTCGGGATTCACTTCAACAAATGCGCGGAAGAGTTTCGAACCCCTCTCTGTAAGCAGCACTTCCGCTTGAAGAAAAGGACTGTTCCCCCCGAACAACTTATCAGAAAATCTTTGGACGCTTGGCTGACTATCCAAATATGCAGCTTGAGTACAAAAGCTCTGCATCAATGAGTCTGGCAAATTATCAATTAGCTGCTTTTGTCTATCATACGAAGTTTCATCCCACCATTCTGCCGCCAGAGTAAGAGCAAGAGGCTTAGGCACTACTCTTGCGTACCTGCCGGCTCGATTGATAATTTGCCTCCTCGTAAAAATTGACAAAGTTCTATCAAACACTTTCAAACTCGACCCAGCGACATCCTCTGCTATGAATCTTGCCTCTTCGCCTGCAACCCCTTCGCCTGTACCAAAAACATCGAATAACGCACAAGCAGATAGTAACTCCTTATCGACATCCGACACCCCTCCGCCACCGTCGATTAATTTTCTGATAACTGAGTTACTTTCTATCGAGCCTAAAAGTCGGCCCTGCTTTTGATATTGCTCGGCAATAAGTGTAGCCATCAACGGGTAACCCTGAGCGAATCTAGCGACTCGCTCTACGTCAACCTCGCTCATACCCACCAATATTGGTGTCAAAACCTGTTTTATCGCTGCATCGGACAAAGTGGATAATTGAATATGGATAGAGTCAACCTGATCATTTGAATACCCAACGGTAACCAGCTTCAATTGACAATCAACTTTGTTAACCTCTTTCCCTAAATAATCATGCAATTCAACGCTGCAGTTTTCCACTATTACAAGACCAAAGGTGCCTTCCTCGACCATTCGGCGAACACTTTCTTTAATAGATGTTTCATACCCTGGCGCATCAAACACTAGTACGCATGGGTCATCTATACCACTAGAGCTATCTATCGCCTCTAACAACAAGCGAGTTTTTCCAAGACCTGATGCTCCTGTAAGCCTGATTACAGCTCTTTTTAACCCTAACGCAGCAATCAACGCGGAAAGATCGCTAGCGCGCTTCTCATCACTTACGTAATTATAGCCGTGATTCCGTTCGACACTTTTCCAATCATTCAAATCTCGCGATGCAATATTTTTGTATTGAGCTACCGTACTCCTCTCCAAAACAAACCTCTTAAAAACAATATAAGAAGTTGAATCCATGCTATCAGGCTTCACAATTGACCGATGATCTACATCATTAACCGTTTCGACCTTCCCAGCCCTAAATATGCTTTTGGAACTTGAGGAGCTTACGATATCGTCATTAGCAGCAATGATACTTATGATATCAAGCAAATTATCATAACCACTATAAACCCATTGGTCGTTCAAATCATCTAGCTCGCTTGAGTCACGACACAAACTCTTTAGATGACGATTTCTGAATGACAGATACTTTCCAACGTTTGCATACGCAGATCCATCGTGAGGCACATCAAAGAAACAGACCTTTCTGATTTTATGATTGATTTTTTTATCCTTCATAATCAGAAGCATTTTCTTTACAACCAGACCACCCAGACTATGACCAGCCAATATGATTTCATCTTTGTCTAAATCACACCGCGCAGTGATATCAGTAAGAAGTCCGTTCGCTATATTTGCAAGACTGGGAGCTCGCTGCCAGAACTGAAACAGCAAATGCGGCGATTGATAACCATACAATACAATGCCAAAGTCCAAATCAGCATCTCGCCTAAGAAACTCAGGAAAACTTCCCCAGGTTTCATCAGCAGTTCCTCCTAAACCATGTACGAGTATGATTTTCTTAGCCATTAATTCGCCCCTGCCAGCAATGTTATTCATCCTGAGATTTTTCAGTAAAAAAATAGAACAGTTAAACATTTCGTAAAACAAAATCGCAGCAGAACCTCTATCAAGTTTCACTTATTTCATAGCTTAAGTTTAATGCATCGAGTGAAACTGTTGTTACTGTAATTTCCAAAACAGACAATACCCTCTAATGATGCAGCGAACGGTAACTCCGAAAACAGCCTCACCACTTCGTTCTTGTGTCCGCTCACACCGTGCTTCGCGATGCACAAAGCTGCCAGAACTTGCCAGACCCAAAAAGCTAAAAGCCCGCGTTTACGCGGGCTTCAGGACATTTCTTGCTATCGGGTGCCGGACAATCCCGGCCACCCCATCACTCCCACTCAATCGTCGCAGGCGGCTTGCTCGACACGTCATACGTCACGCGCGAAATGCCTTCGATCTCATTGATGATCCGGCCGCTCACCGTTTCCAGCAGTTCGTAAGGCAGGTGTGCCCACCGTGCGGTCATGAAGTCGATGGTTTCGACGGCACGCAGGGCGACGACCCAGGCGTAACGACGGCCGTCGCCGACCACGCCAACCGATTTCACCGGCTGGAACACGACGAAGGCCTGGCTGACTTTGTGGTACCAGTCGGCTTTGCGCAGTTCTTCAATGAAGATATGGTCTGCGCGACGCAACAGGTCGGCGTATTCCTTCTTCACTTCACCGAGGATACGAACGCCCAGGCCCGGGCCCGGGAATGGGTGGCGGTAGACCATGTCGTACGGCAGGCCGAGTTCGAGACCCAAACGACGGACTTCGTCCTTGAACAGTTCGCGCAGTGGCTCGACCAGTTTCAGGTTCATCTCTTCCGGCAGGCCGCCCACGTTGTGGTGCGACTTGATGACGTGGGCCTTGCCGCTTTTGGCGCCAGCGGACTCGATCACGTCAGGGTAGATGGTGCCCTGAGCCAAGTACTTGATGTTGTCGAGCTTGGTCGACTCGGCGTCGAAGACGTCGATGAAGGTGCGCCCGATGATCTTGCGCTTCTTCTCTGGATCGCTTTCGCCGGCCAGGTTGTTGAGGAACTGGTCTTCAGCGTTGGCGCGGATGACCTTGACGCCCATGTTCTCGGCAAACATGGCCATGACTTGCTCGCCTTCGTGCAGACGCAGCAGGCCGTTGTCGACGAAGACGCAGGTCAGTTGGTCGCCGATGGCTTTGTGCAGCAGCGCTGCGACCACCGAGGAGTCAACACCGCCGGACAGGCCGAGCAGTACGTTGTCGGTGCCGACTTGGGCGCGAACCTGGGCGATGGCGTCTTCAGCGATCTTCGACGGGGTCCACAGCGCTTCGCAGCCGCAGATGTCGAGGATGAAGCGCGACAGGATGCGACCGCCCTGCTTGGTGTGGGTCACTTCCGGGTGGAACTGCACGCCGTAGTAGCCGCGGGTGTCGTCGGCCATCCCGGCGATCGGGCAGCTCGGGGTGCTCGCCAGTACGTGGAAGCCTTCAGGGATTTCCGTGACTTTGTCGCCGTGGCTCATCCACACGTCGAGACCGAAAACGCCATCGGCGTCGACGTGGTCTTCGATGCCATCCAGCACGCGGCTCTTGCCGACGATGTCGACACGGGCGTAACCGAATTCACGCAATTCGGAACCGGCCACGCGGCCACCGAGCTGCTCGGCCATGGTCTGCATGCCGTAACAGATCCCGAAGATCGGCACGTTCAGGTCGAACACGGCCTGGGGCGCGCGCGGGCTGTCGGCAACGTGCACGGACTCGGGGCCGCCTGCGAGGATGATGCCTTTCGGGGCGAATTCGCGGATCGCTTCGTCCGACATGTCGAACGGGTGCAGCTCGCAGTACACGCCGATTTCGCGAACGCGACGGGCGATCAGCTGGGTGTACTGGGAACCGAAGTCCAGGATCAGGATGCGGTGGGCGTGAATGTCGAGGGCCATAGTCATTCTCGTCGAAAATCAGAAACAAGACGGGGCTGTCATGAACAGCCCCGGTAAACAATTCGTGAAGCGCGCCTGAGTCATTAGGCGCGTTCCGATCAACCTACGCGGTAGTTCGGCGCTTCCTTGGTGATCTGCACGTCGTGAACGTGAGATTCGGCCATGCCGGCACCGGTGATGCGCACAAATTCAGGCTTGGTGCGCATTTCGTGGATGTCAGCGCTGCCGGTGTAACCCATCGACGAGCGCAGGCCGCCCATCAACTGGTGAACGATGGCAGTCAGCGAACCCTTGTACGCAACGCGGCCTTCGATACCTTCCGGTACGAGTTTTTCCGCGCCGTCGGACGAGTCCTGGAAGTAGCGGTCCGACGAGCCCTGGGCCTGGGACATTGCGCCCAGCGAACCCATGCCGCGATACGCCTTGTACGAGCGGCCCTGGAACAGCTCGATCTCGCCCGGTGCTTCTTCGGTACCGGCAAACATCGAACCCATCATCACGCAGTACGCACCGGCAACGATGGCCTTGGACAGGTCACCCGAGAAACGGATGCCGCCGTCGGCGATCAGGGGAACGTCTGTGCCTTCCAGTGCCGAGGCCACGTTGGCAATGGCGCTGATCTGCGGGACGCCCACGCCAGCGACGATACGGGTGGTGCAGATGGAGCCAGGACCGATGCCGACCTTGACGCCGTCAGCGCCGGCTTCGACCAGTGCCCGTGCAGCGGCGCCGGTGGCGATGTTGCCGCCGATGACCTGCACGTCGGGGAAATTCTGTTTGACCCAGCGGACGCGGTCGATCACGCCTTTGGAGTGGCCGTGTGCAGTGTCGACAACGATGACGTCCACGCCCGCAGCAACCAGTGCGCTGACGCGTTCGCCGGTGTCTTTACCGGTACCGACTGCAGCGCCGACACGCAGACGACCCTGGTCGTCCTTGCTCGCCAGAGGCCAGGCTTTGGATTTCTCGATGTCCTTGACGGTCATCATGCCCTTGAGCGCGAACTTGTCGTCGACGATCAGGACTTTTTCCAGGCGGTGCTTGTGCAGCAGATCGCGCACTTCGTACTTGTCGGCGCCTTCACGGACGGTGACCAGACGCTCTTTCGGCGTCATCACTTCGCGGACAGGGATATCGAGGCGGGTTTCAAAGCGGACGTCGCGGGAAGTAACGATGCCGACGAGCTCGCCGTCATGCAGGACCGGAACACCGGAGATGTTGTGTTGACGGGTCAGTTCGAACAGGTCGCGAACGGTGGCGTCAGCCTCGATGGTGATCGGATCCTTGACCACACCCGCTTCGAACTTCTTGACCTTGCGCACTTCGGCAGCTTGCTGCTCGACGGTCATGTTCTTGTGGATGATGCCGATGCCGCCTTCCTGAGCCATGGCGATTGCCAGACGGGCTTCAGTGACGGTGTCCATAGCGGCGGAAACGAGGGGGATGTTGAGTTCGATGCCACGGGTCAATCGTGTTTTCAGACTGACTTCGTTGGGAAGCACCTCGGAATAACCGGGCACAAGGAGAATGTCGTCGAATGTAAGGGCTTCTTGGCTGATACGCAGCATCGCTGGGCTCCCGAGCGGGAAAATGGAAGCGCGCCATTGTACCCAGACACCTGCAGTATCTCAATGTAAAGATCAGGCTATTTACTAATGAACCGGATTAATGCGCCCAATCACGGCGGCGAAGATCTACATCCTGACTCTGACATGGGACACCGGACGGTCCATGCGCTCGGCAAACGCCTCGATAAAGCTGCTTTTAAAGCCGGCGTCCAGCCAGTTATTAAATATGAATCCCAGATTCGAGAACCCGCACGGCTCCAGAAACAGGAATCCGTTTATGTCATCTTCATGGCGGCATTCGGGGCACATGAAGTTGTCGGTGTGGCCCGGCATCCAGTCTTCCAGGCTGTCGAACAGGGCTTCGCCGATCTCGCGCCGGCATCCAGGGCAACCGGCCTCCTCCTTGAAGCCCTGCTGCGGCGTATAGATGCAGCGCTTGAGGACGATTTCCAGACCGTTGACCGGCAGACCGAACGGCAAGGCGTCAGGGTTTTCAACGAAGCGTCGCGCGCCGGGCGCAATCGCGTAAGCCATGCGATTGAAGCTGCGGCCGCAGGTGGTCAGTGATTCTTCGACGACGTTCAGCTTCACCAGCCAGCGCAGGATCGCCCGCGCCTTCGCTTCGTGCGCAGGGAAGCTGGAGATTTGCGGGACGATGATGCTTTGGGTGTCCATGAAGGGCCTGTCTGACGAGTAATCGGGGGGCGGCAGCTTAATCGCGCTGTCGGTGACGTCAAGTATGGCCGTCGATGCGCCGGCCGTCAGCGATCTGATGTGGTGACCCGTGCCCCAATGCCTTTATGATGCCGCCATGATCAAAGACCCCTTCGCAAGACTCGGCCTTGACCGGGACGTCCTCACTGTCAGCCAGCTCAACGGCCGCGCACGCGTGCTGCTGGAGGATGTGTTTTCCAGCATCTGGGTCGAGGGCGAGATTTCCAACCTCTCGCGTCCCGCCTCAGGGCACGTTTACTTCACGCTGAAGGACTCCGGCGCCCAGGTGCGTTGCGCGTTGTTTCGCAGCAACGCAGCGCGGGTACGTCAGGCGTTGAAGGACGGCCTGGCGGTCAAGGTACGCGGCAAGGTCTCGCTGTTTGAAGGTCGCGGCGACTATCAGCTGATTCTCGACACCGTCGAGCCTGCTGGCGATGGCGCGCTGCGTCTGGCCTTCGATGCGTTGAAGGAAAAGCTCAGCGCCGAAGGCATGTTCAGCGCCGAGCGCAAGGTCGCCCTGCCGCTGCACCCTAAGCGCATCGGCATCATCAGTTCCCCGACCGGTGCGGTGATTCGCGACATCATCAGCGTGTTTCGCCGTCGCGCGCCCCAGGTTGAACTCACCCTGATCCCAACCGCCGTGCAGGGCCGCGAAGCCATTGGCCAGATCGTGCGCGCGTTGAAGCTCGCCGACGGCCGCGGCTTTGATGCGTTGATCCTCGCCCGGGGCGGCGGCTCGCTGGAGGACCTGTGGTGCTTCAACGAAGAAGCCGTTGCCCGCGCCATTGATGCGTGCGTGACGCCGATCGTCAGCGCAGTCGGGCATGAGACGGATGTGTCGATCAGTGACTTCGTCGCCGACGTGCGCGCGCCGACGCCCTCCGCCGCCGCTGAACTGCTGGCGCCGGATTCAAGCGATCTGCACCGTCGGGTCGACAGCCTGGAGCGCCGACTGATCAGCCGCATGCAGGACCGGTTGATGCGCGAGCAATTGCGTCTGGACGGGATTTCCCGCCGCTTGCGTCACCCCGGTGAACGGTTACGCCAGCGCGCCCAGCGCCTCGACGATCTGGACATGCGCATGCGCCGGGCCTTCGAGCAGCAGATGCACAAGCGCCAGGTGCGCATGAGCCATCTGGAAAGTCGCCTGGCCGCGCAACATCCGGGACGCACGCTGATGTTTCTGCGGCAGCGCCTGGCGGTATTGGCCGAGCGGCTGCCCCGTGCGATCAAGGAGAACCTCAAGAGCCGTCGCTTGCAGCTGCAAAGTCAGGTGCAGACGCTCAATGTGGTTAGCCCGCTGGCGACCCTTGGCCGTGGTTACAGTATTTTGCTGGATGAACGCGGCAGGGCCGTTCGCGCTGCCGAGCAAACACATCAGGGTCAGCGCCTGACGGCAAAGCTGGCGGACGGCGAGCTGCAAGTGCGCGTCGAAGACAACCATCTGACGCCTGTCACCCTTTCACTTCTGGATTGATCAATGCGTTCTTTTCTAACCCGTTCGTTGGCAACTGCTGCATTGGTCATGTGTGCCGCCCTGCCCGCCTACGCTGACAGCTACATTTCCCGCCTGCTCAACAAGCCCGTACCGGGCGGCGTAGCGGTGGTCGATCTCGGCCCTGCAGCACAAGCGCCCAAAGCCACGTGGCAGGGCAAACCCGTGCTGGTGGTCAAGGATCAGGACGCGCGCTGGCTGGCCATCGTCGGCATTCCGCTGAGCGTCAAGCCAGGCACTGCGCAGCAGGTCAGCAGCGGCGGCCGCAACCTGCCTTTCGTGGTGGGCAACAAGAAGTACCCGGAGCAGCGCATCACCCTGAAGAATCAGCGTCAGGTCAATCCGAACCCGGACGACCTCAAGCGCATCGAGCAGGAACTCGAGGTGCAGGTTCGCGCTTACCGTACGTTCAGTCCCGTGACGCCGAGCAACCTGTTGCTGGACAAGCCGGTGGACGGGCCGCTCTCCAGCAAGTTCGGCGTGCGACGCTTCTTCAACGGTGAGGAGCGGAATCCTCACGCCGGACTGGATTTCGCGGTTCCGGCCGGTACGCCTATCAAGTCCCCGGCTGCGGGCAAGGTGATTCTGATCGGCAACTATTTCTTCAACGGCAACACGGTGTTCGTCGATCACGGGCAGGGCTTCATCAGCATGTTCTGCCATATGTCGAAGATCGACGTGAAGGTCGGCGATGCTGTGCCGCGCGGTGGTGTGGTCGGGCGCGTGGGTTCGACCGGTCGCGCAACGGGGCCGCACATGCACTGGAACGTCAGCCTGAATGACGCGCGGGTAGATCCGGCGATTTTCATCAATGCGTTTCAGCCGTAACACCTTTTGACGGGACTCTTAGCGGCGTGCCATCAGGTACGCAAACCGAACCGCATGCGAACAGGGATGAAGTCAGCTCTGCTTCACCCCTCGCGCCACAGTTTTAGCCGATCCTGGACTTCATCGCTGAACTGCCGCAGCTCCTCATCAGTAATCAGATCCTCCGCGACCAGCGCATAGAGGTGAAAACTGAAATTACTTCTTGAAAAGTTGGTGGAATCGAACACTTTGGCCACAAGTTTATCGCCCTTGTTAGCCACATCCCTGACACCTTGGACGCGGTCTCGAGCATCTTTGTCCGTTAGCGCTGTTTTTTTCAGAATGTCCTGCCAGATACGCTCGTAAAGGCGCTCCACGGCTAGAGGTCTTAGTCGGCTGAGAATTTTCCAGTCTGCTTCTTTCATGGGATGGCCCTCTACACGGGTTGTTGTGGTGATCGAGTGTGGGAGTGCAATTGGGAGCTACGCGTTGCGTGGAGTCAACGGCATGAGCAACGGACCAGCGACAAACTGGAGAAAATCGCGATTAAAACCCGGCTAATGCAGTTACGCGAGATTATTCATCAATTTTCCGCAACCGCTTGCCAGCTTTCACCCCATTGGTTACGTTTGGCGACATGAAAACCTCTCACACCCTCATTCTGATGCGTCAACATCGCTGCCTCTGCCTCGTCAGTGCACGACTGCAAAGCTGAACGCGGTGCCTCGACGCTCACCCGCAGTGCTACTCTCGCATCAACCGGCTGGCCGCCTTCTTTCGGCCCTGAGTACAACAAGGATTATTCACATGACCATGCTCAAAGATCCCTCGACCAAGTACCGCGCCTTTCCTGTCATCGACCTGCCTGACCGCACCTGGCCTTCCAAGACCATCACTGCGGCGCCGATCTGGTGCAGTTCCGACTTGCGTGACGGTAACCAGTCGCTGATCGAGCCCATGGATGCGGTCAAAAAGCTGCGTTTCTGGAAGACCCTCGTTCAAGTCGGCGTGAAGGAAATCGAAGCCTCCTTCCCTTCCGCGTCGCAAACCGATTTCGACTTCGTGCGCACGCTGATCGAAGACGGCCATATCCCGGACGACACCACGATTCAGGTGCTGACTCAGGCCCGCGAAGACCTGATCGCGCGGACGTTTGAGTCCCTGCGCGGTGCGAAAAAAGCCATCGTCCATCTTTACAACGCCACCTGCCCGTCCTTCCGCCGCATCGTCTTCAACCAGGACAAAGCGGGCGTGAAAGCCATCGCCGTGAATGCTGCTCAGCTGTTCGTCAAATACGCCGCCCTGCAGCCAGAAACCCAGTGGCAGTTCGAGTACTCGCCTGAGACGTTCAGCGCCACCGAGCTGGAGTTCGCCAAGGAAGTCTGCGACGCCGTCATCGAAGTGTGGAACGCGACGCCGCAGAACAAGGTGATCCTCAATCTGCCAGCCACCGTCGAAGTCGCCACCCCGAACATTTACGCCGACCAGATCGAATGGTTCTGCCGCAACATTTCCCGTCGTGACAGCGTGATCATCAGCCTGCACACCCACAACGACCGTGGCACCGGCGTCGCGGCGACCGAACTGGGCCTGATGGCGGGCGCGGATCGGGTTGAAGGCTGCCTGTTCGGCAACGGCGAGCGCACCGGCAACGTCGACCTCGTGACCGTCGCGCTGAACATGTATACCCAGGGCCTGAATCCGCAACTGGACTTCTCCGACATCGACGGTGTGCGCAAGGTGGTCGAGGAGTGCAACCAGATTCCGGTGCACCCGCGTCACCCGTACGTCGGCGACCTGGTACACACTGCGTTTTCCGGCTCTCACCAGGACGCGATCCGCAAGGGCTTCACTCAGCAGAAGGAAGGCACGCTGTGGGAAGTGCCGTACCTGCCAATCGATCCAGCCGACATCGGCCGCAGCTATGAGGCGGTCATCCGCGTCAACAGCCAGTCCGGCAAAGGCGGGATTACTTACCTGCTGGAACAGGAATATGGCATCTCCCTGCCGCGTCGCATGCAGATCGAGTTCAGCCAGGTGGTTCAGGGCGAGACCGATCGTCTTGGCCTGGAGATGACCGCGCAGCAGATCTACTCGCTGTTCAAGCGTGAATACCTGCAGGCCAACAAGCCGTATGCACTGGTCAGCCATCGCTTGCAGGAAGAGAACGGCAACAGCGCTGTTGAAGTAGTCGTGACCGGCATGGGCGACAGCGAGAGCAATCTGCGCTGGAAAGGCACCGGCAACGGCGCACTGGAAGCGTTGGTGGCCGGCCTCCCGGTGTCGGCCGAGATCATGGACTACAACGAACACGCCATCGGCGCGGGCACCACGGCCAAAGCCGCTGCCTACATCGAGCTGCGTGTGGATGGCGATCGCGCGGTACACGGCGTCGGCATCGATGAGAACATCACCACGGCCAGCTTCAAGGCACTGTTCAGCGCCCTCAATCGTGGCCTGCTCCAGGCTGATGCGACGAAAGCGGCTTAACGCTTCGGGATAGAAAGCTGCGCCCGATAAAAAAGGCCCTGAAGTGCAAACTTCAGGGCCTTTTGTTTGAGCGCTGGATAATCAGGCCGTGGTGTCGACTTTGACTTTCATCAAGTTCAACAGGGACGCCTGCAGTGCGCCCAACTGAGCCATGGTCCCGGAAATCTGCTGCTGAATCGCCATGACCTGCGTGGCCTTCAACTCATCGGGCGTCTTGCTGGCCTGGACAGCGGCTAACTGAGCTTGCTGCTGCTGGAGCATTTTCTGGGTTTGCTCAATCTGCTCCTGCAACTGTTTGATCATCTCCTCCTTCATGCTCGGCGCTTCGGCTGACTCACTGGCGCCTGCCGCCTTGGAGTCGCCGTACACATTGCCACGCAGCTCGACGCTGGCGGTCTTGGCGTCGCTCTTGGTGGAGTCGTCGGTTTTGACGGCGGCCGTGAACACGCTGGAGTAAGCACCCAACGAACTGGTGTTGATGGTGGTCATGATGAACTCCTTATGAGGTGCACTTTGTATCGGCCAGCGTACAAACATCTGAAGTCCAATTTATTGCAGACGCAAAAACGCCCCACGACCGAGGTCATGGAGCGGTTTTGTCTCTGAATCAGTGAATCAGGCGGTGGTGTTAATGCTGCCGGACTTCTGCAGTTGCAAGAGTGCCGCCTGTTCCGTCGACAGGCTGGCGGTCGTCGACGAGATCTGTCCCTGAATGGCCATCACCCGCGCCGACTTCTCCTCGTCGGTGCCAGAGCTGGCCTGGGCGGCAGCGAGTTGCTGTTGCTGTTCCTGCAAGCGCTTCTGGGTTTCCTTGATCTGCTCTTCCAGCTTCGCGATGGCCTGCTCGCTGGTGCTGGAAGAATCAGACGCCCCACCCGCACCGCCAGCACCGCCAGCGCCACCTGCCGCTGTGGCTGTGGTCGATGCAGACGCCGACGTGGCATCTGTGGTGGTGGAGGTGTCGCTGTCAGCCGCCGTTGTTGTGGGGTCTTTTTTGACCGCAACGGTGAAACTGGTGGAATACGAACTCAATGAGGATGTGCTGATGGTGGTCATACCGATCTCCTGTCTGGGTACAACCGCTATCGACCACCCGTCCGTTAACTCTATGACGTTACTGTATCTCGAATGTATCAGCGTCGAGACAGGCCGGGAATTTCTCGCGGTACGCCGCCAGACTCTGCGCTGACAGGCTGACCTGGAACACGCCATCCGCCTCGCCGATGTTGAGCAGGCTCTCGCCCTGGAAATCCAGCACCTGACTGTCGCCGGTGTAGGCAAAGCCCTTGCCATCGATTCCCACGCGATTCACCGCAGCGACGTAACACAAGTTCTCGATCGCACGCGCCGGCAGCAGACGGTTCCAATGCAGACGTCGCGCGCCCGGCCAGTTGGCGGTATAGAGCAACAGATCGGTGTTGTGCGCATCACGGCTCCACACCGGAAAACGCAGGTCGTAGCAGATCAGCGGACGAATTCGCCAGCCGTTGAGTTCGAACTGCACCTGACGCTCGCCCGGGCTGTAGTGCTCGTGCTCGCCGGCCATTCTGAACAGATGGCGCTTGTCGTAATGCAGCAGCTCGCCGTCCGGCCGCGCCCACAGCAGGCGGTTGCGATGGCTGCCGTCCGCGGCGCGAATGATCACGCTGCCGGTCACCACCGCATTCAGTTGCCTGGCCTGGGCCAGTATCCACTGAGCGGTCGGGCCGTCTTCGGGCTCGGCCAGCGTCTCGGATTCCATGGAAAACCCGGTGGTGAACATCTCCGGCAGGATCACCAGATCTGCGCCCCTGGCCTGGGCCAGCAGTTCTTCAAAATGCGCATGGTTCGCCGGGGCGTCGTGCCAGACCAGCGTGGTCTGAACCAGCGCGATATTCAAGTTGGGCAGCGTGGTCAGATCGCGCATAGTTTTTCCGCTGCCAGACGCAGCGTCTCCTCGCGCTTGGGAAAGCACAGCCGGATCAGGCGCTGGCCTTCGGGCGGATTCTGATAGAAAACCGAAATGGGGATGCTTGCCACGCCGTGCTCGCGTGTCATCCACAGCGACATGTCCACATCGTTGAGGTCCGGACGGATCTGCGAATAATCAACGAGCTGAAAGTACGTGCCGCTGGCGCGCGTGAAGGTGAAACGCGAGGCTTCCAGGCGATCGCAGAAATAGTCGCGTTTGGCCTGATAGAACGCCGGCAGTTCGTCGACGTGCTCGGGATGCGCCGCCATGAAATCGGCCAACGCCCATTGCAACGGCGTGACGCCACAGAATGCGACGAACTGATGGATCTTCCGTGCTTCGGCGGTCAGTGCAGGCGGCGCAACGAGGTAGCCGGTTTTCCAGCCGGTGACGTGGTAGGTCTTGCCGAACGAACTGACCACAAACGCGCGCTGATAGAGTTCGTCATGGGCCAGCACGCTGGCGTGTTGCAGGCCGTCGAACACCAGGTGTTCATAGACCTCGTCGCTGAGCACGTAAATGTCCCGGTCACGGATCAGTGCCGCCAGGCGATCCAGTTCGTCGCGGGTGATGAGCGCACCGCTGGGGTTGTGCGGCGTGTTGATGACGATCATCCGGGTGCGAGGGCTCAACGCTGCGCCGAGCTTTTCCCAGTCGATGGCGAAATCGCCGTCTTTGAGCTGCACATGCACGGTGCGCCCGCCGGCCAGTTCCACCGACGGCGCATAGCTGTCGTAGCACGGGTCGAAGACGATCACTTCATCGCCAGCGCTCACAATGGTCTGGATCGCGCAGAAGATGGCGTGGGTGGCGCCGGGGGTGATGGTGATTTCGCTGTCGATGCCGACCTGACGGCCGTAGCAGCGAGCGATCTTGGCCGCGACTTGCTCGCGCAACGCAGGCAGGCCGGCCATTGGCGCGTATTGGTTGTTGCCGTCCATGACGCGGCGGCAGAGGGCTTCACGCAGTGCGTCAGGCCCATCGAAATCGGGAAAACCCTGAGACAGATTGATCGCCCCGGTTTCGGCGGCAAGCTGAGACATCACAGTAAAAATGGTGGTGCCAACGTTCGGCAGTTTGCTGGTGATCATGGGGGTTTTCCTGCTCCACTCCCGACACCTGAAGGGCTCGGGGACTCGCAGGATAGCCCAGATGTCGCGCACAAAAAAAGGCGCCGCTGGCGCCTTTTCCGAGAAAGACCGTTACACGATCAGCGCTTGTCGCGGCGCTTCTTGTCGGCTTTCTTGTGGTGCGACATCATCCGACGCTTCTTGTTGACCTGGCGGTCGGTCAGCGTGTTCTTGTTGCCTTCGTACGGGTTCTCGCCGCCCTTGAACTCGATGCGGATAGGCGTACCGACCAGCTTGAGCACACGGCGATAGGTGTTCTCAAGGTACCGGACGTACGACTTCGGCACTTTTTCGACCTGGTTACCGTGGATCACGATCAACGGCGGGTTCGCGCCACCCAAGTGGGCATAACGCAGCTTGATGCGGCGGCTGCCGACCATCGGCGGTGCGTGCTCGCTGACCGCGTCTTCCAGAATCTGGGTCAGGCGACTGGTTGGCCAACGGGTCACAGCGGATTTGAACGAGTTCTGCACCGACTGATACAGGTTACCCACGCCCGTGCCATGCAGCGCCGAGATGAAGTGGATGTCGGCGAAGTCGACGAAGAACAACCGACGCTCCAGCTCGACCTTCACGTAGTCGCGCTCGCTCGGCACCATTCCATCCCACTTGTTCAGTGCGATGACCAAGGCCCGACCGGATTCAAGGGCAAAGCCCAGCAGGTTGAGGTCGTGGTCGACAACGCCTTCGCGGGCGTCCATCACGAAGATCACCACGTTGGCGTCTTTGATCGCCTGCAGGGTTTTGACCACGGAGAACTTTTCGACTTCTTCGTGGATCTTGCCGCGCTTGCGCACACCGGCGGTGTCGATCAGCGTGTACTTTTCCTCGTTGCGTTCGAACGGGATGTAGATGCTGTCGCGGGTGGTGCCGGGCTCGTCGTAGACGATAACGCGGTCTTCACCGAGCATGCGATTGACCAGCGTCGATTTGCCGACGTTCGGACGACCGATGATGGCGATCTTGATGCCATCCTTCTCGCTCGGGCCGGGAATGCGCTTGGCTTCCTGACCCTCAGCGACGACTTCCTCTTCTTCGCCTTCTTCGACTTCGTCAGCGTCTTTCGGGAAATCGCGAAGGGCGATTTCGAGCATCTGCGTGATGCCGCGACCGTGAGCGCCGGCAACCGGAATCGCGTCACCCATACCCAGCGGTGCAAACTCCGCGCGGGCCATGTCAGGGTCGATGTTGTCGACCTTGTTGGCAACGACGTAAGAGGTCTTGTTGCGCTTGCGCAGGTGCTCGCCAATCATCTGGTCGGCGGCAGTAAATCCTGCTTTGGCGTCAACGAGGAACAAAACGACATCGGCCTCTTCGATGGCCAGCAGCGACTGCTCGGCCATCTTTTCGTCCATGCCGTGTTCATCACCGGAGATACCGCCGGTGTCGATCAGGATGTAGGAGCGCCCTTGCCACTTGGCCTCACCGTATTGGCGATCACGGGTCAGACCGGACAAGTCGCCGACGATGGCGTCGCGAGTCCTGGTCAGGCGGTTGAACAAGGTGGACTTGCCGACGTTCGGTCGACCCACCAGGGCGATTACGGGAACCATGCGGCTCTCCACTTCGTTATTTCAGAAAATACAAAAGCCGCTGCAAGGCAGCGGCCGGAGTTCGGAGCGACACCGAAGCGTCGCAGGCCCCATCAAACCGGGGCCGCCTGGGGAAGCCGAAAAACGACCTCCTCAAGCATAGGCAGCCATTACTTGATCGTCAGGGCTTCCAGCTTGCCGCTGTTGCCAAAGACGTAAATGGTGCTGCCGGAGACCAGCGGGCGTGCACGCAAGCCATCGCTGTCAATCTTTTCACGGGCGACGAAATGGCCGTCGACCTGACTCAGCAGGTGCAGATAGCCTTCCATGTCGCCGACCGCGACGTAGCTGGAGAACACTTCCGGCGCGCCGAGTTGGCGACGGGCCAGCGAGTCGTTGCTCCACAGACCGGTGGAAGAGCGCTCATCGATGCCTTCCACGGTGCCGTTGGCCAGCGAGACGTAGACGCTGCCGAAGCCTTGCGCCACACCCGAATAGCTCGAGGCATCACGCTGCCACAGCACGCGGCCGCTCTGCAGTTCCAGACCGGCTACACGACCCTGATAGGTTGCGACGTACAGCGTGTTGCCTGAAAGCAGCAAGCCGCCGTCGATGTCGACCACCCGATCCAGCTCGGAACGACCTGTCGGAACGGCAACGCGCTGCTCCCAGGCCGGGACGCCGTTGTTGATGTCCAGCGCCACAACCTTGCCGGTGGACAAGCCTGCGATGGCCAGCGACGAGGTCGCGATCGGCGCACCGGTGCCACGCAGCGTCAGAACAGCCGGGCTGCTTTCGTAGATCCAGCGCTGATCGCCAGTGATGGCGTCATAACCGATAACCCGGTCATCCTGAGTCTGGGCAACCACGACACTGCCGTTGGTGGCCGGAGCGGACAGCACTTCGCTGGTCGCCTTGGCTTTCCACTTCTGCTCGCCGGTGGCCTCATCGAGGACGATGACTTCGCCGCGCAACGTGCCGAGCATGACCAGACCGAAACCTACGCCGACGGCGCCGGAAACTGGTTGCTCAAGCTCTTTTTTCCAGACGACGTCGCCGTTGCTGCGATTGATCGCCATGACCAGACCGTTCGCATCGGCAGCGTAGATGTTCTCGCCGTCGATGGCCGGAACCAGCATGTTGTAGATGTCGCCCTGACCGTCACCGACGGACCGGCTCCACAACTTCTGCAGGGTCACTTCCTGTTTGAAGTCGACGAGCTCTGCCGGAGGCAGCTCTTTTTTGCTGTTGCTGCTGCAACCCGCGGCCAGAATGGCCAGAGCCAGCAATGCTGCATGTTTCCAACGAATCACGTCACGCATCCCCTTTCGCCAGATCGTCGAGCTTCATTTGCAGACCGCCAACAGCCGCTTCTTCGGAAAGCGCCGCCTTGGCCTTCTTGTATGCAGCGTAGGCATCATCGGTACGACCCAGCTGAACCAGCAGGTCACCGCGCAGCTCTTCTCGGCTGGCCGCGAACGACGTGTCGGCCTGACCGTCGAGCAGCTTCAGCGCGTCTTCGGCCTTGTTCTGTGCAGCGAGCACACGAGCCAGACGCTGACGGGCGATTTCACCCAGGGTCGCGTTGGCCGGCTTGTCGGTCACGGATTTGAGCTCGTTCGCAGCGTCATCCAGCTTGCCGGTGTCCACAGCCACTTTGGCCACGAACAGGCTGCCGTACTGCGCATACGCGGTGCCGCCGAAATCGCTTTTCAGCTTGCCGGCGATCTCGGCTACACGGCCTGCGTCAGCCTGGCCGCTTGGCGTCAGTGCGGTTTCCAGCAATTGCTGATACAGCGCCGAAGCACCTTGGGCCTGGTTGTTCTGATAGCGCTGCCAGCCTTGCCAGCCCAACACCACGATCACCGCCAGCAGGCCGCCGGTCACCAGAGGCTTGCCGTTACGCTGCCACCAGTCCTTTACGGCAACCAGCTCATCATCATCGGTACTCGACACCCCAATACTCCTATTCGCTAAATCGGCTTTTATCTGCTTCAACCCTGCGAGATGCAGGTGGCCAGGTGCTCGGACAGAGCATCCCAGGCAATATTTTGTTGTTCGCCCTGACCGCGCAGCGGCTTGACGCCCACTTCCTTGCGCGCCAGCTCTTCGTCACCAAGGATCAGCGCGTACAACGCGCCGCTCTTGTCGGCCTTCTTGAACTGGCTCTTGAAGCTACCAGCCCCGGCATTGACTTGCAGACGCAGGTTCGGCGCCAGATCGCGCAAGCGCTCGGACAGCGTCAGCGCTGCCAGCTCGGCGGCCTCGCCGAACGCGCAGACGTAAACGTCGACCGTACGGGCGATCTCTTCGGGAATCTGCTCAAGGGTTTCCAGCAGCAGCACCAGACGTTCGATGCCCATCGCAAAGCCCACGCCCGACGTCGGTTTGCCGCCCATCTGCTCAACCAGTCCGTCGTAACGGCCGCCCGCGCAGACAGTGCCCTGAGCGCCGAGCTGGTCAGTGACCCACTCGAATACGGTTTTACTGTAGTAATCCAGGCCGCGAACCAGCTTCGGGTTGATCACGTACGGAATGCCCGCCGCGTCGAGACGCGCCTTCAGGCCTTCGAAGTGAACCCGGGATTCGTCGTCAAGATAATCTGCCAGTTTGGGTGCATCGACCAGCACAGCCTGGGTTTCAGGGTGTTTGGTATCGAGCACGCGCAGCGGGTTGGTTTTCAGACGGCGTTGGCTGTCTTCGTCCAGTTGCTCGTGACGCGCCGAGAGATACTCGACCAGCGCTTCACGATAACGGCCGCGGGCTTCACTGGTGCCCAGGCTGTTGAGTTCCAGTTTGACGGCATTGCGGATGCCCAGCAGGCCCCACAGGCGCCAGGTCAGGACGATCAGCTCGGCGTCGATGTCCGGACCATCGAGGTTGAACACCTCGACACCGATCTGGTGAAACTGACGATAACGGCCTTTCTGCGGACGCTCGTGGCGAAACATCGGGCCGATGTACCAAAGCTTCTGCACCTGACCGCCGCCGGTGATGCCGTGTTCGAGGACCGCACGCACGCAGGCCGCCGTGCCTTCAGGGCGCAGGGTCAGCGAATCGCCATTGCGGTCGGCGAAGGTGTACATCTCTTTTTCGACGATGTCGGTGACTTCGCCGATGGAGCGTTTGAACAGGTCGGTGAACTCGACGATCGGCATGCGGATCTGGCGATAACCGTAGTTATCCAGTAAACGCGATACGGTGCCTTCGAAGTAGCGCCACAGCGGCGTTTGATCCGGCAGGATGTCGTTCATGCCACGAATGGCTTGCAGAGACTTACTCACAAATATTCCTTGGAAACTGGGTTAGCCGCGCGCGATCAGCGCTGCGTCGGCCTCGACCTTTTCGGCCGCTCTCTGGCGGATCAAGCGTTCAAGCTGTTCCACCAGATTGTCATTTGTCAGCTTTTGCGCCGGCTTGCCATCGATGTAGATCAGGTTCGGCGTGCCTCCGGTCAGACCGACGTGGGCTTCTTTCGCCTCGCCGGGACCGTTCACCACGCAACCGATCACCGCAACATCCAGCGGGACCAGCAAATCTTCAAGGCGCCCTTCCAGCTCGTTCATGGTCTTGACCACATCGAAGTTCTGCCGTGAGCAGCTCGGGCAGGCGATGAAGTTGATGCCACGGGAACGCAGACGCAGCGACTTGAGGATGTCGTAACCGACCTTCACTTCTTCAACCGGATCGGCAGCCAGAGAAATCCGAATGGTATCGCCGATCCCTTCGGCCAGCAGCATACCTAGGCCGACGGCCGATTTCACTGTGCCTGAGCGCAAACCGCCCGCTTCAGTGATACCCAGGTGCAACGGCTGGATGATTTGTTTGGCAAGGAGGCGATAAGCCTCGACCGCCATAAACACATCGGAGGCCTTGACGCTGACCTTGAAGTCCTGGAAATCCAGACGGTCCAGATGCTCGACATGACGCAGCGCGGACTCGACCAAAGCCGCCGGCGTTGGCTCGCCGTACTTCTTCTGCAGGTCTTTTTCCAGCGAACCGGCGTTGACGCCGATGCGGATCGGAATGCCGCGATCACGGGCCGCTTCAACCACCGCACGGACGCGGTCTTCGCGGCCGATGTTGCCCGGATTGATGCGCAGGCAATCGACGCCCAGCTCGGCAACGCGCAGGGCGATTCGATAATCGAAGTGGATGTCCGCGACCAGCGGGACCTTGACCAACTGCTTGATGCGGCCAAACGCCTCGGCCGCGTCCATGTCCGGCACCGAGACGCGGACGATGTCCACGCCGGCGGCTTCCAGACGGTTGATCTGCGCCACCGTGGCCGCGACGTCATTGGTGTCGCTGTTGGTCATGCTCTGCACTGCAATCGGGGCATCGCCACCGACCGGCACCGAGCCGACCCAGATTTTACGAGATTCGCGACGTTTGATCGGAGATTCGCCGTGCATGACTTATTGCCCTAGCTTCAGGCGAGCAGTTTCGCCACTGGTGAAAGGTGCCACATCAACCGGCTGACCGTTGTAGCTCACTTGCGCGCCGCGAGCGAAGCCCAGGCGCAGGGTCAGCGGCGGCTTGCCATTGACGTCGAGGCTGTCGCCTTTTTTCTTGAGACCGCTCATCAGCACTTTGCCATTGCCGTCGGTGACCTGGGTCCAGCAATCATTCACAAACTGAACCTGCACGCGGCCGGCACCTGCCGGTACTGTCGCGGCGTCAGCGGTTGCGCTCGGGGCGCTGTTGACGGGCGCGGTTGTCGCAGGCGTTGGCGCTACGGTCGTGACCGGCGCGGTTGGCGTCGACGCGGTATGCGCAGGCGTTACCGGAGCGGTGGTTGATGTGCTGTGGGGAACAACAGCGCCTGCAACGGTGCCCGTGCTGCTGGACGCGGTGCTGGATGAAGCAGGCGCTTCAGGCGCGGACGCAGGCTCGGCGTTATTCAACGGCAGCGCGGTCTGACCTTGAGCCACAGCTTGATCTTCCGGCTCGTCGAGCGGATGGATCTGGGTGGTGCCGTCGGCGCTTTCGACTTCGACGTGCTCCATGCCCAGATTGGTCGGCTCCTTGCCGCGCAGGGTGGCTTGATCCTGCCACCACACGAAGCCGCCGCCGATCAACGCGATGAGCAGCAAGAGGCTGACGATGCGCAGGATATTGTGGGACAGGCGCACCGGCTCTTCGATTCGGCCCAGCGCATGAACGCTGCTGCCCTTGCCGTCGGTGCCGGTGTACTGATCGAACGCACTGACCAATGCAGCTTGATCAAGGTCCAGCAGCTTGGCGTAGGCACGGACATAGCCGCGGGCAAAGGTATGACCGGGGAGCTTGTCGAAATCGCCTGCTTCCAGATGAGTCAGGGAAGTCACGGTGAGGTTGAGCCTCAACGCCACATCTGGCAGCGACCAGTTCTTGCTCTCGCGGGCCTGTCGCAATGTTTCGCCTGGGTTCGTGCGAGTGGCTGCTACAACTTCGGGATGCGCCGCTTTCATCATTGCTCCGACAGGTATTGCTGATATTCCGGCGTACCGGGATAGAGTCTTTTTAGAAGCAAGCCGTAACTGGCTGCCTTGTTGCGATCATCAAACACCTTCGCCAGCCGCGTGCCGAGCAAGAGGCTTCGCGCATTCTGCTCGCTCAACTGGCTGAAACGCTCGTAGTAATCGCGCGCCGGCACATAATGCCTGTCTTCGTACGACAACTCAGCCATTTCCAGCAACGCGCGTGGCTGCTGACGATCCAGACGCAGCGCTTTGTCGAAATGCTCACGGGCGGCGTCGCGATTGCCGAGCATCACAGCCGTCATGCCGAGGTTTTCGAACACCCGGGCGCGCTCGGCGTAGAGGTTATCTTCAGCGGCCTGCTCGAAGCGCTCGTAAGCTTCCTTGTAACGCTTTTGCTGGTAGAGAAAACTGCCGTAATTGTTAAGGATTCGCGCGTCTTTGGAACGTGCCGACAACGCTTTTTCGTAATACTGGTTCGCCAGTTCCGGTTCCATCTCGGCCTGAAACACCAGAGCCAGCGCGGCATTGGCGTCCGCATCGGAGCCGTTTAGCTCGAGCGCTTTTTTCAGAGGCGCCTTGGCTCGTTCCATCTGGCCTTGCTGAAGATAGCCCAACCCCAACTGCACATAAGCTTGACGAGCCTCGTCACGTCCCTTGCTGGTACTCAGCGGATCGACGTTGCCGGTGGACACACAACCGACCAGCAGCGTGGCAAAACAGAGCAGCAGCGCAACGCGCAGGGACATAGAGATCCTCTCAGTCAAATTCGCATTCAATTGCGAGCGGAAGCGACCTGCACCACGTCGGCATCGGCACTGAGCTCCCGCACGGCGATATAGCGCTCGCTGCGACGGGTGCGGTCCATGACCTGCCCGACCAACTGGCCGCAGGCAGCATCGATGTCTTCACCGCGCGTGGTACGCACAGTGACGTTGAAGCCGGCTTGATGCAGCAGATCCTGGAAACGACGGATCGCGTTGTTGCTGGGGCGCTCATAGCCCGAATGCGGAAACGGATTGAACGGGATCAGGTTGACCTTGCAGGGCGTGTCCTTGAGCAGCTCGATCATCTCGATGGCGTGCTCAGGCTTGTCGTTGATGTCCTTGAGCAGCGTGTACTCGATGGTCAGCACACGCTTTTCGCCCAACGCAGACATGTAGTTGCGGCAGGACTCGAGGAGCATTTTCAGGGGGTACTTTTTATTGATCGGCACCAGCTGGTTGCGCAGCGCGTCATTGGGCGCGTGCAGCGAAAGGGCCAGCGAGACGTCGATGTGCTTGGACAGCTCATCGATCATCGGCACCACGCCGGAGGTGGACAGGGTCACCCGGCGCTTGGAAATGCCGTACCCCAGGTCATCCATCATCAGATGCATGGCGGCAACGACATTGTCGAAGTTCAGCAATGGCTCGCCCATCCCCATCATCACCACGTTGGTGATGGCACGGTCGACGGTAGCCGGGACACTGCCGAAAGATTTGTTGGCAATCCACACCTGACCGATGACTTCGGCGGCGGTGAGGTTGCTGTTGAAGCCTTGTTTGCCGGTGGAGCAGAAACTGCAATCCAGCGCACAACCCGCCTGGGACGAGACACACAGGGTGCCGCGCTTGCCTTGCGGAATGTAAACGGTCTCGACGCAGCTGCCGGACTCGACACGGACGACCCATTTGCGGGTGCCGTCGGTGGAGATGTCCTCGCTGACGACTTCAGGACCCCGAATTTCGGCGCGGCTCTGCAGCTTTTCGCGCAGGGCCTTGCCGACGTTCGTCATGGCGTCGAAGTTATCGACGCCAAAGTGGTGAATCCACTTCATGACCTGACCGGCGCGGAAGCGTTTCTCCCCGATAGACTCGAAGAATTTTTCCATTTCCAGCCGGGTCAGACCCAACAGGTTGATTTTGCCAGTTGATTCAGTCATGGATTCACCCTCACTCGCAGCAATAGCTTAGCGAGTGGTTACCTCGGTAGCAGCGAAGAAGTACGAGATTTCACGAGCAGCAGCGGCTTCGGAGTCGGAGCCGTGAACAGCGTTGGCGTCGATGGAATCAGCGAAGTCAGCACGGATGGTGCCGGCAGCGGCTTCTTTAGGGTTGGTAGCGCCCATCAGTTCGCGGTTCAGAGCGATAGCGTTTTCGCCTTCCAGAACCTGCACGACAACCGGGCCGGAGATCATGAATGCAACCAGATCACCGAAGAAACCACGAGCGCTGTGCTCAGCGTAGAAACCTTCTGCTTCGGCTTTGGACAGTTGCTTCAGTTTCGAAGCGACAACGCGCAGACCGGCTTTTTCGAAACGAGTGGTGATCTCGCCGATGACGTTTTTGGCAACAGCATCAGGCTTGATGATCGAGAAAGTACGTTGAACAGCCATGGTGTAACTCCAGAAGCAGTGATTATTGCGAAAAATTAAACCCGCGAATTATACGCGGGTTTGATGTTATTGCCTAACGTGCAAATCTGATCAGTCGATTTCGTCGGCCCAGAGCGTCTGGACCGCCTCGAGCACTTTTTCGCCGACGCGGCCAGAGGTGTCGTCGAAATCCGGCAGTTGCTTGATCATCAGTTGCAGCTTGGTAAACCCTACTGAATAAGGGTCAACGCCGGGATGAGCCTCGGCGAGTTCTTCAGCGATGCGTTGTACGTCATTCCAACCGTAACTCATGACAGCTTCTCGATCAGTGCGGCGCTTCGGCAGCGTGGTTAAGCGAATATTTCGGGATCTCGACAGTCAGGTCTTCCGTACCGACCTTAGCCTGGCAGGCCAGGCGAGACTGCGCTTCCAGACCCCACGCACGATCAAGATAGTCCTCTTCCAGCTCGTCCGCTTCCTCGAGGGAGTTGAACCCCACACGAATGATGCAGTGACAGGTGGTGCAGGCGCAGACGCCGCCGCATGCGCTTTCGATCTCGATGTGGTGATCGTGGGCGAGTTCCAGAATCGACTTGCCGACTTCAGCCTCGACAACCATCCCGTCCGGGCAATGCTCGGCGTGTGGCAGAAATGTAACCTGCGGCATCAGTTATTCCTCAATCTCATTCAGGTTGCGCCCTGACAGCGCGGCTTTCACCGTCGAGTCAAGGCGGCGGGCGGCGAACGCATCGGTCACCTGCGACAAACGCTTGGTCTGCTGCTCGATGGCCGGGCCGTCATTGCCCTTCATCAATTCACGAAGTTCTTCCATCTGCAGGTCGATGACCATGCGCTCTTCGGCATCGAGCAAGCGCTCGCCATCAGCCTGCAACGCGCCTTCGACCGCCTCGAGCAAACGCTGAGCGTCGACCTGCTGTTCACGCAGCGCGCGAGCCACCATGTCATCACTGGCGTACTGGAACGAATCCTTGAGCATGCGGGTGATTTCGCCATCAGTCAGGCCATACGAAGGCTTGACCTGAATGCTCGATTCCACGCCCGAGGCCAGCTCGCGGGCGGACACACTGAGCAAGCCGTCGGCGTCGACCTGGAAGGTGACGCGGATTTTCGCAGCGCCGGCGACCATCGCGGGAATGCCACGCAGGTCGAAGCGTGCCAGAGAACGGCAGTCGCTGATCAGTTCACGCTCGCCTTGCAGCACGTGGATCATCATGGCCGACTGGCCGTCTTTGTAAGTGGTGAATTCCTGGGCGCGGGCCACCGGGATCGTGGTGTTGCGCGGAATGACCTTCTCCATCAGGCCGCCCATGGTCTCCAGCCCCAGGGACAACGGGATCACGTCGAGCAGCAGCAACTCGCCGCCATCACGCTTGTTGCCTGCCAGCGTATCGGCCTGGATTGCAGCGCCGATGGCGACTACCTGATCCGGGTCGATCTCGGTCAACGGCTGACGGCCGAACAGCTCGGCAACGGCTTCGCGAACACGCGGGACACGGGTGGAACCGCCCACCATGACCACGGCTTCGACTTCATCCAGCTCGATGCCGCAATCGCGAACGGCACGACGGCACGCTTTGAGACTGCGGGCGATCATCGGCTCGATAAGGGCATCGAATGCGGCGCGGGTGAGTAGGCCCTGCCAGTCGCCATGGACGACTTCAACCGAATCGGCGTCAGTCAGGGATTCTTTCGCCGCGCACGCCGTCTGCATCAAACGGCGCTGGGCAGCCGGATCGAGGTCATCGGACAGACCGGCTTCAGCAATGATCCAGGTCGCGATGGCGTGGTCGAAATCATCACCGCCCAGCGCGCTGTCGCCGCCAGTGGCCATGACTTCAAACACGCCGCCGGTCAGGCGCAGGATCGAGATGTCGAATGTGCCGCCGCCCAGATCGTAAATGGCGACCACGCCTTCGGCGTTCTGATCCAGGCCATACGCCACGGCAGCTGCAGTGGGTTCGTTGAGCAGGCGCAGGACGGTCAGACCCGCCAGCTTCGCGGCGTCTTTGGTGGCCTGACGCTGAGCGTCATCGAAATAGGCAGGAACGGTGATGACCGCGCCGACCAGCTCGCCACCCAGTGTTTCTTCAGCGCGCTGACGCAGCACCTTGAGGATGTCAGCCGACACTTCAACCGGGCTCTTCGGGCCCTGCACCGTCTCAATGAACGGCATATGCGACTCGCCACCGGTGAAACGGTAGGGCAACTGCCCACCCAAATGCTTCACATCGGAGATCCCGCGACCCATGAGGCGCTTGACGGAAATGATGGTGTTCAGCGGATCGGTCGCCGCAGCGTCCTTGGCCGACTGGCCCACTTCGACGCGCTCGGCGTGATAGCGAACGGCAGACGGCAGGATGACCTGACCGTTTGCGTCGGGAAGCGGCTCACTGATGCCGCTGCGCAGGGCAGCCACCAGCGAATTGGTGGTGCCGAGGTCAATCCCGACAGCCAGGCGACGCTGATGAGGTTTTGGAGCTTGGCCGGGTTCGGCGATCTGCAGTAGAGCCATTGCTTTTCTGATATCACTGGCGTGCCGCCCCAGAAGGACGGCGCGGGGTTAATCGTCGAGGCGCTCTTCGAGCTGGCGCACTTCGTAGGAGAGCTTGTCGAGGAACTGCATGCGACGCATCAGCCTTTCGGCCTGGTCTCGCTGTGCAGCATCGTCCCAACAAGCCGCGAAGCTTTCGTTCAGTTCTTCCTGGGCAGCCTTAAGCCGGCGCTTGAATACCGCGACACCCGCCAGATCCGCGTCGTCCTGAAGATCTTCGAGCTCTTCGCGCCACTGCATCTGCTGCATCAGAAACTCGGGATCCTGGACGGTGACTTCCAGCGGAACTTCGCCCTTCAGCGCGAGCAGGTAGCGCGCCCTTTTGGGCGCATTCTTCAGCGTTTGGTAGGCGTCGTTCAGACTGGCAGAGCGCTCCAGCGCAACCCGTTGCTCAGCCTCGGGGGCGTCGGCAAAACGGTCGGGGTGCACGCTCCGGGCAAGCTCACGGTAACGCGTCGCCAGCAGGTCGAGATCCAGATTGAAGCCCGGCTGCAGGTCGAATAAAGCAAAGTGACAAGGAGTACCCACAATAAGCCTCAGACGTTGAAGCTTTCGCCGCAGCCACATTCACCGCGCGAGTTGGGATTGTTGAACTTGAAGCCTTCGTTCAACCCTTCCTTGACGAAATCGAGCTCGGTGCCGTCAAGATAGACCAGGCTCTTGGGATCGATGATCACCTTGACGCCGTGGTACTCGAACACCGTGTCTTCGCTTTCCGGCTCATCGACGAACTCGAGCACGTAGGCAAGGCCTGAACAACCGGTCGTGCGAACGCCCAGACGAATGCCGTCACCCTTGCCACGCCCATCGAGGGAGCGGCGTACATGGTTGGCGGCCGCTTCGGTCATGCTGATAGCCATCGGAACTCCTTACCTCACGCAAGTTACTTAACGCAGCGGAACAGACTCTGCTTAGAGCAGGCCTTTCTTCTGCTTGTAGTCGCGAACGGCCGCCTTGATGGCGTCTTCAGCGAGCACGGAGCAGTGGATTTTCACTGGCGGCAGGGCCAGTTCTTCAGCCAGCTGAGTGTTCTTGATGGTCTCTGCTTCATCCAGAGTCTTGCCCTTCATCCACTCGGTGGCCAGGGAGCTCGACGCGATGGCAGAGCCGCAACCGTAGGTCTTGAACTTGGCGTCCTCAATGATGCCTTGTTCGTTGACCTTGATCTGCAGACGCATGACGTCGCCGCATGCCGGCGCGCCGACCATGCCGGTGCCGACATCAGGGTCTTCCGCATTCATCTTGCCGACGTTGCGGGGATTTTCGTAGTGGTCGATGACCTTTTCGCTGTAAGCCATGGTGCAATCCTCATCAGATACAACACGTCGCTCTCACGACACTTGGAAAACCCGGTTTTCAAAGTGCCGCATGAAATGGCGACTTTGAATTAGTGCGCCGCCCACTCGATCTTGGAGATGTCGACGCCGTCTTTGAACATGTCCCACAGCGGCGACAAGGCGCGCAGCTTGGTGACAGCCTCGCAGACTTTCTGCGCGGCGTAGTCGATCTCTTCTTCAGTGGTGAAGCGACCGAAGGTGAAACGGATCGAGCTGTGTGCCAGCTCATCGTTACGACCGAGAGCGCGCAGCACGTAGGAAGGTTCGAGCGAAGCCGAGGTGCATGCGGAGCCGGACGATACCGCCAGATCCTTAAGCGCCATGATCAGCGACTCGCCTTCCACATAGTTGAAGCTCAGGTTGAGATTGTGCGGCACACGGGCAGTCATGCTGCCGTTGACGTACAACTCTTCCAGATGCGCAACCTGCTGATAGAAGCGATCACTCAAGGCTTTGATGCGAACGTTCTCGGCAGCCATGTCTTCCTTGGCAACACGGAACGCTTCGCCCATGCCAACGATCTGGTGCGTCGCCAGCGTACCGGAACGCATGCCACGCTCGTGACCGCCACCGTGCATTTCGGCTTCGATGCGAACACGTGGCTTGCGGCTGACCCACAGTGCGCCAATGCCTTTAGGACCGTAGGTCTTGTGGGCCGAGAACGACATCAGATCAACTTTGAGGTTGGCCAGGTCAATTTCAACCTTGCCGGTGGCCTGCGCTGCGTCGACGTGAAAGAGAACACCGCGGGAACGGGTCATCTCGCCAATCGCTGCGATGTCGTTGACCGTACCGATCTCGTTGTTGACGTGCATGATCGAGACCAGAACGGTGTCGTCGCGCAGGACAGCTTCGATCATGGCCGGAGTGATCAGGCCATCTTCGGTCGGCTCGAGGTAGGTGACTTCAAAGCCTTCACGCTCAAGCTGACGCATGGTGTCGAGCACGGCTTTGTGTTCGATTTTGCTGGTGATCAGGTGCTTGCCTTTGGAGGCATAGAAATGCGCAGCACCCTTGATCGCGAGGTTGTTGGACTCGGTTGCACCGGAAGTCCATACGATTTCGCGCGGGTCGGCATTGACCAGATCAGCGACCTGACGACGCGCGTTCTCTACCGCCTCTTCAGCCTTCCAGCCAAAGACGTGGGAGCGCGACGCCGGGTTACCGAAGTTGCCATCTACCAGCAAACAGTCGCTCATTTTCTGCGCAACACGCGGATCGACCGGGGTGGTTGCGGAATAATCGAGGTAAATCGGCAATCTCATTGAATATCTCCTATCGGGCAGGCGCGCCGCGCGTTCATCTGCGTTCACTCAACGGCGGATGTTTCAATCTTGTCCAGTGGCTGCGTCTTGCTACCGCAACGGCGCAGATCCTGACGTTGGGCGACTTCTTGCACTTCACGGCGAGTGACGAGGTCGGCCAGGCTGATACCGCTTAGAAATTCGTGAATCTGCTGACTGAGGTCGCACCACAAGTGGTGGGTCAGACAGGTGTCGCCAGCATGGCAATCACCGAGCCCCTGGCAGCGCGTCGCGTCAACCGATTCGTTGACCGCGTCGATCACCTGCGCCACCTGAATGCCCTGCATGTCGCGGGACAACTGATAACCGCCGCCGGGACCGCGTACGCTGGAAACAAGGTTGCCGCGGCGCAGCTTGGCGAACAGTTGCTCGAGGTAGGAAAGTGAAATCCCTTGCCGCTCGGAGATATCGGCCAGGGACACTGGCCCATGCTGCGCATGCAATGCCAGATCGAGCATGGCAGTGACAGCGTATCGGCCTTTTGTAGTCAGTCGCATGGCGTGTACCGCGGAGGTTCGGAATGAGGGCGAGTATGCTATTCCCGAGTATTTAAGTCAACTATAAGACCTAGTGGAACAGTCGGGATTACCCGCAAAATCGCGGCCGCATCATAGCAAAACGCGGCGGGGATTGGCACATGTGCCGCCTGCAACCGCGCCGCTGCTTCATTTCCGGGGAGCATCAGCCTGGCGAGGCTCTTTCATGCAGTCGAAGACTTCCTGACGCAACTCCGGCAATTCCTTCTCGCGATATTCGCCGCCCAGGCTCTTCAATGCCTTGCCCATGTCTTCCACACGAACGTCCATCGCTTGCAGGTGATCGAGCAACTGCCCGATCGCGCGCGCCACTGGATCAGGCATGTCCTCGCTGACGCCATAGGCATCGAAGCCGAGCTTTTCGGCGATCGCCTTGCGCTTGGCTTCGGCCTCGTCGTCAGACTTGACGATGATTCGTCCGGGAATGCCCACCACAGTCGCACCCGCCGGCACGGGCTTGGTCACCACCGCGTTGGAACCGACCTTCGCCCCGGCACCCACTGTGAATGGCCCGAGTACCTTCGCACCCGCGCCCACCACAACACCGGACTCCAGAGTCGGATGGCGTTTGCCTTTGTTCCAGCTGGTGCCGCCCAGCGTTACGCCCTGATAAAGGGTCACGTCATCGCCGATCTCGGCGGTCTCGCCGATGACGATGCCCATACCGTGATCGATGAAAAAACGCCGGCCGACTTTAGCGCCGGGATGGATTTCGATGCCGGTCAGCCAGCGACCGAAGTTGGAAACCATGCGCGCTGGCCACTTCAGATCGTTGCGCCACAGCCAGCCGGACAGCCGATGCAGCCAGATCGCGTGCATGCCGGGATAGCAGGTGAGCACTTCAAAGGCATTTCGTGCCGCCGGGTCACGATGAAACACGCTTTGGATGTCTTCCCGCAGACGCTCGAACATCACTGATCCTTCCGCTTATAGGGTTCGCCGTTGGCCGCTTTCTGGGTCTCGGTGAGGATGCCGCGCAAGATGCTCATCTCGGATCGATTGACCGCAGAGCGCCCGTACAGACGACGCAGCCGGGCCATCAGATGGCGCGGCTTCTCGGGATCAAGGAAGCCGATGGTGACCAGCGTGGACTGAAGATGCTCATAGAATTTCTCCATCTCATCCATGGTCGCCAGCTCGGTACTGCGCACCGAGTTGACCTCGAACTTCTCCACCTTGCTTGCCTGCCCGTCAGCCGCGAGCCAGGCCATGCGGGTTTCGTAACTCAACACCTGCACGGCGGCAGCCAGATTCAACGAACTGAATTCCGGGTCCGAAGGAATGTGCACGTGGTAATGGCAGCGCTGCAGCTCTTCATTGGTGAGGCCGGCGTATTCACGGCCGAACACCAGTGCGATCTCTTCGCCCAGCGCGGCGTGCTCCACGGTCTTGACGCCCGCTTCGCGAGGGTCGAGCAGCGGCCAGGGAATGCGGCGATCTCGGGCGCTGGTGCCCAATACCAGGTTGCAGCCTGCCAACGCATCTTCCAGCGTCGCCACGACCTGCGCGCCTTCCAGGATGTCGCCCGCGCCAGACGCCCTTGCATCGGCTTCATGGTGGGGAAACATGGCGGGATCAACCAGCACCAGACGGGAAAGGCCCATGTTTTTCATGGCACGCGCGGCGCCACCGATATTTCCGGGATGACTGGTACCGACCAGGACGACACGAATATTTTGCAGCACTGGTGAAGTCTCGCTAGCAGGTGAAAAGGGGGACGAATGTTACAGAAGCGCTTCCATCGGCGCCACGAACCTTGCGCCTCACGCACGGGATGCGCCACTAAAAGGTGACAGGGCACCGCTGACCTGCGCACGCCAAGCCGACCGGACGCGCGGCAAAGTCTGCACTCGCGCTGGAAATCATCCAAGAGAACCAATAGAATGGCCGGCTCTCTTTAACGACCTAGGTGATCCATCCATGCAGCCCATGCTGAATATCGCGCTGCGCGCCGCCCGCAGCGCCAGCGAATTGATTTTCCGCTCCATCGAGCGCCTGGATACCATCAAGGTCGACGAAAAAGACGCGAAAGATTACGTAACCGAAATCGATCGCGCCGCCGAGCAGAGCATCATCACTGCATTGCGCAAGGCGTATCCAACCCACGGCATCCTTGGCGAAGAAAGCGGCCTGCATGAAGGCAGCGGCGAAGGCACCGACTACCTCTGGATCATCGATCCGCTCGACGGCACCACCAACTTCGTGCGTGGCGTTCCTCACTTTGCTGTCAGCATCGCGTGCAAATACCGCGGCCGCCTTGAACACGCTGTTGTTCTGGATCCGGTCCGCCAGGAAGAGTTCACCGCAAGCCGCGGTCGTGGCGCTGCCCTGAACGGCCGTCGTCTGCGTGTCAGCCCGCGCAAGAGCCTTGAAGGCGCACTGCTCGGCACTGGTTTCCCGTTCCGCGAGAACCAGCTCGATAACCTCGACAACTACATGAACATGTTCCGTTCGCTGGTGGGCCAGACTGCCGGTATCCGTCGCGCCGGCGCTGCGAGCCTCGATCTGGCCTACGTGGCTGCAGGCCGTTTCGATGCGTTCTGGGAATCGGGTCTGTCGGAGTGGGACATGGCCGCAGGCGCTCTGCTCATTCAGGAAGCAGGCGGTCTGGTCAGCGATTTCAACGGCGGTCACGACTTCCTTGAAAAAGGCCACATCGTTGCCGGCAACACCAAATGCTTCAAAGCGGTCCTCACCTCGATCGCTCCGTTCGTGCCGGCTTCGCTGAAGCGCTAAGCCGAGCACGCTGTACAAAAAACCGGCCATGTGCCGGTTTTTTTGTGCCCGAACGCCTGTGCTCTGGGCAACAAAAAAGCACCCGAAGGTGCTTTTTTTGATTAGCTCTACAGGCTATTACTGGCCCGCTTGACTCAGCTCCAGCTGACCGTCCTTGTTGACGGGGATCTGGCTACCTGGATCACGGTCCATACGAACCTGCCCAACTTTGTCGTTAAGCTTGTACTTCACGTTGTAGCCAACCACCTTGTCGCTGATGTCGTTGACGGTGTTGCAGCGCGACTCGGTCGTTGTGTAGGTATCGCGGTTCTGCATGCCTTCCTGAACCTTGTTACCGGCGTAACCACCACCGACCGCACCGGCGACCGTGGCGATCTTCTTGCCAGTACCGCCACCCACCTGGTTGCCAAGCAGGCCACCCGCTACGGCACCGATGACACTCCCCACGATCTGATGCTCGTCCTTCACCGGCGCGCGGTGAGTGACGGCAACGTCCTTGCAGACTTGGCGCGGGGTTTTGATTTGTTCTTTCACAGGCTCGACGGCAAGTACGTCTGCGTACTCTGGGCCGCTTTGTTTTACGAGGCTATAGGTGGCCAAAGCACCACCGGCGGTTACACCGACAGCACCCAATACTGCACCAATAAGCAACGACTTGTTCACGTGAACCTCCTGACGATATTCAGCGCGATTGCTCGCGCTACTCCCAGCCTTGGAGCATAAAAAAAGGCGCGAGTTCACACTCGCGCCTTTTTAGGTGATGGCCGGTTACCAGTATCGGTTACGGACGGTCATCCACCTTGTCGACGGTGACCGGTGGCAGCAAGTCTTCGCTACGCAGGTTCAGCCAGATCAGCACCACGTTGGCGATGTAGATAGACGAGTAAGTACCCGCCAGAACACCAATGAACAGCGCCACCGAGAACCCGTGCAGGCTATCGCCGCCGAAGATCCACAGCGCGACGATCGCCAGCAAGGTGGAGATCGAGGTGGCCATGGTCCGCAGCAGCGTCTGCGTGGTGGAGATGTTGATGTTCTCGATCAGAGAAGCCTTGCGCAGCAGACGGAAGTTCTCGCGAACCCGGTCGAATACCACAATGGTGTCGTTAAGCGAGTAACCGATGATCGCCAGCACTGCAGCCAGTACAGTCAGATCGAAGGTCACCTGGAAGAACGACAGGATACCCATCGTCACCACCACGTCGTGAATCAGCGAGACGATGGCACCCACTGCGAACTTCCACTGGAAGCGGAAGGCGAGGTAGATGAGAACGCCGCCCAGCGCCAGCAGCATGCCGAGGCCGCCCTGGTCGCGAAGCTCTTCACCCACTTGCGGACCGACGAACTCGACGCGCTTGACGGTAACCGGGTTATCGGCACCTGTCTTGCGCAGCGCTTCGGCAACCTGGCTGCCCAGCTGCGGATCTTCACCCGGCATACGAACGAGCAGATCGGTGGTCGCACCGAAGCTTTGCACGACGGCTTCGGTGTAACCCGACGCAACCAGCTCTTCGCGCACTTTGTGCAGATCGGCCGGACGCTCGTAGGTCAGCTCGATCAGCGTGCCGCCAGTGAAATCCAGACCGAAGTTCAGCCCTTTATAGAACCAGCTGAACAACGCCAGAACGGTAAGAAGCATGGTAATGGCGAACGCAATGTTGCGAACGCCCATGAAGTTGATCGTACGTTTCATGGCAGCCCCTTAAATCCACAACTTCTTGAAGTCACGACCGCCAAAGATCAGGTTGACCATTGCGCGGGTCACCATGATGGCTGTGAACATCGAGGTAAAGATCCCGAGGGACATGGTGACCGCAAAACCCTTCACCGGGCCCGTGCCCATCGCGAAGAGAATGCCGCCGACCAGCAGCGTCGTCAGGTTGGCGTCGAGGATCGCGGTATACGCGCGGTCGAAGCCTTCGTTGATCGCACGCTGGACCGTCATGCCGTTGGCGATCTCTTCACGAATCCGCGAGAAGATCAGCACGTTCGCATCGACCGCCATACCCATCGTCAAGACGATACCGGCGATGCCTGGCAGGGTCAGCGTTGCACCCAGCAGCGACATCAGTGCCAGCAGCATGACCATGTTGAAGGCCAGCGCCACCGTCGCGATCAGACCGAAGAAACGGTAGATGGCGAGGATGAACAGCGAGACGAACAGCATGCCCCACAGGGATGCATCGATACCCTTGGTGATGTTGTCGGCACCCAGGCTCGGGCCAATGGTGCGCTCTTCAGCGAAGTACATCGGAGCAGCCAGACCACCGGCACGCAGCAACAGCGCCAGCTCGGAAGACTCACCCGCGCCATTCAGGCCGGTGATACGGAATTGAGCACCCAGCGGCGACTGAATGGTCGCCAGGCTGATGATCTTCTTATCTTCCTTGAAGGTCTGAACCGGCACGTCTTTTTCAACGCCGTTGACCACTTGCTTGGTGTAGGTGGTGGTCGGCTTCTGCTCGATGAAGATCACCGCCATGCTGCGACCGACATTCGCGCGGGTGGCGCGGCTCATCAGATCACCACCATGGCCGTCCAGCTTGATGTTCACCTGAGGACGGCCGTGCTCGTCAAAGCCGGCCTTGGCGTCAGTCACTTGGTCACCGGTGATGATCAGACCACGCTCGACCGGCGCCGCAGGACGACCGCCTTCGCGGAACTCGAACATCTCGGTAGTGGCTTTGTTGTCGTCGGGACCTGCGCCCAGACGGAACTCAAGGTTGGCGGTCTTGCCGAGAATACGCTTGGCTTCGGCGGTGTCTTGAACACCTGGCAGCTCAACCACGATGCGGTTGGCGCCCTGACGCTGAACCAGCGGTTCGGCGACGCCCAGCTCGTTGACCCGGTTACGCACGGTGGTCAGGTTTTGCTTGATCGAGTATTCGCGGATTTCAGCGATCTTGGCTGGGGTCATGGCCAGGCGCAGGATCGGCATCTCGCCGCGATCGCTCGTGGTGATATCGAAATCGGTGTAGTCCTTGCGGATCAGCGCACGGGCCTGTTCGCGGGTATCAGCATCGCTGAAGCCCAGCTGGACGGCGCCGTTATCTTGCGGAAGGCTGCGATAACGCACTTTTTCCTTGCGCAGCAGGCTCTTCACTTCGCCTTCGTAGACATTCAGACGCGCACTGAGCGCCTTGTCCATGTCGACTTCAAGCAGGAAGTGCACGCCACCGGACAGGTCGAGACCCAGCTTCATCGGCGTAGCGCCAATGCTGCGAAGCCATTTCGGCGTAGTCTGAGCCAGGTTGAGCGCAACAACGTAGTCATCGCCCAGCGCCTTGCGTGCGACATCTTTGGCTGGCAGCTGGTCTTCCTGTTTGGTCAGACGCAACAAACCGCCCTTGCCATTCTCGGCCAGAGACGCGCCCTTGACCGCGATGCCAGCATCGGTAAGCGCCTTGCTTACGCGATCCAGATCAGCCTGGTTGACCTGCAGCGCAGTGCTTGCGCCACTGACTTGGATAGCCGGGTCATCAGGGTAGAGATTGGGTGCGGAATAAATAAAACCGATCACCAGCACTGCCAGGATCAGGATGTATTTCCACAGAGGGTATTTGTTCAACATCACGCCGCCTGCTTATAACGCGGGGCGCCTTGCGCGCCCCGTCGATTGGTAAAAGACTGGAATCAGATGGCTTTCAGAGTGCCCTTGGGCAGGGTGGCAGCGATTGCGCCCTTCTGGATCTTCAGCTCTACGGTGTCGGACACTTCGATAACAACGAAGTCATCAGTCACTTTATTGATCTTGCCCGCGATACCGCCGGTAGTGACGACTTCATCACCCTTCTGCAAGTTACCCAGCAAGTTCTTTTGCTCTTTGGCGCGCTTGGCCTGTGGACGCCAGATCATCAGATAGAAGATGACCAGGAAGCCGACCAGGAAAATCCACTCGAAGCCGCCGCCCATAGGGCCTGCAGCAGCAGGGGCAGCCGCATCCGCGAAAGCGGAAGAGATGAAAAAGCTCATTTAACACTCCAGTTGCATATTTTAATAATAGGAAGCGAAAGACCGGATGTCGCTCAGTCCAGTAACGGCGTCACAAGCCCGCGTTTGGCATAGAACGTGTCGACAAAGGCGGCCAATGTACCTTGTTGAATAGCCTCGCGCAAACCAGCCATAAGCAGCTGGTAATGGCGCAAATTGTGGATCGTATTAAGCATGCTACCCAGCATTTCGCCGCACTTGTCCAGGTGATGCAGATAGGCGCGGGAGAAGTTTTTGCAGGTGTAGCAGTCGCAGGTCGGATCCAGCGGCGACTCATCGTAACGATGAAACGCATTACGGATTTTCAGCACACCGGTGTCGATGAACAGATGACCGTTGCGCGCATTGCGCGTAGGCATCACGCAGTCGAACATGTCGACGCCGCGGCGGACACCTTCAACCAGGTCCTCGGGCTTGCCTACACCCATAAGGTAACGAGGTTTGTCAGCCGGCATGCGGCCCGGCAGATAGTCCAGCACCTTGATCATCTCGTCCTTGGGCTCGCCGACCGACAGGCCGCCAATCGCCAGGCCGTCAAAGTCGAGTTCGTTCAGGCCTTCGAGGGAGCGCATGCGCAGGTTCTCGTGCATGCCGCCCTGAACGATGCCGAACAGCGCCGCGGTGTTCTCGCCGTGAGCGATCTTGGAGCGCTTGGCCCAGCGCAGCGACAACTCCATGGAGGTGCGCGCAACCTCTTCGTCCGCAGGATACGGCGTGCATTCGTCAAAGATCATCACGACGTCGGAACCGAGGTCGCGCTGAACCTGCATCGACTCTTCAGGCCCCATGAACACTTTTGCGCCGTCAACCGGAGAGGCGAAGGTCACGCCTTCCTCCTTGATCTTGCGCATCGCGCCCAGGCTGAACACCTGGAAACCGCCGGAATCGGTCAGAATCGGGCCTTTCCACTGCATGAAATCGTGAAGGTCGCCGTGGCCCTTGATGACTTCAGTGCCCGGACGCAGCCACAGGTGGAAGGTGTTGCCGAGGATCATCTGAGCGCCGGTGGCCTCGATGTCCCGAGGCAGCATGCCCTTGACCGTGCCATACGTGCCGACCGGCATGAACGCAGGCGTTTCGACAACGCCGCGAGGAAAGGTCAAACGACCGCGACGTGCTTTGCCATCAGTGGCCAGCAGCTCGAAAGACATACGACAGGTGCGACTCATGCGTGATCCTCTGGGGCCGAGTCCGTCGGGGTGGATTCCCCGGGAGCGGTCGGCGCGGGATTGCGGGTGATGAACATGGCATCCCCGTAACTGAAGAAGCGGTAACCGTGCTCCACCGCAGCCGCATAGGCCGCCATGGTTTCGGGATAACCGGCGAATGCCGAGACCAGCATTAACAGCGTCGATTCCGGCAAATGGAAGTTGGTGACCAGCGCGTCGACCACATGAAAAGGTCGGCCCGGGTAGATAAAGATATCGGTGTCACCGCTGAAGGGCTTGAGCACGCCATCGCGTGCGGCACTTTCCAGCGAACGCACGCTGGTCGTGCCCACGGCGATGACCCGACCGCCGCGTGCGCGACAGGCCGCCACGGCGTCGACCACTTCCTGAGTAACTTCAAGCCACTCGTTGTGCATGTGGTGGTCTTCGATGCGCTCGACACGCACCGGCTGGAAGGTGCCCGCGCCGACGTGCAGCGTCACGAATGCGGTCTCGACGCCCTTCTCGGCAATCGCGTCCATCATGGTCTGATCGAAATGCAGACCTGCCGTCGGTGCTGCTACCGCACCGGCGCGCTGGGCATACACGGTCTGATAACGCTCGCGGTCGGCATCGTCATCCGGGCGGTCTATATAAGGAGGCAATGGCATGTGCCCGACGCGCTCGAGCAGCGGCAGTACCAGCTCGGCAAAGCGCAGTTCGAACAACGCATCATGGCGCGCGACCATTTCGGCCTCGCCACCCCCATCGATGAGGATCGTCGAGCCCGGCTTGGGCGACTTGCTGGAGCGCACATGGGCCAGCACACGGTGCTGATCGAGAACGCGCTCGACCAAAATTTCCAGCTTGCCGCCAGAGGCTTTCTGCCCGAACAGCCGCGCCGGAATCACCCGGGTATTGTTGAAGACCATCAGATCGCCAGGGCGCAAATGCTCCAGCAAATCAGTGAATTGGCGGTGTCCCAGCGCGCCGCTTGGCCCGTCGAGGGTCAGCAAACGGCTGCTGCGTCGCTCCGCCAAAGGATGGCGAGCGATCAATGAATCCGGGAGCTCGAAGGTAAAGTCAGCGACACGCATGATGGGGTTCGTCTAGCAGGGCCGGGAAGTTTAGCCGAATAAGTGAAAATTGACCATGAAACATGATTGACCAACGGTAGGCTCATCTCTATACTTCGCCGCCATTGAGCCCTGATGGCGGAATTGGTAGACGCGGCGGATTCAAAATCCGTTTTCGAAAGAAGTGGGAGTTCGATTCTCCCTCGGGGCACCAAACAGCAACACCTTCAAGTGGTTACGTGACTTGAAGCACAAAAAAACCGGCCATATTTGAGCCGGTTTTTCTGTGGGCGGGATTTGGTGAGGGCCGAGAGTCGCGGGCCAATCAACTATGCCGTTTACTCATCACGGGCGCCGCAGAAAGCGGTATGCGTTCGCTGCAAATCTGATGGCGCTCAAACCGGCCCCTTCCCGGCTGAAGCCGGTCCCACTGACACAACGCGTGCGCTTAGTAGGACTGGCTTTAGCCGGGAACGCGTCGGGTGGCGCGCCGCAAAGCTGAACGCGCTCATATCGGCCTCTTCCGGGCTGAAGCCAGTCGTACTGAAATGGCACGAAATGACCCTGCCCCCTCAAGCGGGTTGACCCGGCGGATAGCCCCCGTTAGCCTGCTCGCAACACACTCGCCACACGTCCTGCCTAACGGGTAGGGGCCTGCCCAACTGCAGGCGTGCAAAAGGCGAGTTTTTTCGCCTGGATTTTGAGCATGGTGAAAAAAAGCCCCCTACTAAAGGCTGATAGCAGCCTTGTTTTACCCCCATCAGCGTGATTGTTTCTTGCGCGTTGGCAAACCGGCCTCTTCCCGGCTAAAGCCGGTCCCCACTGACACAACGCGTGCGCTTGGTAGGACTGGCTTTAGCCGGGAACGCGCCCAGGTTCCACACCTCAAAACTGAGGGAATTTATAGCGCCTCTTTCCTGCGCCTCACGTAAATGCTCCCGCACTTAGCCGTCTTCTCTGTAGGCAATGTCAGACAAGCAGCTCAGAAGCCTATCAATTAGCATCGCTCCCGTGACCGGCCCAATTTTTCGCTACGCCAACATGTTGACCGAGATCAGTCGCGCCACCAGCACACAGATCCTCGCCACCTATATCCGGCAGGCCCTTGATAGCCCCGCGGTGAAAGCCATTGAGCTGAACATGGACAGCCCTGGGGGCGTGGCCAGTGGGATCAACGAGCTGGCGGATATGATTTATGCCGGCAGGAGTCAGAAACGCATCGTCGCCTATGTAGGCGGGACGGGCGCCAGTGCAGGTTATTGGATCGCCTCGGCCGCGCATGAGGTTGTCGTTGATGACACTGCCATGGTCGGCAGCATTGGCGTGGTGGTCGAGGTCTCGGTGGATGCCGACACTGGGAAGGGGGGCAAAACGGTACGAAATCGTGAGTCGCAATGCGCCAAATAAGCGGCCGGATCTGGCGACTGAACAGGGTCGGGCAAAGCTGGGCGAAACGGTTGACGAGAGGGCCGCTGTGTTTGAAAACAAAGTCGCCCGCAATCTGGGCGTAGCACCTAGTCGGGTGCCCGCAATGGGCGGCCATGGTGGTTTAGTGGTCGGTTCGGCGGCAATGAAATCCGGCCTTGTTCGCCGCCTGGGCTCGCTGGAAGGGCTGATCGCAAACCTGTCGAAGGGCGGCGGTTCAGTAGCCGCGCCGGTCAGGCAAAAAGTAGCGTCCCTGAACGGAGCCGCGGAAAAAGCCCGCATCGCTGGGATCATGGCGCTGGCCGCACCGGGCACGGGGTATGACGCGCATATCAATGCAGCAATAGCCGAAGGGCTTTCGGTTGATGCAACCGCGCTTCGGCTATTCCCGATTACATATGCGCATTCCGCTTCTGTAAGTGGGGCAGCGGCCGCTACGTTGAAGCAGCCCGCCGCGCGTCATGAGGAGTTTTTCACCGGCGCCATCTGGAAAAACAGACGGCCTAAACGATAGCCCGCCATTGCCACCATTCAACCGAGCCGGTTGCTTTATCACCGAATACCTGGACAACACCACATGACAAATGAAGAGACGCGCCGGCGCCTTGGCCAGCAGATCGAGGCAGAGGCCGCAATCGCGGTACGGCGATGGAAGCCGATCGCCGTGGTGGTGGCCAAGCAATGGAGCACGTACGCAGAGCTGATGGGGATCAGATGGAGGCGGAGCGCACTAGCGGGCCCCCCAAGCGCGTGCGGGCGAGCTCGAGCGCCATGAGGCCATTCACATAAACGGACTTCAGCAATCGGGAGTCTGCGGGACAATTTCGAGCTGCACCATCAGTTTATGGCCGAGCTCTTTATCCAGTTCCCAATACAAATGCTGTACGTCTTTGACCCTGAACTCTTCATCGACAGTTGGGAGGTCGTCCCATGCAAGTGCCAGCCCCCTGTGCTCGAACCGGTCGCCTGTTGATAGCGCCGGGAAGGGAGAGAGAGCCTCGACGCTCCATACAGGGTCGTTGAGGAACGAGTCTTGGTATAGCTCGAAGTGGTAATGCAGAGTCTTGATCATGTGGTATGTCTCATCGGGGTTTAGCGTGGAAAGCTGTCATGGTGGGGGCATTATCGAGCCAAAACCGGCTCAAAATGCAAACAGAACCTGCGCTAGGTGCTAAGTGTTTGATCTGCAACGCTCGCGTGGTGGAGGCTAGGTGATTTGAACCCTTATTTACTCCAATTTTTTTGAGGCCTCTAGCGCTAAAGACGTCGTAACACTATCGTCACTTAGGCGCGCCACGCACAATTCAACAAGTTTACCGAACAGGGCTAAGCAGTTGTGGAGATCAAAAACAAACCTCTCGAAGTTGTTCGAAGAAATCACTGCATTATCTGCATGCGCTAGAGTGTGCCGGAGATCTTTCCAACTTTTGACATGTACTTTATCAACTTCACCCGACGTGCCCATGTCCGAGAGAATGGCTGATACCGTCTTTGTTTTTAGCCCGCCCAAAAAGCCTAGGATCGCATCTGCTCCGATCTTTGGAATATTCGCCCCCGAAGCCTTGATGAAAGCCCGGGTGTCAGAAATCTCCATCAGCGTTTTCTGGTCTAGGTCGATATTTGTTGAGAAGTAATTTTTTATCATTCCTTCTATATTTACGCATAGCACTAACGCCGCGGCTTCAGTATTTGCCTTGGATATATCTCTCAGGCGGTGCCAGTAGTTCGCTAAATGATGAAGACCTTTTGGCCTTGCTTTCATATACATTTGCAAAAAAGCATTCAGGCCAGTTTCTTTTCTTGGGAATAAATCGACTATAGATTCTGCTAGTGTGTATGTATCTTCAGCCGCCGCCCCCATGATGTAAGTCTCGTAAGCTGTTCCATTCCTTGTAATTATGAATGAAGCTTCTAGAAGCTGGCCGATGGCAATGCTGATTCCTTCTAGGAAATAAAACAGCGAATCCAGCGCCACTGCGCCTTTACTATCTACAATGTTGATCTCGAGCTTAGTAATTTTTTGAACGATTTCAACGGTTCTCGTCCCTTGCGAGAAGGACAGTTTTGCGAGCTCGTTCGACCCATTGCCATTATCGATAAACTCATTAAAGGGCATCTGGTACCGGCCGTTAACGGTAATAAATGCGCTGCCGCCTTCCGCCGTATGACTGAGCTCTGAAAGCGATCGGGCGTTATTGAGGTTAACCTCTAAAACTGAGCCAGTGGGATATGTATCGATGCCTCTTTCAACTAATACGCGAGGGTTTTTCCAGATTTTACCAGAAGTGTCCTCCGCCTCAAGCGTGAAATATCTTTCATCTGGGACTATGCCTACGTGATCACTCCAGAAGAAGGCCATCATTCCGCTCGAGTCCGATGTTGTCGAGGCTGAATAAACCTTTACTTTCAAGGCCTTGCTAGCGTCAAAGAATAGGCAACCTGGGCCATTGAAAACTAGGGGTGCGGTTGGCGTGTTCTGGGTAAGCGTGATGTTGAAACACTCGATGGTAGCTGCACGCTCTGCTATGGAATCGATCGTCTTCTGGTCAAACATAATCAGTCCTTCGATAGTCCGATGTTGGCGCCAATTTAAACTCAACTTTCAAGCCGGATGTTTCGTTGGTATCCGGCATCCACCCTCTACGCCCTGGCAATCTTGGTCTAGCCACACTGACCCGTTTGCTTTACCACCCACGTAGGGTGGTCATCGGTAAAAATCATCATGGAAGCATAGGTTGGCGCGGGATCTACGCAGAGTACAAAATTTAGCTGGCATCTGCCGCGTCACTTCAGTTGCTGCGTAGTTTTAGAAACGAGGAACTCAATCAGGTGCATCAACATCTCTTCTGGAGAGTTAGGAATTTCCGCCTTCAGCTGCTCTGCGAGTTCCGCAACAGCTTCGGCATCTTCAATTCGCCCGTCTAGCACGAGTGCTTGGAATTTCTCCTTTAATAGATCATGGAAGCGATTTTCTTCAATGACTCTAAACTCCTCAGTAAGTGTGTGGCTTCGTTCAGCTCCCATTCGCCGCTGAACCTGGCGCAGCCTCCTTTCCAGATTACTAAGTTCCGACCTTTTTATTCCTGCAATATCGTCTAAGTACTCAGTCGCTCCGCTATCGACTAGTTCTACTTGCCTAGCCAAGTGCAGGAGGGACGCTGGAACAGCAGCGACGCCGGGACCTACAATTTCAAGCTTTCTATGATCCGAGAAAGACAGCCAACTGGCTATCGAATCATTGACATGATGGTCGCCGAACCCATACCCGATACATATCAAGCGGTCTAGAAAATTCAGATTAGACTTGAAGTGCTTCAGCATACTTTTAGGCAGAACCTGAGTTCCGTGCTCGTGAAATTTCTGAGCGCCCGATAAAAGCGTCCTGCGCAGAAAATTCATCTGACCGTCAAAATCCGCATATGCAATTTCATTGCTGGCTCTGACAATCCCGCCAGGGGCACCGGGATGAGCGTAAATCAGTTCCTCATTTGCAATGCGGAGAACGTCTATCACATCAGCCGGGGCTTGGGATTCGGGAATCATCTTGACCATATCCCCAGCGTCGTTGTAAACGAACATATCAAGCGCGCCGTGGATCTTGAGTAGATAGATACCTTTCTCAGCAGGGTTAGGGAAATGCATGGCACCTTTGTCTAGGACTTCACGACTTATCGTTTCTCCCTCAACTATTCCACAAATGGTCCCGTCTATCGTCCTTCTGGGAAACTTCATTGTTTTGCTACGATCAAACCCGGAATAAACAGGAATATTGAAATGGGCCGCAACTGTCTCGACGATGGAATCATGGTTTAGAGAGAAAACCCAAAGGGGACGATTCTGCTTGGTCAGCCACTCTAGGCCTTGATACAAATCTAAGCATTTCAGTATTTGTTCTTTGTTACGGAAATGATCGCCATACAACTTGTACGAAATCATCTGCACCAACCAGGAGTAAAGTCCGTAATAGTGCTGCGAGAAGCCATTCCTGCTTCTCTTGGATTGAACTTCGAGAAACCCTAACACACTCTCATAGTGAAGCTCTGGCGTAGCCCAAGCTGCTAGAAAGTCCTCAACAACTTCACTCGGATAACCCTCACCCTGGATCGCCCACCCCCGATTAAAATCCCTAAATTTCTCGGGTGTGAGCCAGGATTTAAGATAGGTGGTTAACTCCCACACTAGAGGCATCCCCGCATCATAAGAGGCGCCAGCGCCGATAAACAGACCTGTTAGTTCTTGGGGCATGGGCATTCCAAAGGGCATCTGGGGCTAGGCGAGGCGTGCACTGCGCGGGCGACAAAAAATGCGATGTGAACTAGGTTTAGGACAGCCACTAGGTTCATCTCCCTGGGTGGGTTCGTCGTCGGAGAGCTAGCCAGCGTATCCTCCAATAATCGCACCATTTTTGCCGGCCCCATAGGACCTAGACTGACAAAGGGACAGACACAGTAGTGATCGAGTCTCCCATCAATCCATGCCCAGCACCCGGGCCGCACATCCCATTCAGGGTTTGAATCAATGATCCGCTGGACTTCTAAAGCCTTATGCCGGTCACTCAGAGGCTTCCACACATGCTCATCCCACACGCGCCGCTGGGCATCTGATAGAGACTCAATCCCCCTATCGATTACCTGCCTGGCAATGCCATGCGCCGCGGAATCTACATCCAGTAGGCCACTGTCCACCAAATCCTCGATTTGAGCGTTCAGTTCCCAATCGACGTGATCATTCCAACCCATGACAACCCTCCCGTAATTTTATATGCGCCAACATGGCTAAGATCATAGCTGGTCAAGAGAGCAGAGTAGCGGCGGGCCAAAACGCAGTGGTGTAATCTTTCGACTCGACCTAGGTCCGCAAACCGCGACGCCTTATCAGAGAGTGTCCATGACAAATTCCACGTTTGAGGGTCCGGTATTTGAAGATGTGATGCGGAAAATCAGGAGCGAATCGGCGATCTGGTTCAGCCTTGCCGAGGACGTCAACGTGGCGTTGAGGCGCCTCGTTGACCTCGCGGAGAACCAAATCAAGGGCACTTCAATGGACCCGCTGGTCGTTGGAGTCCGCATTCTCATGAGAACCGCAGGAATGTATCAAGGCGCGCTTCTACTCACGGAGCGTGGGATGACATCAGAAGCGCGCACCCTCACCAGAAGCGTGCTCGAGGGGGCGTTCGCTGTTGCGGCCCTTTTAAAGAATCCAGGGCCCTTAATTGAGGTGTTGAAAGACGATCTCGAAAAAAGCCGAATACAGCAGGCTCGGTTCATCAAAGATCAAAATCTAGTGGCGGACAAAGAGACCATTGCCAAGCTCATCAAAGTGATCGAAAAGCCAGGCAAATTTGAGTTCATGAGCCCGAAAGGCTTGGCAGGCAAAGGCGTGCTGCTCAAACAGTACCTCGTTTACCAGCGACTATCAGAAGACTCGGCCCACATCTCGCTCAAGTCCTTAAACCGGCACGTCCAGAAGGTTGGAGAAGGTTGGCGCTATCGTATGGAGCCTGGCTCGGCTGCAGAAAACGAACCTACGCTTTATCATGCGATTTCAGCTGTGCTGGCGTTAAGCATCGGTATGACGGAGCTGCTAGATTTTTCTGATCTCAATCAAGAATTCGCCGTACTCAGCGACCGCTTCGCAAAAATGCCGGTCGTCGCAGTAGTTTAAAACGTCCCCTCGATGGTCATCAATACGCCCGCTCAAATATGAGTAGATATATGAGTATGTAGCCGACTGCGTACTGGATAGACCCCGATAATAGAGGCGCTCTCCCCTACTGTTCGAGTCTCCCTCGGGGCACCAAACAGCAACACCTTCAAGTGGTTACGTGACTTGAAGCACAAAAAAACCGGCCAGATTTGAGCCGGTTTTTTTGTGGGCGGGATTTGGTGAGGGCCGAGAGTCGCGGGCCAATCAACTATGCCGTTTACTCATCACGGGCGCCGCAGAAAGCGGTATGCGTTCGCTGCAAATCTGATGGCGCTCAAACCGGCCCCTTCCCGGCTGAAGTCGGTCCTACTATGCGTACATTCAGTCGGACTGGTTTTAGCCGGGAATGCGCCGGGGGTCACGCCGCAATACCCTCCCCCTTAAAAATCCTGCGAAGTAGGCCGCAGCACAATCTCGTTAATATCCACATCACCCGGCTGTTCGATCGCGTAGGCAATGGCGCGGGCGACGGATTCGGCCGGGATCGCTTGCTTGTAGAACTCCTTGACCACATCCGCGCTCGGCTGATGGCCGCTGCCCAATTTCAACTCGGAATCCACGGCACCGGGTTCGATGGTGGTGGTGCGGATCTTGCCGCCGACTTCGTGGCGCAGGCCGTCGGAGATCGCGCGGACGGCGTACTTGGTGCCACTGTAGACGGAGCCGCCCGGGCTGAAGACTTTGATGCCGGCCACCGACGAGATGTTGATGAAGTGGCCGGAGCCTTGGGCTTCGAACTTCGGCAGTGCGGCGGCGATGCCGTAAAGGACACCTTTGATGTTGATGTCGATCATGCGGTCCCATTCGTCGACGCGCAGTTCGGCGATCGGCGCGATGGCCATGAGGCCGGCGTTGTTGATCATGACGTCGATGCGGCCGAAGTCGCGAACAGCATTTTCGACGAGTGCCGACAGGTCGTCTCGGCGAGTGACGTCAACGGTGTAGGCCGATGCCTCGCCGCCGGTAGACTTGATGTCGCGGACGATGACGTCCATACGCTCCTGACGGCGTGCGCCGAGGACGACCTTGGCGCCCAGTTTTGCCAGGTGCCGCGCGGTGGCCTCGCCGAGTCCGCTGCTGGCGCCAGTGATGACGACGACTTTGCCTTGGATGCCATTGCTCATTGCAGTTCTCCTGAAGCGTGGGAAGTTGATAGGGCCAGTTTGCGATGGATATTCCTGTCAGAAAATGGAAGAGTTAGGCTTTGAGAATTCCACTTTCTGGAACGCGGGCCCTCACATGCTTAACCGAATGGAAATGCTGCGTATCTTTTTGGTAGCCGTGGACGCGCCCACGTTTCGGGAAGCCGCAACGCGCCTCGGCACCTCGCCACAAAAGGTCACGCGTGCAGTCAAGGAACTCGAGCGAACCTTCGCCGAGCCGTTGTTTCATCGCAGCACGCGACAGGCTCATGTCACGGCGTACGGTGCAGACGTGGCGCGACAGGCGCGTGAGACCCTCGACCAGTTCGATCGCCTGTTCGCGGCCCACACGAAAAATCCCGCGGCGGATGTGGTGGGCCGCGTAGGCATCACCGCGCCTCACTCGATCGGCAAGCTGTATCTGGCCGGTTTCCTCCAGCCATTGATGCAGCAACATCCCGGCCTGCGGATCGAGTTGAGCCTGGATGACCAACTTACCGATGCCGTCGGTTCGAGGATCGATATCGGCATTCGCATTGGCACGGTCCGGGACCGGCGCTATATCGCGCGAGTGGTGGCGCAAGTGCCGTTGAAGATCGTCGCGTCGCCGGAATTGATCGCGGCAGTGGGCATGCCATCCGCGCTGGAAGACCTTAAACAGCTGCCGCTGTCGACGCTGATTGATCGCAACAATGGACGACCCTGGCCGTGGTTTCTGTCCGGAGGCCAAAGCTACTCGCCACCCTCCCCCGCATTCAGTTGTGATGACCCGGAGACCGAACTGGAATTCGTACTGGCGGGCGTCACGTTTGCGCAGATGCCCCATTACCTGGCCGAGGCGTACCTGCGCAACGGGCGTCTGATCGAGGTGTTGCCGAATGCTGCGCCGCCGCCCATGGACCTTTCCGTGTACCGGACGCAGTCAGGGCCGGTGCCGAGCAGGGTACGTCTTGTCTACGATCACCTGATCCACTGCCTGAGCGATCTACAGACCTTCCCCTGACGGCATGGCGCAGGAAGATTCGACCTAAAGCGACCGAACCGATGACGACCGGCTTCGGTCGAACGCCGTGCGATACGCCTCCTGGGCGCGCACGCTGCCAGATGTTTAAGCAGCCACCCATTCACCGAAAACCACCGGTCTTCCATGTTCGAACACATCGACTTCAACTATCTGCTTTCAAACTACGGGTACTGGGCCGTGTTCATCGGCTGCCTGCTCGAGGGGGAGACCATCCTGATCCTCGGCGGGCTGGCGGCGCACCAGCACGTCCTGCAATGGCAGCAAGTGCTCATCTACGCCACGTCGGGCGGGATGCTCGGCGATCAGATTCTGTTCTGGACCGGGCGCTACTTCGGGCCACGCCTGCTGCCGCGCCTGCACCGCCAGCAAGCGACCATCGACCGCGTGTCCGACCTGATCAAGCGCTACCCCACGGCGTCCATTTTCTCGGTGCGCTTTCTCTACGGCATGCGTCTGATCGGGCCTCTGGTTATCGGCGCGAGTCGCTTGTCGCCCATTCGTTTTGCAATCATCAACCTGCTTGGCGCCGCAGTCTGGGCAAGTCTGTTTCTCGCGGCCGGCTACTGGGCGGGGGGCTTTCTTGAGACTATGTTCGGCAACTTGAAGCCTTATCGGCTGCCGATCTTCCTGGGCGTGGTAGTGGTGGGCGCGGCCGTCGCGCTGTATCGGCATCGTCGCGCAAAAACACGGCCTGCCAGGCAGGCGGCCAAGCGGGCAAAGGACGTCCCGCCCTCCTCTGCGGGATAACGCTTCCCATCTGCGCTGACCGCCTCTATAACGGCAGACAGGCATTTGAAGCAGAGGGATCGACTCGATGAACACACGCATCACCGCCGGTTTGCTGTTGAGCATGGTCGGCAGCATCCAGGCTCAGGCCGCTGAGGCGCCGTCCCATTTGGACACCGTCATGCAGAAGGGCCAACTGGCCGTTTGCACGACCGGCGATTACAAGCCGTACACGTTTCTCAAGCCCGACGGCCAGTACGAAGGCATCGACATCGAGCTGGCTCAGTCTCTGGCGCAGAGCCTGGGCGTGAAGATTGAGTGGGTCCCGACCACGTGGAAAACCCTGATGCCCGACTTCACCGCCGGCAAATGCGACATCGCCGTCGGTGGCATCTCGGTCACTCTGGAGCGGCAGAAGAAGGCGGCGTTCAGCAGCACGCTGGACATCGACGGCAAAGTGCCGTTGGTGCGCTGCGAAGACGAGTCGAAGTACCAGACCCTCGAGCAGATCAATCAGCCCGGCGTTCGATTGATCGAACCACAAGGCGGCACCAACGAAGCCTTCGCCCACGCTTATCTGCCCAATGCCAGCCTGGCCTTCCACGACAACAAAACCATTTTCCAACAGCTGCTCGACAAGCAAGCCGACGTGATGATCACCGACGCGTCCGAAGCGCTGTATCAGCAGAAACGCATGCCCGGCTTGTGCACGGTCAATCCGTCGCACTACATGCAGTACGGCGAAAAGGCCTATCTGCTGCCCCGGGATGACGTGGCCTGGAAGGCCTATGTCGATCAGTGGCTGCACCTATCCAAAGCCACCGGGGCTTACAAGAAAGTGGTCGGCGAATGGCTGGCGATGCCAACGGAATGACAGTGCGCAGCACATCCGGAAGACTTCGGCACAGGACCCCGCCGTATCCATGAAAACCAACAGAACCATTACCCGCGCGTTCTGCGTCGAGCTGCAGCAAGAGCTGTCCATCGTGGCGGCGCGACGCGAGTATTTTTCTCAAGAGCTACCCCGTGCGCGCTTCAGCTTTCTGTGTTCGTCCGAGTCGTGCCGCGCTCTGGGTGTCAAAATCACTGGGGTTCGCTATGACGTGAAGCCTCAGGAGCACCCGACCTTCGTCGCCGCGCACTACCGGGCCAACCCGAAATACGAACATCACGCCGATTGCGAATGGGTGGATGAATTCGTCAAGACGCCGGTTGCGCAGGAAAACGAAACCGAAGCTGAAAGCGAGTTGCGCAAGGTCAAGCGTAAGCTGGATGACTACATCGACGTCTTCGATCCCACCCCGAAGGAACGCGTAAAATCCACGTCGCCGACAGACAAGCCTGACGCCGAACCGCCTGAGAAGCCCGAAGACGCCACGACTCCCGCCGACGCGCTCAAGGCCAGACAGGACAAGCAGAACCGAACCAGCGATCTGGAGCGGCTGGTCGACAGCTTCCGTCAGGCCCAGGCCTCGTTGACCAAGGAAGAACTCGCGCTGTTGACCCTTCGCGTTCCGGGTCAGGGCGAGGTGTCCTTGCGCGCCTATTTCCGCCATATCAAGTTTGCTCAGCTGAAAGACGAGCGTCGGGTGCTGTATGGCGGCGGACTGGTCGAGCGCTACGGGATCGGCTTCAAATTCAAATTCTTCGATCGCCTGCAAGGCAAGCTGGTGACATTGTACGTATCCCCCGCGCAGATGCAGGCCTACCGCTCCAGCCGCTACCTCAGTGAGCTGCTGAGTCACGCTGATGAGGTGCGATTCTTCACGGTCTTCGCCCTGGGCACACTGGTCGCCAGCCCTTCAGGGAAAAGCGTCAGCGTGCAGATCGAAGACTTGCGCCATCTGGCCGTTGTCCTCGGGCCGGCAAAGGATGCCGAAGAGGCCTCTGCCAAAGGGTCAACCCGCTAAGCCAAAGACTTTATTCAGTTCGAAAAAAAACCCGGTTTCTCTCGCGAGCAACCGGGTTTTTTTCGTTTCATTCAAGCAACTAAGGCGCTGCGTATGTAACCAACAGTTCCTTAGTTACCTGAAAATCCAGCGACATCGCCACGCTCAAGGCTGTGATGGTGAAGATGGAGAACACGAACAGCTTGCGTGCCCAAACAGTGTCGTCTTTGGCTTTGTAGCCGGTCCAGGCCATGTACAACCAGTACATGCCCATCGCCGCTGCAACGGCCAGATAATTGAGCCCGGCGTAACCGCCGAAGGTCAGCATCAAGGTCGCCAGCAGGAAAGCCAGGATGTAGATCAGGATGTGCCGCTTGGCGACCCGGATACCGCGCTTGACCGGCAGGACCGGAATCGAGGCAGCCCGATAGTCGTTGAAGCGGAAAATCGCGATAGCGTACGAATGAGGCATCTGCCAAAGGCTGAACATCACCAGCAAGGTCAGCGCCGCGAGATCGAACGTGTTGCTGACCGCGACGTAACCAATGACCGGAGGCATCGCGCCCGACAGGCTGCCCACCAACGTGCCATGAACCGACCTGCGCTTCAGGTACAGGCTGTAAAAGCCGACGTAGATCACGAAGCCGATTACGGCGAACAGTGCCGCCAGTGCGTTGGCCTTGGTGTACAGCAGGCCGACGCCGACAACACCCAGCACGGTGGCATAGATCAGTGCCAGTTTCACTGACACCAATCCTTGCACCAGCACCCGATTCTTGGTGCGCTCCATCTTCACATCGATATCGCGATCGATGCAGTTGTTGAACACGCAGCCAGAAGCCACTACCAGTGAAGTCCCGATCACGGCTGCCAGGAACAAGCCGATATCGACATGCCCCTTGGAAGCCAGAAAAAAGCCACCTGCCACCGAAAGCACGTTACCGAAAATGATCCCCGGTTTGGTGATTTGGATAAAGTGCTTCAGTGACATCAGGTTTTCCTCACTTCGCCATCATGGCGGTGTGAATGCTGAACATGATCCAGGTGCTCAAACCAACCAGCAGCACGATCACAAGGCCAGCGAAGGCAAACGCGATGACGTTGTTGCGCTGTGCCGCCGAGCGGTCAAGGTGCAGGAAGTACACCAGGTGAACCAGAACCTGCACGACTGCGAAGATCAGAACGACCCACAGCGTCGCCACTTTCGAGATCGTCGGGAACATCACCAGACCGAAAGGAACCGCGGTCAGGATGATCGACAGTACGAAACCGACCATGTACGACTTGAAGCTGCCGTGGGCGGCAGGTTCATGGCTGGCGGCGTCATGGGAGTGATGTGAATTCGCCATTTAAATGGTCCCCATCAGATAGACAACGGTGAACACGCAGATCCAGACAACGTCCAGGAAGTGCCAGAACAGGCTGAGCATGCTCAGGCGAGTCTGGTTGGTCCCGGTCAAACCGTGCTTGGAGACCTGATACATCATGATCGCCATCCAGATCAGGCCGCTGGTCACGTGCAGACCGTGGGTGCCGACCAGCGTGAAGAACGCCGACAGGAAGCCGCTGCGGTTAGGACCGTAACCTTCGGAGATCAGCAGGTGGAACTCGTTAATCTCCATGCCGATGAAGCCCAGGCCGAACAGGAAGGTCACGAACAACCAACCCAGAACGCCCGACTTGTTGCCCTTGTGCATCGCCAGCATGGCGAAGCCGTAGGTGATCGAGCTGAGCAACAGGCAGGCGGTTTCGCCGAGCACGTAAGGCAGTTCGAAGATGTCGTGGCCCGCAGGGCCACCCGCTACGTTGTTAACCAGTACCGCGTAAATGGCGAAGATCGACGCAAACAGAATGCAGTCGGTCATCAGGTAGATCCAGAAGCCGTAGATCTTCATCTCGCCGGCGTCATGGTGACCATGGTCGTGCTCGTGGTCATGACCGTGGTCGTGACCCTTCGCACCATCAAATACTAAGTTCGACATTGTTTATGCCTGCTCCAGCTTGTTGACAGGAGTGTTTGTCTGACCATTGCGAACACGAGCCAGGATCGCGTGTTGCTCGCCTTCTATGCGTGCCACTTCGGATGCAGGAACCATGTAGCCCTGATCGTCACGTGCCGCGTGAATCACGAAGTAAACGATCGTGCCAATCAGGCTGACGCCCGCCAGCCAGAAGATGTGCCAGATCATCGCGAAACCGAAGACGGTCAGCAGGAGGCCCATCACCATGCCCGTTGCCGTGTTGTTCGGCATGTGGATGTCGGAGTACTTGGCCGGAACCTTGTAGGCCTCGCCATCACGCTTGGCGGCATACCACGGGTCGATCTCGTTGGCTTTCGGCATTTCTGCAAAGTTGTAGAAAGGCGGTGGCGACGAGGTGGACCATTCCAGGGTGTGGCCATTCCATGGGTCACCGGTCAGATCGCGGTTCTGCTCGCGGTCACGGATACTCACGAAGATCTGGATCAGCTGGCAGGCGATACCGACAGCGATCAGCAACGCACCGACGAACGCGACGTGCAGGTATGGCGTCCAGTCCGGGTTGTCAGTGGTGTTCAGACGACGGGTCATGCCCATGAAGCCCAGTGCGTAGAGCGGCATGAAGGCGACGTAGAAACCCGAGATCCAGAACCAGAACGCTGCCTTGCCCCACTTCTCGTTCAGCTTGAAGCCGAACGCTTTAGGGAACCAGAACGCGAAGCCGGCGATGTAACCGAACACAGCACCACCGATGATCACGTTATGGAAGTGCGCGATCACGAACAGGCTGTTGTGCAGAACGAAGTCGGCACCCGGGATAGCCAGCAGTACGCCGGTCATACCACCGATGGAGAAGGTGACCATGAAGCCCAGAGTCCACAAGACTGGCGCGGTGAAGCGCAGACGTCCCTGGTAGATCGTGAACAGCCAGTTGAACAGTTTCACACCCGTCGGGATGGAAATCAGCATCGTCGCCAGACCGAAGAAGGCGTTGACGCTTGCACCCGAACCCATGGTGAAGAAGTGGTGCAGCCAGACCATGAAGCCCAGGATCGAGATCGCACCGGAGGCGTAGATCATCGAGTGGTGGCCGAACAGACGCTTGCCAGTGAACGTCGAGATGACTTCGGAGAAGACCCCGAACGCCGGCAGAATCAGGATGTAAACCTCGGGGTGACCCCACGCCCAGAACAGGTTCACGTACATCATCGGGTTACCACCCAACTCGTTCGTGAAGATGTGGAAGTCCAGATAACGGTCGAGGGTCAGGAACGCCAGGGTGCCGGTCAGGATCGGGAACGAAGCCACGATCAGGACGTTGGCCCAGGTGCAGGTCCAGGTGAAGATCGGCATGTCCATCAGTTTCATGCCAGGGGTACGCATCTTCAGCACGGTGACCAGGAAGTTGACCCCGGTTAACGTTGTCCCCAGTCCTGACAGCTGCAGTGCCCAGATGTAGTAATCCACACCCACGCCCGGGCTATAGCCCAGTTCCGACAGCGGTGGATAGGCCACCCAACCGGTACGTGCGAACTCGCCGACGCCCAGAGACACGTTGACCAGAATCACGCCGGAGATCAGCAGATAGAGGCTCAAGGAGTTCAGGAACGGGAAGGCAACGTCGCGAGCGCCAATCTGCAGAGGCACGACGATGTTCATCAGGCCGGTGAAGAACGGCATCGCCATGAAGATGATCATGATCACACCGTGAGCGGTGAAGATCTGGTCATAGTGCTCAGGCGGCAGGTAGCCGGGTGAGCCTTCAGTGGCCATGGCCAATTGCGAACGCATCAGTACGGCGTCGGCAAAGCCGCGCAGCAGCATGACCATTGCAATGATGATGTACATGACACCGATTTTCTTGTGGTCGACAGACGTCAGCCACTCGGTGTAGAGGTAAGTCCACTTCTTGAAGTACGTGATCAGACCCAGCAATGCCGCACCACCGATCGCGATCATGGCGACCGTGATCATGACTATCGGCTCGTGGAACGGAATCGCGTCCAGACTTAATTTACCAAACATCGTTTACTCCTCTGCCTGCGCAGCTGAATGCTTACCCATGTCCATCCCTTCCGTACCTGCTACTTCTTTCTTCTCATGGACAATCTTGCCCGGCTTCATACCTTCATACTTGTCGATGATGATCTGGAACAGGTTCGGAGTGACCGAGGAGTAGAGTTCAACGGGGTTACGTTCGCTAGGCTTGGCCAGCGCGGCGTATTCGGCCGTTGCCAGTGTTTTAGGTGAATTCTTGACGTCAGCAACCCAAGCGTCGAAATCAGCCTGTGAGGTGGCAGTCGCCTTAAATTTCATGCCGGTGAAACCTGCGCCGCTGTAGTTGGCGGAGATACCATCGAACTCGCCGTTTTCATTGGCGATCAGGTGCAGCTTGGTCTGCATGCCGGCCATCGCGTAGATCTGGCCGCCCAGTGCAGGGATGAAGAACGAGTTCATGACCGAATCGGAAGTGATGCGGAAATTGATCGGCGTGTTGGCCGGGAACACGATCTTGTTGACGGTGGCGATGCCCTGTTCCGGATAGATGAACAGCCATTTCCAGTCCAGTGCGACCACTTCAATGGTCAGCGGCTTGACGTCTGACTCGAGCGGACGGTAAGGGTCCAGCGCGTGGGTCGACTTGTAGGTCACATAGCCGAGCACGATGATGATGGCCAATGGAACCAGCCAGACCACCAGCTCAATCCGGGTCGAATGCGCCCAGTCAGGCGTGTACGTCGCGCTCTTGTTGGTAGCGCGATACTTCCAGGCGAAGATGATGGTCATGAAAATGACCGGCACCACCACCAGCAGCATCAGCAAGGTAGCAGTGATGATCAGGTCACGCTCTTGAACGCCCACATGGCCTTTGGGATCCAGCAGGGTGTAATCGCACCCGCTGAGCAGGAGCATGCTGAAAAGGGCCAAGAAGCCAAAAAACCTGGGGTACCTTTTTTTACTCATCTCACGACCTCTAAAAGCAGCTTTCGCATCGCAGTTGGGTTTCGACCGCCAACACTTCACCCTGCCAGGTGCTGGCAAATGCTTGGATTGAAAAGGGGCCTGTCAGGAAGCATGGGGCCTCACAACAAATCCGGGTTGAGCTTTGGTTTCTTATTCGAATGGTGGCACCCGCTAATGCGGACCCTATCCCTTGGCGCAGACATTCAGAACGTGACTCGGGAGGCCATTCGAACCGCGTCTACTAGAGCGAAAAGACGCTCCATAACCTCGATTTACACCGTCCCGCAAATGAGGGGGGGCGTGAATTGGGGGCGATTGTAGATACGTAAAGTTTTATTGACTATAAGTTTCTGCGCAACAGTTAATTTCACGTTCGGTAAAAATGCGGTGTTATGCCGCACCCTGAAACTGAGCAAAGCCCCGGTTCTGTTGAAGGATTTCCGGGGCTTTGTTACGCAACACTTTGTAATCAGCGTGCTTTCATCCGGTTACGAATAATTCCCGCAGGAACCAGCACAACAGTCAGTACAAACGCCACTAACGCCCATTGCGCCAAAGACAAACCGAGAACTGGCGGATATGGCGTCTCGCAGAAACCACCTACCTGAAAGCCTAGCGGAAATAGAGACGCCAGGGGCAGACCGTCGACAATCGGCTGCAGCACATCGATGCCGCAGCTCTCGGTCGGGTGGGTCTGGATGTACACGTGACGCCCGGCGGTAACCAGCCCGCCCACGGCGCTCAACACCACCAGCGCTTCGCAGATGGTCAGGCTCAGACGGCCCGGCATTGCCGCGCCGATGAACGCGAACACCGCGATGAACAACAGCGCATACCGCTGCAGGATGCACAGCGGGCAAGGCGCTTCGCCCAGCACCACCTGCATGTACAAGGCGCCGCCGATCAACGCCAGGCAGATGATGCCCAGCAACACCAGAAACTGCTTTTCACGCCGCAGGTACAACATCTCTTCAGTCATTCACATACCCTTTGAATTGGAGTCATCCGGATCGACGGATGTGGAGCGTTGCGGCCCGGACGCCCCGCAAAGGCGGCGATTCTATCACCGTCACGACACCCCGTTCACGCAGTGCCATTCGCGACCGAACGTGACCGCATCCCGGTCCACCGCCTTAACCCGCGCAATGGTGAACACGGCTGCATTAGCCGAGCGTTAACATTCCAATTCAAACGCTAGTGTGAGCTCTCCTGTTTCCTGCCTATATATAGAGGCGTGCGGCTTTTTGTCGCAGCAATGGGTCACAGCCCGCAATCCTTCTATATATGTAGGATGCGTCTAATTGTCGCAGCGATTATTCCAATGCTGACGCAGGACCAAAGAATTCATACCGCGCCTGTGCATCGGGCACGCCGGCCGCTTTCAGTTGACGCTTGATCGCCGCCATGAAGCCTTTAGGCCCCAGGAAGTACGCATCGACGTCGCGATTCTCCGGCAGCCATTGCTCCAGGCGCGCCTGATCGAGCAGACCCGTCGCATGGGCCGCCGGGCTGACGCCATCATCTTCCGCGTAGCAATAGAAACGCTTGAGCTGGGGATGCTTGCTCGCCAGGCTGTCGATCCAGTCGCGAAACGCGTGGACTGAGCCGTTGCGTGCGCAGTGGATGAAGTAAATCGGCCGCTGAGTCGGCAATGCCGCTTCGAGCATGGTCAGGGTTGGCGTGATGCCGACGCCACCGCTGATGAGCACCAGCGGTTTGTCGCTGTCGGTCAGGGTGAATTCTCCGGAGGGCGGGTACAGATTAATGCTGTCGCCGACCTGCAGCTGATCGTGCAGATAATTGGAGGCGACTCCATCAGGCTCGCGTTTCACGCTGATGCGGTACTGATTGTTCCCGGCCAGGGCCGATAACGAGTAATTGCGGCGGATCTCTTCGCCGTTCACGTGCAGTTGCATGCCGATGTACTGGCCGGCGGTGAATTGCAGGATCGGCTGGTCATCTGCCGGCGCAAAGTAGAACGAGTTGATTTCCGCGCTCTCCGGCGTTTTGGCGACCACTTTGAATTCACGCTCACCACGCCAGCCGCCTGCTGCCTGGGCTTTCTCGTCGTAGATGGCTTTTTCCGCGCCGATCAAAATGTCGGCCAGTTGCCCGTAGGCGTTGCCCCACGCAGTGATGACCTCGTCAGTGGCGACTTCCTTCCCCAGCACTTCGCGAATCGACTCAAGCAGGCACTCGCCAACGAGCGGGTAGTGCTCGGGAAGGATCTGCAGCGCCACGTGTTTGTTGATGATCTTGGCGACCAGATCGCCCAGTTCATCAAGCTGATCGATGTGGCGGGCGTACATCAACACCCCGTTCGCCAGGGCGCGAGGCTGTTCACCACTGGCCTGATGCGCCTTGTTGAACAGTGGACGCACTTGCGGGTATCGATCGAGGAGCATTTGGTAGAAATGGGTAATCAGCGCCTCTCCGCCGCTTTCCAGCAGTGGCACTGTTGACTTGACGATGGCACGATCCGATGCGGACAACATAAGTAACTCCCGAGAGCTGATGAGTAAGCGTTACCTCGGTAGTTCAGGAATCGTGCCAGCGACCCCAAGGCCTGAAATCAAGGGCCTGGCCAACGCACAGTCAATATGACCTCGTCGAATCGCGCGTCAAAATGACCTGAGTACGGTCAAATTGACTGCAATGCTGACAGGCCAGCCGGCCGGGTAAAATCGAAAGGGCTAAAGCCTGACTTCATCAGGTCGATAAACCGTCATCGAAAGCTGTTGGCCGAACCCACGCGGCCAGGCATCGCATCACAGAAGGTTTATATGTCCAAGAACGTCCGCGCAGATTCACTCTCGCTTCTGCTGTTCACGTTACGCAGCGGAAAGCTGATGGCAATCAACCTGCTCAAGGTCAGTGAAATCATCCCCTGCCCTCCCCTTACGCGTTTGCCGGAATCCCACCCACACGTCAAAGGGGTCGCGACCTTGCGTGGCAACCCGCTGTCGGTGATTGACCTGAGTCGTGCCATTGGCGAGCGCCCGTTGGTGGACCCCGACGGCGGCTGCCTGATCGTCACCGATGTCAGCCGGTCGAAGCAGGGGTTGCATGTTCAGGCCGTCAGCAAGATCGTTCACTGCCTGACCACCGACATTCGTCCGCCGCCCTTTGGCTCCGGCAACAAGTCGTTCATCACCGGCGTGACGCAGGTGGACGGGACGCTGGTTCAGGTGCTGGACATCGAGAAGGTCATTCACGGCATCGCGCCCGCACGGATCGTCGCCGAACGCGCCGAGCTCAGCGCCGATGACGCCAAGGTGCTGGCGAAGGCGCGCATCCTGGTGGTCGATGACAGTCAGGTGGCGCTGCAACAATCGGTGATTACCCTGCGTAATCTGGGCATCGAATGCCACACCGCCCGCAGTGCGCGGGAAGCCATTGATCAGTTACTCGATTTGCAGGGCACCGCACAGCAGATCAACGTGGTGGTGTCCGACATCGAGATGTCGGAGATGGACGGCTACGCGCTCACCCGCACGCTTCGGGAGACGCCGGACTTCCAGGAACTGTACGTGCTGCTGCACACTTCGCTGGACAGCGCGATGAATGCCGAAAAAGCCGATGCTGCCGGCGCCAACGCTGTTCTGACCAAGTTCTCCTCGCCCGAGCTGACACGATGCTTGATCGAAGCCGCCCGCACGGTCGAAGCTCAGGGAATCTGAGACCGGCCGCAGGCGATGCCTCCACCGCGCATTACTGGTTGATGCGCCGCGACCTCGGCCCGGCACACCATGATCCGGGCTGGCCCGCCGCCGTGCGTCAGGTTGAATTCACCGGGCAGAACGCCCCGGCCGTTCACCAGTTGCTGGTGCTGGGTCGCGAGCACGGCGGCGGTCGTGTTGCAGACTATGCCACTTGGCTCGATGCCTTCGAGACTGATCCCGAGTTTGATCCGGCGCTGTGTTTCGTTCTTGAGGACGCTGAAGGTGTGGTGGCTGTTGCGCAATGCTGGACCAGCGCGTTCATCCGCAATCTGGTGGTCACCCCCCGCGCGCACCGTCAAGGCCTGGGTCTCACGCTGCTGAATCAGGTGTTCAAAGCTTTCCGCCAGCGCGGTGAAGGTCATGTCGACCTCAAGGTGATGGAAAGCAATCTGGCCGCACGCCGGCTGTATGAGCGCGCCGGTATGCAATATATTCAGCGCCACGAACTCGAACCGCGCTGAATCTGCGCCGAGCCTCGCTCACCCGCTCACGCCATGGAGATGCGTACCCGTGAAGATGCACACCGCGCTGTTGCTCGTTCTCACCGCTGCCGCTGCCGGCCAGGCCAATGCCTCCAGCCCGGACGCCTGGACCGCCTTCAACAAAACCCTGGTCGACAGTTGTGTCAGCGCCAGTTCCCTGAAGAACGCCAAACCGGCCGGCGCCGATGCGGCCTTCGATGACAGCGTCGGTTTCAACGCGCTGCTGATCAAAGGTCAGTACAAACAGGCGTTCATGAAGAACAAGACCGGCACCGAGCTGTGCCTCTACGACCGCAAGAACAAGAAAGCGCTGATTACCGAGTGGGATAACGTCACCACGTTGCCAAAGAAGTAGGATGAAGCGCGTCGCGATTGTGCTGTTTCCCAACGTGCAGGCCCTGGACGTGGCCGGCCCGCTCGACGTCTTCGCCGAAGCCAACCGTTTCCTGCCCGACGGTGATGGCTACGAGATCATCACCCTCGGCGCGGCGCCCTACCCGATCATTGCGTCCAACGGCATGCCACTGGGTGCGCAGTATTCCCTGGCGGACGCGCCGAAGCAGTTCGACGTCCTTCTGATTCCCGGCGGTCCGTCATTGCCAGACGGCGCGGAAATGCCCGCCATCACCCACTGGCTGCTGGAAGCCGTGCCCCAGGCGCAACGCTACGGCTCGATCTGCACCGGCGCATTCATCCTCGGCCACGCCGGTTTGCTGGATGGCAAGCAGGCCGCTACCCATTGGAGCCACGCTGAGCAACTCGCCGATCAGTTCCCCCACGCGAGGGTCGAGCCCGATCGCATCTATGTTCGCGACGGTGCGCTGATGACATCAGCCGGGGTCACGGCGGGCATCGACATGGCGCTGGCATTGGTGGCGGAGGACCACGGCCCGGCGATATCCCTGGCGGTGGCCAAACGTCTGCTGGTGGTGGCCCAGCGTCAGGGCGGGCAGTCGCAATTCAGCCCGTACCTCACGGCGTCGGCAGATGACGACTCGCCCGTGGCCAAGGTACAGCGCTATGTGATGGAGCACATCGGCGAGCCCTTTTCAGTGGAGCGACTGGCCGACGTGGTGGCGATGAGTCCCCGCACGTTCGCCCGGGTATTTGCACGCGACGCCAAGGTCACACCGGCGGAGTTCGTGCAGCGTGCGCGCATCGACGCCGCTCGCCATTTGCTGGAAGGCAGCGAAATGGCGATCAAGGCGGTGGCGTATCACTGCGGATTTGGCAGCGCCGCGCGCATGCGGCTGATCTTCAGTCAGCGTCTGGGGGTGACGCCGACTCAGTATCGGGACAGCTTTCGCAAAGAAGTGTGAGCATGGCGGGCGGGTGATTCCCCCGGCAGCGTCCTCGCCTGCGACGGTGTAATCAGCGCTTGCCCATCGACCGACGGGTGCCTGATGGCGCAACGCCCGGACGCTTGTCGTGGTTTGATTTACCCGAGCCTTTGTAGTGCTGCTGATCCTTCTTCGCCTGCAACAGCTCGCCCGGCTTGAACGGGAAGCTGAACGCCGGAATCGCAGGTTTTGTATCCGCCGGGGCAGCGTCGGCGTCGACCGGAGCGTGCGATTCACGAGCATCAGGAGCGGGCGTGTGTTCGGGGGTGGTCATGAAAGCTCCGGAATGGCAGACAGTCGAGGAATACGGGCGGCGCCCGAGGGCCGCGCAGCATACCTGAATCGCCGCCGGATCGCTGCTGCCAACAGACCGACTGCGCGCGCCTATTTGTAGAACAGATCCACCATGACTTCCGCTGAAAACGGGCCCGCGGTCGGCGTACTGGTTTGCCACAGCAACTGGGCGTTGAAGTCAGCCGTCTCGGAGTAATCACCCTCCAGCAGATCGGTCAGGTGAAAGGGCTCGTGGAACGGCACGGTCGAGTCATCGCGGGCACGGGTAATCCGAATGCCGATGCTGTCATTGTCGACCGGCACCAGTACATCACCCTTGAGTATCCCGGACACCGGTGTGATGCGCGCATTGAGGCTGAACGGCGATTCGCAGGTGCGGCTGGTAGCCAGCGCGAAGCGCTGAAAAGTGGCCGGCTCCCCTACTCGCACGTTGCGGATGGCCACGTCACCGAAATCCACGGTCTCGGGCATGACCCGCAATTCAGCGTCACAGGCGACGAACCGCAGGCCCTCAAGGTTGTTGATGACGTAGTTGAGCGTGGCGTCAGGCCCGGGATTTTGCCCGCTGCCGCCATCGAGCTGGAACATGCGATAGTCGTGCAAACCACTCGCGACGCCAGAAGGCGGGGTCGGGCCGTACTTCTGGATGAACACCGAAAACGGCAGGTTGAACGTGACGCTCGGACAGGACGAACCTGCGTCCGTGCAGGCCGGCGCTTGCTGTTGCGTGGGAACCCGCCCGCTGGTCTGCACGAAATCAATGCCACTCAACGTGAGTCCGGCGCGAATCCCCTGTCCGATCTGCAGGTTGTCCGGGTTCAGATACAAGAACACTTCTTCAGGGCCACCCGGTTCGTCCCTAGCGCACTCGACCGCAAGGTTCAGCCGCTCCGAACGCCAGACCGCACTGCCATCAGGCAGGTTAGCGGGAATGGCGACGGTGCTGCTCAGGTCCGCACGAACCACCGACTCGCCTGCGCCCTGGGTCTTGCAGGTCAGCGCCATGGCGAGACCGGGCATCAATAGCGTCATCAGCAACGTGATCGGCAGCGTCAGCCACCCGCGGATGATGGATCTTTTCATGTCAGCATTTCCCTATGAGTGAGTGTGAATCCGACGTGCGCAGCGGCACTGCGAACGGCTGCCCACCCTGAAACGGCGCGCAGTAATCGCGCTGTCCGCCGTAATCGGTCATGGCCTTGAAGCTCAGGGTTTCAGCCACTGATCCCTTCAAACCAATGACAGGCAGCGTCAGTGAGGCGTCCGAAAAAGGTGGCAGCAACCGGTGGTCTGCGACTTCGATGCCATTGATGCGCAGGTCCTGCAGCGAAACGTGATACGGCGTCGGGTTGCGCACGGAAAGCGTGGCATCGGTTGATGGAGCGCGTTGCCAGATCAGCGTTTGCGCCGCATCGGCCGGGTCGCCGGCCAGCGCTGCTGGCCGATAGAAGACGTTAATGCGTTGGCGGATGGCAATGCTCAACTGCTGAACCGCCGGGCTGCGCCGAGGAATTTCCAGCACGTACAGGTGCAGAATCGACTCCCGGTCCTGGGGCAGGCCGATGCCTTCATAGAGCAGGCGCAAGGTCTGCTTGCCCTTGGCTGGCAGGCGCGCCAGGGGCGGGGTCAACGCAAACGGCAGATCGGCTGCGCGCGCATTGCCGGGTTGATCACGGCCCGGTGGATCATCTGCGCGCGGTGCATCGAGCCAGACTTGAATCAGGGCCTCGGAATCACCGCGGTTGCTGACCTCGATCGTCGCCTCGTTGTAACGGCCGTCGAAGATCAACCGGGTGCCTGACAGTGAGACGGCGCCTTGGGCCATGCCGCTGATGACGGCCAGAAAAAGCCCTGACAGACAGGCGCGCTTCATTGGCACTGCACCTTCAGGCGATCGTAGCTGCGATGGGCTTCTTTCGGCGGCAGCGCGAAGGATGCACGGCATTGTTGATCGGTCCATTTGACGATGAGCTCGCCGCTGTCCCGCTCGCTCAGCACCAGCGCTCGCCCGCTGGGGTCGACAGTCGCCAGCGGCTTGCCCTGCTCGTCTTCCACCGCTGCACCCATGGGCAAACGGCTGCCATCGGCTCGCACCAGTTCGAATTGCACACGCCGACCGATTGCCGTACGAAAGCTGACCAAGGGCGCCGCGCCGCGTCGGGGCACGACTTGATCCACGGCATTCTCCAGTTCGACATCGGCGCCCAACTGGCGGGTGTCGAGGTTGACCCAATTGGTTCGATACGGCTGGGTGTAAGGCAAGATGGCGTAACCGTTATCGGCCGTTTCGACGTTGCTGAAATTGCTCAGCCGCGCGCCGCTGACCCCTTTTACCTGCACCAGCGCGAAGGTCTCGCCCAGGGGCTGACCGAAATTCACCCCGCCCGCGTGGGCGACCACCGAACCCGACGCGCCCATGCTCAGCGCCTGATAATCCCTGCCCTGCCCGTAGCCCGCATCGAAACGCCCGTAGGCCGTGGTGGTGCTGAGTTTGCCGAAGCCCGATGAGCCCGACGCACTGTCGTGGCCGGCCTGCAGCGAGTAGAAGCTGTTGCGGTCGTCGAACAGTTGACCGTTCAAGCCAGACTGCAGGCTGGAGGCGCCGGAGCTGTCACGCACGGCATTGGCAAACAGCCGCGACGAGCCGGAATCGCTTCCCAGCGGCAGGCTCAATGTCAGCGCAATGCGGTTGTCGGACTGGCTTTCTCCGCTGCGCGCGAAGGTCTGGTTACGCTCGACCGACACGTTGTAGCTAAGACTGCGCCACGCCGAGTTCCACGACAGATACAGCTGGCGCGTCTTACTGCCACGGTCCCAGTAGCGCTGCTCCGACCCGGTAAAGCTAAGCGACGCAGACTGCTCCGGCAGCGCCTGGGTCAGGCTGATTTCGATGCGATCTTTGGCGCGCCCGCTGGCCGATCCGTCACGCGCTTGCAACGCCTCGACATGGTCGTCGAACGTCAGGTACTGATCCGTTGAATAGCGATAACCAGCCACGGCGAGGGTGGTGTTGGTCAGGTCCAGCGTATTGGCGTAGCGCAGGCGCAGGCTTTGCCCACTGTAGCGTTGCTCGCGCTGGCGGCTGAGGGACTGGGTCAGGTCCAGCGACACCGCACCGAGCCCGGTGTTGACCCCCGCGCCGATGTTGCCGGCCTGGTAATCCTCGGCGATTTGCACGCCGCCCGCTGCCGTCAACCGTTCGGTCAGGCCATACACCAGCGTGCTGCTGGCGAACGAGGGTGAAAAAGCGTCTTCCGTGTTGCTGTCGTATTGGCCGGCGGCGAGGCTGTAGCGCAACGCGCCTTTCGGCACCATGATCGGCAGTGACGCGTAGGCCTGGACGAACACGCGCTTGCTGCCATCGGCTTCGACCACCGTCACTTCCAGATCGCCGTTCGACCCGCTGGGGTAGATGTCGGTGATTTCGAACGGGCCCGGCGAGACGTTGCCGCTGTACAGCATGAAACCGTTCTGCCGCACTTCCACCAATGCGTTGGTGTCGGCAATACCACGAATGACCGGCGCGAAAATCCGCTCGCTGTCAGGCAGCATACCCTCATCGGACATCACCATCGCGCCGAGGAACCGAACGCTGTCGAACACCTGCGAATCGGTAAAAGTCTCGCCCAGGGTCAGCTGGCTTTTCAGCGAGGTGATGTCACGCTGGATGAACGTCCGGTTGCTGCGAAAGCGGTAGGGCTGGTCATTGCCGTAGGTCAGCGAAGACTCGTTGCGCAGTCGCCAGGCACCGAGGTTCACGCCGTTGCGAACACTCAGGTAATACTGATACTGATCCTGATCTTGAGCCTGGCCGCTGCGGGAGCGACGCGCGCCGCTGAAGTTGTAATTCACGAAACCGACCGTCTCGCCCTCGTCCCATAACTCCGGCGGCACGTAACCGCGAGCGCTGCGCGACATCATCGCCTGAGGGATGCTGATGTTCAGGCGCAGGCTCGCCGGCTGATAATCGACGCGGGCAAATTCGACCCGCGCCGGGAGATCGAAACAGGCTGTTGGCAAAGCCTCACCGGCCTGCACGGCGTCGGTGTTCATGCCGAACTGGCGGAGCATGTCCAGGGTGAGGCAAGCCTCGACGGTGCCTTTCGCGGCATTGGAGACGAAGTTGATGTCACGCCGCCCGCTCGACACACGGTTGACGTAGACATCCACCCGATAGCTTCCGGGGACCACGCTGTTGCCTTGCAAAAACGTCGCGAGATCGGCGGGCTGATCGGTGCCCTGAATGAACGAGGTATTGAATTTCACATGGGTCGCGGCGCTGTTTTGATCAGTCATTGCAGTCGCAGGCGAGGCCAGTGCCAGCCCTGCCGATGCAAGGATAATCCTCGCCACCGGGGTGATCCGAAACGGCTCATGCGCCGGATGCCTGCGGTCGAGGTGTGAAGAGCATGCTGCCATCCGTGCATATCCCTTTTGGTGATCTCGGGGTTCCATTGGCGGGTTTCACTCGTGTTCTCGATTCCGAGGGCGCTGGCAAACCACGTTTGGCAGGCGGAAGACGCTGGAGCCGCATGACGGCGACCGAAGAAAACCTGGGCGAAAGCCTTCCCGACTGAGTAGCTACTCGGCGCCGGTGATGACGTTGGCGACATTGATGGCTTGAGTCGTCTGGCCACCGGAGACCCTCGCGCTGTACGGCTCCTGCGCGCCGAAATCGTTGATGCTGATGAACCGCAGGTCCACCGCGTGACCGCTGGCCAGTCTGGTGAGCGGCAATTGGACGGTCTGCCTTGGCGCAAGCATCCTGCTGTCCGCCTTGAACAGCGTCTTGCCCTGCTGCCGCGCGTCGATCTGGATCATCGACACGTGATAAGGCGTCGGATTACTGACTTCCAGCTGGCCGTCATGTACGCGCCACTGCAGGCTTTTTGCCGCATCGAGGGGATCGCCATTCAGCCCGGCGGGCCGGTAGAAGAGCTTGATGCGCTGGCGAATCGCGATCTGCAGCTGGTTGTCCTTCGCCGATTGCGGGATCTCCTGGACGTTGAGCCAGAACACCGACTCGCGGTCGTTGGGCAAACCTTCGCCGGCGTAGATCACCCGAATCATTTGCCGGGCACTGCCTGCCATTCGCGCCAGCGGCGGGGTGACGACGAAGGGCAGATTCTCGGTGTCGCTCTGCGCTTCAAGCCATGACTGGGCGAGGATGTCAGCCGTGCCGCTGTTGTTCACAACGAAACTGACCTCCTTGTCCGTGGCCTGGTAGATGACACGCGTGGTGTTGAGCACGATGCCCGCCTGCGCCGGGGCAGCCAGAAGCAACCCCAGCCAGAGGGCGGAGCCGCGAAGGAATTCAGGAAACATGGTGAGACCGTCTTGGGCTGTGAGGTGGATAAGCCAGGAAGGCGAGCGAGCCATTGCCCGCTCGCCTGCTACATCACTCGTAATCCATCACGAACGGCAGGAAGCCGTCGGCATTACCCGGGTTGGTTGTCGCGCCGTTGAGGACATAAACGGCGCCGAAGTTGATCTCGGCGGTCGCGCCATCGGCGCCGTCCTTGACCAGCGGCGTGTCGATGGTTTCGTTGCCGCTCAGGTCCATCAACTGGTTGGACGCATTGAGCAGGCCGATGCCCACGCCGTCCGCCGCGCCGGTAGCCCGCAGCAGTTTCTGGTCGAGGTTATCCAGACCGCTGCCCTGACGGGCGACGAAGCGCATGTTCACGGTGTTGTATTGAGCGGCGCCGCCGGTGCAATTGACCAGCAGCTGGATGGGCGATGCAGTTTCAAGTTTGTTGTCGGCGAAGAGACCGATGTCGGAAAACGAGACGTTGCCCAGGTCGACATTGATCTCGCCGGGGTTGTTGCCAGGGGTGGCGCCAGTCCCGGCGCCGATGTCACACGTGATGTTGGTCAGGGTGCCGGTGAAAACAAGTTTTCGATGTCACACGTGATGTTGGTCAGGGTGCCGGTGAAAACAAGTTTGCCGTTGTTCGCAGCATTCGCGGTCCCGGAAATGCCAAGCCCCATTGCGGCCACGATAGCCAGGGTAAGAGAAAGCTTTTTCATATAACGACGTTCCTTGTGTCGATTCGTGTGTGCCCAAAAGGACGAGAGGAACTATAAGCAGCGCTTCCAGGATCGGCTGTCAGGCGTTCTACATCCTGTGGATTGAAAGGACAGTGGCGCGCGTCGGAACTTTCGGTAGGAGATGACGCTATTGTTTCAGAGGCCTCACCGGGCGGGGGTTTGCGGAGTAACCCTCGCGAAGAACCTTCACCAACCTTCGCGCCTGGCACCTAACCGCCGACCTGAAAAACGCGCCCATGTAAAAGTCTCACCCACGAAAAACCCCGGCTCAATGGAACCGGGGTCGTCAGTGGGGATCGGGAATCGAGGGGAGGCAGTGCCTACTGGTAGGTCAGCGTGACAATTCCCGCGCGGGGGCTCTGCGGGTCGGAAACCAGTTCGGTGTAACGTGCCTGCACGGGCACAACGCCTTTGCCGCAGGCGTCGTTGTGGCGACTCAGGCCCACGGTGACGTCAGGGTCGGCCTGCAAGGTCGTCGGAAGTAATGCCGCCGACGGAGCGCTCAAGACCTGGGCGTCGCACGCGGCATTCACCACGCTGCCATGAAACATCAGGCCACCTTGGGCGGCCCACGCGGTGGACCCCGCTATGGCGTCAGCGCCGAGAACTGCGACCGAGAACAACAACGAAACAGCCATGAGGCTTTTCATGACACACACTCCGGAGTAGAGCCGCTTACCGACGTAAGTCAGAGCCCTGTGAACAAGCATTCAGAACTCACGAAGTTTATGTAAGAATTTTCCCCGTCACAGTAGAACTCGTTCATCGAAACTCGTGGCTTCTATTTGGGTATCGCCCTGCGGCCTTGTTTCTTTACCCACGTTCATCGTCTGCCCTTATTCACCTGACAATATTGACAGGCAGCAGTCATTTTGCTGACCGGGTCAAAGGGTTATAAAGGACGCTCCCGGTTACGCCCCTCATTCACTGGTTGGCCTGTCCCTGTATGCAGAAGAAGAACAAAATCGTGATGCTCGCGACCCTGTTGGTCGTGCTCGTAGTGACAGGCGTCTGGGCATTGACTCGCCCCGCAGCGAAAAAAGTCAGCGCCCCCGTTGCCGTACCGGTGCGCGTGATCACCGTGACTCAGGAAGACGTGCCGCGTTATGTCACCGGGATCGGCTCGGTGCTGTCGCTGCAAAGCGTGGTGATTCGCCCTCAGGTGGACGGCATTCTGACCAAAGTGCTGGTAAAGGAAGGGCAGCTGGTGAAGGCGGGGGATCTGCTGGCAACCATCGATGATCGTTCGATCCGCGCTGCCCTCGATCAGGCCAAAGCGCTGTTGACCCAGAGCCAGGCGCAGCTGAACGTGGCCAATGTCGACCTCAAGCGCTACAAGCTGCTGACCGTCGACAACAGCATCTCGAAACAGCAGTACGATCAGCAGCAAGCGTTGGTCGATCAACTCAAGGCCACGGCGCTGGGCAATCAGGCGTCGATCAACGCCTCGCAGGTACAGCTTTCCTACACGCAAATACGTTCGCCTGTGACAGGCCGGGTCGGCATCCGCAACGTTGACGAAGGCAACTTCCTGCGCGTCAGCGATGCGACCGGGCTGTTCTCGGTCACGCAGATCGACCCGGTGGCGGTCGAGTTTTCCCTGCCGCAGCAGATGCTGCCAACGCTGCATGATCTGATCGCCTCCAGCACGCCCGCGCCGGTCAACGCTTACCTCGGCGAAGGCGCAACCGGCACGCTCCTGGGTCAGGGCAAGTTGCTGCTGATCGACAATCAGGTGGCGGCCAGCACGGGCACCATTCGCGCCAAAGCGATATTCGACAACGCCACAGAGAAGCTGTGGCCCGGGCAACTGGTGACCGTGCGCATTCAGACCGCCATCGACCGCAGTGCCCTGAAGGTCTCGCCGCAAGTGGTGCAGCGCGGCATCGACCAGCATTACGTGTATCGGATCAAAGGCGACACGGCTGAAGTGGTGCCGGTCAACGTGCTGTATCAGGACAGCGACCTGATGCTCATCAGCGGGGTGGAGGCCAATGACGTGCTGGTCAGCGATGGTCAGTCACGTTTGAAAAACGGCGCGCGGATCGAGGTGGTCAAGGGTGATCCTGTAGACACCCTCGCCGACTCCACCGGGGCGGCAAAATGAACAGCCGCGGTTCTATCTCCGCATGGTGCGTCAACCACCCGATCGCCACCGTTTTGCTGACCTTCGCGCTGGTGCTGCTGGGCTGCATCGCCTTCCCTCGCCTGCCGGTGGCGCCGCTGCCGGAAGCCGAATTCCCAACGATTCAGGTCGCCGCCCAGTTGCCCGGCGCCAGCCCGGAAACCATGGCGTCGTCGGTGGCGACGCCCCTTGAAGTGCAGTTCAGCGCCATTCCCGGCATGACCCAGATGACGTCGAGCAGCGCGCTGGGCTCCACCAACCTGACGCTGCAGTTCACCCTCAACAAAAGCATCGACACCGCCGCGCAGGAAGTGCAGGCAGCCATCAACACGGCAGCCGGGCGCTTGCCCGCGGATTTGCCAACGCTGCCGACCTGGCGCAAGGTCAACCCGGCGGACAGCCCGGTGCTGATCCTCAGCGTCAGCTCGAACCTGATGCCCGGCACCGAGCTCAGCGACGTCACCGAATCCCTGCTGGCGCGTCAGTTGAGCCAGATCGACGGCGTCGGACAGGTCAACATCACCGGTCAGCAACGTCCGGCGATTCGTGTCCAGGCGGCGCCCGAGAAACTCGCGTCGATCGGGCTTACCCTCGCCGATCTGCGGGAATCCCTGCAGCAGACCAGCCTCAACCTGGCCAAGGGCGCGCTGTACGGCAAAGACAGCATCTCCACCCTCGCCTCCAACGACCAGCTGTTTCAGGCGAAGGACTACGAGCAACTGATCGTTTCCTACAAAGACGGCGCGCCGGTTCATTTGCGCGACGTGGCGCGGGTCGTCAACGGCTCGGAAAACGCCTACGTGCGCGCCTGGTCCGGGGATCAGCAGGGTGTGAACATCGTGGTGTTTCGCCAGCCCGGCGCGAACATCGTCGAGACAGTCGATCGCGTACTCGGCCAGTTGCCCAAGTTGCAGGAAATGCTCCCGGCGTCGGTGGACGTCTCGGTGCTCAGCGACCGCACCAAAACCATCCGTGCGTCGCTGCATGAAGTGGAAATGACGCTGCTGATCGCCATCGCCCTGGTCATCGCGGTCATGGCGCTGTTCCTCCGACAGCTCTCGGCGACACTGATCGTGACCGCCGTGCTGGGCGTGTCCCTCGTCGCCAGTTTCGCGCTGATGTACGTGCTCGGCTTCAGCCTGAACAACCTGACATTGGTGGCGATCGTGGTTGCCGTGGGGTTTGTCGTCGACGATGCAATTGTCGTGGTCGAGAACATCCATCGGCACCTGGAAGCCGGCGACAGCATGCGCGATGCGGCAATCAAGGGTTCCAGTGAAATCGGCTTCACCGTGGTGTCGATCAGCTTCTCGCTGATTGCCGCGTTCATTCCGCTGCTGTTCATGGGCGGCGTGGTCGGCAGGCTGTTCAAGGAGTTCGCACTGACCGCGACGTCGACCATCCTGATTTCGGTGGTGGTGTCGCTGACGCTGGCGCCGACCCTCGCGGCGCTGTTCATGCGCGCACCGAAACACGATCCCCACGCCAAGCCCGGCTTTGGTGAGCGACTGCTCGCGCGGTATGCCCGCGGCGTGCGCTTCGCCCTCGCCCACCAGCGATTGATGATGGGGATTTTTGGCCTGACCCTGGTGCTGGCGGTGGCCGGCTACGTGCTGATCCCCAAAGGTTTCTTCCCGGTGCAGGACACCGGCATGGTGCTGGGCACGAGCGAAGCGGCGGCGGATATTTCATTCCCGGACATGATCGAGAAACATAAACAGCTGGCGAAAATCATCGCCGCCGACCCGGCGGTTAAGGCGTTTTCCCATTCGGTGGGCGTCAGCGGCAGTAACCAGACGATTGCCAACGGCCGGGTGTGGATTGCTCTCAAAGACCGCGAAGACCGCGATGTGACAGCCAGCCAGTTCATTGACCGGATCCGGCCGAAACTGGCGCAGATCCCCGGCATCGTCCTGTACCTGCGGGCCGGGCAGGACATCAACCTGAGTTCAGGGCCGAGCCGCGCGCAGTATCAGTACGTGCTCAAGAGTAACGACGGCGCGCTGCTGAATGTCTGGACGCAGAAGCTGACCGATAAGCTGAAAACTCTGCCGGCTTTCCGCGACCTCTCCAACGACTTGCAACTGGGCGGCAGCGTCACCCATCTGGACATCGACCGCAGCGCCGCCGCGCGCTTCGGCCTGACCACGGCGGACGTCGATCAGGCGCTGTACGACGCCTTTGGTCAGCGGCAGATCAACGAATACCAGACCGACATCAACCAGTACAAAGTCATTCTGGAGCTGGAGCCGCAACAGCGCGGCAAGGCCGAAAGCCTGAACTACTTCTACCTGCGTTCGCCGCTGACCAATGAAATGGTGCCGCTGTCAGCGCTGGCCAAGGTCGGTGCGCCGAAGATGGGCCCGTTGTCGATCAGCCATGACGGCATGTTCCCGGCCGCCAACCTGTCGTTCAACCTGTCGGCGGGCGTGGCGCTGGGGGATGCCGTGGTGCTGCTCGATCAGGCGAAGAACGAAATCGGCATGCCGGCCTCGATCATCGGCAACTTCCAGGGCGCGGCCCAGGCGTTCCAGAGTTCGCTGGCCAACCAGCCGTGGCTGATTCTTGCCGCGCTGGTGGCGGTGTACATCATCCTTGGCGTGCTTTATGAAAGCTTCGTCCATCCGCTGACCATCATTTCCACCCTGCCCTCCGCCGGTATCGGTGCGCTGTTGCTGCTGTGGCTGATGGGTCAGGACTTTTCGATCATGGGCCTGATCGGGATCGTGCTGCTGATCGGCATCGTCAAGAAGAACGGCATCCTGCTGGTGGACTTCGCGCTGGACGCTCAACGCAATCGCGGAATGTCCCCGCGTGACGCCATTTATGAAGCGTGTCTGACGCGCTTCCGGCCCATCATCATGACCACGCTGGCCGCATTGCTCGGCGCGCTGCCTTTGATGCTCGGTTATGGTGTCGGCGCTGAACTGCGTCAGCCGTTGGGCATTGCCGTTGTCGGGGGATTGCTGGTGAGCCAGGCGCTGACGCTGTTCACCACGCCGGTGATCTACCTGCAGCATGAGCGACTTTTCCATCGCCAGCGTCCGACGCCGGACCCGACAGCGCCAGGCTCGACAGCGTCCAGGCCAGCCGCAGTCCAACTGGGTGCGGAAAAGCAGGCCGTTGAAACAAGCACCTATAAGTAAGCATCAACAAGTGAGCGTGGACCGATGCGTGTCCTGATTATCGAAGACGAAGAGAAAACCGCCGATTACCTGCACCGGGGCCTGACCGAGCAGGGTTACACCACCGACGTCGCGCGCGAAGGCATCGAAGGCCTGCACATGGCGCTGGAGAGTGAATACGCGGTGATCATTCTCGACGTCATGCTGCCGGGTCTGGACGGTTATGGCGTGCTGCGTGCCCTGCGCGCGCGCAAACAGACGCCGGTGATCATGCTCACCGCCCGCGAGAACGTCGACGATCGCATACGCGGCCTGCGCGAAGGCGCTGACGATTACCTCGGCAAGCCGTTCTCGTTTCTGGAACTGGTGGCGCGTTTGCAAGCCCTGACCCGACGCAGCGGCGGTCACGAGCCGGTGCAGATCAGCGTCGCCGATTTGTGGATCGACCTGATCAGCCGCAAGGCCACGCGGGCCGGCGTGCGTCTGGACCTCACTGCCAAGGAGTTTTCGCTGCTCAGCGTACTGGCCCGGCGTCAGGGGGAAATCCTGTCGAAGACGTCGATTGCCGAGATGGTCTGGGACGTGAATTTCGACAGCGATGCCAACGTCGTCGAAGTCGCGATCAAACGCCTGCGCGCCAAGCTCGACGGGCCGTTCGAGCAGAAACTGCTGCACACCATCCGCGGCATGGGTTACGTGCTGGAGAGCCGTCGTGTCGACTAACTCCATCGCCCTGCGCCTGAGCGGCATGTTCGCCCTCGTGGCGCTGCTGGTGTTTCTGTTGATCGGCTGGGCGCTTTACCTGCAAGTGGACAAGGGCCTGGGTCTGCTGCCGGAAGCCGAGGTCGACGCTCGATACAGCGTGCTCGAATCGGCCGTCCAGCGTTACGGCACGCCTGAACACTGGGCGAAGATCAACGCCAAGCTCAGGCTGCTCAGCGAGGAAGACAAACGCCTGCGCTTTTGGGTGGTCAGCGACAACCCGACCTATGAATTCGGCAACCCGGACGCCGAGATCCGCGCTTTCGCCAAGGGCCCCTTGGGCATGCGCGACTTGAACCTGAGCGGCCATGATTACCCGTTCAAAGTGCTGGTCAGTCAGTTCCCGGCGAAAGATCAACGCCCGCCGCTGCGTTTTCTCACAGCGGTCGACACCGAAACCTTCTGGCAGACCCAACACTCGCTGCTCATCGCGCTGATCAGTCTGGCAGCCGTCGGCATTCTCCTCGCCTCAGCACTGGGTTACTGGGTGGCGCGCATCGGCCTGAAACCACTGACGGAACTGTCGCTGGAGGCGCGCAAACTGACGCCGCCTCGATTGAGCGGGCGCCTGAAGTTGGCGCATCTGCCGCCGGAGCTGGATCAGTTCGTGACCTCGTTCAACTCCACGCTGGACCGGGTTGAGCAGGCCTATTCGCGGCTGGAGTCGTTCAACGCCGACGTCGCCCATGAACTGCGCTCGCCACTGACCAATCTCATTGGGCAGACCCAGGTGGCGTTGACCCGAGGGCGGTCGGCCGAGCATTACTTCGAGGTGCTGCAATCCAACCTTGAGGAGCTTGAGCGGCTGCGCTCGATCATCAATGACATGCTGTTTCTGGCCAGCGCCGACCAGGGCAGCAAGGCCACGCAACTGACCCAGGCCTCGCTCGCCCAGGAAGTGGCGAAGACCCTGGATTACCTGGATTTCATTCTGGAAGACGCCCAGGTGCAGGTTGACGTGCGAGGCGATGCCAGCGCGCCCATCGAAACCGCGCACTTGCGCCGGGCGCTGATCAACCTGCTGCACAATGCGGTGCAGCACACCTCGCCAGGGCAGTTGATTCATGTGGATATTCGCGATGAGGGCGATCACGTCAGCATCGGCGTGACCAACCCCGGCGCGCCGATCGCCGAGGAACATCTGCCGAAACTGTTCGAGCGCTTTTACCGGGTGGATGCCTCGCGCAGCAACAGCGGCGCCAACCACGGGCTGGGCCTGGCGATCGTCAAAGCCATCGCCCTGATGCACGGCGGCACCGTGTTCGTGCGCAGCGAGCATGGGGTGAATACGTTCGGGATTAATTTGCCGAGCTAATGCGGGCGGCGGGATTACCCTGATCGTTCCCGCGCTCCGCGTGGTAACGCCGCGCGGGTGCTCCGCGTCCGCATTTGCGTTTAAAGGACGCGGAGCGTCATGAGCGGCATTCCTACGCGGAGCGTGAGGAACGATCACAGGCGAGCGGCGGCGAGGTCGCCTGGATCTCTTAGCTACCGATTAAGCCCTGCGTTTTTTCACTTCGCGCCGCAAGCGCGTGTTGTCCACCGCAAGCGACACAATCATTAAAGTGCTTAGTAGTTCAAAACCGTTCAGACCGACGTAGTGCCAAAACACCCACGCAGCAAAGGCGACAATCACAGCGACTGCAAGCAGCAGGATTGAGTCTTTCACACTACATGCCCCAAGAATCCATAGTTGGCTTGATCGTTCCCACGCGGAGCGTGAGGAACGATCCTCGTGGAGATCAACCCTTCTTCACAAACTCCGACTTCAGCTTCATCGCGCCGATGCCGTCGATTTTGCAGTCGATGTCATGATCGCCGTCCACCAGACGAATGTTTTTGACCTTGGTGCCGACCTTGACCACCAGCGACGAGCCTTTGACCTTCAGGTCCTTGATGACCGTGACGGTGTCGCCGTCCTGCAGGGTGTTGCCCACGGCGTCCTTGATGACTTTGGTGTCGTCGCCCGCTTCGGCGCTGGCGCCGTCAGCCGACCATTCGTGGGCGCATTCCGGGCACACGAACTGGCTGCCATCTTCGTAGGTGTACTCGGAACTGCATTTTGGGCACGGCGGTAAGCTCACGGCGGATCTCGCATCAGAAGGAATAGGCGCAGGATTATAAGGGTTTTTATCCACCTGAGGAGCGGGCGCCTGAAAACGCTGGAAACATCGCCCGCTGCGGTAGTCTGAATCCCAAGCACGGCGAGAGGCCGTGGTCAGGGCGAGGAGTCAGCCATGAACGATCCATTTGACCTGCAGCGATTTGTCGAGGCGCAAGCGTCGACCCACGAACGCGCATTGGCGGAGCTTAAATCCGGGCGCAAACAGTCGCACTGGATGTGGTTCGTCTTCCCGCAACTGGCGGGTCTGGGCCACAGCGACATGGCCCGGCGGTACGGCATCAGTGGGCGTGAGGAGGCGATTGCCTACTTGCAGCATCCGGTATTGGGCGAACGGTTGGCGCGCTGTTGCGAGGCATTGCTTGAGTGGAAAGCTCGCAGCGCCACGCAAATCATGGGCTCGCCGGACGACATGAAGCTGCGCTCGAGCATGACCCTGTTTGCAGCGTTCGCGCCTGAAACGCGGGTTTTTCAGGAAGTGCTTGAGGCGTTTTTCGACGGCAAGCCGGATGCCGTAACGCTGTCGAAGCTGGGCTGAGGCAGGCTTTCACCTGCACTCACCCTCAGGCCAACGCCGTGTCCATCACCATCATCAGGCAGAACCCGACCAGCAATCCGAAGCTGGCAATTTTGTCGTGACCGTTGCGGCGGGATTCGGGGATGACTTCGTGGGTCACCACCAGCAGCATCGCCCCGGCCGCCAGCGCCAGGCCCACCGGCAACAGCAACGCGGCCACTTCCACCAGCCAGGCGCAGAGCACGGCGAACACCGGTTCGACCAACCCGGACGCCGCGCCGATCAGAAACGCCTTGAGCCGGGACATGCCGGCAGACGCCAGCACCAGCGCGATGACCAGCCCTTCCGGCACGTCCTGAATGGCGATACCCATCGCCAGGCTGTCGGCGTGGGCCAGACCACCACCCGCCGACACGCCCACCGCCATGCCTTCGGGAATGTTGTGGGCAATGATGGCAATCACAAACAGCCAGATGTTCGAGGGAATCGCCGGTTTCCCGGCCACCTCCGACAACTGCGGTCCTCTGGAGACCAGCGTGTCGACCAGAAACAGGCCCGCGGCGCCGAGCAATATCCCGAAGCTGATCAACGCACCGGCGCCCCACGGGGTAAAACCCAGATCGTGGGCCGCGCCCAAGCCCGGCACAATCAATGAAAACGCCGTCGCTGCCAGCATGATGCCGGCACCGAAACCCAGCAGGCCGTCGGACACCGCCACCGGCATGCCGCGGATCACCAGCACCGGCACGGCACCCAGCGCGGTGCCCAATGCGCAGATGGCGCCACCTTCCAGCGCTCGCAACATTCTGGGCTCAAGTGCAACCCATGAAAGTCCCTGCGCCACCAGCAGGCCGGTGCCAACGAGGACCAGAATCGAGCCCAATGCCAGCCGCAATAACCGCACGCTGCCGAGAGCCAGTATGTCCGAACGCATAAATCGCCTTATCCGAGGTCTGGGAAATTTCAGCCGAGCGCCGCTGCGTAGCGCTTGGCAACCTCATCCCAGTTGACGACGTTGTAGAACGCGGCGATGTATTCCGGACGACGGTTCTGGTAGCGCAGGTAATAGGCATGCTCCCAGACGTCCAGCCCGAGGATCGGCGTGTTGCCATTCATGAGCGGGCTGTCCTGATTGCCACTGCTTTCCACCACGAGTTTTTTGTCCGGGGTAACGCTCAGCCAGGCCCAGCCGCTGCCGAAGCGGGTCAGCGCTGCCTTGGTGAAGGCGTCCTTGAACGCGTCGAATCCGCCTACTTGCTCGTCGATCGCCGTCGCCAGCGCACCGCTTGGCAGGCCGCCCCCTTGGGGGCTCATCACTTCCCAAAACAACGAATGGTTGGCATGACCGCCGCCTTGATTGATCACCGCCGGGCGCAGTTTTTCCGGAAGCTCGGCGACGCTGGCGACCAGCTTCTCGATCGGCCACTCGGCGTATTCAGTGCCCTCAACGGCTGCGTTGAGGTTGTTGATGTAGGTTTGGTGGTGCTTGCTGTAGTGGATTTCCATGGTCTGCGCGTCGATGTGCGGCTCGAGCGCATCGTAGGCGTAGGGCAAGGCTGGCAAGGTGAACGGCATGTCAGTGGACTCCAAACGAGAGGGTGCCAGCGCGGGCAACGTGGTGCTGAAGCGCCGAGCGGGAATGTTCGCCGTTGCTGTTGAGCAGGCGACGGGTGCGTGGGTACTCGCCGTATTGGCCGACGAAACCCAAGAGTTCGCTGTAGGTTTTATTGCTGTGCCGCAGCGCCGCCTGTCGCAGGGCAGGCGTCATTTGCGGGTCCTGAATCACATTCAACAGGCGCTGATGGACGGCGCAGAGGTATTCGGCGCTCTCCTCCGGCTGACCCAGGCTCAGGTGCAGATCCGCCAGGTTGTGGTGCGAAATCACGAACGCCGCCACGGCCTCATCGGCGACGCTCCAGCGGTCGAACAGCACTTGCGCCAGCGCGAGGGCTTGCAGGTACAGCTCGCGCGCATCGATCAGGTCGCCTCGGTTGAAGCAACTGTTACCGCTCAGGATGGTACGTTTCCATTGCTCCATGGCGCAGGTCCTCACGAGTGGCGCCGGCGATCAGAAGCCGTCGGCAGGGCGTTTTGCGGATTCGATGGCGCGGGTTCCGTCAGCGGAATCGACGGCAGCAGTGCGCAGGTCGCCAGGCGCTGGGCGAAGGCCTGAACGCGTTCCAACTGAGCAGCGGAGAAAGCAAGCGCCTGCATGTCCCGCAGCGGACGCCACGCCTGGTCCAGGCACAGACAACGCCAATGCCAGGGCAGCGCGGTGTCGCTGGCGGTGTCGATCAGCAGGCGAAAGGTGCTTTCACAGATGAGGGATTTGGGCGTGGCGGTAAAGCGCGCCAGGTAACGGCCTTCCGCAAGGTAGTGTTCGATGAGCCGCGGCTCGTCCGGATCCAGCGCGCAGCGAATCCGCAGACTCAACGCGCGCCAGTTTTCCAGGTACGGCGACTCGTGCAGAACAGTGCCCATGACCGAGGCCCACTTAACGAATGAGATTCATTATTAAATGAGTTTAAGAATCAAAACAACCCCGGCGGCGGATTGAGTTCACGCACGGAGCTTGAAATCGCCCATAAAAAGGCCCGCACCGAAATCGATGCAGGCCTTTTGGGTGAAGCGGCCGAAGAGGGCGAAATCAGCTGCCCGCGACCATCATTTTCTCGATCAGCACAGAGCCGGTGCGGATGTTGCTGCGCAACTCCAGATCAGTGCCCACGGCGACGATCTGCTTGAACATGTCGCGCATGTTGCCGGCGATGGTCACTTCCTGAACCGGGAACTGAATCTCGCCGTTCTCGACCCAAAAACCTGCCGCGCCGCGAGAATAATCGCCGGTGACCATGTTCAGGCCGCTGCCCATTAGCTCGGTGACCAACAGCCCGCGTCCCATTCGGCGGATCAGCGCCGCTTGGTCCTCAGTGCCGTGGCTGACGAACAGGTTATGCACGCCACCTGCGTTCGCGGTGCTCGGCAGGCCCAGTTTGCGGCCCGAATAGGTGCTGAGGATGTAGGAGACCAGATCACCGTTTTCGACGAACGGCTTGGCGTAAGTCGCCAGGCCATCGCCGTCGAACGCGGAGCTGCCCATGGCGCCGACCAGATGCGGACGCTCGTCGATGGTCATCCACTCGGGGAACAGACGTTGACCGATCGCGCCTTCTAGGAAGGACGACTTGCGGTACAGGTTGCCGCCGGAAATCGCGCCCATAAAACTGCCGAACAAACCGCCCGCCAATTCTGCCGAGAACAGCACCGGCACTTCGCAAGTCGGCACCGGCCGTGCGCCCAGTCGGCTCGCGGCGCGCTCGGCGGCTTTCTGGCCGATGAGTCTGGCGTCCATCAACAGCTCGCCACGGCGATTCACGTCATACCAGTAGTCGCGCTGCATCTGCCCTTCGCCCTCGGCGATCATCACGCAGCTCAGGCTGTGGCGGGTCGACGCGTAGCCGCCGATGAAACCGTGACTGTTGCCGTAGACGCGGCAGCCCTGATGCACGTTCAGCGTGGTGCCGTCGGCGTTCTTGATCCGGCTGTCGGCGTCGAAGGCCGCGGCTTCACAGATCAGCGCGCGCTCGATGGCTTGTTCGGGGGTGATGTCCCACGGGTGATAGAGGTCAAAATCCGGCTGGTCTTTCGCCATCAGCGCAGCGTCGGCGAGCCCCGAGGCTTCGTCTTCCGACGTGTGTTTGGCGATGGCCAGCGCGGCGGCAACGGTTTCACGAATGGCGTCGGGGCCGCTCGCGGAGGTGCTGGCCGAACCCTTGCGGTGGCCCACGTACAAGGTGATGCCAAAACCCTGATCGCGGTTGAATTCGACCGTCTCGACTTCGCGCTGACGAACCGTGGTGGACAGGCCCTGCTCCAGCGACACGGCGACTTCACACGCAGTCGCGCCCTGACGCTTGGCTTCAGCGACGATCTGCTCGACCTGCTGCTGCAATGTTGGCAAAGCCTGCGGGCCGACGCTTTCTGATGCACTCATGACGTTCTCCATCAAATTCTGATTTCAGCAGCCGGGCCGGACAACCGGGCCCTGACTGGTTATCATGGCGGCGTTTATTTGCGGACGGCCCCCATGGTTGATTCTTACGACGACTCCTTCGACGGAGAGAAAAGCAAAACCCAGGTCAAACGAGAGCTTCACGCTCTGGTGGAGCTAGGCGAACGCTTGACGACATTCAAGCCCGATGTGCTGGCCAAGCTGCCTCTGACCGACCCTTTGCGTCGGGCATTGGCCGATGCTTCCAAGCACACCGCGCACATTGCGCGCAAACGCCACATTCAATTCATCGGCAAGCTGATGCGCGATCAGGATCTGGATGAAATCCTGGTGCTGCTCGATCAGCTCGACGCTTCTACGCGCCAGTACAACGAGCGCTTCCACAATCTGGAACGCTGGCGTGATCGCCTGGTGACCGGTACCGACGACGTGCTTGAGCAGTTCGTCAGTGAATACCCGGACGCCGACCGCCAGCAACTGCGCTCGCTGATCCGCCAGGCTCAGCATGAAGCCGCGCAGAACAAGGCCCCTACCGCGACCCGCAAAATCTTCAAATACATCCGCGAGCTAGACGAAAGCAAACGCGGACTGCGCTAGAACTGCTGCGCCGTTTGAATCACTCAACCGGCGCAAGCCCCTCGATTATCAAGCCCCGCCTGTGCCGCCAACGGTGATCGCATCGATCTTCAGCGTGGGCTGACCGACGCCGACTGGAACCGATTGACCGTCCTTGCCGCAGGTGCCCACGCCACTGTCCAGGGACAGATCGTTGCCGACCATCGACACGCGGCTCATGCATTCCGGGCCGTTACCAATCAGCGTCGCGCCTTTGACCGGTGCGGTGATTTTGCCGTCTTCGATCAGATAGGCCTCGCTGGTGGAGAACACGAACTTGCCGCTGGTGATATCGACCTGCCCGCCACCGAGGTTGGCACAGTAGATCCCGCGCTTGACCGAGGCGATGATTTCCGCCGGATCGCTCTGGCCGCCGAGCATGTAGGTATTGGTCATGCGCGGCATCGGCAGGTGCGCGTAGGACTCGCGACGACCATTGCCCGTGCGCGCGACGCCCATCAGCCGTGCGTTGAGCTTGTCTTGCATGTAGCCCTTGAGCACGCCGTTCTCGATCAGCGTGGTGCACTCGGTCGGGGTGCCTTCGTCATCGACGGTGAGAGAACCGCGGCGATCGGCCAACGTGCCGTCATCGACAATGGTGCAGAGTTTCGAAGCGACCATCTCGCCCATGCGACCGCTGTAGGCCGAGCTGCCCTTGCGGTTGAAGTCGCCCTCAAGGCCGTGGCCGACCGCTTCGTGCAGCAACACGCCGGACCAGCCGGAACCCAACACCACCGGCAAGATGCCCGCCGGCGCCGGGATGGCTTCGAGATTGACCAGCGCCTGACGCAGCGCTTCACGGGCATAGCCCATGGCGCGGTCGTCGCTGAGGAAATAACGGTAATCGGTGCGACCGCCGCCGCCATGGCCGCCGCGCTCACGACGGCCGTTCTGCTCGACGATCACACTGACGTTGAAACGCACCAGCGGACGGACGTCGGCGGCAAGACCGCCGTCAGTGGAGGCGACAAGAATGCGTTCCCAGACACCGGCCATGCTCACGGTGACTTGCTGAATGCGCGGGTCAAGCGCACGGGTAGCGGCGTCGACACGCTTGAGCAATTCGACTTTCTCGGCGCGGGTCATGACTTCCAGCGGGTTGTCCGGCGCGTACAGCTGGGCGACGTCCTGGGTGGTGAACGCCTGAACACGACCGTTCTGGCCAGCTCGGGAAATCGAGCGCGCGGCCCGGGCCGCCTGGGTCAAAGCTTCAGGGGTGATGGCGTTGCTGTAGGCGAAGCCGGTTTTCTCACCCGATTGCGCGCGGACGCCGACGCCTTGGTCCAGGTTGAAACTGCCTTCCTTGACGATGCCGTCTTCCAGCGCCCAGGACTCGGAAATCTGCCCCTGAAAATACAGGTCGGCCGCATCAATGCCGGGGCCGGCCAGCTCGCCGAGCACCGATTGCAGGCTGTCGATGCTCAGGCCGCCTGGTGCCAGAAGGTGTTCGCTGACAGAGGACAAGTGGCTCATATTCACTCCGGGGTATTGGCAGGTCGCACGGCGGCCTGCGAAAAAAATCGCCGGTGATTCGATACCGGCATGCGCGCCCGTATGGACGCTTGTTCTACGCTGTCTCGTTCGGCCAGCAGCACGGCTTCACCCTGTGCCTGCTCGGCCAGCACGCGGCCCCATGGATCTATGATCGCCGCGTGCCCAAATGTTTCTCTCGGCCCCGGATGAATGCCGCCTTGCGCCGCCGCCAGTACGTAGCACTGGGTTTCGATGGCCCGGGCGCGCAGCAGAATCTCCCAGTGCGCCGCGCCGGTCACGGCGGTAAAGGCCGACGGCGCAGTGATCAATTCAGCCCCCGCCTCCCGCAGCGCGGTGTACAGCTCCGGGAAACGCAGGTCGTAACACACCGAAAGCCCCAGCCTGCCGATTGGTGTGTCAGCCACTACGACATTGTTGCCGTGGGCGTAATCGTCGGACTCCCGGTAACGCCCTCGGGCATCGGCAACATCGACGTCGAACAGGTGCAGTTTGTCGTAACGCGCGACTTGCTGGCCTTGGTCGTCGATCAGCAGCGAGCATGCGGTGACTTTGCCATCAGGCTGACCTTCAGGGGGCAGCGGCAATGTCCCGGCCACTATCCATAAGGTGAGGTCGCGAGCGGTAAGTTTCAACCATGGCAGGATCGGTCCTTCGCCAAGGGCCTCGGCGCGGCCGATGGCAGCCACATCACGACGGCCCATCGCGGCGAAGTTTTCCGGGAGCACAGCCAGTTTTGCGCCCGACGCAGCAGCCTGCTCCAGCAACCGGCGCGCCTGGGCCAGATTGCCGAGCACGTCGCTCTGGCTGACCATCTGAATGACTGCGAAAGACATACACGCTCCCTGATCGATAGAACTGCACTCTACTCCAAGCGCTGAGGATTGGGCTTGCTCGACACGCTGATTTCAGCCTACTGGGACCGCATTCACCCAGTAGGACCGGCTTTAGCCGGGAAGGCGCCGGAAGCCACACCACAAAACTGTCGGTGTTCAAACCGGCCTCTTCCCGGCTGAAGCCGGTCCCACTGACACCGGAGTACTTAGTGGGACCGGCTTTAGCCGGGAAGGCGTCGGGTGTCACACCACAGATTCATTTTCCGGGCGTTATACCTCACTGCGGTTTCTCGAACGGCTTGTCGAAGGTGATCTTCGGTTCTTTCCATGGCCCTTCGACCTTGTACTGGACACTGGCGAAGCGCGATACGCGGTCGCCCAGCAGCTTGTCGACCAGAAACAACGCGCCGCCAATCGCCGGTGCGCCGACGATCAACGCAGCGATTGGCAGGTTGTTGGTCACCGGCAAGGTCACCAGCAGCTTGGCGTCGACGCGGTCGCGGACCATGTCCAGCGTGCCGTCGAGCTCAAGGTTGGTGGAAGGCCCGGTCATGGTGATCGGATCGCGGGTGACGTACACCCCATCGCTCGCCACCAGCAGCCCTTTGACCTTGTCGTAGCTCAGCCCCTTGCCCAGCAGGTCGGAGAAGTCCAGGCGCAGACGCCGGCCAATCGAATTGAAGTTGAGCAAACCGAACACACGCAACGCCTGCGCGCCACCCTCGACCTCAACGAACTGGCCATTCTTCAGCGTCGCATCCAGGCTGCCGGAATAACGCTTCAAACCCACCCACGCAGGCGAACCCGGCCAGCGTCCGTCAGCGTTCAGCTCGAACTCCTGACTGGTAACGGTGGGCGCGAAACCCCAGGCCTTGAGCACATTCGCGAGATTCTTGCCACTCACCTGGCCCTTGAACCAACTGCTGGTCGTCCCCGGCGTGCCTTCCCAACCGCCATTGCCCAGCAGCGCAATACCTTTGAGGCCCAAATTCATGTCAGACATCTGGAGGCCGTTCGGCGTCGGACGGACCTTGAGCGACCACGCGCCCATCAACTGATCACCCTGAAACAGCTGGGTGATCTTGATGTTCAGTGCGGGGATCTTGCGTGGGTCGACATCCGCCAGAGGATCCGGCGCGTTTTCCACAACTGCCGCATTCGGGTCCGGCGCGGGCAAGCGCACGTAGAGCAGGCTGATGTCGATCGGCGAGGATTTGCTGTCCGGCAACGTGGCAGTGCCTTTCACCTTCGAGCTGTCCAGCGATAGCGCCCATGCAGTATCACTGCGCTTGAGCTGAACGCCCGCCTGCTCAAGGGTCGTGCCCATCGCGGTCAACTTGCCGATCTGCAAGTCGACGCTGTTGAGCAACTGCTTGGCGCTGCCGCCCGGGTCGGTGCCAGCGTAACGCTCAGCCATGGCTTGCCAGGGCGCGATGTCCAGCTCCGACAACGAGCCGCGAACACGCAGCCCCTTGCTGTCCGGCACGATCGCACCGCCTTCACCGAGGAACAGCTCGCCACGTCCGTCGCCGAATTTCCCCGGCGGCGATGCGAACGCCAGGTTGGCGATATTGCCGTAGCCGACGTCGATACGCCGCTCCGGGCCTTGCAGGTTCATGCGGAAATCGGTGTCGCGCGTCTCATCAACGGTTTTGCCGAAAGGAGCCGGCAGATCCACCGCCAGCGCTTTCAGGTCCGAGTTGATCTGCAGCTGGCTGGCGTTGCCGCTCAACGTCAGCTGCAGCTGATAGGGCAGATCCCCCGAAATCGGCAGCGGCTGCGTCACGCCCAGCCAATCGGTCAGGCGTTTGCTGGCGATCTGACTGCTGGCGGTGATGCGCGTCACCGGCGCCCCCGGTTTGCCTTCGGCGAAAATCTCGGCGTTCACCGGCTTGTCGAACGCAACGGCCTTGATGTTCTTGCCGCTCAGGCCTTTGGTGTAATCAAAACGGAAGTCACCGCGCAGTTGCGTCAGCTCCAGCACCGGATCGGCGAGCTTGAGCCGCGCGCTGTCGGTGCTGAAATCCATCACGACCTTGGGGTCCTGTCCCTTGACCAGCGGAATATCCAGATTGAGGTGCCCCTGCAACGGCCCTTCCGCCTGCCAGCCGGCGAAGGTCTGGGCGGTGCCGATTGGCGCTTCCTGAAGAATCTTCATGCCGTCCTGAAGGCTGCCTTTCAGGTCACTGTCCACCAACAGATGGCTGGACTGCCCCGCCGGGACATGAGGAATGTCCACCGCGACATTGCTGACCTGGGTGTTCAGCAACTGACCTTTGTTGGCCCGAATGCGCACGCCGCTGTTTTCGACGAACACATCACCGTCGACGTTGGTGAGCTGCGGCCAGCCCGGTTGAAAGGCCAGGCTCGCGTTGCGCACCTTGAAGAACAGGCGGATGACCCGCGCCACGTCAGGCGCGTCTTTGTTGATCGAGCCCTGATACTGGAAGAAACCCTGATCGACATTGCCGCCCAGAATCGCAGTGCGCAGCCATTGATCGAGGGCCGGGCTGAGCACGGCAGGCAAATACTTGGACGTGTAGCGACCGTCGCCGTCGACCAGCCCGACGCGCAGATCCATGTAGTCTTCCTGGCTGTGATCGAAGTGCAGGCGAATGAGGAAATCGCTGGCGATGTTGCCCTCCTCCCCCGCGACCTTGATGTACGGCGCAATCAGCGTGAAGCCCTGATCGTCCAGCGACCAGGTCAGCTTTGCATTGGCGTGACGGTACTTCCATTCGTTACGGAAGATCGGGTCCAGGTGCAGCATGAAATCGTCGGTGTCCAGGCGCAGTTCGCCCTGGCCCAGATCTCCGCTGATGGCCCCGCTGACGTTCCCCGCAGCCGGCGCGCCGTGGTAGGCGTCGAAACCGACCTTGTCCAGGTTGGCGGCGAAGCTCACTCGTTTCGGCGCCTCGGCCTGAGGGCGGTAATCAACCAGCACGTTGCGCAGCCCGCCGGTGACTTTCAGGCGGTCCACCGCCACCATGACTTGGTCGGGCAACGGCGCCAGTGAGTCGAGCAACGGCGTGATGGGCGTCAGATCAAGCCGGTCAGCCTGGACGTGCCACAGTTCTTCGGCGTCAGCCGTGGCGGCGGTCTGTTGCAAGTGAATGCGGCTTTCCCAACTCTTGCTGTTCAGGTCCATCGCCAGCGAGTCGAGGGTGGCGCTGAAGCCTTTTTCGTCGCGCTTAAACCAGGCGTTGAGGGCCAGGTTGTCGATGCTCGCGGGTTTGCGGTCGGCGTAGGCGCCTTTGAACTGCGGCGCATTCAGCCGCACCGCGGCACTTTGCAGATTGCCCTTGCCCCAGTTCAGCCACACCTCACCGCCGGCCTTGAGATTCTGGATCTTCCAGTCGCGGGTGAGGCTCTTCGGCAGCCACTTCGACCAGTCGCTTTGCGGGAGGCTCAAGTACGCTTCGGCCGCACCGTCGCGCCACTCATGGGCGCGCACGGTAGAACGAACGTTCAGCGACAGCGGCTGGCCGTCAGGCAGGTTCAAGCGGGCGTCGAGGCGCTGGTGCACGCTGCCGGTCTTCAGCGTCAGGCTTACATAGGTCAGCGTCAGGGGCGACTGGTTATAGGCCTGCAAAGTGATCTGGCTGTCGAACAACGACAGGTGCGAGACCATCTGCATCTGAGTGAGGATTTTCTCGGGATCGGTGACCTGATCAGGCTGTACGGGCAGGCCTTGCAGTGCCCAGTGGCCGTTCTGGTCTTCTTTCAGGCCGAACTGCAGCCCGTCCAGCTCAAGCCGTTCGAGGCGCACTTCACGGGTCCGCAGGCTGGCGAGCAGGTCAGGCATGGCCCGCACGTGATCCAGCCGAACGGCGCTGCCGCCCTCGCCGATCATTACGTCACGGGCGACGAAGATAGGGGCGAAGCCGCTCCAGCTGCCTTCCAGCCGACCGATGCTCACCGGCATGCCCAGCGCGGTCTGCGCTTTGGCTTCCACGTCGGCACGGTATTCGGCCACCATCGGGACCAACTGACGCCCGACGCTCACGTACAGCGCGACCAGCACCACGAAAAGGGCACACAGACTCAGGCCCCAACGGGTTAGCACAGCCAGAAACCGGGTCAGACGCTCCATGTCGCTGCGCCTCCGCAAAAACGGCCTGCATATGGCATCCGGCCCAATCGTGCAGGTGCGGGTACGTCCAGGTTGTGCTCAATCGCCACGCGTTGTTCTCTTTGGACGGCATCCGTTCCGTCTGCCTCAAGGGCACTGTTTTCTGTCTTCAACTGCACCGCCACTCGGCAGCACGGCGCATCACGCACTCTCAGAGCAGCACGACGTCATATTGTTCCTGGGAGTACATGGTCTCGACCTGAAAACGAATGGTTCTGCCGATGAACACTTCCAGTTCGGCCACGTTGCCGGATTCTTCGTCAAGCAGCCGGTCGACCACCTTCTGATTGGCCAGCACGCGATAACCCACCGCCTGATAAGCGCGGGCTTCACGCAGGATCTCGCGGAATATCTCGTAGCAGATGGTTTCCGGGGTCTTCAGCTTGCCACGGCCCTGGCAACTGCTGCACGGCTCGCACAGCACTTGCTCCAGACTTTCCCGGGTGCGCTTGCGCGTCATCTGCACCAGACCCAGTTCGGTGATGCCGATGATGTTGGTTTTCGCGTGATCGCGCTCGAGCTGTTTTTCGAGGGTCCGCAGCACCTGGCGCTGGTGCTCGGCGTCTTCCATGTCGATGAAATCGATGATGATGATGCCGCCGATATTGCGCAGCCGCAGCTGTCGGGCAATGGCAGTCGCCGCTTCAAGATTGGTCTTGAAGATGGTCTCTTCGAGGTTGCGATGGCCGACGAACGCGCCGGTGTTGACGTCGATGGTGGTCATGGCTTCGGCAGGATCGATCACCAGATAACCCCCGGACTTGAGCGGCACCTTGCGGTCCAGCGCACGCTGAATCTCATCCTCGACGCCATACAGGTCGAAGATCGGCCGCTCGCCGGGGTAATGCTCAAGACGGTCGGCGATTTCCGGCATCAGCTCGGCAACGAACTGGGTGGTCTTCTGGAAGGTTTCGCGGGAATCGATGCGGATCTTCTCGGTGCGCGGGCTGACCAGGTCGCGCAAGGTGCGCAGCGCAAGACCGAGGTCTTCGTAGATCACGCTGGCCGGGCTGATGGTTTTGATCTGCTCGCCAATCTGGTCCCAGAGCCTGCGCAGGTAGCGGATGTCCATCATGATCTCGTCGGCGCCTGCACCCTCGGCCGCCGTACGCAGGATAAACCCGCCCTTCTCCTTGATCCCTTCCTTGGCGACGCAATCGCTGACCACTTGTTTCAGGCGCTCGCGCTCGGCTTCGTCTTCGATTTTCAGGGAAATGCCGACATGGGCCGTGCGTGGCATGTACACGAGGTAGCGCGACGGAATCGACAGTTGAGTCGTCAGCCGTGCGCCTTTGCTGCCGATCGGGTCTTTGGTGACCTGCACCACCAGACTCTGGCCGTCGTGGACCAGCGAGCTGATGGTCTCCACGGCCGGCCCTTCGCGCATGGAGATTTCCGAGGCGTGAATGAACGCCGCGCGGTCCAGACCGATGTCGATGAACGCCGCCTGCATCCCAGGCAGCACGCGCACGACCTTGCCCTTGTAGATATTGCCCACGATCCCGCGACGCTGGGTGCGTTCGACGTGCACCTCTTGCAACACCCCGTTCTCAACGACCGCCACGCGCGATTCCATGGGCGTGATGTTGATCAGAATCTCTTCACTCATGACTTGTCACCTTCCGGGCGTTGCCAACAGGGTATGCCGAAACGCTGGAGGATTTCTGCGGTTTCGCACAAGGGCAAACCGACCACGGCGGAATAACTGCCACTGAGGTTTTCCACAAACACCGCGCCCAGGCCTTGAATACCGTAGCCGCCGGCCTTGTCGCAGGGCTCGCCGCTGGCCCAGTAACTGCGGGCCTCGTCCTCCGGGATCGCCCGGAAACGGACACGGCTGGCGACGGTTCGGGTTTCGCAGCGCTCTTCATGGACCACGGCGATGGCGGTCAGGACTTCGTGTTCTCGGTTCGAGAGTGCGGCAAGCATCGCCAGCGCCTCGGCCTCGTCCGCCGGTTTGCCGAGGATGCGGCCGTCGAGGACCACGGCGGTGTCGGCGCCGAGGACGCAGGCGGTAGGGTACGCAGGATCGTTGGCGAGCTGCAGCAGGCCGGCGTCCGCCTTGCCACGGGCCAGCCGCAGGACGTACGCGGCAGGGGTTTCGTTGGCCAGAGGGGTTTCGTCGATGTCAGCGCTAAGGGTCGTGAACGGCACGCCGATCTGGGTCAGCAGCTCACGACGGCGCGGGGAGCCGGAGGCAAGAAGAAGTTGAGGCATGGGACGTCTCCGTGTCGTTGATCACAAGCGTAGCCTTGGTGCAGACCGCTGACGTGATGGTGGTCACACCGGCGTCTTCCCGGCTGAAGCCGGTCCCACTAAAGCATCGCATTCATCCTGTGGGACCGGCTTTAGCCGGGAAAGCATCGGGTGTCACACCGCAGAACCGATGGCGCCCATACCGGCCTCTTCCCGGCTGAAGCCGGTCCTACTGAGACAGACCGCAGCCGGTCCCACTGAATGGTGTTGCTCAGTTGATCTTCAACCGCAAACGCAATCCGCGCAGGCCGTAGCTGACCCATGGCCAGAGCAATGCGCTGACCAACGCCGGCAACACCAGCGCCAGGGTCGGCTGACGGTTGCCGGTCAGGGCGCTGAGCCATAGCTGTACCAGCTGCGCGAGGCCGAAAATCACCAGGATCACCAGGCACTGCTGCCACATCGGGAACATCCGCAGACGCTGCTGCAACGACAGCACGAGAAAGGTAATCAGCGTGAGGATCAATGCGTTCTGCCCCAGCAACGTGCCGTACAGCACATCCTCGGCCAGCCCCAGCATCCACGCCGTGACCATGCCGATCTTGTGCGGCAACGCCAATGCCCAGAAGGCCAACAGCAGCGCCAGCCACAAAGGCCGAAATATTTCCATGAACTGCGGCAGCGGCGAAACGCTGAGCAGCAGGCCGATGGCGAAGGTCAGCCAGACCACCCAGCCGTTTCGTGCGGGAGCATGACGCGCCATTATTCTTCCCTCTCGCGTGGAGCGGCCGGGGTCGCAGCAGGTGTCGCCGGTCGGGTAGCGGCAGGCTTTGCCGCAGGTTTGGCGGCCGGCTTGCTGGTCGCGGGCTTGGCAGCCGTGGTCGCCGCCGGTGCGGTGGTTGCCGGAGCAGGCGAGCTGTTGGCGTTGGCAGGCGTCGACGAAGAACTGTGCCCGGCCGGTTTCGGCACGGTGGCCGGAACCACCGCTTTGTTCGGCGTGGCGGCAGGCGCGGCACCCGGCACAGTAGCCGATGGCACTGCCGACGGATCAGCCGCCTGACGATCAAGGGATTCCTGCTGCTGGGCGGCGTCGGCAGCGCGCTCTTCAGGGGAACGGCCGTCGGAGAACACCAGCAACAGATAACGGCTGCGGTTCAGCGCGGCCGTCGGCACCGCCCGCACGATGGCAAAGGGCTGGCCGGAGTCGTGAATCACTTCCTTGACCGTCGCCACCGGGTAACCCGCCGGGAAACGCTGACCCAGGCCGGAACTCACCAGCAGATCGCCTTCCTTGATGTCAGCGGTGTCGGCCACATGGCGCAGCTCAAGGCGTTCCGGATTGCCGGTGCCACTGGCAATCGCGCGCAGGCCATTGCGGTTCACCTGCACCGGAATGCTGTGGGTGGTGTCGGTCAGAAGCAGCACGCGGGACGTGTACGGCATCAACTCGACCACTTGACCCATCAGCCCGCGTGCGTCAAGCACCGGTTGACCGAGGACCACACCGTCGCGCTCACCCTTGTTGATGATGATGCGATGGGTAAACGGGTTGGGGTCCATGCCGATCAGCTCGGCGACTTCGACTTTCTCGTTGACCAGCGCCGACGAATTCAACAACTCGCGCAAGCGCACGTTCTGCTCGGTCAGGGCGGCCAGCTTTTGCAGGCGGCCTTGCAGCAGCAGGTTCTCGGTCTTGAGTTTTTCGTTTTCGGCGGCGAGTTCGGTGCGGCTGCCAAACTGGCTGGCGACGCCCTGATACAAACGCTCGGGCAGATCGGCAATCCAGTAAGACTGCATCAGCACCAGCGACATCTGACTGCGGACAGGCTTGAGCAGGGTGAAACGCGCGTCCACGACCATGATGGCCACAGACAGCACGACCAGCACCAGTAGACGGACGCCCAGGGACGGGCCCTTGGAGAAAAGCGGTTTAATGGGCCGCTCCTTCCAGAGATGCGTGCAGAGGTGCTTGAGTGTGGCTGTGCTTATTCATGCGACATGAAACCGGCCTGATGCGGGTTGATGGAAATGCAGGGCGTCAGACTTGCAACATCGCTGCGCGACGTCAACAGGTCGGACACGAACAGGCAGCACGGTGAGGTGCTGCCCGTTAAGCGCAACATGCTGCGTTCCGGCGACTTATTCGCTGGAGAGCAGGTCCATGGTGTGCTTGTCCATCATTTCCAGCGCACGACCACCGCCACGCGCGACGCAGGTCAGCGGGTCTTCGGCAACGATTACCGGCAGACCGGTTTCCTGGGCCAGCAGCTTGTCGAGGTCACGCAGCAACGCGCCACCACCGGTCAGCACCAGACCGCGCTCGGCGATGTCCGAAGCCAGCTCTGGCGGAGATTGCTCCAGCGCACTTTTCACGGCCTGAACGATGGTTGCGAGGGATTCCTGCAACGCCTCCAGCACTTCGTTGGAGTTCAGGGTGAAGGCACGTGGGACGCCTTCGGCCAGGTTGCGGCCGCGTACGTCGACTTCACGCACTTCGCCGCCCGGGTAGGCCGTGCCAATTTCCTGCTTGATGCGCTCGGCAGTGGATTCGCCGATCAGGCTGCCGTAGTTGCGACGCACGTAAGTGATGATCGCTTCGTCGAAACGGTCGCCACCGACACGGACGGATTCGGCATACACGACGCCGTTCAGGGAGATCAGCGCGATCTCAGTGGTACCGCCACCGATGTCGACGACCATCGAACCGCGGGCTTCTTCGACCGGCAGGCCGGCACCGATGGCCGCAGCCATCGGCTCTTCGATCAGGAATACTTCACGTGCACCGGCGCCCAGCGCGGATTCACGGATCGCACGACGCTCGACCTGGGTCGATTTGCACGGAACGCAGATCAGTACGCGAGGGCTTGGCTGCAGGAAGCTGTTCTCGTGAACCTTGTTGATGAAGTACTGAAGCATTTTTTCGCAGACGCTGAAGTCGGCGATGACGCCGTCTTTCATCGGGCGAATGGCGGCGATGTTGCCCGGGGTACGGCCCAGCATCCGCTTGGCTTCCATCCCGACAGCAACAACGCTCTTCTGATTTCCGTGGGTCCGAATGGCCACAACTGATGGCTCATTCAGCACAATGCCGCGCTCACGCACGTAAATAAGGGTGTTGGCAGTGCCCAGGTCGATGGAAAGATCGCTGGAAAACATGCCACGCAGTTTCTTGAACATGGGGAAAGGACCCTAGGCAACGCGTGGGTAAAAAAGTGCGGCAAACTCTAACAACGACAGGGATTTTGGGCAAGGAGCCAATATGTTAAATTGGCGGTTTTTCCGAGCACTACCCTGGTAGATCGCGGCCTTATGACCGTTTAAAGGGCGTAGTGTTCCGCAATCTGACGTACGGCCTGGCCCGTACGCATTCCACTGGAGAACCCCATGGCGCTTGATCGCTCCGACGTGGAAAAAATCGCTCATCTGGCCCGACTGGGCCTCAATGACGCCGATATCCCGCGTACTACTGAAGCACTGAACAGCATTCTCGGGCTGATTGACCAGATGCAGGCGGTCGATACCACCGGCATCGAGCCCCTCGCGCATCCCCTTGAAGCCTCGCAACGCCTGCGTGTAGACGCCGTGACCGAGGTCAATCATCGCGACGCCTATCAAGCCATCGCACCAGCGGTCCAAGACGGCCTTTATCTGGTTCCGAAAGTCCTCGACTAAGGGAATGTGCCTGCAATGCATCAAATGACTCTGGCAGAGATCGCTCGCGGACTCGCCGATAAAAAGTTTTCCTCCGAAGAACTGACCCGCACTCTGCTGGCGCGCATCGCCCAGCTGGATCCGCAGCTCAATAGCTTCATTACTGTCACCGAAGACCTGGCGATCACCCAGGCCCAGGCCGCCGACGCCCGTCGCGCGGCAGGGGAAACCGGCGCGCTGCTGGGCGCTCCCCTGGCGCACAAGGACCTCTTCTGCACCAAGGGCATTCGCACCAGCTGCGCGTCGAAGATGCTCGACAACTTCAAGGCGCCCTACGACGCCACCGTGGTTGCCAAGCTCGCCGCCGCCGGCACCGTGACCCTGGGCAAGACCAACATGGACGAATTCGCCATGGGGTCGGCCAACGAATCCAGCCATTACGGCGCGGTGAAAAACCCGTGGAACCTGGAGCACGTCCCGGGCGGCTCGTCCGGCGGTTCAGCTGCGGCGGTTGCCGCGCGTCTGCTGCCCGGCGCCACCGGCACCGACACCGGCGGTTCCATTCGCCAGCCTGCCGCACTGACCAACCTGACCGGCCTTAAGCCGACTTACGGTCGCGTGTCGCGCTGGGGCATGATCGCCTACGCTTCCAGCCTCGATCAGGCCGGCCCGATGGCGCGCACCGCTGAAGACTGCGCGTTGCTGTTGCAAGGCATGGCGGGTTTCGACGTCAATGACTCCACCAGCATCGACGAGCCCGTGCCGGATTACAGCGCCAGCCTGAATGCCTCGCTGCAAGGCCTGCGCATTGGCGTGCCGAAGGAATACTTCAGCGCAGGTCTCGACCCGCGCATCGCCGATCTGGTCATGGCCAGCGTCGAGGAGCTGAAAAAGCTCGGCGCCGTGGTCAAGGAAATCAGCCTGCCGAACCTGCAACACGCGATTCCGGCTTACTACGTGATCGCGCCGGCCGAGGCCTCTTCCAACCTGTCGCGTTTCGACGGCGTGCGCTTCGGCTATCGCTGCGAAGACCCGAAAGACCTCACCGATCTGTACAAGCGCTCCCGTGGCGAAGGCTTCGGCCCTGAAGTGCAGCGCCGGATCATGGTCGGCGCCTACGCGCTGTCGGCCGGTTACTACGACGCTTACTACTTGCAGGCGCAGAAGATCCGCCGCCTGATCAAGAACGACTTCATGAACGCATTCGCTGAAGTCGACGTGATCCTCGGCCCGACCACGCCGAACCCGGCCTGGAAAATCGGCGCCAAGAATGCCGACCCGATCGCCGAGTACCTGGAAGACTTCTACACCATTACCGCCAACCTCGCGGGCCTGCCGGGCCTGTCGATGCCTGCCGGTTTCGCCGACGGCCTGCCGGTGGGCGTGCAACTGCTGGCGCCGTATTTCCAGGAAGGCCGCTTGCTGAACGTTGCCCATCAATATCAGCAAGTCACCGATTGGCACACCCGCTCGCCGGCTGGCTTCTAAGGAGAAAACACATGCAATGGGAAGTCGTCATCGGGCTGGAGATTCACACCCAGCTCACCACCCAATCGAAGATTTTCTCCGGTAGCGCCACCACGTTCGGCTCCGAGCCCAACACTCAGGCCAGCCTCGTCGACCTGGGCATGCCCGGCACGTTGCCGGTGCTGAACCAGGAAGCCGTGCAAATGGCGGTCAAGTTTGGCCTGGCCATCGACGCCGAGATCGGCCAACACAACGTGTTCGCCCGCAAGAACTACTTCTACCCGGACCTGCCGAAGGGTTATCAGATCAGCCAGATGGAATTGCCGATCGTAGGCAAAGGCCACCTGGACATCACCCTGGAAGACGGCACCATCAAGCGCATCGGCGTGACCCGCGCCCACCTTGAAGAAGACGCCGGCAAGAGCCTGCACGAAGACTACAGCGGCATGACCGGCATCGACCTGAACCGCGCCGGTACGCCGTTGCTGGAGATCGTTTCGGAGCCGGACATGCGCTCGGCCAAAGAAGCCGTCGCCTACGTCAAGGCGATGCACGCGCTGGTTCGCTACCTGGGCATCTGCGACGGCAACATGGCCGAAGGCTCGCTGCGTTGCGACTGCAACGTGTCGATCCGCCCGAAAGGCCAGGTTGAGTACGGGACCCGATGCGAGATCAAGAACGTCAACTCGTTCCGCTTTATCGAGAAGGCGATCAACAGCGAGATCCAGCGCCAGATCGACCTGATCGAAGACGGCGGCAAGGTCATTCAGCAGACTCGCCTGTACGACCCGAACACCAATGAAACCCGCGCCATGCGCAGTAAAGAGGAAGCCAACGACTACCGTTACTTCCCCGATCCTGACCTGTTGCCGGTGATCATCGAAGACGCGTTCCTGGAGCAGACCCGTGCCACCCTGCCGGAACTGCCGCCGCAAAAACGCGAGCGCTTCCAGTCGCAGTTCGGCTTGTCGCTGTATGACGCCAGCGTCTTGGCGTCCAGCCGCGAACAGGCGGACTTCTTCGAGAAGGTGGTGAGCATTTCCGGTGACGCGAAGCTCGCGGCCAACTGGGTGATGGTTGAGTTGGGTTCGTTGCTGAACAAGCAAGGCGTCGAGATCGACGAGTCGCCGGTCAGCGCTGAACAGTTGGGCGGCATGCTGCTGCGCATCAAGGACAACACCATTTCCGGCAAGATCGCGAAGATGGTGTTTGAGGCCATGGCTAATGGTGAAGGCAGCGCCGACGAGATCATCGAGCAGCGCGGCCTGAAGCAGGTCACCGACAGCGGCGCCATCGAATCGATGCTGGACGACGTCCTGGCTGCCAACGCCGAGCAGGTCGAGCAATACCGTGCGGCGGATGAAGCCAAACGCGGCAAAATGTTCGGCTTCTTCGTCGGGCAAGCGATGAAGGCATCGAAAGGCAAGGCCAACCCGGGCCAGGTCAACGAGCTGCTGAAGCGCAAGCTCGAAGGCTGAGTGCATTCACCCCAGTGATCGTTCCTGCGCCGGGCGCGGGAACGATCATCGCTTTCTGTAGGGACCCTGCCCCATGCAGCGAATCCTCGGCGCCTGCGCCCTGCTCTCTCTGCTGGCCGGCTGCGCCAGTGACGGCATCATCGACCCGCACGGTTACGACGCCACCGGCGGCGCCTCTTATTACGGCTCGCAACATCACGGTCAGCGCACCGCCAGCGGTGAACGCTTCGACGCCAATTCCCTGACCGCCGCGCACCGGCAATTGCCGTTCGGCACGCGCGTGCAAGTCACCAATCTGGACAACGACCGCAAGGTCATCGTCCGTATCAACGACCGCGGCCCGCACACCCGGGGGCGGCTGATCGATGTGTCACGTGCAGCCGCCGCGCAATTGGGTATGCTGCGCAGCGGAACCGCCCAAGTGCGGGTACAAGCCCTCGACGACTGACTGGTGCCCTGAATTCTCGCCCTAACGAATCTGCCCTTGCCCACACTGATCGAGCTAGTCAGCGGCCTGCTGCTGATGATCATCGGTGCGCAACTGTCGGTGCGCGCTGCCGTGGCCCTTGCCGCCCTGCTCAAAACCCGCCCGCTGTTCCTCGGCCTGACCGTCGTCGCGCTGGGCAGCAGCGCCCCGCAACTGGCGGTCGGGCTGCAAGCGGCATTCACCGACAGCACCGACATTGCGGTCGGCAGCGTCATCGGCAGCAATATTTTCAACATATTGGTCACGCTGGGGCTGTCCGCCCTGATCATCCCGCTGCGCGTGGCCCGGCAACTGGTGCGCGTTGATCTGCCGCTGATGATCGCTGCCACTGCCCTGGTCGCGGCACTGGCGTGGAATGGCGAGCTGAGCGCGCTGGATGGCGTCGTGCTGTTGCTGGGCATGGCGGCGTATCTGTTCGTTGTGGTCCGTCAGTTCGCCCACGGCGCGCGGCATGTGCCGAGAACAGACCTTGAGCCGCGCCGGCGCATCTGGCCGTTGCTGGGTCGTCTGGCACTCATGGCCTGCGGCCTGGCGCTGCTGACGTTTGGCAGTCATCTGCTGGTCGGCGCGGCGGTCTCGGTGGCGCTGGATCTAGGACTGTCGGAGCGGGTGATCGGCCTGACCGTGATCGCCGTCGCAACCTCGCTGCCCGCGCTGATGACCTCGCTGGTCGCCGCATTGCGCGGCGAGCGGGATATCGCAGTGGGCAATATCATTGGCAGCAACCTGTTCAACCTGCTGGGCGTGCTCGGCATCACGGCGCTAATCTCCACCGGGCCGTTGTCGATCTCGCCCAATGCGCTGGATTTCGATTTGCCGGTGATGCTGGGCGTCGCGGCGCTGTGCGTGCCGCTGTTCTATTCGGGGTACCGAATCACCCGGCTGGAGGGGCTATTGATGCTTGGGCTTTACGCGGTGTACGGGCTGCACATCGTTTCGTTTACCACGGGCATGCCACTGGCCGAGCGGCTGGAACGACTGATGATCCATTACGCGCTGCCGGTGATTGCGCTGTGCATTGTGGTGGGGACGGTGCGGGCGTGGCGGCGTCAGCATTGATTGGCGACAGCCCGAATCAAGACTAAATCCACCCGCCCCACTGCAGAATGAAAATCCCGACGTTGGTCGTCACCGCCGCCGCCAGGGTGGTCATGACGATGATTGAGGCGGCCAGTTCATGGTTGCCGTTGGCCGCGCGGACCATGACGAAACTGGCGGACGCCGTCGGGGCACCGAAGTACAGAAACAGAATCCCCAGTTCCGCATGTCGGAAGCCCAGCAGCCACGCACCGAGCGTGCAGATCAGCGGCAGCCAGACCATCTTCATCAGGCTCGCGCTGATCGCCAGCGTGCCGCTCTCTCGCAACGACTTCAAAGACAGCGTGCCGCCGATGCACATCAGCGCCAGTGGCAGGGTCATCTGCGCCAGATAGCTGCCGGAGGTGTCGAGCCATTTGGGGAGCGGGATCTGGAAGTAGGCGAACGGCGCCGCGACGACAATGCTGATGATCAGCGGATTGGCCATGACGCTCTTGGTGATGCTCCACGGGTCGGACTTGATCACCGGGCTGTAGACCGCCAGCACGACGGTGGACAGGGTGTTGTAGAAGAGAATGACCAGCGCGGCGAGGATCGCACCGAGGGAAATGCCGTAATCGCCGTACATGCTCGCGGCCAGGGCAAGGCCGATGACGCCGTTGTTGCCGCGAAACGCCCCTTGGGTGTAAGTGCCACGCTCGGCGAACGGCACGCGGTAGATCGCCCATCCCCACGACAACGCGAAACCCGCCAGGGTGGCGACGATGAAGTAGATCAACACGCCCGGCTGAAACGCCGCGTGCAGGTCAGCGTGAATGATCCCAAGAAACAGCAGCGCCGGCATGGTGCAGTTGAACACCAGCGACGAAGCGGTGTGGATGAAGCTGTCGTTGATCCAGCCCACGCGCTTGAGCAACACGCCGAGGAACAGCATCGCGAACACCGGCGCGGTGATGTTCAGGGTTTCCAGAAAGATTGCCAGCATGCACGCCAAACCCTGAGCCGTCGTTAGGTGGCTAATGATAGGCCAGCGGCGCGGGAAGTGTTACGGCAATTACGCAGTGGTCGTACAACCCAAGGGCTGCGTCAGGCGATGGGCGCAGGCTGCAGCTTCTTCTCGAACACTGAAACCCCGTCCAGATCCCGCAGCGTTACGGTCATCTCCCCTCTCTGACCGTCGATGTTCACCTCACCAAAAAACTGGAAGCCGGCGAAGGGTGAAGTGTTCTGCGCCGGGGGAGCTTTCTGGAACACCAGTTCAGGGCCGAAGGTTTTGTCCAACGTATTGGGCCCGAAGCTGCCGGCATTCAGCGGGCCGGCAACAAACTCCCAGAACGGATCAAAATCCTGAAACACCGCCTGATCCGGATGGTAGTGGTGAGCCGCGCAGTAATGCACATCGGCGGTCAGCCAGACGGTGTCGCGGACCTTCTGCTGGCGCAGGAAGCCCAACAGCTCGGCGACTTCCAGCTCGCGGCCTTTCGGCGCGCCGTTGTCGGTGTTGGCGATCGCTTCCCAGCGCATCACGCCCGGGCTGATCTCGCCGTCGGGCACGCCAAGGCCGATGGGCATGTCAGCGGCAATGACTTTCCACTGAGCGCCGGAAGCTTGAAGTTCGCGCTTGAGCCAGTCCAGTTGCTCACGGCCGAGAAATGCAGTGGTCGGCCCCGGTTTGTCGGCGAGATTGGCGTCGTTGCCGTCGCGGTAGCTGCGCATGTCGAGCACGAACACGTCGAGCATCGGACCGTAAGCGATTTTGCGATAGACCCGCCCGCCGTTGTCGGCGCTCTGTAGGCGCATAGGGGAGTATTCGAGAAACGCCTGACGCCCGCGCGCCGCCAACAGCTGGATGTCTTTGACCTTGTAGCGGTCGTCGAGCTGCTTGCTCGGTGACCAGTTGTTGGTCACTTCGTGGTCGTCCCACTGCCAGATCTGCGGCACCTCGGCGTTGAAGCGCCGCATGTTTTCGTCCATCAGGTTGTAGCGGTAGGCGCCGCGGTATTCGTCGAGGGTTTCCGCGACCTTGCTTTTTTCTTCGGTGGTGATGTTGCGCCAGACGCGCCCGCCTTCGGTGACCACTTCAGCGGGCACCGGGCCGTCGGCGTAGATGGTGTCGCCGCTGTGGATGAAGAAGTCCGGCAAGCGCAGGCGCATGGCTTCGTAGATGCGCATGCCACCGATTTCGGGGTTGATGCCGAAGCCCTGGCCGACGGTGTCGCCGCTCCAGACGAAACGGATGTTGCGGCGATTGACCGGCACGCTGCGCAAGTGACCGAACCAGGGTTCGCTGGCGACGCCGGTTTGCGCGTCTTCGAAGAACACGCGATAGAAGATGGCTTGATCGGCCGGCAGGCCGGTCAGCTCGACGCGCGCGGTGAAGTCGGTGCGCTGGTCGGCGAGCAGCGAGACCGTGCGGCGCGGGTTGCTGAACATGCTGCGGGTGTCCCATTCGACCACCATGCGCGCCGGCCGGTCGCTGCGACTCCAGACCACCGCGCGATCGCCGAGCACGTCGCCGGACTGCACGCCGTCGGTCATCTTCGGACGGTCCTTGACCGAAGCGATGACCGCCGGCGCAAGCCCCGGCAACAACAAGCCGGCGCCAGCGGCCTGGATGATACGGCGGCGAGTCAGGTCGAACCGGGACATGTTTATCCTCCTCAAGCGAATGCCAAAAGAAGGACGCTAGCAGCGGATTGTTTGCGGGAGATGACAGGGCAGCGAACAAGCCAAGTGTTGTCTGTGTCTGGCACAAGATCCAGTGCCGAGCCCGGTCCCTGTAGGAGTGAGCTTGCTCGCGATGAGGCCGAACATCCGACACATCTCCGCGGCCGGACCGCGCACTTGTAGGACTGGCTTTAGCCGGGAAGGCGTCAGCATTCACACCAAACATCTGATGGCGAACACACCGGCCTCTTCCCGGCTAAAGCCGGTCCCACTGACCGCATGCACTTTGTGGACTGGCTTTAGCCGGGAAGGCGTCGGTATTCACACCGCAATTTTGATGGTGTGCCGACGGGCCTATTCCCGGCTGAAGCCGGCCCTACAAAAGCATCGTGTGCATCCAACAGGACCGGCTGGAACCACAATTTGTAGAACCGGCTTTAGCCGGGAAGTGACCGGTGCGGTAGCGGTCAGGCGCCGGCGGGCACCGCGTCCAGCTCCGCCGTTTCCGGTCGTTTCAGCAGCGCGTACAGCACGCCCGTCACGACACTGCCTGCCACGATCGCCAGCAGATACAGCAGCGCATGGTTGATCGCATTCGGGATCAGCAGTACGAACAATCCACCGTGGGGCGCCATCAGTTTGCAGCCGAAGAACATCGACAGCGCACCGGTCAGCGCGCCTCCCACAATGCTCGCCGGAATCACCCGCAGCGGGTCTTTCGCCGCAAACGGAATCGCGCCTTCGGAGATAAAGCACAGCCCCAACACAAAGGCGGCCTTCCCCGCCTCACGCTCGCTCTGGGCAAACTTGCGCCGGGCAATCAATGCCGCGATGCCCATACCAATCGGCGGCACCATGCCGGCCGCCATCGTGGCCGCCATTGGCGCGCCACTGCTCGAGGCCAGCAAGCCAACGGAAAACGCATACGACGCCTTGTTGATCGGCCCACCCAGATCCACACACATCATCGCGCCCAGCAGCACGCCGAGCAGCACGGCGTTGGCCGTGCCCATGGTGTCGAGGAAGTGGGTCAGCCCTTCAAGCATGCCGGCAACCGGCTTGCCTACCACGTAGATCATCACCAGCCCGGTGAACAGGCTCGCCAACAGCGGAATGATCAGAATCGGCTTCAGCGCTTCGACACTCGCCGGCAGTTTCGCGTAGCGATTCACCGCCCAGGCGCTGTAGCCCGCAAGAAACCCGGCGATGATCCCGCCAATGAAGCCAGCGCCCAAGGTGCTCGCCAGCAGCCCACCGATCATCCCCGGCGCAAGGCCCGGACGGTCGGCAATGGAGTAAGCGATGTAACCGGCCAGCAATGGCACCATCAACTGGAACGCCGCGCCCGCGCCAATCTGCTTCAAGGCTGCCGCCAGCGTGCCCGGCTCTTCCGCCGCGTGAATGCCGAACACGAATGACAGCGCAATCAGCAAACCGCCCGCCACCACCATCGGCAGCATGAACGACACACCGGTCAGCAGGTGCTTGTAAACGCCCGTCTTTTCTTTTTTCGACGACGCCTTCGACGCCGAAGCCGTGGATTCGACTTCCGCCTCCGCCAACGCTTTTTTCAGCGTCGCTTCGGCTTGCTTGAGGGCGACACCGGTGCCGCAACGATAAATGCGCTTGCCAGCGAAACGCTCGGTGGCGACTTCAATATCACACGCCAGCAGCACCACATCGGCGTCAGCAATAGCCTGGGCGCTAAGCGGATTACGCGCACCGACCGAGCCCTGGGTTTCCACCTGCAGGTCATAACCGAGTTTTTTCGCCGCCTGCTGAATCGCCTCGGCCGCCATAAAGGTGTGGGCGACGCCGGTCGGGCACGCCGTTACCGCCACCAGACGCGGCTGCGCGCTGGACGTAGCAGACGGGGCGGAAGTCGCGGTGTGCTCGGTCGCCAGCGCCGCTGCTGAACGCAGAAAGCCATCGGCGTCCTGCAACGCTTGCGCGGGCGTGGCCTGATACAGGCGCTTGCCGGAGAAACGCGCCAGGTCCAGCGCGCCGGTGTTGACCACCAGCACCCAGTCGGCCGCTTCGATGTCGCCCGGCGACAGTTGCTTCTCCGGATGGCGGGGATCGTGGATCTCGACGCTGGTGCTCCAACCCTGGCGCTGGGCCGCCGCATCCAGCAGACGGGCACTGAGGACGCTGCTGATTTTGCCGTTCGGACAGGCCGTAACGATGGCTAACTTCATCACACTTCCTCTCTTGTTATGCCGTCAGGACGCGGACGTTGACGCCGCTTTCCAGACGTTTCAATTGCGCCGGATCATTGATGCCGAAGCCGATCTGAGTGACGGCCATGGCCGCAATGGCCGTGGCGGTGCGCAGGGTTTGCTCGGGTTTATGCCCGCAGAGCAAACCGTGAACCATCCCGGCCAGCAGCGAATCACCCGCGCCGACGGTGCTGGCGACCGTGACTTTGGGCGGCAGCGCCTGCAGCGCCACGTCGGCACTGAACCAGTGAACGCCTTCCGAGCCCTGGGAAATCACCACGTGCTCGATGCCGCGCTGGCGCAGGTCCGCCGCCGCTTGCGCTTGAGCGTCAATGGAAATGATCGGCGCATCGAGGGCGTCGGCCAATTCTTCGGTGTTGGGTTTGATCATCCACGGCGACGCTTCGAGCCCGGCGCGCAAGGCTTCACCACTCGTGTCCAGCGCCACTTTCAGGCCCATCGCGTTGAGGCGCAGCAACAGCGTTTTCAGCCACTGCGCGCTCACGCCACGGGGCAGACTGCCGGCCACGACCACCGCATCAAAACCCGACGCGATCTGCTCAACCCGAGCGGCCAGCGCCTGTTGCGCCTGGGCGCTGACTTCGGGGCCTGGGCCGTTGAGGTCGGTAATTCGCCCGCTGCTTTCGGCCAATTTGATGTTGCTGCGCGTCTCACCCGGCACCCGCACGAACTCATCGACGAAGCCGCGCTTGGCGAACAGGGTTTCAAACGGCTGCTGGTTATCCACGCCGAGGAAGCCGGCAACGGTCAGCTCGTGGCCCAAGTCAGCCAGCACCTGAGCGACGTTGATGCCCTTACCCGCCGCGTGGCTGAGCATGGCGTCGCTGCGGTTGACCTGGCCGATCTGCAAGGGGCCCAACTGCACGGTCAGGTCCAGCGCCGGGTTCATGGTCAATGTCAGTATTTTCGCCATTACAGCCCCTCCACCAAGGCTCGCACGTCTGCCGCGCTGCCAACGGCCAGGGCCGCCTGCGCAAGTTTTCGGGCTTCGATCAGATTCAATTCACGGACGCAGGCTTTGACTTCGCCGATGCTCCGCGCCGAGACGCTCAATTCATCCACACCCAGGCCGACCAGCACCGGCACGGCCAGCGGGTCGGCGGCCAGTTCGCCGCAGACGCCCACCCACTTGCCATGGGCATGCGCCGCACGCACGGTGATGTCGATCAGTTGCAACACCGCCGGGTGCAGGCCATCGGCCTGGGCGGACAGGGTCGGGTGACCGCGGTCGATCGCCATCGTGTACTGGGTCAGGTCGTTGGTGCCGACGCTGAAGAAGTCCACTTCCTTGGCCAGCACCGGCGCCAGCAGCGCCGCCGACGGTACTTCGATCATGATGCCCAGTTGCAGGTCGGCCACCGGGATCTCCAGACGCAGGCGCTCGGTCATGTCCCGGGCCTGACGCCATTCTTCAACGGTGCCCACCATCGGGAACATGATGCGCAGCGGGCGATTGTCCGACGCACGCAGCAACGCGCGCAGCTGGCTTTCCATGATGTCCGGGCGCTGCAAGGTCAGGCGAATGCCGCGCACGCCGAGAAACGGGTTTTCTTCTTTATCGATCGGCCAATACGGCAGCGGCTTGTCGCCGCCGACGTCCAAGGTGCGAACCACCAGCGGGCGACCGTCGAGGTCTTTGAGCACGCGACGGTATTCGGCTTCCTGGGTCGCTTCATCGGGCGCAGAGCTGTGGGCCATGAAAAGCAATTCGGTGCGCAGCAGGCCAATCCCTTCGGCGCCCTGCTCCACCGCGGCCGGCGTACCGGCGCTGTCACCGATGTTGGCGAACACCTCAACGGCGTGGCCGTCCTGGGTGATCGCAGGCTCCATGCGCAGCGCAGCCGCAGCCTTGAGGCGTTGCTCGCGGGTGTCGCGGTCCTGCAAGGCGCGCTGCAGGGTTGCTTCGCCTGGCGCGACGTCGAGACGCCCGCGCTGGCCGTCGATCAACAACTGCGTGCCGGATTTGATCAGCAACACGGCATCGCCGGCACCGACCAGCGCCGGGATTCCCAACGCCCGGGCAACGATGGCGCTGTGGGCCGTGGCGCCGCCGCGCGCGGTGAGAATCCCGGCGACGCGCGCAGGGTCCAGACGTGCGACGTCGGACGGCCCGACTTCGTCCATCACCAGAATGTACGGTTCTTCAGGCTCAACCAGATCCTCGACGCCGCAGATCTGCGCCAGCACGCGGCGACCGACATCCCGCAAGTCAGCGGCACGTTCGGCCAGCAGCGCGTCTTTGAGCTGTTCCTGCTGACGGGCGGCGGCCTCGATCACGTTCATCCACGCCGCTGCCGCGCTCTCGCCTTGCTTCAAGCGCTGGGCCACTTCGTCGACCAGTTCGGGGTCGGCAAGCATTTCCTGGTGGGTGACGAAAATCTCGCGAATGGCTTTCGCCGTGCTGCGCTCGATCAACTGCTCGATGTCGATGCGCACCTGCGCCAGCGCACTGTGCAGGCGTTCGTGTTCGACGCTTTGCGACTCGCCCTGCATCGGGTAATCGATCACCGGCAGAACCTGCACGTGGGCCGGGCCGAAAGCGATGCCGGGCGCCGCAGGAACGGCCTGAATCTGAGCGCCAGCAACGGGCGCGCTGAGGGTTTTCTCAACGATCGCCGGAGCTGGCGCGGATTCGCTGTGGGTCGGCAACGGCTCGATTTCTTCGCCCAGGCCTTCGAGCACCGCAGCGATCAACGCAGGCAAGGCATCGGCGGCAATGGTCGGCTCGGCAATGAACTCAAGGGACTGACCGCGCTGCACGCCGAGGCTCAGCAGCTTGCTCAGGCTCTTGGCGGACACAGGATTCTCGGTGCCGTCGACAATGCGCACGCGGATGTCGCCGTCGAAGCCTTTGGCCAACTGCGCGAGGATTTTCGCCGGCCGCGCGTGCAGGCCGTGGGCATTGGCCAGGGTTACGCGCTCGCTCGGCCAGTCTGGCGGCACTTCGCCGCCCAATGCCTGAAGCACGGCGCGGCTGCTGGTGGCCTTGCCCAGTTCGTGGCCGCGGCCTTCGATCAGCAACGAGCACAGGCGTTCAAGCAACGCCTGGTGTGATTCGCCCAGACTGGCGAGGCAGAACAGGCCGGTCAGCGACTGGCCCAGATGACGCATGGGTTTGTCCGGAGTGACGAAGGCCAGTCCGGGCTTGTTGACCATCTGCTCGCTGTGCAGCCACCACAGGCCTTCGCCCAACGGCAGCGGCTCGACCTGCTGCAGGACCGCCGCGAAGCCGTTGTTCACGCACTCGGCCTTGCGCAGCAGACGCGCGCCGCGCCAGACCAGTTCTTCGAAATCATCGACCATGACGCCCAGGCTGATCATCTGCGCATCGAGGGCCAGTTCTTGTGGCGCGCCCTGCAGCAGTTTGAGCAGCGACTCGGGGTCCTTCGCCTGACGCAGCGCTTCGCCCAAGTCGTTCTCACCGAGGGCGCGGGTCAGCAGTTGGAGCAAGCGCAAATGCTCATCGGACTTGGCGGCGATGCCGATGGCCAGATAAACCATCTGCCCGTCGCCCCAGTCCACGCCTTCGGGGAATTGCATCAGGCGCACGCCGGTGGCAAACACCTGGTCGCGGGTCTGTGGCGTGCCGTGGGGAATGGCGATGCCCTGCCCCAGAAAGGTCGAGCCCTGTTGCTCGCGCGCCTGCAAGCCTGCAAGGTAGCCGGCAGCCACCAGGCCATCGGCGACGAGCAAGTCAGCCAGCAGTTGCAACGCGGCGGGCTTGTCCACCGCCGACTGGTCCATGGAAATTTGCTCTATGGTCAGCTCGAGCATTGCGTTCTCCTGTGCTGCGCGGGGTCGCGCCAGATTCTTGTTGTAGGACCGGTCGTAGACACCGATGACTTACGGTTTGCGAGTATTGAATGCGGCATTCAGAGGTGCGATTGGGCAAAAAGTGCCATAAACAGGCCTGCTGAATCGTTTAATCTGAAGTGTCGCGCACGTTACTTGATAATCCCGGCGGTTTGAAGCTCATCCGGTCGAATCGTGTAGGAAACATCCCGAGCGGGCTACATGCTTCCTACAAGACGACGGTCTGCTGTCATGATGGCTGTTAATCGGTGAAAATCCCTGCCACGGTAGTTCAGCTCTCACTTCTGCTTCCCATCACGAAAGGATGCCCGGCTTGAAACTCAGTGATATTGCGCGTCTGGCCGGTGTTTCTGTGACCACGGCCAGCTACGTGATCAACGGAAAGGCCGAACAGCAACGCATCAGCAGTGCGACGGTCGAGCGTGTGCGCGCGGTGGTCGACGCCCACGGTTTCCGGCCTAACCCGCAAGCGGCCGGGCTGCGCAGCCGGCATACCCGGACCCTCGGCTTCATCCTGCCCGACCTGGAAAACCCCAGTTACGCGCGCATCGCCAAGCAACTGGAACAGGGCGCCCGCGCGCGCGGCTACCAGCTGCTGATCGCCAGTTCTGACGACGATCCCATCAGCGAGTTGCAGTTGTTGCAGCTGTTTCGCGCGCGACGCTGCGATGCGCTGTTCGTCGCCAGTTGCCTGCCGGCCAGCGATGACAGCTACCGGGCGCTGCAGCAGCAAGGGACGCCGGTCATCGCCATCGACCGGGAGATGGACCCCGCGTACTTCTGCTCGGTGGTCAGCGACGACCACGATGCCAGCCAGCAGCTGACCCGCAGCCTGCTGGAGATCAAACCCCGGCACATCGCCCTGATCGGCGCGCAGCCCGAACTGAGCGTCAGTAAGGCGCGCGCCAGCGGCTTTGAAGACGCGCTGGAGGGTTTCGAAGGCTCGGTGATCATCGAACACGGCGACGCGTTCAGCCGTGATTGCGGCCTGCGACTGGCCAGCGACATGTTTGATCGCCTGGGGTATTTCCCCGACGCGCTGATCACCACGTCCTACGTCCTGCTGCAAGGGGTGTTCGACCTGCTGCACCAGCGCCGCCTGAATCCGGACCAACTTCACCTGGGCACGTTCGGTGACACGCAGTTGCTGGATTTCCTGCCGTTGCCAGTCAATGCCATGGCTCAGCAGCACCCTTTGATCGCCGAGAAAGCCCTCGCGCTGGCGTTGTCGGCCATTGAGCAGGATCAGTACGAACCGGGCGTGCATGCCATCGTGCGGACATTCAAACAGCGGATTCACGAGGCGTAAGCAACGTGCGACTGATCGACACCCACACGCACCTGGATTTCGACGATTTCGACGCCGACCGCGACGACGTCCTCGCCAACAGCCGGCAGCTTGGGGTGGAGCGCATCGTGGTGTTGGGCGTCTATCAGCGCAATCTGCAGCGAGTGTGGGATCTGGCGCTCAGCGAACCTTCGGTGTACGCCGCGCTGGGCTTGCACCCGGTGTTCCTGGAAGAGCATCAGCCCGAGCATGTGCAGCAATTGCGCGACTGGCTGACCCGTCTGGCCGGGCATCCCAAGCTGTGCGCCGTGGGCGAGATCGGTCTGGATTACTACATCGAATCCCTGGACCGCCCGCCACAACAGACCTTGCTCGACCAGCAGTTGCAGCTGGCCGCCGACTTCAACCTCCCTCCCCTGCTCCACGTGCGCCGCAGCCATGCCGACACCATCGCAGCGCTCAAGCGTTTCAAACTCAAGCGCCGCGGCATCGTTCACGCTTTCGCCGGCAGCCGCGAGGAAGCCCGCGAATACATCAAGCTGGGTTACAAGCTGGGGCTGGGCGGTGCAGCGACCTGGCCGCAGGCCTTGCGCATGCACCGGGTGATCGCCGAGTTGCCGCTCGAAAGCATTGTGCTGGAAACCGATTCCCCGGACATGGCGCCTGCGATGTTTCCGGGCATGCGCAACAGCCCCGAGCACCTTCCCGATATATGCGCGGCCATCGCCGAACTGATGAAAATCCCTGCGAACAAACTGGCCGCAGCGAGCACCGCCAACGCGTGTGAAGTGTTCGGCTGGGACTGAAACCTGTCGCCGATTTCATGTTGCGATAAGAAATTTCAAAGACTTAGCGTGGTCCCTTGGGTATCTCTCTTGGTTAACTAAGGAAACCCGTTAATGAAATTCTCGAAGTTCGCGCAGGCCTTGTCGCAGTGGTCCGGCAGCCCACGAACCTTCCTCGTGGCGATTGCGCTGATCTGTGTGTGGGCCGTGACCGGGCCATTCTTCCACTACAACGACACTTGGCAGCTGATCATCAACACGTCCACCACCATCATTACCTTCCTGATGGTTTTTCTGATTCAGAACACCCAGAACCGCGACACCGATGAGATGCATATCAAGATCGACGAACTGCTGCGCGTGACGAAAGACGCGCAGAACGCCGTGCTGAGTCTGGATAATCTTGATCAGAAGGAATTGCACGCGCTGCGCAAGAAATACAAGGCGATGGGCGAAGGCGTGGAGTTTGATCACACCGAGGCGTTTCCGGAACCGGAGCCTGAGGCGGGTGAAGAGAAAGCGGGGTTGGTGACTAGCCGCTGATGCCTTTGACTCTTCAGCGGCAGAAGTGACGTACTCGCGAGCAAGCTCGCTCCCACAGGGCGCTGAGTACGACGCAGAAACCTGTGGCGACACGACCACTCCCACATGGACCATGCACCAGCCGGACTACTAAACCCGGCTGGTAGAGGGCTGAATTCCGGCTTATGTGATCGGCGCCGGGTTGAACAGGGTGATGTCGTTGTGCAGACGATACTTCTCGGTCCAGGTCGTCTTCTTTCCGCTGGCGACGTCGAGGTAGAAGTGAAAAAGCTCCCATCCCAGGTCCTCGATGCTGGCGCGCCCGGTTGCAATGCGCCCGGCATCAACATCGATCAGATCGGGCCAGCGCTGTGCCAGCTCGGTGCGGGTCGACACTTTCACCACCGGTGACATCGCCAGACCATACGGCGTGCCGCGCCCGGTAGTGAACACGTGCAGGTTCATCCCTGCTGCCAGCTGCAGCGTCCCGCAAACAAAATCGCTTGCCGGCGTCGCGCAGAAGATCAGGCCTTTACGCGTCACCCGTTCGCCAGGGCCGAGCACCCCGTTGATCGCGCTGCTGCCGGACTTGACGATCGACCCGAGGGACTTCTCGACGATGTTCGACAGCCCGCCCTTCTTGTTCCCCGGCGTGGTGTTGGCGCTGCGGTCCGCTTCGCCCTTGGCCAGATAACGGTCGTACCAGTCCATTTCGCGAACCAGGCCCTCAGCGACTTCCATGTTTTCCGCGCGGGAGGTCAGCAGGTAGATCGCGTCACGCACTTCGGTCACTTCCGAAAACATCACGGTAGCGCCCGCGCGCAGCAGCAGGTCCGAGGCATAACCCAGTGCCGGGTTGGCGGTGATGCCGGAAAACGCATCACTGCCGCCGCACTGCATGCCCAGAATCAATTCCGACGCCGGCACGGTTTCGCGGCGACGCTGGTCGAGCTTCTTCAAGCGCGTCTCGGCCAATTCCATGATCTGCTCGATCATTTCGTTGAAGCCGTGCTTGGAATCCTGCAGGCGATACAGCCAAGGCTCGCTCAGATCGACCGAGGCGTCGTCGCTGTGCATGACCTGATCGGCCTGCAATTTTTCGCAGCCCAGGCTGATCACCAGCGCCTCGCCCCCCAGGTTCGGGTTGCGAGCCAGATTGCGCACGGTGCGAATCGGGATGTACGCGTCCTTGGCGGTGATGGCGACGCCGCAGCCGTAGCTGTGGGTCAGCGCCACCACGTCATCGACGTTCGGGTACTTGGGCAGCAGTTCTTCGCGGATGCGCTTGACGGCGAAATCCAGAACCCCCGTCACGCACTGAACGGTCGTGGTAATCCCCAGGATATTGCGCGTGCCGACCGTGCCGTCGGCGTTGCGATAACCCTCGAAGGTGAAGCCTTCCAGCGGCTCGCCCCTGACCGGCACCGCGTCAGACATCGGCAGACTGTCCAGCGCCGGCGCCGACGGCATGCGCAGCTGATCTTCCTTGACCCAACTGCCCTTCGGGATCGGCTGCAGCGCATAGCCGATGGTGTGGCCGTAACGAATGATCGGCTCCCCTTCGGCGATGTCCACGGTGTTCACCTTGTGGCTCTGCGGCACATTGTCGACGGTCACCAGACCGTTATCGAATTCAGTCCCCGCCGGAACGCCCTGGTCATTGACCACGACGACGACGTTATCAAGCGCATGCAAGCGAATGTAACGCGGCGAGTCGGCATGTTGGATCAAGTTCATCACGGTTTTTCCTCAGAGTTTCGCTTGAGAAAGCTCGGCTTCACTGGCCGGCAAGGCACCCTTCGTTGGGGTTTCCTTGAGTTCTACGCGTTTGATTTCACCGACGATGAAGATGTAGCTGATCACCGCCACCAGCGCGTTGGCGCCGACGAACACCAGGGCCCATTTGAACGAACCGGTGGTGCTGATGATGTAGCCGATGACGATCGGGGTGGTGATCGAAGCGATGTTACCGAACATGTTGAACAGACCGCCGCTCAAACCGGCGATTTGTTTCGGCGATGCGTCGGACATGACCGCCCAACCCAGTGCGCCCACGCCCTTGCCGAAGAAGGCCAGTGCCATGAAGCCCACGACAACCCATTCGATGTCGACGTAGTTGCAGGTGACGATCGAGGTCGACAGCAGCAAACCACCAATGATCGGCGCCTTGCGCGCGAAGGTCAGCGAGTGGCCTTTGCGCAGCAGGTAATCGGAGATGATCCCGCCGAGTACGCCGCCGATGAACCCGCAGATGGCCGGGAGCGAAGCAATGAAGCCCGCTTTCAGGATGGTCATGCCGCGTTCTTGAACCAGGTACACCGGGAACCAGGTCAGGAAGAAGTAGGTGATGCCGTTGATGCAGTATTGAGCCAGGTAGATGCCGAGCATCATGCGGTTGGTCAACAACTGGCGTACGTAGTCCCATTTCGGACCGCTGGCCGAGCCTTTGCCCTTGTCCTGATCCATATCGACCATGCCGCCGTTGTTGGCGATGTGATCGAACTCTTCCTTGTTGATGTTCGGGTGGTTGCGCGGGCTGTGGATAACTTTCAGCCAGATCAGCGAGAACAGGATGCCGATGCTGCCCATCACGACGAACACGTGCTGCCAGCCGAAGGTGTAGACGATCCAGCCCATGATCGGAGCAAACAGAACGGTAGCGAAGTATTGCGCCGAGTTGAAGATCGCCGAGGCCGTGCCGCGTTCGGACGTCGGGAACCAAGCCGCCACGATACGGGCGTTGCCGGGGAACGAGGGTGCTTCGGCGAGGCCGACCATGAAGCGCAGCGCGAACAGCAGGAAGATGGCGGTCGAGAGACCGAATTCACCGACGTAACCTTGCAGCACGGTGAACAGCGACCAGGTGAAGATGCTCATTGCATAGACTTTCTTGGAGCCGTAACGGTCCAGAAGCCAGCCGCCGGGGATCTGGCCGGCGACGTACGCCCAACCAAATGCGGAGAAGATAAAACCGAGGGTGACGGCGTCGATGCCGAGGCTTTTCTGCAGGCTGGAGCCCGCGATGGCGATGGTTGCACGGTCGGCGTAGTTGATCGTGGTCACCAAAAACAGCATGAGCAAAATCAAATAGCGGACGTGGGTCGGCTTGGTTTTCAGCATGTTCGAAACTCCCACTAATTATTTTTTTGTGCGGGTAAACGATCTTATGTGTGTGCTGCTCGCCCCTGCCCCTAAAACAGATGCGATGTGAAGCTGTCCTGCCAGGTATCCGTTAGCAAAGCCCCGAGGGCAAAAAACCGCTGATCGCTCAGCGGTTTTGCGGCAACTGGGCAGTTACTGTTTGCCCTGCTTGTCCATCAGCGCAGCCAGCATGTCGACTTCGTCCGACGTCAGATCAGTCAGCGGCGCGCGGACCGGACCTGCGTCGTAGCCGGCAAGCTTGGCGCCCGCCTTGACGATGCTCACTGCGTAGCCGTGTTTGCGGTTACGGATGTCGAGGTACGGCAGGAAGAAATCGTCGATCAGCTTGCCGACGGTCTGGTGATCGTCTTTGGCGATGGCGTGGTAGAAGTCCATCGCCATTTTCGGCAGGAAGTTGAACACCGCCGACGAGTAAACCGGCACACCCAGCGCCTTGTAGGCGGCGGCGTAGACTTCAGCGGTCGGCAGGCCGCCCAGGTACGAGAAGCGGTCGCCAAGACGACGGCGGATCGAAACCATCAGTTCGATATCGCCCAGGCCGTCTTTGTAGCCGATCAGGTTCGGGCAGCGCTCGGCCAGCTGTTCCAGCAGCGCAGGCGTCAGGCGGCAGACGTTACGGTTGTAGACGACAACGCCGATCTTGACCGATTTGCAGACCGCTTCAACGTGGAGGGCAACGCCGTCCTGGCTGGCTTCGGTCAGGTAGTGAGGCAACAGCAGCAGGCCTTTGGCACCCAGACGCTCGGCTTCTTGAGCCATCTGAATCGCCTGGCGGGTCGGACCACCGACGCCAGCCAGAATCGGCACGCTGGTTTCGCAGGTGTCGACGGCGGTCTTGATGATCTCGGAGTACTCGCCGCCGGTCAGGGAGAAGAACTCACCTGTGCCGCCAGCGGCGAACAGCGCGGAGGCGCCGTACGGAGCGAGCCATTCCAGACGCTTGATGTAGCCAGCGCGGTGGAAGTCGCCCTGGGCATTGAAATCGGTAACGGGGAAGGAAAGCAGACCGTGAGAGAGGATGGACTTCAGTTCTTGTGGATTCATTATTCGAACACCCTGGGGAGCTATTTTTGTGGATGAAGCACCAGTCCTGCGCTGATGTCGTAAGTCATCGTACAACTGGGAGGGGGATCACTCAATAGCGTTTTGAAATATTTATGACGGGTGAGGATGAGTGGTGGATTTGAGGGAGGCCGAGATTTGGCGGAGGTGGCGACAGTCAGATGGTGGTATTGCGTAGTCGCAGATTGCACGACCCTGTGGGAGCGAGCTTGGTCTGGGCCGCATCCGGACGAAGAGGCCCTTACATCCGGTACATCTGCAGAGCCTGAAATGCCGTCTTCGTGAGCAAGCTCACTCCCACACTGACAGTGTTTGCCACAACAATTGCATCTGCCTCCGGACCGGGGCGATGGGGCAAAGGAGCAAAGGAGCAAAGGAGCAAAGGGGCAATCCCAAGGCTATTAACCAATCCCCGCAACCGCTTCAATCGAGGGCAGCGCAGCTACGCCATGCCCTTTCAAACAATCCACCTCAAGCCCGCTGCGATTCAGCCTCTTCATGGGCATGGCGCAGTCGTTCGCGGCTGTTGGTCAGGTGCAGGCGCATGGCGGCGCGAGCGGCGTCGGAGTCCTGGCGCGCGATGGCGTCGTAGATTTCCTCATGCTCGCGGCTCAGGCGGCTCATGTAATGCTGGTTGTCATCATGAGCGAGGCGCGCCGAGTTCAGCCGGGTACGGGGGATGATGCTCGTACCCAAGTGATTCATGATGTCGGTGAAGTAGCGGTTGCCGGTCGACAGGGCAATTGCCATGTGGAACTGGAAATCGGCGCCGACGGCATCGCTGGCATGGGCCGCGCTTTCGTTGAGAGCATCGAGGGCGGCGCGCATGTCCGCCAGTTGTTCGGCGGATCGGCGTTGAGCAGCCAGGCCGGCCGACTCGACTTCAAGACTGATGCGCAGCTCGAGAATCGCCAGGACGTCGCGCAGGGTGACGATGGTCGCCGGGTCGATACGGAATCCGCTCGGGCTTGGCGTGTCGAGGACAAAAGTGCCAATGCCATGCCGGGTTTCCACCAGCCCGGACGCCTGCAGCCGCGAGATGGCTTCGCGTACGACGGTACGGCTGACGCCCTGCTCTTCCATGATGGCGGACTCGGTGGGCAACTTATCGCCGCGCTTGAGCCCGCCACTACGGATGCGCTCGGAGAGTTCGGTGACCAATTCCTGCGCGAGACTGCGGTGCTTTCGGCGGGCGCGAGGCGGAGCGCTCTGATTTTCCATATCCAACATGCATCTCTAAATACGCTGAACGCTGATGATAGCTCACCGGGTTGTCTGATCACACAACAACCCCGGCGAGGCGCCTGGTTACGACACTTTATCGCTTCAGCACTCTACGCTCAAAGTGCCGTTTCGGTTAGCGGCTGCTCGTGCAACTGGCCACCGTCAATGCGCACGTGACGACGATGGAAGCGCTTGAGGCTGCTGCGGTGGCCGATGCTGAGTAAGGTCACACCCGGCAATTCGTCCAGCAGCGCCTGATACAACGCGGCTTCATCCTCTTCATCCATCGCTGATGTGGCTTCATCCAAATACAACCAGTCCGGCGCGAACAGCAGGGCGCGGGCGAACGCGACGCGTTGTTGCTCGCCCGGCGAGAGCATGCGCTGCCAATGCTCGCTCTCGTCCAGTCGTGGAATCAGATGACCCAGGCGGCAGGTTTCCAACACTTGGGCGAAGCGCTCTACAGGATAGACCTCGGGCGCCTGGGGATAACTCAACGCCTCCCGCAACGTGCCGATCGGCAGATACGGTTTTTGCGGCAGGAAAAACGCGCGTTTGGCCGGTAATTTCACCGCACCATGGCCCTCTTTCCACAACCCGCCCATCGCCCGCAGCAGCGTACTTTTGCCACTGCCGGAGCGGCCGCTGAGCATGACCTTCTCACCTGCTGCAATGCTGATGTTTGCGTTGTTCAGTAGCTGGCGACCGCCTGCGAGGGATAGCGCCAGGCCTTCAAGCTGCAAGGCGTTGCTTTCATGACTGACCTGGATGGCCGGCACGCGCGCTTCGTTTTCGTCCATGGCCTGACGGAAGCTGAGCAGACGATCACAGGTGGCGCGCCACGATGCCAGTTGGGTGTACGCGTCGATGAACCAGCTGAAATTCTCCTGCACGTTGCCGAAGGCCGAGTTGATTTGCATCAGCTCGCCCAATTCGATCTTGCCCGCGAAATAACGCGGCGCGGCCACAACAAAGGCGAACACGATGGCGATTTGTGAGTAACCAGCGGTGAAGAACGTCAGGCGCTTCTGCACCTTCATGATCGTCCAGAAGTTGCTCCAGACCATGCCGAATCGCGCGCTCAGGCGCTGATTCTCGTTGGCCTCGCCATCGGACAGGGCGATGCTTTCGGCGTTCTCGCGAACGCGCACCAGCGAGAAACGCATGTCGGCTTCGTAGCGCTGTTGCTGGTTGCTCAGGACGATCAGGCGTTTGCCGATCAAGTGAGTCAGCAAGCTGCCCACCGCGGCATAAATAAGTGCGGCCCAGAACATGTAGCCCGGAATGGTGATGCCGAGCAGCTCGATGCTGCCGGACACACCCCACAGGATCACCGAGAACGACACCAGACTGACCACGGTGCGCAGCAGGCCGAGGCTCAGGCTGAGGGTGTCAGACGTGAAGTTGTTGAGGTCTTCGGACAGACGCTGGTCAGGGTTATCGGTGTAACCGCCCTGCTCCAGCCGATAGTAATTCTTGTGCGCGAGCCATTTGGCGAAATGCTGTTCGGTCAGCCAGCGACGCCAGCGGATGGTCAGCATCTGGGTCAGATAGAGGCGATACACCGCGCCGAGAATGGCAATGGCGGCAATGCCGCAGAAGTAGAGGATGAGATGGGTGAAGGCCCCCAGGTCCTTATTCTGCAGCGCGTTGTAGAAGTCGCGGTACCAGCTGTTGACCAACACCGAAATGAACACGCTGAACAGCGACAGCACGATCACTGCGATCAACAGCACCCAGGCCATGCCTTTTTCTTCGCTGCGCCAGTAAGGCGTCACCAGCTTCCAGACCCGGGAAAAGAAATTCCCGTTCACAGCGTCATTGACCCTGGATTCATCTACATCAAAATTCATGGCAAAAAGCTCGGCAGCGGGCAGTTATAGGCGTTGGCGCCAATGTGCCAGACGCCACAGACGATCTTCCATGAATAAATCTTTAAAAAGCAGTCCCTGCTTAACGACGGACCGGGCGCTTCTGCAACTTGCGCTGCAAGGTGCGTCGATGCATGCCCAGCGCCCGCGCCGTGGCGGAGATATTGCCTTCGTGCTCGGTCAGCACGCGCTGAATGTGCTCCCACTGCAAACGGTCAACCGACATCGGATTTTCCGGCACCAGCGTGTCCAGATCGGCATGTTCGGACAGCAGCGCTGCCAGCACGTCATCGGCATCGGCCGGTTTGCACAGGTAGTTGCAGGCGCCGCGCTTGATTGCTTCGACTGCGGTGGCGATGCTCGAGTAACCGGTCAGGATCAGCACGCGCATTTCCGGGTCCAGTTCCAGCAACTTGGGCAACAGCACCAGCCCCGAGTCGCCTTCCATCTTCAAATCGACGGCGGCGTAGTCCGGAATGTCCTGCTGCGCGAGGGCCAGGCCCTCGTCGGCGGAACCGGCAGTGCTCACGCGAAAGCCACGGCGCGCCATGGCCCGTGCCATCACGCGGGTGAAAGTGGCGTCATCGTCCACCAACAGCAGGTGCGGCAGTTCTTCGCCTTCAACCTGGATTTCGTCAGTCATGCTTCATCTCCTCGTGCGTCACGGGGCAGGCGCAGCTCGGTAAGCGTGCCGCCTTCCTCGTGAGGATAGAGTTTCACCGAGCCGCCCGCGCGGGTCACGCTGGCCTTACTCAAGAACAGGCCCAGGCCGAAGCCTTTGCCCTTGGTGGTAAAAAAGGGTTTGCCGATCTGCTCGGCGATGGCCAGTGGTACACCGGCGCCATGATCGCGGATGCTGATGCGGATTTCAGTGGCGGTCCAGTCCAGATTCACCTCGAGCCCTTCGGCGCAGGCATCGGCGGCATTGTTGAGCAGGTTCAGCAGCGCCTGAGTGAGATCCGGCGGCGGCGCCAGCATCGGCACGTCGCCCTGCCCCAGCCGTTGAAAGCGGTAAGTGGCTTCCGGGCGCATCAAGTGCCAGCGGTTGAGCGCCTGATCGAGCCAGTGCGTAACGGTCTGTTCCTGCACCGAGAGCCGACGATTCGCCTCAGCGGCGCGAACCAGTTGCTGCAGCGTCTCTTTGCACAGCTTGACCTGATCCTGCAGCACCGAGAGGTCTTCCTGTAACGCGGGGTCTCTGTGGTCCTGCTGCATTTCCTTGAGCAGCACGCTCATCGTCGCCAGTGGCGTGCCCAGCTCATGGGCGGCGCCAGCGGCTTCGGTCGCCACCGCCAACAGTTGCTGATCGCGCGCCCCTTCTTCGCGGCGCAAAGCACGCATGTGTTCCTGACGGCGCAGCTCTTCGGCCATGCGCGCGGCGAAGAAGGTGATCACCCCGGCCGCCAGCGCGAAGCTCAGCCACATGCCGTAGATCTGCATGTTCTCGCGGGCCACAAATGCATCCAGCGGGAAGAACTTGGCCAGCATCAGCGTGTACAGCGCCAGCGCGATGCCCGACAGGATCAGCGAATAACGCCACGGCAGGGTCACTGCAGCGATGGTCAGCGGCACCAGATAATAAGAAACGAACGGGTTGGTCGAGCCGCCGGAGAAATACAGCAGCGCGCTGTGGATAAACAGGTCGAACGCCAATTGCACCGCGTATTCGAGTTCGGTCACCGGCCATGAGGTGCGCAGACGAATGGCGGTCAGCAGGCAGACGATCGCCGAAAAACCGAGGGTGATGTCCAGCTGCAGCCAGGGCAGCGGCAGCAGATCGAAGAGGTAGGCGAACCCCACCGAGCCTGCCTGTGCACCCAGCACCAGAATGCGGATGAACGTCAGGCGCCAGAGGTTCTGACGGGTGGCGGAAAGCAGTTGCAAGGGGGCGAGCATGAGCTCTCCTGATGAGCGCTCCAGGCGAATCGGAGCGAGTATAACCAATGCGACAACAGTTGCCGTCAAAGTGCGTCAAAGCGCCACATCCATCTGACGGGTGTGTGACGGCGCAGGAACAAGCCTCCGGGTTCACAGTCTCATGGGCATCCGTCCGCCGGGGGCTTGCAATGCGCCTCAGGACGGTTCGCCAAACAAGGAGTTTTTATGTTCAGCCTTCGTCCCACTGCCACATTGTTTACCCTGGGCGCACTCGCGCTGGCCAGCACCCCTGCCCTCGCCGACGACGTTCACTACAACCAGGTTTCGGTCCGCGCCGAGGTCAGCCAGGAAGTGCAGCGCGACCTGATGACCGTCACGCTCTACACCGAATCCCAAAACACCGACCCGGCCAAACTGGCGGCCGGTGTCACTGAAACCCTGAACAAGGCCCTGGGCGAAGCGCGTCAGGTCAAGGACATCAACATTCGTCAGGGCAGCCGCAACAGCTACCCGATCTACGACGACAAAGGCCAGAAGATCACCGGCTGGCGCGAGCACGCCGAACTGCGCCTGGAAAGCGCAGACTTCGCTGCCCTCTCCAAGTTGACCGGCGACCTGTTGGGCGGCGACATGAAAATGGGCGGCATGGACTTCTCGATCTCCAACCCCGCGCGCAAGACCAGCGAAGACGCTCTGCTCAAGGACGCTGTGACGGCCTTCCGCGCCCGCGCCAAACTGGTGACTGACGCACTGGGCGGCACTGGCTACAAGGTGGTCAATCTGAACCTGAACACCTCCGGTTTCCCGCAGCCGTATCTGCGAGCGCCGGTCATGATGATGAAGGCCGCCCGTGCCGACGCCGCGCCAACGCCGGATGTCGAGGCCGGCACCAGTCAGGTCAGCGTCGCGGCAGACGGTGTCATCGAAGTCGCTATTCCTTGATGCACACGGCGGCAGCCAAGGGCTGCCGCTTTTTCCCTCCCCCGCCCCTGCTTTTATCCCGCTGTCCCGTGGCCCCTTCCACATCCGCGCGCCCCTTATCTCCTACGTCCCCGGGCGATTCGGCCGATTTTCACGTCGCCTGAAATACATAGAATTGTCCCCGGCAGTACCCAACCTAAACGCGCAATGACGGCCGCCTCCTCCTATGGGGTGTGACCGTGCGCAGCTAATGATTCAAGGAAGAATCCAGTCATGCCTTTTCAAGCTCAACCCGTCATTCCGGTCGACATGACCACCCGCACGTTACGCAGTAGCTTCGCGCTGGACCTGCTGACCCAAGTGGCCAAAAAACTCACGCCAGATTCTTTTGCTCTGGAGATGAGCAACATCTTCGGCAACGACATCCCGCATCACCTCTACACGAAGCTGCAGGACAAGCTGCTGGCAGGGGAAGTGGCAAACCCTGAGATCCTCCTTGCCTGGGAGCTGGGTTTCGAAGCGGACTACGACAACCGCGAACGCGTCATCCGCGTCGATTGGGGATTCTTCGTCCGCACCACTGCCCACCCACAGCACTACTGGTGGCTGCTCACCGCACTGCTCCACGAATTCGGCCACCACATCGACAATGTCCTGCGCCATGAGCTGATCGACGAGAACGCACCCGTGGCAACGGATGCGCCGTTCGAAGAGGGCCATCTGTTCACCTTGTGGATAACCGAAGCTGCTCGTCCGGCCCAGGACGAACTGACCTTTGCCACGTATTCCGAAAGTGCAGCCACCGGCCGTCAGTACGCGATGTCGTGGAAAAGAGCCTGCGAAGCCATTCGCGATTATCTGGCCTCGACCGATCTGCGCTTCGAGCCAACGCACAGCAATTCCGATCGGGAAGCCTTCGAAGCGGGCACTGACGCCAAAGGCAGCACCCACCAGACAATCGAGTGGGTTCTGCGGGATTTCAATTTCAGCCGAGTAGAGATAGACGCCGTGTACTTCGGCAACTGGCTGCGAGATTACTCCCAGGTCGTCGATCCCAAGATCACCCGCGCAGCAGACATGCCAAAGGAGTTTCCAGCGGCCCTCTCTCGCGCAAGCTGGACCCACCTCGTCGATGTGCTGGCCGCTAAAAAATTCGTCGATTTGCGGATGCGCTACCCCAACGAAATGAAGGTCACGCGCGAAAAGCTCGGCGTTTATCGCCCGACAGAGCACATCGACAATCCGCTGGTCACTGATCCGCCCTTCCCGGACCCGAAGGTGCGTGATCCCGACTTTGAAGCCTGGGTGCTACCCGGCGATCCATCCCTGGGTGCGGACCGAGCCACGTCGATGAAGCGCTACATCGGCAATGCGGTGAGCTACATGGAGCAAGAACTGCGTCTTGCCATGAGCAAAGGCCGTTCCCTCGACGGGCTGCGCAGCTTCGGCGCCGCCCTGCATGTGCTCGAAGACCTGTTCGCCCATTCAAACTTCGCAGAGCTGAGCCTGATCAAGGCCGGGCATGTCAGGGTTCTGCCCTGGACAACGCCTGTTCACGTCAAATGGAATCTGCCATTGGTCACGGGCACGTTCGGGGCCACCGACGTGATTGCCAGTCTGGCGGGGCCGCTGGGCAAAATTCTCTTTTCCACCCAGGAACTGGAGTTCGAGCTCACCCAGCCGGGTTATCGCTCGGACCGGGATAAAGTGATGATGGTGTTGCTGAGCGAACATCCTGATCAGGACTATTTCAAGGCATTCGACGCGCTGCTCACGGCCAGGGACGGCCTGGTGACGCTTGCGAAGCAAATGGGCGTAGACACCCTCAAGTTCTATCGCTGGCTGATCAACACCCCGGCGGGCATTCTCTTGAACGCCTATAACAGCGCGGCGCAAGGTGTTCTGACCTGGATCGGCAACAGCGTCGACGACGCGCAAACCCTGCTGGGCAGTGACCCGAATATAGATCCGACTCTGGAGCCGAGCCACTCGCAACTCTCCAAGGACCACGCCGAGCACCCTCTTCACGATCTGGCAGCGCTGCTCGCTACCGAAGCCGTGCGCCAGGTCGCGCAGGCCATGGTTGATCACTGGGCAGGAAAACCTGGCGCCGATCCGGTCGCCGTCGCATCGGCGTTCTTTTGCCATCCCGCCGACAGCGAGTGGCAGTACCCGATCGTCACGGCATGGGCGGGCAGCAATCCGGCGGAAGTGGCGCGCAGTGAATCGAAGAGCGAGCTGGACAAAACCCAGCAAGCGGCGATCGATGAACTCCGCGCCATCCAGAACACCCTCATCAAAAACAGTCAGAGCTATCTGGACTACGTGTTCAACAGCAAAACCTCTCAGACCTCTGGCGTGCAGGGTTTTCTGGAGCAGGGTTTCATGAAAGTGGTTTCCAGCACACCCTGGTGGAAAGAGCTGCAAACGTTCATCAAGTAATAAGCTTATGAATTTCCGTGGCTTGTTGCCCAAGTGAGCCGTGCGGCATTCTTGGCGGTCTATCATCCCGTCGATGAATTCAGGCATGAGTGCCGCACTTAATGAGGTTCACATGGACACAACCTTCAAACCCCTGCTCCTGGCAGCCGCAATGGCGCTGTGCGTTCCCTCGGTGCAGGCGGCCAGCACCCTTGTCTATTGCTCGGAAGCCAGCCCTGCCGGCTTCGATCCCAGTCAGTACACCAGCGGCACCGAGTTCGATGCGTCAGCAGAAACAGTCTTCAACCGCCTCACCCAGTTCAAGCGCGGCGGCACCGATGTCGAGCCGGGGCTGGCTACCAAATGGGAAGTGTCCGACGACGGCTTGACCTACACCTTTCATTTACGGCCCGGGGTGAAATTCCACACCACGGACTATTTCAAACCCACCCGCGACTTCAACGCCGATGACGTGCTGTTCACCTTCAATCGCCTGCTGAATGCGGACGACCCGTTCCGCAAGGCGTACCCGTCGGAGTCGCCGTACTTCACCGACATGGGCATGAACACCACCATCAAGCAGGTGGAAAAGCTCGACGATCAGACCGTCCGTTTTCAACTGAACAACATCGATGCCGCCTTCATCCAGAACCTGGCGATGAGCTTTGCCTCGATTCAGTCGGCTGAATACGCGGCGCAACTGATCAAACAAGGCAAGGCCGGCGACATCAACCTGAAGCCGATCGGTACAGGCCCATTCGTGTTCAAGCGCTACCAGAAAGACGCGCAGATCCGTTACGTCGGCAACAAGGAATACTGGAAGCCGGAGGACGTGAAGCTCGACAACCTGATCTTCTCGATCAACACCGACGCCGCCACCCGCTTGCAGAAACTCAAGACCGGCGAGTGCCAGATCAGCGGGTATCCGCGCCCTCAGGACATCGAAGAAGCGCAGAAAGACCCGAATCTCAAGGTGCTGAGCCAGGCCGGTTTCAACCTGGGTTTTCTGGCCTACAACGTGACCCATCCGCCGCTCGATCAACTGAAGGTGCGTCAGGCACTGGACATGGCGATCGACAAGCCGGCCATCATCAAAGCGGTTTACCAGGGCGCAGGCCAACTGGCACAGAACGCGCTGCCACCGGCGCAATGGAGCTTTGACCCAAATATCAAGGACGCGCCCCACGATCCTGAAAAAGCAAAGCAGTTGCTCAAGGAGGCAGGCGTTGCACCGGGCACGCAGATCAATCTGTGGGCGATGACCGTGCAGCGTGCGTCCAACCCCAACGCGCGCATGTCGGCGCAGATGATTCAGTCGGACTGGGCAAAGATCGGTATCAAGGCCAACATCGTCAGCTATGAATGGGGCGAGTACATCAAGCGCGCCAAGGCCGGCGAGCATGACGTCATGATCTACGGCTGGACCGGTGACAATGGTGACCCCGACAACTGGCTGGGCGTGCTGTACAGCTGTGGCGCGGTGAAGGGCAGCAACTACGCGAAGTGGTGCAACCCGGCCTACGACAAGCTGGTCACCCAGGCCAAGCTGACCAGCAACAAAGACGAGCGGATCAAGCTGTACCAGCAAGCGCAGAACATTCTGAAAAACGACGTGCCGATCACACCCATCGCCAATTCCAAAGTATTTCAGCCGATGCGCAAAGAGGTACAGGATTTCAAACTCAGCCCATTTGGCCTGACGCCCTTCTACGGCGTGAGCCTGGCCAAATAATTCGCTGAAACCAACAGCGAAGTAACACTTGATGACCGAAGCGGGTGCAATCGCCACGTTGCGATGCACCATTTTGGTGCTGCAAAGATATCGATATGCGACACGCAAACGTTCAACAGCGTCAGAAATTACACTTATGCGACATTCGTGTACGTTCGTGCCACTGTTTGTCACCTTGCTGGCGCCAGCATCTTGCTTTGGGTATGGCGCCTGCATAAGTATCCGCGGGACAGGCTCAAAAGGCCGTACCCTCAATCAAAAAATGACAACAACTGAGGCCACCATGCTCAAAAAAGCGGTCATTCCGTTTCTTCTCGGCGCAGGTTTGATCGCCAGCGCTCCCTTCGCCCATGCAGCATCGAATCTGGTGTTCTGCTCCGAAGGCAGCCCTGCTGGTTTCGATCCAGGTCAATACACCACCGGTACCGACTTCGATGCTTCGGCCGAGACCGTTTTCAACCGTTTGAGCCAGTTCGAACGTGGCGGCACCGCTGTCATTCCAGGCCTGGCCACCAGCTGGGACGTTGCCCCGGATGGCCTGACCTACACCTTCCACCTGCGTGAAGGTGTGAAATTCCACACCACGCCGTACTTCAAACCGACGCGTACCTTCAATGCCGATGACGTGCTGTTCACGTTCAACCGCATGATCAACAAGGACGACCCGTTCCGTAAGGCGTACCCGACCGAATTCCCGTACTTCACCGACATGGCGATGGACACCAACATCACCAAGATCGAGAAGGTCGACGATCACACCGTCAGAATGACCCTCGGCACCGTTGATGCTGCGTTCATCCAGAACCTGGCGATGAGCTTCGCGTCCATTCAGTCCGCTGAATACGCCGCCCAGTTGCTCAAAGAAGGCAAGCCGGAAGACATCAACCAGAAGCCGATCGGCACTGGCCCGTTCGTGTTCAAGAGCTACCAGAAAGACTCCAACATCCGGTTCACCGGGAACAAGGACTACTGGAAGCCTGAAGACGTCAAAGTCGACAACCTGATTTTCGCCATCACCACTGACGCCTCGGTTCGTGCGCAGAAGCTGAAGAAAGGCGAATGCCAGATCACCGCTTACCCGCGTCCGGCCGACCTCGCGCCACTGAAGGCTGACCCTGCTTTGAAGATGCCTGATCAGGCCGGCTTCAACCTGGGTTACATCGCCTACAACGTGATGCCGAAGATCAAGGGCGAAGACAAGCCAAACCCGCTGGCTGACCTGAAAGTACGTCAGGCGCTGGACATGGCTGTCGACAAGAAAGCCATCATCGACGCGGTGTATCAGGGCGCGGGCCAACTGGCGACCAACGCCATGCCGCCGACCCAGTGGTCCTACGACACCACCATCAAAGATGCTCCGTACGACGTCGCCAAAGCCAAGGACCTGCTCAAGCAGGCCGGCGTGAAGGAAGGTACCGAAATCACCCTGTGGGCGATGCCGGTTCAGCGTCCTTACAACCCGAACGCCAAGCTGATGGCCGAGATGCTCCAGAACGACTGGAAGAAGATCGGCATCAACGCCAAGATCGTTTCCTATGAGTGGGGCGAGTACATCAACCGTGCCAAGGCCGGCGAGAACGGCGCCATGCTGATTGGCTGGAGCGGCGACAACGGTGACCCGGACAACTGGCTGGGTACCCTGTTTGGCTGCGACGCCCTTAACGGCAACAACTTCGCCAAATGGTGTGACAAGCCGTTCGATACCTTGATCCACCAGGCCAAGGAAACCACCGATCAGGCCAAACGCACCGAGCTGTACAAGCAGGCTCAACATCTGCTGAAAGATGCCGTGCCTATGACTCCAATTGCCCACTCGACTGTTTATCAGCCGATGCGCAAAGAAGTTCAGGACTTCAAGATCAGCCCATTCGGTCTGAACTCGTTCTACGGCGTCAGCGTCAGCGGCAAGTAATATCTTTAAATGACCAACCGGTCGCGTTGCCTCAGGGCAACGCGACCGCGTTGTCATGTGCACGATCGTTAAATGAAATTGACTATCGTTAGATGAGTAGCGACTTGCTTACAGTCCTTGCCTACTAACGATAAGCACTTTTCCTACAAACTTTGAAGCACGCGTAACTATGGACTGTGTGGCGCCAGAGACATACCTTCTGACAAGCCGCCAATATTGTCCGTTGTTTATCTTGAACAGTGAGATGTATCCGGGCGTTGACTGTCCATTTGCGCAAACAATTGCCATGGATCGCGCAGGCATTCGCATTTAATGCGCTTCTTACGATAAGGAATATCATGCGTTCGAATATCGTTATGCCATCACTTATTGCCGCAGGGCTTCTGGCTATGACGCCCGGCGTTCAGGCTGCCAGCAAAAGTCTGGTCTTCTGTTCGGAAGGCAGCCCGGCCGGGTTTGATATCGGTCAGTACACCTCCGGCACTGACAACGATGCCGCCGAGCCGATCTACAACCGTCTCGCCGAGTTCGCCCGCGGCGAGACCACCGTCGTACCCGCTCTCGCAACGAGCTGGGACATCTCCCCTGACAACCTGACCTACACGTTCCATCTGCGCGAAGGCGTCAAATTCCACAGCAACAAGACCTTCACGCCCACGCGCGATTTCAATGCCGACGACGTCTTGTTCACGTTCAATCGCATGCTGCACAAAGACCATCCGTTCCGCGTTGCTTATCCGACGGAGTTTCCGTTCTTCACCAGCATGGGCCTGGACAAGAACATCAAGTCGGTGGAAAAGACCGATCCGATGACCGTCGTATTCACACTCAACAAAGTCGACGCGGCGTTCATCCAGAACGTCTCGATGAACTTCGCGTCAATCCTGTCTGCTGAATATGCAGACAAACTGATGGCGACGGGTGATGTGCGCGATATTAACCAGGCGCCGATTGGCACTGGCCCGTTTGTGTTTCAGCGCTATCAAAAAGATTCGCAGATTCGCTACGTGAAAAACAATGCGTTCTGGGACCCGAGTCGGGTCAAGATTGATCAGTTGATCTTTGCGATCAATACAGATGCGTCGGTGCGCATTCAAAAGCTCAAGAAGAATGAATGTCAGGTCACGCTGAATCCGCGCCCGGCAGACGTAGAGTCGATCGAAGCGGACAAAAACCTGCAGGTCATCAAAAAGCCCGGTTTCAACCTCGGCTATATCTCGTACAACGTACGCCACGCCCCGCTGGACAACTTGCAGGTCCGCCAGGCGCTGGACATGGCGGTGGATAAACAAGCGATCATCGCTGCGGTGTATCAGGGCGCCGGGCAACTGGCCCAGAACTCGATGCCACCGACGCAGTGGTCTTACGACGACACGGTCAAGGACGCGCCCTACAACCCGGAAAAAGCCCGCGAGTTGCTGCGCGCCGCCGGCGTCAAGGAAGGCACCGAACTGACCCTCTGGGCCATGCCGGTTCAGCGCCCCTACAACCCCAACGCCAAGCTGATGGCCCAGATGCTTCAGGCCGACTGGGCCAAGGTGGGCATCAAGGCGACCATCGTCAGTTACGAGTGGGGCGAATACCTCAAGCGCAGCAAGAACGGCGAGCACGACATTTCGCTGATCGGCTGGACCGGGGACAATGGCGACCCCGACAACTGGATGGGCACGCTGTACAGCTGCGCGTCCATCGGCGGCAACAATTACTCGATGTGGTGCGACGAAAAATACGACGCGCTGGTCAAGGCCGCTGTCTCGAACACCAACAAGGATCAGCGCATCGCGCTGTACAAACAGGCGCAGCATTACCTGAAAGAACAGGTCCCCATTACGCCGATTGCCCACTCGACGGTGATCCAGCCGCTGCGTAAGGAAGTGCAGGGTTTTCTGGTGAGTCCGTTCAATCGCAACAACTTCTCGGGCGTCAGCATCGCCGACTGATTCAAAAACATGCCTGGGGGCGCAACCACGCCCTTTGGCATTGCTTTATCCGCGTTTAGCCGGATAGGCAGGAAAATGGCCATGAGGCCGCACCACCGAGCGGGCTACACCATAAAAAGCCCGCCTCTAAAAAAGCAGCAATCGGGAGCTTCAAAACGTGAAAAAAGCCAGCACCGCTGTATTCGCCTTATCCGTCCTCGCCCTCAGCGTCGCGGCTCAGGCAGAGCCGACCAGTCAGGAATTCGTTCCGACCACACTGGCCACCAGCAACCTCCAGGGCGAAGCCAAGGGATTCCTGGAAGACTCGAAACTGACCGGTTCGACCAAGAACTGGTACGCCAACGAACTGTTGCGTCGTGGCGGCGAGTTCCGCCGCAGCGAGAACGGCGTCGTCGTCGACAGCGACCCGCGCCGGATCAACTGGGTTCAGGGCACCATCGTTGACTACAGCTCGGGCTTCACCCAGGGCACTGTAGGCTTCGCCACGCAAATGGCGGTCTACAACGCCGTTGCGCTGGACCGTGACAAGGACGACCTGATGGGCGGCGCCAACCGTACGCTGACCGAGAACAACGGCGACCCTGTTGGACAGTGGAGCAAGTTGGGCCTGGGCAACATCAAGGCGCGCGTTTCCAACACGACCCTGACCGCCGGCCGTCAGTCGATGAACACCCCGGTGCTGGCTTACATCGGCAACCGTGCGCTGCCTTCGAGCTTCGAAGGTGTGAGCATTCTGAGCGAAGAGTTCAACAACATCTCGATCCAGGCCGGCAGCTTCGACCGCGTGTCGCCACGTACCGAGCAGAGCCTGACCAAGTTCCGTTCCGAGTACACCAACAACACCGCCACCGCCGATCGCGTTGACATGGCGGGCGTGGATTACAAGCCGTTCAAGAGCCTGACCACCAGCTTCTACGCCTCCAACGTCGAAGACTTCTGGCATCAGTACTACTTCGCTTTCACCCACGAACTGGGTGACCCTGATGTACTGGGACTGAGCACCAACCTGAACTACTACAAGACCAAGGATTCCGGTCAGAAGAAGATGGGCGAGATCGACAACGACACGTACAGCCTGTCGTTGACCGCCACTCACAAGGCGCACAGCTTCAGCGTTGCGTACCAGGAAGTCGAAGGCGACACCTACTTCGACTACGTCCACGACACCAACGCCATCTTCCTGGCCAACTCCCTGCTCTCGGACTTCAACGGCCCGAACGAGAAGTCGGTTCAGCTGAGCTACCTGCTGAACATGGCCGACTACGGCGTGCCAGGCCTGAAGTTCAACATCTATCAGGCGCGCGGTTTCGACATCGACGGTACCCATTACAAAGGCACCGCTTACGATGTCCGCGGTATGGACGGCGAAACTCACTACGAATACGGTGTTGGCTCGTCGTACACCCTGCAGTCCGGCCCACTCAAGGCCTCGACCATGCGTGCGACCTACACCACTCACCGCGCGAGCGCCAACCAGGCTGACGGCAACATCAACGAGTTCCGTCTGGTGACCACGATTCCATTCAACATTATGTAATCAGCACGATCGATCGGGCCTCAAGGTGCGGTTTACCGAACTTCGTGGCCCGATACCGACTCACTTATGGCTTCATCACTTGCGGAGTGCGTTACTTGAAATCGACATTCAAACTCGCAACATTGCGCAGCGCGATCGCACTGGCGGTATTCAGCGTCGCGGTCGGCGTATCGGCCAAGCCTCTGGTGGTCTGCACCGAAGCCAGCCCGGAAGGTTTCGACACGGCGCTCTACACCACGGCCGTGACCGCCGATGCGTCGGCGGAAACCATTTACAACCGTCTGGTGGATTTCAGGCCAGGCACCACGGAAATCGTCCCGGCATTGGCCGACACGTGGGAGATCAGCGATGACGGCCTGACCTACACGTTCCACCTGCGCAAGGGCGTCAAGTTTCACACCACCGACTACTTCAAACCGACCCGCGAGATGAACGCCGATGACGTGGTCTGGAGCTTCCAGCGTCAACTGGACCCCAACCACCCGTGGCACAAACAGTCGCAGGTCGGCTACCCGTACTTCGAGAGCATGGGTTTCAAAGAGCTGCTGAAGAACGTCGAGAAAGTGGACGACAGCACCGTCAAGTTCACCCTGACCCGCCGCGAAGCGCCGTTCCTGGCGGACGTCGCCATGGCCTTTGCTTCGATTTACTCGGCTGAATACGCCGATCAGCTGCTCAAGGCCAACAAGACCGATAACCTCAACAGCCAGCCCATCGGCACCGGTCCGTTCGTCTTCCAGCGCTACGCAAAGGATGCTCAGGTTCGCTTCAAGGCCAACGCGGATTATTTCCGGGGCAAGCCGCCGGCTGACGCTCTGATCTTTGCCATCGCCACCGACAGCAACGTGCGCCTGCAGAAGCTCAAGGCAAACGAATGTCAGATCGCCCTGTATCCGAAGCCCGATGACATCCCGAACATCAAGAAAGACCCGAGCCTGAAGATCGACGAACTGAACGCGATGACCACCGCGTACGTCGCCATGAACACCACGCACAAGTACATGAGTGACGTGCGGGTGCGTAAAGCGATCGAGATCGCGTTTGATAAAGAAGCCTACGTCAACGCCCTGTTCGGCAAAGGCAACGCCACCGTCGCCGTGAACCCGTATCCGGACACGCTGCTGGGCTACAACAAAGACCTGAAAAACCCTGCTCACGATCTGGACAAGGCCCGCGCTTTGCTCAAGGAAGCCGGCGTTCCTGAAGGCACCGTGCTGACCCTGTTCACCCGCAACGGCGGTGGCGCGACCAACCCGAACCCGACCATGGGCGCACAAATGATGCAGGCCGACCTGGCCAAAGTCGGCATTAAGTTAGATATACGCGTCATGGAATGGGGCGAAATGCTCAAACGTGCCAAAAACGGCGAACACGACATGGTGTCGGCCGGCTGGGCAGGTGACAATGGTGACCCTGATAACTTCCTGACTCCACTGCTCAGCTGCGAGGCCGCTAAAAACGGCGAAAACTACTCGCGCTGGTGCAATCAGAAGTTCCAGACGTTGATCGATCAGGCGCGGGAAAAAACCGACCCGGCCGAACGCGCTTCGCTTTACGAGCAGGCTCAAGTGATCTTCAACCAGGATTTGCCATGGATCAGCATGGCCCATACCAAAATGTTCACTGCAATGCGCCATAACGTGGAGGGTTACCACATCAGCCCTCTCACCACTAATAACTTCGCTACCACCCAAGTGAAGTAGAAGAAGAATCCGGCGGGCTCTATTACCCAGAGACCCGCCGGTACCTGATGAGGTACACGAGAAGATGTTTAGTTTTATCGCTCGCCGAGTGGGGTTGCTCATACCCACCTTCTTCGGCATCACCTTGCTGACCTTCGCCCTGATTCGCCTGATTCCGGGTGACCCTGTCGAAGTCATGATGGGTGAACGCCGGGTCGATCCGGAAATGCACGCCCAAGCCATGGAACGTCTTGGCCTGAACAAACCCCTTTATGCGCAATACATCGATTACGTCGGCAAGCTCGCCCATGGCGACCTGGGCGAATCGCTGCGTACGCGCACGAGCGTGTGGTCCGAATTCACTTCGCTGTTCCCGGCAACACTGGAACTGTCGATTGCGGCGCTGATCTTCGCAGGCATTCTCGGTCTGCTGGCCGGTGTCATTGCGGCACTGAAGCGAGGGTCCCTGTTCGACCATGGGGTCATGGGTATCTCCCTGGCGGGGTACTCGATGCCGATCTTCTGGTGGGGCCTGATCCTGATCATGTTCTTCTCGGTATCCCTGGGCTGGACCCCGGTATCGGGCCGTATCGACCTTCTGTACGACATTCCCCCCAGAACCGGTTTCATGCTGATCGACACCCTGCTCAGCGACGAAGAAGGTTCGTTCATGGACGCTCTGCGTCACTTGATTCTGCCGGCCATCGTGCTGGGTACCATTCCGCTGGCGGTCATCGCCCGGATGACACGCTCCTCGATGCTCGAAGTCCTGCGTGAAGACTACGTGCGCACTGCGCGCGCCAAGGGTCTGTCGCCGGCTCGCGTGGTGTTCGTTCACGGTCTGCGCAACGCGCTGATCCCGGTGCTGACGGTGTTCGGTCTGCAGGTGGGCACGCTGCTGGCCGGTGCGGTGCTGACCGAAACGATCTTCTCCTGGCCGGGCATCGGCAAGTGGCTGATCGAAGCCATCGGCGCCCGTGACTACCCTGTCGTGCAAAACGGCATCCTGCTAATCGCCTGCCTGGTGATTCTGGTCAACTTCGTGGTGGACATCCTCTACGGCTTTGCCAACCCACGCATTCGTCATCAGCGCTGAGATCCCTTTTTATGAGCACACCTACTCCCGTAGCAGCAGTCGATCAAAGCCTGCTCTACCCGTCCGTTTACAAAGAGTTCTGGCAGCACTTTTCCAAGAACAAAGGCGCCGTCGCCGGTCTGGTGTTCATGCTGGTGATCGTGTTCTGCGCCCTGTTCGCGCCGTGGGTTGCCCCCCATGATCCGAGCGAGCAATACCGCGACTTCCTGCTGACCCCGCCGGTCTGGCTGGAAGGCGGCCAATGGCAGTTTCTGCTGGGGACCGATGAACTGGGCCGCGACCTGCTGTCGCGTCTGATCCAGGGTTCGCGCCTGTCGCTGCTGATCGGTCTGTCGTCGGTGGTGATGTCGCTGATTCCGGGGATTCTCATGGGTCTGCTGGCCGGTTTCTTCCCGAAGATCCTCGGCCCGACCATCATGCGTCTGATGGACATCATGCTGGCGCTGCCATCGCTGCTGCTGGCTGTGGCCATCGTCGCGATCCTCGGCCCAGGCCTGATCAATACCGTCATCGCCATTGCCATCGTTTCGCTGCCGTCCTACGTACGTCTGACCCGTGCAGCGGTCATGGGCGAGCTGAACCGTGACTACGTGACCGCCGCGCGTCTGGCCGGCGCAACGCTGCCGCGCCTGATGTTCATCACCGTGCTGCCCAACTGCATGGCGCCGCTGATCGTTCAGGCCACTCTGAGTTTCTCCTCGGCGATCCTCGACGCTGCGGCGCTGGGCTTCCTGGGTCTGGGTGTACAACCGCCGACGCCTGAGTGGGGCACCATGCTCGCTTCGGCCCGCGACTACATCGAACGCGCCTGGTGGGTGGTAAGCCTCCCGGGCCTGACCATTTTGCTCAGCGTGCTGGCAATCAACCTGATGGGCGACGGTCTGCGCGATGCGCTGGACCCGAAACTCAAGAACGCCGCCTGAGGACGTCCGAATGTCTCTTTTAAACATCAAGAACCTCAACGTGCGCTTTGGCGACGCCACGGCCACCCCGGTGGTCGACGGCCTGGATCTGGCCGTCGACAAGGGCGAAGTACTGGCAATCGTGGGCGAATCGGGTTCGGGTAAATCCGTGACCATGATGGCGCTCATGGGCCTGATCGAGCACCCCGGCATCGTCACCGCCGACGCCCTGGTCTTCGACGGCAAGGACATGCTCACGCTCAATGCGCGCCAGCGTCGCAAGATCGTCGGCAAAGACATGTCGATGGTCTTCCAGGACCCGATGACTGCGCTGAACCCAAGCTACACCGTGGGCTTCCAGATCAAGGAAGTGCTCAAGCAGCATTTGGGTCTGTCGGGGCGTGCGGCCCATCAGCGCGCACTGGAGCTGTTGCAGAAGGTGGAAATCCCGGGCGCCGCACAGCGTCTGGACGCCTACCCGCACCAACTGTCGGGCGGCATGAGCCAGCGCGTCGCGATCGCCATGGCCATCGCTGGCGAGCCGAAGCTGCTGATCGCCGACGAACCGACCACCGCGCTGGACGTGACCATTCAGGCGCAGATCATGGACCTGCTGCTGGCCCTGCAAAAAGAGCAGGACATGGCGCTGGTGCTCATTACGCACGACCTCGCCGTGGTGGCTGAAACCGCTCAGCGGGTTTGCGTGATGTATGCCGGTCAAGCCGTGGAAGTGGGTCAGGTGCCGGGGCTGTTCGACGTCCCTGCGCACCCGTACAGCGAAGCACTGCTGGCGGCGATTCCCGAGCACAGCATGGGCGCCGCGCGCCTGTCGACACTGCCCGGTATTGTCCCGGGTCGCTACGACCGTCCAAGTGGCTGCCTGCTCTCGCCGCGCTGCCCGTACGTCCAGGACAAATGCCGCCAGCAACGCCCGGGCCTAGACCCGAAAGCACATAGCCTGGCGCGTTGCTTCTTTCCGCTGAATCAGGAGGTGGCGTGATGAGCGAAATCGTACTGACCGCTCGTGACCTTACTCGTCACTACGATGTGTCCCGTGGGCTGTTCAAGCCCCATGCAACCGTGCGCGCGCTCAACGGCGTGTCGTTCGAACTCGAAGCCGGCAAGACCCTGGCGGTGGTCGGCGAGTCCGGCTGCGGCAAGTCGACACTGGCCCGCGCGCTGACGCTGATCGAAGAGCCTTCTTCGGGATCGCTGAAAATCGCCGGCCAGGAAGTCACCGGCGCGACCAAGGCGCAACGCAAACAGCTGCGCAAAGACGTGCAGATGGTGTTCCAGAGCCCGTATGCGTCGCTCAATCCGCGGCAGAAAGTCGGTGATCAACTGGGCGAGCCCCTGCTGATCAATACCAGTCTTTCCGCCGCCGAACGCCGCGAGAAAGTGCAGGCCATGATGGCCCAGGTCGGTCTGCGTCCCGAGCACTATCAGCGCTATCCGCACATGTTCTCCGGCGGTCAGCGTCAACGTATCGCGCTGGCGCGGGCGATGATGCTGCAGCCTAAAGTGCTGGTGGCGGACGAACCGACTTCCGCGCTCGACGTGTCGATTCAAGCGCAGGTGCTTAACCTGTTCATGGATCTGCAGCAAGAGTTCAACACGGGCTACGTGTTCATCTCCCACAACCTGGCGGTGGTGCGTCACGTCGCCGACACGGTGTTGGTGATGTACCTCGGTCGCCCGGCCGAGATGGGTCCCAAGGACGAGATCTATAACCGTCCGCTGCACCCGTACACTCAGGCGCTGCTGTCAGCGACTCCGACGATTCACCCGGACCCGTCGAAGCCGAAGATCAAAATCGTCGGCGAGCTGCCCAACCCGCTGAACCCGCCGTCAGGCTGCGCGTTCCACAAGCGCTGCCCGTACGCGACCGAGCGTTGCGCCGTCGAAGTGCCGGGGCTGCGTTGGGTCGACAACCGTCAGGTTGCCTGCCATTACGCGGAACAGTTTGTGGCGTGATGGTTGAGTAAGAAAAAGGCCGTTGCGTGTGAGCGCAACGGCCTTTTTTTGTGGCTGGCGTAGGACCGGCTTTAGCCGGGAATGACCCGACAGGCTCACAACCAGAACGCTATCAGTAAACATCCCGCCGATACCGCCCCTGCTCGATCAACTCCCGCACCGCATCCTCACCCAGCAGAGCGTTCAACGTTTCATCCACGCCAGCCGCCATGCCTTCCAAACTGCCGCAGATGTAAATCACAGCGCCCTCGGCCAGCCAGCGCCGCAGCTCATCAGCCGCCTCACGCAGCCGATCCTGCACATAGATTTTTTCAGCCTGATCCCGGGAAAACGCCAGGTCCAGACGCGCCAGATCGCCACTCGCCAGCCAGCCGTTAAGTTCGTACGCGCAGTGGAAATCGTGCGCCCTGTTTCGCTCGCCAAACAGCAGCCAGTTGCGTTGCTCACCCGAAACGACGCGCGCCTTGAGCAAGCTGCGCAGGCCTGCCAGTCCGGTGCCGTTACCAATCAGAATCATCGGCGCAGGCTCGGCAGGCAGATGGAAACCGCTGTTGCGACGCACCCGCACGCTGACGGCGCCGCCCACGGCGACATGCTCGGTCAACCAGCCCGAACACAGCCCAAGGCTGCCATCGGGGTGCAGTTCCTGACGCACGATCAGCTGCAACACACCGTCCTCGGGAATCGAAGCGATTGAATACTCGCGCATGGCCAACGGCACCAGCTCATCGACCAGCGCCTGGGCGTGCAAGCCGACCAGATGACTGCGATTGACCGGCAGCTGTCGCGAGCACAAGGCTTGGCCGAGGGTCTCGCTCAAGCCGTCGACGGTGACCTGGGTGTCAGCAGCGATGCCCAACCCGGACAGGAACTGCTCGACCGCAGACGCCGGATTACGCGGCAATATCTCAACCAGATCGCCGGCCTCCCAAGCAGCCGCCGACTCACACGTCAGTCCCAGCAAGAACACTTTCGAACCCACGCTTCCGGGGTTCAGCCATTCCCGAGCCACCAGCGTCCAGCTCTGATACTCCGGCGCTTGCCAGACGGTCGTCGGCGTCGAGCCTGTCAGCTGGCCCAACTGCTGTTGCCAGTGTTGCAGCGCTACACCGTCGCCGCTGTCCACTTCAACCGGCGCGAACAGCGTGTGTCCGCCGCGCTCCGCCAGCCAGCCGTGCAGCCGCTGAGCGAAACCGCAGAACTGTTGATACTGACGATCGCCCAGCCCAAGCACCGCGTAGTTGAGGTTCTCCAGCGCCAGCGGCCGGCCCAGCACCTTGCGCTCGAAGCCACGGGCGCTGTCCGGTGCCTCGCCGTCGCCGAAGGTGCTGACCACGAACAGTGCGTTGCGGCTCTGGTGCAGGTCCTGCTCGGTGATGTCGCCCAGCCGCTGCACCTTCACCGGCACCCCGGCAGTTTGCAGCTGGCCGGCCGTCTGCCAGGCGAGTTGCTCGGCGAACCCGCTCTGGCTGGCAAAGCCGATCAGCCACGCCGCGCCCTGCTCGCCCGTCATCGTCGACACTTCACCGCGCGCATTGCGGATCTCGCGCTTCTTGCGTCGGCGGTCGAGGTAGAGCAGCCAGCCGGTGATGAAAAACAGCGGCATCAACAACGCGGCCACGGTCACGACGATGCGCCCGATCAGGCCGAAGTAGCTGCCGGTGTGCAGGGCGTAGTTGCTGATTAACAGCTGCGCGCCGAGGCTTTTCTCTGTGTAACGCGACACCGCCTTGAGGGAGCCATCGGCCGGGTCGAGGCTGATCTGGTTCAAGGCACGAGGGTGCGGCGCTGTTTTGAGGAGGTAAAACACCGTCGCCATCTGGCCCGGTGCCTGGGGCATGCGCAGGTTGTAGGTCTTGAGGTCCGGGCCGGCAGCGCTCTGGATGGTCTGCCAGATGGCGTCATAATCCGGGGCCGAAGCCGTGAGTTCCTTGGGCGCCTCTTTCACGACCGGGCCAGGACGCGGGCCGCCGCCACGGCGCTGTTCGCCCGCCACGGGAGGATCGCCAATCAGCTTGGTCATGCCGTTGCTGAACCAGTCGTAAGACCACATCAGCCCGGTGATCGCCAGCAGCAAATAGATGATCAGGCACCAGGTGCCGAACACCGAATGCAGGTCCCAATTGAAACTGCGTCCCTTCTTCGCCCAGTCCATGGTGAGCCAGACGCGCCAGTTCAGCGGCTTGCGCGGCCAGCGCAGATACAGCCCGGACAGGCAGAAGAACACGAGGATCAGCGTGCACGCCGCGGTGACTTGCTTGCCGTACTCCCCCGCGGCGAGGAATCGGTGCAGGTTGAGGATGAAACCGAAGAAATCCTGACCTACGGCGTCCTCGGTGAACGCGCCGGTGTAGGGGTTGAAGTTGTGCATCTCGCCGCGACGCTGGCCCGGTGGCGGCTTGAACCAGACCTGAGCGACCTTGTCGCCGTCGACGTCAATGCGGAACATCGCCGCCGTGTCGTTGCCCTGGGCCTCGACCTTGCTGACCATTTCCGCCAGTGACAGTTGACGACCCTGAGGCTGCACGAACAACACATCGGGGTTGAGCACGTCGAGTATTTCGTCCTCGAAAGAATACAGCGCGCCGGTGATCCCCATAAGGGCAAGCACCAGACCGGCCGTGATTCCAAAGAACCAGTGCACTTGAAACAGGACTTTTTTCAACACCCTCGACACCTCACTCACCCGCTACGGCGCGCATTATGCGCACAAACGGCATACATTCTCATCTGTGGCTGATTCTTGATGCAAAACCTGGGGGACCGAGCTTGCCCTGCCACCCCGCGCTCACCCGGCCAACATAAATCCTGTAGGAGTGAGCTTGCTCGCGAAGAGGCCGGCACAGTCGCTGAAATCTTCAGCGACTGAACTCAGGTCTTCGCGAGCAAGCTCGCTCCCACGAGGCAGTGGACTGATTCGATATTTCGGATCGTTCGCCGGACTTGTGGGAGTGACCGGATCAGAAGTGGAAGCTGGCACTCATCAGCGCGGTACGCCCGGCAGACATGTGGGCGTAGTGGGTGGTGAAGACCTGATCGTAGTAACGCTTGTCGGTCAGGTTCTGCACGTTCAGTTGCAGGTCGACGTTCTTGGTCAGCGCGTACGTGGCCATGGCGTCGTAGCGCCAGTAGGAAGGCACTTCCACCGAGTTGGCTTCGTTGCCGAAACGGGAATCGACGAACGTCGCGCCGCCGCCCACGGTCAGCTTCGGCATCAGTTCGTAGGTCGACCAGAAATTGAAGCTGTTGCGCGGCGTGCTCGGCATGTGATTACCCTCATCCGCCTTGCTGGTCGCACTGACGATCTCACTCTCCATGTAGGTGTAGCCGCCGTAGACTTTCCATTCGCCGGTGATGTTGCCGCTGTAAGTCAGCTCCAGACCATCGACACGCTGCTCGCCGTCCAGCACCTGGAACGTCGCGTTGTCAGGGTCAGTGACCCGCGCGTTGGTCTTCTCGGTGCGGAACAGCGCGGCGGTCAGCGACAGGTTGTCGTCGAAGAAGTCCCACTTGGTCCCCAGCTCGTAGTTGCGGTTCTTTTCCGGATCGAGGTTGGCATTGTTCGCCGCGATTTCCAGACCGCCATTGCCGCTGGTCTCACCCGACGGGTTGCTGGACGTCGACCATGCCGCGTAGATGCTGCCGTTCGGCAATGGCTTGTAGGTTACGCCGACCTGGTAATTCCACAGCTGGCTGGTGTTTTCACGCTTGAAGCTGCCCGCCACCGAGCCCCGGCCACCGGTGCTGTAACCGCTGGAACGCACGTCGTAATCGTCGTAACGCAGGCCGAGGTTTAACGACCACTGCTCGTTGAATTTCAGCGTGTCGAACACATACGCGGCACTGGTTTTGGTGTCGGTATCGGTGTACGCCTGGCTGTCGGTGATGGTGCCGTTCCAGTCGTCTTTCGGCGACGGGTTGGACAGGCTGGTGCAGTCGCCGGACGCCAAGAGCGCTGCGTTACACGTCGAGCCGATGGTCCCGCCACTGGCACTGAGCACGTTGTAGCCGCGGTTGTGGGTGTCCTGATACGAAAACTCGAGGCCTGTCACCAGGCTGTGCTGAATGAAACCGGTGTCGAATTTCGCTTGCAGGTCAGTCTGGTTGACGAAGCCGCTGGAGGTGGAATTGCGGCTCTTCGCCGAGCGCGATACGAGGCCGCTGGCAACGTTGCCGCGGCTGTCGTCGGGGTTGGTGACGATGTAGTCCAGCGTCGAGCGCGACATGCGGAAGCTGTTGGAGATCGTCAGGTTGTCGTTGAGGTCGTGTTCGAGGCGGATCGTGCCGCTGTCGTTGACGCTCTTGCGGTAATCGCGGTCGGTCAGACCGTAGAAGTTGTTTTCGTTGACGTGGGCCGGCTTGTCGACTACGTACTTGCTGCGGCCGGTGGTGTTGGTCAGCGGGATGCCGTAGTCGGGCATGTCGTCGGTGGACAGGTGGTAATAGTCGACCTTGACCCGCGTGTCGGTGCCCAGACCGAACGCGAACGAAGGCGCAACGCCCCAACGGCTGTTGTCGACATCGTTGCGGCCGGCGACGTTGGAATCATGCTTCATCAGGTTCAGGCGGAAGGCCGAGGTGTCGGTCATCTGCTTGTTGACGTCGAGGGTGTAGCGCTGGGTCTGGTCCGAACCGAAGGTGTAGCCGCCGTTGAAGGCATCGCCCAGATGAGCGCCCTTGGTGACGAGGTTCAGGCTGCCACCCGTGGAGCCTGCACCCGTGAACGCCGAGCCCGGGCCTTTGCTGACCTCGACTGACTCGACGTTGAAAATCTCCCGGCTCTGCGCCGCTACGTCGCGCATGCCGTCGACGAATACATCGCTCTCTGCGTTGAAGCCGCGAATGATCGGGCGATCCGCATTCGGGTTGCCGCCCTCCCCCGCACCAAAAGTAATGCCGGGGGTGGTGCGCAATGCGTCAGCCAGGCTCGTCGCCGCGGTGTCGCGGATGACTTGCTGCGGGATCACCGTGACGCTCTTCGGCGTCTCGCGCAGGGGTGCGGTGTACTTTTTCGAGGCCGATTCTTCGGTCTTGTAAGCCGTGTCGGCGCGCTCGCCGTCAATATTGGTGGCCCCGAGATTCAGAGCATCCGATGCAGGTTCCACAGCCTGCGCCATATGGGCGGCTGACATCGCCGCAAGGGCGACGCCCACGGCGCTGACAATGGAACGCTGCGAATGGGCGGTAACCGGTTGTGCTTGGCGCGACATTTTCCTTCCCCAAGGAAACAATAAGGCGGCGGAATATAGTTGAGACTGCTTCGCATTCGCAGAAAACTTACAATCTTTACACTTTCTCATTACTCAATTTTCACATCTGTCCATTCACACGCGCGGGTGGCGTTTTACACGACCAATAAGAATCACTATCATCCGCCGCTTCATTCTTCTCGCAGGTCGCGATTCATGCTCCTACATATCCCCGGTCTGTTTTCACCCGAGGAGGTGCGTCGCATCCGACAGGCGCTGGAGGAAACCCAATGGGCGGACGGCAAGATCACCGCCGGGCACCAGTCGGCGAAAGCCAAGCACAACCTGCAGTTGCCAGAGGGCCATCCACTTGCCGTGGAGATTGGCGCGGCGATGCTTGAGCGCCTGTGGCAGAACCCGCTGTTCATGTCTGCCGCCCTGCCCCACAAGGTCTTCCCGCCGTTATTGAACTGCTACACCGGCGGCGGCAGTTTCGATTTCCACATCGACAACGCCGTGCGTCAGGCCAAGGGCAGCACCGAGCGTGTGCGCACGGATTTGTCATCGACGCTGTTCTTCAGCGATCCCGATGATTACGACGGCGGCGAGCTGGTGATTCAGGACACCTTCGGCACCCGTCAGGTCAAGCTCCCGGCGGGTGACCTGCTGCTTTATCCGGCCAGCAGTCTGCACAAAGTCAATGCTGTGACGCGGGGCGCGCGGTACGCATCGTTCTTCTGGACCCAGAGCCTGGTGCGGGACGATGGCCACCGCACGCTGCTGTTCGAAATGGACGCGGCCATTCAGCAATTGAGCCGCGACGTGCCCGATCATCCTTCACTGCTGCAACTCACCGGCACCTATCACAACCTGCTGCGGCAGTGGGTCGAGGTCTGAGTCATGACCTGGAATCTGCGACGTGAAGAGGTGCTCGACGGCGACCAATTGCGCGCCATGCTTGAAGACAGTTCAGCCAGTGCCGCACGGGCGATTCTGATCGCGGCGCAGGCCAACATCGTCGACGCCCAAGCGCTGCTCGGGCAGATACTGCTCGACGGCACCGGCATAGAACGCGACCCGGCGCTGGCGTTGGTCTGGTTCCAGATTGCGGCCCGGCGTGGCCACGCGATGGCGCAGAACATGGCTGGCCGCTGCCACGAGCATGGGTGGGGCTGCGAGCCGGACGCGGCAAAGGCTGCCGAGCATTATCGTCTCGCCGCCGAGGCCGGTCTGGACTGGGGCTTTTATAACTACGGCAACCTGCTCGCCACCGGGCGCGGGGTGAACAAAGATCAGGCCCGCGCGCTGGCCTGCTATCGCAAGGCGGCAGAGCTGGGCCACGCGAAGTCGATGAATCTGCTGGGGCGTTATCTGGAAGAGGGTCTGTGCTGCGAGCAGGATCTCGATGCAGCCCATGAGTGGTATCAACGGTCGGCGCAGGCAGGTGATTTCCGTGGGCAGTTCAGTCATGCCGCAGTGCTGGCAGATCACGGACGCGTGGAGGAAGCCGTAGGCTGGCTGAAAACTGCCGTGCAGAATGGCAATCTCAACTTCCTGCGGGTCAGTCGCAAGACGCTGTTGCAAGCACCCCATCCTCAGGTTCGAGCGCTGGCTCTCGATTACCATAAGCGGGCGGCGGAGTTGGGAAATGAAGCAGACGCGGCGGAATATCGTGAACTACTGAAAGTTATATAACCGCCAATTGTAAGTTCATTTGCCAACCACAGTTTCACGAGCAGCCCCCAATCGTGTGTTACGCCCCCATTTCCGGGGACATGCCAACATTGTGCATGGGTGGGAACGAATCATCCTACAAACTCAGACTGCCTTCGCACTTTGACCGCCTCAAAAACACGACTTACTCTCCTTCTCGTGCAGACAACTTAACCATTCTGCATCTGAAGCGTTAATTAGCTTCAGAACATTTAATACGCATCATTAAAGGATTAATGATATGTCTCAACTTACGGAAAACCTCGTCACCGACGCAGCGAGTGATCCTGCAAGCCTTTTCGGTTCATCGGTCGCAACAAACGGGAGCGATACCCGGGACACCGGGCTGATACTGACCAAAGAGCAGCTTAAGCACCTCAAGAAATATGAAATCGCCGGCCTGGCCCTTCCGACCGAACTGGACAACGTCATCGCTTATCTGGGCTATGAAAACGGCGCCGGTCTCGGGCTGGAGCCCGTTGACTTCCAGCGCACCTTCAAGCTCGTCAATGGCCACGCCAGGCTGTGGAATCCGCTGCGCACCGACCTGCTGACCGTCAATACCAAACTCGTGGTATTCGCCGGCTCCATGCAAGTCTATGGCGCGAGCATGAGGGAAGTATTCGATGATATGGCGGTATTGGGCCTGATCGAAAAATACAACATCAAGACACTTGAAGATCTGCGAAAAGTCGAACTTAAGCTGGGCAAAAAATTTCCCGGCATTGAGGCTATGGATCGTCTTGATCTGGGTTTTTATCTGGATGAAATACTCAAGAAAGTAAGAGAGCAAGAGGCGGAGGCGCTTGCAATAAAACAGCGCCTGGACTCATTCGGCCGACAACTGGCCCAACAGGTTGGCCCTGCCATCAAGCTCAAATTGGCGAGCATCGACAACAACACCATGAGCAGCGAGATCCAGGCGCGTCAGGTGAAAATCGATAACCGCGCGCTGGCCATTGAAGAGAAGAACAAAGAATACAAAGAGATGGTCAAGCAGGCCATCGGTGCCGTCATGGGCAACCTGGTCATGATGATTTACTCCAGCGTCCAGGCCGAAAAAATCCGCAAGGAACGCAACAAGCTCACCGAAGAGCAAGAAAAAGATATCGCGCTGATGGCGAAGAAAAACCGGATCCTGGCGTCGCTGGGTCGTATACGGATGGACTTCCAGAACCTCGATCTGATTGTGATCGATGCCGACATCGCCACCCAAAACCTGATCAGTGTCTGGAACTCGTTAAGCACGTTCATCGCTGCTTCCGCCGCTGAAGTAGATGGTATCCACGACGGCCTGTCCATGCGCAGGTTCCGCAACCAATTCAATCTCGTGGTTAAACCGTGGGAAACCATTGAAGTGGACGCCCAAAAATTACAACACGTGTTCGCAGAAGCGGACCGCGAATTCAGAGAAGATTACGGAGTTTAAACATGAATAACATTTCTCAATTTCCAGGCAGCCTCGACTACCCGGAGCTGAACGTTCAAGCGTTCAAACAGGCGAAAGCCAATGCCAACGATGCAACCATTCAAATGAAAGTTCTGTTCATTCAGACACAGTATCTGCCGTCATTGCACAACCGAGTCTCTGAACTGGACAAAGCGATACGTGAGTCTGACTTCAGACTTCGGGACACCGTTCAATCACTGGGTACGGTTTTAGGGATTCAAGTGGGCGCCCTCAGAGAACTTCAAAGTGAGTTCCTGGGCGCCCCCGAGTCCGACAAAGAAGAAATCATTGAAGACATCGTCATTCGAATTCAGACCATCATGAACACCGTGGGCAATAAAGAGCTGATGCTCCACAATCTGATCACAGCCATGGCAACGCCAATTGATCGTGCTGCCACTGGCACGTACATCAAGCAGCTTGAAGCCGACCAGGCGCGCCTGCCGGCAGAAGTGCTGAAGATCAAAGAACGCCAGGACACGCTGGAAGCAAAGCGCAAAGCGCTGACTGACGCCATGGCACTGATCGAAGCCAAGGGCTTCACCGAGCTGGCCAAAGACACAGCGCTGACCGCTCAGGAGCTGGTCAAAATGGGCATGACACCCCCCCAGTTGATTGCCGTAGAGGCCGCCATCGGCTTGGCGCAACAGGTCCTGGAACGGGCCGAAAGCCTGATCAACTACCTGGGGATGGTTGAAGCCCGCAACACCCTGCGCAAACAGATTGATGACCTGATCAGCAGCACTTACGCGAAGACCAATGAGTTGCGCCTGGTCACATTAAAAAAAGAGCTGATCACGGCGTGCCATAACTTCGATGAACATCGGGCGCAGTACATCACCGAGTTCGAGAAATGTGTCGCGGCCAAACGGGCCTTCCTCGCGACTTACAACACCGTAAACGGTGGTGATCAGGACGCGGTCACTCAGTTCAGCGTTGACGCGCTGTCGCTGGCAAAACACTTGAAAGTCATGGCCTGATTTCATCCGCCAACGCGCAACAATGCAGGCCGGGAAGTACAAGTGATTTTCTTCCCGGCCCCATGCCGGAGCGCCTGGTTCACGTCAGGCCTCCCCTTCACACCATTCATCTCATTAAAGGATTAACGATATGAAATCATCCGGAGCCATGGATGACGCACCCTTTCGGGATGAGAAACTTGACTTGGCAGAGCGCCTGCCCTGCACGTTGATTTCCGCTGCAGCGGGTACGGTAGAAGAAGCCATTCGCGCGCCAGGCCTCTTCCTGACCAAATCACAACTGATTGACCTTATGCGTTATACAACCCACGGTCTCGCGCTTCCCATCGCACTCAAAGATGTTGTCTGGTATCTGGGCTACGAAACAGGCGCCGGCCTGAATCTTGAAGCCAGGGATTTTCAGGCGAGCTTCAATCGCATTCATCTTCATGCCGCGCAATGGAAACCGCTTCGTACCGACCTGATGAACGTAGGCAGCGAGTTGTGGGTGTTCGCCGATCAGATGCAAGTTTACGGCAACGGTGTAAGAGAGCTTTATAACGAGATCAGGGCAAAGGCTGCAGAGACGCTCGAGCCGACCGATCACCAGGATTTTCTGCATTACATCGAGCAGGTCGCCGCGCTCGTCTTGCATCGACGCAGCACAACCGAAGCACTCAAGGGTCGGCTCGATGCCTTTTCGCGGGAGTTGTCGACACGGGTAATGCCCGACGTACAGCTCAAGTTAAAGAGCATCGACAACAATAATGTGCCGGCCGACATCAAAACGCTGAACGACGCCATCAACCGACGTGCCGCAGACATTGAAGAAAAACAGCGGGCATACAAAACGCTGATCAAAAAGTCGGTGGGTGCCAGTTTTGCCCTGATCGGTTTGGGTATTTACTACGGGGTTGAAGCAGGCAAAGTGCGTAGAAAGATCAATGCATTGCGCCTGGAACAAGAGAACAGCATTCGTCTACTGGAGCAAAAAAACCGGATCCACGCCTCACTGCAGCGCGTTCGTCATGATCTGCATGATCTAAGCCTGATCATTCTGGATGCAGACATTGCCATCCAGAACATGGTTGTGGTGTGGAACGGTCTGCATATTTTCCTGATCCACTCGGCTCAAGAAGCGGGCAAAATTGATAACGCGCTGTCAATGCGCCGCCTCATGAACGCTTTTAATCTGGTGGCTGAACCCTGGACCCAGATAAAACGGGAAGCGGACACGTTGCTCAAAGTGTTCAAAGAGGCAGACCGCGAGTTCCGCAAGAATTATGGGCATCAGGCATGACGAATTCGAACGCTTCGACGTAGACAAGACCTACGCCACCGCGCAGTGGCAACACAACGAGTTTGCGCTGTAACGCCATGGAGGGCGGCATCATGACAACACATCTCATCGAATACGACGATGTCGGGTACTTGGGATACAACATCGGCTATCTGGAAAAACTTGCCCAACACATTGAAGCCTTCAAGATCAAACTCGGTTTGGTGCCTCAAGCTGAATACGGTAAATACAGGGAGCCCGCGATGGATCAAGCCGTCGCCATCGCGCGGCAGGGCAGTACGCTCTGGAGCAGCAGCGTGAAGAAGATTCGCTCGCTCCATCACGACACCAAAAAGACACTGGCTGAGCTGGTCGCACTGCTGGACAGCAACCCGTTCGACAGCCGAATCGCGCAGCTCACGCAGGATCTGCTGCGCCACGATGCAGAGTTCAAGCGGCAACAGGCGGAATGCGACCGCATCATCGAATGCGCAAGGCAGACCATTCCCCGGTTCATCGATTTCATGAACGTCAGGACGTATGAATATGCGAAACGAAAAGGGCTGCTGGTTAAAGGAAAGTCCAGCAACGTACCGGAAACGCTGAGCAGCGCGGTAACGGACGAGAGCAGTCTGGATTCGGCAAGAGGCGCAATGCAATGGCATCGTCGCGCCTACAATACGACGATCCTCTCGGCAGGAAATATGGGAGCCTATTGCTCGCGATTGTCCGGCCTCTTGAACGCCACACTCCGTGAAGTCCAGGCGCTCAAGGCCAATCAACCCGCGCGGCGCATGACCGTGTCGTGTCAATCCGCGGCCATCTCAGCACGCGAGGCTCAGCGGCTGATCAACTACACCCTCGACAGTATTCTTCGATTCAGTATTTGAACCGCAAAAAAAAGGCACCCACCGGGTGCCGTTTTCTCGTTACTGCGCAGATTTACACGTAGTAAGACTTCAGCGGCGGGAAGCCGTTAAATTCCACAGCGCTGTAGCTGGTGGTGTACGCACCCGTGGACAGCCAGTACAGACGATCACCGATGGCCAGGTTCAGCGGCAAGCCGTACTTGTAGTTCTCGTACATGATGTCGGCGCTGTCGCAGGTCGGGCCGGCGATGACGACTTCTTCCACTTCGCCTTTCTTCTCGGTCCAGATCGGGAACTTGATGGCTTCGTCCATGGTTTCGATCAGGCCGGAGAACTTGCCCACGTCCGTGTACACCCAACGCTCGACGGCGGTGCGGGATTTACGCGACACCAGCACCACTTCGCTGACCAGAATACCGGCGTTGGCGATCAACGAACGGCCCGGCTCCAGAATGATTTCCGGCAGGTCATCACCGAAGTCTTCTTTCAGATAGCGGATGATTTCTTCAGCGTAGGTTTCCAGGCTGTTGGTGCGGGTGATGTAGTTGGCCGGGAAGCCGCCGCCCATGTTGATCAGCTTGAGCACGATGCCGTCTTCTTCTTTCAGACGCTCGAAGATCACTTTCACTTTGGCGATCGCGGCGTCCCAGACGCTGATGTCGCGCTGTTGAGAACCGACGTGGAACGAGATGCCGTAAGGCACCAGGCCCAGTTCACGGGCCAGAATCAGCAGGTCCATGGCCATGTCGGTCTGGCAACCGAACTTGCGTGACAGCGGCCAGTCAGCCGTGGTCGAGCCTTCGGTGAGGATGCGAACGTAGACTTTCGAGCCCGGCGCAGCCTTGGCGATGTTGCGCAGGTCGGCTTCGGAGTCGGTGGAGAACAGACGCACGCCCTTCTCGTAGAAGTAGCGAATGTCTTTGGATTTCTTGATGGTGTTGCCGTAGCTGATGCGATCCGGGCTGACGCCGCGGTCCATCACTTTGTCCAGCTCGTAGATCGAGGCGATGTCGAAGCTGGAGCCTTTTTCCTTCAGCAGATCGATGATTTCGACCGCCGGGTTGGCTTTGACTGCGTAATACACTTTGGCGAATTCGAAGCCTGCACGCAGGTCGTCGTAGGCCTTGCTGATCATCGCGGTGTCGATGACCACGAACGGGGTTTCTTGCTTGTCGGCAAACGCCTTCATTTTATCGAAGGTGCTTTTCTCGAAATAGTCTTCGACCTGGATCGACATGCGGGGACTCCTGTTGGCAAACGGTAAAAAACAATGGGTGTGAGCGCGCGGCTCGTGAACGTCCTCCGTATCCCCACTTTGGTTCGCCTACTTCCCAAGGCTGCTCGGCCGAAAGCAAAAAGGCCATGGGAACGCGATGTCCCGTGGCCTTGCTGTCTCGTCGTCAGTACTTGAGCCGGATGGATCGTTTCCAGCATGGACGTTCGGCGCGAACTGTAGGACCTGAGGGGCCGGAGATCAACTAAAAATGTCGCGTTTCTGCCCGTTTTTGCCAGACGGGAATCCACGCGCGTTCAATCAACCCGTAGTAACCGACCGATGTGACAGGGTGATGTTCCCGGTGGGTGGCAAATGGGCGATCCGTTACGAAAGCCACCTGTCCGTCAGACATCGGCTACCTGATCACCCGAAATGCCCTACGCACCGGATCTCTCTCCCCCACGTATCCCATTGATCCTGATCACTAGGGTTGGCGTTCATTCACCTCGCACGAACGGTACGAGGAGGCGAATCAACCCGGCCAAGGATCAGCGTCATGCAAGAGAACGCCCTTTCCCCGCTGTACAACAACGACATCACCGCCGAGTACCTGCGTGATCAGAATCGACCGCACTTTTCAGACGAGGCGCTTGCCACGTTCAGTCCGGAAGCCTTGGCTCGGGTAAAAGAGAACGAAGCGTTCAAGCAGGCCCACCCCCCACTGGCATTTTCCGGGTGGCAGCGGAACGCAGCCAGACCCGCGATGGCGGTGTCATCGTGAAAGGCACACTGGGTATGAATTTCACGCTCGCTGACGGGCGTGAGGTCGCGGGCGCAAGAGTCGGTGATTACGCCGTTTACCCCGATGGCACTGAGGCGCAGATCCTTACCGGTGCAGGAGAAGCGAACAGTCAAATTGCGCTAGTTGGCAGTCGCTTGAGCAACGGCGACGAGATCATCAATACGCCCCAGGGACACCTTCTGTTGCTGCAACGCCAGGATGTCGCGTGGCCGGACGATTTCCTTCCTGCTGCGGAGTGTTGATGCATGGGATTCTTCGGCATCCACAATCGGGAACAAGGCCTCGATGGAGACGCGACCACCACCGGCGCAATCTGCCACGCCAGTCTTGTGCAGTCATCCCTGGAACAGGGCCGGATGGCATTGCGGCTAGGCGACAAGACCAGCCCTTGCGGCGTGTGTGGGGCAGATCGGTGAAATCGTCGAAGGGGACAGTCGCTTCGTGTGGCTAGGCATCCCGACCGCCGTGCATAACGCGCTTGTGTTGTGCGCGTGTCCGCCGGGCACGAATCGATTGATTGCTTCGCGGTCAGGGCGCGCGGGAGCCGCTCGCGTTGCGCCTACTCCTGCGACGCCACGCCACGTGACGCCCACATCGAGTACCCCGCCTTCTCTTTATCCCCACACCACTCGGGCGTCGGGAAAAGTCTTCGTCCGTACCTTCGTCATCCGCGACAGCGAAACGGGACGACCGCTGGTGAACCGGGCGTTTGTGGCGAGGGTGGACGGTCAGCAGAAGACCGGTATCACCGACAGCTATGGACTGGCCCGCGTTGAGGGTTCTTCAGCGGAGTCCGTCGTGTCTCTCCACGTCATGTTCCGCTCGCCAGTGCGAGAGTTGAGTGAGCTTGCGGGAATGACCACGCGCGAAGTTACGACCACAACGCGCGTGGAGACGTTGATCCATGGGGATGCGCCGAAGCCCATGGTGATCACCGTGAATGATCGGGCCGCGACGCGAGAGGCGATTATTCGGAAAGTGCGGGAGCTGGGGCACAGGTTTGTCGAGCGGTCGGAGTGGCATGCGACGCCGCCTAAAAAGCCGTTGGACCGAGACTGGGATTACAGCATGGTTGCACTTCATCACGCGGGGAGAAGCTACGCATGCGGTATTGGGGCCGAACAGATGCGGTATGTACAAGATTCTCAAATGGCCGAAAAGTCTGATGACGTCGGTTACCATTTTGGAATCGACTGTTCCGGCGTCGTCTACGAAGGTAGGGACATACGCTTCAAGGGCGAACACCTCAAGCTTTATAACTCCAACGTGTTAGGCATCGTGCTTCTGGACAACCTAAGTAGTCCAGAAGAGGGCGGAGGGCTGACTGCGGTAGCACGTACGATTTTCAGTCACCTTGGAATTAACACCACGATGCAAGTGCCAAATATTCAGCAGGAGGCTGCTATCAATCTGATCAGGGCTTTAAACCGCGAGTTTCCTATAAAACACCTCGGCGGCCACAGAGAGTTCCCTCATCAGACGGAGGATCAGCATAAAATCTGCCCCGGAAATATTGGAATGAATTTTGTGAAAGTAGTGCGTGCCACTACCGGACTACACAGGCCACTACAAGAATGAAAAAGATTATTCTCTTGTTTACGGTGGTTCTTATCATCACAGCATGGACCGTCCTCAACATCGGCTACTACGACACGCACTGGGCGGAAGACAACATCACCGTATTTTTTATAAAAAAAGAACCCGCCCTACAAATCGAATTCGAGAATATGTTCGCGACCGACAGCGATTTTGATCCGGTGCATGAGCTGAGGGATGACGACCGCCAGGACTTGATCGATTACTGCCGATACCATTTAGGGTATATCACGCAAATAGAGGACGAATCAGACAGAGATGGATGCCACAAGGCATATATCGATTCATTCAAAAAACAGACTACAGCCACGACACATTGACTTGAATATGAAAAAACTTTACTCGCCAGGCCTGACCGCACTAATTATTTTTCTAACTGGCAATGCCATGACAATGAATTACATCACTTACAAGCAGAACGTGGACTTGGAACCCATCGTCCTTGCCGCCGTTGCATCGTTGGCATCAATCATCATAGCGTTACCCCTATTCCTGTTTACCCCCACTCCGCCAACCACCACATTCTCTTCAAGACAACTGATCAAGAACTATTTTTGGATCACCCTGTTTACGTTCACCTGCTGGGCAAGTGGCTACACAGCTTTGCTAAACCTTAACCCAGCCGTGTTTGCCGGCATCGCCTTCTCGGTGAGCTCGATCATCATCGCTCTGACGAATATAAGAAAGTCAGGCAGATTGGGCCTATTTGGCTTTCTGCTTACACTGGGCACAGGATGGGTGCTGTGTACTTCTTACAGCTCAGTCATGCAAGGCAGTGGCATACATGATGATTACGAGCTGGAAACAGGTGTGACGTTTTCAGTAACGTGCGGCATTTCGCTTTATTTAATTACACTGTTAACCCAGCGACTTAACAATCTAGGCCAACCCTTCCACAACCTATATGCGCGCAGATCACTGTTCGCTTTTCTGGTCTGCGCAACGATTGGATTGCTGGATGGTGCCCTCGTGACCATCGTGTCTGAGGCGCCTCAGTTGACGGCCCTCACCGTGATCTTCCTGGTCCTGATGCAATCAGCACTGGTGCTGTCCATAAGAACAATCGGCCGACATGTCGTAACGGTGGGTATTGCTGGAACAGCCGTTTACACGCTGATCGTTCAGGTAGCGGTTTTTCAACAGTCCGTTGACTCGCTCATGGTCATCACGATTGTTGGGAACGCTGTGGGCTTGATCCTCATGTCATTCACGCAGACCAATTACAACCCTGACTGTCGGCGATAACGACTCAGCGTCGTCACCGTCAACAGTAGCCCGGGCACCAAAGCACCCGGGCCCTTCACCTCAACTCAGCGCAGCCTGCTCCACCAATTCCGCAGGCGAAACAATGCTGGTCTTCATCCCGCGCGACTGGCCGGAACTCAGGTAAGCCGCGATGGATTCCTGGGTCACTTCACCCAGGAACACATTGTCGGCATCCAGCACCGGCAGCCACGAGCGGTTGAACTCGTACATGCGCGACAGCAGGATGCGCAGGTGTTCGTCGTAAGCGGCGGTGGCGTTGAACGGGCGCAGGTATTGCTCGCACGTGCCGGCCTGACGGTGCAGGTCGCGGCGGCGGACGTAACCCATTGCCTTGTTTTCGGCATCGGTGACGACCACGTAGCGGCGGTCGTTTTCGTCCATGATTTCCAGGGCATCGGCGACGGGCGTTTCCGGGCTCACGGACGGCGCGTTGTCCGCCGCGTCTTCGGCCTTGACCAGCAGCAGGCGCTTGAGCGTGCTGTCCTGGCCGACGAAGTTGCTGACGAAATCATCCGCCGGGTGCGCCAGCAGGGTGTCCGGGTGATCGATCTGCAGCAGCTTGCCGGCGCGGAAGATGGCGATCTTGTCGCCCAGCTTGATGGCTTCGTCGATGTCGTGGCTGACCATGATCACGGTCTTGTTCAGCGCGCGTTGCATCTCGAAAAACTCGTTCTGGATCATCTCGCGGTTGATCGGGTCGACCGCACCGAAGGGCTCGTCCATCAGCAGCAGCGGCGCGTCGGCCGCCAGCGCACGAATCACACCGATCCGCTGTTGCTGACCACCCGACAACTCGCGCGGATAGCGATGCAGGTACTGCTTGGGTTCCAGCTTGATCATGCTCATCAGTTCGCGAGCACGGTCGTGGCACTTCTGCTTGTCCCAACCCAGAAGCTTGGGCACGACCACGATGTTTTCCTCGATGGTCATGTTGGGGAACAGGCCGATCTGCTGAATCACGTAACCGATGTTGCGGCGCAGGGTGACTTCGTCGAGACCGGTGGTGTCCTCGCCATTGATCAGCACTTTGCCGGAGGTCGGCATGATCAGCCGGTTGATCATTTTCAGTGTTGTACTTTTGCCGCAACCCGACGGACCCAGGAACACGCAGATCTCGCCTTCATTGACGGTCAGGCTCACTGAGTCGACAGCCTTCACTTCCTTGCCGTTGCTCTGGAAAGTCTTGGTCAGGTTCTGCAGCTCAATCATTTGTTTGGCGATCATTTCAGGAGTCCTTTTGGAGTCAGCGAGCGTTGCAGCCATTGCAGAAGCAGGTCGGCGAAGATGGCCAGAATGCTGACCAGTACGGCGCCGACGATCAGCATCGACATATCGCTGCGGCTGATGGAAGCGAGGATGAGTACGCCCAGACCGCCCGCGCCAATGGTGGCGGCGATGGTCATGACACCGATGTTCATGACCACGGCGGTGCGGACGCCGGCAAGGATCACCGGCACGGCGATCGGCAGTTCGACCATGCGCAGGCGCTGGCCGAAGGTCATGCCGATGCCCTTGGCGGCTTCACGAATGCCGGGCTCGACGCCGGTCAGCGCCAGGTAGGTGTTGCGCATGATCGGCAGCAGCGAGTAGAGAAACACCGCTGTGATCGCCGGCATCGGGCCGAGGCCCTGACCGAACTTCGAATAGAACGGCAGCAGCAAGCCGAACAGGGCAATCGACGGGATGGTCAGCAGCACGGTGGCGCTGGCCTGCAACGGCCCGGCGAGGGTCGGGAAGCGCGTCATTAACACGCCGAGCGGCACGCCGACGACAATCGCCAGCGTTACCGCGATGCCGACGAGGGTGATGTGCTGCAGGGTCAGGTGCATGACCTGATTCCAGTCCAGATGGGAGAAAGCGCTGAGGAAACTCATGGTTTCTCCTCCTGTTTTGCCGCCGACGCCGGCGGGACCGGCACGCTGTCGGCGGAAGGATTGATCGGATGCTCGCGCAGGAATTCTGCCGCCACGACGGTAGGACTTTCGTGGTCGACGTCGATGCGCGCGTTCAGCGTACGCATGGTCTGGTTATCCAGCAGCGCGGCAAGTGGCTTGAGCAAATCGGCCAGTTCCGGGTGCTTGTCGAGGTACTCTTTGCGGATGACTGGTGCGGCGGTGTAGTCCGGGAAGTAGTGCTTATCGTCCGCCAGCACCTTGAGTTTGAACGCGTTCAGGCGGCCATCGGTGGTGTAGACGAGGCCCGCAAAAACCTGCCCGTTGCGCAGCGCGGTGTAGACCAGGCCGGCGTCCATCTGACGAGTGTTTTCACGCCCCAGGTTCATGCCGTAATGCTTGACCATGCCCACCAGACCGTCGGAACGGTTGGCGAACTCGGTGTCCAGCGCAACGATGTGACCCTTGTCGGCTTCGGCCTTGAGCACTGTGGTCAGGTCAGACATGGTGTTGACCTGCGGATACTGCTGGGCAATTTTGTCCGGCAGAGCCAAGGCATAGGTGTTGTTGAACTTGGACGGCGACAGCCAGACCAGCCCCTTTTTCGCGTCCAGTTCCTTGACGCGCTGATAGGTCTGATCGCTGTCGAGCTTCTCGTCGACATGGTTGTAGGCCACCAGCGACACACCGGTGTATTCCCACAGCAGATCCAGCTGGCCGCTTTCCTGAGCACTGCGCGCCAGGTTACTGCCCAGGCCGCCGGTGATCTGGACGTCATAGCCCTTGTCGCGCAGGTATTGAGCCGTCAGTTCGGCCAGCATGGTCTGCTCAGTAAACACCCGCGCGCCGATGCGCAACACGGGCATTTCAGCCGGTGCATCCGCAGCCTGGGCGAAACCGGACAGCAACAGCCCGAGGCCCATGATTAATGTGCATAACTTCTTCATAGCAATTCCTTTCTCAGCGGGGCTCGAGTTATCGAGCCAGGCCGCGTTCCAGCCAGAGACGGCTTGCCAGGGTCACGGCGCCATCGAGCAGCAGCGCCAGCAACGCGGTACACGCGGCGCCCAGCACCAGTTGCGGCTGATTGTTCAGGGCGATGCCGGGGAAAATCAGGCTGCCCAGGCTGTTCGCGCCGATGAGGAAGGCCAGTGGCGCGGTCCCGACGTTGATCGCCAGCGCCACACGCACACCGCCGATGATGATCGGTACGGCGTTGGGCAGCTCGACACGCCACAACACCTGACGCGGTGTCATGCCGATGCCGCGAGCGGCTTCTTTGAGGGACCCCTGAACGTTTTTCAGGCCTTCGTAGGTGTTGCGCACGATGGGCAACAACGAAGCGAGGAACAAAGCGAAGATTGCCGGACCGCTGCCGATGCCCAGAATACCCAGAGCAATGGCCAGCACGGCGAGAGGAGGAACGGTGTTACCGATGTTGAAGATCTGCATGAAGCGTTCGGCGCGGCCAACCATGTTCGGTCGGCTAAGGACAATGCCGGTCGGGATGCCGACCACCAGTGCCGCGAGCATCGAAGCCAACACAAGCCAGACATGGGCTTGCAGATAAAACAGCAGATCATCTTGATATTGCCTGATGGTACTGATGCCGATCCATTGGACCAGCAGGGCCAGGAGTGCAATGACAATCACACCTCCCAACAGCCCCTTGCCATAGCGATTTGCCACGGGCGGACTCCTTATTTCAGTCGGCGAACGTCTGGCGTGGAACTGGCCCTTTAAGGCAGCACGCGAACGTTCGCGAAGAGCAGCGGGTGGGTCGCCGGAAAGGTTGATACCTCGGCGAAAACACAAGCCATGAGCGCAGCTTCGTCAAGCTAACTTGCTGATTTTGCAACCCTTGGCGTCTTGCGATACCAGGGAATGGACGTCTCCGTAACCGCAAAGGTTCCCACGTGCGATGGTATCTGGCCACCCCTTATTGACTGAACGGTTCGGTTATTGCTTTAGTTTGGGCTATAATCGCCGCCCTTTTTTGAATCACCTCTCGGGCGATTTCCCATGACCAGACAGGCCGCCGAAGTCGCGAAACGCCGCACTTTCGCCATCATTTCCCACCCCGATGCGGGTAAGACCACCATCACTGAAAAGCTCTTGCTGATGGGCAAGGCCATTTCCGTCGCCGGTACGGTGAAGTCGCGTAAATCCGACCGTCACGCCACCTCCGACTGGATGGAAATGGAAAAGCAGCGCGGCATCTCCATCACCACGTCGGTCATGCAGTTCCCGTATCGCGATCACATGATCAACCTGCTCGACACCCCGGGCCACGAAGACTTCTCCGAAGACACCTACCGCACGTTGACCGCCGTCGACTCGGCGCTGATGGTGCTCGATGGCGGTAAAGGGGTTGAGCCCCGCACCATCGCACTGATGGACGTCTGCCGCCTGCGCGACACGCCGATCGTGAGCTTCATCAACAAGCTCGACCGCGACATTCGCGACCCGATCGAGCTGCTCGACGAGATCGAAGCGGTCCTGAAGATCAAGGCTGCGCCGATCACCTGGCCGATCGGTTGCTACCGCGATTTCAAAGGCGTCTATCACTTCGCCGACGACTACATCATCGTCTACACCGCCGGTCACGGTCACGAGCGCACCGAGGTGAAAATCATCGAGAAGCTCGACTCGGACGAGGCGCGCGCGCACCTGGGTGACGAATACGATCGCTTTGTCGATCAGCTGGAACTGGTGCAAGGCGCTTGTCATGAATTCAACCAGCAGGAATTCCTCGACGGCCAGTTGACCCCGGTGTTCTTCGGCACGGCGCTGGGCAACTTCGGTGTCGACCACGTTCTGGACGCCGTCGTGAATTGGGCACCGAAGCCACTGGCCCGGGTTGCCAACGAGCGCACGGTCGAGCCGGTCGAGGAAAAGTTCGCCGGTTTCGTGTTCAAGATTCAGGCAAACATGGACCCGAAACACCGCGACCGCATCGCGTTCATGCGCATCTGCTCGGGCAAGTACGACAAGGGCATGAAGATGCGCCATGTGCGCACCGGCAAGGACGTGCGCATCGGTGACGCGCTGACGTTCTTCTCCAGCGAGCGTGAGCAGCTGGAAGAAGCCTACGCCGGCGACATCATCGGCCTGCACAACCACGGCACGATTCAGATCGGCGATACGTTCACTGAAGGCGAGGCGCTGGGCTTCACGGGCATTCCGCACTTCGCCCCGGAGCTGTTCCGCCGCGTGCGCCTGAAAGATCCGCTGAAATCCAAGCAGCTGCGTCAGGGTTTGCAGCAACTGGCCGAGGAAGGCGCCACTCAGGTGTTTTTCCCGCAGCGCAGCAACGACATCATCCTCGGCGCCGTCGGTGTGCTGCAGTTCGATGTGGTCGCCAGCCGTTTGAAGGAAGAATATAAAGTCGAATGCGCCTACGAGCCGATTACCGTGTGGTCAGCCCGCTGGATCGATTGCAGCGACAAGAAGAAGCTCGAGGAATTCGAGAACAAGGCCGTGGAAAACCTGGCCGTGGACGGCGGCGGTCACCTGACCTACCTCGCGCCGACGCGGGTCAACCTGGCCTTGATGGAAGAGCGCTGGCCTGACGTGAAATTCCGCGCAACGCGGGAGCATCACTAAGGCTCACTCCTCCGAGTGATTGTTCCCACGCTTGTGGGAGCGAGCTTGCTCGCGAAAGCGGCATGACAGACAGTTTGAGTAGCCTGAACTGACGCATTCGCGAGCAAGCTCGCTCCCACAATGGTTCTGTGACAATTCGGGCATTCCCACGCGGAACGTGGGAACGATCGCAGCGATCACGCCCTCACTTCACCACCATCCCCACACCCCGCCCACGGGGATCGGACGCGGTTTCGACCTTCGTGCCGTCGATCTTGATCGCCTGCACATTGCCCATCGACCAGCCCTGGTCCTTCAACGTGTAACCCATGGCCGTCAGCTCGTCGGCAACCGGGGTCGCCAGCGGTGCAAATTTCTCGGTGTAGATCGTGTCTTTCGGCAGCAACTGGTGATGAACCCGCTGCGCGGCAACCGCGTCTTTCAGCGGCATGTGGAAGTCATAGATATTGTTCAGCACCTGAAACACCGTGGTGAAAATCCGTGAGCCACCCGGCGTGCCCAGCACCAGCGTGACCGCACCATCGCGGGTGACCAGGCTCGGGCTCATCGACGACAACATGCGCTTGCCGGGCTGAATGGCATTGGCATCTCCGCCGACCACGCCGAACGCATTGGCCACGCCGGGCTTGGAGCTGAAATCATCCATCTCGTCGTTCAGCAAAAAGCCTGCGCCCTTCACCACCACGCCGCTGCCGTAATCCCAGTTCAGGGTGTAGGTGTTGCTGACCGCGTTGCCCTTGGCATCGACGATGGAGAAGTGCGTGGTCTGGTGCGATTCAAGCCCGGCCTTTACGTTTTCCGTGGGCGAAATCGCCGTCGGGTTGACCTCATGGGCGCGCTTGGCCAGGTAGGCGTTGTCGGTCAGCTGATTCACCGGCGCCACGGAAAAGTCCGGATCGCCCAGGTAGTTGGCGCGATCGGCGAACACACGTTTTTCAATTTCAGCGAGCAGGTGGATGTAGCGCGCCGAGTTGAGCGGCACGTCCTTGAAGTCATCGGCAAGCAGCTGCTTCATGCCGATCAATTGCGCCAGCGCTATGCCGCCGGAACTGGGCAGCGGCGCGGTATAAAGCGTGTTGCCGTTGAAGTTCACGTGCAGCGGCTTGCGCCAGACCGCCTTGTAACCCTGCAGGTCCTCCTTGGTGATCAGGCCGTTGTCGTGCTGCATCTGCGCCACCAGCAGATCGGCCGTCTGGCCCTGATAAAACTCGTTGGCGCCTTTGTTGGCGATGCGTTCCAGGGTCTTGGCCAGCTCCGGCTGACGGAAGGTCTCCCCGGTATTCATGTCGCCGAAGTAATCCGCAAAATTGGTTTTGCCGTTGAGCTGTTTGATGGCTTCGGCGCCGTACATGTACTGCTTGTCGGCGACCTTGAAGCCGTTTTTGGCATAACCAATGGCCGGCGTCAGCAGCTCGGCCCACGGCAGCTTGCCGAATTTCTGATGCGCTTCCCACAGCCCCATTACCGTGCCAGGCACCCCCGACGCACGTGCGCCCACCAGACTCATGCCCGGGATGACCTCGCCCTTGTCGTCCAGGTACATGTTGCGCGTGGCGGCTTTCGGCGCGGCTTCGCGGTAGTCGAGAAAATACGGCCGACCGTTCATGAACAGGGTCATGAAGCCACCGCCGCCGATGTTGCCCGCTTCGGGGTAAGTGACCGCCAGGGTGAAGGCCGTGGCGACAGCGGCATCGACGGCGTTGCCGCCCTTTTTCAGAATCTGCGCAGCGACCTGAGCACCGTATTGGTCCGGGGCCGCAACGGCGCCGCCTTCCAGTACCACGGCATACACCGGCGAACTCGCGGCGAAGATCACCGACAGGGCAAGGGTTTTCAGGGTCACTGCACGCATGGGGCTTCCTTGATGGCAAATGCGACAGCTTGGAACTGATGGGCTGTCTGGAGGCTGAAGAGACTAACGGTCCGGCTGCACATTAATGATGAAACTTGGCGCAAACGCAAACGGCCAAGCGCCTAAACCGGGGCACGTTCAGGTTCATCCCGAACGGGAAACACCACCGCCCTCTCCCGACGCAGATTGAGCGCCAACACGCTCGCCAGCACCACAATCGACCCGACGATCACCCGCTGTGAGGGCAACTCGCCCAGCATCACAGACGCGATGGCGATGGCCATCGGTGGCGTCAGGTACAAACTCATCGAGGCGCGGCTGACCTCCATGTGCTTCAAGACGTACGCCCAGGCCAGATACGCCAGCGCGCTGGGGAACAGCCCCAACACACCCACGGCCACATTGACCCTAAGCGGCGCGTTGACGATTTCGCCGATCAGCCCCGGCAGGTAAACCAGCAGGAACACCGTGCCGGCCCAGACCGTGTAACAGACCATGGTCAGGCCGTCGTACCGGTGGCTGTGACGCTTCTGCAGAGAGAAATAAACGCTCCAGGAAAACGCCGCCACCAAGATCAGCAGCCCGCGGGCGTCCATGTGGCCGATGCCGCGATCACCGGTGACGACAATTGCGGCGCCCACCAGCCCGAGCGCCACACAGCCCCAACGCCAGGCGCTGACCCGCTCCTTGAACACGAAATGCGCCAGCAGCGCGGTGAACAGAGGCGTCGACTGAACCAGCACGCTCGACGCCCCGGCAGTCACGCCGGCCTGGCCGAAGTTGAGGGCGATGTGATGCAGGCTGACGGCGAAGAAACCCAGCACCGCGAGCAACGGCAGATCTTTCAGGCGCGGTAACGCGATGCGTTGCGATGAGGCGATTAACAGCATGAACACCGACGCGATCAGAAAGCGCAGCAGCGCCAGATGCCCCGGCTCATAGGCCTGCAAACCGATGCGAATGCCGGTCGGCGAGAAGCCCCAGCAGGCGACCACAAAGAAAGTGGCCAGAGCGACTTTCATCCCCTGCCAGGGCACCGCAGCGTTAGCCGTAACATCGGAATCAGGAACTGGCTCAGCTACCACGCTCATCTCGATACTCCTGCCGACAAGCCCGGCGCTTGCCCATGGCTGCGAGTATCGAAACAACCTATGCTCACCACAACCGAACAATAATGACTCAACCCCTCACTTTTGGTGATGAATGGAACTGGCCCAGATCCGCATGTTCAAGACTGTCGTCGACACCGGCAGCATTGCCCGCGCTGCGGAGGTGTTGCATTGCGTGCCATCGAACATCACCGCACGGATCAAGGCGCTTGAAGCAGAGCTGGGCACCGAGCTGTTCTACCGTCAGGGCCGCGGTTTGCGCATCAGCGCGGCGGGAGAAATCTTCCTCACCTACGCCGGCAAGATGCTGAGCCTGGCCGACGAAGCCAAACGCGCGGTGCACCCGGACGCCGCGCCATCCGGGCCGTTGCGCATCGGCGCCATCGAATCTTCGGCCACGGCGCGGCTGCCGCGACTGCTGGCGCGCTTTCATGCGCGTTATCCGCAGGTGTCGCTGGAGCTGACCACTGGCACCGGCACGCAGCTGCTGGAAGCGACGCTCAACCAGAAGCTCGATGGCGCCATTGTCGCCATCGATGTCAAACGCCCACGGCTCAAGCGCACGTCGATGTACCGGGAGGATCTGGTGCTGATTGCCGCCGAGTCGTTGGGGCCGATTCGGAGCGCGGCGGATCTGCAGGGCAAATCGATTTTCATGTGGCCCGAAGGCTGCCCTTATCGCGCGGCGCTGGAGCGCTGGTTGCAGAGCGACGGCCAGACTCAGCCCATCGTCAGCATCGCCAATTACGGCACCATCGTCGGTTGCGTCAGCGCCGGGGCCGGGGTGGCGCTGGTGCCCAAAGGGGTTTACGAGCAGTACCGGAAAGGCTCGGGCTGGGTCGGTTATGAATTCCCTGAACTGACCTCCATCGACAACCTGTTTTACTGGCACGAGAGCGCCGAGCATCACCCGGCGCGGGAGGCGTTTGTGCAGATGTTACGGGCGGAATTCAGCGGGGTGGGCGAGGCGTGACGCGTCAGGCGGCGTACACCGCCAGTTTCTCCTGAATGAAATCCAGAAAGCACTGAATCCGCAACGCCAGCTGCGAGTTGCGGTAGTAAACGGCGTGGATCGGCTGTCGATAGCCGCTGTTGGCCTGGGGCAGGATGACGTTTAGGCGGCCCTGGCGGATGTCTTCGTGGGTCATGAAGTGCGACAGGCACACGATGCCCTCACCCGCCAACGCCAACTGGCGCAACGTCTCGCCGCTGGAGGCCGAAACCGTCGGCTGAATGAACAGCCGATCCCCGTCCGCGTGGCGCAACGGCCAGTGGTTGAGGGTTTCGGTCTGGGTGAAGCCGAGCAGGGAATGCTCGCTCAGCGCTGCAACGGTCTTCGGCGTGCCGTGCTTTTCGAGGTATTCAGGGCTGGCCAGGATGTTCAGCGGGCTGCTGCCAAGAGGCCGGGCGTGCAGGGTGGAATCGGCCAGCACGCCAATACGGATCGCCACATCGGTGCTCTGTTCCAGCAGATCGATGATCAGATCGTTGCTGTTCAGCTCCAGCTGGATGTCCGGGTACAGCGCACGAAACTCGGCAACGTACGGGACGATGGAATGCAGCATGAAAGGCGACGCCGCGTTGATCCGCAAACGGCCGGAGGGCGTCTGCTGTCGCACCGACATGCGTTCTTCCAGCTCTTCCATCTGATCCAGAATCTGCCTGGCCCGCTCGAGGAAATACTTGCCCTCCTCGGTCAGGTCCATGCGCCGCGTGGTGCGGTTGATCAACGTCGTGCCCAGCTTGCCTTCGAGTCGCGACAGCGTGCGGCTGATTGCCGAAGGCGTCTGCCCGACCTGCTCGGCCGCAGCTGAAATCGAGCCGCTTTCGATCACCGTGACAAAAACCTGCAACTCATCTGACCTGGCTTTCACTGTTGTCTCCCGCTCACAAGAGACTGGATATTAGCGTGCTTGCTGGCAAGAGCGGCAAGCGGCAGGCATTGAGCTTTAAGCTTGCCGCTTGAAGCTTGTAGCTCGCTCCTCCCCCTCAGATCCCGAACACCGAGGCCAGATGCGCCTCGTACCGCTTCACGTCTGCTTCCACATTCGGCATCTTCATCACGTCCACCGCCAGGAAGGTCGGCAGGCCGGTCATGCCCAAGAATTGGTTGGCCTTGTGGAAGGGGAAGTACACGGCATCCACGCCCTTGGCTTCGAAGAAGTCGGCCGGGTCGTCGAACGCTTGCTGCGGCGCATTCCAGGTGGCCGAAATCATGTATTGCTTGCCGTGCAGCAAGCCGCCGCTGCCATAACGCTGGGAGGCATCGGAACGGGTGCGACCGTCGTTGGCGTACAGGCTGCCGTGACCTTCGGTGAACACTTCGTCGATGTACTTTTTCACCGTCCACGGCGCCCCCATCCACCAGCCCGGCATCTGCCAGATAATCACGTCAGCCCAGAGAAACTTCTGCACTTCTTCGGCCACGTCGTAGCCGCCGTCGATGAAGGTCTGTCGTACTTCAAAACCGGCACGATCCAGCAGCGTCAGGCCGGCTTCATGCAGCGTGGTGTTGTAGCGGCCATCGGAGTGCGCAAATTGTTTGCCGCCGTTGAGAAACAGTACTTTTTTCATATCAAGCCTCGTCCGTCGTCAATGCAGCCCGCGGCTCAGCGGTACTGGATTGAGGGTCTTCAATTGGAATGGACGGCAGAATATCTGGCGGACGAGACGGGAATAAGCCACAGACGGGCAAAATACATTTGCGCCTGAATCACGAGTCAGGCGGCTATTGATGAATTTATGTTGATAGAACGGCAGCGTGAATCCGAGCCGAACGCCGCGTAATCAGCCCGCGATCATCAGATGCGCGCCCAGCAGGGCCATGCCGATAAAGAACATCCGCTTGAACACCAGCGCGCTGATCCGTTGACGCAGCCACTGACCGAACATCATCCCGAGCAACGCAGGAATCAGCGCCAGCAACGAGGCGCCCATTTCGGCGCTGCCCACTGCGCCGTTCCAGAACAGACCGACACCCAGTGCCAGGGTCGAGACGGTGAACGACAGCCCCAGCGCCTGCACCAGTTCATTACGATCCAGCCCCAGGCCCTGAATGTAGGGCACCGCCGGAATGACGAAGACGCCGGTGGCCGAGGTGACCAGCCCGGTGATGAATCCGCACAACGGTCCAAGCCAGCGCTCTGCAGTGGGCGGCACCCTGAGCGTCGGCAAAAACAGGCCACACAGCGCGTACACAAACAGCGCGCCGCCCAGTGCCCTCGCCATGGCGTGCCCGTTGCCAAGGCCCAGCGCGTAGGAGCCGAGCAGCGTGCCGATGACGATCATCAACAGCAGCGGCCACAACCGCGTGCACAGTCCGCGAAGATGTCCGCCGGTTGCCAGCTGCCAAAAGTTGGTCAGCGTCGAGGGGATCAGCAGCAACGCCGCCGCCTGGGTCGGCAGCATCATCACGCCCAGCAGCCCCATCGCGACCGTCGGCAGGCCCATGCCAATCACGCCCTTCACCGTCCCCGCCAGCAGAAACGTCAGCAGCACCAGCGCTGACAAGGTCCAGCCGAGGTTTTGATAGAGCGATAGGAAATCAGTCATGGGCGCATCCTGCGAAAGGTCGAAGAGGGTAAACAGCGAGCGTTGTGATCGGCGCCACTTCACCACATTCCGCCACCTGCGGTAACGAAAAAAAGTCTGCACCACGCTTCTGATCAGCAGGCCGAATCAAGCAGCTTTCCATTTCTGCCAACCCGACTTGCCATTTGTAACGTTTCACCGGCAGCCGGTTTTTTCTAGGATCCCCTGACGTCGCCGACGCCTGGCTCGCCAGCAATCACGTGTTTGAGGGGGAATGCATATGTCCGATGCAACTGAGCGTCTGTGGGGCGCGCGCTTTAAATCAGCGCCAGCCGAAGCGATGGCCAACCTGTCACGCTCGCCCGCCGTCTATTTCCGCATGACGCCTTATGACGTGGCAGGCTCCAAGGCCCACGCCCACGAGCTTGAGCGCGCCGGTTTGCTGGACGCCGACGAAACCCGCCGCATCATCGACGCGCTGCGATCGATTGACGAGGATTTTGCCGCCGGCACGATTCAGCCCATTCCCGCCGACGAGGACGTGCACACCTTCATCGAGCGCCTGCTCACCGAACGCCTTGGCGCACTGGGCGGCAAGCTTCGCGCCGGGCGCTCGCGCAACGATCAGACAGCCAATGACATGCGGCTGTTTTTGCGTGACCGGATTCGCGTGCTGACCCTGTCGATTCTGGATTTGCAGCAGGCGTTGGTCGGCCAGGCCGAAGCGCATATCGAGACCATTGCGCCGGGTTTCACTCACTTGCAACAAGCGCAGCCAATCGTGTTCGGTCATCACCTGATGGCCCACGCCCAGGCAATTCATCGTGATATCCAGCGCCTGCAGGATTGGGATCAGCGCTTCCATCTGTCGCCCCTCGGCGCCGCCGCCATGGCCGGTTCCGCCATCGCCCGCGACCCGCAACGTTCGGCGGCGGAAATGGGCTACGCCGGGCCGTGTGAGAACTCCATCGACGCCGTCGGCAGCCGCGATCACGTGGCCGAGTTTCTGTTCTGTGCGAGCATGCTGGGGATCAATATTTCGCGCATGGCCGAGGAGTTCTGCATCTGGACGTCTCGGCAGTTTCGCTGGGTCGAGCTGGACGATGCCTACGCCACGGGCAGCTCGATCATGCCGCAGAAGAAGAACCCGGACATCGCCGAACTGGCCCGGGGTAAATCCGGCCGGTTGATCGGTTCGCTGACGGCGATTCTGTCGGTGCTCAAGGCGCAGCCGCTGTCGTACAACCGGGATTTGAGCGAAGACAAGCACGCCATCTTCGACGCTTTGGACACGCTGAATCTGGTGCTGCCCGCCTTCGCCGGCATGGTTCGAACCATGAAGGTGCGCAAGGACGAATTGCTGCGGCAGGCACCTTTGGGGTTCACCCTGGCGACGGAAATCGCCGACTGGCTGGCCGTTCGCGGTGTGCCGTTCAAGGAAGCCCACGAGATCACCGGGCAACTGGTGCAGCTGTGCGAGGCCCAGGACATCGGGCTGCCGGAGCTGACGCCAAAGATGCTCGCCGACACCGACCCGCGCCTGACGCCGGAGGTGTTGGAGAGCCTGACGCTTGAAGCTGCACTGGCAGCGCGCAGCGGCTGGGGCGGTACGTCGCCGGTGCGAGTGGCCGAACAGATCGCGCGGTTTAAGAAGCACCTGGTGGCGCAAGAGCAGTGGGCCAAGGATTACAGCGGCCCGCGGGGTTAGTTCTCGGTGGGACTCCGTGTATTCAGTGGGACCGCGTGCACATTGTAGGACCGGCTTTAGCCGGGAAGGCGTCGGATGCCACGCCGCGGCATTGCTGTGTTGGTGCTGGCCTCGTCCCGGCTGAAGCCGGTCCCACTCGGTGACCGCGTGCACATTGTGGGACCGGCTTTAGCCGGGAAGAGGCCGGGGCGTGCACCATCAGTTTTCCTTCTTGATGTAACCCTGAACCACCGCCGAGAAATCCTTGCCGCCATCACCGCGCAGACTCATCGCCTGATACAGCTGCTGCGCCAGCGCGCCCATGATCACCGGTTGGCGTGCGGCTTTGGCGGCTTCGGTTGCCAGGCCCAGGTCCTTGAGCATCAGCTCTGCGCCAAACCCTCCGGTGTAGCCGCGCGACGCCGGGGCGGTTTCCACGACGCCGGGCCACGGGTTGTACATTTCCGAGCTCCAGCAGCGTCCGGTCGAGCTGTTGATGATGGTCGCCAGCACGCCGGTGTCGATGCCCAGGCTATTACCCAGCGCCATGGCTTCTGCCACACCGATCATGGAAATGCCCAAGAGCATGTTGTTGCAGATCTTGGCGATCTGCCCGGTGCCGACATCGCCGCAGTGGACGATGTTGCGGCCCATCTGCGCGAGGATCGGCTTGAGCACCGTGAAGTGCTCAAGACTCGCGCCGACCATGAACGTCAACGTCCCGGCCTGCGCGCCGCCCGTGCCGCCCGACACCGGCGCATCGCCGACCACCACACCTTGTTTCGCCGCTGCGGCCGCCACATCGCGGATAGTCTGTGGATCGATGGTGCTGCAGTCCACCGCCGGAACGCCTGCGCTGATGCCAGCCAATACGCCGTCTTCATTCAGATAAACCGCGCGAACGTGGGCTGCCGCCGGGAGCATGGTAATGACCAGGTCGGCACCCTGAGCAGCATGTTTGGGCGACTCACTGATGCGGCTGCCCAATTCGGCCAGCTCGGCCAGCACCTGTTGGTTCAGGTCGAACAAATGCAGCTGATGCCCGGCACGGATCAGGTTCCTCGCCATCGGCGCCCCCATATTGCCCAGGCCGATGAATGCGATTTTCATTGTTGTTCTCCTTGTTCAGTTCCAGTGCCACCGGCGACACGCGCGCCCGCTTAAAGCGCGTCGCACTCAACGCAAATTGATCGTCGTGTTCACCCCGTCATTCATGCTGTCGTCATCGAACCAGCGGCTGGTGACGGTCTTGGTCTGAGTGTAGAACTGCACCACCTGCTTGCCGTACGGCCCCAGATCTCCCAGCTTCGAACCGCGCGAACCGGTGAAGCTGAAGAACGGCACCGGCACGGGAATCGGGATATTGATGCCGACCTGACCCACGTCGATTTCACTCTGGAATTTGCGCGCCGCCGCACCGCTCTGAGTGAACAGCCCGACGCCGTTGCCGAACGGGTTGGCGTTGACCAGCGCAATGGCCTGATCCAGCGTGTCGACTTCCAGCACCACGAGCACCGGCCCGAAGATTTCCTGAGTGTAGATCTGCATCTCGGTGGTCACGCCGGTAAACAGCGTCGGCCCGACGAAATTGCCTTCCTCAAAGCCCGCCACTGTGATGCCACGCCCGTCCAGTTCGAGGGTGGCGCCTTCCTGGACGCCACTTTCGATCAGATCAAGAATCCGCTGTCTCGCGCGCTTCGAAATCACCGGCCCGACATCGGTGCCCGGCTCGCTGCCCGCATTCACCTTGAGCTTCTGCGCCAGCGCCTTCAGGTCGGGAATCCACTGCTTCGCCGCGCCGACCATGACCACCGCCGACGTCGCCATGCAGCGCTGACCCGCCGCACCGAAACCGGCGCCGACCAGTGCGTTGAGGGTCTGCTCGCGATTGGCATCGGGCAGCACAACGGCATGGTTCTTGGCGCCCATCATCGACTGCACACGCTTGCCGTGTTTGCCGGCCAGCTCGTAAACGTGAGTGCCCACTGCCGTCGAGCCTACGAAGGAAACCGCCTTGATGTCCTTGTGGGTGCAGATCCCGTCGACCACCTCTTTGCCGCCGTGCACAACGTTGAGCACGCCCGCCGGCACGCCCGCTTCGACGGCCAGCTCCACCAGCAGCATCGTCGACATCGGGTCCTGCTCGGACGGTTTCAGCACGAAGGTGTTGCCGCAGGCGATGGCCATCGGGAACATCCACAGCGGAATCATCGCCGGGAAGTTGAAAGGCGTGATCCCTGCGCAAACGCCGATGGGCTGACGCAGGGTGTAGGTGTCCACGCCGCCGGCGACGTTTTCAGCGAATTCGCCCATCTGCAGCGTGCCGATGGAGCACGCGTGCTCAACCACTTCCAGGCCGCGGAAGATATCGCCCTCGGCGTCCGCAATCGTCTTGCCCTGTTCGGCGCTGAGCACCACGGCGATGCGTTTGGAGTGTTCCCGGATTAACGCCTGCAGCTTGAGCATGATGCGCATACGGGCGCCAATCGGCGTGTGCCGCCAAGTGGTGAATGCCTTCTGCGCAGCGGCGACGGCGGCATCGACCTCAGCGGCCGTGGCGAACGGCACGTGGGCCAGCACTTCCTGGGTGGCGGGGTTGACCACGTCGAGCCACTCGGTGGTTTGCGACTCAACCCATTCACCGCCGATCAGCAGCTTCACGCGGGCCACGGTGGTGTTGTTTTTGTTCAGTGACACGTTCATTGCCATTGCTCCATTCAAGGCAGCGCGCCGGCGTGGGCGCGCTGAAAAAAAGTCGATTCAGGCTGCGCGATGGCGAGGCGGATCGCGCTTCATCAGCGCGGTGCAGACCAATGCCACCAGCGCCATGCCGATCAGGTAGACGATCACGTAGTGCGGACTGCCGCCGCCCATGGCCAGCAATTGCGTGGCGATCATCGGCGCAAATCCACCGCCCAACACGCCCGCCAACTGCACCGAGACAGAGATGCCGCTGTAGCGAATTTCCGCCGGGAACTGGCGAGCAAATAACAGGGATTCCGGCGCGTACAGGATCGGGAACACCACGCCCACCGCCAGCACCATCGCCCACCACACCATCTGCGGTTCGCGGGTGCCGAGCATGGCGAAGAACGGATAGACGAAGGCGCAGAGCAGCAAAAGCCCGGCGAAATACAGACGTTTCTGACCGACCTTGTCGGACAGGTGCCCACACAGCGGCATGGTCACCAAGGACAGCGCAGCGCCAGCGGTGATCGCGCTCAGCACGTCGGCACGGGGTATCAGCAACTGATTGGCGGCGTACGCCAGGGCGAAGGTCACCGACATGTAAAACCAGGCGTTCTCGGCCGTGCGCGCGCCGATGATGGTCAGGGTTTCCTTCGGATGCTCGCGGAACACTTTGAACAGCGGCACCTTGACGGCGATGTTGTCTTTTTTCAGCTTCTCGAAATCGGGCGACTCCGGGACTTTCAAGCGAATCAACCAGCCAACGCCCAGCAGCACAACGCTGGCCAGAAACGGAATCCGCCAGCCCCAACTGAGCATGTCGGCCTCCGGCAATTTGGCAACCATGCCCATCGCCAGCGAGGCTAGTACCAGCCCGGCACCAACGCCGGTTTGCGGCAGGCTGCCGTAGAAACCTTTGCGGCCCTCGGGCGCATGTTCGACGGCCATCAGCACCGCCCCGCCCCATTCGCCGCCGACCGCCATGCCCTGGAGAAACCGCATCGCCACCAGCAGGACTGCAGCCCAGTAGCCGATCTGTTCGTAGGTGGGAATCAGGCCGATGATGATGGTCGGAATGCCCATCAGCATCAGGGTGAACAGGAGCATGGACTTGCGCCCGATCTTATCGCCGAAATGGCCGAACACGATGCCGCCCAGTGGCCGGCCAAGAAAGCCCACCGCGTAGGTGGCGAACGCCGCCAGCACACCAATGATCGGGTCCAGTGCAGGGAAGAAGATCTTGTTGAAGATCAGTGCGGCAGCCGTGCCGTAGAGGAAAAAGTCGTACCACTCGATGGTCGTGCCGGCCATGCTTGCCGCGCCGGCAAGCCGATAGGATCGGGCGTTTTTCACGGGGCCGGCATCGAGTGCGCCAGCGTCCGCCGTAATAGCGTTCTTCATAAACTCCTCCGCTTATTTATTGTTGTGCAGGGTGTTATGGCATGTGGGATGGGGCGGTTTGCCGGGGCGCTACCTCGTTGGTTTCAGCTGCTGCAGCAGGCGTTGACGGACAGGTTGGATCCGGCCGCGCTTCGGAGTATAGATGTGCAAACTTCTAATAAAAACGCACATAAAAGCAGGTTCAACATGCAAAAAAACATCACGTCCCTGAGCGCGCTGAACTGGGATGACCTGAAGTTTTTTCTCGAAGTGGCGCGCACGCGCAAGGCCAGTTCCGCGGCCAAACGCCTCGCGGTGGACTACACAACGGTGTCGCGCCGGATCAGCTCGCTGGAAACTTCACTGGGCACGTTGCTGTTCGAAAAATCCCGCAACAACGGCTTCATCCTCACGGCGGAAGGCCAACGATTGCTGGGCGCTGCGGAGTCCATCGAAAGCACGCTGCACATCGCCTGCGAGCAGGTTTCCGGCTCCGGCGTCGCGTTGTCGGGGCACGTGCGCATGGGCTGCACCGAAGGCTTCGGCAGCTTCTTCATCACCCCGCAAATCAGTCACTTCACCGACACGTACCCTGCCATTTCGGTGGACATCCTGCCGCTGCCGCACTTCATCAGCCTGTCCAAGCGCGAGGCCGATATCGTCATCGCGCTGGAGCGTCCGGAACACGGGCCTTACGTGTGCTGCAAACTGTGCGACTACAGCCTGAGGCTCTACGCCACTCAGGAGTATCTCGACAACCACGCGCCGATACTCAAGACCGAAGACCTCGCCGACCATCCGTTCATCAGCTATGTCGACGACCTGGCCTTCAGCTCGGAATTGCTCTACCTCAGCAACCTGCTCCCCGGCGCCCACGCCACCCTGCGCAGCACCAGCGTCATCGCCCAATACGTCGCCGCGTTGCAGGGACGAGCGCTGGCGATCCTGCCGTGCTTTCTGGCGGCACAGGATGCTCGGCTGTTGCCGGTGCTGGAAAGTGAGGTGGATATCACGCGGCAGTTCTGGATGTATTGCCGCGAGGACTTGAGGAAGCTCAAGCGGATTACGTTGCTGTGGGATTACATCCGTGAGGCTACCGAGCGCAATCAGGGGTTTCTGCTGGGCAAGACGGAACGGATGACGTTTGTGGATTGAACGAAAAGTCGGCTGCAGGTAGGGGTAGCGCCCAACTTGCCTGCGGATGAAACGCGATCCTGTGGGAGTGAGCTTGCTCACGAAGGCGGCATCTCAGGCGCTGAAGATGCGGTGGATGTTCCTATCTATTCGCGAGCAAGGTGGAGCGCCATCCCGGCCACTCCCACATGAACGTCGCATGCCTGAAGTCTGCGTCTACCTCGCACCTCCCGACCATAGTTCAGAAATCTCTGAACTATGCATTTGAGCTTTCCTATTCTTCCCGTTCATCGGCCGAATCTAAGATCGGCCGCAATAAAGGAGCCCGTCCAGTAGAGACACGGCCCGAAGATTGCCTTTTCTGATGTGACTGCCGCTGTACCCGTCTCGGCCCGCGCCGCGGCGGAGCCCTTTCTCGGGTCACACGTCAGCCGCTTGCTGCAATCTTTGAGGACGCTCGATGAAACTGGAAATCTTCCGCACGCTCTGGGGCTACCGCGCCAGCAAGGCCCAGGCGCTGGATGAGCTGCTGGAAGCCGGATTCGACGGCATGGAAGCACGCCTGCCACTGACGCCTGTCGAGCGTGCGGAATTCGGTGCCTTCCTGCGCGCCAATCACGTGCCTTACATCGCCACCGTTTTCACCGCCTACGACGTCCTCCCGGAACAATCAGCGACCACCGCGGAACACCTCACCGATCTGGAACAGAAGCTCGCCTGGTCAACCGAACTGGCGCCGCGCTTCGTCAACGTGCTGGCCGGCAACGACCGCTGGCAATTGCCGCAGCAGGTGGACTTCTTCGGTCGGGCACTGGAGGTGGCGCGCAAGCACGGGCAGACCGTCACTTTCGAAACCCATCGCGCCCGCTCGCTGTTCAATCCGTGGGTCACCCTTGAGCTGATCCGCCAACTGCCCGATCTACGCTTCACCAGCGACATCAGCCACTGGATCGTCACCTGCGAGCGTTTGCTCGACGACCCGGAAGACGACCTCAGCGCGTTCGTCGAGCGCGTTCATCACATTCAGGCTCGGGTCGGCTACGACCAGGGTCCGCAAGTCCCTCATCCGGCTGCCCCCGAGTACGCCCGAGAGCTGGCTTTCCATCAGCAGCACTGGGAAGCCGTGTGGACATCCCAGCAGGCCCGCGGTTATCAGGTCAGCACGATGACGCCTGAATTCGGCGCCGACGGCTATCTGCATCATCTGCCCTTCACCAATGTGCCGGTGGCCGATCTCTGGTCGCTGAACCTGTGGATGGGCCGGACCGAACGCGAACATTTTCAGCGCTTCACCCACACCACAAGCCGATAAGGAGCGTTTCGTCATGCCAGATCCGTCGCACACGGCAGCCCCGAAGGTCGCCAATTTCAGCAGCATCCCGGTGGTCGATATCGCGGGGTTGTTCAGCCCCGACATCGCACTGCGTCAGGCCGTCGCCGACGAACTGGGCAAGGCGGCGCGGGAAGTGGGCTTTCTGTACGTCAGGAATCACGGCATCGCGCCGTCTTTGATCGACGGTCTGCGTCAGGCGGCCAAGGACCTGTTCGCCCAATCCCTCGATTACAAAATGCAGCACTACATCGGCACTTCACGCAGCCACAAAGGCTTCGTACCCGAGGGCGAAGAGGTGTACGCCAAGGGCAAGCCGGATCACAAAGAGGCGTTCGATATCGGTTTTGAAGTGGGCGATGACGACCCACTGGTGATCGCTAAAACCCCGCTGATCGGTGCCAACGAATGGCCGGACCTGCCCGGCTTTCGCCCTGCGGTCGAAGCGTATTACGCGGCGGTGTTTGCCCTGGGCCGCCGCCTGTTCGACGGCTTTGCGCTGGCGCTGGGCCTGGAGGAAGGCTACTTCGAGGCGATGGTCACCCGTCCGCCGTCGAAGCTGCGACTGATTCATTACCCGTTCGACGGCGCCGCCCAAGATGCGCCCGGAATTGGTGCGCACACCGATTACGAGTGCTTCACCATGCTGCTGGCCGACAAGCCCGGGCTGGAAGTGATGAACGACCTCGGGCAGTGGATCGACGCGCCCCCGGTTGATGGCGCGTTTGTGGTCAACATCGGCGACATGCTGGAGGTCATGACCGCTGGTACGTTCGTTGCTACGGCTCATCGGGTACGCACGGTCAGCGAGGAGCGCTATTCGTTTCCACTGTTCTTCGCCTGCGACTTCCACACCCAGATCAAGCCCCTTCCGCAGTTCGACAAGGGCACTGCCGACTACGAAGAAATCACCATCGGCGAGCACATGTTCGGTCAGGCATTGCAGACCTACCAATACCTGCGGCGCAAGGTCGAGAACGGCGAACTCAAGCTGTACGAAAAGGCGCGCAAGCCGTCGAGCTTCGGCCACCTGAAGAATCAGACACAGGACGTATCTTGATGCGATACGGCGCCCTGCATCACTCGAATACCCAGCACACCCAGCCCTACTTTCCTGACGTGGAGTCACCGACGATGCGCAACACTTTGAACACTGCTGTCCGCTTGACCGTGCTTGCCTCCGCCATGCTCGGCGCGTCGTTATTGGCTGCCACGGCCGCACAAGCTGCCACCACCGTGACGCCCGGGCAGTTCAAGGTTGGCATGGAGATCACCTACCCCCCATTCGAATCCTACGACGAGAAGAAGAACGTCGTCGGTGCCGACCCTGACCTCTCGCGCCTGCTCGCCAAGCACATGGACCTCAAAGCGGAGTTCGTCGACACCAAGTTCTCCAGCCTGATCCTCAGCCTCAATGCCGGGCACTACGACGCGATCATTTCGGGCATGTACATCACGCCGGAGCGCCAGACCCAGGCACAGACCATTCCCTACGCTGTAACCGGCGCGGCGATCATGGTGCTCAAGGACAGTCCGCTCAAACCCAAGGTGCCGGAAGACTTGTGTGGGCTGAAAATCGGCCTGGAAAAAGGCACCACGTGGGTCACCCAGTTCAACAAGCTCTCCACCGAATACTGCGTGCCGAAGGGCAAAGGCCCGGTCGCCGTCAGCGAATTCCCGTCGGCACCGGAAGTGACCCAGGCGCTGCTGTCAGGGAACGTGCAGGCGCAGGTAGAAATCGACGGCGCCGCCGGCATGATCGCCGAACGCACCAAGGGCCGCGTGGTGGTCAGCACCGAGCATTCGATCTATCAGCAGACGCTTGGCATCTACGTGAAGAAGGGCAATGACGAGCTCTATCAGGCGTTACTCAAGGCCTTCGACGAGACCAAAAAATCCGGCGAATACGCTGCGCTCTTGAAGAAATACAACCTGGAAGAGCCCGCGAACTGACGGCTTGATGCGTCACCCGTGTAGGAGTGAGCTTGCTCGCGATTGGCCGTGACAGACGATGAAGGTGTGTTGGCTGTACCGAAGTCATCGCGAGCAAGCTCACTCCCACAGGGATCGCGTTTGACAAGAGAATCCCGCCGGGCCCCGCCCTGCTGAGGTGTGTGTATGCAATTCGAATGGTCCTACTTTTTTTCTCTGTTCTCGGTCGCTGACTTCTGGGAATCCTGCATCACCGTGATCGAACTCAGCGCCCTGGGCTGGTTCATCGGCATGCTGCTGGGTTTCCTCCTGGCCTCGGCCAAGCTCTCGACCGCACGCTGGATCAGTGTGCCGGCGTCGATTTATATCTGGTTCTTCCGCAGTGTCCCGCTGCTGGTGCTGGTGGTGTTTACCTACAACCTGCCACAGATGTTTCCGGTCACCCGCGAGGTGCTGTCCAACCCCTTCTATTCCGGCCTTCTTGCGCTGGTGGTCACGGAGGCGGCGTACATGGCGGAGATTCACCGGGGCGGCCTGATCTCGGTCGCCAAGGGCCAGAAGGAAGCGGGCCGCGCCTTGGGTGTTGGTCTGATCGGCATGCAGCGTCTGATCGTCATCCCCCAGGCATTCCGTATCTCCCTGCCGACGCTGGTGAATGAATACATCACCGTGGTGAAACTGACCTCACTCGTGTCAGTGATTTCCCTCACTGAGCTGCTGACCGTGGGCCAACGCCTCTACGCGCAAAACTTTCTGGTCATGGAAACGCTGTCGGCCGTCGCGGTGTATTACGTGATGATCGTCACGGTGTTCGGCTGGCTGTTTCACTGGCTGGAGCAGCACCTGGAGCTGAGCAATCGCAAGCCGCAAACCCTCGACGACCCTGCCCTGAGTAACCTGCGCACCAGCCTGGTCACGCAGCCCGCAGTGACGCGTCAGCCGCTAACAGGTCCGGGCTCGGCGCCGGCGCTGCAACTGGTCAACATCCACAAAAGCTACGGGCAGCATGAGGTGCTCAAGGGCATCAATCTGGAGGTGGAGGCTGGGCAGGTCATCTCCATCATCGGCCCGTCGGGCTCGGGCAAGACGTCGCTGATTCGCACGGTCAACAGCCTGGAGACCATCGACAAGGGCGAGATCATCCTGTTTGGCGAAGGCTACATTCACGCCGGCGACAACCCCAACGCACCGCAGATCCGCCTAGGGGTGCAGCGCATCGGCATGGTGTTCCAGAACTTCAACCTGTTCCCCCACCGCACCATTCTCGACAACGTGACCCTCGCGCCGCGGTACCACGGCCGCGACCGGGACCTCAGCGAGCAACGCGCCTACGCCCTGCTCGACAAGGTCGGGCTGCTGGCCCATGCGCACAAATACCCCCATCAGTTATCCGGCGGTCAGCAACAGCGCGTGGCGATTGCCCGGGCACTGGCGATGGACCCGCAGATCATGCTCTTCGACGAACCGACGTCTGCGCTGGACCCGGAGTTGGTGGGCGACGTGCTCAAGGTCATCGCCGACCTGGCGAAGGAAGGCATGACGATGCTCATCGTCACCCATGAGATGGACTTCGCCCTGTCGATTTCCGACCGGGTGATTTTCATGGAAAACGGCATCGTGCAGGTCGACGCCGCGCCGCAGACGATTCTTGCCGATCAGTGCGGCGAGCGCGTGCGCAGGTTCATGGGGCTGGATCACGCCGTGACGCAACAAACGCCTGCGCTCAAAGAAGCTTGAGCCTCACAGCCCCAACATCAACCCGCTCAGGCGCTTGACCTTGCGCCGCAGCGCTTCTTCAAACACGCCCTGACGCGGCTCGATCAGGCTGAACCAGTGCTTGGCCCGGGTGATGCCGGTGTAGATCAGCTCCTTGGTCAGCACCGGGTTCAGCGCCTCCGGCAAAACCAGCGCCGTGTGCGCGAACTCCGAGCCCTGGGACTTATGCACCGTCATCGCGTACACCGTTTCCACGTCATTGAGTCGGCTCGGCAGCACGAAGCGCACCCCGCCGCTGCCGTCGTTACGCGGGAACGCAACACGCAGCGCCTGACGGTTTTCCTCGACCGGCCCCTCGGGCAAACGCAGGGCGATGCCGATGTCGCCGTTCATCAAACCCAGCCCGTAATCGTTGCGCGTCATCAACACGGGGCGCCCCTCGTACCACTGATGATCGCTCTCGATCAGTCCGGCGCTGAACAGCGTTTCAGTGATCCGTCGATTCAACCCTTCCACGCCCCACGGCCCTTTACGCACAGCACACAGCAGCTGGAACTCATCAAACGCATTCAGCACCTGCCGCGCCCACTCGACACTGCGCGGGTCTTCGATCTGCGTCAGGTCTTGCGGCCGCTGCGCGTGCATCACGCCCAGATAATGGCGATAGCCTTGCGGGCCATCGCCGTGACCGTCGAGCAGCAGTCGCGACAGCGCGCGGTCCTGCTCACCCTTGAGCACCAGGGAAAACAGGTCCGGGTACTGGCGAGCCGCGAGCAATGCACGCGCGTCCTGGTCCTGCTGCTGATTGACCAGTTTGGCCAACTGACCGATGCCGCTGCCGGCCACGAAACGACGTGAATGGCGCAGCATCACCACCTGTTGCGCCAGGGCGTGATGCTGATCGTCGCCCTGCTGCAAACCGCTTCCGGCAAGATCTTCCCCGCTGACCGATTCCAGCCACGCCTGGGTCTGCGGGCTGTACATCCCCGCCTCCGCGTCGCGGCACAAATCGCCCAGCACGGCGCCAGCCTCGACCGACGCCAATTGATCCTTGTCGCCCAGCAACACCATCCGAGCATGGGGCGGCAGCGCGTCCAGCAGGTTGGCCATCATTTCCAGGTCGATCATCGAGGCTTCATCGACAACCAGCACGTCCAGCGGCAACGGGTTGCCCGCGTGATGCCGAAAATGCCGCGTGCCCGGACGGCTGCCCAGCAAGCGGTGAACCGTCGTGACTTCGCTGGGGATCTTCTGCCGCACGTCTTCCGGCACTTGCAGCGACTGCACCTGATGACTGATCGACTCGGTCAAGCGTGCCGCGGCTTTGCCGGTCGGTGCCGCCAGGCGAATGCGCAACGGCTTGCCGCGCTCAACGGCTGGCGATTGCAGCAGTGCCAGCAAACGCACGACCGTGGTCGTCTTGCCCGTGCCGGGGCCGCCGGTGATGATGCTGAACGCGCCTCGGGTTGCCAGGGCGCACGCCAACTTTTGCCAGTCGATCAAGGCGTCAGGCGCCTGGTTGGCCGGGCCGAACAGCGCATCCAGACGCTGGGGCAAATCGCTGAACCCCGTTTCCACCTGAGCCAGTCGACGACGCAACGCCGCATCGATCCGCCGTTCATACGTCCAGTAACGGCGCAGGTACAGGCGCCGATCGGACAAAACCAACGGCCTCTGTGCCGCTGCTTCGCTGAGGTCCCCTGCGTGGGCCACCAGCGCGCTGGCTTCCAGCGCCTTGCACCACGTCGCGCCGTCGAGGGATTTGAGCAGCGAGGACGGCAGCAGCATCGGCGTCGACAACACATCGCCCTCCGGCGGCAGCGACAGGGCGAAGTCCGGCTCTTTCAGGGTTTCATAGAGGTCCAGACAGACGTGCCCGTGGCCCAACTGGTGGCTGGTCAGCGTGGCCGCCAACAGCACCAGCGAATCGGCGGCAGGATCGAGCTCAGCCAGAAACGCCACGAAGGCTTTGTCCAGCGCGCGCAACCAGCCGCGTTCGACCCAGCGCTGCAGCAACAGCAGCAGGTCATCCACCCGGCTGAGGGGCTTCAGCTCGGCCAGGCTGTCGGCGTCCAGCGCCGAGGGCATCAAGTGAGCGAAGGTCCGGTTCATACGAGGTCTCCTGACAGCACGTCGGCCGTGATCGGCGCTCGGCCCTGAAACAGCAGATCGAGACTTTCGATCAACTCACGGGGCGGTCGGGTGAACCATGCACCCTGACTCGCCCCACGACTGCCACGCACGAACAGGTACACCGCGCCGCCCATGTGCCGGTCGTAATCGTAATCGGCGAGCCGCGCCTTGAGCTGACGGTGCAAGGCCAGCAGGTAAAGCACGTATTGCAGGTCGTAGCGGTTGTCCAGAATCGAGTTTTCCATCGCCTGCTCGGTGTAGGCATCGTCGTCGACGCCCAGCCAGTTGGATTTGTAATCGGCAACGAAGTAACGGCCTTCGTGCTCGAACGTCAGGTCGATGAAGCCCTTGAACATGCCGTTCAGCGAAACCGTTTCTGCCGCCGCCCTCGGCGCACCGTTGTGGGTGTATCGGCGAACCAGCGCGTCCATCTGCGCCACATCGACCTTCGAGCAGGCGAACCAGAACTCCATTTCGACGCGGTACTGGTTAGGCTGATCCAGCTCACACAAGGCCATGGGCTGCACATCTGAGCCCAGACGCAGCGGCAGGGTCAGCAGATGCTGCAGCCAGTCGGTCAGCGTGTTGATCCAGCCTTTCCAGTCGCGACGGTTACAGCGTTGGGCGACGACTTTCTCCACCGCCAGTGGATCGGCAGCCGCCTCGGCAAAGCCCTTCTCACCGGCCCACTCCAACAGCCCGTGCAGGAAGGTGCCGGGGTTGGGGCCACGCGGGAATCGGTGGATATCGCCGCCGCTGACCATGACCTCGCGCGGCGCATCTGGATCGAGACGCTCATCGTCGAACAGCTTCTGCGCTTGCGGACTGTCCGGCGACTGATCGCCGCTGTCGGTGACGGTGTCGCCGATGCGCAGCGCGCTGTAGGAAGCAATCCACCAGTTCTCCCGGGCGCTGCGCCGGGGCACGCGCGGCTTGCTCAATGCGACCTCATTGCGCGGCGCGCTGAAGGATTCGGTGGTGGGCAGTGGAACGGGTTCAACTTTCACGGCCGGGTGGTCCTCTGCCAGCGATCGCAGCCATTGGCCCAATGCCACTGACTCAGCCAGCCTCTGCCCGCCGCCGAGCAAATAACCCAGGGCCGAACGATGGAGTATCGAGGTGCTGTTGCTGCCGCGTTTGAGATCGGCAACGCCCAGCCAGCACGCGTGTTGAGCGCGGGTCAGGGCCACGTAAAGCAGACGCAGGTCTTCCGCCAAGCGCTCGTCATCCGCTTGCTCGATCAGCGCCGGCGTGGGTTTGAGACTGATCTGCGCGTGGCCTTCGGCGTCATGGAAGTGCAGCGGCAAACGGCTGCCATCCACTGGCTTCGTCGAGCAGATGAAGGGCAGGAACACCAGCGGGTATTCCAGACCCTTGGATTTGTGAATGGTCACGACCTTGACCAGTTGTTCATCGCTTTCGAGGCGCAGGATCTGCTCTTCCCCCGCTTGGCCAGACAGGGCCAGATGCTCGCTCAGATGGCGAATCAGGGCCTGCTCGCCATCCAGCTCGGCGGCGGCCTGCTGCATGAGTTCGCTGAGGTGCAGCAGGTTGGTCAGTACACGTTCGCCATCGGTACGCTGAACCAGCGCCTGGGGCAATTTGAAATCGTGCAGCAGACGCCGCAGCATGGGCAGCACGCCTTGGGTGCGCCAGATGCGTCGGTAATCGCGGAACTGCATGACGCGGTTTTCCCACGCCAGCTCGTCCTGATTCAACAACTCGAGTTCGGCCAGCGGCAACGCGAGGGTGATGCAGGCCAAGGCCGCGCGCAGGGTTCGCTCGGCGTCAGGCTCGGCGCAGGCCTTGAGCCAGGCGAGCAGGTCATGGGCTTCTTGCGCGGCGAACACCGAGTCCTTGTCCGAGAGATACACACTGCGCACACCCCGCGCCGACAACTCGCCACGCACCGCCTGGGCTTCCTTGCCATCACGTACCAGAATTGCGATGTCGGCGGGCAGCAGCTGTCTCAATGGCTCTCCAGCTTTGGCAAAGCCCGCTTGCCCTTGTTGCCCGGCGTTGAGCAAACGCACGATCTCACTGGCGCAACTCGCCGCCAGTTGCGCTCGATACACCGTGCCCGACACTGGCTGATCGGTTTCCAGCTGCCAGACGTTGAGCGCCGCAAGCACCTCACCGTCGACCTGCAACGTCTCTTTACGGCCCTGAGACCCGACTGCCAGAAACGGCACGGGATTGTCCTCAGGCGTGCGGAACAGGAACGCCCCGCGACCGGCCTCGCTCGTCTCCGCGCGCGTAAACACGTGGTTCACCGCATCGACCATCGCGTGGCTGGAACGGAAGTTGGTGCCCAGCGTGTGCAACCGCCCGGTGGTGGCCTGACGGGCGCGCAGGTAGGTATAGATGTCGGCACCACGGAACGCGTAGATCGCCTGCTTCGGATCGCCGATGAGAAACAGGCCGGTGCTCTCGTCGTTGGCCTCAAGCCGGTAGATACTGTCGAAAATGCGGTACTGCACCGGGTCGGTGTCTTGAAACTCATCGATCAGCGCGACGGGAAACTGCTCGCGGATCAGGGTCGCCAGGCGCTCGCCACCGCTGCCGCGCAACGCAGCGTCCAGCCGCAGCAGCATGTCGTCGAACCCCATTTCCGCGCGGCGCCGCTTCTCTTCTTCAAAGCGGGCGCCTACCCATTGCGCGGCGTGTTCGAGCACCGCTGCATCGGGCGTTGGCAGCGTGTCCAGCGCCACCTTGAGCTCGACCATCGCCTCGAACGCGGGGTGCGACGGGGGATTGTTCTTCCACGCTTCGGCAATGCCATCAGGCGTCAGCCGGGTGAAACCGGTGCCGAGGTCGAGTTGCTCTTGCTCGTCGTCATTGGCCCAGGCAATCAGCTTGTCGAACCAGGGTTTGAAATAACGCTCCTGCATCTTGCGGCCATCGACCACTTTGCAGGCGACGCCGTCGATGCAGATCGCATGCAGCTCCGCGGCCCAGTTGGCCCATGGCGCCTTGAGCTGGCGGAGGGTTTCGCGCCGCTCTTGAATCGACTGCTCGATGATCTGCGTCGGGGTTTTCGTCACGCTCGCCCGCTCACTGCCGAACAATGCGCGCACCCTTGGCAGTAGCGCCGCGGGTCCGCCCCAGTTCTCGCGCACCCATAGCAGCGCGTCGCCGCTCATGGGGTAACAGAACTTGCGCCAGTAATCGCGCAGCACTTCGCTCAGCAAATCGGTGTGATCGGTTTCCAGGCTCTGGGTGAACAGGCTGCCGCTGTCGAAGGCGTGCTCGCGCAGCATGCGCTGACACCAGCTGTGGATGGTCGAGACCGCCGCTTCGTCCATCCACTGCGCCGCGATGTCGAGACGGCTGGCGCAGCCGGGCCATTGCTCAATGGCGAACTCGTCCCGCAACCCAGCGATCAACGCATCAGGCGCTTCGATTTCTTCACGAAAGAACCGCGCGGCCTCGGCCAGTCGCGTGCGAATACGGTCGCGCAGTTCCTTGGTCGCTGCGTCGGTGAACGTCACCACCAGAATCTGCGGCGGTAACAGCTCTCGGCCGAAGCCAGAAATCTCGCTGCCGTGACCCAATACCAGACGCAGGTACAGCGCCGAGATGGTGAACGTCTTGCCGGTGCCGGCGCTGGCTTCAATCAGCTGGCTGCCTTTCAGTGGGAAGCGCAGCGCCAGAGGTTGTTGTGCGTCACTCATGCGCCGGCCTCCTCGCGAGAAAGTGCCTGCCAAGGCGCTTCAAAAATCGGTTTGTACAGCGCCTCGCACCAACCCACGAATTCCTCGCTGCTCAGCAATGCGTCGAAGTCCGGGAACTGACGCGCCAGCGCAGTGCTTTCCGCGCGCTCACCCTTGCTGTTCTGGCCATCGCCTTCATAGGCTTTACGCGCGGCAGCTCCGGCTTTGATTTCCTCGTTCTGGCCTAGCCAGGCAAACGCCGTCTTCACCGCAATCGGAAGCGGTCGCTGCATGCCCTGATGCCAGGCCAGCAGCAGGTCATTCAGCGTGCGCGTGGCAGTGTCCTTGTCCAGCGGCGGCAGCAAGAGCGTCTCGTCACTGGCCACCAGCGCGGTGGTCAACGGCAGATCGCACGCGCAGGCCACCAGATGGTTCACCCAAGGCTTGGTCAGGCGATGCCACTTGCGTGTCTTCTTGCTGGCGATGGCATTGGGGATAGCGGTGATCGCGAGTAACTCGTTCTGAGGATTCTGATAAAGCCCGTCGACCCAGCCATCAAGCTCGACGCCCTGATGCTGATAACTGACCGGCAACGCGCTGTGCAGCCGCACCGGCCAGCGAATCAGCAATTCGTGATAGCGGGCGACGAGGTCGGGTAGCGGTTCGATCAGTTCATCCTGCAGCAACGTGCCGAACCCGGCCATCGGCAGCAAGCCGCTGCCCTGCAAGCGCGTTGCTTGAGCATGCAGCGATTCCTGAATGTCCTCGGGATCTGTGAGCGCCGCTTGCAACAGACTGTCGCTGAGGCCATAGCGCTCGAGCGCGTCGAGTACGAACGGCTCCTCGTCCGCCAATGGCGCTTCGGCGACTTCAAAGAATATCTTCAAGCGCTGACTGAAGAAGTGCTTGACCGGATTGCGCAGGAAATCCTGCAATTGCATCAGGCTCAACGGCTCTTCCTGCTGGTGCTTTTGCAGCGCTTTTGTTTCCCCTGCTTCGGTGACGGCTTCGTGCAGCACCTGCCATTCTCGGGCGAAGCTGAAGAACTCCGGGTTCTCCTGAAAGTACTTGGCGCTGAAAGGCTGCAGCGGATGCTCGACGGTGAGTCTGTGCAGCAACTGCTGGCCCGGATCACGCTTTTTATCGTCCTCGGGCTCGATGGCATCGGCCAGCCGCCAACCGCTGGACAGATGATCGCGCAGCTGCCCGATGAGCACCGAAGCCGGCCGCTCGGAGTTGTCGCGAATACTGCGCCCCACCCAGCTGATGTACAGCTGATCACGGGCGGACAACAGCGCTTCCAACAGCAGATAACGATCATCCTCACGCCTGGAACGGTCGCCGGGACGGTAATCGCTGCCCATCAGATCGAAATCCAGCGGCGGCTGCGCGCGTGGGTAATCGCCATCGTTCATACCCAGCAGGCAGACGATTTTGAATGGAATGGCGCGCATCGGCATCAGCGTGCAGAAGTTGACCGATCCGGCCAGAAAGCGTTGGGACAACCGCCCTTGATCAAGCCCGGCCAGCCAGGCTTCACGCACGACCGTCAACGGCAATTCTTCTTCCAGGCCAACGGTCTCGCAGATCTGCAGCCAGGTTTCACGCAGGGTTTCCAGCTGACTGAGCAGGTAGTCGTCGTGCTCACTGTCGGCCATGAAGAACAGCTGCATGATCGCCTGAAGGCGCGCACCCCACATCGCGGGCGTCGCGGGTTGGGAGAGTTCGTTGTGCGCGACCTGAAGCGCGTCGATCAGGGACACCAACGGGCCAATAAGAGCCGCATCGAGCCCGCCGATTTCGTCATACGGCTGAATGCCGTCGTAAGCCGCACCCGCCCCAACGGCGTACCCCAGCAACATGCGACGCAGACCGAAATGCCAGCTGTTCTGCTCAAGCTGTTCCGGTAGCCCTAGCCCTTCACGCTGCTTCGCATTGAGCCCCCATCGCACACCTGCTCCCTCGATCCAGCGATGGAGGGTTGGCAGGTCTCGCTCATCAATGCCGAACCGCGCTCGTAATGCGGGGACGTCCAGCAGATCGAGGATTTCACTGACCGGGAATCGACTGTCCGGAATCTTCAGCAAATGCTCGACGGCGATCAGCAACGGATCACGGCCACGCTGGCCCTGATCGGCGAGGGTGAAGGGGATAAAGCGGCGATCGTCACGATCCAGTTGGCCAAACACTGCGCGAATGTGAGGGGCGTAGCTGTCAATGTCTGGGACCATGACGATGACGTCCCGCGGACGAAGGTCCGGATCCTTGCTGAAGCGCGCGAGCAGTTGGTCGTGGAGCACCTCCACTTCGCGCTGGGCGCTGTGGGCGACATGAAAGCGAATGGAGCGGTCGGTCTTGATATCCACGGGCGGCCAGACTTCGCGGGTCTCGCTCAAGGGGCGCAGCTCGAGGATATCGTCCTGGAGTTGATTCAGGAGTGTCTTGGGCTCGCTCTCGCTGAACAGGTCGATGCGCCCGTCGCGAAAGATCGAGCGATAGCTGTTTGGGTCGTCATGGCTGTCGAGCAGATTGATGTAGTCACGCCCCTGCTTGCCCCAAGCGGCCAGCAATGGATGGGCGTGCTGGTGCAGCGCATCAGGGTTCAGCACCACCGGCATGCCGGGTTTTCGCGATTGGCGTTTGTATTCGTGGCGCAGGAGATCCTTGTCAGCCACGATGTCCGCCCAGTGATGGCGGCAAGGGTTGTGAACGCAGAGCAGGACCTGACTGAAACGGGCTAGCCCGGCAAGCGCCTCTAATGCCTGGGCGGGCAAAGAGGAAATACCGAAAACGATCACCCGCGCCGGCAAACCGGCCGGTGCCTCGACCAGGCTATTGATGCGTTCGATGTAACGTTGATGCACGCCGGCCCTGCTCTGGGCCATCCCCTCTGCCCCGACATCATGGAGCAGCGCACGCCACAGTTCGGCTTGCCAGCAGTTTTCTGCTTTGAGCGGCTTTGCCTCTCCCCGCCCGGTCCTGAGTTGATGCTTGCCCGCGGCCCAATCCTCCAGCCAGTCGGCGCGATACACCTGATATTGATCGAACAGGTCAGCGAGTCGTTCGGACAACTGGTAGCGCTTGCGCAGGTCGGTGTCGGCGGTCAGGAATCGCTGCAGCGGCTCGAAGTGTGGCTGATTGATCAAGCCGGGGAGCAGTCGCATCAATCGCCAGGTCAGTGGAGCTTTATCGAGCAACGAGGTTTCCGGAATCTCGGCCTTGCCCAACACCGCACGGTAAAGCTGCCACATGAAACTGCCAGGGAGCTGCACATCGATCGCAGCGGCAATGCCGCAACCCCCTTGATCGTCGTCCTGTGCATCTTCTGCCAAAGCAAGCTTCAGCCACTGCGCAATGCCGTTGCTTTGAACCAGCGCTACTTCGTTCTCAAGCGGAGTCAGGGGATAACGCCGCATCCAGGACACCACAAGGCCACGCAGCTCATCCAGGCGATTCCCATGGACCACCATAAACCCGGGGTTGAGATTGGATGTCACCGGCATAGCTGCGTCCCTTGGTCTTTCAAAAGAGGGAGAAGACTAACAGAGGGGGAGGATTCGTTATCGGTCGATCTTGTCAGGGCGACTGACAACTGCGCTCATCCGCGATTTAGGTATGAGGATGACTGCCCGCTTTTCCGCGCGCAAAAACAAAACCCCACCTGCTTTCGCAAATGGGGTTCTGGAATTTAATCTTGACGATGACCTACTCTCACATGGGGAAACCCCACACTACCATCGGCG
>NZ_JACYVI010000002.1 GCF_014842265.1 Pseudomonas sp. CFBP 13711
CGTTCTCCCTGATGAAAAACCAAAGCGAATATCAACCGAAAGGGGGGATTTTGGCTTGATGACAACCATAGAATCTCCCACAGGTTGCTCAACAGCGGCAACATCCTGGATGACTTCATTTGATGAACGCATCCGTCCGAGAATTTTTTTGAGTCGCTCGCTTGACTTCCCTTTTCCAATCAGTAAGATAGCGCGCATTCCGCGATAGCTCAGTTGGTAGAGCAAGTGACTGTTAATCACTGGGTCCCTGGTTCGAGTCCAGGTCGTGGAGCCAGACAGAAGTAAACGAAAAGGCCAGCGCTTAGCTGGCCTTTTTCGTTTCCGATCGTTTTCCCCGGGCGCTCCCTGCCTGAAGCGGGACTGCATCAGCCCCGCTCCGCCCTTATCGTCAGGCCTTGGTGTAGCGCAGCCACACCGCGCCGCCGTCCTGCACCTCCGCCGACGTCAGTTTCAAGTGAGCCGGTTGTTTCCACGCCTCGGTCGACACCTCGAACGACGCTGGATGCTCGCCCCGCCCGTCGATCAGCGGCAGGATCAGCACGCTGACTTCATCGACCAGCCCGGCGTTGACGAACGAGCCACTGACATGGGGGCCACCCTCGACGATCAGGCGCTTGCAGCCCAGTTCGCTCGACAGGATCTGCACGACCTGCTGCAGATCAATTTCGCTCTTTCCGGCAAAAATGTAAGACACCTGAATCGACTGCAGGTACGCCAGATAGTCATCCGACACGCCTTCGGTCAGCACTTCGACGACGTGGGAATCCAGCGCCTGATTTTTCTTCCAGCCGACCTTGCCCTGAGGGTCGATCGACACGGCGTAGGCCTTGGCATTGCGGTCGGCAAAATAATGGCTGCGCTCGATGGGACCTGTGGCGAGGCCTTTGGGATAGCCCTCGTCGTGGGCGATTTCCTGCATCGTCACGCGCCCGCAGATCCAGGCGTCAAACTCAAACGTCTGGGCGAGCTTTTCGTACAGATCACCGGCGTCTTTCTTGAACGCGCGATCCCAGCCGTCGGTAAGGGCGTGGCCGTCGAGGGAGGACATCATGTGGCAAATGACATAAGGCTGCATGGCAGGCTCCAGGCTGATAAGTGTGTAGAGCCGACCTGGATCACGCGGAAATAGTTCACCCCGTCACTCGACCTGCCCTTCACAACCTGCTGACCATCATTGCCGGTGATGTACACCATGAAGCCTATTGTCTTCAGCTTCGGCAGGGCTCGCGTAACATCGCGTCATCCCAGACCCGACACGGACTTACTCCCATGACCCTGCACATCATCAATGCCGTCGCCCTCACCGCCGTGACCGTTTTCCTGGTCAACCGCGCGTTCGCCCTGTACGACCTGATCAATGCAGCGACCGTGTCCGAGCATCACTAAGGCGTTGTACTCAAGCGTGACGCAACACCGATTTAAGCAAGGCACCGAAATGCCAGGCCGCAATGGCCTGGCGGTCCCGCGATTATCGGCGGGTTAAATCATCGGTAGCTCGTATAGACGGGTCAGAAATTGGCCTTCAGCGCCTCAAGCCCCCCCTCGTAAATCCCCTTGAACAATTCCTCGACTTCGCCATCAGTGACACCGTCCGGCGTAAATACCCCTGACCATTCGACCCAAGTGCTGTCGGCACCATCCTCTTTGACTTTGAACGTCGCCAGATAGTCCTTGATTGGAAACGGTCCCTTGTCGATGGAGTAGCTGTAAGTGCGCGCCGCATTATCGTAGGTCTGCAGGCGCTCGATGATTTCAGCGCCGTCGTCGGTGGTCAGGTGACGAACGCGCCCGCCTTCCTGTGACTCGCTTTGCTTGATGAACGGCAGCCAGTGGTTCAAGGACAGGAAGCCGCCGGTCAATGCCCAGACCTTGTCGGCCGATACCGGGATGTGAATGGATGCAGATGCTTGAGCCATGTTGCTTTCTCCAGAAATGGGGGGGCAGCGGCCGATCAGCCAGCGCTGGATGGCTTGGCGGGCCGCGCCCTCTCTAATAGGCGGTAAACGCGAGCAATCTTGTCACGGTTACCGCTGATTCGGGAGGGTGTGCGCCGCAAAAAGGCGGCGCACAGGGTGTTACTTGGCGGTGAAAGCCGAGTAGCTGTTCATCAGGTTGCGGTAGTTCGGAATGCGCTGGGACAGCAGGTTCGCCAGGCCTTCCATGTCGTTGCGCCAGTCGCCCTGCAGCTCGCAGGCCACCGAGAACCAGTTCATCAATTGCGCACCGGCTGCGGTCATGCGCGCCCACGCCGCTTTCTGCACCACGTCGTTGAACGTGCCGGACGCATCGGTGACCACGAACACGTCGAAGCCTTCTTCCAGCGCGCACAGGGTCGGGAACGCCACGCAGACGTCAGTCACCACACCAGCGATGATGATCTGCTTGCGGCCGGTGGCCTTGATCGCCTTGACGAAGTCTTCGTTGTCCCAGGCGTTGATCTGGCCGGGACGGGCGATGTACGGCGCGTCCGGGAACATCGCCTTGAGCTCGGGCACCAGCGGGCCGTTCGGGCCGGTCTCGAAGCTGGTGGTGAGGATGGTCGGGAGTTTGAAGAACTTTGCGCAGTCAGCCAGGGCCAGCACGTTGTTCTTGAACTCGTTCGGCGTGAAGTCTTGGACCAGCGAGATCAGCCCGGTCTGGTGATCGACCAGCAGAACCACGGCATCATCTTTGTTCAAACGCTTGTAGGGAACGGTCATGATTGACTCCATTGAGTGGGTGACGGATGAGTACAAGGCCAGCGCATCACACTGGCAGAGAGCCCCGCCGGTCAGTGCCGACGAGGCCTTTCATGCTCTTTTAAATTGCCCTGTTCAGGCGTCGGTCAGAAGGCGAAGCACGAACAGCCAAACGCGCCCCAGAAACCTTGGAAGTCGCTGACCGGTACTTTCGACTGGCGCGCTTTATCGTGGCTGTGGGCGTGGACACCGCAGGGGCCGCTGCACTGGTGAACCGCCGCTGCCATCGGTGCGCCCTGGCGCCAGTGGCCCGGGACTTTGGAAACCGGCGACCAGTCCGGCAGCACCGGCACGCTCGGCGGCGCCAGATCGTCGAACTCGCCGGCGCCGTACACCACCTTGCCGTCGACGATGGTCAGCACCGATTCGATCCACTTGATCGACTCCTCCGGCACGCTGAAGAAGTCCTGGGACAACGCCACCACGTCCGCCAGCTGGCCGACCTTGATCTGGCCTTTCTTGCCCTGCTCGGAGGAAAACCAGGCGCTGCCACGGGTGAACAGTTCGAGCGCGGTTTCCCGGGACAAACCTTCCGGGTACAGCTCCAGGCCGCCGACGGTGCGACCGCTGACCATCCAGTACAGCGAAGTCCATGGGTTGTAGCTCGACACGCGGGTGGCGTCGGTCCCGGCACCCACCGGCACGCCTTCGGCCAGCATGCGTTTGATCGGCGGCGTGTGCTCGCCGGCCTTGGCACCGTAGCGCTCGACGAAATACTCGCCCTGGAAGGCCATGCGGTCCTGAATGGCGATGCCGCCGCCCAGCGCCTTGACCCGCTCGATGTTCTTCGGCGTGATGGTTTCGCAGTGGTCGAAGAACCACGGAATGCCGTTGAACGGAATGTCGCGGTTGACCTTCTCGAACACGTCGAGCATGCGCGAAATGGACTCGTCATAGGTGGCGTGGAGGCGGAACGGCCAGCGGTGCTCGACCAGATGGCGCACTACCGGCTCGAGGTCCTGCTCCATACCGGCCGGCAAATCCGGGCGCGGCTCAAGGAAGTCTTCGAAGTCCGCTGCCGAGAAGGTCAGCATCTCGCCGGCGCCGTTGTGGCGCAGGAAGTCATCGCCCTGATGCAGCGTGACGGTGTTGGTCCAGTGCTTGAAGTCTTCCAGCTCTTCCTTGGGCTTCTGGGTGAACAGGTTGTAGGCGATGCGCACGGTCAGCTGTCTGGCCTCGGCCAGTTGCGTGATGACCGCGTAATCGTCCGGGTAATTCTGAAAACCGCCGCCGGCGTCGATGGCGCTGGTCAGGCCCAGACGGTTCAGCTCGCGCATGAACTGGCGGGTGGAGTTGACCTGGTACTCCAGCGGCAACTTCGGCCCCTTGGCCAAAGTCGAGTAGAGGATCATCGCGTTGGGCTTGGCCACCAGCATGCCGGTCGGATCGCCATTGCTGTCGCGGACGATCTCGCCACCCGGCGGGTTCGGCGTGTCACGGGTGTAACCGGCCACACGTAGCGCGGCGCGGTTGAGCAGCGCGCGGTCGTACAAGTGCAGGACGAACACCGGGGTGTCGGGCGCGGCCTGATTGAGTTCTTCCAGAGTCGGCATGCGTTTTTCGGCGAACTGGAATTCGTTCCAGCCCCCGACCACTCGCACCCATTGCGGCGTCGGCGTGCGGTCGGCCTGGGCCTTGAGCATGCGCAGCGCGTCGGCCAGGGACGGTACGCCCTCCCAGCGCAGTTCGAGGTTGTAATTCAGGCCGCCACGAATCAGGTGCAAGTGCGAGTCGTTGAGGCCCGGGATCACCGTGCGCTTGTGCATGTCGATGACCTGCGTGGCCGGGCCGCGCTGGACCATGATCTCGGCGTCGGAGCCCACGGCGACGAATTTCCCGCCGCTGATGGCCACGGCGCTGGCCTTGGGTTTTTCCTGGTCAACCGTGTGGAAATTACCATTGAAGAGAATCAGATCGACGTTCATTGCGCCTCCGTTGGCAGAAGAGTGGGACGCCCCGACGGCAAGGCCGGTGGCAGGCAGTGAAGAAAGCAGTGCAGCGGCCGCGCCGAGCAAGGAGCCTTTGGCGACGAAGCGGCGGCGCTCGCTGGAAGACGGTTGATCGGCGTCGTCATCCTTCATGATCGGCGCCCGCCACCGGCGCCGGCCGGGCATTCAGCCAGGGAGCAAACAGCCGCGTCGCCCGGGGCATCAGCACGTACACCACCAGCAGGACGATCGTCACGGTGACCAGTGCGGTGCTGATGACGTAATTGGCCAGCAGCGGGTACAGGCGAAAGACCGGCCCCCATATCAGCGGAATCAGCAGGGTCAGGGGGCAGATAACCAGGAAGGTCACGCAGGCCTGTTTCCAGCGCGGTGGCGGGTTTTCCGCGGCGGGAACGAACCAGAATTCGTTGTGCGGGTTGACTTCGGTGAAATCGCCGTCGGCCAGCATGGGCGACGCTTCGGCCACCAGTTCGCGGCGATGGGACGAGTCGAGCCAGCTGTGCATGGCGTCGGTCGAGCAGAAGCGCAGGACGCAGGTGAACATGTGCAGGCCGTCGGCCTTGCCGCGTATGACGTCGACGCCCAGATGCCCGGGGTAACTTGCCGCCATGGCGATGATGCGCCGCAGCCAGGCTTCGTATTGCGCTTCGAAGCCGGCCTTGATCCGGTGCTTGACCACCAGGGTGACGATCTCGTCGACGGACAGTTTCGACGTCGGGACGATGTCGGCGGTCGTGGCGTAATCAGGCATAGCGAAGCGCTCCGGGTAAACCATGGTTGAGCGCCAGACGACCGGGTCCGGCGATCAGCACACTGGTGAAGATGATCAGTAATAACCAGCCGAACTGGCCCTGTTCGACGCTCCACTCGCTGTGCACCACGACGAGCGCGACAAGCAGCAGGATGAGAATAGGCAGGCACGCCAGACGCGCCAGTACGCCGGTCAGAATCAGCAGGGGGCACAGGACTTCGGCGAAGATGGCCATGCTGAGGGTCAGTGGCGCGCCTAGGTGGAACGGGTCTTCGATGAGGGTCAGTTGGGTGTTGAAGTCGAGGAGTTTGGGCAGGCCGTGGACGAACAGCAGGAACAGCGCGCCGGCGGACCTGAGGAAGAGCAGTCCGAGGTCTTGGGCGTGGTCGTTGAGGGTTGAGTAGGTCATCACACACCGTTGATTTCGTGGGCCACGACCCTGAGGTGCAGGTGTGTGTAGCCGATGAATTCAGTGTGGCGGTGCGAAGGAGATGGGTATTGAACAGACGTGCTTTTGAGGATCAAGATCAAGATCAAGATCCTTAAGATCAAGAGCGTCGGCCTAACGGCCTCGGTTTCGCCTTCGGCGAGTTACTTGGAAAAGCACCCCAAGTAACCAAGGGTGCTTGCTCTCGGTTGGGCCCTTCGTTCCTCAGGGTTCCTTCACTCCGGTCTCGCTCCGTGGGCCCGCCGCCATCCGCCATCCATGGCGGGGGGCGGCTCTCGCGGCATCCATGCCGCTCGGCCCACTCCACGAGACCTCCGTTCAGCCTGCACCCAGGTCGCGATTGGCGTCGTCTGGGATTTTTGTGTTTGAAGATCAAAAGCAGATCAAGTGCAGATCAAGGGAGGGTCAAGCGCTAAGGACTTGTGGGAGTGAGCTTGCTCACGAAGGGCCGGTACATCCATCAGATATCTGGTGTTTTTGATAGAGCATTCGCGAGCAAGCTCGCTCCCACAGGATGGGTGTGAAATCAGCAAAATTGTTGGCGCCTGAGCTGGCCTCTTCCCGGCTAAAGCCGGTCCCACTAAAAGCATCGCGTACCCTCTGGAATCGCCTCCGACTGTAGGACCGGCTTCAGCCGGGAAGCCGTTGATCTGCTTTAAAGCGCTTTTGATCTTCATACGCAAAAAGCCCAAACACCGCAAATCGCGACTTGGGTGCAGGCTGAACGCAGGTCTCGCGCAGTGGGGCGAGCCGCATGGATGCGGCGAGAGCGCCGTCAGGACATGGATGTCCGTTCGGCGCGGGCCCACGGAGCGGGACCGGAGTGAAGGAACCCGACGAAGTCGGGCCCAACCAGGAGCAGGCACCCTTGGTTACTTGGGGTGCTTTTCCAAGTAACTCGCCGAAGGCGAAACAGTCTGCCCCCAGGCAGACGCCCTTGATCTTAAAGATCTTGATCTTGATCTTGATCTTGATCTTAAAGACCTTGCACTACGGCAAAGGCCGCGTCTCCTGAGACATGAACTCGGTAATCCGCGAACGCAGCCACCGCTCAGCCGGATCGTTATCGTGAACACCCGCCCAGACCATCGACAACTCCGCCGGCGCGATCGGGAATGGCGGATCCTCCGCGCGCAACGCGCAGCCTTCGATCAACGCGCAGGCCGCGTAATCGGGGACGGTCGCGATCAACTCGGTGCCCGCCAGCAACGCCCGCAAACCGCTGAACTGCGGCACAGCCACCACCACCCTCCTCGCCCGCCCGACTTTCGCCAGGTCGATATCGATGTTGCCGCTCAGATCGCCAGAGAACGACACCATGGTGTGCGGCCGCTGGCAGAACTCGTCCAGCGTCAACGGCTCGGGGCGTTTGTCGCCGCGCAGGACCTTCACGCCGATGTCCCGCAGCTTCTTGCGCTTGGCGTTGGCCGGCAGTTCGGTGGTGTAGCTGATGCCCACGGAAATCTCCCCCGAAGCCAGCAGCGCCGGCATCAGCAGGAAGTTCGCCCGGCGCACCACCACGATGATGCCCGGCGCTTCTTCACGCAGGCGATTGAGCAACGGCGGGAACAGGCCGAATTCGGCGTCGTCCGACAAGCCGATGCGGAAGATGTCGCAGCTGGTCGCCGGATCGAACTCCTTGGCCCGGCTCACGGCGCCGGAAATGGTGTCCAGCGCCGGCTGCAGTTCTTTGAGAATCGCCAGCGCCCGGGCGGTCGGTTCCATGGCGCGACCGTTGCGCAGCAGCAGAGGGTCGTCGAACAGGTCGCGCAGCCGCGCCAGTGCCGCACTGATCGCCGGTTGGCCCATGAACAGCTTCTCCGCCACCCGCGTCAGGTTGCGCTCGAACATCAGCGCTTCGAAGATCACCAGCAGGTTCATGTCGACGCGGCGCAGGTCGTTGCGGTTCATTCAGGGATTCCGGAGTAGGCGTTGTCGGGAGGCCTGACGATGCCAGACCGGCGCAGGTATACACAGGCGCCGAGGGGGTGTCTTGAACATCGGTGCTGCCACCCGCCCAATGCAAATGGAAGGATAGCCGTCCTCAACAGGCATGTACGCTCTGCACCACGCACCCCTTGGTGGGCAACAAGGTCATGGTCCGACGCCAGCTGAACGGGGTCAGCCCCACCACGCGGGTGAACACCCGGGTGAAATGGGACTGATCGGCGAAACCGCAATCCAGGCTGATCTGTGAGATGGTCAGCACTGATTCGCCAAGCAAGGCCCGGGCCTTGTCCAGGCGCATCTGCAAAAACCAGTCGCGGGGCGAGAGACCGGTGTTCTTCTTGAATGCGCGGGAGAAATGACTGCGTGACAGCGAACACTCGGCGGCAATCCGGGCAATAGACAGGCCCTTGTCCATCTGGCTGGACATCAAGTCCTTGGCCCGACGCTCCTGCCAGGGCGACAGGGCGACGCGTTCGAGAACGGATTCAGGGTTCAGCGAGGGGTTGAATGCAGTCATGCCAGGCACTCCAGCTTCACAGTTGGCGGTGAATGAAGTGTCTACGGCGGCGTTCTTAAAGTCCTTCTCGGGGTATTAAACGTTCTGAAAAGTCGTACGACGACGTGCATCGCTGCGGTGCGCCGAGCCACACTTCAGAACATTTAAGACCCCACCAAGGACGGCACTTGGCGTGCACACTACCCTGTTCACTCCAACGGTTCGGTTTGCTGCGAGGGACGGCATGTGACCACCCGATACGTGGCTGGCATTGTGATTCCCCACGGCGCGATGGCCCGCGCGGCGACCGACATGATGCGCGATCACCAGTCTGATCTGCTGCTGAACGCGGCCTGGCGCACGTTCGTTTTTGCCAGCCTGCTGGGGCACAGTCGCGGGCTGCGTTTCGATGCCGATCTGTTGTACACCGCCGCCCTGTTTTTGCGCATCGGCATTACCCGGCTGTACGCCCGGTCGCAACTACGGTTCGAGGTCGACAGCGCCAATGCCGCCGCCCAGTTCCTGCGCGGGCACGGGCGCTCGTGGGATGACATCGCCCAGGTCTGGGACGCTATCGCGCTGCATACCACGCCGGGCATCCCGCAGCACAAGCCGCCGTTGACTGCCCTGCTCTGCGCCGGCGTCGAAACCGACCTGACCGGCGCCCATTGCCGGTGCTTCAGCCCTGCCGCACAGGCACGGGTGTTGAGCGCGTACCCCCGCGAACCGGGGTTCAAATTCAAGTTGCTGCATGTGATGGCATTGGGTCAGGTGCATCGCCCGCAGACGACCCTGGGCACGACCAACGCCGACGTGCTGGCGTTTCATGCCCATCGCCTGAACGCGGGCGGCTTCTGCGAACGACTGCTGGCCTCGACGTGGCCGTACTGAGCGGTGAGATTGGGCCTTAAGATTGAGCCGTGCGATTGACTGGGTGCATCTCGTTGAGCCGTCGGCGTTACGCGGCGATCGGCAAGGTAAACACGAAGGTCGCACCGCCGTAGCGCGCCGGCATGGCGTAGAGGTGGCCGCCGTGGGCACTGATGATCGACTGACAGATCGCCAGCCCCATGCCCATGCCTTTGTCCTTGGTGGTGTAAAACGCGTTGAACAGCTGATGCAGGTCCAGCGGGTCGATCCCGCGCCCGCTGTCTTCAACGCTGACCACCACATAATCGCGACCCACCACTTCGCTGGTGATCGACAGCCGCCGCAGCACGTGATCCCCCGCGGTCATGGCGTCCAGCGCGTTGAGGATCAGGTTCAGCACCACTTGCTGCAATTGCACGCTGGAGGCGCAGACCCGCAACGGTGAACAGGTCAGGTGGGTTGTCATCAAGACCCGCTGTTGCTCGACCTCGATGCCGGTCACCGCCACCACATGACGAATCACGTCGTTGACCAGCAGCTTGCGCCGGTGATGGGGCCCCTGCCGCGCCAGGCTCTGCAACGCGTTGACGATTTCCCCGGCACGCCGGCCTTCGGCCACGATGTCTCGCAGGCCCGACAAGGCTTCGTCCACCTGCGAGTTTTCGCGATTGAGCCAGCGGATGCCGGCGGCAGCGTTGGACACCATCGAGGCCAGCGGCTGGTTGATTTCGTGGGCAATGGACGCCGCCAGTTCACCCATCACCGTGGCCTGGGCCACACTGGCCAGACGGGCCCGGGCGCCGCGCAGGGCGATTTCCACATCCCGACGCCGCGCGTTTTCCTGCTCCAGGGCCTGGTGCAGGCGCGCGGTTTCCAGGGAAATGGCCGCCTGGCTGGCGAGCAGCTCCAGCACTTCGGTGCGACAGACCGTGAACACGCCCGGCGCCAGGTTGTTTTCCAGGTACAGCACGCCGAGCACCCCGCCCTGTTTGACCAGCGGCACGCACAACGCCGAGCGCACCGGATGCTGACGCAGGTATTCGTCGGCACCGAAATAGGCATCGGCGCAGACGTCGTCCAGCACCAGGCGCTGGCGGGTGCGCATCACCCGGTACAGGATCGACAGCGGCAGGTGGTGTTTGTCGGGGACCGTGTCCGTCAGCTCGATGCGCAAGCCGTCGTCGCTGCTCTGGCCGATTGCGCAAATCACCGGTGCCTCGTCTTTCACCAGCAACAGCAACGCCCGTTGCGCACCGGCATGGACGATGGTGTTGCGCAGCAGGGTCTCGATAAGGCGGTCCTGCTCGCTTTCGTCGCGCAGGGCGTGGGCGGATTTCATGACGGAGGACAGATCAAGGGCGTCGCGTCCGGCCAGGGTGATCGATGTGCGCGGGGACGACAGGTTCTCCAGCCCCGGCGCAAGGTTCGGACCCGGACCGAGCGGGATGGCAGACGCGCCCTGTCGTCCGTCTGGCAGGTCGGATTGCAGATCCGGAATGTCCCGGAATTGCTGCCACTGCTGGTGCATCTCGCTTAGCGCCTGATGCAGCGCGGCGGCACTTTGATAACGGTCATCCGGGTTTTTAGCGATCAACCGATGCACAAGATCGGCCAGCGGCCCGGGGATGTCGCCACGGTGCTGGCTCAGCGGCGGCGGGATGCGCGCGACATGGCAATACACCCACTCCACTGCATCGGCGGCCTCGAACGGCAATTGCCCGGCGAGCCATTCATAAAACGTCATGCCCAGCGCATAGAGGTCGCTGCGTGGGTCGGCCTGACGCTGCACCCGGCGCGACTGTTCTGGGGCCATGTAGCCGAGCGAGCCGCAAAGCGTGTCGGACATAGGCAGTTGCGGCGCCGACTGCACATCCACACTCAAGCCGAAACCGCTGAGCCGCACCTCACCTTCGGCACGTTCGATCAGGTTGCACGGTTTGATATCGCGGTGCAGCAGGCCTGCCTGGTGAGCGCCCGTTACGGCGTCAGCAGCAGCGATGGCCCGCTGCAAAAAGCCCTCGATGGACAGCGGCGCGTCGGGTTGATCATGCAACGACACGCCGCTGGCATCCTCCAGCACCAGCAGCGTGCCGTCCGGCCCCGACAGCAACGCCACCGGTTGCACGGCCCATTGCGGCATCAGCCGGGGGGCCAGTGAGAATTCGTGTTCAAGACGGCGGACCGCAGCAATCGAGGCGCCGGGTGCGGGACGGACGATGCGCCAGTGGCGATCTTCCTGCGTCAGTGTGACCCGGTAATGGGCGAGTTCTCCATCGACAAACAGCAACTGCCAGACGAGCTGCTCCAGCCACTGAGACCCGAATGCCCCGGCGCTGGAGATAGCCGTGTAAGGCCCGTTGAAAATGCTGCTCATGAAGCCCCTTTATTGGAATCCCGCTGCTGGCACCGACCCGGCCATTCCCGGCTGAAGCCGGTCCCGTTTGCGCGACCCGTGGGAGCGAGCTTGCTCGCGAAGGCGGCATTCAGGCTGATGAGGATTTGGCGTATGTGCCGGCCTCTTCGTGAGCAAGCTCACTCCCACAGGGCCGGTGTTCGCAACACCTCCCCTGAGAGCACCGCCTATCTCAAGGGTCATTTCGCCAGGCAGCCCAGCCGGTCACTCATCTTCAGCAGCTCGATCACATTGCGCGCATTCATTTTGGTCAAAACGTGCCTTTTGTGGACCTTGGCGGTGACTTCGCTGGTGCCCAGTTCCACGGCAATCTGTTTATTCATCTTGCCGGTGATCAGCAGCGCCATGACCTGACGTTCCCTCGGGGTGAGGCTGGCGAAACGCGCTTTGACGCCTGCGGTCAGGCAGCGCTCGTCCAGGCTCGTCGCGTCGCTGGTCAGTGCTTCGCGCACCAGATCCAGCAGTTGCTCCGGCTCGAACGGTTTGGTCAGGAACTCGCGGGCGCCGGCCTTGATGGCGCGCACGGACATGGCGATGGTGCCGTAGCCGGTCATGAAAATGATCGGAAAGGTCTGGCCACGATCCAGCAAGGTCTGCTGCAGATCGAAGCCGGTGCCCTGGGCCAGATTGACGTCCAGCAGCAGGCAGAGGGGGCCTTGGCTCAGGGGCTGGGCGAGAAACGCCTGAGCGCTGTCGAACACCTCGCAGACGATGTCCGCCGAATGCAACAGTCGCTGCAAAGAGGTGCGGATGGCGGCGTCATCGTCCACCACATAGACCTTGGGATTCATGCTCATGACAGGCTCATAAAGGGTTGCATCAACTGCCAACGGCCAGTGCTCTCTGATGCCGCGCATGATACCCGTCGGGCCCGGCCGGCACAGCCCTGATGCTTTGCAAGGTCGCCAGCGCCGAAGGTGCGTCGCAATCCTGTACGCGCGGCACGCTCAGCTCCGGCGTCACGGTGTCCTGAGCGGTGGCCGTCAGCAGGCAGGCGCGGGTGGTGCCGAGCATCCGGTAGAAACGGAATGGCCCCTGGGCGCTGACCATCAGCAACGACTTGGTCGCCAGCCGCACGATGCAGTCCATGACGCAGGCGCGCGGCAAGCGAGTGCGCTGCAAGGCATCGCAGGCACGTTCCAGGGTGAAGCGACCGTCCAGCTCGGCCAGCCGCCGCAGCACGGTGCGCTCTTCGCGACCGAGCAAACGCAGGCTCCAGGCCAGGGAAGCCTGCAGCGTTTGCTGACGCGGCGGCGCAGTGCGCAACGACGCCGAGAGCAGGTGCAGGCTGCCATCCAGGCTCGCCACCAGTTGATACAGCCCCAGCGCGCAGGCCCGGGCGGCGGCCATTTCCAGTGCCAGCGGCATCCCGTCGAGGCGACGGCAGATTTCCCCCACCAGCTCAACGCTGTAGTCGTCCAGCTCGGCGTTGCCGTCAGCCGCCAGATGGCTGTCCAGCGCACGCCATTGGCGCAGGAACAATTGCGCCGACGCACTGCGCAAAATGGTGTCCGGGGAGGCGTTCAGCTCAGGGATATCGAGGGGCGGCACTTGCAGGCTGCGCTCGCCGGCAATGCGCAACGGCTCGCGGCTGGTGGCAATCGCGCGGACCGCCGGCGCGCCACGCAGGATGACTTCCAGCAGGCTGGCGACGCTTTCGACCAGATGCTCGCAGTTGTCCAGAATGATCAGGCCCGGCTGTTGCTGCAGATAGCGGATCAGCCCTTGCAAATCCGGGTAGCCGCCGCTGCAGTCCAGGCCGACGGCGCTGGAAAACGCTTCCAGCAGCAGTTCGGCGCATTGCAGTTGCGCCAGCGGCACGAAGTACACGGGGGTGGTGCCGGCTTCCAGCAGCGTCTGACCCAACTCGGCGGCCAGCGCGGTCTTGCCGACGCCGCCCGGGCCGATCAGCGTGACCAGCGCGCAGCCTTCCGCCAGTGTGTTGCTCACTTCATCCAGCAATGCCTGACGCCCGAGCAAGGCGACGCGGGCGGGCAGTGGGTGATGACAGCTGACGCCCTGAAGCACGACCGAGGCGCGAGTGTCGGTCTGTGCGCCATCCCCGCCCAGCAGCACGTAACCGCGGCCGGGCACGGTGCGGATCTGCTCGCGGTCGGTGCCCAGCGCCTTGCGCAACGCGGAGATATGCACTTGCAGGTTGTTCTCTTCAACCACGGTGTCCGGCCAGACACTCTGAAGGATCAGTTCCTTGCTGACCAACTGACCTTGATGACGCAGCAACAGGTCGAGTATGTCGAAGGCGCGGGTGCCAATGCGCATGGCGACGCCGTCCTTGAACACGTCTCTGTGCTCGCGGGAAATCATCGTCTGACCGAGACTTATCATTTCATGCTGTCCTTGGGAGTGGAGTCGCAGGCCCTGATTCGCTGACCATCGTCCGGGCGGGGTTGAATCCCGGAGACGTTCAGCGCAGCTATCCATTTTTAACAAGCGCTCATCTAACCAGTTAAAACCAGACACCGATATTAGCTGTAGGGATAGTGACCGAGGGATTAGGCGGCAAGCTGCAAGCTGCAAGCTGCAAGCGGTGATGACTGAACAGGAGGGTTGCGCGCAGTGGCCGATGCCTGGCCTCGAGTAAAACGCGCAATAAAAAACGCCCCGGCTTTTAGACCGGGGCGTTTTTATTGGATCGTCGAGCTATTCCAGCAACGGCACATGGGCCGCGCGTTGATACGGGCCGTACTCGACCGGCACCCACTGGAAGTGTTTGTCGATGGCGACGATGTGGCCGGTGCCGGGGAATGGCAGGTGTGCGGCGGCGACCCAGATCTTCTTGCTGGCCGCTTGAGTGAACACCTGATCGCGGCTGGCGATGGCTTTCTGGCTGTTCTCGTCGAAGGCGATGCTGACGTCCGGGTGATCGAACTGCACGGCGAGGCTGTGGATCAGGTCACCGATGAACAGGATGGTCTGGCCTTTGGAGCTGAACTGATACGTGGTGCTGCCTGGCGTATGCCCTGCTTCCAGCGCCGTGCTGACTTCCGGCACCGGCGACTGGCCTGGGGTGAAGGTCTTGAACCGGCCAGCGGCGACGTAGGGTGCGGTTGAATCCTGGGCGATCTTGAAGTAGGCCTTGGCCTGTTCCGGCACGCGGCCAATGGCGGTCGGGTCGAGCCAGTAATCCGCTTCGGGTTTGGCGGCATAGACCGTGGCGTTGGCAAACACGGGCTTTTTGCCGGCGTCGACCAAGCCGCAGACGTGATCCAGGTGCATGTGCGTGAGCAGCACGGTGTCGACCTGATCCGGCTGATACCCGGCGGCCTTGATGTTCTGCGAGAGCATGCCGGCCGTCTCGCCGATGCACTGGCCTGCGCCGGTGTCGACAAGGATCAGGTGCTCGCCGGTGTTGACCAGAAAGGCGTTGAACGCCGTCTGCATGCCCGGTGTTTCGATGGCGCGGCGGGCCAGCAAGGCGCGGATGGCGTCGGGCTTCATGCCTTTGAGCAGCTTGGGCGACAGGTCGTTGTAGCCGTCAAACAGTGCCGTAACTTCATAGTCGCCGACGGCCAGCCGGAAATAACCGGGCACCTGGGTTTTCTGCTGGGCGGGCGCCTGAGCCAGCGCGACGCCGGAGCACAAAGCGGCTGCGAGAGCGACGGAGCCCGCCAGAGCGACGGAACGGGCGATTGGAAGAACGGATGCGCGCATGGGGATGCCTCGAATCGGAGAACGTGAGACGTCCGATACTGCGCGGCTCAGGGGCAATGGTCTTGAAGCAATGTGCTGGAAGCCATGTGTTTCTTGGCAGGATCACCAGGCCCCATCGGTTATAGACATCGATCAGAGCGGTGCCTACATTGTGCGCGCGCCTTCGCGCGGGTCGGTCCTGCCCTGCACTTGGCCCCTGCACTTCAGCCCTGCACTTTTCCTGCGGATATCTCCCATGTCGACCGTCGTTCCCCATTACTCGCTGGCGTGGAGCCTGCTACTGCTGCTCGCCGACGTGCTGGCCTGGCACTTGCTGGCCGACCGCAACCGGCTGGCACGCATCGCCACGCGGCTGGCGGCATTCGTCGCCTACAGCCTGGTGATCATCAACGCCGGCGTGAGCCCGCTGGAAGCGCCGGCCTGGCCTGACGACAGCGCCCTGCAATTCGGCGCCACCGCGCTGGCGATCGTATGGTGGCTGTACGCCGCACGCACCCTCACCGTGGTCCTCGGGCTGGCGCTGACCAGTCGCGTGGGACACAGCGGTCGGCTGTTGCAGGAGGTCATCGGTGCGGTGATTTTCCTCATCGCCATCGTGGCGGCAGCGGGCTATGTGCTGCAGCTGCCGGTCAAGGGCTTGCTGGCAACGTCCGGCGCGATGGCGATCATCGTCGGCCTGGCCCTGCAGAGCACGCTGAGCGACGTGTTCTCCGGGATCATCCTCAACACCACCAAGCCCTATCAGGTCGACGATTCGATCTCCATCGACGGCATGGAAGGCAAAGTCATGGACATCGACTGGCGCGCCACGCACCTGCTGACGGGCGTCGGCACCATGGTGGTCATCCCCAACTCCGTGGCGGCCAAGGCCAAGATCGTCAATTTGAGCCGACCGGTCCATATTCATGGCGTGTCTATCAACATCATGATGTCGCCGCACATTCGCCCGCGCCGGGTGCTCGATGCCTTGGAGCGTGCGCTGCAGGGTTGCAGTGCGTTGCTGCAGACGCCCAAGCCTCGCGCGGTGGTCAAGGAAACCAGCCCGACCACCATCGAATACGTGATCACCGGTTTCATCAGCGACCTGAACAACAAGAGCGACGTGCGCAATCTGCTGTTCGATCTGGCCTATCGGCATCTGGAAGCCGCGGGTATCGCCTGGCAATCGGAAACCACCGCCGAAGCGATGTCCCGGCCGCGCGCCTTGCTGGACGAGGTCAAGGTGTTCCGCACCAGCACTGCCGAGGAGAAAAATCAGCTTGCCCAGAGCATGGTCGCGCGCGAGTACACGGCCGGGCAGACGATTATCGAGGTCGATGAGGTCACCGATGGCTTGCTGGTGATTGCCACGGGCGTGGTGTCGGCGAGCGTCAAGGACGGCAACGAGATGGTGGAAGCCGGGCGCATGGGCCCGGGCGAAGTCATGGGTGAGCAGAGTGTGCTGGCCGATACGCCTTCGCAAGCGCGCTTCACCGCCCTCACCTCCTGCGTGGTTTACCGCATCGACAAAGCCGCCACGCGGCAGGCCATGGAGCAGCGAGTTGAAATCGTGACGGCGTTGAACAAGCTGCAAGCGGTGCGCCAGCAAGGGACCCAGCATGTGCTGATGCGTAAGCCGGTGGTGATCAAAAAGAATAATTTTCTGGGGTGGTTGCAGAAGCGCTAAGTGAATGGCGAATTCAGTGGGACCGGCTTAGCCGGGAAGAGGCCAGTATGTACACCATAAGATTTTCGGTGTTACGCCTGACGCCTTCCCGGCTGAAGCCGGTCCTACATTGAATTGGCTTTCAGGCAACGAACCCGTCACCTTCCAGCAGCGAGCGCAGCATCCAGGCGGCTTTTTCGTGGACTTGCATGCGCTGGGTCAGCAGGTCGGCGGTGGGCTCGTCACTGACTTTCTCCAGCAGCGGGAAGATTTCGCGGGCAGTGCGTACCACTGCCTCCTGCCCTTCGACCAGTTGCTGGATCATGTCGGTCGCAGCGGGCACGCCCGGCTCTTCCTTGATCGACGACAACCGCGCATAGGTGGAATAAGTGCCCGGCGCCGGGAAGCCCAGGGCGCGGATGCGCTCGGCAATGGAGTCCACCGCCGTCGCCAGTTCGGTGTACTGCTCTTCGAACAGCAGGTGCAGCGTGCGGAACATCGGGCCGGTGACGTTCCAGTGAAAGTTGTGGGTTTTCAGGTACAGCACGTAGGTATCGGAAAGCAGTCGCGACAGTCCTTCAACGATCTCTGCACGGTCCTGCTCGTTGATTCCGATTTCAATAGCCATGAATTGCTCCCTAAGGTCTGTTGATTGCTGAGGGGTCGATTCTAGTGGCGACGACCGAGGGACGGAAATCAGCCATGGCAATCGCGGCCATCGACGCGGCCTATGAAACGTCCTCGGCCCAAGACATTCAGCGTTGACACAAACGGGCGGTTCAGGCGACGTTACGGCCTGCCCTTTTTCGCTCCCTGAACCTTCCAAACAGGCACCGCCATGAACGAACTGCAGCAGCTGAATGAAAGCCACGGGCTGTTGCTGGTGTTCGTCAACGTGCTGCTGGAGCAGATCGGCTTGCCGGTGCCGGCGTACCCGACGCTGATCGTCACCGGGGCGCTGGCCATGCAGAGCAAGCCACTGCTGGGCGCCGGGGTGCTGGTGGCGATGGTCGCCTGCCTGATTGCCGATGGGCTGTGGTACTGGGCCGGCAAGCGTTATGGCGGCGTGCTGCTGAAAACCATCTGCAAGATTTCTCTCTCTCAGGACTCCTGCGTTCGTCAGGGGTTGACCGTTTATGAGCGCGTCGGTCCGCGAGCGATGCTGCTGTCGAAATTTCTCCCCGGCGCCGGTGCGCTGGTCACCACCGTGGCCGGCATGAACGCCACGCCGGTCTGGGTGTTCGTGCGCTATTCCCTGGCCGGTTCGTTTATCTGGGCGGGCTCGGCGCTGCTGCTGGGCATGCTCTTCAGTGACGCGCTGATCCCCATGCTCGACTGGTTGAGCGGTTACATACCGATCGCTATCGTCAGCGTGCTGGCGGTGCTGGGGCTGTTCATTGGCTGGAAGTACTTCAAGCGCCGCCGGCTCAAAACGCGCACGGCGCGAGTGCCGCGCATCACCGTTCCCGAGGTGCTGGCCCTGCGCGACACCGACGATGCGCCGGTGGTCATCGACGTGCGACCGAGTTTCCATGCGGCCGTTATCGAAGGCATCCCGGGGGCGGTATCGATCAGTCTCGAGGAGCCGATTGCCCCGTGGATCGAGCGCTTGGGGGATGTCGACATGGTGTTCTATTGCGCCTGTCCGAATGAGCTGTCGGCGGCATTGCTGGCGGAAAAGCTCCACGCCCACGGCCTGACCCGGGGCAAGGCGCTAATAGGAGGGCTGGATGCCTGGCAGGCGGCGCATGTGCAGCCTGAGGTGTCGGACAGAACGGCGGCGTGAGTTTGGGATTCAGCCGGGAGTGCCTGCCGGGATGCGGTTAATGTGGGAGCGAGCTTGCTCGCGAAGGGTGCTCCAGCCGATGGACATCTGCTGAATGTAACGGCCTCTTCGTGAGCAAGCTCACTCCCACAGGTCATGTATCAGACGCAGATACTGGGTTGTGCGCAGACTTCTTGTAGGAGCGATCTTGCTCGCGAAGAGTGCTTCAGGCGACAGACCTCTGCTGAATATGCCGGCCTCTTCGTGAGCAAGCTCACTCCCACAAAATCTGCGGCCTGTCCCGGAACTGTGACCCACATAACACCCGGCCCCTCCCAGGGGTCCGCAGCACGTTTCAAAACCGCGGTCTGCCCCGCCCAAACACTCTCCAGTGAGTGAAAATCAGATCCCGCTGAGCGCCAGGTCCATCGCGAAGTACGTGAAGATCAAATCCGCGCCCGCGCGCTTGATCGCGCCGAGGGTTTCGCGCACGACGCGGTGTTCGTCGATGGCCCCGGCCTGGGCGCCGAACTTGATCATCGCGTACTCGCCGCTGACCTGATACGCCGCCAGCGGCAGGTTCGAGGCTTCGCGGATGTCGCGGATGATGTCCAGGTACGCGCCGGCCGGCTTGACCATCAGCGCATCGGCGCCTTCGGCCTCGTCCAGCAGCGATTCGCGCAGGGCTTCGCGGCGGTTCATCGGGTTCATCTGGTAGGTTTTACGGTCGCCCTTGAGCGCCGAGCCGCCGGCTTCGCGGAACGGACCGTACAGCGCCGAGGCGAACTTGGTCGAATAGGCCATGATCGGCGTCTGGGTGAAACTGGCGGCGTCGAGGGCGGCACGAATCGCCTTCACCTGGCCGTCCATCGCCGCCGACGGGGCAATCACGTCAGCACCGGCACGGGCCGCCATCACCGCCTGCTTGCCAAGGTTTTCAATGGTCGCGTCGTTGTCGACATGGCCGCCGTGCATCACGCCGCAATGGCCGTGGTCGGTGTACTCGCAGAAGCAGGTGTCGGACATCACGATCATTTCCGGCACGGCGGATTTGATGGTCCGCGAGATCCGCGAGACCAGACCGTTTTCCTGCCAGGTGTCGCTGCCGGTAGCGTCCAGGTGGTGGGAGACGCCGAAGGTCATGACCGACTTGATGCCGGCCCGGGCGTAACGCTCGACCTCCTGCGCCAGCTTGGACTCAGGAATGCGCTGTACGCCGGGCATGCTGTTGATCGGCACGAAGTCGTCGATTTCTTCTTCGACGAAGATCGGCAGCACCAGATCATTGAGGGTGAATTCGCTTTCCTGAAACAGCGAGCGGAAATTTTCGTTGCTGCGCAGACGGCGTGGACGGGCAGCGGGAAACAGGCTGGACATGGCGGTTCCTGAGTCAAGAATATCCGGAAGATCGCCGGACTCAACACGTCCGGCGATATCAATGGCGCGAAGCTTATGCCTGGGACGGTTTCGATTCAAACGCCCTGACAAGAAAGTCCGTTACGTTAGCCGCAACAGTGCGCAGAACCAAAACAATGGCGCCGGGTCATTTAGCAATGCCGCAGCCGTTTCGCTTGCGCACCGCCAGAGTGAGGCCGACCTTGAGCAACCCATCCGATCAGCGCAATAACCGTTCGCTGGACGGTCTTAACTTCTTTCTGGCGGATGTGCGCGACGGCCTTGGGCCCTATCTCGCGATCTATTTACTGGCCGTCCACAAGTGGGATCCGGCGAGCATCGGGCTGGTCATGACCCTCGCCGGCATCGCCGCGCTGGTCACACAAACCCCGGCGGGTGCGCTGATTGACCGCACCCGCAGCAAGCGGCTGGTGGTCATCGTGGCAGCGTTGCTGGTGACGGCGGGCTGTCTGGTGCTGCCGTTCATTCACTCGTTCACCTGGGTGGCGATCACCCAGAGCATCAGCGCCATTGCCGGCTCCGTATTCGCCCCGCCATCGCGGCCATCTCCCTGGGCATCACCGGGCCGAAAGCCTTTACCCGCCGGACCGGGCGCAACGAAACCTGGAATCACGCCGGCAACGCCGTCGCAGCTCTGCTGGCGGGCATCTTTTCATGGATGTTCGGGCCGATTGCGGTGTTCTACCTCATGGCGTTCATGGCACTGGCGAGCATTGTCGCGGTGGCGTTCGTCGATGCCTCGGCAATTGATCACGACGTCGCCCGAGGCTTCGACCCCAGCCATGACCAGGGCAAGGACCAGCCCAGCGGGTGGGCTGTCCTGCTGCATAACCGACCGTTATTGGTGTTCGCCATCTGCTGCGGGCTGTTTCACCTGGCCAATGCGGCGATGCTGCCGCTGGTGAGTCAGAAGCTCTCGCAGATCGACGTCAACCTCGCCACGCCGCTGACGTCCGCCTGCATTGTCGCCGCGCAGTTGGTCATGGTGCCGGTGGCCTGGCTGGTGGGCGCCAAAGCCGACGTGTGGGGACGCAAGCCCTTGCTGCTGGCGGGTTTCATTTTCCTGCCGCTGCGGGGTGTGCTGTATGTCATGTCCGACAACCCTTACTGGCTGGTGGGTGTGCAGTTGCTCGACGGCATCGGCGCCGGGGCGTTTGGCGCGCTGTTGCCGTTGGTGGTCAAGGACCTGACGCGGGGCACCGGGCGCTTCAATATCAGTCTCGGTGCCATCTCGACGGTGTTCGGCCTGGGCGCGGCGCTGAGCAACGGCCTGGCGGGGCTGGTCGTGCGCGAGGCAGGCTACAGCGCGGCGTTCCTGACGTTGGCGGCCATTGCGGCGGTGGCGTTTGTGCTGTTGTGGCTGGCGGTGCCGGAAACCGGCGACCGCGTGGCGCAGGATCAACCCGAGGGCGCGCCGGCCACCTGATCGGCAGGGTTAACGGTCGGGGGTCGTGCTTGCGCCCTCCCCCAGTTCGCGCTGCATGATCACCGTGTCCAGCCAGCGGCCGTGCTTGAAGCCGACGGACTCGAACACGCCGACCTGGCGAAAGCCCAGTCGCGTGTGGAGCCGGATAGAGGCGCTGTTCTCGCTGTTGCCAATGATCGCCACCATCTGCCGGCGGCCGGATGCCGTGCAGTGCTGGATGACCGCCCCCAGTAACGCGTGACCAATCCCGAACCCGGCCATGCCCTCGCGCACGTACACCGAATCTTCCACGGTAAAGCGATAGGCCGGGCGCGGCCGGTACGGAGTCGCGTAGGCGTAGCCGACCACTTCACCGTCGCGCTCGGCGACCAGATAGGGCAAACCGTTGGCGCAGATGTCGGCGCGGCGCTGCAGCATTTGCTCGAGGGTCGGCGGTTCCAGCTCGAAACTGGCGGTGCCGTGAATCACATGATGGGCGTAGATCGCCTGCACGGCGGGCATATCGGACTCGCGAGCGTCGCGCAGGATCGGTTCGTCGGCCATGGCATTTCCTTTTCCGGATCAGAACGCAGAGAGCGCTGAGCTTGCCCGTGAAGCGATGGGCTGTGCAACCCGGTTAGCCGCGTGTGCCCGAGGGTTTCGCGGCGGACGCAGGGGCGACGAACGCGGGTTCCGCGATTGGTCTAGAATGCCGCCCTTTCCCACTGCCGACCTGCCGCCCACCGATGAACGCCGCCGCCCTCGACCTGCTTGACTCCCACCTTCAGACCGCCCTCGCCGACGCGCCCGCCGAGACCCGCCGGCTGTTTCACGGCCGTGGCCGACGCTGGCCGGGGCTGGAACAACTGACCGTCGACTGGATGCAGGGCGTGGTGCTGGTGTCGCTGTTCAAGGAGCCGGCGGCCGATGAGCTGGAAGCGCTGAAGCAGCGATTGTTCAGGCTAATCGAGTCACCGGCGTGGCAGCAATCCCGCGCCCATACGCTGTTGTTGCAGCACCGCTATCTGCCGGACAGCCACACCGAAGCGTTGTTGGGCGAGTTGCTGGAGGAATGGACGCTGACCGAGGGCGGCCTGCGCTATCTCGTGGATTTCGGCAAAAAGCAGAACACCGGGCTGTTCCTCGACATGCGCTATGGCCGCGACTGGGTGCGGGCCAATGCGGCGGGCAAGCGGGTGTTGAACCTGTTTGCCTACACCTGCGGGTTCTCGGTGGCGGCGATCGAGGGCGGCGCGGACTTTGTGGTCAATCTGGACATGTCGCGCGCGGCGCTGAGTCGCGGTCGCGACAACCATCGCCTGAATGGCCATGACCTGAGCAAGGTCACCTTTCTCGGCCACGAGCTGTTCAAATCCTGGGGCAAGGTGAAAAGCACCGGGCCCTATGACCTGGTGATCATCGACCCGCCGTCGTTTCAGAAAGGCAGTTTTCTGCTGACCAAGGATTATCAGCGGGTGCTGCGCAAACTGCCGGAGCTGTTGACGGCAGAAGGCACGGTGCTGGCGTGCATGAACGACCCGTTGCTGGGCGCGGACTTTCTCATCGAAGGCGTGACCCGCGAAGCGCCCGGGTTGCAGTTTGAACAGCGCCTGGAAAACCCGCCGGAGTTTGCCGACGCCGAGGAAGGCGGCGGGTTGAAAGCACTGGTGTTTCGCCAGGGCTAGCCGCAACGCCCGGTGGTTCAGTGAGACCGGCTTCAGCCGGGAATGGGCCCGTTCGTACGCCATCAATTCTGCGGTGTGACGCCCGACGCTTTCCCGGCTGAAGCCAGTCCTACCAGGTGACCGCGCCGTGTCAGTGGGACCGGCTTCAGCCGGGAATGGCCAGTTTGTACACCATCAATTCTGCGGTGTGACACCCGACGCCTTCCTGGCTGAAGCCGGTCCCACAAGGACGCGGAGCGTCCAGGGCTGCATGCCCACGCGGAGCGTGGGAACGATCATCATGTGAGGCCAGACGCTTAGGCACTCAACCGCGAGATCACGTCATTCAACCCCACCGACAACACATGCAGATCCTGGCTCGCGGTCTGGGTGCGCTGGACGTTGTCCTGGTTTGTGGTGGCGATGGCGGTGATTTCGGTCAGGTTGCGGGAGATGTCTTCGGCGACTGACGTCTGCTCTTCCGCCGCCGTGGCGATCTGACGGTTCATGTCGCGGATGGCTTCCACGGCGCTGGTAATGCGTTCCAGCGAAGAGCCTGCCAGCGCCACCTGATCCACGCTTTCCTGGCTGCGGGCCTGCCCGCTTTCAATCGCCTGGGCAGCATCGACCGCGCCGGTCTGCACCGAGCTGATGATCTGGTTGATTTCCGCCGTCGACGCCGCCGTGCGCTGGGCCAGCGTGCGCACTTCATCGGCGACCACCGCAAAACCGCGCCCGGCATCGCCGGCACGGGCCGCTTCGATGGCCGCGTTCAGCGCCAGCAGGTTGGTCTGCTCGGCGATGCCGCGAATCACTTCCAGCACCTTGCCGATCCGACCGCTGTCGGTTTCCAGACGACGAATGACGTTGGCGGTGTTGCTGATCTCGGTGCGCATCTGGGTGATGGCGGTGATGGTCGCGCCCATCACCTTGCTGCCTTCCTGGGAACTGCGGTCCGCTTCGTCAGCGGCCTGGGCTGCCTGGGCCGCGTGGCGGGCGACTTCCTGGGCGGTGGCGGACATTTCGGTCATCGCCGTCGCCACCTGGTCGGTGCGCTCGAACTGCTCGTGGGTGCCCTGGGCCATCAGCGCGGCAATCGCTTTCAGCTCGCCGCCGGCACTGTCCAGGTCAGTGGTGCTGCGCTTGAGGCGGGTGAAGGTGTCGGCGAGGAAATCCCGCAGCGTGTTGGCGGCAACGGCCAGACGCCCCAGTTCATCCTGACGGGTGATGTTGACGCGGTCGCTGAATTTGCCCTGACTCAATTGCGCGACGTATTCGATCAGCAGGCGGATCGGGCCGACGATGTTGCGGTTGACCATCCACAGGGTGAGCACACCCACCAGCAGCGCCGAGGCAAGCATGACCAGCGTGCCGATGAGAATGGTCCGGTCAGCCGTGCTGCTGAGGATTTTCGACTGCTCGTCACTCTGCTTGCGCAGGCCATTCACCAGGCCGGTCATCTGCTCGCTGGCGGCACGGTCAACGCCTTTAACAGCTATGTCACCGGCGACCGGATCACCGCCGGCAGCGATGTAAGCGTCACGGCCTTTGCGATAAGCCACACCCAACGTGCGGTGCTCGGTGCGCAGCGCCTCGACCTGGGTTTTGGTGGCCGGATCCAGCCCGTCCATTGCACTCAGGCTGCCGAGGGTGTCCTGCACCTGACGTTCCTGGTCTTCGAATTGCGCCCAGAACTTGTCGCGATCGGCCGCCTGTTTGCCGCGCAGCAGCACGTTCTTCCACTCCTGCACCTGAACCTTGAATTGCAGGTTGGCCTGATCGACCAGTTGCGAGGCGTGCAGCGGCCCTTCAAGCAGACCGCGATAGGCGTGCACGTTGCTGGACAGGAACTGGAAACACGCGAGGGCAATCAGCACGACCAGCACGAGGCTGCCGCTGAGCAGCGCGAGGATCTGCAATCTCAGGGATTTCGACATAGGAGGATCTCAAAAGGGAGGACAACCTGCTCCGAGGATCACCCGGAGTTTTTGCGGCTTGCCACATCCCTGTGCCATCGCGTCGGACCGATCCGAAAACGAGGCGCCTACACAGAGTGATTCGACCCCGCGCAGGTCTTCTTGAAGGTCGGCTCGGCAGATCCGACCAACGGCTGAAAAGCGCCAACGGCAAGGGCTGCAGCCCAGTCAAACGGTGGTCGAGACGTGCTGAACGGGATTCAGATGAGTGCGTACCAGCCAGCAATCACTCGCGCTGACCGAACACCTGGGAGGGTCTGCGCAACACCGGGTCGAAGGGGTTGATTTTCTGGCTGATCGCCGCGGCCTCGCGCTTGAGCATGTCCATCACCGTGGGCATGCGGTCGGCACTGAGGCGGTCGCTGATGGTCGCCACACTTAACGCCGCCACTGCCCGGCCATCACGGTCGAGGATCGGCACCGCCAGACCCGCCATGCCTTCCAGCACACCGGTGTTGCGCGCGGCATAGCCCGTACGCCGCACTGTGTCGATTTCCGAGCGCAGCATCACTTCGTCGTACAGATGGAAATCCCGCAGGCGCGGCAGGTTGTAGCGGATCACGGTCTCGCGTTCGTCTTCCGGCAGAAACGCCAGGATCGCCAGGCTGCCCTGCCCCACGCCCAGCGCCACGCGGCCGCCGATATCGCCGGTGAAGGTGCGGATCGGGTACGGCCCTTCGCTGCGGTCCAGGCACACGGCGTCGAAACCACTGCGGGCGAGCAGAAACAACGAATCCCCCAACGAGGCCGACAGGCGCAGCAAGCTCGGCCGCACCACGTCCCGCAGGTTGCCGGACTGCCCGGCGCGCGCGGCCAGGGCGAAGAATTCCAGGCTCAGGCGGTAACGCTTGCTGCGCAGGTCCTGCTCGACCATGCCTTCGTCCATCAGGCTGCGTAGCAAGCGGTGGGTGGTCGGCTGCGACAGGCCGACCTGTTGAGCCAGTTGCGTCACGCGCTCACTGCCACCGGGACACTTGCCCAGCGCCCGCAGCACGGCAAACAGGCGAGAGACCGCGCCAACGCCCGTATCTTTCTCACCGCTCTTCCGCTCAGTGGAATCCATTTCGCTCTACTCCTCATTTCTTTTCGCTGAATGAATGAATTCAAAAAAACGACTCACTCAATGAAATTGCTCGTTGAGCGCATCCTAGTCTTGGGCCTAGGATCGGTCCACAGGGCGATTTGAATAACAGCGGCAGCCGACACCGATCGAGCGCCAGCGTCCACGGCCACACGCAGCACTTCTCTTCGCATCTGCCCATAAAAAACGCGCGCCGTCGGTGCGCACGAAAAAAGGTGGAACGCAGCCATGGCTTTTCTTCAACTCCAGGCACTGTGCAAGCGCTACGGCCCCATCGATGCCGTTGTGGCCACTGACCTTTCGGTGGAGCAAGGCGAATTCGTCTCCCTGCTCGGCCCCTCCGGCTGCGGCAAAACCACCACCCTGCAAATGATCGCCGGCTTCGTTGATGTCAGCGCCGGACGCATCCTGCTGGATGGCCGCGACATCACCCACGCCAAGCCGGCCAGTCGCGGCCTCGGTGTGGTGTTCCAGTCCTACGCGCTGTTCCCGCACATGACCGTGCGCGACAACGTCGCCTTCGGCCTGAAGATGCGCAAAGTCTCTGCTGCCGACATCGAGCGCCGCGTCTCCCGGGTGCTGGAGCTGGTGCGCCTCACGCCCCATGCCGAACGTTACCCCCGCGAGCTGTCCGGCGGGCAGCGTCAGCGCGTGGCCCTGGCCCGGGCGCTGGTGATCGAGCCGCCGGTATTGCTGCTGGACGAACCGCTGTCCAACCTCGATGCGAATCTGCGCGAAGAGATGCAGTTCGAAATCCGCCGCATCCAGCGCGAAGTCGGCATCACCACCCTGATGGTCACCCACGACCAGGCCGAAGCGCTGTCCATCAGCGACCGCGTCGTGGTCATGCAGGCCGGGCGCATCACCCAGATCGACGAGCCCTACACCCTCTACGAACACCCGCGCACGCGTTTCATCTCCGGCTTCGTCGGCAAGGCCAATCTGCTGCGCGGCGATCGCGATGCCAGCGGCGCGGCCCAGGTCCGTCATCAGCCCGGCGACGGCGAACTGGTGTTGAGCCTGCGCCCGGAGAAAATTGATCTGGTGCCTGCCGGGACCGGTCGCCTGCAAGGTCGCGTGGTCATGCGCTACTTCCTTGGCAGCCAGTGGCTGTACCGGATCGAAACGCCCATCGGCGAAATCACCGTGGTGCGCCGCAACGATGGGGACGCGCCGATGAACGAAGGTTTCGCGGTGGGGCTGGACTGGCCGTCGGACCTGCTGCGGGTGTTGAGCGTCGACGAGGTGCCGGCATGAGTGTGCTGCGCGACACCGGACGCGGGTATCTGCTGTCGGCCCCGGCCCTGGCGCTGTTCTTCGGCCTGCTGGTGCTGCCATTGGCCTTGACGCTGGTACTGTCGTTCAACGTGTTCGACTACGAAGTCGGGGTCAAGGGCGGTGAATGGACCCTGGCCCAGTACGCCAATCTGCTCACCGATTCGTACTTCTACGAGATCTTCCTGCGCACCTTCTGGATCAGCGCCCTGGTGACCCTGCTCTGTGTGGTCATCGGCGTGCCCGAGGCCTACATCCTCAGCCGCATGGGCACCCCGTGGCGGTCGATTTTCCTGATACTGATTCTCACGCCGCTGCTGATTTCGGTGGTGGTGCGGGCGTTTGGCTGGAGCCTGTTGCTGGGCGCCGACGGCTTGATCAATCAGGCGATCCAGGCCCTCGGCGGGCGTCCGATCAAGATGCTGTACACGCCGTTCGCAGTGATTCTGGCGCTGGTCCACGTGATGCTGCCGTTCATGATCATCCCGGTGTGGACCTCGCTGCAGAAACTCGATGCCTCCGCCGAACAGGCCGCGCTGTCCCTCGGCGCCACCCAGGCGCAAGTGATGCGCATGGTGGTGTTGCCCCAGGTGATGCCCGGCGTGCTGTCGGGGACGCTGATCGTCTTCGGCCTGTCCGCCAGTTCGTTTGCCATCCCGGGATTGCTCGGCGGGAGGCGGCTGAAGATGGTCGCCACGGTCGTCTACGACCAATACCTCTCGGAACTCAACTGGCCCATGGGCGCGGCGATTGCCGTGGCGCTGCTGCTGATCAACCTGCTGGTCATGCTGTCGTGGAACCGGCTGGTTGAAGGCCGCTACAAAAAATCCCTGGGGGAATGAGCGATGTCCAAGAACGGTCCTCTGGCCCTGTCGTTTCATGCCCTGGTGGTGGTGTTCATGCTGGCGCCGCTGGTGGTGGTCTGCCTGGTGGCCTTCACCCCGGAAAACACCCTCAGTCTGCCGTGGCACGGTTTTTCCCTGCGCTGGTTCAGGGCGGTATTCGAGCGCGCCGACTTCATTCAGTCGTTCTACAACAGCCTCATTCTCGCGGTGGTCGCGGCCACTCTGGCGACGTTGATTGCCGTGCCGGCGGCCTTGGCGATCACCCGCTACCGCTTTCCCGGCCGCGACTTTCTCAACGGCCTGTTCCTGTCGCCGATCATCATTCCCCATCTGGTGCTGGGGGTGGCGATGCTGCGTCTGTTCGCGCTGATGGGGGTCAACGGCAGTTTCGTCTGGCTAATGTTCGCCCACGTGGTGGTGATCACGCCGTACGTGCTGCGCCTGGTGATCGCCGCCTCCATCGGCATGGACCGCAGCGCCGAGCAGGCTGCCGAATCCCTCGGTGCCAGCCGCTTCACGCTGTTTCGCCTGATCACTCTGCCGATGATCCTGCCCGGCGTGGCCGGTGGCTGGCTGCTGGCGTTCATCAACAGCTTTGACGAGGTCACGCTGTCGATCTTCGTCACCTCGCCCTCGACCCAAACCCTGCCGGTGCGCATGTACGTGTACGCCACCGAATCCATCGACCCGATGATGGCGGCCGTGTCCGCGCTGGTGATTGCGCTGACGGCGGCGACCATGATCATCCTCGATCGGGTGTATGGGCTCGACCGTGTGCTGGTGGGGAGGCACTGATGACTCTTTCATCCATTGACATCTGTCTCAGGGAGCGCGCGCCATGGCATTGCTGAAACGACTGGCCGAACGCGACCGCGCCGTGGTCGCCTTCACCCTCGACGGCCAGCCGGCCAGTGGTTTGCAGGGCGATACCTTGCTCACGGCGGTGCTGACGGCTGAGGATTCATTACGCGGCAGCGACTTCAGCGGCGAACCGCGCGCCGGTTTCTGCCTGATGGGCGCGTGCCAGGACTGCTGGGTGAAACTGGGCGACGGCCGACGGGTGCGGGCTTGCTCGACGCTGCTGGAAGCCGGCGTGTGCGTGAGTCGTGAACCGGGGCGCAACCAATGAGTGCGCCAACCCTTCAGGCCATGAACACCGTCATCGTCGGCGCCGGGCCGGCCGGAATTCGCGCCGCGCAGACACTGCTCGCCCACGGCCTGCGCCCTTGTCTGCTGGATGAAAGCCTGCGTGGCGGCGGTCAGGTCTATCGTCGCCAGCCGGAGAACTTCAAGCGCTCGGCCAAGGCGCTGTACGGTTTCGAAGCAGGCAAAGCCGTGTCGGTTCACGCCACCCTCGATCAGTTGCAGACCGAAATCGACTACCGCCCCGAGACGCTAGTGTGGAACGCCGAAGCACGCACCCTCGACACCCTGCGCAATGGCCGCACGGCGCAGGTGCCGTTCAAGCATTTGATCGTGGCCACCGGCGCCACCGACCGCATCTTGCCGGTGCCGGGCTGGACCCTACCCGGCGTCTACAGCCTCGGCGCAGCGCAGATCGCGCTGAAGTTTCAGGGTTGCGCCATCGGTCACCGCGTGGTCTTTGCTGGCAGCGGGCCACTGTTGTATCTGGTGGCGTATCAGTACGCCAAGGCCGGTGCGACGGTGGCGGCGGTGCTCGACAGCTCGCCCTTTTCCGCTCAGACCCGCGCCCTGCCCGCGCTGCTCGGGCAACCGTCGACGCTGGCCAAAGGGCTTTATTACCGCGCCTGGCTGACGGCCCACGGAATCCCGGTGCATCAGGGCGTTAATCTGCACGACATTCAGGGCGAGCGGCGGGTCAGCGGGGTCAGCTGGCAACAGGGCAATCAGCGGAAAAACCTCGCCTGTGACGCCGTCGCCTTCGCCCATGCCCTGCGCAGCGAAACCCAACTGGCCGATCTACTCGGCTGCGAATTCGCCTGGAGTCCGTTGAATCGCGCCTGGCTGCCCACCCGCGACGCCGCCGGCCGCAGCAGCGTCGAGGGGGTTTATCTGGCCGGGGATGGGGCCGGGATCATGGGCGCCGACGCTGCGGAAATGGCCGGCGAGCTGGCGGCGCTGACCTTGCTCGGCGACATCGGTTACCGCATCGACCGCGCCCGCAGCATCGAATTGCAGCGGCAACTGGAAACCATCCAGCGGTTTCGCCAGGGACTGGAAACGGCGTTCCCCTTCCCCGAAGACTGGGCGGCCAAGGCGCCGGACAGCCTGACGGTGTGTCGCTGCGAGGAAGTCAGCGCTGGCGACATCCGTCAGACCGTGGCCGAGGGTCACTGGGAGATCAACCGGGTCAAGGCCATGTGCCGGGTCGGCATGGGCCGCTGCCAGGGGCGCATGTGTGGACTGGCCGCGACGGAAATCGTCGCTCAGGCGTCGGGGCGCGACATCGCCAGCGTCGGACGATTGCGCGGGCAGGCGCCTATCAAGCCGCTGCCGTTTGGCGTGGAGGCAGAACAATGAGCCAGCCCGTTGAAGTGGATGCGGTGATTATTGGCGGCGGGATCGTCGGCGCCTCGGCGGCGCTGTTTCTCGCCCTGAGCGGCAAACGCGTGGCGCTGCTGGAGCGGGACTTTTTCGGCTCTCACTCAAGCGGCGTCAATTATGGCGGCGTGCGCCGTCAGGGCCGGCCGTTGTCGCAGCTGCCGCTGTCCCGGCGCGCCCACGAAATCTGGGGGGACCTGCGCGCATTCATCGGCACTGACGGCGAATACGTGCGCTCCGGGCATCTCAAGCTGGCCCGCAGTGACAAGGACATGGCCGCGCTGGTTGCGTATGAAGAGGCGTCGCGCGGGTTCGGAATGGAGCTGCAGTTGCTCGATCACGGCCAGTTGCGCGCGCGCTTCCCCTGGGCGGGCGATGTGGCGGTGGGCGCTTCGTTGTGCGCCGAGGACGGCCATGCCAATCCGCGCCTCGTCTCCCCCGCGTTTGCCGCTGCCGCACGCCGCGCCGGTGCGCAGACGTTCGAGCAGGCCCAAGTCAGCGAGGTCAGCCATGACGGGCAGTCTTTTCGGGTGAGGACCGCCAGCGGTCTAAGCTTTCGCGCCCCGTGGCTGCTCAATTGCGCCGGTGCCTGGGCGGCTCAACTGGCGCAGCAGTTCGGCGAGCCGGTGCCGATGCGCGCGGGCCACCCGGCGATGCTGGTGACCGAACCGCTGCCGATGTTCATGGACGTCAGCACCGGCGTTGAGGGCGGCGGGATCTATGCGCGACAGGTGGCGCGGGGTAATTGCGTGCTGGGCGGCGGTCAGGGATTTCCGCTGGACCCGGCCACCGCGCGGCCGGGTCAGGCGGCGATTCTGGAGATCCTGCGCAACGCCGTTCAACTGTATCCGCCGCTGGCCGGTGCTCAGGCCATTCGCACCTGGAGCGGCACCGAAGGGTATCTGCCCGACCGCGAACCGGTGCTGGGGGCCAGTTCGACCCAACCCGGTCTGCTGCACGGCTTCGGATTCGCCGGATCGGGCTTTCAGATTGGCCCGGCGGCGGGCGAGGCCTTGGCGCAGATAGTCTGCGTCGGGGCGTCGAACATCGAGCTGAGCCCGTTCTCGATCACACGCTTTCAATCGCAACCGCACACTTCATCGCCCGCCATCGTCGTGCCGTCCGGCACCGATAACGTCATTCCATTGCTCAGAGGAAGGTCGAACCCATGACTCACATGAAACGTGTTGCCATAACCTGCTTGTCTTGCCTGCCGCTTGCCGTGTTGCTTGCTTCGATGCCCGCACAGGCCGAACCGACGCTGTACCTGGGCATGAACGGCGGCACCATGGAGCGCTTGTACGCCGACAATGTGCTGCCCGCGTTCGAGAAGGCCAACAACGTCAAGGTGGTGATCGTGCCGGGCACGTCCTCGGACATCCTCGCCAAGGCCCAGGCCAGCAAGGACAACCCGCAAATGCACGTGATGTTCCTCGACGACGGCATCATGTACCGGGCCATTTCCATGGGTCTGTGCGGCAAGCTGAACCCGAGCGCGAGCCTGGCGGACATTCCGGCCAAGGGCAAGATCAAGGAAGAAGCGGTGGCCGTGAGCCTGGGTGTCACCGGGCTGGCGTACAACACCAAGATGTTCAAGGACAACGGCTGGAGCGCGCCGACGTCCTGGGCCGACATGGCGGACCCTAAATACAAGGAGAAGCTGGTGTTTCAGTCGCTGGCCTCCTCCACTTTCGGGCTGCACGGTTTTCTGATGTTCAACCGGCTGCAGGGTGGCAACGAAACCAACGTCGAGCCGGGTTTCAAGGCATGGCCGAAGACGGTGGGCCCGAACGTGCTGGAGTACATCGCCAGCTCGGCGAAGATCTCGGAGATGGTTCAGACCGGCGAAGCGGCGCTGTTCCCGCTGACGCCGACCCAGGTGACCGCGCTCAAGCTCAAGGGCGTGCCGGTGGAATACGCGCCGCCGAAGGAAGGCGGCGTGGTCTTGAACGTGGCCGAATGCACCATCGCCAACAACGACCAGCCGGAACTGGCGCAGAAGCTTGCGGCGTTCCTGCTGACCCCGGAAGCCCAGGCGCCGGCCCTGGAGATGGGCGACCAGATCCCGTCCAACCCGAAAACCCCGACCACCGACAAGACCCGTGGCCAGGTGGAAGCCATGAACAAATACCTGGAAACCGCCGTGACCATTGATTGGGATCAGGTCAACCAGGTCCGCCCGGAATGGAACGCCCGCTGGAGCCGCTCGATCGAGCGGTAGGTGCTCTTTATGCGGGACCGGCTTCAGCCGGGAAGACGTCGGAGGCCATACCGCAAAATGGATGGCGTACACACTGGCCTATTCCCGGCTAAAGCCAGTCCCACTAATCGACCGCGATCCGATAGTAGGAAATCGACCGCGATCCCATAGTGGGACCGGCTTTAGCCGGTCTCAGACCCGGAACGCCGCAAATCACACCACATATGCACCTTCGAGACATACCGCTCACCCACCGCCACCGCATACGGCTCGACCCCGAACGCCTCAAATCCCATCCGCTCATACAAGCCCTGCGCGCCGCGGTTGCCGTCGGTCACCGTCAACTGGACGAGCAACAGCTGCGGCAGGCTCCGCGCATAGGCCAACACCCTGCCAACCAGGTCATGTCCGATGCCTTTTCCCCGATGGGCGTGGGGAACGTACATCCCGAACAGCGTGGATTTGTGGCGAGCTTTCTTTCTGGTTTCAATGGAAAGGCCGGCAACCCCCAGCAGTCTCCCTGCTTCAACAGCGCCGAACACCACCTCTGTCGCCTCAGGCCCGACCACGAGCCGTTTCTCCCACCAACTGATCGGCAAGGCTTCGCGCTCACCGACGTCGGACGTGAACGCATCAGGATGCAGGGCATAGGCTTCAAGCATCAGGGCTCGGTAAGCCGAGGCATATTCCGGGGTCAGTCGCTGAATGGTCGTGGTCATCGAAGTCACACTGCAGGGTCGAGCGCTGATTATGGGTCCCAGCCCGCGTGACGACTATCGCCGGGGCGCAGAATCAACCAACGCCCTCTCCCGTCGTACCCGTTAGTTCATGCATCAACGTGCACCTGACGGCAAAACACTGGGTTTTCACGCCAGCTATTGCAAAAACCCTGCTCATCGCTGCAACCTCCACGGTTTGTGCGGCTCAGACTATTTCGCGACAGGTAAAATCGCGCACCGTGGGCGCGTCAGTTCGAGGGAGATTTCCATGCGTTTCAGATCATTCATCCAGTGTCTCGCTGTTGTGCCCCTGGCGCTGCTGATGGCAGGGACGGCCGTCGCCAGCGAAGAAACGCAACTGATCCAGTCAATCAATACCTATCGCAGCCAGGCCCAGCCCTGCGCCAATGTGGCGTCGACCGAGCTGCCGCCGCTGAACAGCGACCCGCGCCTGAACCTGCCCGCCAGTGGCACGGTGGATCTGCAGCCGATGCTGGCCCGGGCGTCGTATCCGATGGTCAGCGTCCAGGCCATCACCCTCTCGGGCCCGCGCGACGCGCAAGCGGCCATGGCGGCGATTCAGGAAAGTTTTTGTCAGGTGGTGCTCAATCCGCAGTTCGTCGACATCGGCGTCAGCCGCAACGACAGAGACTGGCGCATCGTGCTGGCGCGTCCACTGCTGGCGGGCGGACTGGGTAACGCGCAGGCCGAGGGCCAGAAACTGCTGGGGCTGATCAATGAAGCGCGCAAGCAACCACAGCAATGCGGCACTCAGTCGTTTTCCGCTGCTGCCCCGCTGGTGTGGAACGACACGTTGATGAGCGCAGCCGAAAGCCACTCGCGCTCCATGGCCAACAACAACTATTTTGATCACAAGGGTCGCAACGGCGGGACGCCGGGGGACCGTGCGGAGCTGGCCGGGTATATCGGCCAGCAGATCGGCGAGAACATTGCCGCCGGGCAGGACAATGCGCGCAAGGTGGTCGAAGGCTGGCTCGCCAGCCCCGGCCACTGCGCCAACCTCATGAACCCGCAGTTTCATGACCTCGGCGCTGCCTACGCCACCGACCCGAAGAGCGACGCCGGCATTTACTGGACGGCGCTGTTCGGGGTGCAGTAACGCGGGTCGCTAGTGCGAGCCGCCTTAGCAAGCGGCTCTGCGATCAGAGGCCGTCAGCGGCGTGCAACGTGCGCAGTTCAACGTCCGCCGCGCTTTTCTTCTGCCAGACCGGCCAGTATTCAACCCGCTTCGACTCGACCGAGGTCTTGTTGCTCTCGAACCAGCTCAGGGATTTAGGCGAGTTGGTCATCAGCTTGGTGTCGGCGATCCAGTCCTTGAAATCGCTGGACTGCGAGCTGTATTCCGCTTTCGGATCGCGGGCGACCGGCCATGGCGAGAAGCGTGCTTTCCACATGCCCATGCGCGGGATGACCATCGAATAGTAGGTCTTGCCCGGGGCCAGGTCGGCTTCCAGGAAGTCCGCCGCTTCGGAGACCACCATGAAGGTGTGGTGGCCCGGCGTCGTCGGGTACGCCACCTTGGTGCCGTTGGCCAGAATGCCGATGAACTGGGTCTTGCCGCCGGTCACGTCATACACGGACGCATCAATGGCCTTGGCCATGAACGCGCTGCGCATGAAGACGACCTGTGCGCCGTCCTGAGGGCTGGCTTCGATGACTGGGTTGTCGGCAGGTTTCATCATGGACGAACAGCCGGTCAGCACCAGTGTGCCAACCAACGCCAGAATGTGGGTAATGCGCATTTACAGCTCCTTGGGAAAAATATCCGGCCCGAAAACGGATCGGGCCCGGGGCTGTATCGGCGCTGACACATTTCTCTTGAATGAAAAAAACACCGCGAGGGCCCTGGAACGGGCGTCCCAAGGCGCCCTGATCAACGCACAGGCCGATTATCCCGCCTGAATCGCCGACGCGGGAACCTGCCCGTCACTCACGTTCGCCTCGGTGTAATGCCGCCGGTGCGCCAGTGCCTCACCCTGTTCATCGAACAGATGGCAACGGTGGCCCTGCACACCGACGCGCAGCAATTGCCCCGCCTTGACCGCCGACATTCCCTCGCCCTTGACCATCAGATCATGGCCATCGTCGGTCTGCGCGTGGGTAAACGTCTCCCCTCCCAGATGCTCGACCATCAGGGTTTTTACCGGAATTTGCGCATCGCCCTCGCCCCGATCCGACAGATGCTCGGGCCGCAGGCCCAGGGTCAACGGGTCGCCCGCTTTCACCTGCTCGCCCGTCACCGGAACCCACAACAGCGCGCCACCCGGCAGGCTGACCTGGACGCCTTCGACACTGACGGCCACCGCCGTGACCGGTAGAAAACTCATCTGCGGCGAGCCGATAAAGCCGGCAACGAAACGGTTGCGCGGATGGTGATACAGCTCCAGAGGCGAACCCACCTGTTCGATACAACCCTTGTTGAGCACAACGATTTTGTCGGCCAGGGTCATGGCTTCGACCTGGTCATGGGTGACGTAAACCATGGTTGCCTGGAGGTCGGCATGAAGCTTGGCGATCTCGATACGCATCTGCACGCGCAGGGAGGCATCTAGGTTGGAAAGGGGTTCGTCAAACAGAAAGACTTCCGGCTCATGGACGATGGCCCGGCCAATGGCGACGCGCTGACGCTGGCCGCCAGACAATGCCTTGGGCTTGCGGTCGAGCAGCGGTTCGAGCTGCAGGATGCGCGCGGCGTTGCGCACCTTGGCTTCGATCTGGTCTTTGGGGGTCTTTTGCATCTTCAGCCCGAAGGCGATGTTGTCGTAGACCGACATGTGCGGGTACAGCGCGTAGGACTGGAACACCATGGCCACGCCGCGATCGGCCGGCTCCAGGTAGGTCACATCGCGAGCGCCGATGCGAATCTGACCCTGGGTGATGCTCTCCAGGCCCGCGATACAGCGCAGCAGGGTTGACTTGCCGCACCCCGAAGGCCCGACGAACACCACGAACTCGCGGCTCTCGATACTCAGGTGGATGTCATGCAAGACCTTGATCTCGCCATAGGCCTTCTCGACGCCACTCAAACTGAGCTCAGTCAAAATCGTATCCCCTGAATTATTGTTGTTTGGGCATTTTTCACGGCAACGGCGCGCTGATTTGACAGCAATGCATTTTGTCCTACGATCATTTGTAATTCGTAAATTACAAATGTCAAGGAACTCGCCCGAACCGGATCAACTGCCCCGTAGATCCACCTATATGCACCGTTGAATACATGTCCCCGCGTAACCCTCACCCACAACAATAATGAGGTCACGTAAATGAAGAAGCTGGTTTGGAATGCCCTCGCCCTGTCGATTGCGCTGGGTTCCGGCGCCGCACAGGCCTGGACGCTGGAAGAGGCCGCCGCGCCGTACAAGGGCACCGAAATCAAGGCGATTTTCCTCGACCGTCCCGGTTACGCCGCCATCAAACTGCTGCCGGAGTTCGAAAAGAAAACCGGCATCAAGGTCAGCTACGAAACCATCCCCTACGAGAATAGCCGCGAACGCGAGGTGCTGAGCTTCACGTCCGGCGAGCAGCTCGACGTCGTGCTGACGGACGTGGTGTGGATCGGCGAATTCGCCGGCAACGGCTGGCTTGAACCGGTCACCACGTTCACCCAGGACGCGAAGCTCGCCGACCCGGACCTCAAGCTGGAAGGCTTCTTCCCGATCCTGCTGGAGTCGTTCGGCAGCTGGGACAAACAGACCTACGGCCTGCCCTTCGATAACTACTCCGGGCTGCTGTTCTACAACAAGTGCATGCTGAAAGAAGCCGGCTTCGACAAACCGCCGGCCACGTGGGACGAGTTGCTCAAGGACTACGCGCCCAAACTCACCGACAAGACCAAGGATCGCTACGCCTACGCCCTGCAGTCGCGGCGCGGTGAAACGCAATCGGCGGACAGCTTCATGCGTTTCCTCTGGCCGTTCGGTGGCTCACTGCTGGACGATAAATTCAAATCCAACCTCAATTCCAAGGCGTCCCAGCAAGGGCTGCAATTTCGTCAGGACCTGATGAAATACATGCCGCCGGGCATCGTCGATTACGACCACAACGAAGCGGTCAACGCCCTCGCCCAAGGCAAAGTGGCGATGATCACCGAATGGTCGGCGTTCTACGGCACCCTGGCCGACCCGACCAAATCCAGGATCACCGACTGCCTGGCCGTGGCCACCGAGCCCAAAGGCCCGGCCGGTCTGAAGCCGGCCCTGGGCGGGTTCTCCCTGGGGGTAAACGCCAAGTCCGACGACAAGCAGAAAGCCGCGGCGTGGCTGTTCATTCAGTGGGTCACCTCCGAAGCCATGGCCAAGCCGTACCTGGACGCCGGTGGCGTGAGCGGGCGGATGTCGGTGTACAAGGACGCCGACGTGCAGAAGAAATACCCGTTTGTGCAGCCGATGGTGACCTCGTGGGAAGGCGGCGTGCCTGATTACCGCCCCCGCTTCCCGCAATGGCCGGAGATTTCCGAAGTGGTCGGCGAAAACGGCACGGCGATCATGCTCGGCAAAACCAGCGTGGAGGCCGGGGCCAAGGCGATTGGCAGCAGGATGGAGGAGATCCTGAAGAAGGCAGGGTATTACGACGGCAAGGTCAAATTGCTGAAGTGACGGTTTGACCACACTCCCGTAGGAGCCGGTTTGCTGGCGAATGGAAAATGTCTGACACCTCTGCGGTGAATGGCACAGCGTATTCACCAGCAAGCTGACTCCCACAGGGGTTCAGCGTAATGCCGTGAGAGGCCGCACCTTCGAGATCCAACACATGCCGAACAAGAAAAAACCACCCTTCCCGACCCTGTGGAACAATACCCGCGCGGCCCTTGCCTTTCTCGCGCCGGCCACCGTTGCCCTGGCGCTGATCGGCATCTTTCCGACGGTGTTCGCGCTGGTCAACTCGTTCCGCCAGTACAACCTGGCCCGGCCAAAAGACGCGACGCCTTTCATCGGCTTCGACAACTACCTCAACGTGCTCAACGACGCTTCGTTCTGGGCCGCACTGGGCCGAACCGGGCTGTTTCTGATCACCGTGGTGCCAATCCAGCTGGCACTTGGGCTGATCATCGCGCTGCTGCTGCACAAGCCCGGCCTGTCCGGTTTCAAACTGCTGGCGCGCATGAGCCTGGTCATCCCGCTGGCCACCGCGCCCGCCGTGGCCGGGCTGATCGGCCGGCTGATCTTCAACCGCGATTTCGGCGTGGCCAACGCCCTGCTCTCAGTGGTCAATGCCGGGCCGGTCGAATGGCTGGGCGACACCACCAACGCGTTCATTGCCGTGGCGCTGATGGACATCTGGCAATGGACGCCCTTCTGCGCGCTGGTACTGCTGGCCGGGCTGACCATGGTGCCCAATGAAATCGAAGAGGCTGCGCGCCTGGAAACCCGCAGCCGCTGGCAGATCGTGCGCTACGTGCAGTTGCCGTTTCTGCTGCCCAGCGCGACGGTGATTCTGATTCTGCGCACCGCTGACATCCTCAAGATGTTCGACACCGTGTTCACCATGACCCGCGGCGGGCCGGGTGCGGCCACCGAACTGGTCAGCGTGTACATCCAGCGCATCGGCTTTCGGGTGTTCGATCAGGGCGTCGCGTCGGCGCAGGCGATCCTCATGCTGATCCTGACCATCGTGCTGGCCCGTCTTTACATCAAATTCGTTTACCGGGAGATCTGACATGGCCACCGTTGCGACTGCGAAAAACCCGGCCACCCCCGCCCGGGTTCGCCCACGGGCGAGCGTCAATGCCTGGCATCTGGTCGGTCTTCTGGCGATCTTCCTGTTCGCGGTGTTTCCGTTCTACTGGATGGTCGCCACCAGCCTCAAGACCCAGGCCGAAGCCCTCGCCTCGCCACCGATCTGGGCCTTCACACCGCACCTGGATAACTACGTAAAAGTGCTGTTCGAGCGCGATGTGCTGCACAGCCTCGGCAACTCGCTGATCGTCGCGGTCTGCACCACGGTGCTCGCCGTCGGCCTCGGTACGCCGGCGGCTTACGCCCTGGCGCGGTTCGAATTCAAGGGCAAGGAAGACCTGTGGTTCTGGTTCATCACCAACCGCATGCTCAGCCCCATCGTCGTGGCACTGCCGATCTTTCTGATGGCGCGCAACATGGGCCTGATCGACACCCATCTGGTGCTGATCCTGATCTACCTGACCTTCAACCTGCCCATCGTCGTGTGGATCTGCACGGACCAGTTTCGCGGCGTGCCGAAGGATCTGGACGAAGCCGCGCGGCTGTCGGGCGCGTCACGCTTCACCATCTTCTGGCGCATCGCCCTGCCCCTGGCGATGCCGGGGGTGGCGGTGTCGGCGATCTTCTCGTTCATCTTTTCCTGGAACGAGCTGCTCTATGCCCTGGTGCTGACGCGCAACACGGCCCGCACCGCGCCGGTGACCGCCACCAGTTTCATGAGCGGCTACGACTTGCCCTGGGGCGAGATCATGGCCACCGGCACGCTGATCGTGTTCCCGGTGATCATTTTCGCGTTGATGGTATCCAGGCATCTGGTACAAGGGCTGACCATGGGCGCCGTGAAATAGACTCCCCGCTTTACCGGCCACAGTAAGGACACCGCCGTGCAGAACCTTTACCCGGACACCCCCTTCGCCACCGAACCGGTGAACGCCGAGGATCAGCTCAATATCCGCATCGCCTGGTCCTATTACGTCAACAGCATGACCCAGCAGCAGATCGCCGACCGGCTGGGCATCACCCGCGTTCGGGTCAACAAGGCCCTGGCGACCTGCCGCGAAACCGGCGTGGTGCAGATTCGCATCACCTCGCCGCTGGCGGCCTGCATCGAACTGGAAGAGCGTCTGCAGGACCGCTTCGGCCTGCGCCGCGTCACCGTCGTGCCCTCGCCCGACGATCCGTCGAGCATCTTCCGCGTGCTGGGCGTCGGCATTGCGCCGAGCATCGAGGAATACCTCACCGACGGCAGCATCGTCGCCGTGGGTTGGGGCCGCACCCTGCGCCAGGCGGTGCGCGAACTGTCGGCGCGGGCGCTGCCGAACCTGACCGTGCTGTCGCTGCTCGGCGGCCTGCATTACGGCTCGGCCAACAACACGGTGGAAATCGCCTCGAGTTTTGCCGGGCTGTTCGGCGGCTCCTGGTACTACCTCGCCGCGCCGGTGTTCGCACCTTCGGAGCAATACCGCGACATGTACCTCGAAGAAGCCTCGGTGCAGGCCGTGCTCGGCAAGGCGCGGCAGGCCGACCTGGCCTTGCTCACCGTCGGTGATTTGAGCGAGCGTTCGCTGATGCTGGAACTGGGGCTGGTCGACGATGAGGACGCGCGCTCACTGCGTGCCGCCGGTGCCGTGGGCGATCTGCTCGGCCGCTGGCTGGACCGCGACGGCATCGAAGTCAATCACCCGCTGAACCGCCGCGCCGTCTCCCTGTACCTCGAAGACCTGCGACGGATCAAGAAGGTCGTGCTGGTCTCCGGCGGGCCGTACAAGGCCGACATCATTCGCGCAGTGCTGCTGCGCAATTTCGTCCACGAACTGGTCATCGACGAAAGCGCGGCGCGGCAACTGCTCGATCAGGACGAATAAATCCCCCTTCTGGAGCGATCGCGATGGCCCATCACGACTTTGGCGGCAAGCGGATTCTGGTCACTGGCGCAGGCAAGGGTATTGGCCGGGAAACCGTGCAGTGGCTGAAGCGCTGCGGTGCAGAGGTGATCGCCATGGGACGCAATCCGGAGGATCTGGCCTATTGCGCGCACTCAGCGGTGGCGGACCTCGCTGACGTCAGCGCCACCCGCGCAGCCGTGGCCTCGGTGCTGCCCATCGACTTGTTGGTCAACTGTGCGGGGGTGGTCGAGCTGGAGTCGTTTCTCGACACGTCGGTCGAGACTTTCGACCACCTGATGGCGGTCAACACCCGGGCTCCCATGGTCGTGGCGCAAATTGTCGCCCGCGACCTGATCGCTCGCGGCGTGCCGGGCGCCATCGTTAACGTCTCAAGCCTGGCGGCAGCGGTGGGCACCCGGGATCATCTGGCGTATTGCGCGTCGAAAGCGGCGCTGGATGCCATGACCCGAGTGATGGCCGTTGAGCTAGGCCCCTACGGCATTCGGGTCAACAGTGTGAATCCGGTGGTGACACTGACGCCGATGGCAGACAAGGCCTGGAGCGACCCGGTCAAGGCCGGCGCGATGCTGTCGCGGATTCCCCTGGGCCGCTTCGTTCAGCCCGGGGAAATCGCCGCGACCATCGCCTTTTTACTCAGCGACGACGCCGGCATGATCAACGGCGTGACCCTGACCGTGGACGGCGGTTTCAGCGCGGGTTGATGCCCGCGCCCAAGGCCAGACTCAGCCCCACAAGGTGCGGCCGAAGAACGTCAGCGCGCGGTCCATGGCCAGTTGCGCCCAGACCGGATCGTATTGCGTGCCCGGAATCCGGCCAGGGCCGACGGCTTCTTCGTTGGCGAAGGCGTGGTGGGCCAGGTAGCGGTGGAATTCCAGGTCGACGCCGCCTTCGCTGAGTTTGGCTTCCAGCTGATCGACGCCGTCCGCCGGGAAGAATTCATCCTGAGTGCCCCAGTGCGCCTGCACCGGCACCTTGATCGCCGCAGGGTCGAGGAATTCCAGCGGCGGCATGCCGTAGAAGACCACGCCGGCGGACAGCTCGGGGATGAAGTTGAGTGCCAGTAGAGTCAGCGCGCCGCCCATGCAGAAGCCGGTGACGCCGACCTTCTGGCTGTGTCCCTTGAGGTATTGCACGGCGCCGCGGATGTCCTGGGTGGCGGCATCGGCGAAGTCGAGTTTGTCCATGAGGTGATGGGCTTCTTCTTCCTCGACCGTCATTTCGCCACGGTACAGATCCGGCACCAGCGCCAGATAACCGGACGCCGCAAGACGATCGGCCACGCCACGGATCTGGTCGTTGAGGCCCCACCATTCCTGAATCACCACCACGGCGGGTGCGCCTTCGGTCTTGGCCGGGCTGGCCAGGTAGCCACTCAACTCTTTGCCGTCCGGACGTTTGAACGTGATGGTCTTGCCCGTTGCCTGTGTCGATGCTTGAGTCATGGGGTTCTCCGGATAGAAATTCAGTTGGATTAACAGCGTAAGACGACTGACCGTCAGTTCTACGGCAGCAACACGACGGTGAACAGCGTGACCCACGTGAAATTACTGACAGGTTCGGCGTGAACCCCGTTCAACCGTTTTGCAGATCCGTGCCCATGGCAGCGCCGGTCATGTCTCGACGACGCTCGTCACGTGGGGCCGATCGATGCTCGCGCAACTGCTTTTTCAGGGTGGCCGCCGAAGGCGCGTAGAGAAAGCCGAACGACACGCTGTTGCGTCGGCCTTTCACCGCGTGGTGCATCAAGTGCGCGTGGTAGAGGCGTTTGAGGTAGCGACTGCGCGGCCGTGGGCGTGCCGGCCAATGGCGATGGACCATGCCGTCGTGAACCAGCACGTAGATCAGGCCGAACGCTGCAACCCCGGCGCCCACCCATTGCAGCGGGTCATGGCCGTGGTTGCCGGCAACGATCAGCGCGACCGCCAGCATGCCCAGGGCCAGCAGATAGAGGTCGTTGGTTTCAAAGGCGCCGAGCTGTTCTTCGTGGTGGGACTTGTGCAGGAACCAGCCCCAGCCGTGCATGACGTACTTGTGCGCGAGAAACCCGACCCCTTCCATGGCGGCAAGGGTGAGGAGAAAAATCGTGAAGTTGAAGATCATAGCGTCGGGAAGGCCGATGGGTCTGGACGTCGACGTGCAGCATACCGGGGTCACGGGAAATTTCCAGATTCGCGCTCACAACGTTTGCTTTCCTGACCAACCGATGTAAAAAATGGCCCCATGGGTGAGCGTCCCGGACGTTCACTGTATTCGTGCCCTGCCCCCTCGCGGCGGCCGGCACCGCTTTCAAGGAATCAAGCATGGCTCCAAGACACGTCATCAACGCTTCGGTCAGCCCCAAGGGCAGCCTGGAAACACTCTCGCAACGTGAAGTCCAGCAACTCAGCGCCGCAGGCTCCGGCAGCATCTATACCCTTTTCCGCCAGTGCGCCCTGGCCATTCTCAACACCGGCGCCCATGTCGATAACGCCAAAACCATCCTCGAGGCCTACCAGGACTTCGAAGTGCGCATCCACCAGCAGGACCGTGGCGTGCGCCTCGAACTGCTGAACGCCCCGGCCGACGCCTTCGTCGACGGCGAGATGATCGCCAGCACCCGGGAAATGCTGTTCAGCGCCCTGCGCGACATCGTCTACACCGAGAGCGAGCTCGACAGCCAGCGCATCGACCTGAGCAGCTCCCAGGGCATCACCGATTACGTTTTCCACCTGCTGCGCAACGCCCGCACCCTGCGCCCCGGCGTCGAACCGAAGATGGTGGTGTGCTGGGGCGGCCACTCGATCAACACCGAAGAATACAAATACACCAAGAAAGTCGGCCATGAGCTGGGCCTGCGCAAGCTGGACATCTGCACCGGCTGTGGCCCTGGCGTGATGAAAGGCCCGATGAAGGGCGCGACCATTGCCCACGCCAAGCAACGCATCACCGGCGGCCGTTACCTGGGCCTGACCGAGCCGGGCATCATCGCGGCCGAAGCGCCGAACCCGATCGTCAACGAGCTGGTGATCCTGCCGGACATCGAAAAGCGCCTGGAAGCCTTCGTCCGTGTCGGCCACGGCATCATCATTTTCCCGGGCGGCGCCGGCACGGCAGAGGAATTCCTCTACCTGCTCGGCATCCTCATGCACCCGGACAACCAGGACCTGCCGTTCCCGGTCATTCTCACCGGCCCGAAAAGCACGGCGCCGTATCTGGAGCAGCTGCACGCGTTCGTCGGCGCGACACTGGGCGACGCCGCGCACAAGCATTACCAGATCATCATCGACGACCCGTCTGAAGTGGCGCGGCAAATGACCCTGGGCCTTGCGTCGGTGCGCCAGTTCCGCCGCGACCGCGCCGACGCGTTCCACTTCAACTGGCTGCTGAAGATCGAAGAGAGCTTCCAGCGTCCGTTCGACCCGACCCACGCCAACATGGCCAGCCTGCAACTGCGCCGCGACCTGCCGCCCCACGAACTGGCGGCCAACCTGCGCCGGGCGTTTTCCGGGATCGTGGCGGGCAACGTCAAGGACAAGGGCATTCGCCTGATCGAGGAACACGGCCCGTACGAAATCCACGGCGACGCGGAAGTGATGCAGCCGCTGGACAAGCTGTTGCAGGCCTTCGTCGAGCAGCACCGGATGAAACTGCCGGGCGGCGCGGCGTATGTGCCGTGTTATCGAGTGGTGTCCTGACTCAGTTGACGCGAGCTCTCTGACATCCGGCGATCTGCCACGCTGTCTGGAATAAACGCAGTTCCTGTGGGGCGAGCTTGCTCGCGAAGAGGCCCGCTCAGCCAACTCATCTCTGGCGGCTGTGTAGCCGCCTTCGCGAGCAAGGTGGAGCGCCACCCCGGTCGCTCCCACAGGTATTTCGTTCGCTGCAGAACACCGTTGTGCCTGGAAGACTTATTTCCACACCTGCATCTCCCCGAAATTCCGGAACCCACCCATGATCCACATCCGCCCCATGACCGCCGATGACTTCGCGCTCTTCTGGCCCACCTTTCAGGCTGTCGTTCTGGCGCAGGAAACCTACGCCTACGCCCCCGACCTGAGCGTCGAGCAAGCCCGGCACCTGTGGCTGGAATACCCGCTGCACACGCTGATCGCCGAAGAAGACGGCATATTGCTGGGCAGCTATTACCTCAAGGCCAACGCGGCCGGCCCCGGCAGCCATGTCAGCAACTGCGGCTACATGGTCACTCCGGCCGCGCGCGGTCGTGGCGTCGCGCGCCTGATGTGCGAGCACTCCCAGCAACTGGCACTGGACAGCGGCTTCTCGGCCATGCAGTTCAACTCCGTGGTCGCCACCAACGACGTCGCCGTCGCGCTCTGGCAGAAACTCGGTTTTGAGATCGTCGGCCGTCTGCCCCGCGCTTACCGCCATGCCCGGCTCGGGCTGGTGGATTGTCTGGTGATGTACAAATGGCTGGCGGACATGCCGGCCTCACGCAAAGCCAAAAGCCCGTTGCTGATCGGGCGCAAGAACATCGAATCGGTGATTTCCCGCCCCCGGCGCAAGCCCTCTGACGGACCTGCCTGATCTTTTCGTAAATCGGGAACCACCTGCCTGCCTGACGCCACTCACCCTGCAAAGTACTCACTTGCACGGACGGCGTCAGCATGGCTTTACCTACAGTCTCACGTGGCCAGACCACCAATGTCGGCACCACCCATCTGAACCCTGCCGCTGCAACGGCAACCGGCCCCACGCAGCGTAAAAACGTTCTGGCGCGCATGGCCACTGCCAGCCGGTCGACGCTGCAGAAAAGCCGCCACTTCGCAGGCAGTCTGTTCAAGGCCCGGCCGGGCGATGCCTCGTCGATCCCACGCGCCTCCGGGGCCGGGAACACCACCAACACTGCGCTCGCACCCAACGCGGCGGCGGCATCAACTACGGCCGCTGCATCAGCCGCGCCACAGGCGAACGCGCCGGTGCCGCCCACCGGTCCGGCGCCAACCGCTCCAACCGGTCCTGCGACAACTCAGCTACCCGCCATGGCGATGACACCCCGGCTAAGCATGGCGTTGCACAATCAGCAACTGACTTTTGGCGGCTCCGGCCAGCCCAACCGCACCGAGCGCCTGCTCGAAGGGATTCTGAGCAAGCACGACCAGCGTTATCAGGGTCTTGCGGAGCTCAATCAGACTGCAGAAAAAACCGAATACCTGCTGGTCGACACCCAGCACCGGCTGCTCCACGCCCATGCCAGTGATGCGGCCATTTCCCTGTTCAAAAGCAGTGAAAAACGCGCCAACAACGCCTTCGATGTGGCGATGCCCACCGATGCCCATCGCGCGCAGATCACCGGCGTGCACAAAGACGCCAACAACACCGCTTGGCGCATTCACGAAAATAAGCTGTACGCGTTGCAAGGGGGCCAGTGGCAGGAAAACACCCAAGGCGCAACGCTGAAAACCCTGCACAACATCGGCGCTGGCAACCTGTTCGGGCTCAACGGCGAAGGCCGGGTGTATTCGCTGAATGATCTGAATACCCCGTTGAATTTCGATCACAAGGTCACGGCGCTGGGACGCTCGCCGGACGGTCAACTGATGGCGCTGAGCGAAGACACTCAGGGGCAGCACTTGCTGGTACAACGCAATGCCCTAGGCCCCGATCTTCACGATGTACACCACTTGATCACGCCCACCGGCACGGACAACGACGAGGCGCTGAAACCCAAATCGGTGGCCATCGCGGGGCAGCGCCTGCTGGCGACGACGGCGTCGGGCAAACTGCTGCAGGCGACAATGCCGGCCGTAGATGATCGCAAGAAAACGATGCTCGTCACGGGCGAGCTCACGCTGCAGCCAGCGCCACCCTCACCCGCCCTGCTGGCTGCCTTCGGCAATCACACCGTCAGCGACTTCTTCCACGACGATAAAAATGTCCTGCACGCCCGAGTCAAGGATCAGCAAGGCCTGGAGCACAGCGCCGCATGGGATGACAAAAGACAGGACTTCGTCCCCGGCTGGTCCATGGCGCCGCTGGTTATGGACCGTCAGCACGGCTTGCCTGTCCTGACACCTGAGGCCGCCGCGCAAATCCAGCTGCCACGGGGCAAAATCGCCAGCCACGACAACACGCTGCTGGTCCAGGACCCGCGCACCGAGGAATGGAAGAAGACCACCGAAAAGGACATCAAAGCCCTGCAGGCAGGCCAGGACGGCTTCGCTTACATCATCGACAAGGACGGCAAGCTCAAACAGTTGAAAGTGGTGCCCCAGGCCGCCGCCCATGACATGGGTCGCGGCGCCGATCTGGCCCTGCAGGGTCGCGGGACCGAAGCCAAGGGCACCGCCCTGCGCGGCGCCGAGCATCTGGTCGCCGACAAACTGGCGGTACAGAACGATCAGAATTTCATGACCCTGAGCGACGGTGAACTGCGTTTGCATGACCAGAACGGCGAACGCGCGCAGTTGCCCAAGCCACCCGGCACCGGTGATATCCAGGCGATCAGCACGGGCGGCAAGGATTGGTTCGCCCTGCGCGGCGGCGCCCTGTTTCGGCTGAGCGGCGACGATGCCAACGCTCGAAAGCTCAATCCTCAGCGGGCCTGGCAAGCGGTTCAGGGCCCGACCACCCCGCCGGGGGCCGTTCTTCAGGACCTGCGCCCCCATCACGACGGACGTTTGGTGGCTACCACCAGCGCGGGAGAATTCGTCAAAACAGCGACCGGGTGGGAAGCGGCAACACCCACCCCGGCGGCCCCGTGCAATGACCACGCGGCCTTCAATCGGCTGGCGGCGGCCGAGCCGGAAACCCTGCGCAGAGGCTCGGCCAAACTCACCGTCAACGTGATGGGCAGCAACAACGTCGAGAGCACGAAGGTGAAGCAATATGCCCCCGCCACCCTCAGGCAGAATTACCTGACGGCTCATCTGTCCTTGACCGGCGCAGCGAAAGTGCCGGCCGACAGCCTCCAGCACGCCTGGAAAGGCCGCGAAGGCCTGAGGCCGATCTACACCGAAGAAACCGCGCTGCTGCGCGAACTCCACACCCGCGCGACGGCGGCGAACGGAGCACCGGGGCGGCCAATGGCACAGCGCATTGATGACCTGGCGCCCCGCCTGACGTCACCTGAATCGGGCGAGCTGGCGGAGCTGTTCAACTGGTTCCAGACCAGCGTCACCGAGGACCTGCAGAAAACCCTCCGTGAACTGGCTCAGGACGAGGGCGCCTTGCTCAAGAACGGTGCCGCCAATCCGGCCTTTCGGGGAAAGCCGCGCACCAACGACATGCTGCCGCAAGTGGCCGGCGTCTTGCGCCACAGCGGCATCGACAACGCCCATGAGCTGGGGCAGTTGCTCGACTCGCTGGAGAATGCGCATTTCACCCTGGAGCGTCGCAACACGGAGAAACCGCTGGATGGCTCCCGCACCCAGGGCGATAAACAGGCGCTGCTGCGCGCTCGCCTGGCCCTGGACGTCAAGGTGCTCAACGACATCAGCGCCGCCCTCGACGGGTTCGCCGATGAGGTGAAGAAACCGGGCGCCAAGGATTTCGCCCCCATCGCCACGGCGCTGGCCGCCCTGCACAACGACACCTACGAAGGCAGCCCGGTCAAACGCTATACCGACGCGGGCTTTCGTGACCACGCCTCCCTCGAAGCCAGTTACGACGCCACCAAGAACCTGCTCAAGCACTTGCGCAAGGACAACCACCCGCTCAAGCGCAACATATTGCAGGGACTGGAAACCCCTGCCGGCCCCAATAACGCCGATGTCACGCGCAGCCTGACCCAGGCGCTTCGCGATCTTGAACCCCGGGAAAGCGTCAAGCTGAACCGCAACTACGGCGGCGGTATCACCGGCGGCGTCGCGGGCCCGGCGGAACCGGCCTTCCTCGGTTTTCGCGGCAACATCGATCCGGAGCGCACCTACGGCCTGACCTTTACCCGCTTTGATCGCGGCCTGAAAGTGTCGATGAGCCGCGAAGGCGCCATCAGCGGCACAGGAAGCTTCGGTTTTGGTGGCGGCAAAAGTGACACCAAAACCACGCCGGGCGACAGCCACGCCAACATCCAGTCCAACGGGGGCTGGTTCGGCGGCAGCCTGGACGCCAAGTACAAATACGCCAACAGCACAGCACTAAGCTTTTTCATCCGTGACGACGAAATCGATGATTTCATGGCCGACCTGATGCAGACGCCGCTGGCCAGCAGCAAGCGCCCGACCCAGGGTGGCCTCAAACCGATGGAATTGATGGATCGTGGCGTCGAGAAGGAAGTGCGCACCACCGGCAAGCACGCGTTCGACCTGGATGCAGGGGTCAACCTGGAATCCCGTACCAACAAAGGCCAGACCGATGCGGAGCCCGTCGCCGGCTTCATGCGCTTCGGCGCGGGGCTGCTGGGAACCGTGTCACTGCTCAGCGCCGAACGGGAACGCACCGAGGGCCATGGCAGCGATGGCCTGCACACTGATATCTACAGCAGCAACCGCGCCCGCTTCCTCGAAAAAGGTTCGGTGACCGGCTACGCGCGGATGTTCAGCACCGTCTTTACGTCGCGCCCCAGCAACCTGTTCGTGGCTGGCGGTGCACCCTTGGGGGTCAGCGCGACACTGGCGTTCGACAACAAGACCGGCAAGAGCTACGACGTGCGCTTCAAGAACGCCCTGCCGCTGCAGACCGCCGACGTCAAAACGTTGGGCGAAACACTGGAGAAGGCCTTCCCCGGCATGAGCAAGAATCCGTCGGCTGAAGGGAAGAATCCTGAGCAGGTGCTGCAGGACCTCAAGAGCAAATACCTGACGGCCACGCCAGATGAGAACGACGCGCAATACGCCGCGCGCCAGAGCCTGCGCCAGCTCGACCGGCAGAACACCGCTGCCGGCCAGGGCTCGAGCCTGATGTCGCTGATGGACATGGTGGTCAAGCACAACAACGTCAACCGGCTGGATCAGGCGGCGCCGTCCAAGCGACAGATCGACCGGGTCAAACAGATGCTCGGCCGCGACTGCAACGAAGGCAACGCCGAGCGCATTCACGACATGATGAGTGCCGACCCGCAGTTCAAAGGCCTGCTCGACGCGATGAAGGACACCAAGGGGACCACTCGCGCGGAAATCAAGCTTGAGGTCCGCGACGACATCAAGGAACGCATCGAAACCGGCGCGTTGGACGGAAGCCTGACCGACGCGATGCTCAAGGACATGCTCAGCGACAAGAACAATCTGCGCATCAAGAGCATCGCGGTGTTCAAGACCGCAGCCAAGGAAGACTCGTTCGGCACGCCCTTCCCGTTCGTCAGCTACAAGAGTGGCAGCGCCCTGAGCATCGAACGCCTGATGGGCGAAGTCACCTTCGAGTACGGCATGGACCCGACGAACCCGAAAAAGGCCACCGCCGACGGCGACATTGCCGACCGTGGCGACTCGCAGCCCGCCCTTGAACTGGGCCAGGTCGGCAACGGCGCCTTCCGGCCGCGCTAGGCCGACGCCCATGACTTTCCATTGATCCAATCGAAACCCCGGACAGGACACCGCAGATGATGAACACGACGACACAAGCAGACGCCTGCATTCAGGCACTGGGCAAACAACTGGGCACGGCGTTGCAACTCGAAAACGGCGTGTGCGCGCTGTTCGACGAGGGCCGCGAGGTGGTCATCATCGAGATCCCGGCGGGCGGCGACGTCGCGATCCTGCATTGCAAACTGTCGCTGCGCCCCGACCCGAGCCTGTACGAGCGGCTGATGAGGCTCAACTTCGACAGCGGCGCCATGAGCGGCTGTTGGCTGGCGCTGGATGAACAACACTCGGTGCGCCTGTGCACACAACTGCCGCTCAAGGCCCTTGATGAGATGACCTTCGTGGACTGGGTGCAAGGGTTCGTCCTGCAGACCCGTGACGTTGCCGGCCTGCTGCAACAGCGCCCTTCATCGCCGGCAAAGGCACCGACTCATGCCCAGGGACACGGTGGCCTGTCGCGGCGGATCGGCTGACATCGTGCCGACGCGCCGATGCTGCATCGGCAAACCGGGCCGGTGACGTTTTCAGGGCCGGGCATGGCGCTTTCAAACTTGCCGGAATGCCATCTCTCGACGATTCTCTATGCACGGCCAGACAGGCCGTGCTCACAAGAAACGCGCCGGAGAGGCCAGCATGACGACCGTAGCCGAACTACTGAAGTTGAAAGACCCGCATCACGCTGACGTTCACACCGTCGGGCCTGGGGAGATGGTCCTCGAGGCGATCAAGTTGATGGCCGAAAAGAACATCGGCGCCGTGCCGGTGGTGCGCGATGGCAAGGTGGTTGGCATCGTCAGCGAGCGGGATTACGCCCGCAAGATGGAGCTAAAGGGCCGCGCTTCGGCCGGGACCGCCGTCAGCGACATCATGACCCACGAGGTACAGACCGTGGGTTCGCAGCACACCGTCGATCACTGCATGAACATCATGACCGACCGCCGGCTGCGCCATTTGCCGGTGGTGGACGAAGGCCGGCTGATCGGTCTGCTGTCCATCGGCGACCTGGTCAAGGCGGCCATCGCCGAGCAGGCCAGGCTGATCGAAAAAATGCAGGAATACATTCGCGGCGAAAGCTACTGAGCATCCACACGAAAAAGCCGGAGCTTTAAGGGCTCCGGCTTTGTGTTGTGCGAGTGAATGAATCGCCGGTTAGCGAACCTTGAAGCGATCGATCATCGCCACCAGTCGCTCGTTGGACGCCATCAGCGCGTCAACGCTGGTGTCGGTCTGCTGACCACAGCCCACCAGCTCACCGACCATGTGCCGGATGGCGATCATGTTCTGGTTGATCTCCTCGGTCACCGCGCTCTGCTCCTCTGCCGCCGTTGCAATGTGCGCGCTCAGGTCATGAATACGCAGCACGGAACCAGCCATGCCATCCAGGCCTTCGTTGACCCGCGACGTCCGGTCGGCCGTCGACTGGCAACTGACCTTGGTTTTTTCCATCGCGCCCACGGCGGTGCTCACGCCCTGCTCCAGCCGCGCGAGCATCTCGTTGATCTCCGACGTGCTCTGCTGGGTACGACCGGCCAGCGCCCGCACCTCATCGGCCACCACCGCAAAGCCACGGCCCTGCTCACCCGCCCGCGCCGCTTCAATGGCCGCGTTGAGGGCCAGCAGGTTGGTTTGCTGGGCGATGCCGCCGATAACCCCGAGCACATCGGTGATGCGCTTGGCATCGACCTGCATTTCCTGCACGTATTTCGTCGCGTCTTCGACTTCCGCCACCAAGGCCCGCACGCTGACCGAGGCTTCGTCGACGACGTCACGGGAACGCTGCGCTGCGTCATTGGCCGATTGGGTAAAGCTCGCCGTCTGCGTCGCGCTCTCGGCGACGCTGTCGGCGGTGGCGCTCATCTCGTTGATCGCGGTCACCGCCTGATCGGTTTCCGAAGCGTGACGGTTGAGGATCTGGTTGATGTTGCGCGACTGATCCTGCAACTGCACCAGCCCGGCCGAGATCTGCTCGGTGCCGTTGCGCACCTCGACAATCATGGCTTGCTGGAAGGCGATGAACTTGTTGACCGAGTGGCCAACAGCGTCCAGCTCGTCCTGGCCTTTGATCGGAATACGGCGGGTCAGGTCAGCCTCACCCGAAGACAGCGCGTCGATGTTGGTGCGCAGAACGGTCACGCGTGCCAGCAGACGGTGGAAGGCAAAGCCCAGCACCACCAGCAACAGAATGACCAGCGGGATCTGCAACCAGCCCAGGGTCTTCAGCACTTCGGTGCTGCTGGCGGTGAGCATGGCGGTCGGCAGCGATGTGGCGATGACCCACGGCGTACCCGCGACCGGACGCAGGAAGAAGGTCAGATCACCCAGTTGCGGGTCGATGTATTCCTGGGAATACACAGCGTCGCCGGAGATCTTGCCCAGACCCTCCTGAATGGCCTTGGCGAACATCGACTGGCCGCTGAAGCCGGAAATGTTCTTGAGGATGATTTCGCCGGGGATGCGGCTCTGGTTGGTGAGGATCTTGCCGTCGCGCTCGACGATCATCACCTGTCCCTGAATGTCTTTTTCCTTTTCCTGGATCAGGCCGTTGAAGAAGCCCAAGGTGACGTCGATGGTCGAAACGCCGTACAGCGCGCCGTCCTTATAGATGCCCATGGCGCAGTTGGTACGCGGCTGCGGGCTGGCTTCGTCCTGGTAGGCAGCGGCCCAGGCGCATTTGCCCTTGGGTGCGTTCTGCCCGGCGCGGTGCCATGGCTGTTCCCAGTAGTTGGGCGCAGGGTCGGAGTTCCAGAAGGTGCTCACCACCAGTTGGCCGCTGCCGTCACGGTGGAAAAACGAGCTGTGCTTGTTGCGCCCCGGGGTGCGCTTGTCCGGCATCGGCCAGACGCCGCCGCCAAAGACTTTCTGGTCGCCGTATTGGTCAACCAGGCCTGGCAGCACCTTGTCGATGCCATCGCTGTCCAGCAGCGGCACCGCCTGGGTGATCGCCCGGGACTGGGCCTCTACGCGGGCCAGGTCCGACAGGATACGCGTGCCGATCTGATCAACCTGGCTCAGGACTACCTGCTCCTGGGTCGCGCGGACCTTGGGCGTGACCAAGTGAACGATGCCCTGTTCAGTGATCACCGCGATCACCACAATCAAGGCCACAAATATGACCGTATAGCGCGCCTGCACTGTTTTAAACATCGTCGTCCCCATGCCAAATATTTTGTAATTGTTTTGCATACTCCTGATGGGCTATCGACCGAAAGTCGCCAAGGATGAGGGGCGCAAAAAAAGGTTTTTCCCCCGGCCCGGCGGGGCGTCATTGCACCGGGAGGAAGTTCAGGAACAGCAGGCTCTGGGCGTAATTCAAACCGATGCGTCTATATCGCTCGTCGAGCATCTGGGTGAGCAGGTCGAGGCGCGCCACGATCTTGCCGAATTCGGTGGCAAAACTGAGGTTGCTGCCCTCCTCCGAAATTTCGTTGGAGAACAGCAGCAGCTCGCCATTGGCGTTCTGTCGCTGGCTCAGCAGCCAGGTGGCCTTCTCGATATTGCGCGCGGCGTTGCTGACGAAGGTCGGGTTGATCTGGTCGGTCATGAAGAATTCCAGGCGCCCGCCGTGGGCCGTGACCAACATACTGCCGATGGCATAGATGAAGGCACCGACGCGGTCGCCAAGAAACTCCGGGCTCAGGGCGTAGCTCAGCGCGGCGAGGTCACGCCGGGTGCCCAACTGCGGCAACGGCTTCTGTTGCTCGATGGCCTGTCGCACGTTGCGCTCCGCACTTGCGGCGTCAACGAAGCCGGACTTGCGCCACTCGGCGGGATTGCGCAGGTAGAGTTTGTTCATCAGCAGATAGAGGCTGTCGAGGTTGTCGGCCATGGCCAGGGTGGCCATGCGGTCCACGCTGGTCTGGAAGAACTCCTGGGGGCGGGTCTCGCTGAACTGCGTGGCGACATCCCGGCCGTCCTGGCGCGTACAACCCGCCGCGCAGAGCCCGAGCATGCACAGGGCAAACAGCGGGCGCAGGTGACGGCAAACGGATAAAACAGTGAACACGGCGAGCATCAATCCCAGGTTTCAACGAACGGGACACCGCGTTCATCAGCGCGTCCCGGCCAAGGTCAGAACGGCTGAAGGCAAAAAAGTGCAATGTCGGCGGCAAATCCGCGTTTCAAGCGGTTCGGCAGACATGTGAGCTTTCATGCAAATGATTCCCTCATCCATTTGACGCCGCCGTCCGCTTTCACCAAGCTAGCCGCCTTCGCATGATTCTCAGGAAACACCCCGCGTGATGACCACAAGCCTGCACTGGCGCCGTTTCGTATTTTGCCTCGCTCCCCTGATCGCCCTGCTCGCCGCCTGTGACGGCGGTGCGCCGAAGACCAAGCCCTCCGAAGCGACGACCTACGTCAGCGTCGAGTGGGACAAACTGCCGGCGGTGAACGACACCGACCTGATGGCGGGCTACAACAGCTGGTTCTCGGCGTGCAAGCGTCTGGCCAAGGACCCGGTCTGGGGTGGCACGTGCGCCCTCGCCGCCCAGGTGCCACAAAACCCTGCAGCGGTGCGCGACTTTCTCAAGAACCAGCTGCAGGTCTACAGCCTGCGTTCCTCCGAGCACGGCGCCAACGGCCTGATCACCGGCTATTACGAGCCCATCTACAAAGGCAGCGAGCAGCGCAACGACGCACACCCGGTGGCGGTGTATGGCGTGCCCGATGACCTGATCATCGTCAACCTCGACAGCATCTATCCCGAGCTCAAGGGCAAGCGCCTGCGCGGGCGCCTTGACGGCCGGGTGCTGCGTCCCTACGACGACGCCGCCACCATCGGCAACAAAGGCGCCAACGCCCCCGTGCTGGCCTGGCTGGAAAACCCCATCGACCTGCAGTTCCTGCAAATCCAGGGATCGGGTCGGGTTCAGCTGGAGAACGGCCGTCAGTTGCGCATCGCTTATGCCGATCAGAACGGCTACCCCTACAAGCCGATCGGCCGCTGGCTGGTGGAGCAAGGGCAATTGACCAAGGACGAAGTGTCCATGGGCCGCATCCGCGACTGGGCGATTGCGCACCCCGAACGCGTGAATGAGCTGCTGGGCAGCAACCCGAGCTACGTATTCTTCACTCAGCGCCCGGACAGCACCGAAGGCCCGCGCGGCTCGCTGAACGTGCCGCTCACCGCCGGTTACAGCGTGGCGATTGATCGCAAGGTCATCCCCCTCGGCAGCCTGTTGTGGCTGTCATCGACCCGCCCCGACGGCACGCCGCTGGTACGCCCGGTTGCGGCGCAGGACACCGGCGGCGCCATCGCCGGCGAAGTCCGCGCCGATATGTTCTGGGGCACCGGCGACGCGGCCGGCGAGCTGGCTGGCAATATGAAGCAGCAAGGCCAGATCTGGATGCTGTGGCCTAAAGGCGCGGCCCTGCCGGATGCCAAACCCAAGGACTGATCGAGCTGAACCGCCGCCTGATACGCCACCCGCGTCAGGCGGCGTGTATCGCGGGTTGAACTGAAATCGGTTTCAGGTATCACAGCATGCTTCTTCCCGGAAACCCTTCTCGATCTCCCATGAATACCTCCGACACCCCGCATGAATTCAACATGGGCTGGCTGCTCTTCGCCCTCGCCATGGGCGCGTTTGCCATCGGCACCACCGAATTTGCCTCGATGACCCTGCTGCCGTTTATTGCCGGCGATTTCCAGGTCACCCAGCCGCTGGCCGGGCACGCCATCAGTGCCTATGCGTTGGGCGTGGTGATTGGCTCACCGGTGATCATGGTCCTCGGCGTACGCCTGCCGCGACGGGCGTTACTGGTGGCCCTCGCTGCCTTCATCGGAATCGCCAATGGCCTGAGTGCCGTGGCGCCTTCGCTGCCGTGGCTGGTGTTCTTCCGCTTTCTAAGCGGGTTTCCCCATGGCGCGTATTTCGGCGTGGCCATGCTGCTGGCCGCGTCTCTGGTGCCGAAGAATCGCCGCGCCCAAGCCGTCTCCCGCGTGTTCATGGGGCTGACCATCGCCACCATCATCGGCGTGCCGTTCGCCACCTGGATCGGCCAGACCATCGGCTGGCGCTGGGGCATGGCCATTGTTGCCGGGCTGGCTGCCATCACGGCGGTGCTGATCCGCTGCCTCGCCCCCGCGTCCCCTGCCCAGGCAGACGCCAGCCCGTTGCGCGAACTCAACGCCCTGCGCTCGCGGCAGGTGTGGCTGACCCTGGGCATTGCCGGGATCGGCTTCGGCGGGATCTTCTGCGTGTACACCTATCTGGCCGCCACCCTGATCGAGGTCACCCATGCCTCGAGCTTCATGATTCCGGTGGTGATGGCGGTCTTCGGTCTGGGTACCACGGTGGGCAATCTGATCTGCGGCTGGGCCGCCGACCGCGCCACCATGCTCGCCGCTGGCGTCTCGCTGGGCTTCACCGCGCTGGTGCTGGCGCTGTATCCCTCGGCCACCGATAACCTGTGGCTGCTCATTCCGCTGGTGTTTTTCATTGGCTGTGGCGTGGGCCTGGCGGCGATCCTGCAAACCCGCCTGATGGACGTTGCGCCCCATGCGCAATCTCTCGCGGGTGCACTGGTGCAGAGCGCGTTCAATATGGCCAACGCCATTGGGCCGCTGGCGGGTGGCGCCGTGATTGCGGCGGGATACGGTCTGCCGGCCACGGGCTATGCGGCAGCGGCATTGACGCTGGGCGGTCTGGGCATGTGGTATTGGGCACTGATGGATGCACGGCAGGGTGATCGCCGCGTTGCCCGGCAGGCTTCCGGGTCAGTCTGAAGCCGCGAGCTGTTTGATTGCGCGGTTGATCCGAGCTCTGCCCTGACACCGCGTCCGGGCGAGCTCCAGACCTTTCACACGTCGGGGTCTGCCTCATCGGGCGACGGGAACAACGTATCGACCTTGTGCTTGCTTGAAGTGCGAACCGGCGCCATGGCAGCGGACTCCGCCAGGCGTGTGGCCATTTCCCAGTGACGGGATTCCTGCCCTTCAGGCTTGCCTTCGGTCTCCCAGATCAACTGGGCCAACTGACGAACAGTGTCTTCGTCGACATTCATGCGTATCCCCCATTGATGCTTGCGCAAGACATTGGCCGGCGCCAGAGCGGTGCCGAATCCAGCCTCCGCTACGGTACCCGCCATGAATAGTACCAGCCGATAACGAGGGTAAATGACGGGCGTGCAAAGGCCAGCGAACGCAAGCCGGCCGCTGGTCGGACTTAACGGATCCACCGGAAATCGGCGGCGAACCACGATGGCCTCCTCAATCCCTGTTGCGTTTGAGCAACAGGCTGGCAACCAGGCCAAGGCCTGCAGCCACGCCGACGGCGGCCCAGGGATGGGTCGTCACGTAGGATTTGGCATTACCCACCGCACGGGTCAACGCAGGTTGGGCTTCCATCTCGATCTCGGTCACTGCGCTGGTGCCGCGGGCCAGAAAATCCTTCAGCCGCTCACGGGCCTGGGTGGTGCGATCCTCATTCAAGGCATCCCCTGCCGCCAGCAAGGCATTGGTCTCGTCGAGAAAAGTGTTCAGCTCGGAACGGGTTTTCTGATAAAGATCGTCACGCAGTTGTTCGGTGATATCGCTTGCCATAATAGTTTTGCCTCCTGGGTGTGAGAAAGGTTGACTAAATCGCCAATCGATTCGTTCCAGCGACTTCGAAAAAACCTCTTTTCGCCGCACCGCAATTGATCATGCACCGCTCGCGGTGCAGCCTGAATCGGGATTCAACAGCCGTATGACGTGTTTAAAAGGGACTCAATGAAAGCCGTGCCGATCCTCGAACTGCCCGCCGATCAACAGGCCAGCGTTCGGCAACTGCGCAACCAGCCAGACGTGCGCAAGTTCATGTACACGGACCATGAAATCGGCGAGGCCGAGCATCTGAACTGGCTTGAGGGGCTGCGCGACAGCGCCCGGCAGCAGGTCTTCGCCATCGTGATGGAAACTGCGCCCGTCGGTGTTGTGTCCCTGAGTGCCATCAACACCACCCACGGCACGGCGGACTGGGCCTTTTACCTCGACACTACGCTGCAGGGCAAAGGCCTCGGCAGTCAGGTGGAGTTGTGGATGCTCGACCACGCGTTCGGCGCCGCAGGACTGGAAAAACTCAATTGCGAAGTGCTTGAGATCAACCCGGCGGTGATCAAGATGCACCAGAAATTCGGCTTTGTGATCGAGGGCGTACGGCGGGAACACATCGTGCGCGATGGCAAGCGTATCGACGCCGTGCTGCTGGGTATCACCAAAAGTGAATGGCAGGCGCAGCGGCCCAAGGTACTAGCCGCGGTGGAGCGGATTGCAGGACGTCGCTAGCGCATTGTGCAGAAATGCGCGCCCATGCTTGGCCTGATGCGGGTGGAGCTGTTCGCAGATCAGGCAATGTTAAGCAGTCGAACCGCCGGGCGTTCATCGGCTTTGCAGTACAAATAGTCGCGCCATTTTCTAAAAGCGCTCTGCTGCCGCACGAAAGCCTCTTCCCATTGCATGCCGCCGATGTGTTCGACGGGGATAGACATCATCTGCTCAGTTGCCTGATCCAGCTCGCTGATCAGGTCGAGTGCGTTAGGAATATCGTTGGTCTGAGGTCTCATCCGGGGCACCTTATTTTTTGATTAATGAATGGAGTGCCCAACCCCTTGTTAGTGCTCGCGTTCCGACGAGTGGCTCGTTTGTGTAACACATTCGTCGTGTTGTAAGAAAAACCCCACGCTGGGTGGGGTTTGGTGTGACATCGGCCGCTAGCTGTTACCGGGAGAGGGCTCTTCGTCCTCGTCGACAGGCGGATTGTCAGGAATCTCCATCTCATCCAGCCCCTTGTTTCGGGCTGCAGTTGCCGCGTCTTCACCCTGCCGGGCTGACTCGTTATCAGCGTGCGTGTCGGGATAAATCTCTTCTTCGCTGCCCGGCTCCGCTGGACCCTGATATGCGTTATCTGGCCCGTTGTCTTCGATACCCATGATGACCTCCAGTACGAGTCGCAGGAAATCTGCGCTTACAGGACAGAGGTGCATCAGGAAGGATTAGTGCCCGGTGGAAGATGAATGGCGCGTGAAGCCGATGGAAACTGATCTGCCGGTCATCGCGATCAGGCCGGCCTCCAAAGGCGCATTTCAAGATCTGCCCCCCGGAGCCAGTCTGTTCCCCAGCTCCCCTCTTTGCCAAGCCTTCGGCCCAGCCTGTCGCTCGAAATGACTCTTCAACAGGCCTGTACACTGAGCAACGCACTGAATGCTACGGACAAAAAAACCGCCGAAGCGGTTTCTTTTGTGCAGCCCACCGTGGGGGTCGTCACACCTTGAAGCGAGCCACCATGTTCTGCAGCGTATTGCCCAGGCGTGCCAGTTCCAATGTCGAGGCAGCACTCTGCTCCGTCGCGGTAGCAGACTGGTCAGCGACGTCACGAACACTGATCACGCTGCGATTGATTTCGTCGGTCACCGCGCTCTGCTCCTCGGCCGCAGCCGAAATTTGCTGGCTCATCTGCTCTATCGTGCCAATGGAATGCGTAATCTCTACGAGGGCTTGCTCGGCCTGCCGCGCCAGCTCGACGGTGCCCTCTGTTCGCCGCATGCTGGCGTCCATCAAGCTCGACGCTTCCACAGTGCCGTGCTGGAGGGCCTGGATCAGCGCTTCGATTTCAGTGGTCGAGCTCTGTGTCCGCTGGGCCAATGACCGGACCTCGTCGGCCACCACTGCAAAGCCGCGACCCTGTTCGCCGGCGCGTGCAGCTTCGATGGCGGCGTTAAGTGCGAGCAGATTGGTCTGCTCCGCCACGGCCTTGATCACGTCGATGACGCTGCCGATCTTATCGCTGTCATGGGTCAGACGCTGCATCGCCACGCCCAACTGCCCGCCCTCTCCAGACAGCTGACTGATTTCCTTGGTTGCATGCTGTACGACCGTGCTGCCATGGGCCGCACGCTCGGTCGCTTGCCGGGCCGCACGCGACGCATCCTCGGTGTTTTGTGCAACTTCCTGCACGGTTGAAGCCATTTCATTCATGGCAGTTGCCACCTGGTCCACTTCCAGTTTCTGCTGGGTGACGCCAGCGCTGGTCTGTTCGGTCGCGGCCGACAACTCTTCGGCGGCGGTTGCGATCTGGGTAATGCCCTGTCCGATGCCACCAATCAGTTCACGCAAGGAAGACGTCATGTGCTGCATGGTGTTTTGCAGCAGGCCCAGTTCGTCTTTCCGGTCTGTGCCAATGTCGTAGGTCAGGTCGCCATCGGCGATGCGACGGGCAGCGATGACGCTGTCGTTCAGTGGACGAGTGATCTGGCGGGTGATCAATGCTGCGGCGAGAACACCCAGTAACAGCACCACTAACGCAACACTGAACAACTGGATGATCGCATTGCTCTTTTCATTGTTTGCTGCAACGACCTGGGAGGCCATCAAGTCCTCGACACTTTTTACGGTGTCGGTCGTGAGCTTTTGTAACGCGTCACGTATCTGGTCATTTTGTTGCAGCATCTGCGAGATCGTCGCCATGTTCTCCTTGTACTGCCGGAGCGCGACAAGCGAGGTGTCAACTGCTGCAGTTGACTGCGCGGGTAACTGGCTTCGGGCTTCAGCCACCTGGCTAACCAGCGCGTCGGCAGTCGCAAAAGTGGCCTGGCGATTGTCTTCGGTAGGAATGCTCAAGTAACGACGGAATACCAGACGGAAGTTGGTCATACCATTGCGCAGGTCGCCTGCAATTTTCACATGGTCGATACCGGCCTGGTCTGGCGAGTTTGAAGCATCGTCCAACGTCTTCTGCAGCAGGCTCTCGAAGGTCGCGCTTACTTCATCCGAGACCTTGATCAACGGTTTCATCGCCCCATCGATTTTCTGGTTGTTGCTGACCAGTTGATCGAAGGTTTTCTTGAGTTCTGCTGCCTGGTTATCGATCCCCCTGAGCATGTCCACGTTTTTGGCGACGGTCAGGATCTGCAAACCTTTATCGATGGTGCTGTTCAATGACGCAAGGGCAACGCTATACGCTTCCGCAGCGCCGGCACTTGGGCTGGCCGCGTAGGTTTGCGACGCCACTTTAACGTCGAGCATATCGGCTTTCACTTCAGCGACCCTGGCTGCTTTCTCCAGTCGCTGGATAAGCAGGTTCGCGCTGCCATAACCAATCCCGGTAACCACCAGAACGCCCAGCAGAATGGCACCAAAGCCCAAGCCGAGCTTCTTGCTTACTTTCAAATTATCCAACCAGTTGGATCTCATCGCCTTTTAACCTTTGATTTTTTCGTAATGCTCTGTTATCGACTCCTTATATAAAAAGTTAATCAAAAGGATCATCGTTAAAACTGATGATTTAGTTCGAATTTCTCTATCGATCGTCGTTGATCACCCTCGGCCCCCGGCCAGGCTTCAGAACCCGGGCTCTTCGTTCGGGAGGGTTGAAGGGCACGCCCAACCTCATTCGAATGGCTGATTTTCGCCATTCGGGAGCGGGTGCCACGGTGGAATTAAGGGAAACCACGTGCAACGCTCGTTTCTGACAGCGATGACCCTAATTGCACCTCACGATCCACAGCTGACCGATTTGTGTCGTAAAGCTTTGACTCATCAGATCCCGCCGCATGGCCCACTCAGGGACAGCCGGCACACTCGCCGCGCGCAGCGTTCCACGCCCCCACTTGGCATTGATCTCATCCAGCACGTTCATCACCTTCTCGGCTTCCACGGGTTGCGAATGGGCGAACAGGTCGTCGGTAAATTCGCCGGGCTGCCGCAGGTCCATTAAGAGGACTTCGGCCTTGCTGTATTTGAAGCCTTCCCGGAATAACCGGTTGACCGCTTCCGTTGCCGCTTTCGTCATCAAGCGCACGTCATTGGTGGGGTACGGCAATTCGACCAGAGCGCCGTTGGCATATTTGGCCTCCTCAGGATTGAACATCCCCGTTCGGATACTGACCCGGATTTTTTTGCACAACGAGTTCTGTGCCCGGAGCTTTTCCGCGGCGCGCTGGGTATAGGTGGCGACGGCTTCCCTGATGGGCTCGATAGTCGTCAAACGGCTTCCAAACATTCGGCTGCAGCAGATCTCCTGCTTCGGCGGATCGACCTCCCCCAACTCCAGGCATGGAGTGCCGGACAACTCGCGCGCAGTCTTCTCGATCACAACGCTGAATTTCTGCCGCAGCGTCCAGGGATCGGCCTTCGCCAGATCCATCGCGGTCTTGATCCCCATGACTTCGAGATGGGCCTTCATGCGCTTGCCCACGCCCCACACTTCGCCGACGTCCGTGTTACGCAACGTCCAGTCACGGTTGAACGGATCGCAGATATCGACCACCCCGCCGGTCTTCGCCAGCAAGCGTTTTGCCGTGTGATTGGCGAGTTTTGCCAGTGTTTTGGTGCGAGCGATCCCCACGCCCACCGGAATGCCGGTGCGCTTGTAGAGGGTCGTCCGAATCTGCCTGCCGAACGCCGTCAGGTCGCCGGGGATGCCAGAAAGGTCGGCGAAGGCCTCGTCGATGCTGTACACCTCCAGCGCGGGGACCATCGATTCGATAATGCTCATGACCCGCTCGCTCATGTCGCCATACAGCGCGTAATTGCTGCTGAACGCGATCACACCGTCTCGGCGTAATTGGTCCTTGATCTGAAAGTAAGGCGCACCCATCTTCACGAAGGGCTTTGCGTCATAGCTTCGGGCAATCACGCAACCGTCGTTATATCTGAATGACCCTAACTATTAGTAAGCTATAAGATTATGATTTATATAGTTTTTATTGCGCTAACATTTTTCCTTTTTTTTCGCCTGATCTTGTGTGTCCTGATGCGATTTGGGAAACCTGAGATGGCGGCTTGTGCAATACATACATATGGATATGCGGATATTAAATTGCGCATATCAACAGGCTTTCCCGATGATCCGGAGCGTTGCGATCGTTTTGAGGAAATGGAATCACTTCGCATAAGCGAACCAGGATCATCCCACTGCGCAGTCTCAAGAACCGGATCAAGCGCGGACAGCCCCCTCATAGTGGAAGAAAGCGCCCGCCTCATCTGGTCAGCGCACATTATGGCGATGGCTGAAGTCATCTTCTATGACTAACCAGACGGTGGCTGTCGAAGCCCAAGAAGCGTTTCTTTGGTTTGATGCCAATGCAGTTGCCCACAACTCAGCAAGGGACAAGCCAAGTTGGAGAAATTTTTTCAAGTCTCTGAAGGCTTAGCGCCGCGAGTCCGTGAGTAAGCGACCGGTGAACACGCCTACCAATCTCTCTAAATAAGGGCGATGGTGGCAACAAGAGTGAGGGAGAGAGATTACAAGCTTGGGCGCGGTCGCAGATTACGCCGTGGGTTACCAACGGCGTGCTGCTTGATTGATACCAATAATTCCTACGGCAATTGGCCACGCTGCTGCGGTGCACGGCAAATGCTGTTTAATGAGTGGATCGCTTAACTTTCTTTTTGCTGCGAGAGCTTGCGTACCTCAGGTTGGCGGTGCTTGCTATATCTTTAGTAATCGAGTCGAGGCTGGGATAGATAAAGCTTTGGTTAATACCTATTCTCGCCAAGCTTGCCAAAATATCTCTTGTAGCCGTGTAGGGTATGAAAATCTTTATAATGAGGTCTTGCAAGGCGGTGTAGTAATCAAGCGGCGGGATCTGTGCGCCGTGTAGAGTAAATGCACCGCTTTGCGCTCGGATGCGAGTTGTCATGTGTGGGGCGGTGATGCAGACCGGAAGCGTTGTGGAGTCCTTGGACATCGGGGCGATGTATTTTCCCCAGTCTTCTGCGTACGAGGCGATATCTATCGTTCTGGCAGTCAAAACTGTTTTTTCGTTGATCTTCGATGGCTCGATAGAGAACACAGCGAAGCCTTCATCACTCAGATGTTCTTCCTCAAAACGCTCACATTCTGCGATCCCATTACCCTTACGTGCTGGAGCACCTTGGGCCGCGAAAAACAGGGCAACCAGAGCGTTGGTTGACCAGTCAAGCAGTCTAGTCGGTAAGCCGTGATGCTGGGCGATAAACATCCATTCGAAGTCGTTCAAGGGTTGTTGCTCAAGGAAGGGTCTTGCGAGCTGTTTGAATTCTTGCAGCATCCTTTCTGAGTCCGGGCCCGAATAAATCCCGCCACTGCTAATTCTTACTACCGAGTCGTCAATCTCTTCGCCGAGGTGGTCGTGAGACGGATGGATATTCCGCAAGGCACCTGGTATGAGCTGGTGACTGGCATTAGATTGGCCTCGATACCACAACGAATTGGGTTCATCGGCCTTCAGCCCGTCAATGATTTTTACAAATTCTACGAGCGTCCGAGCTGTAAATGTCTTCACGTTAGCCTCTTGCTAAGGGGGGAACAGTTTCTGTATGAAGCGCGTGTGGCTGTACGACAATCGCTCGATGAGGTGCGCCAGAGTCTGACGAATCCACTCCGGCTGCTCAACGACTACTACCAGCCTAGGCCGACACCGAGTGTGGCTGCGCAGCAAGGAAAGACCTTAACTTGCCGATCACGATGCACAGCACCACGGCGGCGCCATGCGGAATGCCTGTGAACAGCCCGGTCTTGGTAATGGTCAGGTGCCGTATTTCCTGCAGATAACTTGGCAGCTAGGTAAGAGACAAATACTGGGCGGAGATGTTGCAACCTTGAGCGATGGCCGACCCTCAGAGCATTGGCGTCTTCAGCAGTTTTTTGTAGCACACCTGCGACGGTGGGCAATATGAGCGGCACCCTACTGGATTTCAGCTACTGGTCGATGCGCAGGCGCGCAACGAAATTGACGGCGGCAGGGACTTCAGACTAACAATGCGAACCTGCGTCGCTGCGCTCCGACTGCCTGGCCGGATGAGCGTGGAATAGGTGGCCGGATGTTGGCGGGCTGGGTGGCCGGATGGTGTGGAATGCGCACCCTCGACACGCTTTCGGAATGAAGTGCAGTAATCCCACGAGATGCCGTCGCCTCGACTGCATGTAGCCCATCATAGTCGCGAGAGTCTGAAAGCCACTCGCCGCCTCAGTCGGACCATGGAGCATAAACGCCATACCGATGGCAGCCCCCTGAAGGATCAACATTATGAGTCTATCGACGAGGGGCTGCTCTAGCCGGGTTGCCAGACTCTTGCGAATGCTCTTGAGCAGAAGCATGCTCTCGGCACTCCGTATGACAGGGAACCCAAAAAGCTGCAGCTCGAATTTATCGTCATCCCAGTCAATCGTGTGTAAGTTGATCAGCTCCTCGACAGCACGCAACATGTCCAGCAGACAGCACATTGCTGAGCTCGCGTCGTATGCGCCCGGTTAACCCACCTTGCGTGATTTTACGCGGCCTGCTGACACAAACTTTCGCCTTTATTAGTGGTTGTGTATTATCAGGGCTGGCCGATGCTGCCAGCCGCTCGCTCCGTAAAGGAAAGGTGAAAGCATATTTTTACAAACCACATCGTATCTCTCTTGATGGTCGAGGTTTGGCAAGGCGAGCACCAAAATGCTTCGACTCCAGGAGAAATAATGTCTTCAATCCAGAAAGCCAAACAGATGGCCAAGAGCCTGCGTGCTTCGTTGGAGAAGCGCAATCAGGAAGTGTCGCACTCCGTTGCACTCGAACTGGTGGCACAGCAACTGGGCTATAAGGACTGGAACGTAGCATCAGCGATGCTCCCGGATGAAAATCCTCAACCCGCTGTCACATTCGACAAAGCAATTCCCATATTGCGAATATTTGACGAAACCAAGGCCCGCGAGTTTTATATTGATTTTCTGGGCTTTAGCGTCGAGTTTGAGCACCGATTCGAAGCGGATCTACCGCTGTATTTAGGGATCAATCGAAACGGGTTACAGCTCCACTTGTCCGAACATCATGGTGATGCCAGTCCAGGGTCGACGATATTTGTTCCGATGCAAAATATCGAAATGCTTCGTGATGAGCTACTTTGCAAACGGTATGGATACGGTCGTCCGGATATTGTCCAGCAGGGATGGGGGCAGGTTCTGGAGGTTTATGACCCTTTCGGTAATCGGATAAGATTCTGCCAAAGCTGAATCCGCTGGACGCTAGATTGGATCTGATCCGTCTCGGATCCTATAGCTAGCGGAATAGCGCCTACCTAAATCCACTTACGTGGTTAGGTAGGCGTCCACCAATGTGGCAACAACTGATCAACCTCACTCGCCCGTTGCGTCGGCAGGCGTGTAAGAACATCCTTCAGGTATGCATATGGATCATGCCCATTGAGCCGCGCAGACTGGATCAGACTCATGATCGCCGCCGCCCGCTTGCCGCTGCGTAGCGACCCGGCAAATAACCAGTTCGACCTCCCAAGCGCCCAAGGCCGGATTAGGTTCTCGATTTGATTGTTGTCGATGGGCACAGCACCATCTTCCAGGTAGCGCGTCAGCGCTACCCAGCGTTTGAGGCTGTAATCCAGAGCCTTGGCCGTGGCCGAACCCTCGGGCACAAGTTCGCGTTGGGCCAGCATCCACTCATGCAGTTTTTCGGCGATGGGCACCGCTGTTTCCTGGCGTAATCGCCAGCGATCTTTGTCGCTCATTTCCTTCGCGTTTCGCTCGACTTCGTACAGTCCGCCAATCGAGTGAAGCGCCTGCTCCGCCAACTGGCTTTTATTGGCGATATGCAAGTCGAAGAACTTGCGGCGCGCATGGGCCATACAGCCGATTTCGGTGATGCCCAGCTCGAAGCTGGCCTTGTAGCCGGCGAAGTCGTCACATACCAGCTTGCCGTTCCAGGTGCCCAAGAAGTTACGCGCATGTTCGCCGGCACGGCTGGGGCTGAAGTCGTAGACCACGGCTTTGAGTGCCGAAAACGGCGTCGTGCTGTAGGCCCAGACATAGGCGCGGTGGGTTTTCTTCTCGCCTGGCGCCAGCATTTGTACCGGCGTTTCATCGGCGTGAACCACGCGCTGGGCCAACACCACTTCGCGCAGCGCATCGACCAGGGGCTGAAGCTGCACGCCAGCTTGGCCCACCCACTGTGCCAGGGTCGAACGCGGGATGGCCAGACCGGCACGACCGAAGATCTTTTCCTGTCGATACAGCGGCAGGTGGTCGGCGAACTTGGCCACCATCACATGGGCCAGCAGGCCCGCCTTGGGGATACCCTTGTCGATTACCTGCGGCGGCACCGGCGCCTGGATCAGCGTTTCGCATTGGCGGCAGGCCCATTTCCCACGAACGTGCTGTTCGACAGTGAACACCCCCGGCGTGTAGTCCAGCTTCTCACTGACATCTTCGCCGATGCGCTGAAGTTGGCAGCCGCAGGTGCATTGGGTGTTGTCTGGCTCGTGATGGATCACGGTACGCGGGAACTGCGGCGGTAACTGTGCACGCTTGGGTTGCTGGCGTGGTTCTGTCTGCGCAGGTGCAGGACGAAGTGCTCTTAACTCCGCCTCGATGGCTTCTAGGTCGGTATTGAGCAGGTCGTCGAGCAGGCTGCCTTGCGCCGGGCTGATCTGCTCGCTGCGCTTGGCGAACTTGTGGCGTTTGAGAATGGCGATTTCGTGAGTGAGTTGCTCGATGATCGTCTCATCACGATGAATCTTTCTGTCCTGCGTGTCGATCTTGGACATCAACTGCGCAGCCAGTGCGCGCAGTTGTTCAGGAGTCATTTGGTCTAGATCGGGCAAGGAAGTCATGCCGTGGATTTTACCAAAGCAGCCCGAGTGCTACAGCTGAAAGGAGCGTTTAAAGCAATGTGATTGCGCCGCCCGCACCGACTCGTTGCCAGGGCAATCCAAGTACCAGTGCCTGAAGTTGTTCGGGGTCGAGTTCGACCTCCGTCCCCCGATGGATGCCTGGCCAATGAAACTTACCTTGGTTCAAGCGCCGCGCCGCCAGCCAGATACCGACGCCGTCGTGCACCAAGACTTTTATCCGGTTCGCCCGGCGGTTGGCAAAGAGGTAAGCGCAGTGCGGCTTCGCCGCACCGAACACCGCGACCACTCTGGCCAACGCGGTCTCAGTGCCGGCGCGCATGTCCATGGGCTCGGTGGCGAGCCAGATGAAATCGACACGAATCATTGGGCCAGGCCACGAATAAAACACGCGCAGCCGTCCGGATCCGAGGCTGGCCATTTAACGGTGATGAATTTATCGCCCAGAGGCAGCGAGATAATCACCATCTCTTCTGTTGCTCGTCTTGGTACCGCTTTTACCGGAACGAAAGCCGGCAAGGTTGCAGGAGATTGATGCCGGTAAATCGGTAGCCACTTGCGGATCACGTTGGCATTGATGCCGTGATGGATGGCTACGCTGGAAATCGTCGCTCCAGGTTGCAGGCATTCCTGGACGACCTGGGCTTTGAACGGTTTGGGGTAAGAGCTGCGTTGGCGCATGGAAATCCTGGCGATAAGGGTGATCGCGTCCGCTTAAAAATACGCGGACACCATCGCCCTAAATACTGGAGTTCGGTAGGTGTGTTCGCCATCCGCTTACCTCCGGGTTGCAGACATTCCTGGACGACCTGGGCTTTGAATGGTTTGGGGTAAGAGCTTCGTTGGCGCATGAAAGTCCTAGCGATAAGGGGGCTAGTGCTATGCCGACACGCGACTGTAGTTCAGCGAGACTGCATTCGATTTCGTTGCGGGAAAATGACTCGGTCATTTGCTGGGCCTAGCTCTCGTCGATATTCCGATCTTATAGGCTAAGGTTAGCATGGTCTTTTGCCATCATGATTTGGATATAAACAGTCGTAACGCTTAGCCACTAGGTTACGGTGAGGTCGCACCGCTCAGGTACGAAAGCATTTAGAGCGGGCCTCAGCTATTTGCGCGTGGCCAGCGCAACCTTCCACGACCCACGCGAATTACTTCGACTAGTCGGTCGTCTCCATGCACTCTGCCCCAGAAGAGACTAGGTTTGGGATCAAGCGCCGGCTTTTTGAAAGTAGAGACCAGTTTATAGTCAGGTGTTGCTAGCCAAGTCCGTCCATCACCTTCGTCGGTTATTATTCGATAAAGACCCGCCGATGGGATATTCCCATGATCGAGCAGGCGCTTGTAGCGAGTTATAGACCATCGTTGAATGTTGCCACTAAGTGCCTCGGTTCGGAATCTTGTCCAGAGTGCGGCGGTATCGGGGGTCGGCCAACTCCCGGCATCGGTATAGGCAACGACCTCATCAGACTCAAGCCAAGCCCGCATCTCGGCGGGGGTGACGAAGACGGGGGCAGTGTCTTCAACTGACGCTATTGCTGCGCGCCGTGATGGCAGGCCTGCGCGAATCAGCATAGCCATCATGAACCTTGGTACTCCTGTATCGATTGCAGCAGCAGCGCCGCCTGCCACGATATCTGGGGACCATCCAAGGCATATGCGGCGGGTTCGGATCGCTTCTAACGCCCAGACCATGCGATACGTGAATGCATCCTCCACGATTCGCATGTTCTCTGGCCCTATCTCACCTACATCGCCGCCCGAAACCCAGCTACGAAGAATGTCTCTCCAATTCACAGGAAGCGCGTTTGCTTTGTCTGGTATGAATGGCCGTATCACCAGCAACCGTTCTCCCAAGCCGCAAAGCGCGCCAGCAAGAGTATCGACGTCCCCGTTGAGCGCTGCCAAGTCTGCTTGGTCGAGCATTACTGCTAACTCGGCTGCCATGGCATCGATAGCCAAGCCTGCTTCGAGCCCGACGCCCATGGCAAAATGGCCGCGCCGAGTTTGCGCTGAGGTGGACTTCCAAATAAGGGCCGCGCGCGCTCGAAATATTCGAGCATGCAATTGGGCCTCACCGTCGTCTTCTCGTTTAATTTGGCGAGCCCACAGAGACCCTTGGAGCGCTTGATCCAGAAGCACTGGGAGATCTTCTTCCTCGGCGTCCAGCGATTCTATTAAGCCGAATACGACTGCATCAAGGCGCTCGACAAGTTGGGAGAGAGGCTCCTTACCTAGGCTCGTGCTTTCCTCGTCCGCGCTGTCTTGGCCCTCAAAGGTTTCATCGCCGTCATCAGCCCCGAGTTCTGTAGGGAAACCCAGATGCTCAGTTACGTTGCTCTGCTCATCGGGCGACCGCCAAGCCTCGCGGGAATTGGCGAGGTACTCCCAAGCGTCTGTGCGGCCCAAAACGCCATCGCTCGCAAGTCTATCGATGATCTCGGCGACGATTTGGATCAGGCCGCTCTTCAGCGTCCGCGCTTTGGCGGAGGCAACCAGGTGGCGCCAGGCGCGCATGCGCTCGGTCGGTTTGTCAAACATTGTATGGACAATCAATCCTTCGACATCAACAAAGGCACGGCCTGCGCGACCGGCAACATTGGCGAATTCCTCGCCTTTGATCTTTACCCCCGACCTGTAAAGCGCGGGAACGAGGAGAACAGCGGCATTCAGGTTCAGCCCTTGTGACAGAGTGGGTGAAGCAATGATGACCTTGAGGACACCCGCAGACAGGAGGATTTCGAGTTCTCGAAGGAATGGGCTCGGCAGCCGGCCGTGGTGCACCGCTACTCCCCACTTGAGGCAGTCAACAGCGGGATGGCCCTCACCTAACCATTCTTTGCCCACTTCCATTGCACGAGCGATTGGAGCCTCGGCGTCCAGCAATGACTCCAGATAACCCCGCTTGCAGAGATCCACTATTTGGCTCCCATAACCTTCCACCCAATTCGCTTGCGTGGAAAAAATGAGAGTGCGTTTGCCCTGGCTCGCAAATTCCCATGCTGCGAACAAAGTGAGGTGGGAGTTTTTGCGAGGATAAGGGATTTTCTCCCTTCCTCGTGCTGGTTTTTCCGAAACGAACTTATCTAAAAATGGACCTCTTCTGTTGAGATCCAATCTCAAAATTGCATTTTTGCTAGAACCGCGCCACGTGAGCGCCCCGAAACGTTGGCGCGTAGGGCGCCAGTTGCTACGTACAGGTTGACCTTCTTTGTCTGAGCGGATCCATGCTGTGAGGTCATCAAGCTCGTCACCACTGGGCAAGATCGCTGAAAGGCATACGATTCGGCGGTCCTCTGCGTCTGACCGGCGCAGTAGCCGCTGCACTAAAGTTTCATAGCGGATTTCCCGTTCACTCGGACCGATCATGTGGCCCTCATCTAGGACGATTAGCCCGACGTCGTTGATGAGATCTGCATCACTGCGCAAAGCGAAATCAAGCTTTTCAGGGGTGGCGATGATGATATGCCGAGTCCTTAGAGCATCATCGTCACTCGCTGAAACGCCACTGGCGCCGTAGAGCGACGAAACGGTAAATCCCAGTGGAGCGAAGGTCTTCTTGAATTCGCGTTCGGTCTGAGCAGACAACGCACGAAGTGGCGTGACGATCAAAACCCGTTGTCCTAAACATAAATTCATGAGTGCTGCTATTTCAGCAATTCGTGTCTTGCCGGCACTGGTTGGTAACGCGACAACCAGATCATCAGTGACGTCAGTTGATCTTAAAGCGGCTTCACGCTGAGAAGGCCATAGTTCGACCTCTGACGTTTTGCGGGCATAGAGCGAGGAAATAAACATTTGCCGCAAATCCAGAAAACTTTCTTCAGGAGCGCCTGGTAGCTCAGATGGAATGGTGTTGTGGAGTGAGTGCTTCCATAAGTCATCGATCAAATGGCTGCAGAGGCTGCAGGTCCACCAAAGCGGAATGTTCCCGGCGTTATCAGCAAGTCTGACGGCGGTCTCTAGCATTGAGCGCGCCTTATCCATGGGTTCGCCTTCACCGGTTTCAAGCGCAAAATCGAAGTACGCCAGCGCTCTGCATATAGTCGAATTCAGAACTATGGCCAAGGTGTCGTCGACGTCAGATTCCTCGGTTCGCAGCATCTCGGCAACGTGTTCGTCGCCATGCAACGGATCTCCAAGCCAATCGCGTACGAAGTCTTGGAGTTCATTGAGATCACGAAGTATGAGGTGACGTAAGGCCGTCTCGCCCGGAGTCATGTTGAGGTCGTTGTCAGACTCATTGAAGAGAGAGTAGGCGACTGCGGAGAAGCCCGCGAGATGGTATGCAGCAGCTGCAATCGTACGACGGAATCCGCGCTCGTGCGCCTCTAGGTCCCCGTTTCGAATCAGTGCTTCGAACGCATTCGCCGCACGCTCGAAACCTTTGGAGGTTAGATCTGAACTCCCATTACGAGCCCGTAGAGCCATTGCTCCCCTAAGCAGGGCGAACCCGTGCTCAGCGAGATCGGTCTCGAGGCTTGAGGCGAAACTCGGGGCGGTGGGAGCCAACACGCCGCGATCACGCATTAACGACCATGCTTCGCCACGATAGAGGAGGCGACCGAATATGCCTTCCTCGGTCGCAGCTCGTAAGAATGTGGTCAGTTCGTCAATCGTTTCCAAGGTCTTCCGCTCCTTCATACGCTGCTGTGATGAAGTTTTGGTGGTCCTCGATACGAACGTTGACTACGTACTGGTCCCTGGTAGTTTCCGTGGCGTCTAGGTCTGACTTAAGAGATGGGTGAGGGCCGTTTCCGGAGAGGGTAAACAGCATGTGGCTGATTTGATTGGCGTGCAGCAATTCCAGACCAACCTCATCACGGATGCAACGGCCCAGCCGTACGTCGGCGGCATCGGAGCTTTCAAGCAGACGGTTGGCTATGAACAACAGAGAATCAGGTGTACACCTGCCACTGTCACGGTTTAGCACTTTGCGAGCGCTAGTAACCGTCGTCTTCCCGAGCGCTTTGTTGCTCTTGGCTTCGCCTTTCAACAAAGAAAGCTCGCCGTTTTTGTCGTAGCCTGCGCCGATGAAGTCGTCACCGCGCATTGCCATGTTTCGGCCATCTTTATAGCGAAGACGCCGGACGGGAACTCGCAGTCCTACCTCTTCCTCAACCAGTTCAGTGGCCAAAATTTCACCTAGGTCTCCAGAGCGGCCCTTTTTGTCTTGCGGCATTCCTTTGCTCAAGATTTTTCCAGCGACCTCGAAACCCAATCGTTTGACATCATCGGCTATTCGTTCGAGGTGATCGTAGTGCGAACGTATGGTTTCGCAGAGATCATCATGGATATCAGCACGTCCGCCAGCCCTCTCCACATACGTCCAATAGAATTTACGTTTGGCTTTGGTTTTACTGGACTTGCACCATCGCTTGTATAGCGGCACGTCAATCCCTCGACAAATTAGCTCTGATCCATAGGCGTACAGCGCCACTTGAAGCTGTCCAGTATGCATGCTGCACGCAGTTACTGAAATTGGCTGAGGGCTGGTTTCTTTTGCATTTCAGCCTTTCACGGTGTTCAGTAGCGTTGTTTCCCCAGTCAATCTACGATGGAAATGACTGCGGACGCTACTATCCTGCTCGAAGCGAGCGCTGTGTAGGGGGCGCTCGGGAAATTCCGGTAGAGCGAAGGGCCTCGGTTTTGATCGAGCGCCTGTAAACACTGTGAAATGCAACGCTCAACTGCTCACGGTTGTCTGTAGACCTTCTCTCTAGAGGATGGAGTGCCACGCCTTCGGGTTTATACCAGACCTGGCATGCAGCCTCTTTAGGACTGAGTTTCAGAGGTTTCACCTAGCCGGCATAGGCTTATGCTAGATGACGTTGCCGGACGCTTACAGTAAGGCAATTTAGCCATGCTTTTGACTTCTAATGACGGTACAAATACACAGCGTGCCGACACCAGGATGGCATAGCCACAAAAGCCAGATCGATGGATAGTCCTTGATTAGGGAGCGGTAGAAGGCATGGCAACAATGCAGTTGTTCATAGATACGAACATTTTTTTGAATCTGTATACGTATCCCGACGACGACGACGGCGTGGTCGACGAGCTTCTTGATCACATCGGAGCGGACAAGATAGTCCTACACCTGCCAAAACAGGTGGAAAACGAATTCGAGCGCAACCGAGAGTCGAAACTGCATGATGCAGTTAGAGAATTTCAGTCACGTCAATTTCCTACTGCCGTACCCAATCATATGCGGGGTACCGACGCGGCAAAGCGGTATCAGGCTGCAATTGATGGTGCAAAAGAAGCGCGTAAACAGCTGATTGCGAATGCTACGAGCCTGGCCTTACAAAACGTACTACCCATGGATGAGAAGATAATCGGGTTGTTTGCCAAGGCGGCTCGATACGAGGAAGACGACGTGGTTTTTCGCCTTGCAGTGGAACGGTCGCAGAGAGGCAATCCACCAGGTAAAGGCGATGGCGTTGGGGACAGGTATAATTGGGAGACGCTTCTAATGCATGTCCCTGCGGGCGATCTGTACGTTATATCTAAGGATGGAGATTACGCGTCGCCATTTTCCAGCTTTGACAAAACGACTGTGCGCCCTAAAAAGTACCTTTCCGAGGAATGGTCCAAGCTCAAAGAGGGCGGCTCACTTCACATCTATACGACTATTAAAGCGGTGATGAGTCGGTTTAGGCAGCTGGTCCAACAAGAGCAGTTAGAGGTCGTGGCCATCGAGCAGGCGCCTCCTGTCATACCGATGGCGCCGGTTTCGCAAGTGCCCATTCCGACAGCAACAACTACGACAGCATCAATGCCACCGACATTGACCGCTGCGCCGCAGCCCCCCACCAAGGATCCCGCCTTAGCGGCGCAGATCCGAGAAGCAATCGGATATCTTGAAAACAGTGGAAGTTTCGCAACAACGCACGCAGCGATCGCGAATTTAGAACCTTATCTGGATGTGTTGGATTACACCGATGCCACGCTGTTATTCAATGCCGCGGTTGATAACTCACAGGTGAGGTGGGTTCTGTCGGATGATGATGTCAATAATTTCTACCTGAAATTGACCAGTAGATTCTTGGCCGCAGTTGATCCAGCGCTAGCCAGTCAGGTCGTCGACCTGATGGATTTGGCGCCGTCTTCCGGTGAAGAGGACAATGAGGCTGAGCTACGGGACTATTGGGAAGGGGGTGTCGAATGAATTGGTGTTCCATCGTCGGCGATGTCACGTCCGACATAGAAATCGAGGCGTTTCCGGATGTCACTCTTTGTGACCAGTGCGTGGCCGAAGAACAGCAGCGCGTTGCCGAGAGCATCGAAAAATACCCAGGCTCATGGATAAGGGACGTTGGCCTAGCAGATCCGGACTTTGACACCTGTTACAACTGCGGTAAGACAGTCGAAATGGAAGAAGTGGAAAATCAATTACAAGGGAAGGATGTCGGGTCGTGAAGAAGTTTTTGCCGGTTTGCTCTCAAAAGAGACCCTGAGCAAAATCATCCAGGTGCAGATCATTGGTTAGCGTCTGCTCAACACGTCTTGCTTAATGATCAGCGTTTGTCTGGAAGCGAGAAGTCTACCTCGTAGACAACCAAGGCCGCAATTTATGGACTAGAGCTGATTTAACAGCATGGATTCGCCTTCAGTAAGGCGGAGATTCTGCTATTGGAGATTTGCCGTAAGCGTCCGGCCAACACACCTTCCTGGCCCCAACGCTTAGGGCGATGGTGGACACCTATTTAAGTGGACACCATTTCTAGCCCTACGTAAGCGTCCGGCGAAGTGACCTACCTCGAATTGTCATTTAGGCAAGATAGTGATTGTTGATCGAATCGCCGACTATTCATGTTCGAGCATGCTGCACAGGGAGAGCATTATTGATTGCCAACACCTTTGCTCTCCACTATCGTAGGCCTTTCTGGGTACCGCTGACATACAGCTCTTGGCAAGGCATTCGGTATAAATGCCTGCCTTGGAGCCGGCTATGTCATACCGAACCCTTTGGTCAATTGCGCTTTTTGCTGTCACGGCTGTGTGGGGCTGGAGCTTCGTTGCTAAGCACGAAACGCTGGCAATCATGGCCGCATCCACGCTGAACGCCTGGATGTTCAGCTTAGCGGCTTTAGCGCTTCTTCCCTTTTCAATCCGCTCATTTCGATATCTGAAGCCGCGCGAGTGGGTAGGCGCTGTAGTTGCAGGAACAGTGCTCTTTGCAGCCTTTTCAATGCAAACGTCAGGTGCAGCCCTCACTACTCCTTCCAATGCCGGGTTCATTACGGGTTTATGTACCGTGTTTACACCGTTGTTTGTGTATCTTATAGGCGGAGGACGCCCTAGTCCAAGACAGGCAGGAGGAACAGCAATTGCCGTGGTCGGGCTCGGCTTACTGAGCCTTGACGGGTTCGCGCTGCACTACGGAGACCTTCTAATTCTGGGTTGTGCAGCGTGCTTCGCAGTACATATAGTGATTATCTCGACTTTCACAACGCCTGCCGTGTCCATGGCATCAGCGTCTGTACAGCTGGCGATCGTTGGCTTGCTTTCTATGGCATGGAGCTTGGCTAGTAACCAGTTTTCTTTACCAAGCTCACTGCCTACGACGGTCACTATTTTATTACTAGCGCTGTTCGCTACGGCCTTGGCTTACGCAATTCAAAATCACGCTCAGGCTGTGCTAGCTCCTGAAAAGGTCGCCCTGATACTTATCTGCGAACCTCTCTTCAGTGGTTTTTTTGGCTATTGTCTAGCTGGAGATCGCTTGCCCCCTGAAAGACTTGCAGGGGCGGTGCTAATCCTTCTCGGGCTTGCAGTAACTGAGCTTCGAATCGCGAGTACCGTGCATGCCCCCCGGCGCAGATCGTAGGGTCGCGTCAGTTCAACACACCTTGCGCTATTAAACGGGCGCCCATTTATGTGGAAGCAGCTCGGTAATATCACTTGCCCGCTGCGTCGGCAGGCGCATGAGGACATCCTTCAGATACGCGTAAGGATCATGGCCATTCAGCAGCGCAGACTGGATCAAGCTCATGATCGCTGCCGCCCGTTTTCCGCTTCGCAACGAACCTGCAAAGAGCCAGTTCTTGCGCCCCAGTGCCCATGGCCGGATCTGGTTTTCTGCCCAATTGTTATCAATGGGCACGGCCCCGTCATCGAGGTAGCGCGACAGCGCTGCCCAGCGTTTCAGGCTGTAATCCAGCGCTCTGCTGATAGCCGAACCTTCGGGCACGAGATCCCGCTGGGCGATCATCCAGGCATGCAGAGCATCCATCACCGGTACAGCTTTTTCTTGCCGTATTCGGCGGCGTAAATCCGGTTCAAGGTCGCGGACTTCACTCTCGATTTTGTAAAGCAACTGGATGTAGCGCAAGGCCTGTTCGGCGAGCAGGCTCTTGTTGGTGGCGTGCAACTCGAAGAACTTGCGACGCGCATGGGCCATGCAGCCGATCTCGGTGACGCCGAGTTCAAAGCTGGCCTTGTAGCCACCAAAATCGTCGCATACCAGCTTGCCCTTCCAGCCTTGCAGGAAGTTACGTGCGTGCTCTCCGGCGCGGCTGGGGCTGAAGTCGTAAACGACCGCCGCCAAGTCCGAGAACTGGCTAGTGGCGTAGGCCCAGGCATAGGCGCGATGGATTTTCTTTGCGCCCGGCGTAAGCATCTGCACCGGCGTTTCATCGGCATGGATTACGCCATGTTCGAGAACAGCATCGCGCAGGGCATCGACCAGCGGCTGCAACTGCACACCACAGCGGCCGACCCATTGCGCCAAGGTGGAGCGGGCGATGGCCAAACCGGCCCGACCAAAAATCGACTCCTGACGATAGAGCGGTAAATGGTCGGCGAACTTCGCAATCATGACATGGGCCAGCAGGCCGGCGGTTGGGATACCTTTGTCGATGACCTGCGCCGGAACCGGTGCCTGGATCAGCGTTTCGCACTGACCGCAGACCCACTTGCCACGGATATGACGCTCGACGGTGAACACGCCTGGCGTGTAGTCAAGTTTCTCGCTGACGTCCTCGCCGATACGCTTGAGGGCGCAGCCGCACTGGCAGTGGCTGTTGTCGGGTTCGTGGTGGATCAAGGTGCGCGGAAACTGCGGCGGCAAGGCAGTGCGTTTAGGTTTTTGCCGAGCCTCGGTCGAAACAGGAGCGGGTTGCAGCGCCTCAAGTTCGGCTTCGATGGCCGCGATATCGGTGTCGATCAGGTCATCGAGTAGGCTGGCTTGATCCGGGCTCAGTTGCTCGCTGCGCGTGGCAAACTTGAAGCGCTTGAGCTGCGCGATCTCGTAGGCCAGTTTCTCGTTGACCGTTTTGTGGTGGTGGATTTGCTTGCCCATTGTCTCGACTTTCTGATCGAGACTCTCGACACGCTGCAGCAACTGCGCCGCCAGAGCGCGCAGTTGTTCAGGGTTTAAGTGGTCGAGATTAGGAAGCGAAGTCATGCCGCCGATTTTGCCAGAACAGCCTAAAAAGCGACGATAGGCTCATCGGACAATTGCACGGCCTGGCTGGTCGTGGCAGGCGTTATATGACGGAAATCGCGCTGCCTGGCCCAACTCTTTGCCAAGGCAAACCCAGTACCAGGGCATGCAGTTGTTCGGCACCTAGTTCCATCTGAGAGCCGTGTCGAGAACCCGGCCAGAAGAACTTGCCTTGATGCAGGCGGCGCGCCGCCAGCCAGATACCCAACCCGTCGTGCACCAGCACTTTCATGCGATTGGCGCGGCGGTTGGCAAACAAATAAGCACAGTGCGGCTGCGCCGCACCGAACACGGCGACCACACGCGCCAGAGCGGTTTCGGTGCCGGCGCGCATGTCCATGGGCTCAGTGGCGAGCCAGATGGAGTCGATGCGGATCATCGCAACAGGTCTCGAAGAAAGGTCGCGCAGGCAGACGCGCTTTCGGTCGGCCAGTTCACTTTGACAGTGCCACGCGGGTGTGGGATTTCAACGCAGATATTCGATGATGCAGCTTGCGAATTTGCTCCGGCTAGCTGCATGGGTAACGGAATAAAAGCAGGTTGCAGCTCCGTGTTTTTTTGCGTTTGCACCCGAATCCATTTGTGGACGAGGTTCGCGTTGAGGCTATGGCTCAGCGCGACGCTGGCAATCGAGGCACCGGGCTGGGCGCACTCTTGAATGACTTGGACTTTGAAGGATTTGGAGTAGGAACGGCGTTGTGGCTGCATGAAATACCCGCTTAAAAGGCTAGAACTGGTGCCCACTTAAATTTAAGTGCACACCATGTCTTGTCTTTGCGGGGCCGGGTAGATGACTTGGCCGGACGGATACGATTTGCCAACCGGGTGAATACAGTAACCGTCCAGCGAAGTCGCCTTCCCTATCCCAACTGTTCGCCCAGGGTCTTTGCCCAGTTCTTCCGTCGTGCGCGACAGCGGCGGCGACTCGATGGGCAGTTTCTCCGCTGCGCAGCCAAAGAAGTTCTTCAGCCTCGGACAGATAGCAACATAGGTATGGACATTCTGTACCGATCACTCATTTCCTTTCAAAAGCGTCAATTCCTGTAAGTTGAGCGGATAGTGCCCATAGGCGTTCGGCTTGATCAGGGTCGGCGGCATAAGGCCGAACGCCGACAAAGGATGGTGGTTCGCTTGCATCCAGCGAAGCGATCTCACAGTCCTCACAATATAAGCCTCCCATGCCATTCAACTGTGGAGCTGTTGCGGCCCAAACTTGGGTTGCCGCACCTTGCTGCGTCGTCTTGAACGTCGGATCGGCAAGGTGGCCGTTGACGTCTAGCCAGCCGGCGGCAATCATTTCATCCTGCGCCAGATGACGCTGGAGCGGAGTGAGAATCTTGCCGGGGTGAAGGGAGAAAGCCCGGACACCCTCGTGTTGACCAAGCCGATCAAGGTGGACAGCAAACAATGCATTGGCCGTCTTCGACTGCCCATATGCCAACCACTTGTCGTAGCCCTGCGTAAATTGCACATCGTTCCAGCGGATACCCGATTGGTGATGCCCCGCCGATGACACTACTACCACCCTTGCTCGACCCTTGAGCGCAGGCCATAGCAAATTCACGAGGGCGTAGTGCCCCAGATGATTGATGGCGAACTGTGACTCCCAACCCGCTCCTACTCGGATTTCCGGGCAAGCCATGATTCCCGCGCTGCCGATCAGGATGTCGACGTGTCGGTCGCTTGCCAAGAAACGCTGAGCGAAGTCGCGTACGCTGGTCAGATCGGAAAGATCAAGTCGCTCGATTTCTACATTGGAGATTCCGCTAGTCTTTGCGCGAGCAGCGTCTACATCACGCGCTGCGACAACGACACGCGCGCCCGCCTTCGTCAGTGCTCTTGTCGTCTCCAGGCCCAGGCCGGAATGCCCCCCGGTGACAATGGCGGTGGTGTTGGAAAGATCGCACCCTTCAAGTACCTCTGCGGCGGTGGTTACCGCTCCGTAACCCGAGTGGATGGGAGACTGTTTGCTGGTCATGGCGTGTCCTTGTGAATCTGACATGGAATAGGGGCAAAACCCATGGCCACCATTGTCTAGACTAGACTTGGGACTGTGAATGCAGCAAAGTCCAATTATCTGTCGAGATCGTCCTACGCACCTTATGGATCCCCTTTCCGAAACCCTCTCTCTTCTACATACTCATAACTCCTTTTTTGCAGGTCTGAAGGCTGGTGGAGATTGGGCCATCGATTTTCCACCACCCGACGGCATCAAGTTCAATGCAATCGTTGAAGGGACTTGTTGGCTTATGGTGGAAGGCGTGGAGCAACCTATCCGACTGAGTGCCGGAGACTGCTTTCTTTTGCCACGCAAGCGGGCGTTTTCACTCCTCAGCGACTTGTCATTTCCGGCCATCCACTCGGATGCGATTTATCGCCATGCCGTCAATGGCATCGCCAGTTGTGGGACAGCCGATGAGTTTTTCCTGATCGGGGGACGTTTTGAGTTCGGTGAGGAGGCTCGCCTTCTATTTGACGGATTGCCTCCCGTCGCCGTCATCAAAAGTGGTTCGGATCAAGCTTCCGTGCTGAATTGGGCCTTGCAGCGTATTGCTCATGAACTTACCAATCCGGCTCTTGGTAACTCGATTGTGGTTCAGCATCTCGGCCACATCATGCTAGTGCAGGTTCTACGAATTTATTTGATCCAAGAAGGAAATACCGCACCGAGCTGGTTGCTTGCTATATCTGATCCACGTATCGGGGCAACCATTCAAGCCATTCATGCCGATCCGGCGCGTTCTTGGTCAGTAGAGAACCTTGCCAAAATCGCGGGTGTTTCTCGCTCGACCTTCGCTTTGCGATTCAAGCAAAAATCTGGTGTCGCCCCTTTAGAGTACGTCTTGCGCTGGCGCATGCAATTAGCTACGAGATTGTTGAAAACAAACCGCACTACCATTTCCTCCATAGCACAAAAGCTGGGCTATGACTCCGACAGTGCTTTTAGTCACGCTTTCAAGCGCATTATGACGTGTTCGCCTCGTGAATACAGAGAGAGAGTGGCCCTCATATCCCAGCAGTAGGGCTGATCTTCAGTAGGCTGACGAGGTACATACTTTGATAAGTCAGGCAGGTATCCATTGATGTGGCAACAACTTGCCGATTTCACTCGCCCGCTGCGTCGGCAGGCGTGTAAGAACGTCCTTCAAATAAGCATAGGGATCATGCCCGTTGAGCCGCGCAGATTGGATCAAACTCATAATTGCAGCCGCCCGTTTTCCGCTGCGTAACGACCCTGCAAAGAGCCAATTCTTGCGTCCAAGAGCCCATGGTCGGATCTGGTTCTCGCACCAGTTGTTGTCAATGGGGACGGCACCGTCATCGAGGTAGCGCGACAGCGCTGCCCAGCGTTTCAGGCTGTAATCCAACGCTCTGCTGATAGCCGAACCTTCGGGCACGAGGTCGCGCTGGGCGATCATCCAGGCATGCAGCATCTCCATCACCGGTACGGCTTTTCCTTGCCGTATTCGGCACCGTAGATCTGGCTCCAGGTCGCGGGCTTCGCTCTCGATTTCGTAAAGCAACTGGATATAGCACAATGCTTGTTCGGCGAGCGTGCTCTTGTTGGTAGCATGCAATTCGAAGAACTTGCGCCGCGCATGGGCCATACAGCCGATCTCGGTCACGCCGAGTTCGAAGCTGGCTTTGTAGCCACCAAAATCATCACAGACCAACTTGCCCTTCCAGTCTTGCAGGAAGTTGCGAGCATGCTCACCGGCACGGCTGGGGCTGAAGTCGTAAACCACCGCTGCCAAGTCCGAGAACTGGCTGGTGGTGTAGGCCCAAACATAGGAACGGTGGGTTTTCTTCGAGCCTGGCGCAAGCATCTGCACCGGTGTTTCATCGGCGTGGATGACATGCTCGCCAAGCACCACATCGCGTAGCGCGTCGACCAGAGGCTGTAACTGCACGCCAGTCATGCCAACCCACTGAGCCAATGTTGAACGTGGAATCGCCAAGCCCGCTCGACCGAAAATCGACTCCTGGCGGTAAAGCGGAAGATGGTCGGCAAACTTGGCAATTATGACGTGGGCAAGGAGCCCAGCGGTCGGGATGCCCTTATCAATGACCTGTGCCGGAACCGGCGCCTGGATCAGCGTTTCGCAGTCATCACAGACCCACTTGCCACGGACATGGCGCTCAACTCTAAACACGCCGGGCGTGTAGTCCAGCTTCTCGCTGACGTCTTCACCGATGCGTTTGAGTGCGCAGCCGCATGGGCAGTGAGTATTGTCCGGTTCGTGATGGATCATCGTGCGTGGAAAATCTGCCGGCAATGCAGTGCGCTTGGGCTTTTGCTTTTTCTCGGTTGCCGCTGGCACTGTTTGCAATGCCTGAAGCTCTGCTTCAATCGCCGCGATATCGGTATCGATCAGATCATCTAGCAGGCTGGCCTGCTCGGGATTCATCTGCTCGCTGCGCTTGGCAAACTTGAACCGCTTGAGCTGTGCGATTTCGTGGGTCAGTTTCTCGATCACCGTTTGGTCGCGGTTGATCTTCTTGCCCATGGTGTCGACTTGCGCCAACAACTGTTCTGCCAGAACACGCAGTTGGTCGGGGGACATTAAGTCGAGATTGGGCGAAGAAGTCATACCCCGGATTTTGCCAGGGCAGGCGGTTCCCTGCGATAGACCGATAGGCTAATGGCAGCCGTTAAAGCAGTGTGATCGCGCCGCCGGAGCCTGCTCGTTGCCATGGCAGGCCCAACACCAAAGCCTGGAGTTGCTCGGAATCCAACTGCATTTCAGAGCCATGGCGAATGCCTGGCCAGTGGAATTTACCCTGGTTCAACCGGCGAGCCGCCAGCCAGACGCCGAACCCGTCATGCACCAGAACTTTCATGCGTGTGGCGCGGCGGTTGGCGAAGAGGTAGGCACAGTGCGGCTTCGCCGCACCGAACACCGCTATCACCCTGGCTAATGCAGTCTCGGTGCCTGCGCGCATGTCCATCGGCTCGGTGGCGAGCCAGATGGAGTCGATGCGGATCATCGCAGTAGGTCTCGAAGAAAGGTCGCGCAGGCAACGGCATTGTCGGTTGGCCAGTTCACTTTGACGGTGCCACGCGGGTGCTGGATCTCAACGCAGATGTTCGACGATGTCGCTTGAGAGTTTGCTCCGGCCGACGGTAGGGGTAACGGAATAAATGCAGGTTGCAGCGCGGTACTGTTCTGCGTGTGTACCCGAATCCATTTATGGACGAGATTTGCGTTGAGGCTATGGCCGAGTGCGATGCTGGCAATCGACGCGCCGGGCTGGACACACTCTTGAATGACTTGGGCCTTGAAGGATTTTGAATAGGAACGGCGTGTTGGCTGCATGAAATACCCGCTTAAAAGGCTAGAACTGGTGCCCACTTAAATTTAAGTGCACACCATGTCTTAGCTTTGCGAGGCTGGGTAGATGACTTGGCCAGACGCATACTGAATACACACCCGACCTCTTTGCCGAAACGCAACCCGCAGCATCGCAGAAGGTCATGCAGGTGATGGATCAAATCAATGCGAAATGGGGCCGGAGCACGATGCGACCGGGTCGTGTCCCAGTGCCCCCTGAGTGGGGAATGAAGCGCGAGATGCTCAGCCCCAGCTACACAACTCGGGTAGATGAACTTTGGAGGATCAAGTGCTGATAGGGCTATCTGCCAGGTTTCTTCGGCAAGGCCACAACCTTGCCGCTAGAGACTGCTTTCAACTCAGCCATTTCAAATATCAGTCGTTGGTTTACAGAGGCAATTCGGGCCAACTCCTCTAAGATTTTTTCGTTTTCTGCGCGGAGAACCCTATTTTTCTCCTTCTCACTCATCAGCGCCTGGTGCTTCGAATCCCGCTGGGCACGCACCGACTTTCCAGTCAAAGTGCGAATTTTCTCCGCCACCGCAGGGTAAGTATTATGGATGAGACCTGGCGTAACCCCCGCAGCTCGGGCAACCGAAGCGATGGAGACCTTTTCGTTTGCTGCGACCAAGCTTTCAATGACCTTATTAAGAGTTTCCAAGGTCTTTGATCTTGAACGACTCGGGGCCTGCTCTTGGGACAACTTAGTCACCATTTTCGTCAACCTTATCATCGTTTATAGGAGAAAGGCCCAGGCTGGTGATGACGTCGAACGCGATTTGCAAATCGCGCTCTGCCCGCTGCTTCACTGCAGGGCCAGCATCCACGATCTTGATCAGCTCCTGCTGCTGGCCGTAAATGTCCTGCCAAGTGGCGGCAAAAAATTCGTCGATCACTGAATTTTTGCATCCTGGACACCGTGTGGCTTCGTATAGGCCTGCGCCGCCACAACCACGTTCAGTAGCAATGCACCAACCATGTCCAGTTGCACGAATGTTGGCATGTGGGGCTGTCTGAGCAAGCAAAGAGGACCTGTCTTTGATAGGAATTGCCCTCATCTCCACAATCTTTTCGCCGGCTCCGCCTGCCAGCGGCTGATCATCGAGCCATGATTCGATCAAGTCGATTTTAAACTCCGTCATCTGTTGGAAGATCTCATCAAAAAGGGTCAGATCTTGCTGCGGATTGGATGCATAAAGTTGGGTCATACTCATGCTGCTGTGCTTGAATTGCCATTTAAGGTAGATGAGCGAAGTACGGCCCATTCGGGACTCTACAAAAGTTCTTGCATATGTTCGCCTGCATTGGTGAGTCCTCAATCGCCAATCGCTCCCAGCGGCCTTCGCTAAACTATCAAACGCAGCATTGGAAGCACTTCCACTAAGGGCCTGAACGTATTGATTCTCAATTCTTCCACATGGAGCATGCCGTTCAAGAAATAGCTTTTTCGAATCGGTTCGAGCTTTTTCAAGCCGCAGAAGATGCTCAGCGGGATTATCAGGATTGGCAATTCTCGAAAGATATCTGATCTCTTGCTCTAACTCCTTTCTAATTGTCACCGAATATTTGCCCAAGAGCTCCAACGCATCAAGAGTAAGCTCTGGGACAAGGTACTCTACTCGTCCCTTGCCCGTCTTATGCTCGATTGTGGAAACCCAGCAAAATAAGACTCCATCTTTCAGTTCTCTGCGCCAAGCACCCACTTCAATACCAATGGCCTCATCGTTGCGCATACCACTGGTGATTGAAACCATGAAAAGAACAGCATCCCTACAAATAGCTGAGACTTGATCATTACTAGGGTGATATCCAATGCCATTTACTGCCACCTCAGACTTCATCGCTAAAACAATGCTTTCGCTGTGATTAAATATCTTAGACAGCTCATCCGGTGGAATGATATCGGTCCGACCAACGTTTTTGTTAGTAGCATCCATTCCCTTTATTTTTCCAATGCCGCAAATCCTCCACAATGTAGAATTACCCCATGGATAGTTTTTAAGCGGAAACATCGTATCGACAGCAAACACCCAAAGAAAATCGATAACTCGCAGGCGCCCGTACAACGGAAGCGGCCTTAACTTAAGCTCATTCTTGCAATGATGGACATAATTACTGATATGGATCGGACGAACATCTGAAAAGCGAAAAATCCCAAGCTTGTCCAGCCACCTCATAAACGGCATCATACTCGCAACGGAAAAAGTAGTAAGCCCACGTGCGATTGGAGGTTTGGAGCGAGGCATACCTCTCTTAAACCAAGCATATGCAACCGCCTTGCAGTCATCAACAAGCGCTTTGGGCATGCTCATATCCCAGCTGATGAACTTAAAGGACTGAGAAACATTGGCCTGGTCAAAGAAGGGTCGAAAGTCCCACTGCGCATCGCCAAATCGGCTGAGAACCAGCGTCTCCCCTTGCTCATTAATGATTGCGCTGATCACAATAGCATCGCGCTCTTGAGGAGTTAGGCCGCTGGCCGTAACAGGTTGGGCAACAAGAACGTCATATGCCTTCAAAACTGCGTTCGCGCTTCTGGCGTTCAAATTTGGCCGTCCCGTTTCTTCTTCATAAATTCGATCTTCTTAGCCCAGAATAAATGTGGTGATAATTTGGCCTTATTTCGCGCTTCCGCAATCAGATTCGGATCAAACTTCTTCAGTGTAAATTCATCAATCAGTCGAATGTAATCAAACTGCCGTCTGCGCCATGCCTCCCACTCATCCGTAAGGAAATATTCAACTTCTTCATACAGAAATTGTTGATAGCTAAACAGTCGATATAGATCCTCCAGCGTGCCGACGATTGCATAGCTAGGACAGCCGAGGCAGTGAACAAACTCAGAACAGTGATTCACGCCATCCTTAGGCGCTAGGCTGCCGTAAAGGCTGTCCTTGCAGCCGCCTGGCGGCGTCGGTATGACATGGATGCCCCTAAGCTTGTCCGGGAAAGCTTCCCCAACAAATCTCGCGCCTTCGGCCTTGATCTCATCATTTATCCTCAAATAATGATTATCTGCGACACTTGGGGTATGCCCCATAACTGATGAGACTTCGAGAATGTCGCCTCCACTCAATTTCCATAAGCGGCTTTCCATGGTCTTTCGGAGTCGGCTCAGCGTTACATTCAGCCGATTACCTCTATCGTCCTGAAGCGCGTGACGCTCACAAATACTTTTTCCACTAACATATAGAGCAGTGTTTGAGAGGCTCACAATGTTGCTTTCACCGCCACGCTGCCCTGAGCGATACAACCATACATATGAACTAATATCATCTGATGCCAATGCCACAAGCGGCTTGCTGATCTCAAGCGCCTTGTTTAAGACTGCAACGCCATCAAGTGGAATTGCACTGTATTCATCCAGCAAGTTTGTTTGACGTATTGTTTTGCTCTGAGCACCTTTTCCCCGACGCTTCACAGTATTTATTAATCTTAGATTTGGCACAAACGGATGAGGCTGTAGCGCATCTCTAGTCATTTCAAGTAGCGGTGTGGTGTTGATACCAGATCTCGCTGCCGTAATCAGTAGCATCACCGTCATCGCCTCTGCCCCATTACCGAGGAATTTACCCTTGTGAATGGCAACAAGGTCAGACCTTAATGCAGTAAGCAGCCGTTGCATTTCCCCCATAGTAAGCGGATCCGCATCCTTGGTGTTTTGTGCGTTGTTGGGAAATGGATTGGGCGGCATTAGATTATCAATATCGGCTTCTACAAATCCATAATCAGCCAGAACAATCACTAGGGACTTTAAGCTGGTGTAGTAATTTTTGGCTGTCGTACCATTAGGGTATTTCAGCTTCAGCCAAGAGACGTAGCGTTCCAAATGACGTTTTGTGAGGCAGTTCGGTGTTGCAGGCGGCGACTCTATGGAACCTCCAGTTAAGAAACCCATAAAGCACTTCAACCCATTCGTGGAGTATCCAATCAAAGTGGAGACGGAGAAATTTCCTCCTTGCAGCAGCGTCCGAATAACATAAATGCTTTGGATAGCCCAAGCGTCAAAGCCAAGGCCTAAGTAGGGAGAATGGTCGATCTGCCGATATTTTCTCGGATTTCTGGGCAAGTCAATTTTAATACTGTCATCAACTCCCTCGAATCCCTTGGTAACGGATGGTAGAACAGCTCTGTAGTTTTTTTGCCGAGCCAAACTAGCCACCTCAGATGCGTTTAGTACGCGTTAGCCGTAAACATCATATCAATCTCATCCTCATGCGCGAGGACGGATTGGGCCTCAAGCTGATTAATAAGATGCAGATAAATCATAGTTGTTTGAACATCGGAATGCCCCATTCTGTCCCTGACATACAGCAATGGCTCACCATTAAAATCTTTACTTTTCCTCAGAGCCATCAGAGTGTAAGTCCCATATGTATGGCGTAACATGTGAGCCCTTACATAAAACCCGCACTTCCGTTCATAGGACCTCATAATGTCCACCACAGAATCTTTTGAGTAATACCTCCCTTCATTAGTAAGCAGAAGAGCGGTAACACGTCCGTTGCCACGCGACTTACGCAACTCGCGCTGGTGAAGGGAATATGACCACATGCGCTCCATAAGCGACCAAGGCACGTCAATAATCCGGGGCCGGTCATACTTGATATGCATGTCTGAAGGATCGAGAGCAACGCTGATCATCTGCCCTGGCCGTAGTCCTTTCCTCAACCTAGGATTGAAAACGTATTTTAGGGGGAATGACCTAGCCTCACAGGAGCGAAGGCCCGTACGCACCATGAGATTGAACATGATGTGGTGGCTTGCATCAGTATCCAACGCAAGGCATACCTTGACTTGATCCTTGGTTAAGAATTTGGTCAGGCGATTTCGCTCACGCACCATCACTGAAGCCTTTGTGCTCTCAGCTCCCGGTTGAGCGACATGACTGAGAAGGCCTGTATGTCGGTGCGCTCTGGCGCGTTTCTCGCCGAACGGCAGAACGCTGATCATGTTGAGCTCTTTGGCCCATCGGTAGAGCCTAACAATCAAGGTGAGGCGACTGTTCACCGTTTTGGGATCAAGTGCTAACTCCCCGCTAGACCAATCCCTGTATCTGGACAGGATGCTCAGACCATGGGCTGTGCTTTCCTCATTCCAGGCCAACCCATTGGCTTCCAGAAAGGCGAAGTAATCGTACAGACGTCGTCCATATGCCTCCCACGTCAGATCACTGAGAGACTCACCATATTCGACAAGCGTGTGCCAGAGAAAGGTTTGCGCTGGTTCGACAGGCCACCCATCTGCACCAATCAACAACGGAAAGCCTTCGAAGGATCGACCTGCCATAGCGAGGTCTTTTGTTGCGAATACAAGCCTCATTCCGCTGCCTCAAACCAATATGAATGGATTGTCCCCTGACGGCTCTAGACTGCTGATCCAGAGCGCTTCAGAAGGTGGTGCGGACTCTACAGGTTTTACTAACGGTTTCCACCCCTCAGATCGTTATTCGACAACACCACGATGGGCGTTTTGGCGAGGTCAGGCCGAAAGACGCGCTCGCAACTCGCATAAAAGCTGTTGTTCTGGGGCTTGCGAAGAGTTAGGAGAAAAGTATCATCCTGCCAACAAATTAGAAATCGCTTTGTTGAAGCGCGGTTGGAGGAAAGAGATGGAGCTGCTTCGGGCCACTGAGTCCTTGGTGATAGGAGGTCGTCCATACCCTGGATTCCCGATCTTGCTGTGGGACACCATGGCTAGTTGTGTGCACGCGAACGAGTTTATGCGCCACTATCTCCTCCGAGGAGCCATAGGATCTAAGAAGTCTTGGCCAAGCACGGGGCGTGCTTTATACGACTATTTCAGCTTCCTCCAGGCGCACGAACTCGACTGGCAGGATGTAGATCGAGGTGAGGCCAAGAGCATAGTCATGGGCTACCGAGATTACTGCTTGGTAGAGTGTCAGTTGGCACGTTCTACCACCCGCCAAAGGCTTCATTATGTGTGCAAGTTCTACGAGTTTGCTCAGCGCCAGGGATGGGTGACCAAGCTTCCGTTCGGACTTGAGGAGCGGAAAATAAATGGCGAGTCAGGTTTTCTGGCTCACGTTGCTGCCAATGGTGGAAAAGCACTGGTGAACGACATCATGCCGGTGCAGCACCGAGTGCTGCCCAAATTTCTCAGCATGAACGAGATTAAGGCGCTGCTGGCAGAAGCAGAGAATCCGCATCACCGAATGATGATCCGTCTGGGTCTTCATACTGGGCTGAGGCGGGAAGAAATCGCATCTTTTCCCTTGTCCTATGTCTTCGATCCCGACAAAGCCGGCAAATCTGAGCGAAACATTCGGATTCATCTCGATCCGCAAGATGGTAGCGGTATGCGCACCAAGGGGAGCAAGCCGCGTGAGATTTACATAAGTCGGCATTTCCTCATGGAGCTCCATCGATACGCAGTGCAAGTTCGTGGAGAGCGGGCTTCGCTGAGCCATAACCAGTACAAACCATTGTTTCTGAATCAGCTTGGTGAGCCCTACGCCGATGACGGAAAGCGCATTGAACGCATTGTCCGTGACATTGGAAAACGAGCGAACCTCAGAGTACATCCGCACATGCTTCGCCACACCTATGCAACTCATACGCTGGTCGCTCTTCAGCGCAATGGCCGAGAGGTGGAGCCGCTCGTGTTCTTGCAGCGGCAACTCGGTCACAGCTCCATCCAAACGACGATGATATACCTGCACCTGATCAATGAACTCGCTGACAACGCGGTACTGGCTTACGATGACGAGCTTGCAGATGGCATGGACGCAGTTTAATGGGTAAGCGAAAGATTTTTGTTAAGACCGACCTCAGCGTGCCCCAAGTGGAACATAGTCGTGACTCAGTGGGTGCAGTTTTCGTACTTCCTGAAGCGCTTCCACCTATAACTACGAATGTCGATTTTGGGAGGAACGCTACCGGCTCTAGAAACTACGATTTCGCGTCGTGGTACGGGGTTGGTATCGATTCAATCACCTATGCCTGCCAGCGACAGATTGAGCGATATCTCGCCAAGCAAGACAGCGAAATCGAGCCAAGTACCGTAGCGAGCATCTGTAAAGGTGGCCTACGTCACTTTCTCAATTTTATGACTTTGCGAGCCACTGCGCTTGAGCGTGAGCTAGTGCTTGGAGACATTAATCGCTCCTTAGTCGACGATTTTCTCGGGCACCTCGCGGGCCTTGGCATCGCTACCCTCAGTCAGCGAAGTCACTACACGTCTGCGAAATCCGTCCTGAACGCGCTAGGTAGCAGAGGGATAATTTCTCTGATCACCTCAGGGGACGACGCAACCTTCCCAAGAAATCCCTTCCCGAGTAGTGGTAGAAGCAAAGGGGAAACGTCACTGCCCAAGCGCCAACGGCAGGCGTTTGCTTCAGCATTGAAGCAAGCAGTTGCACCGATATGGAAAGATGACGCTGTACTAAGTGGTGAGCTTTTGGCCTACGTACTGTTGACCATCGCACTGCATACAGGGCGCAACTCCACCCCTCTTCTAGAGATGGGGCGCGACTGCTTGCGGGCGCATCCCAAAGACGGCAGTGTATTTTTGGTTTTGTGGAAGCGCCGTGGACACACCACAAACAAGGTTGCTCTACGAACAGAAAGCGCTGACGAACGCCTCCTTGAATCTACTCCGACCATCAGAACCAATATTGAGCGCCTGATCCGCCGAATCCTGACCCTTAGTGAACCACTACGGCCAGAAGCGCCTGACAGCATCAAAGATCTTGTATGGCTCTACCGCGTACAGCGAGGGCCAGGGCTTGGGAGCATTATTGAATTGACAGACGGGGCGCTGAAGGTAGCGACCAGAAAACTGGTAACCGACTACAAGCTTATTGACACAGATGGTAAGCCGCTTCGCATCAATATCTCACGCCTGCGCAAAACGTTTGCCAATCGAGTATTTGAATTGCTAGATGGCGATTTGACGACGACATCAATCGCGCTCGGAAATACACCTCAGGTGGCCGACAGAAATTATCTAGCACCGAGCACTGAAGCAAGGCGCAAATGGCGCTTCATGGGAGAGATCTTGGTGCAGGAATTACTCAGCCGGACTATAGGCGCAACATACCAAAAAACTCCCATGGGCCAGTGCGAAGACCCAGTAAATGGTCAGTACGCGCCAAAACGCCAGGGTATCGCGTGCTTCTCATTTCTCAACTGCCTACATTGCAAGCACTACGCGATTACTGGCGAGGATTTGCACCGACTATTCAGTTTCTATTTCCGAGTATTTGCGGAGCGTGTACGGATGGGGAAGCGGCGTTGGAGTCAGCAATACGCCCACATTCCCAGATTGATAGACGACTATATTATCGCCGAAGGCCTGCGGCGAGGAGCCTTCAAACCAGAAGCTGTCGAGGCAGCCCGCGAACAAGCTCGCCTGAGTCCGCATCCCTTCTGGTCAGTGGATGTCCTAGATAGCCTTGAGATTTTCTCGTGAGTGCGAATGTTGCTGACGCGCCGCAGTGGGGCGAGTTGGGACTGCAGCCAGGGGATGCTCGCGAACTCTCTGTGAGCGAACGTGAAGCACTCATCATTAGCGCCACTCGGGTAGGAAGCGAGTGGGTCATCCTCAGTCGATACCGTGACATGACTTGGCGGTTAGAGGGGTTCACCAGCAACGTGCCAGACGGTGTACGGGAGATCGACTTCGGTCGCGTCCCCATTGAATTTGTTCTTGTGATGAAGTCCGTCATGTATCGGTATCTACGCCGGGGCCGTGCCGGACAAAAACGCCCATCGGCGAGTACAGTGCGCAACGTTTTTGAAAACAGCCTGCCGTTTTTGCGGCACATAAGCACGTTCAAGATCAATCACTTCGGTGCGATAACACCAATGATCTGTGCAAATTATGTCTCTGAGTGCCGGGCTATCCGTCAAACACGGCGAAGCAAGGGAAAGCCCTTATCTGCCAGTGCGCTTGAACGGCGCTTTATGGCTGTGGAGGCCCTCTATGAGCTGAGCCAATACACCCACGACCCAATACCTAGAAACCCTTGGCCTGATACGTCGGCGCGCGCAATGTCGGGGGAGCGTTCGCGGAGCGAAGAGGCCGGCAAGACCCCATTATTACCCGACGATGTATTTTGCGCTCTATTCAATAAGGCCCATGAGCAGATTCGGCGTGGTAATGCCTTGCTCGACATCTACGATGATCTAGAGCGCGTCTCTGCGGAGCGTCATGGGCAAGTAACCAGAAGCATTCAAGAGGCGAAAACTCGTCGACTTGTTGCTCTTGGCTGGGGCGAAGGGCTTGGGGAGTTTAACCAAGCGATCCAGAGCCTCAGAACTGCATCTTACATTGTCATAGCTAGCACTTCCGGCTGCCGAAACCATGAGTTGGCGAACGTTATGGCCGGAGCTCACCACAGCACTGAAGACGATGAAGGCACCGTCTACCATTGGCTTCGCTCAAGGTCGGAAAAAACCGACGCGGGCCTCCATGATTGGATGATTCCTGAAAGCACAGTATCTGCGGTGCGCCTAATGGAGCGTTGGGCAGCTCCCTACCAGGCGATGATTACCGACGAAATCGCTAGGCGATGCAGCGTCAATCCGGCTGACCCGCAAATCACCGAAGCGCAAAAGCATAGGCACGCGCTCTTTCTGGGCGTAACTTCCACGAAAAACAACCTAGTCAGAACTCTCTCGGGCTCGTCCTGGAACAAGTGTCTGAAAGCCTTCGCAAAGAGTTGTGGCCTCAGTTGGAATCTCGCGAGCCATCAATTCCGCCGAAAATTTGCGAACTACGCTGCGCATAGCAAATTCGGCGACCTGCGCTACCTCCGAGAACACTTCGCTCATTGGTCGATGGATATGACGTTAGGTTACGCCATGGATCAGGAATGGGGTCAGCATCTCGATATCGAGCTTTTTGAAGATATCCAGTTCGAACTCGAGGACATCAAGTCTGGTGTGGTTAGCGGCTGGTTGGGCAAGTCACCTCTAGGGGGCGGTTACGGAAGATCAATCAAGCAATGGCACCGAGATCCTAAAAATCTCGCCATTTTCAAAAGCCATGCCTCGATGGTTAAGTCGATTGCCGAGAGCACCTCGATCCGAAGTAATGGCCACTCCTGGTGTACTGCTGATGATGACGGTTGCGTCGGCAATACAATGGAAAGAACGCGCTGTAGCGGCTGCGACAGCTCTGTGATTGGTGTCCAGCATGCTGGGGTCTACCAAGGACTCTTCGACAACCTAAAAGGCTTGTTGGATTGTAAAGACATCGGCGAAGGTGGCCGCCAGCGCGTTCTGCGTGATTTGGATCGCTGTCGGAATGTACTGGAACAGCTTGAATTTAAACCGGAGACCATGACGAATGAAAACAACACGCAAGACATCCGACAGTCGTGAACGAGATCTGCGACTTGCGTTAGCTCGCATTCAACGTGGCCGAGCCCATACGGGGGAGTCCAAAGTCACTATTGCCGCAGTAGCTCGTGAGGCCGGAGTCTCAACGGCGTTGATCCATAACCACTACCCGAATGTGGCCGAGGCAGTCCGCGAAGCTCAGGGCCGTTCTAGTCGCGCCCAACGCGACGTAAAGCATCAGGATCTCATAGCGGAACGCGAGAAAAATAAACTGCTCCGCCAAGAGCTCGAAGAGCTACGCCTGAAAACCGCTGACCTGGCCTCGATTAATGAAGTTCTGATGGCAGAACTGCGAGCCCTAAAAGCAAGGAGCGGTGACCTTAAAATAGTAGCCCTGCCCTCCCATAAAACGTGACCCATAGATAAAACGGTCTGTAATTTTTGTTCCGAGCCGCCAGATGCAAATTGCACTTCACTTGACCACCTGTCTGCATTCGACCTGACTACCGTTTGCATCGGATTTGACCAGCACGCTTTGTGGCCGTGACCGACAGAGAACGTCCGATTCTGTTGAAAAAGTCGGCCATGGTTTCCGCGGCAGAAAAGTAAGCGCTTGAGATTGAAATCTTTACTTTGTGCAGAGGATTTCGGGCTCAGATTTCGCGTAGCTGCGCGCAAAAAATGCATTTTAAGCAGTCAGTACGCGGGCAGTCTGGAAGTACCGACTTTTTCAACACAATCGGCCAAAAGCAGCCGGTCGCATGCGTCAATAATACCGGTATACAGCTGAGCCACAGTAACCTCCTCAAAATCCACCTCTAATGAGGGTTAGGAGAACAAGCGCTTGGATCAGTGAATAGTCAGCCGTTGGGTCAGTTGTGCTCCGGCAGTAACCACGTATGGTGTAGAGCTCTTTCCCTATAGGCAAGGTAGATTATCCCTAATCGTCAAGATGAGCGAAGGCTAGGGCGGCACAACGAATCGCCCAGAATCATTAGGGTTTCATGGAGAACATCTATATCAGAACAGATACTGGAGAAATCCCAGTGTCGGTTGAATGTGTCGGAGGTGCGGTGATAAGTATTCGAGTCATAAAAGTCATGCCGTTTCATTCCTTCTTGCACTCCCCCCTTTAGGAGATTGCTTCCGGTACTTACTTGGACTGCAGGGATGCCGATCTTGGCAAAGCTAGCCTGGTCGGATCGGTAAAAATAGCCCGCGCGAGGATCATCATCTAGGGTGATATGCCGGTCTAGAGCCCTGGCTGCGCGTATGAAAGTTTCGGGCAGGTCTGACTGATCACCATCCACTAGGCTTAGGTCGCGGGTTTTGCCGATAGGTACAAATCCATCAACGTTGAGCGCAGCGACCACTTCCAGCCCGGTGCTGCTTATCAATTGTGCTGCTCGCGCGGAACCGAGCATTCCGACTTCTTCTGCAGAAGTCCAAGCAAAAAGTACAGTTCGACGTAAAGGAGCGCCTGTAGTTAATCGTCTGGCTAGCTCTAGCAATACGGAAACGCCGACAGCATTGTCGACGGCACCAGGATAGTAACCTCGGGGTTGCGCTCTGTCTGAACTCTTGCCTAGATGATCCCAATGCGCGCATAGCAATATGCATTGACGGGGAAACAACCTCCCTTTTTTCATGGCCAGTACATTTCGACAATGTCTAATATCGATGTTGAAATCTAAACGCACTTTTAAGTAGGCGTTTAGCCAAGATGAGCGATTGCCGGTAGGATAGGGCGCTGCCAAGAACGCATCTAGGTCGACGCCTGACGTCGCTAACAACTCCCGTCCGAGGCGCTCACTGCAAATGCTCTCAAATGCTAAACCGCCGCGCACTGCCCCCGGCAAAAAACGAAACGCACGATGCATCTCGTCTATGACCAATGAAAAGGCGCTGCCAAATAATTCATCAGTGTGGACGATAATCACACCTGCTGCACCTTGCCGAGCGGCCTCTTCATACTTGTATTCCCAGCGGCCGTAGTAGGTCATTCGCTCACCTAAGAAGCGCTCGCCTCCGGGGTCATTGGGCAGTACCACTACTATCTTACCTGCGACATCAATCCCGGCGTAGTCGTCCCACATGTATTGCGGTGCAACGATTCCGTAACCGACGAACACCAGAGGCGTGTTGTCTAAATTAACGCTGATATGCTGGGATCGAATTAGTAACTCATCCTGATGTAAAAAATCATGCTTCGCTCCGCTCCCAAAGCTGAGCATCTTTAAACTATTCGGTCCAGGCCTGGCAATGGAACAGCCCAACGGTACCGATTGGAAGAGGCTCTGGCGCCCGTGCCAACAGGCCAGTCCTAACGCTTTAGCCTTCCTCGCAATCCATCTCGACGCGCGCCACCCGCCGTGTTCACCGGCACCGCGCCCTGCGTAAAGCGCACCTGACAAAGTTTTGCAGTGAGCGGCTAGCTCTGCAGCATAGGTCTTGTTTTTGAGGTAGCCACCAAATGCCGAAGCCTGCTTCGATTTTTGTTTCGTCTTTTTCGGCAACGACCGACGCATACGAGCCCCTTAGTCTTTGATGACTTTGAAGAATTTGGTCGCATTCTCGAAAAACACCTGAGAGTGACACTGCGGATCTATTGCCTTGGCGCACGCGGCGACATAGTGTGGATAGTCGACAGATGGCCATCCGGAGCCGAAGATGAGCCTGTCCGGCTTGTCGGTGTAGTCGAGCATCCATCTGATGGGCTGGATCATCAATTTGTCCAGCTTCGCTGGAGAGACTTGGCTCAATGGCCCTTCGACGATTGAGCTGATATCGAGCCATACATTATTATTTTTTGCTGCGACAACTGCCGCGTCGGTAAACCATGGGTTGCCGCTGTGCACCAAAAGAAAACTCACCTGTGGATGGTCGACGATGACCTCGTCCATACTCAACGGATGAGCGTACTTGAGCTTGGAACGATGCCAACCAGTGTCGCCAGTATGTAGGAGCACTGGGACATTAAACTCGTGGGCGAGCGAGTACAGCCGCATGAGTCTGGGGTCGTCGGCATAGACAGGCATGAATCCCAAATTGATTTTGATCGCCACGTAAACGCCGCTTACTAACCCCTGCACCAAAGAATCGTGACACCAATCAGGCTTGGCAATGACCGCGCATCTGCCCACGCCCAGCGTCTGTAACGTCTGGGTGTTGCAAGCGGGTGCGTGCGAGTCTGTTATAGATGCACGAATATCGAATCGCGACTTCAGAGCCTTGAACGTCTCTAGATCGCCAGCCGTGGCAAACTCGGTATGCACATGTGCGTCGAAAATTGGTCCGGAATAATTGCTCATCGAAAACTTCCCTGTGAGTCGATCATTACCAAGGCGTTCTAATTCTGCCGTGTCTCGAAACGCTAGCTACTTGCACTGCTGTAGGATCTGAGGGCAAAAAGCCAAAACACTCGGGAAAGGCAAAGAAACGCCACCGCGAATAAAAGCGCGCCCATAACAGCCTGCCATTCGACCAGCCCCATAGCCGCAGCTACCGGCACATTGGAGACGAAATATACCGGAACGAGGAACGTCAAAACCGTGCGAATTGTTTGTGGGAAAGCCGTTACGGGGAACCGTGCGATCTCCATCAAGGTGTAACTGATGATCCAGACGTCACCGATTTTTACGAACCATATCGACAAGGTGCAGGTTATTAAGAATAGCGAGTAAAAAATTGCGACTCCCGCAGCCATAAGCCCGACGAAGGCCATCAGATTGCCTATCCCCAGAGTACCCTCGCTTTGCATGGCGTAAATCACTACCGCTCCACCAATCAATACGCGCGGTAATTCCCAAAGGCTTATCTTGGAACAGGAGACCAGAAATTGGCTGTCGACCGGGCGCACAAGCAGATAATCTAAGTCTCCGGTACGTACCTGTTCCGAAAGAGCGTGCAGGCTTGGAAACAACCAGACCTCAAGTAAGCCCTCCAGTATTAGAGCCACACCGAACAGTGCCAGCACTTGGTATAGGTTCCAGCCGCCCAAGCTGCCAACTTCGGTGAACATGGCATCAAGGAAGTACAGAGCCAGAAGCATCCCAACCACAGTATTCAACGCGTTGGTAAGGGCATTAATGCGAAACTCCAGTTCGGCGAGCATTGAGTGCCTGATCAATGCGAATAGAACTTTCAATGTTCTAAGTCTCATATGCCTGCTCCGGAATACTGCTTCAAGCCCCGTCGCCATAGGCCCCGGCGAAATGCGACCAGCATCACCACCCAGAACAACTGAACCGCAAATCCATATAACAGGTCGACACCGACAACCTTGCCGATCAATACCTTGACGGGAAAATCCAGCGACGCGGAAAACGGCAGCATCGCCACCAGGTATCTTGAGGTCTCAGGAAACAAATCGACGGGAATCAGCATACCGCCCAGGACGGTGTACATTGACCAGACCATCGCATCCAGAGCAAGGGAGTTCGCCATCCAGAATGCCAGCAGCCCGACACAGTAATAGATATGAAAAATGATGATCCAAGCGAGGATGAGCGAGATTAGGAAGAAAGGCATTCGCCAGGCAATAGCCGTCAGGTCGATGGCGAACATCGCGGCACCAACACAGAACACCGTCACTACGATCGGCGCGCGAACCAGCATCTGCCCCAAATGCTCAGCCACATGAAACCAGAATGGTGCGACCGGTTTAAGTAGGCGGCTCGACAGGGTTCCTTGGCGTATCTCATCGTTGAGAACGAAGATGACCCAGACTGCAGTCAGTTGCCTGACCAAGTAGATACCCAGAAAATACGCCACAAAATCATTTGCGGAATAGCCACCGATTACCTTTTCCCTCGAGAGCTCCCACCAGATCATCATCATGAACAGTGGTGCAACGCCGCTAATGAGCCACACGAACAACTGAGCGCGGTATACCAAGGTCACCAGCACGCTTGTACGGATTAGGCGCTTGGCGATACCAGACCAAGAAACTAGAGTGAGCATCAGGCATGCTCCTTTGGCAATAGTAAGCGCGGGAATGCCTGCTCCAAGGACGGGCTCTGAATCGAGATGTCTGTCACCGGAAAGCTGGTCAGCAGCTGAGCTAGGGTGTTAGCGAACTGCTCCTCTGCTACCAGCAGTTCAGCGCTTTCGCTGTCCAGGTTAATCAACTTGCCATAAGCAGCGAGTTCTTCGCTCTCGACCGTGCGGGAAAAGCGCAGGCTGACCCGCCGCTCATTTACATGTGCTTTCACCAGCGCATGCCGGCCACCGTCGAATACTACATGGCCGTGATCAAGCACAATAACCCGGTTGGCCAATGCCTCGATGTCCGCCATGTAATGGGAGGTAAGGATGATCGTTGCACCAAATTTCCGATTGTAGTCGGCAAGGAATTCACGAATCGCGACTTGCATTTCTAGGTCTAGGCCAATGGTCGGTTCGTCAAGAAACAGAACGCTCGGGCGATGAAGCAATGAAAGGATAAGCTCACACTTCATCCGCTCACCCAGGGACAGTTTTCTAACCGGACGACGAATGATGTCATCCGCCGACAGCAGCGTACACAACTCGTCGATCCGCCTTCTGCACTCGATAGGCGGAATATCGTAAATGGCGCCATGCAAGTGAAAGGACTCCAAAGCGGGGAGGTCCCAGGTCAGTTGTTGCTTTTGCCCCATGACCAGTGCGATTGATTTAAGGAATTCCGCTCTTCTTTTGAAAGGGTCGTGGCCAAGCACCGATAAGTGCCCGCCGCTAGGTCGTACAATGCCCGAAAGCATTTTCAACGTCGTCGTTTTACCCGCCCCGTTACCGCCGAGAAAGCCTACGACCTCACCGGCCTCGATTGAAAAGGAGACGTCCTGCACTGCGGGGATATATGCCTTCTCACGACGAAAATATCCGAGCAAGCTGCGCGAATGGCCGTCACGGGCGCGGTATACTTCGTATACTTTGCTGATATCACACAGCTCAATTGCTTTTGACATACCTCTCCTTGAAATTTCGCATTCCAGTCATCCAAAACGCCAGGCAAGCGCATGGCGCGCGATGATATTTGCTTGCAATATTTACTGGCTGCGGGCCAAAAGCCGTGCCTGATGCCACTCAGGGTCCAAACCTGTGCAAAGCACAAGACAGAACGATGGTGCGAGCTGCGACTGCGCCAGCAAACCTACGCCCGCCACTTCATCCAATATGAAGTCGGCCGCCTTAAGCATAGACATTGTCCGGTCCAAGTTGATCGTAGCCATATGTACTAGGCACGATGCTTGGGACAGAACCAACGGTCCATCGTAGCGTGGCGCATGGCTATTTAGAAAAGCCAGCCACTGATGTCCGATGGTAAAGCCCCCCTCTTTCATTGCACTCGCGCCTGTAAGTGCGCCGAGGCTGGTGAGGTAATGATGTTGCTCCAGCTCAGGCAGGTTGCAGCACAGCGACACCGCGATGATCGCAAACAAGCCATTGTCTGGTACTCGAAGAGTAAGATCTCCACCGATGCCGCGTAGGTATTCTATCAGCGACACTCTCACGTCTTCCCCGCAGCGAGTAGGTAAGTGTGTGATCAACCACGCTGGTTCATCGTCCCCTAGCGGTGACTTCTCTATTATTTCCAGAGCCTCACGCTGCAAGATTGGCAAGCTTTCAACCTCTGCCACTAGATCCTTTGAACAGAGCCAGATCGAGCAAGAGCTTTCGTAGTGCTCCCTGCCAGGGCGCGAGCCATCAGAGCAAAATTCTAAATAACCCCCAGTAACTCTGAAGAAGGCGCTGATCCGGCCATCGCTATGGTGCACTCGTCGGGTGTGCTCCATGAAACCGGCACGTACCATCTGCTCGATTACATCATTGAGCTGGTCTGTTGGTACCAGGTAGACGATATGATCCAGGCGCGATATCACCAGTCCCCTCCTTAATTGCGGGCAACCCATCAAAGGAGCTATAACTTCGCCCTGCTTCGGTTACTCATGAACAATTTCCGATGGACTTCGTCCTCGCGTACAGAGGGTCAGACCGTGCTCGTGAACGCCACCGCTTTTTATTTCTTGTGTAACCCCTTGCAAACCCACAGCCTTAAATGCGTCCAGGTAACGGCTTTGCGGCCAACGTGTAAGCTTCACGCCTAGCTCCTCCGACCAGTCTCGCGATTCTTCACTCTCTTCGTAATAGTCCACCATGACGATCAGTTCACCGCCAGGCGCGAGTAGGCCTGAGGCTTTTTTGATTGCGGCGGAAATGTCTTGGAAGTAATAGAACACCTCCATAGAAAAGATCAGGTCGAATTTCACGTCTTTCGGTGCATGCCAGTTCAGAAAGCTTCCGACATCAATGGAGACGTTGTCCAAGTCCTGAACTCTAGCGGCGCTCATGTTCGCCATTTCCTGGCTGAGCTCCACCGCCCGGACTCTGCCGTTGGCGAACTTTAATCTGGCTATGTACTCGAGTGCATAACCATTGCCCGGCCCAATTTCTAGATACCAGCCTTCACTAGGCGTCAGTGCAGACAATACTGGCTCGACGCGAGCCCAATGTTCTCGGGCCATATCCACAGCCCCATCTTCGATTGCCCATTCGTCGAAAAGCGCTTCGACTTCCAGTTCGTGACTCATCCGATACTCCTGTTTGCTGCAAGGATTCAACCCTTACTAGGGGACCCATTGATAAAAATGCACTGCATTACGATGCGAGCCGATCACTAGATGGCCATCGTCCGTCAGCAACGGCGAAGAATGAAAGCCTCCCCTGTGTTCGAGGCACCACAGAGTCTCTCCTGTGTGTTGTGCGAGACAATGCAGACGCTCATCGGTGCCTACAAACAACGCATCGCCACTTGGAAGCACAGTAAAGGGCGTGTACCTAAACTCGCACTTTAGGTTTACCCGCCACAGCACTTCCAGTGTTTGAAGGTCAATACCGTGAACATACCCATCGTTGCTGCCGACATACGCCACCCCCTGGGGGGACAGGCTCGGGCATGAAACTACGAAGCCGTCCGTTGTGAATTGCTTGAGAACTTCACCGTTTCTAGTATCAAATACAATAATTTTTCCATCTATTTCTGTGCCAATGATTCCACGCCCAGAGGGATAATCGATCGCCGCAGTCCCTTCGAACCTGCTTGTCTCGGTTATTCTCCAACGCTCTTCGCCTGTTGGACTTAAGCACATCAGAATATTGTCCGTGCCCACAATGATGTTGCCGTCCGCGTTCAGCGCCGGTGAGCTATAAAGGTCATCCTCGACCTGTTCGTCGAACGATCGCTTCCATAATAATGTGCCGGTGGCGAGGTCAAGAGCGTAAAGCGTGTGGTCATAGCTGCCTGCGTACACAATGTTCTTCGCACAGTCGATTGTCGCACTCGCATGAAACGCCCCTTGTGCCTCAAAGGTCCAGAGACATTGGCCTTCACGGCTTATCCGACGCAATACATAATCTTCGCAGCCCACGACGAAGCTGCCATCTTCAGATACAGCTGGGGAGCTATAAACCGGGCCTTGAGTGGTAAAGCGCCAAAGGCTTGCGCCATCACTCAGGCGCACGCATTGCAGGCTATTGTCCCAACAACCAAATACAATACGATCATCCGCGATTCGGCATGGAATGCTCCATACCCTTTCTTCGCAGGAAATAGTGCGCTGATAAGAGGGTGGCAATTGCCAGTCCACTGACGAGGTATTTCGCCATGGGCGGTGACAGCGAAGCGCCTGATTATTCTTGTACCAAGTGGTCTGCAAGTGCTTTGCGTAATCCGCCTCTGCGCTCCGGCCCAGGAATTTTTCATCCATCAACATAGTATCCGTCCGGCCGGCTCAATGCCGCCGCCATATTTTTCGGATATTTCGACCTTGTAGCCATTCGGGTCTAGAAAATAAACAGAGCGAGAGGAGTGGTAGTTAACCTCATAATCAGGAAGTAATTTGACGCCATGGTCGCGCAGCTGTGACAGAACACTATCAAAGTCTTTAACCAAAATTCCAAAATGGGTTATTTCCAGACCGTCATTTTTTACGCCACGACCTTCGGCATATTCGTGCATACATAAATAAAGTGCTTGGTTGGTACCGATTACCATCCAGCGCGTAAATGCGCGAATACCTACTTCTTTAACTTCAAAGCCAAATACTCGCGCATAAAAATCTAGGCTTTCCTCAATATTTGCAACGTCGAGTTGAATATGATCGACACCCAAAATATTGATTTTATCAAGCGGTGTACTCATCGGATCATCTCCCGATATTCTTCCGTCATCAGCCCGGCCGCTTCCCAGTCGTCAATGTAAGACTTGAAGAAAGACATGTGCTCGGGTAGATGCGCACGTGCCACTCCATATCCGGAAATTCCAGCTGATATGTTTGTAGCATCCAGTAAAAGAGTATTTTTAAACGCATCCAGTGCCAGGTCAAACTTCCCAAGTTGCTGGTTACAAGCGCCGATCATGTACTGAGAGTAAGTCCGTCGCGGGAAACCGATATCGTAAGCCTCCTGAAAACGCTGAGAAGCACGCTGCCACTGCCCATCTTTCATTTCCACCTCTGCGGCTTCATGATAGGAAATGCTCCAGTGTGGATCGAAGTGAATCAGTTCTTCCGCTACTTCCCTGGCATTCTCAACATCTCGGGCAACGTAGAGCATTTCCTTCAGCTTCGACTCGTAGACGGTCTTGCGTGCTTCTCTCGCAGGGATACTTCGTCCCTTTTCGCTGTTAATTACCGCCTCGGCATAGTTTTCCGCTAGCAGCATGTATTGCCGCGTGGCCGAGATATCACCTTTAGCAGCAGGCACCATGGCCAATCCGCGATAAAACGAAGAAAGTGAAACCAGATCAACCGGTTCGTAGCTCGATGCTATTTGCTTAGCAGCTGCCTCACCGGTGTCAATGAACCACCTATTCAATTCGTCATTGATCGCGTTGCCTTTCAGTTTCCAGACAATAGCCTGCGAGCATACGTCCAACACCCTAGCGGGGGCTGTTTGATTTGATTGTATGAGCGCTCTTAGCGCGGTGAAATCTTCTTGATGTGATGAAGTGATTTCTAGGCGATTCTGAATGGCAAACCGGGTGAGATGGTAGGTCAACCGTTGATCGGGGAAGAGTCTCTCATACGGTACCTTCGCCAGCACTTCATTGGCGAAGCGGTACCTGCAGCTGGCGGCCAAACATTGGGCCAAGCTAAGCATCTGTACGGGGGGCGCCCAATCCAGCATGTCCGCCAGCCACTTAACTTTGGCCACCGGACCATCCATGGGATACGAGAAATATTCGAGTTCATCAATTCCGATTGAGTGTCTTTGGGCTACCTCAAACAGCGTTGAGGGTTCAAGCAGCTGAGGAACCCGATAAGGCACTTCGTCAAAGTTCTGTTCGGCCAAGCCTGCGCATACGGAGCGAGACCAGTTTGTCTGATGCGCACCTGCATCTTCGTAAAAAAACACGGCGCGTGAAAATGCGTCATCCAATTTGCTGTGCATATCACTTCCCTAATGACATGTAGAAAACGTTATCGAGTTTAAATACGGCCGAAGCAACGCCTCGGCCGTACCTCACAAGACACCGGTATCTTGTGTACAGCGGACAATCAGAGGATGAACAGTGCCGACAAGATTCGATTCTGTACGCTAGTGAACTTAATCATGTTGAATCTCCTTTTAGTAGTCATGGATAACTCACGTTATCCGTTATTTCAGGCCTAGCCAAACAACTCTAGTTCGGTAGGCAAAAAATTACTGCTTCAGAGGATGAACAGCGCGGAAAGCATCCGGTTTTGTACACTATGAAATTTAATCATTTCACGATCTCCATGTGATTTAAGGTCTGCTGCATAACTGCAGCGCTTTAAGATTTAGTCCCAGGCCAAAAACCAGTCAAGCCCTTCCACATAAAATTTTCCATACGCGGGGTTAACGCCGAGATTAGTTAGATTTTAGTTTTTCCCTCTATCCCATTGAGTTGCCGTGAAAAATCATAGAGGTGACAGCTTTTTGTCAGAAGGTCATATACAGCGGCAAAGCCTTTGATTTCGCGGCCTCAAGCGTAAACAGACTCTCTGAAACAATTTGTTACATTTTTTAGCTGTTTGACGTCTTTTCAAACGTCGGATAGGTTAAATGTGTCCCTGACGGATACATCCACAAAAGCGCTTTATAGGAACTTGTAATCGAAGGATTTCGGTTGGTTTTCCAGCCGTAAGATCAGGAGCGATCAATAATGAAATCCCTGAATCTGGGTATTCTCGCGCATGTCGATGCAGGCAAAACCAGCCTCACTGAGCGGATTCTTTTCGAAGCTGGAGCCCGGGTCTGTTTGGGCAGCGTAGATACAGGCAGCACATTCACTGACAGCCTTCTGCTTGAGCGTGAACGAGGCATTACGATCAAGTCGGCAGTTGCCTCTTTCGAGCTGAATGGGGTGCTTATAAATTTATTGGATACCCCTGGGCACCCGGATTTCATCGCCGAGGTGGAACGCGCGCTTGTCTTGTTGGACATTGCGATCATAGTGGTATCGGCGGTTGAACGCGTCCAAGCTCAAACCCGAGTTTTAGTAAACGCGCTAGAGCGAATGGAGATACCGTACGTATTCTTCATTAACAAAATTGATCGCAAAGGGGCAAGTTTTCAGCAAACCTTGGAAGCGCTCGGCACGCAGCTCAAGTGCCATCCGCTTGCCCTATGCGATGTGAAGAGTGCTGGGTCCAGCATGGCAGTCGTTGAGTACGACATGCCGCTCAGTTCGTGGATGCTGTCTCAATGGCTGGATGTACTTTGCGAGCATGATGATGTGTTGCTGCACGAATATGTCACAACCCCCAAACTCATCAATAAGGAGCGCCTTGAACAGGCGTTACGTACGCAGCTTGGCGATAACCTAGTAAATCCCGTGTTCGCTGGATCAGCTATCACTGGGGCTGGTGTCGCAGCAATGATCGAAGCGATCACGTATCTGGGGCCAATTAGGCATTGCAACGCTAATGCCCCCCTGAACGCATCAGTCTTCAAGATCGATAGAGGTTGGGGTGGTCACAAGCGCTTTCACCTAGTGATTCTTGCAGGGACGTTGCATCTAAGGCAAACCGTCGAAACTCCGCATGGCTCCTGCAGAGTCACCGGAATTTATGTGTCTGCAAGTGGTGGCCTACAATCCGCGAGGGAAGCCACTGCAGGTCAGATCGCATGTGTTATCGGGCTTGACGGCGTTCGCATTGGTGATCGTATAGGCGTTTGCAGCGCGCGGGACGAAGGAGTGCATACCTTTACACCTCCTGCAATCGAAACACATGTATACGCAGCGTTGTCGATTCAGACCAAAGCACTTTGGGAAGCTCTGATCGCCCTGGCCGAGCAGGATCCGCTAATTGACCTGCGAAGGAATACTGCAGGTCAGATGTTCGTCTCGCTGTACGGAGAAGTACAGAAAGAGATCATCCAAGCTATCTTGCAGGATGAATATGCTATCCAGGCTAAGTTCGAAGAGAGCTCTGCAATCTGCGTCGAAGCATTGCTTGGCACGGGGGAAGGACTTGAATCGCTTGGTGACCCTTCTAACCCATTTTTGGCTACGGTAGGGTTACATGTCACTCCGAGAGCACCTGGATCGGGACAAATATTTACCCGCAAGGTCCATGCCGGTTTAATGCCCGCGAGCTTTTACAAGGCGATCGAGGAGTCTGTTATCAAAACTCTCGGTGAAGGAAGACATGGATGGCCGGTATGCGACTGCGAGGTCACCCTGACGATGGTGGATTATGAATCCCCTTCAAGCACGGCTGCTGACTTTAGGCATCTCACGCCGCTCGTGCTAGCTGCAGCGATCGAACAGGCGGGCACCACAGTATGCGAGCCGCGAAGCCAGTTTCATATCGAGGTCCCCATAGCTCAGAGTGCATCGATCCAAACGCTACTGGCCAGGGCAGGGGCCATCACTACTGGCGCGACGATAAGCGAAGGAACGGTTCGGATCAAAGGCTCAATCGTCACAACTAAAATTTACAAACTGCAACATGAAATTCCCAACGTCACCAGCGGTCTCGGATTCATTGAAAGTGAATTCGCGGCTTATGCACCTGTTCCCGGAGCACCTCCTAGCCGTGATCGCAGCATGTCCAACCCTTACCATAGGCATGAATACCTGCGCCATATTAGGCTTGGGACTCGCATTGGCCAACCGGTTAACAGCGCCTGATAGGTGTATGACGATCATATTGTAGAGGCGTTACTGATTTCATTCAGTTGGCACAGTGCGTGCTGCGATAGTTGCAGCTGCGCGGCCCCCATGATCTCTAGCAATTGCTCAACAGTACTAGCGCCAACCACTGGCGCAATTACAGCCGGACGTGAGAGCAACCAAGCGAGTGAGACTTGCGTACATGTCTTGCCGTATTCCTGAGCAACTCCACGCACGACCTCAAGAGTCCGCCAGTTCCTCTCATTGAAGTAGACGCTGCGCACTCCCTCCGCCCGTGGCGATCCCGGCAACTTCGCGTCGGGGTAATACTGACCGCAAAGAAACCCCTTGGCCAATGGGTTGTATGGCAATAAACCTACACCCTCCGCAGCGCATAGCGATTGTAGTTCAGCCTCGACCCGGACGCGTTCAAGCAGGTTATAGCGTTCTTGGATGCTAACGTAACTGCTCCATCCGCAGTGTTCGCTGATCCCGAGCGACTTCATCAGTCGCCAAGCCTTGAAGTTGGAACATCCAGTGTAACGAACCAGCCCTCGCTGGACGAGGTTGTCGAACGCCCGCAAGGTCTCTTCGACTGGAACGTCGTCATAATCATCATGCGCTTGATACAAATCGATGCAGTCGACCTGCAACCGGCGCAGCGAACCCTCAACTGCCTTTGTGATATGCCGCCAAGATAGTCCCTCTTCGTTTGGTCCGGGACCCATCCGCCCAGATACTTTTGTTGCCAACAACACATCGTGACGTTTGGCCGTGGTTTTCAACCAGCGTCCGACGAACTCCTCTGAAGCTCTGCCACCCACGCCATCGCCCAAAACTGGATAGACGTCTGCGGTATCGATCAAATTGCCGCCTGCGTCGACATATGCGTCGAATAAACGATGTGATGTCGCTTCATCTACCCACCAATCACATTGAGCCGTTCCTAGCGCGATGGTGGAAACTTTCAGCCCCGAGTGGCCAAGGCGCCTGAAATTCATTGCTCACCTTCCTTGTCGCAGAGACTCCTAATGTTTGGCTGCATTATAGCTGATACTTTTTCGTAGCCTTCTTTAGAGGGGTGCTAAAGCGAGAGGAAAAAAAGCGAGAGGCCCCTAGATTGCTTATGTAATTTACGCGGCGCTGGAACGAGAGCAACGCCAAACCATAGTGAGTTAGCCGCCTTCAAGAAGTCAGAGGGCGACGATGTCCCATCTTCTCTGGCCCCGACCTTGAGCCGCACTGGACCTTGGCCGATCAGCCCGGAGCAACCGGGCAGAGTTTAAAACCCTCCTAGCCACCGTTCGCGGATGCGTAAGCGCCGTTCTTACGTTTTGCAACTGAGGACCATAACCGCTGAATAGCACAAAGCTGAACTGAACTGAACGCATCGATTCGCGTTGAAGAGCCGTCTATGCTGTGACTGTTTGGTACATTTATAGGAGTTTATATGCAAGACGCATTGCCGAACGTACACACCTCCCTGATCGATATTCCTTCGTTGGATCGACTGACGCCACGTGCACCCTCACTTCATAAACCTCGAATTCTTCTTCTTTACGGATCGACGCAAGATCACTCAATTAGCCGGTTAGCCACGCAAGAAGCAGCACGCCTACTGGAGGAGTTTGGAGCTGAAACCGAAATTTTCGATCCTTCAGGTCTTCCGTTACCGGACGAGGCGCTCGAGACCCATCCGAAAGTAACGAAGTTACGCGAGCTGATGGAGTGGTCTGAAGGACAGGTGTGGTGTTCTCCTGAGATTCACGGTGCTATGAGCGCGGTCTTCAAGGCCCAGATTGACTGGGTTCCTCTGGAGATAGGTACGGTACGACCGACCCAGGGAAAGACTCTCGCGGTGATGCAGGTATGCGGTGGCTCCCAATCATTTAACGTGGTGAATCAGCTACGAGTATTAGGCCGATGGATGCGGATGTTCACTATTCCGAATCAGTCTTCCGTTGCCAGGGCGTTTACTGAGTTCGATGAAATAGGGCGTATGAAGCCGTCCTCGCACTACGACCGTTTAGTAGATCTTATGGAGGAGTTGATGAAGTTCACACTTCTCCTACGAGACAGGCAGGACTACCTCATTGATTGTTACTCCGGAAGAAAAGAGTCCGCTGAAGAGCTATCTAGGTTGCAGGCTGACAGGGATTGCTGAAAGACGACTGGCATACTGAAACGACCCAGATATCTAAACGAACCTAAGTGATCTCTCTTGGCCGGCTGCTGCCGTTCACCAGAGGCAGCTTTGGGTCGTCTTCTGCCGGTGATGATCAAGAAGCGTGCTGGTCGAATCCAGCCCAAAGGACTGGTCAGGTCGAATGCAAACGGGCGGGCAAGTCTGTGCAACTACCCGGCCAGAAACTCGATTGCCGCGTGGAGTCCTGCGATGCCCCTCCATGCCTGATCCTTGGAGCCACATGGATAGCGGATGTGCAGAGCCCGATTAACGTGGTCGACGACCACCTCAAAAACAAAAAAACGTGAAAAAAGTTACCTAGCCTAACCACCTGTATTCTCAAGAAAAAATCTTATCTAACTGTTAGTAAAGCCCCAGAAGAATTGCAGTCGATCAGCGCAAAGACGGGCTCAGGCTTTGTCATGATCGCGAACGCTGAATCACCACGCCCCAGATCACCCGATCGGCCGGTACGTGAAAGAAGTAAAGACGCAGCTTTTCGGCGCCGGCCGACGATGGGCCAAGAAAGGTGACGCTCATGATGCAAGCCTTGCCGTGAATAACTGTACATATATACAGTTAACGTTCTAGCCTGCCTCCGGTCAATGTACTGTGTAGGAATTTTCGACGGGTGACCGTAGGTGCGGACGCTACTCGATCTACGAGTCTGCGGACCGTTGCTCTGAGGGGCTTGTGCCAGAGCAGTTGGTCATTAATGGATACGACTTTTGGCTGATCGAGCTTACGATGTCGCGCCGGCGGCTCGTATTGAGGGTATGGCGATGTGCGGCACGCCGGCGGGACAATTCGCTGGGTTCGAAGTGTGACGGAAGTGGGAAATGTGAGGAATCAGGGGTTGCGAATACAAGTCAAACTTACACATATAGGGAAAACAAGATGAAATCTGGGATGCTGGCTTTACTGGTCATTGCAGTCGCTATGCTGTCGGGGTGTAACCACTTTAGCCAAGGCGATTATCGGGGCATACACAGAGCCGGAACCATTCCTTGCAATGGCACACCGCCGAATCAGCCAGGATGTTATTGAAGGCACACGTGGTGCCTTCATTCGCAGCAAGATGAATGCATTCAACCGGCTCATGCAACTCATGTCGACGAGCTCGTCGAGGTTTTACTGCAATATCGTTTCGACGAGCCTCGGCGCTTTCATCGGGGAGGCTATACCCAGCTCGGCAGAACAACTAGCCTGCCGCTGGGAAAGGATAAGGCAATTTCGGCCACGATGAGTACCGAGCCTGAAGTTCAGCTCATCACAGCAGACTCTCCCTGTTCAGGATAATTAGTACAGATTGTCGACTTTTCGCTTTTCCAGGGTGTAGGTTTTCAGATCAATCTCGTTAGCTGAAAGCTTGGCGTCAAGACGATCCATGTCCCGGCGCTTCAAGCTGGCTACATGAGCTTTTGATGCCTGATAGTTGATGGACTCAGCTGCGTCGTAGCCACTGACAGGATCCCAGATAATGGACAATGGCCACAGCAGCAGGTTGACAACGCCGTAGCCGTAAGCGCGCCCGTAGAACGATCCACCGCCAGGCAGGAGGCCCAGTCCTGCGGCCAGGCCTGGACTTTTTTCTTGAACGTCAAGATGGTTGGCGCGATAGCCAGCCAGTTCAGATTCCTGCGTGTGATCCAAACCGGAGGCACAGCCAGCAGTCAAAACTAACAGAACGGCTGCTGACAAGTTGCGAAGAGCGTACATCTGAATTCCCTATATAAATAATGCTCAGCCAGAGCTGGAACTGAGCGCCGCGCATTGTACACACTTAAATCGCCCATAGATGGCCTAATGCTACATTTCTCTTACTGCTCATATAAGGTGCGATCCCCCCTGCCCGTCCGCGCATCGAAAAGGGGGTGTCCGTTAAGTGCCAACTCTCTGTATGGGGTACATCGCCCTCTGAACCATTGCAAGCAGTCGGAGCAACAGGCTGGCCCCAGTTTCCAACTTGCTGGCGGTTCAGGTGCACTGCGCGGGTCATGAAGCAGAAGAGAAGCGGCCTGGCCCTGGCTGGCCATGACGATAAAGTTCTTGTGTACCTCGCCGATAGGTACACATTCCCCCGTAAGCCATGGAGCATTGGATGTTTAATCCACGTGAGGCAGAACTAGACCATCTGTACAACCGGGTCGTCCTGCTAACTATCGCATGCTGTGTTTTATTAGCATTTGCCGCGATGGCTAGAAACGAAGGTTTCACCTACGCAGCCCTTCAGTGGAATGGGGCCCAAGTGACCGGCACGGTGACGCAGCTGGAGGAAATCCCGAGAAACCGACTTGCTAACATCGTCCACTACCGTTACGTGGACCAAGATAACCGACCTCACGAAGGGCAATACCTGGACACTGGATGCGGCGAGAGGGAAAACTGCGGAGTAGACGAAGGCGTCACCCTGATCTATTCGCGTTGGTTTCCGGAGTACAGCGCCGTCGCAGCCAACGTCCGTAGCTTTCGGCCGGGTTTTTACATCATGAGCGGCGGCGTACTGATTTCGCTGCTCTTCTTCGGAATTTCCTTCTGGACGCTCGGTCGCATCAGCGCCATGAAGCGAGATGACGCACAGCACCTCCATACGAAATACTGAGCGTCAGCCTCGAATACTGAGCAACGATCTCGGTGATTTTCGGGTGCGCTGCGGTGGAACTGACTATTTCGAGCCGTAATTCTTGCACATGTCTTTGGCGACATACGCCCCCATTGGGGAGTGCATCAAGTTGTCGGCCATGCTGCTAACCTTGAATTTATAGGCAGGGTCAGATTTGATTTTTCTCACTTCCGCCTTTGTTGCCTCATCAATGGTGGAATCCGATGCCATGGCGTTCTCAACATCGCTCTTCATGCCAGGATTCGCGTTATTGCAGACCTGCTCCATTGCAACCAGCACTACAAGGCCTTGCTGCTTTTCATCTTCCGGGCTCGCGAAAGAGTTGCCGGCATAGCCCAACAGGGCCAGACAAAGCGGCAGAGCAGACATTCTGATCGACGACATTCAAAAACTCCCTATTGATAGAAACTTCGGCCCGCACGCTGGCAGCCAAAGCGACTCGCACCTTATCGCGCACCAAAACCCGTCAGACCAAGCTATCCGCCACCGTCGGAAACAATCATCAGGCTAACTACTCAGGCTTGGCGTCCGGTATCCACAATGAGCACGCTGATGCAGATTGTGCGATCAACCAGTCGTGATCCCGTTTCCCGAATGGTCGCGGCATTCCCGCAGATATCCGAAGCGCCATATTGTAGGAGCCCGACACCTCAGTGGGTATAGGGGTCGCCTCACCCAACTTCGAATTGGTTTTAAGTCCGTTTATCGCGCCTTGAAGGGCGAGCGCTTGCTTGAACGTATCGGAGGTTTCTTCGATTATCGAAACAACGACGGACGCTGCGTTTGAGCAGCGATCCATTTTTGCCCATTGTTTCATCTGTGCTTCATCAGCCCATGCAGCGGCAGAGGCCGCGAGCAGCATAAAACCAATCCAGTAGCGCATAGCTCGAATCCTTTCAGTAAGCAGGCCGCTTTAATACCTTAATTCAGCCCCTATCGCCACCGGCCCTTCGGAAGCAAATCGTCGAGGCCTCCGCGAAGATGCTGTCTGGTGAGCCTGAAACCTGCGCATCAGAAAATCATGGGCGGGGCTGTAAAAAAGCCTCGCCGAGCATCGACCGAATTGCCAGTTCAGTGAGCTCAGAGATGACGTGTCTGCAACAATGAAGTCAGGATGAGCCCCGAAAATCTCCAGACATGAAAAAGCCCAACCTGAGAAGATTGGGCTAAGTCATTGAAAAATATGGTCGGGACGGAGTGATTCGAACACTCGACCCCTAGCACCCCATGCTAGTGCGCTACCGGACTGCGCTACGCCCCGACTAGGCGTTACTCACTGCTACTTCTGTGTTAAGGGTTCTTGCGAAAGCGTCGAGGAATATACCCTAAGCTTTTGAATGATGGAAGTATTTCGGCTTACCACGTGAAGTCATTTACGCAGCACGACCAGCACATCTTCCAGCTCGACAATCATCTGTTTGATCAGCTGCTTGTACTGCAGCGAATCATCCTTGACCTCATCGCTGGACATGCGCAACCGCGCGCCGCCAATGGTGAAGCCCTGATCGTAAAGCAGCGCGCGGATCTGGCGGATCATCAGCACGTCCTGTCGCTGATAATACCGACGGTTTCCGCGGCGCTTGACCGGGTTGAGTTGAGGAAACTCCTGCTCCCAATAACGCAGAACGTGCGGTTTGACCGCGCAGAGCTCGCTGACTTCACCAATGGTGAAGTAGCGTTTGCCGGGGATAGGCGGTAGCTCGTCGTTATGACTTGGTTCCAGCATAAGCCTCAACTCGGGCCTTCAGTTTCTGCCCTGGGCGAAAGGTGACCACACGGCGAGCGGTAATCGGGATTTCTTCCCCTGTCTTGGGATTTCGACCCGGTCGCTGGCGTTTATCGCGCAGATCAAAATTGCCGAATCCGGACAATTTGACCTGCTCGTTATCTTCCAGAGCGTGCCTGATTTCCTCAAAGAACAGCTCGACCAGTTCCTTGGCTTCTCGTTTGTTCAGGCCTAGCTCTTCGTACAGACGTTCGGCCATCTCAGCTTTCGTCAGAGCCCCCATACGCTACATCCTTAACGTGGCGTTTAACCTTGCCTCTAGCGAGGTGAGAATTTGCTGCGTCGAAGCGTTTACCTCATCGTCGGTAAGAGTGCGCGATGGATGTTGCCAGGTCAAGCCAACTGCAAGGCTTTTTCTAAGCGGATCAATGCCTTTACCCTGGTAAACATCAAACAGCCTGAGGTCTGTGAGCCATTCCCCTGCATTCTCACGAATAACGTCCAGCACGGCGGTCGCGGAAACATCACGATTGGCAAGCAGCGCCAGGTCGCGACGCACTTCCGGGAAGCGTGAAAGCTCATGGAATTTCGGCAGGCGACCGGTCGCCACTTCAGCCAGAACCAGCTCGAAGACGAACACGGGACGATCAAGGCCCAGGGTCTTCGACAGTTCCGGGTGCAGTGCGCCGATGTAGCCCACTTCTCGCCCGTCACGCTCGATACGTGCGGTCTGACCCGGGTGCAACGCGGGGTGGCTTCCGGGTACGAAACGGAAATCATCTTGCGCACCGGCAAAGCCCAGCACGGCTTCAACGTCAGCCTTGACGTCGAAGAAGTCGACGACATCGCGGCCTTGCGCCCAGCCTTCCGGCAGACGGCTGCCACAGATCACGCCGGCCAGCATCGGCTCTTGCTTCAAGCCTTCCAGTTGACCGACAAAACGCAGCCCGCTCTCGAACAGGCGCACGCGGTCCTGCTGGCGATTGAGGTTGTGCTGCAGCGACTTCACCAGACCCGGCCACAGGGACGAGCGCATTGCCGACATGTCAGCCGAGATCGGATTGGCCAGCAGCAGCGGCTCAACACCCGGGCTGAACAGCTCGAACCATTTCTGATCGATGAAGCTGTAGGTAATTGCTTCCTGATAACCGCGAGCCACCAGCAGACGACGCAACGCTGGCAGATCACTCCGAGCCTCGGCACGCGGTTGCGGTGCCAGACGCGCCTGCGGGTAACGAACCGGCAGACGGTTGTAACCATGGAGGCGGGCCAGCTCTTCAATCAGATCGACTTCGAGGGTGATATCGAAGCGGTGGCTCGGCACTTCGACGCGCCACTGCTCGATGGCGTGAGGCGCGACGGTGAGACCGAGCGCTGTGAGCAGACGCTCGATTTCCGCTGCGTCCATCTTCATGCCCAGCATCTGCTCGATACGCTCGGCACGCAGAATGATCGGCTCAACCGAAGGCAGGTGCTGATCGCTGACGGTTTCGATGACCGGACCAGCTTCACCGCCCGTGATCTCCAGAAGCAGGCCAGTGGCACGCTCCATGGCTTCACGAGCGAGCTGCCAGTTAACGCCGCGCTCATAGCGATGGGACGCGTCGGTGTGCAGGCCATAGGACCGTGCCTTGCCGGCAACGGCAATTTGATCGAAAAAAGCGCTCTCAAGGAAAATATCGCGAGTGGTCGCGGACACGCCGCTGTGCTCGCCACCCATGACACCGGCGATGGCCAGGGCACGCTGGTGATCGGCGATGACCAGAGTATCAGCGCGCAGGCTGACTTCCTGTCCATCCAGAAGCACGAGCTTTTCGCCCTCTTCCGCCATGCGCACACGAATGCCGCCGTTGATCTCGGCAAGGTCGAACGCGTGCAGCGGCTGACCCAGCTCAAGCATCACGTAGTTGGTGATGTCGACTGCGGCGTCGATGCTGCGGACGTCCGAGCGACGCAGGCGCTCAACCATCCACAACGGCGTAGGACGCGACAGGTCGACATTGCGGATGACGCGACCCAGATAACGTGGGCATGCCGCAGACGCGATCACGTCTACAGGACGCACTTCATCGTGCACGGCCGGAACCACTGCCACCTGTGGACGCGTGACGACTGCGTCATAGAGCGCCCCCACTTCACGGGCCAGACCGGCCACGGACAGGCAGTCACCACGGTTGGGCGTCAGGTCGACTTCGATGCTTGCGTCGTCCAGCTCGAGATAAAATCGCACGTCTTGGCCCACCGGCGCGTCGGCCGGCAGCTCCATCAGGCCGTCATTGCCCTCGCCCACCTGCAGCTCGGCTTGGGAGCACAGCATGCCGTTGGACTCGACGCCCCGCAGCTTGGCCTTCTTGATCTTGAAATCGCCCGGCAATTCGGCGCCGATCATGGCGAATGGAATCTTCAGACCGGGACGTACGTTTGGCGCGCCACACACAACCTGAAAGGTTTCGGCGCCATTGCTGACCTGGCAAACGCGCAGCTTGTCAGCGTCCGGGTGTTGCTCGGTGCTCAACACCTCGCCCACCACAACACCGCTGAAGACGCCCGCTGCCGGGGTGACGCTGTCTACTTCAAGGCCGGCCATCGACAGACGAGCAACCAGCTCGTCGCGGGACACTTGCGGGCTTACCCAGCCACGCAGCCATTGTTCACTGAATTTCATCCTGCTCTCCTAAAGAATTCGTTACGGGCGACCTAGCGAAATTGCGCGAGGAACCGCAAGTCGTTGTCGAAGAACAGGCGCAAGTCGTTGACGCCATAACGCAGCATCGCCAGACGCTCTACGCCCATGCCGAAGGCGAAGCCCTGGAATTCTTCCGGATCGATGCCCGACATGCGCAGCACGTTCGGGTGGACCATGCCGCAGCCCATGACTTCAAGCCAGCCGGTCTGCTTGCACACGCGGCAGCCTTTGCCGCTGCACATCACGCATTCCATGTCGACTTCAGCCGAAGGCTCGGTGAACGGGAAATACGAAGGACGGAAACGCACTGCCAGCTCTTTTTCAAAGAACACGCGCAGAAATTCCTCGATGGTGCCTTTCAGGTCGGCGAAGTTGATATCGCGGTCGACCAGCAGGCCTTCGACCTGATGGAACATCGGGGAATGGGTGATATCGGAGTCACTGCGATACACACGGCCCGGGCAGACGATGCGGATCGGAGGCTTCTGCGATTCCATGGTGCGGACCTGAACCGGCGAGGTATGGGTGCGCAGCAGCATGTTCGCATTGAAATAGAAAGTGTCGTGCATCGACCGGGCCGGGTGATGGCCTGGGATGTTGAGCGCTTCGAAGTTGTGGTAATCGTCTTCGACCTCAGGGCCTTCGGCGATGCCGTAGCCGATGTGGGTGAAGAACTGCTCGATTCGTTCCAGAGTGCGGGTGACCGGGTGCAGACCGCCAGTGGTCTGGCCACGGCCAGGCAGGGTCACATCAATGGATTCGGCCGCGAGCTTGACCGCAAGATCGGCCTCCTCGAACGACGCCTTGCGCGCATTGAGAACCTCTGTGACACGCTCCTTGGCTTCGTTGATCAGCGCGCCGACCTTCGGACGCTCATCAGCAGGCAGATTCCCCAGGGTCTTCATCACCTGAGTCAATTCGCCCTTCTTGCCAAGGTACAGAACCCGGATTTGCTCCAGGGCATTGATATCTTCGGCGCTTTGCACAGCCTCAAGTGCTTGAGAGACCAGCGCGTCCAGGTTTTCCATGTACAGACTCCAGATACAAAATAGGGGAAGAGCTTACAAGGCTCTTCCCCTATTTATGACGTTTAACACCGAACCCCGAGCGGGGTCCGGTGATTGCCGGGGACTTAGGCCAAAGTGGCTTTAGCTTTCTCGACAATCGCAGCAAACGCCGCTTTTTCGTTCACTGCCAGATCAGCCAGAACCTTGCGGTCGATCTCGATCGACGCTTTTTTCAGGCCAGCGATGAAACGGCTGTAGGACAGACCGTTGATACGCGCACCAGCGTTGATACGAGCGATCCACAGAGCGCGGAACTGACGTTTTTTCTGACGACGGTCACGGTAGGCGTATTGGCCAGCCTTGATTACCGCTTGCTTGGCAACACGGAATACGCGTGAACGCGCGCCGTAGTAGCCTTTAGCAAGTTTCAGAATTTTTTTGTGACGCTTACGGGCAATGACGCCACGCTTTACACGAGCCATGAGTTAATTCCTCTGTTCTTGATCAAAATTAGCAAAGGCGCAGCATGCGCTTGACTTTTGCCACGTCGGACGGATGCAGCAAGCTGCTTCCACGCAATTGACGCTTACGCTTTGTCGACATTTTGGTCAGGATGTGGCTCTTGAAAGCGTGCTTGTGCTTGATGCCATTCGCGGTTTTCAAAAACCGTTTAGCTGCACCACTTTTAGTCTTCATCTTTGGCATGTTCGGATACTCCGCATTCAGTTGATAAACATAACCGCAAGGCCTGCCGTGCCCTGGTGGTTATTTCTTCTTTTTCGGGGCGATGACCATGATCAGCTGGCGTCCTTCCATCTTAGGATGCTGTTCGACCGAACCGTATTCGAGCAGGTCAGCTTCAACCCGCTTCAACAGCTCCATCCCCAGCTCCTGGTGGGCCATCTCACGACCGCGAAATCTCAAGGAAATCTTGGCCCTGTCCCCGTCACTCAGGAAACGTACCAGGTTGCGTAGTTTTACCTGGTAATCCCCTTCCTCCGTCCCTGGACGAAACTTGATTTCTTTAACCTGGATCTGCTTCTGATTTTTCTTGGCGGCAGCAACCTGTTTCTTCTTCTCGAAGATCGATTTGCCGTAGTCCATCAGTTTGCAAACAGGGGGTACTGCATCGGCGGAAATTTCCACCAGATCCAGTTTGGCCTCTTCAGCCTTAAGAAGCGCGTCTTCAATTGACACAATCCCAAGCTGCTCACCCTCAGCCCCAATTAAACGAACCTCACGTGCCGAGATATTCTCGTTGATCGGGGCTTTCGGTGCAGCTCGTTTATCTTGTCTCATTTCACGCTTAATAATAATTACTCCGAATCTTGGCGACCACGCCGGGAAACCGCTTGTGCAAGGAACTCCGAGAACTGGGCGACCGTCATCGAGCCAAGGTCTGCGCCTTCACGTGTACGCACAGCGACAGTTTGTGTTTCAACCTCCCGATCCCCAATCACCAGGAGATACGGAATTTTGAGCAACGTATGCTCGCGGATTTTAAAGCCGATCTTTTCATTTCTCAAGTCGGACTTGGCACGGAATCCGCTTTGCGCCAATGTTTTTTCCACCTCAAGGGCAAAATCAGCCTGTTTATCAGTGATATTCATGATCACTGCTTGAGTTGGAGCAAGCCACGCAGGGAAGGCGCCTTCGTAATGCTCGATCAGGATTCCGATGAAGCGCTCGAAGGAGCCAAGGATTGCGCGGTGCAACATGACCGGGTGCTTGCGACCGTTGTCTTCCGACACGAATTCGGCGCCCAGACGGATCGGCAGGTTGAAATCGAGCTGCAGAGTACCGCATTGCCAGACGCGACCCAAGCAATCCTTGAGAGAAAATTCGATCTTCGGACCGTAGAACGCGCCCTCGCCCGGTTGCAGATCGTACGGCAGACCCGCGCTGTCAAGGGCTGCAGCCAGTGCAGACTCGGCGCGATCCCACAATTCATCGGAACCGACACGCTTCTCAGGACGGGTCGACAGCTTCATTTCGATGTCTTTGAAACCGAAATCGGCGTAGACGGCCATGGTCAGCTTGATGAATGCGGCTGATTCAGCCTGCATCTGTTCTTCGGTGCAGAAGATATGCGCGTCATCCTGGGTGAACGCCCGCACGCGCATGATGCCGTGCAGCGCACCCGAAGGTTCGTTGCGGTGGCAGGCGCCGAATTCGGCCAGACGCAGCGGCAACTCGCGGTAGCTTTTCAGGCCCTGATTGAACACCTGCACGTGGCACGGGCAATTCATCGGCTTGATGGCGTAGTCGCGGTTTTCCGACTCGGTGGTGAACATGTTCTCGGCGTAGTTCGCCCAGTGCCCGGACTTCTCCCACAGGGAGCGGTCGACAACCTGCGGCGTCTTGATCTCGAGGTAGCCGTTTTCGCGCTGGGTCTTGCGCATGTATTGCTCAAGAACCTGGTAGAGCGTCCAGCCGTTCGGGTGCCAGAACACCATGCCCGGCGCTTCTTCCTGGGTATGGAACAGGCCCAGGCGCTTGCCGATCTTGCGGTGATCGCGTTTTTCGGCTTCTTCGATGCGCTGGATGTAAGCCGCCAGCTGCTTCTTGTCCGCCCACGCCGTGCCGTAAACGCGCTGCAACTGCTCGTTCTTGGCATCGCCGCGCCAGTACGCACCGGACAGCTTGGTCAATTTGAATGACTTCAGAAAACGGGTGTTCGGCACGTGCGGACCGCGGCACATGTCGACGTATTCTTCGTGGTAGTACAGGCCCATGGCCTGCTCGTTCGGCATGTCTTCGACCAGACGCAGCTTGTAGTCTTCGCCACGGGCCGTGAACACTTCGATCACTTCCGCGCGCGGCGTGACCTTCTTGATGACGTCGTAATACTTTTCGATCAGCTGCTGCATGCGCTGCTCGATCGCCGCCATGTCGTCCGGCGTGAAAGGACGCTCATAAGCGATGTCGTAATAGAAGCCATCATCGATGACCGGGCCGATCACCATCTTTGCAGTCGGATAGAGCTGCTTGACGGCATGGCCGACCAGGTGCGCGCATGAGTGACGAATGATCTCCAGGCCTTCCTGATCCTTGGGGGTGATGATTTGCAGGCTCGCATCGGTATCGATGATGTCGCTGGCGTCAACCAGTTGACCGTTGACCTTGCCGGCCACGGTGGCTTTGGCCAGGCCCGCACCAATGGATGCTGCGACCTCGGCAACGGATACCGGGTGATCGAAAGAACGTTGACTGCCGTCGGGAAGAGTAATAGTTGGCATGGCGCCTCCTCTCCTAGTGGTGACCCCTACCAAAGGTCACGTGGGTGGGATAGAGCCAGTACGCGATTCGGTGGTATGCCTGCCTCACAGTGGCAGGAGCCCGAAGGCCAACCTGAAGACCGAACCAGAGTGACTGGAACTTACGAAATCGACAGAACTTGCAGCAGGGCAACGGGGCCCCGCGAGATGCGAGCTAATCTGCAGGCGCGCATGCTATCACAGCGTTACCGCAGGGTCAGCTAAACGGTGGTGGGCGCTGCACGGGGATCGGCAAATGAACCGAGACGCAGCGGCGCCACGGAACTGGTGCGCTTCAGGGGCCTCAGATTATCGGTAGTACCTGTTCAAGGCCTGACACCTCGACGGCCACCGACAAAAAGGAATCCACCATGAAGCTTCTACGCGTTGCCGCCCTTCTCGCCCCGCTTGCCCTGACACTGCCCCTCAGCGCTCATGCCGCGATGGATGCGAAAACCAAGACCAGCTACATGAACGAATGCACCACCGCAGCCACCCAGAGCAATCCATCGATGGACGCCAGTGCAGTGAAGGCGCATTGCGAGTGCGGCGCTCAACAAATCAACCAGAACTTCTCGGACAAGGAGATCGCGTCGCTCAATGACAAAACGACGCCTCCCAGTACCGATATGACCTCTCGTCTGCAGGCGGCGGTGAGCAAAAATTGCCTGAATGGCAAAAAATAAAAAATTTACATTTCCTTGATGCCCCAGACCGGGGCGTAAAGAAGGACCTATCGACCGACACCCTGAAGCCCGCGAATTCAGCGGGTTTCAGGAGTTGAAGAAGGGTTCGCCGCTGAACGCGCCGACCGGGCTAAACAGGCCTACGGGGCCCATTTGGGGCGTTATATCGAAGATGCTGACGCAAAGTTCTAATCGAAAAAGTCCAGCATTCACACAATTCGACTATGATAGCGCTCGTGTGCCCAGTTGGCCTGAGCAACACAGCACTACTGAAAATTATGTTCCTGGAGATACACCATGTCTAATCGCCAATCCGGCACCGTAAAATGGTTCAACGATGAAAAAGGCTTCGGCTTCATCACCCCACAGGGTGGCGGCGACGACCTTTTTGTACATTTCAAAGCCATTGAATCCGACGGTTTCAAAAGCTTGAAAGAAGGCCAGACTGTTTCCTTCGTGGCTGAGAAAGGCCAAAAGGGCATGCAAGCTGCTCAGGTTCGCGCGGAGTAATCCCAGCGATCTGAAAAAACCCCGTCACTGACGGGGTTTTTTTATGCCTGCAGTTCCGTAATGCGCTGACGTTAACCGCAATTGACGCGGTTCACTTTCCCTGAATCATCGGTGTTCAGGTTCAGACGGTCCGAGCGGTATTCCAGTGTCACGATGTCGTTGGGCCCGAGCACTCTGGCGGTCTGCGCGCCTGCCTTGGCCTTCGCCTGGTCCAGCAATGCCGCTGACGCCGGCTTGCCGACAGCGAACTGCACCGCTGCCGTGTCACAACGGGCATAACCATCAGCGGAACTGGCCGGGGAACTGGCGACGCTCTCCTCAGGCTGGCTCGAAGACTCCGACGTGCTGCTGCAACCGGCCAGCAGCGCTACGGCGAGCACCAGACCCGATGATGCGTATTTCCAGGGCATACAACCTCCTAACGTTTAACTAAAGCAGAACCTCTGCGACAGCGGTCCAGCGGCTTCGTTTCGCCACGCGCAAGCCAAGGCATGTCGAGTACAGCGCAGGAGTCTGCCCGAGGCATCGCCTGCCCGGCGCATTCAATCGTGACAAAACGTTTAAGGCACGCCCGCAGGACGGGCTAAACAGGCGGGCGCGAGTCAATAGACGTCGACGTAATCGGTGGTGGGATTGGCCCAGTTGTCCCGCAGGGCGTTGTAGATCTGCGTCACCCATACGGCATCGCTGGCAGCCACCGGGCCCACGCACCCGGAACCGGCCGCCCAGGTCTCCAGACGAAACAGCAGTCCGCGGATGTCGACGCCGCCCACCGCGTCACTGGAAACCCACGCACGGCCGTCGCGACCGACGCGCAGCTGGTTGTGCACGCCATCCCGCGCCGCCGCGATCATTTGCCGGACAGCGTCGTGGGTAAAGGAATCGGGACTATTGAGGTCGATAGACACAGTTTTGCACCTTGATTGCTCTGCGCCCCGCAGCGGGATGCCACGCGGCGCAGCACTGCAGATTTACTTCAAAAGACCAAGGCGCTGAGTCAACAGGTCAAAAAAGCCCTGGGCATCGCCGTTTTCGACCCAGAACACATTTTTGTTCTGAGCGAGGGTGTCGTACCAGTCGGCAATGGTCTGGCCGTGGGTCACACCCTCACGGTTATCGATCGCCAGATTGACCTGTCTGCCGCTAAACAGCTCCGGCTTGATCAGCCAGGCAATCACGCTCGCATCATGTACCGGCCCGCCGGGCAGGCCGTAATGGACCATATCAGCCTTGACGTACTCGTTGAGGATACCGCTGACCAGCTTGCCAGCCTGATTGTTCAGACCGTCGATCTGCTCGATGCGCGCTTCGCTGGTGAGGATCTTGTGGGTGACATCCAGCGGCACGTAGGTCAGCTTCACGCCGCTGTCCAGGACAACCTTCGCCGCATCGGGGTCGGCGTAGATATTGAATTCGGCCACTGGAGTGATGTTGCCACCGTTGAAGTGGGCGCCGCCCATCACCACGACTTCCTTGATGCCCTGGGTGATCTCCGGCGCCTGACTCAGCGCGAGCGCCAGATTGGTCTGCGGCCCGAGCATGGCGATGGTGATGCTGTGGGGCGCAGCTTTCTTCAGGGTGTCGACCAGGTACTGCACGGCATTGCCTTCAGCCAACGGCTTCTTCGGCTCATGCACTTCCACGCCCGGCAGTCCTTCCTTGCCGTGGATGTTCTCGGCGTAGATCGGCGTGCGCACCAGTGGCTTGCCGGCACCGGCGTACACCGGCACTTCTTCCCGGCCAGCCCATTCCCGAGCCAGCCGGGCATTACGCGACGTCTTGTCGATGCGCACGTTGCCCGCCACGGTGGTGATCGCCATGACGTTGAGTTCTTGCGGCGACGCCAGCGCCAGGAGCAGTGCGACGACGTCATCGGCGCCCGGGTCGGTGTCGATGATCACGTCGCGCTTCTCGGCGGCATGCACCGACGTGGCGGATAAAATGGCCAACAGCGCGGCACTCCTGATCAGTCCGGTGAAAAAATGACGGGTTGTATTCATGGGAACTCCTTGTTCCTGACGGCTGAAAATAAAAAACCGGCGCTAAAAAACCACGCCCGCCACGAGCGCGATGTTGGTGTAGGGCTGGCATTCGCCGGTGCGGATGATAGCCCGAGCGCCGCGGCTGAGCTGTTTCAATGCCTCATGACTCACCAGGCGTTGCTCACCGAGGCTGCCCGAGGCCTGCAAGCTCGAAACGGTGGCCAACGCTGGCGGTTGTTTCGACAGCATCTCTTCGGCGAGGACGTGACTCTCGACCTGCATTTCAGTCAGCACCACATTCAGCACGCTGAGAAAATCGGGCACACCATGGGTCAGGGCCAGATCGATCAGCTCCACGCCAGCCGGGACGGGCATGCCCGCGTCGACGATCATCAGGATGTCGCCGTGGCCGAGAGACGCGATGGCGCGGGACAAGGCAATGTTGAGCAGTGGGTTTTTTTTCATGATGAATGCCCTTGTGCTGCAGAGGCCTGAACCTCGGCAAATGTCGGAATGGAAGGTTGGGCGCCGGAACGGGTCACGGACAGCGCCGCTGCGACCTGACCGAAGCGAATGGCGTCCGACTCGGATTTGCCATCGGCCAGCGCCGCCGCGAAGCCGCCGACAAAGGTATCGCCTGCCGCCGTGGTGTCAACGGGCTGCACTTTGGGTGCCGGGAAGTGCTCGGAGCGCGACGCGCTGGCGAACAAGGCGCCCTGCTCGCCCAGCGTCACGATCACCTTGCTGACGCCGGCTTTAAGCAGTGCTGATGCAGCGGCGTCTGCGCTGGCGGTGCTGTCGACGGGCAAACCGGTCAGCGCGGTGGCCTCGCTTTCATTCGGGATCAGGTAATCGATCCAGGCGAACCACTCGGCCGGCAGCGGGCCACTGGCCGGCGCCGGGTTGAGGATGACGGTCTTGCCCAGTTCGTGGCCGCGCTTGAGCACGTGGCCGACGGTGTCGAGCGGCACTTCAAGCTGGCAGATGATGACTTCGGCCCCGGACAACAACGCATCGAAGCTGTCCACCACGGACGCGGTGACGTGGCCGTTGCCGCCGGCCACGATCACGATAGCGTTCTGGCTGCTGTCATCGACGACGATCAGCGCAACGCCGGTGGACTCGCAGGAGACCGGGGTCACTGCCTGGCAATCGATGCCTTCGGCCAGCAGCGCGGTGCGAAGCTGTTCGCCGTAGGCATCATCGCCGACGCACCCGATCATGGCGACACTGGCGCCCAGTCGTGCCGCCGCTACCGCCTGATTGGCGCCCTTGCCGCCCGGCACGGTGACGAACGACTGCCCGGCCAGGGTTTCTCCGGCCCGGGGCAAACGCGGCGCGCGCGTCACCAGGTCCATGTTCAGGCTGCCCACTATCACTACTTTTGCTTGCATGACGTCTACTCTTCAGAACGCTTTCTAGACCGGGCGGAGCGCTCGGCTTAACGAAATTCGGTAAATACCTGGGGTGGAGGCGCTGTGGATTCGCGCAGCACGATACTCGGCGCAACGACCAGGTGTTCGACAGCGGTTTCGCCCCGCGAGGAGATCCGCCGCAGCAGCATCTCGGCAGCGCGCTCGCCCAGTTGCAGAATGGATTGGCCGACGGTGGTCAGGGCCGGGTAAACGTATTGGCTCATCTGGATGTCGTCGAAGCCGATGACCGATAGGTCCGCCGGGACCCGCACGTTCCGCTCGGCAGCAGCGCGCAACACGCCGATGCCGACCATGTCGTTGGCCGCAAAAATCGCCGTCGGCGGATCCTGCTCCAGCAGTTTCACCGCAGCAAGATAGCCACTGGGGCCGGTGAAATCGCTTTCTACCACCCAGCTTTCCGGCACGTCGACCGACGCTTCCTGCATCGCCCGGTGATAGCCCGCCAGACGCATCTTCGCCACGCTGGTCTGCGCCGGGCCGCAGATACAGGCGATTTTCCGGTGGCCCAGGGACAGCAAATGCGACGTCGCCAGATACGCGCCCAGCTCATGGTCGATGCGCACCAAGTCAGCCGTTACGCCATCCAGATCGCGGTCGACGATGACCAGCGGCGTGCGTACTGCGGACAAGCCCTCGACGAGGCTGTCTCCGCCGCCCACCGACGACACGATCAGGCCGTCGACGCGTTTTTCCAGCAGCACGCGCAGGTAGCTGCGCTGCTTGTCGGGGTTGTCATCGGAGTTGCAGAGGATCACGCAGAAACCGTTGCGCTCGCAGTAATCCTCGATGCCCCGTGCCAGTTCGGCGAAGTACGGGTTGATGCCGTTGGGAATCAACAGGCCGATGGTCGCCGTGGCCTTGGCCTTGAGCGACCGCGCAACGGCGCTGGGCACATAGTCCAGCTGCACGATGGCGGCTTCGACCTTCTTTCGTACTTCTTCGCTGACCGGTCGGGTGCGGTTAAGGACATGGGACACCGTGGTGTAGGAAATCCCGGCAATCGCCGCTACGTCCTTGATGGTTGCCATGTCAGCCGCGCCGCCGCGCGCGATTGCTGCGGTAGGTGTCGAGGACCACTGCAACGACGATTACAGCACCGGTGATGATGCGTTTGGTTGGCTCGGTCGCGCCGATCTGCGCCAGCCCTGCAGCCAGGACCGAGATGATCAGCACGCCGAAGAAGGTGCTGATCACCGAACCGCGCCCGCCCATCAGGCTGGTGCCGCCGATGACCACCGCCGCAATCACTTGCAGTTCGAGCCCGGAACCGGCGTTAGGGTCAGCGGCTTCCAGGCGCGAAATCTGGAACAGCGCGGCAACGCCCGCCAGCAGGCCCATCAGCGAGAACACCAGGATCTTGTAGGGCTTGGGATTGATGCCCGCCAGACGCACGGCTTCCTCGTTGGTGCCGATGCCGATCAGGTAGCGGCCAAACACGGTGCGCGTCAGCACGGCCTGGGCGGCGAAGATGACGATCAGCGCGATGACGAACGACGGCGAGATGCCAAAGGCAAAGGGGTTGGACAGCCACGCAAAGGAGTCGCCTATGTACGCGGTGCGCGAGTCGGTCAGCTGATACGCCACGCCGCGGGCCATTTCCAGCACGCCGAGGGACACGATGAACGAGGGAATGCGCCACGCCACGGTGATCGAGCCGGTCAGGGTACCGGCCGCCGTTGCGCAGGCGATGCCCAGCAACGCCGACGGAAACACGCCCCAGCCCCAGCCGAGCATGGCCACACTGACCGCCGACGCAGCCAGCGCCAGCACCGACCCCACCGACAGGTCGATGCCACCGATGATCAGGATGAAGGTCATGCCGACCGCCAGCACCATCAGGTCGGGAATCTGGTTGGCCAGAGTGCTGAAGGTTTCGTACGACAGGAAATGATCGCTGAGCAACGAGAACAACACGATCATCGCCAGCAATGCGCCCGCCAGCCCCAGGTAAGTGCCCAGGCCGAAGTAGTTGCCGCTGCGCTTGCTCGGAGACGGCAGCGCGGCAGGAGAAGTAGAAGTTTTCATCAGTCGATCCTGGGCGCGGCTTCAGACAGCAGCGCGTCACGTTTTTGATAGCCCGCGAAGGCAGCGGCAAGCAGTTCGTCTTGGGTCCAGGTGTCACGCTCGAAGGTGTCGATCAGGCGCCCGGCAGACAGCACGCCGATGCGGTCGCAGATCAGCATCAGCTCGCGCAGATCACTGGACACCACCACCAACGCCCTGCCCTGACGGGTCAGTTCACCCAGCAGCGCGTAGATGTCGAACTTGGCGCCGACGTCGATGCCGCGGGTGGGCTCGTCGAACAACATCACCTGGCAATCGCGCTCCAGCCAGCGGCCGATCACGACCTTCTGCTGGTTGCCGCCCGACAGCTCCGACACCAGTTGCGTCGGACTGGAACTGCGAATGCGCATGGCGCCCACCTGACGCTGAGCCAGAGCGATCTCCGAGTTGCCGTTGACCACGCCGGCACTGGAAATGGCTTCCATGTTGCCCAGTGCAATGTTGGCGCTGATCGATTGCGACAGCAGCAACCCCTCGCCCTTGCGGTCTTCGGTGATCAAGGCAATGCCATGACCCACGGCGTCCACCGGCGACTTGATCTGCACGCTGCGCAGCGGGCTGCCGACTTCGATGCTGCCGCTGTCGGCCACGTCCGCGCCGTAGATCAGCCGCAGCAACTCGGTACGTCCGGCGCCGATCAGCCCGGATATGCCGAAAATTTCACCGGCCCGGACATCGAAGGAAACGTCGCGGACCTTGTCGGTGCGGCTCAAGCCTCTGACCGACAGCGCCACCGCGCCGATCTTGCGCTCGCCCAGATCAATCTTCTCGCCCAGTTCACGGCCCACCATCAGCGTGACCAGTTGCTCGCTGTTGTAATTGGCCATGAAGTCGACGCAGACCAGCTTGCCGTCACGCAGCACGGCGATGCGCTGGGCAACGCGGGCGAGTTCTTCCAGGCGGTGAGAGATGTAGATGATGGAAACGCCACGGTCCTGAAGACGCGTGATCTGCTCGAAGAGCATTTCCACCTCGCGCGCCGTGAGCATCGCCGTTGGCTCGTCGAGGATCAACACATGGCAGTCGCCAATCAGGTTGCGGGCGATTTCGACCATCTGTTGATGGCCAATGCCCAGTTCGCTGACCAGCGTGTCCGGGTCAATGGCCTCAAGGCCGACCTGGGCCATGGCCTTGATCGCATCTTCGCGCAGCTTGCGGCGATTGATGAAACCGGCGCGGCTGGGCAGGTTGTCGAGAAACAGGTTTTCCGCCACCGAAAGCGTCGGCAGCAGATTGAGTTCTTGCATGACCATGCGCACGCCGAGCTTTTCGGCCTGGGTGCGACTGCCAGGCTGGTAGGGGTGCCCCTGAAACTGCATCTGGCCGGTGGTCGGTGTGACCAGCCCGCCGATGATTTTCGACAGCGTGCTTTTGCCGGCGCCGTTTTCCCCGGTCAAGGCCAGCACTTCCCCGCGCATCAGCGTCAGGTCGATGTCACCGAGTACAGGTTGGGCGTAGGTTTTGCCAATACCACTGACAGATAGAACAGCGGCCTGAGCAGACGCTGACATAACGATCTCCACGCACCTGCCCTCACGGGCAGGCGGTACATATTTGGACAACTGCGGGTTTGGAATGTGTTGACTGAGCAACCAGGCCGGCTTACTGCGGCTTGGTTACCAGCTCGACCGGGGTTTCGATCACGCCGTTGGTGATCTCGAGCTTCTCGCCCTTGACCATCTTCAGGGCGGTGTCGATACCGAACACGGCCTGACGCGCCGCGAACTGGTCAGCGGTGGCCAGAATGCGGCCGTCTTTCAGCATCGGCTTGATGGCATTGATGTTGTCGTAGCCGACCACCTGAACCTTGCCCGCCTTGCCTGCCGCACGTACTGCCGAGACAGCGCCCAGCGCCATGCTGTCGTTGCCGGCCAGCAGCGCTTTCAGGTTCGGGTATTCGTTGAGCATGGCGGACGCAACAGCGTTGCCCTTGTCGATTTCCCAGTTACCCGACTGCGTGGAAACGATTTTCATCTGCGCAGCGTCCATCGCGTCCTTGAAACCCGCGGTGCGTTGCTGCGCGTTGGTGGTGGTCGGAACGCCTTCGATGATCCCGACTTCATCACCTGCCGTCAGTTGCTTGGCCAGGTAGTCACCCACCAGCTTGGCGCCCTTGCGGTTGTTCGGGCCTACGAACGGCACTTCCATGCCCTTGCTTTTCAGCACGTCGGCGTCAAGCTGGTTGTCGATGTTGACGACTTTGATGCCCGCGTCCATGGCCTTCTTCAGGACCGACGCCAAGGCCTTGGAATCGGCCGGGGCGATGACCAGCGCGTCGACTTTCTTGACGATCATCTGGTTGACGATGTCGATCTGCGCGGCCGTGTCGGACTCGTTCTTGATGCCGTTGGAAATCAGGTCAAAGTCAGCGGAATGTTCTTTTTGATAGACCTTGGCGCCGTCTTCCATGGTCAGGAAGAATTCGTTGGCGAGGGATTTCATCACCAGCGCGACGGTCGGCTTTTTAGCGTCGTCGGCAAAGGCGGATGAGAGAGGCAGGGTTGCAGCGGAAGCGGTGAGCATGGCAACAGCAAGAAGGCGTGCAGCGAAGGGCAGCTTCATGGAATCACTCCGACATTATGATTGTTGTTATCGGCAGCGTTTACGCGTCGGGGGAGGCATCGACGAAATCGCAAACGTTTGCGTGAGCGAAACTATGGGAACCGTTCAAGGATTTGTCAACTGTGCAAAGCGGTGAAAAGAGGCGGGCCGTGTGTTGCCCTGCTCCTCCGATCACCGTTGCAGCGCTGGCGGCCTGCACCCTGAATCGGAGGATAGAAAGGAAGGGTGAATCGTGCCTCGGTTGTCGTGAGCCTTACTGAGGAATTACGCGCGTTCCTGATAGGCGGTCGTACGTCGGCTGGCTGAGTGGAGCTTCAAGTCTTCTTTGAGCGTGGCTATGAGGTTGGCGATGGCGCGGCTGGAGTTGAGCGAGCTGACCGGAATACCCCCGGCCAAGAGATCGGCGTGGCCCCGCTCGCGGTCAAAAATCTGCACCATTATTTGGTCGTTGGCATCGATGGTGCATTTGCACTTGGCAGGCAGAAAACCTGATTCGACGATATGGCAGAGTTCAAGTGTAGAGATCATGGCAAATTTCCTTATTTAGTTATGCACGGTGGATGTCGCCAGGTTCCATCAATTCCGCGAGTTTCACAGGAATGGGACGAACGGGCATGACTTGGCTCACGAGGGACACGTCCCAAGGGTCATTCAACGGGATTGCCTGGCCTCGTAATCAGACAAACGCTGCGTATACGACCTGCTGGATGGCGTAAATGCCGCGGGTTTGACTGGTTAATGAACGCGTCAAGCCAGTAAGCTGGGCGCCTTCAAAATGGCCATTCGCCAATATCCTTGAGCGGCAGTGAACTAATCTGGCCCGCGACGGCCAGAGGGGCTCGCACTGCAACACGGCAGTCGCTGCACAAGCAAGATTTCTAAAGTATTCGGAGCGCATGATGGGTCGGGCAAACAACGAGTTTGAGTTCTGGTGGGGCACGTCGGGGCCTTGGGTCGAGCCACCAAACGTGCGCCGCAACGGCACCAGCGGTGTGCAACGCGTTGTGCATGACGGCAAGACGCTTTACGTGAAACGCCAGACGGGCCACCTGTTTCGCAGCTTCCGTTACCCGACAGGTCGCCCGACTGCACTGCGTGAGGGCATTGCGCTGACAAAACTCGAGGAACTGGGCGTCAACGCACCACGACCTGTTTTTTATGGCGCACGCAAGGTTGCGGGTGTATGGCAAGGCGTTCTGGTGACCAAGGATCTGGGCGGTTTCATCGATCTTGATACCTGGTATGCCCAGGGCGGTGCCAGCACCTTGAGCGTCGAGCAACATCAGCGACTCTTCAAGCGCCTGGCCGAGACCCTGGCAAAGATGCACCTGGGCAAGTGGCAGCATGGCTGCATGCGCTCCAAGCACATCTTCATCAAGGCGACGGTCACCGAGACGCGTTTTGATTTTGAGCTAGCGCTGCTGGATCTGGAAAAATCCCACGGCCGGATCACCACCCTGGGCGCGGCGCGTCACGACATTCCGCAGCTTAGAAGGCACTCATTCTGGGACGAATCCCAGTGGCAGTATTTCCTGTCGTGCTACGAACAGGCCATCGGCCGAGCCGTTTAGGCGAAGCAGCCACTCTTCATGCCGTTGCAGCACCTGGCATGAAGGGTACGGCGTGAAGGGCTCACCCCATCAAGAGGCGTGACCGGCCTGCTCGCTGATCAATGCCGGTGCTTTCCGGTCGTTGATCACCTGCGCCACTTTCGACGCAATGTCAGCGCGGCTGAAGGGCTTGGCCAGCATCTCGAAACCGGCAATCTGCGTCGACGAATCGCTGGTGTACCCCGTGACGACCAACACAGGCAGCGCAGGCAGGACTTCGCGCAGACTCAAGGCGAGCTGGGTACCGCTTTTTTCGGCCATCAACTGATCGGTGATCAGCACGTCCGGCCGCAACCCGGCGCTGACCATCTGCTCGGCAGCGGACGGCGACGCCGCTTCGGTCACCCGGTAGCCCAGGTCACGCAGTTGCAGCGCAACGGTGTAGCGGACCAGTTCCTCATCATCCACCACCAGCACGTGAAAAGGGTGATCCGCGGCGGGCGCCGAGTCGCCCTCGCCTTCTGCCGGTGTCAGCACATCCGCGCTCGACACGGGCAGCCAGATGTCAACGCGCGTGCCGAGACCCGGCGCCGACTGAACATCAAAACCACCGCCCGATTGCAGGGCCAGCCCCTGCACCATCGACAATCCAAGACCGGTGCCCTTGCCGACGCCTTTGGTTGAGTAGAACGGCTCGACGCAGCGTTGCAGCACTTCCTCGGTCATGCCGCTGCCGTTATCCGACACTGTCAGCCTGACGTAGCAACCCTGCGCCGGCGCCGGGCCCAACCCCGGACTGTCGGCAATCACCTCGGGACGCGCGCTGATTTTCAGGTAGCCGCGTTCGGCGATCGCGTCCCGGGCATTGACCGCGAGATTGAGCACGCCCAGTTCAAGCTGATGGGGGTCGATGAGTATGTTGGGCAGATCTGCGGGAATCTCGACGATTACTTCGATGGTCGGACCCAGCGAGCGCTGGATAAGGTCACGCATGTCGTTGACCAGGCTGTCCAGCGCCACCACCTGAGGCTTGAGCGTCTGCCTGCGAGCGAAGGTCAGCAAGCGGCCGACCAGAATTCTCGCGCGATCTGCGGCCTGCAGTGCGGCATCGATCAAGCGATGGGAGCGGTCATTGCTGACCGGCTGGCGCCGCAGCAACTCCAGCGAGGTCATGATCGGCGTCAGCAGGTTATTGAAGTCATGGGCGATGCCGCCGCCGAGCTGACCGACCATCTCGATCTTGCGCGACTCGTGCAGCAGCGAAATGGCCGCCTCGCGCTCGGCCACCATGGTCGCGACGCGCTGTTCGAGGCTTTCGTTGAGCTCGATCAGTTGATGTTCGGCACCCACACGCGCGGTGATGTCAACGCAAACAAACAGCAAGCCGCTGAGGTGTTGTTGCGCGTCGAGCAGCGGCGTCACGTGGGTCTGCACCCATACGACGGAGCCATTGGCGCGCACATGGTGCTGAGTCAGCTCGAAGGGCGCTTCGGCGGTCAGGAAGTTCTCATGGAACATCGACTGCGTGTCAGGTGCGAGGTCGTTCTGTAGATCGAGGATTGAGCGGCCGTCGATGGCCCGGCGCTGCAGCCCCATGATGTCGCAGTAGCGATCATTGACCTGCTGAAACACGCCTCGGTGATCACACAGCGCAATCCCGGCGCCTGCCTGCTCGAACATCCCGGCCAGTTGCGCGGAACTGGCGTGCAGCGCCGATTCAGCCCGCGTGTGGTTGATCCATTGCCAGCCCAGCTTGGCTGTTTCTTCGATGATGTGAATGTCATGGGGGCTGCAGACCCGTTGCCCGTCGAACTCAACAGTGAACACGCCGGCCAGGACGTCATGGCGCATCAACGGCACATGCACGGCCAGACTCGTTGTACGGTCTTGCTGAAGAGCAACGCCGTGAGGGTCAGCCAGAACGGCGTCAGCCTTAATCGCCGCTTGCACGGTAAAGCCCTGGCGCAACGCAGTACAGCTGTCATCGCTGACGGCGATCAGCCCTGATCGGGTCGTCACGTCACCCTGCCGGTATTCACGGCGAATGACGAAGTCGCCCTGCTCGTCAGCCTCCGCGAGGTGGACTCGGGTGGCGCCCAGCTCGCGCCCGATACGCCGGATGACGTCCGCTTCGATCTGCTCGGGGTCGCGAATGGAAGGCAAGGCCTGCCCCACCTCAAGCAGCAGCGCCTGACGACGTTCGAAATGCACGCGCTCGGTGGTTTCGGTCACAACGCAGAGCACGCCGCCCACGGCCCCGTCGCCCTGGTGTACCGCAGAATAGGAGACGTCAAAGTAAACGGTTTCGCCGTAGCCGTGGCGTTCGATATAAAAAGCACGGTCCTTGGCAGCAAAGGTTTTCCCGGTTTCACGCACGCCGCGCAGCAGCGGCTCGAGGTCGTCCCACAACTCGCGCCAGTTCTCGACCGCAGGCCGGCCAAGGGCACGGGGATGTTTCTCGCCGATGCTCGGCGCATAGGCGTCGTTGTAGAGCGCCACGAATTCAGGTCCCCAAAAGAGCACAATCTGCGCCTGCACAGGGAGAATCGTACCCATGAGGGCCTTCAGACTGTCCGGCCAGTCGGAGGGAGCGCCGAGGGGCGAGCCGTCCATCAATGGGGACTGAAGCAGATCACCGACCGCACCGCCGTTGGCAAGGAAACGCAGGGGTGCTGCGCTGAACCCGGTGTTGGGTGGGGTATCCATAATTAGGGCCTGAGAGGAAATATCGTGAGCAGAAAGCCTCGCTTAGAGCGACGGCAATGCGAGGACGTTCCATTCAGATCGGGACGAGTTTGCATACAGCGCGGGCCCGGCGGCCATGCCAGCCGGGCCCTGGAGTGGCTCAGTCCTCTTCTTTGACGGTGGCTACCTCGTCAGCGCGCACGCGGATGGTTTTGCCGGAGATGTCCTCGAACTCATAAAAGCCGTCTTTGCTCTTGGTCTTCGGCGCATCCTTAGTCACGTACTGCGTGCCGTTCTGCAAGGTGACCACGGTCGAAGTAGAGCAACCCGACAACGCTGCACAACAGGCGAACGCGACCGGCATCAGCAATGATTGAATCTTCATAAAAGCCTCCTGGTGTGTAGGGCTCAAGCGTCATGCGCTCGAACGCTGAATCGTCATCTAGCAGATCAGATCAGCGCCATCGACTTTGGTTCGCGATCCCGGACAATCAACCGAAAAATCAGCGACTTGGGTCGGAGGAGGTTTTTGTCCGATCCGCTGTTGCGAAACGTCCGACACTCAAATACTGTATGCGCATACAGCGAACAGGAGGGTCACGTCGTGTCTGACACCAACGCATCAACCGCAGCATCGCCAGGGCACTACGAGCGCATGGCCGTGCGGGTTCAGAAAATCATCAACTCGCAGAGCGCACAGAAAGCCCGCGCGGCGCTGATTTTCCGGCTTGCGGACGAACTCGAAGACGACTGGAAACAGTTGCTGGAAGAGATCGACGAGAACGACAACGTGACCCTGGCCTGGCGGGACGACGGCGGCGTGCAGATTTTCTGGACCGTGCCCAAGGAAGATTGACCTGCCGGCGTCCTTGAGGCCGAGGTCATGGCCAGACATCCCCGCTACGACAGTGATGGCCGCAGGCGCACAGCTCACGGCCATCGACTCGTCACCGCTTCACCCCGAATCAATCTCCCTCGATGAATAACCCAGTTGGATAAACATGCTCAGATTTTGTGTCGCTCTGCTTTTGTCTTTCACTTTCCTGCAAACCGCATCCGCTGACGTCAACATTGGCACCTGGAACCTGGAGCACCTGAGCGTGCGCCCGAACAAGGACTTTCAGGGCATCGCCAAAGTCGCGCAGAAGGTGGACTTTCTCGCGGTTCAGGAGCTGATGAGCGAAGACGCGCTGGAGGCGCTGGCCAAGGAGCTGACCCGGCAAACCGGCAAGCACTGGAGCTCAATGGCGTCCCATGCCGTGGGCCGCTCTTCCTACAAGGAAATGTACGGATTCGTCTGGCGGGATGATGCCGTTGCCTATGAAGACGGCGCCGTGAGCTACCTGGACCGCAGCGACACCTTCGAACGCGAGCCCTACTCTGCGCAGTTCCGCTCGCTCAAGGACGGCAAGACCTTTGTCGTGGCCACCGTGCACATCCTGTATGGCAAGAACCAGGCGGACCGCGCTTCGGAAATCGTCGCGCTGTCCAATTACTGGACCTGGCTGCAGGAAACCTACCCGGGCAACAACCAGATCATGTTGATGGGCGACTTCAACACCCCGCCCAACTCGCCCGCGTGGGACAAGCTCGACAGCAGCGCCAGGCCGCTGGTACTTGATGGCGCGAGCACGCTGTCGACGAAGGACGGCAAATTCGCCAACCTCTACGACAACATCTTTATCAGCAAGCAGTCGGCGATCCGGGTGAACAAGGTCGAGGTGTTCGATTACCCGACATTCCTCGGCGTGACCCACGCCAAGGGCCGTGACAGCGTGTCCGACCACGCACCGATTTTCCTCAGCGCCAATTTGAGCGGTGGCAACGGAGCTGCCGGGGCGTCTGCCGTGACCGCCAAGGCACCGCCCACTGCAAGCAATCCGATGAAGCCTGCTGCGAGTGGCGGCGGGAACCCGGCAAACCTGACGCTGGCGATTCGCGGCAACAAGAAGACCATGGTGTACCACCGTCCGGACTGCCCTTCGTACAACGCGATTGCCGAGAAAAACCGGGTGGAGTTCAACAGCCCGGCGGCTGCCGAAGCGCAGCATTATCATTTGGCCGGCAACTGCCATTGATCCGCAGCGGCGCGCGCCGATCCCTGCTCAAGTCGCCTGCCACGCCGTGAAAGGCGACTTGATTGGCTGCCCAACGCCGAATAACCCCCCAGTTATTTACGCGCCAGGTCGTGCTGGATGCAGCCCTCGTAGTAAGTTTGCTTCACCGCGGCAGGTTTCAGCTTCGATGGGCTTTTGTAGGTCTGTTCCGTGATGCCCAGCGCCATCTTGCTCATCCACGGTTTGGCGAACTTACGGCTCTGCAGTTTCTTGCGCGCGCTGTAGAGGGTGGTGCCAGAGAGCTTTGACTGCTGCGCCGCCCCCGCAACACCTGCTCCCCATTTGCAGACCTGCAGATCGTTCTTGCTGAGGTCTTTGGCGTGCGCGGTCACGGACACCGCTGCCAGAAAAACCGCCACTACCGCCAAGCCCACACTGCGCATACAGGTTCATCCCGGAATCAATTGATAAAAAAGGATTTTTTCAGAAAAGCCGGCCGGAGCGGGCCATCAATTTGCCTTTTCCGCACAAAACATTTTCGACCCCTCCAGCATTCACCTTCGCGGGCGGGTTTGATCCCCGGCATCCCCTCGAAAACGCCCTGTTATCCCTAGTCAACGCGTCTGGATGTATGGCGAATATTCATATCGATATGGCACATGGCCGCCCATCGGCCGGCGATGTTAAACCCTCATGAAGGTATGCAATTCTGCGCCGGTCGGCCGCTTCGCAACCCGATTGCGGATGGCCCGTCTCAGGTAGAGATGCATTACGGTCCAAGGCCACCGAGAGTTGATCAGCCTGTATCGATCTCGAAATGAAGTGACAGCAATGCCGATGCAGTCGACGTGCAGGCTGTCAGGTACATGAAGCAAGCCCCCCCTCATTCAGCCGGCGTTAACGCACGCCCCTACAGGCCAGCACCATGAATGACTATAAGGATTTTGAAATTCATTACCGGTTTCAAGGTGAGCCGCGGCACTTCAATCATCAAGGCAATCATCTCTGCGAAAGTGACGCGCTGCATTTTGCGACCTTGCACGCAGGGGTGGGCGCCGTCGAGGGCCACATCTGCGCGGGGCCGGTGAAACGCGCGCTGCTTTACGCCGAAGGCCTGGGCGTCACGCAGGTGCAATGGAAACGTACCTGATCGAGGAAAACTGCAAACAAACCCGGATTCATGCGGTCGGAATTTACAAGCAGCGCTCATCACACCAGCAAAGCGAGGTAAACATGACCATCGATAACGCACTGAAGCAGGAAGTCCTGACCCGGTTGCTACATGCCCACCCGGCAGGCCTGGGCAAGGAAGTTCTGGACAACTACCGAGGTGAGAATGCGGTTGCAGACACCCTTGAGCATTTGCAGGAGGCCGGATTGATTCACGACGGGTGCGTTAATCGCCCTGCTGAAGGGGATCGCACGTTGAAGTACCCCGTTAAACTCAGTTCTTCCGGAGTCGTGGCTGCCAGGCAGCTGGAAGCTGAGCCATCCAGACATTAAGGTTTAAGCAGGCAACAAAAAACCGGCCAAGGCCGGTTTTTTTGTGTCCGATAAGTGGTGTTCTCCCCTGGTGCTACCTGCACTGATCATCCAAAGCCTGCCAGGAAGCAGCACCACAGGGGAACGAGAAGGAGCCTACAAGCTCAGTCCCGTTTTCGTCACGCTCGCTATTGTGACTTCATGCGTCCAGACCCACTTGCTCAACCTTGCTCAACCTTGCTCAACGCCCGCACTCAGACCGCCGGGTAGTCGCCCGTGCCGTCCGGCCACGGGGTTAGCAGCTCGAAGCCCGTCTCGGTCACCGCCACCATGTGTTCCCACTGCGCCGACAGTGACTGATCGCGGGTGAGCACGGTCCAGCCATCATCCAGCACGTAAGTGCCCGGTTTACCGGCGTTGATCATCGGCTCGATGGTGAAGACCATGCCGGTCTTGAGCTTCAACCCCTTGCCCGCTGCGCCGTAATGCAGGACTTGAGGTTCTTCGTGGTATTTGCGACCGATGCCATGCCCGCAGTACTCACGCACTACGCTGAAGCCTTCGCGATAGGCCACGCTCTGGATGGCATGGCCGATGTCGCCCAGTGTCGCACCGGGTCTCACGGCGTGTATCCCCGCCAGCGTGGCTTCGTACGTGGTTTCAACCAGACGCCGGGCGAGCGGGCTGACCTCCCCGACGTAGTACATGCGGCTGGTATCGCCGTACCAGCCATCCTTGATGACCGCGACGTCGATATTGACGATATCGCCGTCCTTAAGCACGTCATCCGCTGACGGGATGCCATGGCAGACGACCGTGTTGGGCGAGATGCAGGTGGTTTTGGTAAACCCGTGGTAGCCCACGTTGGCAGGGATCACTTTGAGCTCGTTGACAATGTAGGCGTTGCAAATGTCGTCCAGCGCTTCAGTGCTAATGCCCGGCTTGACGTGCTCTGCGATCATCGCCAACACATCTGCGGCAAGGCGCCCCGCCACACGCAACCCGACCAGATCGGCTTCGGTCTTGAGACTGATGCTCATTGGGACACCGCCCGGGCCGGGGCCAGATCCGGTACCAGGTCGCAGGGCTGAAGACTCAATACGGCGCCGCCAGACGTTTCAGCGCGGATCAGCAACTGGCATATCTCGCTGTAATTCAGACCGGGGTGTAGCTCGGCTAGCATGCCCACCCGCATCCAGTGCTCGGCCTGAGCATTGATCGAGCGACTCAGGGCCGCGCTGGCGCAACGTATGTTGGCGTGCATCTGTTCGGAAATTTTTACCAGTCCCATACCGACCTCTCGAAGAATATACGGAGCATATACGTTCCATATATTTTCTTGCAACCGGCCCTCGTGATTCCTCCGCGCAGAGCGTGCCTTTTTATGCAGAGCGGGAAAACTCGGTCGCGCACTCTGAAAGCGACGTAGCCAATTGCGAAATCGCCTCGCGGTCATCTTCGCTGAGCGCCCGGTAATGAGTAATAACTGCCCGCTCTGCGTCGTTCAGCGTGTCGGTGGCGATCGGGGTCCTCTCGCCTGACAGCACGTACATGACGTCGATGCCTTTTTTGCCCAGCGCCGCCAGGTAATCCGAACGCGGGATGCGTTCACCGCTTTCGTATTTGCCTTGGGCGTTGGCCTCAACGCCACCGATGGAGCCGAAGTCCTGTTGCGACAGCCCGAGCCGTTTGCGTTCTTCTTTCAGACGTGAGCCGAGATCTTTCATAAACGAGGGTCCTGAAGTTGACTGTGTTCAAAGAGCAAGACCCCATTGGTCCGAGGGAGTTGCGCCCTTGGGCTCATTTGGTCAATCTTCCGAATTGACGGCTCAAGGAATCACCTTCGTGGCCGATAGGTTCTGATGTACCGCTATTCTTTTTGAATGGCAGCCCGATTTCTGTAGTTCGGAGAACCAGACAATGATTTCTTTCTTACTGGGTTGGTTGGCGCTATCGGCCGTGGGCACATTGATTGCCCTGGCGATGATTCGCACCGGTAAAATGCGCCAGCCTGACGCAGACGGCCCGGTGAACGGTCAGACGCCCGTCCCGGTGCTGGTGCGATTCAAGCCCTGAATCAATCCCGGCTGTCTTGCCGGGAGCACGCTCCTGACATCATTCCCCTACGAGCTGACCCTGTTCAGCCCCATAGACATTGGCGTTGCCCGTGGCGTAACCGGCGCTTGATGGCACAAATGCGATATCGGCCTGACTGGCGCTGAACTGGCGAAGTCCCGACGCCAGAGCAAGAAAATCCTCACGCTGCATCTCGTTGCCCCACACGCTGCTGAATGACGACTCGTTTTTCTGCGCAGCGAATTCCTGACGGGTGTTGACTTGATTGGTTTGCATGGCCGCTCTCTTCTTCTCGATACTGTTTAAACATACAGTATTTTCAACGCCCCTCGAGCGCAAGTCCTGTCGCGACGAATGGTCATGGGGATGAGCCTGAGTTTTGGGCTCACTCAGGCAGCCTCCGCGCCGTCCCTATACGTCATTCAGCATCCAGCCGTTAACCTTTAGCCAGCGCTTCCAGCCGATCGAGATCCTCTGCCGACACTGCAATCCCGTCTTTCAAGGAACGCTCGCGCTGACGATAGCGGCGATCGCCCGGCATGCGCTGCTGGCCGACGCCGTGCATCTGTCGGACCAGTTCTTCGCTGCGTTCGGCGAATGCCTGACCGCTGCCCTTGTCAGGATCAATAACGATGATCACCTGGCCGGTCCAGGGGGTTTGCGCACCGGGTGACTTCGACATGTCGAACTCGAAGGAGAAATTGCCGCCGGTGAGCGCGGCGGACAGCAGCTCCACCATCATCGACAGCGCCGATCCTTTGTAACCGCCAAAAGGCAGCAACGCGCCGCCGTCGAGAATGGCTTTCGGGTCTTCGGTCGTATTGCCGTTACGGTCGACGCCCATCCCCGGCGGCAGCAGGCGCCCCTCTCGGGCGGCGATCTGCACGTCGCCATGGGCGATGGCGCTGGTGGCCATGTCAAAGACGATGGGCTGACCGTCAGCCCGTGGCGCGGCGAACGCGATGGGATTGGTGCCAAACAAGGGTTTTTGCGCATCGTGGGGCACGACGCAGGTCATGCTGTTGACCACGCTCAAGGCCACCAACCCCTCCTGGGCGAACGGCTCGACGTCCGGCCACAGCGCGGCGAAGTGATGGGAGTTGCGGATGGCCAGAATGGCGATCCCGGCGCTGCGTGCTTTCTCGATCACCAGGGCCTTGGCGGCCTGCATCGCCGGCTGGGCAAAACCGCCCATGGCATCGACGCGCACAAACGCTGCGCCGACGTCCTCGACATTTGGCTCGGCCTGGCCGTCCACCCAACCCGCTGCCAGCGACGACAGATAGCCCTTGATGCGGAAGATGCCGTGGCTGTGGGAACCGTCGCGCTCAGCCGCCGCGCAATTGGCGGCCAGCACCCGCGCTACTTCTGGCGAGGTGCCGTGACGCACAAAGATCTGCCGCAGCAGCTCCGTGAGATCAGTAAAGGAAATCGTCCGGGTGGCCTGGCGACCGTGGGTGGAAGGCATCTGAAGCTCCGTTGTGATTATTGGAAGTGGAAGCAGAACAGAGAGGGCAGGCGTCCGGAGACGCTTGTTCTGAAGAGTAATGCGCAGCAACCAGCGGGTAAACTGCAGGCCTCGCGCAATGGCCGCCCTGCCCTCAACCGAACGAGGACCGCTCAATGGATTCGCTCACCGCTGATAGCCCGATCGTGGATTGCCAAACCGTCGTCCTCGGCGCCGGTATCGTCGGCGTCTGTTCTGCACTGCACCTGCAAGCGGCAGGCCAGCAGGTCGTCTTGCTGGACCGCGATGAACCCGGCGCTGGTACCAGCCACGGCAATGCCGGCTTGATCGAACGGTCCAGCATCGTCCCCTACGCCTTTCCGCGCGAGTGGTCGCGGCTGGCGCGCTATGCACTGAACCGGCAATCCTCCATGCGTTTCAGCCCGACCTGGCTGCCAAAGATCGCGCCCTGGCTGTTTCAGTACTGGCAAAACTCTTCGCCCGCCAATCTGGCCAGCGCCAGCCGCGCAATGCTGCCGCTGATCGAACGCTGCGTCAGCGAGCACGACCGGCTGGCCGAGGCCTCAGGCATGACCTCGCTGATCCGTTCCAGGGGCTGGATCGAGTTCTATCGCGACCAGGGGGAATTTGATCTGGCCGTGGCCGACGCCCGCACTTATGACCGTCACGGCCTGCGTTATGAGGTGCTGGATGCGGGCCAATTGCGCGAGCGTGAACCTCACCTGAATGGAGCGCTGGGCGCCATTCACTGGCTCGATCCGAAAAGCGTGAGCGATCCCGGTGCACTGGTCCGCGGTTACGCCGCGCTGTTCGTCGAACGTGGCGGCCTGTTGCTCAAGGGTGACGCGCGCAGTCTTTGTCAGCACAACGACGGCTGGCGGGTGGAAACACGCGAGGGACAGGTGCAGGCGCAAAACGCAGTCGTGGCGTTGGGCCCGCAATCGACAGAGGTGACCGTTCGCCTTGGGTACCCTATTCCTCTGGGGATCAAGCGCGGTTATCACATGCATTACGCGGCAAACCCGGATGCGCCGTTGCAGCACTCGATCATCGACGCCCAGGTGGGGTATGCGCTGGCGCCCATGGCGCGGGGGATTCGTCTCACCACCGGCGTCGAATTCGCCGCACCGGACGCGCCGATCAACGAGATCCAGCTGCGCCGCTGCGAAGCCATCGCCCGAAGGCTCTATCCGTTAGGCGAGCGGCTGGACGATGAACCCTGGCTGGGGCGCCGACCGTGTTTGCCAGACATGCGCCCGGTCGTTGGGCCTGCGGCTTCCCACAAAGGGCTGTGGTTCAACTTCGGGCACGCCCACCATGGCCTGACCCTCGGCCCGGTCACAGGCCGACTGCTGGCGGAAATGATGACGGGCGCCACGCCGTTCATCGATCCCGCGCCTTACAGCCCGGGCCGGTTCAAGTAGACCTCATCACACCGTTGACTACTCTGCCTGCAAGCGCTTCTGGAAGAACAGCCGCTGGTGCCCGGGCGGATAGTCATCCAGCTGACCAAACTGCTCATAGCCATGCTTGCGATAGAACTCGGGTGCCTGGAAATCAAAGGTGTCGAGCCACACGCCAAGGCAACCCCGTTCGCGGGCGAGGTCTTCGCCCATCTTCATCAACTGGCTGCCCATGCGCTGCCCCCGGGCCTGTTCAGGCACCACGAGCAGTTCGATGAACAGCCAGCTGTAGAGGATTCGGCCGTGCAGGCCACCGAGCACGGCATCGGTGTGCTCGTCGCGGACAAATAGCGCAAATTTTTCTGACTTGCCGTCGCCGGCCATGGCTGCGTTGTAATCCTTCAATGGCTCGAGGATCTGCAGGCGTTCTTCTTCGGAGGGGTTGGATTTGAATTCGATCCGGACACTCATGCGTCGCTTCCTGCTGACGGAAATGGGGACGGCAAGGTTGTCGGATATACAGGCGGGAGTAAAGCCGAGAAGGGGTTAAAGCGAAGAAGAAGTGCGAGGGATGCGGTGAGGATGGATGTGGAAGCCCGGGGGCTCCCACACGCGCGCAAGCGCCGGATTGATCAGTCTTTCTGATCGCGCAGGACGTTGCCGGAGGTGCCGTCGATGCGGAATTCGTAGGTCAGGCTGTCCGCCTTGCGACCTTCGCCTTCCCAGTAGCCATTGTCGTCGGCTTCGATCTTGTAGATCTCGGTGTAACCTGCCGACTTGGCTTTTTCGATCGCTTTTTCGATGGTGATCCAGCCAGCGCCCGGTTTGTCCGCCAGGGCGAACTGTGCGGTGGTCAGGGCAGCGGTGGCGAGAACGGCAGCGGTAAGTTTCTTGATCATGATTGAACTCCATTTCCCTGTACGGGCTTTTTGAATGCGATTTTTTGGAGTTCGTGACCGGAAAAATAGTTCAGCCGGGGTTTGTAACCGCTTGATGCTGCCATATGAAGTCGCAGCGCTGACACTGCTAAAAAAGCACCAATGTGGATCAGCGCTTGACCTTGCGCCGCAGCACGCCGTTCAGGACCACGACAACGACAGCGACAAAGATCGCGATGTATTGAAAGGTCTTTTCGCTGAGCACGCCGGTGGTCTGCAAATGGGACAGGCCAAGCATGATCGCCAGAACGCTCAAGGCGATGATGATCGAATAAATAAGACGCTGTTTGTTGGTCATTGCGGGATTCCTGAAAACCGGTCGAGATGTGGGGCGCGGTACGAATGTGCGGACATGGTACCTGCTCACGTCGACGCTGACACGCCACCGCCCGCGCCAGGCCTGCGGCGAAGCGTCTCGGCCGCTGATGTCCGTCACTTTCACGTGGTTTAATACGCGCACTTTTCAGTCGCTCAAGCGTTTTCAGGGCGGTAGGACGGGTCTGCAACAAACGCAGAATCCTTCCTCTGCCCTCTTTCAACAAGGAGTTCCCAATGCCCCATGAAGGCAGCCTGTTGCAGGCCGCAGTCGTGTTCCTGCTCGCCGCCGTTCTCACGGTTCCTCTGGCCAAACGCCTGCAACTGGGCGCCGTGATTGGCTATCTGATCGCGGGTGTGATCATCGGCCCGTCTTGCCTGGGCCTGATCGGCGATCCGCAAAGCGTCGCGCACATCTCCGAACTGGGCGTGGTGCTGCTGTTGTTCATCATTGGCCTGGAGTTGTCGCCGCGACGCCTCTGGACCATGCGCAAATCGGTGTTCGGTGTCGGCATGGCACAAGTGCTGCTGACCGGGGTGGTGATTGGCGCCGTCGCGCTGCTGGGCTTCAATCAGCCGCTCAACAGCGCCGTGGTGCTCGGCCTGGGGCTGGCGCTGTCGTCGACCGCCTTTGGCCTGCAAAGCCTGGCCGAACGCAAGGAGCTCAACGCGCCCCACGGTCGCCTGGCCTTCGCTATTCTGCTGTTTCAGGACATCGCGGCCATCCCGCTGATTGCCCTGGTGCCGATGCTGGCCGGCGGCTCCCACGATGCCAGTTCCGGCGATTCCCTGCGTCACGGCCTGCAAGTGCTCGGCGGCATCGCCATTGTGGTGGTCGGCGGTCGTTACCTGCTGCGGCCGGTATTCCGCATCGTCGCCAAAACCAAGCTGCAGGAAGTCTCCACGGCGACCGCGCTGCTGGTGGTGATCGGCACGGCGTGGCTGATGGACCTGGTGGGCGTGTCCATGGCGCTGGGGGCGTTTCTTGCCGGTCTGCTGCTGGCGGACTCTGAGTACCGCCACGAACTGGAAGCGCAGATCGAGCCGTTCAAGGGCCTGCTGCTAGGGTTGTTCTTCATCAGCGTCGGCATGGGCGCCAACATCGGCCTGCTGATCAACTCGCCGCTGACGGTGCTGGGCCTGACGCTACTGCTGATCGGCTTGAAGTTGCCGCTGCTGTTTTTCGTCGGTCGTCTGGCGGGCGGGCTCGGCAAGCAAAGTGCGCTGCGTCTCGGGCTGGTCCTGGCGGCGGGCGGTGAATTTGCGTTTGTGGTGTTCAAGATCGGCCGCGACCAGGGCCTGTTCGATGCCGCGTTGTACGACACGCTGGTGCTGACGATCACCTTGTCGATGGCGCTGACGCCATTGCTGCTGCTGGCCCTGTCGCGCTGGCTCAAGCCCAAGACGGTGATCAAGGAAGTGCCGGCAGAGTACAAGGAAATCGAATCGGACAACCCGCGCGTAGTCATCGCCGGCATGGGCCGGATGGGGCAGATCGTTGCGCGTATCCTGCGCGCGCAGAACATCCCGTTCATTGCGCTGGACACCTCGGTGGAAACCATCGAGTTCACCCGCAGTTTCGGTAATGTGCCGGTGTTCTACGGCGACCCGCTGCGTCCGGAAATCCTGCGCGCCGCGAAGGTCGACCAGGCCGAATATTTCGTCATCGCCACCGACGACCCGGACACCAACATCAAGACCGCCGAGCTGGTGCGCAGGTTGTACCCGCACATGAAGATCATCGCCCGGGCCCGTAACCGGCAGCACGTTCACCGGCTGCTGGATCTGGACGCCGAAGCGGTGCGGGAGACGTTCTATTCAAGCCTGGAAATGACCCGCCGTACGCTGATCGGGCTGGGCCTGAGTGAAGCTCAGGCGGCCGCCCGCATCGATCGATTCAAACGTCATGACGAACAAGTGCTGAATCGCCAGCACCTGATCTACGACGACGCCGCGAAGGTCATGCAAAGCGCGCTGGAAGCCCGGACTGAATTGTCCGAGCTGTTTGAGTCTGACCGGATGGACGAAGAGGCGAGTGATGCGCAGCCTGCGGTGAAGGTCAAGAAGTAGACCAAGCGGAATTTCGACGTGCAAGATCAGGCCCATGCCACGATCACCGGCGCATGGGACCTTGTGGGAGTGAGCTTGCTCACGAAGGCAGTGTTTTGGCCGCCGGAAATGTGGAGCGAACACCGGCCCTTTCGCGAGCAAGCTCGCTCCCACACGTTATGCGGTGCGGGTGAAAACTCCCGGCCACTGCCCGCTTGTGTGGTTGAGCCTTCTGAAGAACGCTCAGCTCTTCAGCCCATGACTTCGCTCAGCGGAATAAAGTTGAGCAGGTCGCCCTCCGCCACCGTTGTGCCTTCCACAATCTCGATCAGCCCGTCGGCCCAGGCGGCGCTGCGCAGCACACCCGAGCTCTGATTGCGGTAGGCAACCAGCCTGCCCTGCTCAAGGCGTCCGCGCAGGTACTCGCGCCGGTTCCCCGGTTTGGTCCAGCTAAATGCAGCAGGCACCTGAAACTGCAGCGGCTTGACGGCCTGCACGCCCAGGCGTCTGAGCAGATAGGGCCGTGCCAGCAACGCGAAGGTCACCAGCGTCGACGCCGGATTGCCGGGCAGACCGATCACCGGCACGCCACGGAAATGGCCGAAGGTCAGCGGTTTGCCGGGTTTGATCGCCAGTTTCCACAGCGCAATCTCGCCTTCTTCCCGCAGCGCGTGGCCGAGGAAATCCGCTTCGCCGACGGACACGCCGCCCGTGGAGAGGATCAGGTCGACATTGTTCAGGCTGCCCAGCGCTGCGCGGGTTTTCTCGAGGTTGTCGGGAAGGATGCCCGCATCGACCACTTCGCAGCCCAGTCGCGTCAGCCAGCTGCACAGCAACACGCGATTGCTGTTGTAGATCTGCCCCGGGCCCAGGGGCTGCCCCGGCTCGATCAACTCGTCACCCGTGGACAGAACAGCCACCCGGGCGCGGCGCACGACCTGCACACGGCCGAAACCCATGGTCGCGGCCAGGCCCAGTTCGATCGGGTTCATGACCGTACCGGCGTCCAGTACCTTGTCGCCGACGGTGGTTTCCTGCCCTTTGGGGCGAATGTTCTGACCGGTGCTCAACGGCTCGAGAAAGCGCACTGTCGCGTCCGCCTGGACCTCGGCGTTCTCCTGCATTTCGACGCAGTCAGCCCCCTCAGGAACCGGAGCGCCGGTGAAGATTCGCGCGCAGGTGCCCGGCTGCAAAGGCTCAGGTGCCTGCCCGGCGAAAATGCGCTGGCTCACCGGCAGCGGCTCGCCGGTCCAGTCCGCGAGGCGCATCGCATAACCGTCCATGGCGCTGTTCGGCCACGGCGGCAAATCCAGCGTCGAGACCAGATCCTCGGCCAGCACGCGCCCTTGGGCATCGGCCAGCGCCACAGTTACACGCTCGGTGATCGGTGCGGCGGCGGCGGCGAGGTCCATCAATCGCTGCATGGCCTCTTCGACGGGCATCAGGCCACTCATTTCAGGTGCGCTCATGGCAGCTCACCCGCGCGTCGCGCAGGGTTCGGCCTTCTTCAGGTGCGGCACGAAGTTGCACGGGCGAAAGCTGTTGTTCAACTGGTCGGCGAGAATGCCGTCCCAGCCGGTGCGCACGGCGTTGGTCGAGCCCGGCAGGCAGCACACCAGCGTGCCATTGGCCAGACCGGCAAGGGCGCGGGACTGAATGGTCGAGGTGCCGATATCAGGCAGGGATATCTGGCGGAACAACTCGCCAAAACCGTCCACCTGTTTGTCCAGCAGGCACGCCACGGCTTCCGGGGTGCTGTCGCGGCCGGTAAAACCGGTGCCGCCGGTGATCAGCACGACCTGCACTTCATCATCGGCGATCCAGGTCGCCACCTGGGCGCGAATCTTGTACAGGTCATCCTTGAGCAGCACGCGCTCGATCAGGCCATGACCTGCAGCGGTCAGGCGGTCGACGAACATCTGGCCGGAGGTATCGGTTTCAAAGGTGCGAGTGTCGCTGACAGTCAGAACAGCGATATTCAGGGGTACGAAAGGCGAGTCTGCCTTGGCTTTCATGGCGAGGTCCGGTTGTAGAGGAAACAGGGCGGTGTTATATCACAGCACCTGTTTTTTTACCCCGCCGACCGAGCTGATCATGACCCCTTCCGAAACCCTGCCGCCCTGCTCCCTCCTGCTGCTCGCCGGTGGCCAGGGCCGGCGCATGGGCGGGCGTGATAAAGGCCTGATCACGTGGCGCGACAAGCCTTTTATCGAGCATTTGTACGGGCTGGTGCGACCGCTCACGGACGACCTGATCGTTTCGTGCAACCGCAACCGCGAACAATACGCGCGCTACGCCGACCGCCTGGTCGAGGATGAGCAACAGGATTTCCCCGGCCCCTACGCAGGTATTCGCGCAGGCCTCGCCGTGGCGAAACATGATTATCTGCTGGTGATTCCCTGCGACATGCCGCTGCTGGATCGCCCCCTTCTTGATGGCCTGCGCCAGGCCGCTGCTGCAAACCCCGGCGTGCCGGTGATGGTCCGTCAGGGCGAGCAGTGGGAGCCGCTCCTGTGTTGCATTCCCACCTGTCACGCGCAGGTGTTCGAACAGCATTGGCAGGAAGGACAGCGCAGCCCGCGCCGGACCATGGCAGAATTGCGCGCCGTCGGGTTGCAATGCGAGGCCGACGACCCCCGTCTCGCCAACCTGAACACGCCGGATCTATTGACCGAGATCAAGCCCTGAGCGCAGCAGGCAGGTTTCATGGAACTTTGCCGTTACACTCTGCGTCAGACACATCACTAAACAAAATACCCCGGAGACACAGCAATGAAACAACGGACTCTTCCTGCCGCCTTCCTGCTCGCACTGAGCCTCGCCTCTTTGGCCGGTTGCTCTTCGCCTACGGTGATCACGCTGAACGACGGCCGTGAAATCCAGGCAACCGACGAGCCGAAGTACGACGAAGAGTCGGGCTTCTACGAGTTCAAGCAGCTGGACGGTAAAGAAACCCGCATCAACAAAGATCAGGTTCGTACCGTTAAAGAACTGTGATCTCCGCTTGATCGCGAGGGTTTGAAAAGACCGCCGCTGAAAGCGAAAGACCCGCCAATCGAGCGGGTCTTTTTTTGCCTGGAATAACCGGGCCACGCTGCGCCTGAGCCGCGTTACCAATCCAGTGTGATCCGGCTCTCGAAAACCCTTTCCTCTCCGGTCACCGGATCAATGAAACGCAGTCCCTGGGCGAGCAGTTTGAGCGGATTGGCGTAGTCGTCCACGGCATCCTTGAGCACATCGGGGTAGAACGGGTCGTTGCAGATGCCGGCGCCCAGAGCGGCCATGTGCACGCGCAGCTGATGTTTTTTGCCGGTCACCGGGTACAGCGCGTAGCGCCAGAGCCCGCCATTTTGTTCGCTGACTTCGACGCGGGTCTCCGTGTTGCTCGGCCCCTCTCCCTCCTGCATGCGGAAGAACGGTTCACCGTCGACCAGCCGGCTTTTGTGAACGCGCGGGAACGCCATGTCGGGCAGCGCAGGCGCGATCGCTTCGTAGCGCTTTTCAATTCGCCGGGTCGGAAACAGCGCCTGATACGCCGACCGTGTTTGCTTATTGGCCGAGAACAGCACCAACCCCGCCGTGTGCCGGTCGATGCGGTGCAAGGGCACCAGTTCGGGATTGTCGAGGGTGCGAATCAATCGCCGCAGCAGGGTCTGCTCGACGTACTCGCCCGCCGGGGTGACGGGCAAAAAATGCGGCTTGTCGGCGACCACCAGATGCTCGTTGGCGTACAGGATCGACTCCTGCACCGGGATCGGCGTTTCGTTGGGCACTTCGCGAAAGTAATGGATGCGCAAGCCTTCGCGGTAACCAAGGTCCACCGCGATCGGCTGGCCGTCAGCGTCGAGCACCTTGCCCCGCGCGATGCGGTCCAGCCACTGCTCGCGGCTGATGGCACTGAAGCGCTCGCACAGGCAATCGAGCACCGTCAGCCAAGGCCCGGGCGGCAGATACAACGTGCTGGCTTGACGGTGGGCGGCGGTAAACACAGGTGCGGGCATAAACGGCTCAGAATAAAAAGGGTGATGGCGGCAAGGCTGGCATTATCTACGCCGAAGAATCTTTGCGCGACCGGGCAAATAACAGTTTTGCCGGGAGGCTCTAGCACGCGCCACACGGAAGTGCGCGACGTTATGTCGCACGGAAATCCGGCGCCAGTTGTCTGACAACCACAGGTCAGCGCTGGATGCGCAAATTGATTTGTCCTAAAATGTTTCGAAATCGGCACGCAGGCGCGAATCCGAGCGGACACGAACACCCTCGTGATCGAAATCGAAAACGCCTGCCAGACCTGAAACTCATAAAAAGAAAGCCCGTCATCGACGGGCTTTTTTCGTTTTCAGGATTTGTACCGCGCATTGAGCGCTGCTGCCGGCCACAGATTTCCTTTCGCAACTTTTGAGGTTACGCCCATGCTGGTTCAATTCTTCCAATGGATCAAACGTCTCTCCACCGGGACTTCATCGCAGAACGATGAAAACTACTCTCAGTCCTTTTCCAACGAAGACCATGACGTGGGTCGCTGGACGTTCATGTCGGTGTTCATCGTGCTCACCCTGAGCCTGTATATCGTCGCCGGCCTGGGCTACTACGCCAAAGTGCACGTCTGGGACGGCATGACCGAAGAGCAGAAAGCCGCCGTCGCTCAAGCCATGGTGGTCGACACGCAATATCTCTGACCCGCAATCTCTGAAGCCGATGCTGAAGCGGGGATTCATGCCCTGATCACGTGTGCTTCAGCCGCTCAGAAACAGCACGACCTGATCGGTGTCGAACGGCCAGTCCAGTTCGGCACCGGTGTCTGTCCGCCTCAGCACGGGAATCCTCAGACCATAGGTTTCGTAGTCCGCCTCGCGCTCGGCGATGTCGACCAGCTCCACCATCAAGCCGTGCTCCACCAGCGGCATCAGTACGGCCTCGGCCACCTCGCACAAATGACACCCCAACGTTCCGAACAGCTGACATTCCGGTGGCATGGCTGGGCCCCTCTGTGGCTGCGATTCCAAGGGTTGGATCGACAAGTCTAGAACCGGCCGCCAATACCGTCGAGTCGGCGCACGCGTCCTGATGTTCTTCGAATCGCCCGCCCACACTGGAGCGCGACGTTCGGCGAGTGCACCGGAACAGCGCAGAACCGCTGCAGACGAAACGGTGGCTCAGTTCACGCGATTGGAATGAACCTTCAGGAATGCGCCATACTCGAAACCCCATATCGTCATCCCCTAAGGAGAAAACCATGGCTCGACCTACAGCAGAAAAAGCCCAGGACATTTTGATGTCTGACTTCCAGACGCTGGTTGCCGATACGGAAAAACTGCTGGCGCACACGGCCTCTCTGGCCGGTGAACAGGCTGACGAGCTGCGTGAGCAGATTCGCGAAAGCCTGCTCCGTGCCCGCGAGACCCTCAAATTGACCGAAGAAACCCTGCGCGCACGGGGCAAGGAAGCGGTCATCGTCACTGAGGACTATGTTCAGAACAATCCATGGCAATCGGTAGGCATCGCAGCTGGCGTCGGCTTTCTGCTGGGCCTGCTGGCCACCCGGCGCTAACGGCCATGACGCAGCCGACAGGTCCAACCGGGACCGAACAATCCTCTTCGCCACGGCGGCTGGGTGCGGCCATTCTGGGGCTGTTGCACACCCATGTCGAACTGTTCGGCATCGAGCTTCAGGAGCAGAAAGCCCGTACCGTCAGGCTGTTGCTGTTCGCAGGCCTGGCGCTGGTTTTCGCGTTGCTGCTGCTCATCGGCCTGTCCGCGCTGCTGCTGGTTCTGGTCTGGGACAGCTATCGCCTCTACGGAATCATCGGCTTGTGCGGGTTGTACACACTGGCGGCATTGTTCTGCGCCATGCGGCTCAAGGCAGCTGTTTTCGATGAGTCTTCACCCTTCCATTCGACCCTGGAAGAACTGGCTAACGACCGCGAGCGACTGATGCCATGAGCACACCTCAATTGCCCCAGACCCACAATCGTCGCGAGCTGCGCAAAGCGCTGATCCGCCTGCGCATGGAGATGCACCGTCAAGAGATCCGTCAGGAATCCTCGCGATTGATGCATCCCCTGCAACGCATGCGCGGCATGGCCTCTGACCTGCCCGGCTCCCTCGGCATCAAGCATGGGCCGCTGTGGGGCGTCGGCGTCGTCACCCTGCTGGGATTTCTCACTGGCAAGGGCACGCGCAGCAAAAAAACCGGCAGCGTCACCCGGCTAATCAAGTTCAGCGCAACCGTTTTGCCGTTGATCAAAATGGCCCTGCAGAACTCGTCCCGCCGTCGCTAAACGCCTTCTGGCTGCATTCTTGCTAACAAACCCCGCCTTGCCCGATATGCGTATCGGGTGAGACGACGGTGCTTGTCGAACGAGAACCCGCAGCCACTCCCTCGCCAACGCCACCCCACTCAATCGCCACTAAGGAGGCCATGTGTTCGATGGGCAACCCCTCGCCTGTTTTCAGCCGTTCATCGACACCGCGACCGGCCGCATCGCCGGCATCGAAGCCCTGGGCCGCCTGCGCCAGGCGGATGGCAGCCTGCAATCGGTCGGCCCACTTTTTGCGGATCCGCGGCGGCCGGCCGTGCAATTGCGTCGGCTGGACCGGCAGGTTCGCGACAACGCCCTGAGCCGTTTCCCTGAGGCGCCCGGCGACTGGTTCCTCAGCCTGAACATCTCCCCGCGCTGGATCAGCCGCCTGCGCCCCGATGAATCGCCACCCAGCCTCAAACAGCTGCAGAGCTATGGGATCCCCGCAGAACGGATCGTCTTCGAAATTACCGAGTTGAGCGGCGACGGGCAGCGCCTCAATGAGGTAGTGGCCCGCTACCGCGACGCCGGCGCACGCATCGCCATCGATGATTTCGGCGCCGGCTATTCGCAGCTGGACCGGGTGCTGGCGTTGCAACCCGACATTCTCAAGCTGGACATGCGCCTGTTTCAGGCCGCAGCCCGGGGCGGCCCCAGCAGCGATGTGGTCAAGGCCCTCGCGCAGATGGCGGAGAAAACCGGGTGCTGGATCATCGCCGAAGGCGTCGAGACAGAAGCCGAACTGGACTTCGCCCTCGAATGCGGCTCGCGTTATGTCCAGGGCTATCTGTTCGCCCCGGCGCAGCTGGATTTCTTCGCAGCCGATGCGTTCGTCGACCGCTTCGCTGCCCTGCGCGATCGTTACGTGATGAGGAAAGTCGCCGAGCGGGAACAGCTGATGACCCTGCGCAGGCAACTCACGCAATTGATCTCCCGGCTGCAGCGCTGGGCCGAAGGCAATGCGTCGCTGAGTGATTTGCCCCAGGTCACGGACTTCCCATGGCTGTTGCGCTTTTATCAGTGCGACCGCCACGGCACGCAGCTCACGCCCAATCTGGAATGGCGCAACGGGGCCTGGACGGCGGACGCCCGGTATCTGGGCCATAACTGGTCCTGGCGGCCCTACTTCTATCACCTGCTCGCCGAGGGATGGCACGAGAGGCGCCTGACGCTGTCGAGCACCTACCGCGACGCCACCAGCAATCAGTATTGCCTAACCGCTGGGCAGTTCTTCGACAACGGCGAGCGTCTGTTGCTGATCGATGTCGACGCGGCCGGGTTTTGACGGTGCTTGCTGGTGTCGTTTCATCGATCTTGTGCTTGCAGCGTGCGGGGCGAACCGGGAAGCTAGCGCGGTAATCACCCGACGGAGTACCGGCCTTGGATTGGCAAACCCTGCTCACCCGCGAGCGCCTTGGCAAGACCCTGCACAGCCCTGAAGAATTGGGGCGCAGTCCGTTCCACAAGGATCACGACCGGATCATTTTCTCCGGGGCCTTTCGCCGTCTCGGCCGCAAGACTCAAGTTCATCCGGTCACCAGCAACGACCACATCCATACGCGCCTGACCCACTCGCTGGAAGTCAGTTGCGTCGGCCGCTCGCTGGGCATGCGCGTCGGCGAAACCCTGCGCAGCGCCCTGCCCGACTGGTGTGACCCCAGCGATCTGGGCATGGTCGTGCAATCGGCCTGCCTGGCCCACGACATCGGCAACCCGCCGTTCGGCCACTCCGGCGAAGACGCCATTCGCAACTGGTTCAAACAGGCCGCCGGCCGTGGCTGGCTGGACGCGATGAGCGAGGTCGAGCGCAATGACTTCCTCAATTTCGAAGGCAATGCCCAGGGCTTCCGCGTCCTGACTCAGCTGGAATACCACCAGTTCGAGGGCGGCACGCGGCTGACCTACGCCACCCTGGGCACCTACCTGAAATACCCGTGGACGGCGCGTCACGCCGACTCGCTGGGCTACAAGAAACACAAGTTCGGTTGCTACCAGAGCGAGCTGCCGATCCTGGAGCAGATCGCCGGCAAACTCGGCCTGCCGCAGATCGAGGACCAACGCTGGGCCCGGCATCCGCTGGTGTACCTGATGGAGGCTGCTGACGACATCTGCTACGCGCTGATCGATCTCGAAGACGGCCTGGAAATGGAGTTGCTCACCTACGACGAAGTAGAGTCGCTGCTGCTGGGTCTGGTGGGCGATGACCTGCCGGAGACCTATCGCCAGTTGGGACCGAATGACTCGCGGCGTCGCAAGCTGGCGATTCTGCGGGGCAAAGCCATCGAGCACCTGACCAACGCCGCCGCCCGCGCGTTCGTCGAACAGCAGGACGCGCTGCTGGCCGGCACACTGCACGGTGATCTGGTCGAGCACATGCACGGGCCGGCCAAACGCTGCGTGCTCAACGCCAAGGACATGGCGCGCAAGAAGATCTTTCAGGACAAGCGCAAGACGCTCCACGAAATCGGCGCCTACACCACGCTGGAGATCCTGCTCAATGCGTTCTGCGGCGCGGCACTGGAGCAATTCGGCGGGCATGACCTGTCGTTCAAGAGCCGGCGCATTCTCGATCTGCTCGGCAATAACGCGCCCGACCCGAGCTGGCCGCTGCACACGTCCTTTCTCCGGGTCATCGATTTCATCGCCGGCATGACCGACAGCTACGCCAGCGAAATGGCCCGTGAAATGACCGGGCACTCCAGCCCCGTCTAGCGGCGCCTTTAGCCGTCGCGCCTTTTCGAAGGCGCTGGCAAAAGCCCGAATCCGACCCTGAATCAGGGCCCGGATTCGGGCTTTTCTCGTTGGGCCTTCAGGCAATCCAACAGCAACTTCGGATATTTCCTACACAACCGTCGGAATGCCCTTATCGCTGGTCGTACATCCCTGCCGAATAATCCGCGCCATTCCGAGCCTTGGGACAACTCGACCCATTACCTCCCGAAGACACCGCTCGCCCTGCGAGCGCGCCGCCAGCCCGCCTTCAAACAGCGGCGCTCACTTCCCCTACGTCTGGAACCGCCGATGTTCACTAAAGATTTCCGAATCCTGCTGGTAGAGGATCATCCGTTTCAACTGATCGCCTTGCAGATCCTGCTGAACAACCATGGCCTGTACCGCATCACGCCGGCGCTCAATGCCAGCGAAGCACTCGGCGCCATGGAGCGCAGCGCCGAACCCTATGACCTCCTGCTCTGCGACCAGCGTCTGCCCGGTATGTGCGGCCTGGAGCTGATACAGACGGCGAACCAGCGCGGCTTGATCCAGCGTGCCGTCCTGCTCAGCGGCCTCGATGCCGATCCGCTGGCCACCCTTGAGTCGGAAGCCAAAGCGATGGGCCTGCCATTGCTGGGGTGCCTGAGCAAACCGCTCAACACCCTGGAGCTGATCAGTCTGCTGTCCACACCCGCGTAATGTTCGCTTGCAGGCCGGTCTTTCCCTGTCTGTGTCAGCACTCATCCAGGCCAATGCCGAGTGCGCATTTCTGATGTGCCGTTGATATCCGGCAAGCGACGTATTTAAAAATGTAGGCACAGTTTCGCGAATGTGTAGGGTTATTCCGATTCGAAATAAACACGTGCGTTTAAATGCATTTAATTCAAGGGTAACTGCAGTTACGTATTAAACATTCATGACCGCTGCGTGCATCCATGTACGCACATACGCTTATTTCTGTAGGAACATTCCTATATAGCGCTTCGGGCATGATCTCCTTATGTGCGCCTTGAACATCTGAGATAAGGTGCGCGCTTTCTTGCCACCCGTTATGGATTCATCATGAACTCAATTTTTATTATCGACGACCACCCGGTCATACGCATGGCCATACGTATGCTTCTGGAAAACGAAAATTACGAGGTGGTCGGAGAGACCGACAACGGCGTCGACGCCATGCAGATGGTCCGTGAATGCATGCCCGACCTGATCATCCTCGACATCAGCATCCCCAAGCTGGACGGGCTCGAAGTCCTCGCCCGCTTCAACGCCATGAACCTGCCCTCGAAGATTCTCGTACTCACCGCTCAGGCGCCGAGCCTGTTCGCCATCCGATGCATGCAGTCGGGGGCCTCGGGTTATGTGTGCAAGCAGGAAGACCTCAGCGAACTTGTCAGCTCGGTAAAAGCGGTATTATCCGGCTACAATTACTTTCCCAGTCAGGCCCTTGCCGCGTCGATCAAAAAAGAGGGTGACCCCAACGAGCTTGAGCGCTTCAAACTCGTCAATGACCGTGAACTGATGGTGTTGCAACTGTTTGCCCAGGGGCGGACAAACAAGGAAATCGCCAAAGGCATGTTCCTCAGCAACAAAACGGTCAGCACTTACAAAACCCGATTGATGCAAAAACTCAAGGCCAAGACTCTGGTAGAACTTATCGAGATGGCAAAACGCAATTCGCTAGTGTGAGAGACAGGATGCCAAAGGCGTTAAAGGACTATTGGATAGCAGCCGTGATGGTCTGCGTGGGCTTCGATACCCAGGCAGATCCCCTGGCACCGGAACGCTACACGCTGCTCAGCCGCTCCAACCCTGCGCACATGGACGTGACGCTGGAGCGCGCCCAGTGGCAATGGGTGCGCAACAAGCGCGAACTGGTGGTCGGCACCTCCGCGCCGGACTACCCGCCTTTCGACATGACCCTGACCGGGCACGACTACGAAGGCTTTACCGCTGATTACGTCGGCATTCTCGGGCGCGTACTCGACCTGCCGGTCAAAGTCCTGCGTTTCGCCAGCCGCGACGAGGCGGTGCAGGCGCTGAGCAAAGGCGAAATCGACCTGCTGGGCAGCGCCAACGGCTATGAGGCGGCGTCGCGCGGGATCGTGCTGTCCACGCCCTACGCCGTTGATCAGCCCGTGCTGGTGACCCGCGCGGGAGAAACCCGACCTTTGAGCGGCGACCTCAACGGTTTGCGCCTGAGCATGGTTTATCACTACCTGCCGCCGGAGGAAATCGCCTCGCTGTATCCCAAGGCGCGCCTGCAGACCTTCCCCTCCTTCCAGAGTGCGATCAACGCCGTGGCCTTCAACCAGGCCGACGTGTTTCTGGGGGACACGATTTCCACTCACTACGTGATCAACAAGGGCTATCTGAACAACGTGCAGATGGCCAATTTCGGCAAGCACGAGGCAAACGGTTTCAGCTTCGCGGTGGAGGCGTCCAACCCGGTACTGCTGGACATCGTCAATCGGGTGCTCAAGGGCATTCCGGTGGAAGAGCGCATCGCCATTTCCAAACGCTGGGGCGCCGGCAGCGACCTGATGCTGACCGACCAGAAGCTACAGCTCAATCAACGGGAAGAACGCTGGATCGCCCAGCACCCGATCGTTCGCGTGGTGTTCAACGAAGCCTACGCGCCGCTGACGTTCTTTGATGCGGCCGGCAATTTCAGCGGCGTCACCGCCGATTTACTCGAACTCATCCGCCTGCGCACCGGGCTCACCTTTAAAGTCAGCCATGCCGCCAGCATGAACGACATGACCAATCAGTTGAGCCAGGGCCAGGCCGACCTGATCGGCGCGATGATCCCCAGCGAGGAGCGCCAGAACCGCTTCAATTTCAGCCGCCCCTACATGGACAATGTGTTCGTGCTGGTCACGCGCAAGGAAACCTCGGCCCCCTCCAATCTCGATCAACTGGACGGCAAGCGGGTGGCGCTGGCCCTCAGCAGCCCGATCCTGCCCTTCCTGCGCGACCACCACCCGGGCATTTATCCGGTGGAGGTCGACAACCCGGCCCAAGCCCTGGACATGCTCGCCCACGGCCGGGCAGAGGGCGCCATCACGTCGCTGTTCAGCGCCAGTTATTTTCTGTCCTCCCGGGCGTTGAACGACACGCTGCAGATGCGCGTGACGGTCGGGCAGGAACCGGCGCGCATTGCCATGGCCACGTCCCGCAATGCCACCGAGCTGACCTCGATTCTCGACAAGGCGCTGTCGAGCATCGCCCCGGAAGACCTGGCCGCGATCAACAATCGCTGGCGCACCTATACCCCGCCAAGCAGCGGCGCGTGGCACGACTATGAGCTGTTGATCTATCAAATCATCGGCGGCGCCAGCCTGCTGCTGCTGGGCTCGCTGGCCTGGAATGCCTGGATGCGCCGGCAGATCAAACAGCGCGAGCGAGCCGAGCGGGCGCTCAACGACCAGTTCGAATTCATGAGCGCGCTGGTCAATGGCACGCCTCATCCGATCTACGTCCGCGACCGCGACGGCCTGCTGCAAATGTGCAATGAAAGCTACCTCGCCGCCTTCGCCGCGCGGCGCGAGGAGGTGATCGGCGAAAGCATTCTGGACGGCATATTGAGCGACACTGAAGAGGCCTTGGGCTACGTCGAGGATTACAAGCGTGTCATGGCCGAAAACGAGCCGCTGATTCTGGATCGCTCGCTGCACATTGGCGGCCGCGAGCTGACGATCTACCACTGGATCCTGCCGTTCCGCGATTCCCTCGGCAAAGTGCAAGGCATCATTGGCGGCTGGATCGACATCAGCGAACGGCGGCAATTGATCGAGCAGCTGCAGACGGCCAAGGAGCTGGCGGACGATGCCAACCGCGCCAAAAGCACCTTTCTGGCGACCATGAGCCATGAGATCCGCACGCCCATGAACGCGGTCATCGGCATGCTCGAGCTGGCCCTGAAGCGTGCCGACCACGGCCATCTGGACCGCCCGGCCATTGAAGTGGCCTACAGCTCGGCGAAGGATTTGCTGGAGCTGATCGGCGACATTCTCGACATCGCGCGCATCGAATCCGGCCGATTGAGCCTGAGCCCCGAGCGCGCAAATCTGCGCCAACTGGTCGAATCCGTGGTGCGGGTGTTCGACGGCCTGGCCCGGCAAAAAAGCCTCACGCTGGCCCTGGATCTGGACGCGCGAACCAACACGGACGTGCTGATCGACCCGCTGCGTTTCAAGCAGATCCTTTCCAATCTCATCAGCAATGCCATCAAATTCACCGAAATGGGTCAGGTCAAGATCAGCCTACAGACCGAAGCCGGCCGCAGCCCGCAGCAAATGCGCGTGCAGGTGGTGATTCACGACAGCGGCATCGGGATCACCGAGCAGGACCAGCAGCGGTTGTTTGCGCCCTTCGCCCAGGTCGATCAATCAGGGCAGCTGGCGCGCACTGGCGCAGGGCTGGGTCTGGTGATCTGTCGCAGTCTGTGCGAAATGATGGGCGGAAACCTGACGCTGAGCAGCCGTCCCGGGGATGGCACGCGAATCGAGATGACCTTCGAATTCACTACCCTGGAGCCGCTCGATGCGAAGAGCATTGCCCGCGAGGCGGCGCCCCACGCCTCGGGCCAGCTGCACATTCTGATCGTGGACGATCACCCGGCCAACCGCCTGCTGCTGTTCGAGCAACTGTGCTTTCTCGGGCACCGTTGCGACATGGCGCTCCAGGGCGCCGAAGCCCTGGAGCGCTGGCGTGCAGAGCGTTTCGATCTGGTGATCGCCGATTGCAACATGCCGGTCATGAACGGCTACGACCTGACGCGGGCCATCCGCCAGCTGGAGCAAACCGAGGCACGTCCGCGCTGCACCGTGCTGGGCTACACCGCCAATGCGCAGCCGGAGGAAAAGCAACGCTGCCGTGATGCCGGCATGGATGATTGCCTGTTCAAACCCATCAGCCTGACCGCGCTGAACGACCGCTTGAGCAAGGTCATGCCGCTGCGAGCCTCGTCTGCGCCGGGCATGCTGCCCGCCGTGCCCGTTCAGCCGCCCCAGGCGGTGTTCGACCCGCACGCCATCGAAGCGCTGACCGGCGGCAGGGCCGACATGAACGAGCGGTTGCTCGCTCAACTCATCGCCAGCATTCATCAGGACCGTGCCGAGCTGAACGCGACCACGCACCCGGAGCAGCTGAAAGACATCGGCCACAAGGTGCGCGGCGCCGCGAACATCATTTCCGCGACGGCTGTCATCGAGGGCTGCGAAGCGCTGGAAGCGGCCTGCGAGGCCGAAGCGCCGGCCGCCACTATCGGCGAGCGGCAGTCAGCCCTTTATGAGGCGATGGGCGCGCTGGAGCAGGCGTTGGTGTCTTATCGCGGGAAAGCGCTCGTGCCCCAGGCGGGGCCGCAGACATGATGCTGATGCCGATGACCGCCGCTGATTTTCAGGCATTTGCTGCCCGCTCGGTCGCCGGGTATGCCCGGGATATCGCGCGCACCTACGGATTGTCTGAGGCGCTGGCCTTCGAAAGCGCCAGCGCTGACTTCAACGACCTGTTGGCGGAGGGTCTGGACACCGAGGGGCATTGGTTCTACTGCCTATGCATCGACGAAGGCGTTGAGGTGGGCAGCCTGTGGGTAGGCGTCGTCGAGGACCCGCCGTTGCCGGCCAGGCTGTTCATCTACGACCTGGAGATTCATCAGGCCTTCCGACGTCAGGGCCTGAGCCGGCAGGCACTGAGCGCCGTCGAAGCGTGGGCCATTGAGCGCGGTATCCGGCGTCTGGAGCTCAACGTATTTGCTGACAACCATGGGGCGCGGAGGCTGTACGAAACGTCGGGGATGGCTGTCTGTGAAATGACCATGGGCAAAGATTTATAGCCCGTCGATGTGTGCCCCGTTCAGACCGGCCCGGTAGCAGAATCGACGCTGCCGTAGGGCGCCAGGTGTTCGCTCAGGTATTTCAGCAGAATGCTCACTTTCGGCAGCGCCTCTCGGGTTTTCAGCCAGACCAGATTCATCGGCAGTCCATCGGTGGCAAGCTCCGGCAGCACTTCAACCAGCCGACCTTCGTTGAGGTGGGTTTGCACCAGCCAGGTCGGCAATTGCGCGACGCCATGCCCGGCCAGGGTGGCCGATACTTCGCCCTCCCCGTCGCCGACGGCGATCCGCGGATGAATGACGCGCCGCTCCTGATCCCCCGGCACGCGCCCGCGAAAATACCACGGCCCGACCTGCCCGTCGGACTGGCCGTAGGCGATGCAATGATGATGCTCAAGATCGGCGTCCGTCTCGGGCCGACCGTGCTCGGCGATGTAACTCGGCGCGGCGCAGAACACCAGTCGCTGAGCGCCGATGAAACGATGCCCCAACCCCGCCGCCCATGCATCGCGCCCGCCGATTCTGACCACAATATCGATGCCTTCATGCACCGGGTCGATAAATCGGTCAGAGAACGAAATGTGCGGCTGCAGCAGCGGGTATTCCCTGACGAAGTTGAGGATCAGCGGCAACACATGGAGACGTCCGTAGGAGGCCGGCAAATCGATCCGCACCCGGCCATGGGGCTCATGCCGCTCCGATGCGAGGGCCAGTTCGGCTTCTTCGAGATCAGCCAGCACGCCGCTGCAGGTGGCGTAGAACTTCACGCCGGCTTCGGTGAGGGCCAGGCGGCGCGTGGTGCGATTGAACAAGCGCTGGCCCAATCGCTGCTCCAGGCGGGCGATGCTTTTGCTGACCGCCGATGCCGTCAGGTTCAGCTTCAATGCGGCGTTGGCGAAGCTGCCGAAATCGGCCACGGCCACAAATACATCAATGCCCTTGAGACGCTCGGATGAGAACACGGCGATTACCATTGCTGAACTGAGTTCGCGATAGTAAGTCATTTATGTCGCGGATGAGAACTCACATCTCCAATAGGCTATGGCAACGTCCATTGGAGCTTCTTCTATGCAACCTTCACATTCCGCAACGGCCTCTGCGCCGGATGCCTCGTCCCGATCAGGGATACAAATCCTGATCATGGCGATCGCTGCATTCATCATCGTCACCACTGAATTCCTCATCGTCGGCCTGCTTCCGGCCATGGCCAAGGACCTGGGCGTATCGATCGCCGTGGCTGGCCAGGTGGTGACACTGTTCGCCTTTACCGTGATGTTGTGCGGGCCGTTCCTCACGGCAAAACTGGCGAGTGTCGAGCGCAAGAAACTCTTCACCATCATCCTGCTGGTGTTCGCCGCTTCCAACGTGCTGGCGGCGCTGTCCACCAATATCTGGGTCATGGCCCTCGCGCGCTTCATTCCGGCGCTGGGCCTGCCTGTGTTCTGGGGCACCGCCAGCGAAACTGCCGGGCAACTGGCAGCACCCGGCAAATCGGGTCAGGCGGTGTCGCGGGTCTACCTGGGCATTTCCGCCGCCCTGGTGTTCGGTGTGCCGTTGGGGACCGTCGCCGCCGACACCCTCGGCTGGCGCGGCAGCTTCTGGGTCCTGGCCGTCATCTCGCTGGTGATCGCCATCCTGATGCAACTGTGCATGCCGACCTTGCCTTCCTCCCCTGCCAAGCACGGCGAGAAGCAGACCGACATCCTGAAACAGCCACGCTTCCTCGCCCACGTGTTGCTGTCGGTGCTCGCGTTCACCGCGATGTTCACGGCTTACACCTATCTGGCCGATATCCTCCAGACCCTGGCCGGCGTTCCGACCAATCAGGTCGGCTGGTGGCTGATGGGCTTCGGCGCGGTCGGCATGATCGGCAACCAATGGGGCGGAAAGTTGGTCGATCGCAGCCCGCTGGGCGCGATGGTGCTGTTCCTGGTGATTCTGAGTATCGGCATGGCCGCCGCCATTCCATTGGCCACGGACCATATCTGGCTGATCGCCGCGCTGGTCTTATGGGGCGTTGCGTACACCGCGCTGTTTCCGGTGTGCCAGGTGCGCGTGATGCAGGCCGGTGCCAAGGCTCAGGCACTGGCGGCGACCATGAACATTTCGGCGGCCAACGCGGGCATTGGCTTGGGTGCGATTTTTGGCGGGCTGGGTATCGGCCACTTCGGACTGGGGTCGCTGGGCTGGATCGCGACCGGGATCGCCGCCCTGGCGATTGTGGTTGCGCTGTTGATGATGCGTAAGCGTTAAGGACTTGGTCTGGCAGTGAAGCGATGTTGGGTTGCTGTCTTGCCAGGCAGAACACGCAGCATCGGGATGCCGCTTTTTGAGCGCGGCATCCCGAATCTGCCAATGAGAAGAACCGGTCACTCAGGTGACGACGCTTTCCCTTCCCGCGCCGCCAGAATCCGCGGCAGGTTGTCTTCGATCCAGGTGGTCAGCCCGTCCATCTGCAGGGCGACCTCCTCGCCCATCGCCGTCAAACGGTATTCGACGTGGGGCGGCACCACCGGCAGCGCTGTGCGGTCGACAAACCCATCCTGTTCCAGGCACTGCAGCGTCTGCGACAGCATCTTTTCGCTGACGCCGCCGATCTTGCGCCGCAGTTCACTGAACCGGTGCATGCCGTCCAGCAACGCCACCAGCACCAGCACGCCCCAGCGGCTGCACACATGATTGAGGATTTCCCGCGACGGGCAGTCCCGGGCCAGCACCTCACCGGTACGAATACGCTCGAGCAGTGAGACGGAGCCTACCGAGGGCGAAGCAATATCGTTCATGACACTTACCTTTTCGTACGTACTTACGAAAGGTTAGCACGGTGACTATGCTGATCGCTCAATCAACTTCGTTCGGGAATCATCATGATCGTCATCACCGGTGCATCAGGCCAGCTGGGCCGCCTCGTCATCGCTCAACTGCTCGAAACCGTGCCTGCCTCGCAGATCGTTGCGGCGGCCCGTGATCCGGAAAAGGTTGCTGACCTCGCCGCCAGGGGCGTGCAGGTTCGCCAGGCCGATTACGCGCAGCCGACCACTCTGGACCAGGCCTTTGCAGGCGCCGAGAAAGTCCTGCTGATCTCGTCCAGTGAAGTGGGCCAGCGGGTCGCTCAGCATCAGGCGGTGATCGACGCGGCCAAACGCGCGGGCGTGAAACTGCTGGGTTACACCAGCGTGCTCCACGCCGACACCTCGGCGCTGGGCCTGGCCGAAGAACACAAGCAGACCGAGGCGGCCCTGGCGCAATCCGGCGTTCCGGCGGTGGTGCTGCGCAATGGCTGGTACCACGAAAACTACACGGCCGGCGTTGCCCACGCGGTAGAGAACGGCGCCCATTACGGCAGCGCGGGTGATGGCCGGATCAGCTCTGCCGCCCGGGCAGACTACGCAGCGGCAGCGGCCGTCGTACTGACATCCACTGAGGATCAGGCGGGCAAGGTCTACGAGCTGGCCGGCGACGAGTCCTACACGCTGAAGGAATTTGCCGCTCAAATCGCGCAGCAATCCGGCAAGCCTGTCGTCTACACCGATCTTCCCGAGGCCGATTACAAGGCTGCGTTGCTGCACGCCGGGCTGCCGGAGTTCGTCGCCGAGTTGCTCGCCAACTCCGATGCCGCTGCGGCCAAGGGTGCCCTGTTCGACGACACTCGCCAGTTGAGCCGCCTGATTGGCCGGCCGACCGCACCGCTGTCGGCGAGCATTGCCGAAGCGCTGCCCCGGTAACCTTCGCTGCCGCCTCGCAGCTGCACGCGGGCGGCACGCCAGCACGGGCACTGAATGATTTGCGCCCCTCAGGGTCGAAACCAATGACAGCGCACCACGCGCTGGCCAAGGAGTTTCGAATGAACAGCAAATCGCTCATTGCCGGTCTGGCGATTCTGGGTAGCGTTTCCGTTGCAAGTTTCACGGTCCAAGCCGCCAACGCAACGGAGCCGACCATTCAACCTTCCCGAGACAATATGCGGGAGCTCGAAGTCGGCAGCCGTTCGCCGCAGGAATTCCAGCGTCCGGACGCCGCGATCAAGGACTGGAAAGCCAAGGGTCTGGAAGAACCGGCCAAAATGAGCCAGTGGACGCGCATCCACGACAAATACGTCGAAGTGCAAACCACCAACGGCCAGATCACCAAGATTGTCCCGATCGAAAAATAAACCGGGGCACTGACCCAGCGCGTCGGGTCCGTGCGGCGCGCACCAGGTCAAAGAACCTATACGGACGACCAAAGGAATTCCCATGAACATCAAAAAACTGATGGCTTGCGCGGCAGTGGTCACTTGTCTGAGCGGCACCAGCTTCACGGCGATGGCGCAAACCCCTGCGACCAAAAGCGTGCAGGCGGAACACACCAATGAACAGTACAAGGTCGGCGACACCACCCATGACCTTTACAAAGACGAGCGCGTCGGCGTCAAGGACTGGCAAGGCAAGGGCCTGACCGCGCCCAAAGAAGGCACGCAATGGGTACTGATCAGCGATAAATATGCGCTCATCAACATGGAAGACGGCAAAGTCCTAGACATCGCGCCGGGCAATCTCAAACCGCTGAAAAAGTAATTGCCGACGTAACGTCCACCGTGCCCGACATCCCTCGGGCACCGCTTTGCCTTTTCCCCTCATCCAAATGCTCGCCACCCCTTGCAACGGCTGACAAGAAAGGTTGCACCCTAACGATTGCGCCCTCTACTCTGCGGCTCCTGTCTGTTGCGCCATAGGCCCGGGTTCGATGTCTTCCGTCTTGAATGTCTTGCTGCCCATCTTCGCCCTCATTCTGGTGGGCTACCTCTGTCGCCGCACCAACCGCCTCGGACCGACCGCCGCCTCTGAAATCAACCGAATGGTGGTCTGGCTGTGTTTGCCGGCACTGCTGTTCACCGCCACTGCCCACGCCACCTGGGCGCAGATCTGGCACCCGGGTTTCGTGCTGACCTTCACCCTGTCGACTATGGCGATGTTCGTCATTACCCTGCTGCTGCGGCGCCGGAAAGCCGGGTATTTTGCCGATGCCAGCATCGACGCCCTCAGCGCCTCCTACGCCAACACCGGCTACATCGGCATCCCGCTGTGCGTCATGGTGCTGGGGCAGGACGGCCTGGAACCGGCGCTCATCGCCTCGTTGCTGGTGGTCTGCGTGGTGTTCGGCATCGCCCTGGTGTGCATCGAAATCGGGTTGCAAAGCGAGGCCCGGGTGCACCGCATCGTGCTCAAAGTGCTGCTGGCACTGGCGAAAAACCCGCTGGTGGTCTCGCCGATACTGGGCGCCTGCTGGGCGTCCACCGGCGTGGTATTGCCGGGCGCGGTGGATAAATTTCTCAGCCTGCTGGGTGCGGCGACGACGCCCTGTGCGCTGATTTCCCTGGGCCTGTTTCTCGCCCAAAAACAGCAAGGGCCGCGTGAGGGCACGACGTTGCTGGTGCTGATAAAACTGATCGCCCACCCGCTGCTGACCTGGTTTCTGGCGTATCGGGTGTTCAACCTGCCGCCGCTGTGGGCGAACTCTGCCTTGTTGTTGAGCGCCCTGCCCACTGGCACCGGCCCGTTCATGCTGGCCGAGTACTACAAGCGCGAGGCGTCGGTGGTGTCGAGCACGATTCTGATCTCGACGCTGGGCTCGCTGGTGACGCTGTCGCTGTGCATCTATTACATCAACGGTTGACGGGCTGACGTCGGGGATGAGCTCGGGCATACATTCAGGCACTAGATGGGTGCGTCAAAATGAACAAGCTGGATTTGCTGAAAACCTTCGTCAGGGTCGCCGAGCTGTCGAGCTTCACCCACGCCGGCGACGCCTTGGGCCTGCCGCGCTCGACGGTGTCGGAGCATGTGCGCAGCCTCGAAGAACTGCTCGGCGCGCGACTGCTCCTGCGTACCACGCGCAAGGTGCAAGTGACCCCCGATGGCCAGGCGCTGTATGAGCGCAGCAAGGATGTGCTCAGTCAGATGGACGAGCTGGAAGGCCTGTTCCGCCAGGACAACTCGGCGCTCAGCGGACGGCTGCGGGTGGACATGCCCACCGCCATTGCCCGGCGCCTGGTGATGCCACGGCTAGGTGAATTCCTTGAGCGGCACCCGCTGATCGAGCTCGAGATCAGCAGTACCGACCGGCGCGTCGATCTGATCCGCGAGGGCTTTGATTGCGTGCTGCGCATTGGCGCCCTGCCGGACACGCCGCTGATCGCACGCAACGTCGGCCTGTTCGGGATGATCAACTGCGTCAGCGAGAGCTATGCCGAGCGGTTCGGGATTCCGCAGAATCTGGAAGACCTGCAGCAGCACCGGCTCATTAACTACGCACCGGCTTTCGGCGCTGCCGAATCGTTATTCGAGTATTGCCGCGAGGGCAAGGATTTCCATGTGTCGATGCCCTGCAGTGTGACGGTGAACAACATCGAAGCCTACGAGGCGGCGTGTGTCGGCGGGCTGGGGATCATCCAGATTCCGCGCCTGGCTGACGCTTACCAGCAGCAACGCGGCGCCTTGATCGAAATCCTCCCCGAGTACCGGCCAACGGCGATGCCGGTGTCACTGCTCTACGCCCATCGCAGGCACCTGCCCCAGCGGTGCCGGGTGTTCATGGATTGGCTGGAGCAATTGCTGGGGGAATATGGGGTGATGTCGAAGGGCTTGCAGGGGCGGCGTTAGCAGGCTGGTAGGACCGGCTTTAGCCGGGAACGCATCGGCGAAGACTCCGCAAAAATGATGTCGTTTGCACAGGCGTCTTCCCGGCTAAAGCCGGTCCCACAGGGATCGCGTTGATCCAGCGGACCGGTTGAGTCTCTCCTACCTGCCATCATTTCAACGCCGCGACCACCGCATCGAAGAAGGCCATCGGGTCGATGGGCTCTTTGTCAACCGGCTTGGGCTGCGCGCCGAAGGTGACGATCACCACGTTGTTGGCCGGGTTAACGTAAATGTTCTGTCCCTGGATGCCGACTGCCGAATAGGCGCCATCTTTGACCGAGGGCGCAGTCCAGGCGGTCCACCACATGTAGCCGTAATCCAGGCTCTTGCCGCCTTTGAGGGTGGTTGGCAGCGTCGCCTCCCTGACCCAGCCGTCGGGCAGGATCGAAGTGCCGTTGATCTTGCCATCGTTCATGAAGAACAGGCCGAAGCGCCCGTAATCCCGCAGGGTGGCGCTGATGCCGCTGCCGCCGATCTCCACGCCGTCAGGGGAGTCCAGCCACCAGGTCGCGTCGCTTTCCATGCCGAACGGCTGCCAGATCTTCTTCGACAGGTACTCGGCCAGCGGCATCTTCACCGCGCCCCGCACAATCTCGCCGAGGACCTGAGTTTCGCCCGTACTGTAGTTGTTTACCGTGCCGGGTTCCGCTGCGCGCGGCAGGCTCGCCATCAGCGCCATGGCCGAATGGGGCTGCTGGGAAATCTGCGCCTTGAGCAACGTCCGCCGATCCGACGCCGGATCGGTGTAGGTCTCGTTCCACTTCACCCCCGAGGACATCATCAGCACGTTGCGCACGGTCACCCCGTCGTAGGCGCTGCCTTTGAGGGCCGGCACGTAATCGACCACCTGGGCGTCAAGGCCCTTGATCAGGCCATCCTTGATTGCCGCCGCGGTCAGGGTCGAGGTGATGGATTTGGCCATCGACATCGACATCCAGCGGGTTTTCTCGGTGTTGCCGCGCTGATAGGTCTCGAAGACGATCTTGCCGTCCTTGATCACCAGCATCGCGGTAATACTGTCCAGCGCCACGAAGTCGTACAGGTCGTACTTTTTGCCCTCGACGGTGAAGCGCACGTTGGGCAGTTGTCGCTCCGACTTCGGCAGTGCATAGGGATGATAGCCCGCCTGGATGGTGTGGGTGGGAAACAGCCGGCCGATATTGCGATAGGTGCTGACCGCCAGGTCCGGGAGCATGGCGCCGTCGTAGATCTGCTCGACCGTGCCGATGGGTTCCTGGGCGTGGGGGTAGTCGTCTGCCCAGGCAGTGGAAACAAACGCGGCGGCGAGCAGGCCGAAGGACAGGGTCAGTGGCCGGTTGAAAGCGGCGGGACGGGAGACGGGTAAGTGCATGACGTATCCTTTTTTTGTCGTCGATGGACGCTGAATTTCCGACTAAAACCGGTCCGACTGAAAGAACGTGCGCGTTTGAACCATAGCCCACTCACCGGTATTGCACCGGGTGAACAGTTCAGTGGTTTCCTACCCTGACGTCTGCGATTGCGCACCTGACCGAATCGAAGGCAAAAAAAACCACCGCACGAAGGCGGTGGTTTTTCAGGCTTGCAGGACGCGTCGAATCAGACTTTGACGATCCAGCCCGCCGGGCCCTCGATGTCGCCGTACTGAATGCCGGTCAGCTCTTTATACAGGCGCTGGGTCACGGGACCGACGTCGGTTTCGCTGTGGAACACGTGCAGCTTGTCTTTGTAGCTGATGCCGCCGATCGGAGTGATCACCGCCGCAGTGCCGCACGCGCCGGCTTCCTTGAACAGGTCGAGCTTGTCGATGAACACCTCGCCTTCGATGACCTTCAGGCCCAGGCGGCTCTGCGCCAGTTCGAGCAATGACAGGCGAGTAATGCCTGGCAGCACCGACGGCGATTTCGGCGTGATGAACTCGTCGTCGTGGGTAATCCCGAAGAAGTTGGCCGAGCCGACCTCTTCGATCTTGCTGTGGGTCAGCGGATCGAGGTAGATGGCGTCGGCGAAGTTGGCTTTCTTGGCCTCACTGCCTGGCATCATGCTCGCGGCATAGTTACCGCCGACTTTCGCAGCGCCGGTGCCTTGTGGCGCGGCGCGGTCGTAGCTGGAGATCACGAAGTTGTGGGGTTTCATGCCGCCCTTGAAGTACGGGCCCACCGGGATGCAGAACACCGAGAAGATGAACTCGGGCGCAGCGCGCACGCCGATGTTGTCGCCGACGCCGATCACGAACGGACGCAGGTAGAGCGCGCCGCCAGTGCCATACGGCGGGATGAAGCGCTCGTTGGCGCGGACCACTTGCTTGCACGCTTCGATGAACTGCTCGGTCGGCACGTGGGGCATCAGCAGGCGGCTGCAGCTGCGCTGCATGCGCGCGGCATTCTGGTCGGGTCGGAACAGGTTGATCGAGCCGTCTTTGGCGCGATAGGCCTTGAGGCCTTCGAAGCATTGCTGGCCGTAATGCAGCGCGGTCGAGCCTTCGCTGATGTGCAGCACGTTGTCTTCGGTCAGGGTGCCTTGGTCCCACTCGCCATCGCGCCAGTGTGCCAGGTAGCGTTTGTCGGTCTTGATGTAGTCGAAGCCGAGCTTGTCCCAGTTAATGCTTTCGTTACCCATGACACCCTCTATGTCCAGGCCAGCTCGGCCGGGAGTGTCCGGCGTCTGGCGTTTCATCGATAAGGCCCGGAGCAGGACGCAACCCGTTCCGGTGTGTCGCCATATTACTGATTTTTCTCCCTGCAAACCGCCTCGGCGGCCGATGAGCTGAAAAAGATCCGCCGCTAGCGTGCCTGTGCGCGCCGGTTTGTGCCGTCTGTAGCAAAACCGCCCAGAGACGCGTGCAGTTTCGCCAATGTTGCCTAAGGTGTGTAAATCGTCTGAGACAGGAGCAGCACCCATGGGTATCGATCAGTTGTTCGCCGATTTGAGCAGTCTTCCCAGCATTCCCAAGGTGGCGCAGGACCTGATCAAGCAATTCGACAGCCCGTCGTCGGACCTGGGCAGCATTGCCGGCAACATCGAAAAAGACCCGGTGATCGCGGCGAAAATTCTGCGGCTGGCCAACTCCGCGCGCTTTCGCGGTGCGCGAGAGTCGTCGAGCATCGAGGACGCTGCCATGCGCCTGGGGTTCAACACCCTGCGCACATTGGTGCTGGCCTCCGCAGTCACCGGCGCGTTCAAGGCAGGGCCGAGTTTTGACCTGAAGGGCTTCTGGCTGAAGAGCTTTCAAGTGGCCGGGATCTGCCGCTTGCTGGCGAAACAGTCCGGCGCCGATGCCGAAATCGCCTTCACCTGTGGGGTCATGCACGACATCGGCGAGCTGCTGATCCAGACCGGCGCACCAGCCGTTGCCGAGCGCATAAACAGCGTGACCAAGACCGGGACAACCGGGCGTGCGGCGATTGAAACCTTGCAATTGGGCTTTGGTTACCCGGAAGTCGGCGCGGAACTGGCCCGACGCTGGGGATTGCCGGAGGTCATCCAGAACGCCATCGCCTATCAGGCGCGGCCCATGCAGGCGCCGGGAGACGCGACCCAGCCACGGATTGTTGCCCAGGCATTGACCATTTCCGCTGCGCTGGAAAATCACGGCGGCGCCACGGCGCAGGCGAAGCAGGAAGTGGATGGGCCATTGCTGGAGGGGGTTGATCTGGAAGCAGTGTTCGCGGCGCTGCCGAAGGTGTTGGAGGACGACAAAGCGTTTGCGGAGTTGTTGAGTTAGGGAAAGCGGTTATGGTCTGAAATGGATGGCGCCTGAACCGACCCCTTCCCGGCTGAAGCCGGTCCTACAAATTGATCTCGGTCCCACTGACACAACACGGTCACTCGTAGGACTGGCTTCAGCCGGGAAAACGTTAGGCGTCACTCTGCAAAATTGAGGGTGCTGACCGAGGCCTCTTCCCGGCTGAAGCCTGTCCCACTAGTATCAGCGCACAGCCGCTCTTGAGAACCTGTGCATGCCTGATGTTCCTGACACCTACGTCGACACCCTGCTGCACTGGATGCACGACCGCTCGTTCCTCGTGCTGACCGGCGCCGGGATCAGTACGTCGTCCGGTATTCCGGATTACCGCGACAGCGAGGGCGTGCGGCGGGGTCGGCAGCCGATGATGTTTCAGGAATTCCTCAATGCCCCTGAAGCCCGGCGCCGTTACTGGGCCCGGGCAATGCTCGGCTGGCCCCGGGTTCGCGCCGCGCTACCCACTCCGGCCCACGAAGCGATTGCCCGCTTGCAGCAACACGATCTCATCAGCGGGGTGATCACTCAGAACGTCGATACCTTGCACGATCAGGCCGGCAGTCATGACGTCGTGGAATTGCACGGCAGTCTGCACTGGGTGCTGTGCCTGGACTGCCACCACCGCACCGAACGCGACATCATTCAGTTGACCCTGATCGAGCAAAACCCGTACCTGGCGGGCGTCGATGCGGTGCAGGCGCCGGATGGCGACACTTTGCTGGACCCCGCCTTCGAAGAACGCTTCCAGGTGCCGCACTGCCCCCACTGCGGCGGCGAGCGAATGAAGCCGGACGTGGTGTTTTTCGGCGAAAACGTGGCGCCACCCACGGCGGCCAAGGCCATGCATCGGGTGGAAGAAGCCCAGGGACTGCTGGTGGTGGGGTCGTCGCTGATGGCGTTCTCCGCCTTCCGCCTGTGCCGCGCGATCAAGGATCAGGGCAAACCGCTGATCGCCATCAACCTGGGCAAAACCCGGGCGGATGATCTGCTGGATCTCAAGATCGAAGCGTCATGCGAGGTGCTGTTGCCAGCGTTGGCCCAGCGGCTGTTACAGGGTTAACGGGCAGCACGACATGTGGGAGTGAGCTTGCTCACGAAGACGGCATTTCAGTCGCTGAAGATTTAGCGGATGGCCCACCCTATATCGTGAGCAAGTCCGCTCCCACCTTGCCCGATCCTTCATCTGATTGCGCGAATCCCCGGCAACGCCGCCAGCGCCCTGTCCCACACCTGCCGCGTCCTCACCCACGCCACTTCCTGCCAGTCCGGGTCCGCCGGGTAAAACTGCTCCAGCAGCCCTTCCTTGATCCGTCGACCGGTCTCGTCCAGGGGATCGCCGTGCAGGTGCAGCCAGTGATCATCCCGCAAATGCCCATGCACCTCTGCGCCCGGGTACGTGCCGCACTCGATGACAAACGGCATCAGGTGCACGCCCGGCAAGGCGTCGAGGAGCATCTGCGAGGTGTAGCCGGTGGAGGTCGCCGCGACACCGGTTTCGCTGACCCGATTGGCGCCGGTGATCAGCGTGAACAGCCACGGCCCGAATAACGCTTTGGCGTCATCGAGCGCGGGGTAAGCCGACTCGACAATGCTCATCAGCATCGGATGACCGTAATCCCCCGCGCCGGTGTGCAGGTCGAAACAGGTCACCACCTCGGCGTCCTGCAGGTATCGCCCGACGATGCTGCGCAGGGTGCGATTGGACCAGCTCGGCCCGCTGCCGCCGAAAAACAACCCATCGGGGAATGCGTACTGCCCCGCCTCCACCACCGACATCAACCCTGCCCAACCCCGCGCGTCGATCGCTGCCTGAAACAACGCATCCGCCTGATCGCGCTTTGGCCCGCGCAGCTGCTCGCAGGCGTAAATCCCGTGGACGTCGGCGTAGGCGCGGTTGTCCGGTAGCGGCCGATTAAAGTCCAGGTAGTTGCGGTTCTGATCAAGGTTGTCCTCGTTGACCCGGCGCATCCACGCCGTGCCCCAGGGGTTGATCAGGTGAATCATCAGGACCGCAACGCCCTCGGGCAGCGCGCATGGATCAAAACCCTCGAGCCAGCGGCTCTGGCAATCGGAGCCGTAATAACCCTCGACGCCATGGGTGCCACTCAGCGCCACCAACACCCGCCGCGCATCCGGGTCGCCCAGCCAGGCGACGTCCGTGGCCAGCGGCTCGCCAAAAGGACCCGACAACGGGTGAACGTATTCACTCAACCGCGCGCCAGCCGCCGTGGCTGCGGCAATGAAGCGCTCGCGAAGCTGGCGATAACCCGGACGAACTGGGAAAAAGTGGCTCATTGATGCGCTCCAGAATCGATGACACCGCGCGTATGGGCCCGGAATAGACAGCCGGAACGCCGCGCAGAAAGGACACTGCGTCAGAAATGTTACAACCGGACACGTTTTGGCACACTTCTTTCTAGTGTTTCTCTTGTGGAACGTCAGTACCACGAAACGCTTCGCGTCCAGCCCCGGCTGCCGCGAGTCTACGCTGCCAAACGGTGCGCACCACGCACCCGTGTGCAGGAACCGGACATTACCCCGTCCGAAACAGTGCAGGACGCCGACCAGAAGTCTGGCGTCCGTCGATAAGGAATTCGATTCGTGCCAGACATGCGCATTTCACACCCGATCCGCCCACGCCGCGCCTTGCCTTTTCCGCTGCACGCCTCCGTCAGCGAGCCAGCCACCCGCCCCATCACCCTTCAGCGCTCCGGCTGAAACCCAGCGTCAATTCGCTGCGGTGCCCCACATTTGTTTTGCGTCAATGGCTGTCGCTGTTATAGCGATCCGGCGGCCACTTTTTATTGTTTTTTTTCGGGACAGATGCGCCTGCTCACATAACGGTTTGAATAACGCGCAACAGGCATCGCTGTTGATCCACACACACTAAAAACGATCACTGATCATTTTCAGGAAGTGTGCGCCACTGTTAAACACCATTCACGCCATGACTGACAAGTCACACTTTAAGGACTTATCGCAATGATCACGTAAGCACTCACGCACCAACTTGCACCCACTTAATCACGTTTGGTGCAGCGCACTTCTGATTGAATCGGAACAGGTCACCGTGCAAACACGCGGTGAACCTGAGTGGATAGGTTCGCCCTTTGGTTCGGCAACTTACCCTGCCTCTATAGAGCGAACTGACCCAGACTCGACGAAATTCGCTAAAAAGTTACAGGAATGCGACATCGCCCCGCCCCAGCCCGGAAACAGCAGGCTAGAGCCCTGCACTGGCATAGCGGTTGCAATAGCGATGATCGTTACATAGTCATTCTGAAATAAAGACGTACTTCTTCGTACTCAACAAGAAATCAGGGAACTGCAATGTCGTCTCCATAGCCCACGCTGCAACGGCAGTTATAAGAGTGGTTCTTCAACGACCTGCTCCCCAAACCTCGTGCTTTGCGAAAGCACGGACGTCAACTTCAAACAGGGTGACTTGTTTGAACGGACCCTTATTGCCCTTCAACCACCCGAGGGAGCTTTAATGAATGACGCGGTAAAAACGAAAGCCATACCTGACCCGGCGCCGGACGCACTGTCCATGGCCTGGCCGCGTATTCCTTTCAAGGAAAACACATCGCGTCCGGGTGAACTAAGCCGGACGCACGTGTTGATATTGATTGCCGCCTCGGTCCTTATTCACGGCGCTATCTGGTGGTATATGCAGACTGCAAAAGCCGACGTCCCGGAAGTTGCGCCGCAAGTGCCCGAGATGACCGTGGAATTGACCAGCCCGACACCGCCGACCCCGGAGCCGCCGCCACCGCCGCCTCCACCTGAACCGCCGCCACCGCCCCCGCCGCCCCCTGAACCGGAGCAACCGGTCGAGGACCCCGACGCGGTCAAGCCGCCGCCGAAACCGGTGGAGAAGCCTGTCGAGAAGCCGGTGGAAAAACCCAAGGTCGAGAAGCCCAAGCCGGTGAAGAAACCCGAACCGGTGAAAAAGCCGACACCGCCTGCGCCTGCTGCACCGGCTACGCCGAGCCCGCCTGCGCCCGCCACACCGTCGCCATCCCCCGCGCCGCCAGCGCCTGCCGCGGCCCCGGCGGCACCGGTCAAGGAATCGGCGGCGATTTCCGGGCTCGCCAGCCTGGGCAACCCGCCACCGGAATACCCCGGCGCGGCGCTGCGCAAAGGCATGGAAGGCCGCGTGATCCTGCGCATCAAGGTGCTGCCCAACGGCCGCGCCGGCACGGTCGAGGTGACCAAATCCAGCGGCAAACAGGTGCTGGACGATGCGGCGGTAGAGACGGTGCGCAACTGGAAGTTTATTCCGGCCAAGCGCGGTGACACCCCGATCGAAGGCTTCGCGACGCAAACCATCGACTTCAAGCTGCCCGAATGAACCCGGTCAGCCGATCAACAACAACTCTTTATATAGCGGGTGAGGTGTAACCATGAACGAATCGATCTCTTCGATGATTGTCCCCGGCGTACTCTGGGCGCTGGTGGTGTTTTCAGTGCTGAGCTGGGGACTGTTGCTGATCAAATCCGCACAGTACTTGCGCTTAAAGACCCAAAACAAACAGTTCGCCAAAGCGTTCTGGGCAGCGCCGGATCTGCTCACCGCCGCCGAGCATTCCAGCCAGTACCCGGGCTCACTGGCGCGGATCGCCAACAGCGGTTTCGAAGCCATGGCGGTCGACGAAACACCGCGCAACACCCAGCAGCTCGCCCACACCATCAACCGCTCCGACCGCCTGGAGCGCAACCTGCGCCAGCAGATCCAGAAAGAACGCCGCGCACTTGAAGCCGGTCAGGCCATCCTCGCCAGTATCGGCAGCACGGCGCCGTTCATCGGCCTGTTCGGTACCGTCTGGGGGATCATGGAAGCGCTGCAAAGCATCGGCGCCAGCGGTTCGGCGAGCCTGGAAACCGTGGCCGGCCCCATCGGTCACGCGCTGATTGCCACCGGGGTCGGCATTGCCGTCGCGGTCCCTGCGGTGCTGATCTACAACTTCTTCCTGCGGCGTCTCAAGCTCGCCGTCGCCGACATGGATGATTTCGCCCATGACTTCGACGCCCTCGCCCAACGCAGCGCCTTTAGCATCAACCGTCAGGCCATTGCCAGCAAGCACAGCCAGGCTGTGCGGGAGGCGAGCTGATGTCGTTCTCCACCCAAGACAGCGATGAGGTACTCAGCGAAATGAACGTCACGCCGCTGGTGGACGTGATGCTGGTGTTGCTGGTGGTGTTCATCGTCACCGCGCCGCTGATGACCAACGCCATCAAGGTCAACCTGCCGAAAACCGACGCCGTCGCCCCCGCCGACAAGAAAGACCCGGTGGTGGTCAGCGTCGATCAGGACGGCAAGTTCTACCTGGCCAAATCCGAAGTCGCGCCGGAATCCCTGGAGCTCAGCCTCAAGGACGTCAAGGCCAAGGACCCGGAGGTGCGCGTGCAATTGCAGGCCGACACCAACGTCAACTATGGCCAGGTGGCCAAGGCGATGGCGTCGATCGAGCGCTCGGGCATCACCAAGATTTCAGTGATGACGTCCAAATGATCGACACATGACCCGCACCTGATCTGCACCTGAAGCAGGCGCCGCACCCCGCTGCGGCCCTGCGCACCCTACTCCCGATTCACCGCCGTCCGGGTTTTTGCCCCGGAGGGGAGCGGCTTGCTTGAAATAAGGAAATTCCCGAGCGCTACAACCGCCTCGGAGCAACGAGGGCTCACAAGGCCATTTCAATAACATCTGGAATAAGTCGGAAACTACCATGCTGATGAGCTTTCCCGGTTTTACCCTCAAGCCCCTTGTTGTTGCCGTACAACGCCACCCCCGTGCGCTGATTTGCGCACTGGCGGTCGGCATGAGCCCGGCCTATGGCGCCGACAGCACGGACAGCGCCGCCGATGCCGCACCTGGCAGTGAAGCCGCTGTCCCCGCGGCGGCGGTGGCTGCTGCGCCGGCGACCACCCAGCTCAAACGGGTGGAGGTGACCGGTTCGGCCGTGCGCCGGGCCGATGCGGAAACTGCCGTGCCGGTGACCATCCTGCGCGCCGACGAGCTGAAGAAACAGGGCGTGACCACCACCGAACAGATGGTCCAGCGCATCACCGGCAGTCAGTCGATGATGAACAGCGCCGGCTCGGTCGGCGCCTCCACCGGTGGCGCGTCCTATGCCGACATGCGCGGCATCGGCGCCAACAAAACCCTGATCCTGCTCAACGGCCGCCGTCTGGCCAACAACGCCTTGTCCGGCGTCGGCACGCCCAACGGCAGCGCCATCGACCTGAACATGATTCCGTTCGCCGCCATCGACCGCATCGAAGTGCTGCGCGACGGTGCCTCGGCGCTGTACGGCACCGACGCCATCGGCGGCGTGATCAACTTCATCACCAAAAAATCCCTGACCGACGGCACCCTGAGCCTCGGCGGCGACACCCCGACCGCCAGCGGTGGCGGCGCCAGCAAGGACGTCAGCGCCAGCTGGGGTTTCGGCGATCTGGACGAAGACCGCTTCAACGTCATGGGCGTGTTCAACTACAACAAGCAGCAGAACCTCGACGCCAACGACCGCTCTTTCGACAAGGATTACGTCCCGGGCCGTGGCCTCAACCAGACTTCCGGCACCGCTTATCCCGGCAACTACTATCAGGGCAACAACAGCAGCAACCCCCTCGCACCGAACTGCGCCGGACCGGGCTTGGTGAGCGTGAACGGGCTGTGCCGGTTCAGCACCCGCGATTACATCGACCTGGTGCCGCAGACCGAGAAGACCTCGTTCTTCGGCCGCGCCACCGGCAAGCTGGCCGAGGACCACAACGTCAGCCTCGAATACTTCTTTGCCCGCAACAACAACGCCACCAGCATCGGCCCCGCGCCACTGACCGGCCTGAGCATCGACCCGTCTTCGCCCTACTACCCGGGCAACGGCATTACGCCCGGCCCGAACAACTTCGCTCTCGACCCTACCCAGCCGGTGGACACCGCCTGGCGTGAGACGGCCGCCGGCCCCCGTGGCAGCAAGGACCAGAACACCAACCAGCGTTTGCTGCTGACCTTCGACGGCACCGTCGGCGGCTGGGATTACAACCTCGGCGCCAACTACAACCAGAGCAAGGTCGTGTCCAGCGTGACCTCGGGTTACGTCAGTGACTCCGCCCTCAAGGCCGGCCTGGCCAGCGGTCTGCTCAACCCGTTCGGCCCGCAATCGGCGGCGGGTCAGCAGTTCATCGACGACGCCGCGTATCACGGCGAATACTCCACCGCCGTTGGCCGTGTCTACGGGGTGGATGGACGTATCAGCCGCGAGATCGGCAACTGGTTCGGTGCCGGCGAATCCGGCCTGGCCCTGGGCGGCGAATACCGCAAGGAAAAACTCCACCAGGATTACGAGGACTTCGTTGACGACATCAGCAGCCTGGGTCTTGACTCGGCCGGTTCCGTATCCGGCGATCGTACCGTCAAGGCCGAGTACGCCGAGCTGAACGTCCCCGTCATCGACAGCCTGGAACTGACCGCCGCCGTGCGCCACGACAAATACAGCGACTTCGGCAGCACCACCAACCCGAAATACTCGTTCCGCTTCCAGCCGTTCAAAGAGCTGGTGATGCGCGGCGCGTACAGCGAGGGCTTCCGTGCGCCGTCGCTGTACGAGCTGTATGCCCCGCAAAGTCTGGCCTACAGCCAGGGTTACTACGATGACCCGACGCTGTGCGCCGGCGGGACCGTGCAGCCGGGCGGCCAGGCCGGTCGTGACTGTAATCAGCAGTTCCTCAACCGCAGCGGCGGCAACGCGAGCCTGTCCCCGGAGAAAGCCCGCAACGTGACCCTGGGCTTCGTTTATCAACCGATGAACAACCTCTCCATGGGCCTGGATTTCTGGTGGATTCACATCTCCAATCAGATCCAGTCGTTTCCTGAATCCACCGTGTTCGACCAGTCGGATCTGTATGGCGACCGCATCATCCGCAACGCCGATGGCTCCATCGCCAACATCGTCACCGGCAACTCCAACCTGGGCATCGTCAAGACCAACGGTGTCGACGTGACCCTGGACTACCGCTTCCCGAACACGCCGTATGGCCAGTTCGGTCTGGGGCTGACCGGGACGTACGTCAATCGCTACGACTTCCAGAACATCATCGACGGTCCGTACACCGACAAGGTCGGCGACTTCCAGGGTGATGGCGTGATCGCGCGCTGGAAACACGTGCTGATCGGCAGCTGGACCCTCGGCGACAGCCGTGCCTCCCTGACCAACCGCTTCACCAGCGGCTACAACGACTACGACCGCACCACCAACGGCACCGTGCCGTCGTACTCGCTGTGGGACCTGTCGGTGGGCCACACCTTCGAGAAGGTGCTGGACGTCGATGCCGGCGTGCGCAACCTGTTCGACCGCGACCCGCCGTTCACCAACCAGGCCTACAACTTCCAGTCCGGCTATGACCCTCGTTACGCCGACCCACTGGGCCGCACGCTGTTTGCGCGGGCGACGTATCACTTCTAAGCGCTAGTCCCCGACGCGCCATTCCTGCGGCGCGTCGGGCTGCTCACAAGGATTGTCCGCATGTCTGCCACCCCCTTTTCATTGCCGCGCCGTTTACCGGGCGTGGCATTGCTGTACTCGGTGCTGTTCTGTAGCTCGCTGATGCTGGGCATTCCCCAGGCCTTTGCCGCGCCGGTGCACGCGCTGACCGTCTATGGCGAAGCGCCGAAATACCCCGCTGATTTCCAGCACTTCGATTACGTCGACCCTGACGCGCCCAAAGGCGGTTCCATGAGCCGCGCGTCCGAGGAGATCGGCCAGTTCAACTACCTCACGCCATACGTCGATCAAGGCATTTCCGTGAGCCAGATCGACACGTGGGTGTATGCGCCACTGGCCTATCGCTCACTGGACGAGCCCTACACGGTGTACGGGCTGGTCGCCGAGAAAATGGAACGCGACCCCGACAATCTCTGGGTGCGCTTCTACCTCAACCCCAAGGCACGCTTCGATGACGGCACGCCGATCACCGCCGAAGACGTGCGCTACACCTGGCAGACGCTGATCACCCAGGGCAGCTTCAGCTATCGCCCGCTGTACGCCGACGTCAAGGACGCGGTCATCGAAGCGCCGGGGCAGATCCGTTTCGATTTCAAGACCGGCACCAATCGCACCCTCGCCCTGGACCTCGCCAGCCTGCGCATCCTGCCCGAGCACTGGTGGAAGACCCGCGACTTCACCAAGGGCGGCGGCTTCGAACCGCCGCTGGGCAGCGGGCCGTATCGGGTCTCGCGGGTCGACGCCGGGCGCAGTGTCAGCTTTGAGCGGGTCAAGGACTGGTGGGGCAAAGACCTGCCGGTCAGCCGTGGGCTGTACAACTTCGACGCGCTGACGGTGAATTTCTATGGCGATGTCGACGTGGCCCGTCAGTTGGTCCAGGCCGGCAACTTCGATTACAACCGCGAGTTCTCCTCGGCCGGCTACGTCGTTGGCTACACCGCGCCGAGCCTGCAGGACGGCCGTCTGCAGAAAACCATTCTGGCCAGGCGCCGCCCGGTGGCCGGTCAGGGCTTCGTGTTCAATCTCGACAAACCGATGTTCCAGGACCGCCGGGTGCGCGAAGCCCTGGCCATGCTCTGGGATTTCGAGTGGGTCAACGGCCAGATCATGCGCAACTTCTATGTGCGCGAACAAACCTACTTCCCGAAGAGCGAAATGGCCGCGACCGAGCTGCCCGACGCGCAAGAGCTGAGCCTTCTCGAGCCCCTGCGCGGGCAGATCCCGGACGAAGTCTTCGATCAGGTCTGGCGCGCACCGAAGACCGACGGCAGCGGCTACATCCGCGACAAACAGCTCAAGGCCCTCAAGCTGCTGGCCGACGCCGGCTGGCACGCGAAGAACAACCGACTGGTGAACGCTGCCGGTCAGCCGCTGGAGTTTTCCTTCCTCGACGGCCAGGGCGGTTTCGAGCGGCTGGTGCTGCCCTACAAGCGCGTGCTGGCGCAGATCGGTATCACCCTGAATTTTCGTCGCGTGGACTCGGCCCAGTACATGAACCGATTGAACGCCCGGGACTACGACATGATCGTGGTCACGCTGCCCGCCAACGGCAATCCGATCCTCTCCCCCGGCCGTGAGCTGTACAACCTGTTCGGCTCGCAAAGCGCCCGCCAGGTTGGCAGTTCCAACGCCATGGTGCTGCGCAATCCGGCGGTCGATCGCCTTATCGACGGTCTGGTCGCGGCCAACAACCGCAACGACATGCTGCATTACGCGCGGGCGCTGGATCGGGTCCTGCTCTGGGGTTTCTACATGATTCCGAACTACTACTCCCAAGGCACACCGGTGGTGTTTGCCAACCGGTTTGGCCGGCCGGCGATCGAGCCAACCTACGACGTCGGGCTGGAAAGCTGGTGGGAAGTCAGCCGCGTGCCGCTAACCGATGCACAGATGGCTGCGCGTCTGGCACCCCAAAGCAGCATCGCGAATACCCGTGCCGCACTGACAACGGAGGGTCAGTGACATGTTCGCCTACACCCTGCGCCGGTTGGCGCTGATCATTCCCACGCTGCTGTGCATTCTGGTGGTAAATTTCCTCATCGTGCAGGCCGCGCCGGGCGGTCCCGTCGAGCAAGCCATCGCCCGGGTTCAGGGCATGGGCCCAACGGGCGGCATTGGTGGCGGCGGTGGCGAAGTCGCGGCGACCGGCGGGATCAGCCGAGGCGCTCAAGGGCTGGACCCGGAGCTGGTCGAAGCGATCAAGCACCAATACGGGTTCGACAAGCCGCTGCACGAGCGCCTGTGGCTGATGCTCACCCATTACGCGCAGCTGGACTTCGGCAGCAGCTTTTTTCGCGGTGCCACGGTGACCGGGCTGATTCTGCAAAAGCTGCCGGTGACCCTGTCCCTCGGGCTCTGGGCGACGCTGATCACCTACCTGATTTCGATCCCGCTGGGCATCCGAAAGGCCGTGCTGCATGGCAGCCGCTTTGATGTCTGGAGCAGCACGGTGATCATCATCGGCTACGCCATCCCGGCGTTTCTGTTCGCCATTCTGCTGATCGTGGTATTCGCCGGCGGCAGCTACTGGAGCTGGTTTCCGGCCCAGGGTCTGTTCTCGGACGACTTCGACAGCCTCTCGCCACTGGGCAAGCTGCGCGACTACCTGTGGCATCTGGTACTGCCGGTCAGCGCGCTGGTCATCGGCGGCTTCGCGACCCTGACCATCCTCACCAAAAACAGCTTCCTCAACGAGATCGGCCGCCAGTACGTGGTCACCGCCCGGGCCAAGGGCCTCAGCGAGCAGCGCGTGCTCTACGGACACGTGTTCCGCAACGCCATGTTGCTGGTGGTGGCGGGCATTCCCCAGGCGCTGATCGAGGTGTTCTTCGCCGGCTCACTGCTGATCGAAACCATCTTCGGCCTCGATGGCATCGGCCGCATGAGCTACGAAGCAGCGGTGTCCCGGGATTACCCGGTGGTGTTCGGTACGCTGTTTTTGTTCACCCTGTTCGGCCTGTTGATCAAGCTGGTGGGCGACCTGTGCTACACCCTGGTCGACCCGCGCATCGACTTTTCCGCGAGGAGCGCCTGATGTTCGAGTTTTCCCCGCAAAACCGGCGCCGCATCGCCAACTTCAAGGCCAACCGGCGTGGCTGGTGGTCGCTGTGGCTGTTCGTGGCGCTGTTGATCATCTGCCTGTGCGGCGAACTGATCGCCAACGACAAGCCGCTGATCGTCCGCTATCAGGGCGACCTGTACTTCCCGGCCGTGCATCAATACCTCGAAACCGACTTCGGCGGCGAGCTGCCTTTCGAGCCGGACTATTCCAGCGATTACGTGCGCAAACTGATCGCCGACAAGGGGGGCTGGATGCTCTTCGCGCCGATCCCGTTCAGCTACGACACGGTCAATTACGAACTCCGCGAGCCCTCCCCCAGCCCGCCCAGCGCGCGCAACTGGCTGGGCACCGACGACCAGGCCCGGGACGTCATGGCGCGGGTGCTGTTCGGCACTCGCGTGTCGATCCTCTTTGCGTTGGCGCTGACCGCCATCAGCACGGTGATCGGCGTGTTCGCCGGGGCGATTCAGGGCTACTACGGCGGATTGGCGGATTTGATCGGCCAGCGCTTGCAGGAAGTCTGGTCGGGGCTGCCGGTGCTGTACCTGTTGATCATTCTGTCGGGCTTCGTCGAGCCGGATTTCTGGTGGCTGCTGGGGATCATGTCGCTGTTTTCCTGGCTGGCGCTGGTCGACGTGGTCCGCGCCGAGTTCCTCCGTGGGCGCAATCTGGAATACGTCAAAGCCGCCCGCGCCTTGGGCCTCAGCGACGGCGCCTTGATGTGGCGGCACATTCTGCCCAACGCCATGACCAGCACCCTCACCTACCTGCCATTCATCGTCACCGGCGCCATCGCCACACTGACCGCGCTGGATTTCCTCGGCTTCGGCATGCCCGCCGAAAGCGCGTCCCTCGGCGAACTCATCGGCCAGGCCAAACGCAACCTGCAGGCGCCATGGCTCGGCGTCACAGCGTTCTGCGCCCTCGCGTTGATCCTCACGCTACTGGTGTTTATCGGCGAAGCCTGCCGTGACGCTTTCGACCCCCGCACATGAGCGCTGCCATGAATGACCCTCTGATCCAGATCCGCAACCTGCGCGTGGCCTTCAACGGTGCCGAAGTGGTGCACGGCATCGACCTCGACATCCAGCCCGGCGAGTGTCTGGCGCTGGTCGGCGAGTCCGGCTCGGGCAAGTCGGTGACCGCGCACTCGATCCTGCGCCTGCTGCCGGCAAAGTCCGTCAGCACCCAGGGCAGCATTCGCTACAGGGGCGTCGATCTGTTGCACGCGAGCGACAAAGAACTTCGGGGCCTGCGCGGCAACCGCATCGCCATGATCTTTCAGGAGCCGATGACCTCGCTGAATCCGTTGCACACCGTGGAGAAACAGATCGGCGAAATCCTCGCCATGCACAAGGGCCTCAAGGGCAAGGCCGCCCGCGAGCGCACCCTGGAGCTGCTCGGGCTGGTAGGGATTCAGAACCCGCCGCAGCGGCTCAAGGCCCTGCCCCATCAACTGTCCGGCGGGCAGCGCCAGCGGGTGATGATCGCCATGGCCCTGGCCAACGAGCCCGAGCTGCTGATCGCCGACGAGCCGACCACCGCGCTGGACGTCACGGTGCAGCTGAAAATTCTCGAACTGCTTAAATCCCTGCAACAGCGGCTGGGCATGTCGCTGCTGTTGATCAGCCACGACCTCAATCTGGTGCGGCGCGTCGCCCAGCGGGTCTGTGTGATGCGCGCCGGCGAGATCGTCGAGCAGGCCGACTGCCAGACGCTGTTCGCCACTCCGCAACACCCCTACAGCCGCCTGCTGATCAACGCCGAACCCGACGGCGAACCGGTGCCCGGCGAGCACACTCAAACGCTGCTGTCGGTGGACGCTCTGAAGGTCTGGTTTCCTCTGGCCAAGCCGTTGTTGCGACGCGAGCGGCAGTACATCAAGGCGGTGGACGGGGTGAGTTTCGAGCTGTTGAAAGGCCAGACCCTCGGCATCGTCGGCGAATCCGGCTCGGGCAAATCGACCCTGGGTCAGGCGATCCTGCGACTGATCGATTCCGAAGGCAGCATCCGCTTCGCCAACAAGGAGCTGAGCCTGCGCAGCCAGCAACTGATGCGGCCGCTGCGCAAGCGCCTTCAGGTGGTGTTTCAGGACCCGTTCGGCAGTTTGAGCCCGCGCATGACGGTGCAGCAGATCATCGCCGAAGGGCTGCTGACCCACGGCATCGGCACCCCGGCCGAGCGTGAACAGACGGTCATCCGCGTGCTCGGCGAAGTCGGCCTCGACCCGGACAGCCGCCATCGCTACCCCCACGAATTCTCCGGCGGTCAACGCCAACGGGTGGCCATTGCCCGAGCGCTGGTGCTGGAACCGGAGCTGATTCTGCTCGACGAACCCACCTCGGCGCTGGATCGCACCGTGCAAAAACAGATCATTGCGCTGCTGCGGGATTTGCAGATCCGTCACGGCCTGAGTTATCTGTTCATCAGCCACGACCTGGCGGTGGTTCACGCGCTTGCCCATGACGTGCTGGTGATCAAGGACGGCAAAGTGGTCGAGCAAGGGGCGGCGCGGGAGATTTTCAGCCATCCGCGCCAGCCCTACACCCAGGAGCTGCTGCGCGCCTCCGGGCTGGATTTCGGCGGACGGGCGTGAGCCGACACACCTTGCGACACCTACTATAATGCCCGGCCACGGCGTATCATCGCGCCCCCTCGATTTCCTGCTCTGGTGCCTGTCATGACTGCCCTTCCGCTCACCTCCGAACGCCGCGGCTGGTCGTTCTGGTGGAAACCCCTGGCGTTCCTGCTGGTGGCCGCCATCGGCTTGTACTACGTCAAGTGGTCGCCGTATTACCTGAAATCCTTCATCGCGGCCGACACCCATAACATCGGCGGCTCGATCATCAACGACAACCCGGCCACGCCGTGGGCCGCCGCTCTGGCGTACGCCCAGGTGTACTTTCTGGCGATCTGGAAAGCCGCCGTGCTGGCAGTGATCCTCGGCTCGCTGGTGCAGGTGCTGATTCCCCGTGACTGGCTGCTGAAAATGTTCGGCCGCGCCGGACTCGGCTCCACCCTTCGCGGCGGCCTGTTCGCCCTGCCCGGCATGATGTGCAGCTGCTGCGCGGCGCCGGTGGCTGCGGGCCTGCGCAAGCAGAACGTGTCGGTGGGCGCAGCGCTGGCCTTCTGGATCGCCAACCCGGTGCTCAACCCGGCCACGCTGGTGTTCATGGGCTTCGTACTGGGTTGGGGCTTTACGGCGCTGCGACTGGTGGCGGGCCTTGTTTTAGTGATCGGTGTTTCGCTGGTGGCGCAACGCATCTCCCGCCCGGAAGTGGTGCCTGAACAGGCGCTGGAAGCCGTGGCCAATGCCGAGACGCCGGAGGAAGGCAGCCTGCTGGTGCGTTGGGGCAAGACGCTCTGGCAGTTGTTCTGGACCACCATCCCGATCTACGTCATCGCCGTGCTGATCCTCGGCGCCGCGCGGGTCTGGTTGTTCCCTCACGTTGACGGCGCGATGGGCAACAGCCTGTTGTGGCTGGTGCCGTTGGCGATTGTCGGCACGTTGTTTGTGATCCCCACCGCCGCCGAAATCCCGATCGTGCAGACGCTGCTGACGTTGGGCCTGGGCACTGCGCCGGCGGTGGCGTTGCTGATGACCCTGCCGAGCGTGAGCCTGCCGTCGCTGCTGATGCTGCGTAAGTCTTTCGACGCCAAGGTGCTGGTGACCGTTGGGGTGTTGACCATGCTGGTCGGGGTCCTGAGTGGCCTGGTCGGCGCCGCTTTGTTGTAAGGCTGAGATCAAGATCACAAGCGTCTGCCTGGGGGCAGACTGTTTCGCCTTCGGCGAGTTACTTGGAAAAAGCCCCCCAAGTAACCAAGGGGGCTTGCTCCTGGTTTGGCCCCTCGTACCTCGGGGTTCCTTCACTCCGGTCCCGCTCCGTGGGCCCGCCGCCATCCGCCATCCATGGCGGGGGGCGGCTCTCGCGGCATCCATGCCGCTCGGCCCACTCCGCGAAACCTGCGTTCAGCCTGCACCAAAGTCGCGTTTTGCGGTGTCTGGACTACCTCGTGGAAGATCAAAAGCAGATCAAGGGCAGATCAGTCGCTAAGGACTTGTGGGAGTGAGCTTGCTCACGAAGGGGTTGATACATCCACCGAATATCAGGTGTGCGAGATAAAGCATTCGCGAGCAAGCTCGCTCCCACAGGATGGGCGTGAGATGAGCAAAATTGGTGGCGCCTGGGCTGGCCTCTTCCCGGCTAAAGCCGGTCCCACTAACAGCAGCGCATGCATCCAGTGGGATTGGCTCCGACTGTAGGACCGGCTTCAGCCGGGAAGCTTTTGATCTTGATCTTCATACACATAACGCCCAGTCACCGCCAATCGCGACTTGGGTGCAGGCTGAACGCAGGTTTTGCGGAGTGGGCCGAGCCGCATGGATGCGGCGAGAGCGCCGTCAGGACATGGATGTCCGTTCGGCGCGGGCCCACGGAGCGGGACCGGAGTGAGGGAACCCCGAGGTACGAGGGGCCAAACCAGGAGCACAAGCCCTTGGTTACTTGGGGCTTTATCAAGTAACTCGCCGAAGGCGAAACGTCTGCCCCCAGGCAGACGCTCTTGATCTTGATCTTCAACCGCGGTAGTTCAGTTTCCGCTGTTTCAGATATTCGACAACAGCCCTCTGATCCCCGGCGAACTCGATCCGGGGGTTCTTGCTGTCCCGCTGAAACGCATACATCGGATCGTAATACTCACCCAACATCCCGCTGATCCAGCCTCGGTGCTCATCCACCGCCCCGCTGCGCGCCTGCTCAGCCAAGGCACTGTCCATGATCGCCGCCAGCCGCTGATAACGCTCACCGCCCAACCGCCGAACGATACTCGACAGGCTTTGCTTCAGCCGCTCGGCGTACGCCGCAAAACCCGTTTCAACGCCCTGCACGGCGATGAACTCCGCACACAGATCCGTCACATAATCCTTCAGAATTCGCTCGACCCGGCTGTCAAAACTGTCCTCCAGCCACACCAACGGCGCGTCCTGCATCGTCCGGTACAACTCAAGGGGGACCGCACGACTGCCCACGATCCGCCCTTCATCCTCGACCACGAACTGATTCAGGTGCCGGGCGCGCTTCTTCAGGATGTCCACGGCGAGCAGATTCTCGAAATCGATCTGCCCCGGCTGCGGCGTTGCATGTTTGCCGAAGCTCGAGCCGCGATGGTTGGCATGGCCTTCCAGATCCAGCCCGTTGTCGAGCTGCTGCAGCACCTCGGTCTTGCCGCTGCCGGTCAGGCCGCCGATCAACACGAAATCGCACTCGGCCACCGCCTGTTCAGTCACCTCGATCAAAAAGCTGCGCATCGCCTTGTAGCCACCGATGACACGGGGGTACTCGATGCCCGCTTCGCTCTTGAGCCACTGCTGAGTGATCTGCGAACGCAGCCCGCCGCGAAAGCAATACAAAAAACCCTCGGGGTTGTTACGTGCAAAACTCGCCCATGCCTCGATCCGCGCCTCTTTCAAGCCGCCTGACACTAATTTGTGGCCCAGTTCGATGGCGGCCTGCTGCCCGTCCTGTTTGTAGCTGGTGCCGACCTTCTGCCGCTCGACGTCGTTCATCAGCGGCAGATTGATCACGCCGGGGAACGCGCCCTTGGTGAATTCAACCGGCGCACGCACGTCCATCATTGGCACGTCGTTGAGGAAAATCTCCCGCAGGTCGGCGCTGTTGTCGCGCATCAGAACACCTCAACCGCGAGTGGCTGTCGCTCCACCAGTTCGCCGATCGGCGCAAGGCTCAGGCCCAGTTCGTCGGCAATTGCCAAGAACGCCGATTCCTCGGCCGGCTCGACGGCAATCAACAGGCCACCGCTGGTTTGCGGATCGCACAGCAGCAACTTCTGCGCGTCAGTCAACGCGCCGATGCGCTCGCCGTAGCTGTCGTAGTTGCGGTGGGTGCCCCCGGGGATGCAATCCTTTTCGATGTAGAAATCGACGCTGCCCAGACGCGGGACGGCGGCAGCATTCAGTCGTGCAGTGACCTGACTGCCGTCGGCCATCTCGACCAGATGCCCGAGCAAGCCGAAGCCGGTGACGTCGGTCATGGCAGTGACGCCGGCCAGTCGGGAGAAACGGCTGCCGGGCTTGTTCAGCGTGCACATCACGTCACGGGCCAGGCCGATGTCTTCGTCGCGCAGCCGGCCTTTTTTCTCGGCGGTGGTGAGGATGCCAATGCCCAGCGGCTTGGTCAGGAACAGCTTGCAGCCGACAGTCGCGGTGTCGTTGCGTTTCATGAAGCGCTTTTCCACCAGCCCGGTCACGGCCAGACCGAAAATCGGCTCGGGCGCGTCGATGGAGTGACCGCCGGCAAGCGGGATGCCCGCGGCATCGCACACAGCCCGTCCGCCACGAATGACTTCGCGGGCGATTTCAGGGGCCAGCACGTTGACCGGCCAGCCCAGAATGGCGATGGCCATCAGTGGATCGCCGCCCATGGCGTAGATGTCGCTGATGGCGTTGGTCGCGGCGATGCGGCCGAAGTCGAACGGGTCATCGACGATGGGCATGAAGAAATCGGTGGTGGACACGACGCCCTTTTCGTCGTCGATGGCATAGACCGCCGCGTCATCGCGGGAGGCATTGCCGACCCACAGGCGCGGGTCGAAGTTCTGCGCGCCACTGCCGGCGAGGATGGTTTCCAGCACCTTGGGCGAGATCTTGCAGCCGCAGCCGGCGCCGTGACTGTATTGGGTAAGACGAATCGGGTCGGTCATGGGAAGCCCCTGAGTTTCAAGGCGCCGAAGTCTAACAGAGGCGCCAGTGGGTTGAAGATTTGCTGGATGGCTGGATACGCGATTTTGGTAGGACCGGCTTCAGCCGGGAAGGCGTCAGATGCCACACCGCAAAACTGATGGCTTTCCTCAGCCCTTCGCCATCCGCCGTGCCGTCAGCACCTGCGCCAGCATCAACGCACCCACGCAGAGCAGCGCTTCCCGCAGGCCGATGAGGTGGGCAGCAAAACCGATTAACGCGGGTCCCAGCAGAATCCCGCAGTATCCAATCCCGGTAATCACCGCGATCGCCAGCCCCGCTGGCATTCTGGTCTGCGCACCGACCACCGAGCAGTACACCGGAAACGTATTGGACAATCCCAGCCCGATCAGCGCGAAGCCCAGCAGGAACAACGGCCACGGATCCAGCAGGATGGCCATGGCAAACCCGACCATCACCAGCAGCCCGCCGCCGATCAGCAGGTTCACCGCGCCGAAGCGGTTCCTCAACCAGTCCCCGGAAAAGCGCCCCGCTGCCATGGCCAGGGAGAACACCGCGTACGCGCCGCCGGCCACTGATAAATCGATCTGGTGCATCCGGTTCAGGAACACCGCGCTCCAGTCGAGCATCGCGCCCTCCACCAGCAGCGCGATAAAGCAGAGAATCCCGACGATCACCACCTTTGTGGTCGGCCAGGCGAATGGCGCGGATGGGTCGTCCGCGCCATGGGGCACCAGGTAGCGCGCGTGCCAGAGCAACATCCCGGCGATCAACGCCACCACCACGACCACCGCCAGTAACGGCGACGCGCCCAACCACAGTAGCAAGGTCATCAACAGCGCACTGCTGATGCCGCCGAGGCTGAACAGCCCGTGGAACCCCGACATCATCGGCCGCCCGTGATCGCGCTCGACCATCAGGCCCTGCACGTTCATCGCCACATCGATGCTGCCCAGCCCCGCGCCAAACACGGCTAGCGCTACTGCCAGCGCCGGCAGGGAGGACAGCGTAGCGAGCAACGGCAGCATGCAGCAGATCAAGGTCCCGCCGATCAGCGAAACAAAGCGGCAGCCCTTGCGCGTGGTGAGCATGCCCGCCAGCGGCATCGCCAGCATCGAACCGAGGCCGAAGCACAACAGCAGCAGGCCAAGCTGGGCTTCTTCAAGCCCGGCGCGATCACGGGCGAAAGGCACCAGCGGTGCCCACGCGCCCAAGGACATCCCGGACAGCAGGAACGTCAGGCGATAACTCCACAGGTGAACGAAGACAGGGGCGCGAACGGATTGAGCAACTGACACAGAAAACGACCTGAACAGGTCTGCGCGAACGGCAGACGGTGAATAAAAGGCGCGATCCCTCACGCATGCGTATCTCCTGTAGGACCGGCTTTAGCCGGGAAGAGGCCAGGCCGTACACCCTCACTTCAGCGGTGTGACGACTGACGCTTTCCCGGCTGAAGCCGGTCCCACTAAGCAAGGCCCGTTTACATCATGGGTGCCGCCATGCTCACCACGCGCAGCGCCAGGCCTTCATAGGCGTCCAGTGTGATGGTGAATTCGCCCTCTTCGGTCAGGTCGCCTTCGACCCGCTCGTTGATGATGTCCACCACCGGCCCCGGTGCAATGCCCGGCAGGTGCAGGGTCTCGACGATGGCCTCCGCGCTGAAGTTCAGCGCAGTGATCTGCGTACCCTTCCCGGCCGGCAGTTCGTGAACCATGATCAGCAGCCCCGGATGCTCGACGTCCGGAATCAGGATCTGCCGGCTGGCAGCGATGTCGTAGGCACGGCGTACCGCCAGCAGTTTTTTCAACTGCGAGGCGAACGAATCCGGGCGCTTCAACTGTTCAGGGAGGCTGCCGTACAGCGCCCGTGCCCGGGGCATGCCACCTGCCGAGACTTCGCAGTCCGGGTCCATGTCGACCAGGTCATAGCCACCGCGATGGATCCAGCGGGTATCACCGTCACCCATGAGGTGCTCCACCTGCTCGGCCGGCAGCGGCAGTGCGCCCACCAGGTCCCAGCCCGACAGCGCGAACACGCCCGGTTGCATGGCGTTGAACATCACCAGCAGCAAATGAATGTGCTGGATCTTGTCGATGTCGGCGGCGGTCATGCTATCCAGCTCGCGAATGCCCAGCGCTGCGGTGATGATGCTCGCCGTCGTGCAGGACACGCCGTTGGTGACGAACTTCAGGTTGTACGGTGCGTGCTCGCCGGCCAGACGCTCGTACATCTCCTCGCGGATGTGCTCGCGCAGGATGTTGCCCGGGAACGTCTGGCCCTGATACAGGTACTGATCGTGAGCATGCAGCGTCCAGAAATGCACCAGCTCCAGGGTCAGTTCATCGTGGTTCTGCAGCGCGTGAATCAGCGACGCAGGGTCGATGCCGAACTCATGCACCTGACGCAGCATCAGCCGCAGAAACTCCGTACGGCCGGTCAGCAGCGCGTGCTGATACGCCGGACGGGTGATGAAGTCGTAGGAAAGATCGGCGCCGCCGTGGGACATTGCCGCGATGTCGTCGATGGTCAGGTTCAGCTCCTGGAAGCTGAAACCGCCGGCCTTGCGAATCGCGCCGGCGAGCAACTGGTTACCGGTGATCGACAGCGGGTGGCTCTCGGACCACGCCGTGCCGTCGGCCTTGCGTTCGACGCCGAGGAAGCCGTTGGCGTCCAGGCGCAACACTCGCGCGCCCATCACGTCAATGGCGTGCAAGGCATCGCCGATGATCATCTGCTGCGCGGCGAAACTCGGGTCCAGCCAGTTCAGCGACGGCTGGCCTTCCTTGAAGTAATGCAGATAGACCCAGCGGCGGTCCTTGCCGTCGACACCCGTGACAACGGGCGTGGCGCTCCAGTCGGTCTCCTTGACGCCGGGTTCGAAGAAGATCACCCGCTGCAACTGGCCGACGATGTAATGCTTGTCGCGCAGCGCATCGACGGTAGCAGGCTGCAGGTTGACGGCATCGCGGCCGGCCGGGACTTCCGGCAGCAGCGACCAGTCTTCTTCCTTGATTTCCACCATGTGGTAGAGGCCCGGGTACTCTTCGTAGGCCATCTCGGCCAGGCGGAAGTCCGCGCCCTTGCCGGTGTGGGACGGGATCACGTCATCGACGACGATCGCGTTGTGCGCAGCGGCGATACGGCTGAGGTTGAGAAACTGGGCGTCGGTGCCCAGGGACGAATCCACCTCGAAGCTGATGCGGTCGAAGTTGCCGTCAATGCTCGGGGTGCGCTCGCGGCCTTTCAAACCCCCGGAGGCTTTCAACGGGCCGTTGTGAATGCCCTGGATGCCGATTTCCGACAGCGCGTGCCAGAGCTGCTCATCGCCCAGCGCTTCGAGCACCGAGCTGCCATCGCGGGTGATGATCGACGCCGGGTAGGCGGTGAACCAGACCGAGCCGATGGCCGAAGCGTCCCGCGGACGGGCCTGGGCGTAAGGCCGTTGCCAGAGACGGCCCTGGCCGCCGTACAGTTTTGCGCGTTGCTTTGCGGCGTTGAGCATCGATTGCTCAACCAGCCATTCCACGTACTGCTTGTCCGGGGTGGTCATGTGTTCGGGGTTCCATCTTCAAGTGGATGGGAGCGGCGGCCCAGGGCTCTGCGAGCGCTGTCCGGACCGTCCTGCCTGTGCGTGTCAGGTTTATGCCTAACTCTAAGAGCACCTTGGCGCGTAAACGTTGCATCGGTTGATGTCACGCGCGCGGCTGCACTGGCTAAAATCCACCGGCGTGCATCCGCACCGTCGGCGCTGTTCAGGGGTTTGCGTGGAATTACACATCGTTATCGAGGGCCGCAAGGACCTCGCCCATCAAGTTTATGAACAGCTGCGCGACAGTATCGTGTCCGGCCGGCTGGCGGCAGGTGTTCAATTACCGCCCAGTCGCCTGCTGGCAGCGCAACTGGGGATGTCGCGCAAAACCATTTCCGACACCTACAGCCGACTGACCTACGAAAACTACCTCGTCGGCAAGGTCGGCAGCGGCACGTTCGTCAACGCCTTGAGCGCTTACAGCCCGACTCGGCCGGCGCCTTCGCCGCTGGCCAGCGCCCACATTGTGGCGAAATGGGAGCGCATCTCCCTGCCCCTGCGCCACCCGACCCGCGCGGGCACCCTGCGCTACGATTTTCTCGGCGGCGCGACGGCGAAAAACCAGTTCCCCCATGACGAGTGGCGGCGCTGCGTGCACCACGCGGTGCGGCAGATGTCCACCGAACGCGGCTTCTACAGCCAGCCCGAAGGCCTGCCCGCCCTGCGCGCCGCCATTGCCGGGCACATCGCCTTTGCCCGCGGCGTCCGCTGCGGGACCGATGACGTGGTGGTGTGCAATGGCGCGCAACAGGCCCTGGACCTGATCGCTCGCGTGCTGATCGAACCCGGCAGCTGCGTGGCCGTGGAAGACCCCGGCTACACACCCGCGCGCCTGCTGTTTGCCGCCCAAGGGGCGGAGGTGGCCGGCGTGCCGGTGGACAGCGAAGGCATCATCGTCGATGAGATTCCCGACAATGTCTGCGCCATCTACGTCACCCCGTCCCACCAGATGCCGCTGGGCATGCCCATGAGCCTCGCACGGCGCCACGCCCTGCTGGAGAAGGCCCGGCGGATCGGCGCGATCATCATCGAAGACGACTACGACAGCGAATTCCGCTACGAAGGCCGTCCCACTGACTCGCTGCAAAGCATGGACGAGCACGGCGTCGTCGCCTACGTCGGCACCTTTTCGAAAACCCTGCTGCCCGAACTGCGCCTGGGGTACGCCGTGCTGCCGGCGGCGATCCTCGAAGCGGTGATCAAGGCCAAGCAACTGACCGACTGGCACACCTCGACCCTGCCGCAATGGGCGCTGAGCAAATTCATCAGCGAAGGCCTGCTCAACAAACACATCCGCCGCTGCCACAGCACCTACGCCGGACGCCGCGAACGCATCCTGTCGCGCATCGCCGGTGATCTGGCGCCCTGGCTGGAAACCATTCCGTGCACGGCGGGGTTTCACATGGCGGTAATGCTCAAGCCCTCGCTGCTGCCTGCGATCGACCTGCACATCCTGGTCGACCGCGCCCGGGATACCGCGCTGGGCCTCTACCCCCTCCACGGTTTCTACAGCGAAGCGCCACCCCGCGATGGGCTGATGCTGGGCTTCGGTGCGATTGACCTGCTCGACATCGACCCCGCGCTGGACCGGCTGCGGGATCTGCTGATGGAGTTTGGCTGATGGGGGAAATCGAAGGCGCTCCCACCGGCCCCTTCCCGGCTAAAGCCGGTCCTACACACACCGCGCGCATTCAGTAGGACCGGTTTTAGCCGGGAAGCTGTTGATCTTGATCTTCATACACAAAAGGTTCAAACACCGAAGAACGCGACTTGGGTGCAGGCTGAACGCAGGTCTCGCGGAGTGGGCCGAGCGGCATGGATGCCGCGAGAGCCGCCCCCCGCCATGGATGGCGGATGGCGGCGGGCCCACGGAGCGAGACCGAAGTGAAGGAACCCCGACGCAGGAGGGGCCCAACCAGGAGCAGGCACCCTTGGTTACTTGGGGTGCTTTTCCAAGTAACTCGCCGAAGGCGAAACAGTCTGCCCCCAGGCAGACGGTCTTGATCTTGATCTTGATCTTGATCTTGATCTTGATCTTGGAAAGCGACCCACGATTGGATTGAACTTCTCACCCCTGAACCTGCCGACTACAGAGCTGCCGGACACACCGTCCGCTGAGAAATGGAGGCTTATACATGCCAGACGCAAACGGCAAAATCCGCTACGCAGTGGTCGCTGGAGGCTGGATCTCCCAAGGCGCATTCATGCCGGGACTCGAACAAACCGACAACTCCGTCATGACCGCCCTCGTCACCGGCGACCCCATCAAGGCCGACCAACTAGCGGCACTCTACGACCTCAAAAGCTACCACTACGACGAATTCGACACCCTGCTCAACTCCGGCGAAATCGACGCCATCTACCTGGCAACCCCCAACTTCCGCCACCGCGAATTCGCCGTTCCGGCACTCGAAGCCGGCATCCACGTGCTGCTCGAAAAGCCCATGGCCGCCAACGAAGAAGACTGCCTGGCCATCGCCGAAGCCGCCAAGCGCTCAGGCGCCAAACTGATGGTTGCCTACCGCCTGCACTTCGAGCCCGGCACCGTCGAAATGGTCCACCGCGTGCGCGCCGGCGACCTCGGCGACCTGCGCCTGTTCACCGCCACCTTCGCCCAGACCACCGACCCGGCCAACCACCGCATGCAGAGCGGCTTCGACGCCGGTCCCGTGGCCGACATGGGCCCGTACCCGATCAACGCCGTGCGCAACCTGTTTGCCGCCGAACCGATTGAAGTTCACGCCGTCGGCATCAAGACGCCGGGCCGCGAGATCAACACCTTCGACACGGTCAACGTGACACTGCGCTTTGCCGAAGAACGCCTGGCCACCTTCACCGTAAGTTACAGCCTGCCGTCCACCGAGCGTTTCCAGCTGATCGGCACCAAGGGTGAGTTTGAAGCCTCGCCCTGCTTCGGTTTCGGCGAAGGCGTGGCGATCGGTTACCGGGCGATCATCGACGGCCAGACCACCGAGCACACGCACCCGGTGGTCGACCAGTTCGGCGGTGAGACCCAGTACTTCTCCGACTGCATCCTGCAGGACCGCGAGCCGGAGCCGGACGGCGACGAAGGCTGGCGCGACGTGCGGGTGGTCGAGGCCATCGAACGCGCGTTGACCACCGGCCAGCCGCAGAAGCTCGAGCCCCTGCCGGAACGCCCGGGCATCAGCATCGAGCAAGCTCGTCGCCTGCCGCTGGCCAAGGTGCCCGAGTACATCAACACGGACGAGCCGAACGCCTGATCGACTTATGGGTCGGGTATGACTACCTGACGCATGTTGATCACCGCTCAATGCCCGGCTATTTTGATGGCCGGGCATTGCTCAGCCCCCCTCACGGCTGCGCGCCTTGCGGCTGAAAAAATGCAGTTGTATGATGACTGTCGACTTTGCGATGAGCCGCTGAGCTTGTCGCCGCTACGCTTCATACGATTTCGAATTCCCCATCAGGCTAAATGCCTGATCGATTCGCCCCAAAAATAACAGGAGAAGCAGATGCCTACCGTTCTCGGTCAGAACTTCATCGGCGGCGCCCGCAGTGGCCTCGGCGAAGCACGCCATAAAAGCCTCGACGCCACCACTGGCGAAGCACTGCCCTACACCTTCCATCAGGCCACCGACGCGGAAATCGACGCCGCTGCCTCGGCCGCCAAAGACGCCTTTCTTGAATTCCGCCAGTTGAGCCCGGCCCGTCGCGCCGAGTTCCTTGATGCCATCGCTGACGAACTCGACGCCCTGGGCGATGACTTCGTGGCCCTCGTCTGCCAGGAAACCGCGCTGCCGGCCGGTCGTATCCAGGGCGAGCGTGGCCGTACTTCCGGCCAGATGCGCCTGTTCGCCAAAGTCCTGCGCCGCGGCGACTTCCTTGGCGCGCGTATCGATCAAGCCCTGCCGGATCGCAAGCCGCTGCCACGTGTCGACCTGCGCCAGCAGCGCATCGGCGTCGGCCCGGTGGCCGTGTTCGGCGCCAGCAACTTCCCGCTGGCCTTCTCCACCGCCGGCGGCGACACCGCTTCGGCACTGGCTGCCGGTTGCCCGGTTGTGGTGAAAGCCCACAGCGGCCACATGGCGACGGCTGATCTGGTGGGCAACGCTATCATTCGCGCTGCCGAAAAAACCGGTATGCCAAAAGGCGTGTTCAACATGATCTTCGGCAGCGGCGTCGGCGAAGGCCTGGTCAAGCACCCGGCCATTCAAGCGGTCGGCTTCACTGGTTCGCTGCACGGCGGTAACGCCCTGTGCAAACTGGCCTCCGAGCGTCCGCAGCCGATTCCGGTCTTCGCCGAAATGTCGAGCATCAACCCGGTGGTACTGCTGCCTGGCGCCTTGACGGCGCGCGGCACTGCCATCGCTGGCGAACTCGCCGCTTCCGTGGTCATGGGCGCAGGTCAGTTCTGCACCAACCCGGGTGTCGTGATCGGCATTCGCTCCCCTGCCCTGACCGCGTTCACCGAGCAGCTGACCGAGCACATGGGCGGTCAGCCACCTCAAACCATGCTCAACGAAGGCGGCCTGCGCAGCTACAGCAAAGGCGTCGAGAAGTTGCTGGCGCACAAGAGCGTCACGCACCTGGCCGGCAAGCCGCAGGAAGGCAAGCAGGCCCAGGCTCAGCTGTTCAAGGCCGACGTCAGCATGTTGCTGAACGGCGACGAATTGCTGCAGGAAGAAGTATTCGGCCCGACCACGCTGCTGATCGAAGTGGCAGACGACGCGGAACTGAAAGCCGCACTGCTGGCCCTGCGCGGCCAGTTGACCGCCACGCTGATCGGCGAAACCGCCGACTTGCAGAAGTACCAGTGGCTGGTGCCGGTGCTGGAAGAGAAAGTCGGCCGCATCCTGGTCAACGGCTACCCAACCGGTGTTGAGGTGTCCGATGCCATGGTTCACGGCGGTCCTTACCCGGCGACCTCCGATGCGCGCGGTACGTCGGTGGGCACCCTGGCGATCGATCGTTTCCTGCGCCCGGTCTGCTACCAGAACTACCCGGACAGCCTGCTGCCGGCGGCGCTGCAAAACGCCAACCCGCTGGGCCTCAAGCGCCTGGTGAATGGCGAGTGGAGCACTGACGTCATCGCGTGATGAGGGGGCCTGATTCGTCAGGTCCGATCCGTCAGACCTGAATCCTCAGAGCCACGAAAAACGGCGCGACCCTGTAAAGGGCCGCGCCGTTTTTTTCCTGATGACACGTCTGGAGCGTTGCCGGCGAGCCCTCAGCTGTCGCTGTTCCTAGTCTCACTTGCGCCGATAACCGAGGGGCGGCGATCATGCGTTCGATTCAGTCCTTCACTTCTGGATACAGCTATTAACGACGGAGGTAGCCTGGTGGATAAAAAACAGGTTGAAGTGGGCAGTCAGAACGCTGAAGCGTCAATTTGGCAGACTGCCGAATGGCTGAACAAGCCGAGCCATTGCCAAAGCATCGCTGAACATACGTTAGAAATTGTGACTGACCTTCAAACCGATTTCTGGCGTGAAACCCATTACGGGTTCATTCGAGACAGCGGACATTTCCTGGGGTTTGAGACCACTGGTGGCTTTACCGCTCAAATCAGAGTGAATGCCGATTTTCGCGAGCTCTATGACCAGGCGGGGATGATGGTCAGGCTCAATGAGGAGACCTGGTTGAAGGCAGGAATCGAATATAACGATGGAATGCCAATGATCAGTAGCGTGCTGACACGCGGCACGTCGGATTGGGCACCCTGCAGCTTTTCTGGCGACCCAACCGATTTCTGGCTTCGTGTGACCGTTTCCGATGGAGTGCTGCGCCTGCAATACTCCACCGACGGAATGACCTGGCCGCTGCTTAGACTTGCTCCCTTTCCAGACGCGGACCGCTACACGGTGGGTCCTATGTGCTGCACACCGGAGCGGCAAGGGTTAAAGGTGAGCTTTTCCGAATGGTCATTGACCCCGCCCCTCGGGCGAGACCTGCACGATTTGACCTAGCCAATCTCCCGGCTGCTTACGCTTGGCCAGCCTGCATCCCGCTTCCTCTCGCTGTGGAAACCTGAACATGAATGAAGAACTGAGCATCGTCGACCTGCAGGAAGGCACCGGCAAGGCCGTCGTCAAAGGCGCGCTGATCATCACCCAATACACCGGCACCCTGGAAGACGGCACCGTGTTTGATTCCTCGTGGGAGCGCGGCAAGCCGTTTCAGTGCATCATCGGCACCGGTCGGGTGATCAAGGGATGGGACATCGGCCTGATGGGCATGAAGGTCGGCGGCAAACGCACGTTGCGGGTGCCTGCGGCGCTGGCATACGGCGAGCGTTCGATGGGCGCGCACATCAAACCCCATTCGAATCTGGTGTTTGAGATTGAATTGCTGGAAGTGCTGACGCGGGATGAGTGAGGAATGTTTCAGCCGATGGATGTTCATCGGCATGTCATGGCCCATTCGCGAGCAAGCTCGCTCCCACAGGGAATGGCGGCGTACCCAAAATCCCGGCAGAACCAAGAGCCGTGCGGGTGTGCGCAATCGGGAGCAGGACCTGCTTTAGCCGGGAAGAGGTCAGTGCGTACGCCATGAATCTTGCGGTGTGGCTCCCGACGCATTCCCGGCTAAAGCCGGTCCTACAATGGGAGCCCGTCGCAGGCCCTGCAGATGAGTGCAATCCCGGTGGGAGCGGCTTCAGCCCGCGGAATTTCGGACCTACGCCTGCATCAACACCCGGGCCAGTTTCTTCGCCAGTTCCTCTTCCTTGTACGGCTTCTGCACGATCAGCTTCGGGTCGACGTCGAGGATGTCGATGTCGGCGAAGCCGGTGATGAACATGATCGGCAGCTGCGGGTGGTCGCGGCGGACGATTTCCGCCAGCTCGCCACCGGTCATGTTAGGCATGGCGAAGTCGGTCAGCAGCAGTTCGATGCCGGCGTCGAGCTTCTTCAGCGCTTCGTCGCCGCTGTCCGCTTCGACCACCGAATACCCCAGCGAGACCAGCATCATCGCCGTCACCGAGCGTACGTCCGGGTCGTCGTCTACCAGCAGAATCGTGCGGTGCTTGGTGTCCGCATCGGCGCGGCCGGGCATGTCGGAGGCGCTGACCACCGGGACCGCCGTGCGCGCCACGCTGGGCAGATACACCCGCAGCGTGGTGCCGGCGTTTTCGGCGGTGTCGATGCTCACGCCGCCACCGGACTGCTTGGCGAAGCCGAACACCTGCGCCAGACCCAACCCCGAGCCCTTGCCCACCGCCTTGGTGGTGAAGAACGGTTCGAAGGCCTTGGCCAGTACTTCCGCGCTCATGCCGCAGCCGGAGTCACTCACCGACAACACCACATACGCGCCGGGCTCCGGATCTTCCTGCCGTAACGGCAGGCGATAAACCATCTCGTTCCAGGTGCTCAAGCGCAGTTCCCCGCCCTGGGGCATAGCGTCCCGGGCGTTGATCGCCAGGTTGAGGATGATCATCTCGGTCTGCGTCGGGTCCACCAACGCGCTCCACAGGTCCTCGGCGAGTTCGGTTTCCACCCAAACGCTGCCGCCCAATGCTCGACCCAGCAGCTCGCGCATGCCGTCAATCGTGTCGTTGAGGTTCAGCGCAACGGGCTCCAGGCGCTGGCGACGGGAGAACGACAGCAGCTGACTGGTGAGCTTGGCACCCCGCTCGCCCGCTTCGCGGATGTTCTGCAGGCGCTGCGGCGACTTGGTGAACACGCCTTTTTCCAGATCCCGGCTGAGGAAGTTCGCGCTGGTCAGGATCACCGTCAGCAGGTTGTTGAAGTCGTGGGCGACGCCGGCGGTCAACTGGCCGACTACCTCGAGCCGCTGCATCTGCTGCAAGGCGGCCTCGACCCGTTCGCGCTCCTTGATCTGATCGCGCAGACGCTTGTTGGTCGCCGCCAGTTCGTCCACCACCGCCCGCTCGCCGGTGATGTCGCGGACCGCGGCGTACATCAGCCCGTCGTCCGGCACGATGGTCCACGAGAGCCAGCGAAAGCCACCATCGGCATGGCGCATGCGGTTGACGAAGCGCGTGGTCACGTGGCCGTCGGCAATGCTGGCGGTCTCGCGCAACGTGGCGGCAAGATCATCCGGATGGATGAATTCGCTCAAACGCTGCTGGCCGACCTCATCCCGACCCCATCCCAGCGTCGCCTCCCACGCCGGGTTGAGGGCGATTGGCGTCATGTCGAAATGCAATACACCCAGCAGCTCCCGGGACAGCTCCCAGGTGCGGTCACGCTCGCGGGTTCGCTGAACCACGCGTTCGCCAAGAATTTCATTGAGCTGAAGCAGCGCCTGGGTGGCATTTTTGCGTTCGGTGATGTCCTGCATGACACCGGTAAAGCGCACGCACTGGCCGTCTTCGAACAGAGAGCGGCCATTGGCGAAGACCCAGCGCTCCTCGCCCTCATCGGTAATCAGGCGGTGCTCGATCTGGAACGAGGTGTCCACCGTCAGCGCGGCCATGACCTTGCTGTGCAACTGATCGCGGTCATCCGGATGGCAGAGCAGGAACATGAGGGCGAGGGTAACGTGGGCGTCGGCTTCAACGCCGTAAAGCGTTTTACAGCGCTCGTCCCACAGCAGCGTGTCGGTTCGCGGATCGTAGGTCCAGACGCCCATGTCGGCCGCTTCGATCGCCAGATGCGCACGCACTTCCGCGACTTGCAGCGTCTTCTCGGCGTACAGGCGCTTTTCCCGCTCCTGCACTTCGGACACCGCGCGCACCACCGCCTTGGGCAGCATTTTCATGTTCTGCTTGAGGACGTAATCAATGGCGCCCATGCGCATCATCTCGACGGCATGCTGCTCGCCGAAGATCCCCGAGAGAAAGATGAACGGCGTCTTCGGGGCCAGCCGCAACGCGCTATTGAGCACGTCGGCTCCTGACGAGCCCGGCAACAGATAATCGCTGAGAATGAGGTCGAAACGTGCGGCGGTCAGCTCACGTTCGACGTCCTGGTGGTTGTAGACCAGCGTAGCGTCGACCTTCAGCCCACTGTTTTCGAGGGTGAGGAGAATCAGCTCCGCATCGAGCGAACTGTCTTCGACCAAAAGCAATTTAAGCTGCGATAACGACATGGATAAAAGTCATTGTTCCAGTAGGGGCTTGCGCGAATGCGTTGACGCAGGCCAGCAAGCGCCGGATTCAGGAGCCCGGGCGACGGGCGAGTCGCAGGGAACCCGGCGGTGGCTCGTTCAGGACTGCCCAGAACACGCCAAGATCCGAGATCGCCGAGACGAATTCCTTGAATTCGACCGGCTTGACCACGTAAGCGTTCACACCCAGCGAGTAGGCGCGGTCCAAATCGGGTTCTTCGCGGGAAGACGTGAGCATCACGACGGGAATGCTGCGCAGTTCCTCGGTTTCGCGGATGACCTTGAGCACTTCAAGGCCGTCGACTTTTGGCAGTTTCAGGTCCAGCAGCATCACCGCCGGATTGCCCACCACGCGATCGTGATGGTGGTTGCGGCGCAGCAGGTAATCAAGGGCTTCTGCACCGTCACGCAACACAATAACTTCGTTGGCCAACTGGCTACGTTCCAGAGCGACAAGGGTCAGCTCGAGATCGTTCGGATTGTCTTCCACCAGAAGAATGGGTTTAAGCACTGGGCGTCTCCTTCGACACTCAAAGAGTTACGGTCAAACCGCGCTTGGGCAGCGCAAAATAAAAAGTGGCGCCATGGCCCAACTGGCTGTGCGCCCACACAGTGCCGTCATGGCGTTCGATGATCCGTCGGACACTTGCCAGGCCAATGCCGGTGCCTTCGAATTCCTCCATGCGGTGCAGGCGCTGGAACACACCGAACAGCTTGCTGGCGTAGGCCATGTCGAAGCCGACGCCGTTATCGCGGATGAACACCACGACCTTGCCGTCTTCCTCGTAACTCCCCACCTCGATCACTGCCGGGTCCTGGTTGCGGGTGTACTTGATCGCGTTGGACAACAGGTTGCGCATCGCCAAATGCAGGAACGCCGCATCGGCAATGACCACGGGCAGTGGACCGGTGACCTTCCACTCCAGCGCGCGGCCTTCGTAATCAGGCAGCATTTCCCGGCGAATCGACTCGACCATGGCATTCAGGTCCACGTCGGAGAAACGCATCGCGGAGCGGCCCATCTGCGAGAAGCTCAGCAGGTTGTCGACCAGCGTACCGGCGAATCGTGCCGAATCACTGATGTTTTCCAGGAAGCGTACGCCTCGGTCAGACAGCTTGCTGCCTTCGATGTCATTCAACAGCTCGGCGTACCCGGCAATGTGGCGCAACGGCGCGCGCAAGTCGTGGGAGACGCTGTAGGAAAACGCTTCGAGCTCTTTGTTGGATTTCTTCAATTCATCGGCCAGTGCGGCCATTTCTTCAGCCTTGCGCAGGACGATGCCGAGCACGGCCGCTCGCAGCTCGATCACCGCTTCGCAATCCATGTCGTCCCACGGTCGGGAGAACCCGCGCACGGTCTGCTGCCACAGGGCGAAGCTGTGACGCGGGTTCAGCGAGCCACTCGGGCTGACACTTTTTTCCGGTTTGCCTGCCCAGTTGACCACGCGAGCCTGCTCGGGCCGGAACCAGATGATGAAGTTGGAATGCAGCTCGGAGATCGCCGTCGCCAGCACGCCGCTGACCGAGGTGGCCAGCACGGGCAGCTCGGGAATGTCGCGGCTGATGTTGTCGGAGCGGAAGACCTCGTGGGGATCACGGCCGCTCAGCCACTCGGCAAGCTTGACGATCTGCTCGCGCTCGGGGGTTTCGCCGTAGACATCGACGCTGGCGCCGGAAATCACCGCCGCGCCGCTGGCACCGACGAAACCCAGCAACACCTCGGGCATCGCGCGCAGGCCGCCGGTCACGCTGTCGAGGTCGGCCATGGCCGCGAGCATCTGCACGATTTGTCGGCGCAGGCTGAGCATGCGCTGGTTGGCGGCATGGGCTTCCTTGCTCTCGATCTGCAGGGACAAGACGCTGCCCAGCAGTTCACAGGCGGTCCGGGTCTGGAAGCTGACCCGGCGCGGCGTCGCGTGGTGGCAGGAAATCAGGCCCCACAACCGCCCGCGCACCACGATGGAGATCGACATCGAGGCCATCGTCTGCATGTTGCGCATGTACTGCAGATGCACCGGCGACACGCTGCGCAACGTGGCGAACGTCAAGTCCAGCGGTGCGCCGGTCAGGGGATTGTTGGCGGGTAACAGCGGCGATGGCTGGTAGTTGGCGTTTTCAATGACGCGAATACGGTTGGCCAGATACAGCGCCCGGGCCTGGGCAGGCACGTCAGACGCCGGGAAGCTAAGGCCGAGCAGGCTTTCATAGTCGTCATCTGCCGCTTCGGCATTGACCAGGCCGTTTCCATCGACATCGAAGTGGTAGGCCTTGACCCGACCGAAGCCGGTGATGCGCTTGACCTCGGAGACCGATCGCTGACACAGCGCTTCGATGCTTTCGTCTACGGTCATCTGGCTGATGAACCCGCGCATCAGCGGGTAAACATTGCCGTAGGCGCCGGTCATGTCACCGGCCGGCTCGAACTCGGCGATCAGGACATGATCGTGACGATGAACCATCATGGTCATCGGCTGAGCCGTGCTGGAACCCGAAAGGAACCACACTTCACCGATGTGGAACGGGTTCTGTTCTTCTTCAGGCAGCGCTTGCAGCCGTTGGAGCAGCCGCTCGGGCTCGGCGAACACGCGGGTGAGGGTGGCGCCGATCAACGACTGGGGCTCCAGCCCGAGCCAGTCGCTGACATTGGCACTGACTTGAATGATGGTCGAAGCCGCTTCGTCGATGACCAGCAGAAAGCCCTGGGGCTGAATGCTGCCGGGGATTTGGATCGGTTCACGCGCGCAATGCTCAATCGCGCCCTGAAGGCCGTCGTCGTCGCTAAGGGTCAAGGTCTCGCTCCTTCACCGTCAACGTTTGGGCAAACGGCGTCGGTAATATGTGCCGGAAAGGCGGCACGGATGGGGATGCCACACACGGTAACAAAAACCGACCGGCTCAAATACTCCGAACTGACTGATTCACGAGAAAAAAACCATTCATTCGCATTCAGCTGTCGACCATGGCCCTCACTTTCGACAGAAATTCCACCAACTGGAAGGGTTTGAGAATCATGTCCATCCGTTCGCCCAAAAAGTCCTGACGATTGAGCGCGTTCTCGGCGTAGCCGGTCATGAACAGCACCGGCAGGTCGGGACGCCAGCTTCGGCCGCGCTGGGCCACCTCACGGCCATTCATTTCGGGCATCCCGACGTCGGTGAGCAACAGGTCGATGGTACTGTCGTGCTCAAGGCAGGACAGCGCCTTGCCGACATCGGCAACCGGGGTGCAGCGATAACCGGCATCGGTGAGGATTTCATTGACGAACATGCGCACCGAGGCCGTGTCTTCAACGATCAGTACGTGCTCCCCTGCCCCCTGCGCGACGACGGCGGCAGGCTGCTGCGGCTCGACGCGCTGCTCGTCCGCCGCCGGCAGCAGCAGCGTAACCTCGGTGCCGTGGCCGACAACGCTGCGAATCTGCACGTCGCCACCCGACTGGCGGGCGAAACCATAGATCGTCGACAGGCCCAGGCCGGTGCCCTGGCCGATGGGCTTGGTGGTGAAGAACGGGTCGAACACTTTATCGATCAGATGGTGCTCGATGCCGACGCCGTCATCGCGCACGGTCAGGGCAATGTACGCGCCGTCCGCCATGCGGGAATGACCCTGGGAATAGGTCTCGAAGGTACTGATCCAGATGTTTCCGCCCGCGGGCAACGCGTCACGGGCGTTGATCACCAGATTGAGCACGGCGCTTTCGAGCTGGCCGGCGTCGACCATCGCCACAGCGCTGCGCGACGTCAGCTCAAGGGTCAGGCAGATACCTTTGCCGATGGTGCGGCCCAGCAGGTCTTCAAGGGAGCGCACGTACTGATTGACGTCCGCAGCGCGGGTGTCGAGGGGCTGCTGGCGAGCAAAGGCCAGCAGACGATGGGTCAATGCCGACGCGCTTTTCGCCGACGCCAATGCGGCATCGGCGTAGGTCATGACTTTTTCGGTGCGACCGTCTTCGGTGCGCTTCTTGATCAGCTCAAGCCCGGTGACGATGCCCGTCAAGAGGTTGTTGAAGTCGTGGGCGATGCCGCCGGTGAGCTTGCCGATGGCGTCCATTTTCTGCGCCTGCAGCAACTGCTCTTCGGTCCGGGCGCGCTCGGCAACTTCGTGGGCGAGCCGGCTGTTGACCGAGTCCAGCTGCTGCAGATGCGACTGTTCGCGGCGGCGGTGCTCGGTGACGTCTTCGATGAAGACCAGGCTCATGCCGCTGACCCGATACGGCGACACCTGCCATTCGGTTTCGCGCAGCTCGCCCTTGACCCGCATGCTCAGCGTGCCCATCCAGCGCTCGCCCGCTTCCAGCGCTTCACGCAGCCCGTCCAGCGCCGAGCCCTGGTCTTCGCTGAAGCTGCGCAGCACCGAGTTGTCGCCAGCGGCCTGCCCCAGCAACTGGGCAAAGGCATGGTTGGCTTCGTGGACTTTCAGATGGCCGTCCATCACCGCAATCGGCGCCGAGACGTTGGCGAAAATTTCGCGAAAGCGCTCTTCGCTGTCGCGCAACGCGTATTCGGTGTCACGCACCCGCAGCAGTGTGCGCAGGGTGGCGAGCAGCACGTCGGGGTCGACCGGGTGCACCAGATACGCGTCCGCGCCGGCTTCAAGGCCGGTCACGATGTCGCCGGTCTGGATCGAGGCCGCAGAGACGTGAACCACCGGCAACAGCGCCGTGCGGGGCGCAGCGCGCAACTGCCGAACGATGTCGAAGCCGCTCATGTCCGGCAGGTTGACGTCGAGAATCAGCGCGTCGGGGATCCGCTCGGCGATCAGCGCAAGGCCTTCGGTGCCGGTGCCGGCTTCCGATACCACAAAGCCCTGGCGCTCCATGCGTCGACGCAGGGCGTAGCGGGTCGCGGTGTTGTCATCAACGATCAGCAGCCGGGTTTCAGGCTTCATCCGCAGGCTCCTGGGCCAGTGCCAACGGGATCACCACATAAAACGTCGAGCCGACACCGGGCTCGCTCTCCACGCCCACGTGGCCACCGAGCAATTCGGCGAAGCGTTTGCACAGGGACAAACCCAGCCCCGTCCCGCGCAGGCGTTTTTGCAGCGGCGAGTCGACCTGAATGAAATCTTCGAACAGCGCGCCGTGGAGCTCCTGAGGAATACCGATGCCGGTGTCGGTCACCGCAAAGCGAATCGAGTCCTCGGACTCCAGCCGCGCCGACACCCGTACTTCGCCGCGCTGGGTGAATTTCAGGGAGTTGGAAATGAAGTTGCGCAGGATCTGCCCGAGCTTCTGATCATCGGTGTAGAGCCTCGGCAGACCCGCGGGCTCTTCGAAAATGAGGTCCACGGCCGAGGTGTCGACGATAGGCCGGAACATCCCGCGCAGCGCCGAAAACAGATCGAACATGTCAAACCACGCCGGCGAGATGGAAATGCGGCCCGCTTCGATCTTCGCCAGGTCGAGCAGGTCATCGACCATGTCGCTCAATTCCCGCGCGGCGTTGCTGACAAAGGCGACCTGCTTGTGCTGTTCCGGGCTCAACGTGCCGTCCAATTCGTCGGACAGCAGGCTGGCGATGCTCAGGATCGAACCCAGCGGCGTGCGGAACTCATGGCTCATGTAGGCCAGAAAACGGCTCTTCAGGTCAGAAGCCTGGCGCAGCTGCTCGGCCTGCATGTCGAGCTCGCCGTACAGGGCAAGTACGCCCTGGTTCGTCTCGTCGAGCTCGGCGCGAAGGGCTGCCGCTTCGGCTCGCACGCGCTGGAGCTCGAGTTCGGTCGCCAGTGCGGGGGAGCCCTCGAGCGTCTCGCGGGCAGTGTTGTCAGTCATCGAGCGTCTCCAGAGCCATCACCAATACCGTTACATCGTCCCTGCCCCGGCAATAATCGCGGTGTAACACCGCTGCAATGATCGCCGGGTGTCGGTACATCAGACCCGGATAGTCGCGAAGATTCCAACGCGATTGCAGGCCGTCGCTGAACATGATCAGCAACTGACCGGTGCAGTCGGCGTAGTCAATCGGCGGAATCTTCCGGTATTGCAGGCCTACAATGCCCGGGTGCGAGGGTATGCCCCGGGTTTTGTCGTCGCCGATCAGCGTCGCGCCGATATTGCCGATGCCGATGAAGCGCAGCTTGCCTGACGCGCCGTCAAACAGCGCCAGGGCAGCCGCGCCGCCCCGGCTGCCGCGCATGTCGAAGTGCAGGTCTTCCAGCAGCACACTAGGATCGGCGAACGGGTTGCGTATGAACGCCCGGGCACCGGCCATCCCGGCCTCTTCGGCCTCAGGGCCATGGCCCAGGCCGTCGATCATCATGATCGCCACCTGTTGGCCCTTGACCGCAACTTCCCACACATCGCCACAGGCCGGGTCATCGTGCAGCGACTGCTGCGTGATGCCAAGGCGCAGGTCCTTCACCACGCTTTTGCGCGGAAAGAAACGCGCCAGCAGCGCGCTGCCGCGAGCGTCGCTGTGCACGTCGAACACTTGCGCCTGACGCAGAATCGACCCCAGGCCGATGCCCTGGGTGCCACGGCTGGAAAAGCCGTCGGCCATGCAGTTCTGCACGTCGAACCCCTTGCCCCGGTCGATGGCAATGATCTCGACGCCCGGCACCGCAGAAGCTGCGTCGCCGGAAACATCGCCGGGCAGCACACGCACGTGCAATTCGCCGCTCTGCGCGTGCTTGAGAATGTTGCTCGCCAGCTCCGTGGTGACCAGCGCAACGCGGCCGCAGTCGGCCTCGTCGAAGCCGGCCTGTTCGGCGAGCTTTTGCGCGGTGCGTCGGGCGTGGCCGACCTGACTGATGTCCTCGATGGGCAACACCTGAGTCAAGTGGCTGTGCACGCTCACGTCCATTTGCAGATCGTCACACGGGTGCCTGCGCCGGGCGCGGTGTCCAGCTCGAAGTCGTCCACCAGCCGCTTGGCACCGGTCAGGCCAAGGCCCAGACCGCCGCCGGAGGTCCAGCCGTCGGTCATCGCCAGCTTCAGGTCGGGAATCCCCGGACCTTCGTCGCGAAAGGTCAGGCTCAGGCCAACGCGCACGCCGTCCTCGATGATCTGCCAGTCCATGTCACCGCCGCCGCCATAGACCATGGTGTTGCGCGCCAGCTCGCTGACCGCTGTCACCAGTTTGGTCAGGTCGATCAGGCGCATGCCGCATTCCTGAGCCAGCTTGCGAGTGGTCTGGCGGGCCAGCACGACATCCTGCTCGATGCGAATGGGTTGAGTGCCGCTGCTGCGCACGCTCATTGGGAATAGGCTCTCTCGCGCAGCAGTTTCATGCCGCGCTCGACGTTCAGCGCAGTGCTGACGCCCGGCAGGGTCATGCCCAGTTCGACCAGGGTGATGGCGACAGCAGGCTGCATGCCCACCAGCACGGTTTCGGCGTCCATGATCCGCGACAGGCCGGAAATCATGCCGATCATCCGGCCAATGAACGAATCGACCATGTCCAGTGCGGAGATGTCGATGAGCACGCCACGGGCCGAGGTACGGCTGATGCGTTCGGACAGGTCGTCCTGCAGCGTCATCGCCAGTTGGTCATGCATGTCCACCTGGATAGTGACGAGCAGAAAGTCGCCCATCTGCAGAATCGGGATGCGCTCCATGGGCTCATACCGCCTTGGTAATGGTGACGCCGAGACGGCGCAGGGCCAGTGCCAGCGCGTCGGCGAGGTTGGCTTTGGTGACGACGCCTTGCAGATCCAGGCCCAGGTGCACGATGGTCTGGGCAATCTGCGGACGCACACCGCTGATGATGCAATCGGCGCCCATCAGGCGAATCGCCGTGACGGTCTTGAGCAAGTGCTGGGCCACCAGGGTGTCGACGGTCGGAACGCCGGTGATGTCGATGATCGCGATTTCCGCGCCGGTGTCGACGATGCGCTGCAACAGGGATTCCATGACCACTTGGGTGCGTTGCGAATCCAGCGTGCCGATCATCGGCAACGCCAGAACGCCGTCCCACAGTTTCACCACGGGGGTGGACAGCTCGAGCAGCTCTTCCTGCTGACGCTTGATCACCGCCTCGCGGGACTTCTGATAGGTGCGAATGGTGTGAAGGCCGAGGCCGTCGAGCAGTTCGGATATCTGCATCACTTGCTCGGCAACCAGCGCGGGCTGGTCGGCGAAGTCGCGCTGCAGTTGTGTGAACAACGGGCCTTTGAGGGCGAAGATGAAGCTGGCGGTCTGCTGGGAATCCTGACCGGCCAACGCACGCTGGCTGGAGAGTTTTTCCAGGAAGTGGCGAACGTCATCCCACTCGGTGGTGGTGATATTGACCGAGCCACCCTTCTCAAGGGTCGACGTCAGCAGGCGCAGGAAGTCGGTAACTTGCTGGCGGATCTCTTCGGTTTTGAGATTGCGGGTCGCGCCGCTGGCTTCCAGGTCGGCGTGCCACTGAACGGCAAGCTGGGATTCCGAGCGCTTGAGCGCGTCAACGGTGATTTGTTGCAATGCTGCCATGAGGGTGGCTCCAGTGAGTGCACGTCGAGAGTTAGAGTTGGTCGACTTGAGCGGGCCTGTGAAATATGCGGAATGGTCAAAAAAACAGCACGGAACGTTGAGCGGCAAGTTGTTGCAAGGCGCGGACCAACAGGCTGTCTGGCTAACGGGTTTGCAGGCGCTGCAACGGGCGTGAACCGGGCAGACGAAATACGCCTGCCATGACTTGGTGTCAAGGTAACATCAGCCCGTTTTCGCTGTTTCTTTATCGGCGCGATCGTCACGGCCTTAAAACACGCTGTCGACCACTTGAACATAGATGGAAAAGGCCCCCAGCAAAAACCAGAACACGGTGAACAGCCACGGCGTGCGCATGGAGAACATCAGCGATTTACGATAGCCCTTCTCGCTGGATTCGTGCTCGCTGAACAGGGGCGAGTCGTCGTAGGCGAGCCCCATGGCCGGCTGGCTGCTGAGCAATTGAGCCTGCTTGAAATGCCAGTGATCGATGATTTCGTAAGCGGCGCGGATGCCGGGCCAGGCGTGCATGGAGCTGATCAGCCCGAGCAGTGTCAGGAATGGCGGCACCACCAGCGTGAACATCTTGCCCCACTCGGGATTGAGATTAGCCATCGACGAGGCGAAGGCGATCACCAGAAACGATTGCGCGGACAAATAGGCGTTGGTGCGGTTGGAGAGGATGGCCGTCTCGTACTGGATTTCCTTGCGGTAGAAGTCCAGCCGGTCTTTCGGCGATCCGAACAGCATGGCGTCAGCGACTTGAGCATCCGCGGCCTGCTCTTCGGCCACCGGGTTGCTGCTGGTGATGATGATCGGTGTTTCGATGTCACGGCTCACAAGGGTGCCTCCTGCAAATTGAATGTGGGACCGGCTTTAGCCGGGAAGCTTTTGACAATCACGCCCTCACTTCAATGACCCGGACGCCCGCGCCATGCAGCGAACCCGCCGCTCTTCCACCCGCTGGGCGAACCAGGCCGTGGTCAGCTTGCGGGTGATCTTCGGACTTTCCAGCACGATGCCCGGCAAAATCGCCCTAGGCAGCGGCTTGCCGGCGGCCTTGTCGGCCATGGCGAAAATCTTCGCGTACAGCTCGGTGTCCTCGAAGGCCAGGGTTTCGCCCTTCTCCAACTGGCTGCGGATGGTCGTGTTGCGCATGTCCAGCTGCGGGTAGAGGCTGCGAACCGCCAGTTCGGTCTGCCCCAGCGCCGGGCCGAAACCGTAGCTGATCAGGTCGCCATCCAGCGCCAGACGTTTGCCGGACACCCGCGCCAGAGCGCTCTGGAACGCCGCATTACGGCTGGCGTACCAGCCGGCGTTGAAGTCGGCGAAGCGGTACAGCGGCCTGTCATAGCTGACCGGATAACCCAGCAGGTGGGCGATGCCGAAGTACATGCCGCCGCGACGGCTGAACACTTCATGGCGAATAGAACCCTCCACCGGATACGGATAATCCCGGGCCTGGCGCTCGGCAAATTCGATGCTGACCTGCATGGGCCCGGCGGTGTGCACGGGGTTGAAATTGCCGAACAGGGTACGACCCAGCGGCACCATGCCGATGAAGTCATCGAAGATTGCGCTCAGGTCTTTTTCCGTGCGGGCGGCGCTGAGGCGTTCGTTGAAGGTCTTGCCGGTCGAGGAGCGGATGTCCAGTGCGCTGCGCACTAGCAGGTTAGGGATGTGCGCCTTGCTGGCGCGACGGTCAATTTCATCCTGGGCGATCTTGCCCATGCCGGGGACGGCCGGGTCGACCTGGAAGTTGGATTCCTGCTCGGTCACGGCCAGCACGGAACAGAGGTTTTCAACGCTGGGGTTGATCTGCTGCGCCTCGAATGCCCGCTGAATGTCCTGGGCCCAGCCCTGGCGGTCGGCGACAGTGGCAGGCAACAATCGCACGATTTCACTGCGCACCACCGAGGGTTCCGGCGCGGGTTCCTGGCTGCGTTGCGCGCTGCAACCGGCGAGGACCGCCAGCAGGATCAGGCTGGCTAGGGCATGGAGGTGGCGGCTGATTCCATTCACGGGCATGACTTCTCGCTGGTTACTCAAACGGGGTGGCGGGCTATGGACAGCGGGGAGCGCTGCTGATTCAAACAGGGCTGGATACGGCCCTACAAAAAGCATCGCGTTCAACCTGTGAAGCGGGAGTGGCCCTACGCTCGGGCAGGCATTACTCTGACCCACCCTACCCATTCAACAAGGAAGCCCGAATGTCCACCACAGCGCTCATCGTAGTCGATATCCAGAACGACTACTTTCCCGGCGGCAAATGGCCCCTCGCAGGCGCCGATGCAGCCGCCGACAACGCCGCCAAGGTGATTCAGGCCGCTCGGGACGCCGGGGATCTGGTCGTGTTCATCCGCCATGAATCAGGCGCCGCCGCCCCCTTCTTCACCCCTGGCTCCGATGGCGCAAAGCTGCACCCCAAAGTCCTGAACCTTGAAAGCGAAACGGTGGTGCTCAAGCACTTCCCCAACTCGTTTCGTGAAACCGGGCTGCAAGCGCTGCTCAAAGACAAAGGCATCGAGAACCTGGTCATCATCGGTTCCATGAGCCACATGTGCATCGAGGCCACCACCCGTGCGGCGGCGGACCTCGGTTACACCGTCAAAGTCATCCACGACGCCTGCGCCAGCCGCGACCTGGAATTCGAAGGCAGCGTAGTGCCTGCCGCCCAGGTTCACGCCGCATTCATGTCAGCGTTGGGCTTTGCCTATGCCGAGGTGCTGAGCACCGACACCTATCTGGCCTGACAAAGGAGAACACAATGAGTGACAAGAAAGCCGACATTCTGGTCTGGGGCCCGATGCACGCCTCGCTGATGCAAAACCTCGAGCGCGATTACCGCGTGCACAAACTCGCCGACATCAACGACATCGACACCTGGGCCAGTCAGCACGGGACCAAGGTGCGCGGCGTCGTCACCAGCGGCGTGTTCGGCACCGACAACGCCATTCTCGATCGCCTGCCGAATCTGGAGGTGGTCAACAGCTTCGGCGTCGGCTATGACGCGGTCGACACTCAGTACCTGGCGCGCCGTGGCATCAAACTGAGCAACACCCCCGACGTGCTCAACAACGCCGTCGCCGAAACCGCCATGGCGCTGATGCTCGGCGTATCCCGGCGCATCAGCGAAGCGGAGCGCTTCGTGCGGGCCGGCCAGTGGCCCAACGGCAAATTTCCCCTGGGCAACGACCTGTGCGGCAAGACCTGCGGCATCGTCGGTCTGGGCAAGATCGGCAAGACCATCGCCAAACGTGCTGCTGCGTTCGAGATGAACATCGCCTACTTCCGCCGTGGTCGGGCCTATGACGATGTGTCCTACCAGCACTACGACAACCTTCAGCACCTGGCTCAGGACTCGGACTACCTGATTGTCATCGTCCCCGGTGGCCCGGACACCCAGCACCTGATCGACGCCGAAGTGCTCAGGGCGCTCGGACCCAAGTCGTTTCTGATCAACGTCGCTCGCGGCAGCGTTGTCGACGAGAAGGCCCTGGTGGCTTCGCTGCTGGCCTCGGAAATCGCCGGCGCGGGCCTCGACGTGTTCGAAGACGAACCCAACGTGCCAGCCGAGCTGTTGAAGCTGGACAACGTGGTGCTCACTCCGCACATCGGCTCGGGGACCTACGAAACGCGCCAGGCCATGGCCGATCTGGTGTTCGCCAACGTCAGTGGTCATTTCGAGAAAGGGACGCTGGTCACGCCGGTCGAGCTGTAACCGGCGCTTCATGTGCAGGCCTGACGATCAAGCCGTCGGCCTGCTCGCACCAATGTTTAAAGGCCTGCGCTGCCGTAGGGTGGACTGAACGGGCCGTACCGTAAGTCAGTGCCCGGACATCAATGCCAACTTTTCGGGATAATGCCGGTCGAACAGCCCCTACCCGGATTCCAGACATCTGCACATGCATTCCGATCAAGCAACCTGATCGAGAAACAAGGAGAACCCTGTTTGAATATTGCCGGCGTCATTTTTGACTGCGACGGAACACTGGTTGACAGCGAACGGCTCGCCGCCGGCCTGCTGCGCGACATCCTTAACAAACACCAGGTGTTGCTGACCGTTGACGAAGTGCTGCAACGCTTTCGTGGCGTGCAGTTTGCGCTGTGCCTGGAAGGCCTGTGCCGCGACTATCCGTGGCTGCCGAGCGACGACATCGAAACCGAATTCCGCTCGCGCACCCTGCCGCTGCTGCGGGAACGGCTGGAAGAAATGCCCGGCGCGGTCGAGTTCGTGCGCAACCTGTCGCTGCCTAAATGTGTCGCCTCCAACGGCCCGCGCAGCAAGATCGAAACCTGTCTGAGCACCGTTGGCCTGCTGGACGTGTTCCATGGCCTGATCGTCAGTGCCTATGAAGTGCAATCGTGGAAACCGTCCCCGATACTGATCGAACACGCTGCAGAATTGCTGGGCCTGCCGCCGACTCAGTGTCTGCTGGTGGAAGACAGCATTCCGGGCGTCGAGGCCGGACTGGGTGCCGGTGCGCAAGTGGCGGGCTATGGCGATACGGATTTTTCGGCCTTCATGGGGAATGCCAACTTCCATCGCGTTAAAGATTTTGGTGAATTGAAGGAATTGGTACAGCGCATCAGTTGATCGACCGGCCATCCATCCGATCGGCCCTTGTTCATCCCCGGACAACTCGATACTGTACATAAAAACAGTATCGAGAAAATCCATGCAGCTGATCGACAAGCTGAGCATCCTCGCCGACGCGGCCAAGTACGACGCTTCCTGCGCCAGCAGTGCCGCACCCAAGCGCAGTTCCGAGGGCAAATCCGGCCTCGGCTCGAGCACCGGCATGGGCATCTGCCACAGTTACACCCCTGACGGGCGCTGTGTCTCGCTGCTGAAAATCCTCCTCACCAACTTCTGTCTGTACGATTGCCAGTACTGCGTCAATCGCCGGTCCAGCGACGTGCCCCGCGCACGCTTCAGCCCCGAAGAAGTGGTCACGCTGACCATGGACTTCTACCGCCGCAACTGCGTCAGCGGGTTGTTTCTCAGCTCCGGGATTATCCGCTCGGCGGACTACACCATGGAACAGCTGATTCGCGTGGCCAAACTGCTGCGTGAAGACCACGAGTTCCGTGGCTACATCCACCTGAAGACGATCCCCGAAGCCGATCCCGCGCTGATCGAAGAAGCCGGCCGCTACGCCGACCGCCTCAGCGTCAACATCGAGCTGCCGACCCAGCTGGGCCTGCAGACCCTCGCGCCGGAAAAGGAAATGGGCTCGATCAAGCAGGCCATGCAGACGATCTACACTGGCCAGCAAACCATTCTCAACGAGCCGCGGGCGCCGAAATTCACGCCGGCCGGCCAAAGCACGCAGATGATTGTCGGTGCCGACGAAACCGATGACAGCACCATCCTGCACACCGCTGAGTCGCTGTACGGCGATTTCCGCCTCAAGCGCGTCTACTACTCGGCGTTCAGCCCGATTCCCAACAGCCCGAAAAGCGTTCCCCACGCCGCGCCGCCGTTGATGCGCGAGCACCGGCTGTATCAGGCCGACTTCCTGCTGCGCAGCTATGGCTACAGCGCCAACGAACTGCTGCAAGGCCCGGGGCATCTGGCCCTGGACATCGACCCGAAACTGGCCTGGGCGCTGGAGCACCGCGACATCTTCCCGCTGGACCTCAACCGCGCGGAGCCGGCGATGATCGCGCGGATCCCCGGCATTGGCATCCGCACCACAAAGCGTCTGGTCGAGTTGCGCCGCCAACGTCGCATTCGCTATGAAGACCTGACCCGCCTGCGCTGCGTGCTGGCCAAGGCCAAGCCGTTCATCATCACCAGCGACTACCATCCGCGCCAAGCCGAGAGCTCAAGCATTGATCTGCGCGAGCAACTGCGGGACAAACCGCAGCCGCAACAAATGGCGCTGTGGGGATGATCATTCTCGATTGCGCCAACTCATTCGACACCTGGCGGCAACAGGCGCGCTGGCTGATGAGCCACCAGATCAACCCCGATCAAGTGAGCTGGAGCGTGCAGCAGGACGCCGACCTATTCGCCAGCGACACCGATTACCCCGACGAACCTGGTCCGTTCCGCGCGCGCATTCCCCTGGAATTGCTGGAACTGCTGCAAAACGCGGCGCAATTCTGCGGCGATCAGCGCTGGACGCTGCTCTATGAAGTGCTATGGCGCGTGAGCCACGGTGATCGCACGGCCATGTTGGCCGGTGACAAACTCGGCAGCGAACTGCACCGGCGCCTGAAACAGGTCAGCCGTGAAGCCCATCATCTCCATGCATTCTTGCGCTTCGTGGCGCTGCCGGTGATCGACAACGCCGAAGACGTCGCGGCGAAGGCGGCGTTGCTGGAGATGACCTGCCTGCCGGAATACGTCGCGTGGCACGAGCCCGCCCATGACATTCTGCGCACCGCCAGTGAGCATTTCATCGGGCGCATGGGTCGTCATCGCTGGATGATCGCGACGCCCAAGGACGGCGTGTTCTATGACGGCAAACAGCTGATTCATCAGCCGGTGTGCCCGGAGGCGTGGCAGTCGCTGGCGCGCAATGCCGACGATCCCCATGGCAATCTCTGGTTGACCTACTACAGCCACATCTTCAATCCGGCGCGGCTCAATCCGAAAGTCATGCAGGGCCATCTTCCGGCGCGGTTCTGGAAAAATCTGCCGGAAGGGCCGCTGATTCCGGCGTTGATCAGCGAGGCACGCACCGGCGGGCAGCGTGATGGTCAGGCGCGGGAGATTGCCGAGCGACGCGGCAAAGTGATTCGTGGCAAGCCCACGCCCTCACCCGCGGCGGACGCCCAGTAGGCAGCGCGGGTGGGCTCAGGTTCTCGATGAGCCTTACTGATCCAGGGTGTTGGCGGGTTCGAACTCGCGATGGGCCGCGGTCTGCATCCCGGCGGTGCTGGTCGGCGAGCCCAGGGCGGTGCCGAAAAAGCGCACGGCTTCCGTGCTCAGGTCGCGGTGAATGCTTTCGCGGTTGACGCCAATGGCGTCGGTGCACAGCCCGGGCTGGGTGGCGCGTTGCTCGTCATCACAGGGCGCCATGAACACAAAGTGCCCTGCCCCGGCGAACAGTTTGAAATCCGAGACATCGGGCAGCTTGCGCGCCAGCGCTTCGGCGTTCTTGTCGATGGCGAGCAGTTCGTCGCCGTCGCCGCTGTAAAGCAACACCGGCACGTGCACATCCGCCAGGGTCTGCCGACCGAACATCAATCCCAGCGGCGCCATCAACATCAACGCGCCTACCCGGGGATCGGCCTGGGCGTGCAGGTCATCACGGTCTGCCACCAGTTCGCCCTGGGTCTTGCAGGCATCCCGGTCCTGGGGGCGCTCGGTGCAGTAATGGCGCAGACGCTGCAGATCAGGCTGGGCACCGGCGAGAATCAACGCCGTTTCGCCACCCGCCGAATAACCGATCACCCCGACCCGGCGCGCGCTGATGTACGGCGACAGCATCGGGTCGATCAATGCGGCACTGATGGCTTCGGATATTTGCAGCGGGCGGCCGTAGAGATTACTCAGGCTGCCCAGACGGCTGTGGTCCATGTAGTTGTCGCCCGGATGGAACACCGCCACGACGACAAACCCCTTGCGCGCCAAGGATGTCGCCAGATCATGTTGCGCCAGCGGCGTGCCGGTGTTGCCGTGGGACAGCATCAGTAACGGGAAACGGCCCATCGCAATGGTCGCGTCTTCCGACGCCTCAATCGGATAACCCTGAACGCGGGTGACGTGCTCATCGTCGGTGGAGGGGTAAAAGGCGTAGGCGTGCATGGGCCGGGAATCCAGCGGATCGAGAAACGTCAGCTCGTGAAAGCCCACGCTCCAGCTCTGCAGCTCACTGGCCTGCACCGAAATCAGGCTGCCCAGCAGGCTGATCATCATCACTGCACAAAGACGCATCATTGCAATGCCCCTCACCTTATCAACCCATGCCTGGCCATTCAGACGCTCAAGGGCCAAAGCCCCGCGAAAACGGCGTCTGTCGCTATCTGACCCGTGGGGTTCGATAACATTCCGAAACGTTTGAGGATCAATGGTGCACAAGGCGGGCCAAGCTCGATGAATTGAAGACGTCGGCCGCCGTTTGACGCAGAACCGACCGGATGGCCGGCATTCTACGGTGCTTCGAAGAGGTTACGCGCAAAGAAGTCATAAAGGCTGTCGCCGGGCTGAACGTGCGGCCGCAAAACGACGAAAGCCCCGTCAACAGACGGCGTGCAGGCCGGTGATGACAGGGCTTTCGAGTGTAACTTTTTTAATCGCTTCGAGCCCCTCGCGGGAACGCTCGACGGGTCGGGCTTACGCGAACAGCGTTTCGCTGATGGTCTTCTGCGCGGCAGCCATGGCAGCGGCACGCGGCTCGTCGCCATAAGCCAGGCCTTCAGCGACGACAAAGTGCAGGTCGGTGACGCCAATGAAACCGAACACCACCTTGAGCAAGTCGTCATGGCCTGCACCGCTCGGCAGCCCCTGATGCAGACCGCCCGTGGTCGACACGACGATCACTTTCTTACCCTTGCACAGCCCTTCCGGACCGGCTTCGGTGTAGCGGAAAGTGCAACCGGCCACACAGATGCGGTCAATCCACGCCTTCAACTGGCTCGGGATGCTGAAGTTGTACATCGGCGCACCGATGACCACCACGTCCGACGACAGAAACTCTTCCAGCGTCGCTTCGTTGGTTTCCACTTCCAGCCTCTGCGCCGCGTCACGCCCTTCCACCGGCGTACCGGCAGCGGCCAGCGTGGCGCCGGAGAAATGATTGAGTGGCTCATTCGCCAGATCGCGGTAAACCACCTGAGTATCAGGGGTGATAGCGGTAAAAGACTGAACGACACTGCGGCTCAACTGACGCGAAGCGGAGTGATCGCCGAGGATGCTGGAATCGATGTGCAAGAGTTTCATAAAGTGCTTCCCAAGGTAAGAATCGCCGCCTGGCGATCAAGTGGCGTCATCCTACCCTGTGAGGTAATGCGTGATTAGAGGGTGCAAACGCGATAGATCGTCCCGCTCACAGGACAATCAAAATGCGCACCGATGTTGGTTCGAGGCATCTGCGGAAAATCCCGACATGGATAGCGTTCACACCGGCCCCTTCCCGGCTAAAGCCGGTCCCACTAACAGCAGCGCGTTGAGTCAGTGGCACCAGCTCCGACTGTAGGACCGGCTTCAGCCGGGAAGCTTTTAATCTGCCCCTGATCTGCTTTTGATCTTCGTACATAGAAGGTCCAGACACCGCCAATCGCGACTTGGGTGCAGGCTGAACGCAGGTCTCGCGCAGTGGGCCGAGCCGCATGGATGCGGCGAGAGCCGCCCCCCGCCATGGATGGCGGATGGCGGCGGGCCCACGGAGCGAGACCGGAGTGAAGGAACCCTGAGGAACGAAGGGCCCAACCGAGAGCAGGCACTTTTGCTTACTTTTGGTGCTTTTCAAAAGTAAGTCGCCGAAGGCGAAACAGTCTGCCCCCAGGCAGACGCTCTTGATCTTAAAGACCTTGATCTTGATCTTGATCTTGAAAAAGCCTACAGATGCCCCGCCAACTCACACGCCTCCCGATCCGCCTTCTCATTCGCCCCAAAATCCTCCGCCAGCAAATCCACCAACCCCCTCACCGACGGCAACAACCCCCGCCGAGAAGGAAACACCGCATGAATCAACCCACTCGGCGGACGAAACCCCGGCAGCACCTCAACCAGCCGCCCCTCATGCAACGAATGCCGAACCATAATCTCCGGCATCTGCACCACCCCCACACCCTCCACCGCCGCCCGGTGCAACGCATCCAGATCCGACGTCACAAAGCGCGGCTGATGAGCAATCTCGATCCGCTCACCCCCCGGCCCGATCAACGCCCAACGGTGCTCACGGTTCGCCGGCGCCAGATCCATACTCGGCAGCCCCACCAACTCCTGCGGCATTCGAATCATCCTGCCCTCCAGCAACGAGGGACGAACCACCAACCGCTGATGGCTCTCGCCCAACACCTTCATCACCAGATTCTCATCGTCCAGCGGCGGAAAACGCACCCTCAGCGCGATGTCATACCCCTCCCCCAACACATCCACCCGACGGTTCGTGCTCTCCACCTGAATCTGCACTTTCGGGTGCAGCACCAGAAACTTCGCGATCGTGTCACTCACCCCCATCGAACCCAGCGCCGGCGGGCAACTGATGCGCACGATGCCCTGGGGCTCGGACCTCGACTGCTCGACCACCTTCTCGGCGGCATCGGCCTCCACCAGCATCGCCACACAGTGCCGGTAATAATCCAGCCCCACCTCGGTCACCGTGAATTTGCGCGTGGTGCGCTGGATCAGCCGCACCCCCAGCCGATCCTCCAACTGAGCGATGCGCCGGCTGAGCTTGGTCTTCGGCACCTCGATCTTGCGCGCGGCGGCCGCGAACCCCTTGTTCTCGACCACCTGCACGAAGTAGTACAAATCGTTGAAGTCGTACACGGTTTGCCGCTCGCCTGGCCGAAAGGGGCTGGGATTGTCGCAGGTTGCCAATGGGCTGTCCTGCGTGGGAGCGTGCAAACGATCCAGTCAACACATTCAACGCTGTGCACCTCTTGACCTTGCCAGAAGGGCAAGGTTGATCCTTACTGGCAATCGACTTGCCGGAGTGCCCGCGATGCCCAGTGCCCACACATTTGATCTGCCCATTACCGGCATGACCTGCGCCAGTTGCGCCGGCCGGGTCGAGCGCGCACTGCGCAAAGTGCCCGGCGTTCAAGTTGCCACGGTCAACCTCGCCAACGAACGCGCCCACGTCGAGGTCAGCGGGCAGATCGATCCGGCTGTGCTGGTGGCCGCCGTCGACAAGGCCGGTTACGGCGCCAGCCTCGAACAGGACCCAGCCACCCAGCAAGCCGACCAGCGCAAACGCCACGGCACCGAGCGCTGGCAGTTGATCGTGGCCATCGTGCTCGCACTGCCGCTGGTCTTGCCAATGCTGCTGCAGCCGTTCGGCGTCCACGGGATGCTGCCGGCATGGTTGCAGTTTGCTCTGGCCACCCCCGTGCAGTTCCTCCTCGGCGCGCGCTTTTACGTTGCCGCCTGGAAAGCCGTGCGCGCCGGCGCCGGCAACATGGACCTGCTCGTCGCGTTGGGCACCAGCGCCGGTTACGGTTTGAGCGTTTACCAATGGCTAAGCGCTGGCCCCGGCACGATGCCGCACCTGTATTTCGAGGCCTCGGCGGTGGTCATCGCCCTGGTCCTGCTCGGCAAATACCTGGAGAGCAGCGCCAAGCGCCAGACCGCCAGCGCGATCCGGGCCCTGGAAGCCATGCGCCCAGAGCGCGCGATCCGACTGGTTAACGGGCAGGAAGCGGACGTCGCCATCAGCGAATTGAGCGTCGGCGATACGGTGGTGGTGAAACCTGGCGAGCGCTTTCCGGTGGATGGCGAGGTGCTCGAAGGCCAGAGCCACGCCGACGAAGCCCTGATCAGCGGCGAGAGCCTGCCGGTGCCGAAACAGCCCGGCGACAGGGTCACCGGCGGTGCAATCAATGGCGAGGGCCGGCTGCTGATCAGCACCCGGGCGCTGGGCGCGGAAACCGTGCTGGCCCGCATCATCCGCTTGGTGGAAGACGCCCAGTCTGCCAAGGCGCCGATCCAGAAACTGGTCGACAAGGTCAGTCAGGTGTTCGTGCCCGTGGTCCTGTTGATTGCCGTCGCGACGCTGGCAGGGTGGCTGATGGCTGGCGCGTCACTGGAAGCTGCGCTGATCAACGCCGTCACCGTGCTGGTCATCGCCTGCCCCTGTGCCCTCGGGCTGGCGACGCCGACTGCGATCATGGCCGGCACCGGCGTGGCCGCACGCCACGGCATTTTGATCAAGGACGCCGAAGCCCTGGAACGTGCCCATGAAGTCACCACGGTGGTCTTCGACAAGACCGGCACGCTGACTTCCGGCAGGCCGCGCATTGCCCACATGGCTGCCCTCGACGGTGATGAAAACACTTTGCTGCAACTGGCCGGTGCGCTGCAGCGTGGCAGCGAACACCCCTTGGCCAAAGCCGTGCTGGAGGTGACCGCCGAACGCGGGCTGAGCCTGGATAACGTCGGCAATAGCCGCGCGCTGGCCGGACGCGGTATCGCCGGCACCCTTCGAGGCCGCGAGTTGGCGCTGGGTAATCACCGCTTGCTGCAGGAAAGCGGCTTGCTGGACGAAGGCGGCTTGGCCGGGGACGTTCTGAACGAGCGCGCTCAGGCATGGGAAGCCGAAGGCCGCACGCTGTCGTGGCTGATCGAACTGAGCCCACAGCGTCGGGTGCTCGGCCTGTTTGCCTTCGGCGACACCCTCAAGGCCGGCGCCGTTGAGGCCATCGCCCAACTGAACGCCCGGCACATCAGCAGCCACTTGCTGACGGGTGACAATCCCGGCAGCGCCAGGGTGGTGGCCGAGGCGCTGGGCATCCGCGACGTGCATGCCGAAGTGTTGCCCGCCGACAAAGCTGCAACTGTCGTGACGCTGAAGAAAACCGGCGTGGTGGCGATGGTCGGTGACGGCATCAACGACGCCCCTGCCCTGGCCGCGGCCGACATCGGCATCGCCATGGGTGGCGGCACGGACGTGGCCATGCACGCCGCCGGCATCACGTTGATGCGTGGCGACCCGCGGCTGATCCCCGCCGCCCTCGACATCAGCCGCAAGACCTACGCGAAGATCCGCCAGAACCTGTTCTGGGCCTTCGTCTACAACCTGATCGGCATTCCGCTGGCGGCGTTCGGCCTGCTCAATCCGGTGCTGGCAGGCGCGGCCATGGCCTTGTCCAGCGTCAGCGTGGTGAGCAACGCCCTGCTGTTGAAAACCTGGACACCCAACAACGAATCCAAAGACGACCCCAAAGACACGCCCAACGACACGGGAGACGCCTCATGAACATCGGACAAGCCGCCAAACGCAGCGGCCTCAGCGCCAAGATGATTCGCTATTACGAATCCATCGGCCTGCTTCCGGCCGCCACCCGCACCGACAGCGGCTATCGCCTGTACGGCCCGGACGAGCTGCACACCCTGGCGTTCATCAAACGCTCGCGAGACCTGGGGTTTTCCCTGGAAGAAGTCGGCAAACTGCTGACCCTCTGGCAGGACCGCGGCCGCGCCAGCGCCGACGTCAAGGCGCTGGCCCACAAGCACATCCTCGAACTCAACCAGAAGATCGAGGAACTGGCCGGCCTGCGTGACACCCTGCAGAACCTGGTCAGCCACTGCCAGGGCGACCGCCGGCCGGACTGCCCGATTCTGGCGGACCTGGCGTCGAATGGCGGTCGTTCAAATGGTTAACGCAGGCTGCCGGTCACCCCTCACCCGCATTCAGGAACACTCCCATGCAGATTGAAGACGTCGCCGCGTTCTGCCTGAATCTTCCGGGCGCGCGGGAGGATTACAAATGGGGCGGCGTCAGGGTGTTCTCCATCGCGGACACCAAAATGTTTGCGGTGATGGGCCTGGCCGGCAACGATCTGTCGTTCAAGGTCGGCGCTGAGCTGTTCCTCGGCTACGTCGACCGTCCGGGCATACGCCCTGCGCCGTACCTGGCCCGTGCCCACTGGGTCACCCTCGCCTACCCGTTCGCCATGGGCGAAGACGAGCTGAAGGACTTGCTGACCCGCTCCCATCAATTGGTGGTCGGCAAACTGTCGAAGCGCAGGCAGGTGGCGTTGAAGCTATAACCGTCGCCGCGTCTGCTAAAAAGCGGCTCAGAACAGGTGGCGCGAGATCAGGCGACCGCCGAACAGCAGACGGTCCATCCAGAACAACTCGTGCAGCAGGACAATCAGCCAGAACACCAACTGGTAGGAAAACTTGCGGGTCTTGTGGCGAAACACTTGCTGAGCCAGCATCGCGCCGGGCCAGCCACCGAGCAGTTCGATCCCGTGCAGCAGCTTTTCCGGCGTGCGCTGTCCGCTGTGCCGGGCCTGCTTCTTGTCGTAGCCATACACAGCAAATGCGACGACGCTCATCAGTGCGTAGATCGCGGCCGGTAGCCAACTGCCGCCGCTTGTCCAGTAGGTGACGACCCCGTAGGCCGGCAAGCCGCACAGCAACAGCAGCGTCAGCAGCTTGAGTTTCAGAAAGCGCACGGCGACGGGTTTAGCAGCGGCCGGGCGACCCGGGTTTTGCGGTTCGAAGCGTTGAGTCATCGGAAGATCAGCCCTGCACGCTGGACCAGTCGACCCAGCCGAATTGCCAGGTCGCCAGGATCAGCAAGCCAAACGCGATGCGGTACCAGGCGAACACGTCGTAGCTGTGGGTCGCGATGAACTTGAGCAAACCGCGCACGGCGATCATCGCGAAGATGAACGCGGCGATGAAGCCGATGGCGAACACCGGCAGGTCGTCGGGCTGGAACAGGTGACGGTATTTGTACCCCGAGTACACCGAAGCCGCGATCATGGTCGGCATCGCCAGAAAGAACGAAAACTCGGTGGCGGTCTTGCGTGACAGGCCGAACAGCAGCCCGCCGATGATGGTCGAGCCCGACCGCGAAGTTCCCGGAATCATCGCCAGGCATTGCGCGAAGCCGACCTTCAGCGCATCCACCCAGGTCATCTCATCCACGGTCTCGGCGTGAATCACATGCTCGCGGCGCTCGGCCCAGAGCATGATGAAACCGCCCAGCACCAACGCCACCGCGACGGTGATCGGGTTGAACAGGTATTCGTGGATCAGATCGGAAAACAGCACCCCGAGGACCATGGCGGGCAGCACGCCGACGATGAGGTTGGCGGTGAACCGCCGCGCTTCGGGCCGCGTCGGCAGCCCGGTGACCACGTCGAGGATCTTGCGACGAAACTCCCACATCACCGCCAGGATCGCCCCCAACTGAATAATGATATTGAACGCCATCGCGCGCTCGCCGCCAAAACCGATCAGATCCGCGACGATGATCTGGTGGCCCGTACTGGAAATCGGCAAAAACTCCGTAAGCCCTTCTACAACTCCAAGTATCAGTGCCTGTGCGGCGGTCCAAAGATCCATCATTCCCCCGGCTGGAGCCCGCTCATGGCAAGGCTCTCTTGATTTGTATTACAAACTGTTGCGCGAACGATAAACGGTCGAGCGTAAAAAAAGCATGAACGCAGGCTGTCTGGCTCGGGCATGAGCGCGGCGATGCTAGCAGACCTTTTTGACGAACGCGCTAGCATGAATACTGGCGCGAAGGCTTTGACGTTTGTCTCATCGTCGTTACATTTCCTCTATGAACCCCGCGGGTTGCCCGGGCTGTTTTTCCAGTGCCTTTTCAAACGCTTCCGACGCATCATCGCGCCCCACCTCGGGCGATAAAGCGCCTACAATCGCCGACCCGTTTTTTCATCGTTTCCTCAGGAGTTGCCATGTCAGGGCTTGAACTGTTCGCCGCCGCACTCGGTGTCATTGCCGTCTGGCTGACAGTCAAACAGAACCCGTGGTGCTGGCCGATAGGGCTGGTCATGGTGTTGCTCTACACCTGGATCTTCTTTGACGTGAAGCTCTACTCCGACATGCTGCTGCAGGTGGTGTACGCCGGGCTCCAGGTGTATGGCTGGTGGCAATGGACCCGCCGGGGCGCGGCGGACAACGGCCGCATCGTCACCTCGCTGGGCAGTGGCAGCCTGCTGCTCAGTCTGGTGGCCGGCGCGCTGGTCAGCCTTGTCCTCGGCGCGGCCATGGCCCACTTTACCGACGCCGCTCAACCCTGGCTCGACGCCACACTGACCGGCTACAGCCTGGTGGCGCAGGTATGGATGGCGCAGAAGCGCGTGCAGTGCTGGCCGCTGTGGATCCTTCTCGACGTGATCTTCGTCGGCCTGTTCCTCTACAAAGCGCTGTACCTCACCGCCGGCCTGTACGCGCTGTTCACCCTGCTCGCCGTGCAAGGCTGGCGTGACTGGCGCGCCGACCCCGCGCTGGCGCGTTGACCGGGATGAAAGTGCTGGTACTGACAGGGCCCGAATCCAGCGGCAAGAGCTGGCTGGCGGAAGAGATTCAACGGCAGTTCGGTGGCGTGCTGGTGGGCGAATACGTGCGCCAGTTCATCGATGAGGTGCAGCGGGACACCGTTTACGCAGACATCGATGTCATCGCCCATGAGCAGCTGGCCTGGGAAGACGCCGCCCGTTCGCTAAAACCGGCGCTGCTGATTCTTGACACTCACCTGCTGAGCAACATCCTCTGGAGTCGCGCGTTGTTCAACGACTGCCCGGCCTGGCTCGAAGCCGCACTAGCCGAGCGCCATTACGATCTGCACCTGTTGCTCTCGCCGGAAGGCGTCGAATGGATCGGCGACGGCCAGCGTTGCCAGCCAGACCTGAGCGAGCGCCAGGCATTCTTCGAGGCCAGCCGGCAGTGGCTGGTGGCCCATGGGCAGACCTTCAAAGTGATCGGCGGGAGCTGGAGCTACCGCAGTGAGCGAGTGTTGCAACGGGTTGCCCAATTGATTAACGACTGAATGCCTACCAGCCGGACGTAAGCGCCGCCGGACAACTCGCCCGACGCGCGATCAGCGAATCTGGTGTTTGTGCAGCAGGCGATAAAACGTTGGGCGAGAGATGCCCAGCACTTTGGCCGCCACGCTGAGGTTGTCGCTGTGACGGGTCAACACATCGCACAGCGCCTGCCGTTCCGCCCGAGACTTGTACTCATCGAGAGTGGCCATGCTGGAGCTGATCTCTTCTTCGCCCAGAAGCCCGAGGTCGAACGCTTCGATCTGCCGCCCTTCGGCCAGCACCAGCCCGCGACGTACCCGGTTTTCAAGCTCCCGCACGTTGCCGGGCCAGTCGTGCTTGCCCATGGCGACCAGCGCGTCCTGACTGAAATTACGCACCCGCCGGCCGGTCTCCCGACTGTAGAACTGGGCGAAGTGATTGGCCAGCAAGGCCAGATCGCCGTGCCGCTCGCGCAGCGGCGCGGTGCCCACCTGCAAGACGTTGAGCCGGTAATACAGGTCTTCGCGAAAACGCTTCATGCGAATCGCCGCTTCCAGGTCGACATTGGTCGCCGCCAGCACCCGCACATCGACCGGGATCCGCTCGCCTGCCACCTCGATGTGCGGATCCTGCAGGAACCGCAACAGATTGGCCTGGACCTCCAGGGGCAGATCGCCAATCTCGTCGAGAAACAGCGTGCCGCCGTTGGCTTCTTCGATGCGCCCCGTCCTGCGCTGGCGTGATGCGTCGACGTCCTCCCCTGCCTCGCCGAAGAGCTCTTCCTGCAGCAAATGCTCCGACGTCGCCCCGCAGTTGATCGAGATGAATGGCTGCTCGCGGCGCTGGGACTGCGCGTGCAGCGTGCGCGCGATCAGCTCCTTTCCCGTCCCGCCTTCGCCACGGATCAGCACCGGCGATTCGGTGGGCGCCAGTTTGCTCAGCAATCGCCGCAATTCGCGCATGGGCCGGCTTTCCCCCAGCAGTTGCGGACCCGGGCTCTCTCCATACGGGCCGCCTTTGGCATAACTGGCACCTTTGGCACGCAGCCGTGCCATGCCGTAGGCGCGGCCTAATGTCACCTGCACCCGGGCTACATCGAAGGGCAAGGTATGGAAATCGAAAAACCACTCACAGACCAAATCACCGATGTGCTCGCGGCGCAGGTCCTCGCTGGTCAGGACTGCGATCCACTCTGTATTGCTTCGGGAGATAAGGGATTTGACCACTTCGGGGTGTTCGAAATGCTCGGGCAGCAGGCGGATAAGGCCCACGTCACAGGGACGCAGCGCTGCCTCTTCAAGGGTGCAGCTGTCGACATCCCAACCCGCGATGCGCAAGCCGGGGACCAACTGCAGGCATTCCTCGCACGGTTCGACGATCAGCAAGCGGCGGATGGAGGCCAGATCATGCATGTGAGTTTCCTTGGCGCCGGGGTCGCATAGTGATCGTGGGAAAACGTTTTTAAACAGTAGCTTGTGAAGGCCGATTGACACCATAGCAAGATTTTTGACGCGTCCTTGGATCGATTATCTATAAGCCTAAGATCGAAACGTGCTTAGCAGCGTGGCCTGAGATAGACGGCGATCGGGCGTGCGCTGCCAAGGCATTGCAGGAGTTTGGCCCAAGCGCGGCGAGGAAGCGCGATCGGACCGACGCTTAAAATAAATCAAGAAATTTCAGAAATGGGTGTGACTCAGCCGTGGGGGACGGTCATCAGTACAAGTAGCAACACGAGTAGCAATACGCGTAACCACCGAGCGAAACGCCCGCCGCCGGTGCCAACGGATACGGGCACTTTGAGGACAGTCCATGAACGCCCCCTTGCGCTTCAACGATGCTTTGCTGATTGCCGGTCACGCCTTTGAACCCTTCCAGTGCGTGGCTTGGGCCCCGCAGGACGGCAATGGCGAACTGAGCCTGACCGTCGTCGACCGCACCAGCACCCGCATTGGCCGCAAGCAGATCCCCAGCAGCGCCTACTCCGATCCGAAACAACTGGCGCAGTTCCTGGAACAGGCCCGTGCCGAGATCAGCGGCGAAGGCTACAACCTTGAGCCGTGGACCATGCCCGCCTGAAGACCTGCTGATCTAACCCCTGCCGACGACGCGCGCTCAGCACTCGTCGATGTGACGGTAGTCGGCGTCCAGCTGAGCGGCGATGTCCCGGGCGCGGCCCAGTCGAATGGGCCCGCGCTCGATATCGATCAGCAACACGGGGCCGCCGAACAAGGGAAGCGGCTGCGCCGGTCGCGTTGATAGCGCCGGCATGTCTTTGACGCGCCCGTCCGTGAGAATCAGCACCCGTAGCTGTTCAGCCGGGCAGCGCTTCTGCCGTTTTGCAGACCAGTCCGCCGCCTGATTGATCGCTTCGAACAGCGGCGTGCCGCCCCCAGCGCCCAATGCATCCAGCCAGGGTTGCAACGCGGCGCTGGCTTTCAAGCCCTGATGCTGCCAGCGCGCGCCCTTGCCGCTGGCGGTGAGCAACGCCAGCCTGGCGCGCTGCCGATACGCATCATCGAACAACCCCGCCAATAAACCCTTCGCCTGACTCAACGCCTGATTGCGCCGGGTCGATGCCGACGCGTCGACGATCACCAGCCAGAGCTGCTCCGGCCGGCGACTGCGGGGCTGACGTACCAGATCGGCACGAGCCCGAGGGCGGCCGCGCAGCAAGGTCGGCAGCCAGGCAATGGCGCCCTCCGCACCGGGGCGGGCAGCGCCGTTTCTACCGCCACCCAGGGCACCCGGTCGAGGGCTGGCATTCGCCCCCTTCGACAGGCGGGGGCGAATGCCTAGGGCTTTTTTGGCCAGTGGGGTACTTCTTTACGACTGCCCGCCTTCACGCTGCGGGCGGGTAACTCACCCCAACTGCCCTCGCCGGTTTCTGGCGCGTCATGCTGCGGCTGAGCGCCGTTGTCGGGTCTCGGCGGGCTTTGCTCTGATGACGCAGGCGGCGGGGATTGAGACTGATGCGGCGGTTGCGGCTCCCGACGACGATGGCGCAGAGCGAAATCGGCCACGGCGTCGATGTCGGTTTCGGTGATCTGAGCACCGCCGCGCCAGGCGGCATGGGCACGGGCCGCGCGCAACCAGACCAGATCCGCACGCAAACCGTCGACCCCGGCCGCAAAGCAACGCTCGGTGATCAGGCCCAGACTGACGTCATCCAGCTCGATGGTCGGCAACAGGCTCCGGGCGGTTTCACACCGCGCCTTTAACGCCTGCTGCTGCGGGGCCCAGTGCTGACAGAACGCCTCAGGCGAGGCGTCGAAATCCAGACGGCGGCGAATGATCTGCCCGCGCTGTTCCGGCAATGTCTGCCCGCTCAACGCCACGTTCAGGCCGAAACGGTCGAGCAACTGCGGGCGCAGTTCGCCTTCTTCCGGGTTCATGGTGCCGATCAGCACAAAGCGCGCGGCATGGCGATGGGAAATGCCGTCGCGCTCCACCAGATTGACCCCGCTGGCGGCCACGTCCAGCAACAGATCGACCAGATGGTCCGGCAGCAGATTGACCTCGTCGACGTACAACACGCCGCCATCCGCCCTGGCCAGAACCCCCGGCGAGAATGCCGCGCGGCCTTCACCCAGCGCCGCGTCGAGGTCCAGCGTGCCGACCAGGCGCTCTTCGGTTGCACCCAGCGGCAGCGTGACGAACTGACCGCTGGCCAGCAGATCCGCCAGCCCTCGGGCCAGGGTCGATTTGGCCATGCCCCGCGGGCCCTCGATCAGCACGCCACCGATTTTCGGGTCGATGGCGGTCAGGCACAGGGCGAGCTTCAGGTCATCGGCACCGACGACGGCAGCGAGGGGAAAATGTGGGGTGTCGGTCATGGTCGGTTCTCGTAAAGCCGCGGGTCAATCACAGTGTTCAATCCAGTCAGGCGTCTGCACAGGCTGCTGTGCAGGCCCTCATTCACGCTCATGACTCTTCGATGTCCAGCAGCAGATTCTCCAGCGCCTCGCGGTACTCGCCGGGCTCCTGCCACAGGCCGCGCTGCTGCGCCTCGAGCATGCGCTCGGTCATGTCCCGCAGCGCATCCGGGTTGTGCTGCTGGATGAAATCGCGGGTCGAGGCGTCCAGCAGATAGGCATCGGCCAGCAGTGCGTATTGGTGATCGTCGATCAGCTCGGTGGTAGCGTCGAAGGCGAACAGGAAATCCACCGTCGCCGCCATCTCGAACGCACCCTTGTAGCCGTGGCGCTTGACCCCTTCGATCCACTTCGGGTTGGCCGCCCGGGAGCGCACCACCCGGTTGAGCTCTTCCTTCAGCGTACGGATCTTCGGCAGATCAGGCTGGCTGTGGTCGCCGTGATAACTGGCGACTTTCTCGCCGGACAGGCTTTCCACTGCCGCCAGCATGCCGCCCTGGAACTGGTAGTAATCGTTTGAATCCAGCACATCGTGTTCGCGGTTGTCCTGGTTCTGCAGCACCGCCTGAACCTGGCTCAGCCGCTTGGCAAAACCGTCACGGGCCGGCGTGCCTTCGTCGCTGCCGCCGTAGGCGTAGCCACCCCAGTTCAGGTAGACCTCGGCGAGGTCTTCGCGGCTCTGCCACAAGCGCCCGTCGATGGCGTTCTGTACCCCTGCGCCATACGCGCCTGGCTTGGCCCCGAAGATGCGCCAGCCAGCCTGCTTCGCCGCTTGCTCGGCATCCAGACCGTCGCGCTGCAATTGCTGGCGCTCCTGGCGCACGCGGGCGGCCAGCGGGTTCATGTCGTCGGGCTCGTCCAGTGCTGCGACGGCCTGCACTGCGGCGTCGAACAGGCGGATCAGGTTGGCGAAGGCGTCGCGGAAGAAACCGGAGACCCGCAGGGTGACATCGACCCGCGGCCGGTCGAGCAGGCTCAGGGGCAGGATTTCAAAGTCATCGACGCGCTGACTGCCCGTCGCCCACACCGGACGCACACCCATCAGCGCCATGGCCTGGGCGATGTCATCACCGCCGGTGCGCATGGTCGCCGTGCCCCAGACCGAAAGCCCCAGTTGACGTAGATAATCACCATGGTCCTGTAAGTGCCTTTCCAGCAACAGATTTGCCGACTGGAAACCAATGCGCCACGCGGTCATGGTCGGCAGATTGCGCACGTCCACGGAGAAGAAGTTGCGCCCGGTGGGCAACACGTCCAGCCGTCCACGACTGGGGGCGCCGCTCGGCCCGGCCGGGACGAATCGCCCACTTAGCGCGCGGAGCAGGTTCGACATTTCTGCTGGACCGCAGGCGTCGAGGCGAGGGATAACCACTTCATGCAGGGACTGAACAACGTCAGACAAGCTGTTGTTTTCTAACCGATTACTGAGAGGCACGCCGCTGGCAATCTGCTCAATCATCTGCGCGGCCAACAGCTCCAGCCGCTCACGGGTATCACCCGTCGTGCGCCATGATTCAGCGCTGACTTCATGTAATGCGTGAGGTTTGTCGCCGGTCCATGGCGCACCGAGATCACAGTCCAGCGGGTCGAAATCCAGCGCCAGCGCCTGACTCAACGCCCGCAGCAGACTGGCCTGACCGCCGCGACCATCGCCGCGAGGCACGCGCACCATCGCCAGCAGTGTGTCGATGCGCAGCCGGCCGGTGGGCGACTCGCCGAATACGTGCAAGCCGTCGCGGATCTGCGACTCCTTCAGGTCGCACAGGTAGGTGTCCAGACGCGGCAGCCACACGGCGGCGTCGGCCTCGCTGTTGGCGTCCCCGTCCATCGCCAGTTCGCGGTCGATGTGGGTCTCGCGCACCAGCCTGAGAATGTCTTTTTGCAGCTCCCTGGCGCGGCGCGGATCAAGCAGCTGCGCTTCGTAATATTCGTCCGCCAGCAGTTCAAGGTCGCGCAACGGACCGTAGGTTTCGGCGCGGGTCAGCGGTGGCATCAAGTGGTCGATGATCACCGCCTGGGTGCGGCGCTTGGCCTGGGCGCCCTCGCCCGGATCGTTGACGATGAACGGGTAGATATTCGGCATCGGGCCAAGGATCGCGTCCGGCCAGCAATACTCGGACAGACCGACGCCTTTGCCCGGCAGCCATTCCAGATTGCCGTGCTTGCCGACGTGGATGACAGCATGAGCGCCATAGCGTTTGCGCAGCCAGAAGTAAAACGCCAGATAGCCGTGGGGCGGGACCAGATCAGGGTCGTGATACACCGCGCTGTGGTCCACGTTGTAGCCCCGCGCCGGTTGAATGCCGACGAAGGTCATGCCGAAACGCAGGCCGGCGATCATCATCCGCTCGTCCCGACACATGGGGTCGGTGTCAGGGGCGCCCCATCGCGCGATGACTGCATCGCGATTGGCTTGCGGCAGCGCTTGAAACGCCGCCCTGTACTCGTCCATGGCCATGCTCTGGTGGCACGGCCGTCGATCGAGGCTGTCCGGGTCATTGGTGACGCCGCCGAGCAAGGCGTGAATCAGCGCAGTACCGGTCTCGGGCAAGTCCTCAACAGGGTAACCCTCCGCCTGCATGGCCTTAAGGATGTTCAGCGCGGCCGCTGGCGTGTCGAGGCCGACGCCGTTGCCGATGCGCCCGTCGCGGGTTGGATAGTTGGCCAGAATCAGCGCTACGCGCTTGTCGGTGTTGGCGGTGCGGGCGAGCAGCACCCAGCGCCGGGCCAGTTCGGCGACGAAATCCATGCGCTCCGGCTGGGCGCGGTAGCAAACCACGTCGGACTGGCTGCGCTCGCTGTGCCAGGCCAGGTCCTTGAAGCTGATTGGCCGGCTGATGATGCGCCCGTCCAGTTCCGGCAGCGCGATGTGCATCGCCAGATCGCGGGGGCCCAGCCCCTGGGCGCTGGCCTGCCAGGCGGGTTCGTTGTCCTGGGCGCAAATGGCCTGAATGACCGGAATGTCCCGGCGAAACGGCCGAACATCCGGCGCTTCCGGGCTGGATTGGGCGAAGCCGGTGGTGTTGAGAATGACCTCGCAATCCACCTCGTCGAGCCAGTCCTGTATCGCGCTCATGCAGCCGGCTTCCTTCAGGCTGGCGACGGCAATCGGCAACGGGTTCAGGCCCTGGGCCGACAAGCGCTCGCAGAACACATCGATGAAGCCAGTGTTGGCTGCCTGCAGGTGGGAGCGATAGAAAAGCACGGCCGCGACCGGCTGATCGGCGCGCCAGTCGGCCTGCCAGCGGGCCAGGTCGGCATTGGCGTTGTGCGGATGATAAATCACGGTGCGCGGCAGGGTTTGCGGCTCGGCCCACGGGTAGTCGCCACCCAGCCAGCGTGTGGCGATGAAATTGAACAGCGCCAGCGCGTTGTGCTTGCCGCCCTGACGCAGGTAATGCCAGAGCCGCTCGCGGTCTTCGACGGATTCCGTGCTCAGGCCGCTCAGCTCGGGGTCCGGCCGGTCGCAGCCGGGTACCAGAATCAGCTTCACGCCTCTCGCGGCCAGCTCCACCAACCGCTCGACGCCGTAACGCCAGTAGCCGATGCCGCCGTGCAGGGAAATCAGGATGACTTTGGCGTGGCGCAGCACCTCGTCGACGTACAGATCCACCGACGCATGGTTTTGCACCTGCATCGGGTTGGCCAGGCGCAGGCTCGGGTAGCTATCCGGCAATTGCCGCGCGGTTTCAGCCAGCAGCGCCAGATTCGAGTCGGCGCTGCACAGGATCACCAGCTCGGCGGGCGTCTGGCCCAGGTCAGCGATGCTGTCGTCGGGGACGAAGCCGCCGGGCTGTGTACGCAGCAGGTGCATGGTTAGCCTTTTATGCCTGAGACTGCGTCGCGCAATTGCGCTTCGAGGACGCCGGCGTCCAGTTCCTGGCCGATCAGCACCAGGTGGGTTTCCCGAGCTTCGTCTGGCTTCCAGGCGCGGTCGAAATGCTTGTCGAAACGCGTGCCGACACCTTGCACCAGCAGGCGCATGGGTTTGCCGGGAATGGCGGCGAAGCCTTTGACACGCAGGATGCCGTGCTGGACGACGGCCTGGGTCAGCGCGTCGAGCAACAGCGATTCGTCGGCCTGAGGCAGCGTAATGGAGATGGAATCGAAGGCGTCATGGTCGTGGTCATCATGATCGTCGCCTTCGTGGTGATCGTGGTGGGTCTTGCGCCCGTCGATGTGCAGCTCGGACTCGGCGCCCAGGCCCAGCAACACGCTGATCGGCAGCTGGCCCCGGTTCGCTTCGACGATCTTCACCGCCGGCGGCAGTTCTTCGGCGACTTCGGCACGCACGGCGGCGAGAGCATCAGCGTCGAGCATGTCGGCCTTGTTCAGCACGACGAGATCGGCGCTGGCCAGTTGGTCGGCGAACAGTTCGTGCAGCGGCGATTCGTGATCCAGGTTCGGGTCGAGCTTGCGCTGAGCGTCGACTTGGTCCGGGAACGCGGCGAAGGTGCCCGCGAGCACGGCCGGGCTGTCGACCACGGTGATCACGGCGTCGACGGTGCAGGCGTTGCGGATTTCCGGCCACTGGAAGGCTTGAACCAGGGGTTTCGGCAGGGCCAGACCCGAGGTTTCGATGAGGATGTGATCGAGGTCGCCACGACGGGCGACCAGTTCCTGCATCACCGGGAAAAACTCTTCCTGAACGGTGCAGCACAGGCAGCCGTTGGCCAGTTCGTACACGCGACCGACGGCTTCTTCTTCGGTGCAGCCGATGGTGCATTGCTTGAGGATGTCGCCGTCGATGCCCAGTTCGCCGAATTCATTGACGATGACGGCGATGCGTCGGCCATCGGCGTTGTCCAGCATGTGCCGCAGCAAGGTGGTTTTGCCCGAGCCGAGAAAGCCGGTGACGATGGTGACGGGGAGTTTGGCCAGTGTTTTCATCGGTTGCCCTCAGGCGTGCGGCGGGGCAACGAGGACGAAAACAGCGCAGGCCGGTGGAAGCAGGCGCGCGGTTCGATTCGCCACCGGATCACCCCGCCCGGTTGTAGTGGAATTCCTCGGCCGCTTGCAGGCGGTCCGATTCGAGGCAGGTCTCCTGGCTCACGGCGGCCGGTCGCTGACAGGCATCATCAGGCGACTGGTATTCATCGCGCCTTCCCGCTCGCGCAGTGGCTGTGCAATGAAGCTGTCCGTTTACAGTTGCGGGGGCAGCTGCGGCTTGATACCGCATTCCCTTCTTAGCGCCGGTGGCCTTGGTAGTTGATAAAGGCGCCCGGCGAACCTCAAGTGCGCAAGGCTACGCAGTGACTGGAGGCCGGTCAATCGCGCTTTGCAATGATCGCCGCGCCAATTGACGCACCGATCCCTGCATTGATTGACGCATCGGCTGAAGGGCCGATTGACGAGCTAAACAGCCCGTGGTCTCCTACATACCTTGTTACGGGTGCCCTTCACAGGGTGAAACGGGAAACCGGTGCGTACAGACCTTCGGGTGTGTATCAGTCCGGTGCTGCCCCCGCAACGGTAAGCGAGTGAAGAGTCAGATCCACTGTGTCGGCAGCGATATGGGAAGGCGATTCTTGAAGGCACGTCGGCTGTAACGGCTGATGCATGTGCCCCTCGCGAGCCCGGAGACCGGCCCGATAACGCTACATAACACAACCCGCGGTGGGCGGGCGCTGTTGATCACTGCCGGCCTTCGCCTGCGGTGTCTTCGCGTCCTTCCGTCCGCTGAATCCACTTCAGAGAGAAGCGCCATGTCCATCAGCACACCCCGCCAGACGTCCGGCACCGGCACCAGCACAAACACCACAACAGCCGTGACCGCCACCCAAAGCCAGCGCCTTGTCGCCGCCGTCAGCGCGATGTTTCTCGGTGCGTTTCTGGTGTACTTCGCCGGCTTCTCCCACATCGATGCAGTGCACAACGCGGCACACGACACCCGTCACAGCTCCGCCTTCCCGTGCCATTGAGACCTGCCGCCATGTTCAAGCGAATTGCGCAAACGGCCGGGTTCACCGGACTGCTCGCCGCCCTGCTGTTGACACTGCTGCAGAGCTTCTCGGTGGCGCCACTGATCCTGCAGGCGGAGACCTACGAAAAGGCCCCGGCTGCCGAGATGCACGAGCACGCCGAGGGTGCGATGGCCGGCCACGTCCATGACGCCGAAGCCTGGGAGCCGGAAGACGGCTGGCAGCGCGTGCTGTCCACCACCGGCGGCAATCTGGTGGTCGCGGTCGGCTTCGCCCTGATGCTGGCGGCGCTGTACACCCTGCGTACGCCGACCAGTGCCCGCGAAGGCGTGCTGTGGGGGTTGGCCGGTTATGCGGTGTTCGTGCTGGCGCCCACTCTTGGTTTGCCGCCCGAGCTGCCCGGCACTGTCGCGGCGGATCTGACCCAACGGCAGATCTGGTGGGTCGGCACCGCCGCCTCCACGGCTGCAGGCCTGGCATTGATAGTGTTTGCACGGCACTGGGTGTTGAAGGCCTTGGGCGCGGTGATCCTGGTGGTGCCGCATATCGTCGGCGCGCCGCAACCGGCGGTGCATTCGGCACTGGCGCCGGAAGCCCTTGAAGCGCAATTCAAGATCGCGTCGCTGCTAACCAATGCGGTTTTCTGGATTGCCCTGGGCTGGATCAGCGCCTGGTTGTTTCGGCGCAATGAAGCGACCGAGACGCACGTCGGTTTGAAGCCTGCTCTGTGAATGAAGTGCGCAATCGGCCGCTGTGGGTGGTCGGTCTGGGCTGCCAGCGCGGCTGTTCGGCGCTGGAGCTTCGGCGGTTGATGGAGGATGGGTTGCGGGAGGGTCGTCTTGAGCTGAAAGACGTTGCCGCCCTCGCCTCCATTGACGGCAAGTCGGCTGAGGTAGGGCTGCTGGAACTGGGTCATGAGCTGGGGCTGACGATCGGGTTTTTCAGCGCGGATGATCTGGCGGCTTACGAGGCACAGCTGACTTACCGTTCGGACATCGCCTTCGAACGCACCGGCTGCTACGGCGTGGCAGAAAGCGCGGCGCTGGCGATGGTGACACGGTTGACCGGCGCGCCCGCGACCTTGGTCATCCCCCGCCGAAAAAGCCCCCACGCGACCTTTGCTCTGGCAACCGCAAACGTTAGGGTTGGAGCAATCTCATAGGCCGGCTCAACCTTGTAGGACCGGCTAGAACTGTAGGACCGGCTTTAGCCGGGAAGGCGTCAGTGGTCCCACCGCAGATTTTGCTGGTGTGCCCGAGGGCCCCTTCCCGGCTAAAGCCAGTCCTACAAAGTCAGACCGAGTGCGCTCAGGGAGAATGCATCCGACGAGCCACTGCTCAAATGAACCCCAATCAGGACACCCCATGACTGTTTTTTTCATCGGCGCCGGCCCCGGCGATCCGGACCTGATCACTGTCAAAGGCCAGCGGCTGATCCGCTCCTGCCCGGTGATCATTTACGCCGGTTCCCTGGTGCCTGAAGCAGTGCTGGAAGGTCATCAGGCAGTTCAGGTCACCAACAGCGCTCCATTGCACCTTCAGCAGATCATCGAGCTGATGAAATCCGCTCATGCACAGGGCCAGGACGTGGCGCGTGTGCATTCCGGCGATCCGAGCCTGTATGGCGCGGTCGGCGAACAAATCCGCTGCCTGCGCGAGCTGCAGATCCCCTTCGAAATCATCCCCGGCGTCACCGCCACCGCCGCCTGCGCCGCGTTGCTCGGGACAGAGCTGACGCTGCCGGACATCTCCCAGAGCGTGATCCTGACCCGCTACGCCGACAAAACCGACATGCCCGAAGGCGAAAGCCTGGGCGATCTGGCACGGCACCGGGCAACCATGGCGATCCATCTGGGGGTCAATAACCTCGGCAAGATCGTCGCCGAGCTGACGCCGCACTATGGCGCCGACTGCCCCATCGCCGTGGTGCATCGCGCCAGCTGGCCGGATCAGGATTGGGTCACCGGCACACTGGCAGACATCGAGGAGAAGGTGCGGATCAAGGGATTTCGTCGCACCGCGCTGATCCTGGTGGGTCGGGTACTGGGCAACGACGTGTTCAGCGAGTCATCGCTGTATCGCGCGGGCCATGTCCATGTGTTCAGGCCCTAGCGTGCGCCTCTAGACCTTGGCGAGCGCCCACAAAAAAGCCCCGAACCCGTCGGGGCTTGCCTGCAACACCATACTTCCTGGTATCACACGTTGACTCAGTAATACGCGTTTTCTTTCTGGGTGTGGTCGGTCACGTCACGCACACCGGTCAGCTCGGGGATGCGCTCCAGCAATGTGCGCTCGATGCCTTCCTTGAGCGTGACATCTGCCTGACCGCAACCCTGGCAACCACCGCCAAACTGGAGAATGGCGACATTCGCCTCATCTTCTTCCACCACCTCGATCAAGGTCACCTGGCCGCCGTGACTGGCGAGACCCGGGTTGATCTCGGTCTGCAGGTAGTAATTGATACGCTCGTTGATCGGGCTGTCGGCGTTGACCATCGGCACTTTGGCGTTTGGCGCCTTGATGGTCAGTTGGCCACCCATGCGGTCAGTCGCGTAATCAACAACGGCGTCGTCCAGAAACGCTTCGCTGAACGCGTCGATCCAGGCGGTGAAGCTTTTCAGGCCGATGGCCGTGTCTTCAGGTTTCTCTTCGCCCGGCTTGCAGTAGGCAATGCAGGTTTCAGCGTATTGGGTGCCAGGCTGGGTAATAAACACGCGGATGCCGATGCCGGGGGTGTTCTGCTTTTCCAGCAGATCGGCCAGGTAATCGTGGGCGGCATCAGTAATCGTAATAGCGGTCATGAAAATTCCTCGCAGACGTGGGGCGCAGTTTACGCCAATCAACTGCGCCTGACAAAGCCCTAGTGTTTTAGTCAGGTAAGCGGTTCGCCTAGACTAAAAACCCGTCACGACAGAGCTGCTTCCTTGCTCGCCCTTCTCTGGTCCAGCCAGCCCTTCATGCGTCGGTACAGGCCCTTCTCGATCCACTCATAACTGAGCCACGCCCCCAGGGCGATGACCGGCACACAGACGGCAAACACCACGTACGGGTTAATGCCATAACGCTCGCTCACCAGCCAGCCCGCGTACAGCACCAGCACGTGGAGCAGGTACACCGAATACGAGCAATCGCCCATGACTTTGAGAAGGCGGTAGTTGCGCAGATAGGGTTCGAGGGAGATGCAGGCCACCACAATCACAGCGCTCGGCAGGCCCCAATTGATGATGCGAGGCGCCGGTTGCAGGTGGTCGATGGTGAACAGCGCGGCGCCGATCGCGATCAATGGCAGCCACAACCGTTCGCTGATCCAGCCCCGGCGATACATCACGCCGACGAAGATGCCGAGGAGGAATTCGTAAACGATGTCATTGGCGTAGAACCGGCTGACCAGGCCCGACCGACCCAGCACGTCAGTAATGGCGAACAGCGCCGCCGCCAGGATCAACGGGCGCAGACGCTGCTGAAAGAGAAAGACCATCGAGAACAGCACGTAGAACAGCATCTCGTAGTTCAGCGTCCAGCCCACGTTGAGGGTGGGATAAAGGCCGTAACCGCCGGGGTTTTCCGAAGGGATGAACAGCAGCGACAGCACAAAGCTCTGCCAGTCGACCACCTGGTGGGGCAGCAGCGGCTGGGCGACCACGACCAATACACCCATCACCAAGGTGTACAGCCAGTACGCCGGGACGATACGAATAACCCGGTTGAGCATGAAACGGCCGGCGGGGATGTCCTTGTCCACGGTTGACAGGTAGATGACCAGACCGCTGATGACGAAAAAAATGTCGACGCCGACCGCGCCTTTTTCAGTGAAAAAGCGGCCGACCGGCCCACTCGGATGGAAGTCGAAAAAAATCTGCATGAAGTGGTGACACACAACAGCCCACGCGGCGAGTGCCCGCAGGGCCTGAACCGAAATCAACATCTGCAACCTCTTGCTTCGTCTGGATTGACCCCAGGCGCCATACCGGCAAGGCACGGCGTCGGAGAGCGACTCACAGGGTCCGACTTCGAAAATTGCAAAAAGGTTCGACGCCACTGACGGGCTGCATAATGGCTGCACGCCATGTTCCATAAGGGTTTCCCCGTTTGGACCAGCGTCAGTCGGGCCGACGCCGAATGTGAAGATTCCTTAAATAACGGCGCCCCTGCGACTCACAGATTCTCGTACCGATTCATGTCCAGCACCCCTGCCTCGCGGGGTTCGGTTTCCTGAAGGTAGCGGTCCAGGTCGTGGAAGTAGGTCCAGAATAATGGATGGCTGCGGCGCACGCCCCAGCGCTGGACGATGGCGTCAAACGCCTGCTTGTGATCATGGGCCTGCTCCATCGCGTCAACAAACGCGCCGACTTCACTGGCCGGGATATTGAGCATGAAATTCGGGTAGCTGCTCAGCACTCCCGGGTAGATCGTCAGCGTGTCCAGGCCCGGCTGGTAGCGGTAATCCTCACCCATCAGAAAGGCGACGTTACTGTGGGCGCGGTTGCGCAGCATGCTGTAAATGATGCGTTTGCCGCTGCCGTCCTGGATGCGCAGCATCGTCGCCTCCGGCAACTGGTGAATGACCTTCAGCCCCGCCGCCGGCCGCGACGTCAGCCGGCTCAGGGTCTGCTCGACGTCGCTGAACACCGGGTCCAGTCCCTCACGCGAACAGTACGCGCCGTCGCAGCGATTGATCGGGTCCGGCGTCACGTTCAAGGTGCCCGCACGCTCGATCAACTTGCGCTCGAAGTCACGCTTGGGGTTGTGCTCATCGAGCTTCAGGCCGGTCGGGGTGTGATCGTCGATGGCCTGATAATCCAGCCACATCTTCACTTTGCCGCCGTTCTGGTACCAGTCACCGAGGATGTCGTCACGCTTGTCCGCCGGCATCAGGCGCAGGAAATTGACCTCGGCGCCGTTGCGGATCAGGTCGAAATACAGACGCGTCTGCACCTGATGGGAAACGTTGCCGTAGACGTCGAAATTCACCGCCAGCTGGTAATAGGTGCGCTCCAGCAAGGGGTAGTCGAACAGCCAGACGCTGTTGGGCAGCGCGCCGATCAAGCCTTTGTTTACCGAGGCGCTGTCGAAGTGGCGGAAGATGGTCAGCAGCGCATTGTCGTTCCCCGCCCACAGGGTCGCCCATCCCGGCGGCGGCATGTGCGCGTAGGCATCGCTGCGCAGGTCTTCGTATTGATTGCGCTTGTCACGGTAGTCGTGCCACAGGGTCAGAACGCTGCCGATGTCATCGTCCTGCCCCGGCATCGCCAGCAACGGCGTGGCCTTGGCCCGATAGGCCGCATCGGTGATGTAACGGTCGTGGCCGGGCTCCTGGAACAAGGCCCAGAAATGATCGCGAATCACGTCCGTGGCGATCTCGCCCCGACACACCGGGCCGCGAATGAAGGTGCGCACGAAGTATTCGGCGTTATCCAGCATGAACTGGTAACGCGCGACGGCGGGGATCTGCTGGAACGTTTCAAACGGGTTGGCCCGATGCTGCGGACCATAGCCGGGCAGCTCGGTGGCATGCCAGGTCCCGCTGTAGAACAGTTGCTTGACCCGGGCCAGCTTCTGCGGGCCCATCGGGTAGGTGATGTGGGTCTTGTGGACGATAACGCCCTGCACCGGCATCAGGCGGTAATAGAAGGTGGTGCCAGGATCATCGTCGGGGCGGCGCGTGGCGATCAGGTCGACGGGTTGGCCGCTTGGCGTGCGCGAGCGCACCCACTGGAAGAAATGCCCCGGCTCGCCGTCGCTGAAATACACGTGGGCGAGAAACAGATGTTCGTACAGCCAGCGGCCGACCAGCGCTTCGCTCGATCCGGGACGATTGAGCAGGCTTTCCCATTCGTTGATCTGCACCGTTTCCCGCGCAATCGGTTGCAGCGGCGTCTGTTCCACCGGCGCCCCGGCTGCCAGCCAGCGTTGCAGCGTGCTGTATTGAGCGTCGGTGAGGCCGGTCACCGCCAGGGGCATGCCCTGCCCCGGACGCGCCTTGGCATAGGCGGCGAACTCGTTGGGCAACGGGCACATGTTCTGGCGATTCAGGCCCAGCACGATGCCGTCCGGCAGCCGCGCGTTGGGCACCAACGGCGCGCCGTGCCCGAACTCGAGCATCTTTGCCATCAGCGCCGCCTGATTGCTCTGCCCGTCCAGCACTGAATAAAAGCCTTTTTTACGCCAGGCGTCAGGGCCCTGCGCGTCGACGAAAATCCGGGTGGGTGCGACCGCCTTGCTGCGGTCGCCTTCGTAAACCGGCACCTTCGATGCACCGCGCAGCACACCTTCGCCGCTGCCCAGGTTCAGCTGGCAGGCAGCGTCATTGCACGCATGGCAGGCAACGCACTTCTCGGTGAAGATCGGCTGGATATCACGGCTGTAGGAAACAGCCGGAGACTGAAGGGGTGACTGCGCGAACGCTGCACCGCAAAACAACAAGGCCAGGGAACTGGCGAGCACGCGATGCAGCATGGAACGGGCGTCCTGAAAATGATTCGGCCGAATTCTACCTGTGGCTAATGGCCTGCAACATGAACAGAATTCATGTAAATCCCGGAATGATTTAAATCCGCGCAGGTTTGCTATTATTTCGCTCTTTTCAGCGCCACCTTATTTCGTACTTCTTCATCCGGGTAACCTCATGTCAGATCGCAGCGCGCGTCTTCAAGCACTCCAGCAGGCACTTCAACAGCGAATCCTGATCCTCGATGGCGGCATGGGCACGATGATCCAGAGCTATCGGCTGGAGGAAGAAGACTACCGCGGCAAGCGTTTCGCCGACTGGCCGAGCGACGTCAAGGGCAATAACGACCTGTTGATCCTGACCCGGCCCGATGTGATTGGCGCGATCGAGAAGGAATACCTCGACGCCGGCGCCGACATTCTCGAAACCAACACCTTCAACGCCACCCAGGTGTCCCAGGCCGACTACGGCATGGAAGCGCTGGTCTATGAACTGAACGTGGAAGGCGCGCGCCTGGCCCGACAGGTCGCCGACGCCAAAACCCTGGAAACCCCCGACAAACCGCGCTTCGTTGCCGGCGTGCTCGGCCCGACCAGCCGCACCTGCTCGCTGTCGCCGGACGTCAACAACCCCGGCTACCGCAACGTGACCTTCGACGAACTGGTGGAGAACTACACCGAGGCCACAAAAGGCCTGATCGAAGGCGGTGCGGACATGATCCTCATCGAAACCATCTTTGACACGTTGAACGCCAAGGCAGCGATCTTTGCCGTTCAGGGCGTGTTCGACGAGCTGGGGTTCGAGCTGCCGATCATGATTTCCGGCACCATCACCGACGCCTCGGGCCGCACCCTCTCCGGCCAGACCACCGAAGCGTTCTGGAACTCGGTACGTCACGCCAAGCCGATCTCCGTGGGCCTCAACTGCGCGCTGGGCGCCAGCGAGCTGCGGCCGTATCTGGAAGAGCTGTCCAATAAAGCCGAAACCCACGTGTCGGCGCACCCGAACGCCGGCCTGCCTAACGAATTCGGTGAGTACGACGAGGCCCCGGCAGAGATGGCCAAAGTCGTCGAGGAGTTCGCCCAGAGCGGATTCCTCAATATCGTCGGCGGTTGCTGCGGCACCACCCCGGCGCACATCAAGGCCATCGCCAACGCCGTCGCCCCGTACGCGCCGCGGCCGATTCCGGACATCGCGAAGGCCTGTCGCCTCTCGGGTCTGGAGCCGTTCACCATTGATCGCAGTTCGCTGTTCGTGAACGTCGGCGAGCGCACCAACATCACCGGCTCTGCCCGTTTTGCCCGCCTGATCCGCGAAGACAACTACACCGAAGCCCTGGAAGTCGCCCTGCAGCAGGTCGAGGCCGGCGCCCAGGTGATCGACATCAACATGGACGAAGGCATGCTGGACTCGAAGAAGGCCATGGTGACCTTCCTCAACCTGATTGCCGGCGAGCCTGATATTTCCCGCGTGCCGATCATGATCGACTCGTCGAAATGGGAAGTCATCGAAGCCGGCCTCAAGTGCATTCAGGGCAAGGGCATCGTCAACTCGATCAGCATGAAAGAAGGCGTCGAGCAGTTCATCCATCACGCCAAGCTGTGCAAGCGCTACGGCGCGGCGGTGGTGGTGATGGCCTTCGACGAAGCCGGCCAGGCCGACACCGAGGCGCGCAAGAAGGAAATCTGCAAGCGCTCCTACGACATTCTGGTCAACGAAGTCGGCTTCCCGCCGGAAGACATCATTTTCGACCCGAACATCTTCGCCATCGCCACCGGCATCGAGGAGCACAACAACTACGCCGTCGACTTTATTAATGCCTGCGCCTACATCCGCGACGAGCTGCCGTACGCGTTGACGTCGGGCGGCGTGTCCAACGTGTCGTTCTCGTTCCGCGGCAACAACCCCGTGCGCGAAGCGATTCACTCGGTGTTCCTGCTGCACGCGATCCGCAACGGCCTGACCATGGGCATCGTCAACGCCGGCCAGCTGGAGATCTACGACCAGATCCCGGCCCAGCTGCGCGACGCGGTGGAAGACGTGGTGCTCAACCGCACCCCGGAAGGCACCGACGCCCTGCTGGCCCTCGCCGACCAGTACAAAGGCGACGGCTCGGTCAAGGAAGCGGAAACCGAAGAGTGGCGCGGCTGGGAGGTCAACGAGCGCCTCAAGCACGCGCTGGTCAAGGGCATCACCACGCACATCGTTGAAGACACCGAGCTGTCGCGGCAATCGTTCAAGCGCCCCATCGAGGTCATCGAGGGCCCGCTGATGGCTGGCATGAACGTGGTCGGCGACCTGTTCGGATCGGGCAAGATGTTCCTGCCCCAAGTGGTTAAATCCGCCCGCGTGATGAAGCAGGCCGTGGCGCACCTGATTCCTTTCATTGAAGAGGAGAAAGGCGACAAGCCCGAAGCCAAGGGCAAGATCCTCATGGCGACGGTCAAGGGCGACGTCCATGACATCGGCAAGAACATCGTTGGCGTGGTGCTGGGTTGCAACGGTTACGACATCGTCGACCTCGGCGTGATGGTGCCGGCCGAGAAAATCCTGCAGGTGGCCCGTGAGCAGAAGTGCGACATCATCGGGCTGTCCGGCTTGATCACGCCTTCCCTGGACGAAATGGTTCACGTCGCCCGCGAGATGCAGCGTCAGGACTTCCACCTGCCGTTGATGATCGGCGGCGCGACCACCTCCAAGGCGCACACGGCGGTGAAGATCGAGCCCAAGTACAGCAACGACGCGGTGATCTACGTCACCGACGCTTCACGCGCCGTGGGCGTGGCGACGCAGCTGCTGTCCAAGGAGCTGAAAGCCGGTTTCATCGAGAAGACCCGCGCCGAATACGTTGAAGTGCGCGAGCGCACCTCCGCCCGCAGCGCCCGCACCGAGCGCCTGAGCTACGGCGCGGCCATCGCCAAGAAGCCGCAGTTCGACTGGGCCAGCTACCAGCCGGTGAAGCCGACGTTCACCGGCGTCAAGGTGCTGGAAGACATCGACCTGAACGTGCTGGTGGATTACATCGACTGGACGCCGTTTTTTATCTCCTGGGACCTGGCCGGCAAGTATCCGCGCATTCTGACCGACGAAGTGGTGGGCGAAGCAGCCACCTCGCTGTTCAAGGACGCCCAGGACCTGCTGCGCAAACTGATCGACGAGAAGTTGATCCGCAGCCGCGCCGTGTTCGGCTTCTGGCCAGCCAATCAGGTTGACCACGACGACATTCAATTGCTCGACGATAACGGCGCGCCACTCGCCAAGCTGCATCACCTGCGCCAGCAGATCATCAAGACCGACGGCAAGCCGAACTTCTCCCTGGCCGACTTCGTCGCGCCCCAGGGCAGCGGCGTGACCGATTACGTCGGTGGCTTCATTACCACCGCCGGCATTGGCGCGGAAGAGGTGTCGAAGGCGTACCAGGACAAAGGCGACGACTACAACGCGATCATGGTCAAGGCGCTGGCGGACCGGCTGGCCGAGGCCTGCGCAGAATGGCTGCACCAGCAGGTGCGCAAAGAGTATTGGGGTTATGCCCGCGACGAGCAGTTGGGCAACGACGAGCTGATCAAGGAGCAATACACCGGCATCCGCCCTGCCCCCGGTTACCCGGCCTGCCCGGACCATACCGAAAAAGGCGTGCTGTTCGACCTCCTCGACCCGGCCCAGGGCGACGGCAAACCCGGGGTCAGCGGCGTGTTCCTCACCGAGCACTACGCAATGTTCCCGGCGGCGGCGGTCAGCGGCTGGTACTTCGCCCACCCGCAGGCCCAGTATTTTGCCGTGGGGAAAGTGGACAAGGATCAGGTGGAAAGCTACACGGCGCGCAAACAGCAGGATTTGAGCGTGACGGAGCGCTGGCTGGCGCCGAACCTGGGGTATGACGAGTAAGTGCGGCAGATGTGTTAATGGCCGACTTGATCGTTCAGGCATTACAGAACCTGTGGGAGCGAGCTTGCCCGCGAATCCGGCACTCCAGACGCTGAAATATTCAGCGGATTTGCGAGACTCCATCGCGAGCAAGCTCGCTCCCACTGGCTGGAGGTCCTGGCTACTGGTGCGTCACCCAGAACACCGCCGCCCCCACCACCAGCACAATGATGAACAGAATGGCCCATGCATCCACATGGCTCTCGGATTTGGCAACTTTCGGGTGATTTCGCATTGCATCGCCTTTTGTCTGTTTTATGGGTGATCGCAAAACTCGCGGACCAGCGACGAGCGTCGTTGGCCATTGCCAGAGTAAAGTCGAGCCATGCCCTTATCACAAGTGAGGTTATGCAGGTCCGACGTGCTGCTTAGCACTTTTGGTTCTGTGCATATACTCAAACATCACTTTTGCGCATATCTGCAAACTGGTAACCTCCCCCGGCTCCGCAAGGAGTGCGCGGCCGTGCGCGCAGATTTGTTCGGTAGCCTGAAAGCAGACGACAACGCATCGCCTTTCGGGCTGGCCCAGCAGCAGTGAACCGCCTGAGAACAGGACCACCATGTACGTATACGACGAGTACGATCAGCGGATCGTCGAGGACCGCGTCAAGCAGTTCCGCGACCAGACCCGCCGCTATCTGGCCGGCGAGCTCAGCGAAGAAGAGTTCCGCCCGCTTCGCCTGCAAAACGGCCTCTACATCCAACGCTTCGCCCCGATGCTGCGCGTCGCTGTGCCTTATGGGCAGCTGACTTCACGCCAGGCCCGCATGCTGGCGAAAATCGCCCGCGATTACGACAAGGGCTACGCGCACATCAGTACCCGCCAGAACGTGCAGTTCAACTGGCCGGCAATCGAAGACATCCCCGACATTCTCGCCGAGCTGGCCACCGTGCAGATGCACGCGATCCAGACCAGCGGCAACTGCCTGCGCAACGTCACCACGGACCAGTTCGCCGGCGTCGCTGCCGACGAACTGGTAGACCCGCGCCCCTGGTGTGAAATCGTCCGTCAGTGGACCACCTTCCACCCGGAATTCGCCTACCTGCCGCGCAAGTTCAAGATCGCGATCAACGGCTCGACGTCCGACCGCGCCGCCATCGAAGTGCACGACATCGGCCTGGAGCCGGTCAAGAATGCTGCCGGCGAGCTGGGCTTCCGCGTGCTGGTCGGCGGCGGCCTCGGCCGTACGCCGGTGGTGGGTGCGTTCATCAACGAGTTTCTGCCGTGGCAGGACCTGTTGAGCTACCTCGACGCCATCCTGCGTGTGTACAACCGCTACGGCCGTCGCGACAACAAGTACAAGGCGCGCATCAAGATTCTGGTCAAGGCGCTGACGCCTGAAGTGTTCGCCGAGAAGGTCGAGGCCGAGATGGCCCACCTGCGCGGCGGCCAGACCACCCTGACCGAGGCCGAAGTCCATCGCGTCGCCAAGCACTTCGTCGACCCGGACTACAAGGCGCTGACCGATTACAGCGCCGAACTGGCTCAGCTGGATCAACAGCACCCCGGTTTCGCCCGCTGGCGCTCGCGCAACGTCCTGGCCCATAAAAAGCCGGGCTACGCAGCGGTGACGCTGTCGTTGAAACCCACCGGCGTTGCGCCGGGCGATCTCACCGACAAGCAACTGGACGGCATCGCCGACCTCGCCGACACCTACAGCTTCGGTCAGCTGCGCACGTCCCACGAGCAGAACATCATCCTGGCCGACGTCGAGCAGAGCCAGCTGTTCACGATGTGGGGCGAACTGCGCGAGCAAGGCTTCGCGACGCCAAACATTGGTCTGCTGACGGACATCATCTGCTGCCCGGGTGGCGACTTCTGCTCCCTGGCCAACGCCAAGTCGATCCCGATTGCCGAGTCGATCCAGCGCCGTTTCGACGACCTTGATTACCTGTTCGACATCGGCGAGCTGGACCTGAACATTTCCGGTTGCATGAACGCCTGCGGTCACCACCACGTCGGCCACATCGGCATTCTCGGCGTGGACAAGAAAGGCGAAGAGTTCTACCAGGTGTCCCTGGGTGGCAGCGCCAGCCGTGACGCCAGCCTGGGCAAGATCCTTGGGCCGTCGTTCGCACAGGACGTCATGCCGGATGTGATCGAGAAGCTGATCGACGTCTACGTTGAGAAACGCAATGAAGACGAGCGCTTCATCGACACCTACCAGCGTATTGGCATCGACCCTTTCAAGGAGCGCGTCTATGCAGCGAATCATTAAGAACAACGCGGTCATCGACGAGACCTGGCACCTGCTGCCCAAGGACACGACGTTCGACAGCCTGTCCAACTGCGACGACCTGATCGTGCCGCTGAACCTGTGGCGCGAGCATGCCCATGCGTTGAAGGCCCGCGACGGCGGTCTGGGTGTCTGGCTGGACAGCGACGAGGAAGCCGAGGAAATCGGTGACGACGCGGATCAATTCCAGGTCATCGCCCTGAACTTCCCGGCCTTCACCGACGGCCGCAGCTACTCCAACGCCCGCCTGTTGCGTGATCGCTACGGTTACAAGGGCGAGCTGCGGGCGATTGGAGATGTGTTGCGCGATCAGTTGTTTTACCTGCACCGCTGCGGGTTCGATGCGTTCGCGATTCGTGCCGACAAAGACCCGTACGAAGCGCTGGAAGGGTTGAAGGACTTTTCCGTGACGTATCAGGCTGCCACTGATGAGCCGCTGCCGCTGTTCCGGCGGCGTTGATCCCACACGGATCGACAGGCAACAAAAAGCCCCGGTTTCGCGAGAAGCCGGGGCTTTTTAATTCAGCTGGATCAAGGTGCAAACACCGTCCACCTTGCGGTGTGGCGTCCGACGTCTTCCCGGCTAAAGCCGGTCCTATGAAATCACCAGAACCGCTGCTGCGTCAGCTTGCCCCACCAACCTGTCACCAACCGGTCAACCGACGTGCTAGCGGCGATGCCTACACGCTGCTGCAGGCTTTTGCGCTCGGCGTAGTGCAGGTGGAACACCTCGGCGGTCTTGGCCTTCTCCGACAGGTATTCATCGCTGGTCTTCAGCTCATCCACCAACAGTTTGTCCTTGGCCGCGATGCCCAGCCAGATCTCGCCGGTGGCGACTTCGTCGATCTGCAACTGCGGGCGGTAGCTGGCGACGAAGTTCTTGAACAGCTCGTGGGTGATGTCCAGGTCCTCCTGAAACTTCTCACGGCCCTTCTCGGTGTTTTCGCCAAACACCGTCAGCGTGCGCTTGTACTCGCCGGCAGTCAGCACTTCGAAATCGATGTCGTGCTTCTTCAGCAGGCGATTGACGTTGGGCAGCTGGGCCACCACGCCGATCGACCCCAGAATCGCGAACGGCGCACTGATGATCCGGGTGCCGATGCACGCCATCATGTAGCCGCCGCTGGCCGCGACCTTGTCGATGCAGATGGTCAGCGGAATGCCCGCCTGACGAATCCGCGCCAGTTGCGACGACGCCAGGCCGTAGCTGTGGACCATGCCGCCGCCGCTTTCGAGGCGCAGCACCACTTCATCCTTGGGCGTGGCGAGGGTGAGCAACGCGGTGATCTCGTTGCGCATGTTCTCGGTGGCGGAGGCCTTGATGTCGCCGTCGAAGTCCAGCACGTAGACCCGAGACTTGACCTCGGTGGACTTCTTGTCCTTCTTCAGCTCCTTGGCCTGGGACTTGCGCAGCGCCTTGAGCCGGGCCTTGTCCAGCAGCGAGCCTTCAAGGCGATCACGCAGCCCTTTGTAGAAATCATTGAGCTTGGTGACATGCAGCTGGCCTCCTGCGCTGCGACGCCCGCGACCGCGCATCGAACCGATGACCACCAGCACCACAATGATCGCGATCACGATGGTGACGGTCTTTGCCAGGAAACTGGCGTAATCGAAAATGAACTCCACAGAAACTCCTTACCGGTACAGCAGATCCTCGGCAGAGGATCGCGAGTGGGGCCAAGCATACCGGCGCGCCGGTGGCCGGGCCAGTGACGAGACGGGTGAATACGGGACAGATCGGCCAATTCAAACGAGCGTATGTTTTTTCATTGACAGACCGCGGGCCGTCCTCATAACCTCCCAGCACTTTCAACGTGCCAGGGTGACGCGGTCGTGGGCAGCATCTATCTCATACGACATGGCCAGGCCTCGTTTGGTGCGGACGATTACGACGTCCTGTCGCCCACCGGTTTTCGTCAGTCGGAAATCCTCGGCGCGCACCTGGCGCAGCTGGGCCTGACCTTCGATCGCTGCATCAGCGGCGCCCTGTTCCGCCAGCGCCACACGGCCGAAACCGTGATCGCCCAGCTCAATGCCGCCAGCCTCGCTACACCCGAACTCGAAACCGACATCGCCTTCAATGAATTCAACGCCGAAGGCGTGATCCGCGCGCTGCTCCCTGCAATGCTGGATGAAGAGCCCGAAGCTTTCGAGATCATGCGTGACGCCGCCAACAACCGCGCCGAGTTCCAGCGCCTGTTTGCCGCGATCATTCGCCGCTGGCTGGTGGGCGACCACGACGCCGCCGCGCTGCAGAGCTGGCAGGCCTTCGTCGAGCAGGTTGAAGCGGGCCTGAGCGGCATTCTCGACAGCGCCGGGCCGAGTGATCGCATTGCTGTGTTCACCTCGGGCGGCACCATCACTGCCCTGCTCCATCTGATCACGCACATGCCGGCCACCCAGGCCTTCGAACTCAACTGGCACATCGTCAACACCTCGCTCAACCTCCTGAAGTTTCGTGAGCGCGAGGTGACCCTGGCTTCCTTCAACAGTTATGCGCACCTGCAACTGATGAAGGCGCCGGAGCTCATCACCTACCGCTGAGCCCGGCCAATCGCACTCGCAAAGTGCTCGTCATCACTCATATAAAAGGATCACACCATGAGCTCCGTAGAAAACGCCGTCCAAGCCATGAAAGCCAAGTTCAACCCAGCCGCTGCTGCGGGCCTGGACCTGGTGTTCGGTTTCCGCATCGACGAAACCAAGAATTTCTCCCTGATCGTCAAGGACAGCACCTGCGAATTGCAGGAAGGCGAAAACCCGGACGCACAGGTCACCCTGGTGATGGACGGCGAAACCCTGGAAGGCATCGTCAGCGGCGAGACCGACGGCATGCAGGCGTTCATGGGCGGTAAACTGCGCGCTGAAGGCGACATGATGCTGGCGATGAAACTGAGCGAGCTGTTCCCTTCCTGAGAACGCCTTGCCTTTCGAACGAACCGAAGCTGCCCGGCTTCGGTTTTTTTTCGTCCGGACTGTGCGCAAGACAACGCCCCCGTCCGTGAATCAGGGCGGCTGATTGCCCCGTAACACCCACGCCAATAGCCCTTGTTTGCTGGCGCGGGGACGCATTAGATTAGCCAATGATCCTGGCCCACCAAAATAATCTGCAGGGATACGCATGGCGCTCACCGACCAATCCACCCAGGTTCGATCCGGCGAAGAACTCGACGCCGGGTTGATCGACCCTTACCTGAAAGCCCATATCCCCGGCCTGAGCGGCAGCGCGCAGATCAGCCAGTTTCCCGGTGGCGCGTCGAACCTGACGTACCTGCTGAAGTACCCCGAGCAGGAATTCGTTCTGCGCCGCCCGCCGTTCGGTCACAAGGCGAAAAGCGCCCATGACATGGGCCGCGAATTCCGCATTCTCAACCAGTTGCGCGATGCCTTTCCTTATTGCCCCAAGGCCTATGTGCACTGCACCGACGAGACGGTGATCGGTGCCGAGTTTTACGTAATGGAGCGGGTCAAGGGCATCATCCTGCGCGCCGAATTGCCCGCCGAGCTGAACCTCGACGCCGCGCAAACCGAAACCCTGTGCAAGAGTTTCATTGATCGGCTGGTCGAGCTGCATCAAGTGGATTACACCGCCTGCGGGCTCGGCGATCTGGGCAAGCCCGAAGGTTACGTTGAGCGGCAGATTCGCGGCTGGACCGAGCGCTACGAGAAGGCACGCACCGACGACGCGCCCAGCTGGGAAAAGGTCGCGCGCTGGCTGGACGAGAAAAAGCCCGCGGACCATCCCGTTTCAAGTCTGGTGCACAACGATTACCGCTTCGACAATGTGATCCTCGACCCCGACAACCCGATGCAGATCATCGGCGTGCTCGACTGGGAGCTGACCACCCTGGGGGATCCGCTGATGGACCTGGGCAACAGCCTGGCGTACTGGATTCAGGCGGACGACCCGGCGCCGGTGCAACTGATGCGGCGCCAGCCCAGCCATGCGCCCGGCATGCTCACCCGCGAGCAGTTCGTGGCGTACTACGCCGAGCGCTCGGGCATTGCCATCGACACTTTCGACTTTTACTACACCTACGGGCTTTTCCGTCTGGCCGGCATCGTCCAGCAAATCTACTACCGCTTCTTCCACGGCCAGACCCAGGACAAGCGCTTCGCTCAGTTCATTCACATGAACGCGCTGCTCGAGCGCATGGCCCTGCAAGTGATTGAGCGTTCCAGCCTCTGATTGCGACACGACAAGGAAAACAACAATGTCCAAGACTCAACTGTTCGACCTCGATGGCAAGATCGCTTTCGTCTCCGGCGCCAGCCGTGGCATCGGCGAGGCGATTGCCAAGCTGCTGGCCCAGCAAGGCGCCCATGTCATCGTCTCGAGCCGCAGGATCGACGGCTGCCAGCAAGTGGCGGACGCGATCATCGCCGAGGGCGGTCAAGCCACGGCCATTGCCTGCCACATCGGTGAAATGGAACAGATCACAGCAGTGTTTGCGCAGATCCGCGAACAGTTCGGTCGGCTGGACATTCTGGTGAACAACGCGGCGACCAACCCGCAGTTCTGCAACGTGCTGGACACCGACCTCGGCGCGTTCCAGAAGACCGTCGACGTGAACATCCGGGGCTACTTCTTCATGTCCGTGGAGGCAGGCAAGCTGATGCGCGAACACGGCGGCGGCAGCATCATCAACGTGGCGTCGATCAATGGCGTCTCGCCGGGCGTGTATCAAGGCATCTATTCGGTGACCAAGGCGGCAGTAATCAACATGACCAAGGTGTTCGCCAAGGAGTGCGCGCAGTTCGGCATCCGCTGCAACGCCCTGCTGCCCGGCCTGACCGACACCAAATTCGCCTCGGCGCTGGTGAGTAACGAGAAGATCCTCAACACCGCGTTGGCGCAGATTCCCCTGAAGCGGGTGGCGGCGCCGAGCGAAATGGCGGGGACGGTGTTGTACCTGGCCAGCGATGCCTCGAGCTACACCACGGGCGTGGCATTGAATGTGGACGGCGGGTTCCTGTCCTGAGCCTCTTGAGCACACTTGAGCCGCTGAGGTAAACCTGAGGCGTTCCTGATGGAATAAAGATTCCATCGGGAACCCCCGACCGCCTACATTTTCCGCACAACAACAGGTCTCAAAGGACACGCTGTCATGCGCGGGAATTCTCTTCCAGAACTGGGCGTCGGCCTGATCGGCACGGGTTTCATGGGCCGGGCTCATGCCCTGGCGTTCCACAACGCACGCACCACCTTCGATCTTCCCTTCAACCTCAAGCTCGTCGCGCTGGCCGATGCGGATGTTGCGCGCGCGGAACAGTGCGCAGGCAGTTGGGGGTTCCAACGCAGTCATGGCAACTGGCAACAGTTGATCAGCGATCCGGCGGTCAGTCTGGTGGCGATCACCACGCCGAACCTACTTCATTTCCCCATGGCGATGGCCGCTCTTGAAGCGGGCAAAGCGGTGTACTGCGAGAAGCCGCTGGCGGTGAGTCTGGAACAGGCGCGGGAGATGCAGGCGGCGGCGCTTAAAGCAGGCGTCGTGACGAGGGTGGGCTACAACTATCAGCACAATCCGATCATCGGGCTGGCGAAGCAGATGATCGAAAGCGGCGAGCTGGGGCGGATCGTCAGTTTCCAGGGGGAATTCAGCGAGGACTTCATGGGCGATGGGCTGTCGCCCTGGTCCTGGCGCTGTGAAGAGGCCCATGCCGGCGGCGCCCTGGCCGACCTCGGCAGCCATTTACTGGCAATGGCGCGGTACCTGCTCGGCGACGTAGAGGCGGTGTGCGCGGACTCGCAAACGGTGCACCGACAACGCCCGGCCACCCACGGCAGCGAAGAGCAACGGGCGATCAGCATCGATGACCAGACCTACGCCCTGCTGCGCTTTGCCAACGGCGCGCGGGGTACGTTCGGCAGCAGTTGGCTCAAGCACGGGTACAAGAATCACCTGAGCTTCGAGATCGGTGGCACCGAAGGCACGTTGTCGTTTGATCAGGAACGCTTGAACGAGCTGCGGCTGTACCAGGCCGGCGCCCCGGGGCGGGACGGCTTCCAGCGGATTCTGGCGGGACCTGCGCAACCGGGCTATGCGTCTTTTTGCCCGGCGCCGGGGCATCAGTTGGGCTACAACGAGCTAAAGACGCTGGAGGTTTTTGAACTGATTCAGGCGCTGGGTGGGCAGGGTTCGAACGGGACGGACTTCGCCGAGGCCATGGAGGTCGAGCGCCTGGCCACAGCGATTCGCATTGCGGCGAAGGAGATGCGCTGGGTGAATGTTTCGGATATTTGAGTCAATTGTCAGACCGGAAATTAAGGGTGTTCACGCCGGCCTTTTCCCGGCTGAAGCCGGTCCCACAATAAAGAGCGCGTACGCCCTGACACACCGCATACGCTGTGAGTGGGACTGGCTTTAGCCGGGAAGGCGTCGGGCGCCACACCGCGAAATTGAGGGTGTTCACGCCGGCCTCTTCCTGGCTGAAGCCGGTCCTACACCGTGTGCCCCAAGTCCCAATCAACCATTCACCGCTGCCACGCCTTGCAGGTAGAATGCTGCGCTTACGGGCAGCCCTTCTGCCCATCTGCCCGATAAGCGCCTTCCCATGCCGTTCGAACTCACCGTTGAACCCACCACCCTGCTGGTGCTGGCTGTCGTTGCCTTTGTCGCCGGTTTCATCGATGCCATTGCCGGCGGCGGCGGTCTGTTGACCACGCCTGCCCTGCTCACTGCCGGTCTGCCGCCGCACCTGGTGCTGGGCACCAACAAGCTCAGCTCGACCTTCGGCTCCGCCACCGCCGGCTACACCTTTTACCGCCGCAAGCTGTTTCATCCGGCGCAGTGGAAACCCGCGCTGATCGGTACCGCAGTGGGCGCGCTGATCGGTGCGGTGGTCGCGCATTATCTCCCCGCCGAACTGCTGAACCAGATGCTTCCGGTGATCGTGTTCGGCTGCGGGCTGTACCTGCTTTTCGGCGGCACGCCCAAGGCGCCGCTGGACAGCAACGCGCCGATCAAGACCAAATGGCAACTGCCCCAAGGCCTGGGGCTGGGCTTTTACGACGGCGTGGCCGGTCCCGGCACCGGAGCGTTCTGGACTGTCAGCACGCTGCTGATCTACCCGGTCGATCTGGTGAAAGCCAGCGGCGTCGCCCGCAGCATGAACTTCATCAGCAACGCCGCCGCGCTGATGATCTTCGCCATCAACGGCTCGGTGGACTGGGTCATCGGGTTGACGATGGGCGTGGCGGTAATGGCCGGCGCCTTTATGGGCGCTAAAACAGCGATCAAGGGCGGCGCCAAGTTCATCCGCCCTGTGTTCATCACCGTGGTGCTGGGGTTAACCGTCCGCCTGGCCTGGCAGCACTGGTTCAACTGAGCCTGAGCGCTGGGCCAGATACAGATCGATCAGGTAGCGCGCAATCGAGCGACTGGCCGGCAATGGCGGCAGGTCGTGGATGCTGAACCACTGTGCGTCTTCGATTTCGTCCGCCTGGGGCACGATGTCGCCGCTGTCGTATTCGGCGTGAAAGCCCAGCATCATCGAGTGCGGAAACGGCCAGCACTGGCTGCCCTTGTACTGGATGTTCTTGACCGTGACCTGCACTTCCTCCATCACCTCCCGCCGCACACAGTCCTCGGCCGACTCACCCGGCTCGGCGAACCCGGCCAGAGTGCTGTAGACCCCGGTCACAAAACGCGGTGAGCGCGCCAACAGCACCTCATCGCCGCGGGTGATCAGCACGATCATGCTCGGCGAGATCCGCGGATAGGCACGCAGATCGCAGTGCGGGCAATACATCGCCCGCTCCCCCGGCACCTGCCGGGCCGGTTGGCCGCAACTGCCGCAAAAACGGTATTCCCGGGCCCAGGTGCTGATCTGCGCCGCGTAGCCGAGCATCTGGAACACATCGGCGTCGTCGGCGAGCATGAACTGGCGCAGGGTCTGCCACTGCGTGCCCTCCAGCGCCAACGCCTGAGAATCGCGAAGGGTCTGCACGTACACCGGCTCGCCATCGAAATGGCCAATGCCGTGTTCATGCATCAAGGGCAGGTCCTGCCGCTTCAGCCATTCGCGGGGGAACAGCACGCCGTTGCTGTCTTTCAAAAAGCCCTGGTCACTCTGAACCACAGCCCAACCGCCGGGGGCCTGAACATCAAGCACGGCGGTGGTCCAACGCTTCGGGCGCGTCATGCCTCAACTCCTCTGCTCACCGGCCTGGCCGTCTGCGGCCCGGTAGAGAGGCTCAGAAACGGCAGGTGGCTACGGATTCAAATAGGTCAGTCAATTGTCGAAGACCGGCTTCTGTTTGCTCATGTGAGCCACCATCGCCAGCTTCAGGTCGGCCGATTGCAACATGGCAGCGTTCCAGGTGGCAACGTATTCGAGGCCGTCGTCCACGCTGTGATCGCGCATGTAGCCGATCATGCGCTTGCTGCCGCTGATGGCGATGGGTGATTTACCGGCGATGTCCCGGGCGATGGCGAACACGCCTTCGTGCAACTGCGACAGGTCGGCGAAGGTGCGATTGACCAGGCCAATGCGCAGCGCTTCTTCGGCGCCAACGTTGCGACCGGTGTAGGCCATTTCGCGCATCATGCCGTCGCCGATCAGTCGCGGCAGGCGCTGCAAAGTGCCGACGTCCGCCGCCATGCCCATGTCGATTTCGCGAATGGAGAACAGCGCATCGTCCGCCGCGTAGCGCATGTCACAGGCGCTGATCAGGTCGATGGCGCCGCCAATGCAATAGCCCTGAATGGCAGCGAGCACCGGTTTGCTGCAGCGGTCGACCACGCTGAACGATTCCTGCATCTGCAGGATCTTGCGCCGCAGCAGGCGCGCATTGCGGCCCACGTCCTTGCCCAGTTCACTGGCCACCGACGCGAGCAGTGTCAGGTCGATACCGGAAGAGAAGTGCTTGCCTGCGCCGCTGAGCACCACCACGCGGACGTCGTCGGTGTCCTCGACCCAGCGGAAAATCTCGATGATCTCCAGCCAGAACGCTGCGTTCATCGCGTTGATTTTTTCCGGACGATTGATCTGGACGTGGGCAATGTGGTCGGCCAGTTCGACCTTGAACGCACTGTAGTCAGACACGGCTTGGGATCCTTGTAGGGGGCCAGACGAGGGTAATTGCTTGACGCCGGATCATAGCAAGTCACTATGTGCGCCCGCAGGCCACGGTTGCGCCATTTGCCGGACAGCGAACCCGCAGAAATCCACGGGAATGCCATCGGTCGGCCGGCAATAAACTGAACGGTCTCAGCCCGGCACGGTCCAGAGTGATGGCTGCATGGAATCGGACTTCCCGACCATGACGGCCTGGGCAGTCGAACCCGTTTCGGCGCCCGACCCTTTCTCAGGTCGCAAGAGGGCGATTCTTGACTACATCAAAAGCGGCAACCGGTATCGTGGGCCTGGATGACATCCTTACGGGTGGTCTTTCGCGCAGCCACGTGTTTCTCCTCGAAGGAGAGCCCGGCACCGGCAAAACCACCGTCGCGCTGCAGTTTCTGCTGGCTGGCTCGGCGGCGGGCGAACGTGGTCTGTATATCACGCTGTCTGAAACCGAACGCGAATTGCGCGACGGCGCACGCTCCCACGGCTGGGATCTGGACGAGAACATCTCGGTGTTCGAACTGACGCCCCCTGAAAATTTGCTGGACGCTGCCCATCAGCAGAGTCTGCTGTATTCCTCGGACCTTGAACTGGGCGAGGCCACCAAACAGATTTTCGAAATTGTCGAGCAGGTCAAACCTTCGCGGGTGATCATCGACAGTCTTTCGGAAATCCGCCTGCTGGCGCAGAGTTCCTTGCGTTATCGCCGGCAGATCCTGGCGATCAAGCATTACTTCGCGCGCTACGACACCACGGTGGTACTGCTTGACGACCTCACCACCGAATCCCTGGACAAAACCGTGCACAGCGTTGCCCACGGCGTCATCCGTCTCGAAGGCCTGACGCCGACCTATGGCGCCGAGCGTCGACGCCTGCGGGTGGTGAAATACCGCGGCCAGAAGTACCGCGGCGGCTACCACGACTTCAACATCATGGACGACGGGATCCAGGTGTTTCCGCGTCTGGTGGCGGCCGAGCACCGCACCGGGTATGTCAGCCGCCAGATGAGCAGCGGCATCAAGGAAATTGACGCCCTGCTCGGCGGCGGGCTGGACAGCGGTTCGAGCACGGTGATTCTGGGGCCAGCCGGGACCGGTAAATCGCTGATTTCGCTGATGTTCGCCGCTGCAGCGGTGGAGCGTGGCGAGAAGGCCGCGCTGTTTATCTTCGATGAAGAGCTCGGCCTGCTGTACACGCGCATGAGCAAACTCGGCATTGACCTCCGTGCACTTGAAGCGACCGGCAATCTGCTCATCGAGCAGGTCGATGCGGCAGAATTGTCCCCGGGTGAATTCGCTCACCGCGTTCGCCGCTGTGTCGACGACCTGGGCATCCAGACCGTGGTGATCGACAGCCTCAACGGCTATCAGGCGGCGATGCCTGAAGAAAACGCGCTGGTCCTGCACGTGCACGAATTGTTGCTCTACCTCAACCGTCATGGCGCCTCGACGTTCATGACCGTCGCCCAGCACGGTCTGGTCGGCGACATGCAGACGCCGGTGGACATCACCTACCTCGCGGATTCGGTAATTCTGCTGCGGTACTTCGAAGCAATGGGTCAGGTCCGTCGGGCCATTTCCGTCATCAAAAAACGCACAGGCACCCATGAGTCAACCATTCGTGAATACCGCATCAGTGGGTCCGGCATGACCATCGGCGAACCGCTGGAAGCCTTTCAGGGCGTATTGCGTGGCATCCCTCAGTACAACGGCGATAACAATCCGCTACTACCGGACACCGACGCGTGAGCACTCCGGGACAGTTATCGGAGCGGGCGATTATCCTCGCCCCCCTCGGACGCGACAGTCAGCTCGCGCTGACCATGCTGCAGGAAGCCGGCTACCCGGCGATCATCACCCACGATCTGCCGCAGCTGTGCAGTGAACTGATGTCCGGCGCGGGACTTGCGATCATCGCTGATGAAGCGTTGCGCAGCGCGGACATCAACCCGCTGCTCAGCCTGCTGGCCAACCAACCGGCCTGGTCTGACTTTCCCATCGTGTTGCTGACTCATCACGGCGGCCCGAAACAGAACCCCTCGGCGCACCTGGGCAAGATGCTCGGCAACGTCACGTTTCTGGAGCGGCCGTTTCACCCTGCCACGCTCATCAGTCTGGTGAGCACCGCCGTGCGCGGGCGTCGACGACAATACGAAGCACGGACTCGACTGGAAGAACTGCTGGAAAGCGAGCAGCGCCTGCAACATGCGCTGAAAGCCGGACGGCTGGGGTCGTGGCAGCTGGACACCGAGTTCCTCGATCTGGATTGCTCGGACATCACCAAGGCGCACTTCGGCCGGGATGAGCGCGATCCGCTCTCCTATCACGAGTGGCTGAGCTCGGTGCACCCCGAAGACCAGCCGCGCATGCAATCCGTGTTGCAGCACACGCTGGACAGCGGCGCCGATTTCATCATCGAGTTTCGCAATGTCTGGCCGGACGGCTCGGTGCACTGGATCGATATCCGGGCTCGGGCGATCCGTGCGCGCAATGGCCGCGTCAGCCTGCTGTCCGGCGTGACCTCCGACATCACCGAGCGCAAGCTGGCCGAACAGCAGCTGCGACAGCTCAACGAAACCCTGGAGCAGCAGGTCGAGGAACGCACCTCCCAGCTGCGCCACAACGAAGAAGTCCTGCGCCAGTCGCAGAAGATGGAAGCGGTGGGCCAGCTCACCGGCGGTATCGCCCACGACTTCAACAACATGCTGACCGGCATCATCGGCAGCCTCGAACTGCTGAGGCGTCGTCTGGCGCGGGGTCGCACCGACGATCTCGATGGCCTGATCGACCTGGGCGTGACCTCGGCCAATCGCGCCGCCGCCCTGACCCATCGTTTGCTGGCGTTCTCGCGCCGTCAGTCGCTGGACCCCAAGCCGGTCTTGATGAACGATCTGGTCAATTCCATGGGCGAACTGCTGAACCGCAGCGTCAACGAGAGCATCCGCCTTGACATGTGCCTGGACCCGGAACTGTGGACCGCCGAGGCTGACCCGAATCAGCTTGAAAGCGCCCTGCTCAACCTGGTGCTCAACGCCCGCGACGCCATGCCCGATGGCGGCATGCTGATGATCGAGACCTTCAACCGCCGCCTCGACCGCGACTTCACCAACGCCTACGAAAACCTGCTGCCCGGCGACTACGTGGTGCTCAGCGTGCGCGACACGGGCTGCGGCATGCCGGAGAACGTCATCAGCCGGGCATTCGATCCCTTTTTCACCACCAAGCCGATCGGCCAGGGCACCGGCCTGGGGTTGTCGATGATCTACGGCTTCAGCAAGCAGTCCCACGGACACGTAGCGATCGAGAGCCAGGTTGGCCACGGCACCACGGTTCAGCTGTTCCTGCCGCGTTATCACGGGGTGTCGCAGCAAGATGCTCCCGCCCTCCCCAACGACACGGCGCAGGCCCGTGAGGGCGAAACCATCCTGCTGGTCGAAGATGATCCAGCGGTGCGCGCGCTGGTCAGTCAGGTGTTGAGCGAGTTGGGTTATGCGTACGTCGAGGCTGGTGATGCGGTCGGGGCGATTCCTATTCTGGAATCCGGCCAGCGTATTGATCTGATGATCAGCGATGTTGGCCTGCCGGGCATGAATGGCCGGCAGCTGGCCGACATTGGCCGCCAGCTGCGCGCGGACCTGAAAGTGCTGTTCATCACCGGCTACGCGGAAAACGCCAGCGCCCGCTCGGGGTCCCTTGAAGAAGGGATGCAGATGATCACCAAGCCGTTTGCCTTTGACCAACTGACGGCCAAGGTGCGGGAGATGATCGAGGGCTGACGCGAGACCGGTGCAGACACAAAAGCCGGCGATTGCCGGCTTTGTTGTTTGTATCCGAAGGGCGGCGGAATCAGTTGAGCAGGGTCTGGATCTGCGAATGCAGGGTTTCCATGGTGAACGGCTTGGCCAGGATCGGGGCCTTTTTGGTGATCGGGCTGCCGCAATCGACGATCTCTGCCGGGTAGCCGCTGATGAAGATCACCTTGAGTTCCGGTCGCAGCTTGACGGCGGGCTCGGCAATCATCACACCAGACACCCCGCCGGGGAGGCGGTAATCGGTGATCATCAAATCGAGGTGGGGTTTGGTGGCAAGAATTTCGAATGCCTGCTCCCCGTTCTCCGCCTGCAACACCCGATAGCCTTCGCCCGACAGGTAGTCGGACAGCAGCATCAGAATGAGCGGCTCGTCTTCGACGATGAGTACGACATTTTCTGCATCAGAGCTCATTTGAACGCCTTTGATCTTATAGATAGCTGCCATTACGACCATGGCCCGCGCTGGAGGTTGCGCAGAGTGATCAGTTATTTGATTGATCACCAGATGGGTCGGCCTAACGGCCTCCCGTTTCGCCTTCGGCGAGTTACTTGGAAAAGCCCCAAGTAACCAAGGGCTTGTGCTCCTGGTTGGGCTCCTCCTCCGTCGGAGTACCCTCACTCCGACGACGCTCCGTGGGCCCGCGCCGAACGGACATCCATGTCCTAGCGGCGCTCTCGCGGCATCCATGCCGCTCGGCCCACTCCGCGTCGTCTGCGTTCAGCCTGCACCCAAGTCGCGATTGTCGTCGTCTGGGATATTTGTGTATGAAGATCTAAAGCACAGCGACAGTAACAGCATTCGCGAGCAAGCTCACTCCCACATGAAGGCGGTGCCATCAGCAAAATGTTGGCGCCTGGGCTGGCCTCTTCCCGGCTAAAGCCGGTCCCACTAACAGCAGCGCTTGTGTTTAGTGGGACCGGCTTTAGCCGGGAAGCCGTTGCCGTTGATTTTGATATTCATACGCAGGAAGCCCAGACGACACCAATCGCGACTTGGGTGCAGGCTGAACGCAGGTTTCGCGGAGTGGGCCGAGCCGCATGGATGCGGCGAGAGCGCCGTCAGGACATGGATGTCCGTTCGGCGCGGGCCCACGGAGCGGGACCGGAGTGAAGGTACTTCGACGAAGGAGGAGCCCAACCAGGAGCACAAGCCCTTGGTTACTTGGGGCTTTATCAAGTAACTCGCCGAAGGCGAAACAGTCTGCCCCCAGGCAGACGCTTGTGATCTTGATCTTAGAGATCTTGATCAGAGCGGCAGCGATACCCGAAACATCGACCCCGACCCTTCGTCGCTCTCGACACTGATCCGCCCGCCATGAGCGCTGACAATCTGATCGGAAATGAACAACCCAAGACCAAGCCCCGCCACCGCATGACTGGCCGCGACCCGCTCGAACTGCTGAAAAATACGCTTCTGGTTTTCCGCGCTGATCCCGATCCCGTGATCGCGCACCTCCACCCGTGCCTCGCCGGCCTCGCTGTACACGCGCAACTCGATCGGCTTATGCGCGCCGTAGCGCAACGCGTTGGTCAACAAATTCGCCACCACCTGCTCGATGCGAAACTCATCCCACACCCCAATCACCGGCGTGTCAGCGTGAAGCGTCACCACACTGCCGGCGGCGGCGATCTGCGCGGAATAACTTTCCACCAGATTGACCACCAACTCCGACAAATCAAAGGGACTGGTACGAATCGACAACTTGCCCGTACGAATCCGCGACACATCGAGCATGTCTTCGATCAGCCGTATCAGACTCTGGATCTGCCGCTCATCGCGATCCACCATGGCCCGGAGCTTTTCCATGGTGAACGCCGACGCGTTGTCCTTGGCCAGGTGCAACTTGCGCAGCTGGGTTTCGAGAATCAGGCCGTTGAGCGGCGTGCGCACCTCGTGGGAGACGATCGACATAAAGTCATCGCGCATGCGGATCGCACGCTCCAGCTCGCTCTGCGTCGATTTCAGCTCGCGCATCAGGGCTTCCTGCTCCGCGCGGCTGCGCTCAAGCTCTTCGAGCTGCTGCTTCAGGGCCTTGCGCTGGCGATACAAATCGACGAAGACGTTGACCTTGCTCTTCACCGCATGAATGTCGAGGGGCTTGTGCAGGAAATCCACGGCACCGCTTTCATAGCCCTTGAACGCGTAATTCAGCTCGCGCCCGGCGGCACTGACGAACACGATGGGAATGTTCTTGGTCTTCTCGGTGCTGCGCATCAGCTCGGCGAGTTCGAAGCCGTTCATCCCCGGCATCTGCACGTCGAGAATCGCCATCGCAAACTCGTGCTCGAGCAACAACGACAACGCCTCGTCTGCGGACAACGCCTTGAACACCTGACGGTCCTCGCGCTTGATCAGCGCTTCGAGGGCGAGCAGGTTCTCAGGCAGATCATCCACGATCAGCAGTTTGGCTTTGATTTCACTCAGCATGCAATTCGTTCCAGCTCGACAAGCAAGGACCCAATGTCGGGCAAAGGCAATAGAAAATCCGGCGTATGAAGGGCAAGCGCCGCTTCGGGCATGGCCCGCGCGAGCGCCTGGGCCGGGTCCTGGACCACGGTCAGACCACCGTACTCCTTGATTCGTGCCGTGCCGCGCGCGCCATCGCTGTTTGCACCGGTCAGCAACACGCCTGCCAGCCGTTCACCATAGGCGTCTGCAGCCGATTCGAACAGGATGTCGATGCTCGGGCGCGAATGATGCACCCGTTCCTCCTGACTCAAGGACAGACTGAAATCTTTCTCGATCGACAGGTGATAACTCGGCCCGGCGAAATACAGCGTGCCGGGCTTGATGGTTTCTTTATCGTCCGCTTCCTTGACCGGGATCGCCAGGTTCACGGCAAAAACCTCGGCCAACTGACTGCGACGCTGGTCCGGCACGTGGAGCACCGCGAGGATCGGCAAGCGAAAGCCTCTGGGCAGCGTATGGAAAATCTTCAGCAGCGCTTCGACACCACCGGCGGATGCGCCGACCACAATCGCGTCCACCGCCGGCAGCGCGGGCTGCTCCGGGGTGTTGCCGGGAAACGACGTTCTCATGATTTGCGGTAGATCCGCTCGTGTTTGACCAGAGGGTCGAACTGGTTTTTGTACCCGGAAAAGTCGAGGGTTTCCTTGCTGCCCAGCACGAGGAAGCCGCGGTGGCACAGGGACTCATGGAACAGCCCGAACGCGCGGTCCTGCAGCTTCTTGTTGAAATAGATCAGCACGTTTCGGCAGGAAATCAACTGGGTCTCGGAGAACACGCTGTCGGTTGCCAGGCTGTGGTCGGCAAAGGTCACGTTCTCACGCAGGGTCTTGTCGAAGATCGCGTAATCGTAGGCCGCAGTGTAGTACTCGGAAAACAGCCGCTTGCCGCCAGCCTTCAGGTAGTTCTCGTTGTAGCCGCGCATGTTTTCCATGGAGAAGATGCCCTGCTTGGCCTTCTCCAGGGAATGGGGATTGATGTCAGTGGCGTAGATGATCGTGCGTTCAAGCAGCCCTTCCTCGCGCAGGAGGATCGCCATCGAGTAGACCTCCTCCCCGGTGCTGCACCCGGCAATCCAGATTTTCACCGACGGGTAGGTCTTCAGCAACGGCACGACTTCTTCGCGGATGGCCAGAAAGTGCGTCGGGTCGCGGAACATCTCGCTGACCGGAATCGTCAGGAACTGCAGCAGCTGCATGAACGCCGAAGGGTCATGCAGCACGCGCTCCTGCAACGCGGAAATGGTCTTCAGTTCAAACTGACGCAACGCGTGGGTGACCCGTCGTTTCACCGACGCCCCCGAGTAATCGCGGAAATCGTAGCTGTACTTCAAGTAGATCGCTTCAATCAGCAAGCGCAACTCGATATCGGCGTCTCGTTCAGGCATCGGCAACACTCATGGTCGGGCAACGGGCGGTCAATTGATCCGATCCATTCAGATACGTTCCATCTTCGGCAGCCACACGCGAATCAGCGAGAACAGCCGGTCCAGATCGATCGGCTTGGCCAGATAGTCATTCGAACCCGCCTGCAGGCAGCGATCCTGGTCATCTTTCATGGCCTTGGCGGTCACGGCGATGATCGGCAGCTTGCGCCAGCGGGGGTTCTTGCGGATCTCGATGGTGGCTTCGTAGCCGTCCATTTCCGGCATCATCACGTCCATCAGCACCAGGTCGATGTCATCGACGGTATTGAGCTTCTCGATCGCTTCCAGTCCATTGCGCCCGACTTCGACGATCGCGCCCTTGTGCTCCAGCGCGCTGGTCAGGGCGAAGATGTTGCGCACGTCGTCGTCGACCACGAGAATCTTGCGCCCTTCGAACACGCGGTCGCGACTGCGCGCGGTCTTGAGCATCTTCTGGCGCTCGTTCGACAGCTGCGACTCGACCTTGTGCAGGAACAGCGTCACCTCATCGAGCAGGCGCTCCGGCGAGCGCGCACCTTTGATGATGATGGTGCGCGAGTACTTCAGCAGCTCGGCTTCTTCGTCCCGGGTCAGGTTGCGCCCGGTGTAGACGATGACCGGCGGGAACGCGCAGATCTCGTCGGTGGACATGCGCTTGAGCAGCTCGTTGCCGAGCATGTCCGGCAGTTTCAGGTCGATGATCATGCAGTCGTAGGCGTTGTCGCGCAGCAGGTCGAGGGCATCCTGAGCGAACCCGACCGCGGTGATCTCGATGTCGTCGTCGCCGATCAGACGCGCGATGCTGTCACGCTGCAAAGCATCGTCTTCCACCAGCAGAATGCGTTTGACCTTCTGCGTCAGCTTGGCTTCGAGGCGGGCGAAGACGTCCTTGAGTTCCTCGCGGGTGGTCGGCTTGACGGCGTAGCCGATGGCGCCCATTTGTAGCGCGGCTTCCTGACGGTCTTCGACGGAAATCACGTGCACCGGGATGTGCCGGGTGCTCGGCAGCTCCTTCAGGCGTTGCAGCACCGTCAGGCCGGAATGGTCCGGCAGGCGCATGTCCAGCAGGACCGCATCCGGCACGAAAGAGGACGCCAGATCGAAGCCTTCGTCGGCGGCGTGGGCCACCAGGCAGTTGTAGCCCAGCTCATGGGCCAGGTCATAGAGGATCTGCGCAAAGCGCACTTCGTCTTCGATCACCAGAATGCAGCGTTTACTGAACGGCGCTTTTTCACGGTCATCGGCAAAACGCGGAATCGGCGCTGCGGGAGGTGCAGACCTGGCGGGAGTTGGCGTCGGTGGGGTGACGCGCGCCACAACGGGCGCAGGCTGCACGGCAATCACCGGTGCCTCGGCGTACTGCGAAGGCTCCTGCTCGACGTACTCTTCCGGCAGCACCAGGGTGAAAATACTGCCCTGCCCCGGCGCGCTGGTCACGCTGATCGAGCCGCCAAGCAGGCGCGCCAGATCCCGGGAAATGGACAGACCCAGGCCGGTGCCGCCGTAGCGGCGATTGGTGGTGCCATCGGCCTGACGGAACGCTTCGAAAATGCTTTCCTGCTGCTCCTCGGCGATGCCGATGCCGGAGTCTCGAACGGTGAAGGCGACGCCTTCGCCGGGCTGCCGCGACACGGTCAGGCTGACCGCGCCGCTTTCGGTGAACTTGATCGCGTTGGACAGCAGGTTTTTGAGGATCTGCTCCAGGCGCTGGCGATCGGTGTACAGCGACACCGGCGTGCCCGACTGAATCTCCACGGAGAACTCCAGCTTCTTCTCGGCCGCCAGCGGTTCGAAGGTCATGCGCAGGCCGTCCACCAGACGACTGACGCTGCTGTTCTCCGGGCGCATGTCGAGCTTGCCGGCCTCGACCTTGGAAATATCCAGAATGTCGTTGATCAGGTTGAGTAAATCGTTGCCGGCCGAGTAGATCGATTCTGCGAACTTGACTTGCTCTTCGGAGAGGTTGTCCTGGGGGTTTTCCGCCAGCAGCTTGGCCAGAATCAGCGAGCTGTTGAGCGGCGTGCGCAGCTCGTGGGACATGTTGGCGAGGAATTCGGATTTGTATTTGCTGGAGCGCTGCAACTCGTCGGCTCGGGCTTCCAGCTCAATCTGGGCGATGTGCAATTCTTCGTTATTGCGGTCCAGGGCGTCACGCTGGTCAGCGAGTGCCTTGCCCTGCTCGGCCAACTGCTCGTTGGTCTGCTCAAGCTCCGCCTGCTGGGTTTCCAGGTGGGCCTGGGATTCCTTGAGGATCCGCGACTGCTCTTCCAGCTCTTCGTTGGCGGTGCGCAATTCTTCCTGCTGCACCTGAAGCTCTTCGTTGAGCTGTTGAGTTTCGGCGAGCACTTCCTGCAAGCGCTGACGATAGCGCGCGGCCTCGATGGAGGTGCCGACGTTCTCGGCGACCAGTTCGAGAAACTCCAGGTCACGGGGCGTCAGCTCACGGAGGAAGCCCAGCTCGATCACGCCGTTGACGTGGTCATCGTTGCTGGTCGGCACCACCACGACGCTGCGCGGCGAACCTTCGCCCAGGCCGGAGGTGACTTTGAAGTAATCCTGAGGGACGTTGTTCAGGGTGATGATCTGATCCTGCTCGGCCGCCTTGCCGACCACCCCTTCACCGCTGTAGATCGACTGCTCGTGCTGCTCCTGCTCCCGGGAGAAACCATAGGATGCGACGCGCACCAGACCGCCGTGCTCCTGGCGCACGTAAACCGCGGCCACCACCGCGCCCAGGTATTGGGCGAAGAAGTGCAGCACATTGCGGCCCAGCAGATTGAGGGTGAGCTGGCCGATGACCTGCTCGGCCAGTTCGCTCTGACCGTTGCGCAGCCAGGCGACGTGGGACAAGCGATCCGCGTCAAGCTGTTGGGCCTTGAGGTTCGCGGCGTAGGTATTGGACAGCGTGGTCATGTCGCGACGGCCGACCCAGGCAAGGATCCCGCTGACGATCAGAATGAACGCGATGTACAGCGAGACTGACATCACCGTGGTGTGGGTCACGTCGGTGTTGCGTGTCAGTCGCAGCTGATGCTCGACGTTCGCCGCCTGTTCGTATTGCTCACGCATCTCGTCCGCCAGGCGCTTGCCGCGACGGTCCTTGATCGGCGTCTGGTAGTCGCCGCCGGTGCGCCGCAGGGTGATCATCTCCTGAGCAAACTCGTTCCACGATGATTGCAGCGCGGCCAGGCGCTTGAAGCGGTCGACCTGATCCGGGTTGTCGGCGACCAGCTCTTCAAGCCCTTGGAGCTCGCTCATGATGGCCGGTTTGGCGACTTCGTAGGGGTCAAGAAAACGCTCATCCCCGGTCAGCAGGAAGCCGCGCATCCCGGTTTCCATGTCCACCGAGAGCTTGAGCGAGCGATTGATATTGTTGATCACCCGGTCGGTGTGTTCGACCCACTGGATCGCCGACAACAAGTAGGAAATCAGAATGACAAAGAAGGCCGCACTCAGTACGCCGACGGCCAAAGGTAAACTGACGTTGCGGCTTAACAGTTTGCGGAAACGTTGCTCATCGACTGCAGAGTGGGTGATCATCGCAAGGGCTCAGGCGGATTCGTCTAAACGACGGAGTTTGCCGCAAATCGCGGCAAAAACTCCAGCATCTGACGTAGAAGGTTGAATTTTCTGACAATAGACGGAGAACAATTGGGCTCGCACTGTACATTTGAGTGCAATCCAAAAGCCACTACACTCAATTGAATCATGTTGTTGCGTCGCGGAACTTGTCACAATTGCGCCCGCAGCGAAACGCTGTATACCCCCTATGCCGTGCGATGCGCTCCCTGCCTAATTAAGGAACTTTTCATGTCCGATTCACCCCGCACGATTCTGGTGGTCGAAGATGACAACATCGTCAGGATGTTGATTGTCGACGTCCTCGAGGAGCTTGAGTACACCGTGCTGGAAGCAGCCGACGCCGCCGAGGCCCTTGCGTTTCTGAACAACGCTGACCAGACCATCGATCTGATGATGACCGACCTGGGCCTGCCCGACATGAACGGTAAAGACCTCGCAAATCGGGCACGTGAGATTCGCCCCGACATCCCGGTGCTGTTCGCCAGTGGCTACGCGGATTCTGTTGATGTGCCGGAGGGCATGCACAATATCGGCAAGCCGTTTTCCATCGACCAGCTGCGTGACAAGGTGAAGGGCATCCTTGGCAACTGAGCATCTGACGCAGCGCCCCTCGATCCATGTGCTGATTATCGGCTACGTCTGGCCAGAGCCGCGATCGTCAGCGGCCAGCGGCCATGTCATGCAGCTGATCGACTGTTTTCTCGAACAGGGCTGGCAGATCACCTTCGCCAGCGCCGCCACCGAAGGCGAGCACAAGGCCGATCTCGCCGCATTGGGCATCACCGAAGTCGCCATCGCCCTCAATCACAGCAGCTTCGACGCCTTCATCAGTGAGCTGCAGCCCGACGTGGTGTTGTTCGACCAGTTCCTGATGGAAGAGCAATTCGGCTGGCGGGTGGAAAAACACTGCCCGAACGCGATCCGTCTGCTGGAGAGTTCCGACCTGCAGAGCCTGCGCCATGCCCGTCATCAGGCGGTCAAGGAACGGCTCGACGGCAAGCCTGATGCTGACCTGACTGATTATTTTCAGTCGTCACGGGATCATCTGTTCACCCGGATGGCAACCACTGACCTGGCCCAGCGCGAGATCGCCGCCATCCACCGCAGTGACCTGAGCCTGATGGTGTCGGATGTCGAAATCGGCCTGCTGACCGAGCGGTTTTCAGTGCCCGCCGCCCAATTGCATTGGGTACCGCTGCTTGTGAGGGAGGTGCCCGATGGCGCTCGCTCCTTTGAAGAGCGGGCGCATTTCATCACCATCGGCAACTTCCGCCACGCGCCGAACTGGGATGCGGTGCTGTGGCTGAAAAACACCGTCTGGCCGCTGATCCGCGCGCAACTGCCTTCCGCTCAGGTTCATGTGTACGGCGCGTACACGCCGCCCAAGGCCGCAGCGCTGCATAACGGCGCCCAGGGGTTTCACATCATGAACTGGGCTGAAGATGCGCTGGAGGTGATGGGCGCAGCGCGGATTTCCCTTGCGCTGTTGCGATTCGGCGCGGGGATCAAGGGCAAGATCATCGACGCCATGGTCTGCGGCACGCCGACCGTCACCACGCCCATCGGTGCCGAAGCCATGCACGGCGAGCTGGCGTTTCCCGGAGCCGTGGCCTGCGATGCGCAGGGGCTGGCCGACGCGGCCGTCAGCCTTTACACCGATCAGGCGCGCTGGCAACAGGCGCAACGGGACGGCTGGCAATTGCTGCCGGCGCGCTTTGGCCATGATCGCCATTGCGCCGCGCTCATCGAACGCATACTCGCGTTGCGTGACACGCTCCAGGCCCATCGCACGGCCAACTTCACCGGCGCCATGCTTCGCCACCATCAGCACAAGAGCACGCAATACATGTCGCAGTGGATAGAAGCTAAAAACAGAAACGCTTGAGGCATTGTGCCTAGCGGACGGCGCGGCGCAGCAGGTAGGTGTCCATGATCCAGCCCTTCTGCGCTCGCGCTGTTTCACGCGCCTGACGTATCTGCGCGCTGACATCGTGCAGCGGGCCTGAAATGAGCATTTCGTCAGGGGTGCCCAGGTAAGCGCCCCAATAGATATGCAAGTCTTCATCGACAAACCGCTCGAAGGTGCAATGGGCGTCTAGCATCACCACGCTGTTGCTGATGTGCGCGCCCTGCTGCGCTGCTAGCTCCCGGCCGGTGGTAATGTGAATCGGCTCGCCAATGCGGTTCAGGCCGATGCGATGCCCGGCGGCCAGCGCCTGCACGCTGGTGATGCCGGGGATGACTTCATAGTCAAATGACTCGCGACCCCGGGCGAGCACCTGGTTGAGAATCCGCATCGTGCTGTCGTACAGCGCCGGGTCGCCCCACACCAGAAACGCCCCGGTCTGGCCGGCCTTTACTTCATCGGCAATCAACTGCTCGAACAGCACGGCGCGTTGCTCGTGCCAGTGTTCGATCCCGCTGCGGTAAGACGAAGAATCGCCCCTGCGCTTTGGATCGCTCACCTGCACCAGACGATAGTCATGCCCCTCGATATAGCGCTCGCAAATGTCCCGGCGTAACGCCAGCAGGTCGTCATTGGCGTAGCCCTTGTCGAGGATGAAAAACACCTGGGTGCGATTCAGCGCCTTGATGGCCTGAACGGTGATGTGCTCGGGATTGCCCGCGCCAATGCCAATCACAAGGATTTTTTTCATGGGGTGGCGGCTCTCTGGAGGCGTTCGCGGACGGTGCTCGCAACGCCGCAGCCAAGCGGCATTGCGCGGACTTATTCGTGCAGCTCGCGCAACGCCGCTGTTGCCAGGAATCCCGAACGCGATCGGTAACGTTGATCGCTCCTGACGCGGGCATCGATGCGTTCCAGCAGCACTTCCGGCAGCGTCGCATTGAACCGCACCGAGCGGCCAAAATACGGCGTCACGTCAAATTCGACCACAGCCCACACGCCTCCTTGATAGTCCGGGTTATTGATATGCGCGTCGATGTCCATCGGCTGCGGCAGCGCCTCGCCATCAGCGACCAGCCCTTCAAAGTGCAGCGCCAGGGCTTCTTTCACATTGTCCAGCGCCTGGCCAATGGTCGCGCCAGCGGAAAAACATCCCGAGATATCAGGCACGGTGACGCCGTACACCGAGTCGGGATCCTTGTGTAAAACGACGGGTAATTTCATGCTTTATCCTTCCGAGCTCATTCGCGTTGGGACATTCATTTGAGGCCGGCCTGTTTCAATATGCTGTGAACCGTCCCTTTTGGCAGGTCATCCTTGGGATGAGGAACCGTGACGCGTCCCATTTTTAACGGGTGCTTGTATTGGCGATGACTGCCTTTGACCTCGACCACATACCCACCATCGTCCTCGACCATTCTGATCATGTCCCTGCTCCGCATCAGCCTATCCCTTTGTCGACTGATGTGGATAGTACACATCGAACTTTCATGCGCCACTTCGCGGAGAATTTTTTAAGCGACGGTATGTAACGTGGTCCCGAGGCGATCCTGCTCGCGCCCTCCCTGGCTGAAGACCTTCCCAATGACCCACTGCAGGCTTTTAGCCGGGAAGGCGTCGGACGTCACACCGCAGGATTGATGGCGCTCAAACGGCCTCTTCCCGGCTGAAGCCGGTCCTACTGAATTCGTGCGTTCAGCTGCATCTGTTTAAAACCCGCATCTGTATTCCGCCCAATAAATAGTGCACATTATTCCCACGCCACTCTCCAGACCGGCACACGCATGACCAAAACAACAAGAGTCACCGAACCTTCCTACGAGCTGATGGACGACCACAATGGCCTGTCGATCATCTACCGTGAGCATGGTTTCCCCTGCCCGCTGGTGCGCTGGCATTTCCACAAGGAATACGAGCTGCACCTGATCGTTGCCAGCTCCGGCAAGGTCTTCGTCGGTGATTACATCGGCAATTTCTACCCTGAGACCCTGTTCCTCACCGGCCCCAATCTGCCGCACAACTGGATCAGCCAGATCGAGGAAGACGAGGTCGTCCCCAAGCGCGACATGCTGGTGAATTTCACCGAAGAGCTGCTCGAAAGCGGCAATCAGGTCTTCGCCGAACTCAAGACCCTGGCGCCACTGCTCGAGCGCGCCCGGTACGGCATCGAATTCCGCTGCAAGCGCACCCTCCGCCAGGCCACCAAATTGATGCAGAAAATCGCCGACACCACGGGCATGACCCGCCTGGGGCATTTCTTCATTCTGTTGGAATTGCTGGCGGCCAGTGATGATTTCCAGCTGTTGTCGGGCACCACCGCCTCGCAGCTGTCCGACGATCACGCCGTGGAACGCACCAACAAGGCCGTGGAATACATCTTCACCCACTACGCCCGCGAGTTGCCGCTGGAAGAAGTGGCAGAGTACCTGGGCATGAAGCCGACGTACTTTTCTCGGGTGTTCAAGCAGGCGACCGGTCGCTGCTTCGTCGAATTCGTCAATCGCCTGCGCATCAGCAAGTCCTGCGAACTGCTCGCCGACGGCGACCGGCCGGTGACGGATGTCTGCTTCGAGTCGGGTTTCAATAACATCTCCAACTTCAATCGGCGCTTCCAGAAGCTCAAAGGGATGACTCCCTCCCACTATCGCCGCCTCGCCGTACAGCGCCTGACCGAACAAAACCTGTACTGATTCGTTACCCGTTCGCACCCTTCAACTACGCTGGAACTGCCCCGCACCATGCGCGGGCGCAGTTCTACGACGTGGCCGGCTGAATCCCCGGTGCAAAAAAGTATCAGTTCAAGTGCGCCGCAGGATTTGTCAACCGGCGCGTACAAGGCTGTAATCAACTGACATTCTTCCTGGCCTCCGGAAGAAACAAAAACAATAACCAAGCTTCTGACGTCAGCCTTGGCGCAGAAGAGGAGTGATAAATGAAGACCTCTGCAAACGTTCTCCTTGCCGGTACCTGTCTGACCCTCCTGTCTCTCTGCACCACCGCCACAGCCGGTGAAGTCACCATCGCCACCGTCAACAACAGCGACATGATCCGCATGCAGCGGCTGTCCAAGACCTTCGAAGAACAGCACAAGGACATCAAGCTCAAGTGGGTCGTGCTGGAAGAGAACGTGCTGCGTCAGCGCCTGACCACCGACATCGCCACCAAGGGCGGCCAGTTCGACGTGCTGACCATCGGCATGTACGAAGCCTCACTCTGGGGCGCTAAGGGCTGGCTCAAGGAAATGAACGATCTGCCTGCGTCCTACGCGCTGGACGACGTGTTTCCTTCGGTACGCGATGGCTTGTCGGTTGATGGCAAACTCTTCGCCCTGCCGTTCTACGCAGAAAGCTCGATCACCTACTACCGCAAAGACCTGTTCAAGGCCGCCGGCCTGACCATGCCGGAGCGTCCGACCTGGACGCAGATCTCCGAATTCGCCGACAAACTCACCGACAAGTCCAAGGAACAGTACGGCATCTGCCTGCGCGGCAAGGCCGGCTGGGGCGAGAACATGGCGCTGATCACCACCATCGCCAACTCCTTTGGCGCGCGCTGGTTCGACGAACAATGGAAGCCGCAATTCGACCAGCCTGAATGGAAGAACGCGCTGACCTTCTACACCAACGTGATGAAGAAGGACGGCCCGCCCGGCGCTTCCAGCAACGGTTTCAACGAAAACCTCGCGCTGTTCAACAGCGGCAAATGCGCAATCTGGGTGGATGCCAGCGTCGCCGGCTCGTTCGTGACAGACAAATCCCAGAGCAAAGTGGCTGACAGCGTGGGCTTTACCTACGCGCCACACGAAGTGACCGACAAGGGCTCGGCGTGGCTGTACTCGTGGGCACTGGCGATCCCGACCAGCGCGAAGAACGACAAGGACGCGCGCGCCTTCACCGAATGGGCCACGTCCAAAGAGTACGCCGCGCTGGTCGCCGAGAAAGACGGCGTGTCCAACGTTCCGCCAGGCACCCGCGCATCGACCTACACCGATGCCTACAAACAAGCCGCGCCGTTCGCCAATATCACCCTGGAATCCCTCAAGGCCGTCACGCCGAAAGCGCCGACCCTCAAGCCGGTGCCGTACGTGGGCATCCAGTTGGTAACCATCCCCGAGTTTCAGTCGATCGGCACCTCCGTCGGCCAACAGTTCTCGGCAGCACTGGTGGGCACCTCCAGCGTGGATCAGGCATTGACCAGCGCGCAAAGCGTGGCCGAGCGTGAAATGAAGCGCGCGGGTTACCCGAAAAAGGGCTGACACCCGCTGCTTTAAGGCGGCAGGCGCAGATCGCCTGCCGCCCACGTTCACGCTCACGCGTTTGCCCGGTTCGGAGTCGACATGAACACCTCAACCCTCACCCCACGCACCGCTGCAGCCGATGATAAGTCGTCCGTCAAAGGCAGCGTCACCAAGCCCGGCTGGTTTCTGGTCAGCCCTTCGGTGCTGTTGCTGCTGGTGTGGATGATCGTGCCGCTGGGCATGACCATCTACTTTTCGCTGATCCGCTACAACCTGCTCAACCCCGGCGAAAACGAATTCGTCGGGCTGGAGAACTTCGAATTCTTCGTCACCGACGCAGGCTTCCTGCCCGGCGCCATGAACACGCTGTTGCTGGTCGGCAGCGTGCTGGCCATCAGCGTGATCCTCGGCGTACTGATCTCGGCTCTGCTGGAGGCCAGTGAATTCCTCGGTCGCGGCATCGTCCGTGTGCTGCTGATTTCGCCGTTCTTCATCATGCCGACGGTCAGCGCGCTGATCTGGAAGAACCTGATTTTCCACCCGGTGTCCGGCATCCTCGCCTGGGTCTGGAAGCTGTTCGGCGCCCAGCCGGTGGACTGGCTGGCCAATTACCCGATGCTGTCGATCATCATCATTGTGTCGTGGCAGTGGCTCCCCTTCGCGATCCTGATTCTGATGACCGCCATGCAATCCCTGGATCAGGAACAGAAAGAAGCGGCGCGTCTGGATGGCGCCGGCCCGATCGCGATCTTCTGGCACCTGACCCTGCCGCACCTGGCGCGCCCGATCGCCGTGGTGGTGATGATCGAAACGATCTTCCTGCTCTCGGTGTTCGCCGAAATCTTCACCACCACCAATGGCGGCCCGGGCTTCGCTTCCACCAATCTGGCGTACCTGATCTACAACCAGGCACTGCTGCAATTCGACGTGGGCATGGCATCGGCAGGCGGTTTGATTGCCGTCGTGATCGCCAACATTGCTGCAATCATCCTGGTACGGATGATCGGCAAAAACCTCACCGACAAGTCTTGAGGGCAAGGCCATGATGACGCTCAAACAATCCCGTCGCCTGCAAAGTGCCCTGCTGGGCACCTTGTCGTGGCTGATCGCGGCGCTGATTTTCTTCCCGATCTTCTGGATGGTCCTGACCAGCTTCAAGACCGAGATCGACGCGTTCGCCACGCCGCCGCAGTTCTTCTTCACCCCGACCCTGGAAAACTACCTGCACATCCAGGAGCGCAGTGACTACTTCCACTTCGCCTGGAACTCGATCCTGATCTCTTTCAGCGCGACCATCCTGTGCCTGCTGATCGCCGTGCCGGCGGCCTACTCCATGGCGTTTTTCGAAACCAAACGGACCAAGGGCACGCTGCTGTGGATGCTCTCCACCAAGATGCTGCCGCCGGTGGGCGTGCTGATGCCGATCTACCTGCTGGCCAAGACCTTTGGCCTGCTGGATTCGCGCATCGCGCTGATTGTGATCTACACGCTGATCAACCTGCCGATCGTGGTGTGGATGATTTACACCTACTTCAAGGACATTCCCGGAGAGATTCTCGAAGCGTCGCGGCTGGACGGCGCCACCACGCGTCAGGAAATCTTTCGCGTGCTGATCCCGATCTGCAAGGGCGGGCTGGCCTCGACGGCGCTGCTGTCACTGATCCTGTGCTGGAACGAGGCGTTCTGGTCGCTGAACCTGACCTCCTCGAATGCCGCACCGCTGACTGCGCTAATCGCCTCGTATTCAAGCCCTGAAGGCTTGTTCTGGGCCAAGTTGTCGGCTGTGTCGACCCTGGCCTGCGCACCGATCCTGATCTTCGGCTGGATCAGCCAGAAACAACTGGTTCGCGGGCTGTCGTTTGGTGCCGTGAAATAACCGAAACATGAGGGTTCCTACGCTGAGCGTGGGAACGATCCCGCAGGTAGATGCACACCGCCCGATATTCTTGAAGAATAAAACTGGAGCCCATCATGGCTAACCTGACAATCAGAAATCTGCAAAAAGGCTTTGACGGCCACCAGATCATCAAAGGCATCGACCTGGACGTGAAGGATCGCGAATTCGTGGTCTTCGTCGGTCCGTCGGGCTGCGGCAAGTCCACCCTGCTGCGCCTGATCGCCGGCCTGGAAGACGTCACCAGCGGCAGCATCGAACTCGATGGCCGCGAGATCACTCAAGTAACACCGGCCAAGCGCGACCTAGCGATGGTGTTCCAGACCTACGCCCTGTACCCGCACATGACCGTCGGCAAAAACCTGTCGTTCGCGCTGGATCTGGCCGGCACGCCGAAGGCCGAGGTCAAGAAAAAGGTCGATGAAGCCGCGCGTATCCTCGAGCTCGGCCCGTTGCTGGAGCGCAAGCCCAAGCAGCTGTCGGGCGGTCAACGCCAGCGGGTGGCGATCGGTCGCGCCATCGTGCGCAACCCGAAAATCTTCCTGTTCGATGAACCCCTGTCCAACCTCGACGCCGCCCTGCGGGTGCAGACCCGGCTGGAATTGTCGCGCCTGCATAAAGAGCTGCAGGCAACGATGATCTACGTCACCCACGATCAGGTGGAAGCCATGACCTTGGCCGACAAGGTGGTCGTGCTCAACGGCGGTCGCGTTGAACAGGTGGGCTCGCCGCTGGAGCTGTACCACCACCCGGCCAACCTGTTCGTCGCGGGCTTTCTCGGCACGCCGAAAATGGGCTTTCTCAAGGGCATCATCAGCGGCGTCCAGGCCTCGGCCTGCGAAGTCACCCTGGACGCCGGGACGAAAGTGCTGCTGCCTTTCACCAACGCGCAACAGAGCGTCGGCGACTCGGTGACCCTGGGCATTCGTCCCGAGCACCTGGAGCTGGCCAACGAAGGCGATTGCCAGTTGACCGTCATCGCCGATGTCAGCGAACGCCTGGGCAGCGACACCTACTGCCACGTGCGCACCACCTCGGGCGAGCCGCTGACCATGCGTATTCGCGGTGACCTGGCCAGCCAGTACGGCGAGACCCTGAAACTGCACCTGAACAGCGCGCACTGCCACCTGTTCGACGCCCAGGGCCAGGTCATCCGCCGCGCGCTGCAGGCCGCTGCCTGAGTCATCGCCCATCACAGAATTCGGGAACACCGTCATGAAACTGAACAAGCAGAACCTCTCCAATCTGGGCGCCGGCATTGCCATCCCCGCCTACTCCCTCGATGAGCGCCGCCAGGGCATTGCTCACATCGGCGTCGGCGGTTTCCACCGCGCCCACCAGGCGTTTTACACCGATGCGCTGATGTCCCTCGGCGCCAATGAACGCAGCGGCGAAAGCCTGGACTGGGCCATCTGCGGGGTCAGCCTGCGCGAAGAAGACCGCGGCAACTTCGAGGCGCTGAAGGGCCAGGACTTCCTCTACACGCTGTTCGAACTGGGCGACACCCAGGACACCGAAACCCGCGTGATCGGCGCCATGAGCCAGATGCTCATGTCCACCGACAGTGACCTGGCGCTGATCGACAAATTGGCCAGCGCCGACATTCGCATCGTCTCGCTGACCATCACCGAAGGCGGCTATTGCATCGATGACAGCACCGGCGAATTCATGAGCCACCTGCCGCAGATCCAGTACGACCTCGAACACCCTGCCACACCGAAAACTGTCTTCGGTTACCTGTGCGCGGCATTGACCCGACGCCGCGCGGAAGGCACACCGGCGTTCACCCTGATGTCCTGCGATAACCTGCCGCACAACGGCGCCGTGACCCGCAAGGCCCTGCTGGCGTTCGCCCAACTGCGAGACCCGGAGCTGCATGACTGGATCGCTGAAAACGTCAGTTTTCCCAACGCCATGGTTGACCGCATCACGCCGATGACCAGCACCGCCCACCGCCTGCAGCTGCACGACCAGAAAGGGATTGATGACGCCTGGCCGGTGGTCTGCGAACCCTTCGTGCAATGGGTGCTGGAAGACAAGTTCGTCAACGGCCGCCCGGCCTGGGAGAAGGTCGGCGTGCAGTTCACCGACGACGTGACCCCGTACGAAGAAATGAAAATCAAACTGCTCAACGGCAGCCACCTGGCGCTGACCTATCTGGGCGCGCTGAAGGGCTATCGCTTCGTCCACGAAACCATGAATGACCCGTTGTTCGTCGACTACATCCGCACCTACATGGACCTGGACGTCACCCCGCAACTGGCGCCGGTGCCGGGCATCGATTTGACCGAGTACAAACAGACCCTGATCGACCGCTTTTCCAATCAGGCCATCGCCGATCAGTTGGAGCGGGTGTGCTCCGACGGCTCGTCGAAATTTCCGAAATTCACCGTGCCGACCATCAACCGTTTGATCCTCGACGGCGGCAACATGGACCGAGCCTCGCTGGTGGTCGCGGCCTGGGCGCTGTACCTGCAGGGCAACCGCACGGGCGATTTCACCGGCGAGAACGGCGTGCCGTACACCGTGGTCGACCCGCGCGCGGACTTCTGCAAGGCGCTGGTGGCCGATGACGTGCTGGTCACTCAGCGGCTGCTTGAAGTGGAAGAAATCTTCGGCGCGGCGATTCCCCAGTCTGCCGAGTTCGTGGCATCGTTCGAGCACAACCTGAACAGCCTGAAAGAACTGGGCGTCAGCAAAACCCTGGAAAACCTGTTGGCGAAAACCGTCTGAGGTGGAACATGTTTCTCGGCATCGATTGCGGCACCCAAGGCACCAAGGCGATTGTTCTGGATGCGGTCAGCGGCAAGGTTCTGGGCGAAGGCTCGGGTGCGCACCACATGATCAGTGGCGCCAACGGTCGCCGCGAACAGGATGTGCAGGAATGGCTCGATGCGTTCGAGCAGGCCACGACGGTGGCGTTGCAGCAGGCCGGTGTGTCCGGTGCCGACATCCAGGCCATCGGCGTGTCCGGGCAGCAACATGGGCTGGTCATGCTCGATGACTCAGGCCAGGTGCTGCGCCCGGCGAAGCTGTGGTGCGACACCGAATCCACCCCGGAAAATGATCGCCTGCTGGCGTATCTGGGCGGTGAAGCCGGTTCGCTGGAGCGCTTGGGTATCGCCATCGCGCCGGGCTACACGGTCTCCAAACTGCTGTGGAGCAAAGAGCACTTCCCCGAACTGTTCGCCCGCATCGACAAGATCCTGCTGCCCCACGACTACCTCAATTACTGGCTGACCGGCCGCAGCTGCAGCGAGTTCGGCGATGCGTCGGGCACCGGTTATTTCAACGTGCGCACCCGCGCGTGGGACCTCGACATTCTTGAGCACATCGAACCCAATGGCCGGCTGGTCAGGGCTCTGCCGGAACTGATCGAAGCGCATCAGCCGGTGGGCACGATTCTTCCTGCCATCGCCCAGCGGCTGGGCCTCAATCCGAACGCCATCGTCTCTAGCGGCGGCGGCGACAACATGATGGGCGCGATCGGCACCGGGAATATTGCACCGGGCTCAATCACCATGAGCCTGGGTTCGTCGGGCACGGTCTACGCCTTCGCCGAAGCGGGTAATGTCAGTGCGCAGCCGTCAGTGGCGACCTTCTGTTCCTCGTCGGGCGGCTGGCTGCCGCTGATCTGCACCATGAACCTGACCAACGCCACCAGTGCCATCCGCGAGTTGTTCACCCTGGACATCGGCGCCTTCAACGCGGCGGTCGCCTCCTCACCGATTGGCGCCCAGGGCGTACTCGTGCTGCCGTTCCTCAACGGCGAACGCGTGCCCGCCCTGCCCCACGCCACCGGCAGCATTCTCGGGCTGGACAGCACCAACCTGACCCAGGCCAACCTGTGCCGCGCGGTGGTCGAGGGCACCACCTTCGGGCTGCGCTACGGTCTGGACCTGTTGCGTGACAGCGGCATTAAAAGCGATAACATCCGCCTGATCGGCGGCGGCGCTAAAAGCGCGATCTGGCGGCAGATCGTCGCCGACATCATGGACACGCCGGTCATCTGCACCACCGGCACCGAAGCGGCGGCACTGGGCGCGGCGATCCAGGCGGCGTGGTGTCATTCCCACGCCGATGCCGGGGGTGTCGGCGACGGCGAATCGCTGCAGGCGCTGACCGAACGTTGCGTCAGCCTCGATCCGGCCAGCGAAACCCGGCCGGTTGCCGAACACGTTACGGCGTATCAGGCGGTTTATCAGCACTATCGCACTCAATTGCAGGGCCTCTGACGGACAGCCCCGTCGGCCTTTATGGAGCAACTATGTATCTGGTCTGTGGCGAAGCACTGTTCGACTTTTTCTGTCAGCCGGACAGCGGACAAAGCAACAAAGTGGGTTATCAGGCCATCGCCGGCGGTTCGCCGTTCAACGTCTCCGTGGGGCTGCGCCGGCTGGGCATCGATGCCGGGTTCTTTGCCGGCATCTCCAGCGATTACTTGGGCAAGCGCCTGTTGAAAGTGCTGGCTGAAGAAGGCGTGCGCGATGACTTTCTCGTGCACATCGACGCGCCGACTACGCTGTCGATGGTCGCCGTGGGTGCCGACGGCTCGCCGCAGTACAGTTTTCGCGGCGAAGGCTGCGCCGACCGGATGCTGAGCGTCGAGCATCTGCCTGCGCTGGACGACAGCGTGCGGGGCCTGCACGTCGGTTCGTTTTCGCTGGTGGTGCAGCCGATCGCCGCCGCGCTGCTGACGCTGGTTCGGCGGGAAAGCGGCAAGCGGCTGATTACCTTCGATCCCAACGTGCGGCTGAATCCGGCGCCGAGCATTGAGCTGTGGCGCGGTCAGGTGGCGAAGTTTGCCGAGCACGCGCACATCATCAAGGTCAGTGATGAGGACCTGGAGCTGTTGTATCCGCAGAAGGACGCGGCGGCGGTGGCCGAGGGCTGGCTGAAGGACAATTGCCAGTGGGTGATCATGACCCGCGGGCGTGAGGGCGCGACGATATTCACGCGGGCGCTGGGTACGTGGTCGGTGGCGGCGCGCAAGGTGGAGACGGTGGATACGGTGGGTGCCGGTGATACGTTTCAGGCGGCGCTGATTGCGTTTCTGACGGAGCGGGGTCTGGATGCGCCAGCTGCTCTGGCGGGCGTGGACCGGGAGACGCTGACGAAGATGCTGGAGTTTGCGGTGGCGGCAGCGGCGGTGACCTGTACGCGGGAGGGGCCGGATTTGCCCTATCGGGCGGAAGTCGTTTAGCGCCGAGCACTATTAAAAGCAAAATCAAGATCAAGGGCGTCTGCCTGGGGGCAGACTGTTTCGCCTTCGGCGAGTTACTTGGAAAAGCACCCCAAGTAACCAAGGGTGCTTGCTCCTGGCTAGGTTCCTCCTGCGTCGGAATTCCCTCACTCCGGCGACGCTCCGTGGGCCCGCGCCGAACGGACATCCATGTCCTGACGGCGCTCTCGCCGCATCCCTGCGGCTCGGCCCACTCCGCGTCGCCTGCGTTCAGCCTGCACCCAAGTCGCGTTTGGCGGTGACTGGACTTTTTGCGTATGAAGATCAAAAGCAGATCAAGAGCAGGTCAAGAGCTTCCCGGCTAAAGCCGGTCCTACAGTCGGAGCCGGTCCCACTGATTGCACGCGCTGCTGTTAGTGGGACCGGCTTTAGCCGGGAAGAGGCCAGCTCAGGCGCCGATATTTTTGCTGATAGCCCCCCTCCTTGTGGGAGCGAGCTTGCTCGCGAATGCTTTATCCAACACGCCAGATATCCGATGGATGTACCGGCCCCTTCGTGAGCAAGCTCACTCCCACACGTCCTTGGCGCTTGACCCGCCCTCGATCTGCTTCTGATCTGCTTTTGACTTTGATCTCCAAACACATAACCCTCAGACGACACCTATCGCGACTTTGGTGCAGGCTGAACGCAGGTTTCGCGGAGTGGGTCGAGCGGCATGGATGCCGCGAGAGCGCCGTCAGGACATGGATGTCCGTTCGGCGCGGGCCCACGGAGCGGGACCGGAGTGAAGGAACCCGACGAAGTCGGGCCCAACCGAGAGCAAGCACCCTTGGTTACTTGGGGTGCTTTTCCAAGTAACTCGCCGAAGGCGAAACGCTCTGCCGTTAGGCAGAGCACCCGAGGCGCCAACAGATCAGGCCATTTCCGCCTTTGCCATGGCGATCCTGGTCTTCACCTCCCGCTCAGCGACCTGCTGATCCGTCTTCTGCTTCTGCAGCTCGGTCACCTGCTTGTCAACCGCCGCCTGCTCTTCCGGCGTCATGGCGTCGTATTCCGCCTTGCTGACGCCCGTCAACCGCTGCCGCACCTTCTCCGCGTCGGTCTGGTTCATGTAGGACAGAAACTGATCCTTCACCGAACCCGCGCCGTCAGAACCCGCCGTGCCATCACTGGCCGCCAGTTCATCGGAGACGGTCTTGCTGACGCTATCAGACGACGCGACCTGCTTGTCAGCGCTGGACACAAACGCCGCAGCCGCAGCCGCCTTGTCATCGTCCGTCACCGACGACGCCGTGTTGGCCGCCGCTGCTTTCAGGTTCACCATCATTTTGGCAAACGACTCGTCGTAGCCCTGCTTGCCGTCATTGCTGCTTTGCGCCGCGCCTTCACCATTGCTTGCAATCGCCGCCACGGGTGTGGCAGCGCCGGCCATGGCGCTGTTGTAGGCATCCGTGTCCGTCGTGGCGTAATGGGTGTGGCTTACGGCCTTCGACACGAACTGCTGGATGGCACTGTTGCCGATTAACATCTTTCACCTCCTGTTCAGGTTGTCCGATGTACCCCGACAACAGCAAAACCGATGCCATACCGCCTGATCCACCTGAAAGGCCCGCCAGCACGGGCCTGCAGACCACGCGCCAGGGCGTGATGAGCCGCGTAATCGACAATGCTTGCCGTCTGCGGCAGGTTCTCGCCGCCGGCTTGCCGTACTGGCCAGTGCACCGCTGACAACCGGAGGCCGCCGTCTATTTAAGGAACGCCTTCACCGCCTCATTCACCTTGTCTGCTTCACACGCCGGCGCCATGTGCCCGCAATCGCTGTTGAGCACCAGCAACTGTGCGCGCTTTTGAGCGGCCAGCGCCTTGGAAGGGGCCGGGTCTACCATGCGGTCCTGCTCTGACGTGATGACTAACAGCTGCGCCTTGATCTTCCCGGCCAGCGCGGCCATATCTCCCTGACGCAACAGATCAAAGGACGTCATCGCCTGCAATTGCCGGTACCAGTCGACCGTACTGAACGGCTGGCCACCTGTTGAAGCAGGAACGTTGCCGCCAGGCGCAGGCCTGTTCCCCGCCGGCTTGGCTGCAGCACGCTCCGGTGTCCATAGATAACCGTTGTGTACCGCCGTGAGCTGCTTGAACACCGTGCCCGGCCCATAGTTGCCGTTGTTCCAGCCCGGCGCGTGTTCGATGGCGGCAAGTTCTGCATTCCATGCCTGCAGATCGCGCTCGGTCGGGTGTGGCGTGCCGACAATGGTCACCACCTTGCTGGCGAAATCCGGGTACATCACCGCCCACTGCAAGGCCTGCATACCGCCCATGGAAATGCCGACGATGGCGTGGGCGTGATCGATGCCCAGGTACATGGCGAGCAAGCGATGCTGCGCCTTGACCATGTCGCGAATACCGAACTGCGGAAACTTCAGGCGCGGCGCGCTAAGGCTGTTGGACGGCGAGCAGGACACGCCGTTGCCGATAGCGTCCATCGCCACCACGTACCAGCGATTGGTGTCGACCAACTTGCCGGGTCCGATCATGTCGGCCTGGTCGGACGTCCGCCCGGCGAGCCAGGTGGTCACCAACACGACGTTATTGCGATCTTCTGCCAGGGTGCCGTAGGTGCGATAACCCAAGTCGCAACGAGTGATTTTGCCGCCGGTCATGTTCAACGAGCCGATGTTCACACGCTGCTGCTCTGCCGCCTGGCAGATGCCTACACTCATCACGACCAGCAACGCACGCAGCGTCCGGTCAGCGTAATGACGCAGTTTCATGGAGTTCCTCAGTGAGATAGCCGGGCGTGGTAGCGCCTGAAAGGTTTGCGGCTACGGAAAACCATGTACATCAACACCATGCCGTCGCGCTGCGCCATCAGCGTAGACGGTTATGGCGTATGAGCGAGGCGGGTTCACGCCTATTTTTTCAGGCCATTCAATGGCCTGAGTCATTTACGGTTCTGCGCCGCTTTTCCCCTTGAAGGCGACAGATATCGCCATGAGGACTCCCCCTGCTCCACCGGCGATGGTAGCGTGCGGTGGTTTCTGATCGAATGATCAGACATTTCTCTCAACATGCCTGCCAAGGAATGCCCCACCCAATGGACTTTTCACTCAAAAAACTCGCCGCCGCCACTTTGATGTTCGCCGGCGTCTCCGCCATTGCACCGGCTGCCTTTGCCAACCTCACCGCGCAACAAAGCAGCACGATTGTCGGCAGTCTCAAAGAAAACGCGGTCACGGATTTCCGCCAATTCCTTAAGACCATTAGCACCACCGACGTCGTCAAGGCCGCCGGCATTGAGCCGGCGATTAATGCCTTCCTCGGCAATAAAAAGCTGTCCGCCGATGAGCAGAACGATATCCATCGCCTGCTGGGGATTTATGCGCGGGTGAAATACGGCAGCGCCGCCACCGAAACTCTGCGCGAGCTGGTCGCCATTCCTACGTTCCAGACTGAAGGCGTCGCACAGCACGACAACCCGGCGTTCATCAAGATGGCCGAGAAAATCAAAACCCTCGCGCAGTCGTTCAACCTGACTTTCCGTAACATCGACAACCGCGTGTATGAAATCTCCCTTGAGGGCGCGGGCCCTGAAGTGGTCGGCATTCATGCCCACGCCGACGTCGTGCCGGTCACATTGGACAACTGGGTGCTGGCCGATGGCACTCGTCTGGATCCGTTCAAAATCACCCTGATCGGCGACCGCATGTACGGGCGCGGCACCGAGGATGACAAGAACGGCATCGTCGTCGCGCTCTACGCCATGAAGGTGATCAAGGAAGAAAAGCTGCCCCTGGCGCGCAACTTCAAGCTGCTGATCGACACCACCGAAGAAACCTCCGGCGACGCCATTCCCTACTATTTCGAGCGCAACCCGACGCCGGCCTACAACCTGGCGCTCGACGGCAGCTACCCGGTGGTCATCGCGGAAAAGGGCTACGGCACGGTCATGGCCAGCTTCGCCCGTCGCACCGCCGAAGGCACTGGCGCGGAAATCACTTCGATGACCGGCGGCATGGCCACTAACCAGATCCCGTCAAAATCGGTCGTCACGCTGGTGAGCGATCAACCCGCTGAACTCGCGGCCGAGTTGCAGAAAGCCGGCGCCGAGTACGCCCAGCGCAACGGCGGCAACTTCAAGGTCGACGCGGAAGTGGCCGGCAAGGACGTCAAGCTGACCGTCACCGGCGTGTCGGCGCATTCTTCCGAGCCAGAATCGGGGGTCAACCCGGTGGCGCGGATGCTCGATTTCATCAACGGCCTGGACGGTAAGGTCGCGCTCAAGCACAACGCGATCACCGACGCCGCGCGCTACGCCGCTGACAACTGGGGCCTGGACTACTTGGGCGCCAAACTGGGCGTCGGCTTCAGTGATGAGTTCATGGGCCCGCTGACGGCCTCGCTGACTTACGTGGCGATGGACGACAAGGCCTTCAAACTGGCAGTCAATCTGCGCGTGCCAAGGGGCAAATCACCGGAAGCGCTGAAGGCGGAAATCGCACAGAAGCTGACCGCCTGGACCCAGCAGAGCCATATCACGCCAGGCTTCAATTACTCGATCGCCGAGCCGATGTACCGCAATCCCGAGGGCGAGTGGGTCAAGGCGCTGTTGGCCGTGGCCACCGAGAACCTGGGCATGGAGCACAAGTTCGGCACGTCCGCCGGCGCCACGTCCGTGCATGAGCTGCCCAACGGCGTGCAGTTCGGTCTGGCTAAACCCGACGTCAAATACACCGGTCACACCGACGCCGAGTTCAAGACCACCGAGCAGTTCCTGCTGGACTTGCAGATCGTCACCGAGATGATGGGCCGCATCGGTCAGCTGCCGAAACTCTGACCCCCCTGCCCCAGGCCCGCTGCAATGGCGGGCCTGATTCGCGCCGCTGAATGCGCAGTCATCAGCCACTCAGTTTTGAAGCTTTGAGCCTGTCCGGCGCACGATTTTGATCGAGTGTTTGAGGTTGGGCTTGCGCGTCACACTGATCGCCCGTTGGGTGACCGTGTCCAGAGTGATGCTCCAGAAGCCGGTGCTGGGCACGACGATCTTCGCCGGAAAGCGGTCGAAGGCGCCGCCGTGATAAGTGTGGCGACCGCCGTTCTTGAAGCTGCGGAAGTTGGCGTCACTCATGAGGCGGATATTGCAGGCGTTCGAGGACTCGATCACCACGATGTCGCCTTCATTCAGGTGTTCGCGTTGGTGGATGAATTTCACGGGGGATCCCACGGCAGAGTTGAAAACGGGCGCGAGAATATCATGCAGGCCCGGCTCCACAAGGCGGGGTCGCCTAAATGACAGCACAAAAAAAACCTCATGATCACTCATGAGGTTTTGCTTTTAGTGGGGCCGGCTTTAGCCGGGAAGAGGCCAGTCTGTACGCCATCATTTTGCAGTGTGGCAGCCGAAGTCTTCCCGGCTGAAGCCGGTCCCACTAATAAACCATCACGCCGGGGCGCTGGTGCGGATCAGGTGGTCGAAGGCGCTGAGGGAGGCTTTGGCGCCCTCGCCGACCGCGATCACGATCTGCTTGTACGGCACGGTGGTCACGTCGCCGGCAGCGAAAATGCCCGGGATCGATGTCTCGCCGCGTTGGTCGATGATGATCTCGCCCCGTGGCGACAGCTCGACGGTGCCCTTGAGCCATTCAGTGTTCGGCAGCAGGCCGATCTGCACGAAGATGCCTTCCAGCTCAACGGTGATTTCCTCACCCGTGAGGCGGTTCTTGTAGCGCAGGCCGTTGACTTTCTGGCCGTCACCGGTGACTTCGCTGGTCAGCGCGCTGGTCAGGACCGTCACGTTGGGCAGGCTGTGCAGCTTGCGTTGCAGCACTGCATCGGCGCGCAGGTTGGCGTCGAATTCCAGCAGGGTCACGTGGGACACGATACCGGCCAGGTCGATGGCCGCTTCGACGCCGGAGTTGCCGCCGCCAATCACCGCGACGCGCTTGCCTTTGAACAGCGGACCGTCACAGTGCGGGCAGTACGCCACGCCCTTGTTGCGGTATTGCTGCTCGCCCGGGACGTTCATTTCACGCCAGCGTGCGCCGGTCGCCAGAATCACGGTCTTGCCTTTCAGCACGCCGCCGCTGGCGAACTTGACCTGATGCAGCTCGCCATTCTTGCCCGGAATCAACTGCTCGCCGCGCTGCAGGTTGATGACGTCCACTTCGTACTGCTTGACGTGCTCTTCGAGGGCGACCACCAGCTTCGGCCCTTCGGTATGCTGCATCGAGATGAAGTTCTCGATCGCCATGGTGTCCAGCACCTGGCCGCCGAAACGCTCGGCTGCCACGGCGGTGCGAATGCCTTTACGGGCAGCGTAGATCGCTGCGGAGGAACCGGCCGGGCCACCGCCGACGACCAGAACGTCGAAGGCTTCTTTGGCATTCAGCTTCTCGGCCTGACGATCACCGGCGCTGGTGTCGATCTTCGCCAGAATCTCCTCCAGGTTCATGCGGCCCTGGCCGAACAGTTCGCCGTTCAGGTAGATGCTTGGCACCGACATGATCTGGCGGTCGGTGACTTCTTGCTGGAACAGGCTGCCTTCGATGGCGACGTGCTGCACGTTCGGGTTGAGCACGGCAAGCAGGTTCAGTGCCTGAACCACGTCCGGGCAGTTCTGGCAGGTCAGCGAGAAGTAGGTTTCAAACTTGAACTCACCGGTCAGGCTACGGGCCTGCTCGATGGTTTCCTCGGAGGATTTGGACGGGTAACCGCCGACTTGCAGCAGTGCCAGCACCAGCGAGGTGAATTCGTGGCCCATTGGCAGACCGGCGAAGCGCAGCTTGATGTCCTGGCCCGGGCTGTTCAGGGCGAAGGACGGCGTGCGGGTATCGCTGCCATTGGTGTCCAGGGTGATCTTGTCGGAGCTGCTGACGATGTCATTGAGCAGGGCCAGCATTTCCTGGGATTTTGCGCCGTCATCAAGGGACGCAATGATCTCGATCGGGCGAGTGATCCGCTCCAGGTAAGATTTCAACTGAGCTTTAAGATTGGCGTCCAACATGGTTCGGCTTCCTTCTTCACTTTCAGGGTCCGGATCCGCTTCGGAATCCAGCGAGTTCTACAAAAAAAAACGCCCGAGCGATAACCGCCCGGGCGTTTTTTGGGGGCGATGCGGTTTACGTGCCTACGGGCTCATCGCCCCCGATCCGGTCATGACGACTTAGATCTTGCCAACCAGGTCCAGGGACGGTGCCAGAGTGGCCTCGCCTTCTTTCCACTTGGCTGGGCAGACTTCGCCCGGGTGAGCAGCGACGTACTGAGCCGCCTTGATTTTGCGCAGCAGCTCGGAAGCGTCACGGCCAACACCGCCGTCGTTCAGTTCGACGATTTTGATTTCGCCTTCCGGGTTGATCACGAACGTGCCGCGGTCAGCCAGACCTGCTTCTTCGATCAGGACGTCGAAGTTGCGGGAGATTTTCAGGGTTGGGTCACCGATCATGGTGTACTGGATTTTGCCGATGGCTGGCGAAGTGTTGTGCCAGGCAGCGTGAGCAAAGTGAGTGTCGGTGGAAACGCTGTAGATTTCGACGCCCAGTTTCTGGAACTCGGCGTAGTTGTCCGCCAGGTCTTCCAGCTCGGTTGGGCAAACGAAGGTGAAGTCAGCCGGGTAGAAGAACACCACAGACCATTTGCCTTTCAGGTCGGCGTCCGACACTTCTACGAAGTTGCCGTTCTTGAAAGCAGTTGCCGTGAACGGTTTGACTTGGCTGTTGATGATAGGCATCAGTGAATCTCCTGAGGGTTGTGGAAATGGGTGTTACAAATTCGATGGGGAGGATACTACGCAAAATCGTCGGCAAGAACTCATTGGCAAACCTCATGCTAACGATTGGTTTTGACTATAAGGATGCTTTATTAATAGAAGACGTTGTTGATGGACGGTCGGGGCCGGGGAAGGCGCGTTCAGTCTGACTCGATCAGGCTTCGCACGCGCACCGCAAGTTCGTCGATGCTGAAGGGTTTGGTGAGCAGATCCATGCCATCGTCGAGAAAGTCGCCACGCACCTCGGCCTCTCGCGCATAGCCGGTCATGAACAGAACCTTCAGGCCGGGGCGGTGCTGACGGGCCACCTCCGCCAGTTGACGACCATTCAAGCCCGGCAGTCCAACGTCCGTCACCAGCAGATCGACCGGATCGCTGCCCTGCAGGACCGGGAGCGCCTCATGGCTGTCGCAGGCCACGATCACCCGGTAACCCAGCTCCTTCAGCACATCCACCACCAGCATGCGCACATCGGGCTCGTCTTCGACCACCAGCACGCGCTCGCCCTGACTGGCGCGAGGCGGCTCGATGCTGGGGTTCACGACGGGCGCACACTCGGCGGCAGCCTCATGACAGGGAAGCAGCAAATCGATCCGCGTGCCGCGCCCTTCTTCGCTGGAAATACTGACCCGGCCGCCGGTCTGGTTGATGAAGCCGTAGACCATCGACAGGCCCAGCCCGGTGCCCTGCCCGATCGGCTTGGTGGTGAAGAACGGATCGAAAGCCCGAGCGATGACTTCGCTGGACATGCCCATTCCGGTGTCCTGCACGCGAAGGCGCACGTAGTCGCCCGGTGCCAGCGCATCCTGCAACAGGGCAATGTGGGTCAGTTCAGTCTGGATCAGCAGCCTGCCGCCATCGGGCATCGCGTCGCGGGCGTTGATGACCAGATTGAGCAAGGCGTTTTCCAGCTGGTGCTCATCGGTGTTGGTCAGGCACGAGGTCCCGTGCAGATCGACTTCCAGCTCGATGCTTTCGCCGATGGTGCGGCGCAGCAACTCTTCCATCGACGTCACCATGTGATTGACGTCCACGGGGCATTGGTTGAGCGACTGGCGGCGGGCGAACGCAAGCAGGCGATGGGTGAGTGAGGCGGCGCGGTTGGCCGAGCCCATGGCGGCCTCGATGTAACGATCGATCTCCGACACGCGACCTGCGGCTACCCGACGCTGAATCAAGTCCAGCGCGCCAAGCACGCCGGTCAGCATGTTGTTGAAATCGTGGGCGATGCCGCCAGTGAGCTGGCCGATGGCGTCCATCTTCTGCGCGTGGCGCAGGGCCTCTTCGGCCTGGGCGCGCTCGCTGATTTCGATCTGCAGGCGCTCATTGCTCTCGGCCAGCTCACGGGTACGCGCGGCAACTCGCTGCTCAAGACTCTCGTTCAGCTCACGCAGGGCATCTTCGGCACTGACTTGCGCGGTGATGTCCGTGCTGGTGCTCAGCCAGTGGGTGATGCTGCCGCGGTCGTCGCGGATCGGCAACGCACGGGACAGGAACCAGCGGTACTGGCCGTCTTTGCCACGCAGCGGGAAGGTGTCTTCCCACAATGACCCGGTCGCGAAACAGCGCTGCAGGCGCGACTCGACGCGCTGGCCATGGTCAGGGTGATGCAACGATCGCCAGCCCAACGCCATCATCGCCTCGTACGAGGTGCCGGTGTAACTGTACCAGCGCTCGTTGTACCAATGGATGCGCCCGGCCGGATCGGCGATCCAGGCCAACTGACTCATGTTGTCGGCGAGGCTGCGAAACTGCCGCTCACTTTCCTCAAGCGTTTCGGTTCTGGAAAGCGCCTGGTCGTCAGGTCCTGCTGGATTCAAGGGCATGGCTGCCGAAAAACTCGTGCTGGTCAAAGAGTGGGTCCGTCCCTAAAAACAATGGCTCGTCCAGCTCCCTCCATGGAGGCCGGACCGTTCACATGTGCCGCGTGTCGTTCAATCACACGCGCGGCGCACGCCTTAACGCGTCGGTGTGCGCATGGTGACGAATTCCTCCGCCGCCGTAGGATGCACGCCAATGGTGTCGTCGAAAATCTGTTTGGTAGCGCCGGCCTTGAGCGCGATCGCCAGGCTCTGGATGATCTCGCCCGCGTCCGGGCCGACCATGTGGCAACCCAGAACGCGATCGGTTTTGGCGTCGACCACCAGCTTCATCAGGGTGCGCTCCTGGTTGTCGGTCAGCGACAGCTTCATCGGCCGGAACTTGCTTTCGAATACCTGCACCGCATAGCCGTCCTTCATGGCTTCGGCTTCGGTGAGACCGACCGTGCCGATGTTCGGCAGGCTGAACACGGCAGTGGGAATGTGGCGGTAGTCCACGGGGCGGTACTGCTCGGGCTTGAACAGGCGCCGCGCGACGGCCATGCCTTCGGCCAGGGCCACCGGCGTCAACTGCACCCGACCGATGATATCGCCGACGGCGATGATCGATGGCTCGGTGGTCTGGTAGTCACCGTTGACCTTGATGAAGCCTTTCTCATCCAGCTCGACGTTGACGGTGTCCATGCCCAGGTTATCGAGCATCGGACGGCGGCCGGTGGCGTAGAAGACGCAGTCGGTGTTGAACGAGCTGCCGTCGTTCAGGCTCAGTTGCAAGGTGCCGTCGGCCAGCTTCTCGATGCTGTTGATTTCGGTCTTGAAGCGGATGTCCATCTCGCGCTTGGCGAGCTCTTCGTGCAGATGGGTGCGCACGCTTTCGTCGAACCCGCGCAGGAACAATTCGCCGCGGTACATCAGCGAGACGTCAGCGCCCAGGCCGTTGAAGATCGAAGCGAACTCGACTGCGATGTAGCCGCCGCCGACCACGACGACGCGCTTGGGCATCTGTTCGAGAAAGAACACTTCGTTGGAGGTGATGGCGTGCTCGCGGCCCGGAATGTCCGGCACCTGCGGCCAGCCACCGGTGGCGATCATGATGTGCTCGGCCGTGTGAACCTGGCCGTTGATTTCGACTTCGTGGGGGCCGCGCAGGCGCGCATGGCCTTCCATCAGTGTCACGCCGCTGCTGTCCAGCAGCTTGCGGTAGACGCCATTGAGGCGGCTGATTTCACGGTTCTTGTTGGCGATCAGGGTGGGCCAGTCGAAATGCGCCTCGCCACTGCTCCAGCCGTAGCCTTTCGCCTGTTCGAAGTCTTCGGAATAGTGCGCGCCGTAGACCATCAGTTTTTTCGGCACGCAACCAACGTTGACGCAGGTGCCCCCCAGATAACGGCTCTCGGCCACGGCCACGCGCGCGCCGAAACCGGCGGAAAACCGCGCTGCGCGGACGCCGGCCGAGCCCGCGCCAATTACAAAAAGGTCAAAGTCGTAGCTCATGTGTCTCTCCCAAGCGATGCGCTAGCATAACCGCTTGAGCGCGCTCGGCAAGTTCCGCAGGACAGAAACGACAAAGCCACCCGAAGGTGGCTTTGTCTGACAGCACAGCTAGACGCTGACTACCGATACAGATGCATCACTGAGTCGATTTGCCGGTCTTGTAGAAGTGCTCGAAGCAGAAGTTGGTGGCTTCCACATAGCCTTCGGCACCGCCGCAGTCAAAACGCTTGCCTTTGAATTTGTACGCCAGGACGTTGCCCTCGGCGGCCTGCTTCATCAGGGCGTCGGTGATCTGGATTTCGCCGCCTTTGCCTGGCTCGGTGTTTTCGATCTTTTCGAAAATGTCCGGGGTCAGGATGTAGCGGCCGATGATGGCGAGGTTGGACGGAGCAACGTCCGGTGCCGGCTTCTCGACCATGTCAGTGACGCGGAACAGGCCTGGCTTGATTTCTTCGCCAGCAATCACGCCGTACTTGTTGGTCTCGTTCGGGTCAACTTCCTGAATCGCCACGATCGAGCACTTGTACTGCTGGTGCAGCTTGACCATCTGCGCCAGAACGCCGTCACCTTCCAGGTTGACACACAGGTCATCCGCCAACACCACGGCGAATGCCTCGTTACCGATCAGCGGACGACCGCTCAGAATCGCGTGACCCAGACCTTTCATTTCGGTCTGACGAGTGTAGGAAAAGCTGCACTCGTCGATCAGTCTGCGGATGCCGACGAGGTATTTTTCCTTGTCGGTGCCCTTGATCTGGTGCTCAAGCTCGTAGCTGATATCGAAGTGGTCTTCCAGCGCGCGCTTGCCGCGGCCGGTGACAATGGAGATTTCAGTCAAACCCGCAGCAAGTGCTTCTTCCACGCCGTACTGGATCAGTGGCTTGTTGACAACGGCCAGCATCTCTTTGGGCATGGCCTTGGTCGCTGGCAAGAAGCGAGTGCCGTAACCGGCTGCAGGGAACAAGCATTTCTTGATCATATAAATCCTTGATGAGCTGGGGGTGTTGCGGCGCAGTCTAATGAGGCGGCGATAACCTTACAATGCCGCTACTGGCCGTTCGCTGCCTAGGTAGAGGAACGCTGACGCAGATAGTTCCGCAGATCGTTCCACCAATAGCTCAGCAACCAGCTCACTCGCCACGCTTCACCCACTGATTATTGGAATTCCATGCTGTCCTTCGTACGAGGGCATCCAGCGCCGCGTAACCGCCGTTCGGTGACCTTCGCAAGCGTAGCCCTGTTCGCCATCGCGCGTGGGAAATTGTGCGATTGCCCTTTGGCATTTGCCGATTATCATGGGCGCCTGAATTACTAATCGAGACGAGTCGATGTCTGAAGTCAAAAGCGTGAACGGTTACCAGATCAAAAAGCTCCAGGACGGCCAGTGGTGGCTGGTCGGCCACGACGGTGAAGCCGTGGCAGGCCCGTTCTCCAGCGAGAGCAGCGCCATCGAAGTCGCCGCCGTGTTCGAAGACACGCCAGCCCCGCGTCGTCGGGCTGACAAGAAGGACTGATCAGGCCGCCCGGCCCGCTCCGCAATGGAGTGCGGCCGAGGCCTCTCCTGCGCAGCTTCGGCCATGGATGTCGCCGAGCAAGTCCTGCAAAAAATCTACGGTGATGCCGGAACGATGGCACCGCCTCTCAGTCTCAGACTAGCAATTCCCACACCGGCCCTCATCGCGAAGCATTCCACCATGATCAAGATCTTATCCGTCATTGCTGTACTGGCCCTGACCGGCTGCGCGACTGCGCAGAACACTTACCTCAAAGACGGCAAGCAGGCGCTGAGCATCGACTGCTCCGGCGAAGCCATGTCCTGGGCCGCCTGCTACGAAAAGGCTGACGCCTCCTGCGCGGGCACCGGCTACAACATCGTCAGCACCAACGGCACGCCGCAACCCAAGGAAGACGACAAGACCCTGGGTGTCGATGTCGGCAACTATAAAAACCGCACGGTGCTGGTGGTCTGCAAATAACGTCTCGCCCGTCTAACCGTGGAACTGCGTCACCCTTGATTCGCCCCGCAACCGCGTCACTCGCCCGAGATACAGGCCGTCACGGCGTGCTGCACGTCCTTGGGCCGCAGGGGGTTGTTCGACAGGCGTTCGAACAGCTTGATCGAGCTGCCGCTGGAGCGAGTCTCGATATCGACGATGGCAGCAGGGTCACTGGTCAGCAACTTCTGTGGAACGATGATGCGCAGGCCCTCTTTATGCGGCTCGATCTGCGGCGGCTTGCGGCTGTCAGAGATGCGTCCGACAAAGCACGCGGCATAATCCTTCGGCGACTTGCCGGACATGACGCTCATGGTCGCCGGGGTGTGTTCGATGTCCGTAACTGTGGCGCAACCGGTCATCGCCAGGGCCAGAATAACAACCGCCAATTTCATACAATCCCTCCAGTAAAGGTGCTTACGACAAGCCCGACCCGGATTAAATCCCGCGCGTGTGCTTTTTTAACTGCCAGCCTGGCGGTCAGCCTTGCGTCGATTCAAGCGAGTCCTCGATCAATAAAACCCGCCGGGAAGATCAATGCCCAGGCTCGTCGTGCTATGGTTTCGGGTTTTCGAGAACGCTGTCTCCGGAGACACCCATGAAATTCGTACACCAGCGCGAGCACCTCAACGAAGACGACATGGTCGTCATCGAATGCTCCCAGCTTTGCAACATACGCCTGATGAGTGATGCCAACTTCCGCAGCTTCAAAAACGGCGGTCGTCACACTTACCACGGCGGCGCGTTTGACCGTTTCCCCGCCAAAATCGCGGTGCCCAGCACCGGCTTCTGGAACATCACCATTGACACCGCCGGCCGCAAGCTCGACAGCCATGGCGGGCGCAAGACTGCCTTCACCCATTCGATCAAAATCGTTCGCCGCTCGTCCTCGCGTCTGAGCTGATGCGCCATTGAGCCAAAGCGCCATTGAACACCGGCTGGCGTGAAATCTTTGTATTTTTTTTGCGAACATCCGGTCAGTTTTTTCCAGGAGTAAAATGTGAGCACCCCTGCCCCCGTCGTCAAATACGCAATCAGCTACAAGCTCAACGGCGAGCGTCGTTTCGAGTTTGCCCTGTTGCAGTCGCCCTCCGCCGATGAGGCCCTGGCCGCCCTGCAGAAGATGCACGGCGACAGCACCGATGTCATCAGCGATGTGAAGGTCAGCAAAGCGCTGTAGCCGAAATCTGAACGGGGAAGCCCATGGTGATGCAGCGCACAGGCACGACGCCGGCGACGTTTGATCTGTTCGCGGAGGACACGCCGCAACCGCCTTCACATGAGCAGATCGGGCCGGCGTCGTTTGTGTTTCGTGGCTTCGCTTTGCCTTTCATCGAGTCATTGCTGCCTGCGCTGGAGTCGGTGCTGACCCAGGCGCCGTTCCGCCATATGGTCACGCCCGGTGGTTACACGATGTCGGTGGCGTTGAGCAGTTGCGGGGACTTCGGCTGGACCACTGACCGAAGTGGCTATAAATATTCTCCCATCGATCCGCTCACGGGTGAGCCATGGCCAGCGATGCCTGGGGTTTTCATGGAGTTGGCGGTGGCGGCGGCTTCGGCTGCCGGGTTTGCGGGGTTTGTGCCGGATGCGTGTCTGATCAATCGTTACATCCCGGGAGCCAAGATGTCGCTTCATCAGGATAAGGATGAGCGCGGCTTGGAGTGGCCGGTGGTGTCGGTTTCGCTGGGCTTGCCGGCGATGTTTTTGTTTGGCGGGCTTGGGCGCAGTGATCCGACTCAGCGGGTGCCGTTGTTTCATGGGGATGTGGTGGTGTGGGGCGGGGTTGATCGGCTGCGCTTTCATGGGGTGTTGCCGATTCGGCAGGCGGAGCATCCGCAGTTGGGGGAGCAGCGGATTAATTTTACGTTTCGCAAGGCGCGGTGATTGGGGTTTACGTCTAAAGATCAAGATCAAGATCAAGAGCGTCTGCCTGGGGGCAGACTGTTTCGCCTTCGGCGAGTTACTTGGAAAAGCACCCCAAGTAACCAAGGGTGCTTGCTCCTGGTTGGGCCCCTCCTGCGTCGGGGTTCCTTCACTCCGGTCCCGCTCCGTGGGCCCGCGCCGAACGGGCATCCATGCCCTGACGGCGCTCTCGCCGCATCCATGCGGCTCGGCCCACTCCGCGAGACCTGCGTTCAGCCTGCACCCAAGTCGCGATTGGCGGTGAATGGACCTCTTGTGTTTGAAGATCAAGATCAAAAGCTTCCCGGCTGAAGCCGGTCCTACAGTCGGAGCCGATCCCGCTGCAGCATACGCTGCTTTTTAGTGGGACCGGCTTTAGCCGGGAAGAGGCCCCTGTGAGCGCTATCAATCTCTCAGCGTAACGCAAAACCTGTCCCACCCATCACCGACATCGGCTAATGCCCTGCCCCACTAGGACCGAGTGGCCGCGCGGCTTTTTACGGGGCAGATGACGCGGTGAAGGTTCAGGGCGGTGTTGATGATGCCGATGTGGCTGAAGGCTTGGGGGAAGTTGCCGAGCATGCGGTTTTGCTGGGGGTCGTATTGTTCGGCGAGGAGGCCGACGTCGTTGCACAGGCCACGCAGGCGTTCGAAGAGGATTTGGGCCTCGTCGTCGCGGCCTTGCAGCACGTAGACGTCGGCGAGCCAGAACGAACACACCAGGAAGGTCCCTTCGCTGCCCGACACGCCATCTGTGCTGCGTTCGCTGTCGTAGCGCAGCAGCAGGCCGTCCTTCATCAGCGACTGTTCAATCCGTGTGACGGTGCCGGTGACGCGGGGGTCGTCGACGGGGAGGAAGCCGGTCAGCGCGATCTGCAGGAGGCTGGCGTCCATTTCCTGGCCGCCGTAGGTCTGCACGAAGCTGCCCAATTCTGCGTCGAAGCCGTGGGCGCAGACGTCGGCGTGGATCTGATCGGCGACCTCACGATAATGCCGACCCCGCTCGCGGTCTTGCGGGTCATCGCTCTTGTCCAACGCCCCGGCATTGCGGTCAAATGACACCCACGCCATGACTTTGGAATGGGTGAAATGCCGAGGTGCCGAGCGGATTTCCCAGATGCCGGCGTCCGGTTGATGCCAGACTTTTTCCAGAAACGGCATGATCACTTTCTGGATGTCCGTGCTGCGCGGCAGCGCCGGCAGGCCGTTTTTAAGGGCCTGGGTCATGGCGTCGGCGACTTCGCCGTACACATCCAGCTGCACCTGACTGGCCGCACCATTTCCGACCCGCACGGGACGCGAATGCTCGTAGCCGGCCAGCCACGGCAACTCATACTCCAGCAAGCGCCGTTCCCCCGCCAGGCCGTACATGATCTGCACCTGTTCCGGGTTGCCCGCGATCGAGCGCAGCAGCCAGTTGCGCCACGCGGTCGCTTCTTCGAAGTAGCCCAGGTTCATGAACGCCAGCAGGGTCATGGTCGCGTCGCGCAGCCAGCAGAAGCGGTAATCCCAGTTGCGCTCGCCGCCCAGTTGCTCCGGCAACGAGGTGGTTACCGCCGCGACGATCCCGCCGGTCGGCGAATAGGTCATGGCCTTGAGGGTGATCAGCGAACGCTTGACCTGATCCGTCCAGGGGCCGACATCCGGGCAGCGGCCGGAAAAATCACGCCAGAAGGTTTCGGTCTGCTGCAGCGCCGATTCCACGTCGAACCCTGCACGCACCGGCTCGTGGGAGACCTGCCAGGACAGCGTGAAGCCCAGCCGCTGACCGGCTTCAACGCTGAACAGGCTCTCGGTGTGATGGTCCATCGGGTGCAGTTCGGCGGGCGTGCGCAGCACCAGCATGTCCGGGCCGGCAACGGCGGTCATGGTATGCGGATCTCGCTTTTCGACCCACGGCACGGTGCTGCCGTAGTCAAAGCGGATCGCCAGATCCATGGAAAAATCCACGCGCCCTTCTACGCCAACGACGATGCGCACCACGCTGCTGTCGATCTCCATGGGCATGAAGTCGATGAGCAGCGCCTGTCCGGTGTCGGTGGTGAAGAGGGTTTCGAGAATCAGTGTGCCGTCACGGTAGCTGCGGCGGGATCGGGCGCTGCCGTCGACCGGCGCCAGCTTCCAGCGCCCGTTGTTGCTGTCGCCCAGCAGCGCGGCGAAACAGGCCGGCGCATCGAAGCGCGGGAAACACAGCCAGTCCAGCGACCCGTCGCGGGCCACCAGCGCTGCGGTCCGGCAGTTGCCGAGCAGCGCGTAATCTTCGATCAATACAGCCATCGGGCGGTTATCCCTCTTGGTGAGCACTTTATTCTTGTTGTGCGCCGTGCCCTTGAGTAGCGGTACCCATGAGTGGCAGCGCAACCGCCGCCCCGAATCAACGGGGCAGGATGTAACGCTCGATGGCCTTCGCCAGCCCGTCATCGGCATTGCTGTCGGTAACGTAGTTGGCCTGGGTCTTGACGCCCACCTCGGCCTGCCCCATCGCAATCGACAGCCCGGCGCGAAGGAACATCGCCACATCGTTGCCCGCGTCGCCGATCGCCGCGGTGTGGGCCAGCGGCACGCCCAACGCATCGGCCAGCGTCTCAAGGGCAGTGCCCTTGTTGGCGTACAGCGCGGTGACGTCCAGGTAGTAGGATTGTGAACGGGCTGCCAACGCAGACTTGGCGATCAGCGGGTTGAGCGTGGCCTCCAGGCGCTTGAGCAGCTCGAAGTCCTTGCTCGCCGCGACGATCTTGTCGATGCGGTCCAGGTATTCGTCGAAGCTGTCGACCTGAACGAAGTCGTAGCCCAGCGTGTTGCGTTCGTGGTCGACGTAATCGCCTTCGGGATTGAGCAGCAGCCACTGGTCATCGGCAAAGACCCAGACCGCCACCGCCTCGCTGGCGAACAACTCCAGACTGGTGCGGGCCGCTGCGGCATCAATGCGGTGGGCCTTCAACAAACTGCCGTCCGGGTTGATGATGTTGGCGCCGTTGAACGCCACGGTCGGCAGTGTGATGCCCAGGGCTTCGATCTGCTGTCGCATGGCCCGCGGCGGGCGGCTGCTGGCGACCGAGAAATGAATCCCGGCCTCCTGCAATTTACGCACGGCGTCAATGTTGGCCTGGCTCAGGCTGTGATCGGGGTGCAGCAGCGTGCCGTCGATGTCGGACAGCATGAACTGGATGAGGGACTGCGAAACGTCACTCATCCCAGGCGCTGCCATGTGCGGCCGCCACGGGCCAGCAACTCATCGGCCTCCGAGGGCCCGTCCTCGCCTGCGTGATAAAGGTCCACTTGCGGATCCTTCGCCCAGGCATCAATGAATGGTTGCACGGCACGCCAGCCATTCTCGATGTTGTCGGCGCGCTGGAACAGGGTCTGGTCGCCGGTCAGGCAATCGTAGATCAGGGTTTCGTACCCGGTCGACGGCTGCATCTCGAAGAAGTCCTTGTAGGCAAAACCCAGCTCGATGGTCTGCATGTCCAGGGTCGGGCCGGGCTTCTTGGCTTGCAGATCAAACCACATGCCTTCGTCAGGCTGGATCTGGATCTTCAGGAAATTCGGCGCGACGCTGTCGACATCGGTATCACGGAACTGCGCGTATGGCGCCGGCTTGAAGCAGATGGCGATCTCGGTGTCGCGCACGCTCATGCGCTTGCCGGTGCGCAGGTAGAACGGCACGCCCATCCAGCGCCAGTTGTCGATCATCACCTTGAGGGCGACATAGGTTTCGGTGTTGCTCTCGGGATCGACACGGTCTTCCTGGCGGTAGCCGGTGACGGCCTTGCCATCGATGCTGCTCTCGGAATACTGACCGCGCACCGAATTGGCCAGCGCTTCCATTTCCGACCAAGGCCGAATCGCACCGACCACCTTGGCCTTCTCGCCACGCACGGCATCGGCGCCAAATGCAGCGGGCGGTTCCATTGCCACCATCGCCAGCAGCTGGAACAGGTGATTGGGCACCATGTCCCGCAGGGCGCCGGTGGTCTCGTAAAAACTGCCACGGGTCTCGACGCCCACGGTTTCGGCCGCAGTGATCTGCACGTGGTCGATGTAGTGGTTGTTCCAGAACGACTCGAACAGACCGTTGGAGAAACGGCTGACCAGAATGTTCTGCACCGTTTCCTTGCCCAGGTAATGGTCGATCCGGTAGATCTGCTTCTCGCTCATGACCTTCAACAAGCAGTTGTTCAGGGCCACAGCGCTGGGCAGATCGTGGCCGAACGGCTTCTCGATCACCACGCGACGGAAGCTCTCGTCGTCTTCGACCATCAGCCCGGAAGAGCCCAGACGCTGCGTCACTTCACTGAAGAAACGCGGCGCGGTCGCCAGGTAGAACACGGCGTTGCGGGTGCCCGTGCTCTTGATCTTCGCGTCGATGTCCGCGTACGTGGAATCGTCGAGAAAATCGCCGGTGATGTACGTGATGCGCTTCGACAGGCTACCCCACAGCGCCGGATCCAGAGGCTCTTCGCCGCCCTGGGCGACCTTGCTGGCCGCCTCCTGACGAATGAAATCTTCGAGCTTTTTGGCAAAATCGGCATCGCTGACGGTGTTGTGGTCAACGCCGACAATGTGCAGGTCCTCCCCCACCAACCCGTCGCGAAACAGGTTGTAGAGGGCCGGCATCAACAGCCGTTTGACCAGGTCACCATGGGCGCCGAAGAGGAACAGCGTGGTCGCCGGAGCGACCGGAGCATTCTGCTTGCTGCGGGATAAACCCATTATTTTGGTTCCTTATGACCACCAAATCCGAAACGCATGGCGGACAGCATTTTGTCGCCGTACGTGCTTTGTTGACGGGAGCGGAAGCGAGCGAACAGCGAAGTGGACAGCACCGGAACCGGCACCGCCTGCTCCATGGCCGCTTCGATGGTCCAGCGGCCTTCACCGCTGTCGGCGACGGAGCCGGAATAGGCGTTGAGCTGTGGGTCGGTGGCCAGAGCGTCGGCGGTCAGGTCCAGGAGCCAGGAGGAGACCACGCTGCCGCGACGCCAGACTTCGGCGATGTCGCCCAGGTTCAGGTCAAAGCGCTGCTCGACAGGGAGGTTTTCCGAGTTCTTGGTCTTGAGGATGTCGAAGCCTTCGGCGAAGGCCTGCATCATGCCGTACTCGATGCCGTTGTGAATCATCTTGACGAAGTGGCCTGCGCCCGGCGGGCCGGCGTGGATGTAACCGTGCTCGGCGCGAGGATCGGCGTCTTTGGAACGGTCCTTGGTGCGCGGGATGTCGCCAATGCCGGGGGCCAGGGTCTTGAAGATCGGGTCGAGGCGCGTGACGACGTCGGTTTCACCGCCGATCATCATGCAATAGCCACGTTCCAGACCCCAGACGCCGCCGGAGGTGCCCACGTCTACGTAGTGCAGGTTTTTGTCTTTCAGCGCCACGGAGCGACGTACGTCGTCCTTATAGAAGGTGTTGCCACCGTCGATGATCACGTCGTCGGCATCGAGCAGGTCGGCCAGCTCGTTGATGGTGTCTTCGGTTGGAGCGCCAGCAGGCAACATCACCCAGACGGCTCGCGGTTTTTCCAGGGCAGCGACCAGTGAGGCGAGGTCTGTTGCCGGGGTCGAGCCTTCTGCGGCGAGCACTGTGCGAGACTTCTCATCGCGATCATAGACCACGGTCGTGTGGCCATTGAGCATCAGTCGACGTGCGATGTTGCCGCCCATGCGGCCTAGTCCAACAATCCCGAGTTGCATGTAGAGGTGCTCCTTAATCAAATTCAGAGGTGCCTCAGTTTATAGCCCAGTGCCGCATAGTGGGTTAGTCCGGGGAGGCAAACTATGGTTTCCCGGTGAAAAATGTTTCATGTGCATCGGCACAGAGGTCTGCAAGACTGCCCTATGACGCAGGTTTTCGCGATCAAGAAACGTTCGCGACAATCATAAATAAAAAAGTTCCTTTTTTACGCAAAAGAAATCAGAATTCCGGCCGATAGAGGTAGTGAGCAGGATTTGCCAGGTAGCAGACGTCCTTGCTTGAACCTTATGAAGTTGAACCCGCCATTTGCGAGGTGTGCAATGGGCACAGTACTGACAGCCAACGCTCCACAGACCCTTTACGTCACAATCCGTCGTGACGAGCTGCGCCAGCTCAGGGAAGAACGCGCCGTATTGCAGAACAAAGTCGCCCAGCTGACTTCGATGCTGCAGCACGCCCAGCTCATCGGCAACGGCACCGCCCTGCACGCCTGATTCACGACTCCCCGCACCACACCCTTCAAGGCAAGCCCGATCTGCAGGCTTGCCGGCGCATCGTTCAATCCCCCCTCCGCCGTACCTCGGCAGCGCCTTGCATTGCCGCACACTTGACACGGTTTTCGACCCTCCGTCGGACCCGACACACGTCGTTACGTTCCCCGCCCTGCTCTAGCCTCCGCGTCTTTAGCCGATTTTGGCGGTTTCGCAACACCCTCCTGACAAAATTTTCACCCCGTTGAAAACATAATCCCGACCCTCAACACATTGATTGCTGGCCAAATGCTGGCACTTGAATTCATTCGGGCGGTGTTTGGTCGCCTGAACGGTCTATAGCGGAGCGCTTGATGACAACGATGAAATGGAGCACTACGACTCCGAAAGGGTTCGACTGGGCGGGAGTGATCTGGCTGTTCGTGTTTTTCTGGTACTTCTCCGGCATCACGCAACTGCTTATCCAACTGACCGGCATCACCGGTTTTGCCGGCTTCCGTCAGGGGTTCGTGATCAGCGGCATCTGGCTCGCGCCCATGCTGATGTTCCCGCAAAAGACCCGCATCATGGCTGCGGTCATCGGCGTGATTCTATGGGCCTGCTCCATGGCGAGCCTGGGTTACTTCTTCATTTACCAGCAGGAGTTTTCCCAGAGCGTCATCTTCATCATGTTCGAATCGAACATCTCTGAAGCTGGCGAGTACATGACCCAATACTTCGCGTGGTGGATCGTGCTGGCGTTCATCGCCCACACCGCGTTCGCGATCTTCCTGTGGACACGCCTGCGTCCGGTGTACATGCCACGCGCTCGCGCCTACGCCGTTGCGGCAGCGCTGTTGATCGGCATCATCGGTTACCCGCTGGCCAAACAGTTGGCCCGCCACGACGACACCGCCTCGGCCCTCGAAGCCTTCGAGTCGCGCATCGAGCCAGCGGTGCCATGGCAGATGATCGTTGCCTATCACCGTTACACCCAGCAACTGGATGGCATGCAGGACATGCTGACCAGCAGCAGCAACATTGCGCCGCTGAAAAACCTCAAGGACCAGCAGGCCAATCTGCCCACCACCCTGGTGCTGGTGATCGGCGAGTCGACCAACCGCGGGCGCATGCACCTTTATGGATACCCGCGCCAGACCACCCCGAACCTGGACGCCATGAAGGACCAGCTGCAGGTGTTCAGTAACGTCATCACGCCTCGGCCTTACACCATCGAGGCGCTGCAGCAGGTGTTGACCTTCGCCGATGAGGAAAACCCGGACCTTTACCTGAAGACGCCGTCGATCGTCAGCGTGATGAAACAGGCGGGCTACAAGACGTTCTGGATCACCAACCAGCAGACGATGACCAAGCGCAACACGATGCTGACCACCTTTTCCGAACAGGCTGACGAACAGGTCTACCTGAATAACAACCGCAACCAGAACGCTCGCCAGTACGACGGCGACGTGATCGCGCCTTTTACCAAAGCGCTGACCGATGCCGCGCCGCGCAAACTGATCGTGGTGCACCTGCTCGGTACCCACATGGCCTATCAGTACCGCTTCCCGGAGGAGTTCGCGAAATTCAGCGGACGTGACGGCGTGCCGGCGGACATCGATGACAGCAAGCTGGAGTTCTACAACAGCTACGACAACGCCGTGCTCTACAACGATTTCGTGGTGTCCAGCCTGATCAAGGAATATGGCAAGGCCGACCCGAAGGGCTTCCTGCTGTACCTCTCGGACCACGGCGAAGACGTTTATGACTCGCCAGGCCGCAACACCCTGGGCCGCAACGAGAACAAACCGACCATCCCGATGTACACCGTGCCCTTCATTGCCTACGCCTCGCCGAAGTGGAAGCAGACCCATGACTGGAATTTCGAGAGCATCCACGACCGTCCCTACACCAGTTCGAACCTGATCCATACCTGGGCGCAACTGGCAGGCCTGAGCTTTGATGAACTCGATACCACCAAAAGCCTGGTCAGCCTGGACTTCAAGGCGCGCCCACGCATGATCGGCGACCCCTATGCGCCGAAAGGCCTGAGTGATTTTGCCCATATGGAAAAGGCCGCCAGCCAGCCCGGCACCATGCCCGAAGTGGTGCAAAAGTAAAAAAGGCGAAGTGACGTTCGCTGCAAACGAAAAGGCCTGCGCAATGCAGGCCTTTTTTTGTTCGTCGGAATGGGTGTGCTTCAAACAGGGTTATGGAGCCGGTGTTTGAAGCAGCAGCACGCGGGTCACCCGCCGTTCCTGCACTTGCACGACCTTCAGCTGCCAACCCTCCCACTGCAATTCGTCGCCGACCACCGGCAAACGATCCAGCAGGCTCACCACCAGTCCCGCCAGGGTCTGATAATCACCGGTCGCCCGCGCCTTGAAGCCGATGCGTTCGCGCAGGTGACTGAGGTTCATGGCGGCATTGACCAGCACGCCCTCGCCTTCTTCGATCAAGTCCGGGCCCTCGATTTCACTGGCGTCCGGCAGCTCGCCGGCGATGGATTCGAGGATGTCGGTCATGGTCAGGATGCCGGCGAAATCGCCGAATTCGTTGATCACGAAGGCGATGTGCGTGGACTGCGCGCGCATCTGTTCCAGGGCGTTGAGGATCGAGAAGCTCTCCAGCAGATTGAGCGTCGGCCGGGCGAGGTGTTCGATGTTCGGCTCGGTACCGGACAGCCAGGCGTTGAGCATTTCCTTCTTGTGCACGAAGCCCAGCGGCTCGTCGATGCGGCCCCCGCGGATCAGCGGCAGCCGCGAGTACGACGAGTTGACCAGTCGCTGGCGAATGCCTTCCGGCGTGTCATCCAGATCGATCACGTCGACGTCGTTGCGCACCGTCATCACACCGCGAATGGGCCGCTGGGCCAATTGCAGCACGCCGCTGATCATCACCCGCTCGCGGCGGTCGAACACCACCTCGTCGCTGTCGCCATCGAGCATGTCGGCGATCTCCTCACCAAGCTCCTCGGCGCTCGGCCTGCGGCCACCCAGCAGGCGCAGCACGGCATGGGCGGTGCGCTCGCGGCGTGGCAAGTCACCTTTCACGCTGCGTTTGCGGCGGGCACGGGCGATCTGGTTGAACACCTCGATCAGGATCGAAAAACCGATGGCCGCGTACAGATAACCCTTGGGGATATGGAAACCCAGGCCGTCGGCGGTCAGGCTGAAGCCGATCATCATCAGAAAGCCCAGGCACAGCATGATGACGGTCGGGTGAGCGTTGACAAAGGCGGTCAGCGGCTTGCTGGCGATGATCATGATGCCGATCGAGAACACCACGGCGATCATCATGATCGACAGCTCATCGACCATGCCCACGGCGGTGATCACGGCGTCCAGAGAGAACACCGCGTCGAGCACGACGATCTGCGCGACGATCGGCCAGAACAGCGCGTAGGTTGTGCTGCCCGCCCGCTGGGCGACGTGGCCCTCTAGGCGCTCGTGCAATTCCATGGTCGCCTTGAACAGCAGGAACACTCCGCCGAACAGCATGATCAGGTCGCGACCGGAGAAGCTCTTCTCGAAAATCTCGAACAGCGGCTCGGTCAGCGTCACCATCCACGAAATGCTCGCGAGCAGGCCCAGGCGCATGATCAACGCCAGCGACAGGCCGAGCACCCGCGCACGGTCGCGCTGCTCGGGCGGCAGCTTGTCGGCGAGGATGGCGATAAACACCAGGTTGTCGATGCCGAGCACCAGCTCAAGCACGATAAGGGTCAACAGGCCAAGCCAGGCCGTGGGATCAGCGATCCATTCCATGGGTCAGCGCCCCTTCTCGATCAATGGCACAGACACGAAAAGGCCCGACGTGCCGGAAGGCAGGTCGAGCCAGACAGAAATCTTGTTTAAGCGGGATAAAGCGAAGTGAGCGCCTGCGACCCTGTTTGAGGGGAATCGGCGACTGGGAGGTTCCAGAGAGAGCGACATGTGTGTCCTGAAAGCAATACGGGAGGCGATCCTATCGCGCTCTCGGAATTGCCTTACAGGACAGAACTGTTACAAATGGTTTGGAAGGTGTTGCCTGGGCAACACCAGAAACACCGCGGGTATTGAGTGGGACCGGCTTTAGCCGGGAAGGCTTATTGCGTCACACCATAAAATTGAAGGCGTTCAAAACGGCCTCTTCCCGGCTGAAGCCGGTCCCGCTGACAGCGCTTCGCTAGAGCGACTTCTGCCAGAACAGCGCGCGACCCATTTGCGGGTCCAGCTGATAGTCGGCAAATCCAAGCTTGCGGTACGCGCCTTTGGCGGCTTCGTTGCCTTCGAGCACTTCCAGGGTGATTTTGCAGCAGCCGCGCTGGCGGGCGATTTCCTCGACCTTGGCCAGCATCTTCTGGCTGATCCCCTGGCCTCGCGCGGAGGCGATCACCACCACGTCATGCACGTTGACCAATGGCCGGCAGGCGAAGGTCGAGAAGCCCTCGAAGCAGTTGACCAGGCCGACCGGCTCGCCGGCGATGAACGCCAGCACGCTGAACGCATGGGGGCGCTTGGCCAGTTCGATCGCCAATTGCTGACGGGTGTCCATGGACAGCGACTGACCGCCACCCATGGCGTCCTCGGCGTATTGATTGAGCAGAAATCCGATCGCTTCTGCGTGAACCGAATTGCTGTAGCTGGCTTGCAGTACCAGAACCTCAGGGGCTTGCATTGACTTCCTCTACCGCTGGAGAAACCTCAACAGGCAGTCGACTCAGTGTGCCGACGTGCCGCGTGGCGGCGATTCTAACGCCCTGGCCGAAAAAATATCCTTATACAGAAGTAGGAAATGTCTCTGATCGGCCAGGAATTCTTCCGGCGCGCACCGGGAAAAGGCAGTGCGAGCAAATTGTGCCTACGGTGTCCCACAACAGCGCAGGGGCTGCGCGCGGATAGACCATCGGCCCGGTAATTGTCCAACAATCCGACCGACGGCACCCCTGTAACAAGGCCTACACCCCATGCTCCACAACGGCGCATTCAGGGCCTTGCAGATCGCTTCATCACCCTGAATTCCACAATACCCCGCATCGCAATCCCGCATGCCAGACATGGCCCGGAAAAATTGTCGAAACTTCTGCACAGGCGCATGGGTCATGTGAATAGAGCAACTATGCTGTTGAAAAATCGAAGCAGAGTCCGCTTTCACCTTGTCCTCTAATGTGCAGTCGGTAAATGGGTATCGATCTTGCGTAGGTCTTGTGTGCCTGGCCATAGGAAATGGCTGCTTACACCTTAAGTGCTGTACCAACACTGCATATCGAACTGGAGAAAACGATGATTAGTGCCGCTGTCAAAACCCAGAAGGGAGAGAGTTTTAATCAGCCGGCCAGCGAGCTGACCCATCTGCCGGTCTTCGCAACGACGAGCGCACCCGTGCTGCAACTGCCTCCTGTTCAACCAGTGATTTCTTCGGTGACCCGCAAGAAAGTCCTGTTCGTGACTTCAGAGATGGCCGACCTGGTGAAAACCGGCGGCCTGGGCGATGTGTCTGCCGCACTGCCGCGCGCCATGCGCCACCTGCACGATGTACGCGTGCTGATTCCCGGCTATCCACAGGTCATCAATAGTGGCAACCCGATCCACATCATCAGCGAGCTGCCCGGTCACGCCGCGCTGCCTCCCTGCAAGATCGGCCGGATGGACATGAAAGACGGTCTGGTCATTTACGTCCTGATCTGTCCCGAGTTGTACGAGCGTGAAGGCACGCCCTACGGTGACAATGACGGCCGCGACTGGTCCGACAACCATATTCGCTTTGCCCGCCTGGGCCTGGCGGCTGCCGACTTTGCGGCCGGCGCGGTCAAGACCCAGTGGTGCCCCGAGCTCGTTCACGCTCACGACTGGCCAGCAGGCCTGGCACCGGCGTACATGAAATGGCGCGGCCAGACCACGCCGTCGATCTTCACTATCCACAACCTGGCGTATCAGGGTTTTGTCAGCATTGCCTCCAGCCGTGAGCTGGGCATTCCCGACTCTGCATTGAGCCCGGAAGGCATGGAGTTTTACGGTCAGCTGTCGTTCATCAAGGCCGGCATGGCGTATTCCAGCCACATCACGACCGTGAGCGCGACCTACGCGAAAGAAATCACCACCCCGGATTTTGGCTGTGGCCTGGAAGGCTTCCTGCAGAGCAAAGCCGACCGCGGTCAGCTCAGCGGCATTCCCAACGGCATCGACGAGAGCTGGGACGCTGCCACCGACGAGCACCTGATCTGCCGCTTCGCTCCGAACGAGTGGACCCGCAAGGAAATCAACGCTGACTACGTGCGCGAGCTGTTTGAACTGGAGCCTTCCACCGGCCCGCTGTTCGCCGTGGTCTCCCGTCTGGTTTACCAGAAGGGTCTGGACCTGACCATCGGGGTTGCCGAGCACATCGTCAACAACGGCGGCCAGATTGCGATCATCGGCCGTGGCGAACCTGAAGAAGAAGACGCCATGCGCGCCCTCGCCGCCCGCTTCCCGGGTCAGGTCAGCGTGCGCGTCGGCTTCAATGAGACAGACGCACGTCGCATGTTCGCCGGCAGTGATTTTCTCCTGATGCCTTCGCGCTACGAGCCTTGCGGCCTGAGCCAGATGTACGCGCAGCGCTTCGGCTCCCTGCCGATCGCACGCCGCACTGGCGGTCTCGCGGACACCATCGAAGACGGCTGCACCGGTTTCCTGTTCGACGAATCCACGGTCGAGAGCTACACCGAAGCCCTGACCCGCGCGTTCAAGGTCTTCGAAAGTCCATTGCTGCTCAACGCCATGCGCTGCCGCGCCATGGCCGCTCCGTTCGATTGGCACAAGGCAGTAGAACCCTACGCCGATCTTTACCAGGAGCTGCTGAAGAAAAACGCAGGCGTGGCACTGCATTACTGATAACTCACTGATCAAGGAATTACGGATGCCTTCGCGCACGGATCAAAACTGGCGCCACGGCGCCGTCATGCTGGATCCACAACACACCCGGTTTGCCCTCTGGGCACCGGACGCTCAAAGCGTCAGCGTCGAATTCGAAAACGGGCCTGCACAGGCCCTTCAGCCAGAGCAGGACGGCTGGTTCGTGCTCGAGGCCGAGTGTGGAGCTGGCACGCGCTATCGCTTCAACGTCGCTCTCGATGGACAAAACAACCTTACCGTTCCTGACCCGGCCTCCCGGGCTCAGGACGGCGACGTGCACGGCTACAGCATCGTCGTCGACCAGGCCGCCTACCAATGGAAGAACACCGAGTGGCAGGGACGGCCCTGGCACGAGGCGGTCATTTACGAGCTGCACGTCGGTGCACTGGGTGGCTATGAAGGCGTTGAACAGCGTCTGCAGCATCTGGTGGACACCGGCATCACCGCCATCGAGCTGATGCCTATCGCGCAATTCCCGGGTGATCGCAACTGGGGTTACGACGGCGTGTTGCCTTACGCCGCGCAGTCGTCCTATGGCACGCCCGACCAACTCAAGCACCTGATCGACACCGCCCACGGGTTGGGCCTCGCGGTCATTCTGGACGTGGTCTACAACCACTTCGGCCCGGACGGCAATTACCTCGGCGCCTACGCCAGCCATTTCTTCCGCAGCGACAAGAAGACGCCGTGGGGCGACGCGATCGATTTCCGCCGCCGTGAAGTGCACGACTTCTTTATCGACAACACGATGATGTGGCTGCAGGACTACCGCTTCGACGGCCTGCGTTTCGACGCCGTGCACGCCATCGAAGACCCGACTTTTCTGCAAGACCTGGCAGAACACGTACGCGAGACGATTCCGTCGGAGCGTCACGTGTGGCTGACCCTGGAAAACGAATTCAACGAAGCCGGACGCATGGATCAGGGCTACGACGCCCAGTGGAACGATGACGGCCACAACACGCTGCACGTCCTGCTGACCGGCGAGACCGACGCGTACTACACCGACTTCGCCGAAAAACCCACGCAAAAGCTTGCGCGTCTGCTGGGCGAAGGCTTTGTCTATCAAGGCGAATCCACCCGTCATGGCCATGCCCGGGGCGAACCGAGCGGCCATCTGCCGCCGACCTCTTTCGTGCTGTTTCTGCAGAACCACGACCAGATCGGCAACCGGGCCTTCGGCGAGCGTCTGGTCCAGCTGAGCCCACCCCCTGCGTTGCAGGCGGCGACGGCGCTGTTGCTGCTGTCACCGATGATCCCGCTGATGTTCATGGGCGATGAGTGGGGCGCAAGCGAGCCGTTTCTGTTCTTCACTGACTTCCATGACGAGCTGGCAGATGCCGTGCGTGAAGGACGTCGTGGCGAGTTCAAGGATTTCGCCGCGTTCAAGGATCCGGCCAAGCGCGAGCAGATCCCTGATCCCAATGCTCTTAAAACTTTCGAGGCCTCGCGTCCGGCGTTCGATGCGCTGCTGCTGGAAACCGACAAGGGTCAGGACCATCGCAACTGGCTTGAGCTCTACAAAACCTTGCTGCAGATTCGCAAGACCGAGCTGTTCCCTCGCCTGCACGGCGCCAGTGCTTTGGGCGTGAAAGAGCTCGGCGACAAAGCCGTCAGCGCACGTTGGAAGCTGGGCGACGGCAGCGAGTTGCGCATTGATCTGAACCTCGGCAGCGAGGCGGTCGACACTGATGATCACACCGGCTACAGAGTGCTTCATCAATCCCGTGCCAAGTCCGCAGAACTTTCCCCATCCGCCACCCTCAATCCATACACGGCCATTGTCAGCCTGAAATCGAGTGACGTTGTGGAGGAACAGGATGAGCAATGAGCAACTGGAAAAACTGGCAGCCCAGGCGGGCCTGTCGGTTGACTGGAAGGACGCCAACGCCAAACCGCAACACGTAAGCCCCGAGGTCCTGCGCAAGGTCCTCGGCGGCCTGGGTTACCCCGCCGAGACAGAAGAAGACGTCGAAGCCAGCCTTAAACGCCTGAACGAAGAAAGTCAGCCGGCCAACCCGCCGCCGTTGATGACCGTCGACCATGGCAAGGATCTCGACCTGTCGAGCTGGTTCGCCCCAGCCACCTTGTTCAAGCTGACCCTGGAAGACGGCTCGCTGCTCGAAGCGAAGCTCACCGACAAGGCTGCCCTGCCCGGGTTGGCCACAGTGGGTTATCACCAGTTGGACGTAGGCGGCCAGCAGTTGACCGTCGCCGTCGCGCCAAAGACGTGCTACAGCCTGACCATGGCCAGCAAGAAGGCAATCGCCCGCGACTGGGGCCTGACCACTCAGCTGTACTACCTGCGCCGTGAAGGTGATGGCGGTATCGGCGATACCCAGGGGCTGGAGGCTTTCGTACGTGCCGCAGGCACCCGTGGTGCCTCGGCCGTGGCGATCAGCCCGGTTCACGCGATGTTCTCCAACGACAGCGAGCGCTACAGCCCGTACTCGCCGTCCAGTCGCCTGTTCCTCAACGCGCTGTATGCGGCGCCGGGTACCATTCTCGGTGACCGCGCGGTTGAGCTGGCAATCGAGAAAGCCGGCCTGGCCGACGAGTTCAAGCGTCTGGAATCACTGGAGCTGATCGAATGGCCCGCCGCCGCCAAAGCAAAATATGCCCTGCTGCGCGAGCTGTATGCCGGCTTCATCGGCAGCGATCATCCCTTCCACGAGGACTTCAAGAGTTTCCGCCAAGCGGGCGGTGAAGCCCTGGAAAACCACTGCCGTTTCGAAGCCCTGCGTGATGCGGGCGACGAATTGGGCATTGGCGGCAACTGGCATGAATGGCCGGAGCAGTACAAGAACCCGCGTAACCCTGCCCTCGACGCGTTCGCCAAGGCGCACGGCGAAGAGATCGGTTTCCACGCCTTCGCGCAATGGCTGATCGCGCGTGGCCTCGAACGCGCCCAGACCGCCGCACGATCGAGCGGCATGAGCGTCGGCCTGATCGGTGATCTGGCTGTGGGTGCCGACGGTGCCGGCAGCCAGGCGTGGAGTCGTCAGGACGAGTTGCTCTCCTCGCTGACCGTGGGCGCACCACCGGACATTCTCAACCGCTCGGGCCAGAGCTGGGGCATCTCGGCGTTCTCGCCGACCGGCCTGAAGCGCAATGGTTTTCAGGCGTTCATCGAAATGCTCCGGGCCAACTTCGCCCACGCCGGTGGCCTGCGCATCGACCATGTGATGGGGCTGCAGCGCCTGTGGGTCGTCCCGTTGGGATCCCCGGCGAGTGAAGGCGCTTACCTGAATTACCCGCTGGACGACATGCTGCGGCTGTTGAGCCTGGAATCGTGGCGTCACGAAGCAATCGTTTTGGGCGAAGACCTCGGCACGGTGCCCGAAGGTCTGCACGAGAAGCTGTCCGAGCGCGAGATCCTGGGGATGCGCGTGCTGCTGTTCGAACAGGACGACGCGACGTTCAAGCCCATCACGAAGTGGTCGAGAGACGCACTGGCTACCACCAGCACCCACGACCTGCCCACCCTCACCGGTTGGCTGAGCGAACTGGATGTCGACTGGAACAAAAAACTCGGGCTTGTTGATGACGACGCCGAGCAGAAGATGCGCGACGGCCGCGAACGGGAACGCAAGGGTCTGATCAAGGCGCTCAAGCAGAACTACACGCTGCCGAGCAGCGGTGAAAGCATCAGCGCGAAAGACGTCATCGACTACAGCATTGCGTACCTCGGCCACACCCCGGCGCCGTTGGTGCTGCTCCCGATCGAGGACGCCCTCGGCATCGACGAGCAGGCGAATTTCCCCGGCACCATCGACAGTCATCCCAATTGGCGACGTCGGCTCAACGGCGACAGCGGTTCTCTGCTGGACAACGCCGATGCAGCACGACGACTTGAAATTCTGGCAGCGGCACGGCAACAAGCCGCGGAGCGTGATCAAAAATGAGTACCCCTCTTAAATCCCTGCGCGCCACCCAGCGCCTGCAGTTTCACAAAGACTTCACGCTGGACGACGCCACCAAGCTCGTGCCGTACTTCGCCAGCCTGGGCATCAGCCACATCTACGCCTCGCCACTGCTGAAAGCCCGCGCCGGTTCCATGCACGGTTACGACGTGGTCGACCCACGGGTGATCAACCCCGAACTGGGCGGTGAGCCGGCCTTGCTGCGTCTGGTCGCGGCGCTGCGTGAGCACGGCATGGGCCTGATTCTCGACATCGTCTCCAACCACATGGCAGTCGGCGGCAACGACAATCCCTGGTGGCTCGACCTGCTCGAATGGGGCCAGCGCAGCCCGTACGCCAAGTTCTTCGACATCCAGTGGAATTCCCCGGACCCGCTGCTCAAGGGCCAGCTGTTGTTGCCGTTCCTGAGCACCGACTACGGCACCGTGTTGCAGAACGGTGAAGTGCCCCTGCGTTTCGATGCGGAGCACGGCACCTTTCACGCCGAGCACTACCAGCATCTCTTCCCGATCAATCCGGCCACGTACGCGCCGCTGTTGAAGGCAGCGAAGCGTTCCGAGCTGGATGAACTGGCCCAGCGCTTCGCCGACCTCGACAACTATCCGCAGGCCTACGAGCGTGCCCGTCAGGCCAAGGCTGAGCTGGCCGAAGCGGTGAAGGCCAAACCCGAGCTGGTCAAGGCCGTTGAAGAAGGTCTCGCGCAGTTTGATTCCAGCACCCCGGAAGGCTTCGACCGCCTGCACCGTCTGCTTGAGCAGCAGGACTATCGTCTGGCGAGCTGGCGCACCGCGGGCGACGACATCAACTGGCGGCGTTTCTTCGACATCAACGAGCTGGGCGGCCTGAAGGTCGAGCGCTCGCAGGTGTTCGAAGCAACCCACGGGAAGATTTTCGAGCTCATCGCCAAAGGGCTTGTGGACGGTCTGCGCATCGACCACATCGACGGCCTCGCCGACCCGCGCGGGTATTGCCGCAAGCTGCGTCGTCGCGTCGACAGCCTGATGAAACTGCGCCCGGCCGGCACCGAACTGGAACGTCTGCCGATTTTCGTCGAGAAGATCCTCGGCCCCGACGAGCAACTGCGCACTGACTGGAACGTCGACGGCACCACCGGTTATGAATTCATGAATCAGGTGTCGCTGCTGCAGCACGATCCGAAAGGCGAAGCCGTGCTGGGCGAGCTGTGGAGCCGCATCAGCGGACGCACGGCCGACTTCAATCAGGAAGTGCTGGAAGCCCGCGATCTGGTCCTCCACGGCACTCTGGCAGGTGATTTCGAAAACCTGGCCCAGGCACTGCTGCAGGTCTCGCGCAGTGACGTGATGACCCGCGACATGACCCTCGGTGCCATCCGCCGCGCGCTGCTGGCGCTGGTTAGCAACTTCCCGGTCTACCGCACCTACCTCACCGCCTGCGGCCGTTCTGCCGAAGACGAGCGCTTCTTCCAGCAGGCCATGGACGGTGCGCGGGAGATGCTCAGCGAAGGCGACTGGCCGGTGCTGGATTCCCTGAAGCTGTGGCTGGGTGGCGAGAAGCTGCGCGACTACCCGACGGGCCGGTTGCGCGAAATGCGCCGCAAGGCCGGCAACCGTTTCCAGCAGTTGACGTCGCCAGTGGCGGCCAAATCGGTGGAAGACACGTCGTTCTACCGCTCCGCCGTGTTGCTGTCGCGCAACGATGTGGGTTTCCACCCGCAACATTTCAGTGCGCCGGTGGAGGCGTTTCATCACGTCTCCATCGAGCGGCACAGGAGCTTCCCGAACAACCTGCTGACCACCGCGACCCACGACCACAAGCGTGGCGAGGACACCCGCACCCGCTTGGCCGTGCTCAGCGAACTGGCGCCCTGGTATGCCGAGCAGGTCGAGCGCTGGCAGCAGCTGTCGGCTCCGCTCAAGGCGGGTGACACCCACATCAGCCCGGGTGACGAGCTGATGCTGTATCAAGCAATCATCGGCAGCTGGCCGCTGGACCTCGAAGGCGAGCCGGCTTTCGAAGCCTACGCCGAGCGACTGACCCAGTGGCAGGAAAAGGCCCTGCGCGAAGCCAAACTGCAGAGCAGCTGGAGCGCGCCCAACGAGCCGTACGAGACCGCTTGCCGCGAGTTTCTCCAGCACTTGCTGCTGAACGCCGACGGTCTGGCACTGCGTCAATCCATCGGTGCCACGGCCAATCGCATCGCGACGGCCGGCGCGCTCAACAGTCTGGCGCAAACTTTGCTGCGAATGACTGCGCCCGGTGTGCCTGATCTGTATCAGGGCACCGAGTTCTGGGACTTTAGCCTGGTGGATCCGGACAACCGTCGTCCGGTGGATTACCCCGCTCGCGAACGTGCGTTGCAGGCATCCGTGCCGGTCACCGAGCTGTTGAACCAGTGGCACGACGGCCGGATCAAGCAGGCGTTGATTGCCCAGGTGCTTAGCCTGCGCAATGAGTACCCCGCGCTGTTCAGTGAAGGCGACTATCAACCCCTTGAAGTGGTGGGTGAAAAAGCCGATCACGTCATCGCTTTTGCCCGGGTAACGAAGGAGATGCGGGCTATTGTTGTGGTTCCGCGCTTGCCGGCTGAACTATTGGGCACTGCGCAAACTCCATTCATCAATGCAGCAAATTGGGGCGATACACGAATCAACCTGCCGTTCGCTGATTCACATCCAAATTGGAAGGGACTTTTTTCACAGGCTACAGTCACATCCAGCAAGGAAATGTTGCTCAGCGCAGCGCTCAAGGAAATTTCTGTAAACCTGCTTATACAAACCTTGTGATACCGGGAGTGTCGAGATGAGTGCCGACGATAAAAGAATCAGCGAGCTTGCCCACCAGATCTGGGAAACGGAAGGCAAGCCACATGGGCAAGATGCCCGCCACTGGGAAATGGCTAGCAAGTTGGCCGCCGCCGAGGCGAAGTCGCCTAAAAAACCGGCTGCTGCGAAGACGGCGAAGTCCAAGCTCGACGGCAAAGCGGAGCCCAAGGCTGCCGCTGCCAAACCCGCTGCGAAGGGTGCAGCCAAACCGGCGGCGAAGTCTGCTGCCAAGCCTGCGGCTAAACCCGCAGCCGCATCAGCCGCAAAATCAGCAGGCAGCTCCGCTGATCAGGCTGCCAGTAAATCCGAGGCAAAAGCTGACGCTAAGCCTGCCGCTAAACCGGCAGCCAAGGCGCCCGCCAAACCCAAGGCTGCGGCGAGCGGTACCGATGCTGCCGCCAAACCGGCCAAGCCGGCGGCCAAGTCTTCTGCCAAGAAGCCTGCCGCCGCCAAGCCTGCGTCTTGATCAACTGCTTTAACGCGTCACTGTTGCGCCGCTAACACCCCTACCGCAGGGATCGCCTTAAAACGGTCGTCACCCTGCGGTAATTTTCAAACCTGTTGCATCGATGGCGCAGTCACGTACTGAGGCCACGGCTTTGTTCGCCTTCAGGAACTCATTCGAACGTCAGGAATACACATGAGCACGCAAGATAAAAGCACCGCTACACAGAATGAATCCGGCAACGCTGGCAGCCCCGAAGTCACGGCATCGCGCATTCGGGAAGGTCTGCCCTTCCCGCTCGGCGCCAGCTGGGACGGCCTCGGCGTCAACTTCGCCATCTTTTCCGCCAACGCCACCAAGGTCGAGCTGTGCCTGTTCGACTCGGCCGGTGAAGTGGAGCTTGAGCGCATCGAGCTGCCGGAATACACCGACGAGATCTTTCACGGCTACCTGCCCGACGCCCACCCGGGTCAGGTCTATGGCTACCGCGTCTATGGTCCGTACGATCCGAAGAACGGCCACCGTTTCAACCATAACAAGCTGCTGATCGACCCGTATGCCAAGCAACTGGTCGGCGAGCTGAAGTGGTCCGAGGCGCTGTTCGGTTACACCATCGGTCACCCGGACGACGACCTAAGCTTCGACGAGCGTGACAGCGCGCCCTTCGTGCCCAAGTGCAAGGTCATCGACCCTGCGTACACCTGGGGCCGCGAACAGCGCGTCGACGTGCCGTGGGACAAGACGATTTTCTACGAAACCCACACCCGTGGTTTCACCATGCGTCACCCTTCGGTGCCTGATGAAGTCAAAGGCACGTTCGCCGGCCTGATGGTCGATGACGTGATCAAACACATCAAAGGTCTGGGCGTCACCTCGATCGAATTGCTGCCGATCCACGCCTTCGTCAACGACCAGCACTTGCTGGAAAAAGGCATGACCAACTACTGGGGTTACAACACCCTGGCGTTCTTTGCCCCGGATCCACGCTATCTGGCTCACGGCAAGATTTCCGAGTTCAAGGAAATGGTTGCGCACATGCACCACGCCAACCTGGAAGTGATCCTGGACGTGGTCTACAACCACACCGCCGAAGGCAACGAGCGCGGCCCGACCCTGTCGATGCGTGGTATCGACAACGCCTCCTACTACCGCCTGATGCCGGATGACAAGCGTTACTACATCAACGATTCCGGCACCGGCAACACCCTCGACCTGAGCCACCCGTGCGTGCTGCAGATGGTCACCGATTCGCTGCGCTACTGGGCGACCGAGATGCACGTCGACGGCTTCCGCTTCGACCTGGCCACCATCCTCGGCCGTTACCACGACGGTTTCAGCGAGCGCCACAGCTTCCTCGTGGCTTGCCGCCAGGATCCGGTGCTGCGTTCGGTGAAACTGATCGCCGAGCCTTGGGATTGCGGTCCAGGCGGTTACCAGGTCGGCAACTTCGCGCCGGGCTGGGCGGAGTGGAACGACAAATTCCGCGACAACATCCGTGCGTTCTGGAAAGGCGATGAAGGCCAACTGGCGGACTTTGCCAACCGCATGACGGCGTCGGGCAACCTGTTCAACCAGCGTGGCCGCCGCCCTTACGCTTCGGTCAACTTCATCACCGCCCACGATGGTTTCACGCTGCATGACCTGGTGTCGTACAACGAGAAGCACAACGAGGACAACGATGAGAACAACCAGGACGGCAGCAACGACAACCGTTCCTGGAACTGTGGCGTCGAAGGCCCGACCGACGATCCGGAAATCAACGCGCTGCGCCTGCGTCAGATGCGCAACTTCTTCTCGACGCTGATTCTGGCCCAAGGCACGCCGATGGTGGTTGCCGGTGACGAGTTCGCTCGTACCCAGCACGGCAACAACAACGCCTATTGCCAGGACAGCGAGATCGGCTGGGTCAACTGGGACCTGGACGAAGACGGCAAGGCCCTGCTGGCGTTCGTCAAGCGTCTGATCAAGCTGCGTCAGTCGTACCCGATCCTGCGTCGTAGCCGCTTCCTGGTGGGCGATTACAACGAAGAACTGGGCGTGAAGGACGTGACCTGGCTGTCGCCAAGCGGCGAAGAGATGACCATCGAGCAGTGGGAAGATCCGAACGGCCGCTGCCTGGGCATGTTGATGGATGGCCGCGCTCAGGAAACCGGTATTCGTCGCCGCGGCTCCGAAGCAACGCTGCTGCTGGTGGTCAACTCCCACCACGACGGCGTCAACTTCACGCTGCCGGAAGTGCCGGAAGGTCTCAACTGGACCAGCCTGATCGACACCAATCAGCCGGAAATCGACGGCAAGGACCAGTTCGAGTTTGGCAGCGAGTACACGGTCACGCCGCGTTCGCTGTTGTTGTTTGAGCTGCAGAAGGCTCCACAGGCGTAACTGTTCGCGCCTGGATTCATAGCGACACCTGCTTGCCCGCGATGGGGTCAGTCAGCCAGATGTGATGGCTGGCCGATCCGGTCGCGGGCAAGCGCCGTTTCGGCACCACTCTTTCATGCCCCCGCCCGACGCCCGCACTGTTGCCCCCGGATTCATTGACTTTGTAGTCACGAATCGACCTCCATGTTCTGAAACTACAAAATATGTAGTGCACGAAAATAATCACTACAAAACCGTTGACGAGGCCTTTTGCCGACTGCATAGTGCAGGCGTCTCCCCGATCGGGAGAGCTGGCAAAAGTATTCCGGGCCCGTTCGACACAGCCGTCGAACAACCTCTGGATGTGTGCTGCCCACAAGGCAGATTGATGAAGCCGAACCGGCATGATCGACCCACCAGGCCGAGCGCTGGCGACACGTCCTCATGACACTTGTGGTCGACCACCCAGTCGCCCGTGTCTTCCAGGCGTCCGCCCTTCTCGCCCAGGTCCGATCTTCCCTCTCTGCCGTCATCAATACCCACATGTTTGCGGCCCGGCACCGGCTCTGTGTACCGACGGACCTTGTTTGTCAGCGACTGGAAGGACTGCGAATCGACGGACGATTCGCCATTGCGTTTGAACTCACTCGATAGATTAACCAGTGGTCAAAAAGGGGTAACAACCATGAACCTGAACAACCAACCTACCATTGATCAATTGGCTCGACTGTTCGCCGCACGCAAGGATTCCCTTGATAGCCACATCCTCTGGGTGTGCGAGGAAGGCAACGTGCACATGGACGGCCTGGGTGCCTGCACCGAGGAAGAACAATTCGAGAGTCAGCACCCGCACATGCGTGCCCGGCTGAAGATGTACCGCAAGGGCCACGGTTATGTCGGCAAGAAGGCCGCGGCGGACAAGCAGTTCCTCGGCCAGGTACTGGAAACCCTGAGCAGTGAATGGGGCGCCGTGCAGCAAGCGCCTGGCCTGCGCGTTATTGACAAGCTCTGCTGATTGAAACCCCGTTGCCTGCCTGTTTTCGATGGGCAGGCAACGGTGGTTTTTTTCGCGGCGCTGATCCCGTTGCAAGCCCCCGCCAACGCCCCCTCGTCCGCCTCCCCTGTTTACGTTGAACTTGGCACCGCCATCCTCTTCCAATGCAAGCGAGCCGCGTCGACGGTTCCGCATCAATCCATGGAACAGACAACGCCCGCGTGCGTAATTAAGGTGCCGTAATGGATCTGGACAAGCTCATCAAACACGTCAAGGCCGGGGAAGTCACCGAGGTCAATCTGGTGTCGATCGAAGGTGGCTCGTACGCCATACATGCGCTCATGGACGGCAAGTCCAATGCCATCGCCAGCCCGGACGGCAAGGTGCTGCACGTGGCATCGGTCGACGAAGCGCGCAAATGCCTGTCGTCCCTTCAGGACGTGAAGCTGTTCATCGTGCACCCGGTGGTCTACGACGAAATGGTCGGGCAGCCGCACACCACACCCGAAGCGCCCCGCCAGCCTATTCCGTTCCGCTCGGGGAACTGACCTGAATGCGTCGAGTGCGCGCCGGTTCTTGCTGAATGCATGCGGTGCAGTAGGACCGGCTTCAGCCGGGAAGAGGCCAGTGAGACCACCCTCAATTCTGCGGCGTGACGACTGATGCCTTCCCGGCTAAAGCCGGTCCTACTGGGTGCATGGGGCAGTTATCGTCAATCACCCGCGAAAATCGATGACAATCCTCGACTGCACTTCGCCGTCACCCAGCTCCCTGAACACCTGATTGATCTCGGCCAACGGCCGCAACTCGATATCGGCGTTCACCTTGCCTTCGGCGGCGAAGGCCAAGGCTTCAGCCATGTCCTGCCGAGTGCCGACGAACGAGCCGCGTACGGTAATGCAGTTGGCGACCACCTCGAACAGCGACAGCGGAAACTCGCCCGGTGGCAGCCCGACCAGCACGCACGTGCCACGTTTGCGCGTCATGCCCACCCCTTGTTTGAACGCCGCCAGCGAGGGCGCGGTGATCAGCACGCCGTGCGCCCCGCCATCGGTGACGTCCCTGACGGCCTGCACCGGGTCACCCGCTCGGGCGTTCACCACCGCGTCTGCACCCAGCCTGGTGGCATGGGCCAGTTTGCCGTCGTCGACGTCCACCGCGCACACGCGCAGGCCCATGGCTTTGGCGTACTGCACGGCCAAATGCCCTAAGCCGCCAATTCCCGAAATCACGATCCACTGACCCGGCCTGACATCGGCTTCCTTGATGCCTTTGTAGGTGGTGACCCCGGCGCAGATGATCGGCGCGGCTTCATGGGGCGCGAGCCCGGCCGGAATGTGCGCCACGTATTCAGGGTCGGCGAGAATGTATTCGGCGAACCCGCCATTGCGGGTATAGCCGCCGAACTCGGCGCTGGCGCACACGGTTTCCCACGCGCTCAGGCAGTGCTCGCAGTGACCGCACGCTGAATACAGCCACGGCACGCCCACGCGATCGCCTTCGCCCACACTGGTCACGCCAGCCCCCAGGGCCACCACGATGCCGATGCCTTCATGTCCCGGAATGAACGGCAGCGACGGCTTCACCGGCCAGTCTCCCCGTGCCGCGTGCAAGTCGGTATGGCACACGCCACAGGCTTCAGTTTTGATCAGGATCTGCCCGGGGCCCGGGGTAGGAATGTCCCACTCGCGAAGCACCAGCGGGCTGCCGAATGCTTCTACAACTGCGGCCTTCATTTTGCCTTTCATAGAGTCTGCCTTCGCCTGAGACGGGCTAAGTTCGAGTAACGGGCGCGAATGATCAGTCATGGAATTGCCTCATGAGCCTCCCATGGTCGCGATGGGCTTGGCGGTGGCTGACCTGAATCAACCGACGGCCAGTGTGCTCGCCTGAAGTGACCCGGTATTGATCTGGATCAACAAGTCCCGTTCATCGAGACGCAGCGCTATTGGGGGGAAGACAAGAAGTGAGCTCAGAGGTGCAGGCGCTGAATGTCCTGCAGCAAACACATCCCTTGTGGGAGTGAGCTTGCTCACGAAGACGGCATTTCGGCCGCTGGAGAGACAGCGGATGCCCCCCGGCAAACCAGCGCCCATGACCGCTACGTCAACAGGCGCATCCATGCAGGGTTAAAACACCAGCTTGTACCCGATCGCCAGCAGCATCAGCGCCAGACACGGGCGCAGGATGGCGTCGGGGATGCGGCCGGTCAGGTGGCTGCCGATGTAGATGCCGGGCAGCGAGCCCATCAGCAGGTAGCCCAGCATCGACCAGTTCATGTTGCCCATGCTCGCGTGGCCGATGCCGGCGATCAGGGTCAGGGGCACGGCGTGGGCGATTTCGGTGCCAACCAGGCGACGGGTTTCGAGGAAGGGATAAAGCAGGAACAACGCCACCGTGCCGAGGGCGCCGGCGCCGATGGACGTCAGCGCGACCATGGTGCCGAGGATGACGCCGGTCAGCACCGTCAGCCCGTTCAGCATTCTGCTGCTGAGGCGATAACGATCGCCGGCGTGGCGCTGAGCAAACGCCAGCAGGCACTTTTTGAAAAAGATCGCCAGCGCGGTCAGCAGCAGCACCACACCCAGCGCTTGTTTGATCACCTGATTCATCGCGTCCGGCGCGGTGTGCAGGCTGCTCAGAAACCACAGCGTCAGCCCGGCGGCCGGCACGCTGCCCAGAGTCAGCCAACCGGTGATGCCCCAATCGATGTTGTCGTTCTTTTTGTGAACCAGCACGCCGCCGCTTTTGGTGATGGCGGCGTACAGCAGATCAGTGCCCACTGCGGTGGCGGGATTGATGCCAAACCACAGCAGGATCGGGGTCATCAGCGATCCACCGCCCACCCCCGTCATGCCAACGATGAAACCGACCACCAGCCCTGCGACGACGAAACCTGCGTTGCCAAAATCCATTGCTCTGCCTGACTGCACATTCAAAAGCCGGCGGGCAGGATAGCGATTTTTGCTCTAAGGACTGCTGTTTTTCTTATATCGCGCCTAGATCGAGACGTTCTATGGTTATAACCAAATGGGTCATGGGCACATGGCTGCCGATTGAATCAAGGCTCGCCCTCCCAGTAATCCAGTGTCGCATCAGGACGCTGCACGGCCGCAAACGCACGTGCTCCGTTGATGGTGACCATCGCCTGATACTTGCCGGAGTCCGGGTATTCGCACACTTCCGGCGTCTCGCGGGTGCTGATGGATAAATACTTCAGCGGCGCGTCAGAGGTGTTGATGATCTGGTGGGGATACTCAGGCCCCGGCGGAATGAAGATCACATCGCCGCTGCGGATCGGGAGCATTTCACCCGCCACGCGCAAGGTGCCCTGCCCGTCCAGAATGACGAACATTTCTTCCTGAGCGTAATGAAAATGATAAGGGCACGAGCGCTTGCCGGGCGCGACGATGTCCATTGACGCGCCCAGTTTCTGCGCGGCGGTGCCGGTGCCCAGGCGGGCGGCATGGCTTTCGTACAGCGGGTCGCGGCGCTCGTGTTGCAGCGGCACTTCGTTGAAATTGCGAATCAGCCGTGCGGCCAGTTCGCCGGGGTCATTGCTCATGCTAGCTCCATCAGAAAACGGCGGTGTCGATCACGGCTCGCAACACAGCGGCTTAACGCAAGCCACAGGCTTCAACGTGTCGCAACGATGAACAAGCGCGGGAATGGCAGCAGCACCGTGCCGTCGTCCAGCGCGGGGTAGGCCTGGCTGATCGCCTGCAAATAGGTGTCGAGAAAATCCTGCTGCGCCACTTCGTCGAGCTGTTGCAGATAGGGCCGCAGCGCCGAGCCCTTGAACCACTCGACCACTGCCCCGTGCCCGCCGGCAAGCGGATGGTGATACGTGGTGCGCCAGACATCGACCTCGGCGCAATGCCCTTGCAGCAGTTCGAAGTAATAGGCGGCAGAGTGTCGGTCGGGGTGCCTGACGTCGCCAATCCTGCTCGCCCACTCCGCACTCGCGGCGATGTCCCGGGCCAGACGATGGGCAGGCTCCTCCAGGTTGTCCGGCGTCTGCACCGCCAGCACGCCACCCGGGTTGAGCAGGCTGACCAGCCGCGGGTACAGCGTCGCGTGGTCAGGCACCCATTGCAGCGACGCGTTGGCGAGAATCACGTCGTAAGTCTGTGCCGGGTTCCAACTGCCGATGTCGGCGAGTTCGAATGCAACATTCGGCAGCCGCTGACGGGCGTCGCGCAGCATGTCATCGGAGCTGTCCAGCCCCGTCACCGTGGCCTCCGGGAAACCTTCGGCCAGCACTTCGGTGGAATTGCCGGGACCGCAGCCGAGGTCGACGGCGGTGTGCACCGAGGCCAGAGGAATGGCGGCGACGAGGTCGCGGACCGGTCGGGTGCGTTGCTGCTCGAACATGGAGTACTGCCTGGCGGACCAGCTCATCGTGCCTTCCTTCTGGGTGGACAGAGTGGCGAGAGTAGAACGCGCGGGCCGCGAGTACAAATAGGGTGAGCGATGAGCTGCAAGCTGCACGTGGTCGGCAGCAACAGCGGGTGTTCAGATCATGACTCGGCGGGTGAGATGACCGCCTGAGACCGGGTAGGAGACGTACAGGCCTGAGTCCACTTGGGCTCTCGACCTTTGGGCGTGGGCGCGAACTGTGTGCGCGGCTGCAAGCAGGGTTTGCGCATCCAGTTCTCCATTGCTTACCGCATCGACGATGGCGTGGGAGATGCCGTCAAGCCCCGCCTCCGCCGACACCAGCAACAGGTGCGCACCGGCATTCAGGGCGGCGACGGCGGTGTCGGCGATGCTGTTGCCGCGCAGGATGGAAACGGCGTCGAGGTCGTCTGACACGATCAGCCCTTCAAAACCCAACGCATCCCTTAGCAGGCCGATGATCGCCGCCGAGGTGCTGGCCGACTGCTGCGGATCCAGCGCCGGGAACACCGCAGGCCCGGGCATGATTGCGCCAACGCCTGCGGCAATGACCTGCCTGAACACCTCCAGCCCGTCGCTGAGCGCGGCGGCGTTGTCGGGCACGGTAGCCCGCGCCACCGCCGGATCGTGCTCGACTTGGTAATGACCCGGAAAGTGTTTGGCAGTGGCAATCACGCCGGCACGCTGCACACCCCGAATGAAAGCACAGGCAATGCGCGCCACTTCGGCGGAATCGGGCCCGAGGTTGCGCTGGTGCAGCCAGGGGTTGACCCCGCTGACCACGTCCACAATCGGCGCCAGGAACAGATTGACGCCCATGACCCTGGCCGAGCTGGCCATTTCATAACAGCGCGACTCGATGTCAGCGGTGCTCGTGTGGGTCAGGTCGGTCGAGCTCGGCATACCGGGCACCAGACCGTGCAAGCGCTGGATGCCGCCGAGCTCCTGATCCACGGCGATCAGCACCGGCGCCGCCGCACACAGTGCCGCCTCCCTGGCGATCGCGGAAAACTGCGCATCGGTTTCTTCCCGGCGGCGCTCGAAACTCATGTTTCGGGCCAAGTACTCATCACGCGTCTCACCCAGCAGGACCGACACGCCGCCAGCGTGTAGATGGCGGCGCACGGGTTCGTCCAGCGCCAGGCCGGCAATCGCCGGCATCAGGACTGACCGCGCAGCCCGTTGCAGTTCGTCGTGTGACATGTGTTCTCCGTCATTCAGGCAGTAACGAACGGGCACATGCTTAAGTGAGCGCTCGTTTTAGCTCACTCTATTCATCAATCGAGCAATATGCAAACTAATCGAGCAATAAGCAGCGCTTGAATAAGCGACCCATTGATCAGGATGACCCGTCCAGAAGCTCGGTGACGGCAGCGCAAGCCAGGCTTTAACCCGCGGTGAAATATTTCAAAGCGTGCGCTTTTCATTTGCACGGTTGCTGGTCAACATAGGCGCCCATCGACCCGATCGAATTGTTTTCGTTTTCTAATTCAGGATGAATTGATGCGCCGTTTATCACCGTACTCGTTACTGGGCTGCGCCATCGCCGTAGTGCTGGCCGGTTGCAGCTCTACGCCGAACAACCCGTCGTTCAATTTCGATACCGCCAAGACGCCATCTGACTACGCCAAATGCATCTACCCCAAGTGGCAGCAGATCAAGCCGGGCACGACCATGACCGAGAGCAAGGGTCACTACAAACTGCTGATCTCCGGCAAGATCGCCTCCGATGAAATTCTCGAGGTCTACAAAGGCAACCCCAATACCCGGGTTTTCCTGTACCAGCGCGCCCCGCTGTCGTCGGCCTTTGGCCGCAATGCATTGGAAAAAGCGGTCCGCGAGTGCTTGTGACGACGGTGTCATTACGCTGCGCCGTTTCGTCGCACGGCGGTGATCCCGGCGCCCGAAATCCGGGTGCTTAGCCTGAGTCGTCGCCATCGACCTTCAGCCCGGCCACGCAATCAGGCTGAACTTTCGCTTTTCCGTTTCCCTCTGAAAGTGACACCGCCCGCTGATAGCGGGCGCAGTTCAGCACTTTTTATTTCAGAGGAAAGCGAAAACATGAGCAATCAACTGAACGGCAAGAAGGTTTTGATCATTACGTCCAACACCGGCATCGAGCGCGACGAACTGCTCAAGCCGCTGGAAGCGTTGAAGGGTCAGGGTGCTGCGGTGACCCACGCCTCCATCGAAGGCGGCACTGCGCAACTGTTCCTGAACGACACCGACAAAGACGCCGTCGTGACCTCCGACACCAAGCTGGCCGGCCTGTCTGCCAATGATTTCGATGCACTGGTCATCCCCGGCGGCACGGTCAACGCCGACACCCTGCGCCAGGACAGCGATGCCCAGAAGCTGGTCAAAGCATTCGCCGACGCCGGCAAGACCGTCGCGTCGATCTGCCACGGCCCATGGCTGCTGATCGATGCCGGCGTGATCAAAGGCAAAACCCTGACCTCTTACCCAAGTGTGCGCACTGACCTGGTCAATGCCGGCGCGGCCAATTGGGTTGATGCCGAGGTCAAGGAATGCCCGGCCAACGGCTGGACCCTGATCACCTCCCGCACGCCAGACGATCTGCCAGCGTTCAACGAGGCCATCGCCAAGGCGCTGCTGGCGGGCTGAAGCCTGATTCCCACTCCGTAGGGTCTCGCCATAACGCAAAGCCATCGACGCCGCTATTCAGCGGCGTCATTGCGTCTGGGATATACCTAAACGCTGCCAGGCGAGTTGGTGGTCTTCGCAAACGAAAATACTTGAAACCAAATTTCCCTCGCTTCGGTCGACATCGAAGGACGCCGCGATCAGCGCAGGTGCCGAGACGAGACACTTCAATGATTGGAATTATTGTCCCCGCGCACAACGAAGAAGATTTTCTGGACGACTGCATCAAGTCGCTGATCGCATCCTCCGTTCACGAAGACCTCCACGGCGAGCCCGTGGAAATCCTGATCATGCTCGATGACTGCTCCGATGCCTCGGCCGGGATTGCAGCCGCTCATGGCGTCAGGACCCACGCATGCGCCTACCGCAACGTCGGCATGACCCGGGCAGAAGGCGCGCGGCTGATGCTCGAGCGTGGCGCGCGCTGGCTGGCGTTCACCGACGCCGACAGCGTCGTGCCCTATGCCTGGCTGGCGCATCAAGTCAGCCTGAATGTGGATGCGGTGTGCGGCATCGTCGAGGTCGACGACTGGTCCGGCCATCCCGACCATGTGCGCCAACGCTATGACTCGCTGTACCGCCCGGTAGATGACCATCGGCACATTCATGGCGCGAACCTGGGCGTCAGCGCCGATGCCTATCAGCGGGCCGGCGGTTTCAAGGCGCTGGCGGCCCATGAAGACGTGCATCTGGTCGCCGATCTGCAACGCATCGGTGCGTCCATCGCGTGGATTTCCGCGAACAGCGTCACCACCAGCGCACGAAAGGACTACCGGTGCAAGGAAGGCTTTGGGGATTATCTAAACTCACTGGCAGCGGCGTCGCTGTCGAGCTGATGGTTGCCGGGCGCACTCGCCAAAACCGCACAGCAGACCCTGCCTGTCGCCACCTTTGATCACTCAGTGTCCAACGCCGGAATCCTTAATGCCGCCTATCGACCACCCTGCCCGCCCCGGCGACGACACACTCGGCGGGGGCATGCCCAGCGCCAGTGTCGCCATGCCCAAGAGCGGCAACTGGTTCAAGCGGCTGCTCGCGTTCACCGGCCCCGGCTATATGGTCGCCGTGGGCTACATGGATCCGGGCAATTGGGCGACTGACATCGCCGGCGGTTCGAAATTTGGTTACCTGCTGCTGTCGGTTATCTTGCTGTCGAATCTGATGGCCATCGTGTTGCAAGCGCTGTCCGCGCGTCTTGGGATCGTCACCGGTTGGGACCTGGCGCGAGCCTGCCGCGAGCGCTGCAGCCGGCCGGTGTGCATTGCCCTGTGGATTGCCTGCGAGATCGCGATCATCGCCTGCGACCTGGCCGAGGTGATCGGCACTGCCATTGCGCTGAACCTGTTGTTCGGCATTCCGCTGATCTGGGGCGCGGTGATTTCGGCGGTCGATGTGTTTCTTATTTTTCTGCTCATGGGCCGCGGGTTTCGGGCGCTCGAGGCGTTTGTCATCGCACTGCTGCTGGTCATCTTTGGCTGCTTCGCGATTCAGATGGTGCTGGCCCAGCCTGATCTGGCGGAGCTGTTCGCCGGTTTCATTCCCAAGGCCGAGGTGGTCACCAATCCCGAGGCGCTGTACCTGGCAATCGGCATCATTGGTGCGACGGTGATGCCGCACAACTTGTACCTGCACTCCTCCATCGTGCAGACCCGCGCCTATCCGCGCACGGATGAAGGCCGGCGCATCGGCCTGCGCTGGGCAGTGACCGACAGCACCATCGCGCTGACCCTGGCCCTGTTCGTCAACGCGGCGATTCTCATTACAGCAGCGACGGTGTTTCACAAGGCCGGCAAAACCGACGTAGTGGAAATCGAACAGGCCTACCACTTGCTCTCGCCGATGCTAGGCGTGGGCATGGCGTCGATGCTGTTCGGCGTGGCGTTGCTGGCGTCGGGGATCAACTCCACGGTCACGGCGACCCTGGCCGGGCAGATCGTCATGGAAGGCTTTCTGCGTATGCGCCTGCCGGGCTGGATCCGCCGCCTGCTGACCCGTGGGCTGGCGATCATTCCGGTGATTGTGGTGACCAGCATCTATGGGGCTCAGGGAACGGCTAAATTGCTGGTACTGAGTCAGGTCATCCTGTCGATGCAACTGCCCTTCGCCATCGTCCCGCTGGTGCGCTTCGTGTCGGACCGCAAGCTGATGGGTGATTTCGTGACCGGGCCCATTCTGACGACCCTGGCCTGGGGCATCGCGCTGTTGATCATCGTGCTGAACGTGGTGTTGCTGCTGGGGGCGTTTGGGGATTGAAGCGTGTCCCACAGGAGAACGCATTCTATTTGTGGGACCGGCTTTAGCCGGGAAGACGTCGGTTCGGACACCATCCATTCTGCGGCGTGGCGCCTGACGCTTTCCCGGCTGAAGCCAGTCATACTGAGGTACGCGGTGTCTTCGTGGGACTGGCTTTAGCCGGGAAGACGCTGGGTCGAGCACCCTCTTTTCTGCGGCGTGGCGCCTGACGCTTTCCCGGCTGAAGCCGGTCCTACCGGGCTGCGCGGTGCCTTTGTGGGACCGGCTTTAGCCGGGAAGACGCCGGTTCGAACACCATCAATTCTGCGGTGTGGCGCCTGACGCTTTCCCGGCTGAAGCCGGTCCCACGGTGGATACGCGGTGTTTTTGTGGGACCGGCTTTAGCCGGGAAGACGTCGGTTCGGACACCATCAACTCTGCGGCGCGGCACCTGAGGCCTTCCCGGCTGTAGCCAGTCCTACCGGGCTGCGCGGTGCCTTTGTGGGACCGGCTTTAACCGGGAAGACGTCGGCATGAGCACCCTCAGTTTTGCAGTGTGATATCTGACGCTTTCCCGGCTGAAGCCGGTCCTACGAGAGGTACGCAGATAAGCGCTCCTGCTTAATGCGTCATTCCGTGGTCATGGGCCATGTCCATCGGTGCTGTCGCGGCGCGGGCCGGGGCGGTGACGTTCACCACTTCGGTCTCGCCCTCGGCGTTCTTCACGGTCAGGGTCAGTGGTACCTGGTCGCCCTCTTTGATCTGACCATTCAGGCCCATGAGCATGACGTGGTAGCCATCGGGGTCCAGCGCCACGGTCTCGCCCGCAGGCAGCGGCACGGCGTCGACCGGGCCCATGCGCATGACGTCGTTGGTCATGCTCATCTCGTGGATCTGCACATCTTTGGCCACCGGCGAGCTGACGCTGAGCAGCGTGCTGTCGGTGTCGGCGGTGATGCGCATGAAGGCACCGGAGGAAGGCTGCCCGGCCACCGTCGCACGCACCCACGGATCCTCGACCCGCGTCTGCGCAACCGCACTCAGGCTGACGCCGGCCAACAGAGAGACAAGCAACGTGCGCGATACAGCATTCAACAAAGCATTCATCAGCAGACTTCCATGACAGTGAGCAAATCTTCCGCGCATTGCTTGGCGGAAAGCGAAGGCGACAGCCCCAGGCGCAGGTTGCCCCGGGAGTCGAAAACGAAGCTGGTGGCGGTGTGGGACATGGTGTAGGTGTTCCCCGCCGGGACCTTTTCGTAGAACACGCCGAATTCTTTGGCGACGTGGGCGGTCTCTTCCAGCGTGCCGCGCAGGGCAACGAACGTCGGATCGAACTGTTTGACGTAGGCGTCGAGAATCTGCGGTGTGTCGCGCTCGGGGTCGACGGTGATGAAGATCACCTGCAGCGTCTTGCCGTCCTCGCCCATCATCTTTTTGATCTGCGCAGCGCGGGCCAGCGCCGTGGGGCACACCGCCGGGCACTGGGTGAAGCCGAAAAACACCATCGGCATCAACCCGCGATAACTCGACAGGGTTTTGACCTCACCGTCGGTGTCGGTCAACTTGAAGGTCCGGCCCATGATCTTGTTGCTCAGATCTTTACCGTACTTGAAATCCAGCGCAGTGGTCGAACCGTCACATCCGGCCAGCAGGCCCAGCCCCAACAGGCCCATGCCGGTGACCACCTGACGGCGGGTCAGAAACTCATTCATCTGGCGAACTCTCGAAAGCAGCGGCTGGCGCCAACGCCAACCCTTTTTTCGTCCACCTCGCCGGGCGCAGGCGTTGATTGGCAGTCGCACTGCAGCAGCGAGGGACGAAGCGAAAAAAACAGGTGCCCGACAGTGTCGCGCAAAACCGGCTTGAATAGGTTACCAGCGGATTTTACGCAGGCCATCCGACGACGCTGCACGCCTTGACGCCCATGGGTCGGGAAACGCCCACTGCGACAAAACCGCGCACCTGACTGCAAGGCGCCGATCACCGCCCTCTTGAGTGCTCCCTGCCAGAGGCAACCGAACCGGCTGGCAGAAGAAATGTTTGAACCCCGCCCCGCTGGCGCTGCCGAATTCCATCAGCAGGCCGCGCAAGCGGGCCAGGCAGAAAGCCCGCGCACCTCGCGTCGGCGTCAACGGGTCGGAGACAGCCAGCCATGCGGGACGATGCACAAGGACTTGAATCACTGCTGGCGGATTTCGCCCACCGTGACAATCCCCACGTGCCGGACGCGCCCCTGCGGCACGCCATGCAGCGCTGCCTCGACAGCGGACTCGATCAACTGCCGTTGCCCGGCAGCGGTCGCACCCTCGAACGCTGGCGCCAATTGGCAACGGTGGCGGGCCTCGATCTGGCGCTGCTCAAACTCTACGAAGGCCATACCGACGCCCTCGCCATTCTGAAAGAACTTGGCGCCGCACCTTTCGATGCACCCGGCATCTGGGGCGTATGGGCCGCCGAACCGCCCGACGCCAAGGTCGGCGTCAGCCAGCGCCACGGCGACAAGGTCCGCCTCAACGGCCGCAAGGCCTGGTGCTCCGGCGCCCAACAGCTGGATTACGCCCTGCTCACCGCCTGGGCCAGCGACGAGGCGCCGCAATTGGTGGCCGTCGATTTGAAGCAGCCGGGCGTCCGCTTCAGCAGCGAGACCTGGCAGGCCGTGGGCATGGCCGGTACCGCCAGCGGCGACGTGCACTTCGACGGCGCGGTCGGCATATGCGTGGGCAATAGCGGCGACTATCTGACCCGGCCAGGGTTCTGGCAAGGCGGCGCCGGGATCGCTGCCGCCTGGTACGGCGCGGCAGTGGCGCTGGCGAAAAGCTTGCGCACGCACCGACACCACGGACGGCCAGAACCCCATGCCGACGCCCATCTGGGCAGCGTGGATGCAGCGCTGTGTGGCGCGGCGGCGGCCTTGCGCGAATGCGCGTCATGGATCGACGCCCATCCGCAAGACGACGCGAGCCTGAAGGTGCAGCGCCTGCGGGCGCAGGTCGAGATGGCGGTTGAACAGGTGTGCCGACATGTCGGCCGGGCGCTGGGCGCAACACCGTTCTGCCGCGATCCGCACTTTGCGCGGCTGGCCGCCGACCTGCAGGTGTTTATCCGACAAAGCCACGCCGAGCGTGACCTGGCGCACCTGGGCCAGCGAGTCGCCACGGTCGAACCCGAGGATTGGTCACTATGAACGAAGCACAGCCATTCGGCGTCAGCGGGACACCGTTGAGCGCCTGGGAGAACAGCGTGGCGTTGCGCGGCGTGCGCCCGATCACCCTGGAAGAACTGGTTCCACCCGGTTCACGCCTGATCGTGCTCGCGCCGCATCCCGACGACGAAGTCCTGACCTGTGGCGGACTGCTCGCAGCGATGGCCCAGCGGCAGAACGATGTGCACCTGGTTGCCGTCACCGACGGCGAAGGCAGCCATCCGCAATCGCCGCTGTGGCCCATGCAACGCCTGCGCACCGAGCGTCGGCGGGAAAGCCAGCAAGCTGTCGCGCACCTGGGCCTGGACGTGTCGAGGTTGTCCTGGCAACGGCTCGGCATGGGCGATGGTCAGGTGGCCGAGCATGCCGAGTCATTGATTGCGCTGCTCAGCGAAGACCTGCGTCCCTCGGATGTGTTGCTGACCACCTGGCGCCACGACGGCCACTGCGACCACGAAGCCGTCGGCCATTGCGCGGCTCAGGCGGTGGCCAACACTGGCGCGACGCTGGTGGAGATTCCGGTGTGGGCCTGGCATTGGGCGGAACCGAATGACCCGCGCATCCCTTGGGAACAGGCCCGCAAATTCTGGCTCAGCGATGAGCAACTGCGGCGCAAGCGCGACGCCATCGGTGCTCACTTGAGCCAGCTGGAAAACGACCCGAGCACCGGCGCGCCCGCGGTGCTGAACCCGCAAACGCTGGAGCGTCTGCTGCAACCCTTCGAACTGGTGTTTCTGTGAGCATTACAGGTGAGTATTTCGACGAACTGTTCGCCAGCAGTGACGACCCTTGGGCCTTTCGCACGCGTTGGTACGAGCATCGCAAACGCGATCTGACCCTTGCTGCCCTGCCGCGTCAGCGCTACGCGCGCATCTTCGAGCCGGGCTGCGCCAATGGCGAATTGAGCCTGCGCCTGGCCGAACGGTGCGACGCGTTGTTGTGCATGGACCTCAGCCCCCGGGCCGTCACCCTGGCCCGCGATCGCCTGAGTGCGCACGCCCATGTGCAAGTGCTGGAAGGTTGTCTGCCCCAGGACTGGCCTGCCGGGCAATTCGATCTGGTGGTGATCAGCGAATGGGCCTATTACCTGACGCCGGATGCCTTTGGCGAGATCATTGAGCGCATTCGTGAAAGCCTGACGCCCGATGGCGCGGTGCTGGCGTGCCACTGGCTGCACCCCATCGAAGGCTGCCCCATGGAAGGCCGCGAAGTGCATCAGGTCCTCGCGCGGCACTTGGCGATGGAACGCACGCTGCATCACGCCGAGCGGGATTTCCTGCTGGAAATGTGGAGCAAGGACTCACGAGGAATCGACCTCAACGAGGCCGTTCGCTGATTCGGGCGTCAAACAAGCTTCGGGCCGATGAAGGCCTGCGCGCCTGACTCGCCCAGCAGTCCGTTGACGAAGAGGCGCGCCTGCCGGGTCAGTTGGTCAATGTGCCGATCGCGCTGTTTTTCCGCATCGGTCATCGCACGCTTGCCGTGCTGCTTCAACAGATAGCTGTGGATCTGCCGCACTTCCAGCGAGTTGTAGATCGGCGCGATGTCCAGCACGGCCAACAAGCCGTCGGTTTGCTGATCGCGGGTGTTCATCAACACCTGCGGCCCGCGTGCTCCCAGCACCCGAAAGCCCAGCGCCTCGAACACCGGCACTTTCGCAACGAAGCACGCCAGCTCGGCGTGGGGATAGCGTTCGGTCATTTTCTCCAGCATGGCCCGCGCCACGCCCTGACGACGGCGCGCCGTCTGCACTGCCATGTACGCCACGGCGCACGCCTGCGGGTCCTGTTGAACCGGCAGATAGAGCAAGAAGCCGATGACGACCGAAGGGTCCTCGGCATCCAGCGCCACGATCAATTCCACCGCAATCCCCCGCGATCCGTCCATCGCCTGCACGTACTGATGCACCTCATGGCCGACGCCGTATTGATACAGCGGGTACAACGGATTGCTCGGGGCGATGGCGACCATGCTGAGCTCGCTAACGTAGTCGATCACCATCTGCATGATCTGGCTCTTGATCGATTCCGGCGGCGTGGCGTCGAGGCGCATGACGGTAAACGTGGGGCTGGGCATTGTGATCCTGAATCCGGGGTCGGGCGGTGGGTTCGAGCCGTGCATGATACCCGCGCACTGCCTCAATTATCGAACCCTGCCGCTAATGCGAAGCCCAGTGGGACAGTTTGCGCTGGACGTCAGCGGCACCTGCCAGACACTGGCTGGCGGAGTGACCCGGTGCGCTGCGTTCCAGCGTGGTGACCGGCCTGCCGGGAGGGGAATAAATGGTGATCTGCCGTGCCCCCACCGGCTGAAATTCGATGCGGGTGCCGTCTTCCAGATACAGCGCCTCATCGGCGTATTTTCCGTCCATCGCGTGGTAATAAGGCGGAGCGCTCAAGCAGGTGCGCAGGTCGCCGTCGTCGAAGATTTCCACGTAAAACGTGCCGCCGGCATGGGGGCCGGCCCAGAGTCCGGTAAGGTGCTCGGGTGGGGAAGACGCGCTCACGGAGGTGTAATCCACTAACGACAGTCCGGTTGTTTTGGTATTACTGGCGGTGCCAGTGCAGCCAGACGCGCACAACACAAACGCCGCACATAATAGCGTTAGTGTGGTTCGCGCTCTGCTAAAACGTTTATGCATAGCGAACTTACTTCCAGCTTGTTATTGACTCGCAGGCTTGATGGAAGTGCAAAGACTTCACTCGTTCATGCGCCTGCGGTAACAAAGTTAGGTGGGGCTGTTTCCGACTCTAGTCTGCCCCCACAACCCCCGCAACTTTGAGCGATGGGATGCACCGGCGCGTGCATGACCTGGCCCCTCTCCAACGCACTCTGTGGCCGCCTTTCCGCCCTCGTCATCGTGAGCCGATCTCGCCCAACGCCGCGCCGTTCGCCATCTGAATGCTTTTCCCCCGTGATCAGATTGCAAACACGGCCTATGCTTCGAAAGAGTGGATGGTCAGTGGCGCTGAAAATTTTATCCAGACTCCAGGTTCCGGAGTTGAACCCCCTATACGGCGCACAGTCCATGCACTACATCCCAAGGGGGAACATCGATGAATGACTTATCAAAAGCTTCAGGGCTGAGGCGTTTTACTTCCATCATTGCAGGCATCTTTGCTCTGTTTCTGGTGGTTGGCGGTATCTGGCTGCTCTCATTGGGCGGCTCTTTTTATTATCTGTTCCTGGGCGTCGCGCTGCTGGTGTTCGCCGTCCTGTTGTGGCGACGTTCCGCTGCATCGCTCTGGCTCTACGGCGCGCTGATGCTCATCACCGTGGTCTGGGGCCTGTGGGAAGCCGGCACGGATTTCTGGGCGCTGGTGCCGCGTTTCGACATCCTCGGGGTGTTGGGTCTGTGGCTGCTGATCCCGGGGGTCACCCGTGACATTCCGGAGCGTCTGAAGCCGGGCAAAACCTTTTTATCCGCGACATTGGCCCTGGCAATCGTGGTGATGGTGTATTCCATCTTCAACGACCCGCAGGAAATCAACGGCAGCATGGCGACGGCGCAACCCGCGCAGCATCAGCCTGTCGAAGGCATCGCCAACGGCGACTGGCCTGCTTACGGCCGCACGCAGTCGGGCACGCGTTATTCCCCGCTGACTCAGATCAACGAAGGCAACGTTAAAGACCTTCAGGTGGCCTGGACCTTCAACAGCGGCGAATCGAAAACCGCCAATGACTCCGGCGAGACCACCAACGAGCTGACGCCGATCAAGGTTGGCGACAACATGTACATCTGCACCACTCACCAGATTCTGGTGGCTCTGGACCCGGCCACCGGTAAAGAGAAGTGGAGATTCGATCCCAAGCTCAAATCCGATCCGTCCTTCCAGCACCTGACCTGCCGTGGCGTCGCGTACTTCGATCAGGCCGACACCACTCAGTTTGCGAAAAGCCTGGAAGGCACCCAACCGGTCGCCACCAGTTGCCCGCGCAAGGTGTTCCTGCCGGTCAACGACGGTCGCCTGTTCGCCATCAACGCCGACACAGGTGCACCATGTGCCGACTTCGCCAAAAACGGCGAGCTGGACCTGCTGCACTTGCAGCCCTACCCGTATCCGGGCGGCCTCGAACCCACCTCCCCGCCTGTCGTGACCGGCACCACTGTGATTATCGGCGGTTCGGTGACCGATAACCTGTCGGTGCACGAGCCATCCGGCGCGATCCGTGGCTACGACGTCAACACCGGCGCGTTGAAGTGGATCTTCGACACCGGTGCCGAAGACCCGAACGCAATCCCGGGCGACGGTAAAACCCTGGTCAACAACTCGCCGAACGCCTGGGCTCCGCTGGCCTATGACGCGAAAACCGACGTGGTCTACGTGCCAACCGGCAACCCGACGCCCGACATCTGGGGCGGCAACCGCACGCCGGTGATGGAGCGTTACGCCAGCTCGATCGTCGCGATGAATGGCTCCACCGGCAAATTGGTGTGGAGCTTCCAGACCACTCACCACGACTTGTGGGACATGGACGTTCCGGCCCAGCCTACCCTGGCTGACGTCAAAACCGGCAGCGGCGAAGCCGTCCCTGCGGTGTACGTGCCGACCAAGGCCGGCAACCTGTTCGTGCTGGACCGTCGCGACGGCAAGCCGATCGTGCCTGTTCATGAAATGCAGGTGCCTGCTGGTGAAGCGGCGCCAGGGGATCGGGTGAGCCCGACCCAGCCGCGCTCGGACCTCAATCTAACGTCCGTTCAAACCCTTTCCGACAAGGAGATGTGGGGCGCGACGATGTTTGACCAACTGGTCTGCCGCGTGATCTTCAAGCAGCTGTCCTACAACGGCCAGTACACGCCGCCATCCGAGCAAGGGACGCTGGTGTTCCCGGGTAACCTGGGTGTCTTCGAATGGGGCGGTATCTCGGTGAACGCTGACCGTCAAGTCGCGCTGATGAACCCGATGGCCCTGCCGTTCGTGTCCAAGCTGATTCCCCGTGGCCCGAACAACCCGCTGTGGCCTAAAGAAGGTGCCACCGGCAGCGGTACCGAAATGGGCATTCAGCCTCAGTACGGCGTGCCTTACGGCGTCGAAATCAACGCCTTCCTGTCGCCACTCGGCCTGCCGTGCAAAGAGCCGGCGTGGGGCTATGTAGCCGGCGTCGACATGAAGACCCACGACGTGGTCTGGCGCAAACGCATCGGCACCATCCGCGACAGCCTGAAGGGCATCCAGCTGCCGCCGCTGAAAATCGGTGTGCCAATGCTGGGTGGTCCGATTTCCACGGCCGGCAACCTGATGTTCATCGCCGGTACGCAGGACAACTACCTGCGCGCCTTCAACGTCACCAACGGTGACCTGCTCTGGGAGGCGCGCTTGCCAGCGGGCGGTCAAGCCACCCCGATGACCTATGAGAGCAATGGCAAGCAGTACATTGTGATCATGGCCGGCGGGCATGGCTCGTTTGGTACGAAGATGGGCGACTCGCTGATCGCCTACGCCCTGCCGTCGAAATAATCAGCGGCTGAGCGGCAACAAAAAGCCCGAGTGATCGGGCTTTTTGTTGTTTGCGATTAAAGTCATGGGCTGGCCATTTCTGGCGAACGGCGATGGCTTACTCGGTCTTGATCACACCCGTCATCGCCGTATAACGACTCTGCGGATTCTTGAGCTTGTCGAGCACCTCATCCGGCGTGGACTCGCGGAACACCACCATGTGCCCTACCTCCTCGCCGCCCTCGGTGACCCGCTCGATGTCGTTGATCATCCAGGTTTTCAGCTCTTCCACACTGATGCCCAGTTGCTCGGCGACCTGACCGTGGAAGCGCTCTGCGTCGTATTGATTGAATTCGTCGTTGTTCATGGCCTTGGCCTCCTTTAGCGGGTGTAAGTCTGAGGCCCCACATGGCGCGCACAGTTCAGTCCACGTGGACGCGCGGTGCCAAGGACCAGCATCGGCAGAAGACCGAGGGCGCACGAACCGGCCCCTTCCCGGCTTAAGCCGGTCCCACGAAAAGCATCACGCTCGACTTGTAGGACTGGCTTCAGCCGGGAAGGCGGCAGACGTCACGCTACAAAACCAACGGACGGTGACGCCCAAACCAGCAACTGACAAACCGACCTCCGCCTTCAGCCATCGGCATGCGACAATCACGCACCGAACACCGTCGGCCCTTTTACGGTCTGACGTTGAGACTCTCCCCGCGGATGAACCCGATGATCAATGCCCTCGTCTTTTTCGCAACCGTGATCGGCATGGAAGGCTTTGCCGTGTTTGCGCACAAGTACATCATGCACGGTTGGGGCTGGGGCTGGCATAAGTCGCACCATGAGCCGAGAACCGGCTGGTTCGAGAAGAACGATCTGTATGCCGTGGTGTTCGCCGGCTTCGCCATCGTGCTGATCGCGCTGGGCACCGCAGGCGCCCATCCCCTGGAGTGGATTGGCGCAGGCATGACCGCTTACGGTTTCCTGTATTTCATCGCCCACGATGGTCTGGTGCACAAGCGCTGGCCGTTCAAATACGTGCCGCGCAATGGCTATCTCAAGCGCCTGTATCAGGCGCATTTGATGCATCACGCGGTGTCGGGCAAAGAGCGCTGCGTGTCGTTCGGCTTTCTCTACGCGCCGAGCGTCACTCGATTGCGCGCCCAGCTTCGACGCTTGCATGACGGCCCGTTGCACAAGTCCGACCCGGACGTTGCCAAAGGTGCGCCGGTCGCGCCGGCCAGTGCCGACCTCGAGACGCGCTAGCCTTCCACGCCCCCAGCACCACCAGACGCAGCTTGTCCAGCTTGCTCGTAGACACCCGCGTATCCCATGCCCGGGCGCCGCGCTCCCTGACCTTCACGCCGATCTCCCGATAGACGCAACCCGCCGTCGCCACCGCCCACGCCGATCGCCATGGCAGCGCGGTCAGGCCAGCGTTGGCGCTCTCGTAATATGGCTCGGCCATGTCCACCAGCCGCTTCGCCAGCACCGCCACCGCCGGGCGAAACTCCGGAGCTGCTAGGCGATCATGGGGAATGCCCAACTCATCCAGCCATTCCGTCGGCAAGTAGCAGCGCCCCACCGAGGCATCTTCGACGATGTCCCGGGCGATGTTGGTCAGCTGAAACGCCAGACCCAGATCACAGGCGCGGTCGAGGGTCGCGTCGTCACTCACGCCCATGATCTGCGCCATCATCAAGCCGACCACGCCGGCCACGTGATAGCAGTACTCCAGCGTGTCGTCGATGCGCCGATATTCGCGCTGGCTGACGTCCATCGCGAAGCCATCCAGATGCTGCAGGGCATAACGCTGCTCGATGCCATGGCGCAGGACAACCTCCCTGAACGCCTCGAACGCCGGACTGTGGGTCGGCGTCCCGGCGTACACGGCGTGGGTCTGGGCGATTAGCCGTTGCAGCCGCTCGGTGACTTCCTGCTGACTGACCACCGTCGCCGAATGCCCTGCTTCCTGACCGTCAATGACGTCGTCGCAATGCCGGCACCACGCATAGAGCATCACCGCGCTGCGACGGGTCACCGGGTCAAACAGGCGTGACGCCGCCGCGAAGCTTTTCGAGCCGACTTCGATGCTCTGGGTGGCGTGGTCGAGCAGCGCCTGATCGGCGACGCTCATGAATGCAAGTCCTCCAGCATCAGCCCGGCCGTGGCTTTGGCCGATCCGATGACGCCCGGCACGCCAGCGCCCGGGTGTGTGCCGGCGCCGACCAGGTACAGATTGCTCAGGCTCGCGTCGCGATTGTGAGGGCGGAACCACGCGCTCTGACGCAGGATCGGCTCAAGGGAAAACGCCGAACCGAGGTGCGCGTTGAGCTCGCCCTTGAAATCCTGCGGCGTGAAGATGCGGCTGGTGACCAGATCTTCGCGCAGACCCGGCATGTAGTGCTTTTCCAGGTACTCGAAAATGCGGTCGCGGTAACGCGGCCCTTCCACTTCCCAGTCGATATCGGCATTGCCCAGGTGCGGCACCGGCGACAGCACGTAGTGGCTCGAACAGCCCGGCGGCGCCAGGCTCGGGTCAGTGATGCACGGCGCGTGCAGGTACAGCGAGAAATCTTCGGCCAGCGCCGCGCCCTTGAAGATTTCCTGAATCAGCGCCTTGTAGCGCGGGCCGAAACACACGGTGTGGTGCTGCAACTGGGGCTGCGGGCGCTTGAGCCCGAAGTGGATGACGAATAGCGAGTTGCTGAAGCGCTTGCCTTTCAGCCGTGCGCCCTCCTTGACCCCGCGGGGATGGCCGCCGAGCAGCTCGGCGTAGGTGTGCATGACATCGGCGTTGGAGGCCACGCAGTCGGCATTGATCTGCCGACCATCCTTGAGCCGCACGCCGGTCACCCTCTGGCCACTGGTGTCAATGCTGGCGACATCGGCGTTGAGCTCGACACGCCCACCGATGTCTTCGAACAGCTTGACCATGCCCTGCACCAGCGCGCCGGTCCCGCCCTTCGGGAACCACACCCCCCACTGCCGTTCAAGGGCGTGAATCAGCGTGTAAATGGAGGACGTCGCAAACGGGTTGCCACCGACCAGCAGCGAGTGAAAGGAAAACGCCTGGCGCAGTTTGTCGTCCTCGATGAACTGCGACACCATCGAATACACGCTGCGCCACGCCTGCAACTTCGCCAGCTGCGGGCCGGCCTGGACCATGTCGCGGAAGGACAGAAACGGCACCGCCCCGAGCTTCAGATAACCCTCTTGAAACACCGCTTTGGAGTACGCCAGAAAGCGCTGATAGCCGGCGACGTCCTTGGGGTTCATCGCGGCAATCTGGGTGTCCAGGGACTGCTGATCGTTGGCGTAATCGAACTTCGTCCCGTCTTCCCAGCACAGGCGATAGAACGGCGACACCGGCAGCAACTCGACGTAATCCTTGATGGATTTGCCGGCCGCGGTGAACAGCTCTTCGATGGCCGTCGGGTCGGTGATCACCGTCGGCCCCGCGTCGAAGGTGAAACCCTGATCTTCGTAGACGTAGGCGCGGCCGCCGGGCTTGTCGCGTTTTTCCAGCAGCGTCGTCTGCACGCCCGCCGCCTGAAGTCGGATGGCCAGGGCCAGGCCGCCGAAACCGGCACCAATCACAATTGCGGTTTTTGCTTGGGTCATGTCAATTCTCATGATGCTTAGGCAGGTAATGCTTGGGTAAGTAACGGGCAGCGGCTGTGACAGCCTCGTTGATCGGCACGGGCGGTTTGCCGGTCAGCACGCGCAGCTTGTCGGCCAGGGTGCTGCGGCCTGCATAGAAACGGCTGATCAGGCCTTCGGACAGGCCGTAGAACCGCTGCATCACCTGCCAGCGATTCGACGGACGTCCGGCCAGAAACAGCATGCGGTTCAGCAGCCGATAGAAACGCTGGGAGTGCCACGCTTCATGCGCGATGGCGCGAATGCCTGCGTCCAGTGAGTCGGCATCCAGCGTGGGTTGAGCGGCGATCCACTCCGCCAGCCGCACGGCATGGGGCAGCGAATAGCCGGTGGTGCAATGAAAAAGTCCGGCGCGCAAACCGGATCGCGGCTGCCCCGCCGCCTCACGCCAGAACCCGGCGAAATCCCCGGCCAGGGTGATCGGCAGCACGCCCTGCTCTTCGCGCAGGCACTCGGCAATCTCCCAGCCATGGGCGGCAGCGTAATCGGCGATGTGCTGACGAAGCTGCTCGGCGGAAAACGAGTGGTGATCGACGTAGTGGGTGTCTTCGATCAGCAGGGTGTCGGCCGAAAAAGGCAGCACGTAGACGAAGCGATAGCCCTCACTCTGCTCGACGCGGGCGTCCATGATGATCGGCGCGGTCAGGCCGTGGGGCACCTTCAAGCGCAGCAACTGACCCAGAAATGCCTGCTGCCCCAACACCATGTGCGCCGTGGCCTGCACGCCGCGGCCGTCGATCACCGCGCTGGCCTGAAGCCGCTCGCCGCTGTCCAGCACGACGGTGCGCGGGGTCAGTTCGGTGATGCGTCGACCGGTCAGCAGCGCATCGCCCAGGGCGGGCTCGATGACCTCGGCAAAGCGTTCCGACGTAATGCTGGCGTAGCCGCTGTTCAGCCGCCGCGAGCGTTGCGGGAAGTGCACGTCATAGGTCGCCCAGCGCTGCACCACCAGCGGCTGCAGCCATTGATGCTGCTCGGCCGTGAGGTCGCCTTCGTGGTAGGACCAGGTGTGGTTGCCGCCCAGGTGCGTCTGCTCTTCGATGCACAGCACGGACAGCTCCGGCCGTAGCTGCTTCAGGCGCCAGGCGATCAGACCGTTGGCCAGTCCGCCGCCGGCGAGAATCAAGTCATACGTCATGGCAACTGCCTCGCCAGCACCGGCTCGCCCGTGCGCACCACGGCTTCGACAATGTCGGCGGCGCGAGACGTGCCGCCGGCCTGGGCCAGTTCGGTCGCCAGTTGATCGAAAGGTTCGGTGGACAGCCCGCTCAGTTGCGTCAGCCGCTCGCGAATCTGCCCTGCCCCGGCGCCGCGCCGCAGTTGCAGGCCAATGCCGGCGTGAGTAACCCGGGACGCCACGCCCGGCTGATCGAAGGCGATGGGCATGACCAGCATCGGCGTGCGCGCGACGATGGCGTCCATCACCGTGTTCAAGCCGCCATGGGTCACCACCGCATCGGCGTGTTGCAGCGCCCATTGTTGCGGCGCGAAGTCGGTCACCCAGGTCGCGCCGGCCTTGATCAGCCGCTGCTCTTGCCGGGCATCGAGCCCGCCGCAATGGGCCACCAGCAACTGCGCGTTCAATTGTCGGCTGGCCGTGGTGATGCGCTTGAACATGTCAAAACGACTCCCCTGCAGCGTGCCGAGGCTGGCGAAGATGAACGGCCGGTCAGGGTCAATCGGCCACTCGCCCTGTTGTTCGGCTTGAGGCGCCCGCAGCGGCCCGACCGCGTGAAAATTCACAGGCGGATGCTGGCGGGGGAAATCGAAACCAGGGATGGTCTGGCTGATCTGCGCGTAGGGTGAAAGGCATTCATGCAGGCCGTCGCGGGGCTCGATGGCCAGTCGGCGTGACGCATCACGCAGCACCTTGCTCAACGGCCTCATCAACCAGTCGTACACCTTGCGGCTGCCTTCATACATAGGCTGACTGCGTTCATCGGTGGCGTAGGCAAAGGGCATCACCGGCAGCGGCAGTTGCGGCTCGCGGTTGACCGGCAAGGCGCAGGCCACCGACACGTACGGCAAGCCCAGCCCTTCGGCGACCATCCCGCCTGCCGCTTCCATCTGGTCGCAGAGCAAGGCCTCGATCTGCCGCACCGCCAGCGCAAACGGCAGCTCGGCGCACAGCATGCGGGTGGTGTCGCACAGGTCGCGGATCACCCGGCGCAGGCGCAGCGGATTATTCGAACAGGCGGCACGGCGCAGCGCCGCTTCGAGGCTGCCCGGCGGATAACTGAGGGCGCCGAGGGCATGAAAGCCGATGCGCGGGTCGGTCAGCCAGCGCCGTGCATCGGCCTGCTGGAAAAAGGTCACCTGATGACCGCGGTCGATCAATGTCCCGGCCAACGCCTGAAACCCTTGAAAGTGGCTATAGAACGCTGGCGCCACGACGGCAAAATGCGTCATGAGAGCAACGTCTGCAGGGTGTTGGGCGCCAGCAACCGGGCGCTGCGCAACGCGCGAAGGTCAGCCGAGCCGGTGCAGAAACAGGCGATACGCAGCTGGCGGATGACAATGTCGAAGTGTTCGATGACTGCAGCCGTCGACAGGGTCGCGTTGCGCAGCACGCCCGCTGCCTGACCGACGACATCGGCGCCCAGGCGAATGGCCTTGGCCACGTCGATGCCATTGTGAACGCCGCCGGATGCGATCAGCGGCGTGTCCGGCAGTGCCTGGCGGACCATGGCCAGGCTGACGGCGGTCGGAATGCCCCATTGCGCAAACGCCATGGCAACTTCGCGATCGGCCGGGTTCTCGGCGCGCTCGGCCTCGACCGCCGCCCAACTGGTGCCGCCGAGCCCGGCGATGTCCAGCACGTGCACCCCGGCTTGCACCAGCGCCTGCGCCACATCGACAGACAGGCCCGCGCCCACTTCCTTGACCACCACCGGCACACCGACATCGAGCACCACGCCGTGGATCGCTTCGAGAATGCCCTGCCAGCGCCGGTCGCCGCCGGCCTGAACCGCTTCCTGCAACGGATTCAGATGAATGATCAACGCATTGGCCTGAAGCATGTCGACCGCACGGCGGGCCATGTCCAGGCCGTCAGGCTCGATCAACTGCGCGGCGCCGATGTTGCCCAGCAGCGCGATGTCCGGCGCCAGACGCCGCAGTTCGCGGGTCAGGCCCTGATCACCGCCGCTTTGCAAGGCCACCCGCTGCGACCCGACGCCCATGGCGATGCCCAGCTCCTGGGCGGCTTCGGCCAGATGACGGTTGATCGCGGTGGCCCGGTCGGCCCCGCCGGTCATGGAACTGATGAGCAGCGGCGCGCGCAAGGCGATGCCCAGCAGTGAGCTGCTGACGTCAACGTCGTCCAGATTCAACTCCGGCAGCGCACAGTGTTCGAAACGGATGTCGTCCAGTCCGGAGAAGGAGGAACGCACGCTGGCGCGTCTGTCCAGCACGATATCAAGGTGATCGTCTTTGCGACGACCCATATCGCTGTGAGTCATACTCGCTCCCTGCAGCTGAATTATTGAACGGGCTATACGGTATTCTGCATACGGAATCTTGTACAAAGCCGATTTTCCTGTACAACTTTGCCGTATCTTGAGGCATTAAGAAACAGCAGTCGTTCCGTGATGACCGGTCTCGCACGCCGAACCGCTCCGCGACGAACAGTTTTACCGCTAAAGCATAGGGAAAGACCGATGGCAGGTAACCTCGACACAACAATCAAATCGGGCTTTGCCGGGCGACTGGGAGACGTCCGGGCGGCCATCGAAACGCGGCTCTCCGAGCTGCTGCCCGAATCCGGCAACGAGCGCGACCTGGTGGCGCTGGCCATGCGCGAATCGACTTTGGCACCGGGCAAGCGCATGCGCCCGGTGCTGTTGGTACTCGCTGCCGAAGGACTGGTTGAGGACGGCCGCGAGAACAGCCGCACGATCAGGCGACAGGCCGTGGACCTGGGCTGCGCCGTCGAGATGATCCACGCCGCATCGCTGGTGCTCGACGACATGCCGTGCATGGACAACGCGTCGCTGCGGCGCGGTCAGCCCACGGTTCACCTGAAGTTCGGTGAGGACGTGGCGATTCTGACCGCCATCGCCCTGCTCAGCCGTGCGTTCGGTGTCGTCGCCACCATCAGTGATCTGGGCGCCACCACCCGCACCGAGCTGGTCGAAGTGCTGGCCAATACGGTCGGCATGCAAGGCCTGGTGCGCGGGCAGTTTCAGGACCTGCGCGACGGCCAGCACAGCCGCGACGCGGACGAGATCGCCCTGACCAACAACCTGAAAACCGGCGTGCTGTTCGGCGCGATCATGGACATGGCCTGGCTGATCAGCGGCGCCCGGGAAGACCAGCGGCCGCTGCTGCAGAATTTCGCCATGGAGCTGGGCCAGGCCTTCCAGATGTACGACGACCTGCGCGACCGCTGCGCCGACAGCGACAAGGATCAAGGCAAGGACGACGGCAAATCCACGTTCGTTTCGCTGTACGGCGAGGACAAGGTCAGGCGCCAACTGGTGCTGCACCTGTCCAGCGCCGAGCAGGCCTTGCGTGAGGTCTACGGCGACGCCTCGACCATCGCCGGCTACCTGCGGCTGATCTTCGAGAAAGCCGCGGTCAACGGCTAGCCGATTGCGAACCCAGTTTTGCGATGGCTTGCTTGAGTTGTTCGCCGTCGGAGAATCGTTCCTGGCGGATGACCGCGCCGTTTTTCAGCGTCAGCCACTGCACGGTGTCGCGGTCGCCGTCGTACGCCGAGGCGACACGGGCGTCGCGGTCCAGCAGGATTCGGTACTTGGCCGAGCGCATCGCCGGGACCGCCACCATCTTCACCAGCGAGGGCATCTTCTCGATGTCCGCCACGTACACCACGTGGCGCTGCTCCAGGTAACCTTCGGGACCCTCTTCAAGGGCGGCGTTGACCATTTTCGCCGCCGACATGCTGCGGGCGATCAACAGCACCTGGGCCTGGTCGTCCAGCGTGTAGGCCTTGTCGAACTGGTCGAGCAGCGTCCATTTGACGATCGGCTGGGGCGCGTCCTGTGCGAAGGCATTGAGACTGAGAAACAGAGCGAGGGCCGCAAATTGCCGCATGGTGTAAATCCCTTCAGCAGGAAAGATTGAACAAGAATAAGCGTCGAGGATAAGGACTGGCCTGCCCGCGCGTATTACCCTTTTTGGCGCCAATAATGGCTCAACAAATGAAGCGTGCGCCAATTTACCAGCAAGCGGTACGGCCGGTTCGCCTGTTATGGGTTTTGCAGGTGATTTATCCCGGATAACCCTATAGGCTCGGCACCACTCGCGCCCACCGCCATTTTCCGAACACTCAATGAACCTTCAGCAGCGCAACAACGTTCACGTCATGGGTGACGGCCGGGCGACCCTGATTTTTTCCCACGGATTTGGTTGCGATCAGGCCATGTGGCGCTTGATCAGCCCCCATTACGCCGACCGCTTCAACGTCGTACTTTACGATCTGGTGGGCGCTGGCAATTCGGCCATCGAGGCCTACGACCCCGACAAATACGCCACGCTGAACGGCTACGCCCACGACCTCGCCGAACTCGTCCGCGAATTCGGCACGGGCCCGGTGATCATCGTCGGCCACTCGGTCAGCGCGATGATCGGCGTACTGGCGGACCGACAGGCACCAGGGCTGATCGCCGCCCACGTGATGATCGGCCCCTCCCCGTGCTACGTGGACTCCGGCGATTACGTCGGCGGATTCTCCGAAGAGGACGTGCATTCGCTCCTCGATACCCTCGACAGCAACTACCTTGGCTGGTCGAGCACCATGGCCCCGGTGATCATGGGCGCGCCGGGTCAACCGGCGCTGGGCGAAGAGCTGACCAACAGTTTCTGCCGCACCGACCCGGAGATCGCCAAGCAGTTTGCCCGCGTCACGTTTCTCTCGGACAACCGCAAGGACGTCGCCGGCCTGACCACGCCGACGCTGATCCTGCAATCGACCGACGACCTCATCGCCCCGGTTGCCGTCGGTGAATACCTGCACGCCGCGTTGCCCAACAGCACCCTGAAGCTGGTCGATAATGTCGGCCACTGCCCTCACTTGAGTGCGCCCGCCGCCTGTTCCGATGCGATCGATGCGTTCCTTGGGCGGTGGATCAGCCTCAATGCCGAGTGATTTCGCGGCAGCACCGGACGTCGTCGAACTGTTCGAGGGCGCGCCGTGCGGTCTGGTGGTCACCGACGAAGACGGGCGGATCCTGCGCGCCAACCGCACGTTCTGCGACTGGCTGGGCTACACCGGCAACGAGCTGAGTGGCAGGTTGTTCCAGAACCTGCTCACGGTCGGCGGGCGCATCTTCCACCAGACCCACTGGGCGCCGTTGATGCGCTTGCAGGGCTCGGTGGCGGAGGTCAAGTTGAGCATCGTTCATCGCGACCGTCGCCAGATCATCATGCTGCTCAACGGCGTGCGCCGGGCGCATGAAGGCAAGGTCTACAACGAGCTGGCATTTTTCGGCACCGCTGACCGAGACAAATACGAGCGCGAGCTGCTCAAGGCACGCAAGGCGGCGGAAGAGCTGCTGCAGGAAAAAACCGCCGCCGAGGCCGCGTTGCGCCAGGCCCAGGCGGAAATCAACGAGGCTTACGAAACCGCTCAGCGACGCGCCACGTTTGCCGAACAGATGGTGGCGATCGTCAGCCACGACCTGAAGAACCCCCTCACCGCGATCAAGATGGCCACCGACCTGCTCGCTCGCGGTGAACGCACGGCCCAGGAAACCCGGTTGTTCAAGCACGTCGGCGATTCGGTGCAGCGCGCCACCCGGATGATCGCCGACCTGCTCGACCTGACGGTGATCCGGGTCGGGCGCGGCATCAGCGTCAACCCCACGGAAGTCGATCTGCACACCTTCATCGGCCATTGCGTTGATGAACTGCGTGTTGCTTTCCCCCGCGCGGAGCTGGCGCACTGCTCGGAGGGCACGGGGCTCGTGGCGCTGGATAACGATCGTCTGATTCAGGTGATCGGCAACCTCACGGCGAACACCGTGGCGTATGGGGACATTGCCAGACCGGTGACGATTACTTCCGCGCTGGAGGCCGGGACGGTGGTGATTGCCGTGCATAACTTCGGCCCGGTCATTCCCGAAGCGCAGCGCACCCGTCTGTTCGAGCCGCTGACCCGCGGCGTGGATGTTGACGCCGAACTGCGCAGCGTGGGGTTGGGGTTGTTTATCGTCCGCGAAATCGCCCGGGCCCATGGTGGTGATGTGTCCGTGGTCTCCGACGCGGTGGAAGGCACGACCTTCACGGTGAGGCTTCCGCGGTGTGCCGGTGAAGCGGTGGCGTCCGGGGATTGAGCATTCAGCTGTAGGACTGGCTTTAGCCGGGAAGGCGTCGGCAGTCACACTGCAGAATTGACGGTGCTCACGCTGGCGTCTTCCCAGCTGAAGCCGGTCCTACCAGCGCGCGCATCTGACGAACTATCGTTCCCCCGTTAGGCATGCGCGCCGCCACCGCTTCGATCTCGATCAGCATCCCGTCCAATGCCAGGCGGGGTACCGGGATCAGTGTGCACACCGGCTTCATATGACCGGCCCATGCCAGATCCGCCTCCTCGACCCACATGCGCAACCGTTCCTCCGTGTGATCAACGATCAGCAGCGTCAGTTTGAAGAGGTGCTGAAGGTCGGCCCCGCGGGATTGCAGGGCGGTGCGGACGTTGGATATGGCTTGGGCTGCCTGTTCGGCGAAGACCGGGGACAGCTGACCTTGGGCATCCTCACCGCCCTGCCCGGCGATGAACAGCCACTCCGCCATGGGGCTCACGGCGGCGAGATGGGAATACGCATTGGGGGCCGGATCATACAAGCCTGGCGGGTTGGACAACGCGAAGGGTGAAGCAAGGTGGGTTTGCGGCATGGGAATGATCCTGAACGTCGGAGCGCCCAGTCTCGAACCTCCACCTAAGTCGAGGTCAAGGGGGCGCTCCCATTCGAATCGATTTTCCGGGGCGAATCAATTCTCCAGCGCATACCGCCGGCAATGCTCCAGATAGCCCTGTTCGTGGCTGCCCACCAGATGCACGACGTTGCTCCACAGCCACGACGGCGCATCCAGGGTCTGCGAGCGGTTGAGCTGCAGTTCGCGCATCCACGACGAGCGCGTGGCGAGGTCCATCTGCCGGGCGTGGGCCAGGCCGACGACGCGGGCCAGGTAGCCGGCGGCCTTCATGGCTTCGCGCTCGCTCAACTGATCGAGCTCAAGCTTCATGTCTTGGGGCAACAGCTCGCGGACGAAGAAACCGTGATCGAGCATGCGCGTAGCGATCATGCGATTACCCAGCCCTGGCGACAGATGCCGAGCGCCTTCCACCACGCGCTTGCCGTTGTCCCGAGGCATGCCCGCGCGAGGGGTGCGCGGCGCGGCGGCAGCGACAGCCTCCTTGACGTCGAGCAGGCAATATTCCTGATCTTCGTCATCGCCCACGCTCAACAGGACTGCATAACGCAGCAGGCCCAGCGAACTGCAACCCTTCACCCAGTAGGCACAATCGAGCATCTCGACGCGATCATCCTTGGATCGGCCCTTCAGCGAAGTGACCAGCGCATGAATCTCCGGCGTCGCGCACAGGTCTTTCAGGCCGTGACGTTCATCGCGGGACAACGACCAGAAATGCTTGCCCAGCGGAATGGTCGGCCGGGTGTCTTCGATACGCTCCTGAGCAAGGTGCTTCCAGGTCCGCTGAACCGCGCTGCGCATCCCCGCCTTCACCTGCGCCGGGCGTGCGGGCTCCTCGTCGGCACCATCTTCGAACGCCAGCTCGTAACCCTGCATCATCTCTTCGAGCATTCTGGCGGTGGCGACGCCAGGCAGATCGGAACCCCGGGCCGCAGTGGCCAGGGACAGCGCCAGGCGCACAAGGTCGTGGGCCGGATTGCCGATCACCGTCTGATCCAGATCGCGGATGTGAATGTCGATGCGCCCTTTGGAATCCCCGGTCGGCCCGAGATTACCGGCGTGACAGTCGCCGCAGATCCACACCGGCGGACCACTGGGCAGACGTCGGCCTGACTGGCTGTGCAGCCATTCGTAAAACTGCACCGTGCTGCCGCGCACATAGGCGTGGGCGGAACGGGCCATTTTCAGATTGCGTAATTCGTTGAGTGGCTTGAGGCGTGCGGACGGTCGAGGGGTCTTCATGAACAATTCTTTGCAGGGAGATGTAGCGTTGACTCGCGGCGAAGAGAAATGTTGCGGAATGTTTCATCAAACTGCGATGAGAGGCGCGATCACAGAAACACATTACAGACGTGTAGCCGCGGTCAGCAGTTGACCTCTCAAAACACAAACCCATGCCCCAACTCCTTCTCCATCCACTCCAGAAATCGCCGCACCCTGGGAAAGCCGGAGTGCGCTTTCGGGAACACCAGATGATGCGCTGCGACCGGCGCTGACAGCGCTTCAGGCGCCACCTCGACCAACGCCCCGCTCGCCAGGTATTTCTGCGCCAGCAGCGTGCTTTCCAGCGCGAAACCCAAACCGTGGCTGGCGGCCTCGAGCGTCATGTAAGAGCGATCGAAGCTCAGCGCATAGGGTTTTTCCGGACGCGCCAGACCATGCTGGGCGAACCAGGCCGGCCAGCGCAGCAGCGTCGCTTCCGAGAGAATCAAATCGCGGTCCAGCAGATCGGAGGCCTGAGCGACCGGACGCGTTTCAATGAGCTTGGGTGAAGCCAGTACGGCGAAGGTTTCGTTGCGCACCGTGCGCACTTCGAAGCTCGGCCAGTTGGGCTCGCCGTGGCGAATGTCGACGTCGATCTTGTCGCGACTGAAATGCAGCGACTCGTAGGAACACGACAGATTGATCTGAATGTCGGGGTGGCTCAGGCGAAAGGCTTCCAGTCGCGGCATCAACCAAAGCAGCCCGAAGCTGGGTGAGGAATGCAGCCGTAGGCAGTCGAGGCTGACGTCGCTGCCCGCCCGCTCTGTGGCGATGGCCAGGCTGTGCAACAACCCGGAAATATCCTTCAGGTATTGCTCGCCCACCGGGGTCAGGGTGACGCCGCGCGCCGCGCGCACGAACAGCTGACGGCCAATCATCGCTTCCAGCCTGGCGAGTTGATGGCTGACCGCCGAGGGCGTCAGGTCCAGCACTTCCGCCGCCCGTGCAACGTTGCCAAAGCGCGCGGTCTGCTCAAAGGCCTGAATGGCTTTCAGCGGTGGCACGCTGGGCGGGGCTTCGTCGATACGCTTCATGGGGACATGGCTCCACGTTTGTTGTTGTTATCTCCAGACCCGCCATTCAATCACCCGGCACAGGCCGTGACGAGTGCTGAATTTTTTTCAGCATCCAATGACTTTTGCGTCATTGCTCACCCCTGGCACGGAGCACAAGCTGACCTGGCCAGAGAAGTCGGACAGCGAAAAAGTTCGCTTCCCGCTGATCCAGCCCATAACAATAATCACACGAGATCACGCCCATGCTCCTTCAAGGCAAAATCGCAATCATCACCGGCGCTGCCTCTGCTCGCGGTATTGGCCGGGCCACCGCTGCCACCTTCGCCCAACACGGCGCCCGCGTGGTCATCCTCGACCTCGACGAATCCGCCGCCCGCGACGCCGCCGCTTCACTGGGCGAAGGTCATCTGGGCCTTGCCGCCAATGTCGCCGACGAAGCGCAGGTGAAACAGGCCGTCGCGCGGGTCATCGAGCACTTTGGCCGCATCGACGTACTGATCAACAACGCCGGCATCACCCAGCCCCTCAAGACCCTCGATATTCGCCCCGGCGACTACGACAAAGTGCTCGACGTCAGCCTGCGCGGTACCTTGCTGATGTCCCAGGCGGTGATTCCGCTGATGCGCGAGCAAAAATCCGGCAGCATCGTCTGCATGTCGTCGGTCTCGGCACAACGTGGCGGCGGCATTTTCGGCGGGCCTCACTACAGCGCAGCAAAGGCCGGCGTACTGGGCCTGGCCAAAGCCATGGCTCGGGAACTGGGCCCGGACAACGTGCGCGTGAACTCCATTGCGCCGGGCCTGATCCACACCGACATCACCGGCGGCCTGATGCAGGACGAGCGCCGCCACGCCATCATCGACGGCATCCCGCTGGGCCGACTGGGCGCGGCGCAGGATGTCGCCAACGCCGCGCTGTTTCTGGCAAGCGACCTGTCGTCCTACCTGACCGGCATCACCCTGGACGTGAACGGCGGCATGCTCATTCATTGATGTTTTCTGCGCCGGCCGAGGTCGTCGGCGCTGTTCTGAATCGACGTTTCAGCCGCAGCTGACCATAAAAACAAGAGATCAGACCATCATGACTACCCTCTCCCTGGATGCGGTCGTTTCCGTCCGCACCACTGCCTACCGCAAAACCGCCTGGCGGCTGATGCCATTCCTGATGCTGTGCTATCTGTGCGCCTACCTGGACCGGGTCAACGTCGGCTTCGCCAAGCTGCAGATGATGAACGACCTGGCCCTGAGCGAAGCGGTGTACGGGCTCGGCGCCGGCATGTTCTTCCTCGGCTACTTTCTCTGCGAAGTGCCGAGCAACCTGATCCTGCACCGGGTCGGCGCCCGCCGCTGGATTGCCCGCATCATGATTTCCTGGGGCATCATCTCCGCCCTCTTCGCCTTCGTTGAAACCGCTTGGCAGTTCTACGGCCTGCGCTTTCTGCTGGGCATCGCCGAAGCCGGCCTGGCGCCGGGTCTGCTGTTGTACCTGACCTACTGGTTTCCGTCCTATCGCCGCGCACGAATGACCGTGCTGTGGTTCATCGCCATCCCGCTGTCGGGAATGATCGGCGGGCCACTGTCCGGGCTGATCATGACCCGTTTCGCCGGCGTGCACGGCTGGGCCGGCTGGCAATGGATGTTTGTGATCGAGGCCATTCCCACCCTCATCGTCGGGCTGCTGGTACTGAGCTACCTCAAGGACGGCGTGCACCAGGCCACCTGGCTCAACGACGAGGAAAAGGAGTTGGTCAACAAGGAGCTGGCCGAGGATAACAGCCAGAAAGTCACCCACAGCTCGGTCGGGGAGTTCATTCGCGACAGGCGTCTGTGGCTGCTGGCCTGCATCTATTTCTGCGTGGTCATGGGTCAGTACGCGATCACCTTCTGGCTGCCGACGCTGATCCGTAACGCCGGCGTCGCTGATCCGCTGCACATCGGCCTGCTCACCAGCTTGCCGTACATGTGCGCCATCGCGGCCATGCTGTTGATGGGCCGCAGCGGCGACAAGCACCGCGAGCGACGCTGGCATCTGGTGGCCCCGATGATCGCCGGCGCCGTTGGCCTGTCGCTGGCGGCGTTACTGGGCGGCAATCTGCTGCTGTCGGTGCTCAGCTTGTGCCTCGCCGCCTCCGGGGTGCTTTCGGCGTCGTCACTGTTCTGGATGCTGCCGACCACGCTGCTGGGCGGCGTTTCCGCCGCCGCAGGGATCGCCGGGATCAACAGCTTCGCCAACCTCGCCGGCTTCTGCTCGCCGTACCTGATCGGCTGGATCACCACCTCCACCGGCTCAAGCGCCATCGGCATGTACCTGATTACCGGCGTGTTGTGCATCGGCGCCCTGCTGGTGTTGCGCATCCCCGCCGCGTCCGTCAATCGCTAACAAAGAGAAGCCACTCACATGAACATCAGTCCATCACATCAACCGGCGCTGTCGCTGGCCCAGCGCGCCTTCAATATCCGACGCCACGCCCTGCGCATGGGCCAGGTTCAGGGCCAGGGTTATGTCGGGCAGGCATTGGGCGCGGCCGATCTGCTCGCCGTGTCTTACTTCCACGCCTTGCGCTACCAGCCCCGGGACCCGGAATGGGAAGGCCGCGACCGCTTTTACCTGTCCATCGGTCACTACGCCATCGCGCTGTACGCCGCGTTGATCGAGGCCGAGATCATCCCCGTGGACGAGCTGGAAACCTACGGCGCCGACGATAGCCGCCTGCCCATGTCGGGAATGGCGGCCTACACGCCGGGCATGGAAATCACCGGAGGCTCGCTGGGCCACGGACTGGGCATCGCCGTCGGCGCGTGTCTGGGGCTCAAGCGCAAGCAGGCCGCCTCCTTCGTCTACAACCTGCTTTCCGACGGCGAACTGAACGAAGGCTCGACCTGGGAAGCGGCGATGTCCGCATCGCACTGGAAGCTGGACAACCTCATCGCGATCATCGACGTCAACAATCAGCAAGCCGACGGCCATTCCAGCGAGGTGCTGGCGTTCGAACCTATCGTTGACCGCTGGCAGGCCTTCGGCTGGTTCACCCAGCGCGTGGACGGCAATGACATCGAGGCATTGGTCACCGCCTTCGATGCCGCACGCAACCATGTCGGCGCGCAACCGCGGGTAATCATCTGCGACACCAAAATGGGCAAAGGCGTGGAGTTTCTGGAGACGCGCGAGAAAACCCACTTTATTCGCGTCGATGAAAACGAGTGGGACCTGGCACTGGAAAACCTGCAAATCGGGAGAACGGCATGAGCGCACTGACCCACAACGAGCCCGGCAAGAAACGCCTGACCACGTCGGCGATGATTGCCTCGATCGCCTCCGAAGGCCAGGCCACGCGCCCGGCACCCTTCGGCCACGCATTGGCCGCCCTCGCCGAGCAACGCGCAGACATCGTCGGGCTCTCCGCCGACCTGTCGAAATACACCGATCTGCACATTTTCGCCAAGGCCCACCCGGAGCGCTTCTACCAGATGGGCATGGCCGAGCAGTTGCTGATGAGTGCCGCAGCCGGCATGGCCCGCGAAGGCTTCGTGCCCTTCGCCACCACGTACGCGGTATTCGCATCGAGGCGGGCCTACGACTTCATCTGCATGGCCATCGCCGAAGAAAACCTCAACGTCAAAATCGTCTGCGGATTGCCCGGCCTCACCACTGGGTACGGCCCGAGCCATCAGGCAACCGACGATCTGGCAATCTTCCGGGCCATGCCCAATCTGATGATCGTCGACCCCTGCGACGCGCTGGAAATCGAACAAGCGGTGCCAGCCATCGCAGCGCATCAGGGCCCGGTGTACATGCGCCTGTTGCGCGGCAACGTTCCGCTGGTGCTCGACGAATACGGCTACACCTTCGAGATCGGCAAGGCCAAGACCCTGCGCACCGGCAACGATGTGCTGATCATCTCCACGGGGCTGATGACCATGCGCGCGCTGGAAGCGGCGAAGGCGTTGCAGGCCGATGGCATCGACGTAGCAGTGCTGCACGTGCCGACCGTCAAGCCGCTGGACGAGCAGACCCTTCTCGCCGAAGCGCGAAAACCCGGGCGGTTGGTGGTGACGGCGGAAAACCATTCGATCATCGGCGGGCTGGGTGAAGCGGTGGCGACGGTGCTGTTACGTAACGGAGTCACCCCGACGTTCCGGCAGATCGCCCTGCCCGACGCCTTCCTCGACGCCGGCGCCCTGCCGACGCTGCATGACCGCTATGGAATTTCCACCCCGGCGGTGTGCTCGCGTATCAAGGCGTGGCTGTAAGCGCAGAACAACGGGGGGGGGGGCTTTCCAGTCCCCCGTCTTCGCTCAGGAGGTTTGTGTGGACCCCGATCAGTTGCTGGATCCCGAGTACCGTTTCTTCCGCGACGAGGTGTCCAGCGAATGGAGCCGGGACAACCTCGCCGCCATTCGCACACGCATCCACGCTGCGTTCAAACCCGCGGACCTCGCTCGCGGCGAACAGCGCTGGGTCCGTGAACCTGCAAACGGCAACGACCTGCGCCAGTGCCTTTACCGCCCTGACCACAGCGCCGACGCCCATGACCTCCCTGCGATTCTGTACGTGCACGGCGGGGGATTCGTGTTGGGGTGCCCGGAAATGGCCGACGACTACCTGGCGGATCTGGCCAGTGAGTCAGGCGCGCTGATCGTCGCCGTCGATTACCGGCTCGCCCCCGAGCATCCCTTTCCTGCCCCGCTGGAAGACTGCTATCGCAGCCTCCAGTGGCTGCTCCACCAGCAGGCTGCGCTGAGCGTGAATCCCGAACGCATCGTGATCATGGGCCACAGCGCAGGCGGCGGACTGGCGGCGGCGCTGACCCTGCTCGCCCGTTACCGTGGTGACATTTCCATCGCCGGCTCGGTGCTCATGTATCCGATGCTCGACCACCGCACTGGCCCCCCTGGGGCTCCCGTGCAAAACCCTGGCGCGGGCAGGTTCAGCTGGTCCCGGGAGGCCAATCAATTCTGCTGGCAGTGCTACCGGGGCGAGTACCTCTGCGACGATGACCGCGCGCTGCTGTTTTCCCCCGCGCTGGCTGATGACCTGAGTCACCTGCCGCCGAGCTTTATCGCCGTCGGTGCGCTGGACCTGTTCCTGGATGAGGACATGGCGTGGGCCGGCAAGCTCTCTCGCAGCGGAGTTCCAGTCGAGCTGCACGTTTACCCCGGCGTGCCACACATGTTCGACTTCCACCCCGGCGCCCTGACGGAGCAGTGCAAAAGGGATGTCGTGCGCGCACTGAGGAAAATGCTGAAACGTTAATTCGCGCCGTTTACCGCAACGCGCTCAAATCCAGCCTGTCCTGGGGCACCGGCATCGAGAAGTAGTAACCCTGAGCCTGACCTGCGCCCATGTCCCGCAGAAGGTCCAGGGTCGCGGCGTCTTCCACGCCCTCCGCCACCACCGTCAGCCCCAGGGATTCGGCCATGCGCACAATGGCGCGAACGATGGCCCGGCTGCGCGAGCTGGTGGTCAGTTCCAGGGTGAAGGACTTGTCGATTTTCAGGCCGCTGAAGTGGTACTGGTGCACGTAACTGAGGGACGAGAACCCGGCGCCGAAGTCATCGAGCACCACCGAGACGCCGTTGTCCGCCAAATGCTTCATGGCTTGACGCGCCAGTTCAGGCTCGGCCACCAGCGCGCCTTCGGTGAGTTCCAGGCAGATGCGCGACGGCGCCACCCCGTGCTGGCTCAGCAAACCGAGGACTTCGCTGGAGAACTCCGGGCGGGTGATGCTGTAGCTGGAGCAGTTGACGTGCACCGTCGGCCAATGGGCGTGGTCGGGATGGGCGAGGATCACTATCACCTGCTGCAGCATGTAGAGGTCCAGACGGCCGATCAGGCGCAGGCCTTCCAGCGCCGGCAGAAACTGACCCGGCGCGACGATACGGCCATCGGCCTGACGCCAGCGAATCAGCGCTTCGAGGGCCAGTATCCGGCCGCTGGCCACATCGATGATCGGCTGGAAATACGGCAGCAGTTCGTCGGTGCGCTTGAGGGCGTTGCGCAGCGCGGTCTCCTGCTCCATCTGGTCGGACACCTCGCGGCGCACTTCCTGGTTGAACACCGCGTAGCTGTCTCGCCCGGCGTTCTTGACCCGGTACATCGCGGTATCGGCGTCGCGAAGCAAATCCGCCGGCTCGCTGTGAAACTGCAGGTCGGCGCCGACCACGCCGATGCTGCACGACGAAAACACCGCGTGGCCGTCGATGTAGAACGGCACGTCGAAGGCCAGGAGGATGCGCTCGGCAATCGCCACGGTGACATCCGGCGGCGCGGCGTACGCCAGCACCGCGAACTCATCGCCGCCCAGCCGGGCGAGCAAGTCGCTGTCTCGCATGCAGTGGCGCAAGCGGTCGGCGGCCTGAATCAGCAGCAGATCGCCCGAGTGATGGCCGAGGCTGTCATTGACCATCTTGAAGCGGTCGAGGTCGATGAACATCACCGCCAGTTCCTCGCCCTTCTGGGAGAATTTCTCCCACGCGTCTCTCAGGCGCTGCTGCAAATGGCTGCGGTTGGGCAGGCCGGTCAGCGCGTCGTGGGCGTTTTCGTGTTGCAGCTTGGCGTTGGCGTAGTCCAGCTCCCGGGTGCGGTCCTGAACACGCGCTTCCAGGCGCAGGTTGGCGGTGTGAATGGCCTCGGCGGCGCTGCGCCGGGACAGTGCGGTGTCAATGTGGCGGGAGACGAAGGTCAGCAGCTCCTGATCGCGCAACGAGTAGCTGACATGGGAGGTGTAGCTCTGCACTGCCAGCACACCGCGGACCACATCGCCGTCGAACAGCGGAATGCCCAGCCATGAACTGGACCGGTTGACCTCGTTCTGCAGGGTGATCTCGCCGATGCTTTCCAGCCAGCGCGCCTCCGGGCCATCGATCAGGCACGGCCGGCGCTGGCGGATGACGTATTCGGTAAAGCCACGCTCGCCACGGCGCGGATCGGGGCGGCGGGTCAGGCGTTCGTCCACGTAGTACGGGAAGGTCACCTCGCCGGTGGCGTCGTCGAACAGCGCGATATAGAAGTTCAGGGCAAACAGCAGTTCGCCGACGATGCCGTGCAGGCTTTTGAACAGGTCGGTCATGTCACCGGGTTGACTGGACAGCTCCGTGATCTGGAACAGCGCGCTCTGCAAGTGCTCGGCGCGCTCGCGGTCGGCCACTTCATTGCGCAGGGCGTCGTTGAGGCGGGACAGCTCAAGGGTGCGGCGGGCGACGGTTTCTTCCAGTTGCGCGCGGTGCAGAATGCGGTCCAGGGCCATGGCCACGTGGCGGGCTACCACCAGAAACAGCTCCTGATCCTCGACGCTGTAGACCCGGGCGACGTCATAGACCTGCATCGCCAGCATGCCGAACACGTCGTCAGAGGCGTTTTTCAGCGGCGCGCCCATCCAGAATTCCGGGCGATGGCCCACGCAGTGGAAGCGATCCAGCGCCCGCGCCCGCTCGATGGCGGCGGCATCGACGAACAGCGCCTGCTCGGTGGTCAGCACATAACCGGTCATGGACAGCCGCTCGGGATCGAGAAACTCGTAGGTTTCCGCCTCGAGAGCGTCGAGGTCGGTGATGTCGATGTAATAGGGGTACGTGATTTTGCCGCTGTGGCTTTCGTAGAGCGCCAGGTAGAAGTTTTCCGCGTCGATCAGGGTCGAGAGCTGCTTGTGCACGCCTTGCAGAAACGCCGAACGGTCACGGGTCGAGCTGGCCAGGTAGGTGATTTCATAGAGCACCCGCTGGGTGGCCTGGGCCCGGGCCAGCGCATCGGTCTGCAGGCGCAGCCCCAGACGCCCGGCCAGCTCGGCGAAAAATGGATCGCCGGCGTGCGCGTCCGGCATCAACAGCCAGCCCAGCGCGGACTCGCCATGGCCGGTCACCCAACGCTGCAAATGGTGCTTGCGGCAGTAGCCGTCGAATTCTTCACGGGGTATCAACGTCGGCCAGTCCGTGGCGGAACTGCCCTGCCCCAACAGGTGCATTTGCTGGCCGGCACGGTAAGCGGCCCAGCTCAACTCCGGTGCAGCCTCGCGTGCGGCGCGCAGCAAGGCGTCCAGCGAATTCTCCTCGGTCAATCCCCCCACGGCCGACAGGCCGTTATCGCCGGGTGCGGAGATCCGCTCGTCGGCAATCGGCGTGTACCCGGAGAGGGTGGAAAGTGGGGAATTCATAGGCGCTCCATTGCCAGCGTCGGACTGAGCTATCTTCATGGGGTGTGACAGAAGGTTGCAAGCGGCTTATTCGGATTTGCGGTCTATTCGCGACGAAAAAACTGTATTCCGCGACATTTATTGAAATCACACGCTGCACAGCCCTATAGCGGCCTCCAAACGGAAAGATTTAACCCGGCACTCTATTCAGACAGCTCGTCAAACTGCCCGGCAGTGAGGGTTTCATGTTTCGGCATTGACCTTTGCGCGCCCTCGCCTGTCACTGATTGCTGTTACCCGTCTTTTTGCCCCACTGGAGATGATCACCCCATGATCAAGACTTACAGCTACGCCGCGCAAAAACCCACTGACAAGCTGGCTCCGTTGCAGATCGAACGCCGCGAGCCGGGCGCCGATGACGTGCAGATCGACATCCTGTTCTGCGGCGTCTGCCACTCGGACCTGCACACCGCGCGCAACGAGTGGAACAACACGCTGTATCCGTCGGTGCCGGGCCACGAAATCGTCGGCAAGGTCACCGCGGTCGGCGCCAACGTCACCCACTTCAAGGTCGGCGATCTCGCTGGCGTCGGCTGCATGGTCGACAGCTGCCAGCACTGCGCGTCCTGCGCGGAAGGCGAAGAGCAATACTGCGAAAACGGCTTCACCGGCACTTACAACGGCCCCGTGTTTGGCGGCGAGAACACCTTCGGTGGCTACTCCGACAAGATCGTGGTGAAAGAGAAGTTCGTCCTGAAGATTTCCCACAGCGACAACCTGGCCGCCGTCGCGCCGTTGCTCTGCGCGGGGATCACCACTTACTCGCCGCTGCACCACTGGAAAGTCGGCCCGGGCAAGAAGGTGGGCGTTGTCGGGCTGGGCGGTCTCGGTCACATGGCGGTGAAGATCGCCCACGCCATGGGCGCCCACGTGGTGCTGTTCACCACCTCGCCGAACAAGCGCGAAGACGGCCTGCGCCTGGGCGCCGATGAAGTGATCGTGTCGAAAAACGCCGATGAAATGGCGACCCAGACCAATCAGCTCGACTTCATCCTCAACACCGTGGCGGCACCGCACAACCTTGACCCGTTCCTGAACCTGCTCAAGCGCGACGGCACCATGACCCTGGTCGGCGCGCCGGATCAGCCGCACCCGTCGCCAGGCGTGTTCAACCTGATCTTCAAGCGCCGCAGCATTGCCGGCTCGCTGATCGGCGGCATTCAGGAAACCCAGGACATGCTGGATTTCTGTGCCAGGCACGGCATCGTCTCGGACATCGAGATGATCCACATGAAGGACATCAACGAAGCCTACGAACGCATGATCAAGGGCGACGTGAAGTACCGCTTTGTCATCGACATGGCGACCCTGAAAGAAGAAGCGTCGGCCGCCTGACGCTCAATGTTCCCGGGCCGGATGCCGCGGCCTGGGCACTTGTAACATTCTGTGATTTTTCCGCTCGTGAAATATCCGCAACCATCCCCCGGTGCTTCGGTCACAACCCTTGAGCCATGGCCAGCACCGCCTGCTTTCCTGATCCCGACAAGGCGCCAGCCCTCGCTGCTGACACAAGCGCCACGGATTAGAGAGCACGACTCACAAGTGCATGCACGGATTCAACCGAATGCAGTGCCTGCGCATTGGTTATCGTTGAAGACTGCCGTCTTTTGAAGACTGCCCTTGGCCCCAGCCATACCGGATACCGTTCCACCTGCCGTCCCTGCCCGCGCGTCCGCCCACCGTCGGCCGCCAGGTCTGACCCAACGCTGACGAGGAACCCGCTCATGACCGATCAGCCTGATCGCCCCAACAAAGAAGAACTGTCTTGTGACCTCAAGGCCTTTACCGTCCCGTCCCGCCGCAACTTCCTGAAGTCCATCGGCGTGTCCAGCCTCGCTGCCGCGACGGCGCCGATCTGGACCCAGGCGCTGGCAGCCCAGGCCGCCGTCGCCGATGACATTGATCCGCCCGCGCCAGACGAGCGGCGCATGACCCTGAAAGTCAACGGCCAGGCCCACACCCTTAACCTGCCGGCCAACGCGGCGCTGCTTGATGTGCTGCGCGATCGCCTGCAACTCACTGGCACCAAGAAGGGCTGCGACCACGGCCAGTGCGGCGCCTGCACCGTTCACGTCAACGGCGTGGCGATCAATTCGTGCCTGTCCCTCGCGGCGATGCACGAAGGCGATGACATCACCACCATTGAAGGCCTGGCCCAGAACGGCAAGCTGCACCCGGTGCAGGAAGCCTTCTGGGAACACGACGCCTACCAGTGCGGCTATTGCACCTCGGGGCAGATCATGAGCGCGGCGGCGTTGTTGAAAGACAAAAACATCGGCACCGACGATCACAGCGTGCGCGAAGCCATGAGCGGCAACATCTGCCGTTGCGGCGCCTACAAGAACATCCTCGCGGCGATCCAGTCGGCGCGCATCAACGTCCAGGAGGTGAGCTGATGAGAGCCTTTGATTACGTGCGCGCCAACAGCGTCGAACAGGCTGTGGCAACCCACGCGAAAAGCCCGACGACCTTCTTTCTCGCCGGCGGGACGACGTTGCTGGACTTGGTCAAGCTGGACATCATGCCGGCGGATCAGGTGATCGACGTCAACCACCTCTCGCTCAAGCAGATCGAGGTGCAGAAGGACGGCAGCGTGCGCATCGGTGCGCTGGTCAGCAATACCGAACTGGCACATCACCCGCACATCGTCGAGCACTACGCCGTGCTGTCCCAGGCGTTGCTGTCCGGCGCCACCACTCAGCTGCGCAACAAGGCCACGACCGCCGGCAACGTGATGCAACGGGTGCGCTGCAACTATTTCCGCGACGGTTATTCACCCTGCAACAAGCGCGAGCCGGGCTCGGGCTGTGCAGCCATCGACGGCCACAATCGCAGTGTTCACGCGGTGCTCGGCACCAGCGACCAGTGCATCGCGACCCATCCTTCGGACATGTGCGTGGCGATGGTCGCCATTGGCGCGACCGTCGAGGTGCAAGGGCCGAAGGGCAAGCGCAGCGTGGACTTCGCTGACTTCCACCTGCTGCCCGGTGCGACGCCGTGGAAAGAACACGCGCTGCTGGACGACGAGTTGATCACCCACGTGGTGCTCGCCGCGCCGCTGGCCGGCAACAAGTCTTCGTACCTGAAGCTGCGAGATCGCGCCTCGTACCAGTTCGCCCTGGCGTCCAGCGCGGTGATCGTCGTCATGGATGGCAACACTGTGCGTGACGCGCGGGTGGCGCTGGGCGGTGTCGGCACCAAACCCTGGCGCTCGCGTGAAGCCGAGCAGGCGCTCAAAGGCCAAACGTTGACGCCGCAGACCCTCGAGAAAGTCGCCGCCATCGCCCTCAAGGGCGCCAAAGCCTATCGCCACAACGCCTACAAGATCGCATTGGGGCAGCAGGCCATCGTGCGCAACCTCGGCACCTTGAACGCCTGACCGGAGGATTCACCATGACTGATGCAATGATTGGCTCGGCACCCCGCCGCATTGATGGCCAGCGTAAGGTCACCGGCAGCGCGATGTACGCGTCCGACCATCACCTGAAAAATATGGCCTACGGCTACGGCGTGTTCAGCACCGTTGCCAGCGGCAAGATCACCGAATTGAAGCTGGACGACGCGCGCAAGTCCCCCGGCGTGCTGGAAATTTTACACCACGGCAACTTCCCGTCGCTCTATCACAACTCGACGCTGCCGATGTCCTTCGCGCAGATCCTCAAGGCGGCCAAGTCAGACGAAAGCCGCCTGCCGTTCGAAGACGACACCGTGCATTACGCCGGTCAGTTCGTCGCCCTGGTGGTGGCCGACACCTTCGAGCACGCGCGGGCCGCGGCCTACAAGATCAAGGTCAGCTACAGCAAGACCGACGCAGTGGCCAATCTCGAACAGGGCCTGAAAGCCGGCGCCTTGCAGGACGGCAGCCCGAACCACACCCGGGGTGATGCCGCCGCCGCGTTCGACAGCGCGGCCCATAGCATCGACGCCACCTACTCGACGCCGGTCGAAACCCATAACCCGATGGAAATGCACGCCACCGTCGCCAGTTGGGAAGACGGGCGCCTGATCGTTTATGAAGCCACCCAGGGCGTGGTCGCTCACCGCAATTCCCTGGCGAAAATCTTCGGCCTGATCCCGGAGAAGGTCGAAGTGCGGGCGCCGTTCATTGGCTCCGGCTTCGGCAGCAAGCTGTGGATCTGGCCCCATTCAGTCGCCGCCTGCGGCGCGGCCAAGGTGCTCAATCGGCCGGTGCAACTGGTCGTGCCGCGTCAGCAGATGTTCACCACCACCGGCCACCGCCCGGAAACCCGTCAGCGCCTGCGCCTGGCGACCGACGACAAAGGCAAGCTGGTGTCGGTGCGCCACGAGTCCATCAACACCACCTCCTTCACCGACCCGTACAAGGAAAACTGCGGCACGTCGACCAAGAGCCTTTATAGCTGCGCCAATGTGCTGGTCACCCACAAGATCATCGAGGTCAATCGCGGCACGCCGACCTCCATGCGCGCGCCGGGTGCAGCGCCGGGGCTGTTCGCGCTGGAATCGGCCATGGACGAGATGGCCGATAAAGTGGGCATGGACCCCCTTGAGTTCCGCAAGCTCAACGTTTCCGAGCGCGACGAAAGCCAGAACCTGCCGTGGTCGAGCAATCATCTGCAGGAATGCATCGACAAGGCCGCCGAACGCTTTGGCTGGAGCAAACGCAACCCGACGCCGGCGTCGATGAAGGACGGCACCGAGATCATCGGCTATGGCATGGCCGCCTGTAACTGGGACGCCTATCGCACCCCGGCGGAAGCGCAAGTCGTGCTGCGCGCCGACGGCACGGCCTGGGCCATTTGCGGTGTGCAGGACATCGGCACCGGCACCTACACCATCGTTGCTCAAGTGGTCAGCAGCATCACCGGCATTCCGCTGGACAAGATCGAAGTGGAGCTGGGCAATTCGTCGTTCCCGCCGGCGCCGGTGTCCGGCGGCTCATGGGCAACGGCGAGCGTGCTGCCAGCCATCGCCGAAGCCACCCGCCAGGCCGTCGAACAGCTGAAGGCGTTCGCGACCGCGCCCAAGGGCGTGTTTGCCGGAGCCAAGCCCGAGCAAGTGAGCTTCGAGCAGGGTCAGTTGAAAAGCGGCGACAAGACCTTTGCCATTGCCGATGTGCTCAAGGCGCAGAAGCAGGGCAGCGCCTTTGGTGAAGCGAAAACCGGCATGAACGACACCAGCAAGCACTCGTTCCGCTCCTTCGGCGTGCATTTTGTCGAAGTGCGCTGGGACCCGGGCATCTCGCGGCTGCGCGTCTCGCGGGTGGTCAGTGCGATCGACGTGGGCAAGGTGATCAACCAGAAAACCGCGCTCAATCAGGTTGAAGGGGCGATCGTCATGGGCGTCGGCATGGCGCTGTTTGAGGCGACCGACTTCGACGAGCGCAACGGCATGCCGGTGAACAACAACTACGCCGAATACGTGGTGCCGGTGCACGCTGACCAGCCGGAGATCGATGTGATCCTGCTGGACTACCCGGACTTCGAGCTCAACGAATTCGGCGCACGCGGGATCGGCGAGATCGGGATCACCGGACTGGCTGCAGCGGTGGCGAATGCTGTCTCACATGCCACGGGTAAGCGGATTCGGGACCTGCCGATCACGCTGGACAAGCTGATGGAGTTGCCGCCGACGATGAGGGTCTGAGCCGGAAATTCCCGCGGGCTGAGCGCCCTCTTCCCGGCTAAAGCCGGTCCTACTCTCCGCGTGCAGTCAGTAGGACCGGCTTTAGCCGGGAAGCCTTTGATTTTGATTGATCGTTCCCACGCTCTGCGTGGGAATGCCGCACTGGACGCTCCGCGTCCCAAAGCTGACGCGGAGCGTCATGGTATGAATTCCCACGCGGAGCGTGGGAACGATCATGACCCACCGCGTGCAGTCAGTAGGACCGGCTTTAGCCGGGAAGCCATTGATTTTGATTGATCGTTCCCACGCTCTGCGTGGGAATGCCGCACTGGACGCTCCGCGTACCAAAGCTGAAGCGGAGCGTCATGGTATGAATGCCCACGCGGAGCGTGGGAACGATCATGACTCACCGCGTGCAGTCAGTAGGACCGGCTTTAGCCGGGAAGCCTTTGATTTTGATTGATCGTTCCCACGCTCTGCGTGGGAACGACCATGTTGTCAGGCGCGCAATCCTTGCGCTGCACCCAGCAGCCCTTTGAATTTCCCGTAACGCGCGCTCAGTACATCCTGCACCGCCGGCATCGGCTGATACCGCTCCTTCACCGCCATCCCCTGCCCCAACAGCTCAGCCCCCTCACCGATCGACAGCAACCCCAGTTTCGCGGCACCAATGCACGCGCTCAGTTCGCTGCCGTGCAACGTGTACACCTCGCGATCAAGAATGTTGGCCAGCAACTGCGCCCAGTATTCGCTGCGTGCCCCACCGCCCACCAGGGCGCAGGCGTTGACCGTGGCTCCTGCGGACAACGTAGCGTTCATCGCATCCAGCAGCCCGAAACCCACGCCTTCAAGCACCGCATAACCCAACATCGCCGGCGTGCTGTCGTGCCCCAGGTTCATGAATCCGCCGCGCAACAGCGGGTCGTTGTGGGGCGTGCGCTCGCCCGCCAGGTACGGGAGAAACAGCGGACTGGAAATCGCCACCGGCTGATCGACCGGCCATTGCGCGTGAACCAGATCGAGCAAGGCCTGCTCACTGGGCTGACCCAACAAACGGGTGACCCAGCGCAGACAGCTCGCCCCCGCCAGCATCGCGCCCATGGTGTACCAGCGCTGCGGCAACGCGTGGCAAAAACTGTGCACGGCGCTGGCCGGATTGCCCGCCGAATGATCGGTGATCGCGACGATCGCCGCGCTGGTGCCAAGGGTGACGAAGGCATCGCCGGCGTTGATCGCGCCGATGCCCACCGCCGAAACCGGGTTGTCACCCCCGCCTGCGGCCACGGGCAGACCCAGCGGCAAACCCAGCGCATCCGCCGCCTCGGCACTCAGCCGGGCAGACAGTTGATCGGCTTCCAGCAACCGAGGCATGTGCTCGACCGTAAGCCCGGTGGCGTGGAGCATCGGCGCGTACCACTCGCGCTTTGCCACATCCAGCCATAAGGTGCCAGCGGCGTCAGACATGTCACTGACCTGCTCGCCGGTCAGCAGCAAACGCAGGTAATCCTTCGGCGACAACACGCTGGCGATGCGCGCAAACAGCTGCGGTTCGTGCTGCTGCATCCACAACAGCTTCGGCGCAGTAAGCCCGGCCATGGCCAGGCTGCCGGTGACCTCGGCGTAATCCGGGAAATCTTGGTTCAACTGCGACGCCTGAAGCACCGCGCGGGAGTCGTCCCAAAGAATCGCCGGGTACAGCACTTGTTCTGCGGCATCCAGCAGAACCGCGCCGTGCATCTGCCCCGATAAACCGATGCAACCGACCCGCGCCCATGCCTGAGGATCGTTTGTCCGCAACTGCCCGAGCGCAGATAGGCAGGCCTGCCACCAATCGGCCGGATTCTGCTCCGACCAACCCGACTGCCGGCGGCTGACTTCCACCCGGGCACCGGCCTGGGCCAGCACTTCGCCCTCGGCGCTCAGCAAAATGGCCTTCAGCTCGGACGTGCCGAGGTCGATGCCCAGGGAAACAAACTGCTTCATTAAGGTGTCATTCCTGTCAGCGGACGCCTAAAGGCATCCGCACGAATTGCGAATGCGTAACGTCGGCGCCAGTCGCTCCGACAGTCGTTTGCCCTCGGGTTTATCGATGCGCTGCAACAGCAACTGCACCGCCCGCGCGCCCAGGGCCTGCACCGGCTGAGCGATCACGCTCAAGCGCGGCAGGAAAAAATCCGCCCAGTCGAAATCATCGAAACCCACCAGCGCCAGCTGCTGCGGCACCTCAATACTGGCGTCGCGCAGCGCGTGCATGGCGCCGATGGTCATCAGGTTATTCGCCGCCAGAATTGCCGTGGGCGGCGGGTTCAGGCGCAACAGCGCTGACGTGGCGACACGTGCCGATTCGCTGTTCGACTCGCCGTCGATCAGCAACTGCGGATCCCACGGCAGATCAGCCTCGACGAGCGCCTGCCGGTAGCCCTCAATACGCTCCTCCGTCGTGCTCAGCCCGCGATGCCCGGCAATCATGCCGATGCGCCGATGACCGTGGCCGATGAGGTGGGTCACCAACTCAGCGGTGGACTGGCGATTCTCGACGCCCACCTGATCAAAACCCTCCACCGCCATCCGGTCCACCAACACGCTGGGAATCGCGTTGCTGCGCAAGTACGCCAGCGCTGCCTGCTGCGGATCGCTGGACGGCGCAAGCAGAATGCCGTCGACGCGGCGATGGTGCAGCGCCTGCACCACCCGCAGTTCCTGGGCGGGATCGTCGTGGGTGTCGACGAACAACATCATGATGCCGTGGCGCGCGCATTCGGTTTCGATGGCGTGCACGGTCTCGCTGAAATAGTGGTTCGACAGCGCCGAAATCGCCACGCCAATGGTGTTGGTGCGCGAACGGGCCAGCGAGCGCGCCAGGGTGTTGGGGATGTAGCCCAAGTCCTGAACCGCCCGCTGCACCGCTTCCACCGTCTTGGCGCTGACCTTGCGCGTGCCGTTGAGCACGTGGGAAACGGTCGACGTCGATACCCGCGCCCGCTTCGCCACGTCTTCCATTTTGATCACTGCGCCGACTCCTTCAGGCCTGCGTCTCAGTGCTTGCTGGACCAGCCGCTGTAGGAACCGATGTTGTCGCGGGTGATCAGTTTCGGCGTGAGTTGAGTGACCGCCTCAGCCGGCTTCTTGTCGTTGAGCAAATCGTTGCCGATGACCACCGCCTGCTGCGCCATGGCCCACGGGTCCTGGCTGGCGGAGGCCTGAATCGAGGTGTCGGACTTGAGCGCTTGCTCGATGTCCGGCGCGCCGTCGACCGACGTGATGACGATGCCGCTGCGTTTCAGCTGCTTGGCGGCCAGGTCACTGCCAATGGCCTGGGGGTCGTTGATCGCGAACAGACCGTCGATTTTCGGGAAGCGCGTCAGGTAACCCTGCATCGCGTTCAGGCCGCCTTCGCGGGAGCCTTTGGCGTCCTGATCGTCGGAAAGAATCTTGATGTCCGGCGCGGCGGCGAAGGCTGATTTGCAGCCGGTGACGCGGTCGGTCACGGCGGTGACTTGCGGGCCGTTCTCGATGATCACGTTACCCTTGCCCGACAGCTTGTCGACGATGAACTGACAGGCCAGCTTGCCCGCTTCGACGTTGTCGGTCTGCACGGTGGCGTCGACACCGGCGGCGCTGACGTCCACGGCCACGACTTTGATGCCGGCGGCCTGGGCCTTCTTGATCGCCGAAGCAATGGCCTTCGGGTCCACTGCATTGATCAGGATCAGGTCAACGCCCGACGCAATGAAGTTGTCGATCTGGGAGAACTGCTTGCTCAGGTCGTAATCGGCGGAGACGGAAGTCACTTTGACGTTAGGGTTGAGCTCCATGGCCTTCGCCTTGGCGCCGTCGGCCAGGGTGACGAAATACGGGTTGCCCAGGGAACCCAGGGTGATGCCGACGGATTTCAGCTCGCGGGCTTGAACGCCCTGTGACAGCAACGCGGCCAGGCACAGGGATATGACAGCAGGGAATTTGCGTTTGAAGTTCATGGGTTCTCTCTTGTGATTATTGTCGGAGTCTTCGTTGAAACGCGTGCAGCCAGACAGCGTTGAATCAGGTTCGCGCACCGGACTGGCGATAGCGATCCAGCGCCACCGCGCCGATGATCACGATCCCCTTGATGATGTATTGCCAGATATCGGACACGCCCAGCAGCACCAGGCCGTTGGTCAGCACCGCGATGATCAGCGCGCCGATCAGGGTGCCGCCGATGGTGCCGACGCCGCCGGTGAAACTGGTGCCGCCGAGGATCACCGCCGCGATGGCGTCCAGCTCGTAGGACTGGCCCAGCTGTAGGCCGTTGGCGGCGAACAGGCGCGAGGCGCTCATCACTGCGCCGAGCCCGGCCAGCGCACCGGACACCGCGTAGACGAACAGCAACACCTTCCACACCTTGATCCCGGACAGGCGCGCCGCTTCGGGGTTGCCGCCCACCGAGTAGATCTGCACGCCCATCACCGTGCGGCGCAGGATGAACCACGAGACCACGATGACCGCCACGGCGATGATCACCAGCCACGGCACGCCGAGTACCGAATCGTTGCCGATGAAGGCGAATGGCAGGTCGGGGTTGAACACGGTTTTGTCATCGGCCAGCAAACGCGCCAGGCCGCGCATGGCGGTGAGCGCGCCGAGGGTGACGATGAACGGCGGCAGGCGCATGAAGGCAATCAGGCCACCATTGACCAGCCCCAGCAGCAGGCCGAAACCGACGCCGGCGGCGGCAATGCCGAGCATGCCGAACTGCGGCGACATCGACGCTTGCAGGGCGACCACTGCGGAGGCCGCGAGAATCGCGCCCACCGAGAGGTCGATCCCCGCCGTCAGAATCACGAAGGTCATGCCCGCAGCCAACACCACGTTGACCGAGGCCTGCTGGGTGATGATCGACAGGTTTTGCCAGCTCATGAAGGTGTCGGTCATCAGCGAAAAGCCGATCAGCAACAGAATCAGCACCGGCAGCATGCCAACGGTGCGCATCAATTCGCGCGCACGTTCACGCTTGCTGATGGCGGCAACGGTGGGCGAGTTTTCCAGGGGCAGACTCATGGCCTGGGTTCCTTTTTATTGTTGTTGAATGGGGTGGTCGAAGTATCGCGGGCGCCGTGGGCCGCGGCGGCTGCGGCGTTCTCGCTCCCCGTCGCCAGATCGATGATCCGCTCCTGGGAGATCTCCTGCCCAGACGCCCCGCCGACTTCAGCCACCAGCTCCCCTTCACGCATGATCAGCACGCGGTCGCAGGTGCCGATGATTTCCGGCAGCTCGCTGGAGATCACCACAATGCCGACGCCGGCCTTGGCCAGTTCGTTGATGATTCGGTAGATCTCGGACTTGGAGCCGATGTCCACGCCGCGGGTGGGCTCGTCGAGGATCAGCACGTGGGGCTTGACCTCCAGCAGTCGCGCCAGCAGCACCTTCTGCTGGTTGCCGCCGGACAGCGCGCCGACATTGACCTTGCCCGACGCCACGCGGATCGACAGCGAACGAATCGCCTCGATTGCCCGCTGTGCGCCACGCCCGCGATCGAGCACGCCGCCGGCATGGGCATCGGGCACGCAGGCGCAAACGTTGATGTTGTCGCGCACGCTCATGTCCAGAAACAGGCCCTGGGCCTTGCGATCTTCGGTCAGGTAAACCACCCCTGCACGGATGGCGTCGGTGGGGTTGCGCAGATCGGTGATCGCCTTGCCGGCCACTTCAAGGGTGCCGGAGATGCGCGAGTCAGCGGCAAAAATCAGACGCGCCAGTTCCGTGCGCCCTGCCCCGACGAGCCCGGCGATGCCCAGCACTTCCCCGGCATGAAGATCGAAGCTGCACGGCTTGACGCGCTTGCCGTCGGCCATGTCGCGCACGCGCATGACCACGGCGCCGGGGTCGTAGGCGGCGTGTTCTTTCTTGTAGAACCCGGACAAGTCGCGGCCGACCATCATCTTCACCAGCGCCTCGGCCGACAGCGCATCGCGCTCCAGCATGCCGACGTACTCGCCGTCGCGCAGCACCGAGACCCGGTCGGACAGCTCATAGATTTCAGCCATGCGATGGCTGATGTAAATGATCGCCAGGCCCTGGTCACGCAGCTGTTTGATCAGCGCGAACAGGCGGTCGGTCTCTCGGGAAGACAGCGGCGTGGTCGGCTCGTCCATCACCAGGATTTTCGCGTTGGCGTGCAGGGCCCGGGCGATCTCGACCAGTTGCCGCTCAGCAATCGACAGCACGCTGACCTTGGTGGACGGTTTGAAATCAGCCCCCAGGCGCACCAGCACATCAACGCAGCCGGCTTCCATCGCCTTGCGGTCGATGCTCCAGCCACGGCGCAGTTCGCGGCCCAGGTAAATGTTTTCGGCGACGCTGAGGTTCGGGCAGAGGCTCAGTTCCTGGTAGATCACCGCAATGCCGCGCGCTTTGGCGGACAACGGGTCAAACGCGCTCAGGGCCTGGCCGTCGATGCGGATCTCGCCACCGGCATCGGCCTGATAGGCGCCGGACAAAATCTTCATCAGCGTCGACTTGCCCGCGCCGTTCTCGCCCATCAGGGCATGAACTTCACCGGCGTACACCTTGAGGGCGACATTTTTCAGCACGCGCAGGCCGTTGAAGGTCTTGGAAATGGCGGACATTTCCAGCACGGGTTGAGGGGACATAGCGAGGACGGCGCTCATGGCCGGGCGGCCGATGAAGCAGCAATGACGAGCGCGGACAGCACACGCGGCAATCGAACAGACGAGCTGATCATGTGGATCTCCGAGGTTTCTTGTTTTTATGCCTGGGCCACCTCTTTGCGGGTGGCACTCGGGTGTTGCTGTGAAATATTTCGGAACAGCTGAATCCTAGAACAGCTGAATCGATTCACGCAAGCGCTTGCTTCGGTATTTACAGTTTGGAGTTTGCGGCGGAAGGTCTGGCCCCTTCCCGGCTAAAGCCGGTCCTACCCAGCGCGGCAGAGGTAAGCCCCGCCCTTGATCGTCCCCGCGCTCCGCGTGGGGATGCAGCCTGTGACGCTCCGCGTCGCCTCCCGTTCTCGAATGCGCGTCTTCTGCTGGACGCGGAGCGTCCGGGGCGGCGTTACCACGCAGAGCGTGGGAACGATCGGCACTCGGCGCGCGTGGTGTTTCAGTGGGACCGGCTTCAGCCGGGAAGAGGCCGGGGTGATCACCTTCAATTCTGCGGTGCGATGCTGAAGCCGGTCCTCCCAGGCGCTGCGGAGGTCGGGGCCGCGCTGCCACCTGCGCAAATCAATGCACGTCGCTCGTCGAGGTGAGACGTTTCAGCCTGAATTTGCGGTAGCATTGCTGGCATTTAGATGACGGCCAGAATCAGGAAGCCTTATGTCCAGAATTTCCCACTCCGCTTTGCGTCGCAAATTCCGTGAGCAGCTGGCTTCGCAGCACTGCGTCGAGACGGCTTCAGTGTTCGATCCCATGTCGGCGCGCATCGCGGCGGATCTGGGGTTTGAGGTCGGTATTCTGGGCGGCTCGGTGGCGTCGCTGCAGGTGCTGGCAGCCCCTGATTTCGCCTTGATCACCCTGAGCGAGTTCGTCGAGCAGGCCACCCGCATCGGCCGCGTCGCGCAACTGCCTTTTATCGCCGACGCCGACCATGGCTACGGCAACGCCCTGAACGTCATGCGCACCGTGGAAGAACTGGAGCGCGCCGGTGTGGCGGCGCTGACCATCGAAGACACCTTGCTGCCGGCGCAATTCGGCCGCAAATCCACGGACCTGGTCTCCATCGAAGAAGGCATCGGCAAGGTCAAGGCCGCCCTTGAAGCCCGCGTCGATCCGGAACTGACGATCGTCGCCCGGACCAACGCTGGCGTGCTGCCGGTCCAGGACATCATCGAACGTACCCTCGCCTACGAAAAGGCCGGCGCCGACGGCATCTGCATCGTTGGCATCAAGGACTTCGAGCACCTGGAGCAGATTTCGGAAAAGCTCACCGTCCCGCTGATGCTGGTGACCTACGGCAACCCCGAGCTCAATGACCGCCAGCGCCTCGCCGATCTGGGCGTGCGAGTGGTGGTCGCCGGGCACGCGGCGTACTTCGCCGCGATCAAGGCCACCTACGACAGCCTCCGCGCCCAGCGCCAGGTCACCCACAGCACCTCGAATCACAGCGCCACCGAACTGACCCACACCTACACCTTCCCGGAAAATTACGTGGCCTGGGCCAAGGATTTCATGGACGTGAAAGAGTGAGGCTGCGGCGTGGCGCATGATTGCGTCACACCGCCTGCACGCTTCATGCAGTTACCGCTGCGGTCCGCGACACCTTCCACGCCAACAGCGCGGCGACGAGCAAAAACACGCCGCTCGTGATAAACGTCGCGCTGTAGCCCATCCCGTCATACAGCAAGCCACCCGCCGTTGCGCCCAGCGTGATCGCCAGCTGGATCACCGCGACCATCAGCCCTCCTCCCGCCTCGGCGTCTTTGGGCAGCGTGCGGGTCAGCCAGGTGAACCATCCCACCGGCGCACAGGTCGAGATCAGACCCCAGGCCCCGAGCATCACAGCGGTCATGGCAAACGACTGACCGCAGGTCAGCAGCGCGATGGCAATGCCGGCCATCAGCACCGGAATGGCGATCAGTACCCGGTACAGACTTTTTGCCAATACGGCGCCAATCATCAGCGTCCCGGCCAGCCCTGAGACGCCGATGATCAGCAGCAGGATCGACAGCTTCGGCACATCGACCCTGGTCACCGATTCCAGAAACGGCCGCAGGTAGGTGAACAGCGCAAACTGACCCATGAACAGGAAGGCTACCGCCGCCATCCCGTAGACCACCTTCGCGCGGCCCAGCAGTCGAAACACGTCCATCGCCGATCCGGACGAGCGCTCACTGGGCATGCGCGGCAGCGTGAAGGCCTGCCAGCACAGCGCCAATGCAGCCAGCGGGACCACGCAGAAAAACGCGCCGCGCCAACCAATCAGCCCGCCCAGAAAACTGCCCAGAGGCGCCGCAACGGCGGTGGCCAGCGCCGTACCGCTCTGCACCATGGCGATGGCCCTGGGCACCATCGACTCGGGGGCAATGCGCATCATCACCGCCGTGCTCATCGACCATGAACCGCCGATCGCAACACCCAGCACCGCCCGACCGAACATCAGCACCGGGTAATTCGGCGCGAAGGCAACCATTGCCCCCGAAACCATCAGCAAGGCAGTCAGGGTCAGCAGCAGCGGCTTGCGATCAAGCCCACGGGTCAGCGCAGAGAGAAACAGGCTGGTGACCACCGCAAAAAATCCCGAGATTGAGATCGCCTGACCTGCCTGGCCTTCGGTCAGGCTCAAGTCGGCAGCAATGGGCGTCAGCAGACTGACCGGTAAAAACTCGGACGCGACCAGCGCGAACGCGCACAGCGACATCGCCAGCACGGCGCCCCACACACGGTGGGTTGTTTCGGTCATCGATACAGCGGGGGTGCCCATGAACATGCTCCAGCTCATTCAGCCCCGTCATGCAGCGGGGCCAGTGATCAACAAACGGCGCGCAAAACCGCGCGTGCAACAATAAGGACCGTTCCGGCAGGATCCGGCACGTGACCGGATCGAGGCGTCTTGAACAGTCTGAGAGTTACTTCAGATGGGTCTGAAAGAAAGACGTGAGCCTGTCGAAAGGAATCAGATCCACCCGGTCATACAAGTCCACGTGCCCGGCACCCGGAATAATCACCAGCTCTTTGGGCTGACCGGCCAGGCGATAAGCCTCCTCGCTGAACTCACGGGAATGGGCGTTCTCGCCGGCGATGAACAGCATTGGCCGCGGTGAAATCGTCTCGATGTCAGCGAACGGGTAGAAGTTCATGAACTTTACGTTGCTGGTCAGCGTGGGATGCGTGGTCAACTCCGGCGACTGGCCCTTCGGGGTGAACTCGCCACGTGGGGTCCGGTAGAAATCGTAAAACTCACGCTCGATCGGGTTGGAGTGTTCGGTGAGTGTGTCCACGGTGCCGCTGGTGTACTGGGTTTTGCCACCGGCAAACTCGACATCACGTTGTGCAGCGGCGGCCGCGATGGCTTCTTTGCGTTGCTCGACACTGACCGAATGCTGCAGGCCGTTGCGATTGACGCCGCCCATGTCATACATGCTCACGGTCGCGACAGCCTTCATGCGTGGGTCGATCTTCGCAGCGCTGATGGCGAAACTGCCGCTGCCGCAGATACCCAGCACGCCGATGCGGTCGCGATCGACGAAGCCCTGGCTGCCGAGGTAGTCGACAGCAGCGCTGAAGGCTTCGGCGTAGATCTCGGGGGACACCAGATTGCGCGGCCGGCCTTCGCTTTCGCCCCAGAAGGACAGGTCGATGGCCAGCGTAATGAAACCCTGCTCGGCCAGTTTCTGCGCGTACAGGTTCGAGCTCTGTTCCTTCACGGCACCCATCGGGTGACCGATGATGATCGCGGGATACTTGCGGCCACTGATCATGTCTTTGGGCACGAACAGGTTGCCCACTGTGTTCATCTGGTACTGGTTGTTGAACGTCACCTTCTGCCGGGTGACCTGTTCACTGGTGTAGAAGTTGTCAGCTCCGCTGGACATATCGGCTCCCATTGTCGCGAATGAGCTGACCAGCAAGGCCAGCCCCATCATCAGCTGTTTCATGAATGTCTCCGGCGCCAGGGCATGGCGCAAATGAAGTGTGCGATGCACATCTTCATGGCGCGGGCCGGGCAACCCGTAGAGCGATCCGGTGGTTTTCTTGCCTGATCCGATCAATCCCGAGGCGCGAGGCTGGACGGCTGTTTTGCCGGGCACGTACAGTTTCGACTTGATTCCGAGGGCCGCAGACATGCCACTGACATCCGCTTCTACACCCGCGTGCCGCGCTTCGGACACCGTGCAGCTGCGGTCGCTGACGAACATCATCGGGCACCTCACGCCGGCCTCCGGTGACTTTCCCACCGCCATCGCCGACCTCGGCCTGTTTCGCCGCGAAGCGCCCTCGCCGCCGGTCATGTGCATCCTCGCGCCGAGCATCGTGCTGGTGGTTCAGGGCGCCAAGGAAATGGTCATCGGCAGCGAGGTCTATCCCTACGACACGACGCGCTTTCTGATCACCTCGCTGGACGTGCCGGCCAATTCCGCCGTGACCCTCGCCAGCGCGGACGCGCCGTGTCTGGGACTGGTGTTCAAGCTTGACCTGCGCACCTTGACCGAGCTGATCGCCCAGGGGGATGTGCCAACACCGAAGGCGCGCACCGTGGGCAAAAGCGCGGGCATCGCCAGCCTGACCTCAGCGCTGCTCGATCCCTTGGCCCGACTGGTCGACCTGTTGCAGGAGCCCGACGCCATTCCGGTGCTCTGGCCCCTGTTGCAGCGCGAGATTCATTTCCGCCTGCTCACATGCGATCAAGCGCCGCTGCTGCGACACATTGCGTCGGTCGACAGTCAGGGTTACCGCATCGCCAAGGCCATCGACTGGCTGAAGCTCAATTACGCGACAGCCCTGCGCGTCGAAGACCTGGCCGCGCGCGTGCAGATGAGCGCGCCGAACTTTCACCTGCACTTTCGCAACCTGACGTCCATGAGCCCGCTGCAGTACCAGAAATGGCTGCGCCTGAACGAAGCCCGGCGGCTGATGCTCAACGACCATCAGGACGCCGCCAGCGCTGCGTTCAAGGTCGGCTACGAAAGTCCATCGCAGTTCAGTCGCGAGTACGGTCGTCTGTTTGGCGCACCACCGAAAAAGGACATCGCCCGGATGCGCAGCCAAGCCGTAGCGGCGTCATGATCGTCGCCGCGCCAGCCCCTCAGTCTTTTTTGACCGGCCCGGCCAGGTAGGTCTGCTCGGTCACCGGCTCCAGCCAGTCCACCGGCTTGCCGTCCAGCGCTTCGTTGACCGCGACATGTTGCATGGCGGTGGTGTCGGTCGCGCCGTGCCAGTGACGACGGCCGCAGTTACACCAGATCAGATCGCCCGGACGGATTTCGGTTTTCGGCCCGCCTTCACACTGGGTCCAGCCGACGCCATCGGTGACCAGCAGGATCTGGCCCAGCGGGTGGGTGTGCCAGTTAGTGCGCGCGCCGGGCTGGAAATTCACGATGGCCAGACCGACCCGCGCCGGTGCCGGGGCGTTGAAAATCCGGTCAATGCGCACGTCGCCGGTGAACCAGTCTGCGGGCCCCTTGATGGCTTTGGCCGAGCCGGCGCGGTGGATTTGCATGTCTTCAGCAGCGCTGTCAGTGGCGGTCATATCAGGTCTCCAGAAAGTGTGCAGCCAGCATAACAAGGGCACATTGGCGACAGTATCCGTAGAATGCTTCGATCAAAATGAAGGAGCGCTTCGCAATGGCGGATTACAAACTCGATGATCTGGCGGTGTTCGTTGCAGTGGGCCGAGAAGGCAATTTCACCCGCGCCGCCGCCGCGCTGGGCATCTCCCCCTCCGCCGTCGGCCAGACCGTGCGCCTGCTGGAAGAGCGTCTCGGCGTTCGCCTGCTCACCCGCACCACCCGCAGCGTGACCCGCACCGAAGTCGGCGAGCAGTTATTCAAGGGACTGGCGCCACTGCTCGACAGCATTGAAGAGCAGGTCAACGCCGCCATCGAGCACGGCGGCCGCCCGTCCGCCACGGTGCGCATCACCGCCGATGAATTCGCCGCGCGTTACGTGCTCTGGCCTCGCCTCAAACCATTGCTCGATCAATACCCGGACATGACCATTGAGCTGGTCACCGACTACGGCCTGACCGACATCGTTGCCCAGCGCATCGACGCCGGCGTGCGCCTGGGTGACACCCTCGCGGCGGACATGATCGCCGCGCCGATTGCCCCGCCGCTGCGGCTGATGACCGTGGCGTCCCCCGAGTACCTGGCGCGGCATTCCACGCCGCAGGTGCCGGAGGACTTGCCCCGCCATCGCTGCATCAACCTGCGCCTGCCCACCCATGGCGCGCTGTATCAATGGGAGTACGCCAAAGACGGCCGTGATATCCGCGTGCGCGTCGACGGCCCGTTGATCATGAACAGCGTGTTTCAGATTCTTCAGGGTTGCCTGGACGGCGTCGGTCTGGCGCAGCTTCCCGAGGGGCTGGTGGCCGGGCCTATCGAGCAGGGCGAACTGCTGGAAGTGCTCGCCGACTGGTGCGAGCCGTTCGAGGGCTACCACCTTTACTACCCCAGCCGGCGCCAGCACACGGCGGCGTTTCGCGTGGTGCTGGAGGCGCTGCGGATCAATCCGCTGGCGTGAAAACCCAGGTCAGAAGTCGAAGCTGAACTGGTCCTGGGAACTGAGATCGATGGTCCGCGAGATCACGAACGGCAGGATTGCGTCGGCAATCGGCTGCAGCTGTTTGCTGATGTAGTGGTCGTAATCGATGGCCGCCGTCCGCACTTCCAGCGGCTCGGGTCCGGCGACCGTGATCACGTAGCTGATCCAGCCGCCATTCTGGTACTGCAACGGCCGACCCTGCTGGCGGTTGTACTCATCGGCCAGCCGCGCGGCGCGCACATGGGGCGGCACGTTGCGTTCGTAATCGTCGAGGGCCCGGCGCAGGCGCTTGCGATAGACAAGCTGGCCGTCGAGTTCCCCGGCCAGGGTTCGGCCCACGTACTCCCGAATGTATTCCTGAAACGGCTGACGCTGGAAAATCCGCAGGTACAGCTCTTGCTGAAAAGTCCGGGCCAGCGGCGACCAGTCAGTGCGCACGACCTCCAGCCCCTTGTAGACCATTTCGTCTTTGCCATCGGCGCGGGTCACCAAACCTGCATAACGCTTCTTGCTGCCCTCCTCCGCGCCGCGAATGGTCGGCATCAGGAAGCGCTTGAAGTGGGTTTCGAATTGCAGCTCGAGCGCACTCTCCAGCCCGTATTCCTCTTTCACATGAGCGCGCCACCAGTCGTTGACCTGCTTAACCAGCGCGGTGCCGATCTGCGCGGCATCGTCCTGCTCATGGGCTTTTTTCAGCCAGACGAACGTCGAGTCGGTATCGCCGTAGATCACCTCGTAGCCTTGGGCTTCGATCAGCAGCCGGGTCTGGTGCATGATCTCGTGCCCGCGCAGGGTGATCGACGATGCCAGCCGCGTGTCGAAGAACCGGCAGCCACTGGAACCCAGCACGCCGTAAAAGGCATTCATGATGATTTTCAGCGCCTGGGACAGCGGCGCATTGCGCTCGCGCTTGGCGACTTCGCGTCCTTCGGCCACCCGCGAAACGATGGCCGGTAGACAATGCCGGGTGCGGGAAAAACGCGCGCCACGAAAGCCTTCCACCGACTCGCTGTCGTCGGGGTGCTTGAGGCCTTCGATCAAGCCCACGGGGTCAATCAGAAAGGTGCGGATGATCGACGGATACAGGCTCTTGTAATCGAGGACCAACACCGATTCGTACAGCCCTGGGCGCGAATCCATGACGAAACCGCCGGGGCTGGCTTCCGGCATGCGCTCGCCCAGGTTCGGCGCGACGAAGCCCTGACGGTGCATCAGCGGGATATACAAATGCTCGAACGCGGCCACCGAGCCGCCGCTTCGATCCACCGGCAGGCCGGTCACCGTGGCGCGTTCGAGGAGGAAGGTGAGCAGCTCGGTCTTGGCGAAAATCTGCGTGACCAGCTCGCAGTCCTTGAGGTTGTAACGCGCCAGCGCCGGCTTGTCCTCGGCGAACATGCGGTTGATCTCGTCCATGCGCTGATACGGATTGTCGATGGCCTTGCCTTCGCCCAGCAGCGTCTGCGATACGTTTTCCAGGCTGAACGAGGGAAAGCTCCAGGTCGCCGAACGCAGCGCTTCGATGCCGTCGATGATCAAGCGCCCGGCCGCCGCCGCGAAGAAGTGATTGTTGCGCGCGCCGTGTTCGCGCCAGGTCATCACCTCGCCGCCGCGCCCCAGACGCAGCGGCACATTCAAGCGCCGCGAGTGCTCATGCAGCACGCGCAGATCGAACTGCACCACGTTCCAGCCGATGATCCCGTCGGGGTCATGGCGGGCCATCCATTCGTTGAGTTTCTCCAGCAGCGCAACGCGGGTGTCGCAGTACTCAAGCTTGAAGTTCACCTGGGCGTCATCGCCATTGGCCGGGCCGAGCATGTACACCTGACGCTCGCCGCAGCCGTGCAGGCCGATGCAATACAGCTCGCCGCGCTCGGTGGTTTCGATGTCCAGCGAGACCAGTTTCAGGGTCGGTCGGTAACGTGGATCAGGCCTGAGTTGCGCGTCCAGCAACAGGCCATTGGCGTCCGGCCGCCCGCTGAACTGCACCGGCGCGGTGATGAAACGCTCCATCAGGTAGCGCTCGGGCGGACGGATATCGGCTTCGTAGACGTCGACGCTGGCCTTGCGAAGATCGCTTTCCAGGTTCATCAACTGGCGATGCTGACGCGTATACAGCCCCATCACCGGGCGATGGCGGAAATCACACAGCTCCAGTGGCTTGAGCTCGACATGGCGCTCTTTGCGCAACACGGTTTCAGCGCGCTCGCGGTGCTGTTCCGGGATAAACGCGACGGACGTCTGATACGGCAGGCGCACCTGGCGCGGCCCCTCGTCGGTGGCCAGCCAGAATTCCACTTCGGTGCCGGCGTCCGTGTCGCGCCAATGCCGGGTCAGGACGAAGCCCTGCTGTAAATCCACCGCTGCAACCTCGTCGCTTTTTATTTCAGACGAGGATTCTACGGTGAATGCGACAGGAAAGCGCGGCGGCTGCGGGAAAGCGCCATGCCCGGCCGATGACCTGTCAGCCAGCAGCGGCTCTCCCGGAAAATCCGCCCCACGGTCAGTGCCTGACGACCTATGCTGCGGGAACGATGTGGGTCCCATGGACATCACAACAACTCGACCATCATCTGAGGGATCCAGCATGCACGTTCGACGTACCGCCCTGACGACTTCCATCCTCGCCGCGCTGTTGAGTGGCGGCGCCCTTTTTGCCGGCAGCGCCTATGCCGCCGATGTCTCCCCCGAGCAGTTATTGAAGAAGGCCCAGGCCGAGCAAAAACCTTATCTGGCCACCGTCAAGCAACTGGTCGACATCGACACCGGAACGGGTCAGGCACCCGGCCTGAAAATGGTCAGTGCGGTGCTGGTCGAACGGCTAAAGGCCTTAGGCGCAACAGTCGAAACCACGCCGGCGACGCCCTCGGCGGGCGATAACATCGTCGGCACCCTCAAGGGCACGGGCAGCAAATCCTTTCTGCTGATGATTCATTACGACACGGTGTTCGGTCCGGGCACCGCCGCCAAGCGGCCTTTCCGCGTCGACGGCGACCACGCCTACGGCCCTGGCGTGGCCGACGCCAAAGGTGGCGTGGCGATGGTGCTGCATACCCTGAAGCTGCTGGAAGACCAGAAGTTCAAGGACTTTGGCACGATCACCGTGCTGTTCAACCCTGACGAGGAAACGGGGTCCGCCGGCTCGAAAACCCTCATCGCCGAGCTGGCCCGCAAGCACGACTACGTGTTCTCGTTCGAGCCACCGGACAAGGACGCCGTGACGGTCGCCACCAACGGCATCAACGGCGTGTTCGTCGATGTCAAAGGCAAATCCTCCCACGCCGGCTCCGCCCCGGAAGCCGGGCGCAATGCGGCCATGGAACTGGCCCATCAACTGGTGCAGCTCAAGGACCTGGGCGATTCGGCCAAGGGCACTACGGTGAACTGGACCCTGATCAAAGGCGGCGAGAAGCGCAACATCATCCCGTCGAGCGCCGCGGCTGAGGGCGACATGCGCTATTCAGACCTGAGCGAATCCGATCGCGTATTGGCCGACGGTCAGCGCATCGTGCAGGGCAAAATGATCGACGGCACCGACGTCACCTTCCGCCTCGACAAAGGCCGCCCCCCACTGGCAAAAAACCCCGCAACCGACGCCCTCGCCAAAACCGCCCAGGCGATCTACGCCAAAACCGGCCGCACCCTCGAACCCATCGCCATGCGCTTCGGCACCGACGCCGGCTACGCCTACGTCCCCGACAGCCAAAAACCCGCCGTCCTCGAAACCATGGGCGTCGTCGGCGCCGGCCTCCACGCCGACGACGAATACATGGACCTCACCAGCATCGCCCCAAGGCTCTACCTGACGGCGGCGATGATCATGGAATTGTCCGGGAAATAAGGCGGGGCGCTTTTTAGAGCTTGTCGATAGATCGCGACTTTGTTGCCCTTCGGGCCTTTCGCGAGCAAGCTCGCTCCCACATTTGCTTAAACGTGCCATGGCCTGATAGACCGAGTTGCCAGCTTTTGGGTTGCGTCGAAAATTGGGCGTGGCTACATAAGACGGGCTTTGATTTTCGCCTTTGATCATCATTACGACGCAAAAAGTCCAGACGACACCAATCGCGACTTTGGTGCAGGCTGAACGCAGACGACGCGGAGTGGGCCGAGCCGCATGGATGCGGCGAGAGCGCCGTCAGGACATGGATGTCCGTTCGGCGCGGGCCCACGGAGCGTCGTCGAAGTGAGGGTATTCCGACGAAGGAGGAACCCAACCATGAGCAAGCACCCTTGGTTACTTGGGGTGCTTTTCCAAGTAACTCGCCGAAGGCGAAACGTCTGCCCCCAGGCAGACGCTCTTGATCTTAAGGTCGATGATCTTGATCTTGATCTTAAAACCTGAACCGCGAAGCGCCCCTACGACGCCTGCCACGATCCGGTCCACATCGTTTGCATCAATCACCAACGGCGGCAACAGCCGAATCGTCTGCCCACGCGTCACATTGATCAACACCCCATACTCCTGCGCCGCCACCAGACACACATCCCGAATCGGCCGCCTCAACTCAATCCCGATCATCAACCCCATCCCCCGCACCTGCGCCACATCAGCGTGCCCCGCCAGCGCAGCGCGCAGACCCGCCAGCAACCGCTCCCCCTGCACCGCCGCATTGAGCAAAAGCCCCTCATCCTCAACGATATCCAGCACCGTACAACCGACCCGGCACGCCAGCGGATTACCGCCAAACGTACTGCCATGACTGCCCGGCGTGAACAGCCGCGCCACCGCCGCCGTCGCCAGACACGCACCAATGGGAATGCCATTGCCCAGCGCCTTCGCCAGCGTCATCACATCCGGTACGATCCCCTCATGCTCGAACGCAAACCAGCGCCCCGTCCGACCCATGCCCGTCTGGATCTCATCCAGCATCATCAGCCAACCGTTTTGAGTGCAATGGTCGCGCAGTGCCTTTAGATAGCCCGGCGGCGGCAACGCCACACCGCCCTCGCCCTGAATCGGTTCGACCAGCACCGCGACGATGCGCTCGCCATACGCCAACGTCGCTTGTTTAACCGCAACGATGTCACCGAACGCCACCTTCACGAACTCACCGGACATCGGCTGATAACCCAGCCGCGCGGCGCCGTTATCGCTGGCCGACAACGTGCCGAGGGTGCGGCCGTGAAAGGCGTTGTCCATCACCAGCACCAGCGGATGCTCGATGCCCTTGGCCCAGCCATACAAACGCGCCAGCTTGAGCGCGGTTTCGTTGGCCTCGGCGCCGGAATTGTTGAAAAACACCTGTTCCAGGCCCGACAGCCGGGTCAGACGTTGCGCCAGCTTCTGCTGCCAGTCGATGCGGTAATGGTTGGACGTGTGCAAGAGCAGCCCGGCCTGCTCGCTGATCGCTGCGACAATCTTTGGGTGGCTGTGGCCGACGTTGGTTACCGCAACACCCGCGACGGCGTCCAGGTACTGACGACCGCTGTCGTCCCACAGCCGCGCGCCTTCGCCACGGATGAAGCTCAACGGCATGGGTTTGTAGGTGTTCATCAGGCAGGCGGCGGTCATGTCGGTGGCTCCATCACGGGGTAAGTGAGGCCAGTATCGTTAGCCCGTTCTGATGTATAAAGACCGCCATCCTTCAGTGACTTTAAAGCAGGGCTTGATAATGGATGTATTTCTGGCGATGACGGTCTTCGTCAAAGTGGTGGAAGGCGGCAGCATGACCGCGGCCGCGCGCCAGTGCGAAATGTCGACGACCATGGTCGGCAATCACCTGAAAGCCCTGGAGCAGCGCCTCGGGGTGAGCCTGTTGCAGCGCACCACGCGCCGGCAGAACCTGACCGAGTTTGGCCTCGAATACTACCGGCGTTGCGTCGAAGTACTGGGGCTGGTCAACGATTCCGAGCGCATGGCCGAACAGGCCCAGACCGAGCCCAGCGGCACCTTGCGCGTCACCGCCCCGCCAGCCTTCGGCGCCGAACGCCTGGCGCCGTTGCTCAGCGATTTCGTCCAGCGCTACCCGGAGATCAAGGTGGAGGTGGTGCTCAGCAATCAGACGATGGACCTGATCGAGCACGGTTTCGACGCCGCCATCCGCCTCGGCACCCCGGAATCTTCGGCCCTGATTGCCCGGCCCCTGCAGGACTACACCCTGACCATCTGCGCGGCGCCCGCCTATTTGAAGCGTCGGGGTACACCGAAAAACGCCGACGACCTGCGCGACCACGACTGCCTGGCGTTCGCCTACCCGGCCGGTGATGACTGGCGTGCCGCCGACAAATTATGGCGCCTGACCGGGCCCGACGGCGTGATGGAGGTGCCGGTGTCGGGCTCGATGATCGTCAACAGCACGCCGGCGCTGCGCCAGGCCGTGCTCGCCGGGATGGGCGTGTCGATGCTGCCCGACGTGCTGATCAGCGAGGACATCGCCAGCGGAAAGCTCGTGCCACTGCTGCAGGATTATCAACCGCCCAGCCGCACGCTGTGGCTGATGTACCCCCAGGACCGCTATCGCCTGCCCAAGGTGCGGCAGTTCGTCGAACATGCTTTACGGGCTTGGGGCAAATAAGCGCTCACGCCAGGGAAGTCGTCAACGCGAATTGATAGCAGGCATGTCGGGTATCGACCGACAGAAATAGTGCCCCGGGGCCCCCATCGATACAGTCGTTGCAACACTCAACGACAGGCATCGAGGTCAACAATGTCACGCGCCATCAAATTTCATCGCTTCGGCAAAGCCGATGTGCTCAGTTGCGAGGAGCAGCCTGACCGGTCCCCCGGCCCACAGGAAGTGCTGGTTCGTGCCGAAGCCATCGGCATCAGCTGGGACGACGTATTGTGGCGGCAAAACCTGTCACTGGCACCGGTGCAACTGCCAGCGGGTCTGGGCAGTGAAATGGCCGGCGTCGTCGAAGCCGTGGGCGCTGGCGTGACCGACTTGAAGGTGGGCGACAAGGTGGCGAGCTTCAAAGCCATGAGCGCCAACCAGTACCCGGTGTGTGGCGACCACGTGATGGTCCCGCGCAACGCGCTGACCCTTTACCCGGACGCACTGACGCCGGTGGAAGCCAGCGTTCACTACACGCCGATGCTGCTGGCCTGGTTTGCCTTCGTCGAGCTTGCCAACGTGCAACCGGGCCAGACCGTGCTCGTCACCGACGCGACGTACAGCCCCGGCATTGCCTTCGTGCAGTTGGGCAAGGCGTTGGGCCTGCGGGTGATCGCGGCGACGCCCCATGGGCAAGACCGTGAATACCTGCTGGCGAACGGCGCCGATCGGGTGATCGTCACCGACGAGGACGACATCGGCCTGCGCATCGAGTCGCTGACCCACGGCCATGGCATCGAAGCGGTGTTCGACGGACTGGGCGGCATGCAGATGTCGATGCTCGGTGACGTGCTGGCGCCCCGCGGCAGTCTGGTGCTGTACGGCCTGCGCGGTGGCAACAAAACGCCTTTCCCGGCGCAGCAGGCATTCCGCAAGAACATGCGCTTCCACGTGCATTGCCTGGAAAACTTCACCGGCAAACCGGAGCTGGGCATCGAGCAGAATGGCCCCGCCCTGCAGCGGGCACTGGACGCTATCAACGATCTGACGGCCAAGGGTCTGCTCAAGCCGGACATCCACCGCACCTGGCCCTTCGAGCAGTTCGGCAAGGCGCACAACCACCTCGACGAGCATCCCGTGCGCGGTCGCGTGGTGCTGAAAGTCAGATGAGCGCACGCCGCCATTCACATGGGGTAACAGACCTGAAGAACTGCCTTGGTTGACGTCGGTGACGCGGCGGCCACACTCCAGAAAAGGACTTTCCGAGCGAATGACCGCTCACCCCGCTCCGCCCTCGGAGCCTCACCACACGTCAAGGAATGACTGTATGCCCCTTAACCCACCGGCTTCACCCCGTCCGCCCCATCTCGACTGGATGGCGCACATCCCCGAACTCGCGCAGTTGCGCATTGACCAACTCATCCTCCCCGGCGCCCACAACGCCGGCAGCGACAAGCTGTCACCCAACTTCGCCGTCCCCCAGGAGATGGCCCAGGACGTCGCGCCCCTGGAGCAATTGCGCCAGGGGGTGCGCGCGCTGGATTTGCGCGTGGCGTTTTATTCGAAGTATGAAAAGGGTGACCCGCGGCGTTTTCAGCTGTTCCACCTGACCTCGTCAGGGCGCACGGTCGCCGGAGACATTCTGGCGTGCGTCCATGCATTTTTTGAAGAACTGGAACAGAACGGCTCCCCGGCGCGTGAAATCGTCATTCTGGATTTCCATCAGTTCAAGGATTTCACTGAACTGACCCACAGGGAATTTCAGAACCTGCTAACCAAAACCCTTGGCCCGAGGGCCGTGCCACGGCAACTAAGCAGGCTGACGCTGGAAGGCATCTGGCGTGATCATCCGGGCAAAAACGTCGTGCTTGCCTATAACCGGCGCTCCGGCGACGAGCTGCTGTGGGACGGGGTCAAGCAGCGCTGGCCGGGAGAAAACCTGTTCAACACCAACACCCTGAAGGCGTTCGTCAACGAAGTGGCAGTGGAAAACAAACCCGAGTTCAGCCTGACCGCCATCCAGTGCGCCAAGTATTCATTGCCGCTGCACGCGCCCAGTGACTTGAGCGGGAAGATCGATCAGTGGTTCGAGTCGACGGACGAGAACAGCTTCATCCAGAATTTCTACATCATCAACACCGACTGGACCCTGCGCAGCGCGCTGGTCGCCCATTGCCGTCATGCCAATGGTATGCGTGCCCGCTTCAACCTGCGCCATCCCGATCAGCCGTTGCAACCCAGGCGGCGAGCCGTCAGCAGCGCGTGATCAAACCCTGTCGGGCGACGCGAATCAGTTGGTGAATCACCGCTTCCGCGCGCTCGGCAGCGGGCGCCTGAATCACGGCCAGGTCGAACTGGTCGTTGCTGAAGCGCTCAAGGGCATCGTCGGTTTCGATAAATTGAATGAGGAAAGCGTGCGGGCCGCCCTGGCGACGCGGCCAGCCGTCCAGGTAACGCAGCAACGACGGCTGATGGGCGCCGCCCAGAAGGATTTGTGGATTACGACGATTGAACTGGCTGGCGATGGGGGCCAGACGAACGAGGGGACGCGGGTGGGAATGACTGCTCATAGTGTCGTTTTCTCTGCCTCATTGATCCGCTGGGCAGCGGTGAGAGGCAACACCGAACCAGCGCTTTAGCGGAATTTCGATGACGAATGACCGTCACCCGGCGCCCCGCAAGTAGCTGTTTAAATCGGCGCATGAACGGCATCCTAGAGAAGCGCTGTAGGCATTGTCAATCGACGGATACCGTCGCGCTCCTGTCTAACCGGACGCAAAAAAATCCCGGCGCCCTGAGAGGCCGGGATTTTTGTTTGCTAACAATGTGGTTGCTACGGATTTGTCCAGGAGAATCAGCGACGCGCGATCAATCGGTCGACGGACAGGCGACCCGCGCCTTCGAACAGCACCGCCACCGCAGCGGCGATCAGCGCCAGCCCGAACTCATAACCGTTGTTGGCCATGAACAAGCCGTTGTGGATGTGCACCGAGAGAATCGCCACCACCAGCATCACGATCACCACCAGCGCTGCAGGCCGTGCCAGCAAGCCAAGGAACAGCGCCAGGCCGCCGAAGAATTCCGCGCTGCCGGACATCAAGGCCATCAGGTAGCCAGGGTTCAGGCCCAGGCTCGCCATGTACTGGCCAGTGCCTTCCAGGCCATAGCCGCCGAACATACCGAACAGTTTCTGGCTGCCGTGGGCCATGAGGATGATGCCGATGAGAATCCGCAGGCCGGTGATGCCGAAACCGGCGTGGGTGTTAAAGATCGATTTAAGTTGAGCATTCATGGCGGTTAATTCCGTTTGAGTTGAGAATGGCGCCATCTTAATCGCTTCTATAAATATGAAAATCGCAAAATACGCGTGATATCTATCGAATCCTTGGATCTGTCACCGAGTCTCCGGACGCTCCAATGAACTGCGGGCCTGGTCAAACGCCAGGTAGTACTTGTTGACGCTGTTCACGTAGCTCACGACGTTCTTGCCGCCCTGCTCCATGGCCACGCGCTCGACCTGAAAAAACCACTGGTTCGGGTTGAGCCCCTGGCGCTTCGCCTCCGCACGCATGGCCTGCACGCGCTCCGGGCCGAGGTTGTAGGCAGCCAGGGTAAATGCCATGCGCTCACGCTCGTTGATTTTCGGGCTGGCGAAAAACTTGCGCCGCAGCAGCGCCATGTATTTGCTCGCCGCCTGCACGTTACCGTCGAGGTCATGAATGTTGTCGACGCCGACGCGCTGGGCGGCCGACGGGGTGATCTGCAGCAGACCGGTGGCGCCGCTGCCACCCTTGGCGACCGGGTTGAGCGCCGACTCCTTGAAGGCCACGGCGGCCAGATCCAGCCAGTCCATCTTCTGTTTGTCGGCGTGCAATTGCAGCGTGGGACGCAGTTTCTCCAGGCGCTGACGGTCTTCGCGCGCCAGCGGATTGTGGATCTGGTAGCGGTCCTTGTAGGCGGTCTGGAAGGCGGCGTCCTGATTGCGCGGCGGTTCGTAGGTTTGCAGGAAATGGTCGACGGCGCCGCGCAACACCACGGCGTCCTTGCGCACGAACCAGTTCATGTCCCCCGGATCGCTCAAGGCAGCAGCGCGGTCGATCCGCAGCTTCGGCATCACTTTGGCCCAGCGCTCGGCGATGGGTTGCTCGACCACGGTCAGGTGATAAACACCGGCCTGAACCATTTCCAGCACGTCTTCCACGGCCAGGCTCGGGTCAACCCATTCGATCTTCACCGGCGGCAGCTTGCGCAGGGCCAGCTTCTGATTCAGCTGCAGGATGGCCTCATCGGCGGCGCTGCCGCTGGTGAGCATCAGTGTGCGGCCGGAGAGCTGTTCGGGACGCCGGAGGCCGCGCTCACCCTTGACGCCCACCACCACCAGCGGCACCTGGGCGACCACCGGTTCAGACGCGTCGACGTAGCGGGCGGCGCTGGCGTCCAGGAGTTCGCCCGGCGCAACCATGTCGCCTTCGCCCCGCTGCAGCGCGGCGAGCAGCTGGTCCTTGGCTTTGGGAATGAGCTTGAGGGAGATCTTCTGACCGTCGCGGGCGTGGCTGTTGAGGTAGGTTTCGAACGCCTGCAAGCGACGGCACTCGACGCCAACGGGCTCACCCTGAACTTCGGCGGAGCTGTTGCGGCTCTGATTGACCAGCACCCGCAGGACTTTGCCACTGCGGATCGCCGGCAGGTCGCGCACCTGACTCTTTTTGATCACCACCGGCGGACCGGCGGGGCGCGGCGACGCGTGGCTGGGCACGGCCAGGACGCACATCAGGGAAAGCAGGGACGCTCGGATCATTGACGCTCCGATGAAAGGCCGAAAAAAACGGGCTTGAAGTCTGTGTCGCGCAGCTGAACGGCTCGTCGCGTGCATCGCGGCATGCGTCAACAAAAGCGGGATCACAGGATTGGGTATTCCAAGCAGTTGAGCCTGCTTGTTTTTTATCGCTTCAATCGCTCTGGTATTCTTCTCGGCCTCCGGCCTGAGGTAGCACCATGCAACTAATAGACATTGGCGTCAACTTGACCAACCCCAGCTTCGCCGCCCGCGAACATGAGGTGGTGGAACGCGCGTACGCCGCCGGCGTCGGCCAGTTGATCCTCACCGGCACCGACGTCGAAGGCAGCGAAGAGGCCTTGGCGTTATCCCGCCGGCTCGATGAAAGCGGCCAACGTCTGTTCAGCACTGCCGGCATTCATCCGCACTCGGCAAGCGCCTGGACGGGCGAAACCGAGAGCCAGCTCAGGGCGCTGCTGGGTGAAAAGACCGTCTGCGCCGTGGGTGAATGCGGGCTGGATTTCAATCGCGACTTCTCCCCTCGCCCGCAGCAGGAAAAGGTTCTGGAAGCGCATCTGGCACTGGCCGTTGAGCTGCAATTGCCGGTGTTTCTCCATGAGCGCGATGCCGACGAGCGCCTGCTCGCCATTTTGCGGGACTACCGCGATCAGCTCTCGGCGGCGGTGGTGCATTGCTTCACCGGGGAAAAACGCGCGCTGTTCAACTATCTGGATCTGGACCTGCACATCGGCATCACCGGGTGGATCTGCGACGAGCGCCGGGGCACGCACCTGCACCCGCTGGTCCGCGAAATTCCCCGCGGCCGGTTGATGCTGGAAAGCGACGCGCCCTATCTGCTGCCCCGCACCTTGCGGCCCAAACCAAAGAACGGCCGCAACGAACCGGCCTATTTGCCCGAGGTCCTGCGCGAAGTGGCGCTGCACCGAGGTGAAAGCCTGCACGACGTTGCGGCCCACACCACCAATTGCGCTCGGGCGTTTTTTTCGTTGCCGGCGGTGGAAGCGGCCGTTCACGCATCGTAACAACAGGCTCTGCCTTGTTCCGCAGTTCAAAACGATAGGAGCGCCGTCTGACCTGTCACCCCATAAACACCATTGATCCAGATCAACGCTTCGCGTCTTTAAAGCGCACAAAATGATGGCACCCTGCCTTGCTTCGTGCACCCACAGAAGACTTCCACCATGGCCCGCTGGCTGAGCAATGTTTCGCTGAAATACAAGTTCTGGGCGGTCAACGCCGTTGCGTTTTTCACCACGCTGTTGCTGGTGCTTTACGCCCTGCAGCTGGAGCAACAAACCCGCGCCAACGATGCCAGAGCCGCCGCGCAGGCCGAGGCACAGTTGTTGAGCGCGTGGCCCGCCGGGCAATCACTGCCAGCTGCAGCCCACCGTCTGACGTATCCAGCGGGACAGGTGCCGGTGTTCAAAGGTCAGCCCCTGCCCTCGCTGAGCCCGGTTACCGGCTGGACTGACCTGACGGGTGTTTCCGACACAGACGGTACGCCACTGATCGGCGCCTATGTCATCCAGCGCGGTGACCAACGCATCGCCGTGCTCGCCGCTGCGCCACACCTGCTGCAATGGGTGGAGGTGCGTTTCGTCCAGTACGCCGTCGCAGTGTTCATTCTGATGCTCGCCATGCTCGGCGCGTCGCAACTGCTGATCCGCTTTCTGCTGACCCACCTCAACACCCTCAAAGACGTGATGCTGCAGGTAGAAAGCAGCGGCGACCTCTCGGCGCGCGTGCCCCTGGCCGGTGAGGATGAAGTCGGGCAGATGGCCAAGGCCTTCAACGCCATGCAAGCCGGTTATCAACGCATCGTCACCACCGTTGCCCACTCCGCCGCCCGCCTGGATGCAGGCGCGGGTCAACTGGCGTCGGGCATGAGCGAGGTGCGCCAAGGCATGCTCGGCCAGCAGAGCGAGACCGATCAAGTGGCAACGGCCATCAATGAAATGACCGCCACCGTCCACCACATCGCTCAACACGCCGGTGCCACCCGTGATCAATCCCGGAACGCTGACCGGCTCGCGGGCACCGGCAAAGCCGTGGTTGATCGGGTAGAGACGTCCATCGCCGGGCTGTCCAGCGGGGTGCAACAGACGGCCGGGATGATCCAGCGGCTGGCCGAGGACAGTCAGAAAATCAACGGCGTCGTGAGCGTGATTCACAGCATCGCCGAACAAACCAACCTGCTCGCCCTCAACGCCGCCATCGAAGCGGCCCGCGCTGGGGAGATGGGACGCGGCTTCGCGGTGGTGGCCGATGAGGTGCGACATCTGGCGCGCCGGGTGCAGACGTCCACCGACGAGATCACCACCATGGTCTGCACTCTGCAGGCGGGTACCCGCGATGCGGTGGAGTTCATGCAGGAAAGCTCGCACAAGGCCGACGACTGCGTGCAGCGCGCGCGGGAAGCGGGTCAGGCGCTGACGGCGATCACTGAAGCGGTGGCGCAGATGCGCGAGAGCAACACTCAGATTGCGGTAGCGGCGCAACAACAGAGCCAGGTCGCCGAAGAAATGAACCGGGCCGTGGTAAGCATCCGCGACGTGACCGAGCGCACCGTCCGACAAACAGTGGACTCGGCCGGCACCAGCGATGAGCTGGCGACACTGGCCGGCGCCTTGAACACGGCCATCGGGCAGCTGAAATTACAGGGCTGATTGCCTCGCGCCCCTGCGATTGCTCCGACACATCCTGCCTATCAGGCTGATAGCAATCCTCGATTCGCCGAAGTGAACCTCCGGGCCTATTCTCATCTGTATCGAAAACACTTCTTGTTCACGTTTCACCGAGGTAAGCGTCATGCCCAAGTTCATTACGGATCTTCACATCGGCGAATTCTTCAACCCATCGCGCAAGGACGGTTTGCCGTCGAACGCTGTGTTGTCCTCACTGGCGTTCCCGCTGTCCATCGTCTCCGGCTTGCTCCTGCTGGACGGCGCGTTCAACAGCAGCCTGACGTCCGCCGCTATCGGTGTGCTGGGTCTGATCGCCGCGCAAGCCATTAAAGCCAGAGGTCAATAAGGCACCTGGCTTTTGCCCGGTACAGAGATGCGTCACCTGATGACGTTGTCAGCAACCTCACCTCTGATCTGATCAGCCAAAGACAGTCACCGTCTGGCGACTGATCGCCACCAATTCCCCTTCTGGCGTCCACAGCGCCGCTGCGGTATGACCGTAGCCATCGCGGGCATGCTCGATCACCGCTCGGTACTGGGTCCAGTCATGGGTGGTCATCGCGGGCAACGGCTGCACAAATTCGATCGTCCAGGTTAACGAGCTTCCCGGTGCCGGCTTGTTCAGATGGGGCAGCACCGCAGGCGGCCAGGTGTCGACCAGCGCCAGCAGATGCGCTTCGGTCAAGGGCTCCTCTTCCACGTCACGCAAGCGTGCATAGCCACCAATCGCCGGTGACGGTGTGTTGGAAAACGGCAGGCCGCCCAGCGCCCAGCGCAGATCAATAAACCGCAGGTATTCCGGCATCACGCCGGACACGAACGGGAACGGCTGGATCTCGTCCACCGGCTTGAAGACCGGCGCTGGCTCGGCGTGCACCGAAATCATCGACTCGCGGGGCGCGCCGAAGCTGCCCTGAATCAGGGTCATGACCTCGCCGTTCTGGATCGCCCGGCCCAAGACCTGACTGACCGCTTTGCCTTCGCGCAGGACTTCCACCTCAAACGAAATGGGTGTATCGATGGCCGGTGGCGCAACGAAACAGATCGCCAGCGACCGAACGGGCCGCTCGGTCGAGACCTTCGCGCGCATCGCTTCATACATCAGCGCAGCCATCAGCCCGCCGAAGCAGGCTCGCCCCTGTGCCCATGAGGCGGGGATGCTGACGCATTCGGGATGGGCACGGACGGCGTCAAGCAGCTCGGAGAATTTCATGGGCATTCCAGGGTGGCAGGCGGGATGGGCAAATGGTAACGAGGCAGCCGCCGCAGGACAGGGTTGATAAGCGCCAATCCTGCGGACCAGACGGTTTAAAAGCGACCAGGCCTGAAGATCCCGTGGAGTCAGCGTGGAGAATGTTTTCCGAAGCACGCCTTGTACAAACGCTCCAGAACCTGATCAGACTTTTGCTCGGCACGATGAATGCCCAATTCCCACCCGGCCACGCACGGCGCCAGATCCGCCTGATGCCGCGCCTGCTCCAGCCATTGCAGGTGATCGTGCCAATCGCCCAGGGCGCCTTGAGCGGCTTTCAACCGGCGCTCCATGTTCTTCGGCTGATGACTGAGTTCTGGATAGGCCTCGCCGGCGTAGCGCACGCGTTTGATCAACAGGCGCAGACGATGGCGATCGTGGGCAGGTTCGCCCATGGCTTCGCGCAGTTGCTTCCACTGTTTGTCCAGGCGCTTTTCAATGCGCTGCTCCAGCTTGTCGAGCAGGCCATGGCGTTCCTGGGTGCGCAGCAGGGCCGGCAATTGATCCAGCACACCGAACAGACGATTGAGCTCCGCAGAGCTGGCCACTTTCGGGCACGCGGTTTTCAGGTATTGCTCGCGCTTGGCCGCCGCCTGGGGCAGACCCTGTTCATCGAGGAACGCCGCCAGCACCTGCATGTCACGCAAAGGCGTGGTGAGCGCGCCGACCTCCTTGGCCGCCGCTTCCACCTGATCCAGCCCTGGCAGCCCCCGCAGCGGGCGCAAAACGCTGCGCAGGCGGCGGACGTTGGTGCGCAGGTCGTGCAGCGCTTCGCTGTCGGTGGAGACCTCCAACCGCGCGTGGCAGGCAAGCAGCTTGATGTTAAGGCCGATAATCTCGGCGACCAGGTGATCGACCATCGCTGACATGAAACACTCCTAGGTTGAAGATGAATGTCTGATGACTCACGGCCGCTTGCCCCTCGCAGTGGACAAACGCCACGGCAGGCTGCGGCGCAGGCATTTCAGGCGCTGACGCAATGCACCAACCGAGCCGTCTGCCCCGGCGTAGCGCTGGGCCTCGAACTCGTGGACAAAATCCCTGATCGCCCCGGCGTGGGCCGGCAGTTGCGCGGCAGCACGCTGCGCAAAGGCCTGGGCGCCCTCACCCGGCTGACGTTTAAGACCCTGCCGGGCGAGCAGACGTTCGAACTGGTTGAACAGCCGCAGCTGCGAATCGCTCTCACGGCGCCACGGTTTGAACAGCCACAGCGCCAGCAACCCGAGAATAACCGCCGCGCCGCTGGCAAACACGGGTGCCTGAAACCCGGAAAACCAGCGGCCCAGCACCTGCAGTTGCTGCTGACCCTGATACCCCAGCACCCAGCGCTGCCAGCCGTAATTGAGGTTGTCCCAGCTCAGGCGGATTGAATTGACCCAGGCCAGGTGCCGATAGCGCAGGGCTGACATCGGCGAATCGCTGAGAAAGTCTTCGTCCGCCGCCAGGGCCTGTTCAAGCCCTTGCTCGACCCGCGCGGGCGCCACCGCTGCGGTGGGATCAACGCTGCGCCAGCCCACGTTCGGTTGCCAGTACTCGACCCAGGCGTGGGCATCGAACTGGCGCACGGTCAGGTAATTGCCGTCCGGGTTGAGCTCGCCGCCCTGATAACCGGCAACCACCCGCGCCGGCACACCCGCCGCGCGCAGGGCAAATGTCATGGCGCCGGCGTAGTGGGCACAAAAACCGGCACGGCTGCCGAACAGGAAGTCATCGATGCTGTTGGCTCCCAGCGCCGGGGGCTTGAGGGTGTAGCGGAACGGCTGCGATGTGAAATACGACAGCAGCGCGTCCACCACCGCGTCGGTGCCGGGATGGCGCCGGTGCAGGTCCGCTGCCCATTCGCGCACCTGGGGATTGCCTTTGGCCGGCAGTTGCAGGGCCTGCAAGCGCGCGCCGTCGCTGAGCACGGTCTCGCGCACCGCGTCGGGCCAGGATTCGACGCTGTAGAGCATTGATTGCTCCACCGGTCGTCGCCGCTGCCAGCGGAAATCAGTCATCTGGCGCACGCCGGCCAGATCGGTCTGGCCGACATCGAGGGTCATCAGCCACGGCTTGCCGGTCGGTTCCAGCACCACGCTGTAGCTGACCCGCTCGCCTTCCCGGCGCCACAGCGGCGCGTCCGGCACTTGCGCCCGCGACGATTGCGACCAGCGTCTGCCGTCGAATTGCTCCAGGGTCAGCGCGCGCCAGTACAGCTGATTGCGCGGCGGCAGCGGGCCGTCAAAACTGGCGCGAAACACCAGCTCGGCAGATTTGCTCAGCTCGGCGATGTCCCCCGGCGCCATGCTGTCGGACAGCCCGGTCAGCGCCTTGTTACTGGGTTGCGGCAACGACCACAGGGGCTCAAGGCGCGGGAAAAACAGGAACAGCAGAAGCATCAACGGCACGGCCTGCAGCAGCAGTTTGGCCGATAGCCGCAGCGTCGCGGCGGGCCTGCTGGAGATACCGGACTGTTGCAGGCCGATCAACGCCGCCAGCAGCGTGGTGATCGGCAGCAGGGTAAACAGGCCCCAGAGCAGCGAGTCTTCGAACAGGTAACCGACGGCGATGCAGAAGAAGCCAAGAAAGATCAGCACCAGCGCGTCGCGACGGTTCTGCATTTCCAGCATCTTCAGAATGAACGCCGCGATCAGCAGCGCCGCCCCTGCGTCCAGACCGATCAAACTGCCCCGCGCCAGATAGATGCCACTGGCGGTGCCGACCAGCAGTCCAGATTTGATCCAGGTGCCGGGCATGCGCACGCGCATACGGAAGATCTGGATGCGCCAGAACGAGCAGACCAGCCAGAGCACGATCAACGCCACCGGCACGTGCAAGGCGAAGGGCACGATCACCAGCGCCTGGGCAATCAGCAACCAATTGAGGCTGACCCGGGGGATCGGTTTGGCCAGGCTTGAGGAGGTCATCGCGCCGCGCCTTTCATGCGCGCACCCCGTACAGCGCCAATTGGCGCAGGCAGGCATCACGGTGAGCGTCGCCGCTGTCCACCGCCGAGATAAAACCGGGCAGCCGCAGCGCGAACGGCTGCTGACGCTGGGACAATTCCAGCACCCAGTAACACAGGCGCGACAGCCGCTCTTCGATATCCCCACCCAGGGCCATGAAATCCAGACACAGGTCGTGACCGCTGAGGTCGCTGAACTCCTTGACCATCAGCCCCTGTCCCCGCGACCAGGCTTTCCAGTGCATGCGCCGCATCGAGTCGCCCGGTTGCCACAGGCGCAGGCCCTGATAATCGTCGACGCCCGGCCCCGTCGTGGCGTGGCCGTCGTCCTCAGCATGGGGTTGCACGCCTTGCAGCAGCGGCATCGTGCCGGCCAGCGGTTGCGGGTAGATCAGCACGGTCTGTTCCAGGTCCAGCCAGCTCCAGGCGCGAAAGATCCCCAGCGGAAACACGCTCTCCACGCGCAAACGCGGGGCCCGCATCCAGCCGCGTTTGAGCGCCGGCAGCGTCAGGTCGACTTCGACCAGACGCTCGGCTTCAACGTCGGTCTGCTCCAGCTGTTCGCTGTCCCACCCCAGGGCAATCGCCTGATGGCCATGGCCGGTGCTTTCCAGACGCAGGCGCAGTTGCACCGGTTCGCCGACGAACACCGAACGCGCGTGGCCGCCGCTGAGGATCAGCCCGCTGATGTTGCGGTAGGTGTGCAGAATGGCCAGCACGCCCACCGACAGCATGAGAAAGGTCAGGCCGTAGGCGAGGCTGTTCTGGTAGTTGATCGACACCAGCAGCAACAGAAACAGAATGAGCGCATAGGTACCGCCGACCCGGGTCGGCAGGATGAAGATTCGGCGGTGATCCAGTTCGACCCGCGACGCCGGGGGAATGCGGCGTCCCACCCAGCGCTGCCAGACCGGTTTGAAGCGTTCGATCACAGCACCGGCACCTCGCGCAGTAGCCACTGGACCAGCGCCCCGCCGCCATGCCCGGTCGGGTCAGTGCGCTCGCGCAGGCGGTGGCTGATGACGGCGGGCAGAATCGCCTGCACGTCTTCGGGAATCACGTAATCGCGCCCGGCGAGCAACGCCCAGGCACGCGCCGCCGACAGGATCGCCAGGCTCGCGCGGGGCGACAGGCCGTAGGCGAATTGCGGCTGGCTGCGCGTGGCATCGACCAGCCGCAGCACGTAATCGACCAGGGCGTCGCTGGCCCGCACCTGCCGCGCCTGCTGCTGAAGCAAGGCCAGTTCGGCGTGGTCCAGCAACGGCTCGATGCGCGGCAGCAGGTCGCGACGGGATTCCCCCAGCAGCAGGGCTTTTTCCGCCGAGCGCGCGGGATAACCCAGGGACAGGCGCATCAGGAAGCGGTCCAGTTGCGATTCCGGCAAGGCGAAGGTGCCGCCCTGGCTGAAGGGGTTTTGGGTGGCGATGACGAAAAACGGATCGGGCAGCAAACGGGTGGCGCCCTCGATGGTGACCTGGCCCTCCTCCATGGCTTCGAGCAGCGCGCTCTGGCTCTTGGGCGTAGCGCGGTTGATTTCGTCGGCCAGCACCAGCTCGGCGAAGATCGGTCCGGGGTGGAAGGTGAACTGCCCGGTGTCACGATCGAAAACGGACGTGCCGAGGATGTCGCCCGGCAGCAGATCGGAGGTGAATTGAATGCGCTGAAAGCTTAAGCCGAGCACCCGCGCCAGGGTGTGGCTGAGGGTGGTTTTGCCCATGCCGGGCAAGTCTTCAATCAACAGATGCCCGCCGCCCAGCAGGCAGGTCAGCGCCAGGCGCACCTGCGGTTCCTTGCCCAGCACCACTTCATTGATTGCGTTGAGACACGCATCCAGTTTTCTGCCCATCGGAAGGCCTCCCCAGGCGACTGCTCATGGCTAATAGGACTGCAGACGATGCCAGACGTGCAGCCACTGTAAGGTCAGCGTAGGCCTTTTCGCCAGAGCGGGATGGAGGGATTCATCAGGGTGGAGCGAAACAGGACGGTAGGAGTGAGCTGGCTCGCGATCGGCGTTATCCCGGTCAGCTTGATGGCGACTGACCGCATGCTTCGCGAGCAAGCTCACTCCTACAGGGAGACCGCGTGATGGCTGCGGACTTTGGAACGATTTCAGCGACCGGCGCGGGACTCACGGATATAGAAACGGGCTTTCTCGGCTTTCTCGGAGCAGCCCTCGAACGCTTCGAACTGCTGCTGGGTCTTGGCGCCGGTCAGCAGCGACAGGGCCTTGGAGTAGCTGACCGTGCCGGCGAAACCTTCGGCCTTGGCCAGATCGAGCTCGTGCCAGGCTGCGTCAAGGTTGGTGGCACAGCTGTCGCGGTAGGCCGTTTTACCGGCGCAACCGGTGAGAACCAATGCCAACAGGGGCAGGCAGATCCAGGCTTTCATGGGTGTTACCTCAACTAAGGAAATCATTGATGCGGCTTTGACGGTGCGGCGATGTAAAAGTGCCACACCCGGGCGATGCACAATACCCGTTTCGGGCCGTTGGCGTTACGCTGGTGTGTGATGAATCGGCCGCCTTGCGCGCCGCCTGAACGCTGACAGTGGGAAACGCACATGAATAAACGCATCGCGCTGGTGCTGGGCTCCGGGGGCGCACGGGGTTATGCGCACATCGGCGTCATCGAAGAGCTCGAACATCGCGGCTACGACATTGCCTGCATCGCCGGCTGTTCCATGGGCGCGGTGATCGGCGGGATCTACGCGGCAGGCAAGCTGCCCGAGTACAAGGCGTGGATCGAAAGCCTGGATTACCTGGACGTGTTGCGGCTGGTGGACGTGAGTTTCCGGCTGGGGGCGATTCGCGGCGAGAAGGTGTTCGGCAAGATTCGCGACATCGTCGGCGAGATCAACATCGAGGACCTGCCGATTCCCTACACCGCCGTGGCCACGGACCTGACCAACCAGCAGGAAATCTGGTTTCAGGAAGGCAATCTGCATTCGGCGATGCGCGCCTCGGCGGCGATCCCCAGCCTGTTTACCCCGGTGGTTCAGGGCAACCGTACGCTGGTGGATGGCGGCCTGCTGAACCCGTTGCCGATCGTGCCGGTGGTGTCGAGCCACTGCGATCTGATCGTCGCGGTCAACCTCAATTCAACGACCCAGAAGCATTACACCTTGCCGGTGATCGAGCGCCCGCCGGCGGTGAAGAAGCGTATCGACGGGTTGATGAGCTCCATCGGCTCGCACCTGCCGTTCCGCCGCAAGCTGGACCTGACCGGCGAGGATAGTTTGCGTCTGGCGCAGGAAAGGCTCAAGCCCAGCGCCGCCGTGCTGACGGGCAATCCGTGGTTGATGGCCGATATCGAATCCGCCGACCCCCAGGGCCAGCAACCCTCCGCCGCGCCCACCCAGGCCGGGGCGCCGAGATCGGCCAGCGGCTCGATCATCATCGACAACGTCGGCCCTGCCTCGCTGCTGGACCTGATCAACCAGAGTTTCGAGGTCATGCAGACGTCCCTGGCGCAATACAAAATCGCCGGCTACCCGCCCGACATCCTGATCAACGTGCCGAAGCGCGTGTGCCGGTTCTTCGAATTCTACAAAGCCCCGGAGCTGATCGCGCTCGGGCGGCAGATCGCCAGGGAAACGCTGGATCGGTATGAGCAGGAGCATTCGTGAGCAATTGGGTGGGTCAGACATGGAGATATGCGCTGACTTACCGCATTCGTGAGCAAGCTCACTCCCACACTTGCTGCGTTCACATAAGATTGTCAGCGCTGCCGAGATCCTGTGGGAGCGACCGGGGTGGCGCTCCACCTTGCTCGCGAATTGCGGTGGATCTGATATGAAGACATGGGCTGACGCACCGCGCTTGGGCAGATGCGGCCCAAAGCAAGCGAATGCCTTCACGCATTCACCAACCGATACCCAACCCCCGCTTCGGTCACGATGTACTGCGGCGCGGCGGGGTCGTCGCCGAGTTTCTGGCGCAGGTGGCCCACCACGATGCGCAGGTAATGGGTGTCTTCGACGTGGGTCGGGCCCCAGATGTCCTTGAGCAGTTGCTGTTGGGTAATGACCCGTCCGGGATGCCGCGCCAGTTGCGCCAACACCGCGTACTCCTTGCGGGTCAGGGCGACTTCGGCATCGCCCAGGGACACCCGGCGGTAGGCCAGATCAATGTTCAGCGGGCCGATGACCACCGCCGATTCCACCTGACCGCTCTCCGGCGCCTGGCGCAACAGCGAACGAATCCGCGCCAGAAACTCCTGGATGCCGAACGGTTTGGTCACGTAATCGTTGGCGCCGGCGTCCAGCGCGCGCACTTTCTCGCCCTCACTGGCACGCACCGACAGCACCAGCACCGGCACCGTCGACCACTCGCGAAACTGGCTGAGCACGTCCTGCCCGTCCATGTCCGGCAGGCCCAGGTCGAGCACCAGCAGGTCGGGTTTATTCAGTGCGGCCTGGGTCAGGCCGTCAGTGCCGGTGCCGGCTTCCAGCACTTTGTAGCCTTGTGACGCGAGGCTGATGCGCAGGAACTTGCGGATCTGCGGCTCGTCATCGATCACCAGGATGGTCGCCGTCTGGCTCATGGGTGTCCTGTCATGAAGAAAAGGGTCGGTACCGAAAGAACGTCAGCGTAGCGCAAAGCGGGTTCAGACCGCCTGGTCCATTTCCGCTTCGGGCTGCGCCTGCAGCGGCAAGTGCAGGCTGATGCAGGTGCCGCGACCGTCGATGCCGTCGTCCACGCTGATCCGCCCGCCATGGGCGCCGACCATGCCCTGACAGATCGCCAGACCCAGCCCCGTGCCCTGCCCGCCTCGGTCTCCCCGCGCGGCGGTGTAGAACATATCAAAAATCTTCGCCCGTTCGTTCTCGGGTATCCCCGGCCCTTCATCACTGACGGCGAAAATAATCTCCTCGTTCTGCACGCTCACCGCCATCTGCAGACGGCCATTGACCGGCGAGAAGCGCGCGGCGTTTTCGATCACGTTGATCAGCGCCTGCTCGATCAGCGCGGCGTGCACGTACAGCAGCGGCAATTCCGCCGGCAATTCGGTCATGACTTGCAGCGGCGCGAGCACCGCACGCAGGCGATTGAGCGCGCTGCCGACGATGTCAACCGGTGAGACCCAGTCCCGCGCCAGCTTCAGCGCGCCATGACCGAGGCGCGTCATGTCCAGCAGATTCTGAATGTAGCGATCCAGACGCTCGGCCTCGTCGCGGGTGCCTTCGAGCAATTCGCGACGGTCTTCCAGCGGAATCGCCTCGCCCAGGGCCAACAGGCTGTCAATGCTGCCGCGCATGGCGGTCAGCGGCGTGCGCAGGTCGTGGGAGACCGACGCCAGCAACGCGCTGCGCAGCTGTTCGGTCTCGCCGTGCAAACGCGCGGCCTCGAGATCCTCGGCCAGTCGCGCCCGGGCCAGGGCCTGACCCAATGGCTGACTCAGCGCGGTCAGCAGACGTCGCCGCTGAGGGCTGAAAGTCTGGCCCTGCTTCGCACGAATCCCCAGTAACGCCATCGGCGCGTCGTCTACCCACAGCGGCAACCACCACCAACTCCCCGACGGCAGCGTGCCAGTGCCCTTGCCCGCCGGTTGCCCGTGCTGCCAGGCCCAGTCCGCCGCTGCGCGTTCAAATTCAGAAAACTCCAGCGGCCCGCCCACCTCGACTTTCCAACCCTGCTCGCGGTCGTTGTCCAGCACGCACAGCTGCAACTCGCTCCAGCCGGCCAGGTGATGATCGGCCGCACTGAGCACGGCCTGGCGATCGGTGGCGGCGGTCAGGCGGCGGGACAGGTCGAGCAGTTCGCTGGTCTCCTCCTGGGTGTCCCGCAGCGCTTGCAACTGGCGGCGCTGGCGAGCGGCGAGATTGCCGGTCAGCGCGGCCATCAGCAGGAAAAACAGCAGCGTCAGCACGTCTTCTTCGCGCTGGATGCTCAGGGAAAAGTTCGGCGGGATGAACAAAAAGTCATAGGCCAGAAATGACAGCACCGAACAGACCATCGCCGGGCCGACGCTGCTGCGCACGGCCACCAGCAACACGGCGGCGAGAAAGACCAGGGAGATATTCGGCAGCGCCAACCAGCTGGACACCGCCCAGGCCAAGGCACTGGCGCCGATTGTGGCAACCAGCGCCAGGGCGTAATCAAACCAGACCAGATTGCGCGGCGAAGTGGATTGCGGCTGATCAGGGCGCGACTCGCTGTCGAGCACGTTGATTTCCAGACCGTGGGCATTGCGCAGCAGACGCGACGCCAGACCGCCGCCCAACACCCGACGCCGCAGCGAAGGCCGCGACTGCCCCACCAGTACCAGGCTGGCGCGGCGTTCGGTGGCGTGCTGAATCAGCGTCTTCGCCACTTCCGGCGCGCGCAGCACCACCACTTCCCCGCCGAGGCGTTCGGCCAGTTGCTGGGCATTCTGCAAACGGCTGCGGGCCAGCTCATCGAAAAAGCGCCCGTTGTCGACATGCACCAGACTCCACGGCAGGTGCCGACGTTGCGCGACCCGGCTGGCGTGGCGCACCAAGCGCTCGGCCTGGGCGTCGCCGTCGATCCCCACCAACAGACGGCCGCGCACTGCGGGCGCCGCCTGACCCAACTGCCGATAGCCCAGCGCCAGGTCGTTGTCGACTTGGGCGGCGGCGGTCTGCATGGCCATTTCCCGCAACGCGGTGAGGTTGGTCTGGGTGAAAAACGCATCGATGGCCGCGCGGGCCTGCTCCGGCACGTAGACCTTGCCGTCGCGCAACCGCTCCAGCAATTCGCGGGGCGGCAGGTCGATCAGCACCAGTTCGTAGGCTTCCTGCAACACCCAGTCCGGCAAGGTTTCGCGCACTTGCACGCCGGTGATGCCGCGCACCTGATCGTTGAGGCTTTCCAGGTGCTGAACGTTGACCGTGGTGTAAACGTCGATCCCCGCCGAGAGCAATTCCTGAATGTCCTGCCAGCGCTTGGCGTGGCGGCTGCCGGGCGCGTTGGAATGGGCCAGTTCGTCGACCAGCACCAGTTTGGGTTTCGCCGCAAGAATACCGTCCAGGTCCATCTCTTCGAGCATGACCCCGCGGTATTCGGAACGGACCATGGGTTGCTGGGGCAAACCGCCCAGCAGCGCCTCGGTTTCGGCGCGGCCGTGGGTCTCGACGACCCCGGCCAGCAGCGAAACGCCCTGGCGCATCTGCGTGTGCGCGGCCTGAAGCATGGCGTAGGTCTTGCCCACGCCCGGTGCCGCACCGAGAAACACCTTCAGCCGCCCGCGATCGTCCCGGGGAAGATTGACCAGCAAAGCGTCGGCGCGGGTGGTTGAATTCACGAAAAGTTGTCCTGGTGCGGGGTGATGTGTGCACGTGTGGCGTCGCCCGTTGGCGTCAGTTCACGACGTTGCCAGACGGTAACCGATTCAGACTCAGATTCAAGTCCAGCACGTTTACCACCGGCGGGCCGATCAGCGAGGTCTGGGTGTTGTCCGCCACCAGTTTCTGCACCGACTCGGCAGGCAGGTTCCGCGCTGCTGCGATGCGGGCCACCTGGTATTGCGCCGCGGCTGGCGACAGATGCGGATCAAGACCGCTGGCCGACGTGGTCAGCAGGTTCAGCGGCACCGGGCCCTGGCTGTCGACCTTCTCTTTGGCGGCATCATCGGTCACTCGGGTCGCCAGCGCCGGATTGCTCGGCGCCAGGTTGCTCGCGCCGCTGGCGACGGTGGCAAAGGCCCCGGCAGACGGACGCGGGTGAAACCATTCTTCGCCGGTGAAATTCTGTGCGATCAGTTCAGAGCCACGCACTTTTTCATGGTCGTCGTAGACCAGGCTGCCATTGGCCTGATCCGGAAACGCCACCTGGGCGACGCCGGTCACCACCAGCGGGTAAGCCACGCCGGTGATCAGGGTCATCAAAACGATCAGGCTCACGGCCGGACGCAATACGCTGGACATCATTCATTCCTCATTCGAAGTGAGCGCCGCGCGGGATCAGTCACCGCACGGCGCGATCAACGGGTTAAACCAGGTGCAGGGCGGTCAACAGCAGGTCGATCACCTTGATGCCCACGAACGGCACGACCAGCCCGCCGAGGCCATAGACCAACAGGTTGCGGCGCAGCAGATGCGCCGCGCTGGCGGCCTGCACCCGGACACCGCGCAGCGCCAGCGGGATCAGCACGACAATGATCAGCGCGTTGAACACGATGGCCGACAGAATCGCGCTCTGCGGGCTGGCCAGGTGCATGATGTTGAGCACGCCCAGTTGCGGATAGATCGCCGCAAACAGCGCCGGCAGGATGGCGAAATACTTGGCCACGTCGTTGGCGATGGAAAAGGTCGTCAGGGCGCCGCGGGTTACCAGCAATTCCTTGCCGATCTGCACCACGTCCAGCAGCTTGGTCGGGTCGCTGTCGAGATCGACCATGTTGGCCGCTTCCCGCGCCGCCTGGGTGCCATCGTTCATCGCCATGCCGACGTCGGCCTGGGCCAGCGCTGGCGCGTCGTTGGCACCGTCGCCGCACATCGCCACCAGACGCCCGTCGTTCTGCTCCTGACGGATGCGCTCCAGCTTCTTCTCGGGAGTGGCTTCGGCCAGCACGTCATCGACGCCCGCCTCTGCCGCGATCGCTGCCGCCGTCAGCGGGTTGTCGCCCGTGACCATGACCGTGCGAATGCCCAGTTTGCGCAGTTCCTCGAAGCGCTCGCGAATGCCCGGCTTGACCACGTCCTTGAGATGAATCGCGCCCAGCAGCTTGCCATCGCCGCAGACCAGCAACGGCGTACCACCGGTCTTGGCGATCTTGTCGATCTCCCGCGCCAGTACCGGCGGCAGGTCACTGCGGTCACGGCCGAGGAATTTCAGCAGCGAATCCACCGCACCCTTGCGGTACACGCGGCCTTCGTAGTCAACGCCGGACAAGCGGGTTTCTGCGGTGAACGGCACCGCCGTCAACTGGCTCGGTGCAGGCTCGGTCATCGGGTGCAGACCGCGGAGGTACTCGACGATGGACTTGCCTTCGGCGGTGTCATCCGCCAGCGAGGCCAGCAGCGTGCCTTCGCTCAGCTCTTTGGCCGACACGCCCGGCGCGGCATACACCGCCGCGCAACGACGGTTGCCGAAGGTGATGGTGCCGGTCTTGTCCAGCAGCAACACATGCACGTCACCCGCCGCCTCTACCGCACGGCCGGACTTGGCGATCACGTTGAGGCGCACCAGGCGATCCATGCCGGCAATGCCGATGGCCGAGAGCAGGCCGCCGATGGTGGTCGGAATCAGGGTGACCAGCAGCGCCACGAGGAACACCAGCGGCAGGTTACCGCCGGCAAAATGCGCGAACGGCTGCAGGGTCACGACCACCAGCAGGAAGATCAGGGTCAGGCCGATCAGCAGAATGTCGAGAGCGACTTCGTTGGGGGTCTTCTGGCGCTTGGCGCCTTCGACCAGCGCGATCATGCGGTCCAGCGTCGATTCGCCGGGGTTGGCGCTGATCCGCACCAGCAGCCAGTCGGATACCAGTCGCGTGTTGCCGGTCACGGCCGAACGGTCGCCGCCGGACTCGCGGATCACCGGCGCAGACTCACCGGTAATCGCCGCTTCGTTGACGGCCGCAATGCCTTCGATCACCTCGCCGTCGCCCGGGATCATCTCGCCGGCTTCGACGCGGACCACATCGCCCTTGCGCAGCGTGGCGGCGTTGACCATCTGGTAGCTGCCATTGGCGCCCTGGATCCGCGCTTTCAGGCCTTCGCTCCCGGCTTTCAAGCTGTCGGCACGGGCCTTGCCGCGACCTTCGGCCAAGGCTTCGGCGAAGTTGGCGAACAACACGGTGAACCAAAGCCAGACGGCGATCTGCACGGCGACGGACGTCGGCACCGCCGGATCGGGGATCAGGCACAGCACGGTGGTCAGAATCGCGGTCAGTTCGACCACCAGCATCACCGGCGCACGGTGCAGCTGGCGCGGGTCGAGCTTGATGAACGCCTGGACCAGCGCCGGGCGCCACAGCGCGGCGAAGCCGGTCTTGGCCGACACGTTCGATGCGGGCTGCGCGTCATGGCCGGCTGTCTTGCTGGCCTGGCCTTTAGAGTCCGAGCTTTTACTGTCCGGGCTTTTTGTTACGGGGGCTTGCATGTTCATGGTGTGGTCCTCAGAAGCCCAGGCTCAAGTGTTCGGCGATCGGTCCCAGTGCCAGGGTCGGCAGGAACGTCAGGCCACCCACGAGCAGGATGGTCACGGTCAGCAAGGTGACGAACAGCGGGCCGTGGGTCGGGAAGCTGTTCTGGCCCAGCGGCGAGGTCTTCTTCGCGGCCAGACTGCCAGCCAGGGCCAGCACCGGCAGGATGTAGCCGAAGCGGCCAATGAACATCGACAGGCCCAACATCAGGTTGTGGAAGGTGGTGTTGGCGCTGAAGCCGCCGAAGGCCGAACCGTTGTTGGCGGTCGCCGAAGTGTAGGCATATAGCAACTGACTGAAACCGTGGGCGCCGGGGTTGCTGATCGCACCTGCCGGGCCGGGCAACGAGGCTGCCAGCGCACCGAACACCAGCACGCCGACCGGCATCACGATCAAGGTCGCCACCAGCAACTTGACCTCACGGGCCTGCAGTTTCTTGCCGAGGTATTCCGGGGTGCGGCCAATCATCAGGCCGGCGAGGAACACCGCGATCAATACGTTGAGCAACATGCCGTAGAGGCCCGCGCCGACGCCGCCGAAGATCACTTCGCCGACCATCATGTTGGCCAGGGCGATCATCCCGGTAAGCGGGTTGAGGCTGTCGTGCATGCCGTTGACCGAACCGTTGGACGCCGCCGTGGTGGTTGCGGCCCACAGCACGGTGGCCGTTGTGCCAAAGCGGGTTTCCTTGCCTTCCATCGGCGCGGTCTGCTCGACCGACGCGATGTTCAGCGCAGGGTTAGGCTGGTACTCAGCCCACATCGCCGTCGCGCCACCGATCAGGAACAGCGCCAGCATGCAGGCGATGATCGCGCGGCTCTGGCGCATGTCTTTCACGTAGTGGCCGAAGGTGAACACCAGCGCGGCCGGGATCAGGATGATCGACACCAGCTCGAACAGGTTGCTCCAGATGGTCGGGTTCTCGAACGGATGCGCCGAGTTGACGCCGAAGAAGCCGCCGCCGTTGGTGCCCAGTTGCTTGATCGCAATCTGGCTGGCAGCCGGGCCCAGAGGAATGGTCTGGTCGGTGCCTTGCAGGGTCACGGCGTCCACGTAATGGGCGAAGGTTTGCGGCACGCCCTGCCACACCAGAAACAGCGCCAGGATGATGCACATCGGCAACAGGCCATAGAGGGTCGCGCGGGTCATGTCGGCCCAGAAGTTGCCCAGGTGCTGCGTCGAGCGACGGCTGATGCCGCGGCAAAACGCGACCAGCACGGCGATGCCGGTGGCGGCGCTGACGAAGTTCTGCACGGTCAGACCGGCCATCTGGCTGAGGTAGCTCAGGGACGCTTCGCCGCTGTAGCTCTGCCAGTTGGTGTTGGTGACGAAGCTCATCGCGGTGTTAAACGCCAGCGACCACTCCATGCCCGGCAGACCTTGAGGGTTAAGCGGCAGCGAGCCTTGCATGAGCAGGATGGCGAACAGCACGACGAACCCGGCCAGGTTGAAGGCCAGCAGGGCGATTGTGTAGGTTTTCCAGTTTTGTTCGACCGCAGGGTCGACGCCGGACAGGCGATAGCAGATGCGTTCGACCGGGCCCATTACCGGGGTCAGAAAGGTCCGCTTACCTTCCATGACGTTGTAGTAGAACCGTCCCAGCAGCGGCGCGGGCAACAGCACCAAGGCGAAAAACGCCAGTATCAGCAGGTATTCGTAACCGTGCATGGCCGTTACTCCTCGACCCGGCCGGCGCGCAGGAGCGCAACCAGCAAGTAAACGAATAACCCTGCCGCGAGCAGCAGTGACACCCCATCCAGAACGCTCATGAAAAACTCTCCGTCATACGGCGACTGCCGTGTGGGGCAATTGTCTGCAGCGGGGGTGTAAAGGAACGAGAGCGACGGGGGTCGGGGGGCATAAAGAAAGCGTAAAGAGTGGTTGATTTAGCGGCTTTGCGGGCTTTAGATCGCGGGCATATCCAATATTTGTGTGGGCTGTAGTTATGGTTCCGCCCTTACGGCGGGTCACTTTTTCCAAGAGCCGAAAAAGTAACCAAAAAGGCCCTGCTCCTGGTTAGGTCCCTCCTCCGTCGGGATTCCCTCACTCCGACGACGCTCCGTGGGCCCGCGCCGAACGGACATCCATGTCCTGACGGCGCTCTCGCCGCATCCATGCGGCTCGGCCCACTCCGCGTCGTCTACGTTCGGCCTGCACCCAAGTCGCGATTAGCGGCGTCTGAGCTTTCTGTGCATGAAGATCAAGATCAACAGCAGATCACGATCATGGGCAGATCAAGGGAGATCAAACTCTGAGGACTTGTAGGAGTGAGCTTGCTCACGAAGGGGTCGGTACATCCACCGGATATCTGGTGTTTGAGATAAAGCATTCGCGAGCAAGCTCGCTCCCACAGATGGGCGTCCAATCAGCAAAACTGTCGCCGCCTGGGCTGGCCTCTTCCCGGCTAAAGCCAGTCCTACAGGGCGTACGCGGTGCTTTTGTAGGACCGGCTTCAGCCGGGAAGCTGTTGATCTGCTTTTGATCTTGATCTTCATACGCAAGACGTCCAGACGACACCAATCGCGACTTGGGTGCAGGCCGAACGCAGACGACGCGGAGTGGGTCAAGCGCCAGGGACTTGTGGGAGTGAGCTTGCTCACGAAGGGGTCGGTACATCCACCGGATATCTGGTGTTTGGGATAAAGCATTCGCGAGCAAGCTCGCTCCCACAGATGGGGTGTCCAATCAGCAAAACTGTCGCCGCCTGGGCTGGCCTCTTCCCGGCTAAAGCCAGTCCTACAGGGCGTACGCGGTGCTTTTGTAGGACCGGCTTCAGCCGGGAAGCTGTTGATCTGCTTTTGATCTTGATCTTCATACGCAAGACGTCCAGACGACACCAATCGCGACTTGGGTGCAGGCCGAACGCAGACGACGCGGAGTGGGTCAAGCGCCAGGGACTTGTGGGAGTGAGCTTGCTCACGAAGGGGTCGGTACATCCACCGGATATCTGGTGTTTGGGATAAAGCATTCGCGAGCAAGCTCGCTCCCACAGATGGGGTGTCCAATCAGCAAAACTGTCGCCGCCTGGGCTGGCCTCTTCCCGGCTAAAGCCAGTCCTACAGGGCGTACGCGGTGCTTTTGTAGGACCGGCTTCAGCCGGGAAGCTGTTGATCTGCTTTTGATCTTGATCTTGATCTTCATACGCAAGACGTCCAGACGACACCAATCGCGACTTGGGTGCAGGCCGAACGCAGACGACGCGGAGTGGGCCGAGCCGCATGGATGCGGCGAGAGCGCCGTCAGGACATGGATGTCCGTTCGGCGCGGGCCCACGGAGCGTCGTCGGAGTGAGGGTATCCCGACGAAGGAGGGACCTAGCCAGGAGCAAGCACCCTTGGTTACTTGGGGTGCTTTTCCAAGTAACTCGCCGAAGGCGAAACAGTCTGCCCCCAGGCAGACGCCCTTGATCTTGATCTTGATCTTGATCTTGATACGAAGCACGGCAGGTCAGCCGTGTACCGACCTTGATACATTCAAGACAATCCACCGACACCTGCCCCCCTCACCCTTCCGCCCCGCTCGCCAGCGAAGTAGCATGGCAGCGTCGACTCCTACCCGCGGCCCACTCGGCAGCACCACACGGCGGCAGCACCATGCAGACAACACCCGACAGCACCACCGCCACCGCGCCGAGCGAAGAGCGCCGCTGGAACACCCGCGCCCTCATCGTCGACGACGACATCCCCATCCGCGAACTGCTCTGCGACTACCTCGCCCGCTTCAACATCCACAGCACCGGCGTCACCGACGGCAACGCCATGCGCCTGGCCCTCACCGAAGACACCTACGACGTCGTCGTCCTTGACCTCATGCTCCCCGGCGAAGACGGCCTCTCCCTCTGCCGCTGGCTGCGTAGCACCTCCGACATCCCCATCCTCATGCTCACCGCCCGCTGCGAACCCACCGACCGCATCATCGGCCTGGAACTGGGCGCCGACGACTACATGGCCAAACCCTTCGAGCCCCGCGAACTCGTCGCGCGGATCCAGACCATCCTGCGCCGCGTGCGCGATGACCGCACCGAAGAACGCACCACCCTGCGCTTCGACAACTGGCGCCTGAACAGCGTCCTGCGCCAACTCACCGCGCCGGACGGCCTCGTCGTGCCCTTGTCCAACGCCGAATTCCGCCTGCTGCGGGTCTTCCTCGAACGGCCGCGTCGCGTGCTCAACCGCGAACAACTGCTCGACGCCGCCCGGGGCCGCTCCATTGAAGCGTTCGATCGCAGCATCGACCTCCTCGTCTCGCGCCTGCGGCAGAAGCTCGGCGATGACCCGAAATCACCGCAACTGATCAAAACCGTGCGCGGCGAAGGCTACATGTTCGACGCCCGGGAGATTGGTTGATCCGCTCGGCCGATACCCTGTTTGCCCGGCTGTTTGGCGGGGCAATGCTGGCGATCGTCCTGGCGCACCTGCTCGCATTCGTCTGGTTTCACCACTACGGCCCGAGAATGCCGCCCCCGCCCGGTTGCGATCGGCCGATGGAAAGCCAGATGCAACCGCCACCCGAACGCGACGCTGCAACGGACGACGACCTTCAGCGCCCTCCTCCACCGCAAGGATGCCGCCCGCCGATGCTCGGCATTCCGCTGGTGCCCTTGCTGTTCCAGCTGATCAGCCTGGTGCTCGCCGCCTGGTTCGGCGCCAAGGCCCTGAGCCGGCCGATCCGCCGACTGAGCGAAGCGGCCGAGCGCCTCAGCGAAAACCTCGACAGCCCGCCCCTGGCCGCCAATGGCCCTCGCGAGGCACGTCAGGCGGCGCAGGCGTTCAACCTGATGCAGGAGCGCATTCGCGAACAGGTGCAACAGCGCGGGCGCATGCTCGCCGCCGTCTCCCATGACCTGCGCACGCCGCTGGCGCGTCTGAAACTGCGGGTCGAGCAGATCGACGAGCCGCGGCTGCACGGGCAGATGAGCCAGGACCTCAACGACATGATCGGCATGCTCGACGCGACCCTGACCTACCTCAACGAACAGCGCACCAGCGAAGCGCTGCAGTATTTCGACGTGCAGGCGCTGATTGAATCCCTCGCCGAAAACGCCCAGGACAACGGTGACGACATTCAGGCGAGCGGCACCTGCCGGCCACTGAAGTCCCAGCCCATGGCCCTGCGCTCTTGCCTGAACAACCTGATCGACAACGCCCTGCGTTACGCCGGGCACGCGCGGGTCGAGATCGAAGACGCCAGCGATCGCCTGCGGGTCAGCGTCATCGATCACGGCCCCGGCATTCCTGAAGACCTGCGTGAAGTGGTGTTCGAGCCCTTCTATCGCGTCGAGAGCTCGCGCAATCGCAACTCGGGCGGCGTCGGCATCGGCATGACCATCGCCCGGGAAGCCGCGCGCCGAATGGGCGGCGACCTGCGCCTCGAAAAAACCCCCGGCGGCGGCCTGACCGCCGTGCTGGATCTGCCGCGAATCTGACCCGGCGCCGCTACGCAAGCCTCACGTAAGCGCGGCGGTACAAACCCAACACACCCACGACACGCCTTGCCCTGACGCTGCATAAGCCGGAGCACCGCCCGGCATTATCCATCTGATGGGGAGTCAGTCCGATGATCACAGGCGTCAGCGGCAGCAGCAGTTATTCCAGCTACACCAGTGCCAGCACGAGCAGCACCACCAGCACAGCCAACAGCAAGAAGTTCGCCGACGAATTATTGAAGAAACTCGACGCGAACGGCGACGGCAGCATCGACAAGGACGAGCTGAGCTCGTCGCTGTCCTCGGATTCCAAAGACGGCATTACCGTCAGCTTGAGCAAGGCGTTCGGCGATCTCGACAGCAATGACGACGACAGCCTCGACGCCGACGAACTGGCTGCCTTGACGCCTCCGCCGCCACCGCCGATGCAGATGGACGCCGCGTCCTCCGAAGACGAAGCGCAAAACCTGCTCAGTGCGCTGGACAGCGACGGCGACGGGACGGTCAGCAGCGCTGAACTGACCACGGCGTTGAGCAGTTCAGACAGCAGCGCCGACAGCAGTAAGGTGTTCGATGCCCTCGACACCAACAAGGACGGCACCGTCAGCCTCGACGAACTGACCGCCAGCCTGCAGGCCCAACAACCGCCGCCTCCGCCCCCTGCCGAAGACGCCAGTGACCTGTTCAGCAGCCTGGACAGCGACAGTGACGGCAGCATCACCGCGGCCGAACTGACCAGCGTGTTGCAGGGCACGACAAATTCCGCCAGCACCTCGTCCTCCAGCAACCAGACCGCCGCTAGCCAAACAGCCACTTCGCAAACCACCACCCAGGCCACCGAAGCCTTGAACCGCATGGTCGCGGCCCTCAGTGACCGCTACAACCTCAACAGCAACGCCACGTCCGGCAAATACGTCAGCACCTCGGCCTGACGAAAAAAAACCGCCGCCGAACTGAGCTCGGCGGAGGTTTTTTTATGCCCGTGCTTTTTACGGGTGTGAATTACTTGACCGGCTGCCGCGCGCGGCTGTCGCCGACCCAGTCCAGCAGCAAGCTGTAGGCCACCGCCAGCAAGGTCGGGCCGATGAACAGGCCGATGAAGCCGAACGCCAGCAACCCGCCAAACACCCCGAGCAAGACAATCACCAACGGCAGGTTGCCGCCCCGACTGATCAGGTACGGCTTGAGCACGTTATCGACGCCACTGACGATGAAGGTGCCCCACAAGCCGAGAAAAATCGCCATGCCGTAATCGCCTCTCCAGGCCAGCCACGCCGTGGCGGGTATCCAGATCAGCGGCGGGCCCATGGGCACCAGGCTCAGCAGGAAGGTGCCAATGCCCAGCACCAGCGCGCCCGGCACGCCGGCAATCAGAAAACCGATCAGGGCCAGCACCGCTTGCGCCGCAGCCGTGCCGATCACACCGTTGACCACCCGTTGCACCGTGCCGGCCACCAGATCGAGGTAATACTGAGCGCGATCGCCGATCAGCCGTTCCAGCAGACTCAGCACGAACGCCGCCACCCGCGGCCCGTCGCGGTAGAAAAAGAACACGAAGACGATGCTCAGGGTCAGCTCAAGAATGCCGCCGCCGATCTGCGCACTGCGCGCCAGCAGCCAGTTGCCGACCTGACCCAGATAAGGCCGGACGCTGACCAGCAGCGCCGCGCCTTGTTGGTCGATGGTGTTCCAGTAACCCACCAACCGCTCGCCCACCAGCGGAACGCCCGCCAGCCAGGTGGGTGGATCCGGCAGGCCGTCCACTTGCACGTCCTTGACGAACGCCGTTGCGTCGCGCACGTGGTCCGCCAGATTGAAGCCCAGCCAGACCAGCGGCGCGAGCACCAGCACCATCCAGCCCAGGGTCAGAATCGCCGCCGCGAGGGACTCACGCCCCTTGAGCGCGCGGGTCAACAGACGCATCAGCGGCCAACTGGCAAACGCCAGCACCGCACCCCAGAACAGCGCCGACCAGAACGGCACCATCACCCACAGGCAGGCGCCGAGCAGCGCGAGCAGGAGAATCTGCACCAACAGGCGATCGTTATTGAACATCGGTCATTCCGCAAAAGAGGGGGTTTAATCCGAGCAGCATACCGTCTAACCACGCAGCCCGCCGCGCGCTCACACCCACGCCAGCCTTAAGGACGGAACCGAGACAAGTCTATGCGTGCTGAAGACCTGTCCGCCGGTGTTTGCGGGCGATTTGACCTTCTATCACTCAGCCCATTCTTTATTAACGGTAAAGGCGATTGTCAGCCAACGATCAGGGCCGGTACCTCCGACCTCTTCGCCAATTTCATCCCGGATCAGATCCCATGCCTCCAGGGAGCGTGGCGGCAAGCCCGGTGGAACGATGAAGTAAATCTCGATCTGCCTCCCGCGCCCCACTCGGGCCACATAGGCACGGTAGGAAAGGAAGCCATGTCGCTGGACTGCATCGCTGGCAACGTCATCAACTCTTTTCTTCATTTCTGGCGGGGTCACCAGCAGAACATCTGCGAGAGCGTCACGAATCGTTGGCAGAGGCAAGGGTAAAACGATGAGACAAACAAGCGCCAACACCGCGGGATCTATGTAAGGCGATAACCATTCCAGCTCTGTGCCCCTGATAATCCAGCCGGTCAGGAACGCGACTAACAGAGCGCCGGTCATTGCAGCGGAGATTGTCCAGGCTTTAACGTCCAGGGCGATGAAGCTTGAATTGAGGCGTTTGTTTGCTCGTTGGCCATAGATGATCATTCCAACCGCGCTCACAAGGGCCACAAAAGCAAAAATGAGCGCGAGATCGAAGTCCAGGTGTCGCCCGCCCGCCATCAGGCTTCCGACGGCCATGATCAGGCCATAGCCAGCGGTGCCAACCAATAGAGTCCCGGACAAACCAAGCACAATGGGCTCAAGGTGCCAGAACCCCATCGTGAAATTCTTGGTCAGGCGGGCGCGACCGACATCGTTGTGAGAGAAGGCAATCAGTTTGGCAACGACCAGTGCAAAGCTCGTCATGATTGCGTCGATAAGGGTGTATACGCCGTCAAAAATAATCGACGCAGACCCGGTCAGCAGACCGAATACCACCCCAAAAATAGCCAGAGCAAACGTCACAATAATGGAAAGGCGAAGCACGCTTGGCTCTGTCATCTGACTCACGGGTACGATTGGGGGGCGGCATTGTAAACACACGGTGAAGTCAGACCAAACCTGGCTCTGCGGCGGTCAGCGGATGAGTTCGAGGGTCAGGCCGGGATTTTTCCGGTCGCCCGCTTCCATTCGTGCAGCGCGTACGCCTTTGGCCACCAGCGCCTGACGCCACGCTTCGCGCTGATCCCCGGAAAGCGTAACCCGCAAGGTGCTGTCCAGATTCAGGCCACGGGACAGCAAGGTGATCCACGGCTCCTGCGGCTCAGCGGTCAGCATCGGCAGTTCCAGCTCGCCGGTGCTTTTCAGCTCGCGCAACAGGGTCGCGGAAGTCGGCAGCAAGTCCCCCAGCGGCGTGCTCGACTGAAACTGCTCGACATGGAGGAACGCCCGGCGGTTGCCCCGGGTGATGCCGTACAACGCCAAGAGCGTGTTATCCGCCGGCGCGGCCAGGCGCAGCAGCAAGTAGGACTGACCGTTGTCAGCGCCATACAGCTTGGCATTGCCGAACACCTCGTTGGCCCACAGGCTGCTTTCGCCGCAATCCCGCGCCTGGCACCAGAATAGCAGCTGCGCGCCCTGCTGCTGCAGTGCTTCGCGGGCGGCGGTGAACGCTTCGTCGGCGCTGTGCTCGACCGGCAATTGGTAGGTGATGGCGGTGACGTTGCCGCGCCCGGACACTTGCCCGTCGAAGCGCAACTGGCCGCTGATCTTGCGAATCGAGCCCAGCGGGTAAATGCGTTCCAGCTCAATGGCGGGCCGATAATCGACGATTTCCGCGTCTGTCAGCCGCGGCACGATGGGCAAGTCCTGACTGCCGGGAACGTCGGCCGCCTGGATGGCGGCGCTGAAGCCGGTCAGCAGCAGCGTCAGCGCGAGCGTGCGGGTGAACGTCATGGAGGCGCTCATGGCAGGGCAATCGGCGAGGCGGCGGCGAATGCAGCAGGCAAAGCACCCGGGGACGTAATCGGCAGGAAAAACAAAGCCGCGACAACGCGCGGCAAGCATGAAAATAAAACGGTGCGGCGTGGGCAGTGGTCCATCGTGCAGTCTCCTGTTTCAACTGCCCCAGCCTCGGCAGTTGCAGGTCGCAAGTCAAGGCACGGCGAAGAAGCGATTGAAACAGTCTGCAACAGAGCGCGCCCCCGCCTCGTCGTTGAGGTGCAGATGGTGCCCGCCCGGCAAGGACGTCACCGTAAAAGGAACGCTGGCGAGCAGCTCCCGGTTCTGCGCGAGCATGCCCTCCTCGGCCACGATCAACTGTGCCGGACAGCGCACCGCCGTGACGAAAGCCAGCGCCTGCGCTCGCGTCAGACGAATCGACGAGGGCAAGGTCAGTCGGCTGTCGCTGCGCCAGGTGTAACCACCCGGCACCGGCATCAAGCCACGCAGGGCCAACAGCTCGGCGGCCTCACGACTGACCGCGACCATGCCTTTCATGCGCGCCTCCACCGCCCGGTCCATGTCCGGGTAGACGGGCTTGCGCTTGCTCTGCTGGGTCAATTGCGCCTGCAGCGCCGCGCCCATGCGCTCGACCACAGACTCGGGCTCGCCCACCGGCGGAACCAACCCGTCGATCAAGGCCAGACGATTAACTCGTTCGGGGACCGCCGCCGCAACGAGCACGGAAATAATTGCCCCCAAGGAATGCCCCAGCAGAGAAAACCGCTCCCAGCCCATCTGCCCCGCCACGTGCAACACGTCGTGGGCGTAGTCCGGCAAACCATACGCCGAACCCGGCGGGCGGTGGTCGGAGTGGCCATGCCCGGCCATGTCCAGTGCCAGGATCCGCAGCCCTTCAAGCTTGGGCGCCAGCCGCGCGAAGCTGTTGGCGTTGTCCAGCCAGCCATGCAGAGCGATTACCGGAATGCCGTCCTGGGGACCGAACAGATGAGCGGCCAGCTCGATATGGGGCAAGCTCAGACGGATCTCTTCCACCGAGCAGGTCATGCGCGGGCTCGTTGCAGGGCGGCGTCAGTGGTCGCGCCTTCAGCTCTGGCCGTCCAGCGGGAAAACAGCGTTCTGAGCATGTGGGCGGTGTCCTCGGGATGTTCGAGCGGGAACATATGCCCACCGGGCACGGAAAGATACTCGCCCTCGCGCATGCTTTTGACCGACAGCGCATGGTGGCGCCGCACCACATCGCTGCTCTCGCCGCGCACCATCGCCAACGGTACGCGCAACTGACGGGCCAGACCGGGGCTGGTGTGGGGCACGCTGCGGTAGATGCTGATTTCGGTGGCAGGGTCGAAACGCAAGCGCAACCCGTCGCCATCGGCTTGCAGCCCGTGAAGCAGATACGCCTCGAAACACTCGGGATCGAAACGCCGAAACAGCGACTTGCCGGCAAAATAATCCCGCGCCGCCTCGACGCTGCTGAACACCTCACGACGCCCCAACGTCCGGCCCGCAGGCGTGATGCGATCGATAAACCCGAAGCGCTTGGCCGCCCGAATCATCCACTGATCGAACCGCGTCAGCACCGGTGAATCCAGCATCACAACGCCGCGGTACAACTCAGGATGACGCAGCGCCGCGTGGTAATGCAGTACACCACCCAGCGAATGGCCTACGCCCCACACCGGTTGCGCCTGCTCGCGCAGATGATGAATCAACTCATCCACCAGCTCCGGCCAGTTGTCCGTCACCGGAAATTGCGGGTCATGGGCATGCTGCTCCAGATGACGAATCTCGAACTCAGGCCCAAGCGCCGCGAACAACTTGCCGTACGTACCCGACGGAAAGCCATTGGCGTGAGCGAAAAACAAAAGTTGAGACATGCCGGCACACCCAGAGCAACCAGAACAAGCCGCGATTGTGCGCACCGCCCGCCAAGCGCGGCAATGACCGGAACTGCCATCGATGAGGCCACTCCGGTCATGGGAAGGTTTATCTGGGTGTGAGCGCCACGGCAGAGACGCGGAGCGTCTGAGGCGGCATTACCGCGCGGAGCGTGGGAACGATCGAGCGTTGGACCGTTTAATTGATGGTGCCCAACCCGGCCTCTTCCCGGCTAAAGCCGGTCCCACTCACAGCAGCGCGTGCAGTCAGTGGGAGTAGCGACAACTCCGACCGTAGGACCGGCTTCAGCCGGGAAGCTTTTGATCTGCGTAAATGCGCTTTTGATCTTCGTACGCAAATGGCTCAAACACCGCCAATCGCGACTTGGGTGCAGGCTGAACGCAGGTCTCGCGCAGTGGGCCGAGCGGCATGGATGCCGCGAGAGCCGCCCCCCGCCATGGATGGCGGATGGCGGCGGGCCCACGGAGCGAGACCGGAGTGAAGGAACCCTGAGGAACGAAGGGCCCAACCAGGAGCAGGCACCTTTGGTTACTTGGGGTGCTTTTCCAAGTAACTCGCCGAAGGCGAAACCCGAGGCCGTTAGGCCGACGCCCTTGATCTTGGCGTCAAGCGCCCAACCATCAGCGAGACGGAGGCTGCTCACCATGGGGCACCACCGCCACCGTCAACCGGGAAATACAACAGGCCTTGCCGTCCTCCGTCGTCAGACGAATATCCCAGACATGGGTCGTGCGCCCGATATGCACCGGGTGCGCCACTGCCGTTACCCGCCCACTGCGCACCCCGCGCAAATGGTTCGCGTTGACCTCAATACCCACACAAAAAAACCGATCGGTATCAATCACCAGATAACTGGCCGTAGACCCCACCGTCTCCGCCAGCACCACCGACGCGCCGCCGTGCAACAAACCGTAAGGCTGATGAGTGCGCTCATCCACCGCCATGCTCGCCGTCAGAGACCGATCGTCGACCGCTTCAAACCGAATATCCAGCACCTCACCGATGGTGTTCTTCTGCTTCGCATTAAGCGCGTCAAGATCCGGAGGGCTACGCCATACACTCATGGTTCTTCCTTGTTATTAGCGAGTTATCAATACATATCACAGGCAGCAGGGGGAGCTGAGCAAACCGCTCACCGCCCCATCACTCAGCGTGCCGAACATCCACCAGTTCCATCGCACCGGCAAGGGGCAAATCCGCCTCAAGCTGAGCAAGACTGGCGGTGTGCATCGGTTGCGCCTGCTGCAAAGAGCCATGCACCGCCAGCCCGATCAAACTGCCCACCAAGGGCTGATGGCTGACCAGCAACACATTCTCCGCGCTGTACGCATCCAGTTGCTCGAGCACCTTGTGCGGATTGCAGTCCGGCGTCAGCCACGGCACGGTCACGATGGCATCGGTGAACCCGAGGGCCTGACGGACCAGCTCGGCGGTCTGCTGAGCACGCACATAGGGGCTGGCGATGATCCGCTGCAGCGGCTGACCCATCAGGTGAGCGGCGCTGCGCAACACCTCTTCGCGGCCCTTGGCCGTCAGCTCCCGCTCGGCATCGGTACGGGCCTGAGGTTTCGCCTCGCCGTGTCGCAGAATCCAGAGCTTCACGGTTTCGGCTCTTCGTCGGGCTTAACCGGCGGAGTAACCGACGGGCCAACCGGCGCAGAGGACGATGCATCGGCAACAGGGGGCGACGTGTCGACCACCACCGGCGGGGTTTCGGAAACCACCGGCGGCGTGGCGGGAACCGGGTGCGGAGTCACTGGCACCGGTTGAGGCGTGACGGGCGTCGGCTCAGCCGCGGCAGGCGCCGGTTGCGGCTTGACAACCACCACATGCGGCGCCTCGCCCTCGGGCGCACGCGGCGCAGGCCAGTCAGCAAACGGCCATGGCTTCTGATCGGTGTGGAAGGTGCCAAAGCGACCGATCTGCGCCAGATACTGGCTCAGGCTGTCGCCGAACGACATGACGCTGAGGCTCGGCGCGCCATTGAACAGGCGGTAAACCAGCTGCACCAGGACAGCCACCCCCAGCACCACCTCCGCCACTTGCCAGACCAGCACAAACAGCACCATCCACAGGATGCGCAGCAGGATTGATTCGTGTTGCTTGAGTTTTGATTCGTTCAAGAGCTTCTCCGTGAAGGGATCAGTTGAAACCACTGGTTGAAATGAAGTCGACATCGGTCTTCGGCTCGGCGCGCATCAGCAGTTCGATGACCTGCTCCAGCGTGCGGCCCTCGAAAAGAATGGCGTGAAGCCCGGCCACCAGCGGCATGTAAACCTGCAGTTCCTGCGCCTTGGCCTTGAGCACCTTGAGGGTGTTGACGCCCTCCGCGACCTCGCCCAGTCGGGTCACCGCTTCGTCCAGGCTCAGGCCCTGCCCCAGGGCAAAACCGACCTGATAATTACGGCTCTTCGGCGACGAACAGGTGACGATCAGATCGCCGACACCGGCCAGACCCAGGAAGGTCATCGGGTTGGCACCCTGACTGACCGCAAAGCGGGTCATCTCGGCCAGCGCGCGGGTGATCAGCATGCTCTTGGTGTTCTCGCCCATATTCAGCGCCACCGCCATGCCGGCGATGATGGCGTAAACGTTTTTCAGCGCGCCGCCCAGCTCCACGCCAAAACGGTCGGCGCTGGCGTACACGCGGAAGGTACGACCGTGCAGCGCGGCCTGAACCTGCTGACAGAGGTCTTCATCTTCGCTGGCAACCACAGTCGCAGTCAGGGCGTGTTCGGCGATTTCCCGGGCCAGATTGGGCCCGGACAGCACGCCAATCCGCGCAGCGGGGGCGATATCCTGGAGGATCTCGCTCATGAGTTTGAAGGTGTCGGCCTCGATGCCCTTAGTCAGGCTGACCAGCATCTTGCCGGCGAGCAGATCGACATGCGGGGTCAGTACGCCACGCAGCGCACTGGACGGCAGCGCCACGAACACCAGTTGACTGTCCTGCAAAGTGGCGTGCAGATCGGTGACCGGCTCGACGCCGTTGAGCACCTTGATGCCCTTGAGGTAGCGCGGGTTCTCGCGGTTCGTCCGGATCGCCTCGGCCTGCTCCGGATCGCGCATCCACTGCGTCACCCGATGACCGTTGCCGGCCAACAGATTGGCCACTGCGGTCCCGAAGCTGCCGCCGCCAAGGACCGCTATTGGTTGCTGCTGGGTCATAAAACAATCCATTCAGGGCCATCAGATCTGGCGATGCGGGCATTATACGGAGCGTTAGTCTCGGGGCCAGCGGCAAAAGGTGCCCCCACGAACTTATAGCCGATCCCCCACTCTTGCCGAGGAAATTGCCCACAGCTCGGTTAAGATGCGCCCCCGAGATGAAAATTCCTCAGCGACGCCGATGAGCTATCGTCAGGTCGTTCCCGAAGAGATCCGTGACATGACACCAAGCGTTCACTTCCCGCGCCCCGTCAGGCTTTGCCATGCCTGACCCTCTGCACATCCTGCGAATCCGGCCAGCTGGAATCGCGCCGTGACGGCTCAGCGCGGCTGGAACATCAGCACCCGGACGCAGATCCTCAGCCTGGGCCCCGCGTTATTGCTGACCCTCCTGCTGATCAGCTTCTTTACTGTGGTGCGAATTCAGGACCTGCGACAGGAACTCAATCACACCGGGCAACTCATCGCCAACCAGTTGGCACCCGCGTCGGAATACGGGGTCATCGTCGGCAATAACGCCGTCCTGGAAAACCTCATGAACGCCACGATGAACACGCCCCACGTGCGTTTTCTCGAAGTGCGCAACAGTGCCGGCAAGGTGCTGGTTCATGTCGAACCCTCCGAGGAACAAGGGCATTCGCGGCAGATGGAAGTGTTCCAGGCGCCCATCCGCCTGCAGCCGGACAGGTCCGCGCAGCCGTTCGAAAATGCCAACGAGGCCGGTTCCGGTGACGACCCCAGCGTACCGGTGGAAGGTTATCTGGGACGGGTGCTGGTGGGCATGTCCAGCGACGCCTTCAATCAGCGCGAGCAGGAGATATTGCTGAAGGCCGGTGTGCTGGCGATGTTCGCCCTTCTCTTTACCTACATGCTGGCGAGACGCCTGTCGCTGAGCCTGTCCCAGCCGATCAGCGCCATGAGCGCGGCGGTGAAAGCCATCCAGCACGGCGATTACTCGGCCCCGCTGCCGGTTGCCGACGATGCCGAGCTGGGCGATCTGGCGCGGCACATCAACAATCTGGCCCTGGGCCTTGAGAAGGCCAGCCGCGAGCAGAAGCAGGCGATGGACGAGCTCATCCGCACCCGCGAAGAAGCCGAACGTGCCAACAACGCGAAGTCCGAATTCCTCGCCATGATGAGTCACGAACTGCGCACGCCCATGAATGGCGTACTGGGCATGCTGCAGTTGATGGAAACCACGAAGATGACCGATGAGCAGGCTGAATACGCCGCGTTGGCCATGGAATCCACCGAGCACCTGCTGCGGGTCATCAACGACATTCTGGATTTCTCCCGCTTCGAACGGGATGCGCTGGAACTGGAAAGCATTTCGTTCAACCTCGCCGACCTCATCAGCACCTCGGTTCAGGCGTTTGCCCACAACGCACAGCAGCGCGGTCTGGCACTGGAACTGGATCTGCCGCCGTCGATGGAGGCGCTACAAGTCAAGGGCGACCCGACGCGCATCCGGCAGATTCTGGTCAACCTGATCGGCAATGCGCTGAAATTCACCGAGTTCGGCAGCGTGCGCGTCGAAGCGGACTTCACCCTCGCCAACCCGCAGCACATTTTGTTCACCTGCGCGGTGCGCGACAGCGGCATCGGCATTTCTCCGGACCTGCTGGAATCGATGTTCGACGCGTTTCAGCAAGCGGACAACTCCATCTCCCGCCGCTATGGCGGCACCGGCCTGGGCCTGCCCATTGCGCGCAACCTGGCCGAACGCATGGGCGGGTCACTGCAGGCCCAGAGCAGTGAAGGACTCGGCTCGGTGTTTCAGCTAAAAATTCCGTTGCAGCGGGTTCAGCCGCCAGTGATAGAACCCACGTCCGGCGGCGTCGGCGAAATGCCCCAGAGCCGCGACGCCTGTGTGCTGCTGGTCGAGGACAACCCGGTCAATCGCACCGTGGTCGAGGCGATGCTACGCAGCCTGGGTTTGCAGGTGAGCGTGGCGGCGGATGGCGTTGAAGCGGTGAACATGGCCAGCCGGGAAAGCTTTGCGCTGATTTTGATGGACTGCCGACTGCCGGTCATGGACGGCTACGAAGCCACGCGCCGAATCAGACTGCTGCCGGGGCTGGCGACGTTGCCCATTATTGCCCTGACCGCCAACGCCCAGCACGGCGACCGGGACATCTGTCTGCAAGCCGGAATGAACGATTACCTGGCCAAGCCATTCAAACGTACTGATTTACAGCAGGTTTTGCAGCGATGGTTGACCATTAAGGCATCTGCGACTGGCGGTAAATGATAAATTCCGGCAGTCTTGTGTGCCGATTCGACCCACGCCCACGCGCGGTCGAAAAATTTCAGTGCACAGGTGTACTTTCATTTCACCCGTGCTGTGACTTTCACTACAACGCAATAGTCTATGAGTAGGCTGCCAGCAGAGGGATGACCCGCTGGCCAGACTGGGTAAGTAACGCCACACCCTGCCGCACAGGATTATCGAGGAGTTCGCATGACCAAACAAAACGCCTTTACCCGGGAAGATCTGCTGCGCTGCAGTCGCGGCGAGCTGTTCGGCCCAGGTAATGCGCAATTGCCCGCCCCCAACATGCTGATGGTCGATCGCATCACCCACATCAGTGAAGAAGGCGGCAAGTACGGAAAAGGTGAATTGGTCGCCGAACTCGATATCAACCCGGACCTGTGGTTCTTCGCCTGTCACTTCGAAGGTGATCCGGTGATGCCGGGCTGCCTGGGCCTCGATGCCATGTGGCAGCTGGTCGGTTTCTTCCTCGGCTGGCAAGGCCTGCCGGGCCGCGGTCGCGCACTGGGCTCGGGCGAAGTGAAATTCTTCGGTCAGGTCCTGCCGACCGCCAAGAAAGTCACCTACAACATTCACATCAAGCGCGTCCTCAAAGGCAAGCTGAACCTGGCGATCGCCGACGGTTCGGTCAGCGTGGACGGCCGTGAAATCTATACCGCCGAAGGCCTGCGCGTCGGTGTCTTCACTTCCACTGAAAATTTCTAAGGGTATTCGCATGCGCCGCGTCGTTATCACTGGTCTGGGCATTGTTTCCTGCTTGGGCAATGACAAAGACACCGTCTCCGCCAACTTGCGTGCAAGTCGCCCTGGCATCCGTTTCAACCCGGAATACGCCGAAATGGGTCTGCGCAGCCAGGTATCGGGTTCCATCGATCCAAACCTGCCGCTCAAGGAACTGGTCGACCGCAAAACCCTGCGCTTCGTTGGTCAGGCGGCGGCTTATGCCTACGTGGCCATGAAGAGCGCCGTGGAAGACTCCGGCCTGACCGAAGAGATGGTATCCAACCCGCGTACCGGTCTGATTGCCGGCTCTGGCGGTGCTTCGACCCTGAACCAGATGGAAGCGCTGGACATCCTGCGCGAGAAAGGCATCAAAAAGGTTCTCCCGTATTACGTCACCCGGACCATGAGCAGCACGGTTTCAGCCTGTCTGGCAACGCCATTCAAGATCAAGGGCCTGAACTACTCCATCGCTTCTGCCTGCGCCACCAGTGCTCACTGCATCGGTACCGCCATGGAACAGATTCAGATGGGCAAGCAGGACATCGTGTTTGCCGGCGGTGGCGAAGAGGAGCACTGGAGCCAGTCGTTCCTGTTCGACGCCATGGGCGCGTTGTCCAGCAAACGCAACGACACGCCTGAACAGGCTTCCCGTGCCTACGACGCAGACCGTGACGGTTTCGTCATCGCCGGCGGCGGCGGCATGGTGGTGGTCGAGGAACTGGAGCACGCTCTGGCCCGTGGCGCGAAGATCTACGCAGAGCTGGTAGGCTACGGCGCCACTTCCGACGGTTATGACATGGTCGCTCCAAGCGGCGAAGGCGCCATCCGCTGCATGCAGCAGGCGTTGTCCACCGTTGATGGCACCATCGACTACCTGAACACCCACGGCACCTCCACTCCGGTCGGCGACGTCAAGGAAATGGAAGGCGTGCGTGAAGTGTTTGGCGACAAGGCGCCTGCCATCAGCTCCACCAAGAGCCTGTCGGGTCACTCCCTGGGCGCCGCCGGCGTTCACGAAGCGATCTACTGCATGCTGATGATGGAAGGCAACTTCATGGCCGGTTCGGCGAACATCGACGAGCTGGACCCAGCCGTTGCCGACATGCCGATCCTGACCAAGACCCGCGAAAACACCGAGCTGAATCTGGTGATGAGCAACAGCTTCGGCTTCGGCGGCACCAACGCCACGCTGGTGATGAAGCGCTGGACTGGCAAGTAAGTCAGTTGCAGACAAAAGGCGCCCTTCGGGGCGCCTTTTTTGTGGGCTGCTGAAACCCATTGCGTTGGACCTGCTCTTTGCAGGACCGGCTTTAGCCGCGAACGCTTCGGTTGTCATGCGGCAAGATCAACGGTGCCCTGCCTGGCCCCTTCCCGGCTGAAGCCGGTCCTACAACCGCACCGAAAGAGAGAGCGCCATCATGCTGACCATCATTCCCCGCGCCGAAGACGTCGAAGGCCAACCGATCCTGCGCCCCCTCCCCGCTGCGCAATGCCGAAGCGTAGGGCCTTTCGTTTTTTTTGATCACATGCTGGAGACCAGCTACGCGCCCGGCACCGGCATGGACATCCGCCAGCATCCGCACATCGGCCTGTCGACGCTGACCTACCTGTTTGAAGGCGAAATCCGACACAAGGACAGCCTCGGCAGCGATCTGCACGTAAGGCCCGGCGAGGTCAGCTGGATGACCGCCGGCAGCGCCATCGCCCACATTGAACGCACACCCGAGGACTTGCACGCCAGTGGCTCTCGCCTGCATGGCCTGCAAGTCTGGCTGGCCTCGCCCAAATCCCATGAGCAAGGCGCCGGTCATTACAGCCATCACCCCGCCGCCACACTGCCGGTCAGCGACGCCATGGGTATTCGCATCCGCTTGATCGCGGGCGAAGGCTTTTGCCTGAAGTCGCCGGTGCCGGTGCTGTCACCCACGCTTTACGCCGAACTGAACCTGCAGACGGCGACGACGCTGTGTGTGCCCGCCGAGCACGAGCAGCGCGCGTTGTACGTTATCGAAGGCGACTTGCTACTGGATGGCGAGCCGGTGCAGCCGCGCAGTCTGGTGGTGCTGGACGCAGGGAGCGAGCCGACGCTGTGCGCGGAAAGCGAATGCCATGCGGTGCTGTTCGGCGGTGCGCCCCTGGATGGGCCGAGAAAGATGAACTGGAATTTCGTCGCCAGTGACGCGGCGCTGATTGAACAGGCCAGGGCGAAATGGGCGGCCGGGGACTGGCCGACCGTGCCGGGGGAAGTAGAGCGGATTGAATTGCCGGTGGGCAGCAGGCCGAAGCGCTGATTGGCCGCGGCCTGCCCGGACGCTGTGGGAGTGACCGGAGGGGCACTCCCACAACAGTTAAAACATCACATCAGCCCGCGAACACTTCGTCCAGCAGGTTGTGCATCGAGGTAAACGCGCGCTTCGAAACGGTCGGGTTGTACATCTGTACGCCCGGATTGTTGGCGTGTGGGTCGGTGAACGAATGGAACGCCCCGCCGTAGCTCAAGAGTTGCCAGTCGACGTTGGCAGCGTTCATCTCGGCTTCAAATGCCGGCAGCTGCTCTTTTGGCACCAGAGGGTCGGACGCGCCGTGCATCACCAGCACTTTGCCCTTAATGTTGTTGGCGTCAGCCGGGTTCGGCGTGTCGAGCGTGCCATGGAAGGAGACCGCAGCCTTCAACGGCGCACCGGTGCGCGCCAGTTCCAGTGCGCAGCAACCGCCGAAGCAGAAGCCGAACGCCGCCAGCCGGGACGTGTCGACGGCCGCAATGGTCTGCGCAGTCAATTGATCCAGGGCGGCCTTCATGCGTGTGTTCAACAGCACGCGATCGTTCTTCAACGGCATCATGGCAGCCGCCGCTTCGTCACCATTAGTCGGGCGCACTTGCTGGCCGTAAAGATCCGCCAGCAAGACCACATAGCCCTTCGCCGCCACGTCTTTGGCAATCTGCTCGGCGTCTTCGCTGACGCCCATCCAGTTAGGCGCCATCACCAGACCCGGTGCGGCCTGAGCACCTTCGCTGAAGGCCAGACGACTCTCGTAGCTCACGCCGTCGATGTCATACACGACGGACTGCACGGTCACATTGCTCATAGCGAACTCCTGCTGATAAGGATGGAGGGAGATTAAATGACAAAACCCGCCGGAGCGGGTTCTGCCGTGACGCGGATGTTAAACCGAGAGCTCGACCAACAACTTGTTCAAACGGCGCACGTAGGCAGCCGGATCTTTCAAGCTGTCGCCGGCTGCCAGCGCAGCCTGGTCGAACAGGATGTGGGACAGATCGCCGAAGCGGTCTTCATTCTGCTCGTTGTCCAGCTTGCCAATCAGCGGGTGCGAAGGGTTGAATTCGAAGATCGGCTTGGAGTCCGGCACCTTCTGACCGCTCGCTTCCAGGATCTGACGCATCTGCAGACCCAAGTCCTGCTCGCCGATCGCCAGGATCGCCGGCGAATCGGTCAGACGGTGGGAAACACGCACTTCACTGACGGCATCACCCAGCGCGGTTTTCAGGCGCTCGATCAGGCCTTCCTTGTCCTTGGCGACTTCTTCCTGGGCTTTCTTGTCCTCTTCGGAATCAAGCTTGCCCAAGTCCAGGTCACCGCGTGCCACGTCGACAAAGCCCTTGCCGTCAAAGTCGCTCAGGTAGCTCATCAGCCACTCGTCGATACGGTCGGTCAGCAGCAGCACTTCAATGCCTTTCTTGCGGAAGACTTCGAGGTGCGGACTGTTCTTGACCTGCGCGTAGCTTTCGCCGGTGAGGAAGTAGATCTTGTCCTGACCTTCCTTGGCGCGCGACAGGTAGTCGGCCAACGAAACGCTCTGCTCGCCGCTGTCGTCGGAGGTCGATGCGAAGCGCAGCAGGCCGGCGATCTTCTCCTTGTTGGCGAAGTCTTCGGCCGGGCCTTCCTTCAGCACCTGACCGAAGTTTTTCCAGAAGCCCTTGTAGTCTTCCGGCTGGTTTTTCGCCAGCTTCTCCAGCATATCCAGCACACGCTTGGTCAGCGCGGACTTCATCGAATCGATAATCGGGTCTTTCTGCAGGATTTCACGGGACACGTTCAGGGACAGGTCGTTTGAATCGACCACGCCCTTGATGAAGCGCAGGTACAGCGGCAGGAACGATTCGGCCTGGTCCATGACGAACACGCGCTGCACGTACAGCTTCAGGCCGCGCGGTGCTTCACGCTGATACAGATCGAATGGCGCGCGGGCCGGCACGTACAGCAGCGAGCTGTATTCCAGCTTGCCTTCGACCTTGTTGTGGCTCCAGCTCAGCGGGTTCTCGAAATCGTGGGCGATGTGCTTGTAGAACTCCTGGTATTCCTCGTCCTTGACCTCGGTACGTGGACGGGTCCACAGCGCGCTGGCACGGTTGACGGTTTCCCACTCTTCAACAGGCTCGGCGTCGCCTTCGACCGACGCCTGCTCTTTCGGCAACTGGATCGGCAGGGCGATGTGGTCGGAGTACTTTTTGATGATGTTACGCAGACGGAAGCCGTCAGCGAACTCGTCTTCGGCGCTCTTGAGGTGAAGCACGATGCGCGTACCGCGATCGGCCTTCTCGAGGGTGGCAACTTCAAACTCGCCCTCGCCTTTCGACGACCAGTGCACCCCTTCGCTGGCGGGCAGGCCGGCGCGGCGGGTGAACACTTCAACCTGATCGGCCACGATGAACGCGGAGTAGAAACCGACACCGAACTGACCGATCAGGTGAGAATCTTTCTTCTGATCACCGGACAGGTTCTTCATGAAGTCGGCTGTGCCGGACTTGGCGATGGTGCCCAGATGAGTAATGACATCCTCGCGGCTCATGCCGATGCCGTTGTCTTCCAGAGTGACCGTCTTCGCGTCCTTGTCGTAGCTGACACGGATCTTCAGCTCGGCGCCGCCTTCCAGCAGCTCAGGCTTGGACAGTGCCTCGAAGCGCAGCTTGTCCACCGCGTCGGACGCGTTGGAGATCAGCTCGCGAAGGAAGATTTCCTTGTTCGAGTACAGCGAATGGATCATGAGGTGCAGCAGCTGCTTCACCTCGGTCTGGAAGCCCAGGGTTTCCTTTTGAGTTTCCACACTCATGGTCATCAAACTCCAATCAGTCCACACAAATAGGGGTAGCTGCGCGAAACGCCGAGGGCGGCTCCGAGCAGCGGGTTGTCATCAAGGTGGGGGCTGGGGAGACGATTTCAAGGGCAGGCGTGCCGTCAGCGAAGAATCTTCACCCGCCGAAAATCTCCGGGCTGCAGATCTGTCGACTGAACACCGGACATAAACCACTAACCGCGTGTGATCAGCCGAGTTGTTACACCGCTGAGACGCTTATGTATTTATCCCGCCGGAACATGGAACTAACCTTATAACCGAATGCTCGAAGGCACGTTGATGACCAATAAGGAGAAACACCCCATGCGTAAATCTTTAGCTATTGCCCTCATGCTTTCTGCCACTCTGGGCCTCGCCGCCTGTGACAAAAAATCCGAAGATAAACAGCAAGATGCAAACAAGGCTGCCGAGCAGTCGCAAGAATCGATGCAAAAAGCGCAAGACAAAGTGAACGACGCTGCCAAAGAAAGTCAGGAAGCCGCTCAAAAGAACGCTGAAGCCGCTCAAGAGCGCGCGAAAGAAGCGAACCAGGCAGCACCTGCAACTAAGCAGTAAGTTTCCAGAGTTTCAAAAAACAAAGCCCGCATTTAGCGGGCTTTGTTTTGTCTGCTTGAAAAGATCGGCGTGTTTATTCTGCGAAGCGCCGACCTTCCCCCTCAGGCCAGCGCTTCGCTGCGCTTGCCCAGCATGCGATCCACCACGAACGCGATGAACAGCGTGATCAGCGACGGGATCAGCCAGGCCAGGCCTTGCTCGCTCAACGGCAGATGGGCCAGCGCATCCGGCAGGTACACACCCAGCGCAGAACCCTTGACCGCATCCACCGCACCGATCAGGAACGCCACCAGCATGACCGGCGCGACGATCCGACCCTGCTCATGCCAGAAGTCCTTGCAGAAGCTCAACGCCACCAGCGCAATGCACGGCGGGTAGATGGCGGTCAGCACCGGGATCGAGAACTGGATCAGCTTGGTCAGACCAAGGTTGGACACCAGCAGCGAAAACGCCGCCAGCAGGATCACCAGTGTCTTGTAAGACAGCGGCAGCACGCGGCTGAAGTACTCGGCGCAAGCGCAGGTCAGGCCAACCGCGGTGACCAGACACGCCAGCGAGATCAGAACGGCGAGGAAGCTGCTGCCCAGGGTGCCAAAGGTGTGCTGAACGTAAGCATGCAACACCGCAGCGCCATTGGTGGCACCGGCGGCGATGGCATGGCTGTCCGAGCCCAGACGGAACAGGCTGATGTAGACCAGGGCCAGACCGACACCGGCGATCAGGCCGGCGATGATGGCGTAACGGGTGATCAGCCGAGGCGACTCGACACCGCGGGAGCGAATCGCATTGACGATGACGATGCCGAAAACCAGCGCGCCCAGGGTGTCCATGGTCAGATAGCCGTTGATGAACCCCTGGGAAAACGGCGCGGCGACGTAGGCAGGTTCGGCAATGCCCACCTCCCCCGCTGGCAGGACAAACGCGGCGATGCCGAGGATGGCCAGGGCGATGATCTTCAGCGGCGCGAGGAAGCGGCCCACGGTGTCGAGCAATCGCCCCGGATAAAGGGAGATCCAGAACACCAGCACGAAATAAACCAGACTGTAGAGAAACAGTGCAAGGGGGCTTTCACCGGTCAACGGCGCCAGGCCGACCTCAAACGACACCGTCGCCGTGCGCGGCGTGGCGAACAACGGCCCCACGGACAGGTAGCAGACGGCGGCGAGAATGGTCCCGGCGACCTTGCCGATCGGGCTGCTCAACGCGTCCATAGCGCCGCCAACTTTGGCGAGCGCGATGACAGTCACCACCGGAAGGCCGACGGCCGTGACCAGAAAGCCCAAAGCGGCCATCCATACGTTGGGGCCGGCCTGGAGGCCTACGATCGGGGGGAAGATGATATTGCCAGCGCCGACGAACAGCGCAAACGTCATGAAACCCAGTGCCAGAATGTCCTGGCCTTTCAACACTTTCATTAAGGAAACCACACTGCTGAATCGGAATTAAGAAGAGGATTTCCCTGAGGGTGGGGGAAATGCTGCCCGCCCTTTTAAGACAGACCCTGAGCGCGCCGCCGCTCCTTGTGGGAGCCGACTGCACAAAACGGCGGCTAGCCTACCCTATTTGGCGCACCTATACAGGGCGGTGCGACCGCTGAATGCACATTCGTGTCGCATATCAGAAATGTCTGACAGGATTGGGCCAAGAGCACGAGGCAAATCGAAACGCCGGAAACGCAAAAGCCACCCGAAGGTGGCTTTTGTTGATTGAGACGAGGGCGATTAAGCCTTCTTCACTTCCCAACCGGTCAGCTCAGCCAGGGCTTTGCCGATGTCTGCCAGCGAACGCACGGTTTTCACGCCCGCGTCTTGCAGTGCAGCGAATTTCTCGTCTGCAGTGCCTTTGCCGCCGGAGATGATCGCGCCCGCATGGCCCATGCGCTTGCCCGGAGGAGCAGTCACACCCGCGATGTAGGAAACGACTGGCTTGGTCACGTGTGCCTTGATGTAGGCAGCCGCTTCTTCTTCAGCCGAACCGCCGATCTCGCCGATCATGACGATCGCTTCGGTCTTCGGGTCTTCCTGGAACAGCTTCAGGATGTCGATGAAGTTCGAACCCGGGATCGGGTCACCGCCGATACCGACGCAGGTCGACTGACCGAAACCGGCGTCAGTGGTCTGCTTCACAGCTTCGTAAGTCAGGGTGCCGGAACGCGACACGATACCGACTTTACCTGGCAAGTGAATGTGACCTGGCATGATGCCGATCTTGCACTCGCCCGGGGTGATGACGCCTGGGCAGTTAGGGCCGATCAGGACCACACCCAGTTCGTCGCACTTGACCTTGGCTTCGAGCATGTCGATGGTCGGGATGCCTTCGGTGATGCAGACGATCAGCTTGATGCCGCCGAACGCTGCTTCAAGGATGGAATCCTTGCAGAACGGAGCCGGAACGTAGATGACCGAAGCGGTTGCGCCGGTTTTTTCTACTGCTTCGGACACCGTGTTGAACACGGGCAGGTTCAGGTGCGTGGTGCCGCCCTTGCCTGGGGTCACGCCGCCAACCATTTTGGTGCCGTAGGCAATGGCTTGCTCGGAGTGGAAGGTACCCTGGGAGCCGGTGAAGCCTTGGCAGATAACCTTGGTGTCTTTATTGATCAGGACGCTCATTATTTGCCCTCCGCAGCTTTGACGACTTGTTGAGCAGCGTCGGTCAGGCTGGTAGCTGCGATGATGTTCAAGCCGCTTTCTGCCAGTACTTTAGCGCCCAGCTCAGCGTTGTTGCCTTCAAGGCGAACAACCACCGGGATTTTCACGCCGACTTCTTTCACGGCGCCAATGATGCCTTCGGCAATCATGTCGCAGCGAACGATGCCGCCGAAGATGTTGACCAGTACTGCCGCGACGTTGGTGTCGGACAGAATGATCTTGAACGCTTCGGTAACGCGTTCCTTGGTTGCGCCGCCGCCTACGTCGAGGAAGTTGGCTGGCTTGCCGCCATGCAGGTTGACGATGTCCATGGTGCCCATGGCCAGACCGGCACCGTTGACCATGCAGCCGATGTTACCTTCCAGTGCCACGTAGTTCAGTTCGAACTTGGCAGCATGGGCTTCACGTGGGTCATCTTGCGATGGGTCGTGGAAAGCCTTCAGCTTTGGCTGACGGTACATGGCGTTGGCGTCGATGTTGATCTTGGCGTCGAGGCAATGCAGATCGCCGTCAGCCTTGATCACCAGCGGGTTCACTTCCAGCAGGGCCAGATCGTGGTCCTGGAACAGCTTGGCCAGACCGGTGAAGATCTTGGCGAACTGGGTGACCTGCTTGCCTTCCAGACCCAGCTGGAATGCCAGATCGCGACCCTGGAATGGCTGAGCGCCAACCAGTGGATCGATGGTCGCTTTGAGAATCTTCTCAGGCGTGTCGTGAGCGATCTTCTCGATGTCCACGCCACCTTCGGTGGAAGCCATGAACACGATACGACGGCTCGAACGATCGACTACAGCGCCCAGGTACAGCTCTTTGGCGATGTCAGTGCACGATTCAACCAGGATCTTGGTGACTGGCTGACCGTTGGCATCAGTCTGGTAAGTGACCAGACGCTTGCCCAGCCACTGTTGAGCGAACGCAGCGGCGTCTTCCTTGCTGCGAACCAGCTTGACGCCGCCCGCTTTACCGCGACCGCCTGCGTGAACCTGGGCTTTGACGACCCACTCGGTTCCGCCGATCTTGTCGCACGCTTCTGCTGCTGCTTCCGGGGTGTCTACTGCATAGCCCTTGGATACTGGCAGGCCGTATTCAGCAAACAGCTGCTTACCCTGATACTCGTGAAGATTCATGCTTATTACCGTCTTCGTTAGGTACTGCGCATTCGGTGCTGCTCGTCAAAGCGTGCCGCACCACCTGTGACCGCTTCTCCCGGAGAACGCCGCTCAGGCATCAAGCCTGCCCTTCGCCGCCGGGAGTTCGAGTCCAACGGACCTTCCGCGGTAAGCCCTGCGAGCAGGGCCTACGACGGGCGGACCGTCGTGGTTATCTTTAGCGTTTTTTCTTGTTCTGGATGTGGATGGCGCCGCCATTCACAGCCAGTGCCGCTTCGTGCAGCGCTTCGGACAGCGTCGGGTGGGAGAAGACCATCATGCCGATGTCTTCGGCACTGGTGCCGAACTCCATGCCGATCGCGCCCTGCTGTACCAGCTCTGCAGCGCCAGGACCAATGACGTGTACACCCAGTACACGGTCGGTCTTGGCATCAGCGATGACCTTGACGAAACCGCCGGTGTCATTCGCTGCCATTGCACGGCCGCTGGCCGCGAACGGGAACTGACCGACGTTGACTTCCACGCCTTCGGCCTTCAACGTCTGCTCGGTTTTACCGACCCATGCGATTTCCGGGTGGGTGTAGATAACCGACGGGATCAGGTCGTAGTTCATCTGGGTCTTGTGACCCTTGATGCGCTCGACAACCATGATGCCTTCTTCGGATGCTTTGTGCGCCAGCATCAGACCACGAACCACGTCACCGATCGCGTACACGCCAGGAACGCTGGTCTCGCACTGCTCGTTGACGAAGATGAAACCGCGCTCGTCGATGTCGACACCGCTGTCTGCAGCCAGCAGTTCGGTGGTTACCGGGCGACGGCCCACGGCCACGATCACGCGGTCGAAGGTGATGTTCTGCTCGCCGTCCTTGTCGGTGTAGGTCACAACGACTTCGTCGCCATTGACCTTGGAACCGGTGACGCGTGCGCCCAGCTTGATGTCCAGACCCTGCTTGGTGAAGGTCTTCTGCGCTTCCTTGGCGACAGCTTCGTCAGCGGCCGGCAGGAATTTCTCCAGGGCCTCGAGCACCGTCACTTTGGCACCCAGGCGAGCCCAGACCGAACCCAGTTCCAGACCGATTACACCGGCGCCGATAACGCACAGGCGCTCAGGCACAGCCGGGAATTCCAGGGCGCCTGTCGAATCGACGATGGTGACCTGATTGACCGGAGCCGGCGGAATGTCGATCGGACGCGAACCGGAGGCCAGAATGATGTTCTCGGCTTCGATGACTTCGGTGGTGCCGTCAGGCTTGGTCAGCTCGACTTTCTTGCCGGCCAGCAGCTTGCCGTGGCCTTGCAGGGAAGTGACGCCGTTGGCCTTGAACAGGCTGGCAACGCCGCCGGTCAGGCCTTTGACGATCTGCGCCTTGCGGCCAATCATGGCCGCAATGTCCATTTTCAGGTCGCTGAGCGAGATACCGTGAACACCGAACTGGTTCTTGGCTTCGTAGAATTTCCAGGAGCTGTCCAGCAGCGCCTTGGAAGGGATGCAGCCCACGTTCAGGCAGGTACCGCCGAGGGCCAGCTTGCCCTCTTTATCCTGATACTTCTCGATGCAGGCAGTCGTGAGACCGAGTTGCGCGGCCTTGATAGCAGCCACGTAGCCGCCAGGGCCAGCGCCAATCACTACCACGTCGAATTTCTGGGACATAGAAAAGAGTTCCTCTTTAGCTGCGAGCTTTAAGCTGCAAGCTACAAGCTGACCTGCGATGAACTGCAGGATCGGCTTGCGACTTATTCATTGATACCAACCGCGAGTGACAAGCTGCATACCGTACCGCTTCTGACTTGAAGCTTTCGGATTGCAGCTTGACGCTGCTTCGTTAGATGTCCAGCAACAGACGCGCCGGGTCTTCCAGCAGGTTCTTGATGGTCACCAGGAACGTCACGGCTTCTTTACCGTCGATCAGGCGGTGATCGTAGGACAGCGCCAGATACATCATCGGACGGATGACGACCTGACCGTTGATCGCCATAGGACGCTGCAGAATGTTGTGCATGCCCAGGATGGCCGCTTGCGGCGGGTTGACGATCGGGGTCGACATCATCGAACCGAAAGTACCACCGTTGGTGATGGTGAAGGTACCGCCAGTCATCTCGTCGATGGACAGTTTGCCGTCACGGGCTTTCTTGCCGAAGGTGGCGATGCCGCCTTCGATTTCAGCCAGGCTCATCTGCTCGGCATTGCGCAGCACCGGAACCACCAAGCCACGATCGCTCGACACGGCAACGCCGACGTCGGCATAACCGTGGTAGACAATGTCGGTGCCGTCGATCGAAGCGTTGACGGCCGGGTAGCGTTTCAGCGCTTCGGTCGCTGCCTTGACGAAGAACGACATGAAGCCCAGGCGTACGCCGTTGTGGGACTTCTCGAACAGGTCCTTGTACTTCGAACGCAGCGCCATGACTTCGGTCATGTCGACTTCGTTGAAGGTGGTCAGCATCGCCATGTTCGACTGAGCTTCAACCAGACGCTCGGCAACCTTGGCGCGCAGACGGGTCATCGGCACGCGCTTCTCGGTGCGGTCGCCAACGGCGGTCACAGGAGCAGCGGCTGCAGCAGCAGGCTTGGCGGCAGGCGCGGCGGCCGGAGCGGATTTCTTCGCTTCGATGGCAGCGACGACGTCTTCCTTGGTAACACGACCGTCTTTGCCAGTGCCTTTGACGCTGGACAGGTTGATGCCGTTTTCTTCGGCCAGCTTGCGGGCAGCCGGAGCGCCGATCGCGTCTTCGTCAACGGAAGCAGCGGCTGGGGCAGCAGCAGCCTGGGCAGGCGCAGCGGCAGGAGCCGATGCAGCGGCGGCTGGAGCGGAAGCAGCTGGAGCGGCAGCAGCGCCGCCTTCTTCGATCGAGCCCAGCAACTGGTTCGACAGGACAGTGGCGCCCTCTTCGGCAACGATTGCGCCCAGTACGCCGTCAGCTTCGGCCAGTACTTCCAGAACGACCTTGTCGGTTTCGATATCAACGATCAGGTCATCACGCTTGACGGCGTCGCCCGGTTTCTTGTGCCAGGTGGCAACGGTGCCGTCGGCAACGGATTCCGGGAAAGAGGGGGCTTTGATCTCAATAGCCATTATCTGTAATTCCTTTAATTCGGTTTCTAGTGCGCGAAGGCGTTAAACGGAGAACGCGTCTTTCAGCAGTTTTTCCTGCTGTTCGGCGTGCATCGAAGCGTATCCACAAGCAGGAGCAGCGGAAGCATCACGGCCGGCATACTCGAGAACGAGGTTGCGGTTGTGATTGCCGATGCTGCGGCGCAGGTGGTGCTGACTGCTGTACCAGGCGCCCTGGTTCATCGGTTCTTCCTGACACCAGACCACGTTGGTCAGGTTGGTGTAAGGCGCGATGGCCTCCATCAGGTCGTCTTCCGGGAACGGATAGAGCTGCTCGAGACGCACGATGGCGATGTCTTCGCGGCCTTCGGCACGGCGTTTTTCCAGCAGGTCGTAGTAGACCTTGCCGCTGCACAGCACCAGACGCGTCACTTTCGCGGCATCGAGGGTGTCGATTTCCGGGATGACGGTCTGGAACGAGCCATGGGCCAGATCTTCCAGGGTCGACACGGCCAGCTTGTGGCGCAGCAACGACTTCGGCGTCAACACGATCAGCGGCTTGCGCAGCGGACGGATCACCTGACGGCGCAACAGATGGTAGATCTGAGCCGGGGTGGTCGGTACGCAGACCTGAATGTTGTGCTCGGCGCACAATTGCAGGTAACGCTCAAGACGTGCCGATGAGTGCTCCGGGCCCTGCCCTTCGTAGCCATGGGGCAACAGCATGGTCAGACCGCACAGACGGCCCCACTTGTGCTCGCCGCTGGTGATGAACTGGTCGATCACGACCTGTGCACCGTTGGCAAAGTCACCGAACTGGGCTTCCCAGATCACCAGCGCATTGGGCTGAGTGGTCGAGTAACCGTATTCGAACGCCAGCACGGCTTCTTCCGACAGGAACGAGTCGTACAGGTCGAAACGAGGCTGACCGGCGTACAGGTTCTGCAGAGGCACGTAGGTCGCGCCGTCTTTCTGGTTGTGCAGCACGGCGTGACGGTGCGAGAACGTACCGCGACCGACGTCCTGCCCGGTGATGCGCACCTGATGGCCTTCGAATGCCAGCGTGGCGTAAGCCATGGTTTCCGCGTAGCCCCAGTTGATCGGAAGTCCACCGACTTGCATCTTCTGGCGGTCTTCGTAGATTTTCTGGACCTGACGCTGAACCACGAAACCTTCTGGCACTTCCATCAGCTTGGCTGACAGTTCCTGGAGCGTCTTGAGGTCGAAACTGGTGTCGTGACGTGCCGTCCACGCGTGACCCAGGTACGGACGCCAGTCGACGAACAATTCCTTGTTCGGCTCTTTGACCAGGCTTTTGACCACATGCATGCCGTTGTCCAGCGCGTTGCGGTACTCGTCGACCTTGGCCTGAGCGGCTTCGGCGTTGAGGATGCCGGCGGCGGCCAGAGAATCGGCGTACAGCTCACGGGTGGTGCGCTGCTTGGCAATCTGCTGGTACATCAGCGGCTGGGTGCCGCTCGGTTCGTCGGCTTCGTTGTGGCCGCGACGACGGTAGCAGACCAGGTCGATGACCACGTCACGCTTGAACTGCATGCGGTAGTCGATCGCCAACTGGGTCACGAACAGCACGGCTTCCGGATCATCGCCATTCACATGGAGGATCGGCGCCTGAATCATCTTGGCAACGTCGGTCGCGTACTCGGTAGAGCGCGAGTCTTCCTGCTTGCTGATGGTGAAGCCGACCTGGTTGTTGATCACGATGTGAATCGTGCCGCCCGTCTTGAAGCCACGTGTCTGCGACATCTGGAAGGTTTCCAGCACCACACCCTGGCCAGCGAACGCAGCGTCACCGTGGATCGAGATCGGCAGCACTTTCTCGCCAGTGGCGTCGTTACGACGGTCCTGACGGGCACGCACCGAACCTTCCACCACAGGGGAAACGATTTCCAGGTGGGACGGGTTGAACGCCATCGCCAGGTGGACTTCGCCGCCGGTAGTCATCACGTTGGACGAGAAGCCCTGGTGGTACTTGACGTCACCGGAGCCCAGTTCGACCTTCTTCTTGCCTTCGAACTCGTCGAACAGGTCGCGCGGGTTCTTGCCGAAGGTGTTAACCAGCACGTTCAGACGGCCACGGTGGGCCATGCCGATGACGACTTCCTTGGTGCCGTAGGAACCGGAGCGCTGAATCAGCTCGTCGAGCATCGGGATCAGGCTTTCGCCGCCTTCCAGACCGAAACGCTTGGTGCCCGGGTATTTGGTGCCCAGGTACTTCTCCAGACCCTCGCCCGCCGTGACGCGCTCGAGCAGGTGGCTCTTGATGTCGGCGGAATAGGCAGGACGGCCGCGCACGCTTTCGAGGCGCTGCATGAACCAGTTGCGCTGGTTGGAATCGACGATGTGCGTGAACTCGGCGCCGATGGTGCGGCAATATGTCTGCTGCAACGCTTCGACGATTTCGCGTAGGCTCGCTTCTTCCTTGCCGATGAACAGGTCGCCGGCACGGAATGTGGTATCGAGGTCAGCGTTGGTCAAACCGTAATGGTTGATCGACAGGTCAGCTGGCGCAGTACGCTTCCACAGACCCAGAGGATCGAGTTGCGCACCCTGATGGCCGCGCATACGGAATGCCTGGATAAGTCGCAGCACTTCAACTTGCTTCTTTTCATGCTCGCTGCTCACGCTGCCGGCAGAGACCGGTTGGGCGCGGCGCTGGTTTTTCCCCAGCAACACAAAATGATCGCGAACCGTAGAGTGCGATACATCGGTGGCAGTGCTGCCGTCAGCCGGCAACGTCTGAAAATAGGTGCGCCACTCTTCTGGCACAGCGTTAGGGTCGTGCAGGTAGAGCTCGTAGAGCTCTTCCACATAGGCAGCGTTACCACCGGAAAGGTGGGCGCTGTTCCACATGCGCTGCATCACGCTTTCTTGCATGCTTGGTCACCCTCGATTAGGGGACACCATCGGCGTCGATGCCAGCGCAAACTTGAAAAGTCCATGTGCAGCGACTTCAAGTCACTAGGGATCACGCAGATAGTCCGGGTACCAGCCCGGATGCCCCTGCTGGTTTCATTTCTTCAAAATAAGAGCTGAAGCCATACGACAACTGCTCAGGTTAAAACTACGGCGCCGGTTGAAGCCTGCGCCGCAGCGTTTACGGGTGCTGCAGTAGCGGGTGCTGCGATGTTACAGGTGCGGCAAACTCAGACACCGCTTTTGAGCAGCATGTTGCGCACGTGACCAATAGCCTTGGTTGGGTTAAGGCCTTTCGGACACACGTTGACGCAGTTCATGATGCCGCGGCAGCGGAACACACTGAACGGATCGTCCATGGACGCCAGACGCTCTTGCGTCCGGGTGTCGCGGCTGTCAGCCAGGAAACGATAGGCTTGCAGGATCGCAGCAGGACCCAGGAACTTGTCGGGGTTCCACCAGAAGGACGGGCAGGACGTCGAGCAGCAAGCGCACAGAATGCACTCGTACAGGCCGTCGAGTTTTTCCCGCTCTTCCGGGGTCTGCAGGCGCTCGATGGACGGAGCCGGCGTATCGTTCTGCAGGAATGGCTTCACCTTCTCGTATTGCTTGTAGAAGATGCTCATGTCGACGGCGAGGTCACGGATGACCGGCAGACCAGGCAGTGGGCGAACCACCAGCTTGTTGCCCTTGACCACAGCCGACAGAGGCGTGATGCAGGCCAGGCCATTCTTGCCGTTGATGTTCATGCCGTCGGAACCGCACACGCCTTCGCGGCACGAACGACGGTACGAGAAGCCTTCGTCCTGCTCTTTGACCAGAGCCAGCACGTCCAGCACCATCAGGTCCTTGCCACCGGTGTCGACCTGGAAATCCTGCATGAACGGCGCGGCGTCCTGATCAGGGTTGTAGCGATAAACACTGACTTGCAACATGGCGGTCACCCTTAATAAGTCCGAATCTTAGGTTCAAAAGTCGGAACAGTTTTCGGCGAGAAGTTCACGGCACGCTTGGCTACGCGTTTTTCACCCGGGAAGTACAGGGTGTGGCACAGCCAGTTCTCGTCGTCGCGATCTTCGAAGTCTTCACGGGCGTGAGCGCCACGGGACTCCTTGCGATGCTCTGCGGCGATCGCCGTTGCTTCAGCGACTTCCAGCAGGTTCTGCAGCTCCAGCGCTTCGATCCGGGCAGTGTTGAACGCCTGGCTCTTGTCGTTGATCTTGACGTTGGCGATGCGCGTGCGCAGGTCAGCCAGCTGGGCAATACCCTTCTGCATGTATTCGCCGGTACGGAACACACCGAAGTAGTTCTGCATGCAGCTCTGCAGCTCTTTGCGCAGGGTCGCGACGTCTTCGCCATCGGTGCGGGAGTTCAGGCCATTGAGGCGAGCCAGCGCGACGTCGATGTCGGTTTCGGAAGCGCGACGGTAGTCGACGCCCTCGTTGAGCGCCTGCTCCAGGTGCAGACCCGCAGCACGACCGAAGACCACCAGGTCGAGCAGCGAGTTGCCGCCCAGACGGTTGGCGCCGTGAACCGATACGCACGCCACTTCACCGACCGCGAACAGGCCCGGGATGATGGTGTCGACGCCGGCGGCGTCCTGGGTGATCGCCTGACCATGAATGTTGGTGGCAACGCCGCCCATCATGTAGTGGCAGGTCGGTACGACAGGGATTGGCGCCACGGCTGGATCGACGTGTGCGAAGGTCTTGGACAGTTCCATGATCCCTGGCAGACGGCTGTGCAGCACTTCTTCACCGAGGTGATCAAGCTTGAGCATTACGTGGTCGCCGTCAGGACCGCAACCGTTGCCGGCGATGATCTCTTTAACCATCGAGCGAGCCACCACGTCACGACCGGCAAGGTCCTTGGCGTTCGGCGCGTAGCGTTCCATGAAACGCTCGCCGTGCTTGTTGATCAGGTAACCGCCTTCACCACGGCAGCCTTCGGTGACCAGTACACCTGCGCCGGCAATGCCGGTCGGGTGGAACTGCCACATTTCGATGTCCTGCACAGGTACACCGGCACGCAACGCCATGCCCACGCCGTCGCCGGTGTTGATCAGGGCGTTGGTGGTGGAGGAATAGATGCGGCCGGCACCGCCGGTGGCCAATACAGTCGCGTCGGCGCGGATGTAGGAGGTTTCACCGGTTTCGATACAGATGGCGATGATGCCGACGAACGCGCCGTCCTGATTCTTCACCAGATCAACTGCGTAGTACTCGTTCAGGAATACGGTGCCGGCTTTCAGGTTGGCCTGATACAGGGTGTGCAGCAGCGCGTGACCGGTACGGTCGGCAGCGGCACAGGTACGTGCAGCCTGACCGCCCTTGCCGAAGTCCTTCGACTGACCGCCGAACGGACGCTGATAGATGCGGCCCTGCTCGGTACGGGAGAACGGCAGACCCATGTGCTCGAGCTCGAACACGGCTTCCGGGCCAACGGAACACATGTATTCGATAGCGTCCTGGTCACCGATGTAGTCGGAGCCCTTGACGGTGTCGTACATGTGCCAGCGCCAGTCATCGTTCGGGTCGGCCGAAGCGATTGCGCAGGTGATGCCACCCTGGGCGGAAACGGTGTGGGAGCGAGTCGGGAAGACCTTGGTGACGACAGCGGTCTTGTGGCCGCCCTGAGCCAGCTGCAATGCGGCACGCATGCCCGCACCGCCGCCGCCAATGATAATGGCGTCGAATGAAAGCGTATTAATGTTAGCCATGAATCAGATACCCCAAAGAATCTGCACACCCCAGACGAAGTAAGCGAACATCGCAATGCCGCACACCGCCTGAAAAAGGAAACGCACCACTGTCGCGGACTTGCCCAGCGCCATCGGCGTCAGGTAGTCGGTCGCGATGGTCCACATGCCAACCCAGGTGTGAGCCGCCAGGGCTACAAGGGCCAACAGGCTGAAGATGCGCATTGCGTTATGGGAGAAGAGCGCGTGCCACGTGGCGTATTCGATGCCAGGGTGAGCGATCAGGTACCCGATCAGGAAAATGAAATAAGCCGCGAGTACGACGGCGGAGACGCGTTGCGCCATCCAGTCATACAGGCCCGAACGAGAAAGGTTGGTGACGTTGGTTACCATATCCACACTCCTGCCAGAACGATCACCACCACAGACACGGCGATAACGATTTTAGAGCCCAGCTTGCCGCCTTCCAGCGTCTCGCCGATGCCCGAGTCCATGATGAGATGACGGACGCCCGCCACCAGGTGATACAGCAGTGCGGACAGAAGAGCCCAGATCACGAACTTGGCCAGCGGACTGGTCAGTCCCGCTTTCACCGACGCGAAGCCTTCCTCGGAGTCGAGCGACAGGTCCAATGCATAAAGCATGATGGCAATGCCGACGAAGAGGATGACACCGGAGATACGGTGAAGGATGGACGTGTAAGCAGTGATAGGGAGTTTGATGGTCCTTAGGTCTAGGTTTACAGGTCGTTGGCTTTTCACGGCTTTTTTTCACACTGAAGAGCCCTAACACTCAGGGCAAGTTGTTGGGAAGTGTACTGGTCAGGTACCCACTACCCAGGAAGTGACCAACCCCGTTGAATCGGGCCTGAAAGCCCCTGGCGGTCGGACGCCGAGTATAGACAGTTAGCCAACTAATGACAACGCGCAGACCCTGTCCCAAGGGTGGATTGCTTTAGCCCGATAATTGGCGTAAATGGCCCGTAATTTCGACGAAAACCCTGCGTTAAAGCCTTCTGCTACAAGACTTTTGGCAAATTGACTTTAGAATTTATCTCACTATAGTGATGCGGGCCCTGCGTGGGGGGTCTGTCTGATGATTTGAAGCATAATTAGGAGGCCACATGGCTGATAAAAAAGCGCAGTTGATCATCGAGGGCGCAGCCCCCGTCGAGCTGCCCATTCTGACCGGCACCGTTGGTCCCGATGTTATCGACGTACGCGGCCTGACTGCCACCGGACGCTTCACATTTGACCCTGGCTTCATGTCCACCGCCTCATGCGAATCGAAGATCACCTACATCGATGGTGACAACGGCATTCTCCTGCATCGCGGCTACCCGATCGAACAGCTGGCCGAGCAATCGGACTACCTGGAAACCTGCTACCTGCTGCTCAACGGCGAACTGCCAACCGCCGAGCAAAAAGCCGAATTCGTCGTCACCGTGAAGAATCACACCATGGTGCACGAGCAACTCAAGACCTTCTTCAACGGTTTCCGTCGCGACGCCCACCCGATGGCGGTCATGTGCGGTGTGGTCGGTGCCCTCTCGGCGTTCTACCACGACTCACTGGACATCAATAATCCGCAGCACCGCGAAATCTCCGCGATCCGTCTGGTCGCCAAGATGCCGACCCTGGCGGCCATGGTTTACAAGTACTCCATGGGTCAACCCATGATGTACCCGCGCAACGACCTCAGCTACGCGGAAAACTTCCTGCACATGATGTTTAACACGCCGTGCGAGATCAAACCGATCAGCCCGACGCTGGCCAAGGCCATGGACCGGATTTTCATCCTCCACGCCGACCACGAACAGAACGCCTCGACGTCCACCGTGCGCATGGCAGGCTCGTCGGGCGCCAACCCGTTTGCCTGTATCGCCGCCGGTATCGCCGCACTCTGGGGCCCTGCCCACGGTGGCGCGAACGAAGCCGTGCTGACCATGCTCGATGAGATCGGCGATGTGTCCAACATCGACACCTACATCGCCAAGGCCAAGGACAAGAACGATTCGTTCAAGCTGATGGGCTTCGGTCACCGGGTTTACAAGAACCGCGACCCGCGCGCCACCGTGATGAAACAGACCTGCGACGAAGTCCTGCGCGAACTGGGCATCACCAATGACCCGCAGCTCGAGCTGGCCATGCGTCTCGAAGAGATCGCCCTGACCGACCCGTACTTCATCGAACGCTCGCTGTACCCGAACGTCGACTTCTACTCGGGCATCATCCTCAAGGCAATCGGCATCCCGACCAGTATGTTCACCGTGATTTTCGCCCTGGCGCGAACTGTCGGCTGGATCTCTCACTGGAAAGAAATGCTCTCCAGCCCGTACAAAATCGGCCGTCCACGCCAGCTGTACACCGGCGAAGTGTCGCGCGACATCGTTCCGCTGGCCGAGCGCAAATAACTCGACAGCCACCACGACGACGCAAAAAAAGGCTGCCCTCGGGCAGCCTTTTTAGTGTGTGGCTTTAGCGTCGCGAGCGAACCGATCAGTTCTTCTCGGCTCGGTCCTTCAGCGCTTTTAGGGTGTTGAACGGCGCATCCACCACGAACTTGTTCGCCAGCCAGGACGGCACGCTGCCGCCAGGCTCGGTGTGCACCTGATAGGTCACCTCGGTCAGGTTGTCGCCCTTGGGCACGAACTTCCAGAACCCCTCAACCTGCGCCACCCGCACAAAGCCCTTCTCTTCCGGGATGTACTTGGGCTCGCCTTCCAGCTCACGGGTCACGCTGCCATCGGCGCCCTCCACCGTCGTCACTTTCAGCACCGAATCCCGCGGCGTGACCGGCCACGGCGTGTTGAACTGGGAGTAGGTCCAGGTCTTGTCGCCGTCGTGCTTGAGGATCTTCTGCAGCTTGCACTCGTGAATCCACGCGCAGGCAGCGGCTACGTCTTCCTGCAGCGCTCTGAGCTTGCCGATGCCCGCCTTGATGGTGGTCACGCCTTGATAAGCCTTGTACTGCGATCCGGGAACTTCGCTGAGGGAGACCTTGATGCCCTCCTCGTTCTTCGCGACTTTCCACTCTTCAGCCTGCGCTGAAGCAGCCACCCATACAGTCAGTCCCAAGCCGAAAGCAATGCGGTACAGCGAACTCATATGGTGTTCCTTATTGTTGAAGTTCAGTCGCGCCTCGGGTGCGCTTCACGCCACCGATGTCATGTTTTCCCACCAGCCGATCAGACGGATCGCGTCCTCGGGGCCGGTGCCACACACCTCAGGGTCCGCCGCAAACTGACCACACACCGCCGGCCTGCCCGGCTGTCCAAAAATGCCGCAGAGCATATCCAGCGACAAGTGCAGACAGCGCATGCCCGCAGGCTTGCCGTTGGGCATCCCGGGAATCGGTGAGGTAATGGACGGCGCGATGCAGCACGCGCCGCAGCCTGGACGGCATTCCATGAAAAGAACCTGTGTGGCAGTGAGAACGATGGCCTGATCTTACGCGCTAAAACACACGTTTGAAATCGAGCGCTCTGACAGCGTCATGGGTTCATCACTTTTTAAAGGTGAAATCCAGCGCGGCGCCTTCCACGTCCTTGCGCGCCTCATTGCGCAACTGCAGGTCCATTTCGTTGCTCAGCAGACGGCCTTGCATCTGGAAGTCCGGGTCAGCGTTCGCATCAGGGAACATCTTCGGAAGCAGCGGCTTGGCGCCGGCTGACGGGGCTTTGGCCTTCGACGCGGCAGTGATCACGTTGGACGGCGGGGTCAACTGTTTGACCATCTCGGGGGGCAGGCTCAGGTCCAGCGGGACTTTGTTGAGCTTGGTTTCCTTGACCACTTGAGACGCCGATTTGCTCTTGCTGGCCACCGGAGCGCGCCGCGCCACTTCGGCGTTATCCGCTTTAACCTTGGCGGATTTGGCGTTGGGGCCCGCTGTTTTGTCATCAGCTGTTTTGGCGCTGGTGACCGTTCGCGGCGCTTCAGCCGATGACTTGCCGGATGCGACTACAGGCACGGTCGTGATATTTGGCGCAAGGGTATGGACCGCTGGCGCGTCAGCCACAGACTTGTCCGGCAACGCAGGCGAAGGCTCAGGTCCGGAAGCAGGCTTCGCTGGTTCGGGAGACACGGGCGCCACAGCGGGCGCATCGGCAGACGCGGCAGGCGCCGAGGCGGTGGCTTTCGCCGGTGGCGTGGGCGCTTTATCCGCATCACAGGCGCTCAGCAACACCAACAACATCACACTTATACAACGCAGTGATTTCATAGTCTGAACGGCAGTAAGTAAGACAGGAGCCATATGCTGGCCCTTTGCACGGCGGCTGACAAGTTCCCTCGTCCGCCTCCCCCGATAGTAAGGAAAGCTGGCAACCCTACGAGTTCACCAGGATTGCCCGGCATCCTGGCACAACTGCTTGGCCAGCATGCCCACCGTCATCAGCGCCCTCTCTGCTTCCCGGTTCCACGGCAACCCGCAGTTAAGGCGGATGCAATGGTTGAACTGCTCCGTGTTGCTGAAAATCAGCCCCGGCGCGATGCTGATGCCCTGCTCCAGCGCGCGCACGTGCAACTCCTGAGTGTTCACCCGCCCCGGCAGACTTATCCAGAGAATGAACCCGCCCGCAGGCCGGCTGATCTGCGTGCCTTCGGGAAACATCTGCTGCACCGCCAGCTGAAACGCGCTGAGATTTTTGCGGTGCTCCTGGCGGATAAAGCGTAGGTGCCGGTCGTACCCGCCGTTTTCCAGGTAGGACGCCACCGCCATCTGCGTCACGCTGCACGCTGAATGGGTGCTGAAGGTTTGCAGGCGCTGGATTTCCGCCTGATATTTCCCGGCGATCATCCAGCCGATCCGCACTCCCGGCGACAGGGTTTTGGAGAAGCTGGAGCAGTAGATGACATGGCCCAGCCGGTCGAAGGCCTTCAATGCCTTGGTCTTATTCTGCTCGTACATCAACTCGCCGTAGATATCGTCTTCGATGATTTGAATGTCGAAGTCCGAGGCCAGGCGCAGCAGGTGTTTCTGCCGTTCTTCCGGCATGGTGCTGCCCAAGGGATTGCTCAGCCGCGAGGTCATCACCAGCGCTTTGATCGACCACTGATTGGCCGCCAGTTGCAGCGCTTCCAGGCTGATCCCGGTGTTCGGGTCGCTGGGTATTTCGATGACTTTCAGGCCAAGCAGATCGGCCAGTTGCAGCAAGCCGTAGTACGTCGGAGATTCTGCGGCGATCAGGTCGCCCGGGCTGGTCAGCACCCGCAGCGACATCTGCAGCGCATCGACACAGCCATGGGTGATCACCACTTCAGAGGGATCGATCACCACGCCGGCGTCGCGCATGCGAATCGCCACCTGACGGCGCAGCGGTTCGAACCCAGGGCTGAACATGTAATTGAACGCCCGAGGGCTCTGAAATCGGGTGACCTTGGCCAGTTGCTGATGCAACGCGCGCAGGGGCAAGTAATCGATGTGAGGGACAGCAGCGCCAAACGCGAACACCCCTTCCCGCCTCGCTTCGACCAGCACCTGTTGAATGATGCTGGCGCGGGTGACCAGACCGGGTCGCTCGACTCGCGCGATATCGGGGGTCGCCGCCGTGAGGGCCGGGGTTTGATGCACGTAGTAACCGGACTGCGGCCGCGCACGGATCAGACCCTGGTCTTCGAGATTGGCGTAGGCCTGCAGGACGGTGGCATGACTGACGTTGAGCTGGGAGCTCATCTTGCGCACCGAGGGCACGCGCTCGCCGGGCTGATACACGCCCCGGCGAATGTCTTCGGCCAGCTGTTGGGCAATACGTTGGTACAGCAACAGACTGGTCATTTCGCGTCCCTCGATCCCGTGCTTTGATCATGCGTGCGGCGATCGAAACGAAAGGATCACCGGAACAGTTCGGAAGTGTACGGTGACAGTTCCTGTTCCGGCTAGAGGGCGCGGTGTTTGAATCACCCGGATCCTGACAATCCCGTGATCCTTAACGAGGCGCGCTCAGATGGCCCTTGTCGTCGGAGAACACAATTTCCACACGACGATTCTGCGCACGCCCGCTTTCGGAGGTGTTTGCGTCCACCGGGTACTGATCGCCGTAACCCTCGACCTGAATCCGGTCTTCCTCGATGCCCAGATCAGACAGCACGTCAGCCACGGCCTGTGCCCGGTCTTTCGACAGCGCGAGGTTTTCCTGAGCGTCGCCGGTGCTGTCGGTGTAACCCTCGATGCGCACCACGCGCTTGGGATTGAATTGCAGGAACTGCACGACCTTCAGCACCGTGCGATTGGCCGAGCTTTTCAGTTCGGCGCGGCCGGTGTCAAACAGCATGTCGCCCAAGGTCATCACCAGCCCGCGCTCGTTCTGCTGCGTCGACAGGCTGATCACCTGATCTTCGGCCCACTTGCCCTGCTGCTGTGCGCCGGCCAGCTTGGCTTCACGCAGCGCCAGTTGCAGACGCTGACGTTCCAGCTCCAGCCGCGCGAGCTTTTCCTGATTCAACAGCAGCTTGCTGTGCTCCCGGGCGATCGCGCTGTAACGGCTGCTCAGGTAGGCGTAATGACTGACGTCGTCAGCGCTGCCGATGTAGCTCGACAGGCGCTCGGCCCTGCCCAGCAACTCGCCGGCGCGGATGACGTCCTTCGGCGCGCTGCGCAGAACGTTGGTGTCTTCCTTGACCTTCTGGTAATCGGCAATGGCGCCCTGCAGCGCCTGCTCACTGTTCTGGTGGCCGGCACAGCCGGCAAGACCGGCACTGACCAGCAAGAGGCCGAGACTGAGGCTTCGCGCAACGGCATTCATTGGCCAGCCCCCAACTGCTTGCGCAGACGCTCGAGGCGGATATTGACCTGGGCCACCTGCGCTTCGCTCTTCTGCGTCAGCACTCGAGCCTCGGCCAGACGCGCGTCCAGCTCGGCCTGTTCGGCCTGCATGCGAGCGTCCTTGTAGGACTTGTCCGCGATGTCGGCGCGAGCCTGGGCCAGCTTCGCCTGCGCTGTCACCAGGTCTGGTTCGTCATCCGTAGCACCGACCGCAGTGGCCTGGGCGACGGCCTGTTCGGTGAGCTTGAGTTGTTCGGTGGGCGCCGGGTCGTTGGCACAGCCCACGAGGGCGGCGAGCACGACGGCGGCGAATACAGGCTGGATTTTCAAAAGAAAGCTCAAAACACATTCCTACTGATGGAGGGCGCTACCGGACTGCTGCAATTGAATTTTCCACAGGTCCAGATTGCGCGTGACGGCTTCACTGGAGCGACCGGAAGCCGCCAATTCTGTCATTTTTTTCGCCAGCTGTCCGCGCAGCCATGGATCGTTGCAGGAGGAGTTGAACGACAGCGCCAGATAGAACCCAGGCCGATCGAGGGGCATTGGCTGGGTTTGCAGGTCTTTGGCGATGTCCAGCGCCTGGGTCACGGCCATACCGGCATAGCGGCCGGCGAGGACAAACTCGACCTGCCCCGCCGCCAGTTTCTGAAAGGCCTTGGGGAGGCTGGCCTGCTTCTCCAGCGTCAGGTGCGCCTTGATCGCCTCATCGAATCCGGCGGTCACGCGGGTCTTTTCGGACATGGCGCCGGGATGGCCCTGCAGATCGGCCAGGGAATTGAACGGCTGCTCATGACCGTTGCGGGTCCAGACCATGATTTCGTTCTGGGCGATGGGCGGGTGGATGAAGTCCAGGGATTCCAGCTCGGCGCTGTTGAGCGGCGTGTCGGCGAGCATGTCCATGCGCCCGGTGCGCACCTCTTCAAGGGCCTGGCTGCGCTTGCCGCCATACAGCAGCTCGACCTTGACGCCGATCTGTTGCGCCACCTCCTTGAGCAGGTCGGCATTGGCGCCCATCAGGTGCTTGGGGTCCTGCGGGTCGCGCCACAGGTACGGCGGGGCGTCAGGGCTGCCGGTGACGATCAGCCGGTCACACTTGCCCGCCGACCAGGCCAGCGACGGCAGCAACAGCAACCCGCTCAGCAGTGAAGCCAGCGTCTGCTTTGGCGACAACATGACAACGTCCTTTTTTGAGCCCATAAAAAAACCCGTCAGTTCCGACTGCCTGAGCGCTGGTTCATAGTGAACACGCTTGCGGCAGCCCGAACGAACGGGTTCTCTTTATAAGTCAGGGAAGTGGATTAAACCAGCTTCTCCAACTCCGGGATCGCTTCGAACAGATCCGCCACAAGGCCATAATCGGCCACCTGGAAGATTGGCGCTTCTTCGTCCTTGTTGATCGCGACAATCACTTTGGAGTCTTTCATGCCGGCCAGGTGCTGGATCGCGCCGGAGATGCCGACCGCGATGTACAGCTGCGGCGCGACGATCTTGCCGGTCTGGCCGACCTGCATGTCGTTGGGCACGAAGCCTGCGTCGACGGCCGCGCGGGAAGCGCCGACCGCTGCACCCAGCTTGTCAGCCAGGGTGTACAGGTGTTTGAAGTTGTCACCGTTCTGCATGCCGCGGCCGCCGGAAACGACGATCTTGGCAGCGGTCAGTTCCGGACGATCGGACTTGGCCAGTTCTTCGCTGACGAAGGACGACTTGCCGGCATCGTGGGCTGCGCTCACGGCTTCCACCGAAGCAGAACCGCCCTCGGCTGCCACTGCATCGAAGCCGGTGGCGCGAACGGTGATGACTTTCACGGCTGCCGACGACTGAACGGTCGAAATAGCGTTACCGGCATAGATCGGGCGCTTGAAGGTGTCAGCGCTTTCGACCGAGATGATCTCGGAGATCTGATCGACGTCCAGGTGCGCTGCGACGCGGGGCAGGATGTTCTTGCCGTTGGAGGTTGCAGCGGCCAGTACGTGGCTGTAAGCCGAAGCCAGCTCGACCACCAGCGGGGCGACGTTTTCCGGCAGTTGGTGCTCGTAGGCGGCGTTGTCAGCCACGAGGACCTTGGACACACCGGCGATTTTTGCAGCAGCTTCGCCGACGGCAGCGACGTTCAGGCCGGCGACCAGAACGTGGATGTCACCACCGATTTTGGTGGCTGCAGCAACGGTATTCAGGGTGGCGGGAGCGATTGCGCCGTTTTCGTGCTCAGCGATAACCAGGGTCGTCATCAGATCACCTTCGCTTCGTTTTTCAGTTTATCAACCAGTTCAGCAACCGACTTGACCTTGATGCCTGCGCTGCGGGCAGCCGGGGCTTCAACTTTCAGGGTCTTGTTGGTGGACGCAGTCGAAACACCCAACGCATCAGGCGTCAGCACTTCGAGAGGCTTCTTCTTGGCTTTCATGATGTTTGGTAGCGACGCGTAGCGCGGCTCGTTCAAACGCAGGTCGGTGGTGACGATGGCTGGCAGCTTGAGCGATACGGTCTGCGCACCGGCGTCGATTTCACGGGTGACGTTGACGTTGTCGCCGGACACTTCGACTTTGGAGGCGAAGGTGCCTTGGGCATAACCGCTCAGCGCAGCCAGCATCTGGCCGGTCTGGTTGTTGTCGCTGTCGATCGCCTGCTTGCCGAGAATGACCAGTTGCGGCTGCTCCTTGTCGACAACGGCCTTGAGCAACTTGGCCACGGCCAGCGAGGTCAGTTCGTCAGCGGATTCCACGAGGATGGCGCGATCGGCACCCAGTGCCAGCGCGGTACGCAGTTGCTCCTGAGCGGTGGTCGGGCCGATGGAAACGACGACGATCTCGGTCGCAACGCCCTTCTCTTTCAGGCGCACGGCTTCTTCTACAGCGATTTCGCAGAAGGGGTTCATCGACATTTTGACGTTGGCGAGATCGACGCCGGAGTTATCCGCTTTGACGCGAACCTTGACGTTGTAGTCGACCACTCGTTTGACAGCTACAAGAACCTTCATGGATTCCTCGTTTCTCTCCGGTGAAAAGAAATCGCCAGGCCAGGCCCGGCGATGGGTACTCGTCAGTGTAAGGAACACCTGTGAAAACAACGTATTCACGGTTGCTGAATGCGGATGTCAGCAAAAGCGGCCACGCTACGGCGGCAATCCAAGCCAGACGCCGATCGCCCGTGTAAACTGCAGCGCGCCGCCGGCCTGAGGCTGACGGTTGCGCGGGGCGATGCTCACGTTGCTTTTACCGGTGTTCTGCTACCGACGGTTCGTACGCAATCATCAGGGCTGACAGCCAACCCGTAGCCAGCGCAAAACCGCCCGTATCTTGACCGCAACGTCTAGTCGGGTCAATACGACATAAACGCCAGTCACAAGCCGTCTCACCATGATTTATCAGGGTTTCGGCCGATTCAAACAAACGTTTGTATTGGACCTGTGAGGTGGTGTAGATATAATGCGCGCCTTTGAGATGACACCCGGGCCAACGACCTTCCCGGTGTCGGTTTAGCCATCAATAAAAAAATACGCCGTTGAGCCTTGAGTAGGAGATAGCCTGTGGAACGCGAATTTATGGAGTTCGACGTCGTCATCGTCGGAGCCGGGCCCGCCGGGCTGTCTGCCGCTTGCCGCCTGAAACAGAGAGCCGCTGACGCCGGTCAGGAAATCAGCGTCTGCGTGGTGGAAAAAGGCTCCGAAGTCGGTGCCCACATCCTCTCCGGTGCGGTGTTCGAACCCCGCGCCCTCAACGAGTTGTTCCCTGACTGGAAAGCCCTCGGCGCCCCGCTCAACACGCCGGTCAAAAGTGACGACATCTATGTGCTGACCGGTGCCGACGCCAGTCAGAAAGTCCCGGGCGCATTCGTGCCCAAGACCATGCACAACGAAGGCAACTACATCATCTCCCTGGGCAACCTGTGCCGCTGGATGGCGCAGCAGGCCGAGAACCTGGGCGTAGAGATCTACCCGGGCTTCGCGGCTCAGGAAGCGCTGATCGATGAAAACGGCGTGGTCCGCGGGATTCTCACCGGCGATCTGGGCGTGGACCGTGAAGGCAATCCGAAAGAAGGCCTCTACACCCCCGGCATGGAACTGCGCGGCAAGTACACGCTGTTCGCCGAAGGCTGCCGTGGTCACATCGGCAAGCAATTGATCAACCGCTTCAACCTCGACAGCGAAGCCGACGCCCAGCATTACGGCATCGGCCTGAAGGAAATCTGGGAAGTCGATCCGGCCAAACATCAGCCAGGCCTGGTGGTGCACACCGCCGGCTGGCCGCTGGACATCATGGGCACCGAAAACACCGGCGGCTCGTTCCTTTACCACCTGGAAAACAATCAGGTCGTGGTCGGGCTGATCGTCGACCTGTCCTATGCCAACCCGTACCTGTCGCCGTTCGATGAATTCCAGCGCCTCAAGCACCACCCCGTCCTCAAGCAATACCTGGAAGGCGGCAAGCGCATCAGCTACGGGGCGCGGGCGATCTGCAAGGGCGGCCTGAATTCGCTGCCGAAGATGGTCTTCCCCGGCGGCGCGCTGATCGGTTGCGACTTGGGCACGCTGAACTTCGCCAAGATCAAGGGCAGCCACACCGCCATGAAGTCCGGCATGCTCGCCGCTGAAGCGGTGGCGGATGCGCTGTTCGCTGGCAACGAGGGGGGCGACGCGCTCAACGGCTACGTCGAGGGCTTCAAGGCCAGCTGGCTGCATGAAGAGCTGTTCGCCAGCCGCAACTTCGGCCCGGCGGTGCACAAGTTCGGCGCGATCTTCGGTGGCGCGTTCAACTTCATCGACCAGAACCTGTTCGGCGGCAAGATCCCCTTCACCCTGCACGACACCAAGCCGGACTACGCGTGCATGAAGCTGGCGGCCGATTCGAAGAAGATCGACTACCCGAAACCCGACGGAAAGCTGAGCTTCGACAAATTAAGCTCGGTGTTCATCTCCGGCACCAACCACGAAGAAGAGCAGCCGTGCCACTTGAAGCTGAAGGATCCGAGCATCCCGATCAGCGTCAACCTTCCCAAGTGGGATGAGCCTGCTCAACGGTACTGCCCGGCGGGGGTTTACGAGGTCGTGACCCAGGAAGACGGCGCCAAGCGCTTCCAGATCAACGCCCAGAACTGCGTCCACTGTAAAACCTGTGACATCAAGGATCCGTCGCAGAACATTACCTGGGTAGCACCGGAAGGCGCAGGCGGCCCGACCTATCCCAATATGTAAGGGATTCTGAGTAGGACCGGCTTTAGCCGGGAAAGCGTCAGCGGCCACATCGCACAATTGATGTTGCTCACACTGGCCTCTTCCCGGCTGAAGCCGGTCCTACCGCCGGGAAGCTTTTGAGGTTCGGCATCACCCCTCACGCTGATATCTTCAGCCGCTCGCCCTCTTCCCCCGGATTGCGCTCGAAGTAGCGTTTGTACTCGCGACTGAATTGCGACGTGCTCTGATACCCGACCTTGTGCGCGACCTGCGCCACCCCCATGCCCTCGCCGATGAGCATCTGCTGGGCCTTGAGCAGGCGCACGCGTTTCAGGTACTGAACGGGTGACAGCAGCGTGCTGCGCTTGAAATGCTCATGAAAGGTCGAGGCGCTCATGTTGGCGCAGCGGGCCAGATCCTCGACGCTCAGGGCCTGATCGTAATGGTCGCGCAGGTATTGCAGCGACGCCGCAATGCGCGCGAAGTGGCCGGTCTGTTCGACCAATGCCCGCAGCACTCCGGCCTGGGGACCGCGCAACGCGGCGTACACCACTTCCCTGACACGGGCCTGCCCCATCACTTGCGCGTCCAGCGGATCGTGCAGGCAGCGCAGCAACCGCTCGACGCTTTCGCGCATCGGCGCATCCAGCTCGGCGGAGGTCATGGACTCCGGCGTCTGCGCCCTGACCTTCACGTTCGGCGCCTCGCCCATGGTCTGCACCAGCTCGCCCAGCAGCGCGCGATCAATTGACACGGCGACGCCATACATGGGCGCTTCGGCCGTGGCGAAGGTCTCGCACATGAACGGCACCGACAACGCCTGCACCAGATAATGACCGGCGCCGTATTCCAGCGTTCGCGGGCCGAGGCGCGCGAGTTTGCTGCCCTGGGCGATGATCACCAGGCTGGGTTCATATATCTGCGGGCTGCTGGCGACGTAGTAATCCCAGGACATCGCCTGCACGCCCGGCACGAGGGTATCGACGAAACCCGGGCGCGGCGCCAGGGGCTTGATGAGAGAGACCAACTCGGCGTTGGCGTCGGAATGAGAAACAGGAGACATGGGCAGCCATACGGAGGATTTGACACCGCCATCATCGCAGATCAGCCCCGCGCCGGGTGAATCGATGTGTCAGGTTCGGAGGATCAGGCATGACAGGCGGAGGAATGACCATGGCCGGCGACGTCCCGGCTGCGGACAATGCACCGCCTCAACCGTCATCGTTTTTGCGAGGTTCTTCATGTACACAGCCATCGGTTACGCCGCCCAGTCCGCCACCGCTCCCCTCGCCCCCATGACGTTCAGCCGCCGCAGCCCGCGGCCGGACGACGTGGCCATCGAGATCCTCTACTGCGGCGTCTGCCACTCCGACATCCACCAGGCACGCAACGAGTGGGGCATCGCCGTGTACCCGCTGATGCCTGGCCACGAGATCGTCGGCAAGGTCACCGAAGTCGGCGCCAACGTCAGCAAGCACAAAGTCGGCGATCTGGTCGGCGTCGGCTGCATGGTCGATTCCTGCCGTCAGTGCGAAGCCTGCGCGCAGGACCTCGAGCAGTATTGCCTCGAAGGTCCAACCATGACCTACACCACTCCGGACCGCGTCGACGGCAGCAACACCATGGGCGGCTATTCCAACAACATCGTGGTCAGCGAGCACTTCGTCGTGCGTATCCCGGAGGAACTCGACCTGGCCGCTGCGGCGCCAATCCTGTGTGCGGGCATCACCACCTACTCGCCGCTCAAGCATTACGGCGTCAAGGCCGGCGACAAAGTGGGCGTGCTGGGCATGGGCGGTCTGGGCCACATGGGCATCAAGTTCGCCAAGGCCATGGGCGCGGAAGTGACGCTGTTCACCCGCTCGGCGAGCAAGGCTGAAGAAGGTCGTCGTCAGGGCGCCGATCACGTCATCGTCTCGACAGATACCGAGCAGATGAAAGCCGCTGCCGGTCATTTCGACTTCCTGCTGGACACCATTCCGGTGCAGCACGACTTGAACCCCTACCTGGAAACCCTGCGTTTTGACGGCGTGCACATTCTCGTAGGCCTGATCGAACCCGTCGATCCGGCGCTGCATGCGGCCAATCTGGTGATGAAGCGTCGTGTGCTGGCGGGTTCACTGATCGGGGGCATCGCCGAAACCCAGGAGGTGCTGGATTTCTGCGCCGAGCACGGCATTACCTGCGACATCGAGATGCTCGACATCAAGAACATCAACGAGGCCTACAGCCGCATGATCGCCGGTGACGTGAAATACCGTTTCGTGATTGATATGGCCACGTTGAAGGCCTGATCCACCGGTCGCCCCGCGCAATGCGGGGCGACCGGCGACCCCACACTACAGCGAGCGCTCAAGCCACTCCGGCTGGAGCGCGGATTCAGCATGAGGCGCCTCATCCGGCTCGGGCGCAGCGCTGGCCTCGGCGACCCCGTGGGCCAATGGTGCAACCTCGCTGGGTGCATGCTTTCGTCCCTTGACCACCGTCACCGTGGGCTTGGCGACCACCGCATTAGCAATCGCTTTCAGTGCTGTGGCCTGCTTTTCAGCGCGCAGGGTTGCGGGCGAAGGCTTCACAGCAGACTTGGCGGCCACTTCCGTTTGTGCGGCTGGCGAGCTGCCTCCGCCTTCGCGCTGGCGCAGCATTTCACCGGCGGCTTCACGTACCTTGCCCACGCCCTGCACCAACGTGAGACTTACGTGGATATCGTGCTTCAAGTGGCTGATGTATTGTCGGGTCTCATCGATCTGAAGTTGCAACTCAACCAAAGCGGCCTCAAGCAGTGAGAGAGTGGCCCGCAGCTTCGTCTGCTTTTTGCGTTTTGCGGTAGGCGTGGAGTCGAGACGGTCCCGCTGCTTGCCACGCTTTTTTTCCACCTTGCTGCGCTTCTTTTCGAACCTGGAAAGCTTCTTTTCAGCTTCAGCGAGGGCTTGTCCGCAGGCCTGCTCAAAATGCTCCAGCAAAAGGGTGGTGAGTTCCTGAAGCAGCAGCAGCGGTGTGAGCTGTATTTTTTTTCTACTCGCCATAACATCCCTCCTTCCCGAATCACGCGTGCCTTGGCCGGACGGCCGCTGGCCTCTGAACAATTAGGACCGCGGGTCGGGGTTATGGTTGGGTCAATCACAAAGCCATTTCTCGACCTCGTCAGCTGCAGGCACTTTCCGGGCTTCAACAGCGTTTGATTGCCGCCCGCTGCGTCAACGTTTCGCCCGTTCCCCCTTCCTGCTCTGCTCTGCGCAGCGACACGCTAGCCGCCCAGCTCCGCCGACAACCTTGCCGCCGCGTCCTTGATCACCGGCACAAGGTCGGCCATTTTTTCCAGCGGCATGTACGGCACGGTGCTGGCGATGCTGATGCCAGCGACGATCTGTTTGCTGGCATCCCGCACCGGCGCGGCCACGCAGCGGATCGACGGCTCGTTGTCTTCCAGATCGAATGCATAACCGCCCCGCACGTACTCGTGCATGCGCGCCTGCACCTGCTCCCAGGTCTGTTCTTCATGGGCCGGCCACAGCGGGTTTTTGCCGGTGGTCGGCACGCTGATTTCGTACAGCCGTTGCCATTCGCTTTCCGGGCTGTCCAGCAGCAACGCCTTGCCGATGCCGGTGCGCGCCAGCGGCATGCGATGGCCCACCCGCGAACGCATCTCCGGGCCATTGCGCCCAGGATTTTTATGCAGGTACAAGACTTCGTCACCGTCGCGCATCGCCAGGTGCACGGTGTCGCCGGTGAGCGCCGACAGTTCGTCGAGAAAAGGTCTGGCCAGCACCAAAATCGGCACTTCTTCCTGGGCCTGGAATCCCAGTTCGATCAACCTGGGCCCTAGTACATAACCCGTTTGCGGCAACACCCGCAGGTAACGCTCCTCCACCAGGCAACTGGCAAGCCGGTGAGTGGTGCTGCGCGTGGTGCCGATCAGCCGGGCGATTTCCTTGAGGTCGCGAGCGCCGCTGGCGACCGCCTGAATCACGCCCAGGCCGCGAATCAGCGTTTGCGTGCCGGTGGGTGCAGGGTCTTTGCCAGTGACGGCGGTGTCGGATGCATCTTGCATGGCGCGCCTTATCGAATCAGAAAACCGGCAACATTATCGTCGCCAGCCTTGAAGCCTGCCAGCGCTGTGCAGAATTTGCTCGGCGTCGGCGCAGGGTCATACCCACTCGATGCGTTCGACCTTGCCCGCCAACAGGATGTAGGACAACGCGCCGTACGCACGCTGAAAGCCCATCGCATTCTCCCCAAGATTCACCTTGGTAGCACGCGTCTGAGGGCAGATAATTAAGCCGTTTCGATGACCAAGGATTCCGCAGGCATGAGGCAAAAAGTTCTGAGACTTTCGCAAAATCACCATGGCCGTGACTTTGTCGTTGGTGACATTCACTTCAAAACCACCGACTTGTACAAAGGCCTGCGCAAACTCGGCTTTGACAGCCAGACTGACCGAGTCATCGGCGTCGGCGACCTCATTGATCGCGGCCCGGGCGTGCTCGACGGGCTCAAGCTTTTGGGCGAGCCGTGGTTTTTCACCGTAATGGGTAACCATGAACAGATGCTGATTCGGGCTTACCGTGAAAACCCGGACGCTCGTTATGTCTCTCATGGGGCTGGTTGGTGGGCAACCGTCGCCGATGAGTCGAAAGAGATGATCATCGTCAAGCTTGAGACCCTCCCTACCCTCATCGAGATCGAATCACCCCGTGGGGTCGTGGGCGTTGTACATGGGGATGTACCGAGAGGCTTGTCCTGGCAGAGGTTCGTCAACGATATCGACAACGCGCAAGTCGAAGAAATAGCCCTCTGGGGGCGAGAGCGGATCAAAAAGCATTACCGTCAAGGCGTCGCCGGCGTTTGGCGTGTTTGCACGGGTCACACGTGGATTCCAGAGCCGTTACGCCTCGGGAACGTGCTCGCGCTGGATTGCACCGGAGGCGGTGACGGCCCTCTGGGGATTTACTGCGTCCAGGACGACACCCTCTATGTCGACGGTCTTTCCGTGGCGCTTGACCAAGCTGAAGTTTTCACGGAGTTGCTTAACGATCTAGAGCGCACGCAGGCAGAACTCAACAGCATGTTGAGTGCGAGCACGCTCATCGAATCCCAACGCCTGAGTCGTAAGGCTGAAGATTTGGCGGCTCGGGCGAATACTGCCTGGCTTGCACTGCAGCCTGAGGTCGAAGCGTCTCAGAAGCTCTTGAATGAGCTCCACGGGCTCAGCCTGCTTGACGGAGAGCGTAGGGTTCTGAAGCTCGAAGAATTACGGTCTGGATACGAAAGAACCCCCATTGAAGGATTACTGAACAGGCTGTTTTGCTAGACGCGAGAGCTGCTGGCCCATAGATGACGGCCGGTTTAATCATTCAAGGCAGATGCTGCATGCTTACGTCTGACGGGATTGTTGATGTTCACTCGTGCAATCGCTCACTTCTATCCAGGAGCCATGACAGCAACAGCCCTGGAACCAGGAAGCCTAACGAGACCAAAACCCCGTGAAGTATGTGCGAGAGAGGTTCGTCGAGAGTCGCAACAAGCCTCATAGGCGAAGCGACTGGGGATAGCTGCAAGAACAAGACAACCAGCACTGCGCAAGGCCACGTCAAGCTCACACCGCGTCGCGCGCTTTGTTGCCATGCATAGCCCGCCAGCACGGCAGAGAAAGCCCCTTCAAGAATCCAGGCAACAGTTCCCAGTCTTCCCCACAGGCCATAACCGTAATGCTCAACCGAATGGGGATACAGTGCCAGATCGCTGTTATGCATAGGCCAATCAGCGATGAAGTGAGAGAAAGCTGCCGCTGCTGCCACGATTGCTACGGATCGATGCTTTACGAAAAGCAGCCCCCACACTACGGACCAGACTACAGCGGCAAGCAGCGAGTGATCCCAATCGATAAAGGTCAAATCAAAGAACAGGTAAGGCCCGCTTTTTAAATTGGGGGTGACAGTGTTAAAGCCGAGGATGATGAAGATGCCATCCAGCAGATCCAGGAAGCCAACGCCCATCAGGATGGGCATCGCAGGGATCTTGGGATAGCGGGCCTTGATTGCGAGGCCGATCGCGAAGTGACCTACGTACATTCTGTGTTCCTGATTCTGGTATGCCTGTCCTCTACAGGCTAGATGCTTCCGATACTATCCGAGCCTTCAAAACAAGATTGTCGGGTTTTAGCAATGTCGGAATTATCTGGCCAAGTCACATCTCCATCCTTCCACCTACCCCCGGAGGTGGACGCAATTTTGCTCAAGGCCTCGCGGGTCAGGACGTTGGTGAAATCTGAGGCAGTGTTCCCTCAGGGCTCTGAGCCATTGGGAATGTTTCGCGTGCATCATGGCACGTTGGGCGTCCATAGCCAGGGCGCTAGTGGACGCCAACTCTTTCTTACTCAATTGGTGTCTGGAGATTGGTTTGGCGAAGTACCACTTCTAGATGGCTTGCCGCGAGCGTATGACGTCCGCGCTGCCTCCCAGGCGACTATTGCCGTTCTTCCTGCAAGCGCGTTCTGGCAGATTATCCAGGCTCGACCAGATGTTCTACTGGCCATAACTCGCCTGGTCTGTGGCAGATTTCGAATGGCGCTCGATTGGGCCGGAAGCGCTTTCCTCGATCCTCTGCCCGTGAGGTTGGCTAGCCGACTCGCTTCATTGATCAAACGTTCAGATGTCGACGGCGGCCACTGCCTGAAAGTAAGCCAGGAAAAAATTGCGCAACAGCTTGGTGTTTCTCGTCAGAGCATCAACCGCCAGCTGAAAATTTGGGAGGCGCAAGGCTTATTGATTGTTCGATACAGCGCTATCACAATTCTCGATCTACAAAAACTGAAAGAGACAGCAGGCGGCGAGTAAGTATCCAGGTTCCCAACCACAAGCGGGGGCAGGACTGATGACTTGGAACAGGTGATGGATCATCGATGGCTGACCTTGCACGCCACAACTCGTTAAACATTGTGGCGTGTCCTGTGATTGCTCTGTCAGCAAGACAATGGGGCGCTCCCCGATAATCCAGGGTGTATTTGCCATTCGCTTGCGGTGTGTTCGCTGGTTGCATACGAAGTATCATTCGCCTTGACCAGCACTCCGTTAAATTGCGCGAACGTGATCATTGCGCCAGGGGAATCTTTGCCACTCTTGCACTTAAAGACCATTTCTGTAGATACAGAGGTGGCGCGGGGTAAGCCCGAAGTACCTTGAGCCACAAGTCTCCCTTGCGTCGTGGCTAAGTAGTGGCTCAGCTCAAGTTCCCGCCATCTATTACTTGAATACCTTTGTATTAATCATCCCGCGTAGACATGCGACTGCGGAGGTCGCCAAGCCCCTGCGCTGAACCTACTAAAGATGCGTTACTTTCTCTACAGTGAAACTAAAATGCCACCATCCCGGATTGCACCGTAATTGTGCCTGCTCCGTCTAGATGCCTCATCACAGCGCCTTGTGCCTTATTACCTGCCTGCTTAGTTACTGTTGGCTTTGTATCAAATTTGAAACAAATAAGTTGCCATCCCCTGCGCAGCGGACTATTTTCTTACGGCGCTCACTAGGGAGCTAACAAATAAAAAAGGTGTGCAGGGATGCGAAGGTTCAAGCCGTCCAATGCTGTCCGTTATTCCGTTAAACCCGCAACCACTACCGCACTTTGCGCGTTGTCTTTTACCTTTGGCTGCTCGGCTTATGCCGACTATGCAGAACAGGGGAAGTTAGGCGACGCGGCCAGTTGGCGCTCGGAAGAATTCAAGAGCGACTGGGGATTGGGCCGTATCCAGGCGGACCAGGCTTATGCCGCCGGTATCACCGGCGCCGGCGTAAAAATCGGCGCGATGGACTCAGGTTTCGACCCCTCTCATCCCGAAGCCAGCCCATCCCGCTACCATGCGATAACCGCCAACGGCACCTATGTAGATGGTTCGCCCTTTAGCATCACGGGTGCCATCAACCCCAACAACGATACCCACGGCACGCACGTGACCGGGACCATGGGCGCGGCCCGTGATGGCGTCGGCATGCATGGCGTGGCGTACAACGCGCAAATCTATGTGGCCAACACCAACCAGAGCGACAGCTTCCTGTTTGGCCCGAGCCCGGATCCGCAGTACTTCAAGGCGGCCTATGGCGCGCTGGCCGATGCCGGTGTGCGGACGATTAACAACAGTTGGGGTAGCCAGCCGCCGGATGTGACCTACGCGACGTTGAAAGGCGTACAGGCTGCCTATGTCCAGCATTACAACCGGGGCACCTGGCTGGATGAAGCGGCTAACGTCTCGCGCAAGGGCGTGATCAACGTCTTCAGTGCTGGCAATACTGGCTATGCCAACGCCAGTGTGCGGTCTGCGCTGCCCTATTTCGAGCCGGACCTAGAAGGCCACTGGCTGGCGGTGTCTGGCCTGGATAGCGCCAATGCCCAGCGCTACAACCAGTGTGGCATTGCCAAATATTGGTGCATCACCACGCCCGGTAGGCTGATCAACAGCACTGTGCCTGGCGGCGGCTATGCGCTCAAGTCCGGTACGTCCATGGCCGCGCCCCATGCCACCGGCGCGTTGGCACTGGTCATGGAGCGCTACCCTTACATGAACAACGAGCAGGCCTTGCAGGTGCTGCTCACCACCGCGACCCAGCTCGATGGTTCGGTCACCCAGGCGCCCAATGGCGCTGTGGGCTGGGGTGTAGTCAACCTGGAGCGGGCCATGCGCGGCCCGGGCCAGTTGCTGGGCACCTTCAATGCCACCCTGGGCGCCGGCCAAACCGATGTCTGGAGTAATAATATTTCTGATCAGGCGTTGATTCAGCGTCAGGCCGAGGACACTGCCGAACAGGCCGCCTGGCAGCAAACCCTGGTCAGCAGAGGTTGGCAGAACGGCGTGGCCAGCACCGCCAGCCAACAGGACCAGACCGACTACGCCGTGGGCACGGCCCGTGCTGCGGCCGCGGCTCAGCGCCAGTACCAGGGCAGCCTGATCAAGTCCGGCGCGGGCCGGTTGATCCTTGAAGGGAACAATACTTATCGCGGCGATACCCAGGTCAACGGGGGTGTGCTGTCGGTTAATGGCTCCCTGGCGTCCGCTGTGCAGGTCAATGCGGGGGGCACCTTGGGCGGCAATGGCCAGGTCGGTAACCTCACCGCGTTGAGCGGCGGGCAGGTGGCGCCGGGGAACTCCATCGGCACCCTGCAGGTGAACGGTGACGTAACCTTCGCGCCGGGCTCAACCTACGCGGTAGAGCTTTCGCCAACGGCCAGTGACCGCATTGTGGCCACCGGCAGTGCCACGGTGTCGGGGGCCAACATGACCTTGGCCCTGGACCCAACGCCGCTGGCCTTGAATGCCACGCCTGGCCAAACCCTGGTTGGCCGCCAGTACAACGTGTTGCAAGCCGCCAACGGTGTGAACGGGCAGTTCGCTGCGGTCACCTCCCACTACGCTTTCCTCGGCGGCCGGCTGGACTACGCCGCTAACGGCGTTGCACTGAATATCGAGCGCACGGCGGCTTTCGACAGCGTGGCGCAAACCCCTAACCAGGCAGCTGTGGCCTCGGCGGCCGAGCAATTGGGTGCGGGCAACGCGGTGTATGAAAACCTGCTGCTCGCGCCAAGCGCCGCCTCGGCCCGGGAGAGTTTCCAGCAGCTGTCGGGCGAGATTTACCCGGCAGTCGCCACCCAGTTGATCAACGACAGCCGCTATGTGCGTGATGCCGTTGGCGAGCGCCTGGCCGCCAGCGTATTCGGTGCCGATGCCAATACGGCAGCGCAAGACAATGTGTGGATCAAGGCCTTGGGCGCGTGGGGCAAAACGGATTCCCGTAGCGATACGGCTGGCTATACCTCATCGATTAGCGGCGTGCTGGCGGGTGTCGACGGCGACGTAGGTGACGACACGCGCCTTGGCCTGGTAGGCGGCTACAGCGACAGCTCGGTCAACATGGGCTCGGGCACCCATTCCCGTGCATCGGTAGACAGCTACCATCTGGGCGCCTACCTGGGTCATGAGATCGGCGCCTGGCGCTTGACCTTCGGCGGTGCCTACAGCTGGCACCGGATCGACGGCAGGCGCGATGTACAGGTCGGCGGCGCCAGTGGCCGGGAGAAAACCAAACACGATGCGCAAACCGCACAGGTATTCACCGAAGCGGCGTACCGCATTCAGTTGCAGCCCGCAGTGCTTGAGCCCTTCGCTAACCTGGCCTATGTACACCTTGGCACTGACAGCTTCAGCGAGAAGGGCGATGCCGCTGCGCTTGCCTCCGGCAGCGATACCCGTGAAGCCGTGCTCAGCACGCTGGGTCTACGGGCGCTTAAAACCATCGCAATCAATGATCATCAGAAGCTGGACCTCTCCGGCAGCCTGGGCTGGCAGCACAACCTGAGCGATACCGATTCAGAGCAGCACATGGCCTTTGCGGCAGGCGGCAGCAGCTTTGGCATCGAAAGCTCGCCCCTGGTGCGTGACGCGGCCCTGGTGGGCGCCCATGCCCGCATGGCGCTGAGCCGTGAGGCCAGCGTTAGCCTGGACTACAACGGCCAACTGGCCAGCCGTGAAAAAAGCCACGGCATCGGCTTGAGCCTTAACTGGCAGTTCTAAACGCAAACCGGCAGGGCGAACCAGGCCGTCGCCCGCCGCTTGCATAAGGCTGAAGGTTTCAACCTACCCATTGTTGGAAAAAGAACGACGCGGATGCCAAGGCGGCATTCGCGCGGGGTTTTGTGTGCGCTAACTAAGGACAGTTATATCTATGAAAGAGCTATTCACCACTAGACAGGTTGCTGTCAGCTCCATTCGGCACGCTATTCGGCAAGCCAATCGCGCTTCTTGCGGCGCCCTCGCCTGTTACTTGGCCACCCTCGGTGTGGCCCATGCTGCGCCTTACGTAGAAGCCGGCCAGGCCGGGAATGTCGCCAGTTGGCGCAGCCCGGAGTTCACGGCCCAATGGGGGCTGGGCGCGATCAACGCCGACCAGGCCTACGCGGCCGGTTACACCGGCAAGGGCGTGAAGTTGGGGATTTTCGATCAGCCGGTGTACGCACCGCACCCGGAATTCGCCAGCCCGGATAAGGTGATCAACCTGGTTACCAGTGGCATTCGCGAGTACACCGACCCCTATATTCCGGTAAAGGCCGGCGACGCCTTCCGCTACGATGGCACCCCTACCCCTGACTCCAACGGCCGGCTGGGTAACCATGGCACCCACGTAGGTGGCATCGCTGGCGGCAACCGAGACGGCGGGCCCATGCACGGCGTGGCCTTCAACGCCCAGATCATCAGCGCCGACAACGGCGACCCAGGCCCGGAAGACGGCATTGTGCTGGGCAACGACGGCGCGGTTTACCAGGCTGGCTGGAACGCATTGGTCAGCAGTGGCGCGCGCATCATCAATAACAGCTGGGGCATCGGCATTACCGACCGCTTTGACCAGGGCGGTCGCGACCCGGCCTTTCCGCACTTTACCGTGCAGGATGCGCAGCTGCAGTTCGATCAGATCCGACAGATCCTCGGCACTCGCCCAGGGGGCGCTTATCAGGGCGCCATCGATGCAGCGCGCAGCGGCGTGGTCACCATTTTCGCAGCAGGTAACGACTACAACCTGAACAACCCGGACGCCATGGCCGGACTCGGATATTTCGTGCCAGAGATCGCCCCCAACTGGCTGACGGTTGCTGCCTTGCAGCAAAACCCGAACGCCGCGGCCGCCGGCACCACGCCTTACACCTTGAGCACCTTTTCTTCTCGCTGCGGTTACACGGCCAGCTTCTGCGTGTCGGCGCCAGGTACGCGGATCTACAGCTCCGTGCTCAACGGCACCAGCCTGCAAGACCTGACCGTGGGCTGGGCCAACAAAAACGGTACCTCCATGGCCGCGCCCCATGTCGCGGGCAGCATGGCAGTACTGATGGAGCGCTTCCCCTACATGACCGGCGCACAGGTGGCCGACGTGTTGAAAACCACCGCCACCGACCTCGGCGCGCCTGGCGTGGACGCACTGTATGGCTGGGGCATGATCAACCTGGGCAAGGCCGTCAACGGCCCGAGCATGTTCGTCACCGAGGCGGATATTCCCGCCGAGTTTCGTATCAGTGGCGCCTATGGCGACAGCCAGTTCGTTGCCAACCTGCCGGGCACCGGCGCGGTGGTCGATGCCGGTAAACCGACCCAGCGCCTCTGCAGCGGGCCACAATGCGGGCGGGACGTGTGGAGCAATGTCATATCCGGGCATGGCGGCTTGACCAAGCTGGGTATCGGTACCTTGGTGCTGACCGGCGCCAACACCTACAGCGGCCCAACCCTGGTCAATGAAGGGCGCCTGGCGGTCAACGGTTCGCTGGCCTCGGCGGTGACCGTCAACGACACGGGCATACTGGGCGGCAACGGCAGGGTCGCGTCCCTTGCTGCCAACCTTGGCGGTACGGTGGCGCCGGGCAATTCCGTGGGCACCTTACAGGTGGCGGGGGACCTTAACCTGGCGCCCGGGGCTGTGTATGCGGTGGAGTTGTCGCCCGCTGGCAGCGACCGCATCATCGCCGGCGGACAGGCTACAGTGAGCGGTGCGACCATGGCCCTCTCGCTGGAAAACGGCGCCAGCTTCACCACAAGCGAGGTCAACAGCCTGATCGGCCGGCCGTTCAGCGTGCTGCAAGCCGCTGGCGGCGTGCAGGGCCAGTTTGGGTCGGTGCTGGATAACTACGCTTTCCTGGATGGCAACCTGGCCTACAGCGGTACGGGCGTTGCCCTGGCCCTGGAGCGCAACGGGGACAGCTTCGCCAGCGCCGCGCAAACCGCTAACCAGGCAAACGTCGCGGCGGCCGCCGAGCAATTAGGGGCCGGTAACGCGGTGTACGAAGAGCTGCTGTTGAGCCCTGATTCGGCTACCGCCCGGCGTGCCTACACCCAGTTGTCCGGCGAAGTGCACCCGGCCATCGCCACTCAGTTGATCAACGACAGCCGCCAGGTACGCGATGCCGTAGGTGATCGCCTGCGCGTCGAAGGGCTGTACGACCAGCCTGCGGCGGGCGTTGAAGGCAACAACCTGTGGGTGAAAGGCCTGGGCGCCTGGGGCAAGAACGCCGGCAGCAGCGACAGCGCCAGTTCAACCTCATCCCTGGGCGGCCTGCTCGCCGGTGTGGACGGCCTGGTGGCTGAGCACACCCGGTTGGGCGCCATGGTCGGTTACAGCGATACCTCGTTAGGCATGGGTGACGACACCCATTCCAGCGCCTCGGCCGATAGCTACCATCTGGGTGCGTACATTGGCCACGAGGAAGGGCCGTTGCGCCTGACCGCAGGTGCATCCCATAGCTGGCACCGCATTGACGTCAAGCGAGACCTGCAACTGGGTACTTCGGCCGACCGCCTGAAGGTCAAGCGCGACGCGCAATCGACCCAGGTGTTCACCGAAGCGGCCTATCGCCTCAACCTGCAGCCTTTGGCGCTGGAGCCTTTCGCCAACCTGGCCTACGTTCACTTCGACAGCGACAGCTTTACGGAGAAGGGAGGCGCCACGGCGCTCAAGGGGAATGACGACACCCGCGACACGGTGCTGTCCACGCTGGGCGTACGTGCCGGTAGCCGGTTCAACCTCACCGATACCCAGAAACTGGACGTCTCAGGTACGTTGGGCTGGCAGCATAACCTGAGCGATACCTCGGCCGAGCAGCACCTGGCTTTTGCCAGTGGAGTGAATACCTTTGCCGTGCAAAGCGTGTCCATGGACCGGGACGCCGCCGTCGTGGGCGCCCGCGCCAGCCTTGTCTTGAACCGGGATGCGCGGATCGATCTGGACTACAACGGCCTGCTGGGCGCCCGGGATAAAACCCACGGCGTAGGGCTGTCGCTGAATTGGGCGTTCTAACCGCAAGCGCTGCCTGAAAGCCTGCGCCAGCTCAGGTGCTCTTGCCTGATACTAAAAACCGTTTGAAGGGTCCACTTCGACCCTTCAAACGGTTCAGAAGCGATCCGGTAGAGCGCCTGAGCACCTGCGCGAAAGATTGCTCCCTTCGATCTAGACCACCCCTCAAGCCCGGTCTTACCCAGGCATTGACGGCTTCCATGCCTCTCTCAAGCAAATGTCCGTCACCGGGCACGTGATTGACGTCCCTCATTACGTATCGACAGGGTCATGACAACTCGATGCGTTCCACCTTGCCCACCAACAGGATGTAGGACAACGCCCCAAGCAGCGCCAGAACGGCGATGTAAGTGATCGCCGGCGCAAAGGAATCACCCGACGCCAGGAAGCCGATGACGATCGGGGTGGCGATTGCCGCCAGGTTGCCGATCAGGTTGAACGTGCCGCCGGTCAGTCCCAACAGCCGCGCCGGGGCGAGGGTCGAGACCAGCGACCAAGTGATCGACGCCAGGCCATTACCGAAGAAGGCCAGCGCCAGGAAAGCGATCACCAGCGGGGTCGAGTCGACGTAGTTGGCGCCGATGATCGAGGTGGAAATCAGCAGACCGGCGATGATCGGCGTCTTGCGCGCGAAGCCGACGGTATGACCGCGACGAATCAGCCAGTCGGAAAAGAATCCCGAGCAGAGCACGCCGACGAAGGCCGCGAGGAACGGCAGCGACGCCAGCAAGCCGGACTTGATGAAGTCCATGCCGCGGTATTTGACCAGGTAGGTCGGGAACCAGGTGAGGAAGAACCACAGCGTCGAGTTCAGGCAGAACTGGCCCAGGTAGATGCCCCACAGCTTGCGCTTGGTCAGCACGATGCCGAGGTCCTGCCAGCTGAAACCGCTTTTGCGTTTCGAGGCATCGGTCTGCATGTCGACCAGGCCGCCGCCATCCTTGATCAGGTCAATCTCGCCCTGATTGATGCCCTTAAAATCGCGGGGCTCGCGGTAAACCATGTACCAGATAGCTGCCCAGAGCACGCCGACGGCGCCGGTGGCCACGAACACCATGTGCCAGCCGTAGCGGGTCTGTAACCACGCGAGCACAGGGGTCAGGAAGGCCAGGCCGACGAACTGGCCGGAGGTGTAAAAGCCGACGGCGGTGGCGCGTTCTTTTTCAGGGAACCAGGCGGTGACGACGCGGCTGTTGATCGGATAGGCCGGGGCCTCCAGCGCGCCGACGGCCATGCGCAAAATGAACAGGCCGATGAAGCTGCCAACGAAGCCGAGAAAAATGGTCGCAATGGACCACAGCGCCAGTGCCACGGTGTAGAGAATGCGCGGCGGAACGCGATCCACCAGCCAGCCACCGGGGAGCTGCATGGCGGCGTAGGTCCAGCCGAACGCGGAGAAGATCAGACCGACGTGCACCGGGTCGATGCCCAGCTCGCTGGTCAGTGCGGGCGCGGCGATGGACAGGTTGCTGCGGTCGAGGTAGTTGATCACCACGGTGATGAACAGCAGCACCATGATGAAGAAGCGTTTGCGGGTCGGCGTGGCGGTGGTCGCCCGCGCTTGGGAAGCAGTCTGTGTGCGCAAGGGAAGTGCCTCTTTTTATGGTTATCTGAGGTCTGGAGTTTTTTGGTGTAAGTGAGCCGTGAAAAGCTTCGTGAGCAAGCTCACTCCCACGTGAGGGTCAGCCACAGTCCCTGTGGGAGCGAGCTTGCTCGCGAATGATTGTTCCCACGCAGAGCGCGGGAACGATCAAGTCAGCACAGACGGATCACCACTCGGCAAAGCTGCCGTCGGCGTGGCGCCAGATCGGGTTGCGCCAGCGGTGGCCGATGGCGGCGCGTTCCTTGACGTACTCTTCGTTGATCTCGATGCCCAGGCCCGGGCCGTTCGGGATCTTCACCATGCCTTTGTCGTAGTCGAAGACTTCGGGGTTCTTGATGTAGTCGAGCAGGTCGTTGCTTTCGTTGTAGTGAATGCCCAGGCTCTGCTCCTGAATGAACGCGTTGTAGCAAACGGCGTCCAGCTGCAGGCACGCCGCCAGCGCGATCGGACCCAGCGGGCAATGCAGGGCCAGCGCCACGTCATAGGCTTCGGCCATGTTGGCGATCTTGCGGGTTTCGGTGATACCGCCGGCGTGGGAAGCATCCGGCTGGATGATGTCGACGTAACCTTCGCTCAACACGCGTTTGAAATCCCAACGGGAGAACAGACGCTCGCCCAGGGCAATCGGCGTGCTGGTCAGCGGCGCCAGTTCCTTCAGCGCTTCGTAGTTCTCGCTGAGCACCGGCTCTTCGATGAACATCAGCTTGTACGGGTCCAGCTCTTTCATCAGCACTTTAGCCATCGGCTTGTGCACGCGACCGTGGAAGTCGACGCCGATGCCGACGTTCGGGCCCACGGCATCACGCACGGCGGCGACGTTGGCCAGGGCCAGATCGACCTTGTCGAAGGTGTCGAGGAACTGCAGCTCTTCGGTGCCGTTCATTTTCACCGCAGTGAAGCCACGCTCGACCGCTTCTTTCGCGGCACGGGCGGTGTCAGCCGGACGGTCGCCGCCGATCCACGAATACACCCGGATCTTGTCACGCACCTGGCCGCCGAGCAGGTCGCTGACCGACACGCCCAGGGCCTTGCCCTTGATGTCCCACAGCGCCTGATCGATGCCCGCCAGCGCGCTCATGTGAATGGCGCCGCCCCGGTAGAAGCCGCCGCGATAGAGGACGGTCCAGATGTCTTCGATGTTGCGCGGGTCTTTGCCGATCAGATAGTCGGACAGTTCCTCAACCGCTGCAGCCACGGTGTGCGCGCGGCCCTCGACCACAGGCTCGCCCCAACCGGTAACGCCCTGGTCGGTTTCGACTTTCAGGAAGCACCAGCGCGGCGGAACGATGTAAGTCGTGAGTTTGGTGATTTTCATGTCTTGTCTCTCTTATTCAAAAACACATGCTGTTAGCGCACTTGCTCAAAAACACAGCCTCGATGGCGCAACGAGCGGGTCAGTCACTGGTTGTTGGCAGGCTTGTGCTGGTGCCAGGCGTCGACATAGGCCTTGGCGCTCCTGGCCACGTCCTCGGCGCTCATGCCCGGCTTGAACAGCCCCGAACCCAGTCCGAAACCAGACACGCCGGCGTCGAGGAAGACTTTCATGTTGTCCGGGGTGATGCCGCCCACCGGAATCAGCGCCGTACCGGCCGGCAACACCGCCAGCCAGGCCTTGACCACCGCCGGGCCCATTTGCTCGGCAGGGAACATCTTCAGTACGTCGGCGCCTTCGGCCAGTGCGGCGAAGGCCTCGGTCGGTGTCGCTACGCCCGGGAAGAGAAACAGGCCTTCCGCCTTCGCCGCGCGCAGGACCTTCGGGTCACTGTGGGGCATGACGATGACCTGGCCGCCAGCTTCCTTGACCTGGCGCACTTGCTCCGGCGTCAGCACCGTGCCCGCACCGATCAGGCAATCGGCGGGCAAGCTCTGACGCAGCAAGCGGATGCTGTCGTACGGCTGCGGGGAATTGAGCGGCACTTCGATGACGCGGAAACCGGCGGTGTACAGGACATCACCGATGGCCGGCGCTTCTTCGGGGCGCAGGCCGCGCAGAATCGCGACCAGGCCGTTTTGCACGAGGGCTTGCTTGAGCATGTCAGTTCTCTACGTGAAGGGGCCGGGCAGCGGCCGAAGAGGAGGATTGAATCAGACCGGCCTGCACCGCAACCTGCCAGAGGCCACGCTCGGTGGCTTGCTCCGCCAGGGTCACTCGGGCAAAACCGTTGGCATCGAGGGCGCGCTGATAGCGGGCGATCAGCGCGTCGCTGCCGATCAGGATAACGTCAGGCAATTGCGCGTCGGTTTGGCGCAGCAGTTGCGCCAGCGCGACGATTTCATGGCCGATCAACAGGCCGGACAGGTAATCGGATTGTGCGGTACCGGACAGCACGCCGGTCAAACCGAGCGTACGGCAACTGAAGATGGTCGACAGCGGACCCGCCGCGCCATTGGCCGACCGCGACACCGCCACGCCTCGGTCAAACGCTTCAGCGTCGAGGGTCTCGCTGCGCTGCATCGTGCGGCCAAGAATCGTGTGGCTGGACAGCGCGGCGTAGACCTCGCCGGTCATGAAGGTGTCGAAATGCTCGATTCGGCCGTCCACCGCCCTCACCCACTTCGAGTGGCTGCCGGGCAGGCCGATCAACAGGGGTTTGGCGGCTTCGCTGGCGGGCAAAGAGTCGAGAATGCCGAGGACCTGGGTTTCTTCGCCGCGCATCACGTTGGGCAGCTCGGAGCGCTGCAGGATGCCGGGAATGATGTGAACGTCGACGCCGCGCACGCTGCGCACCGTGACCAGCGCGGAGCTGAGCGCTGCGACGCTGGCGGGGGTCTGCTGATAGACCGCTTCGCGCCAGCCCTGGGCGCTGCCGACCATGCCGCAGGCGATCACCGGCAGCGTCGGTTCGGCGTCGAGCCAGTTGCCGCAGGCTTCGTCAAAAGCCAGCTCGAAGCCGTTGGAAACCTGCTGCCCGCCAATCGAACGGGGTGTCGATGGCAGCTGCATGATGCCCGCGCTGAGCGAACGTTGTTCCAGTACCCGGCCGTGTTCGCCGAGTCGATACGCGCGAAGGGAGGTCGTCCCCCAATCGAGCGCGATCAATTGCGCCTGCATGGCTTCACCTGATTGTTATTAATGAGTGAATGCGGGGCGAACTATAAACCTGTTGCGCTGGCAATCTCAATATATAACGGTCAATCCCATATATTGGGATTTTCTGACAGTAGGATGTCGATGATTGCTGTTCCGAACGGGTTTGCGGTTCGGGCATACTGCTGTCCGTGGCTGGCAAAACTTTCACGAACACCGTGTTAGCGTCGGCGTCGAAATAGCTGTGCCTCACCTCCTGTTTTCAATCTGCTCAAACCACTCATCAGCCTCAGTGCCGAAGGTGGTAACTTTCCTGTCTGTCCCTGCCATTGCCTGCCCTGCACACCTGCTGGCGCCTGTTCGCGTGCCCGCACGCCTGACTCATCTGAAAAAGGATCCTCACGATGAAGCGATTCGTCGCGCTCGACAGCCTGCGCGGTCTCTGCGCCCTGACCTTGATCGTTCATCACTCGCACATCGAGCGAAGCCTCACGGAGCTATCGTTTTTCCGTAATGCCAGTCAGTTCGCCGGTCTGTTCTTCGCCCTGAGCGGTTTTCTGATTTACCGGCGCTACGTCGGCACGCTGAATACCTCGCGGCAGCTGGGCGACTTCATGCTTGCTCGCGCCTGCCGGGTCATGCCGCTGCACATTGCGGTGCTGTTGTTCTTCATCGGATTCGAGTGCCTGAAGCTGGTGCTGGAGCGCTACGGGCTGCTGTTGAATTTCCCGGCCTTCAGTGGTGACCGTGCGCCTGGGGAGATCTTGCCTAATCTGTTGCTGATTCAGGCCTGGTGGCCGGGCTTCAATGCGCTGTCGTTCAACTACCCGTCGTGGTGGCTCAGCGTCGCGTTTTATCTGTGGCTGATCTTCGGGGTGGTCTGCTACGCACTGCCGGGCATGGCGCGTGTGGTGTTTCCGCTGCTGGGCGGGTTGGCGTTTGTCGGCTTGTTCGTGGATTCCGATCTGCTGACGCGCTATGTGCTGTGGGGCGCGGCGTGTTTTTTTGCGGGTACGGTGACCTATCGGCTGTATGCACGGCTGCGGAGTTTCGTGCCGGGGATGGTGCTGGCCAGTGTGCTTGAGGTGGGGGTATTGGCAGCGATCGGCTGGCTGATGGTGGCCGGCGACGCTCCGCTGACGATTGAGCTGTCGCTGCTGTTTTGCCTGGCCATTCTGGTGTTCGCCTGGGAAGCCGGGGTGGTGTCGCGGCTGTTGCAGGTGCGGGTGTTCCCGGCGCTGGGCCGGTTGTGGCTGTCGATTTACCTGACCCATGCGGCGGTGATTTTCGTGGTCGCGACGGGGCTGACGGTGGCCGCGAAGTTTGGCGGGTATCCGTTGTTGGTGGACAAGCCGGGTGAGATGCCGGGGACGTTGGTGCGGTATCTGAGCACGGGCAGTGCGCTGAACGACAATCTGTTGTTGCTGTTGGTGGTAGTGGCAGTTGTGGTGGTCTCGATGGTGGTTCACCGGTATGTCGAAGTGCCCGGGATGGGGTTTGCGGCGGAGCTAAGATCAAGGTCAAGAGCGTCTGCCTAACGGCAGACGTTTCGCCTTCGGCGAGTTACTTGGAAAAGCACCCCAAGTAACCAAGGGTGCTTGCTCCTGGCTAGGTTCCTCCTTCGTCGGAATACCCTCACTCCGACGACGCTCCGTGGACCCGCGCCGAACGGACATCCATGTCCTAGCGGCGCTCTCGCCGCATCCCTGCGGCTCGGCCCACTGCGCGTCGTCTGCGTTCGGCCTGCACCCAAGTCGCGTTTGGCGGTGTCTGGAATTTCTGTGTCTGAAGATCAAGAGCAGATCAAACGCGAAGAACTGGTGGGAGTGAGCTTGCTCAGAGGTCGGTACATCCACCGCGTATCTGGTGTCTGAGATAAAGCATTCGCGAGCAAGCTCGCTCCCACAGGAAGTGTGTCCGATCAGCAATACTGGCAGCACCCAGACAGCCCTCTTCCCGACTAAAGCCGGTCCCACTAACAGCAAGCACCACGTACCCCTGTAGGACCGGCTTCAGCCGGGAAGCTGTTGCCGTTGCTGTTGCTATCGCCTCTGCTTTTGATCTTCATACGCAGAAGGCTCAATCACCGCAGAACGCGACTTTGGTGCAGGCTGAACGGAGGTTTCGCGGAGTGGGTCGAGCCGCATGGATGCGGCGAGAGCGCCGTCAGGGCATGGATGCCCGTTCGGCGCGGGCCCACGGAGCGGGACCGGAGTGAAGGAACCCGACGAAGTCGGGCCCAACCAGGAGCAGGCACCCTTGGTTACTTGGGGTGCTTTTCCAAGTAACTCGCCGAAGGCGAAACGTCTGCCCCCAGGCAGACGCTCTTGACCTTCATACGCGGGCTGCGGGTATCAACGCTCTAGCAGAATCCGCAACATCCGACGCAACGGCTCGGCCGCGCCCCACAACAACTGGTCGCCCACGGTAAACGCGCCCAGATACTGCGAACCCATGTTCAACTTGCGCAAACGCCCCACCGGAATATTCAACGTCCCGGTCACCGACGTCGGGCTCAGCTCCTGAATGCTCGCTTCGCGATTATTCGGCACAAGCTTCACCCACGGGTTGTGCTGACTGATCATCCCCTCGATATCCGCGATCGGCACATCCTTGTTCAGCTTGATCGTCAGCGCCTGACTGTGGCACCGCATTGCACCGATGCGCACGCAAATACCGTCGACCGGAATCGGGCTCTTGAAACGACCCAGAATCTTGTTCGTCTCCGCCTGCCCTTTCCACTCCTCACGGCTCTGACCGTTCGGCAGCTCCTTGTCGATCCACGGGATCAGACTGCCCGCCAGCGGCACCCCGAAATTCTCGGTCGGGAATCCCTCGCCACGCATCGCCTCAGCCACCTTGCGGTCGATGTCCAGAATCGCGCTGGCAGGGTTCGCCAGCTCGTCGGCCACCGACGCATTGATTGCGCCCATCTGCTTGATCAGCTCACGCATGTTCTGCGCACCGGCGCCGGAAGCGGCCTGATACGTCATGACGTTCATCCACTCCACCAGACCGGCCTCGAACAGCCCGCCTAGCCCCATCAGCATCAGGCTGACGGTGCAGTTGCCGCCGATGTAGTTCTTGGTGCCGGCATCCAGCTGCTGGTCGATGACCTTGCGGTTGACCGGATCGAGGATGATCACGGCATCGTCCTGCATGCGCAGGGAAGACGCCGCGTCGATCCAGTAACCCTGCCAGCCCGCCTCGCGCAGCTTGGGGAAAACCTCGTTGGTGTAGTCGCCGCCCTGGCAGGTCAGCACCACGTCCAGGGTCTTGAGCTCGTCGATGCTGTAGGCATCTTTCAGCGGCGCGACGTCCTTGCCCACCGACGGGCCTTGGCCGCCGACGTTGGAGGTGGTGAAAAAAACCGGCTCAATGAGATCGAAATCCTGCTCTTCCAGCATGCGCTGCATGAGCACGGAACCGACCATCCCGCGCCAACCGACCAGACCTACACGTTTCATCGCAACTACACCTTAATTAAAAGTGGGGCCCCGACCGCAGAGAGCCATAGGGCTCAACCTGACAGTCGTGGGCCCGAGATATTACAGATTGCGCAGCGCGGCGACTACGGCGTCGCCCATTTCCTGCGTACCGACCCGGGCATTGCCTTCGGACCAGATGTCACCGGTGCGCAAACCCTGATCCAGTACCAGGCTCACGGCTTTCTCGATGGCGTCGGCGGCGGTGTGTTCGTTGAAGCTGTAACGCAGCATCATCGACACCGACAGAATCGTCGCCAGCGGGTTGGCCACGCCTTTGCCGGCGATGTCCGGCGCCGAACCGTGGCAGGGCTCGTACATGCCCTTGTTGTTCGAATCCAGCGACGCCGACGGCAGCATGCCGATGGAACCGGTGAGCATCGACGCTTCGTCGGAGAGGATGTCGCCGAACATGTTGTCGGTCACGATTACGTCGAACTGCTTCGGTGCGCGGACCAGCTGCATGGCGGCGTTGTCGACGTACATGTGGCTGAGTTCGACGTCCGGGTAATCCTTGGCGACCTGTTCGACGATTTCGCGCCACAGCTGACTGGAGGCCAGCACGTTGGCTTTGTCCACCGAGCAGAGCTTCTTGCCGCGCACGCGGGCCATGTCGAAGCCGACGCGGGCGATGCGGCGGATCTCGCTTTCGCTATAGGGCAACGTATCGTAAGACTGGCGCTCGCCGTTTTCCAGCTCGCGGGTGCCACGTGGGGCGCCGAAATAGATACCGCCGGTCAGCTCGCGGACGATGAGGATATCCAGGCCGGCCACGATTTCTGGCTTAAGGCTGGAGGCATCGGCCAGCTGCGGATACAGAATTGCCGGACGCAGGTTGGCAAACAGACCCAGTTGCGAGCGGATCTTCAGCAGGCCGCGTTCCGGACGGATGTCGCGCTCGATGGCGTCCCATTTCGGGCCGCCCACGGCGCCGAGCAATACGGCGTCAACGGCGCGGGCGCGCTCAAGGGTCTCATCGGCCAGCGGCACGCCGTGCTTGTCGATGGCCGCGCCGCCGATGACGTCGTGGCTCAGTTCGAACCCCAGCTGATATTTCTCGCTGGCCAGCTCCAGCACCTTGACCGCCTCGGCCATGATTTCCGGACCGATGCCATCACCTGGAAGAATCAGAATCTGCTTGCTCATAACGTCCTCGTTTCAAAATAGATGTCGGCCCGGAAAACAAGGCCGATTCGGCAGCTGCAAGCTGCAAGCTGCAAGCGGCAAGCCACAAGTGATGCAGCGCCTGGCTCGGAATTTCTTGCAGCTTGCAGCTTGAAGCTTGCAGCTTGCAGCTTAAGGCTGCCCCTCAGCGAAACAGCCAAGGCTGCGAAGCCCGATGCTTGCTTTCGAACGCGGCGATCGCCTCGCCGTCAACCAGCGTCAGACCGATGTCGTCCAGGCCGTTGAGCAGGCAGTGCTTGCGGAAGGCGTCGATCTCGAAGCGGTACACCTTGCCGTCTTCGCGGGTCACGGTCTGCGCTTCCAAGTCCACGTTCAACTGGTAGCCCGGTGTGGCTTCGACCACCTTGAACAGCTCATCGACCTCGCTTTCGCTCAGGATGATCGGCAGCAGGCCGTTCTTGAAGCTGTTGTTGAAGAAAATGTCTGCGTAGCTCGGCGCGATGATGCTGCGAAAGCCATATTCTTCCAGCGCCCACGGGGCGTGTTCACGGCTCGAGCCGCAGCCGAAGTTTTCCCGGGCCAGTAAGACGCTGGCGCCCTGATAACGCTCGGCGTTGAGCACGAAGTCCGGGTTCAGCGGACGCTTGCTGTTGTCCTGATACGGCTGACCCACATCAAGGTAACGCCACTCGTCAAACAGGTTCGGGCCAAAGCCGGTCCGGCGGATCGACTTCAGGAACTGCTTGGGGATGATCTGATCGGTGTCAACGTTGGCGCGATCCAGCGGAGCGACCAGACCGGTGTGTTGAGTAAAAGGCTTCATACGGGGCTCCTTATGCCTGGCTCATGGTGCGAACGTCGACGAAACGGCCGTTGACGGCTGCCGCTGCCGCCATCGCCGGGCTGACCAGGTGAGTACGACCACCGGCACCCTGACGGCCTTCAAAGTTGCGGTTGGAGGTCGACGCGCAGTGCTCGCCGCTCTCAAGGCGGTCCGGGTTCATCGCCAGGCACATCGAGCAGCCCGGCTCACGCCATTCGAAACCGGCTTCGATGAAGACCTTGTCCAGCCCTTCCCGCTCGGCCTGCTCCTTCACCAGACCCGAGCCCGGCACAACGATCGCCTGCTTGATGGTCGACGCCACTTTGCGGCCCTTGGCGATGTCCGCTGCCGCGCGCAGGTCTTCGATCCGCGAGTTGGTGCACGAGCCGATGAACACGCGATCCAGCTGGATATCGGTAATCGCCTGATTGGCCTTCAGGCCCATGTACTTCAAGGCGCGCTCGATGGAGCCACGCTTGACCAGATCGGCTTCCTGCGCCGGATCGGGCACGTTCTGATCCACGGCCACGACCATTTCCGGGGAGGTACCCCAGCTGACTTGCGGCTTGATCTGGGTCGCGTCGAGCTCGACCACGGTGTCGAACACCGCGTCATCGTCGGACACCAGGTCCTTCCAGGCTTCAACCGCTGCGTCCCACTGCTCGGCAGTCGGTGCGAAAGGACGACCCTTCACGTAGGCAATGGTCTTTTCATCGGTGGCCACCAGCCCGACGCGTGCGCCCGCTTCGATGGACATGTTGCAGATGGTCATGCGGCCTTCCACGGACAGATCGCGAATGGCGCTGCCGGCGAATTCGATGGCATGGCCGTTACCGCCGGCGGTGCCGATCTTGCCGATGATGGCCAGGACGATGTCCTTGGCGGTGACGCCGAACGGCAGCTTGCCTTCGACCTTCACTTGCATGTTCTTCATTTTCTTGGCGACCAGGCACTGGGTCGCGAGGACGTGCTCGACCTCGGAGGTGCCGATGCCGTGGGCCAGGGCGCCGAATGCGCCGTGGGTCGAGGTGTGGGAGTCGCCGCAGACCACGGTCATGCCCGGCAAGGTGGCGCCCTGCTCCGGGCCGATGACGTGAACGATGCCCTGGCGGACGTCGTTCATCTTGAATTCGGTGATGCCGTATTCGTCGCAGTTGTCATCCAGCGTCTTGACCTGCAAGCGCGACACCTGATCGACGATGGCGTCGACGCCGTCCTTGCGGTCCGGGGTGGTCGGCACGTTGTGGTCGACGGTCGCGACGTTGGCGTCGATGCGCCACGGTTTGCGACGGGCCAGGCGCAAGCCTTCGAAAGCCTGAGGCGAAGTCACTTCGTGGATGATGTGACGGTCGATGTACAGCAGCGCGGAGCCATCGTCGCGCTGCTTGACCAAATGCGAATCCCAGAGCTTGTCGTAGAGCGTTTTGCCGGCCATCAGACGGTTCCTCATCAGCGTATTTCTATGCCCCGGCCGCCGATGTCGAAATGACACCGTAAAGACCCTTGGCTTGTGGTGGAGATGCTATGGAATATGCTTAAATAACTCAAATTCATATTTTTCATGCTTTGCATAACCAACAGGAATCCGAGATGGATTTGGCCAACCTAAACGCCTTTATCGCCATCGCCGAAATGGGCAGTTTCTCGGCCGCCGGAGAGCGCCTGCACCTGACTCAACCGGCGGTCAGCAAACGCATCGCCGGTCTGGAGCAGCAGTTGGACGTGCGGCTGTTTGATCGTCTGGGCCGCGAGGTCAGCCTGACCGAAGCCGGACGCGCACTCCTTCCCCGCGCTTACCAGATTCTCAATGTGCTGGATGACACCCGTCGCGCGCTGACCAACCTGACCGGCGAGGTCACCGGGCGTCTGACCCTGGCAACCAGTCACCACATCGGACTGCACCGGTTGCCTACGCTGTTAAGGGCGTTTACCAAGACCTACCCGGACGTCGCGCTGGACATTCAGTTTCTCGATTCGGAAGTGGCCTACGAAGAAATCCTCCACGGCCGTGCGGAGCTGGCGGTGATTACATTGGCGCCCGAGCCCCACGCGCTGGTGAAGGCCGTCAAGGTCTGGGACGATCCCCTGGATTTCGTCGCGGCACCCGAACACCCGCTGGCCACTCAGAAAAACGTCAGCCTGGCCGACATCGCCGGCTACCCGGCGGTGTTCCCGGGCGAAAATACCTTCACCCACCACATCGTCAGCGGACTCTGCGAAGCCCAGGGCCTGAAGCCGAATATCGCCATGAGCACCAACTACATGGAGACGATCAAGATGATGGTGTCCATTGGCCTGGCCTGGAGCGTGTTGCCCCGGACCATGCTCGACGAACAGGTCACGGCCATTCCGTTACCGGGCATTCAGTTGCGCCGACAGCTGGGGTACATCGTCCACACCGAACGCACGCTGTCCAACGCCGCGCGGGCGTTCATGGCGCTGCTGGATGCGCAGGCCGCCGGGCTGGAGCAATCGCAGGCGCGCTGAACGCGCACAAAAAAGGCGCCCCGCAGGGCGCCTTCTCACGTTGACTCGGGATCAGTGAGTCAGGGTTTTCTGAGCATTGATTTCGATGCGTTTTGGCTTGGCCTCTTCAGGCACCAGACGCAGCAGGTCAATGTTCAGCAGGCCATTGGCCAAAGCAGCGTTCTTGACCTCGATGTGGTCAGCCAGGCGGAACGACAGCTTGAATGCACGCTGGGCAATGCCCTGGTGCAGGAAGGTCACGCCTTCCGCGGTGTTCTCGCGCTTGCTGCCGGTGACGGTCAGTACGCCCTTCTCGACTTGCAACTCCAGATCTTCCTCCTGGAACCCCGCCGCCGCGATGACAATGCGGTATTGGTCATCAGCGTGTTTTTCGACGTTGTAGGGAGGATAGCTGCTCGCCGACTCGTTGCGCGCCGCCGATTCGAACAGATCGTTGAAGCGGTCGAAGCCAACGGAGTGACGGAACAGTGGAGCCAGGGAAAATGCAGTAGTCATCTGAAAATCTCCTGATAAGTCAGCAAGTGGTTATCTCCGCGACCCGATTTCGGCATCGCGTAATCCCAAAATAGTGACAGCCATTTGTGTTTCAAGAGTCGTGCAAAAAATTTTTTCAGGCGGCTTCCGGCACGTTCACGCCGAGCATCTGGCTGATCCGCTCGCAGTCAGTTTCGCGGCGCAGGGCATCGAACAGCAGAGTCGCTTCGGGGTAGCTTTTGGTCAGCAGAACCACCCATTGCTTGAGCCGGCCCGGAGCCTGAACGCGGGTCATCTTGGCCATGGCCTGCAGCCAGAAATCCCGCAGCAGCGGCTGCAACTCGATCCAGGTCATGGGGATGACGTCACGCCCGGCTTGCGCAGCGGCGATCTGACGGCCCAAGTCCGGACGCGCCACCAGACCGCGGCCGATCATGATGTCGCGGGCCCCGCAGATTTCCCGGCAGCGCCGCCAGTCGTCGACGGTCCAGATCTCGCCGTTGGCAATGATCGGAATCTTCACCACGTCCTGAATCTTGCCGATCCACTCCCAGTGTGCCGGCGGCTTGTAGCCATCGACCTTGGTGCGAGCGTGGACGACGATGTGTTCAGCGCCGCCCGCTTCCAGCGCCCGGGCGCAATCAAGGGCCGGCTCAGTGCTGTCGTAGCCCAGGCGCATCTTGGCGGTGACCGGAATGTGTGCCGGCACGGCGCGGCGTACGTGGCTGAGGATGGTGTGCAGCAGCTCCGGCTCTTTGAGCAACACCGCGCCGCCCCGGGACTTGTTGACGGTCTTGGCCGGGCAGCCAAAATTCAGGTCGATGACCGGGGCGCCCAGTTCGGCCGCGAATGCTGCGTTCTCGGCCAGGCACACCGGGTCAGAACCCAGCAGTTGCACACGCAGCGGCACGCCGGCGCGGGTTTTCGAACCCTGCAACAGTTCGGACGCGAGCTTGTGGAAGTAATGCTCCGGCAGCAGACGCTCAGTCACCCGAATGAATTCGGTCACGCACCAGTCGATGCCGCCGACTTGCGTCAGCACGTCGCGCAGGATGTCGTCGACCAGGCCTTCCATGGGCGCCAAGGCAATTTGCATGGGTCACACTCGAAAAAAAGTCCGGCAGTTTACGCAGAGACTGGCGGATTGGATACGCTTTACACGCGCCGGACGTCAGGACACAACGCGGTGCAGGCCGGCGGCGTAGCCGTCGATGAACTCGCTCGGCATGCGCTTGGGCTTGCCCGACGAGAGTTCGATGCAGACGAAGGTGGTTTGCGCCCGCAGCAAGGTCATGCCGTCACTGGGCCGTTTCAGCTGGAAGCGCCGGGTCATCTTCAGGCGCTGGTCCCAGTCGACGATCCAGGTCGCCAGTTGCAGCTCGTCATCCTGGTAGGCGCTGGCCAGGTAATCGATTTCGTGCCGGACCACGGCCATGGCCCGGTCGAGTCGGCGGTACTCGCTCAGGTCCAGGCCCAACTGCTGGGAATGCCGCCATGCGCAGCGTTCGAGCCAAGTGACGTACACGGCGTTGTTGGCGTGGCCCAGGCCGTCGATGTCTTCCTCGCCCACCTGCAGATCGATGACGAACGGCATTGCCAGATCCCAGACCATGTTTTTCTGTCCCTATCAAATTCATTACGCGGGCAGTGTAACCAAAAGCATCGGACAAAACTGAGGGCGGTCGTGGTTGGCCAGAGGTTGAGGGTGCCTGCGCGGGCCTCTTCCCGGCTAAAGCCGGTCCCACTAAAAAAGCATCGCGTGCATCCAGAGGGATTGGCTGAACGCGAAACTTTGTGGGACTGGCTTTAGCCGGGAAGGCGTCGGGTGTCACGCTGCAGAATCGAGGGTGCCTGCGCGGGCCTCCTCCCGGCGGAAGCCAGTCCTACAACGGCATCAGAGCACCGCCGACTTGGCTGCCCGCAGCACTCGATCCGACAGCTCACTGGGGCCCAGGGCTCGGGCGAGTGCCAGGCCGCCGACCATCAAGGCGATGTCGGCCAGGGTCTTGTCGGTCTCTTCAGGGCTGGCGGCGAGCTGCGCCACCATCAGTTCGACGTGTTCGGCCAGTACGTTGCGAAAATCATCGGACAGACGCGCCATCTCCCCTATCGCCGTCGGCAAGGGGCAAGCGTGCTCTTGAGCGTCGCGGTGCCTGCGCGACAGGTAGAACGCCGCCAACAGCGCGCGCCGCTCCTCCCCCGGCAATTGGTCGTCAATGTTGGCGACCATCTCACGGCGTTCGGCCAGCAACTGGCTGAACGCTTCCAGCATCAGGGCTTCCTTGCTGTCGAAATGCGCATAGAACCCGCCCACCGTGAGCCCCGCTGCGCCCATGATCTCGTTGACGCTGGGCTCGATCGGGCCGCGCGCAATCAAGGCGGTGCTGGCAGCAGCGAGAATACGTTCGCGGGTCTGTGCTTTTTTGTCGTTCATGACCGCCTCCGGAATGATGACGATAATATTATCCTCATCATGTGCGTTGGCAAGGACGCATCAGGCATTTGAGATGACTGACAGGCGGATGAGACAAGAGAGATGACCGAACACGAGGTAAACAATGAAAGAAGGGATTGAGAACTCAAACCCCGGAAAAACAAAAGGGCCATTCAATAATCGAATGACCCTTGGTCTCGCATAGCGAGAAATCGTGGCGTCCCCTAGGGGACTCGAACCCCTGTTACCGCCGTGAAAGGGCGGTGTCCTAGGCCACTAGACGAAGGGGACGCAAAACCTTCGAGCAGATTCGCCGATGACAACATGACGAACCCTGGCAGAAATTGGTGGAGCTAAGCGGGATCGAACCGCTGACCTCCTGCATGCCATGCAGGCGCTCTCCCAGCTGAGCTATAGCCCCGGATTTACGCCTCTCGGCGGAGATCAGCTCGAAAGCTTCACTCGGTAAAACTGGCGTCCCCTAGGGGACTCGAACCCCTGTTACCGCCGTGAAAGGGCGGTGTCCTAGGCCACTAGACGAAGGGGACGTAACCCTTGCGTACCGCATCGGTGCTGGTTCCGGAGCGGGACAAACTTCAAGGCAGTAAAGCAAACCTTGAAGCTTCTAATTTGGTGGAGCTAAGCGGGATCGAACCGCTGACCTCCTGCATGCCATGCAGGCGCTCTCCCAGCTGAGCTATAGCCCCACATTACACTGACAGAGAACGCCGCGTTACCGCGTGTTTCTGCGTTGCCGTGTGGACGGGGCGCATATTAAGTGCGACCCACAATGCTGTCAAATTCTTTTTCAAAGAATTCCAAAAGAATTTTCCGGGATAACAATCACTTACCGCCTCCCGGAAAACCGCCCCACGTCGGGCCACCGGGCAATCGCTCAATGGCCCGGTGTCGCTCAGGCAACCACTCAGCCAATCGCGCCGAGCAATTTTTCCCACTCTTTGTTCTCTTTCTTGGACACGCCGCCCAGCATGTCCAGCGCCTGGCGCAGACGGAAACGGGTCAGGTCCGGGCCGAGAATCTCCATCGCGTCGGTCACCGAGACCGAATTCGCCTGACCGGTGATGGCAGCGAACATCAGCGGCATGGCGTCACGCAGTTTCAGTTCCAGGTGCTCGACGACCGCCTGAATGCAACCGGTGATCTTGTCCTTCTCCCACTGACGCAAGGATTCCAGCTTCCACAAAATCAACTGAATGACTTGGCGCACTTGCTCCGGCGACAGCTTCTTGTGCTCGAACAGCTTCACGTCCGGCGTCACGCCACCGGCGAAGAAGAAGCCGCCCAGCGGGGCGATCTGGCTGAAGGTCTCGACGCGGCCCTGCACGTGGGGAGCGATCTTCATCATGTAGTCGCTGTTGAACGCCCACTTCTGCACGCGGCTGGCGAACTCGTCCACCGGCAGTTCACGCAGCCACTGGCCGTTGAGCCACGAGAGTTTCTCGATGTCGAAAATCGGGCCGCCGAGAGAGACGCGGCTCAGGTCGAAATGCTCGACCATTTCGTCCAGCGAAAACTTTTCGCGCTCGTCGGGCATCGACCAGCCCATGCGGCCGAGGTAGTTGAGCATCGCTTCCGGCATGAAGCCCATGCGCTCGTAGAACGTCACCGAGGTCGGGTTCTTGCGCTTGGAGAGCTTGCTCTTGTCCGGGTTACGCAGCAGCGGCATGTAGCACAGCGCTGGTTTTTCCCAGCCGAAGTACTCATAGAGCAGGATCAGCTTCGGCGCTGACGGCAGCCATTCTTCGCCGCGCAGCACATGGGTGATGCCCATCAGGTGGTCGTCGACGACGTTGGCGAGGAAGTAGGTCGGCAGGCCGTCGGTCTTCATCAGGACTTGCATGTCCATGCGGTCCCACGGGATTTCGACTTCGCCGCGGAGGAGGTCCGGCACCACGCAGACGCCTTCGCTCGGCACCTTCATGCGGATCACATGGGGTTCGCCGGCGGCCAGGCGACGCTCGACTTCTTCCTTGGAGAGCAACAGCGCGCGGCCGTCATAGCGCGGAGTTTCGCCGCGGGCGGTCTGCTCGGCGCGCATCTGGTCGAGCTCTTCGGCGGTGCAGAAGCACGGGAAGGCATGACCGGCATCGACCAGTTCCTGCACGTACTTCTTGTAGATGTCGCCGCGCTCGCTCTGGCGATAAGGGCCATGGGGACCGCCGACGTCGGGGCCTTCGCTCCACTCGATGCCGAGCCAGCGCAGGGCGTCGAAAATCTGTTGTTCGGACTCGCGGGTCGAGCGCAGCTGATCGGTGTCTTCAATGCGCAGGATGAATTCGCCGCCATGCTGCTTGGCGAAGCAATAGTTGAACAGCGCGATGTAGGCCGTGCCAACGTGGGGGTCGCCGGTGGGCGATGGCGCGATGCGGGTGCGAACGGTGGTCATGGAAAATCCCGGATAGGTCGAACAAGCCGCGAATGTTAACAGGCACGGCCTGCGCGGCTCCAGCGCCAGCGGTGATGGGCTGCACAATCGGGGCGATGACGAGACAGGCGGCCCCGCCCTGCCGGCGCGGAACGCCTCGCAACGAATGCCCCGCCATCAGTGCCGGTCATGATCGCGACGATGGCTAGGTGCCAGACCGCCAACCCTGATAAATTTGCTGACATTCCAAAAATCCAGAACGCCCATGCCCGCCCAACTCAAGCGCCGCCTGTTCATCTTCTTCGGGGTGATCCTGCTGATCGCCCTCGCCTTCTTCGCCCAGTGGTACCTGAAAGGACGCTTTCACGAGTCCACCGACAACGCCTACGTGCAGGGTGAAATCACCCGGGTGTCCAGCCAGCTCGGCGCGCGGATCGACGAGGTGCTGGTGCAGGACAACCAGCACGTGGAAAAAGGCCAGTTGCTGGTGCGGCTTGAGCCGGATGACTTTCGCCTGGCCATCGACCGGGCCCAGGCGACCCTGGCAACCCGCGAGGCGGAGCGCTTGCAGGCACAGAGCCGTCTGACCCAGCAGTCGAGCCTGATCGCCGCCAGCGATGCGCAGGTGCAAGCGAATCAGGCCACCCTCGGGCGCACGCAACTGGACCTGGCGCGGCTGCAAAAGCTGCGCACCCCGGGCTTCGTCTCGGAAGCGCAGGTCACGACCATGACCGCCGACAGCAACGTCGCCCGCTCCCAGGTCAGCAAGGCCCAGGCCGACGCACAGAGTCAGCGCCAGCAGGTCAACGCGCTGAACGCCGAGATCAAGCGCCTCGACGCGCAGATCGCCACCGCTCGCGCCGACCTGGCCCAGGCGCAGATTAATGTGCAGCGCACCGAAATCCACTCGCCCCTCAGCGGGCTGGTCGGCCAGCGGGCGGCGCGCAATGGCCAGGTCGTTCAGGCCGGCGCGTACCTGCTGTCGATCGTGCCGGACGAGGACATCTGGGTGCAGGCCAATTTCAAGGAAACCCAGATTGAGCACATGGAGATCGGTCAGGTCGCCCAGCTGACGTTCGACAGCTTTCCCGGCACGCCCATCGAGGGCCGCGTCGACAGCCTGTTTGCCGCCTCCGGCGCGCAGTTCAGTCTGCTGCCGCCGGACAACGCCACCGGCAACTTCACCAAGGTCGTGCAGCGCATCCCGGTCAAGCTGACCTTCGCGCCGGACAACCCGCTGCACGGCAAGATCCGCCCGGGCATGTCGGTGACTGTTTCGGTCGACATCCGGCCGGCGGACGACCCGCAACGTGGCCGGTGACGAGCTGATCCGCCCGGTCGGCGAACCGACCCGGCGCGACTGGATTGCCGTGATGAGTGTGATGCTCGGCGCGTTCATGGCGGTCCTCGACATCCAGATCACCAACTCGTCGCTCAAGGACATCCAGGGCGCACTCTCGGCGACCCTGGAAGAAGGCTCATGGATTTCCACCTCCTATCTGGTGGCGGAAATCATCATGATTCCGCTGACGGCCTGGCTGGTGCAGTTGCTCTCGGCGCGGCGCCTGGCGGTGTGGGTGTCGCTGGGTTTCCTGCTGTCGTCCCTGCTCTGCTCCATGGCCTGGAGCCTGGAAAGCATGATCGTGTTCCGCGCCCTGCAGGGCTTCACCGGCGGCGCGCTGATCCCGCTGGCGTTCACCCTGACGCTGATCAAGCTGCCGGAGCATCACCGGGCCAAGGGCATGGCGCTGTTCGCCATGACCGCCACCTTCGCCCCGTCCATCGGCCCGACCCTGGGCGGCTGGCTGACGGAGAATTTTGGCTGGGAATACATCTTTTACATCAACATCCCGCCGGGGCTGGTGATGATCGGCGGTCTGCTCTACGGCCTGGAGAAGAAGGCAACCCACTGGGAATTGCTCAAGAGCACCGACTACGCTGGCATCGTCACCCTGGGCGTCGGGCTGGGCTGCCTGCAGGTGTTTCTTGAAGAGGGCCATCGCAAGGACTGGCTGGAATCGAACCTGATCGTCGGTCTGGGCAGCATTGCGCTGGTGAGCCTGATCAGCTTTGTGATCATTCAGTTTTCCAAACCGAAACCGCTGATCAACCTCGGCATCCTCGGCAACCGCAATTTTGGGCTGTCGAGTATTTCCAGCGTGGGCATGGGGGTGGGTCTGTATGGCTCGATCTATCTGCTGCCGCTGTACCTGGCGCAGATTCAGGGCTACAACGCCCAGCAGATCGGCGAGGTGATCATGTGGATGGGCGTGCCCCAGCTGTTTCTGATTCCGCTGGTGCCACAGTTGATGAAGGTTATTTCGCCGAAGTTGCTGTGTACGCTGGGGTTTGGTTTGTTCGGGCTGGCGAGCTTTTCGTCCGGGGTGCTCAATCCGGATTTCGCCGGGCCGCAGTTCAATCAGATTCAGCTGGTGCGGGCGCTGGGTCAGCCGTTGATCATGGTGACCATTTCCCTGATCGCCACAGCGTTCATTCAGCCCCAGGACGCGGGGTCGGCGTCGAGCCTGTTCAATATTCTGCGCAACCTGGGCGGCGCCATCGGCATTGCGCTGCTGGCGACGTTACTGGATGCGCGAACCAAGACCTACTTCGACTATTTGCGCGAATCGATCTCCCCCGCCAATCCGCAAGTGGCCGAGCGCATGGCGATGCTCACCGACCGGCTGGGCAGCGAAACAGCGGCCTTGGGCAAGCTCAGCGAGATCGCCCATCAACAGGCAGCGATCATGGCCTACAACGACGCGTTTCATTTTGTCGGGATTGCGCTGGGGGTCAGCATGCTGGCGGTGCTGTTGACGCGGAAGCTGCCGTCCGGGGTCAAGGGTGGCGCGGCGCATTGAGCCGTCATGACATGCCGCAATTGCTTAGCCAACACAACCCCTGTGGAAGCGAGCTTGCTCGCGAAAGCGTCGGCACATCCGCTGCATCTTCATCTGGAGTGAAAATGCCTTCGTGAGCAAGCTCGCTCCCACAAGTCCAGCAGCGTGGCGGGGATACCAGGTTGAACACAACCCTTGTGGGAGCGAGCTTGCTCGCGAAAGCGTCTGAAGTGGTCAACTTTTTCCGGACACCTCAATCGGTGATTGTCAGACCGCTTGCCGCTCGTACTGATTGGGCGTCATGTT
>NZ_JACYVI010000003.1 GCF_014842265.1 Pseudomonas sp. CFBP 13711
TTATCTGCCACCGACCGTTTACGAACGGACGATGGCCTTGAAACCACCTATCGAGGTGTCCGGAATTAGTTGACCACTACAGGCGTCACGCTGCAAAATTGAGGGCGCAAACACCGGCCTCTTCCCGGCTAAAGCCGGTCCCACTAACGGATCGCGTGCATCCAGAAAAACCGGCGGTGACCTCGACTGTGGGACCGGCTTTAGCCGGGAAGGCGTCAGGTGCGTCACACCGCAAACTGATGGAGTCCACACCGGCCTCTTCCCGGCTGAAGCCGGTCCCACTACAAAGCATCGTGTCCAGTGTAGGACCGGCTTTAGCCGGGAAGGCGTCCGATCTCGCACCGCACAACTGATGGCCTCACCGAGATGGGCGGATTTTCCTGCACCACCCCCAGGACGAGGGGTTGGTGAAAGCGTCACGCATCTGCCCGGCCGTTATCCTGCGGGCATCGGCGTCAAAAGCGAGCGCGGTTCGCAAAGCAGGCCAACCATGCCTGGGTAAGTGGCGTGGCGGTTTCAACCCGGCTTCCAGGTGCTGATCACGGGCCTGATTCGAAGGTAGATGCCGGAAGGGGTGTCTGCCGCTTGCCAGTTCGTAGATCACACACGCCACCGCGTAGACGTCAGCATTTGTCGAGAGCTGTTGGTGCTCAAGCACTTCAGGGGCAGCGTAGCCCGGGGTCCAGGCATTGAAGCGCTCTCGACTCAAATGCGGCAGGCCGGGTAATACGCCCTCCTCGGCCCTGCCAAGACCGAAGTCGAACAGGCGCACGCCCTCTTCACTGAGCATGATGTTGCTGGGTTTGATATCACCGTGAACCACGCCGCGAGCGTGGGCGAATGCCAGTGCGTCCAGCAACGGCAGAACGATCTCGCGCAGCTCTTTCCATGGCAGTCCCAGCGGCCGCTCACAGAGCATTTTGTCCAGCGTCAGGCCTCGCATGAGCTCCATGGTGATGAAAGCCCGCGCGCACGAGGTGTCGACATGAAACCCGTGCACACGCAGCACGTTGTCATGCCGCAGGTATCGGGTCAGGCGGAACTCGCTGTAGAGCACTGCGCTGGCGTCCGGCGACTCGGCGAAGTCTTCGTTGAGGACTTTGAGCGCGACGTAAGGATCGGGATCTCCGTACTGCTCGGCCAGCAGATCGCGCGCACGGTAAACCGCTCCCATGCCGCCGGCACCGAGCAGGCGTTCGATGCGGTAACGACTTGCCAGGACAACGGGCATTGCGCTCATCCCTGCCGAGATGCATACCCGAGCCGTTTCAGGTTTTTGAGACCGGGCGAAGGCGAAGTAGGTGAGGTCTACGGGCGGGTCATCGCCGGCGGGAGCAGCCGGCGCCTGCCCATCGGGATCTATTTGCAGGGGATCAGTCATCCGCGAATCACCACAGCCGTCAGGTTATCCCGGGCAGCGCCGCGCAAGGCGTCATCGAACAGGCGCTTGAGCGCTGTTTCCGGCTGAACGTAATTCAATGCGTGACCCAGCGCATCGCTACTCAACCCCTGATACAAACCGTCGCTGCACAGCAGGAACGCATCGCCCGGAAACACCTCAAGCTCCAGCACCTCCAGCGTCAGTTGCTCGGCAGCGCCCACCGCTCGGGTCAAAGCGTGCGCACCCGGGTAGGCGCAGGCCTGGCGAGCATTCATCTGTCGCTCGTCGATCAGTTGCTGTTGCAGGGAATGGTCTCGGGACAGCTGATACAGCCGCTGGCCGCGCCACAAATAGCAGCGGCTGTCACCCGCCCAGACACAGGCCGCCCGGCTTTCCTCCATCAGAAGTGCGACCACCGTGCTGCCGATGATGCTGTCCTGTCGGCCTGCACGGACGGTCAGCTCCTGGCCCAGCCGCCGGTTCAGCCAGTGCAGGCACTGCCTAACGCCGATAAGCCTGTCATCGAAGTGATCGCGCACTGGCAGCTCCGCCAGACTGGCGACGATCATCTGGCTGGCGATATCGCCTCCCTGATGGCCGCCCATGCCATCGGCAACCACCCACAGCCCCCTTTCTGGACACTCCAGAAACGCATCTTCATTGCGCGCTCGAACCTTGCCGCTGTGGGTCCGCGCAGCGCTGTGCCACTGGCCGGCGATCGCCATCAGAGTTGTGCCGGCATGCGGAAGCTGCGCAGCACGCTCATGTCGAAAGGGTTGGGCGAACGCTGGCTCGTCAACAGGTAGCTGGCACGCAGACCACCGACATCGGCCTTCAGTACCAGCACGTCGCGACCGGTCAGCTCCTCCCGTTGCATTGAATCCAGCAGACGGAACAGCGACCACGGCCCTGAGCTTTCTTCGATACCCAGGGGTCGGCCAACCATTCTGTCGAGCACCAGACTGGTTCGACCGGCCTGCGCATCGGTGGGCCATTTGAATGACACCGGGACAATCGGACCGTGGCGGTATTCAAGGGTCTTGTCACCCAGCTTGAATTCGGACCGACTGACAGAAGAGTCCAGGGTATGGGGCTCAAGTTTGAACTGCACCTGAGGCTCGGCCGGGTTGTGGGCGAAGAACCCCTGTCGGATGACTCGAGCGGCGGTCATCTGATCAAGATACGCCCGGGAGATCGGCAGGCTTTGCCCGTCGATACTGCGCAGACGATAACTGCCTTTCTCGCCACTCACGAACGGACGCAGGAATCCGTCGAAGAAGCGGTCTGTAACGCCCTGAACCTTGAAGAACTCGCGAAAATCACTGAGTGCGACATCGCTGGCACTGTCAGCGCTGAACGGATAACGCTTGCTGATCGCCTTGGCGTAAAAACTGTACACCTCGCTCTGGTAGTGCTGGTTCACGTGTTGATAGGCATCGCGAAGCACCAGCCGCCACGCGTCTTCGGCCAAGGTGTTGAACCACGCGCCCACCGGACGCGGCAGGCGACTGGATGCCGCACGCAAAGTGCCCAGCGCATCCCGCTGTCCGCCCATGCGTGACTTGGCCATGTCGAACGCAGCCTGCTCCGGCGAGCTGGCCCTGCCCAGACTCGCCATCTGCAGTTGCAGCTCATTGAGCACCGCCAGAACAGGTATCAGGTCCGCCGTCGGGCCGTCTTTTTCGTCGAGCAGGCGGTGCAGCGGATCGAACCGGTTTTGCAGTGATTTGCGTGCGGTGTCCGGGACGGATGCACTCAACGTTTCGGAAGCTTTGCTTGACGCAGCGACCGCCAGTTTGCCGGCTTTGCCACCCTTATCCGGCAACTGCGCAGTGGCATCGACGGCGTTTGTCAGTGCCTCGGCTAAAGGTGTGAAACGAGTGTTCTCCCGTACTTCCCTGAGCAGATTGATGACCGGCGAATGGGCCGACGTCAGGCCAGCCAGTTGCTCGGCACTGTCGGCAAAATCGTAAGGCCCGGGCAGCTCGACCGCGCTCACCGCCTCGCCCCAGTAATCAGCGTAATCACGGAAATAAAGCTGCTCCAGTTCAACCATCAAGCGCCGCATGTCCATGTCGCTGAGACCGGAGCCTTCGCCCAGCACCCAATTGTCCCGCAGGATATCGGTCACCACCCGGGCGCCGTGCACCGAAAAATACTGCTCGTAGCCCTGCCGGGTGTAAAACCCCGGAATCACATAATCGGTGCCGACGAACAGCGCTGCCTGCGGCCCGAGATGCTGGTCGAAACTGTAATCCGGCAAGATCGCCGCCTGCTCGCGCAGCATCCGGTAGACGACGTTCGCCAGCGACTCACCACGCAGCACCTGCCGGGCCTGCACCACGCGCTGTTCATTGAGGCCATGGACAAACGGTAGCTTCAGCAACCGTTCGAAGTGGGCGTTCAGACCGTTTTGCGCAGCGGCGTCGCCGGGGTACAGCTCGGACCAGACAGCGGCGACCTGCTCCTTGAGCCACGCCGCATCCCGCCGGTCTTTCATGCCCAGCATCAGATAGGCACGCAGGCTTTGGAGAAGCCCCTCGCGATCGTCAAGGCTCGCGGCGATCTGCCCCTCCAGCATCGTCGCTACCTGAGGCAAGAGCAGCCGTTCAAGCTCGCGATCGTAAGCGCTTTCGACCACCGGATTGACCGCTTGGCCTTGATAAAGGCCGCCGCGCGTCTGGTAACCGACATCCTCTTTGCCAGGGAAAACCCGGGTCGCCGCATAGCCGGTGTCCAGCACTTTCAGCGCTGCGAAAAGGTCATCCTGGACCGCGGTCGCCGACCGCTGCTCGGCCCAGGTTCTGGCAAGGGCGCCCAGGCTGTCCAGACGTTCATAGTTGCCGGAAAAACTCACGGCCCAAAGGCTGCCGAACAGCGCGAGTGACGCCAGTGCGCCTGCGTATAGCGCGCGCTGGGCCCAATGGATACGGCGGCGCTCGCGCATGTCCAGGCCCGCAATGTCAGCCTCGGGGAAGATGACTCTGCTGAGCAGGTGATTGATGAAACGCGATCGGCCCCTCCCCAGTGTCGGCAGCGTTTCTGTGCTCATCCCGGGACTGGCACCCCTGCCGACAGCGGGCGAGTGCATGTCCTGTTCAAAGCCTGGCGCGCTGGTGAGATAGAAACCGCGCAGCTGGCTCGCCAACTGGTAGCGATTGCCCGTGAACGCCAGTTCCACAAACACGCACACGCGCTCGCCGATTCCGCTGAGTTGATGGGGTAAGTCGAGAATGCCGCCACGGCGCGAGGTATCCCGCTCTTGATGGATGCGGGTGATCACCTGACTGTTGAGCCGAACCAGCAATTCGCCGAATTCGTTGCGCAGCATGGCGGCGTCAGTGCCGCTCTGCCCTTTACTGAAGGTGGTGCCGAGGACCTGATCACTTTCCTCCCGGGTCAGTTGATCGAAAAACGCGTCGAAGCCCGGTAGGCTGTCGGCCTTGCTCAGCACAAGATAGACAGGCACCTCGACATGGAGCTTCTGATTCACCTCCTGTAACCGCGCACGCACCTGTCCCGCGAGGGTCTCCAGTTCAGGATCACTGCCGTGGAGGAGCGTGTCGACAGGGAGCGTGACGAGTACGCCGTTCAGAGGGCGGTTGCGGCGATATTTGCGCAGCAGATCAAGCAGCGTGCACCAGGCACTGCGGTCGATGTCGGCGTTCGGCTGGGTCAGGTAACGGCCTGGGGTGTCGACGAGCACGGCATTGTTGGCAAAATACCAGTCACTGTGGCGAGTGCCTCGGGTGTCGCGGGTAAGTTTGCGCCCGACTGTGTTGAGCGGAAACTCGAGCCCTGAAAACTCCAGCAGGCTGGTCTTGCCGCTGCCCTCGGGTCCGATCAGCAGGTACCACGGCAGCTCGGTGCGCCAGTGTTCGCTGCGGCCGCGATACAGGCTTGAGGTCTTCTGCGTTTTCAGCGCGTCCTTGAAACGCGTCGTCAGTTCAGCCTGCTCCTCGTCGATCTGATCGTCGCGCAAGAGGCGCGCCTGACCGTCTTCGCTGTCCTCGACCGCTTTCTTGCGCTCCCCGGCACGCCAGCTGACATACACCATGGCAAGGCCCCAGAGCAGGAACAGCGAACTGATGGTCAACAGCCGGGCGCTTGAACCCTCCCAGAACTTTCGGTCGTCAACCGCCAGGAGCGGCCCGACGAACCAGACCATCAGCGCCACGAACAACACCAGCAGGAGCGTCCACACCCACGTCTGACGCAGAAGCGCGCCGGTTTTCTTGAAAAGGTTTTTCATCACACGTCTCTGTTTACGGCGGCGGCTTACGGCTGCGGCTTTGATTGCACTTGCCGCTGCGATTGCGGGTGAGCGGCAGGCTGATCGAACAGCTGATAAGGTTGAAGGACGGCCTTGCGGTGCTCGCCCAGCACCCAGGCGAAGCCCGAATACATCACGATCAGACACACCAGGGTGAAGCCCATCACCATCCAGCCGGGCACGATGCGCACCAGGCTGCGGCGCTGTTGGTTCAGGCCTTCCCAATGGGGCGACAGCTCGCGAGGCGCATCACCGCGCAGCTGGCGAACCTGCCGGTAAATCGCGTCGCGAATGCTCTCGAGCTCCTGCACGCCACGGGTCTGCACCCGGTAGCGGCCCTCGAAACCCAGAGACAGGCACAGGTACATCAGTTCCAGCATCGACAGATGCTTCACCGGGTTTTTCGAGAGTCGATCCAGCAGCTGGAAAAACTTTTCCCCACCGAAGGTTTCCTGGTGAAACCTGCTCAGCAGGCTCATCTGCGACCACTCGCTTTCGTTGCCCCGGCCGCTCGTTACCACGGCCTCATCCAGAACAGTGCAGAGCACATAGCGGGCGCCCGCGACCTGGCTGCTCTCGGCACCGTTGTGCAGCGCGCGCGCTTCAAACGATTTCAGCACGTGGGTCAGGTGCTCATGCAGCGCGGCCATATCGTGAGGAATGTCACCGCTTCTGAGCCGTACAACCTCGGACAACAGCTCCGAGGCAGCGGCAACAAGCGGGTTCATGCCGACATTGAACGTCTGCGCCGGTCGCAGGTGCGCGGCGTAGATCATGCGTTCTTCCAGTTGTTCGAAGCGCGGCGGCGGCGTGGAATCAGTCATCGGCTTCGACGCCGGGCCGTGCCCCTGTCGAGTGACCAGGACGGTTTTGTCGTCCTGTTGATAATCGCTATCCCTGATCATGGCGTTCAATTCCTGATGGCCCAGAAGTTGAGTTCAAGCTCGGCAAACTCGCCGGACACGTGGAACGCGAATCCGCCGGAGCGCTCCAGCTGCGCCAAGTCTTCGGAGCTGAGTTCAAGGACGAAGTAGGTTTTTTTCGAATGAAACGCAATTTGCCGCGGCGCCACCGGTAACGGGGTGAGCTTGATACCGGGCAAGTGCAGGTTCACCAACTGGCGGATACGTTCCACCGGTGCAACCTTGAAATGCGCGGGCAGACGATGGCGCAGTTCCTCGGAATCGCAATTGGCACTCGCCGCCAATACAAAGGAGGCCGAACCCAGCAACGTGCGATCGTGCAGCGGCGAGACGGTGATGCCGTATTGACGCGGCTGTAGCACCAGTTCGATGGCGTGTTGCTCCAGCACCATCGACAGCATCTGCCGAAGCGCTTCCACCAATCTGCGAAAGCTTTCCCCTTGATCGCTGTGGCGGTAGCGGCTGTCCAGGCGCGGCCGCTTGCTGTCACTCGAGAAGGTCGCCAGATCGCCCAGCAGGGTCAGCAACGCGCGGTAGAGTTCTTCCGGATGCACGTGCTCCAGACCTAGGTAGTGACGCAGCAGCAGTTCGGCACGATTGATCAGCTGAAGCATCATGAAGTCGCCCATTTCCGCGCTGGCGACCGTGCCGCTGGAGCGGATGCGCTCGGCAATGCTGTCGCCCCGATGGCTGAGCATGCTGATGACTTCCTTCAGGCACGACAGCAGATAGGCGGAAGCATGGGACTGAAGGTAAGTCGGTACGAAATCCGGGGCGAGACTGACCACGCCGTCAGGGGTTGTGTCGAGCACGGTGCAGATCTTCAGCTTGACGTAAGCGTGGTCGCTCTGCTCTTCGCCCAAGAGCAATCTGAAGTCGGGACGGCCGCAGCTCACCTGACAGATCGCGTCATCACCTGCATTTGAATCGGCGACTTGCGTTTCATACGCGGTATAACGCGCCAGCACATCGGACTGCTCCGGTCGCCTGGCTTCCACGTGATTGCCGGTGACCAGCGGCAACGCCAGATAAACAGGCGTGTTGACGGTATTGGGCGGTATGTCGAGGGCCAGCGACTGCGTGTTGCCGCCCAACTCGAACACGCTGCCGTCAGGCAGGATGCCCGACGCCTGACTGATCACCAGTTTCCCCATGTTCAGAAACTGCAGATCGATCTCCAGCGCCAGGAATCCCCAGGCGTAGCCACCCATTAACCGAGTACGGATTTTCAGCTGGTGGTCGTAATACCGGTCGTTGTGCTGGAAATGCTGAGGACGTAGCAGCATGCCCTCCTGCCAGATGACTTTGTGCGTATTCATGGCTGGTCAACCGCCTCGGCAAGCGCTTCAGGTGAAGTCCGAATGCCGCTTTCATCAAGGGTCAGATCGACTTCGGTGGCGGTTCGCGGCGGGAGGTGAAGCGTGGAGCGCCACGAGGCTTGTGACAGGTCGCGGTACGCCGCAACTACGCCGACATAGCGACTGCCCTTCTGCACACTGAGCTTGAGCTCGACCGTTTCGCCCGGACGCAGCTCAAGCTCCTCGGTGGCGACCATGTCGGGGGCCAGTGACTCTCTGGCCCGCTCATACAGGCTGAAAAAATCAGCGTTCTCGAAGGCCACCGCGTGTTTGAGCTCGTACAGGCGGACCACGATCGGTGACGGACGACCATTCAGATCGGGATTCAACTGATCACTGGCCTTGAGCCTGAGGTTGAGTTTGGTGAGGTGTGAATACGGCGATAGCGTCGAGCAACCTGCAAGGATGAGCACGGCAATCAACGCGGTCAGCGCGTGTAGAAAGAAAGTTGTACGGCGAAACATGCGCTTCATCCCTGATGATCAGTGTGGAGGGTGGAAATCAGACGAATCTGCTCTTCATAGGCTTGGGCGAAATCTCGCGCCAGCAGGCGTTCGCTCCAGTCATTGTCCTGACGCAACGCCTGGTGATAGCGGCCATAGGCTCTCCAGCGACTGCCGGAGGTCGCGAGCAGTGGAGGGTTGTCGCGCTCGAATCGCAGGGTGAGTTGCTCCGGTGAAAAATGCTCCAGCGTGGCACGCGTTGTCGCCCGACAGGCGGCCAGCAAGGCGACCTGGTGCGCCTGCACGTCATGGAAGGCTCGGCTTACCGCCAGCTCGGCGGGCAGTTGCCCGGGTTTACCAGGTCGCAACAACGCCGACAGGGCTCCGCCCGCATCGACCGCTGATTTCAGCGGGTTGCGCTGGGCGCCCTGCACGGTGGTCTGCGACAGCCGCAATTCATTTTTCAACTCGCTGCGCGTTTGCAGGTTCTGCTGCAGACCGCCGACGCACTGCCTGAGCAAACGGCCGGCATTGATCGCCAGCGCCTCCCGGGCATCCTGATCAAGCCCGTCGAATTCGAGACCCAGCGCGTCGGAAAACCGGGTCCAGAAATCGTCGGTCTGGCGTTCGGTCTCAACGGCGGCTGGCGCGGGTGCTGGAGCGGGGTGTGCTGCAGGATCTTCGACCAGCTCTGGCACGCGCAGGCTTTCCATGTCCACCCGGGCATAGTCCGCACGCTGTGGACCGTCCTTGATGGCGGCAGCTGGCGAAATCAGTTCGTCGATGTCCGAGTGGACGCGTTCCTGCTGGTCGAGCGCGCTCAGCGGGTCGAGGTCCAGAAACGAGTCGTCGGGGATGATGCTGCCGGCTGCACAAGTGCGACCCACGTCACCGTCAAACGAGGTCGGCTCACGCATCAGTCGGGCACGTAGCTCGAAATCGCCCATTACATACAGACTGCCATGCTCGATGCGAGCAGCTTGCCCCTTGGGCAGACGCACCCTGCTCTCCCCACTCAGCACGCCATTGCTGCTGGTATCGGTGAGATAAAAGCTGCCATCGCGGTAGCTGATCGTGATGTGGTGGTGGGACACGTGCCGGCTGCGGTCGGGAATGACCCAATCGCAGTCCACCGCCCGTCCGATCACGCCGCCCGCCTGCCTGAAGGTCTTTTGGCATTGCTCCGCAGGCACAAACTGCCGGGTGCTCAGCATTTCGAAAACCAGTTCCACGGTGGTGCTCCTTGTGGTCAATTACCGCGGTTGGCTGCCTGCGGATCACCCAGCGGGCGATAGGTGTTGTCGTTGAACTTGTAATTGCCGCTGCAGCCCGAGACGCCACAGAGAAGAACAAGGGTCAGCAGAACAGCTTGCCGGTGACGAGCGAACATCAGAGGATCTCCAGAGGTGAGCACAGGGCGCCGTCGGATGGCGCGATGGAAAGCGAGCGGGAAAAAAATCGTTCGTGCCTACGCATTGATTTCACCCAGATTGATATTGAGGCGGCCAAGGCGGTACAGCAGCGTTCGCCTGGGCAGCCCAAGCTCGCGCGCGGACAGGCTCTGATTACCTTCGTTTTTACGCAGGCAATCGAGCAGCAGGCCGCGTTCGACCTGCTCAAGGCGTTCGCGCAGACTCAGGCGGGCAGCACCAGGGGCAGCATCCGCGCGGAGGGTGAAATGTTCGGGAAGCAATTGGCCTCCTTCGCACAGCAGAACGGCACGTTCGACCAGCCCCTTGAGCTCGCGAACGTTTCCGGGAAAGGCGTACCCGGACAAGTGATCGAGCGCCGCGTCAGACCAGCACAGAGCATCCCGTTGCAGAAATGAGCAGGCCTTGTCGGCGAAATGCCGGGCGAGATCGACGATGTCATCGCCGCGCTGGCGAAGAGCGGGCAGCTCGATGGGGAATTGTGAGAGGCGGTAGTAAAGGTCCTCGCGAAAGGTGCCTTCGCTCACCATGGCCAACAAATCCCGGTGGCTTGCTGCCAGGATGCGCACGTCTATCTTGTGCGTGTCATTGGAGCCCAGCGGGCGTATCTCTCCCTCCTGCAGCACGCGCAGCAGCTTGGCCTGCAGAGACAGCGGCATGTCGCCGACTTCATCGAGCAACAGGGTCCCGCCGTTGGCTGCATCGAAGAGTCCGGCGCGATTACGCAGGGCGCCGGTGAACGCCCCCTTGCTATAGCCGAACAACTCGCTTTCCAGCAGGCTTTCAGGAAGTGCCGCGCAGTTCTGCACGATGAAGGGCTGCGAGCGACGCGGACCGTAGTCGTGGATGGCGCGTGCCACCACTTCCTTGCCGGTGCCCGTTTCTCCGCGCAGTAAAACGGTATACGGGCTGTGCAGGACTTTACTGATCATCGAACAGGTGTGGCGCATGGGCGCGCTTTTGCCGATCAACCCATAGGCGCTGATGCTTGGCACACTGACGCGCACGGGTGGTGAATCATCGGTACGTCGTCTCAAGCGCTGAAGCAGCTGCAATTGATGCAGCACGAACGTGCCCAGTCGACCAAGGGAGTCGGCAAAAGCCTGCAGCTCCAGGTGTCGACTGCTCGCGCAGACGAGCAAGCCTTCCACCGCCTGTTGATCACTGACGATGGGCACACACAGCAGGGACTGCCAGGGCTTCGCTCCGGGCGGCAGGAAACGGGTTTCGTGCAGGCTGCCCGGCAAATCGACGAGGCACACAACGCGGTTTTGGCACAGCGCAAACTGCAGCAGTTGCTCACCGTTGTAATCGGTTGGCAGGCTCTGAGCCTCACGGGGTTGCACGCTGCCCTCAAGGCACTCGGCAGTCATGCCCAGACACGTATGGGTCGCGTCCAGCAGATAAAGCTGAGTCAGCTCGCAACCGCTCAACTCGGCGAGTCCGAGCACGAGCCCGCTCAGCAGCGCGGCATCGTCCGCTGCGCGTGCAAGCCGGGCGAATTGCTCCAGTAACGCTTCCGCATAGGCCAGCGGTTGCGGCACCTGAATGAACATAGCGCCCACCTCAGGCAAACTCGCAGGTCACGGCGGCTTCAACATCAAGCGTTGCGTGCACAGAGGTGAGACGCTGGCCTGCGGCCATGGCGTCGAGCAGCCGGTCAGCCACCCGGGGCAGAACGTGAAGCTCCAGCAAGTGGTCGATCAGACGTGCGCCACTGTCGCCTTGGCTGCAGCGTTCAGCCAGTTGATCGACCAGCGCCTCGGAAAAGGTGAACGTCAGCTGGCGACGGTTCAAGCGCTCGCCCAGACTGCGCAATTTGATCTCGATCAGCTCACGCAGCACCGACCCGCTCACCGGGTAGTACGGGACGACGCGCATGCGTGCGAGCAGCGCCGGTTTGAAATGTCGCGCGAGAACCGGACGGATATGCTCCTCAAGCACCTGCGCGGAGGGACGCGCGCCGTCGGCGCAGAGGTGACTGATGAGGTCGCTTCCAAGGTTCGAGGTCATCAGGATGAGCGTGTTGCGGAAGTTGATCTCCCGCCCTTCCCCGTCGTTGGCCACGCCCTTGTCGAAGATTTGATAGAACAGGTTCAGGACGTCTGGGTCAGCTTTTTCGACTTCATCGAGCAGAACCACGGAGTACGGCTTCTGCCGCACCGCTTCGGTGAGCATGCCACCTTCGCCGTAACCCACGTAGCCAGGCGGCGCGCCAATCAGACGCGAGACGGTGTGCTTCTCCTGAAACTCGGACATGTTGATGGTGGTGATGAACCGCTCGCCGCCGTAGAGCAAATCGGCGAGCGCCAGCGCGGTTTCAGTCTTGCCGACACCACTCGGTCCGACCAGCAGGAACACACCCACGTGTGCATCAGGTTTGTTCAGGCCGGCTGCATTAGCGCGCATCGAACGATCAAGGGCGTGGACCGCTTGCTCCTGACCGCGAATGCGGGTGCGCAGGTCAGTTGAAAAGCTGGCGATTCTGGCGTTGTGTTCTCGCGCCAATTGCGCCAAGGGCACGCCGGTCCAGGCGCTGATCACTTCGGCGACAAGACGCGGGCAGACTTCAAAGCTCACCAGCCTTTCTTTGGCCTGGGCTTGGGTCAGCGTCCGGTGAGCCTCGTGGAGGGCGGCTTGCAGGACTTCGATGCTGTGTGTGTCGTCGGCATCACGGGCCTGCGCCAGTTGCTGACGCAAGTCCAGCAGGCGCTCGGCCAATCCTTTCTGTTCCAACCAGAGCGTTTCGAGAGCAAGGCTTTCTTCATCCGCAGCGCGCAAACGGTTTTCCAATGCATCCAGTGCCGGATGATCGATGGGCAGACCGGCTTCGGCGTCACGACGCAGCGCCTGATGCTGGCGGCTGCCTTCGGCCAGTTCGCTGCGCAGACGCTCAAGGCATTGCGGCGCAGCGGCGAGGCTGATGCGAACGCGCGCGCACGCCGTGTCGAGTACATCGACGGCCTTGTCCGGCAACTGGCGCCCGGCGAGATAGCGAGCGGACAACTCCGCGGCCGCCACCACCGCATCGTCACGCAAATAGATGCCGTGGCTTCCCTCGTAGACGTGAGCGAGGCCCCGCAGAATGGTCACCGCCTCATCGACGGTCGGTTCGTGCAGCCGCACTGGCTGAAAGCGACGGGCCAATGCCGGATCTTTTTCGATGTATTTTTTGTACTCGGTCCAGGTGGTCGCCGCGATAGTGCGCAGTTCGCCGCGTGCCAGGGCAGGCTTGAGCAGGTTGGCCGCATCGGAACCCCCTGCATCACCGCCGGCGCCGACCAGGGTATGGGCCTCGTCGATGAACAATATGATCGGCCTGGTCGACGCCTTGACCTCGTCGATCACGCCCTTGAGGCGCCGCTCAAACTCCCCTTTGACGCTGGCGCCGGCCTGCAACAGCCCCATGTCCAGCGAAAGCACTTCAACGCCCTTTATGGCCCGGGGCACTTCCCCCGCGACGATGCGCGACGCCAGCCCTTCAACGACAGCCGTCTTGCCGACACCCGCCTCCCCCACGAGGATCGGATTGTTTTTCCGTCGGCGAGCGAGAATATCCACCATTTGCCGAATGGCCTCGTCACGGCACAGCACCGGGTCAAGTTTGCCGTCTCGGGCCTGTTGGGTGAGGTTATGGGTATAGCGCATCAGCAATGACTCGCCGGCCGTACCGTGTTTGCCCGAGTCGGAATGCTCCTTCTGTGACAAGGCGAATGCTTTCAATCGCTCGGTATTCAGCCGGGCAAGCAATGCCTGATAGCGGCTGCCTGCGTAACGCACGGGGTTGCGCAACAGCGCGAGCACCAACGCCCCTTGATCGACCAGGGTCTGACTCAGTTCGAGGCTGGCGACCAGCAACGCATCCTGCAGCCACTGCACCAGTTCCGGCGCAAACACCGGGTTGCGCGAGGCGCTGCCTTCCATCCGCGCCTGCAGCACCGCGCCGAGTTCACCGGCGTCTATATCGGCATCCTGGAGTGCGCGGGAAAGAAGGCCCTGCGGGCGTTCCAGCAAGCACAGCAACAAGTCTTCGACGAGGACCTTGCTGCCGCCCCTTCCCACACAGCGTCCGGCAGCGTGCTCCAGGTCGCGTCGGCATTCGGCGTCGAGCGCCCGGATAAGTTGTTGCAGATTGACGTTAGTCATCGTTGGGCTGTCCTTAATGATTTGCTCCCCAGGGTCACCACGCCGTCCGCGCGTTCTCGGCCCAGCCAGCTGGTCCATCCCAGTCGACACGCGTTCTGGCCCGCCAGGCGCAGTTCGCGAATTTCTTCACGACGCAGCGCCAGGCGAACGTCGTAATCAAGCGGGTCACGCAGCGTGAATCGCACCAATGCGCACAGCGGTTGGTAACCCGCGCCGATCGGCAGGAACTCGTGAAAGCGCTGCCAGCCAAGCTCTCGGATATGAATACGGAACTTGCCACTGCGGTCCCGAACGTGTTCGCCGAGCACCAGATCCTCGCCTAGCAGGGTGTTGGCCCGGCCAAGGCTGTTGCGCTGCTCTTCGAGAATGTCCACGCGGCGCTCCATGCATTGCTCGATCGTCAGCTCTGCGTGTTTGAAGTAGTACCGCAGCACGGCCTCGATCAGCGCTGCCGAGTGAGCGCGCAGGCTAAGCAAACCCAAGTAAGGCAGCAGTCGCTTCCAGTTCAACTCCCGTGCGCTTCGAATCTCCTCGCTGCCCAATCCGATCAGCGCGAACAACTGCGACGAAAACGGATCGATCGCGCCGCTTTCAAAACGGGCGTGGTAGCGGTATTTCTTCCAGATCGGCAGCATCAGCCGATGCAGGCGATGGTGGAACAGATCGAGGAACTGGCGGGTCGGATTGCCCCCCTCACCGTCACCCAGGGCTTGCTCGCTATAGAACGCAGGCAAGGGTGATCCAGACCCGACAAGCCCCAGGAGGTTGAAGCGCAGGCGTGCACGCATCAGCCCGGATTCTTCAAAAAACTCCACGCGGTCCACATCGCTGCCCGGAAAACCAAGGCTCGGATTGGCCTGAAACTCCAGCTGGTCATACAAGTCGTCATCGCTCAGACGCGGGTGTGCAGTGCGCAGTCTGTCGATGACCAGCAACACGACCTGAAACAGTGAGTATTCGCGTATGCCTCGGGTCAGCCCGCTCAAAGCAGGGGCTGCAGGCCCATACGGGGTGGCCATTGGTACACCTCTCCTTGTGTGCTTTTTACGCGCAGCTCGTGATACGAATTGAGGCTGGCGTAAAGTGCAAAAAACTCGTTGAGAACGGAGGCGAACACAAACACGTCGCCCTCGCCGATATAGCCTTGCGGGTCGATGGTCAGCTCGGTGCGCAATCCGCGGACCGGCAGCCCTCTGTGCAGCCGGTCGACATGCTGGTGCCTGATCGACTTGAGTCCGCCCAGCAGGCGCTTGCTGACCTTTTCAGCGTGCGGGTCGTAATAGCGCGGCAGGTCGTAGGTTTCGAGGATCACCTTCAAGGCGTTTACGTCCGCGAGGGACAGGTAGTTAAGCGACATATTGCTGATCAGCTTCCACAGGAAGTCTCGATTCAGCGGCGGCGCATAACTGGGTGTGGCCGGGGTGATATTGCGGAAGGTCAGAAACTCAGGTGTCTGTTCGCAGGCGATGCAGATGTCGCCGAGCTTGAGCCTGCGCGGCAGGTTCTGGTTGGTGCACATCATCTCGATCGACAACGTTTCAGAGGCTTCGGTGTGACGGATGCCGAAGCTCAGGTAGGTGTCGAGGCCGTCGTGCAACGACGATGAACGCTGACGGATGCTGTAATGCGGACGGCGGTTCGGCACATCGAAACTGGGGTCATGCTCGAAGGATTCGAACGGCACGTAGGCCTCGTAACCCAGGCCACCGGGCTTCCAGCCGATCACCGACTCGATCGAAAACACGCCACAGTTTTCCATGGCGTAGAGCGCCGGCATCAACAGGTACTCGTCCTGTTTGCCCTCAAGGCGGATCGGCGTGGCATCGTGCTTGAACAGGTTCACGATGGGCGTGCAATGGAGCTTGACGTTGTCCAGTGTCGGTCGCAGGCGCTGGACGCCGCCTTTGCGAATGTCGAATCGCAACTCAAGCCCGCGTATTTGTTTGAGCGTGTCTTCCGCCAGCGCGGCGAGCAGCTCCAGGCCCTCCACGTCCACGAATAGAAACTTGTCCTGAAAGGCGAAGTATTCCTGCAGGTAGCGATAACCGCGGAAGGTGTTCAGCGGATACGGAATCAGCGCTTCGTCTTCGGCAAACCCCACGGGTTGGATACGATCGCCAGGCATTCTGAATGCCATGGGCATGCCGTTGACGCCGGGTATAGGCTTGCCGTCTCCGTCCAAAGGCACCAACTCGATGCTCTCCAGATTGCGCAGAAGGCTCAGATAGAGCGTCTGGCTGATGTAGCGCTCGCCCGCAAAATGCAGGCGCAAACGGCTCAGGTCCAACTCACCCAAATGGCCTTCGCCGCTCAGTTCCAGCCGCAAGCTCAACAGCGCGCCGTCGCCCTTGACCGAGTACGTCAGGTCTACCAGATCCAGCGCCTGGACATCGGTTGGGTAGCAGGTGCGAAAGCGGCACTGCACGCCATCGACCGGCAGGCTGTCCACCGGCGTATCCCGCTCCACCCTCAACGCAGGCCCTGCCAGCTTCAACGGGTCAAACTGGAGGATGCTGAAAGCCGGCAGCGGCTGCATGTAATTGGGCCACAGCAGCTGCATCAGCGAATGGCTGAGCTCGGGCAGCTCGTCATCGAGCTTCTGCCGCAGGCGCCCCGTCAGAAACGCAAAACCCTCCAGCAACCGCTCTACATCCGGATCCCGCCCGGCCTGCCCCAGAAAAGGCGCCAATGCCGGGCTGCGCTCGGCGAATCGGCGGCCCAACTGGCGAAGCGCCGTGAGTTCGCTTTGGTAGTAGTGGTTAAAGGACATGGTATTACCTTCGAGCGGAGCTGTTTGGTTCAAGGGTGGGCGTTGCGGGAAACCTGCCTGCTAGCCCTTATGTCATCAGGTGAAGCCACGTGCAGTGGGGTCCTGACATCAGCATTTCCTGTGATTGACCTGTACCTGACCGCCACCCTCCAGGCGTGCGGCGAACGAGACCCGACGCTTGAAACCCTCCACCTCCAGCAACCCTTCAATACTGAAGGCGAGCCGAAGCTGATCGTTGTCATGGGGCAGCGCGATGACCTGGACACTGCTCAGGCGTGGCTCGTAGGTTTCGATGAAGACCTCGATAGCGAGCCGCGCTTTCGTTAACGCGTCATGAAGGCTCAAGCGCATGTCATTGAGATCCGGCAGCCCGTAATCGGAAAGCGTTTGTACGCTGCCCGCCCGGGTGCTGAGCATCTTGGCAAGATGGGCAGCCACCGACGCCGTCGCAGCGTCTTCGCGGCTCCAGCCGACGCGCTTTTCTGCATCGCCACCCAGGCGTTCAAAGAGGCTGCCGTATCCAGTCATGTCTTCAAGCCCTTCACTCTTTGTCCAGCTTGCCCACCAGCGACAGGGTGAAGTCGGCGCCCATGTATTTGAAATGCGGGCGCACGTTCATGCTGACGCGATACCAGCCGGGCTCGCCCTCTACGTCACTGACGGTGATCTGCGCGGCACGCAGAGGACGACGACCACGGACTTCGGCGCTTGGATTTTCCTGGTCGGCAACGTACTGACGTATCCACTTGTTCAGTTCCAGTTCGAGGTCGGTGCGTTCTTTCCAGGACCCCAGTTGCTCCCGTTGCAGAACTTTCAAATAGTGAGCAAGGCGGTTGACGATCATCATGTACGGCAGCTGGGTGCCGAGTTTGTAGTTCAGCTCCGCGGCCTTGCCTTCCGCGCTGGTGCCGAAAAACTTCGGCTTTTGTACTGAGCTTGCGGAGAAGAACGCCGCGTTGTCCGAGCCCTTGCGCATTGTCAGGGAGATGAACCCCTCCTCCGCCAGCTCGTATTCACGCCGATCACTGACCAGTACCTCGGTAGGGATCTTGGTTTCGATTTCACCCATGCTTTCGAAGTGGTGCAGCGGTAAATCCTCGACTGCACCACCGCTCTGCGGGCCGATGATGTTCGGGCACCAGCGGAATTTGGCGAAGCTGTCGGTCAGCTTCGTACCGAAGGCGTACGCCGTGTTGCCCCACAGATAGTGCTCATGGCTATTGGCAACGGTTTCCTTGTAGACGAACGACTTGACCGGGTTCTCTTCCGGGTCGTACGGGTTGCGCAGCAGGAAGCGCGGCACCGTCAGGCCCACGTAACGAGCGTCTTCCGACTGACGGAAGCTCTGCCATTTGGCGAACTGCGGGCCCTCGAAATGATCCTTCAGATCTTTCAGGTCTGGCAGGCCGGTGAAGCTTTCCAGGCCAAAGAACCTGGGACCGGCGGCGGCAATGAACGGCGCGTGGGACATGCAGGCGACGCTGGAAACGTACTGCATCAGTTTCACGTCCGGCGAGCTTGGGGACATGAAGTAGTTGGCGATGATCGCCCCCACAGGCTGCCCACCGAACTGACCGTACTCGGCGGTGTAGATATGTTTGTAGAGGCCGGCCTGCATGACTTCGGGTGAATCTTCAAAATCTTCAAGCAGGTCCTCTTTGGACACGTTGAGGATTTCGATCTTGATGTTCTCGCGGAAGTCGGTCCGTTCGACCAGCAACTGCAACCCACGCCATGACGACTCCAGAGACTGGAAGGCCGGGTGGTGCAGAATTTCATCCATCTGGCGGCCGAGCTTGGCATCGATCTCGGCAATCATGCGGTCAACCATTGCCTTCTTGACCGGCTCACCCGCATTTTGCGGTTTGAGCAGCTCTTCGATAAACGCCGACACGCCGCGCTTGGCGATGCCATAGGCATCCTCATCTCGAGGCAAACGTGTTTCGGCGATGATGCTGTCGAGAATGCTGAACTCGCCGGACTCTCTGCTGTGCTGCTGCGATGGTGTAGTACTCATGGTGTTGGCTCCTTGGCGGGTGGACTCAGGTGTCCTGGGCGGCGGCATTCAAACCCAGCTCGCCGAGCACGCGACCGCGTGACTCGTCATCGGCGAGGACGCTTTCGATGGCCTTGCGGAAAGCAGGCGCGTTACCCAGCGGTCCTTTGAGCGCCACCAGGGCGTCGCGCAGTTCCATGAGTTTTTTCAGTTCGGGTACCTGGTCCACCAGCGAGGCGGGATTGAAGTCCTTCATCGATTTGACGTGCAGTTGCACCGCCAGCTCTTCATTGCCTTCATCCTCTTGCAGACGGTTTGGCACGCTCAGCGTGAGGCTCAGAGCCTGCTTGGCCAGTACCTCGTCGAACGTCATCTTGTCGATGCTGATCGGCTTGCGCTCTTCGACTTTTCGCTCGTCTTTGCGCAGGGTGTAATCACCGATTGCGAGCAGCTTCAGCGGCAGCTCAATCTCTTCCTGCGCACCACCCGTAGCGGGTTTGAACGTGACATTGATGCGTTCTTTGGGGGCTACCGATCCTTCTTTGGCCATGGCCGTTCTCCTGGTAATTAGGGCCCTTAGGCCTGTTCAAGTACGACTTCGAGGTCGAGGTGGCAGAGCCTGCGATAAACCTCTTCCTTGCGCTCCCGGGCCCCGGGAACCTGAGGAACCAATTCGAAACAGCTGTGCAAGAGCGCAAGCACTTCCAGCGCAAGATCAGGCTCCCAGGCATTGATGCCTGAGTCCTCCAGCGTCAAGTCGAGGGTTTCGAGTTGGGTCCTGGCGAGTTCGTATTTCCTGGCGGTGAAGCACAACCGTGCCAGGGCGAATTGCCAGAAAAATCGTGCACGCCCGCCCTGAGCGCTTTGCAGGCCTTGCTTGAGCAGCTGTACAGCAGCTTTGAGGCCTTTATCGCGCAACACCGAGACCGCGCTTTCCAGGGCGGACTCCCAGGCTGGCTGGTTATCGGCGGTTTCGACTCTGCGAGGCGCACTGGCGGCCTGCAGCCGAGGCATGACGGTGGCACTGACCCAGGCGCGAGTCGCTGGATCCGCAAACGGCGTGCCGTCGTGAAAACGCAGCTCGATGACCTCCGGCAGCCGCTGAATCAAGAGCGCGAATTGAATTTCTACCTCGCGCATTGCCAGCTCGGCGTTCAGCGCGCGCAGGCACTCCCAGGCCATTCGCTGGCCATCGAACCAGAACGGCGCCTTTGCCAGACTCGCCTCCAGCTCGACCAGCAGATCGGCGTAATTGCCCTGATCGTATTGGTCTCGGTAGCACTTGAGCTTGTCTGCCGGAAGCCCGCGCAGCGCGGTGATGTGCTCTGAGTTGCGCTCTGGCAATGCCTCGATTGGCAGCCACAGCAATGTTCGGTTCAGGCGCAACGCGCGCAGGTCGCTGGCTTTTTGCTTGAGCCACCAGGCACACAACGAGCGTGCGCTGTCCTGCTGAAGTCGCAGTGACTTGTGCGCGTCTTTCTCGCTGTCGATCAGCATCGTTGAGGGGAATGACGGGGCAGTAGGCGGCTTGGCTGGCGCGTCAGCACCCCCGACTAGCCCGCCGTCGGGCAGGTTGTCAGTTACCCGCTGGGCCATATTTTTCAAACGCCGGGAGATCGGCAACAGCAAAGGTGCGTCGTCGCCCATGTGCTGGGTAAACACCGCATCAAGGTCTTCGAGTATCTCGACGAGGCGACTGAACAGCGGTAACTGCGCCTTGATTGCGACGTGATCAAAAAGCACGTGCTCAAGGCGGGGAAGGAGCCAGCCGATGGCTGCGGAGCGGGTGCGAATCTTGACGGGATGTACTTCGACCCAGTGGCACATGCAGAGATGGTGAAGAAGCCCTAGTCCTGCCATCAGCCCTTGGAAGGATTCGCGCTGATACAAGGCCCACGCAAGCCAGGCCGCGACGCGAAGATCTTTGGATTGGGTGCGAAGCAGGTGCTCACTTTGTTCACGCACCTTCTGCCAATCGATCTGAACCGTTTCGTGCATGGATTGAGCTTTATTAACCTCGCTTTCCAGCGCCTCGTATTCGTTTGAAAAACGAACGTCTTCGCCCGCGAAGCTCTCTGTGGAGATAGAGGCTTGAGCACTTTCAAGATAATGATCGGACAGTGGAGTTGAATAAGACATTCGAGATCTTCAGTGTAAAACCGCGCCGATTTTAGACAATTAAATTGGCGGGCCTAACGGAATTAGAATAAGGACTAGTTGTGCGGCCGACATGTAACAAAACATCTACCCTTCAGAGGCCGGGAATAATACTCAGCGCGAATAACACTATCAAGCCCTGTATAAACGCGATAACCCCACTCATGTTGTAGGAAGCTTCTTCGAATATACGAGACTCAGGGTAACTTCTTTCATACATCTTCTTTCTCTCGTTGCTAAGGCGGCGGGAAATATCCTGTCCAGCGTTCAGGACCGGGAAATCGCGATCATGCAACAGGTGCAAGGGGGGCGCGTTCTTCCTCAGACAGTCTGCAATCATCCGCGCCCAGCAATGGCGTGAGGCCTCCATGCGCAAAAAACTGCGCACTTCTCCACCGATAAATCACTGAATGAGACTGGCCAGCCCTTATAGAACGGACCCTGCAGGTAAGTGAGCAAGAAGTTGCGCAGCACTGCGCAACTTCTTGCGCAGATTTACGCCACAAAGTCATTCGATAGACGGCAGTGAACCGTTAAACACCCACCAGACCGATGTTTAACATGAACCAACCCTTACTTGGCACGATGCTTGAAATAACACTTCGCCCGCCAGGCAAATTCGCTGGCGGGCATTTTAATTTATGAGGCAAGGAGCATTTTCATGGCGACACCAGCATATATGTCCATAACAGGCACCAAACAGGGCCTGATCACCGCGGGCGCGTTCACCGCAGATTCGGTCGGCAACACGTTCCAGGAAGGTCATGAAGATCAGGTCATGGTGCAAGGGTTTCAACATGAAATGATCATTCCGCGCGACCCGCAGTCGGGGCAGCCAACCGGTCAGCGTGTTCACAAGCCGGTCAAGATCACCAAGGTGTTCGACAAGTCTTCGCCCCTGTTGCTGGCAGCGTTGACCTCGGGCGAACGCCTGACCGAAATCACCATCCAGTGGTATCGCACCTCGGCAGCGGGCACACAGGAGCATTACTACACCACCAAACTCGAGGACGCGATTATCGTCGACATCAAGGACTACATGCATAACTGTCAGGACCCGTCGAACGCCCACTTCACCCATCTGGAAGACGTGGAGTTCACCTACCGCAAGATCACCTGGACCCACGAAGTCTGCGGCACTTCGGGCTCCGATGACTGGCGCTCCCCGGTTGTTGGCTAAGTTCAGCTGACCATCAAAATCCCGGCTGGTAATACTGGCCGGGATTTCTGAGCCTTTGCGGCGCGGGCTCGCGGATTTTGCGGCAGATGCGCTGTCCAACCCCATGTTCGTGGGATCTAGCAGCAAACTCCTCCCGCGTCCTTTCAGCCCGCGACCGCTGTGCTTGCCTGGAGGCTCAATGAATCTGCACACGCCCCTGACCGATGACGCAGGCTCTGCGCCTCAGCAGGACTGGTTCTCACATGAGCACTACGCCCGGATCGGCGAGCTGATTGCCCGGCTCAACACCAGTGACACTCGGGAAAGCGTGTCGCGTTACCACGCCATGGCCGAGGGGTATTTGCTGGGACTGCTGGACAGCTATCACGTCAGCGTCGAGCATCACGACGCCGTACGCCAATACCTGCACAACCTCGCCATTGCGCGGTTGAAGGCGGTCAAACCGAAGCTGCGCAAGTAAGCGGGCGCCGCTCAGCCGATGATGATCGTGCCGGCCGCAATGACCACGCACGCAAGGATCTTGCGCACGGTCAGCGACTCGCCCAAAAACAGATACCCGAGCAAGGCGGCAAACAGCACGCTGGTTTCACGCAGAGCCGACACCGCTCCCATGGGCGCGAGGGTCATCGCGTAAATGACGATGCCGTAAGCGAGCAGCGACACCACACCTCCCCCCAACGCGGCAACCAAACCGGGCCGGACCGTGAACAGACTGCGTGCGTCCCGCAGGCAGATATAAGTGATCGGCATCATTACGCCCCACAGGGCGCACATCCAGGCGGTGTACGCCATCGGCGCGCCGGACAGACGCCCGCCGATGCCGTCGGTCACGCTATAGGCCGCAATGAAACACCCGGTGCCCAGCGCATAAGGGAGGCTGGTCATGTCCAGTTTCCGGCCCTTGAACGCAAGAGAAATAATCCCCGCTGACACCAGTGCAATGCCGATCATCGCGCCGGTCTCGACCACCTCCCCCGCAAATATCGACGCACACAGCGTGATCAGCACCGGCGATGAACCCCGTGAGATCGGGTAGGTTTGCCCGAGGTCGCCGCTGCGGTAAGTACGTACCAGAAACAGGTTGTAGCCGATATGCAGCAGCGCCGAGAGCACCGCGTAAGGCCAGCTCTCCGGCGCCGGGGCGTCCATGAACAGCGCCCCGGCAATGCTGACGATGGCCACCGCCACGCACATGACGGTCATCGACCAGAGTTTGTCGCCACCGCCGCGCAGCAAGGCATTCCAGCTGGCGTGCAGCAAGGCGGCGAAGAGGATTAGCAGGATGATGTGAGTAGGCATGCCCGATAGTAGTCAGTCGACGCCGGGAAACAAAAGCGACGTTTCTTCATCCAGCCATGAGTAAATAATCATGCCTCAGCCGTAGGTCTTCCCCGCCGCTGTCGACTCATCGAGCAGCCAATCGCGAAAACTGGCCACGTGTGGTTGGGTTTCCACCCCCTTCGGGCAGACGAAATAGTAGGCCACCGGCGAGGGAAACGGCACATCGAACAGCCTGATCAAACTGCCGTCACGCACCTCTTTTTCCACATGCCCACTGCGAACGAGGGCGATGCCCTGCCCTAACAAAGCCGCCTCCACGGTCATGTTGGTATCGGGAAAACGCACGCTTTCCTTCAGCGAAGTCACACCCAGGCCGATGTTCTGGAACCAGACTTCCCATTTTGGCACCAGGTCGGAACCGTCCCGGGCCAACAGCGGGTAACGCAACAACTCGCCCGGCTCTCGGGGCATGCCGAAGCGCTTGAGCAAGTCAGGGCTCGCCACGGGAAAAATGTGTTCCCTGAACAAAAATTCCGAGTGCAGCGCGGGGTAGTTACCGCCACCCAGACGGATCGCAACGTCGGGATCGCCGCTGGCGAACTTGATGGCGGTGTCTGTGCTGTCTAGCGTGACGAGGATTTCCGGGTGCAACTGGGACAGATTGGGCAAGCGCGGCAACAGCCATTTCAGCGCGTAGGAATAGGTCGTACTGACCTTGAGCCTGACACGGCCGTTCTCTTCACGCAGGTCCGCAAGCGTGGCCTCCAGGTTCATGAAAAACGTCCGCACGATCGGCGCCAGGGCGGCACCCGCCGGCGTCAGGCTCAACGTCTTGCCGCGCTGAAACAGCTGCACGCCCCAGATGTCTTCAAGATTTTTTAATTGGTGACTGACCGCACTTTGGGTAACGTGCAGCTCTTCGGACGCGGAGGTAAATGTCCCGTGACGGGTGGCGACTTCGAAGGCGCGCAAGGTGGCGGTGGGTGGCAGGTCTCTCATCTCATCGGGCCTCAACGGGTATGAACGGAGCCGCCCACACCATGAATGATGGCTCATGGTAGAACATTATGCAGATTGACAGAGGGAACGACTCACGTATGACCGGACAGATCATTTACAGCGTTAAAGGCGAGAGCGACGAACTCAAGGCGGCGGTCGCCAGCGCTCAGGCCACCTTCAAGTTCTTCTGGCGCGAGCTGTCTTGGGAGGCACGCAGAATCGTCAAAAGCCTGGACATTGCGGCGGTCAAAATGTCTTTCGTGCTGGACGCCGACGACCCCGACATCCCTGCCGTCGAAAACATGTGGGTCACCGACATCGAGTTTGACGGGGAGTTCATCAGCGGCCAGTCAGCGACAGTGAGTGAAAACCAGGCGTAGGACCGGCTTTAGCCGGGAAAGCGTCAGGTGTCAGACCGCAAGATCGATGGCGTTCAAACTGGCCTCCTCCCGGCTGAAGCCGGTCCTACCTAACCGCCGCGTGCAGTCAGTGAAATCGAGTCTGTGCTCGAATGCAGGACTGGCTTCAGCCGGGAAGCCTGCCGATTGAATGCCGCGTGCGCGCTACTCAAAGCAACGTCGCCCCCGGCCACTCCCGCTTCTCCACCAGCTCCCTCACCACATCCCGAATCACCACCCTCACCGCCAGCGCCGCAGGCGACAGTTCGTCGTCCGGCAAACTGGCCAGGGTGTTGCGGCGCATCAGGTGCTTCTCGTGGATCTGCACCACACATAATCCCGACCCGGCAAAACGTGCCGCTGCGGCGCCGGGCTGAAGGGTGGCGGCGACGCCGTGGCGCACCACGTCCATCAAGGTCGCCAGTCCGTCGATTTCCATCGCCACGTTCAAGGCCATGCCGGCCGCTTCGAAAGCGTTCGCGAGGGTGGCGCGCAAGCCATGGCCGCTGCTCGGCAGCACCAGGGGAATGTCGCCGATCTGCGCAAGGCTGAGGGTGTCGCCGGGCGGGATGCCGGGGAAGCCCGGGGCGTGCAGCAGGGTCACGGCTTCGTCGAGCAGGGGAATCAGGGTCCAGCGCCGGGCGATGTCGGCCTGGAACACCACGGCAAGGTCCAGTTGTCGTGCATTGAGCTGGCTGGCGAGGTAGCCGGAGAGCATCTCCACCAGATGCAGCTGGATATCTGGATAACGCGCGCGCATCGCTTCGATCAGCGGCAAGGCCAGGACGCTGGCCGTGGTCGGTGGCAGGCCGACGCTGACGTAGCCGCGCATGCGCCCGCGTTGCGCGGCCTGCACGGCGGCGTCTGCCTGGCGCAGGGTCAGTTGCGCGTGGTGCAAAAACGCAAGGCCCGCCGCCGTCGGGCTGACGCCAGTGGAGGTGCGGTTAAGCAGGCGCGTGGCCAGTTCGGCTTCGAGCTTGCTCATCTGCTGGCTCAACGCGGACGTACCGACATTCAATTCCAGGGCGGCGCGCCCCAGGCTGGTCATCTCGACGACTTTGACGAAGTAGCGAAGTTGGCGCAGTTCCACAGGGGGGCCTCGTTGAGGTACGCGGTGATACGCCAGCTGCATGCTGCAGACAGCCAGCCAGCCAGCCAGCGTTCGAAAGTTGAGCATTGTCGAGCAGCCTAACCCTTTACTAAAACTTAAGCCCCCTCGCCTTAACCCGCCTTTCGGCCCGCGGCGCCTGTCCCTACTGTTCATCACCGCCAGTTGCACTCTGTCCAGCGCTGGCGTGACGAGGAGTGATGATGGTTGACGTTTTGGTGATTGGCGGCGGCAACGCGGCCCTGTGCGCCGCGCTGATGGCCCGGGAGGCCGGTGCCAGCGTGATGCTGCTCGAAGGTTCGCCCAAGGTGTGGCGCGGCGGCAATTCCCAGCACACCCGCAACCTGCGCTGCATGCACGATGGACCGCAAGATGTGCTGATCGACGCCTATCCGGAAGAAGAGTATTGGCAGGACCTGCTCAAGGTGACCGGCGGCCTGACCGATGAAAAACTCGCGCGCATCGCCATTCGGGCCTCTGCCAGCTGCCGCGACTGGATGCGCTCCCACGGCGTGCATTTCCAGCCGCCGTTGTCGGGCGCCCTGCACGTGGCGCGCACCAACGCGTTTTTCATGGGCGGCGGCAAAGCGCTGATCAACGCCTATTTTCGCAGCGCCGAACGTCTGGGCATCCAGATTCGCTACGACGCCCAGGTCACCGACATCGAGATGAAGGACGGCGCATTCGTTGCCGCCCACATCGGTGAGCGGGAGGTGGACGGACAGCGGCTCCCCGCTGAGCGCATCGAAGCGCGGTCCTGCGTCATGGCGGCGGGCGGTTTCGAATCCAACCGTGAGTGGCTGCGCGAAGCCTGGGGCCAGAACGAGCGCGGCGAATGGCCGTCGGACAATTTCCTGATTCGCGGCACACGCTTTAACACCGGGGTCCTGCTGCGGCGTATGCAGGACCTCGGCGCTGACATCATCGGCGACCCGACCCAGGCGCACATGGTTGCCATCGACGCCCGCGCTCCGCTGTATGACGGCGGCATCTGCACACGTATCGACTGCGTGTCCCTGGGCGTGGTGGTCAACCGCGACGGTGAACGTTTCTACGACGAGGGCGAGGATTTCTGGCCCAAGCGCTATGCGATCTGGGGACGTCTGGTGGCCGGTCAGCCGAACCAGCAAGCGTTCTCGATTATCGACCAGCAAGCCATTGGCCGCTTCATGCCGCCGGTGTTCCCGGGCACCAAAGCCGACACGCTGGAAGCGCTGGCCCGCTTGCTCAATCTGCCGGAAGCCACCTTCGTCAAGACCGTCGAGGACTACAACCGGGCCTGTCAGGTGGGCACTTTCGACCATACCGCCCTGGATGACTGCCACACCGAGGGCCTGACGCCGACCAAGACCCATTGGGCCCGCCCCTTGGTCAAGCCGCCGTTTTATGCCTACCCGCTGAAACCGGGGGTGACGTTCACCTACCTGGGGCTGGCGACCGACGAAACCGCCGCGGTGCACTTTCAGGGCAAGCCCAGCCCCAACCTGTTTGTCGCCGGCGAGATGATGGCCGGCAACGTGTTGGGCAAGGGCTACACCGCTGGCATCGGCATGGCCATCGGCACTGCGTTCGGCCGTATCGCCGGCGTGCAGGCTGCCGCCTCCGCGGGCTTCGGTCCCTCTTCAATGAAATCGGAACGCCGACATGCAACTGTTTGATCCAAAGACATCGAGTGCCTTGATCCCGGTCCTCAACCTGCAGGAAAGCGAAGTCGAGCGGCAGATGACCATCTGCAATGCCTGCCGCTACTGCGAGGGATTTTGTGCGGTTTTCCCGGCAATGACCCGCCGCCTTGAGTTCGGCAAGGCTGACATTCATTACCTGGCGAACCTGTGCCACAACTGCGGGGCGTGCCTGTCGGCCTGCCAATACGCCGCCCCTCACGAGTTCGCGGTCAATGTGCCCAAGGCCATGGCCAAGGTGCGTCTGGACACCTACGCCGAATACGCGTGGCCCCAGGCGCTGGGCACGTTGTATCAGCGCAACGGCCTGACCCTGGCGTTGGCGTCCGGCGCGGGGCTGGCGTTTTTCCTGTGCCTGACGCTGATGGTCATGGGCAACCTGTTCACCGCCATGCCAGGCGGCAACTTCTACGGGATCTTCCCGCACAACACCCTGGCCCTGATGTTCGGCGCGGTGTTCGGCTTTGCCGTGCTGGCGCTGGGCATCGGCGTTCGGCGATTCTGGCGCAATGTGTCGCCCGCACAATCGACGCTGCCGTTGAAAGCCAGCGCTGCGCTGGAAGCGACGGCCAACGTCGCCCAGCTCAAATACCTGGACGGCGGCCATGGCGAAGGGTGTAACAACGCCGACGACAAATTCACGTTATGGCGGCGACGTTTCCACCACCTGACCTTCTACGGCTTCATGCTGTGCTTCGCCGCCACCGGCACGGCGACGCTGTATCACTACTTGCTCGACTGGTCGGCGCCCTACCCGATTTTCAGCCTGCCGGTGATGCTCGGCGTGGCCGGTGGCATAGGCCTTTTGGTGGGCCCGGCCGGGCTGCTGTGGATGAACCTTCGGCGCAACCCGGACCAGGGTGATGAGAAACAGAAACCCATGGACCGCGGCTTCATCGCCCTGTTGCTGCTGGTCAGCGGCAGCGGTCTGGCCCTGCTGGCGTTCCGCGAAAGCAGCGCGCTGGGCCTGTTGCTGGCCATCCATCTGGGACTGGTCATGGCCTTCTTCCTGACCATGCCTTACAGCAAGTTCGCCCACGGCATCTTCCGCAGCGCCGCATTGCTCAAGTATTCCATCGAAAAACGTCAGCCGAATCCGATCAACGCGGGCAGCGACTGAGGCCCGCAACACCGATGCACACGCGTTGCACACTCCATAAAAACAAAGAGTCTCGATTAGCCATGAACAGCACCCCCACCACCGAAGCCACGCGGTCGCGCGCCTCGAAAGTCGGCGCCATCATCCGCGTCACCAGCGGCAACTTTCTCGAACAGTTCGACTTCTTTCTGTTCGGGTTCTACGCCACCTACATCTCGCAGACGTTCTTCCCGGCCAGCAGCGAGTTCGCCTCGCTGATGATGACCTTCGCCGTGTTCGGCTCGGGTTTTCTGATGCGTCCGCTGGGGGCCATCGTGCTGGGCGCGTACATCGACAAAGTCGGGCGCCGCAAAGGCCTGATCGTGACGCTGGCAATCATGGCCTGTGGCACGGTGCTGATCGCGCTGGTGCCGGGTTACGCCACCATTGGCGTCGCCGCACCTGTACTGGTGCTGCTCGGACGGTTGTTGCAGGGCTTTTCGGCGGGGGCTGAGCTGGGTGGCGTGTCGGTGTACCTCGCCGAAATCGCGACCCCGGGCCGCACCGGCTTCTACACCAGTTGGCAGTCCGCCAGCCAGCAGATCGCGATCATCCTCGCCGCCGCGCTGGGCTACGGCATCAGTTCCTATCTGCAGGCCAGCGAAATCGCCGCGTGGGGCTGGCGGATTCCGTTCTTCATCGGTTGCGTGATCATCCCGTTCATCTTCGTGATCCGTCGCTCCCTTGAGGAAACCGAAGCGTTCAAGCGCCGTCTGCACCATCCCAGCACCCGCGAAGTGTTTCGTTCGATGCGCGAGAACTGGCGCACGGTGTTGGCCGGCGGGTTGCTGGCGTCGATGACCACCACAACGTTTTACCTGATCACCGTCTATACGCCGACCTTCGGCAGGACCGTGCTGCACCTGAGCACCACTGACAGCCTGGTGGTCACGCTGTTTGTCGGCCTGACCAACTTCATCTGGCTGCCCATCGGCGGCGCATTGTCTGACCGCATCGGGCGTCGGCCGCTGTTGCTGGGGATTTCACTGCTGTGCATCTTCACCGCCTACCCGGCGATGCACTGGCTGGCGGAAGCGGCAAGCTTCGAGCGGCTGCTGGCGGTCTTGCTGTATTTCTCGTTCTTCTTCGGCATGTACAACGGCGCGATGGTGGCGGCGCTGACCGAGGTCATGCCCCAGGAAGTGCGGGTGGTCGGGTTCTCGCTGGCCTTCAGCCTGGCGACGGCGGTGTTCGGCGGATTCACGCCGGCGATGTCGACGTTTCTGGTGCAGGCCACGGGCGACAAGGCTTCTCCGGCGTTCTGGCTGATGTTTGCGGCGATCTGTGGATTTGGCGCGACGCTGGTGCTGTACCGGCAGCGCCGGGCGCTGCCGGCCGGGGCGTTGTAATAACCGCCCTGCTCCCCTTTGAGGCTCTTCATCACCGAGCGCCCCACTGCGGAGCAATGCCGTGCAGACCACTGCCAGCGAAGGCCATCAATACGGGCGGAATTTACTTGGCACGCTTATTTCATGGTCAAAACAAACGGCAAGCCGGACCCTGGTCCTTAAGTCTCGTCCACATACGCGCCTCGAATGCGCCAGGTATCGAAGCCTGATCGACCCCTACCGGGTTGATCGGGCTTTTTTTATGGATGCTGTCCATGCCGAACTTTTTGACTCCCGACCTGCGCCCCACCGTTCACGTCGGCTTCCTGCTCTCGACCGAAGGCACCTACCGGCGCATGGGCCGCAGCGCCTTGCTCGGTTTGCAGGACGCGCTGGCCGAAGTCAACGCCGACGCCCGCCGCCGCGTGCAACTGGAGGCCATCTGCGTCGACCCCCAAGGCGATCCAGCCGGCTACAGCAGCGGCGTTGCCCAATTGCTGGGTGCGGGCGTCCGGCACATCTTCGGCACCACGCTGTCGGCGAGTCGCAAGGAAATCATCCCGGACCTGGACCAGCACGGTGCGCTGCTCTGGTATTCGAGCCCGTACGAAGGCTACGAAAGCAGCGAAAACGTGTTGTACCTCGGCGGATGCCCGAACCAGACGCTGTTGCCGCTGTTGCGCTACGCCTTGAGCCAGTTCGGTCGGCGGGCGTTTCTGCTCGGTTCCAACTACGTCTGGGGCTGGGAAAGCAACCGCATTGCCCGGGAAGTGCTGGAAGCCAACGGCGCCGAAGTGCTCGGGGAAAAGTACTGGCACCTGGGCGCGACTGGCTTCGACACGCTGATAGAAGGGCTGATTCAGGACCCGCCCGCGTTCGTGCTCAACAACCTGGTGGGGGAATCGTCCTACGCCTTTCTGCAGCAACTGGATCGTGCGTGCCAGCGCCAAGGCCTGCGCCTGCCGGTGCTCAGCTGCAACCTGACCGAAGCGGAGCTCGATGGGGTCGGTCCGATGCAGGCGCTGCGGCTGCTGTCCTGCGGGCCGTTTTTTGAAACGCTTGACCCCGCGTTTTGCGAGGGTCAGCAGCGCCATGGCCCGCGCATCTGTTCGCACTATTACACCAGCGCCTACACGTCGCTACGGGTGTTCGCCGACGCTTTGCACGCCAGCGAGGATGCATCGCCCAAGGCGATTTGCGAGCACCTTTACGGCCACCCGGTCGCCAGCGTGCTCGGCACTGTCAGTCTGTCGGCGCGCAATCATCACAGCGCGCTGGCCAGTCATATCGCTGAACTGCGCGATGGGCGCTTCCAGGTTGTGCAATCGGCGCCTCACCCCATTGCCGCCGACCCTTATCTCACTGTTACGGATGTACACGCCGATGGGGTCGACCGACACGCCACCCCGGCACCGCGCTTGAGGATCGTCAAATGAACACACGCGCCTTTCCTGCTTTCGACCAGGGTCACTTGCTGCTGATCGACTGCGATGAACGCAGTCAGGCCAATCTGGGCAAGAGCCTTCAACGCCTGGGTATCCACTCGCAAGCGCTGGATCACGATGGACCGTGTGACACCCAAGGCTGTTTCGCGGCGATCCTTGAAATCGAACATTTCGCCAGCCCCCTCGCCGTTGAGGCGCTGAATGCGGCCAGCATTCCCATCGTTGCGCTGACGGCCCACGAAACCCTGTCGCAGATCCAGCGGGCGCTGCAGCTTGGCGCCACGGCATTGCTCAACAAACCCATCAGCCAGGGCTCGGTGTACACCACGCTGATGATGGCGGTGGGATTGCGCGAGCGGCAGCGCGCCGATGCCGAACGGCTCAACGATTTGCAACAGCGCCTGGCACTGCGTCCGCTCATGGCCCAGGCCCTGGCGCGCTTGATGGTGACCCAGCGCATCAACGAGGCGACGGCTTACGAGCGTTTGCGCAGTCTGTCGATGCAGCTCAACCGGCCGATCGAAACACTGTGCGTCGACCTCCTCGCGGCGCGGGACGAGGACCGCGCATGAACACCCTCAAGGCCCTCTTGCGTCGACCGGCCGTGGCGGTTTCGCTGCTGTTTATCGTCACCGTGGTGCTGCTCGCGGCGCTGGCCCCGTGGATAAGCCCCTTCGACCCGGACGAGCAATTCGTCGAAGGCCTGACCCTGGAAGGCGCACCGATGGCCCCGGCGACGCCGTACTGGATGGGCACCGACCTGCTCGGCCGGGACCTGCTGTCGCGGTTGATTTTCGGCGCGCGCACCTCGCTGTTCATTGGCGTGCTGGCCAACGGGCTGGCGGTGCTGATCGGCACACTTGTGGGCCTGACCGCCGGCTTTGTGCGCGGCTGGCTCGGCAGCGCGTTGATGCGCCTGACCGACTTGATGATGGCCTTCCCCGCCCTGCTGCTGGCGATTGCCCTGTCGGCGATTTTCCAGCCCAGCGTGTGGATCGTTGCCATGGTCATCGCGATGGTCAACTGGGTGCAGATCGCCCGGGTGATTTACGCGGAAACCGTGGCGCTGAGTGCGCGGGATTTCGTCGCCGTAGAGCGCACCCTCGGCGCCAGTTCCCTGCGCATCCTGTTCTCCCATCTGTTGCCCCATCTGCTGCCGACCATTCTGGTGTGGGCGACGCTGGGCATTTCCACCACCGTTTTGCTGGAAGCCACCTTGTCGTACCTGGGCGTGGGCGTGCAGCCACCGACGCCGAGCTGGGGCAACATCATTTTCGAGAGCCAGACGTACTTCACCTCCGCGCCTTGGCTGGTATTCATTCCGGGCGCGGCGATCATCCTCTTGTCTCTGGCGTTCAACCTGGTCGGCGACGCCCTGCGCGACGAACTCGACCCCACACTCAAGGGGCGTCGCTGATGCTGCCGTTCATTTGCCGCCGGGTCGGTTACGCGCTGCTGATTCTGCTCGGCGTGACCTTCATCACCTACCTGTTGCTGTTCCTGCTGCCTGCCGACCCGGCGCGGCAAATCGCCGGGCGCAGCGCGACCCCTGAAGTGGTCGCGGCGATTCGGGCGCAACTGGGGCTGGACCTGCCCTTCTATCAGCAATACCTGAGTTACCTGGGCAACCTGCTCCACGGCGACCTTGGCCGCTCCTACATCCAGCGCACCGCCGTGAGTGAACTGATCGGCGCGCGACTGCGGCCTTCACTAGAACTGATGGCAGCCGGCATCGGCTTCGAGCTGTTGATCGGCATCAGCCTGGGCATGCTCGCGGCGCTCAAACGCGACAGCTTCGCCGACAAGCTGCTCATGGCGTTTTCCTTCGTCGGCGTGTCGGCGCCGCAATTCATCGCCGCGATGCTGTTTCTGTACTTCTTCGCCGTGCAACTGGGCTGGTTCCCCCTGGGCGGCTATGGCGGCGCCAGCCATTTGATGCTGCCGGCGCTGACCCTCGGGCTCCTCGGCAGTGGCTGGTACTCGCGCATGGTCCGCTCTTCGATGATCGAAGTGCTGCATCAGGACTTCATCCGCACCGCACGGGCCAAGGGCCTGAGCCGGGTGCGGATCGTGTTCGTGCACGTGCTGCCCAACGCGATCGTGCCGGTGATCCCGATGATCGGCATCGACATCGGCGTGTTCATGGGCGGGCTGGTGGTGGTCGAGTCGGTGTTCGGCTGGCCGGGCATCGGTCAGCTCGCCTGGCAGTCGATCCAGCAAGTCGACATCCCGGTCATCGTAGGCGTCACCACGCTGTCGGCGGTGGCCATCGTGCTGGGCAACCTGCTGGCGGATCTGATGATCCCCCTGGTAGACCCGCGCATCGACATCAAGCAGCACTGAATCCATCAACACAACGGGGCACAACAATGAAGATCAACGCGCTGACCCTGGCCGTGGCGGCCACGCTGTTTACCACGCCACTGTGGGCCGACACGCCGAAAAGCGGCGGCGATGTGGTGGTGACCTACCAGAACGATGTCGCGACGCTGGACCCGGCGATTGGCTACGACTGGCAGAACTGGTCGATGATCAAAAGCCTGTTCGGCCGCCTGATGGACTACAAACCCGGCACCACCGAGCTGGTGAAAAGCCTCGCCGAGGACTACAGCATTTCCCCGGACGGGCTGGTCTACAGCTTCACCCTGGTCAAGGGCGTGAAATTCCAGAACGGCCGTGAGCTGGTCGCCAATGACGTCAAGAATTCCCTGGAGCGCACCGTCAACCCGAAAACCCAGAGCCCGGGCGCCGGTTTCTTCAGCTCCATCGTCGGTTATGAAGACGTAACCGGCGGCAAGACCACCACCCTCAGCGGCATCAAGGTGGTCGACGACCAACACCTGACCATCACGCTGAGCGCACCGAACGCGACCTTCCTGCACATCATGGCCATCAACTTCGCCTCGGTGGTGCCCAAGGAAGCGGTGGAGCAATGGGGCGCCGACTTTGGCAAACACCCGGTGGGCAGCGGCGCGTTCAGCCTGGCCGAGTGGAAACTGGGGCAGAAGCTCGAACTGGTGAAGAACCCGAATTACTTCCAGAAGGGCCTGCCCTACGTCGACAAGATCACCTTCGAAATCGGCCAGGACCCGACCGTTGCGCTGTTGCGCCTGAACAAGGGCGAAGTGGACATTGCCGGCGACGGCGTGCCGCCCGCGCAGTTCCTGCAGTTCAAGAACGACCCGGCCTCCAAACAATTGCTGGTCACCGGCAATCAGTTGCAGACCGGCTACGTGACGCTGAAAACCACCCTGCCGCCGTTCGACAATCTCAAGGTGCGCCAGGCCATCAACATGGCCATCAGCAAGGAACGCATCGTGCGCATCATCAACGGGCGCGCAGTGCCGGCGAACCAACCGCTGCCGCCGGCGATGCCCGGTTATGACACCCAGTACAAGGGTCTGCCCTACGACGTCGAAGGTGCGAAAAAGCTGCTGGCCGACGCCGGTCTGGCCAAGGGTTTCGACACCGAGCTGTACGTGATGAACACCGACCCGCAGCCGCGCATCGCCCAGTCGATCCAACAGGACCTGGCCAAGGTCGGCATCCGCGTGCAGATCAAATCCCTGGCCCAGGCCAACGTGATTGCCGCCGGCAGCTCCAAAGATCAGGCGCCGATGGTGTGGTCCGGCGGCATGGCCTGGATCGCCGACTTCCCGGATCCGTCGAACTTCTACGGCCCGATTCTCGGTTGCACCGGCGCGGTGGAAGGCGGCTGGAACTGGTCGTTGTACTGCAACAAGGCGCTGGATGAACGCGCCGCCAAAGCCGACGCCATGGCCCGCCCGGAACAACAGGCCGAGCGCACCGAGGCCTGGAAGAAGATCTTCACCGACGCCATGGCCGATGCGCCGTGGGTGCCGATCTTCAACGAGCAACGCTTCACCGTGCGTTCCAAGCGCATGGGCGGCGACGACGCGCTGTACGTCGACCCGGTCCACGTGCCGGTCAACTATGACTACATCTGGGTGAAGTGATGTCGCGCTGGCCTGCTCCCGGTAAACGCCGGGTCACAGGCCATCACGCCTTGCCCCTTAGCAACGAGGACCGCACCCATGTGCCAGAACTGCCTGGTCAAGACCATTCACAGCGTCAGCAGCCACTTCGGCTGGGACCGCAGCTTTACCCCGGTCGAGCGCGTGGCGCCCGGCACCACCCTGCAGATGAACTGCCGGGATTCGTCCAACGGCTATTTCACTGCGCAATCGCAAGTGGCCGACGTCAGCGTCATGCCCTTCGACCAGATCAATCCGGTCACCGGACCGATCTACGTCGAGGGTGCCGAACCCGGTGACATCCTGAAAATCACCCTGGACAGCTTCAAGCCCGGCGGCTTCGGCTGGACCGCCAACATTCCCGGCTTCGGCCTGCTCGCCGATCAGTTTCAGGCGCCTGCGTTAGCGCTGTGGCACTACGACACGCAGACCCTCGCCCCCGCCGCCTTCGGTGATTTCGCCAAAGTGCCGCTCAAGCCGTTCGCCGGCACCGTCGGCGTAGCGCCGGCCGAAGCCGGGCTGCATTCTATCGTGCCGCCGCGCCGGGTCGGCGGCAATCTGGACATCCGCGACCTGGCGGCCGGCAGCATCTTGTACCTGCCGGTGGAAGTCGCCGGCGCGCTGTTTTCCATCGGCGATACCCACGCGGCCCAAGGCGATGGCGAGGTCTGCGGCACCGCCATCGAGAGCGCCATGGATGTGGTGGTCACGCTCGACCTGATCAAGCAAACGCCCTTGGCCACGCCGCGTTTCAGCACCCCCGGCCCAGTGACGGGGCACCTGGACAGCGCCGGCTACGAAGCCTTCACCGGCATCGGCCCGGACCTGATGCAAGCCGCCCGCCAGGCCGTCGCCAACACCATCGACTGGCTGTGCCGCGAGCACCGCATGCCGGCGGAGCAGGCCTATATGCTGTGCTCGGTGTGCGGCGATATGCGCATCAGCGAAATCGTCGACCTGCCGAACTGGGTGGTGTCGTTCTACTTTCCGAAAGTGGTGTTCCAGTGAAGCCAGCCGAGCAGCCGAGTCTGTCGGTGGAGCGGCTGAGCATCGACGTCGGTGGCGGCGCGTCACGGCGTCGGGTGGTCGATGAGTTGAGTTTCGTCCTGTATCCGCGCCGCACCCTGTGCATCGCCGGCGAATCGGGCAGCGGCAAATCGCTGTCGTCCCTGGCGATCATGGGCCTGCTGCCCAAGGCGGCCAGCGTCCCCGGTGGCGCGATCCTGTTCGACGACCGCGACCTGCTGAGCCTGCCGGAACGGGACCTGCAACGCCTGCGTGGCAAGCGCATCGGCATGATTTTTCAGGAGCCGATGACGTCGCTGAACCCGCTGCTGACTGTTGGCCAACAACTGGCGGAAACCCTGCGCCGGCATGAGGCGTTGAGTCGCGGCGAGATTCGTCAGCGCTGCCGGGCCATGCTCGACGCCGTGCGCATGCCCCAGGTGGACAAGCGCCTGACCCAATACCCCCATGAGTTATCGGGCGGTATGCGTCAGCGGGTGATGATCGCCATGGCGATGCTCTGCCAGCCGGAAATCCTCATCGCCGACGAACCGACCACCGCGCTCGATGTGACGATTCAGGCGCAGATCCTTGAGCTGATGCGCGAGTTGCAGCAGCAGTTCGCGACCAGTCTGTTACTGATCACCCACGACATGGGCGTGGTCGCCGAAATGGCCGATGAAGTGGTGGTGATGAATCAGGGCCGCATGGAAGAGCGCGGTTCGTTGCAACAGGTGTTCACCGACGCGCAGGCGCCTTACACGCGCAAATTGCTGGCCGCCGTGCCGGTGCTGGGCAGCGCGCCACCGCCTGATGTCATGACGGAACAGCCGGTGGTGCTCGCGGTCAAGGACCTTAGCGTGCGCTTTCCTCTGCGCCACGGCTGGTTCGAAACGCCGCGCACGGTGCATGCGGTCGAGGGCGTGAGTTTCGAGCTGCGTCAGGGCGAAACCCTGGGGCTGGTCGGCGAAAGCGGCTGCGGCAAATCCACCACCGGCAAGGCCTTGATGAACATGCTCAGCTATCAGGGCAGCGTCAAATTGCTCGGGCAGGAACTCAACGGTTTGCAGGGTGACGCGTTGCAGCGGGTGCGCCGCGACGTGCAGATGGTGTTCCAGGACCCGTACGCGGCGCTCAATCCGCGCAAGACCGTGTTCGATCTGGTGGGCGAGCCGCTGCTGATTCACGACAAGATGCCCGAACTCCAGCGGCGCGAGCGTGTGGCGCAACTGCTGCAGCAGGTCGATCTTCCGCGGGACACCCTCGAACGCTATCCCCATCAGTTTTCCGGCGGGCAACGCCAGCGGATCTGCATCGCCCGGGCACTGGCACTGAACCCCAAGGTGATCATTGCGGACGAATCGGTCTCGGCGCTGGACGTTTCGGTTCAGGCTCAAGTGCTGGAGCTGCTGGAACGGCTGCGCGCCGAGCATGGCCTCAGCTACCTGTTCATCTCCCACGACATGGCCGTGGTCGAACGCATCTGTCACCGCGTGGCAGTGATGTATGGCGGCCGCATCGTCGAAATCGGCGCCCGTGATCAGGTGCTGCACAACCCGCAGCATCCCTACACCCGACGTTTGCTGGCGGCCGTGCCGGTGCCGGAAGTGGGCCGGCGCCGGGATTTCAAGAGCTTGCTCAAGGAGCTGGAACGCCCCGATCCGATAAAGACAGCGGATTTTGTCGCGCCGGTGCAGCGGTTTTCGGCGGTGGCGGCAGATCACTGGGTGGCGGTGGAGTGATAACAGCAGTGACCGCTTAACGCTTTTCGCCCGTCAACGGCAGCATGCGGCGCAGGGTGTTGTCGCGGACAAGGTAATGATGAAAGAGCCCCGCTGCCGCGTGTACGCCGATCAACCTATAGCCCAGATTCCCGGCCCACTCGTGCCAGCCTTTGATTTGTCTGGCCAGATCAGGGTCGACGGACACGGGCGCGGGCAGGAAGAAGCCGAAGTACGGCATCGGCTTGCCACCCGCCGCCAGCATCAGCCAGGCCAGCACCGGTGTCGCGATCATCAGTGCGTACAGCAGCCCATGAACGAGGTGGGCCATCCCGAGTTGCCAGGTGCGAGGGGCCGGCGTGATGGGTGGCGCCTGGTACATCAGTCTGCCCAGCAAACGCAGCCAGACCAGTGCAAATATCGACAGACCGAACATGCCGTGCAGGCCTGACAACAGCGAGCGCAACGTGCTTCCTCGAGGGGCGAACCCCTTAAGCTCGATACAGGCGTAAACGCCGACGAACAACGCCAGCATCAGCCAGTGCAGGGACATCGACAGTCTGGCGTATCGGTGTGGGGTTGAGATCATGTTGGGGGCGCTCGCTGAGTGGGAGGATGTTGCTGATTTCCGCGCACCTTGAGGCCACTGTCTTAAGGCAGTCTGAAGACGCCGCGCAGGTTGCGAAAACGCCAGGCCAGGTGAATTTCTCTACCTTCAGACTTCGTTAAGAATCGACACCGATACTCCACCCCATCACCACTGGGGAGGAGCCACACCCATGCAGGGTCTGGACTGGAATAACCGATTACCACAGCACTCAATGCCGTCCGGTGCGCTGCCTCTGGATTGCCTGCCTATGGGATTCGGCACTGCGCAATCACCGCCCCTCACGCTCAATCGTGCCTTGACTCAGGAGCCACTGCGCGACGCCTACGAGACGTTCATCCAGCATCGCTTTCGCCAGGCCCACAACGCCGAGATCCGCAGCTTCATGCCGGAGCTGTTTGGACTCCACGACAACACAGGCACCCTCTGCGCCGTGGCCGGCGTGCGGGTGGCGACCTCCGGGACGCTGTTCCTGGAGCGCTACCTCGATCAGCCTGTCGAGCACATCATCGAAGCCAGTGCAGGCAGGCCCGTGGACCGTCAGGGCATCGTCGAAGTGGGCAACCTCGCCGCCAGCAACCTGGGCAGCGCGCGACTGAGCATCATCACTGTGACCTGGCTGCTCGCCATGAGCGGCCTGGAATGGGTGGCGTTCACCGGCAGCGCCGGACTGGTGAACAGCTTCAATCGCCTCGGCCTGCGACCCCTCACGCTTTGCGTTGCCGACCCTCTGCGCCTGGGTGACGACAGGCACGCGTGGGGCAATTACTACGATTCTCAACCCAGCGTGCACGTGGGAGACATCCGCGCAGGCTTCCTGCACTTGAGCAGCAGCGGCGTGTTTGAACGCTTCGGATTACCCCTGACACTGGAGGACAGCTGCCATGTCGCCTGAACTGACCGGCTTCCGCCAGCGCATCACTGATCTCGCCGCCGCGCAGCCCGATGCGTGTGCACTGTGGGGCGATGACCTGAAATTGAGCTATGCCGAGCTGGACGCAGAAATCAATCTGCGTCAGGAAAGGCTCAAGGACCTGGACGCCCGGGTCGTGGCCCTCGCCCTTGAGAATGGCCCGGACCTGCTGATCTGGGACCTGGCGATTCTGTTCGCAGGCCTGGCCTGTGTGACGCTGCCGCCGTTCTTCAGCGCCGCCCAGCGCCGTCATTGCCTGGAGCAGAGTCAGGCCGACGTGGTCATTGCTGACGACAGCTACTTTAGTGAACTCGCTCCCTCGGCATTCCGTCATGAGGAGGGATTCTGGCGGCGCGTGAACCGTCAGCCGTCGCCCCTGCCCGTCGGGACGGCAAAGCTCACCTTTACCTCTGGCACGACCGGCACCCCCAAAGGTGTCTGCCTCGACGCCGCAAGCGTACTCGCCGTGGCATTCGAGCTGCAGCGCGCCAGCGAGTCTCGCCAGCCAGCCCACCACCTTTCACTCTTGCCTCTGGCGATCCTGCTCGAAAACGTTGGCTGCTACGCCGCGCTTTACGCCGGGGCCATGCTGAGTCTGCCGAGTCAGCGAACCCTGGGCATACAAGGGGCGAGTGGCGTGGAGTTGCCGCGCCTGCTGTCGACGTTGGCGGTGCGCCAGCCCCACAGCATGATCCTGGTTCCGCAGCTGTTGCTGCTGCTGGTCAGCGCTTGCGAGATGAATGCGTTTAACCCGGCAGCGCTGCGCTTCATCGCAGTGGGCGGCGCCAAGGTCACCCATGAACTCTTGCTGCGCGCCGAAGCCCTCGGCGTTCCGATGTACGAAGGCTACGGCCTGTCGGAGTGCGCGTCGGTCGTGGCCCTCAACCGCCCCGACGCCCACCATCCCGGCAGCGTCGGCAAACCCTTGCCCCATGTGCAGATACGCCTGGCCGAAGACGGCGAGGTCCTGATTGGCGGGTCGCGGATGCTGGGATATCTCGGCGACGCGGAACCCACACCCGAGTGGTGGCCGAGCGGTGATCTCGGCGAATTCGACGCCAACGGCTACCTCTACCTTCACGGTCGCAAGAAGCATCAGTTCGTGACCAGCTATGGTCGCAACGTCAACCCTGAGTGGGTCGAGGCCGAACTGACCCAACGCGGTCGGATCGCTCAGGCGTTTGTCTACGGCGAAGCCCTGCCTCGCAATCATGCGCTGCTGTGGCCACTGCGCCCGGACACCACCGACGCGCAAATACACAGCGCCGTCGCCCAGGCCAACCAGGCGCTGCCCGACTACGCACGCGTCCACAACTGGACGCGTCTCGATCAGCCTTTCACCACCGCCAACGGCATGGCCACCGCCAACGGCCGACCCCGGCGCGACGCCATTCTGGCGAATTATCGACATCTGTTCACTGAGCCCACGCGAGCAAAGGACCTTCAATCATGAGTTTTTTCAAAGCCCTGCAAGACGCCACCCGCACCGAGCGCGAGACCTTGTTCAATCTGCCCGTCATCCATGAGGCGCTGCACGGTGAGGTCTCGCTGGAGAGCTATCGCGCCTTCCTGACCCAGGCCTACTACCACGTGCGGCACACCGTGCCATTGATGATGGCCTGTGGCGCGCGCCTGCCTGCCCGGCTGGAATGGCTGCGTGGCGCGGTCTGCGAGTACATTGAGGACGAATACGGCCACGAGCAGTGGATCCTCAACGACCTGCGCGCCTGCGGTGGCGATGCCGATGCCGTGCGTGACGGCACGCCCGGTCTGCCCATCGAGCTCATGGTCGCGTACCTCTACGATCTCATCGCGCGGGGCAACCCGGTGGGACTGTTCGGCATGGTCAACGTGCTGGAAGGCACCAGCATCGCCCTGGCGACCCATGCCGCCGGCAGCATTCAGCAGCGCCTGGCACTCCCGGCCACTGCGTTCAGTTACCTGAGTTCCCATGGCAGCCTCGATGTCGGCCACATGGAGACCTACCGCGCGCTGATGGACCGTCTCGAAGATCCGGAGGATCAGGCGGCCGTGACCAAGGCCTCGAAAGTGGTGTACGGCTTGTACACCGAGATGTTCCGTCAGTTGCCCCTCGTACACGCCGAACCCGTGAAGGAACTCGCCCATGCGTCTGTCTGAAACCCGCGTCGTCCTGACCGGGGCCAGTGGCGGCATCGGCATGGCCATTGCCCAGGCGCTGTGCAGCCATGGCGCCGAAGTGCTCGCCGTCTGCCGTCATCAGGAGCCGCTGTTGCCACTGCAACAGCAGTACCCGCATCTGTTGCACTGGGTGAAGGCCGATCTGACCACTGCCGAAGGTCGTCAGCACGTGCTGATGGCCGCGGAGGCGATGGAAGGGGTCAACCTGCTGATCAACGCCGCCGGCATCAATCATTTCGCCATGCTGGAACAGTTGCCTGGGCCCGAGATCGATTCGATGCTCGACATCAACCTGAACGCGCCGATTCAGCTCACCAGCCTGTTATTACCGCTGCTGCGCCAGGCCAGCCGCGCCATGGTGGTGAACGTCGGTTCGACCTATGGCTCGATCGGCTATGCCGGTTACGCCACGTATTGCGCGAGCAAGTTTGCGCTGCGGGGGTTTTCCGAAGCCCTGCGCCGTGAGCTGGCGGATACGCGGGTCGGCGTGTTGTACGTCGCCCCGCGCGCCACCCGCACGACGATGAACAGTCCCGCCGCGCGCGCGCTCAACTCTGCACTGAAAACCGCCGAGGACGATCCGCAGACGGTCGCCGCCGCCGTTGTCCGTGCGATCGTGGGTAATCAGCGCGAGCTTTATATGGGCTGGCCAGAACAGTTCTTCGTCCGCCTCAACAGCCTGCTGCCCGCCGTGGTGGACCGTGGGCTGCGCAAGCACTTGCCCCTCATTCGCCGACTCAGTAGCGCCCCCTTCGACAAGAGCACCAAACCATGAAACGTCTACTCGTCGTACTGCTCGCCACACTCGCCCTGCCCGTGTGGGCACTGGATGCCCCTGACCAGCAACGCCTGACCGGGATTCAGCAGGAGTGGGCGCGAATTCAATACCAGTTGCCGGACGATCAGCGCGTTGCTGCATTCGAACAGTTGGCCGCCAAGTCCTCCGCTTTTACCCAGCAGCGTCCCGCCGTCGCCGAGGCATGGATCTGGTCGGGCATTGTCACCAGCAGTTGGGCCGGTGCCCAGGGCGGGCTCGGTGCGTTGAGCAAGGTGAAAACCGCGAAAGCCGATCTCGAAAAAGCCATGACGCTGGACCCCAATGCCTTGCAAGGCTCCGCCTACGCCAGCTTGGCGGCGCTGTACGATCGCGTGCCGGGATGGCCGATCGGGTTCGGCGACCCGGATAAGGCACAAGGACTGCTGGAGCAGGCGCTGAAACTCAATCCTGACGGCATCGATCCGCTTTATTTCTGGGGCGATCATCTCTACCGCCAGGGCCACTACGCTCAGGCGAAGGCAGCGCTGGAAAAGGCTTTGCTCGCCGCACCCCGCCCCGGCCGCGAAGTGGCGGACAGTGGACGCCGTAAAGATATCCAGCTATTGCTGGTGGACGTAAACAAAAAACTGAAATGACGGAGCATTCATGCGTTTGCTGCTGGTTGAAGACGATGTTGCCCTCGGCGAGGGCATTCATCAGGCGTTGAGTCGCGAAGGCTACACGGTGGACTGGGTGAAAGATGGCGCCAGCGCCCTCCATGCCTTATTGAGCGAAGTCTTCGACCTGGCCATTCTCGATCTTGGATTGCCCAGGCTGGACGGCCTGGCGGTGTTGCGGCGCCTGCGGGAAAGCGGCTCGGCGCTGCCGGTGCTGATCCTGACGGCACGGGACGCCACCGAGGACCGCATTGCCGGCCTCGACGCGGGGGCCGACGACTACTTGATAAAGCCCTTCGACCTGTCAGAACTCAAGGCCCGCCTGCGGGCGCTGTTGCGGCGCAGTGCCGGCCGCGCGCGGGTCACGATCGAGCACGCGGGCATCCGCCTGGACCCGGCCACCCAGCAAGTCAGTTACAAGAACGAACCCGTCGCCCTCACCCCAAAGGAATACCAGCTGTTGTATGAACTGCTCTCGCCACCGGGCCGGGTGATGACCCGCGAACGGTTGATGCAGTTGCTGTACGGCTGGAACGAAGAAGCAGAGAGCAACACCCTCGAAGTGCACATCCATCACCTGCGCAAAAAGTTCTCCAGCGAGCTGATCCGCACCGTACGCGGCGTCGGCTACCTGGTGGAGGATCGCCCGTGACGTCGATCCGTCGCCGCACGCTAACCCTGATCCTCGGACTGGTGCTGATCGGACTGCTGATCCTGACGCTGGTCAACCTCCACGACAGCAACCACGAAATCGCCGAAGTCTACGATGCCCAGCTCGCCACCAATGCCCGGTTGCTGCAGGGCGTGATGCGCATGCCCCTGGCGCGGCAGGAGCACGCGCAGTTGTACCAGGCGTTCAATGAGGCCCTGGCTCAGGCCGAACCCCGAATCGACGGCCACCCCTACGAGAGCAAAATCGCCTTTCAGGTCTGGGACCTTCAAGGCCGGCTGCTGGTGCACACCCCCAGCGCGCCGAGCCTGACCCGTGCGCCGCAGTACAACGGCTTCAGCGACATCAATGATCTGGGCAAACATGAGTGGCGCACCTTCGTGCTCAGGGACGAGCAACACGACCTGCTGATCTGGGTCGGCGAGCGCGACGACGTGCGCTCGGACCTGGTCAACCGCATCGTTCGCCACACGGTGATCCCCAATCTGATCGGCAGCCTGCTGCTGATGGGCGCGATCTGGCTGGCCATTGGCTGGGGACTCAAGCCGCTGGCCGATCTGGCCGCCACGCTGCGCGGTCGTCATCCGGGCTCCCTCGAACCCTTGCAGCTGGCACCGCTGCCCAGCGAGCTGGAGCCCATGCAAGCGGCCCTGAACAGATTGCTTGGACAGATTCAGGAGGTGCTGAGCCGCGAACGGCGCTTCATCGCCGACGCCGCCCATGAAATGCGCACCCCGCTGGCGGTGCTGCGTGTGCATGCGCAAAATGTGCTCGAGGCACACGATGAGGCACAGCGCGACCAGTCCCTGAGTTACCTCATCGTCGGCGTCGACCGCACGACACGGCTTGTCAATCAGTTGCTGACCGTCGCCCGGATGGAACCCGGTGCCGGCGCGGTGCTCACCCGCAATGCAGATATCGTCGCAGCTGTACGCGAGAGCCTGGTGCAAATAACGCCGTGGGTATTGAGCCGGGGGCTGGAGTTGGTGTTCGACTGCGATGAACCTTCCCTGATGGTAAGAACCGATTTCGCCGCCATCGACATCGCCCTGCAAAACCTGGTCACCAATGCGGTCAATTTTTCGCCCTTGAACGGTCAGGTGGTCGTCACCCTGGGGGTGAGCAATGGCTATTTCCAGCTCAGCGTTGCGGACGAGGGACCCGGCATTGACGAAGCCGAGCGGGAGCGTCTTTTCGAGCGGTTCTACAGTCGCGGCAACGATCAGGGGGCCGGGCTGGGCCTGACCATCGTGCAATCGATTGCACGACGCCTCGGCGGTGAAATCATCCTGGAGAACCGCGCAGGAAAAGGCCTGCGCGCGACGCTATGTGCGCCAGCGAACAGACAGCCCTGAGAAAGCGTACTCACACTGTCGTGGCTTGAACGCTTCGTTCACCAGGGCACATCGGTGCCGGCGCTCCGCTGTGCACACCGCCCAACACGCTGCGTCCGCCGGAGTGCAAGTCATTTAAGGGAAACTAATGACGAGCACATGGACACGCACCAAACAGGCGATCTCCCGGGTCAGGCTGGCGGGTCGCGCCGGGACCCATCCGAAGCTTGCGTTCGCCTACGAACGGCTGCTGCGCGCCGAACTGTTCAACGCCGACCAGATGGCCAGCCACGGCATTGCCCTGGCCACCCAGCATCAGCTCGGCGCAGTCACCACGCGGGACTTTCTGCTGGGCAGGCTGGATGACAACGAGGCATTGCTCAAGGAGAGCTGCAGTGCGTTGACTCAAGCCCAGGCGTCCGAGCGCCGTATGACCCCTGCCGCCGAGTGGCTGCTCGATAATTTTTTCCTCATCGAAGATCACATCCGCACCGCACGGTCCCACCTGCCCAAGGGTTACAGCCGTGAGTTGCCGCGCCTGTGCAATGGGCCTTCCAGCGGCCTGCCGAGGGTTTATGACATTGCCCTTGAGACGATTTCCCACGGTGATGGCCGCTTTGACGAATTGAGCCTCAAGCGCTTCGTCGTCTCTTATCAGACGGTCATGCCGCTGACGCTGGGCGAGTTGTGGGCCATTCCGATCATGCTGCGCCTGGCCTTGATCGAGAACCTGCGGCGGGTGGCCTCACGGGTCATGGCCAACTGGGACGATCGTAATCTGGCCGATGACTGGGCCGAGCGGCTCATCGAGGTGTCCGAGCACGATGTGAAAAGCGTGGTGCTGAGCGTCGCTGACATGGCCCATTCTGCCCCGCCCATGACCGCTGCATTCGTTGCCGAGTTCGCCCGCCGGCTGCAGGGTCAAAGCGCTGCCCTGGCGCTGCCGCTCAACTGGATCGAGCAGTTGCTCGCCGAGACCGGTTCGAGTATCGAGCGGCAGGTGCAATTCGATGCGCAGCAGCAGTCTGCGGATCAGATGTCCATCAGCAACAGCATCGCGAGCCTGCGCCTGCTGTCAGCGACCCCCTGGCGTGAGTTTGTCGAAGCCATGAGCCATGTGGAGCAGACCCTCCAACAGGACCCGGCCGAGGTCTATCCGCGCATGGACTTCGCCACCCGCGACAGCTATCGCCACGTCATCGAACGGCTGGCCCGGCGCAGTGGACGCACTGAGATGTCCGTCGCGCAGACCGTTGTAGCGCTGTCCCGGGAACACCGGAATGCTTCAGCCGGAGACGGTCTCACGCGCCATATCGGGTTTTTCCTGGTGGGCCCCGGAATCGGCGTTCTTGAAGAAAACCTCGGCGCCCGTGTGCCCTTTCACGAACGCTGGAAACGCCTGCTGCAAAGCTCACCGCTGACGTTTTACCTGGCCCCCGCCGGTGCCCTGACGATTATTTTTGCGCTGCCGCTGCTGTCTTCGGCACACCGGGACGGACTGCCTGATCTCGCGCTCATCGCACTGGCAGTGCCTTGCCTGGTCATGACCAGTCGCCTGGCCTTCAGCCTCATCAACTGGCTGGTCACGTTCAGCCTGCTGCCCGCCATGCTGCCGAAGATGGATTACGCCGACGGCATCCCCGATGAGGCGCGCACGCTGGTCGCCGTTCCGACGCTGATCGGTTCTCGCCCGGACGTCGACGAATTGGTGGAAGGCCTGGAGGTCAGGTTCCTGGCCAATCGCGACAGCAATCTTTTCTTCGCGCTGCTGACCGATTTCCTCGATTCACCCACTGAAGTGCAAGCGCCGGATGCCGACCTGCTCGCCTATGCCGCAGAGGCAATCAATCGGATCAACGGCAAGTATGCGGACGAATTGCCGGCGCGGTTTTTCCTGTTTCACCGCCCTCGCCGCTGGAGCGCCAGTGAGCGCGCGTGGATGGGTCACGAGCGCAAACGCGGCAAGCTGACCGACCTCAACGCGTGGCTGCGCGGCGCGGGCGAAGACCGTTTCACCAGCATCGTGGGCGACATATCGGCTCTTGGCACGGTGCGTTATGTGCTGACCCTTGACACCGACACCCTGCTGCCGGGCGAGGTGGCCCGCCAGTGTGTGGCCGCGATGATGCATCCACTCAACCGCCCGGTGTTCGATGCAAGCCGTGCGCGCGTCATTTCCGGGTACGCGCTGTTGCAACCCCAGGTCGGCATCAGCCTGACCAGCACCCCCCGCTCGATCTATTCGCGCCTGTTCGGCAGTGGCGGCGGCGTTGACCCCTACACCCGGGCGGTCTCGGACATCTATCAGGACCTGTTCAAACAGGGCTCCTTCATTGGCAAGGGCATCTACGATGTCGATGCGTTCACCTGTGCACTGGAGGGCTGTCTGCCGGACAACCAGGTTCTCAGTCACGATTTGATCGAGGGCTGCTACGCCCGGTCGGGCCTGCTCAGCGACGTGCAGTTGTATGAGCAATATCCGTCTCGCTACAGCGTGGACGTCAAACGACGTCATCGCTGGATTCGCGGCGACTGGCAACTGATCCCCTGGATCCTGCCCTGGACCCTGAACACGCGCGGCGAATGGTCACGCAACCGTCTCGACGTCATGGCCCGCTGGAAAATCCTCGACAACCTGCGCCGCAGCCTGGAGCCGGCGGCCGTGTTGCTGATGCTGGCCTGGGGTTGGTTCGCCAGCAGTGAACCGCTGGCCTGGACCTTGGCGGTGGTTGGCCTGCTGGTCATGCAACCGCTGCTCAGGACCCTTACTGATGGGTTGCAACCGCCGTTGAACGTGCCTTATCGGCAATACCTGGCCGCGCTGTGCCGGAGTCTGGGGCAAGACCTCGCCCAGATCGCTGCCACCGTCGCATGGTTGCCGTTCGAGATGTATTACAGCGTGGGCGCCATTGCGCGCTCGCTCTGGCGCATCCTGTTCAGCCGCCGCCTTTTGCTGCAATGGGAACCCTCCCGCGAAGTCGAGCGCAACACGCAAAACCCGCTGCCGGCGCTCTACCGCGAGATGTGGATCGGCCCTCTGCTCGCCCTCTGCGGATTCGCCGGCTTGCTGACTGACCCGCTCGCGCTGGCGATCGCCATGCCGTTCCTGCTCGCCTGGGCTGCCGGTCCCTGGATCGCCTGGCGCCTGAGCGCGATGCCGGAAAATGCCGTATTCGAGCCCTCGGTGGAGGCATTGCGCTTCCTTCAGGTGCTCTCGCGGCGGACGTGGGCGTTCTTCGACGAACTCGTCGGGCCGCAGGATAACTGGCTGCCCCCTGACAATATTCAGGAAGAGCCAAAATCGGTGATCGCCCACCGGACCTCTCCGACCAATATGGGTATGGCCTTGCTTGCGCATCTGGCGGCCCACGACTTCGGCTATCTCAGCACCGACCGACTGCTGCAGCGCTTGGCCGCCTCGCTGGACACCATGGACAGCCTGGAGCGTTACCAGCAGCATTTTTACAACTGGTACGACACGCAGACCCTCAAGCCCCTGCGCCCTCAATACATCTCCACCGTTGACAGCGGCAACCTGGCCGGGCACCTGCTGAACCTGCGTGCGGGTTTGATCCAGCTGCCCGACGCCGCGGTGTTCGATGCTGCCATGCTCAAGGGGCTGCGCATCACGCTGGACACGCTGCTTGAAACGACGGACACCGCTGACACCTTGACCGCGCTCTATTCCCTGCTCGAAGCGCCCGCCGGAAGCAATGAAACCGGTGCGCTGTTGACGGCGTTACAGACCGTCCGTGCTCGGGTGGCGGCCATGCCGGCGGGCAGCACCGAAGACAGCGCATATTGGCAAACCGCGTTGCTCGCCCAGTGTGATGACTGGATCGCGGCCCTCGAACGTTATCGACTGCCCACGCCTTCGATCGGTCGACACCCCCGTCGCCGCACGCTGCGGGAGCTGTCCACACTGGAGGAAGCTGACTGGGCTGCGGAGGATCACCCGCGCATTGACGCGGTCCGCCAGGCCGCCCTTGACGCCATCGCCCGGATCGATCGCCTGATCCTGCTGACGGGGGATCTCGCGCAGATGGACTTCTCCCTGCTTTATGACCACAAGCGCGACTTGTTCGTGATCGGCTACAACGCCGACGAGCGTCGCCTGGACACCGGCTATTACGACCTGCTGGCGTCGGAAGTACGCCTGACCAACTTCGTGGTCATCGCTCAGGGTCAGATTCCCCAGCGGGCATGGTTCACCCTCGGGCGACTGCTCGGTGACTCCGCCGGCGTACCGACCTTGATGTCCTGGTCCGGCTCGATGTTCGAATACCTGATGCCCATGCTGGTCATGCCCAACTACGACGGCAGTCTGCTTGACCAGACCTGCCGGGCGGCGGTGGCCGTGCAGATCGAACACGGGAAGCGCCTGGGCATTCCGTGGGGGGTATCGGAATCGGGTTATTACACGCTGGATGCGCATTTCAATTATCAGTACCGGGCGTTCGGCGTTCAGGCCCTCGGCCTCAAGCGCGGCCTGGGCGACGACGTGGTTGTTGCGCCATACGCCAGCGTGCTGGCCTTGATGGTGGACGCCGAGGCGGCCTGCAAAAACCTGCAGCGTCTTGCCCGCAAAGGCGCCTGCGGGCGCTACGGATTCTACGAAGCGATTGATTACACCGAAGCGCGTCTCCCGAGGGGCCAGCGTTACGCCTGGGTGCAGTCCTTCATGGCGCACCATCAGGGCATGAGTCTGCTGGCCTTGGTCAGTGTGTTACTCAATCAGCCCATGCAACGGCGGTTTGAATCCGACCCTGCCCTGCAGTCGGCCCTGCTGCTGTTGCAAGAGCGGGTGCCCAAAGTAGCAGCGCCTTACCTGCAAACCGCCCAGCAGCCGGCCGCAGGGGATACAGGCGCCGGCCAGGAGAATGACCTCAGGGTGTTCGCCAACCCGGGGCTCAAGCGCCCGGCGGTGCAATTGCTGTCCAACGGCAAGTACCACGTCATGCTCAGCAGCGCAGGTGGGGGTTACAGCCGCCTGGAAAACATGGCCGCCACCCGCTGGCAGGAAGACACCACTCGGGATCACTGGGGCACGTTCTGCTACTTGAGGGACGTTGCCACCGGCGCCGTCTGGTCGACCGCCTTTCAGCCGACCTTGCACCGGGCCGAGAGCCACGAGGCAATTTTCAGCGATGCCCGTGCCGAGTTTCGCACCCGGGCACTGGGTTTCGACACCCATATGGAAATCGTCGTTTCCCCTGAAGACAACATCGAACTGCGCCGCCTGCACGTGACCAACCGAGGGGAATCTGCGAGGACGCTGGAGATCACCACCTACGCAGAAGTGGTGCTGGCTTCGCCGGAAACGGACGCCATGCACCCGGCGTTCAGCAAGTTGTTCGTGCAGACCGAGCTGCTGCTGCCGCTGCAAGCCATCGTTTGCAGTCGTCGGCCCCGCGCCAGCGATGAGCACACGCCGTGGATGTGCCACCTGCTCGCGGCTCACGGGGTAGATATTCAGGCCATTTCCTACGAGACCGACCGCGCGCGCTTCATCGGTCGCGGCCGCAGCACCCAGTCGCCGGCAGCGCTGGACCCGGACTGCGAGCAACTGTCTGGCAGCGCCGGCCCGGTCCTGGACCCGATTGTCGCCATCCGTTGCCGGATCACTTTGCAGCCCGGGCAGCAAGGCACCATCGATTTGGTCACGGGTATTGCGGACAGTCGCGACGACTGCCTCTCGCTGATCAACAAATACCGGGATCGGCACCTGGCGGATCGGGTTTTCGATCTGTCATGGACCCACAGTCAGGTGCTGCTGCGTCAGCTCAACGTTTCCCCCGCCGATGCCCGTTTGTTTGAGCAGATGGCCTCGTCACTGATTTACGCCAACGCAGGCCTGCGCGCCGACAGCACCGTGCTGGCGGCCAACCTGCGCAATCAGCAAGGCCTGTGGGGGCAGTCGATTTCAGGCGACCTTCCCATCGTGCTGTTGCAGGTCAGAAGCCTCGAGAATATCGAGCTGGTCCAGAAGATGATTCAGGCCCACGCCTACTGGCGCCAGAAAGGCCTGCTGACGGATCTGTTGATCTGGAACGAAGATCAGGTGGGTTATCGCCAGCAACTGCAGGACGCGATCATGGGACTGGTCACTTCCGGCAGCGAAGCCACGCTGGTGGACCGGCCGGGCGGCCTATTCGTGCGGATGGCGCAGCAGATGTCGAACGAGGACCGCACGCTGATCCTGTCGGCTGCGCGCCTGGTGTTTTCCGAAGGACTGGGGACGCTTGCCGAACAGGTTCAGCGCCGCCGCGTGGTCCGGGTGCACGCGCCGTTTGTAGCGACCCGCCTTTATATGCCAGTGCCATCGAAGGCCCTTGCCCCGTTGCCCATGTCGCTGCCATTGAGCAACGCCTACGGTGGATTCAGCCAGGATGGGCGTGAGTACATCATCAACGCACCGGCCTCCCATCCCACACCAGCGCCTTGGGCCAACGTGATTGCCAATGCCCAGATGGGCACAGTGGTCTCGGAGTCCGGCAGCGCCTACACCTGGGCCGAAAATGCCCACGAATACCGCCTGACGCCCTGGCACAACGACCCGGTGAGCGACCCCGTCGGCGAGGTCATTTACCTGCGGGATGAAGACACCGGGCATTTTTGGTCAGCCACCCCCCAACCTGCCTCGGGCACTGGCGCTTACCGAACGCGCCATGGCTTTGGTTACACCGTGTTCGAGCACGAGGAAGACGGCATTCAGAGCGAGCTCTGGGTTTACGTGGCGCTGGATGCGCCGATCAAGTTCTCCAGGCTGGTGCTGCGCAATGTGTCGGGGCGTGAGCGCAACCTGACGGTGACGGGCTATGTGGAGTGGGTCCTGGGCGATCTGCGCAGCAAATCAGCCATGCACGTGGTCACCCATTCGGACCCTGCCAGCGGCGCATTGTTTGCGCGCAACGCCTGGTCGGTGGAATTCAGCGAGCGTGTGGCGTTTTTCGATACCGACTCCGTCGATCACAGTGTCACGGCGGACCGTACCGAGTTCATCGGACGTTGCGGCAGTTTGCAGTCTCCCGCCGCGATGCGGCATAAGGGGCTGTCCGGAAAAACCGGTGGCGGTCTGGACCCGTGCGCCGCGATACAGGTGACGGTGGCGCTCGCACACGGCCAGGGCACGGAAGTGATCTTGCGGCTGGGAGCGGAGAAAAATCCCCAGGCGGCCACCCAGTTGGTGCAACGCTACAAAGGCGTGCAGGTGGCGGCGGCGGAGTTGCAGAAAGTGAAGGATCACTGGCGCTCGGTGCTTTCCGTTGTTCAGGTGAAGACGCCCGTGCCGGCCCTGGATGTGATGCTCAACGGCTGGTTGATGTATCAAGTGATCGCCTGCCGGTTCCTTGCCCGCAGCGGCTATTACCAGTCGGGCGGCGCCATCGGCTTTCGCGATCAGCTGCAAGACAGCATGGCGATGATTCATGCCGACCCGGCGGCGGCGCGGGCGCATCTGTTGCTGTGCGCGAATCATCAATATGCCGAGGGCGATGTTCAACACTGGTGGCACCCTCCCCTCAATCGAGGGGTGCGCACGGCCTGCTCCGATGATTTCCTGTGGCTGGTGGCCGCCACCAGCCGTTACGTCGAGGTCACCGATGATCTGTCGGTGCTGGACGAACCCGCCGGCTACCTTGAAGGGCGCGCGCTGGGTCCGGGTGAGGAATCCTATTACGACTTGCCCGGAGTATCGCCGCTGCAGGAGCCGGTGTATCGGCACTGTGTCCGCGCCATCGAGCACAGCCTCAGCCGTGGCGAACACGGTCTGCCGCTGATGGGCAGTGGCGACTGGAACGACGGCATGAATCGTGTGGGCTATCTCGGCCGGGGTGAAAGCGTCTGGCTGGGCTTTTTCGGTTGTCAGGTGCTTGAACGCTTCGCGCGGCTCGCCGAACGTCACGGCGACAGCGAATTCTCAGCACGCTGCGGCGAACAGGCGAAACAGCTGCGAGACCACCTGGAAGCCTCTGCCTGGGACGGCGCGTGGTATCGCCGCGGCTGGTTTGACGACGGGCAGCCGCTGGGCTCCTCCGTCAACGATGAGTGTCGGCTGGATTCCATCGCCCAGAGCTGGTCGGTGCTGTCCGGCGCCGGATCACCCGCCCGACAGCGTCAGGCCATGCAGGCGGTGGATCAGTACCTGGTCAAACCCGACATCCGCGCGGTCCTGCTGCTTGATCCCCCGTTCGACAAGGGCCTGCAAGACCCGGGCTACATCAAGGGCTATGTGCCGGGCGTGCGCGAGAACGGTGGGCAGTACACCCACGCGGCTGTCTGGGCGGCAATGGCCTTTGCGCAGCTGGGCGACACGACCAAAGCCTGGGAGCTGTTGCACATGATCAACCCGGCCGACCCCCTCAACGGCGCCAGGATCGACACCTATAAAGTCGAACCCTATGTGATGGCGGCCGATGTCTACGGTATTGCGCCCCATGCAGGACGGGGCGGCTGGACGTGGTACACCGGCTCCGCAGGCTGGATGTACCGTTTGGGCGTCGAGTCGCTGCTGGGGCTTCAACGCACCGGCAATCTGCTGCAGCTAAACCCTCTGATGCCGGTGGACTGGCCCGGGTTTACCCTGAGCTACCGATTCGCAGAGACGCAGTATCACTTCGAGGTGGTCCGCGGCGATGCCCAGGGCAGCTCAATGACTCTGGATGGCGAGCCGGTCGAGGGTGACACGCTTACGCTGGTGAATGATGGCGTGGAACGCCGGGTGCGCATTGAGTGCGGCGGCTCGCGGCCCGCAGCGTCAGCGGCAGGGGAATACGCGAAGGCGGCCGATGATTGACCTCCAGTGCCGGCGCCGCGCTGGAGTACTCTCTGTTGGTCGTCCCCTCTTCCGGAGTTTCCGTATGTGCACCGCGCCGCAGCCGATCGACAATCACTTGCTGGCTGCGCTGGCCGATGAAGAACTCAGTCGGCTGGCGCCGCACATGGAATGGGTGGTTCTGGTATTGGGCGAGGTGCTGTATGAGCCCGGGGACACCTTGCGTCATGTGTACTTTCCCACCGACTCGATCGTGTCCCTGCTGCAGGTCACTGAAAGCGGCGCCTCGGCAGAGATCGCCGTGGTCGGCAACGAAGGGCTTGTCGGCATCGCGGTGTTCATGGGCGGCGAGAGCACGTCCAGCCGCGCCGTTGTTCAGAGCGCCGGGGGAGCGTTCCGGCTGGCCGGCCATAAACTCAAGGAAGAGTTCGATCGTCACGGCGACCTGTTGCTGCTCATGCTGCGCTACACCCAGGCCTTGATTGCGCAAATGTCACAGACCGGCTTGTGCAATCGGCACCATTCGATCGATCAGCAGTTGTGCCGCTGGTTGCTGTTGTCGCTGGATCGGCTGGCAGGCAATCAGCTGACCATGACCCAGGAACTCATGGCCAACATGCTGGGTGTTCGCAGAGAAGGCGTGACCGAGGCAGCGGGCAAACTGCAGCGCCAAGGCATCATCGAATACAGCCGGGGCCAGATCAAGGTCCTTGACCGCTCGCGACTGGAACAGTTGAGCTGCGAATGTTATTCAGTGGTGAAGGCCGAGTCCGACCGCTTGCTGAGCTACACCCCACAAACGTGAGTGATCGGGTCATCATTAGGGTCTTGAAGGCTCGATACGGTGATTGCACAGATCGGATAAAAACGGCCTCAGGAACTTCAGCATCCACGGGACCCTTTGATGGCGATCAGATACATCCGCAGCCTGACCGGCAGAAGACGCACCCCCGCCGCTAACCGGCACCTTGGCTTCGCCCTGGCTTTTGTGGCCGGGGCCATCAATGCCGGGGGCTTTCTGGCGGTTCAGCAGTACACCTCACACATGACCGGGATCGTCTCGTCCATGGCCGACAACGCGGTGTTGGGTGCGTACGAACTGGTCGTGCGCGGCGGCAGCGCCCTGCTGTCCTTCATGGCAGGGGCGGCCTGTTCAGCCATCATGGTCAACTACTCCCGCCGCAAACGCCTGCACAGCGCGTTTGCGCTACCGCTGCTGTTAGAAGCTTTTTTGCTGATCTGCTTCGGCTTTCTGGGCGCCAGGCTGGCGGCGGTGGACGGATTGGTCGTGTCGCTGACCGTGATGCTGCTGTGCTTCATCATGGGCCTGCAAAATGCCCTCATCACCAAGGTTTCCAAAGCCGAAATCAGAACCACGCACATCACCGGCATCGTCACCGACATCGGCATTGAGCTGGGCAAACTCTGCTACTGGAATGGCGCCACCCCGCCCGGGCAGCCGCGAGTGCTCGCGAACCGTGCGCGCCTGAACATATTGACCGTCCTGGCCTTGAGCTTTTTCGCCGGCGGGGTGGCGGGTGCGTACGGGTTTAAACACGTCGGGTACATCGCGACCGTGCCGCTCTCGCTGGTCCTCGGAACGCTGGCCATTGTGCCTGCGCTGGACGATGTGCGGCGGTATGTCCGGCGTGCAGTGCGTGGGTGACCTGTCGGCAGACGTGCCCGTACAGGATCGACACGCCAAGCGAAGCAGCCGAACGGTTGCCAACCGCTTCTACAAGTGAGCACGCACGTCATCCTGATCACAGAAAGCAGTGTCAGTCCCGCTGAACCTACAGCGAGCTCACCTCCGGATTCAGCCGTTCCAGCACCTGCCTGCTATTGCCGCCGCCAAACAGACTCATCAGGTCCATGACCCGGACCGGGTCTTTGGGGTCGACGCTCAGCTGGATGCCGTCGTTTTTGCCTTTGAACAGTTTGACCATCAGCTCGCAGCCATCACTGAGCATCGGGGCTTTTTCCCGCATCCCGCTTTCACAACTTTTCTGCCAGTTATCGAGGCTTTTCTCGAACCAGGCCTGGCGCTGTTTGTCGGCACTGCCGGCAGTCGGGTCCAAGGGCGTGGCGTAGCGTTGTTCGAGCAATGCGCTGCGTTTGACCATGCCCTTGTCCTTGAAACTGACGTTCAATTCGCTTAATTCAGCTCGGGCGAATGCGGCTTGCACGCCTTGCGCTGCACCGCCGAGCAACCCGTAGACGGCCATCTCGCCGCCGCGCTGCAAGTCATTGATCGTACGGTGAAGGTCCTTGACGTTATCCATGCGGTAGCTGGCACTGAAGGTGAACAGGTCTGGCATGTCCACAAAGGTCTCACCCGTAGCGCGGGTGGCGTCGTCATCCAGGTCCAGAAACAGCGTGAGGTCGAACGGTTTGAGCTCGTTGCGGCCGCTGCTTAATAACGGGCCAAAATTATTCATGCCCCTTGAGCCACCGCCCATCCCCATCAGGCCGGCCATTCCGCCCAGGTCCTGCAGACTTTGCAGCGAGCTGCTGGAAGCCTGTATGCCGCTGGCTTCGATGCGCACACGACTCCGGCTGTCGTTGTTGATCAGGTCGGTCACGATGACTTTATCGGCGCGCAGACCGCCCGCCTTCCCCTCGCCAAACTCGACGCCCTTGATCACGACCTTGCCGCCAAAGGGCGAGGAGCTGACCGAGGCCCAACTGACAGTCCCATTGAGATGGTTGTCATACACAAAGTCATCGAGGCGCTTCTGGGCCTGTTTGCCTGCATAGGCACACAAGCCAAAGTAGCCCGCAGCGAGTATCGCCACAGCCGCAGCAGGGACAAGCAGTTTTTTCTGGATCATTGCACATCCCCCTGAATGTTCCGGTCAGGCCAGGCCTGTTTGAATACCTGGCGCGCCGCGTCGGGCGTCCAGCTGTCGTCGCCCAACTGCATGCGCATGATTTTCAGCGGATCACGTAAATCGGTGCAGCCGTCTCCGGCGCAGGCTTGCAGGTAAGTCACCGCTACCAGGGTCAGCGGCAGGTCTTCGCTGTCTCGCTTGACCGGGTCCAGAGTGACCTCGCCTTTGGCCAGGAACCAGCCCTTCTCAGGCTTAAGGTTGGGGCCGACCACATCCAGTTGCGACTCATAGGGGTAATCGGTTTCCCAGCGTCCATCTGTCTTGCCGACGATGTGCACAATCTGGCTGTACTGCGCTTTGCCGCCGGCTACCAGCCGCGCATAGCCGCCCCCGGAAGTGGGCGCATAGCTGACGTCGGTCAGCAGGCGAGACTGGATGTATTTAGCGTCGCTGCTTTCGGTTTTCAGCTGGGCAAACTGCTGGAGCTGGGTCTGGGCCTGGTAGCCGGCCTGCTCAAGTTTTCTCTGCTCTTCGTACTGGCGCTGACGGTCCGCAGCGCGTTGTTGCTCAGCGACCTGCGCTTCATGCATAAACAGGTAGTTGTTGGCGTTTTGCGGGTTGAACTGCCAGCTTTTGGTGCCCCAGTTCCGGTTGATATTGGATTCATACAGCCAGCTGTCGCGGTCATTCTTCACAAGGCCCTGCGGCACGTCTCGAACGGCGATGAAGTTGACGTTCGGGGTTTTCGGCTGGACCTGGTCCAGAGCGCTCAGGGCGGTGAACACCGTGGTTTTAATGGTTTCAAGCTGGCGGAAAAGCTCCTGGTTTTCGGTCACGGCCACCAGCGCCGGACTGCGGGTATCCCAATAGCCACTCCAGCTGTAAGACGCTCGCAGCAAGTAATGGATGCCGCTGGCCGGGTCACTGGAGAGCAGCATCAGGGCGTTTTTCTGGTTATCAAAGCCTACGATAGGAAGCTGCGGCGCTTGTTTGTTGAACGGGATGCCTCGATGAAAACTGCCTTCGTATTCCTTCAGCTTCACCCCGTCTGCCCGTAGCACCACCACTGCCCCCTCACCCGCAGCGTAGCCATCGGAACCGCAGGTAACACCGGTGGATTTTGCATTCACGAAGCGGGTGTCACCGTCTGGCTTGTAGGTGGTACGAAACAGGCAACCGTTCTGGTCTTTGAGTTCCAGGAAAAAGGTGGCAGCCTTGATCGCGTCGGCCTCGGACGGTGGCGTCCAGCCGGATACCGCAAAAGCCGGCGTCACGGGAGTGATCGTTTTGGGCACAGGGGACGGCGGAACCGGTGCCGACTCAGACGCTTGTGGAACTGCGGCAGCGGGCACAGGCGGTGGGACTGGATCTGCAGCCACAACGGGTGCAGGAGCCGGGGATGGAACTCGATCTTCCGTCACAGCCGGTGCAGGAACTGGCGGCTGGACTGGGGCCGTAGCTGCAACGGGTGCAGGAACGGGCGGCACCGGGGCCGGGTTTGGCTCGGAGACAGGCGCAGCGGCAACCTTGGCTGCCGGCACGGCCAGCATGTCAGCCACGACGACATGGCTGGACCATTCCTCCGCCTTGGCAGCCACCCCAATGGCAACGATCTGGCCTTGGGCGTTGTAGCTTTTCCAGTTCACCGTGGCAGCACTCGGGCACTGGCTGGCGAGCAGGCCGCCGAGTTTGGGCAGCAGGCGCGCGATGGCATCGTTGTCCGGCTTGCCGGCGAAGGCAAAACGCAGCGCCAGCGGATTCGTGCACCACGGCTGATTGTCGGCATGGTCCACGAAGACTTCGACGTTCTCGCCTTTGGAAAAGGCCAGCCGGTAGGCAGCAGCATGGGCATTCGGGCACACGGCAAGCGCCAACAGGGTCAGTGGCAACAGTTTGCTTACGCTGTTCATCAAATCAGTTCCCAAGCGCCGTCACCCGCCTGGCAGGCCTTGACGGTTTGCTTCTCAGCCTGACTGTCCTTGGCTTTCACGTCGTAGGTAATCGTGCGGCAGGTGGTTTGTGCGGTCAGTTTGTCTTCCACCGGTTTGGCGTCGATGGCGTCAAGGTCCACGCCCTGTTTCGCAGCGCTGGCAACGTCGAGGTGGTCCAGGTCAGTGGCGTTGTCGGCGGAGCCTTGTGTGGCAGCACTGCTGGCAACCGCAATGGGTTTGGGTGCAACGGCCTCCACCAGTGGGGCATACACATAGCCTACGGTGACGCCACGGCGGCCGACCATGATCCAGTCATTGTGGGTGCGGCCCAAGGCGGTGAACGTCGAACTCGGGGGTAACCCACCCACTTTGTCGGCACTGCTGTCCGGGGCGCTGCGCAAGTTGGCCGACTTGATGGTGCGGTAAGGTTTATTGATGACGGTCATGTCGGTGACCGGCTGAATCTTCGGCAGGCGCTTTACCGCCACCTGCCGCGACTGCGTTTCGGTACTCACCGGGGTGATCTGCGCGCTGCTGCCGCTGTGATTGGACTGCCAGGTAGCGGCCTGGCCGTCCTGGTTTCTGTTGAGGACTTGCTGGGTTTGTGCAGCGAGGGCGAGACGGTCGGTTTCATCCATTTTCGCGCCGATGGTTTTGCCCAGCAATGCGCCAGCCAGGCCGCCGATCAACATCGCTGCGGTTCGCCCGCCTCCGCCGCCGATGCGGCTGCCGATCAGCACACCAGCGGCGCCGCCGATTACGGTGCCAATGTTTTCCTTGTTAGCCCAGTCGGGACCCGACGTGGCGCAACCGGATGAAAAACCAATGCTCAACACGAGCAACGCAGCAGTGGCCTTTTTTGCCAAACCCATCGCACAGTCCTCTGAGGTGAAGGAGAGATATGCAGGGATGAGTTAGCACGGTGAAATCGTTGATCGGCCTTCATCCCTGAAGAAGTGCGCGGATTACACACAAATTCCAAAAGAGTCACAACCGTTTTTATGGCTGACAGTCGGTTCGGGGGAAGAACAGCGGGCTGCGACTGGAGCAACAGCCAGCCAACGCTCCGTTTCCAAACGAGCCTTGCATAGGGATAGGGAGTACCCCTATGCTGCATTCCGTCCAGGCAGGGGGTATCCGATGGGTCATATCGCAGCAAACAAAAACGATCTTCTCAAGCGTGTTAAGCGCATCGCCGGACAACTCCAGGCCGTCGAACGGGCATTGGAGTCGGATCTCGACTGCGCCAGGACACTGCACCTTGTCGCCGCCACTAGGGGGGCCATCAACGGCTTGATGGAGGAGATCATTGAAGACCACGCCCGCGCGCATATTGCGGATCCGGGTCTCAGCGAAGCCGAGCGCAGCAAAGGTGTCGAAGAGCTTCTTGAAGCCATTCGTCGTTATTCCAAGTGAACACATCTCGGCGGTCACTCATGAACAGCAGCATCAACTACGCACACGACCACGTGTTCCTCGGCTCAGCCCACGATGAGAATGCCAGGCGCACACTGTGGGTGGTGGCCCTGACGGTTGTGATGATGGTGGGTGAAATCGCCGCCGGGTATGTCACGGGCTCGATGGCGTTGCTGGCCGATGGTTTTCACATGGCCACCCATGCCGGTGCATTGGGCATCGCCGCGGCCGCCTATGGGTATGCCAAGCGCAACGCGTCCAGCAAGCGTTACAGCTTCGGCACAGGAAAGGTTGGAGATCTGGGCGGGTTCGCGTCGGCGCTGATCCTCGGTATGGTTTCCCTGGGGATCGGCATCGAGTCTGTCATGCGCCTCTTGCAGCCAACGGACGTTCAGTTCGGCACCGCTACCCTCATCGCGATTGCCGGGTTGATGGTCAACATCGTTAGCGCCCTGTTGCTGGGCGACGGGCACAGTCACGGACACGATCATGACCATCATCATGATGATCACGGCCATAACCATGCCCATCATGGCAACGACAACAATTTGAAATCGGCCTATGTCCACGTCCTCGCAGACGCGCTGACTTCAGTGCTGGCCATCGCTGCCCTGCTCGCCGGTCGCTACCTGGGCTGGGTGTGGCTGGACCCGGCCATGGGCATCGTCGGCGCCATCGTTATCGCGCGGTGGGCATGGACCTTGATGAAAGTCACCGCAGGCGTGTTGCTCGATCAGACTGACGCGCACGTTGCCGAGGAGATCCGCCAGCGGGTTGAAGAACCGGGGGATGCCACCATCACCGACTTGCACGTGTGGCGGGTTGGACCCCAAGCCCATGCGGCCATCGTCAGCGTCCTCGGCGCGGCCACTGCGAACGCCGACACCATTCGAGAACGCCTCCAGCCGGTCCATGAAGTCAGGCACCTGACGGTCGAATTTCGACCGGGCTGATTGAGCACCTCTGCCCCTCATCAAAAGGAAATTGCGATGCCACCCGGCAAACGTGAACAGGCGCGAATCGAACGTCGGTTAATTGCGACGCTGACCGACGCGTGCGAAACCGCAAAAGGTGAAATCAAAGGCTTCACCTGGCTGACCCACCTTGCTGACCTGGAGGCGTTGGCTGAAACCCTGAAGGTGATCTGGGTGTTCGAAACGCTCGCGGACAGCAAGCTCGCTCAGGTTGAAGCGAAGGCTCGCCTTTTTGAGCTGACGGCCATTGCGTTGAATGAAGCCGGCATTGCTCTGAAGCTGTCAGATCGCAATGTCCGCTTTGACTCTGAGGAAGAATGCCAGCGCAGTCACAGTGGCAACTGGCAGAAGCGACTGGCTAAGGATCACTGACGATGGCGAAGGAAATCGAAAATCCGTGCATCGCTGTGTGCCAGCTCAGGGGTGATCTGTGTGTGAGTTGTGGCCGGACCAAGGAAGACATCAGAAAGTGGAAACGCATGAAGCGCCCTGAAAAGATGGCGGCCGTGCTAAGAGCGAGCGCGCGTTTGAAAGCGTTGAAATAGGCATGGGGAGGGTCGTTCCTCCTGAATGGCCGCCGTGGGTCCAGCGTGCAAGTAGCTGGGCCATGAACGGCCCATCAAAAGGTTTTACCCTGGAGCAAGCCAACAAAATCAGGCGTCCTGCAGAATCAGGCCATCGCCCTTCTCCGCCACCGGCGATGCCTGGGAGCGATGACCCTGATGGCCCCAGACCGAGGCGCTCCATACCGGTTGCTGAGGTCTCAACGATTCGACCAGCCCTCCACGGTGCGCACCAGATCGGTGAGGTCACGTCCGCCGCCGTCCTGTTGCGCGGCTACGTTCCACAGTTGACGCGCCGCGTTGCCCAGCCACATCGGCACGCCCAGCGCCTGGCATTCCTCGACGGCCAATCCGATGTCCTTGCACACGCTTGAAATCGGGAAGCCAAAGTCGAACGTACCGGGCAGGACGTGTTTGGGAAATTTGTCCATCGTCGCGCCGTTCTTGCCGCTGCCCGCGTTGATCACCGCCATCATGACTTCGGGGTCCAGCCCGCCTTTCACGCCTGCGACGAAGGCTTCGCTGGTGATGGCGAACGCGGTGGTCGAGAGCATGTTGTTGAGCAGCTTGAGCAACTGCCCCTGCCCGGGCTGTTCGCCAACGATGAACACCTTGCCGAACACGTCGAACAACGCACGCACTCGCTCGACTGCCGCCGGTTTGCCCGCCACCATCAGCGCCAGCGTGCCCTTTTCTGCGCCCGCTGCGCCGCCGCTGACAGGCGCGTCAACGGTGTCGATGCCTTTCGCCGACAGCCCTTGGGCGACTTCCTGCTCGGCCCGGGAACCGACGGTGGAAAGGTCCACCAGAATGCGCACCCTGTTGCCCTCGACGATCCCGTCCGCGCCCAGCGCCACGGCTTTGAAAATGGCCGGACTCGGCAGGCTGGTGAAGACGATTTCGGCGCTGTCGGCCACTTCCCGTACGCCGCCCGCGACTCGCGCACCCAACGCGCCGAGTTCATCCAGCGCGCCTTGATCCTTGTCGTAGATGACCAGCGAGTGGCCCTGCTCCAGAAGCCGGCGCGCCATCGGCCGACCCATGACGCCGACGCCGATGAAGCCCAGTAGGTGATTGCTCATGATGGATTTCCTGCCTGTCAGAGACTCGCCAGACGCATCAGCGCACCGGCATCGGTTGAATGTTCCAGTTTCCACAACGCGTCGATCAACGGTTGCGGCTCGCACCCCGAACGGCCATAGGCGGTGAGATCGCGCAGTTTGTTTTCGAGAAAATGGTCACTGAGCGGCGCATCGAGGCTGCCGAGGGAAACGTCGAGGTTTCGGGTGAGGACCGAGCCTGAGTGGAAGACGATGCGCACCTGTGCCGACTCCACCGGGTAATCGGCGTCATCCACGAACTGCAACCGCCCGTAAAGCGCGCGCACCCGTTGATCGCTGACCGCTGCGTCGCTGAATTCGGCCAGCCCCGCCCTGCCCGTCGCCAGGCTGACGGCCACGGCATGTTGCGCGCTGACCTGGGATTCGCGGCCAAGGCGTATGTCGGGCCGGTCCGTGCGTTGGCGCAATAAAGGATGCCCCGTGAGTTCGATGCGCTGAATGTCCTCGAGCGCCCAGCTGCGATCCCGCCCCAATTCGAGACAAGCCTGAATCACCGGGTTGAGCACCACGCCACATGGATAGGGCTTGTAGGTGTTGGCCGACAAGGCCCAGCGCTCGCCCAGCCCTGCGCTTATTTCGTCCAGCCGTGGCTGCTCGCCGAAGACGTTCAGAAACCCCCGCTCCCCCTCCAGCGGCTGGTCTGGCCCGGCGAACCCCTCTTTTGCCAGCAAGGCCGAGAGCAGGCCATTGCGCGCGGCGTTGCCGACGCCGATGCTCTTCGCGGCGCTGCCGAGGGTTTCCACCAGCCCGCTGGCCTGTGCGCTGGCATTGCCAAACGCCCACACCAGTTGCCGGGCATCAAGGCCCAGGACCTTGCCGACAGCGGCGGCCGCGCCGAAGACGCCGCAGGTCGCGGTGATGTGCCAACCACGCCGGTAATGTTCGGGGGAAATGGCCATGGCGATGCGGCACTCGACGTCGACGCCCAGCACGAACGCCAGCAGCAGCTGCTCGCCGCTGATCACGCGGGTTTCCGCCAAAGCGAACAGCGCCGCAGCCACCGGCGCCGTGGGGTGCAGGATCGTTGGAATGTGCGTGTCGTCGTAGTCGAAGACGTTGGCGCTCATGGCGTTCAGCGACGCCGCGCTGAGCATGTCCATGACCTCAGCGCGGCCAATCAAGTGAGCTTCGCCACCCCCGTTGAAGCGCGAAAACAGTGTCGCGGCCCTGACGACGTCCGGGTCGCTGCAGCCTGCGAGGGACACCGCGAAATAGTTGACCAGCGCGCGATGGGCTTCATGTCGTACGTGGGCGGGAATGTCCGACCAGGTCGCGCGTTCGATGAACTGCGCGAGTTGATGGCTTAGGGTTTGAGTCATGGGGTATCCATTTTCTTAAGGTCTGACGCTGTCACCACTGCGGGTGCTTTTGGTGCATGGCTCACCCCGCCATCCACCCATCATCCACCGGCAACGTCGCGCCGGTGATCGAGCTGGCCGATTCGCTGCACAGGTAGACGATCAGATCGGCCACGTGACTGGCCTCGATGAAGCGCCCGGTGGCCTGTTTGCCTTGCAGGAATTCCACGGTCGCGGCCTGCCGGTCGAGCTGTTTTTCGGCCATCAGCGCGGTCAGTCGGCTTTCGATGTTGGGTGTCAGCACCGAGCCAGGGCACACTGCGTTGCACGTAATGCCCTGCCCCTGGGTTTCCACCGCCACGGCGCGGGTCAGGCCCAACAGCGCGGTCTTGGTGGTCACGTAATCGATGCGGTTGGCGATGGCCCGCGATCCGTAGGCCGACGACAGATTGAAAATCCGCCCCCACCGCCGTTCACGCATTCCCGGCAACACCCGCTGAATCGCCAGAAACGCCGCCGTGACATTCACCGCCAAGGCCTGATCCCAGCGCGCGAGGGGAAACTCATCCAGGGGGGCGAAATGCCGGATCACCGCGTTGTTCACCAGCACGTCAACCCGCCCTGCCGATGCGATCAACGCCTCGACGCCCGCTGGCGTGGACAGGTCCGCCTGCACATAACGCACCTGCACATCGTGGGAGCGCAGCAGATCCTCACGGGCCTGGCGCACCGCGTCAGGCGCGGCCAGACCGTGCAGGACCACGTCATACCCCGCTGCGGCCAGGCCTTTGCCCATCGCCAGCCCGAGGCCGTCCGACGACCCGGTCACCAGCGCCGTGCGCCCCTTCATACCCCGGCTCCGTGGGCGTCGATACGCACCGCGAACGAGGGATCGCTCGCATCAACGGGCGCGAAGCGATTCATCACGTCAGGGTCATGGCCAGGAATCACCACCGCACCGGGACGCTGCAACCATTCGCGAATGCGCTCGTAGCCCCGGTACATGTCCGCCAGGCTGTCAAGCACCGCGAACGGCCGGTCCTGCTCCAGTTCGTCGTAATAGTGAATAGCGTCCGAGGCGAGGATCACCGGGCCTTCAGGCATTTCCACCACCACGGCCATCTGCCCCGGCGTATGGCCGCCGAGTTCGTACAGCTCAATGCCCGGAATCAGCGTGTTCTGCGGCGTGTCGAGCAGTGTGATGCGGCCTTCGCGGTGCAGCGCCTGAATGCGTTCGATGTCCAGCGGGTCGATGTGGTGGCCGTACTGCGGGCGCTTGCCCATGTCGGTGCCCCAGAATTCGAACTCTTTGCGCGACATGACGATCTTCGCGTTGGGGTACAGGCCCAGGTTCCCGGCGTGGTCGTAATGGGCGTGAGTCAGTACCAGCAATTTGACGTCTTTGGGGTCGATGCCAAGGCGAGCCAATGCATCTGCAGGCGCGACCACGGGTTGCCGTTTACGGGCGATTGCTGCTTCCGGGCTGAAACCGGTGTCGATGACGATGGTCTGCTCGGCGCTGCGGAAGATCCAGAAAAAATAGTCCATGGTCATCGCCGCGTCCGGTTCGCGGTAAGCGCCGAAGTTGTAATAGCACTCGCTTTTGGTGGTCTGCCGGGTGCCGTACCGCACCACAATCACTTCGGGGTCGGTCCAGTCCGGTCTGACGGTCGATGGCGTGTTCATGGGGAAACTCCAGATAAGGTCTGTGTTCAGGGCCTGATGGCTTGCGGCGTCGTTATTGTTAGAGGAGTCGGGACGCAGCGTTATCGAGGATTATTGGGCGCCGCCTCCAGAGCCTGCTCCAGCAACGGCGCTGCCAGCTGCGCGCCATGGATGCCGATGACACTGACGATCTCCAGCATTTCCATGATCTCTTCCCTGGTCGCGCCGTAACGCAGCGCGTTGCGCATGTGCAGCTTGAGGCCCGGCACATAGAGGTGCGTGGCGGCAGCGTCGAAGGCGCAATACATCAGCTCCTTGACCTTGGGCTCCAGCACGCCGGTGCGCCATGGCACCGAGGAAAATTCGACGTAGGTTTCGAACATCTCCGGGTCCAGTTCCAGCAGGCCCTCCCAGGACGGATGCCAATAGCCCCGGTTTTCGATGAAGCTCGCCTTGAGGGCTTCGCGGCGCGCATCCAGGGGTGCCGGGCCGTTGCGCATGCCCTCTTCTTCCAGCACTTCCAGCAACACCGGCACCCCGACGTTGGAGGCGTGAATGCCGACCGTGCTGATCAGTTCCAGCACCTCGGTCAGTTCCTCGCGGGTCGCGCCGTGCTGAATGGCCGCATGGATGTGTTCCTGAATGCCGGGTTGGAACAGGTGTGTGGCGTTGGCACTGGCGACGAGGGCGACGAACGACTTGACCTTGTGCGGCAGGTGATTCTTCTGCCAGGGCACTGAGGCGAAACCGGCGTAGGCTTCGACAAAACCGGGGTCCAGACGCAGCAGGCTGTCCCAGCCGGCATTCCAGGTCCCGTGACGTTCAAACGCGGCTTTGGCCTGTTGTTGTTTTTCGGTGAGGCTCATGGTGTTCCTCGCTGAACATTGAAGAGCGTTGCATGACCTGCGGGCGCCAATTCATTCACGATGGGCCGGAACATCCGACAGGCCTTTGTCGTCTGCCCTATCGATTCGCAAATGAATTCGCTCTGACAGGGGATGACGGCGTTCAGGCTCAATCCGCCCCACGCAGATAATCCACATCTGCCACCGATTCCTGCCACACGGTCTTGCCGATGGACGTGGCGGTGTGGACCATGAAGTTCGTGGTATTGGCGCCGTGCCAGTGCCGCTCATTGGGGCCGATCCACACGGTGTCGCCCTGGCGGATGGGCTGTGGCGCGCTGCCTTCCAGACAGATCCAGCCGCTGCCCGACGTCACGTACAGCACCTGCCCCTGTTCGTGGTAATGCCAGTAGGTGCGCGCGCCGGGGTAGAACGAAACGTTGTTGATGGTCACCCCATCCGTGGTGGGCATGACCGGGTCGGCCCAGACCACGCCGGTGAACGTCGCGCCACGCTGTTCGGAAATCGCGCCTTCGACAGCGCCGTGAAAAACTTTCATGCCTTGTCTCCTTTCTTGTTCTCTATGGCCGATTCGTGCAGGCGTACCCCACCGGACAGGTCGCCGATGGCGTCTACCACGCGGTTGCTGATCAGGTCGCCGTAGCCGAGCGCCGTTTGCAGGCCGAAGCTCGTCAGCGGACCCGATGCATTGAGCGAGGCGACCCCCAGTTCGCGGACGCGATCCAGGTACAGCACCACGTCCTTGGTCATCAATTTGCCGGTCAGGCCGCCTTCAAGGTAATTGCCATCGACGATGTGCGGGAAGCGGTTGAGCGTGGCGAAATTCACCCCACTGCTGCTGTTCAACACGTCGAGCAAGCGATGCAGGTCGAGGCCCGCCTTCTTGCCGGCAACCATCACCTCCGCCGTGGCCGCCAGGCTGACGGCGTTGAGGAAGTTGTTCAGCAGTTTGGTGGTGTGGCCGGCACCGCTTTCGCCCATCAGGAACACCTTGCTGGCGATCGGCTTGAACACCCACGCCAGGGTGTCCACGGTCGCGCTGTCGCCACCGACCATCAAGGTCAGCGCGCCCTTCTCCGCTGCTGCCGCGCCACCGGAAATCCCGGCGTCGACGTACTGCACGCCGCGCTCGGCAAACAGCCCGTGCAAACGCATCGTCGAACTCGCCGCCGCAGTGCTCAAATCAACGACCACCTGCCCCTCGCGACAATGCTCCAGGAGTCCGTTCGGCCCTTCGACGACGGCCTCGACCACCTTGCTGTCTGGCAGCGACAGCAGCACGACGCCGGCCTCGGCCGCCACGTCGGCGACCGATCCGGCCACCTGCGCGCCAGCGGCCTTGACCCGCTCGCCGTCGGTGTCATACCCGAGCACGCTCAGCCCGGCATTCACCAGGCAGCGCGTCATGCGCCCGCCCATGTTGCCCAGACCGATGAAACCCACGGTTTTGCTATTCACGACAGCTCTCCTCACGTGCAGAGAATTCTAGAAATCCACGTCTTTGGTTTCCGGCCCCATGTAGGCGCCGATGGTCGCGATCACGCCGCCAATCACCAGCAGCACGGCCGGGGTAACGGTGAGCGGCATGAATTCGCCCAGCCAGGCCATGTAGAAGGCGTAGAACGACGGGATGATCACTGACAGGCTGAAACCGACACCGAAGCCGGTGGCGCGCACGTCGGTCACGAAACGCTCGTTGATGTAGGTCACGATCACGCCCCATGGCGCGGTCACCAGCACCGAGAGCACGCAGACCAGCGTGATGATCACCGGCAACGTGAGCCCCTGGACGTTGGCCAGGACGTACATGATCGCGGCGCCCAGGGTGGCGATGATCGGCCCGAGAATGATGAAGAAGCGCCGACGGCCGATCTTCTGCCCGATCATGCCGGACGCGATATAACTGAAGAACAGCACCGAATAGGCGATCAGCAGCGTCCCGGTGACCTCCATGCCCGAGAGGTGCAAGGTGTTGCGCAGCAAGCCGGTGGGCAGAAAGATGGTGATGATGTTCTGGGTCAGCCAGAAGCCGGTCATCATCAGCAACACTTGCAGCAGGTTGCGCCCGCTTTTGCCCCGCAGCAGATCGGTGAGCGGCAGCTTCTCGCGGGGTTTGTTGCCCGCTTCGCTTTCCCAGATTTCCGATTCCGACACCGCGTAGACGTAGTACAGCGCCAACATGCCCGCCAGCACGGCACCGATCACGAACGGAATGCGCCAGCCCCATTGCACGTAAGGCGAGCCGGGCCCATCAAGGGGGAACAGCATGAACATCAGCATCGCCACCAGGTTGATGGTGACGTAGGCCAACGGGAAGCCGGCGATAATCAAGCCGCCCACGAACCCGCGTTGGTGCTTTTTCGAATACTCAATCGCCAGCGGCATCGCGCCGGTGTAACCGCCGCCGAGAAAAATGCCGTCGACGAAACGCAGCAGCACCAGCAGCCAGTACGACGCGATGCCGATGCTTTCATAACCGGGCAGCAACGCGATCAGAAGCGTGACCACGCCGAAGCCGGATACCGAGTAGATCGACGCCATGCGCCGCCCGGTCTTGTCAGCGATCATGCCGAACAGCAAGGCGCCGATGGGGCGGCCCAGCAGCGTGGTGATGAACACCAGCGAGGCCAGAATCGCCGCCATGCCGGGCGACAGTTGCGCGGGCTGGAAATAGAACAACACCGGGGACAACACCACCACCGGCAAGTAGATGTCGAACATGTCGATGTATTCGGAGAAAAACGCGCCCTTGATGGCGTTCCTCCTCTTATGCTCGATCGACTGTTCGGTTTCAGCCGCCGATCTGGCTGGGGCGTAGGTGCTCATGACGTTTTCCTTATAGTTATTGTCGGACGCAAGCATGGAGGTGGAACGATCAGCTGGCGGTTTCGGCCTCATAGGCCTTGATCGCCTCGGACGCCACACGGAAGGCCGCAAGGCCCAGTGGCGCGCCGCAGTACACCGCCGCCTGCATCAGCACGGCGCGGATTTCTTCCCGGGTCACACCGTTGCGCAAGGCGCCGCGTACGTGAACGCCCAGTTCATGGTGCTGGCTCATGGCAGTCAGCATCGCGATGTTGATGATGCTGCGGGTCTTGAACGAGAGGGTCGGGTCGCCCCAGATCTCGCCCCAGCAGACCTCCGTGACCATCTTCTGCATGGGCCGGTTGAAGTCGTCGGCCGCCGCCCAGGATTTCTCGACATGGCGGTCACCGAGCACTTCCTTTCGATTATTGAAGCCCTGGTTGAAGCGTTCGTTGTGGTTCGCATTGTCACTCATGTTCTTCTCACCTTTTTCGTACGATCGACTGATTGTCATACAGTTGAAATGGGCAAATTTTTTTCAGCCGTGCGGCGAAGCGGTTGGCCGGCTCAGTTGCCGTAGCCCACCACAGACTTGACTTCCAGGTACTCGCGCAAGCCGTACTCGCCCCATTCGCGGCCATTACCGGAGCGCTTCACGCCCCCGAACGGCGCGGCGAAATCGGCTGGCGGGTAATTCACATGCACGCTGCCGGCCTGTAACTGGCGGGCAACCTGACGCGCACGCTGTTGATCGGCCGATTGCACGTACGCCGCCAGGCCGTAGTGGGTGCCGTTGGCGATGGCAAGCGCGTGCGCTTCGCTGTCGTAGGTAATCATCGACAGCACGGGCCCGAAGATTTCTTCCTGAGCAATGGTCATGTCCGGCGCCACGTTGGCAAACACGGTCGGTCTGGCGTAGTAGCCCTTCTCGATGCCCGGCGGCAGTCCAACCCCACCCGTCACCAATTGCGCACCTTCGTCGATACCGCTTTGAATCATTGCTTGCACCCGACGCCATTGCGCCCGGTTGACCAGCGGGCCGAGCTGGGTATTTTCATCCGTCGTGGGCCCCACGCTATAGCCTTCGGCGGCAGCCTTGGCAATCTGGATGGCGTCGTCCATCAGGTGGCGCGGGATCAGCATGCGCGTCGGGATCGAGCACGACTGACCGCTGTTGGTGAAACAGGCGGCGACACCGCGGGTCACGGCATCCTGCAGGTCAACGTCGTCCAGCAGGATGTTCGCCGACTTGCCGCCCAGTTCCTGCGCCACGCGCTTGACCGTATCGGCGGCCGATCTGGCCACCAGCACGCCCGCGCGGGTCGAGCCGGTGAACGACAGCATGTCGATGTCCGGGTGTGCCGACAATGCGGCGCCCACTCCCGGCCCGTCGCCGTTGACCAGATTGAACACACCCGGTGGCACGCCCGCCTCGTCCAGCACTTGCGCAAACAGCAGGCTGCTCAGCGGTGAATATTCGCTGGGCTTGAGGACCATGGTGCAACCCGCCGCAAGGGCAGGCCCGACCTTGACCACGATCTGGTTGATCGGCCAGTTCCACGGGGTGATCAAGCCGCAGACACCCACGGGTTCATGCCGGATCAAGGTAGTGCCCCGAGTTTCTTCGAACTGAAAGCGTTTCAGCACATCGATCAGTTGATTGAGGTGCAGCCAACCGCGCGGCACCTGAAATTTGCGGGAAAACGTGATGGGTGCGCCCATCTCGACGCGCATCGCCTGAGCGAATTCTTCTTGACGACGCTCGTAGATCGAGACGATCCGCTGCAGCAGCGCGATGCGCTCGGCGACGGACGTCCGGGCGTAACCCGGCAGCGCTTTGCGAGCGGCAGCCACGGCCCGGTCAACGTCGGTGGCATCGCCCAACGCCAGGCGCTCGACCACGGTTTCGGTGGCCGGATCAATGACGTCGAACCACGAGGGCGACGCCGGTTCGACCCAGCGCCCGTCGATGTAAAACCTGTCAGCGTTTGACATGGCATCGGGCTCCTTCACTCGCCTTCCCTGGCCAGCATGCGGTACATCTCGGTGTGGTCCGTGGCAGGCGTGGCATCCTGCGCCACGTCGTTCCAGACCTTGATCGCGCTCTGGCCGAAGAGCATCGGGTAATCCAGCGCGTCCGAAAGCCCCTTGGCGATTTTCAGATCCTTGTTCATCAGCTGCATCGAAAAGCCTGAGCCGAAGGTGCCGCTGAGCATGAATTGCCTGGCTTTGTTCAGCGAGGTGTTACTGCCGCCGCTCGAGGCATTGAGCACGTCGACCATGACGCCGGGGTCAATGCCGAAGCGTTTGGCGACATGCAGCGCCTCAACCGTGGCCATCAAGCCCGCTGCCGACACGAAATTGTTCAGCGCCTTGGCCGCATGACCCGAACCGGCGTCGCCGATGTGCAGGATGTTCTTGCCCATGGCGTCGAGCACCGGGCGGCCACGCTGCAGGACCTCGGCATCGCCCCCCACCAGAATCGCCAGGCTGCCGTCCACGGCGCGCTTCACTCCTCCCGAAACGGGCGCGTCGAGGTAGTGCAGGTTGAGTGTCTTGAGACGCTGCCCCAGTTCACGGGAACGCGCGGGTTCCGAAGAACTCATGTCGATCACCACAGCCTGCGGCGCGAGGGACGCGGCCCAGCCGTCTTCGCCCAGCAACACACGCTCGACGATGTCCGAGTTCGGCAGCATGGTGATGAGGATGTCGAGGGATTTAGCGTTCTCGGCGGTGAGCGCGCTGGCGTTCAGGGTCGCCTGCACGTCACGCAGACGGCCGGCGTCGGCGTCAGCGAGAAACAGTTCAAAGCCGGCTTTGGCCAGGCAGGCCGTCATGGGAGTGCCCATCATGCCCAATCCGATGAAGCCGATACGTTGCGGTTGCGTCATGTCCGTGCCCTTTGATTTTTATGTTCTTGTCAATGGCGTCGAGGCGGCGTCAGCCTTTCCTGCGTGACGTTCACCAGCAGGTGAAATAAAACTATAGGGCTGTCATACAATCGGTCAATAGGATAATTTACGTTTTCTTACCAGCGGCACCTGCTTGCAACTTTTGTCAGCAGCCCTAACAGGAGAAGAAAAATGATCGTTGAATTGCGCACCTATCACTGTGCTCCCGGCCGCCTGCCTGCATTGCATGACCGGTTCACCAGCACGACGCTGGGATTTTTCGAGAAGTACGGGATCAGGCAGGTCGGCTTCTGGACCAACCTGACGGGGGCGACCAATCAGTCGCTGACGTACCTGTTGCAGTGGGAGAGCCTGGCCGAGCGCGAGACGAAGTGGAATGCGTTTCAGGCGGACGCCGAGTGGATCGCCAAACGCGCGGCGACTGAAGCCCAGGCGATTATCGTGGAGCGGATCGAGGTGCAGTTCATGGCGCCGACGGGGTATTCGGCGTTGCGATGAAAGGAGAGCGCTGAAGGCCGTTTGAATATCCGTTGCTGCGGTAACGGCTGCGTGAGCGGACTCCAGTCAGGGTTGACGCGACACCTGTCGGCGCCGCTGGAGGCAAGACCGCAGTGAATGGCGAAGGTCTGCCAGACAAGGCGTCTGACACGCGCCTGTGCTGTGCTCGCGACTCGTGACATCACCGCATCGCGTGCTGTCGACGTACGGCGGCGAACCGTCACTCGACCGCATGCGCCCCTGTCGCTGCCAGCAGTTCAAGGACGTTTTTCGAAGCGTTCTCGACGTGGAGCAATGCCGCAGCGCAGGCACTTTCTTCATCGCGCAACTGGATGTTGCGGACGATTTCCTTGAGTTCGGCGAGGGTGTGAGGCATGCGCCCTTCCCGGCCCAACGACAAGGCGCGCAGAAGGCTGACGCGGTTGTTGAGCTGTTCGAGCATGCTGCCGACGACGCGGCTTTGTTCGATGTCGAGGAGGACGTGGTAGAAGCGTCGTTTGATGTCCAGCAAGGCGGTGCCATCGACGCTGGTGGTGCGCGACTGTTCGGCGAATTCGTCGAAGACTTCACTCAATTCGCCCACGTCTTCGTCGGTGGCGTAACGAACGAAGTTGCGCACGGCCAGGACTTCCAGCGCACCGCGCACGTCATAGATTTGCACCGCATCTTTGGCATCCACCGAAGCGACATAGGCGCCGCGATGGGGCACCTGCTCCACCAGGCCTTCGGCTTCGAGCTGCCGCAACGCTTCGCGCAACGACGTGCGGCTAACGTCTAGGGCCGTGTAAAGCTGTTGCTCGACCAGACGATCGCCGGGTTTGAAACGCCCCGAGATGATTTCGTTGCGCAGTGCATCCTGCACTTGATGCCGCAAGGACGATGCCTGACGTAGTACTTTCATGCTGTATCCCTGATGACCTGTAAATGTCGTGATGGAGACTCTCGTGGGACAAGGGTCACTTTGAACCTGCGGGCCGATCCTCATGATGCGACCCGTCGAAAGCAATCGTATTGTATTACAGGAATTAACGGGGAATTTAAATCAGCAGGTGATCCGGTGGTGGTTCGCCATGCGCCGTGGCGGCAGATTGGCCAGGCATTCAGGTCGCTTGCGCTTTAGCATCGCGGCTGAAGTTATGGCCCACAAGCGGTCACTCCTTTCTTACTCAAAGCGGCTCGCCTCTGCACTCAGCCCGCTGCTAGCATCCACTCATTGATAACCTGAGATCGTTCCATGCTACGGATTGCAATCGTCTTTAGTTTCACGGCCATCTTTTCTCTGCCAGCGTCGGCACAGGAGCAATTTCAGTGTGCCGCGGCAACCGTCACCATTGCGGTAGATGCGACCAGGCCATTGCGATCAACAGAAGGCGCAGACGTTATTCTCCGGGTAGAACGCGGCACTCGTTCAACAGTCTTGCGGTACAGCAATGTGGATTTCATCGGCGGCGAATGCGACACCGATGCAAATCACGCTAGCCGGATCATCTATCAAGCTGTCTGTGGCGGCAGCGGTTGTCATGATTTATCCAACTGGGGAGTCATCAATCCTGAAAGCCTTCAAGCCCTGCTGGTTCCTTCGGACGACAGCCTTGAGCCAGCCATTGCCCTCCTCGGGCATAAGCCGATGCTGAAAGGCAAACCGATGAATGTGAGCGCTGAAGCACACCGGCTGGGATTACCTACGCCGTAAGGTGCACTGGGCCAAAAAAGCGATAGCCGACGATGAAGCCTCTTTCACCCAAATCGAACGGGACCCAGGTCGTTCTTCACCTGTTCTTGCCTTGCCTGATCGCCGCTCGGCGAATCTACGTACGGAACCTGGCAAGCATCTGCCGAAGGTCAAGGGCCGCCTCACCCGGCGAACAGATCAAACACGCCTCCGAACACCGGGTCCACTCCAGCGCTGAAGCCCTTGAGAGCCAACCTTCGCACGCCCCTCCAAACGAGGACGGGATAACGGCCTTCGTCAATGGGGTCAGGGATAAGAAGCGGATCAGTGGATCCAAGTGCAGTTAACTAATTATTTAAGAAAACGGTGCTTAAGATCTCCCCTCTTCGGCCGATTATATGGGATTGCTGAGTTTAATTAACGCTCATCACCTTTGAGTCAGAAACTGATATACATCTGGAGCCAACAAGTAATGTTACGTCTGACCTGCAAAGCTATCCTTATTGCGCTGTCGTTTGGCCTTTCAACTATCGCCGCTTCTGAAGATCTTAAAGTCTATAGTTTCTCGCCTGTCAATCAATACAACCTTAATCTCTCAGCCACTTTCTGGAACCCGATCATACGGTACGTGTCCGAAAAAAGCGGCGTGAACCTCACGCTGAAATTAGGCCGCACCTCCTCTGACACGACCAGTTATGTGCTCGCACAAGAGGTTGATTTTGCATTTACCAATCATCTCTTCAGCCCTGAGCGCGACAAAATGGGCTGGAAGGTATTTGGCCGCCGTGACGCCCCTGCCCTCGAAGGACAAATCGTGGTCCCCGCCGATTCGCCCATCCATAGCCTTTCCGAACTGGAAGGCAAAGAGGTCGTGTACCCCGGCCCCGAATCGTTTATTGCTTACAAAGTCACCAGCTCGGAACTGGTAAAAAAAGGGATACATACGTCTACGGTATTTGCAGGAAACATGGACGGCGCCTTCAGCCAGCTGCTCAGCGGCAAGGCTCAGGCGATGGGTGTCAATTCACAGCTTGTCAGCGGCTACACGGAGAGAGAAGGTCAATCGTTCCGCGTATTGTGGAGTTCGTCCTCGTTCAATGATTTAGCCCTCATGGCCTCCCCTCGTATTTCTCAGAAAGAACTTGATGCGGTAGCCAACGCATTTTTCAACATGCAGTACGATAAAGACGGCAGCAAGATTCTTCATGAGGCGACCGAGTTAGTTCATGCACCGGCACCGATTACCTTTATTCCTGCGACGGCAGCGGATTACGCTTCCTATCGTGATTTTTACAGCAGCTTGCCGGCAAACCTTAAGTAAATAATCTGACATTTAGCTGGAGAGGCTATTAATGACTTTCTTTAAAAGCCTGCTGCCAAAATCGCTGACGTCGCAAATATTGGGAATGTTGTCTGTTCTGATAGTCGTATTCCTTACGGCCGGCCTGGGTCTGTTTTATAAAAATCAGCTTCTTCAACATATCGAGGAAATCCAAGACACCGCCAATATGCTGATCGAGGTTGCCGCGCAAGCCGTGGAGGAAAGCGTAGTCATCGGCGATTACGACACCATCAAAAGAACCCTCGAAAAGACCCTGGCTCGCTCGCCATTCCAATCCGCCATGTTTATTGACCTGTCAGGTGGCGTCATTCGCCTGCAGGCGCCCAGCGCGCCGGTTGGCAGAGCCCCCGCATGGATAGAGTCCGAGGTCGCTGCACGATTGTTCGATGTCAACCGTCCGATAACGATCGGTGGGAAAGATTATGGCGTGATGCGCCTGTCATTCAACGCCGAGAAAATAGCGACCGAACTTTGTAATTTGGTGGTGCAAGCTACGGTACTGGCAGTGCTTTTTTTGCTTACAAGTTTGTTATTGATGGGCTGGGTGATCAAGCGTTCGCTTGCCCAGCTGGACAAGCTTCACTCCTATGAAGCGGAAATCGCTTCCGGCGAAGTGGCAGCAGAGGCTATGTTGGTCGCAGATGCTCCCGTCGAAATACAGGAAGCAATCAAAGCGGTAAACCGTACTGCGGCAAACATGCGTAATCACTTTGGTCAGCGCATCGAATCGTTGATGAACACCCTGGTGCAGCATAAAAACGCCCTGGATGAGGTTTCAATCGTTTGCGAATGTTCGCCGTCCGGTCGCATCACCTATGTCAACGAACGATTCGTGACAAGCTCACAGCGTTCCCGGGCCGAGCTTTTAGAGTTGACGATCGATCAAGTCTGGAACGGCATGTCTTCAACCACTCAGCCGTGGCAGTGGGCACCTGAACGCGGAGTGTGGAACGGTGAGGTCAGGCTTACCGGTCTTGCCGGTAAAGAGAAATGGCATCAACGCACCATCATCCCTATTCTCGATGACAGGGGCGGCGTTGAAAAATATATCTGCATCGACATCGATATTACGGATCGAAAAGAGTTTGAGGATGCGATTCTCGATAACGCCAGAAGGCAAAACCTGATCGCCCTGTTTGGCCAGCAGGCACTGACAGAGGAAAACGTCAGCGCCCTGGGTGAACTGGCCGCACTGACGGCCGCGCAAGGGTTGAGCATGAGTAAGGCCGCTTTGTTAGTCGTTGATCGAGTGAGTCACGGAGTCATCCTCGACGCCAGGACCGGCTTTACCAGCGTTGATGCCCGGAATGGCTACACGAATGAATTCTTGAGCGGTATGGGTTCTTCTGGCGGGCTTGAGATTATTTCCGATACGCCTGATGCATCGTACAAGTTGCTGTCGATTGACACCGTGGAAGCTGAGCGCATTGGAAGCCGTATAGAGGTCGATATACCGTGCGGGAATGCCTTTAAGGGTGTGCTCGGAGTCTATGCCACCACGGGGCAGCCCTTTACCCGTGAAGATGTTAGCTACCTCCAAACGTTGGCAAACCTGTTGGCCGCCGCGCTTGAACGGGATGACGCGAAGAAAAGGCTCACCTATCTGGCCGAAAATGATTCGCTTACACATCTGCCTAATCGCTGGTTTCTGAATAATTAGCTGCACACTGCAATCAGCCGCACTGCATCAGCGCCCTCTGCAATAAGCGTCATGTTCATCGATCTGGACAGATTCAAAACCGTGAACGACACCATGGGGCATTCCGTAGGGGATGAATTGCTCATCCAGGCAAGTCGGCGCCTGGAGGAATATATCGATGACGACAGTCTGGTTGCGCGGCTGGGGGGCGATGAATTTTCGATTGTTGTCACACAGGCTGCTTATTCGGAGAGCTCCATAAAATCGCTCGCGACCCATATTGTCGACGCTTTGGCGAAACCATTTAATCTTCGCGGTCAGGATATATTCGTTTCAGCGAGTGTTGGCATTGCTAATTATCCCTTTGACGGGGATGACGCTGGCGTCATCCTCAAGCATGCTGATACCGCCATGTACCATGCAAAAAAGAGCGGTCGTAATAATTTCAAGTTTTACACTGCCGAGATGAATGAAAGTGCCGTCAAGCGTTTGCAAACTGAAACGCTGTTGCGGGGCGCGCTTGATCGCGACGAGTTCATTCTGCATTTCCAGCCCAAGGTCAGCCTCGCAGACGGCAGCATCAGTGGTTTGGAGGCGTTACTGAGGTGGAATCATCCAGAGCTCGGCCTGGTTTCTCCCGCTGACTTTATCCCTATGCTTGAAGACACCGGCCTGATCATTCCTGTGGGCGAATGGGTCATCCGGAAGGTCTGTGAAACCCTAAAACGTTGGGAAGATAACAATCTCGGGGTGGTACCGATCGCCGTCAACCTTTCAGCCAGGCAGCTTCAGGTAAAAGGACTGGCTAAAATCGTCAGGCATATCCTGGAAGAATACGGTATCCACCCTGCTCTTTTAGAGTTCGAGCTCACTGAATCCGTGCTGATGATTGAACCCGAGTCGGCGGTTGAAATACTTCGAGAGATAAAGTCATATGGCATAGGGCTTTCGGTCGATGATTTCGGAACGGGTTATTCCAGCCTGGCCTACTTGAAGCGATTCCCTATCGACACTCTTAAAATCGATAGAATGTTCATAAAAGATATAACAAGCAATCATGAAGACGCGGCGATCACCCGCGCGGTCATCGTATTGGCGCACGAACTGGATCTAAACGTCATTGCGGAAGGCGTCGAAACATCTGACCAACTAGAGTTGCTTGTCAAACATGGCTGCGATCAAATTCAGGGCTATCTTTTCAGTAAACCCGTCACAAGTGATGAGTGTGCCGCCATGATTAAATCTTCACGCACGTTGGCTATAAGATTTTCTGAACCTGATTTTGCCTGAATCAGTATCTGCAGCATTTGCAAGACCCGACAGGACGGGCATCGGTGCTTGCACCCAGGGTGAATACCCCCCGGGGCCTCCCCCTTCAGAGCCGTCGCAGCTCTGGCGAACACCATTGGGGTCGCGACGCAGCCCGGTTATGGGCACACTGTGCAGCATTCGCCTGAATACACAGCGCCTAACCTCTATCCGGACGTCACATGACACCCAACGCAGAACTCTATAACCCTTCAACCGAATACGCTGACAAGCTGATTTCGCGGATCGGCCAAACACCTTCGTGGATCGCCAAGCGCATCGGTGTCACCGACAAGCGCATCCGCTACATCCTGGATGGCGAAAGAACCGTCAAGGGCGAAACCACGCCCATTCAGATGACCTACACCGAGCAGTTCGCCCTTGAGTGCCTTGTCCAGGAGGCCATCGCGCTGAAGAGGTAACCATCCCGGGCTGCCGCGAGGCTACAAGCCTTCCAGCAGCCCGTCGGCACGAAGCAGATCAACGATCACGTGCTCATCCACCGCATACACACCCCGCGAAGCCTTCCAGACCAGATTCTTTTCCTGCAACGCGATGAGCGCTTGTTGCACGCCCGGGACCTCAACCTTGATGTCGCTTTCCGGTATGCCCGCCTGCTTCATCGCTGTGGCGTACAACGCCATGGTGGGCGCCTCGAACGGGGCGAAGTTGTCGCCCATGCTGCCCATGACGCGAATCACGGCCGACTGGATCGGAGTAAGGCTGTGGATCACCTTCTTGAGGTTCGCATTCAATTCATCCGCCTGTGCCCGAACAAGCTCGGCAAACCGCTCACGTACTTTTTCAGGGTCGATGAAAAAATCGAAGCGAATGGCATCAGCCGCTGCGCCAAGCAATTCGGGACGATAGCCGCTTTCTTTGAACAGCTGGAACACTTCTGCCGGATCGAGCGGGGATGGCAGATCGATGTTGGCGCACAGCCAGTCGATGTAGTTCTGATCGAGCGTAGGGAACGGCACCATTGATGCCCCAAAGAACGCCTGGTCCTTGCTGTTGCGCAGCATGGCCAGCTTGTCCCGGTTCGAGCCGGTGCAAACGATGCGCAGGCCGTGGTGCCGGGAGCTGTTGAGTTCGTCCCTCGCCGCCTTGAGCGCGAACAGCGCCGCCACACCCGCCTCGGTGGTAATCGCGTGCTGCGCTTCATCGATCATCAGAACGATGAGCTTCTGCGATTCGTCGGAGAGCGCCACCAGCGCCGTGGTGAGGTCGATGTCCTTGCCGAGGCCGATTTTATCCAGACTGAAATTCAAGCCGCCTACAGCGACCTTGTCTATCCCGGAAGCCTTGGCCAGCCGTGTGATGAAGCCATCGTTTCGGCCAACCGCTTCGCGGACGGCTTCCACGATGACGAGGCCGGGGTCTTTGGTCAGGTCTTGCCAGAGGTCGGCATACAGCACAATCGCCCCCGCTTTCTCCAGCGCAGGACGCAGGTCTTCGCGGGCGAAGGTGGATTTGCCGGTGCGCCGTGGCGCTGCCAGGAAGACGCCTGAACTGGCCGAGCTGCCCACAGATACCTGAATGATCAGCTTCGAAAGCCGGGCGGCCAACTCGGGGCGGTGGTAGAAGATTTCGGGCATCTGTAGACCTCAAGCACAGCTCTATAGGCAATTATAGAGCGACTATAGACCAATTATAGAAAGGGTGAAACTTTACGTTTATAGCGGATTATAGAATCACTATAGAGCGACTATAGACTGATTATAGATGATGTCATTTTAGCGATGCAGCGGCACCCACAGGCCCGCAACCCTCCAGGCCCCGCCGGGCCAAGACGATAGGACAACCTCCGGGATGGTGCGAGCTAGTCGATCAGCCCCTGCGCGTCATAAAACGGATACGGCCCCGGGTAATCACCGAACATGCCGTTGTGGGTGACCAGGCCCTGTTCCGCATCCCAGCGATGCAGCAGATAGCCCGCCGGCTCAAGGTTGAAATGCGCCGGGGCATCTTCGCGCAGGTCGAGCACGATCTGGTGCGAGGTGCCCGGGCAGGTGCAGCTGATGCTGCCGGCAAAGCGCCGTTGCATCGGCCGATGCAGATGGCCGCACAAAACACGTTCGACTTGCGGGTGACGGGCGACCACTTGCTCCAGCGCCGCGCCGTTGATGAACGCCTCGCGGTCCATGTGGCCGATCCCGGTGATAAACGGCGGGTGGTGCATGATCAGCAAGGTCGGCACCTCCGGGCGCCGGCCAAGCACTTCATCGAGCCAGGCCATCTGGCTGTCCAGCACTTGCCCGCCGTGGGCGCCAGGAATGGTCGAATCCAGTCCGATCAGGCGCACCGGGTGCTCTTCGACGACCCAATCCAGGGGTGACTTGGGACAAAGCGGCAGGTAAACGTGATCGGCGAATTCAGCCAGCAGGTGCTCGCGAACGTCATGATTACCAGGCACCAGGTAGTACGGCATGACCAAGCGCGCCAGCTCGGGGTGCAGGACGGCGTATTCATCCGACCGACCGAAATCCACCAGGTCGCCGCTGATCACCACGATGTCCGGGCGCGGCGTGCTGGCGTTCAGATGGTCGACCGCGCGACGTAACGCGCCGAGGGTGTCGACCACGCCATAGGTCAGCTTGTTGCCGGCTTTGAGGTGCAGATCGCTGATCTGCGCGATGAGAAACGGGACGCTCACATTCAACTCACTTACACAATGATTAGGGGTGCAGGGCGAACAACGCCTGCGGCTCGACGGCCAAGGCGATCAGATCACCCGGGGCATGAATGACGTTGTCGGCGCTGTCGACCAGCAAGGGTTGCGCCGCGCCGACTTCAATCAGCAAACGGCTCTGGGCGCCTTGAAAGAACTGACCGAGCAAACGCCCGTGCAGGTGCCCTTCGCGCTTCACCACCCGCAGGTGCTCGGGCCGGCAATAGACGGTGGACGGCTCACCCGCCCCACTCCACGGCAGTTCGCCGCCGCTGACTTTCAGGCCGTTGACGGAGCGGCCTGCCACCGAGAAGGCGTTGAGATTGCCGACGAAACCGGCCACGAACGGGTTGGCCGGCTGCTGATAGATTTCCCGCGGGGTGCCAAGCTGGGCGATGCGCCCTTGCTGCATGACCAGGATCCGGTCGCCCAGGGCCATGGCTTCGCCCTGATCGTGGGTGACGAACACCGAGGTAATGCCCAGTCCGCGCAGCAGCTGATCGAGTTCGCTGCGCAGGCGTTCACGCAGCTGCGCGTCCAGTGCGGCAAGGGGTTCGTCGAGCAGCAGGACTTTCGGCCGTGGCGCCAGGGCGCGGGCCAGTGCCACCCGCTGCCGCTGCCCGCCCGACAACTCGTGAATACCGCGCTTGGCGTGTTCCTGCAGGCCAACCAGTTCCAGCAGTTCGGCGCAGCGCTTGTTGCGCTCGGCGACGGCCATGCCGCGCACCTTCAGGCCATACACGATGTTGCCTTCCACCGAGAGGTTGGGAAACAGCGCGTAGTTCTGAAAAACCATGCCGACGTCGCGGCGCTCGATGGGCAGACGGGTGACGTCCTGATCGCCGAAGAACACCTGGCCGACGTCCGGCCGTTCCAGCCCGGCGATCATCCGCAGCGTGGTGGTCTTACCGCAACCGGACGGGCCGAGGATCGCCAGGGTCTCCCCCGCCTCGATGGTCAGGTTGAGGTCGTGAACGGCGACAGTGCCGTCGGCGAAAGCCTTGCGGCAGCCGATCAGCCGCAGCGTGGTTCCAGTCATCTTTGCTCTCCACGGGAAAGGCGCGCGCTGATGGCCTGCAACGCAACCAGCAGCGGCACGATCATCAACAGAAATATCAGGGTGTAGGCACTGGCGACCTCCAGCCGCGCCGAGGCGTAACTGTCCGCCAAACCGACCGGCAGGGTTTTGGTCATGGGCGTGTGCAGCATCCACGTCAGGTTGAATTCGCCCAGGGACAGCGTGACCACCATCAGCACGCCGGCGAGAATCCCCGCCCGGCAGTTGGGCACCACGACGCTGAAAAACCGTCGCAACGGCCCGGCACCAAGACTGGCGGCGGCCTCCTCCAGCGTCGGCAGGTGTTGACGCTGCATCACTGCCATCACCGGCCGCACCAGAAACGGCAGGGTGAACAGCACGTGGCCGACGAGGATGAACAGCCAGCTGCTGCGGAAACTGCCGAACTGGCCATAAGTCAGCAGCAGGGCCAGGGCGCTGGCGAGGCCGGGCATGGCCACGGGCAAGACCATTAATTCTTCGAAGGCGCGACTGAAGCGATTGTTCATCCGCACCAGCGCATACGCGGCCGGCACGCCAATCACGCAGACGCACACCGCGCAGGCCAAGGCCAGTTGCAGGGACAGCCAGACGGTCGGCGAATAGGCCTGCCAGACTTGAGCAATCCAGTCGAAGGTCAGTCCGCTGGACACGCCCTGAAAGTAATTGCGCGTCAGCCCGGCCAGCAGCGACATCAGCACCGGGACCAGCATGAAGGCGCAGACCAGGAGCGTGAACAGCAGTTGCGCGATGAACAGCGAAGAACGCTTCACAGGACGGTCCTCGATTGCTTGACCATGCGCCGCGCGAGCTGCAACACCGCCCAGGTCAGCGCGCCGAGCACCACTGACAGCGCTGCAGCGACGGTGAAGTTGGCGTAATTGGTGAACACGTTGTAGATCGCCACGGGGGTGACATTCAGTTGAGTCCCCAAGGTGAAGGCTGTGCCGAACGCGCCCATGGAGGTGGCAAAACAGATCGCCCCGCAGGACACCAGCGCTGGCGCCAGCCCGGGAATGATCACGTCATACACCACCCGCCAGTGCCCGGCGCCGAGGGAATGGGCGGCTTCTTCCAGGCTGCGGTCGAGGCTTTCGCAGGCGGCCATGATCGTAAGAATCACCCGCGGAATCGAAAAATACAGATAGCCGAGGAACAGGCCCGCCAGGGAATAGGCGAACACCCAGCGCTCACCGGCCAGTTTCAGGCCGAGCATGGCAAACAGACCCTGCCGCCCTGCCAGCAAAATCACCAGAAAACCCACCACCACGCCAGGAAACGCCAAGGGAAAGGTCAGCAGCGCCACCAGAGTGGCGCGTCCGAAAAAGCGCTGACGGGCGAGGAACACGCCGGTGATGCCGCCGACCAGCAGCGCCGCCAGCGTCACCACGACGGCGAGCACACAGGTTTGCGCCAGGCTGCCCAGATACTGCGGGCTGCTGAGCACTTGCCAATATCCGCTGCCGGCGCCATCCCGCTGCTGTCCGCCGAGCACGATCAGGTGCGCCAATGGCAATAGCCAGAACGCCGCCAATACTGCCGCCGCGGGTGCCAGGGCCCACGCGGCTGTTGGGCGCAGACGCCATTTCAACAACCTACGCGCGGCCACGTTCTGCGCCTTCAACACCGTGCTGCTCACTTACTTGACCTCGCTCAGGTAACGCGCGGCGAAGGCTTCCTGCACGTCGGCCATGTGCTGGTAATCCACCACACCGGCGCGGGCGTAATCGCTGTCCGGCAAAAACTGCGCGGCGACGTCGGCCGGCATCTTCATCGTGCGAACCGGACGCAGATACGCCTTGGCCCACAGCGCCTGGCCCTGCTCGGAGAGCACGAAATCCAGCACCTTCTCGGCGTTGGCTTGATGGGGCGCGTTGGCGACCAGGCTCATCACGTAAGGGACGCTGATGCTGCCCTCCTTCGGGATGACGAAAGCGACGTTGGCCTTGTCCTTGTAGCGGGCGCGGTAGGCGTTGAAATCGTAGTCCACGAGGATCGGCAATTCGCCGGACAGCACCCGCGCATAGGCCGTCTGCTTGGGCACGATCGGCGCGTTCTTCGCCAGTTTCTGGAAGTAGTCGATGGCCGGCGCGAAGTTGTCCAGGGTGCCGCCCATGGCCTGGTTGATCGCCACGGCAGAGACGTAGCCGACGAACGCGCTGGACGGATCGAGGTAACCGACCATGCCTTTGTATTCCGGCTTGAGCAGATCAGCCCAGCTTTGCGGGACCGGCAGGCCGCCCAGTGCATCGACGTTGACCATGATGCCGAGGGTGCCGGAGTGGATCGCGAACCAGTGGCCTTCCGGGTCTTTCAGGCCTGCGGGAATTTGCTCCCAGCCTTCGGGTTTGTAGGTGCCGACCACGCCAGCCTTCTGCGCCTGCAAGCCGAAGGTCACGCCGTAATACACCACGTCCGCCACCGGGGCGGCTTTTTCGGCCACCAGTTGCGCCAGGGACTGGCCGGAGTTCTTGTTGTCCAGCGGCACTTGCACGCCGGTGCTGTCGGCGATGGCCTTGAGCTGGGTGCTCCAGTCCGCCCATTCCGGCGGGCAGTTGTAGCAAATCGCGGTTTCGGCGGCCTGGGTCAGGCTGGCCACGCCACACAGCAGCAGGGCCGCCAGGGTTTTACGGAAGCGGATCATGGAGCGTCTCCTCGTAGGGCTGAGTACTTTCGCCCGGCCGGATGTGGCACGGCAGGCGGTGTGAAGTCGGTGCGGCGCCGGCGATTTGCGCCAGCAATTGATCGATGACGGTGGTGGCCAGGGCGGCAATCGGCTGAACCACGCTGCAGAGGGTCGGGTGCATCTGGGTGCCGATGTCGATGCCGTCGAAACCGATGATCGACAGCTGCTGCGGCACCGCCCATCCGTGGCGACGCAGTTCGGCGATCAGGCTGATTGCCAGCAAATCGTTGGAGCAGACCAGCGCGGTGGGCGCGTTAGGGCCGCGTAGCAACGGCGCGAGCGCGGTGAAATCGGCCTGGGTGTGGCTGGGCATTTCGATGATGGGCATGGCGTTCAAGCGGTGTTCAGCCATGGCGTCGCAGTAGCCCGCGTAACGCTGCCGCGCGCGGTCGGACTGCAACGTCGGCCCGGCGACCATACCGATGCGTCGATGACCGGCGTCCAGCAGATAGCGTGTGGCGAGGGCCATGCCGGCGCGGTTGTCCACCGACACGGCGCTGTATTCGGTGCTGCCGGGCTGGTGATAGGCGAGGACAAAGGGCGTGTCTTCGGTGCTGAGGCTTTGCAGCACGCGATTGCTGTGGGCGTCGGTCACAGTGAGGACAAGTCCATCGACCCGTTGGCGCAGCAGCTCTTCAACCACCGCACTTTCCCGCTCGGCGCTGTAATCGGTGGTCGCCAGCAACAGGTTGTAGCCCCGCAACCGCGCGGCGCGCTCCATGGCTTGAAACTGTTCGGCGAACACCGGGTTGAGCAGGCTCGGTACGACCACACCGATGAGCCGGGTGGTCTGCAGGCGCAACTGGCGGCCCAGCAGGTTGGGGCGAAAACCCAGTTCCCGCGCGGCGGCGAACACCTGGTCACGGGTCGTCGGACGCACTACTTCGGGAGAGGCGAAACAGCGGGCGGCGGTCGCTCTGGAAACCCCTGCCACCCGTGCGACTTCTTTCAGGTCACTCATGTTCACTCGCTTGAGATCGATCTCATTGGCGAGGACATTACGGCGTCAATGTGGCAATTCAGGGGCGAGGATGTGACAGATTGGAGTCATTGGGTGAGGCAGGGCTGACTGCCAGGCGGAAGTCGGACTGGCTCAACCCACTGTAGGACCGGCTTTAGCCGGGAAGGCGTCAGGTGTCACACCGCACATCTTAGGGTGTGCGGGCTGCCCTCTTCCCGGCTGAAGCCGGTCCTACACTGAGATCGCGTGCAGCCTCAGAGACCGCATGCGTTGAAGGTGATCAGGCGTCGGACAAAACCACATGGTCCATCGCTGCCTGCACGCCCACGGCCTTGATCTCGGTCGCGTTCGCTGCCGGGCTAAAAGCGAAATCCTCGGCCTTCAGGCTATGGCTGTAGTCCCCCGCCAGGGTGACCTGGAATTTCTGACCTGTGCTGTCCGCCTCGTTGCTGCGCACGTAGGTGCGGTCGCTGCTGGCGTTGTAGCTGACCTGCAAGGTGCCGTCGCGGCCGTCGCCCAATCCGGTGAAGCCCAGCGCTGAAACATCCAGCGTGTCGTGGCCGGTGGTGAAGTCGGTGATGAGATCCGCCGCGCCGACGTAGCTGTCGCTGATGTGATCGAAGCGGAAGGTGTCCTCGCCCGATCCGCCGGTGAGCTTGTCGCTGCCAGCACCGCCAACCAGCAAATCATCGCCGACGCTGCCCGCCAGCACGTCGTTGCCCGCCAGGCCAAACAGGGTGTCATTACCCCAGTCGCCATACAGCGTGTCGGCGCCTGCCGTGCCGGTGGCGTTCACCGAGGTCAGCGGCTGAGACGAATCGGTGCGCGTGTCATCGGGGTTGGCGAACAGCACATTGCTCGCGGTCAGGTCATAGAGGTGGTTGCCGTTAAGCAGGATTTCGAAGCGGTTGCCGTCGGCGTCCGGCTCCAGCGACTTAAGCGCCGTCTGGTCGCCGGCCAGGTTCAACACGACTTTGAGCGTGCCGTCATAGCCATTGCCCAGGCCCTTGAAATCCAGGGCAGTAAGGTCGAGGCGATCATGGCCGTTGCTGTTGAAATCGGTGATCAGGTCGCGTTGCGCGTAGCTGCCGCTGGCATCGTTGCGCAGGCTGTCGCTGACGCTGGTGTACACGAAGGTGTCCGCGCCTGCCCCGCCCGTCAGGGTGTCGCCGCCGCTGCCGCCGAGCAACCGATCTGCGCCGCCGTCGCCCGACAACGTGTCTCGCCCTGCGCCGCCGATCAGCACGTCATCGGCAGCGGTACCAAACAGCTTGTCGTCACTGGCCGTGCCGGTAATCGACGAGAAGAAGTTCGTCGCGCTCAGCGTGCTCAGGTGGTTGCCATCGAGTGCCAGCTGAAAGCGGTTGCCGGCGGCATCGGCGTCCAGGCTCGACAGGTAGGTAATGTCGGTGCCAGCGTTGTAGGACGCCTTCAACGTGCCGTTGTGGCCATTGCCCAGCCCGGACAGTCCCAGCAGGGTCAGGTCGAGACGGTCGCTGCTGTCGTTGAAATCGGTAATGCGATCGGTGAAGGACGTGGTGGCCGTGCGATAGCTGTCGCTGACCGAGGTGAAACGAAACACGTCGCTGCCGGTGCCACCGCTGAGGCGGTCCGCCCCTGCACCGCCATGGATGACGTCGTCACCGGCGCCGCCGTCGATGCGATCGCGCCCTGCTCCGCCACTGATGAATTCGTCCGAACGGCTGCCGATCAACGTGTCGGCGCCCGCACTGCCGCGCACGATCAGCACATCGCTGTTGTTGTAGACCTGGGTGTTGTTGCCCGCCGCGCTGATGTCGCCCGAATGAGTGCCGTTGATGACGTTGCCGAAGATCACGCTGCCTTCGACGCTCGCCACGTCCGACGGCACCTCGGCCACGCCCCAGGTCGATCCGGCGCTGCCGGTGATCAGGTTGTCGTAGACGAAATTCTGCGTGCCGTTCTCGCTGCCCAGGTTGCGGATCGCCACTTCCGGCACGTCGTTGCTCTGCGCGTTGGCGTGGATGACGTTGTCGGACACTTCGATGTGGGTCGTGCCTTGCAGATTGACGCCCGACCCGCCGTTGTCATGGATGTCGAGGCGATACACGCCGCCGTATTCGATGCCGCGCATGTGCACGCCGTCGCCGCCGTTCCCATAGACGTCGCCGCCGATGACGCTGAAAAAGCCGGTGTCGACGCCGCTTTCTTCATGGACGTGAATGCCGTCGCCAGCATTGCCGGAAGCCTGGTTGTCGGTGAGCGACATCGCCACGCTGCCAAGCCCGACATTGATGCCATTGCCGCCGTTGTCCAGCGCGCGGTTGTCCTGAAAGGTCAGCGCCGGCAGCGACCCGCCCAGGACGAAGCCATCGGAAGCGTTGTCTGTGGCCGTGCTGGCGCGCACCGTCAGATGCACCGACGCGCCGGTCAGGTCAAAACCGCTACCGCTGAAGTGTGTGGCGGTGACGCCATCGATCAACAGATTGGTACTGTTCGCCCCCGACTGAGACCAGCCACTGACCTGCCCGCTGCCGCTGACCTGATTGCCATCCAGCGAGAGATTGCTGACGGTCGCGTCTCGCACGGTGCTGCCTGCTACCACGCCCAACAGCGAGTGGGTATTTGATCCGGCGCCATCGGCCAGCTTGAGCACGCTGTCACCCGCGCCCTCCCCGGTGAGGGTGACGTTGCTTTTCAGCGCAAGAGCGTTGCCCGAACCGTCGCCGTCCGACACAAGCCAGGTGCCGCCAGGGATGTAAACCTTGCCCCCACCCGCAGCGCTTGCGGCATCAATTGCCTTCTGGATGGCGACGGTATCGTCAGTGACGGAGTCGCCCTTGGCGCCGTAATTGCGGATATCGAAAGTGGGGGTGATGCTCATGCGCTGCTCCTGCCTGGAATACTGACGACCTGTGAACCGGTTGTCGCAACCGGCTCGGGGAACAGGTTGGACCGGTAGAGTTCCGGATTGTTAGTGCCGGTTCGAAGGCTTTCGTCGGATGGGCTGTATGGGTTTGCGTGGCACTTTTCGGTGCGCCATCCAGTCGCGGGAGTGAAACGCCGGGTGACGGGACATCCCTGAATTCATTACATTCATTCCAGCTATCCACCCAAGGCCTACCGATGAACAGCTATCTGGCGCAGGCACACAATAATCGATGGTCGAACCGGCGCCTGCTCTCGGCATGCCTGGGGTTGAGCAATGAAGAATACCTGGCGCCGCGAACAGGTTTTTTTCCCTCAATTGAGCTGACGCTGCGGCACATACTGGATGTCGATCAATTCTACCTGGCCGCGCTGACGTTTGATCTCGAAGGTCAACGAAAGGAGCTGCCCGAGCATCTCTCGCTGCAGGAAATCGTCCGGCTCCAAACCGAGGCAGACGGCCGACTTGTTACCTATTGCGAAGGTCTGGATGAGCACTCGCTTGGTCGACGAGCGGGTGTAGTACGGGCGACGGGCATTATTCCGGAACGGGTGGATTGCCTGTTGCTACATCTGTTCCAGCACCAGATTCACCACCGTGGACAGGTTCACGCCATGCTGTCCGGTACCCGCATACCACCGCCTCAACTGGATGAATTTTATCTTGATGGAGATTTACCATTGAGGGCATCGGATGAGCTTCTTCCCGGCTAAAGCCGGTCCCACTAAAAAGCACCGCGTGCATCCAGTGGGATTGGCTACGTACCCGAATGTAGGACCGGCTTTAGCCGGGAAGGCGTCAGACGTCACGCCATCATCGCTGGCTGAGGAATGAGGTCTCGGCTAACGGCGTTATTTATGCGCCTTACCCTTGGACACCATCTGTTTGATCGTGCCCGTCGGAATATCAACCAACAGGTACTGGTCCTTGATCTCCACCCACTGTTGATTTTTGTCCGGCGCGCTCAGGTGACGTGCTTTCCAGTCTTTAAGCGCCAGGCTGGGACGTTGGTATTGATCAGGGACGTTGTCGCCTTCCTTCATTTCCTTAACCCCTGCGCCCGGGCGATCCATCGTCACGCTTGGCTGTTCGGCAGCGTAGGAGAAGCTGCTGACTGCGCATACTGCGGTGAACAGCAGATGAGGGAGGAATTTCTTTCCGAGCATGATCAGATCCTTTGGCAAACGAGTGCCGCTGATTGAATAAGGGGTGACGGTGCATCCGTCATGCTCTGACCGGGACTGATTCCCAGGAGTTCGATCTGATCGCGTGCCATACGCTCGCATTGACTTTCGCAGTGGTTGCCAGTGGGGCAACAGCAGATACCAGAAGCCGAAGATCAACAAAGTCCTACAGCCAGTCTCGAGACACTTGTTCTCTGTCCACTGTATATGGCATCAATGTCGCCGCACTGCTTGCATGGAAAAAACCGCATGGAAAGCCCCACGCTCCAGACTCCCCGACTGACACTCGCCCCGCTGCGGTTAACCGATGCACCCGTGATTCAACAGCTGTTTCCCCGGTGGGACGTGGTCCAATATCTGGACAGCCATGTGCCATGGCCCTATCCCGACGACGGCGCACTGACCTACCTCCGCGACGTCGCGCTTCCTGCCATGGCAGAGGGGCGCGAATGGCACTGGACGATACGCCTGACGTCCGAGCCGGCGCGGATGATCGGCTGCATCAGCCTGCACGATCAGCCCGAGAACCACCGGGGTTTCTGGCTGGCGCCGCAATGGCGAGGTCAGGGGTATATGCGGGAGGCGTGCGAAGTGATCAACGCTTTCTGGTTCGAAACCCTGCAGCGCCCGGTGATGCAGGTGCCCAAAGCGGCGGGCAACGAGGCATCGAGGAAGATCTCCGAACGCGAGGGCATGCGCATGATCGAGCGCCGGGACGGCCACTTTGTCTCAGGTCCCATGGTTCAAGAGCTCTGGGAGTTGACGCGCGACGAATGGTTGGCCAGGCAGCCGCCGACTTCGAAATGATGCAGCAGGCACTGGTTTCCCGGGGCAGTTAGCTGATTGCCTGTTGACCTGCCCCGCCTCAATCCCTAGGGTAGCCGGCCTTCTTTACCCCTCAGGAACCCCATGTCCAGCCGCAGCAAGCTCCCCTCCACCGTCTACCTTCTGGGCCTGACGATATTCTCGCTGGTGACGGCCGAATTCATGGTCGCCGGCATGATGCCCGCGCTGGCCGATGCGTTCTCGGTCAGCCTCGCCCAAGTCGGCAACCTGATCGCCTTTTACGCTTTAGGCATGGCCATCGGCGGCCCCCTTGTGACCGTGTTGCTGCTGTCCAAAGGCGTCAGCAACAAACGCTCTTTGATCGCGCTGCTCGTCTGCTATGTGGTCGCCGGCGCAGTCGCAGCGGCCGCGCAAAGTTATCTGGTGCTCGCCGCTGCACGCGTGGTCATGGGCATTTCCAGTGCCGTCTGCATCGGTTTGTGCATGACGGTGTGCGCAGGCCTCGTCACCCCGGAACGACGCGGTCGAGCGGTTTCGGTGGTCCTCGCCGGGCTGATGCTGTCCCCTGTCGTCGGCGTGCCGCTGACCACGTGGGTCGAGCAACACTTCGGCTGGCGTGCGAGCGCCTGGCTTGTAGTAGTGCTGGCGATGCTCTGCACGGTGCTGGCGAGCAAGCGCCTGCCGGCAGGCGCCAATGGCAGCGAACCGCCGCTGCGCCAACAAGTCGCGGACATGAAGAATGCGCCCCTCTGGGCGGCGTACCTCACCAGCGGCTTGATCATCGGCGCCACCTTTGCCGCGTTCAGCTACTGCACGCCCATCCTGATTCAAGAAGTCGGGGTCGCGCCAAAATTCGTCGCCCCGCTGCTGGCGCTGTATGGCGTCGCGAACGTGCTGGGCAACTGGGTGGTGGGCCGACTGGCGGATCGCTACATGATGGCGATCGTCGGCTGGGGTCTGGCGATCATGGTGCTGGCATTGTCGGGCTTCGCCCTGGCCGGGGATCATCTGTGGCTGAACCTGATGTGCTTCCTCGCCCTCGGGCTGACCGGTGTGGCGCTGAATCCGGCGATGGTCGCGCGGGTTATGAAAGCGGCCGAGCCCGGCGCGCTGGTGAACATCATGCACACCTCGGTCATCACCGCCGGGCTGGCATTCGGCAGTTGGGCGGGCGGTGTGACGATCGATGCAGGCCTGGGTCTGCGTTCGCCGCTGTGGGTCGGTGCGGCCATGGCCCTGGCAGGATTGCTGAGTCTGGTGCGGCCGATTGCGATGCGTCGCAGCCAGGCGTTGTGCGACTGAAGGCGTTGTAACTGACGTCCGGGTATTGCGAGGTGACGTGTCCTTCAGGGCACGTCAGCGGCGCCAGTGCCCAACAACGGACAGACCTGTCCCGCCCGCTCGGCCAACAGACTGCGCAGCGCGTGCATCTGCGCGATGCGCTCGTCCAGCATCGCGATTTTCTTGGCGAATAATCCTCTCAGCACGTCGCTGGAGACCTGCTCGCTGCTCCACAGCAACGGCAGGTTTTCGCCAATCTCCTTCAGCGAAAACCCCAGCTGTTGCGCCAGCTTGATATACCCCACCAGCTGCAGGGTCTCGTCCGGGTAGTGCCGATAGCCGTTGGCACTGCGCTGCGGTTTGATCAAGCCTTTCTCTTCGTAAAAACGCAAGGCGTCCACGGACACCCCCGCACGCACTGCCACTTCGCCTATTTTCATGACTCTCAATGCTCACGTTGACTCTGGACCCAGGACCAGGCTTTAGCCTGCGGGCTCAACTGTGAGGGAAGATCATGATCAGCGCAAAGACCAACAAACGCATCGTCAGAAGCAGCGCCTTTTACGATTTGATAATGACGACGGGGTTCATGACGCCCTGGACCGCCGCGTGGGTGTTCAGCACCTTTTCCGAGCTGTCGGCCGCTTTGGCACTGGAGCGGCCGGTGCCCGTGCTGGACGTCAGCGGCATGCTGTTCGCCAATTTGCTCGGCAGCGTGGTGGTGGTCTGGTCGCTTTGGCGCCTGGCGCAACCGAGCCGTCGCGTGGGGTTATACGACGCACTGGCGCGAACGCTGTTCGCGACGTGGCAGCTTTATGCGGTCGCCCACAGTGCGAGTTTTCTGATTCTCGGGTTTACGGTGTTCGAGGGGGTGTTTGCCGTTGCGCAGGTCTGGCCGATCCGGCATTCAGGACAAGGCAGCCAGAGGGAGAAACAGGCGCCAGCGTCGTCCGGTGTGCGGTAAACGCAATAGCTGTGTCCTCAAACCAGGCGCGGCGCCGACCTGCACGTAGCGCTCAACCGAACTGCAGCAGCGCCGCATCAATGAATCGGCGCAGCTTGGCCGTTCGCTGTCGGCTGCCGGTGTAGAGCATATGCATGGCCCGGCTCGGCGCCTCATAGTCGGGCAACACTCGCACCAGCGCGCCGCTGCGTACCGCGGACTCGAGGAAATCCCAAGGTCCGAGCACAATGCCGAAACCGTCCAGCGCCGCAGAGAGCAGCGCCCGGACCTCATTGACCCTCAATCGACTGGCCACCTGAACCCGTTCCACCGTTGACCCTTGGCAGAAAACCCACTCGCGGTCAGTCGGCCGCGACCACCAGGCGTACCCCAGGCACTCATGCTGGTTCAGGTCCTGGGGACGTTGCGGCACGCCGCGTTCGGTCAGGTAGCCAGGCGCGGCGCAAGCGACCAGTTGATAAGGCGCCAGCGGCCGGGCGGTCAGGCTGGAGACGTCCAGCGGGCCGATCCTGAACGCGATATCGACCCCCTCCTCCATCAGATCAACCAAGCGATCAGTCAATTGCAGATCGATTTCAATCTCGGGATGCTGCCGGAGAAAATCCGTCACGAAGGGCATGAGGCGAGAGGAGCCAAAGGTAGTGGGGGCGCTGATTTTCAGCTTGCCGCGCGGGGTGTCGTTCATCATCTCTCCAAGGGAATCCGCCGCCTTCGCTTCACTCAGGATGTGTTTGCAGCGTTCCAGATACGCCTGGCCCAGATCGGTCAGGCTCTGGCGCCGCGTGGTGCGGTTCAGCAGTCGTGCGCCGAGTCGATGCTCGATCGCAGCGACATGCTTGGCGACCATTTGCGGCGACAACCCCAGGCGCTCGGCCGCTTTGGCGTAGGAGCCGCATTCCGCCGCCGTGACGAACGCTTCCATGCTGCTGAGACGATCCATGATTCAACACTCCGGGTGGGGAGACTAAGTGCCTGATGATTATTTATCTGCGGCTGGTTCGCAATCATCATGACCGCTTCCAGCCCACCACAGGAGTCATCACATGCGCATCGGCATCATCGGGGCAGGCTTTATCGGCCAGGCAGTGGCGCAACGGGTCATCGCCGCAGGTCATGAAGTCATGCTCAGCAACTCACGTGGCCCACAGACCCTGAACGACCTGCTCGTCCAGATACCCGGCGTCCAGATCGGCACGATTGAGGACGCTGCTGCCTTTGGCGATGTGGTCCTGGTCGCCATTCCCTTAAAGCACTACCCCACCCTTTCAGCTAAATGGCTTGCCGGTAAAACGGTGCTGGATGCCAACAATTACTACCCCGAACGGGACGGCTCGTTCCCGGCGCTCGACAGGTGTGAGACCACCACCAGCAGGCTGCTCGCCGAGCATTTGCCTGGCGCCAGCGTGGTCAAGGTGTTCAATGCGATCCTGGCGGACGACCTCCTCCGCGATGCTCGGCCGGGTGGGGCGAACGACCGGCGCGCACTGCCGGTGGCCGCCGATGACCCTGCGGCGAAAGCGCTGGCCATACAGCTGCTGGACGAGGTGGGATTCGACGCGGTCGACGCCGGCAATCTGGATGAAAGCTGGCGGTTTGAACGGGCCAAACCGGCGTACTGCATTCCGTTGAACCGGGAGGCGCTGAAAGTTGCGCTGGCCAAGGCTGAAAGGCACGTGGAATTGCCCCATGGCTCGTGGCGCCACTGAATGGCGTCATCCCGCAAGGGACCTCCAGCCAGCGCCACCTTCCGGTAACATGCGTGCCTGCACATGCCGTTCGTATTGCCTCGGGAAGGAACTTGATGATCGATCTCTCAGTATTGCTGCTTTTTGCTGGCGCCTGCCTGGCGCTTACGCTGACACCGGGCCCGGACATGCTGTTGATTGCATCGCGGAGCATGAGTCAGGGCAGAGCATCCGGTTTCGTTTCACTGGCGGGTATTCAGGTGGGCACCTATTGTCACGCGCTGGCTGCCGCACTCGGACTGTCGCAATTGTTGATCAATGTCCCCGCTGCCTACGACGCGGTGCGGTTCGCGGGGGCTGCCTATCTGGTTTTTCTCGCCTGGAAAGCGTTCAGCGCCCCATCGCCGCTGCGTGCAGATGCGGACCTCGCAGCCACGCCCCTTCTGGGTATCTTTCGGCAGGGAGTCGTGACCAATCTGCTCAACCCAAAAATGGCACTGTTCGTGTTGGCGTTGTTTCCGCAGTTCGTTGATCCGACGAAAGCTTCGCTGGTCGCGCAGATGCTGATATTCGCCACGGTTCTGAACGTCATCGGGTTGCTGGTGAACGGCGCAGTGATACTCCTCGCCAGTAAAATCGGGCACACGCTGGCGACCAATGCCCGCATTGCCAAGCGCCTTAATCAGCTATTGGGTGCGGTCTTTCTGGGATTGGCCTGTCGGCTGGCACTGGTTCCGGGAAGATAAGCTGGCGATCGCCAGCGCAGAAAATCTCACCGCCCATTCCGCTGAATAAGGAGCCTCACCATGGCTGTCATCACCGACTATTCGGACACGCTTCATCGCCAGGCCGTGATCGAACTCTGGGACACCGTGTCCGGCTACGAAACCGCCCATAACACGCCCGGCCTCGCCATCGACAAAAAGCTGGCTGTATCGGACGGCCTCTTTTTTGTTGCCCTGACGAACACCGAGGTGGTGGGGACCGTTCTGGCCGGGTACGACGGTCATCGTGGATGGCTGTATGCAGTGGCGGTGCACCCCGCTCATCGCAGAAAAAGCGTAGGCATGCAGCTGGTTCGTCATGCAGAGCACGCCCTGACATTGCGGGGGTGCATGAAAATCAACCTGCAGATCGTCAGCACCAATGCAAGCGTCCAGGCGTTCTATGAGTCTATGGGTTACTCAACCGAACCGCGCATCAGCATGGGCAAGAAAATCGAATCGAACATCACCCATTGATGCGTCCGCCGCAGCGGCCTCCTTGCCCTGCCCCCGCTGTCTGCGCCCCTGATCAGGAGCGTATTACTTCGTTGCTTTATTGAGCCGGATGCGCCTTCAGCCAATTCTTCATCTGCGTAATTTCCGCCGCCTGCGCCGCCACAATCTTGCGCGCCAGCTCCAGCATCTCCGGATCCTTGCCGTATTTAAGCTCGATCTTCGCCATCTCCACCGCGCCTTCGTGGTGCGGCAGCATGCCGGCCGCAAACGCCACATCGGGGTCGTCGCTCATCATGCCGTGGTGCATGTCGTCTTTCATGGCGCCCATCGATTGCTGGTAAGCCTCATGCATCTGTTTGACGTTCTCCGTCTGGTCGGCCCTGACGGCGGTTACGGAAAGCAGAGCAATGACGCTGACAGCGGCGGCAATCTTTTTCATGACGAAGCATCCTGGATGAGGGAAGAGACGAAGCCGTCACGCTAGACCTTTCCATTGCGGCAAGGTCAAGCGCATTCTCGATTGCCGTTTAAAACACATCGTTCAATGCCCGAATGCATCCTTGAGCCGAAAACCCGGGTGTTCGTGGATTTTTTCTGGTCGAGCATTTTCGCACCACGATCGGCAACCGATTTCGAGGGGGCTGAGCCAGAGCCTGAGACCAATGGGCATGCTGGCGCGGATCTATAGGCAGCGGTTATGCGAAGGATTGTTTATCGGTCTTGGACGCTATTGCCGGATGGGAAGATGATTGCTCCACGCCTCACTACCCGACATCAGCAACATCAACTGGCAACCACTACCCGCACCAGGAGAAAACCATGACGCAGTCCCACGCCTACAACGACACCAGCCTCGCACTCACCGCCGAAATCCTCGACGCCAAACAGCGCAAGAACCTGTCCTTCCAGGACCTGACCGACGGCACCGGCCTGGGCCTGGCCTATGTCACCGCCGCGCTGCTGGGCCAGCACCCGCTGCCGGCCGATGCGGCGAAAGTGATTGGCGAGAAGCTTGAGCTGAATGACGACGCCGTCGCCCGTCTGCAGATCATTCCGCTGCGCGGCAGCCTTGGCGGCGTGCCTACCGACCCGACCATCTACCGCTTTTACGAGATGATCCAGATCTATGGCACCACCCTCAAAGCGCTGGTCCACGAACAATTCGGCGACGGCATCATCAGCGCGATCAACTTCAAACTGGACATGAAGAAAGTTGAGGACCCCGAAGGCGGCCATCGCGCGGTGATTACCCTGGACGGCAAGTTCCTCCCACTGCGCCCGTTCTAAGTTGCATCCGCGCTGAGAGGTGGACCCGCCGCAACGGCGGGCCCGCTTCAAGCACTAAAGGGCAGCGGTTGCACTCAGTGATCACAACGTACGTTTAATGACGGAGAGAGGAATACATGATGAAGGCACTCATCGACGGTCTTTTAAAGTTTCAGAAAGAAGTGTTTCCACAACGCACCGATCTGTTCAAGCACCTGGCGACGACCCAGCATCCCGGGACGCTGTTCATCACCTGTTCGGACAGCCGCGTGGTGCCGGAGCTGTTGACCCAGCAGGAACCCGGCGAGCTGTTCGTGATCCGCAACGCCGGCAACATCGTGCCGTCTTACAGCCCGCACCCGGGCGGCGTGTCGGCCACCGTTGAATACGCCGTCGCCGTGTTGGGCGTGACCGACATCGTGATTTGCGGCCATTCCGATTGCGGTGCGATGACGGCGGTCGCCAAGTGCACTTGCATGAATCACCTGCCCGCAGTGGCCGGCTGGCTGGAGCATGCGGCCTCGGCGAAGGTCATCCACGAGTCGCGGGTTCACATCAGCGAAGCGGCAAAGGTGGGTTCGATGGTGCGCGAAAACGTCATCGCGCAACTGGCCAATCTGCAAACCCACCCCAGCGTGCGCCTGGCCCAGGACAAAAATCTGTTGAATCTGCACGGCTGGGTCTACGACATCGAGACTGGCTCGATCGACGCCCTGGACGCCGATAACCGCAGCTTCAAGTCGTTGCTGGATCACCCTTCCACCTGCGCCGTGCAAGCTCGCCAGGCAAATGCCGCCGCATGAGGCGAGGCTGGACGTACACTCACCCGGTCTGTCCTTGCCCCTGGTAATCAATCCCATGCTGTTACGACACCTGCGTTACCTGTTGGCGGTCGCCGACCACGGAGGTTTCACCCGTGCAGCGGAGGTGCTGCATGTCTCGCAGCCGACGCTGTCGCAGCAGATCCGCCAGCTCGAAGAGAGCCTCGGGGTGAGCCTCTTCGACCGCACCTCTCGCACGGTCAAACCCACCGACGCAGGCCTGGCGTATATCGAATGCGCGCGGCGGGTGCTGGTGGAGCTGGCGGCGGGCAAGCGCGCGTTGCACGACGTCAAGGATCTGTCCCGGGGCAGCCTGCGCCTGGCCATGACCCCGACGTTCATGGCGTATCTGGTCGGCCCGCTGGTGCGTGACTACGCCGCGCGGTTCCCGAACATCCATCTGGACATTTTCGAGCTGTCCATGGGCGACATCGAGAGGGGGCTGGCCGATGATTCGCTGGACATCGCCATCGCGTTCGATCAGGTGCGCAACCCCGACATCGAGTGCATCCCGGCATTTGTCGAAACCCTGGGGTTGATGGTGGGCCGGGATCACCCCTTGTACCACTCACCGAGCCCGCTGACCGCCGCTCAGGTGGCGGACCTGGATTTCGCGCTGCTGACAGCGGACTTCGCAACCCGGACCTGCATCGACGGCTATTTCGCCCGCGCGGGCATCACGCCCAGGGTGGTGATCGAAGTCAACTCGGTAGCCACCCTGCTTGAGGTGATCCGCCACACGCCGGTGGCGACCCTTCTCCCCGAACCGATTGCCACGCGAGACCGCGGACTGCACACCCTCCCGCTGACCGACACGGCGCCCCAACGCGGCGCATCGCTCCTGCGCCGCAAGAACAACTACCACAGCGCAGCGTCGGTGGCGTTCATGGCGCTGGTGCTGGGGCGGATGGCTGATTAGCGCCAGACGCCCCTTGCCGGCCAAAGCCGGTCCTGGCGGCTATACGCGGTGCTTTTCGTAGGACCGGTTTTAGCCGGGAAGCGACCAGTGTGCATGTCATCCGTCTGTAGCGTAACGCCCAACGCGTTCCCGGCTAAAGCCAGTCCTACGAGGGTACGCGGGGCCGTAGCGCGGCAGTTGAAATCCCCAGAAAACCCTATTGCCAGGAGGCCATCGAAGCGCGCAGGGGCAGGCAGGAGCAATGGATGGAGAAGGAAATTCGCGGAGGCCACTGCTCCCGCGACGCCCGTAAAAGCTGTGTCCGAAAAGGTGGGATCAATGACATTGTGACCATCATCCAAGAGCCGCATCCTGTCTCACATCGGCACCGGCCAACCCCGGGGTGCCCCACCCGTAGTCGCTGCGTTGATCGATGAACGCGGGCCTCGACAGGCCCCGGCCATGCTCGGCTGCACCTTTAACCGTGAGGATTTCTGATGAGCATTTCTGACCAGCCCCTGGCCACGCCCTACACCGAACACTGGATTGCCCGCGAGGGCGGTCGGCTGTATGCGCGACACTACCCAGGCACCGGGCCGGCTTTTGTGTTGATGCACGGCTTTCCCGACAACCTGCACATCTACGACGGTCTGGTGCCTCACCTGACCCTCGCTGGCCGTAGCGTGGTGACCTTTGATTTTCTGGGCTTTGGTGCTTCGGACAAACACGACGGCACGGTTTACAGCTTCAGGCAGCAATTGGGCGATTTGCAGGCGGTGGTCGAGGGCCTGCAGCTGGGCAAAATCGTCCCGGTTGCCCACGATGCCGCAGGCCCTGCCGCGATCAATTTCGCGTTGGAGCATCCCGAGAACGTTCATGGCTTGTGCCTGCTAAACACGCTCTACGGCGCCACCCCCGCCGCGCGCCTGCCGGAACTGATCGAGCTGTTTGCCCAAACCACCCGCTGCCTCCCGGGGCGAACTGCTCCGCGCCCGGGATCAAATGGCCCAGCTCAACGCCAACGACGCCCGCGCTGCCGTCGCGACCTTCCGGGCGCTGGGCGGCGGTTGGGACGCAGGCGATGCGCAGCTGTCAGCAAACTAGAAGCTCAGCCCCGAACTGAACAAATACCCCATACCGGCCTGGCGAATCATTCCCGGTGCCGGAACCTTTGTCTTGCCGCCCGAGTCTTTTCTGGAAGCCGAATTGCATTCTGCCAGCATGCAGCGTAAAACGCTGGCCGCCGATACGTGCTGGATCAGCCGGCTGGCGCAGTCCCGGAGGGAGCATGGCGCACCTCCGACCTCAGGTCATAACGTTACGTTTGCAGGTGGAAACTTGAAGCATTTGACCCGGGAAGCCCTCGAGGCTGAAGTCATGCAGTTGCGGTCGGCGTTGAAGAAAAGTGAAGCCATGAGGCTGGACAGTCTGTGCACCGGCACACAACCGAACGATGTCGCCGGCTCGCTCGACCACACGGCCGAGCGCGCCGCCGAAGAGGTTGCCGAGCAAGCGATCGAAGACGCTCAGGTCCGCTACCGCCTCGCGGTCAAAGCCACCAACGATGCGATCTGGGACTGGGACCTCAAGGAAAACCATGTCCTGTGGAACGACGCCCTGGAACGGGTCTACGGGCATCCGATCGCCACTGTCGAAATGACCGGCGACTGGTGGATTGCGCAGATTCACCCCGATGACAGGCAGCGCATCGTCACCTCGATCCATGACGTGATCGACGGCGGGCAGACCGGCTGGAGTGAGGAGTATCGGTTTCGCCGGGTGGACGGCACCTACGCTCAGGTCCTCGACCGTGGCCACGTCATCCGCGACGTTCAAGGCAACGCGGTGCGCATGATCGGCGCCATGCTCGACCTCACGCCGATTCGTGACACCGAGGCTGCACTGCGGCAGAGCGAGGAGCGTTTCAGGACGATTCTGGAAACGGTCGAAGCCGCCTTTGCCATTGTTCAGGTCAAGTTCGATGCCAATGACTACCCGATCGACTATTGCTTCCTCGAAGCCAACCCGGCCTTCGAACGTGAGGCCGGGGTCAACCTGCGCGGTAAATGGGTCAGGGAGTTTGCCCCGGACCTGGAACAATTCTGGTTCGATACCTATGGACGGGTTGCCAAAACCCGCGTGCCGGCCACCTTCGAAAGCTACGCCAAAGCCTTCCAGCGCTGGTTTGACGTGCGCGCCGTCCCCGTTGGCGATCCCGCCGAATGTCAGATTGCGATCATCTTCAACGACGTGACGGGGCGGCGTGATGCCGAGGAGCGTCTGCGCCAGAGCGAAGCCATCGCCCGCGCGAACGTCGAGCGGGTGCAGCTGGCCCTGGCCGCCGGGGCCATTTTCGGCACCTGGCACTGGGACTTGCCCAGCAACAGTTTCACCGTCGATGAAGCGTTCGCCCGGGCCTTCGGCCTCGACCCGATGCTGGGTTACGAAGGCCTCAGCCTTGAGCAAGTGGTGGCGACCGTGCATCCGGAAGACCGGGCGGGCCTGATGACGGCAATCGACGAGGCCATCCGTCGCGGCGGCGCCTACGCCCATCAATACCGGGTCCGTCGGGCGGACGGCAAATACTACTGGATCGAGGCAAACGGGCGCGTCAACTTCAGCGAGGACGGTGTTCCCCTCAGCTTTCCGGGCGTGCTGATCGACGTCGAGGAGCGGCGTTCGGTCGAAGCCCAGCGCGACCTGGCAACCGCGGCCCTGCGTACCCTCAATGAGACCCTGGAACAGCGCGTGGCGGAACGCACCGCCGCGTTGATGCAGACCGAGGAAAAGCTGCGCCAGTCACAGAAAATGGAAGCCGTGGGGCAACTCACGGGCGGGCTTGCCCATGACTTTAATAACTTGCTCGCGGGCATCTCGGGCTCGCTGGAGTTGTTGAGTGCGCGGTTTGCTCAAGGTCGTCTGACGGATGTCGACCGCTACCTGACGACGGCCCAGGGCGCGACCAAACGGGCGGCTGCCCTGACCCACCGATTACTGGCGTTCTCCCGCCAGCAAACCCTGGATCCCCGGCCCACCGAGATCAACAGCCTTGTCGAGGGCATGACCGAGCTGATCCAGCGCACCGTGGGCCCCAGCATCAGCGTGCAGACCGTTGGCTCGCCGGACAGCTGCGTGGCACTGGTCGATGCGAGCCAGCTGGAAAATGCGTTGCTGAATCTGTGTATTAACTCGCGGGACGCCATGCAGGACGGCGGCAACATTACCATCGAAACCCGCTGTCAGTTCGTGGGAACAGCGGAAGCACCGCTGCTGGAGGTCCCCGAGGGCGAATACCTGACCCTCAGCGTGACCGACACCGGAACGGGCATGCCGGCCAACGTCGTGGCGAAGGCTTTCGACCCCTTCTTCACCACCAAACCCATCGGTCAGGGCACTGGCCTGGGCCTCTCGATGATTTATGGTTTCGCCAAGCAATCCGGGGGGCAGGTTCGTATCGCCTCGGTGGTCGGACAAGGGACCACGCTGTCCATCTACCTCCCCCGCTACCACGGAACGCCCAGCGTAAATGAGCTGTACGAACCAGATGCCGCGGCCTCGACAGCGGGCATCGGCGAAACAATTCTGGTCGTCGATGATGAACCCACGGTGCGCATGCTGGTGACCGAGGTCCTGGCTGAACTCGGCTACACCCTCATGGAAGCGACGGACAGCGCCAGTGGCCTGAATCTGCTTCGGTCGGATGTGCGGATCGACATGCTCGTCACCGATGTAGGCCTGCCCGGCGGCATGAACGGACGCCAGATGGCAGACGCTGCGCGCCTGGTGCGTCCGGGCCTGCGGACATTGTTCATCACCGGCTACGCGGAGGGGGCGGCGATCGGTGCCGGCCAGCTCGAGCCTGGCATGCATGTGCTCATCAAGCCTTTCGGCATCGAGACACTGGCCGCCCGCGTGCGTGAACTCATGAACACGCCGATCTGATAGGCCGATCTGATAGTCAGCCCGGCGGCATGGCCCGATCAGGCTGACGCGGACCTTTGGGCCACACCTCACGGCTTTTCCGAAAAGCCAGCGCCTCCCCCGGGTGACATTTGAAGCCTGATGAGCATGGGGCGGCGATGTTTCGCGTGCAAACATTGACAGTCTGCTGAAACGCTCGCTATACCTACAGCGTTGTACGACGACAGACGATCACAATCGATAACCCCAATAATAAAAAAGTGATGCCATGATCCCGAACGATTCTACCCACCCCTAAAGCATTACCCAGGCGGCCACCCGGTCCGTCGGCAAATACCGCTGGACGATCTGCGCGCTGCTGTTTTTCGCCACCACAGTCAACTACCTGGACCGTCAGGTGCTCAGCCTGCTGGCACCGGAGCTGTCCACGACGTTTGGCTGGAGCAACACCGACTATGCCAACATCGCTTCGGTGTTTCAGTTCGTCTATGCGATCTCGATGATTTTCGCCGGGCGTCTGGTCGACAGGATAGGCACCAAAACCGCGTTCGTGGTGGCCATCAGTGTCTGGTCCACCGGCGCGGTCATGCACGCGTTTGCAGTGCCGCTGGGACAAGGCATTGGCGCGATCACCACCGCCCTGGGATTCGCCGCCATTCCGGTGTCCATTGCCGGTTTCATGCTGTCACGGGCCGTGCTGGCGGTTGGCGAGGCCGGTAACTTTCCGATTGCGATCAAGGCGGTCGCCGAATACTTCCCGAAAAAAGAGCGCTCGTTCGCCACCGGCATCTTCAACTCCGGCGCCAACGTAGGCGCGATCACGGCGCCCATTTGCGTGCCACTGATCGCCGCATTCTGGGGCTGGGAATCGGCGTTCATCGTGGTCGGCCTGCTGGGTTTTGTCTGGCTGGGCGTGTGGATGGCGCTGTACGAAAAGCCGGATCAGCAAAAACGCCTGACGCCCGAGGAACTGGCCTATATCCGTAGCGACGAGGTCGAGCACGTCAAGGCGGCCCCGCTGCCGGGCGCGCCTGCGGCCAAGGTTTCCTGGTTCAAATTGCTCACCTATCGCCAGACGTGGGCGTTTGCCTTCGGCAAGTTCATGACCGACGGCGTGTGGTGGTTTTTTCTGTTCTGGCTGCCGACCTACCTATCGGCGCAGTACGGGATGAAAGGCCAGGCCATCGTGCTTCCGCTGTTCGTGCTGTACAGCATGACCATGGTCGGCAGCATTGGCGGCGGCTGGTTCCCGAGCTACTTCATGGCTCGCGGTGACAAGCCTTATGACGGCCGGATGAAGGCCATGCTGGTGATCGCGCTGTTCCCGCTGGTGGTGCTGTTGGCGCAACCGTTCGGCTATATCAGCTTTTGGGTGCCCGTCCTGTTGATCGGCATCGGCGCGTCCGCCCACCAGGCGTGGTCCTGCAACATCTTCACCACCGTCTCCGACATGTTTCCGCAGAAAACCGTGGCGTCGGTGGTCGGCATCGGTGGCATGGCGGGCGGCCTGGGCGGCGTGGTCATGACCAAGATCGGCGGCTGGGTGTTCGACTACTACAAGTCGATCAACGACATCCACACCGGCTACATGATCATGTTCGCGATCTGCGCCCTCGCCTACCTGGTGGCGTGGAGTGTGATGAAGACGCTGGTACCGCGCCACAAAGAGATCACTGACCTTTAACCAGTCAGACGAAGCCAGGCCCCCGCATAAACCTGGGCTGAGGCAACAATGTGGGACCGGCTTCAGCCGGGAAGGCGTCAGGGGACACTCTGCAAAAATGCGGGCGATCGCACTGGCCTCTTCCCGGCTGAAGCCGGTCCTACGAAACCGCGTGCCGTCAGTGAGATTGAGCGTGAACTCGACTGTGGGACCGGCTTTAGCCGGGAAGGCGTCAGGGGACACTCTGCAAAAATGATGGCTCTTGCACTGGCCTCTTCCCGGCTGGAGCCGGTCCCACTAAGACACCGAGTGCGGTCAGTGAGATTGAGCGGGAACTCGACTGTGGGACCGGCTTTAGCCGGGAAGGCGTCAGACGTCACACCGCAACAGTGATGGCGCCTGCACTGGCCTATTCCCGGCTGAAGCCGGTCCTACGAAACCGCGTGGGGCCAGCGAGATTGAGCGTGAACCCGACTGTGGGACTGGATTCAGCCGGGAAGGCGTCAGGGGCCACGCTGCAAAAATGATGGCTCTTGCACTGGCCTCTTCCCGGCTGAAGCCGGTCCCACTAAGACACCGAGTGCGGTCAGTGAGATTGAGCGTGAACTCGACTGTGGGACCGGCTTTAGCCGGGAAGGCGTCAGGCGCCACACCGCAAAAGTGAGGGCGCTTGCACTGGCCTCTTCCCGGCTGAAGCCGGTCCCACTGAAAGACCGCGTGCGGTCAGTGAGATGCTGACGATCAGGCGCCTCTGTCACCTCGACTGGCCGCCAGCATTCAGCAAGTAAAACCAGAATCTGCCAAGACGGGCCCCGGAGATCAATCTAACCAATCGGGGTTTCATTCACCTCGTCGTCAGCCGCAGCCTCAGGTTCCGGTAACGCTGTGAAGTCGACCAGGAGCGGCGCGGTGACGGCCTCATCGGCCCGTTCGGCAGCGCCGTCCCGTCGCGATTCAGCCAGCAGGTCGTTCAGCGCCACGTGCAGCTTCTGCAACGCCCCTTCCTTATCCACCCACCAGTCGGTGGACCACAGCCGCAGCAGGTTCCAGCCCAGGCCGGTGAGAATCGCCCCGCGCACTTTGTCCCGGTCCCGGGCGGTGGCAGCGCTGTGGTACGTGGCACCGTCGCATTCAACACCCGCCAGGTAATCGCCCGGGCGGTCCGGGTGAACGATGCCCAGATCGATGCGGAAACGTGACACGCCGATCTGCGGAACGACCTGCCACCCCAGACGCCTCAGCCCTTGGGCCACGGCTTCTTCGAACGGCGAGTCGTAACCGCCCACCGAGCCTTGAACCGCCTCGGCCAGCGCTTTCGGACCACGCTGAGCAAACTCGATGAAGTGCTTCAGATCGCGCACGGCCCGCGCGTTGGTGCGGTTGAGGTCGATCATCGACGGATCGAACGAGGTGAACACCAGCATTTCCCGGCGGGACCGGGTGATGGCGACGTTGAGCCGGCGCCATCCGCCGTCCTTGTTGAGCGGCCCGAAGTTCATCGACATCACCGGCGCACCCGCTTCGGTGGGGCCATAACCAATGCCGAGCATGATCAGGTCACGCTCGTCGCCCTGGACGGTTTCCAGATTCTTTACCACCACCGGCTCGGTCTGGGTGTCCTGGAAGAACGGCTCGATCTGCGGGTATTGCTTGCGGGCCGCGTCCAGCAGGTCGTTGATCAGTTTCTGCTGGTCGGAGTTGAGGGTGATGATGCCGATGGAATACCCCGCCGCCACAAACGCAGGGTCGGTGAGGCGCTTGACGGTTTCATCGACGATGGCCTGGGCTTCGGCCTGGTTGTAACGCCCCTTGCCCTTGGCGTACACGCCCTCGACCTTGCGCCACTCGACGGCGCTGGCGCGGGTTTCCGCGGCCGGGAAAGTGATCAGGTTGCTGTCGTAGTAACGGTGATTGGAGAAGGCAATCAGGCTTTCATGGCGACTGCGGTAGTGCCAGCTCAGACTGTGGCTCGGCACCCCTGCCCCCAGGCATTCGTCGAGGATGCTTTCCATGTCTTCGGCGGTGTCGTCATCGCCGGCATTCGGGCCACGGTTGAAGAAGTTGGTCGGCGGCATCTGCCGCGGATCACCGGCGATAATCACCTGCTTGCCCCGGGCAATCGAACCGATGGCGTCCCACGGCGCGATTTGCGACGCCTCATCGAAGATCACCAGATCGAACGGCGGCTGGTCGGCGGGCAGGAACTGCGCGATCGACAAAGGGCTCATGAGCATGCACGGGGCCAGACGATTCAGCGCATCGCCCATCTCGATCGCCAGCTGCCGGACCGGTTTGTGCCGGCGCGACTTCTGCAATTCGTGCTTGAGAATGGCGAAGCCGCTGCTTTTCGGGATGTCGTTTTTGGACGGAATCAGACCGCAGAGTTTGGCGCGGATATAGCGCACGGTCAGTTTCGCCAGCTCGTCGTCCAGACGCACGAAGGCGCCGATGTCGCTCATGTGCTCGGCCGCCACGAAATTGCGCAGCAAGGGTTCGCCGTCGATGCCCTGGGTCGCGAACCAGTGGGCATAAGCCGTGACGAAGGTGCCCTCTGCAGCGGACGGCAACAGGCTGCCGGTTTCCAGTGCCTGAGCCAGAGTGGCCAGGCCGGCCTCAGTTGCCTGTTGGCGCACCCGGCACCAGTCGCACCACGCCTTGAGCTGCTCTTCGTGCTGCTGGATGGCGAGTGACGTGGTCCGAAGAACGGCCACGCTCGGGTGAGTCTCGGTGGCCGTGCCGGCCAGGCCGGCGAACGACCGCGCCGCTTCCTCAAAGCGCGACAGCGCCTGCTGCAACGTCAAGCAGGCGGAAGCGATTTGGCCGCTCGGCGCCAACATGTCGTTCGCCTCGATCACCAGACGCGCCACGGCGCCGCGCAAGGCAACCAAGTGCTCGGGTGATTCCGCCAGCCCGATCAGCATGCCGCGCAGACGCTCGGCCAAGGTCACGGCCTGCAGCGTTCGCACCGGGTCGCTGGTCATGCCTTTCCAGCCGGGCATCGATTGCATGTCGCTGGCCAACCCATCCAGCTCCACGAGATGAGTCTGCAGGCGTTCAAAAATGGCGAGGTCGCCCAAGGTGTCCGGCAGCCCCGCCGCGCCACCCAGGGCGGCGAGCTTCTTCGCCACCTTTTTCTTGGCGAGCGTCGCCAGAAACCAGAACTTGCCCTCGGCTTCGTGCCACTCGTTGCGCAGTTGCGTGACCGGCACACGACGGCACGCTTCATCGGCGTAATCCAGGGACAGGGTTTCTTCAAGCTCCCGATAACTCTCGATCAATTGGCAACTGCGCCGGGCTGCTTCGATGCGCGCGGCAGCATCGGGTGCAAAGGCAAATGACAGGTTCAGCCCGTGGGATTCAAGGATCAGGGCGGCCAGCTCATGCAGCTGCTGGACCTGCTCCACTTCAGCGACCGGCAACGGCACGTGGGTCAGACCCAGGAGCCGCTCGCTGGCGGCGTTCAACTGATCAAGGGCTTGGAGAATCTCGCGGGCAACACTGGCGATCTGAGCCTGCCAGGCGTTCGACCATTGCGTCTGCGCCAGGGCGCCGAACTTGCCTGACAGGTCGCGGGCGGCGCTGCCGTTGAGTCCCAGGCGACGGGCGAGATCCAGCAACCCGGCGTACTCGGTTCCATCGTGTTCCGTGCCCGTTTCCCAGCTCATTCTTGGCGTCTGAGCGCTGTGGTCGCGAACCACCCGACCGATGGACTGATGCAAGGTCAGGCCGTTATCCCAGCGTCGGTGCAGCACGTCGACCAGTTGGTTGAGCCGTGAGCGCAGGGTCTGCAACCGGGCGGCTTCACGTTCCCATTCTTCGGCGCTCAGGGCCTCACTCACGTCCCAGGCGCGGTCCAGTTGCTTGAGCACTTCAACCTTGGACGCCTTGCTGGAATGCAGCTCCAGACAGAATTCGCCAAGGCCCTTCTCGGCCAGGCGACGAAACACCACGTCAAGGGCGGCGCGTTTCTCTGCCACGAACAGCACACGCCGGCCGAGGGCCAGGTTGTGGGCGATCATGTTGGCGATGGTCTGGGATTTGCCGGTGCCGGGTGGCCCGTCCATGACGAAGCTGTGGGTGTTGGCCGACGCCACCACCGCGGCCACTTGCGACGAGTCGGCCGGCAAGGGGGCGAACAGCTGCGCCGGCGTGACGGTCGCATCCAGACGCTCGGGGCGGGGAAATTCGGCCGAACCGGAAAAGCCTTCACCCGCTGCGTCGGGGTCCAGCAGATGCTTGACCAGAGGGCTTTGCAGCAGCCGCGCCGCGTTGGCGTTCAGGTCTTTCCACATCAGGTATTTGGCAAACGAGAAGGTGCCCAGCACCAGCTCGGTGCTGACCTCGAAGCCGGGTACATCGCGCACCCCCCGGCGCACGCTGTTCCAGATCCCGGCCACATCAATGCCGCTGCCATCGCTGGGCAGCTCACCGTCCAGCCCGGGAATCACCAGCTCGAAGTCGTGGCGCAGCAGCTCAAGCAAAGTCAGGTTGAAGCGCGGTTCCTCGTCGAGCAGGCTCAGGGTGACGCCGGACAAGGCGCTTTTACGCTCAAGCTTGACCGGCAGCAAAATTAACGGCGCGGAATAGGTTTTCGGGTCGTCGGCGCTTTTTTTCCACTTGAGGAAGCCGATGGCCAGAAACAGTGTGTTGGCCCCGCCTTCCTCGATATCACTGCGGGCCTTGCGGAACAGGTCGATCAGCGTGGCTTCCAGCTTGACCTTCTCCAGACTGGCCAGGACTTCGCCGCGCGCCAGCGCCTGACGGGCCACCTCGTCGACCAGGCTTTCGTTGTTCTGCTGTTCATACAGGGCCTCATCGCGGCCGCTGCTTTTCAAATCGGGGACGGCCACCACGCGAATGCGCTGGCCGCTGGAGAGCAGGTCTTCAAGGGCCGCCGGATCGGGGCATAGCAGACGCACGCCCTTGGCGCTGTCAGGCAAATGCAGCAGACGATTCCGGGTGGTCAGATCGAGCAGTTTGCGTTGCCACAGGGTAAGTTTTCCGGCCGGCCCCGAGGCGTCTTCATTGATCTCGACATCGAACCCCGGCAGCGACGGCGCTTCTTCCAGCCCTTCCGCCACGGGCGGTGCTTCCTCGGCGCCATCGACTGGAACAACCGCTGACACCAGTGCCATCGGACGAATCTTCTGCATCCGGGCGCGGTGCACGTCGATGGCCATGATGAACTGCTCATCGTCGAGTTCCCGCTCGGCGGCGGCCACCGCCCGGGAAAAACTCGGCGCGGGTGCCTGGGTCGCGAGGGTCGTCTCGAACACCAGCATTTCTTTCAGGTCGAGACGCTTGCGCACCGCCGACGCTTCATCGGTCAGCAACTGGGAAAATTCCTGAGGCTGCAACCAGACGCCGGCGAATGCGTGACCCTTGGTCATGACCAGCAACGCATTCAACCCGGCCTGCTCCAGCGCTGCCGCGAACAGCAACGCGGTGTCGAGGCAGGTCGCGACGCCGTTTTCCAGCACCACGCTCGGTGGCCTGATCTTCTGGCCCTGCTGCTCGAAACTGGCGGGTGGCAACGCATAGCTCAGTTGAAAGCTGCACACCCCCGACCAGATGGCGGAAGCCAGTTCCCAAGTGCGCGTGCGAGATTTGCTTTCGTAGCCGTCGATGCCGTCTTTCTTGCCTGCACGACGCAGGACTTGCGAGGCGGCTTTGAGCACCCGGTCCACTGCGGGGTCATTGGGCATGCAGAACGCGGCGAGCAATTCCGGCATCGCGCTCAGACCGCCCCATTCGGGGCGGGCCAGCAGCTCGGTGGGGAAGCGCTGTTCGACAAGCACCGTTTCGCCCCGGGACACGCGCATCACCACGTCGGCGTTCAGGCTTTCGGTCAGACCGGACAGGTAACCGGCGTTCAGCTTGATGTCGCGATCAGGGATGCTGAGGCGATCACCGGGATGGATGCGGTCAATATTCCAGCTTCGGCTTTCAACGAACTCCGGGTCGGTGCTCAGCGTCAGCACCAGGTCTTCGAGGGGGGTTTCTTCCTGGTTCCAGAGGCTCAATTCGCGCACGAGGGGAACGGCATTCTGGTGGGAGGCGAAGCCGATCTTGCGGGCGATCAGCGCGTCAATCTTGATGTTCATTCACAGGATCCTGAAGCTACGAGCGCTGGCCCCATGAGGGGCGCGCCAAATGGCGCCTATAGTCCATGAGTAATCGACGCTTGTGAATGTGTTTATCGGTCAATCAGCCCGCCGGGCATTTTGCAGGGACGTCGCCGCAGCGGTCCGCCACGCCCCGGCTTGCGGCCCGCGCGAGGGCTTCACTGCCTGCGCGAGCCTTTGCTGCCGGCCCGCGAGATGTCCCCCCAGCGGCGCACCAGGTAGTTGTGCTCATCCATGACCGCATTCCACACCGCGATGTGGCCCATGCGCTGCTCGTAGGAGCCGCCATCGCGCACTTCCCCGATGCCGATCAGCGGCAGGCCGTCGCTGCCCATGAGTTGTTCCCGGGCGGGCAGTCCGGCGTACCAGTAATCCCACTCGGCCGCGCTCAGGTGTTCGCGGCTGCGGGCCGGGTTGCCGATGTAATAACCCTGGCGGGCCATCACCGCCCCGGGCCAGCCGGACAGCCACCAGTTGAGGTAGGCGTAGGCCGCATCGAGTACCGCGCCTTTGGCATGGCGCGACAGGGACAACCCGCCGAACCAGCCGCGATAACCCTCGCGCGGGACGGCGACGCGGTATTTCACGCCTGCCCGATGCAAGCGCACCAGGGTCGGCGACCATAAGCTCTGGATGTCGATTGTCGGATGCAACATCAGCTCCGCCGCTTCTTCATCGTCAGACCAGAACGCGCCGAACATGCCCTGCCCCTGCTTGCGCACAAGGATGTCGGCGAGCACGTCGATCTCTTCGATGCTCAGGTTGCCGATGTCGCGGAACTGCGCCAGCCCTGCGCCTTGCACGGCGAGCGCGGCGTCCAGCGCGCCGATGGCCGCGTCACTTTGCAGGGCCACCCGCCCGCACCATGCGGGATCGACCAGCCAGCCCCAGCTCTCGTCTGCCGAACTAAAGCCGGCGGGAAGGCGCTCGGGGCGATAGGCGAAACTGTCGGCGTTGTGGGTCAGCGGCAACATGCTGATCCGTTCGCTCACCGCGCTGCCGAGGCTGCCGTCGTGCTGCACGAACAGGCGCTCGCTGGGCACGCTGCCGCTGCCGAGGCGGTCACTGGCCGACAGCCTGCCGCGTTTGGGCAGGTCGTTGATTTCGTGCCACAGGGCAACACGGCGCGTGTCGATGGGCTGGATGGCGCGGGCGGGCCAGACGAAATCCACGTTATGGAACCACTGGTCATAGAGGTCGTAACTGTCGGGCTGCATGACCGCGATGCGCTGGGCGGTCTGCACGTCATGCACCTGATAGACCAGCTTGATGCCGAGGTCTTCTTCGGCGCGAACCCGCAGGGATTCAAGCAGCGTCACCGAAGTGCCCAAGACCCGCAGCGTCACGGTCATGCCAGCGCTTCCCGGGGTGCCGGCGCCAGGCGTTCGCTGAACACCTCGAACGAGCGGCGCAGCAGCGCGGTGTCCAGCCCGCGCACGATGAATACCAGCCGCGAACGATGGTCGTCGCCCGGCCATGAAGGCAGGTGCACCGGCGCGTGCAGGCAATGCTGCACGCCATGAATGACGACGGGGGCGTGGCTGTTGTTCAGGTTGAGCAGTCCTTTGACGCGCAGGATTCGTTCGCCGTGGCATCTTAGCAGCATGGACAGCCAGACCCCGAAGGCGACCCAATCCAGCGGGCGTTCAAAGGTCAGGCAGCAGACCTGCGCCTCACCGTGACGGGCGGCTGTCGAGCGCGTGCCCATCAGCTGCCAGCGCGCGACCTCCTGGGCGGGATCACTGCTGTGCAGCCCGTCACCGAGCAGCAGTTGATCGCCGCTCTGAATGGCATCCGTGGTCAGCACCGGTGCGGGATTGATCGAATGCAAACGCCGCTGCAACGCTTTCAGCGCGTCTTCGTCGGCGACGTCGGTCTTGCTGATCAGCAGCCGGTCGGCGGCCGCGACCTGGGCCATCCATTCCGGGTGCAGGCGTTCCTGCAGCGCGGCATGGCTGGCGTCGACCACCGTCACCACCAATCCGATGTGAACACGGCCGCGCAGGTGGGGATCATTGTTGATCGTCGCCAGAATGGGCGCCGGATCGGCCAGCCCCGTGGTTTCCAGGAGGATGCGTCGAAACGCCGGCACTTCGCCCCGGGCGCGGCGCTGGAGCAAGTCGGTCAGCGCGTCGCGCAATTCGCCCCGAATCGAACAACAGACGCAGCCGCTGGGCAGCAGGACGGTGTCCGGCGCCACCTCTTCCACCAGCAGGTGATCAATGCCGACGTCGCCGAACTCATTGATCAGCAGCGCCGTGTCGCCGAGGGTTTCGCCCTGCAGCAGGCGCTTGAGCAAGGTGGTCTTGCCACTGCCGAGAAAACCGGTGATGACGTTCAGCGCGATGCTCATGGGTGCTGCTCCAGGTGGTCCAGCAGTCGTTCATCCAGCGGATCCAGCGGGCGTCCGATCAACTGCTCGGCCCGTTGCCACAATTGATCGAGGCCGCTCGCCAGTTCCTGCTTGCCGGTGGCGCCGAGCAGGAGGTAGGAGACGCCCTGAAAGTCCTCGACCTTCAGGCGGAACGGCGCGACCACCTTATTGATCGCGGCAATCCGGCGCAGGCGTTCGCGGCGACGGGGCAGTTCGTCGCCCAGCGGGTCGCTCCAGTGCACGTCTTCGCCCAGCAGGCCGCAGAGTCCACACATGATTATTCGCTCCTGTTTTATTCGCGGCTCTGTTCTTTGTACTTGGGCATCACGGCATCACATCACCGGAATTCGGCCCCAGGGTCTGGCCGACGAACAGATTGCCGCCGGGCTCGCTGGCGAGCAGCACCGCGACGGGCGCCACTTCTTCCGCCAAGCCAAAGCGCCCCAGGGGCAGCTCGGCCGCCTTGGCGGTTTTCCAGGCGCTGCTGATACCGGCCACCAGCGGCGTCTCGATCGGCCCCGGCGCGATGGCGTTGACCAGCACGTTGTCCTTGGCCACTTCCAAAGCAAGGGATTTGCTGAAGCCAATCACCCCGGCCTTGGCCGCGGCGTAGTGGGTCAGCTCGGCGCCACCCTTGATGCCCAACTGTGACGCGACGTTGATGATGCGTCCCCAGCGCTGCGCCAGCATGTGCGGCAAGGCGCGCTGACTGGCGATGAACACGCTGGTCAGGTCCACGCGCAGCATGTCATTCCACATGTCCAGGGTCAGGTCGACACAGCGCGCCTGGGTCAGCATCCCGGCGTTGTTGACCAGAATATCGATGCCGCCAAAGTGCTCGACGCAGGTATCGACACCGGCCTGCGCGCCCTCGACGGTGCCGACATCGGCGACGCTTTCGACCACCTCGACGCCCAACTCGCGGCAGTGCCGGGCGGTGTTCGCCAGGGTGACGGCGTCGCGGTCGGCCAGGACCAGCCGCGCGCCCTGCTCGGCGAACGCGCGGGCGATGGCAGCACCGATCCCGCTGCCGGCGCCCGTGATCACAGCGCGCTTGTTTTTCAGTTGCATGGTGTTTCCTCTTTCAGTCCAGCGCCTGTAGCGCGATCAACAGCGGATCAGCGCTGCGCCCTACTCCGGCCACCGCACGGTCAGGCCGCCATCGATGACGATGCTTTGCCCGGTGAGATAACTGGACTCCTCGCTGCACAGGAATCGCACCAGCGAAGCGACTTCATCGGCCCGGCCGACACGGCCCAGCGGGATGGCACGGGCCGCTTTGGCGAGGCCCTCGGGCCCGAGTGAGTTTTTACTGTCCAGCGATTGCGGTGTCTCGATCAAACCCGGAATCACCGCGTTGCAGCGAATCCCCCGGGGCGCCAGTTCCACCGCCAGCGAACGGCACAGCCCCGGCACCCCGGCTTTGGCCGCAGCGTAGTGGGCGTGGTCCTGCCAGCCATAGACGCCCCCGGCAATCGACGAAATCGCCACCATCGAGCCGCCCTCGCCCATGTGCCGAGCCGCCGCGCGGAAGGTGCGCATCACGCCGGTGAGATCGACATCGAGCATCTCGTTCCAGCGCGCGTCGGTCATCTCCAGCAACGGCGCGCGGCGCAGCAGTCCGGCATTGGCGACGGCGTAATCGATGCGGCCGAAGCGGCTGATGGCCTGCTCGGCCAGGGCGTCAACCGAGGCCGTTTGAGTGACGTCCAGCTCCGCCATCAGGCATTCGCCACCCGCTCCCGCGACCAGCTGCGCGGTGATCTCCGGGTCATGGGGGTCGGCCGGGTAATAGCCGCCCACCACCGCGACGCCCTTGTGCGCGAAAGCCACCGCCAGGGCCTGGCCGATCCCGCTGGCGGCCCCGGTAATCAACGCTACTCTGCGAATCATGTTCAGTTCCTTATTGGACGGTTTCTATGGGACGGTTGCTATTGGACGGTTTCGGGGCGCACGTGGCGGGCGGCGAACATCAACACGCCGGACAGAAAGCACGGCACGGCACCGAAATACAGCGCCGAGGTCTGCCAGTCGCCGCCGGCACTCAGGACCGAGGTCGCGCCAAAACCGGCGACCACGGCGCCAATCGGGCCCATGGCGTGGATGATCGCGCCACCGGTGGCGCGGATGCTGGTCGGGAAGCTTTCGCTGATGAAAAACAGGGCGGCGGAATACGGACCGATCAGGAAGAACAGCCCGAGGCTGTACAGGCCGACCACCGTGGGCATGTTGCTGGGGCCGAACAGCATGCCGGTGAACGACAGACCGCCGAGCATCCAGCCCAGGCCGATGACGTTGCGCCGGCCGATCTTGTCGCCCATCCAGCCGTGGCTGAGGTAGCCGCAGTAGCCCACCAGGTTCGACAGCACCAGGATGATCAGCGAATTCTCGAAGGAGATGTGGTGAACGCTGACGATGACCGAGGTGCCCAGCACGCTGAACACCTGAATCGCCGCCCAGTTGAGCAGGATCGCCGCGCCGATCACCAGGGTCGCCCGGCGCGAGGTGCCACGGAACGCTGCGCCGATGCCGGCGGTGCGATGCTCTTCGTAATCCACGCCGTAGGTCATCGCCACTTGTTTGGCCTGCTCGGCGTCGCCGGCCTTGCGCAACTGGGTGATGCGCTGGTGAATCTGGAACTGCGGGCTTTCCTTGAGCTTGCGCGCCATGAACGCAATCACCAGCGCAGGGATGGCGGCGAAGACGAAGCAGCCCTGCCAGCCGATGACCGGCAGCAGCACGGCGGTCAGGCCTGCAGCGATCAGCGCACCGACCGGCCAGCCGCCTTGCACCAGGCTGTAGATGAAGCCACGGCGTTTGGCCAGTCTCGGGTCTTCCGACGCCGCATAGATTTCGCTGAGGTAGGTCGCGTTAACGGTTTCTTCGGCGTAACCCAGCCCGCTCAAAGATCGGATCAGGATCAACGGCGATTTGCCCCATGACCCGCCCAGCGCCGTCAGCGCCGAGCAGATCGCGGAACCGGTCACCGTGAAAATGATGCCCATGCGCCGGCCGAGGCGATCCACCAACGGACCGATGGCCAGCGCGATGACCGCCGTGCCGACCGCGGCCCAGGTGGCGATTTCCGCCTGCTCCGCTTCGCCCCACTGAAAGTGCCGGCCGATTTCCGGCAGCAAGGTGCCGAACAGGATGAAGTCGTACACCGCAAAGACCCACGCGAAGAACGCGATCCAGGTGGCGTAGCGGACTTCTTCGGAAGTCAGTTGCCGGGGTTTCCAGCCGGTCAGATCAAGCTTGTTGTAAATGGACATGGGTCACGCCTCGGAATGAAGGGGCTATCAGCTGTGGCGCGGGTTACGGCGGACGAAGTCGTCGGCGATTTCGTCGAAGGTGACGAACTTGACCCCGGCGTGGCTCTGGATGTGCTCGATCAGACGCTCCAGCATCAGCAGCACTTGCGGGCGCCCGGAGACGTCCGGGTGAATGGTCATGGTGAACACGGCGTGTTCGTGCTCGCGGTAGACCCAGTCGAACTGATCGCGCCACATCTCTTCCAGATGGCGCGGGTTGACGAAGCCGTGGCTGTTGGGCGCCTTTTTGATGAACATCATCGGCGGCAGGTCGTCGAGGTACCAGTTCGCCGGAATCTCCACCAGATCGGTTTCCTCACCGCGCACCAGCGGTTTCATCCAGGTGTCGGGGTGCTGGGTGTAATCGATCTTGGTCCAGCTGTCGCCCACGCGCACGTAGTACGGATGGAAGTCGTTGTGCATCAGGCTGTGGTCGTACTTGATGCCTTTCTTGAGCAGCAACTCGTTGGTCACCTTGCTGAACTCCCACCACGGCGCGACGTAGCCGGTCGGGCGTTTGCCGGTCATCTGGGTGATCAGCTCGATGGATTTGTCGAGGACGATTTCTTCCTGCTCGGGCGTCATGGCGATCGGGTTTTCGTGGCTGTAGCCGTGGACCCCGATTTCGTGACCGGCGTCGAACACGGCCTTCATCTGCTCGGGAAAGGTCTCCATCGAGTGACCGGGCACGAACCAGGTGGTGCGCAGGCCGTAGCGCTCGAACAGCTTGAGCAGGCGCGGCGCACCAACCTCCCCCGCGAACAGGCCACGGGAAATGTCATCCGGCGAATCCTCGCCACCGTACGAACCCAACCAGCCTGCCACGGCGTCTACGTCGACACCGAAGGCGCACAGAATTTCTTTAGCCATCATCGTTCTCCAGCGGAGTTATCGGATCCTTGGTTTCGGGACGTGCGCAACGCGGCTTCAACGGCCAACGCTGCGCGCAATAAACGTGAGTCTTCACCACTGGGCGCGCTGATCAACAGGCCGGTGGGCAGGCCAAGGGCGTCGCAGCCACTGGGCAGCGACACGCCCGGCATGTCCAGCAGACTGCCCGGCATGGTCAGGCGCAACGTGCCCAGGTTGGTGCGGGTAAACAGGTCGTCGTCGCTCAGCAACGGCGCAAGCGGCGGCGCCACATGGGCCACGCTCGGGGTGATCAGAAAGGCGCCATCGAGTTCGTCGCTCATCTGTTGTTGCAGCCGCTCGCGAGCGCTGTAGAGGTTGATCAAGTGGCTGGCCGGAAATGCCCGCGCCGCTTCAAGCCGGCGTCGTACGCGAGGGTCGAGTTGCGCGGCCGCCTCGCTGTCGAGCAAGGGCTGATGCAGGGCGAAAGCTTCTGCCGCGCCGAGCCAGCCTTGCTGCTGAATGAGATCAAGGGCGGCTTGAAACGCCGGCGAAGGACGCACCTCGATCAGCGCGCCCTGGGCCTGCATCGCGCTCACACAGCGCAGCAGGTTGTCCCGCACCGATGGCTCGACGCGGTCGTCCTCAAGAACAGCCTGATCGACCCGGAACCGCTGACCGGCCAACGGGCGCGGCAGCAAAGAGGTCGGTTTTGTGCGACCCCGCAGGATGTCGTCAATGGCGACCGCATCGCGCACGCTGCGGGTCAGCGGGCCGAGGCTGTCGAGGGTGTGCGCAAGGGGGAAGACCCCGTCGCGGCTGTAGCGGCGGCAACTGCTTCGAAAGCCCACCAGGCCGTTGAAGGCAGCCGGAATGCGGATCGAGCCGGCCGTGTCGGTGCCCATGGCGATGGGCACAATACCCGCTGCAACTGCCACCGCGGAGCCTGACGACGAACCGCCGGGAATGCGCGGCTGGTCATGCCCGAGGGGATTATGCGGCGTGCCGAAATGGGGGTTCAGGCCCAGACCCGAGTAGGCGAATTCACTGAGGTTGGTTTTGCCGACACTGACCATCCCGGCCCGTGACAGCAGGCCGACGCTCTGCGCATCCAGCAGCACCGGCGCGTATTCACGGCGCAACGCGGCGCCGGCGGTGGTCGGGCTGCCAGCGAGGTCAAACAAGTCTTTCCAGGCGATGGGCACGCCGTCCAGAGCGCTCGCCGGTTGCCCGGCCTTCCAGCGTGCCGCCGAGGCTTCTGCTTCGCGGCGTGCCCGGGGAGTGGAGAAAGAGATGAACACGTCATCGACGGCGGCAGCCTTCGCCAGCGCTGCGTCCAGGGCCTGCACCGGGTCGTTCGTCCCGTTGGCGAACGCTTCGGCCATTGCCAGCGCATCGGCGAGTGTCGGATCCGGGAAGCGAGCGTCGGACATTTCATCTACCCTTTAATGTACATATTCGGAGAATGTACATTTCTTAAAGGCAGAAAGCGTGCCAGAGTCTGAGTACCTTGATTCGCGGAGCGATGATTGCGTGGGCATGCGGGCCAAGAGCCCCGGGCTAGATACCTCGTCCAATTTTAAAGCACGAGGTGGTGCGCAGGACTGTAAGCGTCATCACAGCTATGCCATCAAGGATGGATAGTTATGCAAAGGTACGTTTTAGTGTAGAAAAGTAACAACAGCTCCAATACCGTGCGTTCTGCCGTGTCCCGCAGTGACGCGCTGTCTTGTGCGAGAATCGCCGCCCGCCTTCCGAGAAGTGTATGAAATCGATGTCCGCCGAGGATTCCCGCACCGCGTCCCGCTACGCCACGATCCGACAGGTCCTGCGCGATGCCATCGTCAACGGTGACGTGGTTGAAGGATTGGTGCTGCTCGAAGCGCCGCTGGCAGAGCTGTTCGGCACCAGTCGGGTGCCGGTGCGTCGGGCGCTGGATATGCTCCATGGAGAAGGCCTGATCAGTCGGTTTGATGGGCGCGGTTATCTGGTCAATCCCAACGGCAACGACGTACAGCCAGTGCGCCTGGCCCTGACCCACCATCAATTGGGCCTCGATAGCAGTGAAGAGCTGGTGGACACGCGTCCCCTCGGCGAACGGATTTTCGAGGAAATCGGTGCGGCGTTATCGACCTGTATCGCGTTCGGTCATTACCGGCTCGATGAGCAAATTGCCGCCGAGCACTATGGCGTCAGCCGGGCCGTGGTGCGCGAGGCGCTGATGCGTTTGCGTGACCGGGGGCTGGTGGAGAAGGAGCCTTACTCCCAGTGGCTGGCCGGGCCGCTTACCGCTCGGGAAGTGACCGAGGATTACGAGCTGCGGGCCTGCCTCGAGCCAGAAGCACTGCGCCAGACCGCGCCAATCCTGAGCCGGGACGACCTGGCCGCCATGCTCGCGCGCGTTGAAGCCGCGCAGAACAATCCGCAGTGCAGCCTGGCAGACATCGAGCGACTGGAAGAAGACCTGCATCACCACTGCCTGGCGGGCATCAGCAACCGCAAGATTGCGACGCTGATCCGCCAGGGCCAGAGCCCGATGATCATCAGCCGGATTTTCTACAGTCAGTTGGGCATCGGCCCCGACGAAGCGATGCTCGCCGAGCATCGGTTGATCCTCGAATTACTGCTGCACGGCGCGTTTGATGCGGCCGCGCTGAACCTCAAGGAACACCTCAACCGTGCCCGTCAGCGGATGCTGCAGCGGCTGAAAGTCTTGTCGGTACTGCCTGAACAGCCCGTCCCGGCGTATCTGACCCGACTCAGCTGAAGAAGCGGGAATGCGCAGAGCAGGACCGGCTTTAGCCGGGAAGGCGTCAGGTGCAACACCTCAAAATTGATGGCGTACGCACCGGCCTCTTCCCGGCTGAAGCCGGTCCCACTGAGATCAAAAGCATCCGCCACTGACACACCGCACGTGTTTAGTGGTACTGGCTTTAGCCGGGAAGACGTCGGGTGCAACACCGCAAAATTGATGGCGTCCACACCGGCCTCTTCCCGGCTGAAGCCGGTCCCACTGAGATCAAAAGCATCCGCCACTGACACACCGCACGTGTTTAGTGGGACCGGCTTTAGCCGGGAAGGCGTCAGGTGCAACACTGCAAAATTGATGGCGTCCACACCGGCCCCTTCCCGGCTGAAGCCGGTCCCACTGAGATCAACAGCATCCGCCACTGACACACCGCGTCCCTTTAGTGGGACTGGCTTTAGCCGGGAAGGCGTCGGGTGCAACACTGCAAAATTGATGGCGCACACACCGGCCTCTTCCCGGCTGAAGCCGGTCCCACTGAGATCAACAGCATCCGCCACCGACACACCGCACGTGTTTAGTGGGACTGGCTTTAGACGGGAAGTTGCTGGGTGGTGCAGGCAAAACGCATGCTCTCAGTGGGACCGGCTTCAGCCGGGAAGGCGTCGGGTGCAACACTGCAATTGATGGCGTCCACACCGGCCCCTTCCCGGCTGAAGCCGGTCCCACTGAGATCAACAGCATCCGCCACTGACACACCGCGTCCCTTTAGTGGGACTGGCTTTAGCCGGGAAGGCGTCGGGTGCAACACTGCAAAATTGATGGCGAACGCACCGGTCCCTTCCCGGCTGAAGCCGGTCCTACCAATCAAAAGCAGCCGACACCGAATCAGCAGCACCCGCCTGAAATCACTCTGTCACCCACGACCCACCCAGCGCTGCCTGCAGCTGAACACTGGTGATCAACTGCGTGGCGACCAGATTGAGCAGGGTCTGGCGTTCGTTCAGGCTGGTGGCCTGGGTGGTGGCGACGTCGAGGTAGTCGATGACGCCGGCTTCGTACTGATCGCGACTCACCGCTGCGGAATCTTCCGCCGACTGCGCGGAATTGCGTCGGGCTTCCAGCTCAGGCTCCAGGGTGCGCAGTTCGACCAGGTAATCCTCGACTTCGCCCAGACCGGTCAGCACGGTCTGGCGATAGGTCGCGACGGTGGCGTCGTAGGAATGACGGGCCTGTTCGACGCTGGCACGGGTGGCGCCAAAATCGAGAATCGTGCCGGTCAGGCTCGGGCCGATCGACCAGAAGCGGTTGGGCAGCGAGAACAGGTTGCTCAGGGTGGAACTCTGGTAGCCGCCGCTGGCGCTCAGCGTCAGGTCCGGGTAATACGCCGCCGTTGCCACCCCGACCGCAGCGTTGGCGGCGGCCATTTGCCGTTCGGCGGCGGCGATGTCCGGGCGACGTTCCAGCAAGCGACTGGGCACACCCAACGGCACGCCGGGCACGTGGTACTGCCAGGCCGGGTCTGCGGCGAGGGAGAAGTCCGCCGGCGGTTTGCCCATCAGCAAAGCGATGGCGTGCTCGTACTGGGCGCGCTGCCACTGCAAGTCGAGCATCGAGGCCTGAGCGCTCTGCAATTGGGTTTTGCCCGTCGCCAGATCGGCCCGCGACGAGATCTGCTCGTCGTACTTGTTCTGGATGATTTGCAGGTAGCGCTCGTAGCCGGCAATAGTCTCGCGGTACAGCGTGATACGCCGGTCCAGCAGGCGCAGCTGGAAGTAATCCTGCGCCAGGGACGATTGCGCGCTGAGAGTGGCGTTGGCCAGATCGGCCGCGCTGGCCTGTGCACTGGCGCGGTCCTGTTCGTTGGTGCGGCGCAGTCTGCCCCAGATGTCAGCCTCCCAACTCAGGTCCAGGGTGGCCGAATGCACCTTGCTCACACCCCCTGCCCCGCTGGACGACGAGCCGCTGGCGGACTCGCTGCGGCTGCTCGCCCCGGTGCCGGTCAACGTCGGAAATTCTTCGGCGCGGGACTGACGCACCAGCGCCAGGGCCTGTTGGTATTGCGCGGCGTAGACCGCGACGTTCTGGTTATTGAGCTGCACCTGGGACACCAGCGCATCCAGTTGCGGGTCCTGATAAAGCGCCCACCACGGTCCCTTGGGCAACTCGTCCTGGGGGCTCGCCGCCTTCCAGCCCTGGGCTTCCTTGAAGGTGGCGGAGATCGGCGCACTGGGTTTCTGGTAGTCAGGCCCAACCATGCAGCCCGTCAACAGGGTGCCGGTCAGCAGCAGAGCGATGGACAGACGGGACGGCAGCGCAGCGTTCATTCATTCAACCTTGTCAGTCAGCCGGGCACGTGAGTGCGGCGGATACGCGTGTGCCAGAAACGCCGCGAAGAACGGCTCAGGCGATCGAGATAGAGGTACACCACCGGGGTGGTAAACAGGGTCAGCAACTGGCTCAGCACCAGGCCGCCGGCAATCGCTACGCCCAGCGGCTTGCGCAGGTCGGCGTCGCCGCCGCTGCCGAGGGCCAGTGGCAAAGCGCCGAAAAAGGCGGCGAGCGTGGTCATCATGATGGGCCGGAAGCGCATGCGACAGGCTTCAATGATGGCTTGCTCAGGCGACATCTTGCGGTCGCGCTCGGCCATCAGGGCGAAGTCGATCATCATGATGGCGTTCTTTTTGACGATGCCGATCAGCAACAGAATGCCGATCAGGGCGATGACCGTCAGTTGCATGTTCACCGCCTTGAGCAGCAGCAACGCGCCGACCCCCGCCGACGGCAAGGTCGACAGAATCGTCAGCGGGTGGATGTAACTTTCGTACAACACCCCTAGCACGATGTACACCGCGAGCAAGGCCGCCCCGATCAACCACGGCATGCTGGCGGCGAGTGCGGCGTAAGCCTGAGCTGTCCCGGCAAAACCGTACTGGATGTCCCGGGGCAAGCCGACCTTGTCGACGGCCGCATTAATGGCCGCCGTGGCCTGCTCCAGAGAGACGCCGTCCTGCAGGTTGAAGGCGATGGTGCTGGTCGCCGATTGACCCTGATGCGCCACGGCCAGCGGCGCATTGTCCGGACTGAAGGTAGCAAACGCGGTCAGCGGCACTTGCTGGTTATCGGCGTTGATCACGTACATGCGGTCGAGCATCGTCGCGTCCTGGGTGTACACCGGGTCCAGGCCCATGATGACGTGGTACTGGTTCAACGTTTTGTACAAGGTCGCCACCTGCCGCTGGCTGTAGGCGTTGTTCAGCAGGTTGTCGATGTCGCTGACGCTGACTCCCAGCCGGCTCGCGGCGGCACGGTCGATGTGCAGTTTCATCTCCTGGCCGCCGGTCTGGGAGTCCGAGTCGATACCGGTCAGTTGCGGCAATGCCCGCAGCGCCGCCTCGACCTTCGGTTCCCACACCCGCAGCAGGTCCAGATCATCCGCCTGCAGGCTGAACTGGTAGGTGGCGTTGGCGCTGCGCCCGCCCACACGAATGTCCTCGGCGGGCATCAGAAACACCTGAATCCCCGCCACCTTGTTGTTCGCCCGCGTCAGCCGGTTCGCCACCGCTGCGGCGCTGCTGGTGCGCTGCTTGTAGTCCTTGAGCCGAATGAAGAAGTCGCCGGTGTTGCGCGACCCGGCCCGCCCGCTGCCGGTCGACGACATCACCGCCTCGACGTCGGGATCGGCCGCCAGGTCATGGGCGATCTGCAGCAAATGCGGCTTGAGCGCCTGAAAGGAGATGTTCTGGTCAGCCCGCACGGCGCCCATCAGCACGCCGGTGTCCTGGGCCGGGAAAAACCCCTTTGGCACCGTGGCGTACAGGTACACGTTGAGCCCCACGGTCAGCAGCAGGCTGAACATGGTCAACAGCCGATGGCGCATGACCCAGGCCAATGCCGTGAGATAGGCGCCCTGCATCCGCGCAATGCCAGCTTCAATCCAGCGATAAAACCGCGGCTCGCGGGCGTCATGGGCGGGCTGGCGCAGCAGCAGGACACACAGCACCGGGGTCAGGCTCAGGGATACCAGCATCGACAGGCCCAGCGCGATGCTCAAGGTCACCGCGAACTCCCGGAACAGCCGCCCGACAATGCTGCCCATCAGCAGGATCGGAATGAACACCGCGATCAGCGACAGGGTCATGGACAGCACCGTGAAACCGACTTCACGGGTGCCCATCAGTGCCGCACGCAGCGGACGCATGCCCTGCTCCTGATAGCGGGCGATGTTTTCCAGCACCACGATCGCGTCATCCACCACAAAACCGGTGCAAATGATCAACGCCATCAGCGACAGGTTGTCGAGGCTATAACCCAGCAGGTACATGATCGAGCAGGTGCCAATCAGCGACACCGGCAGCACCACCGCCGGAATCAGCGTCGCGCGCAGGTTGCGCAAAAACACGAAGACCACGGCAATCACTAGCAAGGTGGCGATCAGCAGGGTTTCTTCGGTGTCATGCAGGGACGAACGCACGGTGGGACCGCGGTCGATGACGCTGATCAGTTGCACATCACCGGGAATTTCCCGCTGCAACTCGGGCATCAGCGCCTTGATGCTGTCGATGGTCTTGAGCATGTTGGCGCCGGCCTGGCGGGTCACCCCCAGCGTCACCGAGGGCTGGCCGTTGTAATAGCCGCCGACGAAGGTGTCTTCCACCGAATCGTAGACGTTGGCCACATCGCGCAACCGCACGGCAGCGCCGTTCTGGTAGGTGATGACCAGGTCCTGGTAATCGGCGGCCTTGTCGATCTGGTCATTACCGTCGATGACCCAGCTCTGCCCTTCCCCTTGGAGAATGCCCTTGGGCTTGGCCTTGGTGGCGTCGTTGATCGTCTGCCGCACGGCCTCCAGGGAAATGCCAGCGTGGTTGAGCAGGTTGGGCTGAACGTCGATGCGCACGGCCGGCAAGGCGCCGCCCCGCACCGACACCTCGCCCACCCCGTTCACCTGGGCGATCTTCTGCTGCAACTTGCTGTAGGCCAGGTCGTAGAGCTCGCCGGGGCTGCGTGTCGATGAGGTCAGCGCCAGCATCAATACCGGCGCCTCGGACGGATTGGCTTTGCGGTACGTGGGCAGCGACGGCATCGAACTGGGCAGCAGACTGCGCGCGGCGTTGATGCCCGCCTGCACATCCCGGGCGGCGCCATTGATGTCGCGATCCAGTTCGAACTGCAGAATCAACGTGGTCGATCCCTGGCTGCTGGTGGACGTCATCTCGGTGATACCGGCGATCTGCCCGAGACTGCGCTCCAGCGGCGTGGCCACCGTGGCGGCCATGGTTTCCGGGCTGGCACCGGGCAGCGAGGCGCTGACCATGATCGTCGGGAAATCCACCTGGGGCAGCGGCGCCACCGGCAACAGCGTGTAACCGAGAATGCCGGCCAGGGTGATGCTCAGGCTCAGCAACAGCGTCGCCACCGGACGGCGGATAAACAGCCGAGACAGATTCATGGCCGCGCACTGCCCTGATCGCCATTCCGGGTGCTGCCCCGATTGCCGCCCCGCGTGAAGCGTGCCCTGGCCCGCTCGGACAGACGATCAAACATCAGGTAGATCACCGGCGTGGTGAACAGCGTCAGCACCTGGCTGAGCAACAGCCCGCCGACGATCACCAGCCCCAGCGGCCGACGCAGTTCAGCTCCGGCCCCCGTGGCGAGCATCAGCGGCAGCGCGCCGAACAGCGCCGCCAGCGTGGTCATCAGAATCGGCCGCAAGCGCAGCAGCGCGGCCCGGTGAATGGCGTCCCGGGCGTTGAGGCGCTGATGCTGGCGACCCTCCAGGGCGAAGTCGATCATCATGATCGCGTTCTTCTTCACGATCCCGATCAACAGCACCACGCCGATCAGCGCGATCAGGCTGAATTCGGTGCCGGTCAGCAGCAGCGCCAGCAAGGCGCCGATCGCCGCCGAGGGCAGCGTCGAAAGAATCGTCACCGGATGGATGAAGCTCTCGTAAAGCATGCCCAGCACGATGTACATGGTGACCAGCGCCGCCAGGATCAGCCACAGCGTGTTGCCCGTGGCGGTCTGAAACGCTTCGGCCGCGCCCTGGTAACGCAGGGTAATGCTGGTCGGCGCATTCAGCTCGGTCATCACCTCGCTGATGGCCTGCTGCGCCTGCTCCAGGGAATAGCCGTCTGCCAGGTTGAACGACACCGTCACGGCCGGGAACTGGTCCAGGCGGCTGAGGGACAGCGAACCGGTGCGCTGGCCGACCTTGGCGATGTCCGTCAGGCGCACCATTTGCGCCGGGGTGCCGGTGGTGGTGGTCGAACTGGATGACGTGCTCTGGGTGGAGGTGCTCGAAGACGTGCCCGATGTCGTGCTGGCCGTCGTCGTGGCAGAACCGGTCGCCGCCGCCAGGTAGATGTTGTCGAACGCCGCCAGGGATTGCTGGAACTGCCCCGGCACCTGCAACACCACGCGGTACTGGTTGGACTGGGTGAAAATGGTCGAAATAAGCCGCTGGCCGAAGGCGTTGTACAGCGCGGTATCGACGTCGGAGGCGCTGATGCCGTAGCGCATGGCGGCCGCCCGGTTCAGCTCGACGTACGCCACCAGGCCCTGGTCTTGCAGGTTGTCGACGACGTCGCGCATTTCCGGGCGGTGCTGCAATTTCTCGATCAGCCGGGGCGTCAGCGTCGACAGATTCGCGCTCTCCGAGTCGTCGAGGGTGAACTGGTACTGGCTCGGGGTCAGTTGGTCATCGACGGTCAGGTCCTGGGACGACACCAGATGCAGCTGAATGCCGGACACGGCGCTGGCGGATTTCTCAAGCCGGGTGATGACTTGAGTCGCGGTGTCGTCGCGGTCGTCGAAGGGCTTGAGGCCGATCTGCAGGCGGCCGTTGTTCAGCGAATCATTGCTGCCGTCGACGCCGATGGTGGACGAAACCGACTCCACGGCCGGGTCCTGACGCACCACTTCCACCAACGCCTGCTGACGACGGGCCATCTCGCTGAACGAAACGTCCTGGGAGGCACGGGTGAAGCCCTGAATCAGGCCGGTGTCCTGGGTCGGAAAGAACCCTTTCGGCACCACCAGATAAAGGAAGCCGGTGAGCGCCACGGTGCCGACGGCCACCAGCAGCGTGAGACGTTGGTGATCGAGCACCCACACCAGACCCCGGTCATAGCCGTTCAGCACCTTTTGATACTGGCGATCGCCCCAGGCGGCGAAGCGGCCCTTTTCGCCTTCGGGCACATGCCGCAACAGGTGCGCGCAGAGCATCGGCGTAAGGGTCAGTGACACGACCATCGACACCAGAATCGCCACCGCCAGGGTGATGGCGAACTCGCGGAACAGCCGACCCACCACGTCGCCCATGAACAGCAGCGGGATCAGTACGGCAATCAGCGAGAAGGTCAGGGAAATGATGGTGAAGCCGATTTCCTGGGAGCCTTTCAGCGCCGCCGCCATGGGCTCTTCGCCCTCCTCCAGGTGCCGGGAAATGTTCTCCACCACCACAATCGCGTCGTCGATGACGAAACCGGTGGCGATGGTCAGCGCCATCAGCGTCAGGTTGTTCACGCTGAAGCCGGCCAGGTACATGATGCCGAAGGTGCCGATCAGCGACAGCGGCACCGCGAGGCTCGGGATCAGCGTCGCGGTGAAGTTGCCGAGGAACGCAAAGGTCACCAGCACCACCAGCCCGATGGACAGCAACAGCTCGATCTGCACGTCCTTGATCGAGGCGCGGATGGTCTGGGTGCGGTCGCTGATGACTGTCAGCTTGACCGAGTCGGGCAAGGCCGTTTGCAGGGTCGCCAGCTTCTGCTTGATGCTGTCGACCACGTCGATGACGTTGGCCCCCGGCTGACGCTGGACCGCAATGACAATCGCCGGTTGCCCGTTCGCCGTGGCCCCCAGGTACTGATCCTGCGGCGCTTCGGACGTGGTCGCGACATCCTTCAGACGCAGCGCCGCCCCGTTCTCGTAGGCCAGCACCAGCTCGCCGTACTCAACCGCATCGCGCAACTGGTCGTTGGCGTCGATGGTGATGGAGTGGGACGGGCCATCGAAGCCACCCTTGGAGCCATTGACGTTAGCGGCGTTGACCTTGTCGTAGACATCTTCCAGGGTCAGGCCGTGGGCCGCCAGGCTGGTGGGGTTCACTTCGATCTTCACGGCGGGCTGCTGACCGCCGGCCAGGCTGACCATGCCGACACCGGAAATCTGCGAGAGCTTGAGCGCCACACGGGTGTTGACCAGATCCTGCACGCGGGTCAGCGGCAGGCTGTCCGATGTCGCCGCGAGGGTGAGCACGGCGGTGTCGGCCGGGTTGACCTTCTTATAGGTCGGCGGATTCGGCAGGTCGGTGGGCAGCAGGCTGTCGGCGGCATTGATCGCCGCCTGCACTTCCTGTTCGGCGACGTCCAGCGACAAGTCCAGGGAGAACTTCAGGGTAATCACCGACGCCCCGGCCGAACTGGTCGAGTACATCTGCGCCAGCCCCGACATCTGCCCCAACTGGCGCTCCAGCGGCGCAGTCACCGCCGAGGCCAGCACGCTGGAGCTGGCGCCGGGGTACAGCGTGGTGACCTGGATGGTCGGGTAGTCCACTTCCGGCAGCGCCGAGGTCGACAGCAGGCGATACGCGAAAATACCGGCCAGCATCACCGCGAGCATCAGCAGCACCGTTGCCACCGGGCGCTGGATAAACAGTCTTGAAGGATTCATGGGGCAGCGTTGCCGGCAGCCGGCTGCGTGGCGCTGGCAGGGGTTCTGGATGCGGCGACATCCGCGCCGGCCGGTTTGTCCGCCTCAATGGTCACCGTGCTGCCGTCACGCAAATGATCGATACCTCGGGTGACGACCTGATCGCCCTTGTCCACGCCCTGGCTGATCACCGTTTGCTCGCCGAAGACCGGGCCGACCTTGACGCTGCGGCGGGCGACCTTGCCGTCTTTCACCACATACAGAAACTCGCCGTCGCTGCTCAATTGCACGGCGGCCGACGGCACCACCACGGCGTTGTGCAGGGTGTCGGTGGTCAGCTTCACGTTGACGAACTGGTTGGGGTAGAGCTTCTCGGCGGGGTTATCGAACAGCGCCTTCAGTTTGATGCTGCCGGTGGTGGTGTCGATTTCGTTGCTGATGAATTTCAGCGCGCCGTTGGCCAGCGGCGTGTTGCCCAACTGATCGAGGGCCTGCACGCTCAGCGGCTCGCCCTTGCGGACCTTGGGCAGCAGGGTCGCCAATTGCGCCTGGGGCAGGCTGAAGGTCACGGCGATCGGGTTGGTCTGGGTCACGGTGACGATGCCGGTGGTGCTGCTGGACGACACGATGTTGCCCGGATCCACCAGCCGCAGGCCGACGTAGCCATCAATTGGCGAGACGATTTTCGCGTACAGCAGATTGAGTTTCGCCGCATCGATCTGCCCCTGATCCGCCTTCACGGCGCCGGCGTACTGGCCGACGGTGGCGATCTGCGTGTCCAGGTCCTGCTTGGCGAGGGAGTCCTTGGCGAACAGTCGCTTATAGCGTTCGGCGGTCAGTTGCGCGCTTTTCAGCAGCGCCTGATTCTGGGCCATGTCGCCCAGGTATTGGTCCAGGGTGGCCTGGTAGGCACGGGGGTCGATCTGCGCCAGCAACTGGCCCTTCTTGACGTACTGGCCCTCGGTGAAATACACGGCCATCAGCTCACCGTCGACCCGACTGGTCACGGTGACCGAGTAGTTGGGAACGACCGTGCCCAGCGCCTGCTGAATCACCGGAACGTCCGCCGTACCGGCTGTGCCCACTGCGACGCTGACCGCTGCGTTGGGGTCCGCCATGCCCGGCCCACCGTGGCGACCACCGGGTCCCGCGGAAACAGTCGCGCCAGCATCGGTCGACGGAGTCGGGTTGGAGGTGTGCCGGTAGTAGACATAAACAGCCCCAACGGCTACGGCTATGAGGAGCGCAAGGACAAGGCGCTTTCGTGAGCGGGCTGCCGAATTCTGGGTCATGGTTTACTTCTTTGTGGCCAAGGGACAAAAGTGAAGCCGTCAGCCAGCGCGTTGCCGGGCGGATCGGTATGGCGTGCAAAACGCTGCGCCAGGCAACGTCGATGCGCGCGGCGCGCTGCAGTCGTGCAGCAGGCGCCGCCTGGCCGGCAGGCTGACGTTCGGATTGAGGTGTTTCGAATTGTTGCGACATTTAGCCTTGCGTGATCGGCAGGAACAAGCGACGAGCCCGACCTTTGCAGAGAATTTACATTCAGCGGGTGCATCGGGCGGGCTTCGCGAGGCCCGCCGCGCTCACTCCGCCAGCATGACCCGGTTGCGTCCCTCCTGCTTGCCCTCGTACAAGCGCTGATCCGCCCGGTTCAGCGCATCCCGGAACGTCTCCCCGTCTTTCAGGATGGCCACCGCAAGGGTCGCCGTAAGGTTCAGGCTCTGCCTGATCTCCCCGCCCTGTTCGCGAATGTGCGTGAGTATCCGCTCGGCGATCAGCCGGGCGTCCTCGAAGCGGGTGTTGGGCATCAACACCAGAAACTCTTCGCCGCCCCAGCGCGCGGCGATGTCCGTGGTGCGTACACACTGGGCGATGACATCGGCCACCTGCTGCAGCACCACATCGCCCATGTCATGACCGTGCTTGTCGTTGATCTGTTTGAAGTGATCAATGTCGATCAGCACCAGCGCCGTGGGGATCTCCCGCCGCCCTCCACCCAACTGACGCAAGCGCTGCAGCACCCGCCGCCGGGTATAGAGATTGGTCAGGCTGTCGCGGTGGGCGGAGTGATAAAGATTCATGTGCATCGACAGGTTAAAGCGCACCGACAATGCCGTGGCGTGCAGCAACAACGCCGTGGCGGTCAACGCATTGGCTGCGCCGAACAGGTCACGGGCGTTTTCGCTGATGCTGAAGACCGGCACTTTGTTGCGCAGCAGGTACCCGCCCACGGTGACGATGAGCACGGCGGCGCTGAGGCAGCCTCTGCGCACCGGCGAGGAATGAAAGCCGAAGGCAATGATCGGCACGATGCAGAACACGTAGAGGTGGAAGTTGCTGTCCCAGCCGAGCACCCAGGTGGCGATGGCGGCGTGGGCGATGATTTCGATACAGATGAGCATGCCGGCGCAGCGATACAGCCGGCGTTTGATTGCCAGCAGACAGGCGATGTACGCCGCGACGCTCGCCGCATTGGTGACCCACATCACGGGCAGGTCCACGATCAGGAACAAACCCAGCAGCAGCACGTGAATCGCGAACGCGATCTGCACAATCGGGATGATGTGTTTCCAGTATTCAACGGTGGCTTCCCGAGTGACCTGAGTGCGGTCATCGGCGGTGAGGGTATTCATCAGGCTGTCTCGGGAAAAATAATTACGGTGGTATAGAAGGTAGCCAAGGACAGCGTCCGGGGTAACGCCATATCGCGACTGGGAATAACACTGATTCCAATTTAATCTGCTTGCAGACCTTTGAATTTTCGGCAATTTTGATGCTTAGGCATTTTGCCAGCATTTTATTTTCCGCCTGCATAAAACTAATCAAAAAGTGCGGAGGTCATTGAATTACGCGCAACACGTCTTGCGCTCTGCCAATGACCAAAGGAACTGCCACTATGATTCGCGATGACCGAGTTACACCTGCCGCCTACGACGATCCTGTCTACCGGGGGACTGCTGTTGCCCCCTTGCTCAAACGAATTTCCTGGGGCGCCATTCTGGCCGGTGTGGTACTCGCGCTGGTGGTCTCGCTGATGCTCAGCCTGCTGGGCACCGCCATCGGCAGCGCCAGCATCGATCCGCTGCAAGAAGCCGATCCGCTGGCGGGCATGGGCAAAGGCACCGGCATCTGGCTGGGTGTGAGTATGGTCATTTCCCTGTTCGTCGGGGGCTGGGCCGCCGGCCGGTTGGCCCATCGCGAAGGCGCCTTCCACGGCATTCTGGTCTGGGCCAGCGTTTCGCTGATCAGCGTTTACCTGGTGTCCAGCGCCGTGACCGGCGTCGTGCGTGGCGGTTTGAATCTGGCGGGCAGCGGCCTGTCGGCAGTGGGCAGCGGCATTGCGCAAGTGGCCCCGGCCGTTGGCGGCAAGATCCAGGAGCAGCTGCGCGCCCAAGGCATCGACTTCAATCTGGATGATATCCAGGGCGAAATCGAACAAGCCATGCGCCAGACCGGCAAGCCTGAGCTGGACCCGAACAAGGTCAAGCAGGACGTCGCCACCACCCAGGAAGACGCGAAAAACACCGCACAACGCAGCGCCGAAGCCCCACAACAGGCCGACGAGCAACTGAGCGGTTTGCTCGACCGTCTGAAAGCCAAGGGCGACCAGGCGTGGGACGCCGCTGACCGTCAGGCCTTCGTCAACCTGATCAAGGCCCGCGGCAACAAGACCGACGCCGAAGCCAACCAGATCGTCGATCAGGCCCAGGCCAGCTACCGCCAGGCGTACGCCAAGTACCAGGAGCTGAAAGCCCAGGCCGAACAGAAAGCCCGTGAAGCGGCTGACGTTGCGGCGAAAAACATTTCCCGCGCCGCCTGGATCCTGCTGATCACCCTGGTGGTTTCTGCCCTCGTGGCAGCCGGTGCCGGTGCAATGGGTCGTCGTACCCAACCGGCTGCGAAGATCGTCGGCGCTGTATAAGCGTCAGGTTCAAGCCCGCAAATGAAATGGCCCGATCGCAAGATCGGGCCATTTTTGTTTGCGCTGAGGGCGGGTCTACAAACCGCACCGTACGTCTGAAAACGCCGGTTCACGCCTGAGCCAGAATGCACCCCAGCAACCCCGGAAAGCGAATATCCAGCTCCTCGGTGCGCAGCGAATTCATGTGCGTGGTGCCGATGTTGCGCGTATGCACCAGGCCTGCATCGCGCAGCACGCGGAAGTGGTGAGACATGCTGGACTTGGGCCGTCCGCCGTCGAGCTCGCCGCAGGTCGCCTCCGCCACCGTGGAAAGACAGCGAACGATTTCGAGGCGTACGGGGTCACTTAATGCGTAAAGCAAACGCTCAAGTGTGAGTTCGGTCGGTAACGGATGTTTGAAGGCGCGCATGCCGCGCATCATAGCGAGGGGTTTCATTCTTCGCCATATTTCGAATACTATCGAACAAGCGAATTCAATCATCAGGAGTATTTCATGTCTGCATTGTTCGAACCCTTCACGCTGAAGGACGTGACCCTGCGTAACCGCATCGCCATCCCTCCAATGTGCCAGTACACGGCAGACGACGGCGTCATCAACGAGTGGCACCACGTTCACCTCGCGAGCATGGCCCGCGGCGGTGCGGGCCTGGTGGTCGTCGAAGCCACTGCCGTCTCCCCTGAAGGCCGCATCACTCCGGGTTGCGCCGGCATCTGGAGCGACGAGCACGCCAAGGCGTTCATTCCTGCGGTGCAAGCGATCAAGGCAGCCGGCTCGGTCCCGGGCATCCAGATCGCCCACGCCGGTCGCAAGGCCAGCGCCAACCGTCCATGGGAAGGTGACGACCACATGGCCGCCGATGATGCCCGTGGCTGGCAGACCATCGCACCCTCGGCCATCGCCTTCGGCGCCAACCTGCCGAAAGTCCCCCAGGAAATGACCCTGGACGACATCGCCCGGGTCAAGCAGGACTTCGTCGACGCTGCACGCCGTGCCCGTGAAGTCGGCTTTGAATGGATCGAGCTGCACTTCGCCCACGGTTACCTGGGCCAGAGCTTCTTCTCCGAACACTCCAACCAGCGCACCGATGCCTACGGTGGCAGCTTCGACAACCGCAGCCGCTTCCTGCTGGAAACCCTGGCCGCCGTGCGTGAAGTCTGGCCGGAAAACCTGCCCCTGACCGCGCGCTTCGGTGTGATCGAGTACGACGGCCGTGACGAGCAGACCCTCAGCGAATCCATCGAACTGGCGCGCCGCTTCAAGACCGGCGGTCTTGATCTGCTCAGCGTCAGCGTCGGTTTCACCATCCCGGAAACCAACATCCCGTGGGGCCCGGCCTTCATGGGCCCGATCGCCCAACGCGTACGCCGTGAAGCCGATATCCCGGTGACCTCGGCGTGGGGTTTTGGCGATCCGAAACTGGCTCAGGCCGCCGTGCAGAACGGTCAGCTGGACCTGGTGTCGATCGGCCGGGCGCACCTGGCGGATCCGCATTGGGCTTATTTCGCCGCCAAAGAACTGGGCGTCGACAAAGCCTCGTGGACCCTGCCTGCGCCCTACGCGCACTGGCTGGAACGCTATCGTTAAGCGTCCCGCGTAAAAAAATGCCGCCCTTGAGGCGGCATTTTTATTTGTCGACGGCACTGGTTACTATCCGCTGCCGGCCGCCTGTGGGTGCGCCCTGCCCGATTTGAATTTCCTTCCAGGACCTGCCGATGATCAGAGAGTTGAAAACCTTCGTCTGCGTCGCGCGTCGAGGCACCTTTGCGGCGGCCGGGCGCGAGGTCGGGCTGACCCAGTCGGCGGTGAGCGCGCAGATCAAGAACCTCGAAGACGCTCTGGGCGTCACCCTCTTTGATCGCACCGGCCGCGCCGCCACCCTCAACGCCGCCGGACAACGCGCCGTGGCACTGGCCGAAGAAATGCTGCAGCTGTTCGGGCGCATGGGCAGCCCCGACAGCGCCAATGACTTTCGCGGCGCGCTGCGCATCGGCGCCATCAGCACGGCGCAGACCGGCATCCTGCCGCAAGCCTTGGTGGCGCTGCGCAGCAAGGCGCCGTTCATCGAGGCCAGTCTGGTGCCTGGGGTTTCATTGAACCTGCTCAGTCAGGTGGACGCCGGCGAGCTCGATCTGGCGATCATGATCAAACCGCCGTTCGCCCTGCCCAAAGAGCTGCACGCCGAGGTCCTCGCCAGAGAACCGTTCGTGCTCATCACGCCATCCGGCATGCAGGGCGACGACCCTCGGCAGATCCTCAGCGACCACCCTTTCATTCGCTACGATCAGCGCTCGTTCGGCGGCCGCCGGGTCACGCAGTTCCTGCGCGAGCGCAAACTTGAGGTGCGGCAAACCCTGGAGCTCGATGAGCTGGACGCCATCGTCAAGATGGTCCGCGCCGGGTTGGGCGTGGCGCTGGTGCCCATGGCCGGGTTGTGGCTGGAGCATGCGGAGGACGTGCGGATCATCGACCTCGGTGAGCTGACCTTCTTCCGCGAGATCGTGCTGGTGAGCAAATACCTGCAGCGGCACACACCGCTGCTGGAATTGTTCAGAAGCTGCGTCGTGAACGCGCTCCCCCGCGCAGACTGACGCCATTGCCCGTCGTGCAAGTGCGCCTCGGCGGTCACACCTTGAATTTTCCGACCAGCGTCTGCAAGTGCACGCCCAACCGGGCGAGTTCAACACTGGACGCTGCGGTTTGTTCGCTGGCGGCCGATGTCTGCTCGGAGACTTCGCGAACGCTGATCACGCTGCGGTTTATCTCTTCCGCGACGGCGCTTTGTTCTTCAGCGGCAGCGGCAATCTGGTGGTTCATCGACTCGATGGACAGCACCGAGCGGGTGATGCCGCCCAGGGACACCCCGGCGCGCCGGCTCAGTTCGACACTGCTGTCAGTCAGCACGCGGCTGTTTTCAAGGATCCCCGCCACCTGCTGCGTGCCGCTCTGCAGACCGGTGATCAGTTGCTCGATTTCTTCAGTGGAAGACTGGGTACGCTGGGCCAGGCTGCGCACCTCGTCAGCGACCACCGCAAAGCCCCTTCCCGCCTCGCCCGCCCGCGCAGCCTCGATGGCGGCGTTCAGCGCCAGCAAGTTGGTCTGCTGAGCGACCGACTTGATGACATCGAGGACGCTGCCAATTTTGCCGCTTTCGGTTTTCAGGTCCGCCATGGCCACCGTCGAGTGGCCGACTTCGGCAGCCAGGCGCTCAATTTGATTGATGGCCTGACGCACCACCTCGTCACCGTCGCGGGCCTCGCGGGTGGCGGTGGCCGCGGCCTCGGAAGCGCTTTCCGCGTTGCGTGCAACTTCCTGCACTGTGGCCGCCATCTCGTTCATGGCCGTCGCCACCTGATCGGTCTCGATCTTCTGGCTATTGACGCCCGCACTGGTTTGCTCGGTGATCGCTGACAATTCCTCGGCGGCACTGGCGATCTGCGTCACGCCATTGCGCAGGCCGGCAATCAGTTCGCGCAGGTTGACCGTCATCCGCGCCATGCTGCGTTGCAACATGCCCAGTTCGTCTTTGCGCGACACCACACGGGCATTTGTCAGATCACCACCGGCCACCTGCTCGGCAGTGCGAAGCGCGTCCATCAAGGGCAGGACAATCAAGCGAGTGATCAGCCAGGCCGCAAGAATGCCGAGGATCAATGCGCCCAGTGTCGCGCCGCCCAACACGTTACGGGCGGCGTCCACATCTTCGCTGCGCAATACGGCCTGATTTTTTGCCAGTGCGTTACTGGCGGCAAACAGGCTGGCAATGTCTTCGTTCAACCCCAACTGAGCGTTGGCGGCTCCCGCTTGAGCCTCGCTGAACTGGCTGACCGTCAGCAAATAAGCGTCGAGGGCCGAGCCGAGGTGTTGCACGGCATCGTTTTGTGCCGCCGGCAGCGCCTGGCCAAGGACAGTGGTGTAGGCGCGAGCGTCACTGATGGCTTTTTTGGCCGGTGCTTCAAGCTCGGGTTTGAGGCTGTAGGTGTAGCCGCGCAATTGGAAGCGCGCCTGCTCGACCAAGGCCTGCGCCTTCACCACCGCAGCGGTCTGCGCAGCGTCGGCGTTCGCGGAAATTGCGGCCTCAATCTTCTGCAATTGCTCCACCGCGGCGTCCGCATTGCTGCCGAAAATGCCACGAGAGGCCTCGCGATTCTGCACAGATTGAACGTAGTCGCTGAAGTGCGCGCGGTAGCGCTTGACCGCCTCCGTCGCCGACTGAATATGCGGGATATTCAACGCCGAATCGAAATTCGGCGCGGCAGTACGCCAGGTGACTGTCGAGGTTGTCCAGCGCCTTGACCACCACAGCGGCGTGATCTGCATCGTAATTGAGCGTGTAGGACAAGCGCGCGATGCGCATGTCACGCGTCAGGTCATTGAGCTTTGAGATGTCGAGAATCCGGTCTCCCCTTTCACTCAGTCCGCCGATCCCGGACCAACCTGCCAACGCTATCAGTAGGGTCAACACCAGCACTGCGCCAAAGCCCAGAGACAGCTTGGATCTGACGCTGATGTTTTCCAGCATCCTGTTCATCGCAGTGAGCATAAGTTTTCCAGTCCGATCCGATCATTAAGAGATGCTGAATCGGTTTATCGGCCGCTGGACAGGTAAGTTGAAGTGGCTGCAGTGCGGCTGAAACGAAAACGGGCGCCTTTGACAAGCACCCGAGGGGCACGCCCGGATTATTTGGCGAACAACTGACTCATGTCCTTGAACGCCTTGAATTCCAGCGCGTTGCCGCACGGATCGAACAGGAACATGGTGGCCTGCTCGCCCACCTGGCCCTGGAAGCGGATGTAGGGTTCGATCACAAACTTAGTTTCCCGGGCGCGCAGACGCTCCGCCAGCGCCTGCCATTCTTCCCAGTGCAAGATGATGCCGAAGTGCGGGACCGGTACGTCGTGGCCATCCACCGCGTTGGAATGCACGGATTCCTGGGAAGTGGTCTTCGGGTGCTCATGGATGACCAGTTGATGACCGTAAAAATCGAAATCGACCCATTGCTCGCTGGAGCGGCCTTCGGAAAGACCAAATACGTCGCCGTAGAAGTGGCGCGCGGCGGCGAGATCGTAAACAGGAATGGCGAGATGGAAGGGCGAGAGGCTCATGGGCGATCCTTGGGGCGGGAATGACAGGGCGGATTGTTGACCTTAATCGCACGCCGTAAAAGCGAATTATCCTTCTGCCGAGCCTCAACAATTTTGATCAATCGGGCGCTTGATACCGCTTGAATCATTCCAAAAACGAAGTTCTGGGAAATTTCATACAGGGCCAATGGAACTTTTGTAGTGGCGTTCTGCCCTACATCCGTTCGGGTGATTCCTCTCCCCGGTTTTATTGACCTTTCTGGCTATCTCCACCATGAAAAAGCTACTGCTCGCTGCCATTTGCCTGTCTTCTTTCGCCATGACCGCCAACGCCACGCAGATCTCCGGTGCATTGGGTGCCACCAGCCAAGGTGGCGTCACCGGCCGCGTTGCCCTGGGTTTCGACTGGGACAAGTCCTGGCTGGAAAGCTCCACCGGCAAGCTGACCGGCTATTGGGACCTGGGCTACACCTACTGGGAAGCAGGCAAGCAGGCAGGCGCTCGCCACTCGGCGTCCTTTGCCCCAGTGTTCGTTTATGAGTTCGGCAGCGGTCCGGTGAAGCCCTATATCGAAGCCGGTGTGGGCGTTTCGTTGTTTACCGGTTCATCTGCGGGTGACCAGAAGTTCGGTTCCGCTTTCAACTTCGAAGACCGTCTCGGCGCCGGCCTGAAATTCGGCGACACCCAGCGCGTCGGCCTGCGCGTTACCCACTATTCAAACGCAGGGATCAAGGAGCCTAACGACGGGATCGAATCCTATGCGCTGGTCTACAGTCATGCGCTCTAAGGGATGAGGACTTAGCTGCGAGCTCGAGGCTTCAAGCTTCAAGCGCTGTGCTTCGTGCTTGGGCCGCATAAGTCGAATGCCAGAGGGCTGCTTTTTGCAGCCCTTTTTTTGGGCGTCTGCCCTGCTCCACTTCCTCACGTCCTCGCCCTCAGCCCTCCTCGCTTAGCACGGTTACATGACTCGCGGGCCGTACACCCAGGACCGATTGTCAGATTCCAGTCAAATAGAGGCCTGTTTTGCGCAGCAAGCCATTCATCTATCCCGCTGGCCGCCGATAGCCCGACTGACACACTGCAATCCTTTCCCTGCAATCGCTTGAAGGCCCTCAAGGCATGACCAAATCCCTGAAATTCAGCCATAAAATCCTGCTGGCGGCGTCGCTGGTGGTGATCGCCGCGTTTACCTTATTCACCCTCTACAACGATTATCTGCAACGCAACGCCATCCGGGATCAGTTAAGGGAAAGTCTGAACCAGATGGGCGAAAGTACGGCCGGCAATATCCAGAACTGGATGTCGGGACGCATCCTGCTGGTGGAAAACGTCGCCGAGGGCGCCGCCGTGTCGTCGCCCGAGGTGTTCAACCGGCTGCTCGGTCAGCCAACGCTGATCTCGACGTTCATGAGCATCTACCTGGGCAGAGCCGATGGTTCATTCGTGACGCAACCGCCTGATGACATGCCCGGCGGTTACGACCCGCGCACCCGCCCGTGGTACACCGATGCACTTAAGGCCGGCAAGACCACCTTGACCGAGCCCTATCTGGACGCCGTGACCAAAGGCCTGATCGTGACCATCGCCACGCCGGTGAAAGGCCCTTCCGGCGTCGCCGGCGTTGCGGGCGGCGACCTGAGTCTGGAAGTGCTGGTGAAGATGATCAGCGCGCTGCGCCTGCAGAACGACGGCCATGCTTTCCTGGTCGACGCCAACGGCCGCATCCTCGTGCATCCGGACACCTCGCTGGTGATGAAAACCCTGGCCGAGGTCTACCCGAACGCTACGCCGCGCCTGTCCGAAGACGTCAGCGAAAGCGAGCACGCCGGCAAGACCGAAGTCGTCACCTTTGCTCACGTTGACGGTCTGCCGTCGGTTAACTGGTACGTCGGCATCGCGGTGGACAAGGCCCAGGCCTACGCCGCACTGGGCGATTTCCGTAACTCGGCGATCGTCGCCACGATCATCGCCGTGGTCCTGATCATTGCGCTGCTGGGCGTGTTGCTCAGCGTACTGATGCGTCCACTGAACACCATGGGCCGCGCCATGCACGACATCGCGGCAGGTGAAGGCGATCTCACCAAGCGCCTGGAGATCCTCAGCCAGGACGAATTCGGCTACCTTGGCAACGGCTTCAACCTGTTCGTGGAGCGGATCCATGACTCCATGCGCGAAGTGGCCTCCTCCACCGTGCAGCTCAACGAAGTCGCGCTGCGCGTGGTCAGCGCGTCGAACTCCTCGATGCTGAACTCCGATCAGCAGGCCAACCGCACCAGCAGTGTCGCGGCAGCCATCAACGAGCTGGGCGCTGCGGCGCAGGAGATCGCGCAGAACGCCGCCATGGCGTCCGGGCATTCCAGCGATGCGCGCAATATGGCGTCCAGTGGTCAGGCCGTGGTCGGTCAGAACATTCAGGCGATGAACCGTTTGTCGACACGCATCAGCGGCGCCAGCGAGCAGATCGAGCAGCTCAACACCAAGACCGCCAACATCGGGCAGATTCTGGAAGTCATCACCGGGATCTCCCAGCAGACCAACCTGCTGGCCCTCAACGCTGCCATCGAAGCAGCACGCGCCGGGGAAGCCGGGCGCGGGTTTGCCGTGGTCGCTGACGAGGTCCGCAGCCTGGCCCATCGCACTCAGGAATCGGCCAGCCAGGTGCAGAAAATGATCGAGGAGCTGCAGCACGGCGCCCGTGAAGCGGTGGCGATCATGAACGACAGCCAGCGCGAGAGCCATGAAAGCGTCAGCATCGCCAATCAGGCCGGCACCAGCCTGGAAAGCGTGACCGTGCGCATCGGCGAGATCGACGCGATGAACCAGTCGGTCGCCACCGCCACCGAGGAGCAGACTTCGGTGGTCGAAGCGATCAACGTCGACATCACCGAAATCAACACACTGAACCAGGAAGGCGTGGAAAACCTGCAGGCCACGTTGCGCGCCTGTTCCGACCTTGAACGTCAGTCGGCGCGTTTGACGCAGCTGGTGGGCAGTTTCCGTATCTGAGGCAAGACGGAGCGCTGTTCATCGCAAACCTGACGCTTGATCGGTCAGTCCTTGCGAAAACAGCGCTCCGACGAAATGATGGCACTAAGACATCACCGATGATGTCATAGTCCGGTCAACCCACCCCTTTGGTGCAACATGCTTTCCTTTGTCCTCGATCGACCTGGCCCCCATGACGCGCAACTTCTTGCCGAGGTCGATCGCACCATCGCATCGCGTTTTCGCAGCCTGCGTTTCAGCACTGAGCTGGAACAGCGCTACGAGGCCGAAACGCTTGAGCAACGCCGCCAGTTTCTGTCCGCCGTGGGCATCGGCGGCATCCTCATCTACAACCTGTTCATGGTCAGCGACTGGCTCAGCCTGAACGACATGTTTACCTACGTGGCGCTGGGCCGTGTCTGCCTGATGACGCCGATCTTTATGATTCTGCTGATCATCGCGCGGCGCGCCAGCACCCGACGCATTGTGGAAGCGACGGCAGCCATCGGCACCGTGACGTGTTCGGTGATGCCGCTGATAGCGATGATCTACAGCGAAAGTCCGTTCCGCTTGCACTATCAGCTGGGGATGCTGCTGATCATGGTGTATTGCACGGTGATCCAGCAGGTGCCGGTGCGCTGCGCGGCGGTGGCCATGGCCTGCATGCTGGTCATTCAGCTGGTGACCACTTACCTCGCTGAGTTCGCCGACTTTCAGATCTGGCAAGCCAATGCGCTGTTGTTCTTCTCCACCGCGGCGTTGCTGATGATGGCGTCGTGGTTTCTGGAACACGGAAGCCGCCTGAGTTATCTGTTTGCGTTGCGCGGGCAGTTGCTGCGAGCGCAACTGGTGGAACTGGCGCGCATCGATTCGCTGACGCAATTGTTCAACCGGCGTTTTCAGGGCGAGGTGCTGGCCTCCCTGTGGAGCCGCGCAACGCAGACCCCCACGAACGTCGCGGTCATCCTGCTGGACATAGATCACTTCAAATCCTACAACGACAACTACGGGCATCTGCAGGGCGACACCTGCCTGCGGTTGCTGAGTGGCGTGATCCAGCGCACGGCGCAGAAAGCCGACGCCCTGACCTTTCGCTTCGGCGGCGAGGAAATCATGGTGCTCATGACCCACGCCCACCCGGCCCAGGCCAGCGCCCTGGCAGAAAACCTGCGCGCGGCGGTCGCCGCGCTGAACGTGCCTCACCCGGTGCTGGGCGACGGCGCCAGAGTCACCATCAGCCTGGGCGTCGCCATCGCCAGCGCACCTCAGACCAGCGCCGAAGCGCTCATCGCCATGGCCGACAAGGCGCTCTACGCCGCCAAGGGCGAAGGCCGCGACTGCCTGCGCTGCGCCCCCGCTGAAGTGGCCTAGTAGGCCCGCCAACCCATAATAGGACCGGCTAACGCGAACATTGTGGGACCGGCTTTAGCCGGGAAGGCGTCGGCATTCACACCGCAGAATCGAGGGTGCCTACACGGGCCTCTCCCCGGCTGAAGCCGGTCCTGCCAAGCGATCTTCATCGCTCGCAGACTCCTCATCTCTCCAAACGTGCCAGAAAAGCATATCCCTTCAAGCGTCAATTACGTGACACCAATAACCACCAAAATGTGCCGATCGTCACAAAACGACGGTTTTCCGACATACGGCGACAACTTTTCCGTTCAGGTGGGTCATACCTGCTGCAGTGCCGATTGGAAATTGGCACGCAGCGTGACCTCAGCCTGTGACCGGAGATAAGTACATGATTTTTAACGTCCAAAATTTTGGCGCCAAGGGAGATGGCGTCTCTGACGACACCGCGGCCATCCAACAAGCGATTGATGCAGCTGCGGCGGCGGGTGGAGGACAAGTCTATGTACCCCCCGGGACCTACATCGTCTCAGGCGGCGAGGAACCGTCCGACGGCTGCCTCATGCTCAAGAGCAACGTCTACATGTACGGCGACGGCATGGGCGTCTCCAACATCAAGGTCGCGGACGGTTCGGACACGAAAATCACCGGCGTCATTCGCTCCGCCTACGGCGAAGAGACCCACGACTTCGGGCTGAGCAACCTGACCATCGACGGCAACCGGGACAACACCACCGGCAAGATCGACGGCTGGTTCAACGGCTACATCCCGGGCAAGGAAGGTTACGACTCCAACGTCACCCTCGATGGCGTGGAAATCAAGGACTGCTCCGGTTACGGCTTTGACCCCCACGAACAGACCGTGAACATGGTCATCAAGAACAGCGTGTCCCACGGCAACGGCCTGGACGGCTTTGTCGCTGACTTCCTCAGCGACAGCACCTTCGAAAACAACATCGCCTACGACAACGATCGCCACGGTTTCAACGTGGTCACCAGCAGCCACGATTTCACCCTCAGCAACAACGTCGCCTACGGCAACGGCGGTGGCGGTATCGTGGTGCAGCGCGGCAGCGAGAACATCCCTTCGCCGAACAACATCACCATCACCGGCGGTGAGGTCTATGGCAACGGCGCCGAAGGCGTGCTGATCAAGCTGTCCAGCGAGGTCACCATGACCGGCGTCGACATCCACGACAACGCCAGCGCCGGCGTGCGCATCTACGGCAGCAACAACGTCGACGTCATCAACAACACCCTGAGCAACAACTCACTGGGCGGCGGCGTACCGGAAATCATCATTCAGTCCTACGACGACACCAAGGGCGTTTCCGGCAAGTATTACAACGGCAGTGACAACACGGTTCAGGGCAATACCATCAACGGCAGCGCCCTGTCGACCTATGGCGTGGCCGAGCGCAACGAAGACGGCACCGACCGCAACGCCATCATCGGCAACACCATCACCCATACCACCAAGGGCGACACCCTGGTGTATGGCGATGGCAGCTACGTCAGCGCGACCGTGCCCGTGGTGGCCGTCCAAGGCACCGACGGCAACGACACCCTGCTGGGCAGCGACGCCAACGAGATCTTCTACGCCGGCGCGGGCAATGACACCGTCAACGGCGGTGGCGGCAGCGACATCCTCATCGGCGGCGCCGGGGTCGACAAGCTCACCGGCGGCGCGGGCGCGGACATCTTCCGCTTCACCAGCGAGTCCGACAGCTACCGCACCGCGACCACCAGCTTCGACGACACCATCACCGACTTCGACCCGACCCAGGACAAGATCGACCTCGCCGGTCTGGGCTTCACCGGGCTGGGCAACGGCCGTGGCGGCACCCTGCAGATCAGCTACAGCGCCAGCAACGACCGCACCTACATTAAGGATTACGATGCCGACGCCAACGGCAATCGCTTCGAGCTGATCCTCGCCGGGAATCTGGTCAGCGCACTGACCGCCGACAACTTCATCTTCAACCGCACCCTCACCGGTACCACCGGCAACGACTCGCTGCAGGGCACTGACGGGGCAGACACCTTGCTGGGTCTGGCCGGCAACGACAGCCTGGCGGGCGGCGCCGGGGACGATCGTCTCGACGGCGGCGCGGGGCAGGACACCCTGAGTGGCGGCGCTGGCGCTGACACCTTCGTGTTTTCCAGCCGCACCGACAGCTACCGCAACTACAACGCCGGCGGCGCCAACCTGGGCGACGTGATCACCGATTTCGACGTCACCGCCGACAAGATCGACCTCTCCAAGCTGGGCTTCACGGGCCTTGCCGACGGCATGAACAACACCGTGTACGCGGTGCTCAACGACGCCGGCGACAAGACTTACATCAAATCGCTGACCGCCGATGCCGAGGGCAACCGCTTTGAAGTGGCGCTCGTGGGCAACTACCTCGACAAACTGACCAGCGCCAACTTCGTGTTCGCCACCGCCCCGACGGTCAATCAGGCGCCCGTCGTCGCCAACCCGCTGCTGGATCAGAACGCCACCGAAAACACGCCGTTCAGCTACGTCGTGCCCGGCACCAGCTTCACCGATCCGGACAACGACACCCTCAGCTACAGCGCCACCCTGGCCGATGGCACGGCGCTGCCGACCTGGCTGATTTTCGATGCCGCGACCCGCACCTTCAGTGGCACCCCAGGCAACACGGCGTCGGGCACCTACGCAATCAAGATCACCGCGAGCGACGCCAGCAACGCCACCGTCAGCGACAGCTTCACCCTTGCCGTGCAGGACGTGCCGGTAACGCCGGGCGTGATCAATGGCACGCCGGGCAACGACACGCTGACCGGCACCACCGGCAACGACCAGATCTTCGGCGGCGCGGGCAATGACACCCTGAACGGCGGCGACGGCAACGACGTCCTCATCGGTGGCGCCGGTGCCGACAAACTCACCGGCGGTGCGGGGGCGGACGTGTTCCGCTTCACCTCCACCCAGGACAGCTACCGCACGGCGACCACCAGCGCCAGCGACCAGATTCTCGATTTCGATGTCGCCGCCGACAAGATCGACGTCTCGGCGCTGGGCTACAGCGGCCTGGGCAACGGCCTCAACGGCACACTGCAGGTGTCCTACAACGCCAGCACCAACCGCACCTACGTCAAAGACAATGTCGCGGACGCCAGCGGCAATCGTTTCGAGCTGTCACTCGCGGGCAACCTGGCCGGCAGCCTCAACGCCAGCCACTTCGTCTTCGCCAGCCAGAACCTGCCGCCCAACGTGGCGCCGGTGGTGGTGATTCCGCTGCTGGACCAGAACGCGACGGAAAACTCGCCGTTCACCTACGCGGTCACCAGCAACAGCTTCTCCGACGCCAACAACGACGCGCTGACCTACACCGCGACCCTGGCCGATGGCAGTGCCCTGCCCGACTGGCTCAGCTTTGACAGCACCCGCCTGACCTTCAGCGGCACGCCGACCAGCACCGCCTCCGGCAACTACACGCTGCTGATCAAGGCCACCGACCCGTCGGGCGCGTCAGTCAGTGACAGCTTCGCCCTGGCCGTGGCCGATGCGCCGGCCAGCACCATCACCGGCACCGACAACGGCGAAGCGATCGCCGGCACTGCCGGCGCCGACCTGATCCTCGGCCTGGGCGGCAACGACACCATTCGCGCCGGCGCAGGGCCGGACATCATCGACGGCGGCGCGGGTCGCGACTCGCTGTACGGTGGCGACGGCGCGGATACCTTCCGCTACACCAGCGTCCAGGACAGCTACCGCGACTACAACACCGGCGGTGTCACCGCGACTGACACGATCTACGATTTCACCCACGGCGTGGACAAGATCGACGTCTCCGCCCTGGGCTTCCTCGGCCTGGGCGATGGCAGCAACGGCACGCTGTACCTGAGCCTCAACGCCGCTGGCGACAAAACCTACATCAAATCCAGCGTCCCCGACGCTGACGGTCACCGCTTCGAGATCGCCTTGAGCGGCAACTACATGAACACCCTCACCGCCGACGACTTCGTGTTCGGCTCCCGGGCCGACCAGGACATTCTGTTCCTGCCGACCCTCGGCCAGTCCAACGCACGTCTGCTGCGCATGACCGAAGACGACAGCCAGTCCGGCACCACCATGCTGGTGGACGGTTTGAGCAAATACACCACCTACGACGTGCGCAGCCAGTTCAACGACGCTGACGGCAATGGCATCGACATCGCGGTGGGCGGCAGCACGGTCAACGGCCTGTCGACCCTCGGCCCTGAAGAGCTGAAGCTGTGCTGGTGGCTGACCGACACCGACCAACCGGGCCCGGCCCTGTTGCGCGCCGTGGCCTTGCTGAACGACCAGCTCACCGAGCTGAAGTCGATCGACAACGTGACCATGGGCATCATCTGGGGCCAGGGCGAAGAAGCGGCGCAGGAAATCGCCCGCGCTTCGGACAAGGATGCTGCGGCGGCGGCGTACAAGGCGGCGACCTTGTCGGTGTTCGATTACCTGCACGCGCAGTTCGGCAACTTCAACGTGTACATGATGGAAACCGGTCACTACGACCAGGACGCGGCCCGCGCCCGCGGCTTCTCGGAAGAGAAGATCGCCGGCATCGTCGAAGGTGTCGGCTACGTCCGCGCCACCCAGGAAGCGATCGCCGCCCAGCGTGACGACGTGAAGATTGCGGTGGATTACACCGACCTGCCCCTGCGCCACGAAGTCGACCCGCTGGTCTACCCCGACGACGTCTGGCACTTGCATGAAGAGTCCGCCGAGATCGTCGGTCAGCGTCTGGCCGACTACATCGCCGACGACCTGGGCTTCCACGGTGACCCGAGCGACAACAACAGCGTACAGGCCATCTTCGACGGTGCGCAGAACGAAGGCGGCATGATCTTCGGCACCGACCAGGACGACACCCTGGTGGGTTCGTCCGGCAACGACACGCTGGACGGCGACCTCGGCGCCGACAGCATGACGGGCGGCGACGGCAATGACATTTACATTGTCGACAACGCCTTCGACAGCGTCACCGAAAGCAGCGACTCGCCTTCGCAGATCGACACCGTGCAGGCGTCGGTCAGCTGGACCCTCGGCGCGAACCTGGAAAACCTGGTGCTCACTGGTGTCTCGGCCATCGACGGCAACGGTAACGAGCTGCGCAACTTTATCACCGGCAACGCGGCCGCCAACGTGATTGATGGCGCCGGCGGTGCCGACAGCATGAGCGGCGGCAATGGCAACGACACGTACTACGTCGACAACAGCGGTGACAGCGTGATCGAAACCAACGCCGATCGCGTCTCCGGCGGCATCGACAGCGTGCACAGCACCCTGGCGACGTTCACCCTCGGCGCCAACGTGGAAAACCTGTACCTCGACAGCCTCGATGCGGCCAACGGCATCGGTAACGCGCTGGACAACGTGCTGTTCGCCGGCAGCGGCAACAACGTGCTGGACGGGCGGGACGGTAACGACACCGTGTCTTACGTTGGCGCGCAGGCAGGCATCACCGCCACGCTGTCGACCTCGGCCCAGCAGAACACCGGCGGCTCCGGCCTGGACACGCTGAAGAGCGTCGAGAACCTGATCGGCAGCGCCTTCGCCGACAGCCTGACCGGCAACAGCGGCGCCAACGTGCTCAACGGCGGCGCCGGCGATGACACGCTGATCGGCGGCTCGGGCAACGACCGTTTGATCGGCGGTGCGGGTACCGATTCGCTCACCGGCGGCACCGGGGCCGACACTTACGTGTTCGACTCTGTCGCCGACATGGGTGTCGGTGCGCTGCGCGACGTGATCAACGGCTTCAAGAGCGCCGAGGGCGACCTGCTCGACTTCAGCGCCCTGGACGCCAATCCTCAAACGCCGGGCATCGACGCGTTTACCTTCATTGGCAGCAACGCCTTTGACAGCAACGACGCCACCGGGCAGATACGTTTTGCCGACGGGATCCTCTACGGCAGCATCAACGCCGACGCCACCCCGGACTTCGAAATCCAGCTGGTCGGTGTCAAAGAGCTGCACGTCACTGACCTCGTTGCCTGATTGATCGCGTAAACACAAAAACGGCCTCCGCAATGGAGGCCGTTTTTTTTGCGTGATCAGTACGACCAAACCCTCTGATACACCGCATATCCCCTGTAGGACCGGCTTCAGCCGGGAAGGCGTCAGATGCCACACCCAAAATCCGCTGCGTACTCAATGGCCCCTTCCCGGCTAAAGCCAGTCCCACTAAAAGCATCCCGTGCATCCAGTGTCACTGACTGAAACCCGAACGATGGGATTGCATATCCCCTGTGGGACCGGCTTTAGCCGGGAAGACGTCAGATGCCACACCCAAAATCCGCTGCGTACTCAATAGCCCCTTCCCGGCTAAAGCCGGTCCCACTAAAAGCAGGAGTGAGCTTGCTCACGAAGAGGCCAGGACATTCAGTGAATTTTCAGCGGTTGGAACGGCGCCTTCGTGAGCAAGCTCACTCCCACAGGTGCTATGTTTGCTGCAAGAAAGCGTCGGGGCAGCACTACATCTCACGCTAAACGTTATATGAATCCATCAGGCCTGAGCGCTTGGAAACACTGGCTCCCCCAGATTCAGCATCAGGCGGTTGGCCCAGGCGAAAATCGAGATGGCGTGGATCAAGTCCAGTACCTGCCCATCGTCCAGGCCCTGCTCACGCAACGCCTTGATGTGGGTGGCATCGATCGAGGCCGGGGCCAGTGTCAGGTCTATCGCAAAGCGCACGATGGCTTTTTCCCGTTCGTTGGTGCCCGCCGTGGCAGGGTCGGCGAAGACCTCGCGGATCACGTCGTTGCGCTTGGCCAACTGCTCAAACCGCTGGGCATGCACCGAGGCGCAGTACACGCAGCGGTTGACGCACGAAACCACGGTGCTCGCCAGTTCACGTTCGGCTCGGGACAGCCCGCCCGGGGCGTACATGATGGCGTTGAAGGCCTGGGAACGCTGGCGAAGAATGTCCGGGTGATGGGCCAGGGTCAGGTAATAGTCCGAGGTCTTCGCCTGGGGATGGCTCTCTTCGAGCACCGCGATCTGCTCGGGGGTGGCGCTGTTCAGATCAACCGTCGGCAGCCAGGCCTTCCAGCCCAGCACCTCGTTGGTGAATCCATTGTCGCGAATCGGCTCGCTCATCACGCTTCTCCAGCAGAAAGCAGTGCACCCAGCCCTGCGGCCAGACGCACCTGATAGGACATGAACGCGACCAGCTGCGCCAGCACGACGATTTCCTCAGTGCTCAGCCCGACATTGTGCAGCGCCTGCAACGCCGCCTGGTCGCCATGCACTGGCGACTCGATCAATGTGCGGGTGAATTCCAGAATGCCGCGCAATCGAGGGTCGCTCAGCTCATCCAGCGAACCGGAATCAATGCTGGCCACGCTCAACGCGTCCACGCCCTGGGCGTGCAACTGCGCCAGATAGTGCGCGGCCAGTGTCGCGTGCGGCGTCAAATGGGCGGCGTAATAGGCCACCCACAAGCGTTCGGTCAGCGACAGATTGCCCGGCAGTTCAGGGGCAAAAAACAAATCCTGACTGCCCTGGGTGGCGGAGGCGACCTTGTCGCGGGCATGGCGAACGGTGTGAAGCGTCGAGCCCGGCTGAATACCGAGCAGACCATCAAGCACATCGGGCTCAGTGCCCGGCACAGTGTCCAGCGGGTGTGAGGGATTCAATGACATGACGTTTCCTGACAGTAAGTGGGACGTCGTCCCCGCTGCGCACCTGTGTCGCCGCGGGGACATGCAGAATCAAGGTTGCTCGGTGACCATGGTCGCGGCGGTGCGGTCGCTCACCAGCGGCTCGACTTTCAGGCCCTTCCGCGCCGCCCAGATGTTCTGGTAATGAAACAGCGGGATGATGCCGACGTCGTCGCTGACCACCTTCACTGCATCCTCCAGAATCTGCCGGCGCTTGGCTTCGTCGAATTCGGCGGTTGAATCGACCAGGGCCTTGTCCACCAGCGGGTTGCTGTAATGACCCCAGTTCGAGGCGCCCTGCCCCTTGCTGCTGTCGACGGTGGTGAGAATGTTGGTCAGCGCGTAGGCCGCTTCGCCGGTGCCGTTGCCCCAGGCGATGACACTGATTGCCAGTTCATTCTTGTTGGCCTTGCCGGCATACACCGCCCACGGCAGCACTTCGAGCTGCACCTTGACGCCGATCCGCGACCAGAACTGCGCCACCGCCTGCATCGCTTCCGGCGCCTGCGGATAACGGTCGCCCGGCACGTGGACGGTCAGCTGAAAGCCTTCGGGAAAGCCGGCCTGGGCCAGCAGCTCTTTGGCCTGCTTAACGTCGTAGGGGATGTTTTTCACCTGCGGGTTGTAGCCGAAGGTGTTGGCCGGCATCCACTGATTGGCCTCGGTCACGGTGCCTTGCATGATGCGTTCGTCGATGGCCTGGCGGTTGATCGCCAGGGACAGCGCCTTGCGCACGCGTACGTCACGCAGCGGGTTCTCCGCCAGCGGCTTGCCCGCGTTGTCGCGGATGAACTCGTTGGGCCCTTCGCGGAAACTCGGCTGAATGATCAGCGCACGCAGGCCCTGATAAGCAAACACGTTGACGCTCGGGGTCTTGCGCAACCGCTCCACGTCCGTCGGCGAAACCTTGTCGATCACGTCGACATCGCCCGCCAGCAATGCAGCAGTGCGGTTGGCGGCATTGGCGATAAAGCGAAAATCGACCTTGTCCCAGGTCGGCTTGCCGCCCCAGTAACTGTCGTTGCGCGCGAAGATCGTCCGGTCACCCGGCACGTAGGAGACGAAGCGATACGGCCCGGTGCCGATCATCGCCTTGCCGGCGTTGTAATCGGCACTGCTGGCGTTCGCCCCGGCATGGCGGCTGACGATGTAGATCGAGTCGACGTCAGGCAGCAGATTGGCGTTCGGCGTGCGGGTTTTGATGATCAGCGTGTGGGCGTCCTTCGCGCTGACCGACTCGACCGTGCGCATGGCGCCGGCGTACGAGGCGACGCTGCCGGGCACGTTGCGCGCGCGCTCGAAGGAGAACACGAAATCATCGGCGGTCAGCGGCGTGCCGTCCTGCCATTTGACGTCATCGCGCAGGTCGAACTGCCAGGTGGTCGGGTCCACGACTTTCCAGCTCTTGGCCAGGCCCGGCAGGGTCTTGTCATCGTGGCGGTTGACCAGGGATTCGAAGGCGTGCAGCGCCACCGAGCGGTCGCCGGCGTAGTTGTTCAGTTGCGGGTCGAGGGACGAGACCGGGTCGGCGTAACCGATCCGCAGATCCTGGGCCGAGACACCCCCGGCGGCCAGCAGCAGTGCCGTGGCGATCAGTGAGCGAACACGTGGTTGCATGGGAGATTCCTTGTACGCAATGGCTGGGATTCAGGACGCGCTTCGAGGGGCGCGCTCATGACAGATCGTTGAGGTGACACGCACTCAGGTGGTTCGGCGAAACCTCCCTCAGGGCCGGAACTTCCTCGCGGCAGCGCGCCGTGGCATGCGGGCAGCGAGGGTGGAAATGACACCCGGCGGGCGGGTTCAGCGGGCTGGGGATTTCCCCTTTGATCGCGTCATAACGGGTACTGCGGACATCGAAACGCGGGATCTGCGCCAACAGCGCCTGGGTGTAGGGGTGACTGGCGCGGGCGAACAGGTCATCGACCGAGGCGCTTTCCACCACCCGGCCGAGGTACATGACCACCACGCGATCGCACAGGTGCTCGACCACGCCCAGGTCATGGCTGATGAACAGATAGGTCAGCCCCAGTTCGTCGCGCAGGTCCATGAACAGATTGAGGATCTGCGCCTGAATCGACACGTCCAGCGCCGCCACGGACTCGTCGCAGACCAGCAACTCAGGCTGCACCGCCAGCGCCCGGGCGATGCCGATGCGCTGGCGCTGGCCGCCGCTGAACTGGTGCGGATAACGCTGACGCAGTTGCGGGCTGAGCCCGGCGCGCTGCAGTTGCGCGCTGACGTAATCGTCGAAACCGGCCTTATCAGTCAGACCGTGCAACAGCGCGCCCTCGCCGACGATGCGGTCCACCCGCAGGCGCGGGTTCAGGCTCGACGACGGGTCCTGGAAAATCATCTGCACTTTCAAACGTACGGCGTGGCGCTCTTGCGGGGTCAGGCTGTCCCGCGCCTGACCGTCCACCAGCGCGGTGCCCGACGACACCGGCAACAGCCCCGCGACCATGCGCCCGAGGGTGGACTTGCCGCAGCCGGACTCGCCAACCAGCCCCACCACTTCGCCGCGCTGAATGCGCAGATCCACCTTGTCGACGGCGTGGGTCACCGGCCGTGGACGGGTAACGTGCAGGCGTTGCAGCAGACGCTGAATGGAGCTGTCCGCCGCTGTGCCGAAGGTTTTACTGACCTGGCGCAGCTCGATGAGCGGGGTGGATTCACTGCGCATCGGCGGCTCCGGGATGAAAACAACGGACGGTCTGGCCGGGCGCAATCTCGCGCTCGGCCGGTTCTTGAGCGCAGACCGACGAGGCGCGCGAGCAGCGCGCGGCAAAGGCGCAACCGGTCGGCATCGACAACAGGTCCGGGGCCATGCCGGGGATCTGCCGCAGGCGCTGGCCGCGCTTGTTGCGGCTCGGCAGGCTGTCGATCAGGCCCTGGGTGTACGGGTGTTGCGGACGGTCGAGCACATCGGCCACCGAACCCTGCTCGACGATGCGCCCGGCGTACATCACCGCCACGTCATCGGCCAGGCCGGCGACCACCGACAGGTCATGGGTGATCCAGATCAGCGAGGTCCCCTGCTCGCGCACCAGCTTCTGCACCTCGCTGAGGATCTGCGCCTGAATGGTCACGTCCAGCGCCGTGGTCGGCTCGTCGGCGATGATCAAGTCCGGGGCATGCAGCAGCGCAATGGCAATCGCCACCCGCTGGCGCATGCCGCCGGACAGTTGGTGCGGGTAGGCACGCAGCCGCTCTTCCGGACTGGGAATGCCCATCAGCGCCAGGGTTCGGCCGGCATGGGCGCGGGCTTCGCGCTTGCTGACGACACGATGGGCACGCACGGCCTCGATCATTTGCGTGTCAACGCGCAGCACCGGATTCAGCGTCATCATCGGGTCCTGAAAGATCATCGCGATGCGGTTGCCCTGCAATTCCCGCAAGCCCGCCGCGCTGAGCTGTGTCAGGTCACGCCCCTTGAAGAGCACCTGACCGCCGCTGATCCGGCCGGGCCCTTCGACCAGGCCGAGGATGGAAAAACCGGTCACCGACTTGCCCGAACCGGACTCCCCCACCAGACCGAGAATGCGCCCCGGCGCGACCCGCAATGACACATCCCGCACCGCCGGCAGCACACCCGCGCGGGTGTAGAACGACGTGCACAGATTGCGCACCTCCAGTGTTGGCGTTTGTGCGGGCGCTTGTGTGGACATGGCCGCCGCATTGCGTTCAGGCAGGCTCATCGCAGCAACCTCGGGTTGAGGACGTCACGCAGACGGTCGCCCACCAGATTGATCGCGACGATGGTGATCAACAGCGCCAGGCCGGGAAACAGGCTGATCCAGTACTCGTTGCTGAGCATGTATTGAAAGCCGTTGGCGATCAGCAACCCCAGTGAAGGCTCGGTGACCGGCACGCCCAGGCCGAGGAACGACAGGGTCGCTTCCAGCGTGATCGCCCGGGCAATCTGCAGCGCGCCGATGACGATCAACGGCGGCAGGCAGTTGGGCAGAATGTGGCCGACGACAATGCGCCACGGTCCGATGCCCTGGCCGCGGGCGGCATCCACGTATTCGCGGCGGCTTTCGGTCAGGGCCTGACCCCGCGCCGTGCGGGCGTAGTACGCCCATTCCAGCAGGATCAGCGTGAGCATGACGTTGCCGACGCCCTTGCCCAGCCACGCCAGAATCATCAGCGCCATGAGAATCACCGGGAACGACAGCAGCAGGTCGACCAGGCGCATCAGCAAGGCGTCGAGCCAGCCGCCGACGTAAGCCGAGACCAGCCCGACCAGGGTGCCGATGACCGCCGCGATCAGCGCCGAACCGATGCCGACCCACAAGCTGATGCGCAGCCCGTAGAGAATCGCCGACACCAGATCGCGGCCCTGTCCATCGGTGCCCAGCCAATAGGTGTAGCCGCTGTCCATATTGGCGCTGCCGGGTGCGAGCCGCGCATCCAGCACGTTCAATTGCATCAGGTCGTAGGGGTTTTGCACCACGATCCACGGCGCCAGCACCGCCACCAGCACGATCAGCACAAGCACCAGCAAGCCAACGACGGCAGTGGGCGAACTGATGAATTCGACGGCGACCCGGCGCCAGGGTGATTGCGCCTGCAGGCCAACGTGGGACGGGACCGGTTTGGAAGCGGCGTTCATCGCGAGCCCTCCACACGAACCCGGGGATCGAGCAGGTAATACAGGCCATCGACGATCAGGTTAAGCACCACGAATATCACCACCACGACCATCAGATAAGCCACCACCACCGGGCGATCGAGCATGTTGATGCTGTCCAGAATCAGCTTGCCGGCGCCGGGCCAGGAAAAGATGCTCTCGGTGACCACGGCGTAGGCGATGGTCGAGCCCAGTTCCATGGCCAGCACCGTCACCACCGGAATCATGGTGTTGCGCATGACGTGCATGCACATCACCCGCATCGGCGACAGGCCTTTGGCCCGGGCGAATTTGACGAACTCCTGGGGCAGCACTTCGCGCACGCCGGCGCGGGTCAGGCGCAGCACCAGCGAGATTTTGAACAGCGCCAGATTCAACGCCGGGAGCAGCAGGTGTTGCAGGCCGTCGAGGGTCAGCCACGACCATTGCACGCCAAACAGCTCGCGGGTTTCGCCGCGACCACTGGCCGGCAGCCAGCCGAGCTTGATGGAGAACAGCATGATCATCATGAGCGCCACCCAGAACGCCGGCAGCGAGAAGCCGACGATGCTGGCGGCCATCATCATTCGCGACAACGGGTGATCCGGGTAGGTGCCGGCAAACATACCCAAGGGCACGCCGATTACCACGGCGAGAAACAACGCGCAGAACGCCAGTTCGAAGGTCGCCGGCAAGCGCTGCAGAATCAGGCGCATGGCGTCCTCGTGGTAGACGAAGCTCTGGCCGAGATTGCCGTGCACCGCGCCCTTGATAAAAATCAGGTACTGCTCCCACAGCGGCTTGTCGAGACCGAGGTGGGCGATGGCTTGCAAGCGCTCGGCCTGATTGAGGTCTTCGCCTACCAGAATGTCCATCGGGTTGCCGATGGCGTTGAGGCCGACGAACACCACCAGCGTCATCAGCAACACGACCAGAAAGGACTGAGTCAGTCGCCGCAGCGTCCAGCCGATCATCGAAGCAACTCGTCGGCGGTCGGTTGTCCGGCCACCCACTCGTCACCGAACAGCTCGGGGTCGGCGTAGTTGCGCATCGCTTCGAAGTGCAGCTCGACGTCCTCGACGAACAGCTGGCCGATCAGCGCTTGGGCCAGCCGCTTGGCGCCTTCGCTGATGGCCGGGATGTCGCCGGACACCGCGCCGAAGCTCAACGCTGCCGGGTAACTGAAGCAGTGAATATGGTCCAGACCGGGACAGGCGCCGGGGGTCTTTTCCTGAAACTCGAAGCACGTGCCCAGATCGGGCAGCTCCGCCAGCTCGGCGTCGCTCTCCCCTGCGGGCGGCTGAAAGCGGTCGCGCCAGACACGGACGTGGGAGGCAAAGGGTGCGAATTCCGGGCGCTGCTGAAAGTGGGTGCGGAAACCGGTGGCGAACACCACAAAGTCGGCCTCGATGCGCGCTGTCGGGGTGTTAAGCCACACGCCGCCAGCCGGGTTCTGCGCGACGGAGGTGACTGGACTGTTGAGCAGAAACCGCGCACGGCCCGAGCCGGAGACGCGCAAGGTGCTCCCGCGGGGCGGCGGCACCTGCTGGGTGTTGAGGTAATTGCGGATGCGCCACTTCCAGGCATCCGGCAGACGCCAGTAGCCGTGGGTCATGCCGGGGTTGCCAGCGCCTTTGCCTTTGTTGATGCGCGGCAATTCGGCACGGCGGATCAGCAGGTCCACTTTGCTCGCCCCTGATTCCAGGGCGGTGGCGGCACTGTCCATGGCCGATGCACCGCCGCCGATCACGGCCACGCGCTTGCCCTCGAACCACTCAGGCTGAAGGCCATCAGCCGAATGGGCCCAGAGATGGCGCGCCAGGGTGTGGGCGAAATCAGGGACCCATGGCCCGCCAAGGCCGTCCCGTCCGGTGGCCAGAACCACGTGACGGGCCCGCAGATGGAGGGTGTGCCCGGCGGTTTCGACGTCCAGCTCGACCAGCCCGTCGGCACGGGGCGCCACATGGCTGACCCGGTGTTCGTTGCGTACGTCCAGCGTCAGGACCTTGCGGTACCAGCGCAGGTATTCAGCCCATTGCAGACGCGGAATCTTGTCCAGCGCCGCCCAGCCTTCGCTGCCGAACTGCGCCTCGTACCACGCGCGGAACGTCAACGCCGGCAGGCCCAGGGCCGGGCCGGTGAGTTGTTTGGGCGAGCGCAGGGTTTCCATGCGCGCGGTGGTCGCCCACGGACCTTCGAAACCGGCTGGCGCCTGATCGAACACCACTGCCGCCACACCGGCATGTTTCAGCTCTGCGGCCAGGGCCAGACCGGCCATGCCGCCTCCGATGATCGCCACGTCCAGCACCGGCGCGCCTTCGCTGTAGACGGGTTTGACCCATGGGCTGGCCGGTAGATCGAGCCAGGTCAGGTCCTGTCGCAGACGGCTTTCCAGTGCGGCAAGACCTGAGGGAATCAGCGTGTCGGACATCGGGAGTACTCGGGAGTCGATCGGGTGATGCTTGATGTTGAATTCAAGAAACGTTCCAAAACTGTCGAATAATGAATTCATGGATGCTTTGAATGCTTAATCCGAATACTAAAAGCCGCTCCTTATTCTCGCAACGCGCAAAAAAGCATATCGATATAGCTAAAACGCGGGATGAATGTCAGCTATGCCACCTTCCCGGCTAGAGCCGGTCCCACTAGGGTTTTGTGTCGCTGCAGATTGATGCGCCGAGCGCGGAATTGTGGGACCGGCTTCAGCCGGGAAGAGGCCAATACATCCGCCGCATCTGTAGCGCCAACAACGCACCCTTCCCGGCTAAAGCCGTTCCCACTAGGGTTTTGCGTCGCTGCAAATTGATGCGCAGAACGCAAAATTGTAGGACCGGCTTCAGCCGGGAAGAGGCCAGGAGACCCGACACATTCATAGCGCCAACAACGCACCCTTCCCGGCTAAAGCCAATCCCAAAAAAAGCCTTCCAGCCGCCGCACCTGGGGCGCGGCCGAGATTCCCCTGTGGCTCATCTATTCCGCATAAATGCTCTGCAGCAGCGCATCGTGTGCACTGGCCTCGTGCATGAGCATGTCGGGCAGCAGTTGTCTGGCCGAGCGGGCGATTTCCTCGATCAGTGCCTGGGCAACATCCGACAGCGGGTGGGCAAACGCGGAAATCAGGCCGAAGAAGAAGGGAATGTTGCAAGCGATGGGCCGCACCACCACACCCTCCACCGGAACACCCATCGCGGTAAACGGGTCCACCAGCGCGATGCCCAGCCCGGCCCGGGCCATCTGCATGGCGATCAGCGAGGTATTGGTGTCGAGCATGCGCGGCGTTCCACCTCCTGCATCGGCAAAGGCCCTGTCGATGCGTCGGCGAAAGCGGTAGGGGTTGGCCATAGTCACCAGCGTTTGCTGAGACAGCAGCTCCATCGACAACACGTCATGACGCGCCAGCTCGGAATCCGCCCGAAGCACTGCCACACAGGGCGCTTCGCCGATCCAGTGGATGTCCAGGCCGCGATGCTCCAGCGGCAGGCTGACCGCGCCCAGGTCCATGGTCTTGGATAACACCGCCTGAACCACGTTCTCCGGCGACATGCTTTGCAGTTGTACCTGCTGCGGCCGCAGATGCTCGGGCAAACGCGCCAGCGCAGCGGGCAGCAGCCCCGCCGCCAGCGCTGAAATCGCCACCAGTTTGATCTGATGGTTTTCCTCCTGGGCGATATGCGCCGCGCGCTGGCGAATGTTGCGGATGCCCAGCAGCGCGCTCTCCACCTCGCCGTACATCATGAACGCCTTGTGGGTCGGCGTGACTTTCGGGCCGCTGCGCTCGAACAACGCGAACCCCAGTTCCTGCTCCAGCTCCTGAATGACCCGCGTGACCGAAGGCTGCGAGCGGCCCAGCATCTTGCCAGCGGCGGTGACACTCCCTGCGGACATCACCGCCGCAAATGCTTCCAGTTGACGCAGATCCATAAACAGAGCCTTACCACGGGGTTAATGAAGACAGCGCGCAACCAGCGAGGCAGCGAGTTCGCGAGTGGCCGAAGTCTACACGGTGAGGCGAAAACGGCGCGAGGTCGTCTACCCGACCCTCGGCGCCGGTGCCCGTCCTTGTACGATCCTGACTCCAGTGATCGTCATTTGAGTACAGATCCCGGCCATTCATCCGCCACGGGTGTCGATCATCGACTGCCCTGCAACTCGATGGAATTTTCGCGAACCCCCTCCCTCTGAACCTACATATCAAGAAAAGTCAGCAGGCTACCCATGACCTCTTTACAGCTTCTTTCCGAGCGTTCTGCCACGGCGCATTTATCCAGCGGCGCCCACCACTCGCTGTACTCCCGTCTGCTGCGCGGACAGGTGGAAGCCGAGCGGGACAACGCCCGTGAGTTCCTCCAGGAGCAACTGGAGGTCGCGAAGACGCTGCCGTCCAACCTGCCTGCTGATCTGAATGATCTCTCGGCATGGGTGGCCAATAACAGTCATTCAGTGGCCGAGCAATATCGCGTCTATCTGGAGGAACGCCGCGCCGGCGGGCCCCGCAAGTTCTTCACCAATAAAGCCCACGCCCTGTTCTTCCTGCAAAGCGTTGCACCGAGCAAGCTGGTGGACGGCGCCTGGCTGTACGGCACGGTGAAGCATGCCAATGACTGGCGCTATCACGGCCTGATCCGCACCTACCTCGAAGAGCTGGGCGACGGTGAGCCTGCACTGAACCACGTGGTGCTGTACCGCAACCTGCTCACCGAACACGACTGCGCACCCATCGCGCAGCTGGACGACTCGTTGTATTTGCAGGGCGCCATTCAACTGGGTCTCGGCCACTTGAGCGACGAGTTCCTGCCAGAAGTGCTGGGCTACAACCTCGGCTACGAACAACTGCCGCTGCACCTGCTGATCACCGCCTTCGAGCTGAGTGAGCTGGGCATCGACCCGTATTACTTCACCCTGCACGTGACCATCGACAACGCCAGCTCGGGCCACGCCCACAAGGCGGTAGAGGCCGTACTGGATCTGTTGCCGAACGACGACAGCAAGGATGAATTTCTTCAGCGTCTGCGCGCAGGCTACCTGCTCAATGATCTGGGCATTGGTTCGACCGACATCGTCCGCGCGTTCGATCTGGAAGAAGAAGTGGTCTCGATGCTGGAGACCAAAAGCACCTTCGGCCAGCACATGCATTCGGACTATTGCCGCCTCGAAGGTCGCACGATCAATGACTGGCTCGCCACTCCTGGCCAGAGCCGTCAGTTGCTGAGTGCGCTGGAAGATCGCGGCTGGATCAAGCGCAATCAAGACCCGCAGGACAGCCGCTTCTGGCAACTGATCGACGGCCCCGGCGCGGTGATGTTCGGCGTGTTCAGCGGTTATGAAATGCAACTGCTGAAGGACTGGATCGCCGGTGACTGGCAGGCCTCCGAGCAGAGCAACCCGTTCCGCACTCGCTTTCGTCGCCGCCACGTGGCCGCAAACGACGTCGCACAGCCGCGCAACGCCCCTTCCCTGCCGCTGGAGAAACTGGTTGAGCTGATCGCTCCCGATTCCCATCCAACGCCGGAAGGTCTGGCAGCCACCCGAATCTATGCCCGCCAGTTGGCGCAAGGAAGCCTGACACGATGAACCAGCAGACATTGCTCGAGCCGACATTCGATACCCCGGAAATGACCGACGAAAGCCACGACCTCGCGCTGCTGCAGTTGGGCCAACGCCTGCAGGCTGATCACTATCGTTTCATGACGGTCACACCGCTGACCCATCAGCGCGTCAACGGACGTGAGCAGAACCGTAAAGCCCGTAGCCTTCGCGACGTTTTCGGCTGGAGCCGCCCTTTCGAAACCGGCCTGCTGGACGAAGCCGAGCTCGAAACTTTGCTCGCCGCCGGTGTACTGCGTGCCCATGCCGGCCTGTGGGTCAGCGACGTGCGTTGGTCGAGCCTCGACGATTTGCTGTTCGTCCACTCCGCCTTCCCCACCGTGGCCCACGATTCGGTGTTCTTCGGACCCGACACCTATCGCTTCGCCCAGGCCATCGAGGAGCATTTGCGCACCTCGACGCACCCGATCCGCACCGCCGTCGACATCGGCTGCGGCAGTGGCGTCGGCGCGATTTTGATCGGCCGTGCCCGTCGGGATGCCAGCGTGCTGGCCGTGGACATCAACCCCACTGCGTTGCGCTTTACCGCGGTCAACGCGTCGCTGGCCAAGGCCGACAACGTGGTCGCCTACCACAGCGACATTCTGGCGGGCACCACGGGCGAGTTTGACTTGATCGTCGCCAACCCTCCTTACATGAAAGACAGTCAGGAACGCGCCTACCGCCACGGTGGCGATCAGCTGGGTTCGGAGCTTTCGGTGCGCATTCTGGCCCAAGCCATTGAGCGACTGGCCCCGGGCGGCAGCGTCTTGTTGTACACCGGCGCTCCCTCGGTGGACGGCGTTGACCTCTTCCTTGAGCAGGCGCGCAAGCTTGTCGACCGTCCTGACCTCGCCTGGTCCTATCGCGAGATGGACCCTGACGTGTTCGGTGAAGAACTGGAAACCGAGACCTATCAGGACGCTGACCGCATTGCCGCCGTGGTGCTGACGGTGACGCGGATCCAGTGATCTATCCGACCACGCCGGATGGCCGCTATTTCGTGGTCAAGGGCCAACTGTGGCGCTGCAGCAACCCCGCCCTTGGCGAAGAAGAGCGGCAGCAGTGGGTCAACGCGCTGATGAAGGCCCGCCAAGCGGTCAAAGTCGCCAAGCGCGCCGATGATGCAGACGCGCTCAAGGCGGCCCGTGCTTCGGTCAACGCGGCGAAGATTGCACTGGGTGAGCGCGGTCCGGTGTGGTGGTCGGACGGCGCGGCAGATTTCAATCGCTACAAGGCTGTGAATACGCCCTATCGGAACTGGTTCGAGTCACTGCAACAGTGAGCGGCTGCTGACGCCAGACTTGCAACACATGACCTGACAGCGGCTCGTTATCAAATTCTCTGAACGATTAACGCGTTTATTGCGTCGGAATAAGTACGGGCACTCAAGCCACGTCAAGGACAGAAGAGGAACTTCACTATGGCAAATCTCATTCAGACTTCCGCACTCGCATTGTTGATGGCCATCGGTAGCCAAGGCGCTTTCGCTGCCCAGGACAATGACGACTTCGTTGAAGATGCATCCGCCAAAGGTGTGGCTGAAGTCGAAGCCGGCAAACTCGCGCTGGAAAAAGGCAGTTCTGCGGATGTAAAAGCGTTCGCGGAAATGATGGTGAAAGACCACACCGCCGCCAACACCAAACTCAAAGGCATCGCTGATACCAAAAAGCTGGAAGTCTCTGACAACGCCATGCTGATGGACAAAGCGAAAGCGATGATCCTGGAATTGCGCAGCTCGAAGTCGTTCGATCAGGCGTATGCGAACAACCAGGTGGTTGCCCACGAACAAACCATTGAGCTGTTCAAGAAAGAAGCCGCTGAAGGTAAGGACGCTGATCTGAAAGCGTTCGCGACGGCGACTCTGCCTAAGCTGGAAGAGCACCTGACCCACGCCAAGGCCCTGGCCAAAGCACATGGCGGTGACGCTGCCAAATAATTCGGACGGTGCCTGTTAAGGGCTGATTCGAACATTTAGTTGAGAGAGGCAGGGTTTAAACACCCTGCCTTTTTCACATGTGCCAGAGTGTCTTCATGGGACATACGCCCGCCCCTTAGTACGTGAGGCCCGACATGAGCAATGCAACCCGCAATCAAATGGCTGTTGTCCTCAACCAACTCAACGAACTTCGCGGCAGCGTGAACGAACTGTTCCGCCTTGAGCTGTCCGAGGTCACCGAGCTGACCGGGCACCAGACGGTGGACGACAAGCAGAGCATCGCCCAGTGCTTCGCCACGCTGGAGGCCTCCATCGTCGACATGGAGCAGACCCTGGCGATGCTGGCCGAAGCGACCGAGCAGCGTGGGGCTGTTTGACCTGCTCCGCTATCGTGATCTTGCAGTGTCTGGGCCGACGCCTTCCCGGCTGAAGCCAGTCCTACTATGGAAACGCGATCCTTTAGCGGGACCGGCTTTAGCCGGGAAGAGGCCCGTCCAGGCGCCATCATGTTTGCGGGTGTAGGGAGACGATCGCTCCCACTCTGGAACTCCGCCCTCGCCGCGAACTCTGCGTTTAACAGACACATGCCGCAGGGTGAGGGATTTCCATGAGCGCCGGACTGGACGAATACAACCGCAAGCGAGATTTCGACGCGACGCCTGAGCCCTCAGGCAGCACGAAGAAGAAACGCACTTCGAGCAAAAAGTCAGCGCACGCCCTTCAGTTCTGCATCCAGAAGCATGATGCCTCCCGCCTGCATTACGACTTCCGCCTCGAAATCGATGGCAGCCTGAAAAGCTGGGCCGTGCCCAAGGGCCCTTCGCTGGACCCCAAAGCCAAGCGCCTGGCGGTCCATGTGGAAGACCACCCCGTCGAATACGCCACCTTCGAGGGCAGCATTCCCGAAGGGCATTACGGTGCAGGCGACGTCATCGTCTGGGACCGCGGCGTGTGGACGCCCCTCTCCGACCCCGCCGACGCCTACGCCAAGGGCAAACTCAAATTTGAATTGCAGGGCGAGAAGCTCGGCGGCGTGTGGAACCTGGTCAAGACGCACATTCCCGGCAAGCAGGAACAGTGGTTTCTGATCAAGCATCAGGACGAGTTCGCCCGACCGGAAACCGACTACGACGTGGTCAAGGCGCTGCCCGACAGCGTGCTCAGCGAGCGCACCCTGATCCCGAAAAAACGTGGCGGCAAGTCGACCGCGTCCAGGTCGGCAAAGCCCCGGCCTGAACAGCCGAAGCCCGTAGAGAAGGTCCCTGCCCCGCGCAAGAAATCCGCCAAGGCGCAGCTGGTGGGCGCTGAACCTGCAGAGATCCCGGACCTCATCAAGCCGGAACTGGCCACGCTGGTGGAGTCCGCCCCCGAAGGCGACTGGCGCTACGAGATCAAATTCGATGGCTACCGGGTCATGGCGCGGGTCGCCGACGGCAAGGTGCAGCTGTTCACCCGCAACGGCCATGACTGGACCCATAAACTGCCGCGCCAGGCCGAAGCCATCGCCGGGCTGGGCCTTGAGTCGGCCTGGCTCGACGGCGAGATGGTCGTCGCCAACGACGACGGCGTGCCTGACTTCCAGGCCCTGCAGAACGCCTTCGAGGCCGGCCGCAGCAGCAACATAATTTACTACCTGTTCGACATGCCTTTCCTGAACGGCATGGACCTGCGGGAAGTGCCGGTGGAGCAGCGACGCACCGCGCTGTCCAAGGCGCTCGAACGCACCGACGACGAGGTGCTCAGGTACTCCGAAGACTTCGCCGAAGTGCCGGAAGTCCTGCTTAACAGCGCCTGCCAGATGAAGATGGAAGGCCTGATCGGCAAGCGCGCCGGCAGCCCCTACGTGTCACGCCGCAGCGGCGACTGGATCAAGCTCAAGTGCAAACGCCGCCAGGAATTCATCGTCGTGGGCTACACCGATCCGAAGGGCGCGCGCAGCAAATTCGGCGCGTTGCTGCTGGGTCTGCACGATGCCGACAGCGGTGAATTGAAGTACGCCGGCAAGGTGGGCACCGGTTTCAACGAAGCGACATTGGGCACGATCTACGACCAGTTGACCCCGCTCCACGGGAAGAAGGCTGCGGTGGTCAATCCGCCCACCGGCTTTGAAGCCAAAGGCGTGCACTGGCTGAAACCGGTGCTGCTGGCTGAAGTGGCCTTCGCCGAGATCACCAAAGAGGGATCGGTGCGGCACGCAGTGTTCCATGGCCTGCGCACCGACAAGCCTGCCGAATCGATCACCGAAGAGCTTCCGGCTCCGGCAGTTTCTGCCGAGCAAACCTCCGAGCCAGAGTCGGAGCCAGAAGAGCCAGAAGAGAAGCCAAAGCCAGCGCGCAAACGCGCAACAGCATCCAGGGCGGCCAAGTCCGAAGAAAGCCGGCCTGGATCAGCAGCCCCAACCGACGCCACAACGGGCAAGATCCGCCTGACCCACCCCGAGCGGGTGATCGACCCTACCAGCGGCGCGACCAAGCGTGATCTCGCCGATTACTACATCCGTATTTCCGAGTGGCTCCTGCCGCAACTGGCCCAACGCCCCGTGGCGCTGGTGCGTGCGCCCGAGGGCATCGGCGGCGAGCTGTTCTTCCAGAAAAACGCCGACCGCCTGGCCATCCCCGGCATCGAGACCATGGGCAAGGAATACACCGGCCACCCCGTGATGCTGATCAACAACATCGAGGCGCTGATCGGTGCGGTGCAGATGAGCGCCATGGAGCTGCACACCTGGAACGCCGTTGCCAAGAATCTGGAGCGGCCGGACCGTTTCATTCTCGACCTCGACCCTGACCCGGCGCTGCCCTGGAAAACCATGGTGGAAGCCACGCAACTGACCCTCGCCGTGCTGGATGAACTGGGGCTCAAATCGTTTCTGAAAACCAGCGGCGGCAAGGGCATTCATGTGGTCGTGCCGCTGACGCCGAAAGCCGACTGGGACGCCGTGAAGGAGTTCAGCCACGCCATCGTCAAGCACATCGCCAGGCTGCTGCCGGAGCGGTTTTCGGCGGTGTCGGGGCCGAAGAACCGGATTGGCAAGATCTTCATCGATTACCTGCGCAACGGCCTCGGCGCCACCACCATTTGCGCCTACTCGGTGCGCACCCGGGAAGGCCTGCCGGTGTCGGTGCCGATCCATCGCGAAGAGCTGCTGGAGATCAAAGGCGCCAACGCCTGGGACATCAACACCGTCCACGAACGCCTTGCCGAACTCGACAGCGACCCGTGGGCGGACCTGAGCAAAACCCGGCAGACCATCACGGCGGAGATGCGCAAGCGGGTTGGCCTCAAATAGCCCCGCCGTGCGCACGCCGTTGTGAGGCCGCGATCCCATAGTGGGACCGCGTGCTCATGGTAGGACCGGCTTTAGCCGGGAAGGCGTCGGTTGTCACACCGCAGAATTGAGGGTGCACCCACTGGCCTCTTCCCGGCTGAAGCCGATCCCACTAAAGCAACGCGTTTCACCAGTGGCACCGCGATCACATAGTGGCCCCGCACGCACCGCTAATCCCCCACCGCTGCAAAGTCCTGAACTAAACCCCTCGCCGCCTGCTCCGCTACTTAGTTGCCCCTAATTAATCGCGGAGAAAAATCACAATGAGAGCACTTACCTACCACGGCGCCCATGACGTCAAAGTCGACACCGTCGCCGATCCGGTCCTCGAACAAGCTGACGACATCATCCTGCGCGTGACCGCCACGGCGATCTGCGGCTCCGACCTGCACCTGTATCGCGGCAAAATTCCCACCGTTGAACACGGCGATATCTTCGGCCACGAATTCATGGGCATCGTTGAAGACACCGGCTCAGCCGTGACCGCCGTGCAGCGCGGCGACCGGGTCGTGATCCCCTTCGTCATTGCCTGCGGCGAATGCTTCTTCTGCAACCTGGACCTGTACGCCGCCTGTGAAACCACCAACACCGGTCGCGGCGCGATCATGAACAAGAAGGCCATTCCACCGGGGGCGGCGCTGTTTGGCTTCAGCCACTTGTACGGCGGCATCCCCGGCGGCCAGGCCGAATATGTGCGCGTGCCCAAAGCCAACACCGGCCCGTTCAAAGTCCCCGGCACGCTGTCGGACGAGAAAGTGCTGTTCCTCTCCGACATCCTGCCCACCGGCTATCAGGCGGTCCTGAACACCGGCATCGGCCAGGGTTCGAGCATCGCCATCTACGGCGCAGGACCCGTAGGGCTGATGGCTGCGGCCGTGGCCCGGATGCTCGGCGCCGATCAGATTTTCATGGTCGACCACCACGCTTACCGGCTGGCATACGCCCAGGCGACCTACGGCGTGATCCCGATCAACTTCGATGAAGACGACGATCCGGCCGACACCATCATTCGTCAGACCAAGGGCATGCGCGGCGTCGACGGCGTGGTGGATGCGGTGGGTTTCGAAGCCAAAGGCAGCACCACCGAAACCATTCTGACCAACCTGAAAATGGAAGGCAGCAGCGGCAAGGCCTTGCGCCAGTGCATCGCAGCAGTACGCCGTGGCGGCGTGGTCAGCGTGCCCGGTGTGTACGCCGGCTTCATCCACGGTTTCCTGTTCGGCGATGCGTTCGACAAGGGCCTGACTTTTAAAATGGGCCAGACCCACGTGCAGCGCTACCTGCCGGAACTGCTCGAGCACATTGAGGCCGGCCGCCTTGCCCCCGAGGCGATCATCAGCCACCGAATGTCGCTGGAGCAGGCCGCCGAAGGCTACAAGATTTTCGACAAGAAACAGGAAGACTGCCGCAAGGTCATCCTGACACCGGGCAGCCCTGAAATCCCTCTGACCGAAACCGAAACCGTGACCCAAACCGGAACCGTCACCGGCATCCCCGCCATGTGATGGCACGCGCACCAAGGACAACGATATGGAAACGCTCTTCTCGATCGCCCTGGCGGTGATCATCCTTCTGGTCGACGTATGGGCCATCGCCAGTGTCTGGCGCAGCACCAAGTCGTCCGGCACCAAGATCGGTTGGGCGGTGCTGATCTTCATCTTCCCTGTCATCGGTGTCGCCATCTGGGGCATCGCCGGCCCGCGAGGTATCGCCGAAGCACCCACGTCCAAGGCGCACAGCAAGGGCTGAGACAGGCCCGTTTTACGGCGCGCGGTTGCAATGAGCGCGCGCCGATGCTGCCCTCACATCCCCTCGTTTGAATCAATTCACGCCCGAACAGATCGATCCTGGCCCCGCCTTTCCAGCGTTCGGATCAACTGCTCGACCGTCCGTCTTCGACCCCGAACTCCCGCTTCCCTAGGCCCCTCCACCCTTACACAGCGTGCAGATTCGCTGCCGCGTGAGATGGCCAGGTGCGCCCGTCCCTGAGTGTGCCTTTGCCCCGAATGATGTCCCGATTGATTTGAGGATGATGATCAAATGCCTACATTCAGCGAAGACACCGCAGGCGCCCAAGCGCGCCCCGCGTCTCCCGGCGAGGCGCTGCACACTCTGCACGATAATGCGAAAGACCTGCTCGGCACGGCCCGCGAGCACGGCCCGCGAGCACGGCACCGAGCAGTTCGGCAGTTACCGCGACAGCGCCGCCGAGCAGATCGAAAACCTGGCCAAAACAGCGAGCGCTGCGGCTGAAGAGTTACAGGACAAGGACACCCTGGGCATCTCCCATTACATCAGCGACATCGCCGAGAGCCTGAGCGCGTTTGCGACCAGCATGCGCGGCAAAAGCGCCGAGGAGATGCTGCACCAGGCCGGCCGTCTGGCGCGGGAAAACCCTGCGCTGTTCGTGACGGGCAGTGTCGCGGTGGGCTTCGGGCTGTCGCGGTTCCTGCGCGCCAGCAGTCCGGACCTGAACGCCTCAACCTCGTCCCCATCGTCATCCGCCCCTGACTCGCCGCAGTACCCCTCGGGCGACAGCGAGAGCGGCTTCAAGGCAGGCCAGAACGAAGGCCTGAGCGCTCGTCACCCGTACGAAGCGGATACCTCCCGAGGAGTGCCGATCCAGACGCCGGACCCACTGGCCCCGCGCAACCCCACCGCCCAAGGCGCAGCCACCACGGATCTCGACGACGGTGGCGGCATACAGCAATCGGGCGCCGAACTGGGCAGCTTCAACGCAGACCCCGGCACCGCGTCGAGCCCTGCGCACACGTCAACGCCCGCGCCTGACAAGCCTGCTTCCCGGGGAGAATTCTGATGTCGATTAATTCTGAACTTCCCCCACGCAGCACCGGCATCCACAACGGCGACACCGACACATCTGCGCTCGGCATCATCCGCCAGTTGGCCCACGAAGTCCCTGCGCTGATCAGCGAAGAACTCGCGCTGGCCAAGGCCGAAATCCGCACCTCGGTCGCCACGGCCAAAGCCGCATCCGCCGCCCTCGCCGGCGGCATGGTCATCATGCTGGCGGGGCTGGTGATCCTCCTGCTGGCCGCCGTCTATGGGCTGGCGATGGTCCTCGTTCCCTGGCTGGCCGCGCTGATCGTGGGCGTGGTGGCGATGATCGTCGGCTTCCTGATGGTGCAATCCGGCAAGAAACACCTTGAGGCCACCCAACTGGCCCCTGAGCGCACGATGAACTCGCTCAGCAAGGACAAAGAAGCCATTCAGAGGAAAGTCTCATGAGCGTCGACAGCAGCTTTGCCACCGAAGATGAACTGAACCGCGACATCCCCGATCCGCTGCTGGCGAAAAGCCCGGACGCGATCGAGCGCAACATTGATGCGCGCAGGGCCAACATCGAAAACCTCGTCGACGCCCTGGAAAGCAAACTGTCGCCCGGGCAACTGATCGACCAGGCACTGACGTTCACCAAGGAAAACGGCGGCGAGTTTTTCGGCAACCTCGGCACCTCAATCAGGAACAACCCGATGCCGATGCTGCTCACCACCGTGGGCATTTCCTGGTTGATGCTCGGCCAGAATCAAAAGCCCGGCGCCGCGTCCGGCGGCAGCGGCGCTTCGATGTTCGGCCAGTGGGGCGAGAAGCTCAGCGGTGCAGCCCACAGCGTGAGCGAATCATTCAGCGGCGCGACGGATCACGCACGGGAATCGGCGCATCAAGCCAGCGACAAGGTCGGGCAGTTCGGGGAATCCGCCAGTCACACGCTGGACGATCTGAAGCAGCAGGCCAGCGAAAAGACGGCAGCGATGAAAGACACGCTGTCGTCCACTGCGGGCAATGCCCAGGAAGCGCTGCTGCGTCAGAGCCGAAATGTACAGGGCACCTTCCAGTACCTGCTGCGCGAACAGCCGTTGGCGCTCGCCGCCATGGGCATCGCGCTGGGAGCGGCCCTGGGTGCTGCGCTGCCGAGCACCGAGAAAGAAAACAAGGCGTTCGGCAAGGCCAGCGACAACCTCACCCAGAAAGCCAGGGCGACGGTGAGCGAGACATGGGAAACAGTGTCCGACGCGGGCAAGAACATGGCCGATGATCTGAAGAGCACCGCCAAGGGGGTCTGATAACGCAGGGTACGCAGGACGAAAAAAGGGGCTGCGTTGGCAGCCCCTTTTCATGCGCACTACCCGCCGTGCGCGTGTGCCCAGCGTTTGCAATCCTTAGAGGATCGGCTTGCCGCCGGTCACGCCATAACGTGTCCCCGAGATGTAACTGCCTTCGTCGGAGCCCAGCAGCACGTAAATCGGCGAGACTTCAACCGGCTGACCCGGCCGCCCAAGTGGGGTTTCTTCGCCGAAGCTTTTCACGTCTTCGTCGGTCATGGTCGACACGATCAACGGCGTCCAGATCGGGCCGGGCGCGACGCTGTTCACGCGAATGCCGCGTTCGCCCAGCAACTGCGCCAGGCCGGCAGTGAAGTTGGCGATGGCGCCTTTGGTGGCGGCATAGGGCAGCAGCGTCGGCTTCGGCGAATCGGAATTGACCGAGCTGGTGTTGATGATCGAACTGCCCGCGGCCATGTGGGGCACTGCGGCCTTGCAGATGCGAAACATCGCGGTGACGTTGATATCGAAGGTTTTCACCCACTCCTCGTCGGGGATTTCTTCGAGGGTTTTGTGGGACATCTGAAAGGCAGCGTTATTGACCAGCACGTCGATGCGGCCAAATTTTTTCACCGTCTCGTCGACAATCGCCAGGCACTGGGCCTTCTCGGCCAGATCGCCCGGCAGCAGCAGGCACTGGCGGCCCGCCTCCTCCACCCAGCGTGCGGTTTCCTTGGCGTCTTCGTGCTCGTCGAGGTACGAAATCGCCACGTCGGCGCCTTCGCGAGCGTAGGCAATTGCCACTGCGCGACCGATGCCGCTGTCACCGCCAGTGATCAGCGCAATTTTGTTGCTCATGCGGCCCGAGCCCTTGTAGCTAGTCTCGCCGCAATCCGGGTATGGCTCCATTCGGCTCTGATCGCCGGGCACTGTTTGCTGCTGAGGCTTGAACGGCGGTTTCGGGTAATCAGTCATGGGGCTCTCCTTGAAATAGTCCAACGCAAACGGTCAGCGTCAAAAGTGGACTGAAGGCGCGAGGGATGAGTTCGGAGTTTTTTAAAACGGCCTTGCCAGGCGGTTTCATCGAGTACCGATGCGATGTCGATTCTTTCCACATCCGCAACACTGAATTGCTAAATGTTAGCTAGCTAACGGAATCGACCGCTGCTACTTTCAATCACGTTGAATCCGCCGATTTGACAACCCCCCCGGAGCCGCCTTCGCGTCAGAGATAACGTGAGGGCGGCTCGCTTTTTTGTGCCGGCCCCTGGCACATCGGTATCAGGAATTGATCGCAAGCCAGGCCCACATGGCCCGCCGAAACACCGTCAGGCCTCCCCTTTCCCTTCCGAGTCGGACATCATGAGCGTCGGCCGTTTCCTGGCCCGTCATCCACACACTCGTAGAAGAGAGCTCCCATGGCAAACCACGACATCACCTTCACGCCGGATCCCGACGCCGATTCCATTTCCTCGGACGTCGCCGGCTTCGGTGGTCTGCTGGTGTCCACGCAGATCCCCACGCGCGCTGACGGCAGCCTGGAACTGGGCAGTATCGCTGAACAGAGTGAATGCACGCTGCAGGCGCTGAAAGTGGCGCTGGAGCGGGCCGGCAGTTCCATGGACCGCGTGTTGCACCTGACCATCTACCTCACCGACATGGCCGATCGCGCCGCTTTCAACGACGTCTATAAACGCTTTTTCGCCAAGCCCTGGCCGGTGCGCGCGGCGGTTGGCGTCGCTGCGCTGGCCGTCGAAGGCATGCGCGTGGAAGTCACGGCGATGGCCGCCAAGGCCTGATCCCGCGGGTTTTCCGGCGCCCCGCTCAACAGGCAGGCGCCACCGGGCAGCAGACGGGTGCCGGTCAAGCGTTTCGCCGCTACAATGCGCGCCTTGACCGTGACCGTGCCGACTAAAAAAATATGTCTCTGCCCAAACATCACCTGGAATTGCTCAGCCCCGCCCGCGACGTGGCCATTGCCCGCGAGGCCATTCTGCATGGCGCTGACGCGATCTACATCGGCGGCCCCAGCTTCGGCGCGCGCCACAACGCGGCCAACGACGTCAGCGAAATCGCCCAACTGGTCGAGTTCGCCCGCCGTTACCACGCCCGGGTCTTCACCACCATCAACACCATTCTTCACGACAACGAGCTGGAGCCGGCGCGCAAGCTGATCCATCAGCTCTACGACGCAGGCGTCGACGCGCTGATCGTGCAGGACCTCGGCGTGATGGAGCTGGACATTCCGCCCATCGAGCTGCACGCCAGCACCCAGACCGACATCCGCACGCTGGAACGCGCACGCTTCCTCGATCAGGCCGGCTTCTCGCAGCTGGTACTGGCCCGTGAGCTGAACCTGCAAGAGATCCGCGCCATCGCCGACGAAACCGATGCCGCCATCGAGTTCTTCATCCACGGCGCGTTGTGTGTGGCCTTCTCCGGTCAGTGCAACATCTCCCACGCGCAGACCGGCCGCAGTGCCAACCGGGGTGACTGCTCCCAGGCCTGCCGCCTGCCCTACACGTTGAAAGACGATCAGGGTCGCGTCGTCGCCTACGAAAAACACCTGCTGTCGATGAAAGACAACAACCAGAGCGCCAACCTGCGCGCACTGGTGGATGCGGGCGTGCGTTCATTCAAGATCGAAGGCCGCTACAAGGACATGGGCTACGTGAAGAACATCACGGCCTACTACCGCCAGCGTCTGGACGAGATTCTGGAAGACCGCCCGGACCTGGCCCGCGCCTCCAGCGGCCGCACCGCGCACTTCTTCCTGCCGGACCCGGACAAGACCTTCCACCGGGGCAGCACTGACTACTTCGTCACCGACCGCAAGATCGACATCGGCGCGTTCGACTCTCCGACCTTCACCGGCCTGCTGGTCGGCGTGGTCGAGAAAGTCGGCAAGCGTGATTTGCAGGTGGTCACCCATGAGCCGCTGTCCAACGGTGACGGCCTCAACGTGCTGGTCAAGCGCGAAGTGGTGGGTTTCCGCGCCAACATCGCCGAGCCCAAAGGCGAGTTCGAAGAAGACGGCAAGAAGCGCTACCGCTACCGCGTCGAGCCGAACGAGATGCCGAAGGGCCTGCAACTGCGGCCGAACCATCCCCTCAGCCGCAACCTCGATCACAACTGGCAGCAAGCGCTGCAAAAGACCTCGGCCGAGCGCCGCATTGGTTTGTCATGGGTCGCGCGTCTGCGTGAAGAACGTCTGGAACTGGTCGCCACCAGCGAAGAAGGCATCAGCGCCCGCGTCGAGCTGAACGGCCCGTTTGGCGTTGCCAACAAACCGGAGCAGGCACTGGAACAGCTGCACGATCTCCTAGGCCAGCTCGGCACCACCGAATACCACGCGACCGCCATCGAGCTGGACGCGCCCCAGGCGTTCTTCATTCCGAACTCGCAACTCAAGGCCTTGCGCCGTGAGGTCATCGAGAGCTTGACCGCCGCTCGCGTCCAGGCGCACCCCCGCGGTGCCCGCAAGCCGGAAACCTCGCCGCCGCCGGTTTACCCTGAGGCGCACCTGTCGTTTCTGGCCAACGTCTACAACGAAAAGGCGCGGCACTTCTATCACCGTCACGGCGTGCAGTTGATCGACGCCGCGTATGAGGCCCACGAAGAGAAAGGCGAAGTGCCGGTGATGATCACCAAACACTGCCTGCGCTTCTCCTTCAACCTGTGTCCGAAGCAGGCCAAGGGCGTAACCGGCGTGCGCACCAAGGTGGCGCCAATGCAGCTAGTGCATGGCGATGAAGTGCTGACGTTGAAGTTCGACTGCAAGCCGTGCGAGATGCACGTGATCGGCAAGATCAAGGGCCACATTCTGGGTCTGCCGCATCCGGGCAGCGGCGTGCAGGTGGTGGGGCATATCAGCCCCGCGGACCTGCTGAAGACCATCCCGCGCGCACCCCACTGATCCGGGCCTGTTGCGCTGACCGCGCTGCACCTTTCGGAATGGAGCTTCCGTGATGCAGCGCGGTGAGTCAGCGGCGTGCGACTTCGTGCTTGATGCAGCCTTCGTAATACACCTGTTTGACGCTTTCCGGCCGCAGCCTTGAAGGACTGTCGTAGGTCTGTTCGGTGATGCCCAGTGCGCTCATGCGCATCCACTGCTGGGCGAAGTGCTGGGCCTGCATCTTCTTGCGTGCGCCGTACAGCGTCAGGCCGGAGAGTTTGTATTGCTGAGCGGTGCCCGCCATCCCGGCGCCCCAGGTGCAGAGGTCGCGTTCGTTCTTGCTCGGAGGGCGTGCAAAGGCCTGGGAAGTCACAGTTGCGAGAACGCAGAAGGTCAGTAGAGCCCTGAGAAATGACATGCGATTCCTTGCCTAAGTGACTGATCAGGCGTGGATTCTGACGACAGCGCCCTTGCACCGGGGCCAGCATATTGCCTTCTTTCTCGGCCAGCCGACCAATGACACCCGCGCCGCCATGACTCAGCGCTCCGCGTCACATTTGAGTAACGAAAGCCTGCGCCGCCTGCTACCGTGTAGGGGTTACGTATGAACCTTATCGGCCGATCCCCGGTCGATAGATGCACCTCTGGTTCCGTCGACCGCTGCTGTACCCGACCGAACCCGCTTATTTCCAGAAGGACCGTCCATGATTCCAATTCAACGCATCGCCTGGCTCAAGGCCTGGGGCGCCCATGGTTTTACCGCCACGGGCGTGGTGCTCGCCTTTCTCGCGACCATTGCTCTGTTCGACAATCAACCCAAGGCGTGCCTGCTCTGGCTGGGCTTTGCCCTGATTGTCGATGGCGTGGACGGCTCCCTGGCGCGCAAGCTCAACGTGCAGTCGGTCCTGCCGCACTTCGACGGCTCCGTGCTGGACCTGGTGATCGACTACCTGACCTACGTATTCATCCCCGCCCTGTTCATCTACCGCTACATCCCGCTGCCGGAATACACCCTGCTGCTGACCACCTCGATCATTCTGGTGTCTTCGCTGTTCTGTTTCTGCAATGTCGAGATGAAGAGCAAGGACAACTACTTTCAGGGCTTCCCCGCCGCCTGGAACGTCGTCGCCCTGTGCGTGTACATCCTTTCCCCTGCGCCGTGGCTGACGTTCATCACGGTGATCTGCCTGGCGCTGCTGACGGTCACACGCATGAAGTTCCTGCACCCGTTCCGCGTTCGCCGCTTTATGCCGCTCAACATCGCGGTCACGGCCGTGTGGTTCTTGTGCAGCTTCCTGCTGGTGATGAACCACCCCTACAACGGGTCGGTGACGCTGTTCGTGTGGCTGGCGATGTCGGCGTACTTCCTGGGGATCTGCATCTGGCGCACTTCCATGGAATGGATCGACAAAGCCCGCGTCTGATTCTTCCGACGGCTTTATTCGACGCACAAAAAAAGCAGCCCTCTTCGGATGGCTGCTTTTTTTCTGCGCGGGGTTTAACCAGGCGTTTTTGACGCGGGCTTAGAGGGTGTAACTCAACGGCAGCTGGGTCGTCGACTTGATCTGCTCCATGGCGAAGCTGGAACTCATGTCGGTGATGCCGGACAGCTGGATCAGCTTCTTGTAGACGGCGTCATAGCCGGCGATGTCCGGCACCACGATCCGCAGCATGTAGTCGGTGTCGCCGGCCATGCGGTAGCACTCCACCACTTCGGGCAACGTGGCAATAAGGTCATGGAAGCGGCCCAGCCACTGGGCATTGTGCTGGTTGGTGCGAATGGCGGCGAACACCGTCACGGCGACGTTCAATTGCCCAGGGTCAAGCAACGCCACCCGCCCGCGAATCATGCCCTGCTCTTCTAGCTTCTGTACCCGACGCCAGCATGCGGTGCTGCCAAGGCCGACGCTGTCGGCGATTTCCGCGATCGGACGGGTGCAGTCTTTTTGCAGAATGCCCAGGATGGCCTGGTCGAATTTGTCCATGGGATGCGCGGTGGCCTCAGGTGAAGTCATATGCCGGGAAGCGATAAAGATAGGCCAAAAAGAGCGAAGCTGAAAATCATATTCCGCTAACTGGGGTTTTACCGGAAATATATTCTAAGCCGGGTCTAAATCTCCGTTGAGGAATCAATTTTTTTTCAGCCTGACGCTAGTAGTATTTTCTGCACGACGGACAGCGCAGAAATCCCCATGAAAACACTCCCTTGTTATTTCGATTACGCCGCCACCACACCGGTTGATGACCGCGTCATCCAGGCCATGGTCACCTGCCTGGGCCGCGAAGGCACCTTTGGCAACCCGGCCTCCAGCTCCCACGCATACGGCAATCAAGCCCGCCAGGCCGTTGAGTTGGCGCGCCGTCAGGTCGCGGAACTGGTGGGCTGCAGTGCCGATGCCCTGGTCTGGACCTCAGGCGCGACCGAATCCAACAACCTGGCGATCAAGGGCATCGCGCTCAACCCCAACAACGGCGCCCGTCGCCACCTCATCACCAGCACCATCGAACACAAAGCCGTCATCGACACCGTGCGCCAGCTTGAGCAGGCCGGGTGCCCGGTGACCTGGCTAGAACCCGACAACCGCGGCCTGATTCACCCCGACGCCGTGCGCCAGGCACTGCGCGACGACACCCTGCTGGTGTCGCTGATGCTGGTGAATAACGAGCTGGGCACCGTCACCGACATCGCCGCCATCGGCCAGATTGTGCGAGCGCACGGCGCCCTGTTCCACGTCGACGCCGCTCAAGGCGCTGGCAAACTGGCAATCGACTTGAGCGCATTGCCGGTGGACCTGATGTCCTTCTCGGCGCATAAAACCTACGGCCCCAAAGGCATCGGCGCACTCTACATCGGCGATCGCGCACGGCCGCTTCTCGAAGCACAGATGCACGGCGGCGGCCACGAACAGGGTTACCGCTCCGGCACCCTCGCCACCCACCAGATCGTCGGCATGGGCGCGGCGTATGCACTGGCCAGCGCGGAAATGGACGAGGAAGTTGCACGCATCAGTGCCCTGTCGGCGCAACTGCGTGAAGGCCTGCTCAGCCTGAAGGGCGTAAGCCTTAACGGCGATCCGCAACAGCGTGTCCCCCACACGCTCAACGTTTGCATCGAGAGCCCGGGGTTTAACGTCGCCAGCCTTGCAAGCGAATTGGCGGTTTCGTCGACCTCGGCGTGTAACTCTGCAAGCAGCAGCGTTTCCCACGTGCTGCTGGCGCTGGGGTTGAGTCAGGGTCAGGCGGGCAGCAGCTTGAGGCTGAGTTTGGGGCGGTATACCGAGGTGGGTGATGTGGAGAAGGCGATTGCGGTGATTGCTGGTAAGGTGAATGCGCCGGCTACGACGTTTTGGTGAGGGATTGAAGTCAGAAAGGGGACTGATTTATTTACAACGCTTAGGATTGTAAGGGGACAGGTTTAGTTACAGCGCTTCACCGTAAATAAACCTGTCCCCTCTGACTGCTTGGAACTTCGAAAGTTAAGGGGAGCTGTATTTATACAGCACTTTAATTTCGTTAGTTTTCTACAAAGACTGTAAAACGCTGTACACTCTTTACTACGTAGGCGCCCCATCAAAGCAAAACTTAGAGACCTCAACTCCCATTTTTCTTGTTCTGTTTACTCTTAACATCTTCAAGGTTGTAGCCTGCGGCGCGTGCCACATGCTTGTTTTTATCACCATATAATCTTTCCAATATCTCAATTGGTGTTTTTTTGTTGGCGGCTATAGCTATTCTTACAACATGGCTTTCATCCTGAGCAAGAGCCTCAAACATCGCTGGTGATAGCTTTCTCTTGGCTGCCACGAACTGCCTGATAGTACTATCAAACTGGCACAGCTCCTCTAAAATCTCCAATGGCACACTTTTATTGTGCGCCACCCATCGCCTGTAATCCGGATAATTTTTGATCACCTCGCGCCACACCGAAATGGGTGCTTCTTCAGTTGCCGCTCTGTCGTACTCACTTTTAATTGAGCTACTCCTTAGCGCAACAAATTCCTCAGCAGATGTGATCATTTTTCATCACTGGCTAGTTTTTCGATCATCAAGGTTGAGTCTAGCTACGTTCGCGACATCTTCGTCCTGATCTGTCAGCAATCTCTCTAAAATCGCGATTGGTGTTTTTCTATTTGCGGCTATCGCCACCCTTACAACATCACTAACGTCTCTGGAGAGTGTTTCAAACAGCGCCGGCGATAATTTCCGTTTTCTTGCGACGGCCTGCCTGATCGTACTGTCAAAAATACACAGATCTTCAAGGATCTCCAGCGGCACGGTTTTGTTATGCGCAACCCATCGCCTATAGTTGGGGTACTTGATGATGATCTCGCGCCAGACAGATGCCGGAGCTTCTTCCATCGCAGCTCTGTCATACTCACTTTTTAAGTCACTACTTCGTAGCGCGACAAATTCTTCAGCAGACTTTATCATTTATTGTCCTTGCATTTTAAAGACCTGAAATCAATGTTCTTTCCGATTCCGCTCTTGTGCTTGCTCATGTGATCACCATAGACGTCCGCGTCAGCGACCCACGTACCAGTTTTATCGTAAACTTTCCACGCGCTTTCTCCATGACCCGTTTTATCAATCGACCACCATTGGCTCCATTTCGGTTCATAAAAGTATTTTGCATAACCCACGCCGGCGACATTACCCTCACAAACGCGGTCGTAGCGATTGACCTCCCATTTTTTTCTGCATGCGCGTTTGCAGTTCTGATTAGGCTTATCTGACTTAGGCTTACGCCCTGGTCCGACGGGCGAACTTGCCAGCCCTAACGGGTCGACCCAACTGATTGAGTTTGGCCCATATTGGTAGATGTTCAATCCACCTAAATAGCCAATCGGATCCTTGCTGATGAACCGCCCGACCTTTGGATCATAGTACCGATGCCGGTTGTAGTGCAGGCCGGTTTCGTGGTCGTGGTATTGGCCTTGGAAACGGATGGGGTTGGTCAGGCCGACTTGCTGGGCGAACTCTGAGCGCTGTTCTTGCGCCTCGCCCCACGCTTTGTACTGAGCGCTCCACGCGGTGTTGCCGTTCTGGTCAGTCATTTCCTGGGGCGTGCCGAGGTGGTCGCATTGGTACCAGGCGAGTGCGTCAATCGGCAGCGCGACTGGCTTGTAGTTCCAGAGCGGGTCTTCTTTGAAGTTGTAGCGGCCTTCGTAGGTCGGTTGGCTTACGAGGCGGATGGTTTCGTGGCGGATGGCTTGGGCCACCGGCACGAATGTGCGGGGCTCGTGGATGTAGTGGACGGTTCGGCCTAACCCGCCAGCGCAGGGTGGAGGGCTGCTTTCCCAGGCGAGGTTGTCGCCATCCCAGCCGTATAAGGTGAAGCCGCAGCCGAGCTCGCGCTCTTTGCGGGCGTGTTCGTTTTCATTCCAGCCGGTGCCGGCTTCTGGGCGCGGTCGGTAATGGGCTTTTGAGAGTTTGTAGAGGCGACGTCCGAGTGGGTCGTAGCCGAAGTCGACAGTGAGGCGCGGATCGCGGAAGTGCACCAGACGATCGAATAGGTCCCAGTGCAGTTCGCTGCGCAGGCCGTTGGTCCAGCGCTCGGTCTGGTTGCCGCGTTCGTCGTATTCGTAGTGGTTGCCGGCGTAGTCGCGCAGCAGGTTGTCGATCAGTTTGTGGCGGACCGGTTCGGGGTCTAGTGGACGGCGGACGGGTGCGGCGCTGTCATCGAGCAGGTTGCTGGCCGGGTCGAAGGCGAAGGTTTCGGTGCCGAGGCGGCTCATGGCGCTGAGCAGGCGACTGACCGGGTCGTAGCGGTAACTTAATGGGCCGCGACGGCTGTCGTTAATGTCGGTGAGTTGGCCGGCGGCGTCGTAGGTGTAGGCGCGTTTTATGAGCGTGGTTTTGTCGTCTGCTCGTCCTAGCAGTTGCTCTTGCAGGCGTCCCGCCGGGTCCCAGCTTTGGGTTTGCAGCAGTTGGTTGCCCTGATGGCGGGCGACTTCGCGGTGCAGATCATCGCGCTCGTAACTGAGCAGTTCGTGCTCGTCGAGCTTCAAGCAGAGCAGATGGCCGCTGCCGTAGGTCAGCCAGCTGACGCGATGGCCGTCCGGGCGAATGGTCGCGAAGCGGTTATTGAGCGCGTCGTACTCATGCTGCCAGACGGCAACCAGTGGTTTATCCAGGTTCGAGTAATGCTGGTGCTCGCGCAGTAAATTGCCAGCTGGGTCGTGAAACCATTGCAGGCGACTGGCGGCGTTGGTCGCCATGACCAGATGGCCGTTGCCGTCGTAGGCGAAGGTTTCGCTTTGGGCTTGTTCGCCGAGGGTGGCGCGGCGTTCGGTGAGACGGCCCATGGGGTCGAAGGTCAGCGCAATGGTGCGCTGGCCGTTGATGGTCTCGGCAAGGCGCCCGGTTTCCGGGTCGTACTGATAGCGGGTCGAGCGCCCGTCGAAACCGCGCTCTTCCAGCAGCCTGCCCACAGGATCGTAGTGAAAATGCGCACGGCGCTCGTTTTCGTTTTCCAGCGCTACGAGGCGGCCCAGTTTGTCCCAGCGGTAACGCAAGGTTTGCTCGGCAGCGTCGACGCGTTCGGCGATAAATCCCGCAGCGGTATAGCGCCATGTGGTGCAGAGTTCCAGGCCATCGGAGTGGGCGAGCAGCCTGCCTTCGGCGTCGCGACTAAAACGTTCTTCGGTTTTGTCCGGATGCTTGATCAGGACCAACTGACCTGATTTGTATTCATACGTGGTGCCGTGGCCAGCGGGATCGGTGAAGCGAACCATCTGACCGCGTTCGTCGTATTCCCAGCTACTCACCTTGCCCGAGCAGTCGGTGTACTTAACGAGTTGTCCGGCATCGTTGTAGGCCAACGCCTTCTTGTTGCCATTGGCATCCCTGATCGCAGTAGGAAGACCAAACGAGTTGTAGGCGTACTCGGTGACGTTCTCTAGCGGATCAATCGCCTCAACGAGATTGCCGCGAAGGTCATAGTCCCGTTTCCACAGCCCACCCTCGCCATCGCTGATTTTGATCAGATGGCTTTTTTCGTCGTAGGCGTAATTCATCACGCTGTGATCAGCGCGGGTGTGTTCCGTCAGATTGCTCAGCTTGTCGTAGCGATACCGATCCGTGCTGCCGTCGGTATGAACGTGGCGAATTATGTTTTTGGCGGCGTCGCGAAAGAACCACTCCGAACGCCCGTCCGCGTGGCAAATGCGATAGGTGTAACCCAGGCTGTCGTAGTAGTGGCGGGTTTCGTGACCGAGGGCATCAGTGACGTAGGTCAGGCGGATGTTTTCATCCCACGCCAATCGCGTGTCAAAACTGCCGTCGTCCGCCCATTCGCGGATGGCTTTCGCGTCGGGGCCCGTGCCTTGCCACTGCAAATTCAAACCACGACTGGTACGGTCGGTGTAACGAGTAATCAGGTGGTCCTGATACTGATAACGCCAGGCAGCGCCGTTCTCGTCCTGCGCAAGAATCAGATCACCAAACCCATCGTATTGATACGCGCACAGTTGGCGTTTAACGTCGCCATCACGAATTTCCCATAGACCCGTCAGCCGCCCCTGATCATCGATCAACGTGCCCAGTCGAAGATGCACTTTGTTGACATCTTTCTCCGAGTAAGTCACCAGCTCGGAGAGCACCGACCCCCCCACCGTGCCGATGCTCGTAATGCAACATAACCCCGGCGCCGTTGGGCAAAACCTTGTTAATCAGAACAAAACGGTTACCCCGCTGAACATAGGTTTCCCTGTGCTCAAGCCCCCGCATCAGCACCAACCGATCTTTGCTGAGGCGAACGACGGTCAGATTTTCAATGGCGTTGAAGTGGAACAGTTTGACCTTGGGAAGGGGAAATTCGTGGCTGCGGCCATCGGCGTCGTGGAAGACCAAGCCTTCATCCACACAGTCAAATCGGGTGGTAAACGGAGTGATCCATCGTGCGCCAATGACGTCCTGATCGTAGGCATCCAGACTCGAACAGTAAGTCCGCGTCCACTTAATCGGAAAAGGCCCCGGCAGACTGAAATCGGTGTGACTAACCGACTCCGAGCCCATCGCAAAGCTGATGCTCTTGATCGTCGCCGCACAGGCGCAATTCTTCTGTTCGTTGGGCCGACCCTTTGCAGGCTTCTCGAACTGAACAGCCTCAAGCTTGCCTTCACTCGCCTTGCGCTTGGCCTGATTAACCATCCCCGGTTTGATGTTGAACGACTGGCCATGCCCGTTGCGCGACTGCCAGGTGACCACCGCATCACCCAGCGTGAGCAGGAGCGAACCAATGGAATTCTGAACCCCAGGATCCGCCAGACGATTGATCTGATCCCGAAGCTCCGGGCCCAGTGATCGCAACGAAGCCGCATGTCTGAGCACCTGCGCCTTCAGCGCTTCAGGCACGAAATATTCGGCAGCACCGTTAACAGCGCCTTTACCCGCAGCAATGCAAACATCCGCAGCGGCCGCAAAAATGTTGCCAATCGCGGCTTTGGGGTCATACGCCCACTGATCCCCAGCGACCTGAACCCGCTGTTCGGCCTCGAGCAAATCAGCCTTGGCGTTCAGCTCAGGGTTAACCAGCTTTTCAAGACCGGCAGCGATCTCAAGAAGCACACCTTCCCCAAGTTTCCCGGCATCCTCAAGAATGCCGGGGAGCTTGGCCTGCGCCTGTGGCACAAAGTCATCAAGCGTCCCGACGATGTCCGCGTTGAGGTGCCCGATCAGAATCTCGATCAGCACGTCACCCAACACCAATTTCCCGCTCCGACGCATCTCTTGGCGCACCAGAAACAGCATTGGCCGCAGGCTCATCCGTGCCGCCGCCATGCGAGGCGGGCGTGGCATCACTCCGATCAGATTGATGCCCAGACTCACCCAATCCAGCGGATCGCGCTTCTCGCTGCTCCATAACCTGGCGATGTCATTCAAGGCATCGACCAGCGCCATGATGTTGCCTACCACCGGCAGTCCGCCTGCCTGGGCCTTGATTCGATCAAGCGAAACAACCCCGCCGCTGATCTCCTGTAACCAGGCATCGACGTTTGCAGCACCGACGCCAACGTCCTGAAGCTGAATCAGATCAAGCGGGACGATCGCCACTTGAGGTTCGCGTTTCTCACCACCAACGGGCAGATTTAGGGGGCTCGCCAAGGATGCTCTCCGTGCTCAAAAAACGATCCGAGAAGGCGTGAATGCCAATCCGGGGGCGACGGAGATATCAAGGGTTGTGCCAGCTGTGAATTAGCCGATATAAATCAATTGCTTGCGAAGAAAAACGGCAGGCTTAAGCGAACGCTAAACCCGAAAACAAAGAAGAAGTGCGCAAGAAGTTGCGCACCCCTGTGCAACTTCTTGCACACTCGTCTGCACACCACGGACGACGAGGCCTCCAACCCATCAACCACCCCATTCTCACGAAACGAGTGCGCAGCTTTTTGCGCATCATGGCTATGAGTCGTCCGAAGGCTCTCTGCGCCAGCCCCTCCCCGACCCCGACCACAGTGAGAAATGCGACAACCCTGATCAGCATCAAGCAGGCGCCATCAGGACGAAGCTGATAGACTGCGCCCCGAAATTACTCAAGAGGAACGCTTCATGGCCACTAACCGCTCCCGTCGTCTGCGCAAAAAACTCTGTGTCGACGAGTTCCAGGAATTGGGCTTCGAACTGAAGCTGGGCTTCAAAGAGGACCTGGATGACGAGGCCATCGACGCTTTCCTCGACGCTTTCCTGACAGAGGCCATGGACGCTAACGGTCTGGACTACGTCGGCGGCGACGACTTCGGTCTGGTTTGCCTGGCGAACCGTGGTTCGGTCAGCGAAGAACAGCGCGCTGCTGTCGAAGCATGGCTCAAAGGCCGCAGCGAGCTGACTGAAGTTGAAGTCAGCCCCCTGCAGGACGCCTGGTACCCGGAAAAGCCGATCAACGCGGCTGTCTGATGAGCTGGCGGGCCTTCCCGCCGAGCTGATACTGAAAAAGCCATCCTTCGGGATGGCTTTTTTGTGTCCGGGATTCGAGGTTTTGGAGTGTTCACCGGACAAAAACTGCAGCCGGACATCACGAATGCTGCCATGAAATGGCGGCCTGCAGCCGGCGTTACGGGAAAAAACCACGGTTTAACGTGACTTTGAATGGGCAAGCGCAAAAAATAGCGCCGTTTGACGGCAGTACCCCGGCGCAAGTCACGAAAGCTTGGGGCATAATGCCGCTTTACCGAAACGCCAGTGTCACGCCCTGCCATCGGGCATTTTCTGGTGGATCGTTCACAATGCGAGGGAATTCACCCCCTCTTCATCTTCGTTGTTCGCTGCAGTAGGGTTTATTGAATGATCAAGTCTTTGCGTCCGCTGTTTATCGCCACCCTGCTTTTGCCCCTCTCGTTCTCCATCGCCGCCGCCCCTATCAATACAGCCCTGCCCCCCAAGGTTCAGGAAGCACTCAAAGCCAGCAAGCTGCAGAACGATGCGCTTTCGCTGGTGATGCTGCCGGTCAGCGGCCCCGGCACCCCGACTGTTTTCAACGCCGACGTGTCGGTCAACCCGGCTTCGACCATGAAGCTGGTGACCACCTACGCCGCACTGGAAATGCTCGGCCCGACCCATCAGTGGAAAACCGAGTTCTACACCGACGGCACCCTCAGCAATGGCGTTCTGCGTGGCAACCTGTACCTCAAGGGCGGCGGCGATCCCAAGCTGAACATGGAACGCTTGTGGCTGCTGATGCGCGACCTGCGTGCCAACGGCGTGCAGCAGGTGACCGGCGATCTGGTGCTCGACCGCAGCCATTTCGTACAACCGCAACTGCCGGTGTTCGATGACGATGGCAACGATAAGAACAAGCCGTTCCTGGTGCGCCCCGACTCCTTGATGGTCAACCTCAAGGCCCTGCGTTTCGTCACCCGCAACGACGGCGGCAGGATTCTGGTTTCGGTAGAGCCGCCCATCGCCGCGATCCACATCAATAACCAAGTCAAGGCGCTGTCATCCAGCAAGTGCACCGGCGACGTGCTGTACAACCCGGTGCCGGAAGCCGATGGCGGCATCACCGTCACGGTGTCCGGCCAGTTGGGTGACGGCTGCAACTCCCAAACCTATCTGTCGCTGCTCGATCACCCGACCTACACCGCCGGTGCCGTGCGCGCCATCTGGCAGGAACTGGGCGGGACCATTCTCGGCAAGGACCGTCTGGACGTGACACCGGGCAGCGCCAAGTTGCTGGCCAGGGCCTTTTCGCCGGATCTGGCGGAGATCATTCGCGACATCAACAAATTCAGTAACAACACCATGGCCCAGCAGCTGTTCCTGAGCCTGGGCGCCGAGTTCCGTAACGAAGCCGACGGTGACGACGCCAAAGCCGCACAGCGTGTGGTGCGCCAATGGCTGGCGAAGAAAGGCATCATCGCGACGCATCTGGTGATGGAAAACGGTTCAGGCCTGTCCCGCGCCGAACGGGTCAGCGCACGGGAAATGGCGCAGATGCTCCAGGCCGCGTGGAACAGCCCGTTTCAGGCCGAATTCATGAGTTCGCTGCCGTTGGCAGGGATGGACGGCACCATGCGCAAACGCCTGAAACGTACCGCCCTGCGCGGCGAAGCCCACATCAAGACCGGCACCCTGAACACCGTTCGCGCCATCTCCGGATTCAGCCGCGACAGCAATGGCAACACCTGGGTAGTGGTCGCGATTCTCAACGACCCGCGTCCATGGGGTGCGTCTTCGGTGCTGGATGAAGTACTGGTCAGCCTGTACAACCAGCCGAAACTGGCGAGCACGTCGATTTCGCTTCAGCAATAACGTCACGCGCCGGGCTGTGCGAAGTCGCTCGACGACATGCGCACAGCCCGGCGGCCAGTCTTTACGTACCTGCTCTGCCTACCAGCTCTGCCCCAACCCCAGCAATCCGAGAATCTGTTTGCGCAGGCCAACCAGATACGGGTCGTCACGGTGCCGTGGATAGGCACGGTCGATGATCAGCTCGGCCTTGATCTGCGCGGGCCGGTCGCTGAAGACAATGACGCGATTGGCGAGCAGCAGCGCCTCCTCGACATCGTGGGTGACCAACAGCGCCGTGTAACCCTGGCGTTGCCACAGATCGATCAACTCCTGCTGCATGGCAATCCGGGTCAGCGAGTCGAGCTTGCCCAGCGGCTCATCGAGAATCAGCAGTCTTGGCTCGTTGACCAACGCCCGCGCCAGCGCCACCCGCTGGGCCATGCCGCCCGACAGCTGTCGCGGATAGGCTCGTGCGAATTGACTCAAACCGACCTTCGCCAGGGCCTCATCAACCTTGCCCTTCGTGGTTTTGAGCAGACCCTGGGCTTCCAGGCCGAGGGCAACGTTGTCCCAGACCCGACGCCACGGGTACAGGGTCGGGTCCTGAAACACCACCACCCGCGTCGGATCCGGCCCGGTGATCGCCACACCGTCCGCCGTAATGCTCCCGCTGTCCGCACCTTCCAGCCCCGCGACCAGCCGCAGCAGGGTGGATTTTCCACAACCCGACGGTCCTAACAGGGCGACGAATTCCCCCGGTTCAACCTCCAGCGACACCCGCTGCAACACCGGCAGCTTGTGCCCTTCGAGGGAGAAACCGTGGCTCAGGTTATCGATGCGCAGCGCCAGACCACGACTGTGCTCGGCGCTTGCCGCTCTGGCTGCATTTACCATTTCATTGCTCCTTGCTGCCACGCCAGCAGACGGTCACGAATCAGAAACAGCGCCGAGATCAGCCCCGAACAGGCCAGCGCCATGATCAACAATGCTGCGTACATGTTGGCGTACGCCGCCCACCCCTGGGCCCATTGCAGGTACCAGCCGATGCCGGACTTCACACCCATCATCTCGGCGACCACCAGGGTGGAAAACGATGCGCCGAGGCCCATGAACAAGCCGACGAAAACGTGAGGCAGCGCTGCGGGAATCGCCACTTTGAAGATGAGAAAACCCTGTCTTGCGCCCAAGGTGCGGGCCACGTCGTAGTAGGCCTTGTCGACGCTCGACACCCCTGACCACGTCAGCACCGTCACCGGAAACCAGGTCGCCAGCGCAATGAGAAACACGCTCGCACTCCAACTGCTGGGGAACAGAAAGAAGCACAGCGGCAGCAAGGCGGTGGACGGCACCGGGCCGAGTATCCTCAGCACCGGGTGCAGCCAGTAGCCGATGCTCCGCGACCAGCCGATGGCGACGCCGGCGATGAACCCTGTCAGTGCGCCAAGGGCGACACCGCTGCCCAGCAGAATTGCCGAATGAAACAGGCTGTCGGCGAGGCGCGGCCAGTCCTCGACATAGACGTCCAGCAGCGCTTGGGGTGGCGCGAAGAACGGCACCGGCAATACGCCGAATTTGGCGGTGAGCAGCTCCCAGATCGTGAGCAGAATCGGCAGCGCGATCAGCCAGGGGCCGAGCGTTTGCGTACGCGCGGCGATGCGCGGAGACCAACGCCCCGCAACCACCGCCAGCAGGATCAGCCCCGACATGATCAGGCACAGATTCGCCAGACCCTGGGTCATCGGCCAGAGACGGGTGGCGTTGGGCAGATACACGATCAATAGCGCCGCCGCGAGCCAGACCGCCGCCGCCAACACGCCGTGCAACCAGAAGCGTCCCGCCGGGGTTTTCAGCCGTTCGACGCCGGCCGCCAACTCAACTGAAGACATCGGCAGTGATCTCCGCAGCAAAGGCGTTGGCATCAGTGCTTTGACGGATGACCTCGACGGTTTTCAGGTCGCGAACGTAGGTGGCGATCTCGGCGGTCAGTGCCGCGCCGACGGCGTGGTGGCCATGGGTGTGATCGTGAAGGATGGCGACGACTTCCTCGGTGGTGGTGTTCAGCGCGTAGGCCTGGAACCCTTTGGCAACCTCCTCCGGATGCTTGACCGAGTAATCGTGGGCTTCAAGAATCGCCTGAGTCAGGGCCGCCACGGCGCGTCTGTCGTCCCGCGCCAGTTTGCCGGTCACGCCCACCACGCAGCAGCTGAGGTTGGCGTAGTCCTCCACCAGATTCGACGACAGTTCGCGAGCCTTGCCGGCGTTGATCAATCGGTACATGAACGGGTCGCTGCCGCTCACCGCCTGCACTTCGCCGCGCTCCAGCGCCGTACCCAGCAAGTCGGCCGGATACAGGCGCCACTCGACGTCGCGCACCGGGTCGACGCCATGTTTCTTCAGGAGGATGGAAAAGAAGTTACGGTCGGGACTGGCCATGTCGGTCACGCCGATGGCCTTGCCTTTTAGGTCTTCGAGTGTCTTCACGTTGCCACTCGCCGCCGTCAACAACCGCAGGCATCCGCCGTGGGTTCCGGCAGTCAGCTTGACGTCGAAGCCCTGCTCCAGCGCTTTCAGCCACCGCAGCGCCATGCCGATGCCGGCGTCCGCTTTGCCCGTCGCAATGGCTTCCAGCAACACTTCGGTTGAATTGCCGAAATTGACCAGTTCGACGTCCAGATTGTGCTTATTGAAAAAGCCCTGCCCGTGGGCGATGACCACGGGGGCCAGGCACACGGCGTTCAGGTTGATCGCAAGCTTCAGCGCCCTTGGCTGATCGAGCCTGATGAACTCACCCGTGCCCGCGGGCTCGCTCGCCCCGCCACTGGCGTCGGCGCCGTGCCCTGCATGCTCCGCATGTTCGTCCGCAGCCCAGACGCCGCGCGGCAATGACAGCAGAAGTGGCGATGCCAGCGCAGCGCCGGCGAGGCTCAGCACCCGCCGACGGCTCAATTGATCGAAAACGGCCATGGTGTTCCCTTACCCGGTGAGTGAGATGGTCGTCGCCGAACAAGCATTTTTAATAACCAAATCCTGGGGTTTCGCCGACTGCTTAAAACATTATCACCGACCATTTAATTAATTAAATTCATTTTTGTTCTATATGACTATGCAAATAGTCTATCTGAATGACTTCGCATCCTGCATGCCAGGCGGCATCGAAGCGTACTGGCTGACGGCAATGTCATGCACCACCTCGTGCACTACCGCTATGCTGCGTGCTCGACCCATCACCGGATTCGCGTCGCCAATGAAGACCTCCAAGACCCAGCCCCTCCGCCACTCTCTTCTCATCTCGGGACTGCTCAGCGCGTTGCTATCGGCAGCGCTGCCTGCCCACGCCGAAGACAGCAAACCCACCCGCGTGCGCGGCGCCATCACAGCGATCGAAGGCGATGCGCTGAAAATTCACAGCAATCGCGGAGAGGACCTGCAGGTTGCGCTGACGCCTGACACGCAGATTCGCGGCGTCACGTTGGCGCAGGTGTCGGAAATCAAACCGGGCAGCTACATAGGCTCCGCCGCGGTGCCGCTGCCGGACGGTTCGTTGAAGGCGCTCGAGGTGCATGTGTTCCCGCCGGAAATGGCGGGCACGGGGGATGGCCATCGGGCCTTTGACCTGACGCCGGACAGCACGATGACCAACGGATCGGTCGGCGATCTGGTCGCCAGTAATGGCCGCACCATCACGGTGAATTACAAAGGCGGGCAGAAGAAGATCGTCATCCCTGATGACGTGCCGATCGTCAACCTGGTGCCAGGCGATCGCAGCTTGCTCAAGCCCGGTGTGAAGGTGGTGCTGCAGGCGCAGAAAGGTTCGGACAGCGCGCTGACGGCGCTGTCGATTTCTGCGGGGGAAAATGGCGTGACGCCGCCAATGTGAAGCGGCCAATGTGCAGGGCTTGTAGCGTTCAAAACCTGCGTGGCGCCGGTAGATGAAACAGCACCGGTCAGCATGCGCAGGTCAACTAATCAGGTCTGACTCAGAGACAGGTCGCGAGCACCGCGCCACGTTGCTCAACCACCTTGGCGCCGGGCTTGGCGTAGAAATTGACCTTGGTCATGCCCGCCTTGCCCGCCACGTCAGCGAAATATTCGCCCTCGGTGGTGTAGACCGTGAACGCGCCCGGCTCGCCTTTGGCCATGAACACGTCGGCCACATCCCCGAACAGCTGAACGTTGGCCCAGGTGACCTTGATGCACTCGGCAACGGCGACCGCTGGCTTCTGACTGGTGTAAACCTGCGCCGGCCCTGCCGAACGTGTCTGATTCAAGCTCATGCAACCCGACAGAAGGATCAGTGCCACAGCGCCCGCCCAATGTTTCATGCCAGTCCCATTCATCAAACGTCCTTTTCGTTAAAAAAGGAACGATGTTACCAGCAACCTCAAGCGAGCCCCATGGGTAAGCCGTCCGAGCGCTTAATCATCCAGCCCGGCGGGCGGTGCAGCAGGCGCGGCCTTGCCGGGCTTGGCCGATTTGCCTGACGGCGTTGCGGTCTTCGGCTCGGCGACGGGCGCAGGTGGAGCAGCGGCGGCTGCTTCCTTCTCGGCCATCGGCATCTGGTCTATGGTGCTGAAAATCTCCTTCGGATCGATGGGGCCGTTGTGAGTCATTTTCTTCTCGCCGTCCTTGCCCACCAGAATCACCTGCGCCTGTTTTTCTGTCTGTGCGCCAAGCTTGAGTTCGCGGATAAGGGCCATGGTGGTCTGGGCGTCGAGGTCTTTACCGTTACGCTGCCCCACGGTATTGATGATGGTGTAAAGGACCATGTCACGTTTGGCGAAACCATCCTTGTTGGCGGGTTCGTCCAGACTTTTCTTAAGAGCCCCCAGCGTCGGGTCTGCCGAACTCGACGCGATAACGATCAGTGGACGGGCCTTGCCGCGCTCCTGGGAAAGTGGGCCATCACCGTCGGCAGCCAGCAAGGGGCTCGACACGGCGAACAAAACGGCAAGGGTCAACGACCGGCTAAACATACACACCTCCTCTGGATTTCCATGCACTGATGATCGCGCATCATGGGAAAAGGTCCAGACGGTAGCGGGAAAAAAACCGGATTTATTTCGCGGCGCGCAGAGGCTCGCGGGTATCGAATAGGGTCAAAACGTCCGGCCATAGGGGCTATGGCTGACGTGAGCACCGCTGGCCTGAGGGGAAAATTTCGGGCAACAAAAAAGGGCGAATCTTTCGATTCGCCCTTTTTTTCACCGCCCAGCAGAGCGGATTTGTTTGGTAGGCGCGATTGGACTCGAACCAACGACCCCCACCATGTCAAGGTGGTGCTCTAACCAACTGAGCTACGTGCCTGCTGTGGGTCGGCATTCTACGGATATTCAAATGACTGTCAACGTCTTTTTCGCCCACTAAGCCTATGAATATGCAAATTATTTCCCCGTAGCATCGACATGGGCGGATCAACCTACAGAGTCGCCGTCGATCAGCGAGATTCGGGCGGTGAACGCCATGACCGGCCTCCCGATCGCCAGCGGATGCTTGGGTGAATCAACGGGGCCCTCGACTTGCGCACCGAACATGCCGCCTGTCGCCATCATGGCACTTCGGACGAACTTCAGATGCCCAATGGTGACAAGGAATCACGACACGGAGATCACCTGATGAACAGATTATTGACTGCCTTTACCCTCGGTTGCGCCCTGACATGCACTTCCCTCACAGCGCTGGCTGGCGCCACATCGCCAGACATGGGGCCGCCACCTTCCCAGACCGGCATCGACCCGCGCGTACAGGGCAGCGACCCGGCTCGCCAGGGCTCTGATGTGGACACGCAAACCAAGAAAGGCATCAGCATTGGCGGCGGCACGTCGATGAGCAATAACACTGGCAATAACAACGATGCCGATTTGCCCGGCGGCGATACCACCACTGGCGGCGGCAGCAAGGGCTCGGGTTCGTCGAGCGCGGGCGGCGCAGGCGGTTGAAGCACTACGTAGGCGCGGGCCATTACAGACGAATCATTAAGGGCGCTTGAACAGCGCCCTTTTCGTGCCCGGTTGTCGTGGCTTACCGTCGTGCTTTGATATAGTGCGTCGCCGCCGCGCCTGAACCAGGGTCGCGGACCCGGGCGTCATCAACAGTGGAGAGCGGCACCGTGGGCATGAAGAAATCAGCGCTGGAACTCAAGCGTGACCTGAGCACCATCGCGGCCAATCTGGAAAGCACTGCAGGCGAAATCAGCCGACTGGCCGAACGGGTCAACGATGTCGACGTGGTCGCGGTGCTGCACTTGATGAACCAGCAGTACAAGGACGCCGACCGCCTGCGCGCTTATGTGGACGAGATCAGGGCGGGCCGCATTACCCGCGCCAAGGCCGACTGATCGGCCGGCGCAATGGCCGCTCGCCCGGGGTGATTCAGGTTCAAGCAAGCAAAAAAGGGTGACCCTCTCGGGCCACCCTTTTTTGTTACCGCCCAGCAGAGCGGATTTGTTTGGTAGGCGCGATTGGACTCGAACCAACGACCCCCACCATGTCAAGGTGGTGCTCTAACCAACTGAGCTACGTGCCTGCTGTGGGGCGGCATTCTACCGGGATCCGGAACGCTGTCAACTTTGATTCATCCCTAAGCCTATGAATGTCCGAGCTATTTGTCCCTGCACTGGCGAATCATGCTAAATGAGTGCGCCCGTGCCTCGGTGGCCAATGCCTTGCCAGCATCGCGTCAAGGCCCGCAAACCTCCAGCGTCGGCTGGCCGCAAAATTTCATCTCAGGTAGGATCCGCCCACTCGTAAAAAATATAAAACAGGGGTTACAGGATGACGAACACGCCATACCCACATTCCTATTACGCCGCTTCCGCCAATCCGGTTCCGGTTCGGCCTCGGCTGCAGGGGGACGTCGAGACCGACGTGGTCATCATCGGCGCCGGCTACACCGGGCTCTCCAGCGCGCTGTTTCTCCTGGAACACGGCTTCAAGGTTACCGTGCTGGAAGCGGCGAAAGTCGGTTTCGGCGCCTCGGGCCGTAACGGCGGACAGATCGTCAACAGCTACAGCCGCGACATCGACACCATTGAAAAAAGCGTCGGGCCCAAGGAAGCACAACTGCTCGGGCACATGGCCTTCGAGGGCGCGCAGATCATCCGGGACCGCGTCGCCAAATACCAGATCCAGTGCGACCTGAAAGACGGCGGGGTTTTCGCCGCGATCACGCCCAAGCAGATGGGCCATCTGGAGTCGCAGAAACGTCTCTGGGAACGCTACGGCCACACGCAGCTGGAGCTGATGGACCAGCGCCGCATCCGTGAAGTGGTGGCGTGCGACCAATACATCGGCGGCATGCTCGACATGAGCGGCGGTCACATCCACCCGCTGAACCTGGCGCTGGGCGAGGCGGCGGCGGTCGAGTCCCTGGGCGGGGTCATTTACGAACAGTCTGCGGCTACCCGCATTGATCGCGGCGCCAGCCCGGTCGTGCACACCGCCGAGGGCAAGGTTCGGGCGAAGTTCGTGATCGTGGCAGGCAACGCCTATCTGGGCAATCTGGTCCCGGAACTGGCGGCCAAATCGATGCCCTGCGGCACACAGGTGATCACCACCGAGCCGCTGAGCGAGGAACTGGCGAGCACCTTGCTGCCCCAGGACTACTGCGTCGAGGACTGCAACTACCTGCTGGATTATTACCGGCTTTCCGGCGACAAACGTCTGATCTTCGGCGGCGGCGTGGTCTACGGCGCCCGCGATCCGGCGAACATCGAAGCGATCATCCGGCCGAAGATGCTCAAGGCGTTTCCGCAACTGAAGGACGTGAAGATCGATTACGCCTGGACCGGCAACTTCCTGCTGACCTTGTCGCGGTTGCCCCAGGTCGGCCGGCTGGGCGACAACATCTATTACTCCCAGGGATGCAGCGGACACGGCGTGACTTACACCCATCTGGCCGGCAAAGTGCTGGCCGAAGCGCTGCGCGGACAGGCGGAGCGATTCGACGCCTTCGCCGGCCTGCCGCACTACCCGTTCCCCGGCGGGCAATTATTGCGCACGCCGCTGACGGCAGTGGGTGCCTGGTATTACAGCCTGCGGGACAAGCTGGGGTTCTGAATCAGAGGCGATGAACGGCCAACCGTTAACGGGCAGCTGGATTGTTCAGCGCCTTCACCGCCTCGCCAGCCGCCTGTTCCTGACCGGCCTGGGCCAGATCATTGGCGGCTTTGAGCCAGCGCTCGCGGTCTACCGGCACGGGCACCTGGCGTGGGCTCTGGATCAGCACGGCCCAGTTGCCGGCGTCGTTCCAGTCCGAGGTGAACGAATCGAAGCTCGCCGTCACACGCCCCGGCCCGGTATAAATCAGCACCGTGCGCTTGTTCTGATCGAACCCGACCAGCACGCCGTAGCGCTGTTCTTTCCAGAACATCGAGCCGTCCGAAAACCGCACCATGACCGGATACCCCGCTGACACCTGCGCCAGCAGGTCTGGAAAACCGTGGTCGACGGGGTACACCACAAACCCGTATTCCCGGGCCAGGTCCAGCATGCTGCGGTCGAGCTTGTCTTCGGCGCCCGGGAGTTTGAGCGGTTTTTCCAGCAGCCCCGGCGTGGTCTGTACGCCATGGACGGTCAGCATGCTGGCCAGTGCGAACGGCGCGCTTTGATAATCCTTGCCCCGGAAGGACGGCACCGCGTTGATTTCAACCCGGTCGGGCAGTGTCTTGTACATCGGCGGATAGCCGGGTTTCCAGTTGTGGGCATTCGAGCAGCCTGCCAAGACCAGCACGGCGGCGAGCGCCAGCCATTTGCGTCGACCTGCAACGCTATCCAATCGCGTCAATGCCCGCACGTTCTTCACTCACTTGACTGATGGCGACGGATCCCTGGACCCGGCCGGAACGCGGATGATAGAGCCGCCACTGGTTGCGGTATAGCCCGAAACGCTGTCAACGCGAGTGGATAGAACAAATCGGTCATGCAATTCCTACCACCGGTCAATTTTTGGCAACAACAGGGAGACTAGACTGTCGGTTACTAAGAGACGAAGAGAAGAGCCGGAGGAAGCCATGAGCCTCGGAATGACCATTGTGATGTTGATCGCTGCCTGGCTGGCCGTTGCGGCCGCCATGTTGTGGGGGGTGATGCGTATCTCGCGTCGCCATCATCCGCATTATCGGGAAACCGAAGCCGCGAAATCCGTTGAACGCGCGCAACGCAAAATCCGTCATGTCACGGCCCATTGATACCGCCGTGTAACGACTGATCACCGTACAAATGAAAACGGTCGGTAATGGCATCCCATTCCCGACCGTTTTTTATTGCCCTGCTTTTGTGCTGCTTCGCTCTTTATCGGCGAGCGAAGCTTATCCAGGCGTCAGACCTTCTGGCCCTGCGCTTCGGCGTCCAGGCGGCGCTGGCGCGACCGACGAACCAGCATGTTCAGCACTTCAATCAGAGCCGAGAACGCCATGGCGGTGTACACGTAGCCTTTCGGAACGTGGGCGCCGAAGCCTTCGGCGATCAGCGTCATGCCGATCATGATCAGGAAGCCCAGCGCCAGCATGACCACGGTCGGGTTATCGTTGATGAACTTGGCCAGGGGCTCCGACGCCACCAGCATCACGACCACGGCGGCCACCACGGCGATGACCATGATCGGCAAGTGCTCGGTCATGCCAACGGCGGTGACGATACTGTCGATGGAGAACACCAGGTCGAGCATCAGGATCTGACCGATCGCAGCGGCCATGCCTAGGGTGACGGTGCTGGACGCGGCTTTCTCGGCTTCGCTTTTGACGTCGACGCTGTGGTGAATCTCGGTGGTTGCCTTCCAGACCAGGAACAGGCCACCCGCGATCAGGATCATGTCCTTCCAGGAGAAGGCCTGGCCGAACACTTCGATCACCGGCGCGGTCAGCTGGACAATCCACGCCACGGTGGTCAGCAGGCCCAGACGCAGGATCAACGCCATGCTGATACCGATCCGGCGCGCCTTGGTGCGCTGATGAACCGGCAGCTTGTTGGTGAGAATCGAGATGAAAATGAGGTTGTCGATACCGAGCACGATTTCCATGACGACCAGTGTCGCCAGAGCGATCCACGCCGTTGGGCTTGCAGCCAGTTCCAGAAGGTATTCCATATAAGCGAGTGTCCAGGATCAGTTCAGGGGATAGGGCGGCATTCTAGGGACGGAAACACTTCAGTAAAATTCGTATTTTTCAAGCGTATACTTCGGTTTTCCCGAAGTGATGACGCCCATGCTCAATTACCGACAGCTGCATTATTTCTGGGTCGTGGCCAAAACCGGCAGTATCGTCCGCGCCTGCGAGCAATTGAACCTCACGCCACAGACCATCAGCGGGCAAATCAGCCTGCTGGAGCAGACCTACGGCGTCGAGTTGTTCAAGCGTGTCGGCCGCCAGTTGGAGCTGACCGAAACAGGCCGCGTCGCCCTGCCCTACGCCGAGCAGATGTTCCAGCTCGGTGGCGAGCTCGAAGCGGTGTTGCGCGCACAGCCCGACGAACAGCAAATTCTCTTCCGCGTCGGCGTCGCCGATGTCGTGCCCAAATCCATTGTCTACCGGCTCATCGCGCCGAGCATGGCGCTCAATGAGCTGGTGCGCATCAGTTGCCGGGAGGACCAGCTCGAACGCCTGTTGGCCGACCTCGCCATTCAGCGCCTGGACCTGGTGATTTCCGACAGCCCGATGCCCTCTCATCTGGACATTAAAGGCTACAGCCAGAAGCTGGGCGAATGCGGCGTGAGTTTTTTCGCCACCCGCGCCCTCGCCGCCCTGTACGGCGAGAACTTCCCCCACGGCATGCAAGGCGCGCCGCTGCTGGTCCCAGGACAGCAAACGGTGGTGCGCAGTCGCCTGATGCGCTGGTTCGCCGAGCAGAATATCCAGCCGAAAATCGTCGGGGAGTTCGACGACAGCGCCCTGATGAAGGCCTTCGGCAAATCCGGCAGCGGGATTTTCATTGCGCCAAGCGTGATCGCCGATGAAGTGATCGAGCAATACGACGTCGAGCTGATCGGCCATACCGATGCCGTGACCGAGTCGTTCTACGCGATCTCGGTCGAGCGCAAGGTCAGGCACCCCGGCATCGTCGCGATTACCGAAGGCGCACGCCACCAGTTGTTCCCGGACTAGGCGTCGCAGGCTGCGGGGTTTGGGCGGACGGTCATCAGCAGCAGGGCCAGCAGAATCGACAGCAGAATGATGCCAGCCGCCGCGAAGCCCACACTGCCAAGGCCCAGATGATCGATCACGCGCCCGCCGATGATTGCGCCTATGCCGATGCCCAGATTGGCGCCGGCGATGTTCAACGAGGCGGCGAAGGCCGGGGCCTGTGGCGCGGCTTTCATCAAGCGGACGTGGCTGACCAGAAACAGCGCCGCCTGGGTTGCGCCCCACACGGCCAACGCCAGGGCCAGCGCAGGCAGGGAGTGCATGCTCGGCACCACCATGACCATGCCGCCGATCATGAAGGTACAGAAGGTCAGGCTGGCGATCAGTGGGTGGCGATCCACCAGCCGCCCGCCCAGTGAATTACCCAGCAAGCCCACCGCGCCGAAGCCCATCAGGCACCAGCCGACCACCGTGCCGTTGAAACCGGCGAGGCGTTCGAGCATGTCCGCCAGGTAGGTGTAGGCGGTGAACATGCCGCTGAAGACCAGCACTGACAGCAGCACGTGGCCCTGCATCAACGGGCTGCGCAGAATGCGGAACTGGCTGCGGAACGAGGCCTGATCCTTGTGCACGCTGCGGGGCAGGTAAATGTACAGCAGCAGCGCCTTGGCGAACGCCATCACCGCGAGGACGGCGAAGGCGCTGCGCCAGCCGATGGCGTCCGAGATCAAGGTGCCGACGGGGATACCGAACACCGTGGCGCAGACGATACCGAAACCGATCTTGGCAATCGCGCGGCCGGCGTGGTCAGGGCCAACGATGTCTACGGCGGTTTCGCTGGCCAGGGCCCAGAACACCGGCAGCCCGAGGGCCGGGATCAGCCGCGCGGCGGCCATCACCCAAATGTTGGGCGCCAGCGCGGCAACGGCGTTGGAGACGCCAAACATGATCAGCACCGAAATGAACAGGCGCTTGCGCTCGAAGCGCGAAAAATACGCGGTCAGGAACGGTCCGAAGCAGGCCACCGTGAAGGCGAACAGCGTGACCAGCAAGCCGGCCTGGGGAATGGTGACGGCCAGGTCGCGGGCGATGGCGGGAAGCAGACCGACGATGACGAACTCTGTGGTCAGCACGGTAAAACCCGCAGCCGACAGCAGGTAGATGGGGAAAAACATGAAATCTCCAGAACGACAAAACGACCGGTCCTCGCGGAGCGGTCGATCGGATGTGGCTTGAATCAGGACGCGGAGGGTAACAGCGCCGGGCGCCTGGGAGCCAGGCGCCCGACGAAATACGTGTCGCTGCCCGAGCAGAGCCGGGCAGCAAGGCCTGTCAGTAAGCGCCCATGTAGTCGCGCTTGCCGACTTCCACGCCGTTGTGGCGCAGCAGGTCATAGGTGGTGGTGACGTGGAAGAAGAACTGCGGCAGCGAGTAATGCAGCAGGTAGGTCTGGGTGCTCAGACGCTTTTCTTTATCGGTGCCAGGGCGCAGGACGATTTCCCGCGCTTCGTTGCCATCGACCTGTTCGGCCTTGATGGTGTCGAGGAACGCCAGCACTTTGGTCAGCAGCGCTTGCAGATCGGCAAAGGTGGTTTCGGTGTCTTCGTACTTCGGCGGCTCAAGACCTGCCAGTCGTGCGCCGGCGCCTTTGGCGAAATCAACGGCAATCTGCACCTGACGCACCAGCGGGAACATGTCAGGGAACAGACGCGCCTGCAGCAGGGCATCCGGCTGAATGTTCTTGGCGGTGGCGTGGGCTTCGCCTTTGGCCAGGACGGCGCTGAGGGCAGTGAGCATTTGCTTGAAGACAGGGATCGAAGCGGCGTAAAGAGAAAGGGTCATGGCAGTTCCTGGGGAAATGAGTCGCACGGAGGCGGACGCGAACGCGGCTTGTCTTTTACCTCATCCAGCCCCTACCCTCATAGCCTTTTCAACGCTTGGGGAATGGGTCATGTCTGACGAGCTGGATTCCGAAAACACCGTTGAAGCCTCGGATGCGCTGCAGCTGAGCGGCACCGAAGTGCGTATTTTGGGCTGCCTGATCGAGAAGCAGGCGACCCATCCCGAGACCTACCCCCTGACCCTCAACGCACTGGTGCTGGCCTGTAACCAGAAGACCAGTCGCGAGCCGGTGATGAACCTCACGCCCGGCCAGGTTGGCCAGAGCCTGCGCGCACTGGAAAGCCTGCAACTGACGCGTCTGGTCATGGGCAGCCGGGCGGACCGCTGGGAACACCGCGTCGACAAAACCCTGGAGCTGGTGCCGGCGCAACTCATCCTGACCGGCCTGCTGTTGCTGCGAGGCCCGCAAACCATCAACGAGCTGTTGACCCGCAGCAACCGCCTGCACGATTTCGAAGACACCGACGCAGTGCTGCATCAGCTTGACCGGCTCATTGGCCGAGGGCTGGCGGTGTTGATCCCGAAACAGGCAGGCCAGCGCGAAGACCGCTATATGCATGCGCTAGGTGATCCGGCTGACAGGGAGACAATGCTTGCCGCCCGCGCGCATCCGGCAGAGCGCAATAGCGGCGGCAGCCATTCAGGCAGCGCGGGCAGCTCGGCGATGGCGGAGAGAATCGAAGCCCTCGAAGCCCGCATCGCCGCCCTGGAAGAGCGGCTGGCATTGCTGGAAGGTTGAGAGCGGCTCCGAGGAATCCTAAGCCTGGTGCAAAACCTGTGGGAGCGAGCTTGCTCGCGAAGGGGCGGGTACATCCACTGCATGTGCAGCGGCGGATATACCGTCTTCGTGAGCAAGCTCACTCCCACATGTCCCCCGTCTGCCGCGCGACAGCGTGCTGCCTGAAGATCGGTAGTCAAGCACATCCTGGCGTTACCCAAGCGCAAGCATCAACCCCGCGCGAACCCCGCCGCTGCCTGATACTGCTCCTCGGTGGGCGTCACGCCGGTGTAAAGAATGAACTGCTCCAGCGCTTGTATCGCCGCGACCTGGTCACCGGTGATCAGGCGCTTGCCGAGGCGCTCGGCCTCGACAATGAACGGCGTGCGCGCCGGCGTGGCGACCACGTCAAACGCCGTGTCGGCCTGTTCGATGGCGGACACGTCGAAGGCCAGCGCATCGGCCTGATCGCCAGCCATCCCCAGCGGGGTGACGTTGACCAGCAGCGGTGGGCGCTCGCTGCCCAGTTCGGCTTGCCACGCGAAGCCGCAGGTCTGCGCAAGCGCCCTGCCCGCCTGCTCGTTGCGCGCCACGATCAGCCCGTCAGTAAACCCGGCGTCACGCAGGGCACAGGCGACGGCCTTGGCCATGCCACCACTGCCGCGTAAGGCAAAGCGGGTGCGCGGCACTTCATGGGTATCGACCAGTTGGGCGATGGCGATGTAATCGGTGTTGTAGGCTTTCAAATGGCCATCGGTATTGACGATGGTGTTGATGGATTGAATGGCGTCGGCAGACGCGTCCAGTTCATCGACCAGTGCAATAGAGGCTTCTTTAAACGGCATCGACACACCGCACCCGCGAACGCCCAATGACCGCATACCGGCAATGGCTGCGGGCAGGTCGTTCGGCGAAAAGGCCTTGTAATAGAAGTTCAAGCCCAACTGTTGATACAGGTGGTTGTGGAAGCGCACGCCGAAGTTGCCCGGGCGTCCGGCCAGCGACATGCACAACAGCGTTTCCTTACTGGCAGTTACCAACATGAAATCTCCCGAGTGGTATTAGAAGACGCCTGGGGAAAGGCGTAGAATCGCGACGCTCCGCCGAAAGTGGCAAAGCCATTGTCATTAAAAGTGTCGAATACCTTACACAAAATTTACGCAACGGCCTCGCAGATATTTCCGAAACCGTTGTCTGAGAAGTTATCCCGTGGCAGTGCCTGAGCGTAACGCAGGCTCGCGACAACGGGACTGAACACCGAGGAACAGTCATGATTCGTCAGATCCCCAAAGTTGCCTTGTTGTTAGGCGCCCTCGCCCTCGCAGGCCAGGCTGAAGCCCATGGCGGCGGCCCGGGCTGGGGTGGAGCCGCCGTGATCGGTGCGGTCGTCGGCGGTGTTGTCGGCGCGGCAGTGGCGTCCGGGCCGGTTTACGCAGCACCCGCTCCCGTGTACGCGGCCCCGGCGCCGGTTTATTACGCGCCACCGCCTCCACCGCCGGTTTACTACCAGCCGGCTTATGTCGTTGAGCGCCCGGTCGTCTACGCACCGCGTTACTACGGCCCGCCACGTTATTACGGCCCACCACCGGGCTATTACCACGGTGGCGGTCGCTGGTAACAGCGGTTTGCTCCTGAGCACAGGGCTGTCGATTCATGGTCGCCAGCCCTCACCCAACACAGCCCCCGCCTTCCCGGCGGGGTTTTTGTTTCAGGGGTATTGATGCCGGACCGCAGCACCGCTTTGCGCACGTGTCCCCATCACTGTCCCTACCCGCTCATCAATGACGACTATCGAGAGCGGTGATTTCTGCATCAACCGGTCGGGCCTTAAAGTAGCGCCATAGATTGTTGGAGGCACTTATGACCAAGGTTCAAATCATGTCGGTTGTCGGCAGCGCAGTTCCCCCTCAGCTTCGTAAGCGCGGTCTGTTGGCGTGCTGGTACCTGATGCAGAACGGCGAACCCGTCAGTGGTCCTTTGCCTTCACTGCCAGCGGCGCAGGCCCTGTCGCAGCAACTTGAATGCCGCTCACTCAACAGCTAACCCCTTATTCGCTCTTCCCTGTGAATCGTGCGTTGCTCCGCACACCCCTTTAGCCCGCCTCTTTAATGACGCGGGCTTTTTTTTGCGTGACGATCCGATGTTGAGGCGCAGCGCCGTTTAACAGCCAGGCCATAATCGGCAATTCGACCCGTTTAAATACAGGCTTTTTGGATCCGCCACCTGAACCTGACCTATACAACGGTGCTTTATTAGCGAAACCCCGCACCGCCCCATCGACAACTTCAGAAACTTGCTCCTAAAATGCGCCGAACTTGTTGTCGTGCTTGAAGAAAGTCCGACGTTCCACGCTATTTCCATCCTTTAGTGAGCTTTGCTCTTGAAAATTCGCCCAACCGTCATCGGCCTATTATTTGCACTTACAGGCTGCGCACTTTCCACTGCCGCATTTTCCACCACCGCACTGGCGAAAGAGCCGGCGGCGTTCAATCGCGACCCGGCCAATCTTCATCTGGCCTCCGGCAGCGCCATGATCACCGACCTGCAAACGGGTCAGGTGTTGTATGCGAGTAACCCCGACATCGTCGTGCCGATCGCCTCGGTGACCAAGCTGATGACCGCGATGGTCACCCTCGACGCCAAGCTGCCCATGGACGAGATGATCAAGGTCGACATCTCCCAGACCGCCGAAATGAAAGGCGTGTTCTCCCGGGTCAAGCTCGGCAGTGAGCTGAACCGCCACGACATGATGCTGATCACCCTGATGTCGTCGGAAAACCGCGCAGCGGCGAGTCTGGCCCACAGCTACCCGGGCGGCTATCCGGCGTTTATCCGAGCGATGAACGCCAAGGCCAAGTCACTGGGCATGAACCACACCGTGTACATGGAGCCCACCGGCCTGTCGGTGTACAACGTTTCCACCGCGCGGGACCTGACCAAGCTGGCCCTGGCCGCACGCAACTACCCGATGCTGCGCGAGCTGAGCACCACGCCGGAGAAAACCGTGACCTTCCGCAAGCCGAATTACATCCTCGGCTTCAGCAACACCGACCATCTGGTGCGTAAATCCAACTGGGACATCAAGCTGACCAAGACCGGCTTCACCAACCAGGCGGGTCACTGTCTGGTGCTGTTGACCAGCATGGCCAATCGTCCGGTGTCCGTGGTCATTCTCGACGCCTTCGGCAAATACACCCACTTCGCCGATGCCAGCCGCATGCGCTTGTGGATGGAAACCGGCAAGAGCGGCCCGGCGCCGGAAGTCGCGCTGCAGTACAAGAAAGAAAAGAATCAGGTGATGAGGCAGAAGGGTTTGCAGGCGTCGGAATAAGACGTCGCGCAACGTTCAGTGGGAACCCGCCGGGTTCCCGCTGATCACTGACTCGCCCGCGCCATGCGCTTGAGTATCACCACCATCCCCACGCCCAGCCCGGCCATGCCGACCAGCAACGCCGGGTAGCTGATCCACCACGCAATGGGCGTGGTCATCATGCTGTATTCCGACATCCCGCCAATCCCCGCCACCAGATTCAATGGCAAGAACACCACGTTGATCAACGTCAGCTTGCGCAGCAGGTTATTGGTGTTGTTGTTGACCAGATTGCCCCGCGCATCCATCAAACTCGCGAACACCGTGGAGTAGATGTTCGCCTGTTTGTGGCACTGCTCGTTCTCGATAATCATGTCTTCGATCAGGGCCAGGCTGTCGCCGGAAAACTGATGCTTGTGGGCGTGATTGCGCAGGCGCGTCAGCACCGAGCCGTTGCTGTCGATGGCGTTGATGTAATAGACCAGGCTTTCGCTGAGGTTGAACATCTGCACCAGATGGCGGCTGTCCATCGACGCATTGAACTGCTGCTGCAATTCCCGGGCGATCATCTTTATCACCTTGAGGTGACCGAGATAATGATGGATGTTATGGAACAGCACCTCCAGCAACACGTCCAGCAGCGTGTGCATCGGCCGGTGCTGCCCCAGGTCGCTGATCTGCTTGCTGTCGGCACAGATCAGCACCATGTGATGGGGGCTGAGCAGCACCCCGAACGACGACACGTCGAAGGAAAACGTGTCCTTGCCCGAGTAGTTTTCCGGGCGCTTCCAGATCATGAACAGCGCGTCCGGATGAAACTCGATGCGCGACACCTCGTCGGGGTCGAGCGCCGAGGCCAGAGCGTGGTCGTCGAGGTTGAAGCGCTCCAGCAGCAGCGTCTTTTCGGCGGCGTCCGGGTCGCTGAACCAGAGCACGCTGGCTTCGGCTTCGGCGCATTCCCGTAACCTGCCCGCCTCCAGGCGGTGGCCCTTGATCACCGGCCTAACCCGCCAGACCGCGACGTTTGATGTCGAGGCGGCGAATGAACTCTTCCAGCACGAGCGCGTACAGATCGTCCTGCAGCCAGGCGTCTTCGATGCCGGCGTCGAGGTTGGGGTTGTCGTTGACTTCGATGACCACCACGCGATCGCCGGACTGCTTCAAGTCGACGCCATACAGCCCGTCGCCGATCAGGTTGGCAGTCTTCACCGCCAGATCCACCACGGCCTTTGGCGCGTCGTGAACCGCGAGCGTGCGGCACTCGCCGTTGATTTCCGCATCGATGGCCTTGTGGTTGTAAATCTGCCAATGCCCCTTGGACATGAAGTACTGGCAGGCGAACACCGGTTTGCGATTGAGCACGCCGATGCGCCAGTCGTATTCGGTGTAGAGGTATTCCTGGGCCAGCAACAGCACCGAATGCTCAAACAGTTCCCGCGCCGCTTCCTGCAATTGCTGCGCGTCCTGCACTTTGATCACGCCCTTGGAAAAACAGCCATCGGGGATTTTCAGCACCAGCGGAAAGCCAAGCCTTGCCGCGACGTGCTCCAAGTCATCCGGTCGCTCCTTGTAAAGGATTTCCGTGGCCGGCATGCCCAGCTTGTGGCTTTTGAGCAGGTCGGTCAGGTAGACCTTGTTGGTGCAGCGCAGGATCGACGCCGGGTCATCCATCACCACCAACCCTTCGCTCTCGGCCTTCTTGGCGAAGCGGTAGGTGTGGTTGTCGACGCTGGTGGTCTCGCGGATCAGCAGCGCGTCGTATTCGGCTAGCCGCGAGTAATCCTTCTTCTCGATCAGCTCGACGTCCACGCCCAGTTGCTGGCCGACGCGGATGAAATTATCCAGCGCCTTGCGGTTGGACGGCGGCAACGCCTCCTGCGGGTCATGCAGGATCGCCAGGTCGTAGCGATAGGTGCGGGGGGAACGGGGCTGGCGCCAGATCTTGCGGCTGAAACTGTCGAGAGACTGAGCGAACTGGTCCTGCTGGTGATCACGCAGGCGGGTCAAGGCGCCGGTTTTGATGCCGACGATGTGCCAGTTGTCGCGCTTGCGAAACTCCACCAGCAGGATCGGCGCCGGAAACGCCTCGAACAGTTGACGGGCAAGGTCCTGCAACGGAGCGAGATCGGTCTGACCGAAATACAGGCTCAGGGTGAAGCCTTCGGTTTCGTCATACGGATGGTCACGCAGTGCGTGTTCGAGGCGCTTGTCGAGGTCATCCAGGGCCAGGCCGTAAAGGGATTTGCGGGTCAGCTCGCTGATGGTTTTCACCGACGGAATCACGTGGTGACCCCGGGCTTCGGCCAGCAGCGAGCAGTAATAACCGTGACCCAGGTAACGGTAACTGCGGCACAGGTTGATCACCTGCACCCGCTGACCGGCAGTGTTCTGGGGCGGATTTTCCAGGTAGTCCTGGGCGCTGATCAAGTGTTCGCTGGGCAAGTAAGACGACCAGTCTTCAAGCCGCTCCACGACAATCAACAGTTGGCTTCGGGTTGAAACAGGTTTCAGCGGATTGACATTAAAAGTTGCCGAACGCTGAGGTTGTGCTGATACTTCGTCGGTCTTCACCGGCACCGCATTCATGAGTTGATCCTTCGGGAAACAGTCCTTTCTATAAAACATGGCTTTGTAGAAATGTCCCGTTTCGTTACTCACTCTTTACGGTGTCGGACATGAACTTTATATATCGCCTCGCCCAGCCTGCCGATGTGGATGAACTGTTGGTGCTGGAAAACCAGTGCTTCGAATCCGATCGCCTGAATGCGCGCAGCTTTCACTGGATGGTCACGCGGGCCAATGCGCGATTGATCGTCGCGCTATGCGATCAGGCCGATCAACGCCTGGCCGGTTACGCGCTGGTGCTGTTCCATCGCGGCACGTCCCTGGGCCGGCTTTACTCCCTGGCGATCAGCGACGATGCCCGGGGCCAGGGCCTCGGACAGCAACTGCTGGCCCAGGCCGAACAACATGCCCTTGAGCGTGAGTGTGCCTATTTGCGGCTCGAAGTCCGCCCGGACAATGCCCCGGCGATTCGCTTGTACGAGCGCAACGGCTATCGCCTGTTCGACCGCATTGACGACTACTACGAAGACCACGCCCCGGCGCTGCGCTACGAAAAACGCATCCGCGAACACGCCACCGGCGTTGCCCGTCACGTGCCCTACTACCCGCAAACCCTGGACTTCAGCTGCGGCCCGGCGTGCCTGTTGATGGCGATGAAAGCCCTGCAACCGCCACGCGCTATGCAGCGTCACGAGGAGCTGCAGATCTGGCGCGAAGCGACCACGGTGTTCATGACTTCAGGCCACGGCGGTTGCAGCCCGCAAGGTTTGGCGCTTGCCGCGCTGCGCCGGGGGTTCGAGGTCGGCCTGCAGGTGTCGGTGCGCGGGCCTTTGTTTCTGGCTGGAGTGCGCAGCGAAGAAAAGCGAGAAGTCATGCGCCTGGTGCATGAGGAATTCAGCCGCGAGCTGGCTGAAAGCACGGTCCGTCAACTGGGCAGTGCGCCGCTCAATCTCTGGCAGCTGCAAAAGGACAACGGCCTGGCGCTGGTGCTGATCAGCAGCTATCGGTTGACCCGTTCCAAGGCACCCCACTGGGTGCTGGTCACCGGTTGCGATGATGACTTCGTGTATTTGCACGACCCCGATATCGATCACAGCCAACAGCGTCAGGCCATGGACTGCCAATACATGCCGGTCAGCCACAAAGAGTTCGCCGGCATGAGTTGCTTTGGCGCCGACAAACTTCGCGCGGCGGTGGTTCTTTATCCCCAGGGGCAGGCGCCTATATAAACGGCGTCAGGCAAGGCGCCGTTTGCGTAAAGATCCCGTCGTATTGATTGCAGTTGCACCGGCAAAAGGAATGAATAGTCGCTCGGCCTTTGGGCGACTTACTGGATGAGCGTGATGGATAACTCGGTAATCGGTTTGATAATTCTTTCGGTGATTGCGCTGTTTGGCGTGTCGGCGTTCTACTTTGATTTTGTTCATCCGCACCGCGAGGGCAAGCACCCGCAGAAATGATGAGCGACGCCCCGACGGATTATTTTTCTTTTCCCACTTGATCGATCAGGGCGTAACGCCAACGACCCGCTAAGCTTGAACCGTTGACGCTTGCTTTGCACATCGCTCGGGGGAGTTGAAACATGCTCATCAAATGGGTACTGGCTGCGTTGCACCTGCTGGCGTTCGGTTTTGCCATAGCGGCGGTGCTGGCGAGGGGACGGGCGTTGCGGCGGTTGCGCACGGATGATCCGCGATCGTTCAGGGATGTCTTCGTGGTCGACAATATCTGGGGCGTCTCAGCAGGGGTTCTGCTGATCACCGGGGCGTTTCGGGCGTTCGGCGGGCTGGAAAAAGGCTCGTACTACTACCTGCATCAGCCACTGTTTCACCTGAAAATGGCGGCGTTCGTGGCCATGCTGGCGCTGGAAGTGGTGCCGATGTTCGCGCTGATCAAATGGCGCATCGCGTTCAAGAAGAACCAGACGATTGATACGTCCCTGTCCCGGCGGTTCGCGCGAATCAGCCATATGGAGGCGCTGCTGATGGTCATCATCGTCATCGCCGCCACGGGTATGGCGCGGGGAATCTTGTTGAGCTGAGGCCTGAGCCGATGCCCAGACCTCCAGCGGTCAGGTCACCCAGAAAAACATCAGGGTCAGGTTCGCGCCCGAGATCAGTCCGAACAGTCCCCAGGCCAGGGTTTTGGTCAGGCGGCTGTTGGCGAACGGGCCCATCAATTGCGGGTCGCTGGTGAAGCGGATCAGCGGCCACAGTGCGAACGGTAACTGCAGGCTGAGGACGACCTGGCTCAGCACCAGCATCTTGCCCACCGCACCATCGCCAAACCAGATCACCCCGACGAACGCCGGAATCAGCGCCAGCCCGCGCGTCGCCAGGCGGCGTTGCCAGCACGGGATCTTGGCTTTCAGAAACCCCTCCAGCACCACTTGGCCGGCGATGGTCCCGGTGAACGTCGAGCTCTGCCCCGCCGCCAGCAGCGCGACACCGAATAACACGCTGGCCACGGCGCCGCCCACCAGCGGATCGAGCAGGTGGTAGGCGTCCTGAATTTCCACGATATCGGTGTGGCCAGTGCCGTGGAACGCGGCAGCCGCCAGGATGAGGATGGCCGCATTGATTATCAGCGCCAGGCTCAAGGAGGCAATGGTGTCGACCCGGGCGTAACGAATGGCGCTGGCCTTACTTTCGGTCGAGGTGCCATTGACCCGGGTCTGCACCACCGATGAATGCAGGTACAGGTTATGGGGCATCACCGTCGCACCGAGAATCCCGATGGCGATGTACAGCGGCTCTTGATTGCTCAGCATCTCCCACGACGGCTTGAGCCCCGCCACGACGTCCGGCCAGAACGGTTTGATCAGCACCAGCTCGATGAAAAAGCACGTCGCGATGGTCGCGATCAGCCCCAGCACAATGGCTTCCAGACGGCGGAAATTGGCGCCCTGCAAAGCCAGCACGATGACCGTGTCGAATGCCGTCAGCGCCACCCCCGTGGTAATCGACACCCCCAGCAGCAAGTGAAACGCCAGCGCGGCACCCAGCACTTCCGCCAGATCGGTCGCCAGGATCGACAGTTCGGCGAGAATCCACTGGCCCATGCCGACCCGGCGGCTGTAGTGCTCGGAGGACAGCTGCGCCAGATCGCGGCCGGTGGCGATGCCCAGGCGTGAACACAGATTTTGCAGCACCATGCCCGACAGACTTGCCAGCACCACCACAAACAGCAGCGAATAACCGAAGCGCGAGCCGGCTTCGATGGCGGTGGCCCAGTTGCCGGGGTCCATGTAGCCGATGGAGATCAACAGGCCGGGGCCGACGAACAGCATCAGCTTGCGCAGGAAAGACGCATTGGCGGGAATGGCGACGCTGTCGGTGGTTGCCGACGGGCAAAATGGCGCGGTGGCAGTAGTCGGGAGTTTGTACTTCACGGGAATCCGAAACGTGGTGGCGGTCAGCCCCGGAGCTTAAACGCGCAGAAATGTTTTGTCTTGAATCTCTGGGGCACTAACATGCTGCGTCTCACCGATCCGGAAAAAACAATAATGCATGCCGCTTCTGACAGCCCCGATAACGCCCGCCCGACCCAGGACGGACTCGACCCGATACGCGCGGCGCGGATTTCCGCCCGCATCGACCGCCTGCCCGCCGTCGCCACGATCTGGAAACTGGTGGCGCTGCTGTCCATTGGCGGCTTCTTCGAACTTTACGATCTGTTCCAGACCGCCTACATCAGCCCCGGCCTGATCCGCGACGGGCTGTTCGCCACCGGGGCGCAGGGCGTGTTCGGCTTTTCCGATCAGGCAGCGTTCGCGTCGGCGACCTTTCTGGGGCTGTTCCTCGGTGCCAGCCTGCTGAGCCCGATCGCCGACCGATACGGCCGCCGCGCGATCTTCACCTTCGCGTTGATCTGGTACACCGTCGCCACGGTGCTGATGGGCATACAGACCTCCGCACTGGGCATCATCTGCATGCGCTTTCTGGTGGGCATCGGCCTGGGCATCGAACTGGTGACCATCGACGCGTACCTCTCGGAACTGGTGCCCAAGCGGATGCGCAGCGCGGCGTTCGCCTTCGCGTTTTTCGTGCAGTTCCTGTCGGTGCCTTCAGTGGCATTGATGTCCTGGTGGCTGGTGCCACAGGACCCGTTCGGCATCGCCGGCTGGCGCTGGGTGGTGTTGGCCAGCGCCGTGTTCGCGCTGTTCATCTGGTGGCTGCGCTCGCGCCTGCCGGAATCACCACGCTGGCTGGCGCAACACGGCCGCTTCAGCGAGGCGGAAAAGATCATGGACGACCTCGAAGCCCGCTGCATCAAGGACCACGGTCAGGCCCTGGACGAACCGGAAACCCATAATGTGGCGGTCGAAGGCAAAGGCCGTTTCGCCGACATCTGGCAACCGCCCTATCGCCGTCGCGCGCTGATGCTGATTGTGTTTCATGTGTTCCAGGCGATCGGCTTTTTCGGTTTCGGCAACTGGCTGCCTGCGTTGCTTTCGGGTCAGGGCGTGAGCGTGACCCACAGTCTGGCGTATGCCTTCGTGATCACCCTCGCCTATCCGCTCGGGCCACTGTTGTTCGTGAAATTCGCCAACCGGTTCGAGAACAAATGGCAGATTGTCGGCTCGGCGTTGGGCTCGATGATCTTCGGCACGCTGTTCGCGCAACAGAAGACGGCGGCGGGGCTGATTTTTTGCGGGGTGATGATCACGTTCTGCAATGCGTGGCTGAGTTTCAGTTATCACTCGTACCAGAGTGAGTTGTTCCCGACCAACATCCGCGCCCGCGCGGTGGGGTTCTGTTATTCGTTCAGTCGTCTGTCGACGGTGTTCAGCAGTTTGTTGATCGGATTGTTCCTGGATCACTTTGGCACGCCAGGGGTGTTGACGTTCATTGTGATGAGTATGTTGATTGTGATCATCACGATTGGCGGGTTTGGGCCGAAGACCCGGAATCTGGCGCTCGAAGATATTGCTCATCGATAGGGTTCGCGGTGCGGCTGAGAGAAGATCAAGAGCGTCTGCCTGGGGGCAGACTGTTTCGCCTTCGGCGAGTTACTTGGAAAAGCACCCCAAGTAACCAAGGGTGCTTGCTCTCGGTTTGGCCCTTCGTTCCTCAGGGTTCCTTCACTCCGGTCTCGCTCCGTGGGCCCGCTGCCATCCGCCATCCATGGCGGGGGGCAGCTCTCGCCGCATCCATGCGGCTCGGCCCACTCCACGAGACCTGCGTTCAGCCTGCACCCAAGTCGCGATTGGCGTCGTCTGGGAGTTTTGTGTTTGAAGATCAAAAGCAGATCAAGGGCTAAGGACTTGTGGGAGTGAGCTTGCTCACGAAGGGTCCGGTACATCCATCGGATATCTGGTGTTTGAGATAAAGCATTCGCGAGCAAGCTCGCTCCCACAGGTAGGCGGTACAGTCAGCAAGATTGTTGGCGGCTGGGCTGGCCTCTTCCCGGCTAAAGCCGGTCCCACTGAATGCACGCGGTTTCCTGTAGGACTGGCTTTAGCCGGGAAGCCTTTGATCTGCTTTTGATCTTGATCTTCATACGCAAAAGGCTCAAACGACACAAAACGCGACTTGGGTGCAGGCTGAACGCAGGTTTCGCGCAGTGGGCCGAGCGGCATGGATGCCGCGAGAGCCGCCCCCCGCCATGGATGGCGGATGGCGGCGGGCCCACGGAGCGAGACCGGAGTGAAGGAACCCTGAGGAACGAAGGGCCAAACCGGGAGCAAGCACCCTTGGTTACTTGGGGTGCTTTTCCAAGTAACTCGCCGAAGGCGAAACAGTCTGCCCCCAGGCAGACGCTCTTGATCCTAAGGATCTTGATCCGAAAAAACCTACCGAATCCCCAGTCGCCGGGCCAGGCGACTGAGGTTAGCCCGATCAACACCCAGCTCCCGCGCCACGTCCGCCCATTTCCCCTGATGCCGCTCCAGCGCCTCGCTGATCAACCGCTTCTGAAACCCGTCCACCGCCTCCTTCAACCCCTCCCCCGGCTGAATCACCGGCATGGCGCCGTGCACCTGCGCCAAAGCAGGTGCCGCCACCCGCAACTCATCAAGCCCCAACACCTCCGCTTCGATCGTCAGAATCTGCGGCCGCTCGCCGTGCCCCGACAGCGCCTTGAGCACCGCGCGGCTGATCAGATGCTCCAGCTCCCGCACGTTCCCCGGCCATGGGTACGCCAACAGCACCGCCTGTGCCGCCGGGCTCATGCGCAAACTGCGCAGCCCCATCCGCGCCCGGTTCTCCTCCAGAAAATACCCCGCCAGCAGCAACACATCGCGACCCCGTTCGCGCAACGGCGGCACCACCAACGGGTAAACGCTCAGGCGGTGATAGAGATCCGCGCGGAAGCGACCGGCGCGTACCTCTTCCGCCAGATCACGGTTGGTCGCGGCGATGATGCGCACGTCCACGCGATGCTCCTGATCAGACCCGACCCGCTGCAACTGGCCGCTCTGCAACACCCGCAGCAACTTCGACTGCACCGGCAGCGGCAGCTCACCCACCTCATCGAGGAACAACGAACCGCCGTGGGCCAGCTCGAATTTGCCGCTGCGCCCACTGACCGCGCCGGAAAACGCCCCTTTGACGTGGCCGAACAACTCGCTTTCCACCAACAGCTCCGGCAGCGCGGCGCAGTTGAGGCTGATCAGCGGCTTTCGTGCCCGGGGTGACTGCAGGTGAATGGCCTCGGCGACCAGCTCTTTGCCCACACCGGTTTCGCCGGTAATCAAGACCGTCAGCGGGCTGTTGCCCACCAACTGGATTTCCTGCTGCAAACGCTTGTGCACCGGGCTTTGGCCGATCAGCTCCCGGGGCCCGCGTCCGCCTGCGGCACGTTTGTACACCTCGACCAAGTGGCGTTGATCCTCAAAGCCGCGCGCCAGTTGGCTGATCCGCTCGCTGGCCATCACGGTGGCCGCCGCCAGGCTGGCGAACGCCTGGAGATCGCCCAGATCAACCCGGCCAAAGCGCGCCGGATCAACAGAATCCAGCGTAATCACCCCCCACAGCGTGTTCTGCACATACAGCGGGCAGCCGAGGCAATCGTGCACCTCCAGATCGCCATGCACGCCTTCGACCAGCCCGTCATAAGGGTCCGGCAGGTCGCAGTCGGTGGAAAAACGCGTGGGTTCGCGGTTTTGCAGAATGATGTCCAGCCGCGGGTGCTCCCCCAGCCGGAATCGTCGCCCCAACGTGTCCGGGCTCAAGCCCTCGACGGACAAGGGCACCAGCACCTCATCCTCCCGCTTGAGCAACGCCACGGCGTCACACGGAAAAAGCTGGCGCAGCGACCGCAGCAACCGGCGGTAGCGCTCATCGTCCGGCAGGTCCCGGGACAGGTCGGCAACCAGCGGAATCAGCGCCAGCAGCAAAGGATGGGTCATGGAAGCTCCCGGTCATGGCATGGGAAAGGGGTGCAAGGGCCGAGTCATTATGACTGCGATGTGAGTCGAAACGACAGCGCCATCCCGAGGTCAGCCTCTGGCGCTGCCCCTGGGAGCACGCTTAATCCAGACAGACGTGAATCGACGAATTGAATACGGCACTAAACCGTCACTCTCGAGAAGTCATTAGTTAGTCGCCAATTCCCCGGCAGCGCTCGGCTTATTAACGAGAAACAATCCCGCAGACTTACCTAAAAAACACGCCATTTTATTCTGACGCCACTTCGCCGACGTGCCGGGCGAGCCCCTTTAATTTAAATGAAGTTGTGAAAATCCTATTTTGTTTATAGTTCTGTGACCCTACAGGAGCACTCACTATGGCCAGAATTCAGGGACGAGTTCTCGAAACTTCCCCACCGTTGGTAGTTGATCTAGACGGCACGTTATTGCGCTCGGATCTGCTCATGGAAACGGCCATGGCGTTTGTTCGAGGCCAGCCGCTGAAAGCCCTGAAAATGCTGGGGTGGCTGTTCAAAAGCAAGGCCGCGCTCAAGGAAGGCCTGGCCCTCAACTCCGAAATAGACGTATCAGTGCTCCCGTACGATCCGCAGATCCTCGAGATGATCCAGCGCGAACGCGACACCGGCCGGATGGTGGTGCTGGCGACGGCGAGTCATGTAAGCCTGGCCGAGCGCATCGCCGAACATCTGCAGTTATTTGATCTGGTGCTGGCCTCCAATACCAACCGCAACTTGTCCGGCAACAACAAGCGCGACCTGTTAGTTGCGCACTTCGGCGAGGGCGGTTTCGATTACGTCGGCAACTCGAAAGATGATTTGCCCATATGGGATGTGTCCCGCCACGCCTATGTGGTCAACCCCGATCGCGGGGTGGAAGCAAAAGTAAACGCGCAAGTGCGCGTCGAACCGACCATTCATAGCAACACGCCAAGCCTGCGGGACTGGCGCAGGGCCCTGCGCCTGCACCAGTGGCTGAAAAACGCGCTGATCTTCGTGCCGCTGCTGGCGTCCCATCGCCTGGCGCAATTCGAGCTGATGCGCGACGGGGTCATCGCCTTCCTCTGCTTCGGCCTGTGCGCTTCCAGCGTCTACATCCTGAACGACCTGCTGGACCTGTGCGACGACCGCCACCACAAGAGCAAATGCAACCGGCCGTTCGCCAGTGGGCGTCTGTCGATCAAGACCGGGCTGGTGATGGTGCCGACGCTGCTGGCGCTGGCCTTTGGCGCCGCGCTGTTGCTCCTGCCCTGGCAATTCTCGGCAGTGATGGCTGCCTACTACGGCCTGACGCTGACGTATTCGCTGAGGCTCAAACGCCTGATGGCCTGGGACGTGATTGCCCTGGCGATGCTCTACACCGCGCGGATCATTGCCGGCGTCGCGGCGTTCAGCCTGACCCTGACGTTCTGGATCCTCGCGTTTTCGATGTTCATCTTCCTCAGCCTGGCGATGGTCAAGCGCTACGCCGAGCTGCGCGATGCCCGCGCCCGGGAGGTGAACACCCTCGCCCGCGGCCGCGGTTACCACCCCGGCGACCTGGACATGATCGCCTCGCTGGGGGCGTCGTCGGGTTATCTCGCGGTGATGGTGCTGGCGCTGTACATCCAGGACGCGAAAACCACCGAGCTGTACGTCACGCCGCACATCATCTGGCTGGCCTGCCCGCTGCTGCTGTTTTGGGTGACGCGGGTGTGGATGCTGACCCATCGCGGGCAGATGAACGAAGACCCAGTGGTGTTCGCCATCCGTGACCGCACCAGCCAACTGATCGGCGCCGCATTTCTGATGATGTTCTGGATCGCCGCATGAGCGCACCGTTGTATTCCTGGGGACGTTTCCCCCGTCGACCGCAACGCGGTCACGGCTGCGTGTGGCTGGACGAACTGCCGGCGCAGATGGACCGCGTGATCGGCGCCCACCGCAGCAGCCTGCCCTACGGCAACGGCCGCAGCTACGGCGACAGTTGCCTGGCCACCAGCGACGAAGTGCTGCACATGCGCTCGCTCGACCGGCTGATCGAGGCCGACTGGACCACCGGCGTGATCAAGGCCGAAGCCGGCATCACCCTGGCGGAAGTGCTGGCCGTGGCCATCCCCCAAGGCTGGTTTTTGCCGGTGACGCCCGGGACTCAGTTCGCCACGCTGGGCGGCGCCATCGCCAATGACGTTCACGGCAAGAACCATCACGTGCGCGGCACCTTTGGCCGTCATGTGCTGGGCTTCGGCCTGTTGCGCCATGGCGAGCCGGAAGTGACGTGCTCGCCTGATGCCCACCCCGACCTGTTCGCCGCCAGCATCGGCGGCCTCGGCCTGACCGGGGTCATTCACTGGGCGCAGATTCAGCTGATGCCGATCCGCGCCAGCCAGATCGACACCACCACCGTGCGCTTCGCCAATCTGGCCGAGTTTTTTGCGCTGTCGACCGAGCTCGACGCGCGTCATGAGTACAGCGTTGCCTGGGTGGACTGCCTGGCCAAGGGCGCCGAGACCGGACGCGGGGTGTTCATCGTTGGTGATCACGCGCAGTACGGCTCCCTCGACGTCGGTCAGCGCAAGAAGCTCAGCGTGCCGCTGACGCCGCCGGTGTCGCTGATCAACAAAGTCTCCCTCAGCGCCTTCAACAGCCTCTACTGGCGCCTGCACCCCTGCCAGCGCAAGCAGGGCCGCAGCGCTTACGAACCCTTCTTCTACCCCCTCGACGGGATCCTGCACTGGAACCGTATTTATGGCCGCCGGGGGTTTCAGCAATACCAGTGTGTGGTGCCTGCGGCGAACGCCGAAGCGGCCATGGGCGAACTGCTGCGCACCATCGCCGACGCCGGCCAGGGCTCGTTCCTCGCCGTGCTCAAGCGCTGTGGCGACATTGCCTCGCCGGGTCTGCTGTCGTTCCCGCTGGAGGGCACTTCGCTGGCGCTGGATTTTGCCCAGAGCGAGGCGCTGGAAAACGTTCTGTTCCCACGTCTGGACGACATTGTTCGCGCTGCCGGCGGGCGGTTGTACCCGGCCAAGGACGCCCACATGAGTGGCGCCGATTTCCGTCGTGCCTACCCCGCCTGGGAGCAGCTGGAAGCGCTGCGCGATCCCTCTTTGATGTCCCGTTTCTGGAGCCGTGTGATCCTATGAAAACTGCCGTGAAGAAAGTCCTGATCATCGGCGCCACCTCCGCCATCGCCAGTGCCTGCGCGCGGCTGTGGGCCACGGAGGGCAGCGATTTTTTCCTCGTGGCGCGCAACGTCGAGAAGCTGCAGCAGACCGACGCTGACCTCAAGGCGCGCGGGGCGAGCAACGTCACGCTGCACGAGATGGACGCCAACGACATCGAGGCGCACCCGCTGATGATGGGGCGCTGCCTGACCGCCCTGGGTCAGATCGACATCGCCCTGATCGCCCACGGCACGTTGCCGGACCAGAAGGCCTGCGAGCGCGACGTGCACATGGCCCTGAAGGAATTTGCCAATAACTGCACCTCGGTGATCGCCCTGCTGACCGTGCTGGCGATGCAGTTCGAGACCCAGCGCTGCGGCAGCCTGGCGATCATTTCTTCGGTGGCGGCTGACCGAGGCCGCCCTTCCAATTACCTCTACGGCAGCGCCAAGGCGGCGGTGTCGACCTACTGCGAAGGCTTGCAGGCGCGGCTGTTCAAGGTCGGCGTGCACGTCACCACCATCAAGCCGGGCTTCGTCGACACGCCGATGACCCAGGGCCTGTCGTTGCCGGCAGCCTTGCTGGCGCAACCGGCGCAGGTTGCCCAGCGCATCGTCAAGGGCATCGCCAACAAAGTGCCGACGCTGTACGCACCGGGTTTCTGGGCGCTGATCATGCTGGTCATTCGTTCGATTCCGCAGCCGGTGTTCAAGAGGCTGAATCTATGAGCGAAGCCGTGACAGAGCCTTCGCACCTGTCCGGCTGGCGCTACCGGGCGGTGGTGCTGTCGGTGGTCGGTTCGGCGCTGGGGTATCTGGGCTTTTCGCTGTGGGGCGGCTGGCAGGCGGTGGGCGCCGCGGTGAGTGAGGTCGGATTGGTCGGCATCGGCATCGCGCTGCTCATGTCGTCTGTGAATTACGGGCTGCGCTTTGTCCGCTGGCAGACCTACCTGAAGGTGCTCGGCCATCCGATGCCGTGGCGGCCGAGCCTGAACATTTATCTGGCCGGCTTTGCCCTGACCACCACGCCGGGTAAGGCCGGTGAAGCCTTGCGCGGCGTGCTGCTGAAACGCTGGGGCGTGCCCTACCCGCAGAGCTTCGCGGCGTTTTTCAGCGAACGGCTGTCGGACCTGTTTGCGGTGGTGTTGCTGACCCTGTTCGGCCTGTCGCTGTACCCCCAGGCGTGGCCGATGATCGTGGTCGGCGTGGCGCTGGTGGCGGTCGGGCTGGTGGTGCTGTCGCAACGTCGCCTGCTTGAGCGGATCACCGAAACAGTGCCGGCCGGTGGCGGCAAGGTGCTCGGGCTGCTGCGCCATCTGCTGCAGGTGCTGGTGCATGCGCAGCAATGCCATCGCCTGCGCCTGATGCTCGGCCTGACCGCCCTCAGCGTCGCCGCCTGGAGCGCCGAGGCCCTGGCGTTCGACTGGATTCTGAAATGGATGGGCGCCGACATCTCGCTGACCTTCGCGGTGTTCGTCTACGCCCTGGCAATGCTGGCCGGCGCCGTGAGCTTTATGCCCGGCGGGCTGGGGGGCGCGGAGGCGGTGATGGTCGGGCTGCTGGTGTGGAAAGGCATGAACAGCGCCGACGCCGTGGCCGCCACCGTACTGATTCGGCTGGCGACGCTGTGGTTCGCCGTGGCCATCGGCGCGGTGATGCTGATCAAGCTCAAAAGCGAGGCATCGGCGCCTCGGGCTCAACCGATTCAATAACGCTTTTCGACGGGATTAAGGGACAGGAGTGCAAGTCATGGTGGCAGCAGTACGTTATCGAGCGTTGTTTGGCATTCCCCTGTTGCTGGCGGTGGCCGCCGTCCTCTGGAGTTTTCTGGCCTCCAGCGGACCGATTCAGTGGATGGACAACGGCATCTTCATCGCCGACGCCTCGCAGGGCCGCTACTTCAGCGAAACCCTCGGGCCGCTGGATCACCCGCTGTACCTGTTCGTCACCACGGCGCTGTTCGCGAATTTCGGCCCGTTGGTGCTGAGTTTCATGAACTCGATGCTGCTGATCCCGCTGGGCTGGGCGATCTTCCGTCTGGCCAAGGGCGTCGGCGCCACGTCGCAGCAGGCCTTGCTGGCGATTGCCGCTGCGGTGTTGTGCCATTGCGTGTTCTGGGTTTCGACCAAGGCCGAGGTTTACCTGCTGCACACGCTGCTGGTGACCCTGGCGTACATGGTGCATTTTCGCGATAAATCGCGTCTGGGCCTGCTCACCGCGTTGTTCGTCATCGGCATCCTCACCGGACTGGCTGCGGCCATTCATCAACTGACGTTCATCGTGCTGTTCCCGCTGTATGTGCAACTGGTGTGGCAGCACAGGGCGCGGGTTCTGGTGACGATTCCGGGGTTTGTGCTGGGCTTTGCGGTGGCGATTCCCGGTGTTCTGCAGGAGATGCAGAACGGCCTGAGCCTGATCGATATCGGCCATCGTTACCTGATCGGCATCCCCGACAACCCCACCGAGCAAAGCTGGCAGGGCTCGCTGTTTCGCTTCGACGACATGTGGCACGAAAAGAACTCAGTGGCGCTGCTGCTGCTGTCGTTGCTTGGCCCGCAACTGGTGGCGCTGGTGCTGTTCCCCAGAAGCCGGCGCCTGCGACTGTTGTGGTGCGCGGCGGTGCTGAACTTCATCTTTGCGGTGTCGTACAACGTCACCGATCGTTTCACGTTTTTCCTGCCGGGTGCGGTCCTGTTGAGCATCATCGGCGTGATCCATGTGCAGGCGTGGCTGGCGCGTCGCAAGGCCGCCGTGGTCGCTTACGCGCTGCCCTTCAGCGGCCCGGTGACCATTCTGGCGGTGTACGCGATTTACGCCAGCGGCGCCGTTGCGCTGCCGACCCACAAGGAAGCGCTGCCGTTCCGTGACGATATCCATTACTTCATGGCGCCGTACTTGCGGGATCGCTCGGCGGAAGCCTTCGTGCACAGTTACGAACAATCGGCTCCGGAAGGCGCGCTGATCGTCGCCGACTGGACGCCCAACGGTGCGCTGCGCTCGGCGCAGGCCAGCGGGTTGCTCAAGGGTCGAACGATAGCGCTGTGTGAAGGCGCGCAGGACATCGAGTCCTATTTGAACGGCCCCGGGGCCTTCCTGGCGCGGACCAGCTACTGCTCGAGCATTTCCGATCGCTTTGATCTGCAGACGTTGGCGGTGGGATACGAGCTGCGCGCGAAATAGCCAAACCTGAGTGATCGTGGATGACCGTTCGTCGGGACGAATGCACCTCTTGCATTCCCCGACTGACCAATAGGTATCCATGACAACAAAGGGATTCACATCATGATCAAGACAAAATTGACTGCCCTGACACTCGCTGGCCTGATGGCTGTTGCTACTGGCTCCGCATTTGCAGGTTCCACAGGCCCAACCGATCCGATCGACAAGAACGGTCCTAAGCCAAGCACCTCCACCAGCGGTCAGAGCAGCGACGGCAGCTCGCCAGGCACGTCGACCCCAGGCACCAAAGGTATGGGCAGCACCAACGGCACCAACCGCACCGACGCTGATGGCGGTGGCATGACCAACGGTAACGGCATGGGCGGCAGCGGCGGCGGTACTGGCGGTGGCGCAAGCGGGTCCAGCGGCAGCAAGTAGTCGCTGTTGTGATGATCGTGTGCCCTTGAGCGCGATTGCGCCAGGGCGACGCTAAATACGATGAAGGGCCGAATGTGATTCGGCCCTTTTTTCGTTTCTGGGGATCAGCCATTGGTCCCGTGATCTCCTGGGCAATTGGACGTAGCCGCGTTGCATCGGCGGGCTTAGCGTAGTAGTCATCAATCGCTGCCGGATGATCCGCTCATGAAACCCCTCAATCTCCTCACCGCCCCGCTCTGCTGGCTGGCCTTCGCCGGCTTGCTGTCCGTGGGGAGCATCCAGGCCCACGATGCCGAGCAGGAAAAGGTCACCGTGCTGGAAGAGCACCCGATGCTCAATGCACCGGGCAAAAAAGCTATGGTCCTGACCGTCGATTACACGCCGGGCCAGGCCTCCATCGCCCACAGCCACAGCGGCAGCGCGATCGCTTACGTGCTGGAAGGCGAAGTGATCTCGAGAGTCAACGACGGCAAGGCGATCACCTATAAGGCGGGCCAGACGTGGTACGAGCCGGCTGGCTCCAAGCACTTCGAATCGCGAAACGCCAGCGCCACCCAGCCTGCGAAGTTGCTGGTGTTCATTCTGCTGGACGACAAGGCTGACATCCTCACACCGCTGCCAAAGTGATGCCGCTGTCCCGTGGGACCGGCTTTCGCCAGGAAGGCGCCGGCCGTCACACCGCAAAAGCCGGCAGAGAAACCCGGGGCTAAATTTTCCGCCGCCGCTGTCGATACGCTATTCGTAGAGCCCGAAATGTCGGGTCGGACCGGATCAGTGAAAGGCACAGGTATGTACACAAACATTTTTCTGCTGGTAGAGCATGGCCGCGATCAAGGTGAAGTTTCTGTTTTGGGCTGGTTCGATGACGAACGCGCCGCGCAGGACACCGCCGAGGCCATGGAGTGGAAAGCGTATCGCGATGAAGCCAAGCGTCATCACCAGTGGTCGAGTCAGCCCTTGCTGCCGCCGGACCAGAATCCTCATCGACGATTCTGGGTCAAAGGCATCTCCAAATTCAGCCACACTCCGGCACCCCGTTCGTGGGCGGTGCATTAATCCCTGTTGAGCAGAAACTCAGCGCAGCGGGCACCGCCAAGGTGCCCCGCTTCTGGCAATGTCCAGCTCCTCGACCTGTGTGACATCGCGGGGATTGCCTAGCGGTTTTTTTGGGTATTGATGAAGTTCAGAAAATCCTGGGAGGGCAATGCTTTCGAGTACAGCCAACCTTGAGCGTAATCTACCTTATGCATTCGCAGGTAATCTGCTTGATGGGGGCTCTCGACCCCCTCGGCAACAATGTCCAGACCCAGTGTTTTAGCCATTGCAATAATATGCGTCACCACCGAGCTGGACGCTGAAGATTTATCGATGGCGTCCACGAAAGATTTATCTATCTTGAGCACATTGACAGGAAGGCGCTCCAGATATTGCAAACTGGAGTACCCCGTACCAAAGTCATCGATGGCTATCTTGAACCCCAGCGCCCGAGCTCTTTCAAGTGTCGCGACGGCCGATTCAACATCAATGAAGCCTCGCTCAGTTGCCTCTATCCATATTTGACTGTTGTCAATCATGGAGCCTTTCAATGCATGATCAAGCGTGTCAAGAAAACGCCCGGATTTAAGATCATCTCCACATATGTTGATGGCGACATGAAGATGACGGTTATCTCGCAGAAGTTGCGCCATGTCTCTGATGACGCCCTGGATGACTTGGTCAGTGATGGGCAAAATCAGCCCTGTTTCTTCAGCCAGCGGAATGAACTGATCAGGGGCCACAACCGTTCCGTCCGGCCTCAGCCATCGGACCAATGCCTCGGCCCCTGTACATTGTTCAGTTTCAAGATCAATGATCGGTTGATAGTGAACAGTGAACTCCCGCTGGGCGATTGCGATCTGCATCTCCGCCATCGGCGAGAGTCTGATGCGCATGATTCGGATGACGGATAGCACGACGACGAAACCGATACCTATGCCAATCGGCAGCATCCAGGCCAGCTCGCTGTAAAAGCTTGTGTCGACGCTGGTAATGGGCTCCATCACAAGCGCGGACCAGTCGTCCTGAGTGGAAGCCGCATGGAGATAGTCTTTATTATTTCGATCTTGACTTGATGCAAGTCGGGAAATCGTCTTTTCATCCGCGCCCCGAGAGATATTCACTAACTGACCTTGGTAAAAAACCCCGAGCTGCATTCGATCATCCAGAATGATGTCGCTCAGCCTTTCTGCATTTATAAGTACGTTGTAGGCACCACGATGGATGATCGTAATCGGCTGGATCCCGTGGTCACGCGGGATGAGGCGAACATTGATTTTATAGCCTCCCGCATCGGTATAGGTCGACGTCGTCGATCCAGACAGTATCGAAGTGACTCCCCATGAGGTACAAGCAAGCGACCCTTGCTCAAGATAATCAATTTCTTCCACCGCACGGGTGTTCACGGTCGCTTTTCGCATCAACGAAATATGCTCGGGAGAGCACGGAGTTCCGGACCAGTTCTCCATGTCCGATATAACGTTGAGTCCTTGCTGCAATGACAAACTAATATTTTTGAGAGCCCGCTCGGAGTAGGTCTCCAAATGCGTTCGTTCTTTGGCCAGGGCCCTTTCCCAGGAAATGTAAGCCATCGTTATCATGGGCAAAACAGCCCCTATCAGCCCTGACAGGGTGGCTATTATGATGACTCTTGATTTACGCATTCCCTTGCCTCAAAAAATGGACTCATCCTTTCCCGATGATCATGACCTGGCGTTCGGAGTGTGATTTATCCTGGACTACCGGGCAAGGAGGCGCGGAAGGTTTTGCCACCCGAACACTTCGCGCCGACGTTCTTTCTGCGCTCTCAATGCAAAACGGAAAAACGCTGACGTTCGGGCCAGCCACACATCACCTCTCGAAAACCGAGAGGCCACCCACGCTCTGGACGGACATCAACCACCTGGGATAGCGTGCGCCTCCAACGAAACTCAAAGTGCCCACCCCATGACCGACCGTCAACTCATCGTCCCGGACGAAATGCGTCTACTCGCCGAGCGCGCGGGCTATGCCCCTGCCGTCAAGGTCGGCAAAACGCTTTACTGCGCCGGTCAGGTCGGTCGCACCCCTGAGCTGACAGTCATCGAAGACCCGGAGCAGCAATTCCTGGCCGCGTGGGAAAACCTGCGGCTCGTGCTGGCCGCTGGAGGATGCACCTTCGAAGACGTCGTCGACCTGACGACCTACCACGTCGATCTGCACCGTCACATGCCCGTGTTCAGGGAGGTGAAGGACAAGGTCTTCCCCCGGGGCACCTGCGCGTGGACCTGCCTCGGCGTCAGCGAACTGGCCAGGCCGGGACTGCTGGTGGAAATCAAGTGCGTGGCGGTGCAGCGCTGATCATCAGCGGCGTGGCCAGTGTGAGCGACGCGCAGGCGCATCGGCTTCGGGAAACCCAGGCTGATGCGTCAGTTATCCCGACGCTTCAGCCTGCCATTCACCCTCAGCGCGCGGTGATCTTCCACGCGCGGTGGATTTTGCCGTTGCGTGCAAAGTCCGGGTCGACGGTGTGCTGGGTGATCTCCTCCACCGCATAACGCTCCACCAGCGTCTCTTCGAGCTGGAATTTGCGGAAGTTATTGGAGAAATACAGCACGCCGCCCGGCGCCAGACGCGCCATAGCCAGGTCGATCAGTTGAACCTGATCGCGCTGGACGTCGAACACGCCTTCCATGCGCTTGGAGTTGGAGAAGGTCGGCGGGTCGATGAAGATCAGGTCGTACTCTTCGCGACTGGCCTCCAGCCACACCATCACGTCGCCCTGCTCCAGACGATTCTTGTCCGAGAAGCCGTTCAGCGACAGGTTGCGACGCGCCCAGTCCAGGTAGGTTTTCGACAGATCGACACTGGTGGTGCTGCGCGCGCCGCCCTTGGCTGCGTGCACGCTGGCGGTCGCGGTGTAGCAGTAGAGGTTGAGGAACCGCTTGCCGGCCGCTTCGCGCTGGATCCGCATGCGCATCGGCCGGTGATCGAGGAACAGGCCGGTGTCCAGGTAATCCGTGAGGTTGACCAGCAGCTTCACGCCGCCTTCGTTGACCTCGTTGAATTTGCCCTGGGCGCTCTGGCGCTCGTACTGCTTGGTGCCGCTCTGGCGTTCGCGACGTTTGACCACCACGCGGCTTTTGTCGATGCCCAGCGCCTGAGGGATGGCCGCCAGCGCATCGAACATACGGATCGAAGCCTTTTCCGGATCAATGGACTTCGGCGCCACATACTCCTGAACATGGACCCAGTCGTGGTACAGGTCGATGGCCATGGCGTACTCGGGCATGTCCGCATCGTAGACGCGGTAGCAGTCGATGCCTTCGCGCTTGACCCACTTGCTCAGCGCCTTGACGTTCTTCTGCAGGCGATTGGCGAACATCTGCCCGCCTTCGCTCAGGCGCGGTTGCTCGATGACCGGCGCGGGGGCCGGCGTCGGCTTGATCGGGTTGCCATTCTTGTTGTACTGGCGCTCCTGCGGCTCGTCCGGCGCCTGATCGTAGGCGGCTTGCTCACGCTCGGCCTGACGCTGCTCCGGGGTGCGACGCTCGCCGGTGACGAACTGATCCGGCAGCACTTTGATCAACAACAGCTTGCACGGCAGTGCGCCGTTCCAGAACGCGTACTGCTTGTGGCTGCGAATGCCCATGCGCTTGCCCAGGTCAGGCGCACCGGTGAACACCGCCGCTTCCCAGTTCAGGCAGGCCTGACGCAGGCGCTCGCCGAGGTTCTGGTAGAGATACAACAGGCTGGCTTCGTCACCGAGACGCTCGCCGTACGGCGGGTTGCAGATGACCAGACCGGTCTGGTTCTGATCGGGACGCGGCTCGAAGGTCGCCACTTCGCCCTGGTAGATCTTGATCCACTCGCTCAGGCCGGCGCGCTCGACGTTGTTGCGGCCCGGCTGGATCAGACGCGGATCGGCTTCGTAACCCCGAATCCACAGCGGCGGCTTGGCCAGACCCGCTTGCGCACGCTCCAGCGCTTCGTCATGCAGCTTGCGCCAGATCGCCGGCACGTGGCCCAGCCAGGCGGAGAAACCCCAGCGCTCGCGCTTGAGGTTGGGCGCGATGTCGGCGGCAATCATCGCCGCTTCGACCAGGAAAGTCCCCACGCCGCACATCGGGTCAGCCAGCGCGCCGCCTTCAGCGGCAATGCGCGGCCAGCCGGAACGGATCAGGATCGCGGCGGCCAGGTTTTCCTTGAGCGGCGCGGCGCCTTGCTGCAGACGGTAGCCGCGCTGGTGCAGGCTGTGGCCGGAGAGGTCCAGGGACAGAATCGCTTCGCCGCGGTCCAGACGCAGGTGCACGCGCAGATCCGGGTTGAGCTTGTCCACCGACGGGCGTACGCCGTCTGCCGTGCGCAGGCGGTCAACGATGCCGTCCTTGACCTTCAAGGCGCCGAAATGGGTGTTGTCGATGCCAGAACCGTGACCGCTGAACTCCACGGCCAGCGTACCTTCCGCTTCCAGATGGTCAGCCCACTCGATGTCATGCACGCCGTGGTAGAGGTCCTCGGCGTCTTTCATCGGGAAACGCTTGAGCACCAGCAGCACCCGGTTGGCCAGACGCGACCACAGGCACAGCCGGTAGGCGGTCTCCATGTCGGCGGTGCCGCGGATGGCGGAAGTGTGTTCGCGGGTTTCCTCGAGACCGAGGGCGGTGGCTTCCTCCGCCAGCAAGCCTTCGAGGCCTTTTGGGCACGTGAGGAAAAGTTCGTAACGGTCCGACATGAGTATTCCAGAGCCTAAGGCCATAGCGGCCGGACAACGCATTGTCCGGCCCGATTCCAACAGATGCCTTTCAAGGAGGACGCCTGCGCGGCACACAGTTTGTGCCTGTCCCTCGCACCGATACATTTCGAGTGCGACGGTCCGCCAGCGCATCAACGCCGACGTTTTGATGTTAAAAAACCACTATTCAGCACGACGGTGGCTGCAATAAAAAGTCACATTGCCGACCCTTCGTCGTTTTTCCACTGACCGCAAACGGCCAGCACTCTCAATTGCGAAACACTTGCACTGCCACGTGAAAGCCCCGGTTCAAGGGGTCCTCTGACAAAACTGCGCTGAAACGCGTCAGCGCTTATGGTCGTAATGCTTGAATGGTTACGTTCTTATGACAAAACGATCATTCACAGCGTATCTTTCATTGGTTAGAAATCACCCAAGGTCATCGCTGCAACGGCGGTTGCCTCAAGCCCGCGACGCCGGCAGCGGGCTGCTAACGGCAGAGGATTTTCTGCCGGACCTCAACCTGAGGTCTCCAGGGACATTACAGTCAACAAACGAGGGCAACACCCTATGAGAAGACTTAAGCGTGATCCGATGGAAAGAGCATTTTCGCGCGGATACCAGTACGGCGTATCCGGTAAATCCCGTGAGCTTTGCCCATTTACTCTACCGTCAGTGCGTCAAGCCTGGATCAATGGCTGGCGAGAAGGACGCGGCGACAACTGGGACGGTATGACCGGCACTGCGGGCATTCACAGACTCAACGAACTTCACGCGGTCGGCTGACGCCACCCTCACGTTACAGCCTGACCTAAGCTTCTTCGACATTCCTGATCGCTTCATCATGACCACGCACGCCCCACCCGGGCGGCGGGCTAAAGCCCAAGAGGGGTTCCAGTCGGAACCCCTCTTTTCGTTCACGCCGTCAGCGATCAGACCGCTTGGCGAGTCATCGCTGCGATCGCGTCCACCGACTCGCGAATCAGCGCCGGCCCTTTATAGATAAAGCCCGAATAAATCTGCACCAGACTCGCCCCCGCCGCGATCTTCTCGGCTGCGTGCCTGCCTTCGGTGATGCCGCCAGCGGCAATGATCGGCAAGCGCCCACCCAACTCACCCGCCAGCACCTTGACGATGTGCGTGCTCTGCTCGCGCACCGGCGCGCCCGAAAGCCCGCCCGCTTCGTCACCGTGGGGCAAGCCCTCGACGCCCTTGCGGCTGAGGGTGGTGTTGGTCGCGATCACCGCGTCCATCCCCGATTCCAGTAACGCGCTGGCCACCAGCACGGTCTCTTCGTCGCTCATGTCCGGGGCAATCTTGATCGCCAGCGGCACGCGTTTGCCGTGGATCAGCGTCAGCGCTTCCTGACGTACCCGCAGGGCTTCGAGCAGTTGCTTGAGCGAATCGCCGAATTGCAGGCTGCGCAGTCCCGGCGTGTTGGGCGAGCTGACGTTGACGGTGATGTAACTGGCGTGGGCGTACACCTTGTCCAGGCAGATGAGGTAGTCATCCACGGCGCGCTCGACCGGCGTGTCGACGTTCTTGCCGATGTTGATGCCCAGCACGCCGTTGTACTGCGCGGCCTGCACCCGGCTCACCAGATGGTCGACGCCCAGGTTGTTGAAGCCCATGCGGTTAATGATCGCCTGGGCGTGGGGCAGACGGAATACGCGCGGTTTTGGATTGCCCGGCTGCGGGCGCGGCGTCACAGTGCCAATCTCGACGAAACCGAAGCCCAGTTGGGCGAAGCCGTCGATGGCCGCGCCGTTCTTGTCCAGCCCTGCCGCCAGCCCGACCGGGTTGGGGAAGCGCAGGCCCATGACGGTCACCGGCAACTGCATCGGCGCCTTGTTGAACAGGCCGTTGAGCCCCAGACGCCCGCCCGCTCCGATCAGGTCAATGGACAGATCGTGGGAGGTTTCCGGGGAAAGTTTGAACAGTAACTGGCGGGCCAGGTTATACATGGGCGGGGGCGGCTCGATTGCGGCTGGGATCAGCGGCGGATTATAAACGCCGGTGCGGGCGAAGCGCGAGGCATGTCGAGAACTTTGCTTACAACCTCGGCTCCCGCTGGCATATGGCTTGCTTGGCGTCCTGTATCGACTCGATCCAATGGCGGAGCGAGCCACAGGACAACGACGTCGCTGGCGCCCCGGTTCAATCGGGGCGAGGCGGCGTGTTTTTTTGGACGATCGGCAGCGCTGACCAGCGCGTCGGCTTCCGCGCGGAATGGCAACCATGACTGAAACGCTTACCCCCTCGCTGGCCTGGGTCAACGGCAGCGATGCACCGGAACTGACCAGTGTCGACCTCGGCTTCATGGCGCTGACCGACAGCGCCTCACTGATCGTCGCCGCGACCCAAGGCTTCGCTCAGCCCTATGGCCTGCACATCAACCTGCACCGGCAGACATCGTGGGCCAACCTGCGCGACAAACTGGTCAGCGGCGAACTTCACGCCGCCCACAGCCTTTACGGTCTGGTCTATGCCGTGCAACTGGGGCTGGCCGGGCCGGCAAAAAACATGGCCGTGCTGATGGGGCTGAACCAGAACGGCCAGAGCATCAACCTGTCGAGAGCGCTGCAGGATGCCGGCGTGACCACTCCTGAGGCACTCGATCGGCGCACGCACCAAAGCGACTCAAAACTGACGTTCGCCCAGACCTTCCCCACCGGCAATCATGCGTTGTGGCTTTATTACTGGCTCGCGAGCCAGGGCATTCATCCGCTGCGCGACGTCGACAGCGTGGTGGTGCCACCGCCGCAGATGGTCGAGCACTTGCAGGCCGGGCGCATCGACGGTTTTTGCGTCGGTGAGCCGTGGGGTGCCAGCGCGGTTCAGCAGAACCTGGGTTTCACCCTGGCGACCTCCCAGGCCATCTGGCCGGATCACCCGGAAAAGGTGTTGGGGTGCAGCCTGGAATTCGCCGAGCAGTACCCAAACACGGCGCGGGCGCTGGTGATGGCGGTGCTTGAAGCCAGCCGTTTCATCGAAGAGAGCACCGACAACCGGCGCAGCACCGCGCAGCTGCTCAGCGCCGCCGAGTACGTGAATGCACCTGTGGGCGCCATCGTATCCCGGCTGCTGGGCGAGTACGACGACGGGCTCGGCAACCGATGGCACGACCATCACGCGATCCGCTTCCATAGCGACGGTCAGGTGAACATGCCTTGGCTGTCCGACGGCATGTGGTTCATGACCCAGTTCCGCCGCTGGGGTTTGCTCCGCGAAGACCCGGATTATCTCGACGTCGCCCGCAGCGTCCAGCAGCTCGACCTGTACCGCGAGGCCGCCGACGCGCTGGGCATCGTTGTACCAGTGTCGCCGATGCGCAGCAGCCAGTTGATCGACGGCAAAATCTGGGACGGCAGCGACCCGGCGCGTTACGCCCGCAGCTTCAAGCTGCACGCGCTGGCCGATGCCGCCCTCGTTCATGCTGATCGCTGAGGAGACGCCAAGATGCTGCGAATCCTGTTGATCAACGACACCCCCAAAAAGGTCGGGCGCCTGAAAGCGGCGCTGACCGAGGCCGGCTTCGAGGTGATCGACGAATCCGGGCTGATCATCGACCTGCCGGCGCGGGTTCAGGCCGTGCGCCCGGACGTTATCCTCATCGACACCGAATCGCCGGGCCGTGATGTGCTGGAGCAAGTGGTGCTGGTGACCCGCGGTCTGCCGCGCCCCATCGTGATGTTCACCGACGAGCACGACCCGGTCGTGATGCGTCAGGCGATCAAGTCCGGGGTCAGCGCCTACATCGTCGAAGGCATTCACGCGCAACGCCTGCAGCCGATTCTGGACGTGGCCATGGCCCGCTTCGAAAGCGATCAGGACCTGCGCGCGCAACTGCATGCCCGCGACCAGCAACTGGCCGAACGCAAGCGCATCGAAACGGCCAAGGGCCTGCTGATGAAGATGAAGCAGTGCAACGAAGAAGAGGCCTACACCCTGATGCGACGCCAGGCCATGAGCCGGCAGCAGAAACTGATTCAGGTGGCGGAACAAATCATTGCCATGAGTGAGCTGTTGGGCTGAGCCTTTCCATTTTCGGGCTGGCCGTGCTTGTTTGATCCAGACGGTTTCATCCAGCCCGTCTCTCCAGCCCACAGCTCGCGGCGCACATTTGGCCCATGTATTGCTAGCTACACATCACAGGTAGCCAACGGCGGTTGCCCACTCACGACAAAGACGTCGCACCCCTTCGCGAAAGCGCACAGGGCTGCGGCGTTTTTCGTTTTTGCCCTGAACACATCGGGGCGGGTGGAGTGCCGGTCTGGTGCTTCGCCTGCATGACCTGACCCGTAGCGGTGCGAGCGACATCTCCACCGGACACGAATCCCTGCAGATGAGGTGGTAGATGAACACGAGTTTCTGGAAAGCCGGCCATAAACCGACACTGTTCGCAGCGTTCCTGTATTTCGACCTGAGCTTCATGGTCTGGTACCTGCTCGGCCCGATGGCCGTGCAGATTGCCGCCGACCTGCATCTGACCACCCAGCAGCGGGGCCTGATGGTCGCCACGCCGATTCTCGCGGGTGCGGTGCTGCGCTTCATCATGGGCATGCTCGCCGATCAGTTGTCGCCGAAAACTGCCGGGATCATCGGCCAGGTCATCGTCATCACCGCGCTGCTGGGCGCCTGGCAACTGGGCATTCACAGCTATGAACAGGCGCTGCTGCTCGGCGTATTCCTTGGCATGGCCGGCGCGTCCTTTGCCGTGGCCCTGCCGCTGGCCTCCCAGTGGTACCCGCCGCAGCACCAGGGCAAAGCCATGGGCATCGCCGGCGCCGGCAACTCCGGCACTGTGTTCGCCGCACTGATCGCGCCCGTCCTCGCCGCCAGCTTTGGCTGGAACAACGTGTTCGGCTTTGCCGTCGCGCCATTGCTGCTGACCCTCATCGCGTTCTCGCTCATGGCGAAAAACGCCCCGGAACGCCCCAAAGCCAAATCCATGGCTGACTATTTCAAAGCCCTGGGCGACCGCGACAGCTGGTGGTTCATGTTCTTTTACAGCGTGACCTTCGGCGGCTTCATCGGCCTGGCCAGTGCCCTGCCCGGCTACTTCAACGATCAATACGGCTTGAGTCCGGTGACGGCGGGTTACTACACCGCCGCCTGCGTCTTCGGCGGCAGCATGATGCGGCCACTGGGCGGCGCCCTTGCCGATCGCTTCGGCGGGATTCGCACGCTGTCGGGCATGTACGCCGTCGCCGCCATCTGCATCGCCGCCGTCGGGTTTAACCTGCCCAGCTCATGGGCTGCACTGGCGCTGTTCGTCGCGGCCATGCTCGGCCTGGGTGCCGGTAACGGCGCGGTGTTCCAGCTGGTGCCGCAACGCTTTCGCATAGAGATCGGCGTGATGACCGGCCTGATCGGCATGGCCGGCGGCATCGGTGGCTTCCTGCTCGCCGCCGGGCTCGGCGCGATCAAGCAGAACACTGGCGAGTACCAACTGGGCCTGTGGCTGTTCGCGTTCCTTGGCGTGCTGGCCTGGTTCGGCCTGATGAACGTCAAGCGTCGCTGGAGAACCACTTGGGGCTCGGCCGCGGTCACCGCCGCCCGTGTCTAGGCCGTGAGCGTCAATCCGCCGCTGACGCCGGTCGCCCCCACTGCGACCGGTTTGCAACTGCGCGTCGCCGAATTCAGCGCCACCGGGCCGCGGGCGGAGAATCAGGACGCCCTTCGCGTGGTCACTCCTGCTCCGGCGCTCGCGGCCAGCAAGGGCTATCTGTTCGCCCTTGCCGACGGCGTCAGCCAATGCGCCGATGGCGGTCTGGCGTCCCGGGCCACGCTGCAAGCGCTGGCGATGGACTACTACGCGACGCCGGAAACCTGGAGCGTCGCCCAGGCCCTTGACCGCCTGCTGCTGGCACAGAACCGCTGGCTGCTGGCCAACGGCTTGTTGACCACCCTCAGTGCGCTGGTCCTGCGTGGGCGACGATTCACCCTCGCCCATGTCGGCGACTGTCGCGTGTATCGCTGGCACTCAGGGCTGCTGCAGCGAATCAGCCAGGACCACGTATGGGAACAGCCAGACATGCAGCACGTGCTGAAACGCGCGCTGGGCCTGGATCAATACGTGGTCATGGATTACCTGGACGGCGAACTGCGGCCCGGCGAGCGCTTGCTACTGGTCAGCGACGGCGTGTGGGCAACGCTGGGCGATGACCGAATCGGCTCGATCCTCAACGAACAGGCAGATCTGGACACGGCTGTCCGAACGCTGGTCAATGCCGCACATCTGTCCGGCAGCGCCGATAATGCCAGCGCCTTGCTGATCCAGGTGGATCAGTTGGGCTCGGACAGCTTGGGTGAAACGCTGCTGCAACTGCAGCAATGGCCTGCCCCACCCCTTCTCAAAGCAGGCCAGATGTTCGAAGGCTGGCAGGTCGAAACGCGCTTGAGCGACTCGCGACAGTCCCTGCTCTTCCGCGTACGCGACAGCCAGCAGCAACCGTGGCTGCTGAAGACGCTGCCGCCCTCACGGGTTGACGAGGTCGGCGCGGCAGAGGCCTTGTTGCTCGAAGAATGGTTCCTGCGTCGCGTTGCGGGTCGCTTCTTTCCCGAGCTGCACCCGCTCGGCCAGCGCCAGCATTTGTACTACGTCATGCGCGAGTACCCCGGACAGACCCTGGCTGAGATCTTTGAGCAGGAAGGGCCGATGGCGCTGTCGCCGTGGCTGAGTCTGGCCAGGGAGTTGATCGCTGCCGTTGGTCTGCTGCACCGGCGCAACATCATTCACCGCGACATCAAGCCGGAGAATCTGCTGCTCGAGCAGGCGGGAGGTTTGCGCCTCCTGGATTTCGGGCTCGCCTACAGCCCGGGTCTGTCAGGGGATCAAGCCGGCGACGTGCCTGGTACACCCAGCTTCATGGCGCCTGAAGTCTTCGAAGGCGCAGAACCCTGCCCGGGTTTCGACCTATATGCCGCCAGCGTCACGCTGTATTTCCTGCTGACCGGTCATTACCCCTACGGCGAGATCGAGCCCTTCCAGCGCCGCCGCTTTGGCAAACCGCTGTCGGTCAGTCGTTACCGACCGGATGTCCCGGAGTGGCTGGAGCAGCATCTGCAACGCGCGCTGCTGGCTGATCCGCTGAAGCGCTTCGAGACTGCGGAGCACTGGCTCGTGCATTTTCAACAGGGCGAACTTTCGCCGCTGGATAAACGCACTGTCCCACTGCTGGAGCGCGAGCCGCTCAAGGTTTGGCGCGCAATTGCCCTGATGTCGCTGCTGATCAATCTGGTTTTGTGGGGTTTGCTGCTCAAACGCTAGTCCGGAATTAGTCGTTCAAGGGCATCTGCTTAGATGGATCCAGGTTCATCTCTGTCTATTCGCTTAGACGATCAGACCGGGAATGAATGGGGACGAGAGGAGGTTAAATCGCAGGCAAAGAAAAACCCGGCCGGAGCCGGGTTTTTCGTGAAGCGAGGCTAATTACTTAGCTTGGGCTTCTACTTGTGCTTCTACGCGACGGTTTACAGCGCGGCCAGCGTCAGTTGCGTTGTCAGCAACTGGGCGGGTTTCACCGTAGCCAACCGAGTTTACGCGGTTAGCGCCAACACCGTACTGGTTAACCAGAACTTGCTTAACGGCGTTTGCACGACGCTCGGACAGCTTCTGGTTGTAAGCGTCAGGACCGACGGAGTCAGTGTGACCTTCAACAGTGGTGGTGGTTTGTGGGTACTGCTTCATGAAGTCAGCCAGGTTCTTGATGTCGCCGTAGCTGTTTGGCTTCACAACCGACTTGTTGAAGTCGAATTTAACGTCCAGCTCAACGCGTACGACTTCAGCAACAGCTGGGCAGCCGTTAGCGTCAACAGTCACGTTTGCTGGGGTGTCAGGGCACTTGTCAACGTTGTCGCAAACGCCGTCGTTGTCGCTGTCGGAGCACACTTCAGCTACTGGAGCCGGTGCTGCTTCAACTTTCTTCGAACCGCCGCCGAAGTTCACACCGATACCGACGCTTGGCGCCCACTCGGTGTCGCCTTGGTCGATGTTGTACTGAGCTTCAACGCCAGCACGGGCATAGAAGTTGTCAGTGAAGTACAGCTTGGCACCGCCGCCGATGTTGGCGAAAGTGGAGCGGTTACGACCGTTGCTGCCGTTCTGATCGATGCTCTGATCGGAGAAACCAGCCGAAACGTATGGACGCAGCATGTCGCCCGGGTTGTTGAAGTGGTACAGAGCGTCCAGAGCGGTGTTCGCGCCCTTGATGTTCTGGCCATTGTCGCTACGGACGTTGTGCACTTCATCATAGCCCAGACGCAATTCAACGTCGTCGGTCAGGAAGTAGCCAACAGAACCGCCGAACAGGTTGCCGTCGTTTTTGAAATTACGAGCGCTGTCGAACTGTTCTTTCTTGGCGAAGCCTTCGATTTCGACTGCGCCTTGGCCTTGAGCCAGAGCGCCGAACGAAGTTGCGGCAACAATAGTACCAATGGCCAAGCCCAAGGTGTTTTTCAGTTTCATCCGTTAAATCCCCATCTGGTGATTGTAAAGCAGTCCCCCTTAGCGAGAGACAACTCGTCGGCAAGTCTATCAGAACTTGCCTGCTCGTTAGAGATATTTGCACCGAGTTAAGTTTCGGTAACGCCTGCAAATTTCTCACGTAATTTATCAAGTGCCCGTTTGTAACGCATTTTCGTGGCACTCAGGCCCATGTGCATGATGTCAGCGATCTCCTGAAATTCCAGCTCTGCGACAAATCGTAGCACCAGAATTTCCCTGTCGATCGGATTCACATGCACAAGCCAACGATCAAGCCCGCCCTTTTCTTCTGGTTTCGGCGTCTTTTCTTCCGACGCTTCCTCGAGGGGGTCAAGACTCAAAGCGTCCAGCAACCGACGCTTTCGTCGCTCCTTCCTGTACTGCGTGATGCATTCGTTGTACGTGATGCTGTAGAGCCAGGTTTTGAACTTCGATTTACCCTCGAAGTTCTTCAAGCCATACAACACCTTAAGCATCACTTCCTGACAGACATCGTCAGCATCGCGATCGTTCCCCAGATACCGTGCGCAGACGTTAAAAAGTGTCCGCTGGTAACGACGCATCAGCTCTTCGTAGGCACGCGTCACATGAAACAGCTCGGCGTGCGAACGCGCAACCAGCTCCTCATCGGAGAGCTCGCGTGGGTCGTAGCGCAGAGAGGGCGTTTGAACGTTATTCAAAACAAGTCGTGCCGACAGTCGGGTAGATGTCCGCCGCGCCCGGGAATCGCCCGGGTTTTGCGGCGGCATACATTAGCAGATTCGCCGGCTCAACGGCTGCTCACTCGCTGCTCAAGGAGGATCCGGTTGGACAAAGACACCAACTCGCCTTCCTCGGTCAGCAGGGTGGTCTTCACCGTGCCAATTTCTTCGATCTGCCCTTCGACCTCACCCACACGCACTTGTTGCCCAACCTGGTACAGCTCACGTACATAAATTCCTGCCAGGATCTGGCTCGCGATTTCGCGGCTTCCCAGGCCCATGGCCAGCGCAACGGCCAGACCAACGGTAATCAATCCGATAACAATAACGTGGTTCAGCAGGTCGGTTTTGACCTCCAGCTGACTGATCGCCACCGAAATACTGATGATGATCACCAGCCACTGGGCGATTCGCCCCAGGCCAGCCGAGTAATCCAGGCCCACCCCTTCGGCAGCGCCCCGCACAATACCGTTGACCAACTGCGCCAGCAAGACACCCACCAGCAACACCAGCGCGGCGCCGAACACCTTCGGCAGGTACAGCGCGAGCATGTCCAGCGTCGCCGAGACCCGCTCCAGCCCCAGCGATTCTGCCGCCGACACCAGAAAAATCAAGAGCACGAACCAATAAACGATCTTGCCGATCAGGGTCGAAATCGGGACCTGAATGCCCGCGCGGCTGATCAGCTTGGTCAAACCGGTGCCGCCCATCAGGCGATCCAGACCGAGTTTGGCCAACAACTTCGAAAGCAGGGTGTCGAGCAGCTTTGCCACCACGAAGCCCAAAAGCACTACGACCAGCGCGCCGAACAGATTCGGGATGAAATTCGCGACTTTGGTCCACAGCGCAGTCATTGCGGTAACCAGGCTCTGCGTCCAGAGATCCAATTCCATATTCAATCAGCCTTGTCTTGTGTACCGGCACCGGTAAACGTAGTACCGGCACGTGTCGCCTTGCGGCGGGAAACGGGTGAAACGTGAGCGGAGCCGTTATTGACGGCGATCATTAAAGCCTGCGTGCAACGACCCAGAAGGCTGAACAGATCACCGGCGCCCACCTGACGGTTGGCGGTCTTCAACACTCGGCCCAGAACGGCATCGTCGTCCCGGCTGCTGGACGACGAGTTGAGCATGTCTCGCAGTGATTCTTCAAACGGGTCGTGCATAGGCACCTCACGCAATGTCACTGAAAGACGCAGCCAATTCTGCCTGAGTCACACGACACACATGAACGCCTTCCGATTTTTCATCCTCACACCCAGCGCAAACGCTTGAACAGCCACATCTGGCCGACGGCCACAACGAGCATCAAGCCGCAAGCGTACACAAATCCGTAGGGATTTTCCGACCCCGGGATGCCCCCCACGTTGATCCCCAACAATCCTGTCAGGAAGCTCATCGGCAGGAAAATCCCAGTGATGATCCCAAACCGATACATGGTCCTGTTCATTCGCTCGTTGAGGCGCCTGTCTTCCGCCTCAAGCACCAGCCCCACGCGCTCTCGGGTCAATTCCAGCTCTTCGAGATAGCGCGTCAGGCTGTTATTCAATTCGTTCCAGTAGTCGGCATCGTCTTCCACGAACCACGGCATCTTGCTGCGCGTCAGCTGGGCGTAGATTTCGCGCTGCGGTGCAAGGAACCGACGCAGTCCCGCCGCTCGCCGGCGGATGTGCACCATGTTGCCGTGCTCGGGCAGATACCGCTCGTCGGCATCTATGCGTTCTTCCATGTCATCGACCAATTCGGTCAGCTCGCTGACCACTGCCTGAACCTTGTCGGTCAGAAACTGAGCCAGGTACAGCAGCAATTCGGACGCGGTTTTCGGGCCCTTGCCCTCATTCAGTGAAGTGATCAGCTCATCGGTTGCCCTTAGCGAGCGCAAACGCAACGAGATAACGCGCTGGGCGGCGGCAAAGATGCGTACCGAGACCATGTCTTCCGGTTCGGCGCCAGGGTTCAGGTTGATCCCGCGCAGGAACAGCAACAGCTCGTTGTCGGGCAATGCCAGTAGCCGTGGCCGGGTGTTTTCTTCCAGCATCAGGTCACAAACGAACTCGCTGAGACCGCTGGTCTTGCGCAGCCAGGTCTGGGTCTGCGGATGGCTGCGATCCCAGTGGAGCCACACACTTTCGTGGGGCTCCAGCTGCAGGCCATCCAGTGCAGTTCGGGGGATTGAACGCGCCCCGCCCTTCCCGTCCAACACAAGGGCATGAACCAGCCCCCACTGCGCGTTTGTTTCGTCGAACATTCGTGTCCTTGCTGAGTGAATGGCTACCAGCGTGAAGAGGGATAAAACCGATCAGTCCGGCATCTTCAGTGCGCTGGGCGAGACGATGATTCCGTTGTTGTCGGCATAGATGAATTCGCCCGGCTTGAACGTCACACCGCCGAAGGTCACCACCTTGTTCAGGTCACCGAGGCCACGCTTTTCGGTCTTGAGGGGGTGACTGGCCAATGCCTGCACGCCGAGGTCGGTCTGTGCAAGTACATCGACGTCGCGGACGCAGCCGAAGATCACCATGCCCTCCCAACCGTTTTTCGCTGCTTTTTCGGCAATCATGTCGCCGAGCAATGCGCAACGCAGCGAGCCTCCGCCGTCCACGACCAATACTTTTCCGTGGCCAGGCTGCTCGGCCTGCTCGCGCACCAGCGAATTGTCTTCGAAGCACTTGAGCGTGACGATCTCGCCGCCGAATGAATCACGGCCACCAAAGTTGCTGAACATCGGCTCCACCACCTGAACCCGCTCAGGGTAGGCGTCGCACAAGTCCGGGGTGATGTAATGCATGGGTAACTCCTGTCAGGAAAGCTCTGTGATGAGGGAAAACAACTACAAGGATAGACGGCCTGCGTCAACGGCCGACGCTTCAACGGGCTGCATCCTTATAAAGCACCTCATACAGAACACAAACCTGACCAACGAGTCGCCACCTGCCGTTCGGCCCCGGTGATGAAGAATGGGTGCAGCTTAGCGACAAGTCGGCGTCCAAGGAATGGCTGAAACCGTGACTATGACGGAGTTGCCATCATGTTCAGCGTTGATTCAGCCTTTACCACCGGAACATGGCGGTTCAACCAGTCCGCCACGCGAGGCCACACCTGGGTTTGCGCGGCTTTGCTGACCAGCATCGGCACGTGGCCGAAGTCTTCACTGAAACCCTGTTCGCGGCCCAGGACGAGAAACGTCTTGTCTTCGCTGCCGAACCGCTCGAAGAGCTCGCGGCAGGCCCATGCCGGGTCCTGATGATCGCCAGCGCCAGCCACGCACAGCAGCGGGACCGTCACCTGTTGCAGCCCGGCCCACCAGTCCTCCTTCTTGTGCCCGAAGCCGCCGAACAGGCTATGCCAGCGCATGCTTTCCAGCAGGACGCCCATGGGCTCGTCTTCCGGGCCGCGCTTGAAACGCGGGCCTGCCACGTGCTCGAAGCGCTTGAGCAGCAGCCGTGCAGCCCATTGCAGTGGCGGTACTTTCAGCGGCCAGTGGCTTCGGGTGACCTGACTGCCGAACAGCGCCACCGAGGCCGCGTCGTCCGCCGCCAGGTACTGCCCGCCGAATGCTGCGGCCAGGGTCGTGCCGCCCAGGGAGTGGCCGATCCAGTGGGGCGCCTCGCCAGTCTGCTCGCGCACGAACGCAGCGATGGCCGGCAGATCAAAGCGGGCGTAATCGGCCACGCAATTGGTTTTGTACGCACTGTTGCGCGCCGACAGGCCGTGACCGCGCATTTCCGGGATCCACACATCGAACCCGGCGCGGGCCAGATACGCGCCCAGGCCGATGCCCTTGGGCGAGTACCAGAAGCGCCGATTGGAAAAGCTGCCGTGCAGCAGGACCACCGGCACGCCTCGGGCATCCGGTGCAGCCACAAGACCCAGCCGGGTGACGGCGATTTCGACAGTGAAATCCGGGCTGTTGCCGGGCTTCAAACGGTAGACGTCCTCGGTCAGGTCGCCACGACGCTCGGCACTGATCAGGGCCACGGGAAAGAGATGACTGCTGCTTTGCATGGTGCTTTTGCTGGACGCTCTTGGTGGATTAGGGCTGGCCGATGGCCGGGACAGCAGGTTGACGCTGCCAGCGCGCTGAAAATCACCCACAAAAAAGGGCGGATTCGTTAAAAACCGCCCTCTCGGGAAACCGGCCCATGGAAACGGGCCGGCATCTTACTCGATCTGCATCAGGTTGGAGCGTCCTCTTCGGACAGGAAGAACCAGGTTTCCAGTACCGAATCGGGGTTCAGAGAAACGCTTTCGATGCCCTGTTCCATCAGCCAGCGCGCCAGATCCGGGTGATCGGACGGGCCCTGGCCGCAGATGCCGATGTATTTGCCGGCCTTGTTGCAGGCCTGAATGGCGTAGGACAGCAGCTTCTTGACCGCAGGATTACGCTCGTCAAACAAGTGGGCGATGATCCCGGAGTCACGGTCCAGGCCCAGGGTCAGCTGGGTCAGGTCGTTGGAACCGATGGAGAAACCGTCGAAGAATTCGAGGAACTCATCGGCCATCAGGGCGTTGGACGGCAGTTCGCACATCATGATCACGCGCAGACCGTTCTCGCCACGGGCCAGACCGTTCTCAGCAAGCAAATCGATAACCTGACTCGCTTCGCCCAGGGTGCGGACGAACGGCACCATGATTTCGACGTTGGTCAGGCCCATCTCGTTGCGTACGCGCTTGAGGGCACGGCATTCCAGCTCGAAGCAGTCGCGGAAGTTTTCGCTGATGTAACGCGACGCGCCACGGAAGCCCAGCATCGGGTTTTCTTCTTCCGGTTCGTAGAGTTTTCCGCCAATCAGGTTAGCGTATTCGTTGGACTTGAAGTCCGACAGGCGCACGATGACTTTTTTCGGCGAGAAGGCCGCTGCCAGGGTGCTGATGCCTTCCACCAGCTTCTCGACGTAGAAACCGACCGGATCGTTGTAACCGGCGATGCGCTTGTCGACGCTTTCCTTGATGTCCTGGGGCAGGTTGGCGTAGTTCAGCAGCGCCTTGGGGTGCACGCCGATCATGCGGTTGATGATGAATTCAAGACGCGCCAGGCCGATACCGGCGTTGGGCAGCTGGGCAAAATCAAAGGCGCGATCGGGGTTGCCGACGTTCATCATGATCTTGAACGGCAGGTCAGGCATGGCGTCGACGGAGTTCTGCTTGATGTCGAAGCCCAGCTCGCCTTCGAAGATGTAACCGGTGTCGCCCTCGGCGCAGGACACGGTGACGCCCTGACCTTCCTGCAACAGCTCGGTGGCATTGCCGCAACCCACTACCGCCGGAATGCCCAGCTCGCGGGCAATGATCGCCGCGTGGCAGGTGCGCCCGCCGCGATTGGTGACGATGGCGCTGGCACGCTTCATGACCGGTTCCCAGTCCGGGTCGGTCATGTCGGAGACCAGCACGTCGCCGGGCTGGACTTTGTCCATCTCGGACACGTCCTTGATGATCCGCACCTTGCCGGCGCCGATGCGCTGGCCGATGGCGCGGCCTTCCACCAGAACGGTGCCCTTCTCCTTCAGCAGGTAACGCTCCATGACATTGGACGAACTGCGGCTTTTCACGGTCTCCGGACGCGCCTGCACGATGTACAGCTGGCCGTCGTCGCCGTCTTTGGCCCACTCGATGTCCATCGGGCACTGGTAGTGCTTTTCGATGATCATGGCCTGGCGTGCCAGGTTGCTGACTTCATCGTCGCTGAGACAGAAACGCGCGCGGTCGGCCAGGTCGACGTCGATGGTCTTGACCGATTTGCCGGCCTTGGCTTCTTCGCCGTAGATCATCTTGATCGCCTTGCTGCCCAGGTTGCGGCGCAGGATCGCCGGGCGACCGGCTTCAAGGGTGTTTTTATGAACGTAGAATTCGTCCGGGTTGACCGCGCCCTGGACGACGGTCTCGCCCAGGCCGTAGGCGCCGGTGATGAAAACCACGTCGCGGAAACCGGATTCGGTGTCCAGGGTGAACATCACGCCGGCGGTGCCGGTTTCAGAACGCACCATGCGCTGCACGCCAGCGGACAGCGCCACCAGCTTGTGGTCGAAACCCTGATGCACGCGGTAGGAAATGGCGCGGTCGTTGAACAGCGAGGCGAACACTTCTTTCGCCGCGCGGATCACGTTTTCGACGCCACGGATGTTCAGGAAGGTTTCCTGCTGACCGGCGAAGGAGGCGTCCGGCAAATCTTCAGCGGTAGCGGAAGAGCGCACGGCCACCGCGATGTCCGGGTTGCCCGCCGAGAGCTCGGCGAAGGCGGTGCGGATTTCAGCGTTGAGCTTCTCGGGGAATTCAGCCTCCATGATCCACTGACGGATCTTGGCGCCGGTTCTGGCCAACTCGTTGACGTCGTCGACATCCAGCGCGTCGAGGGCCTGATGGATCTGATCGTTCAGGCCACTCTGCTCAAGAAAGTCACGGTACGCCTGAGCGGTAGTGGCAAAGCCACCGGGAACGGACACGCCTGCGCCCGCCAGGTTGCTGATCATCTCGCCGAGGGATGCGTTCTTGCCCCCCACGTGCTCAACATCATGTTTGCCGAGCTTATCGAGGGAAACTACGTACTCTACCAAGGTGATCTCTCCACTAACCGGTTATTGTTGGAAATGCTTTGGTGCGGGAATCGCGGCGATTGAAAACGGGTAGACTGCGGCCAGTCATGGCCCGCAAGCCGGCCTATCATATCCACAAATTGTCTTCAGCTTAAGGCCCCGGGGCGCAAATGAAACGATCCGCTTTTTTCATCTCCGATGGCACCGGCATTACCGCCGAAACCCTTGGCCAGAGCCTGCTAGCGCAATTTGAAAACATTACATTCAACAAGTTCACGCGCCCCTATATCGACAGCGTCGAGAAGGCGCGGGCCATGGTGCAGCAAATCAACAAGGCCGCCGAGAAGGACGAAGCCCGCCCGATCATCTTCGACACCATCGTGAACCAGGACATCCGCGAGATTCTCGCGACCTCCGACGGCTTCATGATCGACATCTTCTCGACCTTCCTCGCCCCGCTGGAGCTGGAGCTTAGTTCACACTCGTCGTACTCGGTGGGGAAATCCCACTCCATCGGGCACAACTCCAATTACATGGAGCGGATCGAGGCGGTGAATTTCGCGCTGGACAACGACGACGGCGCCAGAACCCATTATTACGATAAAGCCGACATCATTCTGGTGGGCGTCTCGCGCTGCGGCAAAACCCCGACCTGCCTGTACATGGCCATGCAATTCGGCATCCGTGCGGCCAATTACCCGCTCACCGAAGACGACATGGAGCGCCTGCAGCTGCCCGCTGCGCTGAAACTGCACCGGGACAAGCTGTTCGGCCTGACCATCGACCCCGACCGCCTCACCGCCATCCGCCACGAACGCAAACCCAACAGCCGCTACGCCAGCTACGCCCAGTGCGAGTTCGAGGTGCGCGAAGTCGAGGGCCTGTTCCGCCGCGAAAACATCCCGCACATCAACTCCACGCATTTTTCGGTCGAGGAAATCTCGGCGAAGGTGCTGGTGGAGAAAGGCGTCGAGCGGCGGTTTAAGTAGCTGAGCAGCTGCAAGTTTGAAGCTACAAGCTGCAAGTTGACGGAGTCAGGCCTTGCCGTTCGGTCAGAAGCTGTCACCCGGCACGCGCACCCAACCTTCCATCAATACCCGTGCACTGCGGCTCATGATGGCTTTTTTGACTTGCCATTCGCCGTCGACCAGCACCGCTTCAGCGCCTACGCGCAGGGTTCCGGAGGGGTGGCCGAAGCGCACGGCGCTGCGTTCGCCGCCGCCCGCTGCCAGGTTGACCAGGGTGCCCGGAATCGCTGCCGCCGTGCCGATCGCCACTGCCGCGGTGCCCATCATGGCGTGGTGCAGTTTGCCCATGGACATGGCGCGGACCAGCAAATCTGTGTCTTCGGTTGTGACGCGCTTGCCGCTGGAAGACAGGTATTCCGCGGGCGCGGCCACGAACGCCACTTTGGGTGTGTGCTGACGCGTCGCTGCCTCCTCGACAGTGCCGATCAGCCCCATGCGCACGGCCCCATAGGCGCGGATTGTCTCGAACATGCTCAGGGCTTTCGGGTCGCTGTTGATCGCGTCCTGCAATTCGCTGCCGGTATAACCGATGTCGCGGGCGTTGACGAAGATGGTCGGGATGCCGGCATTGATCATCGTCGCCTTGAACGTCCCGACGCCCGGCACTTCGAGGTCATCCACCAGATTGCCGGTAGGGAACATCGAGCCGCCAGCGCCCTCCTCGTCGGCGGCCGGGTCCATGAACTCCAGCTGCACTTCCGCCGCCGGGAAGGTCACGCCATCGAGCTCGAAATCGCCGGCTTCCTGCACCGCGCCGTCGGTCATCGGCACGTGGGCGATGATGGTTTTGCCGATGTTGGCCTGCCAGATGCGCACTACCGCGACGCCGTTGCGGGGGATGCGCGCCGGGTCAACCAGACCGTTGCTGATGGCGAACGGGCCGACCGCCGCCGACAGGTTGCCGCAATTGCCGCTCCAGTCGACGAAGGCCTTGTCGATGGCAACTTGGCCGAACAGGTAATCGACGTCGTGATCGGCTTTCTCGCTCTTTGACAGGATCACCGTTTTGCTGGTGCTCGACGTCGCGCCGCCCATGCCATCGATATGCTTGGCGTAGGGGTCGGGGCTGCCGATCACCCGCAGTAACAAGGCGTCACGGGCAGCGCCGGGGGTTTGCGCGGCTTCGGGCAGATCGTCCCGGAGGAAAAACACGCCCTTGCTGGTGCCACCGCGCATGTAGGTCGCGGGAATCTTGATCTGTGCTGTGGAAGCCATGAACTGTTCCTTCTTGTCCTTTCTTATATAGAGAGCAGAGCGCGCATAGAGAGCAGAGCGCGCGTCAGCTCAGGCGACGGCCGAGGATTCGAGGAAGTCCTGGGCGAAGCGTTGCAATACGCCGCCGGCTTCGTAGATCAACACCTCTTCCCCCGTGTCGAGGCGGCAGGTCACCGGCACCTCCACGCGCTCGCCATTCTTGCGCTGGATGATCAGCGTCAGCGTGGCACCCGGCGTGCGCGCGCCGATCACATCGTAGATTTCACTGCCATCGATGCCCAGGGTCAGGCGATTGGTGCCCGGCTTGAACTCCAGCGGCAGCACGCCCATGCCCACCAGATTGGTGCGGTGGATGCGCTCGAAGCCTTCGGCGACGATGACTTCGACGCCCGCCAGGCGCACGCCCTTGGCGGCCCAGTCCCGGGACGAACCCTGGCCGTAATCGGCGCCGGCGATGATGATCAGCGGCTGCTTGCGCGCCATATAGGTTTCGATGGCCTCCCACATCCGCGTGACCTGGCCTTCCGGCTCGATCCGCGCGTAGGAACCCTGCTTGACCTTGCCGTTCTCCAGCACCATTTCATTGAACAGCTTGGGGTTGGCGAAGGTGGCGCGCTGGGCCGTCAGGTGATCGCCGCGATGGGTGGCGTAGGAGTTGAAGTCCTCTTCCGGCAGGCCCATTTTGTCCAGGTATTCGCCGGCCGCGCTGTCAAGCATGATCGCGTTAGACGGCGACAGGTGATCGGTGGTGATGTTGTCCGGCAACACCGCCAGCGGACGCATGCCCTTGAGGGTTCTCTCGCCGGCCAGGGCGCCTTCCCAGTACGGCGGGCGGCGAATGTACGTGCTCATCGGCCGCCAGTCGTAAAGCGGCGCGACTTTCGGCCCGGTATCTTCGTGGATGGCGAACATCGGGATGTACACCTGACGGAACTGCTCCGGCTTGACCGAGGCCTTCACCACCTGGTCAATTTCGGTGTCAGTTGGCCAGAGGTCTTTCAGGCGGATTTCTTGGCCGTTCGGGCCAAGACCCAGCACATCTTTCTCGATATCGAAGCGGATCGTTCCGGCGATGGCGTAGGCCACCACCAGCGGCGGCGAGGCGAGAAAGGCCTGCTTGGCGTAAGGGTGAATGCGCCCGTCGAAGTTGCGGTTGCCCGAAAGCACTGCCGTGGCGTACAGGTCGCGGTCGATGATTTCCTGCTGGATCAAGGGGTCCAGCGCGCCAGACATGCCGTTGCAGGTGGTGCACGCGAACGCGACGATGCCGAAACCCAGTTGCTCCAGCTCGCCGGTCAGCCCCGCTTCGTCGAGGTACAGCGCGACGGTCTTCGAGCCCGGCGCCAGGGACGACTTGACCCAGGGTTTGCGTGTCAGTCCCAGGCGATTGGCGTTGCGCGCCAGCAAGCCTGCAGCGATGACGTTGCGCGGGTTGCTGGTGTTGGTGCAACTGGTGATGGCGGCAATGATCACCGCGCCGTCCGGCATTTGGCCCGGGGTTTCCTCCCACGGCGCCGCAATGCCTTTGGCGGCGAGATCAGAAGTGGCTACACGTGCGTGTGGGTTGGACGGCCCGGCCATGTTGCGCACGACGCTGGACAAGTCGAAACGCAGCACGCGCTCATATTCGGCCGTGACCAGACTGTCGGCCCACAACCCGGTATGACGGGCGAAGGCTTCGACCAGCTGCACTTGCTGGTCTTCGCGACCGGTCAGCCGGAGATAGTCGATGGTCTGTTGATCAATGCTGAACATAGCGGCGGTTGCGCCGTATTCGGGGGCCATGTTCGAGATGGTCGCACGGTCGCCGAGGGTCAGCGCGCGGGCCCCTTCGCCGTAGAACTCAAGGTACGCGCCGACGACCTTTTGCTGACGCAAGTATTCGGTGAGCGCCAGCACCACGTCGGTGGCGGTAATGCCCGACTGCGGACGGCCTGACAGTTCGACGCCGATGATGTCCGGCAGGCGCATCCACGAGGCACGGCCGAGCATGACGTTCTCGGCTTCAAGGCCACCGACACCAATGGCGACGACGCCCAGCGCATCCACGTGAGGCGTGTGGCTGTCGGTGCCGACCAGCGTATCCGGGAAGGCGACGCCATTCAGCGTCTGGATCACCGGCGACATCCGCTCCAGATTGATCTGATGCATGATGCCGTTGCCCGGCGGGATCACTTCGACGTTCTTGAACGCCTGCTTGGTCCAGTTGATGAAGTGGAAGCGGTCTTCGTTGCGACGGTCTTCAATCGCCCGGTTCTTGCTGAACGCGTCCGGGTCGTAGCCCCCGCATTCGACGGCCAGCGAGTGGTCGACGATCAACTGCACGGGCACCACGGGATTGACCTGCGCGGGGTCGCCGCCCATGTCGGCAATGGCATCGCGCAAGCCGGCGAGGTCCACCAGCGCGGTCTGACCGAGGATGTCGTGGCAGACCACGCGCGCCGGAAACCACGGAAAGTCGAGGTCGCGCTTGCGTTCGATCAGTTGCGTGAGCGAGGCCGTCAGCGTCGTCGGATGGCAACGGCGCACCAGGTTTTCAGCGAGCACGCGGGAGGTGTAAGGCAGCGTGGCGTAGGCGCCGGGCTTGATTGCATCGACCGCCGCGCGGGCATCGAAATAATCCAGCGCAGTGCCGGGCAGGGCTTTGCGGTATTCAGTGTTCATCGTCAGGACTCGATCACGGTAGTTTCAAAAGGCGGGGGATTGCACCGGCCTTGAACTGAGCACGCTCCCACAGGAATTAGTCTCAGTCTTCAGTCAGTGGCCCCTGCCCCATCAGCGCTGTTCGATGGGCACGAATGTGCGCTGTTCGACGCCGATGTATTCGGCGCTCGGTCGGATGATGCGGTTGTTGGCGCGCTGTTCGAACACGTGGGAGGCCCAGCCGGTCAGGCGCGAGCAGACGAAGATCGGGGTGAACAGCTTGGTCGGGATGCCCATGAAGTGGTACGCCGAGGCGTGATAGAAGTCGGCGTTGGGGAACAGCTTCTTCTGCTCCCACATGGTCTTGTCGATGGCTTCGGAGACCGGGAACAACACCGTGTCGCCCACCTCCTCCGCGAGCTTTTTCGACCAGCCCTTGATCACCTCGTTACGCGGGTCGTTGTCCTTATAGATCGCGTGACCGAAGCCCATGATCTTGTCCTTGCGTTCGAGCATCGCCAAGGTGCCCTGGGTGGCTTCTTCGGCGGACGAGAACTTCTGGATCATCTCCATCGCCGCTTCATTGGCGCCGCCGTGCAAAGGCCCGCGCAACGTGCCAATGGACGCCGTGATGCAGGAAAAAAGATCGGACAGGGTCGATGCGCAGACCCGGGCGGTGAAGGTCGAGGCGTTGAATTCGTGCTCGGCGTAAAGAATCAGCGACACGTCCATGACCTTGCGGTGCAATTCGCTCGGCGCCTTGTCCAGCAACAGCTTCAGGAAGTGCCCGGCGATGGACACCTCATCGGTAACGCAGTCGATGCGCTTGCCGTCATGGCTGAAGCGGTACCAGTAGCACATGATCGCCGGGAACGCGGCGAGCAGCCGGTCGGTGGAATCGAGCTGGTCGGCGAAGCTTGCTTCGGGCTCGAGGTTGCCGAGCATCGAGCAACCGGTGCGCATCACGTCCATGGGGTGGGTGTCGGCGGGGATGCGCTCAAGCACTTCTTTCAGCGCCTGGGGCAGGTCACGCAGGCCCTGGAGTTTCTTCAGGTAACCGTCGAGCTGCGGCTGGGTTGGCAGTTCGCCGTACAGCAGCAGGTACGCGACTTCTTCGAATCGGGCGTCGGCGGCGAGTTCACGCACGTCATAGCCGCGGTAGGTCAATCCGGCGCCGGCCTGGCCGACGGTGGACAACGCGGTCTGTCCGGCCACCTGGCCTCGCAGGCCTGCGCCGCTCAATACTTTTGCTTCAGCCATTGCTGTCTCCAGTCTTGTAGTTGTGTGGGAATCGGCAATTCATTTGCGGCTTTTCTACGATTTCTTCTGCGCAAACAGGGCATCGAGCTTCTGCTCGAATGCGTGATAGTCGATGCGCTCGTACAACTCCATACGCGTCTGCATGGTGTCGACGACGTTCTTCTGGGTGCCGTCGCGACGAATCGCGGTGTAGACGTTTTCCGCCGCCTTGTTCATCGCCCGGAACGCCGACAGCGGGTACAGCACCAGCGCCACTTCAGCGGACTTCAGCTCGTCGGTGGTGAACAGCGGCGTCGAGCCGAATTCGGTGATATTGGCGAGGATCGGCGCCTTCACCCGTGACGCAAACAGCTTGTACATCTCAAGCTCGGTGATCGCTTCCGGGAAGACCATGTCGGCGCCCGCTTCGATGCACGCAGCGGCGCGGTCCAGAGCAGACTCTAGCCCTTCCACCGCCAGCGCATCGGTGCGCGCCATGATCACGAAACTGTCGTCGGTTCGCGCATCAACCGCCGCCTTGATGCGGTCGACCATCTCCTGCTGCGAGACGATTTCCTTGCCGGGCCGGTGACCGCAGCGCTTGGCGCCGACCTGATCTTCAATGTGCATCGCCGCCGCGCCGAACTTGATCATCGACTTCACCGTGCGCGCCACGTTGAACGCCGAGGCACCGAAGCCGGTGTCGACGTCCACCAACAGCGGCAGGTCGCAGACGTCGGTGATGCGGCGCACGTCGGTGAGCACATCGTCCAGACCGGTAATGCCGAGGTCCGGCACGCCCAGGGAACCCGCCGCAACACCGCCGCCGGACAGGTAAATGGCCTTGAAGCCGGCCCGTTGCGCCAGCAGCGCGTGGTTGGCGTTGATCGTGCCGACCACTTGCAGCGGATGCTCGCTGGCAACGGCGTCACGGAAGCGTTGGCCGGGAGTGGTTCTTGTGGTTCTTGTGGTCATTGTTCACCTCGGGCAGTGGCAGCGTGGAAGTGCTGCTCAATATTGCGTTTGGATGCGGCAATGTGGCGGCGCATCAACAGCTCGGCCAGCTCGCCGTCACGGTCGGCGATGGCGTCGAGAATACGGTGGTGCTCGGCGAACGCCTGGCGCGGGCGGTTGGGCGTTGTCGAGAACTGAATGCGGTACATGCGCACCAGTTGATAGAGGTCATCGCAGAGCATCTGGGTCAGCGTGCTGTTGCGCGCGCCCTGGATGATCCGGTAATGAAAGTCGAAATCGCCTTCCTGCTGGTAATAGCCGACGCCGGCCTGGAAGGCGCTGTCGCATTCGTGGGTTTCCAGCACGCGGCGCAAGTCGTCGACTTCTTCAACCGTCATGCGCTCGGCAGCGAGTCGACAGGCCATGCCTTCGAGGGATTCGCGGATTTCGTACAGCTCGACCAGTTCGGCATGGCTCAGCGAGACCACGCGAGCGCCGACGTGGGGCACGCGGACCAACAGGCGCTGGCCTTCGAGCCGGTGAATGGCCTCGCGCAACGGCCCTCGGCTGATGCCGTAAGTGCGCGCCAGTTCGGGCTCGGAGATCTTGCTGCCGGGGGCGATATCGCCCTTGACGATAGCCGCCTGAATACGGCGGAACACGTTCTCGGACAGGGTCTCGGCATCCACCGGAGAGGCAGGCAGAATTTCTGCGGCATCCAAAATTGTTGACACCTGCTGATTGAATGCCCGCAAATCTAGCGAAAGATGCCAGATTCGTCAAAGCAAAACGATCGATTGTCGACAATCATCTAATAGCGACACATTTTGACGAAAAGTCCGACAGCCCGTATCCGCGCCGCCCTTCGCTGGTGCCATAAAAGCTTCATGCTAGAATGCCGGCCGCCTCAGAACGCCCACGCGGGCAGCAGGCGGCTTTCGCAGGAGCGGCACCCTTGGTCAAACCAAAACCACTTTTCGACGTCAAAGCAGCTTCTTCACTTTTCATCGCGCCTGGACTTATGAGCCGCCACCCTCTTCTCTTCCTCTTATCGCTGTACCTGCCAGGCGTCTTTCTGCCCGGTTTTTTTCTCCCCGGCCTGGCCCTGGCCGCTGAAAAGACGGTGTATGGCCTGAACGAATATGCCGAGCTGGCCGACATCGACCTGCAGGTCGCGGCCAAACTGGACACCGGCGCCAAAACCGCCTCCCTGAGCGCCCGCGACATCAAGCGCTTCAAGCGCAATGGCGATTCCTGGGTGCGTTTTTACCTGGCCATCGACGACGCCCACGAACACCCCATCGAACGCCCCCTTGCCCGGGTCAGCAAAATCAAGCGCCGCGCAGGTGACATCGACGTCGATGACGACAAGAAATACACCGCACGCCCGGTCATCAGCCTGGATGTCTGCATGGGCGAGGCGCTGCGCACCATAGAAGTGAACTTGACCGACCGCAGCGCATTCCAATACCCGCTTTTGATTGGCTCCGAAGCCCTCAAGCACTTCGATGCGCTGGTCGATCCAAGCCTGAAATACGCAGCGGGCAAGCCTGCCTGCGTCAATGCTCCAACCGCAGAGTAACGACATGCGCTCTCTTACCCTCCATCTGAAGATCCTGATCGCGACCCTCGTCACGCTGGGCATCGCGATCACGGCTTATCAGATATTGGTACTCGGCATTCCGGTGACCGAAGATGAAACCGACGACCTGTGGAACATCGACGCCAAGGTCGAGTTCGTCGCCAACCCCAAGGACACGGTCAAGGTGCAGATGTACGTGCCGCCGCTGTCCCGCGATTACATCAGCCTCAATGAAAGCTTCATCTCCAACAACTATGGCGTGAACGTCAACCGCGCCGACGGCAACCGCAAGGTCACCTGGTCCGCGCGCCGGGCCACCGGCAATCAGACGCTGTACTACCGACTGGTATTGACCAAGCGCTACAGCGGCGAGAAAGCCAAGATCAAGGGGCCGATCTTCCGCGACAGCATCGTCGTCGAAGGGCCGGAAAAAATCGCTGCCGACGCCCTGCTTGCGCCCATCCGGCAGCACTCCGCCGACGTCGAAACCTTCGTCAGCGAAGCCATCAAGCGGGTCAACAATCTGAGCGACGACAACGTCAAGCTGCTGCTGGCCGGCGATACCTCGGTGGCGAACAAGGCGCGCATCACCGAAACCCTTTTGTCCATCGCCCACGTGCCGGTGGAGAAAGCCCACACCATCCGTTTGGTCGCCGATCAGCCGCAGTCGCCGGAACTGTGGCTGCGCAGCTTCAATGGCAAGGACTGGCTGTATTTCAACCCGGAAACCGGTGAAGCGGGCCTGCCCCAGGACCGCCTGCTGTGGTGGATCGGCAATGACAACCTGATCTCCGTCGAGGGTGGCAAGAAGGCCACGGTCAACTTCAGTCTGAACAACAGCGAGATGAACGCGATTCGTCTGGCCAAGCTGACCGACGAAAGCACCGACGCCGACTTCCTCGAGTACTCGCTCTACAGCTTGCCGCTGCAAACCCAGCAGACCTTCATGATCATGGTGATGATCCCGATCGGCGTGCTGGTGATCCTGATCCTGCGCAACCTCGTAGGCCTGCAAACCCTGGGCACCTTCACCCCGGTGCTGATCGCGCTGGCGTTCCGCGAGACCCAACTGGGCTTTGGCATCGTGTTATTCACCATCATCACGGCGCTGGGCCTGTCCCTGCGCTCGTACCTGGAACACCTCAAGCTGCAAATGCTGCCGAGGCTGTCGGTGGTGCTGACCTTCGTGGTGGTGTTGATTGCCGCCATCAGCCTGTTCAGCCACAAGCTGGGGCTTGAGCGCGGGCTGTCGGTGGCGCTGTTCCCGATGGTGATTCTGACCATGACCATCGAGCGCCTGTCGATCACCTGGGAAGAGCGCGGCGGCGGGCACGCGATGAAAGTCGCCATCGGCACGCTGTTCGCGGCGTCTCTGGCGCACATCATCATGAGCATTCCGGAGTTCATCTACTTCGTGTTTACGTTCCCGGCGATCCTCCTGATTCTGGTGGGCTTCATGCTGGCGATGGGGCGTTATCGCGGTTATCGGCTGACCGAGCTGATCCGCTTCAAGGCCTTCCTCAAGGAAGATGCCGAGCGGGAACACCATCAATGATCGGCTGGTGGAAAACCTGGAAGGCACTGGAAGCCAAGGGGATCATGGGCATCAACCGGCGTAACGCCGACTACGTGCTCAAGTACAACAAGCGCAGCCTCTACCCGATCGTCGATGACAAGATCATCACCAAGGAGCGGGCCATCGCGGCGGGCATTCATGTGCCCGAGTTGTACGGGATCATTTCCACCGAAAAGGAAATCGACAAGCTTGACGGGATCATCGGCGGGCGCAGTGACTTTGTCATCAAGCCAGCCAAAGGCGCGGGTGGCGACGGCATTCTGGTCATCGCCGACCGTTTCGAGGAGCGCTTCCGCACGGTGTCCGGGCGCATCATCAGCCACGACGAAATCGAGCACCAGATTTCCAGCATCCTCACCGGGCTGTATTCCTTGGGCGGCCATCGCGACCGCGCGCTGATCGAATACCGGGTCACGCCCGATCAGATTTTCAAGAGCATCAGTTACGAAGGCGTTCCGGACATCCGCGTGATCGTTCTGATGGGCTATCCGGTGATGGCCATGCTGCGGCTGCCGACCCGACAGTCCGGCGGCAAGGCCAACCTGCACCAGGGCGCCATCGGTGTCGGCGTCGATCTGGCGACCGGCCTGACGCTGCGCGGCACCTGGCTGAACAACATCATCAGCAAGCACCCCGACACCACCAACGCGGTGGATGGCGTGCAACTGCCGAACTGGGACGGTTTCATGAAGCTCGCGGCCGAGTGCTACGAGCTGTGCGGGCTGGGTTATATCGGCGTCGACATGGTGCTGGACCAGGATCGCGGGCCGTTGATTCTGGAGTTGAATGCCCGGCCGGGGCTGAACATCCAGATCGCCAACGATTGCGGGCTGACTCACCGGACCGTGGCGGTGGAGAAACGGCTCGAGGAACTGGCGGCGGAAGGTGTTCAGGAGAGTCCGGAAGAGCGGGTCAAGTTTGCTCAGGGGTTGTTTGGGCACGTTTGAATTTTGTCGATAGATCGGGCTGATCGGTGTTCACCGATAAACTGATGGCGATCACACCGGCCTCTTCCCGGCTGAAGCCGGTCCCACTAAATACCGCGTGCCGTCAGTGGGACCGGCTGAAACTCGGACTGTGGGACCGGCTTTAGCCGGGAAGACGTCACGTGCCACGCCGCACATCTGATGGCGTTCACACCGGCCTCTTCCCGGCTGAAGCCGGTCCCACTAAATACCGTGTGCCGTCAATGTGACCGGCTGAAACTCGGACTGTGGGACCGGCTTTAGCCGGGAAGACGTCAGGCGTCACACCGCAAAACTCAAGCCGAAACTCGCCACCCATAAACCCCCTGCTAAATGAAGATTCACCCCATGCGGCATTGCGTCCCTAGAGAAGCCTTGCCTATCGCTGTATAGTTTTTTACATACCGAAACAATGAGTAACAGATGTCTCCTGCCAAGCTGTATTCCCCTCTGTTTCTCAGCCTGTTGGCGTTGATCGTGACAGCCGCCTGCGCGCTGTTATTGGGCCGCTATCAAATTTCAATCCACGATCTCTGCTCGTTCGTTGCGACGATGCTGGGCCTCAGCGACATGCCCACTCAGCGCTACGACCTGCTCCACACCTTGATCATCGAGGCGCGCCTGCCCCGGGTGATCGCGGCGATACTCGTGGGCGCCGGGCTATCGGTCTCAGGCGCGGCGTATCAGGGCGTGTTCCGCAATCCGCTGGTGTCGCCGGGCCTGCTGGGCGTGTTGAGCGGCTGTGCGTTCGGTGCTGCGCTGGGAATCATCTGGCACCTGCCGCCTCTGGCCATTGCGCTGGTGGCGTGCGTGACCGGGCTCATCGCCGTAGCGGTTGGTCTGGGCATCGCGCACATGTTTCAGACCCCCTCGATCCTGCTGTTGGTGCTCGGCGGCATTGTCGCGAACGCCCTCTTCACTTCCTTGCTGTCCATTGCTCAATACATGGCCGATCCGCTGGATCAGTTGCCGAGCATCGTCTATTGGCTGCTCGGCAGCCTCAGTGCCGTGGACGTGCAGGCGCTGTGGATCATCGGCCCGATTCTGGCCGTGGCCATCGTGATGCTGTGCCTGACCGGCCGCGCCATCGACGCGCTGTCACTGAGTGATGACGAAGCCCTGAGCCTGGGCGTGCCGGTCGAGCAGATTCGTGGCAGCCTGATTGTCCTCACCACGCTGATCTGCGCGCTCACGGTGAGTCTGGCCGGGATGGTCGGCTGGATCGGCCTGTTAATTCCGCACCTGGCGCGGTTGCTGGTCGGCCCCGGCAATACGCGCCTGCTCCCCCTCAGCGCCTGCCTGGGCGGGATCTTCCTGCTGGGGGCCGACGGCATCGCTCGCAGCGTGTCGGCGGGAGAAATCCCCCTCGGCATCATTACCGAGTTGTTCGGCGCGATCGCCTTTGTGCTGGTGCTGCATCGCGTGCGCAAGGGTTGGCTATGAAGCGCTTGCAGGCCCGCGGACTGACCTATCGGATCGGCGAGCGCTTGATCCTCGATAACGTCTCGATGGACATTGCCGCCGGCGACAACATTGCCCTGCTGGGGGCCAACGGTGCCGGAAAAAGCACGTTGATGAGGCTGCTGCTGGGGTTGCTGACGCCGCACTCCGGCGAGGTGCTGATCGACGGCCAACCGATGCGCTTAATGAAACGTCGCGCCGTGGCCCGGCAGATTGCCTACGTGCCGCAGAGCCACGTCCCGAGCTTTCCGTTCAGCGTCGCCCACATCGTCGGGCAGGGGCGATTGCCCACTGTGGGTCTGGGCCATGCGCCGAGCCGCGACGACAAGGCCTCTGTGCAGCAGGCCCTGAACGACCTGGGCATTCATCACTTGAGTGAACGGCCGTACACCGAACTGTCCGGTGGCGAGCGCCAGTTGGTGCTGATCGCCCGGGCCATGGTTCAGCGCGCCAATATCATCATTCTCGACGAGCCGGTCACCGGTCTCGATTACGGCCATCAGTTGCGCCTGCTGGCCTTGCTCAAGCGCCTTGCCGCTCAGGGCATCAGCATTCTCTCCAGCACCCATCGCCCTGAACATGCCCTTGCCTCGGCCAATCGCGTGCTGGTGCTGCACGACGGCCGACTCATCGCCGACGGATCCCCCCACGACGTCATCGACAGCGCCCTGATGGCGCGTCTTTACCAGATCGCCGTGGAGCAGATCGACACCAACGGCCACCGCTTTTTTATTCCTTCCTGAGTGTTTACATGACCCGATCCTTCTCATCGCGCCTGGCGTTCGCGCCGCTTTTGTTTGGCGGCTTCGCCCAGGTCAGTCTGGCGCAGGAAATGACCCTGGCACCGCTGGACATCAGCGCCGAACAGTCGATTGCCGATCAGGCGCGGGAGAAGTCGGCGACCCTCGGCCCCATGGGTGAGCGCAGGCTGCTGGACACGCCCTACTCCATCAGCGTGCTGTCCTCCGACCTGATCGACAGCCAGCAGCTGAAAAGCTTCAAGGACATCATTCGCTACATGCCCTCCGTGCAGGCCGACGGCGCCCGGCCGCAAACCCGGGGCCTGCAGGGCAGCGTGGTGCAGAACAGCCGGCTGGACGGCCTCAACGTGGTCTCGACCACCGATTACCCGGCCGAGCAACTGGGCGGCGTCGAGGTGCTGAGCGGGCTGTCGGGGTCGCTGTATGGCCCGGCGAATCCGGCCGGCACCTTCAACCTGCTGTCGAAACGCCCGACGGATTTCACCCGCAATCGGGTGACGGTCGGCGTGGGCACCGGTCTGACCTGGCTCAAGGCCGCCGACCTGAGCGGCCCGTTCGACCCGGACGGCAAGATCAAATACCGCCTGAACGTCGCCGACGAGCAAGGCCACAGTTATGCCCCGGGCAGCACGTTGCGCCGGCAGCTGGTCAGCCTCGCCACGGATTTTCAGATCAGTGACGACAGCGTCATCGAAACCAACTTCAGCCACTACAGCTATCTATCCAAGGGACTGCCCGGCAAGTTCGCCGTCGCCTCGGGCGTCACGCTGCCCCACGCGCCGGACCCGACCCGCAGCAACCTCGGGCAGCATTATTCCGGCGACAACAACACCACGGACACCGCCAGCGCGCATTTCAAGCACGACTTCGACGGCAACTGGAAACTCGACATTGGCGCACTGCGGCAGATCGCCGACCGCGAATCCACCGCGGTCACCAACACACTGATCAACAATGCCGGGACGTATCGCAGCTCGGTGACCAGCGCCACTGCAAGCCGCTTCACCATCAACAGCTATCTGGCCAACCTCAATGGCAGCGTCTACACCGGCGGCATTCGCCACGACCTGACCGTCGGCGTCACCGGTTTTGACTGGGACAACTACAACCCCGTGGCGGGCGGAACGACAATCTTGGGCAGCGCGTCATTGAGCAACCCGGTCGCCTTCGACGAGCCGGACTTCCCCGACTTCACAGACCGATACCACTCGGCCAACGCCCGCCAACGCTCGTTCGTGCTGGGCGACACCCTGACGTTCACACCGAAATGGAGCCTGATGCTCAGCGGCAGCCAGAGCCGCCTGACCGCCGACAATTATTCCCAGGCGGGTGTCCACGCCTCATCGCAGGATTCGGGGATCAGCACCGCAAGCAGCGTGATGTACAAACCGGTGGACGACCTGACGCTGTACCTGACCTACGCCGACAGCCTGCAGCAGGGCGACAGTGCGGCGGCCGGCAGCAACAACGCCGGGGCGATCCTCTCGCCGTATCGCAGCCGCATGTGGGAGCTGGGCGGCAAATGGGTCGCGCGCGGGGTCAACCTTTCGCTGGCGGCGTTTCAGATCAAACGTCCCTTTGCCTACACCCAGCCCGATAACGTCTATGCCGTGGCGGGTGATCAGCGCAATCGCGGGGTGGAATTCCTCGCCGACGGTGACCTGACTCAAAATCTCAAGATGTTCGGCGGCATCACCTGGCTGGACCCGAAGCTGCTGTCCACCGGCAACGACAGCACGGAAGACACCCGGATCGTTGGGCTATCACGGATGACCGCCAGTCTGCTGACCGAATACCGCATCGACCAGGTGCCGGGCCTCGCCGTCAACCTCAACGCCCGTTACGCCAGCGCTCGCCCCACCGACGACAGCAACGATCACTGGGTGGGCAGCTACACAACCTTCGACACCGGCGCCAGCTACAGCACCCGGTTGATGAAACGCGACACGGTCTACCGCCTCGAAGTCACCAACCTGGCCAACGAACGCTACTGGACCAACATCGTCCCCGGCGGGCTGAATGGCTACACCGGCGCCGGGCAAGCCAGCGCCACCCCGGCCGCGCCGCGCATGGTGCAGGCGTCGATTCAGGTGGACCTGTGAGCAAGGGGCGGGGCGGCGTGCGCGGTTTGTTGAGCGTCGTGATGCTCGTAAGTCTGAGTGTCAGCGCCTTCGCTGCCCCGAACGATGCCGGCCAGAACAGTCAGGCCAGCCCGCTAAAACCCGGACAGGTGCAGGACGATGGCGGCCAACGGGTCAGCATTCCCACCGAACCCGCGCGCATCGCTGACGCCTGGTATGCCCATCACGTGCTGCTGATGACGCTGGGCGCCGGTTCGCGCATTGTTGCAACGGTCAACCATCCCGCAAGCCAGCCGTGGATGTTCAAGGTCCTTCCGTCGCTCAACCAGGCCACGGCCATCCAAGGCACGGCGTTCAATGCCGAGACCTTGCTCGCCGGGCACGTCGATCTGGTGTTCACACACCTCGGTGATCGGCAGGCCATCGCCTACCGACAGCTCGGCCTGCCGGTCATGCAGATGGGCTACACCGACCTGGCCGGGCTGAAACGCTCGATGCTCAACACCGCCAAGGCCCTCGGCGGTGCGGAACCCACTGCGCGCGCCCTCGCCTACAACGGGTTTCTGGATCAGCAGCTGGCGGTAGTCAATCGCGTGCTGGCGGGTATCCCGACTGAGCAGCGGCCAAAAGTGCTGCACATCGCGTCGGTCAATCCGTTGAAGGTGGACGGCGCCGATACGCTGATCGACGACTGGATCGAGATCGCCGGAGGCCGCAATGCCGCGACGGGGCTCAAAGGCAATATGCAGATTGTCTCGGCTGAGCAGTTGCTGGCGTGGCAGCCGGATGTGCTGATCCTCGCGGCGGCCGCGGGTGATTTGAATCAGGCAGCGCAACCGCAGTTGCTGAACCAGCTTGATGCCGTGCGCAACGGGCGCGTCCTGCGCAACCCGGCCGGGGTGTTCCCGTGGGACCGTTACGGCACCGAAGTGGCGCTTCAGCTGGCGTGGGCGGCGCAGCAGTTGCATCCGGCGTTGTTTGCGGACGTGGACATGGCGGCGCAGACGATTGACTTCTACCGACGCTTTTTCGATTACGCACTGACGCCCGAGGATGCTCAGCGGATTTTGCACGGTGAGCCGCCGGCGACTGCGCCTTCCCCCTAGGACTCGACCCTGCGGAAGACTACAATCGCCGTCCTCGCGCACTGACTGATCCACGCCTCGCATGCCAACTTGCTCCCTACACCCGCTGCCCTATCACGCCGACCCCAGCGGCTACTTCGCCCGCGTGCGCCTTGCCCCGGGTGCCGTGCTGCTGGACAGCGGTCGCCCGACCGCGGACCGGGGCCGCTTCGATCTGCTCAGCGCCTGGCCGCTGGAAACCCCGCAGCCGGTGGCGGACGAATCCGGCCCGGCCTTTCTTCATCGCCTGCGTGAATCACTGGCCCGCCTCGGCGAAGCCGACCTGCCCGAACACTGCGCGCTGCCGTTCGCCGGTGGATTGATCGGCTATCTGGCGTATGACTTCGGCCGCCTGTTCGAACCGCTGCCCGATCAGGCCATTGACGACTTGCACCTGCCCTCCGCGCGGTTGGGTCTCTACCCCTGGGCGCTGGTCACCGATCACCACGAGCACACCAGCCAGTTGGTGTTTCATCCTGCCCTTGATCAGGCCGAACGCCAGCGCCTGATCGCGCTGTTCGAGCAACCGGTGGCGAAACGGGATGCATCATTTGAACTGACCGCGTCCTTCGCGCCGGACATCGATGCCGAGCAGTACCGACAGGCCATCGAGCGGATTCACGCCTACATCCAGGCCGGTGACTGCTATCAGGTCAACTTCGCCCAACGTTTTCGCGCGCAGTACCTCGGTGATCCATGGGCGGCGTATCAGGCGCTGCGGGTGGCCTGTCCCACGCCGTTCGCCGGGTATCTGGCCCTGCCGGAGGGCGATGCGGTGTTGAGCCTGTCGCCGGAGCGGTTCGTCAAAGTCAGTCAGCGTCAGGTCGAGACCCGGCCGATCAAAGGCACGCGGCCGCGCGGGCGGGATGCCGATGAGGACGTGGCGTTTGCTCAAGAGCTGCTAACGAGTGCGAAAGACCGCGCCGAGAACCTGATGATCGTCGACTTGCTGCGCAACGACTTGGGGCGGACCTGCCGCATCGGTTCGGTGAAAGTGCCGGAGCTGTTCAGCCTGGAGAGCTATCCCAACGTGCATCACCTGGTCAGCGCGGTGACGGGAGAATTGGCCGACGGCAAGGACGCGCTGGACCTGATTGGCGGCAGCTTTCCCGGCGGCTCGATCACGGGCGCGCCGAAGATCCGCGCGATGCAGATCATTGACGAACTGGAGCCGACTCGCCGGGCGTTGTATTGCGGCTCGTTGCTGTACCTGGACGTGCGCGGCGAGATGGACAGCTCCATCGCGATCCGTAGCCTGCTGGCGAAAGACGGCCAGATGGCGTGCTGGGGCGGCGGCGGGATCGTCGCTGATTCGCAGTGGGAGGCGGAATATCAGGAGACCTTCACCAAAGTGCGGGTGTTGATGGAGACGCTTGAGGGGTTGTGAGCGGGGCGGCGGGTGCGGATGGACCGACTCTCGATTGCGCAGATACCGCGCCGTTGGGCGGCGAACACGGTCCATGTGGGAGTGAGCTTGCTCACGAAGAAGTCGGTACATCCGCTAAATTTTTACCGGCAGGAATGCAGTCTTCGCGAGCAAGCTCGCTCCCACAGGACCGTGGGTTGCCTCAGGATTTCGGCCGGTTCATTGGACTTGTGGGAGTGAGCTTGCTCGCGAAGACGCCAACACAGCCAGCCACTTTCTCCGGGAAATGACAGTGAGCATTCGCGAGCAAGCTCGCTCCCACAGGACCGTGGGTCGCCTCAGGATTTCGGCCGGTTCATAGGACTTGTGGGAGTGAGCTTGCTCACGAAGACGCCAACATAGTCAGCCACTTTCTCCGGGAAATGACAGTAAGTATTCGCGAGCAAGCTCGCTCCTACAGGATCGTGGGTCGCCTCAGGATTCCGGCCCGTTCGTAGGACTTGTGGGAGTGAGCTTGCTCACGAAGACGCCAGCACAGCCAGCCACTTTCTCTGGGAATGACAGTAAGCATTCGCGAGCAAGCTCGCTCCCACAGGATCGTGGTTCGCCTCAGGATTCCGGCCGGTTCGTTGGACCTGTGGAAGTATCAGCGTCGGTCCCAACCCCACCCTCTGCACCCATTGCTCAGCACTCAGCTTCCAACCCAAAGCAATCCGGCGCTTTCAGCCAAAAGGCGCGATGTTTTTTGTTACCATCTGCGCCATTACGAGCGCCTAAGCGCCAGCCCTGATCAGGAAGCCGCCCAGATGAATCACCCTTTCGACGTTGACGACATCGCCACCACCTTCGCCAACAAATCCCCGTCCGACATCCTCAAATTTGCCTTTCAGCACTTCGGCGACGACCTGTGGATTTCCTTCAGTGGCGCGGAGGACGTGGTGCTGGTGGACATGGCCTGGAAAATCAACAAGAACGTCAAGGTGTTCAGCCTGGACACTGGCCGGCTGCACCCGGAGACCTATCGCTTCATCGATCAGGTTCGCGAGCAGTACAAAATCGACATCGACATCGTCAGCCCTGACCGCGAAAAGCTCGAGCCTATGGTCAAGGAAAAGGGCTTGTTCAGCTTTTACCGCGACGGTCATGGCGAGTGCTGCGGGATCCGCAAGATCGAGCCGTTGCGCCGCAAGCTGTCCGGCGTTACCTCCTGGGCCACCGGTCAGCGTCGCGACCAGAGCCCGAGCACGCGCAACAACGTGGCGGTGGTGGAAATCGACAGCGCGTTCTCGACCTCGGAGCGCACGCTGTACAAGTTCAACCCGCTGGCCCAGATGAGCAGCGCCGACGTGTGGAATTACATCCGCATGCTCGAACTGCCCTTCAACACCCTGCACGAGCGCGGCTTCATCAGCATCGGCTGCGAACCCTGCACGCGCCCTGTCCTGCCAAATCAGCACGAACGCGAAGGCCGCTGGTGGTGGGAAGAAGCGACGCAGAAGGAATGCGGGCTGCATGCCGGGAATATGATCGCGAAGTCCTGAGAGCAGATCGCAACGTTGTAGGAGTGAGCTTGCTCGCGATGACGGTCTGGCAGACGCCGTTCAGCGCCTGAATGGACGCATCGCGAGCAAGCTCACTCCTACAGGTCAGGCGCAAGGCGTGACCCGCAGGTCGGGCCTGTTAATGCTCGGGCAGTTCAACCCCGGCAAACAGCTCTTCCAGCTCCTGCTTGTTGTGGCATTGAATGGCTTTGGCCATGACGTCGCGGGTCAGGTGCGGGGCGAATTTCTCGATGAAATCGCACATGAAGCCGCGCAGAAAGGTGCCGCGGCGGAAGCCGATCTTGGTCACGCTGGCTTCGAACAGTTCGCTGGCGTCGAGCACCACCAGATCGCTGTCCAGCTTCGGGTCGACGGCCATTTTCGCGACGATGCCGACGCCTAATCCCAATCTCACGTAGGTCTTGATGACGTCAGCGTCGGCGGCGGTGAACACCACTTTCGGCGTCAGGCCACGGTGGCTGAATGCTTCGTCGAGTTTGGAACGGCCGGTGAAGCCGAACACGTAGGTCACGATGGGGTATTCGGCGAGAATTTCCAGGGTCAGCTTCGGCACCTTGGTCAGCGGATGGCCCTGAGGGACGACCACGCAGCGGTTCCAGGTGTAGCACGGCATCATCACCAGATCGCCGAACAGTTCCAGCGCTTCGGTGGCGATGGCGAAATCGACGGTGCCGTCGGCGGCCATTTCGGCGATCTGCATCGGTGAGCCCTGATGCATGTGCAGCGCGACGTCCGGGTACTGCTTGATGAAATTGCTGATCACCGGCGGCAACGCGTAACGGGCCTGGGTGTGGGTGGTGGCGATGGACAGCGTGCCCTTTTTCTCATTGGAGAATTCCTGGGCGATCTGCTTGATGCTCTCGACCTTGCGCAGGATCTCGCCGGCGGTGGTGATGATGCGCTCGCCTGCCGGGGTGACGCGGGTCAGGTGCTTGCCGCTGCGGGCGAAGACTTCGACGCCCAACTCGTCTTCCAGCAGGCGGATCTGCTTGCTGATACCTGGCTGCGAGGTGTAGAGGCTTTGCGCGGTCGCTGAAACGTTGAGGTCGTGGTGCGCCACTTCCCAGATGTAGCGCAATTGTTGAAGCTTCATATGTATCCCTCAAAGCCGGAAGACGCCACGGGCATCAGCGACGGTATATAACTGGATTATTGGTCAGGAAGGCAAAGCTAGAACTTTTTATCACTTTTATCCAGTAATGGCACGCAGCTTTTAACGCCCTTGGCACATTCCCGGAACGCGATCACGTTTGTGTACGACTTTGCAGCATCGGCACCATGTACACCGGCACGTCGGCCAGTTGCAGCACCCGCGCCGCCGTTCGGCCAATCGGCGTATCGCCCTCCCCACCGTGACTGCGACTGCCCACCACCAGCAGATCAATGCCGAGCAGGCGCGCCTGATCGAGTATCACATTGGATGGGTCGCCCTGGACCACACGAACGCTGCGAATCAGCGCCAGGTCCTCATGGCCCTCGCCCAGTTCCTCGCGAAAACTGGCCAGCACCCGCGCCTCAATGCCGTCGATGACCGTGTTGACGCCCTCGCTGTGCAGTTGTTTCAAGACGTCTGCCGCCAGATAGCTCTGCAGCACGGACTCGGCAAACACGCCCATCGGCTCCACCACATGCACAACGTGCAGCTCGGCGTCGAAGGTCCGCGCCAACACCAGCGCGTGCTGCAACACATACGGCGCATAAGCACCGAGGTCCGTGGCGTAGAGCATCGAACGGATCATGGGACCCCCGGCAGCCTGTGAAGTGAAGACTTCATCAGCGTAGCAGCGCGCTGCGCACTGCGACGGCCGACTGCTGCTTTTCGGTCTAACGCCTCAGGGTTTTAGCTCGTTGCTGATGCCGTGGGGCACGTGCCCGGTCGCGACCACCTCGCGGGCGCGCTCGCAGTGGCCCGGCTGATCGTCGAAGAACACGTCCGCGGCGAAGGCTTCGAGAAACGCCGATTTGTCCAGGCCGCCGAGAAACAGCGACTCATCCAGACGGATGTCCCACTCGCGCAGGGTACGAATCACCCGTTCATGAGCCGGAGCCGAGCGCGCGGTCACCAGCGCCGTGCGAATCGGACAGGACTCTTCGGGGAATTCACGCTGCAGGGCATTCAGTGCCGCGAGAAAGGGTTTGAATGGCCCGCCGGGCAATGGCCGTCGCGCCGCCTCGCGCTCGTTGGCCTGGAACGCCTCGAGCCCTCCGGACTGATACACGCGCTCGGACTCATCGGAGAACAGCACGGCGTCACCGTCGAAGGCGATGCGCAGTTCTGCACTGGCGGCACGACGTGCGCCACCGGAGAGGATGGTCGCCGCGGCGAACCCCGCGTCCAGCGCGCTGCGCACGTCATCGGCGTGGGTCGACAGGAACAGATGACTGCCGAAAGCGGCCAGATACGGAAACGGACTGCGGCCGCCGACGAACGCGGCGCGGGAAATATCGAGGCCGTAATGCTGAATCGAATTGAACACGCGCAAGCCGGTGTCGGCGCTGTTGCGCGAGACCAGCACCACTTCCACCCGGGACTGGTTCAAGCTGGCGTTCAGGCTGAGCAGTTTTTCCACCAGCCGGAACGCATCGCCGGGCTCGAGGATTTCGTCCTCGTGGTCGATCTGGTACTGACGGTAGGCAGCGACCCCATTGGCCATGTAAACGTCATGGCTTTCCCGCAGATCAAACAGCGCCCGCGAGGAAATCGCCAGCACCAGTTTGCTCCCCGGGGTTTTAATGTTCAGCTCAGTGCTCATCAGTCTTCCTTTAAGCAGCAGTTGGGCATGCGCACGGCCATGGCCGTCAACGATTGCCGCGATCAATGAACGCCAGCGCGTGATACAGGGCGCGCACCTTGGGCATGTCACAGCCAGCGGCAAGCGCAGCGGCGAGGGGCCGGGCATAGATGGCGTCGAGTTCCAGCGGGCGTTTTTCGGTGAAGTCGTGGTACATGCTCGGCCGGTAATCCGGCATATGGCCGGTGACCTTAAGCAATTGCTCGGCGTAACCCTGCGGCAGCACGTGGCCGCACGCTTCGGCGCCCTGCATCACTTCCGCCATAAGGCCTTGGATCAGCGCGCGACTGTCGGCATCGCCCATCAGCGGCGTGGTGCTGGCGTTGAGCAGCACGGAAAGCCCGTTGTAGGGCACGTTCCACACCAGTTTCTGCCAGCGCGCCTTGTCGAGATTGTCCATCGCCACAGAGTCGATGCCGGCCTGGTGAAACAGCGACGCCCCCTCCTCGACCCATTTCCCCCGTGCAGCCGTATCGGCCGGCCCGCTGTGATAGCCGATATTCACGGCGCCAAAGGCTTGGTGGGTGATCTGGCCCGGACCGGTGCGATGCACGCAGACAAAACACAAGCCGCCCAATAGATGAAGGGAATCCGGTAGCTCGGCGCGCAGCTCTTCCTCGACGCCCAACCCGTTTTGCAGCAGCAGAACTTTGGCGTCCGGCGCCGCGGCCTGAACGATGGCGGAGGCCACCCCGCCGTTGCCGGTGGTCTTCGCGCCGATCAGCAACCAGTCGCAGGGCGGCATGTCGGCGGCGGAGGCGTAGGCGTAGGCCTGGACATTTTCCAGCACTAACGGGCCATGCACATGGCTGTCTACCCGCAGGCCGTTGCGGGCGACGGCCTCGAATTCGCTGCGCAGCAGAAAGTGCACATCGAAGCCGGCCCGGGCCAGCATCACGCCGTAGAAGCCGCCGATCGCGCCGGTGCCGATGATGCCGATCCGGGGTCTGGTTGAGCTTTCGCTCGCTGTGCTCTCGCTCATGGAAACTCCGCTTCAGGGTAATTCGTCTGGCGGCGTCGCCAGCGCGTGGGCCAGGCCCGGGACAATGGCCTCGGCGGACATCTGCGTGCGAAGGGGCCCGAAGAAGGCACCGTCGCGGATCACAAACATCGTCGGCAGATGAAACACGCCGTAGCGCTGCACCGCGCCGCCGTTTTCTTCGGCATCGATCCAGCACAGGCGGTCAACAGGCAGCGATTGCTCGGGTAAATGATGCCGGGCCCAGCGACAACTGGAGCAGCCCAGGCTGGTGAAAATCAGCAGTGAGACGCCGGGCAGGTTGAGAAGTTGCTGGTCGAGGTCGAAGTCCGTCAGTTGCAATTGATCCACGCGCTTCTCCTCTGAATGATGTTCGGGTGATGCCTGTCGCCACCCCAGACAGGTCAGACAATGCCGCAACCGTTGGACGAAAGCCACGTTTACCCATTGTCGAACCACCGGCTAACGCGCTAAGGTTCGGCTCCCCCGTTGCGCTCAATCATGCTCGGCTCCGCCGCACGGGGACGCTGGCGGCCAGCATCCGTGACCTGATGAGTAACACGATGGCTGATTTACCGATTGACGACCTCAACGTTGCCTCCAACGAGACACTGATCACCCCGGATCAGCTGAAACGCGAAATCCCGCTGACCGCCGCCGCCCAGGCCACTGTCAGCCAGGGCCGCGAAGTCATCCGCAACATCCTCGATGGCAAGGATCACCGCCTGTTCGTCGTGATCGGGCCCTGCTCGATCCACGACCTCAAGGCCGCCCACGAATACGCCGATCGCCTGAAAGCACTCGCCGCCGAGGTGTCCGATACGTTGTATCTGGTCATGCGCGTGTATTTCGAGAAGCCACGCACCACCGTCGGCTGGAAAGGCCTGATCAACGACCCATACCTGGACGACTCTTTCAAGATTCAGGATGGTCTGCACATCGGCCGTCAATTGCTGCGCGACCTGGCCGAAAAAGGCCTGCCGACCGCGACCGAAGCCCTCGACCCGATTTCGCCTCAGTACCTGCAGGACCTGATCAGTTGGTCGGCCATCGGGGCGCGCACCACGGAATCCCAGACTCACCGGGAAATGGCCTCGGGCCTGTCTTCGGCAGTCGGCTTCAAGAACGGCACCGACGGCGGCCTGACCGTTGCAATCAACGCCCTGCAATCGGTGTCCAGCCCCCATCGCTTCCTGGGTATCAACCAGGAAGGCGGCGTGTCCATCGTCACCACCAAGGGCAATGCCTACGGCCACGTCGTGCTGCGCGGCGGCAACGGCAAGCCCAACTATGATTCGGTCAGCGTCGCGCTGTGTGAACAGGCGCTGAACAAGGCGAAGATCAAGCCGAACATCATGGTCGATTGCAGCCACGCCAACTCCAATAAGGACCCGGCACTGCAACCGCTGGTGATGGAGAACGTCGCCAACCAGATTCTCGAAGGCAACCAGTCAATCATCGGCCTGATGGTCGAGAGTCATCTGAACTGGGGCTGCCAGGCCATTCCCAAAGACCTCGCCGACCTGCAATACGGCGTGTCCATCACTGATGCATGCATCGATTGGGAAAGCACTGAAAAGACCCTGCGCAGCATGCACGCCAAGCTCAAAGACGTATTGCCCAAGCGCAAGCGCGACTGACCTGCCCGCAGAAACGACAACGCCGAGCACATGCTCGGCGTTTTACTGTGTGACGCGCGCCTGGGTCAGATCTTGGCAGCCTGGCGCTGGTTGCGCTCCATGTAGCGTTCCACGTAGGAGCACGAAGGAATCACGGTGTAGCCGATCCGGTCGGCGTAGTCGAGGGCCACCTTGGTCAAGGCTGCCGCTATCCCACGTCCGCGCAATTCGTTGGGAACGAACGTACGGTAGATATCCAGGGTCTCTTTACCCAGGTCCATGTAGGTCAGATAGGCACGGTAGCCGTCAATATTGACTTCGAACTGGTGACCGGTCTCGTCATGGTGGATGGACAACGCCTCGCTCATCACTACTCCTCGCGGGTCTTGGAATTGGACCCTTACCTTATCGACATTTTCCCGGCGAAGGAACCTCTACAGGCAGTATGAGAACTATTGCCTTCTGCAATAGCGACTTCTGCGGTAGAGCTGACTGCGCCACCCTGTGCCGTTTGGACACCGCGAAGAGCGTCGCTGTTCTCAAACAATTTGAGCACAGGCAAATAGTAGGCGCCCTGAGCAAGTGCGCTCAAGTGAATCAACTGTTAATTGCGCTGCCGCACATCTGAAGGCGTGCACCATGGAACCTGTTGTCGCCGGGCAATGTCCATTGAGACGCAACGCCCGCACTCAAGTCACTTGAAGGTCATTAAAACCGCCCTCAGGGATGCGCCTGTCACGATAATCGACTATACAAAAATGGTCGCCGGTACGTCGCTGGTAGTGGGAAATCGCCAGGGCCGGAGTCACCTGACAGACACCACCGCCTGGGACTCTTTGCGTGCGAAGAAAAAGCGTGAGGAGTTGCACGGAACACGTTCATACCCAAGAATTTTCTGCAGATCTTGCGCGCGGTCCGTTTACTTACTACAAACAATGAGTAAGATGTACGCCGGTCATTTTCTCACTCTCGAGAGATGACTAATTTGATAGAAGTCCTTTAAGGGGAACACGATGAACAACGTTCTGAAATTCTCTGCTCTGGCCCTGGCCGCAGTTCTGGCTACCGGTTGCAGCAGCGCATCCAAAGAAACCGAAGCTCGTCTGACTGCAACTGAAGACGCAGCCGCTCGTTCGCAAGCCCGTGCCGATGAAGCCTATCGCAAGGCTGATGAAGCTCTGGCTGCAGCTCAAAAAGCTCAGCAAACTGCTGACGAAGCCAACGAGCGCGCTCTGCGTATGTTGGACAAGGCTAGCCGTAAGTAATAATCCCCCGGGATTATTGATAAGCCGACCCGTTAACGGGTCGGCTTTTTTATTGCCCGGCGTTTGGCGTCGCAGCGTTACTGCAGCGTCATCGGCGCGCCGCCCACCACGGGCGCAGGCGTGGTCGGCACGGCAATCTCGACCGGCATGCCGTCTTCGGCAGCCACCACGTCCCGCACTTCGTCCCAATTGATGCGCAGGCTGTTGGCCAGGTCTTCACGCTTGAGCAGTGCGTTGATCACGGCGGTGTGCTTGTCGACTACCGACGGCTTGCCGCTTTCGTCCAGCGGCGTGTGCGCTTCGAGGTAGACCTTGCCGCCGCTGACGCCGAACTTATAGGGCTCGCTCATGATGCGCACAGTGGTGCCCACCGGGACCATGTCCGCCATTTCCAGCACGTTGTTGTTGTACATGCGGAAGCAGCCGTGACTGGTGCGCATGCCGATGCCGAACTTCTTGTTCGAGCCATGGATCAGGTAGCCCGGCAAGCCGAGGCCGAATTTGAAAGGACCCAGCGGGTTGTCCGGCCCGGCCGGGACCACGTTGGGCAGGATGTCGCCGTCGGCGGCATGCTCGGCCTTGACCGACGCGGGCGGCGTCCAGGTCGGGTTCGGGGTTTTGGCGGTGACCTTGGTGGTGGAAACCGGCGAACCCCAGCCCTCGCGACCGATACCCAGCGGGAAGGTGTAAACCACGTTCCGACCTTTCGGGTAGTAGTACAAACGGTACTCGGCCAGGTTGATGACGATGCCTTCGCGCGGACCCGGCGGCAGGATGAAACGCGTCGGCAACACTATTTGAGTGCCTGCGCCCGGCAGCCAGGCATCGACGCCCGGATTGGCGGCAATCATTTCCAGATAGCCCAGGTCGTAGCGGGTGGCCAGATCGGCGAAGGTGTCTTCGTACTTGGCGGTGACGGTCTGCACTTGACCGATGATGTCCTCACCGGGCGGCGGCAACGGAAACTCCAGGGCGGAGACGGGGCCGGCCGCGCACAGCGCAGCGAGCGACAGACAGCGGGCGAAAGCTGGAATGCGCGACAACATCCGGAGAATCCTTGGTAAACGGAAGGCTTGATTGTGCGCGATTGTACACGCACGCCTGCGCATTCGGGGAGTGCGCGCGAGCCCTTAGACGCCGGTTTCCAGTTCCGGCCAGATCGGGTGCCAGCCGCGCCGTTGCGCGTCGATGATCGCCCTGCACAGCGGGCACAGTCGCTCATCCTGATAAACCGTCTGCCGGACTTCCGACCAGCGCGGCTGGGCGGGCAGCAAGGTGCCGCACAAGGTGCGGTCGGCGGAGCCTGCCAGCTCGAGCTGGCGAGCGACCAGATGCACGAGGATTTCCTGGCACGCGAACAGGTCGAGCTGTTCGTCGGGCTCGATCAGTTGATAGGCATAAAGGGACCAGGAAGGACGGCGCGGCATTGGGGGCTCCAGAGCGGGGGCGCCACATTAGCCGAAAGCCCCCGTCCGGAAAAGGCCTGCAGGCCTTTAAATCAGCGGTTTTGGTCTGAGGGTCGGGAAACCGCGCAACGGTCGTCGCGGCATCGACGACTCCCGTCCGGATGAGGCAGCCACGCCAAGTGGGGACGCCAGCGGCAGAACAAGCGGTAACCGACGTTCAGCAAGGGCCTCAGCGGCCGCCACGACAGTGGCGCAGCCCAGGCGCCGAGCCCGGCGGCGCGCCAGCTCCAGAGGGTGGCGTCCAGGCCCGTGACCCAGGTGCCATCGTCGAATCGGGCGTGCAATACCGACTCCATCTGCTCACGGCTAAATCCGAGTGCACCGGGGTCAAAACCCTCTTGGCTGATGTCGACGAACAGCAATTGGGCGGCGGTTGCGGTGGCGTCGGCGTGCGCGGAAGCGTGAGAACGCAGGAGCTTGATCTCCCGCGCGCAAAGCGGGCAGTCACCGTCGAAGTACAGCGTGAGTGGCCACTGCTCTTTCTTGTACATCTTTGGGGTCCTGTACAGGTTTTCGCCACCATAGGCGCAAACGGGGCCGCTGACAATGGACGAGACGTCACCCTGAACACGGGCCACGCCACAAGACCATTGGAGGTCTCACGCCAGGCCGAGAAAGACGCCTATGGTCCATAGTCTGTCCCCAGACAGTCCCGTTTAATTTATTAAAATGTCCGACTCATCGACCGGTTTGTCGAAGAAGTGCCGTGGGACCATCACGGTAGGCCGGAACAATCCATTCATTACGCGATTAACAGATTCGCCTTCTAGCAGCTCGCGACTCATGTCGTCTGGCATGCTGTTTCTACAGGTTTGAATAATGGACAAGGCGAGCCCTATTTTCATATGCCGGCCATGAAATGTCGCTTCGCCAGGGGTGAACGCGCGCGATTCAAGTTTATCGATAGCGTCCGCTGCCTCTTCTTCGTCCATATGGTCTTCAATGGCGTCAAAGCGTGAGCCCACAGAGGGCGGTACGGCGGTCAATGGGTCGACAAGATGCAGAGTCGCATGGCTGAGGATCTTGGGCTGATCAAACTTGAATCTCATCAATTTGTCGCCAAACCGGCTGCTGTCTTTCTGAGGTTGATCACCCGCCTCAAGTGAAAAAAACACGTGATCATCGTTGGCAAGCATGGCGATATCGTGGTCCGTCGTGTTTTCAGTGTTGAATTCTATTTGTCTTTCCTCCAGCTTTCTTCTGGAAAATAACGAAACCGTACCGTCCGGACGTTTTATGTCGGCATCAGATGGCGCTGCGTGGGTGATGTAAAGCGGCTCATCAATCAGGCTTTTAATGAAGGCCTTTTCATAATCTTTAAGGCTTGCAGCGTTGACCTCGCTTCTCAGGGCGTCGATGTTTTCAGCTGAAAGCTTCTTCAGCGTCAGGTCTTCCCCGGATTCCAGTTCCCAATACCATTTCGGACCGTTTTTCAGCATCGATGCCTGGACGTTATCCGCGGTTTTCGACCTCAATCCTGAGATTAGTTTTTCTGCAAAGTGGCCGAGCTTGCTATCAAACCGGAGATCCAGAACCGTTTCTCTATCGGAAACTCGGGCTGCCACGAGTGATTTAAGGTACTTATTTTGATCCACGTCAACGGACACGGCTAAAACATCTGGCCCGGGCGTCTGGTTTTCTTCGGTCTCGTGCTGCACCAAATAGGAAACGATTCCGTCCTGACGTTGCGTGGTAGGCGTGTTTTCGTCTGGATTCAGCGCCGTACGCAAATAGGCTCTTGACTGAGCATCAAGCCGGCTTCTGAGCGTTCCTATCAGAAAGGAATCTCCGCCTACTTTCACCTTTGAAGGCATCGCTACGGAACGGTTTCTGGAAGGCGCCAAGTCGGCTGGATAAGTTTGGTTCGACGAACGCGTTGAGGTTGGGGCATTGGAACCATGCGGCTGCGCGCTTTCAGGAATGTGGAAAGCAGGTTGCTGACCTTGATAGGGGCGAATGGGATTCATGTGGGCCTCCTGGTGCCTGGAAGCATATAGGTGGTCTAAGGCGGTCCCCCGGTTCCCAGCGTGATCATGACTGCTCATCTCATTGGGCGTCACCGTCGCTGATGAGAGCATTGATTGTCACAACGGTGGGACAAAGCTGTAATAAATCGCATTACGAGCCGACTGAGGCACCAGAAGGGAACTCCATCCTGAAGCCTCAGAGATTGCATTTAAAGAAGTGGCTTAAGCACCGGCCACACGTTATCCAGCAGGTAAGGCTGAGCCTGGACGTTGGGGTGAATGCCGTCTTGCTGGGTCATGTCAGGCCTGCCGCCCACGCCTTCCAGCATGAAGGGCACCAGCGCAGCGTCGGTGGCTTCGGCGACTTTCGGGTACACCGCCGCGAAGGCCGTGGTGTAGCGCTCACCGTAGTTGGGCGGGATTTTCATGCCCAACAAGAGCACCTTGGCCCCCGCCGCTTTGGACTGCTCAACCATGTCGGTAAGGTTTTGTTGCAATTGCGCCGGGGGCTGCCCGCGCAGGCCGTCATTACCGCCCAGTTCGAGGATCACCAGATCCGGTTTGTGCTCGGCAAGCAGCGACGGCAGCCGCGCCTGGCCTCCTGCACTGGTGTCGCCGCTGACCGATGCATTGACCACTTTTTCCTTGAAGCCTTCCTTTGCCAGACGCTGTTCCAGCAGACTGACCCAACCCAACCGGGTATCCAGGCCGAAAGCCGCGCTGATACTATCGCCAACGATCAGCACCGTGCCTGCCATCGCGCCTTGTGATACCAGCAGCAAACCCAGGCCAGCACTTAAAAACCACGCACGCATCGGATTCTCCATGAGCGAAAGTATTCTCAGTGCTCGGAACCTCAGCAAAGTGGTCCCAAGCACCGAAGGTGACTTGACCATCCTGCACGAACTCTCCCTGGAACTAAACAAGGGCGACACGCTGGCCATCGTCGGCGCGTCGGGCTCGGGCAAATCCACCCTCCTCGGTCTGCTGGCCGGCCTCGACCTGCCCAGCGCCGGTTCCGTCGTCCTGTCAGGGCGCAATCTCAGCGACCTGGACGAAGACCAGCGCGCTCGGGTTCGCGCCGAACACGTGGGCTTCGTGTTCCAGTCCTTCCAGTTGCTCGACAGCCTGAACGCGCTGGAAAACGTCATGCTGCCGATGGAGCTGGAGGGCCGCAAAGACGCCCGTGATCAGGCCCGGCATCTGCTGGAACGCGTCGGCCTGGGTCAGCGTTTGACCCACACGCCGCGGCAACTGTCGGGCGGCGAGCAGCAACGCGTCGCCATCGCCCGTGCGTTTGCCGCCGACCCGGACGTGCTGTTCGCCGATGAGCCCACCGGCAACCTGGACAGCCACACCGGCGAGCGCATCAGCGATCTGCTGTTCGAGCTGAACCAGGAACGCAACACCACCCTGGTGCTGGTCACCCACGATGAGCGTCTGGCCCACCGTTGCCGGCGCCTGATCCGTCTCGAGGGTGGCCGACTGGTCGCCCCCATGGAGCCTTGATGGCACGCCTGCCTTTTTCCCGTCTGCTCAGCCTCGCGGCGCGCCAGCTCATGCGCGATGCCCGCGCCGGCGAGTTGCGCGTGCTGTTCTTCGCCCTGGTGGTGGCGGTTGCCGCCAGCACGGCCATCGGATATTTCGGCGCACGCCTCAACAGCGCCATGCTGCTGCGAGCGACGGAGTTTCTCGGCGCCGACCTCATTCTCGGCGGCTCCGCACCGGCGACGCCTGCACAGATCGACGCCGGCAAGGCGCTGAAGCTGGATCATTCGCAGATCGTGATTTTCTCCAGCGTGGTTGCCACCGATAACGGCATTCAGCTGGCCAGCGTCAAGGCCGTGGACGCGGCGTACCCGTTGCGCGGCGAGCTGAAAAGCGCCCCTGCCCCCTATGAAGCCGAAACCGTTGGCGGTGAGCCCCAAGCCGGCGAAGCCTGGGCGGAAGCGCGGATTCTGGTGGCGCTGAACCTGAAGGTCGGCGACAGCATCGACGTCGGCTCCAAGACCTTGAAGCTGACCCGGGTGCTGACCTACGAACCCGACCGCGCCGGCAACTTCTACAGCCTGACGCCTCGGGTGATGATCAACATGGCCGACCTTGAAGCCACCAAGGTCGTGCAGCCCGGCAGCCGCGTCAGTTACCGGGAATTGTGGCGCGGCACGCCCCAGGACCTCGCCGCGTACCGCAAAGCGATCGAACCCGGGCTGGCGCCGAATCAGAAGATCGACGACGCCCGCGATGGCAACCAGCAGATTGGCGGCGCACTGGGCAAGGCCGAGCGTTACCTGAACATGGCCAGTCTGGTCGCCGTGCTGCTGGCCGGCGTGGCCGTGGCCTTGTCGGCGGCGCGTTTTGCGGTGCGCCGCTTCGACGCCAGTGCGTTGCTGCGTTGCCTGGGTCTGTCGCGCAATGAAGCGCTGGTGCTGTTTGGTTTGCAGCTGGCCATGCTCGGCGTCGTGGCCAGCGCGGCGGGCGCTTTGCTCGGCTGGTTCGCCCAACTCGGGCTGTTTCATTTGCTGGAAAACCTGCTGCCTGCTGCCGTCCCGCCCGGAGGCTGGCTGCCCGCAGTCGCCGGCATCGGCACCGGACTGGTCGCCCTCGCCGGCTTCGCACTGCCGCCCCTGGCTGCTTTGGGTCGCGTGCCACCGCTGCGGGTATTGCGTCGGGACATGCTGCCCATCCCGGCGAGCACCTGGCTGGTCTACGGCGCGGCATTGTTCGCACTGGGCCTGATCATGTGGCGCCTGAGTCTGGACCTGGTGCTGACCTTCGCCCTGCTCGGCGGCGGTCTGATCGCGGCGCTGATACTCGGCGGCGTGTTGCTGCTGGCTCTGAAAAGTCTGCGCCGTTTGCTCGCCGGGGCCTCGCTGCCGTGGCGTCTGGGCCTGGGTCAGCTGTTGCGCCACCCCATGGCCGCAGCCGGCCAGTCCCTGGCGTTCGGTCTGATTCTGCTGTCCATGGGGCTGATTGCGCTGCTGCGCGGCGAGTTGCTCGACACCTGGCAGAACCAGCTGCCCAAGGATGCGCCGAACTACTTCGCCCTGAACATCCTGCCCAACGACAAGGACAACTTCGCTGAACGCATGGGCCGCCTGTCGACCCACAGCGCGCCGCTGTACCCGATGATTCCGGGGCGTTTGATGACGATCAACGGCGAGCCGGTAAGCAAGTTTGTCACCAAGGACTCCCGTGGCGAAAACGCCACCCAGCGCGACCTCAACCTGACGTGGGCGGCGACGCTGCCAGAAGGCAACAGCATCACCGCGGGCCAGTGGTGGGCGAGCGATCAGCCACCTGCCGACGGCGCGGTTCCCGGCGTGTCGGTGGAAACCAAACTGGCCAGCAGCCTGAACATGAAACTGGGCGACACCCTCGGTTTCGTGATCGGCGGGCTGACCCGCGAGGTCAAAGTCACCAGCCTGCGCGACATCGACTGGGACACCTTTCAGCCCAACTTCTTCATGATCTTCCAGCCCGGCACCCTCAAGGACGTGCCGGCCACGTACCTGACCAGTTTCTATCTGGCGCCCGGCAATGATCAGCAGATCGTCGAGCTGTCCCGGGCCTTCCCGGCGGTGACGATCCTGCAGGTAGAGGCGTTGCTGGAGCAGCTGCGCAGCATCCTCGATCAGGTGACGATGGCGGTGCAGTACGTGCTGCTGTTCGTGCTCGCGGCCGGGATGGCGGTGTTGTTCTCCGGCTTGCAGGCGACCCTGGATGAGCGGATCCGACAGGGTGCGCTGCTACGGGCGTTGGGCGCCAATCGTGCGTTGCTGACCAAGGCCCGGCGCATCGAGTTCGGTCTGCTCGGCGCGGTGAGCGGTGTGCTGGCGGCAATTGGGTGCGAGCTGGTGAGCTTTGCGCTGTACCGCTACGCCTTCAACCTGCAGTGGCACCCCCACATCTGGCTGCTGGTGCTGCCGCTGATCGGCGCCTTGCTGGTGGGCGGCGCGGGCGTGTTCGGCACACGGCGGGCGCTGAACGCAAGTCCCCTGCAAGTGCTGCGCGAGGGCTAACGGTGGGGTCTGACGGTGGGCGGCACTGCGCCGCCCACCGTCAACCCGCGCAAAGCCCCCTGCTATTTCAGGTATTCGATCTTGGTGATCCACCATTGCTTGCTGCCGGATGGAACCGGCACCGAGACTTCGTCACCGACTTCTTTCTTCAGCAGGGCCCGGGCCATGGGCGAATCGATGGAGATGTAGTCCATGCGTCCGTAGATCTCGTCATAACCGACGACGCGGAACCGCTTGCTCTCACCCTCCTCGTCCTCGACTTCGACCCACGCGCCGAAGAACACCCGGCCTTCCTGCTCCGGCGAATAGGCGACCACGCGCATGTCTTCCAGACGCTTGCGCAGGTAGCGCACACGCCGGTCGATCTCGCGCAGCAGCTTTTTGTTGTATTGATAGTCGGCGTTCTCGCTGCGATCCCCCAGGGAAGCGGCCCACGCCACTTTCTGCGTGATATCAGGCCGGTGCTCGCGCCAGAGGTAATCGAGCTCCTTCTTCAGGGCGGCATGGCCCTCGACGGTGATTATTTTGGTGCTGATCTCACTCATTGACGCTGTCTCTGCCCCGGGCTGGGTACGTTTGTTCTGTTAGGGACGAAGCCTACAGGGTTGGGCTGGCCGAGGGGCAAATCAAGGCAGCGCTCATTTGACCAGACGCTTTTCTTTGGAAGGCCGATAGCCGAAGTACGCGCTGTAGCATTTGCTGAAATGGCTCGGCGAGACGAACCCGCAGGCCACCAGCACTTCCACCTGGGTCAGCTCAGTGTGCTGCAGCAGGCGGCGGGCCTCGGTGATGCGCAGTTCCAGGTAGTAGCGCTGCGGGGTGGTGCCCAGTTGTTCCTGGAACAGCCGCTCGATCTGTCGCCGCGAACGTCCGGCGTACACCGCCAGTTGCTCCAGTTCCAGGGGTTCCTCAAGGTTGGCGTCCATCAGCTTGACTACTTCCTTGAGCGGCGCGCTGACCGTCATGTGCCGGCTCGGCTTGATCCGCCGATAGCGCGACTCCTCGAAAGACAGAATGTCCTCGATGCCTTCGATCAGCGCCTTGTCGTGCAGCGTCTTGATCCATTCCAGCGCCATGTGGAAGGCCCCGGCGGGACTTGCGGCAGTGAGACGATCGCGGTCGATGACAAAAGCTTCGCTGGTGACTTCGCTGACTTTGCAGATCTCCGCCAGGGCGGCGCGGTGCTCGGGATGAATGGCGCACCGGTAGCCGTCGAGCAAACCCGCTGCGCCGAGGAACCAGGCGCCATTCCACAGCCCCGCGAGGGTGATGCTCTGTTCGGCAGCGGTGGTCAGCAGGTGCACCAGCGGCTCGTCGGCCTTGAGCTCGGTGCGATAACCGCCACAGATCACCAGCAGGTCCAGCGCCTTAAGCGCCGACGCGTCGAACCGCGTGTCGGGCCGGATCACCAGCCCCAGATCACTGACCACTTCGCCCTCGTGCAAGCCAAACGTCCTCGACGTGAACAGATCGGGGCGCAGCAGGTTGGCGGTGACGAACGTGTCCAGGGCCTGGGTGAAAGCCGGCAACGAAAAGTGTTCGAGCAGCAGGAAGCCGGTTCGGGTCTGGGCCGAGGGGCTTCGCCTGTTTTCATCCACGTAGCGAAGGTTCTTGCCCTTCATGCCTCCGCTGAATTCTCGCCGCTCGATCACTGCCGCCTCGCTTGTGCGTCCTGCCTGGGGGTACCGATGGTTGCAGCCGTTCGTAGCCAACAAAGACCTGGAATAACGGCGGCAGGACCGGGTCCGCGCCATTCTAGCGGAACGGCGCCGGCGTTAAAGTTTTGTCGGGGTGGCCGATACACAACAGCCAGCGAAAGAAAGCCTCCCGGCGCTTCGACTCGCGACGACACCGCAACCCTTACCCATCAGGCTGCTTATGGCGCTCGACCCGATCACCCTGCTGACGATGACCATCGCCCTCGCTGCGGCCGCCGCGCTGTACCTGGCCGTGGAGTGGCGGACGGTGCGGGAGCCGTCGCTGCTGTTCTGGAGCGCGGGGTTTGCCGTTATTTCAGTGGGCTCGACCCTGGCATTGCTGCGCAGCAGCGGCATTCTGGTGATTGGCATCTGGTTCGCCAACGGCTTGCTGGTCACCGCCCACTGGCTGTTCCTGCTGGGCGTTGCGCGGTTTACCGAGACCCGGGTGTCGCGGGCCTGGTACCTGATCTTCGTCCTGTGGATCGGGCTGTTGTTGCTGCCGGACCAGCCGTGGTGGTCGAAAGTGATGCTGGCAGCCAACTCGCTGTTGATCTCTCTGCTGATGGTCAAGGCCAGCGGGCTGCTGCGGCCTCACGGCAAGTCCCTGAGCGTCGGCGCGGTGCAGTTGCGCTATGTGCTGCTGGCCCACGGCGTGTTCTATTTTTCCAAGGCGGTCACGGCGGTGGTGCCTGGCACGCTGATCGATCTGGCCGCCTTTCGGGGCGAGATCATCCAGATTTCGCTGGTCGAAGGGACGATGGCGGTGATGCTGATCGCCCTGTCGATGACCGGCTCAGAGCGTCATCGCCGGGAAAAACGCATCGCCCGGCTGGCGGCGCGGGATCCGCTGACGGCCCTGTACAACCGCCGCGCGCTGGAAGTGCGCGGGCAGCGTCTGCTGGAGAACGTTTCGCAGGCGCGGCCGGGGGCGCTGCTGCTGATGGACATCGACAATTTCAAGCTGGTCAACGACCTTTATGGCCACAGCGCCGGCGACCGACTGCTGGTCGCGCTCAGTGAAATTATCCGCGGGGCCTTGCCCACCGGTTCGCTCGCCGCGCGCCTGGGAGGGGATGAATTCGTGGTGTTGCTCAGTGACACCTCCAGCGAGCATTTGCTGGCCGTGGGGAGCACGCTGCGCGAGGCCTTTCACGCGACCGCCTCGGCAACCTTTTCCACGCCCCAGCCCGTTACGTTGAGCATCGGTGCCAGCCTGTTCAGCCAACCGCCGTCCAGCCTGGCTGAATTGATCGAACGCAGCGATGCCGCCTTGTATGAATCCAAACGCGGTGGACGCAACCGCATTCAGCTGGTAGATCAGGACGTCAGCAGCAGCGATCCGCTGTAAATACTCTGAAGGCTAACCGAAGGATCACTTGCCATGGCCATGAGCAGCGCTCATCTGATCTACCGCGCACCGGAACCTGATGATCTTGCCCGCCTGTTCGCCATTTACAGCGACCCGCAGACCCAGCTGTTCAACCCTTCCGGGCCGATGACCGACGAGGCCCAGGCAGCAGCCATGCTCAAGGGCTGGATCGAGCACTAGCAGACCCACGGCTTTGGCTGGTGGGCAATTGCGCGCAAGGAGGCCCCCGAACACATCATCGGCTTCGGCGGCATCGGGTTTCATGATTTTTTGGGCGTGCAAAGGGTCAATCCGGGCTATCGGTTCGCCGTTGAGGCGTGGGGACAGGGGTTTGCCACGGAGATGGGCAGAGCGGCGCTGGACTTCGGGTTTTCAAGCTTGAAGCTGGAAGAGGTCTACGGCTACGTTCGGCCGACCCACGCGGCGTCGATTCGGGTGCTGGAGAAAATCGGCATGCACCGTTGCGGCGAGCTCGATGACGTACCCGGTCAGGCCCCGAGCCTGATGTTCAGCGCCGTGGCCGAGCCATCGCAGTGAGCGATCGGCGACAGGGTCCAATTCAGTGGGAGGTCTGCAGCATTCCGCAGCTCGCGTCGAGCTCATCCCAGGGATGGGCGGCCTCTCGGGCATAGCCGCAGGTCGGCAGATGCACGAAGGTCGCTTCTCGCTCGGCTTCGCTTTGCCTGGCTTTGCAGGTCCTGCACAACACTGTGTGGTCGGTTAACCGCCAGTGGCTGTTCCACCGGACTAGATCGTCGGTCACCATATACTTCCCCTAACCTCACCTACGTAACCAGTTGATTCAACTTGTTGCTCGAGGTTTCCCGAGCCTGACCGCCGGCTGATCGGCGGTCGTTGCCCTGTGTATCGATTGCAGCATTTGTGCCCCGAGATCTGCGCGTTTCAGTCGCCTGCGTCCCCGATCAACGGCAAGGACACGGTGAAGGTGGTGCCGCGGTCGGCGGCGGAGTCGACCTTGATGCTGCCGTTATGGGCGTCGACGATCGCCGCTGCGATATACAACCCCAGCCCAAGACCTGCGGCCGCGCCGTATTCCACTTTTCCGTCCTGAAAATTGCGCACCATCGGGTTGAAGAGTGTTGCTTTCACGCTGTCCTCAATGGGCGGGCCCTCGTTGTGCACCGAGAGGGACACCGTTTTGGCACCCGCCATCAGCGTGACGGTGACCGGGGTCATGGGGTTGCCATGCTTGATCGCGTTGCCGATCAGGTTGGACATGACCTGTTCCATCCGTGACCGATCAAATTGCGCGACGACTCGGGTATCGCCGCGCATGTCGATCTCACGATCCGGATGGTAGGCCCTGGCCTCTTCCACCATGGCTTCGCAGGCCTGGAAAAAATCATCCCGCGCCACTCGCACCGGAATTCCCGAGCCCAGTTGAGTCCGGGTAAAGTCCAGCAGGTCACCGACGATTTTGGTCGAACGCTTGACGCTGGTGTAGATGCGCGACACGTTTTTGGTTGCCTTGGGCGGCAGGTCGCCTGCACGCAGCAGCACCTCGGCGCTGAGGGAAATCGCCCCCAGCGGGCTGCGCAAATCGTGACCGAGGATGCCGAGGAAGACGTTGCGCGCAGCATCGACATTATCGGTGTAGGTCACGACGGACTCGGCCAGGGCCTGATCGATGGCTTCGTTGAAGCGCAGAATGTCGGCAATCTCGTCTGCCCGGTTCACTTCCTTGGGCGGCATCCACAGCATCAGCACACTGGTGCGCAAGGCCCGGTACTCGGCGATCATCTGACCGATGGTGAAGCCGGACGAATGACGGACTTCAGCATGGGTCTCGGCCGAAGTGACGTTATCGGAATCGGGCGCTTCGCCTTTGGACTTGGATACCCGCGCCTCATCGGTCTGTGAGGTCTGGAGGTCAGCGGCGATCGTGCGGAGCATCTGTTCGGCGTGGTCGCGAAGTTCGGCGGAGTCCATGCCATTGGCGGCGGGCGTCATGGTCCTGGCGAAGGCTTCCCACTTTTGCAGGATGGGTTCGATGTTCTGCAGGATGAAGTCGGCCAGGCGCATGGACTGTATTTCAGTGTCAACGATGTCAAAAAGAGGTGCCTGAGGTGGCAGGGGAAAGCGTGACACGAGGAGGACAAGGCCGTCGCAATCCATTGGACTGCATGTGTGACCTCTCGGATGGCCGAACATTACATCGTCGCAGGCGGTTAAACGATCGCCGGTCGTGCACTGCTGCGCCGATTGAGCACATCCGGGTTTACCCAACCTTTACCGATCCTAGACGTGGGTTTACACGGATCCGGTGTTTCATACGTCCATGGCGAACCCACTCTTTCGCCGAAGGAGACACCATGATTGCCAAGATGACCCAAGCCCTGATCCTGTCCGGTCTGCTCGTTGGCGCCGGCACGGCGTCCGCCAGCGAACGCAACGTGATTGTGCCTGTCATCGCCGGAGCCGCCGTCGGTGCCGTACTGGCCGCGGTGATCAGTCAGTCGAACAACGACCGTCACGATCGCTATCAGGATTACCGCCCGGAACCACGCTACGCGCCGCGTTATCAGCCGCAGTACCAGCAGGTTGTCTATGTGCCGGTGCGTGAGCGGGTCGAATATCGCCGTTTCGCACCGCCGCCGCCCCATGGCTATTACGACGGTGGCTACCGCCGAGGTTTCGACCACGGTCGGGGCAATGACCGCTGGTAAGTGCGTGAGCGACCTTTAATGCAGGACCTGCTTTAGTTGGGAAGGCGTCGGGTGTCACACCGCAAATCTCGCGGTGTTCATGCAGGCCTCTTCCCGGCTGAAGCCGGTCCCACTCATGCAACGCATGCATTCAACCCACGCGCTTTCCCTGGCAAAACTGCTAACGTGTCCGGCCATCACTCGCCCATCGATCACTGACAGCACGCAGGGACGGACATGTTCGAATTCATCTACCTGGCAATTCTCATCGGCATCGGCGGCACCGCGCTGCTGGATCTCTGGGCTCTGCTGCTCAAGGCGCTGCTGGGTTTGCCGACCCCGCCCTGGCACCTCGTCGGTCGCTGGTTCGCCGGGATGCCCAAGGGGCAGTTCGTGCACCGCAATGGCATTGGCAATTCCCCTCCCGTTCCCAACGAGCTGGTGATTGGCTGGTTCATGCATTACACCGTCGGCGTGCTGTTCGCCGCGGCGCTGCTGTTTATCTGGGGCGTGCAGTGGGCGCACGCGCCGACCTTTCTCCCTGCGCTGATCGTCGGGCTGGTCACCGTCGGCGCCGGCTGGTTCATCCTGCAGCCCGGCATGGGTGTCGGCGTGGCGTGCAACAAGGCGCCGAAGCCGAACGTAGCGCGGTTGCAGAATGTGGTCGGCCATGTGGTCTTCGCCATCGGCATGTATGGCGCGACGCTGCTGGTCGGATGAGTCAAAGGAGGGCGCCGGCGCGGTGTGTGGTCGCACCCGGCCAATCGAGCTGAACCTATGGGCAGCGATGCCGTTCTGAAACCTGAGAGCTGCATCGTTATGAAGCTCGTTCAACCCGATCAAACAGGAGATCCCCATGACTCAAACGGCCTTGGTCGTCGGCGCCAGCGGCATCGTCGGCAGCGCAACCACTCAACTGTTGCTCGATAACGGTTGGCAGGTGGCCGCCCTCTCCCGCCGTCCCTCCCAAACGCCAGGCGTGATCCCCGTCGCGGCAGACTTGCAAGACCCGGCGTCGGTCAAACAGGCCCTCGCGGACCTCAAGCCGACCCACGTTTTCCTCACCACCTGGTCGCGTCAAGCGACGGAAGCTGAAAACATCCGCGTCAACGCCGCCATGGTGCGTAACGTGCTGGACGCGTTGAGCCCGGCGAAGAGCGTCAAGCACGTCGCGCTGGTCACCGGCCTGAAGCATTACCTCGGCCCGTTCGAAGCCTACGGCAAAGGCATCCTGCCGCAGACGCCGTTCCGTGAGTCCCAAGGGCGGCTGGACATCGAGAATTTCTATTACGCCCAGGAAGATGAAGTGTTTGCCGCCGCCGAACGCGACGGCTTCACCTGGAGCGTGCACCGTCCGCACACCGTTACCGGCGTCGCAGTGGGCAACGCGATGAACATGGCGACTACCCTCGCGGTGTACGCGTCGATCTGCAAAGCCACCGGCCGCCCGTTCGTGTTCCCCGGCTCCCGCGTGCAGTGGGACAGCCTCACCGACATGACCGACGCGCGGCAACTGGCCAAACAGCAGCTGTGGGCAGCGACGACCCCTGCGGCGGCGGATCAGGCGTTCAACATCACCAACGGCGACGTGTTTCGCTGGAAGTGGATGTGGGGCCAGATCGCCGAGTACTTCGGTGTGCACCCTGCTGCATTCCCGGAGAAGGTGTCCCCGCTGGAAGAGCAGATGGCCAACGATCAAGGGGCATGGGACGAGCTCGTGCGCGCCCACGGTTTAAAAGAAGCCGACATCAGTAGCCTGATCTCGCCGTGGCACACCGATGCTGACCTCGGTCGCCCCATCGAAGTGGTGACCGACATGTCAAAAAGCCGGGCCTTGGGCTTCAAGGAATTTCAGGCCAGCGACCAGGCCTTTTTCGACGTGTTCGACACGTTGCGGGCCCAGCGCCTGATTCCTTGATCTGCTGAACCGGCCACAAAAAAACGCAGCGATGATTTCGGTCATCGCTGCGTTTTTGTATCCGGGCCATCTGTTATCAAAGACGCGGCACTCAAGCCTTTTCCAGCGCGTCCTCTTTGTGCATCGCCAAGTGCCCGGTCTTGTCGCTCTTGACCTCGTACTGCGGCGCGTCGGGCGAGGCATGGCGATGGCGGCCCATGAACTCGACCTCCTTGGTGTGCACCTTCGTCACTTTGCCGACGATGTGCCCGGCTTCGGAATTCCAGCGCACGTGATCACCGACCTTGAATGCATGAGCCATCGATTTTCTCCTTTGATCCCGGAAGTCAGGGCTGCCAGAGGGTCTGGCTGCCTTCGAGTTTGCGATCCAGAAAACTCGCCGCACTGATCAGCGCCAGATGGCTGAGGGCTTGCGGCGTGTTGCCCAGATGGTGGCCGTGGGCGTCGAACTCCTCGGCGTACAGCCCCAGCGGGTTGGCATAGCGCAGCAATTGCTCGAACTCCAGATGCGCCTGCTCCACACGCCCGGCGCGGGCCAGGCACTCGACGTACCAGAACGAACAGGCCACGAACGCGCCTTCCTCACCTTCAAGGCCGTCCTGATGGTCATCGTCGTTGCGATAGCGGAAGACCATGCCGTCGCGCACCAGCGTGCGTTCGATGGCGTCCAGGGTCTTTAGCCACTTCGGATCACTGGCGCCGACGAAACGCACCAGTGGCATCAGCAACATCGACGCATCGAGGTTCTTGCTGCCCTTGTGCTGGACGAAATGACCCAGATCGGCGTCCCAGAAATTTTCCCATATGTCGTCATGGATGGCCTGACGCTCCCGGTCCCAGCGCTCGAACGGCGCCGGCAGCGAACGTTTCAGCGACAGCCGCAGCGCCCGGTCCAGCGCGACCCAGCACATCAGCCGCGAATGCAGAAAATGCTGATCGTCGCCGCGCATTTCCCAGATCCCGACGTCCTTGCTGTTCCACGTTTCGCACAGCTCATTGACCAGCCGCGTGACGTGCTTCCAGCCCTCGTGGGAAATGGCCTCGCCGTATTTGTTGGCCAGGTACACCGCGTCGAGCAGCTCGCCGTAGATGTCCAGCTGAGTCTGCTTGTAGGCCTCGTTGCCGATGCGCACCGGCGACGCGCCGCCGTAGCCGCTGAGGTGATCCAGTTCTTCTTCGGGCAATTCTTCGCGGCCGTCCAGCGCATAGAGAATGCCAAGCTTGTTGGCGTCTTCGCAGCAGTCGCCCATGCGCTCACGGACCCAATGCATGAAGGCATTGGCTTCTTCGGTGTAACCCAGGCGCATGAAGGCGTAGACGGTGAAGGAGGCGTCGCGGATCCACGTGTAGCGGTAGTCCCAGTTGCGCTCGCCGCCCTCTTCTTCCGGCAGGCCGAAGGTCGCCGCAGCGACAATGCCGCCGTGCTTGCGCGAGGTGAGCAGCTTGAGCGCCAGGGCCGAGCGATTGACCACTTCACGCCAGCGGCCGCGGTAATTGGAATGCCGGCTCCAGTGCTGCCAGTAATTGACGGTGTTTTTCAAATCGCAGTCGCAGTTGGTGGCTTTGACCAGCGGATCATCGGCGCCGCCGAGCATGAACTCGACGACATCACCCTGCTTCATCTCGAACTCGGCCACCGCGGCCTGGCCTTCAAGGGTCAATGCGGTGGTCGCCGCCAAACGCATAGCCGGCTGACCTTCGGCCTCGAAACGGATGTCCTCGCCGTCCATCTGCGCGGTCGTATCAGCGCGGCTGTAATCGTGGCGCACCCGGCAGAGCATGCGCACCGCCGTTTGGCCGTGACGAACATGGATGCGGCGGATAAGGCGCGGCAGGTTGTCGACTTCAGAAGCAATGGGCATCAGGTCAGTGACTTCGACGACGGCGTCCTGGGCGATCCAGCGCGTCATCAGCACGTTGGTTTCGGGCAGGTACAGCTGCTGGCGACGAGCGTCCGGTAGGATCGGCGCCAGCTGGAAAATCCCAGCGTCAGGGGTGTCCAGCAGCGCGGTGAAGATGCTCGGGCTGTCGAAGTCGGGCCAGCAGCAGAAGTCGATGCTGCCGGTGTCGGCGACCAGCGCCGCACTGCGCATGTCGCCAATGATTCCGTGGTTTTCGATAGCGTTCTGCGGTTCTTGCTGGGTCTGCTCATCGGGGTTCGGGGTGTGTTCAGCCATTGTTGCGGAACTCCGGGTAGAGGCTCATGCCGCCGTCGATGAACAGCGTCGTGCCATGCACATAATCGGAGGCATCCGAGGCCAGCCAGACAATGGCGTTGGCCACATCATCGGCCTCGCCCACCCGACCGTAGGGGATCAGCTCCAGCAGTTTCTTCTCGGCGTCGCCGCTGGTGGCCTTGGTGTTGATGGCGGTGCGAATCGCCCCCGGCGCGATGCTGTTGACGCGGATGCGCTGCTCGCCGACCTCTTGGGCAATGCTGCGCATCAACAGATCGACGCCGCCTTTCGACGCGGCGTAATTAACGTGGCCGGCCCACGGGATGACCTGATGCACCGAGCTCATGTGGATGATCTTGCCCAGGGCGCGAGACACCTCGGGGCGGATGTCCTGTTTGGCGAACTGCCGCACTGCAGCGCGCGCGCAGAGAAACTGACCCGTCAGGTTGACATTGATGACGGTGTTCCAGTCCTCGAGGGTGATGTCGGCGAAGGCGGCATCCTTCTGCAGCCCGGAATTGGCGACGAGGATGTCCAGACGGCCGAACGCCTTCAGGGTCTCGGCGAACAGCCTTTCCACGTCCTGCTCGTTGGACACGTCGGCGCCAATGGCGATGGCCTGGCCGCCGGCGTCGATGATTTCTTGCGCGAGCTTCTGCGCGGGTTCGGGTTGCGAATGGTAGTTGACGACCACTGCCGCGCCGGACGCCGCCAGCCCTTTCGCCGCGCCGGCACCCAGTCCGGAACTGGCGCCGGTGACGAGGGCGACCTGGCCTTTCAAGGAAATCTGCATGGAATGTAGAGCCTCATGGTGAGCGTTTTAATGCTGACTCATGGGGTTCTGCTGAAGTTCATCGGGAAAGGTTCGCCCCAATGGCAAAAACGCTGCGTGCGGTGGCGTTGGCAGGCAAGGTTTGAGTGGTCACACCGCAAAATCGAGGGCGCCCGAACTGGCCTCTTCCCGGCTGAAGCCGGTCCTACAATTCGCGGTCCAGCCGGTCCCACCAAGCGCATGCGTATATTCAGTGGGACTGGCTTTAGCCGGGAAGGCTGGACGCCGAACGACCGTGCTCCATAAACTGCGTCCATCTGTCGCAGACCTCTAAAGAAGGGTGACGAATGTCGGGTAACGGGGACGATGTATGAATCGCAATGAGCTGCGCAAGGCCGACATCAACCTGATGGTGGTGTTCGAGACCTTGATGCAAGAGCGTAACGTGACCCGCGCCGCCGAGAAGCTGTTCCTCGGTCAACCCACCATCAGTGCCGCCCTCAACCGCCTGCGTGCGCTGTTTAACGATCCGCTGTTCATTCGCGTCGGTCACCGCATGGAACCCACGGCGCGGGCCAACGAGATCATCAGTCACCTGTCGCCGGCGCTGGACGCCATGTCCGTCGCCCTGAGCCTCACGCGGGAATTCGACCCGGCCAGCAGCGACATGACCTTCCGCATCGGTCTGTCGGACGACGTCGAATATAGCCTGCTGCCGCCGATGCTGCGCGCCATCCGTGAAGAAGCGCCGGGCATCGTGCTGGTGATCAAGCAGGTCAATTTCTGGAATGTCTCGGAATTGCTCATGTCCGGCGACATCACCGTTGGCGTTTGCCTGACCCGTGAGCTGCCGGCCAACGCCAAGCGGAAACTGCTGCGCAGCGTGCAGCCGATGGTGGTGCGGGCCGATTCGTCGCCTGAGCCGATCACCCTGGATGAATACTGCACCCGGCCCCACGTCGTGGTTTCCCACGTGGCGAACATTTCGAGCTTTGCGGATGAGTGGCTCGCCGCGATCGGGCGCAAGCGCACCGCCGTGCTGTCGGTGCCGCAATACAGCACGTTGCCGGCGTTGATGGAGGGGACGGATCTGCTGTGCAATTTGCCGGATCACCTGACCCGGGCCATGGCCCGAACCGGTCTGCGCGGCGAACCGCTGCCGTTCGTGACGCCGAATCTGGAGCTGTCGATGGTCTGGCTCAGCGTCATGGACACCGACCCCGCCGAACGCTGGCTGCGCAAGCGGCTTGAGGCGTTCATGGGGGATGCCGGCGCTTCGAGCGCCGCGCCGTAATGCTCGACGCTTTCCCATAGTAGGACCGGCTTCAGCCGGGAAGAGGCCGGTTTGGACGCCATCAAATTTGCGGTGTAGCCCCTGATGCGTTCCCGGCTAAAGCCAGCCCTACAGATAATCCGCGATCAAATGTGGGACCGGCTTCAGCCGGGAAAGCGTCGGCGGTGACAGCACAAGATTGTGGCGTCTATACCGGCCACTTCCCGGCTAAAGCCAGTCCCACTAAGACCTCCTGCAGCGCCAGCGATATTTCCACTCAGCCAAAACGACCGGTGATGTAATCCTCGGTCTGGGTCTTGGACGGCTTGGTGAAGATGGTGTCGGTGTCGCCGTGTTCGATCAGTTCGCCCATGAACATGAACGCGGTGTAGTCCGAGCAGCGCGCGGCCTGTTGCATGTTGTGGGTGACGATGATCACGGTGAACTGCTCTTTGAGCTCGGTGATCAGTTGCTCGATGCGACCGGTGGAGATCGGGTCGAGGGCTGAAGTCGGCTCATCCAGCAGCAGCACTTGCGGACGCAGCGCGATGGTGCGGGCGATGCACAGACGCTGTTGCTGACCACCGGAAAGGCTCTGGGCGCTCTGCTTGAGCTTGTCTTTCACTTCATCCCACAACGCCGCGCCGCGCAGGGCCTGCTCGACGCGCTCTTCCATCTCGCGACGGGAGAGTTTTTCGTGGTGACGCACCGCGTAGGCGATGTTGTCGTAGATCGACATCGGAAACGGCACCGGCTTCTGGAACACCATGCCGACGTTGCTGCGCAGGCGGTTCATCGAGTAACCGGGAGCGAGAATATTCTCCCCGTTGAGCATCACTTCGCCTTTGGCCTCCTGTTTCGGGTACATCGAGTAAATGCGGTTGAACACGCGCAGCAGCGTGGACTTGCCGCAGCCGGACGGGCCGATGATCGCGGTGATGCGCTTCTCGGGGATGATCATGTCGACCGATTTCAGCGAACGCTGAGCGCCGTAGTAGAAATCGAGACCGCGTACCTGGATTTTGGTTTTTTCGTCGGCGAGGGAAAGGTTGTTCATCAGGACGCCCTATTGCGCAAAAGGAGAAGACGGGAACTGAGGCTCAGTACCAGTACAAACATGGTCATAATCAAAGCGCCGGCCCAGGCCAGGGAATGCCAGTCATCGAACGGACTCATCGCGTACTGGAAAATCACCACAGGCACGCTTGCGATCGGTTTGAGCAGGTCACTGCTCCAGAACTGGTTACCAAAGGCGGTGAACAGCAGCGGCGCGGTTTCGCCGGTGATGCGCGCCAGCGCCAGCAGGATGCCGGTCACGACGCCGGCCTTGGCCGCACGCAGGACGATCTGCAGCGTCAGCTTCCACTGAGGCACACCCAGCGCCAGCGCGGCTTCGCGCATGGTCGAGGGTTGCAGCTGGAGCATTTCGTCGGTAGTCCGCACCACCACCGGGATCACCAGCAGCGCCAGGGCCAGGGCGCCGGCGATGGCCGAGAAACCGACCTGATGGTTGGTCACGGCGCTGAGGGGCAGGATCACCGCGGTGTACACGAACAGACCGAGCACGATCGACGGCGCCGACAGCAGAATGTCGTTGATAAAGCGCACCGCATTGCCCAGCTTGGTGTTGCGTGCAAACTCTGCCAGCCAGATACCGGCCATCAAACCGATCGGCGTGCCGATCAGCAGGCCGATGCCGGACATCAGGATGCTGCCGTAAAAGGCGTTGGCCAGACCGCCCGATGAGCCCGGTGGCGGGGTCATTTCAGTGAACAGACGCAGGTTCAGCGCTTCGAACCCGTTGACGATCGTGGTCAGCAGAATCCACACCAGCCACAACAGGCCGAAGGCCGTCGCGGCGCAGCTCAGGACCATCGCGATCCTGTTCTTGATCGCGCGGGCGCGGTACAGGTTTTCGTTATCGGCCTTACTCATAGACCCTCCTTGCGCGACAGACGAGAGAGCATCAGACGGGCGATCGCCAGCACGATGAAGGTAACCACGAACAGCAGGAAGCCCAGGGCGATCAGCGCAGAACGGTGCAGGTCGGTGTAGGCCTCGCTGAACTCGTTGGCAATCACCGAAGCAATCGAGCTGCTCGGCATCATCAGCGATGCGGAGAACTGGTGGGCGTTGCCCAACACGAAGGTCACCGCCATGGTTTCGCCGAGCGCACGGCCCAGGCCCAGGAACACACCGCCGACCACCGCAGAGCGGGTGTAAGGCAGGACGATGTCCCAGACCACTTCCCAGGTCGTGCCGCCCAGTGCGTACGCCGACTCTTTAAGGGCAATGGGCACGCTGCGGAACACTTCGGTCATGACCGAGGTGATGAACGGGATAATCATGATCGCCAGCACGATGCCGGCGGTGAGCATGCCGATACCCAGTGGCGGGCCCTGGAACACCGGGCCGATCAGCGGCAGCGCGCCGAGGTTGTCGTTGATCCACGGGGCCATGTATTGCGCCATGAACGGGCCGAACACGAACAGGCCCCACATGCCGTAGATGATCGAAGGAATGCCCGCGAGCAGTTCCACCGCCGAAGCGATGGGCATGCGCAACCAGGGCGGTGCGACTTCAGTCAGAAAAACCGCGATGCCGAAGCTCACCGGAACGGCGATCAGCAGCGCGAGAAAGGAGGTGACCAGCGTGCCGTAGATCGGCACCAGCGCGCCGAACTTGCCGTTGACCACATCCCATTCGGTACTGGTAAGAAATTCGAAGCCAAAGGTCTTGAACGCCAGGGCACCGCCCCAGAGTGTCGAGCCGGCGATACTCGCCAGCAACAGCAGCACCAACAGAGCCGCTCCCAGCATCGTGCGCCGAAACCAGGCGTCGTGTCGGTGATCGCGGGCCGCGCGTTTTTCGCTCTCGGATAGTGCATCCGGAATCACAGCGGACATGTATTGGGTGTTCTCATTCATGGTAGGTCCACTCGCAAGGAAACCCTGCCACCGAGCGCTCGGTGACAGGGGTTAGCCGGATTACGTCGAGTTACTTGGTGAACTCGGTTTTCCAGTAGTCTTCGATCTTGCTGACCAGCGATGCAGGCAGAGGTACGTATTCCAGTTTTTCAGCGGCGCTCTGGCCTTTTTCAAGGGACCATTTGAAGAAGTCGAAAGCAGCCGCGCTTTTCTCGGCGTTCTTCGGTTGCTTGTACATGATGATCCAGGTGGTCGCGGTGATCGGCCATGCCGTCTTGCCCGGCGCGTTGGTCATGATCAGGTTGAAGTCTTTGGCGTTGTCCCAATCAGCCGTGTCAGCCGCTGCGGCGAAAGCTTTGGCGTCAGGCTTGATGAACTCGCCTGCAGAGTTCTGCAGTTGAGTGAAAGCGATGTCGCTCTTGGTGGCGTAGGAGTATTCAACGTAACCGATCGAGCCCTTGATCTGTTTTACGTAAGCCGCCACACCTTCGTTACCCTTGCCGCCCACGCCCACTGGCCATTGAACAGCCGAGCCAGTGCCTGGACCGGATTTCCATGCGTCGCTGACTTTGGTCAGGTAGCTGGTGAAGTTGAACGAAGTGCCAGAGCCGTCCGAACGGTGAACGACAGTGATGTTGGTATCAGGCAGTTTCACGCCATCGTTCAGTTTGACGATCGCAGGGTCGTTCCACTTGGTGATTTTGCCCTGGAAGATGTCGGCCAGGACCTGGCCGCTCAATTTCACGTCGTTGGCTTTGACGCCTTCGAGGTTGACGACTGGAACGATACCGCCGATGACGCTTGGGAATTGACCCAGGCCGCCGGCCTTGAGGTCTTCAGCGGACATCGGGGCGTCGGACGCGCCGAAGTCTACGGTGGCAGCCTTGATCTGGGCGATACCGCCGCCCGAACCGATCGACTGATAGTTCACGCGATTGTCAGCAGTTTTGCTGTAGTCCTGCGACCACTGGGAGATAACCGGGAATACGAAACTCGAACCAGCGCCCGTCACATCAACGGCGTGTGCCATACCCGACAGGCACATCGAAGCCATCAGAAGCGACAGGCGTTTTTTAGTCAGCAGAATCACGGCAATACCTCAACAAGAGAATTTTGTGTGTGTGGTCACAGTTGAAGACCCGAGGCAGATTTAAAACTGGAAACATTTCTGTTTGATGACAGTCTTGAGACCACGCGCCAAAACGGAGGCGTCTGTCAGCCATTTCCTACAGCGTGTAAAGCTGAAGTGCCCGGTTTTGTTGGCTAAGGCTGAGGTTGTCTAGCTGAAGGGAATTTAATATCAATGCGCCACATATCGGCATCAAGGCATCAGATTTGTGGCAATTGAGCGGCGTCTGGGGCGGCACAGGGCTGTGTGAGACGTTGGCGGAGTTCTCCGGCCGTACGGCGCAACCGATCCATCGAGGGCAATGTGTATCGAGATTTTACGACTCGCCTCGATACACCTCGACGCTCGCCCTACACCCCAGCGGCAAGTCGCCCGATATCGGCCATCAGTGCGTTGATCTGATCACCGCTGGCTTTCGATCCGGTGTAATACGCCGTCACCAGAACAGGCGGCCGTTCGCCGGGCCAGATCACCGCAACGTCGTTGCTGGCGTTGTTGGCACCTGAACCGGTCTTGTCGCCCACACGCCAACGGGCAGGGACGCCGGCGCGCAGCTTTTTGTCGCCGGTCTGATTGTTCACCAGCCAAGCCGTCAATTGATCGCGCGAGGCCAGTGTCAGTTTTTCACCCAGCACCAGCGTCTTCAGGGTCTGCAGCATGGCGACGGGCGTGGTGGTGTCGCGCGGGTCACCCGGCCGGTTTTCATTCAGCTCGGGCTCGCGCCGGTCGAGGCGGGTTTGCGTATCGCCTACTGATCGCAGCCAGGCCGTCAGACCTTCGGGACCGCCCATGCTGTCGAGCAGCAGGTTGGCGGCGGTGTTATCGCTCAGTGTCATCGCCGCCTCGCACAGCGAACCGACGCTCAGCCCCTGCCCGCCCACGTGCAGCTCGGTGGTCGGTGAATACGGCACTAGTTGCTCAGCGGAATAGACGATGCGCCGCGACAGGTCCTCCTGCTTTCGATCAACCCGCGCCAGCACATGGGCGGCGGCCAGGCATTTGAAGGTGCTGCACAGGGCAAAGCGTTCATCGCCACGATGGCTGATCAGGCGCTGGCTCGCCGTGTCCAGAATGGCAACCCCCAGCCGGCCGCCGTGACGACGTTCAAGGTCGGCCAGTTGCTGCTGGATGACTCGATCAGAAGAAGGCTCCGAGCGCCGCTCGAAAGCGAATGAAGGAAGACTCAACAACGTGGGCACAGCCAGCAACGACGCGCCGATGAGGGTTCTGCGGGTGATCAAGATGAACGTCCTTGTGAAGGGCAACGAGCGCCGCACGGATCATGGCACTCACCCCAATGGGACGAGCCGCCGCTGAGCCGCTGCGAACGGTGGGCAAACCGGCGCACATCATCCGGCCAGACGGCGGGACATTTCAACCATCAGCCGCTAAACACGCACAATCATCGGCCCGCGCCCTCATCGCCCTTCCCACGTTGCCTTCAGTGCGATCGTTTGAAGGCCGGGATCGACCGCACCCACATAAACAGCCGAAGGGTCGCCGGCGTGTCTACGGGCTCGTGGCTCGCCGCAAGCTCGCCGGCCAGGGACGCCAGCGACTGCGGCAACAACCAGGAGATCTCCTGCTCGGTGGCCTGATAAGGCATCGGGGTTTCCTCTTTCTCGAACGCTGGCCATGGGTTCATCGCCGTCTCTCCCGCACACGCATGGATGGTTACAGATCGAGCACCAACGGCCCTGAAGCCGGGACTGCGCAGCAGATCAGCACGTGGTCCGGCGCCGGCCTTTCAGCGGGCGGAACCGGGTAATGCACCTGGCCACTGATGAGCCGGGTCTTGCAGGTGCCACAGGATCCGCCGCGACAGCTGAATTCCGGGCTCAGTCCTCGGCTCTCGGCCAGTTCCAGCAAAGTGCCGCCGGCGGGTTGCCAGCGCGCTTCCTTGGCGGAGCGTTCGAACACCACCGGCACTGCTTCGGTGGCGGCGGGCGGTTGCTCGAAGGCAACTCCCTGTGAATCACCGCTGCGCTTGAGGCTGGACGGGCCGAAGGTCTCGGCATGAATGCGCTCATCGCGAATGTGCATGCCGCGCAGGCCGTCGTAGATCGCCTGGGTAAATGCCGCCGGCCCGCACACATAGAAATCAAAGTCGTTGAACGGCAGCAGCGCCTTGAGCAGATCGAGGTCAATGCGGCCGGTCAGGTGGAAGTCTTCACCCACCCGCGCCGACGTTTCCGGCTGGCTCAGCACGCGGATCGCTGTCAGCTGGTCGCCAGCCTTTGCAATGAGTGTGTCCACTTCTTCGCGAAACGCCAGGTCGGCCAGACGACGGGCACTCTGGATGAACCAGGTCGCCCGCCCTCCCCGCACCCGTTTGCCTTCGTAGATGACTTCTCGCAGCATCGACAGCATGGGCGTGACGCCGATGCCCGCCCCCAGCAGCACCAGCGGACGGCGCTCCTGCGGATCCACCACAAAGCTGCCCTGGGGTGACCGCGCCTGGAGCAGATCGCCAACGCTGACGTGGTCATGCAGGTACGCCGAGGCCAGTCCGTCGCGCTTGACGCTGATGCGGAAGAATCCATCGGACGGCGCGCTGGACAGGCTGTAGGTGCGTATCAGCGGCGGCGTGCGAACGTCCGGGGACAGGCGCAGCGGCAGGTGTTGACCGGCCTTGAACGCGGGCAACCCGGCGCCGTCGGCAGGCTCGAAATAGAACGAACGAATGCCGTCGCTTTCGTCCTCGATCCGCGTCACCCGCAGGGGCCGCCATTGATCGCGCAGGGCATCGGCCTGCAAGCGCGCGGCGGTCTGCTGCCAGTCGCCGGTCATCAGGCTGTTCGGCGACCAGCCCTGGAATTCCCAGCGCGAGCGCAACGCCGCCGGACGACGCACCACCTGTTCCACCCGCACCTGCCAGAGCCGCTCGGCGCCCTGAAATGCAGCGATTTCCGGCCCGTCGAGGATCAGCGTGACAGTGCCCGCCACCTGCAACAGCTCGCCGGTCTGGAAATCGACGAACAGCAGACCGGCCCTTGGATTGACCTGGAAATTGCCCAGCGTATTGAAAAACAGGTTGCCGGCGAAGTCCGGGATGGTCAGCACATCGCCCTCCACCCGCACGAACCCGGCCTGGCCGCCACGGTGGGACACGTCCACCGAACGTTGGGGCTGGGCGCCCTCAAGGTCGACATAGCTGGCGACGAAGAAGGTGTCGGCGCCACGAATGGTGGCGATGGCGGCGTCATCCAGCGCGGTCAATCGCTGCAACGGGGGACGCTCCGCCACAGCTTTGAGCGGCACCTGCTTCAGCGCCCGCAGCTGAATGTACTGCGGGCAATTGCCGTACGAGTGCTCGACGCTCACGGAAAAACCGTTTTCCCACACATCGCTGATGTGGCCATTGATGCGGTTGCGACGGCGGGTGTGCAGGTCGATGCCGAGCATGCCCACCGCCGCGCCCGGGGTGAACTCGGCGCCGGCCGGGTCTTCGGCGTCGGGTCGTCGGGCGATGTGCAGCTGCCTGGCGTCGGGTGACTGGATAAACCCCGACTGGGCGTCCAGCAGGGTCGCCCACGGCCAGGCTTCATTGTCGACGGCGCCGAGAATCAGGTACGGCAGATGCTCGTAGAACTCACGGTGCTGATCGGGCATGTAGTCACGAATGACGCGCTTGCCCAGGGTTTCCATGCGCTCTGCAACGCCGACTTTGGCCTGCAGCGCGCGCTCGCCGGAATGCCATGGCGAAGGTATTTCAGTGCGAATCTCGTTCATGGCGCGAACTCCCTGGGATCACTGAGAACTTACTGAGAATTACTTGACGAGGCCTGCTGCCGTGCGTGGCATGGGCGTGAAGCCCGGCAGGTTTTCGATGCGCGCCAGCCATGCCTGCACGTTGCCGTATTCGTCCAGCGACACGTTGCCTTCAGGCGCGTGGGCGATGTAGCTGTAGGCGGCGACGTCGGCAATGGTGGCGTGATCAGTGGCGAGAAAGTCGCGGCCGTTCAGGTGCTGATCGATGACGTGGAGCGCGTCGTGGGCCCGCTGGATCGTGTCTTTCGGATCGAAGCCCGCGCCGAACACCGTGATCAGCCGCGCCCGCGCCGGGCCCAGATAAATCGCGCCGGAGGCGGCAGACAACCAGCGCTGCACCTGCGCCGCGCCCTCGGGATCATTCGGCAGCCAGCGGCGCGACGGGTCGTACTTCTTCGCCAGGTACACCAGGATCGCCGTTGAATCGGCGACGATCACGCCGTTGTCATCAATCACCGGCACCTGGCCGAAGGCATTGATGGCGAGGAATTCCGGCTTTTTCTGCTCGCCCTTGGCCAGATCAACAAACTGGATCTTCGGATCAAGGCCCAGCAGCGACAGCATCAGCTCGGCGCGGTGGGAGTGGCCGGACAGCGGGAAGTGATAGAGCGTGATGGCGGTCATGGGGTGGGCTCCTGGGGCAAGTGAATCAACTCAGCGTGGGGCGGCGGTGCCGCAATGGTGGGCCGCGCTGGTGGAATGAATAGTGGGCCTGACCGCTGAATTGGAGAATGACCAGAAAAAGCAATCCACTGTTTCACGGGGTGAAATGCCGGGCGTCGAATCCCGCTGTTTGAGCCGCTCACACGGCTCGCGCCTCCCCTATCTGCAACATTCAGAAATATCCCCTTGACGGAGGCCTGATGGCTGAGCGTTCATATTGGAGTACAGCCATCATCCAACTGCTCTGCTCTCTGGTGAATTTCCATGGTTTCGTCCGTTCTGGCGGCTTCGCTGTCGCGCCGTCGCATTCACTACAGCTGGGTGATCCTGGCCGTCACCTTCCTCACCATGCTGGTCATGGCCGGCGCCGTGGGCGCGCCGGGTGTGTTCATCCGGCCACTGCAAGCGGAGTTCGGCTGGGACACCGCCGAGATTTCTTCGGCGCTGGCGATTCGCTTTGCCCTGTTCGGTCTGGTCGGCCCGTTTGCCGCCGCGTTCATGAATCACTTCGGCGTGCGCAAGGTGGTGCTGACCGCGCTGACGCTGGTCGCCAGCGGCATGGTCTTGTCGCTGTTCATGACGCAGTTCTGGCAGTTGGTGCTGCTATGGGGCGTGGTGGTTGGCTTCGGCACAGGGCTGACGGCGATGGTGCTCGGCGCCACCGTCGCGACGCGCTGGTTCTCAAAACATCGCGGGCTGGCAATGGGCTTGCTGTCGGCGAGTTCTGCCACGGGCCAACTGGTGTTCATGCCGCTGCTGGCGAACATGACCGAGCATTTCGGCTGGCGCACGGCGCTGGCATGCATTTGCACGGCCATCGTCATTGCCGGCGTCGCGGTGCTGGCGCTGATGCGCAACCGCCCTGCCGATCTGCAACTGCCGCTCTACGGCGATGAGGACATCCAGCCCGTAGCCGCGAGCACCCAGACCTTCGTTCAGCTGTTGATCACCCCGCTGCAAGTGCTGCGCGACGTGTCGAAAACCTGGACGCTCTGGGTGCTGTTCATGACGTTTTTTATCTGCGGCGCCAGCACCAACGGCCTGATCCAGACCCACTTCATCAGTCTGTGCGGCGATTACGGCCTGGCCGCGACCACGGCGGCCGGAATGCTGGCGGTGATGGGGATTTTCGACTTCTTCGGCACCATCGGTTCCGGCTGGCTGTCGGACCGTTTCGACAATCGCTGGCTGCTGTTCTGGTACTACGGCTTTCGCGGCGTTTCGCTGGTGCTGCTACCGTTTCTGGATTTCACCGTGTTCGGGTTGTCGGTGTTTGCCCTGTTGTACGGGCTGGACTGGATCGCCACAGTACCGCCCACCGTGAAGCTGACTGCCCAGCGATTTGGCGCAGAACGCGCCAATATCGTGTTTGGCTGGGTGTTCGCCGGCCATCAACTGGGCGCCGCCTTTGCCGCCTTCGGCGCCGGCTGGACCCGCACGCATTTCGCCACCTACCTGCCGGCGTTTTTCATTTCCGGCCTGCTGTGCGCCATTGCGGCGTTGATCGCGCTGTCCATCGTGCCGCCCGTGAAGTCGACCAGGGCTGCTACTGCGTAAACGGCTTAAAGCCACTGCCGCGCGGTCAGCCACATCCCATAGCCGACGGCCATCAGCGCCCAGGCCAGCAGCGGGTGAAACACCACCCGCCAGGCCATCGCCTGCGGCTCGAAACCGACGCCGTGGACGAACCCCCCGGCCACGCCCCACATGATCAGCATCAGCAGGCTGTGGGAGTAATGGCCGTTGGCATCGAGCATCGACGCCGGGTGAATCAGCAGCACCAGGCTCAGGGGTACGGCCATCAGCAGGGACAATGCCCGGCCGATGGCGTGTCTGAAGGGCGCGTTGAGCGCTTCAGCGGTCACGGCCGCTCTCCAGCGCCGCGGCGTCGGACGACTCCAGCCACAGCGCATTGATGATGCCGAAGCTGCAAGCCAGCAACACGCCGAGAATCCAGGCGAAATACCACATGATTGTCTCTCCTCTAAAACGTGGCTCAGTACAGGCCGTGGGCGTTGTGGTCGATGTGCGCGGTGGTGACCTTGCCCCACATCTTGGCGTAGCACCACAGCGTGTAGCAGAGGATCAACGGCACGAAAATCGACGCCGCGATCAGCATGATCATCAGGGTTTTATGGCTGGAAACGGCGTCCCACACGGTCAGGCTCGACGCCGGGTCCAGGCTCGAGGGCATGACGAATGGGAACAACGCAAAACCGGCGGTGCACAGCGCGCCGACGATCGCCAGGCTGCTGCCGAGGAACGCCGTTCTGCCCTGCCCCGCACTGGCGCCGAGCAAGGCCAGCAAGCCACCGAAAATTCCGAGCAATGGCGCGATGACCGTCAGCGGGTGCTGCTGATAATTCGCCATCCAGCCGTGGTTGCTGGCTGTCACGGTTTTCGCCAGCGGGTTCAGCGCCGCCCCGGCCTCGAACGCCGAGGTGATCGCCAGGCCTTGAATGCCGCCGAGCAACAGCCACACGCCGGCGCCGATGAACGACAGCAGGAACAGCAGCGACAGCCACTGCGCCGCGCGGCGTGAGCGTCGGGCAATGGCGCCTTCGGTGCGCATCATCAGCCAGCTGCCGCCGTGCAGGCCGAGCATGCTCAGGCTGACCACGCCAGCCAGCAGGCCGAACGGGCTCAACAGCTGCCAGAAGTTGCCGTGATAGCTGGAGCGCAGGGTGTCGTCGAACTGGAACGGCACGCCCAGCAACAGGTTGCCGAACGCCACGCCGAAGACCAGCGACGGCACCACGCCCCCGACAAACAGGCCCCAGTCCCAGCTCTGCCGCCAACGGGTGTTTTCCAGTTTGCTGCGGTAGTCGAACCCCACCGGGCGCACGAACAGCGCAAACAGCACCAGCAGCAGCGCCCAGTACAAACCGGAAAACGCAGCGGCATACACCAGCGGCCAGGCCGCGAACAGCGCGCCGCCGGCGGTGATCAGCCAGACCTGATTGCCGTCCCAGTGCGGGGCGATGGTGTTGATGACCACGCGCCGCTCGGTGTCGCTGCGTCCGACGTAGGGCATCAGCATCGCCGCGCCCAGGTCGAAGCCATCGGTGAGGGCGAAGCCGATCAGCAATACGCCGACCAGCACCCACCAGATCATTTTCAGTGTCTCGTAATCGAACATCGGGGATTCCTCAGGCCAGGGCCGGGTGTTTGGCGTGGGCAGCGTTGCCGGGCGCGCCTTGCTCGAAGTGGTAGCGACCGGTGTGCAGGCTGCTCGGGCCGAGTCGGGCGAACTTGATCATCAGGTACATCTCGATGATCAGCAGGACGGTGTAGAAGCCGACCAGCGCCACAATCGAACCGAGCACATCCCCCGCCGACAGGGTCGAGGCTGACAGGTGCACGGGCAGCACTTCACCGATGGACCAGGGCTGACGGCCATGCTCGGCGACCCACCAGCCGGTCTGGGTGGCAATCCACGGCAGCGGCAGGCTGAACACCGCCCACTTGAGCAGCCAGCGCTTGCGGGTCTCGTTCTTGCGCGCCGAGGCCCAGAAGGCACAGCCAAACAACAGCAGCATGAGCATCCCGCTCAGCACCATCACGCGGAAGGTCCAGAAGATCGAGGCCACCTGGGGGATCGAATCCAGCGCAGCCTGTCTGATCTGCTGCTCGTTGGCGTCGACCACCTTGTCGGTGTACTTCTTAAGCAGCAGGCCGTAGCCAAGGTCCTTCTTCACTGCATTAAAAGCGTCGAGGGTCTGCTCGCTCTTGTCGCCCCCGCGCAGCTGGCCGAGCAGGTCGTAGGCGGTCATGCCTTTGCGGATGCGACCTTCGTGTTCACGGACCAGGTCCTTGATCCCGGTGACCTGTTTATCCACCGAGCGGGTGGCGATGAGGCCCATCACGTACGGAATCTTGACCGCGTAGTCGGTGCGCTGCTCGGCCTGATTGGGCAGGCCAAACAAGGTGAACGCTGCCGGGGCCGGTTCGGTCTCCCATTCGGCTTCGATGGCGGCCAGCTTGGTTTTCTGCACGTCGCCGATCTCGTAGCCGGATTCGTCACCCAGCACGATCACCGACAGGATCGAGGCCATACCGAATGCCGAGGCGATGGCGAACGAACGCCGGGCGAAGGCGATGTCGCGGCCCTTGAGCAGGTACCAGCTGGATATCGCCAGGACGAAGATCGCCCCGGTGACGTAGCCGGACGCCACGGTGTGGACGAACTTGACCTGGGCGACGGGGTTGAACAGCAGGTCGCTGAAGCTGGTGAGTTCCATGCGCATGGTGGTGAAGTTGAACTCGGCGCCGACCGGGTTCTGCATCCAGCCGTTGGCGATGAGGATCCACAGCGCTGACATGTTGGAGCCGATCGCCACCAGCCACGTGACGGTGAGGTGCTGGACGCGGGTCAGGCGGTCCCAGCCGAAGAAGAACAGGCCGATGAAGGTCGATTCGAGGAAGAACGCCATCATCCCTTCGATGGCCAGCGGCGCGCCGAAGATGTCGCCGACGTAGTGGCTGTAGTAGGCCCAGTTGGTGCCGAACTGGAATTCCATGGTCAGGCCGGTGGTGACGCCGAGGGCGAAGTTGATGCCGAACAGTTTGCCCCAGAACTTTGTCATGTCTTTGTAGACTTGCTTGCCGGTCATGACGTAGACCGATTCCATGATGGCGAGCAGGAAGGTCATGCCGAGGGTCAGGGGGACGAAGAGGAAGTGGTACAGCGCGGTCATCGCGAACTGCAGCCGGGAGAGGTCGACGACTGATTCCGATATCATTTTGGGTTTTTCTCAGAGGGTGCGGATGGGGTGCTCAGTAGGTGCAGGCCGGCTTGCACGCCGTCGTCCTTGACTTCGACCGGGGCGTCGAACCAGACGCTGCGGATGCCCATGAGCAGGACGAGTTTGATCAGGAGGATCAGACTGATGTCTTTGGCCAGGGGGTGTTTGAGGAAGTCGAAAGGACCGGGCATGTTGAGGACTCGTCGGGGTGCGAGGTATTTTTCCTACAGGGCCTTCGTGCACCTTTGATCCAGGTCAAGGAACCGCGTTTACTCCGGTGTGGCAGAACGCCACAGTTGTTTAAAAGCATCTGCCTGGGGGCAGATTGTTTCGCCTTCGGCGAGTTACTTGGAAAATCACCCCAAGTAACCAAGGTTGCCTGCTCCTGGTTTGGCCCTCCTGCGTCGGGTTCCTTCACTCCGGTCTTGCTCCGTGGGCCCGCGCCGAACGGACATCCATGTCCTGACGGCGCTCTCGCCGCATCCATGCGGCTCGGCCCACTCCGCAAAACCTGCGTTCAGCCTGCACCCAAGTCGCGTTTGGCGGTGTCTGGACCTTTTTTGTACGAAGATCAAAAGCAGATCAACAGCAGATCAATGGCTTCCCGGCTGAAGCCGGTCCTACGGGGGAATGCGGTGCCGTGGATGATCGTCCCCACGCTCTGCATGGGGATGCATCCCGGGACGCTCCGCGTCCATTCCCGGCTAAAGCCGGTCCCACTGACTGCACACGGCTTTTAAGTGGGACCGGCTTTAGCCGGGAAGAGGCCAGTCCGGGCAGTGGAGGTCGGTGGCTGGCGTGCGATGTGCCTGGTCTGGCGGTCGGGGAGTTTGCGTGAGGTTGTGCGCGGGAGTCGGGGAACCCGGCCTCGTCCATTCAAGCTGTTAGGATGACCGGCAGGATGCCGTCTCAAGTGACGGATTATTCAGCCGATATCCCGGTGTGCAAGGCAGTCGGTGACGGTTGCGCCGGGGTGTTCACGGTCCGGAATCTGTCGCTTCTGCACCCCATGAGGTAGTTATCGATGACATTCCATTCGCTCATTCACACACTGGGCAGCGCACTCTGTGTGGCGCTGTTGCTGTGCGTGGGCACTGGCGCGTCGGGAGCTGAATCGATTAACTCGAACGCGGCTCGTGTCGAGATCCATGTGGTCACCGAAGAACTCCCACCCTATAACATGACCCGCGACGGGGTGCTCACCGGCATGAGCACCGAGGTGGTCCAGGCGGTGTTGAAGGAGGTCAATGTGCAGGCCTCCATTCAGTCCATGCCCTGGGCGCGGGCTTATGATCTGGCGCTGCACACGCCGAATGTGTTGATCTACTCCATCACCCGCACCGCCGAGCGCGAGCGGCTGTTCAAGTGGGTCGGCACCATCGCCGCGTCGCGCTGGTTTCTGTATTCGTCTGCCAGCCATCCCGTCACGCTGCTGAGCCTGGACGATGCCCGGGACTTGCAAACCGCGACGGTCAACGAAGACGTCGGCGAGCAGTACCTGATGGCGCGCGCGTTCGAGATCGGCCATCAGCTGCAATCGAGCAACCGCTACGAATTCAACTACCAGAAACTGCAGACCGGCCACGTCGAGCTGTGGATTTCCGACGAGCTCAACGCTTACTACCTCGCCCGGCAGGTCGGCGATGACCCCACCCGAACCCTGGTGCAATCCCTGCGCATAAAAGAGCTGGAAGAAGCCGGCGGCTTCAACATGGCGTTCAGCATGGGCACGCCCGACGCCACGGTGCAGCTGTTTCAGAAAGCCCTTGAGACCATTCGCGCCAACGGCACCTACGACGCCATCGCGCGCAAGTGGCAATGAGCATGCCGTTCGACGCCCCTTCCGACCCGCCCGGCGACACCCGCCCGGACCCTCGCAACGGGCAGCGCACCGGACAGCGCAACGGTTCGCTGGCACGGCGTCTGGTGCTGGCGACGCTGGCGTTCTGCATGCTGTTCACCGCCGCAACGGTGCTGGTGCGCACCTGGTTCGCCTGGAACACCAATCTGGCGAACATGAACGCCGAGCTGAGCCTGATCGATCAGGTGTTCCAGGGCACGCTGTCAAAAGCCGTGTGGGAGATGGATGATCAGGCGCTGCAGACCCAGATCGACAGCGTGGCCACGGCGGCGCCGGTGGGCCGGGTTCAGCTGACGATCCTGCGGCCCGGTCGCGCCCCCGAGATTCTGGAACACCAACACCCCGGCCACACCGGCTCGATCCTCGCCCCGGCATTGCATCGGCAGCTGACGATTGCGCCCTACCCCGGCGCCAGCGAGGTGGTCGGCGAGCTGACCATCGAAGGCGACGAGAGCCTGCTGTGGAGACGCCTGTGGAAAGAAGTCGCGGTCATCATGCTCACCCAGATCATCCAGTCCCTGGCGCTCGCCGGGCTGATCATGGGGATGTTCAACCGCTCGGTGACCCTGCACGTGCGGCGCATTGCCCGCCACCTCGAACACCTGACACCGCTCAACCTCAAGACGCACCTGACGCTTGAGCGACGCGGCAAGGCCGGCGACGAACTCGACCTGCTCGAAGCGGGCGTCAATGACCTGCAGGACAAACTGGCCGCGCACCTGGAGCGTCAGGCGCGCGATGAAGTCACCCTCGCCGCCAGCCGCGACCAGCTCGCCGAACTGGTCGAGCAGCGCACCGCACAGCTCAAGGCCGCCAATACGCGACTGGAAGCCCTGACCCGCTTCGATCCGCTCACGGGCCTGGCCAACCGCCGGCATTTCGACGAGCTCAAGGAGCTGGAATTCAACCGCGCCTTGCGTCATCGCCAGCCGCTGTCGGTGCTGATGTGCGACATCGATTTCTTCAAGCTTTACAACGACACCTACGGCCATGCCCGGGGCGATCAATGCCTGCGCGATGTGGCGCTGGCCATGAGCGCGCTGTTTTCGCGCTCCGGCGAACTGGTGGCGCGGCTCGGCGGCGAAGAGTTCGCCGTGCTGCTGCCGGGCCAGGATGAGCAACAGGCACTGGCCTCGGCCGATCGCCTGCGCGGGCTGCTGGCCCGGCAACAACTGGTACACAGCGCTTCACCGGTCTCGCCCTTCGTGACCTTGAGTATCGGCGTGGCCGAGCTCGACCCGGCGAACATGGAGCACTTCGATCAACTGCTGCAGAGTGCCGACCGGGCGCTGTACCGGGCGAAAAGCCAGGGCCGGGACCGCTGTGTGATCTGAACCGAGAGGAATGCCATGGGAACAATTCATCGTCAGTGCAGCGTTCTGGTCACTTTCTTGATGTTTTTCGTGTGCCTGAACGCTGGCGCCGCGACGTTGCAAGTGGTGACCGAAGACTCCTCCTACAGCGCACTCGACGGGGACAAGGTGGTCGGGGTCGCCACTGAAGTGGTCGAGTTGACCCTCGCCAACGCCGGCATCACCGATTACCACATGGCGCTGTACCCCTGGGCGCGGGCCTACGACATCGCGCGGCTGGAAGCGAACGTGCTGATCTACCCGATGATCCGCAGCAGTGCGCGCGAAGGGCTGTTCAAGTGGGTCGGCGAGCTGGAACACGTCATGCCGTCGTTCTACAAACTGCGCAAGCGCGGCGATGTGCGGGTCAAGGACTTGCAGGACGCCAGTCATTACACCGTCGGCGTGGTGCGCGACGATTCGCGCCAGCAATACCTGGAAGGCAAGGGGTTCAGCAGGATGGTGGTGTCGGCCAATAACCTCGACAATCTGCGCAAACTCATCAGCGGCCAGGTCGAGCTGATTCCCATGCCCGAGCGCGAGGCGCGGGAACAATGCGCTGATCTGCACATTGCCTTCGAGGACCTGGAAAGCGTCTTTACCCTCGACGAACTGTCCAAAGGTCTGTACGTCGCCCTCAGCGCCAGCACCCCGGACGAGACGGTCCAGCGAATCACCGCCGCCTTCGCCCGACTCAAACAGGACGGCACGGTGGACAGGGTCATCGCCGGGCAGTGACCGCAAGCCGTCCCACTCGGATCCCGGCCTGCAAAACCCGGTTTTCACGCCCCGGAAATCAGCGCCTCGGGGATTTCACAAAGCCTTCACAATCGTTTTGGAAAACTCCGCGCGGTCTGTCCCGCCTCCCCTCCCGGCAGCCATTGACTGACTCAGTCTGACGTCTCGGCCCCACGGATGGAAATGCCTGTTGCACCCGCACCCCAGGCACTGCGCGGCCCCTTATATGGAAATGAATCCGATGGTCAAACCGGTCACGTCAACTCGTCTGGTGATGCTGTTTTCCCTGTGTCTGGTGGTGTTCTACAACTTGGCGACCTGGCGCGCACTGGTTGATCTGGCGCAATTGCAGGGCGTCAAGGCCATCGCGTTCTATGTGTCATTTGCCTTCCTGCTGTGGGCCGCAATCACCCTGCTGCTCACACCCTTTTCGTTTCGCCCGACGCTCAAGCCGGTGTTGAGCCTGGTCGCGCTGTGCTCGGCCGGCGCCGCGTACTTCATGAACACCTACGGCATCAGCATCGACACGACGATGATGCAGAACGTGCTCGAGACCAATCCCGGCGAGGCCGAAGCCCTGTTGAGCGGCAAGCTGTTTCTCTACCTGGGCCTGCTCGGCGTGCTGCCGATCGCGCTGATCTGGTGGGTGCCGGTGACCTACCGCCGCGTGCTGCCCGGGCTGGTCAACAAAGTGCTTGTCTGCATCGGCTGTTTGCTGGTCATCGCCGCTGCCGTCGGCCCCTTCTACTCGACCTATGCGCCGATCTTTCGCGATGAAGACAAGCTCACCCACTTCATCAATCCGACCAATTACATCTACGCCATCGGCAAGCTGACCAAGCAGACCGTCGCCATCAAAGAGACGCTGAAAATCCAGACCGTCGGCGCCGACGCGGCGCTCAGCCCCCAGGCACAACAGCGGCCGAAAAAGAGCCTGATGATCTTCGTCGTCGGTGAAACGGCACGGGCCGACCACTTCTCCCTCAACGGTTACGGGCGGGAAACCAACCCGGAGCTGAAAGAGCAGGACATTCTCAACTTCACCCACGTGGCCTCGTGCGGTACCTCCACCGCCGTGTCAGTGCCGTGCATGTTTTCGAAGTTTCCGCGCACCGATTACAGCGACAAAAAGGGCAAGACCTACGAGGGTCTGCTGGACATGCTTCAGCGCGCCGGCCTGAAAGTGCTGTGGCTGGACAACAACAGCGACTGCAAAGGGACCTGCCTGCGCGTGCCCCACAGCGATATCCCGAAAAACCAGCCGAGCCCGTTCTGTGATGGCAAGAACTGCCTCGACGAATCGCTGCTGGTGGGCTTGCAGGACTACATCGACTCACTGCAGGACAACGCCATCATCGTCCTCCATTCCGATGGCAGCCACGGCCCGGAATACTATGATCGCTACCCCAAGACGCTCGAACGCTTCACGCCCGTCTGCCACACCAATCAGCTGGGCAGCTGCACGTCCGACGAGCTGAAAAACGTCTACGACAACACTATTCTTTACACCGATCATTTCCTGTCCCAGACCATCGAACTGCTCAAGCGCAACCAGGACAAGGTCGATGCGTCGATGATCTACGTCTCGGACCACGGCGAGTCCCTGGGGGAAAACGGCATCTACCTGCACGCCGCGCCGTACGCCATCGCACCGACGGCCCAGACCCACGTGCCGATGGTGATGTGGTTTGGCCACTCGACCCTGGAAGACGCCGGCGTCGATCGCACCTGCCTGGCCGCCAGGCAAGACCAGCCGGACCTGAGCCATGACTACATGTTTCATTCGGTGCTAGGCTTGCTCGGCGTTACCAGCACGGAATACCAGCCGGCGCTGGACCTCTTTCACAGCTGCAAACGCAACAAGGGATGAGTTGAAATGACCTGCCAGAACCCGGTGATACAGCCTGATAAACCGGTGTTCTGGCGGGACGCGCAGCTGCCGTTCATTGAAGCGCGCTCCATCGCCGACGGACGCAAGGTCTGTTATTCCCGTCATTCCCATGAAGTGTTTTCCATCGGCGCAATCACCGCCGGGCAAAGCACGTACCTGCACGAGAAAACCACCCAGACCATCGCCACCGGCACCGTTGTGGTGATGAACCCCGGCGAGGTCCACGCCTGCAACCCCATCGACAATCAGCCGTGGTCCTACCTGATGCTGTACGTGAACGCGCAGTGGCTGGGCGCGCTTCAGCGTGATTGCGGGGTCAACAACGGGGGCATGTTTCGCGGGTATCCGGCCACCCACAGTCGTGACCCGCTGTTGTTCAAAGGCTTGCTCGACTTGCATCGGCGGCTGGTGGATTCGCAGCTCGATACGCTGGCGAAACAGGAGGCCGCTGTCGGTTTTTTCAGCCTGGTCGAACAGCGTCTGGGCGGTTCTGGCCTGACGCCGAGACCCGCCAATCCCAAGGTCGAGCGCGCGGCGCGGTACATCGATGCGCATTACCTGCAACCGATTCGGCTCGAGGATTTATGCGCGGTGGCGAACTTGTCCGAGGCCTACTTGATTCGCGCGTTCGAGCAGCATCACCACATGACACCCCACGCCTGGCTGATCAACCGGCGCATCCAGCACGGCCAGGCGCAATTGCGCAGCGGCGAGCCCATCGCCGACATCGCGCAGCAGAGTGGCTTTGCCGATCAGGCGCATTTTCAGCGGGCGTTCAAAAAGCATCTGGCCGTGACGCCGGGCCAGTACAAGCCGTGATCAGACGCCTGCTCGCCCGGACCTGAACGGGCTCAGACGTAAAACAGCGACACCGCGCAGCCTGCCAGGAGCGCCGCCATGCTGCGGTTGAACACGCGGATGCGACGAGGGCTGCGCAAGTAAGGGCCGAGAAAAGCACCGGCGTAGGCCCAGCACGCCACCGACAGGTAGCACACGACGAAGTAGATCAACGCAAACAGACCGATCAGTCGCGCCTCGCCATCGGCCACAAACGCGCCCATCCCCGCCACCGCCGCCAGCCAGGCTTTCGGGTTCAGCCACTGCATCGCCGCACCGTGTAAAAAGGACGGCTCGCGGGTCGGTCTGCTGACGTCCAGGCGGCCGTCGTCCATGGCCAGCTTCCACGCCAGATAGAGCAGAAACGCCACCCCGGCCCAGCGAATGATCTCGGTCAGCATCGGGTAGCGCTGCAACACTTCATGCAGGCCGAAGCCGGTGAACATCAGCAGCACGACAAAGCCTACCGTCGCGCCGAGCACATGGCGCAGGCTCGCGACCAGACCGAACTGCGCGCCCGAGCTGAGCGCCACAACGTTCACCGGCCCCGGCGATATGGACGCGGCCAGTGCGAACGCCGCCATGGAAATCATCAGATTCATTGCACGTGTCACCCTTCATTGACTGTGGGGTGAGTGTACGAAGGGCGCATGAGCCGGCGATTGAACAAAACTGACCAATCGCCGACGGTGTGCCTGGTTCAGTGTTCAGGGCTCAGTCGTGGGCTTGGGTCAGTCGTGGGCCTGGGACAAGGGCCTCGCCACTTCTTCCAGGGATTTGCCTTCCGATGCCACGCCCCATATCGCCTGCACCACGGCAGCCAGCAACATCAACGCGGCACCGATCAGGTAGCCGAAAAACACCGGGCCGCGCTCATGGGTGTCGATCAACTGGCCGAACAGCGTCGGGCCGACGATGCCACCCAGCGCCGTGCCGAATGCATAGAACACCGCAATCGCCAGTGCACGGATCTCCAGCGGGAAGGTTTCGGCGACGGTCAGATAGGCCGAACTGGCCGCTGCCGACGCGAAAAAGAAAATGATCATCCAGGCGATGGCCTGCTGCGTGACATCCAGAACGCCCTGCTGAAACAGATAGCCGCTGAGAGTCAGCAGGACCCCGGACACGGCGTAGGTCAGGCTGATCATCACCCGTCGCCCCACCACATCGAACAGCCGGCCCAGCAGCAAGGGTCCGCAGAAGTTGCCCAGCGCCAGGGGCAGCACGTACCAGCCGATGGAGGCCGACGGCACTTGATAGAACTCGGTCAGCACCAGGGCGTAGGTGAAGAAAATCGCGTTGTAGAAGAACGCCTGGGCGGTCAGCAACGTCAGGCCCACCAGCGCGCGACGGCGGTAGGTGTTGAACAGCGTGTGGAAAATCTCTTTCAGCGGCGTGTGGTCCCGGGCGTGCAGACGCAAGGGTGGACCCGTTGGCGCGGAGAGGTCGTGGCCCTGCCGGCGCAGGCGCTCTTCGATGCCTTCCACGATCACCCTCGCCTCTTCACCCTGGCCGTGAATCAGCAACCAGCGCGGACTTTCTGGCAGCCACAGGCGCATCAGCAGAATGATCAGACCGAGCACCGCGCCGATGCCGAAACACAGGCGCCAGCCCATGTCCGCGCCGACCCACGAGGCGTCCAGCAGCACGATGGAGCCGACCGCGCCCAGTGCCGCACCGATCCAGAAGGTGCCGTTGATGGTCAGATCGACCCAGCCGCGAAACCGTGCGGGCGTGAATTCCTGGATGGTCGAATTGATCGCCGTGTACTCGCCGCCGATGCCCATCCCGGTAAGGAACCGGAACAGCAGGAAACTCCAGACGCTGAAGGAAAACGCCGTGGCGGCGGTCGCGGTGATGTACAGCGCGAGGGTGATGAAGAACAGTTTGCGCCGACCCAGCCGGTCGGTCAGCCAGCCAAAGAACAACGCCCCCAGCACCGCGCCGCAGATATAGGCGCCGCCGGCCAGGCCGATGTCGGCGTTGGTCAGGTGCAGGACCGGGCTGTCTTTCAACGCCCCGGACACCGAGCCCGCCAGGGTCACTTCCAGCCCGTCGAGCAGCCAGGTGATGCCCAGCGCAAAGACCAGCAACGTATGAAACCGCCCCCAGGGCAGACGATCAAGCCGGGCCGGCAGGTCCGTTTCAAACACCGCGCCTTTGGGGTCTGCCGCTACTGCCTGCACGCTGCTGATCGCCATGAGTCGTCCCCGTGGATCGGAAGTGATCTGTGGGTTCAGAGTTCGCGGGGTGCGTGGGAGTTCAGCGGGGGTGATGTGGCGGATAGATGAGGGATAGATAAGGGGACTGATTTGTTTACAACGCTTCACCGTAAATCAATCTGTCCCCGACTCAACAATAAGGGTGCTCGTACCGGCGCCTTCCCGGCTAAAGCCGGTCCCACTAAAAGCAGTCACCCGCGGCACCCGCGACAACCTAAAAAAAACCCACCAAACGGTGGGTTTCTTTTTTCAACGCGGCTGCATGACGTTAAACGTTGAACACCGTCACCAGCTTGGTGTTCAGGTAGGCCTCGATCGCTTCGGTGCCGCCCTCGGACCCATAACCCGAATCCTTGATGCCGCCGAACGGCACTTCCACCAGGCCGATGCCCTGGTGGTTGATCGACAGCATGCCGGCTTCGATGCGGGTGCTGAGGATGTGGGTGGTTTTCATCGACGAGGTAAACGCATACGACGCCAAACCGAACGGCACGCGGTTGGATTCCTTGACGGCATCCTCGACCGTGTCGAACGGCACCAGCAGCGCCACCGGGCCGAACGGCTCTTCGTTCATGATGCGCATTTCGGTGGTCAGCCCGCTGATAACCGTGGGCTGGAAGAAGTAGCCTGGCCCTTGTATAGCCTTGCCGCCGACGTGGACCTTGGCGCCCTTGTCGCTGGCGTCCTTGATCAGCGCATTCAACGCCGGAATACGACGCCCGTTGGCCACCGGACCCATGGTCACGCCCTGCTCCAGGCCGTTGCCGACTTTCAGCTCGTGGGTGTGGCCGACGAACTTCTCGACGAATTCATCGAACACGCCGCGCTGGACGAGAATACGTGTAGGTGACACGCAGACCTGCCCGGCGTTGCGGAACTTGGCGCCGGCCAGCGTGCGCGCGGCCAGGTCGATGTCTGCGTCGTCGAACACCAGCGCCGGGGCGTGCCCGCCGAGCTCCATGGTCGCGCGTTTCATGTGCTGACCGGCCAGCGCTGCCAGTTGCTTGCCCACCGGGGTCGAGCCGGTGAAAGTGACTTTCTTGATGGTCGGGTGCGCGATCAGGTAGCTGGAAATCTGCGCAGGGTCACCATAAACCAAGCTAATAACGCCTGCCGGAACGCCGGCATCGACGAAGGCGCGGACCAGTTCGGCAGGCGACGCCGGGGTTTCTTCCGGGGCCTTGACGATGATCGAGCAGCCGGCCGCCAGCGCCGAGGACAGCTTGCGCACCACTTGGTTGATCGGGAAGTTCCACGGCGTGAACGCCGCCACCGGGCCGACCGGTTCCTTGATGACTTTCTGCTCGACCGAGACGTTGCGCGATGGCACCAGACGGCCGTAGGCGCGGCGGCCTTCTTCGGCGAGCCAGTCGATGATGTCGGCGGCGGACAGGGTTTCCATGCGCGCTTCGGCCAGGGGCTTGCCCTGTTCCTGGGTCATGATGTTGGCGATGTGATCGACGCGGTCGCGCAGCAGGTTGGCGGCCTTTTGCATTATTTTGTAGCGGTCGTAGGCCGGGGTGCTGCGCCACGTTTCAAAGCCGCGTTCGGCCGCTGCCAGCGCCTGGTCCAGATCAGCGATGTTGGCGTGGGCCACGGTGTTGAGGGTTTCGCCGTCGGCGGGGTTGATGACATCGAGGGTGCGGCCGTCTGAGCTGGCACGCCATTGACCATCGATGTAGAGCTGAACGTCTGGGTACATGGGGAACTCCAGATGCGCCTCGCGGGGAGGCGGAGGGAAGAAAGGCGCGCTGAACCTGCCGGATGCGCGCCGCTCGCGATCGGATTGGATCGGTTGCGGGACACCCTCAGAGATAGGGGCTGACGAGGCCGTTTTCAATGGCGCTGAACATGAAACTCGCGATTGGCGGTGACTGAGCCTCTTGTGTATGAAGATCAAGATCAAAAGCAGATCAAGGGCTTCCCGGCTAAAGCCGGTCCTACAGTCGACGCCAATCTTGCTGGATGCATGCAATGCATTTAGTGGGACCGGCTTTAGCCGGGAAGGGGCCGGTTTGTTCACCATAGATGTTGATGGTTCCCACGCTCCGCGTGGTAACACCGCCCCGGACGCTCCGCGTCCTGCAGACGACGCGGGGCGTGTTAGATCAGCATCAACTGCCGAGCGTAGGCGTGCAGGACCTCGCGCTGGATCATGAAGCTGGCGTATTTGCCTTCGCGCAGGGTGGCGATGAGGCCGGCGCGCTCGAGCTCTTTGGTGTGATGGGAAACGGTCGCGGCGCTGACGGGATGGACCTTCAGCACTTCGGCGCATGGAAGCGCCTGTTCACTGTCGCCGATCTGAACCAGAATCCGAAAGCGGCGGCTGTCAGCCAGCGCCCGGGCGATCAGTGCGAACTGCGAGTCACTCAACGGGAACTGCTGTGCCGTGCTGTTAATCATTGTGACGCCTCAGTAAAAACCTCCTTGTCCAGAGATACTGCGGAACAAACTCGACAGGCTGATGACGGTCACCATTGATGGCGGTCGACACTGGCGGTCAACAGTATGGAGGCTTCCGGCAAAAGATGGTTCAGCGCCGTGAGCATTACCCGGAACCACCCGACATCGATCGCTGACCTGGTCAATGTTTTCTGGCATCCTGCGCGCCCTTTTTACCTCGGCCGACTGTCATGCCTCACCTTGAACTTTGTACACGATCTCCTACCAAACTGTATTTATGCATGTGGACATGTTGTACAGTCGGCAATCCTGACCGGCAAGACAAGATGTCCGCACCGGTCGGAGATTTGTCATCCGCAAAGCCCATGACCCCATAAAAACAAAATGGCAGGCTAACCATGACCGCACCCCGCAACAGCGCCCCGACCCGCTCGGCTTCTGCTTCAGTCTCGTCCAGAACAGACCTCATCTACGGCCTGCATGACCGGCCGCATTTCACCGCCGCGGTCTTTGCGGCGTTACAGCACGTGCTCGCCAGTTTCGTCGGCATCATCACTCCCACCCTCATCGTCGGCAGCGTGCTCGGGCTGGACAGTGAAGTGCCGTACCTGATCAGCATGGCGTTGTTCGTGTCCGGGCTGGGCACCTTTGTTCAGGCCAAACGCTTCGGCCCGATCGGCTCGGGGCTGCTGTGCCTGCAGGGCACCAGCTTTTCCTTCCTCAGCGTAATCCTCAGTGCCGGGTTTCTGGTCAAGAGTCGCGGCGGCGGCACCGACGAAATCCTCTCGACGATCTTCGGCGTGTGCTTCTGCGCGGCGTTCGTCGAAGTCGCCCTCAGCCAGTTCATCGGCAAATTGCGCAAGCTGATCACCCCGGTGGTCACGGGCACGATCATTACCCTGATGGGCCTGTCGCTGTTGAAAGTGGCCATGACCGACATGGCCGGCGGCTTCGGCGCCAGCGACCTGGGATCGGCGGCGAACATGGGGCTGGCCGGCCTGGTGCTGGTCACCATCGTCGTGCTCAACCGGTTCAATATTCCGTTACTGCGCCTGAGCGCAATCATCATCGGCCTGACCCTGGGCTTCGCCGTCGCCTGGTTCATGGGCCGGGTGGATTTCGCGCAGATGCCCCATGTCCCGGTGATGAGCCTGCCGGTGCCCTTCAAATACGGGTTTTCCTTCGATCTGCTGGCGTTCATCCCGATCGCGGTGATCTTTCTGGTGTCGCCGCTGGAAGCCGCCGGGGACCTCACCGCCAACTCGATGATTTCCCAACAGCCGGTGAGCGGGCCGGTGTACATCCGCCGGATCAAGTCGGGGCTGCTGGCGGACGGGCTGAATTCGGCGCTGGCCGCGACCTTCAACAGCCTGCCCATGGTGACCTTCGCGCAGAACAACGGGGTGATTCAGCTGACCGGCGTGGCCAGCCGCTACGTGGCGTTTTTCATCGCCGGGATTCTGGTGCTGCTGGGCCTGTTCCCGGTCATCGGCGCGGTGCTGCAACTGATGCCGAAGCCGGTGCTGGGTGGCGCAACGCTGATCATGTTCGGCACCGTTGCGGTGGCCGGGATCAAGATCCTCTCGGAGGCCGGTCTGCATCGGCGCAATATGCTGATCGTGGCGATTTCCCTGGGCATGGGCCTGGGCGTCGCGGCCGTCCCAGAGGTCTTGCGCGAGCTGCCGAAGGCGCTGCACAACATTTTCGAATCGCCCATCACCGTCGGCGCGTTCTGCGCGATCATCCTCAATATCTTTCTGCCGGAGGAATACCAGGAGCCGGAGCTCACCGAATTCGACCCGGAAGCTGCCACGCTTAAGGTGCTGCAGGATCCGCCCCCTAGCCCTGCCGCGGGACCTGACGCAGAACCTCTACCGGCGCGCGGGGTCGCACACTTGAATCGTCAGGACGTTTGAAGGGGCGTGTTGCGCCCCAACGGCCTGCCACGGGAGTCACCGATGCCGCTACGCCCGATCCGCACCCTCCTCGCCGGCCTGACCCTGGTGCTCGCACTCAGCGCCTGCGCGCTGTTTCCCAACCGCGATCCGCTGAACATAAACGTAGTGGGCATCGATCCCCTGCCCGGCCAGGATCTGGAAATCCGCTTCGCCGTGAAGCTGCGCCTGCAAAACCCTAACGACACCGACATCCAGTACGACGGTGTGGCGCTGAATCTGGACGTCAACGGCCGCTTGCTTGCCTCTGGCGTGAGCGACCAGAAAGGCACGATCGGGCGGTTCTCCGAAGGCGTGTTGACGGTGCCGGTCACCGTGTCAGCCTTTGCCGCCCTGCGCCAGGCGGTGGGCCTTGCCGATCAGCAACGGCTGGACAACCTTCCCTACGAGCTGCACGGCAAGCTGGCCGGCGGACTGTTCGGCACGATGCGCTTCGAGGACAGCGGCACGCTGAGCCTGCCGAAACCGGCCAGCGGCACTTGGTGATTACGACTCAGCTGCTTTCCCGGCCGATCAACCGGCACTCCAGCAGATTCAACCGCTGAAAGACCTCGTCCGTGACAATCACACCCAGCCGTTGCAGCACCCGCTCGGCAGCGAGCACACCGATCTGGAGCGCCGGCGGCTTGATCGTGCTGAGGCTGGGCATGAGCATCTCGGCAAAGGGGTAATCGCCGAAACCCAGCATCGCGCAGTCACCCGGAATGCTTACCCCTGCACGCTGGGCCGCGAGCAAGCCGCCGGCGGCCAGGTTGTCGTTGGCGAAGAAGATCGCATCGGGAGGCGTGGCCCGCTGCATCAGCTCGGTGAGCGCCTGCTTGCCGGCTTCGAACGGCGCGAGATCGCCCGCCGGGGTGAAAATCTGCGGGCTGACCCCGGCCTCCCCCAGCGCCTGCACATAACCGGCGCAGCGTTCTTGCGCGCTAAAGTCCCCCGCCGCACTGTTGAGCACGAACGCAATTCGCTGATAGCCGCGCTGAAGCAGATAACGCGCGCCGGTGACCCCGACCTCGTGATGGGAAAAGCCGATCTGGATCGGCGCGCGGTCGGGCTGGTAGTCCCAGGTTTCGATCAGCGGAATGTCCGCCGCCGCGAGCATCTTCTCCGTGGCCTCACTGTGGAAGTGACTGGTGACCACCAACGCAGCGGGTGACCAGCCGAGAAACGCGCGGATCGCCCGCTCTTCCTGCTCGGTGGAGAAGTAGCTCGACGCCAGCAGTAACTGATAGCCGTGCCGGGCCAGGGTGTCGCTGAAGCCCTGAATGGTGTCCGCAAAAATCGGTCCGGAGATATTCGGCACCACCATCGCCACGATCTTGCCCTTGGCCGACGCCAGCCCTCCGGCGACCAGATTGGGCACGTAACCCAGCTCGGCGACGGCTGCCGCAATGCGCTGACGATGCTCGTCGGACACCTGATCGGGCTGATTTAAATAACGCGACACGGTCATCGTCGACACGCCGACGTGGCGAGCAACCGCGTCCTGAGTGACGCGCCCGGCACCGCGCCGCTTGCGTGGGGGATCCGCTGTGTCGGTCAAAACACCCGCTCCTGGCAAAAGCCTGGTTATAACCAAAGATTATTTAAAGCTGATTTTTCAGTATTGGACGGTCTATCAGCCTATTTCCGATACTGGCAATGTTAGCGCTAACTGACAGTATCAGCTACTCGCTTGAGCGAATGCCCACCTTTCTGCCGCGCAGCACACCAGTGGCCGCAGAGCCACCTTCCGACAGGCATTCATCAGCGAGCAACGATCATGCGACAAACCGGGGCGTTCCATTCACCGAGTCACCTTAGTCAGGCCATTGCCACGGCATTCGCGCTGTGTGCGCTGCCGGCCTTCGCCGCGGACGTGTCCACCGCGTCGCCAGTCGCGGAGCAAGCACCCGAGACCGCGACGCTGCAGGCGGTCACGGTCACCGCCACCCGCCGGGAAGAACCGCTACAGCAGGTCCCGGTCGCCGTCACGGTACTGGACGGCGAACAGCTGGAGCGTGACAACCGCAACGGCGTTGCCAGTATCGCGCAGCAAGTGCCTGCGCTGAATTTCCGCACCGGTGCGTCGAACAAGGACACCTCATTGTTCATGCGCGGCGTCGGCACCATTTCCACGTCCCCGGGCGTCGAGCCGACTGTCGCGACGGTGGTGGACGGCGTGGTCTATGCGCGGCCCGGCCAAGCGACCCTGGACCTGCTGGACCTGGAACGCATCGAAGTCCTGCGTGGCCCCCAAGGCACGCTGTTCGGCAAGAACGCCTCGGCCGGTGTGCTGAACATCGTCAGCAAGGCGCCCACCGCAGAGACCCACGGCTACATCGATCAGTCGTACTACAGCGGCAATGAAAGCCGCACCCGTTTCGGCATTGGCGGCAGCCTGATTCCCGATACGCTGAAGGCCTCGGTCACGACCCTGTTCGGCACCTACGACGGCAACGTGCACAACAAGGCCAACGGGCAGGAGGTCAACGGCTACAACCACAAAGGTGCGCGCGGCAAGCTGGAATTCACTCCCAATGAAGACGTCAAGCTGACGGTCATCGGCGATTACATGCAGTCCCACGACGACACCCCCAACGGGGTCATCAGCCAGTCGCTGACACCGGCCTTCGCCAACGCGCTGTCGCCGGTGCGCGCCAGCAACGACAACCGCGATCTGGTCAGTGACTACCGCAGCCATGTCGACGACATCAACAAAGGCTTGTCTGCCCAGTTGGACTGGAACCTGGGCGATTACACGCTGACCTCGATCACCGCCTGGCGCGGCTGGAACAACACCCAGTGGCAGGATGGCGACCGACTGGCCAACGTCAGCGCCGCCTTCCCCGGCACCGAAGACAAGGGCGATCTGGATTTCAACCAGTACTCCCAGGAGCTGCGACTGGCCTCGCCGAAAGGCCAGTTCCTCGAGTACGTCGGCGGCCTGTATTACATGCACGGCAAGGACGACGAAACCTATCGCCGCACGCTGATCACGCCCACCGCGACCAACACCGGCGTCGCCGACTACAGCACCACCAGCGACAGCTACGCGGTGTTCGGCGAAAGCACGCTGAATTTCACCCCGGCGTTTCGCGGCATCGCCGGTCTGCGCTGGACCCACGACGACCTGGAATACGATCACCGCCGCGTCTCGACGTCCGCCACTACGGTCAGCGGCATTCAGCCCGGCACCAGCAGCTCCGGTTCGGTGGACGAAGACGGCTGGTCCGGGCGGCTGGGCGTGCAATATGACCTGAGCGATTCGGTCATGGCTTACCTCACCTACTCGCGCGGCTACAAAGGCCCGGCCTACAACGTGTTCTTCAACATGCAGCCCCGGGACACCGGCGCGCTCAAACCTGAAACCTCGAACAACTGGGAGCTGGGCATCAAAGCCACCCCCTGGAACCACCGCCTGACCACCAACGTCGCGGTGTTCCACAGCGAGTACAGCAACTATCAGGCGAACTTCTTCGACAGCGTCGCGGGCCAGGTGGTGACCCGGCTGATCAACGCCGGCAGCGTCAGCACCGAAGGGGTCGAGGCCGACTACGCCTTGCAGGCCACACGCAACCTGAAGTTCTCCGGCGCCATCGCCTACACCAAGGCGCGCATCGACCAGTTCAGCTGCCCGGCGGGCGCGGCGGCGTCCTGTGACGTGAACGGCAAGACGCTGCCCTACGCGCCGGACTGGAAAAGTTACGTACGGGCCGACTACACCATCCCGCTGGACAACGGGTTGGACATCGAACTGGGCACTGATTACAGCTGGCAGAGCGAAGTGCAGTACGACATCAGCCAGAACCCGGACACCAAACAGGGCGCCTATGGCCTGTGGAATGCCAGCGCAGCCGTGGCCGATTACAGCAACGGCTGGCGCGTCGCGGTGCTGGCGAAAAACCTCACCGACACATCCTATTCCCCCCTGCTTGCCAGCGGCACGGGTTACATCTACCGCGCCGTGCCACGGGACGACGAGCGCTACTTCGGCGTGCAAGTGCGCAAGGATTTCTGAACATGGGCGAACCTCACAAGGACACTGCATGAAAGGCATCGGCAATGAGCACTGAATCCCGCCACACACACACTGAGCCCCGGCAAATGAAACTGGGCGCGTTCCTGATGGCCACCGGTCACCACGTTGCGGCGTGGCGCCACCCGGACGTGCCAGCCAACGCGGGCCTGGACTTCAAGCACTACAAACACCTGGCGCAGGTGGCCGAAGCAGCGAAGTTCGACACGCTGTTCATCGCCGACAGCGTGGCGGCCGCGACGGGGGACGCCGCCAGCTCCATGGCGCGTTCGGACCACTTCGAACCCCTGACGCTGGTCTCGGCGTTGAGTGCCGTCACCGAGCGCATCGGCCTGATCGTCACCGCCACCACCAGCTACAACGAGCCCTTTCACATCGCCCGTAAATTCGCCTCTCTGGATCACCTTTCAAGGGGCCGCGCGGGCTGGAATCTGGTCACCTCGGATGCCGCCGCCGAAGCCCTTAATTTCGGCCGCGACGAGCACATCGATCATGCCGAGCGTTACAGTCGCGCCCGGGAGTTTCATCAGGTGGTGACGGGGTTGTGGGACAGCTGGGACGACGACGCTTTTGTTCGGGACAAGGCCAGCGGCGCGTATTACCGCCCTGACGGCCTCCACGTGCTGGATCATCAGGGTGAGCACTTCAAGGTTAAAGGCCCGCTCAATGTGGCCCGCTCGCCCCAGGGTCAGCCGGTGGTGGTTCAGGCCGGCTCGTCGGAGGCCGGTCGCACGCTGGCGGCGCAGACTGCCGAAGTGGTGTTCACCGCCCAGCCTTCGCTGGCCGCCGCCCAGGCGTTCTATCAAGACCTGAAGTCCCGCGCCGTCGGGTTCGGCCGAGACCCCGACACGCTCAAGATCATGCCCGGCATGTTCGTGGTGGTCGGTGACAGCGAGGCCCAGGCCCGGGACAAATTCGAGGAATTTCAGGCGCTGGTTGAGCCCCGCGTGGGTGTCGCGTTACTGGGAAGAATGCTGGGCAATTTCGACCTCTCGGGTTACCCGCTGGACGAACCCTTGCCCGCGCTGCCATTGACCCGGAGCGGCCAGCAAAGCCGCCAGGCCCTGCTCTCGCAACTGGCGCAGGACGAGAACCTGACCCTGGCGCAGCTGGGACGAAAAATCGCCGGCGGTCGAGGCCACTTCAGTGTGGTCGGCACCCCGAGTCAGATCGCCGATCACTGGCAGACCTGGTTCGAGCAGGGCGCGGCCGACGGCTTCAACGTGCTGGTGCCGCACCTGCCGGGCGGGCTGGAAGACGTCGCGCACAAGGTGATTCCGGAGCTGCAGCGGCGCGGCTTGTTCCGACAGGACTACACCGGCAGCACCTTGCGCGAGCACCTGGGTTTGCCGCGTCCGGCCAACCGCTTCAGCGCGCCGCCAGGCCATCGCCCTGCACACAGAAACCAAGAGGGTTTGAAAGGATGAAGACATTGCGCACATTGGGCAGCGCATTGCTGGCCGTGATCGGGATCAACCTGGCCTGCGCGAACGTCGCGGCCGCCGCCGATTCATCCGACCCGGCCGAGTTGCGCATCGGGTATCAGAAGGGCTCGATTGCGTTGGTGCTGGCCAAGGAACAGGGGCTGCTGGAGAAGCGCTTCCCGCATACCCACGTGCAGTGGATCGAATTCCCGGCCGGGCCGCAGATGCTGGAGGCGTTGAATATCGGTGCGTTGGACGTGGGCTCCACCGGCGACATTCCGCCGCTGTTCGCCCAGGCCGCCGGCGCCGATCTGCTCTACATCGGCGCGGAGCCCGCCAAGCCGCAGGCGGAAACCCTGCTGGTCGCGGCCGACAGCCCGCTGCATCAGGTGGCGGATTTGAAGGGCAAGAAAGTGGCGTTCCAGAAAGGCTCGAGCTCGCACAACCTGATCCTCCGCGCCCTGAACCAGGCCGGGTTGAAGTACACGGACATTCAGCCGGTCTACCTCAGCCCGGCCGACGCCCGCGCGGCGTTCGAACAAGGCAGCGTCGATGCCTGGGCGATCTGGGAACCGTTTTCGTCGCTGGCCCTGAGCGGCGGTCGCGCCCGGCTGTTGGCGGACGGCACCGACCTGGGATTGTCCGGGCCGATCTACACGGCCAGACGTTCGTACGCCAGTGGGCATGGGGCGTTCATCAACGCATTGCTTGAACAGCTGACGATTGCCGAAGCGCTGACCCGCAGCCAGCGGCAGCTGAGCCTGGAGGTGCTGACCCGTTCGATGGGGCTGCCGCACGCGGTGATAGCCCGCTACATGGACAACCGCCCTGCCTCGCCGATCCTGCCGATCACCCCGCAGATCATTGCGGCGCAGCAGCAGACGGCCGATCTGTTCTTCGAAAACCATTTGCTGCCCAAACGCATTGACGTGAGCGCAGCGGCCAGGCCGTAGCCGTACGCTGTCAGTGGGACCGGCCGGAGCTGTAACTGTGGGACTGGCTTTACGCTTTTAGTGGGACCGGCTTTAGCCGGGAAAGCGTCAGCCGCCTCCCCGCAAACACGGGCAAAATGATGTCGCCAGGACTGGCCTATTCCCGGCTGAAGCCGGTCCCACTAAACCGCGCATGGCAGGACCGGCTTCAGCCGGGAAGGCGTCCGACGGGCTAAACCGAAACCTACCCCCGCGCCGCTGCCACCAGTCGATTGACCTCGGCGCGCACCATGTTGGCGTACTCCGGCGGCGACATGGCGTCGAGCTCACCGCGCACCCACTCCGACCATTTGCCCTTGCGCTTGGCCCGTTCGCCCATCAGCCGGGCGGCGTCACCTTTGGCCTTGCCCAGATTGCTCTGCCACAGATCGAACAGGCGGGACTTTTCGTCCTCGATCGCGGCACGTTCCGGAAGGGTTTTATTGGCCAGGTTGTAGCTCATGGTATGTACCTCGGTGGTCAAAACGAAACGCATAAACGGAGCCGGTGACGGGCTCGAAAAACGTCAGCATCTTACACCCGCCGACCGTGAATCCCGACCCCATTACGCGTACTTTTTGCCGGCTGGGGGAAAAGCGCTGCAACTTTTCAGGCGCTCAAAACTCCATTGCACACTGCCATAACCACTGAAAGGAAATTTGCCATGGCTCGTAAAACTGCTGCCCAAAACGCCGCTGTCGAACAGATCAAGGATCAAGCGTTCAGCGAACTGGCCGCCCTCATTGAAGAGTCCGACAAACTGCTCAAAGACAGCGCCTCCCTGGTCGGCGAAGAAGCCGATACCGTGCGTGCGCAACTGAGCCAGAAACTCAAGCAGGCGCTGGAATCCGTGGGCAGCGTGCGCGAACGCGCCAAGCCAGCCGTTGATGCCACCGAAAACTACATCGGCGGCCACCCATGGCAGACCGTGGCAGTCTCGGCAGGCTTTGGTCTGGTAGTGGGTCTGTTGCTGGGCCGTCGTTGATTAACGACGTCTGACCTGGTAGCAAGATTGAATTTGGCCGGGGCGTCGCGTGATGCCACCGGCTTCAAACCCTCAAGACCTCGGCGCGATCACTTCCAGCTGTGACAGGCGATGGCCCTTGACCATCGCGGCATCGATCTCTGTCTTGGCCTTCTCGGCATCCGCCTGAGACTCGAACGGTCCGATCATCACCACTTCCCTGCCATCGACCTTCACCACGTAAGACGGGTAATGGTGCTCGACCAGCCAGTAGGTCATGTCGCTCAGCGCTTCTTTCAAATGGACACGAATGGTCCATTGCTGCGAAGCCGGCGTCGGTGCTTCCGCGGTCGAATCAGTGCTCGGAACCTGGGCGGGCGTCGCCGGCTTGCCACCATCACAACCCGCCAGCATCAACACCGCCACCATCATTGCCATCTTGCGCACGTCTGTCGCTCCTCGTTTGAAGTGGCGGGAGTCTATCACCGCAGACAGGCGGGAGTTGTAACGGCCCGACGCTACACCGCCGGGCTGCAGCAGTGGACCCGCATTCAAGCCTCCCCGCTCACAAAGCCCTGAAAAGTTTGCTGCCCGCTCCACAAATAACCGAACCCGATGATGGCACTGTGGTCAATCTCTCAAGTCATTTCCCAGGCGTACCCTTCATGGCGTTCACTTCAGCTAATGCGAGCCTGCGCTTCGCCGACAGTGTATCGTTGCCAGCCCGCCACCCAGGCGCGCAATCCACGAAAGCCGATCTATCGTGAACACACCCATGACTCCCGCGACGCCCGCGCCGATGACTGACACCCCTCACCGCCAGGCTCATGCATTCGGACAGCCGCCCGCTCCAGCGATCGCCGAGGCGCAGACCCGCGCCGATCAGTGGATCATCTGTGAGCATTGCGACTCGGTCTATGAGGCCCTGCCCCTGAACAAAGGCGAGGCTGCCTACTGCCTGCGCTGCGCCGCGATTCTTCGCCGCAGTCACCGGATGACCGTCGAGCAACTGCTCGCCCTGACCATCGCCGCCTGCGTCCTGTTCATCTTCGCCAACGTATTCCCGGTCATCAGCATCAGCATGCAGGGCCTGCACAACGAGGTGACGCTGTGGGGATCGGTTCAGGCGCTGGCCCAGGGGCAGATCACACTGATCGCGCTGGTCGCGGGACTGGCCATCATTCTCGCGCCGGCGCTGCAGATTGCCTTGCTGTTCTGGGTGCTGGCCCACGCCCATCGCGGCGAGATCGCCCCCGGCTTCAAGATGTGCATGCGCACCCTCGAACACCTGCGCCCCTGGAGCATGCTGGAGGTGTGCCTGCTGGGGATTCTGGTGGCCATCGTCAAACTGGCGGGCATGCTGGACGTGCACGCGGGCGTCGGCCTCTGGGCCATGGCGATGCTGATGGTGCTGATCGTACTGATCGCTGGCAAAGACATCCGCCGTCTGTGGGACGTATTGGGAGTCGGACCTGAATGAACGGCATTCCCTACGCCCGCGAGTACAACGTCACCCTGTGTCACATCTGCAGTTACGTCTGCCCGGAAGACGCCCATGAATGCCCGCGCTGCGATTCACCGGTGCATCGGCGCAAGCCCAACAGCCTGACGCGGACCTGGGCCTTTCTGATTGCGGGGCTGATCTTCTACCTCCCGGCCAACCTGTTGCCGGTGATGTACACGACCATGCTCGGCAGCAGCAGCGAGAACACCATCATGAGCGGGGTCATCGAGTTCGCCGAAGGCGGCTCGTGGGACATCGCCATTCTGATTTTCATCGCCAGTGTGGTCGTGCCCTGCATCAAGTTTCTGGTGCTGGGGCTGTTACTGATCACGTGCCAGCGCCGCAGCACTTGGGCGATGCGCGAGCGTTCGCGGTTGTTCCGCTTCATTGAACTGATCGGCTACTGGTCCATGCTCGATGTGCTGGTGGTGGCGCTGGTGGCAGCGCTGGTGCAGTTTCGCGGGCTCAGCACCATCGAGCCGCGCCTTGGCATTCTGTTTTTTGGTTTGGTGGTGGTGATGACCATGCTTGCCGCCATGACGTTCGATCCCCGGCTAATCTGGGACGCAGAGGTTGAAGATGTCCGATAACACCCTACCCCCCTCCCCGCCGACCCGACCGCAGGTCAAGGCCCGCAAGGTGCGCGTTTCGCTGGTCTGGCTGGTGCCGATCGTCGCAGCCCTGATCGGCCTGTCGATGGTGGTTCATGACTTCCTCAACGTCGGCCCCAAAGTGGTGGTGAGCTTCCTCACGGCCGAGGGTCTGGAAGCCAAGAAAACCCAGGTCAAGTACAAGAACGTGGTCATCGGCATGGTCACCGACATCGAACTCAGCGATGACCGCACCCACGTGCTGGCGAGCATCGACCTGAACCAGTCGGCCGCGCCCTTCACCCGCGCCGACACGCAGTACTGGGTGGTGCGTCCGCGCATCGGCGCCCACGGCGTCACCGGCGTCGACACCCTGTTGTCGGGTGCTTTCATCGGCGCTGACGCCGGCAGCTCGGAAGAAACCAAAAAAGACTTCACCGGTCTGGAAACCCCGCCGGCCGTGACCTTCGGCGAGAAAGGCAAGCGCTTCATTCTGCACACCGACGACCTTGGCTCTCTGGACATCGGCTCGCCGGTGTACTTCCGCCGCATTCAGGTGGGTCAGGTGGTGGCCTACGAACTGGCGAAGGACGGCAAGGGCGTGGACGTCGAAATCTTCGTCGGCGCGCCAAACGATCAATTCGTCCTCGACGATTCACGCTTCTGGAACGCCAGCGGGGTAGACGTCACCCTCGGTGCTTCGGGCCTGAAAGTGTCGACCCAGTCCATGGCCTCGATCCTCTCCGGCGGTATCGCCTTCCGCGAACCCAAATACAGCCCGGACGCCAAACCAGCAAACGGCAACGCCGAATTCAAACTGTTCGAAGACCAAGCCACTGCACTGGCGCCGCCCGATGGCGAACCCAAATACATCCGCATGCGCTTCAACCAGTCGCTGCGCGGCCTGGTGGTCAATGCGCCGGTGGACTTCCTCGGCGTCAACGTGGGCCGCGTCGTGTCGGTGGACCTCGACTACGACCCGGCGACGGGCACGTTCCCCGGCATCGTCGGCGCGGTGATCTATCCGCAACGTCTGGGCGCAGCCAATGACAAGCTGAAGCAGCAAGCCGGCGGTGGCGACGATGAAGAGCAGACCTCCAGGATCCTCGGCCAGTTCGTCGAGCGCGGGCTGCGGGCGCAAGTGCGCACCGGCAACCTGCTGACCGGCCAGCTTTACGTCGCGATGGATTTCGATCCGAAAGCGGCGAAGATTGCCTACAACGCCAAGGCACGGCCGCTGGAGATCCCGACCGTGCCCGGCAGCTTCGACAAACTGCAGGAGCAATTGCAGGCGTTCGTCGACAAGCTCGGCAAAATCCCCCTCGACGACCTGGCGAAGAACCTCAACGGCAGCCTGATCGAACTTCAGAAAACCATGAAGCAGGTCAACAGCGACGTCTTGCCTCAGATGCGCGGCGCCTTGCAGCAAGCGCAGAAAACCCTGGGCACGGCCAACGAAGCGCTGTCGGATGACTCGCCAGCGCGTCAGCAACTGGGTCAGGCCATGGACGAAGTCCAGCGCACGGCGCGCTCGGTTCGCGTGTTGACCGACTTCCTCAGCCGCCATCCCGAATCCCTGATTCGCGGTCGCACCGGCGATGCGGCGCCCGGCTCGTACAAAGGATCTTCCTCTTCCCGCGAAATCGCTCCGGAGCCTGCTCAATGACCTTGCGTAACTCTCTTCTTGCCCTGGCGTGCGTGCTGGGGTTGACAGCCTGTGCTTCCACGCCAACTCATTACTACACGTTGATCGCGCCCGCGACCCAGGCTCCGGCGAATGCAAGTCCGGCGCCGTTCCAGTTTGAAATGCAGGCGGTGCTCATGGCGGTGCAGGTCGATCAGCCGCCGCTGGTCATCCGCCAGGGCAACGGCAGTCTGGCGATTCTGGAGAATGAGCGCTGGGGCGCGCCGTTGGGCGATGAGTTCCATGACGCGTTGACCGGCCAGCTCGAACGCCGCTTCGGGTCCCGAGACCTGGCGGGCTTGCCCAAACAAAGTGACCAGCCAATGCTGTCGGTTCGCACTGACGTACGTCGCTTTGAATCGGTACTGGACCAATACGCACTGATCGACGTGGTCTGGAACTTGAGCCTGCGCGGCAGCGGGGCCGGTCCCGGTAGCAAGCGGCAGACCCTCACCTGCAGCAGCGTCATTCGGCAACCGGCGGGCACCGGCATGGAAAGTCTGGTGGTCGCGCACCAGAAGGCTGTCTCGACGTTGGCCGATACCATCGCCCGCACCGCCACACAATGGGCGCGCCAATCCGACGCCCGCTGCCCGTCCTGACATCGAAAAAGCCGGGGCTCAAAGCCCCCCGGCCGTTCGCCGACCCGCCCTTTTCTCAGGACACTATTCAAAAACGCCCGCAAGTGACATCAAAAAATCTTCATTCGGATAGTTATCATACAACTGTTTGAGAAAACTCCTACAAGCCGGTATGTTTGGATCCTCTTTCCCACCGGATGGCAGTATTGTTCGGAGTGAATAGATAAAACCGCCTAAGCTGCACCCGTTTGCGTTGATCTGCTCATGCTCCTGTCGAGTCGATCCAGGAAGTCGCAACCAGCAGCTTAATGTCAGGGATCGTCAAATGGAGTTGAGCACATGAAAGGCATTGGCCTGAGACTCAGGCAGGAACGCAACAGACTGAAGCTGTCACAGAGCGCATTGGGCGCAATCGGAGGCGTCGAGACCAACGCGCAGGGCAATTACGAGAATGGCACCCGGTCGCCGAAAGCCGATTATCTGCTACGCATCGCCGAGGCCGGTGTCGACCTGAACTACGTCATGAGTGGCAACAGAGCATCGCCGGACGCAGTAAACAGATCACTGGTGATCGATCCTGAGGAAAGGCCGGATGTCTATCCCCATCTGACCAAAGTCACCCATCAGCTGCACCGTAATTTATACGGACTCATTGAGGCATCGCTGCAGCTGACGCAACTCATCGAAGTGCGCAACCACGACGCCCGGTTCAGCGAGGCAAAGGTGCAGCTGGAGACGATCCGGGTTGAAGCGCAGTCGCTGGCCCAGGCCACGATGAAGTTGATCTTCGAGACCTCGAAGCTGGTATAGGGCGGCTTCGCAGGAGATGAGGCTGTGTGGGGGACGCCTCCCCACACAGCGAACGACTGAGGACTTCGAATCAGCGACGCTTCAACCGGTCGATGATCACCGCGAGCAACAGGATCGTGCCGCGAATCACATACTGGTAAAACGTGTCGATATTCTTCAGGTTCATGGCGTTCTCGATGATTGCCAGAATCAACACCCCGGCGATGACATGGCGAATCATGCCGATGCCGCCGCTCAGGGACACCCCGCCCAGTACGCACGCGGAAATCACCGTCAGCTCGAAGCCCTGACCGATCATGGGCTGACCCGAGGTCATGCGCGAGGCCAGCACCACACCGGCCAACGCACCAATCAAGCCGTGGACTGCGAAGATGATGATCTTGGTTCGGTCAACGTGGACGCCTGCCAGCAACGCCGCTTCCTGGTTGCCACCGATGGCCAGCGTGTTGCGGCCGTAGGTGGTGTAATTCAGCAGCCAGCCGAAGAATACAAAGCACACGATCGTGATCAGGATCGGCACCGGCACGCCGAACAGCTGACCGTTGCCGAACACGAAGAAGGCCTCGTCGCCAACGCCCACCGCTTTACCGTTGGAGAAGATGTAGGCCAGGCCCCGGACGATCTGCATGGTCGCCAGTGTGGTGATCAGCGCGTTGATGCGCAGCTTGGCGATGACGATGCCGTTGATCAGCCCGACCAGCAAGCCCATGGCCAGCGCCGCCGATACACCCAGAAAAACGCTGTCGGTGTCGCGAATGACGATCCCGGCAATGACGCCTGAGCACGCGAGTACCGAGCCGACCGACAGGTCGAAATGCCCGGAGGCCAGGCAGTAGAGCATGGTGCACGCGGCGATGCCGACCGTGGAAATCGCCAGGCCCAGGCCGCGCATGTTCAATGGCGACATGAAGTTGTCGATCAGCAGCGCACAGAGCACAAAAATGCCCAGGGCGGCCATGAGCATGGCCCAGTCGTCGACGAATCGACGCAGGTTCATGCCTTGGCGGGGAGCCGTCAGGCTGGATTCGGTAGACATACGCACCTCGTTCTTATTTTTCATAGCCAGTGTTCATAGCCAGGTTCAACCGCGCGTACGCGGCAATGCCATTTGCAGAAGACGCTGTTCATTAGCCTCTTCGCGGGACAGCTCGCCGGTGATGGCGCCTTCACTCATGACCAGAATACGGTCGGAAATCCCCATGACCTCCATCAGGTCGCTGGACACCACGATGACCGCGATGCCATCGGCGGCGAGGTTGTGGATGATCTGGTAGATCTCGGATTTAGCGCCGATGTCGATGCCTCGAGTGGGCTCGTCCAGCAACAGCACCTTCATCGGCATCGACAGCCAGCGGCCCAGAATGGCCTTCTGCTGATTGCCGCCCGACAGAAACAGCATCTGCTGCTCAGGCGAAGGCGTCTTGACGTTCATCGATTTGATCTGATGCCGGGCGTTGTCACGCTCCCAGCGCCCCTGGATCAGGCAACCCAGGCTGACGTGCCGAGGCCGCGCACCGATGTTGATGTTTTCGGCGACGCTGGACAGCGGCACGATGCCTTCTTTCTTGCGGTCTTCCGGGCACAACAGAATGCCGGCGTCGATGGCGTCCCGGGGCGAACGCAGGTTCAGCGGTTTGCCTTCCAGCTGCAAGGTTCCGGCCTGACTGCGCGTCAGCCCCGAAAGCATGCGAAACATCTCCGTTCGACCGGCACCGACCAGGCCAAAGAAGCCGAGGATCTCGCCCTTCTCCACCGCAAAACTGGCGGGCTCCTGCAGGCCCGGGCCCATCAGGCCGGTCACTCGCAGGCTCGGTCCCTGATGCTGGCGCGTGCGGTAGTTGTAGATGTCCTGGATGTCGCGCCCGACCATGCAGGTGACGAGGCGGTCATGGTCCAGATCGGCCATGTCCTCGAAGGTGCGGACGAAGCGGCCGTCCTTGAACACTGTCACGGCGTCACAGACGCGGAAGATTTCTTCCATGCGGTGAGAGACATAGAGAATGACCCGACCTTCGTCCCGCAGCCGGGTGATGATCGCCATCAGCCGATCGATCTCCCGCGCCGAGAGGCTGCTGGTGGGCTCGTCGAAGGCGATGACGTGGGCATTGCGCGACATGGCCTTGGCGATTTCCACCAGTTGCCGCTGCCCCAGAGAGAGATCACCCAGGCGCGTGTTCGGGTCGATCTCGTCGGCCAGGCCTTTGAGCAACTCCCGCGCGCGCCGGACCATGGCCCGACGGTTGATCATGCCCCAGCGATTGGGCATGTGACCGAGCAGCAGGTTTTCCGCCACCGACATTTCCGGAACCAGGTGCAGTTCCTGGTGAATCACCGCGACGCCGGCCGCGATGCTGTCTGCGGTGGATTTGAACGCCAGATGCTGATCGCCGATCTGCAGATCGCCGCTGTTGGGCTGGTACGAGCCGCCGAGAATCTTCAGCAGCGTCGATTTACCTGCGCCGTTCTCGCCCATCAGCGCATGAACGCTGCCTGGCCGAGCTTCGAAATTGATGTCCGACAGTGCCTTCACACCGGGGAAGGTTTTACCGATCCCGTTGAAACGCAGGCTGCCGCCGTGCTGAACCTGTTGCTGAACCGATGCCTGTTGCATGAACCACCTCCACCCCGCCCCACCCTTGCCGGGTGGGACGGGGCCTCGCAGATATCCGCCTGATTTTCAGGCGTCCCGACTCGACTGCCGCGCTTACTTGTACAGACCGATCTTGGTCAGCACGTCCTTGAAGTTGGCGCGGGTGATCAGCGTCACGTCGTCCATCGCGGTGTATTTCGCAGGTTCTTTGCCGGTGGTGACCCACTCATACATCTGCAGGGCGGTGTTGTAGCCTTCTTTGTCGGGGCTGGGCAGCATCGACCCGAAGAAGCCGCTTTCCTTCTTCTTCAGCTCGTCGATGGCGTCAGTGCCGTTGATGCCGATGCCGATCACGTTGGCCGCGGTGAAGCCAGCACCCGCTGTGGCGCGCACGCCGCCCAGAACGGTGTTGTCGTTCATGCCGCCGATGATGAGGTTTTTCGCCCCGCTTGGCAGTTTGGGCAGGGCCGCACCGGTGGAGTCCATACTGCCTGGCACGTCGAGGGTCTTTTGCGGCGCGAAGAGGATGTGATCCTCAGGCAGACCGGCTTTCTTCAAGGCGTCCACCGAACCGTCGGTGCGCTTCTTGCCGGTGTCCAGCTCGTTGTAGGTGTTGATGATCGCGTAGGTTTCTTTCCAGTCCCACTTGCGGTTCTTCGCTTCGTCGGCCATGGCCGCGCCCTGTTTCTGGCCCACTTCGAACGCGGCCATCCCCAGATACGGCACGTCTTCCATGAACTTGCCTTTGGCGTCGACGAACCGGTCATCGACAGCCATGACTTTCAAATCGTTGGCCTTTGCTTTGGCGACGATGGACGGGCCGAGGGAAACATCAGGCGGGCAGATGACAAAACCCTTGGCGCCGTTGGCGGCGAGGCTGTCGATGGCAGAAAGGGTTTTTTCACCGTCGGGAACGGCGATTTTGATGACTTCGAAACCGTGGTCTTTACCGGCCTTTTCGGCAAACTGCAATTCGGTCTGGAACCAGGGCTCTTCAGCCTGCTTGACCAGAAAACCGATCTTGACCTTTTCGACGTCAGCGGCGGATACACCGGCGCTCATGCCCAGAATGGCGGTGGCAACAGCAGCACAGCACAGGGAACGAATCCCGTGGCGACTCAACATAGCTAACTCCTTATTTTTATTGACTAGCTACAGCGTTCAGCAGTGAGTGTCAGAGCGGCATGCAGCAGAAAACACCGCGCGCCGATCGACTGAAAACAGTCATATCATATTATCAATGAAGCCTATGTAACCGAGTGTCACACCTCGACGACGCAGGGTTTGAGTCACCCCGCAAAGCGGTGCGAGGCCATGCCCTTGATGCCAATTTCCATCTGAATCACAGCCCCATCCAGCGCCAGCGCGCCTTCTGCAGGTCCCGCGCTGGTGACAAACAACGTGGTCACGTCCGGCCCGCCGAATACGCAGCTGGTCGGATGACTGACCGGCAGTTCGACGATCCGGTCGACGCTGCCATCGGGGGCAAAACGGATCAGGCAGCCGCCACCCCAGCGGGCGTTCCAGACAAAACCGTCTTCGTCCATCGCCGAGCCATCGGGTGCGCCGCGAGAATGCTCATGGGCCCAGACCTCGCGGTCGCCCAAAGAGTGATCGTCGTTGATCGGGTAACGATAGATCACGCCGTCCAGAGTATCGGCGGTCAGTACGGCAGAATCGTTTTCTGGCCAGACCAGCGTGTTGACGATGCCTTGCCCACTGAGCAGAGGCGCTACTGAGGCATCACCGTCGACGCGGTAAAGCCCGCCGGATCGACGCTCGATCGGCAGGTCACCGCCCTCCTCGTCCAGGTTGTTCTGCATGGTCCCGAGCCAGAGTCGGCCATGCCGGTCGCAACGGGCTTCGTTGGCCCGGTTGCCCGGCACGGGATCGGCGGCGCACAGCAGGGAAATAACCGGTTTGTCGGACGGGGAGTCAAGGTCGAGACGATGGACGCCGCTGGCCAGGGTGACCAATGCGTCGCCTGCCGTGGTGGGTATGAAGGCGGAGACCGGCTCGCTGAACTGCCAGTGGGACACCTCACCAGCGTGCAGGCGCAACGCGCGGAAGCCGGCAATGTCGACCCAGTACAGCGCCTGGTGGGCGTGATCCCAGAACGGCCCTTCGGCCAATTTGAAACGCTGGTCGCAGACCGGCAGCCATTTCATGGAAAATTTCCTGCTTATTATTGTAGGTCCGTGAGCCACTCAAAAAGCTCACCTGTAAAACGTCAAACGTGCCTGCTCAGGAATAGCGCGACAACGGTTGCTCCCGTGAACGCGCAATCACCTCACCGGCGTTTTCGATCAGGCTCATGCAGGCCCAGACACCCCGCGCCGAATCACGGTTGGCAATGGCATCCGCCAGATCCTTGTGCAACGGCAAGGTTCTGCCGAGCTCCCCGGGTACCGCCGACGACACTTCGAACGAGATCGCCAGCAACGCACCCAGTGCCGGCAACATCTGCTCGATGAACTGGTTATGACTCGCCGCGAGCACCGCTTCATGGAAGCGCTGATCCGCCGCGTTGTAATCACTCGAATCTGCCACGCTGGCCGCCAGCCGAACATAAGCCGCCTGAATCCCGGCAATCTGCTCCGGTGTCGCCCTTTCACAGGCCCAACGCACGGCCATCGGTTCAATGGCGCGCCTCAAATCCAGCAGGTCCAGCACAAAACTCTCCGGCAGGCCTTTCGCCGCCAGCCATCCCACGACCTGCGGGTCAAACAGATTCCAGCTGCGCACCGGCAATACCCGCGTGCCCACCTTGGGTCCGACCTCCAGCAACCCTTTGGCCACTAAGGTCTTGATGGCTTCGCGAATCACCGTCCGGCTGACCCCGAATTCTTCACCCAATGCCGCTTCAACCTTCAGCGACTGTCCCGGCATCACATTGCCTTGAGCAATCCAGGCTCCCAGGCGGTCTACCGTCGACGCGTGAAAACTGCTGCTCATTGATCCGCCCCTGTTCGCGGTGTGTTCCGCAAATTGAGGCTAATGATCATACGATTAGGCGTCAATCACCTGTACAGAAGGCCATTCCTGGGCTAGACCTTCCCGCATCGGGACGGACACTGCCTTCCGCCAAATAGTATTACAATTTATTTTTAAAGCGAGTGATTTTGATCTATAACTCGAAATATCGGGGCCTTCCAAGCTGAATAGTATGACCAATCGCCAGATCCAGGCCATTGACGTACTGCTTGGCGGTAGCGCTTCGAGTAAAGAGGCTAAAGCCTTCGGGCAACACCCCCGAAATACTCACCACAACACGCCTATAAAAACAAAAGGATCGACGCAATGAGAAAGACGCTTATCCCTGCCCTGGGCCTGTCGCTGATGGCCGCCGCCCTGCAAGTGCACGCCGCCGGACTGTCCACTGAACACGGCGCCTTCGGCAAACTCGCCGACGGCACCCCGGTCGAGAAATACACCCTGCGCAACAGCAAAGGCATGCAGGCCACGGTGATCACCTACGGCGGCACGCTGCAATCGCTGCTGGTCCCGGACAAGCACGGCAAGGCTGAGGATGTGGTACTGGGCTTCGATGACGTCGACGGCTACGTCAAAGGCACCGCATTCTTCGGGGCCACCATTGGCCGCTTCGGCAATCGTCTGGCAGGCGGCAAGTTCTCTCTGGATGGCAAGAGCTATCAGGTGCCGCTGAACGATAAGACCAATTCACTGCACGGCGGGCCGAAGGGCTTCGACAAGCAGATCTGGAAGGCTGAGGAGGTCAAGGACAAAGGCTCGGTCGGGGTCAAGCTGACGTACGTCTCGGTCGATGGCGAGATGGGCTTCCCCGGTACGCTGAAAACCGAAGTCACCTACAGCCTGAACGACAAGAACGAGCTGCGCATCCAGTACCACGCGACGACGGACAAACCGACCGTCCTCAACCTCACCAACCACAGCTACTTCAACCTGGCCGGCGCGGGTAACGGCGACATCCTGGATCAGGTGGCGGTGGTGCATGCTGCGCATTACACGCCGGTCAACGAGACGCTGATCCCGACCGGCGAGCTGCCGCCAGTCGCCGGCACACCGTTTGACTTCCTCAAGCCGGTCGCCTTCGGCAAGCGCATCCGTGAAGACAACCAGCAGCTCAAGTTCGCTGAAGCGACCCAGGGCGGCTACGACCACAACTGGGTGCTCGATAACAAGGGCAAGCTTTCGAATCTGGCCGCGGACGTGGTCGATCCGAAGTCGGGTCGCCGTCTGCAGCTGTTTACCACCGAGCCTGGGGTTCAGCTGTACACGGGCAACTTCCTCGACGGCACCGTCAAGGGCAAGGCCGGCAAGATCTATCCGCATTGGGGCGCGTTCACGCTGGAAACCCAACACTATCCGGATTCGCCTAACCAGCCGGCCTTCCCTTCCACGCGTCTGGACCCTGGCAAGGCTTACACCCAGACCACTGTGTTCAAATTCCTGACCAAGTGATCGTTTGAGTGTAAAACCGACGCGGCAGGGCGACTTCAAACGTCGCTTCTGTCGCACCGGCCACTGCTTCAAGCCGCCATACCGTCACTGAAACCGCTCAAAACCGGGTGTGCCATTCATTTGTGAGGGTTGAAGACCTTGGGATCATCGTTCTGTACTAAAGCTAACCATTTGGCTTAGAACGGTGATTTCGAGTGAATTTTCCTGACGGTGACGACTCAGTTACAAAGAGAGTGACTGATAGGGAGGTTTGCAAGCGTGGCACAGTACAAGCATTTCAGAATCGATTACCTGCTGCATGGCAGCTACAAAAGCTTCTACATCAGCGCTGAAGCCATGGATAACGCATCTGCCTGGCACTGGGCGTCGGTGGATGCCGGGTTTGGTCAGATTCCCAAATACCGCTCCGACCGGGTGCCGAAAGTGACCAAGCCGAAAGCCGAGCAACTGGGCTTGACCGATGTTGAGTGGGCTGAATCCTGATCAACCCATCAGGGCTTCTTCTCCTCTGAGTTTTCGCTGACCTTCCACCTGACTTTCCCCTGCGGAAATCTGCCTCGGCGGCGCGTCATCCTCGGCGCGCTGGCGGGCAGTCCAATGCCTGCCCCCCTCGCTTAACCCCGCCCTTTTGAAGCTTGATCTGAAGGGAATTCTGACCATTAACTCGCTTCATCGACGCCATTGGCAAACCTGATCATTAAACGACCATTGCCGCTAACGCCTTGCAATTACTGGCTTACAGAAACTTATCCACAGAGATATTCACGCTTTCCGTGGACAACTATTTCAACGATATAGCGTTGACTTTGTTGCCCTTTCCGGCCTAGCCAGCGTTCAGAGAAAGCCCTCCAAACCCACGATTTCAGGCCTCAAGCGGCGCTGAGCACCTGAGCCAATGTCGCCTTGACCTTGCCGATGCCATCGTGCAAAGCCTGCTCGATTTCCGCCATCGTGATGACCGCCGCGGACTTGCCGGCGGCCGGATTCACCACCAGCGCCAGGCAGGCATATTCCAGCTCAAGCTCACGCGCCAGTGCAGCTTCCGGCATGCCAGTCATGCCAACGATGTCGCAGCCGTCCCGCTCGAGCCGCGCAATCTCGGCCACTGTTTCCAGCCGTGGTCCCTGGGTGCAGGCATACACGCCGAAATCGCTGTGGGCGCAGCCTTCGGCCGCCAGCGCGGCAATCAGTCGGGCCCGCAATGGCGCGCTGTAGGGGAAGCTGAAATCGATGTGGGTCACGTGCTCCAGATCATCGGCAAAAAAGGTGTGCTCGCGGCCGCTGGTGTAGTCCACCAGATCGTGGGGGACACAGAAATGGCCAGTGCCCATGTCAGGGTGAATCCCGCCCACGGCGTTGACCGCCAGGATCGCTTCGGCGCCGGCCTGCTTCAGGGCCCAGATGTTGGCGCGGTAGTTGACCTTGTGCGGCGGAAAGCGGTGCGGGTGCCCGTGACGAGCCAGGAACATCACCTCACGGCCGGCGTATTCGCCGAGATGGATATCGCCTGACGGCGCGCCGTATGGGGTATTCACTGACAAGGACTGACGGATCGTCAGCCCTTCGAGTTGGGTCAGGCCGGTGCCGCCGATAATCGCGTAAACAGTCATGGGAGTTCCTTATTCGATCAGTTGAGCGGCGCGCAGGGCGGTCAGCGCCGCCAGCCAGCGGGGATGCTGCCGGTATTCGGTGGACGCCATGCCCTGCCCGCGCATTCTGTGAAGCCGCGCCGCCGGCGGCGAGACCTTCAAGCGCTGCGCCGCGCTCAATGCCAACTCAGCCGCCGCGCGGTCGTTGCACACCAGGCCCATGTCACAGCCGGCCGTAAGCGCCGCCTCGATGCGACTGGCGGCGTCACCCACGACATGGGCGCCAGCCATCGACAGGTCATCGCTGAAAATCACGCCATCGAAACCCAGCTCGCCGCGCAGGATGTCCTGCAGCCAGCGGCGGGAAAAGCCTGCCGGCTGCGAATCGACCTGGGGATAGATCACGTGGGCGGGCATGACCGCTGCGAGGTGTTTGCTCAAGCGCTGAAAAGGCACCAGGTCACTGGCACGGATCGTTTCAAGACTGCGCTCGTCATTGGGGATGGCCACGTGGGAGTCGGCCTCGGCCCAGCCGTGCCCGGGGAAATGCTTGCCGGTGGCCGCCATGCCCGCTGCGTTCATGCCACGGATAAAAGCGCCGGCCAGTAGCGCCGCGCGCTCGGGATCGCCTTCGAACGACCGGGTGCCGACGACCGCGCTGCGCTGATAATCCAGATCCAGCACCGGCGCAAAGCTAAGGTCCAACCCCACCGCCAGCACTTCGGTTGCCATCAGCCAGCCGCAATGCTCGGCGAGGCTTTCTGCATTCGGATGGCCGGCAATGGCGCGCATCGGCGGCAACCGCACAAAGCCCTGGCGCAGGCGCTGGACACGTCCACCCTCTTGATCGACGGCGAGCAGCAACTCGGGACGAATGGCGTGGATGGATGCGCAGAGTTCACGAACTTGCCGTGGGCTCTCGATGTTGCGCGCGAAAATAATCAGGCCGCCCACTTCGGGCTGACGCAGAAACTGACGGTCTTCGGAGGTCAGCCAGGTACCGGCGACGTCCACCATCAGGGAGCCTTGCAGGCCAGAACTCATAGGAAGATCCTTCAACAACCAATGCTCAGGCCGGCATGGTGCGGGATCGAAGGATGTGATGCAAATTACGCCACCGCCAGCCCGTGGCGCGCCTCAGACCTTGGCAGGTGCCGGTGTCGAGGTTTTGGTACGGGGCCGAAGTTGCGCGGTGAGCATGGCCGTGTCGGTGACGCCCGTTTCGGCGCGCATGCCGGCCGCCAGAAACGGCACCATCAGGCGCATGACCTGCTCGATGGACGTGTTGACCCCGAAATCGGTCTCCGCAATGGCGCGCAGCGCCTTGATGCCGGACATGCTGAAGGCCGCAGCGCCCAACATGAAGTGGACCCGCCAGAACAGCTCGATGGGAGGAATGCGCGGGGCTGCTTCGTTGACCAACAGCATGTAACGGCGGAACACCTTGCCGTACATGTCTTCGAGATAACGCCGCAAATGGCCCTGGCTCTGGCTGAACGCGAGGCCTAGCAGGCGCATGAAGATGGACAGGTCATTGTTGCTGCGCGGCTGAACCACCAGCGCCTGCTCAACGAGGATTTCAAGAAGCTCTTCAAGGGTCGGCTTGTGTTCAGGCTTGGCCTGGCGGCGCTCCAGCTCGCGGTCGAGACTGACGCAGAACGGCCCGAGGAAGCGGGAGAACACCGCTTGAATAAGGGCCTTCTTGGAACCGAAGTGGTAATTCACCGCTGCCAGATTGACTGACGCCTTGCTGGTGATCAGCCGCAACGAGGTTTCGGCAAAACCTTTCTCGGCAAATAGCTGCTCCGCTGCATCGAGAATTCGTTCAACTGTTTCCGACTGAGCCATGGTTCAACGCCTGACAAACACGTGTTTGAAACATACGTTTCATACACAGCACTGTCAACCCTGAGCGTCCGCTTTCTGTCCATGCGGTCACGGCATTTAACCATACAAACCGGGGCCTGTAGCCACTTATGAAGGGGGCGCACCGCAGGCTGGGCAAAAAGGACCATTGCCAAGACCCAAGCACTGTATATAATCCCAGTCACTGTATAAAAAGCCAGAGCGATGCACATGATCAAACTGACGTCACGCCAAGCCGAGATTCTGGACTTCATCAAGCGCTGCCTCGAAGACAACGGCTACCCGCCGACCCGCGCTGAAATCGCTCAGGAGCTGGGCTTCAAATCGCCCAATGCTGCCGAAGAACACTTGAAAGCACTCGCCCGCAAAGGCGCCATCGAAATGACTCCGGGCGCCTCCCGCGGCATTCGTATCCCCGGCTTCGAAGCCAAGCCCGATGACAGCGGCCTGCCGATCATTGGTCGCGTCGCAGCCGGCGCGCCGATCCTGGCCCAGCAGCACATCGAAGAATCCCTCGCCATCAACCCGGCCTTCTTTCACCCCAGCGCGGATTACCTGCTGCGTGTTCACGGCATGAGCATGAAAGACGTCGGAATTCTCGACGGCGACCTGCTGGCCGTCCATACCACCCGCGAAGCACGCAACGGCCAGATCGTTGTGGCGCGAATCGGTGATGAAGTGACAGTTAAACGCTTCAAACGCGAAGGCAACAAGGTCTGGCTGCTGGCCGAAAACGCCGACTTCGCACCGATCGAAGTGAATCTCAAAGATCAGGATCTTGTCATTGAAGGCTTGAGCGTCGGCGTGATTCGTCGATAAGGAGAACGTAGATGCAGTTCCCACAGACACCGCAACAACATGCACAACTGCCCCTGTTCGAAGCATTCATGGCACCCGGCGTGCCCATGCTCGACGTTCCGCTGTTGCAGGTCCCGACCCTGGCAGAGATTGCCGAGTCGCCCTGGAGCAACGAACCGGAAGCCTTTAGTGAAGTGTCATTGCGCGGCGCTGCCGGGAACTGCCTCAACCTGTTGGCCCCGATCCTGCGTGAGTTGAGTGAGGACACCAACGACCGCTGGCTGACCCTGGTTGCACCACCCGCCAGCGTGACCCAGGCGTGGCTGCGTGACGCGGGTCTGAATCGGGAACGCATTATTCTGATGCACCCGCGCGGGACGCAGAGTGCGCTGGAACTGACCCGTGAGGTGTTGCGCCTGGGCCGCAGTCATACGGTGGTCAGCTGGATCAATCCCATCTCAGGCAGTGCGCGCCAGCAACTGGCCAGCGCAGCACGTATCGGCGATGCGCAGAGCCTCAACATTCGTCTGGGCTAGGCACGTCGGCAGAACTATTCAGGGTATTTGGAGCGTGTAGGTGCTTCTTGCGAATCGAGAAGCGGAACGGCGTGTGGGCGAGCTGCGAATCCTGAGGATCAGTGCAGCACGCGCGGCCCTTCTTCATCCTTGGTCAATTCGCCTTCGGCCAGCCGCCCCGCCATCTGTACACCGACGCTGAGCATCGCCTTGGCGACTTCAACGTGCTGACCCTGCAAGAACGCCTTGGCGTCTTCCGAAAAATTCAGGGTGACCAGCGATCCTTCATCTTCGGCGCGGCGCAGCTCGATGCGACCGTCAGGCAGTTCAACAATTTCCAGAAACGAAGTTGGCATCAGGGCAGTTCTCCACGAAAGGCTCGCATTGTAACAGCCAGATGACTGAGTCCCTAGCCCATCGATCACTCCGACTCAGCACTCGCTCAGGCCTTCTCTGAACCGGATTGCGAGGCCTTTGAGCTGCTGACGCCAGCTTTCCATCTCCTCGCGCGTCAACGCCTGCTCGGGCTCTTCTTCCGCCCCCACTGCGATGATAAGTGGCTGAGTGACGTCACCCTTGGGTTTGCGCGGCGCCCTCGGCGGCATGAACAACGCCTGGTAGGAGGCCAGTAATTGCGCCAGCCACGTTTCGCGGTTGTGGGCGAGCTCGACCAATTCGCCCATTTCCGGGATGGCGATAGCTTCCAGTACCTTCGGCGACAGCAGGTCCTCGGCACGCGGGGTGCTGGCCTGTGGCAGTCGGTAGAATCCGGCAATCTCGTGGCACAGCCCGAGCAACGCGCCATAGAGATGAAAGATCGCCGACTCACGCTCCGCCTGTTCAAGCCCTTGGGCGTTCATCGCACGGCTGTCCCTGGCCTTCGCCATCGCCTCCAGTGCCAGGCCTGCGAAGAACAGCTTCTGGTTGGTGCGGGTATAAAGTTCATGAGCCATAACGGTGGCCTCTGTAGAGATGAGTGAAGCGCCAACCTGCCCGCAGCGAGTCAGCCGCAGACAAAAAAATCCCTCGCAGCGCACGAGGACGCCGAGGGATTCTTTTAACGCAAAGCGTCGGGGCTGACCAGTCGGATCGTGATCAAACGATCAACGCTTGTCCTCGACCTTCCACTTGCCGCCGTCGTAGAACGCACGCCAGCCAGTCGGCTTGCCGTCCACTTCGGTCTGCACGTATTGCTCCTTGGACTTGCGGCTGTAGCGGATCACCGCCGGGCGACCGTCGGGGTCCTTCTTCGGCGCGTCACACAGGAAGTGATACTTAGGATCGATCTCGTCCTTGTGCGGTGCAATCTCCATCACCAGCGGTGCACGGGTCTCGCGGTTTTTCGGGAACTGGCTGGCCGCCAGGAACAACCCCGAAGCACCATCGCGCAGGATGTAGGTGTCGTCGACCTTCTCGCACTTGAGCTCCGGCATCTTCACCGGGTCCATCTTCGGCGGCGCCGCTTCACCGCTTTTCAGCAGCTTGCGGGTGTTCTTGCAGTTGGTGCAGCCGAAGAACTTGCCGAAACGGCCGGTCTTGAGCTGCATTTCGCCGCCGCACTTGTCGCACTCGACGCTCGGGCCTTCATAGCCCTTGATGCGGTAGGTGCCCTCTTCGATCTCGTAACCCGAGCAATCCGGGTTGTTACCGCAGATGTGCAGCTTATGCTTCTCATCCAGCAGGTACGCATCCATCGCGGTGCTGCAGATCGGGCAACGGTGCTTGCCACGCAGCACGCGGGATTCGGACTCGCCCTCATCGTCGTCGGCAATTTCGTCGCCCGGCGTGAGGTTGACGGTGGCCTTGCAGCGCTCTTTCGGCGGCAGGCTGTAGCCCGAGCAGCCGAGGAACACGCCGGTGGACGCCGTACGAATCTGCATCGGGCGACCGCAGACCTTGCACGGGATCTCAGTCATCACCGGCTGGTTGGCGCGCATGCCGCTGTCGGGTGCTTCGGCCACTTCGAGTTTCTTCTTGAAATCGCCATAGAACTCGTCGAGGACGTTCTTCCAGTCGCGTTGGCCCTGGGCCACGTCGTCGAGGTTCTCTTCCATGCCGGCCGTGAAGCCGTAGTCCATGAGGTTCGAGAAGCTTTCGGACAAACGTTCAGTGACGATGTCGCCCATCTTTTCCGAATAGAAACGACGGTTGTGCAGCGCCACATAGCCACGGTCCTGAATCGTCGAAATGATCGCTGCATAAGTCGATGGACGGCCAATGCCGCGTTTTTCCATTTCCTTGACCAGGCTGGCTTCCGAATAACGTGCAGGCGGCTTGGTGAAGTGCTGGCTTGGGTCGAGCTTGATCAGCTTCAGCTTGTCGCCCTGGGCCATGTCCGGCAGTACGTCGTCATCGCCCGGCTTGCTCATCTGTGGCAGCACGCGGGTGTAACCGTCGAACTTGAGGATGCGACCCTTGGCGCGCAGCTCGAAATCACCGGCCGCGACGCTGACGGTGGTCGACAGGTATTGCGCGGGCGGCATCTGGCAGGCCACGAACTGGCGCCAGATCAGCTCGTACAGACGCTCGGCGTCACGCTCCATGCCGGTCAGCTTGCTCGGATGCGTGTTGACGTCGGAGGGACGAATCGCTTCGTGAGCCTCTTGCGCGCCTTCCTTGCTGCTGTAGACGATCGGCGATTCCGGCAGGTACTTCTTGCCGAACTCGGTTTCGATGTAGGTGCGGGCCATGGCCACTGCGTCGGCCGACAGGTTGGTCGAGTCCGTACGCATGTAGGTGATGTAACCGGCTTCGTACAGACGCTGGGCCATCATCATGGTTTTCTTCACGCCGTAGCCCAGGCGATTGCTCGCGGCCTGTTGCAGCGTGGACGTGATGAAAGGTGCCGACGGTTTGCTGCTGGTCGGTTTGTCTTCACGCTTGCTGATGCTGTAGGCCGAGGCCTTGAGCTTCTCCAGCGCCGCCATGGCGGTCGCTTCGTCCAGCGGTTTGAAGGCCTCGCCTTTTTCGCGGGCGACTTCAAAGCGAACGTTGGCGCCCTTGGCAGTGCCGAGGTCCGCATGGATCTCCCAGTACTCTTCCGGGATGAACGCGCGGATTTCACGCTCGCGCTCCACCACCAGCTTCACTGCCACGGACTGCACACGGCCGGCCGACAGACCGCGGGCGATCTTCTGCCACAGCAGCGGCGACACCATGTAGCCGACGACGCGGTCGAGGAACCGGCGTGCCTGCTGGGCATTCACGCGGTCGATGTCGAGCTCGCCCGGTTTGGAGAAGGCTTCCTGAATGGCTTTCTTGGTGATCTCGTTGAAGACCACACGCTTGTAGCGCGCATCGTCGCCACCAATGGCTTCGCGCAGGTGCCAGGCAATGGCTTCCCCTTCGCGGTCCAAGTCCGTCGCGAGATAGATGGTGTCGGCGTCTTTGGCCAGGCGGCGCAATTCGTCGATCACCTTCTCTTTGCCGGGAAGGATTTCGTACTTGGCTTTCCAGCCGTGTTCCGGATCGACACCCATGCGCGCCACGAGCTGGCGCTTGGCCTTTTCCTTGGGCGACAGCGCAGGCGCTTCGGCCACGGCCTTGCCGCGCTTGGCAGCAGGCTCTTTGGAGGCGCTAGCCGAACCGCTGGTGGGCAGGTCTCGGATATGGCCGATACTCGACTTCACCACGTACTGGTTGCCCAAGTACTTGTTGATGGTCTTGGCCTTAGCCGGGGATTCCACAATGACCAGCGATTTGCCCATGGATCGGAAAATTCCTAATGCGAGAAAAAAGACGTCAGAGCCGTCGAGGCCCCGCTATATATAGTGGCTGAAAGGTGAGGTCAAGCAATGGCTGCTGCAACGTCATGCCTCAGGGCCGTGGAAAAAGATCCGGTTCGGCCTGAACCAAAGCAAAGCGCGGCACTTGCTCGCCGTCAACCTCAACTGACTGCAGAAACATGCTCAAAGGGCGTACCCACAGGCCGTATTCGCCGTACAGCGCTTGATAGCACACCACTTCTTCTTCGGTCTCCGAATGCCGCGCGACACCGATAACACGGTATTCGGGCCCTTTGTAGTGACGGTAGAGACCTGGCTGTAGCGGCATGCGGGGGACCTCGGGTGTGACAGGAAAAAAAGTGGCGAAAATACATTTTCGGAAAAAACAAAAGCCGGGGCACCAGGCCCCGGCTTGCACACTCACACCGTTTAGACGCGTTCGAATACGGTGGTAATGCCCTGACCCAGACCGATGCACATGGTGGCAACACCCAGGGTGCCGCCATTCTGCTTCATCACGTTGAGCAAGGTGCCGGAAATCCGCGCCCCCGAGCAACCGAACGGGTGACCCAAGGCGATGGCGCCGCCGTGCAGGTTAACCTTCTCGTCCATCTTGTCGAGCACTTTCAAATCTTTCAGCACCGGCAGGGCCTGTGCAGCGAAAGCTTCGTTGAGCTCGAAGTAGTCGATATCGGCGATGCTCAGCCCTGCACGCTTAAGCGCTTTCTGGGTCGCCGGAACCGGTCCGTAACCCATGATTGCGGGGTCGACACCGGCCACGGCCATGGAGCGGATCACCGCCAGGGGCTGGATGCCGAGGTCCATGGCGCGCTGGCCGGACATGACGATCATGCACGAAGCACCGTCAGTGATCTGCGACGAGGTGCCGGCCGTGACCGTACCGCCTTTCGGGTTGAACGCAGGCTTGAGGACAGCCAGGCTTTCCAGCGTCGTCTCCGGACGAATGGTCTCGTCGAAGTCGAACATCTTCAGGAAACCGTTCTCGTCGTAGCCCTGCATCGGGATGATTTCGTCCTTGAACTTCCCTTCCAGCGTGGCCTTCTGAGCGAGCCTGTGGGAGCGCACACCGAACGCATCCTGCGCCTCGCGGGTGATGCCGTGCATCTTGCCCAGCATTTCGGCGGTCAGGCCCATCATGCCGGAGGCTTTGGCGGCGTACAGCGACATGTGCGGGTTCGGGTCGACACCGTGCATCATGCCAACGTGGCCCATGTGCTCGACACCGCCGATGACGAAGACGTCACCGTTGTTGCTCATGATCGCCTGAGCCGCCGTGTGCAACGCGCTCATGGACGAACCACACAGGCGGCTGACCGTCTGCGCGGCGGAGGTGTGCGGAATCTGGGTCATCAGCGACGCCATGCGCGCGATGTTCCAGCCCTGCTCCAGGGTCTGGTTGACGCAGCCCCAGATCACGTCCTCGACTTCGGCCGGGTCAACCTTGTGGTTGCGTTCCAGCAATTTGCTGATCAGGTGCGCCGACATGTCTTCGGCGCGGGTATTGCGGTGCATGCCACCCTTGGAGCGGCCCATCGGTGTGCGACCGAAGTCGACAATCACGACGTCTCTCGGATTCAAGCTCATATCTTCACCTGTTCGTTGGGCACTTAGCCGAAGAAGCGTTGGCCGGTCTTGGCCATTTCACGCAGCTTCGCAGTGGGGTGGTACAGAGCGCCCAGATCAGCGTATTGGTCAGCCAGGGCCACGAATTCAGCGACACCGATCGAGTCGATGTAGCGCAGCGCGCCACCGCGGAACGGAGGGAAGCCGATGCCGTAGATAAGGCCCATGTCGGCCTCGGCAGCCGTGTCGACAATGCCGTCTTCCAGGCAACGCACGGTTTCGAGGCACAGCGGGATCATCATCCAGTTGATGATGTCTTCGTCGCTGACTTCACGCTGCTCGTAGATCACCGGCTTGAGCACTTCCAGCACGGAAGCGTCGACCACTTTCTTCGGTTTGCCCTGCTTGTCGGTCTCGTAGACGTAGAAGCCCTTGCCGTTCTTCTGGCCGAGGCGATTGGCGTCGTACAAGGCGTCAACGGCCGTGCGGCGATCGTCCTTCATGCGGTCCGGGAAGCCTTCGGCCATGACGTCGCGACCGTGGTGCCCGGTGTCGATGCCGACCACGTCCATCAGGTACGCCGGGCCCATTGGCCAGCCGAATTTTTCCATGACCTTGTCGATGCGCACGAAATCCACACCGGCGCTGACCAGCTTGGCGAAGCCGCCGAAGTACGGGAACAGGATGCGGTTGACCAGGAAGCCCGGGCAGTCGTTGACCACGATCGGGTTCTTGCCCATCTTCTTGGCGTAAGCCACGGTGGTCGCCACGGCGACTTCGCTGGACTTCTCGCCACGGATGACTTCAACCAGGGGCATCATGTGCACCGGGTTGAAGAAGTGCATGCCGACGAAGTTTTCCGGGCGCTTGAGGGCCTTGGCGAGCAAGCTGATGGAGATCGTCGAGGTGTTGGAAGCGAGAATGGTGTTTTCACCCACCTGCCCTTCCACTTCGGCCAGTACGGCTTGTTTGACCTTCGGGTTCTCGACCACGGCTTCGACGACGAGGTCGACGGTGCCGAAATCGCCGTAGGACAACGTAGGACGAATCGCGTTGAGCGCTTCGGCCATCTTCGCGGTGGTCAGGCGGCCTTTTTCGACGCGCTTGCCCAGCAGCTTCGATGCTTCGCCCAGGCCCAGCGCGATGGCTTCTTCACGGATGTCCTTCATCAGGATCGGCGTGCCTTTGACAGCCGACTGATAGGCGATGCCGCCCCCCATGATGCCGGCGCCCAATACAGCGGCCTGCTTCACGTCCTTGGCGACTTCGTCGTAGACCTTGGCTTTCTTTTTCAGCTCCTGATCGTTCAGGAACAGACCGATGAGGCTCGCAGCGGCCGAGGTCTTGGCCATCTTCACGAAACCGGCCGCTTCCACTTCCAGCGCTTTGTCGCGACCGAAATTGGCGGCTTTCTGGATGGTCTTGATCGCTTCGACCGGCGCCGGGTAGTTCGGGCCGGCCTGGCCTGCCACGAAACCCTTGGCGGTTTCGAAGGCCATCATCTGCTCGATGGCGTTGAGCTTGAGTTTGTCCAGCTTCGGCTGACGCTTGGCCTTGAAGTCGAACTCGCCGGAGATGGCGCGCTTGATCAGGTCCAGTGCAGCTTCCTGCAGTTTGCCGGGAGCCACGACAGCATCGACGGCGCCCACTTTCAGTGCGTCTTCAGCGCTGTTGTCTTTGCCGGACGCGATCCACTCGACCGCGTTGTCTACACCGATCAGGCGTGGCAGACGGACTGTGCCGCCGAAGCCCGGATAGATACCGAGTTTGACTTCAGGCAGGCCGACCTTGGCGGTAGCGGACATGACGCGGAAGTCAGCGGCCAGGCACATTTCCAGACCGCCGCCCAGGGCGATGCCGTTGATGGCAGCAAGGGTCGGTACGTTGAGGTCTTCGAAAGCGCTGAAGATTTTGTTGGCTTCGAGGTTGCCGGCGACGAGTTCAGCGTCCGGCAGCTTGAAGTTATCGACGAATTCGGTGATGTCGGCGCCGACGATGAAGACGTCCTTGCCGCTGGTGACGATGACGCCCTTGATCGAGCTGTCGGCCTTGATGGCTTCGATGGCCTGACTCAGGTCGTTGAGGGTGAGGCGGTTGAACTTGTTGACGGACTCACCCTTGAGGTCGAACCGCAGTTCGACGATGCCACTTTCAAGAGCCTTAACCGTGATGGCTTTACCTTCGTAAATCATCAACTGATCTCCACGATATGGAAGCTGAACAATACGCATCAGACGCTGAGATCCGGCGCTATGCTCGACGTTGCCGTCGAGGCGAAACACCAAACGCCAGTCACCCCGTCGACGCGATTCGAGCGTCTGTGAGAGCATTCCTACGGCAAACGCTCAATTCATACGCCCGTTTGATTTGGGTGCGGCTACCTTCTGCCATATTCCAGCAATTGTCAATTCAGCAGACAGCGGGCAAAACCGGCAAATCGCAGGTAAAACGTGCGCCTGATAGAAGGCTATTCAGGCGCATGATCGCGGGGGCATGAAACTGAAGAAGATGGGGCGTGGCGGCGGGCAGTGGCTCGGAACGCAGCATGAAATAAACGGTGAGGCAGCAGACAAACGCACCATTAAGGTCTACATTCAGCGCACTGCGCATCAAGACGGGTCATTTGAGGGTCGTCAGCAAGTGATGTGAGACCCGGCGAGCGGCATTGCACCGCACTGCACAAGAATTACGGCCTGCCTGGCCAACCCCGGCCCGATGTTGTTATCGGGCTTTTTAATGCCCGCGATTCGGGCATCGGGACGGCTTACGCCAAGGCCTTCAGCACCGCTGCAATGTGCTGCAATACTTCGGGCTCGCCGCGCTCGGCCCAATACAGGGCAATTAGCTGCTTGCCCGCCTCCACTTTGTAGACGTCCGCCGGCAGCGTCTTGAACGGCTCGAGCAGGCGCGGATCTTCACACGGCTCGCGCCACTGGTTGACCCACACGCCCGGCTCCATCTGCCAGTACACCCAGACATCGGGCGCCCGCGCGGCACGTGGCCGGTGATACTGCGGGCACGGGCTCGGCGGCTCGGTCGGCAACCAATGCGGCCACTCCTGGGGAATCAGCTGCATGGCCAACCCCATGCGCCGCGCCTGCATGCGCATGGCCATTCTGCCGCTCTGCGAGCGCGAGGGGCGCAGCCAGACCAGCGGACTTAAAACCACCGCAATGATTGACAGGATGATCCACACCGTCATATTTGTACGCCCCCCGCGGCGGCTAGCTGCTGGCGAACCACATCGGCGTGCCAGAGGCGCGTGAAAAGAGCCATAATCAAAACCATCGCAAACCTCAGAAGGAACACCCCATGTCCTATGAACATATCCTGGTAGCCGTGGACCTCACTGAAGAGTGCGATCCGGTTATCAAAAAAGCCATGGCGCTGGCGTTGGCCGGCCACTCCAAGCTTTCGCTGGTGCACATCGTCGAACCTATGGCCATGGCGTTCGGTGGCGATGTCCCGATGGACCTGTCGCAGCTGCAGCAACAGCAGTTCGATCAGGCCAAGGAAAAGCTGGAAGCGCTGAAACGCAAATACCCCGACGTAAAGACCGGCGACAGCCATTTGACCTACGGCCAGCCGCGTCAGGAAATCCACAACCTGGCGAAGGAACACCACGTTGATCTGATCGTTGTCGGCAGCCACGGCCGTCATGGCCTGTCCCTGCTGCTCGGTTCTACTGCCAACGACGTGCTGCACGGTGCGCCGTGTGACGTGCTGGCAGTGCGCCTGATCAAGCGCCCGGAGAAATAAGCGCGCCAATGCAAAAGCCCGGTCCTTGAAAAAGGGCCGGGCTTTTTTATTGCTACAGCTTAGCGATCACTCGTCCAGCTCGGCCCAACGCTCAAGGAGTCCGTCCAGTTCGCCTTGCAGGCTTTCCAGCTGCGCCATCACGGCTGTGGTTTGCTCCGCAGGACGCTGATAGAAACCGGCCTCGGCCATCTCGGCACTGAGCGCAGCCATTTGCGCTTCTACAGCGTCAATTTGCGCAGGCAGGGCTTCCAGCTCGCGTTGCAGTTTATAGCTGAGCTTCTTTTTGGCGACCGGCATTTCGGCCGCCGCGACCGGTGCTGCCTGAACCACGGCAGTGGCCAGCTCGGACTTGCCGGACTTGCTGTCGGTGACGCCCAGCAGACGCGGCGAGCCGCCCTGGCGAATCCAGTCCTGATAGCCACCGACGAATTCGCGGACCTTGCCCTCGCCTTCGAACACCAGGGTGCTGGTGACGACGTTATCGAGGAATGCCCGGTCGTGGCTGACCATCAGCACGGTGCCCTTGAAGGTCAACAGCACTTCTTCAAGCAGCTCGAGGGTCTCGACGTCCAGATCGTTGGTCGGTTCGTCGAGGACCAGCAGGTTGGCCGGTTTGCTGAACAGTTTGGCGAGCAGCAGACGCGCGCGCTCACCGCCGGACAACGCCTTGACCGGCGTCCGCGCCCGCTGCGGGCTGAACAGGAAATCGCCCAGGTAGCTGAGGACATGGCGGCTCTGGCCGTCGATGTCGATGAAGTCGCGGCCTTCGGCCACGTTGTCGATCACGGTTTTTTCCAGATCGAGCTGGTGACGCAACTGGTCGAAGTAGGCGACATCCAGACGGGTGCCGACTTCCACTTTGCCGCTGGTGGGCTGGAGGTTGTCGAGCATCAGCTTGAGCAGCGTCGTCTTGCCGGTACCGTTGGCGCCGAGCAGACCGATGCGGTCTTCGCGCTGCAGGACCATAGAGAAGTCCTTGATCAGCATCGGGCCGCCCGGGTGAGCGAAGCTGACGTTGTCGAGCACCATCACCTGCTTGCCGGATTTGTCTGCCGTGTCGAGCTGGATGTTGGCCTTGCCGGTGCGTTCGCGACGGTCGCTGCGTTCAACGCGCAATGCCTTCAGGGCGCGTACGCGGCCTTCGTTACGGGTACGACGGGCCTTGATGCCCTGACGAATCCATACTTCTTCCTGGGCCAGACGCTTGTCGAACAGCGCGTTGGCGGTTTCTTCCGCCGCGAGCATGGCTTCCTTGTGCACCAGGAAGCTGGCGTAGTCGCCGTCCCAGTCGATCAGGCCGCCACGGTCGAGTTCAAGAATGCGCGTGGCAAGGTTTTGCAGGAAGGACCGGTCGTGGGTGATGAACAACACCGCGCCCTGGAATTCCCTCAGTGCTTCTTCAAGCCAGGCGATGGCGCCGATGTCGAGGTGGTTGGTCGGTTCGTCGAGCATGAGCAGATCAGGCTCGGAGACCAGCGCCTGGGCCAGCAACACGCGACGACGCCAGCCGCCGGACAGTTCGGCGAGGGTCTTGTCGGCCGGCAGTTGCAGACGGCTGAGGGTGCTGTCCACCAACTGCTGCAGGCGCCAGCCGTCACGGGCTTCGAGGTCCGACTGCACGTGCATCAGCTTGTCGAGGTCTTCGGCGGTGACGATGTTCTGGCTGAGGTGGTGATACTGGGCGAGCAACTCGCCGACGCCATCGAGGCCTTCGGCAACCACGTCAAATACGGTACGGCCGTCAGCGACCGGCAACTCCTGGGGCAGCTCGCCGATCTTGAGGCCCGGCGCGCGCCAGACATTGCCGTCGTCGGGCATCTGAATGCCCTTGACGAGCTTCAACATGCTGGACTTGCCGGTGCCGTTGCGGCCAATGATGCAGACCCGCTCACCACGGGCGATCTGCCAGGACACCTTGTCCAACAACGGCATGGCGCCGAACGCAAGGGACACATCGCTGAATTTGAGCAGGGTCATGAGCTTCTCCAAAAACCGGGCGCGCATTCTACCTGAGATAACCCGGCAGATGGGCGGCTAATCGATGACAGGACGTCGTCCGGACCCGGTGGTCGGCCGATTGCAGGCCGGGGTTTGTTTCCATCTATCACGACGGACGAGGCAGCGCTTCAACCCGCGCGGGCAACAGGCTAAGCTAGCCGCACTTTTCACGATGCATCTGCACGGAAGTCTCATGCGCAGTCGTTTCTTCAGCCTTTTGTCCTGCCTGCTTCTGTCGGCCACCGCTGCCCAGTCCGTCCAAGCGGTCGATCTCACCACCCAACGCCAATATTACGATGAAGCCAAACGGGCTTTGGCCAAGGGCGACGGCGGCCCTTATCGTACGTACGCCGCTGCGTTGGCGGATTACCCCCTCGAACCCTACCTGGCCTACGACGAACTCACCGCCCGCCTGAACAGCGCGAGCAACGAGGAAATCGAGAAGTTCTTCGCCGAGCATGGCGACCTGCCGCAAGCCAACTACATGAAGCTGCGCTGGCTGCGGCTGCTGGCTTCGCGCGGTGACTGGCAGCCCTTCGTCAAGTATTACGACCCCAAGCTGAATTTCGTCGAGCTCGACTGTTTGTATGGCTCGTATCAGCTCAGCCACAACCAGCGCTCGGAAGGCTATGCCAACGCCGAGAAGACCTGGATGACCGGCAAGACGCTGCCGGCAGCCTGCGATACGTTCTTCACCCAGTGGGCGGTCGAGGGGCAGTTGACCGAGCAGAAACGCTGGCAGCGCGCCAAGCTCGCCGCGCAGGTGCGCAACTACGCGCTGGCCAATCAACTGGTCAACAGCATGACCACCCTCGCGCCCCAGGGCCGTTTGCTGATCGCCGTCGCGCAGAAGCCGGAAATGGTCAACAACCAGGGCCAGTTCATGCCAGCCGACGAGGCGATGTCCGATGTGGTCGGGCTGGGGCTGCGTCGCCTGGCCAAGCAGGACCCGCAGCGGGCCATGGAGCTGCTCGACAGCTACGCGCCGGTGCTGCATTTCTCCCACGAGGAACAGGTGCAGATCGCCAAGGAAATCGGCCTGACCCTGGCTCGCAGTTATGACGGCCGCGCCCTTGAGGTCATGACCAAGTACGACCCGGACCTGCGCGACAACACCGTCACCGAATGGCGCCTGCGCCTGTTGCTGCGGCTCGGTCGCTGGAGCGATGCGTACGAGCTGACCCGTCGCCTGCCCCAAGACCTCGCGACCACGAACCGCTGGCGTTACTGGCAGGCCCGCTCTCTCGAGCTTGCTCAGCCCAACAGCCCGTTGCTTCCGGGGCTGTACAAGGCGGTCGCGAAGGAGCGTGATTTCTACGGCTTCCTTGCCGCCGACCGCACCCAGACGCCGTACATGCTCAACAACAAGCCGCTGGTGATGAGCCAGGCGCTCATGACCAAGGTGCGCAACACACCGGGCGTGCGCCGCGCGCTGGAGTTCTATGATCGCGGGCAGATCGTCGACGGCCGTCGCGAGTGGTACCACGTCACCCGGCGTTTCAGCCGGGACGAAATGGTCGCCCAGGCCAAACTGGCGTACGACATGCACTGGTATTTCCCGGCCATTCGCACCATCAGTCAGGCGCAGTACTGGGACGATCTAGATATTCGCTTCCCGATGGCCCACCGCGACACCCTGGTGCGTGAAGCGCAGGTTCGCGGGCTGCATTCAAGCTGGGTGTTTGCGATCACCCGTCAGGAAAGCGCGTTCATGGATGACGCCCGCTCTGGCGTCGGTGCCGCAGGCCTGATGCAACTGATGCCTGCGACCGCCAAAGAGACCGCGCGCAAATTCAGCATTCCCCTGGCCTCGCCGGCCCAGGTGCTCGATCCGGACAAGAACATCCAGCTCGGCGCCGCTTATTTGAGTCAGGTCCATGCGCAGTTCAACGGCAACCGGGTACTGGCTTCGGCGGCGTACAACGCAGGTCCGGGACGTGTACGTCAGTGGTTGAGGGGCGCCAATCACCTGGCCTTCGACGTCTGGGTCGAGAGCATTCCGTTCGACGAGACCCGCCAGTATGTGCAGAACGTGCTGTCGTATGCGGTGATCTACGGCCAGAAGCTCAATTCCCCGCAGCCGCTGGTGGACTGGCATGAACGGTTCTTTGATGATTTGTGAGGCTCTGCGGTCGTAGGACCGGCTTTAGCCGGGAAGACCTCGGCTGCACGGCGGAGATTCGCGGTGTGACGCCTGGCCTCTTCCCGGCTAAAGCCGGTCCTACAGTGCGAATCGAGTGCATTTTGTAGGACCGGCTTTAGCCGGGAAAGCGTAAGGGCAAGCGCTCAATCACTCGAGCACCTCAACCTCCATCCCGACCTCGACCAGCCCTGGGCCATCACTCACCAGGTTCTGGCCAAACCAGATCTCCCCTTCTCGCTCGCGATAGGTCTTCAGTGTGGTCATCGGTTCGCGATCCGCGCTGCGCTCACCGGTAGCAGGGTCGATCGTCGTCAGGATGCACCGCGAGCACGGCTTTAGCACCCGCAGTTCAACGCCGCCGATTCGAATCCGCTTCCAGCCATCCTCGGCGAACGGTTCCGCGCCGGACACCACCAGATTCGGACGAAAGCGCAACATTTCCAGCGGGCGACCCACCTTCTGCGACAAATCGTCCAGTGAAGACTGCCCGATCAGCAACAGCGGAAAACCGTCAGCGAACCCGACCCTGTCTTCCACCGTCCCGTAGCCTGAAGGCAGCCAGCGAGCGCGCTCTTTCGGCACGTGCACCAGCCGCGTCGGCTTGCCCACCAAGGCGCTGACCCAACGCGCCGCGTCCTCGCCCGCGTCCGGCACCCGAAAAGTGTCGCGCCAGATCGTGATACCGCGCAGATTGGCTTCTTCATCGACCGGCACCGGCACATCCAGACTGCCCAGGCCCGGCGCCGACAGCGTCACCCCATCGCCCTTCCACAGCACCGAGAGCTGCGACATCTGCGGCAGCGCGCGCTGGCTGTAAAAGCGCCCACTGGCTTCGTCCACCAGCATCCAGCGACGATCGCCACTCATGCCCAACTCATCGAAACGGGCCTGCTGCAACGTCTCGGCCATGCAGGATTTGAGGGGGTACCGATACAGTGCGCTGAGGTGAAACATGTACGCGTCCTTTTGCCAGAGCGGAAAGCCACCACTCTATACGAGACGCCGGAAAACCAAGCGGTACAGATGCAAAAAAGCCCCTCCATACAGCAAGGGGCTTGAAACAGGAACGGATCAGTTGTCGAGCATGAGCCGCTCGCGGACCACGTCGACCAGCTTGTCCGGCTGGAATTTGGAGAGGAAGTTATCGCAGCCAACCTTCTTGACCATGGACTCGTTGAAGCTCCCGGACAGCGAGGTGTGCAGCACGACATAGAGGCCGCGCAAGCGTGGGTCGTTACGGATTTCCGTGGTCAGGCGGTAGCCGTCCATTTCCGGCATTTCGGCGTCGGTGAAGACCATCAACAGCTTGTCGGTCATGACTTCGCCGGTGTCTGCCCAGCCCTTGAGCATGTTCAGGGCTTTCAACCCGTCGCGGGCAACGTGCATCTTCACGCCGAGCTGACCCAGGGTGTCACGCAACTGCGAGAGCGCCACATTGGAATCGTCCACCAACAGCACTTCGCGGCCAATGGCCCGGGCGAGGACCGGATCTTCCAGCTTGTCGCGGGAGACCTTGGCACTGTACGGCACGATCTCGGCGAGGACTTTCTCCACGTCGATGATCTCCACCAACTGGTCATCGACCTTGCTGATGGCGGTCAGGTAATGCTGACGCCCGGCGCTGGTCGGTGGCGGCAGAATCGCCTCCCAGTTCATGTTGACGATACGGTCGACGCCGCCCACCAGGAATGCCTGAACCGAGCGGTTGTATTCGGTGACGATGATTGTGCTCGAAGGCCCCGGCACCAGCGGACGCATGCCAATGGCCTGGGACAGGTCAATGACCGGCAGGGTCTGCCCGCGCAGGTTGACCACGCCGCACACGAACGGATGACGCTGGGGCATCAGTGTCAGCTTGGGCAGTTGCAGGACTTCCTGCACCTTGAATACGTTGATCGCGAACAACTGTCGGCCGGCCAGGCGGAACATAAGGATTTCCAGGCGGTTCTCACCTACCAGCTGTGTACGTTGGTCTACTGTGTCGAGAATGCCAGCCATCTGTTGCTCCTGGAGCAGGGTTCAAGTAAGTCCGCCTACCCTGTATCGGCAGCCCCATGACAGACCTTAATCGGGATAGAAACGCGCGTCGCGCCTTTGATATCACAATAACATCACTGCAACCCCATCGACAGACCCGAGCGCTGGCAGACCGGCGAACGGCGCGGCTTTCAGATGCGCGGCCCGATGACCACTCAGTGCAACCTGCCACCGCGAGTAGGGGTAACCCCTAAGGGCAATCGGGGCGAACCTGATATTCGGCTTTTCCAATAGCCATTACTGTGACGCCCTTCTCGTAAATGAATGGAGTCAGGCATGCGGTTGCGCTCGCGGAAGTTTCCCCACTACTCGCCGGAACCCTTGCGAAGGACCCTTCTCTTGAGGCCTGTGTGCAGATGATCGTTTCACGCGTTCATGCTGATCACGCCACCCTGCCCGACCATTCGCAACAATCAGAAACGCCCTACAGACTTTCCAGTGCCTTCAACATTAACTTTGGGCCACTCGCCCCACGCGACCTGACGTCGCCATTTGTGAAGAGTGGAGATTGCACATGCTGAACGGCAATGAATGGCAGCAGTTGCACGCAGAGTTTCTCAGCGATACCCAGACACTCATGTGCCGCGCCGATGAATGCCTCAGCCATCTGGAATTGATCAGCGATGATGGTGACGCGATGGAATGTCTGCTCACCACATTGCACCACCTTGCCGGCAAGGCAGACACCCATCGCGTGGAAACGGTCTGCGGTTTCGCACGGCAGTTGCGTTATCTCCTTTACTTCGCCAGCGCGGCCGGCCATTTGCAGCCAGAGGCATTGCCCACGCTCAAACGCTGCTTTGAGCTGATGGCCTGGCAGCTTGAACTCATCGACCCCCACACCGGATCGCTGGCGCTGGACGACAGTGAGCAGCGCGGTTTGCTGAACGCATTCGCCTGCCAGTGCGGGGTGGGCAAGCCGGACAATAACGTCGCCGCCAATCCGGGCTGGTCGGTCAATCCCGGGCAGCGCGACGTGCTCGCCGCCAGGCACGCCGATCACAGTGAAACGCGATGAATGGCTGCTGATTTCCTGAACACGCACTCGCCTTACGGACTTGAAAGCTGACTGAACGGACAACCGGCTCTGTTGTTGGTGTGAGTCGGGTTTCAACCTCAGCCCTTAATAACGCCGACAATTAAGGTACTATCGGCGCGCTCGAAAGAGCGCTTCAACCAGCACTTTTTCTGTCCATTCGACGAGTCGTTCGAACACGCTGTACCCATACAGAGGAAGTACAGCATTGTGTTTTTAGCAATGCCCTTTCAAATGGCCTGGCAGATCCGTCAGGTGTAGACATCCATTATCGATGGCTTCATCCGCTATGCATGGCAGCAGCAAATTCCCTGGCTTTCTGCGAATGAACCCCGGCAGCACCGTTCGCTGGGCAGGCCTGCTGTGCCTGGCGACGACGGGCTGCAATGTGATCGCGTACCTGGCGAGCGGCACCCTGCCGCTGGAGCTGGCCATCGTCAACGGGCTGGCATTTGCAGGCCTCTGTTACAGCATGACCCGCCCAAACCGGACCATTCAGTTCCAGCCCAAGGAACTCGCCGATCACATGCTGCAGGTTCAGGAAACCGAACGTCATCGCCTGAGCCGCGAGCTGCACGACGACATCGGCCAGATGCTCACGGCAGCAAAGATGCAGAGCGACTGGCTGCAGCGCCGCGCCCCGCAGGAGCTGCACGCGCAGTGCACGATGCTCATCAACACCCTTGATGAAACCCTGGCGAAGGTTCGCGACCTGTCCGCCATTCTCAACCCCCGACAGCTCACCAGCCTGGGACTGGAAGCCAGCCTGCGCGCGCATTTGCTGCGCACGCTGTCAGCCACTTCCGTGCAGTGGAGCCTGGAATGCCAGCAGCGCCTGGACGGTATTCCCGAAGAGATCGCGGTGGCGGCATTCCGTATTACCCAGGAAGCCGTGACCAATATGCTGCGCCACGCCCAGGCGCAAAACCTGCGCGTGCAACTGCAGCGCCGACCGGAAGGGTTGTGGCTGAACATTCGTGATGATGGTCAGGGATTCGCTCCTGCGCTGAGCCCCGCCGGTCAGGGGCAGCGCGGTATGGCGGGCATGGCCGAGCGCGCGAGCCTGTTGGGCGGTGAATTGAACGTCGCCAGCGAGCCCGGGCAAGGCACTTGTATTCAGGCGTTATTTCCGTGGGCGCCGCGTGTCCGCGGACGCGCTGAAGGCAGCAAGCCGTGAGTGTCTGCAACGTACTGCTGGTGGATGATCACGCGCTGATCCGCGCCGGTGTCCGCGCGCTGGTGTCGGACATCCCGGGTTACGCTGTTATCGGCGAGGCCAGCAATGGCCATCAATTGCTGGAAATGAGCCTGCAGCTGGAACCCGACATCATTCTGCTCGACATCTCCATGGGCGACAGCGACGGGCTGGACGCCTTGCAACGCCTGCGTCAGACGCTGCCGGACAGCAAGGTGCTGATTCTGTCGATGCACACCGAGCCGTGCCTGATCATGCGTGCGCTGGCGTGCGGCGCCCACGGTTACCTCCTCAAAGATGCAACCGCCAGCGAGATCGAACACGCGCTGAACGCCCTGCGTGACGGAGAACGCTACCTGAGCCCGGCCATCGCTCACACGGTGATCAGCCAGGCATTGGTCAACAGCCAGATGACGCCCGTCGAACCTGCGGAAGGTCATAACCTCACCGCCCGCCAGCTGGAAATCCTGCGGCTGGTGGTAAGGGGCACCTCAACCCGCGAGATCGCCGGCGGCCTCGGCCTGAGCGTCAAGACAGTGGAAACCCATCGCGCGCAGATCATGAAACGGCTGCACATCTACGACGTGCCCGGACTGGTGCTGTTCTGTGTGAGGGAGCGAATCATCAGCCTGGATGACTGATGGCGTCAGATGAGCGTGCGGTCGCGGCTCATCTGGCGGTTGTTGATGCTCAGGCGAGTTGCCGCGTCTGCCCCAGCAACGGCGAATGCGACGGCAGGTGCACACGCAACGCGCCTGCTCGTGCCTCGAAACGGGTTGCTTCGCCGCTCAGCGGTTCGCCGTCGAGATTGATGTTCAGCCCCTGCGCCGACTTGAGCTCGACCCACGGCAGCCGCGCGCGGACGAACATGTTGTCGAGGCCCAGACCGCCTTCGAGCAGGCTCTTCAGCGTGCTTACCACCTCCTGGGGCGCTGGCAGAATGCTGATGTCCAGCAGGCCGTCATCGGCGAGGGCTTCCGGGCACAACGGATGGCCGCCGCCCGCCTGACGACCGTTGCCGATCCCCAGCGCCAGCATCTCGCCCTTCCAGTGAAAGTCCGGGCCGGTAAATTCGCCATAAGCCGCTTTCAACTCGCTGAAACGCGTAAGGCCGGTGAACAGATACGCCGCACCACCGAGGATCTTTTTCAGGTCTTCGGAGGTGTTGGCGGTGACCTGGCTGCCAAAGCCGCCGGTGGCCATGTTGAGGAACATCTGACCGCCCACCGCACCCATATCAACCGCACGCGCCGGGACATCCAGCAGGTCGAGGGCCTGGTCGGGTTCCAGCGGCACACCCGCCGAACGGGCGAAATCATTGGCCGTGCCCAGAGGCATGATCACCAGACTGGCGTCGACTTCAGACAGCGCCAGCGCCTCCGCCACGTCGCGCAATGTGCCATCGCCGCCACCGGCGATGATCTGCCGATGACCGGCCTCCAGACCCTCACGTACCAGGCGCTGGGCATCGCCCGCTTCCCAGGTCACGCGCACGTCCAGTTCCCAGCCGTGTTTGCGCTTGCGCGCCACCGCCTCGCGGACATCCTCATTGAGCGCCTGCTTGCCGTGAAGAATCAGTAATGCCCTGCGCGCTGCCATGTCCCTTCCTTTTGCGTGTTCGAGTTGATGCGTGATGTGTTGACCGCGCGTGCTGCAAAAAAAGCCCGGTGGATGAAAAATCTTTTAACCCGGCGTCCTCGACAAGACACGCTTTGGCATTCACCCGGACACGGCTGAAGTTGGATGTCAGCCCGCTCAGTGATGGCAAAAAGCCTTGAATGGCAGGGACTTACGCGCGCCGGCCTTGCCACCGCTCTGGGTTCACCTACGGGCAACGCCGAGTTGCCGGGGTTTACGCCCCGTAAATAGGGGACGAGAGGCGTTAATTCCGCGTTACAGCCCCTTGAAATGCGCGGGCGGAAAGCGCCTAATCGACAAATAATTGGCTAATTCGCCCGAATACTACGATAAAGTCATTAAATTGACTTTTCTCGGAATGATCGGGAGTGCAGCCCCAGTCATTGATTCATGGATCGAAGAGGCGAGAAACCCCATGCAACTGATTCCCTGCATTATCGCTGGCGGCGCCGGCACCCGGCTGTGGCCTGTTTCACGGGAGGCGATGCCCAAACCCTTCATGCGCCTGCCGGACGGCGAAAGCCTGCTGCAGAAGACCTTCAATCGCGCCAGCCAGCTGGACGGCGTCGAAAGCGTCCTCACCGTCACTAATCGGGAAGTGTATTTCCGCACCGTCGATGACTACCGGCTGCTGAACACGCACCAGTTGGCGCTCGAGTTTCTGCTCGAGCCGTTCGGCCGCAACACCGCGCCGGCCATCGCCGCCGCGGCGCTGCACGTTCAGGAGCGCTATGGCGACGACGCGCAGCTGTTGATTCTGCCGGCGGACCAGTTGATCACTGACGTTGCCGCGTTCGAGGCCGCCGTGCAGAGCGCACGCAAACTGGCCGACGAGGGCTGGCTGGTGACGTTCGGTCTGATCCCCTCCCGCGCCGAAACCGGTTTTGGCTACATCGAGAAAGGCCAGGCCCTCAGCAGCGAGGCCTATCAGGTCGCGCGCTTCGTCGAGAAACCCGATGCCGTGACCGCCCAGGACTATCTCGCGGGCGGTCTGCATTTGTGGAACGCCGGGATGTTCTGCATGCGCGTCGATGTGCTGCTGGCCGAGCTGGAAGTTCACGCGCCCGACGTGCTGACCGCCGTGCGCCATTGCCTGGCGCAGTGCAACAGCAAGGAAGGCCGCAACGAGTTGCAGATCGAGCTGGACAGCACGACCTTCGCCCTGGCGCCGGACATTTCCATCGATTACGCATTGATGGAGCATTCGCAGAAGGTGGCGGTGGTGCCGTGCGAGATGGGCTGGAGCGACATCGGTTCGTGGCAGGCCATTCGCGAGCTGAGTCCGGCCGATGAACATGGCAATCGATGCAACGGCGAGGTGGTGCTGCACGACGTGACCAACTGCTACATCGACTCGAAGAAGCGGCTGGTGGGTGCGGTGGGTCTGGACAACCTGATCATCATCGACACGCCGGATGCGTTGCTGATTGCCGACGCCGATCGCAGTCAGGAGGTCAAGGTTATCGCGCAGGCGCTCAAGCGTCAGGGGCATCCGGCGTACTTGCTGCACAACACCGTGACCCGGCCGTGGGGGACTTACACGGTGCTGGAGGAAGGCAAGCGTTTCAAGATCAAGCGCATTGTGGTCAAGCCGCAGGCGTCGTTGTCGTTGCAGATGCATCATCACCGCAGCGAGCACTGGATTGTGGTCAGCGGCATGGCGCGGGTTACCAATGGGGAGAAGGAGTTCATGCTCGACACCAATGAGTCTACCTTCATCAAACCCGGGCACACTCATCGGTTGGTCAATCCGGGGGTGATTGATCTGGTGATGATCGAGGTGCAGAGCGGGGAGTATCTGGGGGAAGACGATATCGTTCGGTTTACCGATGTGTATGGGCGGGTGCCTGAAGCAGCCAAGATTTAGGCGTTTCGCAGGTCCACCGCTAGACCCGCGGGGTTGCGTACGAAGGTCAAAATCAAGAGCGTCTGCCTGGGGGCAGACCGTTTCGGCTTCGCCGAGTTACTTGGAAAAGCACCCCAAGTAACCAAGGGTGCTTGCTCTCGGTTTGGCCCGACTTCGTCGGGTTCCCTCACTCCGACGACGCTCCGTGGGCCCGCGCCGAACGGACATCCATGTCCTAGCGGCGCTCTCGCGGCATCCATGCCGCTCGGCCCACTGCGCGTCGTCTGCGTTCGGCCTGCACCAAAGTCGCGTTCTGCGGTGTTTGAGCTTTTTGCGTATGAAGAGCAAGAGCAGATCAGAAGCAGATCAAGAGCTTCCCGGCTAAAGCCGGTCCTACGAGTACCCGCCGTTTGATCGTTCCCACGCTCCGCGTGGGAATGCATCCCGTGACGCTCCGCGTCATTTCCCCAGGCCCGAATGGGCGTCGTCTAAGGGACGCGGAGCGTCCGGAGGGGCGTTACCACGCGGAGCGTGGGAACGATCAGAAACAGCGGCGGCGACCTCGACCGTAGGACCGGCTTCAGCCGGGAAGCCTTTGATCTTGATCTTCATACACAAGAAGCTCAGTCACCGCCCATCGCGACTTGGGTGCAGGCTGAACGCAGGTCTCTCTCCGTGGGCCGAGCGGCATGGATGCCGCGAGAGCCGCCCCCCGCCATGGATGGCGGATGGCGGCGGGCCCACGGAGCGAGACCGGAGTGAAGGAACCCTGAGGAACGAAGGGCCTAACCAGGAGCAAGCACCCTTGGTTACTTGGGGTGCTTTTCCAAGTAACTCGCCGAAGGCGAAACAGTCTGCCCCCAGGCAGACGCCCTTGATCTTCTCTAAGCAGCACCACGCAATCGGGCGAGATTGAGTCTAAGGCGCGCGCGCGCCTTTGACGTACTCAACAAACCTGATCACCGCCGGGGCCTTTTCGTGGCGTCGGTGGATCAGCGACAACGACGAGCTCGGCTGGCAATCCTCAATCCGCCGATACACCACATTCGGCAGACGAATGTGATCCACCACCGACTCCGGCACCACCGCCACGCCCTGACCAAGACTCACCAGCGCAATCACCGACACCAGCCCGCCCGGCTGCGGACCCAGGGTCGGCGCGAAACCGCCGTGGGCCGCCACCTCCAGGGTGCCGGAAATCTGCTCAGGCAGGATGAACGTCTCGTTCTGCAGGTTCACCCCATGGATAACCTTCAGCTTGCACAGCCACGAACTGTCCTGCAGCGCGAGGGCAAACCCCTCCGTCAGCAACTGCACCGCGCTTACGGAATCGGGCAACTGCATGGGAGAGCGGATGAAACCCACGTCCAGCCGCCCCTCCTCTATGAGCCGCGGCAGCGTCGGCATCAGGTGCTCGTTGATGCTGAATTCGACGTCGGCGTAGCGCTCACGAAACTGGCTGACGTGGCGCTGCAGTACCCCGGAAAACACCGCTGAGGCGACGTAGCCCAACTCGATCCTGCCGGCCTCGCCACGGCCGGCGCGCTGGACGTTGTACTGCGCGGTTTCAAACTGACGCACCGCCAGTTCGGCCTCGATCTGCAGCGCGCGCCCCGCTTCCGTCAGCCTCACCTCCCGCTGTTCCCGCAAAAACAGTCGGGTGCCCAGCGCGTTCTCCAGGTCCTGAATCTGCCGTGTGAGCGTGGGCGGCGCGATGCCCAGTTGCTCGGCGGCGCGCGTGAAATGCCGATGGCGGGCAACGGCCAGAAAGTAGCGAAAATGACGGATTTCCATGGAGCGTTACCTGAGAGGTAATGAAAAAGCGGGGAGCGGGTAACAGAGCATAGGGCATATCCCCTTACTCTGTTCAGGTGACGAACCCTTTCATATCGACCTGCGTTAGTCAGCACCTAACAGCGTCCGGAGCCCCCATACATGTCTCGACCCAGCCCCCGCATGACCCTGCTCACGGCCTCCGGCGTGTGCGCGTTGATTGTGCTCGACACCAACATTGTCGCGGTCACCCTGCCGAGCATCGCGCGTGATCTGGGCGCAGGTTTTGCTGACATCGAATGGGTGGTCAGCGCCTACATGCTGGCCTTCGCCGCGCTGTTGCTGCCAGCGGGCAGCCTGGCCGATCGCTTTGGCCGCAAGCGCATGCTGATCACAGGGCTGGTGCTGTTCATCCTGGCATCGCTGGGTTGTGGCGCGGCGCCGGACATTCTGTTCCTCGACATTGCCCGGGCGATCAAGGGCGTGGGCGCGGCGCTGCTGCTCACCTCTGCTCTGGCGACCATCGGCCACTTTTTCCACGACGAAGCCGAGCGCGCCAAGGCCTGGGCGTTCTGGGGCGCGTGCATGGGTGTGGCCATGACCGCCGCCCCTACAATCGGCGGGTTGATTGCCGAGCTGATCGGCTGGCGCTGGATTTTCTACCTCAACCTGCCGGTGGGTATTGGGCTGCTGGTGATGGTCATGCGTAACATTCAAGAGTCACGCAACGAGCAGTCGGCGCGTCTCGATCCCTGGGGCAGTCTGTTTTTCAGCGCCAGCCTGCTGAGCCTGATCTGGGGCCTGATCGAAGCCAACCGAATCGGCTGGGACCACCCTCTCACGTCCATGCGCTTGGCAGCGGGGGCGGTGCTGCTCGTGCTGTTCGTCATCGCCGAGCGCCTGCAGCGTCGGCCGATGGTCGATTTGCAGCTTTTCAACTACCCGCGCTTCATCGGCGCCCTGCTCGGCATGTTCGCCTACGCCGGCTGCGCCCAGGTGATGATGACGTTGCTGCCGTTTTACCTGCAGAACGGCCTAGGCTTCAGCGCCATTGATTCGGGGCTGGGGATGCTGCCGTTCGCGTTCACCATGCTGCTGTTGCCGCGCTTCGGGCCGACGCTGTCACGGCACCTGTCGCCGGCCGCCATGATGGCGCTGGGCCTGACCCTTGTGGGCGTCGGCAACCTGCTGTGCGCCTGGGCCACCGGGATTGGCGGCTACCCGGCATTCGCCGCGGCGATGGCCGTGACTGGGGCGGGCGCAGGCTTGCTCAACGGTGACACGCAAAAAAACATCATGGCCTGCGTGCCCCGCGAACGCACCGGCATGGCGTCGGGAATGAGCACGACCATGCGGTTCAGCTCGATCATGCTGGCGATCGGCGTCTATGGCGCGCTGCTCGCCAGTCACACGCTCGGATCGCTGAAGGACACACTGGCGACCGCCTCGCCCCAACTCCTCGATCAGGCCGAGCACATCGCCTCACGGGTGGTGGCCGGGGACATGAACGCGGCGCTGCAAACCGTCGATGCAAGCGCGCGGGGAATGATTCAGCCGCTGGCCCGGGACGCCTTTGTCTCGGGCTTCGGCTCGGTGTTGTGGGTTGCGGGCCTGATCGCCCTGTTGGCCGCGGTGCTGGTGGGCACCTTGATGCGCAGACCCATTCCGCTGATGCACCTGAAAACCGCCTGATCGAGGCGACCGCTCAGGCGAAGCGTTAACGGGCTGCGAGGGCCCACACCCGGGCGATATCCCGCGCGCGGTCATGGAGCAAGGTCGCCGCGTTGGCGCAGGCGAACTCCAGCGTCATCGGCCCGCTGGTCACGGCGAAGGCGGCGCTGACGCCGTGGGCATACAGGTCGGCGTAGCCCTCCCCCAGTGTCCCGGCCAGCACGATCACCGGCACATTTTTGCGCTGAGCCATCCGGGCGACGCCGAAGGGGGTTTTGCCGCGCAGGGTCTGGGCGTCAAAACGGCCTTCTCCGGTGATCACCAGGTCGGCGCCCGCCAATGCGGCGGCCAAGCCGGTCAGGTCGGCCACCACTTCCACACCGGGGCGGAACGACGCGTTCAAATAGGCCTTGGCCGCGAAGCCCATGCCGCCTGCTGCGCCGCTTCCCGGATGTTCGCTCTCGTCCCGACCCAGTGTCTGAGCCGAGTGCTTGGCGAAATGCCCCAGCGCTGCGTCCAGCGCCAGCACCTGCTCAGGGGAGGCGCCCTTCTGCGGGCCGAAGATGTGCGACGCGCCTTGCACCCCGCACAGGGGATTGTTGACGTCGGCAGCGACCTCGAACTGCACACTGCTCAGGCGCGGGTCGAGCCCGGTCAGGTCGATACGCGCGAGTTGTGCCAGGGCCAGGCCACCGGGAGCGAGGGGCTGGTCGTCCCGGTCGAGGAAGCGCGCACCCAGCGCCGACAGCATGCCGGTGCCGGCATCATTGGTCGCGCTGCCGCCGATGGCCAGGATTACCCGCTCGGCGCCGGCATCCAGCGCGGCCTTGATCAGTTCGCCAGTGCCAAACGTGCTGGTGATGGTCGCGTCGCGCTGGTCCAGGCTTAACAGTTGCAGACCGCTGGCCATGGCCATTTCGATGATCGCCGTGCGCGTGTCCGCCAGCCAGCCCCACTGCGCCTGCACGGGCTGCGCAAGCGGTCCGCTGACCTGATTGCTCATCCACTCACCGTCGCACGCCGCCAAGACCGCTTCGATGGTGCCCTCCCCGCCATCGGCCATCGGGCACTCGACCAGTTCGGCGTCAGGCCAGACGTCGATGAGCCCGGCAGCGATGGCGTGGGCGACACTTTGGGCGCTGACGCTGTCTTTGAACGAGTCCGGGGCGATGACGATTTTCATGTTGTTCTCCTTGTCTGATGGCCGATCTTCGCACCCTGACGCGACTTTACCGCCTTACGCTTGCACAACAGGTGGCTCGCTCGGTTGTTCATACGAACAACGCTGCGACAGCGCCTTAGTTGACCACCATCTGCGCGCCGAGATAAAGGCGCAGCAGGTCCTCAGTCCGATAGGGATCGCAGCCGGTCAGTTCGGCGATTTTCTCCAGCCGGTAGCGCAGGCTGTTGCGATGGATGCCCAGTGCGTCAGCGCAGGCCTGGCTCTCGCCGCTGTAGTCGAACCAGGCGCGCAGGGTGTCGAGCAATTGCGGGTTATCGAGCAGGTGCTTGATCGGCTCGGCGATGCCTTCGGCCAACCAGTCGTGGCGGTTGCGCCAGAACAGCAGCGCGACGCGATGGCTGGCCAGTCGCAGCAGTTTTACGGTCGGCCGCAAGTGGCGCGCGTAATCGAGCAGGTCGCGGGCGGCGGTGCAGGCGGCGCGCAGGGAGGCCAGGTCCGCCGAGGGTTCGACGGTCGCCATGCGTTGCACGGGCCAGCCCTGTTCGTCGAAAAGCGCCAGCAGCAAGGCGTCGTCGCGGTCCTTGCCCACCGCGCGGCACCAGTAGATCAAACCTGGCTCGCACGGCAGGCACCAGCTGTTGGCGTAACGCCCCAACAGCCACGCACTCATCGCACCGGCATAGGTCGCGCCTTCAGGCAGTTCGAGCAACACGGCCTGGCGCGGCAACTGCGGCTGCAAACCCAGCTGTTCAGCTTCGGCGACCAGATGGGCAGCGCTGTCGCCGAGCAAGAGCCGCGACAGCAAATCTTCACTGCGCTGATGCCGCCATTGCTGATCGGCCTGCTGGCGTCGATGCTCCATGAGCATCTCGGCGGTCATCTTCACCAGCTCCGCGTAGACCCGCACATCATCCGGCTCGCCGGTGATGCCGAGCACGCCGATCAGTTTCTGATCCAGCATGAGCGGCAGATTCACCCCCGGGCGCACGCCGTCGAGCTGCCGGGCGGTGTGCGAATCGATCTCCACCACGCGGCTGTTGGCGAGGACCAGCTGCGCCCCTTCATGCCGTGTATACAACCGCTTGGCCTCGCCGCTACCAATGATGATCCCCAGGTAATCCATGACGTTGACGTTGCACGGCAAAATCGCCATCGTCCGGTCGACGATGTCCTGGGCCAGGGCGTGGTCAAGGGCGAACATGAGGGGTGTCTGCGCAGCAAAGGAGTTGAGGGTTCATACACATCAGGTCTTGTTTTTGTGGGTGGTGGGAGTCTGCCTGAATCTTGGTCCAGGCGCGATTGGCCCCTAGCATGGGATTTCAACTATAAGTAATATCCACGCCAGACTTATGGAAGTCTTATAAGGACGCCAAAGCATGGTTGATCGGATAACAACGATGAGCGCACCTACTAATAACATCCAGATCATCAACGGCCCCGACGGCAAACCCGCCTTCGTGGTCATCCCCTATGAAGAGTACGTCAGCCAGCACGGTGGGGAAGATCTGATCCCCCACGAAGTCGTCAGCCGGATTGTCGACGGCTCAACGCCAATTCGGGCGTGGCGCGAGTATCTGGATCTGACCCAGGAGCTTGTCGCCGGACGACTCGGTATCTCCCAACCCGCCTACGCCCAGCAGGAATCGGTGGCGCGTCCCCGCAAGCAGACTCGAGAAAGAATCGCCCAGGCGTTCGGCATCCGGCCCGATCAACTGGACATCTGAACACGCGAGAACTCAATTTGGCCCTGCACCGTCTCACCCTCCTCCTCTCCGCCCTGACCCTTCAGGCCTGCGCCTCCACCGAGGTGCCCCTGGGGCAGGCGAGTTTTGCCGAATATCGCCAGCAGACCATCGCCTGGATGGAACAGAACCGGACCTTTCAGACGCCTGATCACCCTACCGAGATCGAGTGGAATGCACCTCGGGAATGGCGGCCCAAAGCGCCAGCCACGCGGGGGATTTTGTTGGTCCATGGCCTCGGCGACTCGCCGTGGTCGTTCAATGACGTCGGCGAGGCGCTCGCGGCGCAGGGGTTTCTGGTGCGCACGGTGTTGCTGCCGGGGCATGGCAGCAAGCCGGCGGACATGCTGGATGTGACGCTCAGTCAGTGGCAGCAGGTGGTGCGCGAGCAGACGCAGCTTCTTGAGCGGGAGGTGCCGACGGTGTATCTGGGCGGGTTTTCGACAGGTGCGAATCTGGTGCTGGATTACGCCTACGAGCACCCGAATATCGCTGGCCTGGTGCTGTTCTCTCCGGCGTTTAAACCTGCGAACACCTACGCCTGGGTCACTCAATACATCGGCTGGCTTCGCCCCTGGCTGGCGAAACCGGATAATGGCGTGCGCCCGATGCAGACGCCGGTCCGCTACCTGAACGTGCCCACCAACGGTTTCGCCCAGTTCTACCGCAGCGCGCTGCTGGCGCAGAAGCACCTCGACAAAGGGGCCTACGACAAGCCGGTGTTCGTCGCCATTACCGAGCACGACTCGGTGCTGGATACCGGTTACGTGCTGGACAGCTTCAACGCGCGCTTCACCCATCCGCTCAGCCGGCTGATCTGGTACGGCAACGACCCGGCTGCGGCGCAGAAAAACCCGAAGGTGCGGGTGCGCAGCGATCTCCTGCCGGAATACCGCATCGCCCAGTTCTCGCACATGGGGTTGATGTTCTCACCTGCAAACCCGTTGTACGGGGTGAATGGCCGTCAGCGGATCTGCTGGAACGGCCAGTCATCCGCCGACATGCAGAAATGCCTGAATGGCGAGCCGGTGTGGTATTCGGATTGGGGCCATCGTGAACCGGGCAAAGCCTTCGCGCGGCTGACGTTCAATCCGTATTTCGAGTGGCAGTCGGGGGTGATGATGGAGGTTCTGGCGTCCCCATAGTGGGACCGGCTTCAGCCGGGAAGAGGCCAGTGAGAGCAACACACATTTCGCGGTGTGACACCCGACGCCTTCCCGGCTAAAGCCAGTCCTACAGGAAGACCGCGTTCAAATAGTGGGACCGGCTTCAGCCGGGAAGAGGCCAGTGAGAGCAACACACATCTCGCGGTGTGACACCCGACGCCTTCCCGGCTAAAGCCAGTCCCACTATTGGCCGCAGTCACTCTCACTTACTGCATTCCCATCAATCCCGCGCCATCACTCCACCGGCGCCAGGCGCTCCCGGCTATTGCTCAGGTGAGTCCACATTGCGGCGCGGGCGGCGTCGGGGTCCTGGCGGCGGATGGCGGCGAGGATGGCTTCGTGTTCGAGGTTGGCCAGATACGCACTGTGGGTGAGGCTCGCCCCGGCACGTTCGCTGGTGGCGATGCGGCTGCGCGGGATAACGGCGATGCCGAGGTTCTGCAGGATCTCCACGAAATACGGATTGCCGGTGGCCTCGGCGATCAGCAGATGAAAGCGTCGGTCCGCTTCGACGCAGCTGTCTTCCTTGGCCAGCAGGTCCTGATAATCATCCAGCGCGGCGCGCATCGCCGTTAGCTGTGATTGACTGCGGCGTTGCGCGGCCAGGGCGACGGCCTGGGTTTCCAGGCCCATGCGCAGTTCGATGATGTGCCGCACGCTGAACGCGGTTTCCACCTTCAGGTGCAGCCCGCTCTGCTCCGAACGCGCCAGCACGTAGGTGCCTTTGCCCTGATGGGTCTCGACCAGCCCGGACGCCTGCAATTTGGAAATCGCCTCGCGCACGACGGTGCGGCTCACGCCATGCTCGCGGACGATCTCGCTCTCCGACGGCAACTTCGCACCCGGCGCAATGGTGCCCATCAGGATCCGCTGACTCAGGTCGGTGACCAGGTCCGTCGCCAGGCTGTGCTGGCGACGCTTGGGTGGCAAGGGTCCGGTGCTGTTCAAATAAAGTCGTCCTATAAGTGCCGAAAAGAACGGCGGCCGCAGAGGCCTGCCATCCACTTGTATTTTCCTGACCACCCGCGCTCGATGCACGCACTCAGCCACTCGCCGGAAACTCATCGCGAAACGGCCAGGAACCCCGAAAACAGCGCCAAACAGCAGCGCCCAGCAACTCATTCCACTTGTCAGACAGGCGAGCCTAGCCCGACGAAATACTTCTTGCAACCCCCGTAAATCCGGTTGCCAAGGCCATCATTACTTGTATGATGACTGGCAACAAGGCTACACACCTTGTCACACACAACGTGCTTGACCACCCGCATAAAAATAATCAGTGGGAGTTACCAGAGTGAACACATCCTCAACACGGGCGGATGACGCCTCCGATTCCGTCCTGCAATCGGCGGTCTCGAAAGTCAAACGACACATCCTGCCGCTGTTCGTCATCATGTTCATCGTCAACTACATCGACCGGGTCAACATCGGCTTCGTGCGTAGTCACATGGAACATGACCTGGGTATCGGCGCGGCCGCCTACGGTTTCGGTGCCGGCCTGTTCTTCATCGCGTATGCGATGTTCGAAGTCCCCTCCAACATCCTTCTGCAGAAAGTCGGCGCGCGCATCTGGCTGACCCGCATCATGCTCACCTGGGGCATCGTCGCCGCCTGCATGGCGTTCATTCAGACCGAAACCCACTTCTACATCCTGCGCTTCCTGCTGGGCGTGGCCGAAGCCGGGTTCTTCCCGGGCGTGATCTACTACTTCACCCGCTGGTTGCCCGGCGTCGAGCGTGGCAAGGCCATCGCCATCTTCCTCAGCGGCTCGGCCTTCGCGTCGGTGATCTCCGGCCCGCTCTCCGGCCTGTTGCTGCAGATCGACGCGCTGGGCTACCACGGCTGGCAGTGGATGTACTTCATCGAAGGCATGTTCTCCGTCGGCCTGTGCTTCTTCGTCTGGTTCTGGCTCGACTCCAAACCCCACGACGCCAAATGGCTGACCGAGGCCGAGAAGGACGCGCTGGTCAACACCATCGACGCTGAACAGAAGGCTCGCGAAGCGGCCAACCCGGTCAAGCTGTCCATCGGCAAGCTGCTCAAGGACCCGCAGATCATCCTGTTCTGCCTGATGTACTTCTTCATCCAGCTGACCATCTACGCGGCGACGTTCTGGCTGCCGAGCATCATCAAGAAGATGGGCGACCTCACCGACTTCCAGGTCGGCCTGTTCAACTCGATCCCGTGGTTTATCGCCATCGTCTGCATGTACGGCTTCGCCTCGCTGTCGGCCAAGTGGAAGCACCAGCAAGCGTGGGTGGCCGTCGCGTTGTTGATCGCGGCAGCAGGGATGTTCATGTCGACCACGGGCGGTCCGGTGTTTGCCTTTGTTGCGATCTGCTTCGCGGCGATGGGCTTCAAGTCGGCGTCGTCGCTGTTCTGGCCGATCCCCCAGGGCTATCTGGATGCACGGATCGCCGCGGGGGTCATCGCGCTGATCAACTCCGTGGGCAACCTGGGCGGTTTCGTTGCGCCGACCACCTTCGGCATCCTCGAACAGCAGACCGGTTCGATCCAGGGCGGCCTGTATGGCCTGACTGTCACCTCGATCATCGCCGCGATTCTGGTGTTCACCGTGCGCACGACGCCCAAGCCCGGCGCGGTGCCGGTGGCCAAGGTCGACGTGACGCCCAGCCACACCTGAGTCAGGCGCTCCAAGCGCTGAACTCGACGTTCTGAACCTCTTAAAGAAAGCGCCACGCCGCGCTCGGTATTACCAAGGATTTAGCGATGAACACACAGACTTCCGGCAGCACCCCCGTCATCACCGACATGCAGGTCATTCCGGTGGCTGGCCACGATGACATGCTGCTCAACCTCAGCGGCGCCCACGGCCCGTATTTCACCCGTAACATCGTCATCCTCAAGGACAACGCCGGCAACACTGGCGTGGGTGAAATCCCCGGCGGCGAGAAAATCCGCCAGACCCTCGAAGACGCACGCACGTTGGTGGTCGGCAGCAGCATCGGCAACTACCAGAAGATCCTCAACGACGTGCGCCGCACCTTTGCCGAGCGCGATGCCGGCGGTCGCGGCCTGCAGACCTTCGACCTGCGCATCACCATCCACGCGGTGACCGGCATTGAAGCGGCGGTGCTGGATTTGCTAGGTCAGCACCTTGAAGTGCCGGTCGCCGCACTGCTCGGCGAAGGACAGCAGCGTGATGAAGTGAAGATGCTGGGCTACCTGTTTTACGTCGGTGACCAGACCAAAACCAACCTGCCCTATCGCACCGAAGCCGATGCTGACAATGCGTGGTTTCGCGTTCGTCACGAAGAAGCACTGACCCCGGACGCGGTGGTGCGTCTGGCCGAGGCGGCTTATGCGCAATACGGTTTCGAGGACTTCAAACTCAAGGGCGGCGTGCTCAGCGGCGATGCGGAAATCGAAGCCGTCACGGCACTGGCCGAACGCTTCCCGAAAGCGCGCATTACCCTCGACCCGAACGGCGCCTGGTCGCTGAAAGAAGCGGTGCGTCTGTGCCGCGATCAGCACAAAGTGCTGGCCTATGCCGAAGACCCGTGTGGCGCCGAGAACGGTTACTCGGGCCGCGAAGTCATGGCTGAATTCCGTCGCGCCACCGGCCTGCGCACCGCCACCAACATGATCGCCACCGACTGGCGCGAAATGGGTCATGCCATCCAGCTTCAATCGGTGGACATCCCCCTGGCCGACCCGCACTTCTGGACCATGCAGGGTTCGGTGCGCGTCGCGCAGATGTGCAACGAATGGGGCCTGACCTGGGGTTCGCACTCCAATAACCACTTCGATATTTCCCTGGCGATGTTCACCCACGCCGCCGCCGCTGCGCCGGGCAACATCACCGCCATCGACACCCACTGGATCTGGCAGGACGGCCAGCGCCTGACCAAGGCACCGCTGCAGATCATCGGCGGCAATGTGCAGGTGCCGAAGAAGCCCGGGCTGGGTGTGGAGATAGACATGGACCAGGTGGCCAAGGCCCACGAGCTGTACAAAGGCATGGGCCTTGGTGCGCGGGATGACAGCGTCGCCATGCAGTTCCTGGTGCCGAACTGGACGTTCAACAACAAGCAGCCGTGCCTGGTGCGCTGATCGACTGACCCGAGCCGGCCCCCCTGCGGCTGAACAGCGGCGACCGGACAGAATCACCTAAATTGCCAAATGGCGACCGGCGCGTAACCCCTTGCGCGCCGTTTTTCTTCATCATCTCCCATAGCGGCCGCGTGCTACTGTTTGCGCATCTCACTGCCGTGAAGTCCTCTATGTCCCGCCTTGCCAAGACCCACCCTCGCCTGACCATTGCCACCCTCGTCGGCGTCGCCGCCGGTATTGCAAGCGCGTTCATCGCCCCGGATATTTCAGTGATCAGCAAATGCCTGATCGGCTGGAACGTCGCCGGCTGGCTGTACATGGCGATGATCATGCGCCGCACCTTCAAATCCAGCGCGGATGACGTGCGCCGGGTCGCGGAAATCGAGGACGAGAACGCCGGCGTGGTCCTGTTCGTCGTCTGCGTGGCGGCGATTGCCAGCCTGGCGGCGATCATCCTGGAGCTGGCCGGCATTCAGGACATGAAGGACGCCGACAAAGCGCTGCATTACGCCTTCACCGGCTTCACCATCCTTGGCTCATGGCTGCTGATCGGCGTGGTCTTCAGCCTGCATTACGCCCGGGTGTTCTACACCTGGCGCGGCGACAAGCCGGCGCTGCGCTTTGCCGATGGCGAGGAGAACCCGGACTACTGGGATTTTCTGTATTTCTCCTTCACCTTGAGCGTCGCCGTGCAGACTTCCGACGTCGGCGTCGCCACCCGCGGCTTGCGCAAGGTAGTCCTGGCGCAGTCGCTGATCGGCTTTGTGTTCAACACCTCGATTCTGGGGTTCTCGATCAACATCGCGGCCGGGTTGTTTAACTGACATTTAGCGCAGGTACTGGCATTTTCGCGAGCAAGCTCGCTCCCACAGGATCCGGGTTGACTCGGGATCTGTGCCACGCCGGTCGCTCCCACAAAGAAGCCCATTCCAAGCGGTTTCGGGCTTCCAGAGCCGTGCAGGCAAGCGTACTGTGAGCGCCACAAAATCCAACATCGCTGCTGAACGAGGCCTCGCTCAATGACTCAGGATTCCGGGTTGAAGATTGCCGTACTCGACGACTGGCAATCGGTCGCTGAAAACGTTGTGGACTGGACCGTATTGAAGCCGATCGGCGAGGTCAGTTTTCTGCATGACTACCCGGCCGAAACTAATGCCATGGTCGCCCGCCTCAAGGACTTCCAGATCCTCTGCGTGATGCGCGAGCGCACGATTTTCGATGAAGCCCTGCTCAGTCAGCTACCCAACCTGAAACTGCTGGTCACCGGCGGCATGCGCAACGCGGCGCTGGACCTGAAGGCCGCCGCACGCCTGGGCATCACCGTGGTTGGCACCGACAGCTACAAGTACGCGGCGCCGGAACTGACCTGGGCGCTGATCATGGGCGTGACCCGCAACCTGGTCGCCGAAGCCAACTCCCTGCGCGCGGGCGACTGGCAGATCGGCATCGGCAGCGACCTGTATGGCAAGACCCTGGGCATCGTCGGCCTGGGCAGCATCGGCCAAAAGATCGCCCGCTACGGCAAGGCCTTCGACATGAAAGTCATTGCCTGGAGCGAGAACCTGACAGCCGAACGCGCCGCCGAGCATGGCGTGACGTACGTCAGCAAGCAGGCACTGTTCGAGCAAGCGGACGTGGTGTCGGTGAACCTGGTGCTCAGCGAGCGCAGTCGCGGGCTGGTGGATGCCGAGTCGCTGAAGCGCATGAAGCCGACGGCGTATCTGGTGAACACCGCCCGCGGGCCGATCGTCGACGAAGACGCGCTGGTCGAGGTGCTCAGGCAGAAGAAAATCGCCGGCGCCGCGCTGGACGTTTACAGCGTCGAGCCGTTGCCGGCCGATCATCCGTTCCGCACGCTGCCCAACGTCCTGGCCACGCCTCACGTGGGTTACGTCACTGAAAACAACTACCGGATGTTCTTCAGCCAGATGATCGAGGACATTCAGGCCTGGCACGCTGGCGCGCCGATCCGCGTGTTTGCCTGACCGCGCTCTTCACTCATCGCCTCAAGACCCAGCCTCAAGACTCACTGCATCAAGGACTCAGATGATGACCACGCCGCTTTCCCGATTGCCCTCCGACCCCCGCGCCGCGTTGCTGGTGATCGACATGCAATACGACTTCATGCCCGGCGGCGCGCTGGCCGTGGCCGAGGGCGATGCGCTGGTGCCGCTGATCAACCGCCTCGGCGCGCAGTTTCGCAATGTGGTCATGGCCCAAGACTGGCACCCGCGCGGGCATGTGTCGTTTGCGTCCAGCCATGCCGGTCGCGCGCCATTTGAAAGCATCACCCTGCCCTACGGCGCGCAGACGCTGTGGCCCGATCACTGCGTGCAAGGCAGCCACGGCGCTGCATTGCATGCGGATCTGAATATCACCCACGCGCAGTTGATCCTGCGCAAGGGCTGCAACGCCGGCATCGACAGCTATTCCGCGTTCGTCGAAGCCGACCGCACAACACGCACCGGGCTGGCCGGGTATCTGAGCGAGCGTGGTATCGACAGCGTGTTCGTGGTCGGTCTGGCGCTGGACTTCTGCGTGGCCTGGACCGCGCTGGACGCCCGGGCGGCTGGTTTCAACACCTGGGTGATCGCCGACGCGTGCAAGGCCATCGACCTGAACGGCTCGCTGGACCAGGCCTGGAAAGACATGGCCCTGGCGGGCGTCAACCGGATCGACAGCGCAGAGCTCACTGAATAAACACACAGCCCCCTGTGGGAGTGAGGTTGTTCACGAAGAGGCTGGGACATTCAGCCACTTTCTTTGGCGGCCGAAAGTCAGTCTTCGCGAGCAAGCTCGACTCCCACGGGATGGTGGTTCGGCCAGGGATTTCCGGTTGCTGCAAAACCTGTGGGAGTGAGCTTGCTCACGAAGAGGCCGGGACATTCAGCCACCTTCTCTGGCGGCTGAAAGTCAGTCTTCGCGAGCAAGCTCGACTCCCACGGGATAGTGGTTCGGCCAGGGATTTCCGGTTGCTGCAAAACCTGTGGGAGTGAGCTTGCTCACGAAGAGGCCGGGACATTCAGCCACTTTCTCCGGCGGCTGAAAGTCAGTCTTCGCGAGCAAGCTCGACTCCCACGGGATGGTGGTTCGGCCAGGGATTTCCGGTTGCTGCAAAACCTGCGGGGGTGGCCGGGGTGGCGCTCCCACAACAGGAGGTCTTAACCTTCTCCCAAGGCAAAGCGTTTCAACCCTTCCCCCTCCATCCGGTAACGCACCCACTCGTCCTGGGGCTCGGCGCCGATTGATTTGTAGAAGTTGATCGCCGGCTGGTTCCAGTCCAGCACGCTCCACTCCAGACGACCGCAGCCGCTGTCATGGGCGATCCGGGCCAGATGGCGCAGCAGTTTCTTGCCGGCACCGGCGCCCCGATGCGCAGCGGACACGTACAGATCCTCAAGGTACAGGCCCTTGCGGCCCAGCCAGGTGGAATAGCTCAGGAAGTACACTGCGAAACCAATGGGCTGGCCGTCCAGCAGGCAGATCAGCGCCTTGGCCGGCGAAGCTTCGTCGAACAGGCTGCGCTCAATGTCAGCGACGCTGGCCTTGACCTCGTGCTCGGCTTTTTCGTAGATCGCAAGCTCGGTGATAAAGCCCAGGATGACGGCGGCGTCGTCACGGGTGGCATCGCGGATGTGAAGGCTCAAAGGGGGGCTCCCGGGTCAGTGAAAAGGCTGCCGCCGTTGGCGAACGACGGGTGACGGATTGTGTCTCAAGCAGCAGCGCCGCGCAGCAAGCACGTGCACGCCAGCCGCCGCCTCCCTCGAACATCGAAAGCAGAATGCTCTGCCCAAGAGCACTGAATCATCCAAAGGATCGCCATGGAACACGAACCAGACGGCAAGACCCCCGGCCTCACGGCGGAAGAAGAACGCGACATCGACGAAAACCAGCCGCCCCGCGCTGCCGTCCTCCACGAAACGATCCGCATGCAGGGCGATCAGGAACTGGAGCGCAACGTCGCCGCGCTGTTCTGGTCGGCCCTCGCGGCCGGGCTGACCATGGGCCTGTCGCTGATGGCGATGGGCTTGTTGAACTCTCGCCTGCCCGATGCCGAAGGCTTCAAAGTTATCGCCAGCTTCGGCTACTGCGCAGGCTTTCTGGCGGTGATCCTCGCCCGTCAGCAGCTGTTCACCGAAAACACCCTGACCGCCGTGCTGCCGGTGATGAGCAAGCCGACGCTGAAAAACGTCGTCCGCCTGTTGCGGCTGTGGACCGTAGTGCTGGTAGGTAACCTGTGCGGCACGCTGCTGGTGGCCTACGTCATGCTGCACCTGCCGATCTTCGACACCAAGACCGACCAGGCTTTCCTCGAAATCGGCCGCAAGGTGATGGAGAACGACAGCGGGCAAATGTTCGCCAAAGGCATTATTTCCGGCTGGATGATCGCCACCATGGTGTGGATGATCCCGTCCATGGAATCGGCCAAGGTCGCCATCATCGTGATGATCACCTACCTGATGGCGCTGGGGGATTTCACCCACATCGTCGTTGGCTCCGCCGAGGTCTCGTATCTGGTGTTCGCCGGCGAGCTGCCGTGGAAGGATTTCTGGCTGACATTCGCAGGCCCGACGCTGGGTGGCAATATCATTGGCGGCAGCTTCATCTTCGCGTTGATCAGCCATGCGCAGATCCGCAGCGAAGGCGAAACGCCGGACAAGAAAGGCCAGAAGAAAGCGCTGGACGAAAAGCTGAAGCAAGAACTGCGTCAGCCCAAAGCTGAATCCGATCGGAAAGGCGCTTGAAGCGGTAGGAAATGTGACAGTGACCGTTGTGCCTGGGTCTGACACTGGTCATGTGGGGGTGACCGGTGTACCTGAGTCTGACACAGGTCATGTGGGAGTGAGCTTGCTCACGAAGGCGTCGGACCTGACAGTCAAGGGTCGCCTGATACAACGCACTCGCGAGCAAGGTGGAGCGCCACCCCGGTCGCTCCCACACTGATCGCTGACCTGTCAGGAATCGAGCGCCTGCCCACTCCCCCCGGCGCGCTGGCTAGCACCAAAACGCCCCTCATGCCCTTCTTAAATTATTTTTAAGAAATCCCGACTACGTTTAAAGGCAAAATGCAGCCTTCTGTCCTCTCACGTGGCCCTGATCTCACATGACGCGAATTCTGACAATCGAAGACGATGCCGTCACCGCGAAGGAAATCGTTGCCGAACTGAGCAGCCACGGCCTGCAGGTGGACTGGGTCGACAACGGTCGCGAGGGCCTGGTCCGCGCGGTCAGCGGCGATTACGACCTGATCACCCTCGATCGCATGCTGCCGGAAGTCGACGGTCTGGCGATTGTCACCACCATGCGCGCCCTGGGTATCGCCACGCCGATTCTGATGATCAGCGCGCTGTCCGATGTAGATGAGCGGGTGCGCGGGTTGCGCGCGGGTGGGGATGATTACCTGTCCAAACCCTTCGCCTCCGACGAAATGGCCGCCCGTGTGGAAGTCTTGCTGCGCCGCAGCAATCCGGGGACTCAGGCCGAGACCATGCTCAAGGTCGCCGACCTCGAACTCAATCTGATCACCCGTGAAGCCAGCCGCGCCGGGCAGCCGCTGAACCTGCTGCCCACCGAATACAAGCTGCTGGAATTCCTGATGCGCAACAGCGGGCAGATCATCACCCGCATGATGATTTTCGAAGAAGTCTGGGGTTATCACTTCGACCCCGGCACCAACCTGATCGACGTGCACATCGGTCGCTTGCGCAAGAAAATCGATCCCCCTACCCTGACGCCGCTGATACGTACCGTTCGAGGCTCAGGTTATGTCATTGCCGAACCCGTCTAAGGGCTGGCGCTCCTCCAGCAGCCGGCTGCTGGCGCTGTACAGTTTCCTGTTTGTGGCCTGGAGCAGCATCCTCATGGGGGTGCTGTACTGGGAAGTCACCAGTTACCTCAACACCCTCGCCCGCCACTCATTGATGCAGCGCCAGCAGTTGTTCTCGCGATTCGAAGGCGCGCAGCTGGACGATGCGTTACGCACCAGCGACAAATTCGACATGCGTTCGGTCGACGCCTACGGGCTGTTCGACAAGGACATGAATCCCATCAGTGGCCCGATCCAGAGCATTCCCGACGGCCTCAAGCTGACCGGGGAAATCCAGGAACTGGCCACCTGCATCGACTCCGACGACCCAGACCTGCCCAGCTCGGGCTGCGACGCCGTGGCGATTCACACGCTGGATGATCGCTGGCTGATTCTGGTGCGCGACAACGGTTCGCTGTTCGCCGTGACCACGCTGATTCTGCGCGCGCTGCTGTGGGGCATTTCGCTGACGATCATTCCGGGTATCGCTGGCTGGCACTTGCTGGGACGCCGGCCGCTGCAACGCATCCGGGCGATTCAGGCCAGCGCCGAGGCCATCGTCACCGGTGATCTGGCCCGCCGCCTGCCGGTGTCGGACCGCCGCGACGAGCTGGACATGCTCGCCGACATCGTCAACGCCATGCTCGACCGCATCGAGCGCCTGATGAACGAGGTCAAGGGCGTCTGCGACAACATCGCCCACGACCTGCGTACCCCGCTGACCCGGCTGCGCGCGCAGCTGTACCGGATTCAGCAGCAGTCGCCGGAAGATTCGGCGCTGGGCGAGCAAATGGCCCAGGTGATCGCCGACGCCGACACGCTGATGGCGCGCTTTCGCGGGCTGCTGCGGATTTCAGAGCTGGAAGATCACCAGCGGCGTTCGGCGTTCGGTCAGCTCGATCCCCAACCGCTGTTGCAGGAGTTGCACGATTTTTACCTGCCGCTGGCCGAAGAAGGCCGCGTCTCTCTGCAGCTGAAAGTCGCCGAGCACCTGCCGCCGCTGGTGGGTGACCGCGCGCTGCTGTTCGAGGCGCTGTCGAACCTGCTGAGCAACTCGATCAAGTTCACCCCGCCGGGCGGGCAAGTCCTGCTCATCGCCCGCGCCGAAGGGGAAACCACCTTCATCGAAGTTCAGGACACCGGCCCCGGCATCCCCGATGCCGAACGCGAAGCGGTATTCAAGCGTTTCTACCGCAGCGAGAACGGCAATCAGCAAAGCGGCTTCGGCCTGGGGCTGTCGATCGTCGCTGCGATCGTGAATCTGCACGGCTTTAAACTGCGCATCGGCAGCAGCCCGTCCGGGGGCGCGAGTCTGGTGCTGGAATGCCGACGGGTGCTGGCGTTGGGGTGAAGGGGTGGGGCTTTGGGCTGCAAGCTGCAAGCTGCAAGCTGCAAGCTGCAAGCAAAATCGACAAAGCCGCCTCAAGGGCGGCTTTGTTATTGGGGGGCGTTACATTTTCCGGGCTTGCTCGATGATCTTTTCCTGCCGCGCCCAGGCTTTCTCCATGACCTCCAGATAAACCCGTTCCTTCTCCTCGAAGGTGGCGTTGCGGACGAAGTCGGAAAGGGTCCTTTTCAGTTTTGGTAAAGGCTTGTCAGGCGAACTCATTTCAATCCCTCGTGTGCATTCAGCATCCTGAGTAGTGACGCTGGATCGTAGTTTTCAGGGATGTGGTCGTCAACACGCTGAACATTTTCCTGATACAACCGACTCCCGCCCTTGTCATTTTTGAGAAGCACATCAACGGTGACCGCATGACCGAACTCGCTTTTGAGGCGGTTTACTGCGTCCCTTGCGCTGAAGTATTGCCTGACAAATTCGCTTAGAGGGATGTTGCGCCCCTCGACTTGCTCTCTTGCGGTGACGAATATCCAGGCCAGTGCAGGGTCCTGATACACGTAGATGATGAGCACAAATCTTCCGCGCCCAACGGACCTACGGATGTTCCGCGCGACAATATCGAAATTCGCTGACGTCCCATCCAGTAGAAATGACTGCTTTTGCTTCAGTGCCTGGTCGTGAAGTTTCTCGACCAGCACTGAAACCGCATGTTGAAAAAGGTAGGCATTTCCACCTGTATACGTCGGAATCTCTGCCCTCAGAAGATCAGGGTCAATCCGCACGGTAGAAGACTCGAATCTGTTCATGAATTCGATGGATGTCTCCGTCTTTCCTGCACCCGGGGATCCCGCCATGAAGATTGAGACGGGACAGTCATCAGGCACGTAAACCAATGGATCCGTCAGCCTCCTCGCAATCTCCTTCCTGTTCGCCTTGGCAAAAACAACAGCCTCTTCTGATATCCGTCGATCATCCGTATCCACAGTCACCCATCCTTTTATGAAGTCGCGACAGTCCAGCGCCGCGCAGTATTCACGGGCGCTTCGACTGCGCCTATCCGACGTCACAAAACGAAACAGGCCGCGCTGGTGAGCATTCACGGATGTGGATTCGTGCACACTGCCACGCAGGAAACACGAATCCTGTGGGAGCGAGCTTGCTCGCGAATAGGCCGGTAAAGCCGCTCATTATCCGGCAGCCGGAATGCCGTCTTCGTGAGCAAGCTCACACATGGATCAGGTGTGCCGCGTGACAGTGCGCGACATCACCCGAACCACAAAGCAGTCTTCCCATCACCCCGGCATGCACGTGAAGTCCACGCTGTGCCCAAGCGAACTACCTTTCGCATCTTCAAGTTTCACCCGGTATTCCTCGCCCAGGCTGGACTCCACCAGCTTGTAATGCTCACCCGCCTGAAACTGGCCGTATTGGATGCCGGTCTCGCAGTTCATCTCACCGTTGTCGCCGCTGCGCTCCACGATCAGGTTGACGTCGAGGGTGTGGGCGCCGGGTTTGACTTCGAAGAAGCGCCCGTCATTCAGGCGCTTGCCATCCAGGGCCTCGGCCATCAGCACGTCGGCGGGCTGTTCCTGCAAGCTGATCCACGCCTCGCTCGGGTCGGCTTTGGGCATGGGACCGGCGCAGGCGGAGAGCAACACGACCAGACTGAACATAGGAACCAGCAATAACGATTTGGCTTTCATGGCACGACCTCGGCAGTTGAAAAAAACCCTGATGTGCAGGGTGGAATGTCGAGGGGCGCAGGGTGCGTTGGCCGCGGATGAACAACAAATGAATCCAGCATGAAAGCAACCTGCTCGCCGCACTAACGTTTTGTTCATCTGGCTGAAAGCCGCGTGTTAGGTACGTCCACCAACACTGCGCCCATTCGAAATGGGAGGTTTCCGGCATGCTCGGGCTGGTCAGGACTGCATTGCTAAAGCCGTACACGTTTATCGTGCTGGCGATTTTCATCTGTATTGTCGGGCCGATGGCGGCCGTCAAAACGCCCACTGATGTGTTTCCGGACATCGGCATTCCGGTGGTCGCGGTGGTCTGGCAATACGCCGGGCTGTCGCCGGATGCCATGGCCGGTCGGGTGATCTACACCTACGAGCGCTCGCTGAGCACCACGGTCAACGACATCGAACACATCGAGTCGCAGTCGCTGCCCGGCATGGGCATCGTCAAGATTTTCTTCCAGCCGGGCGTGGATATCCGCACCGCCAACGCGCAAGTGACCGCGGTCTCACAGACCGTGCTCAAGCAAATGCCGGCGGGCATCACACCGCCGCTGATCCTCAACTACAGCGCCTCGACCGTGCCGATCCTGCAGATGGCCTTTTCCAGCCCGACGCTGTCGGAAGCGAAGATTCGCGACCTGGTGCAGAACAGCGTCCGCCTGCCGCTGAGTGCGGTGCCGGGGCTGGCGATGCCGACGCCCATGGGCGGCAAGCAGCGGCAGATCACCCTGGACCTCGACCCGCAGGCGCTGGCCGCCAAAGGCCTGTCCGCGCAAGACGTCGGCAACGCGTTGGCCGCCGGCAACCAGATCATTCCGGTGGGCACGGCGAAGATGGGCGGCGACGAATACACCGTGCTGCTCAACAACAGCCCCAAGGCCATCGACGAACTCAATGACCTGCCGATCAAGACCGTCGACGGCGCGCTGATCACCATCGGCCAGGTGGCCCACGTGCGCGACGGTTCGCCGCCGCAGACCAACATCGTGCGCGTTGACGGCCGTCGCGCCGTGCTGATGCCGGCGCTGAAGAACGGCAATATCTCGACCCTGTCCATCGTCGACAACATCCGCAACATGCTGCCGCTGATCAACGAGACGCTGCCGCCAGCGCTGAAAACCTCGCTGCTGGGCGACGCCTCGGTGTTCGTCAAAGCGTCGGTGGGGAGTGTGGCCCGCGAAGGCATCATTGCCGCCTTGCTGACCAGCGTGATGATCCTGCTGTTCCTCGGCAGTTGGCGCTCGACGCTGATTATCGCGGCGTCGATTCCCCTGGCCGTGCTCTCGGCCATCGCGCTGCTTTCCGTGACCGGACAAACCTTGAACGTGATGACCCTCGGCGGCTTGGCGCTGGCCGTGGGGATCCTGGTGGACGACGCAACGGTAACCATCGAGAACATCAACTGGCACCTGGAACAGGGCAAGGCGGTGAAGGACGCGATCATGGATGGCGCGCGGCAGATCGTCGGCCCCGCGTTCGTGTCGCTGCTGTGCATCTGCATCGTCTTCGTGCCGATGTTCATGCTGCAAGGGATCGCCGGTTATTTGTTCCGGCCCATGGCGCTGGCGGTGATCTTCGCCATGGCCAGCTCGTTCCTGCTGTCGCGCACCCTGGTGCCGACCCTGGCGATGTTTCTGCTCAAAACCCACGTGCTGGAAGCCGGCCCGGGCCATCACCCGGAAGACCCGTTCATCAATCACCACGAAGGTGATCAGCATGGTCGGCAGCGCAACCTGATCCTGCGTAGCGCGCTGACCTTTCAGCAGGGTTTCGAGGCACGTTTCTCAGCGATCCGCGACACCTACCACGGCCTGCTGGGCCTGGCGCTGAAGCGGCGCAAGTCATTCCTCATGGGCTTTCTCGCCTGCGTGCTCGCCAGTTTTGCGCTGCTGCCGAGCCTGGGCGAAGACTTCTTCCCCGCCACCGACGCCGGCGCGCTGTCGATGCACGTGCGCCTGCCGCTGGGCACGCGCATCGAGGAAAGCGCGGCGGCGTTCGACCGCATCGAGCAGCGCATCCGCGAGATCATCCCGGCCGATGAACTGGACACGGTGATCGACAACATCGGCATCCCCCTGAGCGGCATCGACATGGCCTACAGCAGCAGCGGCACCATCGGGCCGCAGGATGGCGACATTCAGGTCACCCTCAAGGCCGATCACGCGCCAACCGCCGATTACGTCAAACGTCTGCGCGAAGCCCTGCCGCAAAGCTTCCCCGGCAGCCAGTTCGCCTTCATGCCCGCCGACATCAGCAGCCAGATCCTCAACTTCGGCGCACCCGCGCCGCTGGACCTGAAAATCTCCGGCCCCAACGGCGACGCCAACCGCGCCTACGCACTGGAACTGCAGCGCCGTTTGCAGCATGTGCCGGGCATCGCCGACCTGCGCATCCAGCAATCCACCGGTTACCCGTCGTTGCAGGTGAACGTTGATCGGCTGCGCGCCAAGCAACTGGGGATCACCGAAAAAGACGTGACCACCAGCCTCGGCGCTTCCCTGGCCGGCACCTCCCAGGTGGCGCCGACGTACTGGCTGAACCCGAAAAACGGCGTCTCCTATTCAGTGGTCGCGGCGACGCCGCAGTACCGTCTCGACAGCCTGCCGAGCCTCGAAGCCCTGCCGATTACCGGCAGCAACGGGCAGTCGCAGATCCTCGGCGGCCTGGCGACCATCAGCCGCGTCGACAGCCCGGCGGTGGTCACCCACTACAACATTCAGCCGACCCTGGACCTGTTCGCCAACGTGCAGGGCCGCGACCTCGGCGGAGTGGCGGCGGACATCCAGAAGGTCATCGACGACACCGCGCACCTGCGGCCCAAAGGCGCGACGGTCAGCCTGCACGGCCAGATCGACGCGTTGCATGAAGCCTTCAGCGGCCTGAGCCTGGGGCTGCTTGGCGCCGTGGTGCTGATCTACTTGCTGATCGTGGTCAACTTTCAATCGTGGATCGACCCGTTCGTGATCATCACCGCCCTCCCCGCCGCGCTGGCCGGCATTGTCTGGATGCTGTTCCTCAGCGGCACGTCGCTGTCGGTCCCGGCGCTGACCGGGGCGATCCTCTGCATGGGCGTGGCCACGGCCAACTCGATTCTGGTGGTGAGTTTCTGCCGCGAGCGTCTGGCCGAACACGGCGATGCCCTGCTCGCCGCAATGGAGGCTGGCTACACGCGCTTCCGCCCGGTGTGCATGACCGCGCTGGCGATGATCATCGGCATGCTACCGCTGGCGATTTCCCAGGAACAGAACGCGCCGCTCGGCCGTGCGGTGATCGGCGGCCTGATCCTCGCCACCACCGCGACCCTGCTGTTCGTGCCGGTGGTCTTCAGCCTCGTCCACCGCCACTCAACACCCTTGCCTGCGAATGCCCTTGATGGAGAAACACCCCATGTCGTCTGAACACGCCCCTTCGCGCAAGCGCCTGATGTTGCTCGGCATTGGCGGCCTGACCCTGGCGGCGCTGCTGGTCGCCAATGGCCTCGCCGCACGCACCCGCGAGGCACACGCCGTCGACGCCTGGACCGAGCGGCAATCGGTGCCCGTTGTCAGCGTTGTCGTGCCGACCCAAAGCGCCCAAGGCAACACCTTGCGCCTGCCCGCGCGCCTCGAGGCCTGGAGCAATGCGGCGATCAACGCGCGGGTCAGCGGTTACCTGAAAGACTGGGACGCCGACATCGGTAGCCATGTGCAGGCCGGTCAGGTACTGGCCCACATCGACAGCCCCGAGCTCGACCAGCAACTGGCTCAGGCGCGGGCGCGTCTGGCCCAGCAACACGCCAACGCGCGCATTGCCCAGACCACGGCGGCACGCTGGCAGCACCTGCTGACCACCCACTCGGTGTCGCAACAGGAAGTGGATGAAAAAGTCTCCACCGCCACGGCTGCCAATGCCGATGTGCAGGCGGCAGACGCCGACTATCAACGGATCGTGGCGCTGGAGGAATACAAGACCATTCGCGCGCCATTCAGTGGGACCGTGACCGCGCGCAACACCGACATCGGTCAGTTAATCAAAGCCGATGACGGCGGCGCTCGCCCGCTGTTCAGCCTCGCCGACACCCATCGCGTGCGGCTGTACGTGCCGATCCCGCAGAACTACGCCAGCGTGGTCCGCCCCGGCATGCGGGTGCAACTGAGCGTGCCCGAGCATCCGGGGCAGACCTACACCGCCACGTTGCTCGGGGATTCCACGGCGGTGGATCCGCGTTCCGGCACCCTGCTGGCCCAGTTCATCGCTGACAACCCGGACGGCGCGCTGATGCCCGGCGACTACGCCGACGCCACGCTGCCGGTAAACAGCGCCAGCGGCGGGCTGAGCATTCCGGCCAGCGCGCTGATCTTCCGCGCCAAAGGCACTCAGGTTGCCACCCTCGATGGCGCCGGCCATGTGCACCTGCGCGACATCCACATCGCGATGGATCTGGGGGACCGGCTGATTATCGATCAAGGCCTCAAACCGGCCGATCACGTCATCGATAACCCGCCCGATGCGCTGCGGGAGAACGATGCCGTGCAACTGGCCGACGCCGGAGGTGACCATGCGCACAAGGCTTGAAGCGCTGGCGCTGGCCATCGCCGTGACGCTGCAGGGCTGTTCGCTCGCACCGGTTTATCAGGCGCCGGCGGTTCAACTGCCCGCGCATTTCGCCGAGGACGCCGGCCCCTGGCACCCGGCGCAGCCTGCCGATACGGTGCAAGCTCAATGGTGGAAAGCGTTCGAGGACGCGCAACTGGATGACCTGCAACAACGGCTGCTCCATGCCAACCCGGATTTGACGGCCGCGCTGGCGCATTACGACGCCGCGCTGGCGTATGCGGGTCAGTTGCACGCGGGCCTGATGCCTCAGGTCAACGCCAGCCTGAGCCCGGTTCGTCAGCGGCAGTCGGATCGACGGCCACTGCGCAGCGGCACGCAGCCCTCGATCTACAACAGTGACACCGCCGGGTTCAGCCTGAATTTCGATCCGGACCTGTGGGGCAAGATCCGCAACCAGGTGGCGGCCGGCGACGCCCAGGCCCAAGCCTCGGCGGACGATCTGGCGGTCGCGCGCCTGAGCCTGCAGCGCCAGTTGGCGACGCTGTATGTGCAGGTGCGCGGGCTGGACGCGCAGAGCCGCATCCTGCAGACCTCGCTGGACGATTACACCCAGGCCCTGCAACTGACCCGCGATCGCTACGAGGGCAAGATCGCGTCGGCACTGGACCTGACCCGTGCGCAAAGCCAGCTCGCCGAAGCCCGTGCGCAACTCGATGACGTCAACGCCCAGCGCGACCTCGGCGAACACGCCATCGCCGAACTGGTGGGCGCGATGCCCGGAGACGTTCATCTGGCCCAGAACGCGCAAGCGCTGAAACTGCCCGGCATCCCCCACGCCTTGCCCGGCAGCCTGTTGCAACAACGCCCCGACGTCGCCGCCGCAGAGCGCCGCGTGTTCGCCGCCAACGCCAACATCGGCGTGGCGAAAGCGGCGTGGTACCCGGACTTCAGCCTGACTGGCCTGCTCGGCGGGCAAACCCAGGGCAGCGGCAATCTGCTGGCGGCAGCCAATCGTTACTGGGCGCTGGGGCCGCTGGTCGACCTGCCGATTTTCGACGGCGGCCGCCGCAGCGCCAACGAGCGGCAAGCCAAGGCCGAATTCGAAGAAGCCGCCGCGCAGTACCACAGCCAGGTGCTCAAAGCGGTGCGCGAGGTGGAAGACAATCTGGGTCAGTTGCGCGATCTGCAGCGCGAATCCGAGGACCAGCACGCGGCCGTCGACGCCGCACAAAACGCCGAACAGATGGCGATGAGCAGCTACCAGGCCGGGGCCGCGAGCTATCTGGACGTGGTGACCGCGCAGACCGCAGTGCTTCAGGCACAACGGCGTTTGCAGGTGGTTGAGACCAGCAGATTGCAGGCCAGTGTCGGACTGATGGCGGCGTTGGGTGGGGGGTGGAAAAGCGGGTGAGTTTGTCGGCGCCGGCGCTGATCTTCCCGCTGAAAGATCCCGGGACACGTGGGAGTGACCGGGGTTGGCTTCGCCTTGTTCACCAAGAAGCCTGGGCATTCGGCCGCTTCCTCTGGTGGCTGAAAGTGAGCCTTCGCCAGCAAGCTCGACTCCCACGGGATGGTGGTTCGCCTCGGAATCTCAGGTTGCTGCAAAACTTGTGGGAGTGAGCTTGCTCACGAAGAGGCCAGTACATTGAGCCACCTTCTTTGGGCCTGAAAGTCAGTCTTCGCGAGCAAGCTCGACTCCCACGGGATGGTGGTTCGGCTCGATATTTCGGCCAGTTCGGGGGACCTGTGGGAGTGAGCTTGCTCACGAAGGGGCCTGGACATTCAGCCACTTTTTCTGGTGACTGAAAGTAAGTCTTCGCGAGCAAGCTCGACTCCCACGGGATGGTGGTGCGCCTCGGAATCTCAGGTTGCTGCAAAACTTGTGGGAGTGAGCTTGCTCACGAAGGGGCCGGGGCATTCAGTCACCTTCTTTGGGCCTGAAAGTCAGTCTTCGCGAGCAAGCTCGACTCCCACGGGATGGTGGTGCGCATCGGAATCTCAGGTTGCTGCAAAACTTGTGGGAGTGAGCTTGCTCACGAAGGGGCCGGAACATTCAGCCACTTACTCTGCCGGCTGAAAGTAAGCCTTCGCGAGCAAGCTCGACTCCCACGGGATGGTGGTTCGGCTCGATATTTCGGCCAGTTCGGGGGACCTGTGGGAGTGACCGGGGTGGCGGCCCACCTTGTTCACGAAGACTCATTGATGGGCAATGACTCAGGCAGATCATTGTTGATTCCTAATAAAAGCTTAAGAAACTCACTCCCGGACTCTCCGAACTCCACCCCTGAACCTGGCAATCCAATGGAGTCCCATAGTGGATAATCTCCGACCCGGCTGACTAACCCGGCCCGGAGAGGATTGGCCACGATATAGCGGGCGAAGTGAATCAGATCATCCTCATGGCGTGCGGCTGCATCGTGATATCCAGGCTGCCACAGTCGCCCCTGATGGCCGGTGACCCTGTTCACTGCAATGGCGGTCTTCGACTTGACTCGCTGAACAATGCCCGCAAGCGAGCCATGATGAAGCTTCACTAACCAGTGAAAATGGTCAGGCATCACAACCCACGCCAGCGTTTTTGCAAATCCGCACTCGTGCACCTCTCTCATTTCCTTTACGAGCAGCCGACCCACCCGCCAATCACTAAAATCATCTCTCATACGGTCAAGCCGGGAGGTAACCAGATAGATCCTCCCCATTTCGGAATACCGCCCTATGCGCAAGCTGCGCGAACGCGCTTTCGTGACCATGCTGACTACCTCGACTGTGGATGCACAAACCACGGTAGCCGCTTCATGAGCCATGCCTTTGAGGGTGTATTTCACGCTATGTCCTGTTCATCCAACGCGGATGCACCCGGCCGCGCAAACAACAACGCCTCCACAAGGGAGGCGTTGGGTCTTACAGGTCGAGGGCTATGAAGCACGCACCTCAGGCAAGATCAAAGCGGTCCAGCTCCATCACTTTGGTCCACGCGGCGACGAAGTCCTGGATGAACCTCTCTTCCCCGTCAGCACTGGCGTAGACCTCCGCCACGGCCCGCAATTGAGCGTGTGAACTGAACACCAGGTCGACCCGGGTGCCGGTCCATTTGACGGCGCCGGTGTTGCGGTCGCGGGCTTCGAACAGCTGGTCGCCGCCCGACACGCCTTTCCATTCGACGCCCATGTCCAAAAGGTTTTTGAAGAAGTCGTTGCTCAGCGTGCCCGGTCTTTCGGTCAGGACGCCGTGCTGGCTGTGCCCGGCATTGATATCCAGAACGCGCAAGCCGCCGATCAGGACGGTCATCTGCGGTGCCGTCAGGTTCAGCAACTGCGCCTTGTCGACCAGCAGCTTCTCTGCCGAGACGCGGTAATGGCCCTTGAGGTAATTGCGGAAACCGTCGGCGATGGGTTCAAGGAAGCCGAACGACTCGACGTCGGTCTGTTCCTGGGAAGCGTCCATGCGGCCCGGGGTGAACGGCACTGTGACGTGGTGGCCGTCTTTTTTTGCCGCCTGTTCGATACCTGCGCTGCCGCCGAGAACGATCAAATCAGCCAGCGAAATCTGCTTGCCGCCGGACTGGGCGCCGTTGAATTCGTCGCGGACGCGCTCCAGGGTTTGCAGCACGCCCGCCAGATTGGCCGGTTGGTTGACCGCCCAGTCTTTCTGCGGGGCCAGACGCAGACGACCGCCGTTGGCGCCGCCGCGTTTGTCGGAACCACGGAAGGTGGACGCCGCCGCCCAGGCCGTGCCGACCAGCTGCGAGACCGACAGCCCGGACGCCAGGATTTTTTCCTTCAGCGCAGCTACATCATTGGCGTCCACCAGCGGGTGGTTGACCTCGGGAATCGGGTCCTGCCACAGCAGCTCTTCCCCTGGCATTTCCGGGCCGAGGTAACGGGCGAGCGGGCCCATGTCCCGGTGGGTCAACTTGAACCAGGCGCGGGCGAAGGCATCGGCCAATTGGTCAGGGTTTTCCAGGAAGCGTCGGGAGACCTGCTCGTAGGCAGGGTCCACGCGCAGCGCCAGATCGGACGTCAGCATGCGCGGTTCCTGGCGTTTGGCAGGGTCGAAGGCATGGGGGATTTTGCCCGCGCCCTCGCCATTCTTCGGTCTCCACTGATGGGCGCCGGCCGGGCTCTTGGTCAGCTCCCACTCGAAGCCGAACAGGTTTTCCAGGTACTCGTTGCTCCACTGGGTTGGGGTGGAGGTCCAGGTCACTTCAAGCCCGCTTGTGATGGCATCGCCGGCCTTGCCGGAGCCATAGGTGCTGCGCCAGCCCAGCCCTTGTGCTTCAAGGCCTGCAGCTTCCGGTTCAGGGCCGACGTTGTCAGCGGGACCGGCACCGTGGGTCTTGCCGAAGGCGTGGCCGCCAGCGATCAGGGCGACGGTTTCTTCGTCGTTCATGGCCATACGGCCGAAGGTCTCGCGGATGTCTCGAGCCGAGGCCGCCGGATCAGGCACACCTTCCGGCCCTTCCGGGTTTACATAGATCAAGCCCATCTGCACGGCGGCCAATGGGTTTTCGAGATTGCGCTCGCCGTTGGCGGTGCGGGTCTGTTCTTCGCTGTGGTGCTCGGGTTCGGCAACCAGCGTGCCCTCGCCCGGCTGCTGCATGTCCTTGTGAGCGCCGTAACGGTCTTCACCGCCCAGCCAAGTGGTTTCAGCGCCCCAGTAAACAGCTTCGTCCGGTTCCCAGACATCGGCACGCCCACCGGAAAAACCGAAGGTCTTGAAGCCCATGGATTCCAGCGCGACGTTGCCGGTGAGCACGATCAGGTCCGCCCAGGAAATCTTGCTGCCGTACTTTTGCTTCACTGGCCAGATCAGCCGGCGCGCCTTGTCGAGGTTGACGTTGTCCGGCCAGCTGTTGAGCGGTGCGAAGCGCTGCTGCCCGGCCCCTGCGCCGCCACGGCCGTCAGCGGTGCGGTAGGTCCCGGCGCTGTGCCAGGCCATGCGAATGAACAGCGGACCGTAGTGACCGAAGTCGGCCGGCCACCACTCCTGGGATTGAGTCATCACTTCCAGCAGGTCGCGTTTGACCGCTGCGAAATCGAGGCTCTTGAATTCTTTGGCGTAGTCGAAGCCCTCGCCCATCGGGTCAGTCAATGGCGAGTGCTGGTGCAGGATCTTGAGGTTCAGCTGGTTCGGCCACCAGTCACGGTTTGTGGTTCCGCCCCCGGCTGCGTGGTTGATCGGACATTTCGATTCGGTCGACATGGTCTATTCACCTTCTTGTTTACTTTTTACTTTTTCGGCCATCAGCGAGACAGCCCAGGCTAGCACTCGCACAAGACTAGACGACTCAGGCCAGCCGTCTAATAGGCAAATGTTTGGGCGACGATAGAGTGGTTCTGTTGGCGGAGTATTTAACGGAGGTGCTTGTATTTTCTGGCGCTTGAGCTCAACTCTAACAACAGCATCAAGTGCAGAGCCGGCGTCGACCGGCGTCTTGATCACCGTGGCAATCTCCAGGAGATTCAGGCATGGCCACCACCGCTTCACTGGCCCCATTGTTCCGGCAATCAGTGGGCTTTGATCGCTTCAACGATTTTTTTGAATCTGCCTTGCACAGCGAAATAAACGCCAGCGGCCCCCCTCACAACGTCGAACGATACGGCACCGATCATTACCGAATCGTGATCGCCACAGCCGGGCTTGCCGCTGCTGACCTTGACCTGACCCTGGAAAGAAACGTGCTCACCGTTTGCGGGGCTGAAGCCCACACCGATGGCGGCGTGACGTACCTGCACCAGGGCATCGCCCATGGGCCGTTCCGGCTGGTCTTCCATCTGGCCGATCACATCGAGGTACAGGGCGCGACCTTCAAGAATGGTTTGCTGATCGTCTTCCTGCTGCGGGTCGAACCCCAAGGGGCCAAGGCCCGCCGGATCAGCATTCACAGCCCCGGGGACGATCCCGACCGGCCGCACATCAGCCGGCCCTGATCAACGGAGAGATACGCGCGGCGTCAGCCGGAAGGCCTCGGTCGTCGGGAAATCAAACAGCACCTGAGGTGCGTCGATGAGCAACGAGCGCATCAATGGCGCGGAGCAGCCCAGCGCCTGCAGCTGCTCGACCACAGAGCTATAGCTGACACTGTTTTCATGCTGGGTATGGGGCCAATCACTGCCCCAGACCAGCCGCTGCTGACCGAAAGCGTCGACCAGCAACGACAGCGCGGCACGGGCGAAATCGAGGTTCTCTTGCGCGCTGCCCTCCAGCCGGTAAATGCCCGAGACTTTCATCCACAGTTGCCCGCTCCGGCCCAGCTCCAGCATCTGGGGAAAGCCCGGTTGATTGAGGCCCAGGCGGGCGTCGGGCCGACCAAAGTGATCAATCACGATCTTCATGCCGAACGGCATCAGCCCGGCCAGCAGCGCAGGCATATCGGCGACGTGGCGGTGCACTTCTACATGCCAGTCGAGCACGGCGATGTGCCCGAAGAACACCTGCCACTGCGGTTCGGAAAAGTCCGGCAGCGCCTTGGCCATCAGGTTCAGACGCACGCCAACGACGCCCAGCCGGTCCATCTCGTCCAACGCGGCACGGCTAATGTCGCGGTCGACCACCACCACGCCACGCAGTTGATCCGGCGCCTGTTGAAGGGCGTCGAGCAAGTAACGGTTATCGGTCCCGAGGAAACTCGGTTGCACCAGCACGCCATGGCTCAGGCCGTGCTGGTGAAGTTGATCTCGGTACATCGCCAGCGTGGCGTCGTATTCGGGTGAATAGCGTCGTGCCGATGTCAGGTCCAGCTCCCTGCTGAAGACGTGTGCGTGGCCGTCGATGCCAAGGATCGACGCGGGGGAGACGGAAAAGAGGTCGGACATGGATCTCATCTATCAAAAAATGCGCGACGCAACAGGCGCCGCGCGGAAGGGGAAATCAGGCGCGAGCGGTTTCGCTGCGAGTGTCTGCGACGGCGCCGGCAGTAGGGCTGGCTTCCAGGCTGCGACCGCGGGTTTCCGGCAGGCACAACGCGGCAATCACGGCGACGCCATAGGCGATCCCGGCGTCGATGCCGATGGCGGAACCCAGCGACATCGATTCGCTCATGTGGCCCACCAGGAACGGGAAGACCGAGGACAGCACACGGCCGAAGTTGTAGCAAAAGCCCACCCCTGCCCCGCGCACGTCAGCCGGATACAGCTCGTTGAACAGCGCGCCAAGGCTGGCCGGAATGCCGGCGGCGAAGAAGCCCAGCGGGAAACCGAGGAACAGCATTTGTGTGTTCGTCAGCGGCAGGAACACATAGCACTGCACAGTGACGACACAGCACAGGGCGAACAGCACGATGTTCAGTCGGCGGCCGATGCGGTCGATGAGAAAGCCGCTGGCAATGCAGCCGCACCAGAAGGCCACGATGATGACTGCCAGGTAACCGCCGGAGTTGAGCACCGACAGATTGCGTTCGGTTTTCAGGAACGTCGGCAGCCAGGTCATCACCGCGTGATAACCGCCGTGGGCGCCGAGGCCGAGCAAGCCGCCGAGCAGCGTCACGCGGATCAGTTCCGGGCGGAAGATGCCGGCCAGGGATTTGAAGAAGCTCTGCGGGATGGCGTTGTCTTTTTGCAGGCGCTGAAAGCTGTCCGGCTCCTCGACGTTGCGGCGCACCCAGATGATCAGCAGCGACGGCAGCAGGCCTACCAGAAACATCACCCGCCAGGCCATGTCTTGAGGCACGAACGAATAGATCAAGGTAAACACACCGACGGCCAGGCCCCAGCCCACCGCCCACGCGCTCTGCACGGTGCCCATGACCTTGCCACGGTATTTCGGGTTGATAGTTTCGGCCATCAACACCGCGCCTGCGGCCCACTCGCCACCGATGCCGAAACCCTGCAGCCCCTTGACGATCAGCAGCGAGCTGAAGCCGGTGACGAACGCCGACAGAAAGGTGAAAAACGAGAACCAGAGGATCATCCACTGCAGCGTGCGCACCCGGCCGTAGCGGTCGGACAGCGTGCCACCGACCCAGCCGCCGAGGGCCGAGGTGATCAGCGTCACGCCACTGATCAGGCCGGCGTCACCCTTGGTCAACGCGAAGGCGGCGATTAGCGCCGGGATCGCCAGGCCGAACATCTGAACTTCCAGGGCGTCCAGCGACCATCCGCCGAAGCAGGCCCAGAACGTTTTGCGCTCCCGAGGAGTGACGTGGCGATACCAGTTGAACATGGTTTTTGTCCTTATAAGTGTGAAGCAGCAGGTGCTGTAGAGCCCGTTCTGAGTGACGGGCTTGGGTGCAGAATTCGGATTTCTCAGCGGCGCTTCAGCGGATGTCGACACTGTAGCGGAAGTGGCTGGCATGGCCGCGCGAACGGCGCCATTCCAGCGGTTGTCCGGCGTAGTTGCGCGCCAGACGCTCGATCACCACCACCGGGCTGTTGACCGGCACTTGCAGCAAGCGGGCGTGGGTGTCGTTGATGGCTTCGGCGGTCAGGGTTTCTTCGGCGTAGGCCACGACCTGGCCGCATTGCTCTTCGTAGATCGGATAGAGCAGCGGGCCCTGGCGGCTGAGGTCGATTTCCAGCAGGGTCTGAAACTGCACCTGAGGCAACCAGATTTCTTCGGCGAGCACGGGCTGAGCGTCGAGCAGACGCAGGCGGATCAGGCGAATCACCGGCGCGTCCAGCGGCAGACCGAGGGCGTGAGAAACGGCCGAGGGCGCGGTGACGGCTTCGATGGAGAGGATGCGGCTTTCAGGCACCTGGCGTTCGCCGGAGACGCTTTGAAAGCGGAAGAAGCGGAACAGCGAGGACTGGAACTGCGGCCGGCGAATGAAGGTGCCGCGGCCCTGTTGGCGTTCGAGAATGTTTTCGTTGACCAGCATGTCGATGGCCTTGCGCACGGTGCCGGTGGACAGGCAGTACTCGCTGGACAGCGCGGCTTCGGTGGGAATAGCTTCGCCCGGGCGCCAGCGGTTGTTGGCGATCTGTTCGGCGAGTTGGTCTCGCAGGCGTTGGTAGAGCGGCAAGCGGACATCGCTGGAAAGTCGGTTCATGGAGGCGCTTCGCTGTTGTAGTTATGTAGTCATCTATATGAATCTGTGTCGAGTATTGTCCCGTTACAAATAAGCGTCAAGGGTGGGGATAGGGGTTGGCGGATGAATGGCGTTTGGGCGTTTGGGCGTTTGAGGTTTCACGTTTCTCAGGGGAACGCGGAAACGGCAGAGCGTGTGTCTGCCGTCAGGTTGCGGGGAGCGCGGGGGGGTCAGGTCGGGATCAGGTCGGGGAGATTGTGGCGAGGGCGCCGATCATGAGGGTCAGGGCGAGAAAGCCGAACAGGAAGATGGCGAGCTTGGCCATGGGGTTCTCCTACGCAAGTATGAAGTACTAGGGGTTTCGAGCCGGGTGATGGGGACCGGTCGGGCTCGATCGGTCTGCCGGGAGTGAAGTGATCTTGGGGGTTGCGGCTGTTTCAGTACAGATTCAGGTAAGGCTTATAAATACGGATCAGATGGGTGGTGTCAGATGGCTAGATCAAGAGCATCTGCCTAACGGCAGATCGTTTCGCCTTCGGCGAGTTACTTGATAAAGCCCCAAGTAACCAAGGGCTTGTGCTCCTGGTTGGGCCCTTCCTTCGTCAGGGTTCCCTCACTCCGACGACGCTCCGTGGGCGCGCGCCGAACGGACATCCATGTCCTGACGGCGCTCTCGCGGCATCCATGCCGCTCGGCCCACTCCGCGTCGTCTGCGTTCGGCCTGCACCCAAGTCGCGTTCTGCGGTGCTTGAGCTTTTTGCGTACGAAGATCAAAAGCTTCCCGGCTGAAGCCGGTCCTACTAAACACCGCGTGCTGTTAGTGGGACCGGCTTCAGCCGGGAAGAGGCCGGCATGAGCGTCACAAGATGTCCGATCGTTCCCAGGCTCCGCGTGGGAATGCATCCCATGACGCTCCGCGTCACCTTGCGGCTGACATGACACCCCACCAATCGCGCTGCTACGCTCCCTGCCCTCTCTCCACTTAGGCGCCAACCATGCCCACCATCCGCCCCATGACCCTGGACGATTACGACGCCATCACCCAACTCATGCGCGACACGCCGGGTATTTCCTTGCGTGACGCGGACTCCCGCGAGTCCACCGAGCGGTATCTGCTGCGCAACCCCGGACTGAGTTTTGTGGCGGAGGACGGTTCACTCATCTGCGGGTGTGTGATGTCGGGCCATGATGGCCGGCGCGGGTATCTGCAGCATTTGCTGGTGCTGCCTGAGTATCGGCGGCAGGGAACCGGAAAGGCGTTGGTGGAGCGGTGTCTGGTCAGTCTGGAGGCGGAAGGCATTCACAAATGCCATATCGACGTGCTCAAGACCAACCCGGCCGCAGCGACCTATTGGGCGAACCAGGGCTGGCAATTACGGGTTGATATCCACCGTTTTTCCTTCACCCGTCCGGGCAATGAAAACGCCTGACACTCAGATAGGCCCTGATCAGACCTGACTGACAGGCGCCACGGGTTGGCGTCTGGCGTAAACCATCAGGCCGCTGAGGAGGATAAGTCCGATGCCAAACAGCGAGGCGGTGGCCGGGAAGTTGCCGAACAGCAGAACCCCGTAAGCCACCGCGAAGATGATTTGCAGGTAACCCAACGGTGCGAGCACGGAGGAGGACGCGTAACGATAGGACTTGGCCATCAAAAAATGCGCGCACAGCCCCAGACCGCCCAGCACCAGCAGCAACCCCATCTGCAACCAGTCAGGTTCGGCCCAGTAAAACGGCACGATGGCGCTGAGGATCAGGGTGCAGAACACGCCAACGTAGAAGCTGCACACCGACGGGCTGTCGGTCTCCCCCGCCAGTTGCGTGAGCAATTGGTACAGCGCGAAGAACAGCGCGGTCGCGAGGGGAAACAGCATCCACAGCGAGAAGGCGTCGCTCGCCGGGTTGATGATCACCAGCACGCCGATGAAGCCCAGCACCACCGACAGCCACTGCCAGCGATCCGCCTTGATGCCGAAGATCAGCGGCGACAGGATCGTTACAAAAGCAGGGGCCAGGAAGACCAGCGCCGTGGATTCGGCGATGGGGACGTGGGTCAGGCCGAACAGGAAAGACAGGCTGTCGGCGAGCAGGACCACCGCGCGCAGCAGATGCAGCCAGGGCCGCCGGGTGTGGAAGACGTTTGCGCCGCCGTTGCGCAGCAGCACGGTGGTCACCAGCGTCGAGTGAACCAGGTAGCGGGCCCACGCGACGAAGATCACCGGCAGGGAATAGATCAGCGTCTTGGAAATCGCGTCATGACTGGCGAACGTCAGCGCCACGCCTGCCATCAACCACATGCCGATGACTTGCCGGTGCGCGCCGTGATGGGGGGTCATTGCAAAACCTGCCACAGAAAATGATGCGCAGGAGTTAACCACAGAACTCGGCCCAGGCGCCCGCGCAGCTTGCCCAAGCGGCGCCGGCACTTTATCGCGGGCAATAAAAAACCCGCCTGAGCGGGTTCTTTTCTATCAACACCATTCCAACATCCTGTCAGTAGCCGTCCCGGCAAAAGGTGGATCATCCATGACCTGCGAAGCACATCCAGCGCCTCGGTTGATGGATCCAAGGTTGCGCTAGTGGCGCTTCGCTGTACAGGGCGACATTGCTCCACAGCGTGTAAGCCTTTCGCTATACCGCGTGGGCGGCGGCCTCTGACGCTCCGCATTAAGAGCACCTGCGCAAGCCTCGCGACAAAGGCATGGCGGAGGCATAATGTGCGCCACACGAATACGCCCGCCGAACTGAGCCGCGTTGCCCACCCACGTCTCAGTCGGTTTCAAACCAGCCCGGCCCTGCCGCGCAACGGGAAGCGATATGCCCATTCTTGTTCAGACATCCTGCCCTCTACTCCCCGGCTCACGGTCGTCGCAGTCATGATCGAAGTCACCGAAGTCTCCATCGCGCAGTTGCGCGCAGCCCTTGAAGCGGGCCAGACCACCGCCGTCGAACTGGTCCAGGCGTACCTCGCCAGAATCGACGCCTATGACGGCACCGACACCGCCACCGCGCTCAACGCCGTGGTCGTGCGCAATCCCCAGGCCCTCGACGAAGCGCAAGCTTCCGATGACCGTCGCGCGCGAGGCGAAACCCTCGGCCCCCTCGACGGCATTCCCTACACCGCCAAAGACAGCTATCTGGTCAAAGGCCTCACGGCCGCATCGGGCAGCCCGGCGTTTGCCGAACTGGTCGCTCACCGTGATGCGTTCACCATCGAGCGGTTGCGTGGGGCCGGCGCGATCTGTCTGGGCAAGACCAACATGCCGCCGATGGCCAATGGCGGCATGCAGCGCGGCGTCTATGGCCGCGCTGAAAGCCCTTATAACGAGGATTTCCTGACGGCGCCGTTTGCGTCCGGGTCATCCAACGGCGCCGGCACTGCAACGGCCGCGAGTTTCGCGGCATTCGGGCTGGCCGAAGAAACCTGGTCGAGCGGCCGCGGCCCTGCCTCGAACAACGGCCTGTGCGCCTACACGCCGTCACGCGGGGTGATTTCGGTGCGCGGCAACTGGCCGCTGACGCCGACCATGGACGTGGTCGTGCCCTTCGCCCGAACCATGGCCGACCTGCTCGAAGTGCTGGACGTGGTGGTCGCCGAAGACCCCGACACCCGCGGCGACCTGTGGCGCTTGCAGCCGTGGGTGCCGATTCCCTCGGTCGACTCGGTGCGCCCGGCGTCCTACGCCGACCTCGCCGCCAGCCCGCAGACTCTGGCCGGCAAACGCTTCGGTGTGCCGCGCATGTACATCAACGCCGACCCTGAAGCCGGTACCTGCGAAGCACCCGGCATTGGCGGCCCCACCGGCCAGCGCATCATCACCCGCGCCTCGGTGATCGACCTGTGGGAACAGGCGCGCCAGGCACTCGAAGCCCAGGGCGCCGAAGTCATCGAAGTGGATTTCCCGCTGGTCTCCAACTGCGAGGGCGATCGTCCCGGCGCGCCGACGGTGTACAACCGCGGTATCGTTTCCAAGGAATTTTTGCACCACGAATTGTGGGACCTCACCGCCTGGGCGTTCGATGACTTTCTACAAGCCAACGGCGACCCGAAACTGAACCCCCTGGCCGACGTCAACGGACCGCTGATTTTCCCCCACGACCCCGGCACTCTGCCCAACCGCGAGGGCGATCTCGCTGCCGGCATGGACGAGTACGTGAAGATGGCCCAACGCGGCATCACGCCGTGGGACCAGATCGACACCTTGCCGGACGGCCTGCGCGGGCTGGAACATACCCGCCGCATTGACCTCGAAGACTGGATGCAGCGGCTCGGGCTGGACGCGGTGCTGTTCCCGACCGTGGCCGACGTGGCCCCGGCGAATGCTGACGTCAACCCGGCCTCGGCGGACATCGCCTGGAGCAACGGCGTCTGGGTCGCCAACGGCAACCTCGCGATCCGCCACCTCGGCGTGCCCACCGTCACGGTGCCGATGGGCGTGATGGCCGACATTGGCATGCCCGTGGGCCTGACCTTCGCCGGCCGCGCTTACGACGATTCCGCCCTGCTGCGCTTCGCTTCGGCGTTCGAATCCATCGGCAGCAAGCGCCAGATTCCGCCGCGCACGCCGCCGTTGTCTTCTGCTCGATAAACAGTGTTAAAGGGTCGGGGCCAGCGCGCCTCGATCCTTCCCGCTAAAACTGACCCTCAGGAGAAGTGTTCAATGAGCAAGGCACCTTATGTCCCGCCTACCGTGTGGAAACACGAAGCGCCCTCCGGCGGCCAGTTCGCCAGCATCAACCGCCCGACGGCCGGGCCGACCCATGAAAAGGCCCTGCCGGTCGGCAAACACCCGCTGCAGCTGTATTCACTGGCCACGCCCAACGGCGTCAAGGTGACGATTCTGCTTGAGGAGCTGCTTGCCCTCGGCCACAGCGGCGCCGAGTACGACGCCTGGCTGATCCGTATCAACGAGGGTGATCAGTTCGGCAGCGGCTTCGTCGAAATCAACCCCAATTCGAAAATCCCCGCACTGCTGGATCGCAGCATCGAACCCAACCTTCGCGTGTTCGAGTCCGGTTCGATCCTGCTGTATCTGGCGGAGAAGTTTGGCGAGTTGCTGCCCAAGGATCTGGCGGGCCGCACCGAAACCCTGAACTGGCTGTTCTGGCAGATGGGCGCTGCGCCGTATCTGGGTGGGGGCTTCGGGCACTTTTATGTGTACGCGCCGGAGAAGTTTGAGTACGCGATCGACCGCTTCACCATGGAAGCCAAGCGTCAGTTGGACGTGTTGAATCGGCGCCTCAGCGAAAGCGCTTATCTGGCCGGCGACAGCTACACCATCGCCGACATCGCCGTGTGGTCGTGGTACGGGCAAGTGGTGCGCAACACCGTATACGGCGCCGCTGAATTCCTCGCCGCCCACGAATACACCCACGTGCAGCGCTGGGCCGAAACCATTGCGCAACGGCCGGCAGTGATCCGCGGCATGCGCGTCAACCGGATCTGGGGCGATGAAGCCACTCAAGTGCCGGAACGGCATGATGCGTCGGATCTGGATTGAGGCAATTCCCGGCGGTCAGTGAGGATTTCTCCACTCTCACTGACACAACACGGATCCCTGTAGGACCGGCTTCAGCCGGGAAAGCGTCGGTCGTCACACCGCAAAATTGTTGGTGCTCACACCGGCCTCTTCCCAGCTAAAGCCAGTCCCACGAGAACACCGCATCCATCCAGTTGCACCGCGTGGTCTAAATGTAGGACCGGCTTCAGCCGGGAAGGCGTCGGTCGTCACACCGCAAAATTGTTGGTGTTCACACCGGCCTCTTCCCGGCTAAAGCCGGTCCCACGAGAACACCGCATCCATCCAGCTGCACCGCGTGTTCTAAATGTGGGACCGGCTTCAGCCGGGAAGACGTCGAGGGTCATACCGCAAATTGATGGTGCTCACACCGGCCTCTTCCCGGCTAAAGCCAGTCCCACTGAAAGCATGCATTCCTCCAGTGGCACCCCATGCGCCAGACGTAGGGCCGGCGCAAGCCGAGACAGCTTCAGGCGCCCTGCCCGTCGAGTTCGGCGAGCATGTCCTGGGGGATCACCAGCTCGGCGGCCGTCAGGTTTTCGTGCAGATGCGCCACCGAGGAGGTGCCCGGAATCAGCAGCAGATTAGGCGCACGTTGCAGCAGCCATGCCAGTGCCACGCACATTGGCGAGGTGTCGAGGCGTGTGGCGACGTCCGACAGGGTCTGGGACTGCAACGGCGTGAAACCGCCCAGCGGGAAGAACGGCACGTAGGCGATGCCCTGCTTGCCGAGTTCTGCGATCAGCTGCTCGTCATCTCGGTGGGCCAGGTTGTAATGGTTCTGCACGCAAACCACCTGGGCAATGCCCTGCGCCTCGGCAACCTGTTTCGCACTGACGTTGCTCAGGCCCAGATGCTGAATCAGCCCCTGACGCTGCAATTCAGCCAGCGCACTGAACTGCTCGGCTATCGACGCTTCATCCGGCGAATGCCCGGTGCCCCACGCCCTGAAGTTCACCACGTGCAGCGCTTCCACGCCGAGATTGCGCAGGTTGTCGTGCACCGCGCTCACCAGTTCCGCCGGGCTGTTGGCGGGATTCCATGAAGCGTCGGTGCCTCGGGAGGCGCCAACCTTGGTGACGATCAGCAGCTCGTCGGCATAAGGATGCAGGGCCTCGCGGATCAGGCGGTTGGTGACATGGGGACCATAGAAGTCGGCCGTGTCGATATGGTTGACGCCGGAATCAGCCGCTTCACGCAGAACGGCGATGGCAGCCGCGTGATCTTTCGGCGGTCCGTAAACGCCGGGCCCTGCCAGCTGCATGGCGCCGTAACCCATGCGGTTGACGGTGCGACCGCCGAATGAAAAGTGTCCTGCCTTGCTGGCCTGGCTCATGGGTGACGCCTCGTGATCAAGAATGTGGGATGGCTCAAGTGGTGGGCTGACTATAGGCGTTGACCGCTGCGCTGATAATCAGGTGCAATCGGCACGGGCTGTACGAGTGAGCGGACAATGGCGACAGACATTCAGGATTTGCTGGCCTTCGTGGCCGTGGTCAACGCAGGCGGTTTTCGTGAAGGCGCACGGCTGAGTGGCAAGTCGGCGTCCAGCCTCAGCGATGCTGTTCGACGCATGGAGTCTCGCCTGGGCGTGCGCCTGCTCAACCGCACCACCCGCAGCGTCGTCCCGACCGAAGCCGGCGCGCGGCTGATGGAACGGATTGTCCCCGCACTCGGCGAAGTCGAATCGGCACTGGACGTAGTCAATGATTTCCGCGACCGCCCTTCCGGCACACTCAGGCTCAACGTGCCCGTCAGCGCCGCCCGCCTGATATTGCCGCAGATCATCACCCCGTTCCTGCAGGCGCACCCGGACATCCGGATGGAAGTGGTCACTGAAGAAAGCTTCGTCGACATGATTGCCGCCGGCTGTGACGCGGGCATTCGCTACGACGATCGCCTTGAACAGGACATGATCGCCGTGCCCATCGGCCCGCGTGTTCAGCGTTTCGCGACCGCCGCATCGCCGGCGTACCTCGATGCCCGGGGCCGCCCTGAACATCCAAGGGATCTGCTCAACCACAGCTGCCTGCGGGGCAAATTTCCGAGCGGTTCAATACCTTTATGGGAATACGAGCGGGACGGCGAAAATGTGCGTGTCGACCCTACCGGCCCGTTGACCGTGCGGATCGGCGGCGCCGTCGACCTTGCCGTGCAAACCGCCATCGACGGCCTGGGCATCGTCTCGCTGTTCGAAGACTGGTTGCGCCCCCATCTGGACAGCGGCGCGCTGGAACCGGTGCTCGAACCCTGGTGGCCAAGCTTCAGCGGGCCGTTTCTGTATTACCCGGGGCGGCGCTATGTGCCATCACCGTTGAGAGCCTTCCTGGACTTCATCCAGCGGATGGCGTGATGCTTGTCCGTGCACAGAACTGACCAGATATTTTAAATAAATAACTGCAAGTTCACGGTCGAACTAGCCCGCAGGATGTTGCAGCTAGATAATCAGGCAAAAAAAACGCTGCATTCAATGCAGCGTTTCTTTTATAGCGTTTGTAGTTGAAGCCGCCAGGGCACTGGCGATCAACCATTTTGACGACCGTAACCCATGATGGTGTAGTCAAGGCTGTGGGTCACGCCGGCGTGGTCAACATAAACCATGGTGGATTGCACCGGACCATCAACTTTCTGTGGGTCCTGGGCGTTTTTAATGCTGATCACTTTCGCGACGTCGATACCTTTGTGGCGGTTGTATTGTTCAACCTGGACCGAGTGCTGTTGGCCGGTGGCCGGGAGTTCGCCGGCAGCGGCAAATACACTGACGAGGGACAGAGCAGCGAAGGCTAATACTTTCATGGTCGTTCTCCAGAAGTTCATTAAGTAGTAAGGGAGCAAAGCGCTTGTCGTTTGCTTCTGGGGCCATTCTGTTCGTGATCGGCGCCGATGATAAATACTTAAAATCGATAAGGCCCATCACCGTCATCGATGCTTGAGTTAATTAGATCAATTTCCGTAATAGACCCTTGCGTATTCTGTTAACTCACAACTTTCAACACATCGAGTGAGACTGGCGCAGCCCCCCCGTTAAGTGCGACAGATGCAGGGACTGCTCTACGGCGGTGCGCGTCATGTTGTCGCGGGTGATTAAACTGCCTGTCGGGAAATATTTTCAGCGCAATCAAACATTTCCAATGATGAACGTACTACCATTCATCCCGCTGACTCGTCCCGAACCAAAATGTCCGAGCAGACCTATATAAAGCGCTGGCCACTGGCACGGCGCTATTTTTTTAAAACAAACCGAAGCCTTGATGCCGCCTCACGAGCCTGCTCGTGGCGCAGTGCGTCAACCGTGATGACCGTCTGAGGTTGTGATGCAGAAATTGATGATTAACGGCCAGGAGCACGACCTGGATGTCGCCGACGACATGCCATTGTTGTGGGTCCTGCGCGACGTGATGGGCCTGACCGGCACCAAATACGGTTGCGGCATTGCCCAATGCGGCGTGTGCACCGTGCACCTGGACGGCCAGGCCGTGCGCTCATGCGTACTGCCGGTGAGCGCCGTCGCCGGCCGCAAGGTCACCACCATCGAAGCGGTGGGCGAGCAGGCCGTAGGTCAGGCGGTACAGAAAGCCTGGCTGGACCATGAAGTCGTGCAATGCGGCTACTGCCAGTCGGGGCAGATCATGTCCGCCGTCGCGCTGCTGCAGGAACACCCCAAAGCCAACGACGAGCAGATCGTCAACGCCATGTCGGGCAACCTCTGCCGCTGCGCCACCTACACCCGCATTCGCGCCGCCATCAAAAGCGTCAGCCAGGCCTGAAGGAAGTCATCATGTCCGAATCACAATCATCTGCCGCGATGCTCTCGCGTCGCGGGCTGCTCAAAGGCAGTGCGCTGCTGGGCGGGCTGGTCATCGGCACCTATCTGCCGGCGTCAGTCACCCGCAGCTTCGCCGCTGATCTGGTCAAGGGGGCCAGCCTGGGCGACAACGCCGAGCAAGGCTATGGCGCCTTCGTGCGCATCGACCACAGCGGCGCCGTCACGCTGATTTCACCGAAGATCGAAATGGGCCAGGGCGTGCAGACCGGCATTGCCATGATGGTCGCCGAAGAGCTCGAAGTGCCATTGAGCCAGATCACCATCACCGAGGCGCCGCCCAATGCAGCGCTGTACACCGACGCGCTGCTGAGCTTTCAGGCCACCGGCGGTTCGACCTCCACCCGCTACAGCTGGGAGCCCCTGCGCAAGGCCGGCGCCGGTGCGCGCATTGTGCTGATCCAGGCCGCGGCCATGCGCTGGAAAGTCGCGCCGAGCCAGTGCCATGCCGAGAACGGCCGGGTCATCGGCCCGAACGGCCAAAGTGCCGGTTACGGCGAGCTGGTCGACGCTGCCGCTAAGTTACCGCTGCCGACCGAGATCCCCCTCAAAGCCGTCAGCGAATTCAAGCTGCTGGGCAAGCCGGTTCAGCGACTGGACACCCCGAATAAGGTCAACGGCACGGCGAAATTCACTATCGACCTGCAAGTGCCGGGGATGCTGATTGCGTCCACCCTCACCTGCCCGGTTCATGGCGGCAAGCTGCGCGGCGTGAAGAATGAAGACGCTGCGCGCAAGGTCCCCGGCGTGCGCGATATCGTCCGTCTGGACAACGCGGTGGCGGTGACGGCGAGCAACTTCTGGTCCTGCCAGCAAGCGCTCAAGGCGCTGGACATCGACTGGGACCTCGGCCCCCATGCCGGTCTTGATTCGGCCCAGCTGGACCAATCGCTGTTCGAGGCGAGCGCTGGCGACGGTGTGTTCGCGCACCAGTCCGGTGACATCGCCGGGGCGTTGAAAAACGCCTCGAGCCGCTTCGAAGCGATCTACGAACAACCCTTCCTGTCTCACTCCCCACTGGAGCCGATGACCTGCGTCGCCCATGTGCGCGCCGACGCGTGCGAGTTGTGGGTCGGCTGTCAGGCGCCGGGGATGGCCCAGGCGGGCGCCGCCAAAGTCTGCGGCATGCCGGTGGAAAAGGTGGTGATCCACAACCAGTTGATCGGCGGCGGTTTTGGTCGTCGTCTGGAGTCCGACTTCATCTTCCAGGCCGTGGACATCGCGCGCCAGTTGAGCTACCCGATCAAGCTGATCTGGAGCCGAGAAGAGGACATGACCCACGACCGCTATCGTCCGCATTACGTCGACCGCCTCAATGCAGCGCTGGACAAAGACCTGCGTCCGGTGGGCTGGGAGCATCGCATCGCCGGTGCCTCGGTGGTCGCGGCCTATATCGGCGCATTGCCGGCTGACGGCGTCGATGGCGATGCCGTCGAAGTGGCAAAGGACCCGATCTACACCCTGCCCAACCTGCAGGTGCGCTACATCCGTCACGACCCGGAAGTGATTCCGGTCTCGTGGTGGCGTGGCGTCGGACCGCTGCGCAGCACCTACGCCATCGAGTGCTTCATCGACGAGTTGGCGCACAACGCCAAGGTCGATCCGGTGAAATACCGCCTGGCGCTGATGCAGTCGCAACCCCGCGCCCAGGCAGTGCTGACCAAAGCGGCGCAACTGGTGGAGTGGGACAAGCCGCTGCCTGCCGGTTCCGGCCGTGGCGTGGCGGTGACGGCGGTGTTCGGCAGCTTTGTTGCGACCATCGTCGAGCTGGAGAAGCAAGGCGACAAAGGCCTGCGCATCAAGCGGCTGGTGACGGTCATCGACTGCGGCTTCGCAACCAACCCGACCTCTGTAGCGTCGCAGATGGAAGGCGGCACGCTGTTCGGTCTGTCGGCCGCGCTGTTCAACGAAATCCTTGTCGAGAAAGGCCAAGTGCAGCAGACCAACTTCCACGAGTACCGGCAGATCCGCATGAGCGACGCGCCGCCGGTGGAGGTGCACATCGTCGACAGCGTCGAGCCCCCTGGCGGTGTCGGTGAAACCGGTGCCGTGCCCGCTGCGGCCGCGCTGGTCAATGCGGTGTACGCCGCGACCGGTGTGCGTGAGCGTCGTTTGCCGTTGAGCCGCTTTGGCTATTTCACTGTTTGAGGAGCGCGTCATGAACGTTTTCAACACTGCGCTCGGACTTGTGGCCGGTTTGCTGGCCAGCACCGTTTACGCGAGCGACACCCCAGCGATGAGCAAGGGCGAATACCTGACCCGCGCCGCTGATTGCGTGGCCTGCCACGTCGTGCCGGGCGGCAAGCCGTACGCCGGCGGGCTGGAATTCAAATTGCCGTTCGGCAGCCTGTATTCCCCCAACATCACCCCGGACAAAGAAACCGGGATCGGCAACTGGACCGACGACGAATTCGTCGACGCCCTGCAAAAAGGCGTGGGCAAGGACGGCAAGCATTACTACCCGGCCTTCCCTTACACCTCCTACACGCTGATGTCCCGGGAAGACATCCTGGCGATCAAGGGCTACCTGTTCAGCCTCGAACCGGTGAAGCAAATGCCGCCTGAGAACAAGATTTCGTTCCCGTTCAATCAGCGCTGGGGAATGATGTTCTGGAACGCGATTTTCGCCGGCAACGAACGCTTCGTCCCGGACAGCAAGCAATCGGCTGAATGGAACCGCGGCGCGTATCTGGTGCAGGGCCCGGGCCACTGCGGCGAATGCCACACCCCACGCAACATCTTCCAGGCGATGAGCACCGGCAACTCTCTGGCGGGTGCGGAACTGGGCAACTGGATGGCCTACAACATCAGTTCCGACGCCAAATACGGCATCGGCGCCTGGCCGGAAGACGCCATCGTCAGCTACCTGTCGAAGGGCTACGCGGCCGGTTTCGGCGGCGCGGGCGGGCCAATGGGTGACGCGGTCGAGCACAGCCTGCGCTACCTTGATCCAGCGGACCTGAAAGCCATCGCGGTGTACCTCAAGAGCACGCCGGCGAGAAGCGAAGGCATCCCCCGCCCAACCATGGCGGTGAACGACGCCGCGCTGCAAAAGGGGCTCGGCCAGAAGCTGTTCAACGACACCTGCGTGGCCTGTCACCAGATCGACGGCAGCGGGCGGCAATCACCGGCGGGTGGGTTGGCCGGTTTGAAAACCGTCAACGACCCCAAAGGCCGTAACCTGATGGCGACGCTGCTGGAAGGTCACACGCCAACCGCTGCTCGGGTCGACCAGCGCATGCCTGACTTCGCCCGCAGTTACAGCGACGCTGAACTGGCGGCCGTAAGCACCTTCGTGCTGCGTCGGTTCGGTCAGAGCGACGGCGAGGTCAAAGCCGAAGACGTCGCCAAAAACCGCGCCAGCGCGTTGCATTGATGGAGGGGTGGCGCCGCTGATTCTCCTCTGAGTCAGCCGCGCTGCCAGGCCATTCGGCGGTTCAGGGCTTCGGCACCTGCGCCGCCACCGCTGCCTTGTCGATCACCGACTCGACGTTGACGATACGCCCCGCCTCAAACGTGTAGAACACGTTCTCCGTAAACTGCACCCTCCTCCCGTTCACCGCCACCTCGAACAGCTCGCCCACCGGCGTGCAATCGAACGTCAGCCGCGCGGCAATGTGCGGTGGCTCGGCGATCAGCAGATCGATGACGAAACGCAGGTCAGGAATGGCGCGGAAATCCCGCTCCAGCATTTGCCGATAGCCGGCCAGGCCGACGCGCTCGCCGTTGTAATGCACCTCCTCGCCGACGAAGTCTCCCAAGGCAGCCCAGTCCTGACGATTGAGGCAGGCGATGTAGCCGGTGTAGGCGTCTTTGAGTGTCTGGTGATCCATGGTGTCTCCCGGGGTGGGTAGGGCGAATGAATGTAAGTCCCACTGCAAACAGGCGATGCTTTTAGTGGGACTGGCTTTAGCCGGGAAGAGGCCGGCATGAACACCATCACGTTTGCAGTGTGACGACTGATGCCTTCCCGGCTGAAGCGGTCCTACTGAATGACTGCGGTGTGTCAGTGCTACTGGCTGCAAGAAGATGCCTCAGCCAGGAAGTGCTAGGTTATCCGCACTGACTCCATGAAGGCGCAATCATGTCCTCCCACCCTCCCTTCTCCGGTGCGAAAGTCGCGATTCTGTGCAACGGTTCGCTGCTGACGTACCAACGCGATGACAAGCCGGAGATCCCGTGGCCGAATCTGTGGGACCTGCCCGGCGGCGGCCGCGAAGGCGACGAGACCCCGGAAGAGTGCGCCGTGCGGGAGACGAGGGAAGAATTCGGCATCGTCCTCGACCCCGCTTCCTTCATCCACAAACGGGTCTACCCGGGTCAGGGCATCAATGGGCTCGACACCTGGTTTTTCGTCGCTGAAGTGGCTGACGGCCAGTTCGATCAGGTGGTGTTCGGCGACGAGGGCCAGCGCTGGCAGGTGATGACGGTCGAGGCGTTTCTTGCGATGGGCAACGCGGTTGACCGCCTGCAACACCGCTTACGTGAGTTCATGGATCAGTAGCGTTGACACGTCCAGCCCCGAAGAACGCCCGCCCCGACTCACCCAAGCAGAGACAAATTGACGCAGGCATGGCGTTTTTTTGCTATCGTCGCCGGAATTAACTAACCGGTTAATTACGCGACGGATAATGCCGGAAGAACCCCATCTGGCAGCCATCACGCTCTAAACCCTTGTCCTCACCTCACTTGATCGGTCATCCACGACCCTTCTTCGCGTCAGCAGGAATGCCTCATGAATCACTCACAACCTTCTGCAGCCGTCAGCCGCTGGCCCATTCGGGTCGTCGCGCTGGGCGTGCTGGTTTTCGGATTACTCTTCGCAGCGGGCGGCGGCTATCTCGTCACGCTAGGCGGCAGTGCGTATTTCCTGCTGGCCGGTCTGGGCCTGATTATCTCGGCCGTCCTGCTGTTCCGGCGTCGCCTGTCAGGCGCGTGGCTGTTTACGGCGGTGATGCTGCTGACGCTGATCTGGGCGCTGGTGGACGCCGGGCTGGTGTTCTGGCCGCTGGTTTCCCGCCTGTTTGCGCTGGGCGTCCTGAGCCTGCTGGTCGCACTGATCTACCCTTCCCTGCGCAAGGCCAATGGCCTCGCGGCCGGTCGCGGCGGTTACCTCGTTGGTGGTGTGCTGGCGGTGGCGCTGGTCGCCGGGTTCTGGGGGATGTTTCAGCCCCATGCCTCGGTGTCGCCCACGGGGGATGGTCCGGCGCTGACCAAAGTCGATCCGGCCCACGCGCAGAAAGACTGGGCGCATTATGGCAATGACGAAGGCGGCAGCCGTTTTGCGGCGCTGGACCAGATCAACCGCGACAACGTCAGCAAGCTGGTGCCGGCCTGGACCTACCACACCGGCGACGTCGCCATCAGCGACGGCAATGGCGCCGAAGACCAGATGACCCCGTTGCAGATCGGCGACAAGGTGTTCATCTGCACGCCCCACAACAACCTCATCGCGCTGGACGCCGACACCGGCAAGCAGCTGTGGAAAAACGAAATCAACGCCAAGTCCGCCGTGTGGCAACGCTGCCGCGGGCTGGCCTATTTCGATGCCAGCGCCGCCGTTGCGCCACCCACCGATGGCAGCACCCCCGCCGCGCCGGTCGCAGTGCCTGCCGACGCCAACTGCCAGCGTCGTTTGCTGACAAACACCATCGACGCGCGCCTGATTGCCGTGGACGCCGACACCGGCGAGTTCTGCCAGGGCTTCGGCAACAACGGCCAGGTCGACCTCAAGGCCGGTCTGGGCAACGTGCCCGATTCCTACTATCAACTGTCATCGGCGCCGCTGATGGCCGGGACCACCGTGGTCGTCGGCGGACGCGTGGCCGACAACGTACAGGCCGACATGCCGGGCGGCGTGATCCGGGGCTTTGACGTGGTCAGCGGGCAGATGCGCTGGGCGTTCGATCCGGGCAATCCCGAAGACAAGCAGGCCCCTGCCGCCGACAAAACCTATGTGCGCAGTACGCCGAACAGTTGGGCACCGATGTCCTACGACCCGGCCATGAACACGCTGTTCCTGCCGATGGGCAGTTCGTCCACCGACATCTATGGCGTCAAGCGCACCGAGCTCGACCACACCTACGGCGCCTCGGTGCTGGCATTGAACGCCACCACCGGCGTGCAGAAGTGGGTGTATCAGACGGTCCACAACGACCTCTGGGATTTCGACCTGCCGATGCAGCCGAGCCTGATCGACTTCGCCAAGCCTGACGGCAGCAAGGTGCCGGCGCTGGTCATCGGCACCAAGGCCGGGCAGATTTTCGTCCTCGATCGTCACACGGGCCAGCCGCTGACCGAGGTCAAGGAAGTCCCGGTCAAGGCGTCGAACATCCCCAACGAACCCTACTCGCCGACCCAGCCAAAATCCGTGGGCATGCCGCAAATCGGCGCGCAGACCCTGACCGAATCGGACATGTGGGGCGCCACACCGTTCGACCAGTTGCTGTGCCGGATTTCGTTCAAGAAGATGCGCTACGAGGGCCTGTTCACGGCGCCGGGCACCGACATTTCCCTGAGCTTTCCGGGCTCCCTGGGCGGGATGAACTGGGGCAGCCTGTCGACCGACCCGGTGCACGGCTTCATCTTCGTCAACGACATGCGCCTGGGCCTGTGGATTCAGATGGTGCCGCAGTTGAAGGAAGCCATCGCAGCCTCCGGCGGTGAAGCGCTGAACACCGGCATGGGCGCCGTGCCGCTGAAAGGCACCCCGTACGCCGTAAACAAAAACCGCTTTCTGTCCGTGGCCGGCATCCCGTGCCAGGCGCCGCCGTTTGGCACGCTGACCGCCATCGACATGAAGACTCAAAAGATTGCCTGGCAAGTGCCGGTGGGCACCGTTCAGGACACTGGCCCGATGGGCATCAAAATGCACCTGCCGCTGCCGATCGGCATGCCGACGCTGGGGGGCACGCTGTCGACCCAGGGCGGGTTGGTGTTCATCGCCGGCACCCAGGATTACTACCTGCGCGCGTTCAACAGCGCCAACGGCGAAGAAGCCTGGAAAGCCCGCTTGCCCGTTGGCAGTCAGGGCGGCCCGATGACGTATGTGTCACCGAAGACCGGCAAGCAGTACATCGTCATCACCGCCGGCGGCGCCCGTCAGTCGGCGGATCGCGGTGATTACGTGATTGCCTACGCGTTGCCTGACAGCAAGTAACCGCTCCCACAAAAAAAACCGCTGACGCCTTGATGAGGGGGCGCAGCGGTTTTTTTTGCATCAGGGGAAAGGCTCGGGCCGGATTCACCTTGGGAACTGCCTTTACCTTGTGGGACCGGCTTCAGCCGGGAAGGCGTCGGGCGTCACGCTGCAAAATCGAGGGCGATTACACCGGCCTCTTCCCGGCTAAAGCCGGTCCCACTATCGAGCCGCGTTCACCTTGTAGGCAGCGATCAATTACTCGCCACTTCCGCCGAATTACCGGTGGTCACCAGCGCTTTGAGCGAGGCGTCGAACTGCTTCAAAGCGTTGATCTGCAGATCGCGCTGCTGGTTGATCTGCGCGGCGATCTCCGGAGCGGCCTTATCGTGGACCCACACCGAGGTCAGCTCTTTGGCGCCGAGGCCTTCAGCCTTGCCGATGTATTGCAGGTTCGAGTCGTAGAACTTCGCGATGAAGCGCGCTTCCACTTGAGAGTTACGCTGGGACACCAGGCGGCTGTAGGTGTCGAGCATGACCACCACGTCCGGCCGCGCCTGCATCAGCGCGTCGAGATTGTCATACACGGTCACCGATGCGAACTGTTTCTCCAAAGAACCTCTCAGCCAGTCCATCGCCAGTTTCGGATCGGAGCTGCTCACGAACGCCTCACGAATACGCGAATCCAGCCCGCCATTCTTGACGCCTTTCAGCGCCACCGCGTGATAACGCTCAAGGTATTCGAGGGTGCTGACGGTGTTTTCGCTGTAGAGCACACCAACGCTTTGAGAAGACTGCAACGCCACACGGCTTTCAACCACCGGCAGCAAATGGCACGCCTCGGCGTCTGCCGCGGAAAGAGAGCCTGCCGCTGCAGCAGAACCCGTAGCGACGAAACCGCTGGACAGCACGGCGACGAGGGTCAGCAGGGTTGAAATTTTCATCGCGTGGCGTCCTTCTCAAGCAAGTTCGGTATGGGGCCATCCTCCTCTCTTCCGAGAAAAAGAGAACTCGCCTACCGTGATGGTCACTATCGATTTCAGGAATGGTAGGCGGAGTGAGAAACACCTTTACCGATGCTTCAACAAAGCCTGAGCGTCCCATAGAGGCGCCGCCCTATAGAAAATACGACGCCAGGTCGTGGGTGACGTTCAACCTTATTTGCTCCCCTTGGGCGAAAGGTAGAAAGATGCCCTCGAACAAAAAATGCCGGTAATCATCACCGGCATTTTTCATTTCATCGCTGCGCCATCACTTGGCCTGACTGACGCGCCAGACCTTGTTGCCTACATCGTCTGCGACCAGCAACGCGCCCTGTTTGTCGAGGATCACGCCGACCGGACGGCCCTGCGCGTCGCCGTCGGCGTTGAGGAAGCCGGTCAGGACGTCCACCGGCAGGCCGGTTGGGCGGCCATCCTTGAAGCCGACGAAGACGACTTTGTAGCCGGCCTGGGGATTGCGGTTCCACGAACCGTGCTCGCCGACAAACACGCCGTCGGCAAATTTGGCCGGCATGCCGCGCGGGTCGGACCAGGTCAGGCCCAGCGGCGCGACGTGGGTGCCGAGGGCGTAATCCGGGGCGATGGCCTTGGCGACCATGTCCGGGCGCGGCGGCTGCAAGCGGCTGTCGACGTGTTGGCCGTAGTAGCTCCAGGGCCAGCCGTAGAACGCGCCGTCCTTGACCGAGGTCAGGTAATCCGGCACCAGGTCGCTGCCGATTTCGTCACGCTCGTTGACCACCGTCCACAGCTCGTTGCTGCCCGGCTTCCAGGCCAGCCCGTTGGGGTTGCGCAGGCCGCTGGCGAACAGGCGTTTCTGCCCGGTCTTGACGTCAACTTCCCAGACCGCCGCGCGACCTTCTTCGGCTTCCAGACCGTTCTCGCCCACGTTGCTGTTCGAGCCAACGGTGACGTACAGCTTGGTGCCTTCGCGGTTGGCGATGATGTTCTTGGTCCAGTGGTGATTGATGCCCGCCGGCAGGTCGGTGACTTTCACCGGCTTGGCGGTGCTTTCGGTCTGGCCGTCGTTGTACGGGACCTTGACCACCGCGTCGGCATTGGCGATGAACAACTCGTTGCCCACCAGCACCATGCCGAACGGCGAAGTCAGGCCGCTGATGAACACCTTCTTCATTTCCGCGCGGCCATCGCCGTCGGCATCGCGCAGGATGCTGATGCGGTTGGCGCTCTCGGCTTCGGCGCCCACCCGGCTCATGACGATCCCGGTGGCGGTGCGCTTGATCCAGGCCATCACGCCCGGCCCGCCGTCCGTCGCACCTTCAGGCTTGGGCGGCTTGTTGCTCTCGGCCACCAGGATGTCGCCGTTGGGCAGGCTGTACAGCCAGCGCGGGTGATCGAGGTTCTCGGCCAGCGCGCTGACCTTGAAGCCCTCGGCGGCCTTGGGCGTGTCGGTGCCCTTCCAGCCGATGGCCTTGGACACCTTGACCGTCGGAATCAACGTGCTGTTCGGCTCGGGCAGTTGCGGCTGCGCGCCTACACCCGCCTGGAACGGCAGCTTGGCGGTCTCGCCGCAGGCACTGAGCATCGCAGCAGTGGTCATCAGCAGTGCAAATCGGTGCATCGCAATCATCGTTCAACCTCGCGGCGGCCATCCATGGGCCCATTGTTTTGAGAATTAGAAGCTGGGAGAAGCAAACGCTTCAAGAGACATAAGGCTGACAAGTATCGCCACGTCGACCGACAGCAAACAGCTCATGGGACGCAAATCACATTTGCCCTTGGGGCACCAATAAAACGACCACTGCGCGAGGCTCAGGGTTCAATAATCTGCGCCGACACGTCGCGTACGGGGCCGAGGGGTTAGCCATATCGGCCGATTTTAGCTACGCTGCCCTCCCACCACCCCAGAGCCAGATCCGATGAACCGCCCAGAGTTTGCTTTGGATGTTGAGGCGATCAGTGCGATCCCTGCCGTGCCCGTCATTCTGAGCATGGTCAAGCACATCACCGGCATGCGCTTCGCGGCGATCGCCAGGGTCACGGAAAGCAACTGGGTGGCCTGCGCCGTCGATGACTCGATCAATTTCGGCCTCAAGCCGGGCGGCGAGTTGGTGCTGGAATCGACCATCTGCCATGAGATCAGGCAGCATCAGAAACCCGTGGTCTTCGGCCACGCCAGCGCCGACCCGCAGTTCGCCACCCATCACACGCCCAACATCTACGGGCTGGAAAGCTACATATCGATCCCCATCGTTCTGGCCGACGGCCGCTTCTTCGGCACGCTGTGCGCGATCGATTCAGTGCCGGCCAATCTGGGCGATCCTGCCATCGTCAAGACGCTGACCCTGTTCGCGCAGTTGATCGCCATGAGCCTGGACACCCAGGGTCACCTGGAGACCGCCCGCGCCGAGCTGACCGACGCCAACGAACACGGCCGGCTGCGCGAACAGTTCATGGCGGTGCTGGGCCACGACCTGCGTACGCCGTTGAGTGCGATCCGCATGAGCGCCGACCTGTTGGCGACCAAAACCGAAGACAAGCGCTCGCTGGGGCTGGTGGCGGCCATCCGGCAGAGCTCGATCCGCATGGGCGTACTGATCGAGAACGTGCTGGATTTTGCCCGGGGCCGAATGGGCGGCGGGATTCCGGTGAAACGCCACATCACCGACGAACTTCCCGAGGTGTTGACAGCGACGGTGGACGAGATCCGCGCGTCGCACCCGCAGGCGAGCTTCATCGAGGCCATCGACCTCAGCGGCACCGTCTACTGCGACCCGCTGCGCATCAGTCAGTTGCTGTCCAACCTGCTGGGCAACGCCGTCACCCACGGGTCGCCCACGACGCCGATCCATCTGCACGTCTGGCAGGAATGCGATCAAGTCATCATTTCCGTCATGAATTATGGCGCGCCCATTTCGCCACGGTTGATGCCGCTGCTGTTCGAGCCCTTCACCCGATCCGAAGCCGGTGGTCGCGGGGAAGGCCTGGGACTAGGGCTGTACATCGCCTCACAGATCGCCACTGCCCATGACGGGATCCTGACGGTGAGCTCATCGGCGGAACTGGGCACCTGTTTCATCGCGCGTTTTCCTTCTGAGCCGCCCGCCTGAGCGCCGATTGCCGATTTCGGCGCGGCCACCCGGCGGCGCTGCGCTGCACATTGATTTTTCGCCATCACCCGGTTTTCTGAAGCCCCCTTCCCTGAGGAGAGCACCTGACATGCTTCTGCACCAGTCCACGTGGATCGAGATCGAGCAGTTTCTCAAACGCAGCCGCACGATCGTCGTGCCCATCGGCTCGAACGAACAACATGGCCCCACCGGCCTGCTCGGCACTGACTGGATGTGCCCGCAGATCATCGCCCACGAAGCGCAGAAGAGCGCCGATATCCTGATCGCGCCGACCTTCAATATTGGTATGGCGCAGCACCATCTGGGCTTTCCCGGGACGATCTCGCTGCGCCCCTCGACGTTCATCGCCGCCATTGGTGACTGGGCGCGCTCGCTGGCGGGTCATGGCTTCGAAAAAATCCTCTTCCTCAATGGGCACGGCGGCAACGTCGCGTCGATCGAGGCAGCGTTTTCCGAGCTGTATGCCGAGGCCAGTTTCGCCGGACGGTCTGCCGGCTTTGCGCTCAAGCTGACCAACTGGTGGGACCTGGAAGGCGTTGGTGAACTCGCCCATCGGCAGTTCCCGGTGGGCCACGGCTCCCACGCGACGCCGTCCGAGATCGCGGTGACCCAGTGGGCCTACCCGGAGTCGATCAAATCAGCGGACTACTCGCCGCAGATTGCCCCGACCGGTCCGATCCGCGAAGCGAAGGATTTTCGCGCGCGCTTCCCCGACGGGCGTATGGGCTCTGACCCTGCGCTAGCCACGCCGGAAAAGGGTGGAGAACTGGTGGCGCTGGCCGCCAAAGGGCTGGTGCGCGCGGTTGACGCGTTCAGTCGCGAACCGGCGCTGCATTGATATCGCTGCGTTGACGTGGCTTGGCCGTGCGGCAATAGCGCGCGGCGTTGAACTCGTCCGCCAAACGGCGGCCATAGTGGTATGCGCTTTTTGAAACGGTATGGGACCTGGGGCAGTCTGCAGCGCAACGACCTCGCCCGGTCCCCTTGGCTGACAGGTGATATGTGAATACGTTTATCCCACTGGACAAAGTTGAAGAAATCGATCTGCAGGATTACCACGAGGTCTGGCTGACCACGTCAGAAACCTGGCCACAAGACCCGGCGACGGTCCACCGCAAGTGCCTGTGGCGCCAGGATCGCGAGATGACCTCCGATGTGGAAATCGACGGCGTGTACTTTGAAAACCTTCCGCACCTGTGGCTGCGGGTGGACGACCTTGATGATCAACAGGACATCGACCTGGTCATCGAAAAGCTCAAGACGCGCATTGCCGCACTGAATCTCAAAGGTGAGTTCTATCCTCCCGAGCTGCCGACAGCGGCGCCTCACAAAGACGAAGACGAAATCAAGAAAGACCTGCGCAGCTAATTCGCTTCAACCCTCGCTTCTCCGACGCGCGCCGTTGCTGATCTTCAGCACGGCGCCGTTTTTGTTTCTGCCTGGCGCCTTTCCCGTCAGTGACCGGCTTCAGCCGGGAAGAGGCCAGTGTGAACACCCTCGATCTTGCAGCGTGGCATCCGACGCCTTCCCGGCTGAAGCCAGTCCTACAAGTGCATGCGATCAGTCAGTAGGACTGGCTTTAGCCGGGAAGAGGGCAGTGTGAACACCATCAATCTTCCAGCGTGGCATCCGACGCCTTCCCGGCTAAAGCCAGTCCTACGGGAACACGCAATCCGTCAGTGGGACCGGCTTTAGCCGTGAAGAGGCCAGTGTAAACACCCTCAATTTTGCAGCGTGGCATCTGACGCCTTCCCGGCTAAAGCCAGTCCTACGGGAACACGCAATCCGTCAGTAGGACCGGCATTAGCCGGGAAGAGGGCCGTGTAAACACCAACCATTATTGCACTCTGGGCTAGAATCGCCCGCTCAGACCATCAAGGAGTGAACCCCTGTGCAGATGTCCCCGGCGATACCGCTGATTCGTATTTTTTCCGAAGCCAAGGCGAAAGAGTTCTATGTCGAGTTTCTCGGCTTCAGCCTGGACTGGGAGCACCGCTTTGAACCAGATCTGCCGCTGTATGCCCAGGCCCGCCGCGACAATCTGGTCATCCACCTGACCGAACACCATGGCGACGCGACGCCGGGCTCGACGATCTTCGTGCCGGTCAGCGACATCGCTGAATTGCAGCTCGAACTGCTGGCGAAAAACTACGGCTATTCGCGCCCCGGCATTCAGGACCTCGACTGGGGCAAGGTCATGGAAATCGCCGATCCGTTCGGCAACCGCCTGCGTTTCTGCGAGGGCTCCGAGGACTGACCTTCGCCGCCGTCAGAGGCGGAAATACTGCCCGATCGCCCGCCGCAGCAGGTCCACCGCGTCATCGCCGTGGGAAGCAGACGAGCGCACGACGATGATGTCGTGGTCGGCGATCAGCGGCAGGCCGTCCAGAATGCGCATGCCGTCGGTGACCCGGGCGCGGTCGATCACGCTGATCCCCAAGCCTGCTTCGACGCAGGCCTTGACCGCCTGATTGGACGAACTCTCCAGCACGATGCGCATGCGATGGCCGCTGCGCTTGAGTGACTCGATCATCGCTTGCCGGTACGAGCATTGCGCGGCGTGCACGGCCAGCGGCAATGGGTCCGGTAAATCCCCCGAGTGATGTGCGGCGCCGACCCACACCGGGGTCGTCGGCATCAGCAGTTGATCGTCCGCACCCAACTGGCCTTCGGGCAGGGCGATGACCGCCACCTGCAGCCGCCCCCGCCGCACCTGCTCGCGCAAGATGAAGCTGGGCGCGGTCTTCAACTCCAGAACGATATTCGGCCACGCGGCGGTGAAAATCGGCAGCACGTCGCGAATCAGGTGCGTGGCGTATTCATCCGGCACGCCAAGGGTGATGCGCCCCGCCAGCTGCGTGCCCTGCAGCTCGGCCAGCGCTTGATCGTGGGTGCTCAGCAGCGCAGCGGTGGAGCTCAGAAACCGCTTCCCCAGCGGCGTCAGCGAGACCGACTGATTGTCGCGGTTGAGCAGTCGCCCGCCCGCCACCGCTTCCAGCCGCTGCACGTGCACGCTGACCGCCGCCGGGCTTTTGTGCAGCTGTTCCGCCGCCGCGCTGAACTTGCCAATGCGCGCCACGGCGTGAAAGGTGCGGACCTGTTCGATATCCAAAATGGCGCTCATGGTTTACCGATCCCGAAGCACTGCTGTCGTTTATTTTGATTTATTAGATTACGTCGGTTGGGTACGTTGGGTCCATGAACACTTCAAACGACATGACCAACGTGAGCCTTCCCCTTCCGTCGCGACGCCGGGCAATGCCCTTGCCGCTGCTCGAAGCCGGGCTGGTGATCATCTGGAGCTCGGGCTTCATCGGCGCGCGCTTCTCCATCGATTTCGCGCCGGCTTCGCTGGTGGTGTTCTGGCGTTGCCTCCTGGTCACGCTGATTCTGTTTCCCTTCGTCGCCCGGCAACTGCGCCAGACGCCGCCGGCGGTGCTGTTGAAAAACGCCGGCATCGGCCTGCTGGCCATGGCCGGTTATCTGTTCGGCGTGACCGAGGGGATTGCCCTTGGCGTGCCCGCCGGGCTGGCAGCGCTGTTCGCCGACCTGCTGCCGATCGGCATGGCCGTGCTCGCGGCCGTGGTGCTGCGCCAGCGGTTGGCCCGCAGCGTATGGATCGGTTTGCTCATCGGCCTGGCGGGCGTAATGCTGGCGACCCACGACGCGCTGGCCTGGGGCAGCGCACCCCCATGGGCCTACGCCCTGCCGGTGCTGGGCATGCTGTCGCTGGCGGTCGCCACCCTGTGGCAAAAACATTCACCGGACCCGAAGGCGCTGGGCCTGCTGCCCAACCTGTGGCTGCAGTGCTTCGTCTCGACCTTCGTGTTTGCCCTCGTTGCGGGACTGCACGGAAGTCTCGCCCCCGTCCCCAATTCAGGCTTCGCGATGAGTGTGCTATGGACGTCGGTGTCGACGGTCGGCGGTTACGGGCTGTACTGGATGTGCCTGCGTCGTGCCACGCCAACGCGGGTTGCCAGTGTCCTTTACCTCAGCCCGCCGCTGACGCTGCTGCTGGCCTGGGCCATGTTCGACGAACCGCTGTCGTGGCTGATGGCCCTGGGCATGGCGGTCTCGGGGGTCGGCATCGGTCTGGTGATACGCGGCGAGGCGCGGCAGGCGTTATGAAACGGCCGGTCCCGCGCATCGCTCATCACGTTATCGCGACAAATCAAAGCGACAGCTGGCTCGTGGTCGCCCATCAAATCAGCGACTCCAGCCCCCTCAGCAAACCTTTTAAAGTCAGCGCAGCGCGCGCGGCAAGCAGAGTGCCGGCGACATAAGGCAGGGCACTGGAGCCAGCCTCGTGGCGGATGACAAGTCGCTCGCTTTCTGTCGCGTGGATGCTTTCGACTGCGAGAACATAGGAAGGCAGATACACGCTGTGCAATTGGACTGCATGAGTGCCAGAACCGATTGGCACCCCCCTGCCCCCTACCAAGCCTTTCAATTTTTCGAGCGGGATCGTGGTGGGCGCCTGGCGCAGTGCGGAAAGTGCTTCTGCGAGCTCCCGACCGGTGCCCGTAGGGACGTCTTGTTTACGCGCGCTGGCGTACTCGACAACTTCTACGTCAGCCAGATAGCGCGCCGCTTCGAGCGCGAAGCGTTTCAACAGCGTGCCGCTGATGGAAAAGTTGCCCGCAGCGACCACACCAACACCGTGCTGCCGGGCCAAAGCATCCAACGCCTGGAGCTCGATTTCGTCGAGGCCACTGGTCCCGATCACAAGCGCTCTCCCCGCTCTGATGACAGCGGGCGCGTGAGCACGAACACCTTCGGTATTCGTGTAGTCGATGACCACATCCGATGGCAGGTTCAACGCTTCATCGAGCGTACCTACGATGGCAATACCGGTGGGGGGTAAACCGAGAGCAGTACCCATGTCTTCACCGGCACGGCTGCGAGAGACACCTGCCACTACCTCAACGCCAGGCGTTTTGATTGCTTCACGAAAAATAGCTTGCCCGACCCAACCAGTCACTCCAGCAATAACGATTTTCACAGGTCCATTCCTTTTTTTGCGCACAACACTTCTAAGGCTAGCCATGAGGCAGCATTCGGTTCCAGGCCGCTAAAGTGCCTGGGTCATCATCGGCAACAATGGCGACGCACCGAAGATTAGAGCGCTGGTTAAGAAGGAAAAAGCGCTGTAGCGTTCGAGCATCTGTAACGGGTGGTTAGGAATATGAACAAATTGCAGTCGATGCAGGTGCTGCTTGAGGTGGTAGACGCGGGCAACTTCAGTGCCGCCGCTCGCCGTCTGGGTCTGTCTGCGGTCATGGTGGGAAAGCACGTACGGCAGTTGGAGGAGTTACTCGGCATGCGATTGCTGGAACGAAGCACTCGCAGCCAACGCTTGACCCAGGCGGGCAAGGTGTATTGCGAGACAGCTCGCGGGGTACTCAACCAGATTAAACTGGCCGAAAACACCATTGAATCCATGCACGCGAATCCGCGAGGCATGATCCGCATCAGCGCGCCACACAGCGTGGGAGCCACATGGATTGCTCCGTTGGTTACCCGCTATCTACGCCTCTATCCCGCCGTGAAAATCGAACTCATTCTGAGCAACGCTTATGTGAACCTGATCGATGACCAATTTGACTTAGTCGTTCGGGTAGGGACGCTGGCCGATTCAGAGCTGGTCGCACGCCGGCTTCCGCCCTACCAAATGGTGATCTGCGGAGCGCCGGACTACTTGTTGCAACGGGGCACGCCGCAGGTCCCCCGCGACCTGGAGCGCCACTCGTGTCTTGGACACTTGTCTGTCTATGGCTGTATTCAATGGCCGTTACACAACGCTGACGGCTACTGCTGGACGGGAGATGGATGCTTTGCTTCCAACGACAGTCATGCTCTGCGTCAGGCCGCAGTGGGCGGCGCAGGTCTGATACTGCAGCCCGAACTATCAGTGATCAATGATTTATCCACCGGCCGTTTGGTGGAAGTGCTACGCGATCATCGCCCAACGCCGCTGCAGGTCCACCTGCTCTACCTCCCTGCGCGTAAAGAACACAAGGGATTTTCCAACTTGGTGGACTTCATTCTTGCCCTGACCCACAGGACCGGAAAATACGATTAGCGCCTCCCGGAAAAGCGACGTTCGTCCCGCGCTGAATCGATAGGGCCTGGCACTGACTTGCGGCGCCTGTAGCCCTGACGATCTTCAGGCCACCCAACGGCGCGTGACCTCCAAGCGTTGGAATGCTGGGCCAATGCAGCCGTTTGTCACCCATAGCGTCGTTTTCGCCAAGACAACTGTCTCAAGTGGGTGATACGGGTGTGCGCCGCACACCCCACCTTCTACTGGAGCGCATCCCCATGAAAATCGGCTTTTTGGGCCTCGGCAATATGGGTCAGGCCGTGGCTGGCAATCTGTTGAAAGGCGGTCATGAACTGCTGGTCTGGAACCGTTCTCCCGAGGCGGCGAAGCCATTGGTCGAGCAAGGCGCCACGGCAGTCACCGAGCCTGCGCAAGCGTTCGCCGCCGACGTGGTGTTCAGCATGCTCGCCGACGACAAGGCCTTGCGCGCAGTGCTGCTGGATTCCGGTCTTCTCAAGTCACTCCAGGGCCCGCTGATCCACATCAACATGGCGACCATTTCCGTGACCTTCGCCGACGAGTTGGCCGAGTTGCACGCCGCGCAGGGCATCGAGTACATCGCCGCGCCGGTGATGGGCCGCCCCAACATGGCTGCCGCCGCGAAGCTGAACATCATGGCTGCCGGCTCCGCTGAAGTCATCGAGACAGTGCAGCCGTTGTTCGACCTGATCGGCAGCAAGACCTGGTGCATGGGCGACAAACCCTCCAGCGCCAACGCCATGAAACTGGCCATGAACTTCATGCTGGTCTCGGCCATCGAGGCGATGAGCGAAGCGGCCGTGCTGGTCACCCGCCACGGCCTGAAATCGGCCGATCTGGTGGAACTGGCGGCGGGGACGATCTTCCCCGGCCCGGTGTACGCCGGTTATGGCGCGTTGATCGGCGAACGCAAATACGAGCCCGCCGCGTTCAAGGCGGTGCTTGGATTGAAGGATGTGGATCTGGTGCTGGCGGCGGCCAGTCAGGTGTCGGTAGAGATGCCGAGCGCCGAGATGATTCGCGCCCACTTGCAGGACGCCATCGACCATGGTCAGGGCGAGATGGACCTGGCGGTATTGGCCGAAGTGGCGGAGCGGCGCAACCCGCGCTGAGTGCTTCGTCGTTTGCCGTTGATGTGAGGTCCAGACGTCAGCTCAAGGCCGGGCGACATGGAGCCGGTGCAGGGTAATCTTGCGCACCTCCTGCTTGCTGACTTCGATGTGCCGCGTGAGCAACTGCTGCGCCTGCCCTGTGCGGCCGTTGAGCACGGCGTCGAGAATCTGCCCATGCTCATCGTAGGTCGCCTCGATGCGCGCCGCCTGGGTGAAATCCAGGCGGCGAATGATGCGTATCTTCTCGGTGATCTCCAGGTGCAGCCGCGCCATTTCGGTGTTGCCTGCCGCCTCCAGCAGTGCGCAGTGGAAACGCTCATCCAGCGCTGACACCTGCTGGGCATCTTGCAGGCGCTCGGGGGGCGTGACGAGCCAAGTGCATTTCAGCTCGTCGATGACCGGGTGTTGCTCCAGATCTAATGTCTCTAGACGCGCCAGTGCCGCGCATTCCAGCACGATCCTCACGTCGTAAAGCTCTTCGAAATAAGTGAAATCGAACGCCCTCACCCGCCAGCCGCTGCGGAAATACACCTCCAGATAACCTTCGCGCTCCAGCCGATACAGCGCCTGCCGCACCGGCGTGCGGCTGGCCTGCACGCGCTCGGCCACCTCGCCTTCGCTGAAGCGATCCCCCGGCAGCAGGCGGAACTCGAAGATGTCTTCCTTGAGCTGCTGATAGATGCGCTCGGCCATATTGTCCGGGCGCAGTTTGGGTTTCTGTGAAGGGATGATGGCCTGGGTGCTCCTTCGAAAAATGGTGGGGCGTGACGCAGTGGTTTTCCTGGGACCGCGTCAGGCGGCGGCTCAGGCTTTTTTCAGGCTGGCGATGTACGCGCGCCAGCCACCGAACGAGGTGATGTCCAGCGCGCCATCAATCGCCCAAGGCTCGCAGATGAAACCCTTGACGCTGCGACCGTCCTTCAGCGTCAGGTTGCCGATGCCCAGCGGCGCAGGAATCTCGGCCACGAACTCACCAAAGCGCGCCAGCGGTATGTCCCACAACTCGACGATGATCGACGCTCCGCCTGGGGATTTCACCAGCCCTGGTTTGGGCGGCACGGTGCCGGGCAAGGCGTAGAGCCGGTAGTCGCCTGCGGTCAGGGTTTGTTCGACGAGTACGGCATCGCGGCGGGTGAGCTGCACGTTCAGCGGCATGCCGGTCAGGTGCGCGCCCACCACGGCAACCCGCACACTGCCGCGCGGTGCAGTCGCTGGCGAAGGTGTCGGCGCTGGCGACGCTGGCATTGCTCGGCCGGTTGCGCCCATGGGCAAGCCGACGCTTTCCTGCCAGCGCTGGCCAAACCGGGCAAGTGCGGTGTCGTGCCACGCCGGTGCAATCAAGGTGATGCCCGACGGCAAGCCATCGGCACGCATACCGGCAGGCAACGCTAGGGCCGAGAGGTCCGCCAGGTTGGTGAAGTTGGTGTAGAAGCCGAACTGGGAGTTGTAGAGAACCGGCTCAACAGCCATTTCCGCCAGGGTGCGCAAGGTCGCGGAAGTGGGCACGACCAGTGCGTCGAACCCGGCCAAGGCGTCATTGATCTGCCGGCTCAGCGTGGCGCGCAGGTACTCGGCGCGGTAGGCGTCACAGGCGCTGTAAGCCAGGCCGCTTTCGACAATACCGCGCACTACAGGATTGATGGCGTCGGGGTTGGTTTCCAGCATCGAGGTCAGGGCCACCGTGCGTTCGGCGACCCACGGGCCGTAATACAACTGCTCCGCCAGGGCCTTGAACGGGGCGAAGTCGATGCGGGTGATCTCGGCGCCCATGCCGCTCAAACGGCGCAGCGCCTGTTCGAACACGGCTTGATTCTGCGCATCACCGAAGAACTCCAGAGTATCCGGCACCGCCAGCTTCATTGCTGCGCGAAAGCCTACCGGCGCTGTGCCAGGGTTGTGGCGGGAATAGGCGTCATCGCCATCGAAGCCTTCAGCGAGATCGGCAACTTTCTGCGCGTCGTCCACGGTCAGCGCAAAGATGGAAATGCAGTCCACCGTCTTGCACGCCGGCACCAGCCCGGTGTTGGGCAAACGGCCCTTGGTCGGTTTCAGGCCGACGATGTTGTTGAAGCCCGCCGGCACCCGGCCAGAGCCTGCGGTGTCGGTGCCCAGCGAAAACGCCACCAATCCTCGCGCCACCACCGACGCCGATCCAGAGCTGGAGCCGCCGCTGACGTAATCAGGGTTGAAACTGTTGGGTACGGCGCCGTAGGGCGAACGCGTGCCGACCAGGCCGGTGGCGAACTGATCGAGGTTGGTCTTGCCCATCAAAATCGCCCCGGCTGCGCGCAGTCGGGCCACCACAGTCGCGTCCTTGCTCGCGGCGTAGGCGAATTCCGGGCACGCCGCCGTCGTCGGCCAGCCCGCTGCGTCGATATTGTCCTTGATCGCGAACGGCACGCCGTACAGCGGCAGTTGGCTGATATCGCCGTTCAACGCCGCGAGCCGCTCGGCGAGGGCTTCGAGCTGCTCGCTAACCTGCGCCTGACTGGCCCGGGCGATCCACGCGGTATCGGTTTCCGGGTAAGCGCTGGAGAGCGTGAGCAGGACTTCCGGGGACAACTGCCCGGCCTGATAGGCCGTCAGCCATTCGTTGATCGTCCAGCCGATATGGGGGTGTTGGAGGTCATGCATGGGAGGCTTCCATCTTGTATCCAAGTTTGGATTCAACAGAAGCAAAAGCCGGGCCATGGCGATGGGAGGCCCGGTGCGCAGGGGGTGCGGGTGGTTTTCAGATGATTGGAGGAGCAATCGTGCGCAACAAAAAAGAACGGCGTGCAGGGTTTTGGTGCCCGCCGCACACCGCGATCACCTAGTGGGACCGGCTTTAGACGGGAAGCCTTTGATCTGCTCTTGCTCTTGCTCTTGCTCTTGATCTTGATCTTGATCTTGATCTTGATCTCGATCTCGATCTCGATCTCGATCTTCAACACATAACGCCCAGACGACACCTATCGCGACTTGGGTGCAGGCTGAACGCAGGTCTCGCGCAGTGGGCCGAGCCGCATGGATGCGGCGAGAGCGCCGTCAGGGCATGGATGCCCGTTCGGCGCGGGCCCACGGAGCGAGACCGGAGTGAAGGAACCCTGACGAAGGAAGGGCCCAACCAGGAGCACAAGCCCTTGGTTACTTGGGGCTTTATCAAGTAACTCGCCGAAGGCGAAACAGTCTGCCCCCAGGCAGACGCTCTTGACCTTCTGCCAGCCTCACCTCAAACCAGATACTTTTTGAACCATGCGACCGTCCGGTCCCACGCCAACGTCGCAGCAGCATCGTCATACCGCGGCGTCGAATCGTTATGAAAACCATGGTTGGCGCCCTTGTAAATATGCGCCTCATACGTTTTGCCCGCCGCCTTCAATGCCGCTTCATACGCCGGCCAGCCATCGGTGATCGGCTTGTCGAGCTCTGCGTAATGCAACAACAACGGCGCCTTGATCCGGCTGACATCCTCGGCCCTCGGCTGACGGCCATAAAACGGCACCGCCGCCGCCAACTCCGGATAAGCCACGGCAGCAGCATTGGCTACGCCCCCGCCGTAACAAAACCCGGTGATCCCGACTTTCCCGGTGGAAGCGTGATGAGCCATCAGCCACTCGATGCCGGCGAAAAAGTCATTCATCAGCTTCTCGGGATCGACCTTCGCCTGCAGCTCGCGACCTTGGTCATCGTTGCCCGGATAGCCCCCGACCGAAGACAAACCGTCAGGTGCCAGGGCGATAAAACCGGCCTTGGCCACACGCCGGGCGACGTCTTCGATATAGGGATTGAGGCCGCGATTCTCATGCACCACCAGCACCGACGCGAGTTTGGCATCGGCCTTCGCCGGCCGCACCAGATACCCGCGCACCTGGCCATTGCCCTTGGGCGATGGATAGGTGATGTACTCGGCGATGATGTCCGGGTCGGTGAACTTGACCTGCTCGGCCAGCGCGTAATTGGGGCTCAGCGAAGCCAGAATCGTCGTGGCGGCAAGCCCGCCCACGGCGAACACCGCCGCGCGATCCAGAAACTCCCGGCGGTTGATCTTGCCGTGAACGTAATAGTCGTAAAGCTCAAGCAATTCAGGGGCGAAGTCTTTGGCGGTGAGACGGGTCATCTGTGCGCATCCTCATCGATTGTTCAACGGGCACAGGCGTAGAACCGAGCGCCTGAACGTGCCGCAGCGAGCCCTCAGTAAAGCAGTATTTAGGCCGAGTGCGTCACATCACGCGCTGTCGAACAGCATCTTTCCACGGCGCGCTTTCCAACTCTCTCGTTGTGGGCTAGCCTGAGCGGCGCAGTTGTACGACGACGTACAAAGCCACTTTTCGACGAAAATGGCCCTGCATGCCGCTTCCATCAACAATAAAAAAGGATGCACTCATGACCCGACTCAAACTGACCCTCGGCTTCTTGTGCCTGTTTTCAGGCTTCGTGGCCGCCGCCCCTTCTGCCGATGAACAAGCCGTCGCCAAGGCCGTCGACAACATGACCCAGGCGATGCTGCACAAGGACATCGCCGGCCTTAAAGCGTTGACGTCCGACAACGTCACCTACGGGCACTCCAGCGGCAAGGTGCAGAACAAGGATGAATTCATCGCCGACATCGAAACCGGTCGCAGCGGCTTCAATACCCTGGAAATGAAAAACCAGACAATCAACATGAACGGCGACACTGCCCTGGTGCGCAACCACTTCTCCGCCGAAGCCGTGAACAGCGGCAAGGTCGTGCCGACCGAGATCGAAAACTTTCAGGTCTGGCAGAAACAGAAAGGCCACTGGCTGCTGATCGGGCGCCAGGCGTTCAAATTCTGATGGCATGACTCCAACGTTGTAACCGACCGGGCGCCTGACAGGATCAAGCCCCGGTCGGCTACACGTCTGTTTTTAACTCCCGTTGCCCTACAACGCTTCCAACTCCTGCAACACCTCCAGCACATAACGGGTCGAGCGTTCGACGCTTCCGGCCCGGTGCGCAATGCCCAACTCCCGCCACAGCGCCGGCTGCAACGGACGCATGACAATGCGGCTCTCCGGCGCGGGCGTGGACGCCTCATGGGGCAGCAAGGTCGCGCCATAGCCCGCCCCCACGAGACTCTTGATCGCGTCGTTGTAATTAAGCTGAATGCGCGGCGTCGGCTGCGGCCCCTCGCCGGCAAACCATTCGGCGACCTGACGGGACAGCCGCGTGGTGGCGTCGTTGAGAATCAACGGCTGACCCGCCAGCCAACTCGGGGTGATGACCGACGGGCAGTCCCAGCGCGCCGGCAAAAACGCCATCACCGGGTCCCGGCGCCACGGCTGAATCGACAAGCCCTTCACCGGCGCTTGAGGCAGCGCAATCACGCCGATGTCCAGGCTGCCGTCCGCGAGCTTTTGCAGCGTCTGTTGCGACGTCAGCACCGCGACCTGCACGTCGATGCCCGGGTGTAACTGCTCCAGGGTTTCCAGCGCCTGGGGCAGCAATTGCGCGATGACGCCGGTTGATGCACCCAATCGCACCCGCCCGGCCAGTCCCTGAACCTGGCGCTCGACGTCTTCCAGCGCCTGCTCGGCATCGGCCAACAGACGCCGCGCGCGCTCGATCAGGGTGTCGCCGATGGCCGAGGGCTGAACCCGGCCCCGCGTGCGCGAGAGCAACACGCCGCCCACTCGCTGCTCCAGATCAGCGATGTGCAGGCTCACCGTCGGCGGCGCGAGGTTGAGCACCCGTGCGGCTTCAGCAAATGAGCCGTGGTCGGCGATGGCCACAAGAGTGCGCAAACGATCCAGACTGATTTCCCGCACCCTGATGCCCCTCCTTCAGAAAAGCTGAAGTGTACCGTCAACAAATTCAACTTTCTCTATCCACGAGTGGACTGGAAGATGGCTGGCATTGACGACCTTCTGCGGAATTCAAATGCCATGTCTTTAAAACAAGCGCCCCAGCCTATCGTGTTCATCGACGGCGACCAAGGCACCACCGGCCTGCAAATACACCAGCGCCTGCAAGGCCGCACCGACCTGCAGGTGGTGACGCTGCCCGCCGAACACCGCAAAAACCCTGAAAGCCGAGCTGCCGCGATCAACGCCTGCGACATCGCGGTGCTGTGCCTGCCCGACGAGGCCGCCCGCGACGCAGCGGCGAGCATCACCAACCCGGACGTGCGGGTGATCGACGCCAGCTCTGCGCACCGTACCCATCCCGACTGGGTCTACGGTTTCGCGCAGATGAGCGAAGCACAGAAACAACGCATCGCCACAGCCCGCCGCGTCAGCAATCCAGGCTGCTATCCCACTGGGGCGATCGGTCTGTTGCGGCCGTTGCTGGAGGCGGGACTGCTGCCGCGCGATTACCCGATCAGCATCAATGCGGTGTCGGGCTATTCGGGCAAAGGCCGCGCGGGGGTCGACGAATTCGAAGGGCCGGACGCTGCTCAGGCGGTGCCTTTTCAGGTCTACGGCCTGAGCCTTGCGCACAAGCACGTTCCGGAGATCCAGCAGTACAGCGGGCTGAGCGAGCGGCCGGTGTTCGTACCGGCTTACGGCGCGTTTCGTCAGGGCATCGTGCTGACCATCGCGCTGCAAACGCGCTTGCTGCCCCACGGCGTGACGGGCACGACGCTGCATGCCGCGCTGGCTGAGCATTATCGAGGCAGCGGGTTTGTCGAAGTGCTGCCGATGGAGCAGTCGCGCGCGCTGAGCGGGATCGACCCCCGCCAGCTCAACGGCACGGATAACCTGCGGCTGATGGTGTTCGAGCACGACGGCCACGTACTGCTGGCCGCCGTGTTCGACAATCTGGGCAAGGGCGCGGCCGGGGCGGCGGTGCAGAATCTGGATCTGATGATTGCGGGTGGCTGACGCGCGTTACAGCCATCTCGCGTCGCCACTGCCCAGTCCGCTCGCTGGTAAATCCCAGTGGGTCGGCGTGCCGTCGATCTGCCCGGCGGGTTTGAGGCGCAGCGCCGGGCCCCACGCGGTGTGCTCGATGGCGTCGGAGTAGTCGCTCGGATTCAACGGCAACAGCGCTGCAGGCTGGGCCTCGGTTTGGGCGAACGACATCAGCGATAACGCGGTGCGCGCCAGGGATGCCTGCACTTGAACGCCTTGTCCGGTGATATGTCGCTCGGTCAGACCGCGCACTGCTGCCGCCGCCATCAGATACCCGGTGGCGTGATCCAGCGCCTGCACGGGTAACGGCACCGGCCGGTCACCGCCCGCTGCGACCATGCCAGCGTTGGCGATGCCGCAACTCATTTGCACCAGACTGTCGAAACCCCGTCGCTCCCGCCATGGGCCGGTCCAGCCGTAGGCGTTCAGCGATACATCCACCAGACCCGGATTGAGCGCGCGGCGGCGTTCTGCGCTGAGGCCCAGTCGCGCGAGGGCGTCGGCGCGGTAACCATGGATCATCACGTCTGCTTCGCGGATCAGGCCCTCCAGCACTGCGCGATCGGCGGGGTCGCGCAAATCCAGCCGCGCGCAGCGTTTGCCAAGCACCACCTCCGGGACGGTGCCGGGCTCGTCCCAGCCAAGAGGGTCGATGCGCAGCACCTCGGCGCCGAACCCGGCGAGAAACCGCGTCGCCACGGGGCCGGCCAGAATACGCGTGAGGTCGAGCACGCGAATGCCGCGCAAGGGCCGTTCACGCGGGACGATCCATTCGGGTCGTGCGGGGTTTGACTGATGCGATGAAGCCGGTGCCGCTGTGGCCGGCGCACGATGCAGCAAAGGTTCGGCGGCGACGGCGCGACCCTGAGGATGTTCGTGCCAGGCCGAAGCGCTGAGCATGGCGGCGGCACAACCGTGATGGTCGACCACCGCGCTTTCCAGCTCACTGGCCTTCCAGCCCAGCACCGCCTGGCTGACGGCATCACGCTCGGGAGCGGTTTTCAGCACAGCGAGCGCGGCCTGACGATGGTGCGGTGCGTTGGTGTGCAACCGGATCCATCCATCTGCCGCGCGGTAATCCCCTGCCACCGCGTCCCACTGCGCCGGCAGCGACCAGCCTTGGGGCTGAAGGGACGTTGCGAACCAGAACGAGGCCAGGCGCCGATCGACCGTAACCAGCGGCAACGTGCCGTGGGCCTGATCAATCAATTCGCCCACCGCCAGATGCGCGGCAGCGACGGCGGCAGTGGCGAAATCGGTGACCGGGAATGTCGACGCCAGGGCGCCTTCGCCGATGGTCTGGAGATGGTCAAGATAGCGAGGCGGCCCGCCGAGGGCCAACCAGAATTCGCGCAGGAAATGCGTGCAGGCAGTGTCGGACTGGGCAATCGGCATGGGGCAGCGCTCTCGGGAGTGGTGTGAGCAGCCTAGCAAAAGAGTCTAAAAGGGGGGGCGAAGCCCGCGTGTTTGCCGTTGGAGATGCAGCGAATGCACTGGCCTCTTCCCGGCTGAAGCCGGTCCCACTAAAAGCACCGCATGCATCCAGTCATACTGGCGGTGACCTGAAATGTGGGACCGGCTTTAGCCGGGAAGACGGTGTATCTATTGTCAGAAATGCAGTGGCTGCACTGGCCTCTTCGTGAGCAACCTCTCTCCCACAGGTTCTGCAGGCTGGCTCAGATCCGGCGTCGACAACGATTATGTGGGAGCGAGCTTGCTCGCGAAGGGGGCGTAACTGCCGCAGGAGATTCAGCGGATGCACTGGCCTCTTCCCGGCTGAAGCCGGTCCCACTAAAAGCACCGCGCGCATCCTGTCAAACTGGCGGTGACCTAAAATGTGGGACCGGCTTTAGCCGGGAAGACGGTGTATCTATTGTCAGAAATGCAGTGGCTGCACTGGCCTCCTCGTGAGCAAGCTCACTCCCACAGGTTCTGCAGGCTGGCTCAGATCCGGCGTCGACAACGATTATGTGGGAGCGAGCTTGCTCGCGAAGGGGGCGTAACTGCCGCAGGAGATTCAGCGGATGCACTGGCCTCTTCCCGGCTGAAGCCGGTCCCACTAAAAGCACCGCGCGCATCCTGTCAAACTGGCGGTGACCTAAAATGTGGGACCGGCTTTAGCCGGGAAGGCGTCAAAGAACACACCGAATATTCAAGCCGTTCACAAGGCGACGCCGAGCGTCACGGAGGCATGTCCACGCGGAGCGTGGGCACGATCAAGGTCCCAGCAGAAAATTCCCCGGCCGGGTGCCCTCGCCCGCTTCCAGCACCGGCACTTGCGCATCGTCTTTCAAGCTCACGCCGGACAACTGCCGACGCCAGGCCTCGCGCATCAGGTACAGCAGCTTGTGCGCCGCCATCGCGTAACTCATGCCTTCAAGACGCACGTTGGAAATGCAGTTGCGCGCGGCGTCGTTCAGGCCCACGCGCGGTGCGTACGTAAAGTACAGGCCGAGGCTGTCCGGCGAACTGAGGCCCGGCCGCTCGCCGATCAGGATCACCACCATGCGCGCCTTGAGCAGTGCGCCGATTTCATCGGCAACGGCGACGCGGCCCTGTTCCACCAGCACCACCGGCGCCAGGCTCCAACCTTCCGCCGCTGCCATTTCGTCGATGCGCTCCAGCATCGCCGGGCTGTGGCGTTGCACCGCCAGCGCAGACAAGCCGTCTGCGACCACCAGCGCCAGATCAAATCCGTCAGGATGCGCCGCCGCGTAATCCTTCAGCTGGGCAGCCGCCCCCTCGGACAAACGCCGCCCCAAATCAGGCCGTTGCAGGTACACATGGCGATCGGTGGCTGAGCTTTGCAGGGTCAGCGTCTCGCGGGACCGACCCGCCAGTTGCTCGGCCAGCGCTCCGTGATCGAACGCCAGGTGCACAGCGTCGCGGGCCTGGGCGTGGGCAAACTGGAAATCCAGCTGCGCCGCCGTCGGCAAACTCGTGCCCGCATGCCCGAGGGCGATTCGCGCCGAGGTCAATGACCGCAACTGCTGCCAGGCATCGGCGTGTGCGGGTGATTTCTTGTCATCGCTCATGGCTCAAGCCCTTGTCTGGAACTGCTGATCAGCGACTAATTCAGTTGCGCCAGCGCCTTGCGGAACAACGGCGGCACGCCCTGCCCCAGCCGCACGCCGCCGTCGTCCTGGCGCAGGATGTCCATGCGCGTCAGCCATTCCTCGAACTCCGGCGCCGGGCGCAGGCCGATGGTTTTGCGTGCATACAAAGCGTCGTGAAACGAGGTGGTCTGGTAGTTGAGCATCACGTCGTCGGACCCCGGAATGCCCATGATGAAGTTGATGCCCGCGACGCCGAGCAAGGTCAGCAGCACGTCCATGTCGTCCTGATCGGCTTCGGCATGGTTGGTGTAGCAGATGTCGCAGCCCATGGGCACGCCGAGCAGCTTGCCGCAAAAGTGATCTTCAAGCCCGGCGCGAATGATCTGCTTGCCGTTGTACAGGTATTCCGGGCCGATAAAGCCGACCACGGTGTTCACTAGAAACGGATTGAAATGCCGCGCGACCGCGTAGGCCCGGGCCTCGCAGGTCTGTTGATCGACGCCGTGATGCGCGTTGGCCGACAAGGCGCTGCCCTGCCCGGTTTCGAAGTACATCAGGTTGTCGCCCAGCGGGCCGCGCTTCAGGCTGAGCCCGGCTTCGTAGCCTTCGCGAAGGATTTCCAGGCTGATGCCGAACCCGCTGTTGGCCGCTTCGGTACCGGCGATGGACTGGAACACCAGGTCCAGCGGCACACCTTTTTCGATGGCCGCCACCGATGAGGTGACGTGGGTCAGCACGCAGGACTGAGTGGGAATCTCGTAATGACGAATGACGCCGTCGAGCATCTTCAGCAGTTCGCTGATAGCGCTGACGCTGTCGGTGGCCGGGTTGATGCCGATCATGGCGTCGCCGTTGCCGTACAGCAAACCGTCGAGCACGCTGGCGGCGATGCCGGCCGGGTCATCGGTGGGGTGATTGGGTTGCAGCCGGGTGGACATGCGCCCGCGCAGGCCGACGGTGTTGCGAAAGCGGGTGACGACACGAATTTTCTGCGCCACCAGCACCAGATCCTGCACGCGCATGATCTTCGACACCGCCGCCGCCATCTCCGGGGTCAAGCCCGGTGCCAGGGCCTTGAGGCTGGTCTCGGTGGCGTCGTCCCCCAGCAGCCAGTCGCGAAAGCCGCCGACCGTGAGATGGCTGACCGGGGCGAAGGCGGCGCGGTCATGGCTGTCGACGATCAGGCGGGTGACTTCATCCTCTTCATAGGGAATCAGCGCTTCGGTGAGAAATTGCTTGAGCGGCACGTCGGCCAGGGCCATTTGCGCCGCCGCGCGTTCGGCATCGCTGCTGGCGGCCACTTCTGCGAGAAAGTCACCGGAGCGTGCGGGGCTGGCCTTGGCCATGAGTTCCCGCAGGCTGTCGAAGCGCCAGACCATGCCACCGATGCTGTGGGAAAAACTCATGCACACCTCTTTTATCGAACCGCGTGATTAACCGGCGACCGCGACCGCCGCACTGCGCCCGCGGACCATTTTGCAGAACACCGCGCCCACGGCCATCAGGCAGATGAATATGGCGCAGATCAGCAGGTTGAACCAGACCATGGCGACCAAACACACCACCGCCAGCACCAGGGCGATGCCCGGCACGATCGGATAGCCCGGCGCGCGGAAGCTGCGCTCAAGGTTCGGTTCGCTGCGGCGCAACTTGAACAGGCTGAGCATGCTGATGATGTACATCACGATGGCACCGAACACCGACATGGTGATCATCGCGGCGGTCAGCGTCATGCCCTGCAGGTTGATCACGCCGTCGCTGAGGATCGCGATGATGCCGATCACACCGCCCGCGAGGATCGCACGGTGGGGCGTCTGGAAGCGCGACAGTTTCGCCAGGCTCGGTGGCAGAAAGCCCGCCCGTGCCAGGGCGAAGAACTGCCGCGAATAGCCGAGGATGATGCCGTGGAAACTCGCCACCAGACCGAACAGGCCGATCCACACCAGCATGTGCATCCAGTTGGAGTTGCCGCCAACCACCGCTTTCATCGCCTGGGGCAACGGGTCATTGATGTTCGCCAGCGTACGCCAGTCGCCCACGCCACCGGCGAAGATCATCACGCCGATCGCCAGCACCACCAACGTCAGGATGCCGCCCACGTAAGCGCGCGGAATGGTGCGTTTCGGGTCCTTGGCTTCTTCGGCCGCCATGGCGGCGCCTTCGATGGCGAGGAAGAACCAGATGGCGAACGGGATCGCCGCGAACATGCCGCTGATGGCCGGCAGGCCGAAGGTATCGGAACCGGCCCAGCCGCCGAGGACGAAATTGCTGAAGCTGAAGCCCGGCGCGACGACGCCCATGAACACCAGCAGTTCGGCCACCGCCAGAATGGTGACCACCAGTTCGAAGGTCGCTGCGATGCTCACGCCCAGGATGTTCAGGGTCATGAACACGAAATACGCGCCGATGGCCGCAACCCTTGGATCAAGGGACGGGAATTGCACGTTAAGGTAAGCGCCGATCGCCATCGCAATGGCGGGCGGGGCGAAGACGAACTCGATCAGCGTTGCCAGGCCCGCAATCATCCCACCGGTCACGCCAAAGGCGCGCAGGCTGTAGGCAAACGGCCCGCCTGCGTTGGGAATCGCGGTGGTGAGTTCGGTGAAACTGAAGATGAAGCAGGTGTACATCACCGCCACCATCAGCGTGGTCACCAGAAAGCCCAGCGTCCCGGCGGTGCCCCAGCCGTAACTCCAGCCGAAGTATTCGCCGGAAATCACCAGGCCGACGGCCAGCCCCCACAAATGCAGGGTTCCCAAGGTGGGTTTGAGTTGTGATGCAGTCATGAGCGTGTACCCCGGTAGCCAGGCGACGGTATTTGTCTGACGTCGAGCATAGTCACAGCTGACAGGCCAAGGCTTGACCGTACGGCGCGCGGTCTGTCGTCTGCGGTCAAGTTTTCCGGGTATCTGCCGGGGGTGCGCCACACTGGCGCGTGAAAACGGCCCGGTGCTTTATTGAGGGTCACGCAATGCCTGTGTTTGCTGACCGCAGTGGCACCAGACTTCCCAACAGCTTGGGCAGCAGATGAGTCGTCGAGTAGCACCGGTGCCCATGTAGGAGTGACCGGGGTGGCGCTCCACCTTGCTCGCGAGGAGGTCGGTACATTCGCCGAGTATGCAGCGGCTGGAATGCAGTCTTCGCGAGCAAGGTGGAGCGCTGCCCCGGTCCCTCCCACAGGACCGTTGATTCCCCCCGACGATGCATGTGGCTGACACAAGGTACGACATTTGCTTGCACGATAGGCCTACACACCGTCAGAGCCCTCACCCCCATGCTCCAGACCCTCGTCCCCGCCGCCGCATCGAACTCGCCCGCCGCCAGCAATCGCGGCGTGCTGTCGGCTGCGGCCAACGGGCTCGATGGCTTTATCGTGCAACACGGCGGTGATCTGGACCGGGTGTTCGGCCGCTCCGGCATCGACCCCGAGCAGCTGCTGCACCCGACCCTGAGCCTGCCGCTGACCAACTACTGCAAAGTGCTGGAAGAAGCCGCGAGCCAGACCGGCTGCGACAATTTCGGCCTGCGTTACGGCCAGCAATTCCGGCCCCAGGCGCTGGGCCTGCTGGGCTACATCGGCCTGTGCTCGGCGACGCTGGAAGACGCACTGATCAATTTCTCCGCCGCCTTCCCGTTCCATCAGCACAGCACGCTGATCGAATTGGTGGATCAAGGCGAGTGCTACCGTTTCGATTATCAGGTGCGCCACGGCGCGATCAACGAACGCCGCCAGGACGCCGAGCTGACCATGGGCATGGCGCTGAACCTGGTGCGGCACGTGCTCGGCCCGGACTGGGCACCTCGGCAAGTGGCATTCGAACACGCCAAACCCCAGGGCTGGCACGAACACCGCGACGTGTTCCGCGCTGACGTGCGTTTTGGGCAGAGCTGCAATTCACTGCTGATCCCCAAGCGCGATGTCGTGGGCAAAGCCATGCCCGGCAGCGACCCGATTCTGCTGATGCTGATCAAGGACGCGATCCGCCAACTGGGCGATAACGGCAGCGGCACGGGCAACAGCCCCGAGGCCACGCTCCTCGACCGCGCCCGCCAGACCATCCTCGCCATCCTGCACCTGGGCGAACCGGCGCTGGACGACATCGCCCACACCCTCGGCCTGTCCGAATGGACCCTGCAGCGCAAACTGCGCGAACACGGCTTCAGCTTCACGCAACTGGTCGACCAGATCCGCCAGGACTCGGCCCTGAATCACCTGAAACAGCAGAACCTCAGCATCACCCAGCTCGCCTCGCTGCTCGGCTACTCGGAAACCAGTGCGTTCTCCCGGGCGTTTAAACGATGGTTCGGGGTGAGTCCGAAGCAGTGGCGTGGGGGTGATTGCCGGGTTTGAAACGCTGGCGGCCGGCTTTCCTTGTTTTCCCAGACAGCACCGTGATGTGGGAGTTAGCTTGCTCATGAAGGGGCCCGGACATTCAGCCACCTTATCTGGTGACTGACAGGAAGCCTTCGCGAGCAAGCTCGGCTCCCACGGGATAGTGGATTCACTCGATATTTTGGTCGGTTCGCTGGGACTGTGGGAGTGAGCTTGCTCACGAAGAGGCAGGAACAGCCGTTACATCTTCAGTGCCTGAACTGCCGTCTTCGCGAGCAAGCTCGCTCCCACAGGTAAATCAGTTCCAGCGGGCAGCGCGGCGTCTGGATCAGAAGCGCCCCCTACTTACGCCCCAAATCCTGCAACCAGTCATTCATGTTCCCCGGCAACAGCAGTTCGTGCCGGGCGCGGGAGCTGGCGGTGTATAGCAGGGAACATACGCTGGCCAGTGAATGGGTCGAGCCCTCGCGCGGTGGCCGCATGAGGTCGCGGGAGAGCAGCACGGAGTCGAATTCCTGGTTCTTCACGTCTTCGACTTTCGCCAGTTTGAGGATGGCGGTCGGGTCATTGCAGAAGCGCTGGGCGGTGTTGATGAAGTCCTGCAGGCGGTTGCCTTGGCCGAGCCACTCGTGCATCGCCTTGAATTCGTGGCTGCCGCCCATGGCCGAGGCCAACGCGTCCCAATAGGCAAACCGGAAGATCAGCCGGTGCTGCGGGCGCAGGTCTTCGCGGTAGAGCAGGTCCAGGCCTTTTACGAACAGCGTGAGGCTTTCAAAGGTGCGCAGGGGCATTTGAAAGCGCGCGCCGGCTTCGGTCAGGCGCTTGAACCATGCAAACAGGCCCCATTCGTTGGCGACCAGAATCGTCGTGGGTTTTTCCGGAATCGGCATGATGCCGTGGCCAATGATCCGCGTCGGGTGCGGCGCGCGGCCGACGAAACCTTCCTTGATGTCGCTGGGGTGCAATTGAATCATCGGATTGAGCAAGTCGGCCATTTGCTTGCCGGCGCGGATGGACTGGGTCATGAAACGCTGGCGAATGAAGCCGCCGTGGCGCGGGGTCTTGCCGCTGAGCTGCTGGAATTCGTCCCCCAACGTAATGACCGCCTGGGGGCTGCGGTCGAGGATCTGCACCATCGGCGCCGTCAGTTCGTGGCTTTCGTCGATGATGATGTGGCTGTAATTCTCGGGGATCACTTCGCTGGTCAGCGCCAGAAACTTGATCCGGTGGCTGTTGCGGATCGGCAGACGAATGTGCGGCGCCGACGGCCTGACCGTCTCGCGCCAGAGCAGGCGGCTGTATTCCAGCAGCAGAGCGATGTCCGCCTGACTCGCCGCGTGGCCCAACGACGGCAAGTGCCGCGCCTCGATATTCGCCAGCGGCGACAGGCTGAAACTGTGCACGGTGCTGCGGCAGACCCGCGCCACGTCACGGGGCTGCAACTTGCCCACCGCCTGCAAATTCAGCCACTGCGCCACTTGCCGGTCATCGACCAGCGAGCTGGCGCCGGTGCGTTGTATATCGGTGTTGCGCCAGCCGCGCGCCGTGAGATCGCGGTTAAGCAGCAGGTTGGCCATATGGCCGAAGGTGCACGCGTTGATCCGCGCGTCGGGGTTGGCCTGGCGCACCCGCGCCTGAAGCGCGCTCACCTGACCCGGAAAGGTCGCCATGAGCAAGGTCTTTTCCGGGACCAGGACCTCAAAGAACTTCGCCAGCAGGTAGGTCTTGCCCACCCCGGCATAGGCCTGCAGGTGGAACGACTCTTCGTTGCAGACCTTGAACTCGTCGAAGATCCGGCTCTGCTGATCGCTCAGGCGCAGGACGTCGCCGGACGGCATCACGATGTCGCGGGTCAGTGGCTCCAGTTTGGCGCGATGACGCAGGCCAAAACCGAAGTCCCACTGCCCTTCCCCGTCGAGGTAATCCTGCTGCTCGATATCAGCGTCGTCGAGCAGACTGACGCCGGCAATTTCAAGCACCGAGAGCCCTGCGGCCAGATGGTCGGCGGTGAACCTGCCCCGCACCAGATCGGCAAATCGACCGCCCGCTTCTTCGACGGAAGCGGCCGCGCGCAGGACATCATCGAGCATGCGTTCGAGCTGTTCGACGGCGGTGTTTTGCGCGACCAGTGCGTTGAGATTGAGCAGCAGCATCAGCGCAGCGAGTTGCGGCCGGCCGGCTTGACTCAGGAAATCGTCCAGCGATTCGCCAGCGGCCAGGCCCTTGCACACCTCTTTGGTCAGGGGCAGAAACAGCGACGGCGGTGGCGCGAAGGCAGCGGGTGATCTCATTGCGGGCGTCAGGTCCTGAGCGGCGCGTGGGCGCGGGCAGTCAAAAAGGATCACAGCTTACTCCTGCCGCCCGATCACCGCCCACTTGCGTGTCGCCGTTACCACGCACGGCCCGTAAGACCGCCGCCTGAATCGGGCCTCACACCCGGCTCTGCTGCTCACCCGCCATGCCAGCGCGGGTGTGTTCGGAGCCGCCTTCCGCGACCATCTGTCCGCGGCTTTCGATCCACATCACCAGCGGCGTTTTGTCGGAGCCGTTTTCGGCGACTTTGGGAGCGAGCTGGAAGCAGGCGCGGTCGTCGGCGCTTGTGTGCTGCACCGCTGCGTTGGCGTGCATGGCGAAACCGGCGAGTGCGAAAGCAACGGCGGACAGGGTGGTCTTGATCGGTGTCATGGTGTGATCCTCATGAAATCTTCAACGGTAATGAGCGAACCGGGCGGCCGGTGACACGTCACCCGCCCGAGCCTGGACTCAGTTGTCCTGCGGGCAGTTCTGGGCCACGGTCTGGTAGTTCAGGGTCTGTTGCTGACCCTGGGAATCGAGGTAGCGCAGATGGGCATTGACCACGCCGCAGGTCGGGGTTGAGTCGACTTCGGTGGACAGCGCCTTGGCGATGTCCAGGTGGTCGCCGTACATGTAAGTGTGAGCTTGGGCGACGGGCTGGGCGTGTGCAGTCAGGGCGCCGAGGCTCATGGCGGCAAACAGGGTGGCGATGCTGAGGTTCTTCCAGTTCATGGTGTTCTCCGGTATCCAAGGTTGTTCGGTTGGGGTTCGAGGCGGTGTGTGTCTGTCGTCTCGATGGGTCCCATTGAACGCCCCGCAGGTATCTCGCTTGTGTCGCGAACGGCCGGAAAATCATCCTTACGTGTCAGAGCCCGCTGCAGATACACAGCGATACATTCGCGCTGAAAACCCCGCCTTTTGCATGCGCATGTATGCCCGGCAGCGCCAGATACAGTGGAATACAAACCCCGGCAGGCAAGTCACGCGCGACTGGTTAAGATGCGCCACAAACATGAATACGGGAGCTGGGGCAATGGAGCACGTCGATCACATTCTGATTGTCGATGACGATCGCGAGATTCGAGAGCTGGTGGGCAATTACCTGAAGAAGAACGGTCTGCGCACCACCGTGGTGGCGGATGGCAGGCAGATGCGTTCGTTTCTGGAATCGACGCCCGTCGACCTGATCGTGCTCGACATCATGATGCCGGGCGACGATGGCCTGCTGCTGTGCCGCGAGCTGCGCACCGGCAAGCACAAGACCACCCCCGTGCTGATGCTCACCGCCCGCAGCGACGAAACCGACCGCATCATTGGCCTGGAAATGGGCGCCGACGATTATCTGGTCAAACCCTTCGCCGCCCGCGAACTGCTGGCGCGGATCAATGCCGTGCTGCGCCGCACCCGCATGCTGCCGCCGAACCTGATCGTCACCGAAGCCGGTCGCATGCTGGCGTTCGGCAAATGGAAACTGGACACCACCGCCCGCCACTTGCTCGACGCCCAAGGCACGGTCGTTACCCTCAGCGGCGCGGAATACCGCCTGCTGCGCACCTTCCTCGATCACCCGCAGCGGGTCTTGAGCCGCGATCAGCTGCTGAACCTGACCCAGGGCCGTGACGCCGATCTGTTCGATCGCTCCATCGACCTGCTGGTCAGCCGTCTGCGTCAGCGCCTGGCCGACGACGCCCGCGACCCGGCCTACATCAAGACCGTGCGCAACGAGGGCTACGTGTTCACCTACGCCGTGGAAATTCTCGGGGAAAGCCCATGAAGCTGAGCGTCGGATGGCCGCGCACCCTGGCGTCACGGCTCTCGCTGATTTTTCTGATCAGCCTGGTGCTGGCCCACGGGTTGTCGTTCGGCCTGCAATTCTATGAGCGCTATGAAAGCGCGATGACCACGATGCTCGGCAATATGAAGCGCGACCTCAGCACCACCGTCGCCGTGCTTGAGCGCCTGCCGGCCGACGAACGTCAGGCCTGGCTCCCACGCTTCGAACACCCGACCTACGGCTACATCCTCGGTGCCGGCCAGACCGGGACACCGGTGGACATGGACAAGGCGCCGATGTCAGTGCATTCGATGCAGGAAAGCCTCGGTCACGATTACGAACTGACGTTCAATAACATCGCCGACAGCCGCCCGCACTATCAGGCGCATCTGACGCTGAAGGATGGCAACCCGCTGACGATTGACGTACGCCCGCAGATCACCCCGCTGTCCCCCTGGCTGCCTTTGTTGTTGATTGGCCAACTCGTGCTGCTGTTTGTCTGCACCTGGCTGGCCGTACGCACGGCCATTCGCCCGCTGACGCGCCTGTCCCATGCGGTCGAAAACCTTGACCCGAACGGCGAAGGCATTCGCCTGGATGAAAGCGGACCGACCGAAGTGGCCTTCGCCGCCGTGGCGTTCAATACCATGCAGCAACGAATTTCGACCTACGTGAAAGAGCGCATGCAACTGCTGGCGGCGATCTCCCACGACCTGCAAACCCCCATCACCCGCATGAAACTGCGGGCCGAGTTCATGGACGATGGCGTCGAGAAAGACAAACTTTGGAGCGACCTGAGCGAGATGCAGCACTTGGTCCAGGAAGGCGTGGCTTATGCGCGAAGCATGGACACCTCGACCGAGACAGCGCGGCGTGTGGACATGGATTCATTCCTCGACAGCCTGGTGTTCGACTATCAAGACGTCGGCCGCGACGTGCAGCTGAACGGCAAGACCGGCGCCGTCATCGACACCCGCCCCCACGCCCTGCGCCGGGTGCTGGTCAACCTGACTGACAACGCGTTGAAATTCGGAGGCGCGGCAAAAATCCAAGTGGTCACCCACGCCGACCAGAGCCTGTCGCTGCAAGTGCTCGACCGCGGGCCGGGAATTGCCGAAGGGGAATTGCCGGAAGTGATCAAACCCTTCTACCGCATAGAAAGCTCACGCAACCGCGACACCGGCGGCACCGGGCTGGGCCTCGCGATTGCACAGCAATTGACCATCGCACTGGGCGGAACGTTGACCCTGAGCAACCGCGAAGGCGGCGGCTTGTGCGCGCAATTGAAGCTGCCTGCGCGGTTGGCGCCGGGGGCGGTGAAGATCACGGATCTCTAAGGGGTGGTGACGAGGATCACCCCTAGTGGGACCGGCTTCAGCCGGGAAGACGCCGGTGTGAGCACCGAACATTCTGCAGTGTGACGCCTGACGCCTTCCCGGCTAAAGCCGGTCCCACGAACTCAATGCACGCAATCAGTAATGATCGTCCCCACGCTCCGCGTCACCTTCTCGAGATTGAATGCGCGTCGCCTGCTGGACGCAGAGCGTCCGGAGCGGCGTTACCACGCAGAGCGTGGGAACGATCGGAGTCATGGACGCACGCTGCAACCGTCTGACTATTTGTCGAACGATACAACCGTAATTTCTCCATTCTCAGGGTTCACCAGATAACTCACCCCATTCCAGTTACCTGCAATCAGATCGTCATTCTGACCTATGTAGATATTCACATACGGCTTGTCTTCTTGAGTGCCATGGGGGCTTTCTTCTATCTGCCAGAGAACTTTGCCCTCATGGCTAACTCCATAAACGTTACTATTGAAAATGACGCCGGCCGGTGGTTCAACTCGAACGATGATCGAATCACGGTAAGCAAGCGCCTCTTCTACAGGATGCGGAAAATCGATTACTCGGTCGCCGATGGTAAGTTTTTCGTTAACTATCACAAATGCCATTTTATTCATCGGCCAAGCCTTATCGATTCACAAGGACCGGCTTCAGCCGGGAAGAGGCCGGTGTGAGCACCGAACATTCTGCAGTGTGACGCCTGACGCATTCCCGGCTAAAGCCGGTCCCACTAAAGGCTCGCGGGCACCCCGTAGGACCGGCTTCAGCCGGGAAGGCGTCGGCCGCTATAGCAACACTCTCGATCCTAAACCTCAATATCCAGCAACGCCGCCCCCAGCGCTTTGCCGTGGGCATCCAGCGCCAATGACCGTGTAACGCCCCCCTTCAAAATCCCCGGCAGCACAAAATTCAGCGCGTGCACGTTTGGCAGTTCATACCGAAGCACCCGCGAGGCATCGCTCCCCAGCAACTCGGCAAAATGCTGTGCCACCCGCTCGACCGTCAGCACCTCCAACAATCGCGGGTAGTCTTCCGCCTTGAACGCGATGACCGAAATATTCGAAGTGTCGCCTTTGTCGCCGGTCCGGGAATGGGCCAGTTCGCGCAATTTCACGGTGCTCACGGTGCGTCCTCCAGATGAACCTGCGCCTTGACGGCATCCCGCGGCATCAGCAGCGACGCCACGGCCACCACTTGCCGCACGCCCTTGGTCGCGCCGCCACCGCCATAAGGCCCGTTGGTGTAGAGGGTTTCGACTTCATTGCCGATGCGCACGGCTTCGGCCTTGTCTGCACAGCGCGCCGCGACCCGCAGGCGCACCTCCCACGGCTCGGCCGCCGTCCGCGAACCCAGCGCCGCACCGTGCAATGCGTCGACGCCAATCAGCTCGGCGCGCACGTCATCGAAGACCACGCCGGTCAGTTGCAGACGTTCCAGCACCACGTCCCGCGCCAGTTGCGCGCGGGGCAGTGCGCCGGGGCCGCCATAGGAAATCTGCCCTTCGCCGATCCAGCCGTCGAGATAGCCAACCGAGACCTTGAGCGTCTCGGGTCGCGCGCGGCCATCGGCGCCCTCAGCCCGCACCTCGTCAGAGGCAACAACGCTAAACGACACGCCCGAAAAATCCGCCGTCACGTCCGGGGTCAGGTACGCCGCCGGGTCGTGCACTTCATACATCATTTGCTCGGTGCAGGTGGCGGTGTCGATCCGCCCGCCGGAGCCGGCGACCTTGCTGATCACTGCCCTGCCCTCGGCGTCGACTTCCGCCAACGGGAACCCCAGTCGCGCCAGATTCGGCACCTCCTTAACCCTCGGATCAGCAAAGTAGCCGCCGGTGATCTGCCCGGCGCATTCCAGCAAGTGGCCGATCAAGGTGCCGCGTCCCAGCCGCGTCCAGTCGTCGTTGGCCCAACCGAACTCAAAGACCTGCGGCGCGAGAAACAATGAAGGGTCTGCCACACGGCCCGTAATCACCACATCGGCATCGGCCTTCAGCGCCTCGACAATCCCCTCGGCACCCAGGTAGGCATTCGCCGAAATCAACCGATCACCCAACGAAACAATCGGCGCGCCGTTATCCAGCATCTGTTCAGGACTCGCCTTTAGAACAGCGAGCACGTCATCCCCTGTCACCGCCGCGACCGTCAGCCCATGCAAACCCAACTCGACCGCGATGCGCCGCACTTCCCGCGCCGCCGCCAGCGGATTGGCCGCGCCCATGTTGCTGATCAGCCGAAGCCGTCGTTGACCTGCTTCCCGTCCACGCCCCACAAACGGCAGCACGCGACGCATGCGCTCGCTCAAAAGCGGGTCGAAACCGGCTTCGGGATCGCTGAGCCGCGCTTGTTGTGCCAGGGCAATGGTGCGCTCGGCCAGGCACTCGAAAACCAGATAATCCAGCTCGCCCTTCTCGGCCAGTTCGACCGCAGGCTCGATGCGATCACCGGAATAACCAGCGCCAGAGCCGATACGTAATGTCTTCATTTAAAACACTCCCAGCAACAGTGCGGTCAGGGTCATCAGCACCGATGCGGCAAACAGAAACGGAATGGTGAAGCGCTGGTGGTCGGCCAGTTCGACCTTGCACAGCCCGACCAGCAGGAAGGTGGCCGGCGTCAGCGGGCTGACCGGGAAACCGGTGGTGTGCACGCCCAGCAGCGAGGCCTGGGCCACTTGCAGCGGATCAACGCCCAGGGAGCGGCCGACTTCGGCAATCACCGGCATCACGCCGAAATAGAAGGAATCGGGATCAAACAACAAGCTCAGCGGCATCGACAGGAAGCCCACCACCATCGGAATCAACTTGCCGTGGCCAGCCGGGATCTGCGCCACCGCCACTTCGGCCATGGCCTTGAGCATGCCGGTGCCCTGCATGATCCCGGTGAAGACCCCCGCCGCCAGAAGAATGCTGGCCATGGTCAGGGCGGTCTTGGCGTGGGCATCGATGCGCGCGCGCTGGGCGTCGACGTTGGGGTAGTTGATGCACAGCGCCAGCACCGTGCCGACCATGAACATCACCACCGGATCGACCCAGCCGGAAATCATCACCGCCATGACCACAATGGTCAGCACCAGGTTGAGCCAGAACAGACGCGGCCGGCGCAGCACCGCTTCCTGCTCGGTGAGCACACGCTGCGGCACCACGTCGATGTGCTCGGCCGTGGTTTGAAAGCGGCCCAGCCCCAGGCGCTTTTCCTCACGCCGCCCGAGCATCCAGGCGCAGAAGAAGACAAACGCCAGGCCGACGATCTGCACCGGAATCAGCGGCTGGAACAGCTCTGACACCGGCACATGCAGCGCCGCCGACGAGCGCAGCACCGGCCCGGTCCACGGCAGGAAATTCACCCCCGCCGCCATCGCCGCGACGCAGGCCAGAATCCGCCGGTCGATGCCCAGCCGCGTGTACAGCGGCAGCATCGCCGGGATCGTCACCAGAAAGGTCACCGCGCCGGAGCCGTCGAGGTGCACCAGCAACGCCAGCAGCGCGGTGCCGACGACAATTCGTGTAGGACGCGTCCCCACCGTGCGCAGGATGCGATCTATGATCGGGTCCAGCATGCCGGCGTCGGTCATCACGCCGAAGAACAGAATGGCGAACACGAACATGCCGACCACCGGGGCGACGTTCTTGATGCCGGTGATGATGAAGCCGCTGGTTTGCAGGCCGAATCCGCCGATCAATGCGGCGATGATGGGCAAGGCAATCAGGGCGACCAGGGGCGAGAGGCGCTTGCTCATGACAGCGGCGAGCAGGCAGAGGATGGTAATGACACCAAGGGTGGCGAGCATGGTTTGATCCTTCGTCATCCCTGACCGGCGGGCGGCGGGACGAGCTGTTGTTGTTTTCAGCGAGTATCGAAACGGGGGTACACTTTGTAAATTGAAATGTTCGGCGCCCTGCGTTCGGAAAAACCGGATGACGCCACCACAAGAAGCATTGGAAATCAGCGCCATGAAGAACTCGATTCAGCACATCCGCGCGTTCCTGACCGTTGCCCACACCGGCAGCTTTGCCAAGGCGGCGCTGGAGCTGAACCTGTCGCCGTCCGCCCTGACCGTGCAGATCCAGCAGTTGGAAGAATGGCTCGGCGTTGCCCTGCTGGAGCGCAGCCCGCGCCAGGTCAGCCTGACCGCTGCGGGTCAGAACAATCGCGGGCCCATGGAGAAACTGCTGCTGGACCTGGACAACATCGTCAGCGGCTCCCGGGATCTGGCCGCGCTGCGTCGGGGCGTGGTGACCATCGCTGCCCTGCCGTCGATGTGTTCCGGCACGCTGCCGCCCATTCTGAAAACCTTCCGCGAGCAGTTCCCCGGCGTCGAAGTGCGCTTGCGTGACGTTGTCGCGCAGCGGATCGATGCGCTGGTGCGCGAGGGCGAAGTGGATTTCGGGCTGGGAGTGAGGGCGCGCATGGGCCACGGGCTGGCGTTCGAGGTGGTGATGGTCGACCGGCTGAGCCTGTTCGTTCCCGCTGACCATCCGCTGGCACGGGAGCGTTCGGTCACCCTGCAGGCCCTGGCGGGACAGCCGATCATCCTCACCGGTCGCGACAGCAGTGTGCGCGAGCGGGTGGAACAGTTATTTGCCGAAGAAGGGCTTGCGCTGACGCCCGGGCTGGAAGCGGACTACATGTCGACGGTCATGGCGCTGGTGCGGCACGGCCTGGGGATGACCTTGCTGCCGGAATCCGCCGACGAAGGCCGCGGCGATTTGACGCAGGTGCGGGTCGAGCATCCTGGCGTGTGTCGGGAGATCGGGCTGATTACCCGAACGGCTGTGAGCCTGAGCCCCGCAGCCCGGCGATTCGTCGAAACAATGAAAAACGCGCTGGAACGGCAAAAACCTTGAGCGGTTTGCACGAGGACTGCTGCCGTATGCGCCAAAGACAGCAGGCCAGAGTGACAGTGGCAGCGAAGTCTCGAGTCAGCGTCGAGACTCCCATCAGGAATTGCTTCCGTGTACCATCCGGAGCCCAAAATCGTATTAAAAGGAATTAACGATGTCACTCGAAGCATATCTGCAGATTGAAGGGGTTCCCGGTGAAGCGCTCACGGAGGCCTACGAAAACTGGATTGAACTGCAAGACTTCGATCTTTCTGCCAGCCAGACAGCCTCCGCTACTTCCACCTCATCTGGGGGCGCGAGCTCCGGTCGAGCTTACATGAGCGACATGCTTGTCAAAAAAGCTGTCGACAACGCCACGCCGAAGCTGCATGAAGCATGCTGTAGCGGAAAGCACTTCAAGCAGGTTTCTGTGCATCTATTCCGCGCCGGAGACCCCAAAGTTAAGTACCTCGAGATAAAACTAGAAGAAGTGATCATCAGTTCATTTTCATTAACAGGCAATGGTGAGCAGGACAACAGCTTCCCGAGCGAGCTTATCGCTTTGAACTATGGAAGAATTCAACTCATCTATTCCAAACAAAATCGAAAGACAGGACAGAGCGCGGGGCAGATTGCTGGCGGGTGGGATGCCATCAGCAATAAGATATTTTCATAACCACTCAAAATTTCGCAGGGAAAAGCGATGAACTACGAAATGCCAGCAGCTATTCCTCCGGGTGTCAATGTAGACGTCCATATGAAGCTTGCAAACGATCAATGGAAACGAGATCCGGCGACCGGTGCATTTATGAGCTGGTTCTACTACAAAGTGCGTAACCGCGCCCCGTGGGACTATAAACAGCAGAATCCCGAATGGGAAAACTTTGGCAATTTCCACTACGGTGCTGTTGGCACTGCTGGGCAACTTACCGAACAGCTGTTGCTGAGGGCGGCCGGATACGCGCAAAAAGCAGCCAAGACACAAAAAGCCGATCACAAGTGGGGTTACTGGTTCTGGCTGCCTCCCTACGGGGATGACCCCAAAGACCAGAAATGGATAAAGATGGGGATCTTGTATGCAAAATCCAAAGGCTACTAATTTCAGACTCACCTATAAGCACTCCTTCTGGGCTCTTGTAGTGATTTTGATTATCAATGCATTGTTTGGAGATTTTTTTAACTTCGGCAGTGGCGCTGATGAGTTAGTCCTCAAAAGGCAACTGCCTCAGGGCGATTGGTTATACATTACACGCTATGGCGCGATGGCAACTGACGTGGACACTTTGCGTTTTTTTATTAGCAAACCGCTCGATGGCGATGACCTGGAAGTCCTCAAACAGCTTAATAAGGCAAGTGAATTCCTGATCACGGACAGTGCCTTAAACGACGTTTCTATCGAGGACACCCCCAATGGTGTAGGGATAAAAGTGGAAGGCGCAGTCTACCGATACTTCAGTAAAGAATATGTCACGGAGGGCGATGAGTTAAGAAGTTATCGGATCACGTTGACGCAGGTGGATACTGCGTCTAGGGACTGACAGCAGTGTGCGTGAGCGAGTGGAGCAGTTATTTGCCGAAGAAGGGCTTGTGCTGACGCCCGGGCTGGAAGCGAACTACATGTCGACGGTCATGGCGCTGGTGCGGCAGGGCCTGGGGATGACGCTGCTGCCGGAATCCGCCGACGAAGGCCGCGGCGATTTGACGCAGGTGCGGGTCGAGCATCCTGGCGTGTGTCGGGAGATCGGGCTGATTACCCGTGCTGGATCGGACCCGAGCCCGGCAGCGCTGCGCTTCGTCGAGACCCTGAAAACCGCACTGTGAACGCTAAAACGCTCTGGCCGCTTGCGCGCTTAAAGCTTCCAGCTCCCTCACTGCCTGAACCCCGGCTGAACACCTGCACAACAAGCAGGGTTTTGCAAAAAAACCAGTGCACGCATTCAATAATGAGTATCATTATGTTACACAGTGGCTGAATGCGAATGGCTACCCGACGCATTCACGTCGCACACCCTATCAGATATGCACCGGTGATAAATGCTCGTTCCTTTTTTGATCATGCTGCGCGAAGGGATTGAAGCCGCGCTTATCGTTGGCATCATTGCCAGTTACCTGAGACAGACCGGCCGCGGCGAGTGGATGCCTGCGGTGTGGATCGGCGTGTTTCTGGCGGTCGCCCTGGCGCTGTTCGTCGGCGGTGGTCTGGAGATGGTCAGCGCTGAATTCCCGCAAAAGCAGCAGGAACTGTTCGAAGGCATCGTCGGCCTCGTCGCCGTGGTCATCCTCAGCTCGATGGTCGTGTGGATGCGAAAAGTCGCGCGCTCGGTCAAGCATGACCTGCACCAGTCCCTGGACGCCGCTCTGGCCGGGTCGAGAAACCAGACCTACGCGCTGATCGGCATGGTGTTCTTCGCCGTCGCCCGTGAAAGCCTCGAAACCGTGTTCTTCCTGCTCGCCGTGTTCCAGCAGAGCGAAGGCGTGTCCGGCCCGCTGGGTGCGCTGTTCGGCCTGATCATCGCGGTGTGCATCGGCGTTGCGATCTATAAAGGCAGCATGCGCCTGAACCTGAGCAAGTTCTTCCGCTACACCGGCCTGTTCATCCTCGTCGTCGCGGCGGGCATTCTGGCCAACTCCGTGCGTTCGCTGCACGAAGCCGGGGTCTGGAACCACTTCCAGGACGTGGTGTTCGACATCAGCGCGATCCTGCCGATGGACGGCCCGACCGGTTCGGTGCTGGCCGGAATGTTCGGCTATCAGGATGCGCCGACCGTCAGCGTGCTGGTGGCGTACCTGGCTTACCTGGTCTTTGCGCTGTTCCTGTTCTTCAAGCCCCAGGCGCGGGTGGTGAGTCTGCCCACCCGCCCGGCCCATGAACACGGTCACACTTCTTCGGTTACGCATTCAGTTACGAACAAATAAGGGCTCCCATGAACTCCACTGCCAACGGCCTTCCTCCCAAGAAAGCCAAGCCCCCTCGCGCCTTGCAGTTCGCCGTTGCAGGCTCGGTGATTTTGATGATCGCCGCCGGCGCCATGTTTTATTTCGCCTCCCAGGCCGCGCAGCAAAAGCGCATCGCCAACAGCGGCAATGAAACCGTCGTGACCATCAACGCTAAAAGCTGCGAGCCGAATTCGATCACCGTGCCGGCCGGAAAGAACGCTTTCCGCATCGTCAACGCTTCGGATCGCGCCGTGGAATGGGAAATCCTCGACGGCGTGCTCGTGGTGGAAGAACGCGAAAACATCGTTCCGGGCCTGAGCCAGATCATCAACGCCAACCTGCAGCCGGGCGACTACGCCATCACCTGCGGCTTGCTGAGCAACCCGCGCGGCACCCTGCACGTGACGCCGACCGCTGAATCCGATGCCGCTGCCAAAGCGCGTCCGTCGATGGTCGCCTTCATCGGCCCGCTGTCCGAATACCGCGTCTACCTGAGCACCCAGAGCAGCGCGCTGATCCGCGCGGTCAACGATCTGCAACAAGCCATCGACAGCGGCGATCTGGCCCAAGCGCAGAAAGCCTACGCGCCGGCCCGTGCTGCCTATCAGCGCATCGCCCCTGCGGCCCAGCGCCTGTCCGAGCTGGACAACGCGATCAACGCCCGCGCCGATTACTACGAAAAACGCGAACAGGACCCGGGCTTCGGCGGCTTCCACCGCCTGGAATTCGGCCTGTTCTCGCAGAAATCCGTCGATGGCCTGACGCCGGTCGTGCAGAAGCTGCAAACCGACATCGCCAGCCTGAAACAGCAATTGCTGGCCCAGAGCATTGCCCCGGAACAACTGGCGAGCATGGTCGTGCGCAACATGCGCAGCATCGCCGAAGTCCGCAGCAACGGCGAAGAAGAACGCTATAGCCACCTCGACGTGAACGGCTTTGCCGCCAACCTGGAAGGCACGCGCAAGGTCATCGACCTGCTGCGTCCGCTGCTGGCCAAGTCCTCCGGCGACGTGCTGAAAAAGATCGACACCGCGAGCACCGCCCTGGATGACCAGTTGCTGATGCTCAAGACCGCCGACGGCTTCAAGCCGTACGACCAGGTCAGCACCGAACAACGAAAACAAATAGCAGACAAGGCCAAGGCACTGGCCGACGCACTCGATGGAATCGATCCGGCCCTCGGCCTCTCAGGCCTGTGAGCGTGCCCAGGCGGGTGCCCCATGCACCCGCCCGGCCCTGAAACCAGAGCGAAGACAGCATTCACATGAAAGACTCCGATTCAAAAAACGCGCCGATCTCCACTGACCGTCGCCGCGTCCTGCTGGGCCTTGGCGCTGCGGGCGCAGCGGTGGCCGGTGCCAGCCTGACCGGCAACGCGTTCGCCGCCACCGCGCCGGCGCAGGTCACCGAAGCACCGAAAAGCGAAAAAACCCAGGACCACAACGCGTTCCACGGCCCGCATCAGAGCGGCATCGTCACCCCGCGCCCAACCGCCGGGATGATGGTCTCCTTCGACGTGCTGGCCCAGGACCGCGAAGATCTTGAGCGCATGTTCCGCACGCTGAACGAGCGCATTGCGTTTCTGATGACCGGCGGCCCCGTGCCCCAGGTCGACCCGAAACTGCCACCGCTGGATTCCGGCATCCTCGGCCCGGTGGTCACGCCGGACAACCTGACCATTACCGTGTCAGTGGGTGACTCGCTGTTCGACGACCGCTTTGGTCTGGAACCCGTCAAGCCCAAGCGTCTGCAGCGCATGGTCGGTTTCCCCAACGACGCCCTGGAAGCCGATTGCTGCCACGGCGACTTGAGCATTCAGTTCTGCTCGAACGCCCCGGACAGCAACATTCACGCCCTGCGCGACATCGTGAAAAACCTGCCGGACCTGCTGCTGGTGCGCTGGAAACAGGAAGGCACCGTGCCCGCCCAGGCCCCGCTGAAACCGGGCCAGCCGCCGGAAAGCGCGCGCAACTTCCTGGGTTTCCGCGACGGCTCGGCCAACCCCGATTCGAACAACCAGAAGACCATGAACGAGCTGGTCTGGGTGCAACCGGGCAGCGACGAACCGGCCTGGGCCGCCAACGGCAGCTATCAGGCGGTGCGCATCATCCGCAACTTCGTCGAGCGCTGGGACCGCACCCCGCTGCAGGAGCAGGAATCGATCATCGGCCGGGTCAAAACCACTGGCGCGCCGATGCATGGCAAGACCGAAACCGACGTCCCGGATTTCCAGAACGATCCGGAAGGCAAGATCACCAAGCTGGACTCCCACATCCGCCTGGCCAACCCGCGCACGGCCGAAACCCAGCGCAACCTGATCCTGCGTCGCCCGTTCAACTACTCGAACGGCGTGAACAAGAACGGTCAGCTGGACATGGGTCTGCTGTTCATCTGCTATCAGGCGGACCTGGAGAAAGGCTTCATTACTGTGCAGACGCGCCTCAACGGCGAGCCGCTTGAGGAGTACCTCAAGCCGGTGGGCGGCGGGTATTTCTTCACCCTGCCGGGCGTGGTCGACAGCAATGATTTCATTGGCCGGTCCTTGCTGGCCGCCTCTGCCCACACAACAAAAACTGCCTGACAACCCTTACCTCACAGGAAGAGCTCTATGAAAAAGTCGCCCCTCGCTTTGTTGCTGACCTTTGGCCTGTTGCAGACATCGATGTCCGCGTTCGCCGCCACCGCGCCGCTGGACCTGGTCACGCCGGTTTCGGATTACAAGATCTACGTGACCGAAAACGTCGACACCCTGGCCGCCGACACGCAGAAGTTCACCGACGCGATCAAGAAGGGCGACCTGGCGACGGCGAAAAAGCTGTTCCCGACCACGCGTCTGTCCTATGAATCGATCGAGCCGATCGCCGAACTGTTCAGCGACCTGGACGCGTCGATCGACTCCCGCGAAGACGATCACGAAAACGGCGTGAAGGCCGACGATTTCACCGGTTTCCACCGTCTGGAATATGCGTTGTTCTCGCAGAACACCACCAAAGATCAGGGCGTATTCGCGGACAAGCTGCTGGCTGACGTGAAAGAGCTGCAATCGCGTATCGCTGGCATCACCTTCCCGCCAGAGAAAGTCGTGGGCGGTGCTGCTGCGCTGATGGAAGAAGTGGCGGCGACGAAGCTTTCCGGCGAGGAAGATCGTTACAGCCATACCGATCTGTATGACTTTCAGGGCAACGTTGACGGTTCGAAGAAGATCGTTGATCTGTTCAAGCCGCAGTTGGAGCAGTCGGACAAGGCGTTCGTGGCGAAGGTCGAGAAGAACTTTGCGACCGTGGACAAGATCCTGGCGAAGTACAAGACCAAGGACGGTGGCTACGAGACGTACGATAAGGTGAAGGAGCAGGATCGCAAGGCGTTGGCAGGTCCGGTCAATACGTTGGCTGAAGACCTGTCGCAGATGCGCGGGAAATTGGGCCTGAACTGATTCGTCAGGTACTCAAGAGCCCGCTTGCCGAGAGATCGGCAGGCGGGCTTTTTCATGGGCACGCCGGTTGTTGGATGGCGCTCTATCCATTATTTGTGTGTACGTGAATTAGGGTTCCGCCCTTACGGCGGGTCACTTTTTCCAACAGCCGAAAAAGTAACCAAAAAGGCCGTGCTCCTGGTTTGGCCCCTCCTCCGTCGGGGTTCCTTCACTCCGGTCCCGCTCCGTGGGCCCGCGCCGAACGGGCATCCATGCCCTGACGGCGCTCTCGCCGCATCCATGCGGCTCGGCCCACTCCGCGAAACCTGCGTTCAGCCTGCACCCAAGTCGCGATTGGCGGTGTTTGAGCTTTTTGTGTCCGAAGATCAAAAGCAGATCAAGAGCAGATCAGGAGCAGATCAAGGGCAGATCAAGGGCTTCCCGGCTGAAGCCGGTCCTACGGTGACCGCGGTGTTTGTAGGACTGGCTTTAGCCGGGAAGAGGCCGGATTGTTCGCAATCAGTTTGCGGCGTGACGATCGACGCCTTCCCTGCTGAAGCAGGTCCTACAGGACACGGCGTGCATTCAGTGGGACCGGCTTCAGCCGGGAATGGACGCGGAGCGTCCTGGGATGCATACCCACGCGGAGCGAGGGCACGATCAGCAAAGCAGGTCCCACGGGGTGTACGCGGTGCATTCAGTAGGACCGGCTTCAGCCGGGAAGAGGCCAGCCCAGGCGCCAGCATTTTTGCTGATCGCACACCCATCCTGTGGGAGCGAGCTTGCTCGCGAATGCTGCATTTCAAACACCCAATATTCGGCGGATGTACCAATGCCTTCGCGAGCAAGCTCGCTCCCACAAGTCCCCAGCATCCTTAGCCCGCAATCCACCCTTGGTCCGCTTTTGATCTGCTTCTGATTTGCTTCTGATCCGCTTTTGATCTGCTTTTGATCTTCGTATGCAGGAAGTGCAGACGACACAAATCGCGACTTGGGTGCAGGCTGAACGGAGGTGTCGCGCAGTGGGCCGAGCGGCATGGATGCCGCGAGAGCCGCCCCCCGCCATGGATGGCGGATGGCGGCGGGCCCACGGAGCGAGACCGGAGTGAAGGAACCCTGAGGAACGAAGGGCCTAACCAGGAGCAAGCACCCTTGGTTACTTGGGGTGCTTTTCCAAGTAACTCGCCGAAGGCGAAACAGTCTGCCCCCAGGTAGACGCCTTTGATCTTGATCCTGAAAAACGCGGGATCATATCCCGCTAAACCAGTTATACCCCTGATCCTCCCAATACCCCCCGGGATTCTCATTACTCACCACAATCTCGACAATATGCTTCGGATTCTTGAAGCCCAGCTTCGTCGGCACCCTCACCCGCAACGGGTAGCCATACTCCGGCGGCAACGCCACCTCGGCGAAATCCAGCGCCAGCAGCGTCTGCGGATGCAACGCCGTCGGCATATCCAGACTCGAGTAATACCGATCCGCGCACTTGAACCCGACAAACTTCGCCGTCGTATCCGCCCCCACATGCTCCAGAAACGTCCGCAACGGCACACCGCCCCACTGCCCGATCGCGCTCCACCCCTCAACACAGATCAGGCGCGTGATATCGCTGCGCTGGGGCAACTTGCGCAACCCCTCCAGCGTCCACGGCGCCTTGTCGCGCACCAGCCCCGACACACCCAGCTTCCAGTCCGCCGTGTCCAGCTCCGGAATATCATCCTCGCTGTAAAACGCATTGAACGGAAACGGATTACGGACCTGATCCTTGCTGAACGTCGGCGCCAGTTTCTGCCCGCTGAACAGCCAGGCCTGAACCCGGTCGTTCCAGCGCGACATGCTCCACAGCACCTTATCCACCTGATCGCCGTCCTGCAGGTTGCAACCGGTGAGCATCGCCATCGCGCCCACGGTCAGCCCGCCCTTGAGGAAATGCCGACGCTGCAGGCTCTCCAGCTGGATCTGCTGGGCTGGCTCCAGTTTGATGCGCGCAATGGCGCGTTTTTTAGGCTCAATCATGCTCGACCTTCCCGCTCTCAATCCCACGCGTACCGCCAGTGATCATCGGCATCAGGGTTTTCGGCACCATCAGCACCAGGGCCAGATGCACCACCACGAACGCGCCAATGAACGCCATCGCCGCAAAATGCACGTAACGGGCGAAGTCGTATCCGCCGAACACAGCGGTCAATTCCTGCAACTGAATCGGCTTCCAGATCGCCAGCCCCGTGAGCACGATCAACACGCCGGCGGCCAGCACCAGCCAATACATCAGGCGCTGCACGGCGTTGTAGACGCCCTTCTCGTGCTTGAGACGAAAACGCAGCGCGTCAAGCATGTCGCGCTTGACCGCTGTGGGGGTGACCGGCAGGAAGTCGCGCTTGAAATGCCGCGTGAACAGGCCATACAGCACGTAGATCAGGCCGTTGATCACCAACAGCCACATCACTGCGAAGTGCCACGCCAGCGCGCCACCCAGCCAGCCGCCCAGGGTGAAATCCCGGGGGAAGGAGAAGCGAAACAGCGGCGAAGCGTTATAGATGCCCCACCCGCTCATGAACATGCAGACCATGCCGAAGGCATTGATCCAGTGGGTCAGGCGGATGGGCCATGGATGAATTCTGGTTTTTTTCATGGGGCGAGACTCATCACGGATTCGGTGAAAGCGGCGCCGTGAGACGCCGCAACCCGCTTACATCGGCGGCTGGAAGCCGTCTTTGCCGACCGCGACACCGCGTGCGGTCTTGCCGTCTTCGCCCGGGAACACGACGATTTTCGCGCCCTTGACCAGCTCATCGACCTTGCCCGGCTGCACGTAGGCAATGGGCACGTCTTCCGGCACGACCAGCTGCTTCTCGCCGCCTTTGTAGCCGACGCTCAAGGTACGACCGTTGGCCTTGCCGCTCAGCTTGCCAACGGTGCCATTGGTCATGGTGCCGGTACTGCCGTCCGCGTTTTCCCAACCGTAGTGGCCTTCACCGCTGCCTTTCAGGCTGGGTTCGAACACCGTCACTTCCAGGGCTTTCAGCGTGCCGTCGGCCTGTGGGGTCGCGGCGGAGCCGATGAAGCTGTCCGCTTTGATCGATGCGATGTCAGTCTTGGAGACCAGACGGATGCCGGTCTTGTCGGTCAGGCCGATGCTCTGATGGGCGCCGGAACGGGTGGTGAAATTCAGGGTGTTGCTGTCGACGCTGTCGACCGTCCCGCGCAGTGGCTTGACCACAGGCATGTCACCCGCCGCCATGCCGGCGGCAGAGGCCATGACGGCGGCGCTGAGCATGAGCATGCCGAACGTAGTGGTCAGGGCTGTCTTCATCTTCATCGGTGGATTCCTTCAGGCAGTTGGGAAAGTTGAAGCTGAACGTCATGTGTTGCATGACCACCATCCTGTACCCGTAACCGGCACCCGACAATGACCGCCCGATTACATTTTTGTCATTCGGGCGGCAGGTTCGTCACTGCGCCGATCAATGACAAAAATGTAACCGACCGCGCGCCATCCGTTGGTTACACTCCACATCCGGCGCGGCCTGCAGCCCTTCGCGCCTGTTCTGACCCAATCTGATGAATCATCCGACACCCCACGCCGGCGACGCTGCCAATGACGTGAAGCGAGCCTGACCGACGATGCACATTCTGCTTATCGAAGACGACACCAAGACCGGCGAGTACCTGAAGAAAGGTCTTACCGAGTCCGGTTACAAAGTCGACTGGACCCAGCACGGCACCGACGGCCTGCACATGGCCCTTGAGCACAGCTACGATTTGCTGGTGCTCGACGTCATGCTGCCCGGCATCGACGGCTGGCAGATCATCGAAATCCTGCGGGCGAAGCAGGATGTGCCGGTGCTGTTTCTCACCGCCCGGGATCAGTTGCAGGACCGCATTCGGGGCCTGGAACTGGGCGCCGACGATTACCTGGTCAAACCGTTTTCCTTCACTGAATTGCTCTTGCGCATCCGCACCATCCTGCGTCGCGGCGTGGTGCGCGAGGCCGATCATTTTCATCTGGCCGATTTGGAACTCGACCTGCTGCGCCGTCGGGTCACGCGCCAGCAACAGGTCATTACCCTGACCAACAAGGAATTCGCGCTGCTGCATCTGTTTCTGCGCCGCGAGGGTGACGTGCTGTCGAGGGCGCAGATCGCTTCGGAAGTGTGGGACATGAATTTCGACAGCGACACCAACGTCGTCGACGTGGCGATCAAGCGCCTGCGCAGCAAGGTCGACACGCCCTACCCGATCAAACTCATCCACACCGTGCGCGGCATCGGTTACGTCTGCGAGGTGCGGCCATGCGAGCCCGACGCCAGCCATCCCTGACCCTGCGCGCGACCCTGGCGTTTTCGGTGGTGGCCATGCTCGCCGTCGCCAGCGCCGGCATGTACCTCTACGAGACCATGAAGGGCGCGGTCATGACCCGCAGCGACCATGCGGTGCTGGCGCGGCTGGACCACTTTCGCAAACTGCTGCAGTACGACCTGACCCTGACCACGCTGCAAAGCAGCCCGCAGCTTTTCGAGAACATGCTCGACAGCGAGGACGACATTTTCATCATCGCCGAGCCGGGCAAGCCGGCGGTGATCATGGTCAATCCGCTGCACGCGCCGCTGCCGGAGATGCCGGTGGTGCAGGCCAACAGGCCGCTGAGCGTGGCCGACATGCGTAGCGGCATGCTGGACTCAGGGGTGCCGATGCGCGCGGCTACGGTTGAAGCCGTGTCCCGCGGCAAGACTGTGCATCTGACGGCGGCGCACATCGCGGTCAAGGAAATGGCCACCCTGGCGGGCTTCCGTAACCGCATCCTGTTCGCCGTGGCGCTGGCCTTCGTGCTCACGGCGGTGCTCGGTTATGTGTTGCTACGCCGAGGGCTGCGGCCGCTGCGCAGGATGGCCAGCCACGCTGCGGCCATTACTCCGGCGCAGCTGGACAGCCGCATGGACAACCGCGACACGCCGGTCGAGCTGCAGCAACTGGGCGAGGCGTACAACGCGATGCTCGACCGGCTTGCCGATGGCTATCAGCGGCTGACTCAGTTTTCCGCCGACCTGGCCCATGAAATCCGCACGCCAGTAGGTTCGCTGATGGGGCATTGCCAGGTGGCGCTGCGGCAACCGCGCACAGAGGATGAATACCAGGCGCTGCTGGCCTCGAATCTGGAGGAGCTGGAACGCATCTCGCGGATGGTGGAAAGCATCCTGTTCCTCGCGCGCGCCGATGAAGCGCAAGCCGCGCTCAATCGCCAGACGCTGGACCTGGCGGACGAGATGCAACGGGTTACGGGCTATTTCGAAGGGCTGGCGGAAGAACGGGACATCGCCCTGCACACCGAAGGCGACGCTCGGATTGAGGCTGATCCCCTGTTGCTGCGCAGGGCGCTGAGTAATCTGGTGGCGAACGCGATTCGCTACGCCGATGAAGGCAGCGTCATCGATGTTCGTGTGGTTGAAAGTGCCAGGCACTGCCGCATCGAAGTGGAGAACCAGGGCCCGACGCTGGACGACGCGACCCTGGGCAAACTGTTCGACCGCTTCTACCGCGGCGATGCCTCACGCCACCAGAGCTCCGACTCCAACGGACTGGGCCTGGCGATCGTCGCCGCGATCATGCAGCTGCATGGCGGCGAAGTGACGGTCAACCAACCGACATCGGGGCGGATCTGTTTCGGGCTGGTGTTTCCACGATAGCGCGCAGCGCAGACTGTCACCTGCCGGCAGATGAACTGTAGGAGTGAGCTTGCTCACGAAGAGGCCGATACATCCGCTGGATCTTCAGCGGTTGGAATTAAATCTTCGCGAGCAAGCTCGCTCCCACCGGATCGGTGATCGACTCGGGATCTTGGTCATGCTGCGGGACCTGTGGGAGTGAGCTTGCTCACGAAGAGGCCGGTACATCCGCTGGATCTTCAGCGGTTGGAATTAAGCCTTCGCGAGCAAGCTCGCTCCCACGGGATCGGTGATCGACTCGGGATTTTGGTCACGCTGCGGGACCTTTAGGAGTGAGCTTGCTCACGAAGAGGCCGGGACAGTCAGCCACTTTCTCTCGGGAATGACGGTCAGCCTTCGCGAGCAAGCTCG
>NZ_JACYVI010000004.1 GCF_014842265.1 Pseudomonas sp. CFBP 13711
AACATGACGCCCAATCAGTACGAGCGGCAAGCGGTCTGACAATCACCGATTGAGGTGTCCGGAAAAAGTTGACCACTTCAGATGGATCACGTTCAGATCCCCAAACAGCTCCGCACTCGCCGCAATCAAACTCCCCCGATCCAGCTCCTGAAACCAGTTCGCGTCGGCCAGTACCTTGAACAGCTTGTTGGCCTCGGGCTCGATGCGGTGGGTCACGCAGAAGTGGGTCTGGTCTTTGGAGATGTCGACGGTGCGCAGCTCGCCCGCCCAGTCATAAAGATCAGCGAACAATTGGCGATGGATGGCTTGCAGATAAGGCAGGTCGTAGGGAGGAGGGGAGAAGTCGATGGCTTCGGCGGCGACTTCGGACAGGTCGCGCTCGGCTTGAGCCAGGGTTTTTGCATCGGTGAGGTCGAGGCGGTTGCGCAGCACGGTGCTGCCGGGCGGACAGTAAGGGTCTTGTCCGACGCCGTATTTGTCGACCATCAGGCCTGTTTTTTGCGGTAGCTGGTGAGCAGCTCTTCCCGAGAGGGCAGGCGGCGTTCGGAGTCGGCGGGCGAGCTCTCGAAACCTTCCAGACGCAGGCTGGCGGCGTAGTTGGAGCGGCGCGTTCTGGCGCAGTAGGCTTTTTTGGACTCTAGCGAGGCGGCTGGCATGGGCATTCTCCTGGCTGGGGATGAGGGGAGTGTAACGCAAGAAGGCCCCGCGCCCTAGGGGACGCGGAGCCTTCAATCAGGGCGTCACCCGAAGGTGACGCTTGACGCGTTGCTTACTGGCAGGCTTCGCAGTCCGGCTCGTCGATCGCGCAGGCTTTTGGCACTGGCGCTGGGCCGGCCGGTGCGGCTTCGGCTGGACGCGGGGCGGTGATCGCCGAGTCGTCCGGGCCGTGGCCACCGCTGGAAACGGCGTTCAGCTTGCCGGTGTTGATGGTCGACTTCTCGGTGCTGGTCGCGGCCAGGGCACGGAGGTAGTAAGTGGTTTTCAGACCACGGTACCAGGCCATGCGGTAGGTCACGTCCAGCTTCTTGCCCGAGGCGCCGGCGATGTACAGGTTCAGCGACTGCGCCTGGTCGATCCACTTCTGACGACGGCTGGCCGCGTCAACGATCCACTTGGTGTCCACTTCGAAGGCGGTCGCGTAGAGGTCTTTCAACTCCTGCGGGATGCGCTCGATCTGCTGCACCGAACCGTCGTAGTACTTCAGGTCGTTGATCATGACCGAGTCCCACAGGTCGCGGGCTTTCAGGTCGCGAACCAGGTACGGGTTGATCACGGTGAATTCGCCCGAGAGGTTCGATTTCACGTACAGGTTCTGGTAGGTCGGTTCGATCGACTGCGACACGCCGGTGATGTTGGCGATGGTCGCGGTCGGTGCGATGGCCATGATGTTCGAGTTACGAATGCCTTTCTGAACGCGAGCACGCACAGGCGCCCAGTCCAGGCTTTCTTCCAGGTCGACGTCGATGTACTTCTGGCCACGTTGCTCGATCAGGATCTGTTGCGAATCCAGCGGCAGGATGCCCTTGGACCACAGCGAACCCTGGAACGTCTCGTAGGCACCGCGCTCGTCCGCCAGATCGCAGGAAGCCTGGATCGCGTAGTAGCTGACGGCTTCCATCGAGCGGTCGGCAAATTCCACGGCGGCATCGGAGCCGTAAGGAATGTGCTGCAGGTACAGCGCGTCCTGGAAGCCCATGATGCCCAGACCGACCGGACGGTGACGGAAGTTGGAGTTCTTCGCTTGCGGCACCGAGTAGTAGTTGATGTCGATCACGTTATCGAGCATGCGCACGGCAACGTCGATGGTGCGCTTGAGCTTGTCGGTGTCCAGCTTGCCGTCGACGATGTGGTTCGGCAGGTTGATCGAGCCCAGGTTGCAGACCGCGATCTCGTCCTTGTTGGTGTTTAGGGTGATCTCGGTGCACAGGTTCGAGCTGTGAACCACGCCGACGTGCTGCTGCGGGCTGCGCAGGTTGCACGGGTCCTTGAACGTCAGCCATGGGTGGCCGGTTTCGAACAGCATGGACAGCATTTTGCGCCACAGGTCTTTGGCCTGAATGGTCTTGAACAGCTTGACCTTGCCCGGGTACTCGGTCAGCGCTTCGTAGTACTCGTAGCGCTCTTCGAAGGCTTTGCCGGTCAGGTCGTGCAGATCCGGCACTTCGGACGGCGAGAACAGGGTCCACTTGCCGTCGTCGAAGACACGCTTCATGAACAGGTCAGGGATCCAGTTGGCGGTGTTCATGTCGTGGGTACGACGACGATCATCACCGGTGTTCTTGCGCAGCTCGATGAACTCTTCGATGTCCATGTGCCAGGTTTCCAGGTACGCACAGACAGCGCCTTTGCGCTTGCCGCCCTGGTTGACTGCTACGGCGGTGTCGTTGACCACTTTCAAGAAAGGCACGACGCCCTGGGATTTGCCGTTGGTGCCCTTGATGTAAGAGCCCAGCGCGCGAACCGGGGTCCAGTCGTTGCCCAGACCGCCAGCGAATTTGGATAGCATGGCGTTGTCGTGGATGGCGTGGTAAATGCCCGACAGGTCATCCGGAACGGTGGTCAGGTAGCAGCTCGACAGCTGTGGACGCAGGGTGCCGGCGTTGAACAGTGTCGGGGTCGAGGCCATGTAGTCGAAGGACGACAACAGGTTGTAGAACTCGATGGCGCGGTCTTCGCGGGCTTTCTCTTCGATCGCCAGGCCCATGGCCACACGCATGAAGAAGATCTGCGGCAGTTCGAAACGGATGCCGTCTTTATGGATGAAATAACGGTCGTACAGGGTCTGCAGGCCCAGGTAGGTGAACTGCTGATCGCGCTCGTGGTTGATCGCCTTGCCCAGTTTTTCCAGGTCAAATTCGGCCAGCACAGGGTTCAGCAGTTCGAACTGGATGCCTTTCTCGATGTAAGCCGGCAGCGCCTTGGCATACATGTCGACCATTTCGTGGTGAGTGGCGCTTTCGGCGACACCGAGGAAACCCAGGCCTTCGGCACGCAGGGTGTCCATCAGCAGGCGCGCGGTGACGAACGAGTAGTTCGGCTCACGCTCGACCAGAGTACGCGCGGTCATCACCAGCGCGGTGTTGACGTCGGTCAGCGCAACGCCGTCGTACAGGTTCTTCAGGGTTTCGCTCTGGATCAGGTCGGCATCGACTTCGGCCAGGCCTTCACACGCTTCAGTGACGATGGTGTTCAGGCGGCCCATGTCCAGCGGCGCGAGGCTGCCGTCTTTGGCGGTGATGCGAATCGACGGGTGCGCCTGCACTGGGGTTTCGCCAGCGGTGCGACCGGCACGCTCCTTGGAGCGCTCGTTGCGGTAGATCACGTAGTCGCGGGCAACTTTCTGCTCGCCGGCGCGCATCAGCGCCAGTTCGACCTGATCCTGGATTTCTTCGATGTGGATGGTGCCGCCCGACGGCATGCGGCGCTTGAAGGTCGCGGAGACCTGTTCGGTCAGGCGCGCAACGGTGTCGTGGATACGCGACGAAGCGGCAGCGGTGCCGCCTTCAACTGCGAGAAAGGCCTTGGTGATGGCGACGGTGATCTTGTCATCGGTGTACGCAACGACGGTGCCGTTACGCTTGATCACACGCAGCTGACCCGGCGCGGTGGCGGACAGGTCCTGCTGGGTCGCACCTGTCTGCGGCGCGGTGGCCTGCGGATTCTCGCGAGTTGTGTCGGTTTGCATGGGTGTCTCCACGTTCTCTAAGTTTGTTTGGGCGCCAAGTGCACGCCCACCGTTTCGTCTTGCGGCAGTGAACTGACAAACGTCAGGCCATGACTTCAGGACGAATGGGAAGGTGGATTTACCCTCCCTGGCGTTGAAGTCGAAAAGGGTGCCGGACTTGAGCCCGTCACCCGAAAAACTGTTGCAGAATGCGCATGTGATGTTGCAACTCATGTACCGCTGCGCGCAGATCCCAAGGCTGGGTGGTCTGCCATTCGCGCTGGCGGGATAGAGCGGTAGATTCGGGGGTTATTCAGCCCTTCGTACACAGGTAACGCGCGAGAAAAAAACCTTGAAATCGCGCCCTGACTTGTGTTTGAGATTTGGGCGAAAACCCCACATGTAGGGTCTCCGCCGTCGAAGGGCTACAAGATATGCGTTTCGGACACTTACTGCAACGCATGACCTGTGGATAAAGCTGTGTGTAATTTGTGTGTGAAACAGGGAAATCCCGTGTAGGCCGCATGGCGTCTGGCATGAGCGCTTTGTCGGCGGCCAAAATCATTTTTTGCGGATTTCAGCGGGCGTTAACGCTGTCGCAAAAGCCCGATGCGCAAGCACTATCAACAAGAAAAAACAAGGAGCCTCACCGTGCAGCCACAACCCTGGCAGGTGCTGATCGTCGAGGATGACCAGCGGCTGGCCGAGCTCACCCGCGACTACCTCGAAAACAACGGCCTGCGCGTGAGCCTGGAAGGGGACGGCGCGCGGGCGGCCCGGCGCATCATCGACGAGCAGCCGGATCTGGTGATCCTCGACCTCATGCTCCCCGGCGAAGACGGCCTGAGCATCTGCCGCAAAGTGCGCAGCCACTACGACGGCCCGATCCTGATGCTCACCGCGCGCACCGACGACAGTGATCAGATCCAGGGCCTGGACATGGGCGCCGACGATTACGTGGGTAAGCCGGTGCATCCCCGGGTGCTGCTCGCGCGCATCCATGCGTTGTTGCGGCGCAGCGAGGCACCCGAAAGCCCCGCCGAGGAACCGCACCGGCTGGAATTCGGCGCGCTGGTGGTGGATAACGCCCTGCGCGAGGCCTGGCTCAACGACCAGAGCGTCGAGCTGACCAGCGCCGAATTCGACCTGTTGTGGCTGTTGGTCGCCAACGCCGGGCGCATTCTCTCTCGCGAGGAAATTTTCACGGCCCTGCGCGGCGTCGGTTATGACGGCCAGGACCGCTCCATCGACGTGCGCATCTCGAAAATCCGCCCGCGCATCGGCGACGATCCCGAGCATCCGCGCCTGATCAAGACCGTGCGCAACAAGGGTTACCTGTTCGTGCCCCACGCCGCCGCGCAACTGCCCTCCCTCAAGCGCGACGGCTGACCGATGAATTCCATCTTCCTGCGCATCTATGGCGGCATGCTCGGCGTTCTGGTGCTGGTGGCGTTGCTGGGCGTGCTGACCCTGCATCTGGTGAACGCCGTGCGCGCCGAGCAGTACCGCGAGCAGTTGGCCCACGGCACCTTCACATTGATGGCCGACAACCTGCGCGGCATGGACAGCATCGAACGCACCCGAGCCCTCGCGGTGTGGGAGCGCTTGCTGGGCATCCCGCTGACCCTGGAAACCGCCGAGCACGCGCATCTGGACGGCAGCGCCCGTAGCCGGTTGAGTCGCGGGCAGGTGGTGGTCGAACAGACCGGACCCCATGCCGCGCAGGTGTTTCGGGAGGTCGAGCCGGCGGTGTCGGGCGATCCGTCCAGCGGCTTGCTGCTGACCGGCGAGGTGCGGCAGATCAGCGAGCAACTGGCCCGCGCCACGATCTTTCTGTTGCTGGACGAGCTGGTGCGTCTGCCGGTCGATGAGCAGCCGGCGCGGCTGGAAGCGTTGCGCCAGAGCAAAGGTTTCGGCTTCGACATGCAGCTGATCCGGCTGGAGAAGCTGGATGTCGACGACGACCAGCGTCGACGCATCGACGAAGGCGACACGGTGATGGCACTGGGCAAAGGCGGCGATTCGATCCGCGTGCTATCCGGCGTCGGAGAGACCCCGTGGGTGCTGGAGATCGGCCCGCTGTTTCAGATGAACCCCTATCCGCCGGAGCTGCTGATCCTTATCGCCTTTCTCGGTTTGTGCCTGATCGGTCTGGTGGTTTATTTGCTGGTGCGCCGGCTCGAGCATCGGCTGCGCGGGCTGGAAGCGGCGGCCACGCAGATTGCCCAGGGCAGCCTGGAAACCCGCGTGCCTGCAGCAGGCGCGGATTCGGTCGGGCGGCTGGCGTTGGCGTTTAACGGCATGGCCGAACACCTGCAGCGTTCGCTGATGATCCAGCGCGAACTGGTCCGCGCGGTGTCCCATGAGCTGCGCACGCCGGTGGCGCGGTTGCGTTTCGGGCTGGAAATGATCAACGACGCCACGACCCCCGAAGCGCGGCATAAATACATGGTCGGCATGGACAGCGATATCCAGGACCTCGACAAGCTGGTTGACGAGATGCTCACCTACGCGCGCCTGGAGCAGGGCGCGCCGACCCTGAATTTCCAGCGCATCGACCTTGACGCCCTGATCGAACAGGTGATTGCCGAACTGGCGCCGCTGCGGCCGCATATCAGTGTCAGGCGTGGGGAGTGCGTTGATGCGCTGCATCGTGTCGGATCGGACGGCGAGCATTGGGTGGAGGCCGAGCCGCGTTATTTGCATCGCGCGCTGCAGAATCTGCTGAGCAACGCCATGCGCCATGCCGAGTCGGAGGTGCGGATTGGTTATGAACTGGGTGAGGAGCGCTGTCGCATCGACGTCGAAGACGACGGCCCCGGCGTGCCGGAAAGTGCCTGGGAGCGGATCTTCACGCCGTTCATGCGCCTGGACGACAGCCGCACCCGGGCGTCGGGCGGGCACGGTTTGGGGTTGTCGATTGTGCGCCGCATCATTCATTGGCACGGCGGCCGCGCGCTGATCGGGCGCAGTCAAACCCTCGGCGGCGCGTGTTTCAGCCTGACCTGGCCCCGCCAGCAGGGGGAGGCGTGATGTTCGACGGGGCGCTGGCCGGGTTTGCTCGCACGGTGGTGGTCGATGAAACTCGGGCTGTGGTGCCGTTGACCGAGCTGTTGCGGGATGAGGCTCTGGATCGCTTGCTGCTGAAGGTGTATGGGCCGGAGTTGGTGAGGGAGCAGTTGCCGGTGCTGGTGTCGCAGTGGATGAAGTACTACGCGATGCAGCTGATTCCGCCGGTGATGGTGGCGAGTCTGGCCCATGGCATGGGATGGCCGCTGGAGCTGGACCGGCTGAGTTTCGCCCTGCATGACCGGGGGTTTCTGGATGGGGTGAGGTTCGAGGGGGCCGTGACGCAGGTGCCGTCTTCGGATAACCCGTTCGAGCGATTTGCGCCGCTGTTGGGGAATCTTCAAGAGGTGATCGACCGCTTGAGCGCCTACGGCGATGTGCCGGCGGCGGTGCTGTGGGGCAACGCCGGGGATTATCTGGAAACCTGCTTGCGGCAGTTGTCCGCGGCGAGCGACGTTTCCGTAGTTGCGGGGTATGGCTTGTTGCGTGAAAGGCTGAGGCCGGATGGGCGGCGCAATCCGCTGTTCCAATCCGTTAGCTATATAGAAAGGGATGGGCAGACGGTTCGGCAGCGGCGCACGTGCTGCTGGAGTTATCGGGTGGAATGGGTGGGGCGGTGTGAGCATTGTCCGTTGGGCGCGGCCGTCAGCCCCGAATCGCCACCAGACTCAACAGCTGCCCGTCCTGCACGCTGAACTGCGCGTCCAGCTCCTTGCCGTTATGCCATTCCGCCGACAGATCAATTTTCAGCCGCAGCCGCGCGTTACCGTCGTCTGACCAATCCAGCAACTCGGCGTCCTCGAAATAGAAGCGCTTGAGCACGATGGGGTAGAGCGCCTTGAACAGGCTTTCTTTCAGGGAAAAGGTCAGGGTGACGACCTTGGCTGCTTGATGTTCGGGCCCGGCGTTCAGGCGCTGCATTTCCGCAGGCGTCAGAATCTCTCCAGCCAGGCGCACGGCGCGCTCGTTGCTCATCAGCTGTTCGACGTCCAGGCCCAATCCGCGCCAGTCCGTTTTGCGCGCGACGATCGCGGCGGCCCAGCCGGTGCTGTGTGTGATCGAACCGGTGATGTCCTGCGGCCAGATCGGCGCGCGGTCTTCGCCAATCAGGGGGACGTGGGTGCGGCCGTCCAACTGGCGCATCGCCTCCCGCGCGCACAGACGACCGGCGAGGAATTCCGTCTTTCGCTTGGCCACCGAGCGCTGAATGGAAGCGGGCGGCTCGATGAGACAGCGCTGAAAATCGCCGTCGATGAGCTTTTGCGGATCGAACCGACCGCTCACCAACACCACCTCCGCCAAGCTGTGCGGCAAGGGCCAGTGAGCGGTGAGGGCAGGGCAACAGTCGGGCAGTGTCGGGGATCGAGTCATGCCCGGCATTCTGCCGGAACCGCGGTGTTGGGCGCAAAACCGGTTTGCGGGCAGGCAAACCGTCTTCGCGAGCAAGCTCGCTCCCACAATGGCCTGCGTTGCCCGGGATTTCAGCGTCATGCGCAGAACTGCATTCCAGTGAATGCAAAATCAAAGGCGAGCACAAAACCTGTGGGAGTCAGCTTGCTGACGAATGAGGTGGGTCAGGCGGAGTGGATGGCACAGGCAGACCGCATTCGCGAGCAAGCTCACTCCCACAGGAGATGTGTGTTGCCCCGAGACTTCAGCGTCATGCATAGAACCTGTGGGAGTCAGCTTGCTGACGAATGCGGTGGGTCAGGCGAGGTGATGGCACAGGCAGGAAGCATTCGCGAGCAAGCTCACTCCTACAGTGGATCGGCGTTAGCCGGGGTTTCAGCGTCACGCAAAAAACTGCATTCCAGTGAATGCAAAATCCAAGGCGAGCACAGAACCTGTGGGAGTCAGCTTGCTGACGAATGCGGTGGGTCAGGCGAGGTGATGGCACAGGCATAAAGCATTCGCGAGCAAGCTCACTCCTACAGTGGATCGGCGTTGGCCGGGGTTTCAGCGTCATGCACAAAACCTGTGGGAGTCAGCTTGCTGACGAATGCTCTGGTCCAGTACATGTTCAGGAGGGGTTCAGCGCTGGCTGCGTATTCTCCAAACCGTACCCAACAAGGCGCCTGGCGCCGGAGGACCTGCTCATGCTGACGTTCAACAAGCTCTTTCTGGCGCTGGCGTTTCTTGGCAGCAGCGCGGCGGCGCAAGCGGCTGATGGCAACGCGGACGTGTCCCGCACCGATTTCGGCAAAAACACCGAACGCGCTGACCGCATCAACGGCCTGCGCCGCAGCCTTGCCAACAGCACCCAGGTCGGCAGCTGGAGCCAGGCGTTCAGCCAGCAACCTGTGGATCACCCCTACGCCACCGGCTACGGAAATCTCGCCGCCCGCGTCAACGGCGTGAGCCTGCAAACGGCCAATCTTCCGACCGCTTACCATCCACAGGCGTCCTTGCCAGGCACAACTAGACTGTTCGACACCCGCTTACCGGTCCGCACCGTGCAGCAACCGCCTTCGCTGAGTCTGAGCGAGAGTCAGCACACCTATTTACCCGTCCACCACGTTTTATAAGCCAATTTTTTAAGCCGCCAGCCTGTTTTTCGCGGTGTCTGGATTGCACAATCGCTGCCGGGCTCGTCACACTGCACGCGCTCGGCAGCGTCGTTGAAACTCTTGAAAAAAGAGGGTTGCCTTTGCCTGGGAGAGCGTCATGAAATTGCTGGTTGTCGAAGATGAAGCCCTGCTGCGTCACCACCTGCAGACCCGTTTGACCGAAAGCGGTCACGTCGTCGAAGCGGTGGGCAACGCCGAGGAAGCGTTGTATCAGGCGGGCCAGTTCAACCACGATCTGGCGGTCATCGACCTGGGCCTGCCGGGTGTCGGCGGTCTCGACCTGATCCGTCAACTGCGCGTGCAGAACAAGGCGTTCCCGATCCTCATCCTGACCGCGCGCGGCAACTGGCAAGACAAAGTCGAAGGCCTGGCCGCCGGCGCCGACGACTACGTGGTCAAGCCGTTCCAGTTCGAAGAACTCGAAGCGCGCCTCAACGCCCTGCTGCGCCGTTCCAGCGGTTTCACCCACTCCACCATCGTTGCCGGCCCGCTGAGCCTGGACCTCAACCGCAAGCAGGCGTCCCTGGACGAACAACCGCTGGCGCTGACCGCCTACGAATACCGGATTCTCGAATACCTCATGCGCCACCACCAGCAAGTGGTGCCCAAGGAACGCCTGATGGAACAGCTGTACCCCGATGACGACGAGCGCGATCCGAACGTGATCGAAGTGCTGGTTGGTCGGCTGCGCCGCAAGCTCGAAGGGCCTGCCGGTTTTAAACCGATCGACACCGTGCGCGGCCTGGGCTACCTGTTTACCGAGCGCTGTACATGATCCGTTCGCTGCGCCTGCGTCTGATGCTGGGCGCCGCGACCTTGGCCGTCATCTTCATGCTCCTCATGCTGCCGGCGCTGCAAAGCGCTTTCATCCTGGCGCTGGAAAGCTCCATCGAAAAACGTCTGGCGTCCGACGTCACCACGCTGATCTCCGCCGCCCGTGTCGAAGACGACCACCTGCTGATGCCGTCGTTACTGCCCGGCGAGCAGTTCGCCCTGCCCGACAGCCGCTTGCTCGGCTACATCTATAACCGCGCCGGCAAACTGGTGTGGCGCTCCCGGGCCACCGAAGACGAGGCCATCGACTACCAGCCCCGCTACGACGGCCGCGGCAACGAATTCGCCAAGATCCGCCAACCCAACGGCGAAGAGTTCTTCGTCTACGACGTCGAAATCAAACTGCTCGGCGGACGCAACGCCGCCTACAGCATCGTCGCCCTGCAACCGGTGCGGGAATACCAGGAAACCATCTCCGGCCTGCGCGAAAAACTCTACCTGGGTTTCGGCGGCGCGCTGCTGGTCCTGTTGATTCTGCTGTGGGGCGGGCTGACCTGGGGTCTGCGTGCGCTGCGGGGCATGAGTCAGGAACTGGATCAGGTCGAGGCGGGCTCGCGGGAAAGTCTCAGCGAAGAACACCCCAGCGAACTGCTGCGCCTGACCGACTCCCTCAACCGCCTGCTGCGCAGCGAACGTGAGCAGCGCATTCGTTACCGCGACTCCCTCGACGATCTCGCCCACAGCCTGAAAACCCCGCTCGCGGTGCTGCAAGGCGTCAGCGAGCAGATCGCCAAACGGCCGGAGGACCTGGAGCAGGCGCGGATTCTGCAATCGCAGATCGAGCGCATGAGCCAGCAGATCAGCTATCAGTTGCAACGCGCCAGCCTGCGAAAAAGCGGGCTGGTGCGCTATCACGTGGCCCTCAAACCCGTGGTGCAGAGCCTGTGCAACACGCTGGAAAAGGTCTACCGCGACAAGCGCGTCAACGTGGTGCTCGACCTGCCGGACAATTGCCAGGTGCAGATGGAAGAGGGCGCCTTGCTGGAGATGCTCGGCAACCTGCTGGAAAACGCCTACCGCCTGTGTCTCGGCGAAGTGCGCGTGAGCTGGCGGTCATCGATGATGGGCGACGAGCTGTGCATCGAAGACGACGGCCCCGGCGTGCCGGAAGATCAGCGCGCACGGATTCTCGAACGCGGCGAGCGGCTGGACACGCAAAACCCGGGGCAGGGCATCGGTCTGGCGGTGGTCAAGGACATCATCGAAAGCTACGGCGCGCGGCTCACCCTGGGCGATTCGGAACTGGGCGGCGCGGCGTTCCGCATCCAGTTCGCCATTTAATTTCCGCCAATGGCACTCCCATCAAGGCGGATACCCGCCAGTGTGGCGGACGATTTGCCGGCAAACGGCGGAAAACCGCCACCCTCTTTCGGCCAACGGGTCTATCGTTAACCAGCCGGTTCACGGAATCCGGGCCTGTCACACGATTTAACAACTCTGGCACGGTGCTTGCGATGCACTGGGCAGAGGTCTGCCGCGCGCAGCTCGACAAAAACAAATCCCTCCGAGCAGGAGGGTTCGCACTTTAGGCGTCTCTGCAACCGGAATGTTGCAGACCGATGCTCTTGAGGAAACTGCAAATGACGACTCGTCAGCCCATCTATAAATCCCTGTACGCCCAGGTGATCGTCGCGATCATCGTCGGTATCGCCCTCGGTCACTGGTACCCCGAAACTGCCGTAACGCTCAAACCGCTGGGTGACGGGTTCATCAAACTGATCAAAATGGTCATTGCACCGATCATCTTCTGCACCGTCGTCAGCGGCATCGCTGGCATGCAGAGCATGAAATCCGTGGGCAAGACCGGCGGCTACGCGCTGCTCTACTTCGAAATCGTTTCGACCATCTCGCTGATCATCGGCCTGATCGTGGTCAACGTCGTCCAGCCGGGCGCCGGCATGAACATCGACGTGTCCACCCTCGACGCTTCCAAGGTCGCGGCCTACGTGACCGCCGGTAAAGACCAGAGCATCGTCGGCTTCATCCTCAACGTCATCCCGAACACCATCGTCGGCGCGTTCGCCAACGGAGACATCCTGCAAGTGCTGATGTTCTCAGTGATTTTCGGTTTCGCCCTGCACCGCCTCGGCGCCTACGGCAAGCCGATCCTGGACTTCATCGATCGCTTCGCCCACATCATGTTCAACATCATCAACATGATCATGAAGCTCGCCCCGCTGGGCGCGCTGGGTGCCATGGCGTTCACCATCGGTGCCTATGGCGTCAGTTCGCTGGTGCAGCTCGGCCAACTGATGCTGTGCTTCTACATCACCTGCCTGCTGTTCGTGCTGGTGGTGCTCGGTGCCATCGCTCGCGCTCACGGCTTCAGCATCCTCAAGCTGATCAAGTACATCCGCGAAGAACTGTTGATCGTGCTGGGTACCTCGTCGTCCGAGTCGGCACTGCCACGCATGCTGATCAAGATGGAGCGTCTGGGCGCGAAGAAATCCGTTGTGGGTCTGGTGATCCCGACCGGTTACTCGTTCAACCTCGACGGTACCTCGATCTACCTGACCATGGCTGCGGTGTTCATCGCTCAGGCCACCAACACCCACATGGACATCACCCATCAGATCACCCTGTTGCTGGTGCTGCTGCTGTCGTCCAAAGGTGCGGCAGGCGTGACCGGTTCCGGCTTCATCGTACTGGCCGCCACCCTGTCTGCCGTCGGCACGCTGCCGGTCGCCGGTCTGGCGCTGATCCTGGGCATCGACCGCTTCATGTCCGAAGCCCGCGCCCTGACCAACCTGTGCGGTAACGCTGTGGCAACCCTGGTTGTCGCCAAGTGGGTCGGTGAGCTAGACGTTCCGCAGATGCAGTCCGAGCTGGCCTCCGGCGGTCGTGCCATCGACAACACCGCTCCTACCGACGACCTGGGTGTGGCCGAAACTGCGCCTACCCCTGTTGTACGTTCGTAAGCTGCGTTCGTAACACGCGTCAGCGGTAAGGGTTGTTGAAAAAGCCTGTCTTCGGACAGGCTTTTTTTATGGGCGAATCGCACCTACTCTGAGCCCCTTGCCGGCCATCAGAGAACGCCCCATGCACGGTCCGCTGTCATCGCTCAAAGTCCTCGATTTCTCGACATTGCTGCCCGGACCATTCGCTTCGCTGCTGCTGGCGGACATGGGCGCTGAGGTGTTGCGCATCGAATCACCGACCCGCCCGGATCTGCTGCGGGAATTGCCGCCCCATGACCACGGCGTTTCAGCCAGCCACGCCTACCTCAACCGCAACAAACGCAGCCTGGCGCTGGACCTCAAACAGCCTCAGGCCATCGAGGTGATCAAGCGACTGGTGGCGGATTACGACATCGTGCTGGAGCAGTTTCGGCCGGGCGTGATGGAGCGGCTGGGGATTGGCTATGAGGCGTTGAAGGCGATCAATCCGCGGCTGATCTACGTCGCCATCACCGGTTACGGCCAGACCGGGCCCTACCGTAATCGCGCCGGCCACGACATCAATTACATGGCCGTGGCAGGGCTGGCCAGCCACACCGGGCGCCAGGACGGCGGGCCGTTGCCCTTGGGCGTGCAGGTCGCGGATGTCGCCGGTGGTTCGTTGCATGGGGTCATCGGTTTGCTCGCGGCGGTGGTCGCGCGCCATCAAACCGGGCAGGGCCAGTACGTCGACGTCAGCATGACCGATTGCGCGTTCAGCCTGAATGCCCTGGCCGGCGCGGGGTATCTGGCGGCCGGCGTTGAGCCCGATCGGGAGACGCAGATGCTCAACGGCGGCAGCTTCTACGATTACTACCGCAGCCGCGACGGCAGGTGGTTTTCGGTGGGGGGCCTGGAGCCCGGTTTTCTCCACGGGATGTGTGCCGCGCTGGGACGACCGGAACTGGCGAGGCTTGGGCTCTCGTTTTTGCCCGACGAACAGGCCGTGCTCAAGCGTGAGCTGGAAATCGAGTTCGAGCGCCGCAGTTCCGATGAGCTGCAAGAACTGTTCGCCGGCATCGATGCCTGTGTCGAGCCGGTGCTGAGTTTCTCCGAAGCCACGCAGCACCCGCACATCCAGGCGCGCGAGATGCTGGCGCAGGTGCCCCGCGGTGACGGCAGCGCTCAACTGCAGATGGCCTGCCCGGTGAAGTTTTCAGAAGGACTGCCCGCGCCCCGGCACATCGGCGTGGCCGTCGGCGCGCATTCCGCGCAGGTGCTGGCTGAAGCGGGGTTCAGCGCGCAGGAGATTGAGTCGATGGGTGAGGCGGGGGTGTTTGGGTGAAATCTGAAGGCCGGGTCAATCGAATGCCCCGGCCTCTCGTGCGCAACCTCAGTGGCTTTAACAACGTCCCGAGTCCACTCCAATCCTGTGGGAGCAAGCTTGCTCGCGACGACTTGCTTGTAGCTCCTTGAGAAATTGCTGACTGCCCTGGCCCCTTCGTGAGCAAGCTCACTCCCACAAGTCCAGCGGCGTTACCAAGGTCCCGAGTCCACCCCGGTCACTCGTGCGCAACCTCAGTGGCTTTAACAAGGTCCCGAGTTCACTGCAACCCTGTGGGAGCGAGCTTGCTCGCGAAGACTTACTTGCAGCCACTTGAGAAAGCGGGGAGTCACTCCACCCGCGTCTCGCCGCTGAACACCAGAATCTCCCGGCAGCGTTTGCACAGGTAGCGCCGGCCTTTGCGCACCAGCTTGTGGCGCTGGGCGGTGAACGGGAAATCGCTCTCCGGGCACGGGCATCGGTAGATGTAGCGGGTCACGCTGCGGCGCTGGATTTCGTAGGTGTGACAGCGGTTGGGCGGGAGTTCGTAGACGCCGCGCATGATCAGCTGCCATTCCTCGCCGTGGGGCTGAATGGTGTCACCGAACAGTTGATGAGCAACGAGGTGCGCGACCTCGTGGGGGACGGTCTGGCGCAGGAAGTCCTCGCGGTTTTCCAGGTACAGCTGCGGATTGAAGCGCAGCATGTTCTCGTGCAGATGTGCCACGCCGGCCTTCTGACCGCGCAGTTTGACGCTCACGACCGGACGCTTGAAAGGGCGTTTGAAGAAGTCTTCGGCTTGCTGGTAGCAGGATTCGACGCGGGTGTTGAGTGGTTCGAGCATGCTTCATCGGTCTCCAGAGGAGGCGAGTATGCCGCAAAGCTTCTGTGCCGCCAAAACCCAAAGCGCCGAATGGTCACCGGGTACTAACTGGTGAATTCCGGACCGATCCCTACGCCCCACAGCACCACGGTAAACGCCATGATCGCCACCAACACCACCAGCCCGACCGCGAGCACCGAGCTTGAGAACATGAAGCCTTCGTCCGGGTGCACGCCCATGAACACCGGCAAACCGACGTACAGCAGGTACACCGTGTAGCAGACCGCCGCCAGCCCGACCATCATCCCCAGCCACATGTGCGGGTACAGCGCGGCCAGCCCGCCGAGGAACAACGGCGTCGCCGTGTAGGTCGCGAAGGCCACGCAGCGCGCCAGGCTGGGTGTCGCATCATAGGTGCGCGCCATCCAATGGATGAAGCCGCCCATGATGCCGACGCCGGCGAGCATGGCGATGTACGACATCAGCGCCATCCACACTGCGCTGTCGCTGGTCAGCATGACCGGCGGCCGGTCGCCGATCTGCCACCCCACCTGCGTCGTGCCGATGTACGCCGATACCGCCGGGATCGCCGCCAGGATCAGCGTGTGGGTGAAGTACATATGGCCGATGCTTTCTTCACCTTCGCCGCGTATCTGTTGCCATTCCTGATCGGGGTGGGTGAACAGCCCCAAGACGTGATGGATCATATCCGTTACTCCCGTGATGTGTGCCGCCGCTTCCCACGAAGCCCGACTGCAGATGCCGTCAAAACAAGGTCACAATCGATCAAGGGAAATGGCTGGGACCTCTCAGGTCAGTATAGAAAGCTGAGCACCCGTAAACCGGAGGCGTTAGAGCGATTGAGGCGTTCAAGGGCGCTGTTAATAGCGGTTGGCGATCAAGGGCCCTAGAAATCGACGGTGGTTCCACCCGCGACAGCCATTACCCGAGCCGGTCTTTTTGCGTAAAATGCCGACCCTTTCCCCACGTCTCTTCCCACCACAGCGAGCGGATACCAGCGCCATGGGCACCCTTTCAGTCAATCAGAACAAACTGCAGAAGCGTCTGCGTCGGCTCGCGGGCGAAGCGGTGGCCGACTACAACATGATTGAAGAGGGCGACAAGGTGATGGTCTGCCTGTCCGGCGGCAAAGACAGTTACACGCTGCTGGATGTGTTGCTGCATTTGCAGAAAGTCGCGCCGATCAAGTTCGACATCGTCGCGGTGAACATGGACCAGAAACAGCCGGGTTTCCCCGAGCACGTCCTGCCGGCGTACCTGGAGCAATTGGGCGTCGAGTACCACATCGTCGAGAAAGACACCTATTCGGTGGTCAAGGAGCTGGTGCCAGAGGGCCGGACCACGTGCTCGCTGTGTTCGCGCCTGCGTCGCGGCACGCTCTATACGTTTGCGGATGAAATCGGCGCGACCAAGATGGCCCTCGGTCACCACCGTGACGACATCGTCGAGACGTTTTTCCTGAACATGTTTTTCCAGGGCAGCATCAAGGCCATGCCGCCCAAGCTGCGCGCCGACGATGGCCGCAACGTGGTGATTCGTCCGCTGGCGTATTGCGCCGAGAAGGACATTCAGGCCTATTCGGACTTCAAGCAATTCCCGATCATCCCGTGCAACCTGTGCGGCTCCCAGGAAAACCTGCAGCGTCAGGTGGTCAAGGAGATGCTGCAGGAATGGGACCGCAAAACCCCCGGCCGCTCCGACATGATTTTCCGCAGCCTGCAGAACGTCCAGCCCTCGCAACTGGCGGACCGCAACCTGTTCGATTTCACCAACCTGCGCATCGACGAAACCGCTGCCTCGCGGTTTGTGAATGTGGTGAATGTGTAGAGCTCAGTCCGCATTGAGCCAGTGAAATCGCATTCCCGGCTAAAGCCGGTCCCACTAAACCGCGTTGAAACCGTGGAATCGCCTTCCCGGCTGAAACCCGGTCCCCGGCCGAATGCACGACCCTGTGGGACCGGCTTCAGCCGGGAAGAGGCCGGTTTGAACACCCCAGATATACGCCAAAACACGCGGATCGGCTCACCCAAAAAACGACCGATTACAACCCCACATCCGGCAACACCGGCTTGTTCGCCAACGCGGTCTTCATCAACTTCTCCACATATTCCCGATCACTGTCCGGCAGCGCCAGACGCGGTGGGCGGGTGAGGGCGCTGCCGCGTTCCATGATCGCTTCGCACAGCTTGATGCATTGCACCAGGTCCGGACGCGCATCCAGGTGCAGCAGCGGCATGAACCACTCATACAGCGCCATCGCCTCGGCAAAGCGCCCGGCCTTGGCCAGACGGAACAACGTCTCGCCCTCTTTCGGGAAGGCGTTGGACATCCCCGACACCCAGCCCACCGCGCCCACCGCAACGCTTTCCACCAACACATCATCAAGCCCGGCAAACAGCACGAAGCGATCGCCGACTTCGTTGCGCACGTCGATAAAGCGGTTGGTGTTGCCCGACGAATCCTTGAAACACACGATGGTGTCGCAGTCCGCCAGAGAGATGAGGATGTCCGGGGTCACGTCGTTCTTGTAGATCGGCGGGTTGTTGTAAACCATCATCGGCAGGTCGGTGGCGGCGGCCACGGTGCGGAAGTGGGTGGCGGTCTCGAAGGGCTTGGCCGAGTACACCAGCGCCGGCATCAGCATGATCCCGTCGGCACCGGCTTTCTGCACCTCTTTGGCGACGGCACTGGCATTGGCGCTGGTGAACTCGGCAATGCCGGAAATCACCGGCACGCGCCCGGCCGAGGCGTCTTTGGCGGCTTCCATCAGGCTGATCTTTTCGGCGACGCTCAACGAGGTGTTTTCCCCCACGGTCCCGCAGATCACCAGCCCCGACACGCCATCGCGCACCAAATTGGAAATGACCTTATGGGTGGCCTCCAGATTGAGGGAGAAATCGTCGTTGAATTGCGTAGTAACGGCAGGGAAGACCCCGCTCCAGGACACGGACTGGCTCATGATTGACTCCTGATTGGATAAAGGTATTTCGTATACGTTATTGTTTCCGCGGAGAACGCCCGGGTATTGGGTGTTTCAACGGCATCTCAGACTGCCTCGGTCCCCTGTAGGAGTGAGCTTGCTCGCGAATGCGGTGTATTTGTCACCACATCCATCGCAGACGTACCGCATTCGCGAGCAAGCTCGCTCCCACAGGATTTGCATGCGTCCAGCCAAATCGGCTGTGCAATCATTCGCAAACCGACGCAGCATCTACAGCTTCAACCCCACTGGCCAGGTATCACTCAACTTGTACCCCTCTGGCCACGGATCGCTCGGGTCGAGCATGTGCTGGTGCGTGCCGGTGATCCACGCCCGCCCGGACAGGCTCGGGATGATCGCCTTGCGCCCGGCCACGTCGGTCTCGCTCTGAATCCTGCAGTGAAACTCCGAGCCAATGATCGAACGCCCGATAAACCGGTCGCCCACCTTCAGCTGACCCTTTGCATGCAACACCGCCAGCCGTGCCGAACACCCGGTGCCGCACGGCGAGCGGTCGATCTTGCCCGGGCGAATCACCACCGCGTTGGCCGCATGGGCCACGCCGCCGTCAAAGTTGACCGGCGCTGCGATCTGGCAAAACGAAATGTGATTCCAGTCCTTGTTCAACGGATGGCTGAAACCCAGCTGCTCGTTGGCGGCCTTAGTGATTTTCAGGCCGGTGTCTACCAGGTCCTTCGCCTCATCAGCGGTCAACGAAAAGCCCAGCTTCACCGAATCGACGATGGCAAAACTGTCGCCGCCATAGGCGGTATCCACCTGAATAGACCCCAGCCCTGGCACCTCGATCCACACGTCCAGCTGATCGGCGAACGACGGGTGGTTGTGCACCTCGACGCTCATCACTTTGCCGTCGCGGCACTGGGCAATCGCTTCGATCAAACCGCCCGGCGCCTCCAGGATCAGACGTGTTTCCGGCTCGGTCATCGGCAGAATCCCGCTGTCCAGCAGCACCGTCGCCACGCACAGGGAGTTGGAGCCAGACATCGGCGGCACGTCGGCCGGTTCCATGATGATCCAGCCCATCTGCGCTTTCGGGTGCTTGGGCGGCACCAGCAGATTGACGTGACGGAACACCCCGCCGCGCGGCTCGTTGAGCATGAAATTGCGCAGCACGTTGTCCTTCTCGATCCAGCGCGACTGCTCCCATATCGTCTCCCCCGGCGGCGGCGCAACCCCGCCGACAATCACATCGCCCACCTCACCTTCGGCGTGACAACTGACCACATGAATCACTTTCGTTGAGCGCATGACCTAAGGCCCTCCTGTAAAAAAATACGTATCGATTTGCTTGGGCTCATCAGAAAATGAGGCGAGCCTTCGATCTCACTCACGCTGGATGACGTGTGGGAGTGAGCTTGCTCACGAAGGGGCCGGTACAGTCGCAACCTCTCTGGCGCCTGCAATGCAGTCCTCGCGAGCAAGCTCCTCCTACAGGTGGTGGTTTCCATGCACGCCCTCTTTAAGCCAACCCCCTAATTGATTGATCGCAAAAAATCCGCCGTCTCCGGCCGCTGCGGGTTGCCGATCACTTGGTCCGGCGTGCCGATCTCGTGCACCAGCCCGTTGCGGAAAAACGCCACGCGGTCGGACACGTCCCGGGCGAAGCGGATTTCGTGGGTCACCAGAATCATCGTCATGCCGTCCTCGGCCAGCATGCGCATGGTGTCCAGCACCTCGCCCACCAGTTGCGGATCGAGGGCCGACGTCGCTTCGTCGAACAGCATGTAATCCGGCGACATCGCCAGCGCCCGGGCTATCGCCATGCGCTGTTGCTGCCCACCCGACAACTTGCCGGGAAACACCTTGAGCTTGTCGCCCAGGCCCACATGGGTCAGTTGCTTGACCGCCAGCGCTTCGGCTTCGGCCTTGCTTTTGCCCAGCACGGTGCGCGGGGCGAGCATGACGTTTTCCAGCACTGTCAGATGGGGAAACGCGTTCCACTGCTGAAAGACGATGCCGATTTTCTGCCGCAGCTTGTTGATGTCCGTGCCCCGGGCATGCACCTCGGTGCCATCGACGCGAATGCTGCCGCTCTTGATCGATTCCAGCCCGTTGATGCACATCAGCAGCGTCGACTTGCCCGAGCCCGAACCGCCGATGATCGACACCACTTCGCCCTTGTTCACCTGCAGGCTCACGCCCTTGATGACCTCAAGCTCGCCGAATGACTTGTGCACGTTGTCGATCTCAATCATTTTCCTGCCACCTCGTTTCCAGCCGGGCGCCCAACCGGGCGACCACCAGACTCATGACGTAATAAATCAGGCCGGCGATGCACAGCACCAGCAGCGGCTCCTGAATGCGCGTGACGATGGTTTGCGAGGCGCGCAGCAGTTCGACGATGCCGATCCACATCACCAGCGCGGTGTCTTTCATCACCCCGAGCAGCAGGTTGATCCAGCCGGGAAACGCCACGCGGGTGGCCATCGGCATGACGATCTGGCGCAGGTCCTGCCAGTACGTCAGGCCCAGGGAGCGGCTGGCGCGGCGCAACGTAAGCGGCACCGACAGCACGCCGCTGCGCACGATCTCTGTGCAATAAGCGGTGACATACAGCCCCAGCACCACGCAGGCCACGGCGAAGGCGCTCCAGTTCAGGCCGACGATGCTTTTCAGCGCGTTGAACAGCACGAACTGAATCAGCAACGGCACGCTGCGGAACACGTCCAGCACCCATGCCAGCGGAATCGTGCTGCGCGGCAGGAGGGCGCGGGCCATGCCGCAGACCACCCCCGCCAGCGTGCCGATGAACATCGACACCACGGTCAGCAAAATCGTGACCCAGGCGCCCTGAAGCATGAATTGCAGGTCGTTCCAGGTGAACGTGCTCTCGAACATGCCCATCTCCTCAGTACCGGAACAGCCGCCAGGACAGCAGCCGGGCAACGGCCACGATCAGCTTGGCGATCAGGTAATAGAGCACCGCCGCAATGGCGAAGAATTCGAAGGTGCGGAAGGTCTTGACGTTGTAGTCCTGGGTCACGCCGGTGAGGTCGTTGTTCAGGCCGACGATCACCCCCATCGAGGTCATCAGCACGGCCCACACCATCTGGTTGGTCAGCGGATAGAAAACGATGCGCAGCAACTGCGGAATGACGATCAACCGGTACGCCTGTGGCGCGCTCATGCCCAGCGAACGGGCGGCGCGCAATTGCGTGTCGGGCACGGCCTTCAGACCACCGCGGAAGTTCTCCGCCAGATAGCCCGCGTTGTTGATCGTGATGCCGGCGAGCAACGCGGCCCACGAACTGATGTGCAGGCCGAACGAGCCCAGTCCGAAATACAGGATGTACACCTGAAACAGCGACGGCGTGTTGCGAGCAATGGAAATCCAGGTCGCGGCGAAACCGCGGAACAGAGGGTTCTTGCCCTGGCGCATAAACACCAGAAACAGCGCGATGGTCACGCCGAGGATCATCGACAGCGCCGCGGTTTCGAAGGTGACCCACGCGCCGCTGAGCATGTCGGGCAGGGCCTTGAACGCCGCGCGCCAGTGGAAGTTGTAATCAAACATCTGCGCTGACCTCCGCCTGGTGCGCCGCCATCAACCAGACCGGCAGGCGCCCACTGGCGACACCGGTGATCGCGCTGTCGACGCACTCGGCCAGGCTGGCGAAATGTACGCGACGCCCCACAAGGCCCGGTGCGTAGTGCGCGTATTTGCCGGAGTTGGTCATCAGGTTGCGCGCGGTCGGCGGAATCACCGGCTCGCCGAGCATGCACCAGCAGGTGTCGGTGACGAACTGCACGCCGAAGTTTTCGAGCGTCTCGACATAGCCGGCCTGCTGCGCGCGTTCCAGGGTGGCGCGGCCGCAGGTGATCACGATCGCCACGTTTTCATGCTTGCGCCGGCTGCCACACAGGTGCGCCAGCGTCGCGCATTCGCTCAGGGAAAAATGCGGGTTGCCCAGCGTCACGGCGTCCACTTCCGGTGTTTGCGCGCTGTTCAGCTCGCGCCAGCTGTGCAGCAGGTCCGCCGGGCTGACCCTCAGGGTTTTCTCCGGCGCATGCCCGTCCAGCGCCAGCTCGGCGGTGGTGGCTTCGGGGGTCACGCCGGCGATATGAAACATCGGCGCAGCGGACGTGGTGGCGAACGCCGCGCCGAAGGCCTTGAGGTCATCCAGCGTGGGCGCCTTGTGTTCGAGGCCGCAGATTACCGGGATCGTGGCGCCGCACTGCAGCCCGACGTGATAGCCGAGCAGCGGGTAGAAACTGTCGTCGAGGCCGTCCAGTGCGGGGACGTCGATGCGCAGGGTGGCCAGCCGTTGTTGGGTCAGGTGGCAGCCGATCTTCGGCGCGCGGCCGGTGAGGGCGATGCAGATGTCGAGGTAATCGGGGTACTTCAGGGTACGCGCGCCGATTACGCTGTTGGCGTAGACCACGGCGTTGGATTCGGCCCAGACGATTTGCTCGCCGAGCTCCGGGGCGCTGTCCAGCAGGTACGGCGCGCAGGTAAAACTCACCCGCGCGCCCATCTCCAGATAGGCATCGCCCAGCTGACTGGCCGGCTCGCCGAGGGCCGGATCGACGCCCAGTTCCCGCCAGCGGCGCTTGTCCACGGAGATGGAATTGAGGGTGGTGGGCACGCGGACTTTGCCGCCCCAGGCCACCAGTTGCCGGGCGAAACGCAGGCTGGCCGGGCCGGTGTAGATGCAGCCGTCGATGTGCGCCTGGGTGATGTCCAGCAGTTCGGTCGCGCCTTGCAGTTCGGCCATGCGCAGGATGATGCCCATCGCCACCTGCGCGGCTTTGCCGTAAGCGCCATCGAGAAAGCCCTGGTCGGTTTCGGTCAGGGCGATGGTGCTGATGGCGCGGCGGTCCGCCTGAAGTGGGTGATCGCGAAAAAGTGGAGGCGGAGGGCTGGAAAAGCCGCTCACGCGGTCATCTTCGACCCGCACGAAAGCGACGTCCCGCAGTGCCGCAAAACCCGCTTCGCCGAGGCTGATCACCGGAATCGAATGGCCAAACATCTGCTCGGCGATCAACACGCCGAGGGTGAGGATGTCTTCGACGCGCTCGAAGACCAGCGCGGCGGGGGCGTGGCCGTTGAGGATCAGTTCCAGCAACACGCTGCTGCCGGTACACGAACCGCGCCCGCTGGGAATGGCCAGCACGCGACCGTTGATGAACCGGCCGCTGAGGGGGTGATGGCGGTCGATCACTTCACCGGTAAACGGCTCGACCCCGCCCCAGAAACTCAGGCCCACGTCGGCGTACAGCAATTCGCCCTGAGCGCTGCCGGAAACGAGACAGCGCCCGTTCAACGAGACTTCAGACATCGTGGGCTCCTGAATGAATGACCCGGTTCCGGGATTCGATCGTTTCCGGTGATCGTTCCCATGCTCCGCGTGGTAACGCCGCTTGCGACGCTCCGCGTTTTGGCTTTTTGACGCGGAGCGTCTGGGGCTGCATTCCCACGCAGAGCGTGGGAACGATCAGCGTCTGGGCTGCATTCCCACGCGGAGCGAGGGAACGATCATCGTGAGGCGTATTAACGATCAAGCAATCTCAGTAATAGACGCCCGGCACGGTCAGGTCGACCGGCTTGCCGCCCACCCACTTTTCATACAGCTCGGCATAGCGTCCCGAGCGCACTTGCTGGTTCACAAACAGGTTCAGGTAATGGATCAGCCCGTACTCGTTACGCTTGGCCGCAAGAGAAACGTAGTCGATGGTGTAGGGCGCGTTACCGGCAATCTTCAGGCCTTTGTATTTGCCGGATTTGATCGAGGCGGCGGCGACGGTGTTGGTGACCACGGACGCTTTGATGTGGCCCTGGGCGACGGCGAGGATGGTGTCGTTCTGGGTCTGGTAGGCGCGGAAACTGCCGCTGCCCCATTTCTTCTGATCCTTCTCCAGCGCGATCGCCTCGAACGTGCCGCTGGTGTTGCCGACATCCTTGCCCTTGAGGTCGTCGTAGCTGTTGATGCCGGCGTCGTCGCGGGTCAGCACCACCATCTGGAAGGCGAAATACGGGATGGTCATCGCCACCGTTTTTGCCCGCTCCAAGGTGTCCGAAGTCGACGCCACGATCACGTCAGCTCGCCCTGAAACCAGTGCAGGAATGCGGTCCGGAAACGGCGTTTCCACCACCTCGGCAGTCACGCCCAGCACCTTCGCAAGGTCGTTGCAGTAATCGACGTCAAACCCGACCGGGTTATTCTTGTCATCACGGGACCCCATCGGCGGGAAGTCCAGGGTCACGGCGCAGCGCAGTTTGCCGGAGTCGATGATGTCATCGAGCTTGTCGGCCAGCGCGGTGTTGATAAAAGAAGAGCTCATGACGGCGAGGAGGGCGACGGCGACAGCTTGGTTTTTCATAGAAGCCTCGGTGCGTGCAAAGGGGGAAACAGCCGGATAAGTAATTTCGTATACGATATTTGATATGCACGCAGCGTGCCTGTTTTGCCAGTACGGCGTGCAGGGCTTTGGATCAGCGGGCCGGGGTTTAGATGAGTGTTTTTAAGCGCGTGGGGCGGTGTTACATAAAGGAGCAAGAATGCGCGGCGTGCTTCATTGATGCACGTTGCCGTGCGGCAAAGATGCAGATTGCGCCGCACTGCAATCACCGTAGGACCGGCTTTAGCCGGGAACGCGTCATTCGGAACACTGCAAAATCAACGGTGCACACCCCGGCCTCTTCCCGGCTAAAGCCAGTCCTACAGAAGCACCGCGATCAACTAGTGGGACCGGCTTTAGCCGGGAAGGCGTCGGTCGTCACACCCGAGATTTATGGTGTTCCCACAGGCCTCTTCCTGGCTAAAGCCAGTCCTACAGAAGCACCGCGATCATCCAGGGAGGATGGCGGTGGATTCATATGCGCCGTTGCGAATCCCGATACTCACTCGGCGAAGCCCCGGTCATCGCCTTGAACTGGCGACTAAACGCACTGTGATCCGTATACCCACAGCGCAGGGCGATCTCGGTGATCGACAGGTCTTCCTGCAACAACCGCGACGCTTCACCCAGCCGCGCCTTGTGGATCATCTGCCGGGGCGTCAGCTGGAAGATGCGTTTGCAGTGCCGCTCCAGCTGGGCAATGGACAGCCCGGCAATGGCCGTCAGTTGCTCAAGGGTGATGGGCCGCGCGAAGTGCTCGCGAATGTACGCGTCGACCTCGACCAGCTTCTGATACGCCGGGTGGGTCGTCTGCAGAATTTGCAGATCCCGGGAGATACCCGCCAGCCCGATGATCGCGCCCTGACGGTCCCGCAAAGCGATCTTGTGGGTCAGACACCAAATCGGCTGATTGCCGTAATAAAGGTGCAGCTCCAGTTGATCGCTCAGTTGCCTGCCATCGGCCAGCACGCGGCGGTCCTGGGCGGTGTACAGCGGGCCGAAGCGGGCAGGGAACACTTCTTCAGCGGTCAGCCCGACGATCTGGCTTTTCTCCTTGAAACCACAACGCTGCACGAGCGTCTGGTTGACCAGCGCATAGCGCGCCTGGGCGTCCTTGACGAAGAACACGACACCCGGAATCGCATCGAACAGCGGCGCGACCAACGCCAGGCTGGCGAGCAGTTGTTCGAGATCGTGCAAGGGCGCGGCGGGGATGAGGTCGATCATGTTCACGGGCAGGACGGCCGGGCGGGAGATGGGATCGATGATGCGGGATGTTGGATGCGGCGGCTAGTCGAGGGGCGACTGGAGCCGCCGTAACAATAAATCAGTCCTCTTGGAACAGCGCTCTGAGTGCCGAGATCCCTGCAGACGAAAAAACTGTGGGAGCGAGCTTGCTCGCGAAGGGGCCGAGACATCCGCTGGATATTCCGCGTTCGAAACACCGTCTTTGTGAGCAATGTGGAGCGCCACCCCGTTCACTCACGCAATTTAATAAATCAGGCGCTTTAAACAGGGGCAACCTCGTCCAGACACGCCAGCGTCGAGATCCGCGCCGGGCTGAACGGCGGGCGCAACAACGGAGGTTCCCAGCCGAACAACGTCTGCGCCGCCGTCCCACAGATCCGCCCCTGACACGCGCCCATCCCGCAACGGGTGGCGAGTTTGGCCCCGGTCCAACTGCCATGATCCGCCAGGTCCGCGTATCGCACGTCTTCGCAACGGCAGACCAGCGTTTCCGGCATCGCCAGGTGTTTCAGCGCAGGATTGAGGCGGAACGCGGTGTTCAACCGGTCCGCAAAGCCCTGCCAGCGCTGCCGCTCAGCCCACAAGCCTCGCGCTTTTTCCCGTTCACCGACCGCCACCAGCCCGGCAATACGGCCTTTGACCAGTGCCAATTCGCTGCCGCCGAAACCGGTGCATTCACCCGCTGCGAAGTGATCAGCCAGACTGCTCACCTGCCAGTCGTCGACCACAATGGCCTGATCCCGCACGGTGCAGCCCAGTGCCTGGGCGATCTCGGTATTGGGCACCAGACTGAAACCGCAGGCCAGACGCTCGCAGGCCAGCTCTTCAATGGTGTCGCCCAGCTGAACGCGAACGCCTTCCAGCCGATCCGTGCCCAGCGCCGCCAGCACATGGGCCGAGGTTCGGTAGGCGGCACTGGCCAGCGTAATCGCTTGAATCGCCTTGTTCGGCCAGCGCCACAACCCGGCGGCAAATCCGGCGACAGCGCTCAAAGGCGCCTGCTCGGCAACGCGCACGACCTGGGCGCCACGCTTTTGCGCGGTCGCCGCCGATGCCAGCAACAGCGGGCCAGTCCCGGCAATCACGATGCGTTCGTCTGTCACCTGCAGGCCGCCTTTGATCAGCGCCTGCAAGCCGCCGGCGCCGGTGACCCCCGGCAGCGTCCAGCCCGGGAAGGGCAGCAACAGCTCCCGCGCGCCGGTGCACAGAATCAGCCGGTCGTAACTCAACGCCCAGCCGCGCTCGGCGTCTTCCAGCAGCAAGCGCTTCGGCCCCGCCAGCGCAACCACTTTGCAGCCGCTGTGCAGGCGAACGTTGCTGAAACCCTGCAACTGCCCGCGCATATCGTGAGCCTGTTTCGGCACCTCAGCGTTCGGGCCGTCGCGCCAGATCTGCCCGCCCGGCAGCGGGTTGTCGTCGAGCAGGGCGATGCTCAGCCCGCGAGGCGCCGCAGCCAGGGCCGCCGCCATGCCGGCCGGACCTGCGCCGATGATCAGCAGATCGACATGCTCGGTCGTTGTCGCGTTCACGGCCACGGTCATGGCTGAGTCTCGACGCGCATGCCGTCGCGGCAGATCGTCTGGCAGGCCAATCGGCGCAGGCCGTCGATGCTCACCCGGCATTCCTGGCAAATCCCCATGCCGCACAAGGGCGCGCGACGCTGGCCGCTGACCGACGTGCGGCTGCAGCGATCGCCGCTGGACATTAGTGCAGCGGCCACCGTGGTGCCTTGGGCGAAGCGAAAGGGCTGACCGTCGATGCTCAACTCAGGCATGGGCGCGGGCTCCGATAAAACGATGGGGCAAATACGGTTCAACGGCGAGGGGCGGCGGTGTGCGCAGCATTTGCGCGGCGAGCAGGCGGGCGGTACCGGTTGCCGTGGTGACGCCGAGGCCTTCGTGCCCGACCGCCAGCCACAGGCCGGGCTGATGCGGGTGCTGGCCGATCAGCGGCTGACCGTCGGGGCTGGCGGAGCGAAAGCCGGTCCAACTGCGAAGGCCGTTCATGTCGCCGAGGCCTGGGAGGAAATCCATCGCCCGGCGCAGCATCTGCCCGAGCATGGCCGCGTCGACCTCTGGATTATGGTTGTCGAACTGCCGCGATGAGCCGATGAACAATTGGCCGGTCGGGCGCTGCTGCACATTGAACGCCACCGAGGGGCCGTTGCCCTTGTGGGCGCTGGTGACGTAGCCCAGCTCGACCAGCGTGTGGGTGATCTGCGCGGGGTAACGGTCGGTGATCAACAGGTGGCCTTTCTTCGCCTGCAGCGGCAGGTCAGGGCACAGCTCGCGGGCGTAGATGCCGCTGGCAAGCACAACGGCGGGGGCTTGCAGCCATTCACCATTCGCCAGCCGGACACGGTTGCCCTGGACTTCCACGACTTCGGCCTGACGCTGAACCACTCGGGAAGACTGGCGCTGCAACAGCCAGCGCGCGGCATTAGGCGCGTACAGAATGCCGTCGCCGCTGACCTTCAAGGCGCCGAGCAGGCCGGATCGCAACGACGGCTCGGCTTCTGCCAGTTCGGCGCCGGACAGCAACTCGCAGGCCAGACCGTATTCGCTCAGCGCGGCCTGTTTGCGTTCGGCTTCGGCCATTTCTTCTTCGTTGCAGGCCAGCCAAAGGGTGCCGTTGGTGCGCATCGCGCAGTCGTCTGGCATCTGCGAAGCCAGCTCGCGCCAGGCCCTGACGGAATATTCCCCCAGCGCCAACTCGGCAGCACTGTGATCGAGAACAACCAAGTGACCCATCCCCGCAGCGGTCGCGGCGGGGCGCTGACAATCCAGCACCAGCACGTGCAAACCCTGGGACGCCAGCTCATCCGCGCACGCCGCGCCGACAATGCCGCCGCCAATGACGATCACATCCGCGGCATGGCCTTGCAGCGTGGGCGCATCGGTCACGAGCGAATGCCCCAGGCGAACGGGTCTTCGTCGTCCAGCAACAAAGTGGCTTCGGCGCTGATGTAAGCGCGGCCACGAATGGTCGGCACGATGCGGTCGCCCGTCTGCCGTTCACCGTGCTCCCAGACGAAATGGCCTTCGAACTGGCTGCCAATCACGCTGGCCTGCTGCCAAAGGGTGCCGGGTTGAAGTGTGCCGTCCGCCGCCAGGCACGCCAGTTTGGCGCTGGTGCCAGTGCCGCAGGGCGAGCGGTCGTAGGCTTTGCCGGGACAGAGCACAAAGTTGCGGCTGTCGGCGTGGTCGTCGTCGGCGAACAGCTCGATGTGGTCGATGACGCCGCCGTCTTCACCGCGAATGCCCTGGCTTTCCAGCGCCTGACGGACCTTCCAGGTGTAATCGGTAAGGGCGTCGAGGTTGTCGGCGGCGACGCTCAGGCCGTGGTCGGCGATCAGGAAAAACCAGTTGCCGCCCCAGGCGATGTCACCGGTCACGCTGCCCAGTTCGGGCACCTCGACGACGAAGTCCTTGCGGTAGCGGTACGAGGGCACATTGTCGACGCTGACCGAGCGGTCGTCGTGGAGCGTGGCCTGAACCGTGCCGACCGGGGTTTCAATGCGGTGCACGCCGGGGCCGATCTTGCCCAGATGCGCCAGCGACACCACCAGCCCGATGGTGCCGTGGCCGCACATGCCCAGGTAGCCGCTGTTGTTGAAAAAGATCACCCCGGCGCAGGATTCGGGATCCACCGGCTCACACAGCAGCGCGCCGACCAGCACATCGCTGCCGCGGGGTTCAAGCACCGTCGCCGCCCGCCAGTCATCGAACCGCTCAGCCAGCAACTGACGCCGCTCGGCCATGCTGCCCCGCCCAAGATCGGGGAACCCGTCGAGCACCAAACGCGTCGGCTCGCCGCCGGTGTGAGAATCGAGAATCTGGATGCGTTTCATGTATTCCCCTGTCGGACTGAGTCTGGAACTGGCTTCGACGATCCCTGCTGGGACCGCGTGCACCCGATGGAACTGGCTACAACGATCTCTAGTGGGACCGGCTTCAGCAGGGAAAGCGTTGGTCGTCACGCTGCAAGATTTATGGTGTTGACGCTGGTCTCTTCCCGGCTAAAGCCGGTCCCACAAGACTGCGTACACCCAATGGAACTGGCTACAACGATCCCTAGTGGGACCGGCTTCAGCCGGGAAGGCGTCGGTCGTCGCACTCGAGATTTATGGTGTTCACACTGGCCGCTTCCCGGCTAAAGCCGGTCCCACTAAAAGCATTGCGTACACCCCGACGTAACTGGCGATCACGATCCTTGTGGGACCGGCTTCAGCCGGGAAGGCGTCGGTCGCCACATCGGAGATTTATGGTGTTCACACTGGCCTCTTCCCGGCTAAAGCCAGTCCTACAGATCGCGGCGCGGAGCAACTTCACTATTGAGGCAAGAGTGCCGGGAACGACGGCCAAGGTCTTGACCGATTTCACCCTCGCCAATGACGAAATCGGCACAGTTGCCGGTCGATCAGATCTCGCTGAGCACCGCGTGGGGGAGGTGGGCGTAGAGGGTTCGGCAGACGCCGATGATGTGGTGTTCGATCAGTTCGGCCGCTTTGTCCACGTCACGATCGGCACAGGCCTTGAGGATCTCGCGGTGTTCCAGGTCGGCGCGCGCTTTGCCTTCTTCAAAGCTCATCTGCACCCGCAGGTAGCGTTCAACCTTGTCGTGGATCGAGCGAATCATGTTCAGCAAAAACGGCCGTTGCGCCGCTTCATACAGGCAGGTGTGGAACGCCCAGTTCAGCTCGGCCCAGCGTCCGATGTCGTCGTCGCGCATGAATTCGTCACAGATGGCCCGGGCCCGATCCAGCTGTGCAGCGGTCATTCGCGGCACGGCGAGGCGGATGGCTTGCACTTCCAGCAGCACCCGTACTTCAAAAATCTGCGCCAGCTCCGGCTCGGAAATCCGCGTGACCACGGCACCCTTGTTGCGCTGGAACTGCACCAGCCCTTCGGCTTCCAGACGTTTGAGCGCTTCACGCACCGGGATCTTGCTGACGTTGAACACGCGGGCAATGTCGTCCTGACGAATCGGCTCGTCCTCGGCGAACTGGCCTGAGATGATCGACTCGCGCAGGTATTTGGCAATCACCTCGGACGCGGAGGGCGCGACACCGAGGTTGGGGGCGTCAGGAAGAAGGAAGGGCACGCGAATGACTCAGCAGTAGGGGACGGCGAATATTGTATACGACGTCCGATTTGTTACGCGCCGTGTCTTCTCACTTAGCCGCCAAAACGATCAATGGTTGGCGGTGTAAGACAGCATCATCGACAGCTGACACATCGGCCGTCCGCTCTCGGCATGCCACTGATTGAACGCCGCTTGCACCGCCGCCTGATCACGCTGGCTGCTGGGCACACGGTCGACGATCTTCTGCGCGTTGAGCGCCGCGACCACGTCATTGCTCGGAATGAAGGTGTCCTTGCCAACCATGCGCAGGAAGCGCGGCGACGACAGCCCGCCCATCTGATTGCCGTGCTTGAACAGGTAACGCCACAGCCCGACGATATCGGTGACCGGCCATTCCGCGATGAAATTGCCGAAGCTGCCGTGTTCGTGGGCAATGTCGAGGATCAACTGGGCGTTGCGCGGCACGCTCTTGAGCTTGCCCAGGTGACGGATGATCCGCGCGTCCTGCATCAGGCGTTCCAGGTGATCGCCGCCCATCAGCGTGACTTTTTCCGGATCGAAGCCAAAGAACGCTTGCTCGAAGGCCGGCCATTTAGCGTCCACCAGGCTGTGCTTCAAGCCCGCACGAAAGACCCGCAGCGCCATGGTCGACAGGTAACGGTCGTCGCTGAGGGCTTTGAGTTTTTTAGTCGTAGCGGGGGTCGGCAGATGCGCCTCGAGGGCGGCGACGGAACCAAAGCGGTTGAGACAGTATTCATGGAGCCATTTGTAGTCTTGCATGCCCTCTCCAAAACAAAATTCATGTGCGCGATCGCTGACGTAGCGCATTTCCGAGCGCCGACGCAGAACCCCGGCAGGGGCTCTGTGTTTGACCCGGTTTGAGCAAGGGGTTCCAGCAATCGAGCGTGAGCAACGCCTTGAGCTGTCTAGCCCTGCGGCGGGTTAAGCAACAGCGCGGTTTTCGCCAGCCGCTGACCGAGCGAGCGGCACAGCGCGGTTTCGTGCTCATCCAGCGCGCGTTTGCCATCGGCACCGGCGTGATGACTGGCGCCATAAGGCGTGCCGCCGCCACGGGTTTCGATCAACGCCGCTTCGCTGTAGGGCAGGCCGCTGATCAGCATGCCGTGGTGCAGCAGGGGCAACAGCATCGACAGCAACGTGGTTTCCTGACCGCCGTGCAGGCTGGCGGTGGAGGTGAACACGCTGGCGGGTTTGCCCACCAGTGCGCCGGTCAGCCACAGGTTGCTGGTGCCGTCGAGAAAGTACTTCAGCGGCGCGGCCATATTCCCGAAGCGGGTCGGGCTGCCCAAGGCCAGGCCCGCACAGTTTTTCAGGTCATCCAGAGTGGCGTACAACGCGCCTGCGTCCGGAATGCTCGGCGCCACGGCTTCGCAGTCAGTGGACACCGCCGGCACCGTGCGCAGACGCGCTTCCACGCCGGTCATCTCGACACCACGGGCGATCTGCCGCGCCATCTCCGCGGTTGCGCCGTTACGGCTGTAAAACAGAACCAGAATGTAGGGCGCGCTCACGGCAGGATCTCCAGAATGTTTTCCGGCGGACGGCCAATCACGGCCTTGTCGCCGACGACGAGAATGGGGCGTTCGATCAACTTGGGATGGGCCGCCATGGCGGCGATCAGTTGCTCGTCGCTCAGGCTGGTGTCAGCCAGGTTCAGGGTTTTGTACTCGTCTTCACCGGTGCGCAGCAGCCCGCGAGCACCGATGCCGAGCTTGCCCAGCAGGTCGCGCAGTTGCGCGGCGTCGGGCGGGGTCTCGAGGTAATGAATGATGGTCGGCGTCAGGCCGCGGGCTTCAAGCAATGCCAGCGTGCCGCGGGATTTGGTGCAACGCGGGTTGTGATAAAGCGTGAGATCGGTCATTTGCGGGTCGCATCTTGCCTGAGGTGGCGGCTATTCTACCTGCGTCACGGTAACGACCGGTAACACGCGGCGAGCGATGCGCAATCGGCGCAGCGTGCATCTGGAAAGAAAGAGCACCTAGAAGGAAACAGCATCATGGCAAGGCGATTGGCAGCGGCGGCAGCACTGATTGGAAGTCTGTTGCTCAGCGGGTGCGGCGTGGACCTCGGCACCGACCAGAATGGCGAGAAAGTCGCCAGCAGCCGCGTCGACAAGCACTGGCTGGTGGTCAATTACTGGGCCGAATGGTGCGGCCCTTGCCGGACCGAAATCCCCGAACTCAACACGCTGTCCGAGCAGGTGAAAGGGCAGAACGTCAGCGTGTTCGGCGTCAATTTCGACAACCTCCAGGGCGAAGACCTGAAGAGCGCCAGCAAAGCGCTGGGCATCACCTTCACCGTGCTGGCCCAAGACCCGGCCGAACAATATGACCTGCCGAAAAGCGAAGCCCTGCCGGTGACCTACATCATTGACGACAAGGGCAAAGTGCGTGAGCAGTTGATGGGCGAACAGACGGCTGCGGGCGTGATGCAGAAGTTGGCGGAGTTGAAAGGGAAGGGCTGAAGCAGATCATTGGGCAGTCAGCTTAGATGTTAAACGGCGCTGCTCGCTGATTAACGCTCATCGGCCAGAAGTGCCCAGCGCTCGTGATCGCACCAGACCCCGGCGATCTGCAGGTATTTCGGGGAGAACCCCTCTTTCCGAAATCCGAGACGCTTGACCAGCGCGATTGAACGCACATTTTCAGGTTGAATATTGGCCTCGAGACGGTGAAGACCCAGCTCCTCAAAGGCATACCTCGTCGTCAGTTCCACCGCCTGTGACATCCTTCCCGTCCCGGCAAACGAGACCATGCCCCAATAGCTGAGATACGCGTTCTGAAATCCTTTATAGAAAATCTGGCTTAGGTTGGTCACTCCAACGATCTGACCCGATTCTGTATCGCGAGCCAGTAGGCCAACACTCGCGCCTGTGATTTGAGCGGAGTACCACTCCTCGAAACCTGTGGCGGTTGTGAACGGCTGTACCCAGCGGCCGTGGTAGTCCCGGCTTTCTTGATTTGCGTGTAGGAGCTCGTCGAGATCGGTGCGCGTTACCCGGGCGAGCTTGACGTCTGATGTTTCCATAACAGCTCCTCGTTTCCTACTTTCCTGACCGCTTCTCTGGCTCACTAACGCCCATTCCAAAGAGGCTGCGTCCTGCGAACCTTGTGATTTCATGATGAAGACGAAACCGCACTGAGTCCAACCAGGCTAGAGCGTTGGTGTGCGCTGGCGGCCAATAGTGGGTTGTCACCAGCGTCCGCCATCGACCCAAAGCGGCCGGTGGTAACCGATGAAAAATATTCCCCAACGTTTCTGATCGCTCGAAAGCGCCCGTGTGGCGAATGCTTTGCTTCAGCTAGGCCGAGGACCGCGATATGCCAGCTGTGGCCTTTTCCTATATCTGATAATGTCCTTTATCAAATATAAAAGGATCTGCCGAAATGGCTCGAGCCAAGCCCCCAGCCAATACAAACGCCCCAAAATTACAACTCCCTCCGCAGGGCATAGAGCGGGGCATCACTCGGCTGGATGAATGCATCAGCGAGCTAGAGGCTTTTGATATTCAAACCTTGGGAAACGGCAGCTGCCCTGAATTGAAGGCGTTGGAGGTCAGTATCCAGAGCACTTTGGTTCGCTATTTTGGTGAGGATACGTCGGCTTACAAGCTGTATTCGGGCGCTACGGTGCTGGGCCATTTCCCGATGGTCTGGGCGATAGGAGGAGGGCACGCTCCGCCAGTGGATTATGTAACCCCCGTGCGTCGCAACATTTCCGAGGCGGTAGCGCTACTCAAACAAGCTCAGCGAGCATTGAAAGAAGATCTTGCTGAGCGTGGGCAGTCGATTGAAATCGGCTCCTCAGCCGAGAAAGCGGCGGTACTACCCTCTAATCGCGTTTTCGTCGTGCATGGCCATGATGAGGCTGCACTCCAGGGCCTTGCGCGGTTCCTCGAAAAGCTAGGATTGGAAGCCATTATTCTTAAGGAGCAACCTGATCAGGGCCGCACCATTATCGAGAAGTTTGAGGGAACCGCTGACGATATTGGTTTTGCGGTGGTGTTGTTAACGCCAGACGATCTAGGTGCGTCAGTGAAGGCTGAGACCCCGGACGCACGAGCGCGGCAGAACGTCATCTTTGAGCTGGGCTACTTTGCTGCAAAGCTCGGCCGAGGCCGTGTGTGCCTGTTGCGCAAAGGTCATGTGGAAATACCTTCAGACCTGTATGGGGTCATTTATTCCGACATGGATCCTGCGGATGGATGGAAAGCCAAACTAGTGGGTGAGCTCAAGGCCGCGAAACTGGACTTTGATGCCAACAGATTTTGGCAGTGAACAAGGTCGTTGCTGTTCCAGGCTGATTTACCCGCGTTGATTGCAGTAGTAGGTAAGTCAGCAGAAACCCGGTTTGTCGAGTTTTTCACGGCCAACATCCGCAATCCCAATACGCGGCGGGCCTATGTGCGGGCAACCAACGAATTCCGAAGCTGGTGCATAAGCGCGGGGGTTTAGATCTGCGCGCTGTGACGCCGCTGCATGTGGCGACTTGGATCAAGCTGCAGACGCAAGCGCTAGCTCCGCCTTCGGTGAAACAACGCCTAGCCCCGATGCGGCATTTGTTCGACCGGCTGGGGGGTGGGACAGATCGCTGCTCATAACCCTGCTACGTCTGTGCGTGGCCCCAGTCACCTTGGCGATATCGGCATCATGCTCTAGCGCATTGGTTGCGGCCCTTGGGTTATAGCTTCGTTGGCGCATGAAAATCCTAGCGATAAGGGCGATGGTGTCCGCTTAAAAAAAACGCGGACACCATCGCCCTTAATACTGGGGTTCGGTAGGTGACTTGGCCGGACGATTACTGTTAGGGCAGCTAACGGCCAAAAGTGGACATTTGTCAGGGGCTACAGAAGTCGTCAGGTGGATGATTTATTATTGCATCAGAAAAATAAAAAGGTGCGGAACAGCCGGCTTTTATGAGCGAAATACTCCGCCACTGCCATCGAATCTTACTAAGAGATCATGAATTCTAGCTAACTCATCAACTATTGGCTGGATCTCGTATCGTTCACCTAGCACTTGAAAAATTCCTTCCTTCAAGTAGTAAGCCCTGAATATATGATGGGGCACGCCTGAGTCTTCAGGCTCAGCAAGAATGAGGCTAGGGAAGATGAATCCAACTATCCCCTCTTGAAGATAAAGATCAAGCCGCTCGTCAAAGTGCTCAATCGAATTTCTTAACGCCCTATTCATTAGGGGGCTATCGCCTTTCACACCAAAGATCTTTGACAGATACTGCCCGCGATCTCTGTGAATGGTCTTTCCTTCCGCTCCCTTGACACCATCACGCGAAGGGGAAAAGTATCGCGATATCGCTCCAGATTGATTGATGAGGTTCTGCAAGCAGTCCAGCAATAAGTTCGTCTTCTCTTGCGGGTCAATCTCCTCAATCAAGATTTTTTCGATGATCTTTTCTGCGATACTGCACGACTGGAAGGCAGACGTGGTATTGAAGAGCATCGACTGAATATAGAACGCCTCGTATGGCTTCCAGATACTAAATTCCTCACCTTCCATTCATCACCCAAGATCATATTAGAAATTTAGCATCAATCTACCGAAGAATCGATCCTAGGATCGCTGCTGAATCTTTGAAAATCCATTTGTAGTTGCTTACAGTCGGTGGCGAACATTGCTAAGGACAATACACAATTCTGTTTTTTATCGGTAGAACTTCAGCTCACCAAGTTATTATCCTTTAAAGCTTTTCAAAAACTTAGTTTTGTACTTGCTAGGACTAGTGATAGCTTTGGACAGCTCCGTGCCGCTACCGATTCGTTTGAAGTAACTGATATCCCGATTCATGTGTTTATCCAAAACATCCCAGTCAGGCGCACTACCTAATGAGCGCGCGGAGAAATCGTTCTCCTCTAGCAATCCCAGCATTTCAGGATAGCGCTGTTTGTAGAAGTCCCATGCAGATAAGAACTTAGTGCGGACATGCGGCGCTGGATGATTGCGCATCTGGATGTATATATCTTGGAGAAAACGAACCTCCCATGTGACATGGGGCGCAATATCCCCCATATGCATCTGGTAATTTTCGACAGGGAAGCGGCCGCCAGCATGTTCATTCAGTTTCTCTAATGAACGGTTGAGATAGACAAAAGAGAAATCTGCGTTGAAAGGCGCCAACCGGAAAAACCGATTGTGCCTTGCGCACTCCTGGTCCATGAACAAGCCAAGTGATGGGATATCCTTTTCAGCGAGATATGCTGATATCAAGGCAGTACCATAAAAACACTCAACGTGTTTCAGATCGTAGTGGGAGAAATCGCCGACCACAAGGGCCGCACGGAAGTAGATATTTTGACCGGTAAGTCGGTGATGTAAGTCCTCGGCGAACTCGGTGAGATACCAGACGAGATACTCTCTGTCGGCGTCGTTGGAGGCTGGCTTAATATTGTAGACCAGAACTGTGTCTGAGAAGACTATGGTCTTGAAGCTGTTATGTGTGTGTACATTGAGACTATCTAGAATCGAATAAATACGCGCTACCTTCCTTGGTTCCTTGCGCACCATATCGGTAAACCCCAAAACATCTATATAAAGGAGAAAGCGGTCCGTCATACCAAAGTTCTCTGTTTTACCGGAAGCAGGCATCATCGCCATTTCTGCGCAGCTTTAATAGCCCTCGGCACCAGCCACCAGGCTCCGTAGCCCCAAAATCGGCCGAGGGCTGACCGCCTGAGTGACCGCTTAGGGTCGAAAGCAGCCCTTCGGTGGGCGTATCGTCGGTAGACAATCGGCTGGTCGCCCGCCATAGGGATCAGCTTTTTGTTCGAGGAAGGCGCACCTGCCCAAGTAACCGTTGGTGACCTTCACGTATCGGCCGTTGATCAGCAGCACTGAACCACTGCTTTGGTGGTCATTCCAACGTGCAACGTGACCTCAAACCGCCATTGCTCAGGCAGCTTGCCTGACCAGCGACCGGAGAATCCTGATGACACGATGCAGCAAAGCGGCCGTAGTCCTGCTTGAGGATGAACAGGCTCCCCCTGAGCATGAGCGCCAAGTTCATCGAAAGCTTGGGGAACGGATTGCCCAGCTGATGGGGATTCGCTTCTTGGAAATCGACGAAGCGGCCATGATTGACCCCCTCGCGCTTTATTACCTTCCTGCCCGCACCCTTATCGGCGATGACCGCCAGCGCGAGCTGGGTATTTACACACCCGACGACTTTTTTGGCGGTCTGGTGAGTCAGCCCTACATGGCCACTAAAGCCATCTCCCACCAGCTGCTTGATGGCGCAACGGCCCCGCCAGGCTGGGCAGCCGATTTCGCTCGGCTGGCACGCGATGCGCTGCTCAGGGGTTTTACTGTCTTCAGCGTTGACGATGCCTTACGCGCCGGCAGACGGCTGCTGGAAGACGGTCCGCTTCGGATAAAACCCGTACGCGCCACGGCAGGCCGCGGCCAGCGCGTGGTGAGTTCGCCAACGCAACTAGCAGAAGCATTGGACAATCTCGACAGCAGAGAGCTCGCCGTGTGGGGCCTCGTGCTGGAACAGAATCTGAGCTCGGTCACGACTTATAGCGTGGGTCAGGTAACGATTGCAGGGCTTACGGCCAGCTACTTCGGGACTCAACAACTGACCCACGACCACGCTGGCGAAGAGGTCTATGGCGGTTCGCAGCTGACAGTGGTGCGCGGCGGTTATAGGCATCTCCTCGCCATCGACATCGACCCAGTGGTCCGTACTGCGATTGATCTGGCACAACGCTACGAGGCCGCCGCCTTCCAGGCATTCATTGGTTTTATCGCATCCCGACGCAATTATGACGTGGTGCACGGACGTGATGTTCAGGGCCAATGGCGCACGGGTGTGCTTGAGCAGTCCTGGCGGGTGGGTGGCGCCAGCAGCGCCGAGGTCCTGGCATTGCAGGCATTTGCGGAAGACCCATCGTTGCATCAGGTGTACGCCAGTACCCACGAAGTTTTCGATAACCTGCCGATTCCCGACGACGCGGTGCTGTTTTATCAGAGCGATGATCGTGAAGTTGGACAGATCAGCAAATACGCACGGATCCATGACAATGGGTATTCAAAGTGAACCGATCGACATTCAGGTCGATGATGTCAGCATTTCCGGTACCGTTCTGACCCCCAGCGCGCACGTGCCGGGCATCCTTTTTGTACATGGCTGGGGCGGCAGTCAGGAACGCGACCTGGCGAGGGCTAGAAATATCACCGGTTTGGGTTGCGTGTGCCTGACATTCGACTTGCGAGGCCACGAAAAAACCTTCAATCAGCGCCAGAGCGTCACGCGAGAGCAGAACCTCAACGACCTGCTTGCGGCCTATGATCGCCTTGCCAGCCATCCTTTGGTGGACACTGCCGCCATTGCCGTGATTGGCAGCAGCTATGGAGGTTATCTGGCCACGCTGCTAACGCGACTGCGTGCTATCCGCTGGTTGGCGTTGCGAGTGCCTGCTCTGTATTGGGACGCCGAGTGGAACGTGCCCAAGCATGCCCTCGATCGCGAGGGCTTGGCACGCTACCGTCGCACCAGTCTGACGCCCACGGATAACCGCGCGCTGGCCGCATGTTCAGAGTTTGCGGGAGATGTGTTGCTGGTTGAATCCGACCAAGATGACTACGTGCCGCACGCCACCCTGATGAACTTTCGCTCAGCCTTCGTTAACGCGCATTCGTTAACTCATCGCATCATCGACGGCGCCGACCACGCGCTGAGCACCGATGCCGCTCAAAAAGCCTATAGCTCGATCCTCACCGCGTGGGTTGGAGAAATGGTAGTGGGTGACCGACTGATTAATTACCCCCATCACTCGCCTCGGTATTCTTAGGCGGTATTGGCCATGGACGGCCGATACGTTTGCCGGGCAGCACACTCTAAACGTGATGTGTAGAACGTGGGTGGCATTGGCTCTCGCCAAAGGTATGCAAGAAGTCAATCACGGCCCTTTCACCCATGGAAGTGTTTTTGGTCAAGGACGTGAACCCTGGGCAAAGGGCTGGAAGATTGTTGCGGTGGTGTCCCAGGTGATGCCTAATGCCGCCGATGATGGCCCGGTGGCCTGCTGTGTGCTGGCCGCAAAAAGCCCAAGCCCGCCCCAAATATCTCAGCGGCCGCCCTGGCCAAGGCTAACGAGGGACTAAGCCGTTGATGCGTTACGCATAACGGGTACTTATGTTTAGGTGCGGATGCGTGCCCGGGATAACCACTTGGGCAAAGTAGATTGTGTCGTAGCCGTTATTGGCTCGGCATAATGTGCCAGCATGTGCTGCACATATTCCATTAAGAAGCTAAGCACTCCGCTTATTAATTACGATGAGAAATAACTAAAGTAATCACGCAGCCGTTTGTCACGTTTTTGGGAGATCACCACGTATACAACTGGAACTTGCAACTGTTACGACTATTTTTATGCGGGGACGGCTCGTGCAATGAGGTTATCTCTTAATTGCTGCACGGCCCCATAGGAGGGCTACTATGAAAGCGTTACGCTGGCATGGAAAGAAAGACATCCGATGTGATGACCATTTACCTGACCCTGCGATAGAGGACCCACGTGACGCAATTATCAAAGTCACGTCATGCGCCATTTGCGGCTCGGACCTGCATCTTTATGGCGGTTTCATGCCCGGCATGAAGCATGGAGATATCATGGGCCACGAGTTCATGGGCGAAGTGGTCGAGGTGGGGTCTGCCAACAAGAAGCTAAAGATTGGCGATCGCGTGGTCGTGCCCTTTACGATTTGCTGCGGTGAATGCGATCAATGCCGCCGGGGTAATTTTTCTGTATGCGAGCGCAGCAACCGAAATAAGGACCTCGCCGCTAAGGCCTTCGGCCACACCACTGCTGGTTGTTCGGATATACCCATCTGACCGGCGGCTATCCTGGTGGCCAAGCCGAATACGTGCGCGTGCCTTATGCGGACTTCACGCCGGTTCTAATCCCGGACGGCCTTACCGATGAACAAGTACTTTTCCTCGGAGATATTTTCCCCACCGGCTGGCAGGCCGCCGTGCAATGCGATATTCAACCAACCGACACCGTGGCTATCTGGGGTGCAGGCCCTGTAGGCCAGTTCACGGTGCGCAGCGCGGTGATCCTCGGAGCTAAGCAGGTGGTGTGCATCGACAATGTGCCCGAGCGCCTTGCAATGGCCATGGCCGGTGGCGCCATCGCAATAAATTTTGATGAAGAAAGTGTGCTAGACCGCTTAGCCGAGCTTACGGGCGGTAAAGGGCTGGAGAAATGCATTGATGCGGTAGGCATGGAGTCCCACGCTACCCGTTCGTTTGACTCCGTCTACGATCGCGTGCGGCTATCGCAAAACGTTTCGCAGGGTGGGTGCACTGCACATTATATATATCGTATAAATGGAAGGCTCTGACTTAACGTGGAGCTGTAGATGCAGTGCTTGTGATCGCCGGTGGTCCGGATCGCCGCCGGTCCGGTAGTCACCCGAATCTTTGATCGAACGCAGGTACCGACCAGCCAGATATCTCGTAGCAGACGAATCCAATTCAGTTTGAACGGGAGAATATAATGAAAGCCATCGTGTACAACGGGCCACGCGACGTCAGCGTGCAAAACGTCCCCGACGCCAAGATCGAAAAGCCTACCGACGCAGTAGTGCGCGTTACCACCACCAATATCTGCGGCTCCGACTTGCATATGTACGAGGGCCGCACCTCCATGGAAACCGGTCGAGTCTTTGGTCACGAGAATCTCGGAGAAGTCATTGAGGTCGGTGTCGGCGTAGATCGCGTCAAGGTGGGTGATCGTGTCTGCCTGCCTTTTAACATCGGCTGCGGATTCTGCGAGAACTGCGAAAAAGGACTGACCGGTTTTTGCCTCACGGCCAATCCCGGCACTGCCGGTGCTGCTTATGGTTTTGCCGACATGGGCTCTTATCAGGGCGGCCAGGCTGAGCTGCTCCGGGTGCCCTATGCCGACTTCAACTGTCTGGTTCTGCCAGAAGATGCGCAGGAAAAAGAAAACGACTACGTGATGCTGTCGGACATTTTTCCTACCGGTTGGCATGCAACGGAGCTGGCCGGCCTGATGCCGGGCGAAAGCATTGCTATTTACGGCGCGGGGCCGGTGGGACTCATGGCTGCACATGCCGCGATGATCAAAGGCGCTTCGCAGGTGTTCGTAGTCGATAATCATCCGGATCGATTGAAGCTGGCGGCGCAGATTGGTGCCACGCCGATCAACTCGCTGGAAAGGGAAGCGGTCGACCAGATTCTCAACCTGACTCACGGCAAAGGTACTGATCGGGGCTGTGAATGTGTTGGGTATCAATGCTGTGACAAACACGGTCATGAAGCCAATCATCTGACCATGAACAACTTGGTGGCTTCGACCAAGGCCACTGGTGGTATTGGCGTCGTCGGGGTGTTCGTGCCTCAGGATCCAGGTGCACAGAATGAACTCGCCAAAGAAGGGAAGATGGCGTTCGACTTCGGTGCGTTCTGGTTCAAGGGTCAGCAGATTCGCACCGGGCAAGCCAATGTGAAGGCCTATAATCGTCGGCTCGCGGAGCTTATTCACCATGACCGCGCCAAACCTTCGCAAATCATTTCCCACAGCCTGAAACTGGCTGAAGGGCCTGATGCGTACAAGCATTTTGATGCGCGGGATGAGGGTTGGACTAAGGTCATTCTGAAGCCGGCAGCGTGATGGCCATCCTCATGGCTTGAGCCGACAATTTAGCGGCATTGTGGAGATGTCAGATGATGCGCACCGCATTGCCGCCTATTGCTTGCGGGCCCAGAAATCTATACAGCTGCCACTCACGATCCTTTGCGGGTACCGCTCATTGGATAAATTTATTCGATGAGCCGGTGCAGATTGTCCTCATGGCGCATCTCGGTGGTACGGTGGCGGGGCTCATCGCCGCTAGCTTTTCGGCAGGCAGTGGTCCCCTGATGCAACCGATTAGATTCGTTCGAATAGGCTCGGTCTGTGTGGTAGAACGCTTTCTGGCAACGGAATCGATCGCCAGCGGGTGAACTGGGTTCAGGAGTAGGGATTGAACAACGCGCCAAAGACATCAGTTTAGCCGCTTGGAAGTTCAATCCCCTCTGCGGGGTGTCGCGGAACTCTCCCAAATCTCTGGTCAACAAGAATCACTCAACGATACCTGAAATTCAGCAAAACATAACTGATCATGGTTAACGTTAGACCGATCAATATGTATTCGACACGAGGCAGCCATATAAATGAGCCACCTAAAGAAAATACGATCAACGTGTTTTGAAGTATGTATTTCCTGATCTTAGGTACGGCTATGAAGTAGCCATATTGCTTGCCTACGAAAAATAAGACCATGCCGATGACTGACATAATTTGAAAATCGTGTATCGCAATGTCGTTCAAGATCGCATGTCTGATCAAGTTAGCGAGTAGGGCCAGCCCTAAAAACAGGAAAAGGTGCGAGTAGATCAAGGAATGCCCACTCATGCTGCTTTCATTTCTGCTCAGCAGGTAAAAGCTATCAAAATAGATCCACCATATACTACATGTCATGACAAATCCGGTAATTGCCGCCATTACATTATAAGGATTCCATTGAATGTCAGATAACCCTCCAGCAAGGCTGATCACTGACTCGCCCAATAAGATAAGGGTAAGCAAGCCTAGTCGTTCAACCAAATGGTCTGTATGCGCTGGCAGGGGTTTTAGTTTGCTCCAGGGGAAAACAGGAAGCAGAATATCAAGAAAAATTCCAATGTAAGCTACAATGTATCGAATCGGAGGGTCAAAAATAAGGGATGAAAGACTGATCGCTGAGCTTACCAAAAGGGCGAAGCCAAGCCTGGAGGCGTATTCGCTACGGCCGTCGACCGTATTGATGGTCGAGATGTACATGATGCTGATGATGGCACGTATACCCACATAGCAGACGATAACAAGCGGGTAGTATACTTCCAGTTCTTCCCCAATCCGTGCGGACAGCACAATGAGCAACAGCATTATAAATAATGTTGACAGACGGTGAAGATTACTGTCCGTGTCAAACCTGTTGGAGTAAATAGTGTGGCTTGACCAGATCCACCATAATGGAACGAAAAGCAGTAAGAAACTCCATATCTGCTCAGGTTCAAAGTGGCCTTGATGTAGATGCCCGAGCGTATGAGTCACCTTGCCAATAGTCACGACAAAAATCAGGTCAAAAAACAACTCTAACCAGGTGGCGTGTCGATTTTGTTCATAATACTTTAAAGATTTCATTCGCTGCTGGCTCCGCGTGCATCTAGAAGAGTCCATTGCCTGAACCTTGATAGATGGGTGATTAGGGCATGCTTAGCGGGATACAACGTGCCCGGCGGGATCACTCAATCCACTATCAGTGGATTCACAAAAGAAACGGGCCCTAATCTCAGCCTGAGCCTGAGTGTTTTAGGCAGCCAGACGTTCAAGTTTCGCGGGAAGAAGCATGAGGTAATCCTCCGTGTCTTCGCGGTATTGGATTGAGGGCCAAGTGTGTAGCAGAACGGTTGGATGCCCCTTGACTCACCAGTGACTATAGTCGTGTTTGGCACCTACCGTAGCCGTAGAACGAATTTTCGGCATCCGATACCACCAGCAGTTCGCGCACTTTTCTCGCTGCAGTTTTAGGCGACTTTTTTCAGTCGATGGTTTTTGCAGCTGTTTAGCTACCTAAGTCGAGGGTACTTCTGCATTCTGAAGGACAATCGCTGCCCGTTACGGCACCCAGAAATTGACCAGAGCCACGTCTCGAACGTGTGACGATCAGGTAAAAACCCTGGGCCAAGGTGAGGAAATTCGCGCACCTCTGCCTTGTTCATTCGATAGTGCGCTTCATGATGATCGTTCGGGTAGAGGGCGATCACATCGGCCGAATGGTCGTGGTCCGTTCACCGCCAAACGGCGTCAATCTGACACTGCTTTTTATGTCACCTCTGAGCCTTTCTTCAGCGGGGCGCCGCTGCCTACAGTGCGCGACCGACGCACTAGTGGACACTGATCGGCCGCCCATTATTTCTGGCTCTTTGTAGAGCGGACGACCTCGAGAGTCTTCAGGAACCACCATGAATACTCGTCCCGATTTTCACAGCAATACGTTCCCCGAGTCGCAACGTGACATTCTCGGCATGATCGCAAGCGACCAGCATCTGGACGAAATACTTTCCGCTATTTGCCAGATGCAAAACGCCCTAAGCCCCGATACGTTCTGTTCCATTCTCCTCACTGACGCCGAGGGTAAGCACTTGCTCAGCGGCGCAGCGCCCGGCCTGCCGGCCAAATACAGTGAGGCGATTCATGGAATGGCGATCGGTCCAACGGAAGGCACCTGCGGCACGGCAGCTTTCCGGCGCGAAATGGTGGTCACTGAAGACATCGCTCAAGATCCGAATTGGGAGCGTTTCCGCAGCCTGGCGCTTGGGCATAACTTGCATTCGTGCTGGTCGGTTCCTTTGCTCTCCCATGAAGGCAGCGTTCTGGGCACATTTGCCCTGTATCAGAATCGCACCCATACGCCAGACGAAGTACAGATTCAACAACTTGCGTGCGCGGCCCAACTGGCAGTCATCGCAATCCGCCATGAGCGTGACGGTCAGCGTCTGGAGGAGAGCGAGCAACGCTTTCGTTCACTGTTCACCTATAACCCCAACCCGGTGTTCGCGCTCGATCTGCTCGGCAACATCCAGAGTGTGAATCCCGCAGGCCTGAAGCTTAAGCCGCAGACTGCAACCCAGTTCATTGGCCATCACTTTTCCCGTCTGGTGCCTGAGGAAGACCTGATGCGGGTCAGTCGGCATTTTTCCGCAGCGCGCGCCGGAGCCCCTCAACGCTTCGAGGCACGGCTTCGAGACGAGAATGAAAAACTGTTGACCATGGACATTTCGAACCTGCCCATCATGGTCAACGGCGAGATCGTTGGTGTGTTTGGCATTGCCCGTGACATCAGCGATCAGAAGCATTTCGAGCGCCAGTTGAGTTTCAACGCCAGCCATGACCAACTGACCGGCTTGCTTAACCGTGTGTCGCTTGAAGACCAGCTTATTCTGGATTGTCACCTCAGTCGTCGGCGTAAGCGGCTGTTGGCGGTGATGTGCATAGATTTGGATGGTTTCAAATCCATCAATGATTCGATCGGCCACTACTTTGGCGATCAGGTGCTGGTCGAGGTAGCGCGACGCATGGCCGAGCAGGTTAGGCCCGGGGATACGATCGTGCGCATGGGCGGTGACGAATTCATCGTTCTGTTGCCGGACCTGCTGCGTGATGAAGACGTCGTGCCGGTGGCCGAGCGATTGATGGCCAGCATTGCCAGACCCTACTGCATCCAGGGCATCGACCTGCACGTAAGCGCAAGTGTCGGCATCACTCTGAGCGATGGTCACCTTGAGCAGCCGATGCAGTTGATCCAGCAGGCTGACATGGCTATGTACAAAGCCAAACAACAAGGGCGTAACAACTTTCAGTGGTACACCAGCGACCTGAATCAGCGAGTTTGCGAGCACGCCACGCTGCGCAATGACCTGCAAAAGGCTATCGAGACTCAGTCGTTACAGCTGCATTATCAACCGCAGATCGACGCACGCACCGGGCGTGTGGTCGGGATCGAAGCGTTGCTGCGCTGGGAGCATCCGGAAAAGGGATTTATCCCCCCAGCGGTATTTGTACCGGTGGCCGAGGACAGCGGTCAGATCATCGCGCTTAGCCTTTGGGTGCTCGATACGGCCTGCGCTCAGTTGCGCCTGCTGGACGAGCAGGGCATCACGGGCATCTCGATGGCCGTCAATATCTCACCGATGCATTTTCAGCGTGGCCATTTCGTGCAGTATGTCCAGGCCACGCTGGACAAACATGGTCTGCGAGGTGAACAACTGGAGCTGGAGATCACCGAGTCGCTGCTGTTGCACAACGCTGAACAGGCGATCGAGACGTTGCACCGGCTCAAGGCATTGGGGGTGCGGATTGCACTCGATGACTTCGGCACCGGTTTTTCCAGCCTCAGCTACCTCAAGCGTTTGCCGATCGACAAAATCAAGATCGACCGTTCGTTCATCCGGGAAATCGCTACCGATCATCACGATGCGGCGATCACCCAGGGCATTATTTCCATGGCCCACCACCTCAGCCTCATTGTAGTCGCCGAAGGCGTTGAAACGGCGTCCCAAATGGAATTCCTGAAAGGCAGTCGCTGCGATATTTTTCAGGGTTATCACTTCGCCAGACCGATGCCGTTTGCCGCCCTCGAAGAGTTCCTGAGCCATCCAGAGTTTCATCGCTGACCGGCCGTTCGGTTGTCAGCGTCTCGAACATCGGATGCTGAGGGAAAGGGCGCCGCTGTCGAGTAAATGGGCTGGGTGCAGCTAATGACGGGTGCGAGGCAGTCCGGCGTCTGCTTCTGGCCGTTTGCTCTGCCGGCGGAATGACTCGACGCTATCTCCCATCCCCACGACGCTGGAGCTTGCTGCCAAGTCGGCAAATATCCCGTTGGGCTTACTGGAAAGCATGGCGCATGATGACCTGGTCATAACAAGAGGACACACGTCATGGTCAACGTAGCGTTGTTCGTTCGTCTCGAAGCAAAACCCGGGAAAGAGAAAGAGGTTGAGAGCTTTTTAGTGAGTGGTCTTGCAATCGTGGCGGAGGAGCCAGCCACCACGGCCTGGTTCGCCATCCGCTTGGGACCTTCCACCTTTGGCATCTTTGACGCCTTCCCGGATGAAGCAGGCCGACAGGCTCATCTTTCGGGCAAGGTCGCCGCCGCGCTTATGGCAAAGGCTGCCGAGCTGTTTGCCGAACCGCCGTCAATCGAGAAGGTTGACGTCCTTGCGGCAAAGCTGCCCGGCTAGGCAAGCCCGACGAGGCATTCCAACCCGTCCCTGCCGCCGTTTGCCGCGTCAGGGACGCGGCTGAGTCTGGACGTTACCGCGGGTCTCTTTTCGCGGGGGAGGTGCCAACAGCGACTATAGTCATTGGTGCGTCAGATCAAATCAGCCGTTGTGCTGCCAACCTGGCCTCAACCCCATTCCGAGAAAGCACGGCGGATCGCCTCGTGCTCGTTGATGCGGACCATAACCCTCGCAGCCGAAGACACTCAGGCTTGTATCGAGGCCTCTTCGCCACTCTGAATCCCTTGACGGTGGATGGAGTTATCCCGCCGGGCGAGTTGTATCCGGCTGAGCAGAACCCACCCCCATCTATCAGGGCTCAAGCAATGAACACTTCAGCATTGGATGATGCAAAAGAAACGACCGACGGCCCGGTTCAAGAACCACTTCCAGCCGGCACTGTCGCCCCCGATTTCTCCCTGTACGCGACCCCCGATCAGCGGCTGTCCCTGCACGAGCTAAAGGGAAGTCCCGTAATATTGGCGTTCTATCCCGCTGACTGGAGCTCGGTGTGTGGCGACCAACTGACCTTGTACAACCAGGTGCTCCCCACATTCAGAGAGTACGGCGCGACGCTGCTGGGTATTTCCGTGGACAGCGCTTGGTGTCATCAGGCCTTCGTCAAAGACCGTGGTTTTCACTTCAGCCTGCTTGCCGATTTCGAGCCCAAAGGAGCGGTGGCGCGACAGTATGGCGCGTACGAATCCCACCTTGGAGTTTGTAAGCGGGCGTTGTTCGTGATTGACAAGGAGGGGGTGGTCGCCTGGAGTTACGTTTCACCGATGGCAATCAATCCTGGAGCGGACGGCATTCTGGATGCGCTGGATGCTCTGGCGGATTCCCCACACAGCACGCCCTCCAAAAACCAGTAGGTGATCACATGGCCACTCTCAAAGTCCCGGTAACTGCAAACGACCATCGCCAGGGAAGGGCGCATGCCAAGGTCACACTGGTGGAATATGGCGACTACGAATGCCCCTATTGCGGTTTGGCGTACTGGGTCGTCAAGAAGCTGCAGCAGCATTTTGGCGAGGATCTGTTGCTTGTTTTCCGCAACTTTCCACTAACCACTGCTCACCCGCATGCGCTGGGTGCAGCTGTCACCGCTGAATATGCCGGGAGTCGAGGATTCTTCTGGGAGGCCCACGACGAGTTGTATGAAAATCAGGATCGATTGGGCGTGCCGCTGTATGGCGCCATCGCACTGAGACACGGCCTTTCCAGCGATGAACTCGTTGTTGCCATGCAAACCGATATCTATCTGCCCAAAATACAATCCGATTTCAATGGCGGCGTACGTAGCGGGGTAAACGGCACGCCCGCGTTCTACATCGACGGGCTTCGCTATGACGGGCCTCCCGAGGTCACCGAGATGAGTCAGGCGATTGAGCTTTCCTCGATGCGTGGACTCAATCGCTAGCTAGCGCCTGGGTTGATAGCTAACGACAGGCTGTTTATTTACACGAAATGTCTGGTCGTCGTTCGTCGGTAATCAAGTAGCCGTGGCGCGCTTTCATGAGATCGCGACTATGTTGAACGGGTGGCATCGTTTCCCAAGGCTGCCATTCCCTCCCACCTCATCGTCTTGGCGACCAAGCTCAGCGTATTGCTGGTCTCATGCCCCTGTTTCCTGAGCATCGTTGAGGGCACGTAGATCCATCTGTATGAGTCCGTGTTATCCATTTTTGGAGACAACTCATCATGGCTACTCTCTGTGAAATATGTAACGCCAGACCCGCTGTCGCGCGAGTGACCGTGTCGCAAAATGGTCAGGCCAGAACCATGTCAGTTTGCGACCACGATTACCGTCAACTTTTACGCCATCAAAGCATGTTGAACCCCTTCGACTCTTTGCTGGGCGGTGGCGTGTCCCGCTTTTTCGACAGCATTGGCGGAGCGGCGGAACAGGGGGGGGATGACTTAAGGCTCTCTGCGCATGTGCCTCGCGAATCTGTCGATGCAACTGATGCATTCAGCTCCCAGACGCTGGAAATCCTGCAACGCGCTGGAGATAAAGCCCATGAGTTCAACCGCAGCGAGCTCGATACTGAGCATCTGTTGTATGTGCTTGCCGATACCGACGTAGGCACAGCGTTGCTCAAAGAATTGAAGCTTTCTGCGGACGACATCAAAGGCTACATCGATCAACACGCTCAAAGGGGCGCAGCGGAGGCGCAGGCTCCGGTGGATCAGATGAGCATCTCGCCTCGACTGAAGAAAGTGTTCAATTTTGCGTTCCAGGCATCTCGTGATTTAGGGCACTCGTATGTTGGCCCCGAGCATCTGTTGATCGGGCTTTCCTCGGTGCCCGAAAGCATTGCCGGAACGCTGCTCAAAAAATACGGCGTGACCCCTGAAGCTTTGCGGCAGAAGGTGGTCAAAGTGGTGGGTAAGGGGGCTGAGGACGGGAGAGTCGAGACCCCCACGGGAACACCGACACTCGACAAGTTCGGTCGCGACCTGACGTCATTGGCTCGTGAGGGCAAGCTGGATCCCGTATTGGGCCGCGCGCTGGAAATCGAAAACACCATTGAGGTGCTGGCCCGCCGGAGGAAGAACAATCCGGTCCTGATCGGCGAACCCGGGGTTGGCAAGACAGCCATCGTTGAGGGGCTTGCACAGCGCATAGTAAAGGGCGATGTCCCGGAAATTCTGCGTGGCAGACGGCTAGTTGAAGTCAATCTGAACTCAATGGTCGCGGGCTCCAAATACCGTGGTGAATTTGAGGAGCGCGCCAAGCAACTGCTCGATGAAGTGGCTGCAAAGAGCTCGGAGCTGATTCTGTTCATCGATGAGCTGCATACGATCGTTGGCGCGGGGCAGGGAGGTGAAGAGGGCGGCTTGGACATTGCCAACGTATTGAAACCCGCACTGGCACGCGGGGAGCTCAGTCTGATCGGTGCGACGACGCTCAATGAGTACCAAAAGCACATCGAAAAGGATGCGGCGCTCGAAAGACGTTTTCAGCCCGTCCTGATATCCGAGCCCACTGTAGAACAGACCATCATTATCCTGCGTGGGCTGCGCGATAAGCTTGAGGCGCACCATCAGGTGACGTTCGCCGACGAAGCATTCGTGGCAGCGGCGGAGCTGTCGGATCGTTACATTACCTCGCGCTTTCTGCCGGACAAGGCCATTGACCTGATCGACCAGGCTGCGGCCCGCGTGCGCATCAGCGCCTCGTCAAGGCCCGCTGGCATTCAGGAGCTGGAAGCAGAAATCACCCAGCTCAAACGCGAACAGGACTATTCATCGTCGCGAAAACGCTTTGATGAATCCAAAGGCTTCCAAGAGCGCATCGGTCAAAAACAAGCCCAGTTGGGAGAGGAGACAGAAGCCTGGGAGCGCAAGACGGGTTCCGAAACCCTTGAGTCGATTGCCGAAGTACTCTCCCGTCTGACCGGTATTCCGGTAACCGAACTCACCCAGGAAGAGCGTCAGAAGCTGCTGAACATGGAAGACACTTTGCGTGATCGGCTGGTCGGGCAGGAAGACGCCGTGCTTGCGGTCAGCGATGCGGTTCGTTTGTCCCGCGCCGGCCTTGGACAGGCCAACAGACCTATTGCCACGTTTCTCTTTCTTGGTCCAACCGGCGTGGGCAAAACCGAATTGGCCAAAGCGTTGGCAGAGACGGTGTTTGGCGACGATCAATCGATCATTCGCATCGATATGTCGGAGTACATGGAGCGTCATGCGGTTGCCCGGTTGATCGGTGCGCCACCCGGTTATGTGGGATACGAAGAAGGTGGTCAGTTGACAGAGCGTGTCCGCCGCAAGCCCTACAGTGTGATTCTGCTCGACGAGATCGAGAAGGCGCATCCCGATGTGAGCAACGTATTGCTGCAGGTGTTCGACGATGGTCGTCTCACGGACGGCAAGGGACGTATTGTCGACTTCAGCAATACGATCATCATCGCCACCAGCAATCTGGGCTCACCCGTTATCATGGAGAATCTTGAGCGCCCGGAAGATGAACGCCTTACGGATAAAGCGTTACGTGATGAATTAATGGGAGTCTTGAAAGGGCATTTTCGTCCCGAATTCCTGAACCGTATTGATGACATCATCGTGTTCCATGCCCTTACCCGTGACAACATCAGATCGATTGTAGGCATTCAGCTTGATCGGGTCATTCGAACTGCGGCTGCCCAGAACATCACGGTGAAAGTGGCTGACACCCTCATTGATCATCTGGCGGATGTTGGTTATCAGCCCGAGTTTGGCGCGCGCGAGTTGAAACGTCGGATTCGCCAGACCGTCGAAACGTGGCTTGCGAAGGAAATGCTCGCTGGCAAGCTACAGGCCGGCGACAGCGTTGAGCTGGGTTACGACAAAGCGCGTAACGAAGTGCTCTTCAATAAGCTGGATGCGCCAAACGCCTCGGCAAACATGAGTCCGCCCGACCAGCCTGATGATCGCGTGTCTATCGCGGGGACAGGGACTTAGCTCAACGTGCTCCCGTCATTGGGTAGCAGGACTGTTGATGACGTCGTGCAATGAAGCACTGGATCCTCGGATGCCTGGACGAGCCCGGCAGACGAAGATGCGTTCTTGATGCAGGCTCAGGAGGTGCCTGATGCTGAAGCTTTTTTCGGGACTGACCACTTATCTTCCTCTCTGCATTACCGGTCCTGACGTGTCCGCCCCCAGTTGGAGGCCGCCATAGAATCGTTTCGTGGCCTGCTGCTGGCGCTGTTCTTTCTCGGCGTCGACATGACGCTGGATCTGCAAGTGATGGCCAGAAACTGGACGCTCATCACCTCCGGCGTGCTGTCGCTGATGGCGGTCAAGGCGTTGTGTATATGGCGTCGCGCTTCGCTAAAAGCAGCCACAGCGACGCACTGCATCCCTCCATTGATGGCACAGGGCGGCGAATTTGCGTTTGTGCCATTGCCAAGCGCTCAAACTCAGAGTCATCAGTACCGAAGTCAACGCCAACATGACGGCTACCGTGGTGCTATCCATGGCGCTGGAACAGCGCCAGCCTGGCAGGCTTCGCTTTCGGGTGAAAGCAACTCATGGTCACCCAGCCGTAGATCACATCGACCGGGCGTGGCGATGGTTGCGTGTATCAGTCCACTTCAGGACGCGGCTGTACTGCGAATTCCGGAACAATGTGAGTACCCAGCTCCTCAATGACATCCTCAGCAGGGCGCTTTCCGTATTTGAGATTCAGGATAACGTGGTCCACCCCGATCTCCTCAAGCGACTCCAGCAAAAACCGCAGATGGTAGCGTCCCAGTTTGAACCCTAAATGAATGCGGGTGGGCGGCGTGGATGGAGTCTCGTCGAGGTCGATATAAAGCGACTGAGCGAAGGGCTTATAGACGGCGCCACATTGCTTCATGACCTCACGTCGCCAGTCTTCAACGATCAGCCGCTGCATGTTCGGTATGCGTGGATAGTTGATCCATCCGAGGCTTTCGCGCGCGATCCAGTCCAGCGACTGGCGACTGTTTCCAGTCACCAGCATTGGAATGGATTGGGTTGTGGGTTTGGGAATCAAGTCAGCGCCCTGCATCTCACCACCGCTCCAGCGGATGGGTTCGAAGCTGGTGCTGTGGGCTTTCCTAATAACCTCGTAGTGCTCCCGAAAGAGCTCTCCACGCCTTTCGGGATCGACGCCGAAAGCTAAAAACTCCACCGGACGATCGCCGGAAGCCACCCCCAGAATCAAGCGACCTGCGCTCAGTTGATCGACGCTGGCAGATGCCTTGGCGGTATGCAGCGGATGGCGCAACGGTATGGCAATGGACGCAGTGCCAAGCGCAATCTCAGACGTATGCGCGGCCATGTAGCCCAGATAAACCCAAGGGTCGAACAGTTGGCCAACATCGCCGAAACCGGGATCCCGAAGAGGCACATCACGAAACCAGAGCGCGCAGAAACCCAACGCCTCCGCTCGTTTGGCCAAAGCGACCTGGTTGAGCATGCTGGGCATGTCCCCATCGAAAGCCTCCAAAGGGAAAAACAATCCAAGGCTCAAATGACCCTGAGTGAAGGTCCGGCTGAACCCTCGATGCTGCTGATAAGTAATGGTGCTCGGCCGATACATACTGATTTTCCTCAATGGGAGAACGTGAACAGCGGCCTCATTTCCAGAGGTGCTGCGGCATCGGTCGCTTGAGAACGACAGGTGGGGGAGTGCGTAAAACGTTTACCCGTTGTGCGGTAAATGTTGGTCGGGCGGGACGTATTAAGGAGCCAGTGGCTGGTGATACACGCGGGCAGGTCCAGATCGCGGCAAGCGGACAGTCAGAAGGGAATCTGATTGCCCCAGCCTTTGCCTCAACTGAGTAAAGGCGTGGGGTCATCCAACAAGCGTAGGCGGGTTTGCAATGAATCGCCATGCGGGTTGTGACGATGATTGCTACGCGTCGATGAATCAGCCGCGATCGCTGGCGGCGATACTGGCGCAGGGGATTGAGCGGGTTGAACAGATCACGCTCGCAATCATCGAGCGCAACGACAAGATCTCCATTATCAGCAACTAGAACCCAGACCAGCTCACGTCAACAGCCTGGGTTCACTGTTGCCGAGGCGGTCGGGCAGACTCCGATGCGGGTAGCGCATCGAGAGCACTGGGAATGATTCGGCCGTACCCCCGAAACTCTGCTTCACTCAACTATCTGGCGCGCTGGATCAGCGGCTACAGGCGAGCCATGCCGACAGCTGAAACCACACGTGCTGGAGCAAAAACCTAATGAAGAATCCGGCCCCCTCAGCCCCACTGCCTCCGAGATCGACGTTGAAAAGCCTTCGTGTCCAGTGGTCACTGATGAACGCCTATGAGCGATTCGAGCAGATCATCGTGCTGGCGCTTGGCGTGATGATCTCGTGCGTCATCGTCATTGCTTTGTTCCAGCTCTATAGACGAGTGCTGCCGCTGGTGGTAGGCGGCGCGATTGATCCCTTGGATCACGGCGATTTCCAGTTACTGTTCGGTTCGATCTTCACTGTATTGATCGCCTTGGAGTTCAAGCACTCCATCATTCGTCCGGCGTTCAGGCACGGGAGCATCGTGCAGCTGCGAACAGTGATTCTTATCTCGCTCCTGGCCCTGAGTCGCAAATTCGTGATTCTTGATTCCGCTTCAACGCCCGCCGCCACTATCGCTGCATTGGGGTTTGCAACGCTGGTCTTGGGGATCATCTATTGGTTGTTCACAAAACGCGGCAGATTGCCTGAGGAATAAAAGGCCCAGCCCTATTTCGTTGGGGATTACCACCACGTCCCACCAAGAGACGCCGTCGGGGTTTGACGAGTTCGAATCGTTTAGACGTGGTTGCAATTAAACACCCAGACTGTCGATGACCTCGATGAAGTTTCTGATCAGGGGTGATTGCTGGTTCTTTCTCCAGACGAAATAGATATCGCTTGAATCCAGACTGGGCACCTGGTCAGCCTGAAACGTGTGCGCCTGACTGGCAAAACGATCCACGTAACTCTCTGGTATGCAGGCGAAACCTATCCCTTGCGCGATACAGGCGAAGATACTCGGATACGATTCGATTTCCAGAATAGCCCGAGGCTGGATACCGCTGCTTTCCAACCAGTTATCGACCTGTTGTCTGTAGTGACACGTGCGACCGAATACATATAGTTCGAGCCCCGACAAATCTTGGGGAGTGGGCGAGGAAAGAGCTTTGGGCACTACTCTGATCAAGCGCTCACGAAACGCTAGTCGGCTATCCAGCAAAGGATGCTGGATCGGGCCGTCAGTAAGAATCAAATCAAGCTCGCCATCCATCAAAAGTCGCTCAAGGAATAGCGAGTGCTCCGGGCGAATGTGAAGTTCTACCCCCGGCGCCTCAAGGCGATAACGTACGAGGCGCTCCGGTAGATGATTGGCCAGCGCTACATCTAGCGCTCCGACGCGAAGCACTCCCTGCATGGAATCGTTTGAGAACAACGAGCGCGTTTCAGCTGCCAGGTCAATGAGCTGTTTGGCTTTTCGGTATACCAACCTGCCCTCGGGAGTGACCAGCAATCGGTTATTTTCGCGATTGAACAAAACGACGCCGAGTTGAATTTCGAGCTCTCGCAGTCTGGCCGTGATGTTCGACGGTACACAATGCAGCGATGCGGCTGCTGCGGCTATCGTGCCGTGGTCGACGACAGCGCAAAAAAAGCCCAGCTGCGAAAGTTTCAAGAGAATCTCCTTTTGTGATGGCCTGGCTCACTTCTGATCACTTTTAGTGATTGGCTTTGCAGCTTAACATTGTCCCGTCAAATGCATCCAGCCTTAAACAGACTGGCTATTGGCTGAGCACCAGAGCTGAAATCGGGCTTACGATGAAAGTATTTTTAGAGATGTTGGCTATGCAATGGCCGACGCTGCCGCGGAGAAGTAGATGCGCATACTGCATACCATGTTGCGTGTAGTGAACCTGGACAAATCCATTCACTTCTACACGAGGCTGCTTGGCATGAGCCTCTTAAGACGCAAAGACTACCCAGAGGGCGAGTTCACACTGGCTTTCCTTGGTTATGGTCCGGAGACCGATGCGGTCGCCCTGGAGCTGACGCATAATTGGGGACAAAACAGCTATGAGCTTGGTGATGCTTACGGGCATGTCGCTATCGAGGTTGAAGATGCAGACGCATTATGCAGCCGTGCTGCGATCATGGGATATCGCGTTCCGCGACCAGCAGGTGTTATGAAACATGGGCGTACGGTCATCGCGTTCATTGAGGACCCCAATGGATATAAGGTTGAGCTGATTCAAAAAGGTACGCAATTCGACTGAGCGAGCGCCGCGATCGCGCGATAAGGATCATTACCATATATCCACTCAACACCTCATTTGCATGAGGCTTGAAGTTTTAGGTGCATCATTGAATAAACTGATCCTCCACTGCCACATCTTCAAGCCGGTAACGAATCCTACCGCTTTAAAACAGCACCCTGACTGCCGATAAAAATATCAACTTCGCCGAAAACGCCGCATTAAAATGGCGGCGTATGGGCTCAAATAATCAGGATGCACTGGGTCGTTCGGAAACTCCTGTATGTTCTGATGCACGCGCGTATCTCTGATCCCCAAATTTGTCAGTGTCAGAAATCAATTACCCTTCATAATCCAACCTCTAATGCTATAACTGTCATTCAGGTCTCTTACGACGCGCACTGCGTCCCTCCCGTTTTTGTACGGGCCGATGACAACGAAGTTGTTTTCTCTGCGCGCCACTGACAATTGCATGTTCTTGATAGCTTTGGTTGCGCGATTTCGGCTGGGTGTATTCATCGCTATCTCGATGATCCATACGCCGATCAAGGACGTGGCGAGAGCAGTGTGTCCAACGGGAGGAACCACGTTTGCGCATGTCAAACAATGGCGTTGCAGTGTAATGAGCGACAATGGCCCTGTGCGAAAGAGGTGCCATTGAGGTTGGGTGTTTTTTTGCTAGCGATGAGTGCTAGGCATATACCGACGAGCGTAATCAGAACAGTGAGGGCGAGGGTCCATCTGGTCTTCTTACTCCATCCGGCAGGATTTATCGTGGCGGCACTGTCGCTTTCTTCAAACGGGGTGGGCCGCGACCCACTCTTTGAGATGAGCAACAAAGCTCAGGACAGTCGGAGCAATGTTTTCTCTTGAAGGGTAGACCGCATAAATTCCCACCGGCGGCTCAATGGCCCAGTCGGACAATGCCTCCACCAGAGCGCCTGAATCAAGATCATCTCGTACATGCCAGTCCATGAGCAGCGCTATTCCATGTCCATCTATCACCATCTGGCGAACCACTTCCCCAAGACTGGATGAAAACCGTTTGCGTATTTTGCAGGTTTTTTTGATGCCTCCCCGGGACATGGCCCAGCTGGAATCCTTACCAACGATCAGCCCGTCCAGCATGGCCAGTTCTTTTGGAGAGATAGGCATGCCCTGTTTTTCCCAATACTGGGGGGCGGCGCATATCAGACGTCGAGAGGCAGCAACTCTTTGCGCGATCAGGGACGAATCGGCCATCACGCCGTGCCGAATCGCAAGATCGGTACCATGGGCGGCCAGATCAACCAGTTGATCCGTTGGATGAAGATCGACGATGACGCCAGGGTAGCGTTTGAGATAACTGCTTACGACGCTCGATAAATAACCTTGGGCAAATGTCGCGGAAGCGGTTATGCGCAGATGACCGGTAATCTCGGTCTTCTGGAAAAATCCTCCCTCGGCCTTCTCGACGCTTTCGAGGATGCTCAGGGCATGCTGATAAAGCTTCTCACCGTCAGAAGTGGGGCTGAGTTTACGGGTGGTTCGGTTAAAAAGTCTCCGGCCCACGCTGTCTTCAAGGGCCAGAAGACGCTTACTTCCACCCGCAGCTGTCATCCCCAGCCGTTCGGAAGCCGCACGGATGGATCCCTCTTCAAAAACGGCAACAAACAAACGCAATTCATCGATGGAATCCAGCACTTATTACCAACCAACAGGACCGAAAGATTCAACAACTCTAACGTACTTATCCAATTTTATTGATGATAATTTGGTGGCCTATAGTTCCTCGGAGTTAAACCCTTGAAAGCCATTGTGATAAATCAGCATGGTAGCTCAGACCTTTTTGTCGAAATTCAGACGGACAATCCCCGCGCGCGAGCAGGTCATGTGATTGTCGATGTGCGGGCGACAAGCGTGAATCCAGTGGACACGAAAATTCGCCGTGGCAGCGAAGGTACGGCTGGTCTGACTTTCCCGGCCACTCTTCACATTGATGTTTCAGGGGTGGTCAGCTCCGTCGGTACTGGCGTGACTCGCTTCAACCCAGGCGATGAAGTCTATGGCTGTTTCGGCGGCTTCGTGGGGATTCCCGGTGCGCTGGCAGATCAGATGGAGGTCGATGCCAATATGCTGGCGCTAAAACCCACGTCACTCTCTTTTGGCGAAGCAGCAAGCTTGCCGCTCGTGGCGATTACTGCATGGGAGGCGCTGATCGACCGTGCTTCGATCAAACCCAATGACAATGTCCTTGTACATGGTGGCACCGGCGGTGTAGGGCACATAGGGATTCAATTGGCCAAGGTTCTGGGAGCCAAGGTATCGACGACGGTTTCCACACCGGAAAAAGCGGAAATTGCCCGTCGGTTGGGCGCCGATGAAATTATTTTTTATAACGGCGAGACGCCTGAGGAATACAGTCAGCGAATCACTGGAGGAAAGGGATTCGATACGGTCTTCGATACCCTGGGCGGCGAGGTCTTACAGAACTCGCTGAAAGCCGCGAAGCTCAAGGGCCACGTCGTCTCGATCATCGGTTACGACACCTACGATCTGACCGAAATGCACTTCAAGGCATTGAGACTCGACCTGGTATTTATGGCTGTTTCGATCATTCATAACCAAGACCGCAAGCACCATGGCGAGATCCTGCAAAGACTGGCTGCCCTGGTTGATCGCGGCTTGGTCAAGCCACTGATCGATGAGCGCCATGATTTCACTGCTGCGGGCGTCAGTGCGGCACATGATCGCCTAGAGTCAGGTCGTGCCATTGGCAAAGTCGTCATTGAGCGAAAGGCTTAGTCACGCCGACACAGGATCGTGTGCACCGGGCCTAGAAGACAGTGACTCAGTCTTCCCCTGCGACGAGTTCATGTGTGTCGTGCCGATAACCTGGATCTCGACCAGGCCGCCATCTCGCAGCACCGCGGATTCAAATTGTTGGTCGCACGGCCGACGGCATGGATATCTTCGATACACCCGTGCCAGCCAATGCGCTCTCTCTTTATAACGCCCACAAGCAGGAGGTTTGATGACCACCCCTTTGACACTGATTGCCACTTTGACCGCCAAGGCCGGGTTTGAAGCCGAACTCGAGGAGACGCTGCAGCGCCTGCAAGGCCCGAGCCGAGCCGAAGCGGATTGCATCCAGTACGATTTCCATCGTGATGCCGAGCAGGCTCGCACTCTCCACATGATCGAACAGTGGCGCACTGAAGCGGCGCTGACTGCTCACGAAGCGACACCGCATTTTCAGGCCGCGCTCCCTTTCATCGAGCGTGCTGCTGAAAAACTCACCATCACGAAAATGTATCGCATCTCCTGAGGTTCTTCGAATGAAAGCCATTGCACACTTCAAATGCCTGCCTATCGAACATCCCAACGCTTTGGTGGAGATCGATATACCCGAGCCAGTGACGAAGCCGCGCGACCTGCTCGTAGAGGTAAAGGCCGTATCGGTCAATCCTGTCGATACCAAGGTGCGACAGGGCTACGTACCGCACGAAGACGAAAGCCAGCCCCGTATCCTCGGATGGGACGCTACCGGTGTGGTCAAGTCGGTCGGCAGCGACGTGACGCTGTTCAAGCCTGGTGACAGGGTCTGGTACGCCGGATCGTTGATCCGCCCGGGCAGCAACAGTGAGCTGCAACTGGTGGACGAGCGTATCGTCGGTTCAATGCCCCAGTCGCTGGATTTCAGCCAGGCTGCGGCATTGCCACTGACTTCCCTGACCGCCTGGGAGTTACTCTTCGATCGCCTCGGTGTTGCAAGTGATACCACCGACCGGGGCGAAACGCTGCTCATCGTCGGCGCTGCGGGCGGGGTGGGTTCGATCCTGACTCAGTTGGCGCGTCAACTGACCGGACTAACAATCATCGGCACGGCTTCGCGCCCGGAAACCCAGGCTTGGGTCGCCGAGCTGGGTGCGCATCACGTCATCGACCATACCAAGCCACTCAGCGAAGAGCTCAAGCGCATTGGCATTGGACAAGTCAGCTATGTCGCAAGCTTGACCCAGACTGATCGGCACTACGAGCAAATCATCGAATCACTGAAGCCTCAGGGCAAGCTGGGCCTGATCGATGATCCGGCCACGCTTGACGCTGTACCGCTGAAGCGTAAGAGCCTGTCGTTGCACTGGGAGCTGATGTATACCCGCTCGCTTTACGAAACCGAGGACATGCAGGAGCAGCACAACATCCTCAACGAAATTGCGCGGCACGTTGATTCGGGTCTCTTGCGCACCACTCTCGGCGATAACTACGGACGCCTCAGCACAGAAAATCTTCGTCGTGCCCATGCTCTACTGGAAAGCGGCAAGGCGAAAGGCAAGATCGTTCTGAAGGGCTTCTAAGAGGTACTACAGAAACGACTGGGTAATCTCCAGCTCCAGGTACCCATTGCGCAAACCGTGTTGCTTCAGGCGCTTGGACACGCACGGAAAGCATCGAAGCCCGAGACTGCCGGGCCGCGATCGGCCTCAAGCAACGCGATAAAGACCAAACACAGCGGAGCCATGGGGCCCTCCTCACAGACAGCTTTCGACCCATAGCGGCCTCTCGATCCCACCGCGTCGCAGACTCCGATGACCAATTCGTCGACCCTCGTCGCGGCGTTGTCCAGCAGTGTCGTTTGCTGAGGAATCAGATTCGCTGGTCTCCCACGGCAGGCAACCCATACGCGACGTCGAATGCGTTCCTCGCGCAGGGTAACTGGAATCGGCCTCACGCCAGCTTCCACGACCTCTTAGCTATCTCGCGGATACGACTGAACAACGTGCTGGGCTCATACAGCTAGACGGTCGTGCGCGATCTCTCGCCCTGACCGCGTGCGGCTGCCGGCCCTGACTCGGGCGCTGACTGAGATTGCATCCGGTGCCTATCTGCCGCTGCCGTCGCTGGGCTTCCATCGCGGCCGCAGGGCGGACCGTGCGCGGTATCGCCGTTCAACACCTCCAGGTAGCCCTCCTCGATATTCAGCCGCTCGACTAGAAAGTCGACGAAGGCACGCACTTTCGGTGACTGCACCTGACCGCGCGGGAACAGTGCATGCAGGTCGAGGTCCGTGCCACGCCAGCCGGTGAGCACGCGCTGCACCAGACCCTGCTCGACGAACGCCCGCACAAAGACGTCACTGGTCAGCATCAGGCCTTCTCCATCCATCATCACAGTGCGAAGGGCGCTCGGATCGCTGGCGATCACGACGGGGTCGACCGGGAACTCGCGCAGCTTGCCGTTTCCATCATCGAGGGTCCAGGCGAAGCCGTGGGCGCTTCGGTGATTGGTCTGCACGGTTGCCCGGTGGTTAATCAAATCGTCGGGATGCAGCGGCTCGCCGAAACGCTCGATGTAACCGGGGGTGGCGTAGATCGCGGTACGGAACACGGCGAGCTTGCGCGCCGCCAGGTTGGAATCCGCCAGCGTGCCAACGCGCATCGCCACGTCGATTTCGCCGGCGATGATGTCGACCTGGTCGTTGCTCAGCAGCAGTTCCACGCGAACGTCCGGATGGCGTGCGTGGAATTCGCTGAGTAAGGGCGCGACCCAAGTGTTGCCCACCGGATGAGATGCAGTCACGCGCAGCCAGCCTCGCGGCCCGCTCTGCAACTCACTGACGGCGCTCTCCGCCTCGTCCAGGTCGCGCGCAATGCGCTGGCAATGCGCGAAATAGATGTTGCCCGCCTCGGTCAAGCCGAGCTTGCGGGTTGTGCGATGCAATAGCTGCGCACCCAGTCGCTCTTCCAGCTCCCGCACCTTACGACTCACGGTCGCCTTGGGCATGTGCAGCGTGTTCGCGGCAGCCGTGAAGCTGCCCAACTCCACAACCTTGACGAACACCAAAGTGTCATTGAGATCTCGATTCATGGAGCATTCTAGCGATTATTCCATTGATGGAACAATTATTCACAAAAAGGCCGACTAATACACTGGCAGCGGCTGCACTACATTGGTCTCAACAGCAAACGGAGGTCACTGCCTCCACCGCTTGAGCCAAGGATACGAACATGAACAGACTAACTGGCAAGACCGCGGTAATCACCGGTGGCGCGACCGGCATCGGTCTCGCGGCGGCAAAGCGCTTCATCCAGGAAGGCGCCTTCGTCTTCATCTACGGCCGTCGGCAGGAAGCGCTCGACGCTGCCGTGGCCGAGCTTGGTCCAAAGGCCCGCGCCATAACGGGCTCGGTCTCCGATGAGGCCGACCTAGACCGACTCTATGTGGCAGTGAAGGCCGAGCGCGGAACCCTCGACATCCTCTTCGCCAATGCCGGCACCGGCAGCCCACTCAAGCTGGGCGAGATCACCGCCGCCCATATCGACGAAACCTTCGAAACCAACGTGAAGGGCACCATCTTCACGGTCCAGAAGGCGCTGCCGCTGATGGGCGAGGGCGGTTCGATCATCCTGACCGGATCGAGCGCCGGCACCACGGGTGCTCCCGAATTTACCGCCTACAGCGCGAGCAAGGCGGCCGTGCGCAACTTCGCTAGGACCTGGGCAGAGGATCTGAAGGGCACCGGCATCCGGGTCAACGTGCTGTCGCCTGGCGCTACGGCAACCGAACTCGCGAAGGCGGCGCTCGGCGAGGAAGGCCAGAAGTCCTATGGCGCGATGACGCCCCTGCTGCGCATGGCCGAGCCCTCGGAAATCGCGGCGGCAGCGGTGTTTCTCGCCTCCTCGGACAGCAGCTTCATGACCGCGAGCGAACTCGCTGTCGACGGCGGCCTGGCGCAACTCTGACCCACGACGCGTCGGCGCTCCGTTCGATGGTTCGGAGCACCGCAGGGTCTGCTCAATAACGAACATTAGAAAGGCAAAATATATGAACAACCATAGTGCACAAAAATTGGCGGGAAAAATTGCGGTCGTGACCGGTGGAAGCAGCGGGATTGGCCTGGCCACGGCCAAGCGCTTCCTTGAAGAAGGTGCGCACGTCGTTATCACTGGGCGAAGGGAGGACGAACTGAAGGAGGCGGCAGCCACCTTGAAGGGAAACGTTACGACGGTCGTGGGCGACGTGTCCCGCCTGGAAGATCTGGACCGGCTCTTTGCTGTCGTGAAAGAGAAGCATGGTCACATTGATGTGCTCTTTGCCAATGCGGGCGCGGGTACGGTCGCGCTGCTGGAGGCCGCTACCGAGGCTCATTTCGACCAGACCTTCGACGTGAACGTCAAGGGCACCTTCTTCACGGTGCAGAAGGCCCTTCCGCTGTTCAGAGACGGCGGCTCGATCATAGTGACCTCTTCGGTCACCAACGTCCTGGGAACGGCTGGATTCAGCGCTTACGGTGCAAGCAAAGCGGCTGTGCGCAACTTCGTGCGTGCCTGGACGATGGAGCTGAAAGATCGCCAGATCCGCGTGAATTGCATCAGTCCCGGGCCCACCGAGACGGGCGCTTTGCAAAAGACGGCGGGCCTTACCGCCGACCAGGCCAAGGAAGCGGCCGCCCAGTACGCCTTGCAGATTCCCATGGGTCGCTGGGGCAAGCCGGAGGAAATCGCGGCTGCCGTCGTATTCCTCGCTTCCGAGGAAAGTTCGTTCGTCACGGGTATCGATCTTCCCGTCGATGGCGGCCTGGCGCAGGTCTGACCCCAGCGCGGCCCCTTGGCTGGCCACCCTAGCGGCAAGCCGTGGGGCCGCGCTTATCCAAGCAGGATCCAACCCAACTCAGAGAAAACTCCTATGACCTATTCAATTATCGGCTTCGGCCCTATCGGCCAGGCACTGGCCAAGGCGTTTGCCCGCAAGGGCATCGACGTATCCGTGGCCACCGCGCGCGACCCGGAAAGCTTTGCCTCCGTCGCCGCTGCGATCGGTCCCACCATCCTTCCCAAAACACTGGCGGAAGCGGTCAAGGCGGACATCATCTTTTTGGCCGTCCGTTTCGACTCGCACCAGGATGTCGCCAACGCGCTGTCGACCTGGAAAGGCAAGACCATCGTCGATGTAACCAACACCCAAGTGCCCACAGAGGAACTGGGAGGACAGCCTTCTTCCATGGTCGTTGCGCGGTCCTTCACGGGTGTCAGGCTGGTCAAAGGCTTCAACCATCTGGGTGCATCCGTCCTCGCCCAGGATCCGGCCGTGCATGGCGGCAGGCGGGTCGTGTTCCTGGCCAGCGACGATGACGAGGCCGCGGCCGAGATCGGCGCGCTTGCAGAAAATCTCGGTTTCTCGCCGGTCCAACTTGGCAGGCTTTCCGAGGGCGGGCTGCTGGTCCACGCACGCGGAAATAGCTGGGGTCGACTGATCTTCAAGGACCTCGTCACTTTCGCCGGTTGAGCAGGACGTACCCAACGATAACAACACAACGAACGCGCTCGGGTCGAGCGCAAGTCGACTCGATCGACGCGGAGAAATCCCCATGAATACCGAGAAAAACGTCCAGACCGTGAAGGACTTCTTTGCGGCCATTGGCCGCGGCGACAAGGACGGTCTGCTGGCGCTGGTCGCCGAAGACATCGAGTGGATCATCCCGGGCGAAGACTGGCCTCTGGCCGGTACGCGCCACGGCCATGCGGGGCTTGCGGATTTGCTCGAGACCGCATCCAGGTCGATGGAGACATCCACCGAGCCCCGGGAGTTCATCGCGCAGGGAGACCGGGTGCTGGTCGTCGGTTTCGCCAAGGGGAAGATCAAAGCCACCAATAAGACGTTCGAAGATGACTGGATCTTCGCCATCACGGTCCGCGACGGCAGACTGACGAAGATCCGCGAGTACATTGACACGCAGGCACTGGCACGAGCCTCGCAGATCGACGCATCCGGGCTCACGTAGCAAAAACCGTTTGGGGCCCCTCGCCATTCGAATACCAAACTTTGTAGGAGGTCCCCATGTACGACACATCCAAGCTATCCGAGTTGATCCGCTTCGCACGCGTTGATCCAGGCGCCACCGTCATCGACGTTTACCCGGGCGACGGCGACTGGACGCGTCTATTCTCTGACGCCGTGGGACCCAACGGACGGGTCTATAGCTTCGTGCCTGCCGAAGTCGCCCACTTCAAGAACGATCCTGTCGGCAACATGCGTACGTTGGCGAAGGAGCCGGGCCGGGCAAACGTCTAGGCGGTTTCGGCGAACCTCGTGGCCATGCCGGAAGTCACGCAGCCCGCGGATGTCCTGTGGATGCACCTGTTCTACCACGATCTCCACACCGCGCTGGTGCAGTCCAAGGACGCGACGGCGGCCGACTTCAATCGCGCCATGTGCGATAGGGTCAAGCCGGGTGGGTACTACGTCATCGTCGACCACGCCGCCGCTGGCACAGCGGGCACCAGTGTTGCCCAGTCGCTGCACCGGATCGACCCCGCCTCCGTTCGGAAGGAGGTGGAGGCGGCCGGCTTCCTGCTGGACGCGGAAAGCAACATGCTCGCGAGCAAGGATGATCCGCGATCAGTCAAGGTATTCGATCCCGCGATCAAGGGCGAGACCGATCGCTTCGTCTACCGGTTTGTGAGGCCGTGACGGCTGCCAGCGACGGCCGCTTGGCGGGGCACACTCCGGCCACGACGAACGTCTCTTGTTGGCCGAATGCTGCCATTCACGAGGGGCGGCTTTGGGTCGAAAGCAGCCGGTCGTGGCTGACCGCTTCCGACCTAGATCGGCCGCTCGTTGAGGTCAGCTAGCGGCCAAAAGAAGACAGTCAGCGCCCTGACTGATCACGCAATGCATCGAGAAGCAGACGAAAAGCCGGTTTGTGTTGGCGCCGGCTTGGGTAGTAGAGGTGATACCCGGTGACGGTGCCAGTCCAGTCCTCCATCAGCCGCACCAGGCGACCTTGTGCCAGATCCTGCTCGACCAGATGCTCCGGGAAGTAGCCCAGTCCGGCGCCCGCCCTGACAAAATCACGCATGAGCCAGATGTTGTTACTCACCAGATGCCCGTCGGCGCGTACTTTGATTTCTCTCCCGTTTTTTGCGAAAGGCCAAGCCCACAATCCTCCCGAGGTGGGCTGGCGCAGGTTGATACAGGCGTGCTCGGTCAGATCCTGTGGCGTCAGTGGTTCAGCGCGGTGTTCGAGATAGGCGGGGGCGGCCACCAATGCCAGGCGAAAATCCCGGCCGATGGGCATGCTGATCATGTCCTGAGCCAGCTGCGCCCCCAGGCGGATACCGGCATCGAAGCGCTCTGCAACGATGTCGACCAATGCGTAGCTGTCGTTGATTTCGACCTTGATGCCCGGATAGTCGGTCATCAATTGCAGCGCAGCCGGGGCAAGGACGAGATGGGTTGCGTGCTCCATGGAGGTGATGCGCAGGCTACCCGCCGGCATGCCGCTCAGTTCGCTCAGCTCGTTGAGGCCTGACTCGATCCCGTCAAAATGCGGCCCGATGCTGTCGATCAGGCGCGCGCCGGCTTCGGTCGGTGCGACGCTGCGGGTACTGCGGGTCAGCAATTGCACACCCAGGCGCGATTCCAGTTTGGTGATGGTGCGGCTCAGCGCAGGCTGGGAAACGCCAAGCTGCGCCGCCGCTTTGGTAAAACTGCCTTCACGGGCGACCCGCAGGAGGGCCAGGAGGTCGGTGACATTGTCGCGCACGATTGATGCTCTGCGGTTATAGGTCTATTCCAACCATACCATCTAATCATTTGTAGGCAGGATGGCTAGAGTGTCGCCTTCGCTTCGCGGCACTTTCAGGAATCATCTTTTCCATGAGCAAACAAACATTCGATGTGATCATTTTTGGCGCTACGGGCTACACCGGTCGGCTGGTCGCTGAATACCTCTTCGCTCAATACGGCGTCGACGGCCCTGTTAAATGGGCCATCGCCGGTCGCAGCTTGAGCAAGCTGGAAGCCATTCGGGACAGTTGGGCAAACGCCGCAGCGCTGCCGCTGATCGTGGCCGATGCCCAAGACCGCGCGTCCGTGCGCGAGATGGTTGCCGCGACCCGGGTCGTGATTACCACCGCAGGGCCGTTTTCGGTTTACGGCTCGGACCTGGTGGCAGCCTGCGCCGAGTCGGGGACGGACTACGTCGACCTCTCGGGGGAGATTCCCTGGATTGCCCAAATGATCGGCAGCCATCAGGCTCAAGCCCAGGCATCGGGCGCGCGACTGGTGTTCTCCTGTGGTTTCGATTCGGTGCCGTTCGACCTCGGCGTATGGTTCACCCAGCAGCAGGTCATGAAGAAGTTCGCTCGCTACGCGCCTCGGATCAGGGGCCGCGTGCGCAGCATGCAAGGCGTGCTCTCCGGTGGCACGTTCCTGAGTGTCGATGCTGTGGTTGCAGCCGCGGCGCAAGATCCCGCTCTCGGTGAACTGGTGGCCGATCCGTTTGCCTACACACCAGGATTCAAAGGCGTCGAGCAACCTGATGACCAGACCCCCTACCAGGATGAACTGGCTCAGACCTGGGTCGGGCCTTTCATCATGTCGGGCATCAATTCCAAGGCAGTGCATCGCACCAACTTGCTGGAGGGGCACCTGTGGGGCACGTCGTTTCAGTACGACGAAATGCTGATGCTTGATGCACAACCGAGCGAAGACGATGAGCTTGGCCTGGCAGGTTTCTCCTTCAATGAGGGCGGTCATCCGCAACCGGGGCAAGGGCCGACACAGAAGGAGCTTGATGCAGGCTTTTATGATGTGTTGTTCATCGCAGAACTGGCAGACGGTCAGGTGCTCAAGGCATCCGTGAGTTGCGACGAGGATCCGGGCTACCTGTCGACCTCCAAGATGTTGGCCGAGTCAGCGATGGCGCTGGCGTTCGATGTGACACGTGAGGAGACCCCGGGCGGTTGCTGGACGCCCGCGGCGGCGTTGAATGAGGCGTTGCTCAAACGCCTGACTGAAAAAGCCGGACTGAGGTTCACAGTCGAGGGTTGATTCTATGGGCCGCTAAAAAAGCTGAATGTCTTTGACGTTCAGCTTTCAGAGTCTTCAGCCCTCTCAACAATTAGCCCTCTCAACAAAAGGTGAACCATGAATCTGCCAAACCGTATGAACTACATCGAGATCACCGAACCCGGTGGCCCCGAAGTATTAAAGATAATGCAGGCCGATGTGCCGACGCCCGGTGATCACGAGCTGCTGATCCGGGTTCACGCCGCCGGCATCAATCGTCCTGATGTCATACAGCGTTCGGGCAAATACCCGATGAAACCCGGCATGACCCCTGTGCCCGGGTTGGAAGTGGCCGGTGAGGTCGTTGGGGTTGGCGCAAAGGTGGCCAACTTCAAGCTGGGCGACAAGGTATGTGCGCTGACCAATGGCGGTGGTTACGCCGAATACTGCGTTGTGGCGGCCACCCAATCATTACCGGTCCCCGACGGCGTGGACATGATTCAGGCCGCGGCCATTCCGGAAACATTCTTTACCGTGTGGGCCAACCTTTTCGAGCTGGGCCGTGCCCAAAAGGGCTGCACCGTATTGATCCATGGCGGCACCAGCGGCATCGGCACGACCGCGCTGATGCTGTGCAAGGCCTTGGGGATCAAGGCTTTTGCAACGGCCGGCAGCCAGGAAAAGTGCGACCGGATCCGCGAACTGGGTGGCGAAGCGATCAATTACCGCGAGGTGAACTTCGCTCAAGAGATCGCCCGGCAAACCCACGAGAAGGGCGTGGACGTCATTCTCGACATCATGGGCGGGAGCTATTTCGAGAGCAACGTAGCGTCACTCGCACGACGCGGTCGACTGGTCATTATCGGCTTTCTGGGCGGCAGCTCCGTCAAAGACTTCAATCTGCTGGCGTTGATGGAAAAGCAAGGCTCGGTGACAGGGTCGATGATGCGTTCGCGCAGCGCGGAGGAAAAAGCCGAGATTGCTCGCGCCGTACTCGCCAATGTCTGGCCGCTGCTCAGTCAAGGCGAATGCCTGCCGATCATTGACCGTGTTTTCCCTCTCGCCGACGCAGCACAAGCGCATCAGCGAATGGAGCAGGGCGACCATATCGGCAAAATCGTGCTGAAGGTGGTGTGAACGGGAATCGCCCGGTGCGTGTCATTAACTGCCGCCGGGCGTTGTTCTTTTTTTGTTTGAGGTGTTCGTGGTTGTGTGGGGGCGAGCGGCTGCCTTGGGTCGAAAGCAGCCTTCCGCCATTGACCGCTACCGACCCGAAGCTACCCTTCAAGGAAGGGCAGTAGCCGCCTTTAATCTGAGCACCTCTAACATTTCGGTCAATACTGCACGGGGCCAAAGTGTCCTCTATATCCGACCTGAGTGAGTACCAAACGATTAATGCATTGGATGCTTACCAGGTCGTTCTCCAGCGGACGTCCAAACAAGGCAAAATTTTTGATTGTGTATGCCTCTGCGTATTTTTCCCGATCAGGGTGACAGCGCCGCAGCGACATGCCATAGGCGGTTTCAAAAGGATGGCCGCCAGTGCGAATCAAACTAAAGAACGACGGGTAAATTATGCCGTCGAAGCCCGCTTCTTTGGCTGCTAATGCGATTGCTCTGGAAATCTCGTAGGAGTGGGAACGTGCCAGGAAGAGCATATGGATAGCCATATCCAAGCTTTCGAACTCCGTCACATCTTCTTCGAGTAGGTGAGTAAGATCCAAAAGCCGTAAGTTCCGCTTGGGCTCCAGGGTAGCAACGTAGATGTCGTCATCTGTCGATGCTCGACATTCATGGATGCAAACGTCGATGTCCTGCGATCCGTACATGATAGGAAAGCCTGGCGAATCGAGTCGCCCCTTTCCAGCGAGTGCAATAGGTGGGCTGTCGTACTCTATCGGATCACCTGGACGTTGTGGGCAGATTCGTAGGCGATAAAATTTCTGCCCCATTTGAAGTGTCTTTTCTGGGTATTCCTTCATTACGCGCTTGATGATTTTCGACCGCTTCGATTCGTCCTGAAGATCCTTGAGTGGCTCGACTTCGCCAACCATCCAAAGGCGTGGGCCGTAGTAGAAGAAGCCAATCTGACCAGCCTCCTCAAGAAGCCTGATGTCATCTTTGAGCCAGATCGAGGGCGATATATCGCTCCTCCCAAAGTGATGCTCGTTGCACTGAATAACAGGCGCTGCACCGTAGTCGCAACGGACGGTAGTACCACCCACAAAAAAACGCCATGCAAGAGCCTCAATAAGCTCCTTCGTCAGCTTTCGGCCTTCTTGGCTGTGGCAGTTCGGACATTTCACATGCTCCTCGGTGCCGAGCTTGAATGCATCTATCCGCAGTCCTTCATCCGTGAAGCATTCAGAACAAAGGAGGGTTTGATTCGACTTCGCAGTTTCTTCTGCCATAGTCCTACCGTAGAAAATTTATGGGGGGAAACTCAAACTTTAGACCAAGCGGATCGCTCGGGTTTTGGGCTTAATTGAGCCCGGCTGCTAGGGTCCGAATTTGGTCGAAAGCAGCCTTATTACCCGTTCACGCTGGATCGAAAACTGTCAGTTCACCCATTAGCCGCTTCATTGCAAACACTCGCTATCAGTTGGAAAGTGAGACTGCCGACAGTGTTGGCATCTTACATATTTAACTCTCGAACTCTAGACATCCACCTATCCTGCTAAGCAGGCTAGGTGGATGTCTAGAGTTAGATGATCGAAGCTCCCCGTTATTCGAGACCGTCGGCTAAATTATCATGAGAAGGGCTCACCCCAATGTCCATCAAGTCATCGTATACAATCCACTCTATGGGGAAGAACTCTTGTGGATCCGAGTTAAAGTGCCCAACAATAATTCCGGTGGAAGCATGTGAGGAAATCGAATAGTGTTTCCTCATCAATCCGATTGTCTCCTCGACATCTAGCTCATCCAAGCACGCGTAAACAATAATCACCGCGTCAAGTTTGTTTTTAGTTAACTGATAACTGGCCTGAGACTGAAGCAGTGGAAGCCGACGGAGTATTTGTGCTGCCAATCTCTTGCCTGGTAGCGGTTCGGCAATGATGCCCACTGTCTTGTCGTTTTTGTAGACAACAAAGTCTGGTTCTCTATAGCCGCTCAAAACTTCATAAGTGTAAATAGAGGCAACCCAATTCTGAACTGCAGCTTTTGCACTAGCATGAACTTCATCCATGCCAACCCTAGAAGGCATGACCGCATTGTCTGATATATCCCTAACTTCCGTAAGGGTTTCGTCTGAGACGCTGGCCTTCAGCATTTGCTTAGCATGAGACAGGAACTGCTCTGGGGAATACATCAAGAAGTGCCGAACGCCTCCTAAGGAGATAGCCTCATTAATAAGCTCCGGTCGCGGACCGAGGATTTTATTTGAATCTCCCTTCAGCCACCAATCCTCTTTTCGATCATCAGTAACGTATATCAGCCAGTTGCTTGATTCGGATTTAGCCTGTTCCAGCATTTGTCTCCATACTAAATAATCACCATATTTTCTTTTGTAAATTATACCGTTATGGAGGTATTCATCGGGCTGTGCTTTATCCTTTTCCTTATCCCTGTATCCCGGAGGAATCTTCAAATCATAGCGAGCTTGCGCCAACTTATAGAGACCATCTACATCTTTCTGCTCCGCGGGACTGGCCCCGACACGCCCTTCGAATAGCTGCTCTATTGCGTCCTTAATAAAATCTACAGAAGTAGGTGGTTGGTTTGCCTCCTCCAGCACCTTAAGCTCCTCAAGAAATCCGGTAATTGCATCATTTACTTTACTTTGGAGATCTTCTGTTCTGATCGACGAATGGCGCTTTCTAAGATTAAGATTCGCAATCCTGTTGTGCAGGTCGTCAACTGAAGTAATGACAACCTCGCGGACCTGTCGGTATTTTTGATGTTGCTCAGATATTACCCCAGAGCGGTTTCTGTAAAACTCGAGGGCTACATGATGAGGAATCCATATCCGCTTAGACAATGATTTAAGGACGGTAATTAATTCATCACGTGTCGCCGCTTGATATCTGTAGAGGTTTAACAACACATTGGTGTCAAAAACCAAAAGCCCACGCTTCCAGGCGTCTTGATATTCTTTTTCTGTTAGCGCTTTGAATTCAGGAAATAAAGACTTCATCGTTCCATCCTTGTTTTGTGGCCAATCATATCAAAACCCAGGACAGCGATCGACAACACCTGCGCTCCGCTGTTGGCACCCAACTGACCAAATCGGGCTAAGCTGACGCATTCGAGGGCTAACCGGTCGTTCCATTGCAGGTCCCTAATACCTTTCGCCCGTCTATCGAGAATGCTACGGCACTTGGTTTCGGGTCGAGAATTCCGCAGAAGGAATCCGAGCGAGAGTTCATATTAAGATCAATAAGGTTATGGCCTGTGAGCCGCTGCAATTGAACCAATACAGACCGAGACCAGGGTGCCCTAAGGATCAAAAACTGCGCTCTTCAAATGGCAGCTCCTGGCCGATAGCGGCCGGTTGTCACCGGCGGCTTCGACCAAAAGCGGCCCTTAGCCTTATCGTATGCGTCCGGCAAAGTCATCTACCCAGCCCGGCAAAGCAAAGACATGGTGTGCACTTAAATTTTAAGTGGGCACCAGTTCTAGCCTTTTAAGCGGGTATTTCATGCAGCAGACGCGCCGTTCGTATTCCAAATCCTTCAAGGCCCAGGTCATTAAAGAGTGTGTCCAACCCGGCGCTTCGATTGCCAGCGTTGCCCTCAGCCATAGCCTTAACGCGAACCTTGTCCACAAATGGATTCGGGTGCAAGCACAGAAAAGCACGGCGCTCCAGCCTGCATTCATCCCGTTGCCTGTGCACGAAACAGGCCACGGATCCTCACCGAATATCAGCATTGAGATTCTGCACCCGCGCGGTACCGTCAAAGTGAACTGGCCAACCGATAATGCTGCCGCCTGCACCGCATTCCTTCGAGAGCTTTTGCGATGATCCGCATCGACGCCATCTGGCTTGCCACCGAGCCCATGGACATGCGCGCCTGAACTGAAACGGCTCTGGCCAGAGTGATCGCGGTGTTCGGTGCGGCGAAGCCGCACTGCGCCTATCTGTTTGCCAATCGCCGCGCGACTCGGGTCAAAGTGCTGGTACACGATGGGATTGGTGTCTGGCTGGCGGCACGTCGCTTGAACCAAGGTAAATTTCATTGGCCAGGTGTTCGGCAAGGCAGTGAATTGCAGTTGGATGTAGAGCAACTTCAGGCCTTGGTGCTTGGCCTGCCTTGGCAACGGGTTGGCGCTGGCGGTGCAATCACGGTGCTTTAGAAACTGTAATTAGCATCTTGGTTTGCTGTCGCAGACGGTCTGCTTGGTAAAATCCAAGGCATGACTTCCTCACCCAATCTCGATCAAATGACTCCCGACCAACTGCGTGCATTCGCTACGCAATTGCTGTCGCAAGTCGAGACCATGGGCAAGAAGATCAACCGCGATCAAACGGTGATCGAGAAGCTGACCCTCGAGATCGCACAGCTCAAGCGTTTGAAGTTTGCCAAGCGCAGTGAGCAGATGAGTCCTGATCAGGCCAGCCGGCTTGATGACCTGATCGATACTGATATCGCGGCGATTGAGGCCGAGCTTCAGGCGTTGCAAATAGCACCAGCGGCGACCGAGGAAAAGCAAAAGCCCAAGCGCACGACATTGCCGGCAGAATTTCCGCAAACGTTGATCCATCACGAACCAGACAACACTCACTGCCCATGCGGGTGCGCACTGAAACGCATAGGTGAAGATGTCAGTGAAAAGCTGGACTACACACCGGGCGAGTTTACCGTTGAGCGCCATGTTCGTGGCAAGTGGGTTTGCGATGACTGCGAAACGCTGATCCAGGCACCTGTGCCGCCGCAGGTCATCGACAAGGGCATCCCGACTGCCGGGTTACTTGCTCACGTCATGATTGCGAAGTTTGCTGACCATCTTCCGCTTTACCGTCAGGAATCGATTTTTGGTCGTGCCGGCTTGGCGATTCCACGCTCCACGTTGGCTCAGTGGGTTGGCATGACAGGCGTGCAGTTACAGCCCTTGGTCGATGCCTTGCGTGACGTAGTGATCGGGCAACAGGTCATGCACGCGGATGAAACACCCGTGCAGATGCTCGCTCCGGGCACCAAGAAAACCCACCACTCGTATGTTTGGGCTTATGCCACCAGCCAGTTCTGCGACACAGCCGCTGTCGTCTACGACTTCAGCCCCAGCCGCGCTGGCGAGCATGCTCGTAACTTCCTTCAAGGCTGGAAAGGCAAGTTGGTCTGCGATGATTTTGGCGGCTACAAGGCCAGCTTCGAACTCGGCGTGACCGAGATCGGCTGCATGGCCCATGCCCGGCGCAAGTTCTTTGAGTTGCATGCAACCAACAAGCGCCAGATCGCCGAGCAGGCCCTGCACTACATCCAGCTGTTGTACGAAGTCGAGAGCGAAGTGCGTAACCTGGAGCCGGATTTACGGCGCCGAATACGGCAAGAAAAAGCCGGGCCGGTGATGGATAGGCTGCATGCCTGGATGATCGCGCAGCGTGATCTTGTGCCCGAAGGTTCGGCTATCAGCAGAGCACTCAATTACAGCCTCAAACGCTGGGCAGCGCTGTCGCGCTACCTCAATGACGGGGCTGTACCCATTGACAACAACTGGGCGGAGAACCAGATCCGGCCGTGGGCTCTTGGACGCAAAAACTGGCTCTTCGCCGGGTCGCTACGCAGCGGAAAACGGGCGGCGGCGATCATGAGCTTGATCCAGTCAGCGCGGCTGAATGGTCATGATCCGTACACTTATCTAAAGGATGTTCTCACGCGCCTGCCGACGCAGCGGGCAAGTGAAATCGATCAGTTGCTGCCACATAGGTGGCAACCGGATTAATTACGAAAGACAGGATGCCCGGGCGGACACCTGTGTAGAAAAGTTGTCTTTCGGGAAATCTTAAAAAGCGATGATGTATTGTCAGTCGCTAGGACTAGATCGATTCCAAAGGGATGAAAATGACATTACCTGGCGAAAGGTTGGTCAGGATAGCAATGGCCAATCCAATAAACGCTGAAATCACCTCACGCTTACCTTCACTCGGTTTGAATCAATGCATGCTCACTGCGGGATGCCTGTTCCAAGCCGTCTGGAATCATCAGTCGCACCTGCCGTCGGATTGGGGTGTGAAGGATTACGACGTTTTTTACTTCGATAGTGATCTGTCTTGGGAGGCTGAAAATGAGGTCATCAACTCAGCTCAGTCTCTCTTCCAAGACCTTGAAGTTAACGTTGAGATCAAGAATCAGGCCCGCGTCCACCTTTGGTACAGTCAGCGGTTTGGCAGGTCTTATTCTCAGCTTCAGTCGGCAAAAGATGGTATTGATCGTTACCTGATTGCCGGTACGTGTATTGGGCTAGACCCTGAAACGGGTGAAGTCTATGCGCCATATGGCCTGACCGACGTAGAGCAAGGCGTTCTTCGTATCAATCCGAAAAATCCTCAGCCAGACTTGTTCGACCAGAAGGCCAAAAGTTACCAAGCTCGTTGGCCTTGGCTCAGGATCATAGAACCTCACATTTCATGAACCCTGCGGATCATTACGGTATGCCTAACCCTTCTTCCAACACCGATTTCATGCGTCTTGCGCTCGCTCAGGGGCGATTAGCCTTACCTGAGTGCCTTCCGAACCCGCCGGTAGGTTGCGTGCTGGTAAAGGATAATTTGGTGATCAGCCAAGGCTACACACAGCCACCTGGGCTATATCACGCGGAAGCAATGGCGTTGAGCCAATTACCTAGTGATTGCTCTGGGGTTACCGCGTTTGTCACGCTTGAGCCATGCTCCTTTCATGGTCGAACGCCGTCATGTGCGCTGGCACTGTTAAACAGCGGTGTCGAGAAAGTGTTTGTTGGGCTGCTTGATCCCGATCCGAGAAACTCGGGAGCGGGCATAAAAATGCTGCGAGATGCGGGCATTACTGTTGTTGTCGGGCTCTTGGCCGAGGAAGCCATTAAGGACTTGGGTGGTTTTTTCGTAAACAAACCAGGTGAATCAGTGGATCGCAACGATGAGTAGATCGTCTTAGCTCATCGACATCGCAGCACAAGGTGGAATGCCGGACGGTTACGCCTTATCGAAGCGCTGAACCCAAAGACAACCCCCCCACGGAATCAGCAGCACACGCTTACCCCACCAGAACTTCCCACAGACCAAAGCAGTCACATCGCTAGTCCCGACGAGTGATGCGTATGAGCCTCTTAGAGCAGGAAATGCAGGACCGTGAACACCCCGTGGCAGAGGACATTGCGCTGCAGCGCAAAGTCTGGAAGTTCCAGAGGGTTGGCTGGTATGTGCTGACAGCGGTGGTCATCCTGACATTGCTTGGTTTGTTTTCCAGAGGCCCGCTCAGCACGCTCGAGTCGGTGAGTGAGCAGGGTGACCTGACGGTGCAGTACGAGCGTTTCCACCGAGCGGGTGGGACCAATCCAATGATCGTTCAGGCCACGGGGCAGCCGGGCAAAGAGGTCACACTGTCGATCAGCAAGCCTATGCTGGATGGCTTCAGCATCGAGTCTCTCCAGCCGCAGCCGGTCAGCTCGGTGGGCAGTCCCCAGGGTTTGAGCCTTACGTTTCCCACCGACAAGAGCGGGCACGTCACGCTCTTCATCTCATGGCGCAGCGACGGCATCGGGCTTTTCAAAAGTCAGATCAGTGTCGTGGGCGGCGGCCACATTCCAGTCACTCAGTTCATTTACCCATAGGTGCTCAATGGATGCCGTACTACGCGCGGGCGCGATTTATCTGGCACTGATGGTGCTCTTCAAGATTTCTGGCCGACGATCATTGGGGGAGCTAACGTCGTTTGATTTCGTGCTGCTGATGGTCATTGGCGAAGCCACCCAGCAAGCGCTGCTGGGCGATGACTTCTCCGTGACCAATGCGATTTTGGTCATCGTGACCTTAATGGTGATCGACATCGGGCTTTCCCTCGTCAAGCGGCGGTCCAAACGCTTGGCCAAGCTGATCGATGGGGGGCCGACGATCATCGTTGAAAACGGCGCTTTCCTGCGACATCGCATGCACGAGGCCCGTATTCAGGAAGACGACATCTTGGAGGCCGCACGAATAGAGCAGGGTTTCGAGCGGGTGGAGCAGATCAAGTACGCGATCCTTGAGCGGAACGGCACGATCTCGATCATTCCTGCCTGACTCTCTGCCCCGTTACGGCCTGATAAGAAGCGCTATCCAGCATCGCGAACGGCTTGGTCAGGCGGGGCATGCCAAAGCCAGGAAAACAGATCTGACCATGGTTCCCTCCGCGTGGCTCGTTAGACACACACCTCGTAAGCAGATCCTCTATTACTGAGGAATTTCAGCGGGTTGACGGCCATTTATTCAGCCAGACAGATAAAGTTTCTGGCGCTCAAGACGATAAGAATGGCAAGGTGCCATGGAGGAGGCCCGTCACGCATTTCGAGCTTGTACAACATGCCCAATTTTTTCCTTCTTCGCCGCGATCGTCGCGCCCTGAAGCAATTGCTGACGTCGATCATGAGCGGCGAACATCCTGAGGTCGCCCAGTGCAAAGAAGGTCCAGCAGTGCTGGATGCCTGGCGCCTGATCCAGTCCTCCAATGATCAATACCAATCCCGCGTAGCCCAACTCGAAAAGGAGCTTGAGGATGCCCGCGAGTTGCTTCGCGAATCAGCAGCCTCCGCGTCAGCTCACGAGATCAGATTCGATTTGGTCAATCGCGCGTCCAGTGAAGGTCTTTGGGACATGGAGGTCGTGGCCGGCGACCCGGTCAACCCCGGAAATCGCTTTTGGTGGTCGCAGCAATTCCGCAGCCTGCTGGGCTTCAAGGACGAAAGAGACTTTCCAAATGTGCTCGCCAGTTGGGCCGATCGGCTCCATCCGCAGGACAAGCAGGCAACACTCGACGCCTTCGCTCGCCATCTCAACGACAAGTCCGGAATGACCCCATACAAAGTCAATAACCGGCTCGCCATGAAAGACGGTTCATATCGCTGGTTCCACGCACAGGGTGAGACACTCCGCGACGAGCGAGGCACGCCCATCCGGGTCGCTGGCTCGCTCCGGGATATCCATGACCAGCTGGAGCGGGATCAGGAGCACGACGTCATCATCACCAGATTCGAGCTGGCTCGGGAAATGCTCTCGGATGGGCTTTGGGATATGGAGGTCATTGCCGGAGACCCTGTAAACCCCAAAAACCCGTTCTGGTGGTCACCTCAGTTTCGTCGGCTGCTGGGTTTCGAAACGGTTGAGGAGTTTCCAGATGTGTTGGACAGCTGGGCATCCAGGTTACACCCGGATGATAAGGACAGAAGCCTCAGCGCTTTCGGGGCTCATCTGAATGATAGATCAGGCAAGACACCCTTTGATATCGAGTACCGGCTGAGGATGAAAAGCGGCGAATATCGGTGGTTCCGTGCGCGAGGCCAGACCAGGCGTGACCCCGCCGGCCTGCCGCTGCGAGTAGTCGGTGCGCTTGTGGACGTCAACTTGCAACACGAGCAGGACGTGCTGAGGGAAACAGAGGTCAAGCATCAGCAGACGCTTGAGCACAATATCGCGCAATTGTCCCAGATCGTGGGGACGATCCAGAGCATCGCGAGCCAGACCAATCTTTTGGCCCTGAATGCGGCCATTGAGGCTGCACGTGCGGGTGAGGCGGGTCGTGGCTTCGCAGTGGTTGCCGACGAGGTTCGCAAGTTGGCGACGCGTACCACTGAAGCGACTGAACAGGCAGCCGGCATGATTGCCCGCTAGACCTTACTTTCTTCGAACCCCTGGTTCCTTGAACCGGGTTGAGGTCTGAAAAGAAGTGGTTCGGAAAAGACTCTCCAACGTAACCGCCATGGGGTCGGCAGCATCACTCTCGGTTAATCGCCAGAGCTAATGCGCGCCGACAAATGGTGCCGATATCCAGGGAGTGCCAAGGTTTGGGGATGAAAAGAGGAGCATATCCAGACTCCAGGATTTGTTGCCCTCGTCCTCCCGAGGACAAGATCACCGGGATGCGGGGCCATTGAGCTTGCACCCGGTTTGCCAAGCCAATACCGCTCAGCCCACCCGGCATATGGATGTCGGACAGGATGAGATCCGCCCCTCCCGAGGTCTTGCACAACCAGTCCCAAGCGTCGTCGCCTGTCTCTGCTGTGACGACCTCGAAGCCTTCCGTCTCTAAAATTTCATGGATCAAACTGCGAATGAGCCAGTCATCTTCCACCACTAAAACGGTTGATAACACTGTCATTTGCCCATCCTGGTTTGTTGTGCGTTTTGGACTGGGCCGCTGTCTGCGGGTTCCCATTTCCGTTACATCCGTAGCTCAAGTCTCTCTGCACGGTTATACCGCCCTGACGGAGTGGCCTGCAGTTCTATGCAAAGCCTGAATCGCCCCTGATTATCCAGATGGCTACCCACAAGACCGGGGAAGCGTGCCGAACTAGCCGCTACAATCCCCCGTCACCGCCAATCCGGAGCCTGCGCCTTTGATGTCGTTGTTCAATCGTTTGACTGCATTTTCAACCCAGAGCGGCAGGGCGGTCGGCCTTGTTTGGGCGACTTCCCGCCCCTTGTTCGCCGGCTTGATCGTGGCGACGCTGATCGCCGGCATTTTGCCCGCGCTGGCTGCCTGGATCGGCCAGCGGATCGTCGATGCGGTGGTTCAGGCGCTGCAGATCCACGCCAATGGCAGCCAGGCGCCGGTGTGGCCTGTCCTGCGTTACGTGTTGGCCGAGGCGGGCGTATTGGCGTTGCTGGCCGCGGCGCAACGGGCGCTTTCAATGCAACAGGCGCTGCTGCGGGTGCAGTTGGGGCAGAAGGTCAATCTGATGATCCTGGAAAAGGCCCAGACCCTTTCGCTGCTGCAGTTCGAGGACTCGACCTTTTACGACAAATTGGTGCGCGTGCGCCGCGATGCATCGACCCGGCCATTGGGCCTCGTCACCAAAGGCTTGGGGCTGACGCAAAACCTGATCTCGCTGGTCAGCTTTGCGGTGCTGCTGGTGCATTTTTCCCCTTGGGCGCTGCTGATCCTGGTGCTCGGTGCGCTGCCGGTGTTCTTCGCCGAGACGCATTTCTCCGGTAATGCCTTCCGCCTGTTTCAGCGTCGCGCCCCGGAAACCCGCCAGCAAAATTACCTGGAGGCCTTGCTGTCCCAGGAGGCGCATACCAAAGAAGTGAAGCTGTTCGGCATGGCGCCGTTGTTGCTGCAACGCTATCGCGACAATTTCACGCGCCTGTACGCCGAAGACCGCCGACTCACCGTGCGACGCGACACTTGGGGCTTTGCCCTCGGGCTATTGGGTACAGCCGCGTTCTACGTGGCCTACGCCTGGGTGGTCATGGACACCGTGCGCGGCCAGACCACACTCGGGCAGATGACGATGTACCTGGTGCTGTTCAAGCAAGGCCAGGTCGCCATCACTGCCAGCCTCAGCGCGATTGCCGGTTTGTACGAGGACGGCCTGTACCTGTCTGACCTCTACGAATACCTTGGGGTGCCGGTCGCACCTGTACGCGGCACGCTGAAGGCCGGTGCACGCCCGGGCGATGGCCTGCGCTGCGAGGGCCTGGGGTTCCGCTACCCGGGTGCTGCGAATCCCACGCTCACCGACATCAGCCTGCACCTGACGCCCGGCATGAGCCTGGCGCTGGTGGGCGAAAACGGCTCGGGTAAAACCACATTGATCAAACTGCTGACCCGACTCTATACGCCCGACCAAGGCAGGATCCTGCTGGACGGCAGCGATTTGCAGGACTGGGACGAACAGGCCTTGCACCAGCGCATCGGGGTGATCTTTCAGGACTACATCCGTTACCAGATGACGGTCGGCGAAAACCTCGGCGTGGGTGACGTCGACGCGTTCGATGACCAGGACCGTTGGCGCGATGCGGCCACCCAAGGAATCGCGGCCGACTTCATCGAACGCTTGAGCAACGGCTATCACACGCAGTTGGGGCGCTGGTTCGCCGGTGGGCAGGAATTGTCCGGTGGGCAATGGCAAAAGCTGGCGCTGTCGCGGGCGTATATGCGCCGTGATGCCGATCTGCTGATTCTGGACGAACCGACGGCCGCCCTCGACGCTGCCGCCGAGGCCGCCGTGTTCGAGCACTTCCGCGAGTACGCGAAGGGGCGCATGACGTTGCTCATTTCTCACCGATTCTCCAGCGTGCGCAACGCCGATCACATCATCGTGCTGGATCAGGGCCGGATTCTGGAACAAGGCACTCACGTGCAACTGATGGCTGGCGGCGGGCGCTATGCGAGCCTGTTCAGCATCCAGGCGCGTGGGTATCGGTAGTCGCCGACCCGCATAGTTCCTGCGGGCGACTGGATGAAGCCGGCCATAGCTGCCGGCTATCGGCCCATTAGCGGCCCGTCCGCACGTCTACTTGTTTATTTCAGGGCGCGTACTGCATTTCCCCGTTTCCGAAGGACCAGTTCTCCTTCTTGTTATCAATCAGACTGATCCAGATGTCTTCCTGTCTGTGCCCGGTCCTGTCATGAATGCCTTGGGCGATAGCCTTATAAAACGCCTTCTTCACGTCAATGGTTCGCCCTTCGTTCCAGGCCACCTGAATGAACACGATGTTCTTTGTGTAGGTAATGCCCAGATAGCCCTCAGCCGGATACACCAGTTCATCGCTGGCATGGCGGTGAATGATCTGAAATCGGTCATGTTCGGGCACGTTCGCCGTGCTGATCATTGCTTCGTAAATCACGTCACCGATTGCGGCAACTGTCCCATCGGGTGTGTCGGCGGAGATATCAATCCGTACAAGCGGCATAGCGTATTCCTCTTCAGGCAGTGATGAAGTGACGGACGTAATACTAAAGGGAAATGGAGCCTGACCCACGCCTCCAATTGCCCCATGTCCTGTCTTCTTGATGCGTTTTTGTAGACGAGCAGGTTCGCCAGTTGCAGTGATACCACTGTGAAGGTCCTCTAGCCGGGTAGAAAAGCTCATTGGTGAATTGAATTCATGTGATTCGGTAAAAATGAGCCGAAATCTCGCATCGTTTCTCCAATAGGCTGTGTTCTTTGTCCGGAGGGCGCAGTGAGACTTAGCATTCTTGACCATTCCCCAGTAGACGACGGCTTTACCGCCGGCGATGCGCTATGGGCCACTACGCGGCTGGCGCAAGCAGCCGAGTCTTTGGGCTACGAACGCTACTGGGTGGCGGAGCACCATCAATCCAGGGTTCAGGCGGGAAGCAGCCCCGAGCTGTTGATGATGCAGATTGCCGCCCATACGGAGACGATCAGGGTTGGCTCGGGTGGCATCATGCTGCCGCATTACAGCGCGTACAAAGTTGCCGAGACAGCGCGTGTGCTGGAGGCGTTGTACCCGGGGCGGATAGACCTGGGAGTAGGGAGGGCGCCCGGAGCGGACCAACGCGTCACTCGTGCCCTCAATGATGAGAAGACACACCAGATTCCTTTCCCGGCCAAGCTCAAGGACCTCAAGGCTCTGCTCCTTGATGACAAAGAGGGGGCAGGCGATCAGCCGCAGCCGATCTACGCTGCACCTCGGATCACGACCCTCCCTGAGTTGCACATACTGGGTGCCAGCGGCAGTACCGCTGAACTGGCCGCTCTGGAAGGGATGGGCTTCACGTTTGCGCACTTCATCAACCCCCATCATCAGCAAGGTGTGCTGGCCGCCGAGCATTATCGCGCCAACTTTCGTCCATCAAAACTGCATGCCGCGCCCAGTGTCATCGTTGCTGTATTCGCAGTAGTGGCCGACACCGTCGAGCAGGCCGAGCGGCTGGCGACCAGCTTTGATGACTGGTTGCTGCGGGCAGAGTCTGTTGCCCCAGCCGAGGCGTTGGCGCTGCCCGAGGCGGTCGACCCTACGCAATACAGCGCTGAAGCACGCGATCGAGTCGCGCTCAACCGCATGCGCGTGGTTGTTGGCGACGGTCCGTTGGCGATTCAGCAACTGCAGCGCATCGCGTCGCAGTATCAGACCGATCAGATGATGGTCATCCCCATGATCCCCGGCGAAGCAAACCGACAGCGTGCTATCGAGCTGCTCGCTCGCGCCAACCACGAATCCAACCTTCGCGCCCCACAGCGGGCACTTCAGGAGAACTAATCATGACCTTATTTGAAGCATACGAACTCGGCGCCACAACGCTTGGCAACCGCATCGTCATGGCACCGATGACCCGGTCGCGCGCCCCTGACGACATTGCGACGGAGCAAATCGCCTTGCACTACACCCAACGCGGCACCGCCGGTTTAATTGTTTCGGAAGGCACGCCGATCTCTCGTGAGGGCCAGGGTTATCTCTTCAACCCGGGCATCTATACCGAAGAGCAGATCAAAGGATGGAAGCTGGTCATCGACTCGGTCCACAGCGTCGGCGGGAAGATGTTCGCCCAGCTGTGGCACGTTGGCCGCGTGTCCCACACTTCCATTCAGATCGACGGCAAAGCGCCCGTCAGCGCTACCAGCAAACAAGCCCAAGGCGCAGTTGCCTTTGGTTACACGGAAGACGGGGAGCCGGGTTTTGTGGCCACATCCACGCCACGACCGTTGACCACCGAAGAGGTAGCACGCGTGGTTGAAGATTTCGCCCAGGCTGCTGAAAACGCTATCGCGGCCGGGTTCGACGGGGTGGAAATTCATGGCGCCAACGGCTATCTGCTTGAGCAATTCCTGAATCCGCTGGTGAATGACCGAACCGATCGCTACTCAGCAGACACGCTGGAAAATCGTTTGCGTTTCGTATTCGAGGTCGTCGATGCGGCAGCCGCCAGAATCGGCGCTGATCGAGTGGGTATCCGGATTTCGCCATACGGCCAGTTGTTCGATATGCCGCTGTATCCGCAGATCGACGAAACCTACTCAGCGCTCTGTGCGGGCATGAGCCAGCGCGGCATCGCTTACGTTCACGTAATGGATCAGACCCACTTCTTCATGGCAGAGGAAGGCTCGGCTGCGCAGGAGCAAGCGCTTCGTGACCTGCTCAAAGACTGCAAAACCCAGCTGGGCAAGACCGCATTGATTCTTGCCGGGGACATGACCCGTGAACGCGCTGAAGAGCTGCTCCACGCCGGCCTGATCGATCTGGCGGCATTCGGGCAGCCCTTCATTGCAAATCCTGATCTGGTCGCTCGGCTGAAAAACGGCTGGACGTTGACCGAGCCGGATCGCGACACCTATTACGGCGGCGATGCAAAAGGCTATGTCGACTATCCGCCCTACATGGGCTGATTGAAGAAGCGATGCGTGCCTGTAAGCGTTCAGCGCGAAGGCTGCGATGTGATGCCGAAGGCACGCTTCAGCCAGCGTGCCGTCTACCGATTGTCAATGTTCCATCACGTGGACGTAGGTAGTAACGCTACCTTCACCCAGCGTCAGGTCGCAGCCGCCTGGCTCAACCTACGACCCAACCCGGGCGTTTTACCCGTAACACGCTTGAACGCCCGGCTGAACGCTGCCTGAGACGTATAGCTCAAACGCTGCGCGACCTCTTCAATCGGTACCCTTTCCAGCGTCAGCCACTGGCTGGCAAGCCGCATTCGCACTTCAGTGACGTAGCGCAGCGGGGTCATGCCAATCGTCAGTTGAAAACGCTCTGCAAAGACCGAGCGGGACGTATTGCAGTGCGCCGCCAGTTGCTCGACGGTCCAGTCGAGGCCCGGTTGCTGATGCAGCGCCAGAAGGGCACCTGCCAGCCGCGGATCGCGCAGAGCGGCGACCAGGCCGGAAGCGTTGCCGCAAGCGCACTCGACCCAACCGCGAACGACCATGGCGGCGACCACGTCGGCCAGTCGCGCAAGGATGCCAGCGAAGCCGACGCGTGCGGCGCTGACCTCGCGCTCCATGGTGGCGAGAATAGGCACCAGCCCGGGATAACGCTGGCCGCCGGCATCGATCAGCATGAGGCCCGGCATCAGCTTCCCAAGGCCATGCAGGCTACCCAACTCGAATTCCATGCAGCCATTGAACACCAGCGTGGTCGGCGTGGAGCCGGCATCGGTTCCGGTATCTACGGCGCTGACGGTGTCGCCAAGGGGCTCGCCGTTCAGAAGGTCGATGTCCTGCACGGGCGCGTGCGCATGCGAGAGCAACTGATGGGCTGCGCCGTGGGAGATGAACACGGCGTTACCGGCGGACAGCGCATAGGTCGTCCCGTCATCCATGCGCAGCACCGCATTGCCGACCGCCAGGAAGTGGAACCAGGCATGTCCGGGTTTGGCATCGAAGCCCAGGCCGAAGGTCGGGCCCGCCTGGATGCGCCGGTACTCGACACCGCGCAGGCGCATGCCGCGCAACAGCTCGTTGATGAGATCGGAAGAAAGAGCAAATTGATCTGGTGGCATTGTTCAGGAGTTTCAGTCAAAAAAACGGGTTTTTCGATCATAGATCATCCGGATTCACCCGCCTAGACTGCGGGTCGCAATTGAAGATTGGGAGATCTGTGCAATGACCGACCTTACATGCAATGCCGTACCCGACAGCCGTTCCGGCACCGGGCCGGATGTAGAACCTGCAACCCCCGCGTGGATGGCCGTGTTCTCGTTGGCCATGGGCGTATTCGGTTTGCTGACTGCCGAGTACCTCCCGGCCAGCCTGTTGACGCCAATGGCGAAGGAGCTGGCGGTGTCCGAAGCGCTGGCTGGCCAAGCGGTAACGGTAACCGCTGTGGTGGCACTGTTCGCGGGCCTGTTGGTGCCCGGCCTGACTCGCAGCATTGATCGCCGCTGGGTGCTACTGGGTTTTTCCACGTTGATGATCGCTTCCAATCTGTTGGTCGCGGTTTCCTCCAGTTTCGCGGTGCTTTTGGCGATGCGTATCCTGCTGGGCATCGCGCTTGGCGGGTTCTGGAGCATGGCGGCGGCGGTGGCGATGCGCTTGGTGCCGGGGGCCTTGTTGCCGCGAGCGCTCTCGATCATTTTCAGCGGCATCGCCATCGGGACAGTGGTTGCAGTCCCGCTGGGCAGTTATCTGGGCGGGCTATATGGCTGGCGCAGCGCGTTCTTTGCAGCGGCAGCGGTGGGGGTGGTGACCCTGGCATTCCAGTCGTTCACGCTGCCGAGTCTCGCGCCACGCCGTCCGGCCCGTCTGCGCACGGTACTTGAAGTGCTGCTGCGCCCGGGCATCGCCATGGGGATGTTCGGTTGCGTGCTGGTGCACAGCGGCCACTTTGCGATGTTCACGTATATCCGGCCATTCCTCGAAGGCACGACTGGCGTTGGCCCGCAGGGGCTGTCGCTGATGCTGCTGGGTTTTGGTGTGGCGAACTTTGTCGGCACGTTGGTGGCGGGGTGGTTGCTGACTCGTCACCCGCTGGCCACCCTGGTGTTGATGCCCGCGCTGGTAGGCGTTGCGGCACTGGCGTTGGTCCTGTTGCCAGCCTCTGTGCCAGGGCAGGCCGTCCTGCTGGCGGTCTGGGGCTTGGCGTTTGGCGGTGTGCCGGTGGCGTGGTCGAACTGGGTCGCCAGCGCGGTCCCTGACCAGGCGGAAAGCGCCGGGGGCATGGTGGTGGCGTCTGTACAATCGGCCATCGCCGCAGGCGCAGCTGCGGGTGGTGCCATGTTCAGCGTCGGTGGCAGCGCAGGCGTTTTTCTGGCGGCGGCCGTGCTGATGCTGCTGGCCGCGTTGCTGATTGCACTGCGTGTACGAGTTCCTTCGGCAGATGGCGCTGTGCTTAAAGGGCCAGCACTGCATTTGTGATTTGGCGCTCCAAGGGGCGCCGATCGGCCCTAGCGGCTTATCTCTGCCTAGATACCTGCGGCCCCGGGATTCAACTCCGTTACATCTTCGACCAACGCTCCTTGCACAAACCCATCCCTGCACTATGGTTCTGCCTGAGGTAGTACGCGACCGAACCCGATGGGTTGCTTTAGGCGCTTTCGAGCGATGGCAACCAATCGGGGGTTTACATGCAAGAAGTGACACGATTTCACGCGCTGGACAGCCTGCGCGGTCTCTGCGCAATAGCGGTCGTCCTTTATCACACCCATCTCGTCGGCAGCATCACGGAGTGGACGTTCTTCTCCAACGCCGACCTGTTCGTCGAGTTCTTCTTTGTCCTCAGTGGCTTCGTGATGGCTCACGCCTACGGCAGCAAGCCTCATCTGGACGTCAGCCACTTCCTGGTTTCCCGCACCTTTCGCCTGCTACCCCTGCATGTCTTCATGCTGGCGGTATTCATTGGCCTGGAATTTCTCAAATACGCCGCCTACAAAAAAGGTTTTTCCTTTAACCAGCCGCCGTTTACCGGCATCTATGCACCGTCGGAGATCCTGCCCAATCTCCTGCTGCTGCAAAGCTGGACGCACCTGACGGAAAACCTGTCATTCAACACCGCGTCCTGGAGCATCAGCATCGAGTACTGGACCTACATGGTCTTCGCCGCAACCCTGTTCATGGCGTCCACTCGCCGATACCTGCTGTGGACCGTCATCGCCCTCGGCGGATTTGCGCTGCTGTACAGCCAGATTGATGTACTGACCGTCTACGCGCAAAAAGGCCTGGGCTGTTTCTTTGCCGGGGCCTTGGCCTACGGCTTTTTCAACCGCCTCAGACGCTGGATTGCGCCGGGCTTTGCGCTGCTTAGCGTGCTGGAAGCCTTGGCAGCCATCTGCATCTGGTGGGTGCTGACCAGTGAGTTGCCGCAAAAGGTATTGGCGGCGAGCGCGGTGTTTTGCGTCACCATCGTGCTGTTTGCCTTTGATGGCGGGGCGCTGTCGCGGGTGCTCAAGCACGAATGCTTCGCCCGTCTGGGGCGGTGGTCCTACTCCATCTACCTGACCCATCTGGCCGTGCTGTTCTTCGTGATTTCGGCTTTTATGGTGGTGCAGAAAAAAACCGGTTTTGCTGCCGCGCCGATGCTGGATGACATCCGCTACCTGGACACCGGGCACGGCTGGTTGAATAACCTGATGGTGCTGCTGATTCTGGCGGTAGTCGTGACGATTTCCAGCGCGACTTATCACTATGTCGAGCTCAGAGGGCAAGCAGCTGTTGCGGCGCAGGATGGTGATGCCCGTCGGTTGACCGTCAATATTTTTAAACCTATCAAACGCATAGCCAGAACTAATTCAGCAATCGCGGGCTCTGGCCGTAGGCTTTCACTCTCAGAACAACCAAAACAGAGAGAGAGACCGAGATGTACTTACCCCGATCCCCTATCGCAGCCAGCCTGATTGGCGCGAGCCTGATGGTCAGTTCTGCAGCGTACGCTGACACCCTGACCCGCGACAACGGCGCCGCCGTCGGCGATAACCAGAACTCCCAGACTGCCGGCCCAAACGGTCCGGTCCTGCTGCAAGATGTGCAGTTGCTGCAAAAACTCCAGCGCTTTGATCGTGAACGCATTCCGGAGCGTGTCGTGCATGCTCGCGGTACTGGCGTGCATGGCGAATTCGTTGCATCCGACGACGCCTCCGATCTGAGCAAGGCCACGGTCTTCCGCAAAGGCGAGCATACCCCGGTGTTCGTGCGGTTCTCCGCCGTTGTCCACGGCAATCACTCCCCTGAAACCCTGCGTGACCCGCGCGGCTTCGCCACCAAGTTCTACACGGCCGATGGCAATTGGGACTTGGTCGGGAACAACTTCCCGACGTTCTTCATCCGCGACGCGATCAAGTTCCCGGACATGGTCCACGCCTTCAAGCCTGACCCGCGCACCAACCTGGATGATGATTCGCGACGTTTCGATTTCTTCTCCCACGTCCCGGAAGCCACGCGTACGTTGACCTTGCTGTACTCCAACGAAGGCACACCCGCCAGCTATCGCACCATGGACGGCAACGGCGTGCATGCCTACAAACTGGTGAACGCCAAGGGCGAAGTCAACTATGTGAAGTTTCACTGGAAGAGCCTGCAGGGCCTGAAGAACCTCGATCCCAAGCAGGTCGCTGAAGTGCAGTCCAAGGACTACAGCCACCTGACCCACGATCTGGTGGGCGCCATCAACAAGGGTGACTTCCCGAAATGGGACCTGTACGTCCAGGTGGTCAAGCCTGAAGACCTGGCTAAGTTCGACTTCGACCCGCTGGACGCCACCAAAATCTGGCCGAATATTCCCGAGCGCAAAATCGGCCAGATGGTCTTGAACAAGAACGTGGACAACTTCTTCCAGGAAACCGAGCAGGTCGCCATGGCGCCCGCCAACGTCGTCCCGGGTATCGAGCCTTCGGAAGATCGCCTGCTGCAAGGCCGGGTATTTTCCTACGCGGACACCCAGCTCTATCGCGTGGGCCCTAACGTGTTGAGCCTCCCGATCAACGCGCCACGGGTCAAGGTCAACAACGGCAACCAGGACGGCCCGCTCAACACCGGGCACACCACGACTGGCGTGAACTACGAGCCCAGCCGACTCAATCCGCGTCCAGCGGTTGAAGAGGCGCGCTACAGCCAACTGCCACTGTCCGGCAGCACACAGCAAGCCAAGATCCAGAAAGAGCAAAACTTCAAGCAGGCGGGCGACTTGTATCGTTCCTACAGCGAGAAGGACCGCAAGGACCTGATCCAGAGCTTTGGTGAATCCCTGGCGACCACCGATACCGAGAGCAAGAACATCATGCTGTCGTTTCTCTACAAGGCAGATCCGGAATACGGCACTGGCGTGACCAAGGTTGCCAATGGCGATCTGGCCAAGGTCAAGCAACTGGCCGCTGCACTGCAGGACTGATCGACCACCCCGGCCCGTCTGCACGGCGGGTCGGGGTTTCTGGAGGACATCACATGCGCAGAACCCTTTATGTGTTGCTGCTGTGTCTGGCGGCGGGCGTGGCCCAAGCCAGCCCATCCGATAGCGCCAACGGTGCCGACACTGCCGGCGACACCCAGGCGCAACTTCGGGAGCTGTTTTTCCAGGCCGCCCGAGACGGCCGCCAGGACATGCTCAACGAATTCATCAACGCAAAGTTCGATCTGAACGTGCAGGACGAAAAAGGCTATACCGCCCTGATTCTCGCCGCGTACCACGGCCAACAATCGACCGTGACCCAACTGCTCAATGCGGGCGCTGATCCCTGCGCCAAAGATCTGAGGGGCAACACGGCGTTGATGGGGGCGATCTTCAAAGGCGAACTCAGCATCGCTCGGCAACTGGTCGACGCCAATTGCGCGCCCGATCAACGCAATAACGCCGGTCAGACGGCCGCGATGTACGCGGCGCTGTTCCATCGCAAGGATGTTCTTGACGCACTGGCCGCCAAAGGTGCGGACCTCAATGCGACGGACGCCATGGGCAATAAGGTGCAAAACCTGGAGCGCGGCGAGTTTCAGCCGCTGTCGTCGAACAGGTAACGGATGCAAAACGCATCCGTCAGCCCAGCCAGCCTCATCAAACAACACCCAGATGGCTCTGCCGATGCACGAAATTGTGGGAGCGAGCTTGCTCGCGAAGATGCCAAGGAGTTTGAGCTCAAAGAAACATTGCATGCCGCGCTCATTCAGTTGGGAACAGCTTGGCCAATGGCGCGCGACCATAGTTGATCAACACTGAGAAGACATTCCGCATTTGCGCCGTAAGTCAGCAATGGCAGCGCCTCGGCAAGCCGAAGCCAGCGAAATGATGTGTGCTCCGCTGAGAGGACGGGATCTTCCATGCCCGAAACATCTACCGTAAAGACGCGCTCCTCTACTTGCTGAGGCTCCGCACCATAGTGCTTTCGCCATTGCTCCTTGATCGGATAGTGGTGACTGAATCCGGAGTAGATTGGGCTGTTGATGCACAGCTCAGTTTCTTCGAACACTTCGCGAACTGCCGCGTCCTGGAAGCTTTCCTGATCTTCAAGCGCGCCCGATATGCCCTGAAAGAACGCTGGCAAGTCTAGATCGTTGCGAGCCGCACGCTGGAAAATCAGATACTGGCGTTCGCCTACCAAAGAACGGGTCAGAAAAACGTGGACTGAGTAAGCACGTCGCATTGAAGTTTTCCTGAGCAAATGCTGGGTGTCGAACGCGCGTTTAGCTCTGCCAGGTTTTGGGCCTCTCACCTGTGCAACAGTGCAGCCTTTGTGCGTGGGAGCGTAGAGCATAAATAGCCTGATCTGGTTAAGGTGACTCGGGCAAGTCGCCCCTCAAGCACCACTTTCCGGATTCAGTGTTTTCAAAAGTGTGTGGCGACTCCAAGGCCCGCAGTATCCCGGAAGATGCGCAACGATTCGGTAACCGCAGCGTTTATACCAGTCAGCCACCCCGTCATCGAGGGTCTCAATGAGTGCTTCTCGGCATCCACGCGCCAGAGCCAGCGCCTCAAGTCGGTGCAAAAGCACAGTGCCGAGTTTCCGCCCTCGGCAAGCGGCGTCTACCCACAGGTAATTGATAAAAAGACGTCGGAATTCGGTACGGCCCGTCACACCGCCTATCAAGATTCCATCTTCCAACACCATGCAAGCGATAGGATTCGCAACGCCGCCCCGTTCACGGGATAAGTTCTGACCGTGTTTTAAAACGCCCTCCGACACGGCCTGCAGTTGCTGCTCGCTAATGCGGCATGTTTGCCATTCCTTCATGTCATTTCCTTATGTCCGTTGTATCAACATTCCGTGCAAGTGCCGTTCCTATCGGCGCTCGATTGGCTGTTTATGACCGCTAACGGGTTGTGGCAAGGACAGCGCCAAGGGCAGATTGACGCTGGCAGGGCCGATCAGGGGAGTTAACTAAAACTCCACTCCTCAGCTTGGACGACTCGGCAGAATGGTCCACCCAGCGTCGAATTATGGTGGGCAACGATGGCCTCTGCTGTGAGTCCTGGAGTATCGGAACAGGTGTGTCCGTTTGCGATGAGGACAGCATCAAATCCGCAATCGCGGGCGGCGCGGCAGGTACTGTCTACGCAGTATTGAGTTTTCATGCCTGTAACGACGACGCCGTCACACTCGCGCTCACGTAGCAGAGTTGCCAGGTCAGTCTGAGCGAAGGCGTTGGGGCGTTTTTTCTCGAAAATGACTTCGTCACCCATTAGCTGCAACTCCTGGACAAGCTCGGTGAGCGGGCTGCCCGGCTCAATTGGAGACCCTGCTGGACCTATATGGCGGGCAAGAAAGATGGGGGCTCCGGTTGCTCGGGCACTCCTCATGAGTTCATTCAATGTATTGATAAGCGCCCGGACTTCCCAAGGTTTGTCCGGGCCATGAACAAGCCCTACCTGCATGTCGAGAATCAGAAGTGCATACATGTGCGTTTCCTTACGTAGGTGCCAGCAAAACCGGGGCAAAAAAAAGACCCGATCCATTGCTGGCGGGTCTTTTGGGATTGTGTGCTGGTTTAATTCACACAACCTCTCGCGACCCACCAGTGGCGGTCGTGAAGGTTGTGGTTGATTCGAAGCGTGGCGTAGTCATGAGCCCGAAGTTAACGTTGTCGGGACGGTCTTGCAAGTGAACATGCTCAGGATGAATGTCATTTCCACTGCCGCTTCACGCCATGTCGCGGGGCAAGCCACGCTCCTGCAAATGCCAGTCAGCCTCAGTCCTCTTCCAGCCAAAACCGCAACGGTTTGCCCTGCGCCGGCCACAACCGCAATTGCTCAATGGGCGACACATCCCACCGCTGCACCTTGCCCATCGCCTCAAGGAACCGGTGTTCCTGTTCCATCAGCGCCGGCGCGCACAGTTTGCGGGTGCTGCCGACCGGGCCGAAGCTGATCGCATCACCCTGCAACTGGTACGACGCGAACCAGTGGTTGCAGCCGGCGTTGCCGTAGGCGCGGCCGTCGTTGCCCAGGGTCATGGTCAGGTGGCTGTTGTCGATCAACGGACGTTCACCGATCCACTCCAGCACGTAACCGTGGTCCTGCTTGAGGGCAGGGGTTTCGGTGGCGCATCCCGCCAGCAGCGTGGCCGCCAGCAGTGTCAGCAAAAGCGGTTTCATGCGGCTTTCTTCGCGCAGGCAGGGCAGAGGTGATTCTCGCCGACGACCTTCCAGCCCAGTTCCTCGATGCGTGCGGTGGCGGCAGGCTTGAGGGCTTTTTTGCCGTCCTTGCCGTCGACCATGAATTCGATGTCGCGCTCTTTACCGCAGTCGTTGCAGTTCACTTTCCATTGATGGATCGCCAACTCGGTGAACGCCGGGCCATTGGCAACGGCGACCCATTGACCGGTCGGGTTGATCAGGTGACGGACTTTTTCCACGTTCAAGCGCATGAACAGCTCTTTGCTGCCTTTGACGGTGACCAGCAGCACGTCGTCGGGCTTGATCGAGCCGCCGTTGCCGGTCACTTGATAGCGACCGACGGCCAGGCTGCGGCATTCGATCAGGGTGTGTTGCGGGGTGAGCATGCTGTAACGGAAATCGTGTTCGGCCATGGGGGTCTCCAAATAGGCGCGCATGCTAACACTTTAGAGAGGGGATTCTCGCTGCCGCCCGGCCCGGGATCGGCAGAGAACGCACTCACTGCACCAGATTCTGCGGGCTGCCCGCCGCCCAACCGGTGATGTTATCCAGCGTAGTCTGGGCGATGGCGCCGAGGGCTTCTTTGGTCAGAAACGCCTGATGGGCGGTGATCACCACATTAGGGAATGTCAGCAGGCGCGCCAGCACATCGTCCTGCAGCGGCAGGTCCGAGCGGTCTTCGAAAAACAGCTGCGCTTCCTCTTCATAGACGTCCAGCCCGAGGTAACCCAGCTGACCGCTTTTGAGCGCGTCGATCAGCGCCGGCGTGTTCACCAGCGCGCCGCGCCCGGTATTGATCAGCATCGCGCCGTGCTGCATGCGCAACAGCGAATCCGGGTTGATCAGGTGCCGGGTGTGCTCGTTGAGCGGGCAGTGCAGGCTGATGATCTGCGCTTCGGCGAGCAATTCGTCGAGGGGCAGATAGCGGGCGCCCAGTGCTTCGACCAGCGGGTTCGGGTACGGGTCGTAGGCCAGCAGTTGGCAGCCGAAGCCGGCCATGATCCGTGCGAACGTCGCCCCGATCTGCCCGGTGCCGACCACGCCGACGGTCTTGCCCACCAGATCGAAACCGGTCAGGCCGTGCAGGCTGAAATCGCCGTCGCGGGTGCGGTTGTAAGCACGGTGCAGATGGCGGTTCAACGATAGGATCAACGCCACCGCATGCTCGGCCACGGCATGGGGCGAGTAGGCCGGAACCCGCACGACGCTCAGGCCGAGGCGCTTGGCGACGGCGAGGTCGACGTGATTGAAGCCGGCCGAGCGCAGGGCGATCAGCTTGGTGCCGCCTGCGGCCAGTTGCTCAAGAACCGGCCCGCTCAGGTCGTCATTGATGAAGGCGCAGACCACCTCGTATTGATCGGCCAGCGCCACCGTGTCCAGGGTCAACCGCGCGGGCTGGAAATGCAGTTCGATGTCCGGCGCGATCTGCGCGCCGAGAAAGCTCTCGCGGTCGTAAGTCTGGCTGCTGTAAACAAGCGTGCGCATGGTTGTTCCTTTACAGATGGGCCTGCAATGTCGCGTCGAACGTGAGATTTAGGCACCCCGCATATCCACTGTAGGAGTGAGCTTGCTCGCGAAGGCGTTCTGTCAGTGCCCTCATTTGACCTGACCCACCCCGAACCCTGCAGCCTATCCATCACAGAACAAAAAACCAGTGACCCAGATCAAGCACTCACACGGGCCTCGGTTTCCAGGCGGTTGATGGCCTTCTCCAATTCATCCAGTGCCTTGTCGCTGTCCGCCGATTCCTGCTTCAGCAGGGTCTCGCTGCGTTGACAGGCCGCGCGCAATTGCGGGACGCCGCAGTAACGGGTCGCGCCGTGAAGGCGGTGGACGCGTTCGATCAGTGCGACGTTGTCCCTGGCCTCGCGGGCAGTGAGGATGGCTTCGCGGTCGGTGGCGAGGGAGGCCAGCAGCATCGCCAGCATGTCCGCCGCCAGGTCGGCTTTCCCCGCCGCCAGCCGCAGCCCTTCCTCGTGATCGAGCACCTGCAAATTGATACCGCCCTGGGCGATTTCGACGTGCCGCTCCGGCGCCTGATTGCGCAGCGCCAGCCCGGTCCACTTCAGCACCACCTGCGCTAGTTGACGTTCGCTGATCGGCTTGGTCAGGTAGTCGTCCATGCCGCTCTGCAACAGCGCGCGCTTTTCGTTGGCCATGGCGTGGGCGGTGAGGGCGACGATCGGCAGCGACGAGGCCTGACGTTCGCTCTCCCAGCTGCGAATTTCTTCGGTGGCCTGACGCCCGTCCATGCCCGGCATCTGCACGTCCATCAGCACCAGATCGAAGGGTTCATCCTGCACCGCTTGCACCGCCGCATAACCACTGTCGACGGCCTTGACTCTGGCGCCCATGTCTTCGAGCAAGGTCTGCACCAGCAACAGGTTTGCCGGGTTGTCGTCCACACAGAGAATGCGCGGCGGCCGGCTCGACAGCGGCTCCGGTACCTCGTTGCGCAACTGCTTGGGCTGGATCAACTCCGACAGCGCGCGGCGCAATTTGCGCGTGCACGCCGGCTTGGCCTGCAACTGGTTGTAGGCGTCGGGCACGGAAAACTGATACAGCGCCTGTTCGGTGGTGGGGCACAGCACCAGCACTTTGCAGTTGAGGTTTTCCAGGTCCCAGATCTGCTGGCGCAGACGCTCGGGCGGCAGCTCGTGGGCAGTCACGCCGAGCACGGCCATGTCGATGGCGTGGGGCGTCTGATGCACCACGGTCACGCCGTTGATGAGGTTCTCCAGATTGTTGAAGACCATCGGCTGCAGGCCGCAGTCTTCCAGTTGATGCTCAAGGGCCTGGCGCGACAGGTCGTGATGCTCCAGCACCGCCACGCGTCGGCCCAGCAACGGCGGGGCGGGCAGGTCTTCGAGGTCGTCGCGGGTTTTCGGCAGCGTCAGGCTGATCCAGAATTCCGAACCTTCGCCGGGTGTGCTCTCGACGCCGATCTCGCCGCCCATCTGCTCCACTAGCCGCTTGGAAATCACCAGCCCCAATCCGGTGCCGCCGGAGTGCCGCGACAGCGAATTGTCCGCCTGACTGAACGCCTGAAACAGTGCGCGCACGTCCTGGCTGGAAAGACCAATGCCGGTGTCCTGCACGCTGATGCGCAACTGCACGGTGGTGTCGTGTTCCTCCTCCAGCATCGCCCGCGCCACGATGGTGCCCTCGCGGGTGAACTTGATGGCGTTGCTGACGAGGTTGGTCAGGATCTGCCGCAGCCGCAGCGGATCGCCCACCAGCGACAGCGGCGTGTCGCGATAAACCAGGCTCACCAGCTCCAGCTGTTTGGCGTGGGCGGCGGGGGCGAGGATGGTCAGGGTGTCCTGCAACAGGTCGCGCAGGTTGAACGGAATCGCGTCGAGGACCAGCTTGCCGGCCTCGATCTTCGAGAAATCCAGAATCTCGTTGATGATGCTCAGCAAGTTGTCGGCGGATTTTTCGATGGTGCCCAGGTAATCGTACTGGCGCGGCGTCAGTTCGCTTTTCTGCAACAGGTGGGTGAAACCGAGAATGCCGTTGAGCGGCGTGCGGATTTCATGGCTCATGTTCGCCAGAAACTCGGACTTGATCCGGCTGGCCTCCAGGGCTTCCTTGCGCGCCAGGTCCAGCTCGATGTTCTGGATCTCGATGGTTTCCAGGTTCTGGCGCACGTCTTCGGTGGCCTGCTCGATGCTGTGCTGCAATTCTTCCTGGGCGTTCTGCAACGTCGCCGCCATGCGATTGATGCCCGAACCGAGTTCGTCCAGCTCGTAACTGCCCATGGGCGGCAATCGGGCTTCCAGATTGCCATCCTTCAGTTGAGCGACGACGTGTTTGATCTGAGTGATCGGGCCGTTGATGGTGCGGCTCATGCGCAGGGAGAGCATGGCGGTCAGGCCGAGGCCGATGACAATCAGGATCAGGCTGGCAAACAGGCTGCGATAACCGCGCAGCAGGGTGCCGTTGTGGGACAGTTCCAGCTCGACCCAGCCCAGCAGACGGTCAGCTTCGGCGGGCACGACATCGCCGGTCAGATGACGGCTGCGCCCGAACACCGGCATCAGGTAGCGGGTGGCATCATTTTCCGAGCGCTGCAGCATGTGCGTGCTGTTACCGATGGGGGCCTGGTTGATCATGCTCGGGCCGGCATGGGCCAGCATCGCGCGGTCGGCGTCAAGGAACGACACCGCGCGCACGTCGGCCTGTTCCAGCACCTGCCCGGCGATGCGTTCGAGCATGGCCTGATCGCCGCTGGCCAGCGCGCCGGCGGACAGCGGCGCCAGCTCGTTGGCAATCATTTCGCCACGCTTGAGCAACTGGGTCTGCAACTCGGTCAGTTGCATCCAGGTGAAATACCCCCCCAACAACGCCGCCATCAGGCAGGCCGGGAGCAGGGTCAGCAGCATGACGCGGCCTTTGATGCCCACTTTTCTCAGCACACTTCTTCTCCACCAACCCGGCACGAATTCAGGCAATTGCTGCGCCAATGCAGCGTGTGACGCGCAATCACTGCGCAGTGTAGTCATTTGCGCTTCATGCACACAGTGGGACTGGCGCGCGCGCACCTCATGGAAGTGGACACTTCCCTTGTAGGACTGGCTTTAGCCCGGAAGACATTGGAGGTCACACCGCGGAATTTGATGGTGCCCAAACCGGCCTCTTCCCGGCTGAAGCCGGTCCTACGGGAGCGCAGCGTGCACACTTGATGGGACTGGACACTTCCATTGTAGGACCGGCTTTAGCCGGGAAGACATTAGATGTCACACCGCGAAAATTGATGTTGCCCACGCTGGCCTATTCCCGGCTGAAGCCGGTCCTACTAAAGAACGCATCGCCGGCAGGCCAGCATTGCCCCGTCGCGCGCAATCTTGAATAATCTGCTTCTTGAGAATCACTCGCAGACGCCAATGACTCCCGCCAGCATCCACCGCCCCCACATACTCGCCATCGAGGACGATGTCGTGCTCGGCGCTTTTGTCCACGATCAGCTGGATCGCTGCGGGTTTCAGGTGACCTGGTGCCAGAACGGCGCCGAAGGACTGGCCTGTGCGCAACGCGAACCCTTTGATGTGGTGCTGATGGACATCCTGCTGCCGGGCATGAACGGCCTCGACATCCTCACCCATTTGCGCCGCCGCCACACCGTGCCGATCATCCTCATGTCCGCCCTTGGCGCCGAGGCTGACCGCATCACCGGTTTCCAGAACGGCGCCGACGATTACCTGCCCAAACCCTTCAGCGTCGATGAGTTGCGCGTGCGCATCGAAGCGATCCTGCGCCGGGTCGAGCTGGAAAGACGCTTCCATGCCCTGACCGCCCACGAGCCCGATGCCGGCGTGGAGAAACCTGAAGAGGACGGCCTGACCTTCGACGACGGGCGCTGCGATGTCTTCTTCGCCGGTAGCCCCGCGCAATTGACGGGCAGCGAGTACCGCCTGCTCGATACCCTTTGGCGCAATCAGGAAGACGTCCTCAGCAAGGCCTTCCTCTATCAGCACGTCCTGCAGCGCGGCTATTCCCAGCACGACCGCAGCCTGGACATGCACATCAGCCAGATTCGCCGCAAGCTCAAGGCTGTCGGCTATCAGGCGCGGCAGCTGCGCACGGTCTGGGGCAAAGGCTACGTGCTGACGGCGGCGGTGCAGGATGCCTGAGGTGTCGAATGGTTGAGCCGCGCAAACGGATGCCTGGCCGGCATTCGCTGTTCTGGAAACTCGCGGTTCTGCTGGTCGGCTTCTGCCTGCTGATGATCTGGCTCAGCTGGTATTGGGGCCGATACATCGAGACCCGCAACGCGTATCTGAATGCCGAAGCCCATCAGGTGCTCAACGACTATGCGGCGCAGGCCGAAAGGGCGTGGAACAGCGGCGGCCAGCGCGGCATCGACGAATGGCTGAAACAGGTCCGTCTGCAGGAAACCGGCTGGGTCGGGGTGATCGGCAGCGACTTGCAGTCTCTTGGCAGCACGCCGCTGACCCGCGAGCAGTCGCAACGGCTGACGTTCATGCGCGGCATCGACTGGCCGATGAGCACGCGGCAGAAGACCGTGCCCTGGCTGAAGATCGCGTTTCCCGGCAACCCGGGCGCGGGGAGTCTGGTGATCGAACTGCCTGAGCGCTTCAAGCCGGGTCGGTATGCGTGGGTCGGGCAAATCCTGACCAATGTACTGATTCCCGCGCTGTTTACCTTGCTGCTGTGCGTTGGGCTGTATCGCCTGCTGATTCGTCCGCTGAACCAACTGCGCGAGCAGGCCAACGCGTGGCGCGCCGATCGATTGTCGAGCCGACTGTCGCCGCAAATGACCGAGCGACGCGACGAGCTGGGCGAGCTGAACCGCGCCTTTGATCACATGGCCGCGCGCCTGCACTCGACGGTGCAGGTTCAACAGCAGTTGTTGCGTGACCTCTCCCACGAACTGCGCACGCCCCTGAGCCGCCTGCGCGTGGCCTGCGACAGCGAGCAAACCTTGCCCGAACTGCGCGAGCGCCTGAGCCGGGAAGTGGATGGCATGCGCCGCCTGGTCGACGACACCCTGCAATTGGCCTGGCTCGACACCGAACGTGAAAAACTCCCCGGCGAAGACATCCAGGTGGTGGCGCTGTGGGAGATGCTGGTGGACGACGCCTGTTTCGAAACCTGCTGGCCGTCCCGTCAGTTGCGCTGCGATCTGGACAGCGAATGCTGGGTCAGTGGCCATCTCAATACCCTGGCTCAGGCGCTGGAAAACATTCTGCGCAACGCCATCCGCCATTCTCCGCCCGAGGGCATCGTGCGCCTCGACGGTCGCCGCGAAGGGGATGACTGGCTATTGTGGCTGGAAGATCTGGGCGGCGGGATCGACGAGGGCGATCTCGAGCGTATTTTTGCGCCGTTCATCCGTCTGGACGGCGCTCGCCCCGGCGACGGTGGATTCGGGCTGGGGCTGAGCATCGCGCGCAATTCGCTGCGCCTGCAGGGCGGGGACTTGTGGGCCGAAAACACGGGGCAGGGCTTGAGAATGATCATGCGTTTGCCGGCCCGAGGGACGCGACCTTTTTAGGAAGCGCCTCGAGGTCCAGGCGCCGATGTATCGGGCGAATAACGCGGTCCCACAGGTTTTGCAGCGGCAGGGCGATGGCGTGTTATCCCGGATATCTCCGGTTCGCCTGTGCAGAAATCCTCTGCCTTATTCCATTCAGCGATAACCCCCTCACTTTGCGTGATATGGGCTGGCAACGATTGCCGGTATGATAGGCGACCCCCGCACGTCTGGATCGCGAAAACGCCATGACCCTGCAGTATCCAACCATCGCCGATTGCGTCGGCAACACCCCGCTGGTGCGTCTGCAACGCATGGCCGGGAACACCAGCAACACGTTGCTGCTCAAGCTCGAAGGCAATAACCCGGCCGGTTCCGTGAAGGACCGCCCGGCGCTGTCGATGATTACCCGTGCTGAATTGCGCGGGCAGATCCACCCCGGCGATACCCTGATCGAAGCCACCTCCGGCAACACCGGCATCGCCCTGGCCATGGCCGCGGCGATCAAGGGCTATCGCATGATTCTGATCATGCCCGACAACTCCAGTGCCGAGCGCAAGGCCGCCATGACAGCCTATGGCGCCGAGCTGATTCTGGTCAGCAAGGAAGAGGGCATGGAAGGCGCCCGTGATCTGGCCGAGCGCATGCAGGCGGAAGGTCGCGGCAAGGTACTCGACCAGTTCGCCAATGGCGACAACCCGCAGGCGCATTACGTCGGCACCGGCCCGGAAATCTGGCAGCAGACCGGCGGCACCGTTACCCATTTCGTCAGCTCCATGGGCACCACCGGCACCATCATGGGCACCTCGCGTTTCCTCAAGGAACAGAACCCGAACATCCAGATCGTCGGCCTCCAGCCTATGGACGGCGCGTCGATTCCGGGCATTCGCCGCTGGCCAACCGAATACCTGCCGAGCATTTATCAGGCCGACCGTGTCGACCGGATCATGGACATGGGCCAGGCCGAAGCCGAGGACGTCATGCGTCGTCTGGCGCGGGAAGAAGGCATTTTCTGTGGCGTGTCGTCGGGCGGCTCAGTGGCCGGGATGCTCCGGCTGTCCCAGGAAGTCGAGAACGCGGTGATGGTCGCGATTATTTGTGACCGCGGCGACCGTTACCTGTCGACCGGCGTCTACGATGCGCCCAACTGATGGCCAAGCGTGATGCAGGCCTGCGTTTCCAGCCCAGCGGCGGCACCCGGACCACGCAGGTTCCTGCCGGTAAAAAACAACGCCTGACCATCGAGCGGCTGGCCAACGACGGTCGCGGCATCGGTTTCGTCGAAGGTCGCACCTGGTTTGTCATGGGCAGTCTGGCTGGCGAAGAGGTCGAGGCCCGCGTGCTCAATGCCCACGGCAAAGTCGTCGAAGCCCGCACTGAGCGGGTGTTCCAGGCCAGCCCGATACGGCGCCCCGCAGCGTGCCCGCATTTCGGACGTTGCGGTGGCTGCAGCACCCAGCACATGCCCCACGCCGAGCAGCTCGCCCTGAAACAGAGCATGCTCGCCGAGCAATTGAGCCGCATCGCCGGGGTCGAGCCGGAGCAATGGGCCGCGCCGCTGACCGGCGAGGAATATGCCTACCGTCGTCGCGCCCGCGTCGCCGTGCGCTGGGACGTCCGCGCCAAACGCCTGGACGTCGGATTCCGCGCCGCGGCGAGTCAGGACATCATCGCCATCGAACAATGCCCGGTGCTGGTACAGGCCTTGCAACCGATCATGACGTCGCTGACGCCCATGCTTCGCAGCCTGAGCAAACCTCAGGCGCTGGGGCATGTCGAGCTGTTCAGCGGGTCGGCCAACGCCGTGCTGCTGCGCCACACCGCGCCGTTGCTTGAAAGCGATCTGGCAATTCTCAAAGCATTTTGCGAAACCCACGACGCGCAGCTGTGGTTGCACGGCGAAGGCGAGCCACACCCGGTCGACCCTTCCGCGCAACTGGGCTACCGCCTGGAACCGTGGAATCTGTCCCTGGCCTATCGCCCCGGCGACTTCGTGCAGGTCAACGCTCAGGTCAATACCGCGATGATCGAACAGGCCCTGGACTGGCTCGCGCCCGGCAAGGACGAACGAGTGCTGGACTTGTTCTGCGGGCTTGGTAACTTCGCTCTACCGCTGGCGCAAATGACGCGCGACGTGGTGGCCGTGGAGGGCGTCGACGCCATGGTTCAGCGGGCGACGGCCAATGCCGCCAGCAACGGTTTGAACAACGTGAAGTTTTATCAGGCCGATCTGTCGCAGCCACTGGACAAGGCGGCCTGGGTGGCGGAAGGTTTCGCCGCAGTGCTGCTCGATCCGCCGCGTGACGGTGCGTTCGAAGCAGTGGGCAAGCTCAAGTCACTGGGCGCTCGGCGCGTCCTTTATGTGTCGTGCAACCCGGCTACGCTGGCCCGCGACACCGTTGAATTGATCAAGCAGGGCTACCGTTTAAAACGTGCCGGAATCCTCGATATGTTCCCGCAGACAGCGCATGTCGAGGCGATGGCGTTATTTGAAGCGAGCAAGTGAGGCGGCGGCTCAGGAAACGCCGATGCCTTACACGGAGTCTCGTTTAATCCGACTGGCCCGCGCGTACGCGACCTTGCATGGCCCGCAAGGCGCACGCGCTCAAGAAGGCCGGCGACTGAAGGCGCATTTCATCGCGCCGTAGGGAAGGTAAGCAACATGGTACAGGTGAGACCCCACCAGCCGATCAACACAGACGGCAGTATCAACCTCGACGCGTGGCTGGATCACGTGGTCAGCGTCGACCTCGCGGTGGACCGACAGGCCCTCAAAGAGGCCTGTGAATTTGCCCGGCACGCCGAGCAACAGGACAACGCCGCCAAGAACCTCTGGGCGGAGGGCACGTCGAGTTTTCAGACGGGCCTGGAAATCGCTGAAATCCTGGCGGACCTCAAGCTCGATCAGGATTCACTCGTCGCCGCCGTGATTTATCGCGGCGTGCGCGAAGGCAAAATCTCGCTGCCCGACGTCAACCAGCGCTTCGGCCCCACCGTCGCCAAGCTCATCGACGGCGTGCTGCGCATGGCGGCGATCAGCGCCAGTCTCAGCCCGCGCCAGTCCCTGGTGCTCGGCACTCAGGCCCAGGTCGAAAACCTGCGCAAGATGCTGGTGGCCATGGTCGATGACGTGCGCGTGGCGCTGATCAAGCTGGCTGAACGCACCTGCGCCATCCGCGCGGTGAAGAACACCGACGATGAAAAGCGCAACCGCGTGGCCCGGGAAGTCTTCGACATCTACGCGCCGCTGGCCCACCGCCTGGGCATCGGTCACATCAAATGGGAGCTGGAGGACCTGTCCTTCCGCTACCTGGAGCCCGAGCAGTACAAGCAGATCGCCAAGCTGCTGCACGAGCGTCGGCTCGATCGCGAGCGCTTCATCACCGACGTGATGTCGCAGCTGTCGAACGAATTGCTGGCCACCGGCGTCAAGGCCGACATCAGCGGCCGGGCCAAGCACATCTACTCGATCTGGCGAAAGATGCAGCGCAAAGGCTTGGAGTTCAGCCAGATCTACGACGTTCGCGCCGTTCGCGTGCTGGTGCCGGAGATGCGCGATTGCTACACCGCCCTCGGCATCGTCCACACCCTGTGGCGGCACATTCCCAAGGAATTCGACGACTACATCGCCAACCCCAAGGAAAACGGCTATCGCTCGCTGCACACGGCGGTGATCGGTCCGGAAGGCAAGGTGCTGGAAGTGCAGATCCGCACCCATGCCATGCACGAAGAGGCCGAACTGGGCGTCTGCGCGCACTGGAAGTACAAGGGCACCGACGTCAAGTCCGGCTCCAATCACTACGAAGAGAAAATCTCCTGGCTGCGTCAGGTGCTCGAGTGGCATGAAGAGCTGGGCGACATCGGCGGGCTGGCCGAACAGCTGCGCGTCGACATCGAGCCCGACCGCGTCTACGTGTTCACCCCGGACGGTCACGCCATCGACCTGCCCAAGGGCGCGACGCCGCTGGATTTCGCCTACCGCGTGCACACCGAGATCGGCCACAACTGCCGTGGCGCCAAGATCAACGGCCGCATCGTCCCGCTCAACTACAGCCTGCAGACCGGCGAGCAGGTGGAGATCATCACCAGCAAGCACGGTACGCCGAGCCGCGACTGGCTGAACTCGAACCTGGGTTACATCACCACGTCTCGGGCGCGGGCGAAGATCGTGCACTGGTTCAAGCTGCAGGCGCGCGACCAGAACGTCGCCGCCGGCAAGGTATTGCTGGAGCGTGAACTGGCGCGTCTGGCACTGCCTCAGGTGGACTTCGACAAGCTGGCCGAGAAGGCCAACATGAAGATGGCCGAAGACATGTTCGCGGCCCTCGGTGCTGGCGACCTGCGCATTGCGCAGTTGGTCAATCTGGCCCAGCAACTGGTCGAGCCTGAACGCGGCAACGAGCAACTGGAGCTGATTCCGCGCAAGGCCACGGGTTACAAGCCGGGCAAGCGCGGGGATATTCAGATACAGGGCGTCGGCAACCTGATGACGCAGATGGCCGGCTGCTGCCAGCCGCTGCCGGGCGATGCGATCGTCGGTTACATCACCCAGGGCCGCGGCGTGAGCATTCACCGTCAGGACTGCGCCTCGGTGCTGCAACTGGGCGGGCGCGAACCCGAGCGGATCATCCAGGTCAGCTGGGGCCCGGTGCCGGTGCTCACCTACCCGGTGGACATCATCATCCGCGCCTACGACCGGTCGGGCCTGCTGCGCGACGTCTCGCAGATCCTGCTCAACGAGCGCATCAACGTGCTGGCGGTCAACACCCGCTCGAACAAGGAAGACAACACCGCGCTGATGTCGCTGACCATCGAGATCCCGGGCCTGGACGCGCTGGGCCGACTGCTGGGACGCATCTCGCAACTGCCGAACATCATCGAAACGCGGCGTAATAGAACGCCGTGATTTTACGGCGGTTGATCGTTCCCACGCTCTGCGTGGGAACGCAGTCCGTGACGCTCCGCGTCACTCGTGGGACGCAGAGCGTCCAGGCGGGCATTCCCACGCAGAGCGTGGGAACGATCAGCTTCAAGCCGTACGCGGATAACTTGAAGCTTGTGGCTTGTCGCTTACCGCTGCGAACTAAGAGAGACCCCCATGTATAGCCTCCAAGACCTGCTCACGCTCATGGCCCGCTTGCGCGATCCGCAATTCGGTTGCCCGTGGGACGTGAAGCAGAATTACGCGAGCATCGTGCCGCACACCCTTGAAGAAGCCTACGAAGTGGCCGACGCCATCGAGCGTGGCGACTTCGATGACCTGCGCGGTGAGCTCGGCGATCTGCTGTTTCAAGTGGTCTATTACTGCCAGCTGGCGCGGGAAGAAGGGCGCTTCGAGTTCGACGGCGTGGTCGACGGCATCACCCGTAAACTGATTCGCCGGCATCCCCACGTGTTCCCGACCGGCGATCTGTACGCGCCGCTGGAAACCCCGCGCCTCAGCGAAGAGCAGGTCAAGCATCGCTGGGAACAGATCAAGGCCGAGGAGCGTGCCGAAAAGGCCAGTGCCCCGGAGCAGCTTTCCCTGCTCGACGACGTGCCGGGTGTACTCCCGGCATTGTCGCGGGCAGCGAAGTTGCAGAAGCGCGCCGCCCAGGTCGGGTTCGATTGGCCGGACGCATTGCCGGTGGTCGATAACGTGCGCGAGGAACTCGACGAGGTCCTCGAAGCCATGGCCGACAACGACAGCGCGGCCATCACCGAAGAAGTCGGCGATCTGCTGTTTGCCGCCGTCAATCTGGCCCGGCACCTCAAGGTCGATCCGGAAAATGCCCTGCGCGCCGCCAACGCCAAATTCGAGCGGCGCTTTAGATTTATCGAACAGGCCTTGCGCGACACCCGGCGCCCCATCGAAGATTGCAGCCTCGAAGAGATGGATGCGCTCTGGGGCGAAGCCAAGCGCCAGGAAAAGATCACGCCCAACTGCGGTTGAGTTGACTATTTAGAGAGAGAAGACAGATGGCGGGTATTTCCCTTCGTGACCAGTTGCTGAAAGCCGGCCTGGTCAATGAAAAACAGGCGAAGCAGGCCAGCAAGAGCAAGCAGAAGGAACAGCGTCTGGTGCACAAGGGCCAAGCAGTGGCGGACGACACCAGCCAGCGCGCGGCCCAGGAAGCGATGGCCGAGAAAGCCAAACGCGACCAGGAGTTGAATCGTCAGCAGCAGGAAAAGATCGAGCAGAAAGCCCGTGCCGCCCAGGTCAAGCAGTTGATCGAAGCCACGCGCCTGCCGAAGCTGACTACCGAGGATTACTACAACTTCGTCGACGACAAGAAGGTCAAGCGCCTGTCGGTCAACGCCCTGATGCGCAGCAAGCTGAGCAGCGGCGCGCTGGCCATCGTGCACCACGGAGGCACCTACGAGGTGATACCCCGCGAAGCCGCCCTCAAGGTGCAGGAGCGCGACCCGCGTCGTATCGTCATGCTCAGCGCCCCGACCGAGGAGCCGGAGGGCGACGATCCGTACGCCGCGTACAAGATCCCGGATGATCTGATGTGGTAAGCGTCTGTCGCGCACTCCGCTAAAACAACAAAACCCGCCAACAGGCGGGTTTTGTTTTGCTGCGATTCCGAAATTACGAGTGACTGGCCTGTAGCTTGGCTTCTTGCTCGGCAAGCTCTGCTGCGTAACGCTGTGCGTCCGATTCGTGATGAAACATCCCTACCAGCTGGTCTTGTTGGCGTACATCCCAGATCTGGATGCCATCGGCGATGGTCTCGTGGGAGATATGGGCGTCGTCGCGTTCAGTAACAGTTACGGTCATAGTGCAAACTCCTGACTCTTGGATATCTGCGGCAGGACGTCGCAGGCCTTCTTTATAGTTTTTGATAGCCGGCTAAGTAAATGTGCACATCTGGCAACAGTTATTTACCGAATTCGTAACAGTGCGCTAAATGCTTGTATTCGAAGGGTGTGTGGCGTTTTGTCACACCCGGTTGAAGGCCATGAAGAATCTTTCATGTAGGCCTGACTCACCTTCCGACGCCAAAAAAAAACCCGCCATGAAGGCGGGGTTTTTCGTATGACGCTCGATGTCAGGCGTGCATCAGCTGCCTTTGACCGACTTACCGTTCACCGTGCCGTCCTGCAGCATGATGTTGTATTCCTTGCCGTCGGTTTCGACCTGTTGCAGGCGAACCAGCAGGTAGTCGTAGTCCTTGGCGAACCACATCACGGTGATGCGCTTGTTCTGCGTTGGATCACGAACGCGCTCGACCTTGATGGCGTCAACCGAGCCGACTTTGGTGTCGACCTTTTCAGTGCCCAGCACGCGGAAGTCATAGGTGTCGATTTCGTCACCGTCGACGACCTGATACGACATGCTCTTTTTGCCCGCCGCCACGTCATGCTGCAGCGCGAGCTGATAGGTGGACTTGTCGAGGATGCCGGCATTCAGCGGGATTTTCACCGCGTTGCCACGGTCCGAGCCGGTGATGAATTTGGTGGGCCAGTCGAATACCAGATCCACCGTCTTGCTCTTGCCCAGGCCGCCACGTTCGAAGTGGTAGGTCTGTGGCAGCAGTTGATCCTTGTCGACCTTGAGGGTGCTGACTTCGGTCAGGCTGGCGATCATCATCGACGCCTTGAAACTCAGGGTCCAGGTGCCGTTGGCGTTCTTCTCGAGGCTGCGGCTGGCGCTGCCACCGCTCATGGGCAGCTGTTTCCAGTCAGCGGTATAGCTGGCGGAGAAAGGTTGAAGGTCTGCCGCGTTGACTGCGGGAAGTGCGAAAAGGGCGAAAGCGAAGAGCAAAGCGCGACGCATAATATCTCCTAAGGTCGGATCAAGTGGCCGCTGGGCCCTAAGGGCTGGCCGTCCAGTGAGGCGCCATGTTCGTTGAGGGTCAAACGTCCTTCGGCGAACCAGCGAATGGCCAGGGGATAAATCAGGTGTTCCTGGGCGTGAACCCTCTGTGCCAGCGTGGCGGGCGTGTCGTGCAACTCTACAGAAACAACTGCCTGTACGACCAGAGGCCCCCCATCGAGTTCCTCCGTGACAAAGTGCACGCTGCAGCCATGCTCGGCATCGCCGGCGTCGAGCACCCGTTGATGGGTGTGCAGGCCTTTATACAGCGGAAGCAGGGAAGGGTGGATGTTCAGCAGGCGCCCGTGATAGTGGCGGACGAACCCGGGCGTGAGAATGCGCATGAAGCCGGCGAGCACCACCAGCGACGGCTGAAACGAATCAATGGCCTCGATCAGCGCCCCATCGAAGGCCTCGCGACCTTCGTAGCCGGTGTGATCGAGCACCAGGGTGTCGATCCCTGCGCGGGCGGCCCGCTCGAGCCCAAACGCATCGGCGCGGTTGGAGATCACCGCGCGGATGCGGGCAGGGCTCGCGCTGTCCTGAAAGCTGTCAATCATCGCCTGCAGGTTACCGCCAGTGCCGGACAGCAGCACCACCACGTCACAGGGTTGGGGCATGTCAGGCATTAATGAGCCTTGACGTTCTTCAGCTCGACTTGCGCAGCGCCTTCGGCAGCCGTGCCGATCTGGCCGATCACCCAAGGCTGCTCGCCGGCTTCACGCAGGGCGTTCAGCGAGACTTCAACGTGTTCCTGGGCGACGCAGATGACCATGCCGACGCCGCAGTTCAGCACGCGGTGCATCTCGTGCTCATCCACGTTGCCTTTTTCCTGCAGCCAGTCGAAGACTGCCGGACGGGTCCAGCTCGCCACGTCGACGATGGCCTGTGCGCCTTCGGGCAGCACGCGCGGAATGTTGTCCAGCAGGCCGCCGCCGGTGATGTGGGCCATGGCTTTTACCGCGCCGGTGTCTTTGATCAGCTTGAGCAGTTGCTTGACGTAAATGCGGGTCGGCGCCATCAGCAGTTCGGTCAGCGGCTTGCCGTCGAGCTGGATGTTTTCGATATCGGCACCTGCCACTTCGATGATCTTGCGGATCAGCGAGTAGCCATTGGAGTGCGGACCGGAAGACGGCAGGGCGATCAGCGCGTCACCGGCGGCAACCTTGGAGCCGTCGATGATATCGGCTTTCTCCACGACGCCGACGCAGAAGCCGGCCAGGTCGTAGTCTTCGCCTTCGTACATGCCGGGCATTTCAGCGGTTTCGCCGCCGACAAGGGAGCAGCCCGCCAGCTCGCAGCCCGCGCCGATGCCAGTCACCACTTGAGCCGCGGTGTCGACGTTCAGTTTGCCGGTGGCGTAGTAGTCGAGGAAGAACAGCGGCTCAGCGCCGCAGACCACCAGATCGTTGACGCACATGGCGACCAGGTCGATGCCGATGGTGTCGTGTTTGTTCAGGTTCAGTGCCAGGCGCAGCTTGGTGCCGACACCGTCGGTGCCGCTCACCAGAACAGGCTGCTTGTAGCCGGCCGGGATTTCGCACAGAGCGCCGAAGCCCCCGAGGCCGCCCATCACTTCCGGGCGCTTGGTGCGCTTGGCGACGCTCTTGATGCGTTCGACCAGCGCTTCACCGGCGTCGATGTCAACACCGGCGTCTTTGTAGCTCAGGGAGGGTTGCTTGCTCATGATCCAGGCCTTTAGGGGGGGATTCGGGGTAACGACCGAGTGGCAACGACGCGGGGCCTTGTCATCGCCGGTCTGCGAAGGCGCGCGATTTTATCAGGGTTGGGCGCAAGCGGCCATCCTTGGGCCGACGGGCAGGACTGTCGTGAAGAAAAAATAACCCGGTTTATCCCGCCGCACCCGTTCGTCGCTGGCGGGATCCGGTGTAACGTTGGCGCCTGAGTGAGCGATTCGGGCGCGTCTGCGGTCAGAGTCGGGTCACTCGTGTTCATGCAGCTATTTATAGCGTTGCCTTTTTACCCAGCGGGAATCCTTCATGCGTCCACCTTCCTTCATGCGCCTAAAAAACTGCCTGTTCGTGGGTTGCCTCTCATTGATGAGTCTGCCGGCGTTCGCCGAGACGGTGAACAATCTCTATCAGGTGCGCGAGCCCGTCAGCGGCCAGACCCCGGACGAGAAAACCCGCGCCACCCAGGCCGCGCTGGAAACCCTGGTCATCCGCCTGACCGGCGACCCAAAGGCCGTGCAGAACGGCGGCCTCGCCGAGGTGCGCAAGGACCCTCAGCAAATCATCAGCCAGTACGGCTACGACGCCGGCCCGCCCGAAACCCTGCAGGTTGATTTCGACCCGGCGAGCACCGAACGCGTGATGCGTCAGGCGGGGCTGTCGTTGTGGGGCACCAACCGTCCGGTGATCATGGCCTGGTGGCTGAACGACGCCACTGACGGCGCCAACCTGGTCGGCGACGGCCAAGCCTCTGCCGAGCCTCTTCGCCGCGCCGCTCAGCATCGCGGTCTGCCGTTACGTCTGCCGCTGGCAGACCTTGGCGAGCAGGGCATCGGCAACGCCAAGACCCTCGACGGCAACAACGTCGGCCCGCTCAAGGAGGCTTCCGAGCGTTACGGTTCGGACGCGATTCTGGCGGTTCACGCGCAGGAAAACGGCGGCCAGTGGCAGGGCAAATGGCACCTGTGGCTGGGGGACAAGATGGAGCAGGGCAGTGCCAGCGGCGCGAGCTCGGCGGAACTGGCGGACGCGGTACTGTTGGCAGTAAGCCAGCGTCTGGCGCCGCGCTTCGTGGTCAAGCCGGGTGCCTCGACGGGCATGGTGCTGGATGTGCAGGGCATGAATCTTGAGCGTTACGCGCAGCTGTTGCGCCTGCTCGAACCGTTCGGCGGCCGCCTGAAATCAGCCGACGGTGATCGCATCGCGTTCGACGTCAGCGGCAGCCCCGATCAATTGCGTTCCCAACTGGCGCTGGCGAAACTGCAGGAAGTGCCGGCCGGTGAAATCGCCAGCGCGCCGGTCAACGCCGCGCCCGTTGCTGCGGACGGCACGCCGGTAGCACCGCAGCCGCCTGCTGTTTCGGACAGCGCATTGCACTTCCGTTGGTGAACAGGTTCATAACGACGTTGCTCGAAGCACATCATCCTGGGGAAAGAGGCAGTAATGACTGATACGCGTCGTTGGTTCTGGCTGGGCGGGGTTGTCCTGGTCTGTTTGTTCGTCTGGCTGCTGCACTCGATTCTGACGCCGTTCCTCGTGGCGCTGCTGCTGGCGTACATGGGCGATCCGCTGGCAGACCGGCTGGAAAAACTGAAGCTGTCCCGCACCATGAGTGTGGTGACCGTGTTCCTGTTGTTCACCCTGATTTTCATGGGCCTGCTGCTGGTGCTGGTGCCAATGCTGGCCAAGCAGCTTTACCGCCTGTACGAACTGGCACCGCAAATCCTCGACTGGCTGCAACACACCGCCATGCCGTGGGCGCAGGCCAAGTTGGGGCTGGCAGACGGCTTCTGGAAGTTCGACAAGGTCAAGGCGGCGATCTCGGAGCACATGGGCCAGACCGGCGACATCGTCGGCATCGTCTTGTCCCAGGCCACGACCTCGACCCTGGCGCTGATCGGCTGGCTGACCAACCTGGTGCTGATCCCGGTGGTCTGCTTCTATCTGTTGCGTGACTGGGACGTGATGATGGCGAAGGTGCGCAGCCTGCTGCCCCGTCACCGCGAGAAGAAGATCGTCGCGCTGGCGGACGAGTGCCATGAGGTATTGGGTGCGTTCATTCGCGGCCAGTTGCTGGTGATGGTCGCGCTGGGCGTGATTTACGCCGCCGGCCTGATGCTGGTCGGGCTGGAGCTGGGGCTGTTGATCGGTGTCATTGCCGGCCTGGCCGCCATCGTGCCGTACATGGGTTTCGTGATCGGCATCGGCTCGGCGATTCTGGCGGGTTTCTTCCAGTTCGGCGGCGACATGTATCCGATGCTGGGCATCGTCGCGGTGTTCATGGTCGGTCAGGCACTGGAAGGCATGGTGCTGACCCCGTTGCTGGTGGGTGACCGCATCGGTCTGCACCCGGTTGCGGTGATCTTCGCGATCCTGGCGGGCGGCGAGCTGTTCGGCTTCACCGGCATCCTGCTGGCCCTGCCGGTGGCGGCGGTGATCATGGTCCTGGTGCGCCATGTTCATGACCTGTACAAGGATTCGGACATCTACGGCGGTCTGGACGACCCGGATCTCTGATTCCCGCGAATCAGGATGCGTACCGGCGCGCGGTGCTCACCGCGCGCCTCCTTTCTCGGCGGGTTTTGCCCGTATTCCCCAGTGATACCAGTGACATACGCAAGCCTTTGATTTTGCTGGCGGTCTGCCGCATTGTGCGGCCAGCCCTGCGGGTATAGACTTTGCGCACTTTTCACAGAGGCCCCTTGGCGGTTCGTCACGAACCGTTCAGCCAGCATGAAACCAGTTCAGCTGCCCCTGAGTGTGCGTCTGCGTGATGACGCCACCTTCATCAATTACTATCCAGGCGCCAATGCCGCTGCACTCGGCTATGTCGAGCGGCTGTGCGAAGCCGAGGCCGGCTGGACAGAAAGCCTCATCTATCTGTGGGGCAAGAACGGGGTAGGGCGCACGCACCTGTTGCAGGCTGCCTGCCTGCGATTCGAACAGATGGGCGAGCCGGCGGTTTATCTGCCGATGGCCGAACTGCTCGATCAAGGCATCGGCCTGTTCGATCATCTGGAGCAGTACGAACTGGTGTGCCTCGATGACCTTCAGGCGGTGGTCGGCAAGCCTGAATGGGAAGAGGCGTTGTTCCACCTGTTCAACCGGCTGCGCGACAGTGGCCGACGCTTGCTCATCGCCGCTTCATGCTCGCCCCGAGAGCTGCCGGTCAAGCTGGCGGACCTGAAATCACGGCTGACCATGGCGCTGGTGTTCCAGATGCGCCTGTTGTCCGACGAAGAAAAACTCCGCGCCCTGCAATTGCGCGCGTCCCGCCGCGGGCTGCACCTTACCGACGAAGTGGGGCATTTCATCCTCACCCGCGGCAAGCGCAGCATGAGTGCGCTGTTCGACCTGCTTGAACAGCTCGATCAAGCCTCACTGCAGGCCCAGCGCAAGCTGACCATTCCGTTCCTGAAAGAAACCCTCGGTTGGTAAGCGCGTCCGTGGTCGATCAGGCTTTGGTCCTGCAAACTGCCGCGGCCCTGCGCCATGCCACACGCATCCTGATCATCACCGGTGCTGGCCTTTCGGCGGATTCGGGTTTGCCGACCTATCGCGGTGTCGGTGGTCTGTACAACGGCGAGACCGACGACGGCCTGCCGATCGAAATGGCGTTGTCCGGCCCGATGCTGCGTCGTGATCCGGCGCTGTGCTGGAAATACATTGCACAATTGGGCAGCGCTTGCCTGGGCGGACGTCCCAATGCGGCGCACTATGCCATCGCCGAATTGCAGCGGCGCAAGCCGGAATGCTGGGTGTTGACGCAAAACGTCGACGGCTATCATCGCGCTGCGGGCAGTCCGCCAGAACGCCTGATCGAAATTCATGGCCAGTTGGCGCCGCTCTACTGTCAATCTTGTGGCGCCGAGGATCCGCTGTTGAGCGAGCGCCTCAACCGACCACTGCCACCGCTGTGCGCCCGCTGTACTGGCGTTTTGAGGCCATCGGTGGTGTTGTTTGAGGAGATGTTGCCAGAGTTGGCACTGAACGTGCTTCAGGAAGAGATGGCAAAAGGCTTTGACGCTGTGCTCAGCATCGGAACCACCGCCAGCTTCCCATACATTCATGAGCCCATGCTGCGCGCTCGGGTGACGGGAGGCTTTACTGCCGAGATAAACCCTTCGCCGACCGATCATTCCGCGCACATGGATGCGTTTCTGAGGTGTAGAGCCTTAGAAGTGATGGACGACATCGTAAGTCACATTTGTTTCGATTGAATTTGCAAATGGGTACGATTGAAGGCATAGTCTCGGCTTCTTTACACTTCAGCCACGGTCGTGCACATGCTAAACCGCTTCGCACCCCTCGTGCCTCTCGCACTCGTAACGCTGTTGTTCGGCTGTGCGGCCCAGATGCCGACGTCGCAACAACAGTCGCAAAGCCCCCAGTTCCGGGACTCTGCCACCGCTCAATCCGCCAGCAAGCGTGCCGATTACGCATCCTCCGTACTGGATGACGAAGTCGCCACCGAAGACGAGCTCGCTCAATTTGCCGATAACAAGCCGTACCGCCTGCCGGTTCTGGCTGACAGCATCCTCGAGCGCGGCAAATCCCTGATAGGCACTCGCTATCGGTTCGGCGGCACGTCGACCACCTCTGGTTTCGACTGCAGCGGTTTCATCGGTTATCTCTTCCGCGAAGAGGCGGGCATGAGCCTGCCGCGTTCCTCCCGCGAAATGATCAACATCGATGCCCCTCTCGTTAAACGCAATGACCTCAAGCCAGGCGACCTGCTGTTCTTCAGCACTGCCGGCCGTGGTCGTGTCAGCCATGCGGGCATCTACCTGGGCGATGATCAATTCATCCACTCCAGCAGCCGCCGCAGCGGTGGTGTCCGCGTCGACAGCCTCGACGATGCCTACTGGGCCAAGACGTTCATCGAAGCCAAACGCGCGCTGGCGATGGCACCTTCAACGGTACCTGCAACCACTACCGCGATGAGCTCGACTACAATCAAGCGCCAAACCCGTTAATTCCGGGCGCGCAAAGGGCTAACCCCTCTTGCGCGCGACCCCGGCCCTCGGCAAAGTAAGCTGCATCCCGCACAGGTTGTCGTGTTTATGTCGTTAACGGTTCGCCTGATCGTCGCCTCTCTGGCTGTGCTGCTGGCCGCATGTTCCAGCACTCCACCGCCTGCTCCACGCAAGGTCGTCTACCGGCCAGTGGTCTCCGCTCCTCCCCAGTTTTCTTCACCGCTCGCCGACGACGTCCTGTTGCGCGCGATCGGCCTCGTTGGCACGCCCTATCGCTGGGGCGGCAACACGCCTGATTCGGGTTTCGATTGCAGTGGCCTGATCGGCTATGTCTACCACGACGCCGCCGGTATCACTTTGCCGCGATCGACGCGGGAAATGATCACGCTGCGCGGCCCGGACATCGACCGCAGCCAGTTGCAGACCGGTGACCTGGTGTTCTTCGCGACGGGCGGCGGCTCCCACGTCAGCCATGCCGGCATCTACGTCGGGGAAGGGCGATTCGTTCACGCGCCGGCCACCGGCGGCACGGTCAAACTCGACAGCCTGGACAAGCCTTATTGGCAAAAGGCCTGGCTGAATGCCAAGCGCGTTATCCAGCCATCGAATCTTGCCAGGCAATAGTCGTTTTTGAGGCAACGTGTTCATGGGCTGCTGCAGGAACACCTGTGCATTCCAGGGTGAAATCCCGTAAACCCGTGGGCGCTCTGCCCACGGTTCGATTGACGCTCCCCAGTCAACCCTCTAACCTTCGCGCCATGTTTCAGGTGCCCGGGACCTTGTTGGTCCACAGGGTGAAACAGGGAAGCCGGTGCGATTGCTCGTGCGATCAATTCCGGCGCTGCCTCCGCAACGGTAAATGAGTCAAGGCCACGCACAATGCCACTGTGTTCGCTGAACATGGGAAGGCGCCTGGCCTGCCACGGTTGTGGCAACTCATGAGTCCGGAGACCGGCCTGATCCATCGAACAGCATCACGGAGGGCGATGCTCTGCTGCAGGCCGGGCCATGTCCGGTGCCTGCTGACAGTCTTTGCCTGTGCCCTCCGTTTGCCACACCTGCCCTCAAGCGGAGAGCTGAGATGAGCGAATCCCCCGAACGTGACGAACGCCACCTGGCGCGCATGCTGCGCAAAAAGGCGGTGATGGACGAGCGCATTTCCAGCGCGCCAAATGAATGCGGATTGCTGCTGGTCCTGACCGGCAACGGCAAAGGCAAAAGCAGCTCGGCGTTCGGCATGCTTGCCCGCGCCATGGGCCACGGCATGCAGTGCGGCGTCGTGCAGTTCATCAAAGGCCGCCACAGCACCGGCGAAGAGCTGTTCTTCCGCCGCTTTCCCGAACAAGTGCGTTACCACGTGATGGGCGAGGGCTTCACCTGGGAAACCCAGGACCGCCAGCGTGACATTGCCGCGGCCGAAGCCGCCTGGGCCGTGACCCGGGAAATGCTCAAGGAGGCCTCTATCGGCATGGTCGTGCTTGATGAGCTGAACATTGCCCTCAAGCACGGCTATCTGGACCTGGAGCAGGTGCTGAGCGATTTGCAGGCACGCCCGCCGATGCAGCACGTGATCGTCACCGGTCGCGGGGCGAAACAGGAACTGATCGACCTCTCCGACACCGTTTCCGATATCGGCGTGGTCAAGCATGCCTTTCAAGCCGGCATCAAGGCGCAGAAAGGCATCGAACTGTGAGTGAGCGCCAGCCCCGGCACTGCCCGGCAGTATTGATCGCCGCGCCTGCGTCCGGTCAGGGCAAAACCACCGTCACCGCCGCACTGGCCCGTCTGCATCGCAATCAGGGGCGCAAGGTGCGCGTGTTCAAATGCGGGCCGGACTTTCTCGACCCGATGATTCTCGAACGCGCCAGCGGCCATCCGGTGTACCAACTGGACATGTGGATGATCGGCGAGGCCGAAAGTCGGCGCCTGTTGTGGGAAGCCGCCGCCGACGCCGACCTGATCCTCATCGAAGGCGTCATGGGCTTGTTCGACGGTACGCCCTCCAGCGCAGACCTGGCCCGGCGCTTCGGCGTTCCGGTCCTCGGGGTTATTGACGGCACGGCCATGGCCCAGACCTTCGGCGCACTGGCGTTGGGATTGGCGCGCTATCAGCCGGACCTGCCATTTGCCGGCGTGCTGGCCAATCGCGTCGGCACGGTGCGCCATGCGCAGTTGCTCGAAGGCAGCCTGACCGAAGGCCTGCGCTGGTACGGCGCGCTGTCCCGTGAAACCGGCATTGAGCTGCCCAGCCGGCACCTCGGCCTGGTGCAGGCCAGCGAATTGAATGACCTGGACATGCGCCTTGACGCCGCGGCCACCGCGCTGGCCAGCACCTGCGACGCCACGTTGCCACCGTCCGTGACCTTTACCGCGCCGGAATTCGTGCCGGCCGAACCGCTGCTGGCCGGCGTGAAAATCGCCATCGCCCACGACGAAGCGTTCGCGTTTTTCTACGGCGCCAGCCTCGACCTGCTACGGGAGATGGGCGCCGAACTGTCGTTCTTTTCGCCGATCCGCGACCGCGAACTGCCCGACGCCGACAGCCTGTATCTGCCGGGCGGTTACCCGGAACTGCATCACACGGCGCTGGCGGAAAACCACAGCATGCTGGCCGCGATTCGCGCGCACCACGCCGCCGGCAAACCCTTGCTCGCCGAATGCGGCGGGATGTTGTATTTACTCGATGCCCTGACCGATGTCGACGGCCAGCGCGCCGAAGGGGTGGGCTTGCTCAAGGGGGAAGCCGTGATGCAAAAGCGTCTGGCCGCCCTGGCCCTGCAATCGGTCGAACTGCCGGAAGGCATCTTGCGTGGCCACACCTATCACCACTCCCTGACCAGCACCGAGCTGACCCCCATCGCCCGCGGCCTCAGCCCCAATGGCGGGCGCGGCGCCGAAGCGGTGTACCGCGAAGGGCGCATGACTGCGTCGTATGTCCACTTTTACTTTCCCTCGAATCCCCAGGCGATGGCGGCGCTGTTTTTGCCATGAGCCCATCTAATTCAACCGCCGCATTCTGTGGGAGCGAGCCTGCTCGCGAAGTGGGCGCGTCCGATCCCACTCCTTTTCTGAAAAACCGCTTTCGCGAGCAAGCTCACTCCTACATGGGGCGCATCGCAGGTGATTGCTGTGTTTCACGCGCGGGACAGGCGAGCCATGACTGAACACACCTTCACTGACCCCGAACGCGCCGCCGTTTACCGCGCCATCGCCGAGCGTCGCGACATGCGTCACTTCTGCGGGGGCACCGTCGCGCCGGAGTTGCTGGCCCGTCTGCTCGAAGCCGCCCACCACGCGCCGAGCGTCGGTTTGATGCAGCCGTGGCGTTTCCTGCGCATCACCGATCCGGCCTTGCGCACGCAGATTCAGGCGCAGGTGGAGGAGGAACGCATTCGCACCGCCGAAGCCTTGGGCGAGCGGTCCGACGATTTCATGAAGCTGAAGGTCGAGGGCATCAGCGACTGCGCCGAGGTATTGGTCGCTGCGTTGATGGACGACCGCGACAAACACATCTTCGGCCGCCGGACCCTGCCGGAAATGGACATGGCGTCGTTGTCTTGCGCGATCCAGAACCTCTGGCTGGCGGCCCGTGCCGAGGGCCTGGGCATGGGCTGGGTGTCGCTGTTCGATCCCCAGGCCCTGGCGGATCTGCTGAAGATGCCAACCGGTTCAAAACCCCTGGCGATCCTGTGCCTCGGCCCGGTCAAGGAATTTTACCCGGCGCCGATGCTGGTGCTGGAGGGCTGGGCGCAGCCGCGCGCGTTGCAAGAGTTGGTCTACGAGAACACATGGGGAGTGATTGCATGAGTGTGGCGTTATTGAGCGTCGCCGGGGTCGCGCTGGACGCGTTGCTCGGCGAGCCAAAACGGAACCACCCGCTGGTGGCGTTCGGCCGTTTTGCCGAGCGCATCGAACAGCGCCTGAATGCTGCCGGCCGGGGCTGGCGCAGCCATGGCGTGACGGCGTGGTTCATCGCCGTGATTCCGCTGACCCTGATCGCCACGTTGCTCAGCTGGCTGCCGTTCGTTGGCTGGCTGGTGGAAGTGCTGGCGCTGTACTGCGCGTTGGGTCTGCGCAGTCTGGGCGAGCACGTCGAGCCGGTCGCCCAGGCGCTGCGCAGCGACGATCTGCCCGAAGCGCGTCGGCGCGTCGGCTATCTGGTCAGTCGCCAGACCGCCGAGCTGGACAGCACCGAAGTGGCCCGTGCGGCCACCGAATCGGTGCTGGAAAACGGCAGCGACGCGGTGTTCGCGGCGATCTTCTGGTTCGTCGTGCTGGGCGCGCCGGGCGTTGTGCTCTATCGCCTGAGCAACACCCTCGACGCCATGTGGGGCTATCGCAACGAGCGCTTCGAACGCTTCGGCTGGGCGGCGGCGAAAATCGACGACCTGCTCAACTACATTCCGGCACGCTTGGTGGCATTAACCTACGCGCTGCTGGGCAACACCCGACTGGCCCTGCGCTGCTGGCGCACCCAGGCCCCGAAGTGGGACAGCCCCAACGCAGGCCCGGTGATGGCCGCCGGCGCCGGTGCGCTGGGCGTCGAGCTGGGTGGCCCGGCGATTTATCACGGCGAGCTGCATGAGCGCGCGACCCTGGGCGAAGGCGTGCCGGCGGACGCCGACTCCATCGATCGAGGCTGGCAACTGGTGCAGCGCGGCGTGTGGCTGTGGTTGCTGATTTTGTGTCTGGGGACAGAATTCTATGCTTGAACACGGCGGCCGATTGCGTGGCGCAGTCCTGAAATACGGCATTGATGAGGCGGACTGGCTGGACCTGTCCAGCGGGATCTCGCCGTGGTCATGGCCAATCCCGGCGATCCCGGAAGCGGCCTGGGCGCGCCTGCCGGAAACCGATGACGGTCTGGAAGCCGCCGCCCGCCGCTATTACGGCGTCACGGACGTGTTGCCGGTGGCCGGTTCCCAAGCGGCGATTCAGGCGCTGCCGCGTCTGCGTCAGGCGGGCAAGGTCGGTGTGCTGTCGCCGTCCTACGCCGAGCACGCCGAGGCCTGGCGCAACACCGGTTTTCTGGTGCGCGAGGTGCTGGAGCACGAAGTGGAGCGGTTCATCGACACCCTTGACGTGCTCGTCGTGGTCAACCCGAACAACCCCACCGGCCTGAGCCTCACGCCCGAACGCCTGCTGGAATGGCACACGCGGCTGGCCCAGCGTGGTGGTTGGCTGGTGGTCGACGAAGCGTTCATGGACAACACGCCGGAGTTGAGCCTAGCGGCTTACACCCAGCGTTCGGGGCTCATCGTATTGCGCTCGTTCGGCAAGTTCTTCGGGCTGGCCGGTGTGCGCCTGGGTTTTGTGCTGGCGGAGCCGCGCTTTCTCAAAGTCATGGCGCGGCAGATCGGACCTTGGTCCGTCAGCGGGCCAACCCGCATCATCGGTCAGGCCTGTCTCAACGACGTGGCCGGGCATCAACGCCAGCGCCAGCGCACCGAGCAGGCCAGTCAGCGTCTGGTTGATGTGCTCAGCCGCCACGGCTTCGCGCCCAAGGGCGGCTGCGCGCTGTTTCAGTGGCTGATCACGCCGCTGGCGGAAGAACTGTATGAGTTCTGCGCACACCGGGGCATCCTTCTGCGCATCTTCAACAACAGCAGCCTGCGTTTCGGCCTGCCCCGCGAGGACGCCGACTGGCAGCGTCTGGAACAGGCACTGAGTGAGTTCTCCCGGGAGCGCCCATGAACATCGGCAAAACCCTGATGGTGCAGGGCACCACGTCCGACGCCGGCAAAAGCACGCTGGTGACGGCGCTGTGCCGCTGGCTGACCCGACAGGGCGTGCGCACCGTGCCGTTCAAACCGCAGAACATGGCGCTCAACAGTGCAGTGACCGCGGACGGCGGCGAGATCGGCCGCGCCCAGGCCGTGCAAGCCCAGGCCTGCGGCCTCGAACCCCATACCGACATGAACCCGGTGCTGCTCAAACCCAACAGCGACACGGGCGCGCAAGTGATCATTCACGGGCGCGCCGTCACCACCATGAACGCCGTCGCCTACCACGACTACAAAGCCATCGCGATGCAGGCCGTACTCGCTTCCCATCGCCGCCTCAGCGAAGGCTGGCCGGTGGTCATGGTCGAAGGCGCCGGGTCGCCGGCCGAGATCAACCTGCGCGCCGGCGACATCGCCAACATGGGCTTTGCCGAAGCGGTGGATTGCCCGGTGCTGCTGGTGGCGGACATCAATCGCGGCGGGGTGTTTGCCCATCTGGTCGGCACGCTGGAATTGCTGTCGCCCAGCGAACAGGCGCGGGTCAGAGGTTTCATCATCAATCGTTTTCGCGGCGACATCGCGCTGCTTCAGCCCGGCCTCGACTGGCTCGAACAGCGCACCGGCAAACCGGTGGTGGGCGTGCTGCCCTACGTGATGGACCTGCATCTGGAGGCTGAAGACGGTCTTGATCAGCGCCAGACCGACAAGGCCGAGCAGGTGCTCAATGTCATCGTGCCGGTCCTGCCGCGCATCAGTAATCACACCGACTTCGACCCGCTGCGCCTGCACCCCCAGGTCAATCTGCAGTTCGTCGGCCCTGGGCAGGCGATTCCCGGCGCTGACCTGATAATCCTGCCCGGCTCGAAGAGTGTGCGCAGCGATCTCGCTTATCTGCGCGCCAATGGCTGGGACACCGCTATCCGCCGCCACCTGCGATACGGCGGCAAAGTGCTGGGCATCTGCGGTGGCCTGCAAATGCTGGGCGAAGAGTTGCACGACCCGCACGGACTGGAAGGCGCGGCGGGTTCAAGCCCGGGCCTGGGGCTGTTGGCCCTGAGCACGGTGCTGGAAGAAGAGAAACAGCTGCGCAATGTCAGCGGTCGTTTGAGCCTCGAAGACGCCGACGTCAGCGGCTACGAGATTCATGCGGGCGTGACCACCGGCGCGGCGCTGGAGCGTCCGTTGGTCCAGCTGGCCGACGGTCGTTGCGATGGCGCGTGCAGTCCTGACGGCCAAGTGCTCGGCACGTACCTGCACGGGCTGTTCGAGAATCCTGCGTCGAGCAGCGCGTTGCTGCGATGGGCCGGGCTGCAGAATGTGCAATCGGTGGATTACCACGCCCTGCGCGAGCGCGACATCGAGCGCCTGGCCGATCTGGTGGAAACCCACCTGGACGGCAAATTACTGCGTGAACTCTGCGGCCTGGAGCAACCCTGATGCTGCAATTGATCCTCGGCGGCGCACGATCCGGCAAAAGTCGGCTGGCTGAAAAGCTCGCCAGCGACAGCGGCCTCGACGTCATCTACATCGCCACCAGCCAGCCTCTGGACGGCGAAATGAACCAGCGCGTCGCCGTGCACCGCGAGCGTCGTCCGGCGGAGTGGGGGCTGGTCGAAGAACCTGTCGAACTGGCGCGCGTTCTGCGGGAAAACGCCGGGGAGGGGCGCTGCCTGTTGGTGGATTGCCTGACCCTGTGGCTGACCAATCTGCTGATGCTGGACGATCCGCAGCGGCTGGTTCACGAGCGCGAAGCCTTGCTCGATGGTCTGGCGGAACTGCCGGGCGAAATCATTTTTGTCAGCAACGAAACCGGGCTGGGCGTCGTGCCCCTCGGTGAGCTGACCCGTCGTTATGTCGATGAAGCCGGCTGGCTGCATCAGGCGCTGGCCGAACGTTGCCAGCGCGTTGTGTTCACTGTCGCCGGACTGCCCATGATCCTGAAAGGACCCGCACTATGAGTAACGCCTGGTGGCTCGCGCCTGCCCGAGAAGTCGATCACGCCAGCCGCGAAGAAGCGTTGGCCCGTCAGCAGCAACTGACCAAACCGACCGGTTCTTTGGGGCGGCTGGAAGAGGTGGCGGTGCAACTTGCCGGCCTGCAGGGTCGCCTGAAACCGGAGGTCGATGAGGTCTGGATCGCGATTTTTGCCGGCGATCACGGCGTGGTCGCTGAAGGGGTTTCGGCCTACCCCCAGGAAGTCACCGGGCAGATGCTGCACAACTTCATCATGGGCGGCGCGGCCATCAGCGTGTTGGCGCGGCAGCTGTCGGCGCAGCTGGACGTAGTCGATCTGGGCACCGTTGCCCCATTGGACTTGCCGGGCGTGCGGCACCTCAACCTCGGCCCGGGCACCGCGAATTTTGCCCAGGGCCCGGCGATGACTGAGGCGCAACTTCACGCTGCGCTCGATGGCGGTCGCGACAGCGTGCTGCGCGCCAAGGCCGCAGGCGCCGAGTTGTTTATCGGCGGCGAAATGGGCATCGGCAACACCACCGTCGCCAGTGCGCTGGCGTGCGCGTTGCTCGATTGCGCCGCCGCCTCGCTGGCCGGCCCCGGCACCGGCCTGGATGCCGAAGGCGTGAGCCACAAGGCGCAAGTGATCGAACGTGCCCTGCGGCTGCATGCCGCTTCTGTCGGTGACGCGCTGTCCAGTCTGCGCGCCCTTGGTGGTTTTGAAGTCGCGGCGCTGGTCGGCGCCTACCTGGCCTGCGCGCAGGAGGGCATCGCGGTGCTGGTCGATGGTTTTATCTGTTCCGTGGCGGCGCTGGTGGCGGTGCGCATTAATCCGTCGTGCCGGGAGTGGTTGTTCTTCGGACATCGCGGTGCCGAGCCGGGCCATCGCCTGGTGCTGGACGCGCTGCAGGCCGAGCCGTTGCTGGACCTGGAATTGCGTCTTGGCGAAGGCAGTGGCGCGGCGCTGGCGGTGCCATTGTTGCGTCTGGCCTGCGAGCTGCATAAAGGCATGGCGACCTTCGCCGAAGCCGCCGTGGCAGATCGCCCGGCATGACGCTGCGTCTGGATTTGCTGCGCCACGGTGAAACCGAATTCGGCGGCGGCCTGCGCGGCAGCATCGACGACGCGCTGACCGACATCGGCTGGCAGCAGATGCGTGCGGCGGTGGCTGATCGTGGGCCTTGGGACCGGATCGTCAGCTCGCCACTGCAACGCTGCGCCCGTTTCGCCGACGAGCTGGCCGGGCGGCTGGGCTTGCCCGTGGAATTGGAAGCCGGTCTTCAGGAATTGCATTTCGGTGACTGGGAAGGCCAGAGCCCTGCGCAATTGATGGAAACCGATGCTGCCGCGTTGGGACGTTTCTGGGAAGATCCGTACGGATTTACGCCGCCCAATGGCGAGCCGGTTCAGTTATTTGCCACCCGCGTGCTGACCGCTGTTGAGCGGTTGCAGCGGGCGTATGACGGACAGCGCATTCTGCTGATCAGCCATGGCGGGGTGATGCGTTTGCTGCTGGCCCGCGCCCGCGGTCTGCCCCGCGAACAATTGCTGCAGGTCACCGTGGCCCACGGTGGTATGTTCGGTCTCGCCGTTCAGGCCGACGGTGAGTTGACGGAGGTTTAAATGCTGCCGTTCTGGATCGCCTTGCAGTTCCTCAGCAGCCTGCCGATTCGCCTGCCGGGCATGCCGACGCCCCAGGAGTCGGGGCGCTCGCTGCTGTTTTACCCGCTGGTGGGGTTGTTGTTCGGCGTTCTTTTAATGGTGTTGAATCACCTGCTCGACGGCGCGCCGATGCTGTTGCATGCCGCTTTGCTGCTGGCGGGATGGGTAATGCTCAGCGGTGGGCTGCACCTGGATGGCCTGGCCGACAGCGCCGACGCCTGGCTCGGTGGTTTCGGCGACCGCGAACGCACGCTGCTCATCATGAAGGATCCGCGCAGCGGCCCGATTGCGGTGGTCACGCTGGTGGTGGTGTTGTTGTTGAAATTCACCGCGCTGTTGGCGTTGATTGACGCGCACACGGATGTTGGCCTGCTGCTGGCCCCGGTGATTGGCCGCGCGGCGATGCTGGCGCTGTTTCTGAACACGCCGTATGTGCGCGCCGGCGGGCTGGGCCAGGCGCTGGCCGATCACCTGCCGCGCAAGACGGGCGTGCGGGTGCTGGCGGCGGTGGCGGTGGTCTGCGTGCTCATCGGTGGCGGCGCGGCGGCGTGGGTGCTGGTGGTGACAGCGTGTGGCTTCTTCTGGCTGCGTCGGGTGATGATGCAACGGCTGGGCGGCACCACCGGCGACACCGCTGGCGCGATGCTCGAACTGCTGGAAACCCTGGTGCTGGTGACGTTGGCGCTGATGTGCGATTGATTTGTGGGAGCGCCACCCCGGTCGCTCCCACAGGATCTGCGGTCGGCTGATCATTCTGAGAGGTGTCATGCATAGCGTTGCGCTGGTGGTGTACCCGCAATTCCAGTCCCTTAGCCTGTCGGTCGGGTCCGTGCTGACCTGCGCCAACCTAATGCAGGGCGAGGCGGCGTACTCCTTTCATCTGGTGTCGGAAAGCGGCGGGGCGGTGATGTCGTCCGAAGGCTTTTCGGTCAATACCACGCCATTGCAGGCCGAAGGTTACGACACCATCATCGTCAGCGGTTATATGGACCTGCAATTGCCGACTCCCAGCCTGCTTGAGTTCGTGCGCACTGCGTCGGCTCAATCGCGGCGGGTGGCGTCGCTGTGCACGGGCGGGTTTGTGCTGGCCGAGGCCGGCCTGCTCGACGGCAAGCGCGCCACCATGCACTGGATTCACGCCCCCGAGTTTCGCAAGCGCTACCCCAACGTTCGCGTCGAGGACGACAAACTGTTTACCGTGGACGGCCAGATCTGGACCGGGGCGGGCATGAGCGCCGGCCTTGATCTCGCACTGGCGATGGTCGAGAACGACCTCGGCGCCGACATTGCCCGGCAGGTCGCGCGCAAGCTGGTGATCTATCAACGTCGCGGCAGCGAGCATTCCCAGTTGTCGACGCTGCTGGAACTGGACCCCAAGTCCGACCGCGTGCAGCTGGCGCTGGCCTATGCCCGCGAGAACCTTAAAAGCGATCTCTCCATTGATGCACTTGCCGCCATCGCCCGCTTGAGTCCTCGCCAGTTCAGTCGGGTGTTCCGCGAGGAGACCGGCCAGACCCCGGCGAAAGCCATCGAATGCCTGCGGGTGGAAGTGGCACGGGCGATGATGGAAACCAGTCGGCACCCCATTGAAGTAGTCGCCCGGGAGACCGGTTTCGGCGATCGGGAAAGGATGCGCCAGGCATTTCTGCGCAACTTCGGCGAACCGCCCCAGGCGATCCAGCGGGCGTTCACGGCCACCGACAAAGCCAGCTGATAGCCCGTTTGGTTGGCGCTAGGCATTCATCGCGCGGCGGAGTAGCGTAGCGGCAGCCCCACCTTTCCTGCCCGCTCATGAATGGACGTCGCCATGGCCCTACGCTGGATTCACGCGCCTCTGTTGTTGCTGGCCCTCAGTGGCGCCGCGGCGGCCGCCGATTGCCCGCCACTGCTGCAGGGCGACCTGCCCAAGCTGCGGGCGAAACAGGATATCGACCTGTGCAAACAGTTCGCCGGAAAGCCCATGCTGGTGGTCAACACCGCGAGCTTCTGTGGCTTTGCGCCGCAGTTCAAAGGGCTGGAAGCGCTCAATCAGCGCTTCAAGGGTGAGGGGCTTGAAGTCCTTGGGGTGCCCTCGGACGACTTTCTGCAGGAATCCAAAGACGCTGCCGAGACCGCCAAGGTCTGCTACGTGAACTACGGCGTCACGTTCACCATGACCGAACCCCAGCCGGTGCGTGGCGCCGATGCCATCAACCTGTTCAAGGTCCTCGCCGAGCAAAGCAATCCGCCGCGCTGGAACTTCTATAAATACGTGGTCGACCGCAAAGGCAACGTGGTTGCCAGCTTTTCCAGCAACACCGCGCCGGACGATCCCGAATTGATTTCAGCCATTGAGAAGGCTATCGCTTCGAAGCCGTGAAGGCGCGCTGAGGCAGAGCAGACCGGCCACAACGAAAAACCCCGCAGCCATCACTGGTTGCGGGGTTTTTGGTCTGGCGAACAGGCGATCTGCCTGTCCCGCCCACTGCATCAGAAGCGGTAGGTCATGCCCACGCCGAAACCGTTGGCGCTGTTGTCGTACTTGGCGTTGTAGCTTTGACCCAGAGCGTTCGAGTCGGCAACCTTGACCTTCTCTTCCTGCAGGTAGGAGTAGGCCACATCGATGGTGATGTCGTCGGTCGGGCTGTAACCGGCGCCCAGACTGAAGATCGTGCGATCGCCTGTCGGGATACGCGGCGAGCGGTTCTCGTTGTTGGTCGGCGACTGGTCGAACGACAGACCGGTACGCAACACCCACTGCTTGTTCAACTGATACGACGTACCCACGGCGTAGGCCCAGGTGTCGTGCCAGTTCTGCTCTTCGGTGATGGTACCGACCAGGCTTGGCGCAGCAACGCCACCCGCGCGAGTGACGCCCGAGTTCTTCACGGTGATGTCTTCCAGACGGCTCCAGCGTGTCCAGGTGGCCCCCGCGTAAAGTTTCCAGGCATCGTTCATCTTCTGCGTGACCGAGAAGTCCACGGTTTCAGGCGTGTCGATGTTCAGCTTGGCGTCGTATCGACCCGCGCCCAGTACTTGGGCAGGCACGCCTGCGCCCGGAGTCACTTCAGTGTGGCCTTCGAGGTTGTAGGTCACTTTGGAGTGGTAAGTCAGGCCGACGCTGGTGGTATCGGTGGCTTGCACCAGGATACCGGCGTTGAAACCGTAACCGACGTCATCACCCTTGACCTGCACGCGGCCGTCGCCGGTGCGGGCACCCAGCAGCGGGCTGACATTGAGTGCCGATTCCAGCGCACCGGAAATACGGTTGATGGTCGGACCGAAGCCGATCGACACCTTGTCGTTGAATGCGTAGCTGACGGTCGGCTGGAAGGTTACGACCTTGACGATGCTCTTGCTGCCGAAGTTGCGGCCCTGGAAGTTGTCTTCATAGTCGGTGACCAGGCCGAATGGCGCGTAGACACCGAAGCCGAACGCCCAGTGCTCGTCGACCGGGTTCACGTAGAAGCCCATCGGCACGGCGATGAAAGGAACCATGTCGCCTTTGTTGGAACCGGTGCTGCGGCCGCTGGTGTCGGTGATGTCGGTCGAGGCATCGATTGCGGCGACCCCCACGGTCGCCTGCGCGCGCTTGAGGCGCGACATGCCGGCCGGGTTGCCGTACACGATGCTGGCGTCATCGACGGACGAGGTACGGCCCGCAAAACCGGTCCCCATGCCGCTGATGCTTTGTTCGTTCAGGGCAAAGCCGGAGGCGAAAATCTGAGTAGAGGCAAGAGTGATGGCGAGACTGAGGCTGGATTTGATCATTGTTTTTTTCATTGTTAGAACTCCTGTTGATCACCGCGCGGAAATTACCAATATTTCTGCCAGCGCGCTATAGCCTGGATCAGCCGATTTAGAGCGGTTCTTGTAGGACAATCCTGAAAGTTCGCGGCTTTTTCAGTCAATACCAATCGGTCACGAAATGGCCGGCGAGGGCTGAAACAAGGGGCTGACCCATGTTTGCCAGGCCGAGGTGAAATCCTGCAGTTGGCCGCCGGGCTGAAATATCTCGCGCCACATTTGCGCCATGGCCAACGAATCATCTGCATCAGGCAGCGAAATATGGCTCGCCTCGACCATCAACCACGCGATGGCGGTCGAATAACGCAGGTTGACCGTCAGTTCCAGATCGGGGCCAGTGAGGAACGCGTGCTGGCTCGCCAGCCCCCGAACGAGGCTGGCAAGGTCCGGATCGCGGGCGAGGTATTCGTCCCAGAGCTGGCGGTGCTGAGTGTCCGCAATGCTGTATAGCCCATGGCCGCGCGGGTTATCCAGCTCGGCGCCTAGCGCGGACTGGCTGGCGGCGACCCCCAGCAGCAAGGATTCGGCGGCCTGATTGGCTCGGCCGAGATAGAGAAGCGTCGGGCGGATGACGTAGCGACACAGTTCACTGGCGGCGATTCCCATAACACCCTCGGGGAGTTGATGAGTCGGCGGGCCCTGGCGCTTGGCAGCAGTGATGGAGTGGGCCCACCGGCAGCGACCTGCGCCGCTGACTTGAAGTGTAGTGTGATATTTACGGTGTAAAGGCCTGTTTTACGGTTACTTCCCGGTCGGCATGTACGGCGTGACTGGTATTCATTACTGCATCTGTCGCTTTTTCTGTAAGTAAAACAGATACAAAAAAGCCCCACCGTTATCGGGTGAGGCCTTGTCGATGCAGCGATATTTACCGACGGACGGTATCAGGCAACGGTATCAAGCAACCAGGGCCTGACGCGTACGGTCGATGACAGCCTGCAGCGGAGCATCGGTGGAGTATTGATCCGGGTACAAGCGCTCGCTGTGGCGGGCGATGCCGTGCTCGTTGACGATGGTGAAGCTGAAGCAGCCTTTGCGGGTTGCCATGATCAGGCAGTTCATCGGGGCAAAAGCGTTGGTCAGTGTACGAATAGCGTTTTGAGTCTGGATATGAGTAGTCATGTTATGGGTGTTTCCTGAATCGACACGCAATAAGAGGCGTGCAAAATAAAAACGTTCCAGTAAACGCGGACCGATGCTCGAATGCGAGTCAGTGGCAGGGCGCAGAACCTGTCTGGAACAAAAAGCAGCCAGTTGAGCGCATTTAAATGTGGCGCGGGGCTGACTGGTAGGTACTTAGGAGGGCAGGCAACACAACGCGAGCTAAGGTTCGATGCTCGAGGTGAAGATCCTGATCAATTTGCAGGCTGGTTGATAAGAGCATGAATGATCTTCACACCCCTCCGTTTCGACGGCAGGTCGCGTGAGTTCATGTCTGGAAACCATCGAGGTGATCGATCCCTGTTTTCAATCCGGTCGCTCAGTTGGCGAAGCTGGATTTGGGGATTTGTTCGATCAGAATTGACTTTCAGCTTGGTACTAACGACGGCGATGCTAATGGAGTTACAGGAACAACGCAAGCGCTGACTTGCAATAGGTTAGCTAAGCGGCATAACGCGGGGCAAAAAGACTACAGCATATGGAGCGGGAAGGGTGGCCCCGTGCCTTATTTCCGCGAATTTTGAGCGAATGCCATGACTATGGAAACCGGCTTAGGTGCAGACGAAATTTACTTGTGCACATTGCGAAAGGTATCTGTCATGTCACTGTCACGTCGTCCGCTAACCGCTTGATTTAATGCAACGAATTATTAAGTCAATGAAAACCATCGTTTTTTTACGCTGGTGAAAAAATCGTCAGTTTGAACGCAGGCCCCATTCTACGTGCGTTTGCGAGAGCTTAAGGGGTGTTGTCCACTGAGTTATCCACAGGTTCTGTGGATTGTCCCAAGCGCTGGCTCTACCACGCTGCTTCTGAAGCATTCGCTCGTATTTTTGTCTTGGCCTGGCACTGATTTATCCGGATCGGACGTCGAGCTCGCTTCTGCGCATAATGCTGTCTGCCTGAATGTCGGAGTCTGGATTTTATGGTATTTGAGTTAACCAGCCTGTTGCTGGGATTGGCGGTGGCGGCGGTGCCTTTGCTGGGGCTGGCGTGGCAGTTGCAGCGGCGTCTGGCGCAACGGGAGGCGGACGCCGCGTTGCTCGACGAGCGTTTGAGTAACGCTCAGATGGCGCAGGATGGGCTCAATGCTCAGCTGGATGCCAGCCGCGACGAGATCAGCGATCTCGCCCAGGCTAATGCGGTGAAGCAGGCGGACCTCGCAGCACTGCGCCGGGAAGTGGAGCTGCTGCGCCAGCAGCATGAAGGCGCGCGCGAGGCCCAGGAAGACTGGGGCCGCGAACGGACCGCCAGAGAGGCCGAGCTGCGCCGACTCGACGCCCAGTGCGCATCCCTTGGCGCCGAGCTGCGCGAACAACAGGACAGTCACCAGCAGCGCCTCACCGATCTGCAGGGCTCCCGCGACGAGCTGCGTGCGCAGTTCGCAGAACTGGCCGGCAAGATCTTCGATGAGCGCGAACAGCGCTTCGCCGAGACCAGTCAGCAGCAGCTGGGGCAGTTGCTCAATCCGCTCAAGGAACGCATCCAGTCGTTTGAAAAGCGCGTCGAAGAAAGTTACCAGAACGAAGCCCGCGAACGTTTCTCTCTGAGCAAGGAGCTGGAGCGCTTGCAGCAGCTCAACCTGCGCCTGAGCGACGAAGCGAACAACTTGACCCGTGCGTTGAAGGGCCAGAAGACCCAAGGCAACTGGGGCGAACTGATTCTGGAGCGGGTGCTCGAACATGCCGGTCTTGAAAAGGGCCGCGAGTACCAGACCCAGGTCAGCCTGAAGGGGCCCGACGGCGAGCGCTTCCAGCCTGACGTGTTGATCATGCTGCCTGGCGACAAGCAGGTCGTTGTCGACGCCAAGGTCAGTCTGACGGCCTATCAGCAGTACGTGTCGGCCGACGATGAGGTGATTTCCCAGGCGGCGCTGAAGCAGCACGTGCTGTCCCTGCGCAATCACGTCAAAGGCTTGTCCGGCAAAGACTACAAACGCCTTGAAGGGCTGCACAGTCTCGATTTCGTTTTGCTGTTCGTGCCGATCGAAGCGGCGTTCTCTGCGGCGTTGCAGGCCGAGCCCAACATGTTCCAGGAGGCCTTCGATCGCAACATCGTGATCGTCAGCCCGACCACGCTGCTGGCGACGCTGCGGGTCATCGACAGTCTGTGGAAGCAGGAGCGGCAGAGCCAGAATGCCCGGGAGATCGCCGAGCGGGCAGGGTGGCTCTACGACAAATTCGTACTGTTCATCCAAGACCTGGACGAAGTCGGCAACCGTCTTCAGCAGCTGGACAAAGCTTACGGCGCCGCGCGTAACAAGCTCGTCGAGGGGCGCGGCAATCTGGTCAGCCGCAGCGAACAGCTCAAGCTGCTCGGCGCGCGGGCCAGCAAGAGTCTGCCGGCGGATCTGCTGGAGCGGGCGATGACTGACCCGGATGGACTGGCGCAGTTGCCCGAGTGAATCGGGACTGTTTCTTACGAGGATGCGGCAGCACGCGGGCTGATAAGTTGGAACAAAGCTCGCGGTGATCGTATACACATTTTGCCTCTCCCTTTGCCCGTCTCCTGCCCCATGAAAACGCACCGACATTGGTCACGGTGCACTGCGGGCAGGCGCGGCGTCTGCAATCCCCCGTTTTGAAATCTAAAATTTCGGTGTCTTCGGTTGCTGGAAACCCGCTGTTTTGGCGCCTTGCCAGCGGTTTTGGTCCGCAATGGCACGCATTCTGCCTCTCGCTTCGTATACAACCCACACTCGCTCCCGTACGCAGTGTGCGCACGTGTGATGTCGGGAGCCGGTTCGTCCTTTAAGGGAGAAATGCGATGACCGAGCCATTGCCCAAGGGCTACAGCCCCCGCCTGTACAACGAGGACCTGGGTCCCGTGCCGCAGAAGTGGACCTGGTACAACATTTTTGCGTTCTGGATGAGTGATGTGCACAGCGTGGGCGGCTACGTCTTCGCTGCCAGTCTGTTCGCCCTCGGGCTGGCGAGCTGGCAGGTGCTGATCGCGCTGCTAGTGGGCATCTGCATCATTCAGGTGATTGCGAACCTGCTGGCCAGGCCGAGTCAGCAGGCGGCCGTGCCGTATCCGGTAATCTGCCGTCTGGCCTTCGGTGTGTTCGGTGCGAATATTCCGGCGGTGATTCGTGGCCTGATCGCCGTGGCGTGGTACGGAGTGCAGACGTACCTGGCTTCAAGCGCGCTGATCATTGTAGTGCTGCGCTTTTTCCCACACATATCGGTCTACGCAGAACCGCACTTTGCCGGCTTGTCCTACCTCGGGTGGATGGGCTTCCTGGTGCTTTGGGTGGTACAGGCTGCGGTGTTCTGGACCGGCATGGATTCGATCCGCCGGTTCATCGATTGGGCCGGGCCCGTGGTCTATGCCGTGATGTTCATTCTGGCGGGCTGGATTGTCTGGAAAGCGGGCTGGGCCAACATCAGCTTCACCCTCTCCGAGAAATCCCTGACCGGCTGGGAAGCGTTCTCCCAAGTGATCATGGCCACGGCCCTGGTGGTGTCCTACTTCTCGGGTCCTACGCTCAATTTTGGCGATTTCAGTCGCTACTGCCGGAGCATGTCTGAGGTGCGTCGCGGCAATTTCTGGGGCCTGCCGATCAACTTTCTGGCGTTCTCGCTGGTCACCGTCGTCATTGTTTCGGGAACGCTGCCGGTGTTCGGCGAGATGCTCCATGACCCGATCGCCACCGTGGCCCGCATCGACAACGACGTTGCAGTACTGCTCGGAGCGTTTGCCTTCGTGACCGCCACAATCGGCATCAACATCGTCGCCAACTTCGTGTCACCGGCCTTCGACTTCGCCAACGTCGCCCCCAGCAAGATCAGCTGGCGTGCAGGCGGGATGATCGCGGCAGTGGCGTCGGTCTTCATTACGCCCTGGAACCTGTTCAACAACCCCGCCGTCATCCATTACACGCTGGACGTGCTGGCGGCGTTCATCGGGCCGTTGTTCGGCATCCTGCTGGTGGACTATTACGTCATAAAGAAGCAGCAGATCGACGTCGATGCGCTGTTCAACGATGGGCCGACCGGGCGCTATTGGTACACCGGCGGTGTGAACTACACGGCGGTCAAGGCATTGATCCTGGCAACGGTGGCGGGCATTGCGATCACCTTCGTCCCGGCGTTGCAGCCGATGGCCAACTTCGCATGGTTTACAGGATGTTTCCTTGGCGGCGGGCTGTTCTATCTGTTCGCCAGACGCCGCCAGGCCCATGAATGTGCGGCTTTCACGGCTGTGGGCGCCGGTTGACCGCCTTGCCGTTTGTCGCGTGAAGTCTTCGAATGGGCGATTAGCAGTGTCATAACGTCATGTAGGGCAAAAAATTCCTGCCGCGACACTCGGTAGCAGGCGTAAAGTGCGCCTTAGCACTATGATCTGCTCTAAGCAGTTCGGACATTGGCTGCCGAGTATTTCCCTGAAGGGGGCGTTATATGAACAGCAAATTGCAAGAATGGCTTCACGATGTAGGCGTCGCGCTCGGGTTGATCGAAAAGCCAAAGCTGCAACCCATTCCCGTGCGCAGCAATGATGATGAGCGTCGTCGTCCACGGCGCTAAGCGCTCTTCGCCAGACGCGCTGAAAAGCGGCGCTATCGCCCGATAGCCCGCTCCGTTTCCTCCGACCGTTCGGTCAAACGCCTAGCTCGCCTCCCTATCTTTTCTACATCGATCCCATTTGCGGCTCAGTGATGAGTTCGGCGTTTTTTCTCGTCAACAATCAGCTCGACAAGGCCCTGCAGAGTCAGTTGGTCATTGGCTGAATGTGCTGACATCCCTGCAATATCGGCTTTGATTTGGTTGGGCAGGACGATGCCAAAGTCGCTTTGCAGAATCGAGAAGAACTCTTTGAAGTCTTCTTCATCCAGCTCAAGCGCACTTAGCATCACGTCGTCTTCTTCCTGAATGAGGGTCTTGTCGACCAGGATCTTTCCGATCGTGTCGATCACATGCTGTCTGACTTCGCTCCGCTTCATGGCAGGCCTCTGCTTTGATTTAAGTGGTAATCACCCCAGCATCAAAATACAGAGGGTTGTGGCAGGAATCCCCAAAAGCAACCACCCTGAAAAACCCGCGCTGCGTTGCACAACGCCGACGGTCTCGCATTAAGGCTAGCCCAAGTTCGCGGAAGGGGAATGACAGGTGTGGGGAGATTTTTTGTATCGGCGCGCAATGGAGGAGCGGCGCGCCCGATGCAGGGCACTCATTGAGGGACCGGCTTTAGCCGGGAAAGCCTCAGTCGTCACGCCGCGAAAATTGAGGGCACTCGGACGGGCCTTTCCCGGATGAAGCCGGTCCCACTAAACAGCGAAGCATGCACGCCCGCTGTCAGCGGTGCGCCACACCCGGCAGCACGCAGAGCATTTCATACAGCAGGTTCGCGCCCAGTAGCGAGGTGTTGCCGGTGGTGTCATAGGGCGGCGAGACCTCAACAAGGTCACAGCCAATCAGGTCCAGCCCCTGGCACCCACGAATGATCTCGATTGCCTGAATTGTGGTCAGCCCGCCAATTTCCGGTGTGCCAGTGCCCGGTGCCCAGGCCGGGTCGATGCCGTCGATGTCGAAACTGAGGTACACCGGACCGCCGCCCACCTTCTCGCGCACCTCGGCCATCAGCGGCGCCAGCGACTTGTGCCAGCATTCCTCGGCCTGGACCACCCTGAACCCCTGCTTGCGACTCCAGTTGAAGTCTTCAGCGGTATAACCCTGAGCGCGCAAACCGATCTGAACCACGCGATCGCAGTCCAGCAGACCTTCCTCTACCGCCCGGCGGAACGTTGTGCCGTGGGCGATCTTCTCGCCAAACATGTGATCGTTGACGTCCGCATGGGCGTCGATGTGCACCAGCCCGACCTTGCCGTGCTTCTTCTTCATGGCGCGCAGGATCGGCAACGTGATGGTGTGATCGCCGCCGAGGGTCAGCGGGATGATGTCGTGCTCGAGAAAACCGTCGTAGGCCTCTTCGATGATGCGCACCGCATCCAGCAGGTTGAAGGTGTTGATCGCCACGTCGCCGATGTCCGCCACTGACAGCGAATCAAAAGGGGCGGCGCCGGTGGCCATGTTGTAGGGGCGAATCATGACCGATTCGGCGCGGATTTCCCTCGGGCCGAAACGGGTGCCGGCGCGCAGAGACGTGCCGATGTCCAGCGGCACGCCAACGAAGGCCGCGTCCAGCCCGGCCGCGGTTTGCAGGTGCGGCAAGCGCATCATGGTGGCGATGCCGGCGAAGCGCGGCATTTCGTTGCCGCCCAGTGGTTGATGGAAAATCTTGTCCACGGGAATGCCTCATCGGTGGTAATCAAAAGGGGCGGAAGCGGGCTTCCAGCATGGCCCCGATTTTGTTTACCGCGCCCGCTGCGAACAATCGGCCAGGCGAAATACTTAGTTCAGATATTCCTGAAGTATCGGGTAAGCTGCGCGCAAAACCCACCCTGGAACGACCATGGCCAGCGCGCTTCCCGACCTCAAATTGCTGCGCATCTTCGCTTGCGTGGTGCGCCATCAGGGCTTTGCCAGTGCCCAGCAAGAACTTAACCTGTCGACGTCGGCGATCAGCACCTACATGAGTCAGCTCGAAGCGGCGTTGGGCATCGTGCTCTGTCATCGCGGGCGCGGCGGGTTCAGCCTGACCAGCAAGGGCGAGCTGTTTCATCAGGAAACCCTGCGCCTGCTCGGCGAGCTGGAAGGCTTCGAACTCTATGCTGCGGCGCTCAAGGGCGAGCTACGCGGCACGCTGAACCTGGGGGTGCTGGACTCGACGGTCAGTGACCGCGCCTTGCCATTTGCGGAAGTCATCGGCGCCTACAGTGCGGAGCATCCAGCCGTGCATTTGCACCTGGCCGTGATGAGCCCCTATGAACTGCAGCTGGGCGTGCTCGACAACCGGCTGGACCTGGCGATCGGCTCGTTTTCCACGCGCATGAACGGCCTGCTTTATCAGCCGCTGTACCGCGAGCAGCATTGGCTGTACTGCAGCAATCGCCACACGCTGTATACCGAACGGCGCATACCGGAACCGGTCATCACTCAACAGCGGATGGTCGGACGCGGCTACTGGAGTCAGGCCGAGCTCGCCCGACACGGCTTCAAGCACAGCGCCGCGACCGTCGAGAGTATGGAAGCGCAGCTGATTCTGGTTTTGTCCGGCGCCTACATCGGTTACTTGCCCGAGCACTACGCTCAATCGTGGGTCGATTCCGGGCACCTGCGCGTGTTGCTGCCGGCGACCTTTGGCTATCAGGCACCGTTTTCGATGATCCTGCGTCGCGGACGCAGCCGTGAGCCTTTGATCCAGACCTTTCGCGATCTGCTGAAAGCACAGCTCAATCCACTGTAGGAAACCGACAATGTCCCGTGCCCGCTGCGAACGCTGCCTGCGTCCGACCGATCACTGCCTGTGTGCGCTGATTCCTGCGTTGGGCAGCCGCACGCGCGTGTTGATCCTGCAGCACCCCAGCGAAGTCAATCACGCGCTCAACACGGCGCGCCTGGCAGCACTAGGCCTGACGAATGCGCAATTGCAGGTGGGGGAGGTGTTCGAGGATCTGCCGCAGTGGCTGAGCCAGCGCGGTTACCAAGCGTGTTTGCTGTTTCCGGGGGAGCAGGCTGTTTCGCTGAAGGCTAACCGGGTCGACGATGCACCCGTGCTGCTCGTCGTACCCGATGGCACCTGGCGCAAGGCGCGCAAGCTGCTGCACCTTAATCCGCTGCTGGCGGCGCTGCCCAGAGTGGTGCTAACCAACGCGCCAGCGTCACGCTACCGATTGCGCAAGGCACCGGGCCCCGAGGCGTTGTCGACACTCGAGGCCATCGTCCATGCGCTGCACACGCTGGAGCCGGAGACGTCATTCGATGGCTTGTTGCGTCCCTTCGATGCACTGATCGACGGACAGATCGCAGCGATGGGCGAGGAGACTTTTCGCCGCAATCATTCGTAAAGGCGGGATGAGTCAGCCGTTGAGCGAGGAGGGCATACCTGGCTGATACGCGCTGGCGGCCTGCATGCGCCGGACATAGACCTCGGTTTCCCGGGCAGCGTCTTCCTTGCTCATGAATGGACCCTCAAGGGTGTTTTCCCGGGTGCTGAAGAAATACAGGCCATTGACGCGGGATACGCGGTCGCTGCGAAAACGTACGGTGGGAGCTGGATCTTGTTCACGCTTGCTTAACATGGCCTTCTCCGGGCATTAGGTCGGTACGCGAGTGATCTGGGTGGGCGACAAGTGTCGCCACAGGGTAAGTCAGAGCATTTGAATAGTAGCGTTCTTAACGGTTCCATCAACGTGCGAGCCCGCGCAACCTGCCTGCCGGTGCGGGCCTCGGGTTTCAGCGTTTGCCCAGCGCCTCGGCGTCGCGAATCCACTGTTGACGCTGCTCTTCGGTAGAGGTGCGTACCGGCGAGAACTCCGTCAGCCGTGTGGTCTTGATCCCACAGAACTCAAGGATCGTCCTGACCATCTGCCGGTGGGCAGGGGCCTTGAAGACCCAGCGAAAATAACGCGACGGCGTGTCCATTGTCACCAGTAATTCTGCGGTTCGGCCCTTCAGCAGCTCATTGGAGGGGTGATGCCTGCCATGGGCCTTGAAGGCAAAACCGGGCATGAACACCCGGTCGAAGAATCCACCGAGCAGGCTCGGCAAACCGCCCCACCAGACCGGATAAACGAACACCAGATGCTGGGCCCAGTGCACCTCGCGCTGGGCTTCAAGCAGATCGTGTTCCAGTGTCTGGGCGGATTCGTAGCCACCGCGCAGCACCGGGTCGAAATCCATCTCGTCAAGTTTGAGCACCCGCACCACATGACCTTTGCTCCGCGCGCCCTGGGCATAAGCCTCGCCCAGCGCGTGGCCGAGGCTGATGCTTTTCGGCGTGCCGATGATCATCAGAATGCGTTTGCCGTAGCCTTCCAGTGGCGTGGCGCCGCTGATGGGTTCAGCCATTGCTGCCGGCCTCGAGCATCTTTTCCGGGCGCACCCAGGCGTCGAACTCGGCGTCGGTGAGGAAACCCAGTTGCAGCGCCGCTTCACGCAGGGTCAGGCCTTCGCTGTAGGCTTTCTTGGCGATCTGCGCCGATTTGTCGTAGCCGATGTGAGGGTTCAGCGCGGTCACCAGCATCAGGCCGCGTTCCAGATGCTCGGCCATCTTGGCGGCATCCGGTTCCATGCCTGCGATGCAGTGCTCGTTGAAGTTGCGGCAGCCATCGCCCAACAAACGGATCGATTGCAGCAGGTTGTGGATGATCACCGGCTTGAACACGTTCAGTTGCAGGTGGCCCTGACTGGCGGCGAAGGTGATCGTGGTGTCGTTGCCCATGACCTGACACGCCAGCATCGACAGCGCTTCGCACTGGGTCGGGTTGACCTTGCCCGGCATGATCGAGCTGCCTGGCTCGTTGGCTGGCAGCTTTACTTCAGCCAGGCCCGCGCGGGGGCCGGAACCCAGCAGGCGCAGGTCGTTGGCGATCTTCATCAGGGTCACGGCGAGGGTTTTCAGCGCACCGGACAGCGCGGTCAGCGGCTCATGCCCGGCCAGCGCGGCAAACTTGTTCGGCGCGGTGACGAAGGGCAGGCCGGACAGCGCAGCCAGTTCGGCGGCCACCGCTTCGGCGAATCCATGGGGCGAGTTCAGGCCAGTGCCGACGGCGGTGCCGCCCTGGGCCAGCTCGCACACGGCCGGCAACGCGGCGCGAATGCTTTTTTCGGCGTAGTCCAACTGAGCGACGTAAGCCGAGAGCTCCTGGCCGAAGGTGATCGGTGTGGCGTCCATCATGTGCGTGCGGCCGGTTTTCACCAGCTTCATGTGCCGCGAAGACTGCTCGGCGAGGCCGGTGGACAGTTCGGCGATGGCCGGCAGCAGTTGCTCTTTAACTGCTTGCACGGCCGCGATGTGCATGGCGGTGGGGAAGCAGTCGTTGGAGCTTTGCGAGCGGTTGACGTGATCGTTGGGGTGAACCGGCGATTTGCCGCCGCGAACGCCACCCGCCAGTTCGTTGGCACGGCCGGCAATGACTTCGTTGACGTTCATGTTGCTTTGCGTGCCGCTGCCGGTCTGCCAGGCCACCAGAGGAAACTGGTCGTCGAGCTGGCCCTGCAGCACTTCGTCGGCGGACTGCTCGATCAGGTTGGCGATGTCGGTGGGCAGGTCGCCGTTGCGGTTGTTGACCCGGGCGGCGGCTTTTTTGATCAGCGCCAGCGCGTGCAATACCGGCAACGGCATGCGTTCCTGGCCGATGGCGAAATTGATCAGAGAGCGCTGCGTCTGCGCCCCCCAGTAAGCGTCTTCGGGGACTTCGATCGGACCTATGCTGTCGGTTTCGGTACGGCTCACTGGACTCTCTCCTTAAGATCGATTTGCGCAGTTTAGTAACCGGGGAGCCGGTGGGGTTCCCCGTGGCTGCTGTGCGGTCGGAACAGGTGCGGACAGTGTGCGACAAAAGCCCCGGACTGGTCGCCCTAAACCTTCGTGCGCGCGAGTGCGTCAGGTCCGCGGGATAACCGCTCGTAGGGTCAGGGGTTGAGGGAAATGCGCAAAGGGGCGCAGAATGGCCGGCCTTGGGGTTCTGCCTCGCCTGCTAGATAAGGAAACTCGATGACCCGTCTTCGTGCCATTTGTGCTGCGGTTGCTCTGGTATGTGCCAGCGGCCAGGTTCTTGCCGATACCGCCAGCCATGAAGCCAGTGCTGTAGCGTTCCTCAAACTGGCTCACGCCGATCAACTGGGTGCGCCGGTTTACATGCAAGTCCAGCAGATGTTCGCTCAGCGCTTCGCTGAAACCAAAGCACCTGCGTCCAAGCAAGCCACCCTCGAAACCTATCAGGGCAAGGCCAATGCCGCGCTGGATCAGGTGATCAGCTGGCCAAAGCTGCAGCCTGACATGGTCAAGCTGTACACCTCCAACTTCACCGAAAGCGAGCTGAAAGATCTGGTTGCCTTCTACCAGTCTCCACTGGGCCAGAAAGTCCAGGCCAAGATGCCGCAGATCAGCCAGCAGTCGTTCCAGCTGACCCAGAGCAAACTGGAAAGCGCGGTGCCTGTGGTCAACAAGCTGCTCGCCGACATGACCAAGGAACTGACCCCGGCTGGCGCCAAGCCTGCTGCACCGGCTGCTCCTGCCAAGAAGCCATAAGCGAAGCCTGACATGAGCATGCAACAGCGAATCGAATCCGCGTTGACGGTCTTTCAGCCCGAGTACCTCCAGGTGCTCAATGAAAGCCACATGCACAGTCGCGGCACGGACACTCACTACAAAGCGGTGGTGGTCAGCGAGCAGTTCGCCGGCCTCAACGCGGTCAAGCGTCACCAGAAGGTCTATGGCCTGCTCGGTGGCCTGATGGGTGAGTTCCACGCGCTGGCGCTGCACACCTACACCCCGGAAGAATGGGCGAAGCTCGGCGCCGCGCCGTCTTCCCCGACCTGTGCGGGTGGGCACGACTGACGCGCGCCGCCCGAAGAAGGTGTTCACCTTCTTCGGGCGGCAAGCGACTGTTACGCCGGCAGGGGACCATAGGCACGGTAGGCTTCAATCAGCGTGTCGAAAACCGAAATGTCTGATGTGCTTCTCGCGATCAGTTGTGCACCCGCGACGGCCGAGAAAATGGCGCGCGCGCGGATGTCGCTGTTGGCTTCCTCGCAGTATTTCGCCGAGACGAGCAGTCGGCTCAGCCATTCAACGTTCACCTGAGCGAAAGCCTGCATCTCCTTGACCATTGCGGGGGGAAGATTATCGGCTTCAGCCCCTACAAAACTTCCCAGGCACAGCCGGTTGTCGGCCTCCAGCGAGCGACGAAAAATTTCGGGGAATCGGCGCAATGCCTCCACCGGATCCGGCGTCTGCTCGCTGAGCGTTTCCAATGCAGCCGCACCGTCCTGCCAGTATCGTTTAGCGACAGCAATGCCCAGATCGGCCTTGCTTGGGAAGTGGTAGTAGATACTGGCTGCCTTGATGCCAACTTCATGGGCCAGGTCGCGAAAATTCAGGCCATTGTAACCCTGTGACTGGGCAATGTTTCGGGCAGCCAGGAGTATGGCCTCGCGGGCGTTGATGCTCATTGTCGTGCCTTTCATGGGTCGGACGAGTTGCAGTGGAGCCGGCCATCTTAAAGCAAAAGCTCCAGCTCCCGTCCTCTCAGATCATGACGTGCCCATCCAGTCGGATCACGCGGAAGGCGAATCCAGCTCCGGTATGCCACTGCTGCGATCGGCGTAGGCGGCCTGGAAAGCCGGACGTTTCTGCCAGCGCTGCCAGTAGCTGTCCAGATGCTCGAAGCGCTCGTCCAGCGGGGTCGCGTTTACCGGGAACTTGGAGAAGGCAATGGCGGTGGCCAGCGTGATATCGGCAAACGTCGGTTCGGCCCCGCCCAGCAGCCATTCGCGACCGTCGGCCAGATGACGATTCACCAAAGCAGCATGCATCAGCGCCTCTTTGCGGCAGTGCTCACCCCATGCCTCATTCTTCGTCAACTCCAGCTTGAAACCCAGCCCGGTGTGCAAGACGTGAAAGGCCGTGACGATCCGATAAAGGATATGCACCCAGATGCGGTTATCCCACATGTTGTCCAGGCCCTGCTCCAGCGCGGTTTCGCCCATGATCTTGCGGCCGGGATAAGACTGGTCGAGAAAACGGGCAATGGCCGGTGTTTCGGAAATAAAGCTGCCATCCGCCAACTGCAGCGTAGGGGTTTCTCCCCACGGGTTCATATTCAGGTGACGCCAGCCGCGCTGCTCGCCACCGGGCGCCATGTCATAGATGGTTTCATCGAACTGATCGGCGATGCCCTTTTCGTGCATGAACAAGCGCAGTCGCTGGGGATTGGGGTACGCCGAAGGAGAGGTGAATAGCTGCAGTCTGGTCGTCATGGCGCTGTCCTGTGGGGGAAGATTAATCACCTAACGGTTGTTAGGTAGGCCAACCTTAGGCTTGAATACCGCCTCGGTCAATAGGCTACCTAACATTCGTTAGGTACGAATGCACCCCTGATTTGACGGGCGTTCATGTCAGGTCGGCAGCCAGCTTCGAGGCCTGCGCCAGCGCCGCGTTGAAATTCTTCTCCGCCGTCGTCGCATCCGCGAGGGTGGCTTCCGAGATCACTGCATCGATGGCCGGTACACCCACCATGCGCGCCCAGGTTTTCAGGTAAGCGACCTGATGATCGTAGTCCTCCGTGGGGAAGTCCTCCCCAAGCGCTACCCCACGGGTAGCAAACACCACCACTTTCTTGCCTTTGAGCAGACCGCGCATGCCCTGAGCGTCGAAATCGAACAGCACGCCCCGCTGCGACACGGCGTCGATCAGATGTTTGAGGCGGTAAGGAATACCGAAATTCCACATCGGCACGCTGAAAACGATGACGTCGGCGCGATGGAAGCGCTCGCCCAGTGTGTGGATCTGTTCCCACACCGCCTGTTGCTCGGCGTTCATCTGCACGCCTTGCAAATCGGCGTACTTGGCCTCCAGTGCGGCACCGTCGAAGGGCAGCAGATCGGTCGTCCAGACGTCCAGGACATCCACCGTGGCGTCGGCGTGCAGCGAGGTCAGGGTTTCGAGGTAGCGCGCAGCGAGTTTGAGAGAGGCAGAGCGATCGCCGCGGGGAGAACTGGCGAGGTGAAGAATATGCATGGGATTTGTTCCTGTGGGGGTGGGCAAGCGATGTCATTTAGTCCGTGACGCGCAGGCCGATGTTCCCGGCAGGTAGACGGGGTGATGAGGCGATTGATCAACCCTCCTGCCTGCCCACGTTCGATTCTTGATAGAATCCGCGCCGCGTTGCCCGGTCGGCACGCGTTCATCTGAATCATTCACCCGGTAGGCCCTTTGCGAGGGTCACCACCTGGAGACGCCACATGACCCAACCCGCACCCATCGTCGTCGCGGCGCTGTACAAATTCGTCACCCTTTCCGATTACGTCGCACTGCGCGAGCCACTGCTGCAGGCGATGGTCGACAACGGCATCAAAGGCACCTTGCTGATCGCCGAAGAAGGCATCAACGGCACGGTGTCCGGCAGTCGCGAGGGCATCGACGGCTTGATGGCCTGGCTGAAGAAAGACCCGCGCATGGTCGACATCGACCACAAGGAATCGTACTGCGACGAGCAGCCGTTCTACCGCACCAAGGTCAAACTCAAGAAAGAGATCGTGACCCTCGGCGTCCCGGGCGTTGACCCGAACAAGGCGGTCGGCACCTATGTCGATCCCAAGGACTGGAACGCGCTGATCGCCGACCCTGAAGTGCTGCTCATCGACACGCGCAACGATTACGAGGTGTCGATCGGCACCTTCGAAGGCGCGATTGACCCCAAGACCACTTCATTCCGTGAATTTCCCGATTACATCAAGGCGAATTTCGATCCGGCCAGGCACAAGAAGGTCGCGATGTTCTGCACCGGCGGCATTCGCTGTGAGAAGGCCTCCAGCTACATGCTCGGTGAAGGGTTCGAAGAGGTCTATCACCTCAAGGGCGGCATTCTCAAATACCTGGAAGAAGTGCCCCAGGAAGAAACCCGCTGGCAGGGCGACTGCTTCGTGTTCGACAATCGCGTCACCGTCCGCCACGACCTGACCGAAGGCGACTACGATCAATGCCATGCCTGCCGCACGCCGATCAGCGCAGAGGACCGTGCCAGCGGACATTATTCGCCGGGCGTCAGCTGCCCGCATTGCTGGGATTCGCTGAGCGAGAAAACCCGTCGCAGCGCCATCGACCGGCAAAAGCAGATCGAACTGGCGAAGGCGCGCAATCAGCCGCACCCGATCGGTCGCAATTACCGTGCGCTTGACGGCCAGGCGACTGAAACCCACAACAACGAGGCCTGAGCCATGTCCACCCGCCTGCTGTATGTGATGGACCCGATGTGTTCGTGGTGCTGGGGGTTTTCTCCGGTGGCCGAAGCATTGGTCGAGCAGGCGGCAGCGGCGGGGGTGCCGTTGCATCTGGTGGTGGGCGGATTGCGCACCGGCAGTGGCGCGGCCCTGGAACCGACGACCAAACGCTACATTCTCGAACACTGGCAAGCGGTGCACGACGCCACGGGGCAGGCATTCCGTTTCGACGGCGCCTTGCCCGACGGTTTCGTCTACGACACCGCGCCGGCCTGCCGTGCCATCGTTGCGGCGCGCAGCCTGGCGCCGGATGTCGCCTGGCGGCTGGTCAAAGAAATCCAGCAGGCCTTCTACCTGCACGGCCGCGACGTCACCCACGGCTCGGTGCTGGCCGAGCTGGCGGAAAAAGCCGGCCTGCCGCGCATCGAGTTCGCCGAAGCCTTCGACAGCGTCGAACAGCACACCGCGACCGCGTCGGATTTCTCCTGGGTTCAGGACTTGGGCATCGCGGGTTTCCCGACGCTGCTCGCTGAGCGCAATGGCCAACTGGCGCTGCTGACCAACGGCTATCAACCCCTCGATGTCCTCGGGCCCTTGCTGGGTCGCTGGCTGGAGCGCAACGCCAGTGCCTGACGTCTCCGACCTGGAACATCGCAGTAGCGCCGCATCGGCACATGAGCGTCCGGCCGGTGATCGCCTGAACTGGGCGCAGATCCGCCGCCTCGTCCTGCAGCACAAAAAGGCGCTGTGGGTGGCCAATGGTGTCGCTGTCCTGGCGGTCCTCTGCTCAGTGCCGATCCCGCTGCTGCTGCCCTTGTTGGTCGATGAAGTGCTGCTGGGCAAAGGCAATTCGGCGCTGATCTTCATGAATCAGTTCCTGCCCGGCAGCCTGCACAAGCCTGTCGGCTATATCGGGCTGATGCTGGTAGCGACACTGTGCCTGCGACTGGGCGCGCTGGTCTTCAACGTGATTCAGGCGCGATTGTTCGCCGGGCTGGCCAAGGACATCGTCTACCGCATCCGCACGCGCCTGATCGAACGGCTCAAGCGTATCTCGCTGAGCGAATACGAAAGCCTGGGCAGCGGCACCGTCACCGCGCATCTGGTGACGGATCTGGACACCGTGGACAAGTTCGTCGGCGAGACGCTGAGCAAGTTTCTCGTGGCGATGCTCACCCTCACAGGCACCGCTGCGATCCTGATGTGGATGCACTGGCAACTGGCGCTGCTGATCCTGCTGTTCAATCCGCTGGTGGTGTTCGCCACGGTGAAGCTCGGCAAGCGCGTCAAACACCTCAAAAAACTGGAAAACGACAGCACCTCGCGCTTCACCCAGGCGCTCACCGAGACCCTCGACGCCATTCAGGAGATCCGCGCCAGCAACCGTCAGGGCTATTTCCTCGGTTTGCTCGGCCTGCGCGCCCGGGAAGTGCGCGATTACGCGGTGTCATCCCAGTGGAAAAGCGATGCGTCGGGCCGGGCCAGCGGCTTGCTGTTTCAATTCGGCATCGACATCTTCCGCGCTGCCGCCATGCTCACGGTGCTGTTCTCCGACCTGTCCATCGGCCACATGCTCGCAGTGTTCAGCTACCTGTGGTTCATGATCGGACCGGTCGAACAACTGCTGAATCTGCAGTACGCCTATTACGCGGCCGGCGGCGCCCTGACCCGCATCAATGAGCTGCTGGCTCGCGCAGACGAGCCTCAGTACCCGGGAAAGACCAATCCGTTCGTGGGGCGGCAGACGGTGAGCATCGACGTGCGCGGTTTGAGCTTTGGCTACAACGACGAGCTGGTCCTCGATCAGCTGGACCTGTCGATCAATCCCGGCGAAAAAGTCGCGATCGTGGGGGCCAGCGGCGGCGGCAAAAGCACGCTCGTTCAGTTGCTGCTTGGCCTGTACACCGCCCGATCCGGGGTCATTCGTTTCGGAGGTTCAAGCTTGCAGGAGATCGGCCTGGACACCGTCCGCGAGAACGTCGCGGTGGTGTTGCAGCACCCGGCGCTGTTCAACGACACCGTCCGCGACAACCTTCTTATGGGCCGCGAGCAGGATGACAACGCCTGCTGGCAAGCGCTTGAAATCGCTCAGATGGATTCGACGATCCGCGCGCTGCCCCTGGGGCTGGACAGCGTGGTCGGGCGTTCGGGGGTTCGCCTCTCCGGCGGGCAGCGCCAGAGGCTGGCCATCGCCCGCATGGTGCTGGCTGACCCCAAGGTGGTGATTCTCGACGAGGCCACTTCTGCGCTGGATGCCGCCACCGAGTACAACCTTCACCAGGCCCTGAACCGTTTCCTCAGCGGCCGCACGACGCTGATCATCGCCCACCGGCTGTCAGCGGTGAAACAGGCCGATCGCGTGTTGGTGTTCGATGGCGGGCGCATCGCCGAAGACGGGGATCATCAGCAATTGATTGCAGACGGCGGGCTCTACGCTAGGCTCTATGGACACCTGCAACAGGTGTGATACAGCCGGGCGAGCTACGGGCAGGACGCAATAGCGTATCGCCACTGGAGCACGTCAATTCTTGGGCTATGCTTGCCCAGGCGCTTACCGAAAATGTGAAAAGCGTCATATTTACGTCTTCGCACCCAATTGGCTGGTTACGTCTTGTAAAAGATGTGAGAGATTGTCTGCTGCGTCGTGGAATTAGCGAAGTCCCTCAGGCTCCAGGAAGGTTGCCTGGCGTGGGGGGACTGAGAATCTGGCAGTGCTGATCAAAGGGACACCATGAAGCAAAAGCGGATCCTCGGGAAGCCTCGTCTTCTGGGCATCGTCTGGCCGTTTATCGCTGTTGTGCTGTTACAGGCACTGCTCGGCTGCGTCAGCTTGTACATGATGTCCGCGGTCCGCAGCTACATCGGCGGTGAGAGCCTGTGGTCGAAGGGCCAGAAAGACGCCATTTATTATCTGAATCTCTACGCCAACAGCCGCGACGACATCAACTACCTGAAATACCAGCAGGCGATCGCCATTCCCCAGGGCGGGCATGATTTGCGCCTGGCGATGGATCAGCCGGTGCCCGACATCGTGCGCGCCAAGGCCGGGATTCTGCAGGGGGGTAACCATCCCGACGATGCGCAGAGCATCATCTGGCTCTATCTGAACTTCCAGCACTTCAGCTACCTGGAAAAGGCCATCGACCTGTGGAAGGTCGGTGACAACTATCTCGTGCAGCTCGATGAAGTCGCCCGTGAAATGCACGCACGGATTCAGGAAGGCAACGTCACCAACAGTGAAGTCCTGGGCTGGCGCCAGCGCATCAGCGCCATCAACGAAGGTGTCACGCCGGCGGCCATGGCTTTCAGCGACGCACTGGGGGAGGGCTCGCGGGTCATCCTGCGGATTCTGCTGGTGGTCAACCTCGCCACGGCGCTGTGCCTGATCATCCTTGCGCTGCTGCGCACCCATAAACTGCTGGAGCAGCGCCACGCCTTTGCGATCGCGCTGCAGGCGGAAAAAGAGCGCGCGCAGATCACCCTGGAGTCCATCGGTGACGGCGTCATCACCACCGATGTCGACGGCTCCATCGTCTACATGAACCCCGCCGCAGAGCTCATGACCCACTGGAAGAACGAGCAGGCGGCCGGTCTGCCGCTGGCCGCGCTGTTCAGCCTGCTCGACGAGAACGATCAGAAAGACACCTCGACCCTGATCGAGCGCATGCTCAGTGGCAATCTGGGCGGCGGCAGTGAAAGCTCACGACTGATTCAGCGCCTGGACGGCAGTACCGTTTCGGTCGCGTTGGTCGGCTCGCCGATCCGCACCGAAGGCAAGGTCAGTGGCGCCGTTCTGGTGTTGCACGACATGACCCAAGAGCGTCAGTACATCGCTAATCTGTCCTGGCAGGCGACCCACGATGCGCTGACCGGACTGACCAATCGCCGCGAGTTCGAATACCGCCTCGAGCTGGCCCTCAACGGCCTGGCCGAGCAGCCGGCGCAGCATGCATTGATGTTCCTTGACCTCGATCAGTTCAAGCTGGTCAACGATACCAGCGGCCATGCCGCGGGTGATGAGCTGCTGCGGCACATTTGCACGCTGCTGCAGCAGGGCGTGCGCGAAGGCGATACGCTGGCGCGCCTTGGGGGCGACGAGTTCGGCATCCTTCTCGAACACTGTGCGCCGGAGGCCGCCGAGCGCGTGGCCGAAAGCCTGCGGCAAACCGTGGAAAGCCTGCACTTTGTCTGGAAAGGCCGGCCGTTTGTCACCACCGTCAGCATCGGTCTGGTGCACATCGACGATGTCCCGACCACGCTGGAGACCTCGCTGCGCGCCGCCGACATGGCCTGCTACATGGCCAAGGAAAAGGGCCGCAACCGGGTTCAGGTCTACCACGACGACGACTCTGATCTGTCCACCCGCTTTGGCGAAATGGCCTGGATTCAGCGCCTGCACATGGCCCTCGAAGACAACCGCTTCTGTCTGTACTCCCAGGAAATTGCAGCACTGGGCCGCAACGCCGTGCAAGGCCCTGGCCATATCGAGATTCTGCTGCGGCTGCGCGACGAGTCCGGGCGCATGATCCTGCCGGACAGTTTCATCCCCGCCGCCGAGCGCTACGGCATGATGACCACCCTGGACCGCTGGGTCGTGCAGCACGTTTTCATGATCATCGCCGACTGTCTCAAGTCCGGACACGGCAAAGGGCCGATGGCCGTGTGTGCGATCAACCTGTCCGGGACCAGCATTGGCGACGACGCCTTTCTTGATTATTTGCGACAGCAGTTCCAGATCTACGCAATCCCTCCTGAACTTATCTGTTTTGAAATCACCGAAACCAGTGCGATCGCCAATTTGGGCAGCGCCATTCGGTTCATCAATGAACTTAAAAGTCTGGGATGCCGTTTCTCTCTGGATGACTTCTGTGCAGGCATGTCGTCATTCGCTTACCTGAAGCACTTGCCTGTGGACTTCCTGAAGATTGATGGCAGTTTCGTAAAAGACATGCTCGACGATCCGGTCAACCGGGCGATGGTGGAAGTGATCAACCATATCGGGCACGTAATGGGCAAACAGACGATCGCCGAGTTCGTCGAAAGCCCCCAGATAGAGCAGGCGTTATTGGAAATCGGTGTGGACTACGCTCAGGGGTACGTTATCGAGCGACCGCAATTATTCACCTGTGAATGTCTGCACGCACGGCCCGCGAGGCAGACCCCACTGTTGTTCAGCGCTCCCGGGACTTTTCGCTGAACACATCCTACGCAACTTACATAAGGAGCTACACAGTGATCGATATGTTCATTAGAACCGGTCCGCTGATGGATGCCAGCAGTTACCCCGCTTGGGCACAGCAATTGATTGACGATTGCAGTGACGCCAAGGCCAAGGTGGTAGGGCATGAACTTTATCAACGCATGCGTGACGGGCGGCTCAGTTCTAAGACCATGCGCCAGTACCTGATTGGGGGATGGCCGGTCGTCGAACAGTTCGCGGTCTATATGGCGCATAACCTGACCAAAACCCGATTCGCCCGACACCCGGGTGAAGACATGGCGCGACGATGGTTGATGCGCAACATTCGGGTAGAACTCAACCACGCCGACTACTGGGTCAACTGGAGCGCTGCCCACGGGGTGACGCTGGAAGACTTGCAGGCGCAGTTGGTGCCCTCGGAACTCCACGCACTGAATCACTGGTGCTGGCACAGTTGTTCGTCGGATTCACTGGTAGTCGCCATCGCGGCGACCAACTACGCCATCGAAGGTGCCACCGGTGAATGGTCGGCGGTCGTCTGTTCCCAGGACACCTACGCGGACATGTTCCCGCCGGACACACGAAAGCGGGCAATGAAGTGGCTGAAGATGCATGCGCAGTACGACGATTCCCACCCTTGGGAAGCGCTGGAAATCATCTGCACCCTGGCCGGCAACAACCCCAGCGAGCAATTGCAGAGCGACCTGCGAATGGCGGTCTGCAAGAGCTACGAGTACATGTTTCTGTTCCTTGAACGGTGCATGACGCTGGAACGATCTCAGGAAGGTACCGGCTCGGTCCGTGAACACCGGATCCCCGCCCGCGCCTGATCGGTCAGCCCGCCATTTCCAGGCGGTTGCGGCCCTTGCGCTTGGCGGCGTACAGGGCCGTGTCGGCACGGCGCAACATGCTGTCGGACGATTCTCCCGGCAGCAGCGTCGAGCAACCGAGGCTGACGGTCAGATCCAGAGGCCGTCCTGTTACCGGATAACTGAGTTGCAGTGCCGCACTGCGCAGGCGCTCGCCCACCAGCGCGGCTGACTCACGGCTGGTGTTAGTCAGCACGATGAGAAATTCCTCACCGCCAAATCTGAACACCTGATCGATATTGCGCAGGCGATCCTTGACCGCGTTGGTCACCGCCCGCAGCACTTCATCGCCCGTGGCATGGCCATGGGTGTCGTTGATGCCCTTGAAGTGGTCAATGTCGAGCATCAGCACCGACAGCGGTTGCTGCTGGCGGCGTGCGATCTCGAACTCGCGAATCAGCGACTGCTCCATCGCGATCCGGTTACCGGCGCCGGTCAGCGGGTCGCGCAGCGCACTCAGGCTGGCGTGGCGATACAGCAGGGCGTTGCGCAGGGGATACAGCAGGCTGGACAGCAACGATTCGAGTTGCTCAAGCTCATCCTCGGCGAAACGGTGGTCGCGCTGGAACGACAGCTCGCCCAACTGCTCGCCTTCGTGGGTCATGCGGTAGATAGCGCTGTGCCGGGCGCGCTCCCCAACTTCCAGGCGCAGATCGGTGGGCAGGTGTTTGTAGCTGAGGGCATTCAGCGGGATGAGTTGCTGAGCGCTCTGGAAAAGCATCGACAGGATCTTGTCCGCTTCGAGACTGGTCTGCAGTTGCAGATCGAGCTGACGCCTGAGCTGTTCGTAATCGAGGGCAGGCCGGACGAGGCTGTGGGGCGGCGCGAAACCATGGCGTTGCAGCCGGGCGCTGTCGAAATCTATGGCATTGGTGTTGGTTGGAAAACTCATGGTTCCGCTCCTTCGCCTCTACGGGCTTGAAATGGAGAGAGCGAAACTCGTGCCAATTCGACTGCCTGCGTGAAAAGTATTGTCAATCAATAAGTTGCGGCGGATTGTGACAGGTTTGATACCTTTCCGCGCCTTGGATTTGACTAACGTATCGATCCTGAAGGCATTCTGCTACACAAGACGGCAGGAAACTGCCGAGTGGAGGGTGCCCGGCGTTGTCTGATATTCAGATGAGGGAGCGCGTTCGGGAGCGCTCCTTGTGGTTAGCGGACGACTTGCCCCAAAGTCAGCGGGTCTGCGCATCCAGTGCCTGTCCGTTGATGCCTTTGCTGTCCGGGCCCATCAGGTACAGATACACCGGCATGATCTCGTCCGGCGTCGGGTTGTTGGTCGGATCTTCCGCCGGGTACGCCTGGGCGCGCATGTCGGTGCGGGTTGCGCCTGGATTGATGCTGTTGGCGCGCAGCGACCCAAGCCCATCAATCTCGTCGGCCAGCGTCTGCATCAGCCCTTCGGTGGCGAACTTGGACACACCATAGGCGCCCCAATACGCGCGGCCTTTACGCCCGACGCTGCTGGAAGTGAAGGCGATGGACGCGTCACCCGAGAGCTTGAGCAGCGGCAGCAACGCGGTTGTCAGCATGAAGGTGGCGTTGACGTTGATGTGCATCACCTGCATGAACTGCTCGCCGGTGAGCTGCTCGATCGGCGTGCGCGGGCCGATGATCGAGGCGTTGTGCAACACGCCATCAAGCCGGCCGAACTCCGCTTCGATCATCGCGGCGAGTTCGTCGTATTGATGGGGCAGGGCGGTCTCGAGATCGAACGGGATGACCACCGGCTGCGGATGACCGGCCGCTTCGATCTTGTCATACAGCGCGCTCAGGTTCGCTTCGGTCCTGCCCAGCAGCAAGACCGTCGCGCCATGGGCGGCGTAGGTTCTTGCGGCGGCGGCACCGATGCCACGGCCGGCGCCGGTGACCAGAATCACCCGGTCCTTGAGCAGATCGGGGCGGGCGGAATAATTGAACATGGGGGCTCCTCTCTCTATGTAGTGCGCTGTGCCTATGCCGAGCTGCGCTGATGAGCGATCAGCAGCTGCACAACGCATCATCCAGCACCCGGCGCAGCTCCAGTGGGTGATTCACCACCACGTCCGCGCCCCAGTGATCGGGATTGTCGTTGGGATGGATGTAGCCGTAGCGTACGGCGGCGGTCTTGGTGCCGGCGTCGCGGCCGGATTCGATGTCACGCAGGTCATCGCCCACGAACAGCACGCTGGCCGGGTCCAGATCGAGTATCTTGCAGGCCAGCAACAGCGGCTCCGGGTCGGGTTTGCTCCTGGTCACATGGTCCGGGCAGATCAGCACCGCGGAACGCTCCGACAAGCCCAGCTGCTCCATGATCGGCTGAGCGAAACGCACCGGCTTGTTGGTCACCACGCCCCAGATCAGCTTGGCTTTTTCGATGTCGGCGAGCAATTCGGTCATGCCGTCGAACAGCTTGCTGTGCACGGCGCAATCGGTCTGGTAGCGCGCCAGAAACTCCAGTCGCAGCGCCTCGAATTCAGGCGCCTCGGGGGACATGGCGAACGCCGCCGAGACCATCGCCCTGGCACCGCCGGAGATTTCGTCGCGAATCAGTTTGTCGTCCACACGCGGGAAGCCGCGTTCGGCCAGCATCGCCTGGCAGATCGCGATGAAGTCCGGCGCGGTGTCGAGCAGCGTGCCGTCCATGTCGAAGAGAACTGCCCTCAAGCGCATGGCTCAGACGCCTCTCAGTGTCTGGATCATGTAATTGACGTCGACGTCGGACGCCAGCTTGTAGTGCTTGGTCAGCGGGTTGTAGGTCAGGCCGATGATGTCCTTGACCTGCAGCCCGGCATCGCGGCTCCACGCGCCCAGCTCGGAAGGGCGGATGAATTTCTTGAAGTCATGGGTGCCGCGCGGCAGCAGGTTCATGATGTATTCGGCGCCGATGATGGCGAACAGGTACGCCTTCGGGTTTCGGTTGATGGTGGAGAAAAACACCTGACCGCCCGGCTTGACCATCTTGTAGCAGGCGCGAATCACCGACGACGGGTCCGGCACGTGCTCCAGCATTTCCAGGCAGGTCACGACGTCGAACTGCTCGGGCATTTCGTCGGCCAGTGCTTCGGCGGTGATCTGCCGGTATTCCACGTTCACGCCAGATTCGAGCTGATGCAGGCGCGCCACGGCCAGCGGCGCCTCGCCCATGTCGATGCCGGTCACGGTGGCGCCGCGCAAGGCCATGGCCTCGCTCAGAATGCCGCCGCCGCAACCGACGTCGAGCACCTTCTTGCCAGCCAGATTCACGCGCTCGTCAATCCAGTTCACCCGCAACGGATTGATGTCGTGAAGCGGCTTGAACTCGCTGTTGCGATCCCACCAGCGATGGGCGAGGGCCTCGAATTTGGCGATTTCGGCGTGGTCGACGTTGCTCATGTGTGATCCTCTAAAACTTGAATTCGTTGTCCGGCCACGGTATCTGACCGTGGCGGTGCTCAATGGGTCAGGCTTTGTCTGCCGCGATGCGGTTGCCCCAGGCTTTGGCGGTTCGGGTCAGCGCTTCTTCGTCCATGCGGGTAAGGCGTTTGTCCTGCAGCAATGGCTTGCCGGCGACCCAGACGTGCGTGACGCAGTCGCGACCCGTCGCATAAATAAGCTGTGACACCGGGTCGTAGACCGGCTGTTGCGCCAGGCCCGAGAGGTCGAACGCGACCATGTCGGCGGCCTTGCCGATTTGCAGCGAGCCGGTGTGATCGTCGATGCCCAGGGCGCGGGCGCCGTTCAGCGTGGCCATGCGCAGCGCACGGTGGGCGTCCAGCGCAGTGGCCGAGCCGGCCACCGCCTTCGCCAGCAGCGCGGCGGTGCGGGTTTCGCCGAGCAGGTCCAGGTCGTTGTTGCTGGCCGCGCCGTCGGTGCCGATGGCGACGTTGACCCCGGCCTGCCACAGGCGCTCGACCGGGCAGAAGCCGCTGGCCAGTTTCAGGTTCGATTCGGGGCAGTGAATGACGCTGGAGTTGCTTTCGACCAGCATCGCCAGGTCGTCATCGCTGATCTGGGTCATGTGCACCGCCTGGAAACGCGGGCCCAGCAGGCCCAGACGCTGCAGCCGGGCGATAGGCCGTTCCTGGCGTTGCTGAACGGCCTCGTGTACTTCAAAAGCGGTTTCGTGAACATGCATCTGGATCATTGCATCCAGTTCATCGGCGATGACCCGGATCTTCTCCAGGTTCTCGTCGCTGACGGTATAAGGCGCGTGGGGCCCCATGGCGATCTTGATGCGATCGTGGTGGGCGAGGTCGTTGAACAGCTCGATACCGATGTGCAGCGATTCATCGCTGTTGCGCGCGCCGGGTATCGGGAAGTCCAGCACCGGCACGGTGATCTGTGCGCGAATGCCACTGTTGTGCACCCGCTCGCAGGCGACCTTCGGAAAGAAATACATGTCGGAGAAGCAGGTGATGCCGCCTTTCAACTGCTCGGCAATGGCCAGATCGGTGCCGTCGCGGACGAAATCCTCATCGACCCATTTCGCCTCGGCTGGCCAGATATGGTCCTGCAGCCAGGTCATCAACGGCAGATCGTCCGCCAAGCCGCGGAACAGCGTCATGGCCGCATGGCCGTGGGCGTTAATCAGCCCGGGACTGAGCAGCATGCCCGGCAACTCGCGCACTTCGATGGCCTGCTGGCGCAGGGCCTCGGCGCGGGGGCCGATGTAAACGATCAGGCCATCGCGGATGCCGATTCCGTGCTGCTTCAACACAACGCCGGCGGGTTCGACCGGTACCAGCCAGTCCGGCAGCAACAACAGGTCGAGCGGGGCAGCGGAATGGGGCATGGGGCGGGCATCCAATGGCTTATTACGGGGACGGCGAAGTATACCCGAGCGTCTTCGCAGGCGGCTCGCTATAATCGGCGGCTTTTTAAGGTGCTGGCGATTTGCTTCTTTGCACCGTCGCTGTGGCGGCAGCTTTTCAAAAATTCATCAAGTGGGGTGTGCAATGCGCGATCGATTACTGGCTGCGGAGAAGGTAAAGGCCATCGATTGGCGGGACGGCACGTTGCATCTGCTGGATCAGCGGGTCCTGCCCTTCGAAGAAACCTGGCATCCCTACACCACAGCTGAAGGCGTGGCCGAAGCCATTCGCACGATGGTTGTGCGCGGCGCGCCAGCCATCGGTATCAGTGCGGCCTACGGCATCGTATTGGCGGTCATTGATCGTCTGGCCGAAGGCGGTGACTGGCAGATGGCCTTGGAAGAGGACTTCGACCTGCTGGCCAACTCCCGGCCCACGGCGGTCAACCTGTTCTGGGCGCTGAATCGCATGCGCGAACGCCTGTATCGCCTGAAGGATCATGAAGATCCGCTGAAGGTCATGGAAGCCGAAGCCGTGGCCATTCACTTGAGTGACCGCGAAGCCAATCTGACCATGGCGCAACTGGGTGCCGAGCTGATCCGCAAGCACCAGGGCAATCTGCAGACCGTGCTGACCCACTGCAACACCGGCGCGCTGGCCACAGGCGGTTTTGGTACCGCGCTTGGCGTCATCCGCGCGGCACACCTGGAAGGCATGATCGAACGCGTCTACGCCGACGAAACCCGTCCCTGGCTGCAGGGCTCCCGTCTGACCGCGTGGGAATTGGTCAACGAAGGCATTCCGGTCACCCTCAATGCCGACTCCGCGGCCGCGCACCTGATGAAAACCAAAGGCATCACCTGGGTCATCGTCGGCGCCGACCGCATCACCGCCAACGGCGACGTCGCCAACAAGATCGGCACTTACCAGTTGGCGGTGGCGGCGATGCACCACGGCGTGCGCTTCATGGTCGTGGCGCCGAGCTCGACCATCGACATGAACCTTGCCAGTGGCGACGATATTCCCATCGAAGAGCGCGACGGCCGTGAATTGCTTGAAGTCGGCGGCCAGCGCGTGGGTGCCGACGTCGACGCCTTCAACCCTGTGTTCGATGTGACGCCCGCCGATCTGATCGACGCCATCGTCACCGAGAAGGGCATCGTCGAACGCCCCGACACGACCAAAATGGCCTTGTTGATGTGCCGCAAACGCCTGCATTGATCACCCCGCAGCCGATAATGCCATTCGTCGCCAAACGCGCTATCGGGCTCTGTGAGCGCGTATCAGGCGTCTGCTGGCGAAATGGCGTGTTCACGGCGCCTGCAAAGACTTCGTGCCTGACGGCGATTGTGGTACCATCCGGCGGTTTCCAAAGGGGCGCATGGCGACCCTTATTACTGCGCACATTCATGGCATAACTCGCTGATTTGTCGTAAGTCGTTGCCTGACAATCGTCGGCAGCGGCAAGCCTTGTTCATCCCGGATGGCTGAGCGAGGTTTCACCAGAAAAAGGAATCAGGCTTCTCATGGGCGAACTGGCCAAAGAAATCCTCCCGGTCAATATCGAAGACGAGCTGAAGCAGTCCTACCTCGACTACGCGATGAGCGTCATCGTCGGACGAGCTCTGCCCGATGCGCGCGACGGCTTGAAGCCCGTGCACCGGCGGGTACTGTTCGCGATGAGCGAACTGGGTAACGACTGGAACAAGCCGTACAAGAAATCCGCCCGTGTGGTCGGTGACGTTATCGGTAAGTACCACCCGCATGGCGATACTGCGGTCTACGACACCATCGTTCGTATGGCCCAACCCTTTTCCCTGCGCTACCTGCTGGTAGACGGCCAGGGCAACTTCGGTTCGGTGGACGGCGACAACGCCGCTGCCATGCGATACACCGAAGTGCGCATGACCAAGCTGGCCCATGAGCTGCTGGCCGACCTGCACAAGGAAACCGTGGACTGGGTGCCGAACTACGACGGCACCGAACAGATTCCTGCGGTCATGCCGACCCGTATTCCCAACCTGCTGGTCAACGGCTCGAGCGGCATCGCCGTGGGCATGGCGACCAACATTCCGCCGCACAACCTCGGTGAAGTCATCGACGGCTGTCTGGCGCTCATCGACAACGGCGACCTCACCGTCGACGAGTTGATGCAGTACATCCCCGGCCCGGACTTCCCGACCGCCGCGATCATCAACGGTCGTGCCGGCATCGTCGAAGCCTACAAGACCGGCCGTGGCCGCATCTATATGCGCGCCCGCTCCATCGTCGAAGACATCGACAAGGTCGGTGGTCGCCAGCAGATCGTCATCACCGAACTGCCGTACCAGCTGAACAAGGCCCGTCTGATCGAGAAGATCGCCGAGCTGGTCAAAGAGAAGAAGCTCGAAGGCATCACCGAGCTGCGCGACGAGTCCGACAAGGACGGCATGCGCGTGGTCATCGAGCTGCGTCGCGGCGAAGTGCCTGAGGTCATCCTCAACAATCTCTACGCTCAGACCCAGCTGCAAAGCGTCTTCGGTATCAATATCGTTGCGCTGATCGACGGCCGCCCACGCATCCTGAACCTCAAGGACCTGCTGGAAGCCTTCATTCGTCACCGTCGCGAAGTCGTTACCCGTCGCACCGTGTTCGAACTGCGCAAGGCCCGCGAGCGGGGTCACATCCTCGAAGGTCAGGCCGTTGCCCTGTCGAACATCGACCCGGTCATCGCCCTCATCAAAGCCTCGCCGACCCCGGCTGAAGCCAAAGAAGGCCTGATTAGCACGCCGTGGGAATCCAGCGCCGTGGTCGAGATGGTCGAGCGCGCAGGTGCCGAATCGTCCCGCCCGGAAAACCTCGATCCTCAGTACGGCATGCGTGACGGCAAGTATTTCCTGTCGCCGGAACAGGCCCAGGCGATCCTTGAGCTGCGTCTGCACCGCCTGACCGGTCTGGAACACGAAAAGCTGCTGACCGAGTACCAGGAAATCCTGACTCAGATCGGCGAGCTGCTGCGCATCCTCAACAGCGCTACGCGCCTGATGGAAGTCATCCGCGAAGAGCTGGAGCTGATTCGCGCCGAATACGGCGATGTGCGCCGCACCGAGATCCTCGATGCGCGCCTGGACCTGACCCTCGGCGACATGATCCCCGAAGAAGAGCGCGTCGTGACCATCTCCCACGGTGGCTACGCCAAGACTCAACCGCTGGCCGTTTATCAGGCCCAGCGTCGCGGTGGCAAAGGCAAATCGGCCACCGGCGTCAAGGATGAGGACTACATCGCTCACCTGCTGGTCGCCAACAGCCACACCACGCTGCTGATGTTCTCCAGCAAGGGCAAGGTGTACTGGCTCAAGACCTACGAGATCCCGGAAGCGTCCCGCGCTGCCCGTGGTCGTCCGCTGGTCAACTTGTTGCCGCTGAGCGAAGGCGAATACATCACCACCATGCTGCCGGTCGACCTCGAAGCCATGCGCAAGCGCGCTGACGAAGAAGAAGCCGAAGGCGTGGAAGCCGACGCCGAAGACCTCGAGAACAGCAACGAGACCGAAGAAGAGCGCAAGGCGCGCATCAAGGCCGCCGACAAGAAGAAGGCGCCGTTCATCTTCATGTCGACCGCCAACGGTACCGTCAAGAAGACCCCGCTGGTGGCGTTCAGTCGTCAACGCAGCGTCGGTTTGATTGCGCTTGAGCTGGACGAAGGCGACATCCTGATTTCCGCGGCCGTCACCGATGGCGAGCAGGAAATCATGCTGTTCTCCGACGGTGGCAAGGTCACCCGCTTCAAGGAATCCGAAGTGCGCGCCATGGGCCGTACGGCTCGCGGTGTGCGCGGCATGCGTCTGCCGGAAGGGCAGAAGCTGATTTCCATGCTCATTCCGGAGCAGGGCAGCCAGATTCTCACCGCTTCCGAGCGTGGCTACGGCAAGCGCACCGCGATCACTGAGTTCCCTGAGTACAAACGTGGCGGTCAGGGCGTCATCGCCATGGTCAGCAACGAGCGTAACGGCCGTCTGGTCGGCGCGGTTCAGGTGCAGGACGGCGAGGAAATCATGCTGATTTCCGACCAGGGCACGCTGGTGCGTACCCGCGTTGGCGAAGTATCGAGTCTGGGCCGTAACACCCAGGGCGTGACCCTGATCAAACTGGCCAAGGACGAGAAACTGGTCGGTCTGGAGCGCGTGCAGGAGCCATCGGAAGTCGAAGGCGAAGAGCTGGAAGGCGAAGCGTTCGAGGGCGAAGAGGTTGATGGCGACGTGATTGGCGCCGTCGACACCGACGAGTCCGCTGACGATGTGCAGGCGGATCCCGCGGCTGACGAAGAAGAGCCGCAGGAGTAACGCTGAGAGGGGGCTGGTGATCCGGCCCCCTCCTTAGAATTATGGGGCGCACGCTGTCAGGCAGACCGCTTTCGCGATCGTCGCAAACTCCGATTGCTCCTACAGTCGATCTCAGCGCTCGACCAGAGAACGTCTGTAGGAGCAATCGGAGGTAACGACGGTCGCGATGCGGATCTTCTGACACAATACAGTCCCTGTTTCGCACTTCCCCGCATTTCACCCGTTCCAAATTAATTCAGTGACACGACGAGAGTGGATATGAGCAAGCGAGCCTTTAACTTCTGCGCAGGTCCTGCCGCGCTCCCTGAAGCTGTTCTGCTGCGTGCCCAGGCCGAACTTCTGGACTGGCACGGCAAAGGCCTGTCCGTCATGGAAATGAGCCATCGCAGCGACGAGTTCGTCTCCATCGCCACCAAGGCGGAGCAGGATTTTCGCGATCTGCTGTCTGTCCCCTCCAATTACAAAGTGCTGTTTCTTCAAGGTGGCGGCAGTCAGCAATTCGCTCAGGTTCCGTTGAACCTGCTGCCGGAAAAAGGCACGGCCGACTACATCGACACCGGCATCTGGTCGCAGAAAGCCATTGAAGAAGCATCGCGCTACGGCAACATCAATGTCGCCGCCAGCGCCAAACCTTCCGACTACTTTGCCATTCCCGGTCAGAACGAGTGGAAGCTGTCGAAAGACGCGGCCTACGTTCACTACGTGCCCAACGAGACCATTGGCGGTCTGCAATTCAACTGGATTCCGGATACCGGTGACGTGCCGCTGGTGGCAGACATGTCCTCGGACATCCTCTCGCGCCCTGTCGACGTCTCGCGTTTCGGCATGATCTTCGCCGGTGCCCAGAAGAACATCGGCCCGAGTGGCATCGTCGTGGCAATCATCCGCGAGGACCTGCTGGGTCGCGCGCGTTCGCTGTGCCCGACCATGCTCAATTACAAGGTCGCGGCCGACAACGGCTCCATGTACAACACGCCACCAACGCTGGCCTGGTACCTGTCCGGTCTGGTCTTTGAATGGCTGAAAGAGCAGGGCGGCGTCGAGGCCATGGCCACGCGCAATGAACTCAAGCAACGCACGCTGTACGACTTCATCGACGCCAGCGGTCTGTACAGCAACCCGATCAACCCGTCCGACCGCTCGTGGATGAACGTGCCGTTCCGTCTGGCCGATGATCGCCTGGACAAGCCGTTCCTCGCGGGTGCCGAAGCGCGCAACCTGCTCAACCTCAAAGGCCACCGTTCTGTCGGCGGCATGCGCGCGTCCATCTACAATGCCATCGACCTCAGTGCGGTCAACGCCCTGACCGCGTACATGGCAGAGTTCGAGAAGGAACACGGCTAATGTCTGAACAAGAGCTCAAGGCACTGCGGGTCCGCATCGACAGCCTGGACGAAAAGGTTCTGGAACTGATCAGCGAGCGCGCCCGCTGCGCCCAGGAAGTGGCGCGGGTCAAGATGGCCGAACTGCCGGCAGGCGAAGAGCCGGTGTTCTATCGGCCCGAGCGTGAAGCGGCGGTGCTCAAGCGCGTCATGGAGCGTAACCGTGGCCCGCTGAGCAACGAAGAGATGGCGCGGCTGTTCCGCGAAATCATGTCCTCGTGCCTGGCGCTGGAGCAGCCGCTTAAGGTCGCGTATCTCGGCCCTGAGGGCACCTTCACTCAAGCCGCTGCGCTGAAGCATTTCGGCCACGCCGTGATCAGCAAGCCCATGGCAGCGATCGACGAAGTGTTCCGTGAAGTGGTCGCCGGTGCGGTCAACTTCGGCGTCGTCCCAGTGGAGAACTCCACCGAAGGTGCGGTCAACCACACTCTGGACAGCTTCCTTGAGCACGACATGGTCATCTGTGGCGAAGTCGAGCTGCGCATTCACCATCATCTGCTGGTGGGCGAGAACACCAAGACTGACAGCATCAGCCGCATCTACTCCCACGCCCAGTCCTTGGCCCAGTGCCGCAAGTGGCTGGACGCGCATTACCCGAACGTCGAACGCGTCGCCGTTGCCAGCAACGCCGAAGCGGCCAAGCGGGTCAAGGGTGAGTGGAACTCGGCGGCGATCGCCGGTGATATGGCGGCGGGCCTTTATGGCTTGACGCGGATTGCCGAGAAGATCGAGGACCGTCCGGACAACTCCACGCGCTTCCTCATGATCGGCAATCAGGAAGTGCCGCCGACCGGCGACGACAAGACGTCGATCATCGTCTCGATGAGCAACAAGCCCGGTGCGCTGCACGAGCTGCTGGTGCCTTTCCACCAGAACGGCATCGACCTGACGCGCATCGAGACGCGTCCCTCGCGAAGCGGTAAGTGGACCTACGTATTCTTCATCGATTTCGTTGGCCACCACCGCGACCCGCTGATCAAGGCCGTTCTCGAGCAGATCAGTCAGGAAGCCGTGGCGCTCAAGGTGCTGGGTTCCTATCCGAAAGCAGTGCTTTGATCCTGCGACCGGACTTGCAGCCCCACGGGTTTTTCTGAAGAGGTAAAGCGGTACATGAGCGGCGACTTCCTCGCGCTGGCACAGCCCGGCGTGCAAAAACTATCGCCTTACGTTCCCGGTAAGCCGGTGGACGAACTGGCGCGTGAACTGGATATCGATCCTGCGCGCATCATCAAGCTGGCGAGCAACGAAAACCCCATGGGCGCCAGCCCCAAGGCGTTGCAGGCGATCAAAGACGCACTGGCGGAGTTGACCCGCTACCCTGACGGCAACGGTTTCGAGCTCAAGCAGCGCTTGTCGCAAGCCTGTGGCGTGCAGCCCGAACAAGTGACGCTGGGCAACGGCTCCAACGACATTCTGGAAATCGTCGCCCGCGCCTACCTGGCGCCGGGGCTCAATGCGGTATTCAGCGAACACGCGTTTGCGATCTATCCGATCGTCACCCAGGCCGTGGGCGCCACCGCCCGCGTCGCCAGGGCGAAAGAGTGGGGTCACGACCTGCCGGCCATGCTCGCCGCCATCGACAGCAACACCCGGGTCGTCTTCATCGCCAACCCGAACAACCCCACCGGGACCTGGTTCGGACCGAGTGCGCTGGCTGACTTCCTCGCGCAGGTGCCCGACAACGTGTTGGTCGTGCTGGACGAGGCCTACATTGAATACGCCGAGGGCGCTGACCTGCCAGACGGTCTCAACTTCCTGAGCGATCACCCGAACCTGCTGGTGTCGCGTACGTTCTCCAAGGCCTATGGTCTGGCCTCTTTGCGCGTTGGTTATGCCCTGTCCTCGCCGGTCGTGGCCGACGTGCTGAACCGCGTGCGTCAGCCATTCAACGTCAACAGCCTCGCGCTGGCCGCCGCCTGCGCCGCGTTGGACGACGTTGACTATGTTGCGCAAAGCCGTCAGTTGAATGAAGCCGGCATGCAGCAGCTGGAAGCAGGGCTTGGTCAGATGGGCCTGAGCTGGATTCCTTCCAAAGCCAATTTCATCGCCGTGGACCTGGGTCGCGAAGCCGCTTCGGTCTACGAAGGATTGCTGCGCGAAGGCGTGATCGTTCGCCCGATCGGCGGTTACGGCATGCCCGATCACCTGCGTGTGAGCATTGGTCTGCCGGCCGAGAACAGTCGTTTCCTCGAGGCGTTGAGCAAGGTTCTGGCGCGTGGTTGATGTCACGTCGCTGCAACCTGCTGCGCCTATGATCGGCCGCCTGGTGGTGGTCGGCCTCGGCTTGATCGGTGGTTCGTTCGCCAAAGGGTTGAAGGAAAGTGGCCTGTGCCGCGAAGTCGTGGGCGTCGATCTCGACCCGCAATCGCGAACGCTGGCCGTCGAACTGGGCGTGGTCGATCGCTGTGAAGACAATCTTGCGGCCGCCTGCGTGGGGGCTGACGTCATTCAGTTGGCCGTGCCGATCCTGGCCATGGAAAAGCTCCTCGGCGTGCTGGCGGGCCTGGATCTGGGCAATGCCGTGCTGACCGATGTCGGCAGCGCCAAAGGCAACGTGGTCCGCGCTGCTCGCGAAGCCTTCGGCGTGATGCCGGCGCGCTTCGTGCCGGGTCACCCGATTGCCGGCTCCGAGCAGAGCGGGGTGGAAGCCTCCAACGCCGAGCTGTTCAAACGGCACAAAGTCATTCTCACCCCTCTGGCGGAAACCGATCCGTCGGCGCTGGCGCTGGTCGACCGTCTCTGGTCGGCTCTGGGCGCAGACGTCGAGCACATGCAGGTCGAGCGCCACGATGAAGTGCTGGCGGCGACCAGTCATCTGCCGCACCTCCTGGCGTTCGGTCTGGTGGACTCGCTGGCCAAGCGCAACGAAAACCTCGACATCTTCCGTTATGCCGCGGGCGGTTTCCGCGACTTCACGCGCATCGCCGGCAGTGATCCGGTGATGTGGCATGACATCTTCCTGGCGAACCGCGAGGCCGTGCTGCGCACCCTCGACACCTTCCGCAGTGATCTCGATGCGCTGCGCGACGCCGTGGATGCAGGCGATGGCCACCAATTGCTCGGTGTGTTCACCCGGGCTCGCGTCGCCCGGGAGCATTTCGGCAAGATCCTCGCCCGTCGCGCCTACGTTGAAAAAGCAGCGGGCGCCGACCTGACGTTTATGGCGCAGCCCGGCGGTGTTGTCCGCGGACAGGTTCGCGTGCCGGGTGACAAGTCGATTTCCCATCGGGCGATCATGCTCGGGTCCCTGGCCCAAGGCACCAGCGTCGTCGAAGGTTTTCTCGAAAGCGAAGACGCGCTGGCAACGTTGCAGGCGTTCCGCGACATGGGCGTGGTCATCGAAGGGCCGCACCACGGTCGCCTGACCATTCATGGCGTCGGTCTCAACGGGCTTCAACCGGCGCCGGGGCCGCTTTATCTGGGTAACTCGGGCACTTCTATGCGGCTGCTCTGTGGCCTGTTGGCCGCGCAGCGATTCGACAGCGTGCTGACTGGCGATGCCTCGCTGTCTCGGCGCTCGATGACCCATGTCGTTGAGCCATTGCGCCAGATGGGCGCCATGATTGAAACCGCAGAGGACGGCCGGCCGCCGCTGACCCTTCGCGGCGGGCAGGGTCTTCAGGCCATCCGCTACGACATGCCGTTGCCCAGCGCTCAGGTGAAATCCGCGCTGTTGCTCGCCGGTCTCTACGCAAATGGCACAACGATGGTGCATGAGCCCGCGCCGACCCGGGACCACACCGAGCGCATGCTGCAAGGCTTCGGTCATTCGGTTGCCGTTCATGACGGGACAGTGGCGCTGCAGTCAGGGGTTGAACTCAAGGCCGCACCCATCGAAGTGCCCGGAGATATCTCCTCGGCGGCGTTCTTTATGGTGGCAGCGTCCATTGCCGAAGGCTCCGACCTGATTCTGGAAGGCGTGGGTGTCAACCCGACGCGCTCCGGCGTTATCGATATCCTGCGCCTGATGGGCGCGGACATCACGCTGCACAACCCGCGCGATGCGGGCGGCGAGCCGGTGGCTGATCTGCACGTGCGCCCTGCGCGCCTCATGGGTATCGACGTTCCACGGACGCTGGTGTCTTTGGCGATCGACGAGCTTCCAGCACTCTTTATTGCCGCCGCGTGCGCGGAAGGGCGAACAGTGTTTAACGGTGTCCAGGGCTCACGCGTCAGGGAATCCGGCCGTCTTGAGGCCATGGCCGACGGTCTGGCGACGCTCGGTATAAACTGTGAATCCACCGCAGATGGCATCATTATTGATGGTGGAACCGTTGGCGGTGGTGAAATCAATGCGCAGGGTGATCACCGTATCGCCATGGCATTCAGTATCGCGTCGTTGCGCGCGGCCAGTCCGATCCGCATCCGGGACTGCGCCAATGTGGCGACTTCATTTCCCAGTTTCCTGACGCTGTGTGCTCAGGTGGGTATTCGTGTAACGCAAGAGGGGCAATCGTGAAAGTTCAAGCTCCGGTCATAACGATCGACGGACCCAGCGGTTCCGGGAAGGGCACGGTGGCCGGCAAGCTGGCCAAACGTCTGGGCTGGTCCCTGCTGGATTCCGGCGCGCTGTATCGGTTGCTGGCCTTTGCGGCCGTCAACCATGGCGTCGACCTGACCAATGAAGAAGCATTAAAGCTGCTGGCTGCGCATCTGGACGTGCAGTTCATGGCAGCGACCGACGACCACGGTCAGCGCATTATCCTGGAAGGGGAGGACGTCACGTCAGCCATCCGCAATGAGCATGTCGGCAGTGGCGCGTCGCAGGTGGCCTCGTTGCCGGCTGTTCGCGAAGCACTGCTGCAGCGCCAGCGGGCTTTTCAGGAGTTTCCGGGCCTGATCGCCGACGGCCGCGACATGGGCACGGTGGTCTTTCCCGGCGCGCCACTGAAGATTTTTCTGACGGCCAGCGTCGACGAGCGTGCCCGTCGGCGATATTTGCAGTTGAAGGCCAAGGGTGACGATGTTAGTCTGCCGAGTCTGCTAGATGAGATCCGTGTCCGCGACGAGCGCGACACCCAGCGAGCGGTAGCCCCGCTCAAGCCGGCGCATGACGCCATTCAGCTGGATTCCACCGAATTGTCCATCGAGCAGGTGCTTGAACGCATCCTGAGTGAAGTCGCACTCCGCGATCTCGCCGGATGACCAGAAAGCCATGTGGGAGACCAGTCATAGTCCCGCAGGCTTTCTTTCATATGAACGAAACCCACGTTGTCTGGAGCGTGGCAGATGGGCGTATTCTTCGCCCTTATCAACAGGAATTAAAATGAGCGAAAGCTTTGCTGAACTTTTCGAAGAAAGCCTAAAGACTCTTAACCTTCAGGCCGGTTCGATCATCACCGCGATCATCGTCGATATCGATTACCAGGCTGGTTGGGTCACCGTTCACGCTGGTCTGAAGTCTGAAGGCCTCATCCCGCTGGAGCAGTTCCACAACGATGCTGGCGAGCTGACCATCAAGATTGGCGATGAAGTCCACGTTGCGCTGGACGCGGTCGAAGACGGCTTTGGCGAAACCAAGCTGTCCCGCGAAAAAGCCAAGCGTGCTGAGTGCTGGATCGTTCTGGAAGCGGCTTTCGCAGCTGAGGAAGTGGTCAAGGGCGTTATCAACGGTAAGGTTAAAGGCGGCTTCACAGTCGACGTTAACGGCATCCGTGCGTTCCTGCCAGGTTCTCTGGTTGACGTCCGTCCAGTGCGCGACACCACGCACCTGGAAGGCAAAGAGCTGGAATTCAAGGTCATCAAGCTGGACCAGAAGCGCAACAACGTTGTCGTTTCCCGTCGCAGTGTCCTGGAAGCCGAAAACAGCGCCGAGCGCGAAGCTCTGCTGGAATCGCTGCAGGAAGGCCAACAGGTCAAGGGTATCGTCAAGAACCTCACCGATTACGGCGCATTCGTCGATCTGGGTGGCGTCGATGGCCTGCTGCACATCACCGACATGGCCTGGAAGCGCATCAAGCATCCATCGGAAATCGTCAACGTTGGCGATGAGATCGATGTAAAGGTCCTGAAATACGATCGCGAGCGCAATCGTGTTTCCCTGGGTCTGAAGCAACTGGGTGAAGATCCATGGGTTGCTATCAAGGCTCGTTACCCGGAAGGCACTCGCGTTACCGCGCGTGTTACCAACCTGACCGACTACGGCTGCTTCGCAGAGCTGGAAGAAGGCGTGGAAGGCCTGGTACACGTTTCGGAAATGGACTGGACCAACAAGAACATCCACCCGTCGAAAGTCGTTCAGGTTGGCGACGAAGTGGAAGTCATGGTTCTGGACATCGACGAAGAGCGTCGTCGTATCTCCCTGGGCATCAAACAGTGCAAATCTAACCCGTGGGAAGATTTCTCTGGCCAGTTCAACAAGGGCGACAAGATCTCCGGCACCATCAAGTCGATCACCGATTTCGGTATCTTCATTGGTCTGGACGGCGGCATCGACGGCCTGGTTCACCTGTCCGACATCTCCTGGAACGAAGTGGGCGAAGAAGCCGTACGCCGTTTCAAGAAAGGCGACGAGCTTGACACCGTGATCCTGTCGGTTGATCCAGAGCGTGAGCGCATCTCGCTGGGTATCAAGCAGCTGGAAAGCGATCCGTTCTCCGAGTATGTCACTGTCAATGACAAAGGCGCTATCGTCCGCGGTATCGTTAAAGAAGTTGACGCCAAAGGCGCCATCATCACTCTGGCCGACGACATCGAAGCGACCCTCAAAGCCTCCGAAATCAGCCGTGACCGCGTTGAAGACGCGCGTAACGTTTTGAAAGAAGGCGAAGAGATCGAAGCCAAGATCATCAGCGTTGATCGCAAGAGCCGCGTGATCAGCTTGTCCATCAAGTCGAAAGACGTTGAAGACGAGAAAGAAGCGATTCAGAGCCTGCGTAGCAAGCCTGAAACCGCTGAAAGCACTGGTCCTACCACTCTGGGTGACCTGCTGCGTGCTCAAATGGAAAAACAGAACTGAGTTCTGTCTGACCATTGAAAAAGGGCGACTTCGGTCGCCCTTTTTTGTGGGCGGGTGATTTTGCGCTGTGTTCGGCCAATGCCTGTTGAGGATCTTCAATCTCCACTCATTTAAGTCTGGACATACTCTGTTCAAATCCTTCTGGTCATGCTAAAACCTTCAAAGCGCTTTACCTAGCTGCTTGAAAAAGAAGGGAAAAATATGACGAAGTCGGAGTTGATCGAACGAATTGTCACCCATCAAGGACTGCTCTCATCCAAGGATGTGGAGTTGGCCATCAAGACCATGCTCGAGCAGATGTCGCAGTGCCTGGCGACGGGCGACCGTATTGAAATACGCGGTTTCGGCAGCTTTTCCCTGCACTATCGCGCACCTCGCGTAGGCCGCAATCCGAAGACAGGTCAGTCTGTCAGCCTCGACGGCAAGTTCGTACCTCACTTCAAACCAGGCAAAGAGCTCCGCGACCGGGTGAACGAAGAAGAGGAGCATGAGCTCCAATAGCTCTTTGAGGAGTTCTCATGCGAAATGTGAAGCGTCTGATCTTTCTGGCTATCGCCCTGTTGATCGCAGCGGTGATTGTCGTATTTGTGCTGGAAAACCAGCAGAACGTCGCCCTGGTGTTCTTTGGCTGGAATGCACCCGAGCTGCCGGTCGCCGTGCCGGTGATCTTTGCATTGCTGGTGGGCATGTTGATTGGCCCCCTGTTGGTTTCAGTCGCTCGTCTGCGCAGGAAACCCAAGGCGTCACGTCTACCCTGATAGAATCCCTGCGCGCCAGACACCTCAACGCTTGCGTTGAAGATAATTACAAGCGCACCTATAACTAATCTCCTTTTTCAATGCCTAACCCACGCCTCAAGCTTTCAGGCGCGAGGGTTGCGTGCAGTTCATCATTCGAGCTGCTTCTACTGAACAGAGGAACCTTCGGGTTTTTTCGTCGCATAGGTTTTTACACATGAATTCCGACTATCCCGCTCTTCAGACTCGCTGTTTCAAGGCCTACGACATCCGTGGTCAGGTCCCCAATGACCTTGACGATGACATTGCTTACCGCATCGGCCGGTCCATGGTGGTTGAACTGGGTGCCAAAAATATCGTAGTGGGCCGAGACATGCGTCTTGAAAGCCCGGCCTTGGCTCAGGCGTTGATCAAGGGCATTCAGGAAGCCGGCGCGGATGTTATCGACATCGGCCTGTGCGGCACCGAAGAAGTCTACTTCGCCACCAGCCACTACGATGCAGACGGCGGCGTGATGGTCACGGCCAGTCATAACCCGAAGGGTTATAACGGCATGAAACTGGTCCAGAAATCATCCCGTCCCATCAGTGGTGATACCGGCCTTGATGCCATTCGTCAGCGCGTGGATGCGGGCGACTTCGGTGAAGTGGCCGCTCAGCACGGCAGCGTTCAGTCCAAGCCGGACAAGACCGCCTACATCGAGCATCTGCTGACCTACGTCAAAGGTGCCGACCTTCGTCCATTGAAGATCCTCGCCGATCCGGGCAATGGCGCTGTCGGTCCTGCACTGGACGCGATCCGCTCCCAGCTGCCGTTCGAGTGGGTGATCATCAACGCCGAGCCGGATGGCAACTTCCCGAACGGCGTGCCGAACCCGCTGCTGCCGGAAAACCGCAGCATCACCCGCGACGCGCTGCTCAAGCACGGCTGCGATCTGGGCCTGGCGTGGGACGGCGATTTCGACCGCTGCTTCTTCTTTGACGAGCAAGGCCGTTTCGTCGAGGGCTACTACCTGGTGGGCCTGCTGGCCGAAATGCTGCTCAAGCAACACCCGGGTTCGAAAATCATTCACGACCCGCGCCTGACCTGGAACACCATCGATCAGGTCAAGCAGGCGGGCGGTACGCCAGTGCTGTGCAAAACCGGTCACGCGTTCATTAAGGAGCGCATGCGCCTGGAAGACGCCGTGTATGGCGGCGAAATGAGTGCTCACCACTACTTCCGCGATTTTGCCTACTGCGACAGCGGCATGATCCCGTGGCTGTTGGTCGCCGCGCTGATGTCGGTGTCCGGCAAGAAGTTCTCGCAACTGGTTGATGAACGCATGGCGGCCTACCCGTGCAGCGGCGAAATCAACTACAAGGTCGACGACGTCAAATCCATCATCGCCAAGATCCTGGAACACTACACGCCGTCTTGCTCGAACATCGACAGAACCGACGGCATCAGCCTTGAGTTCGCCGAATGGCGTTTCAACCTGCGCGGCTCCAACACCGAGCCGCTGCTGCGTCTGAACGTCGAGAGCCGTCGTGATCCAGCCCTTGTAGAAGCCAAGGTCAAAGAGATCGAAGCGCTGATCAACGGCAAGTGATGCACCCGGCGCGCGGTCCCGCTTGCTGATTGGCGGGGCCGCACGCCAATCGTCTACAATGGCGCCGCTGTTTCGCAGCGGCCGTCATGATGGACGGCGAATTCTTATGTGCATGGATCGGATATGACCAGAAAAATCCTGGTAACAGGCAGTTCGGGATTTTTGGGAACAGCGCTGGTTGACCACCTTGCACACCTGCCCGACGCGCACATTGTCGCGGTCAGCAGACGGGCGACGCCCCATTCTTCTCCAAACGTGACGACGGCCGTTGTTGCCGGGCTGACTGCCGACACCCCATGGCAGGAAGTTCTGCACGGCGTCGACACGGTCATTCACGCCGCAGCGCGGGTGCATGTCATGCACGACACCGCGGCCGATCCGCTTTCGCTGTACCGGGAGGTCAACACCCTCGGCACGCTGAATCTGGTTGAGCAGGCCGCCGCAGCAGGCGTTCGGCGTTTTATCTTCATCAGCACGATCAAGGTCAACGGTGAGTCCACCGCGCGGGGCGACTGCTTTCGTCCGGACGACGCGCCCAATCCGAGCGACCCCTACGCCATCTCCAAGCACGAAGCGGAACAAGGCCTTCAGGCCCTGGCCAAAACCTGCGCGATGGAAGTCGTCATCATTCGCCCGGTGCTGGTTTACGGCCCCGGCGTCAAAGCCAACTTCCTGCAACTGATGCGCACGTTGCGCAAAGGCGTGCCGCTGCCGCTGGGCGCGGTGAACAATGCGCGCAGCCTGGTCTCGCTGGACAACCTGACAGACCTGATCCGCGTCTGCATCGATCATCCTGCCGCCGCGAATCAGGTCTTTCTGGTCAGCGATGGCCAGGACCTCTCCACGACCGAACTGGCCAGCCGGCTCAAGGCGCAGATGGGGACATCCGGTTGGCTCATTCCCGTACCCGAATCCCTTATCATGCTCGGCGCCACACTGTTGGGTCGCAAATCGGCGGCCGAGCGTGTGCTGGGTTCGCTGCGCGTGGACATCAGCAAAACCCGCGAGCGGTTGCAGTGGCAGCCGCCGGTGTCGGTAGAGGACGGCCTCAAGAAGACCGTCGAGCATTTTCGGGTGACGGATCGAGCATGAATTATTGGTGGGTCGCGGTTGCGGTTGTGGTGTTTTCGTTTGCGCTGACGCATGTATTGCGACGCTATGCGCTGCACAAAAGCTTGCTTGATATCCCGAACGGTAGAAGCTCTCACACCCTTCCGACGCCACGGGGCGGCGGCGTGGCGATTGTCATCAGTTATCTGGTCGCGCTGGTCTGGATGCTATGGGCGGGGCTGATGGGCCGCGACCTGTTCCTGGCCATGTTCGGCGCGGGCGCGTTGATCGCGGCGCTGGGGTTTCTCGACGATCACGGCCACATCGCCGCGCGATGGCGTCTGCTGGGGCATTTTTTCGCGGCGGCATGGGCGTTGTTCTGGTTAGGCGGCCTTCCGGCAATCAGCGTGTTCGGCATGACCCTCGATCCGGGCTTGATCGTTAATGTGCTGACGGCGTTCTACCTGGTGTGGCTGCTCAATCTGTACAACTTCATGGACGGCATCGACGGCATCGCCAGCGTAGAGGCAATCTGTGTCTGCGTTGGCGCTGCGATCATCTACGCCCTGAGCGGCGTTGCCACTCTGGTGTGGCTGCCGATCCTGTTGGCGTGCGCCGTCGCGGGCTTTCTGTTCTGGAATTTTCCTCCGGCGAAGATCTTCATGGGCGACGCCGGCAGCGGATTCCTCGGCATTATGCTCGGTTGTCTGTCACTGCAGGGGGCGTGGATTTCCTCGCAGTTCTTGTGGGTATGGCTTATTCTCCTCGGGGTTTTCATCGTAGACGCTACAGTAACCCTCATCCGTCGGCTCGTTCGGGGCGACAAGGTCTATGAGGCGCACAGAAGTCATGCTTATCAATTCGCCTCGCGACGATTTGGCAAGCACCTTCCGGTGACGTCCGCAGTCGGTGTAATCAATCTGTGCTGGCTGTTGCCGGTCGCTGTGTGTGTCGCCCGTTTCGGGCTGGATGGCGCACTCGGCGTGATCATTGCTTACGCTCCTCTGCTCGCTCTGGCAGTCATCTTTAAAGCAGGGGCGCTTGAAAAGGGCTGAGCCCGGACATTGGCGCTGATGCTGTTGATCCGATTCCCCCGCGGGGCAGGAATCAATGGCCGGTGCAGGGGTCGACTGAAAGGAGTTTGAACGCGTGCTTGAGGGGATGATGGGAAAAATACGCACTTCGCTGCTGGCGCTGCCTCGCCGGCACAAGCGGATCATGCAGGTCGCCGCAGACGTGTGTCTGATCTGGTTCGCGTTGTGGATGGCGTTTGTCGTCCGCCTGGGCATCGATGAACTCATCAACCCCCTGGAAATCCATACCTGGCTGTTCGCAAGCGCGCCCGTGGTGGCGATCCCGTTGTTCATTCGTTTCGGCATGTACCGCGCGGTGATGCGCTATTTCGGCAACGACGCCCTTATCGCGATCATCAAAGCCGTCAGCCTGTCGGCCCTGATTCTCGGGGTCGTGGTCTATCTCTATAGCAACCACCAGCATGTGGTGCCGCGGTCGGTGATGTTCAATTACTGGTGGCTGAGCATGGTCATGATCGGTGGCCTGCGCCTGGCGATGCGTCAGTATTTTCTCGGTGACTGGTTTTCCGCCGCTCGCCATGTGCCCTTTGCAACCCGCGACGATGGCCTGCCAAAAGTCGCCATCTACGGTGCCGGCGCGGCAGGTAACCAATTGGTCGCTGCACTGCGCATGGGCCGGTCGATGCGTCCGGTAGCGTTCATCGATGACGACGACTCGATCTCCAACCGGGTCATTTCCGGGCTGCTGGTCTATAAGCCCAAGCACATTCAGCAGATGATCGACGTCACCGGCGCCCAGGAAATCCTGCTGGCGATTCCGTCGTCGGCACGAGCCCGTCGCCGGGAAATCCTCGGCTTCCTGGAAGGCTTCCCGCTGCATGTTCGCAGCGTACCGAATTTCTCTGATCTGGCGGCAGGCCGGGTGAAGGTGGACGATCTTCAGGAAGTCGACATCGCTGACCTGCTCGGGCGCGACGCCGTGCCTGCGCAAGAGGAACTGCTCGAACACTGCATCAAGAACCAGTGCGTTCTGGTCACCGGGGCAGGGGGGTCAATCGGTTCGGAGCTGTGCCGGCAGATCCTGCTGTTGAAGCCGACCACGCTGTTGCTGCTTGATCACAGCGAATTCAACCTGTACACGATTCTTACCGAGCTGGAGCGGCGGGTGGCCCGCGAGTCGCTCAAGGTCAAACTGCTGCCGATCCTGGGCTCCATTCGCAATCACGCCAAGCTGCTGGATGTGATGAAGACCTGGCAGGTCAACACCGTGTACCACGCGGCGGCCTACAAGCATGTGCCAATGGTCGAGCACAACATCGCCGAAGGCGTGCTCAACAACGTGGTCGGTACGCTTAACGCGGCCCAAGCGGCGCTGCAGGCGGGCGTGGCCAACTTCGTGCTGATTTCCACCGACAAGGCCGTGCGTCCGACCAATGTGATGGGCAGCACCAAGCGCCTGGCCGAGCTGACGTTGCAGGCACTGAGCCGGGAAACCGCGCCGGTCATGTTCGGCGACCGCTCCAATGTGCATCAGGTCAACAAGACGCGATTCATCATGGTGCGATTCGGCAACGTACTGGGTTCATCCGGCTCGGTGATTCCGCTGTTCCATCAGCAGATTAAATCCGGTGGGCCGCTGACGGTGACGCACCCGAAAATCACCCGCTACTTCATGACCATCCCGGAAGCGGCGCAGTTGGTGATCCAGGCCGGTTCCATGGGGCAGGGCGGTGACGTCTTCGTGCTCGACATGGGCGAGCCGGTGCGCATCATCGAGCTGGCCGAGAAGATGGTGCACCTGTCGGGCCTGAGCATCCGCTCGGAGCACAATCCCCAAGGCGACATTGCCATTGAGTTCACCGGGCTGCGCCCTGGCGAGAAACTCTATGAGGAGCTGTTGATCGGCAACAACGTGGCGGCGACTCGCCACCCGATGATCATGAGCGCGCAGGAAGACTTTCTGTCGTGGGACGTCTTCAAGCAGAGCCTCTCGCAGCTGCTCAAGGCACTGGACGACGACGATTACACCCGCGTTCGGCAGATCCTCGGCGACACCGTCGCTGGCTATGCGCCAGAGGGCGATATCGTCGACTGGATTCATCAGCAGCGTCGCCGGGAACCGTAGACGCTCGCGTTCCGGAAACCTTTTCTTACGCAGCGACATGGGGCACTGAAACGAGCGCGAGGCCCGGCTGTAGGGGGGCCTGCGAGTCAGTACATATTCGGTCACCGATCCCTGCGTTGACGGTCTGTCGCCATCGGCTAGGTTTGGGAAGCAGCTCAGGAATGCTGCTTCCACTTACGATGCCCATGGAGCATGACTCATGCGTACTTCTTATCTGTCCTCCCTGATCTTCGCGCTGCTGGCGGGTACGTCCCTCGCTGTGACTGCCGCGCCTTCTGCCACCCCTGCCGTCACCCCGGCAGACGCCACCCAACCTGCCATTTCCGCGCCAGCGGGTGCGCAGGGCTCAAAGGTTAATCTCAACGCCGCGAGTGCGGAAACCCTTCAGAAAGAGCTGTCCGGGATTGGCGCAGCCAAAGCCAACGCCATCGTGGCTTACCGTGAAGAACACGGCGGGTTCACGGCCGTGGATGAGTTGATCGAAGTGAAGGGCATCGGCAAGGCGCTGCTGGACAAGAACCGCGACAAGCTGGCAATTGACTGAGACCCCATGAGCCCAAGGCCGATCTTTTGATCGGCCTTTTTTATGCCCTTCATGACTCCAGGCGCACCGTTTACCCACCAACATAGAAAAATGTCGACCGACATATTATTTTTTAAATTACGGGCGTAATATCCCTCCGCAGCTACGCTCACTTTCCCACGGAGAACGTTCATGACTACTCAGACTCAAGGCAAAGCTGTCATCACCGGCGCGTCGTCGGGCATTGGCTTCACCTATGCGGACCGCCTGGCGCAGCGCGGATTTGATCTGCTGCTGGTGGCCCGTGACCAGTCGCGACTGGAAGCACTGGCGACGGATCTGCGCGCAAAACATTCGATCAATGTCGAGGTGATCAAAGCCGACTTGACCCAGCCCGCCGATGTCAGCGTCCTTGAGCAGCGTCTGCGCTCGGACGCATCGCTCACGCTGCTGGTGAACAACGCCGGAGTTGCGCTGAGCACGCCCCTCGCCGAATCGGATCTGGGCGAAGTGGACCGCCTGATTCAACTCAACATCGTTGCGCTGACCCATCTGGCGTCCGCCGCAGCCGCCGGTTTTGCGGCGCGCGGTACCGGGGCGATCATCAATATTGCGTCCGTGGTGCCACTGTTGCCGGAGCGCTTCAACGCGGTGTACGCCGCCAGCAAGGCTTATGTGTTGAGCCTGACCCAGTCGCTCGCTGCCGAGATGAGCGAAAAGGGCGTGCAGGTTCAAGCCGTGCTGCCCGGCGCCACTCGCACTGAAATCTGGGAGCGCGCCGGTCTGGACATCAACGCCTTCCCGCCGGAAATGGTCATGGACGTCAACGAGATGGTCGACGCTTCGCTGGCCGGGTTCGATCAGAAAGAGCTGATCACCATTCCATCGTTGTCGGATGCCGCTGACTGGCAGGCCTTCACCCAGGCACGCCTGGCGCTGGGCCCGAATCTGTCGCTGCAGCACGCGGCGCAACGTTATAAAACGGCTGGCGCTTAACGGTGTCGGCGACTGCCAAAAATGAGGAAAAGGTGAACCCATGAGCGAGCGTCGCATCGTAGTGACGGGTATGGGGCTGGTGACGCCATTGGGCTCCGGCGTCGAAGCGGTATGGAAGCGATTGCTTGAAGGCCGCTCCGGCATTGTGAAGTTGCCTGAGCAGATGGTGGCTGACCTGGCAGGCAAGGTCGGCGGCCCGGTGCCGACCCTGGAGCAAGACCCTGAAGCCGGGTTCGACGCTGACGCCGCCGCGCCGCCCAAGGAGCAGAAGAAGATGGACCGCTTCATCCTGTTTGCCCTGGGCGCTGCGCAGCAGGCGGTCAAACAGGCAGGCTGGGCGCCATCGACTGAAGAGGAGCGGGAGCGTACTGCGACCATCATTGGCGCCGGCGTAGGTGGTTTTGGTGCAATCGCCGAGGCGGTTCGCATTACGGATACCCGTGGGCCGCGACGCTTGTCGCCGTTCACCATTCCTTCGTTTCTGGTGAATCTGGCGGCCGGGCATGTGTCGATCCAGCACGGTTTCAAAGGCCCGCTGGGCGCGCCGGTGACGGCGTGTGCGGCGGGTGTTCAGGCGATCGGCGATGCCGCGCGGCTGATCCGCAACGGCGAAGCGGACGTGGCCATCTGCGGTGGCGCCGAAGCCTGCATTGATCGCGTTGCTCTGGGTGGTTTTGCTGCGGCGCGGGCGCTTTCCAATGGCTTCAATGACACACCGGAACGCGCCTCACGGCCCTTCGACCGTGACCGCGACGGCTTCGTCATGGGCGAGGGCGCAGGGATCATCGTCATCGAAACCCTGGAGCACGCACTCGCTCGCGGTGCAACGCCCATCGTTGAACTGGTCGGTTACGGCACCAGCGCGGACGCCTATCACCTGACGGCCGGGCCTGAAGATGGCAGTGGTGCGCGTCGGGCGATGCAGGCAGCGATTCGGCAGGCCGGCATTCAGCCCTCCGATGTCCAGCACGTCAACGCCCATGCCACGTCCACCCCGGTGGGCGACAAGGGTGAAATGGCCGCGATCAAAACGGTGTTCGGCGACCAGAATGGCGTCGCCGTGACGTCGACCAAATCAGCTACCGGGCACTTGCTCGGCGCGGCAGGCGGAATCGAGGCGATCTTCACGGCATTGGCGATCCGCGATCAGATCGCGCCGATGACCCTCAATCTGGAGAACCCTGACGAGGCGGCAGCAGGCATCGACATCGTCCATGGCAAGGCGCGTCCGATGAACATCGAATACGCACTGTCCAACGGTTTTGGCTTCGGGGGTGTGAACGCCAGCGTGCTGTTTCGTCGCTGGCATTCCTGAGAGGCATCGCTGAAACAAGCGTGACGCTTCCCTGCCAAGAAAGGGCAGGGAAGTGAGCGTCAGCCTTCGATCAGCTGCTTGAGCTGATCGCGGGTGGTTTCCAGAATTCGCTCGGCCAGCGCCGGATCTTTTGCGCTCCGCGCCAGCACCATGGCCCCCACCAGCCCGGACATCAGCATTACGCTCTTGTCGCTGTTTTGCCCATCGGCTGGCATGCCTGCTTCGAGGGTGGCGAGCATGCGGTTGATCAACTCGTCGGTAATCTCGCTCGGTTGCCCGCGCTGGCCCAGCTCGGATGCCATGGTCGGTAGCGGGCAGCCCTTTTCCGGGTGATCGCGATGGGCGGTCGACAGGTACATGTCAATGAACGCCTGGGTCGAGCTGTCTTCGGCCAGTTTCTCGGCGCGTGAGGCCTGCAGCTGGTCGACGGCGCAGCGCAGGGATTTCTCGACCAGATCATCCTTGGATTTGAAGTGGGCATAAAAACCACCGTGGGTCAGGCCCAATGCCTTCATCAAAGGCTGCAAACCGGTGGCGCCGATGCCGTCACGGCGAAAGCGTGCGGCGGCTTCCTGAAGGATGCGCTGGTGGGTCTGGGCTTTGTGATCTTCGGCGTAACGCATGGAGCGAGCCTCCTGACTGTGGCTCTTGAAATGGTGATCGACATTTTTACACGGATGACCCGCCGGCGCAGTACCCACGTTGTCACGCGTGTCGCCACCGGTCAGAAGGCCCACGCCAGACGGCCTCACTCATGCGCAGCTATTTGGGACCCATCATCTTCGCCAGTGCCTCAGGCCGAGGTGCGCCTTGTTGCTGCTGAACGTGTCCGGCTTCGTCCTTGTAGAAGATCGACGGGGTGGCTGACAGGCCCATGTCTTCGATCAGTTTCATGTTGGCGTCGAGTTTGGCCTGGATGTCTTTGGGAATGATCTGCATGGCTTTGAGCGTGCTGGCTTTGCCCGCCTGTTCGTGGTTATGCAAGGCCACTTCCGGGTTCGCGTCGGCCAGCAGGCTCGCGGCTTTGGCGGCGCTGTCTTCGCGGATCACGCCGACCATGATGTGACGCAATTGCACGTTGCCGGACTTCACCCAAGGCCGCGCCTGCTCCCAGAATAGGTTGCAGTATGGGCAGTTGGCGTCGCTGAACAGGTAGATGACTTTGGGCGCGGTTTTGGCGCCGTCGGCGATCCAGGTGCTGTTTTCCATGCGACTCCACATCGCCTCGGCCATCGGCCCATAGACCAGCTTCTGCAGGGGCGCGGTGCTCAGGTCCTCGCCCTTTTCATCGAACAGATTGCCGGCCAGCACGTGCGTACCGTCAGGGGTCAGGTACAGCGCCATGCCTTGATTCTGATACTCGGCGGCATAACCCTTCAGCCCGCCCGGTGCGTCGAAGCTACCTTTGATGGTTGCGCCCTTGGCTTCGAGCGCCTTGATCGGGGCGGGGAGATCTTCGGCGTGGACCCGCGCGCCTGGCAGGCTGAGCGAAACGGCGATGGCGATAAGCGCAGGGCGCATGAAGTTCATGGGGTGGTCCTTGCAGAGAGGAGGCAGACATGCGCTGATGCTGCGGGATGAGTGTGTGCAGCGCGTGCTCGGTTGCCCGATGCTGCGCAGTGGCGATTAACAGTCGATTAACCCTACGGGGCGCGTCGCGTCTGCGGCGGCTGGTGCATAATCCGCCGTTAATCCCTCTGCGCTTCAATCGCCTTTTTTTCGGGGCCGACCATGCACGTACTGCTTTGTGAAGACGACGACCTGATTGCCAGCGGCATCGTCGCGGGCCTCGACGCCCAGGGCCTGACGGTGGATCGCGTGGCCACGGCCTCGTCGGCGCGGGCGATGCTGTCGGCCGCACATTTCGACGTGATGATTCTCGACCTCGGCCTGCCCGATGAAGATGGCCTGAAGCTGTTGCGGCAGTTGCGCCAGCAGGGGGTCGAAATCCCGGTGCTGATTCTCACCGCTCGCGACACCGTGACCGACCGCGTCGACGGCTTGCAGGCCGGGGCGGACGATTACCTGCTCAAGCCCTTCGACCTGCGTGAACTCAGCGCGCGCCTGCACACCCTGGTGCGCCGCATGGCCGGGCGCAGCGTCAACGTGATCGAACACGGCGTGCTCAGCTACAACCCGAGCAGCCGGGAAACCCGCCTTGCCGGTCAGCCGGTTGATCTCTCCCGCCGTGAACAGGCCCTGTTACAAGCGTTACTCAACAACAGCGGTCGCGTGCTTTCTGGCGAACAGTTAAAGGACTGCGTGTACGGCTTCGGCGACGAAGTCGAGAGCAACGCCCTTAACGTTCACATTCATCACCTGCGACGCAAACTGGGCGGCGGCATCATCGAAACCGTGCGCGGTCTGGGCTATCGCCTCGGCCCGGCCGGCCTTGATTCGGAGTCAGCGCCATGATGAGCCTGCGCACGCGGCTGAGTCTGATCCTGGGCTCGGCGTTCATTCTGATCTGGGTGCTGGCCGCAGCGTGGATGCTGAGGGACTTGCGCACGCAGATGATGCAATCCCTCGATCAACGCCTTGAGGCCTCGGCGCGGATGGTGGCCGGGCTGCTCGAACAGATGCAGATGCCCACCGGCAGTGAAACCCGCTCGCTGCGGGCGGACGATCCGGCGCTGCCCAGTGGCATGGCCTGTCAGCTGAGTTCCCTGCGCGGGCAGGTCCTGGCGCGCACCGACAGCTCGCCGAGTGAACCGCTGAAGGCCGACGCCAGCGGCTTCCATGACCAGATGATCAACGGCGACCACTGGCGCGTGTACACGATGATGCATGACAACGTGCGGGTGACCACTGCCGACCGGCAGATCGAACGCGACGTGCTGGGGCATTCGGTGCTCCTGGCCGCATCGGTGCCGGTGCTGGTCGCGTTATTTGGCAGCCTGGCGCTGGTCTGGTTCGGCATCGGCCGGGGGCTGGCGCCGCTCAACCGCATGCGCGACGCCTTGAATCGCCACAGCGCCGACTCGGTCGAACCGCTGGACGTGCCGAACCTGCCCAGCGAGTTGCAGCCGCTGCTGGTCAGCCAGAATCAGCTGTTTCAGCGCATCGCCCAGACCCTGGAGCGCGAGCGGCGGCTGACCGGGGACGCTGCCCATGAACTGCGCAGCCCGCTCACGGCCATCAAGACCCATCTGCAAGTGGCGCGCATGACCGACGGCCAGAAGCGCGACACGGCGCTGGCTCATGCGGAGGAGGGCGCCGACCGGATGCACCGCACCCTCGAACAGCTGCTACTGTTGGCGCGGGTCGAGGGCAGCCTGTCGTTTGACGACGGCGTGCAGTGCGACGCCGAGCAGGTCGCGCGGCTGGCCATCCACGATGCCAGTCACGGCGACGAACAGCGCATCGAACTGATCCTGCCCTCGCAGTTGTCCCGCGCCGCCGTGCAGATGCCGGCGGCACTGGCGGTCGCCGCGTTGCGCAATCTGCTGGACAACGCGCTGCGCCACAGCCAGGCCGCTGCGAAGGTGGAACTGAGTGTCGAAACCTTCGACGGGCAGGCCCATTTCCGCGTTCGCGATCACGGCCCCGGCATTCCCGAACCGGACCTGGACAAGCTCACCCAGCGCTTCTGGCGCAACGGCAAGAGCCCCGGCGCCGGGCTGGGATTGGCGATTGTTCAGGCCATTGTTCAGCGTTGCGCGTGCTCGCTGCGCTTTGACAGCCGTCATGACGGTTTGCGGGTAGAGTTGAGCATGCCGTTGCGGCGGGATGTCGCAGGCGAGTGACGTGTGGGAAGGGTCTGAAAGTGGAGTCGGCCGACGTTGGACGTCAGGCCGAGTGTTTGCTGAATGTTCGCTACTCCGGCATGGCCGAAGAGTGGTGGGAGGTAATCAGCCATTGGTTATTCACAAGTGCGTAGGTAAAGGTGTAACGCGCTTGGACTTCTGAATTGTCGCTGAAACGAAACGTGTAAAGGCCGGTATCGATTGCATTGTTGCAACTTGTAATAACAGTGCTGCTGTCGAGGGTGCCGACCGGTTTGTTTTTAAGGAAGTGATTGAAGTAATCGACTTTGCCGGCAAGGTCTGTTCTGGGCTGGTTGGAGAGGGTCGGCAACAGCACGGCGTCTGGCGTGTAGTTCGCGGCGACCTTTCGGGAATCGCCAGTCTGCAGTGCGTTGTTCCAGCGGTCGAACAGGATTTTCGCTTGTTGCTGATCAAGTGTTGCGCATTGTGCGGGAGCGTTGTTTGCACTCACGTAAGTGCTTGCAGTGAGAAACGTGATGACGGCAAAAGTCTTGAGCATGCGTGACCTTCCATGGGCGGTTGAATGTGGGTCGAGAGCCTAATGGAGGGTTAACGGAAGTTGTACTCCCATGGATTTACAATACGTTTCGCACACTAATTCGTCCGTTTTCGGTGTGGGAATTGTCTGGTTTGTTAGGTAAGAAGGGTTGCTGATTTGTGCAGGAAGTTAAGCGGGTTTGTAACTTCCATCATCCGGGCCCGCAGGCTTTTGGTCCGACAAGCCTTTGATTCTGCTCTCTAATCCCGGACAATCGCGCCCCTTTCCCTGTAGAGAACCGGTCAGGGGCGCCGACTGCCACGTTTTTCGACGCGCTTTTGACCATGTAGCTATCACCGGCAACGGAGAATCGACCGGATGAATGATCAGGCCAACAGCGTCGAACACACCGTCGACGCCGCACCCGCGAGCGTGACTACCTGGAACCGCAACGACACCACCTGGATGCTCGGACTGTTCGGCACCGCCATCGGCGCGGGCACGTTGTTTCTGCCGATCAACGCGGGTATCGGCGGGTTCTGGCCGCTGGTGATTCTGGCCCTGCTGGCCTTCCCGATGACCTTCTATGCGCACCGCGGGCTGACCCGGTTCGTGCTCTCGGGCCGGGATGGCGCGGACATCACCGAGGTGGTCGAGCAGCATTTTGGCAAGAAAGCCGGTGCCCTGATCACGCTGCTGTATTTCTTCGCCGTGTTTCCGATCCTGCTGATCTACAGTGTGGCGCTGACCAACACGGTTGGCAGTTTTATGGAGCACCAACTGCACGTGCAGCCGCCGCCGCGAGCGCTGCTGGCGTTCGTGCTGATCCTCGGCCTGCTGGCGGTAGTACGTTGCGGTGAGCAGATCATCGTCAAGGCCATGAGCCTGATGGTGTACCCGTTTATCGTGGCCTTGCTGTTCCTCGCGGTGTTCCTGATTCCCCACTGGAACGGCGGCATTCTCACCACGGCAAGCAGCCTTCCGGCACCTTCGGCGCTGCTGCACACGCTATGGCTGGCGATTCCGGTGATGGTGTTCTCGTTCAACCACTCACCCATCATTTCGGCCTTTGCCGTCGACCAGAAGCGCCAGTATGGCGAGCAGGCCGAACCCCGCAGCGCGCAGATCCTGGCCCGTGCCCATCTGCTGATGGTGGTCATGGTGCTGTTCTTCGTCTTCAGCTGCGTGCTGACCCTGGCGCCGGAGCAACTGGCGGAAGCCAAGGCGCAGAACCTGTCGATCCTGTCCTATCTGGCCAACCATTTCAGCAACCCGACCATCGCGTTTGCGGCGCCGTTGATTGCTTTCGTTGCAATCACCAAGTCGTTCCTGGGCCACTACATCGGCGCCAGCGAAGGCCTCAAAGGTCTGGTGATGAAGACCGGCCGCCGTCCTTCGCCACGTACGCTCGATCGGCTGACCGCAGGCTTCATGCTGATGGTCTGCTGGCTGGTGGCAACCCTCAACCCGAGCATTCTCGGGATGATCGAAACCCTCGGCGGCCCGGTGATTGCGGCGCTGCTGTTCCTCATGCCGATGTACGCCGTGCGCAAAGTGCCTGCCATGCGCCGCTATGCGGGAAAACTGTCGAACGTGTTTGTGGTGGTGATAGGGTTGATCTCGATCTCGGCGCTGGTTTATTCGTTGATGCAGTGATCAACAATCGCAGTCAGGGAAGCGGCAACATGGCCAACAGCGACACACTCGATTTTACCCTGCGCCCTGCCACGCAATCGGATGTGCTCACGATTGCGGTGTTGGGGATGCAGGTGTTCATGGATACCTATGCGACCGAGGGCGTGCGTGACGCCATCGCTCGGGAAGCGCTCGAGTCGTTCGCGCCCGAAACCATTTCTTCGATTATCGAGCGGCCTGACTCCATATTCCTGCTCGCGGAAGTCGATGAGCATCTGGTCGGCTTTACGCAGATCTGTCTGCAAACGGGTCACCCTCTGGTTAGCGACCAGCATGCGGCCGAGCTCAAGCGCCTTTATGTGCAGGAGCGATTTGCCGGGCATGGGATAGGGTGGCAGTTGCTCCGCAGCGCGGAACGTGAAGCAGCGGCCAGGGGCGCTTCAAAGATATGGGTGACGGTTTGGGCGAGGAACACCCGTGCCTTGCAGTTTTACCCTCGACAGGGCTACGAAGAAACCGGCATGGCGGTACATCGCCTGCAGGCTGAATCCCACCCAAACGTGTTTTTCTGCAAGTCGCTTAGCGTGTCAGGACATGTCCAGCCTGTGGTTTGACAGCGCGCCAGAGTGCGCCCCATGATCCTGCTCGTTTCTGATCGATTCAGCTCTCTATCGAGGCCTTATGTCTGCCAACCCCGAAGCATTCCCCGGCGAGCGTCAGCGTTTGATCTCCGAGCGTCTGGCCGTGCGCGGTCGGGTGATTGCGGCGGAGCTGGCGGCCGAGTTCAATGTGTCGGAGCATTCCATTCGCCGCGATCTCGGCGCGTTGGCGTCCGCCGGCCTGTGCAAACGTGTGTACGGCGGGGCGATTTCTCTGGCGTCGGACGGGCCGATCGCTGCGCGAGTCGAGCATGAGCCCGGGCGCAAGCGTCAGTTGGGTATCGCGGCGGCGGGATTGATCAGCGTCGGGCAGCACGTGTTTATCGACGGCGGCTCGACCAATCTGGCGATCGCCAAAGCCCTTGATCCGCACATGCCGTTGACCGTCACCACCAACGCGCCGCTGATCGCCGTCGAGCTGATGAAGCTGCCGTCGGTGGAGGTGATTCTGCTCGGCGGGCGGCTGAGCCCCGTCGCGGGCAGCACCTACGGCTTCACCACCATTCAGCAACTGGCCCACTTCAATTTCGATCTGTGCTTTCTCGGCGCCTGTGCGTTGGATGCGCTGAAGGGCGTAACCGCGTTCGACATGGACGTCGCCGAGTTCAAGCGCGCCGTGGTGGCGCGCAGCGGTCAAGTGGCGGTGGCGGTGATCAACGAGAAACTCTCCAGCATCGCTCACTATCAGGTCGCGCAGTGCGAGGAAGTCGGCGCGCTGGTGGTCGAACACGACGCGCCCGATGACCGTCTGGAGCTGTTTCGCGGCAAGGTCGCGCACATCGTTACGGCGCGGGCAGCGCACTGAGCACCGTCGATTCCTGCCAGGCCACGGTGCGATTGCGGCCCTGGTGCTTGGCGGCATACAGCGCGGCATCCGCGCGTTTGACGAAGTCTTCCATGGTCTGGCATTCCTGCGCTTTACAGCCATAAACCCCCAGGCTGATGCTGACGATGCCGATCGGATTGCCCTGATGTTCGAGGGCTCGGGTGAGCACGGCCAACCGGATCTTTTCCGCCAGGCTCACCGCGCCGTGCACGTCGCTGTAGGGCAGGAACACGGCCATTTCTTCCCCGCCGTAGCGCACCGCCAGGTCGCCGGTACGGTTGAGGTTGCTGCGAATGCACTCGGCCACGGCGACGATGCATTTGTCGCCGGCGACGTGGCCGTAGTTGTCGTTGTAGCTCTTGAAAAAATCGATGTCGATCATGATCAGGCTCAGCGGATGCAGGTTGGGCTCACCGTTGCGAAATTCCAGGCTGAGGATCTCCTGAAAATGCCGACGATTGGCCAGGCCGGTGAGGCTGTCCTGCAGCGCGAGTTTTTCCAGCGAGTGGCTGGCGATGCGCAGCTGTGATTCGGCGTTGAGGCCGAAACGGATCTGCTGGAACAGCAAGACGCCAAACAGCAGGTTGGCGACCACTACGCAGATGATGATCGCCAGCGAGCGCCATGCGTATTGCCGCCACTCGTCGAGCACTTCGCGCTGGGACAGGCCGGCGAGCACCACCATCGGGTAGCGGTCCAGTTTCTTGTAGCCATACAGGCGCTGTTCGTGGTCAAGCATCGACACGACGTTCGCCGTGCCTTCGTAGTGTTCCCTGACGTGAAGACGGAACAATTCGCCGTCGGCGATGGACGTACCGCGTACGTTTTCGAGAAGCGGGCGTCGCGCCAACAAGGTCCCGTCGGCCATTGCCAGGGTGATGACACCATGCTTGCCGATGTCGAAGCGCTCGAAGAACCGTTCGAAGTAGTTCAGCTCGACGGTGGCCAGCACCACACCGGCGAAGTTGCCCATCTCATCGTTCACCCGTCGCGACACCGGGATGATCCAGTCACCGGTGGAACGGCTCTGGATGGCCGCCCCGATATGGGGGAGGGTGCTGTCGATGGATTGGTGAAAGCGGAAATATTCTCGGTCCGCGTTGTTGGCGTTGGCCGGCATGTGGTTGAGAGAGGTGGCCGCCCAGTTGCCGTCCTTGTCGTAGATGAACAGGCCCTGGATCTGCTCGACGCTGGCGGCCGTGGCGCGCAGATAGTCGTGCATGCGCGAACCACTGGCGGCGCCGAAGCCATCGAAGGAAAGCCGTTCGACCACCGACGACACCGCGATGTGGGCCTGGTCGAAGGCGTCATCGGCGTGCTGCGCCATCGAGCGCGAAAGGTTGGCGACGTTGGTATTGGCGATTTCCAGCTCGTGCATGCGCGTCTGGCGTAACTGCCAGACGGTGATGCTGGTGATGGAGATGCACACCAACAAGGTAAACAGCCCCGCCAGCCACAACACCGGCATGCGTTTGAGTCGTCGGTTTCTGACGCCGAACTCCGATCCTTCTACCTGTCTCAAACCCCACCCTCGCTGACTGCCACGATTTCAGACCCGCCACTGTGACGAACAATCCTCTCGTTCGGACACGCAGCATCGCAACAGCGACCCGTCTGACTCACAGCGTAGGACAAGTGCGGGATTTTGAAGGGAAATTTATGGCGTATAAATCATCTGCGGGAGATGTGCTGCGGTGTGGGCGTGACGTGGTTATAGGGCCGTGTGCGAGTTTGGCTGAGGTTGACATGTGGGAGCGAGCTTGCTCGCTAAGGGGCCAGTACATCCGCTAAATGTTCAGCGGGTGGAATGCCGTCTTCGCGAGCAAGCTCACTCCTACAGGGATCGCGTTCACCGGGCTATAACTGCGTTCTTGGGGCCGCGTGCGTTCCCAGCAATACGTTGCAGGTTATCAATCAGACCCGACGCCCTTGCACCTCATCCAGATTCGCCTGCCAGTCCTTCTGCGCCGTGGTGGTGTGTTCGGGGATCGGTGCCTTGAGCAGCACGAAGTAGGCGACTGCCGACAGCAACGCGACAATGGCGCTGACCGCGAAGGCGGTGGCGAAGGTGCCGGAATATTGCACGCTGAACCCGGTGACGATCGGCGCGATGGAGCCGGCGATGTAACCGCCGAAATTCTGGATCGACCCCAGGGACGCCACGCGTTTGGTGTCGACCACGGTGTTGACCACCATCCACGCCGTGGCGCTGGACAGGTTGATGCCGAACAGCGCCAGGCAGAGCAGGGCGACGCAACCGCTCAGGCCGGTGACGAAGGTCAGCGGCAGGGTGAACACGGCGGCAAACACCAGCCCGCCAATCACTGTGTATTTGCGGCTGTTTAGCACGCCGACGCCGCGCTTGACCAGCCGATCGCAGATGCGTCCGGCGGCGATGGTGCCGATCGCGCCGAACACATAAGCGAACGACACCACCCAGGCGGTTTGATAGGGGTCGAGGCCGTGTTCGCGCTGGAAGTAGCCGGGCAACCAAGTCAGGTGCAGCCAGAGCATGTAGATCACGCCCATGAAACCGAGGAACGTGCCCCAGGTGCTGCGGTGCTTGAACAGGTCCAGCCAGCTGGCGAAGAACGAAGCCTTCGGCGCAGCATCGGCCTGAACCACCTGAACGGTCGGTTCGCGTCCCTCGGCTGCCAGCTCCTTCAGGTACTGCGCACGGCTTTTGTAGAACATCAGCCAGCACAGCGACAGCACGATGCCGAGCACGCCGGTGATGATGAACATCCCGCGCCAACTGAAGTTGACCATGAACAACGTCAGCACCGGCGGCGCCAGGCACGGACCGATGCACGTTGCCGACCAGACGATGCCCGTCGGCGTGCCGCGCTCGTGCTCTTCGAACCACTCGTTGAGGGTTTTGGCGGCTGACGGAAACATCGGTGCTTCGCCAATCCCCAGCAAAACGCGCAGGGCGAAGAAGCCGCTGAAGCTGTTGACGAAGCCCGACGCCGTCTGCGCGATAGACCACACCATCAGCGCGCCACCCAATGCGATCTTGCTGCCGAGCTTGTCGATGATCATGCCCATCGGCAACTGCGCGAAGGCATAGGCCAGCGAGAACGCCGACAACAGAATGCCCATCTCTGACGGGCTGATGAGCATGTCTTTCTGGATCGTCGTGTTGGCAATGGACAGCGCGCTGCGGTCCAGATAATTGACCACGCCGAACAGCATCAGAAAGACGATGGTGATCGTCTGATAGGTCTTGAGGGATTTCATTGCGTACCTTTTTTATTGTTGTAAGGCTTGAAAGCTTTGCTCGTGTAGGACCGCCTTCAGCCGGGAAGGGGCCGGTTTGAGCACCCTCGATCTTGCGGTGTGACGCTTGAAAAGCTTCCCGGCTGAAGCCGGTCCTACCAGGCGAACGCAGTCCAGCAGGCGAACGCATTTCCCTGTGGGACCGGCTTCAGCCGGGAAGGGGCCGGTGTGGGCACCATCCATATTACGGTGTGACGTTTGAAAAGCTTCCCGGCTGAAGCCGGTCCCACGAAGAGCGTCGATTGCTCGACAGACCTCAGGTCACCGCACCGATGTGCCACGGAACAAACTCGTTTTGCCCATAACCGTGCTGCTCGCTTTTGCTGCGGGCGCCGGAGGCGATGTCCAGCATCATCTGGAGCACATACGCGCCGCGTTCTTCAATCGTCGCGGTGCCGTCGGCGATGCCGCCACAATTGACGTCCATGTCCTCCTGCTGAAATTCGAACACGCGGTTATTGGTCGCCAGCTTGATCGACGGCGTCGGCGCGCAACCGTACGCAGAACCGCGACCGGTGGTGAACGCGATCAGATTAGCGCCGCCGGCCACTTGCCCCGTGGCAGAGACCGGGTCGTAGCCGGGGGTGTCCATGAACACCAGGCCTTGGGCGCTAACGGCTTCGGCGTATTCATACACGCCCATCAGGTTGGTCGAGCCGGCCTTGGCCACGGCGCCTAAGGATTTCTCCAGAATGGTCGTCAGCCCGCCCGCCTTGTTGCCGGCGGAGGGGTTGTTGTTCAGCTCGGCGTTCATGCGCTGGCAGTAATCCTCCCACCAGTGAATCCGCTGGACGAGCTTCTCGCCGATGGCCTGACTGGCCGCCCGCCGCGTCAGCAAATGCTCGGCGCCATAGATTTCCGGGGTCTCCGACAGAATCGCCGTACCGCCCGCCGCCACCAGCCGGTCCACCGCATTGCCCAGCGCCGGGTTGGCGGTGATGCCGGAATAGCCGTCGGAGCCGCCACATTGCAGACCGACGATCAAGTGCCGAGCGCTGACGGTTTCCCGGGTGATCCGGTTGGCCTGGGGCAGCAGCGATTGCACCTGGGCGATGCCGCTGGCGATGGTCTTCGACGTGCCGCCGGTACCCTGAATGGTGAATGCGCGCAGTTGGTCACTGGCTTTCAGGCCCTGGCTGTCGAGCATGTCCTGAATCTGATTGGTCTCGCAGCCCAGGCCCACCACCAGCACCGCCGCAAAGTTCGGGTGCACGGCGTAGCCCGCGAGGGTGCGACGCAGCAGGTCGATGGCCTCGCCTTTGGAATCGATGGCGCAACCGGAGCCGTGGGTCAGCGCGACCACGCCGTCTATGTTGGGGTAGTCCGCGAGGGCTTCCGGGAAAATATCGCGACGAAAGCGGTCGGCGATGGCCCGGGCCACGGTGGCCGAGCAGTTCACCGAGGTGAGAATGCCGATGTAGTTGCGCGTCGCCACACGGCCGTCGGCGCGCACGATGCCTTGAAAGAACGCCTCGGTTTTCGGCGTCTCGTGGGCGTCGACGCCAAAGGCGTAGTCACGGGAGAAGTCGCCCATCTCGACGTTGTGCACATGCACGTGCTGCCCGGCCTCGATGGGCTGTGAAGCGAAGCCGATGATCTGGCCGTAACGCCGCAGCGGCTGACCCTGCTCGACCCGGACCGCCGCGACCTTGTGCCCGGAAGGAATCGGCTGCGAGACCGTGACGTTTTCTTCGTCCAGGTGCGTGCCTTCGTTCAGCGCCTGGCGAGCGATCAGCACGTTATCGAGGGGGTTCAGGCGGATGAACAGCGCGCTGCTGTCGAACGCGGCGGTTTTGGCAATGAGTTCCATGCGGCCTCTCATGACGGTGGCGGCCTGCGTCAGCAATGCGAGGCGACGGCTCCTCGTGGGAAGCGCACCGTGGCTGGCCGGTTATTGTTATTCACGACGTACACGACGCCGCTTCATAAGCGCGGACGTTGTTGGCCGATTTTCAGCCACTCTATGAAGCCAGCGGGTAATTTCCCAATGAAAGGTTTCGATTACGCGATAACGCAGGGTTATCGATTCATGCCGCTATCGGAGACTTTAGAAATGTCAGCAGTGCCTTCACCGCTGCCGACATCGGTCGGGCTTTCGACGTCATCAGCCCAAGATTGGCCATGCTCAGCGGCAGCTCGACCGGCAGGATGGCGATCATGCCGTAACGTGCGTAATGCTCGGCGACGTCATTGGGCACCACGGCGACCATGTCCGAGGATTCAAGCATCGAGGTGGTGGCCAGAATCGAGCGGGTTTCGATGATGTCCAGCGGCTCAATCAATTGCGCCGCCTGCAACGCGTTTTCAACCTGGCGCCGCATGGGGCTGCCGATGGGGTGGAGGATCCAGGTTAGTGGCGCCAGCTCCGTCAGGGTCAAGCCGCTGTGGTCGACCAGCGGGTGCCCCGGCCGGGCGATGATGCGCATGCGTTCGCCCTGTTCGAACAGCTGAATGTCGAGGCTCTGGCCGTCGAGCTGATCGGGCAGCCGGCCCAGCACCACATCGAAATCGCCACGAATCAGCGCTGGCAGCAGCTCATCGCTGGTGCCGACTTCCAGGGCGATGCGCACTTTCGGGTGCGCGGTCTTGAACGCCAGCACGCCGCGGGTCAGCAGCGTCGGCACCGGGCCCATGACCGTGCCGATGCGCACCATCCCCGTCGCCCCTCGTGCCAGCTCGGCCAACTGCGCTTCGGCGTATTCGAATTCATGCAGCGCGCCCTGGGCGTAGCGAATCATCACCTCGCCGAACAGCGTCGGCTGCATGCCGCGCGGCAAGCGCTCGAACAGCTGCACGCCGAGGCGTTCTTCCAGCTGTTGCAACAACAGGCTGGCGGCAGGCTGGGTGGTGTGAATGGCAGCGGCGGCCTTGCGCAGATTGCCCAGTTCGCCCAACGCGTTGAGCAATGCGATCTGCCGGCTGGACATTTTCAGCATCGGGAAGGTGCCAGGCAGACCGGCGGAGGGTGACGTGTCTGACATATCGGATTTGGTATCGATGATTAGGATTTGGCGATTATGCCTGTATCGCGGTTCGGCCTACAGTCGGCTATGACTGTAGGAGTGAGCTTGCTCGCGATTGCGATTGATCAGGTACTGAAGCGTTGACTGGCACGCTGCAATCGCGAGCCAGGTGGAACGCCACCCCGGTCACTCCTACAGGTATGCATTGCCACAAACAATAAGAGCCCACTATGCAGATCACGTCCATTTCCGTCCGCGACATCCGCTTCCCCACCTCCCTGTCCCTCGACGGCTCCGACGCGATGAACAGCGCGCCGGACTATTCCGCCGCCTATGTCGTGCTGCACACCGATTCGTCCGACGGGCTGGAGGGCCATGGCCTGACGTTCACCATCGGCCGTGGCAACGAAATCTGCGCGGCAGCGATTCACTCCCTGGCGCCCTGCGTGGTGGGGCTGAGCCTGGAATCGATCACTGCGGACATGGGCGCCTTCTGGCACAGCATCACCGCAGGCGACAGCCAGTTGCGCTGGCTGGGGCCGGAAAAAGGCGTGATCCATCTGGCCACCGCCGCGCTGGTCAATGCGGTGTGGGACCTGTGGGCCAAGGCCGAGGGCAGCCCGGTCTGGAAGCTGCTGGCCGACATGACCCCCGAGCAGCTGGTTAAGTGCCTGGACTTCAGCTACGTCACCGACGCCATCACCCCGGAAGAAGCCATCGCCTTGCTCCGTCGGCAAGTGCCGGGCAAAGCGAAGCGCGAGGCGCAGATGCGGGAGGAGGGCTATCCCGGCTACACCACCGCGCCGGGCTGGCTGGGTTATTCGGAAGAGAAGATGCGCCGTCTCGCCCGCGAAGCCGTGGCCGAGGGCTGGACCCACATCAAGCAGAAGATCGGCTCGGACATCGAAGAAGACATGCGCCGCGCCGCGATCCTGCGGGACGAACTGGGCTGGGAGCGCACGCTGATGATGGACGCCAATCAGGTCTGGAGCGTCGAGCAATCGATCAGCAACATGCGCCGGCTGGCGGCGTTCGAGCCTTGGTGGATCGAAGAGCCGACCCACCCCGATGACATCCTCGGCCACGCGACGATCCGTCAGCGCATCGCGCCGATTGGCGTGGCGACCGGCGAGCATTGCCACAACCGGGTGATGTTCAAACAGATGTTCCAGGCCGGCGCTCTGGATTTCTGCCAGCTCGACGCGGCCCGGCTGGGCGGGCTGAACGAAGTGCTGATCGTGCTGCTGATGGCGGCCAAATTCGACATCCCGGTATGCCCCCACGGCGGCGGCGTCGGGTTGTGCGAATACGTGCAGAATATTTCGATGTTCGATTACATCGCCGTATCGGGCTCCCTGGACAAACGCGTGCTGGAATACGTCGATCACCTGCACGAGCATTTCCTTGATCCGGTGGTCATCCGCCGCGGCCGCTACATGCCGCCGCAACGGCCGGGGTACAGCATCGAAATGCACGCCGAAACGCTGGAGCGGTATCAGTATCCCGATGGCGCAGTGTGGGTGGAGCTGGCTGCCAACAGATGATTTAAATGTTGGTCACTCCGTCTCACGGATGCTGCACGGTGGCGCAGCAAACATAGACCCTGGGGGAGTGAGCTTGCTCACGAAGACTGCGTTTCAACCGCTGAAGATTTAGCGGATGTACTGGCCCCTTCGTGAGCAAGGTGGAGCGCCACCCCGGTCACTCCCACAGTTCATCACTTGCCGCTGGATATTGTGCGATCGATGCAAAATCCTGTGGGAGTGAGCTTGCTCGCGAAAGCGGCGTTCCAGTCACAGAAGATGCAACGGCTGTACCGGCCCTTTCGTGAGCAAGCTCACTCCCACACGTTCATCACTTGCCGCTGGGTATTGTGCGATAGATGCAAATCCAGTGGGAGTGAGCTTGCTCACGAAGACTGCGTTTCAACCGCTGAAGATTTAGCGGATGTACTGGCCCCTTCGTGAGCAAGGTGGAGCGCCACCCCGGTCACTCCCACAAGTCCATCGTCTCCCTGTCTATCGGCGCATGGCCCTATTTGAGAAACCCCGCGCTGCGCCAACAGACACCCCCATGTCGCTGTGGACACGGGCCTTTCCCGGGCATGACCGGTATGATCCGTCGCATCTACCCGACTACGGTGCGACATGAACTCCTCCGAGCCCGGCAACGTCATCCCTCCCGCCCATGCCCCTGTCACGCCGCCGGAGCGTGATCGGCTCTCGGCTTCGCTGCTCGGTGGCGGCTGCGAGCCTGACCCGCGCTTCACCCTCGCCAACGAACGCACCTTTCTCGCCTGGATCCGCACGGCATTGGCGTTTCTCGCCGGTGGCATCGCGGTCGAAGCCTTCACCAGCGACGTGTTCAGCCCCGGCCTGCGTCGGGCCGTGGCCCTGTCGTTGCTGGTGCTGGCCTTGTTGGTGAGCGCCAGTGCCTGCGTGCGCTGGCTGAAAGTCGAGCGGGCGATGCGTCAACGCAAGCCGCTGCCGTTGCCAGTGCTGGTGCCGATTCTGTCGTTGGGCGGCGCGTTGGTGGCGGCGGGGCTGATCGTCTTTCTGATTTACGGCGCGTCGTGAACCGGCGCGGACATGCCGTATCGTCGACGCCCTTGCGCCACGACGATCCCGGCCTGCAACCCGAACGCACACTGCTGGCCTGGCGCCGCACGCTGCTGACGTTGATCGGCGTGTGCCTGTTGTTCCTGCGCTGGATTCCGCCGTTTGGGTGGGTGGCCCTGCTGCCGGTCATCCTTTCCCTGATCGCGGGCATCCTGATCCAGATCGGCCTCAACGCCCGCTACCGCAAAAGCGCCCGAGGGATGACTCAAGAGCGCATCCCACCGCCGTTGCGTGAGGTGGTGGTGCTGGGTTGTACGGTGATGGTGTTGAGTCTGGTGGGGATTGTTGCGGTGGTGTCTGGCTGAAGAAGGGCATGGGTCTAATGAAATCCCTGTAGGAGCGATCGGAGTGGCGCCCTACCTTGCCCGCAAAATCAGGTCTGTCAGTGACCTGTCAGTTGTCTGACACGCCGCAATCTCTCAGCTGACTCGATCCCTGTGGGAGTGAGCTTGCTCACGAAGACGGCATTTCAGCCGCTGAAGATCTTGCGGACGTTCCTGCCCCTTCGCGAGCAAGCTCGCTCCCACAGGTTTTGCGTCAGCCGTAGGATCGAGTGGGACCGGCTTCAGCCGGGAAGGGGCCTCCACCAAATCCCTGTCAGATCAATACGCCGCCACCAACCCATCTTTCCTCGGATCGGTCCCGCCCACATACCCATGGGCCGTGCGCTGGATGATCTGTGCGCCGCCGAAGGCAAACACGCCGCTCGGGTCTTCAACCTCCACGTCATGACCCTTGGCGCGCAGCGCTTCAATCACCTGCGGATCAAACGACCGCTCCACCGCAACCTTAAGGCCGGACTCGATGCGCCAGCGCGGCGCGTCGGCGGCGGCTTGGGGGTTCTGCTTGTAGCGCAGAATGCGCAGCATCATCTGCAAATGCCCCTGGGCTTGCATCGGCCCGCCCATCAGGCCGAAGGACATCAACGGCGTGCCGTCGGCGTTCATCACGAAGCCCGGAATGATGGTGTGAAACGGCCGCTTGCCCGGTGCCACGGTGTTGACGTGATTAGGGTCCAGGGTAAAACCCGCACCGCGATTCTGCAGGCTGATGCCCGTGCCCGGCACCACCACACCGGAACCGAAACCCATGTAGTTCGACTGGATGAACGAGACCATCATGCCGCTCTCGTCCGCCGCCGACAGGTACACCGTGCCGCCGGCCTTGGGCGCGCCATGCAGCGGGTCTTGCGCCTGTTCGCCGACCAATGCCGCGCGGTCGCGAAGGTAGGCTGGGTCGAGCATGTGTTCAGCGGCGACGCGCATGTGATCGTTGTCGGTGACGTGCTGGTTGAGGTCGGCCAGCGCCAGTTTCATCGCTTCCAGCACAGGGTGCACGGTCTCGACGCTGTCCACCGGCTGCTCACCCACGCCCAGCGCTTCCATTATTCCAAGGCCCGCCAGCGTGGCGATGCCCTGGCCGTTCGGCGGCAGTTCGTGAACCACGGCGCCGGCGTACGGCACCGACAAGGTGTCGATCCAGTCCACCCGGTGGTTCGCCAGATCCTCAAGGCTCATGACGCTGCCATTGGCGTTAGCGTGAGTGATCATCGCCTGAGCCAGTTCGCCGCGATAGAACGCTTCGCCCTTGGTCTGAGCAATTAGCTCCAGGGTTTTCGCGTGATCCTTCAGCGTGACTTTCTCGCCGGCCTTTGGCGCTTTGCCGCCTTGCAGGAAGCACTCGGCAAAGCCCGGTTGATCCTTCAGCAGCCCGGCGCCGCGCCGCCACAGTTCGGCAATGATCGGCGTGACCTGATAACCGTCCCGCGCATAGCCGATGGCGGCTGCGGCAAGGGTGGCGAAGGGCAGCTTGCCGTAGCGCTCGGACAACGCGACCCAGGCCGACACTGCTCCCGGCACCGTCACCGAGGCCCAGCCGCGCTGGGGCATTTCCTGCTGACCGGCAAAATGCTCCGGCGTCCAGGCGTTCGGCGAGCGGCCCGAGGCGTTCAGGCCCTGCAGCGTCTTGCCGTCCCAGACGATGGCAAAGGCGTCGCTGCCGATGCCGCACCCGGTGGGTTCGACAACGGTCAGCACCATGGCGGCGGCGATGGCGGCATCAACGGCGTTGCCGCCCTGACGCAGCATGTCCAGCCCGGCCTGTGCGGCCAGCGGTTGCGAGCAGGCGACCATGTTGTTGCCCATCACCGGGGAGCGGGCGGACGCGTAGGGTTGGCTGTAATCCAGATCATCGAACATGCAGTCGTTCTCTTCTTGGCAGTTGATTGGTTATCGAGGCGCAGCTTCGAGCCCTTTGGCATACATCCGTCAGCTTTTCGGATCGAGGGCATCGCGCAGCCCGTCGCCCAGCAGGTTGAAACACAGCACGGTGATGTAGATCGCCACGCCCGGCGCGATGGACATCCACGGCGCCTGTTCCATGAAGTTCTTCGCGGTGTTGAGCATCGAGCCCCAGGACGGCGAGGGCGGTTGCTGGCCCAGGCCGAGGAACGACAGGCTCGCCTCTGCCAGAATCGCCGAGGCGATGGTCAGCGTCGCTTGCACCACCAGCGGCGAGAGCACGTTCGGCAGCACGTAGCGCAGGATGATCCAGCGGTCCGGCAGGCCGATGGCACGGGCGCCTTCCAGGTAATCTTCGTGACGGATCGCCAGCACCTGACCGCGGGTCAGACGCGAGAAAATCGGCATCGCCGACAGCCCGATGGCAATCATGGCGTTACTCAGGCTCGGGCCGAGAAACGCGCCCAGGGCAATCGCCAGCACCAGAAACGGACATGACAACAGCGCTTCCATGATGCGCGAAATCACCGCGTCGAGTTTGCCGCCGAAGTAACCGGCCAACAGGCCCAGCGGCACGCCGATGACCATGGCAATCGCCACCGAAACCCCGCCGGCCAGCAGCGAACTGCGCGCACCCCAGAGCAGGCGGGAAAACAGGTCACGGCCCAGCTCGTCGGTGCCCAGCCAGTAGATCAGCGAAGGCGCCTTGCGCACGGCGAGGAAGTTGGCCTTCAGCGGATCATGGGGCGCAATCCACGGCGCCAGCAGCGCGGCAAGAATGAAGATGATCAGCACCACCGCGCCGACCACCGCGCCCTTGTTGGCGAGGAATTTCTTCACGAACGGCGAACGGGTGCGCGGCCGCAATGGTTCTTTCAACGGTGCCTGAGACGGCGCGTTCAGCGGCGCTGAAGGATGGGTCGCAATCGAAGTCATCAGGCAGTCCTCAGACGCGGATTGATCAGGCGGTAGAGCACGTCGGCCAGCAGATTCAGCAGCAGGAAACCGATCGCGACGCACAGCACCACGCCCTGCACCACGGCGTAATCGCGGTTGAACACGGCATCGACGATCATCTTGCCGAAGCCGGGAATGCTGAACACCTGCTCGGTCAGCACCGCGCCGCCGAGCAGTTCGCCGAACAGCAGCGTGGTCAGCGTGACGATGGGCATCAGCGCGTTGCGCAGGGCGTGCTTGAGAATCACCGTCCGTGGAAACAGCCCCTTGGCCCGCGCGGTGCGCACGTAGTCGGCGCGCAGCACTTCGAGCATCGCGCTGCGGGTGTGGCGCATCAGCACGCCCGACAGCCCGGCGCCCAGCACGAAGGCCGGCAGGATCAGGGTTTTCAGGTTCTGCCCGACGTCTTCACCCAGCGGCACGAAGCCCGAAGCCGGCAGCCACTGCAGCTTCACGGCGAAGATCATGATCAACAGAATCCCCAGCCAGAAGTGCGGAATGGAGATTCCCGACAGGGCGAACACGTTGGCCGCGTAGTCCACCGACGTGCCCTTGCGCACCGCCGAAATCACCCCGGTGGGAATGCCGATCACCAACGCGATGATCAACGCCAGCACCGCCAGCTCGATGGTCACCGGCAGCTTCGACGCCAGCAGCACGGTCACCGGTTGTTCGGTGCGCAGTGAAGTGCCGAAGTCGCCCTGCAGGACATTGCCGACCCAGTGCACATATTGCAGCGGCAGCGGGTCGTTGAGCCGGTATTTCTCGCGCAGGTATTCCATCACCGCCGGGTCGCGCTCTTCACCCGCCATGGCCTGGACCGGATCACCGGGCAGCAGCTTTTGCAGGGTGAAGACGAACAGCGAAACCAGAATCAGCGTCGGAATGGCACTGAGCAGGCGTCGCAGGATGAAAGTCAGCATGACGAATCCTCGCGGCCGAAGCGGTAGTCCACGGGCGCCGCTGTCATTTGAAAGCGACGTTGTTCAGGCGAATCAAACCATCGGGATTGGGCACGAAACCGGTGAGGTTGCTGCGCATCGCGATGATTCGTGGATCGAAATACAGGTAGCTGGTCGGCACGTCTTCGGCGAGCAGGCGCAGGGCCTCGAAGTAGATGGCCTGACGCTGGGCCCGATCGTTCACGGTGCGCGCCTTGTTCAGCAGCTCGTCGAGTTTCGGGTCGCAGAAATGCCCGTCGTTCTGGCCGCCCTTGCAGGTCACGAACTGGTGGATATCACCATCCGGATCAGGACGGCCCGACCAGGCGCTCATGCCGATCTGGAAGTTGCCGGTCTGTTGCTCGCTGAGCAGCGTGGCGTATTCGGTGGCGATCAGATTGACCTTGAAGCCGGCCTCTTCAGCCATCGCCTGAATGATCTGGCCGACCTGCTGGGCGATGGGGTTGTTGGCCACTTTCAGCTCGACGCTGAGGGGCGTCTTCACCCCGGCTTCGGCGAGCAGTTTTTTGCTGGCTTCGACGTCGCGGGTCGGGACCGGCAGGTCCTTGTCGTAATACGGGCTGTTTTTCGGGAACGGCTGGGCGCTCGGCGCGTACAGGCCTTCGAAGACCACCTGATTGATCGCGTCACGGTCGATGGCCAGCTCGAAGGCCTTGCGCACGCGCTTGTCCTTGCCCAGCGGGTTGTTGGCCTTGTCGCCGTTGTTGGTGTTGTACATCAACTGCATGTAGCCCAGGCCCGGCGTGCTGAACACCTGGACGTGGCTGTCCGCCTTGGCGGTCTTCACGTCGGTGGGCGCGACGCGCTCGATGATGTCCAGGTCGCCGGAACGCAGGTTCGCCAGGCGCACCGAGGTGTCCGGAATCGGCAGGAAAATCACCTTGTCGAAGTGGTACGCCTGCTTGTTCCAGTAGTTGTCGAAGCGCTCCAGCACGATGCGGTCCTGCTGCACGCGCTGAACGAATTTGTACGGCCCGGAACACACCGGCTTGGAGGCCACGTCGGTCGCTGAGGCCTTGGGTGCGAGCATCATGCCGGCGCGGTCCGACAGTTGCGAGATCAGCGTCGCGTCGGGCTGCTTGACCTTGATCGCCACGGTTTTCGCGTCGATCACCTCAACGCTGTCCACCGACGCCAGTTCGCTCTTGCGCAGGGAGTCGGGCAGGGTGCGGGCGCGGTCGAGGTTGAACTTCACGGCGGCGGCGTCGAACACCTCGCCGTCGTGGAAGGTCACGCCGTCGCGCAGGGTCATGGTCAGCGTCTTGCCGTCCTCGCTCCAATTCCAGGCGGTGGCCAGTTGTGGCGCGTAGGTCAGGTCCGGGTTGACGTCGACCAGCTTGTCGCACAGCGCGGTGTAGACCAGACGCCCCGAGTAGGTGCGCGAGCGGTGCGGGTCGAGCATGTCAGGGTCGTCCTGAATGCCGATGCGCAGGGTGGTTTCGGCGACAGCCGCATTCGCAGCGAGTAGCAACAACGTGGTTGTCATCAGGTGGGCGAATTTCATGGCTGACTCTCCAGAGAAAGGGCTTGATGGCTTTTGAACAGGTTCAGGCGCTGGCTGTAGGCGGCGCTGGGCGTCGGCACGATCAGCGAACCGGCGCCGGCGTTGGCGATTTCGCGCCAGTAATGGCAGGCCGCCTGACGCCCCGGCTCGATGGTTTCGAAGAGCGGCTTCACTTCCCGGCACAGCGCTTTCGCGTGGGGGCAACGGGTGTGAAAGCGGCAACCGGATGGCGGCTTGCTCGGGCTTGGCATGTCACCGCCGAGCAGCGGGCGCGGGCGACGCAGGTCCGGGTGGCTGACCGGCACGGCGGCCATCAGCGCCTGGGTGTAAGGGTGAAACGGCGTTTCGAACAGCGCGTTGACCGGCGCCAGTTCGACGATCTCGCCGAGGTACATCACGGCCACGCGGTCGCTCATGTGGCGGATCACCGCGAGGCCGTGGGCGACGATCAGCAGGGTCAGGCCGAACTGGTGCTTGAGGTCTTCCAGCAGATTGACCACCTGGGCCTGCACCGAGACGTCCAGCGCCGACACCGGTTCGTCGCCGAGGATCAGCCGTGGCTCCGAAGCCAGCGCCCGGGCGATGCCGATGCGCTGACGCTGACCGCCGGAAAATTCGTGGGGGAAGCGGCTGCCGTGCTCCGGCGCCAGACCCACCGTGCGCAGCAGCTCGGCAACCTTGTCCTGACGCGCGCTGCGGCTGTCGTCGCGGTGCAGCCAGATCGGCTCGCCGATGATCGATTCGACACTCATGCGCGGGTTCAGCGAGGCGAACGGGTCCTGGAAAATGATCTGCAGATCGCGGCGCACCTGACGCAGCTTGTCGGCGGGCAGATTACCGAGGTTGCGGCCTTCGTAAATAACGTCGCCCGCAGTGGGCTTGAGCAGGTTCAACAGCACCCGGCCCAGGGTCGATTTGCCCGAGCCGGATTCACCCACCAGCGCCAGAGTCTCGCCCCGGCGCACGGCCAGGGACACCTCGTTGACCGCCTGCACCGGCGGCTTCTTGCGCTGGAACAGTCCGGCTTCACTGTGAAAGTGCTTGCTCACCGCGATGCTTTCCAGAATCGGTTTGTCGAGCGCCGTTTCCACGCTCCCGACTTCAACGATCTGTTGTCCTGACAGGCTCATGCGCTGACTCCCAGATGCTGTTCAAGTGGCACGCGGATGCACGCAGTGAAATGCCCGGCGGAGACTTCCAGCAACGGCGGACGGGCTTCCCGGCAGGCGCCGATGACGAACGGGCAACGGCTGGCGAAACGGCAGCCGGTGGGCATTTCAGCCGGCGTGGGGACGCGTCCATTGATCGTTGCCAGCCGCCCTTCGCGGGGGCCGACCGAGGGCATCGAGCCCATCAGGCCGATGGTGTAAGGGTGCTGTGGATCGTCGAACAGGGTTTTCACCGAACCGCTTTCGACGACGCGCCCGGCGTACATCACGATGACCTCGTCGGCCACTTCGGCGACCACGCCGAGGTCGTGGGTGATGAGCATCATCGAGGTGCCGGTTTCAGCCTGGAGGCTGGCGACCAGCGAAAGAATCTGCGCCTGAATGGTCACGTCCAGGGCGGTGGTGGGTTCGTCGGCGATGATCAGCGCGGGGTCATTGGCCAGCGCCATGGCGATCATCGCGCGCTGACGCATGCCGCCGGACAATTCGTGGGGGTAGGCGTCGAGGCGCTGGAGGGCATCGGGCACGCGGACCTTTTCCAGCATTTCCAGCGCGCGCTGGCGGGCGGCGCTGGCGGACAGGCCCTGGTGGCGAATCACGCTTTCGGCAATCTGATCGCCGATGGTGAACACCGGATTGAGCGAGGTCATCGGCTCCTGAAAGATCATCGCCATGCGATTGCCGCGTACGTCCAGCAGGCGCTCGTCGGACATGCCCAGCAGCGGCTCGCCCAGCAGGTTCGAGGCGCTGGCCTGGACCGTCGCGGTGTCGGGCAGCAAGCCCATCAATGCCATGGACGTCACGCTTTTGCCGCAGCCGGACTCGCCGACGATGGCCAGGGTCTTGCCCGACTGAATGGCGAACGACACGCCGTCGACGACGTTGGCCGGTGCATCCTTGAAGCGCACGGTGAGGTCGCTGACGCTCAGTACCGATGGGGTGTTCGCGGGTGAAGCACTCATACGCTGGCCTCGAGGTCTTGCTGGATGACGTGATCGAGCGCCTGTTGCAGCGCACGCAGATGACCGCGCATGGCGGTGGCGGCCTTGGCCGGGTCGCGACTTTCGATGGCGCCGATGATGTCGTGGTGATCGTGGCTGTAGGTGCTCAGGCGGTCGGTGTTGCGGGCGCGTTGGCGCAGGTCGCGCCATGCCGGATCAAGCCGGATCGCGTCGAGCATTTCGAATATGTCCAGCATCAGCCGGTTGCCGGCGGCTTCAGCGATCCCGCGATGCAAGGCGCTGTCCCACAGCTCGATGCCTTCGGCGTCGGGTTCGCTGGCGTGTTGCTGATGGGTCGTGCGCTCGGCCAATCGGCGCAGGATCGCCATCTGTTCGCCGCTGGCGCGCAATGCGGCCAAGGAGGCCAATGCCGGCTCCAGATAGATACGGGCTTCCATGACCTCGCTGAAATTGGTCCGGCTCGACAGCTTGGCAAAGCTCATGGCCGCGCTCGGCGGGGTAGGGCCGACGAACGTGCCCTTGCCCTGCCGCCGCCAGATATGACCCTCGGCTTCCAGCACCGCCAGCGCGCGGCGAATGGCCCGGCGACTGACGCCGAAATCCACCGCCAGGTCGCGCTCGGTCGGCAATGGCCGCTGGGGAAACGCCGCCTGCTGCGCAATCAGCTGGCGCAGCGCGTCGAGGGCCATCTTCGACGAAGTGTCGTGGGTTGCGTCGGTGTCGATGCTGTCCATCTGCGTCTCTCGTCACGGGGTGAACCGGAGGCCTGGCCGCTTTGTGAAGCACGGCTGGGCTGTAGAGGACGAGTGCAATAGCGATGCCAATGGAAATTGGTTCACTGGGGAGGTCCGATGGCCGGGCGTGCGGTCAGGCGTGCTCCCGGCGCTTCGGGCCAATCGGCAATGGTTCGGAAGTCTGGTTCGCGGGGAGGGCCGGAATTGGTTCAGGCGGGAAGCGAACCAATTTCAGCAATGGGCCAGGCAGGGCGCCTGTTTATGGTTCGGCTGCGTTATTAAGGGGCGTTGATTGGGGCGATTCTGGCCGAAGCCAGAATCAGGGCTGACATCAATCCCACTGCGGCGCGAGGCTGGCCGGGCTGGTCAGGCGATGACCGCGGTCCAGCTGGGCAATCTGTGCCATGTCGTCTTCGCTGAGCTTCAGGTCCACGGCTTTCAGGTTGCTTTCCAGATTGGCGCGTTTGGTCGACGACGGGATCACCGCGTAACCCAGCTGCATCGCCCACGCCAGCGTCACTTGTGCAGGCGTCGCATTGTGACGCTGGGCGATCTGCTCGATCACCGGGTCCTTCAGCACTTCGCCGTAGGCCAGGGTCATGTACGACGTAATCTTGATCCCGTGCTGTTTGGCGAAATCGGCCACGGTGCGGTTTTGCAGGTAGGGGTGCAACTCGATCTGGTTGGTGGCGATGTTTTCGGCGCCGACCGCGGCAATGGCTTCTTTCATCAGCGCGACGGTGAAGTTAGAGATACCGATCTCGCGAGTCAGGCCTTGCTGTTTGGCTTCCAGCAGCGCGCCCATGAATTCGGCGACCGGCACCTGGCCCTTCGGCGATGGCCAGTGGATCAGCGTCAGGTCGACGTGATCGGTTTTGAGCTTGGTCAGGCTTTCCTTCAGGCTCGGGATCAGCTTGTCGGCGGCGAAGTTGTCGGTCCAGATCTTGGTGGTGATGTACAGCTCGTCACGGGGCACGCCGCTTTGCGCGATGGCCTGACCGACCTCGGCTTCATTGCCGTAGATCTGCGCGGTGTCGATCACCCGATAGCCTAGGTCGAGGCCGTTGCTCACCGAGTCGATGACGACCTGATCTTTCAGGCGGAAGGTGCCGAGGCCAAATGCGGGAACAGTCATGGGAAGACTCCAGGGTTCAAGGGGGAAGGGGAGGTACGAATCAGATGCCCAGTATCCCGCGTCGGCTGGCAGGGAAAAACCACAGCGCGGGCACGGGACTTTTGACGGGGGATCATGAATGCCATGGAGTTTGGGGCAGCGTGTAGGTGTGATCGTTCAGTGAAATGTGCTTTCCGCAGGGGCCGCGCCTCTCCTCAGACGCTGCGATGCCTGTAGGAAATGAAGATCCTGTGGGAGTGAGCTTGCTCACGAAGACCCTGGTTCAGCCACAGGAAATTCTGCGGATGTGCCAATGCCTTCGTGAGCAAGCTCACTCCCACAGGTATCGCGTCTGACTCCAGATTACACGTGCGCCGCCGGCCGTGATGGAAGCGCGCTAGCACATGAACCTCAGATCAAACATGCCCATCGCGTTTCACGAAATGCTTGTGCATGTCCGCCGTCAGCGCTTCCACCCGTTCGGTCAGCACTTTGGTCATTTCGGTGAGTCGGGTGTTCTGCTCCAGCAGCTCGAGCATCTGCGCGGTGTTTTGCGCCGCGCGGGCCATACGCTTTTCGTTGGCCGTCGCCAGCGCTTCACGGTGCTCCGCGTCGGCATCGGCACTGGCCTTGTCCCGGGCGGCCTGTCGGGTCTGGGCCAGCAAAATAAGCGGCGCGGCATAGGCCGACTGCAGGCTGAATGCCAGGTTGAGCAGGATGAACGGGTAAAGATCGAACGACACCAGCCCGCTCAAGTTGGCGCCCACCCACAGCAACACCAGCAGCGTCTGGGCGCCGAGAAAAGTGGGCGTGCCGAAGAAGCGTGCGAACGCCTCGGCCTTGAGGGCGAAGGCATCGGTGCCAAAGGTCGGCGCCAGGTGCGCGTGGCGTTTGTGAAAGCGCAGGTGATCCACCGGCGCGTTGGCGGCGGGCGTGCCCGGTTCCGCAGGCGAAGGGACAGGCGTTGCAGTGGGCATGAGGCTTACCTGAAGACAGAAACATCCGCCCACTATAGGCCCGCACCCCCTGGCGTTGTACTGAACCTCTGCTGAACCGGCGTGTGTCCCGAGTGAGCCGCGTCAGTCCACCGGTTCGGGGTACAGCGGCTTGGATCGCTGCATGATGCTAGCGTAGTCGTAAACATACTGGCGGCCGGCGTGACTGGTCATGCGCAGGCGGTCGATCAGTTGTCGCTCTTTCTTGTTCAGGTATCTCAACCCGTGGTGGTCACTGGACTTGAGGCGATCACGTTCATGGGCGTCAGGGAAAGTGATGACGTTCGTCATGAAATATCTCCTTGGTTAAATCCGTGTCCCCGGCTCCGTGTTCCGGGGTTCACCCTTTGTGGTGCGACTATGCACCTTACCCACAAAAAGTCAGACGCTACAACCCTGCAAATGATCAGTGGGTCACAGGATTTGCGTGATCTCGAACGATTGACGGCTGCCGTTGACCACCACCTCCACCTCATCGCCATCGAGCTTGCCAAGCAGGCTCTGACCCAGCGGCGAGCGTGCCGTGATCACCGTTATCACCTGCTCGTCGACCGTGATTTTTAGCCCCGCCGCGTCAGGCGCCAGAAACAACCGCTGTTCCGCGCCGTTGTCCGCCAGGAGGGCAATAAGATCGCCGGTCTGGATGCCGCGGTGTTCATCGAAGGGCTTGAGCACCAGGTTGCGACACAGGTTCAGCGACTGGCGGATTTCTTCCACGCGCCGCGCCTGACCCGCCGCCAGATACGACGCCTCCAGCCCAAGGGTGTCGTACTTGTTCTCGGCGATGTTCTCTTCGTGAGTCGCGGTTTCGTAGGCGGTTTGTGCGGCCCGCACCGCCACATCGAGATCGACCTGGAGCTTCTCGACGATGCACTGCAGGACGGTTTGCTTGTTCACGGGCATGGCGGGCATGGCGTATTCACGGACATGGGATGGCTCGACAGAGGGGATTCAACCGCAGAACTGATAGACGCTCGCACGGCTTTTCTCGCTGGGGGCGGTCTGGTTCTGCTGCATCCAGAACTGGCACTTGGGCCCGTTGAAGCTGCGTTGCCGCTCCGCCTGTTCGGCCTCCTGGGTCTGTCGCGCTTCGCTGTCGCGCAGAATCTGCCGGTACTGATCGAACATCGGGTTATCACTTTCCGGCTTAGGCTTGGCCGCAGGCGGGGCGGTGATCTGCGCGGCCGCATTGCTCAGCGCCTGGGTCTGCTCGGCGGGGAGCATTTTGTAGATCAGCCACAGGCTCAGCAGGACGGCGAGAAAGCCCAGCCAGATACCGGCGGCAATCGACAGGATCAGCTTGAGCGGGCGCAGCGTGACGGACAGTTCGCGGTGGTTGACGTACATGACAGACTCCAGACTTGTATGCATGTGGCCAGCGGTGGCAGCGATTGTCGCACGACCGGGGCTGGTGATTCTGCGCCGCAATGAAGGACAATCGGTTTTTTTGAACATCCTCAGGGAGCCCGGATGAAAGCCTCTTGGGATATTTTCTGTAGCGTTGTCGATAATTTCGGCGACGTCGGCGTGACCTTTCGCCTGGCCCGACAACTGGTCGCCGAACACGACCTGAAGGTTCGGCTCTGGATCGATGACCTGAACGCCTTCGCGCGGCTGTGCCCGGGCGCCGATCCGCTGGCGCAAGAGCAAGTACGCGATGGCGTGACAGTCTGTCACTGGCCCAAGACCTGGCAACCGGCCGAGCTGCCGGACGTCGTGGTCGAAGCCTTCGCCTGTCGTCTGCCGCCGGACTACATCGAGGCCATGCTCGGGCGGGAGAAGCGGCCGCTGTGGTTCAACCTCGAATACCTCAGCGCCGAGGACTGGGTCTCCGGTTGCCACGGCCTGCCGTCGATCCAGTCCTCGGGCCTGCGCAAATATTTCTTCTTCCCCGGCTTCACCGACAAGACCGGCGGGTTGCTGCGTGAGGCGGGCCTGATCGACAAGCGTCGGGCGTTTCAGGCGGATCCTGCCGTGCGGCAGTCCTTTCTCCAGCGCCTGAACATCGCGCCCCACGCCGACGCGCGGCTGATGTCGCTGTTTGCCTACGAACACGCCGGCCTCGGCAGTTGGCTGGATTGCCTGGCCCGGGCTGATCGGACGACCCATCTGCTGGTGCCCGAAGGCCGTATTCTGGGCGACGTTCAGCGTTGGTTGGGCGTGGAAGAATTGAAGGCGGGCGCCGTGCAGGTGCGCGATGGCCTGACGATTCAGGTGCTGCCGTTCGTGCGCCAGGAAGACTATGACCGGCTGTTGTGGTGCTGCGAATTCAATGTGGTGCGCGGCGAAGACTCATTCGTCCGCGCGCAATGGGCGGGGCGGCCGCTGATCTGGCACATCTATGAGCAGGACGACGACGCCCACTGGGCCAAACTCGATGCGTTTCTGGAGTTGTGTCTGGCGGGATTGTCGGAGGAGGCGCAGCAGGCGCTGACCGACGTCTGGCGCAGCTGGAATGGCGGAACAGACATGACTCAGGGCTGGGATGCGCTGGAACAACACGCCGACGAACTGGCCGCCCATGCCGAGCGCTGGTGTCTGGAACAGGCCTTGCAGGACGATCTGACGACTGCGCTGGTAAGGTTTTACCAAAGTTGGATATGATACGCGGCCTTGTATTAAGCCCTGTACGAAAAGTGGCTTTTCGTACAGGGCTTAGAAAGATCTTTCATCCAAATTCGGATACTCGTAATGAAAACTGGTAAAGAGCTTAAACCCGGTACCGTGATCAAGCTGGAAAACGATCCTTGGCTGGTTCAGAAAGCTGAATTCACCAAGTCGGGCCGTAACAGCGCGATCATGAAGACCAAGCTGAAGAACCTGCTGACCGGCTACAAGACCGAAATCGTCTACAGCGCCGATGACAAGCTGGAAGACGTGATCCTGGACCGTAAAGAAGCCACGCTGTCTTTCATCAGCGGCGACACTTACACGTTCATGGACACCACCGACTACACCATGTACGAGCTGAACGCTGAAGACATCGAAGCCGTTCTGCCATTCGTTGAAGAAGGCATGACCGACGTTTGCGAAGCGATCTTCTTCGAAGACCGTCTGGTTTCCGTAGAGCTGCCGACCACCATCGTGCGCACCGTCGACTACACCGAAGGTTCTGCTCGTGGCGACACGTCGGGCAAGGTCATGAAGCCGGCCAAACTGGCCAACGGCACCGAGCTGCAGGTAGCTGACTTCATCGAAATCGGTGACAAGATCGAAATCGACACCCGTGAAGGCGGTTCCTACAAAGGCCGTGCCAAATAAGCACTGCGTTTGTAATGCCGGTGATGTGATGCCGGAAACGAAAAAGCCCGACCATCCAGTCGGGCTTTTTTGTGGGTGATGTAAAAGCGAGCTGCGAAACACGCTGACCTTGTAGGAGCAGGTGACGCCGCCGCAGATGCAGCTGTCGACAAAGAACTGGGGGAGCGAGCTTGCTCGCGAATAGGCCGGTATATCCGCCAAGTCTTCAGCGGCTGGAAATACGTCTTCGTGAGCAAGCTCACTCCCACAGGGACTGCGAATGCTGCGCGACAGTGCGGGATATGAACGACGGAATCCAGCAATGCAAACGGGTCGACCATTGCTGATCGACCCGTTTTTATACTGCGTTTACTTCAGATGAACCTTCAGCTCTTGGGAAGCCTGCAGCAGCGCCGAGCGCACTTCCGGCACCTGGCTGACCACGTTCAGCAAGCCGTAGTCGTGAATCATGCCGTTGTAGCGAACCGCTGTTACCGGCACACCGGCCTGGTCCAGTTTGCGAGCGTAGGCTTCACCTTCGTCGCGCAGCACGTCAGCACCCGCCGTTTGCACTAGGGCAGGCGGCAGACCTTTCAACTGATCGGTCGTGGCCCGCAGCGGTGAGGCATAGATCTCGGCGCGCTGTTTCGGGTCGGTGGTGTAGTTGTCCCAGAACCACTTCATCATGTTGCGGGTGAGGAAGTGACCCTCGGCAAACTGATCATACGAACCGGTATCGAAGTTGGCATCGGTCACCGGCCACAACAGCACCTGGTAACGGATGGCTGGGGTGCCTTTGTCTTTGGCCATCAGGCTGACGACCGCCGCCATGTTGCCGCCGACGCTGTTGCCCGCCACCGCCAGACGCTTGCCGTCGACGTTGATTTCCTTGCCATGCTCGGCGACCCATTTGGTCGCCGCATAGGCTTGGTTGATCGCCGTCGGGTAGTGGGCTTCAGGTGAAGGCGTGTAGTTGACGAACACCGCCACTGCGCCCGAACCCTCCACCAGATCCCTCACCAGACGTTCGTGGGTGGGGTAATCGCCGAGCACCCAGCCGCCGCCATGGAAGTACATGAACACCGGCAAGGTGCCTTTGACGCCAGCCGGACGAACGATCGTCAGGCTGATGTTCTGGCCGTCCACCGAAATGGTCTTCTGGCTGACATCGGCCTTGGGCAGGGTCAGCTTGACCCCGGCCTGGGCACCGGTCAGTACGGCGCGGGCATCTTTGGGCGAAAGCTGTTCGATCGGCTTGCCGCCTCCGGAATTCAGTGCGTCCAGAAACGCCTGCGTGTTGTGCTCGACGCCCGTGTCGGTCGCCGCGAAAGCGTTGCCGACGGACAGTGCGAGGAGCGAGCCAGCCAGAATCTTGCCAAACGTGTTCATGTTCTTCTCCCGGTCAGACGAGGTGTGGGGGCGGAGGTCTTACGCCAGGGTTTTACACAGTCACGTGCAGACGAACGTCGACGTTGCCGCGTGTGGCGTTGGAGTAAGGGCAGACCTGGTGGGCTGCATCGACCAGCGCCTGGGCTTCGGCTTGTTCAAGGCCCGGCAGGCTGATGTGCAGGTCGATGTCCAGACCGAAACCGCCAGGGATCTGGCCAATGCCGACGTGGGCAGTGATCGAGGCGTCAGCCGGGATGGTTTTCTTGCTCTGACCGGCGACGAATTTCAGTGCGCCGATGAAGCAGGCCGAGTAACCGGCAGCGAACAGCTGCTCAGGGTTGGTGGCTTCGCCGCCTGCGCCGCCCAGTTCTTTCGGGGTGGCCAGTTTGACGTCGAGGATTTTGTCGTCGGAAACAGCGCGGCCATCACGGCCACCGGTTGCGGTTGCGACTGCAGTGTAGAGAGCTTGCATGGTAATTCCTCACGTGCTGATGGTATGGGATTTAATCTTTAGCTTGGCGCTAAATGTTTGTGCGCTAAGCAAGTGAAGGAGAATGTACTGCGCTAATGTTTAGTGCGCAAGATAAATTTTTGAGATTTTTTCAGAGGGGCCGATTACGCGGTTGATCAGATGCTTTCGTGCAGATTTCCACGCAGTGCGAGCAGGTCTTTCTGCAGGGCCTTGAGCTGCTCAAGGTTGATGCCGCTGGCGGCCAGAATGCATTGCGGAACGCTCTGGGCTTTTTGGTGCAGCGCCTTGCCTTGCTCGGTCAGGGTCAGCAGCACAACGCGCTCATCTTCCTTGCTGCGGGTCCGGCGGATCAGGCCTTCGACTTCCAGCCGTTTGAGCAACGGCGTCAGTGAGCCAGGATCGGTGAGCAGACGGGTGCTGACTTCTCCGACGGTCAGGCCGTCGCGCTCCCACAACACCAGCATCGCCAGGTATTGCGGGTAAGTCAGGTTCAGCGCCTGCAGCAACGGCTTGTAGACCTTGGTCATCATTAGCGACGTCGAGTACAGGGCGAAACACAGCTGGTTATCCAGCAGCAGTTCGTCGCAACTGCCAGCGCCGGCCGTGTGGGTGGGCTCGTTGGCGTTCATGGGTGTCCCTCGCTCAGTCAGTAATGCTCGGTAATTTAGTGCCCTGATGTTTAATGCACCAGATAATTTCAGTAATCGCCCGGCGTGTTGCTCTCTATCGACTGGAGGTAAACGCCGCTGTTTGTGCGTCGGTTGGACATCCTGGATATCGCCAAAGCGGATTTCCTCGGCGGCGCTGACTGCGTAGCATGCGCGCTGAAATCGGTTCAGAGGATCGCCCGTGATTGTCGATGTATTGATGTACCTGCTGCTGGGCGCCGCCATGGGCACGCTGGGCGGACTGTTCGGCATCGGCGGCGGGCTGGTGGCCATTCCCGCGCTGGGCGTGTTGTTCGGGCTCGATCAGCAACTGGCCCAAGGCACGGCGTTATTGATGGTGCTGCCCAATGTGCTGCTGGCGCTGTGGCGTTACAACCAGCGCAATCGGGTGTCGGTGCGTCATGCGCTGATGCTCATCGTGCCCAGTTTCACGATGTCCTGGCTGACCTCGCTGTGGGCCGTGCGCGTTGATCCGCAAAGCATGCGCCTGGGCTTCGTCGGGTTTCTCGTCGTGCTGACGCTGTTCAACCTGATCCAGATGGTCTGGCGCAAAGGCGTCGCCAGCGCCGAGCTGCGTCACACCCGATGGTTGTGGCTGCTGGGCCTCGGTTCGGGTGTCACCGCCGGGCTGTTCGGCGTTGGCGGCGGAGTGATTGCGACGCCGATTCTGACCGGCCTGTTCGGCGCGACCCAGGTGGCGGCCCAAGGCCTGGCGCTGGCACTGGCGGCGCCGAGCACCACGATCACGCTGGCGACCTACGCTATTCACGGCCATGTCGACTGGCTGATGGGCATTCCGCTGGCCATTGGCGGGCTGGCCAGCATCAGTTGGGGCGTCGCGCTGGCCCACAGTTTGCCGGAGCGCGTGCTGCGCTCGCTGTTCTGCGGCTTTCTGGTGATCTGCGCGATCATGCTGTGCTTCAAGCTGTGATCTAACGCAATGAGTACTTGTTACAGCCTGAACCCTTCAGCAATGTGATCGGCCAGGCATTCGGTGATCGGCGATGGGTTATTGGGGTTGCGCAGCAGCACGATGCTCGCCGACGGCAACTGCGGCAGCCCGTGCTGTTCACCCAGCACTTCCAGGTCCGAGGTGATCAGGCTTTGCAGCTGAGCCGTTACTGCCAAGCCGGCGCTGACCACTGCCATGATCGCTGACAGGCTCGCGCTGGTGTAGGCCACCCGGAATTCACGGCCGGACGCCTGCAGCGCGTTGATTGCCCACTGCCGGCAAAAGCAGTCGGTGTTGAACATCGCCAGTGGCATCGGCGTCTGCTCCTGTGGGCAAAAGCCTGCGCCGACGGCCCAGACGAAGCGCTCCTGGCGCAGGATCTGGCCGATTTCCTTGCCCGGCTCACGGGTGACGATGCTTAAATCCAGGTCCTGGCGTTGCAGTAACTGTGACGACGATTCGCAATGCACTTCCACCTGCACCAGCGGATACGCTTGGGCAAAGCGCTGCAGAATCCCCGGCAGAAAGCGCATCACGTAATCATCCGGCGTACCGATCTTCACCGTGCCGACCATGTGCGGCTCGCGCAGGGTATTGAACACTTCGCTGTGCAATTTCAGGATCCGGCGCGCGTAGCCCAGCAGCACCTGGCCTTCCGCCGTGAAGCTGATGGTGCGGCCGTCTTTGAGAAACAACGGGCGTCGCACCACGTCCTCCTCCAGCCGTTTCATCTGCATGCTCACGGCCGACTGCGTGCGATTCACCACCTCGCCGGCCTTGGTGTAACCGCCTTCATCAGCGATCGCGACGAAGGTACGCAGCAGCTCGCTGTCGATACTCGGGTAAGTGGTCATGCATCAATCTCCCAGATGCAGTGCATAAGAAACATTCGTTGGATTGATCTTAGGCTCGGCGAGAGAATCTGCCCATCCCCACTGGAGGGCAAGACGATGAAAGGTCAAAAAGGTTACGTACTGGTCGCAAAACCTCTGTCGCGGGAATCCGCGCCGGAACGTTGGTGGAAGTCGTTAGTGGCGCAGGTCGCTCGCTGGCGCAAGCTGCATCACCAGCGTGTCGAACTGGCCACGCTGAGCGATGACGCGCTGAAGGACATGGGCCTGAGTCGGGCGGATGTCTACGAAGAAGTGGAGCGTCCTTTCTGGGATGACCCGATGAAGCACTGACAGAGCAGCGGGTGATCGGTTAGCGTTGGGCACCGCCATGGAGGTCGAAATGCCCGCCGAATCGCTGATTCACCCGCCACTTTCCCTCAAGCACGCGCGCCGTCTGGCGCTGGCCGCCCAAGGTTTTAACAGCCGCCAGCCGCCTGCGACGATCAAGGCGACGCACGTCACGCAGTTGATCCAACGACTCGGCGTGCTGCAGATCGACTCGGTCAATGCGCTGGTGCGATCCCACTACTTGCCGCTGTTTTCCCGGCTCGGCCCTTATTCGCGCACATTGCTGGAGCAGGCGGCGTGGAGCCAGGGTCGGCACCGCAATCTGTTTGAATACTGGGGCCACGAGGCGTCGTTGCTGCCGGTCGAGCTGTACCCGCTGATGCGCTGGCGGATGCAGCGCGCGTCCCAGGGCGAGGGCATTTATCAGCAACTGGCGAAGTTTGGCCGCGAGCAGCAGACCGTTATCGCCCGGGTGTTGCAGACCGTTCGCGAGCAGGGGGCGTTGGGCGCGGGCAGCATCAGCACCCGGCAGGATCGCGCCGGACCCTGGTGGGACTGGAGCGCCGAAAAGCATGCGCTGGAATGGTTGTTTGCAGCGGGTGAGGTGACGGTTGCCGGCCGTCGCGGTTTCGAGCGGCTGTACGATTTGCCCGAGCGGGTTCTGCCGTCGGCAATCGTCAATCATCCCGCTATAAGCGAATCCGATGCTCAGCGGGGCTTGCTGCTGCACGCCGTAAAAGCGCTAGGCGTCGCCACCGAGAAGGACGTCCGCGATTATTTTCGGCAGGACCCGGCCCCCGCCAGGCGCGGGTTGGCGGAGCTGGTGGAGGAGGGCGCGGTTCAGCGGGTTCAGGTGCAGGGCTGGAAGCAACCGGCGTATGCCCTTCCGGGTCTAACCTTGCCGCGCAAGATTGCCGCCAGCGCCTTGCTGTCGCCGTTTGATTCACTGATCTGGGAGCGGGCGCGCACCGAGCGGCTGTTCGATTTCCACTACCGGCTGGAGATCTACACCCCGGCGCACAAGCGGGTTTACGGCTATTACGTGCTGCCGTTTCTGCACAACGAACGCATCGCCGCGCGCATCGACTTGCGGGCTGAAAGGGGGGCGGGGCGTCTGGCGGTTCATGGGGTTCACGAAGAGCAACCCGGACTGGATGACGAAGGCATGCACGCCCTCGCATTCCACTTGCGGCAACTGGCCAACTGGCTTGAATTGCCAGGTGTGCTGATCAACTGCCAGCGCGCCAGTGCGGCGCGCTTGCGGGAGGCGTTTGTGGCCAGCGGTTTTGATCATCTGTGACGGCAGCTGCCTGATTTTGTAGGACCGGCTTCGGCCGGGAAAGGGCCAGCGCGAGCACCCTCAATTCTAGGGTGTGACATCCGACGCTTTCCCGGCTAGAGCCAGTCCTACAGAAATAGCGCGCCGTTGTGGGACCGGCTTCAGCCGGGAAGGGGCCAGCGCGAGCACCCACAATTCTATGGTGTGACATCCGGCGCGTTCCCGGCTAAAGCCAGTCCTACAGACGCACCAACCCCTTTACCGACGCACCTGCTTTAACGTCTCGGCAATCAGAAACGCCAGTTCCAGCGACTGATCGGCATTCATCCGTGGATCACAATGGGTGTGGTAACGGTCCGACAAGCCATCTTCGGTAATCGGACGCGCGCCGCCGATGCATTCGGTGACGTTCTGACCGGTCATCTCGATGTGGATGCCACCGGCGTAGGTCCCTTCCGCCTGATGCACCTGAAAGAACTGCTTCACTTCCGCCAGGATCTGGGCGAAGTCGCGGGTCTTGTAACCGTTGCTGGCCTTGATCGTGTTGCCGTGCATCGGGTCCGAACTCCACAGCACCTTCTTGCCTTCGCGCTCCACGGCACGGATCAGCCCCGGCAAATGGTCGCCGACCTTGTTGGCGCCCATGCGTGCAATCAGGTTCAGGCGGCCCGGATCGTTGTCCGGGTTGAGGATATCGATCAGGCGAATCAGGTCATCGGTGTTCATGCTCGGGCCGACCTTGACGCCGATCGGGTTCTTCACGCCGCGCAGGAATTCCACGTGAGCGCCATCCAGTTGCCGCGTGCGGTCGCCAATCCACAGCATGTGCGCCGAGCAATCGTAGAAGTCATTGGTCAGGCTGTCGCGGCGAACGAAGGCTTCTTCGAAATTCAGCAGCAGCGCTTCGTGGGCGGTGAAGAAACTGGTTTCGCGCAACTGCGGCGAGGTGTCCATGCCGCAAGCGCGCATGAACGCCAGGGTCTCGTCGATGCGATCGGCGAGCTGGCTGTATTTGTCCGACAGCGCCGAGTTGGCGATGAAATCCAGGTTCCACTTGTGCACTTGATGCAGGTCGGCGAAACCGCCCTGGGCGAAAGCGCGCAGCAGATTGAGGGTGGCGGTGGACTGGTGATACGCCTGCAGCAGAAGATCCGGGTCGGGCACGCGGCTCTTCTCGTCGAAACCGATGCCGTTGACGATGTCGCCGCGATAGGCCGGCAGCGTGATGCCGTCTATTGTCTCGTCGTTGGAAGACCGCGGTTTGGCGAATTGCCCCGCCATGCGCCCGACCTTGACCACCGGGCAGCCGGCGGCAAAGGTCATGACGATCGCCATTTGCAGCAGCACCTTGAAGGTGTCGCGGATTTTTGCAGCGGAAAACTCGAAGAAGCTCTCGGCGCAGTCGCCACCCTGCAGCAGAAAAGCCCGGCCCTCGGTCACCTCGGCAAACTGCCGGCGCAGCTCGCGTGCTTCCCCGGCAAACACCAGCGGGGGATAGCTGGCGAGGGTCTGCTCGACACGGCGAACATGGTCGGCGTCAGGGTATTGAGGTTGCTGCTGGATAGGCAGGTTCCGCCAGCTGTCGGGGCTCCAGGGTTGGCTCATGTTGAACTCGAAGTCAGTGCGATCGGACAGGCATGTTAGCAGCTCACCCCGAGAATTTGCGTGACCTGCGGGGCGCGATTCGCCGACAATCCGCGCTTTTCCGGGGCGCCTATTGCGCCCGTCTGCACCCGAGGTCCGCCGCGCGGCTACGGCGATCGCTGAGTGCGGCGAGGCTGATCCCCGCGGGGGCGATCCCGAATCACTCTGACCATGGGCACGAGAACAGCAATGACCGAGGAACGCGTAGAGCACGTATTGGCCGAAGTTCACGACGAATTCGGCAAGATCCGTGTACTTGAAGTGGCCGACTACCGCTTCCTGGAGTTCGGTGACGCCATCGAGCAGAGCTGCACGTTCACGGCCGATCCGGCCTGGCTCGAATACGACTACACCCGCGCCATGTTCATTGGCGCCCTGTGCCATCCGGCCCCGGAAAGCGCGCTGTTCATGGGGCTGGGCGCGGGCACGCTGACCCAGGCGTGCCTGAAATTTCTGCCCCTGGACGACGTCGAGGCCATCGAACTGCGCCCTGACGTGCCGCGTCTGGCCATGGAATACATGGGCCTGCAGGACGATCCCCGGCTGTATGTGCGCATCGGCGATGCGCTCGATCTGCTGCCGACCGCCGAAGACGCGGACCTGATCTTCGTTGACCTGTATACCGACACCGGACCTGCCGTGGGCCATCTGGCCTGGGGGTTTCTCGAGAAATGCCAACAGCGCCTCAACCCCGGCGGCTGGCTGATCATCAATCAGTGGGCGTCGGACGATGGCAAACCTTTGGGCGCGGCGCTGCTGCGCGGTTTGTACCACCGTCATTACTGGGAGCTGCCGGTGAAGGAGGGCAACGTCATCCTCATCGTGCCTGCCGACCTGGACCAGACGCTGGACATCGACGCCCTGACCCTGCGCGCCGAAAACCTCGCGCCGCACCTGGGCTATTCGCTGTTGCCGCTGATCAAGACGCTGCGGCCTGCGACCTGATCAGCAACCCCTGAACAGCGGCGGGCGTTTTTCCAGCAGCGCCTGCAGGCCTTCTTTGGCGTCCTCGCTGTCGAGCACCCGCCGGACCAGCGCCGGCAACGTCTTGGCCGCCACGTTTTCACCTTCGAGCAGCGCCTGACGTGCGGACTCCAGAGTGGTGCGAATCCCCAACGGTGCGCGGTCGGCAATGTGTTGGGCCAGGCGCAGCGCCGAGGGCAGAAGGTCCTCGGGTGCCATCACTTCCTGCACCAGGCCCATGCGGCAGGCTTCGTGGGCGTCGAATTCATCGCCCGTCAAAAGCCAGCGCATGGCATTGCCCCAACCTGCGATCTGGTGCAGCCGCAGGGTCGCGCCGGCGCAGGCAAAAATGCCGCGCTGCACTTCCAGATGGGCGAAGCGGGCATTGCTCGCGCACAAATTGATATCGGACGCGAGCATCAGCTCGATGCCCATTGTCAGGCACCAGCCCTGGGCCGCGACGATCACCGGCTTGCTCACCCGCGGACCGATCGACAGCCCCCAGGGATCGTAACCGCCGGGCGGCAGCGTCCAGCCTTCTCTCAATGCCGGCCCGGCCTCGGCCAGATCGAGCCCTCCGGTGAAATGCTCGCCATGGGCAAACACCACCGCGACCCGTGCCTGGTCGTTACGCTCGAACTCGCCGTAGGCCAGGCTCAGCTGATTGAGCATGTTCAAGTCGAAGGCGTTGCGTTTGGCGACCCGGTCCAGGCCGATGAGCATGATTGCGCCGCGCTGTTCCCGGCTGACGTGGCCTTTGATCGAAGAGGTCATGTCGCTATGTCCTGCAGATGAGGAGAAAGGGAGGGTGGGGTGTCGCACTGTCTGGGTGAATCGTTTAAGCTCTGCTCGCAACCGATACCGGGCACTTGAAAAGTAGACACTGACGCAGCTTTGCGCAAAGCCTGTGACAGTTGGCCGCAAGGGGCTGTTTCGCAAAAAAAATCCTCACTTGTTTCAGCAATTCCGGTATAGTGCCCGCCGGCCTTTCATAGGGCCCTCGTCACGGTTTAGGTTCGCGAAGCCATCTTCTCGAACCGGTTCGGTCACGAACCACCCCATGACGATCCATTCATCAATACGTTTTCGCAAATCCCCGCCGACAAAGCAGCCAGGGTGACTCTAGGGTCTTACACGGCACGCGCAGCTTTGAAGCATGGGTCTTTGCGGATGCACTCAGAGGCAGACCCATGACCCAGGAATCCGGCGGCTTCGCCGCTCTTAACCTTCACCCGACCATTCTTGCAGCTGTTATCGCTACCGGCTACGAAGAGCCTTCGGCCATTCAGCAGCAATCGATCCCGATTATTCTCGCTGGTCACGACATGATCGGTCAGGCGCAGACAGGTACCGGTAAAACCGCCGCCTTCGCTCTGCCCATTCTGAGCCTGATCGACCCGACGAAACGCGAGCCGCAAGCGCTGATCCTCGCGCCGACTCGTGAGCTGGCCCTGCAAGTAGCCACCGCGTTCGAAACCTACGCCAAGCAAATGCCGGGCGTGACCGTTGTGGCTGTCTACGGCGGCGCGCCGATGGGCCCGCAGCTGAAAGCCATTCGTAACGGCGCTCAAATCGTCGTCGCTACCCCGGGCCGCCTGTGCGACCACCTGCGTCGTGACGAGAAAGTCCTGGCGACCGTGAACCACCTGGTTCTCGACGAAGCCGACGAAATGCTCAAGCTGGGCTTCATGGATGACCTCGAAGTCATCTTCAAGGCCATGCCTGAGACGCGTCAGACCGTGCTGTTCTCGGCGACCCTGCCGCAGTCGATCCGCGCGATTGCCGAGCGTCACCTGAAAGACCCGAAACACGTCAAGATCCAGAGCAAGACCCAGACCGTTACCGCGATCGAGCAGGCTCACCTGCTGGTTCACGCTGACCAGAAGACCTCTGCCGTACTGAGCCTGCTGGAAGTCGAAGATTTCGACGCCCTGATCATGTTCGTGCGTACCAAACAGGCCACTCTGGACCTGGCCAGCGCCCTTGAAGCCAAAGGCTACAAGGCTGCTGCGCTGAACGGCGATATCGCCCAGAACCAGCGTGAACGCGTCATCGACTCCCTCAAGGATGGCCGTCTGGACATCGTTGTTGCGACTGACGTTGCTGCCCGTGGTCTGGACGTTCCGCGTATCACCCACGTGTTCAACGTTGATATGCCGTACGACCCGGAAGCCTACGTTCACCGTATCGGCCGTACTGGCCGTGCCGGTCGCGAAGGTCGCGCGCTGTTGCTGGTAACGCCGCGTGAGCGTCGCATGCTGCAAGTGATCGAGCGCATGACCGGTCAGAAAATCGCCGAAGTCCGCCTGCCGGATTCCCAGGCCGTTCTCGATGCCCGCATCAAGAAACTGACCAACAGCCTGTCGCCGCTGGTCGCTGATGCCGAAGCAAGCCATGGCGAATTGCTGGACCGCCTGACTGCCGACATCGGGTGCACCCCGCGTGCCCTGGCCGCTGCTCTGCTGCGCAAGGCCACCAATGGTCAGGCGCTGACCCTGAGCGCGATCGAGAAAGAACGTCCACTGGTGCCGAACAACGCGCCACGTGGTGATCGTCCTGAGCGTCCAGCCGGCGACCGTCCTGATCGTGGCGACCGCGAACGTCGTGCCCCGGTGCCGTTGGCCGAAGGCCGTGCTCGCTGCCGTACCGCGCTGGGTGCCCGTGATGGCATCGCTGCGAAAAACCTGCTGGGCGCCATCCTCAACGAAGGTGGTCTGGCTCGCGAAGCAATCGGTCGCATCCAGGTGCGTGACAGCTTCAGCCTCGTCGAGCTGCCGGAAGACGGCCTCGAGCGCCTGCTGGCCAAGCTGAAAGACACCCGCGTTGCCGGCAAGCAGCTGAAGCTGCGTCGCTATCGCGAGGACTGATCTGCTCTTGAGCTGATCGTCTGAATAAAAAATCCCCGACTGGTTCGGGGATTTTTTTTGTGTTCAAACTGTATGGCCAACAAGTAAATACAGACTGCGTGAATGGGACTGACCGTTAAAGCGACCCGCTCGCCCATGAAAGTCTCTGATGCGTGTCATCTTCAATAGACCGTCATTCGACGTTGCAGGTGAGTTGGCAAATATGGCGGTCATCAAAGAATTTCCTGCCAGCCAACGCCTCAATCGCTAAAGCCTGCTGAGGATTCAGGTTGTAACCTTCGTCGCCACGTTGTGGATTCAACCATCCCATGATGTCGCTCAGGTCGGCATCGCATCCCTCCGGCAGGTTGATTTCAAGCTCCAGCAGTTCGCTCTCTCTGTCGAATACTTCAACGATGTATTTCAAGGTTCAACCTCGCGTGTGCTGTCTGCACTTTTGGTTTGAGTGCCTGTTTCTACGTCGAACTCTCCCAAGTGTTTTCCTCGCTTGTTGTATTTTTCAACTGTCCCGTGCTGGCTGTCCCATTCGAAAATCTCGCCTGCCTGGGTTTTCCACCGTTTGCGCAGACCTCCACCGCCCTTGATCGACGTCTTCCGAGGCGCAACCTTTGCATCGGGAAATGCCGCGAGCTCTTTCGGAGGCGGATGATACCCATGATCCCCATTAAAAGGCCGCGCATACACCACATACATCGACCTCAGCCCCGAATCAGCGGGGAAGACCAGGATGCAGTCTTCTGCGGTGATGTCGTCGCCGGGGAGGCCTTCGAGCTGGCTGTCGGCGTCGTCCGGGATCGGGTGGACGAGAATGGTGCCTAAACGGGCATCGCTGTTTTCAGGGTAGACCAGCGGTTCCAGCGTCCCGTATCGACCTCGGCGGGGCGTCATGAGAATGGTGACGCCGTTGAGATGGGCTTCCATCGCGCTTTTGTCGGCATTCCAGCGGGCTTGCACGGTGCGGACCGAATCGTCGCCGGATGCCTTGGAATGGATGCCGTAAATCTGCAACTCGCCTTCGGCATCACGGCGCAACTGAAAGCGCACCCTTGTGGTCGCCTGAGTCAGGTTGCGCAATTCGTCGTCGGTGTAGAGCGTGCCGTCGCCCATCTTCGCCGGGAGCATGCCCACGATGAAGAGACTCGCCGGTCCGCCGGCTCCGCGAAGCAGCCAAGTGTGGCTGCGTTGCATGATGCCGCCACCGGCCATGCGGCCCAGTCCCATGTCTGCGCCGAGTGCGGCGGCAATGGCGTTGGAGGCGGAGGGCAGCAGCATGGCGCCCGCCATCATGATCGCGCCGAAGTTGGAGGCGGGCTCTACCTCAGTGCCGGCGTCAGTGCTGCACCATTCCCCGGTGCAGGATTTGGCGAAGACCTTGTCCGTGCGCTCCTTCGGGGCCGGCCAGCGCTCTGGCATCGGAGTGGGCACCCGCACGGGTTCGGGAGGCGGATTCCACGCTGCCCACGACGCGCCTCCGTTGGGAAGCGTAGTGCCTTCGAAGATCGAGTTAGCCCAAAAGGGATCTTCTTTATCGTCCTTGAACATGACCTTCCTGATGTCCGCCAATTTAAGGCGGCGCAGGATGCAGGCGGTCCGACGAGTGGTCAACGGTAGGGCGGTTACGGGATGTTGCCGTGCCGACAGGCTTTTGATGTCAGTGGGACCGGCTTTAGCCGGGAAAGCGTCAGATGGCACACCACATAATTGATGTCGACTGAGCTGGCCTCTTCCCGGCTAAAGCCGGTCCCACATGAGTCCGCGTCGTCCGGGCTGGAGCTGCCGTCTGAACTTGAACAGGTAGACGCGTGGGGCGTATCTGGTACGCCGCCATCAAGCTTTGGATCTCTGCGGGACCGGCTTTAGCTGGTAAAGCGTCAGATGGCACACCACATAACTAATGGCGCCTGAGCTGGCCTCTTCCCGGCTAAAGCCAGTGCTACGGAGCTGAATCAGCGCTCCTCAACCAAACCGATAAATGTCCATCCCCAGCGCACCCATGGTGAAGCCCTGGTGCTCAATACTGAATTCCCCGCCCGCCGCCCGCGCGAAATACAGCGGCAGCAGGTGTTCATCCGTCGGGTGATTGCGCGCAGCGTGCGGCGCCTGGTTTCGATAGTCGTGCAGGGCTTCAAGGTCGTCCGCCGCCAGCTTGTCCACCATCCAGTCGCGGAACACCAAGGCCCACGGCGTGATGCTTTCCGGCCCCGCCTGCCAGTCCAGCTCTCGCAAGTTATGGGTGATGCTCCCCGAACCGATCAGCAACGCGCTCTCCTCGCGCAGTCGGTTCAATGCCTGCCCCACCTTCGTCTGCAGGGCAGGGCCCATGCGCGAGGGCAGTGAAACCTGCACGATGGGGATGTCCGCCTGCGGGTACATCAACGACAGCGGCACCCAGACCCCATGGTCGAACGGCCGTTGGGTGTTCATGCGCGCCGGCAGGTCCGCCTCCGCCAACAGTTCCAGCACGCGGTGAGTCAGCTCCGGCATGCCGGGCGCCGGATACTGCACGGCGAAGAGTTCAGGAGGGAAGCCGCCGAAGTCATGCCAGGTCTCCGGCTGGGGATTGCCGTTGACCAGCAGTTCATTGCTTTCCCAGTGCGCCGAGACAATCACGATGGCCTTGGGCCGCGGCAGGGCGGCGGCCAGACGCGCGAGTGCAGGCCCGCTTTCGCCCGGTTCGAGCGCAAGCATAGGCGAGCCGTGGGAAATGAACAGGGTAGGCAGCATTTGCAGTGTCCGGAGCGTATAAGGTGAGTGGCATGATCGGGCAGTACATCCATCTAAATCTAATATAAGTTTTTGTCCGTTTTGATCGGGATATCAGGAGTGTCTATGGAGCCGCGTTTTTGGCATGAGCGCTGGGCGATCAATCAGATCGGTTTCAATCAGGCGTCTGTGAATTCGCACCTGTTGCGCCTGTGGCCAGAGCTCACCGCCATGCCGGGGGAACGCGTGCTGGTGCCGTTGTGCGGCAAAAGCATCGACATGGTCTGGCTGCTCAACCAGGGTTTTCACGTGGTGGGCGCGGAATTGTCTGAGATAGCGGTGGCGGGATTCTTCAGCGAGAACGGCTTGCAGCCGACGCTCGAGGAGCGTGGCGCGCTTAAGCTTTATCGTGCGGAGGGCTGCGAGATCTGGTGCGGCGACTTCTTTGCCCTCAAGCCCGAAGACGTTGGTGACTGCACCGCATTCTACGACCGAGCCGCCCTGATCGCGCTGCCACCGGACTTGCGCTGGCGTTACGTCAAACAGCTCAATAACTTACTGTCGAACGACGCCTGCGGCTTACTGGTGACGCTGGACTATGATCAGTCGCTGATCGCCGGTCCGCCGTTCTCGGTGGATGAGGATGAGGTGCTGCAGCTGTTGTCCCCCGATTGGCGGGTCAAGCGCGTCGGGGATCTGGATGTGCTGGAGCAGGGCGTGAAGTTCAAGCAGGCGGGCGCGACGTCCCTGATGGAATATGCGTATCGGCTGTATCGCCGATAGCACAGCACCAAGAAACGAGCATAAAAGAAAAGGGCGACTTCATGTCGCCCTTTTTCGTTGCAGCTATCACGGAATCAACCGCGGCGACGAAGCGCCTCGATGCGTTCTTCCAGCGGCGGGTGGCTCATGAACAGCCCGGCCAGGCCGTGCTTCAAACCACCGTTGATGCCGAACGCCGTCATGCTCTCAGGCATTTGCACCGGAACGCCCTGTTCCGAACGCAGACGCTGCAGAGCGCTGATCATCGCGCCCGTACCGGCCAGCCGGGCACCGGCGTCGTCGGCGCGGTATTCACGCTTGCGCGAGAACCACATGACGATGGCGCTGGCGAGGAAGCCCAGCACGATTTCGGCAAAGATGGTCGCGATGTAGAACGCGATGCCACGGCCTTCTTCGTTCTTGAAGATCACCTTGTCGACGAAGTTGCCGATGATCCGTGCGAAGAACATGACGAAGGTGTTGACCACGCCCTGGACCAGCGCCAGCGTGACCATGTCGCCGTTGGCCACGTGACCGATCTCGTGAGCCAGCACCGCCTTCACTTCATCGGGCGAAAAGCGCTCCAGCAGGCCCTGACTCACCGCAACCAGCGCGTCGTTCTTGTTCCAGCCGGTGGCAAAGGCGTTGGCCTCGTAGGCGGGGAAAATACCCACTTCCGGCATCTTGATGCCCGCATCGCGGGACAGTTGTTCTACGGTCTGCAGCAGCCATTGCTCATGGCGGGTGCGGGGTTGGGTAATGATCTCGGTGCCCGTGCTCATCTTCGCCATCCACTTGGAGATGAACAGCGAGAACAGCGAACCGGCGAAACCGAACACAGCGCAGGAGATCAGCAGCTGACTGAGGTTCAGATCAACCCCGTTGGCCGCCATGAACCCGTTGAAGCCAAAAAGGCTCAGGGTGATGCTGGCAATCAGCACGACCGCAAGGTTAGTGGCCAAAAACAGCAAAATGCGCATCATGGTTAAGAGTTTCTCCTCAGGAAGAATATGTAACGTACTGCGGGGGTATATAAGGTGATGTCGGAGCGTATTCAACCGGGCGATCATTTCAAACTGTGTCGTTTGCTGTCGCCACGTCGATAAGAGTCATCGGCGAGAGGGTGAGGGCAGAGCGATTGCGCCTGAATCGGCCGGAGCCGGCTTGCAGGAGGGCACCTGCGAGCCGGCTCCATCAGGTCCGTTACTGCTTGTAAGTCTTCAGAAAATTGCCGATCCGGCCAATGGCCTGTTCCAGGTCATCCACCCGCGGCAGCGTCACCACGCGGAAGTGGTCCGGCCACGGCCAGTTGAATGCCGTACCCTGAACGATCAGCAGTTTTTCCGAGAGCAACAGGTCCAGCGCGAACTTCTCGTCGTTGTGGATCGGGCAGACTTTCGGGTCAATGCGCGGGAAGGCGTACAACGCGCCCATCGGTTTCACGCAACTGACGCCCGGGATGTCGTTGAGCAATTCCCAGGTCCGGTTGCGCTGTTCCAGCAAGCGGCCCGGCGGCAGGATCAGGTCATTGATGCTCTGATAGCCACCCAGGGCGGTCTGGATCGCGTGCTGGCTGGGCACGTTGGCACACAGCCGCATGTTTGCCAGGATATCGATGCCTTCGATATAGCTGACTGCGTTGTGCTTGGGCCCGGAAATGGCGATCCAGCCCGAACGGAAACCCGCCACGCGGTAGGATTTCGACAGCCCGTTGAAGGTCAGGCACAACAAGTCTGGAGCCAGAGACGCGGTGCAGATGTGCACGGCGTCGTCGTAAAGAATCTTGTCGTAGATTTCGTCGGAGAAGACCACCAGATTGTGCTGACGGGCAATCTCCAGCATCCCCAGCAACACTTCACGGGAATAGACGGCGCCGGTCGGGTTGTTCGGGTTGATGATCACCATGGCCTTGGTGTTCGGCGTGATCTTGGCCTTCATGTCTTCCAGATCAGGCCACCAGTTGGCCTGCTCGTCGCACAGATAATGCACCGGGTTGCCACCGGACAATGCCACGGCTGCGGTCCACAGCGGGTAGTCCGGCGCCGGCACCAGTACTTCGTCGCCGTTATTGAGCAAGGCCTGCATCGACATCACGATCAGTTCCGAGACGCCATTGCCCAGATAGATGTCTTCGATGCCGACACCTTCGACCTGCTTCTGCTGGTAGTACTGCATCACCGCCTTGCGCGCGCTGAACAGACCTTTCGAATCGCTGTATCCCTGAGCCATGGGCAGGTTGCGGATCACGTCCTGCAGGATTTCGTCCGGCGCCTCGAAACCAAACGGCGCCGGGTTGCCGATGTTCAGCTTGAGGATGCGATGGCCTTCCTCTTCCAGGCGCTTGGCGTGCTTGAGCACCGGCCCGCGAATGTCGTAGCAGACGTTGGCGAGCTTGTTCGATTTGCTGAACTGCATGGTGATTGGTCCCGAAAAGAGACGGCCCGCTGTATGAAGAAGCGCAGACCGCTGAGCATGACGCCATCAAAATGGGTTTGTACGCGAGAAACGCGGGTGACAGACTGGCGTCCAACGAAGGCGCAATCATACGTGCCACCCGATCCGTGGAAAAGACACAGATCGGGCTTTTTCATTTACGGAGGTCTACCCGTGGCTAAGCTGGATAAAACCCTTGAAGAATGGAAAGCGATGCTCGATCCGGAGCAGTACAACGTCTGCCGGCTGAAGGGCACGGAGCGTCCATTCAGCGGCAAATACAACGAGACCAAGACCGACGGCATTTACCACTGCATCTGCTGCAACGAGCCCCTGTTCGATTCGAAGACCAAGTTCGATTCGGGTTGCGGCTGGCCGAGCTTCTACGCGCCGCTGGAAGGCAGCGCAGTGGTCGAAGTGCGCGACGTCAGTCACGGCATGATCCGCACCGAAGTGGTCTGCAGTAAATGCGATGCCCACCTCGGCCACGTGTTCCCGGACGGTCCGCCGCCCACCGGTCTGCGCTACTGCATCAACTCCGTGTGCCTGGACCTGGTGCCGCGCAGCGCCTGATGCAGGCTTATCACCGGCAACAATGGGATAGCGCGCCGGACAATGGCGCGCTAGCTTGGCGGTTTACAATTTCGAGGCATCGCCATGAGCGACGAACTGCTGAACATTCCGGTGCAAACGATCAAGGGCGAGCACAAGACCCTGGCTGATTTCGGCGGCAAGGCGGTACTGGTGGTGAACACCGCCAGCAAGTGCGGTTTCACCCCGCAATACAAGGGCCTTGAGGAGTTGTGGCAGGGCTACAAGGATCGCGGGCTGGTGGTGCTGGGCTTTCCGTGCAACCAGTTCGGCAAGCAGGAGCCGGGCAACGAAGGCGCGATTTCCGACTTTTGCGAACTGAACTACGGGGTGAGCTTTCCGCTGTTCAAGAAGATCGACGTCAACGGCAGCCACGCCCACCCGCTGTTCGTGCAGCTCAAGAAGCGCGCGCCGGGGCTGCTGGGTTCGGAAGGCATCAAGTGGAACTTCACCAAGTTTCTGGTGGGCCGTGACGGCAAGCTGGTCAAGCGTTATGCCCCATTGACCAAGCCGGAAGACATCAAGGCCGACATCGAAGCGCTGTTGAAAGAACACGCGACCGGTTGATCGAAGCAGCCTTTAATGCGGCTGTTCCACGAGGATCCACTGATCCAGCAATGCCATCAATTCCTCGCGACGAAACGGCTTGGCCAGGTAGTCGCTCATGCCCGCGGCTTTGCAGTGTTCGCGTTCTTCCGGCATCGCGTTGGCCGTTAGCGCGATGATCGGCAGATCCGACCAGCGCCCGATTTCCCGGATTCGTCGGGTGGCGTCGTAGCCGTTCATTACTGGCATGTTGCAGTCCATCAGCACCAGATCGAAGTGGTCCTGCTCGAGTTGCTGCAGCGCCTCGGCGCCATTGCTGCTGATGACCACATCGCAGCCGAGCTTGCCGAGCATGCCCTTCGCCACCAGTTGATTAACCGGGTTGTCCTCCACCAGCAAAATACGCGCCCGATGGGTGGGTGAGGGGCCACCCTGTTCGTGGCTGATACCTGCCTGACCGTCGGCATCCAGAATGCGCTCAAGGCTTTGATGCAGGACGTTGCGCGGCAACGGCCGCGCCTGCTGCTGCAGCGGTGCCAGGATCGCAACCTGCTCGCCGGGCATGAAATTGCCGTACGCCGTCACCAGCAACACCGGCACCGTGCACGCTTCGCGGATCGCCACCAGGCATTGCGGGCAATCGGTGATCAGCAGGTCTGCGTCGGCGTCGGGTGGCGCGCCTTCTGCCAGCGGCTGACAGGTAACGCCCCATTCCGGCAGCAGTCCGCTGAGCATTTCCAGCAAACCGCTGCCTGTGTCGCTGGCCACCAGTACCTTGCCCTTCAGCAACGGCCATTGCAGCGCGGGCGTGTGTGCCGGCAGCGGCAGGTCCACACGAAAGCGGCTGCCGACGCCGACAGCGGACTCGATACTCAATTGCCCGTTCATGGCATCGGTCAGGTTGTGGGTCAGGGTCAGGCCCAGGCCGGTTCCGCCGTACTGCCGGGTGATCGCGGCTTCGGCCTGGGTAAACGGCTGGAAGATTTTCGCCTGAGCGTCCTGCGCGATGCCGATGCCGGTGTCGCAGACCTCGATGCGCACGTGGTCGCCGTGCTGACTGAGGCGCACGTCCACGCGGCCGGCGCGGGTGAACTTCAGCGCGTTCGAAAGCAGGTTGCTGACGATCTGCCGCACCCGGGTCGGGTCACCCAGCACGGACGCCGGAAAGCGCGGGTCGATCAGGCAGGTCAGTTCGACATTCGGCGCCGCGTTTTGCGACAGCAGGCTGGCGGTGTCTTCGATCAAGGCGGCGAGATCGAACGGAATGCGCTCAAGCTCTACCTGGCCGGCGTCGAATTTCGACAGGTCGAGAATGTCGTTGAGCAGTTCGACCAGCACCTTGCCCGAGTCGTGGGCGATGGACAGCTGCTGGCGCTGTTCTGCACTCAGCGGGCCATCGAGGGACAGCGCCAGCATGCCCAACAAGCCATTGAGCGGCGTGCGGATTTCATGGCTCATGTGGGCCAGAAACGCCGAGCGCGCGTGGGCCATGTCTAGCGCGGTACTGCGCGCGATCTGCAGTTCTTCGTTGGACTGACTGAGCCGGGCGTTGCTGGCTTCGAGCTGATTGGTGCGCGCGGAGACGATGTCTTCCAGCTCGTTGAGATGATCGGTGAGCCGGTTTTCCGCCTCCCGCCGCCGTGCGAACTCACTGGCCACGCTCTCGAACTGCCGATTGGTGACCGCCACCAGCACGCCGATTTCGTCTTGCTCATGGCCGCGCGGGCAGGGCACTGGCGGCTGAACGGGGCTACGCGGATCCCGTTCGGACAGTGCACGGATCATGCCCGTCAGCGGTTTGGTGAGGGTGAAGTAAAACAGCGCCAGCAACAGGCCAGCCAGCACCAGGCTGCGCACGAAGCCGTTGACCAGGGTGATCACGGCCCGCTGCAGGAAATGGCTGCCGAAGGCGAAGGTGTCGACGTCCAGGTGCAAGGTGCCGATCGACTCGTCAGGCATGTGGTCCAGATGCAGCATGTCTTCGAACTGCCGACTCCCGCCGAACAGGAAATCACTGACCATCCGGTAAGCGCTGTTCGCCAAGGGTCGAGACACGGCAGCGAGCTGAACGTTGTTGTTATCGGTCAGCCGCGCGCCGACCACGGCCGGGGAGTGCAGCAGGCCGAGGGTCAGCTCTTGCGCCAGTTCTGCGTCCAGGTTGTAAGCAATGCGCGAGGCGGGGTTGTGGCTGATTTGCAGCAAGGAGCGAATTTCACGATCGATGGACGCGTCTTCGCTGGCATAATCGAGGGCAATTTGAAACAGGCTGAGCAGCGTGCCCAATACAAAGCCGATCAGCACAGTCAAACGGGCCTGTTTGAATGACAGCCGGTGGGTGATCGGTATATCCATAAAGGCACTGTCACTTCTTGTGTCCGTCGCATGGCAAGCATAGCTGATCGCGGCCGGGCGTTAACCCGTTAAATCAAGGAGAAACCGTGGATTCTCGATTGAACGCATTTCTGGAGCGCGCCGAGTCGGTACTGGCGCGTCTCGAACCTCTGTTGCCGGCGGTGCGTCAGCCCGTCGATTGGGAGACGACGCTGGCCGCGCGCTGGGTGCACGAAGGCCGCGGCGGTTACCTGATGCCGCTGGAAGTCACGCTGGACATGCGCCTGTCCGACCTCATCGGCGTCGACCGCCAGCGCGAGCAACTGGGCCGCAATACCCAGCAGTTCATCGACGGCCTGCCCGCCAACCATGCGCTGCTCTGGGGATCCCGTGGCACGGGCAAGTCGTCGCTGGTCCGCGCCTTGCTGGCCGAGCACGCCAAAGCCGGTCTGCGCCTGATCGAGATCGAGCGCGATCATCTGGGCGATCTGCCGCGTGTGGTCGAGCAACTGCAGAAGTTGCCCCAGCGCTTCGTACTGTTCTGCGATGACCTGTCGTTCGAATCCGGTGAAGGCGACTACCGGGTGCTCAAAAGCGTGCTCGACGGTTCGCTGGAGCAAGCGCCGGACAACGTCCTGCTGTACGCCACGTCCAACCGCCGTCATCTGGTGCCGGAGAAGGAGAGCGATAACGCTCACTGGCAGCGTGGTGACGACGGCGAGATTCACCCGAGCGAAGCGGTCGAGGACAAAATTGCGTTGTCGGACCGCTTCGGCCTCTGGCTGTCGTTCTATCCCTTCACCCAGGAGCATTTCCTGGATGTGGTGGAGCACTGGATTGGCGAACTGGCGACCAAGGCAGGCCTGCAATGGCAACGCGATGAAACGCTTGAGATCCACGCCGTGCGCTGGGCGACCGGCCGTGGCAACCGCAACGGTCGTTGCGCGTATCAGTTCGCCCGTTATTGGGTAGGTTTGAAAATGCTGGAGCAAGACGCATGATCGATTTGAATTCTGCAGGGGAGGGCCTTGATGGCTACCGCCTGCTGGCTGCACAACTGGAATCCCTGCTGGCCGACGAGCGCGACTTCATCGCCAACGCGGCGCAGTTTTCGGCCTTCCTTTTTAGCCAGCTCGACGACTTGAACTGGGCAGGCTTCTACCTCAATCGCAACGAAGAGCTGGTGCTGGGTCCGTTCCAGGGCCAGATCGCCTGCGTGCGCATTCCGTTCGGCAAGGGCGTCTGCGGCACGGCGGCACAGAGCCGCGAAACCCAGCGCGTGCACGATGTCCATGAGTTTCCCGGACACATCGCCTGCGACAGTGCTTCCAATAGCGAGGTGGTGGTGCCTTTGATAAAGGACGGAAAGCTGATTGGCGTTCTGGATCTGGACAGCCCGAGTGTCGGGCGCTTCAGCGAGGAAGATCAGGCGGGGATTGAGCGGCTGGCGGCGATTTTCCTGGAATCAACCGATTGCTGAGATGAAGTCCTGACGCACCGTGTTGCGCGGTGCGTCAGGCGTCAGCCATCAGTCGTAGATAGCTTTCTTTTTCCACTCGGCGTCGGCGTCCACGACCTTCAAGCCTTCGGTCAGCTCGTTATTGTCGTCTTCAGTCGGTGCAATGGTGTCCAGTACCATGGAGTTGGCCTTGGCCAGTTGCCGTTCCATGGCCTGCAGGTGGGCTTTCCACGGCGCGGGCTCAGGCTGATTTTTCAGATATTGAACGCCGCGCTCAAATGCCAGACGGGCCTGGCCAGGCTGCTCCTGACTCATCGCGTGCTGGCCCAGGTTGTTGAAGAACTCGATGTGCAGCAGCACCAGCAAATTGCGGATCTCGCGAATCCAGTGCTTGGCTTCAGCTGTTTGCAGGAAACCATCGTGGGCCGCTCGCGTGACCTGGCCGTGCATGGCTTCTAAAAGAAAGCGCACGTCCTTGGCCTTGGCTTCGGTCTGAATCGGGCTCGCCGGGTTGCTGACCGTGATCGCGTCACCCTGGGCCACCAGCGCTTCCAGTTCAGCCTGGCGTTCCTGAAGGTTCGGGTTGTTCCTTTTTTCCAGAGCGAGCAGGCGCTTGACCACGTTCAGCTCCAGGCGCACCAGCAGCAGCTTGAGCGCCGGTGTCATCAGCTGACCGGGGAAGGTTTCCGACAGCTCGCTGCAGCGACGTAACCGATCATTGAGCTCGACCATGCTTCGCGCGCGCTCGACCTTTTTGCCTTCTGCGACATGATTCAGGTAGCCCACCGCAATGAGGAGCACGATGCCTGCTACAACCAAGAAGGTGATAAAGAGTGGTGTCACCGCACAAGCCTCAGTCAAGTAATTTGCGCGAGTGTAGTGGCTATCCACTATCGCGGGAAGGTGGTCCTGTCACTCCGCCTGATATTCCCCATGGCGGCTGACACGTGTGTATCGGCCGTTCATTGCCTAAATAGAGGGCGAAGTCATTGATTTGAATATATTTTCACTGAGGGGTTGACGACCCCTATATCCATCCATAGAATGCGCGCCACTTGCAGCGTAAAGCACACAGCAGAGCGTAGCAGGGAGTGAATGTTGTAGCGTGTCCCCTTCGTCTAGTGGCCTAGGACACCGCCCTTTCACGGCGGTAACAGGGGTTCGAGTCCCCTAGGGGACGCCATTGCGGGAATAGCTCAGTTGGTAGAGCACGACCTTGCCAAGGTCGGGGTCGCGAGTTCGAGTCTCGTTTCCCGCTCCATTTTTAAGCAGCTTTGCTTTCGGGCGAAGTTGAGTGAAACCAGAAAGCGTCTTCGGATGTGTTTCTGGAACTGGAACACAACACCATGGTGTTTCCAGGCTGTGTCCCCTTCGTCTAGTGGCCTAGGACACCGCCCTTTCACGGCGGTAACAGGGGTTCGAGTCCCCTAGGGGACGCCATTTGCGGGAATAGCTCAGTTGGTAGAGCACGACCTTGCCAAGGTCGGGGTCGCGAGTTCGAGTCTCGTTTCCCGCTCCAAATTCTCAAAAACGCCGCTCAACAGAGCGGCGTTTTTGTTTGTCCGGGATTTGAAGAAAATAAGCTCTCTTAAAGTGGCGCACGCAGCGTCCTCATTTTCGGCGAGTGAGCAAGTGCGCAGCTTTGGCAGGCAGTGGATCAGGCTCGTGGTACATGCAACTCCACTTCCATAGCGTCATGAAGCAGCCTGACGACCTCAATTGCTTCGTCTTTAGCCACACGATACAACTCGAGATGTCTCGGGCTTTTGACTGGACCATGGATGTGCCTGGCATGCTGGCGAGCGTAAGTGAGGTGAAAGCTGCGAAGACCCGGTGCAAGTTCATCCCGCTGACAGCTGCCGATGCGGTGGGGCGCGTTAGCGATGAGCTGCAGCGCTTCAAGGATCAGCGCTTGATAGCGTTGTCGTGCTTGGTCGCCAAACTGCGCCTGAGAGTGCTTGAGAGTGTCGATGATGTCGGCGCGCGCTGCGCTGGATATACGATAGTGCGACATGCTCAGTTCTTCGCGCGTGTGGCGACATTTGCCTCAACGCTCAAATCTTCGAGGTACTGCTTGAGGTCGCCTTCGTAGAGTTCGGTGAAGCGACCCTGCTCAAGGTCCATCAAGCCGATCGAGGTGGCTTGGCGAAGGGCCTCAACTTTTGCCGTATCTTCAGCGATTCGCTGTTCCAGCAGCCGCAGTCCTTCGCGCATTACTTCGCTGGCATTTTGGTACCGCCCGGATTGGACCAGTTCGTGAATTACCTGTTCCTGATGCGTGGTCAGTACAACGTTACGCGTAGCCATAGTCCGCTCCAGGTTGAGAGATGTGAGCCCATTGAATGTTGGCATACTATGCCATTGCCCCGTAGTCGCCTAGTTCGGGATGATGGGCGAGCGATGCAATACATACCTCTTTAAGCAAAATCGTTAGGTTTATCAAGCTCACGCACTTTCGCGGTTTCCTGCACATTCCGCATATTTCCATATAAATATATTGAATTTAATTAATATAACCTTCGATGCTATGGTTCTGATCCCTGACGCTGCTTCACCCGGCGCAGGCCCAAGAATCGGCTACCGCACAGGCGGACCGGCGTTCATTTCATGATCCGGTTCCGATGGAGCCTCCCCGGAGATTGCCTGTGTCGATCAAATCCCTTCTGTTGCGTCCTGTGTTATCCCTTCTTCTATTCACCAGCTCACTCAGCGCGGTGCATGCCGCAGAACTGGTGGTGGGCGATCAAAGCTATGGCGCCCGAACCGTCATGGAAGCCGCTGGCGTTCTCAACGATTTGCCCTACACGCTGGAATGGAAACAGTTCACCGCCGGCTCACCCGTCGCGGAAGCGCTGAATGCCGGCAGCCTCGACGTCGGCTTGCTGGGTGATGCGCCGGTGTTGTTTCTCGGCGCGTTAGGGGCGCCCATCAAGGTGATTGGCGTTTCACGGCAGAACCTGGTGGGGGTGGCGATCGTGGTGGGCAAGGATTCGCCGATCAAATCGGTGGCCGACCTTAAAGGCAAGCGGGTGGCGATCTGGAAGGGTTCGTGGAGCCAGCAATTGATGCTGACTGCGCTGGACAAGGCCGGCATCGCGCGGGATGCGGTGGAATATCGATATTTGAGTGCGCTGGACGCTTCCCATGCTCTGGACGGTGGTTCGGTTGACGCCATCGCCACGTGGGATCCCTACGTGATTCAGCAGGAGCGCCAGGGCGGGCGGGTGATCACCACCGCGCAAAACCTGATCCCGGCGCAGAGCTTTGTCGTCGCCAATGACCGCTCGATCAAAGACAAGCGCCCGGAAATCACCGACTTCCTCCAGCGCCTGCAAAAAGCTCGGGCCTGGTCGGTCGCCAACAAGCAGAACACCGACACGTACGCTAATGCGTGGGCGGTCCTGTCCAAGGCCGACCCCGAGGTGGCGCGGGGCTGGTTCGAGCGTTCGGCGACGGTGGTGCTGCCGATTTCACCCCAGGTCATAACCCAGGCGCAGCAGACCATCGACTTTTTCAACGCTGCGGGGCTGACGAAGTCCTATCCGGCTGGCACTGTGTTCGACGACTCCTTTGCCGCTGCGCTTGACGCCGGGGCTGACGCGTCGGCACAAGCGGCGCGTTGATCGATCACGGCAGTCACCGCACAGGCCCACTTGCTGGAGCATTCACCCATGAGTTTCACCTCGTTGCATTGGGGCGCTTACCGTCCGCGGGTTGTTGACGGACGGCTTCAGGCCATGGATCCGGTGGAGTGGGACGCGGACCCTTCGCCGATTGGTTCGTCTATTCCCGGGGCAATCGACTCGGCCACGCGTATCCGTCGGCCGGCCGTGCGCCGCAGTTTTCTCGAGCGCTTCGACGATCATCCGGCCCTGCGCAACCCGCACTTGCGCGGCAACGAAGCCTTCGTCGAGGTGCCGTGGGATGTTGCGCTGGATCTGGTCGCCACCGAGTTGTCGCGGGTAAAGAGTGAGCATGGCAACAAAGCGATATTCGGCGGCAGTTACGGCTGGGGCAGCGCGGGGCGGTTTCATCATGCGCAAAGCCAGTTGCACCGTTTCCTCAACAGCTGCGGCGGCTACGTCTACAGCGTCGACAGTTACAGCCTCGGCGCCGGCCGGGTGCTGATGCCGCACATCGTCGGCAACATGGACTGGCTGCTGGCGGCCCACACCTCCTGGCAGAATCTGGCGGAGCATTGCGAGCTGTTCGTCGCGTTTGGCGGGTTGCCGTTGAAGAACGCGCAATGCAGCCCCGGGGGTGCCAGCGATCATCTGGTCAGCAACGGCATTCGCAGGATGTCGGACGCTGGCGTGCAGTTCGTCAACGTCAGCCCGCTGCGTGATGATTTAACCGGACCGCAGCGCAATGAGTGGCTCGCCGTGCGGCCCGGCACCGACACTGCGCTGATGATGGCGCTGTGCTGTGTGCTGGTGGACGAAGGACTGCACAACGTAGATTTTCTGCGTCGTTATACGGTGGGGCATGAGCGCTTCATCGAATATGTGCTCGGCGCGGTAGATGGCGTGGCGAAGACGCCGGAGTGGGCGGCAGCGCTGACGGATATTCCGGCGCAACGGATCGTCAGCCTGGCGCGGGAGATGGCCGGCAAGCGCACGATGATCAACGTCGCCTATTCACTGCAGCGGGCACAGTTTGGCGAGCAACCGTTCTGGATGACCGTGACGTTGGCGGCGATGCTTGGGCAGATCGGTCTGCCCGGCGGCGGCTTCGGGCTGGGTTATGGCTGCATGAACAACACCGGCAGCGGGCGCAGGGCGTTTTCCGGGCCGCGCTTTTCCCAGGGCGTGAACCCGGTCAAGGATTTCATCCCGGTGGCGCGGGTCACCGACATGCTGCTCAATCCCGGCGAGGCGTTCGATTACAACGGCAAGCGTTATCACTACCCGGACGTCCGACTGGTGTACTGGGCCGGCGGCAACATTTTCCATCACCACCAGGACATCAATCGACTGCTGCAGGGCTGGCAGCGTCCGGAAACCATCATCGTTCACGAGCAGTTCTGGACCGCTCAGGCCAAACACGCGGACATTGTGCTGCCTGCGACCACTGCGCTGGAGCGTGATGACATCGGTAGCGCGGCGTCCGACCGCTTCATGATCGCCATGCACAAGGTGATCGAGCCGGTGGGGGAGGCGCGGGATGATTATGCGATCTTCGCCGGGCTGTCCCGTCGGCTGGACTGCGAGCAGGTGTTTACTGAGGGCCGTGATGCCGGGCAATGGCTGCGCTTGCTGTATGAAGAGTCGCGACCACGTGCCGGAAGCTTTGCCATCGAGCTGCCGGATTTTGACGAGTTCTGGCGCAAGGGCGTGTTCGAAGTGGATTACCCGGCAGACGATACTGTGCTGCTCAAGGCCTTTCGGGATGATCCCCAGGGGAATCCGCTGCAGACGCCGTCGGGCAGGATCGAGATATTCAGTGAGAAGATCGCAGGCTTTGGCTATGCCGACTGCCCCGGCCATCCCGTGTGGCTGGACAAGCCCACCCAGCCACTTCCCTTGCATCTGCTGTCGAACCAGCCGAAGACGCGCCTGCACAGTCAATACGATCACGGCGCGTACAGCCAGGCCTCGAAAGTTCATGGGCGGGAGCCGTTGACGATCAACCGACAGGACGCCTTGGCGCGAGGGATTGCCGAGGGGGATGTGGTCAGGGTGTTCAACGATCGAGGTGCTTTTCTGGCCGGGGTGATTGTGTCCGACGACATTCGCCCGGGCGTGGTACAGATCGCCACAGGCGCCTGGTTTGATCCGTTGGTGAAGGGGCAGGCGAAGAGCCTGGAGAAGCACGGCAACCCGAATGTGCTGACTGAAGACATTGGGTCTTCGAGTCTGTCTCAGGGCTGCTCGGCGCAGACAGTGACGGTTGACGTTGAAAAGTGGCACGGCGAAGTACCGCCGATCACCGCGTTCGAGCCGCCTGAAATGCTGGCTTGATCGGCGAACGTAGGACTGGCTTTAGCCGGGAATGCGTCGGGTGTCACGCTGCAAGATTTGGGGTGTTCACACTGGCGCCTTCCCGGCTGAAGCCGGTCCTACTGTGGAATGCGGCGCTACTTACTGCCTGACTGCTCGCCCGGCAAACACGGCCTTGCCCACCCCCTGCAACACCACGTCATTCTGTGGCGTGTGCACTCGGCCGCAGACGACGTTGCGGTAATGCCGTTGCAGCGGGTTACTGCGGGACAGGCCGGGGTTGCCGGTGGCTTCAATCGCCAGTTCAACCGCGCGAATAGCGTTGCTGGTCACCAGGTATTTGATCTGCGCCCCATGACTGGCCGGCGTCAGCCCATGAGTCGCCGATTCCAGCAGTGTCCGGTTGGCGAACAACAAGGTGTCGATATGGCCGAGTACTTCTTGAAAGCGCGGCAACGTCGACAGCGAGGTCCCCAGGTTGGACGGCGTGCGCTGCTCCAGAAAATTCACCAGCCAGTCCCGCGCCGATTGCGCAATGCCGTCGTACACCGAAGACAACAACACCGACATCCACAGCAACCCTGTTGCATCCAATTCAGGCTGCGGCGAACTCGCCGGGCTGGTGTTGACCCTATGATCCAGCGGCACCAGCACGTCGTCGAAAATCACCTCGTGGCTGGAGGTCGCGCGCATGCCCAAATGATCCCAGTCCTCGATGATGCTCACGCCCGGGCTGTCCTTGCGCACCAGCCACACCCCGACCAGCGGATCCGCGTCATCGCTGCGCGCCCAAACGTTAAACCAGGTCAGGCCGTGGCTCCCCGTCGAGTAAATCTTCCGACCGCTGATCCGCCAGCCTTCCGCCGTCCTGCGCGCAATCGTCGCCGGCAGCCCGCCGCGAGAAGGCGAGCCCAAGTCCGGCTCGACCCGCAGCGCGTTGATCAGCGCACCTTTATGCACCGCGTCCAGCGCCACCTGTCGGTATAAATGCTCGGGCCAGTTTTTGACTTCCCGAATGCGTGCGTGCTGGATGTACTGCATCACCAGAATCAGCGCAGTGGAAGGCTCGCCGCGCGCCACCGCGCTGATCACTTGCTGTGCCCGCTTAAGATCCGCATCACCGCCCCCCAGCGCGCCTTCCACGGTCAGCCCGAGCAGACCTTGCTCGTGCAGCAAACGGAAGTTCTCGTGTGGGAATTCAGCCGTTTCATCGTAGTGCTGCGCGGTCTCGGCCAGCCGCTCGGTGATCCCCTGCAAACGCGCCACAAAGGCCGCCTCGGTCTCGGCATCTGCTGAAGCATCAGGTTGCCGATTCAATCCTGCGCTCATGCCGGGACCTGCGATTTTTCAGCGTCCGTGACCTTCGCAGCCGCTGCCAACCGCGCGGCGGTATGACGATTGACGGGAAACTCCAGACCAAAGTGTTCGCGCAGGGTCGAGCCGGTGTAATCACTGCGTTGCAGGCCGCGTTGCTGCAGGACCGGAATCACCAACTCGGTGAAGTATTTCAGCCCATCAGGCAACAGCGAATTGATGATGAAGCCATCACTGGCGCCGTTCTCGAACCAGTGCTGAATCTGGTCGGCGACCTGTTCGGGCGTGCCGACGAACTCGCGGCGGGGGCGGGAGAAATCCAGCGCAACCTGACGCAGGGTCAGGTTCTCCTCCCTGGCCTGCTGCTTGATCCGATCCGAACCGCCTTTCTGGCTGTTGGCGCCGAGATCGCCCAGGTCCGGAAACGGCGCATCCAGCGGGTATTGGCGGAAGTCGTGATCGTTGAACGGCCGGCCCAGCGCGACGATGGCGTCTTCGATACTCACCAATTCCACCGCTTGCTGATAACGCCGCTCAACCTCTTCGGCGTCGCGACCCACGATCGGGCGAATGCCCGGCAAAATCGACAGGTCATCCGGGTTGCGCCCAAAGCCGACCGCGCGGCGCTTGAGGTCGGCGTAATACGCTTGAGTCTCTTCCAGGGACTCGGCGTGGACGAAAATCGCATCGGAATACTCTGCAGCGAAGTTGCGCCCGTCCTCGGAGGTGCCAGCCTGAAACAGCACCGGCTGACCCTGGCGTGAGCGGGCGATGTTCAGCGGGCCTTTGACCTGGAAAAAATCGCCCGCGTGGTTCAAGGCGTGCAGCTTGCTGCGGTCGAAAAACTCACCCGTCTGCTTGTTGCGGGTGAAGGCGTCGTCCTCCCAGGAATCCCACAGCCCTTTCACCGCCGACACGTGCTCCCTGGCGATGCGATAGCGCACGGCGTGGGGCGGATGCTCGCTCTTGCTGAAGTTCTCGGCGGTGCCGCTGAGCCATGAGGTAACGACGTTCCAGCCGGCGCGGCCGCCGCTGATGTGGTCCAGGGAAGAGATCTGCCGCGCCACTTGAAAGGGCTCGGTGTAGCTGACGGTCACAGTCGCCACCAGGCCGATCCTGCTGGTAGTGGCGGCCAGCGCCGAGAGAATGGTCAGTGGCTCGAAACGGTTGAGGTAGTGCGGGCTGGAGTTCTCGTGGATGTGCAGGCTGTCGGCGATGAACACGAAGTCGAATTTCGCGTCTTCAGCCAGTCGGGCCTGGCCTTTATACCAGTCGAAGTTGGTGCTGGCGTCGGCCTGCGCATCCGGATGGCGCCACTCGCCCCAACCGTGGCCCACGCCGTGAACCATGGCACCGAATTTGAGTTGACGAGGCTTGCTCATGATGTGTGCTCCTGAGTCGAGCGCTTAGCGCGCAGCTTGGGGATTGTTTTGGTGGGCGGCTTGCTCGGCTGATTGCTCGGCGGCCAGGCGGATGGCGTTGAAATCCGCATCGAAGCCGTGGGACACGTCGACGTGCTTATTCAGGATGCCTTCGCGCTGGTAGATGTCCGCTGTGTTCTGCAAGCCCTTGATGACGCCGTCATCGATGCTCACGCGTTCCATTTTGGTGTCCTGGTTGACCGCCAGGTGCACGGCCAATGGCAGCCCGGTGACTTTGGTCTGGGCGGCGGCATATTCGGCGGGATGGGCGTTGGCCCAGCGGTAGGCGCGGTCGAGGCGCACCACGAAGTCGTCCAGTTGCACGCGCTTGTCGGCGATAGCCTTGCTGGTCGCAGCGAGGTAGGAATGATTGGTCAGCAAGTCCGGGCCGTTGGGCAGAATGCGCGCGCCGTTCTGCGTGGCGACGGTGGTGTAGGGCGCCCAGGTGGCCCAGGCGTCAGCATCGCCGTTGTCGAGGATCAGCCGCGACTCGCTGGGCAGCAGGTAGACGAAATTCACGTCGCTGGTCTTCAGGCCCGCTTCGTTCAGCGCGCGGATGGCCAGGTAATGGCCGATGGAGCCGCGTCCGGTGACGATGCGCTTGCCCTTGAGGTCGGCAACCGACTTGATCGGCGAGTCGTTGCGCACGATCAATGCAGTGGTATAGCGGCCGCTGACGTGGGTGATGCTGATGACCTTCAACGCGGCACCCGCGCCCAGCGCAAAGACATACGGCGCGTCGCCCAGTGCGCCAACGTCAACGGCCCCTGCGTTCAGGGCTTCGCCCAATGGCGATGCCGAAGGGAATTCGGAGAACTTGATCTCGTAGGGCACGTCCTTGAGCTCGCCGGACACCTCCAGCAGCACCTTCAGCGCGGACTTCTGGTTAGCGACGAGCAGCGGCTGGAGTGGCTCGGCGGCCTGTGTGATTTGGCTGAATGACAATGCGAGCAGTGCGCCGAGTATCACGTGTCGGACGCGGAGCAGGGGAGTGAAAGGGGCGGACATGGTGCGTGTCTCCAGGCGTGGAAGTGGATTCTTGGCCTCCGCCTGGAGAAGGGGTCGGCAGGGGATTGACCTTATGCCTATAAGAAACGGAATAGAAGTATCTTTTGGTTATATGCTAATTATGTATTTGTGTGATGATGCGGATACTAATTATTACATTAATGCATAACTATTTTTGGGGCGATGCATTTTGTGCAGGAGCGGTTGCCCACGAGGTGGCGGGCACACGCGCTGAATCTTCAGCGGCTGGAACGCCATCTTCGCGAGCACGCTCACTCCCACAGCGGCTGGCGTCGTCCGCGCGACGGGGGCCAGCCGTCAAGCGACGGCTCAGATCACATAAAACCCATGGGTCCCGTCGCGGCCCAACTGCTCGACCAATCCGTACTCCCAATCCAGATACGCCTGCATCGCCTCCCGCGGCGCATCGGTGCCTTCATAAGGCCGGCGATAGCGATCAATGCGCGGGGAGGCCAGATGGCTTTCGCCGTGCTCAAGCTCTAACCCCGCCGCGACCCAACTGGCGGTGCCGTCCTTGAGCACAAACACCGGCTTGCCCGTTAGCGCTTCGACCTCCGACACTGCGAGGCGCGCCAGTTTGCTGCTGCCACAGGTCAGCACGTAACGCTCGGCGACCGGAATGTTCTGCAGCGCGCTGGCAAGGTCGGCTCGCAGCGTCCACCAGGCACCCGGAATATGCTGCTTGATGTAGTTGGCGCTGGCGGTGAAATCCAGCACCGCCACGCCACCGTGTTCGCGCCGCTGGCGCAGTGTTTCGGCGCTGATCTCCTCGACCTGCGCCGCGGGCGGACTCGGCGCGTTCCAGCCGCCTTTTTCGCTGAAATCCTCAGGGCCCAGGTCGTCCACCACGAACACCTCCCAGCCGAGCTGCGCGAGCCACGAAGCCGACATGTTCGCGCGCACGCCGTCGTCGTCGAGCAAGACAATTCGTGCGCCGCGCACGCTGGCGTAATGGTCAGTCTCCTGCACCAGTTGGCCGCCCGGCGTCGAACGCGCACCCGGCACGTGACCGGCTTCGAATTCCTCCAGCGTGCGCACATCGAACAGGTACGTTGTGCGAGTCGTCTCTGCCTGCCAGACCGGCAGGTCCGCGCGGCTGCCTCGTTTCACTCGTGCTTTGTCCGCCACGTTGCGCGCATCCGCCCGAGCAACTTCCCGGGTCGCTTCAGTGACCTGCGGGAAGCGCCGGGATTGCCCGTGATCCAAGGTCTGCCCGGCCAGCAGCCAGCCGATGGTGCCATTGCGCAGGGCGGAAATCGGGTTGGGCAGGCCCGCGTTGACCAGCGACTGGGTGCCGATGATGCTGCGCGTACGGCCGGCGCAATTGACGATGATCCGGGTGTTGGGATCGGGCGCCAGCTCACGGGCACGCAGCACCAGTTCGGCACCGGGCACACTGACGCCGGTGGGAATGCTCATGGTCTGATATTCATCGAACCGCCGCGCATCCAGCACCACCACGTCGGCCTCGGCGTCGAGCAACTGCTTGACCTCTTCTGCGGCCAAAGACGGCGTGTGGCGATGATGCTCCACCAGTTCGCCGAACGCCTTGCTCGGCACGTTGACGTCAATGAACACCTCGCCGCCAGCGTTGCGCCAGCCCTGCAACCCGCCTTCAAGCAGCTTGACGTCGCTGTAACCCAGTTCCTGAAGACGCTTCAAGGCGCGTTCGGCCAGACCTTCGCCGTTGTCATAAACGGTGACAGCGGTGTCGCGACGTGGGACGCGCGCGAGTACCTCCAGCTCCAGTTTCGACAACGGGATGTTGGCGGCGAACAGCGGGTGAGCTTCGGCGAACGGGGCTTCTTCGCGCACATCCACCAGCGCGACCTCTTCATGGGCGAGCAGGGCGCGGCGGATGTCGGCGTATGAACGGGTGTCATGGCTCATTGGGCTTGGTTCTCTTTGGACAGGTCCCAGATGTTCGGGAGAAAGGCGTTGGAATAGCCGGAGATGAACAGTTTTTCGCTGCCATCGGGCTGGTAAACAGCGCGCTTCACGGCGCCGATGTTGGCGCCGTAGACATGAATACTGATCGACACCTGGTCGTCGAAGGCGTTGCTGACCTGATGAATGTCGTTGCTGCGCGGCGACAACGCCTCGACATGACCGGGCTCCAGGCGAATCGCCGGGCCTTCCTGTTCCAGCCGGCCATCGGCGCTGCGGGCGAACCCCTGGGAATACTCGGCGCCGCGCAGCATGCCGATCAAGCCCCAGACGCGATGATCATGAATCGGCGTGCTCTGGCCCGGCCCCCACACGAAGCTGACGACCGAGAACCGCTGCCGTGAGTCGGCGTGCAACAGAAACTGTTGATAGCGCGCCGGATCGGGCACGGCGAACTCATCCGGCAGCCAGTCGTCATGACTGACCAGTTGCCCCAGCAGCCTGCCACCCCGGGAGAGCAGGTCGCCTTCGCCCGGGTTGCTATCGGTCAGCTCGGCCAACGCGCCGATAAAGGCCCTGAGTCGTTCAGGGTGTCGGATGTGAGTCATATCGGCTCCGGTCGGAAGGGGGTGCTTAATATAAGCATAATGCGCCTGGCTAATATGCTATTTATTGATGATTAGGTTATAACCAAAAAGTCGTTGATAACCGATTCGCAGGGTGCCGGCCGTTGTGAGGCTATCCAGCGCCTTCGATAGCCATTATGATTTTTGCCTATCTTGTTTCTCTTATTCCATGTGCGATCCGAATGAAAATTGATGACATCGATGCTTTCGTAGCGGTCATTCGCTGCCAGTCGATCAGCCATGCCGCTGAATCCCTCGACCTGACTCAACCCGCCATCACGCGCCGGGTGCAGAATTTCGAGCAAGCGCTGGGCGTCGAATTGTTTGACCGCAACACCAAGCCGCTCAAGCCGACGCCAATGGGCACGCAGGTGTATCAGAAGTGTCTGGCGATCCTGCGGGAAATGGACTCTCTGCGTGAACTCGTCGCCAGCGACACGCCGCCCAGCGGTTTGCTCAGGCTGGGGGTGCCGCAAACCATCGGCGACGTCGTTCTGCTGGATGCGTTGAAACACCTGCGCGGGCAATTTCCCGACCTGCGCGCCCAAGTGATCACTGGCTGGGGCAGCCACCTGATCGGAAAAATCGAGAATGGCGAACTGGACGCGGCCGCGGCGCTGTTCCCGGCCGGGAAGATCTTCCCTGAAGGCATCGTCGGCGAGTCCATCGGCAAGATGGAGCTGGTGGTGGTGTGCGCCAGGAGCGCGCTGCCGAAAAAGCCGGTGAAGCTGGCGGACTGCTACGAGCTGGGCTGGGTGCTCAACCCCGATGGCTGCGGTTTCCGCGCCGGGCTGCAACGCACGCTGGCTGATCAGGGGTTAAGCCTGAAGGTCAATCTGGAAACCTTCGGCACCGAGCTGCAACTGGGGCTGGTTGCCGATGGCATGGGCCTGGGTCTGGTGCCGCGTCCGCTGCTGGAACGCAGCGTCCACCGCGATTCACTGGCGGTCATGCCGCTCAAGGATTTCAAACCGGTGATGGATTTGTGGCTGATCTACCCACGCTTCCTCGGCAATCTGCAGGCGCCGGTGGCGTCCTTCGGCAGTCTGGTGGCGCAATCGCTGAAGCAGGAGCGGGATGCGGCTTGAGGGCAGTGACGTGGTGGTGGACGGTCTGACCAAGACACCGTTTTGACTACCAGGAAAAGTCCTCGCCGTAGCACAGGCGTTACTCGGCCAAAACTGGATTCAACGCCGCAGGCGTTTGCCAGTGAATATCGGCCCAAGCACCGCTGCCGGCTGCCAGCAACTGGCGCAGATGCTGCTCGTGGAACGCTTCGCCCAGCGAATCGACGCGAAACGTTGCAACCCACTGCTCGCGCCCCAGCTTATAGGCGCTACCGAAATCTGCCCAACTGTCGAAGCAGTCCTGCGCCCGCTGTGCGTTCAGCAGCAGGACACGCCAGGCAAGTTCGGGTTCGAGCCAGCGCATCAGCAATGCACAGCGGACCAGAAACGCCACCCGCGCGCAGGCAAAAGCCATGGCTGCACGGGGTTCATCTTCGGCCGTCAGCGCCTGCAGGTCGAGGCTGTACCATTGCTGTTCGAGCGTCGCACTGAAGTGCTTCCGCACCGCCTCGTCATTGAAATTGCTGCGTATTCCGGCTTGGTAGAGCAACGCTGCGCGCACGGTCGTCCGCGCTTGCTCGGTGAAGGGATCGCATGCTGGCGAGTAGAAGCCCTCGATTTCCATTGCGTCAGCCATGGGCCTGGCTAACAGTAGCGACCAGTGCTTGCGCGGGCTGAATAACGATGCGCCGCCCCTCGCCCTGAATGTTCGCCACAACAACCAGCCTGAAACAACCGCTGCGATACTTAAAAACATGCCGTTCTCCTTATCTTGCCCGAGCCTGCCATGCTTGGATTTCTCCGGCCAGCGGCGAGGTCATATCAGGCCACTGCACATCTTCGGTCAGGTACAGCGGGGCATCAGACGAAAGCTCAACGCGTTCGCAGAATATGTGGCGAGTGGCGTACTTGACCGAAGCCGCGTGCGGGGCAGTCTGCAGGAACTGCTGTGGCTGACGTCCGGCCACCAGCCATTCGACCATGGCCGAGGGCGCATCTAGGCAGTCGTACAGTTGCGGATAACAGGCTACCAGACGACTCTGAGCGGCCGGGTCGCTGACGGTTTCGATTCGCTGCCAACCGACTTCGGTGCGCACGATGCCGATTGCAATGCAGTCGTCGGGCGTCTGCTGGTCGGTGCCGAGGGCATTCAGACACTGCAGCAAGTCCTGGTAATAACGCTCGACCGGTGGCCGGTTCTGCTTGCCCTTGACCTGCTCGACGGTCAAGGTGCCGTCGGCCTGAACGATCAGGCTGATGGTGATGTGTGGCTGGCCCTGGCTGTCGCGGAAACTGAACACGCGCATGCGCCGCTGCTCCAGCGCTTCTGCGTAGCGCTCGCCGTAGCCGCCGGTCAAGGCACGACGATCAGCGAACTGGCCCAGGCAGTGGCGCATCACGTAGCTTTCAAAGGCCATTTCCGCGCGCAGCGAGGGGCTCTCGGGACGCAGCTCCTGTAATACGTGCTCAGCGGTGGTCACCCGAGCGAGCAATGCCTCGGGGTTGCTCTTGCGCCAGCCTAGCTCGACCCGCTCCGCCATTTGCGCATGTTCTTTTTGCCACAGCGCCAGCGCCTGCGGGCAGTTGATGCGGTCGAGCTTACCGGCCAGCGCCGTGCCCTGGCGAGAGGTCAGGAACTCCACCAGCAAGGCCTCTTGAGCCAGCAGTGGCGCTTGATGCGGATCGACCCAAACCAGCGGCGCGGGTGTCTGCTGCGAATTTTTGCCGGCGTCGCTCAAATGCCTTGGCATCCATGAGGGCGGCTCGGCGCCCAGTGCTTCGGCAGCCTGCTCCAGGGTCAGGATCCGCCGCGCGGGTTCGAAATTGCCAACCAGATGACGGTAATAATGATTGAGCAACCATTTGCCCACCTCTGGCGCATCACCACGGGCCTTGCTGCGTTCAGCAATCCCGCGCTTGAGCTGATCAGCATTGAGTGCGTTGCGCGAGGCGTAACCGGATTGTCGCGCTTGCGGTTTCACCGCCATATCTGCCACCAGGTCTTGCAGTCTGGTGTTCCAGCAGCCTCCAGCTCGGCGATGCTCTGGCGGAAAATTTCGATATTGTGCTGGTCGGCCGCGTTGTTCGGGTCACTTTGCAGGATGGAGCGCTGGTAATACGCCAAAGCTTCTTCCTTGCGGCCAAGCCCTTCAAGTACTTCTCCGGCGCAGCCCAGGAGGGATGCCTCGTCGCGTTCGTTAATGTGCGGTGCGTAGCGTAGCCACAAGCTGGTGGCCGCCTCCGGCAAACTGAACGACAAGTACAAGGCGATTTTCGTCCTTACGAACAGCTCCGAGTACTCCAAATCTTGGTCGCGTACGCCGCGCTCTTCCTGCCATTGGAGGATACGCTCCAGCCAGATCAATATTTCGCGGTTGCGGTCCAGGCGGTGCAGGGCACGGGTGACGCCCAGTAGGTATTCTTCAGGGTCGTGGCGGCTGTAGCCATAGTCGGCTGCGTAGTGCCAAAGGTGTTCGGCAGCGTCGGCGATGCCCTCGTTGTCCTCCAGCAGAATTCGGTTTTCGAGGATGCCCTGATAATGTTCTGCGAACGAGCTGGCGGCGATGCCTCGGGAATGCAGCTCAATGGCCTGCTCATACATGCGTTGGTCGTTGTAGCGCCGGTAGTTATTTGCCAAGTTGTTGCACAGCATTGAGTACAGGTGCGCACAGGCATCGAAGCGGTGCCCGCGGCCGCTGGAGAAACATTGCTCCATTCGAGCCTGGCCGTGTTCGTAGGCAGCCTTTTGTACTTGGCTCAGCAGCGCCCAGGCTTGGTCTGCCTCATCGCTCGAGAGTTGCTCGACGTGCGTTTCGACCAGACCCTCGGTGTGGACCGCAAACCGGTAGTAGTACATACCACCGGCCAGTGGAGGTAAAGGTTGGCGCAGGGCATTGATAATGCCGAACACACTCGCGTGGGCGCTAAGCAGGCTGAAGGCGCTGCGGTTGTCCTGCATATTGCCGGCGGGGACTGCCTCGCGGAGCATGGCAAGTTCAGTGTTGGCGTCAATTCGTCCGGCAATGCGTTCCCGCACCGCCAACAGGCGATTGATCCACGGGTGGTTTGGCGAGCGGCGCCTGGCTTCAGCAAGGGCCTCGGTGAAGACGTTGTCGATCTGACCAAGCTCGTGGCCTTTGGCATGCATGGCATCAAGCAGCGGCCCCAAGGTCGGCATCGACTCGTCACGCGACGGCAGGCCGGAAATGAACCGCTCCAGCACCGCTTGATCGTCACAGGCACGCATCACGCACAACGGCCACCATGCGGATGCATCCTCGGCATCGAGCAGGCGATCGTGTACCCAAGCAGCCGTGCCCGGCCACATTTCGTCGCGCATTTCATAAATTTCCACGAACGCACGTTGCCCGGCCTCTTCGATCTGGCCGTCCTCAAGCAGCCAAGGCAAATGGAAATCAACGAAGTTGTCACCGCCGTCGGCCCCTAAGCTCAGCGTCGCCACTTCACAGATTTTCAACGCCCCTGCCAGATCGCCTTGGGCGTGCAGTGACCGGGCGGCCAAACGCGCCAGCCGCACTTCATATTCCCGACGTTGGGGCAGTGCCAACTCTGCGATCAGTCGCATCACAGGTTGCTCAAACATCGCCAGGCGCAACGGCACGATTTCGATCAGCGAATCGCCCAGCCACAGCCAGTCGTTAACGTCGACATCCTGATCTTCTTTGGCTGTGCGCAAAGCGGCAACTGCCGATAGCGCGGTTTCACGCGCCTCTTCGTTACGGTCATGGGCGGCCAGTACCCTGGCCCGGCGCCGGTATTGATCGGCATCGTCCCAAGCCCGCAAAGTGTGACGGCAGGGATTGATCAGTGACAGGGTGTGGCTCACTTCGATGGCCCGGAGCGCCACATCGAGCGTTGTGTGCTGCAGATCTTCGAAGATGTGGTGGCGCCAGTACCGCTCGATGTCGAACGGCAGCGGTTCCTTGGTCAGTTGCTGCAGGCTGTCCAACGCCTGCAGCAGGCCCTGCTCGTCTTTCAAATAGTTGCCTAGTCGCAGTTGGTAGAGCAGCAGGTTGAATTTGAGTTCGTTGCGCGCATCGTCAGGCGTAACCTCGATCAAAGCTTGGCCGTCGTCGGTAAGCACCGCTCTGGCTGCTTCAGCGTCACCGGCGTTAACCCACAAAACGTGCAGACGGGTGATCGATTCCAGCGAGATCGCCTTCAGCGGCTGTGCGCGCAACTGGCCCAGTAAAAAGTCGGCGCCGTGTTCTTGATGCTCGACCTCAACACGGTCCATAAATTGATCCAGCGGGATGCCGGACAGCACGGTGCTGTTTTGCGTCATTGTTAACTCCATTTGCTAATGACCGTGCATCGCCATATGCATAACGCGCAGCGTCCTTGAGTAGGGGGCGGCGAGTCCCCGTATCGGAAACGATGACGAAAGGGGAGCGGGCGATACCGCGAGGCGCGGCACGCTACCAGTGGAGGTTTGAAAAACCAAGACTTGGGCGGGGCGGAGTCCAGTAGTTGCGGAGCAATCAGCGGGTAGACGCTGTGCATCGCACTTGAGGCGGCATCGCCTGCAAATGGCTGCTTCTGGGCGATTGCTGCTGCTGGTCTCCACCGGTATGAGACGATTTAGACGCGGTTGAAAGAGGGGCGAAGAACTGTCAGTAAATATTGCGGTAGGCAGTCTGACGGCATCAATGCAGCTGATAGGTCTGATTGTCAGCCGACGCCGCCTGATGGAAAGCTCAGGCTGATAATAAAAAATACTGATAATTAGCTTAGAAGAAAATGTGATTTCTAAATGGTTTGCTCAGCGCATAGGCTTCCCCGATTACGTCTGAACCAGACCACCAGGGAGTCATGCATGAGCAACGTCAGTTCTTTACCTGTTCAGTCCAGCGTCAGCACCGCCGTCAACGCCGGCAGCGTGCGTGATCGGGTCAGCCCGGAAGAGTGGGAGGTGCGGGTGAAACTGGCGGCGGCTTACCGGATCGCCGCCCTGAAACGCTGGACCGACCACATCTACACGCATTTTTCCGCGCGCGTGCCGGGGCCTGATGAGCACTTCCTGATCAACGCCTTTGGCTTGCTGTTCGACGAGATCACCGCGTCCAATCTGGTCAAGGTCGACATCGACGGCACCCTCGTCGATGACCCGACCGGCCTGGGCATCAACAACGCCGGCTACGTTATCCACAGCGCCATCCATGCCGCGCGCCCTGATTTACAGGCGGTGCTGCACACCCACACCCGCGACGGGATTGCCGTCTCTGCGCAGAAGAACGGGCTGTTGCTGATCTCCCAGCATTCCCTCGGGTTCTCCGGGCGCGTGGCGTACCATGGTTACGAAGGCATCGCGCAGGACCTCGGCGAGCGTGAACGCCTGGTGGCAGACCTGGGCGACAAGAGCGTGATGATCCTGCGCAACCACGGTCTGCTCACGGCAGGGGTGAGTGTCGAGCACGCGTTTCAGCAGCTCCACAACCTCGAATACGCGTGCAACATTCAGATCGCGGCGCAGGCGGCGGGCAATGCCGAATTGATCTTCCCGCCCGAGGAAGTGGTCAGGAAAGTGGAAGAACAGGCCAAAGTCCTGAAAAGCGGCACGGGTCCGGGCGTGACACGGCACTGGAACGCGCTGATCCGCGAACTGGATCGGCACGGGACGGATTATCAGGCGTGATGTCGAATCCAGGCGCGCCGTTACGCGGCGCGCCTGGCATGGGGTGTTGAGGAGGCCTGCCGCGCAGGCGGCGATTACGCCACTTTCTCGTTCTTCTCCTGCTCACGCCGCGCGACCAATTCCCGTGTCAGCGGGATCAGTTTTTTGCCGTAATCGATTGCGTCTTCCAGCGGATCAAAACCGCGAATCAGGAACGTCGTGATTCCCAAGTCGTAATAATCCAGCAGCGCCTCGGCCACTTGCTCTGCGGTACCCACCAACGCGGTGGAATTGCCTTTCGCGCCGAGCAGTCCGGCAATGCCGGTCCACAAGCGTTTGTCCAGACGCGCACCTTGGGCCGCGGCTTCCAGCAAACGCCGCGAGCCTTCATTCGGCGGTTCGCGTCGCTCAAAGCCGGACGCTTGGGCCAGTACCTTCGCCCGCTCAAGAATATTGTCCGCACGCGCCCAGGCCTTTTCCTCCGTCTCCGCCAGAATCGGCCGCAACGACAGGCTGAAACGTACCGTCCGGCCGTGTTTTGCGGCTTCAGCCCGCACCTGTTTGACGATGTCCCTGACTTGCTCGTAGGTCTCGCCCCACAGCGCATAGACATCGGCATGCTTACCGGCAACTTCCAGCGCAGCCCGCGAGGCACCCCCGAAATACAGCGGAATATGCGGCTGCTGCGGCGACTTGACCAACGAATGAGCGCCCTCGAACTGGTAATAATTACCGTGGTGATCGAACGGCTTGTCGGCCGTCCATTCCTGGCGCACCACGCCGAGGTACTCGTCCGTGCGCGCGTAACGCTCATCCTTGCCAATAAAACTGCCGTCCGCTCGCAGCTCTTGATCATCGCCGCCTGTAATGATGTGCACCGCAATCCGCCCGCCAGTGAACACATCCAGCGTGGCGAATTGCCGAGCGGCGACGGTGGGTGAGATAAAACCCGGACGGTGTGCGACGAGAAACTTCAATGTTGTCGTGACGCTGGCCGCGTAAGACGCCACGAACGCACTGTCCGGGCTGTTGGAATGGTAGGCAACCAGCGCACGATCAAAGCCCGCCTCTTCATGGGCACGGGCGACTTTCTCCACATACTCAGGCTGGACCGCCGGCCCGCTGCGCGGATGAATCTCCGATCCGGGTTGGGTCGCGATATAACCGATGAACTCGACGCTCATGACAATTCCTCGTGCTGATGGAACAACCTGCACCAAGGGGAGGGCGCGGGTGCGAGTCAGCAACATAGGGGGAAGTCGAGGGTCTGTGAAATTCGATTTGGCGCTAAGCTAATTATAAAAAATATGCATTTAGCGGACAGGTAAGATCACAAAATGTTTTGTTGAGCGGCAGAGCCACTGCCAAGCTCAATGACGACGCGGAGCGTCTTGGGCTGCATTCCCACGCAGAGCGCGGGAACGATCAATTCGCGGCGCCCATGCCGACCTCTTCCCGGCTAAAGCCGGTCCTACAAGTGCGCGCAGTCAGAAAGACCGGCGGCGTCCCCCGTAGGACCGGCTTCAGCCGGGAAGCCCTTGATCTGCCGTTGATCTGGATCTTGATCTTCATACGCAGAATGTCCAGACACCGCAAAACGCGACTTGGGTGCAGGCTGAACGCAGGTTTCGCGGAGTGGGCCGAGCCGCATGGATGCGGCGAGCGCGCCGTCAGGACATGGATGTCCGTTCGGCGCGGGCCCACGGAGCGGGACCGGAGTGAAGGAACCCCGACGGAGGAGGGGCCAAACCGAGAGCAAGCACCCTTGGTTACTTGGGGATGGTGCGACTTTCGACTTTTCCAAGTAACTCGCCGAAGGCGAAACAGTCCGCCCCCAGGCGGACGCTCTTGATGTTGATCTTGATCTTGATGTTGATCTTGATCCGGATAACCTCAGATCAATGCTTGGACTCAGACTGCGACATCGCCAACAACTGCTTCTCCTGATTCCAGTCGAACGGCTCCTCGTTCTCCATCGCCTCAAACCGACGCTCCTCCAGCGCCGTATACAAATCAATCTCATCGTCCGGCATGAAATGCAGACAATCGCCCGCGAAAAACCACAACAAATCCCGCGGCACCAAATGAGCAATTTGCGGATAGCGCTGAATCACCTGACACAACAAATCCTGCCCCAGATACTGACTCTCGATCGGATCAGCCGGCAACAGCGTCAGCAACTCATCATAACGCTCCAGAAACAGCGCATGACTTTCTTCGGGGACCTGCTCGGCCTCTCCCAGCGCGACCAGGATGCCGCGCAAATGCAACAGCAGATTCATGATGTGGTCGAGATTGGCGTCGGCCATGATGAAGCCCTCAGAGACAAAAACAGGCGCGGGAGTATAGAGGCCCCCGCCGCCTGCGGCTATCTCAATGCCACAACCCGGCCAGATACCGATGGCCTGCTTCGGTAAGCGCAAGATGAGCATAGGTACGGTCAGGACTGGGCAGACGAGTGACGAAGCCCATCATCAGCAGGGTTTGCAGGGTTTGTGTCGGCTTGCCTCTGTAATGATCCTCCCCCGAGGCAATTTCAGAGAGCAGGCAGCGATGAGTCAGGCGTTGGTTAATCATGATGCGTCCCCTTGGGTTTTTCTTGTTGTTACCAAGGAGTGTAGGACAATTCGCTAGAGCGGTGTATGTAGACGTAAGTCGTGGGCAGCAACTGCAGGAGCGATTCCCTTGCTCGCGGATGACGGCGTGTCAGCTAACGTGCATGTTGCTGACCCACCGCAATCGCGAGCAAGCTCACTCCTACAGGGTACGTCGTTGTTAGCGGGTTTTGCCTTCGGTGGCGACCAGCGCTTCCTTGTCGAAATCATCCACATCGATCACCTTGCGTCGCGCCGCCTCTGTAGCGCGCAAGGTTTCCGCTTCCGCCGCCTGCAGCACGCCTGCGTCGAGCGCGGCGTCGATCAGATGCTCGCCACCCGCCGGTTTGACCTGGCCGCTTTTCACCGCGTGATGAAGTTTGCTGCGGATCGCCTTGGCGCCGCCGAGCAAGTCGCTGGCGTGCTGCAACGCGCCGACCGGATCCTCTGCGTCAGTCGGGCGATAGCAACCGGCAAGCACCGATTCCAGCGCCGGGTCGCCCTTGGCACGGCCAAGGATCTCCGCGACCTGCGCATCGAGCCTGTCCGACGGCCCTTTGTGACGACGACCGAACGGGAACACGATCACCCGCAGCAGCCCGCCGAGAATGCGGTTCGGGAAATTACTGAGCAACTCGTCCAGCGCGCGCTCGGACTCACCCAGCGCTTCTTCCATGGACCAGCAAAACAGCGGCGCCAGCGCTTCGGGATAATCCAGATCGTGGTAACGCTTGAGCGCGGCGGACGCCAGGTACATGTGGCTCAGCACATCGCCAAGACGCGCCGACAGGCGCTCGCGGCGTTTCAGCTCGCCGCCCAGCAGCATCATGCTCAGGTCCGCCAACATCGCGAACGCAGCAGCCTGCCGGTTCAGTGCGCGGAAATAACCCTGACTCAGGCGATCCCCCGGTACGCTTTCGAAATGCCCCAGCCCCAGATTCAGCACCAGCGTGCTGGCCGCGTTGCGCACGGCGAAGCCAATGTGCTGCATGAGCAGACCGTCGAATTCCACCACCGCCCGATCGTGATCCTTACGGCCGGCGAGGGCCATTTCCTTCAGCACGAACGGATGGCAGCGAATAGCGCCCTGACCGAAGATCATCAGGTTGCGCGAGAGAATGTTCGCGCCTTCCACGGTGATGAAGATCGGCGCGCCTTGCCATGAGCGACCGAGGTAGTTGTTCGGGCCCATGATGATGCCCTTGCCGCCGTGCACATCCATCGCGTGGGTGATGCACTCGCGGCCACGCTCGGTCAGGTGGTATTTCAGGATCGCCGACAGCACCGAAGGCTTCTCGCCCAGGTCCACCGCGTTGGCGGTCAGAATGCGCGCACTGTCCATCAGCCATGCGTTGCCACCGATGCGCGCGAGGGATTCCTGAATCCCTTCGAACGCTGCCAGCGGTACGTTGAACTGCTCGCGCGCCTGGGTGTACTGCCCGGTAACGAGGCTGGTGAACTTCGCAGCGCCGGTACCGACCGCCGGCAGGGAAATCGAACGTCCGACCGACAGACAATTCATCAGCATCATCCAGCCTTTGCCGAGCATGTCCTGGCCGCCGATCAGGTATTCCAGCGGAATGAACACGTCCTTGCCGGAGTTCGGGCCGTTCATGAACGCCGCGCCCAGTGGCACATGACGGCGACCGATTTCCACACCGGCGGTGTCGGTTGGAATCAGCGCCAGGCTGATGCCCAGGTCTGTCTCGTCACCGAGCAAATGCTCAGGGTCGTAGGCCTTGAAGGCGAGGCCGAGCAGGGTGGCGACGGGACCGAGGGTGATGTAGCGCTTTTCCCAATTCAGGCGCAGACCAATGACTTCCTCACCTTCCCACTGGCCCTTGCAGATGATCCCGGTGTCAGGCATGGCCCCTGCGTCGGAGCCGGCCAGCGGCCCGGTCAGTGCGAAGCACGGGATCTCGTCGCCTCGCGCCAGGCGCGGCAAGTAATGATTGCGCTGCTCGTCGGTGCCGTAATGCAGCAGCAGTTCCGCCGGGCCCAGTGAGTTAGGAACCATCACGGTGGAGGCCAGATCGCCGCTGCGGGTCGCCAACTTCATCGCTACTTGCGAGTGGGCGTAGGCCGAGAAGCCTTTACCGCCGTATTCCTTGGGAATGATCAGCGCGAAGAAACCATGCTCCTTTATATGCGCCCAGGCTTCCGGCGGCAGGTCCATGGCCTGACCGATCTCCCAGTCGCTGACCATGGCACACAGTGCTTCAGTCGGGCCGTCGAGGAACGCCTGCTCTTCATCGGTCAGCTTGCTTTTCGGGTAGCTGAGCAGGGTGTTCCAGTCCGGACGTCCGCTGAACAGCTCTCCATCCCACCACACCGTGCCGGCGTCGATGGCGTCACGCTCGGTGGCGGACATCGGCGGCAGCACTTTCTGAAACCACGAGAACATCGGCGCACTGAAGTGTTTGCGGCGCAGGTCCGGCAGCGCCAGCATCAACGCGACGCCAATCCACAACACCCACGGGATGATCATCCAGCCGTGGGCATGGCTGAACGCGCCCATCGCCAGCAGGTACACCGCGACGATGCCCAGGGCGGGGAAGGGCGCAACTCGCCGATGGGCCAGCCAGGCCACGCCGACAACCAACACTACGATCCACAGCAACAACATAAACAGCCCTCCATGATGACGGTGCGATAAGCGCAACCGGCTGCGCAGTCGACCGCTCTGGCCCGCGCTTCGATAGTGACCCCGGGCTACCAAGGGAGTTCGGGGGCTGGCCGATGCACAGGAAGTTGTGGCTCGAACACCCGCATCCCGGAGTAGACTGTGGCCCGCCGCAAACGCCACTCATCGCTCGTTGACCACACGGAGAATGACAACATGTTGAAGATCTGGGGCCGCAAGAACTCGTCCAATGTGCGCAAGGCATTGTGGATCGCCGAGGAACTGGGACTGCAATACGAGTCGCTGAATGCCGGCGGCGCCTTTGGTGTTAACGATCAGCCCGAGTACTTGGCGAAGAATCCCAACGGTGTGGTGCCGATGATTGAAGACGGCGAGTTCGTGCTGTGGGAATCCAACACCATCGTCCGTTATCTGGCGGCTCAATACGCGCCGGATTCTGCTTTCTATCCCGCCGGCCCCAAGGCGCGCGCTCAGGCGGAGAAGTGGATGGACTGGACTACGTCGACGCTGGCCGGCCCTTTCCGCCCGGTGTTCTGGGGCGTAGTACGCACGCCGGCCGACAAACAGGACTGGACGCAGATCAACGCGGCCAAAGCTGAAGTCGAGCGCCTGCTGGTCATCGTCGACGCAGCACTGGCGCATCAGCCGTACCTCTCAGGCGACGAATTCGGCGTGGGCGACATTCCCCTCGGCTGCTTCGCTTATCCCTGGTTCGAAATGCCGATTGAACGTCGCGAGCTGCCCCACCTCAAAGCCTGGTACGAGCGTTTGCAACAGCGTCCGGCGTATCGAAAGGCCGTCATGACCGCACTGACCTGAGTTCAGCCCGCGTCGAGTTAATACTGACTATCAATCGATGTCGCTGTACTTGGGCGGCATCGGCCCGCAACATTGCGGCCACTGCGTTTGTAGCCTTGTGTTGCGCCTGATATTCCAGCTGCGCAGCACGGTAAATGTCAGCGCCCCTGTGAGCCCGGCAACTGCACGTTCGTATTCGTTTATCTTCCCTTTTCATTTTTTATTGGTGTGTGTTCAGTCATGAGTTCAGCTCTGTCCATCCGGCAGCTAACCAAGACCTACGGCAACGGTTTCCAGGCCCTCAAGGGCATTGATCTGGACGTCGCCGAGGGTGATTTCTTCGCATTGCTCGGCCCCAACGGCGCCGGCAAATCCACCACCATCGGGATCATCTCGACCCTGGTCAACAAAACCAGCGGCACGGTGAACATCTTCGGCCACGACCTCGATACCAATCCGGCGCAACTCAAGCGCTCGATCGGCGTGGTGCCGCAGGAATTCAATTTCAATCAGTTCGAGAAGACTTTCGATATCGTCGTGACTCAGGCGGGTTATTACGGCATTCCGCCGAAGATCGCCAAAGAGCGCGCCGAGCAGTACCTGACCCAGCTTGGGTTGTGGGACAAGCGCGACTCGCCGTCACGTTCGTTGTCCGGCGGCATGAAACGCCGACTGATGATTGCCCGCGCACTGATTCATGAGCCGCGTTTGTTGATCCTCGACGAGCCTACTGCCGGCGTTGATATCGAGCTGCGACGTTCGATGTGGACCTTCCTCACCGAGCTGAACGAGAAGGGCATCACCATCATCCTCACCACGCATTATCTGGAGGAGGCTGAGCAGCTGTGCCGCAACATCGGCATCATCGATCACGGCACGATCATCGAAAACACCAGCATGAAGAACCTGCTCAACAAGCTGCATGTGGAGACCTTCCTGCTGGACCTGCGCGATCCACTGCAGGCCGCGCCTCAGCTCAACGGTTATCCGGTGAAACGGGTGGATAGCCAGACGCTTGAGGTGCAGGTCGACAAGACCATCGGCATCACGTCGCTGTTCAGCCAGCTGTCGCTGCAGAACATTCAGGTGCTGAGCCTGCGCAATAAAACCAATCGCCTTGAGGAGTTGTTCGTGGGTCTGGTCGAGAAGAATCTGGCGAAGGTGGCGATATGAGCTCGGAGCTGCGTCCCAACCTGATCGCCCTGAACACCATCGTTTACCGTGAGGTCCGGCGCTTCATGCGGATCTGGCCGCAGACCCTGCTGCCGCCGGCGATCACCATGGTTCTGTACTTCGTGATCTTCGGCAACCTGATCGGTCGGCAGATCGGCGACATGGGTGGCTTCACCTACATGCAGTACATCGTGCCCGGCCTGATCATGATGTCGGTGATCACCAACTCCTACGGCAACGTCGTCTCGAGCTTCTTCGGCGCCAAGTTCCAGCGTTCGGTCGAAGAGCTGATGGTCTCGCCGGTGTCGCCGCACACCATTCTGATCGGCTACACCATCGGCGGCGTACTGCGCGGGCTGGCGGTGGGGGTGATCGTCACGATGCTGTCGATGTTCTTCACCGACCTGCAGGTGCATCACCTGGGGATCACCATCATTGTGGTGCTGCTGACCGCGACAATCTTTTCGCTGCTGGGCTTCATCAACGCTGTGTTTGCGCGCAATTTTGATGATATCTCGATCATCCCGACCTTTGTGCTGACGCCGTTGACCTACCTGGGCGGGGTGTTCTATTCGATTAACCTGCTGCCGCCGTTCTGGCAAACCGTGTCGCTGGCCAACCCGGTGCTGCACATGGTCAACGCCTTCCGCTTCGGCATCCTCGGCGTGTCGGACATCAAGATCAGCATCGCCCTGGCGTTCATGGTCGTTGCGACCATCGTGCTCTATCTGGGCTGTGCGCGACTGCTGGTGAGCGGGCGCGGGATGCGTCAGTAACAGATTTAGGACGATCTTGTGAAATAGCGGCGGACTCGATTATGAGTCCGCCGCATTCTTATGTGGGAGCGAGCTTGCTCGCGAAGACTCCATTACACGCGCTGAATGGGTAGCGGATGTACTGACCTCTTCGCGAGCAAGCTCGCTCCCACCGGATTGGCGGCGTTGGCGCTACTGACGTTTAGCCTTGCGCTGCTTCCACTGCCGTCCGACCCACCAGCGCCAATACCCCATCGTCCCGAAATACCCCGCCACGCCCAGCACGATCCCCGCCACCACCGACCCCAGCAAAAATGGCTGCCACAGGGTAGAAAGCTGCCCGCTGATCCAGTCCCAGCTCAGTTCGTCCGGGAAATGCCGTGGCGGCAAGCCCATGAGCAGCGCACCGATTTTGTAGGTGCAATAGAACACCGGCGGCATCGTCAGCGGGTTGGTCAGCCAGCACAGACTCACCGCAATCGGCATGTTGGCCCGCACCCAGATCGCCAGCACGGCGGCCAGCAGCATCTGCAATGGCATCGGCATCAAGGCGGCGAACAGCCCGATCCCCATTGCGCGCGCTACGGAGCGTCGATTGAGGTGCCAGAGGTTGGGGTCGTGCAGAAGAGAGCCAAGAAAGCGTAAGGATTTGTGTTCCCGGATGCTGTTCGGATCGGGCATGTACCGCTTGATCAGGTGGCGTGGCATACGGGAATCCGGCGAGGTGGGCGGGAAATTCGAGGAAGTATGCACGGATAGTCGCAAACGCAAATTCAGACTTTGTGACAATTAATAAGCGCGCGTGCCGGGGCATCGGCTAAGCCATGGAGGTTGATTTAGCCTGCAGACAAGGAAAGCCTCATGCGCACGGGGATGCTCGCACTTGCACTCGGATTGCTGACGCTACGTTTTTTGCCAGCACTACCGCCGGTCTGGTTGCTGCTGGCGATGCCCGTGGTGGCGCTGATGATGCTGCCGTTTCGCACCTACCCGCTGGCGTTTTACCTGTTCGGCCTCACTTGGGCCTGCGTCTCGGCGTCGTCGGCGCTGGATGACCGACTGGCCGAGCGCCTCGATGGGCAAACGCTCTGGCTGGAAGGGCGCGTGGTCGGGCTGCCGCAGACCGTCGACGGCGTGGTGCGTTTTCAGCTGGATGATCCCGTTTCACGACGCGCGCGATTGCCCGAGCAGATCCGCATCGGCTGGTACGGCGGCCCGCCGGTCAATAGCGGAGAGCGCTGGCGTCTGGCGGTCAAGCTCAAACGCCCGGGCGGGCTGGTCAACCCCGGCGCGTTCGATTACCAGGCATGGCTGCTGGCCCAGCGCATTGGCGCTACCGGCACCGTGGTGGACGGTCAGTTGCTCGAACCGGCCCGGGGCAATTGGCGCGACGGCATCCGCCAGCGCCTGCTCAGTGTGGATGCCCAGGGCCGACAGGGCGGGCTGGCTGCTTTGGTGCTCGGTGACGATTCAGGACTGAGCGCCGCCGACTGGCAGGTCCTGCAGGATACCGGCACCGTTCACCTGTTGGTCATCTCCGGGACGCACATCGGCTTGCTTGCCGGCTTGCTCTACGGGCTCGTCGCCGGGCTGGCCCGCTGGGGCGCGTGGCCGGCTTTTTTACCCTGGCTGCCCTCGGCGTGCATCGCGGCCTTCTCGGGCGCGCTGGCCTATGGCGTGCTGGCGGGGTTTGAAGTGCCGGTGCAGCGGGCTGTCACCATGCTGGGTCTGGTGCTGCTGTGGCGTCTGCGGTTTCGCCATCTGGGCACCACGTGGCCGCTTTTGCTGGCGCTGAATCTGGTGCTGATCGCCGAGCCGTTGATCACGCTGCGCCCCGGCTTTTGGCTGTCGTTTCTGGCCGTCGCGATCCTGATGCTGATCTTCAGCGGGCGACTCGGGCGGTGGAGCTGGCTGCAGAGCTGGACCCGCGCACAATGGCTGATTGCGCTTGGCCTGATGCCGGTGTTGCTGGCGCTGAACCTGCCGGTGAGCGTGAGCGGCCCCGTCGTCAATCTGCTCGCCGTGCCGTGGGTAAGCCTGTTGATTCTGCCGCTGGCGTTGCTCGGCACGCTGCTGCTGGCGATTCCATCCCTTGGCGAAAGCCTGCTGTGGCTGGGGGGCGGTTCGATGGACGGGTTGTTTCGATGGCTCTCGTTCATGGCGGATCTCGCTCCCGCCTGGACCGGGCCCCACGTGCCGGTGTGGGTCTGGCCGCTCAGCCTGCTCGGCGCGTTGCTGCTGTTACTGCCCAAAGGCCTGCCGATGCGTCCGCTGGGCTGGCCGTTACTGTTGCTGTGCATCTTTCCGCCGCAGAAGACAGTGCCCGCCGGGCAAGTCGAAGTGTTGCAACTGGACGTAGGGCAGGGTCTTGCCATATTGCTCCGTACCCGTGATCACGCCCTGCTGTACGACGCGGGGCCGCGCTTCGGCGATTTCGATATCGGCGAGCGCGTGGTGTTGCCGGCCATTCGGCGCGCCGGGGTCAGGCAGCTGGACACGCTGCTGCTCAGTCATGCCGATTCTGATCATGCCGGTGGCGCCGCCGCTGTTCTAAAAGGCGTGCTCGTTGCGAGAGTGCTGGCGGGAGACGTAGGGCGCATGCCTGCCGAGTTGTCGGCCGAGTCCTGCAGTAACGGGGAAACATGGACGTGGGATGAAGTCGTTTTTTCCACCTGGAGTTGGGAGCAAGCCGCCGAGGGCAATCAGGCCTCGTGCGTGCTCAGCGTCGAGGCCAACGGCGAGCGGCTGTTGCTGACCGGTGATATCGACGTGGAGGCAGAGCGCGCCATGCTCGCCGATGGCTTCAACGTCAGCGCCCACTGGCTGCAATCCCCCCACCACGGCAGCCGCAGCTCGTCGTCCCGGGCGTTTCTGCGCGCGGTCGGCGCCCGGGGCGTGCTGATTTCCCGTGGCCGTAATAATGCGTTCGGTCATCCCCATCCTCTGGTGATGTCGCGGTATGCATGGTCTGGCATGGAGATTCACGACAGCGCTGTGCTGGGCGCTATCACCGTGCAATTGGGCGCCTACGAAACGGCGATGGCCGAACGTAGGACGCGACGCTTCTGGCGTGACTGAAAGGTCTGGTTATTCATCGACACGTTCGGCGAGGCGCCGACGCTATGTTAGAGTGGCGCCACTTTTTTTGAGGGGGTGGTCGCTGTGTGGGAACTGGTCAAATCAGGTGGCTGGATGATGCTACCGATCATTTTGAGTTCCATCGCCGCCGTCGGAATCATCATTGAACGCCTCTGGACCCTGCGCGCCAGCCGCATCACGCCGCCGCATTTGCTCGGCCAGGTGTGGCGCTGGATTCAGGACAACCAGCTGAGCGCCGAAAAGCTCAAAGAGCTGCGCGCCGATTCGCCATTGGGTGAAATCCTCGCCGCAGGCCTCGCCAATTCCCGTCATGGCCGCGAGATCATGAAAGAGTGCATCGAGGAGGCCGCAGCCCGGGTTATTCACGAGCTCGAACGCTATCTGGCAACACTCGGCACCATCGCTGCCATGGCCCCGCTGCTGGGTCTGCTGGGCACCGTGCTCGGCATGATCGACATCTTCAGCTCGTTCACCAGCAGCGGCATGACCGGTAACGCCGGTATGCTCGCCGGCGGTATTGGCAAGGCACTCATCTGCACCGCCTCTGGCCTGACCGTCGCGATTCCCGCGATCTTCTTTCACCGCTACCTGCAAAGCCGCGTGGATGAACTGGTCGTCGGCATGGAACAGGAAGCCATCAAGCTGGTGGAAGTCGTGCAGGGCGATCGTGACGTCGATCTGACCGACGCCAAGCCGGACATCAAGGCTGCCGCGCGTGGCGAGGGCAAGAAGAAGTGAAATTCCGCCGTCGCAAGCCCAGGGAGACCATCGACATCAATCTGGTGTCGCTGATCGACGTGGTGTTCATCCTGCTGCTGTTCTTTGTCGTGACCACCACGTTCACCCGGGAAACCCAGCTGCGCGTCGACCTGCCCCAGGCGGTGACCGGTGCTTCGGCCGATGACGTCGACAAAAAGCACCTCGACATCACCATCAATGCCGACGGTGTTTACTCGGTTAACAACACGCTGCTGGGCGACAGCAAGCTGGAAACCCTGATTGATGCCTTGCAAAAGGAGTCCGAGGGCGACACCAGCCTGCCGCTGTCGATCAGCGCTGACGGCAAGACCCCCCATCAGGCGGTGATTACCGCCATGGATGCTGCCGGCAAACTCGGTTTCGCTCATTTGCGCATGACCACCGTCGAGGCCGCATCGGCTAACTGATGGCATTCACTGACCGACTGCTCGACGCCTGGTACAACGGCCATCCGGCGCTGGTGTTATTGCGCCCGCTCGAATGCCTGTACCGGCGCGTGGTGAACCGCAAGCGCGCGCGTTTCCTCGCAGGGCAGGGCGACATCTATAAAGCGCCCGTTCCGGTCGTTGTCGTCGGCAATATCACCATCGGCGGCACCGGCAAGACGCCGCTGATTCTCTGGATGATCGACCATTGCCGGGCCCGCGGCCTGCGCGTCGGTGTGGTCAGTCGGGGCTATGGCGCCAAGCCGCCGAGCCTGCCCTGGCGCGTAGTGCCGCAACAGACTGCCGAGCACGCGGGCGATGAACCGCTGCTGATCGTCAATCGCACCGGCGTGCCACTGATGATCGACCCGGACCGCTCGCAAGCCGTGCGCGCCTTGCTGGCTGAAGAGCCCCTCGACCTCATTCTTTCCGACGACGGCCTGCAGCACTATCGCCTGAACCGCGACCTCGAACTGGTGCTGATCGATGCCGTTCGCGGGCTTGGCAATCACCGCTGCCTGCCGGCGGGCCCGTTGCGCGAACCAGTCGAGCGGCTGCAAAGCGTAGATGCGCTGCTGTACAACGGCGCGGGCGCTGATCGCGAAGACGGCTTTGGGTTTCAGCTCAAGCCCTCCACGCTGGTCAACCTGGTCACCGGTGAACGCCGGCCGGTCGATCATTTCCTGCCCGGTCAGCAGGTCCACGCAGTGGCCGGCATCGGTAATCCACAACGTTTCTTCAACACCCTCGAAGGACTACACTGGCGGCCTGTTCCACATGCGTTCGCCGACCACGCCGTGTTCAGTGCCCAATCCCTGTCGTTCACTCCGGCATTGCCCGTGGTCATGACCGAGAAGGACGCCGTCAAATGCGCCTCCTTCGCCGCGCCGGACTGGTGGTATCTGGCCGTGGAAGCCGCGCCTTCGCCGGCGTTCGTCAGTTGGTTCGATTCGCAGTTAACCCGTCTTTTGCCATGACTCGCTCAGGATCTCTTATGGACACCAAATTGCTCGACATTCTTGCCTGCCCGATCTGCAAGGGTCCCCTCAAGCTCAGCGCCGATAAAACCGAGCTGATCAGCAAAGGCGCCGGCCTTGCCTATCCGATCCGCGACGGCATCCCGGTGATGCTGGAAAGCGAAGCGCGCACCCTCACCGCCGACGAGCGTCTGGACAAATGACCGCAGCGTTCACCGTTGTCATTCCGGCACGCTACGGCTCCAGTCGCTTTCCGGGCAAGCCGTTGAAAACCATCGCCGGCAAGCCGATGATCCAGCACGTCTGGGAACAGGCGTGCAAAAGCAGCGCAGAGCGCGTGGTGGTTGCCACTGACGATCAGCGCATCGTCGACGCCTGCCAGTCGTTCGGCGCCGAAGTGCTGATGACCCGCGACGATCACAACTCCGGGACCGACCGCCTGGCTGAAGTCGCCGCCAAGCTGGGTCTGGCCGACGACGCCATCGTGGTCAACGTCCAGGGCGACGAGCCGATGATCCCGCCCGCCGTGATCGATCAGGTTGCCGACAATCTCGCCGCACACCCCGAAGCGCGCATGTCGACCCTCGCCGAGCCGATCGAGGACGTGGCATCACTGTTCAATCCCAATGTGGTCAAGGTCTGCTCGGACCTCAATGGTCTGGCGCTGACCTTCAGCCGCGCGCCGCTGCCCTGGGCTCGCGATGCGCTGGCGAAGACCCGCGACGAGCTGCCGGAAGGCGTGCCGTATCGCCGTCACATCGGCATTTATGCCTACCGCGCCGGGTTCCTCCACGACTTCGTCAGCTGGGGCCCATGCTGGCTGGAAAACACCGAAAACCTCGAGCAGTTGCGTGCGCTCTGGCACGGCGTGCGCATTCACGTGGCCGATGCCCTTGAAGCGCCTCCGGCCGGCGTCGACACCGCCGAAGACCTGGAACGCGTTCGTCGTCTGCTGGAGGGTTGATGGGCATGGGTCTGGTCACTCTTCCACTGTTTTCGCGGATGCACCCATGACGCTGAATGTGCAGCACGACGTGTCTCTCAAGCCCTACAACACGTTCGGCGTGGCTGTGCGTGCCCGGCGTTTTGCCGAGGCGTTCAGCGACGACGACGTGCGCGAGGCCCTCGCGTATTCGGCCAGCCACGACGTGCCGCTGATGGTCATCGGCGGCGGCAGCAACCTGCTGCTGACCCGTGACGTCGATGCCCTCGTGTTGCGCATGGCCAGCCGGGGCATCCGCATCACCCACGAGGATTGCGGCGGCGCCATTGTTGAAGCGGAGGCTGGGGAGCCCTGGCATCCTTTCGTCCAGGACACGCTCGCTCAGGGACTGGCCGGGCTGGAAAACCTCAGCCTGATCCCGGGCACCGTCGGCGCTGCACCGATGCAAAACATCGGCGCTTACGGCGTTGAACTCAAGGATGTTTTCCACAGCCTGACCGCGATCGATCGACACAACGGCGAGCTGCGGGAATTTGCCCTGGCCGACTGCGCGTTCGGTTACCGGGACAGCCTGTTCAAGCGTCAGCCAAACCGCTGGCTGATCCTGCGGGTTCGCTTCAAGCTCAGTTACTCGGCGAGCCTGCATCTCGATTACGGTCCGGTGCGTCAGCGGCTGGAAGAGCAGGGCATCAAAGAGCCTTCGCCGATCCACGTGAGCCGGGCGATCTGCGCCATTCGCAGCGAAAAACTGCCGGACCCCGCGACGCTGGGCAACGCGGGGAGCTTCTTCAAGAACCCTCTGGTGTCCGCCGAGCGTGTGGCTGTCATCAAACTCACGCACCCTGGCGTGGTCGGCTACCCTCAGGCCGATGGTCAGGTAAAACTGGCGGCCGGCTGGTTGATCGAGCAGGCGGGCTGGAAGGGCTTTCGCGATGGTGACGCCGGCGTTCATGCGCTGCAGTCGCTGGTGCTGGTCAATTACGGCCAGGCATCGGGCGGGCAATTGCTCGGTCTCGCGCAGCGGATTCAGGCGGACATCCTCGAGCGCTTCGGTGTTGCGCTTGAGATGGAGCCTAACCTGTATTGACCGTGGGATCCGTCCTCTTCCGCTTTGAGTTTCAGTCAGCGTGTATCCCATGAGGGTTGAACATGAGTGAAACGCTGTGTGCCGTCGTGCTGGCGGCGGGCCTCGGCAGTCGCTATCGAGCGGTTGCCGGTGACCACCGCAACAAGCTGCTGGCGCAATGCATCGGGCGTGACGGCATGGAGCGATCGGTGCTGGAGCAGGTGCTTGCCCACGTAAAAACCCTCGCCGATAAAACCGTCCTTCTGACACGAGCCGATTACTGCAGCGTGGCCGAGTTGGGTCTGCGCCACGGCTGTGAAGTGGTGGTGCTGGATTCCCCTGGCATGGGCGACAGCATCGCCGCTGCTGTATCGGCCGAGCCTGCTCATCGCGGCTGGTTGATTGCGTTGGGCGACATGCCCTTCATTCATGCTGACACACTCGAGCGCGTGGCCTGCTCGGTGGAGGACGACGCCATCAGCGTACCGGTCCATGGCGGGCGTTATGGGCACCCCGTCGCTTTTGGTCGTGCGTTCGGGCCGGCGCTCATGGCACTTGCCGGGGAGAAGGGCGCCAAACGGCTTTTCCAGGGCGCGCGGATCAAGGAGATCGAGGTTGACGACCCAGGTGTGTTGTGGGACGTGGACGTGCCTGCTGCGCTGATCTTTCAACCCGGCTGATTTCAAACCTCCAGGCATAAAAAAGCCCCACCTGCTTACACAGGTGGGGCTTTTTAGTTACCGCCGATTAAACGAGCGGTTTAGGCTCATCCGAGGCTTGCGCCTCTTTCTGCTGACGCTCGGCTTCCAGACGACGGCGGCGCACTTCACGGGGATCGTTCGGTGCACGGCCATTGCTGGCAACCGGCAGCGCAGGCGTCTCTTCTTTGGCCGGTTCTGCAACCGGCACTTGAGGAGGTTCGACAGCGACTGGCGCAGCGACGATTTCCGGCGCTGCAGTCTGAGCTGGCGCTTCTACGGCTGGCGCGATGACCGGTTCAGCGGCCACAGGCTGCTGAGCAACGGGTTCAACCACGGTCGGCGCGTCGATTACCGAGGCCTTGGCGTGCACTGGCTCGGCGGCTTGAGCAGGTTCAGAGATCTGAACGAGCTCAGACGCTTCGGCAGGCTCGGCCGTCTGAACAGGCTCAGCAGCCTGGACATGCTCGGCTTTAACAGGCTCAACAACGTGAACCGGCTCAGCCACGGCGACTTCAACCGCCTCATGCACCAGCGCAGGAGTCGGCATAAAGGCCGGGGCTTCCACAACCGCTGGCGCTTCAACAGCGACCGAAGTCTCGGCACTGGCTGGCGTGTCGGTCGATTCGGCTTCAGCGGCGGCTTTCACCTGGCGTTCGAACGGGCTCAGTGAGGCGTCGAATGTTGCCACTTCCACTTCCGGCAACACAGAGCGCTTGGCTTCAGGGGCAGGGGACTCGACGGCGGGCGCTTCTGGCGCTGCTTCGGAGGCCTGAGCCACCGGTGCTGCTTCAGTCGCGCGGGCTTCAACGGACGTGTTCGCACGTTCAGCCTGGCGGTGGGCATCGGCTTCGGCGGTGGCGCTGATGACGCGCTCCGCTACGGCAGCAACGCTTGCACCTGCAGCGACATCGCCACGGTCGGCGTTTGCGTGCACTTCGTCATGGGACTCATGACTGTGCTCAGTGCTTTCGCCGTCGTGGGCTTCAGAGCCTTCCGAACCCTCAACGCCTTCGCTGCCTTCGATTTCATTGCCGTTGGCATCACGCTGACGCTCACGACGGTTGCTGCGACGACGCTGACCACGTGAACGACGACGAGGGCGATCGCCTTCGGCGTGCTCCTGGTTGTCATCCTGCTGCTCTTCGCTGGTCAGCAGGGTTTCGTCTTCGGCAGCCACTACAGCCTGTTCGGCGCGTGGTTGACGCTCTTCACGCGGCGCACGCGGCTGACGCTCTTCACGCGGGGCGCGCTCAGGGCGTTCTTCGCGGGGCAGGTTGACAGCCGGTGCGGCGTCGATCGGCTCACGCAGTTCACGCACACGCTCTTCACGCGGCTTGCGGTCTTCACGCCCAGCACGTGGCTGACGCTCTTCGCGAGGCGCACGGGCCTGACGCTCTTCACGCGGTGCGGTAGTTTCTTCACGGGCTTCACGCGCCTCGCGCGGTGCACGCTCTTCACGAGGCGCGCGTTCCTCACGTGGGGCACGTTCTTCACGGGGTGCGCGTTCTTCGCGATCGGCACGCGGCGCACGTTCTTCACGCGGCTTGCGTTCTTCGTCACGGCGACCATTACGGCTGCGGCTCTGCTGACGGCCATTACGGCGCTCATCGTTGCGCGCAGGACGCTCGGCAGCCGGTTTTTCTACCACGGCGGCAGGTGCGGCAGCGGCAGGCTCTTCCTTGGAAGCGAACAGGCTGACCAGCGACTTCACCAAGCCTTTGAACAAGCTTGGCTCGTGGGCAACCGGTGCAGGGGCAGCGGCAACCGGTGCAGCGGCTTCAACCGGAACCGGTGCGTTGGCACGGGCCGGAGCGGTCTTGACTGCCGCTTCCTGGCGAACCAGGGTGCGGGTAGCAGCGGCAGGCGGTGCAACTTCTTCCACTTCAGCAGCAGCGGCAGCGATTTCATAGCTGGTCTGCAGGCTGTGGGCTTCCGGACTGTCATCACGCAGACGCTGCACTTCGAAGTGCGGGGTTTCGAGATGGTCGTTCGGCAGAATGATGATGCGCGCGCGGGTGCGCAGTTCGATCTTGGTGATCGAGTTGCGTTTTTCGTTGAGCAGGAACGCAGCGACCGGGATCGGCACTTGAGCGCGCACTTCGGCCGTGCGGTCTTTCAGCGCTTCTTCTTCAATCAGGCGAAGGATTGCCAGGGACAGCGATTCAACGTCACGAATGATGCCGGTGCCGTTGCAACGCGGGCAGACAATGCCGCTGCTCTCACCCAGGGATGGACGCAGACGCTGACGGGACATTTCCAGCAGGCCGAAGCGCGAGATGCGACCCACCTGAACGCGGGCACGGTCGGCTTCGAGGCTTTCACGGACCTTTTCTTCCACGGCGCGCTGGTTCTTGGCCGGGGTCATGTCGATGAAGTCGATGACGATCAGGCCGCCGATGTCGCGCAGACGCAGTTGACGGGCGATTTCCTCAGCCGCTTCAAGGTTGGTCTGCAGGGCGGTCTCTTCGATGTCGCTGCCTTTGGTGGCGCGCGCCGAGTTGATGTCGATGGACACCAGTGCTTCGGTCGGATCGATGACAATGGAGCCACCGGAAGGCAGTTCGACGACGCGCTGGAAGGCGGTTTCGATCTGGCTTTCGATCTGGAAACGGTTGAACAGCGGAACGCTGTCTTCGTAGAGCTTGATCTTGCTGGCGTACTGCGGCATCACCTGACGGATGAACGTCAGCGCTTCTTCCTGGGCTTCGACGCTGTCGATCAGCACTTCGCCGATGTCCTGGCGCAGATAGTCGCGGATGGCGCGGATGATGACGTTGCTTTCCTGATAGATCAGGAAGGGCGCGGAGCGGTCGAGGGAAGCCTCTTTGATCGCGGTCCACAGTTGCAGCAGGTAATCGAGGTCCCACTGCATTTCTTCGCTGCTGCGGCCAAGGCCGGCAGTACGAACGATCAGACCCATGTCGGCAGGGGCGATCAGGCCGTTCAGCGCTTCACGCAGTTCGTTGCGCTCCTCGCCTTCGATACGACGGGAAATGCCGCCGGCGCGCGGGTTGTTCGGCATCAGGACCAGATAGCGGCCTGCGAGGCTGATGAACGTGGTCAGGGCAGCGCCCTTGTTGCCGCGCTCTTCTTTCTCGACCTGAACGATGACTTCCTGGCCTTCGCTCAGGACGTCCTTGATGTTGACGCGGCCTTCGGGCGACTTCTTGAAGTATTCGCGGGAGATTTCTTTCAGCGGCAGAAAGCCGTGACGCTCGGAGCCGAAGTCGACAAACGCGGCTTCAAGGCTGGGTTCGATACGCGTGATCCGGCCTTTATAGATGTTGGCCTTCTTCTGTTCGCGGGCCCCGGATTCGATGTCCAGGTCGTAGAGGCGCTGGCCGTCTACCAGCGCAACACGCAACTCTTCGGGTTGAGTTGCGTTAATCAGCATTCTTTTCATGTAGTACCGTCGGTTTCCGGGCTGCCGGAAACGGCGTTCGGCACACACGACTTCTCACGGTCGGTGTCAGGGCACGTCAGGAGTGCTTGAACACTCCAGTGTCTAACGAGGTTCGGCCAGCGGGGCCGAGTCGCGACGACGTTCCTGCTTGCTGTGGTGACAAATGACACCCTGTCAGCAAAAGCTTTGTCAGGAGGAGGAATCAACCATCGGTAGCGGACGATATGAAGCGTCTTGAATAAAGCCTTGTGCTACACAGTCCGACGGTTGTGCGTCTCCACCCCACACGTATCCCTGATAATTCGGGTGCTGCCGTGCGCTGAATCCGCAGCGGGTTGCATTTATCGCGATCTTCCATGGGAAGTCCGCGCGTCATGGCTCAAATAAGGCATGGTTTCCGAAGCATTCGCCCGGAGCGACTGCCAGCGACTGCACTTTGTGAACTGGCCTTGAACGTGGGCCTCGATGGCGAGTGACTCACTCTGCGATCGGGCTTGTTTCAGGCCTCATGTCACCTGCGCTCGTTACGCTTGCATATCTTCCGTTGTCACCGAAAGCCCCGTAGGACGGCCTCGCGCCCTCGTGAATTGCGTTGGGCAGGGCCGGCTGTCATACCGTTTGTCCGCTGTCCAGGCCGCTTTTGGCGGCGTTCGCGACTATAGCAGCAATCATTAAGTGCTTCAAATCCATAAAAAATTGTTATGATTTGCGCCATGACAAATCTTACCCCCCCAACCCCCGGCGTCCGGCTGGTAGAGGTTGCGCCGGAATTTGCCGGTCAGCGCATCGATAACTTTCTGATCACGTACCTCAAGGGCGTTCCCAAGACCTTGATTTACCGCATTTTGCGCAAGGGCGAAGTGCGTGTGAACAAGGGCCGGATCAAGCCCGAGTACAAGCTTCAGGCGGGCGATGTCGTGCGCGTCCCACCCGTTCGAGTGCCTGAGCGCGACGAACCTGTGCCGGTTGCCCAGGGTTTGCTGCAGCGTCTTGAGGCCGCCATTGTCCATGAAGACAAAGGCCTGATCGTCCTCAACAAGCCCGCTGGCATCGCGGTTCACGGCGGCAGCGGCTTGAGCTTTGGCGTCATCGAAGCCTTTCGTCAGCTGCGTCCCGACGCCAAGGAGCTGGAACTGGTCCACCGTCTGGACCGTGACACCTCCGGGCTGCTGATGATCGCTAAAAAGCGCAGCATGTTGCGCCACCTGCACGAACAGTTGCGCGGCGACGGCGTGGACAAGCGTTACATGGCGCTGGTCCGCGGAAACTGGCCGACCGCGCAGAAGCAGGTCCGGGCACCGTTGCTCAAGAGCAATCTTCGCTCCGGCGAGCGCATGGTCGAGGTCAATGAGGAGGGCAAGGAGGCGCTGACTCTGTTCAAGGTCCTGCGCCGCTTCGGCGACTTCGCCACCATGGTCGAAGCCCGGCCCATTACCGGCCGTACCCACCAGATTCGCGTCCACGCCTTACATGCCGGCCACTGCATCGCCGGTGACCCCAAGTACGGCGATGAAGATTTCAGCCGCGAAATTCGTGATCTCGGCGGCAAGCGTCTGTTCCTGCACGCCTATGCCCTGACCGTGCCACTGCCGGATGGTGGCGAGTTGAAACTCGAAGCGCCCGTCGACGAGATGTGGGCCAAGACCGTGGAGCGATTGCTGCTTGCGCCCTGATTACGAACTGCTGATATTCGACTGGGACGGCACGCTGTCCGATTCCATCGGTCGTATCGTCGACGCGATGCAAGCCGCCGCACAGCTTGCCGGTCGTCCGGTGCGCGACGATGCCGCGATCAAGGGCATCATTGGTCTGGGTTTGCCGGAAGCTATTCGCACGTTGTACCCGGATATCACGGCCAATGATCTGATCGATTTCCGGCAGCACTACGCCGACCGTTACATGGCCATGGACGTTGAACCCTCGAAACTGTTCGACGGGGTGCATGAGTCGCTGGAGGCGTTTCGTGCCGAGGGCTATCGTCTGGCGGTCGCCACCGGCAAGGCCCGGCGTGGTCTGGATCGGGTGTTGAAGGCGCACGGCTGGACCGACTTCTTCGACGCCACCCGCGCGGCGGATGAAACGGCCAGCAAGCCCGATCCGCTGATGCTCAATGAAATCCTGCAGCATTGCGGCGTCAGGCCTGAAAAGGCGCTGATGGTTGGCGACGCTTCGTTCGATCTGCTGATGGCGCGTAACGCCGGAATGGATTCGGTGGCTGTCGGGTACGGCGCGCAAGCGCTTGGCTCCCTGCTTCAATACCAGCCGCGTCTGGCGATCGAGCACTTTTCCGAATTGCGCACCTGGTTGGGTGCGCGGACTGCTGAAACTTCGTTGTTGGGGTAACTGATCTATGTCGGACGAATGGAAATCTCCGTCTTCGCCAGAGCGCGACGACGCAGGGGATGCAAAAAGTTGGAAACTGCTGGAAAAGACCCTGCTCGCCAGCGTGCAGGAGCAGCGTCGGTCGCGGCGCTGGGGAATCTTCTTCAAATCCCTGACCTTTCTTTATCTGTTCGGCGCACTGGCACTGTTCTCGCCGCTGATGGATTTCGGCAAGGGCGCTTCACGCAGCACGAGCCACACGGCGCTGATCGAAGTGAAGGGCATGATCGCCGATACCGAGGCGGCCAGCGCCGACAACATCGTTGGCAGTTTGCGGAAAGCGTTTGAAGATGAAAAAACCAAGGGCGTGATTCTGCGCATCAACAGCCCGGGCGGCAGTCCGGTGCAGTCCGGCTATATCTACGACGAGATCCGTCGTCTGCGCGCGCAGAAGCCGAACATCAAGGTGTATGCGGTGATCACTGATCTGGGCGCGTCCGGTGCGTATTACATCGCCAGCGCCGCCGACCAGATCTACGCGGACAAAGCCAGTCTGGTGGGTTCGATCGGTGTCACGGCAGCCGGTTTCGGTTTCGTCGGCACGATGGAAAAACTGGGTGTTGACCGTCGTACCTACACGTCGGGCGAGCACAAGGCGTTCCTTGATCCGTTCCAGCCGCCAAAGCCTGACGAGACTGCCTTCTGGCAGGGCGTTCTGGACACTACCCACAAGCAGTTCATCGCCAGCGTGAAGGCGGGTCGCGGTGATCGCCTGAAAGACAAGGACCATCCGGAACTGTTCTCGGGGCTGGTCTGGACAGGCGAGCAAGCGGTGGGTCTGGGTCTGGTCGATGGGCTTGGCAGTGCCAGCTACGTCGCGCGGGATATCATCGGCGAGAAAGAGATGGTCGATTACACGGTGCAAGAGTCGGCGTTCGATCGTTTCTCCAAAAAGATGGGCGCCAGCGTGGCCGAGCAGATCGCGATGTGGGCAGGTTTCAAGGGGCCGTCCCTGCGCTGATCGCTTCAGCCTTCGCGTGTGAAGAAAAGCCCGGCCATTGGTCGGGCTTTTCGCATCTGTTTATTTTGTCGAAATCAGGGCAGCTCGATGCCTTCGTTCATCAACATGTCCACCAGGCGTATTAAAGGAAGGCCGATCAGGCTGGTCGCATCCGCGCCCTCGGTGCTGCGAAAGAGGCTGACGCCCAGTCCTTCGGCCTTGAAGCTGCCGGCGCAGTCATAGGGTTGTTCGGCGTGGAGGTAGCGGCTGATACGCGCCTCGTCCAGCTGGCGCATGTGCACGGTGAAGGGCACGCAATCAACTTGGCACTGACCCGTGCGGCTGTTGAAGAGCGCAAGGCCGGTGAGGAAGCTGACGCTGTTGCCGCTGCTCTCCTTCAGCTGTTCCAGCGCGCGCTCGAACGTGTGCGGCTTGCCAAGGATCTGCTCGCCAAGCACGGCGACCTGGTCCGAGCCGATGATCAGGTGGTCGGGGAATCGCTCGGCCAGTGCCATGGCCTTCTCACGCGCCAGGCGAGTCACAAGGTCGATGGCAGGCTCGTTCGGCCGGCGGCTTTCGTCGATGTCAGGCGACGCACAGACGAATGGCAAGCGCAGGCGATCGAGCAATTCACGGCGGTAAGGCGAGCTGGAAGCAAGGAGTAGAGGCAGCATGGGTGGCTCCGAAACATGAAAGTCGAGTGTAATCAGCAGGTCAGGTTGCGAACAGGCCTGAATTTCCTTTGACAGTCGCCAGGGTCGTCCCTAGAATGCTGCGCCTATGTTGAATGACCCGATTCCACCTCACGTTGACCCGCGCAAATTAGCTGATCGTGGCACTACTCTTCAGGGAGAGATGCTGCTGGCTGATTTGGAGAGACTCTGCGACCCGCTTGCTGACAATCTCGGTACGGTGCAGGCGAAATTCGTTTTTGAGCGAGACGAGCAGCGCGCTGTGGTTATCCACAGTGCAATTGACGTCGAAGTCAAAATGGTTTGCCAGCGTTGTCTTGAGCTGGTCACCTTTCCGATCCACAGCGAATGCAGTTATGCCGTGGTGAAGGAGGGTGCAAACACCCAGTCGATGCCGAAAGGCTATGACGTGCTGGAACTCGGCGAAGATCCCATGGATCTGCTGGCTTTGATCGAGGATGAGCTTCTGCTCGCCTTGCCCATTGTTCCAACTCATGATCCGAAAGAATGCCAGCCGCCGGCGGACCTCAACGAGTCCGAACCGAGCGAGGACGAGGTAACGCGGTCCAACCCGTTCAGTGTATTGGCGCAGTTAAAGCGTGACCCAAACGTTTAGGAGTTAATCAATTATGGCTGTTCAGCAGAACAAAAAATCCCGCTCTGCCCGTGACATGCGTCGTTCCCACGACGCTCTCGAGGCTAGCACTCTGTCTGTAGAAAAAACCACCGGTGAAGTTCACCTGCGTCACCACGTATCGCCAGAAGGCGTATACCGTGGCCGTAAAGTGATCGACAAGGGCGCTGACGAGTAATTTCTTGTCTGCTCCGGTCATCGCGATCGATGCAATGGGCGGGGACTTCGGTCCCCGCCACATTGTTCAGGCCAGCATTGCCTGCCTGCTTGCTACACCCTCGTTGCACCTGACCCTCGTCGGTCAATCCCACCTTCTTGAAGAACTCATCGCCCGCCACTCCGGTGTCGATCGCTCACGCCTGCACGTTGTGCATGCCAGCGAGATCATCACCATGGATGAGCGTCCGTCCCAGGCCTTGCGCGGCAAGCCTGATTCGTCGATGCGCGTTGCGCTGGGGCTTCTCGCCGATGGCAAGGCCCACGCCTGTGTCAGTGCAGGCAATACCGGTGCCTTGATGGCGCTGTCCCGCTTCGTGCTGAAAACCTTGCCCGGTATCGACCGGCCGGCCATGGTGGCCGCGATTCCGACACAGCGCGGTTATTGCCAGTTGCTGGATCTGGGTGCGAACGTGGATTGTACCGCCGAACATCTTTATCAGTTCGCCGTGATGGGTTCTGTGGCCGCCGAGGCGCTGGGCGTGGTGCGACCCAGAGTCGCACTGCTGAACGTCGGCACCGAAGACATCAAGGGCAATCAGCAAGTCAAGTTGGCCGCGAGTCTTTTGCAGGCCGCGCCGGGGCTGAATTACATCGGCTTTGTCGAAGGGGATGGCCTGTATCGGGGGGAGGCGGATGTCGTGGTCTGCGATGGCTTTGTCGGCAACGTGCTGCTGAAGTCCAGCGAAGGCCTGGCGTTGATGATTGGCGAGCGGATTGAGCGGTTGTTTCGCCGCAACGTGTTGTCGCGACTGGTGGGTTTGATGGCAAGGCCTGTGCTCGGCAGGCTCAAGGCCGATCTGGCCCCGGCGCGGCATAACGGTGCCAGTTTTCTCGGTTTGCAGGGCATCGTGGTGAAGAGTCATGGCTCGGCCGATGCTCAGGGTTTCCAGAGCGCGATACAGCGGGCGCTGATCGAGATTCAGGAAAACCTCCCGCAGCGCTTGCGCGGTCGTCTTGAGGATCTGCTTTAAGGCTTCAATGCGAGTCTTGGGCTAGAATGTGACGCCTGTGACCGCATGGTCATCCAACTGTCCATCGCAACACATTGAATTACCTCGCGTTCGGCCCGCCGGACGCTCATTTTGACGAGAATAATCAGGGGCTTGTTAATGTCTGCTTCCGTCGCATTTGTCTTTCCGGGCCAGGGCTCGCAGTCCCTCGGCATGCTGGCCGAGCTGGGCGCGCAGCATCCGCTGGTGCTGGAGACGTTCAAAGAAGCTTCCGCTGCGCTGGGCTATGACCTCTGGGCGCTGACCCAGCAGGGCCCGGAAGAGAGCCTCAACCAGACCGATAAAACCCAGCCTGCCATCCTCACTGCATCGATTGCCTTGTGGCGCCTGTGGCTGGCGGAAGGCGGCGTGCGCCCGGCGTATGTCGCCGGCCACAGCCTGGGTGAGTACAGCGCGCTGGTCGCGGCCGGCAGCCTGAGCCTTGCGGACGCGGTCAAGCTGGTCGAGCGTCGCGGTCAATTAATGCAGGAAGCTGTGCCGGCGGGGCAGGGCGGCATGGCGGCCATTCTGGGTCTCGACGATGCGGTGGTTATAGCCGCCTGTGCCGAAGCGGCTCAGGGCGAGGTGGTCAGCGCGGTGAATTTCAATTCGCCCGGGCAGGTTGTGATTGCCGGTGCCAAGGCCGCTGTCGAGCGCGCCATCGAAGTCTGCAAGGCCAAAGGCGCCAAGCGCGCCTTGCCGTTGCCGGTGAGTGTGCCTTCCCACTGCGAACTGATGCGTCCGGCAGCCGAACGCTTCGCCGAGTCCATCGCCGCCATCGACTGGCAGGTGCCGCAGATCCCGCTGGTTCAGAACGTCACTGCGAGTGTCGTGTCCGATCTCGAAACGCTGAAAACCGATTTGCTGCAGCAGCTGTACAAGCCGGTGCGCTGGGTCGAATCGATTCAGACCTTGGCGGCTCAGGGCGCCCTGCAACTGGTCGAGTGCGGCCCGGGCAAGGTGCTCGCCGGCTTGAACAAGCGCTGCGCTGATGGCGTGACCACTCACAACCTCAATACCCCAGACGCCTTCGCCGCCGCTCGCGCGGCGCTGGCCTGATTAGGAGACGCCTGCATGAGTCAGGGTAAAGTTGCACTTGTCACCGGCGCGAGCCGTGGCATTGGCCGGGCGATCGCCCTTGAACTGGGTCGTAACGGCGCCACCGTCGTGGGTACGGCGACGTCCGAAGCCGGCGCCGAGAAGATCACCGCTTATTTCAAGGAAAACGGCATCGAAGGCTTCGGCCTGGCGCTGGACGTGGGCAGCGACGAATCCGTTGCCGCCGCGCTGGCCCAGATCACCGAACGCGTTGGTGCGCCGTTGATCCTGGTCAACAACGCCGGTATCACCCGTGACAACCTGATGATGCGCATGAAGGATGACGAGTGGCATGACGTCATCAACACCAACCTGAGCAGTCTGTTTCGCCTGTCCAAGGGCGTTCTGCGCGGGATGACCAAGGCACGTTGGGGCCGGATCATCAGCATTGGTTCGGTGGTGGGTGCCATGGGCAACGCAGGTCAAGTAAACTACGCAGCCGCCAAGGCGGGTCTGGAAGGCTTCAGCCGTGCCCTGGCACGTGAAGTCGGGTCGCGCGCAGTGACGGTCAACTCGGTGACGCCGGGTTTCATCGACACCGACATGACCCGCGAGCTGCCAGAAGCGCAACGTGATTCCCTGACGGCACAGATTCCTCTGGGCCGACTGGGGCAGGCAGAAGAGATCGCGCATGTTGTCGCTTTTCTTGCCTCAGAAGGTGCAGGCTACGTTACCGGGGCTACAATCCCCGTTAACGGCGGCATGTACATGTGACCGGTCGTATCGAAAAAATGTCATACGGGCTGTCTAAAATCCGTTATAAAGCTGAAATCTTTTAAGGGGTAGAGGGCTGTTGGGCGTAGCGGGAATTGCGTTTAGCTTGAAATGCGCAAAACCTCTTCTATACACTTACCCATCGGCCAGCTGCCTGAATTTGTCCACTAGGAGTTAAAACACGGTATGAGCACCATCGAAGAGCGCGTCAAGAAAATCGTTGCCGAACAACTTGGCGTCAAGGAAGAGGAAGTCGTGAACACTGCTTCCTTCGTTGAAGACCTGGGTGCCGACTCCCTTGATACCGTAGAGCTGGTAATGGCTCTGGAAGAGGAATTCGAGACCGAAATCCCTGACGAAGAAGCCGAGAAGATCACCACCGTACAAGCCGCTATCGATTACGTTACTGCCCACCAGGCGTAAGATTTTGTAATCGTAGTTTGCTGTCCTGGAGAAACCGCACTGCCCCTGGCGTGCGGTTTTTTCTTTGAATAGGGCAGCGTTTCATCAATAGAAGAAAGGAGAGTCCTGTGTCGCGTAGACGCGTCGTGGTCACCGGTATGGGTATGCTGACGCCTTTGGGCACGGATGTGCCGAGCACCTGGCAAGGCATTCTGGCTGGCCAGAGTGGCATTGGGCCTATCGAACACACGGACCTGTCCAAATACACCACCCGTTTTGGCGGATCGGTGAAGGGATTCAACGTCGAGGAATACCTGTCGGCCAAAGAGGCCCGCAGACTCGATCTGTTCATCCAGTACGGGCTGGCTGCCAGCTTTCAGGCCGTGCGCAACTCCGGTATCGAGATCGACGACACCAATCGCGAGCGCGTCGGCGTGGCGATGGGATCGGGCATCGGGGGCCTGACCAATATCGAGAACACCAGCCGGCTGATGCATGAACAGGGGCCAGGCAAGATATCCCCGTTCTTCGTGCCGGGGTCGATCATCAACATGATTTCCGGGTTCCTGTCGATCCACCTCGGCGCACAGGGCCCCAACTACGCCATTGCCACTGCGTGCACCACGAGCACCCACTGCATCGGCATGGCCGCGCGCAACATCGCTTACGACGAAGCCGACGTGATGATTGCCGGCGGCGCTGAAATGGCGGCCTGCGGCTTGGGCATGGGCGGCTTTGGCGCCTCGCGCGCGCTGTCTACCCGCAACGATGAGCCCGCCCGCGCCAGCCGTCCGTGGGACAAGGGTCGCGATGGGTTTGTACTGTCCAACGGTGCCGGCGCCATGGTCCTCGAAGAGCTCGAGCATGCCAAAGCCCGGGGCGCGACGATTTATGCCGAGCTGATCGGCTTCGGCATGAGCGGCGATGCGTTTCACATGACCTCGCCGCCGGATGACGGCGCCGGTGCCGCGCGCTGTATCACCAATGCCCTGCGTGACGCGAAGATTCGTCCAGAGGACGTGCAATACATCAACGCCCATGGCACCTCGACGCCTGCAGGTGATCTGGCCGAAGTCAGCGCCATCAAGAAGGTGTTCGGCGAGCACGCCTACAAACTGGCCGTCAGTTCGACCAAGTCGATGACGGGCCACCTGTTGGGCGCCGCCGGTGCAATCGAAGCGATTTTCAGTGTGCTGGCGATCAAGGATCAGGTCGCGCCACCGACGATCAACCTCGACGAGCCCGATGAAGGCTGCGACCTGGACTTCGTTCCCCACGAGCCGCGCAAGATGCCGATCGACGTGGTGATCTCCAACTCCTTCGGTTTTGGTGGCACCAACGGTTCGCTGGTCTTCCGCCGGTACGCCGAATGATCGTGAGCTGGATCGATGGCCTTGCTGCTGACTCCCTTGCCGTCAAGGATCGGGGGTTGGCGTACGGCGATGGTCTCTTCGAGACCGTCCTCGTCAAGGCCGGACAGCCATTGCTCTTCCCGCGTCATCTGCAACGCCTGGCACTGGGGGCACAGCGCCTGGCGCTGAACCTGGATCTGGCGTTGGTCGAAGAGGAATGCTGCCGCTTCGCTGCCCAGTTGGGTGACGGTGTGATGAAGCTCATCGTTACCCGTGGCGATGGCGTGCGGGGCTATGCACCCACTTCGGACGCGCAGCCGCGACGCATCCTCCAGGCAAGTGGGCTGCCGGCGTATCCCGAGGCCCATGCAGCGCAGGGCGTCAAACTGTTCGCTTGTCAGACCCGCCTCGCCGAGCAGCCGCTGCTGGCCGGGCTCAAGCACCTCAATCGCCTTGAGCAAGTGCTGGCCCGTGGCGAATGGCAAAGTGCCGAGTACGCCGAAGGGCTGATGCGGGACGTTTCGGGGCGTATCGTTGAAGCGGTCTACAGCAATCTGTTTATGGTCAAGGGCGGCGTGCTGCTGACGCCGGACCTGCGCCGCTGTGGCGTGGCCGGCGTGATGCGGGCCGAGATCCTGGCGCTGGCGGAGCGCGAGAACATGCCGGCCCGTGAGCTTGACCTGCAGATGTCCGACCTGCAAAAGGCCGATGAGGTGTTTGTCTGCAACAGCGTGTACGGCATCTGGCCGGTGCGCGGCGTCGAGCATCTCAACTGGCCGGTTGGGCCGCTGACCCGTAAACTCCAACACCTTGTTCGCGGGCTTCTGGATATCTGATTCGTGATCCGAAAATTACTCGTCTTGCTGGAAACAGGTGTGGTTCTGGCGGGGCTGTTGCTGGGCGTGGCTTATTGGCAGCAGAACAGCGCGCTGCAGCAGCCCCTCAATCTGACCCAGGAAAAACTGCTGGATGTGCCGTCGGGCTCTTCGCCGACCGGCGTGCTGAATAGGCTGCAAGCCGACGGTGTCATCAAGGACGCGTTCTGGCTGCGCCTGTACTGGCGCTTCAATCTGCAGGGCCAGTCACTGCACAGTGGCGAATACCGCATGGCACCGGGCATGAACGCCGAGTCGCTGCTCGATCTCTGGCAAAAAGGTGAAGTGGTGCAGTACAGCGTCACCCTGGTGGAGGGCTGGACCTTCCGTCAGGTGCGCGCGGCACTGGCCAAACAGGTCAAGCTGGAGCAGACGGCGAGCGACCTCAGCGACACCGAGCTGATGGCGAAGCTGGGGCATCCGGACGTCTTCCCCGAAGGCCGGTTTTTCCCGGACACCTATCGCTACGTGCGCGGCATGACCGACGTCGAGCTGCTGAAACAAGCCTACAACCGCCTGGATGAAGTACTTCAGGAGGAATGGGAGAAGCGCGCTGCCGATGTGCCTTACACCGATCCTTACCAGGCGCTGATCATGGCATCGCTGGTGGAAAAGGAAACCGGCGTGCCTCAGGAACGCGGCCAGATTGCCGGTGTGTTCGTGCGTCGCTTGCAGCAAGGCATGTTGCTGCAGACCGATCCGACCGTCATTTACGGGCTCGGCGACCGGTACAACGGCAAGATCACCCGCGCGTTGCTGAAAGAACCTACGCCCTACAACACCTATGTCATCTCCGGTTTGCCGCCAACGCCGATTTCCATGGTCGGGCGTGAAGCGATCCATGCGGCGATGCACCCGGTGGCCGGCAACAGCCTGTACTTCGTGGCGAGAGGGGACGGCAGTCACGTATTCTCCGCCGATCTGGATGCGCACAACGCAGCAGTGAAGGAGTTTCAGCTCAAGCGTCGCGCGGACTATCGTTCCAGCCCGGCGCCTGTCGCTGCACCGGCGCTGCCGGCGAATACCGTCGAGCAGCCGCCTTCAGAGCCGCAACCCATAGAGCCGCCATCGACAGAATCAAAGGCGACCGAGCCGAAGGGGGCTGAGCCGGACGCGAGCGAGCAGTCGCCGAAACCGCAGACAGACGCTGCAGCTCCGTCGACTCCAGCCAATGACCCCGGCAAATGACAACCGCGAGCACACTCGCCATGAATCTGACCAAGGACTGCCCGTGACCGGTTTGTTTATTACCCTGGAAGGCCCCGAAGGCGCGGGCAAAAGCACCAACCGCGACTACCTGGCCGAACGGCTGCGCAGTGAGGGCATTGATGTCGTCCTGACCCGCGAGCCCGGCGGTACGCCGCTCGCCGAGCGTATCCGCGAGCTGCTGTTGACGCCGGGTGACGAGCAGATGTTCGTGGATACCGAACTGCTGCTGATGTTCGCCGCCCGCGCGCAGCACCTCGCCGCGCTGATTCGCCCGGCGTTGGCGCGGGGCGCCGTTGTGCTTTGCGACCGATTCACCGATGCCACGTACGCGTATCAGGGAGGCGGCCGAGGCCTGCCCATCGAACGCATCGCCGTGCTGGAAGATTTCGTCCAGGGCGCGCTGCGTCCCGATCTGACCCTGGTGTTCGATCTGCCCATCGAGATCGGCCTGGCCCGGGCTTCCGCGCGCGGTCAGCTGGACCGTTTCGAGCAAGAGGGCCGAGCGTTCTTCGACGCCGTGCGCAGTACGTATCTGTCGCGCGCGGCCGCTGCGCCTGAGCGTTACCGCCTGGTAGACGCGGCGCTGCCGCTGACTGAAGTCCAGGCTTCCCTTGATGTGCTGGTGCCTGAGTTGACCGCGCTGCTGGCGGCTCGCCGGCATGGCTGAGGCTTATCCCTGGCAGCATGGCCTGTGGCAGCAACTGGCGGGCCGCAAGCAACATGCTCACGCCTATTTGCTGCACGGTCCGGCCGGTATCGGCAAGCGGGCGCTGGCTGAGCGTTTGATGTACCTGCTGCTGTGCCAACGCCCGGCAGGCCTTGAAGCGTGCGGCCAATGCAAATCCTGCTCGCTGCTGGCGGCCGGCAGTCACCCCGACCATTACGTGCTGGAGCCTGAAGAAGCCGACAAGGCCATCAAGGTCGATCAAGTGCGCGATCTGGTCAGTTTCGTGGTACAGACCGCGCAGATGGGCGGGCGCAAGGTGGTGCTGATCGAGCCGGTCGAGTCGATGAACATCAACGCCGCCAATGCCCTGCTGAAAAGTCTGGAAGAGCCGTCGGGCAACACCGTTCTGTTACTGGTCAGCCATCAGCCGAGTCGGCTGCTGCCTACGGTGAAGAGCCGATGCGTGCAACAGGCGTGTCCGCTGCCCAGTGATGCCATGAGCATCGCCTGGCTGGCCGATGCGCTGCCCGATTGCACCGAGCAGGAACGCGTTGAGTTGCTGACCCTCGCGGCCGGTTCGCCCCTGGTGGCGGTCAAGCTGCACGCCCAGGGTGTTCATGAGCAACGGGCGCTGGTGGTGGACGGCGTTAAAAAGCTGCTCAAGGGCCAGCAATCGCCGACCCAGCTGGCCGAAGGCTGGAAGGACATACCGCTGTTGTTGCTGTTCGACTGGTTCTGCGACTGGTCGAGCCTGATCCTGCGCTATCAGCTGACCCAGGACGAAGAAGGCCTGGGCCTGACTGACATGCGCAAGGTCGTGCAGTATCTGGCGCAGAAATCGTCCCAGCGCAATGTGCTGGCGATTCAGGACTGGGTGCTGCTGCAGCGCCAGAAGGTCATGTCAAAAGCGAACCTCAACCGGGTTTTGTTGCTCGAAGCGTTATTGGTGCAGTGGGCAGGCCTGACCGGACAGGGTTAGACTGGCCATCTGCATGACATCATGCATTGCCTGAGGAAACGAGATGAGCGTGCCACTGAGTCCAGGTCCACGTAACGGCATCCTGTCCCTGACCATCAAGGACAAGTCCGTCCTGTACGCCGCGTACATGCCGTTCATCAAAAACGGCGGCCTGTTCATTCCCACCAGCAAAAGCTACAAGCTGGGCGATGAAGTCTTCATGTTGCTCAACCTGATGGACGAGCCTGAAAAGATTCCGGTCGCGGGCAAGGTCACCTGGATTACCCCGAAGGGCGCTCAGGGGAACCGCGCCGCTGGCGTTGGGGTGCAGTTCAACGATGGCGACAACACCGCGCGCAACATGATTGAAAACTACCTGGCCGGAGCGCTTAAGTCCGACCGTCCTACCCACACGATGTAAGTTGCCCCCGCCGCCATGCTTGTAGATTCCCATTGCCACCTTGACCGCCTCGACCTCAGCGCCCACGACGGCTCCCTCGACAACGCCCTGCAAGCGGCGAGAGAGCGGGGCGTCGGGCACTTCCTGTGCATCGGCGTCAGTGCCGAGAATGCCGGTGCCGTAAAAGCGCTGGCCGATAGCTACGACGACGTTGATTGCTCGGTCGGCATTCACCCGCTGGACCTCAAGCCCGGCGAGGCGCCTGCGCTGGAGTGGCTGCTCGGCGAACTCAACCATCCGCGCGTCGTGGCCATCGGCGAAACCGGGCTGGATTATCACTACGAGCCTGAGGCGGCCGAGTTGCAGCAGGCCTCGTTCCGGCTTCATCTGCAGGCGGCCAACGTGACCGGCAAGCCGGTGATCGTCCACACCCGCGGTGCGCGTGCCGACACGCTGGCGCTGTTACGCGAAGCCGCGTTGCCTCAAGCCGGCGTGCTGCATTGCTTCACCGAAGACTGGGACATGGCCAAGGCCGCGCTCGATCTTGGGTTTTATATCTCGCTGTCCGGCATCGTCACCTTCCGCAATGCTGACGCGCTGCGGGACGTCGCCAGCAAAGTGCCCGCCGACCGTCTGCTGGTCGAGACCGACTCGCCGTACCTGGCGCCGATCCCGTATCGCGGCAAGCCCAACCTGCCGCAATATGTGCGTGAAGTGGCCGAGTTTCTGGCGATGTTGCGCGGCGAGACCTACGCGCGTTTTGCCGAGCAGACCAGCGAGAACTTCAAGCGGCTGTTCCCGCTGGCGCGCGTCAAGGGCTGATCCGCCGTGCATGGCAGTGCTTGCCAAGCCCCTGGCGTTCAGCAAATCGCAGGCAAAAAAAACCCGGGTTCTGGGGGGTGAATCCGGGTTAAGACCATTAGGAGTAAAACAAAGACACGCTATCCATTGGTGTCCTTACCAACGCTGGCACTTGGGGGAGATGCTGCGTTGGCGAATATAAGTATTGGCTATAATCCGCAGGCGTCCAGCCGCACGCTGTACGATTTTTAAACAGTTTTGGAATACCTGACGGCCTGCTGATACCGCAATTCCACCGACGCCCCTGATTTTCGACTGCCTGTCTCATCCCGCCAAAAACCGAGACTGTTTCGGCCTCGAGCGTTTCCTTTTTGCCTGCCGTTGTCGAAAATCGTCAGAAAACGGATACAGGTCTGATCGTTCGTGCATTCTGCTGCGGGATAGGCATAATGTGGCGCTTCCGATTTCGAACCCACAGTCTCCTCCTATGCAGAAAGAACCTCGTAAAGTCCGTGAGTTTCGCCGCCGTGAGCAGGAGATTCTCGACACCGCGCTCAAGCTGTTCCTTGAACAGGGCGAAGACAGCGTCACTGTCGAGATGATTGCGGATGCCGTGGGTATCGGCAAAGGCACCATCTACAAGCATTTCAAATCCAAGGCCGAGATCTACCTGCGCCTGATGCTCGACTACGAGCGCGATTTGAACGAGTTGCTGCATTCGGCGGACGTCGACAAGGACAAGGAAGCGCTGTCCCGCGCCTACTTTGAATTCCGCATGCGCGACCCCCAGCGCTACCGGCTGTTTGACCGCCTGGAAGAGAAGGTGGTCAAGGGCAATCAGGTGCCGGAGCTGGTCGAGGAGTTGCATAAGATCCGCGCCTCCAACTTCGAGCACTTGACCCTGTTGATCAAGGGCCGAATTTCCGAAGGCAAGTTGGAAGACGTTCCTCCGTATTTCCACTACTGCGCCGCCTGGGCTCTGGTGCATGGCGCGGTGGCGTTGTACCACTCGCCGTTCTGGAGCAATGTCCTTGAAGATCAGGAAGGTTTCTTCCAGTTCCTGATGGACATCGGTGTGCGCATGGGCAACAAGCGCAAGCGGGATGTCGACCACGGCCACGAGACCAAACCCGAGCGCCAATCCGACTCCCAGGCTGACCCTGCTGCCGAATAAATCGCAGCCGCAAAAACCCGATTCAGCGAGCGAAACCTTCTCCAGGTCCGACATGGCGCAAAAGCTGCATTAACCGGCCATTCGCCGGTTTTCCGTCGCCGGACTTTGGAGATAAACATGCGTAGCCTGGTTTTACTGCTGGCTCTACTGGCGTTGAGTGGCTGCATGCACGTCAGCGATCTGGCACAAGGCGCTCACGATGAGCTCAGTGACGCCGGGCTGCTGGATCACAGTTCGACCCGCCGGTTGAACAACTTTCGCGTGCAACCTGACTCGTTCATCTATATCGCCCAAGGCGCCTTTGCTCCTCCGGGCGGCGCCTACCCGCGTCCCAATGTCGTGGCCGAAGAAGCCTTCAACGGTTTTATCGAATACTTCCCGATGGTCCGACGCGCCCGCGCCCCGGAAGGTCTGGATGACGCGATGAACGAGGCTCGGGCCGCCGGCGCGCATTATCTGCTGTACACACGTTTTGCCAAGGCTGATGACCGCATCGGCACGTTTGACGAGTGGTCCGACCAGGAAGCAGTGGACCGTCTTGGCATCGACAACGGCGTCATACAGCTGATGCTGATCGAAACCAACACTCGCTACCTTATCGATTCGGCACGCATTCACCTCCGTGGTGGTCTGCTGACTTTGTACGACACCAAGCCCGAGGATTTGCTAGGACCCCCGATGGAAGCTTACGCTCGGGGTTTGCTGGGCGTCGAAGCCCGCTGAGGAGTGGCGTATGAGTGGGCAGGACAAAGCCAACGATCTGTTGGCCCAGATTGCCAGGAGCGGCAAGGGCTTGCCGCCGGTGCACCTGTGGAACCCGGATTTCTGCGGTGACATCGACATGCGCATCGCCCGCGATGGCACCTGGTTCTATCTGGGCACGCCCATCGGTCGCAAGCCGATGGTCCGGCTGTTTTCCACCATTATTCGCCGTGATGGCGACGATTACTTTCTGATCACCCCGGTCGAGAAGGTCGGCATCAAGGTCGACGACGCCCCTTTTGTGGCGGTCCTGCTGGACGTTGAAGGCAGCGGTGAGTCGCAGTTGCTGCGCTTTACTACCAACGTCGACGACGTGGTGGAGGCGGGGACCGACCACCCGCTGCGTATTGACCTCGATCCGCAGAGCCAGGAACCGGCGCCTTATATTCTGGTGCGCAACAACCTCGAAGCGCTGATCCACCGCAACGTCTTCTATCAGTTGGTGGACCTGGCCGTGGTGCGTGAGATCGACGGCCAGCGCTGGCTGGGGGTATGGAGTGGTGGCGAATTCTTCCCCATTGGCCTTGAGCCCTGATCCCTCCATTTCTGTTTCCACCACGTTCGCTAATCCGCTCGCGGCCAATTGCCTGACTTTTGCCAGGCAGTTACAGTGCCGCCCCCCGATTTTTCCTGAGGTTTTTCCATGAGTCAGTCCTTTGATATCGCCGTGATTGGCGCCACCGGTACTGTCGGCGAAACCATCGTCCAGATTCTCGAAGAGCGCGACTTCCCGGTCGGCGATTTGCACCTGCTCGCCAGTGTCGAATCGGCCGGCAGCTCGGTGCCGTACCGTGGCAAGAACGTCCGCGTGCGTGAAGTCGATGCCTTTGATTTCAGCAAGGCCAAGATTGCGTTCTTCGCCGCGGGCGCTGCCGTGACGCGCAGCTACGCCGAGCGCGCCACCGCCGCCGGTTGCGTGGTGATCGACCTGTCCGCCGGCTTGTCCGTCGAGCAGGCGCCGAATGTGGTGCCCGAGGTCAACGGCGCCCGTTTGGCTGATCTGGCCACACCGCAGCAGGTGGCCTGCCCAAGTTCCAGCACCGCCGCCCTCGCGCTGGTGCTGGCGCCGTTGCGCGCACTGCTGAACATCGAGCGGATCACCGTGACGGCGTGCCTGGCGGTGTCGAGCATGGGCCGCGAAGGGGTCACCGAACTGGCCCGGCAAACCGCCGAGCTGCTCAACGTTCGCCCCCTCGAACCCAAGGTGTTTGACCGGCAGATGGCGTTCACCGTGCTGGCCCAGGTGGGCAAGCCTGACGCCGAAGGTCATGTGCCACTTGAAAAACGTTTGGTCAGTGAGTTGCGCGAGTTGCTCTCGCTGCCTTTAATCAAGGTCGGCGTGAGTTGCATCCAGGTGCCGGTGTTCTTCGGCGACAGCCTGAGCGTGTCGGTGCAGACCCGCGAGGCGGTTGACATCAACGCGGTCAATGCGGCGTTGGAAACGGCTGAGGGCATCGAGCTGGTTGAGGCCGGCGATTACCCGACGCCGGTGGGCGACGCGGTAGGACAGGATGCTGTCTATGTAGGACGTTTGCGCGGGGGCGTCGACGACGCTTGTGAACTGAATTTCTGGGTCACGCTGGATAATGTGCGCAAGGGCGCCGCGTTGAACGCTGTGCAGGTGGCTGAGTTGTTGATAAAAGATGTTGCGTAAAAGATACTTGCCCACAACTCGAAGAATCATTCTAGCTGCGGCGTGTCGATACGCCCTACACCCGAGCAGGCATTATCTTCGCGATTGCCGGGGAAATTTCAAACAAGGGATGGGCTATGGTTCAGGTTCGTAAACTCGTTTTAGCAATCGCTGCGGCTTCGGCGCTGTCATCGGGAATGGCCCAAGCGCTCGGCCTCGGCGGTCTGACCGTGAAGTCGACCCTGAATCAGCCGCTGTTGGCCGAAATCGAGCTGACGGAAGTGCAGGACCTCAATGCCTCCCAGGTAGTGCCGAGTCTGGCGACTTCTGCGGAGTTTGCTCAGGCCGGCGTCGGCCGGGTGGCGATCCTGGATGACCTGACCTTTACTCCGGTTGTCAATCCCGGTGGCAAGAGCGTGTTGCGCATCACCTCCACCAAACCCATCCGCGATCCCTACGTGAAGTTCCTGGTTCAAGTGCTCTGGCCCAATGGCCGTGCGCTGCGCGAGTACAGCCTGTTGCTGGACCCGCCGAAATTCTCGCCGCAAGCCGCTGCGGCCGCCGCTCAACTGCCTTCGACGGCACCGAGCGCCGCGCCTGCTCCGGCTCCCGCCGCCGAAACACCGGCCGCTGCGCCTCCAACGCCCGCTCCAGCGCCGGCGCCGGAACCCAAATTCACTCAATACACCACCGCCAATAACGACACGCTCTGGGAAATTGCCGAGCGCGTGAAAAATGGCGGGACTGTACAGCAGACCATGCTGGCGATTCAGGCGCTGAACCCTGATGCCTTTATTGCCGGCAACATCAACCGCCTGAAAAAAGGTCAGGTGTTGCGTCTGCCGTCGCCGCAGGAATCAACAGCGCTCGCGCAGCCCCGCGCGGTGGCCGAAGTGGCCGAGCAGAATCGCGCCTGGCGCGAAGGCCGACGCCTGCCGAGCGGTGCGCGTCAGGTTGATGCGACCCGTCGCGACCGGGCTGGCGCTGCGCCGTCGCAGATTGACGCCAAGGACAACCTCAGCCTCGTCTCTGCCAACAAGGCGGGCGCGAAAGGCAAAGCCGGTGACAATGCCGATATCAGCAACCAGCTGGCGACCACCCAGGAAAGCCTGGATACCACGCGTCGGGACAATGCCGAGCTAAAGAGCCGCATGACCGACCTGCAAAGCCAGGTCGACAAACTGCAGCGCCTGATTCAACTGAAGAATGACCAGTTGGCGAAGATGCAGGCGTCGGGCGCAGCGGTTCCGCCGCCCATTGATGCCGCCAATCCTGCCAATCCCGCGGTCAGCCCCAACAGCGTCACCAATCCGAACAACGCCGCCAACCCGGCGATGCAGGCCCAGGTCGTGCCGAACGCGGCGGCGCCTGATGTCGCCGGCAAGGCCCCCGACGAAATCGCCCCGGAAGACGCATTGCCAGTGGACGGGGCGGCAGTTACCAGCGCCACGCCCGATCAAGCGCTGATTGTGCCGACAGAACCGGTGGTCGATGAAGACAACCGCAGCGCCCTCGAGAAGATCCTCGCCAGCCCGATGCTGATGGGGTTGATCGGCGGCGGCGCGTTGTTGCTGTTGCTGCTGCTTCTGTTGCTGCTGGCCCGCCGCCGCAACGCGCTGATCGAAGCCGAACGGCATCGTCAGATGGCACGTGCCTTGGCCGAAGAGTCTGACTTCGCGTCCGACATGGACATGCCTGCCAGCAGCTTCGAAGGCCTGGAGGCGCCGGCGCCCCACGCAAAGACGCCGCCGGCGCCGACCGTCGCCGAGCCGGTCCGCGAACATCCGGCTGACGCGCTCGTTCAGGCTGAAATCCACATTGCATATGGCCGCACCAATCAGGCGGTCGCCGTTCTCGAAGACGCCATCAAGCACGAGCCGCAGCGCAGTGATCTGCGCCTCAAGCTGATGGAAGTCTATGCCGAGCAGGACAACAAATCCGGGTTTGTCGCGCAGGAGCGGCAACTGATCGCCACGGGAAAGAACCACGCTGAAGTCGAAGAGCTGAAATCCCGCTATCCGTCCATGGCCGCTGCGGCTGCGGCGGCCGCAGGGGTGGCAGCAGCGGCGGCTTTGGCAGCGGAAATGGACGCAAAGTACGTTGAAGAGCTGCTCCATGATGAGCCTGAAGTCGCCGCGCAGCCTGCTCCGGCTGCCGAAACGGTCACCGAAGTGCCGCTGGACGAAGAGTTCGACAACGCCTTTGACCTGAGCCTGGATGACCTGGACAGCGAATCCCCTGCTGCTGCGCCACACCGCGCCGCTGCGCAGGACAACGCTGCCCTCGACGATCTGGACCTGGACGCGCCGTTTGCCGGGTCGGCTGCCGATGATCTGGATTTCGACGCGATCCTGCGCGAGCAGCAGGCGACATCCGTTGCTGCCAAACCGGCCGATCTGGACGATTTCGATCTGGATCTGGCAGAAGATCAGCCGGCGTTGAAGGCCGAAGACGATTACTTGCTGGGAATGGAAGACGATCTGCGTGATCTGCCGCCGTTCGAACAGCCTGCATCGTTGGGCGCCACCAAGCCTGGGCTGGAAGACGACATCGAGTTGCCTGCCGATTTCGACCTCTCACTGGCTGACGAGATGGAAACCGAGCAGGCGTCCGAGGCGTTCGCCTCCGAGATCGACGACGTCAATGCCGAGCTGGACCGTCTTTCCCAGAGCCTTGAGCAGCCACCGATTGCCAAGCCGTTCGACACGGCGCTGGACAAGCCGGTGGAAGCATCGCCTCATTTCACCGAGGACGATGCTCTGCTGGCGGACGACGAACCGGAATTCGACTTCTTGTCCGGCACCGACGAAGCCGCGACCAAGCTGGACCTCGCCCGGGCCTACATCGAGATGGGCGACGCCGACGGCGCGCGCGACATCCTCGATGAGGTTGTGGCGGAAGGTGACGACGGCCAGAAGACCGAAGCACGGGACATGCTGTCGCGCCTTGTCTGAGCGGATTCACCGCTGTAATAAACGACCGCTTCGGCGGTCGTTTGCGTTTCCGGGTCGGGCATTTCGGCTTGTCCCTCGCCTCCGGGTTAACCGTTGGCCGCTGCCGATGGCGTCTTTCTTTTCGATCCGTATAATGGCCGCCCTTGCGCACATCGACAGGCTTTAAGCTCTTGGCAACTACAGACACCGAGGCAGAAACAGCGGCAGCCGAACTGGCCGCCGAAGGTTTTTCCAGAATCGCCCTGGGCGTGGAATACAAAGGCTCGCGCTACAGCGGCTGGCAGCGCCAGTTGACCGGCGTGCTGACCGTCCAGGAAACGCTGGAAAATGCCCTGTCGAAAGTGGCCGATTCGCCGGTGTCACTGATGTGTGCCGGGCGCACCGATGCGGGCGTGCATGCGTGCGGTCAGGTGGTGCACTTCGATACCCAGGCCGAGCGCAGCATGAAAGCCTGGACCATGGGCGCCAATATCAATCTTCCCCACGACATCAGCGTGACCTGGGCCAAGGTCATGCCCGCGCATTTTCACGCGCGTTTCAAAGCCATCGCCCGTCGCTATCGTTATGTGATCTACAACGATCAGATCCGCCCGGCGCACCTGGGCCAGGAAATCACCTGGAACCACCGCCCGCTCGATGCCGAACGCATGGCGCTGGCCGCCGAGTATCTGGTCGGTACCCACGACTTCAGTGCGTTCCGTGCCGGGCAATGCCAGGCCAAGTCGCCGATCAAGCAGCTTCACCATCTGCGCGTCACCCGCCACGGCAAGATGATCGTCATCGATGTCCGGGCCAATGCCTTCCTGCACCACATGGTGCGCAACATTGCCGGCGTCCTGATGACCATCGGGGCAGGGGAGCGGCCGATCGAGTGGGCGAAGGAAGTGCTCGAAAGCCGAGTGCGAAGAACTGGCGGGGTGACGGCTCATCCTTTCGGCCTGTACCTGGTTCAGGTGGAATACCGCGACGAGTTCCCATTACCGGATCGCTACATCGGCCCGCATTTTCTCACTGGCTTCTCGGAACTGGACGGCTGACGCAGGTGACTGCATTTGCTACCATCCGGGACTTTCGCAAGGCTTGAGGTCTCCACTACATGTCAGCCGTTCGCAGCAAGATCTGCGGGATTACCTGCATAGAAGATGCGTTGGCCGCCGTTGACGCGGGAGCTGACGCCATCGGGCTGGTGTTTTATCCCAAGAGCCCGCGCTTCGTGACGGTGGAGCAGGCCCAGGCTATCGTTGCCGCGCTGCCGCCCTTCGTCAGCACCGTCGGCCTGTTCGTCAATGCCGAGCGCGCTGACTTGAAAGCGTTGCTCGACGTCGTTCCCCTCGACCTCATTCAGTTTCACGGCGATGAAACCCCTGAGCAGTGCGAGGGATACAACCGTCCGTACATCAAGGCCCTGCGCGTTCAGGCCGGCGACGACATCGCGGCCAGTTGCGATGCCTACGCCAACGCCTGCGGCATCCTGCTCGACGCTTATGTCGCGGGCATTCCGGGCGGGACGGGTGAAACCTTCGATTGGGCGCTGATTCCAAAACATTTGAGCAAACCGGTGATTCTCGCCGGTGGCCTGACCTCGGCCAACGTTTCCCAGGCCATCGCGCAGGTGCAGCCCTACGCGGTTGATGTGAGCGGCGGGGTGGAGAAGTCCAAAGGACTGAAGGACCACGACAAGATCCGTGCATTCATGAGTGCTGTACACGGGGCTTAGGGCATTTGCCCGGCAACATTGGCCGGGATGTGACGGCGGACCAACGGTCGCCGTCCACTAGCCTGCCATCCGCTGATGCGCGTGGCCGAATTGATTGAGCGAAGACGTCTTGCGTCTCGTGATGGAAGTTGAGAGTGGTGTTGGTGAATGTTGTTCTGGCAGGTCAGGCCTCGCGCCGATCGCTGTACGACATTTGGCGGCACCGTACATGACATTGGTTTAAGGGCATGCGCATGGCACCGATTGCCATCGCGTTCGAGCCATCGGTACTGGAGAAAGAAAGCATGAGCAACTGGTTGGTAGACAAACTGATCCCTTCGATCATGCGTTCCGAGGTCAAGAAGAGCTCGGTGCCCGAAGGTCTGTGGCACAAGTGCCCGTCCTGCGAAGCGGTGCTGTATCGCCCGGAGCTGGAAAAGACCCTGGACGTCTGCCCGAAGTGCAACCACCACATGCGCATCGGCGCCCGTGCCCGTCTGAATATCTTCCTGGACGCCGAAGGCCGTCAGGAGATCGGCGTTGATCTGGAGCCGGTGGACCGTCTGAAATTCCGCGACGGCAAGAAGTACAAGGATCGCCTGGTCGCCGCGCAGAAGCAGACCGGTGAAAAGGACGCGCTGATTTCCATGAGCGGCACCCTGTTGGGCATGCCGGTGGTGTGCAGCGCATTCGAGTTCTCCTTCATGGGCGGCTCGATGGGTGCGGTCGTGGGTGAGCGCTTCGTACAAGCCGCCAACTACGCGCTGGAAAACCGTTGCCCGATGATCTGCTTTGCGGCCTCCGGCGGTGCGCGCATGCAGGAAGCGCTGATCTCTCTGATGCAGATGGCCAAGACCTCGGCCGTGCTGGCGCGTCTTCGTGAAGAAGGCCTGCCGTTTATTTCCGTGCTGACCGACCCGGTCTACGGCGGTGTTTCTGCCAGTCTGGCGATGCTGGGCGACATCATTGTCGCCGAGCCCAAGGCCCTGATCGGCTTCGCCGGCCCTCGCGTGATCGAGCAGACCGTGCGCGAGAAGCTGCCGGAAGGCTTCCAGCGCAGCGAATTCCTGCTCGACCATGGCGCGATCGACATGATCATCCACCGTCAGGAACTGCGTCAGCGTCTGGGTAACGTCCTGGCGCAGATGATGGGGCTGCCGACGCCGAAATTCGTGGCGCCGAAACTTGAGCCGATCGTTGTGCCGCCTGCTCCGGCCAACCTATGACCGCACGCTCTTTGAGCGACTGGCTCAGTTACCTGGAACAACTGCACCCCTCGGCCATCGACATGGGGCTGGAACGTTCGCAGCAGGTGGCCACGCAGATGGGCCTGACCCGGCCGGCGCCGAAAGTGATCACCGTCACCGGCACCAACGGCAAGGGCTCGACCTGCGCATTCGTTGCTTCTTTGTTGCAGGCACAGGGCCTGAAGGTCGGCGTTTACAGTTCGCCGCACCTGCTGCGCTACAACGAGCGTGTCCAGGTGCAGGGCGTTGAGGCGACTGACGCCGAGCTGTGCGCGGCGTTCGAGGTGGTCGAGCGTGGCCGTGGCGACGTCTCCCTGACTTACTTCGAGATGGGCACGCTGGCAGCCTTCTGGCTGTTCGAGCACGCCGGGCTGGACGCCGTCGTGCTGGAAGTCGGTCTCGGCGGGCGGCTCGATACGGTCAACCTGATCGACGCCGACATGGCGCTGGTCACCAGCATTGGTGTCGATCACGCGGAGTTTCTAGGCAATACCCGTGAGAGCGTGGCCTTCGAGAAGGCCGGGATATTCCGTGAAGGAAAGCCCGCGCTGTGCGGCGATCTCGATCCACCGCAGCCATTGCTCGACAAGGCGCGGTCACTGAATTGCCCGCTGTCGCTGCGCGGTCGCGATTTCGAGGTGCAGATCAACGCGACGGGTTGGGACTGGTCGGGCACCGACGCAAACGGCCGGAAAGTCGAACTGCATTCGCTGCCGTTACTCGACCTGCCCATGCAGAACGCGGCCCTGGCGCTGCAGGCCTACCTGCTGCTGGATTTGCCGTGGGATGAGGCGACCCTTCGCGATGCGCTCGTCAACACGCGCGTCACTGGTCGCCTTGATCGTCGCAGCATCGACTGGCAGGGCAAATCGCTGAGCCTTCTGCTGGATGTCGGCCATAACCCCCATGCGGCAACGTTTCTCGCCCAGCGCCTGAATCAGCGACCGGTGGCAGGCAAGCGGCTGGCGGTGTTCGGTCTGCTCAATGACAAGGACCTGCAAGGCGTTCTGGCGGAGTTGATCGAAACGTTCAGCAGCTGGGCCGTGGCGCCGCTGCCAACGCCGCGCAGTCGTCCGGCACAAGAGATCGAACAGGCGTTGCAGAACCTTGGCGCTCGCGTGACGTCTCACCCGAGTATCGCGCTGGCGCTTGAAGCCCAGTGCGCCCACGCGACAGCCGACGACGAGATTGTTCTGTTCGGGTCTTTTTACTGCGTAGCCGAGGCCCTGGAATGGCTTGCTGGCGCGTCACGGAGGAAGTGACACATGGCTTTGCTGGATAAAGCGTACAAACAGCGCATGGTGGGAGCGTTGGTGCTGATTGCCATCGCGGTGATTTTTCTGCCGATGCTGTTTTCGCGTCAGGACGAAGCCCGCCGTGTGCAGGTCGATGCGCCTGCCGCTCCGCAAGCGCCGGCCACCTCGCCGATCAAGGTCGAGCCGGTCAGCGTGCCTGAACAGCAGCCATTGCCGCAGGAGCCCGTGCCGACCGATGACGAACTGACCCAGCCTGCTCAGTCCACCCATACTGCTCAGCCCGTTCAGCAGCGCACCAGTCAGCAGCCGCCGGCAATGCCCATTGCGCCAGCGCCTTCCAAGCCTGTGGCTGCTGCGCCTAAGGCCGTTCAGACCGCGCCCGCGAAACCTGCTCCGGCGCCGACACCTGCACCCGCTCAAGCGCCAGCACCCGTCGCATCGGCGGCTGACACCAGCCGAGTCGATGCAAATGGTCTGTCGGTCACGTGGTCGGTGCAACTGGCGAGCCTGTCCAACCGCGCCAACGCCGACAATCTGCAGAAGACCCTGCGCACTCAGGGCTACAACGCCTACATCCGCACCTCCGATGGCGTGAACCGTGTCTTCGTGGGCCCGGTGATCGAGCGCGCCGAAGCCGATCGTCTGCGTGACACGCTGGAAAAGCAGCAGAAAATCAAAGGCATCGTCGTGCGCTTCCAGCCGGAGCGTAGGTAACTCGACTGACGCCTTCCCCCAGTAGGACCGGCTTTAGCCGGGAAGAGGCCGGATCAGCCACCCTCGATTTCGCGGTGTGGCAAATGCCGCCTTCCCGGCTAAAGCCGGTCCCACCAGGGAAGGGGCCGGATCTGACACCCTCGACTTAGGGTTCAACCCGCCCCGACCTCGAACAAAGTCCAATAGTTCGCCTTAATTGGCCTTCATCCGCAATCGCTGCTTACCGGCAGGCGAGTGCTCTGCTAAAATCCGCCGCCTTATCAGTCTGTAGGCTGCGACGTGTCATTTACTCCGGTTGACTGGGCGATCATTGCAATTGTCGCCATCTCCGCTTTGATCAGTCTCAAGCGCGGCTTCGTCAAAGAAGCACTGTCCTTGCTGACGTGGATCATCGCAGGTGCCGTCGCCTGGATGTTTGGCGGATCGCTGGCCCAGTATCTGGTCAACTACATCGAAGCACCTTCGGCGCGCGTGATTGCGGGCTGCACCATTCTTTTCGTCGCCACACTGCTGGTCGGCGCCATGGTCAACTTTCTGATTGGAGAACTGATTCGCGTCACCGGGCTGTCCGGGACCGATCGTTTTCTGGGCATGGTCTTCGGCGCGGCGCGCGGAGCCTTGCTGGTTGTCGTCGCGGTCGGGCTGTTGAGCCTGGGCCCGGTGCAACAGGATCAATGGTGGCAGCAGTCCAGGCTGCTCCCGCAATTTGTCATGGTCGCTGACTGGTCGAAAAACCTGATTCTCGGGATGTCCAGCAAGTGGCTAGCCAGCGGAGTCAGCGTACCTGTTGACATCCCGTTCAAGGATCACCTCCTGCCGCCTACAACGCCGCCGGAAGTGTTCGGTAAATCCAGTTCCACTAAGTAGGGGTTGTGTCGCATGTGTGGCATCGTCGGTATCGTCGGCAAGTCGAACGTCAATCAGGCGCTTTATGACGCGCTCACCGTCCTCCAGCACCGCGGCCAGGACGCTGCCGGTATCGTGACCAGCCATGACGGCCGGTTGTTTCTGCGCAAGGACAACGGTCTGGTTCGGGACGTGTTCCACCAACGCCATATGCAGCGTCTGGTCGGGCACATGGGCATTGGTCACGTACGTTATCCAACGGCAGGCAGCTCCACGTCAGCCGAAGCCCAGCCGTTCTACGTCAACTCGCCTTACGGCATCACCCTGGCGCACAACGGCAACCTGACCAACGTCGAGCAGTTGGCCAAGGAGATTTACGAATCCGACCTGCGCCACGTCAACACCAACTCCGACTCTGAAGTCCTGCTCAACGTGTTCGCCCACGAGCTGGCCGTGCGCGGCAAGTTGCAGCCAACTGAGGAAGACATCTTCGCGGCCGTCACCGACGTGCATAAGCGTTGCCGTGGCGGTTATGCGGTCGTGGCGATGATCACCGGTTACGGCATCGTCGGCTTCCGCGACCCGGACGCCATCCGCCCGATCGTCTTTGGTCAGCGTCACACCGACGAAGGCGTCGAGTACATGATCGCCTCCGAGAGCGTCTCGCTGGACGTGCTCGGTTTCACCCTGATCCGCGACCTGGCCCCGGGTGAAGCGGTGTACATCACCGAAGACGGCAAGCTGCATACCCGTCAGTGCGCCACCAACCCGAAATACGCCCCGTGCATCTTCGAACACGTCTATCTGGCGCGCCCGGACTCGATCATCGACGGCATCTCGGTCTACAAGGCGCGTCTGCGCATGGGCGAGAAGCTGGCCGACAAGATCCTGCGCGAGCGTCCTGATCACGACATCGACGTGGTCATCCCGATTCCGGACACCAGCCGTACGGCGGCGCTGGAACTGGCGAACCACCTGGGCGTGAAATTCCGCGAAGGCTTCGTCAAGAACCGCTACATCGGCCGCACCTTCATCATGCCGGGCCAGGCCGCGCGGAAAAAATCCGTGCGCCAGAAGCTCAATGCGATCGAGCTGGAATTTCGTGGCAAGAACGTGATGCTGGTGGACGACTCCATCGTGCGCGGCACCACGTGCAAGCAGATCATCCAGATGGCCCGTGAAGCCGGCGCCAAGAACGTCTATTTCTGTTCCGCGGCCCCGGCCGTGCGCTTCCCCAACGTCTACGGCATCGACATGCCGAGTGCCCACGAGCTGATCGCTCACAACCGTTCCACCCAGGACGTGGCCGACCTCATCGGTGCCGACTGGCTGGTCTATCAGGACTTGAATGACCTGATCGAGGCGGTGAGCGGCAGCAAAAAGATCAAGATCGACAATTTCGACTGTTCGGTCTTCGACGGCAAGTACGTGACCGGTGACATCGACGAGCACTACCTGAACAAGATCGAGCAGGCGCGCAATGACGCCTCCAAGGTCAAGACTCAGGCGGTGAGCGCGATCATCGATCTGTACAACAACTAATCCAGACAAGGAGCAGGCGGCATGACTCAGGAATGGGATGCCGGTCGACTGGACAGCGATCTCGAGGGCGTCGGTTTCGACACCCTCGCGGTTCGTGCCGGTCAGCACCGCACGCCGGAACGCGAACACAGCGATCCACTGTTTTTCACGTCCAGCTACGTGTTCCGCACGGCAGCCGAGGCGGCCGCGACCTTCGCCGGAGAGATTCCCGGCAACGTCTATTCGCGCTACACCAACCCGACCGTGGCTTCGTTCGAAGAGCGCATGGCCGCGCTGGAAGGCGGCGAGCAGGCGGTGGCGACGTCCACCGGTATGTCCGCCATTCTCGCTACGGTAATGAGCTTCTGCAGCGCCGGCGACCATGTGCTGGTGTCGAAAAGCGTGTTCGGGTCGACCATCAGCCTGTTTGAAAAGTACTTCAAGCGCTTCGGGGTCGAGGTCGATTACGTCCCCCTCGCCGAATTGTCCGGCTGGGACGCGGCGATCAAACCGAATACCAAGATGCTGTTTGTCGAATCGCCTTCCAACCCGTTGGCGGAGCTGGTCGACATCAGCGGGCTGGCGGAAATCGCCCACGCCAAGGGCACGCTGCTGGTGGTCGATAACTGCTTCTGCACCCCGGCCCTGCAGCAGCCGCTGCGCATGGGGGCGGACGTGGTCGTGCACTCGGCGACCAAGTTCATCGACGGTCAAGGCCGCGCCATGGGTGGCGTGGTGGTCGGTCGCAGCGAACTGATGAAAGAAGTCGTCGGTTTTCTGCGCACCGCGGGCCCGAGCCTGAGCCCGTTCAACGCCTGGCTGTTCCTCAAGGGGCTCGAAACCCTGAACATCCGCATGAGTGCCCATTGCCAGAGCGCCCTTGAACTGGCGCAGTGGCTCGAACAGCAGGAGGGCATCGAGAAGGTGCATTACTCCGGTCTCGAGAGCCACCCGCAGCACGCGTTGGCCAAACGTCAGCAGAAGGCGTTCGGCGCGGTGGTGAGCTTTGAAGTGAAGGGTGGCAAGGATGGCGCGTGGCGCTTCATCGATGCCACGCGGTTGATCTCGATCACCGCCAACCTGGGCGACACCAAGACCACCATCACCCACCCGAGCACCACGTCCCACGGTCGGCTGTCGCCGCAGGAACGTGAAGCCGCCGGTATTCGTGACAGCCTGATCCGCGTTGCGGTAGGGCTGGAAGACGTCGCTGACCTGCAGGCGGATCTCGCGCGGGGTCTGGCTGCGTTGTAAGCAGGTGCCTGAACAAGAAAGCGAGCCTCGGGGCTCGCTTTTTTGTTCCTGATGTGCAGCTTCGTGCTTGCTGCTAAAAATCGCTCTTTTTAAAAAAACTTCAAGCGGGCTATTGACTTAGGTTCGTCACCTGCGTAAATTTCGCGGCCTCAGCGAAGCAAGGGTGATTAGCTCAGCCGGGAGAGCATCTGCCTTACAAGCAGAGGGTCGGCGGTTCGATCCCGTCATCACCCACCATCGTTGAGTGTTTCACAGCAGCATCAGACGCTGAAGGATACTGAGATTCAGCAGGACGAAAGTCCACGCAATGCGCAGCGGTAGTTCAGTCGGTTAGAATACCGGCCTGTCACGCCGGGGGTCGCGGGTTCGAGTCCCGTCCGCTGCGCCACATTTTCCGAATTGGGGTTTCCCGGTTTGAGATTGAAAACCAAGGTTTTCGGTCAGTGTTTTACGAAGCAGGCCCAAGGGTCGGTTTCAACAGCGTTAAGCAGATGCAAATCTGTGCGACAAGCAGCGGTAGTTCAGTCGGTTAGAATACCGGCCTGTCACGCCGGGGGTCGCGGGTTCGAGTCCCGTCCGCTGCGCCATACATAGCTTCGCGGTCCTTGAACGCCTTGAAGCAACAGAGAAAGCGATCCCTGGATCGCTTTTTTTGTGCCTGCGATTTGGCGAAAGCATCGCCTGTCGCGCTGGATGCTGCACAGCCCGGCGATAAATGCCATCATCGCCGGCTGTAAACGCGGCGCTGTGCGGTGCCTGATTTCGAATTTGGAGAGCTGGACCATGGGCATGAACCAAACCATCACTGTCATCCCGCCGGGCGTACCGCTGACGGGCCATGTGTCGCCGCCCGGCTCGAAGTCCATCACCAACCGCGCGCTGCTCCTGGCAGCCCTCGCCAAGGGCACCAGCCATTTGCGCGGTGCACTGAAAAGCGACGATACCCGTCACATGTCCAACGCCCTGCGGCAGATGGGCGTGACCATCGACGAGCCAGACGACACCAGCTTCGTCGTCACCAGCAGCGGGCATCTTGAGGCGCCGCAAGACGCGCTGTTCCTCGGCAATGCCGGGACCGCGGTACGATTCCTGACAGCGGCCGTGTGCACGGTGAATGGCAGCGTTACGCTGGACGGCGATCACTACATGCAGAAGCGCCCGATCGGCCCGTTGCTGGAGGCACTGCGCAAAGGCGGCTTGAACGCGGAAAGCGCCACCGGTTGTCCGCCGGTGGTGGTGCACGGGACCGGTTCGATCACCGCCACTCGCTTTGAAATCGACGGCGGCCTGTCGAGTCAGTACGTTTCCGCCCTGTTGATGGTGGCGGCCTGTGGCGATGCGCCGATTGAAGTGGCGCTGACCGGCAAGGAGATCGGCGCCCGTGGCTACATCGACCTGACCATCGCCTGCATGCGTGCGTTCGGGGCCGAGGTCGAGGTGCTGGATGATGCGTTGTGGCGCGTTGCGCCGACGGGTTACACCGCCTGCGATTACCAGATTGAGCCCGACGCATCGGCCGCGACTTATTTGTGGGCTGCCGAGGCATTGACCGGCGGCAAGATCGACCTGGGCGTGGCGGGGGAGGCGTTCACTCAGCCAGACGCCAAGGCCATGGAAGTGATCGTGCAGTTTCCGAAGATGCCTGCGGTCATCAATGGCTCACAGATGCAGGACGCGATTCCTACACTGGCGGTGCTGGCAGCTTTCAACGAGACGCCGGTGCGCTTCGTCGATCTGGCTAACCTGCGAGTCAAGGAATGCGATCGCGTTCAGGCGCTGCACGATGGCCTGAATCAGGTCCGCCCCGGACTGGCCTCGGTAGAAGGGGATGACTTACTCGTTGCGTCTGATCCGAGTCTGGCGGGGACCAGCAGCGACGCCTTGATCAACACGCACTCCGACCACCGCATTGCCATGTGTTTCGCGCTGGCCGGCTTGAAGGTGGCAGGCGTGCGGATTCAGGATCCGGAATGCGTCGGCAAAACTTACCCCGGCTACTGGCGTGCGCTGGAATTCCTCGGCGTGAAATTGGTGCACGGCGAGGTCTGAAGCCCAGAGCATGCCGGGCCTGAGGCAGTCGACTGATCGATGCCAGGCCCGGCGTGCCGATTTTTCCGACCCTCTTGCGGTCTGATCAGCGCACCCTGCGCTTCCCGGACAGGCCCACGGGTGCAGGCCCCGTGCACAGTTACCCTTTCGATGTATCCACACGGTTGCAAACTCTGCGTTGATCCCATGGCAGGCTTGTTGCAGACTTACCGGCGTTTTCTCCGGTCCACTTTCAGTCGACCAATTGCCCCAGGATGTTTGATGCCTAAATTACTGAGCTTTCGTACCGCATGCTGGGTCATTACCCTGCTGGCTGCCGCAGGCTGCTCGTCGAAAAAACCGACGGTCTATGAGCATGAGAATTTCGACGATGCCGGGACGTTCTCCCGCAACTACCCGGTGTCGGATGCCGCCACCTGCGAAGCGGCCCGGCGGGCACTGCTGAGCCAGGGCTACATCATCACCAGCAGCGATCCCAAAGTGATCAGCGGCCATAAAAGCTTCCAGCAGACCGGCGAAACCCACATGGAGATCAGCTTCAACGTTGTGTGTGCGCCGGACGGCAGTGCCGACAACAAGACCACCATGTTCGCCAACGCACTGCAGGATCGCTATGCGTTGAAGAAGGTCAACAACTCGGCGAGCCTGGGGGTAGGGGTGCTGGGCTCGGTGTCTATGCCGATTGGCTCGACCGACGACTCGATGGTCAAGGTCGCCAGTGAAACCGTGGCATCGTCCAAGTTTTATGATCGTTTCTTCGGGCTGGTGGAAAACTTCCTGCCGCCTGAAGTGAAGAAAGCCGCGCACATTGAAGAGAAGCCAAAGACCGACCTGGGCATGCCTGAGCCGGTGCCGGGCAAACCGGCGGCGTTGACCGAGCAGAAGCCGGCGGCTGCACCTGCCGCTGCCGCCCCAGCTGCAACGACGCCAGTTGTGCCAGCGCCGTTGGCAACCCCTGCGACTCAGCCTGCGCCCGCTGCCGAACAGAGCAGCGAGCCAATGCCTGCGCCTGCCGAACCGGAGCCGTTGAAGGCCGAAACAGCGACGCCTGCGGAGGCCGCGCCTGCCACAACGCCTGCGCCGGCAACGACCACCGAGCCGAGCGCTGCGCCAGCGGTTGAGTCAACGCCGGCGCAGTGAGCTGCGCTGCTACTTCCCAGGTGAGGTGCCGCGTGCTGACACCGCACATGCAGCAAACTCAAAACCTGTGGGAGTGACTGGGGTGGCGCTCCACCTTGCTCACGAAGTGGTCATTTCAGCCACTGGAGGTTTAGTGGCTGTACTGAAGTCTTCGCGAGCAAGGGTGCGCTGGGCCTGCAGATCTTCGGTGTCGTTCGTAGCCGCATCACCCCAAAAACAGCTTATACGCCGGGTTCTTGGTTTCATCCCAATACGGATACCCAATCTCCGCCAGGGCCTGGGGCACCAGATGCCGTTCATCCTCCGGCACCACTAACCCCGCCACCACTCGGCCATCCGCGGCGCCGTGATTGCGGTAGTGGAACATCGAAATATTCCATTTCCCGCCCAGCTTGTTCAGGAAGTTGAACAACGCGCCCGGCCGCTCCGGGAATTCAAAGCGCAGCACCACCTCATCGCTGACCCTCTCCGAATGCCCGCCGACCATGTGCCGCAGGTGCAGTTTGGCCAGTTCGTTGTCGGTCAGGTCGAGCACCGGGAAACCCTGCTCCGTCAGGCTCGCGATCAGGGCTTTGCGCGGGTCGGTGTCGGGGTGGGTCTGCACGCCGACAAAGATGTGTGCCTCGCGGTCAGTGTGGTAGCGGTAGTTGAATTCAGTGATCTGCCGCTTGCCGATTGCTGCGCAGAACGCCTTGAAGCTGCCCGGCTGTTCCGGAATGGTAACGGCAATGATCGCCTCGCGGCCTTCGCCCAGCTCAGCGCGCTCGGCCACATGGCGCAGGCGGTCGAAGTTGACGTTGGCTCCGGAATCGATGGCAACGAAGGTCTGCCCGGTGACTTCGTACTGTTCGGTGTACTTCTTGATCCCGGCCACTCCCAGGGCGCCGGCGGGCTCGGTGATCGAGCGGGTGTCGTCGTAGATGTCCTTGATCGCCGCGCAGATTTCATCGGTGCTGACCGTGATCACTTCGTCGACGTAATCCTTGCAGATCTCGAAGGTGTACTGCCCGATCTGCGCCACCGCCACGCCATCGGCGAACAACCCGACCTGCTGAAGCACCACGCGCTCGCCGTAGGCCATGGCCTGTTGCAGGCAGTTGGAATCGTCCGGTTCGACGCCGATCACCTTGATTTCCGGGCGCAGGTATTTCACGTACGCCGCGATGCCGGCAATCAGCCCGCCGCCACCGACCGGGACGAAGATCGCATCCAACGGCCCCTGATGCTGACGCAGGATTTCCATCGCCACGGTGCCTTGCCCGGCAATGGTGTCGGGATCGTCATACGGGTGAACATAGACGTAGCCGTGTTCCTCAACCAGCTTCAGCGAATACGCCAGCGCTTCGGGAAACGAGTCACCGTGCAGTACGACTTTTCCGCCCCGAGAGCGCACGCCTTCGACCTTGATCTCGGGGGTGGTCTTGGGCATGACGATGGTGGCGGACACGCCTAGGGTCTTTGCTGCCAGCGCCAAGCCTTGGGCGTGATTGCCCGCAGACGCCGTCACCACGCCCCGCGCCAGTTCTTCCGGACTCAACTGCGCCAGCTTGTTGTACGCGCCGCGAATCTTGAAGGAGTACACCGGCTGCAAGTCTTCGCGCTTGAGCAGCACGTTATTGCCCAGGCGCGCAGACAGCTGGCGGGCGGCGTGCAGAGGGGTTTCCACGGCAACGTCATACACGCGGGAGGTCAGGATCTTTTTGACGTAGTGATTGAGCAAGTCGCCCTGAACGAGCGGCTGGGCTGGCATCTGATTCATCGTGTGGGCCTCGTGGAAAGGCTTGCGATGATCAGGTTGGCGGCGAAGAAAGCGAGGGAAGGGCGAATGATCATGTCTGGCTCCTGATGTGGTTTTTGGCCCGGGAGACAGAGATAAAAAACCCGCCTCTAGGGCGGGTTGGGTGCAAACGTCGGCTAACCCGCCATGACTGGAATGGCGGTAATAATTATCTGGACGAAGAAATGCTGGGGTGCGTTCATGGCGTCGAGACTATTGCGAACACGGCGAGGTCGTCAAGGGGGCTAACCCCGTCATCGCTAAAAAACTGGCAGGCCGAAAAAAACGGAGGGCGAGCCCAAAGAAGGCTTGGAGATCATTTGGCACTTGCCGTTTATCCGGGCGCGTCTAGTGTTCAACGGGACTTCATTTTTTGTTCATGAGGGCACTTTAGGGTTGGGCGCGTAGTCAGTGAATCTGCTGCTGAATGACTCAGCGACACAAAAGCACCATCGATCACAAGAACCCGCCACGAGGGCGCAATAATGGACGAGTACCAGGAAGAACTGCTGGAATACCAGGCGTACGAGATGGACCCGCTGGAACCTGCCGAAGACGCCACTGAGTTGTAAGAAAGCCCACGCCTGCCAGTCAGAGCGACTGGCGCTGGCTACGACGAAACGCACCGGGCGTCTGTTCGGTCCAGCGTTTGAAGGCCCGCTGAAAGGCTTCGGCCGACGCAAATCCCAACAAGTAAGCGATTTCGCCAAAGGCCAGTTCGGTGTCCCGAATGTAGGTCATGGCGAGGTCGCGCCGGGTGTCATTGAGGATCGCGCGAAACTGTGTGCCTTCGTCCGCCAGCTTGCGGCGCAGCGTCCAGGTGGGCAGCTTCAGTCGCGCGGCCACTTCTTCAAGATCCGGCTCCCGCCCCCCATTCAACAACGGCCCCAGCAATTGGGTGATGCGCTCGCGCAGGCTGCGAGTGCGGGTGAGCTGTTCCAGTTCCCGTTCACACACCTGCAGCAGATGCCGCCAGGTACTCGGCACGTGGTCGGGGTTGCGCAGGCCAAGCTGATGCTGGTTGAGGCGCAACTGGTTGACGCCCGCTGCGAAACTCACGGGCTGCTCGCAGAGCGTGGCGTATTCCGCGGCGTAGGCGGGGGCGTCGAATTCGATCTCCAGACGTTCGGCGACAAGCTTCGTCCCGCTCAGGGTCGACAGCTGATGCAGCCAGCCGCTGAGAATCGAATCCACCACGAAGCGGTTGTAGTCGTTGTACGGACTGATCGAGTAAAAACGCAGCCAGGCACCGGCGCTGTCTTCGTACAGGCTCGACTGGCCGCGATAATTCGAGCCGTACAGCGCTTCAAAGCGAATCAGCGTCCGCGCCGCTTCCCGCACCGTTGGCGCTTGGGCAGCGGTGATGCCGGCGAGCCCGGCGTGGCTCAAGCGACTGGATTGGCCCATCCGCAGGCCCAGGGCAGGCACGCCGGTGAGTTCGATGGCCCCATGGCCCAGGCGCATGTAGCGCGGGATCGACAGCCGGGCGCCGGCCTCACCCAGTCGCGCGGCATCCAGGCCGTATTGCTGAAGCAGCGGTTGCGGGTTCTTGCCTTCGCCGCGAACAGCATCGGCGAGGCTGTGGACGAAACCCACGGACAGATCGCCCAGACGCACGCGAGGGGAGGTCATCGGTTACAACCACAGATTGATCAGGCGCGCGCCATGACCGGTGCGGACGCCTTTCGGGGCGGCGCTGATGGATTGCTCGGCGATGCTCTGCCCGTCGCGGCTGGCGAAACTGTGGCCGGCGCTGCCCTGGTCCCAGAACTGGCCGCGCATGAACACGCTGACGCCGGCCTTCGCCGTGCTGGCCGGTGTCAGGGCCAATCGACGCCAGGCTTCGCCCTGGGTGATCGGCTTGGCGCCCAGGTTCAGATGGGCCGCCAGCGCGTCGTGCTTGTCGCTGCGCCAGGGTTGCGACCAGCCGTCCGTGCCGGCGACGTAGGCCGGGACCGCAATCAGCTCGACGCCGCTGGCATTGAGGCGCGCGTAGTTGTCGGGGTACCAGCTGTCACTGCCGATCAGCGTCGCCAGTCGCCCGGCGGGGGTGTCGATTACGTTGAGCGGCGCGTCCTTGCCGGGTCGGATGTATCCCCGCTGATTCCAGCCCGGAAACAACTGACGCTGGGGTTGCCCCAAGGGCAGGCCGTCGGGGCCGAACACCAGGCTGCTGTTGTAGAGCGCGCCACGGCCGATGCGCAGTTCACCGTTTTCCACCTGCGGGCTGGGCAGCACGATCGAGCCCGCCACCAGCGTTACCCCGAATTCCTTCGCCAGCCCGCCGAACACGGTTTGATAGTCCTGCGCCATGCTGTGCGCCTTCATGCGCAAACGCGCATCCTCGAAGCGGCTGCTGCCCCGCGCGTGAATCACCGCGTCGATGAACAGCAGCGGGTTGCTGAACGCCAGCCAGTTCATGGCTTCTTCGAGAGTGGTGGCCTGATAGAACTGGGTTTTTTCGTCCACCGCCAACAACCAGGTGCCGATGTGCTCGGGCAGCACCACGATGGTTTTATCGTTGAGCAGCCCATGGTCGCGAGCCTGCACCAGATAGGACGCCAGCTTGCGGTGCAGGCGCTTGACGCTCGAATAATCGGAAGGGAACAGCTCGGGCTGAATGCCCAGCAGGTTGCCGCGTTCCCCGGGTTGCCCGTCGTTGATCACCAACTGGATGCGCAGGTCCGTCAGGTAGTGCCCGACATGACGCTTGCCCGTCCACAGCCCGTAGCTGACGAGAAGCATCACCAGCACTGCTGCGGTAAGTGAGCCGAGAACTTTGCGCATGAAGAAAGGAGAGCTGCCTCTGAAGAAGGCGCACGGGGCGCCATGACGTTGCCGGAAGGCTACGGCAAAACGGCGATTTGGAGAAGGTTTGCCAACGACCAGGGCGGCCATTCGGCGAAGGCATTGAAGCGAGGCGGCGTCGGCGGCCGCCTGCGCTGTATGAATCAACCGTGATGCCGGCGATTTGCAGGCATCACGGGCAGCGCGTTTACAGGCGGAAGCGGCTGACCAGCGTGTTGAACGAAACCGCCAGGCGGGAAAGGTCCTGAGTCGACGCATTGGTCTGGTGCGCACCGGCCGCTGTCTGGGTAGACAGATCCTGGATGTTCACCAGGTTACGGTCCACCTCGCGCGCGACATTCGCCTGCTCCTCGGATGCGGTGGCGATGACCATGTTGCGTTCGTTGATCTGGGCGATGCCGTCGGCGATCTGCTCCAGCGCGCGACCCGTTGCCTGGGCCAGCGCCTGGGTGTCGGTCACCAGCGACTGGCTTTTTCCCATCGCCCCGACCGCCTGGTCGGCGCTGGCCTGGACGCTGTTGATCATGCCTTCGATTTCACCGGTCGAGGCCTGGGTGCGCGCGGCCAAGGCCCGGACTTCGTCGGCGACCACGGCAAAGCCCCGGCCCTGCTCACCGGCACGGGCGGCTTCGATGGCGGCGTTCAAGGCCAGCAGGTTGGTCTGTTCGGCGATGCCGCGAATCACGTCCAGCACCTTGCCGATGTCCCGGACCTGCACGGCGAGGTCGCGGACCATGTTGGTCGAGGTGGCGATTTCGGTGGTCGCGCTGTTGATGGCTTCGACGGCGCCACGGGCCTGGTCGCGGCCCTCGCTGGCCTGTTTGCTGGTGGTCCTAGACGCGTCGGAAGTCGACACGGCGTTGCGCGCCACTTCTTCCACAGCGGAAGTCATTTCCGTGACGGCGGTCGCGGCCTGCTGGATCTCGTCGTTCTGGCGGACCAACCCTCGGCTGCCGTTATCGCTGACGGCGGTCAGCTCTTCTGCGGCAGAGGCCAGTTGACTGGACGCATCGGCAATCTGCTGAATGGTGCTTTTCAGGCTGCCCTGCATCTCGCCCAGCGCCGTCAACAATTGCCCGGCTTCATCACGGCCGGTGCTGACAATCTGTTGAGTCAGATCACCGCCGGCAATGCTCCGCGCGCTCGTGACCGCATAGGCGAGAGGACGGCTGATCAGGCGACTGATGAACATACCCAGCAAGATCGCCGCCAGAAAGGCAATAGCGATGCCGATGTACAGCGAGGTCTTGGCGGAGGACTCCATGCGGGCGGCATCCTCGGCGCCTTCGCCGATCTGCCGGTTATTGGACTCAACCATAACGGTCAATTCATCGAGCACCACGCGGAACGCCGCCTGCAGATCGCCAAACAACAAGGCACGGCCGTTATCAAGGTCGCCGGCTTTCATGAGGCCGACGTATTTCTGGACCAGTGCCTGGTAGGCCGGCCAGTCTTTTTCCATCTGGTCGCCCGCCGCGCGCTCATCGTCGGCCAGCGGGGTCTTGCGGTATTCGGCGAACGCTTTCTCGCTTTGCTGCTGGTTGGCGTTCATCGATGCAATCACTTCGTCCTTCACGCCCTGGGGCATGCCGGCGGCCGTCGCCGTATATAACCGATACAGATCGCGGCTTTGCCCTACGGCGTTGGTTTTGGCCTGGCCGGTTTTTGCGACGGACACCAGGTTGTTGCTGAACACCAGCTTCAGGCTGTCCGACAGGTCAGAAACACCACGGCTTCCGAGTACGCCCACGCCCAGGGTAATGAATGCGCACAGCGTAAAGGCTGTGATCAACTTGGTCGAAATTTTTGCATCATTGATCCAGCTCATTGATCGTCCTGCCGAGGTATTGAGAAAAAGGACATTGCTCAGCCATCGAGGCGGTGCGGCAAGGTCGTTGTGGGGCTATCGGCGCCGAAGGCCGAATCTGGAGGCTGGCCCGATGAACGATGAGGTGCACCGCTAGATCATTGAATTGTTACTTTCAGTCATTGAGCATGATCGGGCTGCTGTTTACTGTTAGCGCCATGTACAAGGCGCTCATCCAAGGCCCTGACTGATTCGACGAGCGCCACAGAGCGCTCGCGCCCCGTGATGATGCTCGATGGAGTTTTTATGGCCGCCCCCCACTACCCGCATTTGCTCGCTCCCCTGGACCTGGGTTTCACCACGCTGCGCAACCGCACCCTGATGGGCTCGATGCACACCGGGCTTGAAGAGAAGCCGGGCGGGTTCGAGCGCATGGCGGTGTATTTCGCCGAGCGCGCACGGGGCGGGGTCGGCCTGATGGTTACCGGCGGTATCGCACCGAACGCTGAAGGCGGGGTGTATTCGGGGGCGGCCAAGCTGTCGACGCCGGAAGAAGCCGCCAACCATCGTGTCGTCACTAAAGCCGTGCATGAGGCTGGCGGCAAGATTTGCATGCAGATCCTTCACGCCGGGCGCTACGCCTACAGCCCCAAGCAAGTGGCACCGAGCGCGATCCAGGCGCCGATCAACCCCTTCACACCCAAAGAGCTCGACGAAGAGGGCATCGAGAAGCAGATTCAGGATTTCGTCACCTGCGCGACCCTGGCGCAGACCGCCGAGTACGACGGCGTCGAAATCATGGGCTCCGAAGGCTATTTCATTAACCAGTTTCTCGTCGCCCACACCAACCATCGCACCGACCGTTGGGGCGGCAGCTACGACAACCGCATGCGCCTGCCGGTAGAGATCGTGCGGCGCGTGCGTGAAGCCGTCGGCCCGAATTTCATCATCATTTATCGACTGTCGATGCTCGACCTCATCGAGGGCGGCAGTAGCTGGGAAGAAGTGGTGCAACTGGCCCAGGCCATCGAGCGTTCGGGGGCCACGCTGATCAACACCGGCATTGGCTGGCACGAAGCGCGGATTCCGACCATCGCCACCAAGGTGCCGCGCGCTGCGTTCGCTAAAGTAACGGCGAAAATGCGCGGCTCGGTGTCGATCCCGCTGATCACCACCAACCGCATCAATACCCCGGAAATTGCCGAGCAGGTGCTGGCCGAAGGTGACGCCGACATGGTCTCCATGGCGCGCCCGTTTCTCGCCGACCCCGAATTCGTCAACAAGGCCGCGGCGGGTCGCAGCGACGAGATCAATACCTGTATCGGCTGCAACCAGGCGTGTCTCGACCACACCTTCGGCGGCAAACTCACCAGCTGCCTGGTCAACCCACGCGCTTGCCATGAAACCGAGCTCAATTACCTGCCGGTCACTCAGGTCCGCAAAATCGCCGTGATCGGCGCCGGTCCTGCGGGCCTCGCTGCCGCAACCGTCGCGGCCCAGCGCGGGCATGAAGTAACGTTGTTCGACTCGGCCAGCGAAATCGGCGGGCAGTTCAACATCGCCAAGCGCATTCCGGGGAAGGAAGAGTTCTTCGAGACCCTGCGCTACTTCGGCCGCAAGCTGCAAACCACCGGCGTCGACCTGCGCCTGAACACCCGGGTCACGGCTGATGACCTGCTCGGCAAAGGCTATGACGAAGTGATTCTGGCCACCGGCATCGCGCCACGAACGCCCGCCATCCCCGGCGTCGACAACCCCAAGGTGCTGAGCTACCTCGACGTGATCCTCGGCCGCAAGCCGGTGGGCAAGTCCGTCGCCGTGATTGGCGCGGGCGGCATCGGCTTCGACGTGTCGGAATTCCTCGTCCATCAGGGCGTCTACACCAGCCTGGATCGCGATGCGTTCTGGGATGAGTGGGGCATCGATACCCAACTGCAAGCGCGGGGTGGCGTGGCCGGGATCAAGCCCCATCCCCATGCACCGGCGCGTCAGGTGTACCTGCTGCAGCGCAAGGCCACGAAAGTTGGCGATGGCCTGGGCAAAACCACCGGCTGGATTCATCGCACGGGGCTTAAGAACAAACAGGTGCAGATGCTCAACAGCGTGGAATATTTGAAGATTGACGATGCGGGTCTGCACATTCGGATTGGGGCAGAGGGCGAGGAGAAACTATTGCCGGTGGACAACGTGGTGATCTGCGCCGGGCAGGATCCGCTGCGTGAACTGTATGACGGGCTAAAGGCGGCGGGGCAGAGCGTGCATCTGATTGGCGGGGCGGATGTCGCGACTGAACTGGATGCCAAGCGGGCGATTGATCAGGGGTCGCGGTTGGCGGCGGGGTTGTAAGGGTTTGGGGGGCTGACGGTTGGGGAATCCCCCAACACGGCCCCCCAAACCGAGACTCCAGCCTGACGAGTGCTAGACTCGCGCACCGTTCATTGCCCGACCGATTTCATGTTTGCTCCTTCATCACCACTTCCTTGTGCACCGCTGCAACTCCTCCGTTTCGACTGGCTCCAGGCAGCCGGCGTGGAGGCGGCGATCCTGCGGCTGGACCTTGTCGATCCGCTGATCAGCGGCAATAAATGGTTCAAGCTCAAGCACCATCTGGTGGCGGCTGAACAGGCCGGCGCACAGGGCGTTATCAGCCTGGGCGGCGCGCATTCCAATCACCTGCATGCGCTGGCGGCGGCGGGTAAGCGCTTTGGTTTTGCCACGGTCGGGTTGTTGCGCGGGCATGCGGTCGAGACGCCGACGGTGCTGGATCTGCAGGCATTCGGCATGGAGCTGCACTGGCTGGGTTACGCCGGATATCGCGCGCGGCATGAGGCGGATTTCTGGGTGCCGTGGCGCGAGCGTTATCCGCATCTTTATCCGGTGCCTGAAGGCGGCAGCGGGCTCGACGGGGCAGTGGGCTGCGTTGAAATCGTCGAACAGGCGCGCAGCCAGCTCGGCCTTTTGGGATGGGAAGATTACGACTGCTGGTGGCTGGCGTGCGGGACTGGCACCACATTGGCTGGACTGGTGCTGGCGGAGGCGGGGCAGCATGAGGTGATCGGCGCGATGGCGGTGCCCGATGGTCATGGGGTTGAGGGCAATGTGGAGGACATTCTTTCAGCCTTCGTGAGCAAACTCATTCCTACAGGGGCGGTGTCGTTGTCGAAACCGGCGACCTTGCCAGAACGTGATCAGAAGGCGCTTAACGCCACGTTGGCTGCGAGCTGTAAACCTCAGGGTTACCGGTTGCTCGACGCCAGCCGTGGCGGCTTCGCCAAGACCGACCCCGCGTTGCTCGATTTCATCGCGCGCCACGAAGCCGAATCCGGAATACCCCTCGAGCCGCTGTACACCGGCAAGGCTTTGCTGGCGCTGCACGACGAAGTGATCTCGGGCCGAGTCGCCAAGGGCACGCGGCTGATTTTCCTGCACACGGGGGGATTACAGGGCAAACGAACTTTCGATCCTGAACTAGCACATCGCTGACGCCCAGGCACGCATTCGCGTACTGGCACGAATCCTGCGGCCCACACCTCCCGACAGGTCGGTCCTGAGTACGTCGGCGGCATTTCTGGAGTCGGGCGGGCAGGGCGCTGTGTCGATAATCGGATCTTTCCCACGTGCGCCGAGGTATGCATGACCACTCCCGTCCTTGAGCAGGTTGACCCTGCCACTCTGAGAAAAGTCATCGTTGCCGCCGCCATCGGCAATTTCGTCGAATGGTTCGACTTCGCGGTGTACGGCTTTCTGGCCACGACCATCGCCCAGCAGTTCTTCCCCAGCGGCGATGCCAGCGCGGCGTTATTGAAAACCTTCGCAGTGTTCGCCGTGGCCTTCGCGTTTCGGCCGCTGGGCGGGGTGTTCTTCGGCATGCTGGGCGACCGTATCGGCCGCAAACGCACGCTGGCGTTCACCATCCTGTTGATGGCCGGGGCGACGACGATCATCGGTCTGTTGCCGACCTACGCGGCAATCGGCGTGACGGCGCCCGTCTTGCTCACCCTCATTCGCTGCGCCCAGGGCTTTTCTGCCGGCGGCGAGTACGCGGGGGCGTGCGCTTACTTGATGGAGCACGCGCCACGCACGCAGCGGGCGTGGTACGGCAGCTTCGTGCCGGTATCGACTTTTTCGGCGTTCGCGGCGGCGGCGATCATTGCCTACGCGCTGGAAGCCTCGCTGAGCGCCGAAGCCATGGGCAGTTGGGGCTGGCGGCTGCCGTTTCTGATCGCAGCGCCGTTGGGGCTGGTCGGGCTGTACCTGCGCTGGAAACTGGACGAAACCCCGGCGTTTCAGGCGGTCAAGCAGGAGCATGCTGTCGCTCATTCGCCCCTCAAGGAAACCCTGCGCAACCACGGCGCGGCGATTTGCTGCCTCGGCGCGTTCGTGTCGCTGACGGCGCTGTCGTTCTACATGTTCACCACCTATTTCGCGACCTACTTGCAGGTGGCGGGCGGGCTGAGCCGTGCGACGGCGCTGCTGGTGTCGTTGATTGCCTTGCTGTTCGCCGCCGCCATCTGTCCGGTGGCCGGGGCATTTTCCGACAAGGTCGGGCGCCGCAAGACAGTGCTTAGCACCTGCGTCCTGCTGATCGTGGTGGTGTATCCGTCGTTTTTGATGGCCAGTTCCGGTTCGTTCGTGGCGTCGATCGTCGGCGTGATGTTGCTGGCGATTGGCGCGGTCCTGTGCGGAGTGGTCACGGCGGCGCTGTTGTCGGAGACCTTTCCGACACGCACCCGCTACACCGCTTCGGCGATCACCTACAACATGGCGTACACAATCTTCGGCGGAACGGCCCCGTTGATGGCGACCTGGTTGATCGGCGCGACGGGCAGCAACCTGGCGCCGGCGTTTTACCTGATCGTGATCGCGCTGCTGGCGCTGGCGGGCGGGCTGGCCCTGCCGGAGACATCCAAAGTGTCGCTGCATGAGGTCGAGGGTTCGCTGACGGCGCGGGGCAGATTGCAGACGGTGGTTTGACTGGGGGCGGTGCTCTATGCTCGCGTAGATGTCGGAATATCTGCTGGAGTTTCGGCGGATTGCAGGCCGTCTTCGTGAGCAAGCTCACTCCCACAAGGGTTGCGCCTGCCAGACGATAACGGGGTGCCAGAACAACTGCAACACGCTATCCCACTCACAAATCAGCAACAAAACATGGCAGCCGCGCCCCAAAAAATGGCACATTGGCGACCCCTTGTGCCGCTGACATGTTCTGTAACGAGTCCGACGGCGCGTCAACGTTCGATGGATGGACCCGATGGCCGTTACTCGCCCTGCAACCGTGCCCGCGACCGATACCCAACCCGTTCCCGCCCCGCAATCAGCGCAATCAAGCCCCTTGGTCATGCGCATCATCGGTGCGGTGGCACTGGCGCACCTGCTCAATGACCTGATCCAGTCGATCCTGCCTTCGATCTACCCGATGCTGAAGGCCTCGTACGGCCTGAGTTTCACCCAGGTTGGGCTGATCACCCTGACGTTTCAGGTCACGGCGTCGTTGCTTCAGCCCTGGGTCGGCTATTTCACCGACCGTCATCCCAACCCATTGGTGCTGCCGGTTGGCTCGTTGTGCATTCTGGGCGGCGTGATGCTGCTCGCGACCGTCGGCAGCTTCCCGCTGATCTTGCTCGCCGCAGGGTTGATCGGCATCGGCTCGTCGACTTTTCACCCCGAAGCCTCGCGCATCGCCCGGCTGGCCTCAGGCGGGCGCTTTGGCCTGGCGCAATCGACCTTTCAGGTGGGCGGCAACAGTGGATCGGCTATCGGGCCGCTGCTGGCGGCGGCGATCATCATCCCGTTCGGCCAGGGCCACATCGCCTGGTTCGGGCTGGTGGCGCTGTTTTCCGTAGGCCTGCTGTACGCGATCAGCCGCTGGTACAAGGCGCACCTGGCGCTGTTCAAGATCAAGGCCGGCCAGGCGGCGACCCACGGGCTGTCGAAACGGCGGGTCACCAGCGCGCTGGTGGTGCTGGCAATGCTGGTGTTCTCCAAGTACTTCTACATGGCCAGCTTCACCAGCTACTTCACCTTCTTCCTGATCGACAAATTCCAGCTGTCGGTCGCCAGCTCGCAACTGCACTTGTTCATGTTTCTGGCGGCGGTGGCGGCGGGCACGTTCTTCGGCGGGCCGATCGGTGATCGCATCGGCCGCAAGGCGGTGATCTGGTTCTCGATTCTGGGCGTGGCGCCGTTCACCATCGCGTTGCCCTACGCCGACCTGTTCTGGACCAGCGTGCTCAGCGTGATCATCGGTTTCATCCTGGCCTCGGCGTTTTCGGCCATCGTGGTCTACGCCCAGGAGCTGGTGCCGGGCAACGTCGGTATGATCGCCGGCATCTTCTTCGGCCTGATGTTCGGCTTCGGCGGTATCGGCGCTGCATTATTGGGGCACCTCGCGGATCTTCACGGCATCGTTTATGTCTACACGCTGTGCTCCTACCTGCCGCTGTTGGGCATCCTCGCCATCCTGCTTCCGAGAACTTCAAAAAGATGTTGATAGCCGTCGCGATTTTTCTGGTCACCATCACCCTGGTGATCTGGCAACCCAAAGGCCTTGGTGTCGGCTGGAGTGCAACCTTTGGCGCAGTGCTCGCCCTGATTTTCGGGGTGGTGCACCTGAGTGACATCCCTCAGGTCTGGCACATCATCTGGAACGCCACCGGGACGTTCATTGCGCTGATCATTATCAGCCTGCTGCTCGACGAGGCCGGGTTTTTCAACTGGGCCGCGCTGCACGTGGCGCGCTGGGGCAACGGCAAGGGCCGGCGGCTGTTCGCGTTTATCGTGCTGCTCGGCGCGCTGGTGTCGGCGCTGTTCGCCAATGACGGCGCGGCGTTGATCCTCACGCCCATCGTCATGTCGATGCTGCTGGCGCTACGCTTTTCGCCGGCGACCACCCTGGCCTTCGTCATGGCGGCGGGGTTCATCGCCGACACCGCGAGCCTGCCGCTGGTGGTCTCCAACCTGGTCAATATCGTGTCCGCCGACTATTTCGGCATCGGTTTCAACCGCTACGCCTCGGTGATGGTGCCGGTGAATCTGGTCAGCGTCGCCGCCACGCTGGCAGTGCTGATGCTGTTCTTCCGCCGCGATACCCCGAAAACCTTCGACGCCTCGCAACTGGCCGAACCGTCTTCGGCCATCAAGGACCGCGCGACCTTCAAGACCGGCTGGTGGGTGTTGGGGATTCTGCTGGTGGGCTGTTTTGCCCTGGAACCGCTGGGGATTCCCATCAGCGCCATCTCCGCCGTGTGCGCAGCGATCCTGTTGGGCATTGCCGCCAAGGGCCACCGCATCTCGACGCGCAAGGTATTGAAAGACGCGCCGTGGCAGATCGTGATTTTCTCCCTGGGCATGTACTTGGTGGTGTACGGCCTGCGCAATCAGGGCCTGACCGATTACCTCGCGACCTGGCTCGATCGCTTTGCCGAACACGGTTTGTGGGGCGCGGCGATGGGCACGGGCGTGCTGACGGCGCTGCTGTCGTCGGTGATGAACAACCTGCCGACGGTGCTGATTGGCCTGTTGTCCATTGATGCCAGCCACGCCCACGGCGTGCTGCAGGAAGCGATGATTTACGCCAACGTCATCGGCAGCGACCTGGGCCCGAAAATTACCCCGATCGGCAGTCTGGCGACGCTGTTGTGGCTGCATGTGCTGGCAAAGAAGGGCGTGACCATCGGCTGGGGCTATTACTTCCGCGTCGGCATCGTGCTGACCGTGCCGGTGCTGTTGATTACCCTCGCGGCGCTGGTGCTGCGACTGAGCCTGTAACGCGGCGCGGGTCCGGCACGTTCGGCCACAGGTCCGACACCAGAAACAGCCGCTCGGCCTCTTCCCAGTGGCCGTCGGCATGGCGAATCAGGCGCACCAGCAGTTGCGCCGGCGACAGCGGGTCGAGGGCGTCCAGCCAGTCCTGAAACTCACGGGGTGTCCATGCCTCGTCGCAGCGCGCCGGTGCCAGCCAGGCCGGACGCGGCAGCAATTGCCAGCGACCGTCCAGGCTGTTTTCTGCGTAGTCCGGCCAGTCCTTCTGATGCAACCACGTGCCGCGCAGATGCTCAGGGTGTGCCCCTTGTGGCGGGGCGTCGGTCCTATGCCCGAGATAAAGGGACCACGGATAAAACAGATAACCCCCCAACCAGAGCGAAGCGCTGAAGGTCTCCACACCTCGCGCGGCGAGAACGGCTGTGCTTTCCGGGCGCCCTGACATGGGCAGTTGATGCTCATTAAGGTGGGCGAGCTTCACATCCAGCCGGTCGACGGAGCCGGGACCCAGCCAGTGCGCCGGATCTTCGCCGTCCTGGTCTTCCCGACCAAGGTAGAGCTTGATCGCCAGCTCGACGTGGTGAACGCCGTCTTTATCCCGCAGCAGCAGGTCCAGCTCGCCCAGCGTGCGCCCTTCGCCCTGGATCGGCAGATTCGCCGCGAGCAGCTCGACGTCTGGCGCGTGCTGGATTGCGAATTGCCACAGCCGCTCGTAATACAGCCCGAGCCGGCGCGTCGAGCTTCTCGCCAGCCAGTCGCTGAGTGCGCTGTCGTCCTGGTCCAGCTGCGTTAAAAAAACTTCAAGCGCCTCGGGCTGCTGCACCCAGTCACTGCCGCTGAGCGGGTGACGCTGGGGCCACCGGGTTTCCGCCAGCAGAGGCGGCGACAGGATCACCCACGCCAGGTCACGCACGGTGGGCGTACGCAGCTGACGGGGCAGGGCGCTCAGGGACGGGAAAGGGTTATTCATCCAGGCAGAATAGCGGGTGATGGGCGCTTGGGGCCACCGCTCCACCGTCGCCTTCGGAAGCAACCCGTACATTTCGTACCCTTGGAACGGCGCTGCTCGAAGGTTGCGCGCAGAGAGCCCATTTGCCGCCCCCGACCCCTTCGCCCATAATCGCGTTCTTTACACGCATCAAGCCTGCGGGAGCCCCATGGAGCAATTTCGAAATATCGGCATCATTGGTCGCCTGGGCAGTACCCAGGTGGTGGAGACCGTTCGCCGACTCAAGAAATTCCTGATATCCCGGCACCTGCATGTGATCCTCGAAGACGCCATTGCCGAGGTCCTGCCGGGGCATGGTTTGCAGACCTCTTCGCGCAAGATGCTCGGCGAAGTCTGCGACATGGTCATCGTCGTCGGCGGCGATGGCAGTCTGCTCGGCGCTGCCCGTGCGCTGGCCAAGCACAACGTGCCGGTGCTGGGCATCAACCGTGGCAGCCTGGGCTTCCTGACCGACATTCGCCCCGATGAGCTGGAAGTCAAAGTCGCCGAAGTGCTCGACGGCCACTATCTGGTGGAAAACCGTTTCCTGCTGCAGGCCGAAGTGCGCCGCCATGGCGAAGCGATCGGCCAGGGCGACGCCCTTAACGACGTGGTGCTGCACCCCGGCAAATCCACGCGGATGATCGAGTTCGAAATTTACATCGACGGCCAGTTCGTCTGCAGCCAGAAGGCCGACGGCCTGATCGTCGCCACGCCCACCGGCTCCACGGCCTACGCGCTGTCGGCGGGCGGCCCGATCATGCACCCCAAGCTCGACGCTATCGTCATCGTGCCGATGTACCCGCACACGCTGTCCGGCAGGCCGATTGTCGTCGATGGAAACAGTGAGCTGAAAATCGTTGTCTCAAAGGACATGACGATCTACCCACAGGTTTCCTGCGATGGCCAGAACCACTTCACCTGCGCGCCGGGTGACACCGTGACCGTGAAAAAGAAGCCGCAGAAGCTGCGCCTCATTCACCCCCTCGACCACAACTACTACGAAGTCTGCCGGACCAAACTCGGTTGGGGCAGTCGGCTTGGCGGCGGGAGCGACTGATGCTCGATCCCGCGCGTGGCTACGATCTGATCGGTGACGTGCATGGTTGTGCCCAGACCCTTGAGCACTTGCTCGACACCCTTGGTTACCGCTTTCAGGCCGGCGTCTGGCGCCACCCTGAACGCATCGCCGTGTTTCTCGGCGACATCATCGACCGCGGCCCGCGCATCCGCGAAGCGCTGCACATCGTCCGTGACATGGTCGAGGCCGGCCAGGCGTTCTGCATCATGGGCAACCATGAATTCAACGCCCTGGGCTGGAGCACGCCGGCGCCGCCCGACAGCGGCCATGAGTGGGTGCGCGAACATACGCCGCGCCATGCCCGCCTGTTGGGCGAAACCCTGGCGCAGTTCGAGCAGCACCCCGGTGACTGGAATGACTTTCTCAAATGGTTTTACCAGCTGCCGCTGTTCATCGACGCCGAGCGCTTTCGTGTCGTCCACGCCTGTTGGGATGCCAGCCTGATCGAGCCCTTGCGCAGCGTTCATGGCGACGGCCGCATCGATCAGGCCTTCGTGCAGGCCTCGGCGGAGCCGGGCAGTTTTGCCAGCGCGGTGTTTGATCGGCTGCTGCGCGGCACCGACATGCGCCTGCCCCACGGCATGACCCTGACCGGTGGCGACGGCCTGACCCGCGCCTCGTTCCGCACCAAATTCTGGGAAGACGACCCGCAGACCTACGGCGACGTGGTGTTCCAGCCTGACGCGCTGCCGGAGCCGGTGGCCCGTCGGCCGCTGTCCCCCAGCGAGAAAAACGCGCTGCTGCGGTACGGCGCCGATGAGCCGCTGTTGTTCGTCGGTCACTACTGGCGCAGCGGCATACCCGCGCCGATCCGCCCCAATCTGGCGTGCCTGGATTACAGCGCCGTGCTCTACGGCAAACTGGTCGCCTACCGGCTGGATCAGGAAACCCAAATTGACCCGGACAAGTTCGTCTGGGTCGACGTCACCCGACCGGAGATAGGTCAATGAGTCCGGTTGCTGTCTTACGCCTGCCGCTTCAAACCGACCTGAGCGGTTTTGTCGAATTGCTACGGCGCCTCAACGTGCCCCATCGGGTCAGCGAAGAGGCCGGCGAGCAAGTGCTGTGGGTGCCCGATGCGCCGCAACTGGCCGATGACATCCGCCAGCTGTATCAGCAATACCCCGAAGGCGACCCGACCGCGCAGTTGCCGCCGGGTCGCGAAGTCGTGGCCGTGAGCAGGCCGAGCCCGCTGGTGCAAGTGCGCAGCAGCCCGGTGACCAGCGTGGTCTTGCTGCTGTGCCTGATCGTCGCCGGCGTCACGTTGCTCGGCGACAACTTCGAGGCCTTGAGCTGGCTGACCTTCAACGACTTCCGCGTCAACGGCGAGTACATCCGCTTCCTGCCGGTGGAAACGTCCCTGGGGGCAGGGCAGTGGTGGCGGGTCGTCACGCCGATGCTGATTCACTTCGGCCTGCTGCACCTGGTGATGAACGCGCTGTGGTTCTGGGAACTGGGTCGGCGCATCGAAATGCGCCAGGGCGGTTGGCAATTGCTCGGGCTGACCCTGGCGTTCAGCGCGTTTTCAAATTACGTCCAGTATTTCTGGAGCGGCCCGAGCCTGTTCGGCGGCCTGTCCGGGGTACTTTATGGCTTGCTCGGCCATTGCTGGATCTTTCAATTGCTCGCCCCCTACCCCATGTATCGTTTACCACGGGGTGTGTTGGGGATGATGTTGATCTGGCTGGTGGTGTGCCTGTCCGGCGTCGTCGGTGCGCTCGGGTTTGGCGAAATCGCCAACGGCGCCCACGTCGGCGGACTGATCATCGGTTGTGCTACAGGTCTTGTGGGCGGTGCGCTGGCCCGCCGCAAACACTAAAATTGCCCTCTACATTCTGGGAGAACCCAATGTCCTCTTTTGTCGAAATGATCGAAAACATCACCCCGGACGTCTACGAAAGCCTGAAGCTGGCGGTGGAAATCGGCAAATGGTCCGACGGCCGCAAGCTGACCCAGGAGCAACGTGAGCTGTCGCTGCAGGCGTTGATTGCCTGGGAAGTGCGCAACGTGCCCGAGGACCAGCGCATCGGCTACATGGGCCCGCAAGAGTGCGCCTCGAAGTCGGCGCCAGTGCCCAATATCCTGTTCAAATCGGACTCCATTCATTGATTGAAATCGGCAGAGGCTCCGTCAACAAAATGTCCGCGCGGCTTGAGGCCTCGCGGGTGGAATACGCGTTCCGGCTGGGTGATTCACAGATCCCGGTCAATCCGCTGATCGGCAAGACCGTGCGCCTTGAGTTTCTGGGTGCGATTCATTGCAGCCATTGCGGCAAGCGCACCAAAACCAGCTACAGCCAGGGCTATTGCTACCCGTGCATGCTCAAGCTGGCGCAGTGCGACCTGTGCATCATGAGCCCCGAACGCTGCCATCACGAGCATGGCACCTGCCGCGATCCGGCGTGGGGCGAGCAGTTCTGCATGACCGATCACGTGGTCTATCTGGCCAACTCGTCGGGCGTCAAAGTCGGCATCACCCGCGCAACCCAGCTGCCGACGCGCTGGCTGGATCAGGGCGCCAGTCAGGCGTTGCCGATTGTGCGTTGCGCCACGCGCCAGCAGTCCGGCTTTGTGGAAGACCTGTTCCGCAGCCAGGTGGCCGACCGCACCAACTGGCGCGCGCTGCTCAAGGGCGACGCGCCGGCGGTTGACCTGGCCGCGATTCGTCAGCAACTGTTCGAGTCCTGCGCCGAAGGCCTGGTCGCGCTGCAGATGCGCTTTGGCCTGCAGGCCATTCAGGTGATGAACGATGTCGAGCCCATCGAGATCCGATACCCGGTAGAGGCCTACCCGACCAAGATCGTCAGCTTCAATCTGGACAAGGATCCGATCGCCGAAGGCACCCTGCTGGGCGTCAAAGGGCAGTACCTGATCTTCGACACCGGCGTGATCAATATTCGCAAATACACGGCGTATCAACTCGCCGTGCATCAGTAGCCCGTATTAGCAGAAGAAGGGACAACCGCATGCGCACCGACCAGCCGAAAATGATTTACCTGAAGGATTATCAGGCGCCTGAGTACCTCATTGACGAGACCCACCTGACATTCGAATTGTTCGACGACCATTCCCTGGTCCACGCGCAGTTGGTGATGCGCCGCAACCCGGAGCGCGCCGCCCTTGCTCAAGGCGCGGCCTTGCCACCGCTGGAACTCGACGGCCAGCAGCTTGAATTGCTGTCGGTGAAGCTGGCGGATGTCGACCTGTCCGAGGGCGACCTTGCACAGAACGGCTACCGGCTGACCCCTGACAGCCTGACCGTCCAGCCCACCTCCGAGACCTTCACCCTCGACACCACCGTGAAGATCCACCCGGAAACCAACACCGCCCTGGAAGGCCTGTACAAATCCAGTGGCATGTTCTGCACCCAGTGCGAGGCCGAGGGCTTCCGCAAGATCACCTATTACCTCGACCGCCCGGACGTGATGAGCAAATTCACCACGACGGTCAGCGCCAACAAGCAGGCTTTCCCGATCCTGCTGTCCAACGGCAACCTGATCGCCGCCGGCCCCTCCGATGACACCCAGCGTCACTGGGCAACCTGGGAGGACCCGTTCAAGAAGCCGGCCTACCTGTTCGCACTGGTGGCCGGTGACTTGTGGTGCATCGAAGACACTTTCACCACCATGAGCCAGCGCAAGGTCACGCTGCGCATCTTCGTCGAGCCGGAAAACGTCGACAAATGCCAGCACGCCATGGACAGCCTGAAGAAGTCCATGCGCTGGGACGAAGAGGTCTACGGCCGCGAATACGATCTGGACATCTTCATGATCGTTGCGGTCAACGACTTCAACATGGGCGCCATGGAGAACAAGGGCCTCAACATCTTCAACTCCAGCGCCGTGCTGGCCCGCGCCGAAACCGCCACCGATGCTGCTCACCAGCGCGTCGAAGCGATCGTCGCCCACGAGTACTTCCACAACTGGACCGGCAATCGCGTCACCTGCCGCGACTGGTTCCAGCTGTCGCTGAAAGAAGGCTTCACGGTGTTCCGTGATTCCGGCTTCTCGGCGGACATGAACTCGGCCACGGTCAAGCGTATCCAGGATGTGGCCTACCTGCGCACTCACCAGTTTGCCGAAGACGCCGGCCCCATGGCCCACGCCGTGCGCCCTGACAGCTTCATCGAGATTTCCAACTTCTACACCTTGACCGTGTACGAAAAGGGCGCGGAAGTGGTCGGCATGATCCACACCCTGTTGGGCGTGGAAGGATTCCGCAAGGGCAGCGACCTGTTCTTCGAGCGCCACGACGGCCAGGCCGTGACCTGCGACGACTTCGTCAAGGCCATGGAAGACGCCAACGGTGTCGACTTCACTCAGTTCAAGCGCTGGTATTCCCAGGCCGGCACGCCGCGTCTGGCGGTCAGCGAGTCCTACGACGCTGCCGCGAAGACCTACAGCCTGACCTTCCGTCAGAGCACGCCGACCACGCCGGGCCAGCCGGGCGATCAGAAGCTGCCGTTCGTGATTCCGGTCGCCATGGGTCTGTTGGACGCCCAGGGTCAGGAGCTTCCGCTGCGCCTGCAGGGCGAGGCACCGGCGGTGAACACCTCCCGCGTGCTCTCGGTGACCGAAGCCGAGCAGACCTTCACCTTCATCGACATCGCCGAGCAGCCGCTGCCTTCGCTGCTGCGCGGGTTCTCGGCGCCGGTGAAACTGAGCTTCCCGTACAACCGCGATCAGCTGATGTTCCTCATGCAGCACGACAGCGACGGTTTCAACCGCTGGGACGCCGGTCAGCAACTGTCGGTTCAAGTGCTGCAGGACTTGATTGCCCAGCACCAGAAGGGCGAGCCGCTGGTCATGGATCAGCGTCTGATCACCGCGCTGCACACGGTGCTGACGGACGAGACTCTGGATCAGGCCATGGTCGCGGAAATGCTGTCGCTGCCGGGCGAGGCGTATCTGATCGAAATCAGCGAAGTGGCGGACGTCGATGCGATCCACGCCGCGCGGGAGTTTGCCCGTCAGCAATTGGCCGACAAACTGAGCGACGCACTGTGGACGCGTTATCAGACCAACCGCGAGCTGTCCAAGCAGACGCCGTATGTGGCTGCGTCCGAGCACTTCGCTCGCCGTGCGTTGCAGAACATCGCGCTGTCTTACCTGATGCAGACCGGCAAGCCGGAAGTCCTGGCCGCCGCCATCGATCAGTTCGACACGGCCGACAACATGACCGAGCGCCTGACCGCCCTGGCCGTGTTGGTGAACTCGCCGTTCGAGGCCGAGAAGGCCAAGGCGCTGGAAGTGTTCGCGGAAAACTTCAAGGACAACGCACTGGTCATGGATCAGTGGTTCAGCGTACAGGCCGGCAGCACCTTGCCGGGCGGGCTGGAGCGTGTGAAAGCGCTCATGCAGCACCCGGCGTTCACGATGAAGAACCCGAACAAGGTGCGTGCCCTGATCGGTGCCTTTGCCGGGCAGAACCTGATCAACTTCCACGCGGCGGACGGTTCGGGCTATCGCTTCCTGGCCGATCTGGTCATCGAGCTGAACGGATTCAACCCGCAGATCGCCTCCCGCCAACTGGCGCCGCTGACCCGCTGGCGCAAGTACGACAGCGCGCGGCAAGCGCTGATGAAGGCGGAACTGGAGCGCATCCTCGCCTCCGGCCCGCTGTCGCCGGACGTGTATGAAGTGGTCAGCAAAAGCCTGGCGTAAATCGGGCGGTTGTTGAAAAGGGCTGTCCGTTTGCGCGGACAGCCCTTTTTTGTGGGCGCTGATTCCTGGTTTCAGCGGCTTCGGATGCTGTCTTGCACGCGACGCCTTCGTAGGACTGGCTTTAGCCGGGAAGAGGCCGGTTTGTGCGCCACCCATTTTGCGGTGTGACGAATGACGCCTTCCCGGCTGAAGCCGGTCCCACAATTTGCGACGTCCAAGGATCCCGGCCAGCTGGCGATCAGGCGTTGAAGCCGATAATCGCCTTGGTCTCCAGATACTCTTCAAATCCCATAACTCCGTACTCTCGGCCATTGCCCGAGCGCTTGTAGCCGCCGAAAGGGGCCATGGGGTTCCACGCCGGATGGTTCAAATGCACTTGCCCGGCACGGATGCGCGAGGCGACGGCGCGGCCCAGTTCGAGGTCCTGCGCCTGCACGTGGGCGCCCAGACCGTAGACGGTGTCGTTGGCGATGGTCACGGCTTCGTCGATGGTGTCGTAGGCGAGGATGCACAGCACCGGGCCGAAGATTTCCTCCTGAGCGATGCGCATCGCCGAGCCCACTTCGGAGAACACCGTTGGCTTGGTGTAATAACCTTTTTCAAACCCCGGCACGCGGCCCGGCCCGCCGCACAGCAGTTTCGCGCCTTCGCTGATGCCAGCCTGGATCATCGCCTGGACGCGGCTGAACTGGGCTTCGTTGGCAATCGGGCCGAGTTGGGTGTCGGGGGATTGCGGGTCACCGACGATCAACGCGTTGGCGGTGTCGGCGGCCAGCGCTTCGACTTCGGCGAGGCGGGCGCGGGGCACGATCATCCGGGTCGGCGCGCTGCACGATTGGCCGACGTTGCGGAAGGCCGACAGCACCCCCAGCGGCACGGCCTTGGCGAAGTCAGCGTCGGGCAGCATGACGTTCGGCGACTTGCCGCCCAGTTCCTGGGTCACGCGTTTTACCGTCACGGCCGCCGCTTGCGCGACGAGGGCGCCGGCACGGTTCGAGCCGGTGATGGAAATCATGTCGATGTCAGGGTGTGCGGCGATCGCGGCGCCGACGTCAGGACCACTGCCGTTGACCAGATTGAACACGCCGGGGGGCAGGCCGGCGTCGTGGACCAGTTGAGCGAACAGCAAAGCGCTCAACGGCGACAGCTCGCTGGGTTTCAACACCACGGTGCAACCGGCGGCGAGGGCCGGCGCGACTTTGGCGGTGATCTGGTAGAGCGGCCAATTCCACGGCGTGATCAGGCCGCAGACGCCGATGGCTTCCCGCTCGATGGCGGTGCTGCCTTCGACGGTCTGGAAGCGGTAGGTGGACAGCAGATCCCGGGCCACCCGCACGTGCTCGGCGGCCAGCGGTACCTGCATGGCGCGGGAGAAACTGATGGCCGCGCCCATTTCCAGCGACAGGGCCTGGGCCAGCGGCTCTTTACGCTCGAGGATCAGCGCGTGGATGTTGCTCAGGATCGATGCGCGTTCAGCGACTGGCGTTTCTGACCATCCGGGGAACGCCGCGCGCGCTGCTGCGACGGCCCGATCAACGTCCTCGGCCGAACCCCGCGCGACCTCGGCGACCACCTCTTCAGTGGCGGGATTGATCACCGGCAGAAGAGCCGGAACCGCGGGTGAAGTCCACTCGCCATTGATGTAAAACTGCCCGGCGCTGTGCAGCTCAAGGCCGTGGGTGTGTGAAGAGTGTGAGGTCATCCAGCTAGCTCCCTGGAGCGGTGATAAGTGCTGCGAACAGCGAGTCCTGACGTCTCGATACGCTAACAAACCGGCCCAGGCAAAAGATGCCGTTGTTGCGGCCTGCAAGGGAGAATCTGCTGAATCCATCGGTGTTGCCGCTGCCGCCTTCCCGGCTGAAGCCGGTCCACTAAAGGCAGCGCGTTGCATCATTGGGGTGTGCACGATTGGGGTGTGCACGCGCTTTTGATTTCAGTGGGACCGGCTTCAGCCGGGAAGAGGCCCGTGTGAGCGCCATCAATTTTGCGGTGTGGCATCCGACGCTTTCCCGGCTAAAGCCGGTCCCACTAAAGGCAGCGCGTTGCATCATTGGGGGGTGCACGCGCTTTTGATTTCAGTGGGACCGGCTTCAGCCGGGAAGAGGCCCGTGTGAGCGCCATCGATTTTGCGGTGTGGCGCCTGACGCTTTCCCGGCTGAAGCCGGTCCTACAAATGGCGCCGCGCCTGGCAACGTTCACCCAATCGCCTGGGTCACCATCGCAAACTGGGCAATCCCATCCCGCGACTGCGGCGGTTCGCCCAGCACCATGCGGGGCGCGCGATCAACGCATGGCAGCCCCAGACCTTCCAGCCAATCCACCAGTCCGCAATCAGCCAGAATATCGAAACGCACAAACGCGCCAGGGATCAGGCCCAGCAAGTGCGTGATCATCTGTTGCGCCTGCTCCAGATTCTGCGCAACCACCGGCCCGATAAGATGCCCGCGGCCAAAACGGCGGAGCAGGGCGCAACCTTTCAGTTGCCCGTGAACCTCGACGCCCACCACACACTCCGCCATCGGCAGCAGGTCATTGAGGACCGCCGTGCGATCCAGCCCGCTGCCAGCGTTGGCCAGTTCGATCACCTGCGGGTAGTCGGCCTCGGTCACTTCGCGACAAAGCCCAGCCCCCATCGCAGCCGGAACAGGCGGCGTCTGAGGCACGCCCTGATGCTGCTGAATCCGCGCGTATTCGACGAAACCCATGCTTACATAGAGCGGCGCCCCTGATTCAGTGGCATTGAGGATCGGCGTGCGCGGCGCGGCGGCGTCCAGGCACAGGTTCATCAACCGGCGCCCAATGCCTTTGCTCTGGTGCTGATCACTGACGATCACCAGCCCGATGGAAGAATAAGCCCCCTGATGACAAGCAAACGCCACGCCCACCAATTGCCCCTCATGCTCGGCAACAAAACCCTCGGACGTGCGCTGCACCATCGCCCAGTCTGCCTCGCGATGGGGCCACTTCAACTGCACGGACAGCGCGTGGGCGGCGGGTATGTCGGCCGCTGTGGCCATGCGATAAACGTAGGCGTCGCTCATATGAGTTTTCCTGTGCTGAAAAGGCTGGTCGCCAATTGCGGTACGAGTGATGGCTGAGTAAACCGGCGAATGTCGAAGGGGCTGATGGACGTGCTGGTGCTGCCGGTGCTGATCAGTTCGGCCATCACATCGCCGACCCCAGGGCCGAGCTGAAAGCCATGGCCGCAGAAACCGAAGGCGTAAAACAGCCCGTCGACCATGCCGCTGCGGCCCATCACCGGCAGGGAGTCCGGCGTGTAGCTTTCGATGCCGCTCCAGGTGCGGATGATGTTGAGTTTCTCGGCGCCGGGTACCAGCCGCTTCATCTGGCGCATCTGATTGAGCAGGCTTTCAGGCTTGAAAAACGCCCGACGGTTGACCATGTCCGGCGCGCAACGGGCGCCGCCACCGATGATGATGTTGCCGCGCGGGATCTGCCGAAAGTAGATCACCTCTTCCTTGATCTTGGTGAACACGCCGATCACCGTCGGCAATGCGTAGGGCACCGGCTCGGTCACCGACATCTGCGGGCCGTTGGGCTCCAAGGGCACGGGTTCATCGAACTGTTGAGACAGCCTGGTCGCCCATGCGCCGGCGGTGATCAACAGCTGCTCGGCGACAAACAATTGCCCGTCAGTGGTGGTGACGTGAAACACGCCGCCGACCTTTTGCACGTCGGCAACCTCGGTGCGTTCTTCGATCCGTGCGCCAAGCCGACGAGCCGCGCGGGCAAAGGCGGGTGCCGCCAGACGCGGGTTGGCGTGACCGTCGTGGGGCGCGTAGGAGCCGCCTTTCACCTCTGCGCCAAGGAAGGGGAACCGCTTGTGCAGCTCGGCGCCGCGATAGATTTTTAGGTCCAGTTGCTCGGCTTCCGGGGCAGCGGCATAGGCCTCCAGCTCGGCGATTTCGTCTTCGCGATAACACACGCGCATGTGCCCGCTGGGGATGAATTCGAGGTCGTCGTCGATCAACTCCGGCAGGCGCTTCCACAATCCCCACGACCGGTTCGCCAGTTCGAGCTGGCCCAGATAACGCCCTTGGCGGCGGACGTTGCCGAAGTTCACGCCGCTGGCGTACTGACCGATCTGGTCGCGCTCCAGCAGCGTCACCGAGCAACCGCGCCGCTGCAGGAAAAACGTCGACGAGGCGCCCATGACGCCACCGCCGATCACCAGCACATCGCTTTTTTGCGGATTCATGAAGGCTCCTCTTGCAGGTTACGGGCTGGCAGGCCGCGGGGTTGCAGGTCACGCGCCACGGCTTCGATTTCGATCAGGTAACCGTGATGCAAGACCGGGACCGGCACCACGGCGCGGGCGGGTCGATGCTCACCCAGGTATCGCCCATAGAGTTGGTCAAAGGCCGGCCAGTGTTCAATGCCCACGACGTAGACCGTGACTTTCAGCAGATCGCTGGGGCTCAAACCCGCTTGTGCAAGGATCGCCATGAGGTTGTCGAGGGCAATTGAGGCCTGCACCTCGAACGGTTGGTCGGCGCTGTGCTCGCCATTGGCGCGCACCGGCAACTGCCCGGACACGTACACCACGCCGCCGTAAGCCACTGCTTGGGAATAATGCCCGCCCGGCGCCGCTGCGTGGGGCGTGTGAATGATTTCGAGATCACCAGCCATGCAGACGACTCCAGGTGTGCACCGCGCCGTCGGCGTCGAGGGCGTGATAATCCGGGAACTGCGCGCCGGTGGCGCAGGCGTGGTTGGGCAGGATGCGCAGGTGGCTGCCGATGGGGAAACGTGTGGCGAGGTCGGCACTGTCGGCGCCGCCCAAGGTAACGATCCCGTGTTCCTGATTGGCGCCTGTGACCAACGCCCCTTCGATCCACTCGCACGTTTCGGTGCACACCTGGCCGTAACCGAAATCGTGGCGCTGACGCTGGGTGCCGCGATCACGACTCATGGCCATCCAGCCGGCGTCGGTGATGATCCAGCCCTTGTCCTGCTGATGGCCGATCACCGTGGTCAGCACGCTCAGGGCCAACTCGTCGGCCTGGCAGACGCCGATGTTGTGCATGACCAGATCGAAAAACACATAGACGCCCGCGCGCACTTCGGTCACGCCTTCCAGGTTCAGGGCCGAGAGGGCAGTGGGCGTGGAGCCGATGCTGACGTCCGGGCAGGCCATCCCGGCGTCACGAATGCGTTGAGCGGCGCGAACGCAGAGGGCTCGCTCTTGTTCGGCGAGGGCTTGCAGGGCTTCGGGGTTGTCGAGTTCGTAGCTGGAACCGGCGTGGGTCATCACACCGCGCAGCTGCACGCCGCCGTCGATGAGGATGCGTGCCACGTCGATGAGTGCCGGGTCTTCGGCAGCGAGGCCGGACCGATGACCGTCGCAGTCGACCTCAATCCAGACGGGGAAGCGTTCGTCGTGCTCCTTCGCGAAGGCGACGATGGCATGGGCGCCCTGAACGCTGTCGGTGAGCACGCTCAGGTGGCAGCCGGCCCGCCGCAGCGCCAGTGCCTGAGAAAATTTGCCGGGCGCGATGGCGACCGCATACAACACGTCGCTGATGCCCTGGTTGAAACAGTGCTCGGCTTCTTTCAGCGTCGAGACCGTCACACCGCTGGCGCCGGCCGCCATCTGCGCCTGAATCACCGGTAGGCATTTGCTGGTCTTGACGTGGGGACGCAACCGCACGCCGAGGCTGTTCATGCGCTGCTGCATGCGCTGGATGTTGCGCTGCATGCGCGGGACGTCCACCAGCGCGGCGGGCGTGTCGAGAGAAGCGATCGGCGTAGACATGACGGAACTCGGGTGGCGAGGGACAGGCTGCACTCTACTCAGCTGTCGTTAAGGTGTGGTTCAATCCAGTCTCATCAATCATTAAGTAAGAGTGAATGATCTCCATCGAAGACCTGCGCTTGGCTGTCGCCCTGAGCCGTGCCGAATCCCTGAGTGCGGCGGCCAGAGCGCTCAATGTTTCGCCGCCGGCGCTGTCCATGCGCCTGCGCAAACTGGAGACCCTACTGGGCCTGACCCTGGCCAACCGCGACGCCCGCCGCCTGAGCCTGACGGCCGATGGCGAACGCTTCTCCCGGGAAAGCGCGCTGTTGCTGGAACAGCTGGAAGCACTGCCCGAGTCCTTCCGGCAAAAGGACGAAAGACTGGTCGGCACCCTGCGACTGGCGGCGCCGTTCGGTTTCGGACGACAGCGACTGGCGCCGCTGCTGGCGCGTTTCATCCGGCTGCATCCGCAGCTGTGCCTGCACCTGGACCTGCGCGAAACACCTTGGCCGGATCGCCACGACAGCGACGCCGTGATCCACATCGGCCACCTCAACGACAGCCTGTGGACCGCGCGGCAACTGTCCCCCAACGAACGCTGGCTGTGCGCAAGCCCGGCCTACCTGCAAGAACACGGCGAGCCGACGTCGCCTGACCAACTTAGCGCCCACCGCTGTATCTGCATCCGCGAGAACGACGAAGACGTCACCCTCTGGCACCTGCGCAAAGGCCCCGCCCGCAAAACCCTGCGCGTCGAACCGGCCCTGCTGACCAACGACGGCAGCGTCGCCCGCCGCTGGGCCGAACAAGGCCTGGGCCTGGTGTTGCGCTCGCAATGGGACGTCAGCGACGCCATCGCCAGCGGCAACCTCATCCGCGTCCTCGCCGACTGGAACTTCGACAGCGCCCCCGTCAACCTCCTCGTACCCTCCCGCAAACTGCGCAGCCCGAGGGTGCAAGCGTTAGTGGCGTTTCTGGAAGATGCGTTGAAGGTGTGAACGGCGAGTTCGATCGGCAAGCAGGCGTTACACCGCAACAACGTCGGCGCTGCGACTGGCCTCTTCCCGGCTAAAGCCGGTCCTACTAAGCGTAAGCGCGCTTTTGATCTTCGTGCGCAAAAAGCCCAGACACCGCCAATCGCGACTTTGGTGCAGGCTGAACGCAGGTCTCGCGGAGTGGGCCGAGCGGCATGGATGCCGCGAGAGCCGCCCCCCGCCATGGATGGCGGATGGCGGCGGGTCCACGGAGCGGGACCGGAGTGAAGGAACCCGACGAAGTTGGGCCCAACCGAGAGCAAGCACCCTTGGTTACTTGGGGTGCTTTTCCAAGTAACTCGCCGAAGGCGAAACAGTCTGCCCCCAGGCAGACGCCCTTGATCTTGATCTTGATCTTGATTAAAAAAAATCACTTCACCGCATAGACCTTGCGCACATACACCGTACTGGTCCACGCACAAAACGCCCCCTTCACCACAAACACCGTATCCCCCGGATTAACCGTCACCTCACCGCCCTCATCATCGGCCAGCGTCACGCTCCCCTCCAACAGATGCATCAACTCATGCAACCGATGCGCACGACCATGGCGCTGATACGGCGTCGAATCCCAGATCCCCACCTTCAACGCCGTCACCTCATCCTCGAACAGACTCAACGCCCGACACTGCGGCGCAGGCCCGATCAAAATCGGCGGCTCCAGCGTCGCAGACGGCTCCAGCCACGTATGCGCCGGCAACAGCGTCAAACCGGGTCGCGCAGGGGTATCCGCCACATCCACCGCACAAAACGCCCACTCGCTGCCAGTGCTGGCATGCAACGCCACGCGACTGCCACGGCCAATCACCGCACTGTCACCGACGCCCAACTCCAGCGTCTGCTCCGCGCTGCTCAGCACCATATGGCCGGCGTGCACCACCAGCGTCTCGCTGTAGGGAAAGTCCTCGATCAACGCGTCGCCGGTGAACCGCACAAGCCCGGCCGACACCCCGTCATCGCCGCGCCACGCCACCTGTCGCGCTTCGGCAAAGGGATCAAAGGCGCTCAACGGCGCCGAGTTGAAAGAGGTGGAAACACCGCTGCCATCAGCGCGCGCCAACAACAAAATACCGGGAGATGACATGGTTGATGCTCCGTAAAAAAGTCAGCCGATCGCCTGGGTGATCAGCGCAAAAGGTTGCACGCCCTGACTGGCCTCGGGCGGGGTGCCTCGGGCCATCTGCACCACGGTGTCGATGTTCTTCAGGCCCGCCGTTTCCAGCCAGTCGCTCAGGCCGCAGGCCACGGGGATGTCGATACGCACAAAGGTGTCCGGCACCTGCGCAAGCAACACACCGATCAGGTGCTGGGCCTGATGGATGTTTTCCGTCACCACCGGCCCGATGCAGCGCCCGCGCCCGAACGGCCGCAGCAGGGCGAAACCGCGCAGCTGACCGTCACGCTCGATGCCCACGGCGTGCTCCACTTGCAGGTCGCGCAGCACGTCGCGGCGGTCCAGGCCGCTGGCGGCTTTGGCGAGGTCGAGCAGGGCGGCGTGGTCGTCGGTGGTCAGCGCGCGGCAGGTTTCACCGTCAGCAAGCTCCACCAGCGCCGGGACGATGGCCTGGCCCTGATGCTGCTGCACCCGGCCAAATTCGACGAAACCCTGACTGGCATACAACGGCTTGCCGGCGACGGTGGCGTTAAGAATCGGCGTACGCGGCTCGCACGCGGCGAGGGCCATCTCCATCAAGCGGCGGCCAATGCCCTGGCCCTGATAATCGTTGCTGACGATCACCAGTCCGATGGTCGCGAAGTCACCCTGGGAGCAGACAAAGGCGCTGCCGATCAGGCGGCCGCCATCCATCACAACGAAGCCGTCGCTGACCCGGTGCAGCATCGCCCAGTCGTCCAGGCGATGGGGCCATTTCAGTTGCACTGACAAATCATGGGCGGCGGTCAAGTCGGCCACGGTCATGGGGCGATAGGTATAAGAAGGGTGCGGCAGGGCGGACATGGCGAGGCTCCGTTATGCGTTATTCAAGTGGCACTGAACGCCTGTATCCCACCTGATGTGAGGGCTGACAAGAGGGCTCGGGATATTCGGCAGATTCGTCGCGCCCCGGGGGACGGGACCCTACTTCGTACTTAAATCCGGGGCGAGGGCGGCAGCAAATGCCACGGGACATTGATGCTGAATAACACGGCACCGAGCGCTTTTTTCAAGCAGTTGCAGCGGGCGGTAGACAGACTTTTGCCGGATGGGCACCGTTCATGCACCCACCGACGCATTCGCCTCACGGCGCGGGCCACGGTGACAATTCAGGCACCAGACAACGCCGGTCACCAGCAGCACAATGGCCGCCCACTCAAAGTTGTCAGGGAGTCGGTGCTCCCATATAAAGCCGAACACCAGCGCCGCCAATGTCTCGATCACCAGCACTTGTCCACTGAGCGCCAGCGGCAGCAGCCTGCTTGCCTGATTCCAGCACGCGCCACCCACCACCGAGGACAGCAAGGCGACGCCCCCGGCCACTCCCAAAACATGCAGCCAGTCCGCGGCGCTGTACGTACAGGCCTGAAACCCCAGGACAGGCACTGCCAACAGCAGGGACTGCGCGCCGGTCATCACCCCGGTCAGGAGCGCCCAGTCATGGGACGACACCTCGGTGACTTGAACCAGTCGCCGAGCGTTGCTCACGGCGTACCAGCTCCAGGTCACCAGTGCGCCCACCGCACACAAAATCCCGCCAACGTTGGTCAATGCATCCGGCCTGTCGCCTTTGAACAGGGCGTGCCAGCTGATCAGTACGACGCCCCCGACCGCGCAACACAGCGAAGGAATCAGCTTGCGCAAAGGGACGGCGTTGGCGTCATGACGGCCTGCCAGCGTCACGATGACCGGAATGAGTCCGACAATCAGGGATGTCGTGGCGATGCCGACCCATTGCACACCGGTGCCCACCAGCGAGTAGTAGAGGAGGTTGCCGATCAGGCTCAGCCAGAACAGTGATTTCCAGTCAGCCATACCGAGTTGCGCACAGACCCGGCGCCACCGGGGCATCAACAGCGCTGCGGAGATGGCGCCGTAGCAGAGGAATCGGATGACGGCGAACTGCAGGCCGCTCAAGCCCGGCGTCAGCTGCGGGCCCAGAAAAATCACCCCCCAGCACAGCCCCGCACACACCCCGTAGCCGATGCCTTTTAGCAGTGCTCGATCAGCCAACATTTCATCCGCTCCAAACCCTAAAGCCACAAGTCTGGGGCAATGGAATCGGGGCGTATTGTCCGTACCGGTCGAATTTTTTACCCAGGCTGTTTGTGCGCCTTGCGGTATGCGGCGGGTGTCGTGGCGCTGACACGCTGCATGGCCCGGGTGAAGGAGGCCTGATCGGAGAAGCCTGCACGCAAGGCAATCTCGGCGATCGACAACGAGGTGCCACGCAGCCATCGCTGAGCTTCCTGAATGCGCAGATCAGTGAGGAAGGTTTGCGGGCTTTGTCCGAACATTTGCCGGAATCGCTGGTGCAGTTGACTGATGCTCATGCCTGCCGCGTGCGCCATGACCTCATTGCTCCAGTGGTCACCGGGCGTGGCTCGCAGACGGCCCATCAGTTGAGCCATGGGCGACGGCGATCCGACGGTGTCCGACAACAGGGAGGACAGCAACAGCGGGCCGAGCTGTGAAGCGCTCAAGGCCAGTTGCTCATTGCCGATCAGCTCGGCGAACTCGATCAGCCGCCGGGTGGCGGGGGAAACCGGCACGTACACACGCTTGGCCAGCGGCGCGATGTGCAAGGCCTCCAGCGTAGTCGCGGCGCAGTCCAGGATCAGAAACCGGCTGTCAACGTGGGTGAGTTGGGAGTGCGCCGAGCCCGGCATCACCACGGCTGCCAATGACTGATCGATAGCCCCTTCACGACCGTCCACGTTGATTTCCATTCGCCCGCGGATCGGCAGCACCAACTGAGTGTGGTCGTGCTGGTGATTGGGGTTTTCCCTGTCGTAGCTGCGGACTTCAAGGTTTACAAACATAGCGCACCATCCCGCCAGGCGGGTCATTCAGGGTCGAGCATTCGCCGTGCCCGTGCCCGTGCACCTTACCGATGCGGTGCGGGGGGCGGGATTCTACCACTTGGCGAACAGGCCGTTGTGCCCGCCCGATGTCCTGCACGCCGACACAGAATGGCTGCACCGCAGTGGCTGAGCCCGGGTCAGTCAGCCGTCATCCAGGGAGGGGGCGAAAGCAGAATCTGCCCTCACCGCAGAATCAGTTAATCCCGCGCGTACCACGCCACATTATCTGCCGCCCCGACGCCCATTCTTAAGCCTTTGCCCGCCCGAACGCCTTCAAAAGCCCCCTAAAAGCGCACAAACACAGGCCCTGCCCAAGGCTGGCGCGCACCGCAAACTCTGCTGAGCCCAGCCACCAAAACGGTGGTTTGTATTAAGCACGGGTCGTTTTAGACGGCATATGCTGATTTCACAGTGATGTAATGAAGCTGTGCTGCAACGAGGCCGACGCGCCGCCAGGGCAGCGAACGCTTGCCACACTCAACTGACTTCAGGACCGCACTCAATGAGCTTTCTTCGTCCCAAATTCATTACGTTCGACTGCTACGGCACGCTCACCAACTTCCACATGGGCACCATGACCCGCGAGCTCTTCGCCGACCGCGTCAAGCCTGAACAGATGGACCAGTTCGTCAAAGACTTTTCGGCGTATCGCCTTGATCAGGTCATGGGCGACTGGCAGCCGTACGACGTCATTCTCAAGACTGCCCTGGCCCGGACCTGCAAGCGCTGGGGCGTCGAGTACCGCGATGAAGGTCAACTGTATTACGACGCCGTGCCGACCTGGGGCCCCCACGCCGACGTGCCGGCCGGCCTGTCGAAGATCGCCGACAAGATTCCCCTGGTGATCTTCTCCAACGCCAGCGACAGCCAGATCATGTCCAACGTCGACAAGCTCGGCGCGCCGTTCCATAAGGTGTTCACCGCCGAACAGGCCCAGGCCTACAAGCCGCGTCTGGCCGCGTTCGAGTTCATGCTCGACAACCTCGGCTGCGGCCCGGAAGACATCTTGCATGTGTCTTCGAGCTTCCGTTACGACCTGATGTCGGCCCACGACATGAAGATCAAGCACAAGGCGTTCGTGGCCCGTGGTCATGAAGTCCCGGCGAATGCGTACTTCGAGTACCAGCAGATCACCGACATCGGCGGACTGCCGGCGCTCGTGGGCCTGTAACTCAAACGCCGTCTCCACGCCGTTTCAGCGCCGCCGTTTTAGCAATAAGGGGTTAAAGATGGGCAGTGAATCCTATTGGCTCGACACCGCACCGGCCTTCACCGGTGCCCAACTCGGCGGCTTGCCCGGGCAGGTCGACGTGGCCGTGATCGGCGGTGGATTCACCGGCCTGTCAGCGGCGCGGGCCCTGGCGCTCAAGGGGGCCAGCGTGGTGGTGCTGGACGCCGGTCGGGTCATCGGCGAAGCCTCGGGGCGCAACGGCGGGCAGTGCAACACCGGCGTGGCGCAGGATTACGCCGGTCTGCACGCCAGTCTCGGTGCGGCCAGGGCGCGCGCCTATTACCAGGCCTATGAAAGAGCGGTGCAGACCGTGGTGTCGCTGGTCGAGCAGGAAGGGATCGCCTGCGATCTGCTGCGCAACGGCAAGCTCAAGCTGGCGGCCAAACCCCTGCATTACGAAGGCCTGGCCCGCACCTGCGAGCTGATTCGCCAGGAGGTGGACGCCGACGTCGAGCTGCTGAATGCCGAGCAGACCCGTGCCGAAGTCAACTCGTCGCAGTTTCACGGTGGCTTGTTGCAGCGCAATGGCGTGCAGATGCACGTCGGCCGCTTTGGGGTCGGTCTGGCGGAAGCCGCTGCCCGGCGCGGCGCAATGATTTACCAACACACCCCGGTCAAGGACTGGAAGCCCCAGGCCGGCGGTTATCAGGTTAACACCGCCAAGGGCTCGCTGCACGCAGGCCAAGTGCTGCTGGCGACCGGCGCTTGCCAGCACGGCGACCTCGGCTGGTACCGCCGGAGGATCGTGCCGGTGGGCAGTTTTGTCATCGCCACGGAAGTCTTGCCCCAGGCGCTGATCGACGAGTTGTTGCCGCAGCACCGGGCGTACGTGACCAGCCGCCAGATCGGCAACTACTTCCGCCTGACCCCGGACAACCGCCTGCTGTTTGGCGGCCGTGCGCGGTTTGCCATGTCCGACGGCGTATCTGACGCCAAGAGCGGCAAGGTGCTGCAGGCGGCGATGCTGAACATGTTCCCGCAATTGGCCAACGTGAAAATCGACTACTGCTGGGGCGGTCTGGTGGACATGACGTCCGACCGCCTGCCCCGCGCCGGCCAGCACGGCGGCGTGTTCCATTCCATGGGCTACAGCGGCCATGGCGTGCAGATGTCCGTGCACATGGGCCAGGTCATGGCCGAGGTGATGGCCGGCAACGCGGCGGCCAATCCCTGGCGTGAACTGGACTGGCCGGCGATCCCCGGTCACTTCGGCAAGCCGTGGTTTCTGCCGTTCGTGGGCGCGTATTACCGCTTGCAGGACTATCTGCACTGACGCCTGCGCTGAGTCGCCCGTTGTAGCGTCACCGTCGTCTGCGTTTCCAGGACGCTCCGGACATCCGTGAGCACTCGAATATCCCGATCATCGACAGGTAGCCTTGATATGACTGACCACAAAGACACCCCCGAGCTTATCTCCGGCCCAGACAGCCTGCGGGTATTCGAAGGCCTCAATCGCGGTATGTCGCGGCGCAACGCCTTGCAGATGCTCGGCCTTGCCGGCGTCGCCGCAGCGGGGGCGGGCAGCCTGTTCGGCAGCGCCGGCAAACTGTTCGCCGAAGAAGCCACAGCCGGCGGCAAGGGCAAACCCGGCGGCAAGATTCGCGTCGCCGGCATGTCCAGCTCCACCGCCGACACCCTCGATCCGGCCAAGGGCGCGCTGTCCACCGACTATGCCCGTCACTACATGTTCTACAACGGCCTGACCCGTTTCGATAAGCACCTGGTGCCGCAGCTGGAACTGGCCGAGCGCATCGACAACGTCGACGCCACGCTGTGGACCATCACCCTGCGCAAGGACGTGACCTTCCACAACGGCAAGAGCCTCGGTGCCGCCGACGTGGTGTTCTCCCTCAGCCGCCACAAGGACCCGATCACCGGCTCCAAAGTCATGCCGCTGATGGAGCAGTTCGCCGAAATCAAGGCCACCGGCCCGAACGAAGTGCAGATCCGCCTCAGCGCGCCGAACGCCGAACTGCCGTCGATCCTCGCCGTGTCGCACCTGCTGATCGTTCCCGAGGGCACCACCGATTTCAACAAAGGCATCGGCACCGGGCCGTTCACCGTCGGCGAGTTCAAGCCGGGTGTGCGCTCGGTGGCCGTGCGCAACAAGAACTACTGGAAACCGGGCCTGCCGTACCTCGACGAGATCGAATTCATCGCCATTGCCGACGAGCCGTCGCGGGTCAACGCGCTGCTGTCCGGCGACGTGCACATGATCAACGAGGTCAACCCGCGCTCCACCACGCGCATCGCCGCCAGCCCCAAACACCGCGTCGTCGATGCACCCTCAGGCAACTACACTGACTTGATCATTCGCCAGGACCAGCTGCCTGGCAAAAGCCCGGAATTCACCCAGGCCATGAAACTGCTGCTGGACCGCGAACAGGTCAAATCCGCCGTGTTCCGTGGCTTCGCCGTGGTCGGCAACGATCACCCGATTGCGCCGGGGTCGCGCTACTTCAACACCGACTTGCCGCAGACGGTCTACGACCCGGAAAAAGCCAAGTTCCTGCTGAAGAAAGCCGGCATGGAAAGCATCACCATGCCGGTAATGGCGTCGCCTGCCGCGACCGGTTCGGTGGACATCGCCGTGCTGCTGCAGCAATCGGCAAAACAGGCCGGCCTCAAGCTGGACGTGAACCGCCTGCCGAGCGACGGCTATTGGTCCAATCACTGGATGAAGCACCCGTTGAGCTTCGGCAACATCAACCCGCGACCGAACGCCGACGTGATGTTCTCGCAGTTCTTCCAGTCCAAGGCGCCATGGAACGAGTCCGGTTGGCAGAACGATCAGTTCGACCAGTTGCTGATGCTGGCCAGGGGCGAAACCGACGACGCCAAGCGCGCCAAGATGTACGGCGACATGCAGACCCTGGTCCACGATCACTGCGGCATCGGCGTGCCGGTGTTCATCAGCAACATCGACGGCGTCGACCAGCGCATCAAGGGCTACGACTCGAACCCGTTGGGCGGCTTCATGGGCTACATGTTCGCCGAGCAGGTGTGGCTGGACGCTTGAGGAGGCAGTGCGATGAATAGCCATACGCTGTGGTTGATCTGCCGGCGCTTAGGTGCCGGGGTCGTGACCCTGTTGATCGTGTCCATGGTCGTGTTCGCGATCACGGCCGTGCTGCCGGGCGACGCGGCGCAGCAATCCCTCGGCCAGTTCGCCACCCCTGAACAGGTGGCGGCACTGCGCCTGAAACTGGGACTCGATCAACCCGGCGTGTTGCGCTATCTGCACTGGTTGATGAGCCTGCTCACCGGCGACATGGGCCAGTCGGTGTCCAACGCGATGCCGGTGGGTGAATTGATGGCCGGCCGGGTGCCGAACACGCTGATGCTGGCGGCCGCCACGGCGCTGGTGTCGGTGCCGCTGGCGCTGATCCTCGGTATCGGTTCGGCCATGGGTCGGGGCGGGCGCATCGACAGCTGCCTGAGTTTCATCACCCTGGCGATGGTTGCAGTGCCGGAGTTTCTGGTGGCGACCCTGGCGGTGCTGATTTTCGCGGTCAACCTCGGTTGGCTGTCGGCGCTGTCCTACGCCACCGACATCACGTCACCGCTGCAATTTCTGCGCACCTACGCGCTGCCGGTGATGACCCTGTGCTGCGTGATCGTGGCGCAGATGGCGCGCATGACCCGTGCCGCCGTCATCGACCAGCTCGACAGCCCGTACGTGGAAATGGCCCGCCTCAAAGGCGTCAGCCCGATCCGCATCGTCCTGCGCCACGCGTTGCCCAACGCCATCGGGCCGATAGCCAACGCCATCGCCCTGAGCCTGTCGTACCTGCTCGGCGGGGTGGTGATCGTCGAGACCATCTTCAACTACCCCGGCATCGCCAGCCTGATGGTCGATGCCGTGACCAACCGCGACATGGCCCTGGTGCAAGCCTGCACCATGCTGTTCTGCGCGGCCTATCTGGCGTTGGTGTTGCTTGCCGACCTCTGCGCCATCCTCTCCAACCCGAGGCTGAGAAACCAATGAACCCGCTCATTGCGAAATCCAGGCCTGCGTCTTCAGCCCTGGCACTGGCCAAGGTCTCCGGCAACCCGTCCTGGCTGGGATTGGTCGGTGCTGCCGTCTGCGTGATCTGGCTGCTGGTGGCGCTGTTCGGCCCGTGGCTGGCGCCGCACCCGGTCGGGGAAGTGATCTCCGACAACATCTTCGAAGGCTTCAGCCTGGCGCATCCCTTCGGCACCGATTACCTGGGCCGCGACATGCTCAGCCGAGTGCTGGTGGGCGCGCGCTTCACGGTCGGCCTGTCGCTGGTGGCGGCGCTGTTGGCCAGCTTCTTCGGCACCGGCTGCGCGCTGCTGTCAGTGGTTTCGCCCAAGTGGCTGGACGAAATCATCAGCCGGATCATGGACGCCTTCATTTCGATCCCCAGCAAAATGCTTGCGCTGATCATGGTCTCGGCCTTCGGCTCGTCGGTCACGCTGCTGATCTGCACGGCGGTCATCAGCTACATCCCCGGTTCGTTCCGGGTGGCCCGCAGCATGGCGGTCAATATCGAAGCGCTGGAGTACGTGCAAGTGGCGCGCACCCGGGGTGAAGGCAAGCTGTACGTGGCGTGCCGGGAAATCCTGCCGAACATGCTCAACCCGGTGCTCACCGACCTAGGCCTGCGTTTCGGCTACATCGTGCTGTTGCTCAGCGGCATGAGTTTTCTGGGCCTCGGCGTGCAACCGCCGGACGCCGACCTGGGTTCGCTGGTGCGGGAAAACATCGGCGGCCTCAATCAGGGCGCGATGGCGATCATTATTCCGGCGCTGGCCATCGGCACGCTGACCATCGGCGTCAATCTGCTGATCGACTACCTGTCATCGCGACGCGGTCGCCGCTCGGGAGGCCATTGATATGACCCAGTTGATTCGCGTCGAAGACTTGCGCGTGGTGGCCGGTGATCCGGGCAGCGAAGTGGAGATCGTCAAGGGCGTGAGTTTTGCCCTGGAGAAGGGCGAAGTGCTGGCGCTGATCGGCGAGTCCGGCTCCGGCAAAACCACGATTGCCCTGGCCTTGCTCGGTTATGCGCGACGGGGCTGCCGATTGTCCGGTGGCGTGGTGCAGGTCGGCGAACACGACATGCTCGCCCTCAGCGAAAAAGAGTTGCAGGGCCTGCGCGGCAATCGCGTCTCGTACATTGCCCAGAGCGCGGCTGCTGCCTTTAATCCGGCGAAAAAACTCCTCGACCAAGTGGTGGAAGGGCCGTTAATCCACGGCCTCGGCACCCGCGCCGAACTGGAAGCCAAGGCCATCGGCCTGTTCCGCGACCTGGCCCTGCCAAACCCGGAACGCATTGGCCGCCGCTACCCGCACCAGGTTTCCGGCGGGCAACTGCAACGGGTGATGGCCGCCATGGCGCTGATCAGCGACCCGCTGCTGGTGGTGCTCGACGAGCCGACCACCGCGCTGGACGTCACCACCCAGATCGACGTGCTGCGGGCGTTCAAGCGCGTGGTGCGAGAACGCGGCGCGACGGCGGTTTACGTGTCCCACGACCTGGCCGTGGTCGCGCAAATGGCCGACCAGATTGTCGTGCTCAACGGCGGGCAGATTCTCGAACAAAGCGCTACCGCGCCGCTGCTCAAGGCACCGGCCCACGACTACACCCGCAGCCTGCTGGCGGCTGCGCGCCCCGACACGCGCATTCGTCCGCCGTGTGGCGTTGCTGAAGAAAGCCCACTGCTGACCATCACCGGCCTGACCGCCGGCTACGGCAACAAAAACCTGCAGGGCATGCCGGCGATTCGCGTGCTGGAAGACATCGACCTGACCGTGCGACGTGGCCAGGCCATCGGCGTGATCGGTGAGTCGGGCTCGGGCAAATCCACCCTGGCAAGGGTCGTGGCGGGGCTGCTGACCCCGGCCCTCGGCGGCCTGACCTTCGACGGCCAGCCGTTGGGCGGCAGCCTGTCCGAGCGCACGCCGGAGCAGTTTCGCCGGATTCAGATGGTTTTCCAGAACGCCGACACCGCGCTCAACCCGATGCACAGCGTGGCGACCATCCTCAGCCGTCCGCTGAAAATGTATTTCGGTCTCAAGGGCGCGGCGTTGCAGGCGCGCATCGGCGAGCTGCTCGACCTGGTGCGCCTGCCCCGGGACATGGCCGACCGCCGTCCCAATGAACTGTCGGGCGGCCAGAAGCAGCGGGTCAATCTGGCCCGGGCATTGGCTGCCAAGCCCGACCTGATTCTCTGCGATGAAGTCACCTCGGCCCTCGACACCGTGGTCGGCGCGGCGATCCTCGAACTGCTCCGCGACCTGCGTCAGCAACTGGGCGTGTCCTACCTGTTCATCAGCCACGACATTTCCACCGTGCGCGCGCTGTGCGACGACATCGTGGTGATGTACAGCGGCCACAAAGTCCACGCCGGCCGCCGCGAATCCTTTGCCGAAGCGCCGTACCACCCGTACACCGACCTGTTGATCCATTCGGTGCCGGAACTGCGTCAAGGCTGGCTGGAAACCTGCGGCGCCACCAGCGGCGAGCTGCCGCCGATCGGCGATCGGGCCAACCTGCCGGAGCTGTGCACCTTCCTCAATCGCTGCCCGATGCGCATCGACGGCCTGTGCAACCGCACCGCGCCGAACCGCCGCACCCTGAACAACGGCAGTGAAATTCTGTGCCACCGCGACGCCGCCGATCTGCTGGCGACCCAGCGCGGCGTCACCCCCACAAGCTTTGGAGCGTATGCATGAAAGGGCGTTTTGTGAGGCTGGCCGAACAGGGCCGGCCGACGGTCAAGCTGACCGTGGATGGCGCGCCGGTCGACGCATTGCAGGGCGACACGCTGATGGTGGCGTTGCTGACCCAGGGCACCGCGCTGCGCCAGTCGGAATTCGACAGCGGCCGCCGCGCCGGTTTCTGCCTGATGGGCGCGTGCCAGGATTGCTGGGTCTGGACCCGTGGCGGCGAACGCCTGCGCGCCTGCTCCAACGAAGTCCGCGACGGGCTGGACATCGTCACCACACAACCGGAGGCGACATGGCCACTGCACAGCTGAGCACCCATCGCGTCGTCATCGTCGGCGCGGGACCGGCCGGCGTGCGCTGCGCCGAAACCCTGCTGGCGGCCGGCATCAAACCGATTCTGGTGGACGAAAACCGCCGCGACGGCGGGCAGATCTACCGCCGCCAGCCGGACGGATTCACCCGCGACTACAGCACTTTGTATGGCAGCGAAGCCGACAAGGCCAAGGACCTGCACCAGACCTTCGACCGCATCCGTAGCGCCATCGATTACCGCCCGGATACCCTCGTGTGGAACCTCACGCCGGGGCAGCTGTGCTGCGCCAATCAGGGCCGCCACACCACGCTGGACTATGACGCGCTGATCCTCTGCACCGGCGCCACCGACCGCTTGATGCCCATCGAAGGCTGGCAACTGGCGGGCACCTACAGCCTGGGCGGGGCGCAGATCGCGTTGAAGAATCAGGCGGTTTCCATCGGTCATCGCGTGGTCTTCATGGGCAGCGGGCCGTTGCTGTACCTGGTCGCCAGCCAGTACGTCAAAGCCGGCGCGACTGTGGCCGCGGTCCTCGATACCTCGCCCTTCAGCCTGCGGATCAAAGCCCTGCCCAAGCTGCTGGCGCGGCCGGGTCTGCTGTGGACCGGCATGAAACTGTTGGCGCAGTTGTATCAAGCCAAAGTGCCGGTGCATCTCGGCGTCAAGCCGTTAGAGGTGCTGGGCGATGCCGCCAATGGCGTGGCAGGCGTGCGTTTCACGACGGGCAGCGGCAAGGCCGTGACCGTGCAGGCCGATGCCGTGGCGCTGGGGTATCACTTGCGTCCGGAAACCCAGCTGGGTGATCTGGCCGGTTGCGCCATGGCCTTCGATGAAGCCTCCAGCCAATGGTGGCTGGCGACGGACGAGGCCGGTCGGACCTCGGTGAACGGCGTCTATGCCGCGGGCGACGGGGCGAAAATTCGCGGCGCCGATGCTGCCGAGCATGCCGGGCGGCGAGTGGCGTTGGCGCTGCTGGAAGACCTCAAACAGCCGTTCAATGCCGGGCTGCGCGATGAACAGCAACAGGCGCTGGCGGTGATGGACCAGTTTCGTCTGGGCCTGGCCGAAGCGTTTCCCTGGGCTGCTGAACAGGCCAAGGCCTTGCCCGACAGCGCCATCGTCTGCCGCTGCGAGATGATCACGGCGGGCGAATTGCGCCGCACGGTCAACGAGAAGGGCGCTTGCGAAGTCAACCGCGCCAAGGCTTTCAGCCGGGTCGGCATGGGCCGCTGCCAAGGGCGTTATTGCTCGCAAGCGGGTGCCGAAGTGATCGCCGCAGAAGCCGGCGTGCAGGTGCAGGAAGTCGGTCGCCAGCGCGGGCAGGCGCCGGTCAAACCCTTGTCGATGCTCATTGAGGAGGTGTCGCCATGAGCGTGCAAAAAGCAGATGTGGTGATCGTCGGTGGCGGCGTGATGGGCTCAGCGACGGCGTTCTTTCTGCGTCAGCGCGGGCAGTCGGTGATCCTGCTGGAGCGCGACCAGGTCGGTCAGTACGCCAGCGGCGTCAACTTCGGCAACGTGCGCCGGCAAGGACGATTCCTCGGGCAACTGGCGCTGGCCAACCGCTCGTACGCGCTGTGGAAACGCCTGCCGGAACTGATCGACGATGATCTGGAATTCATCCCCACCGGGCACATGCGCGTGTGTTATCGCGAAGACGAAATCGCCGAGCTGGAGGCCTATGCCGCCGCCCCGGAGGCCGAGCAGCTGGACCTGAAAATCTACCGGGGCGCCGAGCTGCATCAGCGCTTTGGTTTTCTCGGCGCGGACGTCAAAGGCGGCTCGTACGCCCCTCACGACGGCCACGCCAACCCGCGCCTTGCCGCGCCGGCCTTTGCCCGCGCCGCGCGGCGCCTGGGGGCGCAGATTGAAGAGCGCACGGAAGTGGCCGAGGTCCAGAAGGTCGGCGGTGATTTTCACGTCACCACCACCGACGGCCGTCAGTTCCACGCCGCGCAGCTGTTGATCACCGCCGGCGCCTGGGGCCAGAAACTCTCGGCGCAGTTCGGGGAACCGGTGCCGCTGGACACCCACGGCCCGCAGATGGCGGTCACGGAACCGGTGCCCTACGCCTTGCCGACGGTGATCGGCGTGTACACCAAGATCGCCGAAGAGGTGATTTATTTCCGCCAGATTCCCCGGGGCAACATCGTCATCGGGGGCGGCTTTCGCAGCAAACCGGACATGCTCAACCGTCGCGCCGCTGTCGAACCGCGCAGCATCCTCAATCAGGCCGAGCAGATGCGCCGGCTGCTGCCGGGCGTCGGCAATCTGAACATCATCCGCGTGTGGAGCGGCATTGAAGGCTACCTGCCGGACTCGCTGCCGATCATGGGCCCCAGCGGCACTGTCGACGGGCTGTTCTACGCCTTCGGCTTCTGCGGCCACGGCTTTCAGCTCGGCCCCGGCGTCGGTGACGTGATGGCCGAACTGCTCGATACCGGTCGCACCACGACCCCGATCGAGGCATTCTCCATCACGCGTTTTGCCCATCCCGCCGTGCAACGGAGCCACGCCTCATGAAACCCCGCGTTCTCGAGATTCTGAAACGGCTGATGGCCTTCGAAACCGTGTCGTCGGAGTCCAACATGGCCCTGATCGATTACGTCCGCGACCTGCTGCTGACCAAGGGCATCGAGTCGCTGATCGTCAAGGACGAGAGTGGCAAGAAGGCCAACCTGTTTGCCAGCACCGGTCCCAAAAACCAGCCCGGCGTGTTGCTGTCCGGGCATACCGACGTGGTGCCGGCGGCGGGGCAGGCGTGGACCTTTCCGGCCTTCGCCGCCACCGTGCAGGACGGGCGCATCTATGGCCGTGGCAGCTGCGACATGAAGGGCTTCATCGCCCTGGCCATCGACGCCATGCTCGACGCGGCAGAGCACTCACTCACACGCCCCCTCAACCGCCCGCTGCAACTGGCCCTGTCCCATGACGAGGAGATCGGTTGCGTCGGCGTGCGGCGCTTGCTCGACGTGCTGCACCTGGCGCCGGTGCGGCCATTCCTCTGCGTTATTGGCGAGCCCACCAACATGCAGTTCGTGCTGGGCCACAAGGGCAAGGGCTCCTACCGGACCTATTGCCGGGGTCAGGAGGCTCATTCGTCCCTTGCGCCGCGCTCGGTCAACGCCATTCACGTGGCTTGCGACTTCATCGCCTCCCTGCGGGAGAGCCAGCAGCATCTGCAACAGCACGGCGCTCAGGACACCGACTACGACGTGCCTTACAGCACCGTGCACGTCGGCCAGATCAGCGGCGGCAAGGCGCTGAACATTGTGCCGAACCTGTGCACCCTGGATTTCGAGGTGCGCAGCCTGCCGGCGGACAATCTGGATCAGTTCATCGAGCAGATGCGCGACCGTGCCGAAGTGATCGTGCGCGAGGCGCAAAAGCTCTCCAGCGTGGCGGCCATCGAGATCGAAACCATCAACGTCTACCCCGGCCTCGACACCCACCCGACGGTCGAAGCGGTGAGCTTTCTCAAGCAGTTCGCTGCGCCGGACACCGGTATGACCAAAGTTTCGTTCGGCACCGAAGGCGGTCTGTTCAAGCAGCGTTTGGACGTGCCGGTGGTGGTGTGCGGCCCCGGTTCCATCGAGCAGGCGCACAAGCCCGACGAGTTTATCGAGGTCAGCCAGATGGACGCCGGCGAGCGCTTTCTGCAGGGATTACTGGGCTCGTTGAAGGCGTAGCAGAGCCTGCCGTCCTGACGTGAATTTCAGCACGCCGCGCTGGTTTGAAGGCGCTTTCGGCATCCTCGTCCGAGCCAGATCCCTAGACTGGAATCTGTCTCGGATCAGGACTCGACCATGCTCAAGAATCGCTTGCAAGACCCCGGCCTGCTGGCTGAACGCGCCTACGTCAACGGCCAGTGGATCGCTGCTGACAGTGGCGCCACCCTGGACGTCCGCGACCCCGCCAGCGGCGATCTGCTGGCGCAGGTCCCGGCCATGGACGCGGTCGACACCCGCCGCGCCATCGAAGCCGCCGAGCAGGCCTGGCCGGCCTGGCGCGCGCGCCCGGCGGCAGAACGCGCGGGGCTGCTGGAGCGCTGGTTTCAGGCGATGATCGACAACCTCGATGACCTCGCGCTGATCATGACCTGCGAGCAGGGCAAGCCGCTGAACGAGGCCAAGGGCGAAATCCGCTACGGCGCCGGCTTCGTCAAATGGTTCGCCGAAGAAGCGCGCCGGGTCTACGGCGAAACCATGCCGGCGCCCACTGGCGACCGCCGCCTGCTGACCCTCAAGCAACCCGTGGGCGTCTGCGCCGCGATCACCCCGTGGAATTTCCCCAACGCGATGATCACCCGCAAATGCGCGCCGGCCCTGGCCGCCGGCTGCCCGATCATCGTCAAACCGTCGGAACTCACGCCGCTGTCGGCCCTCGCCCTGGCAGTGCTGGCCGAACGCGTCGGTATTCCGGCCGGCGTGTTCAACGTCATCACCGGGATGCCCGCGGGCATCGGCGAAGAACTCACCGGCAACCCGGCGGTGCGCAAGATTTCCTTCACCGGCTCCACCGCCGTCGGCCGCCTGCTGATGCGCCAGAGCGCCGAACACATCAAGCGCCTGAGCCTGGAACTGGGTGGCAACGCGCCGTTTGTGGTGTTCGATGACGCCGACCTGGAACAGGCCGTGGCCGGGGTGATGATCAGCAAATTTCGCAACGCCGGGCAAACCTGCGTGTGCGCCAACCGCATTCTGGTGCAGGCGGGTATCTACGACCGCTTCGCCGCGCGGCTGGTGGAGGAGGTCGGCAAACTCAAGGTCGGCAACGGCCTGGACGAGGGCGTGACCATCGGCCCGCTGATCAACCCGGCGGCGGTGAGCAAAGTGGCCCGGCACATCGACGATGCCCTGAGCCAGGGCGCGAAACTGCTCTGCGGCGGGATTCCATCCGGCGACAGCCCGTTCGTGCAACCCACCGTGCTGGCTGACGCCCACTCTGGCATGTTGCTGGCGAACGAGGAAACCTTCGGCCCGGTGGCGCCGTTGATGCGCTTTACTGATGAGGCCGAGGCATTGGCGTTGGCCAACGCCACGCCGTTCGGTTTGGGCGCCTACTATTTCACCCAGGACCTGAAGCGCTCGTGGCGCTTTGGTGAGGCGCTGGAGTTCGGCATGGTCGGCCTCAACACCGGGATCATCTCGATGGAGGTCGCGCCCTTCGGCGGCATCAAACAATCGGGCCTCGGCCGCGAGGGCAGCAAGTACGGCCTGGACGAGTACCTTGAAGTCAAAGCCTTCCACATCGGCGGCTTGAACTGATTCATTGCAAGGGGCGCACCATGAGCAAGGCATTCAGAATCGCCGCGATTGCGGGTGACGGCATTGGCAAGGAAGTCCTGCCGGAAGGGCTGCGGGTACTGGAACAGGCGGCGAAAAAATGGCAACTGAACCTGAGCATTGATGTGCTCGACTGGGCCCACTGCGACTACTACCTCCAGCACGGGCAGATGATGCCCGACGACTGGTTCGAACAGCTCAAGGGCTATGACGCGATCTACTTCGGCGCCGTGGGCTGGCCCGACAAGGTGCCGGACCACATTTCCCTGTGGGGCTCGCTGCTCAAGTTTCGCCGGGACTTCGACCAATACGTGAACATCCGCCCGGTGCGCCTGTTCCCCGGCGTGCCTTGTCCGCTGGCCGGACGCAAACCGGGCGACATCGATTTCGTGGTGATCCGTGAAAACACCGAGGGCGAATATTCCTCGGTGGGCGGCAAGATGTTCGAAGGCACCGAACACGAATTCGTGCTGCAGGAATCGGTATTCACCCGCCGCGGCGTCGACCGCATCCTCAAATTCGCCTTCGAACTCGCCCAGACCCGCCCGCGCAAACGCCTGACGGCCGCGACCAAATCCAACGGCATCTCCATCAGCATGCCGTACTGGGACGAACGCACGGCGTTGATGGCGGCGAATTACCCCGAAGTGACGTGGGACAAGCAGCACATCGATATCCTGTGCGCGCGGTTCGTGTTGCAACCAGACCGGTTTGACGTGGTCGTGGCGTCGAACCTGTTCGGCGACATCCTGTCGGACCTCGGCCCGGCATGCGCCGGCACCATCGGCATAGCCCCGTCTGCCAACCTCGACCCGGAACGGCGGTTTCCGTCGTTGTTCGAACCGGTGCATGGCTCCGCGCCGGACATCTACGGACAGAACATCGCCAACCCCATCGCGATGATCTGGTCCGGCGCGCTGATGCTGGATTTCCTCGGCAACGGCGACGAACGCTACCGCGCGGCCCACGACGGGATCTTGCAGGCGATTGAACAGGTGATTGCCGAAGGCCCGATCACCCCGGACCTGGGAGGGAAGGGCTCGACGCAAGATGTGGGGGCGGCGATTGCCGGGAGGTTGGTTTAGGGGCGGGCGCGGTGTTCGGTGGGACTGGTTTTTGACGTTGGTGGGACCGGCTTTAGCCGGGAAGGCGTAAGGGTACGCGTTCCAATAGTAGGACCGGCTTCAGCCGGGAAGAGGCCGGTGTGTGCAATATCATTTTTCCGGTATGGCCGCCGACGCCTTCCCGGCTAAAGCCGGTCCCACAGGGACGCAGAGCGTCCGGGGCTGCATTGCCACGCAGAGCGTGGGAACGATCAAAATTTCATGCCCGGACACCGTCCCTGTGGGAGCGAGCTTGCTCGCGAATGCTTTGGTTGGAACGCCTCATTAAGTTATCCAGAGGGTGGTTGGCCCCGTGCTGTGCTCACGCTACGACGCCTATCAGGAGCTTCAGATCGGTCGGAAGTTGGCGTCCCGTGATTGAAGACAGCATTGTGACCTGCTCGTTTGTCAGCGGCCAGTCACCTTCCGCCATCGCGTTTAGGCTTGCATGGCCGAGCCGCGCTACGATTTCGTCATTCAACGACGGATCTATCTTCATTTCAAATTTCAGCGAGTCGTCTTCGGTGCTGTCGAGCAAAAATCCAAATATATAGAGGAACATAGAACTCTCACTTTTCAATTTTACGGCCGGGCTTGGCCGGCTTGGTTCGCTCGCCGCTCTGAGGATCAAACTCCCCCAAGTGCTTGCCTTGTTTGTCATACATTTCGACAGTCCCGTGCTGACTATCCCACTCAAATATTCGGCCTTTGGGATCTTTCCAGCGTCGTCGCTTCGCTCCACCACCTTGGACCATTGTTTTACTGTCTGCTTTCTTGGCGTCTGGAAAGCCTGGGAGGTCCAGCGGAGGCGGATGATACCCATGATCCCCATTAAACGGCCGCGCATACACCACGTACATCGACCTCAGCCCCGAATCAGCGGGGAAGACCAAGATGCAGTCTTCAGCGGTGATGTCGTCGCCGGGGAGGCCTTCGAGTTGGCTATCGGAGTCTTCCGGGATCGGGTGGACGAGGATGGTGCCTAATCGGGCATCGCTGTTTTCAGGGTAGACCAGCGGTTCCAGTCTCCCGTGTCGGCCCAGGCGGGGCGTCATGAGGATGGTGATGCCGTTGAGATGGGCTTCCATCGCACTTTTGTCGGCGTTCCAGCGGGCTTGCACGGTGCGGACCGAGTCGTCGCCGGATGCTTTGGAATGGATGCCGTAGATCTGCAACTCGCCTTCTGCATCACGGCGCAACTGGAAACGCACCCGTGTTGTCGCCTGGGTCAGGTTGCGCAATTCGTCGTCGGTGTAGAGCGTGCCGTCGCCCATCTTCGCCGGGAGCATGCCGACGATGAACAGACTCGCCGGGCCGCCGGCTCCGCGAAGCAGCCAGGTGTGGCTGCGCTGCATGATGCCGCCACCAGCCATACGGCCCAGTCCCATGTCTGCGCCGAGTGCGGCGGCAATGGCGTCGGAGGCGGAAGGCAACAGCATGGCGCCCGCCATCATGATTGCGCCGAAGTTGGAGGCGGGCTCTACCTCAGTGCCGGCGTCAGTACTGCACCATTCCCCGGTGCAGGATTTGGAGAAGACCTTGTCCGTGCGCTCCTTCGGGGCCGGCCAGCGCTCTGGCATCGGAGTGGGCACCCGCACGGGTTCGGGAGGCGGATTCCACGGTGTCCATGACGCGCCCCCGTTGGGAAGCCCTTTGAAAATCGAGTCGTCCCCAAAGGGATCTTTTTTGTCGTCCTTGAACATGACCTTGTTGATGCCTGCCAATTTGAGGCGGCGCAGGATGCGGTCGGGTCGACGAGTGGTCAACGGCGTGGGGGTTACGGGATGTTGCCGGGCGCACAGGCTTTAGATTGCCGTGGGACTGGCTTTAGCCGGGAAAGCATCGGGTGGCACACCGCGAAATTGATAGCGACTGCGCGGGCCTCTTCCCGGCTAAAGCCGGTCCCACTATGAGGGCGCGTACATCAGTGAGACCGATGACGCGGAGCGTCAGGGGATGCATTCCCACGCGGAGCGTGGGGAACGATCAAAAGATAAATGGCGTGACGCAGAGCGTCCGGGGCGGCATTACCACGCGGAGGGTGGGAACGATCAGATCGAAAGCTTCCCGGCTAAAGCCGGTCCCACTAAAAAAGCATGCGGGGTGTCAGTGGGAGGGGCGGCGATCCCCGTAGGACCGGCTTCAGCCGGGAAGCCCTTGATCTGCTTTTGATCTGCTTTTGATCCTCATACACAAACAGTCCAGACACCACAAATCGCGACTTGGGTGCAGGCCGAACGCAGACGACGCGCAGTGGGTCGAGCCGCATGGATGCGGCGAGAGCGCCGTTGCGGACATGGATGTCCGTTCGGCGCGTGCCCACGGAGCGTCGTCGAAGTGAGGGTATTCCGACGAAGGAGGAACCCAACCAGGAGCAAGCACCCTTGGTTACTTGGGGATGGTGCGACTTTCGACTTTTCCAAGTAACTCGCCGAAGGCGAAACCCGAGGCCGTTAGGCCGACGCTTTTGATCTTGATCTGGATCTCAATAGCCCCGGTTTCGATCTATCTGACCTACCATCCGCTCCCCCCGCTCAAACCGCCGAATATTCTCCAGCAACACCCCAAACGCACTCGCCGGCTGCGTCATCGCCGCCACATGCGGCGTCAACACCACCTGCGGGTGCCCCCAAAACGGATGATCAGCCGCCGCCGGCTCCATCTGCAACACATCCAGCACAGCGCCGCCCAACTGCCCACTTTCCAGCGCCTCCAGCAAATCCCCCTCCACCAGATGCCCGCCGCGCCCCATATTCACCAGCCCCGCACCCCGCGGCAGCAACGCAAACAGATTCCGGTCCAGAATCCCCTCCGTCTGCTCCGTCAACGGCAACACACACAGCAAAATATCGCACTGCCCCAAAAACGCCGACAACTGCGCCTGACCCGCAAAACAGTCCACCCCCTCAATCTCATGAACACTGCGCGCCCAGCCCGACAAGGCAAACCCGACCGGCGCCAGCGTCGCCAGAATCTGCTGCGCCTGGGTGCCCAACCCCATCACCCCCACGCGCCGATTTTCTGCCGGCTGCAACAGATGCGCCTGCCAACGCCGCGCCGCCTGCTGCTCGCGGTACCGCAGCATGTCCCGGTGCAGACTCAACACCGCCCACGTCGCGTATTCGCACATGCCTCGCGTAATGCCCGGATCCAGCAGCCGCACTACGGGCAGGTCCGCCGGCAACCGCGACAGATCCAGCTGATCGACCCCGGCCGACAGCGCAAACAGCACCTTCAGATTGGGCAGCAACTGCGTCAGATCATCCGGCGCCTGCCAGGCGGCCAGGTACTCGACTTCTTCGGGATTGCCGATGTCCGGCCAGGCGCGCCATTCGATGTCCGGTGCGTGTTCGGCGAACAGCGTCTGCCAGTGTGGCGCGCGCGCGGGGTCGGCTTTGTAGAGCAAGGCCATGGGCGTTTCCTGCTGAAAGGACGTTGGAGGGAAGTGTAGGGAGCCAGCCCACATCATCCCCCAAGCCCGGCGCAGGATCTGTTGAAAGGCGGGGCCAAAACAGTTGATCCGAATTTCTCACGGGCCAAGTTCGGCTAAGTGCGTTGCCCGCACGCCGTAACCTGAACAGCATCGCAACCGCCTCCAGGTTGCCGGACTCACGATGGGAAATGCCATGAACAGCAAAGTCGACGAAACCCCTCTTTTGCTCCGTCAGCGCGAGCAATTTGTGCCCCGTGGCCTGGTGACCGCGCACCCGCTGGTGATCGACCGCGCCCAGGGCACCGAATTGTGGGACGTGGATGGCAAGCGCTACCTGGATTTCGTCGGCGGCATCGGCGTGCTCAACATCGGCCACAACCACCCGAAAGTGGTCGCGGCCGTGCAGGCTCAACTGCAAAAAGTCTCCCACGCCTGCTTCCAGGTGGCGGCCTACACGCCTTACCTCGACCTGGCCCAGCGCCTGTGCGAAATGATCGGCGGGCAGGAAGCCTACAAGGCCGCGTTCTTCACCTCCGGCGCCGAAGCGGTGGAAAACGCGGTGAAGATCGCCCGTGCCCATACCAACCGTTCAGCGGTCATCGCCTTTCGCGGCGGCTTCCATGGACGCACCTTGCTCGGCACCACGCTCACCGGCATGAGCCAACCCTACAAGCAGAACTTCGGGCCGTTTGCGCCGGAAGTGTTCCATACGCCGTACCCGAACGCGTATCGCGGCGTTAGCAGCGTTGACGCAATCACCGCGCTGAACGAATTGCTCGCCACCCAAGTGGCACCGGACCGCGTGGCTGCAATTCTGATCGAACCCGTGCAGGGCGATGGCGGTTTCCTCACCGCGCCGCCGGAGTTTCTCCAGGCCCTGCGCGCCTTGGCCGACAAGCACGGCATCGTGCTGATCCTCGATGAGATCCAGACCGGTTTCGGCCGCACCGGCACCTGGTTCGGCTACCAGCACGCCGGCATCCAGCCTGATCTGGTGACTGTCGCCAAGAGCCTCGCCGGTGGCCTGCCGTTATCGGGCGTGGTCGGCAAGGCGCACATCATGGACGCGCCGCTGCCCGGCGGCCTCGGCGGCACCTATGGCGGCAACGCTCTGGCGTGCGCAGCGGCACTGGCGGTGATCGATGCATTTGAGGAAGAACAACTGCTCGCGCGCAGCCAGCTTTTGGGCGAGCGCCTGCGCCGTGGCCTGATCGGTTTGCAGGCGCGCTACCCGCGCATCGGCGATGTGCGCGGCACCGGTTTCATGCTGGCGATCGAGCTGGTCAAGGATGACGCCGCGCGCACCCCGGACGCCGATCTCAATTCACGGGTGATCGACGAAGCCCGTGCCGGTGGTTTGCTGGTCATCAAATGCGGCGTTTACCGCAACGTGCTGCGCTTCCTCGCGCCGCTGGTGACGACAGAAGCCCAGGTCGACGAAGCCGTGCAGATCCTCGACGCCGCCTTGGCACGGGTCTTGAACTCGAATTGAAGCAGCGCCTTGCCCGTAACGGGCCAGATGCATCCGGGAGGTTCGATCCACATGGGGCTGACAGATTTGGGGCTGACAGGATTTGGACTGACAGAGTACCGAGCGTTACTGATCGATTGCGATGAAGTGCTGGTGGATCGCGATTCGGGTGTCTGGGCCGCGCTGCAACCGCTGCTCGACAGCCGCGGCGGGCAGCCGGCCAGGGATGACGTGCTGGCCGAATTCAGCGCGGTGGTTGCGAGCCTGTATCCGCGCTTCGCCGAGCTGGGTTTTAGTGGCCTGTTGTGCTTCGCCCATCGCCAACTGGCGGAAAAATGGGGCCTGCACGCCAGTTGGGAGGAGGGCATGAGCTTTGCCCGTTCAGCGGGCAACTGGTCGCTGTTCGAAGACGCGCCGGGGGCGATGCTTTACCTGCGCAAGTTCTATCGACTTCTGGTGCGCGGCGACCGCGATGCCGAGGATCGCGGCGTGCTGTGCGAGCGACTGGGAATTGCACCGGAAGATTTCATTTCCCTGGCCGAAGGTCCGCAATGGCTCACGGATCAGGGCGATCAGGTGCAACCGGTCCTGCACGTGACGAGGCCGTCGGTCGAGCCCTTCGCCGCGCTGGACCGCTGTCTGATCGGCCGCCACCGGTCGCGTCAGCCTTCGCCCTGCGCGGCGGAATACTGCATCAACAGCATGGCCGACCTGGTGGCGCAGCATCAGCTGTCTTTACGGCGCTGATTTTGCTAGAAGATTGTCTTACAACGGCAGTCAAGAGGTACGTGATGGAAGGGCTCGTAAAGCTGGATCGGATCGACATCAGCATCCTGGTCGAACTGCAAAAGGACGGCCGCATGACCAATGTCAGCCTCGCCGATGCCGTCGGCCTCTCTGCCAGCCCCTGCCTGCAGCGGGTCAAACGGCTGGAGTCGGCCGGTTATATCTCTAGCTACAAAGCGCATCTGAACCTGGCCAAGATTACCGATTCGGTCACCGTTTTCACCGAAATCACCCTCAGCGACCACAAGCGCGAAGACTTCGCCAAGTTCGAATCCAACATCCGCTTAGTGGACGAAGTGCTGGAATGCCACCTGATCAGCGGCGGCTATGACTACCTGGTGCGCTTCATGACCCGCAGCATCCAGCACTATCAGGAAGTGGTGGAAAGCCTGCTCGACAAAAACATCGGGATCTCGAAGTACTTCAGCTACATCGTCATCAAGTCGCCGGTGCTCAAGGACGGGGTGCCATTGCGCAAATTGTTGCGTCACTGAACAGACCTTCGACGGCTTTGTAGGCAATTTCCCAACGCCAACGTTTAGCTTTCACGCAGTTCCTTCAGAACCGCCCGGCAGAGATTTCCTTCGCGGCGCTTCATCCTTTCGCTCCTTGTCCAGCGGCGTGCGGCGCTGGGCAAAAATCTCAATAAGAAGAGTGCGGAGTGGGTGATGAAGGGCAGGAATACGCTGTTATGGGTAGGGTTGGCTGCGTTTAACGCCGAGGCGTTGGCCGAGGCGCAGACAACCCGCGAGGAGCAGTTCCAGCTGGGGGCGGTTGGGGTGAGTCTGGGTGTCGGGCTGTTGAATGGTCAGGCGCGGGAAAAGGTGTACGACGTTGAAAGCGGGCAGAAGATCAGCCAGTTGAACTGGAGCATGAAGCAGGTGCCGACGCTGCATCTGGGCGTGAAGTACCAGCCGATAAACTGGCTGTCCCTTGATCTGAACGGCTGGACGCGGGTGGCGAAGGGCGATGGGCATCTGAAGGATTACGACTGGCTGGAGGAAGATCGCGGCGACTGGAGCCACTATTCCGATCATCCGGACACTCAGGTCAGCAAAGCCTGGCAGGCCGATTTCGCCGCCACCGCGTGGGCGCTCAAGCGTGATGATGTGGCCCTGGGTGTGATGCTTGGTTATCAGCGTAATCAGTTCGGCTGGCAGGCGAGGGGCGGGCGCTACACCTATTCATCGGGCGAGGGGTTCCGCGACGAGTCCGGAGAATTCCCGGCAGGTGAGAAAGGCATTTCCTATCAGCAGACCTACGACACGCCTTATGTGGGGCTGGTCGGTCTCTACCATTTCCGCAACTGGACGCTGGAAGGCAGGTTCAAATACAGCCAGTGGGTTCGGGCGCGGGATCACGATCGGCATCATGTCACCGGCGTGACCTACGACGGTGACTACGGAAACGACGGCCGCATGCAAAGTCTGGCGGTTGCGCTCAGTTACCGTGTGAGTCCGCAGCTTTCGGTGAGGGCGGGTGTGGATCATCAGGTGTACGCCGAGGCGAAAGGCAGCACGCTGATCAAGGACACCCACAGCGGCGATCGCTTCCGTATCGCAGGTGACGCGGGCAGTCAGTCCGCCAGGACGACGATGTCCACGCTGGCGCTCACTTACGCTTTCTGAGCCAAGCCGACAACCGTGCTGTGCCGAGCGGCCCGGCACGGTTGACGCCTGAATGGGAGCTCCACGGCCCAGCGATGCTACACACGGTGAATTAACTCAATCACTCCCAGTGATAACACGCCAATCAGCGCTCGCTGCTTAACAAAAGATAACGTCATGTCGATTGTCATACGTTTCCAAAGCTGACTAGGATGGGGTCGCTTCGGTACGGCCACGTCGCGTGCAGGCTAGAGCGTCTGCGCGGTGGAAACGGCCTTCTGAAGCACCCAATAAAAATAAAGAAAGGGGTAGCTTCATGCGTGAGCCCGTCATTCGGCGCACTCGGTTTGCGGTCATTCGGGGCCATTTCAGCGCCCGGATGCTTTTCAAGAGCCTGCCTCTCCACGCTGCTCTGTCCCTGCTTCTCTCCTCGAACTTCTGCGGCGCAGCCCTGGCCGCTGATGGCACGCCCGCTAATGGCACGCCCGCTAATGGCACGCCCGCTGACAGGACGCCCGCCGACGCCCCTGCCAACGCTGGCGATTCCGCCGTCTACGCCCTCGAATCCGCGAAAGCCTCCCGCAGCCTGCTGCTGGACGTAACCCATGCCGGCAAGCGCATGGTGGCGGTGGGGGATCGCGGCCACATTCTCTATTCCGATGACCAGGGCAAAACCTGGACCCAGGCCAAAGTGCCGACGCGCCAGATGCTCACGGCGGTGTATTTCGTCGATGAGCAACACGGCTGGGCGGTAGGCCACGATGCGCAGATCCTCGCCAGCAGCGATGCCGGCGCCACCTGGACCAAACAGTTCGAAGACCTCAAACGCGAAGCGCCGTTGCTGGATGTCTGGTTCAAGGACCTGACCACCGGGATTGCCGTGGGTGCCTACGGGGCGGTGCTGGAAACCACCGATGGCGGCCAGCACTGGGAAGACATCGGCGACCGGCTGGACAACGAAGACCAGTTTCACCTCAACGGCATTGCGTACGTGAAGGACGCCGGCCTGTTCGTGGTCGGTGAACAGGGCAGCATGTTCCGCTCCCCGGACGACGGCCAGACCTGGGAAAAGCTCGAAGGCCCCTATCAGGGCTCGTTGTTCGGCGCGGTAGGCACGGCGGAATCCAACACGCTGCTGGTTTACGGCCTGCGCGGCAATTTGTTTCGTTCGACCGATTTCGGTACCACCTGGGAGCCCGTCCCGCTACAGGGTGAGCGCGGCCCGCTGGAGTTCAGCATCGCCAACGCCTCACTGATGCCGGACAACTCTATCGTGCTGGTCGGCAACGGCGGCAGCGTCATGCGCAGCACGGACGATGGCGAAAGCTTCACGGTTGCCAATCGCCCCGACCGGCTTTCGTTGTCCGGCGTAGCCGAGGACGACAAAGGCAATCTGGTTCTGGTGGGACAGGGCGGCGTTCGCGTCACCTCGCCGACGGGCGCTGACAGCGCTCAACAATAAGAACAAGCAGGCGAGGACACGTTTCCATGAGCAACCTTCAACAACACCACGACAAGCCGACGCGCCTGGAGCAGTTGATTTTCAACAACCGCAAGACGGTGATCGGCATCTGCCTGCTGGTCAGCATCTTTCTGTTCTGGCAAGCGACCCTGGTGCGCCCGTCCACCAGCTTCGAAAAAATGATTCCGCTGGGGCATCCGTTTGTTCAGAACATGATGGAGCACCGCAACGACCTGGCGAACCTGGGCAACACCGTGCGCATTTCGGTGGAGGCCAAGCAGGGCGACATCTTTTCCAAGGAGTACATGGAGACCCTGCGGCAGATCAACGACGAGGTGTTCTACATCTCCGGTGTCGACCGCTCCGGCCTCAAGTCGTTGTGGAGCCCTAGCGTGCGCTGGACTGAAGTGACGGAGGAGGGCTTTGCCGGCGGCGAGGTGATTCCGCAGAGCTACGACGGCTCGCAACAGAGCCTCGACAAGCTGCGTAATAACGTTCTCAAGTCCGGACAAGTCGGGCGTCTGGTCTCCAACAACTTCAAGTCGAGCATCGTCGATGTGCCGTTGCAGGAGTTCTACCCGGACCCTAACGACCAGAGCAAACTGCTGCCGCTGGATTACCGTCAGTTCTCCCACCAGCTTGAAGAGAAGATTCGCGACAAGTACGAAGCGCAGAACCCCAATGTCGAGATTCACATCGTCGGTTTTGCCAAGAAGGTCGGCGACCTCATCGACGGCCTGATCATGGTGGTGATGTTCTTTGGCATCGCGTTCCTGATCACCCTGGTCCTGCTGATGTGGTTCACCCGCTGCGCCCGCAGCACCATCGCCGTGTTGAGCACCACGTTGATCGCCGTGATCTGGCAGCTGGGCCTGATGCATGTGGTGGGTTTCGGCCTTGATCCCTACTCGATGCTGGTGCCGTTTCTGATCTTCGCCATCGGTATTTCCCACGGCGTGCAGAAGATTAACGGCATCGCCCTGCAATCCAGTGATGCCGACAGCGCGCTTACGGCAGCACGCCGTACGTTCCGCCAGTTGTTCCTGCCGGGGATGATCGCGATTCTTGCCGACGCCGTCGGCTTTATCACGTTGCTGATCATCGACATCGGCGTGATCCGCGAGCTGGCCATCGGCGCGTCCATTGGCGTGGCGGTGATCGTGTTCACCAACCTGATCCTCCTGCCGGTGGCGATTTCCTACGTTGGCATCAGCAAAAAAGCCGTGGTGCGCAGTAAAGAGGATGCCGTGCGCGAGCATCCATTCTGGCGTCTGCTGTCGAACTTTGCCGCGCCGAAAGTCGCCCGCGTGTCGGTGGCATTGGCACTGGTCGCGCTGGTGGGCGGCCTCTGGTACGGCCATAACCTGAAGATCGGCGACCTCGATCAAGGCGCGCCGGAACTGCGGCCGGACTCGCGCTACAACCAGGACAACAGTTTCATCATCAACAATTACTCCACCAGCTCCGATGTGCTGGTGGTGATGGTCAAGACGCCGCCTGAAGGCTGTTCGGCGTACCAGACGCTGTCGGCGATGAACGAGCTGTCGTGGAAAATGGAGAATACGCCAGGGGTGCAATCGGCGATTTCCCTGGTGACCGTGTCCAAGCAGGTCATCAAGGGGATGAACGAGGGCAACCTGAAATGGGAGTCGCTGTCGCGCAACAAGGACGTGCTTAACAGCTCGATTTCCCGCGCTGACGGTTTGTACAACAACACCTGTTCCCTGGCGCCGTTGCTGATTTTCCTCAACGACCACAAGGCCGAAACCCTGGATCGCGCCGTGCATGCCGTGCAGGAGTTCGCTCAGCAGAACAACAAGGATGGCCTGGAGTTTCTGCTGGCGGCAGGTAACGCCGGGATCGAGGCGGCCACCAACGAAGTCATCAAGCAGGCCGAGCTGACCATTCTGATTCTGGTGTACGTGTGCGTGGCGGTGATGTGCATGATCACCTTCCGTTCATGGGCGGCGACGCTGTGCATCGTCCTGCCGCTGGTGCTGACGTCGGTGCTGGGCAACGCGCTGATGGCGTTCATGGGCATCGGCGTGAAAGTCGCAACGCTGCCGGTGGTGGCGCTCGGGGTGGGGATCGGGGTCGATTACGGGATTTACATCTACAGCCGACTGGAGAGTTTCCTGCGGGCGGGACTGCCGTTGCAGGAAGCGTATTACCAGACGCTGAAGTCCACGGGCAAAGCGGTGTTGTTCACTGGCCTGTGTCTGGCGATCGGGGTGTGCACCTGGATATTCTCGGCCATCAAGTTCCAGGCCGACATGGGCCTGATGCTGACCTTCATGCTGCTGTGGAACATGTTCGGCGCCCTGTGGCTGTTGCCGGCGCTGGCGCGGTTCCTGATCAAACCGGAGAAGATGGCGGGCAAGGTCGGGAATTCGCTGTTTTCCCATTGACCTGTGGGACCGGCTTCAGCCGGGAAGGGGCCGGTATTACCACCCCAAATTTTATGGCACGGGGACAGATTAATTTACGGTGAGGCGTTGTAAATAAATCAGTCCCCTTTAGCCGTTCAATTGGAACTCGCACCGCCTTAAGCCCTGAGCGGATGCAATACCTGTGGGAGCGAGCTTGCTCGCGAATACTTTATTTCTGCCACTGAAGCTTCGGCGGATGTCCAAGCCTCTTCGCGAGCAAGCTCGCTCCCACAACCCGCGCCAGACCCGCTTAGGTCGTGCTCACCGGCCTTCAGTTATAAACAAAAAAACCACGCCCGGTCTTGCGCCCCAGATACCCCGCCGCGACCATTTCCTTGAGCAGCGGAGCGGGGCGGTATTTGCTGTCGTTGAAGCCTTCGTTGAACGCTTCGACGATCGCGAGCAAGGTGTCCAGCCCGATCAAGTCAGCCAGCGCCAGCGGGCCAATGGGCTGGTTGCAGCCCAGGCGCATACCGTCGTCGATGTCCTGAGCAGTGGCCAGGCCTTCCTGCAACACCAGAATCGCCTCGTTGATCATCGGCACCAGAATCCGGTTGACCACAAACCCCGGGCGGTTGCCGGCGGTGATCGCAGTCTTGTTCAACCGCTCGGCCAGCTTGATCGCCGCAATGTGGGTGGTGTCCGCCGTCTGCAAACCGCGAATGACCTCGATCAGGTTCATCATCGGCACCGGGTTGAAGAAGTGCAGGCCGATGAACCGCTCCGGGTGCTCGACGCTGGCCGCCAGTTGCGTGATCGACAGCGACGAGGTGTTCGACGCGATCACACACTCGCGGTCGACATGGCTGGCGATTTGCTTGAGCAGGCGCAGCTTCAGTTCCAGGTTCTCGGTGGCCGCTTCGATCACCAGTTGAGCGCCATTCAACTGGCCATAGTCCGTGGTGACGCTGATGCGCCCCAGGGCCGCTTCGGCGACATCGGCCGCGACCGTCTGCTTGGTCACCTGCCGCTCGAGGTTCTTGCGCACGGTCGCCATGCCACGCTCCAGTGCCGTGTCGGAAATGTCCAGCAGGGTCACGTCGAAACCCGCCACCGCGCAGACCTGCGCGATGCCGTTGCCCATGGTGCCGGCGCCGATCACGGCGATGTGTTGCATGCTCATCGACAAGCCTCCTTACACGCGTTCGAAAATGACGGCGATGCCCTGACCGCCGCCGATGCACATGGTCACCAGCGCATAGCGGCCCTGAACCCGGTGCAGCTCGTGGATCGCTTTGGTGGCGATGATCGCCCCCGTCGCGCCCACCGGGTGGCCGAGGGAGATGCCCGAGCCGTTCGGGTTGACCTTGGCCGGATCAAAGCCTAGCTCACGGGCAACGGCGCAGGCCTGGGCGGCGAAGGCTTCGTTGGATTCAATCACGTCCAGATCCGCCACGGTCAGGCCGGCGCGCTCCAGTACCTTGCGGCTGGCCGGGATCGGCCCCAACCCCATCATCGCCGGATCAACCCCGGCATGGGCATACGCCACCAGACGCGCCATCGGCTTGAGGCCGTGCGCGCGGACCATGTCGCCATTGGCCATCACCAGCGCCGCCGCGCCGTCGTTGAGGCCGGACGCGTTGCCGGCGGTGACGGTGCCGTCCTTCTTGAACGCGGTCTTCATCTTCTCCAGTTGCTCGGCCGTCACGTCGCCACGCACGTGTTCGTCCTGGGCGAAGGTCACGGTGCCTTTGCGCGTGGCGATCTCGATCGGCACGATTTGGCTCTCGAAACGGCCCTCGGCGATGGCGTGGGCGGCGCGCTGCTGACTGGTCAGCGCCAGGGCGTCCTGATCGGCGCGGGTGATGCCGTAATGTTCGGCGATGTTCTCGGCGGTGATGCCCATGTGGATATTGGCGAACGGATCGTGCAACGCGCCGAGCATGTAGTCGTACGCCTGCACATTACCCATGCGCGCACCCCAGCGGGCCTGGGGCATGATGTACGCGCCACGGCTCATGGATTCGGCGCCACCGGCCAGCACGGCCTGGGTGTCGCCGAGCATCAGCGACTGCGCCGCCGACACGATGGCCTGCAGGCCGGAGCCGCACAGGCGATTGACGTTCATGGCGGGGGTTTCTTTGGTCAGGCCGGCTTCCAGGGCGATGACGCGGGAGAGATAGGCGTCGCGTACTTCGGTGGGGATCACGTGGCCCATGACCACATGGCCGATGTGCTCCGGTGCGATACCGGATTTGGCCAATGCGGCGCGGCTGACCTGGGTGCCCAGTTCGATGGGCGAGACGTCCTTGAGGGAACCGCCGAATCCACCGATGGCGGTACGCAGTGCGCTGACGACGAAAACTTCGGGTGTGCTCATGGGGACTCCTGATACGTATTGGAATTATGGGGGCGGCACCGCGAAACGGTGTTTCAGCCGGTGCTGACTGCGGGCAAGTCTAGATCGGCGTTCGGGGCGGGCCTATGCCGAAACTGTCCAGATGGGCTGGCGTTCTTTACCATCAGCGCCTGATCCGTGGTGCACCATTCAAGAAGGGAAAGGCGGTCATGCGGGAAAAGGATTCAGTGTCGATCTACTTCGTCCAGTTGATCGTCCACGCGCTGCGCGACCAGCCACTGCGTTTGCAGTCGGTTCTTGAGGCGGCGGAGATCGACATGGCGCTGCTCGACGACCCCACGGCGCGGGTCTCGGCCAGCGCATTTGCGGCGTTGTGGCTGATTCAGATCAAGGAACTGGGTGACGAGTTTTTCGGCCTCGACTCCCACGGCATGCCCCTGGGCAGCTTCGCCCTGATTTGCCGGGGGCTGATTCAGGAACCCACTCTGGAAAAGGCCCTGCGCCAGTGCCTGAGCAATTTCGGCCTGTTCCTGCGCGACTTTCGCGGCAGCCTCATCGTCCGCGGCTCGCGCGCCGTGCTCGCGGTGGACACCACGACAGACGACCCGGTCCGGCAGCGCTTCGGTGAAGAGACGTTTCTGCTGTTGATGATCAGCCTGCTGTGCTGGCTCGGCGGGCGCCGCATCAGCATCGACCGCGCACAGTTTCGCCAGCGCCGTCAGCGTCTCAGCGACGACTCACTGCTGTGGGGTTTCAACCTGAGTTTTGGCGAGCAACGCACCGAAATCGAGTTCTCCAGTCACCACCTGCGTCTGCCGGTGGTGCAGTCGTTGCCGTCGCTCAAGTCGTTTTTGCGCACTGCGCCGCAGTGGCTGGTCATTCGCTACCGCAACCAGCGTGGGCTGGCGGCGCAGGTTTATCAGCGCCTGCGCAACAGCCATTACGGCCACTGGCCGACGCTGCTGGAAATGGCCGATGAACTGAAACTCAGTGCCACCACCTTCCGCCGTCGGCTGGAGCGCGAGGGCTGCGCGTTTCAAGGGATCAAGGACGACGTTCGCCGCGGCATCGCCCAGCAGAAGCTGCGCGACACCGAGCTGAGCGTGGTGGAGATCGCGTCCTTGGTGGGGTTTCAGGAGCCCAGCGCGTTTCACCGGGCGTTCAAGAAATGGACGGGGGAAAGTCCGGGCGGCTACCGCAGGAAGCAAGCCGCCAGCAACTCAATGACGGCCGACTGATGAGCCGCCGCCGGTATCAGGGCAGCCATGCCTCGCGCCAGGCCTGAACAGCCGCATCGTCGAACATCCAGTCGCGAAGCACCTGCTCGCGCAAGTCGTCGCCCAGCAGCGCGGCGCTGGTCAGGTCCATGGTGTGGGCACGAATCAGGTTGACCCAGGCCTCCAGCGTGTTCGGCACCCGCGTCACCGGCAATTCGCCGGCGTAGGCGCGAACATCGCTGCAGATCACCGGCACACCGCATGCGCCGAGTTGCAGCAGGGTGATGTTGTTCTTGCAGGCGCCGAACAGGTTATCCACGGCGGGAAGCAGGGCCAGATCGAGGTTCAGGTCGGCGACGGCTGTGGCGTATTGCTCGGCGGGCGGCCGGTCGTGGGATTCATGGGCATGACTGCGCAGCACGCCCTGGTCATCGCCCAACACGATCCATTCCACCTCTCCTGCCAGAGCCTCGACCACGGCGAGCATCATGTGCAGATCCTGTGGCTGCCAGCGATCACTGACCAGACCGACCCTTGGCTTGCCACCCACGCCACGGCGCGAGACGAGGTTGCCCCAGACTTGAGGCGACAGGCGCGAAGGTAGCAGCCGCACGTCCGCGTGAAATTCGCGAGCGATATCGGCGAGCACTTGGGTCGAAGCGATCACGCGATGGGCCTGATGCAGGCTCTTCTGCAGCAGGTCAACGCACTCGGCATCGAAGGCGAACGGGTCTTCGCCTGGCGTCCGGGAACCCAGTTGCAGGTCATTGATGTCGAGCACCACGAAGGCATCCGGCAACAGCTGGGCGCGGGCGATGGTTTGCAGGTGGTCGGCGTCGAGCCGGGCCTGAAACACCACGACGTTAGGCTTGAAGCGACCCTCCTGGGGAATCGACAGCGCCTGGCTGCTGAGCATGCCGTCCACAACACCGGCGGCTTGCAGCGTCTCGAACGGTGCGATCACCCGCTCATGGGGCGAGGCCCAGAGGCCGGCGGGGTAGGCCAGCACCACCGGATCGCGGCGCCAGGCCATCGGCCGCCAGACCAGCGGCATGTTGAGTTCGAGCTCGACAGATTGCAGGTCGAACGAAAGATTGCGGTTGAAGGCGCTGTCGTTCGCCAGGGTTGGCAGCCATTTGCGGTACATCGCCAGTTGCTCGCCGACGAAGCGCTTGCGCTTGGCCTGCTGCGTGGCGGTGTCGACGTGGGTCTGGCTGACGCTGCCCTCGTGGATCAAGACCGAGTGGGGTGTCCAGACATTCAGGTAGCCGAGGGCGCCAACTTTCATGCACAGATCGACGTCGTTGTAGGACACGACGAAGGCCTCTTCATCCAGCCCGCCGACGGCCTCGTAAATCGAGCGGCGAACCATCAGGCACGCCGCTGTCACCGCGCTCAAGTCCTGATCCACCTGCACGCGCTGCATGTAACCCTGAATGTGCCCGGGCTCACCGATGTGCTGGTGACCGGCCGGGCCGTCCATGCCCAGGCGCACGCCGGCATGCTGCATGCGTCCGTTGGGGAACAGCAGCTTGGCGCCGACCACACCCACCTCAGGCCGCAACGCGTGATTGAGCAATTCGTCCAGCCAACGCGTATGGACGATGGCGGTGTCGTTGTTCAGCAGCACCAGGTAATCGCCCTTGGCCTGGGCCGCAGCGACGTTGTTGATGCGCGAATAGTTGAACGGGTGCGGGTAACGCAGCACGCGCACCTGCGCCGAGCCCAGGGCGTCGATGCGCGCCAGCCATTCGAGGGCTTCGGGGGTTTCGCTGTTGTTGTCGACGATGAGCAGTTCGTAATTCAGGTAGCGCGTGGTGTGCAGCAGGGTTTCGACGCAGCGCTGCAGAAACGGCAGCTGATCCTTAGTCGGGACGATGATCGACACCAAGGGTTGATCGGTGTGGCCGTAGCGCACGTGGTAGCGGCGGGGCAGGGTGTGTTCGATGACCGCGCGCGGATAACCTCGCACCTGCAGATGGCGCTGCAATGTGGCGATTTCGTCAGGATTATCCACCGCTTCCGGCAGGTCACAGACCAGCAGCGGCTCACTGATGTGAACGATCTGCCCGGCGCCTTCACGCTCATACAACCGCAAGATCAGGTCGAATTCAGCGGCATCGGCGAAGCGCTCATCGAAGCCGCCGAGGTCCACCAGGGTCTGCCGCCGGAACAGCCAATGACCTGCGGTCAGCAGCGGGTAGCTCAGCAGATAATCGAGGTTGAAGTCCGGGCGCATGGCTGAACTCAAGCCACCCCGAGGCCGCCGGTGCATTTCGTCGGCGAAGGCGGCGCGGGCGTCAGGGGATGCGAGCAGCTTCAGCGCGCTGGCAGCGAGGCCGAACGGCGTGAATTGGGTGCCGGCGTCAATCGCGATCAGCCAGTCAAAACGGTGGTTTTCGACCACCTGATTCAGCAGCGCGGCAGTGTTCATAGCGCCGATGGCAAGGGTGGTCACCCTAGGGCCGACCAAGGTGGCCAGCAGCTCGGTCGCGTCGGTCAACACCACGACGTTCATGGCAGCGTGCAGGGCGCCGTGGAGGGCCAGGCTGTCGAGGCTGCGCTGAATCTTCTCCGGGGCGTTGGCAACATCCTTGATCACCACCAACAGCGAAGGCGCGCCGACGTCGGCCAGGTGCTGGTCGATCTGCGTTTGCTGTTCGGCCGTCGGCACGCGATGACCGAGCCAGGCCTCGACCTGCTGCGGGTTCAGCCGTTGCGGCAACGGCGCGGACAACTGCGCGAGCAGGTTGAAATCGGTAAACCCCTGGGTTGCCGATAACGGGCGGGCGCTGACCCAGCCGTTGTCCAGCGACGTGCTGGCCCAGCCGGCTTCACGGATCAGCCGATGAAACAGGGGCAGATGATCACTGTCCGTGCCGACGATTTCGATGCCTTGTTCGGTCAGCTGTTGCGGCGCGATACGCGTGCCCGTCAGCGTGGCCGGCAGCATGATCAGCTCGGCGTCGTGCAGCAAATTGGCGTACAGCGCCAAGTGCCCCAGCGGGCCGACGGATTCACCGTTGAGGGAAAACAGGTCGGCGCCCAACGCCAGCAGGTCATCGCGGCGACACAGCACGCTGCTCAGCTCACCGATGAAATTGCAGGTGAACTCCCCCAGCAGCGCAACCACGTCAGGCCCGTGGAAAACCGTGGGCTCGGTGACGCGAAAGCGGGTCGCCAGATTCTCTTGCAGCGCCACGCCCTCGGCGTTCAACCACTGGCGGTGCGCAGTCGCCAGTGAGGCCTGGGGATTGACCTCCAGCGCCGCGACCATCTGCTGAATGCAGTCCGGCGCCAGTACGGCGTCACCCGCCATGAACTTGATGTACTGCCCGGAAGCTTCGGCAACGGCGCGGTTGAAACAGGCGTCTGCGCCCTCGGGAAATTCGTTGCGCAGGTAGCGAATCGGCCAGCGGCACGACGCCCGGTACAGGTCCGTTACGGTTTCTGCCAGACCGTCCGTGGCGTCGTCGCAGATCACGATTTCAATGGCATCGTGGGTCTGCCCGATCACGCTGCTCAGCGCGGTTTCAAAAAAATCGGTACGGCAGACGGCGATGACGACACTGACCAGTCGTTGAGAATCCATGGGGGTATCCGGTAGTTGAAAAACGTGCCTCGAACATCGGCGCATTGACAGCAGAACGGGGGGCGCAAGCGACCCGTCATGAAAATGACGCCTCGGGCATGAACATCCGATGAAGCAATATTCCGGCCAACGGATGGGCATCAGGTTTTGCCGTGAAACCTGCACCTGCTGGCCAATTAGTGGCCCTGCGAGGGTGGCCAGTTGTGCTTGCGTGATAGGTCTTGAGGCCTGCTGGAAAGCGTGCTTGAGTAGATTAATGATCGTCGTATTCATGCCGATACTCGAAAGACAGGCGGCTTTGCTTCACTCCGATCACCTTCCAATCACTGCTCCAGGCAGACAGCGGGACATACCATGGCAACACCTTCGAAATTCGATAACGACACGTTCCAGCTGGCCCGCGATCACTTGCAGCACTTCGTCAAGAAGACCGCCGAGTTGCTCCACGAAGAGACCGGACGGTTGTTGGAAGTCGGGCCCCAGGAGCGTTCGCTGGTTCGGGAAAGTTTCACCCAGTTCGCCGTTGATACCTTCGACATCGTCGACACTTACGGGCCGACCCTTGTTGGCGATATCACCCGCAAGAACGAATTCATTGCCGACAGCGCCTATGACTGCGTCGTTTGCATGGAAGTCATCGAGCACACGCTGAACCCGTTCGACACCATCAAGGAGATTCGCCGCATCCTCAAACATGAGGGTTATCTGCTGATTTCCGCCCCATTGAACTGGCGCATACACGGTCCGAGCCCGGACTGCTGGCGCATTACCGAACATGGCTGGAATGCGCTGCTGCGCGACTTCGATATCGTCGAGATCGATATTCTCGAATCCCCGGACCGTGAACTGTTCCCGATTCGCTATAACGTCCTTGCCCGGTGTAACAAGTTCAAGGAAACCAAAGACAGCGAACTGACGTTCCGTTTCATATGAACGCCGCCGTGCACGACACCGTGAAGTCCCTTGAGGCGCTGATTCCCGCGCTCTCGTCGGGCACGTTCAACGTCGACGTGTTCCGCAAGACAGGCGTCTTCGTGGTGCGCAACGCCGTGCCACGGGCGGTCGTAGAAGCATGGCAAGACGAGTGGAAAAGCTTTTACAGCGCGGTGCTGAAGAAGGGCCGGGACGTCAATCGTGCCAACCCGGTGTCCCTCAACGAACAGCTGCCCGAAGGCCTCGCGCACCTGTACCGCGAGCCGGTTTTCGCTAATACGCTGAAGCCGCTGATGGGCGAGCACATCGCGTTGTATAACCATCGCTTTGTGATCAAGGACGCGCTGAGTGCGAACAAAGTGTTTTTGCACCAGGACAGTTGTTATCACGCAGGCAATAGCAACAAGTGCAGCGTTTTTGTGGCGATCAGCGCCGTGAACAAAGACAACGGCGGCATGACGTTTCATGTGGGCTCACACGCGTTGGGTTCTCTGGGCGATGCCGGTGAGATCAATCCCGCCAGTTTCGAGGTGCAGTGGCCGACGGTCACCCCCGAACTTGCGCCGGGCGACTTCGTGATAATGGACAGTCGCTTGTGGCATGAGTCAGGACCGAACGTTTCGGGCGTCGATCGCATCATGGCCGACATGATTATCCAGCCTGCCGACGACCCCACCGGGCAAGAACTGATCTGCGGCGAATGGCAGACCAACCTATTTTTCTCGCCCAAAGACATCACGCGTCACTTCGTCAATTCACGCATTCTGAAGATCGTTAAATACGAAAGAGAACTGGCGCAGTTGAAGGCCGACGCCGCACGTGTCGCCACTGACTCAACCGAATGATTCAACACGCCGGACCTGTCCGCGCGTTGCAGGTATCAGTCGATACCGCCCCCTGAACACTGACCCCGCTGGCGCAGCTTGACCCAATTATGCGCCCCTGCGTCTGACAACCGATTTGAGGAGAGAAAATGGATACCTGTCTCGCGACCCGCACATACGCGCCTTCAGCGCTGATGCACATTCGGCCCTACCGCGTGCTGAGCATTGAGGACGGCCGGGAAGAAGAGGTCAAATTCTTCATGCCCCCCGCCGACGGCGCCGGCAGCCTGACGGCATTTGAATCGGTGATGCTGCTCAAGCTGGTCCGCGCCATCAACCCGGACTTCGTGTTCGAGTTCGGCACCTTCGACGGGCGCACCACCCGATTGGTGCTGGAAGATCTGCCGGACAACGGCGACAGCGAGCCACGCATTTACACGCTGGACCTGCCGGACACCGACGGCGTCGTGTTTCAGGGCGATGACAAGTTGCTCGCCGAAAAGGCCGTGCTGTCGAGCCGCAAGTACAACCAGTCGCCGAAAAAGGCCATGGTCAGGCAGATCCTGCAAGACTCCATGACCTTTGATCCGTCGCCCTATGCGGGCAAGTTCGATTTCATCTTTGTCGATGCCAACCACGAGTACGAATACGTCAAGCGCGACACCGAAAACTCGCTGAAGATGCTCGGTGGCGACAGCAGCTGCATCGTCTGGCATGACTACGGTAATCCGCAGTTTCCCGAGCTGACCCGCTACCTGGAAGACCTGGCCGGCAGCCTGGAGTTGTATCACATCGAAGGCACGATGCTGGTGTTCCACATGCGCGGCGCGAAGATCGGTGAGGAAAGAACTGCAGAGTAATGACGATGGGCGCTGATCCAGCGCGGGCCACCGTAGTGGCCCGCAAAGACAGGATTCCGCCGCTGGAGATTGACTGGGTGTGCCGGCGTCTTCGCGAGCAAGCTCGCTCCCACGATTGATCGCAGAACGCCTGACCTACGTCGTTGGCTGCAGTCAATCCAGATACAACGGCCTGGTCGCATCTCGAGCGCGCCGTTTTTTTGTCTCCCCTCAATTCTTCCAACTTTCCCGGAAACCCCTGTACCCCATACGATCCGTGGCCTGGCGCCTGCTTTTCGGGTTCTGGTTCGGAACTTGCTTCAGTCCCACTACGCATCGGCGAAGGCGTCCGATCATGGTCCGTGGAGTGGCGAGAGATGGTAGAGCAAGCAGTGGCACTGGAAGAGCAAGTCGTCGCGTTGATCGAAGAAGCGATGGAAGCCGATGAGGGCACCCTCAAAGTCGACCAGCCGCTGGACTGGGATTCGATTGCCCTGGTGACCTTTATGGCCCTGGTCGACGAGCGCCTGGAGAAAACCATTTCGGCTTCGCGCCTGAACAAGTGCGAAACCGTCCGGGACGTCATCACGCTGGTTTCGGAATAAACCCGGTTTCCGGATAAGGCGCTCCATTACCGAAAGCGCTTCAACATCAGGGCAGCCACGCGGCCCTGGCTGTAGCGCTCTCACGCGTGACCCCGTTTTCTGGACAGACTCATGACGTGCACAGCCTCACAACGGATCGCGCCGGACCTGGTGAAAGCCTACTGGCATCCGCTTTGCCTGAAGTCGCAAGTGGCCGACGACAAGGATTTTGTGCGCTTCAATGTGCTGGATTTCGAAGTCGTGGTTTTCAATGACGCGGGCAATCTGATCGCCTTCGACAACCGCTGCCCCCACCGGGGGACGCGGTTTTTCACCGAAGACGCAGGCCAGCAACGGATTCTGTGTCCCTATCACGGCTGGAACTACGCCGCCGGACAGCTGCGCATCCCTGACGCCAAGCGTTTCGTCGGTTGTGACATCGGCAGCGCCAGCCTGAATTTCTTCAAGCTGGCGACCTGTGGCGAGCTGGTGTTTTTTGCCATCGAACCCCGGGCGTCGCTGCCTGACCAGTTGGGTCAGCACATCTTCACCTTGCTTGAGCAGACCACCCCGGATTTGAACAAGCCCTCGGATTTCAATCGCTACGTGTTTGAAGCCGACTGGCCGATTGCCCTGGAAAACGCCCTCGAGCCGTACCACATCCCCCTCGTGCACCGGGACACCCTCGCGACCCTGAAACTGGGCATCGGCGAGAATGTGTTTTACGGCGAGAACTCCATCTGGTACGCCCCGGTGGAGAACGAGAAAGTCGCCCGACGGCTGGAAAGCCTGTCGCGCTTTTTCACCCCGAGGGAGGCCTACGCGGGGTACGTGAGCCTCTTTCTGTATCCGTTTTCGATGCTGTCCTCGACTTACGGTTACTCGTGGTCGATGCAGAATTTCTTTCCTTCTGCACAACCCGACCGGACCTGGTTCACCAGCCAGCTGTACCCGCTGCGGGCCGCGTCCGAGCGATACGACGAGATCGTGTCCACGTTCATGACGTCCACGGCCGAGAACAACCGGACCGTGTTCGAAGAAGATCACACCATCTGCAAACGAATTCCTGGCGACACCTGGTCCTGGAATGCCCCGCGGTATTACAGCTCGCTGGAAGCCAAGCTTCTGCATTTTCGGGCGTCCTGCGCGGAGTGGGCACGACAGGCCGGTGCCGTCACAACGGTTGACGAGGAACGGGTATGAGTAGCGTCACTGGCAGTAGCGCTGACGCAGTGCGCAGCATTGCCAACGTCAAAATCAGGGGCATCGCCTGTGCGCTGCCCAAGGGCGTGTCGGATGTCGCGGACCTGACCGGGCGCTTCGGCGACGAGAGCATCGCCAAGATCATGGCCAGCACCGGCATCGAGCGCCGGCATGTGGTGCAGGACGAATGCACGTCGGACCTGTGTGTCGAGGCGGCCGAGCGTCTGTTGGCGGATCTGGCCATCGACAAAACGTCCATCGACACGCTGATCTTCATCACCCAGACCCCGGACTACGTGCTCCCGGCCACCGCCTGCACCTTGCAACGGCGCCTCGGTTTGCCGGTCACCACCGCCGCGCTCGATGTGAACATGGGCTGCTCGGGTTACGTGTATGGACTGTGGATGGCGTCGGCGATGATCGCCGGTGGCGGCAGCCGACGCGTACTGCTGCTGGTCGGCGACACCATCAGCAAACTGGTAGCGCCGGGCGATCGCTCGGTGGCCGCGCTGTTTGGCGATGCCGGTTCCGCCACGTTGCTCGACCACGATGACACCGTTGCCGGCGCGCCTTTCGTGCTTGGCACCGATGGCCGTGGCGAGAAGAACCTTATCGTGCCCGGCGGCGGGTTTCGTGACCGCAAGGGGGCCGATGGCTCCACCAGTGAAGACGATGTGCGTGGCCCGTTCGACCTGTACATGAACGGCACCGAGATCTTTGCCTTCACCCTGGCCCGCGTGCCGGGGCTGGTGCGCACCCTGGAAAAGCACGCCGAGGAACAGCAACGCTCCATCGACAAATATGTGTTCCATCAGGCCAACCGCTTCATGCTCGAGCACTTGTCGAAGAAGACCAAGTTGCCGGCGGAAAAGGTCGTGCTCAATCTGCAGAACGTCGGCAACACCAGCAGCGCGTCGATTCCCTTGGCGTTGAGTCTTGGCGCGAATGCGGCCACGGCCGACAGCGGCTCGACCCTGCACGGCCAGCACTTGCTCGCCGGTTTCGGCGTGGGGTATTCGTGGGCCGGTTGCATCGTCGATCTCGACAACACGTGGATCAGCCCGCTGACGCTGGTCGGCACAGACAGTAGCGAGGCGTAAGTGCAGAGCAATCCTTTTTCCCTGGACGGCATGTCCATCCTGGTCACCGGCGCGTCTTCCGGGATCGGCCGTGAAGTGGCGATCTGGCTGAGCCGACAGGGCGCACGAATCGTCGCCGTGGCCCGTGACGCTCAACGCCTGGAAGAAACCCTGAGCCAGTTGCAAGGCGAAGGGCATTCGGTCGAAGTCTTTGATTTTCTGGGTGGCGGCGATGTCTCCGCCTGGCTGAAAGCACTGTCGCGCAACGGCTCGCCATTCGACGGTCTGGTGCATGCGGCAGGCGTGCAATTGCCGCTGCCGATTCGGGCCATGGGCCTGGATCACTGGGAAACCATTTTCGCCACCAACGTCACGTCCGGTTTTTCCCTGATCAAGGCGTTCAGGCAAAAAGGCGTGTGCCGCAACCCGTCGAGCATCGTCATGCTGTCGTCGGTCATGGCTCAGGTCGCCCAACCCGCGTTGATCGGTTACTGCGCGAGCAAGGGCGCGGTTGAATCCATGGTTCGCGCCGCCGCCCTTGAGCTGGCGCGGGAAGGCATTCGCGTCAACGCCATTGCGCCCGGCGTGATCAAAACCGAAATGGCGGAGAAACTCGAAGGCCTGGTCGGCGAAGACGCCATGGCCGCCATCGAACGCAAACATCCGCTGGGGCTCGGTCATCCGCTGGACGTGGCCTACGCCGTCAATTATCTGCTGTCACCGGCCGCGCGCTGGGTCACGGGTACGTCGCTGGTTGTCGATGGAGGTTACCTGGCCGAATGAACACCAAAAAACTCATTATCGTCGGCGCAGGCGGGCTGGGCCGTGAGGTCCATTCCTGGCTCAAGGACTGGGTCGAGCACAACCCGGATTACGTCATTGGCGGCTTCATTGATGACGGGAGCCTGTCGCTCAATCGCTTCAATCATTACGCCGACATCCTCTCGACCATCGACGCCTACGAACCGGCGGACGATGAGCTGCTGCTCTGCGCCATCGGCAAGCCCGCCGACAAGAAGTACGTGGTGGAAAAGCTGCTGGCCAAGGGCGCGGCGTTCTTCACGCTGATTCACCCGACGGCCATCGTTGGCGAGAACGTGACGATCGGGCAGGGCGTGCTGGTCTGTCCGTTTTCGGTGCTGTCGGTTGATCTGGTCGTTGGCGATTTCGTCACGATCAACTCGCTGTGCACCGTCGGCCATGACACCGTCATCGGCCAGTTCTCGACCCTCAGCGGGCACTGTGATCTGACCGGCGGCGCGGTGCTGGAAGACGAAGTGTTCCTCGGTTCGCGCGCCTCCGTGCTGCCCAAGGTGCGCGTCGGAAAAGGGGCTGTGGTCGGCGCCGGCAGCGTGGTGCTGCGGGCGGTCAAACCCGGCAGCGTGGTTTTCGGTGTGCCGGCCAAGTGCATCTCAGGATAAGAACCACATGCCTACCTACGCTCGAATCGCCGAAATCGAATACGAATTGCCCGAGGGCGTGCTCGACAACCAGATGCTGGCCGAAGCGTTTCCGGAGTGGGACGTCGACAAGATTTTCCAGAAGACCGGGATCAGCCAGCGGCACATCATTGCCGACGACGAGACCGCCTCGGACCTGGCGTTTCGCGCCTGTGAAAAACTTTTCGCCAACAGCGCCACGGCGCGAGAGCAAATCGACTGCCTGATCTACTGCACCCAAAGCCCCGATCACATGCTCCCGGCCACCGCCTGCATCCTGCAGCATCGCCTGCAACTGTCCCAGCACTGCGCCGCGTTCGATTTCAATCAGGGTTGTTCGGGGTTTATCTACGGGCTGGGCATTGCCAAGGGCTTCATCGAATCCGGCCAGTGCAAGAACGTGCTGCTGATCACCGCCGAAACCTACAGCCGCTACATCAACCCCCGAGACAAGAGCGTGCGTACGCTGTTTGGCGACGCCGCTGCGGCCACGCTCATCAAAGCGTCGGACGAGGAGGGGCCTTGCCTCGATCGTTTTCGCTACGGCAGCGACGGCGCCGGGGCGAACAACCTGATCGTACCCATGGGCGCTGCCCGCCGGCCGTTCGATGCAGAACAGATGCCCGTCGAGTACGAAGACGACAGCGGCAATGTCCGTTCGGACGCGGACCTGTACATGAACGGCCCGGCGATCTTCGAATTCTCCATGACCCGGGTCCCGGCCTTGTTCGCCTCACTGTTCGACGAGCAGTTCACGGTCGAGTCTTCCGACCTGTTCGTCTTTCACCAAGCCAACCAGTTCATGCTCGAAGCGCTGCGTCGTCGACTGAAGCTGGCGCCGGAGAAATTCATCACCGAATTCAAACACTGCGGCAACACGGTGTCGTGCAGCATTCCGATTGCGCTGAAAGAGTCCCTGAAGAAAGGCCAGGTGCAACCCGGCAGCGTGATCACGGCGGTGGGGTTCGGCGTGGGGTATTCGTGGGGTGGCTGCGTGATTCGCTGGTGAGCGAAGGCGTCACCCTCCGGCGCGTAAGGTGACTGTTCAGCCGCACGCAAAAAGGGCTCCACGAAGGAGCCCTTTTTTATTCAGCGGTCCAGCAACACCTGGAGCCAGCGCTGCAGATACGCCTCATCCATAATCCAGTCACTCATCACGCGCTGCTTCAATGCCTGCCCGAGTCGTTTTGATTCGTCCAGATCGTTGAGGTGCTGGTCGATCGCGTCGGTCCAGTCGGCAGTCGTGTTGTGTACCCGCGTCAGCGGCAGATTGTTGCGCAGGCCCTGCACGTCGGTGGCGATGACCGGATAGCCACAGGCGCCGAATTCCAGTGCCAGGCGGCAGCTTCTGTATTCGCCGAACACGTCGTCGCCGGCGGGAATCAGGGCGAGGTCCAGGTCGAGACACGCCAGCACGCCGGGATACAGGACACCTTCCACCGGGCTGCGCCATTCATGAACATAAGGGCGCAGGGCCTGCGGGCACGGGCCCATGATAATCCACTCGACCCGGTCGGCGAAGGCCTTGATCACGTCCGCAATCAACGCCAGATCGTTCACCTCAGCCTGCGTGCCGACCCAGCCGATCCGTGGCTTGTCGTGGGGCAGCGAATGGCACTGCACTCGCCGCCAGTGCTCGCTCAGCCGGGTTTCGATGACGTCAATGTGCGGATGCAATGCGCTTAGTTCGTCGGCCAGCCCTGTGCTGGACACCACCACCTTGTCCATCAGCGCAAGGCTGGCCTCGAGACCGGCACGCACCTGTTGCGCTGAAGGCGCGCCGGACAATCGCTCGGCTGACGGCGGGTATTGATCCATGTCGCACAGGCGCAGCGCCTGGCTGTGAGCCTTGATCGTGCGGATGTCGTCAAGGGACGCTTCGCTCAAGGGGCATTGGAGAATCAACGCTTCCGGACGCAGGCGGGCGAACTCGCCGAGGGTCAGGACGTCAGGCACGGACACATGCTCTATGAGCAGCGCGTCAGCGAGGGTGTCCAGCGCACCGTTCAGGCGTTGGCTCCCCGGGCAGAGGTCGTTCAGGTGGGACAGCACGATCGGCACGGGGCGCCAGCTCAGCGGCCGCCAGGTCAGCGCGGTGTTGGTTTCCAGCTGCAGGCCCTGGGCGCGGGCTGAAAAATTGTCGTTGTACGCAGGGTCATGGGCGATGTACTTCAGCCATTTGGTGTACAACGCGTGCTTTGCGTGTTCATCCGGCGCTTCGGCCTGGGCCGCTTCGTGAAGCAGCACCACGTGGGGCGTCCAGACAATCAACCGCCCGGACTCCTTCACGCGCAGGCACAGGTCGACGCCGCGATGACGATTGTTCAGCGCGCCCTCGTCCAGCCCGTCCGCCGCATCAAACAATACCCGACTGATCATCAGGCACGCATCGCTGACCGCGCTGTAATTCTGATCCACCGTCAGCCGCTGCATGTAGCCTTCGCTGGCGCCGCTCTGGCCGCGGAACGCCGGGGTGACCGGCTCGTGCAGGCCAAGGATCAGGCCCGCGTGGCGGATCGTGTTGTCCGGCGCCAGCAGTTTTGCGCCGACGATGCCGACTTCCGGCCGCTGCGCATGATTGAGCAGGTTGTCGAGCCAGTCGCCGTGCAACACGGTGGTACTGTTGTCGAGCAGCAACAAGTACTCGCCGGTCGCCTGGCGTGCGGCGCTGTTGTAGAGGGCAGAGCGGTCGAATTCGCCGGGATGACGCAGCACGCGCACCTGCTCCAGCCCCATGGCCGCGACGCCATTCAGCCAGTCAACGGCCTCAGGCGTCTGGCTGTCGTTGTCGACGATGAGGATCTCGTAATTCGGGTACGTGGTTTTTTCCAGAATGCTCTCGACGCACCGCTGCAGGAGCAGGATCTGATCCCGGGTGGCGATGATAATCGAGACCTTGGGCCGGCCCGCGTGGCCGTACTTGATCTGGTATTGCCGGGGCCGCGTCTCAATCACCTGGCCGTTTTCATAGCCCCGGGCGAGCAAGTGGCGCTGCAGCGTTCGCGTTTCATCGGGGTTCGATTCGCGTGCGTCAGGTCGATAGGTGACCAAGGGCTCGGCAATGTGTTCGAGGCCGCCCATGCCATCGTGCTCGATCAGGCGAAGGATCAGGTCCAGCTCAAGGGCCTGAGGGTAGTGCGGGTCGAATCGGCCGGCATCGATGACCGAATAGCGGTTGAACATCCAGTGCTTGCTGGTGACGGCGGGGCAACTGAGCAGATAGTCGAGGCTGAAGTCCGGCCGCAGCATGACTTCCGACGTGTCGTCCTGGGGCTGGGCGATTTCATCGGCGAACAGGGCCCGGGTAGTCGGCCCTTCGCTGATCTTGACCGCTGCCTTGAACAATCCGGCCACGCTCACGGTCGCGCCTGCGTCGAGCATCAGGAACCAGTCGAAACCCTGTTCGTCCATCAGTCGGTTGAGCTGCGGCGCGGGGTTGTGCCCCGTCACCGGCAGATAAATGGCGGGACTCTCCGCCACGGGTTGCGGCGTGTCACGGCTGCCGTCGTAGAGCACGAATACGCTCGGGGGCATCCAGCCGCGGGTGGCGGCTTCGACGCTGACCAGGGTCTTGATCAGCGCCTGCTGCCGATTGTGAAGGTCGCAAATGATGACCGCAAAGGTCGGCGCGCCATTGTGCTGCTGGAAGTACTGCACGATGTGCGGCTTCTGCGGCCCGGCGGGGCGTCGCTGCCAGGCCCACTCCAGAATCTGGTCCTGGCGGATCTCCGACGAGGATTTCTGCAGAAACCAGGCTCGCAGGTTAAAGGGCGCGAAGTTCTCCCGGTCACGCAGGGGGGCGACCTTTACGTCGCCGTTGTCAGCCAGCTCGCGCAGCCATCCCAGCTCTTTGGTGATGCGGTAATAGTTGGCGTGACCTTCTTTGGCGATCTGCGGCGTGGCCCTGGCGATGCTGCTGCTCTGGGTGTCGGTCATGCGGAAGCGCGACAGCGGTCGGCCGAGCAGGGCCAGATTGCCTTCTCGGAGCAGCTTGACGTACAGGCTCATATCGCCAAGCCAGTGAATAGGCAGACCTTTGAGCGACATGATGTCCTGACCATACGCCAACACGCTGTCGCGCCGGCACATGACCGAGCTGGGTTCACCCATGAAGGTCAACGGCAGCTCCGAGAGCAGCGCCACCAGCTCCGGCCCGTGTATGACCACGTCTTCCTGGAACGGGAAAAACGTCAGGACGTTATCACGCAGAACGTCGCCTTTCTCGTTGATCAGTCGACGGGTGGCCGCCGCCAGGGTGATGTCCGGGTAACCGTGCAGCACGTCGACCAGCGCGCTTACACACTCGGGCTCCAGCAGGTCGTCGTCGTAGAGAAACTTGATGTACTCGCCCCGCGCCTCCCTGACCCCGCGTGCGCCGTTCAGCGCCTCGCCCAGCGAATCTTCGTTGTAGAAATAACGAACGGGAAACGGGCTGTCAGGGGTCAGTTGATCCACCAGCGCGCGAATGCCGCCGTCACGACAGTCGTCGCAGATCACGATCTCCAGCTGATCGTAATCCTGGGCGAAGGCACTGCGCAGCGCCAACTCGAAGTACGTGGGCTTGTAGGCGGGAATGACGATGCTGACCAGGCGTGAAGCGCTCATCGGGTTACCTTGCGACGGATGACGGGCGCCGGTTCACGCTCATGGGGGCGGACCGGCGATGTGAATGTGGGCGCGGCTCAGCGGTGCTCGGCCAGCACCGTCTGCATGATCGCGATAATGCGGGCGAATTCATCCGGGGTGAGGCTATCGAAGATCGGCAGGCACAGAACCCGATTCGACACGTCGCTCGCCACCTGCAGGCGGTCCGGTTTGGCGGATTCCAGGCTGCGGTACATCGGGAACGACGAGATCAACGGGTAGAAATAGCGCCGGACCAGAATGTCCTGCTCGCGAAAGCGCTCGAACAAGGCGTCTCGGCTGATGGGGAAGGCGTCGCCCACCAGCACCGGGAAGTACGAATAGTTGTGGTGCTCGCCGGGGCTCCAGAGCAAATCGATGCCCGGTATTTGCGTCAGTGCTTCGCGGTACATCGAATCAATCTGCTTTCTGCGTTCCAGCGCGCCATCGATGTAGTTGAGCTGCAACAGGCCGAACGCGGCGTTGATCTCGCTCATCTTGCCGTTGATGCCGGGGGCAACGACGGTCACTTCATCGGCGAAACCGAAGTTCTTCAGGTAATCGATGCGTTTTTTGGTTTTCGCGTCCGGGCAGACAATCGCGCCGCCCTCGAAGGTGTTGAAGACTTTGGTGGCGTGGAAACTGAGCACCGACAGGTCGCCGTTGCGCAGCAGGCTCTGCCCCTGGTGCTGCACACCGAAGGCGTGGGCGGCGTCGTAGATCACTTTCAGGCCATAGCGGTCGGCGATTTGCTGGATGCGGTCGACGTCACACGGCATGCCATAGCAATGCACCGGCATGATGGCCGTGGTCGCCGGGGTGATGGCCTCTTCGATGCGGTCAGGGTCGAGATTGAAGGTGCCCGGCGCGATGTCGACGAACACCGGTTTGAGCCCGTTCCACAGCAGCGAGTGGGCGGTGGCAACGAACGAGTAGGGCGTGGTGATGACTTCGCCGGTCACACGCAACGCCTGCAACGCCGTGAGCAGCGCCAGCGTGCCGTTGGAAAACAGGCACAAGTGGTCGACGCCCAGGTACGCGGCCAGGTCTTTCTCCAGCTTTTCATGGAAAGGCCCGGCGTTGGTCAAGCGCTTGCTGTCCCATATCTGCTGCAGATAGGGCATGAACTCTTCCAGCGGAGGCAGCAGCGGCTGGGTGACCGGGATCGTTTTACTCATAAGCTTCCTGTGCTCTCTGACGCGCTGCGGGCTGTGCGCGTTGACGCACGGCGGAACGCCCGCGCTGTGATGGCTGGCGTCGTCGAACGCTCGCCGTCATCGAAATGGCGTTTGCGGCGCTATGGCACCGAAAAAGCAAGAAGCCGGCCAACCCGCCGTGCGGCAAAGATGCGCTTGATATTCCGAACGCCTGACGCTTATTTTGTACGCCTTGCCGCCCTGCGGCCTGCCCCATAAAAAGGATTTGAGTCATGAGTAGCGATGACCACCATTCACTCGCGCAGCGACTGATGGGCATTGATGAAATTGAATGCGTCACGCCGGATCTGAACGGCGTGCCACGAGGGAAGGTGATGACCGGGGAGGGCTTTCTCGAGGGCCGTCGGTTGCAGCTGGCGCGGGGCGTGCTCCTGCAATGCATCATGGGCGGCTATCCGCCGTCGAAATTCTACGGCAGCGACGATGGCGACCTGGCCCTGATTGCCGACCCGCAGCAGATTCACCGTCTGCCGTGGAGCGACGAGCCTCGCGCTCTGGCAATCTGCGACGCCGACGAGCTCGACGGCCAGCCGTCCCCGCTATCCACCCGCGGTCAGCTCAAGTCGGTGATCGCCCGCTACGCCTGGCATGGCTGGTCACCGGTGGTGGCCACTGAGCTTGAGTTCTTCGTCTTCGCCGCCAACCCGGATCCGAGCCAGCCCTTCCAGCCGCCGGTCGGTCTGGACGGTCGTCGCGAGGACGGCCAGTCGGCGTTCAGCATCAGTTCCAACAACGGCCTGCGGCCTTTCTTCAAGGAAGTCCATGCCTGCATGGCGGCGTTGGGCCTGCCCCGCGACACCGTCATGCACGAGATGGGCGTCAGCCAGTTCGAGATCAATCTGCTGCACGGCGATCCGCTGCTGCTCGCCGACCAGACCTTTCTGTTCAAACACATGCTCAAGGAAGTCGCGCTCAAGCACGGCCTGATCGTGGTGTGCATGGCCAAACCGCTGGCGCACACCCCCGGCAGTTCGATGCACATTCACCAGAGCGTGGTCGCGACCACCACCGGCCAGAACATCTTCAGCGACGATCAGGGAGAGGCCACTGAGCTGTTCCATCACTTCATCGGCGGGCAGCAGGCGGCGATGGCTGATTTCACCGCGTTGTTTGCGCCCAACGTCAACTCCTATCAGCGCCTTTGCCATCCGTTCGCCTCGCCGAACAACGCGTGCTGGTCCCACGACAATCGTTCGGCGGGCCTGCGCATTCCGGCCAGCGCACCGGTCGCCCGTCGGGTCGAAAACCGTCTGCCAGGCGCCGACGCCAACCCGTATCTGGCCATTGCGGCCAGTCTGGCTGCGGGGCTTTATGGTATCGAGCACGCGCTGGAACCGTCGCCGCCGATCCAGGGCGAATTCGTTGTGCCCGATAATCTGTCGTTGCCATGTACCCTGCACGCTGCCCTGGAACGTCTGACTCGCAGCTCGTTGGCCAAGGAACTGTTTGGTGCCGAATTCATCGAAGGCTACGTCGCGTCGAAGACCCTGGAACTGACCAGCTTCTTCAACGAAATCACCCCCTGGGAGCGCCGCGTTCTGGCCGCTCAGGCTTAAGAATCGCTGTTCGGAAATCCTCTGAAGCCGGGGATTTCCGTTTTTTGGAAAGCTATGCGCCAAATCTGGAAGTCCTTTCGAGCGCTGTATTTTGCCTCGCTGATGATGTTGATCGGCTCGGGCCTGCTCAGCACCTACCTTGCCTTGCGTCTGGCCGCCGATCAGGTGGATGGCCTGTGGGTGGGTGCGTTGATGGCCGCGAACTATGTCGGTTTGGCCCTGGGCGGCAAGATCGGCCACCGGCTGATCGGCCGGATCGGGCATATCCGTGCGTACGCGACCTGCGCCGGGATCGTCGGCGCGGCGGTCCTGGGCCACGGTCTGTTCGACTACCTGCCGGCGTGGATCTTCCTGCGGATGATTGTCGGCCTGGGCATGATGTGCCAGTACATGGTCATCGAGAGCTGGCTCAACGAACAGGCCTCGCCCAAGCAGCGCGGCACGGTGTTCAGCCTGTACATGATCGCGTCGTACCTGGGGCTGGTGCTCGGCCAGCTGATTCTGGTCATCCACCCGCAACTGGGCCCTGAGCTGCTGATGCTCGTGGCGATGTGTTTTGCGCTCTGCCTCGTGCCCGTGGCAATGACCCGCAGCATTCACCCGGCGCCGATGCACCCGGCACCGCTGGAACCGCTGTTCTTCATGCGCCGGGTGCCGCAATCCCTGACCACCGTGTTGAGCGCCGGCATGATCATCGGCTCGTTCTACGGTCTGGCGCCGTTGTATGCCGCGCAACAGGGGCTGTCGACCGAGCATGTCGGCCTGTTTATGGCCAGCTGCATCGGCGCGGGCCTTATCGTGCAAGGACCGCTGGGCAAGCTGTCAGACCGCTACGACCGCGCCTGGCTGATTCGCGGCGTAGCAGGTTTGCTGGTGCTGGCCTCGCTGCCCTTGGCGATCCTCCCCAGCGTGCCGATGGAGCTGTTGCTGGCGGTGGGATTCCTGGCCTCGCTGCTGCAGTTTTCCCTGTACCCGCTGGCCGTGGCCTTCTCCAACGACCACGTCGAAGGCGAACGCCGCGTGTCCCTGACCGCCATGCTGCTGATGACCTACGGCGTCGGCGCCAGTGTCGGCCCCCTGGTGTCCGGCGTGCTGATGAAGATGTTCGGCAGCAACATGCTCTACGCCTTCGTCTGCTTCGTGGCGCTGGTGCTGGTGCTGCGTATTCGTCCAAAAGCCGTCACCAACCTGCACCAGGTCGAAGATGCCCCGCTGCACCACATCGCGATGCCCGACAGCATGTCCAGCTCCCCGCTGGTGGTTGCCCTTGACCCTCGGGTTGATGAGCAGGTGGTGCAGGATCAGATGCAGGACGTTGAGCCTGAGGTTTCGTCGGATGTGGCGCCGGATATGGCGGCTGAATCTGAAGTGCAGCCAGAGATGGTGGAGCGGGTTGTGGCGTCGGGTGAGGGCGTTGTGCGTCCGGTGGCGATTATGGATGAGGAAGTGGCTGCTGAACCTGATGCGGCTGGGCCGGAGGAGGCGGTTGAAGTGCGTCGGGATGTCGGGGTGGATCGGCCTTTGTGATGGGGCCTGGCTGATTCCGACCCCGCCGAGTGCATCTGCTTTACCGCTAAACCTGTAGGAGCGACCGGGGTGGCGGTCCACCTTGCCCGCGAAGGCGCAATGTAAGTGACATGGATTTCGCCTGGCCTGGCGCATTTGCGAGCAAGGTGGAGCGCCACCCCGGTCGCTCCTACAGTTGATCTCCATTCAACTGCCGATCAGTCGCGCGCTGAACCTGCGGTGCGCTTGCTCAAGAATGCGGTGCATCATCCGGCAAAACTCTACGGGGTAGATCCGGCCTCCAGCAGCCACTGCAGGAATGAATCCCAAGGGCTATCCTCGTATTCCCCGAATGTTTGCCTGTTACGTTCGGCGCAGTCACGCAGCGTTTTGGCAAACTGCGGCTCGCCTTCACGCGTCAGCAGGTCTGCCATTTTCGACAAAGCATCCGGATCGCCATTGAGAGCGGCCCGCCACCTGAGTGACGTTCCAAGACCCGCCGGATCAAAATCCGGTCCCTCAGAATGTGTGACTAAAATATCCGCCAGTAGGTTATGTCCCGCTGGAACCTTGTTTTGTAGGAGCCAGGCCACCAGCGGGACGGCGTAGAGAGGGTAGCCTTCGTCAAGATTCAAAGTCACCAGGCGCGCAGCGGCTCGCCAATAACCTTCTCGAGCCGCCTCAACATAGTTAAATCTGGCCATAGGCCCGGAAGCGGGCTTTTCCGCTTCGTCGAACGCGGCCAGTGCGAATTTGCTTGGTTTCTTCAGGCTGATAGGGGTACAGGAGAAGTATTTATCGTCAACCGTGGCTTCAGGCGTCCTTATCCAGATTTCTTGATCCCGGATGGCGTCCCTAATCACTCCCGACACCGCTTGCTCGCTGATAGATTCGAAAACCCACTCCGCGCTTGCATAGTCTAGATCGAGAAGCGGATTCCAGTTAAAGACGTACGAAGCAGCGCCGGGTGATTTAATAATAAATGGTTGGTTACCGAATTGGCTTATCGCAAGAAAGCTCATCACTGAGATTGACGCAAGCACGAAGCACAAGAGTTTGTTCGATCGTTTAGTCATGAATTTTAATCCCAGCTACGCCATTGCAATTTCTTTCTGATAGCCTTGAGCTTCAGTCTTAACGGGCTCAACCGCAATCCGGTTGTTGGACTGAGATCTTTTCGTCTGCTCATTTCATTAATCGTTAACTTACTTGGCGCTAACGGCGTAATGGCTGCATCACGAGCACGCTTCCATTGAAATGTCTCGTCCCAGACGGGAAGTTTTGTTGGGGGAAGTGGAACGATTTCGTCGATGTCCAGCACTTGGGGATCAAGATTTTTGTACCTGGTTAGAAAGCGTGCAATAAGTTTGTATCGCCGATCTCCCTCAACACGTTCGTCCGGATTAAACATCCTGGAGTCCCTCTCAAGTCCGCTGCCGTAATCAGTGCTCGCTAAAGCAGATGCGCTTTCGACGTCTCCAAATTTAGTGGCGGTACGAAGGGCGAGCAGCGCTTGTTCAAAATCCCCTTTGTTGGAGCTGATCTCAAAGTACTGATTTGCGGCATCAACACTGCCTTGTGCCATAGCGCAGCGCAGCATGGATAATGCAACAAAGCTGTTTTTAGACGATTGAAGTAGTGATTGTGCTGTCAGGAATTGTGCTTCCGGATTGCCCAAGTCAGCCGCGCGTCTGATGTAGTAGCGCGCAGCCGAACTGTCCTGTTGCACTCCATATCCGGACTCAAGATAAAGCCCCATATCGTAATAGCCCCTGGGGTTGCCATGGGCTAATAGGTGCTTCACCAGACCTATAGCTTCTTCGGCTGGCCTCTCAGCAGTGGTCTTGCCCTGTGTTAGCAAGGCTTGCAAGCCCCTCGCTGCACGATAATCACCATAGGCAGCGGCAATTCGATAGTAACGTGCAATTTGATCGAAATCCTTCGGACCTCTCACTTGGGAGAGGTGCCGTCCAAACTGGTAAAAGGCATCCTCGTGAGGACTGATGTGTTGTAGCCAGTCCGGCTCCTGCACGCACTCAAACTTCGGGTTTCTGGACACAGCATTGTAATCGGTGAAGTCAGGGACGAAGCTTTTTGATTCTTCGACTTTGGTGTCGCAGCCGCTCAGAGATAGCGCTATTAGCAACCCTGCTGATCCGAGGTAGTTCATATCAGTCCTTGTATTTACTATTTGCTTTTATTGCTCATCAGCGAGGTGTATTACCTCAACCCACTCAACGGCCAGCCTGTGGCTGGATCGAGTTGCTTCTCCTCACACATCCGCGCGATCAGTTCTTTGCTGGGTGGCGACGGAGTCACGGCTGCGTCGCGCTTGCGCTTCCATTCGAATGTTTCGTCCCAATCGGGAAGTTTGGCTGGGGGGAGGGGTGCGATCTGATCGATGTCGGGGACTTTGGCGCCGAGGTGTTCGTATCTGTCTAAAAAGGCTTCGATCAGTCGATACCGCCTGGACCGCTCGGTGTCTTTATTGAGTGCGAGATAGTGAAGTCTGTTTTCAGGCTCTACGCCGTTGAATGCGTTTTTGAGCGTCATTGCGGTTAAGGAGTCACCCGATTTAACTGCTAGTTGATAAGCACGCAGTGCCTCCGGAAAATCTCCCTGATTTTGCTTCAAAGCACCATATTCTCCTGCGGCTTTAAGGTGGCCTTGTTCCATTGCACACTTGCGCATTTGAGATGCAACTTTTCCCCCTCCTTTAAGCTGAAAAAGTTGCTCGGCGACATAGTATTGCGCGTCCGGATTTCCTAAGTCGGCCGAGCGCCTAAAGTAGTAGCGCGCAGCTGACCTGTCTTGGCTGACTCCGTATCCTAGCTCTAGATAGTGGCCCATGTCGTAGTAAGCTCCAGGAATATTTAACTCCATGAATTCCTCCGCTAGGTTGATCGTTTCGCGTGCCGGATGCGAAGCATTCGTCATTCCTTGTGATAGCAATGCTTGGAGATTGGTCGCGGCACGATAGTGACCATGCGCGGCAGCAATTCGGTAGAATCGTGCGGCGAGGTTGAAATCTTTCGGTCCCTTTACCTGGGTTAAATGCAGCGCGTAGCGATATAGAGTTTGCGCGTCTGGATGCAATCCCGGTAATGCGTCAGATTCATGCACGCAAGTAAATTCTAGACGTTTGAACGCAACATCGTAGTCAGCCTTTTCAGGAATAAAATATGTCACAGGTTCGTCCCTCATGTCGCAACCGTTTGCGGAAAGCGCCAGTACCAGTAGTCCGTAAAGTTTGATGTTCATTTCAATCTATGTTCTTACGGCTAGGGCTGGTTCGTAAAAATTCAACTAGGGAACATACCGGTTTTTGGTTGGTAGCACCCTGCTCTTGCCCATGCGCTAACTTATTTGCTCTGATTCTCTCACCCCACGCTTTAAACGCTTCACTGATATCCCCTACATCCTCCTTCCCTGTATGCAACCCCCACAACTGCCTCCTCAACGGCCGCGCCACCGCCGGATCCTCGACGCATATATTCAACTCGCTGTCCGAGCTCATACTCCGCTCATTGATATTCGCCGAGCCCAGCGTGGTAAACACGTCATCAACAATCATCAGCTTGCTATGGATATACACTTCCAGCCAGTTATCAGGCGGGGAGTCGGGGGCGACGAGTGTGCAGATATGGACTTTCAATCCCGGGACTTCTGTCGGAGTAATAGGCGCTTTTCTCTCCTGGTGAATTTTCCCCGCCAGCTCTTTGTATTGCCTGACCAGTTCATCCCGTTCGATTTCCAACCGTTCGATGGGTCCATCAAGCCTGCCCATTGCGTCCGCCCGGTCGTAATAGGCCGTCAATTTGCGTAACGCAGCAAAGTGCTCCTCGCGCAGCGCATCGAGCTTCGCCTGCCAGTAATCATCGTGTTCGAGACGCGCCACAGAGGGCATGACTTCACTGCGGCCCAACTGACGAAGCATGCGAAACGTGCCGAGGGCGCCGTCGGCCATGCCCTCGTCGGAGGAGTTGGTGACGACGAACAAATGCAGGTACCCGTGTTCGCCGGGGTCGCGGCCGCCTTCGGCATGGCGCCGGGCGATGTCGACAACGGCGTCGGCGAATGGCTTCCAGCGGAAGTACTGGTTCTCGATGTAGATGAACTGGGTCGCGTTGTTCACCGCTTGCAGGTACATCGTCCGGATGTCGCGCTTGCCGGCCTCGGTCTGAGTGCGCAGCACTTGCGCCATCATCGGCGGCCCGAAACCCTTGCGCGGTTTGAGATTGGCGGCGAGGGGCTCACGGGCGGTCTGCAGGTCAATGCCGGTTGCTTTAAGCCAGGCCTGGGTGAAGTTGGCGTTCAGGTCCTGGAGCACCGGGCCGGTGACGCGGCTGGATATGTCCTGGCGCGGCGTAGAACCGTTGCGGCCGGACACATCATCCGCAGGAGCATAGGCGTGGTCGTCGCGGTCCCAGTAAGGGTCGAGCATGTTGTGGCCCATGACGAACCCGACCGCGCGGTCAGCGTGTTCGTAGTCCACCAGCACCATTTTTTGGTGATGGGTGGGGATCACCGACATCGCCGCCGCCTTGCCGGCGGCCTCAAGCTCTGCCGCGCCTTGCTCTCGGGAGCGGGTCCATATTTGGTAGGCAATCTCCGCTCGGTCGGCCAGGCCCAGGTCGCGGACCGCAAACTCGATGTTTTCGAAAGGCCGCGCGCCCGCCTTGAACAGTTCTTGTGCCAGTAACTTGGTTAACCGGAAGCCCTTCAGTCCGGGGAACACCCTCTCCACCAGCGAAGTGGCACCGGTGTCAGGGGGTGAGGCGCGGCGGTACCATTCCCAGTCATACGCTTGCTGCCACATGGATCGCCAGTCGCCGGCGTGCGATGCAATAGAGGCCACGTTGCGGCCCGGCGTCATGTTCTCCGCGAACATCGCAGTCAGGTGCGCGCTGTCGGACCAGCACAGCACGCGCACCTTCACGCCAAGGGAGGCTTTATTGACCAGCAATTCGCCGATGCACTGCGGCTGATCACCGCCGCGCTTGAAATACATCGAAGGCTGAAACCCCCAGCAGATGATCTCGACCGAATGCTTCGCGGCCATGATCGCGTCGTGGACGGCGCCGAATGCTCGTTCGCCATTCACCAGCGGCTCGAAGGTCGCAGGCTTGGGCGAATACTCGCTGCACTCGACCATCCAGCGCTGATTCATGACAGCTGATGAGGTCTGGCGGGTGGCGATGGGGCAGGTGATGCTGGGTGTGTTCATCTTCAGGCTTCCGTGTCTGGACCATTGAGGCGGTCGTAGTCTTCGCGGTACTGACTGGGTGCTTCGCCCGAACCGGGCGTCAGGCTGTGTTGATGGCGATGCAGGCCGCGGTTGGCGCGGGCGCCGTTGTCCTGATCGCCGAGGTAATCGCCGCTGACCGGGATGTCATAGCTGGCGCCGTTGGCCAGTTCGACGCGGTAGCGCGAGCGAGATACCCGGTGCTCGACGCTTATTTTCCCGTCGCTCGACATCACACCCTTTTCAATCTCAACCCCGTCGGCGAAGACCGTGTAAGGCATGCCGGTCCACGGCTGGTGACTGGCGGCGCTGCTTTGCCCGGCCAGCAGGGTCAGCGTCTGACCCGCCGTGCTTTGCGGCCACGGCGTCTGCTCGCGGTCCATCTGGCTGGCGTTGCCGATGGTTTTCTTCGCCGCCTTGATGTCGATGGTGCCGGGCGCGTGAATCTGGATATCGCCGTTCTTGAGGCGGATAAAGGCACCGCCGCAGGTCAGCAGAATTTCCTCCTGGGCAGCGATCTCGATGGTTCGCGCGGTGGAAGTGATGCGCACGCTGTCTTTGGCGGTCAGCTCGATGGCGTCGTCCTGGGCCTGAATCTCAACCTTGCCCTTGGCCGCGAACAGCTTCGCCCCGGCGTCGCGGGCAAACAGGCTGATGCTGCGACCCACACTGACCAGCAGCGAGCGTGCACTGGCGAGGTTGATGTCTTCACCGCTGGAGAGGCTGGTGTGGCGGCCGCTGTGCAACTGGATGTTCTCCGGCGTGACAACGGCGATGTCGGCGGGCGCCGAGGCGACGATCAGCGGCGCGTCATAGCCCTGAGAGGTCGCATTGCCCTGGCGGTGGGAATGCGTGGCGGCCTGATGCAGACGGTTCAGGTTGTCGACCCCTTCCTCCAGCGACAGGGCATTGTGCTGAGCGGCGTTGTCGGATAGGGCCGTCATCCGCTGCAAGGCGTCGCTTAACTGCTGGCTGGCCTCGCTGCTGTCCAGATGCCCGCTTTGTGCCTTGGTGCGCCGCCAGGTGCTGAGGTACAAACCCTGCGGCGCCCGAATGGCGCCGGAGGCATCGGTGCGCAATTCAAACCCGTCACCGCGCCACGCGCCGCGGTCATTGCCCTGTTGATCGACCAGGCAGCCGAGGTTCAGTTGGCTGTGGCCGTGACTGCTGTGGATCTGCGTGCGCAACTGCGCCGTGGTGTCGTCCATCACCCATTGGTTGTAACCGAGCCCGTCGATTTCCTGGCTTTTGTAGCCGCTCATCCGGCCCGTGGAATGCCACGCCGGTTTGTCGCCGCCGTAGACCTGGCCGAGGATCAGCGGGCGGTCGATGTCGTTGTCGAGAAAGGTGACCACCACTTCTTCACCTGCCCGCGGCACGTAGACACTGCCCCAACCGGCGCCGCTGCTGTTTTGCAGCATGCGCAGCCAGCAACTGGGTGCTTTTTCCGGTGATCGGAGGCGGTCCCAGTGAAAGCGCACGCACACCCGATTCAGCGCGTCGGTCTGCAATGGCCCGCCGTTGGGCGCCACGACCACGGCGGTCTGCGGCCCGGGGTTAGCAGGCTTTTGGTGTTCGAAGGCACTGCGGTACGGGACGTCCAGGCGTTGAGCCTCGAACGCGTTGCAATAAAATCCTTCGCCTTTCTCGGACGGCTTGTCGGCGCCCAGCTCTTTCAGGCGCGATTGCAGGCTGCCGGGCCGTTCACGGCGCGTCAGTGCAACGGGTAAATTGCTTTGCGCGAAGAAATCGACGGCGATCAGCAGAAACGTACGGCGTTTAGCGGGCCCGTCCTCATACAGCGGATGCCCGCGCAGCTCGAACCCGTGACCCGGGAGCATGTGCCGGACGCCGCCATGGCCGGTGATGCGCCGCGCGGCTGATTCCACCTGCTCGATTTGCACCCGTGTCTGCCAGTTGCCATCGTCTTCGCTGTGCCACGCGTACTGGCCTCGGTATTTGTAGCGTTCCAGCGTCTTCGCTGCCCCCGGTGGATTAAGGCCCATGGAGCGGGCAGACAGCGGCTGGCGGTGAGCGCGGTAGTTATTGCTGCTCCACAGAACGTGGCCATTCAGCAGCGTGTCGGCCTGACTCCATTCCACGATGCTGTCGTGATCCAGCGCGGCCGTCTGGGTGTGAAAAGGCAGCGCTTCCGGCTCCAGCGGCGGCAGGTCAAGGACGCTGTCGACGAACACAATCCGGTGCTGGTCAGCCTCATGGACGACGTACCAATAGATGCCGGCCTGCTCGCACCAGCGCTGCACAAAGTGGGCGTCGCTTTCGTTGAACTGGGTGACGTAGGACTGCGGCGGGTGCTCGTGGCGCAAGTTGAATTCATAGCGGCCTTGCGCCTGGGGATGCCCTCGGAATACGTCGGTGAAGATGTCGATCAACGTCATGTCTTGCCAGATGCGGCAATCCTGGCGGTATTCCAGCAGGCTGAACCACGGCGCGAATTCGAGCTGCCAGTCCTGCAAACTACCGTCGCTGCCGAGGTAGCGCGCGCTGCCCACGAAGCCGTGTTTGTAACTGTGGCTGCCGTCGGCGCCCTTGATGGCGAGGCGAACCGGCTCGCCGATCAATTGATGGGGGTCGAGGCGTGTCGACTCGCTGACGACATCCACGCAGTAACGCGGGTTTCGGCCGAGTCGCTCGACCCCATGGACGCGCACGGCCAGCAGCGGCTCGGTCAGTGGCGTCGCGAGTTCGAGCAGGCGTCCTTCCTGGCTGATGCCAGTGAGGTTGAAGGCAGAGTGTGTTGCGAAGGTCATGTCGGACTTCCTGTCGGGGCAGTGGGCACGGTACGGGGGGTAGCGATGATTGATCCGCTGCTTGAATCGCTGTCGGTAAGGTCCATCACCCATTGGGCCTGGCCGGAGGCGGCGCGGGCCGCCAGGCAGCCGAGGGCCATCCGCGTCCATTCGGCAGCCACGGTCCCGACCTGGCCGCACAGCGACGGGGCCTGAAACTGCTGATTGAAGGTCTGCTCGGGGGCGGTATTCGCGGTATCGGTCCGCGCGTCCCGCTTGAGTGAAACGAGGGATCCCACCTCACCCAGGGGCGCCGGAGCCGCAACGTGTGCGTTGGCCGGCAGAGTGGCCCAGCTGTCGAGGCTCAGGCACAGGTGATTGGGCATGCTCAGGTTGCTGGACAGCAATTCGGCAAGCCACGGCCCCGGTGCCTGGCCGGCGATACGGAAACCGCCGCCGGGCAGCCACGCCTGGGGCCACACACTCACCACGGTCTCGAACCAGACCAGTGGATCGACATGGGACGGCGTGAACAGATGCACTTCAACCTGCGTCCAGTCCGCAACTCGCTCGAGCAGCGGGCACTGGGTCAGGGTCGCCTGCAGCAGTTCCATGGCGCGGGCGAGCGGGTTGATCGAGGGCAGAGGAACCGCGTCGATCTCGATCCGCCGCAACAGTCGGCGCGAGCCGTTGGCAGCCATCAGCCTTGAATCGTGGCTCAGCGCGTTCGCGTGCCTGGGGATGTCCTGGACAGGTAACTGCTGGTCCAGGGAGTGCCCGGGCAATCGGAGCCAGACGTCCTCGACGCTGACGCTCTGCGCGCAGAAATCACCTCGGGGTTTGGCCCGGTCCAGCAGGCGCTGGGCGGCTTCCTGCGCCAGGCGCTTTTCGGAAATTCGGTCGTACATGCTGCGCGGTGGCGCCACGTACTGCTGCGGGACGGCGGGGGGTGGCAGCTGCGCAGGTTTGCCGAGCAGCCGTTTCAAAAAGGAATATTTCATGACGACCCCTACAGGATGCAGCAGTCATCGTGGGTCGCGACGAGGGCGTCGCCGCACAGCAGGCGATCCCCGTCGCGGGCAATGGGCCGATCATCGACGAGGCAGGTTTCATCCCCTTCGGCGATTGCACAGGGGCCGTGAAAGCAGAGCACTCCGTCGCCGTGACGGGCGACTTCGAGACCGTGCAGGAACGTGGAGGGCGAGCCTTGAATGACTCGACCGCCTTTGAGGGTGGGGTCGTTGAGAACGATGATGGGGCGCATGACGAAACTTCCCTGAGATGTGGCCGCGGCGAGCGTCCATGCTCCGGTGCGTTTGAGCCGCGAAATTAACACAGGGTCAGGGCCTTGAAAGTGGCACAGATTTTTTCAAGACGCGTCCTACTTTGGCGCGGTGAAGAGTCCTACACGCGGGCGTGATGAGGTTCGCATTTTGATCGAACAGGCGTGGGTTGGAGGGGGGTGGAGCGGGGCGGGAGGCGTTGTGGGAAGGGATCAGGACGCGCTATTGGATGTGCGCGTTATGGGGGAGGCGATAGAAGCGGATGTCGGCAACCGGCCAGCACGTTCTGAAACGCGCCAGCCGGTCATCACAAACGATCAGAAATCGTCGTCTTTGTCGAAGCGTCGCGCTTCGCGCTGCAGCTGATACACGAAACGCTCGACCTGACGCTGCACCAATCCACTCATGTTGTGGAAGCGCACACCGGCGAACGTGGTGTTGATCCTTTCTTCGAAGTGCAGATAGCGCAGTTCGACCGGCGTGGTCATGTTGCCGAAGGGCAGGGAGGCGATGAAGCGCTCATAGACCTGGCCCAGTTGCATGCGCTCGGAGATATCGCCCTCAAAGCGCAGCTTGCAGCCGGTGGCGGAGACATCCAGCAGTTTGCCGCGCAACGGAAATTTGAGCCGGTCGCCGCCAATCTCGACATCAATCAGCGAAGCCAGCTTCAAGGCCGCGCGAAACGCGTTACGGCGCTGGTGATAGACGACTTCTTCAGGGAGAGGGCCGCGATAGCTGCGCGGCTCTTCGATCACGGTCAGCTGGGCTTTGCTTTCCCAGGCGATGCGCACACCGTCGTGAAAACCTTCGACCCGGAAGGGCTCACCGCTGGCAAGGAAACGCTCGCCATCTCGGGGGATCATCTCGTCGAAAATGACCTGATTGGTGTCACGGTCGACGTCGATCACGTAACTCTGAAAACGCTGGGTGCGTTCGTGAAACGTGATGATCAACGGGTCATGACTTTCCATCAGCAGCCGCAGATTGGCGGCGATTTCCAACGGGGTGGTCAGTACCTTCGGGGGCTGCGGAACATCGTCCGCGCTTGAGGCATTCACGGTCTATCCATCTCCAGGCAAATAACGGCAGCGTGCAGCGTGCGGCATATTGCCACCACAGTGCGCACCTTGATACAAGAACTTACGCCTGGCTGAGCGGACGCGGCCTGGCCTTGCCCGACGTCGAACCGCGACTGTCGTACAGCGTGGGCGTGTCGCCGCCGTTGAGAATCCTCAACTGCTGTGCCGTGGTGAGTTGCTGGAGCTGGATGAGGCTGCCGTTCTGTTCGTTGGCCGCCTGGCATTCACTCATCAGCGCGCTGAGTTCATCGCCTGCGGTCAACAAGGCTTCACCCACTGACGAATGTTTCGCCACTTCTTCGAGTCCCGCGCGATTGGCGGGCAGACCCAGGCTGGTCATCAGCTGGGTACGTCGGCGTCCATGCTGCTCGAGCACGATCACCAGCGCCTGTTTCTGCGCCAGGATGTGTTCCATCTCGACCATATTGCGCCCGTGAAGCGCCACTGACTCGGCCTTCAGGATGTCCAGCAGATGCCGGGTTGGCGCAATGTCGTCCGTGATCAGTTGAAGCAATGTAGTGTCTTGCATCGCATGCCCTGGTGTTTAAGCGTCCAGAAGCCCCTGCGCAGACCTGGGGCTAGCGCTGGGCTTCGAAGTTAAGCAGTTTGCTTGCAACACGATTGCTGTCGACCTTATAGCTGCCGTCGGCGACCGCCTGCTTCAACTCAGCCACACGGGCGCTGTTGACGACAGGCTGATCACGCAACGAATCACTGATCTTCTGCAACTGTTGAGCTTCGCTGCTCAAATGTACTGCCTCACCGCTACCGGGCACGCTCGAGGTGCCGCTGACCGCTGCCGTAGCTTCGGTTTTGCTGGCTTCCTTGGTGCTGGCAGTACGTGTTGTACCGCCAACGGTAGTGGAGCTGTTCAAACGATTGAAGTCGATGACCATGATTGAAAAACCTCTGGGTTCTAGGACGCTTGCCTTGGTTTCGGCCAGACCCGGAATAACTTTAGGGCCCGTGCGAAAACAGTCTCGAATGGACTTCGCACGGAGCACAGGGGTTCCGAGTGTAGGAAAAGCGCAAGCGCAGCGCCAGAGGTCTTACCTTCACATGTCAGTTACATAGCGACCTCGACTTGCCCGGGCGCAACGATATTGGCCTTGATCACCCGTTGGGAGTTGAGGTTCTTCACCCGGATTTGCTCGTTGAAACCGCCGTCGGACAAGGCTTCGCCCGGCATGCGCACGCTCATTGAACCGCTGCGCGCACTGATCACCACCTGGTCGCCCTTATGGACCATTTGCGGCTGATCGAGGTGGACGGGCGTCAGGATCTGGTCGATGACCGTTGGTCGGACAACTTTTTGCCCGACTGCCTGATCGACTGAATCCAGGAAGCCTTGCCCCAGCAGGCTGACGTCGCGTTCGCGCAGCGCCACATCGTTTTCACTCACGATTGCGTCGCGCTTCATGGGCCGCACGGCCGTGACCACATTGCGGTAAAGGTGTACCTGGGCCGGCACAAACACCGTCCACGGGGACGTGCCTTCGCAGCGTATCTTCACGGTGACGCGGCCGATGGGCTGGGCCGGGCTTTCCAGTGAGGCTGTCAAATCCTTGTCGCACAGCGGCATGCGCAGACGCGGGTCCAGCTGCTTGACTTCAATTTCGTAGCGGCCGGCGGTTTGGTTGGTCGCCATGTAGTCTTCAACTGTGAATTCAAGAAAGCCCTGGGTCACGCCGATAAGTGTTTCAGGCAGGGTCATGTTGTCCGCGCGGCTCAGGCTGGCGGCACACAACAGACACAGCGCGACCAGCACGCAGACAAAGCTGCGGGTTGCGGGTGCCGGGCGTCGGGATACTGTCGTTTGTGTGTTCATGATGAGTAAATAGCAAGGCCCGTGCCGCTTACCGTTCCGGTAGCGCAATTGGTCGTTTTTGGGAGGTGTGGTGCATGGCTGGTGTGATGGATTCAGTAAACCAGCGCACTCAACTGGTCGGGCAGAACCGCCTTGAACTGTTGTTGTTCCGGTTGGACGGCAAGCAGTTGTATGGGATCAACGTGTTCAAGGTAAAAGAGGTGCTTCAGTGCCCGAAACTTACCCATATGCCCAAATCCAGTCCGATTGTGCGCGGTGTGGCAAATATTCGTGGCGGGACTATCCCGATCCTCGATCTGGCGTTGGCGACCGGTGGCAAGCCGCTGGCTGACATTACCAATTCATTCGTGATCATCACGGAGTACAACACCAAGATTCAGGGCTTCCTGGTGCATGCGGTGGAACGCATCGTCAACATGAACTGGGAAGACATTCATCCGCCACCCAAGGGCACCGGTCGCGACCACTACCTCACGGCAGTGACGCGTCTGGACAACCAGCTGGTGGAAATCATCGATGTCGAGAAGATCCTCGCCGAAGTGGCGCCGGTGTCCGAGAACATCTCGGTCGGCGTGGTCACGGCGGAGGTTCAGCACAAGGCTCTGTCGCTGCGCGTGCTGACGGTCGATGACTCCTCGGTGGCGCGCAAACAGGTGACGCGTTGCCTGCAAACCGTCGGCGTGGAAGTCACGGCGTTGAATGACGGTCGTCAGGCACTCGATTTCCTGCGCAAACTGGTGGATGAAGGCAAGAAGCCGGAAGAAGAATTCCTGATGATGATTTCCGACATTGAAATGCCGGAGATGGATGGCTATACCCTCACTGCGGAGATTCGCAGCGACCCGCGCATGCAGAAGTTGCACATCGTGTTGCATACGTCGTTGTCCGGCGTGTTCAACCAGGCGATGGTCAAGAAGGTCGGCGCGGATGATTTCCTGGCCAAGTTCCGGCCAGACGATCTGGCGGCGAGGGTGGTAGATCGTATCAAGGCGGCAGATATCAGCTGAGGAGGGGTTTTCCTCCTTGCTGTTCACATGATTTGAGAGGCGGCATGTCTACAGGTAATTTGGATTTTGATCAGTTCCGGGTATTCCTGGAAAAAGCCTGTGGCATTTTGCTGGGTGAAAATAAGCAGTACCTGGTTTCCAGCCGCCTCAACAAGTTGATGGAGCAGCAGTCCATCAAATCGTTGGGCGAGCTGATCCAGCGGATCCAGACTCAGCCGCGCAGTGGTTTGCGTGAGCAGGTGGTGGATGCGATGACCACCAACGAGACGTTGTGGTTTCGCGACACGTACCCCTTCGAGGTGATGAAGAACAAGGTCTTGCCCGAGGCGATCAAGGCCAGCCCCAACCAGCGTTTGCGCATCTGGTCGGCGGCGTGTTCGTCGGGTCAGGAACCGTATTCGCTGTCGATGACGATCGATGAGTTCGAGCGCAGTAACCCGGGGCAGTTGAAGTCGGGTGCGCAGATTGTGGCGACGGATTTGTCGGGTCTGATGTTGAACAATTGCAAGACGGGTGAGTACGACAGTCTGGCCATCGGCCGAGGGTTGTCGCCGGACCGTCTGCAGCGTTTCTTCGATCAGAAGACGCCAGGGCGCTGGACGGTGAAGGCGCCGATCAAGAGCCGTGTGGAGTTTCGTTCGTTCAATTTGTTGGACAGTTATGCGGCGTTGGGCAAGTTCGATATCGTGTTCTGTCGCAACGTGCTGATTTATTTTTCGGCAGAGGTGAAGAAGGATATTTTGCTGCGTATTCATTCGACGTTGAAGCCGGGGGGGTATTTGTTCCTGGGGGCGTCGGAGGCGTTGAACGGGTTGCCCGATCATTATCAGATGGTGCAGTGCAGTCCCGGGATTATTTATCAGGCCAAGTGATTGGCTGCGGTTTTGCTTTGATGAGAACCCCGCTTAGGCGGGGTTTTTTGTTTCGTGTTGGCGCTGGTAGGGCATCTGCCTCACGGCAGATATTTCGCCTTCGGCGAGTTACTTGATAAAGCCCCAAGTAACCTAGGGCTTTGTGCTCCTGGTTGGGCCCTTCCTTCGTCAGGGTTCCTTCACTCCGGTCTCGCTCCGTGGGCCCGCGCCGAACGGACATCCATGTCCTGACGGCGCTCTCGCCGCATCCTTGCGGCTCGGCCCACTCCGCGAGACCTGCGTTCAGCCTGCACCCAAGTCGCGTTCGGCGGTGACCGGACCGTTTGCGTATGAAGATCAACAGCACGGCAACGGCAACGGCAACGGCATTCGCGAGCAAGCTCGCTCCCACAGGTAGGGTGTCTGATCAGCAAAATAGCAAGCGCCTGCACTGGCCTCTTCCCGGCTAAAGCCGGTCCCACTAACAGCAGCGCATGCAGTCCGTAGGACTGGCTTTAGCCGGGAAGCCTTTGATCTGCTTTTGTTTTTGATCTTCGTACACAAAAAGTCCAGACACCGCCAATCGCGACTTGGGTGCCGGCCGAACGCAGACGACGCGGAGTGGGCCGAGCGGCATGGATGCCGCGAGAGCGCCGCTAGGACATGGATGTCCGTTCGGCGCGGGCCCACGGAGCGTCGTCGGAGTGAGGGTACCCTGAGGAACGAAGGGCCAAACCAGGAGCAAGCACCCTTGGTTACTTGGGGTGCTTTTCCAAGTAACTCGCCGAAGGCGAAACCAAGGCCGTTAGGCCGAGCCCAAAACATCAGCGCCGCCGAGTAGCGAGGGATGTACACAATGCAAGAGCCGACTCCGGCTTTTGAAAGCGGCAGCGTCGGCAACGGCAAAAAAACGGCACTGCTCTTGCCGCTTTCCTCCCATCGAGCGGAAATCCCTTGCCGCTTTTCTGTCATCCCCCTGCACCAACACCCCTGCAGCCCGCGAAAAACGGCAGTTCCAGCAAGTGGCACGCACATTGCTATAACTCCTGCACGTACATCTGGTCAGCCCTCAAAGGTCCCGACATGAGCATCAGTTTTGAAAACGCCCTCGGCATCCACGAAAAAGCGCTCAACTTCCGCGCCCAGCGTGCTGAAGTGCTGGCCAACAACATCACCAACGCCGACACCCCCAACTACAAGGCGCGTGACCTCGACTTCTCCAAAGTCCTGGCCGCCCAAAGCGACAAAAGCAACAACGGCCACTTCGCCCTCGACATGACCAATAGCCGTCACATCGAAGCCGAAGGCATGAGCGATGGCGAAGCCAGCCTGCTCTACCGCACCCCGTCGCAGCCGTCGCTCGATCAGAACACCGTCGACTCCCAGGTCGAAAACGCCAACTACGCCGAAAACGCCATCGGTTTTCAGGCCAGCTTTACCTTGCTCAACAGCAAATTCAAAGGGCTGGTTGCAGCCCTGCGCGGAGAGTAATCCATGTCCCTATCCAGTGTTTTCAATATTGCCGGTAGCGGCATGAGTGCCCAGAACACCCGACTCAACACCGTGGCCAGCAACATCGCCAACGCCGAAACCGTGTCCTCCAGCATGGACAAGACCTACCGCGCCCGCCATCCGGTGTTCGCCACGGTCTTCCAGGGCCAGGAATCCGGCGGCAGCGCCTCGCTGTTCGAAGACCAGGGTCAGGCCGGCACCGGCGTACAGGTTTCCGGCATCGTCGAAGACGCCTCCAACCTCGAAGCACGTTACGAGCCAAATCACCCGTCAGCCGACAAGAACGGCTACGTGTATTACCCGAACGTCAACGTCGTCAACGAGATGGCCGACATGATCTCGGCCAGCCGTTCGTTCCAGACCAACGCGGAAATCATGAACACCGCGAAAACAATGATGCAGAAGGTCCTGACCCTGGGTCAGTGATAAAGGGCGAAATCCATGACGGTCTCAAGCACAGACGCTACCTCGACGTTCCTCAAAGGGCTGCAAAGCACGACCCCCGGAACTACAGGCACCAGCACCAAATCCAGCACCGACACCAGCAGCCTCACCGGCTCAAGTTCGCTGGGTAAGGATTCATTCCTGCAATTGCTGGTCACGCAAATGCAGAACCAGAACCCGCTCGATCCTCAGGACAACAGCGAGTTCGTGGCCCAGCTGGCTCAGTTCAGCAGTCTGGAAACCATGCAGAACCTGAGCACCTCGGTCGACTCGATCAGCACCCTGTATCAGTCGTCCCAGGCGTTGCAGGCCTCGTCGCTGGTTGGCCGCTCGGTAACCGTGGACGCAGGTTCCACCTACGTCGACACCAGCAAGGCCATGACCGGTTCGGTGGTGCTGCCATCGTCCAGCGCCGACACCACGGTGAAGATCTACGACAGCACCGGTACCAACGTCGTGCGCACCATCGATCTGGGCACTCAGAAGGCTGGCACCACGTCCTTCAGCTGGGATGGCCTGGACGACAGCGGCGCAGCGGTGGCAGCGGGCAATTACAGCTTCGTCGCCAACGGCAATCTGGACGGCACCGCTACTAATCTGAGCACCTATCTGCCGGCGACAGTGAGCAGCGTGACCATGGGCACAACGGGCTCTGACATGACGTTGAACCTTGCCGGCGGCACCCAGGTGGCACTGTCAAAAATCAAGCAAATCGGAATTTAGAGCCGACTAGACGGCGCAGGAGTTAATCATGTCTTTCAATGTTGGTCTTAGTGGGCTCTACGCCGCAAACAAAAGTCTCGACGTTACCGGCAACAACATTGCCAACGTCGCGACCACCGGTTTCAAATCTTCCCGTGCGGAATTTGCTGACCAGTACGCCCAATCGATTCGCGGCACCTCCGGCGGCACCAACACCGGCAGCGGCGTCACCACCGCCGCGGTTTCGCAGCAGTTCACCCAAGGCACGCTGAACACCGGCACCGGCCGCAGCCTGGACCTGGCGATCAACGGCAACGGCTTCTTCATGCTGAGCAACAACGGCGAAAAGCTGTACACCCGTGCCGGCGCATTTCACACCGACTCCGCCGGCTACATCATCAACGAAGCGGGCAATAACCTGCAGGGCTACAGCGTTGACGGTCAGGGCAATGTCTCCACCGGCGTGCTGAGCAACCTGCGTGTGGATTCGTCGAACCTGGCGCCGAAAAGCACCAGCTTGATCACTGTCGCTTCCAACCTGAACTCCTCGTCGACGGTTCCGACGGTTGCGACGTTCTCGCCGTCCGACACCAACAGCTACACCACCACCTACAGCACGCCGCTGTACGACAGTCAGGGTAACGAACACACCCTCGACCAGTATTTTTCGAAGACGGGCACCAATACCTGGACGATGTACAGCCTGGTCGATGGCCGCAGCATCAGCGATCCAAACTCCACTACTGCTGACGCGACCGCAGTGACCTTCGATTCGTCGGGTGGCTTGATCACCAGCGGCACCGGCGCCCCTGATACCACCAATTCGCCAAACGTGAGCGTAGGTACTGACGGCGTCTTCTCGATCAACAACTGGGTACCGGCCGCCAAGACCACCGTCGGCAGCACCACCACCTGGTCAAGCAACGGCGCGTCCGCCAACGCGGGCGGGATCAAGCTCAATATGCTGGCGACCACCCAGACCAACGCGGTCTCGGGTGCAATCACCAAGACCCAGGACGGTTACGCCACCGGCCAGATCACAGCGATGAACATCGACGCCACCGGCAACATGTTCGCGACTTACACCAACGGTCAGTCCAAGGTGATCGGTCAGGTGTCGTTGACCAACTTCGCCAACGTTCAGGGGCTGGCACCCGCGGGCGGCACCAACTGGCGCGAATCGGCCTCGTCGGGCATCCCGGTCACGGGCGCTCCACAGTCGGGTACGCTGGGTTACTTGACCGGGCAGGCGCTGGAAGAATCCAACGTCGACCTGACCGGTGAACTGGTCAACCTGATCAAGGCGCAAAGCAACTACCAGGCGAACGCCAAGACCATTTCGACGCAAAGCACCATCATGCAGACGATCATTCAGATGACCTGATAGCGGTCCCTGGATACGTTCGCTGAAGCCCCTCTCTGAGGGGCTTTTTTTATGCCTTTTTTTTGACTGAAATATCGAGAGCCGTCCCACTCTACAACTGGAAACTTCCTACTTTCGTCTTTGCGAGAATCGAGATCGCTGACAAATAAATGCCATTGAGCGGCGTCGTTTACGCGGTCCGTTCGATTGCATTCCTTTGCCCGCGATCTCGATGCATTGACGAGCGTGTCGTTGAACAACGGCGCAGGGAGTGTTCATGTCATTCAACACAGCGGTTTCAGGGTTGCACGCGGCGCACAAGCGCATGGAAGTGGCCGGCAACAACATTGCCAACGTCCACACGTCCGGTTTCAAATCCTCACGCGCCGAGTTCTCGGCGGTCTATTCCTCATCCATGCTCGGGGGCAGCCGGACGGCCTCGGGTGATGGGGTGCAGGTGGCCAACGTTTCGCAGAACTTTGCGCCCGGCGGCGTCATCACCAGCGAGGGCAGGGCGCTTGATATGCGCATTCAGGGCAACGGTTTCTTTGTCATGAGTGACGCCGGTTCCATCAGTTACGGCCGGTCAGGGGCCTTCATCAAGGATGCACAGAATTTTGTCGTGGACTCCCACGGCAGCCGCTTGCAGGGCTATGGGGTGACAGACGCGGGGGAGGTGATCAGCGGCGTTCGCACGGACCTGAAGATCGACGCTGCCGACATGTCGCCCAAGGCCACCGGCAAGATGGAGCAGACCCTCAACCTGAATGCGGCGTCGCCGTCACTCGGCGCCATCCCGCGCTTCGACCCTGGCGACCCGACCACCTACACGCGGGTAACGGGGCGGCTGATTCAGGACGCCGGCGTTCCGCCACAGGATCACGAACTGAAGCAGTACTTCGTCAAGACTGAAGACGACAACTGGACGTCGTACATTCTCGTCGACGGCGTCAATCCGCTGGACCCCACCAGCACCGCTCCGCTGGAGATCGGTTTGCAGGTGTCTGCGGCGGGGAGGCTCTCGGTCACGGGTTCGACGGCGGCGGTGAAGATGATTTCCGACACCGAGTTGTCCCTGCAGAAGTGGCGTCCGGCGATCAACGTCAACGGCAGCTGGACCGCCAGCCCCGCGCCTGCGCCGGGCCCTATCTCACTGCCGTTGCTGGACGGTGGCCTGCCCGTGCTCGACCCGGCCGATTCGCTCATGCCGCGGCCCGTGCCGACCTTCAATCCGGCAGACATCACTACTTACACCAAGGCGTCCACCTACGGCGTGTTCGACAGCCTCGGCATGCGTCACGAGATGACCCAGTATTTTGTCAAAGACGGCAGCAACAGCTGGAAGATGCATACGCTGATCGACGGGCGTAACCCGCAGGACCCGACCAGTACGGCGCCGTCGACGGCAAGCATGCTGTTTGACTCCGGCGGCTCGCTGCAATCGCTGATCGGCAGTCAATGGCTGACCGCTGCCAACAACACCCTGACCCTCGAAGGCTGGGTGCCGGCCAAACCGCTGGACGGCAACAAACCGGGCGGGCGTTGGGGCGCGAACGGCGCGGTGGGAAATGCCGACGGGATTGTCATGGACTTCAACAAGATCAGTCAGCACAACGCCGCCACGGGCAGCATCAACCCCGTCATCGACGGCCACGCAGCGGGGCAGGCCACCCAGCTGACGATCGACAAGAGCGGCATGCTGATGATCGGGTTCAGCAATGGTCTGCACCGCAATGTCGGTCAAGTCATGCTTGCCAGCTTCGCCAACAACCAGGGGCTGCAGCCGGTGAGCGACACCCGCTGGGTCGAAACCCTGGCCTCCGGCGTCGCCAATTACGACTCGCCGGGCGTGGGCACGTTGGGCAGTGTCATCGGCCATTCGCTGGAGGGCTCCAACGTCACGTTGACCAACGAGCTGGTGGAGCTGATCCAGGCGCAGACGGCCTATCAAGCCAACTCGAAAACCCTCTCGACGGAGGCGGAACTGATGCAGACCCTGATACGCGCGACTTGATGCGGGATTTAGCGTGAACGCGAAGGTGGGACCGGCTTTAGCCGGGAAGGCGGCGTGTCAGACGGTTGATTCATCACAGGCAAACCGCCTTCGCGAGCAAGCTCACTCCTACAGGTCTTGCGTCGAGCAGGGATAGCCGGTGGTGCCGAGATCAGTGTAGGACCGGCTTCAGCCGGGAAGGCGGCGTGTCAGACAGTTGATTCATCACAGCTAAACCGCCTTCGCGAGCAAGCTCACTCCTACAGGATCGGCGTTCGCCGGGATTTCAGCGTCATGCGCATAACCTGTGGGAGTCAGCTTGTTGACGAATGCGGTGGGTCAGACGAGAGGGACGGCACAGACAAACCGCCTTCGCGAGCAAGCTCACTCCTACAGGTCTTGCGTCGAGCAGGGATATCCGCTTGCGCCGAGATCAGTGTAGGACCGGCTTCAGCCGGGAAGGCGGCGTGTCAGACGGTTGATTCATCACAGGCAAACCGCCTTCGCGAGCAAGCTCGCTCCTACAGGTCTTGCGTCGAGCAGGGATATCCGGATGTGCCGAGATCATTGCAGGACCGGCTTTAGCCGGGAAGGCGGCGTATTAGACGGTTGATTCATCACAGGCAAACCGCCTTCGCGAGCAAGCTCACTCCTACAGGTCTTGCGTCGAGCCGGGATAGCCGGTTGTGCCGAGATCATTGTAGGACCGGCTTCAGCCGGGAAGGCGGCGTGTCAGATGGTTGATTCATCACAGGCAAACCGCCTTCGCGAGCAAGCTCGCTCCTACAGGATCGGCGTTCGCCGGGATTTCAGCGTCGTGCGCATAACCTGTGGGAGTCAGCTTGCTGACGAATGCGGTGGGTCAGACGAGAGGGATGGCACAGACAAACCGCCTTCGCGAGCAAGCTCGCGCCTACAGGTCTTGCGTCGAGCCGGGATATCCGGTTGTGCCGAGATCATTGTAGGACCGGCTTTAGCCGGGAAGGCGGCGTGTCAGGCAATCAAGCTGCAGCAGATCAAAACCCGTCAAATCGAACAATCCGACTTCACATACGCGGCGCTGATCCGGGTCCAGCCTTTGCCCGGGCTGGTCTGGGCGCAGACGGTGCGGTGGGCGCCTTGCCAGAGGAAGTAGGGCGCCGGCGCCGCCCACACGGCAAACGAGCAGGCAATCAATGTAAAGAGCAGGGCGATGCGCAGACCCATGACAGTTTTCCGTAGCGACTCAAGCGAATTCATAAAACGCTGCAAGTTTCGCACCCCATGGAGAGTTTTCTGGCGCTCGCTGCCGTCGATTTGCAGGAAACCGGCAGTCCGCTGTCGCGCGGCGGCCCAAACCGGATCCCGGTCCGCCAAATGCCGCCGGAATCATTGAGGAATCAACGCTTTGTATCACCGCTGAAAAACTGGTTCGATTATTGCTATGACCTGTTCAGTACAGCTACAGGCGGCAAGCGTCTGTCGGAGGAGGAAGACTGTGGACAAGTTGCTATACGTGGCCATGAGCGGAGCGTCGGAAAACGCCATCGCCCAAAAGGCCCATGCCAACAACCTGGCGAACGTTTCGACCAACGGGTTTCAGCGCGACCTCGAACAGGCGCGCTCAATGCCCGTGTTCGGCGAGGTCAACCCGTCCCGGGCGTACGCCATGAGCGAACGTCCCGGCACTGACTTCAGCCAGGGTGCGATGGTCGACACCGGTCGCGATCTGGACGTCGCCGTCAAAGGCAACGGCTGGATGGCGGTGCAGACGCCCGACGGCGGCGAAGCCTACACCCGCACCTCCAGCATGAACATCGACGCCCTCGGCGTGTTGCGTGATGGCAATGGTTTGCCGGTCATGGGCAACAGCGGGCCGATTGCCGTGCCTCCGCAGCAGCAGATCGAGATCGGCGCCGACGGCACCATCAGCGTTCGCTCGCTGGGCGAGAGCCCGCAGGTCATGGCGCAGATCGACCGCATCAAGCTGGTCAAGGGCGACCAGACCACCATGGAAAAAGGCCCCGACGGTCTGATGCACACCAAAAGCGGCAGACCGGCCCAGGCCGATGCTGACGTGCAGGTCGAATCCGGGTTTCTGCAGGCCAGCAACGTCAACGCCGTCGACGAGATGACCTCGGTGCTGGCGCTGTCCCGCCAATTCGAACTGCACATCAAGATGATGAAGACCGCCGAGCAGGATGACGAGTCGATGGCTCGCGTCTTGCAAATGGGCTAATGACTGACAGCTTGCGCCGATAAACAGGCGCTCGAGGAGATTCAAACATGCTTCCGGCACTCTATGTTGCTAAAACCGGTCTGGCCGCCCAGGACACCAACCTGACGACCATTTCCAACAACCTGGCCAACGTTTCGACCACCGGTTTCAAAAGCGACCGTGCGGAATTCCAGGACTTGCTTTACCAGATCAAGCGTCAGCCAGGCGCCCAGTCCACTCAGGACAGCGAGCTGCCATCGGGCCTGCAACTGGGTACCGGTGTGCGCATCGTCGGCACCCAGAAAAACTTCACCGCCGGCAGCCTGCAGACCACCAACCAGCCGCTGGACATGGCGGTCAACGGTCGCGGTTTCTTCCAGATCCGTCAGCCTGACGGCACCCTGGCCTACACCCGCGACGGTACGTTCCACCTGGACAGCAACGGCCAGATCGTGACCGCCAACGGTTACGCGCTGGAGCCTGCGATCGTCGTTCCGCAAGACTCGCAGACCTTCACCGTCGGCGAAGACGGCACCGTGTCGATCACCACCTCGGCCAACACCGCCACGCCACAGATCATCGGTAACGTGCAGACCGCGGACTTCATCAACCCGGCCGGCCTGCAATCCCAGGGCGGCAACCTGTACCTGGAAACCGCTTCCAGCGGCGCACCTCAGGTCGGTACGCCGGGCCTCAACGGTCTGGGCGTGGTCAAGCAGAACACCCTGGAAAACTCCAACGTCAGCACCGTTGAAGAGCTGGTGAACATGATCACCACCCAGCGCGCCTACGAGATGAACTCCAAAGTGATCTCGACCGCTGACTCGATGCTCCAGTACGTGACCCAGAACCTGTAAGCCCTGTTTGAAACGCCTGATGTCCTGTTGCGAAACACCTGATCAATTCCAAGGGGCGCCTGAAAAACGCCTGCTACACCGCGAGGTTTTAAGTGTCATGAAACGGCTCTCTGTATTGCGGCTTTCCCTGTTGGCAGCTCCTGTGTGCGGTATCGCGCTGCTGACCGGCTGCGTTGCGCCTGCGGCCAAACCCAATGACCCTTATTACACGCCGGTGTTGCCGCGCACGCCGCTGCCTTCAGCGGCCAGCAACGGTTCGATTTATCAGGCCGGTTTCGAGCAGAACATGTACGGCGACCGCAAGGCCTATCGGGTCGGCGACATCATCACCATCACGCTTTCCGAGAAGATGGCTGCCAGCAAGGCCGCCAGCTCCGGGATCAGCAAGACCAGCAAAACCAGCCTTGGCCTGACCTCGCTGTTTGGCGCAGGCGTCAGCACCAACAACCCGGTTGGCGGCGGCAACCTCAGCCTGGACGCCGGATACACCGGCGACCGCGCCACCAAGGGTGACGGCAAGGCGGCGCAGAGCAACAGCCTGACCGGCTCGATCACCGTGACCGTCGCTGACGTCATGCCCAACGGCATTCTGTTGGTGCGCGGCGAGAAGTGGATGACCCTGAACACCGGTGACGAACTGGTGCGCATCGCCGGCCTGATTCGCGCCGACGACATTGCCACTGACAACACCGTGTCGTCGACTCGCATCGCCGATGCACGCATCACTTATTCCGGTACAGGCGCGTTTGCCGATTCCAGTCAGCCAGGCTGGTTCGACCGATTCTTCCTCAGCCCGTTGTTCCCTTTCTGATAGCGGGATAGCCATGATCACGTTCAAGCAACTGATAGCGGCAGCGCTGCTGTTCACCACCGCGATGGGCGCCCACGCCGAGCGCCTGAAGGACATCGCCAGCATTTCCGGCGTACGGACCAACCAGTTGATCGGTTACGGTCTGGTGGTGGGGCTCAACGGCACGGGTGACCAGACCACCCAGACGCCGTTCACCCTGCAGACCTTCAACAACATGCTCTCGCAGTTCGGCATCAAGGTGCCGGCGGGTTCCGGCACCGTGCAGCTGAAAAACGTGGCGGCCGTGGCCGTATACGCCGACCTGCCGCCGTTCGCCAAACCGGGTCAGCAGATCGACATCACCGTGTCGTCCATCGGTAACTCGAAAAGCCTGCGCGGCGGTGCCCTGCTGATGACCCCGATGAAGGGTATCGACGGCAACGTCTATGCCGTGGCCCAGGGCAACCTGGTGGTCGGCGGCTTCGATGCCGAAGGCCGCGACGGTTCGAAGATCACCGTCAACGTGCCGTCTTCCGGGCGCATTCCAGGCGGTGCATCGGTTGAACGTGCCGTGCCAAGTGGCTTCAACCAGGGCAACTCCCTGACCCTGAACCTCAATCGCAACGACTTCACCACCGCCAAGCGCATCGTCGACAAGATCAACGACATGCTCGGCCCAGGCGTCGCTCAGGCGCTGGATGGCGGCTCTGTGCGGGTCACCGCGCCGCTGGACCCCAATCAGCGTGTTGATTACCTGTCGGTGCTGGAAAACCTGGAAATCGATCCGGGCCAGACGTCCGCCAAAGTCATCATCAACTCGCGGACCGGCACTATCGTTATCGGCCAGAACGTCAAGGTGTCGCCGGCAGCCGTGACCCACGGCAGCCTGACCGTGACCATCACCGAAGACCCGATCGTCAGCCAGCCGGGCGCGTTCTCCAACGGCCAGACCGCCGTGGTCCCGCGTTCGAAGATCAACGCCCAGCAGGAAATGCACCCGATGTTCAAGTTCGGTCCGGGCACCACGCTGGATGAGATTGTCCGCGCGGTTAACCAGGTGGGCGCAGCGCCGGGCGACTTGATGGCGATTCTCGAAGCACTGAAACAGGCCGGCGCGTTGCAAGCCGACCTGATCGTGATTTAAGAGGCAAACTGAATGAGCATTCCAAGCGGCGGCGTTTCTTCAGGTGATTCAGGGGCGTACACCGACCTCAATCGTCTGACGGCCATGAAAACCGGTGATCGCGACAGCGAGGGCAACCTCAAGAAAGTCGCGCAGGAATTCGAGTCGCTGTTCGTCAGCCAGATGCTCAAGGCCATGCGTTCGGCCAACGAAGTGCTGGCCAAGGACAACCCGATGAACACCGCGGCGACGCGGCAGTATCAGGACATGTATGACCAGCAGCTGTCGGTGAGCATGTCTCGCGAGGGTGGCGGCATTGGTCTGCAGGACGTGCTCATGCGTCAGCTGTCGAAAAACAAGGGCGCTGAAGTCGCGCCGGCCACCGGGCTTGTGTCCGGCAACAACAAGACCACGGCAAAGGTCGACGGCAAAGCCGACGCGCCTGCCCAGACCGGTCTGGCCACGCACATCGCTCAGCGTCCGCTGTGGGCCACCCGTTCGGTGACTGCGCCCGCCGCAACCGACGGCACCGCGCACAGCGACGTGGCAGCGCTGAATTCCCGTCGCCTGTCGCTGCCGAGCAAACTCAGCGACCGCATCATGGCCGGCATCGTCCCGAACACCGCCACCGCCGCCGGCCAGGACGCGAGCACCAGCGCTACCACACTGAAGAACCGCATCGCCGTTTCCAATGCCGTGGCCGCCGCGAAAAGCGCAGGGTCTCAGAGCAATGGCGACTGGACCGTCGGGCCTCAGTACTCCGCCGACGCTGACGCTTATGTGCGCAGTCGCGTGCAGACACCGCTGGCGCCGGGCAAGAGTGCATTCGCCAACCGGGATGACTTCGTCGCCACGATGATGCCGCTGGCCAAGGACGCTGCCGCGCGTATTGGCGTCGATCCGAGCGTGCTCGTCGCACAAGCCGCGCTGGAAACCGGCTGGGGCAAATCGATCATGCGTCAGTCCGACGGCGGCAGCAGCCACAACCTGTTCGGCATCAAGGCCCAGGGCGGCTGGAAAGGACCGGAAGCCCGCGCGATCACCAGCGAGTTCCGTGACGGCCAGATGGTCAAGGAGACCGCGGACTTCCGCGCCTACGACTCGTACGCCAGCAGCTTCCACGACCTGGTGAGCTTCCTGCAGAACAACAATCGCTATCAAGAAACCCTGAAATCCGCCGATAACCCGGAACAGTTTGTGAAAGAGCTGCAGAAGGCCGGCTACGCAACCGACCCGTCCTATGCCAGCAAGATTTCTCAGATAGCGAAACAGATGAAGAGTTACCAGACCTACGCATCCGCCTCGGGCTCTTCCACGACTTTATAAGGTTTGAACCATGTCACTGATCTCAATCGGGCTTTCGGGACTCACCGCCAGCAGCGCAGCATTGACGACGATCGGCAACAACACTGCCAACGTCGACACGCAGGGCTACTCGCGTCAGCAAGTGATGACCGCCGCCGGGGCTCAGCAGAACATCGGCGTCGGTTTCATCGGCACCGGTACGACGTTGTCCGACGTGCGCCGCATCTACAACGGCTACCTCGATAACCAGTTGCAGACCAGCACATCGCTCAACGCCGACGCCACCGCGTACCTGAGCCAGGCCAGCAAGCTCGACTCGATGCTGTCCGACAGCTCGACCGGCGTGAGCACGGTGCTGGCGAAGTTTTTCACTGACCTGAGCGCCCTGGCGTCCGGGCCGACCGACACGGCTGCGCGCACGACATTTCTGACCAGTGCATCGGCGCTGGCCGGTCAGTTCAACACCATCTCGGCGCAGATGAAGGACCAGAACGCCAGCATCAATACCCAGCTGACCACGGCAACAGGGCAGGTGAATGCACTGGCGTCGTCCATTGCCGTCCTCAACAAGCAGATCACCGAGACCCAGGCTTCCGGCGGTCAGCCCAACACGCTGCTCGATTCGCGCACCGAGGCGGTACGTCAGCTCAATGAACTGGTCGGCGCCAAGGTCGTTGAAAACAACGGCAGCTATGACGTTTACATCGGCACCGGCCAGCCGCTGGTCACCGGCACCACCGCCAATACCCTGAGCGCCGTGCCCAGTGACAGCGACCCCAGCGTGTATGCGCTGAAACTGAAATATCAGAACAACGAAGTTGATGTCTCCAGTGTGGTAACCGGTGGCTCGCTTGGCGGGTTGCTGCGTTATCGCAGCGACGTGCTGCAGCCGGCCGCCAGCGAGCTGGGCCGTCTGGCGGTGGTCGCTTCCGACCAGATCAACAGCCAGCTCAACCAGGGTGTGGACGCCAACGGCAACTTCGGCAGCAACCTGTTTATCAGCGTCAATGACCCGAGCCTGACCAGCCAGCGCAGCCTTGCCAACACGACCAACGATCAGTCCTCGGGCAACTTCGCGGTGTCCATTGCCAACAGCGGCGCGCTGCAGACCAACGATTATCAGGTGACCTTCACCGATGCCAGCGGCCAGTACAGCGTCAAGCGGCTGCCGGACGGCAGGGACATGGGTTCGTACAACACCAGCGCCACCACTGCGCCGGTCATCGACGGCTTCTCGCTGAAATTCAATGGCACCTCCACCGAGGGTGACAGCTTCAAGATCAGCCCGACCAAGACCGGTGCCGACGGTATCAAGGTGGTGATGACCGACCCGAAAGCCATCGCCTCGGCCAGTCCGCTGACCGGCAGCTCCATCGTGAGCAAAGGCTCGGGCACGTTCACCCAGCCTGTCTTGTCGACCCAGGCCGACATCTACAACCCGACCGCGACGGCCGATCTGCGAAACGCGCTCACCGCCTCGACGCCGATGCGTTTGCTCATGGGCGATGTCACCAATGGTGCTCAAGCCTATACGCTGGTCGATGCGCAGGGCGCGGCGGTCAAAGACAAGTCCGGCAATGCAATCAAGGGGTCGATTGTTCAAGGCCAGTCCAACGACATCAGTCTGGAAGTGGGTTACACCGACTCGTCGGGTGCTGCGCAGTCGTTCAAGTTTGGCATGACCCTCGCCGGCTCGGCCAACAGTGGCGACACCTACAGCATCGCCATGACCGGCGCCGGGTCTCTGGACAACCGCAACGCGACCTCGGTCGGTACCCTGCAGACCAAACAGACCCTCGACAGCGCAGCCGGCAATGGCACGGGCATGAGCCTGAGCGGCGCCAACGCCAACATGATTACCACCGTCGGCAGCAAGGCGGCGCAGGGCAAGAATGATTCGACGGCCACCACCGCCGTCCTTACCCAGGCCAAGAGTGCGCGCGACAGCGTTTCCGGTGTTTCGCTGGATGAAGAAGCCGCCAACCTGGTCAAGTATCAGCAGTACTACACCGCTTCGTCGCAGATCATCAAAGCCGCTCAAGCCATTTTCAGCACGCTGATCAACAGTCTTTAAGGAATCGTAATCCATGCGTATCTCAACGACCCAGTTTTACGAAACCAGCGCCACGAACTATTCGCGCAGTTACGCCAACGTCACCAAAACCGGTGACGAAGTGGCCAGCCAGGTCAAGCTCAACACGGCCGGCGATGATCCGGTCGGCGCGGGCCGTGTGCTGCAGTTGCAGCAGCAGGGCACGATGCTCAATCAGTACAAATCCAACATCGACACGATCAATACCACCGTCGTGCAGACCGAGACGGCCTTGACGTCGATCACCTCGGCGATTCAGCGCGCGCAAGAGCTGGTACTGGGGGCGGCGAACACCTCGTTCACCGACAAGGACCGCCAGGCCAACGCCTCCGAGCTCAAGGAGTTGCAGGGGCAGATTCTCGGCCTGATGAACAGCCAGGACGCCGACGGCACCTACCTGTTCTCCGGGTCCAAGGGCACCACCGCGCCATACGCCGTCAGCTCCGACGGCACCTACAGCTATCAGGGCGACCAGACGCGCAACCTGCTGGCCGTTGGCACGGGCATCTCCATGGCCAGCAACACCACCGGCTGGGATGCATTCGAACAAGCGACCAACACCACGCGCACCTCAACGACCCTGGTCGCTGGCGCGGATGACGGCGTGATCTCGTTGTCCGGCGGCAGCGTCAGCAATGCCTCCACCTACGACACCAGTTTCACCGCCGGCCAGCCCTACAAGATCTCCTTCACCAGCAGCACGGCCTATACCATCTTGGACAAAAACAACCAGGATGTGACGGGTGAGGCGTCGGCCGCCGGCAAGTTTGCGTCCACCAGTTCGGCGAACCAGGCCATCACCTTCCGGGGCCTGGAACTGAACCTGAACATCAACTTGACCAAAGATCAGTACGCAAGCACCAGCGCCGCCGACGCGGCCGTCAAGGACCACACCTTCCAGCTGGGTGTTTCCCCCAGCACCGTGAGCACTTCGCGTCTGCCGGCCAACACCTCGACCGATGTGATCACCAGCTCGGTGGTGACCGATCAGGCCGCGTTCGACAAAACCTTCCCGTCGGGCGGCGCTGTCGTGCGCTTTACGGATGCCACCAACTTCAATCTGTACGCAGCGCCCTATGACCCGGCGACCAGCAAAGCGGTGTCCACCGGCACGCTGAGCGGTAACACGGCGACGGCCTCCGGCGTGACGTTCACCTTCAGCGGCACGCCGCCGGCGATGGCGGCAGGTGACCAGTTCACCGCGCAGTCTTCGACCCAGCAAAGCCAGAACGTGCTGAACACCTTGTCCAAGGTCATTACCGCGCTCAACGGCAAGGTCGATGGCGACCCGATTGCCCAGCAGAAACTGCAGGCCACGATGACCTCCACCATCGGTAACCTGAAAAGTGCGGCCGAGCAGATCATCAATGCCACCAGCGAAGGCGGTGCCCGGGCCAAGACCGCGACCGATCAGAGCGTGACCAACCAGACCATGATCGACAACGGCACCACCGAATCGGGCACGATCACCGCGTCCGACCCGGTCGATGCCATCGCCCGTCTGACCCTGCAGAAAACCATGCTGCAAGCCTCGCAGCTGGTGTTCACCCAACTGTCGGCGCTGAACCTGTTCAGCAAGTTGTAATCGGCCCAGCGGAGGGCGGCACCTGATCCACAGGTGTCGCCACCGTTGAGCGTCAACCGTATTGTCAGCGGTTATGCCGATCCTCTCCCCGGGGCGCGGCACCGCTCGTGAGTCCCGCCCGTGAATTCAGCTCCTCTCGTCAGCCTCGTCATTCCCGCCTACAACCCGCGCTTCTTTCAGCGAGCGCTTCAGGACGCCCTGGCCCAGACCTATAGGCCCCTTGAAGTGGTGGTCTGCGACGACAGCCAGACCGACGAGATCCAGGGCATCGTTGAAAAGTACCTGGACTCCAGCCCGGTCACCCTGCGTTACGTGCGCAACCCTACGCGTCAGGGTTTCGTCGGCAATCTGCTGGTGTGCCTGCACGAAGCGCAGGGCGAGTTCATCAAGTTTTTCTGCGACGACGACCGGCTTTTTCCGGCGGCGGTGGCGCGTCAGGCCAGCGTGCTTGTCGAGCATGACGACGTCAGCCTGGTGCTGGCCCAGCGTTATTTCTGCGACCCCCAGGACATTCAGCTGCCGGTGCGCATCGAGAACGCGCCGCTGGCCGAATCCAGCTCGGTGTTCTACGGCGCCGATCTGCTCTCCGTATTCGATATTTCGCCGACCAACTTCCTCGGCGGCTTCAGCAGCTCGTTGATGCGCCGCAGCGATGTGCAGGTGATTCTGCCGGCGCTCCGTGAAGTGGGCGACGGCTTCACCGCGCTGGTGGATTTCGTGCTCTACGTCTGTCTGCTCAAGCGCGGCAACATGGTCATGCTCAACGACGTGCTCAGCGCCGAGCGCTTGCACCCGGAGCGCTTCAGCCGTCAGCAGTGGGTCAGGGATCTGATCACCGACGAGCGTCAATGGCTGGGCAAGATGCTCAAGGCGCGCACCGGCGAAGACGCCCCCGAATACGGCTGGGTGCGCTTCGTGCCGCTGACTCAGGCGCTGGAGCAGCCCCGTGTCTGGCAAGAACTGCCCCTCAGCCGCATGCTCGGTGACCGACAGGCCGCCTTGCCGTGGCGGGTCGGCACCGACAGCGAAAGTTTTGCCGAGCTGTACCAGCAATGGTTGAGCTTCCGCACCCTGTTTGGCGCCGATCGCCTGCGCGTGGCGGATAACGTCGCGACATGGCCGTCGCAGCCGAAGATGGTGGCGGTGGTGCTCGACGAACACGCCAGTGCCGCCGGTGTGGCGCTGACCCTGGCCAGTCTCGACGCGCAGTTGTACGCCGCCGAACTGACCCTGGTGCTGTCCAGCGCTTGTGACGCGCCGGTGCTCGAAGGCCGTGTGTTCACCTTGCCGCTGCAGCCCGACTGGCTGGCGCAACTCAATGACCTGTTGCCTCAGCTTGAGCGCGGCGACTGGTGCTACCTGCTGCGGGCGGGGGATCGGCTCACCGATTGCGCGCTGCTGATCCTCGCCGAACGCGTTGCCCACTCGCCGGACGTGCTGTGCCTGTACGGCGACGAAGGCGCGCTGCACGAAGGCGAATCGGCCGAGCCGGTGTTCCGGCCTGACTTCAACCTCGACCTGCTGCGCAGTTACCCCTACGTTGGCCGGGTGCTGGCGTTTCAGATCGACGCGCTGGTCAGGCTAGGCGGTTTCGATTCCACCTACGGCGAACTGGCCCCCCACGACGCCATCTGGCGACTGACCGAAGCCCATGGCGTGGTGGTTCAGCACGTTTCGGAAATCCTCGTTGAGTCGCAGTTTCCCTTCCAGGCGTGGCTCGCGCTCGATGAGGTCATGTCGCAAAACGCTCCGGTGCTCGATGGGCATCTGCACCGCATGGGCATCGCCCATCAGCTGCGCGAGGTGGAAGGGCAGTGGGTCAATCACATTGATTACCTGAGCGACGCGCGTCCGCTGGTGTCGATCATCATCGTCCATCAGGACCAGTTGGCGGCGTTGCAGCGCTGCATCGAATCGCTGCTGTCGAAGACCGCTTACGCGCCGTTCGAAGTGCTGATCGTCGACTGCGCCAGTCAAAACCCGGAAGCGCGATCCTGGCTGGCGGACATGCAGCAGATCGGCGGCGATACCCTGCGCGTGCTGCATTACGAAGGGCAGGGCAACGGCGCCGACGTGCGCAACTTCGCCGCTGCCCACGCCCGCGGCGAGCACCTGCTGATGCTCAGCATCTACGCGGTGGTGGCCGATTCCGCGTGGCTGGGCGAACTGGTCAATCACGGCCGGCGGGAAGAAGTCGGCGTGGTCGGCGCCAAGCTGTTCACCCCCGAAGGCTACATCCTGCAGGCCGGGCTGATTCTGGGTTACCACGGCCCGGCCGGCCCTGCGTTTTTTGGCGAGCCACTGCACGCGCCCGGTCATCTGCTGCGGTTGCAAGCGGCCCAGGATCTGAGCGCGGTGGGCGGCCACTGCCTGCTGGTGCGCCGGGCCTTGTTCGAGCAGCTCGGTGGCCTGAACAGCAATGAATTCACCGGCAGCCTGAGCGAAGTGGATTTCTGCCTGCGCGTGCGCGAATCCGGCCATCTGGTGGTCTGGGCACCCCGTGCCGTGCTGGCGATCGGCGCCTCGACACCGGCGGAACAGGTGCGCGAAAAACAATCCCAAGTCGACGATCAGCACGCCTTCTACAAACGCTGGCTGCCGATCCTCGCCCGCGATCCGGCCTACAACCCGAACCTGCGCCTGACCGGTTCGTTCTATAGCCTGGAACCGGGCCTTAAAAAAGGCTGGAACCCTTATTCATCGCGCCGTTTGCCGAATGTGCTGGCGATCCCGGTCAACAGCACGGCGGTGGGTCATTACCGGGTGTCCCAGCCGTTTCTGGAGCTGGAAGCCGATGGCCGAATCGAAGGGCGGATGAGTTACGACCTGCCGTCGATCATCGAGCTGGAGCGTCAGTCGCCGGACGTGATCGTCGTGCAGTGCCGCTACAGCCAGAATTCCATCGATCAGGTCGCCAGCCTCAAGGCGTACTCCAACGCCCGGCGCATTTACGAGCTGGACGACTACGTGATCAGCGTGCCGAAAAAGAACGGCCACTTGCGCAGCATGCCGTCGAACATGGAAGCGATGGTGCGTCTGGGCACCAGCCTGTGTGATCGGGTGGTGGTGTCGACTGTGACGCTGGCCGATGCGCTGTCGGGGATGCACCACGACATCCGCGTGGTGCCGAACATGCTGGCTTCACAGCTCTGGACCGGCCTGCGCAGCCAGCGCCGGACCTCGAAGAAGCCTCGGGTGGGCTGGGGCGGCGGGACCAGCCATGCCGGCGATCTGGAAATCATCGCCGAGGTCGTGCGCGAGCTGGCCGATCAGGTCGACTGGGTGTTCTTCGGCATGTGCCCCGAGTCGCTGCGCCCGTACGTGCACGAGTTTTATCCGTCAGTGGGCTTGCTGGCCTATCCGGCCAAATTGGCGGCCCTAAACCTGGACCTCGCGCTGGCGCCGCTGGAACACCACATCTTCAACGACTGCAAAAGCAACCTGCGCCTGCTGGAATACGGCGCCTGCGGCTACCCGGTGATCTGCACCGACACCCGGGCGTACGACGGCTACCTGCCATGCACCCGCGTGATGACCAACAGCACCGCCGAATGGCTGGAAGCGATCCGCATGCACCTGGCCGACCCGGACGCCAGCTACCGCATGGGCGATGAGCTGAAAGAAGTGGTCATGCGCGACTACGTCCTGCGCGGCGACAACCTCCAGCACTGGGTCAACGGGTGGCTGGCGGATTAAGCACGGTGTTTCAGTAGGACCGGCTTCAGCCGGAAAGAGGCCTGAATGTGCACCCTCAATTTTGTGGTGTTACGCATGACGCCTTCCCGGCTAAAGCCGGTCCTACTGACGGTACGCGGTGTGAATGTAGGACCGGCTTCAGCCGGGAAGGGGCCTGCATGTGCATCCTCGATTTTGTGGTATTACGCATGACGCTTTCCCGGCTAAAGCCGGTCCTACAGTCGGTACGCGGTGTGAACGTGGGACCGGCTTCAGCCGGGAAGGGGCCTGAATGTGCACCCTCACTTTTGCGGTGTGACGTCTGACGTCTTCCCGGCTAAAGCCGGTCCTACTGACGGTACGCGGTGTGAATGTAGGACCGGCTTCAGCCGGGAAGGGGCCCGCATGCACACCCTCAATTTTGTGGTGTGACGCATGACGCTTTCCCGGCTAAAGCCGGTCCTACTGACGGTACGCGGTGTGAATGTAGGACCGGCTTCTGCCGGGAAAAGGCCCGCATGTGCACCCTCACTTTTGCGGCATGACGTATGCCGCCTTCCCGGCTAAAGCCGGTCCTACTGACGGTACGCGGTGTGAATGTGGGACCGGCTTCAGCCGGGAAGGGGCCTGAATGTGCACCCTCAATTATGCGGTGTGCCGAACGATGTAGTGGTCAACTAATTCCGGACACCTCGATAGGTGGTTTCAAGGCCATCGTCCGTTCGTAAACGGTCGGTGGCAGATAAC
>NZ_JACYVI010000005.1 GCF_014842265.1 Pseudomonas sp. CFBP 13711
AGAACTGGTGCCCACTTAAATTTAAGTGCACACCATGTCCTGGCTTTGCGGGGCTGGGTAGATGACTTGGCCGGACGGATACCGTGAACAGGCCATACAGCTTTCCTGAGGAACACTTACCGTGGATACGACCAACGTGATGCCTTTGACCCGGCGTGAATTTCTTATCGTAGGAGTCGTCACTTCCGCGACCATTGCTCTGCCCCCATTTATCACTGCAAAGGCCAGTGCCGCCAACGCCGCGCAGCCAAACAAATCGCAGCTCGTTATCAACATCAACGGCACGACACAGACGCTTGTACTCGATAGCCGAACGACGTTGCTGGATGCGCTGCGCGATCATCTACACCTGACTGGCACCAAGAAAGGTTGCGACCACGGCCAATGCGGCGCTTGCACCGTCATCGCCAACGGCAGCAGGATCAACTCATGCCTGACGCTGGCTGTTATGCATCAAAAATCCAGGATTACCACCATTGAGGGCTTGGGCAGTACCGAAAAACTACACACCATGCAGGCAGCTTTCATCAAACATGATGGCTATCAATGCGGTTACTGCACGCCAGGGCAAATTTGCTCAGCGGTAGCGGTTCTTGAAGAGATTCGCGCCGGCATTCCCAGCCATGTCAGTGAAAACCTCACCGACGCGCCGCGACTTGTCGCCCGAGAGATTCAGGAGCGCATGAGCGGCAACATCTGCCGTTGCGGCGCCTATTCGAACATTATCGAGGCGATTACCGAAGTCGCGCAGGAGACCGTATGAGGCCGTTCAATTATCTGCGCCCTGGATCTCCGGCAGAAGCGGCTAGCCAGGCCGCGCAGTTTGAAGGCGCACGCTTCATTGCCGGGGGTACCAATCTGCTGGATCTGATGAAGCTCGAGATCGAAGCCCCCACACATTTGATCGACGTGAACGGCCTGGGTATGGACACCATAGAGCCCACGTCCGAAGGCGGGCTGCGTATTGGGGCCTTGGTACGCAACACCGATCTGGCTGCCGACGCTCGCGTAAGAAAAGATTACGCGGTGCTCTCTAGAGCCCTGCTAGCAGGTGCCTCGGGACAACTTCGCAACGTCGCGACGACGGCAGGCAATTTACTGCAACGCACACGCTGCCCCTATTTCTACGATACCAACGTGGCGTGCAACAAACGCAAGCCCGGCACCGGCTGCGCAGCCATTGGGGGGTTCAGCCGCCAACTCGCTATCATCGGCACGAGCAGTTACTGCATTGCCACCCATCCAAGCGACATGGCGGTAGCGATGCGTTTGCTGGATGCCACGGTTGAGACTGTTCGGGCTAACGGTCGTATCCGCTCCATTCCAATAGCCGACTTCCATCGGCTGCCGGCCAACACGCCCAACATCGAAACAGCCCTTTTCGCGGATGAGCTGGTGACCGCTGTGACGTTGCCCAAGCCGCTAGGTGGAGCGCATCTGTACCACAAGGTGCGCGACCGCGCATCGTACGCGTTTGCCCTGATCTCGGTGGCGACCATCATTCAGCCCGACGGAACCGGCCGGGTAGCGCTGGGCGGTGTCGCTCATAAGCCATGGCGCATGGTAGCTGCAGACGCGCTGATGCCAAAAGGTGCCAAGGCGGTCACGGACAGACTGCTCGCCGGTGCCGCTCCTGCTCATGACAATGCCTTCAAGATTGTCCTGGTGGAACGCACATTGGCGTCGGCAATATCTCAGGCGAGGGTCCAGTCATGAAGTTCGATTCGCCGACGGGCGACAATCCGATAGACCAGTTGAAAGTTGTTGGCCAGCCCCATGATCGAATCGAAGGGCCGCTGAAGGTTACGGGCGCTGCTCGCTATGCGTATGAGAATTATGAACCGGTTCCGGACGCTGTGTACGGCTATATCGTAGGTGCTGGTATTGGCAAAGGTCGTATAGCCCGAATACAGACAGACGCTGCGCAGGAAGCGTCGGGCGTGCTAGCTGTCATTACCGCAGCAAATGCCGGCCCTCTCGGGAAAAGTGAGTTCAATGCTGCTAGGGCGCTTGGTGGCCCGGACATCGACCATTACCATCAGGCTATCGCGATGGTGGTCGCGCAGACTTTCGAGGAGGCGCGCTCGGCGGCGCAGTTGATCGAAGTGGAATATGCACCAGGCCAAGGCCGATTTGATTTGGAGGCTGAACGCCCTAATGCCCAGATTCCCCAAAGCGGGCCCGATACGGACATCGGCCAGTTCGATCAAGCCTTCAACCAGGCGACCGTCCAAGTCGACGTGACGTACACCACGCCTGACCAAGCCCACGCGATGATGGAGCCCCATGCATCCATTGCACGATGGGAGGGTGACCAGCTGACGGTATGGTGCTCGATTCAGTTGCTGTCGTGGAGCAAGCGCGACCTTTCGAAGATCCTCGGCGTGCCACCAGCGAACATCCGCCTGCTTTCGCCTTACATAGGTGGCGGTTTCGGGGGCAAGGCCTCGGTACTGGCAGACGCGGTTTTGGCATCGGTCGCGGCACGTCAGTTGGGCAAGCCAGTCAAGGTTGCGCTCACCAGGCCTATGATGTTCAACAACACCACTCACCGGCCTGCCACGATTCAGCGCGTGCGCCTGGGTACCGACAGCTCAGGACTTATCACAGCGATCGGCCACGAGACCCTGTCCGGCAATCTCCCAGGCGGACCCTATGAAAAGGCGGTCACCCAGACCCAAGTCCTATACGCCGGTGCTAACCGTATGACCCGCGCCCGCTTGGCCGTGCTGGACCTGCCTGAAGGCAATGCGATGCGTGCACCAGGAGAGGCATCCGGAATGATGGCCCTTGAGGGTGCTATGGATGAATTAGCAGTGGCGCTGAAAATGGACCCGGTCAAGCTACGCATTTTGAACGACACGCAGGTGGTACCTGGAGAACCTTCCCGGCAGTTCTCCACCCGCGAGCTGATCAAGTGTCTTGAGATAGGCGCGCAGCACTTTGGCTGGGATCAGCGTTCGTCCGCTCCAGGTAGCCAACGCGATGGTCGCTGGCTGATAGGCATGGGTATGGCCTCGGCGATACGCGGCAATCCCATCCGCGATTCCGCCGCGCGCGTGCATTTGGATGCACATGGCATCATCACGGTCGAAACTGACATGACCGACATCGGCACTGGCAGCTACACCATCCTTGGGCAGACAGCCGCCGAAACTCTGGGCGTTAGTCTAGACAAGGTGGTGGTTCGCCTGGGTGATTCTAATTTCCCTACGTCGGCAGGCTCCGCTGGCCAGCGAGGTGCTAACTCATCCACCTCGGGGGTGTATGCCGCCAGCATGAAGCTGCGCACGCTTATTGCCGAAACGATCGGTATCGACCCCTTCACTGCGCAGTTCACGGATGGCCAGGTGCGAGGCGGCGGCAAAAGCATGACCCTTGCAGAAGTCGCTCGCCACGGCACGTTGACGGCCGAAGATATCCTGGAGTTCGGCAAGGCCCGTGAAGAGCGCGAGCACCAGACATTTGGCGCGCATTTCGTTCAGGTCCGAGTCGATGCTGCTACCGGCGAGGTGCGCATTGACCGCATGCTGGCCGTCTGCGCTGCCGGTCGCATACTCAACCCCAAGACCGCACGCAGCCAGGTCATTGGCGCCATGACCATGGGTGCCGGCGCGGCGCTGATGGAGGAATTGGTGGTCGACAAGCGTCACGGTTTCTTCGTTAACCACGATCTTGCTGGGTATGAAGTACCGGTGCACGCCGACATTCCGCATCAGGAAGTCATTTTCATCGACGAAGTAGATGCTTACTCATCACCGATGAAAGCCAAGGGCGTAGGGGAGCTTGGCATCTCAGGTGTCGCTGCGGCCATTGCTAACGCTGTCTATAACGCCACTGGAGTCCGGGTTCGGGAATATCCAATCACCTTGGACAAATTCCTTGACCACCTGCCACCGATTGCTATCACCTGAGAGGCACCATGAGACTGATTGCACCCGTATTCGCGACATTGTGTCTTGCTGCCGTGACCGAGGCTGGAGCTAGCTCAGCCAAGCCGGACCCCAAGCCTGCGCCTCACGTGCAGGAAGTCACGCCAAAGCTCTATGACTACACCACGCAGCTGCTGTTTGGGGAAGTCTGGAAGCGTCCGCAATTGGCGAGCCGCGACCGTAGTCTGATCACTCTCTCTGCCCTTATTGCAAACGGCCAGAGTGCACAGCTGACTGGCCATATCAAACTAGGCTTGGATAATGGTCTAAAGCCGAGCGAGATCAGCGCCCTCATTACCCATCTTGCTTTTTACGCAGGCTGGCCGAACGCGATGTCGGCAGCGGGTGTGGCGCATCAGGTATTTACCGAGCGAAAAATAGGCCATGAAGAAATTGTCATGCCAGCAAATGAGCCGCTTAGCCTGGACGCGGACAGTGAAACCAAGCGGCGTGCCGCAGTGCAATCGGCAACCGAGGCAGCTGCGCCAAAGCTGGGCGATTACACGAACGATGTCTTGTTCGCCGACCTTTGGCGTGATTCGAGCCTGACGGCTAGAGATCGTAGCTTGGTCACCGTCGCCGCCCTTATCGCACAAGGCCAAGCCGCACAGTTGCCGTTCCACTTGAACCGCGCGATGGACAACGGCCTGAGCAAGACCGAAGCGTCTGAAGTGGTGACACACCTGGCGTTCTACGTCGGCTGGCCCAAAGCAATGTCGGCAGTGCCGGTATTCAAGGAAGTCTTCGAGTCCCGAGCAAAGAGCTGAGCCTACGGCTATAAGCTATCCGCGCTCCTGAACAACTGCAGCGCTTGCAGGGGCTTGTCGCACGATGAGAGCAAGCACCACGATCAACGCCAACACCAGTAAGACAGCGCTCCAAACGAAGGCCATGGAAATACCCGCCGTTACCGCTTCGATTGAATCTGAGGAACGAGCACCATAGCTGTACGCAACGGTTAGCACGCTGAGCCCTAAAGTGCCACCGAGCTGATGGCTAACGTTGACTAAACCTGACGCTGCGCCAGCGTCGGCAGATTGTACATCGGTCATCGCTGCAGTGGTCAACGGACTGAGGCAGGCGCCTTGACTTAGGCCGATCAGTAGCAGCGGTACCACCACGCCAAGGTAATGGTTGTCGGCGCGTATTCCAGACAGCCACACCATGCCGACACATCCCAAGGCCACCGCGCCTGCCAATAACGCTCCGTTTCCAAACAGGCGGGTTAGCCGCGGTATTGCCAACGCGGCGGAGAAGTTTGCCAGGGTGGTCGGTAGGAAGGCCAACCCTGCCTCGCTGGCGTTGAAGCCAAGCACCTCCTGCAGGTACTGAGTCGTAAAGAAGTAGAAGCTCATCATCGCACCCAGGAACAACAATCGAGCGCTGTAAGCACCGGCGCGTACCCGGTGCTGGAACAGACGCAGCGGCAATATCGGCTCTTGGGTTCGCGCTTCATGAAAGCTAAAAATCGACAGGAGGATTAGGCCAACGATCAGCCCTGTCACTGTGCGCTCATCGCTCCACCCTGCATGGGCGGCATTGACGATGCCGAAGACCAGGCTGGTCATGCCCACCGTCGATAGCAACGCACCCGCCAAATCGAATGTGCGGGGTTGCACAGGCGTTTCGCGAACGACGCGCAGCGTTACCCATATCAGCACCAGGCCCAGCGGAAGGTTGATCAGAAAGCCTACGCGCCATGATGCCCATTGGGTCAGCACGCCACCGATAAGCAGGCCGACACTTGAGCCGACACCGGCGGTAGCTCCATACCAGGCAATCGCACGGGAGCGTTGCTGCCCTTCAAAATTGACCAGCAGCAGCGCCAACGAGGACGGCGCAAGAATCGCCGCGCCCACGCCCTGTAGTGCCCGCGCAGAAACCAGCAGCCACTGACTCTGCGCCACAGCCACCAGCAGCGAGGCAAACATGAACGTGCCTAGCCCCGTGACGAACATGCGGCGGCGACCGAGTATGTCCCCAGCACGTGCGCCGAGCAGCAGTAAGCCGCCAAAGGCCAGGGTGTAAGCATTTTGCACCCATGAAAGGCCTGTGGTGCTCATCGCGAACGTTTGGCGAATTTGCGGCAATGCGGTAATAACCACTGAGGTATCCAGTACGATCATCAAATAGCTGCATAAGATGACTAGCAGGATTCTCCACTGGCTGCGAGACAGCGGAATCATTGGGCCTGACCATAATCCGCATCGCTGACCTGTTTGAGCCAGTCGACGGTCTTGCCGTCCAATGCCTCGGCAATCGCGATATGGCTCATCCCGGTATCCGGCCCTGCACCATGCCAATGCTTAACATGCGGGGGTATCCAGACAGTGTCGCCCGGACGGATCCGCTGTGGCGCCTGCCCTTGCTGCTGCACATACCCCACTCCTGCAGTCACGATCAGCGTCTGACCCAACGGATGGGTATGCCAAGCAGTTCGAGCGCCTGGCTCGAACGTCACGGTCGCGCCACCAATGCGCGCGCCGTCCGTGCCTTTGAAAGGCGCATCAACGCGTACCCTGCCGGTGAAATATTCCGCCGGTCCTACGACCGACGGCTGAGAACCTGCGGGTGTCACTATAACGTTCATGGACTGAGCACCTTCGCTTTCAGCGGTAAGCAGAGACAGTGAAAGCGCTGCTGCGGCAAGTGTCTTCATCATGAATCTCCGGGGCTTTTGCAAACATTTGTAATCTATCAGTTACAAATCATTTCGATTAGTCACTAGAATCCACATAAATCAATGAGCTGGATTCATAAATGCTTCGCGAAAATGCTAGTGATCTGCTCGCCTTTCTGGCAGTAGCGAAAGAGCGCAGCTTTACCAAGGCCGCAGGCAAGCTTGGCGTGTCGCAATCGGCACTTAGTCATACCATACGAGGCTTGGAAGCACGGCTAGGCCTGAGACTGTTGACTCGGACCACGCGAAGCGTATCGCCAACCGAGGCGGGTGAACGTCTCATCAGTACGGTCGGGCCGAGCTTCGAGGAGATCGAGTTTGCCTTGGCGTCACTTAGTGATTTGCGTGACAGACCCGCGGGCAACATTCGTATCAATGCCATGGACCATGCGTTGGAACTGATCCTGCGCCCAGCCTTGAAGAGTTTTCTGCCAAAGTACCCCGACATCTCGATTGAGGTCTGTTGCGACTACAGCTTTGTCGACATCGCTGCCCAGGGCTTCGACGCTGGGGTGAGACTCGGTGAAGCAGTAGCCGACGGCATGATTGCGACGCGGATCGGGCCTGATATGCGGCTGCTGGTCGTAGGCTCGCCCACGTATTTTGCTGCCAGGCAGGCGCCAGTCACGCCCCGCTGCCTGCCCAAGCATCTCTGCAACAACCTGCGCTTACCCACCAATGGCGGGCTCTATGCATGGGAGTTCGAGAAGGACGAGGAGACTCTCAACGTGCGAGTGGCCGGACAGATCACATATAACGGCGTATACCAGCTACTGGATGCCGCGTTGGACGGCTTCGGTCTGAGCTATATCCCTGAAGACATAGCAGCGCCATATATCGCCAGTGGGCAACTGCAGGTAGTGCTTGAAGATTGGAGCCCTTGGTATTCAGGATTTCATCTGTATTACCCAAGTAGACGGCAAGCGTCGCCCGCTTTCGCTTTACTGGTCGAGGCTTTGCGCTATCGACCCACTTTGGCTGATTGATGATGTTGACTCATAACTCCTAGCTTAGCGCGGCGGCTAATCAAATGATGCTGCTGGCCCTAGTATGCCGTGGGGTTCCTGCACAGGGACCAGAGGTACTAAGGAATCGTTATCTAGCGGAGAGTCCACATGCACTATCCAACCCGCTTTAGTTGTGTCGGTTGCGGGGCATGCTGCAAGGGACGCTTCATTCCCCTCACGCTGGGGGAGACCAAGCAATGGCTTGAGCGCGGCGATGATGTGGCAGTCCTGCTTGAGGCCTTCAGCCGCCCGTATTGGGCAGCTTCAGAGCAGGAGTACCAGCACAGTCTGCAGCGGTCCGCACAAGTGTCATGCGGCGCCACGCAAGTACACGTCACAGCCATTTTCGCTGCCCATGCCCTTACCCAGTGTCCCAATCTACAACGTGATGACCTCTGCGGTATTTACGAAAATCGCCCGCTCGTTTGCCGTATTTACCCGATGGAAATCAACCCTTTCATCGAGCTTGAGCCGCTGGCCAAAGACTGCCCGCCCGAAGCGTGGGAACCGAACACAATCATTATTAGCGACGCATCCGCAGACCCTACGCTGAGCTCGCTCATCCAGGCATCACGGCGCGCAGACCGGAACGACGCGCGTCTAAAGCTATCGATCTGTAACCAGATGGGCATCAATGTCGCGGCATGGAAAGCCGAAGCCTTTGTCATTCACTTTCCCGCACGCGATCAATTCCTCCAAGCCGTTAACGACCAAGCTTCTAGTTTTCAGGACGATCAAAGTGATCTGGGGGGATGGACGCTTCGGGTAGCAGGGGCCGACCTTAGCAACGAGCTGAAGAACGGGAAACTTGCGTTGGATGAGACCGAAAATCCCAGTTATATCTTCCACGCCCTGAGATGACTTCAATCCGGCATACATGCAAAGGTAAAAGGGTATATGACCAAACTTTTTCGACATACCGCGCTTGCAGCGCTGCTAGCCGTAGCAAGTGGAGAGCTGCTTGCAGCCGACTATAAGAAAAACCCATTTACGTTAGCCTACGACGGTGCGATTACTAAAAACGAACCGGGCCAAGTCAATATCCGGCCTGTCAGCTATAAGCTAAATGGCTTGGATATTTCGGCGAACGTCTACACCCCGGCTAACTTCGACCCCAAAGGCCAGTATCCAACTATTGTAGTGGCGCACCCAAACGGCGGCGTCAAGGAGCAGGTTGCGGGCCTGTACGCGCAACGTCTAGCTGAAATGGGTTACCTAACCATCACTGCCGATGCAGCCTATCAGGGTGCCAGCGGCGGGGAGCCGCGAAGCGTTGACAAGCCTGCCTATCGAATCGAAGACATTCATGGCATGGCCGACTTCATCAGCCAGTACGGTGGAGCCGATAACACACGCTTGGGCCTGCTGGGCATCTGCGGTGGTGGCGGATATTCGTTGGCCGCCGCCGAAACGGACAAACGATTCAAAGCGGTTGCCACGGTGAGTATGTTCAATTCGGGGCGTGTACGCCGCAATGGCTATGTCGACTCGCAGCTTGACTCGGTGCAGTTACGGCTGCAGCAAGCTTCTGCCGCCAGGGCCCAAGAGGCGGCAGGTGGAACTGTGATGTATTCGGGGGATGCCAATCTCACCGACGAGCAAATCGCCAAGTTACCCTTCGATTTATATCGCCAGGGCTATGAGTATTATTGGAAGACCCATGCCCACCCAAACTCAACATTCAAATACACGACGAGCAGCCTGATTGACTTGATGCGCTTCGACGCCACAGACCACATAGCGCTAATCAACCAACCTCTGTTGATGATCGCGGGCACGAAGGCCGATAGTCTCTACATGACTGAGGATGCGTTTACCAAAGCGACTGGCACGAAGGATAAGGAGCTGTTCAAGCTCGACGGAGCAACTCACATTGAGACCTACTGGGTTCCCAGATACGTGAGTGCCGCCATCGAAAAACTCAATACCTTCTATACCCGTACCCTGTAATTTCCCGGAGTTGAGTAATTACCGTCCGCTTCGTTCGTTGAAGCGGACTATTTGGCAGGTGCTTCCACTCCGGAGAATGCCAATACTGCGTCGGGTAACCGTGAACCTTTGACCTCAATCGCTCGCACGGATCGGTTGAGCTCTGCAATCTCCGCCGACGTAAATTGCACACTGACTGCGCCAATGTTATCCAGCATATGAGCCATCTGCGTCGTGCCCGGAATCGGCACGATCCAAGGCTTTTGTGCGAGCAGCCACGCCAGCGAAATCTGCCCGGGACTGGCCTGCTTGCGCTGCGCCCAAGCGTTCAGCAAGTCCACCAAGGCTAGGTTGTGAGGCAAGTTTGCTGGAGCAAACCGCCCTTCGACGCCGCGAATGTCACCCTCGGCGAACCGGGTTTTGGCATCGATTGCGCCTGTCAAAAAGCCTACTCCCAGAGGGCTCCACGGTACGAAGCCAATCCCCAGGTTTTCGCAGGTTGATAAAACATCTTGCTCAGGGCCCCGCCAAAGCATCGAGTATTCGCTTTGAACGGCGCTCACCGGCTGCTCTGCATGTGCTCGACGTAGCGTGTCGAGGCCCATTTCACACAGTCCCCAGTGAAGGACCTTGCCCTGTGCCATCAAGTTCTTGATAGCTCCTGCAACATCCTCGATCGGGACCTGCGGATCCACTCGATGCTGGTAGAGCAAATCGATTCGGTCGGTACGCAATCGTTTCAACATCCCCTCGACGGCTCTCTGGATATGCTCGGGTCGACTGTTCAAACCAGGGCGACGCTCCCCGGTAATGGGGTCGATGTTCCAGCCGAACTTGGAGGCGACGACGCATTGGTCTCGGATAGGGGACAACCCCTCGCCCAAGATGCGTTCTACTTCGAGCGGACCATACGCTTCTGCAGCATCGAAGAGCGTCACATCATGATCATGAGCGGTGCGAATGATATTGATCATTTCGGAACGGCTTGGGACGGTCGTCTGGTAATTACGACTCATGTTTTGTACGCCCAATCCGATGCTGGAGACCTCTAGAGAGCCCAGCTTTCGTCTGCCTAGGGTAGGCTGGCTGCCAACCCGGGTATCCCCGCTGGCAGAGGTCATCGCGCCAAGCGCCGTTGCTGCGCTCGCAAAGGCCGGCGCTATGGCAACGCCACCCATTGCACCCAGCAGTAAGCGACGACTCAGTTCAACCTTAGAAACCATTCGGGTAATCCTCAGAGTGGGCAAAATCCGTGAGCATGCCGTGCTCAGCGAGCTGTCTATATGGGAAATAAAAGGTCAGTGCGGGAACCGGGTCTTAATGTCCGCCAGCGCTTGCAGCACCGAATCGGGCTCTTTAGCCGCAGGCAGATTGTCCCGGTCGCCGATGGCGTCCAGCTCACCTGAAAGGTCTGCTGGTATGGCCGAAAATAACGGTTCCAGATCCGTCTGAGCCAGGCCCGGATCAGCTACGAGCTCAAACGTTTTGCGTTTAGCCACTTGAGAGGTCAACGAAGCAACCAACACCTGGGCAATTTGTTTACGTGAAACAACGCCGTCGGCAGGCGATCCAGTCCAATGCGTATCCCCCTGACGCATCACCAGTTGCTGCTGATTGGGCGAGTGGTAGTCGAACCAGCCTGGTCGCACGATGGTGTAGGGCAGTCCACTGGCGCGGACAAGCCGCTCACCCCGCCGTTTCCAATCGTGACCTACTGACGGCTTTGTCACACCCACAGTGGTCATCAAGGCGATGCGAGCCGGCGCCTTAAGCGCAATAAGCACGTTACGTACGGCACCGTAGTTCACCGACTCTGCGCCTTTTGCATCATTACCGCTGACGCCTTGGGTGAAGATGACGCCTGTTACCCCGGCAACAGCCTCAGCCAGGGTCTCAACACGCGTCAAATCTCCCACCACTACGTCCACCTCTTTGGGGAAAAGCTCGGCCTGAGAAAGATCACGGACCAGTGCTCGGGTTTGGTAGCCGTTGCGCAGCGACTCGGCGACCGTCGGCTGACCGATGCTACCGCTTGCTCCCACGACCAGCACGATAGGATTATCGGTGTTCATAGCTGTATTACCTTGGAGATCAACGTGTGCTGGGTTAGAGCGAAAGCAGCAGCGGGCAAGCTGACCCGGGACAGTTGCTTAATGCCCAACCATTTTCATTGCAGCTTCAGGCAAACGGTCGCCCAGGATCTCGATTTTCGATATCGCCGAATTGATTTCCGCCAATTCCTCATGAGTTAAACGCAACTCTGCAGCGCCCAGATTTTCCTCCAATCGGTGAAGCTTAGTGGTGCCCGGAATCGGTACGATCCATGGCTGCTGCGCTAACAGCCAGCCCAGAGCCACCTGAGCAGGCGTGGCTTGTTTGCGCTCTGCCAATTCCGTGAGGAGTCTCACCAGAACGCTGTTAGCTTTACGCGCTTCGACGGAGAACCTCGGTACGTGATTACGGAAATCGTTGGGCGCAAAAATCGTATGTTCGTCAATCTGACCGGTGAGAAAACCTGCTCCAAGCGGGCTGAAGGGCACGAAGCCGACGTTTAGTTCTTGGAGCAATGGCAACAAATCAAGCTCCGGTCCGCGCCAAAACAGTGAATACTCGCTTTGCACAGCGGTGAGGGGCTGAACTGCGTGAGCCCGGCGGATAGTCTGAATCCCAGCTTCCGAGAGCCCGAAGTGCTTGACCTTGCCTTGCCCAATGAGCTCTTTGACAGTGCCAGCGACATCTTCGATTGGCACTTCCGGGTCGACCCGGTGTTGGTACAGCAGATCAATGCGATCAGTGCCCAGGCGCGTAAGGCTTGCCTCAACCGCAGCCTTGATATGTTCCGGCTTGCTGTTGGTGCCCGCGCCGCGTACGCCCGTCTGCGGATCGATGTTAAAGCCAAATTTTGTCGCAATGACGACTTGGTCACGGATGGGCGCGAGCGCTTTGCCTAACAGCGTTTCGTTGGTAAGCGGGCCATAGGCTTCTGCTGTGTCGAAAAGAGTGACGCCGCGCTCGTGAGCACTGCGTATCAGTTCGATCATGTCTTTGCTGTTGGCAGCTGGACCATAGACTTCGGTCATACTCATGCAGCCAAGGCCGATGGCCGAAACTTCCAGGCCGTTACCGAGCATACGGGTTTTCATGGATGACTCCTCAGATCAAGATCTCTAAGCTTGGGTTGCAGGCAGTGCTTTGTAACTCGCACTGCGGCTGCCTCGCTCAAGCGGGTAGTTGTATATCTTTAAGCCAGCCGTTGACTTGGTCCATGGTCTTGCGCTCTTGATCAGCCTGCATCTCAAATCCTTTTTGCAGCACTGCTCCAGGGGCATGACGCGTGAGTACCTGATAACTGCTACCTATGCCGTAGCCACCGTGGGTAATAAATGGCACGAGAACCTTCCCACTCAGATCATGGCTGGACAGAAATGATCTGATGACGGGTGGTGTGGTCTCGCCCCAAATGGGGAAACCCAGAAAGATCAGGTCGTAATCCGCTATGTGTGACACATGGGCGGCAAGCAAAGGCTCGAAGTTGCTATCACGCTCTCGGCGTGCTTGCTCTACTGTGGCCAAGTAATCTTTGGGATAAGCATCTGCAGGGGCGATCTCGAAAAGGTCCGCCTGCTGAGCGCGTTGAAGTAGACCAGCGACCACCTCGGTATTACCTGAACGGGTGAAATAGGCGACCAAAACCTTGGAGCCACCCAAGGCGCCACCCTTGCCGTGGGATGTTATTGAGGCGCCAAGCAGAGGCAAGCTAGCTAACGCCGCTACTACCTTGCGGCGCACGGGATCGTGGATTAAGGGCATCTGTTCCTCGCTGGTTACTCGAGTATCTTTCAAGCACATTAGCGACGCAGATGCGTGGAGACTAGCCGGCCGATCGTTCTAAGATTTATGAGCGCTGCTCATTAGTTAGCAGCCAAACTAAAAGTGCCATCATCGAAGCTGCCGGTGTATTAACGCATGGCCTGCACCGAGCCAGGCTAGTCGGCTTGCCATTGAGATCCCTTCCGCCACCAAATCCTCGGCCTGAATCGCCATTCAGACCCAGATGGTTGCGCGTTCACAACGGTGCGCTTGGACACCCACAAACAAGGGTATGTTTTCGAGCGTATCAACCCGGCTACCACAGGGGTACCGTAAGGGCGGTATCTGCAAGGTGCATGCTGAGGATGTCAAGGTGCATGCTGAGGATGTAATGGTGGAAACCGAGAGAAGCATTGAAGAATGGAACGGTCAATGGGCGATAGTTGCCGAACGTGCCGTCTGCATTGGCTGCATGGAAAGCCAAGCACTGGAGGACTGTGAAACCCTCTTTGTACACGCCGATACCTGCGAAGGCAGCGATGTGGAAGGTCATTATCCTTGGGTAGCGTTACACCACATTCTCGACCGTGCGCGAGGTTGAGCTGTGGCTTAGGCATCTATCCCTTCTATCAATACTTCACCTTATAGGTAGGTGAATCCTCCGGCCTGTTTTCACGGCGATCATAGATTTTGGTCGTGCTGATATTGGCGTGTCCAAGCCAGGCCTGGACCTTGGCGATATCGGCTTCATGCTCCAGCGCGTTTGTGGCAGCCGTTGCTCGTAGTCCGTGGACGCCAAGCCCGTCGACCTGAATCCCGGCTTTCTTCGCGTAAGCCGCCACCACCATATAGATGCCGTTGGCTGTGATGCCGGCACCGGTTAGCTTGCCGCGCAACGGTATAAACAGCGGTACCTTCCTGTCCGCCCAATGATGCCCTGAGCTTTCCAGGTACTGATGGATGCGCCCGGCCGCCACCGGGTGCAGCGGTAGATACCGCACCTTGCCGCCCTTGCCGTGTACCTTCAGATGCTGAATCCCGCGGCGATCCTGGATGTCGCTCACCTCCAACAGCGCCGCTTCTTCCCGGCGCAGCCCGTGATAAAGAAGAACAGCCAGTAGCGCCCGATCACGCAGCCCTTTAAGGGTCGATTCATCCGGGGCTTCGAGTAGCGCTTTGGCCTGGTGATCGCCCAATGCCGGCGTCTTGCCTTCGTTGCTTTCGATCTTCGGTCGTTTCACGCCGTGCACGGGATTGCCCCCGGCGATCGCATTGCTCTCCAGGAGGTGATCAAAGAGGCTGGCCAGCGCCGCCAATTTGCGCCGGATAGTGGCTCCGGCCAAGCCGCGGTGCTCGAGCTGGGCGCGCCAGGCCAGAACATGTGATCGGGTCACCACGCGAAATTCATCGGCCGAAGCCAATCCGACAAAACCGCAGAAGTCTTCCAGGTCATTTTGGTAGGCACGTCGTGTCCGAGGATTGTCCAGGTTGGCAAACCACTCGACCGCGGCCGGAACCTGGGCCAGCGTCTGAAATTCGACCGACGTGAGCCGACGTTGATCGTTCTGATGGGCTTTCGTCAGTTCCTGCATACCGTTCTCATTATTGGCTTACTTGCGATCACTAGCTGTCCAACTGGTCACAAAAGCAATACCAAATCGGTCCGCCGTGTCTGAAACCGATAAACGGCAATAATTGGTGATAACCTATTTTATTGCCAGTTGCGTGGCTACCCATGTTGTCGTAGGCGCCGTTGACTGCTACTAGAAGAGTCCGTTTTTGACCGGTTGTAGCCAAGCATGAACGGCAGAAATCGGCCAAATGGCCGTAAGGACGCTGTCTGTCGACATGGGCGCCGAGCAGTTCGAGCACCTCAATGCAACAATCACCGTTGAGCTTGGCGTCTCTCATCTGCAGATCGGTACCGAATCCCAATGTCTCGTTCGTGTCCACCCTCAGCGCCCTAACTGACTGACCTTAATGGAGTTCGGTCTAGACGCTGGAAGTCAGGAGAAACAAGGCTTATAGTCGTCTTGTCTGTCAGAAAATATCCACTAATGTTCTGACATCATAGGAATCAGCCGTGTCTGTCGCAGAGTCCATCTCGAACCGTATCAAGCACATGCCCAAAGGCAAGCCCTTTGCTGGCGCAGTTTTCGCGCAGGCAGGCTCGCGCGCTTCGGTAGACAAGGCACTGTCTCGGATGGTGCTCAGCGGTTCCCTAGAGCGCGTTGCTCGCGGCGTCTACATGCGCCCTAAGCAGAGCGAGTACACGGGTAAGAAGGTTCGAGCTAACCCGATTGCAGTTATGCAAGCGGTCGCTAAGGCTAGAGGTGAGACTATCCAGGTTCATGGTGTAGAAGCTGCTCGCCGGTTGGGGCTAAGCACACAGATGCAGGTTCTACCGACTTACTACACCAGTGGATCGACGCGTGAAATCAAGATCGGTAACGCGGTGGTTCGATTGCGTCATGCGTCTCGGCAGCGACTCCAGCAAGCTGGCACACAGGTAGGGATTGCCCTGACTGCGGTGTTATATATAGGGAAAGAAGGGCTGACTCAGCATGCCATAAGTAAGATCGCCAGCTCGCTCAGCGCTGAGGAATTCAACAAGTTCATGGCCTGCAAGATGCCTGAGTGGATGCGGTCGGCATTTGCCGGTTACGTTAAGGAATATGTGTGCCACGATCGTACTTCGAACCACCCCCAGCTGGTCAGCGCGAAATCCTAGATGAGGCTTTCAGTGAGACTGGTCGCTCGCCAAGCGTCATCGAGGAGGATATCTCGCTGACGCTGGTGCTCCAGCTTCTTTTTGCAATGCCCGAAAGGCCTGCTTGTAGAGTTGGCATTCGACGCCGATCCCGAAACGCGGGCACTCGCCCGTGCAGACCGTCCCTTCAATTAGTCTTTATTACTCTCGGCCTACTGTGTAAGCAAACGCTGGATCGATGGGGCTTTCGACGATATGAAAAGGAAGGGATCTATTCGAAGGGCTGATCGTCCGCTTGTAGCCGACTGCTGACGGTGATGAACAAAGCCATCCAGCGCGGATCTAGTTATCAATTCAGCAGTGTAACCTTCAATTGAGGGTATCGTTCCGGGCGTATAAACGCAGCCGAAGCGCATGTATCGTGGCTACTCAAAGCGCATGCGGAAGGAGGCGTGATATGGACAGCGAGCAAAGGGTTGAGCAATGGAATGCACGTTGGGTGATCCTTGCCGGGCGAGCGGTGTGCACTGGATGCCTTGAAAGCCAGGCCTTGGAAGACAGCAAGAGCCCGTTTGCCCACGCCCACGCGTGCAAGGCTAACGATGAGAAATCTAAGCACCCTTGGATTGCGCTACACGACATCCTAGACTGCGCCAGAGGGTAACTAGCCAACTCAACCTTACCACGTCACGCCTCTGACACCCGCCGAGCAGTCTCGTGGGTCAGCTATCGGCCGAGGCTGTGTAAAAACGTTTTAGAGCAGGTTTGAGGAGCAGATTCGGAACGAAAATCGCGCGCCTATGCAAATTTCAGGTCTGCTGCATAACCAAACGCTTGCGGATTTTACGTAGCGACGCAGACTTCAAAACGAAGCCCGCGTTTTTACACAGCCTGTGCCGATAGCGGACATTTTGAAGCGCCGCTATCAAATGGAGAGCTACTGCGAGCGGCACTCCAGGATACCCTCGAACGATGGTATGTATCCGAGCGTATCAACCCCGGTGTCCTGACGGTATTGTCTGCAGAGCATCCGAAAAGAATCGCGATCATGGATAACGAACAACGGATCGAAGCGTGGGACGCCCAGTGGACGATGGTTGCCGGGCGCGCAGTGTGCACTTGCTGTTTGGAAAGCCAGGCGCTTGAAGACTGCGACACACCGTTTGCTCACTATCGTACCTGTGAGGCTAGAGGTGAGGCATCCAAGCAACCATGGGCTGTGTTGCACAACATCCTTGATCGTGCCAGAGGGTAGTCAGTGGCAGACCCCCACTTCTGACGCCTTGGTCAAATGGCTTCGCCCACTAGTGCAATGTCGCTGAGGTACACTGGGGAATGCGAGTGACGCCAATCTGATGAGGTCCCCCCCATGCCGGTTACGACTGCTATTTTTGACGCATTTGGCACACTGGTCAAAATTGGCGAAGGCACTCACCCCTATCGCAAAATACTCAAGCTCGGCATTGAGCAGGGTCGGCGCCCCAAAGCCAATGATGCCGAGGTCCTGATGTCCAGTCCAATGGACTTGAGAGAAGCTGCCGATTATTTCGGGATTCGGGTCGAGTCTGTCTTTTTAAGCCAACTCGAGGCCGATCTTCAGGATGAACTGGCGAGCATTGAGGCTTACCCTGATGGTCTAGCCACGGTGGCAGCTCTCCAGGCCGCAGGAATAAAGGTTGCGGTGTGTTCGAATCTCGCCAAACCCTATGCTTCAGCGATCGAAAGACTTTATCCGACACTAGACGGTTATTCCTTTAGCTTTGCTGTCGGGGTCATCAAGCCATCGAGCAAGATCTATAGCCATGCTACGCATTCAGTACAGGCGCCACCTCACGAAACCTGGATGATAGGTGACTCGAAGCTATGTGACTGCGATGGGCCGGCTAGGATCGGTATAAGAGGCTTCTTCTTGGATAGGAAGGGCAGCGGCGGCTATACGACGCTTTACACTTTCGCGAACGAAATTCTCAGGGCCCTGTGACTCGTCGTCATCAAGCGTGAGCTCGCGCGGCCAACACCATCTTGAACCAGATTGAGATAGTATTCATTCCTCGTCGGAGCTTTGTTCAGCCAGAGCACGCATTCTTCGGCTGGCTAAATGAAGCGGACTAGAAGATAGGCCGGGCGGCATATAAATAAAAATCTTGAAAACATAAGTTTGATATGATACCGAAAATTCTACCTGATGAAACACTGGCCTCTTTTGTTCAACGTGTGATCCACCTTAGTACTACGAGCCGTGAAGCCTCGCAGTTGAATATGCTTTTTTCCAAGGGTGGCGACTGCCCGGCCGCTAAAACGGTCGCAGCACTATTGAGTTGGCCTGGGTGCTTCGGATTTAACCGACTGCTACACAACCATACCCGGTATGCCCTACATGGGATATTTAACGACGGCTTTGATATTTCTTATTCTGGGAAACGATACGGTGTACAAACTTCTATGGGATCCCCATGGCACCAAAAGAGTGCATATTGTCCCAGTTGTGTGCGGGAAGATTTGGAAAATTTGGGGTTCGCATATTGGCGACGCGCTCATGAATGTGATGTGACTGTCTGCTGGAAGCACAACGTAGTGTTATTGACATCGTGCCACGTCTGCGGTGGAGCTTTTTCTGCAGACAGACGATACCGATCGCACATCGAGGCTAAGAATCGACGGCCAGATAAGGACGGCGCTCATATCCCGTCGTGCTTAGTTCATGGCTTGGAGATTATATGGGAAGGATGCTCACAAATAGCACTTGGCGACATTTGTTCAGAAATTAACTTAGACCCCACAGCTTTGCGAAAAGCGAGATTTTATAATGATGCGCTAAATTTCGGTCACCTCATACCGCTAGAATTTGCGCTCCGAAGTTTGCAGCAGAGATTCCAAGACCTGCAATTGCAAGGTGCCGTTTTTGACAGTGTGTGTGAGGATAATTTCCGAGCGCAACGGCGCATTATCCATAGGTTGGATTTGCTTCGGCCGGGGCAAGAGCGCGCCTTTCCGTATGAGGGTACAGCGGTGATTGAGGCCGCGATGGAAGTCCACGAAACGTTCATCGACTTCGTAGACGATGTACGGTCTGATGCGACTGCGCTGCAACCGGTAGAGTCTCTTTGGTCGACGTATATTTCGGAAGGCTACGAGTCCGTGCAGTACATTGAGGAAAATTATGCGAGCGGGGTTGGTGTGTGGTCTTGCCCTCTTCCTTCAATCAGGTCTCTTGATCCCGCAAGCCGGGACGCGTCTAGAGCTCGACGGGTCAGAAGCTTTCCTTGTTGCAACACCGTGAAAATGTCTGACTCGGAGCCCACTGGCGTCACGAAAGCCAGGGTGAGCTTTCCTAAAATACCTCAAAGCAAGGATGATATAGCGCTTAAAAGACGGCCCGCAAGTCTGTGAGTGCTGATGCCAGGTGCTCGGTAGCTCCGGTGCTGAGCACAACCCAAGTGAGGCCGAACCGCATCGAGTCTTAACTAGCCACTGGTGCGCTATGTGGGATCTAAACATCGTCTAACCCCGTCCGGATTCATCAGCAACCGAGGCAATGGAGGGCTGCGGTGAGGCTCTATAAGTGACATGTCCCAGTAATGCTCGCGTCTTGGCGTAGCGAGTCCGCTTCGCGAGCGCACGAGACAGCGAAGGTATCAGTCTATGGAGATCCTGCTTTAAGACCGTGAGATTCCCGAGCTCGCCGTATTCCGCCCTAAGCCTAGATATGACTAACTCGTAGAGATCATTATCACGGCCATCCCAATCCACGGCTGAGTTATTGCCGGTGCGGCCAGTTGGCATCCTCTTGGTCTGGCTGTTCAGCCAGCGCCGATCGTTTCGATACAGCCATGCATAGTGGCTTGGTATCAGTAGGCGGACTTGGCTTGGACTTGCGCCGATGTTTATTCTCACAGCGTCCAGCCATGCTGACCGATAAAGTAGTAGATTCTGCGCGTACTGTTTACCTTGCCACAAAACCTGTAAGCCTGGCTCTGATCGCAGGATACGATTCAAGGTACAGACTGAAATGGAAAACGTTTTACATATGTCTTTTTTGTGCCGCCCCGCTTGAAGCTGGACGATAATCATAGTTCGGATATCAGGTTTGAGTTTTTTTGGTTTGCTCACAGCCGGGTGATTGCTTGAAGCAGGCCTCACGGTTAACGTCAGGGCGGAGTCGATGGCCAGTACTGATGTTATCTCACGAACTTTTTCAATCAAGACGCACGATAGAGTGTAGTTATAAATAAAGGTTTGAAAGTCACCGAAAAGCCAGTGTATAAATGTTAGATGCTTCAGGGGGTGACAGTGGCCACGGGGCTTTCGAGTCATCTGCGTTATGAAGTCGTTAGCTCCTTTTTTAGTCGTAGGAAGGCAGTTGAACGGAGAATGCAGTTGTAGTCCAGAAACATGCGCAACCAGAGAAGATGCAGCATCCCACCCCTCCGGACTTGAAGCTTGCACGAAGTCGATACGTCGTTTGTAGAGTGCGCAGATCAGATGCGGGTCGAAGTGAACCGAGCTCTCAACCGCCGCTAATTCCAAGATCATACCCCCCATCGACGCAAGCAAGGGGCTATGGGTCAGCTTTTGTTGTCTTGGTGCGAGATATTTCTCACTCGGGAGAGCCCACTTGAATCGTCCTGACCATTGGCGATTTAGTGTGCACTCGATCAGCGGTGCGCCATGCCGTTTGCATAGCAGTACACCCGGAAATTGATGAGCGCGATGCCAATAGGCTGTCCCAAAGTCAGCCTGATCTTCGGCAATGCACCGGCTGCACGCCTTTAGCGGATGCTCAGCTCCAAATTTTCCAGTCAGTAATCCTAATTGGTACTTCAACGATCCTATCGACGGCCCTTTCATCAATTTCTTCGCCGCTTCGACTCGCTCTGGTGCCTGGAATGGACCAAAAAGAGGAAAAATTGTGTGTTTCTCAATGATCCAGTCCGCATCCCCCCAGCACGATACTATTTTCGGATCTAAAGCTTCCAAATTACTTGGAAAGTCGTGGATAACCGCTCGCTGTTTATCTTCATACAGCCACGCAAGGGTGCTGATTACGTCTAAGTGTCCGAGAATCACGTGCTGCCTGCTGCAGATGCTGAAAAAGGTCTCATCATCGAGCCAGCGAACGATAGGGACAGTCTTCGAACTCCGTGAGGTAGACATGCTACCAGCCTCCCTCCCTCGGCAACGCATCTGCATAATCGAAGGTCTAAATATCTAGTTTCGAGATATGGATTAGTGCAGAGCCCGCGTCCAATCACACCCAGCCTTGGTGAAATATATTTCGTTTTAGCAGATGGGCGCAGACCAAGGTTTTGCTGTAACTAATGAGTACGGTACCCAAAGCAGCGGCGATCGATTCCTTCACAGAAAATTGTGTAAAACAGTCGATAAAAATGCTCTGTTTATAGTAACTTCGCAAGCCCCCGCGGTGTATATTTTGTCGTTCGCCAGTCACATAAAACCTATGTGATCCAGCGGTGACGACAATAGACCGCAGACCACCAGTTTCCTTACAGACGGGCCTGACTATGACGTAAAGAAAAATTTTGCAATGGAAAGCCAGGTAAAGAAACAGGGGTCAAGTGCGACCTTGACCCCTGTGGATAAGTCAGTTTTAGACGTTCTGACCATTCCATTCTCTATCTCCACCTGTGGGACGTCAAGTCCCGCACGGCTTCGTTCATCCACAAGAAACTCCGTGTTATCCACACAGAGCGAGTCTGCCTTCGCCTGATTATTAAGGGCGTCACGTAAGTCATTGAGTTTTATCCCCAAGTTGGATGGGCTCGTGGCTGACCTGAGAATGGAATGCTGATATGACACCATTATTGAGACACAACAGAATTATGCGGCGTCAAGGCCAATTTGAATGGGGACAGCAGTATCTCCCCTCTACCATGGCTCTACCCCGCGAAGCTCCCAAATGCTCGCGCATAAGCAGGCTAAATAGCCGGAAGCTTGGCCGCTCGATACACGCGCTATCGAGCCCGGAAAAGGTGTTCACCCAACTGGCGCTATACCATCCTCGATTGATTGATTTGCATGAGCAGAAAATGCTGTGGCCTACGAAGTCGAGCCATCCACTACGTGGCCACCCCCTGACAAAGGGGTTACCCCTTCCGTCTGTCTCGGGAACAGTGGAGGTTGCAAGAGAGCTCGGGTTCAAGCACTACGAAGTCTGCATCGACCTGCCCGACGGGCGCCGAGCCATGATCCCGTCCCCTTACCAAGGCGACTTGCTGCTTTATATGTTGGGCGAGAGCGGCCTGCCGTATGCCGTCAACTGGACGGTGAAGGACCGAAAGGAAGCCTTTGGAGAAAGGAGATTCTCTAGCGCTAAAACTCCGGTCCAGCAAAATAAAGACCGGGACCATGCGCGCCTCCGTACCGAGCTGGAAATGGGTTACTACGCCAGCGCGGGCATACGGACCGTGCAAGTGTCTCTAGACGCAGTCGAGCCTACAGTGATTGCAAACCTAGACCTGTTGTTCGGGACGCATCAGCTTCCGCTGACGCTCAATCGGACCCTACTCGAAGATTTCAGTGCTGCCGTTTTGGAGGCCGTCAAAGGAGGCGAACCCGTGGCGTTTGTGGCGATAAGGCACGCCAAACTGTGGGGACACCGCGACCAGTTCATTGCAAAAATTTACCAGGACATCTGGGACCGCAAGCTGGTGGTAAATTTTCTTCAACCCATTCTTATCGATCGTCCTCTGTCGACAGAGGGTGGTGATCTCCTTGAAGTGTTTAGCGAGCTATTTCAGGAGACAGCATTATGATGGCCGGTTCGAGGATTATTGCGCCAGAGGGATTTCAGTGCTTGGCGAAAGGAACAACCTATCACTTTCTGCGTAGTGACGGCGCTACCAACCGGGTACGCATGATCGAGTTTTTCGAGGGTTTTAGAGAGCTCAAATCCCAGCTTTTGACGGTTTCAAGAGTGGAGTTTGAATACGCCTTGGAAGCCGGCCTGGTGCTGGAAGACGGTACGGGTAATACGTCTCCCCCTTGGCTTCAGCCAGTTGAGCGTCTCACCATCGCACACCGGGAAAGCCTGCGTGTGTCGACCAAGGAAAGCTACGATCAGAAGGTTAATCGCCGCTTTGCCGCAATATCGGATCTCGTTGTCCGGCTTCAAGAGATTCTGGCCAGCGATAACCCGGACGCAATCATTAACGCTCATGCCAAGGCTCAAAGGCCTCAACAAAACGCCTCGCGTCTGCGGCTCTGGTTTTACACATACATCATGTTTGGTCACAACAAATGGGCTTTGATGCCGCCGCTGCACAGGATAGGTAGTTGGGATCGTAATAACCCCTCGTACGTACGCCGGCTGGGACGGCCTTCTCCCAACGGGAAGGAGTGGGGGTACCGATCAGATGGGGAAATGAGAGAGAAAATCAATAAGGGATATCTTGCCTTCCGGTCTCCCTATAAAACCGCAGGCGTAATTTATGCCGAAACTTTGACAAAAGTTTTCGGCTGCGTCGCGGTGAAAAAGGGAGAAAGGTTCGAGTTCATCCACCCTAAAGGTGCTCCCTTCCCAACATATGCTCAGGCCAGGTACCAGGTCAAGCGAGCGTATAGCTCGAAAGAAAGGTCCGAAGCTGTTAGGGGCAAGCAAAAAACTCGAGCTATCTCCGGATCTAGCGGAAGTTTTGCTGATCGCCTGCTTAACGTGAATCAGCTCGTGGAATTCGATGGCTACTACATTACCGAAAAACTTTCCGGCGTTTCTGAAAATAGCGCGGTTGATAGCTTTTGCGTCGTGCGTGCTGTTTGTGGACTCTCTGGGCTCATTGTCGGTATTGGCTTTGCTGACGGTAAAGAAAAAATGGACGCATATAAAATGTGTCTGCTGTCGATGGCATCAAATAAGGTCAAATATTGTGAGCTCTTCGGTGTGCCAATCGAGCCAAGTGAATGGCCTAGCCAAGGGCTAGCGCCTGGCGTCGTTTTTGACCGCGGACCTGGAGCTACCTTCGACGTAGAGTCCGCAATTACATGGCTAGGCACGTTCGAAAATACCCCTGTATTCTCCGGACAGTCTAAGGCAACTGTTGAGTCCTCTCATCGACGTGTTAAAAAAACGCTGGACCAGCCCACTTTCCTTCATAGCAAGCTGAATTTTGTGGAGATGGCTAAGTGGGAGATCCTTCAGGTGCTCAAGGATAACCTGTTATCTGACGCCAGTCGTCGGCTGGACGATGAGCTGGTTCTGGCCAGGGTTAAGCCAACGCCGCTTGCGATTTTCAACTACTGGGACAGCCGAGGTCGGAACTCCGCTCATGGTATGCAGTTTGAGGCCGCTATCAAAGAGTTCTTAGTTGAGCGCCCAGCTGCCATCCGTAGCGACGCGGTTTATTTCTTCGGTCGAAAATACAGCTCCCCGTCCCTGATCGCCACAGGAGTATTTGATCGTGTTGCCAAAAACGGAGTGATTTCAACAATGGTCCATATCTTGACGATGTGCGTCAGGCACATCTGGATAGAGGTATACGGCGAACTCCATGAGCTTGATTTTGTTCAATCACAGCGAACCCTTGAGGGCTTAATCGATATTTCACTTAGTGATTTGCAGATGATCTATCAAATAAGACGTGAAGGCGTCGCCGCTCTTCGCGACGAGACCCCCGCTGGCATAGAACATTTCCGGGCCAGATGCAAACTGATAACGGGACTAGACCCGTTTGCCGGTCGTCGACAAACGGGTCGTCCTCCGAAAAACGCGTCATATAAGCAGGACCAAGACGATTTCAATCGCATTATAGGTAAGGTCGGATGAGCAAGGTGATTGATGGCTGGTTCAGTGAATCTCTGGGCGTGGAGGAGATCCGCTCCAGAATTACTGTGAGGCCTGAGCCAGTACCCGATCTCAGCGTCCGCGATACCATGATTGCCTCTGAGCAACTGGAAACTGGACTCGCGCAAATATTCATTCCCAACGAATTCTCGCTGGCGTTCATTGAGGAGATGGTTGGCAGGGCATCGATGCACAGTCAGCGGCTATTTACGAATGAAGCGAGCTACGTGTCGGGGATTTTCAATCCGCCTGAGATTGAAGTCGCTCCAATTTGTCTCTCGGGGCTGGCTGGGGTAGGGAAAAGCCAAACCATTGCCGCAGTGCTCAAGCTGCTGCCGCCGCCCACCGAATTTTCGTGCAGCCTGTATGAGCATCCTGTGACTTTAGTATCACACTGGTTTGCGAGCGCGAGGGGCAAAGCAAGTGGCAAGGCCCTGCTCGAAGACTTTGTATTCGGAGATGCCAAACCTTCCGGTAGAACAACGATTGCTCAGTTGCTACAGGAATCCCGTCGGCGGGCCAACAGAGACGGTGTTTCTCTCGCGGTTTTAGAGGAGATGCAGCACACCAGCACTGGCTCTGGTGCCGCTAATGTGACCGATATCCTGCTGACCATGACAGGTGTTGGTCCCCCCATGATTTATGTGTGTAACTACAGCCTGGGCCACAAGCTGTTTGGTCGAAACAGCGAAGACAAGCAGCGCCTGCTCGCTAATCCCCGCGTCATGCTGCCAGACGACCCTGGCAGCTCAGATTGGCTAAACTACGTGGCAGAGTGCGTGCGGGTGAGCAACGGCGCCATCAAAGCAGACCTGAGTGAACTTGCTGCTGAGTTGTACCGATGCACTTATGGGCTCAAACGGCTGGTTGTGCAGCTTCTAAAGCGTGCGTATGTCGAGTGTCGCGATGCAGGCCGACAGTGCGTGACCTTGCTCGATATCACTGCAGCCTATCGCTCCACTGCTTACACCGCAAACGCACGTGATGTAGAGACGTTACAACACCTAGCGCTAAGTGGGCGGCCGAAAAAAGCAGATATGCATCTGGTATGCCCTTTCGACTTGCCCGCGGCAATGAAGTCAAATGTCGTGAAATTTGCGCGTGATGAGCGACACCAGCGTGTCATCGCCAAGGTCTTTGGGTCAGCCCTGACCGAAAACGAGCGAGCAGCTAAAAAGCACTTGGAGACTCTGGTTTTACAGAGTCCGCCGGCTCCCAAGACACGTCGTCGGGCCCCGGTTACTAAGTTAACTGAAGAAGAGCAGGGAAAAGCTTTCCTTGACTACATGGATACCCTCGCTGCTCCCAAACCTAAAAGGCCGATCTGACGATGTAGAGAGATAGCGCAACACTCAACAGGATCGTTACGAGCCCCCACCCCGTCGGATCCCGACGTTTCTCTTTAAAAACGTAGCTGCTCCGGCGGTTAGGTCAGCTGGTTCTGGCCTCGCGCCCTTTAGCAGTCGAGGCCTATCACCTTGGAGTTTGCGCAGTTTCGATCGTGTCCTGAGAATTGGTGAGAATCGCTCCTGGTACGCAGTACAGATTCAGGAATCCATTTGACTCTTGGAGGGTAAGCTCGAATACAACCGCCCAAAAGGTTTCCTGAGCCGGGAACTCGTTGTATTCCTCCTTGAAGAGATTGTCGGTGAGTTAACTGGGCTGAACGCCACGGGTGACACGAGGAGTCAAGGGTATGATTACAAACCGATTGTTCGAGTGTTGGCACGCGAGCGGCAATTTGAGCAGAACACACTTCTACTATTCCCATTGTTCCCCAGAGTTCGAGTGATGTGCCGCAGCCTCCAACATCGCGGTCATGGTCGTCTGGTGTAATGCGAGAGCTACACGACCATTTACCTCCAAAATGCTAGCGCTGGGTGGCTCTGTTGCCGGCGAGTTCACGGTTTTCACAATAGCGACGCCGCCGGAGTAGACAACCAGCCTAACGCGAGGTACCTCCACTGGTTTACCAAATAAGCGCTTGGCTAATTCCGGAGATACGCTTGAGGATAAGTGTCGAGCTGTGGCATTCATCTCAATACCAGCGCTGTTGAAAACGGACTGTATCAAGGCACCGACGGTTTTCTTCGGAACAATTGTCATCCACTCGGTTAATTCGATCTCCATGGGGATTTCGCAAGGTTCGAGGCCCAAGTTGAAGATTGACAAATAATAGTCTTGTGACGGTAGCGTCGAATCAATTACTCGTACGTTGATGTTTTCCATTTGTTCGCAGAAGTAGATTCGCGTGATCACTAATTTCTTGGCCTCGCGCACTGCTACATGGATGTCTACCCTCGATCTAAAGGGCTTGATTCCTTGGGGCAGCACTTGGTACCACTCGTAGAATCCACCGCAGCCAACGCTGATTGGTGAATTCACCATCAGCCCATTCCGATGGTCACTTTCTCGATAGAGCATTTCACAGGAAATGCTCTCAGCCAGATATTCTGTTGAACTCGAAGGATCAGATAAAGGAGTCGTAGCCCTAAGACAGAGTCTTTGATCTGCTGCCTCAATAATCTCTGCGATAAGATTAGCCCCGGTGCCTGCAGCATAGCAGACACCAAAGTTTTGGGTGTCAATACGTTTAACCGTGTTGTGGATGTACGATCTAAAATCGCCGGTCGCGTCGATCAGTATTCCAATTAACGAAAACTCTCTAGCTCTCGGTGATAGTTCTAAGACTCGGCTAATGAGCTCCTCATCTACTCGTGCTAGCTCATCGTATTGATACTTATTGCGGAACGCTTCGGAGAGATCGTTGATGAAGTGGATAGCCGGTGTACACATTCCCGCGAACGCAATTACTCCAGATTTGTTGGGAAGTACGAATGTTTTCCGAGTGAGCCGCGATATATGCCAGCGACCGTCACCTTCGCCCCATTCTGACTGGACGTCACCAAGTGCAGGCAGCCATATTTTCTTGATTGCTCTGGGATCCTGACCGTTTGCAGTTAGCAGAGTATCCGCAACGACGTGTGGGTCTATCTGTGCATTCAAAAGCGCGATGGCAGTCATATCAAGACCTCTATTTAGAAAGCTATTTATGAAGTCTGCTCAAATGATTCTGGATCAAGCACGGAACATGAGCTACTGAGGTGTCAGGCTTGAGAGATGAGCGCATCCGCGCCTGAGCACTGCCGAGATAGTCAGGGGTAAAGCTCAGAACCTTGAACGGCCCCATGCTTTCGCAATATCTACAAGCGTTCGTGTCCGCTTCGCTAATTAGATAGCAGCGTTGGCACTCGGCCCCGACTCCGCCCCACGACTCAATAGCCCTGCGAATGGTCGCAATGATTGCTTCTGCACGCTGGTTACTTTGATGCTTCAGCAACTCGCGCCTGTCCCTTTCCGTGAGCGCCTCCGGTGATTTTTGCTGCGCTTCAAAAGCAGCCATTCGGGCCGCCGTGCTGGCAATACGCAAAGTTTCATTGCGGGCTTGGATCATTTCAAACTCAGTATCCTTTCGCTCACGCTCCAGTCGGCGCTGCTCAAGCGCCGCTAGCTTCTGCCTCTTCTCAAGCTCATTGAGTTGTTCAATTTCAGCCTGAATGGTTTGCCTGGTGAGCTCGACTATCATCGTGCCGCGCACCGTATGCAGCCATCGGCGAACATTCGAATCAAAGAGCACCACTTGGCGAAAAGCCTCTTTGTCGAGAATGGTTTCTAGCCTAAGGTGCTGGAGATCCAGCGCTATGACGGACATACCAAGCGCTAGCAAGGTGGACTCTTTTTGATGATCTTGCCGTTTGGCCGCCCGGACATAAACCAGGAGCTGATGCTTTCCGGCAGTAAGCACCACGTCAGCGGTTACACCGGACAGCTTCACGCCAGCGTAAGCGCACTGAGCTTGTAGCAATGAAGCCTCAAAACTGACCGATTTCCGGATGACAAAACCATTCATCGTTTTCGCGGAAATCGCCTGCGTGAACGGAGGCAACCGCAGCTGTCGTTCCGCCACAATTAGTTCAATGGCTCTGCGTCTTACGCCAGCCGCATGACCACCCTCGCAGGCGCTCTGCTGGTGGCGAAAATAGGGAAGCACTTTAGTACCCTGATTCGCCGCCACCAAAGCCCGATGGCATTCAGGGCATGTGCACTCACACGCCAGCCCATTAGGAACTTCGTCAGCTTGGAGTAGCTGCCCGTCACGCTCGCCAAAGGGGATCCTGTTGCCAGACATCCACGATTATCCTTGTTCGCAGCCTGCAATTATGGTCGCAATTGAACCGTGAAATGGGACGATGCCCGTCCAATGTCAGCACCCACGTCCTGATGTTTATCATTGTTGAATACGTAGTCCGGTTGCATCGTGTTTGCGCTTCAGAGCTACATCAATATCTACAACAAACCTCTCGGGCGTCATTGCGAGAGTATCCCCCGTCAACCTGTGCACAGCGATCACAGTCTCCGCCCGAACGGACTGATTGCTGGTGAGCTGAACTGCACGTACCAAATTGGATGGTTCGACAAAATCGCTCATCATTTTCGATAGCGCTCCGAGCTCTCGCTCCAGGCTCGTGATAGCTGCCACATTATTGAGAGTGGCCTCGGCATGATCGATTTCAGCGTTAGTCAGTTGGTCTTTGGCTGGGATCAGTTCGAGCTGTTTACGGTAATCCGATATCCGCCCGGCATACGTCTGATGGTCCCACTCAAGCCATGCTCCCAAACCGGTGAGCTTGCCGTAGGAGCTCGGGTACCAACTTTTCTCGACAACCTTCCGCCCGTTCTCGGTGCCTGTCTTGGTTATCTGATATTCCCAGACCACTTCCAGCCTGTTCGTCTTCCAGCGGTCGATTAGTTTTTGCCAGATCTGTCGAGGGAATGTGTTGTACAGCTCGGCGATTCGAGCTTGCATATCCCGGTGCTGCAGGTGAAGGGCTTTGCCTTGCTCTATATAGGATTGCCTTTTCTTGAGCAGCGATTCCACCCTCCGACGGCGAATTGATTGACGCCGGTTTGCATCAAGCTGCTTGAAGCCTGCTCTGACCGATTCATCATCTAGGCTGAGGTACTTGTGAGCACAGCAATTGCCAATCAGAACCACTGAACCATCGGTACAACTGACGACGTAACCTTTTTGGTGCGGCTGGGCACATCGCTTACCTAGCTTTTCATACTGGCAGCTTGCTTCCGATTGGTAGAGTTTGTAAGGCCACACCCCGTGGCTGAAATTCTCTTTCTTCAGCAGCAGATCAAGGGCGATCTGGAAGTGACCTTGGATGTCAGCGAAGGTCTTGAACTCCATAATGTCGGTCGATGGCATCAATGGCTCCAATCTGGTTAAAAACGGGAGAAGATGGGGCGTGAAGGTCTATCTGTACGGATAAACAGTATAATGCGTACAGACCGCCGATGGAAGGCTACGTGCCATCACTCCGTGTTAGGTGAGAGCCCCGAGTGAGAAGAGTCCGGTTCGGTAGAAAAGCGAAGAAGGTCGGTTGGCGGAGACCGGTTAGCTCCTTGACCTGTGGGTCTAACCGGATGGTAGGCCGCGCCGCATCTGGCTGAGACAGCTTTAATTCTCTAGAGGATTCGGCCAGAGCGGCATTTGGGGAGGTTGCGACAGTTTTGCGATTTTTCACAACTGAGCTACAGGCCGCGGTAAACGGGGCCCACCTGCGACAGCTTTAATTCTCACACTTCAGCGCTGGTTCTTAGGGAATCAGCGCAGTCGCAGATTGTTAATGTGTAGGCAAAGGAGGGCCTCCACGTTGGACCGAATGCTTGATCTGCACCGGCCATCAGGCTGCTGGCCATGCTTCTCAAGGTTTCGCTCGCCGCGTCGATAGCTTCTCAAGTCAATGCGAGCGGCCTCCATGTTCAATACCCGGTTAAAAGATAAAATCCAGCAATTGGAAAAACGGCTGGGGGCTCTTGAGCAGGTCAAGGCGACGCTGGATCTCGAAACCGTGTCGGTCACCCTGGACGCGGCAGGCGTCATCCTTGAGGTGAATGCTCTGTTTGAAACAGAGCTGGGATTCACCCAGGCTGAGTTGTCTGGTCGTGCCCTCCGTGAATTCAGTCCTTCAGAGCTGAGCGGAGACGTACATCAGCGCCGCGCTCTTGATGCCGTTGCCCAAGGCAAGCATTACAGCGGCACGTTGCGTCTGTGCAGCCGTGAAGGTCGACACGTCTGGCTACGGGCAATGGTCATACCCTTCGCAGGTGACAGCGGGCGGGTCGAACGCATCGTTTTGTATTCAAGCGTGCTGACGAGGACCATTGAGGCCTCCAGGGAGAATGAAGCGCTGGTGGGGGCTCTGATGCGCTCCACTGCCGTCATCGAGTTTTCCCTGGATGGGTTAGTGCTGGCAGCCAATCAGAATTTTCTGGACGCTATGGGCTATACGCTTCCCCAAATCCTGGGCAAGCACCACCGAATCTTTTGCATGCCATCCGACGCTCAGTCGGAAGAATATGATCGGTTTTGGCAGACCCTTAGACAGGCATCCTATGTCGCGGGAAGGTTTTGCCGAGTGGATAAACATGGCAACGAGGTATGGTTGGAGGCTTCCTACAATCCAATCGTGGATGCCAATGGCAAGCTGTACAAGATTGCCAAAATAGCCACCGTTATCACCGACCAGGTCACCCGCGAGCGCGCTGTATCCGAAGCAGCCGGCATGGCCCACGGCACGTCGGTTCGAACCAATGCCAGCGCACAGCAAGGCCGCGAAGTCATTCAGAACACCGTGACGACCCTCAATACACTGTCGGCGTTGATGGAAGATGCTGCCCATGGCATTGAAGCACTGGATGCCCAGAGCCAGGAAATCGGCACCATCGTCAAAACCATCGGCAGCATCGCGGACCAGACCAATCTGTTGGCCTTGAACGCAGCGATCGAAGCCGCACGTGCCGGGGAACAGGGCCGCGGTTTTGCGGTGGTCGCCGACGAGGTCAGAAACCTGGCCCTTCGAACCACTAAGGCGACGGCGGAGATCTTCGAGGTCGTGAAAAACAATCAGGTTCTGGCGTCCAGCGCTGTGACCATGATCGGAAAAAGCAGGCAGCAGGCCGGGGCGGCGCTGGATTTCGCCAGTGAGGCGGACGAGGTGATCAAGGACATTCAACAAGGTGCCAACAGTGTTGTGGTCGCCGTTGAGCAGTTCTCGGGTCAGGCCGGGCAATAATGATTGCTGCAATGCTTCACGTCTGCACCTCTCAGTGACCCCAAGGTAAAGCGCGATCCAGGTGATCCTTATGCTCGATGCTCTCAAGCAGTCCATAAACGATCTGCATAAGATCGACCGGCCCAGGCTTGAAGATGAGTGTGACTCGCTATTCAGCCGGATCGAGCAGGCACGAACAGAAGGCACTGTGACTGGCGAGCAGGCCACACAGCTGTTCTATGATGTCCGGAACGAACGTTCAAGGTGCTTTCGCAGCGCAGGCCAGCGGCGGATCGCAGATTCCCCAAGCCGACGGAAAATCGAACTATACCCACGCTCAAAGGTCTGGCGAAATTCATTGAAGCCTGTGAAGCGGTTTACGACAGGCAGCTGGATGCCGAATCGCTCGTAACGCTAAACATAAGGCAGCAGCGTTCGTCCCTCGGTGGAGCCAGGCCCAAGCGAACGCTGCAAGACAAAGGCATGTTGATCCTGGCCAAGCCCCGTGACCGGTTTGATGAGTATGATTTCCCCTCCATCGAATTTGCCTGCATGACCTTCGCCGCTTCCAAGGGCATGCACGTCGCAAACACCAGGTTGTACGCTGGGCAACCCTCTACCTTGTTGGTCGAACGCTTTGACCGTACTTCTATTGCGGACGGCGCCCATCGCATTCCAATGCTGAGCGCACTCACTTTGCTCGATTCAGACTGGAACGAACCGCACCACCGCGACTGGCGGTATGCATCGGTGGCAGACGAGATGCGACGCAGAGGAGTCCCGGACGAGGACCTGCAAGAGCTGTTCAAACGCATGTGCTACAACGCATTGGCCGGTAACAGCGACGGCCACCCACGCAATCACGCGATTATTTGGCGGGAAGGAGGATGGCGACTCTCGCCTATGTACGATGTCTTGCCGATGCTCGACGAGGGGCCGGCGAAGACGTTGGCCATGGCTGTCGGGCGCGATGGAAGCGCAATCAACCGAACCAATATGCTCAGCCATCACGCCCATTTCGCTTTATCCCGTGTGCAAGCGGAGCAAGTGCTGAATGAGGTGGCGAGTTGGGAAGATGAGCTCAAAGCTCATTACGGCAAATGGCTAAGGGGCACAGATCTGCACATGGCATGCGACGCCGTCAGCTCAACACGTATGACCCAGTGAAACCCACCCGCCGAGCTTCGTGAATCAAGCCACCTGGCGCGCGCTTTCAATCTCCCGGGCATGCCCCTTCGCTGTCTTGCCCGCCTGCTGCACAGCCCATTTCATGAACTCAGCAATCGCCCATTCTTCCCGCCGCTCTTTCGCGCAATAGACGAAATAGTCGAACTTGAGCTCCGCCGTGGCATTGGTCACCTGCACCAGCCGTTTGCTTTGCAGGGCCTCGGACGCGAAGACGCTGTTGACCAGCGCGATGCCCTGGCCGGCGCAGGCCGCACTGATCAATAGGGACTCGTCGCCATAACTGGAGCCCTGAATCATCTTGCGGTTGCTCATGCCGAAGGCGTTCATCCAGACCTTCCAGTAGTTGCGCTCGGTGTCCTGCAGCAGCGGGAAGGTCAGGCAATCCTGCGGGCTCTCGATATTGCGCTGGGTGCTGAGCAGATGCGGGCTGCACACGGGGATCAAGTAGGACGACCACAAGTGCGTGGCGTGGTTTTCACAACTGGCGGCCATCTCGCGCTGGATGCAGATATCCACATGGCCGTGCTTGAGCTCCGACAGACCGTTACAAATCTGAATCGAGATTTCGACGTTGGGGCAACGCTCCTTGAAACCACCCAGTGCCGGGATCAGCCACGAACTTGCGATGGTGGACGTCGTGCTGATCACCAAGCGCGTCTGACGTGGCGCCTTGAGTGCAGCGCGCGACCAGGCTTTTTCGATGACGTCAAAGGTGCCGGCGAGCTCGTCGAACAGGCTGCGTCCGGAAGGGGTGAGCTGGATGCCCTTGGCGTCTCGCTCGAACAGCCGCCTGCCGATCTGGTCTTCCAGCCCTTTGATCTGCTGGCTGATGGCGGCCGGTGAGACACACAGCTGGTCCGCTGCACGTTTCATGCTCCCGGCCTTGCACACCTCAACGAACGTGCGGAGGGCTATCAACGGGATCGCTCTGCTCATCCTGCATACCTCGCCATGAGAGTGCTGCCAGTGCGCCAGGTGACGGAAAAGCGTGTTGGAGTTGCCATCGGATGAATCCCCAAAGCGTTCTTATCACCCGAGCTTGGATATTTCAGGCACAGCCGGGCCCTGCCGGGTATTTACCCGGCGCCGAAAACAGTTGTGGATAACGTTGCTGTCAGGTTGTGGCGGCGCGGTCTTGAGGAACAGGTGCCGGCTTCGGCTTGCTCTGGCTCAACACGAACCAGACCGCCAGGCAGATGAGACCACCGCCGTAAAGGTGTCCGGCGGAGACCTTTTCACCGAGGAACATCACGCCCCAAAGGACGCCAAATGGCGGAATCAGGAAAGTGACGGTCAGCGAGCGGACCGGGCCGATATCGGCGATCAGGCGGAAGTACAAAATGTAAGCGCAGGCCGTGCACACGAAACCGACGGCCGCCAGGGACAGCCACACGGTTGAGTCGCCCCAGGTGGCCGGCGGGTTGACGGTCGCGGAGACAGCGAAGAAGGGCAGCAGAAACAGCGTCGCGCCAATCTGGCTGCCGAACGCCACGAGTTTCGCGTCCAGGCCTCCCCGGTCGCCGATCCACTGACGGGTCAGGAATCCTGCGGCGCCGTAGCAACTGGTCGCGACCAGGCAAGCAATTGCGCCCATGACCACCGACGTGGTGAAAGTCACCGGGCCTGTCGTGGTCAGCAACGTTATCCCCAGCAAACCGAGAAATACGCCAACCGCTTTTTTGGGTGTCAGCGAATCATTGAAAAACACTGAGCCTATCAACACGCCCATCAAGGGTGTCGTCGCATTCAAGATGGCAGAATAACCTGCGGGTAATAGCAAGGCCGCCATGCTGTACATCAAAAACGGAATGCCAGAATTGATGATGCCCAGGATCAAGGTGGATTTGAACTTGCCGTTGAACTCATGCCGGGTTCTTAAAATGGCCAGAATCACCATCAACCCAATGGCGCCGAGCAACACGCGGAAGAAAGCGGTCGGCAACGCGCCCAATACGGGGGCAGCAACGCGCATGAACAGAAAACTGGCTCCCCAGATGGCAGCCAGAACAATCAGTCGAACATAGTCGGAGACTTTCATTGCGCTTCCTTTCTTGATCCGTATCGCCGATCCGCTGACCGAAAAGTTGTTGATTGACGCTCGTCGAGTCAGGGTGTGATGATTTGAGCAGTGTCTGGGGTGGTGCTCAAGCGAGCTTTTCTTAAGCACATTAGATTTTCTTAACCGAGGTCAGGCATGAAATTCCCGCCCCTGCACGCGCTGTTGTGTTTCGAAGCGACGGGGCGCCACGCCAGCATGAAAGGCGCGGCAGGTGAGCTGTTCGTAACCCCTGCGGCCATTAGCCAACAGATCGCCAAGCTCGAAAAAGCCGTGGGCGTCACGCTGTTCATCCGCAACACCAAGCGCCTGGAGCTGACTGCCGAGGGCAAGATCTACCTGCGGGCCATTCGCCCCGCGCTCGGGCAGATATCCGACGCCACCCAGCGTCTGATGAGCGACAACGGCCCCAATACAATCACTGTGAGCTGCACCAGCGGATTTGCGATGCAATGGCTGCTGCCCCGCCTGCCTGATTTCCAGGCCATCTGCCCCGGCATCGAGGTGCTGATCAGCACCACCAACCGGCTGGTCGATTTGCTCGGCGACGGTGTCGACTTCGCCGTGCGCCACGGCCTCGGGCGTTACCCCGGTCTGGAAGTGGAGATGCTGATCAACGACCGACTGCAGCCTGTCTGCAGCCCCTCTCTGCTGCCGGATTCCCGGTATCTTTCCTCGCCCATTGACCTGAAAAGCTACAACCTCTTGCACGACGAACACCGCGAGGACTGGGCGTTGTGGCTCCGTGCAGTGGGTATCGAAGACGGCGAGGCGGCCGTACACAAAGGTTCGGTGTTCGTGGATTCCAACGGCGTCATCGAGGCAGCGCTGGCGGGAATGGGCATTGCGCTGGTGCGCCGTTCGCTGATTCGGGAAGAGCTGGCGTCTGGTCGTTTGGTCGTGCCGTTTCGCGCGACGATCGACACGCCCATCGCCTATTACCTGGTGTATGACGAGACGGCCATTCTTCCCAAATCCAGCAAACTATTTCGGGACTGGCTGCTGTCCCAGGCCAACGCCAGTCAGCGTGAATTCACCACGCGATAGTTCGCGCTCACGTATACCCGCCCCCCGCGTTGGTTAGTTATCAAGGCAGTTAAGTCCTGCTTCAGTGTCCACGGGTGATACACCCACGCCTTTAAAACCAGTCAACTCGCTGATTATCAAGACAATTAAGCCAAGACCCGTTAAGTCAAACTTAACCGCTGATTGCGGATTTCTAGTTTGCCCCGTCGCGCGCTTTTCTTCAGTTTGTCCCTTAACTGGCACGTGCCCGTCAGCTCAGTCTGGCGCCGATAAAACAGCGAGCAGGATGCTCTGGCTGAAGGAAACCCTCATGACTGATTTCGATATTTTTCGCCCGATGGCGTGGGACAAACTGGTTCATGAATATGATTTGGATGGCGCGAGGTTACTGCCGTGGAACGGCTATCCGACGCCCATTGGTGGTGGCTGGTGCGTCGTGCGCCCGCACACCAAATCCTTGTCGCATACGCAGATAGACCAGGAATTCTTTATCGGCATCAAAGGCACCGCCCAGTTGATTGTGGGGGATCAGACGTACCCGTTCACCATGGGTGACATCGCCGCCATTCCCAAACACACCGATCACTATGTGTTCAACGACACCGACGAAGACTTCCACTTCTACGTCGTGTGGTGGGACCGTGACTCCGCCAACCGCTTCCTCGATGAAGATGCCCAGCAGGCGATGGCTGCCAATGAGTTCGCCCTGCACAAAGCGACCATTCATGACGTGTCCGATCAGAGGGCGTCGTGATGGGCAAGTTACTCGTCACGATCACGCCGCCGACGCCAAATGGTGATTTGCATATTGGTCATATGGCGGGGCCTTTTCTCGCGGCAGATATCTACACCCGTGCCCAACGTCAACGCGGCCACGATTGCACCCTCGTTTCATACTCCGATGACTATCAGTCCTACATGTTGCGTCGAGGTATCGAACTGGACCGTGCGCCTCAAGCGCTGGCGCTGGAAAACACTGACAAAATCAACGACACGCTGAAGAAGATGGGCATCCAGGTGGACTTCTGGATGCGCCCGGATCGCAACAGTTACTTCAAGAACGCCGTCGAGGAGATGTACGAGTACGCGGTGAAGGCGGGGGCCATTTACAAAAAGGTCAGCCAGGAACCGTACTGCGAACACTGTGACAAGTGGGGTTACGAAGCATTTGGCCGGGGTAACTGCGATCACTGTGGCTCGGACTCGGATGCCAGCCAGTGCGAAGAGTGCGCGCACACGCCCAATGCCTCGAAGATGAGTAACTTCCGCTGCAAGTTATGTGCGACGCCCATGATCTGGCGTCCCATTGAGCGTGAATTTCTGGCGCTGTCGAATTTTCGCAACCACCTCAAAAGCACGTTCGAACATGCGCCGCTGCGGCCTTTCATCCGCCGTTTCCTGGAGGAGGAATTCGAAATCGGTCCGGTGGACTGGGGCATCACCCGGCCTCACGACGGCGGGCTGGATCTCAAGCCGGATGGCAGCCGGCGCATACATACCTGGGTCATGGGCCTGTCCGGTTACCTGGCGGCCTTTCGCGAATACCTGAACGAACACAAGCTTGCGCCGTGGGAGTACGACGAATACTGCCGCTCCGGCAAAGGCCGCCTGGTGCACTTTCTGGGTTATGACTGCGCCTTCAGCCACATGATGGTTTACCCCTCGCTGCTGCAGACCATGCACGGCTATCGCATGCGCCAGACCTTCTACACCAACCAGTTCCTGACCTTGAACGGCAAGAACCTTTCCACCAGCCGCAACTATGCGATCTGGGCGCGAGACTTGGTGGCAGACGCCTGTACCGACAGCGCGCGCTTCTATCTGGCGCTGATCGCGCCGGAGCAGGACACCGATGACTTCGATGTCGAGAAGTTCTCCGCCTGGCGTGAGCAAACCTTCAACGAGGTGCTGGTCAAGCTGGCCGCCCAGGCCGAGCGCGAGCGGGTGGACGGCGACAGCCTGAAAGTCAGTGCGGCGGACGCGGCGGCCCTCAAGATTTTGGTAGCGCGCTGGTTCGAAGTGACATCGGTGGATCACTTCAGCATGAAGGGGCTCGCGGTGCTGCTGTCGGACATCATCAACGCCGCCCGTGATCGTCAGACCCTCGGCAAGCGGATTCTGCCGTACATGGCGCTGATCGGTGCCATCGGCGCGCCGGTGTTCCCGGACCTGGCGAAACAGATCCTGCGCTATTGCCGCTTCACTGAAAACGAAGTCCTGCAGCAGCTGGTGTATGTCAGTGCGGTCGAGTACGAAATCTGACCGAGAGGCGCGCGACGACGATGAAAACTTCATTTGATGTGATCGTGATCGGAGCCGGCATCATGGGCGCTTCGATTGCAGCGGCGCTGGTCGAAAGCGGCCTCGATGTCGCGCTGATGGAGAAAGGCATCGCTGGCGCCCAGGGCGCAACGCGGGACACCGGCGGCATTGTTCGCGGTCTGGAGCTGGACGCCGCACTGCGTCCGTTGACCCGGCGCGTATCACTTCACGGAAATCCCGGCATCGTCCACGCCCTCTACGAGAGCGCACTGAATCGCAGTGGCGTCGCTTACATCGCCAGCGCCGAGGTGTGTGGGCAATACCTGGAAGCGGTGGACAGCGAAGGGTCCGAGAGCATTGAGTTGCACGCTTGCGTCGACGCTTTGGATAACGGGCGTTTCTCGTCATTTTGTGTCGGCGAATGCCTGCTTATCGAACGCAGTGGCGGCACGGTGGATGCCCGCGTCACGGTGTCGAATCTGTGCCGCTACGTCAGTGAAAAAGCGACGTACCTCGATCACCTGGCTGTCGACCGCTGCGTCGAACTGGACGGCTATGTTCAGGTTCATGCTGGCAAGCTGTGCCTGGAAGCGACCTGGGTCGTCGATGCCTGTGGCGCCAGTGGCCCGTTGCCCCGGCCGCACAACGCCGTGCACGCGCGGACGATTCCATTCACGCGCTTCGGCTGCGATCAGGCCCCGAGCATGCCGATCATTGCTCACCATCTGAATACCTACCTGCTGCCGCTGGGACGCAATCTCGTCCAAGTGGGCGGCCAGCGGCGCCAGCGTGCAGAACATGCGGACCAACTGAACATGTCGCCGCTGGATAACGAGCTGGACGTCCTGGACCGCGTCTCTCGTCTGGGCTACGACCGGCACCACAGTTTGCCGGTGGTCACACAGGTCGGCTGGGACGCGTACACCGAAGACGGCCGCCCGCTGATCGGCCGTTCCAGCGCCAACAGCCATGTGTTTCTCGCCACCGGGTTTTGTGGCATCGGTTTCAAGATGGCACCCAATGTTGCCGAGCTGCTGGCGTTCGAGCTGAGCGGATTGATGTCCGGCGTGTCGATGGATGCGGCTTATAGATCGGTCATGGAAGCGTTCCGCCCTTCGCGGTTTGCCGAGGTCGCCTTGTCATGATGCGCCTGGGTATCTGCGCGGCACTCGACGTCGGCACCACACTGCACGCGCGTGGTTTCTTGCGCAGCGTGTACCTGTCCAGCCATCTGTTTCCCCACGTGCGCCGCGCGCGACATTTCTACTTTGATGACGGCGCGAGCGCAGCGGGCGGCCGTGCGGCGGCGAGGCATTTCATCGACGCGAAAGTGGATGCTGTGATTGGTCACTTCGCTTCGGACTCCGCTGCAGCAGCAGTGGAAAGTTATGCACAGGCGGGGATTCCGCTGATCCTGCCCGCGTCTACCTGCGCAGCCTTGACCCGCGCTGGAGAAACCACGTTCCGCATTTGTGCGTCTGACCGACTCCTTGCCACGCGGTTGATCGAGTTTGCCGAATCTGAAGGCTTGAGCCGGCTCGCTTTGTTCACTGACCCGAGCCTGCACGGGCGCCAGCAGATGCAGGAGCTGCATGCAGCCGCGCAGTTATCCACCGTCGAGCTGGTAGACGATGTGAATAACGCCGACGCTCTGGTGTTTTGCGGACGTTTGAGAGCCAGCCGCCAGTTCCTTGTGGATAACCGCGCTGCTGGCTGTGAATTGCCGATCTTCTTCACCGACGACGCCGCATCTCCTGCGCTGGTGGAAGGGATGGCGCAAACCGGCACGGTGTATGTCATCAGCTTCCCCATCGCGGGAGATCTGGCTGAGGCGCAGTCGTTCGATGCGACTTATCAACAGATCTACGCCGAACAGGCGCCGGTTTACGCCGTCGAGACGCTTGCGGCATTTGCTCTGGTCGACCGAGCCGCCGCTGATCAGCGCGGACTGCTTGATGCGCTGCGCTTCGATCAATTTGCCACCCCTGCCGGCCCTGTCAGTTTCAGCGACGGGGAGAACGATCACGCCCGGGTTTCGCTGTGGGTCTACACCGACGAGCACGTCCACGAGCGACGTCTGCTGTGTTGAAGGGGCCTGCCCAAAAGCTCGCCACATCTTTTGCAACTTTCAGGAAGAATGACCATGACTCAGTATGAAATCGAAGGTGTGCGTGAAACGCTTGACGTCGTTTCGATCGGGTTCGGCCCGGCCGGTATCGCACTGGCCTGTGCGCTGGAAGATGACGCGGAAGACAACGGCAAAAAGCCTTTCCAGCGCGTGCGGTTCTTCGAAAAAGGGCGTGATTCGACCTGGCATGGTGCGTTTCTGCTGGCGGGCACCGACATCAACCACCATGTGTTTCGAGACCTGGTGACGCCGCGCAATCCGCGCAGTCGGTTCTCCTTCGCCATGTACCTGAAGGAGAAGGGTCGTCTGCACACGTTCGGCCTGCTTGGGCGTCCGGCCAGCCGGGTGGAATGGTCCGACTACATCGCCTGGGTCGCTGCGCAACTCAAGGATTACGTGGCCTACGACGAAGGCGTGCTCGACGTATTTCCGGTGGCGGAAAAGGGCATCCTGAAGGGTGTTGATGTCGTCACGGCCAAGGGCACTTATCGCACCAAACGGCTTGTGCTTTCCCACGGCAGCCTGCCCCGGATACCGGAGGCGTTCAGCCCGCATCTCGGCGGCCGTGTCTTCCACACATCCCAGTATCTGAAAAACATCCACCTCGGTGGCGGTCCTATCGCGCAGCGCTGGCTGGTGCTGGGCTCGGGTCAAAGCGCGGGGGAGGCGGTCACCCACCTGCTCGGTGCAGCGCCCACCACGCAAGTGCATTCGGTGCACCGCGGCGTGGGTTTCAAAGTGGGACAGCTCGGGCAGTTTCCCAATATGGCCTTCTTGCCGGAGCACATCGACTATTTCCACGACCTTGAGCCCGGCAGACGCAATCGGGTATTCGAAGAGATCCGGTCGACCAATTACGCAGGCATCGACGTCGACGAGAGTCAGGCGCTTTACTCCTTCCTGTACGAAGGCGAGGTCACCGGCCACCGACGTCTGAACCTGCATGCCTGGTCCGAAGTGGCCTCGGTGGAACAAGTGGGCGATGCCTATTCGGTGGTGCTGCGTGACAGCAATACCGGTGTTGAAACCGTGCTGTATGTCGACGGGATTGTCTTGGGTACGGGGTATGAGCAGCTCGCAGTGCCGCCTCTGCTGACCCTGCTGCAACCCTGGCTGGTTCGCGACGAGGACGGCACCCTTGCGGTCGACCGGCATTACCGCGTCGCCCTGCAGCACAGCGAGGGCGTGCAGATTTTAGCGAACGGCACGTCGGAAAAGACCCATGGCATCAGCGACGCTCAGTCGTTTTCCATGGTCGCCCTACGTGCGCAGCACCTGACCGATGCGTTGCTGGCGACCCAGCCCCGGCAGCGCGCGCCGGTGGTGACCATGCCGAGCTACACCCGGCCCGCACGCGTCGAGGCACGGCCATGAATTTTATCTCCCACATCGTCGGCGATTCGAACTTCGTTAGGGTAAAAGGCCTGGGTTTTGAAAACCTGCATTTGAAGCTTGAGTCATGCAACCCTGCGGGCTCGATCAAGATGAAGACCGCCATAGGCTTGATCGACTCCTATGCCGAACGCCGACTTATCCACAAGGACACCGTGCTGATCGAGTCCTCGTCCGGGAACCTCGGCGTGGCGTTGGCGATGATCTGCGCCGAGCGCGGTTACAAGTTCTGCTGCGTCGTCGACCCCAACACCAACCTGCACAACATCAAGATGATGGAAGCCTTTGGCGCACAGATCGTCATCGTCACCGAGCGCGATGATAACGACGGTTATCTGGGCACGCGCATTCGTTACATCCGTGATGCCGTGGCCCGCGATCCCCGTCATCTGTGGCTCAACCAGTACAGCAACCCGGCCAACGCGCGTACCCATGAACACACCACGGCGCGTTCGATTCATATTGCGTTTCCGGCGCTGGACTACCTGGTCGTCGGCGCCGGCACCACCGGCACCTTGATGGGCTGCGTGCAGTACTTCCGCAAGCATTCGCCGCGCACCAAGATCATCGCGGTAGACAGCGCGGGTTCGGTGACTTTCGGTCAGGCACCCGGCCCGCGCTTCATTCCGGGACTTGGCTCCAGCCAGATGCCGCCGATATTCCGCGCCCATCACTTGCACAAGCAGCAAGTGGTGGATGAGCGCGCCACGGTGGCCATGTGTCGCTGGCTGGCGAAATCCAATGGCGTCCTGGCCGGCGGCTCCACCGGGACCGTGGTGGCCGGGTTGGCCTCGCCCTCGCTGGGGATTCCCAAAGACGCCGTTGTCGTGGCGATCTCCCCGGACGCCGGCGAGCGTTACCTGGAAACCATCTACAACGATGAGTGGGTCATGCAGAAGTTCGGCCGCGCCGAGCTGACTGCGCTCAGCTCGCAACCGATCACCCGGTATCTGAAGCAGTACGTCCACACGTTCGAGGGAGAAGCGCTGAATGTCTGACTTTCACGTGATCCCCGGCGCAGTCATCAAAGACATCCTCGACAGCCACGCCCACGACATGGTGCGGCGCATCGAGCAGGTGTATCTGCAGCACCACAACGGCCAGACGCTCAACCCGGACAGCTACTTTCTGCGTTTCCCTCAACAGCCTGCCAACCGGATCATCGCCCTGCCGGCGGCGCTGGACGGAGAGGACGCCGTGGCGGGAATCAAGTGGATCTCCAGCTTTCCCGGCAATGTCGCGCAGCAGAAGCCGAGGGCGTCGGCCGTGGTCATCCTCAACGACCGCGAAACCGGCTATCCCTATGCCTGCCTGGAAGGCGCGCAGATCAGCGCGGTGCGAACGGCCGCCTCGGCGGTGTCAGGCGCTTACTGGCTCAATGGTCAGTCACGTAAGGCTGCGTCGGTAGGATTTATCGGCGCAGGGGTCATTGCCCGCAACATCGCGGGCATGCTCAGCGTCGAAGGGTGGGGCATCGGTCACGCCGTTGTGCATGATTTCGATGCGGCATCGGCGGACGCTCTGACTGGCTTTATCGAACGTAACGACTTATGCACAGCCCGGACTGGGTCATTGGAGCAAGCGCTGGCGGCAGATCTGGTGATCTTCGCCACCACGGCCGGCGAGCCGTACGTCAAACCACCCACGACGTTTCGCGCCGGGCAGGTCGTGCTGAACATTTCGTTGCGGGATATCGCGCCGCAGTTGCTGCTGGAGGCCAACAACCTGTGCGACGACATCGAGCACTGCATGAAGGCCAACACATCGCCGCATCTGGCCGAGCAATTGACCGGCAGTCGCGCTTTTATGAACGGCACGCTGGCCGGCCTCATCCGTGGCGAGGTCGAGCTTGATCCTGCGAAGCCCTCGATCTTCTCGCCATTCGGCCTGGGCGTGTTGGACCTGGCCCTAAGCAAATTCATCGTCGACACCGCACTGGCAGAATCCCGTGGCATCGCCATTGACTCGTTCTTCGGAGAAACCCTGAGATGGAACTGAGCGCAGCGCTGGCCGGCGAAAAGTTATCCCCAACCTTGGACAAACCCGTCGTCAGGATCGGCATCGTCGGTTGTGGCTCACGCGGGCTGACAGTGCTGGAGCGTATCTGTGCGCTGGCGATTAACACGGCTCGGCGCATCGAGGTAAACGTATTTGATCCCCAGCCTCCGGGGCCAGGTTTGCATGCCGTCGACCAGCCTGAATACCTGATGCTCAACACCGTTGCCTCGCAGATTTCGATGTTTCCAGACACGGCGGCCCTCAATGGGCATACGGGACGACAAGGGCCGAATTTTTACGAATGGTGCCTGCGTCATAAACCTGAAGAACGCAGCGTACAGCCCAATGAGTTCCTGCCGCGCCGCTGGCTAGGAGAGTATCTGGCGTGGACTTACGAGGAGGTCATTCGCAGTCTGCCGGGGAACGTGCGCGTCATTCATCATCCACACGCTGTGGATAACATTGAGCACACCGACATGGGCCAATTTGTTCTGTCCACAGCCGAGGTCAAGTGTTCTGTGGATTGGCTGGCAATCACAGTGGGTCATGCGCGGCGGTTGCAGCAAGATGATAAGGAACTGCCCGGAGCGTTCGCAAAAGACGCACACCTTGATTCGCGCGGTTTCAAGTTATCCACAGAAGCGGTTGGCATCGAGGGATTAGGCCTGGCCGCCATGGACGTCGTTGCCGATCTGACGGTTGGTCGCGGGGGGCAATTTCGAGAAGGAGCGGAAGGCTTGCATTACGAGCCCAGTGGACGGGAGCCGCGAATCTACATGTTCTCGCGCAGCGGTCTGCCGTACCGCACACGGCCGGACATCGTGCCTCATCGGACCTCGAATGCGGCGCTGATTTTTACATTGTCGGCTATCGCTAATCTGCGAACGGAAAACCCTGCCGGATTGGATTTCGAGCTGCAGGTCCTGCCGTTGATAAAAGCTGAAATGCTCGCGGAATACTTCGGGATGATCGCTTCCCAAAAAGGCGAATCGGCAGTGAGGATCAAAGCGGAAGTTGCGCGCGCGTATCACTCAGGCCGGCTTGAAGCCGTGTCGGCAGAAATGGCATCCCGTTTTGATGCGCCTCCGCTGGACGAGGCTGTGTATAACCCACGCGTGTCGACCATTGAATCTGCGGATTATCCCCAGGCCATGCGCGCTTTTATCGAGCGCGATATCGGGCAGAGCTGTTCAGGACTTGATGCAAGCCCCATCAAAGCCGCGATCGAAGTGTGGAGAAGTTGCCGTGAGCAGCTGCGTCGGGTTGTGGATAACCGAGGACTTAAAGCGGCTTCAAAAATTGTCTTCTTTGGAGAGTACGCACCCCACGTCAATCGAATGGTGGCCGGGCCGCAGAAGGAACGTCATCAGGAGCTGCTGGCCTTGGCCGACGCGGGAGTTGTCCACTGGGTGCGGCATTCTCAAGTTATCCACAGTGCAGACGGGGTAGGGCCCAAGGTGGTTCTCGCGGGCAATCTGTCGGTGCCCTTGCATTGTATTATTAGGGCCCACGTTAGCACCGCCTGTGACAAATCGTCGCTGCCAAAGATCATTCGCTCGTTAAAGAGCATTGGAATTATCCACAGCCTGACCGAAGATGGAGAGGGCGTGCTCGTCGACAGTGAAGGCAAAGCACAACCGAATCTGTGGATAACCGGCCCTCATGTTGAAGGCTCCACTTATTACAACCACTACATCCCGTCTTCGGGCAGCTATTCCCGTGCCTTCGTCGACGCCGACCGAATCGCCCGCGAGATGTTGGGGTTGAATGTTGAGGTCAAATCGACGGTTTAGAGGCTATCTTCAGCGCTCTACCGCATTCGCGCATGAGAGACGCCTAGAAAGGTTTGGTGGCGATGACCTCTAGAGCATGCTGCTGCTTCAGCATCCACGAGGCGGATGCTCTGCACCGAGCTTCTACCAGTCCGATGATGATGCAGAAGTCGGCTTGGAGATCTCGACTGAAAATAGGTTCGTGGTGGGCAATGCGATTTCTGAGCAGTCGCACGTTGTTCAGGTTTTCAAATATCTTCTTGCGGTTTTCTGAGGTCGTATTGGCGGGCTCCAGGTTGGGAAAGACTTGGATAAGACACGAGTTCCAGATTCGATCGTCATGTCGGCTGGTAAACATTTTCTCCCAGAATACGAATTTTAGTTCGGCGACAATCTGGCCTGCAGTGCTGCGCTTCGACTTAAGGCGCTGCAGGTCTGTTAGCGGGTTATAGCCGGGGCCTGCGCACCGAGGAAGGCTGCGTTCGAAGCCAGAACTCCATGGCCAGGAGGGTCCGTGAATTAGTTCTAATGCGTCAGCAACGGCGTTGCGAACAACGACTTCACATATATGCAGGGGTGTAAGCAGTGCGCCCGATACGCGAGCATTCCAGGCGTAAAGTGCCAAAGCCTCTTCACCCCCGAACCCGGCAGCCGCAGCCGCACTTCGATACGTTGCCATCCGAGCCGATGAGAGGGCGGTCGAGACAGCGCAGGCTTTTTGCATTGACTTGATAAACCTATGTCCATATAGTTTTTTCACTAGCCACGGGACACGCGGGTGCATGCACCTCCCCCCGAGGACAGACGAAGTAACAAGAACCCCACCTCACGGTGGGGTTTTTTTTGAGGTCGGCATTGTACTTTCCAGATCTGGGATGCGCGCTGTCTACTATTCCAAGGTTACAAAATGGCTGGCTCATCGATCGGGCTGCTTTCACTTCGCCCCCTGCATCCCCGGCAAATACTTGCGTCGAATGCGCTCCAGCTCCCCCGTCTTGCTCAGGCTGTCGATCGCGCTATTGATCCGCGGCAACCACGAGGCGTATTGCGGCTGGAGCTTAAATACCAGCGGCGCTTCGCTGAGTCGTGCGCCCTGGGCGAACTGGCCGGGATCGAGGTCATTGCTTGAAATCAGCTCATCAAAGATGTCGTCGACCATGGCGATGGCGTCGACGCGTTTGCTCTGGAGCAGCTTGATCAGCGCTTCGTCCTTCGAGGTTTCCAGTCGGGTCAGGCGGCGCTGCTCGATGGCCGGGTCGAGTGCCCGGTAGTTGTAGCCCCGAACCATGCCGATGGTCAGGTGTTCCAGTTGGGCGATGGTCTGGCTGCGGGCAGGGTGGTCGGCCAGAAAGTACAGGTGCTCTCTAACCGTGGAATAGGGCTTGGAGAACACGTATCGACGTTGCTCCTCGGGGCTGTTCCAGATCAGTGCGTCGGCGTAATTGATATCGATCTCGCCCTTGCGCAGCATCGACTGCAGGCGATTGACCGGGTAGCTGACGAAGGTAACGTCCAGGTTGGCCAGCTTCGTCACGCGTCGCGCGATGTCGATGGAGATCCCCGCCAGATGGCCGTCCTTGTCCTCGTAGGCATACGGCTTCCACTGAGCTCCGCCCGCGACGTACGGCTCAGCCACGGCTGGCAGCATGAGCAGCCCGAGCAGACTGCCAACGATGAATCTTCCCCGAAGCCCCATACGTTCCTCCGGCAGCGTGTCTGCCCCAAGCCGTAAGGTAGCAGTAAGACATGTCCAGAAAATGTCGTATTGCCACTATCTGAATCTACCGCACATAAAAAAACCCGCGCTGACAGGTCAGGCGGGTTGGAACAGGTGCGGTCTTAAGGCGTCGCGGCTCAGGCGTCAGGGCTTAGGCGAATGATTTTCGGAAACTCCGTCAGCGTCAGCCGGGCCGAGCAGCGCTGGGCGTCGCACACCCACTGCTGCGGGGAGTCGGTCATGCCCTTGTCCGGTGTCTGCGTGTCGAGGATGCGCACCGGCTTGTTTTTCATGGCGGGGGCGCTGATGGTGACTTCGTGCTCGCGACCGCTGACCCACGCCACCAAAATGCGCTCGCGGCCATTGCTGAATGCCAATTGGAAGACGCCGTCGGACTGCAGGCTGTTTGCCGGCTCGTAGGTGAACTGAGGCAGATAAGGGCTGATGGCCTTCAGTACGGAATAAGCCGGTTTCGCACGGAGATCGGCCTCAAGCAGGCCAAAGTTGTGCTCCTGCTCGTTGCGGTTGGTGCCATCGTTGATCAGGTCATACCACCACATGCCTTTGACATTCGGCACGGTGCGGATGAGGAAGTACGCGCGCGCCAGGTACGCAGACTGGCGCTCGGCGCTGACGCCGCAGTTGCCATTGTGGCTAGGCCAGCTCATCTCGGTCAGATACAGCGGCACCGGCCTCCCAACCTTGGTGCTGATTCGACGGTCCAAGTCACGCATCCAGCCGATCCAGCTTTCCGGCGTGTTGCGGTAGCTGCCTTCGCAGTGCACGTATGGGTGCAGGGAGATGCCATCGGCGTACTTCATCACCCCTGCAGCCAGGATACGGTCGACGAAGCCACTCTTGATGCCCATGGTCGTTACGGCGCCAGCGAGTACCAGCGCCTGGGGATTGTTCTTGCGAACGATTGGTGCCGCGTCACGGACCAGCGTGACGTAGTCATTGCTCAGGCGCGGATCGGTCGGGCCGTCAAGGTCCCACTCGTTCCAGACCTCATAGAACCTGACCGGACTGCCCAACTGGCGGGTGAGGTAGTCCACGTATTTCAGGTACGGAATCTTGACCGCAGGTATGCGCGGCTTTGCGCCCCCTTGATATGAGCTGCCGTAGCCGAGAATGACCATCGGTGTGAGATTCAGTCCCTTGGCAGTGCTCAGCCATGCGCGCCAAGGCGCAATGATCTGCATCTGGCCGCGCACAGGTTCGGCCGTAGACCAGAAGGCGTCATCGCGAATGGACGTGACGCCCGCCACGCTTGCCATCTGAAGGCTGCGCAGCGGTTGCCCGGTGTTATTCATTGAATGGGTAGCGACGCCGACGATAAACGGCTCGGCCAGGGCGACATTGGCCGCGCACAGGGCGGCCATCAGTGCCAGGCCGCTCAGGCCGATGCTGCGAAAGCTCATGGGATTGCCTCGGTCAACTCAGGCCCGGGAGGCCGTTCCACGTGGGCAACTCATGGGGCTTTGGGGCCCGCAGTCTGCCCCGCGATTTCATGGCCAGTGCATGGCCGATTGCCATGCCCAGAAACATATTCGCGAGGGTAACTTCCAGCGTATCGGTCGTCCAGCTGACAATGCAGATACAAAAACTCGTCACCAGCAACGCCTTGCCATAACGGCTGACACTGTCGGCCAGGATGAAAAACAACGGGATGTGCAGGGCGTAGAGAAACAGTCCGACCAGGCCAAACGTCGCCCACAGGTACACCACGGTGCTGTCGGACACCATGAAGATGTCGGCGCCGACAACTGGGAAAGCGGCGACGGCACTGCCAACCAGCCCGAAGCCCACACCCGTGAGCGTTCGGTCCTCCTCCATCAGCGTCCGAATGACGTTGGGCCAGGTGTTGATCAGCCGGTCGTAGATGGACGCTAGCGAACTGGTGGCCGAGATCTTGTTGGCATCGAAGTCGGTCATCATTGCCACGAAGGGCAGTGACATGCCGAGTACAACCGCAACAACGATGGTCGCCCGTACTGTCCAGCGAAACCGCAACATCACCAGCAGACCCGTTCCGCCGATGAACGCTAATGCTGGCGCCTTGCTGGTGGTCAATATCACCCCGGCCAGACCGATCACGCAGACCACCAGCCCCAGCAACTTCGAGCGCAGGGTCGCCATCAGGTACAGACTGAGAATCGAGATGATGATGGCCAGTGAGCTGGAGATTCGCGCAAATCCGGCCGGGCGGTCCATGTCTTCGGAGGTCCATGCGGTATTGGCGCTTAGCTCGGTGCCGCCGACGGTGTAGCTGTAGCCCTTCCACGGCAGATTGACGTACCGGTCGAGGGCAATGCCGCCCAGCGAAGCCAGCAGACAGAAGGCAATCGCCCACATGAACAGGCGCTTGTGGCGAATGATCTGGTCACCGCAGGCGATCCCGAAGAGCAGCGGGCTGATCCCGTACAGCGCAAATGCGAAATTCCCGGCCTGAGCGCCATTCAACGCTGCCCATCCCGCTGACAGCAACAGCACCAGCAGGCTCAACCAGACGCCCGGCCCGGCTTTGAAGCTGCGCAGCTCCAGTGCGAAGAACAGCAGGCAGGCGACCTTCGGGGCGTAGAGCAATACGGAGATCCCTGCCTGATCCAGATAGAAACGCAGAGCCCCGTTGAAGGTCTCGACCAGCATCAGGCTGATCGCGACCAGCGCGATCGCCGTGGATTTATCGAATGAAAGTAAAGAAGGTTTTTCAACGTAGACGGGGGAAGTCGACATCATGTGCAGCCCCTCGGGAGCATTTGTACGTGTGATAAGCGTCAGCGTGCGAGCAGGCCGCCAGGCGAATAAACGCTACCGCCCAGCCAAGCAGCAATAACCGTCGATGGCGTGCAGTGGCGATGATTTGGGTGATCGCAGCGGGGGAGGAGGAGGGCGTTTCGGTCCCCTCGCGAGCGGTGCGACAGGGATATATCAGCCGCAGATTGGAGGGCTGTCAATCAATTAGTCAAATTTACGGACATATTTAATGATGGCTAAATATCTGTATTCGTAACTTATTGATTTATATAGCAGATAGAAAATTGACGCTGTTAAAAGGAGAAGAAGTCCTAGCCTGTTGGCCACTATCTATGACTCATTTTCGTTACAAGTACGGCGTATCCACCGCTGAATATCCAGCGGCTGATACGCCGTTTCGTGAGCAAGCTTGAATCCCGTTACGTCCTTAGTCGATCAAACTCAGGTGTAGCGGCGCTTGTCCGGTGCGGGCGGGAAGTACTGGTACAGCCAGGTCTCGCTCAACGTGCGATCACCGGTTTTGATGAACATGCGCATCTCCACGGGCTCTACGGAGTCGCTGGTCGGGTACCAATCGAAGGTCACGCGGAACCCCTTGATGTCCGGCAGCACCAGCACATTGAAATCCTGGACTTTGCCGTGTGACACAGTGACCACCGGCTCGATGCCCGAACCTTCCGGCAACCGGTCCAGCCCGCCGCCGTTGAAGTCCACGGCAAAACGCCGCGCCCAGACTTCCGGGTAATGCTCGCCCGGAGCCCAGCCTTCGATGAAACCGCCCATGCCTGAACGCGTCGCGTACACTTGAGCCAGCGGTGTGCTGACCGGGGGCAGCGGGCTCCAGTAAAGCTTGTAGCCGTAGTTCATCGACATCCCGGCCTTGACTGGCACTTTCGGGTTCCAGAACGCGACGATGTTATCCAGGGTTTCGCCCGTGGTCGGCAGTTCCAGCAGATCGATGGAGCCCTCGCCCCATGCCGTTGTCGGCTCGACCCACAGGCTCGGCCTGCGGTGGTACCAGTCCACGGTGTCCTGATAGGTCTTGAAGTCGTGGTCGGTCTGCACCAGACCGAAGCCTTTCGGGTCTTTGTCGGCGAAGGCGTTGAACTGGATCTTGGCCGGATTATTGAGCGGGCGGCAGATCCATTCGCCATTGCCGCGCCACATCGCCAGCCGGTCGGAGTCGTGGATTTCCGGGTGGAGCGTGTCGCACATGCGGCGTTCGTGAGTGCCGCAGCTGAACATGCTGGTCATGGTCGCAATGCCCAACTGCTCGATGTCCGCCCGCGCATTGATGTGCGCGTCGATGTCCATCACCACGCGGTCAGCCTGGCAATCGATATCGAAGCGATACGCGCCCGTCGCACTGGGGGAGTCCAGCAGCGCGTACACGACAAAACGTGTGGCGTCCTTAGTCGGCTTCTCGAACCAGAATTGTGTGAAGTCAGGGAATTCTTCAGGACTGTGGGCGTAGGTGTCGATCGCCAGACCCCGTGCGGAGAGGCCGTATTGCTTGTTGCTGTCGATGGCGCGGAAGTAGCTGGCGCCCAGGAACGACAGGATGTCGTTGATGGCAATCTCGGGGGCTTTGAACAATTTGAAACCAGCAAAGCCCAGGTCGCCCTTGAGCTGACTCTGGTCGATGCGACTGGCTTCGTAGTTGAACAGCTCGGGACGGAAATGCACTTCACGCGCCTGCTGGGTGGCCGGGTCGACGCTGTACATGCGCACCGGGGTCTTGAAGCCCGCGCCGACGTGGAAGAAATGCACGTCCAGTTGGCCTTTCACGTCATTCCACAGTGAATGGCCGGCGTCGTACTTGATCGCGTTGAATTGCTGGGGCGTCATGTTCGCCAGGGTTGGCGGCAGGTTCTGCTTGGTGCTGACGTAAGGCTTGCCGGCCATCTGCTTGGCGTTGTCCTGCAAGGTCTTGAAGTCAAAGTGTTCGATGTCGCCATCGGCGGCCGCTGCCAGCGCGCCTGCCGCATAAAGACCTGAGGCGGGTAGCGCGCTATAGGCTGCCAGCGCCATGGACGCTTTCAAGAGATTCCTGCGATTCATATGGTGAAGCCTCTGAAGATGCTGTGCCTTCCTGCACAAAAAAGTGCGCTTTCCCAATCCTTGCCGAACGCAAATTACCAACAAACAGATAACAATCTCGGCATCTTGTTCGCGCAAAGGGAAAAAAATCGTTTCAGGGCATCACCGATTTCGCTTCAACGTGTTGCTTGATCGGCCGATTTTGGCGGCGCATTTCAGGCTTGCGTGGTATGCCCTCCGACGCCCATCGCCGCCTGACGCAGCGCTTCTGACCTTGTCGGATGGGGATGACAGGTCAGGGCGATGTCCTCGGCTGACGCGGCGAACTCCATAGCCACGCAATACTCCGCGATCATCTCGCTCACGCTTGGGCCGACGAGGTGTACACCGAGAATCTCATCGGTTCGCTCATCCGCCAGCACTTTCGCGAAGCCGTCCGTTTCGTGATTGACCTTGGCGCGGCTGTTGGCGCTGAACGGGAATTTGCCCACCTTGTAAGCGCGACCTTCCGCTTTCAATTGCTCTTCCGTTTTACCGACGCTGGCCAGCTCGGGCTGGGTGTAGATGACGTTGGGGATCAGGTTGTAATTCAACTCGCCTTTCTTGCCGACGATCCGCTCGACACACACGCCGGCTTCGTCCTCCGCCTTATGCGCAAGCATCGGGCCTGACGTCACGTCGCCAATTACCCAGATGCCCTCCACCGCCGTGCGATGCCCCGTGTTGGGCAGGACGCCGCGCGTGTCCACTTCCAGTCCGACGGTTTCCAGGCCCAGCCCTTTCGTCACCGGGCGACGGCCGATGGACACCAGCACGTAGTCCGCTCCGATCTGCTCGGTTTCACCACCGGCGGCGGGTTCGACTGTCAGGGTGACGCCGGTGTCCGCGGCGACGGCAGAGGTGACCTTCGAGCCGAGTTTGAACGCCATGCCCTGACGCGACAGCGAGCGGTGCAGCGTCTTGCCGGCCTCCAGGTCAGTGCCATGGGCCACATGGTCGAGAAATTCGACCACCGTCACCTTTGCCCCCAACCGGCGCCAGACCGAGCCCAGCTCAAGACCGATGACCCCCGCGCCGATCACCACCAGATGCTTCGGCACCTCGCTCAGCGACAGCGCCCCGGTGGAGTCGAGAATACGTTTGTTGTCGATGGTCACGCCGGGCAGGGGCGTTGGCTCGGAACCAGTGGCGATGATGATGTCTTTGGCCGTCAGCTCGGTCTCGGCACCTTCAGCGTCGGTGACGATGACCTTGCCGGGCCCTGCGAGACGGCCCCAGCCCTTGATCCAGTCGGCCTTGTATTTGCGAAACAGAAACTCGATGCCTTTGGTCAGGCCGGTCACGCTTTCGGCCTTTTGCGCCATCATCTGGGGCAGGTTCAGCGTCGGCGTGACCTCGATGCCGAGCTTCTTGAATTCCTCGCCCGTCGCCGCCTCATACAGCTCCGAGGCGTGAAGCAACGATTTGGAAGGAATGCAGCCTACGTTGAGACATGTCCCGCCTAATGTTCCACGGCCTTCGATGCACGCCACTTTCAAGCCTTTCTGGCCCGCATGGATCGCCGCGTTGTAGCCGCCGGGGCCGCCACCGATGATGACAACGTCGTAGTGACTCATGAACGTACTCCTTGAGGAATCCAGCAATGGAGGGAAGCGTAGCCGCGTCTGGACAAATGTCGCGCGTCACTTGGCGGCTTAAATGATGGATGTAATATTTCTCCCGGAAGCGCTTCAAAGTCAAGTGAGCGAGTTTGGTCACTGCCTCGCGGGAAGTGTGCAGGACCAGCTTTAGCCGGGTAGGCGCCTTCCCGTCTGTGCAGTGACTAAACTCGATACGACGGCAGGCGATATCTACCTGTCTGCTGGCTGTCTGACCCCGTATCTCGCGTTACGCAAACGAATAATCAGACGAAAATTTCACGACTTCTGTTATATCGTAACGCCCTGTGTCAGCGTCACTTGTGCCGCGTAATTGCAACGCCGGTGGGTGGGCGGGAAGGGTGATGAATGGCGGCGTTAAACGGGCTTTGGAGTTGCAATGCGGGTTGATCTGGATGATGAGGGCGTTGCACCGGCGAGCCTGCCGCGATTTCAGCAGGCGGCTGTTCAATCGAGACGTCTTTCACGGCTGACGTACCTGACAGGGGCGATGGGCGTCATCGGCTTGGTGGTGTCGCTTTTCGTCGACCTCTTTTCCCCCAACTCGCTGTGGACGGCGGTGCTGACGAACAGCGCCGCCAGCCTGCTTGTGCTGGCGGCGGCGTTGCAGTCGGCCCACGTGGTCAGCCAATGGCGCGTCGGCGTCATCTCACCGCCTGAGTCGATTCGAACAGACGAAGAAGCGCTGCTTCACAGCGAAGAGCAGGGCTGGTACGACCGCGTGCTCGGACGCATCAGCGGCGCCGGCACTTCATTGGTCGGCCAAGTCGGATTGCCAGTGTTTTGGTTGGCCGGCTGGGCGTTGCTGTCGCTGATCAGCATTGGCCTGATCTGGAACCTTGCGCTGTCGGGCAGCAATGTCGGCCTCGTCGGTAACGCGGTCGGCGGTTTGCTCCTGTTGATCGGTTTTGCGCTGCTGGTGCTGGAGCGGCAATTCAGCAACGAGTCCGAGGCCAGTTGGCCTGAAGCCGAGCAGTTGGCGCAGATGACCAAGGTCGCCATCGGTACGCTACTGGTCACGGCGTTCTGCCTGTTTTTCTCCTCCGTTGACCGCGTATGGCCCGCCCGGCTCGCAGTGTTGATCGGACTCTTGCCAGGGCTGGTTGCTGTTGAGTTGCTCACCCGCGCGTTGCTGTCCGTTTTTAGTCCACGCAATGAACGCCTTGAGCCGCGCTTGATCGCCACCAGCTTTGTCGCCGGTCTGCTGCGCTGGCCGCCGCGCCCGCTGCTGGCGTTGCAAAACGAGTTGCACAACCGCTTCGGCATCGACCTGCGTCAGATCTGGGCGTTTACCTACATGCGCCGCGCCTTTCTGCCGGTGCTGGTGGTCATCGTCGGCCTCGGCTGGTTGCTGAGCGGTGTTCACGAAATCCCCATGCAGGGTCGCGGCATTTACGAGCGCTTCGGCAAGCCGGTTGAAGTCCTGGAGCCGGGTCTGCATGCCGGTTTGCCTTGGCCTTTCGGAACGGTGCTGGCGGTGGAAAATGGCGTGGTCCACGAGCTGGCGACCAGCGTCTCAGAGGGAGCCGGTGCCGAGCAGACCCTTGACCCTGCCGAAGGTCCGCCACCCGCCATCGCCAACCGTCTGTGGGACGCCACGCACATCAACGACAAGTCGCAAGTGATCGCCAGTGGCTCGGGAGACAAGCAAAGCTTTCAGATCGTCAACATGGACGTGCGCTTTGTGTATCGCATCGGTTTAACGGACGAGGCCGCACTGGCCGCGACCTATAACAGCGCCGACATTCCCAGCCTGATTCGCAGCACCGCCAGCCGCGTGCTGGTGCATGACTTTGCCTCGCGCACCCTCGACGAATTGCTGGGTGAGCAGCGCAACGATCTGGCGGCCGACATCGGCGACGCCGTGCAGCGCGACCTGAAAAAACTCGACAGCGGCGTGGAAATTCTCGCGACCGTGGTCGAGTCGATTCATCCGCCAGCCGGGGCGGCCAACGCCTATCACGCTGTCCAGGCCGCGCAGATCAGCGCTCAGGCGTTGATTGCCCGGGAACGTGGCGCGGCGGCCGATCAGGCCAATGTGGCGCAGCTGCACGCCAGCATGGCCCACGATCAGGCGGCGGCGACCTCGCGGGAAGTCATGGCCACGGCGCAAGGGGCGGATTTGCGCTTCAGCGCTGAACAGCAGGGCTACGCCAAGGCGGGCCAGGCATTCCTGCTCGAGCAGTACCTCAGTCAGCTGACCCAGGGGCTGACCCACGCCAAGTTGCTGGTGCTGGATCATCGGCTCGGCGGCACCAGCGCGCCGACCATTGATTTGCGATCTTTTACCCTCCCGGTCGACCCCGCAGCGTCGACCCAATCAGCTGACCAGCCCTCGGCTGAATAAGGAGTCTTCCCTTGAGTCTGTTTCATTCCCACGATCATCACGACCATTCTGGCCACGACCACAGCGGTCACGGTCATGGCGGCCATCATCACGGTCATCACCATGGCGAAGCCTCCGGCCCGGCCGTATTTCCGTGGCGTCGTGCTGCGCTGGCGGCAGTGCTGATTGCCTTCGCGGTCGCGGCGGCGAGTCTGGTGCAGGTGCGCTCCGGCGAGGCGACGGTCATCACGCGCTTCGGCAATCCGGCGCGAGTGCTGCTCGATCCCGGCCTGAGCTGGCGCTGGCCGGCGCCATTCGAAGCAGCGATCCCCGTCGACCTGCGTTTGCGCACCACCTCAAGTGGCTTGCAGGACGTCGGTACCCGTGACGGCCTGCGCATCATCGTTCAGGCGTACGTGGCCTGGCAGGTGCAGGGCGATCCGGACAACGTGAAGCGCTTCATGCGCGCCGTGCAAAACCAGCCGGACGAAGCAGCCCGGCAGATCCGCACCTTCGTCGGCTCGGCACTGGAGACCACCGCCGCCAGCTTCGATCTGTCGAGCCTGATCAACACCGACGCCAATCAGGTGCGCATCGCCGATTTCGAAAACCAGCTGCGTCAGCAGATCGACAAGCAACTGCTGACCACTTACGGCGTTCGCGTCCTGCAAGTGGGGGTTGAGCGTCTGACGCTGCCGTCGGTGACACTCAACGCGACGGTCGACCGGATGCGCGCCGAGCGTGAGACGATTGCCACCGAGCGCACAGCCATCGGCAAGCGCGAGGCCGCGCAGATCCGCTCCGCCGCCGAACGCGATGCGCGGATTGTCGAGGCCGACGCCACCGTGAAAGCCGCCGACATCGAAGCGCAATCCCGCGTTGAAGCGGCGCAGATTTACGGCCGCGCCTATGCCGGTTCGCCCCAGCTGTACAACTTGCTGCGCTCGCTGGACACCCTCGGCACCGTGGTGGGGCCGAGCACAAAACTGATTCTGCGCACCGATGCCGCACCGTTCCGGGTGCTCGTCGATGGCCCGCCGACCCTGGATGGCAAGGCTGGAACGCAGCCATGACCGAGCACGATGCTGCGCACATCGAGCGGCCGGTGGTGAACAGCCCTTGGCTGCAGGCCAGTCGCCTGGCGTTTCTGGGGCTGTACGTCGTGACACTGATGGCGGCGCTCGGCTGGGCTGTCTCCAATGTGCGGGAAATCGATCCACAGAACCGTGCGGTGGTGTTTCGGTTTGGCGAGTTGGACCGTGTGCAGAACGCCGGCTTGCTGCTGGCCTGGCCGCAACCGTTCGAGCAGGTGGTGCTGCTGCCTTCCGCTGATCGCGTGATCGAGCGGCACGTCGAAACGCTGTTGCGCTCACCCACTGCGTTGGCGGCCGACAAGATCACCAGCTTCGCGACGCCGATGAGCGACGCGCTGGCAGGGTCAGGCTATCTGCTCACGGGCGACGCCGGCGTCGTACAACTCGACGTGACGGCGTACTACAAAGTGACGGACCCACGGGAGTTCGTGCTGCAAGGCGAGCACGTGCTACCGGCGCTGGATCGTCTGGTCAATCGCAGCGCCGTCAGCCTCACCGCAGCGCGGGACCTGGACACCATTCTAGTGGCGCGTCCCGAACTGGTGGGCTCCGACAGCCAGTCTGCCGAGCGTCGCGAACGCCTGCGTGGCGATCTGGTGCAGGGCATTAATACGCGGCTCGGCGAGCTGACGGCCACCGGCGTCGGTTTGGGCGTCGAGGTGGTACGGGTCGACGTGCAGTCCAGTTTGCCGGCGGCAGCGGTGAATGCGTTCAACGCGGTGCTGACTGCGAGTCAGCAAGCCGATCAGGCCGTGGCGAACGCGCGGACGGATGCGGAAAAACTCAACCAGACCGCCAATCAGCAGGCTGACCGTACCCTGCAGGTCGCCCATGCCCAGGCGTCCGAACGGCTGGCCAAGGCGCAGACCGACACCGCCGCGGTGACCGGCCTGGCGATGTCGATCCAGAACAAGAGCGATCCCGGATTGCTGCTGCGTATCTACCGCGAGCGGGTGCCTGCCATCCTGAGACAGGCGGGTTCAGTGACCACGGTCGATCCCCGCGACGATTCCCGCCTGATCATCCAGGGAGCTGACAAATGAGTGGCGAAGCCGTGCATAACCATTCCCACGATCCTTCTCACACGCATGCCGCGCCAGTCGCGGCCGGCAGCATGCTCACCAGCCGCGAACAGCGCAGCGCAGCCCGTCAGTTGACGCTGGCGATGCTTGCCCTGGGCTTGCTTGCATTGGGGCTGGTCTGGCGATTCTTCTCGCCCGAGCAAGTCGGCGTCAGCCAATTGCTGCTGGGCGCCGCCTCGCTGTTGGTGGCCATCCCGGTGGTCAGCGCCGGCTGGCACAGCCTGCGTTATCCCAGCCTGCACGGCATTACCGATCAACTGATTGCCCTGGCCATGCTCGGCGCCTGGGCGACGGGCGATCTGATGACCGCCGCGTTGCTGCCGATCATCATGATCTTCGGCCACGTGCTGGAGGAGCGCAGCGTGATTGGCTCCCAGGAAGCCATTCAGGCATTGGGCCGTCTGACCCGCAGCCACGCCCGGCTGATCGACAAGGATGGCGTGATCCGCGAAGTCGACAACGGGACGCTGGTGGCAGGTGATCGCGTCGAAGTGCGCGCTGGCGACCGCGTACCGGCTGACGGCTTGGTGATCTCGGGGCAGGCCAGCCTCGACACGGCGCCCATTACCGGCGAGTCCGTCCCGCTTGAAGCGCGCGCAGGTATGGAAGTCTTTGGCGGCGCGATCAATCTCGACGGTCTGCTGCGTATCGAAGTGACGCGTATCGGCAACGAGTCGACCCTGGGCAAAGTCATCGCGCTGATGCAAAGCGCCGAACGCTCCAAACCGCCCATCACCCGACTGCTGGAAAAGTACGCCGGCAGCTACATGGTGCTGGTGCTGCTGATTGCGGCCGTGACCTGGTTCATCACTAATAACGCCCAGGCCATGCTGGCCGTGTTGGTGGCTGCGTGTCCCTGCGCGTTGGTGCTGTCGGCGCCGGCGACCGCCATCGCCGGTATTGCAGTCGCCGCGCGCCACGGCATTCTGATCCGCAGTTCGGCCTTTCTTGAAGAGCTGGCTGACCTCACTTCGCTGGTTGTCGACAAGACCGGCACACTGACTTATGGGAGTTTGCGCTTGCAGTCGGTTCAGGCCGAGGAGGGCGCGGGTGACGACGTCATTGCGCTGGCGGCAAGCCTGGGTTCGGCGAGCAGCCACCCGGTCAGTCGCGCGCTGGCGACGTTGGTCGGCAAGGATCATCTGCTTGCTCTGGACGACATTCGGGAGCGCCAGGGGCTGGGCGTCGTTGCACAGACCGCCCGGGGTGAAGCGGCGTTAGGGCGGCCTGAGCTGTTCGCGCAGTTGGGCATCGCGACGTCGCCGGTTCCCGACCACGATGGCCCGATTGCCGGGCTCGCGGTAAACGGGCACTTTCTGGCCTGGCTGCTGCTGGCGGACAGCCTCAAGCCCGAGGCTCGTCAGGCGTTGAGTGAGCTGCGCGAGCTGGGCCTGGGCCGGCAGTTGCTGCTGACCGGTGATCGCCAGAGTGTCGCCGACAGCCTGGGCCACGAGGTCGGCATCAGTGATATCCACGCCCAGGCGTTGCCCGAGGACAAGCTCAATCGGGTCATGAGCGAAATCAAAAAAGGCTTTCGCCCGATGGTCGTCGGCGATGGCATCAACGACTCCCTGGCGCTAAAGGCCGGCGTTGTCGGCGTCGCGATGGGGGCGGGCGGGGCGGACATCGCGTTGGCCTCCGCCGACATCGTCTTGATCGGCAGTGACCTGCGCCGCCTGGGCACCTGTGTGCGGTTGAGCCGCCAGTGCCGCCACACCTTGCAGGTGAACGTGATCATCGGACTCGGCTGGACGCTGGCCATTGTCGCCATGGCGGCTTTCGGCGTGCTGGGCGCGGCAGGCGCCATGATCGCTGCGGTCTTGCATAACCTCAGCACGCTGCTGGTACTGGGCAACGCCGGGCGGCTGCTGCGTTTTCACGAGCCCATCGCGAAGTTTCACAATCCCTCCTGAGCCAGATTCCCCGGCGCTTGTACCGAAAGCGCCGGGTTAGAGGCTCCCACTAAGTATTAAAATTCGCTTGAGCTTTGAAGAACTCTGTTACAAATTAACTCCAGTCTCGTTTCGGGGTGCTCCATTTACAGGCGACACACTGGCTCGAATTCTGGGGGCACAGCGTCGTACCCGTTGTAGGTTCGTCGTCGTTCAAACCAGCCAATCGCCTGACGGCTCCTGATCTGGAGCCGGTTATGGACTACCCTTTTCCATGTAGCTGGATCAGGGGGATTTCATATGCTCGCGCAACTTCCACCGGCGTTACAGAACCTTCATCTGCCGTTGCGTCTCAAGCTCTGGGACGGCAACGAGCTTGATTTGGGCAGTGATCCCCGCGTCACGATCGTGGTCAAGGACCCGTCCCTCGTTTCCGATTTCACCCACCCTAGTCTTGGCCTCCTTGGCAGCGCCTTCGTTGAAGGCCGGCTTGAGCTGGAAGGCTCGATCAGCGAAGTGGTCCGGGTGTGCGACGAGCTGACCAAGGCACTGGTGGATGAGGACGACGACAATCTCCCTGTGCGCACCGAGCACGACAAGGCCACCGATGCTGCGTCGATCTCCTACCACTACGACCTCTCCAATGACTTCTATCGCCTGTGGCTGGACCGGGAGATGGTCTACTCCTGCGCGTATTTCAAGACCGGCAACGAGACGCTCGATCAGGCCCAACAGGACAAGTTTCACCACCTGTGCCGCAAGCTGCGCCTTAAACCCGGGGAATACCTGCTCGATGTCGGCTGTGGCTGGGGAGGGCTTTCCCGCTTTGCCGCGAGTGAATACGGCGTCAAGGTGTTCGGCATCACGTTGAGCCGCGAGCAATTGGCGCTGGCCCGGGAGCGGGTGCGCGCAGACGGTCTGCAGGATCGTGTCGAATTGCAGCTGCTCGATTACCGGGATCTGCCCAAGGACGGCCGCTTCGACAAGGTCGTCAGCGTCGGCATGTTCGAGCATGTCGGCCACGCCAATCTCGAGCTTTACGCAAAATGCCTGTTCGACGCAGTGAAGGAGGGCGGTCTGGTGATGAACCACGGCATTACCGCCAAGCACACCGACGGGCGTCCTGTCGGGCGCGGCGCGGGTGACTTTATTGATCGCTATGTGTTTCCCAATGGTGAACTGCCGCACCTGTCGATGATCACCGGGTTCATCAGCGAGGCGGGTCTGGAAGTGGTCGATGTGGAAAGTCTGCGCCTGCACTACGCCAAGACGCTCGAACACTGGAGCGCCCGTCTGGAAGAGAAACTCGACGTCGCCGCGGCTATGGTGCCGGAGCAGGCGCTAAGGATCTTTCGGTTGTATCTGGCCGGCTGTGCCTATGCGTTTTCCAAGGGCTGGATCAACCTGCACCAGATATTGGCGGTGAAGCCGTATGCAGACGGCAGCCATCATTTGCCGCTGACGCGGGATGATTTGTACCGGTGAGTGCCCCAAGCCTGTGGGAGTCAGCTGACTTCCACAGGCCTTCAATACCACTCACAGAATCGGCGAAATCAGCCTAGCAACCCGCATCCCCAGCTGCTGCAAGTGATGTGTCTCTTTGCTCTCTTCGCTGGAGATCTCGTGGGAGAGGGCGAAGTCGTCGATCAGCATGTTTTCCACCTCCCGAGCGAAGTCTTCATCCACGGTCAGCAGCATGAGTTCGAAGTTGAGCCGGAACGAACGATTGTCCAGGTTGGCGCTGCCGATCGCCGAGATCGCGTTGTCCACCAGCACCACCTTCTGGTGCAGAAATCCGGGCTTGTAGCGAAAGATGCGAACGCCTGCGCGCACGGCTTCAAAGGCAAACAAACTGGAGGCGGCGTACACCGTGTAGTGGTCAGGACGGGACGGCAGCAGCAAGCGAACATCCACGCCGCGTAGCACCGCCAATCGCAGCGCTGCGGAGACAGGCTCATCGGGAATGAAATACGGGGTTGTGATCCAGACCCGTTCGGTCGCCGCGTGAATGGCTTCGACGAAGAACAACGAGCAGGTTTCCTGCGCATCAGCAGGGCCGCTGGCGAGTAATTGGCACAGCACGCCGTCTTCGGGGTAACTGTCCGGCAGGATCAGCGGCGGTATCTCCCGGGTCGCCCAGAACCAGTCCTCGGCGAACGATTCCTGCAGACACGCCACGACAGGTCCGACGACGCTCACATGGGTATCGCGCCATGGCGCCAGCGGCGGCTTGAGGCCGAGGTACTCATCGCCCACGTTGTGGCCGCCAACGAAGCCTTTGATGCCATCCACCACGACGATCTTGCGGTGGTTACGGAAGTTGATCTGGAAGCGTGTCAGCCAGCCGCCACGTGTGGCAAAGGCCTTGATCTGCACGCCGCCATCGCGGAGCTTCTCGATATAACGCGCCGGCAGCGCATGGCTGCCAATGCGGTCGTAAAGCACATGAATCGCCACGCCTTCAGCGGCCTTCTCCAGCAACAACCCTTGCAGGCGTCGACCGAGATCATCGTCGTGAATGATGAAAAACTGTACGAACACCACTTGCCGGGCGCTTTTGATGGCCTTGAATATCGCGTCGAATGTTTCATCGCCGTTGATCAACAGCTTCACTTCGTTGTTCGCCAGGCACGGCATGCGTCCCAGCTTCGGCATCGCGCGCAGGGAGCGATAAGCGTCCGAGCGCCGCGCCGCTACCGCCTCTTCAATCCATGGCTTCCAGTTGAAGTCGGCGATCGCCACGCGCATTTCGGTGTTCGCCTGACGCCGCGCCTTGATGTAGGCATCAAACGTACTCCTGCCGAAAACCAGATACGGAATCAGTGCGACATAAGGGATGAAGATGAGAGGCATCGCCCAAGCGATTGAGCCCTGAGCTGTACGCACCGTGAGTAAGGCGTGGATAGCTGCGACAATGCCCAGCAGGTGAGTGAAACCGAGCAAATAGCCAAAGAAATACGGGCTGTGGTAATCCATGCGCAACCTTGTGCCATAAGCTTATTGGTGTCTAACAGACCACAAGGCGCCGGGATTGTCGCTATTTTATTGAGGCTGCAACTGGCTGCCCGATCCACCGTCTAAACGTCATCGTTCAGTGGCCTGCGTGCAGGCCGCACCAAGATGCCCAAGAGTCATTAAAGGAAACCCGATTCATGAAAAAGCGCGTACTGGCGTTGATGGTTTGTATGACTGCGCCCTTCGCCCAGGCGCAGGTTCTGCAGCCCGGACTGTGGGAACTGAGCTCCAGCAACATGCAGGTAGATGGCCAACAGATGCCGGACCTGCAAGTGATGCTGTCGCAATTGCAAATGATGGCGCCGCAGCAGCGCGCAGCCATGGAACAAATGCTGGAAAAACAAGGCGTTACTCTGGGCGGGAAGGGCGTTCGTATTTGCCTGACCCAAGAGCAGGTCAAGAATGAGCAGATTCCGCTGACAGATCCGAAGTCTGGCTGCACCCAGCAGATAACCGAACGCACCGGCGCCACCTGGAAATTTAAATTCAGTTGCCCTCGCGCTCAAGGCACTGGGACTGCACAGTTCCTCAGTGACCGCGAGTTCAACACCCACGTCATTGGCTCGTTCAACGCCACAGGCCAGCAGCAGAACGGCAGCATGGACACGCGCGCTGTATGGCTCGGTCAGCAATGCGGCACTGTAAAACCAAGGACCTGATTCTCTCTGCTTACTAAGCGCCCTGACTTTTCAGGGCGTTTTTGTCTGTACTGACAGAGGGTCGTGTTCCACGTGGAACATCTTGTTGTTTCACATGAGCTTTTTCGCCTTAGGTGTTGAGAAGCCTCACTAAAATCCCGCCGATCTTATAAAAAGCTTCATCTTCGCCCGATATTCCGGCTGTTATATTGTAACCATGTCCTCCATCTCTGAGCCGGGATGCTCTTCGCCTTCGGAACGTGCCATGCACCGACGTCAAATGCTGCTTAACATGCTTTTGGCCAGCGCCGCCTTTGCGCTGCCATTCTCAGTCAATGCGACGCAGATCCGAAACGCCCGCCTGTGGCGTACTGACAGCAAGCTGCGGCTCGTGTTTGATCTCAGTGGCCCGGTTCAATACAAGACCTTCACGCTCAGCGCGCCTGAACGGATCATCATCGATTTCAGCGGCGCGCGGCTTGAAGGCAACTTCAGTCAGCTGGCGCTCGAAAACACGCCGATCAAATCCATCCGCTCCGGCCACTTCGGTCAGAGTGATACGCGCATCGTCCTTGACCTCGCATCGCCCGTGCAGCTCAACAGTTTCCTGCTGGGTCCCGAAGGTGCCCAAGGCAACCGGCTAGTGCTGGATCTGGGCCATGACGTGCTTTCTCGTCCTCCGGTGCAGTTGGCCGCCGCTGCGCCATTGGCGAAAGAGCCACCCGTGCAGACAGCAGGGAGAGATCGATCCAAGCGCGACATCATGGTGGTCGTCGACGCCGGGCACGGTGGCAAGGACCCGGGCGCCGTTGGCTCGAAGGGTGAGCGCGAGAAAGACGTCGTGCTGTCCATCGCGCAGTTGCTCGCCAAACGCTTGAAGCGAGAAAAGGGCTTTGATGTGCGCCTGGTCCGCAATGACGACTTCTTCGTTCCGCTGCGCAAGCGCGTCGACGTCGCACGCAAATACAACGCTGACATGTTCATCTCGGTCCACGCCGACGCAGCCCCTCGGTTGACGGCTTCCGGCGCGTCGGTGTTTGCCTTGTCGGAGAACGGCGCGACATCTGCCACGGCGCGCTTCATGGCCCAGCGTGAAAACGGCGCCGACCTGATCGGCGCGACCAGCCTGTTGAACCTGAAAGACAAGGACCCGATGCTGGCCGGCGTGATTCTCGACATGTCGATGAACGCCACGATCGCCGCGAGTCTGGATTTGGGTCACACCGTACTGGGTAGCCTGGAAGGGATCACGACGCTGCACCAGAAGCGCGTGGAACAGGCCGGGTTTGCGGTACTGAAATCACCCGATGTGCCGTCGATTCTGGTCGAGACCGGCTTTATCTCCAACAGCCGCGACAGTCAGCGCCTTGTCACTGCGCGCCATCAGCAGGCCGTGGCCGATGGTTTGTTTGACGGCATGAAGCGCTACTTCGAGCGCAATCCGCCGGCAGGCTCGTACGTGGCCTGGCGGCAAGAGCAAAAGGCGAATGAGGCGGTCGTCTGACGGACTCAGTCGTAACGCAGGATGTGCAAGTTCGCTCTCATCAAGCGTGACACCACTGCAGATGCACCTGCCTAAACGCCCATTGTGGGAGCGAGCTTGCTCGAGAACAGGTCGACATCCGCTGCATATATAGCGCCTGGAACACCGTCTTCGTGAGCAAGCTCACTTCCACATGGACAGTGTTTGCCAGGGAGCCAGCACGGCGTATGGACGACGAAATCTTCCCTGATGCCTGCAGGGGTCAGCTTACCGACAACCCATCACCCGGTCGCAGGTGATCTTGGAACGGCTTCCATTTGAGCTCGACACCCGACTGATCGTCGTCCAGCCCACTTTCTGGATGTAACCCACCCACGTCTCGCCGTCCGATGCGAGCCCGGTAAAAAACGTCAGCGAACCGTATCGGCTGTTGGTCTGCGCCCAGCGGCGATTGCCCACGCTTTCAACGCCGCGCACAAACATCGTGTTCCCTGCGACCGCCACGCTGTACGTGTTGTGGCCGGCATCGATGCAGGCCAACAGCGTCGCGCTGCGTGTGCATAGCGCCTTGTCCAGCCTGGGCGAGGGCGGCATGGCGATCGCCTGCGTGCTCAACGCCAGTAAGCACCCTGACAAAAGCCAAAACAACCGAGTCATGAAGCGGCCTCAAAAAAGATTAGCGTGTGCGTATCGTTATACTATAACGTAAAAAGCGATATCATCCGTACTCTGGTGAAACCTTCATGAACCGCCTTCCCGTTACCGTTCTCTCCGGCTTCCTTGGCGCTGGTAAAAGCACGCTGCTGAACCACATCCTGCGCAATCGCGACAATCTGCGCGTCGCCGTGATCGTCAACGACATGAGCGAGATCAACATCGACGGCAGCGAAGTTCAGCGGGACGTCAGCCTCAATCGGGCGGAAGAAAAACTGGTGGAGATGAGCAACGGCTGCATTTGCTGCACCCTGCGCGAAGACTTGCTGGAAGAGGTCAGCCGGCTGGCCCATGAAGGCCGGTTCGACTACCTGCTGATCGAATCCACGGGCATTTCCGAGCCGCTTCCCGTAGCGGAGACCTTTACCTTTCGCGATGAGCTGGGCCGGAGCCTGGCCGATGTCGCCCGCCTCGATACCATGGTGACGGTTGTCGATGGCCTTAATTTTCTGCAGGACTTCAACGCTGCAGAGAGTCTGGCCTCGCGCGGAGAGACCCTGGGCGAGGAGGACGAGCGCGCGATCACTGATCTGCTGATTGAGCAGGTCGAGTTCGCCGACGTGATCCTGATCAGCAAGATCGACCTGATCAGCTCAACCGACCGGCGAGAGCTGATGGCAATTTTGCGGCGGCTCAACAGCCAGGCAGAGATTCTGCCGATGGTCATGGGCGCCGTGCCCCTCAGCAAGATTCTGGACGCGAACCGTTTCGACTTCGAACGTGCGGCTCAGGCACCGGGCTGGCTCAAGGAGTTGCGCGGCGAGCACATGCCAGAGACCGAAGAATATGGCATCGCGTCCACGGCTTATCGGGCGCGTCGGCCGTTTCATCCACAGCGATTTTTCGACTTCCTGAATGCGCCGTGGGAAAACGGCCGACTGCTGCGCTCGAAGGGCTTTTTCTGGCTCGCCAGCAAGCACGAGGACGCCGGCAGTTGGTCCCAGGCCGGCGGCTTGATGCGTCACGGTTTCGCCGGTCGTTGGTGGCGCTTCGTGCCCAAAGCGCAGTGGCCGCAGGACGACGAAAGCACGCAGGTGATCATGCGCAGCTGGGAAGCCGAGACCGGCGACTGCCGTCAGGAACTGGTGTTCATCGGTCAGAACATCGACTTTGCCCGGCTGGCGGCAGAGCTTGATCAATGCCTGCTGACTGACGCCGAGATGGCGGGCGGCGTTGCGGACTGGCGCTCGATGCCTGATCCGTTTGGCGACTGGTATGGCGACGCGGCGTAGCACCCGTCTGACTCACTGCGTTTTCCAGATGCCCTTGCTCTGCTGCTCGCAGAACGGTTTGAGAAACGCGGCGTCGCTGGCAACGCCGTAATAGTGAATGTTCTGCCGATAAGGCATATTGGCCACCTGCGCGTTGCTGCACTGGCCAAATGACCCGGCAGGGCACTGCTCCGAGTACGTGACCTCGGTTTTCTGATCCTTGAGCTGAGGTTTGCAGAATCCGTCGTGGAACAGGTCTGGCGGGATGTTCAGATTTTCCTGACAGACTTTGACGTCCACTCGCTCGCCTTGGCTGTGCACCACGCACGACTCAGCGCGGACCTGCGTCGACGTCATTGCCATCAGCGCCCATGCCAGCCCCATAGGCAGCCAGATTGCTCGCATCATTTACCTCCGTCAGCGCTCATTCAGGAGCGATCTCAAAATGGCCGACATGCTGCAGAACATCCCCACTCATGTCATTGCGGGCCCTTTAGGTGCTGGCAAGACGAGTCTGATCAGGCATCTTTTGAAGCAGAAACCGGCGGGCGAGCGCTGGGCTGTGCTGATCAATGAGTTCGGCCAGATCGGCCTGGATGCTGCGCTGCTGACGACCGGCGATGATGGTATCGCACTTGGCGAAGTGGCTGGTGGCTGCCTGTGCTGCGTCAATGGCGCGCCTTTTCAGATTGGCCTCGGCCGGCTCTTGCGAAAGGCCAGGCCGGACCGCTTGCTCATCGAGCCCTCCGGGCTGGGGCATCCGGTTCAGTTGATCAAGCAATTACACGAGGCGCCCTGGGTCGGGGTGCTGTCGGTCCAGCCCAGTGTCATGGTGCTCGACGCCCAGGCACTCGCCCACGGCAAAGTGCTGCCTGAGACGCAACGAGAAGCCTTGGCCCATGTGGGTTTTTTGGTGCTGAACAAGTCTGAAGGGCTGGACGCCATAACGCGAAAGGCGATCGCCGATGCGCTGCCTTCTCGCAGGCTGTACTGGACCGACCACGGCGTATTGTCTCTGGATTCGTTGCCTGGCGTTGAGGTCAACGCTCACGCTGGCTCGGCCAATCCGGCCATCCCCCAATCATTGCCGCAACTCCCCGCAACGTGGGCGGATCCAGCCACGCCGGTATGCCTCAGTCAGCAGCAGGCGGAGGGCTGGAGCATCGGCTGGCGCTGGCACCCTGAGCGAGTATTTGATGCGGCGAAAGTCCAGTCCTGGCTGCAAACCTTGAACTGGCGGCGTGCCAAGCTGGTTATCCACAGCGAAAAGGGGTGGATCTCAGGCAATGCGGTGAACGGGAGTGTGCTGGAATGGGCGTCGAGTGAGTGGCGCAAGGACTCTCGCCTCGAGCTGATCTTCGATGGTCCTCAGGACGAGGCCGCTTTGCAGACAGCGCTGGCGGCCTGTCTGCTCTGAAACGAGTTATCCACAGAGGATCACTGCTTCCACTTGTTGTGTTCTTGACGCCATTGGCTCAGCTGAATGATCTCGGCGGTCGGTTTCGGGTCTTTGATCTCGAACGGGTAGGGCGCCAGCTCGATCTGCGCCGCGTGGGCACCGAACATGGTGATCGTGCCGGGATGCCGGTGCTCACCGGTGACCGTGAACTCGAAGTTATACACCCGCGCCAGTCGCTTGCGACCCTCATTGTCGCGCTTGAACGCGAGTCGCTTCAGCGCCACGTTGCCGTCGAGCAACTCAAGATCAAGTTTGGCGCAGTGCTGTTTGACGCGTTCGAGCGCCCGTTCACGCAGGCCATGGGCGTGCCACAGCCAGGCGCCGGCAGTCGCCAGCAGCATGAGGACGAAAATGTTGCCCAGGGTCAGCATGGAAAAGGAACTCCAACAGAAGGCTTGCAGCTTAACTGCGTCGGGTGACAGACAGCCATAGCCCTAAAGTTTAATTTCGCTTCACTTCGTCCGGCATCGCCACTACTGTGCCTTCCCGGTCTCAGGAACCTGCCATGAAACGTACGCCCCATCTACTCGCCATCCAGTCGCATGTCGTGTTTGGTCACGCCGGCAACAGCGCAGCCGTGTTCCCTATGCAGCGTATCGGCATCAATGTCTGGCCGCTTAATACCGTTCAGTTCTCCAACCACACTCAGTATGGCCACTGGGCGGGGGAAGTCCTGGCGCCGCAGCAGATTCCGGCGTTGGTCGAGGGGATTGCGGCGATAGGCGAGCTGGGCAATTGCGATGCGGTGCTGTCGGGTTATCTGGGGAGCGCAGCGCAGGGACGCGCGATTCTGAGCGCCGTTGCGCAGATCAAACGCGCCAATCCACGCGCGCTGTATTTGTGTGATCCGGTGATGGGGCACCCGGAGAAGGGCTGCATCGTGCCGCAGGAAGTGAGCGATTTCCTGCTGGACGAAGCCGCTGCAGTCGCCGACTTCCTTTGCCCGAATCAGCTGGAGCTGGACAGCTTCTCCGGCCGCAAACCCGAATCGTTGCTTGACTGCGTGGCCATGGCGCGGGCGTTGCTGGCCCGAGGTCCCAAGGCGGTAGTCGTCAAGCACCTGGCCTATCCGGAGAAACCTGCGGATGGCTTTGAAATGCTGCTGGTGACCGAGGACGAAACCTGGCACCTGCGCCGGCCGCTTCTGGCGTTCCCTCGACAGCCAGTTGGTGTCGGCGACCTGACGTCCGGGCTGTTCCTGTCCCGGATTCTGCTCGGTGACGACCTGCGCAGCGCCTTCGAATTCGCGGCTTCAGCGGTGCATGAAGTGCTGCTGGAGACCCAGGCCTGCGGCAGCTACGAGCTGGAGCTGGTGCGCGCGCAGGACCGAATCGCTCACCCGCGGGTCAAGTTCGAAGCGGTCCGGCTGTAAGCCAAACCGGTGCTTGCTTAAACCGGCTCATCCTTGATTTCACGATAACGCTTCTCCAGCTCCTGACGGATCTGGCGGCGTTGTTGTGCCTGCACGTAACGGCGCTTGTCTTCGCTGTTGGCCGGTGTCAGCGGCGGTACGCTGGCAGGTTTGCGCTGGTCATCCACCGCCACCATGGTGAAGAAGCAGCTGTTGGTGTGACGAACCGAGCGCTCGCGGATGTTTTCGGTCACCACCTTGATGCCCACTTCCATGGACGTATTGCCGGTGTAGTTGACCGACGCCAGGAACGTGACCAGCTCGCCGACGTGAATCGGCTCACGGAAAATCACCTGATCCACCGACAGCGTCACCACATAGCGCCCTGCGTAACGGCTGGCGCACGCGTAAGCCACTTCGTCGAGATACTTCAGCAGCGTCCCGCCGTGCACGTTGCCGGAGAAGTTGGCCATGTCCGGGGTCATCAATACAGTCATCGACAGCTGGGCGTTTCCGGGTTCCATAGCGTTGCTCACGGTCTAAAAGGGTCAGAAGGCACCTTGCTCGGGTGCTCGAATGCAGATTGGCGACAAAACCATCGATACCGGGACGCCAACGGCCGCTCCGCCGTCACGCCCTGTACCCATCTGTTTCCATATATTGCACTGGCTTCTCCCGCTTTTGTGCGGTGTTAACCTGCGGAAGCCCTTGGATGGGGTAAATCCTGCGTCTCAGTCAGAATATTCAGGCTTCGTTGGCGAGTTTTCGTACAGCAGTCGTCTCTCTTTCAGACGGATACGCGTATTTCATCGATTGCCAGCAGGAGCAGCGCCCATGCATGCCATCAGTTTCATTCAGGACCTGGCAGTGATCATGCTCGTGGCTGGCGTTGTAACGGTGGTGTTTCATCGGCTCAAGCAACCGGTGGTGCTGGGCTACATCGTGGCCGGCTTCATCATCGGTCCGCACACCCCGCCGTTTGGCCTCATTCACGACGAGGACACCATCAAGACCCTAGCCGAACTCGGCGTGATCTTTCTGATGTTCTGCCTCGGCCTGGAATTCAGCCTGCGCAAACTGTTCAAGGTCGGTGCGACGGCGTTCATCGCCGCGTTTCTCGAAATCATGCTGATGACCTGGATCGGTTACGAAATCGGCCAGTTCTTCGCCTGGAACACCATGGACTCGCTGTTCCTCGGTGCCATTCTGGCGATCTCGTCCACCACCATCATCGTCAAGGCGCTCAATGACCTGAAGATGAAAAACCAGCGCTTCGCCCAGCTGATCTTCGGCGTGCTCATCGTTGAAGACATCCTCGGCATTGGCATCATCGCGCTGTTATCGGGGATCGCCGTGAGCGGCACGGTCAGTTCCGGGGAGGTGTTTTCAACGGTCGGCAAGCTGTCGCTGTTCATGATCGTGGCGTTGGTCATCGGCATTCTCGTCGTGCCGCGATTGCTGGCCTACGTGGCGAAGTTCGAGAGCAACGAAATGCTGCTGATCACCGTGCTGGGCTTGTGCTTCGGGTTTTGCCTGCTGGTGGTGAAGCTTGAGTACAGCATGGTGCTGGGGGCGTTTCTCATCGGCGCAATCATGGCGAATCCAGGCAACTGGCGAAGATCGAGCACCTGGTCGAGCCCATCCGTGACATGTTCAGCGCGATCTTCTTCGTCGCGATCGGCTTGATGATCGATCCGAAGATTCTGCTCGATTACGCCTGGCCCATCGCGGTGATCACCGTCGCTGCGGTGCTGGGCAAGATGATTTCCTGCGGGCTTGGCGCTTTTATCGCTGGCAACGACGGTAAGACCTCGCTGCGGGTGGGGATGGGGCTGTCACAGATTGGCGAATTCTCCTTCATCATCGCAGCGCTGGGGATGACGCTGCAGGTCACCAGCGATTTTCTCTACCCGGTCGCCGTGGCGGTCTCCGCGATCACGACGCTCTTGACCCCTTATCTCATCCGCGCAGCAGACCCTCTGTCCCACACGCTGGGCGCCATTGTTCCTGCACGCATGGCGCGTGTGTTTGGAATGTACGGGGAGTGGCTGCGCAGCATTCAGCCCCAGGGGCAGGGCGCAGTGCTGGCAGCGATGATCCGGAAGATTCTGCTGCAAGTCGGAATCAATCTGGCATTGGTCATCGCCATCTTCTTTACAGGAGCATTCTTTGCGGAGCGGATTGGCGTGTATTTCAGCGACTGGGTCAGCGATCTCGGGCAGCAAAAAGCCTGGATCTGGGGTGCGTCGTTGCTGCTTTCACTGCCGTTTCTGATCGCGGCTTATCGCAAGTTAAAGGCGCTGTCGATGCTGCTGGCAGAGATGAGCGTGAAGCCGGAGATGGCGGGCAGGCACACAGCGCGCGTCCGTCGGGTGATTGCCGAAGTGATCCCGCTGCTGTCTTTGCTGGTGATTTTTCTGCTCATCGCATTGCTGTCATCCAGCATGCTGCCAACGCGCGAATGGCTAATGCTCATTGTCGTTGTGGCGGCTGTGGTGGCTGCCGTCCTGTGGCGCTGGTTCATCCGGGTGCATACGCGCATGCAGATCGCGTTGCTCGAAACCTTGGGCAATCATCCTGAGCCCTGAGTTGTAAATCAGCGTTGAGGTGCTTGCCTCAACGCTGATTCAGGGGAGCGGTTGTGCTTCTCAGCTTTCCAGCCAGACGTCCCGCGCCCAGTGCCAGACGGATTCCCAGCTTTCTTCGGTGACGAGTTCTTCTTCGCCAGACCACAGCACCACAGTGCCGTCTTCTTCAACGCAGTAGTAATCCTCGCCGTCCTGGCAGATCGGGATCAGCTCGCGGGGTACGCCGATATCCCAGGCGGTCGCTGCCACTTCCGGCAAATACGTATGGGAGACCGGGTCAGTGACGGTGACAGGCTCAAGACTGCCGTAGACCACGTCGCTGACGGTCAGCAAGAACTCCTTGAAGACGAAGGGGATATTGATGAACAGCTGCTCTTCAACCTCGACCAACTGATCTTCATCAGGCAGCTCAAGCGGGACAGGGACCGGTTCATTGGCTTCACGGAGTTGTTCGATGACTTCTTCCACGACGTGGATCCTCTAACGATTTGCGCGGGTTATACAGTAGCTCAAAGGCATCGCCAAATTAACTTGGCTTCTATAAAAAGCAGAACCCCGGAACAAGTCCGGGGTTCAGTTGCAGCAGCTCAGCGGTATTAGCCGTTCTGGCGGATACCTGCCACCAGCCAAGGCTGGTTGTCGCCCTGAGCGCGTTCCATGTTCCAGCTCTCGCTGAACACTTCGCCCTGATCGAAGCGCGACGTTTTCGACACACCGCTAAACGTCAGCGTGGCGATGGTCTTGTCGGCGCGATCATCCAGACCGTCAAGTTGCACGGTGAGGTTGTCGATGAAGGTGGACTGGAAACCGTCGCCCAGATCGGCACGTTCTTTTTTCAGGAACTGCAGCATTTGCGGGGTCACGAACTCGGAGATCTTGTCCATCTCGTTCGCGTCCCAATGCTGTTGCAGCGACTGGAAGTGGCTGCGGGCCGCTTCAATAAAGCGTTCTTCGTTGAACCAGGCTGGCGCGTTGATCACCGGACGGGCTGCCGCTGCTGGAGCGGAACCGCCGAAGATCGAATTCTGTGCCGGTTGTGGTTGCTCGAAGGTTTCACGCTGATAAGGAGCACCAGCGGGAGCCATCTGTGGCTGCTGTTTGCGTCGACGCGCCGCGATGAAGCGGAAGATCACGAAGGCGATGATCGCCATGATCAGGATGTCGAAGAACTGCATGCCTTCGAAGCCACCGCCCATGAACATGGAGGCCAGAAGACCACCGGCGGCGAGACCGGCCAATGGGCCCAGCCATTTGGAAGCACCGCCCGCAGCAGGCGCAGGACGGCCGGCGGCGTTAGGTGCAGCGGCAGGAGCGGAAGGAGCTGTTTGACGCGCCTGGTGACTTGGCGCCGAGCCCATGCTCTTGCCACCACCGAAACGCGCAGCATTGACGTCGAGGCTCATGGTGAGCCCGATCATCAGTGCCAAAGCGATGCTAAGAAAACGTTGCATAAGGGAATTCCCGTTTGTGGATTGCACGCGCGCCATGTTGCACAGGACAAATGGGGATGACCAGCGGCCATATGTTTCCGGCTTTTGCGTGAATATTCACCTGCCTGTCCTATTTGGGTTGTAGGCAGGTGAAGAAAGTTCTGTAGGAAAGATGGGGGGTGGATGTGGGAATGCAAGGGGTGCATCAACGCATCCTCAGTTACCGCTCACACCGGCTCGAGCTTCGCGTACCCCAGCATCAGCCACTTGCTGCCTTCCGAAAAATTCACCTGCACCCGCGCCTGAGCGCCTGAACCCTCGAAGTTGAGGATCACGCCTTCGCCAAACACCGCGTGCTGCACGTGCTGACCCAGGGAGAACTGGCTCTGCGGAATGGCTTCGCCGTCGAACAGACGACTCGGTGCCATGGTTTTGGAGCCGCCGAACGGACGGGTCACGCTGTTAGACAGCCGCACTTCCTGAATCAGATTAGGCGGGACCTCCCGTACGAAGCGCGAGACCTTGTTGTAGGTTTCGCTTCCGTACAGGCGTCGGGTTTCTGCGTAGGTCATCACCAGATGCTGCATGGCGCGGGTGATGCCCACGTATGCCAGACGGCGCTCTTCTTCCAGACGGCCCGGCTCTTCCAGGCTCATCTTGTGCGGAAACAGGCCTTCTTCCATGCCCACCAGGAACACGTACGGGAACTCCAAACCCTTGGCGCTGTGCAGCGTCATGAGCTGAATGCTGTCTTCGTGCTCATCCGCCTGGGTGTCGCCGGCCTCCAGGGAGGCATGGCCGAGGAATGCAGCCAGGGGCGTCAGGTCTTCCTCCTCGTCGCTGTTCTCGAAGGCGCGCGCGGCGCTGACCAGTTCCTCAAGGTTTTCCACTCGGGCCTGGCCTTTCTCGCCTTTCTCTTCCTTGTGGTACGTGATCAGGCCGGACTGCTCGATGACCGTTTGGGTCATCAGGTGCAGCGGCATGTCCGCGGCCTTGGCGGCAAGGTTTTCGATCAGTTCGATGAACGCGCCTAACGCGCTAGCCGCACGACCGGCCAAGCCTTTGTTGACGACCAGCAGGCGCATGGCCTCCCACATCGACACGTCGGCATGGCGCGCATGCTCGCGAATCGCTTCGACGGTTTTCTCGCCAATGCCGCGCGGCGGGACGTTGATGACCCGCTCCAGCGCCGAATCGTTACCGCGCCCGTCCAGCAGGCGCATATACGCCATGGCGTTCTTGATTTCGGCGCGCTCGAAGAATCGCTGGCCGCCGTAGATACGGTACGGGATGCGCTCGCGCAGCAAGGCCTCTTCGAGGACCCGCGATTGGGCGTTTGAACGGTACAGAATGGCGATGTCGCTGCGCGCTAGTCCGGTCTTGATCGCGCTCTCAATGGTCTCGACCACGTAGCGCGCTTCGTCGTGTTCGTTGAACGCGGCATACAGATTGATCAGCTCGCCATCGCCGACGTCCGTCCACAGTTCTTTGCCCAGACGCCCGGTGTTGTTGACGATCAAGCCGTTGGCGGCCTTGAGGATGCTCGCGGTGGAGCGGTAGTTCTGCTCCAGGCGAATGGTCTCGGTGTCAGGGAAATCTTCGGAATACTGATGAATATTCTCGATCTTCGCGCCGCGCCAGCCGTAAATGGACTGATCGTCGTCGCCGACCACCATCAGGCTGTCGCCACCCTGGGCGAGCAGACGCAACCAGGCGTACTGAACGGCGTTGGTGTCCTGGAATTCGTCTACCAGCACGTGACGGAAACGACGCTGATAGTGCGCAAGCAGGCTCGGGTTGTCGCGCCACAGGTCCAGCGCGCGAAGCAGCAACTCGGAGAAGTCGATGACGCCGGCGCGCTGACACGCCGCCTCGTATGCCTCGTAGACCGACTTCATGGTCGTCAGAAACAGATCGCCCGAGGCCTGGATGTGCTTGGGGCGCAGCCCTTCGTCCTTCTGGCCATTGATGAACCACTGCGCCTGCCGTGCCGGCCACCGCTGCTCATCCAGATTCAGCTCGCGCATGACGCGCTTGACCAGTCGCTGCTGGTCATCGCTGTCGAGGATCTGGAAGCTCTGATTAAGACCCGCTTCCTGCCAGTGCGCCCGCAGCAGGCGGTGCGCCAGGCCGTGGAAAGTGCCCACCCACATGCCGGCCGGGTTGATACCCATCAGCTGCTCGATGCGATGGCGCATCTCGGCGGCGGCCTTGTTGGTGAACGTCACCGACAGGATCGAGTGCGGCGAGGCGTTCTCGACCTGGATCAACCAGGCGATACGGTGCACCAGCACACGGGTTTTGCCGGAACCAGCGCCGGCCAGGACCAACTGACGACCCACGGAGGCAGCTACGGCCTGGCGTTGGGCATCGTTGAGGGAGTTAAGCAGAAGGGAGAGGTCATCGCGCATCGGGGCATTCTAGGGTGCCGTGAGGGCATGGGCAAACCCTAACGCTGGCCGGTCGTGATGTTGCCGGTCCCATTTTTGCCGTCTGTAGATTTTAATTGATGACTGTTTGGTCTCGACGATCCCTTGTGTATCCTCCGCGAACGTTCAAGGCCCCCAATTATAAGAAACGCCATGACCTTCAGTTCCGAAGCCCCGGCAGACTCCGTGGCGACACGTCGTGTCATCTGCAAGCAGTTCGCGACCCAGCTTGCCGCCGAGCGCACCCGCCTTCTTTATCAGGGATCGCTGCTGCCGACCCTGTTCATGTTCATCAATGGTTTGCTCTGCGCGTGGCTGCTCTGGAGTCCCGAGCGTTACGTGCTGGTGGGCGTCTGGCTGGGCTGGCTGTCAGCGCTGGTGTGTCTGCGCGTGCTGCAAGTCGCAGCGTTCAGGTCAGCATCACTCGATCGTCGATCGCAGCCGATCTGGAACCGCATGTTTCTGGCCGGCGCCTGCGTCAGTGGGTTCACCCTTTCCAGCGCCGCGCTGGTGTTGATGCCGGCGCAAAGCCTGGCCCAGCAGGCGTGGGTATTCGGCCTGATCGGCGCTGCGACGCTGTCTGCCAGTGTGGCCTACGCGGTAAGCATTCCGGCGTTTCTCACGTTCACGCTGCCGTGTCTGCTGCCGCCCATTCTCTATCTGTTCTGGACCGGCGACCCCCAATGCCATGGTTGGGGCTGGCTCGGACTGATTCTCCTGCTGGCGCTTATCGTGGTGGCTGCGCAGGTCAACCGTTTGATCGAGCGGGGTCTTATCCGGCGATTTCAGAACGTGGCGCTCATCGAGCACCTTCAACAGGCCCAGGCCGAAAGCGACGAGCTCAACCGCGAACTGACCCGCCAGTACGAAGAACGTACGCGTTATCTGACCCATTACGATGAGCTGACCGGCCTCGCCAATCGCGCGCTGTTCAATGAGCGGCTGCGTGACGCCAATCAGCGTGCGCGTCATGGCGGGCGCACGCTGGCTTTGCTGCACATCAACCTTGATCGCTTCAAATTGCTCAATGACAGCCTGGGTCACGATACCGCTGACCAGTTGCTTCGCCTTGTCGCGCGCAGGCTCAACGCCCATGTGACCGATGCCGACACCGTCGCGCGTTTGTCGGCGGACGAGTTTGCCGTGCTGTTCGACAGCCACGGCAACCTGACCACACTGGCGCGGATCACGACGCGCCTGCTGGCAAAACTGCGCTCGCCGATATCAGTTTGCGGCCATGAGTTGGTGGTCAGCGCCTCCATCGGCATCGCGTTGCTGCCGGGTTCTGCACGGGACATCGCCGCGTTGGTCAGCCAGGCAAATATGGCCATGCAACACGCCAAACACCTGGGCGGCGACAATTTTCAGTTCTTTACCGAAAGCCTTGAGGCGGGCACGCCGGGTCGTTTGCAGCTGGAAATCCAGCTGCGTCGCGCGATTGCAGAAGGGCAGCTGGAGGTTTTCTATCAGCCGAAGCTGGAGCTGGAAAGTGGTCGCCTGAATTCGGCGGAAGCGCTGGTGCGCTGGCGTCATCCCGAGCGCGGTCTGATTTCGCCCGGCGAGTTTATCGGGTTGGCAGAGGAGACCGGCCTGATCGCCAACATCGGCGAGTTCGTACTGCGCAAAGCCTGTCATCAGGCCTGCGAATGGCAGCGGGAGGGGCTCGCTCCTATCAGGGTGTCAGTCAATCTCTCTGTGCATCAGATGCGTCAGGGCAAGCTGGTCAGCCTCGTTCGGCAAGTGCTCGAAGAGACCGGGCTCAAGCCCGAATACCTGGAGCTTGAGCTCACAGAGAGTCAACTGCTGGAAAGCGTCGAGCACATCATCACCACGTTTCAGCAACTGCGCGCACTCGGCGTAAAACTGGCCATCGACGACTTCGGCACCGGCTACTCATCGTTGAGCTACCTGAAACGTTTTCCGGTGCACTGCGTGAAGATCGACCAGGCCTTTATTCGTGGTCTGAATGAATGCGCAGAAGACGCTGCGATTACCCGAGCGATCATCGCGATGGCCCACAGTCTTGACCTCAAGGTGGTGGCCGAAGGCGTGGAAGATTGCGAACAGTTGGAGTTTCTCAGGTCTCACGGTTGCGACGAGGTGCAAGGCTATTTGATCAGTCGGCCAGTGGAGGCCAGCGTTATGGGCGGCATCCTGCGCAGTCGGCTGACCGAAGCCTGGAGTCCTGTGCGAAAAGCCCTACACTACAAAGCGACCTGAGCTTCAACAACGATCGGTTGACCACGGCGAGATCGTTTAACTGTGCGGTTTGCAGGTCATGTAGTATAACTACAAGAAAGCTACAGCCCGGCCCATCCTTCACTTGAGTCCTGTCCTTTGAATCTGTTGCAGCACATCGCCCAGTCACGCCATCTCTTGCGCAAGTCGGAGCTGAAAGTAGCCGATCACGTGCTGCTCGATCCGGCGGCCGTGATGCACAGCTCCATGGCCGATCTCGCCCATGCGGTCGGTATCAGCGAGCCGACCATCGTGCGTTTCTGTCGCGCCATTGGCTGCACCGGCTTTCAGGACCTGAAACTCAAACTGGCGCAAAGCCTTGCCGCTGGCGCGAGTTTCGGCCAGTTCGCCATCCACGAAGACGATTCCGTCGCCGATTACAGCCTGAAGATTTTCGACACCACGCTGCACACGCTGATAGAAGTGCGCGAAAAGCTCGACCCCCATGCCTTGCAGGCAGCGGTGACGGTCATGGCGGCGGCGCATCGTGTCGAGTTCTACGGTTTTGGCGCATCGGGTGCGGTGGCGGCTGACGCCCAGCACAAATTCTTCCGACTATTGCTGACGGCAGCGTCCTACTCCGATCCGCACATGCAGGCGATGTCGGCTGTGACGCTCAAGCCTACGGACGTCGCGGTGTGTATTTCCCAGTCCGGTCGCTCAAAGGACCTGCTGATCACCGCCAATCTGGTGCGCGAAAGCGGCGCCAACCTGATCACCCTGTGCCCGAGTCAGACGCCACTGGCCGAGCTGTCCACGGTCAATCTCGCGATCGACGTGCACGAAGACACCGAAATCTATACGCCGCTGACCTCGCGTATTGCGCATCTGGTGGTCATTGATGTCCTGGCGATGGGCGTTGCGATGGCGCGCGGTCCGAGCCTGGTCAATCACCTGAAGAGCGTGAAGCGCAGCTTGCGCAGCCTGCGGTTGTCGCCGAAGTCGATCAAATCGTCTGAAGATTGATCTGAACTCGCGTAGCGCCGAAACCTTCACCAACCTGTAACGCTTCCGACGTCTGATCGTCACCGCATCCCGCCACTCTGTACTCCCGCACACGAATGGGAGACAGGATATGCCTCGGCACTACGATGACTCGCAGCAGCACAGCACCTCCACAAAGACTCGCCGTCAGCAGGAAGACCAGCGCCGTATGGCGTTCCGGCGTGCGATCGAAAGCCATTCAGAAGAACGCCGCCTGAATCAGGAGCTGTCGAGCTACCTGGATGGCGCCACCGCTCACTTCTGGCAGAGCGCTAGCGCTTCGGAAGGTGGCCATCAAAGCGCGCGACCAGCTCGCTGATCTGCGTACGCTCCGTCCGAATGAATGACAGGAACGCGTGAGCCACCGGCGACAGACGTTTGTCCCGTGCCTGTACGACGCACCAGCTTCGGTACAGCGGCAATTCGGCCACTGGCAGCTCAATCAGCGTGCCAGTGGCAAGTTCCAGGCTCAGCGCATGGCGGGTCAGCAGTGCAACGCCAAGCCCCGCCACTACGCATTCGCGCTGCGCCTCGGCCGAGGACACCTCCAGCGTGTGCTCGAAATGAATGCGCTTCTCCTTGAAATACTCCTCGCAGGCCTTGCGCGTCCCTGAACCCTGTTCGCGAACCACCAGCGTTGCTGCCTCCAGATCCTTCAGCGCCGGATTGCGCAATAGCGTCAACGGATGGTCCGGCTGCGCTACGGCAACGATCGGGTTATTCAGGAAGGGCAAAAACTCCAGGCCCATGTCCTGTGGAACCATCGACATGACGACCAGATCATCACGGTTATCCGACAGCCGCCGAATCACCTGCGCCCGATTGACGACCGTGAGGTTGAGCATGACTTCCGGGTATTTGCGCTTGAAAGCTGCAAACAGGTGGGGAACGAAATACTTTGCGCTGGATTCAATCGCCAGTTTGAGCTGCCCCTGCAGGGAGCCCTGCATGTCGGAGAGCTGCATGTCGAGGTTCTCCAGCCGACCGAAGATGTCGCGACTGGCAAGCTGCAGCGCTTCGGCGGCTTCCGTCAGGTAGAGCTTCTTACCCACGTATTCGAACAGCGGCTGGCCGACCAACTCTTCCAACTGGCGCATCTGCAGGCTCACCGCCGGCTGGGTCAGCGACATTTCCTCAGCTGCGCGACTGTAAGAGCGCAAATCACAGACCTCATTAAAGATCCGCAATTGACGCAATGTCATCCGCATCAATGACTTACGCATTTTTCCAGCCCTAGCCGTTTAGTTGATATCGGGAACTATAAGGTTTTGCTTATGGTTCACCCAATATTTACTCATTTTTGTTAATTGCTGATTCGTCATAGGGTGGCTTCACCTGCGAGCAACATGCAGTAACGGAATGTCGCGCGGTATTGGCCAGCCATCTGGTCCGTCTGCTAATCGGTCGAGGAAATACCAGTGATAAAAAAAATCCTGATCGCCAACCGTGGGGAAATCGCTGTTCGGATCGTGCGCGCTTGCGCCGAAATGGGCATCCGCTCGGTGGCGATTTATTCCGACGCGGACCGGCACGCGCTCCACGTCAAGCGTGCCGACGAAGCCTATGGCATCGGCTCGGAGCCCCTTGAAGGCTATTTGAACCCGCGCAAGCTGGTGAACCTTGCCGTTGAAACCGGCTGCGACGCGTTGCACCCCGGCTATGGTTTTCTCTCGGAAAACGCAGAGCTGGCAGATATCTGCGCCGAACGGGGTATCAAGTTCATCGGCCCGTCCGCTGAAGTGATCCGCCGCATGGGCGACAAGACCGAAGCTCGCCGCAGCATGATCAAGGCCGGCGTGCCGGTGACGCCCGGCACGGAAGGCAACGTGGCCGACATCGCCGAAGCACTGGTTGAAGGCGATCGCATCGGTTACCCCGTCATGCTCAAAGCCACCTCGGGCGGCGGCGGGCGCGGCATTCGTCGCTGCAACAGCCGGGAAGAGCTGGAGCAGGCGTTTCCTCGAGTCATTTCCGAGGCCACCACGGCATTCGGCAAGGCTGAGGTCTTTCTCGAAAAGTGCATCGTCAATCCCAAGCACATCGAAGCGCAGATCCTTGGCGACAGCTTCGGCAACGTCGTGCACCTGTTCGAGCGTGATTGCTCGATCCAGCGCCGCAACCAGAAGCTCATCGAAATCGCCCCAAGCCCGCAACTGACGCCGGAGCAGCGCGCCTACATCGGCGACTTGTCCGTGCGCGCCGCCAAGGCCGTGGGCTACGAGAACGCCGGCACCGTGGAGTTCCTGCTCGCCGAGGGCGAGGTGTACTTCATGGAGATGAATACCCGCGTACAGGTCGAGCACACGATCACCGAGGAAATCACCGGGATCGACATCGTCCGCGAGCAGATCCGCATCGCCTCGGGACTGCCGCTGTCGGTGAAGCAGGAAGACATCATCCATCGTGGTTTCGCGTTGCAGTTCCGCATCAACGCGGAAGACCCGAAGAACAACTTCCTGCCGAGCTTCGGCAAGATCACCCGTTACTACGCGCCCGGCGGCCCCGGCGTGCGCACCGATACGGCGATTTACACCGGCTACACCATTCCGCCGTATTACGACTCCATGTGCCTGAAGCTGATCGTCTGGGCGCTGACCTGGGAGGAGGCAATGGACCGCGGCCTGCGTGCGCTGGATGACATGCGTCTGCAAGGGGTGAAGACCACGGCCGCGTATTACCAGGAAATCCTGCGTAACCCGGAATTCCGCAGCGGCCAGTTCAATACCAGCTTCGTGGAGAGCCATCCCGAGCTCACCAATTACTCGATCAAGCGCAAACCTGAAGAGCTGGCCCTGGCCATCGCCGCCGCCATCGCTGCCCACGCGGGGCTTTGAACAAAGCAGCTACAAGCTGTAAGCGGCAAGCTTCAAGCAAGAGCGCGTTCGGCTTTTACTTGCAGCTTGTAGCTTGAGGCTTGTGGCTCAAAAGGAGATTCAAATGTCTAAAAAGATCTTCGTCACCGACACCATTTTGCGCGACGCCCACCAGTCTCTTTTGGCGACCCGCATGCGCACCGAGGACATGCTGCCGATCTGCGGCAAGCTCGACAAAGTCGGCTACTGGTCGCTGGAAGTGTGGGGCGGCGCGACCTTCGACGCCTGTGTGCGCTTTCTGAAGGAAGACCCGTGGGAGCGTTTGCGCCAGTTGCGCGCGGCGCTGCCCAACACGCGTCTGCAAATGCTGCTTCGCGGTCAGAACCTGCTGGGGTATCGGCACTACAGCGATGACGTGGTCAAGGCATTCGTCGCCAAGGCGGCGGACAACGGTATCGACGTGTTCCGCATCTTCGATGCCATGAACGACGTGCGCAATCTGCGCGTGGCGGTGGAAGCGGTGAAGGCTTCCGGCAAACATGCCCAGGGCACGATCGCGTACACCACCAGCCCGGTGCACACCATCGGCGCGTTTGTGGCGCAGGCCAAAGAGATGGAAGCGATGGGTTGTGATTCCGTCGCGATCAAGGACATGGCCGGTCTGCTGACTCCCTATGCCACGGGCGAGTTGGTCAAGGCGCTGAAGGCCGAGCAATCGCTGCCGGTGTTCATTCACTCCCACGACACGGCCGGCCTGGCCGCGATGTGCCAGTTGAAGGCCATCGAAAACGGTGCTGACCACATCGACACCGCGATCTCCAGTTTCGCCTGGGGTACCAGCCATCCGGGTACTGAGTCGATGGTCGCGGCCCTTAAAGGCAGCGAATTCGACACCGGCCTGGACCTGGAACTGCTGCAGGAAATCGGCCTGTATTTCTATGCGGTGCGTAAGAAGTATCACCAGTTCGAAAGCGAATTCACGGCGGTCGATACCCGCGTGCAGGTCAATCAAGTGCCGGGCGGCATGATCTCCAACCTCGCCAACCAGCTCAAAGAGCAGGGCGCGTTGAACCGCATGGGCGAAGTGCTGGCCGAGATTCCGCGAGTGCGCAAAGACTTGGGCTACCCGCCGCTGGTGACGCCGACTTCACAGATCGTCGGCACCCAGGCGTTCTTCAACGTATTGGCCGGCGAGCGTTACAAAACCATCACCAACGAAGTGAAGCTTTACCTGACTGGCGGCTACGGCAAGGCGCCGGGGCAGGTGGACGAGACGCTGCGCCGTCAGGCCATCGGCAATGAAGAGCTGATCGACGTGCGCCCGGCCGACCTGCTCAAGCCGGAAATGACCAAGCTGCGCGGCGAGATCGGCGCGTTGGCCACCAGCGAAGAAGACGTGCTGACCTACGCCATGTTCCCGGACATCGGGCGTAAGTTTCTCGAAGAACGTGCGGCGGGCACGCTGGCGCCAGAGCCGTTGCTGCCGATTCCAGAGCCGGGCGCAGTGGCGAAGGCGGGAGGCGAGGGCGTCCCGACCGAATTCGTCATCGACGTTCACGGCGAAAGCTACCGCGTTGACATCACCGGCGTGGGCGTCAAGGCCGAGGGCAAGCGTCACTTCTATCTGTCCATCGACGGCATGCCGGAAGAAGTGGTGTTCGAGCCGCTCAACGAGTTTGTCGGCAGCGGTATTGGCAAGCGTGCGCAGGCCAGTAAGCCAGGCCATGTCAGCACTTCGATGCCGGGCAATATCGTCGACGTGCTGGTGAAAGAGGGCGATAGCGTTCGCGCCGGTCAGGCGGTACTGATTACCGAAGCGATGAAGATGGAGACCGAAGTTCAGGCGGCAGTCGCTGGCAAGGTCGTGGCCATCCATGTCGCGAAAGGCGATCGGGTTAACCCGGGCGAGATTCTGGTCGAGATCGAGGGCTGATAACCCACTGCATAGATAACAGCCCGCCGCGCACAGATGCGGCAGGCTGAACAGTTACCTCTGGGGGAGCTCTCGTGGCTCCTCTTTTTTTTGGCTTCAGCCAAGCGTCTCCGGCTGTGGGACTCGACGCTCTCAGCGGTGGCGCAGTTGCTCCAGCGTCCTGATTTGCTCACCGTCCTGGAAGTTATCCACAGCCAGCCATGCTTCGAACGCTTGTTGTATTGCAGGCCATTCGCTGTCGATGATCGAGTACCAGGCCGTATCCCGATTCTGACCCTTGAACACGGAATGCTGGCGGAAAGTGCCCTCGAAGCTGAATCCGAAGCGCTCCGCCGCACGCTTGGAACGGGCGTTGTTGGCGTTGCATTTCCATTCCAGACGACGGTTGCCCAGCGCAAAGGATTCCCTCGCCAGCAGGTAAACCGCTTCCGTTGCCTTGGGGGTGCGTTGCATTGAGGCGCCGAAGGTCACATGGCCAATTTCGATGCGGCCCGCGCTCGGGAAAATCGACATCAAGCCCAGAAAACCGTCGATGGCGCCGGTCTGTTGATCGATGACGGTGTAGAACCAAGGATCGGTCGAGACTTCCAGTCCTGCGAGATAGTCATCGAATGCGCCGCGCTCTGGAAACGGGCCCACGAACAGGTAATCCCATAATTTGCGGTCTGCGGCCGGGCCTTCCAGTGCATCCCACAGCCCATCGCCATGGCGGGCGGCGTTCAATTTTTCCAGACGAATAAAGCGTCCTTGCAGTGTGCGGGTATCCGGCAGCTTGGCCGGTTGCCAGTTTTCAAGATCCGACATGTCGAGAGTCCCTGTCTTACAACGGTTTGCGAAATTGAATATAGCCCGGGCGCTCAGCGATGCGCTCGTAGAGCTGAATGGCGGTTGCGTTGGTCTCGTGGGTGAGCCAGTGGACTTTGTCGGCGCCGTCCCGTTTGGCGGTCGCGTATACGTATTCGATCAATTGGCGGCCAACGCCCGTGCCGCGCTGTTCCGGCACCACCAGCAAGTCCTGCAAGTAGCAGGCATTGCTGACGCTCCAGTTGGAGCGGTGATAAATGAAATGCACCATGCCCACCGCCTTGCCGTCCTGCCAGGCGAGAGCAGCGTTGGTGGGCTCGCTGCTGTCCACAAACCGCTGCCAGGTGCTCTGTGAAACCGCATCGGCCAGCGTGGTTTTGTAGAAGGTCAGATAGGCGTGCCACAACGGCAGCCAGGCGTCGTGATCTTCGGCGGTGACGGGGCGGATGTGGAGGTCAGACACGCGGTGCTCCCTGGCTCATCAACTGAGCGATTTTCTGATCGGATGGGTCCTGGCTGAGTGCCAGGCCTTTGCTCACGCCGGCGATGTCTGCGGCGCTGCGGTTCTGGTTGAGCTTGCGCTTGCCTTCCAGCCGCTCGATGGGGATCGCGAAGCCGACGATGCCGTTGAGCATTTTTTCGATGTAATCGGCGGGTGCGTCGCTGACAGCCCAAGGCTCGGCGCGGCTGGCTTCGTGCTTGTCGGTCAGGCCGGTGACAATCCGCAACAGCCGCTCGGGATCAGTGAACACATCGGCACGGCCGTAGGCGTGCACCGCCAGGTAATTCCAGGTGGGCACCACTTTGCCGTGCTCGGCCTTGGCTGCGTAGAAGGACGGGCTGATGTAGGCGTCCGCCCCCTGGAAAATCAGCAGCGCTTCGGCGCCCGTCTGGAGGGCTTTCCATTGCGGATTGGCCTTGGCCAGATGCCCGTACAGAGTGCCTTGCGGACTCTGAGTCGGTTCGAGCAACAAGGGAATATGACTCGCCTGCAAACCGGTCTCGTCAAACGTGACCAGAGTAGCCAGGCGTGTGGCTTCTATCTGCCCGTGCAGGCTAGCGAGGTTTTCATCGTTGAAATAGCTGGGCGTGTACATGAGATTTTCCTTGGCGGCTGAGTCAATCCTAGGCAGCCTATTGGTTCGTTGTAAGAGCCATTAATGGTCTATCTCATAGGGCCAATCCCATGCACGCACCCACGCCCGCGCTGACGTTCGATTTTGCCGGCATTGAGCTGAACCGCCGCCATGGTCTTAGCCGCCAGCTCTATCAGACACTGCGCGAGCGCATCCTCGACGGTCGCTTGTCCGGTGGCACGCGCTTGCCGGCGAGCCGGGATCTGGCGTTGTCCCTCGCCATCTCCCGCAACAGCGTGGTGCGCGCTTATGACCAGCTTTACGCCGAAGGCTTTACCGAAAGCCGCGTCGGGGACGGCACTTACGTCGCACTGTTGAGAGAGAAACCGCCGGCTGCAAAAAAACTATCCACACACCTGTCCACAGGGTTATCACCAAGCTTATCAACAGGTTTATCCACAAAACCCCTGATAATGGCGGCCGAATCGTCCAACAATGTTATCCACAGCACAGCAATGCATACGCTGGATCAGCATCATTTGCGGCCTCCCAAAAGCGGCCTGCCCAGGGCGTTTCGCACGGGTGTTCCGGCATTTGATCTGTTCCCTTTCGACACGTGGGGCAAGCTCCACGCGGCTTTCTGGCGTAAGCCGGGCCTGCAGCATCTGGGCTACGGCGACCCGGCCGGCGAATGGCGGCTGCGGGAGCTGATCGCGGCTTATCTGAGGACTTCTCGCGACCTGCGCTGCGCACCTGAGCAAATTGTGATCACCAATGGTGCGCAGCAGGCGATTACCCTTTGTGCACAGCTGCTGCTGGAGCAGGGCGACGTGGTGGCGATCGAAAATCCGGGGTACCGCGCGGCCGGTCATGCCTTCGGGGTAGCTGGCGCCAGGTTGCAGGGCATGGCGGTTGACGACGAGGGCATGCGCAGTCCGGCTCTGGGTGACTCTGGCTGCAAGTTGGCGTATGTGACGCCCTCTCACCAATACCCGCTGGGCGTGACGATGAGTCTGGCTCGGCGGCTTGAACTGCTCGCGTGGGCCGAGCGCAATCAAAGCTGGATCGTCGAAGACGACTACGACGGCGAATACCGCTACAGCGGCGCCCCGCTGGCGCCGTTGGCAGCGCTGGATCGCAGCGGTCGCGTGCTGTACGTCGGGACATTCGGCAAGGTCGCATTTCCGGCGCTGCGCCTGGGTTATCTGGTGTTGCCGCGCAACCTGGTTGAGCCGTTCAGCCGGCGCCGGGCCGTGGACATGCGTCATTCCGAGGTGGGCACGCAGATGGTCATGGCCGAGTTCATCGCAGCGGGTCACTTTCAGCGGCACATCCGCCGCATGCGCCGGGCTGCCTTGAGCCGACGCGACGCATTGCTGGCCGGCTGGCCCCAGGAGCTTGCGGGTTGCAGCCCGATGATCAAGCCCGTTGCAGGGCTGCATGTGACCGTCGCAGTGGATACGTTAGAGCGTGAAACGGAACTGGTCGCCAAGGCAGAAAATGTCGGCGTCGAGGTCGCGCCGTTGAGTGAGTATTGGCTGCCGGGGTCAGAGACGCCGGTGGATGATCGGGCCGGTCTGGTCCTGGGGTTTGCAGCGGTGCCTGAGGCCGATATCGCCTCGGCGCTGGCGCGATTGCGAAGTGCATGGCGGGTTTGATCTTGGTGAACCCGATGGCGGCCTGGCGCGTCATCCAGCAGGCACCGGCGTATACTCGCGCCCATCGCAATCCTTCTTCGAGATACGCCCATGAGTCTTCCTCTCTCCGCGGCGCCGCAGCGCAAGCTCGGCGCGCCGCTGATCGCTTTCCTTTTGCTGGTGGTCGGCGCTCTGTTTTTGCAATCCGCCGTTGGCGTCAGGCAAGTGCTGTTGCTGATCGTCGGCGCGGCGCTGGGCCTCACGCTCTATCACGCCGCCTTCGGCTTCACCTCGGCCTGGCGGGTATTCATCAACGAGCGGCGCGGCGCCGGCTTGCGCGCGCAGATGGTGATGCTGGCCGTCGCGGTGGTGCTGTTCTTCCCCGCGCTGGGTGCCGGTACGCTGTTCGGCACGCCGGTCACCGGCCTTGTGGCCCCGGCGGGCGTGTCGGTTGTCTTCGGCGCCTTCATCTTTGGCATCGGCATGCAAATGGGCGGCGGCTGTGCGTCGGGCACGTTGTTCACCGTCGGCGGCGGCAATGCGCGGATGCTCGTGACCTTGCTGTTCTTCATCATTGGCTCGCTGATCGCCACGCATCACGTCGATTGGTGGTTCTCGTTGCCGTCTTTCCCCGCCACTTCCATCGTTAAAACCTTCGGCGTGATCCCTGCGTTGCTGATGAGCCTGGCGCTGTTTGCGATCATTGCCCTTGTCACCGTCAAGCTGGAAAAGCGTCGGCACGGACAGCTGGAAGCGGCCGTCACCAGTGAGCATGTTGGCGTGCGCCGTTTCTTTCGCGGGCCGTGGCCGCTGGTGTGGGGCGCGGTTGGCTTGGCGCTGCTCAACTACGCCACGCTGGCATTGGCGGGTCGCCCTTGGGGCATCACCTCGGCCTTCGCGCTGTGGGGTGCGAAAGTCGCCGGTGGTCTGGGGGTGGACGTGGGCAGTTGGCCGTTCTGGCAGATGCCAGCGAATGCCAAGGCGCTGGCCGCGCCGGTGTGGGAGGACATCACTACCGTCATGGACATCGGCATCATGTTGGGTGCGGCAGTGGCGGCAGGCCTTGCTGGACGATTCGCTCCGAGTCTGAAAATCCCGACGCGCTCGTTGATCGCTGCAGTGATTGGCGGGCTGTTGCTGGGTTACGGTTCGCGCCTGGCGTACGGCTGCAACATTGGCGCGTACTTCAGCGGGATCGCCTCAGGCAGCCTGCACGGCTGGCTCTGGCTGGTCGCTGCCTTTGCGGGCAACGCAGTGGGCGTGCGGATTCGGCCGGTATTCTTTGAGGGCGAGCGTCGGCCTGCTGTTTTGACAGGGTGCTGATCGAGTGATTTGAAGGAGGGAGGACGCTTGCCCGCGAGGTGCGGGCAAGCGCTCTTACACAGGATTAACCGGCGATCTGCTCCTTCGCCAGCTTAGCGATGTTTTCCGCCGTGAATCCATACTTGGCCTGCAGCTTCTCGATCGGGGCCGACGCACCGAAGGTGTTCATCACAACCTTCGCTCCGGTCTGGCCGACATACCGATCCCAGCCCACCGGCCCCGCCTGTTCCACCACCACCCTGGCTTTCACGTCCGGCGGCAGCACGCCGTCGCGATAGGCCTTGTCCTGATCCTCGAACAATTCCCAGCTCGGCATCGACACCACTCGCGCCGCAACCCCTTCGGCTTTGAGCGTCTCGAACGCTTCGACGGTCATACCGACCTCGCTGCCAGTGGCGATCAAGATCACGTCCACTTTGCCTTCTACCGCATCGGCCAGCACGTACGCGCCTTTAGTCAGGCCCTCGGCGGCGGCGTATTTCGAGCGATCAAGGGTCGGCAACGGCTGACGCGAGAGCACCAGGCAGGACGGTCTGCTGGTTTGCGCCAGCGCTATTTTCCAGGCTTCGGCCGTTTCGTTGGCATCGCCCGGACGAATCGTCAGCACACCGGGTGTTGCCCGCAGCTGAGTCAGTTGCTCGATGGGCTGGTGTGTCGGGCCGTCTTCGCCGACGCCGATGGAGTCATGGGTAAAGACGAAAATAACCGGCAATTCCATGATCGACGCCAGACGAATCGGCGGCTTCATGTAATCGCTGAACACCAGAAACGTCGAGGTGTACGGGCGGATATAGGACAGAGCCAGGCCGTTCGCGATAGAACCCATGGCATGTTCGCGGATACCGAAGTGCAGGTTTCGACCGCTGTAATTGCCCGCTTCAAAGCTACCGGCTCCGTCGAACGTCAGATTGGTTTTGGTCGACGGCGAAAGGTCTGCGGAGCCACCGATCAGCCAAGGAATCTGCTCGGCGAAGGCGTTCAGCACTTTGCCACCGGACGCGCGGGAGGCAATGCCTTTGGCGTCGGCTTCAAAATTCATCTGCTTGTCTTGCCAGCCTTCGGGCATCTCACCGGCACGCATGCGCTTGAGCTGATCGGCGAGGTCGGGCTGGTCCTTTTCAAACTGGTTGAAGGTCTCAAGCCAGGCGTCGTAATCGCTCCCGCTGCGGTCGAGCAGTGCATCACGCAGGCAATGGCGGGCATCTTCCGGCACTAGGAAGCTGCTGTTTTCGTCCCAGCCGTAGGCTTTTTTGGTCAGTTTGATTTCGTCATCGCCCAGCGGTTCGCCGTGGGCGGCAGACGTATTGTGTTTGTTGGGCGAGCCAAAGCCGATGACGCTGTCGACCACGATCAGGGTTGGTGCATCGCTGGTTTGCTGAAAGGTCTGCAGCGCTTTTGCCAGCGCACTGGCGTCATTGGCGTCTTTGACGTGCAGGGTTTTCCAGCCGTACCCCTCGAAACGCTTCTGCACATCGTCGCTGTAAGCCAGCTCGGTATGACCTTCGATGCTGATGGTGTTGTTGTCGTAAATCCAGCACAGATTCGACAGCTTCAAATGACCGGCAAGTGAGGCCGCTTCTGCGGTTACGCCCTCCATCATGTCGCCGTCGCCGCACAGCACGTAAACGCTGTAATCGAACAGCGTCGCGCCCGGCGTGTTGAAGTGTTCGCCCAGCCAGCGCTCGCCCATCGCCATGCCGACGCTGTTGGCGCAACCCTGACCCAGCGGGCCAGTGGTGGTTTCCACGCCGGTGGTCATGCGGTATTCGGGGTGGCCCGGGGTTTTGGAGTCCATCTGGCGAAACTGCTTGATGTCCTCAAGGCTCACCGCAGGTTTGCCCGATGGCTTGCCGTGCTCGTCGATCTCGATCACACCGGCCAGGTGCAGCAGTGAATAAAGCAGCATTGAAGCGTGACCGACCGATAGCACGAAGCGGTCGCGGTTTGGCCAGTCAGGGTGTTCCGGGTGGTAGCGCAGGAAATCTTTCCACAGCGTGTAGCCCACAGGGGCAAGCGCCATCGGCGTGCCGGGGTGCCCGGAATTGGCTTTTTGCACTGCATCCATGGCTAGGGTGCGAATGGTGTTGATGGTCAGTTGGTCGCGGTCGGTGTGCGGCGTAAACGTGCGCACTGCGCCTGATCGTTCGGTGGAGTGAGAGTTGGCAGACGAGCTCATTAACGTTCTCCTCGTGACGGGTAGCGGAAGCATCCAGATAGGTGTTGAGCCCTCGGAGGCTGTGATCGTTCCATGAACAATCTGTCAGTCGACCCGGTGGAGAAGCGATTCAGCTTTCCGCTCGTATTTGGTTACATATAGCCTGTGGGCGTAACGAACGAAGTTGTTCTCACGTATTCGAAGCCTTGGGTCGAGCCTTTGCCGACCGATTTAAGCGTATTGCGGAGGTGGCTTTTGCAGGAATTCATCGTCAAGAAGTACCGGGCCATGATCCGGACGTTTACCTACATCGGCTGGTCATTGTTCTGGCTGCTGATTTGGGACGTCGTCGTCACCGTCGACTTCATGCTGTTTCTGGATCGCAAGATCACCCTCCCATCAATGCCCTTGACCCTGTTGGGTTCTGCGCTGGTCGTGCTGACCAGTTTTCGCAATACCAGTGCGTATAACCGCTGGTGGGAGGCGCGCACGTTATGGGGTGCGCTGGTGAATAACTCCCGCAGCTTCGCCCGGCAGGTGCTGACCTTCATTGATGACGAGGACGGCCTGAACCCGGTCAAGGCCACGCTGTTGCGCCGGCACGTCGCTTATGTCGAATGCCTGTCGGCTCATTTGAAGGGCAGTGATTGTGGCGAGCAGGTGACCGCGATGATTTCCCGGGAAGAGTATGAGCGCCGCACGCGCACCAACAACTTCCCCAACGCGATTCTCAATGAGTCCGCGGCGATCATCGCTCAGGAATACAAGGCCGGCCGCCTGGACAGCATTCGTCTGGAACGGCTCGAAGCGACGCTGGTGGAAATCTCCAACAACCAAGGCGGCATGGAGCGCATCGCCAATACCCCGTTGCCTTACCCGTACGTGACGTTCCCGCGCCTGTTCATCACGCTGTTCTGCATCATCGTGCCGATCGGTCTGGTGGAAACGCTGGGCTGGTTCACGCCGCTGGCGTCCACCGTGGTCGGCTTCATGCTGCTGGCGATCGAGAAAATCGGCACCGACTTGCAAAGCCCGTTCAAAGCCTCCGAGCACGAGATCCAGATGAAAGCGCTGTGCGAAAACATCTCCGGCAATCTGAATTCAATGCTGCAGGATGCGATGGACAAGCGGCCGGTTGAGGTGGCTTATTCGTGATGAGGTCATGCCCTTGCTCTGAGAGGGCATGAACGACGCTAGGCGCATCTGGACTGAGAGGATGCTCTATCCGCGAGCTATCCAGCGGTCGAGAGGCCGCTTTTGCATCAAGAATGAAGCCACCGCAAATGCACCTGTTGTTACACGAGTTGTGGGAGCGACCGGGGTGGCGTTCCACCTTGCTCGCGAAGAGGTGGGAAGGTGCGCTGAATCTTCAGCGGCTGAAATGCCGTCTTCGTGAGCAAGCCCACTCCCACAGGATTGGGTTTGCTGCGCGAGCAAAGTGTCTGGACGCCGGGTAATTTGCGACCCGTTGCGGGTTACCGACCTTGCGATATGTCTTTGCTCATCGCAGACAAAGGCCTGCAGATCATCATCTGAGCGCCGCCACTCGCTCAGCGCAACTCCCCACACACGTCCAGCTCTACCAGCCGCCGCACTTCATCCCCACTCAGACCAGCCCCCAGCAGCGCATGCAGCTTGCCGAACGCGGCTTCGCGGGTCATGCCGCCGCCGGACAGCACGCCGACGCCCCGCAGCCGGCTGCCGGCCTCATACACATCCAGTTCGACGCCGCCTTCGTGGCATTGAGTAATCGCCACGACCACGATGCCTTTCTGGTGAGCACGCTGAAGGCTGGCGAGGAAGTCGACATCATCGCTAGGCCCTGTGCCGTTGCCGAAGCATTCCAGCACAAGCCCCTGAATACCGCTGTCGATCATGCCGTCGAGCTGAGCACCGCCGATGCCGGGAAACAGCGGCAGCACCGCAACGTTCGCCAGTTGCTTGGGCTGGCGATAGTCCAGTGCCGCCGGCAACGCCGAGGCGGCCTCACCACCCCGTGCGCGATTAAGCGCCGCGAAAGGATTACGGCCGAAGCTGCGAATCTTTGCGCAACGAGTCGGTTCCAGCAGCTCCCCGTGGAAGTACAGATGCACTCCCGCGGCAAGCCCTTGCCCCAAAGCCTGCAAGGCGCCGTTAACGTTTTCCCAGGCATCGCTGTCGGGAACGCCCGCTGGCAACATTGAGCCGGTGAACACCACAGGGGCATTCAGGCCCAACAGTTGAAAGCTCATGGCCGCTGCGCTGTAGGCCAGGGTATCGGTGCCGTGCAGAATCAGCACGGCGTCGCACCCTTGCGCTTCAATTGCATCGACCACCGCCTCACGCAAGCGCTGCCAGTAGGCGGGCGTCATGTTGGCGCTGTCGATCAGGGGGGACATTTCGCGGAACGACCACTGCGGTACCACCATTTCGGGCAGTGCAGCCAGTTGCTCAGCCATGCGCGCTTCAAAGCCGGAAGCGGGTGCCAGCCCGTTTTCGCTGGCCTGCATGCCGATGGTTCCACCGGTATACAGGACCATTACCTGGCGGGCTGATGCGTGGTTTTCGCGATTCATGCCTGTCTCCCTTGATTGACGTTCAAATGATCAACGCGCGTCCGTGACGGGTTTGCCGCCGATTGCTGCCGCGTGCGCTGCAGGCTGCGCAGCATCGGGCTTTGGCCAGGCTTTCAGGTCCAGGTCCAGATCGGGGAACTGGCTGGAGTCGAAAACCGGCGTTTTGATGCCGGCTTTACGCTGGGCATCGTAGTCTTTCAGCACCCGCAGCGCGATTTTGAACAGCATCGCCAGCGCGATCAGGTTGACGAAGGCCAGCAGCGTCATGGTGATGTCGGCGAAGGCGAACACCGTGCCCAGATCCTCGACCGCACCCCACAAGATCAACGCCAGAACCAACACGCGGTAGCCGAAGATGGCCTTGCGGTTCTCGCCCAGCAGGAAGCGCAGGCTGTTTTCGCCCAGGTAGTAGTTGTAGAGAATCGAGGTGAACACGAACAGCGCCAGCGCCACACTGATGAACAGCTTGCCCCAGTCACCGACGACGGCGGCGAGGGAGTTCTGCGTCAGGGCAATGCCATCACCTTCGAAGCCGGGGGTATAGAAACCCGACAGCAGGATCAGCAACGCGGTGCAGGTGCAGATGACGAAGGTGTCGAGGAACACGCTGAACGCCTGAACCACACCTTGTGCCACCGGGTGCTCGACCTGAGCCACCGCTGCCACGTTGGGTGCGCTGCCAAGGCCCGCTTCGTTGGCGAAGACGCCCCGTTTGACGCCCATGACAATGGCACTGCCGATCAGGCCACCGAACACTTCATCCATGCCGAATGCGCTTTTGACGATGGTCATCAGCATGTGCGGAACGTGTTCGAACTGCACGCCAATGACATACAGCGTGACGGCGATGTAGACCAGCGTCTTGATCGGCACCAGCAGGTCGGCGACCTTGGCGATGCGCTTGATCCCGCCGACGAACACCAGGCCCAGCAGAATCGCCAGACCGACGCCGGCGTAGCTTGGCGAGATCTTGAAGGCGTCGTTGAGCGAGTGGGTCACGGCGTGGGATTGCAGGCCGTTGAAGGCGAACCCGAAGGTCACCAGCAACAGCACCGCCATGATCATGCCCAGCCAGCGTTTGCCCAGGCCGTGCTGAATGTAATACGACGGGCCGCCGCGGTATTGGCCTTCGGCGTCGCAGCGTTTGTACAGCTGGCCGAGGGAGCATTCGAAAAAGCTGCTCGCCATGCCGACAAGGGCAGTGACCCACATCCAGAACACCGCACCGGGTCCGCCGAGGGTGACCGCGATGCCGACGCCTGCGATGTTACCGGCGCCGACGCGGCCGGCAAGGCTCAGCATCAGGGCCTGGAACGAACTCAATTGGCCCGCGCTGCTGCGCAGACTGTCGCGGAACACCGCGAACATGTGAAAGAAGTGACGGAACTGAACGAAACGCGAGCGAATCGTGAAATATCCACCGAGCCCAACAATGAGCACGATCAGTACTTTTCCCGAGAGGAAGTCGTTGATGACTTCAAGCATTGGTGTTTCCTCGCTTTCTTAGAGGGTGCGCACTATACCGGCGCGCGTTATTGGAGTCTTTATCCGGTTTGTTTCATGCCCAAATGACGCCGGGCAAAAAAAAGGGCCTGGAAGCGTGTGCTCCCGGCCCTCAAAAGGGTGAGGGGTGTCTAGACCCTCAGCCTGGTGATCGTGTTGCAAGTGTCGCAAGGGGGCCGGACGGATCAAGCCTTCAAGGGCACGAGTCGCGGCGCAATCATGTTCTCGGGGCGCAGGATGTCCGCCAGCATGACGTCATCGAGCAAGCCCTCTTCGCGCACCAGCTCCAGCACGCCACGGCCTGTTTCCAAGGCGACGCGGGCGATACGGGTGGCGTTTTCGTAACCGATGTACGGGTTCAGCGCAGTGACGAGGCCGATCGAGTGCTCGACCAGTTCACGGCAGCGCACTTCGTTGGCGGTGATGCCGACTATGCAGTGCTCGCGCAGCATGTCCATGGCGCGCTGCAGCAGGCGAATCGAGTCGAAGATCTTGTAGGCGATCAACGGCTCCATCACGTTGAGCTGCAACTGGCCGCCTTCGGCAGCGATGGTCAGCGCCAGGTCGTTGCCCATGATTTCGAAGGCGCACATGTTCACCGCCTCCGGAATCACCGGATTGACCTTGCCCGGCATGATCGAGCTGCCTGGCTGACGCGCAGGAAGATTGATTTCGTTGATGCCGGTGCGCGGACCGCTGGAGAGCAGGCGCAGGTCGTTGCAGATCTTCGACAGCTTGACTGCAGTGCGCTTGAGCATGCCGGAGAACAGCACGAAAGCGCCCATGTCGGAGGTGGCTTCAATCAGGTCGGCAGCCGGCACCAGCGGCTGGCCGCTGATGGTCGCCAGACGCTGAACGGCCAGGTGCTGATAACCAGGGTCAGCGTTGATGCCGGTACCGATGGCAGTGCCGCCCAGATTGACTTCGGTCAGCAGCTCAGGCGCCAGACTGCGCAGGCGATTGAGGTCTTCAGTCAGCGTGGTGGCGAAGGCGCGGAATTCCTGACCCAGGGTCATTGGCACCGCGTCTTGCAATTGGGTACGGCCCATTTTCAACACGTGGTTGAACTCGTGACCTTTGGCCGCGAACGCCTGAATCAGGCTGTCGAGGCTGGCGAGCAGCGCGTCGTGGCCCAACAGCAAACCCAGGCGAATGGCCGTCGGGTAGGCGTCGTTGGTGGACTGCGCCATGTTCACGTCGTTGTTCGGGTGCAGGTATTTGTATTCGCCCTTGGCATGGCCCATCGCTTCGAGCGCGATGTTGGCGATGACTTCATTGGCGTTCATGTTGGTGGAGGTGCCGGCGCCGCCTTGAATCATGTCGACAACGAACTGATCGTGGAAATCACCGCGGATCAGTCGTGCGCAGGCTTCGCTGATGCCCGCATGCTTCTCGCTGCTCAAATGGCCCAGCTGATGGTTTGCATCCGCCGCTGCCTGCTTGACCATCGCCAGCGCTACGACCAGCTTGGGGTAGTGCGAAAGCGGAACGCCAGAGAGGCGGAAGTTGTGCACTGCGCGCAGGGTCTGGATGCCGTAATACGCTTCAGCGGGTACTTCGAGAACGCCAAGCAAGTCTTTTTCGATGCGAAATGATGCAGCGGAGGACATGATAGAGAAAGTCTCAAGATGGGCACGGACTAAGCCGGAACGCCCTTGATACTAGGCCTGTGGGCTATTCTGGACCAATGCTGTAAAACGCTGCCCTATGCACAATCGGCATAATGTCGCTGTGACGCGGGGATTGTGACGAGCGTGTGAATCAGTGTATGAGGCTCCTGTTCGCACCCGCGAATGCGCAACTTTTAAGGCTGGAGAAACGATGAACCTGGAAAGCAAATGGCTGGAAGACTTCAGCGCGCTGGCCGCGACCCGCAGTTTTTCCCAGGCGGCGGAGCGTCGGTTCGTCACGCAACCGGCCTTCAGCCGGCGCATTCGCAGCCTTGAAGCGGCCCTTGGCCTGACGCTGGTCAATCGCTCGCGCACGCCAATCGAGCTGACGGCGGCGGGGCAGTTATTCCTTGTCACCGCGAGGACAGTGGTCGACCAGCTCGGCGAGGTGCTGCGTCATTTGCACCATCTGGAAAGCGGGCAGGGCGAGGTCATGCAGATCGCCGCTGCCCACTCGCTGGCGCTGAGCTTCTTCCCGCGGTGGATCGCGCAGCTGCGCAACGAAGGACTGAATATCGCCACGCGCCTGGTCGCTACCAACGTCGGCGACGCGGTGCATGCGCTGCGTGAAGGCGGTTGCGATCTGATGCTGGCGTTCTATGACCCCGACGCCGCACTGCAGATGGACGCCGAGATCTTCCCGTCGCTGCACCTGGGCGTGACCGAAATGCTGCCAGTCTGCTCAACCGATGAAGAGGGGCGTCCGCTGTTCGACCTGGAAGGGGAACAGAGCGTGCCGCTGCTGGCGTACAGCGCGGGTGCGTTCTTGGGTCGCTCGGTGAATCTGCTGTTGCGCCAGCGCAGTGTACGCTTCACGACGATTTACGAAACGGCGATGGCTGACAGCCTCAAGGGCATGGCGTTGCAGGGGCTGGGTATCGCGTGGGTGCCGCGCCTGAGCGTGACGGCGGAGCTCGAACGGGGAGAACTGGTGATCTGTGGCGGCACTCAGTGGCACGTCCCGCTGGAGATTCGGCTGTACCGATGCGCGCTGGTTCGCAAGGCCAATGTCCGGCTGTTGTGGCGCAAGCTGGAAGCGGGCGGCAGCTCGCCAGCCGCCTGACTTCGGAGTCAGTAAGTCCGGGCTTCCGTGGGCCGGTTTGGTAGGCTGACAGGAGGTCGCGGGCAGTCTGTCAAACGAGAGTCTTTGCGGTATACTCCGCGGCCTTCGGCCGGTTCGACTGGTCATAATTTGTACGACAAGCCACGCCGGTTTTCCCGCGTGGCTTGTTGTTTTTAGCCGCGCCTGCGGGCGCCCGATGAGAGGCACGACGATGAGCGCACTGGTTGGCGTGATCATGGGCTCCAAGTCCGATTGGTCCACCCTTAGCCACACCGCCGACATGCTTGAAAAGCTCGGCATTCCGTACGAAGTCAAAGTGGTTTCGGCGCACCGCACGCCTGATCTGCTGTTCAAGTACGCCGAGGAAGCCGAAGGCCGTGGCATCGAGGTGATCATCGCCGGTGCCGGTGGCGCCGCTCACCTGCCTGGCATGTGCGCCGCCAAGACTCATCTGCCCGTTCTGGGTGTGCCGGTGCAGTCTTCCATGCTGTCGGGCGTTGATTCATTACTCTCCATCGTTCAGATGCCTGCCGGCATTCCGGTCGCGACGCTGGCCATCGGTAAAGCGGGCGCGATCAACGCCGCGCTGTTGTCGGCCAGTATCCTGGGCGCCAAGCATCCACACTTCCACGCAGTGCTGAAGACATTCCGCGCTGAGCAGACAGACAGCGTTCTGGACAATCCAGACCCACGCGAGGCCTGAGGTTTTCATGAAGATCGGCGTAATCGGTGGCGGCCAGTTGGGCCGCATGTTGGCACTGGCGGGGACCCCGCTGGGGATGAACTTCGCCTTCCTTGACCCTGCACCGGATGCCTGCGCCGCTGCGCTTGGCGAGCATCTGCTCGCCGATTACGGCGATCAGGAACACCTGCGCCAGTTGGCGAATGATGTCGATCTGGTCACCTTCGAGTTCGAAAGCGTGCCGGCAGAAACCGTCGCCTTCCTCTCGCAGTTCGTGCCGGTTTACCCGAGTGCCGAAGCGCTGCGCATCGCCCGCGATCGCTGGTTCGAAAAGAGCATGTTTAAGGACCTCGGCATCCCGACGCCGGCGTTTGCTGACATCCAGTCCCAGGCGGATCTGGACGCTGCGGTGGCCAGCATTGGTCTGCCGGCCGTGTTGAAAACCCGCACGCTGGGTTACGACGGCAAGGGCCAGAAAGTCCTGCGCACGCCCGAAGACGTAGTCGACACCTTCGCCGAGCTGGGCAGCGTGCCATGCCTGCTTGAAGGCTTCGTGCCGTTCACGGGCGAAGTCTCGCTGATCGCCGTACGCGCCCGTGATGGCGAGACCCGCTTCTATCCGCTGGTCCACAACACCCACGACAGCGGCATTCTGCGCTTGTCGATCGCCAGTACCGATCACCCGCTGCAGGCGCTGGCTGAAGATTACGCCGGGCGCGTGCTGAAGCAGCTCGATTATGTGGGCGTGCTGGCCTTTGAATTCTTCGAAGTCGATGGCGGCCTGAAAGCCAACGAAATCGCCCCGCGCGTGCACAACTCGGGTCACTGGACCACCGAAGGCGCCGAGTGCAGCCAGTTCGAGAACCATCTGCGCGCCGTTGCCGGACTGCCGCTGGGTTCGACGGCCAAGGTCGGCGAAAGCGCGATGCTCAACTTCATCGGTGAAGTGCCTGCAGTGGAGCAGGTCATTGCCGTCGAAGATTGCCACCTGCATCACTACGGCAAAGCCTTTAAAGCCGGGCGCAAGGTCGGCCACGCCACCGTGCGCAGCAAAGACCGCGCGACGCTGGATCGTCAGGTGAAGCAGGTCGAGGCACTGATCAAAAACTGATCATCGCGGTGGCCAGTCTTGACCGCCTCCGTAGGAGTGAGCTCGCGCGCGATGGCATTTGTCCGCGACATCATTGCTGTCTGACCCAGCGTGATCGCGAGCAAGCTCGCTCCTACAGTGTCCTTCATATCCTGTTGAACCATTTCGCCGGGCCACACCTCTCATAGCGTGTTGCCAATAGCCAGCTAGGCTTTGGCATATTCATTCAAACAGAGGGACATGGCATGGGAATCATCGGAACCATCTTCATCGGCTTGATCGTAGGTCTGCTGGCGCGCTTTCTGAAGCCAGGCGACGACAGCATGGGCTGGATCATGACCATCCTGCTCGGTATCTGCGGCTCGCTGGCCGCCACTTATGGTGGTCAGGCGCTGGGTATCTACCGCGCAGGCGAGGGTGCAGGTTTCCTCGGTGCGCTTGTCGGCGCGATCATCCTGCTGGTGATCTACGGCATGATTAAAAAGCGTTAAGCACGCCTGGCCCTCTGCGCTATTGCGGCGCAGAGGGCTAGAATGCCCGGCACTCAACTCCTCCCGCCGAGCATCTCCAATGCGTCATCTCCTCTTCGTTTCACTGCTGCTGGTCTGCGGACTGGTACGCGCCGCTGAATTACCCGAAACCGACTGGCTTGAACTGATGCCGAAGTCGGATCAGAAAGCCCTCGAAGCCATGCCCGAAATCGACCACAACTCGCCGGAAGGCCAGGGCACGTTCGACAGTAAAGGCGGTTTGAAGCAGAGCAAGGGCTTGCCTGCCGTCATGTATTCCACCAAAACCGTCGCGTCGATGAACGACAAAACCATCCGCCTGGGTGGCTATCCGGTTCCGCTGGAGACTGATGCGAAGGGTCACAGCACGCTGTTCTTCCTCGTCCCGTACCCGGGCGCCTGCATCCACGTGCCGCCACCGCCGCCGAATCAGCTGGTGCTGGTGCGTTATCCGAAAGGCCTGAAGATCGCCGACATCTACACACCGTTGTGGGTCATCGGCACGTTGAAGGTGGAGAAGGTCAGCAATGATCTCGCCGACGCCGCCTATGCGCTGGACGCATCGAAAGTGCGTATGGTGGTTGAGGCGGATTTATAGGGCGCTTACACACCGCGCATATTCGGTGGGTCCGGCTCGATGCATTGTAGGACTGGCTTCAGCCGGGAAGGCGTCGGGTGTCACACCACAAAATTGATGGTGCTCAAACCGGCCCCTTCCCGGCTAAAGCCGGTCCTACAAAATAGCGCAGTGTTGTCAGGCCTCTGCCAACGGCTCGGCCCAGATGCTGACGCTCAGCGCATGCATATCACCTGGCTTGAGCGTCACGACGTCGGTCAGGACGTTGGCCGTCTCAACGCACACCATGCCCTTCCAGCCCTCAGGCTGCATGTCGTCGAAGGTTTTGGTCTTGGCGATCCACGGGTTCCAGACGATGGCCGATTGCGAACCCGTCGTCTGAATCTGAATCCGGCGTTTCCACTGCGGGTCGACCACTGAAATCAGGTCAGGCGTGTCCTGATAAATACGGTCCGTCTCGCCAGTGAACGTGATGTCACCCACCTGTACGTTCTGGGTATCCCAGCTTTCCAGTGTGTTCAGGTACTCGACGCCATCCAGCCCTTCGATACTGATCCGGCTCACATCGCTCACCGCGAAATAACTGTGCAGCGCCTGACTCAGCGTGACGTCTTCGGCGCCAGCGTTGAAGCTCACCAGACTGACATTCAGCGCGGCATCCAGGCGGATGTGCAGCTTCAGGCCAACGGTGTGCGGCCACCCCGACAAATGTCCCTCGGCCTGGGGCTGGATGAATTCGACGATCAATGCGTCGCCGTCCTCACCGACGCCCATCAACTCCCAGTCGATCGCCCGAACTTCGCCGTGGGCCTTTGCCGGCTCGTCGCTCTCGCGCATGGCCTGCACGCTGGACGGGTTTTTCTGGAAATTGCCAAACCACGGCCAGCAGATAGGCATGCCGCCGCGAATAGGCTTGCCCGATTTGAACAACGCGCCCGGGTTGGACCAGATCAGCGGCTCATCGCCGTCCACCTGGTAACTGATGATGTGCGCGCCTTGCTGGGCGATCACCAGTTCGGCCTGACCGTGGCGGATGCGCCAGCAATTAAGCTCACCGAGCTGGAAGGATTCGACGTTTGACGTAGGCATGGGGGTTCTCACTCGAAGGACAGTGACTGAATCAGACTGCGCCAAGCTTGATGAGTTTGTTGCGCAAAGCCAAGGGCGGGCACATCGGCGCCCACCCGGGCTTGATGATCAGCGTCGAGCCGGCACCGAACGGGTACGGCCGCTGCCGTCGATGGCGACAAAAACGAACACCGCCTCGGTCACCTTGCGCCATTCACTGGACAGGGGATCATCGCTCCACACCTCGACCATCATCTGAATCGAGCTGCGGCCGATTTCCAGGGTCTGGGTGTAGAACGACAACTGCGCGCCCACCGCGACGGGCACCAGAAACGCCATGCGGTCTATGGCAACGGTCGCCACACGGCCGCCGGCCACCTTGCTCGCCATGGCAGTGCCGGCGAGGTCCATCTGGGCAACCAGCCAGCCGCCGAAAATGTCGCCAAAGCCATTGGTTTCGCGGGGCAGGGCGGTAATCTGCAGGGCAAGATCGCCCTGCGGTATCGGATCTTCTTGTTCGAGCTCAATCATTATTGGGTCCCTCTGACCCATGACTCTAGGTAGTCTTCATTTCGTTTAAAGGGAAACTCTGCGAAAACGACTTGGGCAAATGGCTTCGCACAACTTCCCTGAAGAGACCGGCTGAGTCGTGGCCGGCGAGTATATCGGGCGCGCCGTCATGAAACGACCGCCGCTTTTTCATGATGCCTTCGCGTCATTGCAATCCATGTGCATTTGTACGCAATTTGCTATCGTGCCGGACCGACTTGGCGCACTACGCCATTTTTGGCACGCAATTTTGATGCCCGATTAACTTTTCGAGTCGAGAAATCGCGTGTGAAGCCGTTACCCACGGTTGAGTCACCGTTGATTTTTCGCCCAAAGAGAGCCTCAAAAGAGAAGCCACTGTCATGTCCTCTGTGCCTTTAAGCGCCACCCAGCCTTCGCGCCCGTTGAACCGTAACGATTACAAAACCCTTTCACTGTCTGCTTTGGGCGGAGCGTTGGAGTTCTACGACTTCATCATTTTCGTGTTCTTCGCAGCAGTGGTAGGCAAGCTGTTTTTCCCCGTCGACATGCCCGAATGGCTGCGTTTGATGCAAACGTTTGGCATTTTTGCCGCCGGTTATCTGGCTCGGCCCCTGGGCGGCATCGTCATGGCGCATTTTGGTGATCTGCTGGGCCGCAAGAAAATGTTCACCCTCAGCATTTTCCTGATGGCCGTGCCGACGCTGATCATGGGCTTGCTGCCCACTTACGCGCAGATCGGCATCTGGGCCCCCATGTTGCTGCTGCTGATGCGCGTCATTCAGGGCGCCGCAATCGGTGGCGAAGTGCCTGGCGCGTGGGTATTCGTTTCCGAACACGTTCCCGCCCGTAACGTCGGTTACGCCTGCGGTACCCTCACGTCCGGCCTGACGGCCGGGATTTTGCTCGGCTCGCTGGTCGCCACCTGGATCAACAGCGTGTACTCGCCCGTTGAGGTATCGGACTACGCCTGGCGGATTCCTTTCCTGCTCGGTGGCGTCTTCGGTCTGATGTCGGTTTACCTGCGCCGCTGGCTGCACGAAACCCCGGTGTTCGCCGAGCTTCAATTGCGCAAGCAACTGGCTGAAGAAGTGCCGCTCAAAGCGGTATTGCGCGATCATTGCGGCGCCGTCGTGCTGTCGATGTTGCTGACCTGGCTGCTCTCCGCCGGCGTGGTGGTGGTCATTCTGATGACGCCGACCCTGCTGCAGAAGGCCTACGGGTTCGCACCTGCCGACACCCTCAAAGCCAACAGCCTCGCCATTGTCTTGCTGAGTCTGGGATGTATCGGAGCTGGCGCGCTGGCGGATCGAGTCGGCGCGGGCCTTGTGTTCCTGTTCGGCTCGCTCGGTCTGCTGGTGAGTTCGTGGACCTTCTACCATATGATCGGCACGCACCCGGATCTGCTGTATCCGCTGTACGCGATCACCGGTTTGTTCGTCGGCACCATCGGCGCAGTGCCGTATGTGATGGTCAAAGCCTTCCCGCCGGTGATTCGCTTCACCGGGCTGTCGTTTTCCTACAACTTGGCGTACGCCATCTTTGGCGGTTTAACGCCAATGGTCGTCAGCCTGATGTTCGCCGCCAACCCGATGGGCCCGGCTTGGTACGTGGCGATTCTTTGCGCCATGGGCATGGGGATTGGTGTTTACCTGATCAAGAGAAAGCCGGTCGAGTCCTGATCGAGCCACCGGCAAATCCTCCTGCTGAAACCTAGGCCGCCAGTCGTAATGACTGGCGGCCTTTCATTTGATTGTCATATTCCGGTCATAGAGTAGTCACATGGCCATCATCGATGGCGGCACTCTTCACCTCGCCAGGAGCAAGGCATGACCTTCAAACGTTTGATGACGGCGCTGACGTTCGTCGCGGCTGGCGCGGCTATCGGCAGTGCTTCTGCCGCCGTCGACCCTGCAATCAAGCCCTACGTCAAAACCAGCGGTGTCTCCGGGAATCTGTCCAGCGTGGGCTCCGACACCCTCGCCAATCTGATGACGATGTGGGCCGAGGCCTACAAGAAAGAATACCCAAGCGTGAACATCCAGATTCAGGCTGCCGGCTCCTCAACAGCGCCGCCCGCACTGACCGAGGGCACTGCAACGCTGGGACCCATGAGCCGCAAGATGAAGGACGGCGAACTGTCGGCCTTCGAGCAGAAGCACGGCTACAAGCCGACGGCGATTCCCGTGGCAGTGGACGCGCTGGCGGTGTTTGTCCACAAGGACAACCCGATCAAGGGCCTGACGCTGCAGCAGGTCGACGCGATTTTCTCCGCGACCCGGCTGTGCGGCGCCAGGACCGATGCAAAAACCTGGGGCGATGTGGGCGTGACAGGAGATCTGGCCGGCAAGGCCATCCAGCTGTTCGGGCGCAATTCGGTGTCCGGCACCTACGGTTATTTCAAGGAAGAGGCGCTGTGCAAGGGCGACTTCAAACCCAACGTCAACGAACAACCCGGCTCTGCTTCGGTGGTCAGCTCCATCAGCAATTCGCTGAACGGCATTGGCTACTCGGGCATTGGTTATAAAACATCCAGCGTGCGCACCGTACCCCTCGCGAAAAAAGAGGGCGGCGAGTTTGTCGAAGACAACGAGGCCAACGCGCTGAATGGCACTTACCCGCTGGCGCGCTTCCTTTATGTGTACGTCAACAAGGCGCCGAACAAACCGTTGAATCCGCTCGAAGCCGAGTTCGTCAGATTGATCCTGTCAAAACAAGGTCAGGAAGTTGTCATGAAAGACGGGTACATTCCGTTACCAGCCAAGGTCGTCAGCAAAGCCTTGGCTGATCTGGGGCTACAAGAACGGTAGCGAGCGCGCTGCCCAGACAACCCTGATGCGGGGTGACAGGTTCGTCCCGCCACAAACGACAAAGGCCTTATGGAACGAGGCTCGCAGAACACTGAACAGTCCGTTGCCCCGATTCAGGAGCGGCGGGCTTTTTTGCGTCACCTCGCTGTCATGTATTTGTCATACAGAGTGGCTACGGTGTGCGCATGAATGATTTGGCCAATTCATCAATGACCGAAAACCCCCGTCCCGAGCGCATCGATTTCAATGCGCCCGAGCTGCAACGCAAGCGCAGGATCCGTGCGCTCAAAGACCGCCTGACGCGTTGGTACGTGTTAGTGGGCGGTCTTGCCGTGTTGGCCGCCATCACCCTGATCTTCTTCTACCTGGCTTACGTCGTAGCGCCGCTGTTTCAGGGGGCGAAACTGACGCGCAGCGATGCTCAAACACCCGCCTGGCTGCAAGATGCCGGCAACCCCATGGTGCTGGTCATCGAAGAGCAGAATCAGGTCGCCATGCGCGTGTCCGACAAGGGCGAAGCGCTGTTTTTCCACCTCAAGGACGGCGGCGAAATTTCCCGCGTGGCCTTGCCAATCCCTGCTGGCGCGAAGGTGACGTCGGTGGCCCAGGATCAGCCCGGCAAGCCTTTGATTGCGGTCGGCCTGTCCAACGGCCAGGTGCTGGTGTTCAAGCACGCTTACCCGATCAGCTATCCCGACAACAAAAAAACCATCACCCCCACGATTACTTATCCCTACGGCGAGACGCCGCTGGTGCTGGACGAAGGCGGGCGGGCGCTTGAGCACGTCAATCTGAATGCCAGCGACACGACCCTGATTCTGGCCGGTGCAACCGGTACCCAGCTGCACGTGTTGTCGCTGACCCAATCCGAAAACCTGATGACCGGCGAAACCGATCGCGAGCAAAGCCGCATCGACTTGCCGCAACTGTCGGCGGCGGTCAAAGCCATTTACGTCGACCCGCGCCAGCAGTGGCTGTACGTGATCAACGGTCGCGCGCTGGTGGATGTGTTCGACCTGCGCGATCGCACGCTGAACGGCCGCTACAAACTGCTTGAAGACGCCAACGCCGAAACCACCGCCAGCACGCAATTGGTGGGCGGCATCTCGCTGGTGATCGGCAGCTCCAGAGGCAATATCGCGCAGTGGTTCATGGCGCGGGACGTCGATGGCGAGATGCGTCTGCAGCACATTCGTGACTTCAAAATGAGCGGCGCGCCGATTTCTCAGATCACCGCCGAGCAGCGCCGCAAAGGGTTCATTGCCATGGACACCTCCGGCAAGCTCGGCGTATTTCACAGCACCGCCCACCGCACGCTGCTGATCGACCCGATCGCCAGCGGCCCTGCTGTCATGGGGCTTTCGCCGAGGGCGGATCGCCTCATCGTTGAAGACAGCGGCAAGCTGCTGCCCTTGAGCCTGAATAATCCGCACCCGGAAATTTCCTGGAGCGCGTTGTGGGACAAGGTCTGGTACGAGAACTACGACGAACCCAAATACGTTTGGCAATCCACCGCATCCAGCAGCGACTTCGAGCCCAAGCTCAGCCTCGCGCCTCTCACCTACGGCACGCTTAAAGCCGCCTTCTACGCCATGCTGCTGGCGGCGCCGATTGCCGTCGCCGCTGCTATCTACACGGCTTACTTCATGGCGCCGCGCATGCGTCGCAAGGTCAAGCCGGTCATCGAACTGATGGAAGCGATGCCGACGGTCATTCTCGGCTTCTTCGCCGGCCTGTTTTTGGCGCCGTATCTTGAAGGGCACTTGCCGGGCATCTTCAGCCTGCTGATCTTCACCCCCATCGGCATTCTGCTGGCGGGGTTTGGCTGGACGCGCTTGCCTGACTCGATTCGCCTGCGGGTACCCGACGGCTGGGAAAGCGCGATTCTGATTCCGGTCATTCTGCTGATTGGCTGGGTCTCACTGAGCATGAGCCCGCACCTGGAGAACTGGTTCTTCGGCGGCGACATGCGCGCGTGGATCACCAACGATATGGGCATCACCTACGACCAGCGCAACGCAATGGTGGTCGGAATCGCGATGGGTTTTGCGGTCATCCCCAACATTTATTCGATTGCCGAGGATGCCGTGTTCAGCGTGCCGCGTGGCCTGACCCTCGGCTCACTGGCCCTCGGCGCCACGCCGTGGCAGACACTGGTTCGCGTGGTGATTCTCACGGCCAGCCCGGGGATTTTTTCTGCGCTGATGATCGGCATGGGCCGCGCTGTGGGCGAGACCATGATCGTGCTCATGGCCACCGGTAACACGCCGATCATGGACATGAACCTGTTTGAAGGCATGCGCACCCTTGCGGCCAACGTGGCGGTGGAGATGCCCGAGTCGGAAGTGGGCGGCAGTCATTATCGCGTGCTGTTCCTCGCCGCCCTGGTGCTGCTGATGTTCACATTTGTCATGAATACCTTGGCAGAGCTGATTCGTCAGCGCCTGCGCAAGCAGTATTCGTCTCTCTAGGGCAGGTTGAAACCGATGAAGCAGACCTCCCTCAAGCGGTGGTTCAACAGTGGCGGCCCCGGCGTCTGGTTGAGCGCGGGTGCGGTGTCCATCGCGGTGATCATGACCATCGGCCTGCTGGCGGTGATCGCCGTGCGCGGGCTGGGGCATTTCTGGCCCGCCGATGTCATTTCCGCCCAGTACGATGTTCCCGGGCAGGAAAGCCACGTGCTGGTGGGCGAGCTGGTGCAGTCCGAACAAGTGCCGCGCGCCAGGCTCAAGGCCGCCGGGTTGCCGGTTCCTGATCAGGGGCCTGAGTTCATGACCCGCGATCTGTTCAAGGTCGGCAACCGGGATATCAGCCCCAGCGATTTCAACTGGGTCATTGGCGAGTGGCTCAAGGACCCGCGCAAGCCTGCGGAATTGATGACCCTGGAGCGCCGCGAGTGGGGCAACTTCTACGGCTATCTGGTCAACGTCAAGGAAGACGGCAAAGTAGTCGCCGAGGGTGAAGCCGCATGGTCGCAACTGCAGGCGCGTATCGAGCGGGTGCAGGGCATTTCCGATCAACTGGACGACCTGGAGAAGGGCGAGATCGGCGCGATCAACCACGGCATCGAGCGGCTGCGTCTGCAGGCGCGCAAGCTTGAGCTCAACGGCGAACTCGATGCCGCCGCACAGGCCGACATGGCCAGTGAGCGCGCTGAATACGACGCGCGCTACAAGGAAGTCGAATCGCGGCTGGGCGCGTTGCACGCCGAATACAATCGCGACAGCCTGACGGCCCGTGACGCCAACGGCAAAGAAATCGAGATCAGCATCGGCAAGGTGGTTCACGCGTATCAACCCAACGCCATGGGCACGATGACCAAGCTGGGGTTCTACTTTCAGAAGCTTTGGGAGTTCCTCAGCGACGACCCGCGCGAGGCCAATACGGAGGGCGGTATTTTCCCGGCGATCTTCGGCACCGTGATGATGACGCTGATCATGGCCGTCATCGTGACGCCGTTTGGCGTGCTCGCCGCTGTGTATCTGCGTGAATACGCGCGCCAGGGCGTGATGACGCGCTTGATCCGCATCGCGGTGAACAACCTCGCGGGCGTCCCTGCCATCGTCTACGGCGTGTTCGGGCTGGGCTTTTTCGTTTACGTGCTGGGCGGATCTCTGGATCAGCTGTTCTTCCCCGAAGCCCTGCCGGCGCCGACGTTCGGCACACCGGGCTTGCTGTGGGCATCGTTGACCCTGGCGCTCCTCGCCGTGCCGGTGGTGATCGTTGCCACCGAAGAAGGCCTGGCGCGCATCCCGCTGACGCTGCGCGAGGGCTCGCTGGCTTTGGGCGCGACCAAGGCCGAAACGCTGTGGAAGATCGTTTTGCCCATGGCCAGCCCGGCCATGATGACCGGCCTGATTCTGGCCGTCGCGCGAGCGGCCGGTGAAGTGGCCCCGCTGATGCTGGTGGGTGTGGTCAAGATGGCGCCTTCGCTGCCGCTGGACGGCAATTACCCGTATCTGCACCTTGACCAGAAGATCATGCACCTGGGTTTTCATATCTACGATGTCGGTTTTCAAAGCCCCAACGTCGAGGCCGCGCGCCCGCTGGTGTACGCCACGGCGCTGCTGCTGGTGCTGGTGATCGCGCTGCTGAACCTTTCGGCGGTGACGATTCGCAACCGCCTGCGCGACAAGTACAAGGCGTTCGAAGACTGAGTTGGCTTCAAGCGGCACGCTGAGAAGCCGCATACCGTATCAGCACCACATTTGCAGCTTGCGGCTAGAGGCTTGCAGCTACGAACGGAGAGAGACCATGCAACACGAACCCCACGCCCACGGCATCAACATGTCGGCCCTGGGTCGCAAACGCCAGGTGCTGGATCTGGCGAACGAAGCCGTTGCGCTGGAAGTGCCGGGGCTGGATCTCTTCTATGGCGAGAAGCAGGCGCTGTTCGACATCCGCATGAACATCCCGAAACAGCGCGTCACTTCGTTCATCGGGCCGTCCGGGTGTGGCAAGTCCACCTTGCTGCGCACCTTCAACCGCATGAACGATCTGGTGGACGGCTGCCGCGTACAGGGCGAGATCAAGCTCTATGGCCACGACATCTACACCAAAGGCGAGGACGTCGCCGAGTTGCGTCGCCGGGTCGGCATGGTGTTCCAGAAGCCCAACCCGTTTCCGAAGACCGTTTACGAGAACGTCGTTTACGGGCTGCGTATTCAGGGCGTGAACAAAAAGCGCGTGCTCGATGAGGCCGTCGAGTGGGCCTTGCGTGGCGCCGCACTGTGGGACGAAGTCAAGGACCGCCTGCATGAGTCGGCGCTCGGACTTTCCGGTGGTCAGCAGCAACGTCTGGTGATCGCCCGCACCATCGCCGTCGAACCCGAAGTGCTGCTGCTCGATGAGCCGTGCTCCGCGCTCGACCCGATTTCGACCCTGAAAGTCGAAGAGTTGATCTACGAACTGAAATCCAAATACACCATTGTGATCGTTACCCACAACATGCAGCAGGCGGCGCGCGTGTCGGATTACACCGCGTTTCTGCACATGGGCAAGGTGGTCGAATACGGGGACACCGATACGTTGTTCACCAATCCGACCAAAAAGCAGACTGAAGACTACATAACCGGTCGTTACGGCTAGCACGTGTTTCGTCAGCCTTGAACCACCGCGCAATCAATCGGACGGACACTCATGATCAAAGACAGCCATACACATCACATCTCCCAGCAGTTCAACGCTGAACTGGAAGAAGTTCGCAGCCACCTGCTGGAAATGGGTGGTCTGGTCGAGAAGCAGGTCAACGATGCGGTCACCGCGTTGATCGAAGCCGACTCGGGCCTGGCCCAGCGGGTGCGCGAGGTGGACGACCGCATCAACCAGATGGAGCGCAACATCGATGAAGAGTGCCTGCGCATTCTGGCCCGTCGTCAGCCTGCCGCGTCCGACCTGCGTCTGATCATCAGCATCTCCAAGTCGGTCATCGACCTTGAGCGCATTGGCGATGAGTCCACCAAGATCGCTCGCCGTGCGATTCAGCTGTGCGAAGAGGGTGAGTCGCCGCGTGGTTACGTCGAAGTGCGCCACATCAGCGATCAAGTCAGCAAGATGGTGCGCGATGCACTGGACTCGTTCGCCCGCTTCGACGCCGATCTGGCGTTGTCGGTTGCGCAGTACGACAAGAACATCGACCGCGAGTACAAGACCGCGTTACGTGAGCTGGTCACCTACATGATGGAAGATCCGCGTTCGATCTCTCGCGTGTTGAATGTGATCTGGGTCCTGCGTTCCCTGGAGCGTATCGGTGATCATGCGCGCAACATCTCCGAACTGGTGATCTACCTGGTGCGCGGTACCGATGTCCGCCACCTGGGCCTCAAGCGCATGCAGGAAGAAGTGAAAGGCCTGACCGCCGAAAGGATTAATGTTCTGGACACGCCTGACGATAAATAAGATTGCCTGAGAAAAAACGCCTGGCGACCGCCGGGCGTTTTTGTTTCTCCGGTCTGCCCATATTTTTCAAGTCACCCGCGAATAAAAGTCCCGGTGTCGTCAAACAGTTTGGCAGCTGGCCACCCGCCAGCGAATGCTCGCCATTTACGGTGAACACGCCATCAGGAGCGTCGATGAGTAAAGTCAGTGTATTGGTGGTGGATGACGCACCGTTCATCCGTGATCTGGTCAAGAAAGGCCTGCGCAATGCCTTCCCGGGAATCGCTCTGGAAGACGCAGTCAATGGTCGCAAGGCGCAAGTGCTGCTCAGCCGTGAAGTGTTTGATCTGGTGCTCTGTGATTGGGAAATGCCCGAAATGTCCGGGCTCGAATTGCTGACCTGGTGCCGCCAGCAGGACAACCTGAAGACCATGCCTTTCATCATGGTCACCAGCCGTGGCGACAAGGAAAACGTGATCCAGGCGATCCAGGCCGGCGTCTCCGACTTCATCGGCAAGCCGTTCACCAACGAGCAACTGCTGACCAAGGTCAAGAAAGCGCTGCACAAGGTCGGCAAGCTCGACGCGTTGATGTCCAGTGGCCCGGCCCGCGTCAATGCGGCGTTTGCCAATGACTCGCTTGGCGCACTGACAGGTAACCGCCCTGAAACCGTCAGCGCTTCACCCACTGCGTCGGCAGCACCTCAAGCCGCTCAGCCTATGGTCCAGCCGACAGCTAAAGCTGCTCCTGCCGCTGCACCCACCGGTCGTGGTCAGGGTCAGTTGCGTCTTCCGAGCGGGAACCAGCCCTGCGTTATCAAAGCGCTGACGCTCAAGGAAGCCTCGCTGCTGGTCCGCCGTGGCGAGGTCCTGCCGCAGATCCTCGAAAGCGCCGTGCTCGATCTGGAGCAGGGCGAGAACGCCGAGGTGGCGCGTCTCAATGGTTATCTGCACGCGATTGCCGCGTTCGAGCAGAAGCCGGACAGCGAGTGGCTGCAGGTCACCTTCCGCTTCGTCGACAAGGACACCCAGAAGCTTGATTATTTGTCGCGCCTGATTGCCCGTGGCACCGCGCAGAAGCACTTCGTGCCGGGCGCCTGATCCGCTGCGCATTCACCTGGGGGAGCGACCGGGATGGCGCTCCACCTTGCTCGCGAAGAGACCGGTACATCCGCTAAATGTGCAGCGGTCGGGAGTCCGTCTTCGCGAGCAAGCTCACCCCCGCGCTATCCAGCATAGAAATTGCAATTCCGATCGCGCCCTGTGCTGACGCGATTTCCTTGACGCTTCGTCTATTACCGATTGATTCGGATGAGTCCAATTGCGTCGGCATCGCTGTTAGGCTGGGCGCCAATCGTCCACTCACCAGGTCTATCCCGATGTTAGAGCGCGTGCTGGTTGTCTGTGCCTTACTGCTGGCCACGCAGACCGCCGGGGCAGTCACGATCTATCGGTTCACCGATGCCAATGGCGTCGTGTCGTTTACCGACCAGCCTGTGCGTGGCGCGGAGGTGATGAAGCTTCGCGAGCGTATGGTCGAGCGCATCGACTCCCAAGTGCGCCTGAGCGTGAAGAAAGCCAATGGCAGTGACAGCCTTTATGTTCGCAATGATCTCTACGCGCCCGTGGAAGTCGAGCTGCGTCTGGCCGGGGTGAAGAACGTGGTGGGCGTGTCGGACCAAGTCATTCGCCGCACAATTCCAGCGCGCAGCAACGAACGCCTTATCGCCCTCAGCCCACAAGTCGCCAGCAAGGCCATGGCCTACAAGCCCAGTCTGCGATCCATCGTCGGCGACCCGCAGCGCGGCGTGTCAGCGAACGGATTTGCCTATCGCTATCCGTTGCCATGGGTGGGCGGGCCGTTTCGCATCAGTCAGGGTGCCAATGGGTCCTACAGCCACGTAGGCGCAAAGAGCCGCTACGCGATCGACATCGCCATGCCGGAAGGCACGCAGATCATCGCTGCGCGGGGCGGTACCGTGATCAAGACCGAGAATGCCCAGTCGGGCCGAGGCGCAAATCCATCAGGCAACTTCGTGCGCATCCTGCACGACGACGGCACGATGGGCGTTTATCTGCATCTGCAGCAGGGATCGGTGAGCGTCAAGGAAGGCCAGCATGTGGCAGTGGGCGCGCCGCTCGGACGGTCCGGCAACACCGGCAACAGCACCGGCCCGCATTTGCACTTCGTGGTGCAGCGCAATGTCGGGCTGGCGCTGGAGTCGATCCCGTACGAATTCTCGCAACCGGTCCAGAGCCTGCCTAACTTCGCGATTGGCGGCAATTGATGATCTGCTGGCGGGCAGGTCAATCCAGCTTCAACACCTTCGCCAGCACGATTTTCGGGCCTTTCATCTTCTTGATGATGATGCGCAGGCCTTCGACTTCCATGACTTCCTCTTCCTCAGGCACGCGCTTGAGGCTGTCGTAGATCAGGCCTGCGAGGGTCTCGGCTTCAACGTGGTCCAGATCGATGCCCAGCAGGCGCTCGACCTTGAACAGCGGCGTATCCCCCCGTACCAGCAGCTTGCCCGGCTGATAGGCCAGAATCCCGCGCTCGGCCTTGCGGTGTTCGTCCTGAATGTCGCCCACCAGCACTTCCAGAACGTCCTCCATCGTCAGGTAACCGATGATCTTGCCGTCGGCTTCCTCGACCAGCGCAAAGTGCGCGCCGCCCTGACGGAACTGCTCGAGCAGGCGCGACAACGGCATGTGCTTGGACACGCGCTCCAGCGGCCGCGTGAGCTCGGCGAGATTGAAAGACTCGGGGATGTGGTCCAGCGCCGCCAGCTCCAGCAGCAGGTCCTTGATGTGCAACAGGCCCACGAATTCATTGCGGTCCGAGTCGTACACCGGGTACCGGCTGAACTTGTGCCGACGGAACATCGCGAGGATTTCTTTGAGCGGGGCGTTGAATTCCAGCGAGACCATGTCTTCGCGGGAATTGGCCCAGTCCACCACTTCCAGCTCGCCCATTTCCACGGCGGAGGCCAGCACGCGCATGCCCTGGTCGCTTGGGTCCTGACCGCGGCTTGAGTGCAGGATCAGCTTGAGCTCTTCACGGCTGTAATGGTGCTCGTGGTGGGGGCCGGGTTCGCCCTGGCCGGCGATGCGCAGAATGCCGTTGGCACTGGCGTTGAGCAGGTAAATGGCCGGGTACATCGCCCAGTAGAAGAGGTAGAGCGGCACCGCCGTCCACAGCGACAACAGCTCGGGTTTGCGAATGGCCCAGGATTTCGGGGCCAGCTCACCCACCACGATGTGCAGGTACGAAATCATGAAAAAGGCGCTGAAGAACGACACGCCCTTGACGACTTCAGGCGATTCCACGCCGACCGTCTCGAGCAACGGCGCCAGCAGGTGCGCGAACGCCGGCTCGCCGACCCAGCCCAGACCCAGCGACGCCAGCGTAATACCCAGCTGGCAGGCCGACAGATAAGCATCGAGCTGACTGTGAACGGTGCGCAGAATGCGTCCGCGCCAGCCGTTTTTCTCGGCAATCGACTCGACGCGTGTGGAGCGCAGTTTGACCATGGCGAACTCGGCCGCAACGAAAAATCCGTTGAGCAGAACCAACACCATTGCGAAAAGAATCATGCCGAAATCGGCGAAGAGTGAAGCCAGGCTGATACCAGGGGAAGGGTCCATGATGGGGTTTTGCAGGTTCCGTTTTGAAGTGTGGAATGAAACGAGCCCTCACAATTGGAGGGCACAAGGGACGCAATTTAACGGCTATCTACAGGCTTGCCTAGGCTTTGGTCATCTGGGCCGGGGCAAAGTTGCAGATAAACACACTGCCCTTGCCGGGGACGCTGTTGATTTCCAGTACCGCGCGGTGGCGCAGCAGCACGTGCTTGACGATCGCCAGGCCCAGGCCTGTTCCGCCGGTGTTTGACGCGCGGCTGGAGTCGACGCGGTAGAAGCGCTCGGTCAGGCGCGGGATATGTTTGCTGTCGATGCCGATGCCGGAGTCCTGCACGCTCAGGTGCGCGCCACGCCCGTCACTCCACCAGCGGATGCGGATCTTGCCCTCTGCGGGCGTGTATTTGACCGCGTTGAAGATCAGGTTGGAGAACGCGCTGCGCAGCTCCGCCTCGCTGCCCTTGAGGCTGACGTCGCTTTCCAGCTCCAGGGTGATCTGCTGGTTCTTGCTCCCCGACAGCGCCTGGGCATCATTGGTGATGCTCTGCAGCAGCGACGACACGGCGACGGGCTGATTGTCGGACGGGTAATCGGTGGCTTCCAGCTTGGCCAGCAGCAGGAGATCGTTAAGCAACGTCTGCATGCGTCCGCCTTGCTGATGCATTTGCTGCAACGCACGGACCCAACGCGGATTCACTTCTTCGACGTTATCCAGCAGCGTCTCCAGGTACCCGCAGATGACCGTCAACGGTGTGCGCAGCTCGTGGGACACGTTGGCGACGAAGTCTTTGCGCATCTGCTCCAGCTGATGCATACGCGTCACGTCGCGCACCAGCATTAAATGCTCGTTGTTGCCGTAGCGGGTGATCAGCATCTGAATGCGCAGGCGGTCATTGACCGGCGACGGGATCTCCAGCGGCTCGGCATAGTTGGCGTGCGCGAAGTACTCCTTGAAGCGCGGGTGGCGCACCAGGTTGGTCACCGGCTGACCGCTGTCCTGGGGCGTCTTCAGGCCCAGCAAGGTTTCTGCCGCGCGGTTCCACCATTCCAGGTTGCCGTCGCTGTCGAGCATGATCACGGCATCTTTCAGTGCGGCGGTGGATTCCTGCACACGGTCGATAACCGCTTGCAGGCGGCCACGCACGCGCTGATCGCGACGCTGTAAATGGTAAATGCTGTCGAAGACTTCACCCCACAAGCCATAGCCATCGGGCGGCGGCTCGTCGGGTTTGTGATGGCGAAGCCAGTCATGCAGGCGCAGCAGCTGTTTGAGGGTCCAGGCCAGATAAAGCCCCAGACCGATTGCCAGACACCCGCCGTAATGTCCGCTGATCAAACCGGCCAGCAGCGAGGCTGTGACCAACATCAGCAAGTGGCGGATCAGGGTGCCATGCCAGTTGTGATTCAATTAACGCGTCCTTGTCTTCAGCGGTCTGAATCGCTGCCAAACGCTTTTTCAGCTTTTGGTGGAGAAACGGTAACCAGTACCGCGGACGGTTTGTACCAGATTTTCGTAAGCCTCGCCGAGGGCTTTGCGCAGACGCCGGATGTGGACATCCACGGTGCGCTCTTCCACGTAGACATTTCCGCCCCAGACCTGATCGAGCAGCTGCCCGCGGGTGTAGGCGCGTTCCTGATGGGTCATGAAGAATTGCAGCAGGCGGTATTCGGTCGGGCCCATCTCGGCAGGTGTGCCGTCTATGGTCACGCGGTGGCTGATCGGGTCCAGCAGCAGACCGCCCACTTCGATCGGTGATTCGCCATCGTTCGGGGCAGCCCGACGCAGCACGGCTTTAAGCCGGGCGACCAGCTCGCGGGGGGAGAAGGGTTTGGTGATGTAGTCGTCGGCGCCGACTTCGAGGCCCTGAATCTTGTTGTCCTCTTCGCCTTTGGCCGTGAGCATGATGATCGGGATGTCACCGGTCAGCTCGTCACGTTTCAGGCGGCGTGCCAGCTCGATGCCGGATGTGCCCGGCAGCATCCAGTCCAGCAGGATGAGGTCCGGCTTGCGGTCGACGATAACAGCGTGGGCCTGTTGCGAATTCTCAGCCTCAATGCAGTCATAGCCGGCCATTTCCAGTGCGACGGCAATCATTTCGCGAATGGGCGCCTCGTCGTCGACGATCAGAATGCTCCTGCCAACCATGCCTCGAACCTCATGTCATTTAACTGTCTTGGGGCGCATTAGATAACGGAATTATTGCAGTCGTGTGACAGGTTAGTTCGAGCTAGGCGTATTCGCCGGTCTAGCGCTAAGCTGGCGACTTGTCCTACAAGAAATGTCCATACAACGACAAACAAGAAGAGGATTCATCCATGGCTAAAATTTCTTCTGCTCTGATGCGCCTTTTGGCGGCGGCAGCGTTAGCATCTTCCGGCATGGCATTCGCTGCCGCGCCGGCGATGACCAGTGACGGCATGCTTACCGACCACAAAGGCATGACGCTCTATACCTTTGATAAGGACACCTCTGCAGGCAAGTCCGTCTGCAACGATCAGTGCGCAACCAACTGGCCGCCGCTGACTGCCACAGCAAGCGACAAGCCTGAGGGCGACTGGACCATTATCAAGCGCGATGACGGCGCCTCGCAGTGGGTTTACAAGGGCAAGCCGCTGTACTTTTTCAAAAGCGATAAGGCCGCTGGCGACAAAACCGGCGACGGCAAGGGCGACGTCTGGCACATCGCCAAGCCATGATCTGAGCCTTCGCGCGCTGCGTCGGCCCGAATCGGTCAGCGCAGCGCGTAGTCCAGAACGATACCGATGAAAATCGCCAGCCCCGCCCAGTGGTTGTGCAGAAAAGCCTTGAAGCAGGCTTGCGGGTCTTTGTCCCGCGTCGACCAGAATTCCCAGCCAAAGCATCCCGCCGCGACCAGTAGGCCGATGAAGAAGTACAGGCCCAGCTCAAAGCGTGTACCCGCCAGCATCAGGCAGAACAGCGCCAGGCATTGCAGCGTCAGGATGATCACCCGATCCGCGTCGCCGAACAGCACGGCCGTGGATTTTACGCCGATCTTCAAGTCGTCCTCGCGATCCGTCATCGCGTAATACGTGTCATATCCCACCGTCCACAGCAGATTGGCGATGTACAGCAGCCACGCGGCAGCGGGCAGCTCGCCGGTCTCTGCGGTAAACGCCATCGGCATGCCCCATGAAAACGCAGCGCCCAATACCACTTGCGGGTAGTAGGTATAGCGCTTCATGAACGGGTAGCATGCCGCGAGGGCAAGACCGCCGAACGACAGCCAGATCGTCGTCGCGTTAGTGAACAACACCAGCACAAAGCTCAGCCCCACCAACACGGCGAACAGAATCAGCGCTTCCTTTGACGTCACCCTGCCACTCACCAACGGCCGTTGCTCGGTGCGTTTGACGTGGCCGTCCACCTTGCGGTCGGCGAAGTCGTTGATCACGCAGCCCGCCGCGCGCATCAGGAACACGCCGATGACGAAAATCAGCAGCGTGCTCAGGGAAGGCGAGCCTTTGCCTGCAATCCAGACCGCCCACAAGGTCGGCCAAAGCAACAGATAAATGCCGATGGGCTTGTCGATGCGCGTGAGCTGGATGAAGTCCCAGGCGCGCGGGTGCAGACGGTTCAGGGATTTGAGCAACGACAGGTACATCAGCGGCCCTCTTGGGCATGCAGTGGAAGGTTGGCTTCGATGGCGCGCCATGCGGTGGGCAGAAACACTTCCGCCACCAGAATGCTCAAGATCCCCCGGCTGAAACAGGAGCGGCGTCCCCACAAGCCCGGCTGTGCGTCAGTCTCGGGTAGCCATTGCGCAGGATAGTGGCAGACCTGCAGCGGGCCGCGGGCGAAGGCTTTATCGCTGAACAGCAGTTCGCCCAGCGATCGGGTGCCGAGTTCGTCCATGTGCAGGCCGTCATGCTCCAGAGCGCTGCGGGCGGCGACACTGCGGGCAAACACCCATCGTTCGTCACGGCCCAGCAGATAGACTTCACGCACCCAGCCTTCGCTGCCCTCAGGCAAGTGCAGCGCGGCGCATTCATCTTCACGCAGGCGCTGCCAGCCTTCGAATTGCGGCTGCACGCAGAAATGATTGTCAGAGAGCCGGGTCAGGCGTCGGGTCAGGGAATCTTCGTGGAACAGCCACTCAAGAACGACGGGTGAGGGGGCTTCGATCAACTGATCGCGCAAAAGCCACTCGGGCGCTGGAAATGCAGGGGTTTGCTGGATCACGGGAGACAAACACAGGCGGCAATCGAGGCGGCGAGCTTAGCATGATTGCGATTTTTGACCGACGACCGGAGCCCCCCATTGCTGCGCTGAGACACTTGACGCATTCCCGGCTAAAGCCAGTCCTACAGGATATGCAGTGTTAGTAGGACCGGCTTCAGCCGGGAAGAGGCCGGTTTGGGCGCTATCAATCTTGCGGCATGACGCTCGACGCCATCGCAGCTAGAGCCAATCCTCCGAAAAGCGCGCGAGTCGTGCATCAATGAAACTTGCGTCATTGCGCTGTGATCAGTAAAAGGCCTGACCCATTCGAAAACTTCGCGACGACAGCGGAGCGTCTGGGACGCCTAGCCTGAAACCAAGAGAACCGACCAATGAAAAAGTGGCAATGCATAGTCTGTGGCCTGATCTACAACGAAGCCGACGGTTGGCCGGATGACGGCATCGCGCCGGGCACGCTCTGGCAGGATGTGCCGGAAGACTGGCTGTGCCCTGACTGCGGCGTCGGCAAAATGGATTTTGAGATGATCGAAATCGGCTGATCCGCCGACTTCCACGACCCCTCTGGAGAAATGAATGAACGCACCTGTCGTGATCATCGGTACCGGGCTGGCGGGCTATAACCTCGCCCGCGAATTTCGCAAGCTGGATGGCGAGACGCCGCTGTTGCTGATCACCGCCGATGACGGCCGTTCGTACTCCAAACCCATGCTGTCCACCGGCTTTGGCAAAAACAAGGAAGCCGACGGCTTGAGCATGGCCGAGCCAGGCGCCATGGCCGAGCAGCTCAAGGCCGAGGTACGCACGCACACCCGCGTCAGCGGCATCGATCCGGGTCACAAGCGTCTGTGGATCGGCGAGGAAGCGGTCCCGTACCGCGATCTGATTCTGGCGTGGGGCGCGGAAACTGTGCGCGTGCCGGTGGCCGGTGATGCCGCCGATGCCATATTCCCGATCAATGATCTGGAGGACTACGCGCGTTTCCGTGCTGCAGCCGCCGGCAAGAAGCGAGTGCTGATTCTGGGCGCAGGCCTGATCGGCTGCGAGTTCGCCAACGATCTGATCCTGGGCGGCTACGAAATCGACCTGGTTGCGCCGTGCGAGCAGGTGATGCCGACGTTGCTGCACCCTGCGGCTGCCGCAGCGGTACAGGTCGGGCTGGAAAGCCTGGGCGCGCGTTTTCATCTCGGCCCCTTGCTGACACGGCTTGATCGTGCCGACGACGGGCTCGAGGCGCACCTGTCGGATGGCGAGGTGCTTCACTGCGATCTGGTGGTATCGGCGATCGGCCTGCGCCCCCGCACTGATCTCGCCGCAGCGGCCGGCCTGGAGATCGGGCGTGGCGTTGTGGTCGATCGGCATTTGCAGACCTCCCACGCCAATATCTATGCACTGGGCGACTGCGCTGAAGTTGATGGCCTGAATCTGCTTTACGTCATGCCGCTGATGAACTGCGCCCGGGCATTGGCGCAAACCCTCGCCGGCACGCTCACACCCGTCAAATATGGCCCCATGCCGGTCACGGTGAAAACGCCGGTTTGCCCGCTGGTAGTGTCGCCGCCGCCCAAGGGCTCGGTAGGTGTCTGGACCGTGGAAGGTGAGGGCGCCGACATCAAGGCACTGTGTCTGGACAGCGACGGCAACCTGCTGGGTTACGCGCTGACAGGCGCGGCGGTGATGGACAAGCTCGCCCTGAACAAGGCTTTGCCCCCGCTGCTGGCATGATTAACAGTCGTTCTGTCGGATAAGCCATCTTTTAGTTGAAACAAACGTGGCCCACGTACTGGCGCGGGTCCCGGTGGCGTGCCATTCTCATTCCGGTCTGCCGCAACGTAGAGCTGTTGCGGCACCTGCTCGCTGTCCGCAAGGGCTGCACGGGACATAAAAACAAAAAACCGTAAAAGAGGCTTCATATGCGTAAACCAGAACTCGCAGCGGCTATTGCCGAGAAAGCAGATCTCACAAAAGAACAAGCCAATCGCGTCCTCAACGCGGTGCTCGACGAAATCACCAACGCGCTGCACAAAAAGGACAGCGTCACGCTGGTTGGCTTCGGCACTTTCTTGCAACGTCACCGTGGCGCCCGCACCGGCAAGAACCCTCAGACCGGTGAGCCCGTCAAGATCAAGGCCAGCAACACGGTGGCATTCAAGCCGGGCAAGTTTCTCAAAGACAGCGTCAATCCGGACTCGACAAAGCCAGCCAAACCAGCCAAGCCGGCTGCAGCCGCCAAAGATGCCAAGCCAGCCAAGGCCGCAGCGGCCAAGGCACCCGCAGCAAAGAAAAAGTAATTCGCTGAGCGCTCTGCGGAGGGCGAGCAGCATGGAAATGGGCATACCGATCAGTCGGCGTGCCCATTTTTTTATGGGCTGTGAATCGACCGGCGCCGACCTGCGCGTCCCGTCTAGCCCGCCACTTTGCGACTGACCGGTTCTGCCTGCTCGCCGGACAATCAAGCTCGCTACACTGCGGCTGGTCACCCTGACCGCCGCTGATCCCATGAGGCCCACGCATGAAGTTTCGTTTTCTACTCTGGATGTTGGGCCTGTTGATGGCCCGCGCCAGTCGCAATAATCCCGCGTTTCAGCAGCAACTCGCGGGGAAGGATCTGGCTTTCCAGTTGCAGACGGCTGACGGCAAGATCGCCCGGCACTTCATCGTGCGCGATCAGCGCGTCAAGAGTCGCGCTGGCACCTTTGCGGCGCCTGCGTTCGTGATCTCTTTCAAAGACGCCGATTACGGCTTCGCCACAATGCAGGCCCGGAACAAGCAGCTCGCGTTCATGCAGGGCATTCAGGACAAGGACATCCTGGTCACCGGCAACGCGGGACTGGTGATGTGGTTCCAGGGGCTGACGAAGTATTTGAAGCCTAGGAAGAAGAAATAGTTGAATGCTCAGGCCTCTTCGTGAGCAAGCTCACTCCCACAAGTTCAGTGGCGTACCTGAGATGTTGAGTCAGCCCAGATCCTGTGGGAGCGAGCTTGCTCGCGAAGACTGATGCTGAGTCACCACAGAAAATAGCTGAAGGCTCCAGCCTCTTCGTGAGCAAGCTCACTCCCACAAGTTCAGTGGCGTACCTGAGATGTNCTCACTCCCACAAGTTCAGTGGCGTACCTGAGATGTTGAGTCAGCCCAGATCCTGTGGGAGCGAGCTTGCTCGCGAAGACTGATGCTGAGTCACCACAGAAAATAGCTGAAGGCTCCAGCCTCTTCGTGAGCAAGCTCACTCCCACGAGTGCAGCGGCGTGCTCGAGATGTCGAGTCAACCCCATCCTGTGGGAGCGAGCTTGCTCGCGAAGACTGATGCTGAGTCACCACAGACAATAGCTGAATGCCCACAGATCTTCGTGAGCAACCTCTTCCCAACAAAAAGCGCAGCTAACTCTCAGGCTGCAAGCGGGCATTTCGAGATCAGCTGAACTGCGAGGCCAGTTCGCGCAACAGCACTTCGGCCTCCAGCACTTTCTTCACGACGTCCTGAGCTTTCTCGCGAGAGAGCTTCAGACGCTCGAGCAGCTCGTCCGGAATGCTTTCCAGAGGGCCGGAGCCGATGCCTTCCTTGCGCAGCAGCCTCACCGCCAGGCATACCAGGTTTGCATACTTGTGATGCTCACCTGCGTAGTGCGGGTCGTGCTGAAAGCGCAGGGCGATGACCAGCTCCTCCGGCATGTCCCAGTTGCGCATCAGCCAGGAGCCGATCTGCTCGCGGCTGATGCCCAGCAGATGCTGTTCGACGTAGCTGTGATGCAGGTGCGGATTGACTTCGATCTGGCGGCAGATCAGCGAAAAGTGCGGCGGAAACACATGCGCCAGCAGCAGATAACCGAAGTTGTGCAGCAAACCGGCGAGGTAGGTCAGGCCACTTTCCGGGCGCTCGGCACGGGGCATCGCGCGGGTCAGGCCTTCGATGATCGCAGCCGTGTAGATCGACTGCTGCCAGTAAGGCGTCGCCTGCTGCGGATGATCCTTGGGCAACGCCAGGGTTTTGCCCAACGCCAGGCCGAGCGCCAGATTGATCACCAGATCAAAACCCAGCACGCGAACGATGGCGTCTTCCACCGAACGGATTTTGCCGGCTGAACCGTAATACGGAGAGGCCGCCCAGCTCACCACCTGGGCCGCCAATGCCGGATCGGTTTCGACTACGCCGGTAATGTCGTCGATGGTCGCGTCCGGGTCGACACGCAGCTTGATAATCTTCTGCGCCGTGTCGGCCAGCGGCGGGATTTCCACCGTGGACTCCAGGCGCTGCTGAATGCGTCGGGCGGTGAAGTTCTGAACGGCTTTGGTGATCTCCTCGCGGTCGTCATCGGGACGCGTGAGGTTAGGGGTGACCGACGTCACCGGTTCGCCAAAGCGGGCAGCGCTTGCCTTGGTCAACAGCGTTTTGAAATCCTCGCTGCTGATTTCCAGCAAGAGGCCCGGCTCGCCGGAGTCGATCAGCACGGCAGGGCCAGACAGAATTCGCTCCTCATACAGACAAGGCGAGCTGGTCAGTGCAGGCAGGCCGGGCAACGTGCCGAGCTTGTGTTTTTGCAGCATGAGCTCAAGCGACTCTTTCGGAACCGCTTTCAATTTGCGGCCGGTCAACTCGGTGATGCGGTTGAGGTCCAGCAATTGGTTTTGCGGAAACAGGATAAACAGCGCGCCAACGGAGTCATCGACCAGAATGGCCTGAACCTTCTGGGCAGGCGGCAGAGACTCATCGTCAGTTACTTCACGGAAGTTGAGTTTGCCCAGCAACTGCCGAATGACAGAAGGGCAGTGTGGGCTTGTGTCGATGTGGGCAACTTCTGTCATGGCCTGTATCCAGATTCCTACAATCGCTGAAGTATAACCAGCTTAGTTGTTATAGAGGTGAGACACCCTGTTATTGCGTTGACTGCTTCACACTTGCCCGTATTGCTGGCCATGGCGCAACCAGCGTTCCAGCAGGGGACTGACATGGTGCGGCCAGCGTTCAAGCAGTGCCTGGGCCGCGTCCCTGACCGCAGGCAGCAAATCTGCATCGCGCATCAGGTCAGCAACCTTGAACTGCAGCAGCCCTGTCTGACGCGTGCCGAGCATCTCGCCTGGCCCACGCAGCTCCAGATCTTTTTCAGCGATGACGAAGCCGTCGTTGGTTTCACGCATGATGCCCAGCCGCTGACGACCGATCTGCGAAAGTGGCGGGTGGTACAGCAGCACGCAATGGCTGGCCGCGCTGCCCCGGCCGACCCGACCGCGCAATTGATGCAGCTGCGCCAGGCCCAGGCGTTCCGGGTTTTCGATGATCATCAGGCTGGCATTGGGAACGTCCACGCCGACCTCGATCACCGTCGTTGCAATCAGCAGATTCAGATTGCCCTGCTTGAACTCGGCCATGACGGCGGCTTTTTCGGCGGGCTTCATGCGCCCGTGAATCAGGCCGACCTTGAGCTCGCCCAGCGCGCTGGTCAGTTCCTCGAACGTGGTTTCAGCGGCCTGGCATGTCAGCTCCTCGGACTCCTCGATCAGCGTGCACACCCAGTACGCCTGCCGGCCTTCGGCGCACGCATTGCGTACACGCTCGACGACTTCGATCCGTCGGCTGTCGACCACCAACACGGTGTTCACCGGCGTACGCCCAGGTGGCAGTTCGTCCAGGATCGACGTGTCGAGGTCGGCGTAGGCGCTCATCGCCAGCGTGCGTGGAATGGGGGTGGCGGTCATGATCAATTGGTGTGGGCACATCGAGCCGCCGACGCCTTTCTTGCGCAGGGCCAGACGTTGCTGAACACCGAAACGGTGCTGTTCATCGATGATGACCAGCGCGAGATTCCTGAACTGCACTTCGTCCTGGAACAGCGCGTGGGTGCCGACCACCATCGGTGTGCCGCCGGCAATCTGCGCCAGGGATGCCGCCCGCGCCTTGCCCTTGAGTTTGCCCGCGAGCCAGGCCGTCTCTATGCCGAGAGGCTCCAGCCAGCGGGTGAAATTGATGAAATGCTGCTCGGCAAGAATCTCCGTGGGCGCCATCAGTGCAACCTGATAGCCAGCCTCCAGCGCCTGCAACGCCGCGAGTGCTGCAACGACCGTTTTGCCAGCGCCTACGTCGCCCTGAATCAGCCGCAGCATCGGCTCGTTCTGACTGAGGTCGTAGGCGATCTCATTGCCGACGCGCTGCTGCGCACCTGTGGGCGGGAATCCGAGGTTGGCGAGGAATTGCTTCGGCAGGCGTTTCGCCGGAGGCAATGCAGGCGCGCGTTGCGAGCGCAGGCTTTCACGCAGGCGTTGCTGGGAAAGCTGGTGCGTCAGCAACTCTTCAAATGCCAGTCGGTGCTGCGCCCAGTGATGGCCCAGCGCGAGCTCTTCGACGTCAGCATCGGCAGGCGGGTTGTGCAGGTAATGAATGGCCTCAGCCAGGGGCGCGAGTTGATAGTCGCGCGCCAGCTCATCCGGCAGCCAGTCAGGCAGGCTTTTCGGGCCGAGCATCGACAGGCTCTGCTGACACAATTGCCGCAGGCGCTGCTGGGTGAGGCCTTCGGTCGTGGGATAGATCGGTGTCAGCGTCTGCTCGACAGCCACCGGCTCATCGCCGGTGATCGCGCGGTATTCAGGGTGATAGATCTCAAGCCCCGAAGCGCCGGGCCGGGCTTCGCCGTAACAGCGCACATGGGTACCGCGCTTGAGGCCGTCCTTCTGCGCGTTGCTGAAGTGGTAAAAGCGCAGGCTCAACACGCCGGTGCCGTCGCCGATCCTGACCAGCAAACTGCGGCGCTTGCCCATCACCACGTCGGCGCCGCTGACCACGCCCTCGACCACCGCGTCCTGGCCCGGGCGCAATTCGCCGATGGGCACGACGCGAGTCCTGTCCTGATAACGCAACGGCAGGTGAAACAGCACGTCTTGAATGTTCTCAAGACCGACTTTCGCCAGCTTTTCAGCCATTGCCTCACCGACGCCTTTTAGCGCCGTGACCGAGACATGAGACAGCTCCGTCATACCGTCCCTTAACTCGCTTCAGCCTGAGCTTTCGGACGAGCGACGGAACACAGACGAATCGAATCAGCGAGGATTTCGATGGCTTTCGGACGCGGGAAGCTGGCACGCCAGGCGATTGCCACAGTGCGGAATGGTACTGGCGGCGACAGCGGACGGACTTCGATCACGCCGGGTGCGTAGTGATGGCTGTCGACAGCGGACATCGGCAGGATGGAAATACCCAGTCCTGAAGCGACCATGTGCCGAATGGTTTCCAGCGAGCTGGACTCCACCGTGGTGTGCTTGGCAGCATCGCCGCCCTTAACCAGCGTCGGACAGGCTTCGAGCACCTGATCGCGGAAGCAATGACCTTCGCCCAGCAACAGCAGGCTCTTGTCGTTCAGTGCCGAGGCATCAATGGTCTTTTTCTGGGTCCATGGATGATCGGCAGGCATCAGTACGTAGAACGGCTCGTCGTACAGTGAAAGCGTCAGGACATCAGCCTCGTTGAACGGCAGGGCGATGATGATCGCGTCGAGCTCGCCATTGCGCAGCTTGTCGCGCAGCACGTGGGTGAAGTTCTCCTCGATGTACAACGGCATCTGCGGGGCGACCCGGTGCAGTTGGGGAATCAGGTGAGGAAAAAGATACGGGCCGACGGTGTAGATCGCGCCGACTTTAAGCGGCGCGGTCAGCTGGTTCTTGCCGGTCTGGGCCAGTTCACGAATGCCCTGGGCCTGTTCGAGGACCTTCTGCGCCTGAGCCACGATGCCCTCGCCAACCGGCGTCAGACGTACGGCACTCTTGCTGCGCTCGAAAATCAGCACACCGAGTTCATCTTCCAGCTTCTTGACGCCCACCGACAAGGTCGGCTGGCTGACGTGACAGCGTTCAGCGGCATGGCCGAAATGCTGCTCTTGAGCGAGGGTAACGATGTAGCGCAATTCTGTGAGGGTCATAACGTGCGTCCATGAAGTTGCGGCCCCAGCATAGCGGGTGCAATCGATAGACGCACGTTATCAACCCGTCGCGGCTGACAAAATTCTGGTTTCAGCGTTTATCCAGGGAATAAACGAAGGGAGCGACCACTTCCAGCGACCCGTTCTTCAGCAATTCCGGCGGCGGCTTGGGCAATGGCTGCGCGCGGCGGATCATTTCCAGCGTCGCTCGATCCAGTGATGCGCTGCCCGAGCCTCCGGCCAGTTCATAGGACAACACGCGGCCTTCGCCATCGACCACGAAGCGCAGACGACTGGTGCCCTGCATGCCCCGACGTCGAGCATCTTCCGGGTACCGCTTGAACTTGCTCAGGTGACTCAGCAATTCACCCTGCCAAGTGGGTAATGCATTGCTTGGCGGCGTGGGCGGAGCAGGTTGCGGCGACGCTGACTTCTCCGGCTTGGCGTTTGACGGCGGGGCGTCCAGCGGCTTGTCGTCGGCTGGCTTCTCTTCCTTCGGCGGCTCGACCTTTTTCACAGGTTTTGGCGGCTGTGGTTTGGGCTTGGGCTTGACCGGCTTGGGTACGGCGATTTCGGCCTTGGGCGCTTCGGCGACTGGCGGAATCGGCAGTTGTTCTTCAGGCGCAGGCGGCTGCGGCGGTTGCACGACTTTTGGCGGTGGCGGCGGGGCGGGCTCGGGAGCAGGCGCCAGCTCGACCATCATCGCGGCCGGCGGCAGCTCGATGGCCTGCGAGGAGGGCCAGCGCAATGCGACGACAATCGCCACCGCATGGACCGCCAGCACCAACAACAGACTACCGCTATAGCGCGTCAGCTTTTGGCGCGTATTGATCATTTCTTGCCGACCGTCTCGAGACCTACCAGGCCTACCTTCAGGTAGCCAGCGCCGCGCAGGGCGTTCATGACGTCCATCAGGTCGCCGTAGTCGACGCCCTTGTCGGCCTGGAAGAAGATCGTGGTGTCTTTCTTGCCTTTGGTCTTGGCATCCAGCACCTGACCGATCTGCTCGCGGGCCACTTTTTCATCGCCCAGATACAGGCTCTGGTCGGCTTTCACGCTCAGGAAAATCGGCTTCTCGGGTCGAGGCACCGGCTTGGCGGTAGAGGCAGGCAGGTCAACTTTGATGTCTACGGTTGCCAGCGGGGCGGCAACCATGAAGATGATCAGCAGGACCAACATGACGTCGATGAACGGCGTCACGTTGATTTCGTGGTTCTCGGCGAGCTCGTCGTCGCCTTCCTTCAAATGCAGGCCCATGGTTTACCCCATCTTTACCATGTGCGGCGATTGGCTGCGCTCGACCGCAGGCTGGTGATCCAGGTCGCGACTGACCAGCAATAGAACCTGCGCCGAAGCGTCGGACACTTGCGCCTTGTAGCCGGCAATGGAGCGGGCGAAGACGTTGTAGATGACGACGGCAGGAATCGCGGCAACCAGACCCAGCGCGGTGGCCAGCAAGGCCTCGGCGATGCCCGGCGCCACAACAGCCAGGTTGGTGGTCTGGGTTTTGGCGATGCCGATAAAGCTGTTCATGATCCCCCATACGGTGCCAAACAGGCCCACAAACGGCGCAGTCGAGCCGATGGTGGCCAACACGCCGGTGCCCATGCTCATGTTGCGGCCGCAGGCGGCTACCAGGCGTTCAAGGCGGAAAGCGACGCGCTCTTTGATGCCTTCCCGTTCGCGGGTGTTAACCGACAGGCGCATCTCTTCCAGTGCGTCGTGCACCAGCAAATGGGAAAGGGTGCCTTCTTTCTTCGCCCCTGCGCTGGCTTCGTCCAGGTTGCGTGCACGTTTCAGCGCAGCGATTTCGCTCCGCAGACTACGCTTGGCGCCCAGCAGTTCGAAGCCCTTGGCAATCCAGATGGTCCAGGTAATGACCGATGCAATGGCCAGACCGATCATCACGGCTTTGACGATGATGTCCGCGTTCTTGTACATACCCCAGGGCGAGAGGTCGTGGGACATGCCCAGGCTGTTATCTTCCGCAGCGGCATCAAGCGACTCAACCGGAGCAGATGCCGGGGTCAGTTCTTGAACGCCTGGCGTTGTCGCAGGGTCAACCGGAGTGGCGGTTGGCGCCTCGGCCTGTACGGCGGGCTTTTGTACGGGAGCGTTGGAGTCGGCGAGCGCTATGGGCGTCAACATCAGGCTGAACAGCAGCGCGGCAATGGCGCGTCCTGCGCGTGGCAGACCTCGGTTGGCAATGGACGAAGCGGGGGTTTGAATAGATGTCATGCTGGCCCGACCTGATATGAAAATAGGTGTTCGTTCTGAGAGCGTCACGCTGGCGCGAGGCGAGCGGAGGAGAACAAAGGACCGTCATTATTGCAAGTAATTCTTGTTAACAAAAGTAAGAGCGTCTCTTTTTTCATGAGAATGCGTCCCAATGGTCGGTTTTGCAGCCCGCTTTACAGGCTTAAATTCAACAAGTGATGTGGAGATTGGACATGTCAGCGCCATCCGTTTTGATTGCTGGATGTGGCGATATCGGGAGCCGACTGGCCTCCCAACTTATGCCCGATGACTGGACCGTGTACGGCCTGCGCCGCTCGGTAGAGAAACTGCCCAACGGCGTGCTAGGCGTCAGCGGCGATCTTTTCGACCCCCGCATTCCCGCTCACTGGCCGGAAGGGCGACTGGATTACCTGGTCTACTGCGCCACACCTACTGACCGGGATGAGGCGGGTTATCGCGCGGCTTATGTCGAAGGCCTTCGGCACGTGCTGGGCTGGAGCGAGCGCAGCGGACAGAGGCCGAAGCGGATATTGTTCGTGTCCAGCAGCAGCGTCTATGGCCAGCAGCACGGCGAGTGGGTTGATGAAACGTCGCCTGTCGAAGCGACCGGGTACTCAGGCCAGGTCATGCGCGAAGCTGAACAAGTGGCGTTGGACAGCGGTGTGCCAGCTACCATCGTCAGGCTGACCGGGATTTACGGCCCGGGACGCAGTGATCTGATGAACCGTGTACGTCAGGGCTACAGTGTTGCAACTGATCCGCCCCTGTATGGCAACCGTATTCATGCTGATGACGCGGCCGGGCTGCTGGCGTTTTTGCTGCGTGCGGCTGCAGACGATGTAGCGCTGGAAGACTGTTATATCGGCGTTGACGATGCGCCCGCGCCGCTGGCCGAAGTGGTCGACTGGATGCGTCAGCGTCTGGGCGTCACAGAGTGGTCGGATGAGCACAACGTGCGCCGCGCCGGCAGCAAGCGCTGCAGCAACGCCCGCGCCAAAGCGCTGGGCTGGACGCCGCTTTATGCGACTTATAAAGAAGGGTATGAGGCGATGCTGGCAGACCAGCCGAACTAGCTCGCTTTGGCGCCGATTGGTAGGACCGGCTTTAGCCGGGAAGGCGTCAGGTTAACAACCGGAAAATTGAGGTTGTATGGACTGGCCTCTTCCCGGCTGAAGCCGGTCCTACCCTGCGTATGCGATAGTCAGTTCTTCTCAAGCACCCAGCGCTTCTCGCCCGGGCGCAGGTCAGGCATTTCAGTTGCCTGGGCGTTGTTCACCGCCTGGAACAACTCCAGCTGTTTGCCGTTGCGAACGAAAATCCACGGGTTACCGCGCTCGTTCTTCTCCAGCCACATGCTGTCGTATTCACCGCTCATGGCCGCGCAGTCGCCGGCCAGGCACAGTGCGTAGCGATCATTACCTGGCAGGCCGCTGACGCTGCCGTCTGGCAGGAATTCAACCGTGCTGCCCTGACCGTCGCCATTGACGATGGTCCACTTGCCACCAAGGTAGGCGGTGTAGAGCGCGCGCTCAAAGCTGGTGCCGGGTTGCGCGCCGGCCGGTGGGGCTTCTTTCGGCGAGCGGAAATGCTGCTCAGGCCCGGTGTCGCTGGCGCGTTGCACCAGCTCATCGCCCTTGATGGTCAGCTCATCAGACGCATTGCCGTAGAAGTCGACGCGCAGCTTGCCGTCGGCATTGCTGGCGATCTTGCCTTCACTCAGCTCGAAGCCGTTTGAAGCAGTGGCTTGTCCGGCCTTGGTGTTGATGTTCCATTCCAGATTCGGGCCGTAGGCCAGCAGCGCCTGACGCAGGTTGCCGCCTTGGGCTGCCGCGTCGATGGCCGCCTGGTTGATCCAGGTGCCGTCCGGGCTTTTGTCGGAGTGGCTGGCGCAGCCGCTGAGCAGTGCGACCAGCAGCGAGAGGGCAAACGCAACGCGCATGGGCGGAGTCCTTCCTTTTCTGAGGAGGCGGAGCGTGCTTGTGCTCCGCACCGGGATTTACTCGATGACCAGAATGGCGTCCATTTCGACTTGAGCGCCACGCGGCAGCGCAGCCACGCCAATGGCGGCGCGCGCCGGGTACGGCTGTTCGAAATATTTGCCCATGATCTCGTTGACCTTGGCGAAGTGGCTCAGGTCAGTGAGGAAGATATTCAGCTTGACGATGTCCTTGAACGAACCGCCTGCCGCTTCGGCCACCGCCTTCAGGTTTTCGAAGACCTGAACGGTCTGTGCTTCAAAGCCTTCGACCAGTTCCATGGTCTTCGGGTCCAGCGGAATCTGGCCCGACATGTAGACGGTGTTGCCCGCCTTGATTGCCTGGGAGTAGGTGCCGATGGCGGCGGGGGCTTTGTCGCTGGAGATGACGGTCTTGCTCATGAAAAACTCCTGTTTGCGGTTTGACTACGCGCGCATACGGGTGATGCGGATCACGCCGGCCAGGGCGCGCAGTTTCTTGATCACACGAGCCAGATGCACGCGGTCGTGCACGCTGACCACCAGTTGGACCACGCTGATGCGACCATCGCGTTCATCCATACTGATTTTTTCGATGTTGCCGTCCGCGGCGTTGACGCTGCTGGCAAGCAAGGCGATCAGGCCACGCTGGTGTTCCAGTTCGACGCGCAACTCAACGTTGAATTCGCCGGTGACGTCTTTGGCCCAGGACAGCTGAATGCACTTCTCGGGGTTGTGGCGGATTTCCGCGATGTTCCGACAGTTGTCCAGGTGCACGACCATGCCTTTGCCCGCGGACAGATGCCCGACGATCGGGTCGCCTGGAATCGGCGTGCAGCACTTGGCGTAGCTGAGGACCAGGCCTTCGGTGCCACGAATAGCCAGTGGACCTTCTGCGTTTGGCAGTTGATCGCCTTCACTGGCCAGCAATCGGCGAGCGACCACGTAAGCCATGCGGTTACCCAGGCCAATGTCTTCGAGCAGGTCTTCGATGACCTCGACCCGGTACTCGGCAAGGATCAGGCGCACGCGTTCGGCCGGAATCTTTTCCAGCGTGCTGTCGAAGCCGTTGAGTACTTTGTTCAGCAGGCGTTCGCCGAGATTGATCGACTCCGATCGGCGCTGCAGTTTGAGCGCATGACGGATGTGCGTGCGGGCCTTGCCGGTCACGACAAAGTTGAGCCAGGCCGGATTCGGACGTGCTCCCGGCGCACTCACAATCTCGACGGTCGAGCCGCTTTGCAACGGTTCGGACAGCGGCGCCAGCCGGCGATTGATCCGGCAGGCGATGCAGCTGTTGCCAACGTCGGTGTGCACGGCATATGCGAAGTCCACCGCTGTGGAGCCTTTCGGCAGCTCCATGATTCGGCCCTTGGGCGTGAACACGTAGACCTCGTCCGGGAACAGGTCAATCTTCACGCTTTCGATGAATTCCAGCGAGTTACCCGCACGCTGCTGCATTTCCAGCACGCCCTTGACCCACTGACGGGCCCGCGCGTGGGTGCTTTTCGGCTGTTCATCGCCAGACGACTTGTACAGCCAGTGCGCGGCGATGCCGTTGTTGGCCATCTCTTCCATTTCGCGGGTACGAATCTGGATTTCGATGGGCACGCCGTGCATCCCGAACAGGGTGGTGTGCAGCGATTGATAGCCGTTGGCTTTCGGGATCGCGATGTAATCCTTGAAGCGGCCGGGCAGCGGCTTGTACAAATTATGCACAGCGCCGAGCACGCGATAGCAGGTGTCGACCTTGTCGACGATAATCCTGAACGCGTAGACGTCCATGATCTCGTTGAAGGCCCGGCGCTTGCCGCGCATCTTTTTGTAGATGCCATACAAATGCTTCTGACGACCGCTGACTTCGCCTTCGATGCCGTCAACGGCGAGGCAGTGGCTCAGCGACTCTTCGATCTTGTTGACCAGTTCCTTGCGGTTGCCGCGCGCGCGCTTGACCGCCTGGCCAATGCGCGAAGAGCGCATCGGGTACATCGCCTTGAAACCCAAGTCTTCGAATTCGATGCGCACGCTGTGCATGCCAAGACGATTGGCGATAGGGGCGTAGATTTCGAGGGTTTCTTTGGCGATGCGACGGCGCTTCTCTCCGGAAAGGACTTCCAGCGTGCGCATGTTATGCAGGCGGTCGGCGAGCTTGACCAGAATCACACGGATGTCCCGCGCCATGGCCATCGCCATCTTCTGGAAGTTCTCGGCCTGAGCTTCGGCTTTGGTCTCGAAGTTCATCTGGGTCAGTTTGCTGACCCCGTCGACCAATTCGGCCACCGTTTCGCCAAACTGTGCGCAGAGCGCTTCTTTGGCGATGCCGGTGTCTTCGATCACGTCATGCAGCATGGCGGCCATCAGGCTCTGATGGTCCATGTGCATGTCGGCAAGAATATTGGCCACCGCCAGCGGATGCGTGACGTAGGCTTCGCCGCTGCGACGGCGTTGGCCGTCGTGGGCTTGTTCGGCGTAGAAGTACGCCCGGCGGACCAGATTGACCTGGTCTGCGCCGAGGTAGGTCGCGAGGCGATCGGCGAGGGCGTCTATGCTCGGCAAGATAAATCTCCTTGCCGAAGGCTGTGACCCTGCGCCTTGCTACGTCGACCAGGCATAGGCTTAGACGGCCTCGCTGGACTCGTCCTCGAATGCGGCGAACAGTGGTTCATCTTCAACGATTTCGGCTTCTGCGATAACAGCGTAATCCATCAGGCCTGCAGCGATTTCACGCAGGGCCACTACGGTAGGCTTGTCGTTTTCCCATGCCAGCTTTGGCTCTTTGCCACCGGTCGCCAGTTGACGCGAGCGCTTGGTGGCGAGCATGACCAGCTCAAAACGGTTATCTACATGTTCCAGGCAGTCTTCAACGGTCACGCGGGCCATGGGTATTCCTCGTAGCAAAAGCGATATGCGCGGTGCCCGAATGGGCGAGCGGACTCGACAGTCTAAAAAATCACCAGCGTTTAGGGAAGCGCTGATTTCAATAGCCCGGTTTTGCCGGGCAAAAACCGATCAGGCCAACAGTTGCGACAACAGCTGACTATGACGCTGCTGTTGGTGCTCCTGGCTCAGCAAATTGGCGCGGAAGATCGCTTTCAGGTCTTCGAGCGCCGTGGCGAAATCGTCGTTGATCACAATGTAATCGTATTCGGCGTAGTGACTCATTTCGCTGACGGCTTCGCGCATGCGGCCTTCAATGATCTCGTCGCTGTCCTGGCCCCGGTTGGTCAAACGCTGGCGCAGCGCCTGCTGGGTCGGCGGCAGAATGAAGATCGAGCGGGCGTGGGGCATCAGTTTGCGAACCTGCTCCGCACCTTGCCAGTCGATCTCCAGAATCAGGTCATGACCTTCGTCCAGCGTCTGCTGCAACCGGCTTTGTGAGGTCCCGTACATATTGCCGAAGACTTCAGCCTGTTCGAGAAAGTCGCCGTGCTCGATCATGCGCACGAACTCGGCGCGGTCGACGAAGTGGTAATTCACGCCGTCGACTTCGCCCGGACGCATGGCCCGGGTGGTGTGGGACACCGACACGCGAATCTGCGGCTGAGCGTTGATCAGGGCGTTGACCAGGCTGGTCTTGCCCGCGCCCGATGGGGCGGAAATGATGTACAGGGTGCCGGTGCTGTGGGTCATGTCGGAGATGGCCTTACTCAATGTTCTGCACTTGTTCGCGCATCTGCTCGATCAACACTTTGAGGTTGACGGCAGCTTGCGTGCTTCGAGGATCAAAGGCTTTGGAGCCCAGGGTGTTGGCTTCGCGGTTGAGCTCTTGCATCAGAAAATCCAGCCGGCGCCCGGCTTGTCCGCCGGCTTTGAGCACGCGGCGAACCTCGGTGACGTGCGTGCTCAGGCGGTCGAGTTCTTCGGCGACGTCGCTTTTTTGCGCCAGCAGGACCATTTCCTGTTCCAGACGCTGCGGATCGAGCTCGGCCTTCATGTCGGCAAAGCGATCGAGCACCTTCTGGCGCTGGGCGGCGAGCATCTGCGGCACGAGCGTACGCAAGGTCGCGACTTCAGTCTTGATCGCGGTAAGCCGTTCGTCGAGAAGCCTGGCCAGATCGGCGCCTTCGCGGGCACGTCCGGCTTTGAGTTCTTCAAGGGCTTCGTTGAACAAGGCCAGGGCATCATTGTTGAGCGCTTGCGGATCGGCAGCGTCGGCCACCAGCACACCAGGCCAGGCTAGCACTTCAAGCGGGTTCAGCGCAGCGGGTTGTTTGATCAGGCTGGCAACGATCTCCGCAGCCGCGACCAGTTGCCCTGCGCGCTCGCGATCAACCTGCAGCGGTTTGCCTGCGGTTTCTTCAGTAAAACGCAGGGTGCATTCGATTTTGCCCCGGGAAAGGCCCTGGCGCAGCGCTTCGCGTACGGCGCCTTCGAGGTCACGGAAGGATTCCGGCAGGCGCAAATGGGGTTCGAGGTAACGGTGATTGACCGAGCGCATTTCCCAGCTCAGCGTGCCTTGTGGGCCGGCTCGTTCAGCGCGGGCAAAAGCCGTCATGCTGTGCACCATGGGAAGTACCTCTATAAATTCAGGCGTTTGCGGATAGCCGGTCCGGGATGAATCCCCGGCAAAGTGTCGTGGGGAAACGACTGGCTATAAAGGCGCAGGATTGTAGCTCAGTGCAGGGTGTGCGCCCAAATGTGGCATTGTCGCAAGCGATGCGCGGCGTCGTGATCCTGCTGTCCGGCAGTGCCCTTCAGCAGCGTTCGTTGTGAGCGATGTGTCTTTAGATGTCCCAAGCCGTGCCTGCACCTCTATAATGCAGACCAGTTTTCCGTCTCCCAGTACAGGTATCCCAGATGAAACGTCCAAGTGGTCGCGCTGCCGATCAGCTTCGCCCGATCCGCATCACCCGCAACTACACCAAGCACGCCGAGGGTTCTGTGCTGGTCGAGTTCGGTGATACCAAGGTGATCTGCACCGTCAGCGTTGAAAACGGCGTTCCGCGTTTTCTCAAGGGCCAGGGCCAGGGCTGGTTGACGGCTGAGTACGGCATGCTGCCTCGCGCAACGGGCGAGCGTAACCAGCGCGAAGCCAGCCGTGGCAAGCAGGGCGGCCGTACCCTCGAAATCCAGCGCCTGATCGGCCGCTCGCTGCGTGCGGCACTGGACATGTCCAAGCTGGGTGAAATCACCTTGTATGTCGACTGCGACGTGATCCAGGCAGACGGCGGGACACGCACTGCGTCGATCACCGGCTCCATGGTTGCGCTGATCGATGCACTCAAATCGATCAAAAAGCGTGGCGGCCTGAAGGGTGGCGATCCGCTGAAGCAGATGATCGCAGCCGTATCGGTGGGCATGTATCAGGGCGAGCCGGTCCTGGACCTGGATTATCTTGAAGACTCTGCGGCCGAGACCGACCTCAACGTGGTCATGACCAATGCGGGCGGTTTCATCGAAGTGCAGGGCACTGCCGAGGGCGCGCCGTTCCAGCCTGAAGACTTGAACGCGATGCTGGCACTGGCTCAAAAAGGCATGAGCGAAATCTTCGAACTGCAGCAGGCGGCACTGGCCGACTGATCGGTTTCTACGTCAGAACACCACGTCAGAGCACTACATCAAAACAGGGAAAGCATGATGATCGAGAGTCAGTCGCCGTTGCCAACGCCGAGTAAAGAAGTCCGTCAGTGGGCGATGCTGTGCCACTTCGCGGCGTTCTTCGGCCTGATCTTCCCGTTCGGCAATTTGCTCGGGCCCCTGATCGTCTGGCAGCTCAAGAAAGAAGTCGACCCGTACATCGATGCCCAGGGGAAGGAAGCCCTCAATTTTCAGATCACCGTCGCCATCGCCGCGATGATCTGTTTTTTGCTGATGGTAGTGATTATCGGCTTTCCGCTGTTGATGCTGGTGGGCGTCGGCGCGCTGGTGCTGACGATCATCGCGGGCGTCAAGGTCAATGACGGCATCGCCTACCGCTATCCGTTTACCTGGCGGTTGATCAAGTAAGACTTCACGGGGATCGGGCAAATGCCTGATCTGCGGACAAACAAAAGCCGACTTCACGTCGGCTTTTTTTGAGCAACTGAACGTCAGATGGTGAGCGTCCAGTCGTAATCCACGATCAGCGGCGCGTGTTGCGAGAAGCGCGGCTGGCGTGGAAGGCGCGCACTGCGTACGAAACGACGCAGGCCCGGGGTCAGCAGTTGATAATCGAAGCGCCAGCCCAGGTTGAGCATCTCGGCCTGTTCGTTATCCGGCCACCAGCTGTACTGATCGCCTTCACGGCTGACTTCGCGCAGGGCATCGACATAACCCATGTTGCCAACGATCTCGTCCATCCATGCACGCTCTGGTGCCAGGAAGCCCGGAGATTGCTGGCTGTCACGCCAGTTCTTGATGTCCAGCTTCTGTTGCGCCACATACAGCGAGCCACAGTAAATGTACTCGCGACGTTTGCGCCGCTGCTTGTCGAGGTACTTGCCGAAATCGTCCATGAGCTTGAATTTCTGATTCAAGTCTTCATCGCCGTTCATCCCGGAAGGAAGCAGCAACGTAGCGATACTGACTTTGTCGAAATCTGCCTGCAGGTAACGCCCGTAACGGTCAGCCGTCTCGAAACCAAGACCGTTGATAACTGCCTTCGGCTGCAGCCGCGAGTAAAGCGCCACGCCACCCTGGGCAGGCACTTCGGCTTCGCAGGCATATAGGAAGTAGCCGTCCAGTTGGAAGGCTGGGTCGTCCAGTTCAAAGGCGGAGGCGCGGGTGTCCTGAAGGCAGATGACGTCGGCATTCTGGGCTTGCAGCCAACTGAGCAAACCACGCTCGACTGCAGCCTGAATACCATTAACGTTCACACTGATGATCCGCATAAATGGCCCCAAAAATCACGTGCGTGTATGATACCCGAGCTCTACCTAATTAGCTAAATCCGTGGTATTCGGGGCTTTTTTCATGCAGGCGTATCAACGCGATTTCATTCGTTTTGCCATCGATCGCGGAGTTTTGCGCTTCGGTGAGTTCACATTGAAGTCTGGGCGCACCAGTCCTTACTTCTTCAATGCCGGTCTTTTCAACAGTGGTTCGGCCCTCGCCCAACTGGGTAAGTTCTACGCCGCTGCCGTTGTTGAAAGCGGTATCTCCTTCGATGTTCTGTTCGGCCCGGCCTACAAGGGTATTCCCCTTGCAGCGGCGACTGCCGTGGCGCTGGCCGACCATCACAGCCTCGACCTACCCTGGTGCTTCAACCGCAAAGAGGCCAAGGCCCATGGCGAAGGCGGCAGCCTGGTGGGCGCGCCGTTGACCGGAAATGTGCTGATCATCGATGACGTAATAACTGCAGGCACCGCTATTCGCGAAGTCATGCAGATCATTCAGGCCCAGGGCGCGAACGCTGCCGGCGTGCTGATCGCGTTGAACCGCCAGGAGCGCGGCAATGGCGAGCTGTCTGCCATTCAGGAAGTCGAGCGTGATTTCGGCATTCCGGTGGTGAGCATCGTTTCGTTGAATCAGGTGCTGGAATTCCTGGCCGACGATCCGCAGCTCAAGCAGCACTTGCCTGCCGTCGAGGCTTACCGGGCTCAATACGGAATCTGAGCCTCCAAAAGGATGCGGTTTATGCTCAAGCTGGGCACGTTGGGTTTTTGTCTGTCGCTGGGTTTGGGTTGCATCGCGAGTGTTCAAGCGGACGACGCCCCGGGCATCGTGCTGTATCGCTACGTCGACAATCGCGGCGTGACCGTGCTCGATCGCCAGGGCGTGCCCCCGGAGTACGTCGGCAAGGGTTATGAAGTGCTGAATCAGCGCGGTCGCGTGGTGCAGACGATACCGCCTGCACCTTCGGCCGATGAACTGCGCGATGCCCAGGCCGCCAAGCTGCAGTCCGACGCCGATGCGCATCTGCTTCGGCTGTACACCAGCGTCGAAGACGTCGACCGGGCGAAGAATCGTCGGCTCGCTGAACTCGACGGCTTGATCGTCGTGGCTCAAGGCAACATTCAGAACCTCGTCACGCAGCAGGGCGCACTTCAGACGCAGGCGGCTGATCAGGAGCGGGCAGGGCATCCTGTGCCCAAGACGCTGCTCGATCAGATGGACGACCTGCGCGATCAGCAGCAGAACCTGAAAGTCGACATCCTGCGCTATCAGACTGCGCGAACCCAGGCCGAAACCGAGTTCGCGCAAGATCGTGCGCGGTTGCAGAAGCTTTTGGGCCGCTAGCCTGCGCGCCCTCGCTTCGGATCAGACGATCAGCACCGGGACAGTCTCAAGCTGCATGTCGAGCGCAGCGGCAAGCCGATGATTGCCGTTGACGACCGGATAAGCGCCGTTTTCCAGCTCCCTGACGTGGATAGGCGGCAGGTATTGCCCTTCGGTAATGCCTGACTTGATGTCGTCCATCCGCTTCTGAATCAACTCTCCTCGACCGGGGTTCAGGCGCTGTGGGGCGACCTGCATGACATTAGCCTGAAGTGCAGGGTCTACACGCCATGTTTTCAGGGTGGCATGGTTATAAAACCTGAAAACGCTCACCCGCAAGTTGGTGAGGGCGTCCAGATATACCCCGTCGTACACATCATGGAGCGCGATGCTTTTGCTGCCGTTGACGGTTTCGTAGATAAACAGCGGCGTTCCGTCCTCCATAGCTTCTCTGATGGCAGTGAGCTGCTCTGGCGTTGCACTGATGCCATTGACCTTCATCACGTCTGCCAGATCAGTAGTGGCATCGATCGCAGGGCCCAGCGTGCCGCTATCGGGTCCCGCGATGGGGTTTTTCATCGCGCCTCGGCCAGACAGGGGATAGCCCGTCCTGCCGTTAATGCGTTGCAGTGAATTCCCGATGGCTCGTCGCGCGATCAGCCGTGGGCCATATGCGCACCCCGAGGTAATCAGGTAATAGGCGCCGTGCGTGCGAGACACAGCGTTGGAGATTCTGCGCACAGGCACATTCTCAATGTCCCCGACTTTGGCTAGGACATCCATGGTGCTCGTGCCGTGCCATTGCGTGGGCGTTGTGATGGTGGGGATGCCAGAGACGTGGCGCAGGCCCTGGCTTATGCCTGCCGTTGACCTGGCGATGCCGTGCATTCGACGAGCCAGGGCATGAAAGGCGTTCATATTGAACGCCTTTGAAGCGAGCAGCTTGCCGATGGCCCCAGGCATGAAAGTGCTGGAAGCGCGTGTCGCTCGATACACATGAGCAGAGCTCAGAAATACGGCGGGCATCAACTGCGCGAATGTCGGCAGGGCCCGCATAACACTCAGCTTGCCCGCATTGAATGCCAGTCTGATTGCACCTCGTAAAAGCCTCAATGCCGGGATGCCGAAAGTGAGCGCGTCCAGCGTACAGGCGACGGCGGGTGACTCATCCGTCGCAATCGCATTGGTGCAGGCGAGCCCTGGAACGAACAGTTCAAGACTGCGCAAGAGTGGAGGGTAGTTGCTGGCCACCTCTTCCGATGCTGTTTGATGGCGATGATAGAGGTAGGCGTCATGGGAGTAAAAAAACAGGTGGGTTGTCGCTACCTCGAACGAAATGTCCTTCAAGCGTGCCGATGTCAGGGCAGCGCCTGCATCGTCGGGCAGGGAGGCGAGCGGGGCGAGCTCGGCGACCATTTCGCTGATGACCACAGAGGTTTTGCCGGGTTGTGGCTTGGTAAGGTTGGCGTAGGCGTCCCAGTCGATACCCACGGCATTTCCGGACACGATTTCCAGCGCTGAGGGCAGTGCTGAAGGAAAGGGATGCGCACGCCGGGTAGGAATTGCCAAATGGGTATGACGTACGGCTACGCCCACGAGAGGGAAAAGCTCGTAGTAAAAAGTGTCTTCCCGGTCCGCACATTCGAGGATAAAACCGTAGCGACCCCGCTTACGTTCTCTGTCTTGTGGCACTTCGAACCCTGCGAGTTTCCCCGTGGATGTGCGCACCGTATGAATCTTCACCCTCCCGCAGTGAAGCGCTCTTCGATCCTCGGCGGGCAACTGCGTCAGCAACTCCTCGATGATAAATGCGTAGGCGGCTTTTGCTCGCGCTTCATAGAACCGGTATTGCGCTTCAAACATCCTCGGAATATCGATGCCGATAAGCGGGGTCGAGATCCTCTCAAACCCTCCTCTGACTGGCGCTCGGGGCGTGACAGGTTTGAACGTGTCGGTCCCGTTCACCAGTTCTCCCGCTGAAAAAACGTCCAGCAAGTAAAAACGAGAAGCGTCGCTTGAAGGGTCACTGCGCAATAAATGTTCAAGTCGCCTGCTGAAAGCGGCGGGATACATGAGCATTTTTTTGATGTCGTCGGCCTCGGCGCCAAAAATGTCGCGAAGCTTGCCCATCGCTAGTCGAACGCGATCAGGTACCTCACGGGTCATTCCCTCGGCCGCCTCCAACGCATTGGCAATGTAACCGTCCAGGGCGGCCGCTGCCGCGTCCATCTCCGACAGCGAAAAGTCGTTAGTGCCCTCACTGCGCGATAGTCCATTGGCGGTCGCCCACTTCAGGCTGGGAAGTGCGCGGGTGGTGGCAATCAAGGTCAGCTCTTCATAGCTCGCCTCCTTGCTCAAGTTCATGGGCAACTGAATCACTTCTTCGAACGTGAGCGTCGATGCCAACGCTGGAGCAAGCGTATTGCCGAGTGATACGCCATGAACGAAATTCACCCACGCCGCCGTGCCGTATCGCAGGTCTTCATCGATGCCCTCCACCACGAAGTCAGGAATGGCAGGCGAAAGGATGTACAGCGCCAGCTCAGGCGTGGCGGTCTTTGCTGCGAGTGCGTTGAGCAGCCGTGTCTGACGCTGCCGGTAGGTCAGGCCCCAATTCTGCGGCCCCTCCAGATCACAACCCGCAACGTGTCCTGGCCTTTGGTACTCGGGGGGATTGAGCTCCAGCATGAGCGCCGCCCATACCAGTTGCTGGCGAATGACCGGGGCGGTGACCTCACCATCCTCGCCGCCGTACCATTCCAGCGCCTTGAGCAGTTGACCGGCGAGCGTCTCGGCCGGCGCAGAGCTGAGCATCGAGTCGAGGACGATGCTCAGGGATTTTTGCGTTGGCCTGGCAGCGTTGGCGCCTGGCTTCAAGACGGCCAAATGGGGGGCCGCGAGGAGCGACAGCAACGTCTGCGTACCTTGGGTGTCGTTCGGCTGTGGCGTGTTTTGCAACAGGAAACGCCCGACCGTGTCGTTGATTCTGACCAGATCCCCGGCCGTCAACAAAGCGTCGACCTGATGAGGCAGCGTCATGAGTCGGGCAGGCTCTACGGTGCTACTCACGCGTGAAGTGGCGGGTAAAAGCAACCATCTCTGGCTGCCGGCTAGGTAGGTCGGATGCCAGCCGCGTAGAACCTGCTCCCGGTTCGCTGGCGCCTCGGCGCTTTCGTCCATCCCGTGATCAGGCGCCCGAGGTGCCACAAGGTTGAAGCGGAAGTTGTCGGTATCGAATTCCACTTCGTACGTGCGGCCGTCGAGTTCGATGAACAGCAGGCCGTCGACGTTGTAAACGCCACTGAATGGCGCGACGTCCTCAAGCGCGTCGTGCCCGGTCAGCGACTGCGCGCTGACGTAGGGCTCCAACACATCTGCCGGGGGCGCCAGCTCTACATTCGGCTGCTCGCCGGGCAAAAGGAGTTCCAATGAGGGTTCTGGCTGAACGGGTGGCGGGGTATTGCGATGCAGCGTGGACATAAGAGGTCTCGAAATAATGAGCGAGACCTACGGTGTTCAGTTCCTGAGGGTGTGACTGTCATCAGATGGCGCTTTAGCCGGTCGGATAAATCTGAAGCCTGTGTGGGCGCCACTAAAACCTGGCCGTAAAAAAGCCCTGACCGGCAGTGGGCCGGGCGGGGCTCTTTACAGCGGCAATCAGTGACGCTTGCGATTGCTGATCAAGGTGCCAACGCCGGTATCGGTAAAGATCTCCAGCAGCACGGCATTCGGCACACGGCCGTCGATGATGTGCGAGGTGTTCACGCCGCCCTGAACCGCTTCCAGTGCGCAACGGATCTTTGGGAGCATCCCGCCGTAAATAGTGCCGTCGGCGATCAGGCCATTGACCTGCTCGGTGGTCAGGCCGGTCAGCACCTTGCCTTCCTTGTCCATCAGGCCGGCGATGTTGGTCAGCAGCATCAGCTTTTCGGCCTTCAGGGCTTCAGCGACTTTGCCTGCGACCAGATCGGCGTTGATGTTGTAGGACTCGCCATCCGCGCCTACGCCAATGGGCGCAATCACCGGAATGAAATCGCCCTTCACCAGCATGTTCAGCAGGTCGGTGTTGATGCCGACAACTTCACCCACATGGCCGATGTCGATGATTTCCGGCTTGAGCATGTCCGGGGTCTGACGCGTGACGTTCATCTTCTTCGCACGAATCAGCTGCGCGTCTTTACCGGTCAGGCCGATGGCGCTGCCGCCGTGGCGGTTGATCAGGTTGACGATGTCCTTGTTGACCTGGCCGCCCAGCACCATTTCCACCACGTCCATGGTTTCGGCGTCGGTCACGCGCATGCCGTCGATGAAATGGCTTTCGATGGACAGGCGCTTGAGCAGGTCGCCAATCTGAGGGCCACCGCCGTGAACCACGACCGGGTTGATACCCACCGCCTTCATCAGCACGATGTCGCGGGCGAAGCCGGTTTTCAGCTCGTCGCTCTCCATGGCGTTGCCGCCGTATTTGATGACAAGCGTCTTGCCAACAAAACGTCGGATGTAGGGCAACGCTTCGGAAAGGACCTTGGCGGCATTGGCTGCGGCATCATGTTCGAGGGTCATTTGGGCTCCACTCAAAATTGGGTCAAAAAGGAAGTTCTAGATCCGGTGCTACGTGTTTCAACTGGGTATGGAAGACGTCCTTGATCCGCTGCAGCTCAAGCTCGGTTTCGGCCTCGAAGCGTAATACCAGCATGGGCGTAGTATTGGAAGCGCGAACCAGGCCCCAGCCTTTCGGATAATCGACCCGCACACCATCGATGCTGGTGAGGTTGGCGTTGCCCCATTGGGCGTCGCGCTCCAGCGCTTCCATGATGCTGAACTTGCGGGTTTCGGTGACTTTGATGTTGATCTCGGGCGTGGACAGATCGTTTGGAAAGGTCTGGAAAAGCTCTTCGGCGCTGAGTTTTTCCTGACTGAGGATTTCCAGCAGACGCGCTGCGCTGTAGATGCCGTCGTCGAAACCGAACCAGCGCTCCTTGAAGAAGATGTGTCCGCTCATCTCGCCCGCCAGCAGCGCGCCGCTTTCTTTCATCTTCTTCTTGATAAGCGAATGACCCGTCTTCCACATAACCGGGCGGCCGCCGTATTCGTGGATCAACGGTATCAGGCGACGCGTGCATTTGACGTCGAAAATCACGTCAGCACCAGGATTGCGCTTGACCACATCGCGGGCAAACAGCATCAGCAGGCGGTCAGGGTAGATGATCGTGCCGGTATTGGTGACGACACCGACACGATCGGCATCACCGTCGAAGGCCAGTCCCAGATCGGCGCCGGTTTCCCGGACCTTGGCGATCAGGTCCTGAAGGTTCTCCGGCTTGCCCGGATCAGGGTGATGGTTGGGGAAATTGCCGTCGACCTCGCAATACAGCGGGATGACTTCGCAATTCAGCGCTTCGATCAATTGCGGGGCGATAACGCCACCTACACCGTTGCCGCAATCCACCACGACTTTCATGCGCCGCGCGAGCACCACATCGCCAATGATCTCGCTGGCGTAACGGTCGAGGATATTGACCTTGATGATGCTGCCTTTGGCGGACGGCAGGTCGTTGGCCTTGATGCGTTCGTGCAGTGCCTGAATCTGCTCGTCTGCCAGCGTATCGCCGGCAATGACGATCTTGAAGCCGTTGTAATCCTTCGGGTTGTGGCTGCCCGTCAACATGACGCCGGTTTTCCCCGCCAGTACGTGGGTGGCGTAGTACAGCGCCGGCGTGGGCACCAGACCGATGTCGCTGACGTGGCAGCCACTGTCATGCAGCCCCTTGATCAAGTCCGCGACCAGCTCAGGCCCCGAGAGTCGACCGTCGCGGCCTACCGAAACATGCGGCTCGCCCTGCGCGAGACTTTCCGCACCGACGGCCCGGCCGATCCAGTAGGCGGTCTCGGCGTTCAGCGTATCGCCGACGATGCCGCGAATGTCATAAGCGCGGAAAATCGTCTCGGGAAATGGCGGGGCGATGGAAGCGTTGCTGCTCATGGCGCGGGATGGATCCGACTGCGGGGAGTCAGGGTGGTCATCGATCAGGTCGAGGTCGAGGATATCGGTGTCCTGAAACAGAGGGTCGGTCAGGTGGTCATCCTCCGCCACAACCGGAAGGCGCGGTGCGGCGCCGTGCGGCGGTGTCCCGGCTGGCTGACCCTGTTCTGTCGACCCTGTTGACGCTGGATTATTGCGCAGCGAGAAACGCGCCATGCTCTGAGCGAGCCCGTTCAACGCGGGCAGGCTCAAGCTGAAGGCCTTGACGGCCTTGCCTCCGGAGAGTTCTTGCAGCAGTTGCTCAAGCTGCCGCGCGTCGGCAGCAACCCGGCGCTTGAGCGCACTCTCGTTCAGATACAACCCCAACAGCATCGCCCCGGCGGCAACCAGCAAGGCGAGCAGCAGCATCAGCCAGGGCGTCGAGCCTTGCAGCGCGGGGCCGGCCGCAAAGGTCAGTTTCCAGTTGGGGTAGCCGGTGGAAAATTCTTGTGGACGGCTGCCGTCGTCTTCGCCGCGCGTGAGAAAATTCTGCGCGGTGGCGTTACCAAACTGCTGAACGAGTACCACCTGACCCGCATCGGCGGGTGTCTCGGGGAGTGCATTGATCAGCCGCTGTGGGTTGAACGCCAGCAACAGGGTGCCGGTGATCGGCGCGTCTGGCGCCGTGCGCAAGGGCGAGGCGCTGTAGATCAGCCATGTGTCGCCGACCTTGCGCGCTTCGGGCGCAGGCGTTTCACCCTTGCCGGCCTTGGCCAGCATGTCCAGCGTGGCGAAGCTGATCGGCAGCGCGCTTTGGGTGTCTACGCTGTTGAATCCCACAGGGTTGAGCCGTGCGCCTACCACGCCGTCTCGATAACGCAATTGAGTCTGCGCGCTCTCGATGACCGACGAATTGTTGCTCAACAGGGCCTGGCTCAGCGCGGCGTCCATCGCGGCGGCCTGGGTGTCGGCGTTGATCTGGCGCAGGGCCTTGTTGACGGCCCCGGCTTGCGCGCTGCCCCACGCCTGAACCAACTGCTCCTGTTGCTGCGGCTGGCTTTGAATGGCAAGCCACACCAGCACCATTGCCGCGAGCAGGCCGATGAGCGAAGGAATGAGGCCGGGACTTGCCAGGCTCAGATTGGCGTCTTTGCCGGCCGGGGCACTTGTTTCCGGAACGGGGGTCGCTTTGGCTGTGCGTTTGATGCCTTTCAAACTAACTCTCCCTGCTGGGTCGTCCGGACGCGTTCTTGTTGTTTTCGCACCGCTCAAAGCCCGTCAGGCCAAAAGCGATGCGTTAGCCAAAGTGAGTATTTGTGACAGGATCAATGGCTGCCGGAGTGGCCGAAGCCGCCTGCGCCGCGCTGACTCTCGTCAAAGTCTTGGACGATTTCAAAGTGCGCCTGCACCACCGGCACCAGTACAAGCTGAGCCAGACGCTCGCCGATGGAGATCTTGAAAGCGGTCTGGCCACGGTTCCAGCAGGAGACCATCAGTTCGCCTTGATAATCGGAGTCGATCAGGCCCACCAGGTTGCCCAGCACGATGCCGTGTTTATGCCCCAGGCCCGAGCGCGGCAGAATCAGTGCAGCCAGGCCAGGGTCTGCGATGTATATCGACAGCCCGGTAGGAATCAGGAGGGTCTGACCCGGTTCGAGCAAAGTGTCTTCTTTCAGCATGGCGCGCAGGTCGAGGCCGGCCGAGCCAGAAGTGGCGTAAGCGGGAAGCGGGAATTCGCTGCCAATGCGAGGGTCGAGGATCTTGGCTTGTAGAGCGTGCATTTGTGATTAAACCTGGTTCATGCGATCGGCGATAAAAGTCACCAGCTGCCGCGCGATCTTGGCTTTGCTGGTCTGGGCGAAGAGCGTCGCTTGCAACGCTCGGTCGATCACGCTGCAGGCGTTTTCTTCGCTGTTGAAGCCAATGCTGGGATTGGCGACGTCATTGGCGACGATCAAATCAAGGTTCTTGTCTTTGAGCTTGCGTGCGGCGTAATCGAGCAGGTGTTCGGTTTCGGCCGCGAAGCCGACGCTGAACGGGCGATCTGGGCGCTGTGCAATGCTGGCGAGAATGTCCGGGTTACGGACCATCTGCAGCAGAAGACCATCACCGGTGGTGGGATCTTTCTTCAATTTCTGTGTGGCGACGACTTCCGGCCGGTAGTCCGCAACGGCTGCCGAGGCGATGAAGAGATCGCAAGGCATGGCATCTTCGCAGGCGGCGAGCATGTCCCGGGCACTGACAACGTCGATGCGCGACACCCGGTCAGGCGTCTGCAGGTTCACCGGGCCGGTGATCAGGGTGACCCGCGCGCCCGCTTCGGCAGCGGCTTCGGCCAGGGCGAAACCCATTTTTCCGGAGCTGTGGTTGGTGATATAGCGAACCGGATCGATGTTTTCCTGGGTAGGGCCGGCAGTGATCAGCACATGCTTGCCGGTCAGCGTCAGGCGTTGGAAACAATCGGCGGCAGATTGCGCCAGATCATTGGGTTCGAGCATGCGCCCGTAGCCCACATCACCACAGGCCTGACTGCCGCTGGCCGGGCCAAACATGCGAAAGCCGCGCTGTTCGAGCAGTTGCAGATTGGCCTGCACGGAGGGGTCGCGCCACATGGCCTGATTCATCGCGGGCGCGACGGCGACGATAGCGTCGGTCGCCAGCACCACGGTGGTCAGCAAATCGTTGGCAATGCCTTGGGCCAGACGGGCCATGAGGTCGGCGGTGCCCGGTGCGATAAGAATCATGTCGGCCCACTTGGCCAGCTCGATATGACCCATGGCGGCTTCCGCTGCGGGGTCGAGCAAATCCAGGTGGACGGGGTGGCCGGACAGGGCCTGCATGGTCAGCGGGGTGATGAATTCAGCGCCGCCTTTGGTCATGACGACGCGGACTTCCGCACCGTGGTCGCGCAAACGGCGGACCAGTTCGGCGCTCTTGTAGGCCGCGATGCCACCGCCGACGCCGAGAACGATGCGTTTTCGATACAGCCGCTGCATAGGCCTGCCTTTAGGTCGGTTAACACGCGGCAATCATTACGCCTCCCCAGGCCTGACTGTCGCGCAAAAAAGAGCGGCTAAGATAGCACAGCGACCGCACGGGAACAGCGGCGCCACATACAGGGAGCTGCTATGAGTATTCGCGATTGGCCGGCGGCAGAGCGTCCGCGGGAGAAGCTGCTGGAGCGGGGGGCGTCGAGTCTGTCGGACGCCGAATTGCTGGCGATTTTCTTGCGCACGGGCGTGTCGGGGAGAAGCGCCGTAGACCTGGCCCGACACCTTTTGCATCAGTTCGGCAGCCTGCGTGCGCTGCTCGAAGCCAACCTGACTGCATTCAGCAGCGAGCTGGGTCTGGGACCCGCCAAGTTCGCGCAGTTGCAGGCTGTCATGGAAATGGCCCGGCGCAACATGGGCGAGGATTTGAAGCGCGATTCCGTGCTGGAAAACCCGACGCAGGTGCGTCGCTACCTTAAGGCGTTGTTACGGCACGAGCCCCATGAAGTCTTCGGCTGTCTGTTTCTGGACAGCAAGAACCGGGTTCAGACGTTCGAAGTGCTGTTTCACGGCTCGATCAACACGGCGCATGTCCACGCGCGGCAGGTGGTCAAGCGGGCACTGGCCCACAACTCGGCGGGTTTGATCCTTTGTCACAACCACCCCTCCGGCGTCAAAGACGCCAGCGAAGCCGACATCGACCTGACGCGGCATCTGAAACAGGCGCTGGCGCTGGTGGACGTGGTGGTGCTGGATCACTTGATCATCGGCGACGGCGATCCGCTGTCGATGGTTGAGTATGGGTTGATGTAGCGGCCAGGACTGGCTAATCACAGAGATTCTGGGGCTGGACACCGAACGAATGTAGGACCGGCTTTGGCCGGGAAAGCGTCGGTATTCACACCGCAAAATCGACGGTGTGCAAACGGGCCTCTTCCCGGCTGAAGCCGGTCCTACTAAGCATCGCGTGCATCCAGCGGGGGAGCGTATGAGCCCGGTTCCCGATCTCCCGCGAATTACTTCACGGTCACCTTTGAGAAATCCTGACGACCAAACGGGCTCACGCTATAACCCTCGACATTCTTGCGCAGCAGCGCATAGGCAGTTGGATGCGCAAGCGGCAGCCACAATGCCTGCTTCTGGATCTGCTCTTGAACCTGGTGATACAGCTTGCTGCGTTGCGCCTGATCGGTCACCGCCTTGCCCTGGCTGATCAGCTTGTCCAGCTTCTCATCGCAGTAGCGCGCGAAGTTGGTGCCGGATTTAACTGCGGCGCAGGAGAACTGCGGCGTCAGGAAGTTATCCGGGTCGCCGTTATCCCCCGACCAGCCCATGAACAGCAGGTCGTGCTCGCCGGTCTTGGCGCGGCGGATCAGCTCGCCCCATTCGATAACTTTGATTTCCGCCTTGATCCCCACCGCGGCCAGATCGTTCTGCAGCAACTGCGCGCCGGCGTTAGGGTTGGGATTGAGCAAGCTGCCCGACGGCCGAGTCCAGATCGTCGTCTTGAAGCCGTCTTTCAGACCGGCCTTGGTCAGCAGTTCCTTTGCCTTCGCCACATCATGCTTGTAGCCAGGCAGGTCACTGGCGTAGCCCCAGGTATTAGGCGGATACGGACCATTGGCCGGGCGCGCCGAGCCTTCGAATACCGCTTTCAGGTAAGTATCTTTGTCGAATGCCAGGTTGATCGCCTGACGCACTTCCGGTTTGTCCAGCGGCGGATGCTGGCTGTTGATCGCCAGGAAAGCGGTCATGAAGGCGTCAGTCTTTTCGACCTTCAGGTTCGAATCCTTGCCGGCTTCAGCAACATCCATCGGCTTGGGCGACAGGGCAACCTGGCACTCATTGCGGCGAATACGTTGCAGGCGAACATTGGCGTCCGGCGTAATCGCGTAGATCAACGCATCAACGGCCGGTTTCCCGGCGAAGTAATCCGGGTTCGCCTCGTAACGCACCACCGAGTCTTTCTGGAAGCGCTTGAAGATAAAAGGCCCGGTGCCAATCGGCTGGCTGTTGAGCTTCTCCGGCGTACCGGCCTTCAACAGCTGCGCGGTGTACTCCGCGGAATAAATAGAAGCGAAGCCCATGCTGAGCGTCGCCAGAAAGGTCGCATCCGGGTGGTCCAGGGTGATGCGCACTGTGGTGGCATCGGTCGCTTCGACTTTCTTGATCAGCGACGGCCATTGCATGGATTGCGCGTGGGGGAAGCCCTGCACAGCGACCTTATTCCACGGATTGGCCGGATCGAGCATGCGCTGGAAGCTGAACACCACGTCGTCAGCGTTGAGCTCGCGCGTGGGGGTGAAATAGTCGGTGTGATGGAATTTCACGCCGGCGCGAAGTTTGAAGTCGTAGGTCAGCCCGTCCGGCGACACACTCCAGCTCTGCGCCAGGCTCGGAACCAGCTTGGCGTCCTTGGCGTCATAGTCCACCAGGCGGTTCATCAGCACGTCGGCCGAAGCATTGGTGGTGGTCAGCGAGTTGTACTGCACCACGTCAAAGCCTTCGGGGCTGGCTTCCGTGCAGACGCTCAGCGTCGTTGCCGCCTGGGCCAGCAGTGGTGTGGACAGGGACGCGAGCAACAGGGGTAGAACGGCTAGGCGCATGGCGATTTTCCTTTCAGAGAGAGCCCATCTGCCGGCGCAGTCTGGAGAGTCAGTAACCCTAGACCATCGATTGGCGCAGAACAATCGCTGCGGCGCGACGAGTGGTATATTTCCCGCCGCGCCTAACGCCGCTGGCGTTGCCGGGTGAAAGCCCTGGCTTTGTGACAGGCAATTCGTGGTTTGTGTTGTTGCACCGGGGGCTTTCTGGTATAAAGCAGCGCTCTTTTCTAGGGGCCCGCTGCCTTCACCTTAGGTGTGGCCGGTAAGACCCCTGAAGAAACGCGGCGCCTGGCGCCAAATGACTGAGAGATTAAGCGGCCAACCCATGCCGGGTTGGGCATGTGGTTTTAGAGGGCTGAGGCATGTCGAGAGTATGTCAAGTTACCGGTAAGGGTCCGGTAACCGGGAATAACATTTCCCACGCAAACAACAAAACCCGTCGTCGTTTCCTGCCAAACCTGCAGCATCACCGCTTCTGGGTTGAAGAAGAGAAACGCTTCGTACGTCTGCGCGTATCTGCTAAAGGCATGCGTATCATCGACAAGCGTGGTATCACGGTTGTTCTGGCCGAAATCCGCCGTGCTGGCGCGAAGGTCTAAGGGAGAAAATCATGCGTGAATTGATCCGTTTGGTGTCGACCGCTAACACCGGCCACTTCTACACCACCGACAAGAACAAGCGCACGACTCCGGACAAAATCGAAATTAAAAAATTCGATCCGGTTGTTCGTAAGCACGTGATCTACAAAGAAGCCAAAATCAAGTAATTGATTTCTGCCTCTTACAAAAAAGCCCGCAGCGATGCGGGCTTTTTTGTGGGTGAAATAAGGTGGGTCAACTAACAGTCAGGTCTTCTGTTCAAACACCACATAGATCTTGCGGCAGGCCTCCAGCACCTCCCACGTGCCTGTGAACCCTGCAGGAATCACGAAGCGGTCACCCGCGCGCAGGGTTTTCGACTTGCCTGCTTCGTCACGGATGACCGAGACGCCCTGCACGATTTCACAGTACTCATGCTCGGTGTAATTTACCTTCCACTGACCGACTTCCCCTTCCCAGACGCCTGCATTCAGCTGCCCGCACGGGCTGTTGTAATGGTTGTAAACCGTCTGGTTCGGCTCGCCCTTGAGGATCTTTTCAGCAGCAGGGGTGAAACGCTCCGCTGCGGTAGTGGCTTCGCTGAAGTCGACGATGCTTTCGATGCTCATATCTGATTCCTGAAAGTAGGCGCTGCGTGATTGTTGCTCGCCGAGGGCCGGATGGAAAGCACGAGCGAGCCCGAACAGCTGTTGAATAAAATGCACGATCCGGCCAGATTAAGCCCGCTTCTGTCCAATATATTGGAAATCCGCCCAATGCTGGTTTAGGGTGGCGAATGCCTTCGGCCGATCCGATGACGCGTCAGGCCCTGCCCTGGAGCCCGATTCGAGTGCGAAGACGTGCCTATTTCATAAGAGGAGGACGTTTCATGACCACCCTGACTCATGCTGACTGGGAACAACGCGCCCAGAATCTGAAAATCGAAGGCCGTGCTTTCATCAACGGTGAATACACAGACGCCGCATCCGGCTCGACGTTCGACTGCATCAGTCCGGTCGATGGCCGCTTCCTCGCCCACGTCGCCAGCTGTGACGCCGCCGACGCGCAACGCGCCGTTGAAAACGCCCGGGCTACGTTCAATTCCGGCGTCTGGTCGCGATTGGCGCCTGCCAAGCGCAAGGCAGCCATGCTTCGTCTGGCCGAGCTGATCAACGAGAACGTCGAAGAGCTGGCGCTGCTCGAAACCCTCGACATGGGCAAGCCGATCAGCGATTCCTATGGCATCGACATTCCCGGCTCCGCCCAGGCGTTGAGCTGGAGCGGCGAGGCCATCGACAAGCTGTATGACGAAGTGGCGCCGACCCCGCACGATCAATTGGGCTTGGTGACTCGTGAACCAATTGGCGTGGTGGCGGCCATCGTGCCGTGGAATTTCCCGCTGTTGATGGCGTCCTGGAAGCTGGGCCCTGCGCTGTCGAGCGGCAACTCGGTGATCCTCAAACCGTCGGAAAAATCCCCGCTGACCGCGATCCGCGTCGCCCAGCTCGCCATCGAAGCCGGTATTCCAGCTGGCGTGCTGAACGTCCTGCCGGGTTATGGCCACACCGTCGGTAAAGCGCTGGCGCTGCACATGGACGTCGACACGGCGGTGTTCACCGGTTCGACGAAGATTGCCAAGCAGTTGCTGATCTACTCCGGCGAATCGAACATGAAGCGCGTCTGGCTGGAAGCCGGCGGCAAGAGCCCGAACATCGTCTTCGCCGACGCGCCAGATCTGCAGGCTGCGGCGGAATCTGCGGCCAGCGCCATCGCCTTCAATCAGGGCGAAGTCTGCACGGCCGGCTCCCGTCTGTTGGTCGAGCGCTCAATCAAGGACAAATTCCTGCCGATGGTGATCGAAGCGCTGAAAGCCTGGAAGCCGGGCAACCCGCTTGATCCGGCAACCACCGTTGGCGCGCTGGTCGATACCCAGCAGATGAACACCGTACTGTCGTACATCGAAGCCGGCCACACCGACGGCGCCAAGCTCGTCGTCGGCGGCAAGCGCATTCTGCAAGAGACAGGTGGGACCTACGTTGAGCCGACGATCTTCGACGGCGTGACCAACGCGATGAAGATCGCTCAGGAAGAGATCTTCGGGCCAGTGCTCTCTGTGCTGACCTTCGATACCGCTGAAGAAGCCATTCAGATTGCCAACGACACGCCTTACGGCCTGGCCGCGGCGGTGTGGACGGCTGACTTGTCCAAGGCGCATCTGACCGCGAAGGCGTTGCGCGCTGGCAGCGTGTGGGTCAATCAGTACGATGGCGGCGACATGACTGCGCCGTTTGGTGGCTTTAAGCAGTCCGGCAACGGGCGAGACAAGTCGCTGCACGCGTTCGATAAATACACCGAGCTGAAAGCGACCTGGATCAAGCTGTAAGAGGCCGCGCGCGCTTCAACACTCAGTCGCTGTAAAAACCAACGCAGCCGGGCTTTCATCAAAGCCCGGCTGTTTTGTTTCGTCCTTTTGAGCCACAGGAGCGTGGTGATGCGTTGGGGTACTTATTTCGCTGTGCTGGCGTCGGTATTGAGCGTCGGTCTGGCGCTGGGCGTGAGCATGCCGCTGGTGTCCCTGCGGCTGGAGGCCTGGGGTTACGGTGCGTTTGCCATCGGCGTCATGGCTGCGATGCCGGCCATTGGCGTGCTGCTGGGTGCCAGCCTTGCCAGCCGGCTCGCTTCAAGACTCGGCACCGCCAACCTGATGCGGCTGTGCCTGTGGGCCGGGTCATTTTCAGTGGGTTTGCTGGCGTTACTGCCCAATTACTGGATCTGGCTGGTATTGAGGCTGATGCTCGGGACGATCCTGACCATCGTCTTCGTGCTCGGCGAGAGCTGGATCAACCAGTTGGTGATCGAACGGCTGCGCGGCAAGCTGGTGGCGCTGTACGGCAGTTCCTACGCATTGAGTCAGCTGGGCGGGCCGGTGCTGCTGGGTTTCATTGGCACGGAAGCAGATTATGGGTTTTGGGTCGGGACCCTGCTGCTGGCGGTATCGCCGTTTCTATTGCTGGGCAGAACAGGCGCGCCGAGCGCGGAATCCAGCCATGTGACGCTGCGCGATCTCGGCGGCTTCTGTCGGAGTTTGCCGGCCATTGCGTGGGCCATCGCTTTATTCGCCGGGTTTGAAGCGATGATTCTGACCTTGCTGCCGGTGTATTGCCTGCAGCAAGGTTTCACGCCTGAAGTGGCTTTGGCGATGGTCAGCACTGTGGTGGTGGGTGATGCGCTTCTGCAGCTGCCGATTGGTGCGCTGGCCGACAGGGTTTCCCGTCGGCGGCTGTTTTCCGGGTGTGCGCTGGTGCTGATGGTGTCGAGCCTGGCGATTCCGCTGCTGGTCGACACAATTGCGATCTGGCCGCTGTGGGTGCTGTTCGGCGCCAGTGCGGGCGGGCTGTTCACGCTGTCGCTGATTCTGATTGGCGAGCGCTACCGCGATGACGCTTTGGTGCGCGCCAATGCCCACGTCGCCCAGCTGTGGGGGATCGGTTGCCTGCTCGGCCCCTTGGCGGCAGGCGCTGGCAGCCAGTGGGTCAGCGGTCAGGCGCTGCCGTTGCTGATGGCGGCGGGGGCGCTGGGGTTGGTGATCCTGTCCCAGCGTCCCAAGGCCTTTGGCGCGCAGGCGGTGGCGGCTTAAAGCATCTTTTCCAGGCCGACCGCCGTGCTGAACCAAGCGTTCATCCGGCGCCACCAGTCGCCAGGCTCTTTGGACAGCGTGTGGATTTTGCCGTTGTCCTCGGTCACCCACACCAGCCGGTTGTTTTCCAGCTTGACCTGATAGCTGATGGCCGGCGCCATACCCTGAAGCGCCAGCTCGCGCAGGTATTCGGTAAGCTCGGGGCTGTCGACCAGCACGCCGACTTCGGTGTTCCACAGCACTGACCGTGGGTCGAAATTGAACGAACCCACGAACATCTTCTGGCGATCAAAGATCATCGCCTTGCTGTGCAGGCTCGATTCCGAGCCGCCCTTGATCAGGTTTGTGTGCAGAAATGCAGGTCCGCTGCCCTTGGCGTTGCTCGGATCGCCTGGCTGGCGGCGCAGTTCGAACAGCTTCACGCCGTGCTCCAGCAGCGCTCGGCGGTAGGGCGCGTAACCGCCGTGTACCGCCGGCACGTCGGTGGCCTCCAGCGAATTCGTCAGCAGGTTCACCGACACGCCTTTGTCCGAGAGTCCGGTCAGGTACACCAAGCCTTCCTGCCCGGGCACGAAGTAGGCTGAGATCAGCATCAGTTCCTTGTGCACGCCGCCCAGATCAGGACTCAATTGAGTCGCCAGCAGCAGATGCGGGTCGGGCTCGCCCCGTGACAGCACCTTGGTCGGCGCGTCCCACAACGCCTGGTTGTGCGCCCAGATCAGCTCATTGAGCCAGGTCTTCATACGCGGGTGAGTCCGATAGTCCATCAGCCGTTCATACAGGGCCTTCTTCTCAACGTGGGCCTGATCCAGCGACTCGGCCAGCAGAGCGCGCGCTTTGGTCAGATCCTTACGATCGGGTGGCCAGTAGAGGAAGTCGTTGATCGGCTTGCTGAGCGCGCTGTTCCAGTACTGATCGAAGCTGTGACCCAGCTGTTCCGCCACCGGGCCCACGCTGAGCATGTCGATGTCGGTGAAATTCAGATTGGGTTCGGCGTCGAAATACTCGTCACCCAGATTGCGCCCGCCGACGATGGCCACGGCGCCGTCGGCCAGCCACAACTTGTTGTGCATGCGGCGATGCTGCTGGGACAGATTGAACAGCCGGCCCAGGTTACGGGTGGCGCCCATGCTGCGGCCCAGATTGAGCGGATTGAACAGGCGGATCTGAAGGTTCGGGTGCGCAGCGAGTGTGGCGATGACTTCATCCAGCCCGTCGCTGGTGGTGTCGTCCAGCAGGATGCGCACGCGAACGCCGCGATCGGCAGCTTTGAGCAATTCGTCAACCAGTGCCCGCGTGCTCAGGCCGTCGTGAACGATGTAGTACTGTAGATCCAGGCTGGTTTTGGCGTTGCGAATCAGCTCGGCGCGGGCCATGAAGGCTTCGGTGCTGTTGGGCAGCAGGCGGAAGCCCGAACGGCCCTCGTGAGGCGCCGCCTGGGCCATGATCGAGCGGCCGAATGAAGACTGCGCCGCCGGCAGCGCCTGACTCGGTCCGTCAGGAGCGGGCGTGTGCGCACAACCGCTGAGGCCGAGGGCGAGAGCCAGGAGGAGGGGCACCGCCCGTAAGTTCGTCAACGCGGTCATCCGAAAATCAGTCATGGCGATATGACCGCGCTTTCTCCTAAAGGTTAAAAGCCGCAAAAGGTTAAAAGCTTCAAAAGGTTTAGCTGCAAAGGTCATGCAGGGTCGGTCCGCTGCATGAGCAGCGCCGTGGCAGCGCCGACCTTGCGCACCGCTTCCTCGATTTGCGCGGTCGGCTTGGCGGCGAAGTTCATGCGCAGGCAATTTCTGTATTTGCCGGACGCTGAAAAGATGCTGCCGACGGCAATCTGTACGCCTTGCCCCTGCAGCGCGCGGTTCAGGCGCAACGAGTCGAAGTCTTCCGGCAGCTCGATCCACAGCATGAACCCGCCCTGGGGACGACTCACACGGGTGCCTTCCGGGAAGTAACGCGTCACCCAGCCGGTCATCAGGTCGCGACTGCGCTGGTACTGGCCGCGCATCCGGCGCATGTGCGGCTCGTAGTGTCCGGCCTTGAGAAAGTCCGAAATCGCCAGCTGCGGCTGGGTCGCGGTCGAACCGGTGCTGATGTATTTCATGTGCAGCGCGCGATCGAGATAGCGACCGGGCGCGACCCAACCGACGCGCAGGCCCGGCGCCAAGGTCTTGGAAAACGAGCTGCAGAGCAGGACGCGGCCGTCTTCGTCGAAGGATTTGATCGTGCGCGGGCGAGGGTAGGTGTAGGCCAGATCGCCATACACATCGTCTTCGATGATCGCCACATCGAAGCGTTGCGCCAGGGTCAGCAGTGCGCGTTTACGGTCCTCCGGCATGATGTAGCCCAGCGGGTTGTTGCAGCTCGGCGTCAGCTGTATGGCCTTGATCGGCCACTGTTCCAGCGCCAACTCCAATGCGTCGAGGCTGATGCCGGTGAGCGGGTCGGTGGGGATTTCCAGGGCTTTCATGCCCAGCCCCTTGAGCGCCTGCATGGCGCCGTGAAAGCTGGGCGAGTCGACTGCGACGATGTCGCCCGGCTGGCACACCGAACGGATACAGATGGCCAGCGCCTCTTGGGCGCCAGTGGTGATCACCAGATCGTCCGGATCGATGTTGGTGCCGGAATCCAGCAGCAGCCGCGCGACTTGTTCCCTCAGGCAACGCCGGCCGTGGATATTGTCGTAATACAGCCCGGGCATGTCCGAGCGACGGCTGATCCTGCCCAGCGCCTGGGTCAGTGGACGCAAGGTCGGGCTGGTGACGTCGGGCATGCCGCGACCCAGCTGAACCACGTCAGGGCTGGGTGCGGCTCGTGCCAGTTCCAGCACTTGATCCCACTGAGAGATTTCCACCGGGCGCTGGGCGGGGCGGCCTATCGCAGGCAGGGCGGGCGTCTTGCGGCCAGCCGGCACGAAATACCCGGACTTGGGCCGTGGCAGCGCGAGCCCGTTGTCTTCCAGCAATCGATACGCCTGCTGCACGGTGCTCAGGCTGACGCCGTGCTCAAGACTCAACGCACGCACCGAAGGCAGCCGGTCGCCGGGGCGATAAAAGCCGTTTTCGATGCGCGTGCCGAGCAATTCGGCGAGGTTGACGTAGAGGGTCATGGCGTACTCCCACAAGGTGAGGCGATCGGTAGACCGATACAGATGTTGGGAAAATACAGCATTCAGCGCGAGAGGAAACCGATCTGTATGCAAAGAATAATAATTCTTTGGATCTGTAATGGTTTTCCATACAGACACATCATGAATCCACTCGAAACCCACCCTGAGGTGTCTGGAAATGAGCGGAATAAGTGATGTTCGGTTAACGCTGTATGCCGGTGAGCTGGTCCGGGAGCAGGACGGGAGCTCGCGCATTAGTGCGCCGGAAGGATTAGGGATGTGGGGGCTGTTTCAGCATCGCCTGGCCAGTCGGCGCGCGTTGTTGAAACTGACTGACGAGCAGTTGAAGGATATTGGCTTGAGCAGCGAGCAGGCGCGCCATGAAGGGCTCAAGCCGTTCTGGCGCGAATGAGGGCTGTTACGCAGTCGGCCTCACAGGGGCGAGTCCGGTTACACCAGCTCTTTAAAGCGGTGCCACAACATCCCCAGCGCCAGTAGCGGCGAGCGCAAATGTTTACCGCCGGGGAAGGTGATGTGAGGGACTTTGGCAAAGAGCTCGAACCCGCCGCTGTGTTGGCCGCTGATGGCCTCAGCCAGCAACTTGCCGGCCAGATGCGTTGCGTTCAGCCCGTGCCCCGCGTACGCCTGGGCGTAGAACACGTTTGGATGCGTGTGCAGTCGCCCGATCTGCGGCAAGCGATTGGCGCCGATGCCGATCATCCCGCCCCACTTAAAATCGATCTTCACGTCTTTGAGCTGAGGGAACACCTTGAGCATCTTCGGCTGCATGTACGCTGCAATGTCGCTCGGGTCGCGGCCTGAATAGTGACAGGCGCCGCCGAACAGCAAGCGTCGATCAGCCGACAGCCGAAAATAATCCACCGCCACACGCTGATCGCACATCGCGGTATTGCGCGGAATCAGTTGGCTGGCGAGCTCTTCGCTCAGTGGCTCGGTGGCGATGAGGTAACTGCCGGCGGGCAAGACCTTGCCGCTCAACTCCCCATCGAGCTCGTTGAGATACGCATTGCAGCCCAGCACCAGCGTGCTGGCGCGCACCCGCCCTTGAGCTGTATGAATGTTGACCTCTGTGCCATATTCCAGCCGCGTCGCTGCCGAGTGTTCGAACACCTGCACGCCCAGTGACTGAGCGATGGCGGCTTCTGCCAGCGCCAGGTTGAGCGGATGCAGATGGCCCGAGCCCATGTCCAGCATCGCGCCGGCATAGTTGGGTGAGCCGATGACGCTGCTGAGGTTGCCCGCTTCAATCAATTCCAGCGGGTGTCGATAACCCAGGCTTCGCAGCTCTTCGGCGTCTTTGGCAAAACCCTCGAACTCCTTGGGCTTGTTCGCCAGATCGCAGTAGCCCCAGGTCAGGTCGCAGTCGATCTGGTATTTGCTGACGCGCTCGCGGACGATTTCCACCGCTTCGAGGCCCATCAGCTTGAGCTGGCGCACGCCGTCCTCGCCGATGACATTGCTGAACTGGTCCACATCGTGGCCGACGCCGCGGATTAACTGCCCGCCATTACGACCGCTCGCGCCCCAGCCGATCTTGTGTGCTTCCAGCAGCACCACGTTCAAGCCGCGTTCAGCCAGCTCGATCGCCGTGTTCAGCCCGGAAAACCCGCCGCCGATGATGCAGACGTCGGTTTTGATCTCGCCGTGCAGGGCAGGGTGGTCAGGCTGAGCATGGCGGGTGGCGGCGTAGTAAGAGGCCGCGTGATCAGACAATCCGGGCTGGGGAGACCGAGCATTCATGTTGAATATCCCGAGAACACTGTTTGGAAAATTTTACGGAGGGTAGCGGGGTGAATGAATCCGGGCAAGAAAATGCCAGTGCATGATCATCCGGGTGTAAGTCCCGGAGGCGCTGGGGCACAATCAGCACCTTTCACAGGGGAAACTGCCGCGATGGGCTGCAACAGCGAGAAAATCCGCGATCTGCGGCGGCAGATTCCGTCGTTCGAATGCGTCCCGGGTTGCCACGATTGCTGTGGGCCGGTGACCACGTCGTCCGAAGAGATGTCGCGCTTGCCGCGCAAGACACCAGCCGAGCAGGAAGCGGCGTTCAACGAGCTGAACTGCGTACACCTGGGGCCCCACGGCTGCACCGTGTATGACGAGCGGCCGCTGATTTGTCGCCTGTTCGGCACCACAAAAACCCTGCCATGCCCCAACGGTCGCCGCCCTGAGGTCCTGATTCACCCGCGCGCCGAGAAGCAGGTGCATGAGTTCATCGCCTCGACGCGGCAGGTCCTGGTTTAGCCGAAGCCATTTGCGGTGCGCCGGTTTCGGATGCTTATTCCGGAATCGGCAGGCACAAACTCTCCTTCACCTCTTCCATCACGATGTAGCTCTTGGACTCCCGCACGTGGGGCAGCTTGAGCAGGATATCGCCCAGCAGCTTGCGGTACGACGCCATCTCGGAAATCCGCGCTTTCACCAGATAGTCGAAATCCCCTGACACCAGATGGCATTCCAGCACGTGGGGCAGTTTGAGCACCGCGCGGCGGAATTCTTCAAAGGTGTCACCGGACTTGTAGTCCAGGCTGATCTCGACAAACACCAACAAGCTGGCTTTGAGGTTCTGCGGATTGAGGCGGGCGTTGTAGCCCATGATGATGCCTTCACGCTCCAGACGCCGGACCCGCTCCGTACACGGCGTGGTAGACAGCCCGACGCGTTCGCCCAGTTCGGTGAAGGAGATCCGGCCGTCGTTTTGCAGGATGCGCAGGATATTGCGGTCGATCTTGTCCAGCTCGCGTTTGGACTGGTGCTGAGTACGCATCGAAGAGCCCTCTGCCAAAGCGTCGGTTGCCGAGAAGAAATGCCGAATATAGGCGTTTATATAGTCAAAAGCACTGCTCACGCCTTTTTATACTGCGCACATCCTTGCTTAAAACTTGAAAACGTCAGCGGATATCCGCGATGAGGGAATCAACATGCGCGTTCTGGTCCTTGGAAGTGGCGTAATCGGTACCACCAGTGCGTATTACCTGGCGCGTGCGGGCTTCGAGGTGACGGTCGTTGACCGTCAACCGGCCGCGGCCATGGAAACCAGTTTCGCCAACGCCGGGCAGGTGTCGCCGGGCTACGCCTCCCCATGGGCGGCACCGGGTGTGCCGCTCAAGGCCCTCAAATGGTTGCTGCAGCGCCATGCGCCGCTGGCAATCAAGGCGACGGCCGATGTCGATCAATACCTGTGGATGGCGCAGATGCTGCGCAACTGCACCCAGAACCGTTATGCGGTCAACAAAGAGCGCATGGTTCGCCTCTCCGAATACAGCCGCGACTGCCTCGATGAGCTGCGTGCCGAGACCGGCATTGCCTACGAAGGTCGCAGCCTCGGCACCACCCAGCTGTTCCGCACTCAGGAGCAACTGGATAACGCCGCCAAGGACATCGCCGTGCTCGAACAGGCCGGCGTGCCCTATGAAGTACTCGACCGTGAAGGCATTGCCCGGGTTGAACCGGCCCTGGCCAGCGTCAGCAATATCCTCAGTGGGGCACTGCGTCTTCCGAACGATCAGACCGGCGACTGCCAGCTGTTCACCACGCGTCTGGCCGAAATGTGCGTGAAGCTGGGCGTTGAGTTCCGCTTCGGCCAGTCCATCGAGTCCATTGATTTCGCCGGCGACACCATCAAGGGCGTGCGCATCAATGGCACGCTCGAAACCGCTGACCGCTACGTGCTGGCGCTTGGCAGCTACTCGCCGCAACTGCTCAAGCCGCTTGGCATCAAGGCGCCGGTTTATCCGCTCAAGGGCTACTCGCTGACGGTGCCGATCACCGACCCGGCGATGGCGCCGACTTCGACCATTCTCGACGAGACCTACAAGGTCGCGATTACCCGCTTCGACAATCGCATTCGTGTGGGCGGCATGGCCGAGATCGCCGGTTTCGACCTGTCGCTTAATCCTCGTCGCCGCGAGACCCTGGAGATGATCGTCAACGATCTCTATCCTCACGGCGGCGACCTGCAGCAGGCCAGCTTCTGGACCGGTCTGCGCCCGACGACGCCGGACGGAACACCTATCGTCGGCGCAACGCCTTACCGCAATCTGTTCCTCAACACCGGCCACGGCACGTTGGGTTGGACGATGGCCTGCGGTTCAGGCAGATTGCTGGCTGACCTGATCGCGCGCAAAACGCCGCAGATCAGTGCTGAAGGCCTCGATATTTCCCGTTACGGCAGTTCCAAGGAGATCGCAAAACATGTCCATTCAGCGCCAGCTCACCAATGAGCGCATGAGCCAGTTGGTCGTCCATAACGGCACCGTTTATCTTGCCGGGCAAGTGGCCGACGACATGGCAGCGGGGATTGAGCAGCAGACCCGCGAGACGCTTCACAACATTGAGCGATTGCTGGACCTGGCCGGTACCGACAAGACCCGCATTCTGTCGGTGACGATCTACCTGAAAGACATCGATGCACACTTTGCCGGCATGAACAGCGTCTGGGACACCTGGCTGCCGAGGGGCCTTGCCCCTGCGCGTGCAACGGTTGAAGCCAAGCTGTGCGAGCCTGAGATTCTGGTTGAACTGTCGGTGGTTGCGGCGCTGCCGTAGCTCACCCACCTATATCCATCTATTGACCGACAAGAAGCCCCAGCATGCGTCCAGCCCGCGCCCTTATCGACCTTCAGGCCTTGCGCCACAACTACCAACTGGCGCGCGACACCGCTGGCGCCAAGGCGCTTGCCGTGATCAAGGCGGATGCCTACGGCCACGGCGCGGTGCAGGTTGCGCAGGCGCTGGAATCCGAGGCCGATGGCTTTGCCGTGGCGTGCATTGAAGAAGCGCTGGAGCTGCGTCAGGCCGGGATCAAAGCACCGATTCTGCTGCTGGAGGGTTTTTTCGAGGCCGACGAACTGGCGCTGATCGTCGAGCATGATTTCTGGTGCGTGGTGCATTCCCTCTGGCAACTCGATGCCATCGAGCAAACCGCACTCGGCAAGTCGCTGAACGTGTGGCTGAAGATGGATTCGGGCATGCACCGCGTTGGCATTCACCCGGCGGATTTTCAGGCGGCCCATCAGCGGCTGCTGAACAGCGGCAAAGCCGCGAAGATTGTCTTGATGACCCACTTCGCCCGCGCCGACGAACTCGACAGCGCGCGCACCGATCAGCAAGTGGCCATTTTTCAATCGGCCCGTGCCGGTCTGACCGCCGAACTCAGCCTGCGCAATTCCCCAGCCGTCATGGGCTGGCCCAGCGTGCCAAGTGATTGGGTCCGTCCGGGGATCATGCTTTACGGCGCGACGCCGTTTGATCAGCCGCAATCGGTCGCCGATCGTTTGCAGCCGGTCATGACCCTGGAATCCCGCGTCATCTGCGTGCGTGACCTGCCCGTCGGTGAGCCAGTGGGCTACGGCGGTACATTCGTCGCCGAGCGCAACATGCGCATTGGTGTGGTCGCGATGGGCTATGCCGACGGCTATCCGCGGCAGGCGCCTACCGGAACCCCCGTGATGGTCGACGGGCATCGCAGCCAGTTGCTCGGGCGTGTGTCGATGGACATGCTCTGTGTCGACCTCACCGACGTGCCGGGCGCAGGGCTGGGCAGCCGCGTCGAGCTGTGGGGCAAGAACATCCTCATCAGCGACCTTGCGTCCAGCGCGGGCATGATTCCGTACCAGATTCTGTGCAATCTGAAACGCGTGCCAAGGCTCTATTCCGGGGCCTGATCGCCGCTCGCCAATCCCCTGCAAACCACTCCTTCGCGGCCAGTCACGGCCGCCAGTCCCTTTGCTGATCCGGCCATGGGCTCAAGTGTTGTAAATACTGAACGCTGTTGCCATGATGGCGGCCACTTGACCCAACTTGATCATCAGGAGGACTCCCGCATTGGACGTCGGTGAACGACTGCAATCCATTCGTAAACTCAAAGGTCTGTCCCAGCGTGAACTCGCCAAACGAGCGGGCGTGACCAACAGCACCATCTCCATGATCGAGAAGAACAGCGTCAGCCCCTCGATCAGCTCCCTGCGCAAGGTGCTGGGCGGCATACCGATGTCCATGGTGGAGTTCTTTTCCGAAGAGCTCGAACCCGAAAATCCGACCCAAGTGGTCTATAAAGCCAGCGAACTGATCGATATCTCGGACGGTGCCGTGACCATGAAACTGGTCGGCAAATCCCATCCGAGCCGCGCCATTGCGTTCCTTTCCGAAGTCTACCCGCCGGGTGCCGACACTGGCGTCGAGATGCTCGTGCACGAGGGCGAGGAGACCGGGATTCTGGTCGAGGGCCGTCTTGAGCTGGTGGTCGGTCTGGACACCTACGTGCTCGAAGAGGGCGACAGTTACTACTTCGAGAGCTCCCGACCCCATCGCTTTCGCAACCCGTTCGACGTTCCTGCGCGACTCATCAGCGCGGCCACGCCGGCGAATTTCTGATCAGCGACATGATTAACCGAAAACTGATCTTCATCGGGCTGGCCGCCTTGCTGTTTGCCGACACTGCTGACGCGACCATGCGCTGCGGCACGGCGCTTATCAGTCTGGGGGACACCGCCGACGTGGTCCCCCAGAAGTGCGGGTCGCCCGACAGCAGTGTTGATCAAATGCCCGCGCTCAGGAGCAACGGCGTCCCGAAGCTTGGCACTGCTAAAGTCAGCTTATGGGTGTATGGCCCTCGCAACGGCGCAAAACAACACCTGCGGTTCATCGAGGACAAGTTGGTGGAAATCGAGACGAAGCGGGATTGAGTGGCCGTGTGACAGTCGTTTTTTAAGGGCGCAAGCCGCGCAGTGCAGCAAATCCCCTGAAGGCCCGGTCCAACCGCTATCAAATAACAAAATCAGGAGAGGCCGGATGCCGCATTCCTGCTCGATCGAGCAAGCTGTCGATCACGTGTTGGCTGAATTGCCGGCACACATCCATATGGGTATGCCGCTGGGGTTGGGCAAGCCCAATCGCTTCGCCAACGCGTTGTACGCCCGAATCAAATCGCTGCCCGATCGACATCTGACTATCTACACCGCGCTGTGCCTCGGGCGACCGGATGGCGGCGATGGTTTGCAGGGACGGTTTCTGGAGCCCTTTCTCGAGCGCGTCTTCGACGATTACCCTGAACTGGATTTCCTCACTGATCTGCGCCGGGACGACCTCCCGCCCAACATTCACGTCCAGCAGTTCTTCATGCAGCCCGGCAGCCTTCTGGGCAGTGTCGAAGCGCAGCAGGATTATGTCAGCAGCAATTACAGCCACGCTGCGCGGGACATCAACGCCAATGGTCTGAATCTGATCGCGCAGCTGATTGCCCGCGACTCCCAACGGCCCGATCACCTCAGCCTGAGCTGCAACCCCGACATCACCCTCGACCTGCTGCCCATGGTGGAAAAACGCCGTGGGTTGGGCGAGCGCATTCTGATACTCGGCCACGTCCACGCGGATCTGCCCTACATGCAGGGCGGTGCCGAGGTCAGCGCCGACACCTTCGACCTGCTGATCGAGCATGAAGAGCGCAGCACGCTGTTCTCGACGCCGAACATGCCAGTCGGTGTCCAGGATCACTTCATTGGCTTGTACGCGAGCACGCTGGTGCGCGACGGCGGTACGCTGCAGATCGGCATCGGTTCGATGGGCGACGCCCTGACCGCCGCCTTGCTTGCGCGCCAGGCCGATAACGAAACCTACCGCGCGTGCCTGGCCGAGTTGGACGGCATTTCCACCTGGAAGCCGTTGATCGAGGCGCAAGGCGGGGTGATGCCGTTCGCCACCGGGCTTTATGGCTGCAGCGAAATGCTGGTCAACGGCCTGCTGGTGCTGCTGGACGCGGGGATCATCCGCCGTAAGGTGTACGCCGACGTCGAGCTGCAGCAAATGGCCAACGACGGGGTTCTGGACGAATCGATTTATAGCGACGGCGTGTTGATTCACGGCGGCTTCTTTCTCGGGCCGCGCAGCTTCTACGAGCGGCTGCGGGAATTCACGCCGGCGCAGATCGCGCAGATCAACATGACCGCGATCAGTTACATCAACGAGCTATACGGCGACGAGACGCTCAAGCGCCTGCAACGGCGGGATGCACGATTCATCAACAGTTGTTTCACCGTGACGTTGCTGGGCGCAGCGGTCTCCGATCAATTGGCCGACGGCCGTGTGGTCAGCGGTGTGGGCGGGCAGTACAACTTCGTCGCTCAGGGCCATGCGCTGGACGGCGCGCGTTCCGTGCTGATTCTGCGCAGCTGGCGTGAATCGGGTGGGGAGGTCAATTCCAATATCGTCTGGGACTATGCGCACACGACGATCCCTAGGCATCTGCGCGACATCGTCGTCACTGAATATGGCATCGCCGACCTGCGCGGCAAAACCGACGCGGCGGTGATCGAGGCGCTGCTCAACATCAGCGATTCACGCTTCCAGCCGGGCCTGATCGATCAGGCGCAAAAGGCTGGCAAGCTGCCGAAGGATTTCCGCCTTGATCCGCTGTTCAGCCAGAACACGCCCGAGCGGCTGAAGGACATCCGCGACCAGTTCCCGTCGCTGTTCATCGAGTACCCGCTGGGCAGCGATTTCACGGCTGAAGAGCGCGATCTGCTCCGTGCATTGAACTGGTTGAAGAGCAAGTTCAAGCTCACGGAAATCATCGAGCTGGGCAAGGCCACGCTGGAAGCGCCTGACGCGAGCGCCTATCCGGAGCATTTGCAGCGCATGGGCCTCGATCATCCGCAGGGGTTGCGAGAAGAGCTGTATCAGCGGCTGGTGCTGGCGGGGTTGCAGGCGACGGCTTAGGCCCGATGTTTCCCACGTTTACTGAAGCATCCGTTCAGCCGAGGGTTTTGATCACCAGTAGCACGGCAGCAACGAAGCCGCTAACGGCAAACAGCTGCTGCAACCGCGGGCCGGCGAGGTAACGGCTGACCTGTCTGCCGACTACCAGTCCGGCGACGGCCCCTACGGCGAACGGCAGCCCCACAGTCCAATGCATCGCGCCGCTGATGGTGGCGGTGATCACGCTGCCGGTCGAGACCAGGGCGATCACCGCCAGCGACGTGGCGACGATGCTCTTCATCTCAAGGTCGGTGTATCGGGTCAATGCCGGCACGATGACGAAGCCGCCACCCACACCGAGCAATCCTGACAACAGCCCGGCCAATGCACCGGTCGCCGCCAGTGACCGAGCGCAAGGCAGGGTCCAGCGCAGCCGACCCACCAGCGGATTGACTACGCAGGGCCTGAATGCCCCACGATCCGGCGGTTTGCCGTGGCGCAGTTCGTGAGCGGCTTTGCGGTAGATCCGCCCGCACACATAAAACAGAATCAGCGCAAACCCCAACGCCAGCGGCGCATTGGGCAGCTGGTGCGCCAGCCACAGCCCTACCGGCGACAGCGCGATGCCAATGATTGCGATGAAAATGGCCGCACGGTAACGGACGATACCCTGGCGCAGCCCAAGCGCTGCACCGACGGCCGAAGCCAGGCCGACCGCCAAAAGGCCCACCGGCGCGGCTTCGATCATCGTCAGGCCCAGCCCGAAAACCAGCAGCGGCACCGCAAGAATGCCGCCACCGGCGCCCGTCAATCCCAATACCGCGCCAATGATCGTACCGAGGCCGGCTCCGATCAGTTCGTGTTCATTCATCGTAAGTGAGCAAGTTCCGTGGGGGCTGTCAGGAGGTAGCTGTTCAGGGTGTGAGCGCGCTTGATCGGCGCGCTCGGCAGGGTTTACAGCGCATTGATCGGGACCTTCAGGTAGCGCACGCCGTTGTCTTCCGCTTCCGGCAGGTTGCCGCCGCGCATGTTGATCTGCACCGAAGGCAGGATCAGCATCGGCATGTCGAGGGTGGCATCGCGCTTCTCGCGCATCTCGACGAAAGCGTCCTCGTCGATGCCTTCGCGCACATGGATGTTGCTGGCGCGTTGCTCGGCGACGGTGGTCATGAACATCAGCTCACGGCCATTGGGCAGGTAGTCGTGGCACATGAACAGACGCGTCTGTGGCGGCAGGCCGAGAATTCGGCCGACCGAGCGATACAGCGTGCGCGCATCGGCGCCGGGGAAGTCGCAACGGGCGGTGCCGTAGTCGGGCATGAACAGCGTATCGCCGACAAACGCCACGGCTTCATCGCCGGCTTCAATCACGTACGTCATGCACGCCGGCGTGTGGCCAGGGGTGTGCATGGCTCTGGCCCGCAGCTTGCCGATCTGAAAGTGCGCGTCATCTTCCAGCAACCGGTCGAACTGGCTGCCGTCGCGGGCAAAGTCGCCTTTGGCGTTGAACAGCGTGCCGAAGACTTTCTGCACGCGGGTGATGTGGCTGCCAATGGCGACGGTGCCGCCGAGCTGTTCTTTCAGGTAGGCCGCTGCCGAAACGTGATCGGCGTGGACGTGGGTTTCCAGAATCCACTGCACCGACACGCCCAGCTCGCGAACCCTCTCGATCAGCTTGTCGGCGGACTGCGTGCTGGTGCGCCCGGATTTCGGGTCGTAATCCAGCACGCTGTCGATCAGCGCGGCTTGAAGCGTAGAGCGGTCAATGACCAGGTAACTGATGGTCGAGGTCTGCGGATCAAAGAACGCCTCTACGCTCAGTTTTTCGCCAATTTCCATAACGTGTCTCCTGTTCTACTGACCGCAAGAAATCTGTGGGAGTCGAGCTTGCTCGCGAAGGGGCCGGTACATTCACAGTGACCTCTGCGCCTGACAGTCTGTCTTCGTGAGCACGCTCACTCCCACGGGGTTGCGCGTTTGCTGGCTCAAAGCGCGGCGTCCGCTGCGCACCCCAGAGGTGAATCCGGATCAGACAAACGTCACAACGCCATCTTTCAACGACTGTACGCGAGCCAGTGACTCTACACGATAGCCCTGGCCGTCCAGTTCAGCGCGGCCGCCCTGGAACGACTTCTCGATCACGATACCCAGGCCGGCGACGGTTGCGCCCGCTTGCTTGATGATCGAGATCAGCGCCTGGGACGCCTTACCATTGGCGAGGAAGTCGTCGATGATCAACACCCGATCGCTGCTGTTCAGGTGACGGGTAGAAATGGCGATGGTGCTTTCGGTCTGCTTGGTGAACGAATACACCGATGCAGAAAACATGTTCTCGGTGAGGGTCAGAGACTGATGCTTGCGCGCGAAGATCACCGGGATGCCCATCTTCAGACCGGTCATGACTGCAGGGGCGATGCCGGAAGCCTCGATGGTGACGATCTTGGTAATGCCGGAGCCCGCGAACAGCGCGGCGAATTCGTCACCGATCTGCTGCATCAGCACCGGGTCGATCTGATGGTTTAGAAACGCGTCGACCTTCAATACCTGATCGGAAAGCACGATGCCTTCTTCGCGAATTTTCTTGTGCAGTGCTTCCACGTGGGTGGTCCTCAGAGCGCGATGTGCGCGAAATGAACGTTATCTTTTCAGCATGGCGCGTATGTCCGCCAGGGCTGTATTGCCGCGTACGGCTTTGACTTCGACGGGCGTGTCATCGTTGCCTTCCCAGGCGAGATCGTCCGGCGGCAGTTCGTCGAGGAACCGGCTCGGCAGGCAATCGATGATTTCGCCGTACTGCTTACGTTTGGCGGCGAAGGTGAACGCCAGCGTCTGCCGCGCGCGGGTGATGCCCACGTAGGCCAGGCGGCGTTCTTCTTCGATGGTATCGGCCTCGATGCTGGAGCGGTGCGGGAGGATTTCCTCTTCCATGCCCATGATGAACACGTACGGAAACTCCAGCCCCTTGGAGGCGTGCAGGGTCATCATCTGCACGCCTTCGGCGCCGTCTTCCTCTTCCTGCTGACGTTCGAGCATGTCGCGCAGAACCAGTTTGCCGATGGCCTCCTCGATGGTCATGCCGCCTTCTTCGTCTTTCTCCAGCGTGTTCTTCAGCGCCTCGATCAGGAACCACACGTTGCCCATGCGGTAGTCGGCGGCCTTGTCGCTGGAGCTGTTCTGACGAATCCAGTTTTCGTAATCGATGTCCATGACCATGCTGCGCAAAGCGGCGATAGGGTCCTGCGTCGCGCATTGCTGGCGCACGCCGTCCATCCAGTGCTTGAAGCGTCTGAGGCGATCGGTGAAGCGGGCGTCCAGATGCTCGCCCAGGCCGATCTCGTCGGTGGCGGCGTACATCGACACCTTGCGTTCGGTCGAGTAGTTGCCCAGCTTTTCAAGGGTGGTCGAGCCGATTTCCCGGCGCGGCACGTTGATCACGCGCAGGAAGGCGTTGTCGTCATCCGGGTTCACCAGTAAGCGGAAGTAGGCCATCAGGTCTTTCACTTCCTGACGTCCAAAGAAGCTGTTGCCCCCGGACAGCCGGTACGGAATCTGATGGTGCTGCAGCTTCAGCTCGATCAGCTTGGCCTGATAGTTACCGCGATAGAGGATTGCGAAGTCGCTGTACGGCCGGTCGGTGCGCAGGTGCAGGCTGAGGATTTCGATGGCAACGCGCTCGGCTTCGGCGTCTTCGTTCTTGCAGCGAATCACGCGGATTTCATCGCCGTGACCCATCTCGCTCCAGAGTTGTTTCTCGAACGCGTGGGGGTTGTTGGCGATCAGCACGTTGGCGCAGCGCAAGATGCGGCTGGTGGAGCGGTAGTTCTGCTCCAGCATCACCACTTTCAGCGACGGGTAATCGTCCTTGAGCAGCATCAGGTTTTCCGGCCGCGCGCCGCGCCAGGCGTAGATCGACTGGTCGTCGTCGCCCACAACGGTGAACTGGCAGCGCGTGCCGATGAGCATCTTCACCAGCAGGTACTGGCTGGCGTTGGTGTCCTGGTATTCGTCGACGAGCAGGTAGCGCACCTTGTGCTGCCACTTTTCGAGAATGTCGGCGTGCTCCTCGAACAGCTTCACCGGCAGCAGAATCAGGTCGTCGAAATCCACCGCGTTGTACGCCTTCAGCGTGCGCTGGTAGTGGCTGTAGACGATGGCGGCGGTCTGCTCCTTGGGGTTGCGCGAATTGGCGAGGGCTTCGGGCGGCAGGATCAATTCGTTTTTCCAGGCGCCGATCATGTTCTTGATCTCGTCGACGCCGTCGTCGCCCGAGTATTCCTTTTGCATGATGTCGGTCATCAGCGCTTTGACGTCGGTCTCGTCAAAGATCGAGAATCCGGGCTTGTAGCCCAACCGGGCGTGTTCCTTGCGGATGATGTTCAGGCCCAGGTTGTGGAACGTCGAGACGGTCAGGCCGCGCCCCTCGCCAGCGCGCAAAAGGGTACCGACGCGCTCTTTCATCTCCCGCGCCGCCTTGTTGGTAAAGGTCATGGCGACGATGTACTGGGCACGGATGCCGCAGTTCTGGATGAGGTGGGCAATCTTGCGTGTGATCACGCTGGTCTTGCCGGAGCCAGCGCCGGCGAGCACCAAAAGAGGGCCGCCGACGTAGTTCACGGCTTCCTGTTGCCGGGGATTGAGTCGGGACATGGGGAAAAATGGGGTCGCCTGGAAAAGGGCGGGCATTTTAACAGGGTCAGCGGATTGTGCAGCCACCGTCCGACACTGTGATGCGCCGCGCTATCTATATTTCGCCGTTTTGTTACATTTGCGTATTGCGGATGATTCTCGCGTTTGACGACCCTCATTCGGGGGTGCGCCAAGGTCTTTACGTTTGTGTGGGGAGTTAGCTTGTCTACGCCTGTCGAACCCTTGCGCTTGCTGCTTCTGGCGGACACGCCCGAATGGCCGGCATCGTTGCGCGAGTGCCTGGCGCCGCTCGGAGATGCCGCTGTCCTTGACTGCGCGCCGAGCTGGGACGCTGTCAGCAATCAAACCGACTTCTCCACCTCCGGAATACTCTTTACCACCGAAGCCCTTCAGCCCGCCGCCGGCCAATGCCACTGGCCCACTGTATTGCTTTTCGACACCGAACCGGACGAAGAGCCCGTTGGTGTCAGCGACTGGCTGGTGCGCGACGCCCTCACATCGCAGGCCCTGCGCCGCTGTCTGCGCCACGTGCGCGAACGGGGCGTTCTGGAGACCACGCTCAATCGCCTCGCCGAGCAGGACCCTCTTACCGGCATCGCCAACCGCCAGGGCTTTCAGACCCTGTTGGCCGCCCGACTGGCCGAGTTCGACGGCCGCGGCCTGGCGCTGGGGCATCTGGACCTGGACAACTTCCGGCGCGCCAATGACGCGCTGGGTCATCAGGCGGGGGATCGGCTGATCCTGCAAGTGGTGGCGCGGCTGAAAGGCCAGCTGGAGGCGTGCGATCAACTGGCGCGACTGGGCAGCGATGAATTTGCCCTACTGATCGACACACGACGCGCCCCCGAGCGCGCCGAATCCATCGCCGAGCGCATCACCGAAGCCTTGTCCGAACCGTATTGGGTCGATGGGGAAAGCCTGTTGATCGGTTGCAGCCTTGGCATCGCCTATGCGCGCCTCAACGGCGGCGCCGATCCGTTGATGTGGCACGCGCACATCGCCATGCAGCAGGCCAAGGGCACTCAGGGCTGTACCTTTCATGTCTTCAACGAACGCATCAACCGCAACGCGCGCAGCCTCGCCGATCTGGAAAGCGAGCTGCGCCGCGCCTTGCGTCGCGATGAGCTGGAGCTGCATTACCAGCCACGCCTGTGCCTGAATACCGGGCACATTCTGGGACTGGAGGCATTGGTGCGTTGGCGCCACGCTGAGCGTGGGTTGTTGCCGCCGAGTGAGTTCGTGCCGCTGGCTGAGCAAAGCGGGTTGATCGTGCCGCTGGGTTATTGGGTGATTGCCCGTGCCCTGCGCGACATGCAGGCCCTGCGCGAGAAAGGCGTGCCGCCGCTGCACATGGCGATCAACCTGTCGTTCCGCCAGTTTCAGGACAACCAGTTGCTCGCGACCCTCAGCCGGTTGATCGCTGATCGGGGTATCGATGCGCAATGGCTGGAATTTGAATTGACCGAGACGGCCGTCATGCGCCGCAGCGATCTGGTCAAACAGACCATGGATGCGCTGGGACGGCTGGGTGTGCGCTTCTCGCTGGACGATTTCGGGACCGGGTTCTCGTCCTTCGTGCACCTCAACAGCTTGCCGATCACACTGCTGAAGATCGACAAGAGCTTCGTCGGTGAAATGGAGCAGCGCGAGGAAAACCGCAAGCTGGTCCACGCGATGATCAACCTGGCCCACAACCTCAGCCTGGAAGTGGTGGCCGAAGGCGTTGAAACCCCTGAGCAACTGGCCTTGCTGCGCAGCTTCAACTGCGATCAGGCCCAAGGTTTTTTGATCAGTCACCCGCTGGCCTTGCCGGAGCTGATGGATTATCTGGCGATGGGCCAGAGCAAAGGTATTGCGCTGCAGAGCCAGTGAGCGGCGGCTCGTTCTTTGAACACACCTCGGAGTGATTCTGTAGGAGTGAGCTTGCTCGCGAATGCATGGGGTCAGCCGACATGGATGTCACAGACCCACCGCCTTCGCGACCGTCCTAACCTCCGATTGCTCCTACAGTTGGGTTTGTGACCGCCCCGGATTGTGAATACCCGCAGAGGCCTATCCCATCACCACAACCCCCGTCGCCTCCTTGCGCAGCAGTCGCGCGGTCTTGCGCTCGAATGCCCAGGTCAGTGCGACTGCGGAGCAGAGCAGGCCGATCGCCAATCCCCACCACACGCCCACCGCGCCCTGGTTCGCCAGAAACCCGAGGCCCCAGGCCAGCGGCGCGCCGACCACCCAATAGCTCGCCAGTCCGATCAGGAACGTGGTTTTTGCGTCCTTGAACCCCCGGATCGCGCCCATGGCGATGGTCTGCGTGCCGTCGAGAATCTCGAACCAGGCAGCGATGGCCAGCAGCCTCACCGCCAGCTCGACCACGCCTTGGTATTTCGGATCGTTGACGTCCACGAACAAACCGATGACGGCGTGGGGCGCAACCCAGAACAGAATGCCGAACGAAAGCATCAGCAGCCCGCCGAAGCCAATCCCCATGCGTCCGGCAGTGCGCGCCAGCAGCAGGTTTCCGGCCCCGTAGTGCAAACCGATGCGCATGGTCACCGCGTAGGAAATCCCGACCGGGACCATGAACGCCATCGACACCGATTGCAGGGCGATCTGGTGCGCCGCCATCTGGGTGCTGCCCATGGCGCCCATGCAGAATGCCGCAAAGGTGAACAGCCCGACTTCCACCGCATACGTGCCACCGATGGGCAGGCCCAGACGCCACAGCTCTTTCAGGCAACTGCGCGAGAGTTTCATGAGTTCTTTGTGAAGGGGATACGCCGCGTAGGCGCTGTGATAACGAATGTGCAGCGCGAGGGCCAGGGCCATGGCGTTGGTGACAATGGCCGTGACCAGACCAATGCCCATCAGGCCCCAGTGCGGCAGGCCGAACAGCCCGTGGATAAACGCGTAGTTGAGCCCGAAGTTCAGCGCCACGCCTACCAGACTGATCACCATTACCGGGGTCGCACGCCCCAATGCACTGGTGAAGCCGCGCAGCGCCATGAAGCTCAACAGGCCGGGCAGCGCCAATGGCAAGGTGATCAGAAATTCGCTGGCCATGTGGACGTTGGCTTCGACTTGACCAAATTGCAGCAGGATCGGCTCGAGGTTCCATAGGATAAGCGCAGCAACCAAGGCCATGCCCCACGCCAGCCACAAACCGGCCTGGGTCAGTCGGGTGACGCCGGCGTGATCATTCGCGCCCTTGCGGATCGCGACCAACGTGCCGACGGCGGCCATGACCCCCACGCAGAAGAACGACACGAAGTTGTAGCTCGCCGCGCCCAGCCCGCCACCGGCGAGGGATTCCGGGCCCAGCTTGCCCATCATCACAGTGTCGGTGAATACCATCAGCATGTGCGCCATCTGCGAAGCAATCAGCGGCCCGGCCAGACGCAGGATGATCCACAGTTCTTTGAAGGCGTGCTGGTGCATGGTCTTTGCGCTCGGGTGGCGGGTGTTGGCGGGCCGGTCATTGTGGGGATTCAAGTGAGGATGCACAAAGGGATAAATCCGATCACTCGCATGAGTAAAACTCATCCTGGGGTTTTCTGCGGTAGAGTGGCCTCGGTCGCCGTCCAGCCTGAGGAGTCCCCGCCGATGTCTCGCTCTCTTCCGCCTTTGTATGCCCTGCGCGCGTTCGAAGCCGCTGCGCGACACAGCTCGTTCACGCGCGCCGCTGAAGAGCTGTCGATCACCCAGAGCGCAGTCAGTCGGCATATCCGCACGCTGGAAGAGCACTTTGCCTGCCGTCTGTTTCGCCGCAATGGTCGCAATTTGCAGCTCACCGAAGCCGCGCGTGAATTGCTGCCGGGCGTGCGGGAAGGCTTTTCAGCGCTGGAGCGAGCGTGCAGCGCGTTGATGGCGGAGGAGGGCATCTTGCGCATGAAGGCCCCGTCGACCCTGACCATGCGTTGGTTGCTGGCGCGGCTGAGTCGTTTCCGCCATCTGCAGGTGGGCAACGAAGTCCAGCTGACCAGCGCCTGGATGGACATCGACAGCGTCGACTTCACCCAGGAGCCGTTCGATTGCGCAGTGTTGCTCAGCCATGGGCATTTCCCGCCGGAGTGGGAGGCAACGTACCTGTTCCCGGAATGGCTGATTCCCGTGGGCGCGCCGACGCTGCTGGATGACGCGCCGTGGGACGCCGAGCGACTGGCCGGCGCCGAGCTGTTGCACCCTACGCCCGACCGCCGCGACTGGCGCCGATGGCTGGAGCGCATGGACTTGTCTGAGCGGGTCTCGCTCAAGGGAGGGCAGGTCTTCGACACGCTGGAGCTGGGCATGATTGCGGCGGCTAGGGGTTACGGCGTTTCCATGGGCGATCTGCTGATGGTGGCGGAGGACGTCGCTCAGGGCCGGCTCAGCCTGCCATGGCGCACGGCGGTGGTCAGCGGCGAAAACTACTACCTCGTCTGGCCCAAGACCCGCCCTGGCGGCGAGCGTCTGCGGCGGCTGAGCGACTTCTTGCAGGGCGAAGTGCAGGCGATGGAATTGCCTGACGTGACGATTCTGGAGTGAGCCGTAAAGCGCACCCCGACCGAAAGCGGACGCAGGACAGCCAAAAAGGGAATTAATTCCGTCCTGAAGCGACGTAGGACTCAAGTTTTTTGTCTGTCGGCCGAAGGTGTATTGCAGAGCCGGTTCACCTCAATCGACTCATCGATTCCCTCTATCAGAATTCGTCCGAATGGTGCTCCTGAATCAGGATGGTCCCGTCGTTCGGCAAGGAGCTCCAATGCCTCAGCCTCGCGCCCGAATTGCTTCGCAACTCGGCATCGCCCTGGCCGTTATTCTGGCGGTCGTCATCAGCGGCAGTACGCTGTTCGCCTTGCGCTCTCTTGATTCGGCGAACCTGGTCATCCGCGAAGAGCACATGAGCAGCGAAGCCCGGTTGCTGGCCGACCAGTTGAACACCTTCCACAGCACCCTGCGCGACAGCACCCAGCGTCTGAGCGGTCTGTTCGAGAAGCGTTTTTCGGGCGGCCTGAGCCTGCAGGGCGATCAGCAGATTGCGGTCGCGGGCGTGCAGACCCCTGCGCTGCTGATGAACGGCACTGCGCTGAACAACGACTTCACGGAAGTCGACGATTTCAAGAAAATGACGGCCGGCGTGGCGACGGTTTTCGTGCGCAGCGGCGACGACTTCGTGCGCGTCAGCACCTCGCTGAGCAAACAGGACGGCTCACGCGCCATCGGTACCTCGCTGGATCACAAGCACCCGGCCTACGACAAGTTGCTCGCCGGACAGGGATATGTCGGTCGCGCGCTGTTGTTCGATCGCTTATACATGACGCAGTACAGCCCGGTGCGTGACGCCAACGGCAAAGTCATCGCCGTGCTGTTCGTCGGCTTCGATTACACCGACGCGCAGAAGGCGCAGTTCGACAACCTGAAAAACTTCCGCATCGGTTCCACCGGTTCGCTGGCGTTGCTTGATGAGCAGAACAAATGGCTGGTGCCGCCTGCGGGCGTGAAGGACCTGGATCAGGCAAGCACCACGCTGGCCGAGTTCGCCAAGACGCCGAGCGTTGGGCATTTCTGGCAGGACGCCGGCGAAGATTTCTACACCGTCGGCGAGAAGTTTGCGGGCGGCCCGTGGACGGTTCTGGCAACGATGCCCGAGGATGAAATCAGCGCAGTGACCTGGAGCGTGGGCACGCAATTGGCCATCGGCAGCCTGCTAGCGATGTTGATCGCTGTCGGCGCTGCGATCTGGCTGTTACGCAGCAAGCTGCGGCCGCTGTCGGCGTTGGTCAGTCAGGCAGAAGCGTTGGGCGCTGGTGATCTGAGCGCACGTCTGAACGTGTCCAGTCACGATGAAATTGGTCAGTTGGCGGGCAGTTTCAACAAGATGGGCCAGGCGCTGGAAACCATGGTGTCCCACATCCGCACAGCAGCGCTGGAAGTCAGCAGTCGTGCCAATGCGCTGTCCGGCTTGTCGGGCGGCGCTTATGAGGGGATGGAGCAGCAATCCGGCGAAATCACCAGCATGGCCGGCGCAGTGGAGGAGTTCAGCGCCACGGCCCTGACCATCGCCGACAACATGGGCACCACCGAACGCATGGCTCAGGGCAATGCCCAGCAGACCCGCATCGGCCGCACGTCCATGGAGGAGGCATCGGCCTCGCTGGAGCAAATTGCAGGCTCGCTGAGCAGCACCGCGACGGTGATCGATACCTTGGGCCAACGCTCGCAAGAGATTGGCGGGATTGTCAGCGTCATCACCTCGATCGCCGAGCAGACCAACCTCCTGGCCCTCAACGCCGCGATCGAGGCCGCACGCGCCGGTGAACAAGGCCGTGGTTTTGCGGTGGTAGCGGATGAAGTCCGCAGCCTGGCATCACGTACGCGCCAGGCCACCGACGAAATCTCTGGCATGATCAGCAGCATTCAGCAAGAGACCAGCAATGCCATCAGCACTATGCAGCAAGGCAACGCGCTGATGCAGGAAGGCCTGTCGCGCAACGCCAAAGTAGCTGCAGCGCTGGCCCAGATCGACGAACAAAGCCGTTCCGCCGGTGAGCAATTCACGTCCATCACCACCGCGACCCAAGAGCAGAGCAACACCGCAACGCTGCTCAGCGCCAACCTGCAAAGCATCGCCCTGGCGAACAGCGAGCAACGCGAAGTTGTGTCCAACCTGGCGATTACGGCTCAAGAGCTGAATGCCGTGGCGGCTGACTTGCAGAAGGAAGTGGATCGGTTTCGGTGAGGCTGGAGCGCTGCTGAGCCGCCAGAGCCAACCAGCGTAGGTGTGAGCAAGCCCAATCTCATCAAGCAACACCGCAGATGTATCTGGCAATACACGAGTTGTGGGAGCGAGCTTGCTCGCGAAGAGGCAAGAACATCCGCCAAATATTCAGCGGTTGAGATGCCGCCTTCGTGAGCAAGGTGGAGCGCCACCCCGGTCACTCCCACAGGTGTTGCACATTCTGCGCGACAGTGCGGTGCTGAACGAAGGGTTATCTCCCGCCGTGGCATGGTGCATGCGGTTTCAATTCGTCGAAGGCCGATACTGCAAAGCCTCGGCGATGTGGCATCGCGCGATGGCGTCCACCTTCTCCAGATCAGCCAGCGTGCGCGCCACTTTCAGCAGGCGGTGGGCAGCGCGCAGGGACAGGTTCAAGCGTTCACACGCATTCTCGAGCCAGGCTTCGTCTTCCGGCAGTAACGCGCAGTGTTGGCGCAGCGCGGGCAGGTCAAGAAATGCGTTGGCGCACCCTTGGCGTCGTTGTTGGCGCTGTCGGGCTTCTGAGACCACCTCCGCTGCGCTGGCGCTTTCACCCTTGCAGTCAGGCGTGGCAGCTAAAGACGTAGTTTCCCGAGCAACGGTCAGGTGCAAATCGATCCGGTCAAGCAATGGGCCCGACAGCTTGTTGCGGTAGCGCTGAATTTGATCAGTCGAGCAGCGGCAGCGCCCGGTCGGTTCGCCGTGATAACCACACGGGCAGGGGTTCATCGCCGCGACGAGTTGAAAGCGCGCCGGAAAGCGCACCCGATCCCGCGCCCGGGAAATCACGATATGGCCCGATTCGAGGGGTTCGCGCAGCACCTCCAGCACGCGCCGATCAAATTCCGGAAGTTCGTCCAGAAACAGCACACCGTGGTGGGCGAGGGTGATTTCTCCGGGTTGCGGGCGACTGCCACTGTAGGATTTCTAATTTCCTGCGACACCGCCATACTAGGGCCCCTGCACCATCAGCACAGCGTTCAGCAATAGCTGCGACGCATTAACTAAATAGCTGCGACGGTCCTATAAATGGTCGGAAATAGCCGCGACAAAAATAATTCGGGGTCGGTTCGCCCTATCAAACCCACAAAAAGAAGCGTCTCCGGCGTGTTTCCATTCCGCGGCGAAGGTGGCATCCCCTACGAGTCCACGCTGGAGCGGGATTTCATTGTCCGTACGGAATTCTCCAAGGATGTCCGCAATATCACCTCGCAGCCGGTTAGCATCCCTTTCATCAGCAACGGGCGCCCTTACAAATACACCCCAGATTTTCTCGTTCACTTCAATCTCGGAGCTCGAGACCTCGACAACTGGTCCAAGCCGCTGCTGGTTGAGGTAAAGCCCGAGGCCGAGTGGCGCAAAAATTGGCGAGCATGGCTTCCCAAGTGGAAAGCTGCTTGGCGGTACGCAAGCGAGCAGGGCTGGGTCTTCCACATCCATGACGAAACGAGAATTCGGGATACCGCGCTGCATAACATCAAGTTTCTGGAACGTTATGCACGAATGACTTTTGAGCCAGAAGACAGTGAGTGGATTATCGGCACGGTGCGGGAGATGGGCGTTGCGCCCGTCCACTACCTGCTGGCATTGCACTCCTGCGACCGGTATCGAGGCGAGGGGATCAGTCATCTCTGGCATCTCATTGCTACAAGACGGCTTCTCTGTGACATACGCCTTCCTTTGAACAATTTCCTAGAAGTTTGGGTGGCGTGATGGCCGACAACGATTCACTTGATGCTCAGCTCACTCCCTACGAGCCTGACCGGCTCCAGGTAATAATTGAGGTGGGGGCGGTCGTCGCTCACGGCGATTCTGCTTACCGTATTTCACAGATCCTCGATTTTCGAACTTTGGTGGGGATCGAACTGGAGTCAGGTAAAGCTGCTGCGTTGCCCATCGACGGCTTACGGGCGATCAAGCAAGAGAAAGTCGAGGGGCTCTACGCCAATTACGACATGGCGCTGATTGGCAGCGAAGACTGGGCTGAGGCGCAGAGGCGCTACGCTGCCATCGAGCCGCTTCTGGGGAGCGTGGTTATCGGTCGGCGAGACGTCGAAGCCAGAAGCGCCGCGGTTGGCGTTGATGTCGCGACCTTGTATCGCTGGATAAAGCGTTACAAGGACTGGGGTGAGAAGCTCGCTCTTATTCCGCGGAGGAGAGGATGGAAGGAGGGCAACTCACGCCTTTCGGATGAAGCCAATAGAATCATCGAAGATGTCATTACTAATTATTTCCTCAAACCTCACCGCCCAACGGTGCTATCGACAATCGATAAGATCGTCGAAACCTGTGAAGCGGCGCAGATCACTCCGCCTGGAGTAACTGCGATCCGGGCACGAATTAAAGGTGTCCCCGATAAGGCTTACCTACGCGGCCGAGGTTATACGGAGTTGGCTCGGAACAAGTACACGCCGACGCCTGGCTCATTTCCGGGGGCGGACTATCCCCTTGCCGTTGTGCAAATCGATCACACGCCCATGGATATCATCTTGGTTGATGATCTTCACAGGCGTCCTATTGGTCGGGTGTGGATCACCTTTGCGATTGATGTGTATTCTAGGATGATCACGGGCTATTACCTGTCCTTGGATGCACCTGCTGGGATATCGGTGGCAATGTGCATTGCCCATTCCGTTCTCCCCAAGGAAAACTGGCTGATTGCCCATGGAGTCAGCGGAGAATGGCCAGTTTGGGGGATACCCAAGATTTTGCATGCCGATAACGGTCCCGATTTTCAGAGCGAAGACGTCAAGCGATCATGCTCCAATATCGGCATCGAAAACCAGTTTCGCCCCGTGAAGCGCCCTCGCTACGGAGCCCATATTGAGCGCCTGATGGGAACGTTCGCGCAAACTCTGAAAGACATGCCCGGAAGAACCTATAGCAATCAAGCCGATCGCGCAGGCTACGACTCCGAGAAGCATTCGGCGCTGACCTTCGACGAGTTCGAAACGTGGCTGGTTAGAGAGATTCTGATCTACAACGAAGCATATCACTCGAAAATCTACATGAGCCCTAGCCGGAAGTGGCACATTGGGATATTTGGCAACACAGATCAGGATCCTCTGGTTGGTATCCCTCCAAGACCAACTGATCCGTTTACGTTGCAGAGGGATTTTTTGCCTTCGTTTGAGCGCACCGTTCAGCATTACGGTGTCCAGATCGACCTAATGTACTACTCCGAAGCCTTACGGCCGTGGATCAATGCGAAGGATAAGCACACGGGTAAAGCGCGGACATTCATCTTCCGTCGTGACCCTCGAGACATCAGCTACATCTGGTTTTTTGATCCGCTGCTCAAGCAGTACTTTAAGGTAACGTCGTCGAACCAGGCATTTCCTGCCGCAAGTATCTTTGAGTTCAAAGCCGCGAAGAAGCGTGCGGTCGACGAGGGGCATGCCGCTATAAACGAGCCGCTGATCAAGCGCTACATCCTGCAGAACCGAGAGCTCGTCGCGAATGCTGAGGCCCATACGACTAAGACCAGACGTCAGGCCCAGCGCAACCGAAACCATGCCAAAGGCAAGACGCCGGCTGAGCCAAGTCCGCAGAATATCAAGATCGCGCCTGCTCTAACGAGCGGCTTCCAGAACATGGTGATCGACGGTGATCTTGAAGGGTTTGGGGATATTTCATGACTCAGTACAATCATATTCATCCGGAATTCCGGCCCGTCATGTTTAAACCCTCTCAGGGACGTATCGATTTCCTCCACGAGCCGCGCTGGATTGGCTACCCCTCTGCTCAGAAGTTGATCGACCTCATGCATCATCTTATGACGGTGCCCAAGCGTCCCAGGATGCCGAACCTGTTAGTTGTCGGCAGCTCCAACAACGGCAAGACGACCGTTGTCGAGCGATTTGAAAAATTGCACGGGACTGGTTACGTGGACACTGACGGAGAATCAGTCAAACCTATCATCTCAATCGAGGCTCCTCCTTCCGCAGATGAACGCTCACTTTACTGCGCAATCCTGGAGCAGTTCTGGACGCCCTACAGACCGACCGATGTGGTTCCCAAACTTCGTTTCCAAGTGATTCACCAAATGCGTGAAAACCAAGTGAGGTTGTTCATCATTGACGAGTTCCACTCCATGCTGGAAGGGACGGCTATGAAGCAACGGGAGATCATGAACGTCATCAAGTTGCTTTGTAATGAACTCATGATTCCTGTGGTCGGTGTTGGGACCGAAGACGCTGTCAGGGTGCTACACACTGATGCTCAGCACGCGAGTCGGTTCGACGTTTTCAATTTGCGCAACTGGACATTGAATGTTGATTTTCAACGCTTCTTGAAAGGGTTTGAATCCGTGCTGCCGCTGCAACAGCCTTCAGGACTGGCTCATCCCGATTTGGCCAATCGGCTGCACGCGATCTCGGAGGGAAATACCGGTAACCTACACAGGCTACTGATTGAGTGCGCTACGGAAGCAATTCACTCGGGCAAGGAAAAAATCGACGCAGATATCATCCAGAGCAAGTCATGGGTACACCCTACTCGTGGCATCCGCGAATTGCTGTAGTTAATTCACGGTGGCCCAAAGCGCAGAGTCTGTTTGCGGATGAGCTGGTATCTTCCTGGCTCATACGTAACGCGTTCGCGCATGGCTGCTCACCCATGTCACTCACCGGAAGTATCTGGCCTGGCTGGAGATGTTGGACCATTGATCTGGACCGTGGGATCCCTGACGGAAAACTCTTGCCTCTGTCGAAAATGACAGGGATAGCTGTTTCGGACATCTATTCGTCAACACTCCGTCCCATCGCTCAGGCACTAAACCCAGCGCTCGATCACCACAAAGGCATGTGGCCATGGATTCTTGGGCTCGGAACCCGCAACCGTCGCCACTCCGGCGGATTGCAGTGCTGTCCTCTTTGCTTAGCTGAAAACGTTCCCTATTACCGGTTGTCCTCGCGACTGGCTTGGCACACGTGCTGTGAAAAGCATCAGGTGAGACTTATAGACAGGTGCCCTGAGTGCGGGGCGCCATTACAGCCGCACCTGTTGGAGCAGGTGGATTTGGATTGCGGGCATTGCCATCGCTGCCACATCCCCTTTAATACGCATTCTGACAGTCTGGGATTTGCCGCCGGAGCACTCGCCTTTCAGCGTGCAGCTGATGACGCAATGCATGGTCTGGTATCTGAAGACGATCCCAACTGTGATCCTGGCGAGTGGTTTTATCGCGCGCGGTTTATCATCGGCATACTGAGGGTTGCCGCGGTGAATGGCTCAAAGCCGTTTTCCGCTTTTCGGGAGGCGTACCATGTCGGTGCTGTTGCTCGACCAGATTCTGGTCTCCCCATTGAACTGCTCTCCATTGCGGAAAGAATGGAGTTGCTGTCTGCGGCCTGGAAGGTCATGGATATGGGGGCACATCAACTGTACGAAGCTATTACGGCTTGCTCACTACCTCGGTATTCCTTACGGATACCGGCCGGCGAGATTCCACTACCCTTGCAAGCGACGCTCGAGGGGCTTCCTGCAGGTAAGCCCAGGAAACACGCAGCAACTGGTTTTCGTTCGCCAGCTTCACAACACACCGTTGCCAAGCTGTGGGCAAGGTTAAAAAGAAAGGTCCAACGGGATGGTTGAAAGTCAGAAGCAGGAGGACAGCTGTTGCTCGGCCTGCCACAAGCCGATGCGAAGAACTCATCGGGTGTACTTGTTCCAACGCTACTGCAACAACTGCTATGCCAGGCTATTCAAGCCTAGGCTATGCCCAGGCTGTGGAAATAGAGTTCGCTTGCCGACTTTTCACCTCGATGCAGTCTGTCACTCCTGTGTCACCTCTGTCCCCTGCATACGGTGCGAACGCATAGGTCGACCGGTGGGCAGGATTACACCTGAGGGATTGGCTTGTAACTCCTGCGCTCATTACTTTACTGAGCCTCACCACTGTGAGATGTGCAACGCTCTCTCAACTCGACTCAGCAAAAAAATCATTGACGATCAGGAGATGCGTTGCTGTCCAAAATGTGCGAGCAACGCTGAAACGTGCCCCAGCTGTAGACGATATAGGGTTCTGATTGATGGGCGTGATGGCGTCAGGGAGTGTCGCCGTTGTGCGCATCTGGGTGAGATCGAGTGCCGAAGCTGTGGCGAAATGTCGCCTGCAGGTTACGGGTCTGAATGTGAAAAATGCCGAGGCCGTAGAACCTTCTACAAGCGCTTGCAGATGAATGTCCAAGCACTGAGTCGTGATGTCTTTCGAGAGGCTTATTTGGCGTATGGGGAGTGGCTGATTAACAAGATCGGACCCAAGAGGGCGGCTCTGCTGATCAATCGCCATTTGAAGAGTTTCACTGAGATGAACGCGCAGTGGATTCGCTTGCCGACCTATCAGCAGCTTCTTGAAGCGAAGGGTGCGCTGTGGATTCGACGCGCTCTGCTCCCCATGCAGTGGATGGCTGAAGAGCGGGGGATGCGTGTTGATGAGACCCTAAGGGAGGAGGTCACGGAAGTGGGCCGGATTGAAGCCATTATGGCCTCTACTTCGTCAGAGGCTGGGCAAAAAATGCTTCAAGCGTATCGTGTGCACCTTCAATCGAAGCCCAACAAACGAGTCAACTCATTGAGGTCTGTCCGCATGGCGATGCGCAGCGCCGCAAATCTCGTGTTGGTGAGCGAGGCTGATGGTCGCCCATCGCCCTCTTCTGAGTCCTTGCGTTCACTGCTGGCTGAAACGCCTGGAGTGGCAGCCTCGTTGGCAAGCTTCATCAGCTTTCTGAACGCGTCGTATGAGTCGTCGATCGTGTTTCCCAAAGACAATCGGGATGCCATCAAACTCAGGCGAAAACGCGCTGAGCAGGTGCTCAAATCGTTGATGGGCGAGGCCGCCATGGGTGTCGATGTGCTCGATCGCTGGCCGACAGCTGCATTGGGTTACTTCCATGGCGTGGGAAGGGTCAACAAGAAAAGTATGGTTCTGACCAGTGACCCCGAAAAAAAAGGTTTGGTTGTCACGCTGAAAGGCAAGGAATACTGGATTCCGCTGCCATCGACCGCTCAGGTCGAGTGAGATAATAAACCCTTACACAGGACCAACCAGGCCGCGCAAATTGTTCAAAATCACCTTTTTGAAGGGCTCCGGTCCGTAATCGCGAGGGCGGTGAACGAAGGTCGCATGTGTATAGTTGGACATCTTCGTATCTTTGATTCGACCGTCATGCTTGAGAATGTTTTGGAATATCACACCTAACTCAAGATCGACATCGGTCTTCCGGGTGGGGAGCATAACCATCAGACCTCGGTAGCCATCTTCATAGTGTTTGATAGCTCCATCATCGGTGGTGAAGCTCCGCGGTTTGCGGAAGATCTCCAGGATATAGACGTGCCTCTCGGCAACAGTCATCCGGATAACGAAAATGCGTTTTGGCGCCCGTTTGAAGACCCCATCTTTTCCAGGCGGCACGGCCGAGATGTATTCATACTCTGCCACGCCTTCCGTCTGAAACCCTGCATGCCTTGTATACCAGCCTACCTCACTGATATATCCATCAAGGGTTTCTGACAGGCTGATGCAGGTTTGCCACATCTGGGCGAGACTGCCATCAGGTACTGCTTCTGGGGAAACAAATTCGGATTTGCCGCCGCCTCGGCCGTTCCCACGAGCATCCCCTGGGGCGAGGGTATTACGATCACTGCCGGGTATAGCGTCGCCTCGTCGCCCGGATATCACCTCTTTCCTGCGGATGATTTTTCGTCTAGTGCCAAGCGTCCTGAACGGAGGGTTATGCACTATCCGCGGGGTATCGCTATCTGGTGCCTCATCGTCAATGAGCGACACGATGACATTTGACGACCCTGGTGGAGGGTTTTGTATATAGGGACGCCTGCCATCTTCTGTTTCAGCTCCGCCTTCTGCAGCATAATCTTGACGCTCGACGATGATGGGGTAGCCATCTGGTTGACTCATCCCGTCAACATTGAGTAGAAGAAAGGTATTGGCGTTTAACCAGTAGCCGCGGCCTTCAATGGTTGGAAAGCCCGTAAACCAAGGCTCGACTTTAATGAATGTTTTTTTACCGGGCTTGAAATCTGCTTGCAGACTATTATGCAGGCGTTTGCACAGGTCATTAGTGTATTCATCGAATATGGCGTGCGCCAGAAACGGAGCTTCGCGGGACGAAACTCTGCGCTTGAGTTTGAGTATCCACGCCTCGGGGTCTGGATCGACTCCATACAGATATCGCTTTTGAATCTCTTCAAGCCCATACGTCGCGAGCAGCCAGTTCGTTTCTGAACTGTGTCCGTAGCAACGAGTGAGAAACTCCACGCAAGGTACCAAGATGGTTTTTCCGCCTTCGGCTCTCATTTGGATGAGCCAACTCCCGCCCTGTCTTATTGAAAGGGAACTCAGATAAGACTCAAGCAATCCCGCCGACTCAGCAGTCACCCAGTCCCACGTACCAGGATTGAGGTTCACTACCGTCGCGTCCAGCGTTTCCATCTTTATCTCACCGATCAGCCTGCCGTTCTTCCACACGCTTCCCGGCCTGAGACTCCCCAAGTGAGAAATTGCGGCATCCATTTTCCTTGTGGATCCTAATACGCCATCGGGGTGAACTGTCTTCAGAATCACCTCTGCAAGAGGAACAGTGTTAGGGGTGTGATTTTTCGCCAAGCCTCCGTGCCAACACACCACAAGTACGCCGCCCGCTGTTGCAAGCGGCTTACCAAAATGAAGGTTGCTTGACCCGATTCCGGGTTTACTGATTTTGCGAGGATCTAGCATGAATACGCTCGGGCCAGAGACAGACAAGGGTGCTTCGTGGTGCGCGGGAGATGGTCGGCTTGCGAAGCATCGTTCGTTGTATCGGCGAATGCCGGGTATCTTGAGCGGCGAGATCAGAGGTATCTGCACTAGCAGGGCGTGATTTTTTTCAAACCCCTGATGGCCTCAATGTAATGGCGTTGGTGAGGAAAGCTTTCACACGTTTCCACTGATTATCCTGAAATATCCTGTCGATTATAATCAGGCGGTATGCCCCTGTTTAGACGGCTTTCATCAGCTTTTACAGTTTGTATGCCTTGCAAAAAGGCCCAGCCGGTGCCCACATGCCCGCACGGTTCGTTGTAGTCAAGGCATGCGAGACGAGTGGGATGCGTAGGTGCATGATCGAAACTGCAGATCGTCTGCGGTCGCCGCACACGACAACTGACAATCACGTGTGGCGATGGTGACTGAGCTCGAGTTGAGCGATCGATCTCTTCAGCCGCTGAGCATTGGCAGTCGAGCCAAGCAGATAGACTGTTTATTGAAGTCCGTTGTAATCGCTCAAAGGGAGTATCACGACGGGACTTCCTCGTCGGCGCACAATGATCGTCGGTCCATGATCCCGGCAGACCTCCAACACCACTTGCTTCAGCGTTTTCCACGCCTGCCTCATCGTCAGAACATGCATTATGAGCCCTGCAAGGCAATCAAATGGGTGGATGCGCAGCGCTACGGTTTCGCACCCCGGCCAAGCTCGTCATGTACGCTGTGTTGGCCGTACTTAATGCGATGACGACAGTATTGGCCGTCCGGGTTCCCGCGATTGGTTTCCGATCAGCAGCCAAAGCTCCGTGTCTGCTCGGCTAGCGCAACCGCATGGCTGGCAGGCAGGCTGGGGAGTGCAGTGCTGCCAGATTTTTATGGTGAAGTTTATCAATCACGTTGCAAATGTCAGAGGATGTTGGTTCCTGGCTGTATCCCCCGGCTTCACGAAATAACATTGTGGGTAGGCGTAAAGGGCTCGATCTCCATACGCCGTGACGATTTTGAACCAGAATTCCGCAGAGTTGCCAAGGATGCTGACGCTAACGTCTTCTAAGTCATAAGTAGCGAACAGGTAGTCGATTGAGGCTGTGGCTGCCGCGCGCCCAACCCCGAAACCACGTGCATTCGGGTGTACGTAAAGTTTATGGAGCTCGGCGCCATCTCCCATGAACAGTAAGGTCGCAGTGGCCATCAGCTGGCTATCACGATAGAAATGAAGAGGTTCATTCGGGATGCCTGAGTAATACCCATTCTCCATAAATGGTGCCTTTCCGCCATCCTGAAAAAGGGCCTCTGCCTGAGCGTATGCCTCGGTATAGTGTGTTGCGTCGAAAGATCTGAGCTCTAAATCATTGGTCATTGGTGGCATCTAGATAGTCGTGGAGTCATTTTGGGCTTGCCTCATATTGAAAGCCAGCCTCGCGTGGCGTTGCCTGTCAGGATTTTGAGTTTTGGCTGACGGTACAAAGCGCCAGAATTGTTTCAACCGAAAGCTTATGGTGGAGAAGCTGCTTTTCGACCATCCTGGCGTCTGTGTAACCCCCTGTGGTTGCCAGGGATACCGCGTAAGCCCGAACTGCGTCTCGAAGATTCTTCAAGCCTGTCCTGTTTATGATTCTGATGTCCTTATGAGGGGAGGCGGCGTGCTCAAACACGGTCTTGGGGTGCACCAGGATGGGCGTGATGGTGCAGGTCTTGTCGTATTTCTTGTTGAACCAGACGATCGACCCGTTGAGTTGGTTGGTGTCACCTTTTGAGACCTTTGGCGCTGAGACAGCCCCGCTCTTACATTCGATCACGAAGTAATTGAGACCGCCGAGCGCCCAGAGGTTGTCAGGGCCGCGCCCGATCTGATCTTCAGGTCGCTGCGAGCCAAAGCCCAAAAAGCTTCCCAGTGCAGCCATTGCGGCTTCAAATCGTTTGGAGCCTTCTTCACCCCATTCCAAGTCGTCGAGCAGTCCATTGATCCAGATCACGAGGTCATTGCCCTCCAGGAACTGGTTCATGAACTCTATCGCCGACTTGGCTTGACCGATGACCGGTGCGCTGAGCTTCGTATAGGTTGCACCAGCGATAGGCTTCAACAGTCGTGAATTATGGCCCAGAGCTGCCAGTTGGATCTCTTGAGCTCCGGCAGGGTTTGTGAGGTTGGTGTATTCAGCAAGTTGCTGCATCAGGTAACCCTTGAATTTGGGCTCTGCAGTACCGTTGACAGCCTTCTGGGCTTTCGCTGTAGCGACGTCATACCGATCGATTCTGACTGCGTCGAAGGCGGCCCGAAGCATGACCTGATTGTCGTCCAGATGCCCTCCGATCACTGGGGCGGCATTCACGACCGCATTACGTCCGGCGCGGACCCATTCGTCATCTTGTTTAAGGCACAGGTCCAAAATGGGTTTCAGTTCGTCGATGGATTTTCCTCGAATCTGGGCTGCGACCTCTTTACCCAGGGCGATCTGCGCACGCGTCGCGGAGGAAAACATTTCCTCGGCGTCAGGCTCATGAAGCCGTTGGGTCAGCCTTCCGCCGAGCAGGAGCACGACGCAATGGTCATCGCTTGATCTGACACCGCGCCCCATCCCTTGCTCAATGCGTTGGACCTGACGTACCAATTGCCTCTTTGTGCCGTCAAGCAGCAGCATCTCAAGCCTTTCGCCCAACCCGTAGACTTCGGGCAAGCCGTCAATCACGAGCAGCTCGCAGGCCTCCCCTGGGAGGTCGATGCCGTCGTACTTGTTGATGAGCACTGTCAGCCCGACATGGCCATCCTTTAGCTTCTCTACTCCATTTTGAATGCTGTCTTTGTCCAGAATCTGGTCAGCTACATCGCCCCAAAACTCAGCTCGCGGCTTCGAGGGAACAATGACCACCACGTTCAAGTCTTCGGCAATTTCCGAGACCAGTTCTTTGATCTGCTCAACGGTGTAATCAGGATTGATTTCTTGCGGTGCGAGTATCATTCGATCCCCGATGTCACCGCCGCCTTTGGGTCTGATCGGTTGTGCGACCTCGGTTGCGTCGGCCTTGAAGTGATTGACCAGAATCGTGTCGTCGGCGAGGGTTGCCGTCATGTAGATACGTCGCTTGGCCGAGTCAAATGCTGGAATTCGGTCTATTGGTACGAAGCGCGGTGCAATTTCCAGTCGACCACCGCCGAAGACACATGTGCACAACGGTATGGAGTCGCTCAGTAATGGCCAGTTCCACTCTAGGTCTTTGCTGTGTCGATGGGCGTGCAACAGCGTTAGGACTTCATCCTTATGGTCCTGCCATGCCCAGTACGGAACGGTCATCACGACGGATGCATCTTGCGCCTTCACGTCGAGCAGGCCCGAGGGTGATTGCGTCTTCAAATCTTCCTCAAACAGCTCTAAAAGACCGTCGTACACCGGGTTGTCGACCTTCGACTTTATGCAAAACTGATCGTGCACAACGCCCAGGCATGCATGGGCATCGTCGATTACAATGCATCCGATAGGGATCTTGCGTTCGCCAACGCCGAATACCGAACGGCCATTGAACAGCTTATGAACGTTGGCCACCAAGATGGCTCGACCGGCGATGAAGTCTGGATCTTTCTCGTCATCAGTTGCTGCAATCCCCAGAGACTCTGCTTCGGAGAGAACCTGCGCCACCAGAAAACTGTCGGGGGTTATGTAGACCGCAGGCTTGATGTTTTCATTGAGCGAGCTTTGAAGACACAGAAGACCGACTACGGTCTTTCCGCCACCGGTGTTCATCTTCAGTGTCAGGTCGCGTGCTGCTCTTCGCGCGAACCAAGCGTCCAGGATGTCAGATTGTTCATCCAGAGGGCGTCGAAATCGAGGGTCTCGCTTCAACGTGGTGAATATTTTGCGCGGATCAATTTGCTTCGACGCCGTGCCGGCATTGAGTTTGTCGAAATTTAAAACCATGGTCCCTCCTTTGAATACTCATTTTGCCCAGTGCGTATCTATTCAGATGACCGCTGGATCTTGCTGGTCCGCCCCGGGCGTTATCCGGACTTAGCCAAGGTTAGCACCCTGTCGAAAAAGGGTGCGGCGGCAAAGCTTCATCTCCGCTTCGGTCAGGCTGACCTCGCGCTGAGGCCAAAGATATAAGCCTTGCTTATGCGGATAAATCCAGCCCGAGGTGGCAGACTGTTTCCCTGAGTGCGACAGTCACCAAGGCAGACTCACTGGAAGCCGTTTATTCCGCGAGGAGAGATTACCGAATCCTCCTGGGATACACAGATGCCCAAGCTGAATCTGCTCATCCTGATGCTCAGCCATCCTTGGTTAGGTCGCCCATTTAACCTCCCCTAATTATCTTCGAGCAACGAGGTGACCGCATACCGCATTGCAGCAGGACAGTGAAAATAAAGTCCTCGTGCGCTCTGCCCTACGAGTTGCCGTTGAAGGGAGGAAACTCCAAGTGCTCATCTAGATGCATTTGCAGCAGCGCCGCTTCGATTTGCCTCGATATATCTTTGTCCTCTACGACGGCCCAGTGAAAGGTAATCGTGTGCCCACGCGCCAACAGCTGATCGGCTTTTGATCTGATCAGCCAACCGTGCTTACCTGATGGGTAGCGATACCCGTACAAGCGCGATCGATCCGAATCGCCTCCCAGCTGGCCCGTCTGGCCAATGTAAAGCACTTGGCTGGTGCCAAGCAGGCGAGGAAACCTTTATCCAAGTATTAGCGCGTATACGGCAGGCGAGGGCAAAAAGTGTTGGCTATCCCGCAGTGTGTCTATCCACGGTGACGTATTTGGAAGGGTGGAGATGATGTGCCGAGTGGTTGCCATGGAAGATGTGATACGAGGGGTGGACGGAGTAGGAATATCGCACTTTGGCATCAGCCCTTCAATCCAGCGCCCGGTGATGCAAGCGTGAGCCTCTGAGCCGCTGTTTCCTTGTCCGACCCGGCGTACGCCCTTCAACGATAAGGTTGGGAGGATTCCACACTGCCTATCAACTGGCAGCCGCTGCTCCTTGGAACGCATCTACATTTGGAGCTGCTTCGTCGGTTGCTAATAGGTTCCATGTAAACGAGTTGTAGACATGGAACGAAGGTAGCACGCTGTTGATCTGCCCATCGTCAAACCAATGATGTGCGATCCCTGGAAACATATTGGGATCAACAGGGTGCTTGGCGTTGGGATTATGAAACATGGAGAGCCCTTCGGCCCACGTCTCGGTCACGGCACCTTGCTCTATCGTGACGAGAAACGGATCGGGTATCGCCGCATTGGGGTCGTGACGATGTTTCGTTCCCCACCTGACGATGAGCTGATCGGCACGGCCGAACCCTGCAAGCCGCCCCATGCGGTTAAACTTTGAAATCGTTCCGGACGCCGAGAACAGCACCGCGCTCACATTTTCTGCCCCAGGCTGAAAGAAATAGCCTGATGGGATCGTTTTGCCTTGGTACTCATGAGTCTCGATTTTTTGAGGCTCGATTACCAACTGGTTCTTGTCGTCGAAGCTGGCGTCATGGCTAATGGCGTAGAGGTATTCCATCAGCGCGGGGGAAGACCAGGTCATCGATTGGTCTTCGTGAAAGTCAGCGATCGCAAAAACAAGCGGGTGCCCCTGAACGTGCTCAAGGTCCCAGTATTTGTTTTTTCGATTGAGTTTCGAGTATAGGGCGCTGCCGAAGCGAATCGGAGCGCGGGTCTTCAGCAGTTCCCTGACCTCCTCCAGCGATCGCATCAAGGGCAAATCCTCCGTTGGTTTAGGAGGCGGCTCATCACGCGGGGAGGGGCCTACGGTCACCGCTTCAATGAAAACCTTGGCCCTACCATCGGTCACTTCAAAGTCTGGTGCTTCGTGCTCCTTGTTTACGAATAGGTCGAGCTCGAGAAGCGCAGCGTACAGGTACAGTTCCCAAATTCTTGAATCAAACGCAGTAGTTTGGAATTGCTCAACGAAATTGCCGTCAACGTCGACGAAGTGGCGCATCATTTCTTCCATGATTCCCCGTGCTGGCAGCCAATGTGGCTGGTGCTTCAGCACCTGGAATGCACGGTGCAGCTTCTCTTCTGGTAGGTTGGTCTCAAATAGCTCGACGCCTGCCTTGTCTGCGTGCTCGTCGCCTTGCGGAAAGACAGTTTTTCCGCTCGCGATAAGCTTTCTGAATGAGGTAAACAACGCATGCCGTGCGCTTATTTTGTTCATGCCGAACTCTACCTCGATCCCGCGGAACCGACCTTTAACGTCTCTACCGAGAATCACGAACCCATGGTCGCGATCTGATCGATCCTGGATCAGTACACCGATCAAATTTTCTGCCTGGTCAGAAAAGAACTCGAGCTCTAAACCTATGTACTTGGCGTTCGGCGAACGTGTCCATGCGATGAAGGCGTTGTACCGCTCTGGTGTCAGCTTGACGACCCCGCTTTCATCAAACAAAGCTGCTATTCGCTGAGCTTTAGTGCCGCGTCTCTTTGCTTCACCCATATGTTGCCCTCCCTATCCCTTTAGGCCGTACCCAGCGTTGTGTAGTGGTCTAATGATTCCGGACACTCCCTTAGGTGAGAGTACACACCAGACTGAGGTGTCAGATGAACAACACAACGGGACATTCTGTGAGCATCGATACTCGCGCTAAAATACGAGAGGCATCGGCAAACGAAATTAAAAAACCATCCTGAGAGCTGGGTTTGATCCCATACCGCCTTTGCAGAGGTTGATCGCTACGGGAACAAAATTGGCTTATCCACTCAACTGATCCAGCAAGTCGTGTCCTGTCCAGGTAAGCTGATACCTTCCACTATCACAGGTCAAAAAGCCACCATCCACCATCAACTTCATTCCATAAGACCAGTCGTACCCAGAGAGTCGGCAGCTGCAGCGTACTTATCCAAGTCCAAATAGGTAATTCCAGTAATGTCAGGGGATTCCTGGACAGAAAAAAGGATGCATCTGGCGACTTCAAAATTACGTCTCATTGATCATCCTTGAATCATCTTTGAATGAAAGCAGCAGCATAGACCATTTTCGCAAATCTGCTTGACGATCAGCCTGATGTGAACGTCGTGATTGAAAATGGATTCCTCATGCAGGTGAACGGGCGCAAAGCATGGTCGTTCACGGATGCCCCCAACGGCGCGACTGCCAGCGCGCAGATCTCCAGTTTGGTCGAGACCTCGAAGGTAAACGACCAAGAGCCCAACACGTTGTTGCTCGATATACCGAAGCGGCTTCCGCGTGCGCAGTCGATGGCCGACTATGAAGCGCTACTACTATTGAACTGCTAGCCAGGGATGCCGCGGTAAGCGAGTCGGCTGTGTGGCGATCGGTGTGGTTTTTGGATTAGATACAGTGTTTCAGGGTTCGTAAAAAGCTTTAATCTTCGGCATCAGTGTTTCTTACGATGGATACCGGTGGAATAAAAAAAAGCGAGCGCTGTGCCGCAGGTACGACAATGTCGCTACTCTTGATGCTGCTGCCTTTACGTCGCTTGGTACGGCTGTGCTTGTCGAAAACGTCTATGTCCTTGCACATGAGTGGCATGTGCAGTGCGTCGCGGACGATGCTCTCATTTGCCATGGTGGCATTCGCCATACTGCGCATCATGGCCTCGAACGTCTGGTTGGGGCTTTCGTAAATCCTCTTGGGTAGCAACTCCGAGAGCTCTGACACTATACGTTTGCCCGTCACGTCATTGAAAAAATGCTGCTCACCAAAGCCGAGGCTACGCTGATCAGTAACTTCAATGTCTCGCTTGGTATCATACCCGACGAACAAAGATGGTGTCATGAAGTGTGAAAAATGGTTGCCGTACTTCCAATGAATTTCCTTCATAACGGCGTTTGCGCGGTAGTTTTTTGCTAGATGTATAAACCAGTAAGTTCGAGGATTAGGCCCAAATGGTGTAATAAAAAATACAGTCATAAACTCAGCACCACTTTCTTTCAAAATCCCCTTCGCGAGGAAGCGCTGAATGAGGTGCTGCCACTCATAAGGCATAGTGGCTTTATAGTAGGAAATCATCTCCCACGGTATGTATTTTTCTAGGTTGATATTTTGTAAGGCCTTACGATTTTCATCTCGATCAGAAATATAGTCAATCAAGCTATCTACGTTGAAGGTAAGCAGGACCTCTGCATTTTTCACGTCATTAAAAATTGATCTTATGCTGGAAAAAGGTACATCCTTGTATGCGTACTGATCTAACAAAAACAGGGCTCTTTCAGATAGCTTGCTATTCTTTATCCGCTCTATAATGCTCGGCAAGACATTTGTAAAACGAGACTTTATAGCGAATACGTCTTTGCCGATAAGGTGAGAGTAGCCTTTTTGAGCTAGGATAAATTTCAGATGCTCTATATTGGACTTTTTGATATCAATAAAATAATATTTGGCGAGTACCTCTCGAGGCTTTTTTCTTAATGTGTTTATTTCTGCAATTGTCTGCTGAACGGTGTCCAGGGCGATGATTGGCGAGCCGAAATGAGTACCTAATCCATTGTCATCAGTATAAATACCACCTCCGCAAAATCCATCAATGATGTTAATGCCTATCCGAGGAATTCGCTCGTTGCTCATAACAACTGTAATATATTTTCGGATGTAGTCTTCGATGATCTTGTGCTTGATTTTGCTGTGTGGGTCAATCTGTGGGTATGTTCCAGTCTCAACATTCCACTTGTATTTTTCATCCTTGGCCATGCAGAAACCCTTTAGATCAAGCTAGATTCAGTAGCGGTATTTCATCCCAAGTTTGGCCGTTTAGCAGCCGTCCGTTGGCTTTCTTTGAGCGCTTTACTCCATCGGCACCCCAACCGCCCCATTGCTTGAAGAAGAATGCCGATCCGTAGGAGTCGCATTGGCGGTGGATGTTGTCGATCCATTCTTGTTGCATAGGGCGAGCTTTCGCTCCTGACTCTCCTCCTACTATAACCCAGTGGATGTCTGTGAGGTCGATGTCGCCTAGATCCTCTAGAAGCGGCTCTGCGGAAAGGAACCGTATCGTCGAATTGATGCGACGCAGGCAATCAATGCGAGGTACTCCATAAAGTTTGTCTTCCACTGATACACCTAGCCAAGCGTTAGGTGGCGGTGTGCGACTGCTGAAGTACTCTGCAAGTCTCTCTGCTCGCTTAGTCAAAATTTGAAAGGTGTGCTGATTCGCGTCTCGAATAACTTGAAAAACCTGATCAATATAATTATCTGGAACCTTTTCGTGAAAAAGGTCAGACATAGAATTGACGAAATAAATAGTGGGTTTTTTACGCTGGAGTGGCTCGCGCAGTTTTTCAGGTCGTAGGCTCAATTTAAAACCATTTTCATACCCTGGAGTCCCCATCGCTTGTAAGCGATGAGCCATATTTTCAGCGTAGCAGTTTTTACAGCCTGGCGATACTTTGGTGCACCCAACAATAGGGTTCCAAGTCATTTCAGTCCACTCTATGCTAGTCTGAGTACTCATTGCAGTTTAGCTCCTGTCATGCACGGTAGTTATGTCAACTCGGACGCGCCTTTAATGATATCGATAAAAAATTCGCCACTTTTTTCGTGGCCCTGCTTATTATGGCAGTATAACATACTCATTATAGAAGCCTAGGTTAATACAGGTATTCTTATGGTTTGGTAGCCTTTTGTGGACAGGTGGTATGACCTAGCATCAACAGTCTAACTTGGCATCGGGCGAGGAAAGAATCCAGCGCTCACTTTTCTTTGCCCAATCAGGTTTGACCGGTTTTTTTCTACGTAAGCGTATGTCCTTGTCTATGTTTGAAACTCTACCTTCGGCGGCCAGCTCTTTGAAGGCAAGTTGTAGATCTGTTGGGTAAAGTTCTGTTTCCATAAGGAAGCTAGCCCAGCAATCGTTGTCAATCAACAGAGGAGATGAGGTAAGACGACTTAAGATGTAATTTTTTGCCAGAAAGCGATTGTCTTCAGCGCTAACCATCTCTGTATGGTCTTCCGATGATGCAAAAAGGTCTTGGATGGGTAGCCTTTTTATCGCCTGTTGCCTTAAGCGTATTTCAAACTGGCTTACGCGCTGAATCATATCCATGCGCTCAGCTGCTTCTTTAAAAACAATGATGCCTTTGACATGTCGCGTGAGGTAAATCAGGAAGTATAGCGCTCGGTCATGGCCGGGCCGCTGGACTTTAACGTAGGCGGTCCTCCCCTTGTAAAGCGACGCAATAACCTCGCGGTACTGATCGATGATGAGCTGTTGTCGTTCAATCGCTGTCTCGTTACCGGATAAAGCGAGCTGCTTGCCAAGTAACGCTTCAATATTTTCCTGCTGAGCTTTCATCGACATGGCTCTGTTGACGAAGTCATACATGAAATTTATTAAAAACTCTGCACGATTGAGTGCCAAGAGCGGTGCGAGTACAGGCGCATTGATCACTTTTAGCCAACCTTTTGGATCGACGAAAAAGAACGTAAACCCGGTTGAAGCCCATCGTGCAATTTCGCCGATCATAGTGGTGTAATCACCGTGCAAACTGGTCGCGTCGACAGTACTGTCTGAATTTTCGGAAAGAAAATTTTGAAGCTTGGTGTAAGCGGCGTCATTTTTTTCGATGTAGAGGGCGCGAAACTTCACTTTTGCATCGTGTTGGTCTTCAAGAGACTTTGCGCAGTCCTTCATAAGATTCATGGAAATACCGATGGAAGTATCTCGTAGATTATCGGACTCCTCAGACCATGGGCCAGCAAAACAATCTACATAATTGATCACCTTCTCATTGCGGCCAATGATCATGAAGAGTCTTTGAAGGTAGGTCTTCAGAATGGTGTGTTTAACGTAGGCTTGCTCCCTACCACGGTACTCAATAGGTACTGGAGCCATATCACGTCCTTGCAATTTAATGTTTTTGCAACACATGCGACGCCGCACGATTGCCTAGAGTGGTGATACGATATCTCACATGGCTTGAACTGGCTACCGTGATACGCAAGTCTGACGGGGCGGCGGTATGATTAGGTTTCTTAGCTAGTGCTCGTTTCAATTGCCCTTGGTCTATAGGTCGTATCTTGCGGACCGTTACTAGCGCTGATTTTTGTCGATTGATATTGGATCAGCATTGCACCGGCAACTGGGTCGATTTCGCATCAGCGGCAACAGTTATTGCTTAGCGGAGGCCCCTCATGGACCAGTTGCAGCGAGCTGCCGAAGCTATTCTGATGGCCAAGAAAATCTTTTTTTAACGGGCGCCGGTATTTCAGCGGCTCAGTGAGCTGACGCTTGAGCAGATGGAGATATCCAAAGGCGATCAATTGATTCGACCTCACCGGCGCCCGCTGCAATGGAAAGCTTCGACCAGGCGTTGTGTGGTTTAAGGAAAATTTGCCAGAAGCAGCCTTGCGCCTGGCCACTCAGCTAATTAGGGGTTAGCGAGTTGCTGATTTCAGGCGGGACTTCGGGCGTGGTCATGCCCGCAGCTAGTCTCCCGCAAATGGTCTTGGCTGCCAGCGGCACCGTTATCCATGTGGATATCGGGGACGTACGCATGAGAGTTGCTGATAAAATTATGTTGTTGGGGAGTGCTGAATCGCTGCTGCCTGTTCTGATCCAACAAGCAGGTGTTAAATGAGCTTCAACGGATATCTCAGGCGCTTTCATGCAGTTTCGAGCGTCGAGTACACCATCCATGAGCAATCAGAAGCGGGCGCACAAGTTGTGGCCATCGTTTATTGGCTCCATTGATCAACACATTCAACGATTCTTTGCCTTGCTCATATCCCCACAGCATAGCGAAAGCCAATTGCAGCAGCAGCATAGAGAGGAGCCACATTCCGGGATAGTTAGGAATAGAAAAAACGCCTAGCGCGCCCATAATGGAAATCGTGAACCAGATCCCCGAGCAAACTGTAAATGACTTGATGACTGCCCAGACAAAGATGGTCGTGCTTCGGCCCGCGAACAGAGGCATTGAAGCCACACCAAACAATCCACTTATCACGTAGCTAAGCAATTGTGGAAGGATGATGGCTACCAGAAGTCCGAGAAAGACCAGCAAGTCGGTGTTGAGGTCGGACATGAAATGCAACCCCAACTCCAAGATGTGACCGTAATCCCCCACAAATTGGCCGTGCTCGTTGATGGCACTGGTGTATCTGGCATGCAGCCCTATTTCGGCAGTAACAATCACTGATAGAGAAAAAAAATACCAAATTATCCGCAGGCCGGACGGCTGCGTACGAGCTAACAGCCAGTTGATTAACGCCAACGAGCCGACTTCAAGGATTGAGGTTAGGGTAACAACAATAAAACTGGACATTGATGTAATACTTCCGTCGGATGAGCTGCGCTTAAGACCACATAGCTTCAAATTTGAAAATGCCCAAAGCTGGATCGAGGATGACCAGAATATCCAAAAAAGTAACGAACAGAATACCGATCCTCAACAAACTTTAGCCAGGTGCCACCGATACGGATGCCAGGGATATGGTGCCTCATGGTGGTCAGATAGGCATGGCTGGTGGATGATAGTGACGCCAGCGTACGATGCCAAGATAAAGGCTTACAGTCCATGGCGCAGGGAGTGTCCCATGAGCGATCAGATACGGAGGTGGACTAGATGCCAAGATCCATAAGATGGCTCCGATGACCTGATCGACATCTGTAGTGGTGAACTGATCCCGGACACGACGTTAATCTCCGCTCCACCCCATAAGCGGAAGCTTGCTCTTCTTCAGACGATCACAGACGGGATCCCTTTTTGGCACCCTTGGGATGTCAAAAAGCTCTGCCGTGAGGGGGCATGCACTAACATAGCCCTGAATAAGTAAGTCTTACAGGTCTCCGTCAAGAAGGCTGTAGCAGCGGTTCTGCTTAAACGTAAGCTGTGACAGTGGGCCAGCGCAGAGGGCATTGTCGAGAGTTGCCCTTTGCCCATCATCCGTCGGGCAGAAAAGACACAAGGAGGAACCAGTGATGAATGATATGCCGGCGTTACCAGGTGGGGAATGGACCATTCACCCTTTCAGCTCTATGGAGCCTGAAGCCCTGCGTGCGCATCTGGTTGCGCGAGGCTTTGAGAGCCAGCTGCAGTTGCCAATACTGCTTGATCAGGTATGCGCCTTATTGCGAACGTGTTATCCAATGCACTTACTTGCAGTTATAGCTATAAACGGCTTGCAGGCTCCGGTCTCTGCACAAGGCGTGGGATCACAAGGTCTGATTAAGGGTGTCACACAGCCTCAAGTGGAGTTGCTCCAAGCATTGATTTTGACGTTGCCCACAGATCGATGGGGTATCCGCCCCGCAGAACCCAGCGAGATCCAGCAACTGATTGAGGATTTGGATGCATTAACGAGTGCTTTCTACCAAGAGAGATATACCACGCTAACCAAGGTGGATACGGTGGAAGAGCGCGCGATGCTGTTGCTTCAGGAGCGTGTGCGAGGACATACGCAATTCGTGCGCAATTGGGGATACCACGGCGCAGTACTGCGCATTACCCGTGAACTTTACGGCAGCATGGATGATGAAATTAGGGCAGTATACGGTTTTGGCGCAACCGACCTAATTGATATCGCGAAAGCTGTGCTCGTAGATTTCGAACAGGGCAGCTCAGCATGGATGAACCGTCTTTTTGCTGTGCTGCGTCGTGAAAACATGGCAGACATGGTCCACGCATTTTTTCGCGAAGCCGATTTTGTAGAGGGAGATCCCGAAGATTTTTTACAGCACCTGCCGGACAATATCAGCCGCGAGCAAGTGGCTATGGAGTTATGGTCTCACGCTGATCGACAGCTAGTTAAGCTAATGTTGGTGGATCCTGAGCGTATCGCGCTGGCCGCGGGGCGCGATCAATGCATAGTGCTTCGGGTGCTCGAAAAGTTGTCTCTAACCCCAGGGAGCTTAGGCGCTGACACTATCACACACTTTTTCATGGGCAATCCGGTTTGGTCAGCACCGTGTATTGATACCGGGGTTGAGTATCTTCTGCCCATGCCGCAACTGATATTCAGCCATATCAACGGGATCATGCGAGTGCTGTTAGACGGCCTCACGCCTGCGGTAAAAAAGAAAACGTCCCGAACGCGGGCCGATTACTTGGAAGCACAGGTCAGCGGGCTGCTAAGCGAGGCACTCCCGGGAGCCCGGCTGCAGACGGGCGTTAAGTGGACTGTCGGGGCAGATCGTTACGAGACCGATGTGTTGCTTATTATTGATCGTACCATAGTGATTGTAGAAGCGAAGTCCGCCGCGCTAAGCGTGTCAGGACTGCGTGGGGCGCCAGATCGTGTCAAACGGCATGTTCAGGAGTTGATAGTTGAGCCGGCCTTGCAGTCCGAGCGCTTAGCGCAGGTTATCGACGCCGCTCGCCAAGGGGACGAAGGGAGCCAGCGTATCCTTTCTCACCTAGATATAGATGCCGGGGCTGTCAGTCGAGTTATTCGGCTGTCAGTAACTCTCGACGACTTTTCCATTCTCGCCAGTTGCGAGTCGGAACTGAGGGAAGCCGGCTGGGTACCGGCAGCACTGACTTTGGCCCCCACGCTGAACCTCACCGACCTCGGCTGCGTTGTAGATATTCTCGAGGAGCCTGCTTACATCCTCCATTACCTAGCCACTCGCGGCTCTATCCAGCGATCTACTGGGTTGCTGGGTGACGAACTAGATTACCTTGGGTTTTATCTTAAAACCGCGTTCGGCATGGGCGATGTTGCGCGCTCCGGGACCGTTTTCGCTATAACAGGCATGTCCGGCCCGATTGACCGTTATTACACTAGTCGGGACGCCGGAGTTAGCCTTTCCAAGCCCCCGTTGCAAATACCCGAGCTACTTCGCCGCATGGTGCTTCAATCTCAATGCCGTGGCCGGCTGGGGTGGACAACAATCTGTATGGCTTTGCTCGATGTCGCTTACCATGCAGGAGAACAATTTGAGGATGCACTATTTTCACTCGCTCAGGCTGTTGCGAAAAGTCCCGATGATTCTGAGCAGCCGCGTGGACTAGCAGTCTTGTCTGCGGCCTATAGCGATATTGTGGTGGCTTTTTTTGTTTTCCCCAAATCCCAAAACGGTACTTGCAGAGAAGATGCTCTGCGGTTTGCCGAGGCCGCTCTGACTGAGTCCGGCAAAGCGCGCTGTGTGGTGGTAGGTCGTATGCTCGAAAGATGGCATTTGCCTTACGAGTTCACCGCCGTGGTGGTCGCGGACTGAATCTATCGCTGTCGGCAATTAGAGATCCGCATCATGCAGCCCGACCCCAATTAGCGGCTTAGAAAGGCCCACGCAGTTGCCGCTGGTAAGCTGGCAAGGCGGTCTAGCTGCTGGCATCACCGTCCCCCAACGATATAGTATGAAGATCGTGCGGGAAGATGGCGTCCTGCCTGAAAACCCAAACAGACACGGTGATAGAGCGCCGGTATCGGTTGCATGCAAAGCATTTGGGAGTTGTAAGGCTTCCGTGCAGTATATTACGTCTGGTGTGTCGCTTTGCTCGTGTAGGTCACCAATATTCTGGGGTCATGACGGATACACTTCGGCTGGCGTTTACGAGAGGGTTGATTGCTCGATGTGCAGCATTTGGTTCAGTCCGCGCTGCCGAAGCCCGTCGCCAGGGATAAGCCTGCCGTAGTCCATGACATATCCCACGTCCAACATGAATCTATTTACGCTATTCACGTCACATGGGGTTCGTTGCTCCCCGTCAGCGAATTTAGAAGGGTGCTCAGATGATTGATAGTCCAGGCTCAAAATCACCTCAGGTGCTCCCCCCAGCATTCATATATTTCCCGCCAGTCTCGCTGCTTGTAGAAGTCATTTTCGGTGCGACCGCACTGGAACGAGCTTATGAGGGAAATCCTCAGGTGACCGCACACTGGCCCAGCTACAAAAGCTTGAAAAAATGGTTTCTAGGGAAGGTATTTTGCGCTCCTACTAGACCGTCTAGCTTGCGATCATTGGATGAAATGGGAGGAGATATGCAGGCTGCCGGGTTCATCGTGCCTGATATTGTCTGGCAACCCCATTGCGAATGGACCTCACTACTTAAGCAAGGTCTGCTGAGAGATCACCGCTCCATCGCTATGTGGGCAGGGCGTTTAGAGTGCGACCTTGAACTGGCAGTCAGCTTTGTCAATCTTCCAGATGTGAGTGATCGCATACAGGCGATCATCCAATGTCCCTTGATTCATGAACTAGGCGCTCCTAGCAGTTGGGAGCGTATGACATCCAAGCAGTGGGTGGGAGATGAGGTAGCTCTCCTGCACTCTTCGTTGCTTAAGCACAATCGCATTGCTGACGCCTACAGCTGCTTTGTACGGTTCTTGGCGTGGGTGGTGGTCGATGTGAGTCTTCAGCATTGGCAAAAAGTCGTCGCGGCTGGACAGGAACACGATGTTTTGCTGCTGACACTCGTGCCTCGTTTTGACCCTAAAACCTATGAATGGACTCGACCACTTGGAACTCAGCTCCGAGAGCTGGCAATACACGCAGGTTACGATCGCCAGAGGGCGCCCAGTGTGTTTCTAGGCGAACTCTGGTCGAGCGTGGCGGGACTGGCCGAGGAAAAGGAACGCACCTTGCGCAAGTGGGAGGCCGAGAAGCCTGTACGGCCTAGAGACAGCAGCATTAACAGTTTGCTCGCCAGCATTGAGTCACAACTTCAGAAATATGGAGGTATGTGGGCTGAAAGCGACGTGCATCGCCGGCGCTTTCAATTCGCTTGGGCGATGATTGCTATATTGCGAGACATGCAGCGGTTGGGGTTGCCGGATGTGCTTATCGATGAGGTTTTCAGTTGCTATGCGCTGGAGTACCGCCTCGCGCGAGACAAACTCTGCAAGCCTATAGCCTGTTGGCAGGCGTGTTGACGCCTGCCTCACACCTAACGCTCATGTTCTCTCTGTTCTGCGATTTGCCTACCGCGCGAACCCTGATTCTTATCCCAAGTGACATTTGTGCCAGGCGTAACTACGTTGCCATTGCTCATGTCGGCTTCGCGGCTGCCGGTCGGACGTTTGCGTTTCTCATCCATCAATCTTCGCCTTGGTCTGCGGTTTCTTCCCAATCATCTGGCCGCTCATCCTCACCACGCGATTGCCAGTAAGCGTCGTTGTTAGGGTTGAGTTGGTTCGAGTGGTTGTCGTCGTTGTGTTTGCTCATTTTTATCTTCCTTTAGATACCGTCGCCCCCGTGGCGACATCGATAGATTGCGGCAAACGAGGAGTGATACCGAGGAATCAAAAAAGAAAAATCTCTTGCATCGCCGTCTGGACGCCTATGACTCCAGTAGGTTGAAGGGCTGCCGAGCTGTTGTTCCAGTAGAAGGTTCTCGACGGAAGAGTCGCGGTTGTTGACGCTGATTTAAAGCGTCGATGAGTCAGTAGCCTAGAAATAGCGGTCTACTTCAGGCCTTCCTTGGTAAAAATGAAGCGCGGGGTAATTGGGGCAAATGTATTACCTGCAGACCAACGGATTAGTTTGTGGTCCGCTGGCGGTTTGGGGGTGTTACAGGTTCAAGCATACCCTGACAAAGCGAGAAGGCGTGGCAGCAACACCTTCTCTTGTCATACGCCTCTGGCCCCGCTGTGGGATGTAAAGGGCTAATGGACTGCTCGATCAGGCAGTCCCGGTGGTAACTGCCGCGACCCCGACCGGTCGTTTGAGTATATGGAAGCCTCAAGGCTTATCGTCACCATCACGGATCTTAGTGAAAACTATCCCCCCTTCGCCCCTGACTCTGCTTGTGAGAGCTAAACTGAGGCCAGTGTTGAGCATTAGCACCCAAGCGCTGCTGCGAGACAACTCTGAGGGTTTCGCCATGACCATGCCAAATGAACGCACGCGTGCAGTCATCCAAACTGGTAAGTTTCTGCTTGAGCTGTCCCGAGATTCATCGCTGCCCGAACGGATACGACGTGATGCCAAATTTCTCCTACGTCACTATCCAGATCAGTTCCAGGTGCTGCTGGCGGGACGTATTGAAGAAGGTTCAGATCCTTTAATATCGCCAATGGGGCCAGTGTTCAGCTCTTCCATCGAGAACAGCGATTACTCCCCAATCTCCGACGCAGCAGACGCCCAAAGCCCGGAATGAACGACTTGGATAGGGCCATCGAATCCCTGGCGGCCGCTCGAAAGGTCGTATTTTTCACCGGCGCCGGCATCTCTGCGGAAAGTGGAATTCCAACATTTCGCGACAAGCTCACAGGCGTTTGGGCGAAACACGACCCTGAAAGGTTGGAAACGGCACGTGCTTTTCGAGAAAACCCTCAAATGGTTTGGGGGTGGTATCTGTGGCGGCGTTTCCAAGCTGGCCAGGCCCAACCAAACGCCGCTCATCTTTCTATTAGCCAACTGGCAAGCACCGGCAAAAAGGTTTCGATCATCACTCAAAATATAGATGACCTGCACGAGCGGGCGGGGTCTCAGAACGTCGTGCATTTGCATGGCAGCTTGATCAAGCCGATCTGCTTTGCCTGCAAGCGTCCGGCGTTACTCACGACTGACCAATTTCAGGTTTCTGCAGAAGGACAATGGGTAGAGCCGCCCCGGTGCACACGTTGCAATGGGAAACTCCGACCTGGTGTTGTGTGGTTTGGAGAGGACCTGCCTGCAGGTGCTTGGAGAGTAGCAATGGTCGACGTCAAAAATTGCGACGTTCTGATCTCCGTGGGAACGTCAGGATTCGTAAGGCCTGCGGCGGATATTCCTGAAATCGCATTGGCATCTGGCGCAACAGTTATCCACGTCAACATCGCAGACGTTTGCCTAGGAACCTCAAACGAGTTGATGCTGATGGGCTCGGCCGCGCAAATGTTGCCTGCGCTATTACAGGCTACAACCTCGATGTAACTATGGCAGCAGCTCAGCACGATGTGTGAGTGCTTTCACAGCGCTTATTTTGCGGGTACCCGCGGCTTAGGCGACCCTTTGGATTCGAACAGCAGTCGGCTGTATGCATCCTCCAAACCGTCCGAGTTTGCTTGGGCTCCCGCTCAGTGCGAGAAAAACCTTAACGTCGTGTCCGGGAGCAGTTGACCAATACAGTTACGACCTGCACGTGGCGAATAAAAGTCAGTTGACGGAGCACGCACTTTACTCGATTGGCGGGTTGTACGAAGTCGAGCGACACGCCAAGGAAATGAGCGACGAAGACCGCTGGCGATTACGTCAAGAAGCAGCGGCGCCCATCGCTGAAAACTGTATGAGTAGATGCTCGCCCAACCGGAATTTGTGCCCGAGGGGGCGGCCAAGGCGCTGGATAAAGCCTTAAACGCTGGATAGCGCTGACGCGCTACGTGCAAGGTGGTGCTGCGCCCATCGACAACAATCATATCGAGAGCGTGATCCGACCGCGGGCGCTTGGGCGGTCGAACCGGTTGTCTGCGGGAGCGCTGCGCAGCGGCAAGCCCGAGGGCGGGGGCTGCAATGATAAGCCTGATCTAGTCAGCGCGCATCAATGGGCATGACCCATATTCATATCTCGAAGATGCACTGACTTGGCTTCCAACGCGACGAGCCAGCTAGATTGAGCGACTACTGCCGCATCAGCGTATGCCTGCCTAATCTGCGCAAGGTGTGTTTGCTGGCCGCTCACGGCTCACTGTTAATTTACGAGTTGGCTTGGGCTGGCGGATCGAGGTAAATCACTGATCGAGATGTGTCTCGGTAGTGTCTATTTGGCTATAGTGTTCTATTTTAGAGGACGAATGCTGACAAACTTTCCAAAGTAAACGTCTGTCTTTTGCGTGAACAACTCATATGAGAAAATTTCGTCGCCTTGGATTGTGATCATGCCAATATAAACGACGGTAACTTCGTTATCTTTTTGAAAGCTGATGCTCATAGGCGATTCTGCACCATGCACGTCCACAACTTGCATCGCCTTGCCTTTAGAGGCAGGGATTTTTTTTACGTAGAGAGTATCTTCAGTCCTATCGCTTTTAAGGTAAGTCAAAAGCTCAATCGGCTGGTCTTTCGTTAGTTCCATTTGGTGCTCCATTTTCACTCCTTGCCCAAGCCTCCAGCACTGTGCCCTAAAAAGGCCTCGAAATGCAATCGTTGGGCCACCATCGGCTGCTATGCACCGCAATTCTGCCTGAAGGCAGTGCTCTGGAGCTAACGAGATGCACGCAGACGTGAGCAAAGCTAAAAATGCACATTATGGGAAAAAAATTCAACTCGTTATTGGACGCTGCCCTCGTTGGTGCGCAAACCGTCAGGCTCGCCTAAGCAAAAAACTTTACGTTTGTAGGCCTAGGCGCGCAATCAATGTTCATCATTCTCAGATTTCTCGTTATGAGAAGGCAGGTGAGCAGTGTCGGTAAAAATCTGCATCAAATATGCACATTTTCTGCAAATTGAGGACAATAGGTTAGAGTCCTCAACTGGAAACGCGAGCTTAATAGGCTAGCTAAGCATGCTGATAATTTTTCTATTTTCGTGCATAAATATGTTGAACCCATATTTTGAAGAGGCTCCTGGGACGAGATGTAAAAGTTCAGTCCCGGCAATCTGAGCCATTTGTGCTGGGGTTTTTTTGCCTTTTCGTCTGCTACTATTTTTTAGATATTGCTCGGCAAGCTTTGAGAAGAAAATCATATCGATTGCGCTTCCATCAATCCAGTCTACCGATTCTCTGTAGCCTGCGATCCACTCTAGGTTAGTCTTAGGCGCTTCGAGCAAAAATTTTGCTAGATCTTTATTTCCGGTTAGGCAGGTTCCAAAATAGAGCCCTTTTACTTGCTGGGTTACGTTGTGCATAATGAACATGTTTCTAAGTTCTGTTCTGCTTGTGTACTGTTCGCTCGCTCCTCCAATAGTTGTACTATCCCCATGAGTTGCAAGATAGACGACTTGAGTTTGGCCGTCGTTGCAGCGCATACTTAAACCTGTTGATAGTGACTTTGTTTCACTAAACATGTCATAGTAGAAAGCGGAAGGGTTGTCAAAATGAATGCCTGCGAGGGCCTCAAATAATGGTCTGACACTGTGGTTTCCATCGCCCCACCAACGTGATTCAATAACTGAAAATACGCACTTAGACATTTTCTATCCTTATATATTATTAACACGTCCTAAGGGGAGCCAGCTTTGTCGACGACGATAGCTATAACTCCGGTCTCAGCGCAGCTTACAGACGATCTCTTCCAGTATCGATAGCTGATTCAGAAGCGCTCGGATGATCAGGCAGGCATTCTGGGGCTCGCCTATGCTTCGTACGAAAAGTCGTCACAGGTAGAATTGCCGCCATGATTGGCTGGAGGCTCGCATGGCAAAGCGTTACTAACTCTCCAATATATCGTGGGGATGATCAAAGATCTGGTTTCTCCCGGGCAGAGAATGGGGCGACTGAACAGTGATGATCGTCTGATGCTTTATGGAATCCTGTGCTGGTTGGCGGTGTAGAGAATTTTGGTGACTGGCGCGATGCCGGTGCGTTCGACCAGATACCGGAACGCTTGCACTGATCGATTCGGATTACCTTGATGATCGATTCCATTGCGGTACGTGCAACCCGAGCCTCTTCAGATGCCGAAAAAAAGGGGGCCTGAAGAACTGTTAGACTATGCTCTAGGGCGCGGTCGAGACCGCCTGGTAACCATTAGTCACACAGTCTGCGATGCCAACAGCGTGCCTTGGCAAAGGAGTGAAGAACAACATCAGCACGGTGGCGCTGAGCATACCGCCGAAGACTCCAGTGCCGATGGCTCTCTTGCTGCTGAACCTGGTCCGCTAGCGAGAAGCAGAGGCAATGTATCAAACATAAACGCCACGATGTCATTATGATAAAGCGCAGCCGCACCCGTGAAGCATCTAGCAGCGTCCGATGAGTATCTAGTCCATCACGTATCAGGGTTTCTGCCACTTCTACGATAAGAGTTGAGGTTGTTGCTCACAGGCCGATGACAATGTTCACGCTGACTTTGAAATATAGATCGTCGGACAATCCCTGCATCGTGCTCAACAACGATGTAACGAACACGCCCATAGGCATTGCAAGCACCACGGTCAGGGGAGTCGACCAACTCTCATAGAGACGATTCAGGGTTTCTGTTCGCTCTGCCTCGTCAATGTGCCTAAAGACACGATTCCTCAAATAGTGCTTCGAACGATCATTAGCGGGCGGGGGATAAGCGAGGGATTGCAGGGTATCGAGCGTGGATTTGTTGATAGGTGGCTGCAAGGGCGGTGCCGTCGCAACAATTTCAGAAACGTCGCATTTATTTAAGAATCCTACAGCCACCCCCGACCAGCGCAGGACCCGACGCCGAGTGATGAGGCTGGCGGAAAGGACGCTGGGGCCAACTGGTCAGCGGGGCGTGACTGGCAACCGATTGAATCGCCGCCACCTCCAGCGCTTCGAGTTCATCCAGTGGTGGCAACAGCCCTGGCAAACGGCTCGCGAGCAGCGTTTTGCCGGTTCCGGGTGGGCCGCTGAAAAGCAGGTTATGCGCGCCCGCGGCGGCCACCAACAGAGCGCGTTTGGCCGCGGTCTGGCCCTGCACTTCACTCAAGTCGGGATAAGGCTGTGTCTGCAGAATCAGGCCATTGGATTTATAAGGCGCGATGACCGTGTGCCCATTCAGGTGGGACACCAGCTCCAGCAGATGACTGACCGCGATCACCTTCAGGCCTGACGCCAGACACGCTTCCTCGGCATTCACCGCCGGCACGATCAACGTGTGGCCCGCCTCCCGCGCAGCGAGTGCCGCCGGCAGCACGCCCTGTACGGGCCGAATCGCACCGGACAGCGCCAACTCCCCCAGACATTCAATGCCCTCCAGCGCGAGCGTTGGCACCTGCGCGCTGGCAGCCAGCAAGCCAAGTGCAATGGCGACATCGAAGCGTCCGCCGTCTTTGGGCAAATCGGCAGGGGCCAGATTCAGGGTGATCCGCCGCGCCGGGAATTCCAACCGACAGTTGAGGATCGCACTGCGCACCCGATCCTTACTCTCCTTGACGGCGCCTTCCGGCAGACCCACCAGCGTCAAGCTGGGCAGCCCGTTGGCGAGATGGGTTTCAACGGTCACGGCAGGGGCTTCAACGCCAACTTGGGCACGGCTCAGAACGATCGCGAGGGACATGGCTTTCCTTGTAGGCAGCACCGCTTCCTGCGGCGAGCTGAAGGATAGTCATTGCTCCAGCGCTTGGCCCCGTGCATGTTCTACGGCATGTGTATGAATGGAAGGAAGGAGGAGTGATGACCAGTAATGGAGAGTGGCCTGTGTATCCAGGGGAAATTCCAAGCGAGGAGTTTCTCGAACCGCTGGCCACTACGGTCACCTTTGCCGGGGCACGAGCCTGTGACTTCGAAGCGCTCGTCGCCATCCGGATTGACGCCATGCGTGAGAGTCTTGGGCGCATTGGTCGCTTCGATCCCGTGCGCGCCCGCGAACGTTTCCGGGACGGCTTTTCCCCCGAATTTACTCGCCACATTGTGGTTGCCGGAAAGCGGGTGGGTTTTGTCGTGGTCAAACCGCGCGTTGACGGATTGTTGCTCGATCACCTCTACATCAAGCAAGGTGCACAAGGATCAGGAGTAGGTTCGATTGTCCTTCGTCAGATCTTCATGGAAGCGGATGCGGCGTCGCTGGACTTGTATGTCGGGGCTCTGAAAGAAAGCGCTTCAAACCGCTTTTATACTCGTCATGGTTTTCAGTTCGTCGAAGCGGGCGAATTTGATAACTATTATGTTCGGCACGCTGCTCAAGGCTGCCCGCCATTGGGTGGCTGAACAAAGCCTTCACAAGACCGTGCCGACATGGCGGTACGCTTGGCGGCGTGTTTTGAAACTACCCCGGAATTCTGGCTGAACTTTCAGCTCACCTACGACCTGCGCAAGACAGAGATCGAGCGAGGTGAGGCGATCAAGGCCCAGGTTCAGCGCATTGCGCACTGCGCCTGAGCACATTCAGCTTTTGAAGCTCAACCTTGTGGCTCAGCCCCTGACGCTTTCGGCTGCGTCGCCAACTGCGCTTCCATCTCCGCCATCTTCGCTTCCAGTGCCTCAAGTCGGGCGCGGGTGCGGGCGAGGACGATCATCTGGCTGTCGAATTCTTCCCGGCTGACCAGGTCCAGCTTGCTGAAGCCGCTCTGCAGCAGCGCCTTGAACTGGGTTTCGAATTCGCTGCGTGGAACCGGTGTTTCGCCGTTGAATAGGCGGGAAGCGTGGCCGCTCAGGGCGTCGAGAAAAGCTTTGGGGGCGAGCATGATGAAACTCCAGAATCAGAGGGCGCGAGTGTAGCACGCAGCTTTTGACCTTCCGCCGGACGCGATGCGCTGCACGCTTTTCGCGCATGGCCCCGGGCACGTGCGCACCGTTGTTGTGCGGTGATCGCAATCGACGACTACGCTAAGGCGTGTATTAACAGTCGAAGGGCCGAAATTCATGCCGATTCATGAGATGGCAAGCTTTCTGCTTAGTGGCTTGTAACCCATGCACTGATGCAGTCGCTGTGACGAATGCAGTGCGGCAGGCGGAGCGGGGAATGTTTCGTCAGAAGCGGTTTTCTGGAGTTGGTCAGGTCTGTTACGGACACGACGCGTTACAAAGCCAGACACTGCGCTTAGACTTGAGTCGGGTTTGTTTTCCTGGGGCAAGTCCACCAATTCGGGAGAAAGTTTCATGAAGCTAGTCACTGCCATCATCAAGCCGTTCAAGCTGGACGACGTACGCGAGTCGCTGTCCGAAATCGGCGTGCAGGGCATCACGGTCACTGAAGTCAAAGGCTTCGGACGTCAGAAAGGCCACACCGAGCTGTATCGCGGTGCGGAGTATGTAGTCGACTTCCTCCCCAAGGTGAAGATCGATGTTGCGATCGACGACAAGGATCTGGACCGCGTTATCGAAGCGATAACCAAAGCGGCCAACACCGGCAAGATCGGTGACGGCAAGATCTTCGTGGTCAATCTGGAACAGGCCATCCGCATCCGTACCGGCGAAACCGATACCGACGCAATCTAAGCCGCCAAACCCCAACGCCCCAGGAGAAAACAATATGACTCTGCGTCAATTCGCAGGGCTAGGAGCCCTGTTGTCCCTCGTAACCCCTGGCTTGGCCATGGCGGCAGACGAAGTGGCAGCCCCCGTACTCAATTCCGGCGACACCGCCTGGATGCTGACCTCCACCGCGCTGGTGCTGTTCATGACCATCCCCGGTCTGGCGCTGTTCTACGGCGGCATGGTCCGCTCGAAAAACATTCTTTCCGTGATGATGCAGTGCTTCGCCATTACCGGCCTGATCAGCATCCTGTGGGTCGTCTACGGCTACAGCATGGCGTTCGACACCACCGGGATGGAAGTCAACGTCGTCAACTTCAACTCCTTCGTCGGCGGTCTTTCGAAGGCGTTCCTGGCAGGCATCACCCCTGCGAGCATCACAGGCCCTGCAGCGCTGTTCCCGGAAGCCGTCTTCGTGACCTTCCAGATGACCTTCGCCATCATCACCCCGGCCCTGATCGTCGGCGCTTTCGCGGAACGCATGAAGTTCTCCGCGATGCTGATCTTCATGGCGATCTGGTTCACCCTGGTTTATGCGCCGATTGCGCACATGGTCTGGAGCGGCGTCGGTGGTCTGTTGTGGGACTGGGGCGTTCTCGACTTCGCGGGCGGCACCGTTGTTCACATCAACGCCGGTGTGGCTGGCCTGGTAGCGTGCCTGGTACTCGGCAAGCGTAAAGGTTTCCCGACCACTCCAATGGCTCCGCACAACCTGGGTTACACCCTGGTCGGCGCGGCCATGCTCTGGGTGGGCTGGTTCGGTTTCAACGCAGGTTCCGCGGCTGCGGCCAACGGCACTGCCGGTATGGCCATGCTGGTAACTCAGATCGCCACCGCTGCTGCAGCGCTGGGCTGGATGTTCGCCGAATGGCTGACCCACGGTAAACCAAGCGCTCTGGGCATCGCTTCGGGTGTGGTTGCCGGTCTGGTTGCCGTCACTCCGGCCGCCGGTACTGTCGGCCCAATGGGCGGCCTGATCATCGGTCTGGCGGCAGGCGTGGTCTGCTTCTTCTGCGCCACCAGCCTGAAACGCAAAATGGGCTACGACGACTCCCTGGATGCCTTCGGCGTTCACGGTATCGGCGGTATCCTCGGCGCGATCCTGACCGGCGTGTTTGCAGCCCCTTCGCTGGGCGGCTTCGGCACCGTGACCGACATCGCGGCACAAGTCTGGATTCAATGCAAAGGCGTCGGCTTCACGGTCATCTACACCGCGATCGTGACCTTCATCATCCTCAAGGTGCTCGACATGGTCATGGGCCTGCGTGTCACCGAGGAAGAAGAAGCGGTCGGCCTGGATCTGGCGCAACACAACGAACGTGGCTACAACTTGTAATCCACGCGTGAAAAAATGCCCGGGTCTCCGGGCATTTTTTTGTCTGAGGTTTGTCGATAGGGATGTCCGCACAGCGGGTGGGCGTTCCCGGCAGGAACATCCGCTGCAATGTTCGGCCTAACCTGACGATTCTCGATGCTTTAGAGGGCATAAATGCCCTTGTTCAGCGCTCCTGAAAATCGTCGCTCATTACGCACTTTGTTTTTTTTTCCAGCGCGTTAGAATGCGCGCCGAAGGGCGGAGAACGGTATGTGGCAACAGACCTTGGTCACGCTGCGGGCAAGGCCTCGTGGTTTCCATCTGGTGACTGACGAGATCGTCGCGGGCCTTCGCGAATTACGCGAATGCCGCATCGGCCTGCTGCATGTCTGGTTGCAACACACCTCGGCCTCGTTGACCGTCAACGAGAACGCCGACCCTGCGGTACGTCGCGATTTCGAGCGTTTCTTCAACCGTCTGGTGCCTCAGGGGCGCGACGGCTACGAGCATGACGACGAAGGGCCCGATGATCTGCCGGCGCACTTCAAAGCCAGTCTGCTTGGCTGCCAGCTTACATTGCCGGTTACAAATGGACGGCTGGCGTTGGGCACATGGCAAGGTATTTATCTGGGCGAGCACCGCGATGCAGGCGGTGCCCGTAAAGTCCTCGTCACGCTTCAGGGTGAGGGGGACGACCGCTGAACGTATGCGGTAGTTGAATTTTTTCCGGCTGTCCAAGAAATCAAGCCCGGCTGGGCTATAACTAATCTGCTTTCGCAAGTCATGAGGTAGAACATGAGCGACGACGACATCGAAGAAGGTCTGGAAGACGATCTGGAAGAAGGGGAGGACGGTGAGGGGCTTGCAGCGGCGTCCGATGAAGATGTAGTGGAAGTCGACGACAGCGCTGAAGTCTCTGCGACTCCAGCCAAAGGCAAGGCCAAGGCCGCCGTCTCGGTTGACGAGTTGCCGAGCGTGGAAGCCAAGAACAAGGAGCGTGATGCTCTGGCTCGCGCGATGGAAGAATTCCTCGCTCGTGGTGGCAAGGTCGTGGAAGTGGAGGCCAACGTGGTCGCCGATCCGCCCAAGAAGCCTGACAACAAGTACGGCAGCCGTCCCATCTAAGGGATCTGCTGCGCGCTTGATGAAAAACCCGCTGTCGCTGCGGGTTTTTTATTGCCTGCGATTTGAGTTGCAGACGCAAAGGCCGGCGTTCACGCAGCGGGAAGCGCAGATCAAGCCCAGCGCGCCAGCACCTCGGGCAATTGCGTCAGGCTGTTGATTACGGCATCCGGCGCTTTTTCAGCCTCCCAGACCTTGCCGCCGGGGTTGTACCAGATCGCCCGCAGGCCGGCTTGTTGGGCGCCGGCGATGTCGTCACCCGGGTGATCGCCGACATGCACGGCCTGACTGGCATCTGCATTGCCGCGTTTCAGCGCCTCGACGAAGGGCGCAGGGTCCGGTTTGCCAATGCCCAGGTCCTCGGCGCATAGCGCGAAGGCGAAATAATCGGCCAGGCCCAGACGGCGGATGTCGGCATTGCCGTTGGTCACGACACCCAGCGTGTAAGACTTGGTCAGGATCTCAAGCGTCGGCACCACTTCAGGGAAGATGTCCAGCTGGTGCCGCCCCTGAAGGAACACTTCAAAGCTCTGGTCCGCCAGCTCATGGGCTTCGGCGTGACCATACCCCGCATCCTCCAGCGCATGAAACAGCACCTTGCGGCGCAGCGCACTGATCCGGTGCTTGAACGTCGGATCCGCTTCGATGAGTCGCGAGCGGATTTCCCACAGATGCTCGACCGGGACCGGCCCGAGTTTTGGCGCTTTGGCAGCCAGCCACTCGCGCAGCTTGGCTTCAGCGCTGACAATCGCTGGTGCGGTTTCCCACAGCGTGTCGTCCAGGTCGAAGGTGATCAGCTTAATGCTCATTGTCGGCGTTACCTTTGCGCTTGGCCCGTGGATGGGCACTGTCGTACACCGTGGCCAGATGCTGGAAATCCAGATGGGTGTAGATCTGAGTGGTGGCGATGTCGGCGTGACCCAGCAGTTCCTGCACGGCGCGCAGGTCCTGGGACGACTCCAGCAAGTGACTGGCGAATGAATGGCGAAGCATGTGCGGGTGCAGGTTCTGGCCCAACTCACGTTCGCCGGCAGCCTTGACCCGCAGCTGGATCGAGCGCGGCCCGAGGCGGCGGCCTTGCTGGCTGACAAACACGGCATCGTCCTGGGGATTGGCCAGCGCTCGTTGCTTGAGCCATTCCTCCAGCGCTTCCCGTGCCTTTCTGCCAACCGGTAAAACACGGCTTTTGCTGCCTTTGCCGAGGACCTGCACAAGACCGTCCGCCAGATCCAGGTCTTCGCAGTTCAGCCCGGTCAGTTCGGACAGGCGCAGGCCTGACGAGTAGAACAGTTCGAGAATCGCCTGATCACGCCGGGCCAGAAAATCGTCCTCGACGCCGCCTTCAAGCAGTTGCAGGGCGCGGTCGGCATCCAGGGTTTTGGGCAAGCGACGCTCGCCCTTGGGCGGTGACAGGCCATTGGCCGGATCGTGATCGCAAAGGTCTTCGCGGTTGAGGTAGTGATAAAAGCCGCGCACGGCTGACAGCAGTCTGGCCAGGCTGCGCGAGGATTGACCCTGCTGGTGAAGGCGAGCGACAAGGCTGCGCATGGCCTGAATATCCAGCGCTTTCCAGCTGTCGATGTGCTGCTTTTCGCAGAAAGCCAGGACCTTGTTCAGGTCGCGACGATAGGCTTCAAGCGTATGGCTCGACACCTGGCGCTCACTGCGCAGGTGCGTGCAGTAGGCGTCCAGTTGCCGCTCCATGACTAGCGAACCGAACGCAGCGAGTTGGTGAAGCGTGGCAGCAGGCGGCTGAGCACGTCGGCGATGTAACTGAGAAACAGCGTCCCGACCGAGCTTTTGTAATGCTGCGGATCACGGCTGCCGATGGCCAGAACGCCGTGCAGGCCCTGGTGGCTGAGGGCAGCCAGGGCGGTTGAGCCCACTTCCTTGCTTTGCTCGCTGCCGAACAGGAACTCGAGCTCATGCTCACGCAGCGCGCCACACAGGGTCTTGCCGCCGGACATCAGCCCGCCGATGGCTTTCTGCGCGTCCGCGGCGCTCACCCAGCGGCCGACGGTCATCGGGTTGTCGCTGAACAGGATAAGGCTGACGAAGGGCACCTGAAATTCCTGGCGCAAGCTGTCTTCCACGCAGATGACGATCTCTTCCAGACTGGTCGCGTCCATCAGATCGAGAATCAGCCGGCGGGTTTTTTCGAACAGCCGGTCATTGTCCCGGGCCACGTCCATCAGTTGCGAGAGCCGGTGACGCATCTCGATGTTGCGCTCGCGCAGCAGCTTGAGCTGGCGCTCGACCAGCGAGACGGTGTCGCCCCGTTGGTGCGGGACGCGCATCATCGCCAGCAGCTCGTCGTGCTCGGCGAAGAAATCAGGGTGTTGTTGCAGCCAGGCCGCGACTGCCTCGGCTTCAAGGGCAGGCACTGCGGTCTCGGCGGGGGGCTGGCCGGGCGTGTCGTTTGAAGTCTGAGGCTGGTCGGTCATTGGATACTCTCACTCATAGACGTACTTGGCCTTCGTAAACCCGGACAGCCGGGCCAGTCATCACCACTGAATGGCCGGGGCCGGCCCACTCGATGGATAGGCGTCCGCCCGGCAGGTCGATCAGCATCGGCGAATCCATCCAGCCCTGAGTAATGGCTGCCACCGCTGCCGCGCAGGCACCGGTGCCACAGGCCTGGGTTTCCCCGGCGCCACGCTCCCACACCCGCAGTTGCGCGCGCTGACGGTCGACGACATGGAGAAAGCCCACGTTCACCCGGGCCGGAAAACGCGGATGGTTTTCAATCTTCGGCCCAAGCACATGCACGGGCGCATTGTTGATGTCGTAGACGCGCAGCACGGCATGGGGGTTGCCCATGGACACGGCGGCAAGCTCGACAGACTCGCCATCGACATCGAGCGAATAACTGGCGGCCTGTTCCGGTGCGTCGAACGGGATGTCCGCCGGCACCAGACGCGGCGCGCCCATATCAACGCTGATCTGGCCGTCGTTGCGGATGTCCAGCTCGATGATGCCGCCCTTGGTCTCGACGCGGATCTGCTTCTTGGCCGTCAGCCGCTTGTCCAGCACGAAACGGGCGAAGCAGCGCGCGCCATTGCCGCACTGCTCGACCTCGGAGCCGTCGGAATTGAAAATCCGGTAGCGAAAATCCACGTCCGGATTGTTCGGCGCCTCCACCAGCAGCAGCTGATCGAAACCGATACCCGTGTGGCGATCGCCCCATTGCTTGGCGTGCTTGGGCAAAATGTGGGCGTGTTGGCTCACAAGGTCCAGCACCATGAAGTCATTGCCCAGGCCATGCATCTTGGTAAAACGCAGCAGCATGGGATTACTCCGGCAGCAGGCTTTCGCCGGCAAACAGCTCAGTCACGGTTTCACGGCGACGCACTTCGAAGGCTTGCTCGCCATCCACAAGCACCTCGGCCGTACGTCCGCGGGTGTTGTAGTTGGAGCTCATCACGAAGCCATAGGCGCCCGCCGAATGCACCGCCAGCAGATCGCCCTCAGCCAGCGCGAGTTCACGCTCCTTGGCCAGGAAATCCCCGGTTTCGCAAATCGGGCCGACGATGTCGTAGGTGCGTTTGGCGCCGTCGCGGGATTTGACGGCCGTCACGTCCATCCACGCCTGATACAGGGCTGGACGAATCAGGTCGTTCATGGCGGCGTCGACGATGGCGAAGTCTTTGTGCTCGGTGTGCTTGAGGTACTCAACGCGGGTCAGCAGCACGCCGGCATTGGCGACGATGAAGCGGCCGGGCTCGAACATCAGCGCCAGATCGCGGCCATCGAGGCGTTCACGCACGGCCTTGATGTAGTCGCCCGCGAGGGGCGGCTCTTCGTCGCGATAACGCACGCCCAGACCGCCGCCCAGATCGATATGTTTCAGCAGAATGCCGCAATCGCCCAGTCGGTCGACCAGATCGAGCAGGCGATCCAGCGCATCCACGAAAGGCGAAAGGGTGGTCAGTTGAGAGCCGATGTGGCAGTCGACGCCGATGACGTCGAGATTCGGCAGCTGCGCGGCGCGGATGTAAACGTCTTCGGCGTCCGCGATGGCGATGCCAAATTTGTTTTCCTTGAGGCCGGTGGAGATATAAGGGTGGGTGCCGGCGTCGACATCCGGGTTGACGCGCAACGAAACCGGAGCACGCACGCCCATTTCGGCGGCGACGACTTGCAGTCGTTCAAGCTCGTCGGTGGACTCGACGTTGAAGCAATGCACGCCGACTTCCAGCGCTCGGCGCATGTCATCGCGGGTCTTGCCGACGCCGGAGAAAACGATTTTGTCAGCCTGACCGCCTGCCGCCAGCACGCGCTCCAGCTCGCCACGGGACACGATGTCGAAACCGGCGCCCAAACGCGCCAGGACATTGAGAACGCCCAGGTTCGAGTTGGCTTTGACCGCAAAGCAGACCAGATGCGGCATGCCGCTCAAGGCGTCGGCGTAGGCGCGGTACTGCGCCTCGATGTGCGCGCGGGAATAGACGTATGTCGGCGTGCCGAAGCGTTCGGCGATGGCAGACAACGCCACTCCTTCCGCGAACAGCTCGCCGTCGCGGTAGTTGAAGGCGTCCATGACTGATTCCTAGTAGGTCGAAGTCTGATGCTTGTGCGAGTGCGATTTGGTCTGGCTGGTGCCGTCGGCGGACGAATCGTCGTCGGGCAGATACAGTGGACCTTTCTGACCGCAGGCAGAGACCAGACACGCAACTGCAAGCAGCGCGGCCAGGGAGGAAATCAGGCGCTTCATGGCGAAATCCTTTGTATAAGCATTAATTGCGCCCGAGTATACCGACCACCTGACAGATTGCCTATGCGCTGGAGTTCCCGTCCGGCGGGGGTTTGACGCCGCTGCGCAATTAGACTGCGCAGCACGTGCGGATTTCTGACGCGGTCTGTGGTGCAGGGTGATGCTCGATGCCGTCCCGACCAAAGCCGGTCCCACATTTGCACTTGGGCGGGTAGGCTTTGCATTTGCCGTGGAGCGACCGTATCGTGCGTCGCTGCGCCGTCCGCTGACACTTTTGAGGTTCATGCAATGAGTTTGACCGAAGCCCGTTTTCACGATCTGGTCGATGCCACCCAGGAAAAGCTCCAGGATATCTTCGACGAGAGCGGTCTGGATCTGGACCTTGAGGAGTCGGCCGGTGTGCTGACCGTGAAATTCGAAAACGGCTCGCAGTTCATTTTCAGCCGTCAGGAGCCTTTGCGTCAGCTGTGGCTGGCGGCTGCGTCGGGTGGTTTTCACTTTGATTACGACGAAGAAGCGAAGCACTGGATCTGCGACAAAAGCGAAGAGCTGTTGAGCGAGATGCTCTATCGTCTGGCGAAGGAGCAGGCCGGCGAAGAAATCGACTTCGACGCCCTCGACGGCAGCGATGGCAACCGCCAGTGACCGTTAGCGAAACCCCGGTCAAACCGCCAAAGCCGCTGTTCAGCAACGTCAGCACGGCTGTGCCGTCGCCCTGCATCAGCATTTGCCGGCTCGACGAAGACAAAGTCTGCACGGGCTGCCAGCGCCACGTCGAAGACATCCGCGAGTGGCGGGCGGCGACCGATGAGCGCCGACGGGAGATTGTGCGGCAGGCAGATTTGCGTCGCAGTGCGACTTCCGATCACGTGTAGGTCACGCCTCGTCCATCGCGGCATTCAGTGACTGTTCCAGCTGGGCTTTGTAGCGCAGGAACAGAATAGTCTGCCCGCGCGTGTCCCCCAGTATCCCGGACAGGTCCAGGTCGGTGATGTAGCAGCGATAACGTTGCGTCTCGCGGCGCTGGTCGAGGATCCGCCGCGCCACGACGCTGAACAGCTGATCGCCAAACTCCAGCTCGGAAAACTCCATCCCGTCGCAATACAGCGTCACGCTGACCTGGCCAGGGGATGCTTCCTCGATAATCGCCTGCACGTCAAAAAACGATTTGTCGATGAGCATGGCCGGGCTCGGCCGATGCTCAACGCGGCGGGCCCGTCCTGATCCGTCGGGGGTTATGCGGTAATACAAAGCCTCCAGCGACGTTGATTCCAACGGGTTATCCAGCGGCAGCAACGTCACGCGCCGGTACGTCAACGATTGAAAAAAGCGCTGCAGCGGAACCAGCAGGCTGGGCTCACTGTGATAAGGAACCTGCTGATGCCATAACGCATTGCGCTCATCGAGCACGTACAGATCGGCATTGGGTTCGTTGATCCGGTAAAACACCTGAATGCATTCGGGCTGACCATACGGGATGAACAGCGACAGGTCAGAGTCGTCCAATGCCTGCGGGTCCAAATGAAGCGGGCTGTAGGCGGAAAGCTCTTCTCCGAGATAGCTGAAGAGCGCCGGCACGTGTTCGAGCGTGACGTGGCTGACCTGGCCGGGGATCATTTCCAGAACGTGGTAACGCTGCTCGACCTGAATGAGATAGCGATGATTCAGGCGCCGGTCCAGCAGCAGTTGCGCAGTGCCGATGAGCTCCTCCACGCGCTGAGCGATGGCCTGCGCACGGTTGTGGCAAAAACAGCGCACGCGGATGACCGGCCTGGCGGGCTTTTCCGGCAGGCCGTTGAGCAATTCTGTCAGGCAGTCCAGCAGCGCATGGGGGCCGTCGAAGCGATTGACCAACACCTCGTTCCAGCTGTTGAGGGTGATCTGGTCGAAGGTCAGCACCAGATTTTCACGTACGCCGGCGTAGCTCAGCGAGTCGGTTCGCTCGGTCGTCATCAGGATGTTCAGGTCTTTATGGTGCCGGAGCGGGTCGACGCCGACGTTGACCAACAGCAGAATCTCGCGGGGCACGCTCGGGCTCAGCAGTACGTCTTCATCGACCATGGCCAGCGGCAGCGCGATGCTCTGCTGCAACGCGCCTTGTAGATTGAACAGTTCAAATTCGGTCAGATCGCTGATGCCAGGGTGGAGCGCCAGGCGCGTGCTGCTGTCGATGACGTTGTTGCGATGGCACCACGTGAGCAGTTCCAGCAACTCGCGGCTGCGCTTGATCGGCGCAAACGTCTCCAGCTCGTGGGCACTCAGGCTGCCGTGGTAGAGGCACCACTGATACCTGCCGGGCTCGCGCTTGTTCGGCAGTTGCGCCAGCGTCAGCGTGTCCTCGGCCAGATCCGGCGCAATGCCCGGGTTGAGAAATTCCACTTTGCCGGCTTTGCGTTCGAAGGCTGCATACAGACGACGCCCGAGCACATTCATGTCGCGCTTGGTGATCGAATTGACCGCTTTTTGCGCGCGAGCGAACTGGGTCAGGAAGCGATAACTGTAGTTGAGCTCGCCGACCAGCGCGCGGCGTTCGCTGGCGACTTGTCGCACTTTCCATTGGCTGCGGCTGTCGAGCAACGCCAGTTGACGCTCGTCCCAGTTCCACTCATTGACCAGCCGCTCCAGCAGCAGCCGTTGCCAGCCGTTACTGCGGTGACGGGTGGAGCCCGTGAGTTTCTTGTTCACCTTCAGGTACAAACTGCGGCGTACCAGTTCCAGTCGCTCGGGTTCACCCCGCGCCAACAGGTATTCCTCGATGCGCCGATACACCATCACGTACGGGTCCAGCTCGTCGAGGTCGGCGCGGTTGGCGAACACGGCTTTCTTGAAGCGCATGCTCAAGCATTGCACATGGGTGTGCTCGCTGGCATAAACCTCGGTCAACAGTAGCTTGAGCACCGATTTGTAAGGCGATTCGATGCCTTTGAACAGCTGCCAGAGCCCGGCGCCGATGAATTCTCCCGGCGGGATGTGCGACATGTTGCCGAGGTCCAGCACCTCGTCGGCGCGAATAAAGCGCTTCGACAGCAGGGTGTGGGTGTATTCGGCGTAGCGCGCTTCTTCATAGACCGGTACCAGCCACCACATCGGGGTGCGCCCGGCGAGCCAGATGGCGGTGCGATAAAACTCGTCGAGCAGCAAATAGTGCTGGGTTGTGCCGCAGTCCTCGCCACTCAGTTGCGCGTCACGTTCGCCGACGACAAAACGCTCAGGATCAACGAGAAAGAAGTGTGCCTCGGCGCCCATGCTGGCTGCCCAGCTTTCGAGGGACTGGCACTTCCTGCGCAACTCGTGGATTTCGTCGGCCGACAGCAGCGGGTCGTGGCAGATCCACACGTCCATGTCGCTCTGGTCGGCCTGGGCGAGGGTGCCAAGGCTGCCCATCAGGAAGATGCCGTGAATCGGCTGTGGCGGATTCAGCCGGCGCGGTTTGTAGGAAAACGACCGTGTCAGGCGTTGCGCTTCAGCGAGGGCCTGGGCGTCTGGCTCGTAATGGGACACGCCAGCGGGGGTCGAGCCCGACACATAGCCTGGCAGCAGCGGATGATTGACGTGGAAAAACAGCGGAAGCAGCGCAAGCACGCTTTGCTGACGGGTCGACAGGCCTTCGTACGCACGCGCCAGGCGACTCTGGCTCAGGGCCAGAAAGCGGCTGCGCAACTGAGCGAGGACCTTGCGATCAATGCCCTCATCCAGATCCGGGCGAATTTCGGAACTACGCGTCATCGCGACTCGAAGCCGGCGGGCGGCACTGCATGAAGTGAGGGTATAGCGATAATAAAGACAGCTGGACGTCAGGCCAGTACGGCTCGATCACGGGTCTTTTTTATGGCGCCATTATTTTATCGGCGCAGCATCGTCGAAATGGAGGATTCGCGAAACCTTTATTTGATGCGTCCAGGCAAAGGTTTCGCGAGGGACGAAATCAGGCAGCTTCCTGGCTGGTAGCAAGAATAATCAGCAGCGATTGAGCGTGGTCAGCGGCATCCAGCCCCAGGCTGGTCAAATAGCCTCCGTCGTGTTGCGTGGTGAGGCCTTTGTCGAAAAGTCGTTGGGCAGCCGCGATGGCCGTGGGGGCCGCAGAGTGGTGGTGGACCTTCAGACCCTCTTTGGTGTTGCTCAGATTGAACAGCGACAGGATTTCCAGTTCGGCAACCAATTCAGGGGTAAACGACATAGGTGCTCCAGACTTTTTCCAGTGGATACACCGCGATCGGAATCGCAGGCGTGACGGCCCCGTCGCCATGCGGCAGCGAGGCTGTTGGAGTGTAGTCAGGTCTGGGGATTTTGCAGGAAGTATCTGGCCGGTCGTCAGGTCAGTTGAGCGACCGGCATGTGTGGCGGGTTTTACTCGTCTCCCGCCAGTCGCACGCCCGGTGGCATGTCGGGCAGTGCACGCAGGGCCGCTTCGTACCAGACGGTATTGAACGGGCGATCTTCGGCCAGGATCCCGTCGATCTCCAGCGCCAGAATGTGGGCCATCATCTGCAGAATCTCTTCGCGCTCAATGCCCACCAGCGTCAGCTTGTTGTAGGTGGCTTTGGCCGCTGGCGGGTTGTCGCTTTCGATCTGATTTTCGATGGCTTCAATCAGCGTGGCTTCGGCAAACTCTTCGTCGTCGTTCTCGATGTTGTCGCTCATGTCGTTCTCGATGTCTTGCCAATTGATTGGAATCGCCCGTAACGGGCGACCCCTCTGATGCGTTTAGCGGGTGGCGAGCAAATGCTGTCCACGCACAACTGCGCCCTTGACCTGCTCCGGCGCCGTGCCGCCGATGTGATTACGCGCGTTGACCGAACCTTCAAGCGTCAGCACCTCGAAGACATCCTGTTCGATCTGATCACTGAACTGACGCAGCTCGTCCAGCGTCATCTCGGCCAAGTCCTTGCCGGTCTCAACGCCATGCTTCACTGCGTGACCGACGATCTCGTGGCAATCACGGAATGGCAGGCCACGACGCACCAGGTAATCGGCAAGGTCGGTCGCGGTAGAGAAACCGCGCAGGGCGGCTTCGCGCATGATGGCGTGCTTGGGCTTGATCGCCGGGATCATGTCAGCGAAGGCACGCAGCGAATCGCGCAGGGTGTCGGCGGCGTCGAACAGCGGTTCCTTGTCTTCCTGATTGTCCTTGTTGTAGGCCAGCGGCTGGCCTTTCATCAAGGTCAGCAGGCCCATCAATGCGCCAAACACGCGGCCGCTTTTGCCACGGACCAGCTCAGGGACATCAGGATTTTTCTTTTGCGGCATGATCGAACTGCCGGTGCAGAAGCGATCAGGCAGGTCGATGAACTGGAATTGCGCGCTGGTCCACAGCACCAGCTCTTCGGAGAAGCGCGACAGGTGCATCATCGCGATGCTCGCGGCGGAGCAGAATTCGATGGCGAAGTCGCGATCGGAGACGCTGTCCAGCGAGTTGCCGCCGACGGCTTCGAAGCCCAGCAGTTGGCAGGTCAGCTCGCGGTCGATCGGGTAGGTGGTCCCGGCCAGCGCGGCGCTGCCCAGGGGCATGCGGTTGGTGCGCTTGCGGCAATCGACCAGACGCTCGTAATCGCGGCTGAGCATTTCGAACCACGCCAGCATGTGGTGGCCGAAGGTCACAGGTTGCGCGGTCTGCAGGTGAGTGAAGCCCGGCATGATGGTGTCGGCTTCGCGCTCGGCCAGCCCCAGCAGGCCTTCTTGCAGGCGAGTGATCTCAGCCAGAATCAGGTCGATCTCATCACGCAGCCACAGGCGGATGTCGGTGGCGACCTGATCGTTGCGGCTACGACCGGTGTGCAGCTTTTTACCGGTGACGCCGATGCGATCGGTCAGGCGCGCTTCGATGTTCATGTGCACGTCTTCGAGGTCCACGCGCCAGTCGAACGTGCCGGCCTCGATCTCGCCCTGAATGCTCTTCAGCCCGTCGATGATGGTGTCGCGCTCGGCGTCGGTCAGCACGCCGACCTTGGCCAGCATCGTGGCGTGGGCGACGGAGCCCATGATGTCGTGGCGATAAAGGCGCTGATCGAAGGTGACGGAGGCGGTGAAGCGTGCGACGAAGGCGTCGACGGGTTCACTGAAGCGGCCGCCCCAGGACTGGTTGGTCTTGTCGGTGCTCATGATTCGCTCGCTGCTTTGCTGGTGGCTGAAACTGATGAAAAACCGGCGCCGGCCGATTCTAAAGACGCGGGCGATGATAACAGCATTGCCGTTTATTTATCCCCGGCGGCTTGCCCGCAACGGTATGAGCGAAGAGACTGGCGGCCATGCAAAACGAGCGCAAACACCCGGGGCAGAGCAGTGCGCCCGGCAAAGAGTTTTTCCTCCCGGAACTGTGTCTGCCCCAGGCGCTGCTGATGCTGGTCGTGCTGGCGGAGTTGCTGGTCTTCGTGCTCGTGCTCATCGAACCCATGCAGCCGGATTTCGACTGGGTGCGGTTGGCGCTGATTTCTCTTTTCGTGCAGTGGATCGTGCTGTTGTCCGCTGCGCTGCTGTGTGGCTTGCGCCCCTGGCTGGCACGGCTGCGTGCCGGGGTGGCCGGCTGCATCGGTTGTCTGCTGGTGGTGGCGGTGACGCTGATGTGCACCGCCGTGACGGACTACTACCAGGTGAATCCCCCGACCTCGTTCGATGGCGTCGTCGAGCGGTACCTGCGCTATGCCTTGATCGCCTTGATCATGTCCGCACTGATGCTGCGCTACTTTTACCTGCAGAGTCAGTGGCGCAAGCAGCAGCAGGCCGAACTCCAGGCCAGGATCGAGTCCTTGCAGGCACGTATCCGCCCGCATTTTCTCTTCAACACGCTCAACAGCATCGCCAGTCTGGTCACCAGTGATCCGGTCAAGGCGGAGCAGGCAGTGCTTGATCTGTCCGACCTGTTCCGGGCCAGTCTGGGCAAGCCCGGCAGCCTGACGACATGGCGTGAAGAACTTGATTTGGCGAAACGCTATTTATCGATTGAGCAATATCGACTTGGCGAGCGTCTACAGTTGGACTGGGCCGTTAGTGCAATTCCCGACGACTTGCCAATTCCCCAGCTAACCTTGCAGCCATTATTGGAAAACGCGTTGATTTACGGCATCGCGCCCCGTGTTGAAGGCGGCGTGGTCAGAGTTGAGGCGGACTACGAACGGGGAGTATTTATATTGCGCGTCAGTAATCCTTACGATGAGGTCGTCTTACAGCAAAATCCAGGCGGCACTCAGCAGGCCTTGGCAAACATCGGCGCTCGACTCACGGCACTTTTCGGCCCTCTCGCCAGTCTGAGCGTGGAGCGCCGAGACGGTCGTCACTTCACCTGTCTACGCTATCCTTGTGCGAGACTCACGCAGGAAGCCAGAGCAATATGAATGTCCTGATCGTTGATGACGAACCCCTAGCCCGAGACCGCCTGAGCCGTATGGTAAGTGAGCTCGAGGGTTACAAGGTTCTTGAACCCAGCGCCACCAATGGCGAAGAAGCATTGCAGCTGATTGAAAATTTGAAACCCGACGTGGTGTTGCTGGATATCCGCATGCCGGGCCTGGATGGACTTCAGGTCGCGGCTAAATTGTGCGAGCGCGACACCCCGCCTGCCGTCGTGTTTTGCACGGCCCACGATGAATTTGCGCTGGAGGCCTTTCAGGTCAGCGCCGTGGGTTATCTGGTCAAACCGGTTCGTCCCGAGCACCTGCTTGAGGCGTTGCGCAAGGCCGAGCGGCCGAATCGCGTGCAACTGGCGGCGATGACCCGACCTGCTGCCGAAAGCGGCACCGGCCCGCGCAGTCACATCAGCGCGCGTACCCGAAAGGGCATTGAGCTGATTCCGCTGGCCGAGGTGATCTATTTCATCGCCGATCACAAGTACGTGACCCTGCGCCATGAAGGCGGCGAAGTGCTGCTGGATGAACCGCTTAAAGCCCTAGAAGACGAATTCGGCGACCGTTTTGTGCGTATTCACCGCAACGCGCTGGTCGCCCGGGAACGTATCGAACGCCTGCAACGCACGCCGCTGGGCCATTTCCAGTTGTTCCTCAAGGGGCTCAACGGTGATGCGCTGATCGTCAGCCGCCGGCACGTTGCCGGTGTGCGCAAGATGATGCAGCAGTTGTAAGCGAGTGCCGTGAGGGCCATGCCGTGAGATGCGGGCGACACGCCGTCGCATGGCGTGCGCAGGTTGATTGAGATCATGATGCGCAACGATTGAATACAGTCATTCGGCCCGATCCGGCCGAGCTGTTATTATTCGCCGCATTCACTCAGTACGGACCGGTTCATGTCTTCTCGCGAAATCCGCATCGCCACCCGCAAAAGCGCCCTGGCCCTCTGGCAAGCCGAGTACGTCAAGGCGCGTCTGGAGCAGGCGCATCCCGGTCTGATCGTGACGCTGGTGCCAATGGTCAGTCGCGGCGACAAGCTGCTGGATTCACCGCTGTCGAAAATCGGTGGCAAGGGTCTGTTCGTCAAGGAGCTGGAAACAGCACTGATGGAGCACACCGCCGACATCGCCGTCCACTCGATGAAAGACGTGCCGATGGACTTCCCTCAGGGGCTTGGCCTGTTCTGCATCTGCGAGCGCGAAGACCCGCGCGATGCCTTCGTGTCCAACACCTACGCCAGTCTCGATGAGCTGCCCGCCGGCGCCGTGGTGGGGACGTCGAGCCTGCGTCGGCAGGCTCAGTTGCTGGCGCGCCGGCCTGACCTGCAAATCCGGTTTCTGCGTGGCAACGTCAACACGCGCCTCGCCAAGCTGGACGCCGGTGAGTACGACGCGATCATCCTTGCCGCGGCCGGCCTGATCCGTCTGGGTTTCGAAGACCGCATCACCGCCCCCATCAGCATCGACCACAGCTTGCCGGCTGGCGGGCAGGGCGCAGTGGGCATTGAATGCCGCAGCGTCGACATCGAACTTCATGCCTTGCTGGCCCCGCTGCACCATGACGATACCGCCGTGCGGGTCACCGCTGAGCGCGCGCTCAACAAGCACCTCAACGGTGGGTGCCAAGTGCCGATTGCCTGCTACGCCGTGCTGGAAGGCGAACAACTGTGGTTGCGCGGTCTGGTAGGCGATCCTTCCGGCACAGTGCTGCTCCACGCCGAAGCGCGTGCGCCCCAAGTGGATGCTCAAACGCTGGGTGTACAAGTGGCCGAAGCGCTGCTGGCTCAAGGTGCGGCGAAGATTCTCAAAGCGGTGTACGGCGAGGCAGGCGACGAGTGAAGGCCTGGCGTTTGCTGCTCACGCGCCCTGCTGAAGAATCCCAGGCCCTTGCGCAGACCTTGGCTGAGGTTGGCGTGTACAGCGCCAGCCTGCCGTTGCTGGAGATCGAGCCATTGCCGGTTTCAGAAGCGAACCGTTCGATCATCTATGACCTTGCGGCGTACTGCGCCGTGATCGTCGTCAGCAAGCCGGCCGCGCGGCTGGGCCTGGCGATGCTCGATGAAGTCTGGCCGCAGCCGCCGATGCAGAAGTGGTTCACCGTTGGTGCTGCCACTGCGCAAATTCTCGATGACTACGGCCTGCCAGTTTTCTTCCCAGAGCACGGCGATGACAGCGAAGCATTGCTCGACCTGCCGCAGTTTCAACAAGCTCTCTCGGGCTATGACTCCAAAGTGCTGATCATGCGCGGCGAAGACGGCCGCGAGCTGCTCGCCGAGCGATTGCGCGAGCGCGGTGTGGTGGTGGATTACCTGCCGCTGTATCGTCGCCACCTGCCGCAATACCCGGCTTTCGCATTGCCCGATACGGTAAAAGCGGAACGCTTGAATGGGCTGGTGGTCAGCAGTGGACAGGGTTTCGAGCATCTGCGCAAGTTGGCGGGCGACGCCTGGCCTACGCTTGCGCAGATGCCTTTGTTTGTACCGAGCCCGCGGGTCGCCGAAATGGCGCGTGCTGCCGGAGCTCTTACCGTAGTGGACTGCCGTGGCGCCAGCGCCCCGGCCTTGCTGGCAGCATTGCGCGGATACACCGCGCCTGCCTCACAGGCGTAATGCTCGATCAGTCGGATTACGCGACGCCCAAAATGCAAAGGATGGACACGTGAGCGAAACAGTCATGCCAAAAGATGACGTTGAACCGGTACTGGCCAAATCCGAGCCGCTGCCGAATCCAGCGTACAAAGAACCGTCGACTCGCCGGAGCAGCAACGGGCTCGCCATACTGGCCCTGTTGCTGGGCGCTGCGGGCGTTGCCGTTGGCGGCTGGAGCGTTTGGCAACTGCGCGCCATGCAGGCTGGTCATCAGGAGCAGTCGGGCCAGTTGCAGGACATCGGCTCCCAGACCCAGGCCCTCAAGCAGAGCGAGCAGCAGATCGCCGCGCGTCTGGCGCAATTGCCTCCCGCTCAGGAGCTTGAAGATCGCCGCCGCCTCGTCACGCAGTTGCAGGGTGATCAGCAGCGCCTGAGCCAGCGTGTAGAAACCGTGCTCGGCGCCAGCCGCAAGGATTGGCGTCTCGCCGAAGCGGAGCATTTGCTGCGCCTGGCGAGCCTGAGGCTGTCTGCGCTGCAAGACATCAACAGTGCTGCCGCACTGGTGCAGGGCGCCGACGAGATCCTGCGCGAGCAGGACGATCCCGGCGCATTTGCAGCCCGTGAGCAATTGGCCAAGAGCCTGACTGCGCTGCGCAGCGTCGATCAACCGGATCGCACGGGTCTGTTTCTGCAACTGGCAGCTGTGCGTGATCAAGTCGCGCAATTGAACGAGCTGGCGCCGGAATACCAAGACAAGGGCGACTCGCTGTTCGGTTTGACCGATGGCAGCGAGGACAGCTACTGGGCCAAGTGGTGGGACAAGATCTCCCAGTTCGTGCGAATCGACTTCCATGCAGATAAGAATATTCGTCCATTGCTGGCTGGCCAGAGCCTGACCCAGGTTCGTCTGGCGCTGAGCTTGGCGATCGAGCAGGCGCAATGGGCAGCGCTCAACGGCCAGGCCCCGGTCTACGAAAAAGCCATGGCTGAGGCGCGCAGCGTCCTGGACGACAATTTCAATCGCGATAACCAGCAGAGCAAAGCCCTCGGCCAGCGTCTGGATGAGTTGGGCAAACAGCCGGTTTCCGTGGCGACCCCTGACCTGACACAAAGCTTGGCGGCGGTTCAGGCGTATCTCGAGCAGCGTCATACGCCTGTTGGCGGTGCGCTGGAGAAGCGCACTGACGAGGCCCAGCCTGGGAAACAGCCATGAAGCGCGCTTACGTCGTCCTCTTTGTGCTGGTGGTGGCCGCGGCGCTGATCGGTGTCGCGATCTCTCGCCATGCGGGTTACGTGCTGATTTCCTACGACACCTTCCGTTACGAATCGAGCATCTGGGCAGCACTGGCGATACTGGTCGCCGTCCTGTTTATTCTTTGGCTGGTGCGGGTGCTGATCTCATTGCTAACGACCTCCGGCGGGGTGGTCAATCCCTGGTCGCGTCGCAACCGAAGCCGTCGTGTGCAAAACGCGATCGAGCAGGGCCAGCTGGACCTCGCCGAAGGGCGCTGGGCCAGCGCGCAACGCAACTTGCATCGCGCTGCCGAGGCGGAACGTCAGCCACTGCTTTACTACCTCGGCGCAGCCCGGGCTGCGAACGAGCAGGGCCGTTATGAGGAAAGCGACAATCTCCTCGAGCGCGCGCTGGAGCGTCAGCCTCACGCCGAACTGGCCATTGCGCTGAGCCACGCACAGTTGCAGGTGGACCGCAGCGATCTCGACGGCGCGCTGGTGACCCTGCAGGCCATGCAGGAACGCCATCCGCATAACCCGCAGGTGTTGCGCCAGTTGCAGCGCCTGTACCGCGAGCGCGGCGAGTGGGCGGAGTTGATTCGCTTGATGCCTGAGCTGCGCAAGGACAAAGTGCTCCCGGCGCAAGAGCTGGCTGAGCTTGAGAGCCGCGCGTGGGGCGAGAATCTCTCGTTGGCCGCCCATCGTGAATCCGACAGCGATACCGTAGCCACGGGCCTCCCGTCGCTGGAGAACGCCTGGCAGCAGTTGACCTCGGCCCAGCGCCAGGAGCCTGCACTGGTATTGGCGTATGCCGAGCAGCTGCGACGTCTGGGCGCCGATGTGCAGGCCGAAGAGGTTTTGCGCACGGCCATGAAGCGCGATTACAACACCCACCTTGCGCGTTTGTATGGACTGGTGCGCGGCGCTGATCCTGCCAAACAGCTGCAGACCGCCGAAGGTTGGCTGAAAAATCATACCGATGATCCAGGCTTGCTGTTGACCCTGGGCCGTCTGTGTCTGCAGAGCAGCCTGTGGGGTAAAGCGCGTGATTATCTTGAGTCGAGCTTGAGGTTGCAGCGCAACCCGGAAGCGTGTGCCGAACTGGCTCGCTTGCTCGCGCAGCTGGGCGAAACTGATCGCAGCAATCAGCTGTTTCAGGAAGGCCTGGGCCTGCTGGATGAGCGTTTGCTTGCACGTCCGTTGCCAGCGCTGACACGCGCTTAGACTGGGGCGAGGCGTCAACTCGAAGAGGCCCGATTGCGGGCCTTTTCAGTGTCTGCTTCCCTGATTCGTGTAGGACCTTTCCGTGCTTGGTGTGGCTTGTTGAGAAGATCTTCAAGCTATCGGTACAACGTCTTAAACACGGCGTCGGGATTTACCTACAGCAACAAAGAAATATCCTCCGTCGGGTGCCTTGAAAGCGACTCGCGCTTTCCTCTACCGTAGCCGCCTTCGTCTTTTGTTACGGATCTTCCATGCAGCTGGCTCGTACGCGCTCCTTGTTCTCTCTGGCGTTTGTGGCCTGCGCATCGATTGTGGGAGCGACGGTTTATCTCGGCCCTGTGGTTGATGCGGCGCCATGCCCGATGTGTCTGCTTCAGCGTGTGCTCATGGCGTTATCAGCGGTTGTTTGCCTGCTCGCCGCGCTGCACGCGCCTGGCAAATCCGGCTGGCGTGTCTACGCAGGCTTTCTTTTACTGTTTTCCGCTTTGGGGGCGAGCGTCGCGGCACGTCAGGTCTGGTTGCAGGCTTCGCCGCCCGAAAACATGGCGGCGTGCATTGAAAATCTTCACTACCTGTTGGAAACGCAAACCTACGTGAAGGTCATGCTGATGGTGTTGGCGGGAAGTGCGGGGTGCTCCGAGATCAACTGGTCGCTGTTCGGCATCAGCTTGCCGGAGTGGAGCCTGCTGGCATTTTCGGGGCTTTGCCTGTTCGCGCTGTACTACCTCTTTATCGAGTTTCGGCGATTCAGATCAATAGATGTAGGGCCTTCGGATTAAACACTTGTATGAACTTTGTGTCCTGCGTACCTTGATGGGCTAGTCATGCGGGCATAATCTGGGCCGCACGCATCATCGGATCAATGCTGTTGTCGACGCTTGTCCAGGCCGGTACCGACCAATCTCGGACCGAACCGGAGTGCGCTTGAAGCAGCATGCCCCTGAAGGGAAGAGAGAACATCATGCTGGAAAGTTGTCAGAACGCTCAGGAACGCTGGGGTGGGGTTCACAAGCTGATTGACCGCTGGTTGCTGGAGCGCAACGAGCTGATCAAGGCTTACGATGCCATCGGTGCAGAGCCGGGAGCGTTCTCTGAAAAGCGCGTGCCCCTGCAGGACTTCTGCGGCACGCTGGTCGATTACGTGTCGGCCGGTCATTTCGAAATCTACGAGCAACTCACCAGCGAGGCCAAGGCATTCAACGATCAGCGTGGCCTCGAGCTGGCTGACACGATCTATCCTCGAATCGACGTCATCACCGAGAAGCTGCTGGCCTTCAACGATCTCTGTGACGAAGGCAAATGTGTCACCGAGAAATTCAAGGAATTGGGCGGCTTGCTGCACGAGCGTTTTGAACTGGAAGACTGCCTGATCGAAGTGCTGCATAACGCGCACAAGGAACAGATTGAGGCAGAGGTCTGAGCAGACCGCTGATGAAAAAAGGGTGCCTTGGGCACCCTTTTTTATGGTCTGTCTTTAGGGCTGCCGCCTACGAGCCTGAGCCAGTTCCAGCGTTACTGCGACACCCCGAGCAGCTCGATTTCGAACACCAGCGGCGTGTAGGGATCGATCAGATCGCCTGCACCCTCTGCGCCGTACGCTTGGGCCGAGGGGATGACCAGCCGCCATTTGGCACCCACCGGCATGTCGGCGAGGGCTGTGGTCCAGCCAGCGATGACGCTGTCCAGGCGGAACCATTGTGGCTGCTGGCTCTGATCGAAGATCGTGCCATCAGGAAGACGGCCTACATACTTCACCTGCACACGGCCATTGATGTCGGGTTTGGCACCGTTGCCCGGCGTCAGCTCGGTCATCAGGATGCCGTCCGCGAGCTGGCGAACGCCCGGTTTGGCCTTCTCGGCGTCCATGAACTTGCGCTCATCCTTCAACGCCGCTTCAGTCTGCGGTTCGGTCTGGCCGGAGTTTTCAGCCTGGGCAAGGGCGGCGTCGTGGTCGCTGAGGATCTGCTCCATGCGTTCCTGTTTGATCGCCAGCGGCTTGCCTTGATACGCCGACTGCAGACCTTCAAGCAGCGCGGGCAACTGCAGGTCGGGTGCTTCCTGACGCAGGCGCTCACCCAGGCTCGCACCGAGGCTATAGGAAAGATCGTGGGTGTTGTCGGACGCCGGAGCATCGGTCGCGTGAGCAAGGGGTACCAAGAGGAACAACGACATAAACAGGTAGCGCGACATGAATGCTCTCCGGCCTGGGAAGTGAGCGATTATGCCAGCGCTGAGGCCCGAGCGTGACGGGTATTGCCGCGTTTTTCGGCGTCCTGCAACAGAGCGGGGATTGTAGTGTCAAGATGCCCTAGCGGCGGTGCGGGCGGAGGTCTAGTATGGCCGCACTCAAATCAGCCAGGAGGTAAGTCATGTCGGCCACCAAGAAGCCAGTAAACACTCCGTTGCATTTGCTCCAACAGCTCTCGAGCAGCCTGCTCGAACATCTCGAAGACGCTTGCTCTCAAGCATTGGCTGACGCTGAAAAACTGCTCGCCAAACTCGAGAAACAACGTGGCAAGGCGCAGGAAAAGCTGCACAAGTCGCGCACCAAATTGCAGGACGCTGCTGCCGCCGGTAAAGCCAAGGCGCAAGGCAAGGCCAAAGACAGCGTGTCCGAGCTCGAGTCGTTGCTCGACGCGTTGAAAGATCGTCAGACCGAAACCCGCAGCTATATCCTCAACCTCAAGCGTGATGCTCAGGAAAGCCTGAAGCTGGCCCAAGGCATTGGCCGCGTGAAGGAAGCCGTTGGCAAAGCGCTGAACGATCGCGCTGCAAAAGCCCCGGTGCAAGCAGCTGCCAAGCCTGCCGCCAAGCCTGTTCCTGCAAAAACATCTGCAAAACCTGCTGTCAAATCGGCCCCGGCCAAGCCTGCCGCTAAAACTGCAGTCAAAGCCGTCGCTGAAAAAACCGTTGCCAAAGTGACTGCGAAAACCGTCGCCGCTAAGCCAGCTGCGAGCAAGGCGCCCGCTGCCAAGCCAGCTGTCAGCGCCGCAAGCAAGCCAGTCGCTAAAACTTCGACTGCCGCGAAGCCGGTCGCCAAGCCAGCCGCCAAAACTACCGCTGCCAAGCCGGCTGCCGTAAAGGCCGCTGCCAAACCTGCTCCGGCTAAAGCGCCTGCTGCAAAGCCGGCCGCCAGTGCCGCTGCCAAGCCTGCTGCGAGCAAAGTAGCCGCCAAGCCTGCCGCGAAAGCGAGCCCGGTTGCCAAGCCAGCAGCATCGAAACCTGCCGCTGCCAAGCCAGTCGCAGCGAAGGCTGCAGCAAAGCCGGCCGTCAAGCCTGCTGTCTCCGCAACCGCCAAGCCAGCACCTGCTGCTCCGGCAGCGTCCGCTGCGCCAGCCGCCCCGGCCGCGCCAGCTGCTGATTCGACCTCGAACAGCGCGTCCTAAGCGATATCGGTTCCGGCGCGAAGCAGAATCTGCAACGCGTCGGGACTGGTTTGAGCAGCACCTCCCGCCAGCGCTCCCAGCCAAACGCCTGTAGGTTCAGCATCCCGCTCAGGCCAGTCTTTGGTCAGCCGTTGCAAACGCACCAGCAGTTCACGCTCGGCGTCGAGCTCCAGGGTTTTCAGTCTGTCGCGTAACGCCTTCAGCTCTTCGTCTTCAGCCGCGTCGGCCTTCCAGCGTGTCCGAACATCCCTCAATGGCCCCACCACCTTCTCGTGCCACGGGTCGGCCAATTGTCCGATTTGCCGCGCCCGCTCCGGGTCGAACTGCACACCACGCCGGTCCATCCAGACGCCGCACAGCAGCGCGCAGACATTGGCGCCACTGGCCTGCAGGGTGAGACATGCCTGCTCAACGCCTGGGCGAGCATAGAAATCGAGGGTGAAACTCCATAGGTCCGAAAGCATCGTCATCTACCTGTTTTGGGCGAAGCTGGTAGACTCCGCCGCCATTATGATCAGACTTCAAAGCCTTACCTTACAGCGTGGTCCGCAACGTCTGCTAGAAGACGCCGAGTTGACCCTGCACGCCGGCCAGAAAGCCGGCCTGATCGGCGCCAATGGCGCCGGTAAATCCAGCCTGTTCGCACTGCTTCGGGGTGAATTGACCCCCGACAACGGCGACTGCCTGCTGCCCGCCGATTGGCGCATCGCCCACATGCGTCAGGAGGTCGATACCCTCGATCGTGTGGCGGTGGATTATGTGCTCGACGGCGACCTGCGTCTGCGTCAGGTGCAGCATGACCTCGCGGCTGCCGAGGCCGCCCAGGACGGCGCCGCGCAAGCACGTCTGCATTCGGAGCTCGACAGCGCCGATGGCTACACGGCCGACGCGCGGGCGCGCAAGTTGCTGGCAGGTTTGGGCTTTACCAACGAGCAGATGGAGCGCCAGGTCAGCGATTTTTCCGGTGGCTGGCGGATGCGTCTCAACCTGGCGCAGGCTTTGATGTGTCCTTCGGACCTGTTGCTGCTCGATGAACCGACCAACCACCTGGATCTCGATGCCATTCTCTGGCTCGAAGACTGGCTCAAGAGCTACCAGGGCACGCTGCTGCTGATCTCCCATGACCGCGATTTTCTGGATGCGGTCGTCGATCATGTTGCCCACGTCGAGCAGAAAAAGATCACGCTTTATCGCGGCGGTTACAGCGCGTTCGAGCGCGCCCGTGCCGAACGTCTGGCCCAGCAACAACAGGCCTACGACAAGCAACAGGCCCAGCGCGCGCACATGGAGAAATTCATCACGCGCTTCAAGGCCCAGGCTACCAAGGCCAAGCAGGCCCAGAGCCGGATCAAGGCGCTTGAGCGAATGGAAGAGCTGTCGGCGGCCCACGTCGATTCTCCGTTCGACTTCACCTTCCGCGAATCGACCAAGATCTCCAGCCCGCTGATGGATCTGTCTGACGCGCGACTGGGCTACGGCGACAAAGCCATCCTGCAGAAGGTCAAACTGCAACTGACGCCGGGCGCACGCATCGGCTTGCTGGGCCCGAACGGGGCCGGTAAATCCACGCTGATCAAAAACCTCGCAGGCGAACTCGAGCCATTGAGCGGGCGCATGGTGCGTGGCGAAAACACGGTGGTCGGCTATTTCGCCCAGCATCAGCTTGACTCGCTGGACGCCAAGGCCAGTCCACTGCTGCACCTGCAACGCATTGCGCCCACCGAACGCGAGCAGGCGCTGCGGGATTTCCTCGGCGGTTTCGACTTCCGTGGTGCGCGCCTCGACGAGCCGGTGCTGAATTTCTCCGGCGGCGAAAAAGCGCGGCTGGCATTGGCCCTGATTGCCTGGGACAAACCCAACCTGCTGCTGCTCGACGAACCGACCAACCACCTGGATCTGGAAATGCGCCTGGCCCTGACCATGGCGCTTCAGGAGTTCAGTGGCGCGGTGCTGGTGGTGTCTCACGACCGGCATTTGCTCAAGAGCACGACGGACAACTTCCTCCTCGTCGCCGATGGCCTGGTTCAGGAGTTCGATGGCGACCTGGATGACTATGCCCGTTGGCTGGTGGACTATCGCCTGCGCAATGCACCGGCCAGCAATACGCCGGTCAATGTCGACAAGACTGACAAGAAAGCCCAGCGACAGCAGGCCGCCGCATTGCGCCAGCAACTCGCCCCGCATAAGCGCGAAGCCGACAAGCTTGAAAAAGAGCTCGGCACGTTGCACGAGAAACTGGCGAAGATCGAAGTCGCCCTGGGCGACAGCGGTATCTACGAAGCGGCCAACAGAGACAGATTGCGCGACCTGCTGGCCGATCAGGCCAAGCTGAAATCCCGTGAGTCCGAGCTTGAAGAAGCGTGGATGGAAGCACTGGAATTGCTGGAGTCGATGCAGGCCGAGCTGGAAGCGTTGTCCTGATGGCGTCACCTGCGTTGGCCGTATAACGCAGGCGACCGGAACAGCTGTCTGGCAAGTCGCCGCAACAGTCAGAAATGACTGGCGTTTAAAGGCCTGGAAACACTAGCTTAGGCGCAGGTATTCGTTGGCTGAGGTGTGTGATGTCGCTCGAAACATGGTTGGGGTTCTTCGCCGCTTGCTGGGTTATCAGCCTGTCTCCTGGCGCGGGCGCTATTGCCTCGATGTCCAGCGGACTGCAATACGGCTTCTGGCGTGGATACTGGAACGCGCTCGGCCTGCAGATCGCCCTTGTCGTGCAGATTGCTGTGGTCGCCGTAGGGCTTGGCGCGGTTCTGGCCACTTCGGCGCTGGCATTCACTCTGATCAAGTGGTTTGGCGTCGCCTACCTGGTGTATCTGGGCATCAAGCAGTGGCGTGCGCTGCCAAGCGATCTGGCGGATGAGTCAGCTGTACGCCCGGTGGGCAAGCCGTTGGTGCTCATGGCCCGTGGCTTTCTGGTGAACATCAGCAACCCGAAGGCGCTGGTGTTCATCCTGGCGATCCTGCCGCAGTTCATCGACACGCACCTGCCGCTGCTGCCGCAATACCTGATCATCGCCGCAACCATGGTCTGCGTGGATCTGATCGTCATGGCGGGCTACACCGGCCTGGCCTCGAAAGTGCTCCGCGCCCTTAAAACCCCCAAGCAGCAACGCCGGATGAACCGCACCTTTGCCGGATTGTTCGTCAGTGCAGCGGCGTTTCTCGCCACCTTGCATCGGGCCTGATTCGGCAACAGCCCGTCTCACAGTTAGTCACGGCCGGTCTCACTGGCTGTGCTGGGCTGGGAAACCGGCTTACACCCTCAATCGTAGGACTGGCTTCAGCCGGGAAGCGGCCAGACACTTTTGCGGCGTGACACCTGACGCCTTCCCGGCTAAAGCCGGTCCCACTAAAAGCACCGCGTTCGTCCATTGGAAATGACAAGGCTTGCTCGCGAAAGCGGTGTGTCAGCCACCGTTGACGTCACAGGCCCACCGCGTTCGCGACCGTCGTAACCTCCGATTGCTCCTACAGGGATTTGCGTCCAGCGCGGAAGTCGGGTGCGCACACGAAGTTGTAGGAGTGAGCTTGCTCGCGAAGGCGGTGTGTCGGACAACATGGTTAAAAGGGGGCTGACGTCTTCCCGGCTAAAGCCGGTCCTGCAATTGAGTCAAAGCCATCAACGCAGCGCTTGAGTCCTCGGCGCCTAACATGAACAATGGCAACCCTTCGCATTCCTATTTGAGATCCACCCTCATGTTCCGCTCCCGCTTATTGACCTGCCTGAGTCTCGTGCTGTTGAGCGTGTTCAGCGTCGGGGCCTGCGCAGCGCCTGCCGAGGACGCGGCTCAGGCTTTGCATCTGCTCGATTACGTCGGGGCGGACTACCCGGCGACGGTCGCGGATGGCAAGGTCGTGGATGACGCGGAGTACCGCGAGCAGGTGGAGTTTCTCGCGGCGCTGCAGGGCACGATCGCAACGCTGCCGGCAAAGCCGGAGCGCGCAGAGCTGGAGCAGGGCGTCACGGCGCTGTTGAATGCGGTCAACCTGAAGCAGGACGGCGCGCAGGTGGCTCGTCAGGCGCGTCAGCTCGGCGCGAAGCTGGCCGTGGCATACGAAGTCAGTCAGGCACCGGTGATCACCCCGGATCCCGCACGTGGCGCGCCCTTGTACGCGCAGTATTGTTCGGTGTGCCACGGCGACGCGGGCGCAGGCGATGGCCCCGCCGGGATTGGCCTTTCACCACCGCCATCCAACCTGCGTGACGCAGCCCGGCTGGACCGCCTGAGTCTCTACGACCTCTACAACACCCTCGGTCTGGGCATTGAAGGCACTGAAATGCCTGCCTTCGCGGACCAGCTGGATGACCGTCAGCGTTGGGACGTCGCGACTTACATCGCAGGCTTCAGTGCGGATTCCGTTGCGAAGCAGGAAAAACCCTACAACCTCGCCGATCTGGCGCGGCAGACACCGGCTGAAGTCGGTGCCAGCGATGGGCCGCAAGCCGCTGCCAGCTTCCGTGCCCAGCGCGCGCAGCCGCCTCAGGTTCAGCGCGGCCCGGCTCAGTTGCTCGATTACACCAGCGCAACTCTGGACAAAAGTTTGGCCGCTTACCAATCCGGTGATCGCGAGCAGGCATATGACCTATCCGTCGCGGCGTATCTGGAGGGTTTCGAGCTGGTCGAAAGCTCACTCGACAACGTCGATGCCACCGTGCGCAAGGACACCGAAAAAGCGCTCATGGCCTACCGGCAGTCGCTTCAGGATGGCCTGCCCGCAGCCCAAGCGGCGCAGAAACTCGCTGATGCCAAGGTCAAGCTCAAGGAATCGGCCGATCTGCTTGGCAGCGATGGCCTGAGCACCTCATTGAGCTTCATCTCCGGTCTGCTGATCCTGCTGCGCGAAGGACTGGAAGCGATTCTTGTGCTCGCCGCCATTCTCGCGTTCCTGCGCAACACCGGTCAGCAATCAGCGGTGCGCAGCGTCAACGTCGGTTGGGGGCTGGCGTTGCTGGCAGGCTTGGGCACGTGGGCGCTGGCAGCGTACGTCATCGATGTGAGTGGTTCGCAGCGCGAGTTGCTGGAAGGCGCGACGGCGCTGTTCGCCAGCGTCATGGTGCTGTGGCTGGGTGTGTGGATGCACGACCGACGTCATGCCGCCGCCTGGCAGGACTACATCAAGAGCAGCCTGGTTGGCGGCGGTGGCCGTTTCGGTTTTGCGGTGCTGGCGTTCTTCTCGGTCTATCGCGAGCTGTTCGAAGTCATTCTGTTCTACGAGACCCTGTGGCTGCAGGCAGGCCCCGCCGGCCACAACGCCGTGTTGGCCGGCGGCGCCACGGCGCTGGTGCTGCTTGTCGGCCTGGCGTGGGTGATCCTGCGGGGTTCGGCGAAGCTGCCGCTGACGCTATTTTTCGGCATCAATGCCGCGCTGCTGTGTGCGCTGTCGGTGGTGTTCGCCGGCCATGGCGTCAAGGCGTTGCAGGAAGCCGGGATTTTCGGAACGCGTCCGGTGCCGTTCTTCGAATTCGACTGGCTGGGCATTCACGCCGACGCCTATTCCCTCGGCGCGCAAGCCATAGCGCTGTTGGCGATTGTGGTGCTGTATGGCCGCAGCCGGATAGCCGAGAAGCGCCGGGCGGTCGCCGCATAAATTCATTTTCTGGAATTGGAGTCGCTTATGCGCGTCTGGATCGATGCCGACGCCTGTCCCAAGGCTGCCAAGGACCTCGTCATCAAGTTCGCCCTCAAGCGCAAGTATGAGGTGGTGCTGGTGGCGGGGCAGAGCCAGATCAAGCCGAGCCTCACCCTGGTGAAGTTGATCGTGGTACCCAGCGGGCCGGATGCGGCTGACGACTATCTGGTGGAGCACGCCGTGCCGGGCGAGCTGGTGATCTGCAGCGATGTGCCGTTGGCTGATCGGCTGGTCAAGAAGGGCGTTGCAGCGCTCGATCCCCGGGGCAAGGAGTTCGATGCGCAGAACATGGGTCAGCGCCTGGCGATGCGTAACCTCTTCACGGATCTGCGGGAGCAAGGCCAGGCCAGTGGCGGGCAGGGCGCCTATGGCGAGCGGGAGAAACAGGCGTTCGCCAACTGCCTCGACCGAATCCTGACGCGGCTGGCTCGCGAGTATCCCTCGCCGCCTGCAGGCGAGAACCCGTAGGGCTGGCGAGCGATCAATCCGCTTCCAGCCCCTTTTCCAGCCCCTTTTCCAGCATCAGTCCGGGAGGCGATCCTCGTTTTCCTGCACCAGCTCCAGCACCCGATCCACCAGCTTGTTGATCCCGGACGCTGCCTCGCCGATGGACGTGGCGACCATATAAGCTGGCGTGCTCACCAACTTGCGGTCCTTGTCCTCGACGATTTCCGTCACCTCGCATTCCTGGTGAGTGCCACCCATTCGGGTGATCGCTGCAGCGGTATCGGCGTCGTTGCCGATCGTGCAGGTCACGCCCGGCCCATAGATTTTGGCGGCCAGCGCAGGCGAAACACAGATAAGCCCGATAGGTTTGCCGGCGGCGGCGAACGCTTCGGCCATCGCCAGCACTTCTGCCTGGACCTTGCAGCCAGCGCCTTGGGTAGAGAAGTTCGACAGGTTTTTCGCAGCACCGAAGCCGCCGGGGATGATCAGCGCATCGAACTCAGTGACGTCGGCTTCGCGAATGTCTTCGATGGCGCCACGGGCGATGCGGGCTGATTCGATCAGCACGTTACGCGACTCGGGCATCTCTTCGCCGGTCAGGTGATTGATAACGTGGTGCTGAGGGATATTCGGTGCGAAGCACTTCACTGAGGCGCCACGTTGATCGAGGCGCAGCAACGTCAGCACGCTTTCGTGGATTTCCGCGCCGTCGTAAACGCCACAGCCAGAAAGAATAACGGCCACTTTTTTGGTCATTCGCGTGTTCCTCTCTCGGGCGCTCCGGTCAGTCACCGGTTACGCAGGTCAGCATTGCGCTGATTGTCGCAAGCCATGAACCTAGGACAACGCCGTCAGCGATTGTCTCCGGATTCATCGGCATGGGCCGAGGATTTACTCGTCGGGGGTGTTCCTGGCTTCTAGGTTGGCTTCGGCATTGGCCGCGACGGCCAGTTTCTCTTCTCGGGCAATACGTGCGTTTTTGATGCGGCGGCGAATCCACAGCAGCACGCCAATCACCAGCAGGGCCCCAAGCACCCACAGCTCGTATTTCTTGACGTTGCCCAGCAGGCCTTCGAGCACCGAGCCGAACTTGTACGCCGCTGCGCCCAATGCCGCTGCCCACACCGCCGCGCCGATACCGTTGAGCAACAGGTAGCGCCCCGGTGGATAGCCGGACAGGCCGATGGCAACCGGCATGACCGTGCGCAAGCCATACACAAAGCGGAAGCTCAGCACCCAGATGTCGGGGTGGCGGCGGATATGCTCCAGCGCACGGTCGCCCATCAACTGCCAGCGTGGCTTGCGCGCCAGAAGCTTGCGGCCATGCTTGCGCCCCATGAAATACCAGAGCTGGTCGCCTGCGTAGCTGCCGAAAAAGGCAACCACCACGACCAGATTGATATCCATGTATCCGCGGAACGCAAGAAAGCCGGCGAGCACCAGAATGGTCTCGCCTTCAAAAAAGGTCCCGAGGAAAAGGGCGAAGTAGCCAAATTCTTGTAAAAAATGCTGGAGCATTATTTAGGTGCTGGCGAAATGAACGCGCAGCCTAACGCGCCCAAGTCATTCAGGAAAGTATGCAAATGTGTCACCGCGTTAAAGTTTCCTACATCCCGAAGCGATTATTCGCTTGGAGAGGGGGTTTGTATCGCACACGTTACGTCGCAATTACACCTGTCACGCGAGTGTCATAATCGCCGCTTATAAATGTCACGCTTGCCCGTCTGGATGGGCTCGGAGCCCCTCCTTGCACGTGCCTTCTACCTGGCACCACCCGAATGTTTGCAGGTCAGGGCTTGCACCGTACGGAGAAATCCGTAGCGTGGAGAGTCAAACCGCTCACAGCATCGAGCCTGACGCCGGTCGCCTCGCCGCACGACATTGAGTCAGGCTGCAAACATCTTCAGAACCGCCACGCCTTGGGCGTGACCGTTGTCCCACGCTGTACGTCACCACTGTTGTGGCGCAAGCGGCATTCCGACATCGGCCGTATGCGCGGCCCAACTGTTACAAGGCCAATTGCCTTACAGGATTATTCATGAGCACCGAAGGATCTACCGAAGCTGCAGTCGAGCTTGACCCTCAGCCTGTCAATCAGCCGCCCGTCAACCAAGAGGTCACTGCCGTGGTCGAGCCGACCATTGAAGTGGTCCCCGCGCTGGAACCGCATCATCCAGCCCCGCATGTCATCGCGGTGCCCAATCTGGATGACAGCAGTCTCTACATCCATCGGGAGCTGTCACAGCTGCAGTTCAACATCCGCGTGTTGGAACAGGCGCTCGACGAGTCCTACCCGTTGCTTGAGCGGCTCAAGTTCCTGTTGATTTTCTCCAGCAACCTCGACGAATTCTTCGAAATCCGCGTCGCCGGGCTCAAGAAGCAAATCACTTTTGCTCGCGAACAGGCCGGCGCTGATGGTCTCCAGCCTCACCAGGCGCTGGCGCGCATCAGCGAGCTGGTCCACGGCCACGTGGATCGCCAGTACGCCATTCTCAACGACATCCTGTTGCCGGAGCTGGAGAAGCATCAGGTGCGCTTCATTCGCCGTCGCAACTGGAACGCCAAGATCAAGGCCTGGGTGCGCCGTTATTTCCGTGACGAGATCGCACCGATCATCACGCCGATCGGTCTGGACCCGACGCACCCGTTCCCGTTGCTGGTGAACAAGTCGCTGAACTTCATCGTTGAGCTGGAAGGCATCGACGCCTTCGGCCGTGACTCGGGTCTGGCGATCATCCCGGCACCGCGCCTGTTGCCGCGCATTATCAAAGTGCCGGAAGACGTGGGCGGCCCAGGCGACAACTATGTATTCCTGTCGTCGATGATCCACGCCCACGCCGATGACCTGTTCCAGGGCATGAAGGTCAAGGGCTGCTACCAGTTCCGTCTGACCCGTAACGCTGACCTGGCCCTCGATTCAGAGGACGTGGAAGACCTTGCTCGCGCGCTGCGTGGCGAGCTGTTCTCCCGGCGTTACGGCGATGCAGTGCGTCTGGAAGTGGCAGACACCTGCCCGAAACTGCTGTCGGACTATCTGCTCAAGCAGTTCAACCTGAGCGAGACCGAGCTGTATCAGGTCAATGGCCCGGTGAACCTGACGCGTTTGTTCAGCATCACGGGTCTGGACAGTCACCCCGAGCTGCAGTACATGCCGTTCACCCCGGCGATTCCGAAGCTGCTGCAGAACAGCGAAAACATTTTCAACGTGATCAGCAAGCAGGACATCCTGCTGCTGCACCCGTTCGAGTCCTTCACCCCGGTCGTCGATCTGCTGCGCCAGGCCGCGAAAGACCCTCACGTGCTGGCCGTGCGGCAGACGCTGTACCGCAGCGGCGCCAACTCTGAAATCGTCGATGCGCTGGTGGATGCCGCGCGCAACGGCAAGGAAGTCACTGCGGTTATCGAGCTGCGTGCGCGTTTTGACGAAGAGTCGAACCTGCAACTGGCGAGCCGCCTGCAAGCGGCCGGCGCCGTCGTGATCTACGGCGTGGTCGGCTACAAGACCCACGCCAAGATGATGCTGATCCTGCGCCGTGAAGCTGGTGAGATTGTGCGCTACGCGCATTTGGGCACCGGCAACTATCACGCCGGTAACGCGCGTCTCTATACCGACTACAGCCTGCTGACCTCGGACGATGCGTTGTGCGAAGACGTCGGCAAGCTGTTCAGCCAGTTGATCGGCATGGGTAAGACGCTGCGCATGAAGAAGCTGCTGCACGCGCCGTTCACCCTGAAGAAAGGCATGCTGGACATGATTGGCCGGGAGACGCAGTTCGCGTCCGAGGGCAAGCCTGCGCACATCATCGCCAAGTTCAACTCGCTGACCGACCCGAAGATCATTCGCGCGCTGTACAAGGCCAGCCAGACCGGGGTCAAGATCGACCTCGTGGTGCGCGGCATGTGCTGCCTGCGACCTGGCGTGCCGGGCGTGTCCCACAACATTCAGGTGCGCTCGATCATCGGGCGCTTCCTTGAGCACACGCGGGTGTTCTACTTCCTGAATGGCGGCGACGAGCAGATGTTCCTGTCCAGCGCCGACTGGATGGAGCGCAACCTCGACAAGCGCGTCGAGACTTGCTTCCCGGTGGAAGGCAAGAAGCTGATCTTGCGAGTGAAGAAAGAGCTGGAAGGGTACCTGACCGACAACACCCATAGCTGGCTGCTGCAGCCGGACGGGCGCTACATTCGCAGCACCCCGACCGGCAACCAGAACGCCCGCAATGTGCAGGCGAGTCTGTTGGAAAAACTCAGCAACCCGGTCCTTAGCGTACGTTGAGGATGATGCCGACTCGGGTCAGCCACTCCGCTTCGAGCGCGAAGTCGGCCTGAGTCAGTTGGTTGTTTTCCAGCCAGCCGTCCGGGAACACGATGTCCAGGTGGTTATCGTTGGCAGTCAGCACAGGCTGCGGCATCTCTTGGGTGCCGCGAATGTGGTGGAACAGGATCGCGAAACGCAGCAACACGCACAGACGAATCAGCTTCACGCCTTCGTTGCCGAACTCGGCAAACTTGTCCTTGGGAATATTACGGCGGTGACCGCGCACTAGCAGGCCAAGCATTTGCTGGTCCTCGCGGGAAAAGCCGGCCAAGTCCGAGTGCTCGATCAGGTACGCGCCATGCTTGTGGTAGTGGTAGTGGGCGATGTCCAGGCCCACTTCATGCACTTTGGCGGCCCAGCTCAGTAACTCGCGGTACGAATTGTCCTCAAGCTCCCACGCCTTCGCCACTTGCTCCAGCGCCGACAGCGCCTTGCGCTCGACACGGGCGGCTTGTTCGAGATCGACATGGTAACGCTCCATCAGCGAGCTGAGGGTGCGTTCGCGCACGTCTTCGTGATGATGACGGCCGAGCAGGTCGTAGAGCACGCCTTCCCGCAGCGCGCCTTCGCAATGGTCCATGCGCTTGAGGTCGAGGGCATCGAAGATGGCTTCGAGGATCGCCAAGCCTGCCGGAAAGATCGCCCGACGATCAGGCTTGAGGCCTTCGAAATCGATCTTGTCCACTTCGCCCAGCTTCATCAGCTTGCGCTTGAGCCAGGCCAGCCCTTCGGCATTGACCTCATCGTTGCCGTGGCCGCCGGCCTTCAGCGCCAGGCCGATGGCGCGAATGGTCCCGGACGAGCCGATGGCCTCATCCCAGGTCAGGCGATGCAGTGCGTGCTCGATGCTCATGATTTCCAGCCGCGCCGCGGTGTAAGCCTGGGCATAGCGCGCCGGGGTGATCTTGCCGTCCTTGAAATAACGCTGAGTGAAGCTGACGCAGCCCATCTGCAGGCTTTCGCGCAGCAGCGGCTCGAAGCGCTGGCCGATGATGAACTCGGTGCTGCCGCCGCCAATGTCGGCGACCAGGCGTTTGCCGGGCGTGTCGGCCAGGGTGTGGGAGACGCCCAGGTAGATCAAGCGCGCTTCTTCACGGCCGGAGATGACCTCGACCGGATGGCCGAGGATTTCTTCGGCGCGGTGAATGAATTCGTTGCGGTTGCGGGCTTCGCGCAGGGCGTTGGTGCCGACGATGCGCACGGCACCGGGCGGCATACCGTTGATCAGCTGGGCGAAACGCTTGAGGCAGTCGAGCCCGCGCTGCATGGATTCTTCGCTGAGGCGGCGGTCGTCATCGATCCCCGCGGCCAGCTGCACTTTCTCACCGAGCCGCTCGAGGATGCGAATTTCGCCCTGATTGGCTTTGGCGACAACCATATGGAAGCTGTTGGAGCCCAGGTCGATCGCGGCGATCAGCGAGAGGTTTTTGGCTGTGGATAGCGGCATGGTCAAAAGATCTCGGTCGATAACTCCGACATCGTGCCACGATCCATCACCGTCGCCAAACCGGCAACGTATTTGCGCGGTATTAGCAGGACCGGCTTCAGCCGGGAAGGGGCCGTTATGTACGCCATCAGTTTTACGGTATGGCAACTGACGCCTTCCCGGCTAAAGCCGGTCCTACAATTTGAGCCGAAGCCAGCCCCCACAGGATGCACGCGGTGTTTTAGTGGGACCGGCTTCAGCCGGGAAGAGGCCGGTGTGTACACCATCAGTTGTACGGTATGGCAGCTGACGCCTTCCCGGCTAAAGCCGGTCCTACGATTTGAGCGAAAGCCGGTGCTGCACTCGGGCTCAAGCCTGCTCGACTGACCCAATGAAATTTGCCAGTTCGGGCGTTTTCGGGTTGGCCATCAACTCTTTCGGGTCGCCCACCTCATGCACCTTGCCCTGGTGCATGAACACCAGCTTGTCGCCCACCTCCCGGGCGAAGCGCATTTCGTGGGTGACCATGATCAGCGTCATGCCGTCTTTGGCCAGCTCGCGAACGACCGCGAGGACTTCGTTGACCAGTTCCGGGTCGAGCGCCGAGGTGATTTCGTCGCACAGCAGCACTTTGGGCGACATCGCCAGCGCACGCGCAATCGCCACGCGCTGCTGCTGACCACCGGACAGCCGGTCAGGGAAGGCGTCGAATTTCTCGCCCAGGCCCACGCGATTGAGCATTTCCTTCGCCAGCCTGGTCGCTTCGGCTTTGGAAACCTTCTTCACCACCTGCGGCGCAAGCATCACGTTCTCGCCCACCGTCAGGTGAGGAAACAGGTTGAATTGCTGAAAGACCATGCCGACTTTCTGTCTCAGGCTGCGCAGGTCAGCCCGCGCTGCATCGAGGTATTCGCCGTCGACTTCGATCACGCCGTCATTGATCGACTCCAGCCCGTTGAGCGTGCGCAGCAGTGTGCTTTTGCCCGAACCGCTGCGCCCGATGATCGCCACGACCTGGCCTTCCTCGACGCTGAGGTCGATGCCCTTGAGCACATGGTGGTCGCCGTAATACTTGTGCAGGGCGGAAATTCTAAGCAGAGGCATGAAGTCTCCTTTCCAGGTAGCGCGCGCTGAGCGACAACGGATAGCAAAGCAGGAAGTAGCCCAGGGCGACGAAGCCGTAGACCATGAAGGGCTGGAACGTGGCGTTGGCGAGCATGCCGCCGGTTTTGGTCAGTTCGGTGAAGCCAATGATCGACGTCACCGCCGTGCCTTTGACCACTTGCACGGAGAACCCTACCGTCGGCGCCACCGCGATGCGCAATGCCTGGGGCAGAATCACGTAGCGCAGTTGCTCGAAGGGCGTCAGCGCCAAGCTCGCCGAAGCTTCCCATTGGCCGTTGGAAATCGACTCCACGCAGCCTCGCCAGATCTCAGCCAGGTACGCGCTGGTGAAAAGCGTCAACGCCAGCGCCGCCGCGAACCAGGGCGAAATGTCGATGCCCATCAGCGCCACGCCGAAGAACACCAGAAACAGCTGCATCAACAACGGCGTGCCTTGAAACAGCTCGATATAGCAGCGCGCGAGCCGGCGGGGCATTGCCTTCTCGGAGATGCGCAGGGTCATCACCAGCAACCCGATCACGCCGCCGCCGATGAATGCCACCAGCGACAACACCAGTGTCCATTGCAGCCCGGTCAGCAAGTTGCGCACGACGTCCCAGAGGGTGAAATCCATCAGCGGCTCCTCGCGATGTAACGTCGGCCGATCCACGCCAGCAACTGACGCACCAGCAGCGCCATGCACAGGTAGATCAGCGTGGTAATGATGTACGTCTCAAACGCGCGGAAGTTGCGCGACTGAATGAAGTTCGCCGCAAAGCTCAGCTCCTCGGTGGCAATCTGCGAACAGACTGCCGAGCCGAGCATCACGATGATGATCTGGCTGCTCAACGCCGGCCAGACCTTGCCCAGTGCCGGGACCAGCACGACGTGGCGGAAGGTCTCGAAGCGCGTCATTGCCAGCGCGGCCGAGGCTTCGATCTGGCCGCGCGGAATGGCCTGCACACCCGCGCGGATGATCTCCGTCGAATAGGCGCCGAGGTTGATGACCATCGCCAGCACGGCGGCCTGCCACTCGGATATCTGCAGCCCCAGGGACGGCAGCCCGAAGAAAATGAAAAACAGCTGCACCAGAAACGGCGTGTTGCGGATCAGCTCGACGTAGACACCGAAAATGGCCGAGAACGGCTGGATTTTCCACGCCCTGACAATCGCCCCGACGATGCCGACGCTGACGCCGAGCAACGTGCCGATGGCGGTCAGTTCCAGCGTGAACAGTGCGCCGCGCAGGAGCAGGTCAGTGCTTTGCAGGACCGGGATAAAGTCGAACTGATAAGCCATTTATGCGCCTCGGCAGTCGATGATCAGAGGTCGGCAGGCAATGGCTGCTTGAGCCAGGTCTGCGCGTTCTTCTCCAGCGCGCCGTCTTTCTTCGCCGCTTCGAGGATCTCGTTCACTTTGGCCAGCAACTCAGGCTGACCTTTGTTCACACCTACGTAGACCGGCGAGTCCTTGAGCTTCACCTTCAGTTCGGGGATGCGCTTGGGGTTTTTCTCGCTGATGGCGACCATGACCACGTTGCCGCTGGCGATCAGGTCGGTCTGCTTGGCCAGATAAGCCGCGATGGTCGAGTTGTTGTCTTCGAAGCGTTTGATCGTGGCTTCCTTCGGCGCAACGGCGGTCAGCTCGATGTCCTCGATGGCGCCACGGGTCACGCTGATGGTTTTGCCTTTCAGGTCGTCCACGGTTTTGATCGCGTCTTCAGGCGGGCCGAATACCGCGAGGTAGAACGGTGCGTAAGCGCGGGAGAAATCGATGACCTTTTCGCGGTCCGGGTTTTTGCCAAGGCTGGAGATGACCAGGTCAACCTTGCCAGTGGTCAGGTAAGGGATGCGATTGGTGCTGTTGACCGGCGTCAGCTCAAGCTTGACCTTCAATTGGTTGGCGATCAGCTGCGCGGTATCGATGTCCAGGCCGCGCGGCTTCATGTCGGGGCCGACCGAGCCGAAGGGCGGGAAGTCTTGCGGCACAGCGACTTTCAACGTGCCGCGGGCGGTTACATCATCCAGACCATTAGCGTGGGCGGGGGCCTGGCCGAGCATGAGGCTGGCAAACAGGGCGGCGAGCAGGGCGCTGTAACGCTGGGTCATGGGGTGTCTCCGAATCGATCAATGTGTAGGCGAAGCCCGGGTGATGGCCAAGCATCAGTGCACAGCCCATGCCAGCCGTTTGTTTGCAACCGTGGAATGCGGGCCCCAGGCCTGATCCGGTCTAACTGGTCTGAACAGTGAGTTGACGAGGCGCCCTGCTTTGGCGCGCCTGAAAGGCCCGGCGCCCCTCGCTTGGGCGTCACTTGCCGGATACCTCCGATGGCGATACAAGGGATTTTTCCTACGGTTTCCACACCTGATCGCTATGCATCCGAGCCCTGTCGCAGTGCCTGAAGCCGCCTTCCAGGCGATCCGCAAATTGATCGCCGAGCAGGGCTATGTGCCCGGCGACAGCCTGCCATCCCAGCGGGATCTGGCGATTCGTCTGGGCGTCAGTCGCGCTTCGTTGCGTGAAGCATTGTCATCGTTGAGCGCTCTGGGACTGGTCAGTGTGCAGCCCGGCAAGGGCGTCTTCGTGCAGGCGATTTCTGAACCACAACGGAGCACGAGTGGATTTTCCTGGCCGTATGCAGCGCACGCCTCGCCCGCAGAGACGTTTCAGTTGCGCTACGCCCTGGAGGGTTTTGCAGCCGGGCTTGCGGCAGTGACGTTGACGGCCGACGAGCGCGATGTACTGGAAGACAACGTCGAGGCGATGCGGCTTGAGCTCAAGGCCGGGGACTTTGAGTGCGCAGCCCGGCTCGACTTCGATTTTCATCGACGCATCCTTGTCGCCAGTGGCAATCAGGCGATTCTGGGGATCATCACCAGCAGCGCCGACATTTTTCTGGAAAGCCAGAAGCTGCCATTTATCCGGGCGGGCAGGGCGATGGAGACCTGGCAGGAGCACCGCAAGATCCTCCGGGCGTTGGCGCGAAACGCGTCTGGCCCGGCGCAGAAAGCCATGCAGGAGCACATCCGCGGCGCGGCGTTACGCACCGGCATTGTGTTCGTCGCACCCTCCGGCTGAGCTCCGTCGATTGAGGCAACCCTGTCGAGCCATAGCAAGAGACAATCAACCTCGGCTTCCTGTCACCGCGTGACACAGTTATGATGGCCCACGTTTTTTTGCCTATGACCTCGGAGAAATCTCATGAGTAACGACCTGATCAAGCATGTCAGCGATGCGAGCTTCGAAGCCGATGTCCTGAAGGCCAGCGGCCCTGTACTGGTCGATTACTGGGCTGAATGGTGTGGCCCGTGCAAGATGATTGCCCCGGTTCTGGATGACATCGCTACTCATTACGATGGCAAGCTGACCATTGCCAAGCTGAACATCGACGACAACCAGGAAACACCGGCCAAGCACGGCGTCCGTGGTATTCCGACTCTGATGCTGTTCAAGGACGGCGAAGTCGCCGCGACCAAGGTCGGCGCACTGTCCAAGTCCCAGCTGCAAGCGTTCCTCGACGCCAATATCTGATGACGTTAAAGCCCCGCAAATCGCGGGGTTTTTTTCTGGCGTCGTACTAGACGCTTAGAAAATCAAGTGGTACATTCGGCCCCGCAACGGCTTCTCCGTTGCCCCCTGCTAGCCGTCGCCGACCGTCTCCTTTCGATTTGCACGCGATCCTGTCGCCTTCTCTGCGGCGCGGCCTCATTAAGCCAAAAGCTTAATTTCCCCCTCCATACATGATTACGTCATTCCTATATGAACCTGACTGAACTCAAGCAAAAGCCTATTACCGATCTGCTCGAAATGGCCGAACAGATGGGCATAGAAAATATGGCCCGTTCGCGCAAGCAGGACGTGATTTTCTCCCTGCTGAAGAAGCACGCGAAGAGCGGCGAGGAAATCTCGGGTGACGGCGTGCTGGAGATCCTCCAGGATGGCTTCGGCTTCCTTCGTTCTGCAGACGCCTCCTACCTCGCCGGCCCAGACGACATTTACGTCTCGCCGAGCCAGATCCGCCGCTTCAACCTGCGCACGGGCGACACCATTGTCGGCAAGATCCGTCCGCCAAAGGAAGGCGAGCGTTACTTCGCACTGCTCAAGGTCGACACCATCAACTTCGACCGTCCAGAAAACGCGAAGAACAAGATTCTGTTCGAAAACCTGACGCCGCTGTTCCCGACCATTCGCATGAAGATGGAAGCCGGTAACGGTTCCACCGAAGACCTCACCGGTCGCGTTATCGATCTGTGTGCCCCGATCGGTAAAGGCCAGCGCGGCCTGATCGTTGCTCCGCCAAAGGCGGGCAAGACCATCATGCTGCAGAACATCGCGTCGAACATCACGCGTAACAACCCTGAAGTCCATCTGATCGTTCTGCTGATCGATGAGCGTCCTGAAGAAGTAACCGAAATGCAGCGCACCGTGCGCGGCGAAGTGGTTGCTTCCACTTTTGATGAGCCACCGACCCGTCACGTGCAGGTCGCCGAAATGGTGATCGAAAAGGCCAAGCGCCTGGTCGAGCACAAGAAAGACGTGGTCATCCTGCTTGACTCCATCACCCGTCTGGCTCGCGCCTACAACACCGTCATTCCGAGCTCCGGCAAGGTCCTGACCGGTGGTGTCGATGCGCACGCCCTCGAGAAGCCAAAGCGTTTCTTCGGTGCGGCACGTAACATCGAAGAAGGCGGCTCGCTGACCATCATCGCCACCGCGCTGGTTGAAACCGGCTCGAAGATGGATGAAGTGATCTACGAAGAATTCAAGGGTACCGGCAACATGGAGCTGCCTCTGGATCGCAAGATCGCAGAGAAACGCGTCTTCCCGGCCATCAACATCAACCGTTCCGGCACACGCCGCGAAGAGTTGCTGACGGCCGACGACGAGTTGCAGCGCATGTGGATCCTGCGCAAGCTGCTGCATCCTATGGATGAAGTCGCCGCCATCGAGTTCTTGATCGACAAGCTGAAACAGACCAAGACCAACGATGAGTTCTTCCTGTCGATGAAGCGCAAGTAACACCCTGCGCTGAACCGACCGTAGAAAAATGGTGTCCTTCCGGACACCATTTTTTTTGCCCTTTTCCGTAGACCTCTCCCGTAGACAAGGAGCGTCATGCACACGTTTGGCAATCGCCGTGATATCGATGGGCTGCGGGCCCTGGCCGTGGTCCCGGTGCTGTTGTTTCACTTCGGTCTTGGACTGAGCGGCGGCTTCGTCGGCGTCGATGTGTTCTTCGTCATCTCCGGGTACCTGATCACGTCCATCATTTTCCGTGAGATCAGCGCTGGGCGATTCAGCTTCGTTGATTTCTGGGCCCGTCGCGCGCGGCGTATCGTCCCCGCCGTAACCGTTGTCGTGCTGGCCACGTTGGCGTTCGGCTGGATATTGCTGACCCCCAAGGACTACGCCGAGCTGGGCCGGGAAGTGCGGTATCAGTCGATATTCATGTCCAACCTGCTGTTCATGCGGCAGGACGGCTACTTCGATTCCGCGTCAGATTTCAAACCGCTGCTTCACACCTGGTCGCTGGCGGTGGAGGAGCAGTACTACATTTTCTTCCCGCTGCTGATGGTGCTGGCGACGCGGTACGTGCGGCACTGGCGCTGGTTGCTGCTCGGCCTGCTGGTGCTGTCGTTCGGGCTGAACATCTGGGCGATCAAGCACAAGCCCGAGGCCGCGTTCTTTCTGCTGCCGATGCGTGCATGGGAGCTGCTGTGCGGTGCGATGCTGGCCGTCGCGCCTGCGCCTAAACGCCCGCTGCCGAGCTGGGTGTACCAGACGATCAGCCTGAGCGGCTTTGCGGCGGTCGTACTGGCGATGCTGAGCTTTGACAAAACCACTCAATTCCCCGGCTGGGCGGCGCTGCTGCCGGTGCTGGGCACGACTGCGATGATCTGGGCCAACGGTCATCCCGCGTCATGGGTCGGGCGTTTGCTGAGCATCAAACCGCTGGTGGCGATCGGTCTCATCTCCTACTCGCTGTACCTGTGGCATTGGCCTATCCATGTCTACGCCAATGCGATTTCCGCCGACGGCATTTCCGACCTGGAAGCGGTCGGCTGGATTCTTCTGGCCGGCGCGCTGGCCTGGCTGAGCTGGCGCTTCGTCGAGCTCCCGTTCCGTGAGCGCCGCTTACTGGCCGGCCGCAAGCCGGTGCTGATTGGCGGCCTGCTGACCCTGGCCGTGCTGGCGCTGGTAGGACAGGCGGTGCGCTCCAGTGATGGCGTGCCGCAACGGATGTCGGGTCAGGCGCGTGCCTATGCGCTGTCTCAGGAATGGAACGCCGGTCAGATGGACTGTTTCCTGCTCGGATCAAAGCACAGCAAGGGTCTGGACAAGCTCTGTCGAGCGGGTGGCAATGCCGACGCCGCGCCGTCCCATCTCATCTGGGGCGACAGTCATGCAGCGGCTTTGTGGCCTGGCGTCAGGATCGCGGCCGAGCAAGCGCACATGCCTGTCTGGCTGGCGAGCATGAGTGGATGCCCGCCCCTTGTCAGCACCGCAACCAGTAAGCGCTGTCAGGATTTCAATGCGCTGAACGTCGAGCGCGTTCGAATGCAGCAAATTCCCGATGTCACCTTGGCCGCGCGCTGGAGCCTGTACATCTACGGGCTGGAAGACGGCAACAAGAGCAACGTGCTGCTGAAACGGGAATCCATTGCTCAAAACGAAGCGTATTTTGCCGATGCGTTGAAAGCGCAGATCGCCGAATTGCGTGCAGCCGGCGCCCAGGTCTGGTTGTTCAAGGAAGTGCCGCAGCAGCGCAAGGGCACCATCGAGAGATTGAGCAGCCTGGCGCGGGTCGGGCGTTCGGCGGCAGAGGTTGGGCGGCCGGCGACGGAGCTTGATGCGCGACAGGCGTTCATCAATCAGCTGTTCGCCACCCTCAGCCAAGCGGATGCGGGCGTTCACCTGATTGACCCGAAACCGCTGATGTGTGAGGGCGGCCTGTGCCGTGCCGAAGTTGACGGGCGTTCGCTGTACAAGGACGAGGATCACCTGTCGGATCTGGGCGGCGAGAAGATGCAGCCGCTGTTCACGCCGGTATTCCGCGCAACACCGCGCATTTGAGTTGGACACAGGCTGCCGTCTGCGGTCAGAGCAGGTAGGATGTGCATCTATTTGGTGAGTGGCCGGGTTAATGAAATTCAAGGATCTACGGGATTTCGTGCAGCAGCTTGAGCAGCGCGGAGAGTTGAAACGCATTCAGGTGCCTATTTCCCCTGTACTGGAAATGACCGAAATCTGCGACCGGACCCTGCGCGCCAAGGGGCCAGCGCTGCTGTTCGAAAAGCCGACGGGTTTCGACATTCCGGTGCTCGGCAATCTGTTTGGCACGCCTGAGCGGGTGGCCATGGGCATGGGCGCCGAATCGGTGTCCGAGCTGCGGGAAATTGGCAAGCTGCTGGCGTTTCTCAAGGAGCCCGAGCCGCCCAAGGGCCTGAAAGACGCCTGGTCCAAGCTGCCCATCTTCAGAAAAGTCATCGCCATGGCGCCGAAAGTCGTCAAGGACGCCCCGTGTCAGGAGATCGTGATCGAAGGCGACGACGTCGACCTCGGCATGCTGCCGGTACAGACCTGCTGGCCCGGCGATGTGGGCCCGCTGATCACATGGGGCCTGACGGTCACTCGCGGGCCTAACAAGGAACGGCAGAATCTGGGCATCTACCGCCAGCAGGTGATCGGCCGCAACAAGGTGATCATGCGCTGGCTTAGCCACCGCGGCGGCGCGCTGGATTTCAAGGACTGGTGCGACAAACACCCGGGTCAACCATTCCCGGTCTCGGTGGCCTTGGGCGCAGATCCCGCTACCATCCTCGGCGCCGTGACGCCAGTGCCTGACAGCCTGTCCGAATACGCATTCGCCGGCCTGCTGCGTGGCAACCGTACCGAATTGATCAAGTGCCGTGGCAACGACCTCCAGGTCCCGGCCAGTGCGGAGATTGTCCTCGAAGGCGTGATTCATCCCGGCGAAATGGCCGATGAGGGTCCGTACGGCGACCACACCGGCTACTACAACGAGGTCGACAGCTTCCCGGTCTTCACGGTCGAGCGCATCACCCACCGCATCAAGCCGATTTACCACAGCACCTACACGGGTCGGCCGCCTGACGAGCCCGCAATTCTGGGCGTTGCGCTGAATGAAGTGTTCGTGCCGATTCTGCAGAAGCAGTTCCCCGAGATCGTCGACTTCTACCTGCCGCCCGAGGGTTGCTCGTACCGCATGGCGATTGTGACGATCAAGAAACAGTATCCCGGCCATGCCAAGCGCGTGATGTTGGGCGTCTGGTCGTTTCTGCGACAGTTCATGTACACCAAGTTCGTTATCGTCACCGACGACGACATCAATGCCCGTGACTGGAATGACGTCATCTGGGCGATCACCACGCGCATGGACCCCAAGCGCGACACGGTGATGATCGACAACACGCCAATCGACTACCTCGATTTCGCCTCGCCGGTCTCCGGCCTGGGTTCGAAAATGGGGCTCGATGCCACGCATAAATGGCCGGGCGAAACCACCCGGGAATGGGGTCGCGCTATCGTCAAGGACGAAGCGGTGACCCGCCGGATCGATGAAATCTGGACTCAGCTGGGAATTGATTGATGCGTGTAACCTTGCAGCCATCGGGCGCAGTCATCGAGACATTGCCGGGCGAGCGGATCCTCGACGCCGCTCAGCGCCTGGGCTACGAATGCCCTCAGAGCTGTCGCAACGGTAATTGCCACATCTGTTCCGCGCTGCTGGTTGAAGGCAGCGTCGAGCAGGCCGGAGAAATCCGCAACCACGGCGAAATCTATACGTGCCTGGCGGTGCCGCAGGAAGACTGCGTCGTGCTGTGGGACAGTGTGCTGGCGCTCGGCGAGTTGCCGGTGCGCACGTTCGCCTGCCAGGTCAGCGAATGTGTGGAAGTCGGCGGCGATGTCTGGCGCGTGATGCTCCGTGCGCCTGCGGGCAAACCGCCGCGTTATCACGCTGGTCAGTACCTGATGATCCATCGAGACGACGGCGAGAAATCGGCATTTTCCATGGCCTCGGCGCCGGAGAGCGGGCGAGATCTGGAATTTCACGTGCTCGCCCGCGAGGCCAGTGCGCAAAATCTGATCAAGCAGTTGCAGCGCGATGGCATGGCGCGAATTGACCTGCCCTTCGGTGATACTCACCTGGGCGAACTGCCCGATGGCCCGCTGGTATTGATCGCGGCAGGCACCGGTATGGGGCAGATGCACAGCCTGATCGAGCATTGCCGCTCAAAAGGCTTTCCGTATCCGGTGCATGTGTATTGGGGAATGCGCCGTCCGGAAGATTACTATCAGCTCAGGCATTGGGATGAATGGCAGACGCTGCCCAACCTTTTCCTGCACAAGGTCGTCAGTGATCTGTGCGGTTGGGAAGGGCGCTGCGGCATGCTGCACGAGGCGGTCTGCGAGGACTTCAGCGATCTGAAGTCGCTTTATGTGTACGCCAGCGGTTCACCGGCGATGGTCTATTCGACCCTTGATGCGCTGGTGCTGGCTGGCATGGATGCGCATCAGATGCGTGCCGATGTTTTCGCTTACGCGCCGAGGCCCTGAAGCGCAGCCACTCGCCGAGCTGTATGTGGACAGCGTATTGCATGGCTGTTTGTCAGATATCGGTTTTTCCGGCGTGACCCATGCGCCGGTGGCCGAGTCACAACGTCACACTGCCTGCGATGCCGTCTGATTGTTCATTCGTTGTTGCCAGACCCGTTTCATGAGTGTTCAGCGTTGCACCGGCGTCAGCCTTGCCGGTGGGGGGAACCAGATGGGGAATCAAATCAATATCCTGGCGGGAGCTGTCCATGACGGCCTGGGGTTGTCCTACCCGCCGGTCATCGATCTTGGGCCGAAGCTCACCCGAGAACAGCTGCTTGCCTCCATCCACGCCACGATGAGCCGTCACCAGGGCGGCCCGATCTGGTTGTTCGCGTACGGATCATTGATCTGGCGGCCCGAGTGCAGCGCCGTCGAGCGTCAGCGCGGTCGGGTCCACGGTTATCATCGCGGCCTCTATCTCTGGTCCCATGAACATCGCGGCACCCCCGAGCAGCCGGGGCTGGTCTTCGGTCTGGATCGAGGCGGCTCCTGCAGCGGATTCGCGTACCGATTGCCCGAAGACAATATCGACGAATCGCTGCTGGCGTTGTGGCAGAGAGAAATGCCGTTCCCGTCCTACCGCCCACACTGGCTCAACTGCCGACTTGAAGACGGCACCAAGGTGCAGGCTTTGGGATTTGTGCTGGAGCGGCATTTGCCCAGTTACGCCGGCAACCTGCCCGACAGCGTGCTCACCCAAGTGCTGGCCAATGCCAGCGGGCGATACGGGACCACGTGGGAATACGTCGAACAAACCATCCACGCACTGCGCACCCACGCCATGCCGGACCTGAGCCTGGAGGCGCGGTTCAAGCGGTGTAAGCCGGTGTTGTTGGCGATATAGCATTTGGTCACGATCTTCCGGTCAGGCTTGCGCGCAAGACGCTAGGCTGCATCGAAACCGATTGAGGAGTTAATCATGAGTGCTCGGCTTTCTCCGCTTGTGTCGGAGTTCGAATCAGAAGAGCAGGCTGCGCGCTACGACGCTTGGCTCCGTGCCAAGGTGCAGGCTTCGGTAGATGACCCACGACCTAACGTCCCGCATGATGAAGTCATGGCAAAACTGAAAGCGAGACTGGCCGCCAAGCGCGACAAGCGTAGCGATGATCGTTGATTGGCGCCCGGAGGCAGTCGCCGATCTGTGGGAGATACTTGAGTATATTGATGAGCGAAATCCACAAGCGGCGGAAGAGCTTTATGCTGAAATTGAGAGAGCTACTTCAGCACTGCCCGAGCATCCTTACCTCTACCCCTGAGGTCGGGTGCTCAATACCCGCGAAATCATTGTCCATCCGAATTACGTGGTTATTTACCGACTAACGGATCGTATCGAGATACTGAGCGTCCTTCACGCTCGCCAGCAATACCCTTGAACAGACGTGGCTTGATCAACGCACTGACCAAGCCTTTTCCGTTTGAGACTTAAGCCTTCTCCTCTCGCGACTGGCTCGCCACCCGCGTATGGCGCAGCGTCGGCACCAGGAACGCTATGGCGAGGATGCAAGCGGACACCAGCAGCACGAAGCCGCCGTCCCAGCCGAAGTGGTCCACTGTGTAGCCCATCAGGGCGCTGGCGGCGACCGAACCACCGAGATACCCGAACAGGCCAGTGAATCCCGCTGCCGTGCCGGCTGCTTTCTTCGGTGCCACCTCAAGGGCCTGCAAGCCGACCAGCATGACCGGGCCGTAGATCAGAAAGCCGATCGAGACCAGCGCAATCATGTCGACGGTGGGGTTGCCGGGTGGATTGAGCCAGTAGACCAGCGTCGCAACGGTCACCATTGCCATGAATACGATGCCGGTCAGGCCACGGTTGCCACGGAAGATCTTGTCGGACATCCAGCCGCACAGCAACGTGCCCGGAATACCTGCCCACTCATAGAAGAAGTAGGCCCACGACGTTTTGTCGACGTCGAAGTGCTTGGCTTCTTTCAAGTACGTTGGCGCCCAGTCCAGCACGCCGTAACGCAGCAGGTAAACGAACACGTTGGCCAGCGCTATGTACCAGAGCATTTTGTTGCGCAGGACGTATTTGACGAAGATCTCTTTGGCGGTGAATTCCTCTTCGTGGCTCGCGTCGTAGCCTTCCGGGTAGTCGTTCTTGTATTCCTCGACCGGCGGCAAGCCCACGGACTGCGGGGTATCACGCATGGTGACGAAGGCGAAGAGAGCGACAAACAGGGCAACCGCCGCAGGCACATAAAATGCGGCGTGCCAGTCGTTGGTCCAGCCGAGTCCGAGCAGGAAAAGCGGGCCGATCAAGCCGCCGCCGACGTTGTGCGCCACGTTCCACACCGACACGACGCCGCCACGTTCCTTCTGCGACCACCAGTGCACCATCGTGCGTCCGCTCGGCGGCCAGCCCATGCCCTGGGCCCATCCGTTGATGAACAGCAGAATGAACATGATCGTCACGCTGGACGTCGCCCAGGGTGCGAATCCGAACACGAACATCACCAGCGCGGAAATCACCAATCCGAAAGGCAGGAAGTAACGCGGGTTGGAGCGATCCGACACCAGCCCCATGAGGAACTTCGAAAGGCCGTACGCAATGGCGATCGCCGAGATCGCCAGCCCCAGTTGACCGCGGGTATATCCCTCATCGATCAGGTAGGGCATGGCCAGCGAGAAGTTCTTGCGCAGCAAATAGTAGCCGGCGTAGCCGAAGAAGATGCCGGCGAAAATCTGCCAGCGAAGGCGGCGGTAGGTGGAGTCGACACGCTCCGCAGGCAGCGGAGCCTGATGCGCGGCAGGACGGAAAAAGGCAAACATCGGGACACTCCATTTATTTTCTTGTTATGCGAATCCGAATATTACATTTTCGTTACAGAAAATAGGAAGGCTTCTCATCGGATAAAAAGGGCGTAAATGCGGGGGCGGGAGGGAATTCTTTTGCGAACATTGCGTTTGTGCAGTGCTGCATGCAGGTGGGTTTCGATGCGTGGGACAGGTAAAGTGCGCGCTCATGGGCTCACGATTGGCAAACCGACATGCAGTCACCCCCGCTTGGGATTCGGAATCAAAAGATCATCATTCTGTGCCGCGATGTCGGCGGATACCTTGGCCGGCTCAGCCACTTTCTCGGCAAGTCGAACGACGTGGTGTTCATTGACCTGACCCAAGGCGGGAAGGAGCTGTCCTGGCTTCCGGGAAAGATGCGGCGATGGCTAAAAAAGTACCTGATCATTCGGCGTGCCAACGCTACGATCCGGGCAGCAGGGGATGTCGACGCATTGCTGGTGGTGAACCCGAGTCAGCTGGATCAGGGGCTGGTCCTGCAGGCACAGTCCGCCGCGCAGCTGACCATTGCGTATCTGTCAGACGGAATCGCACGGCTGTCCATGCCGCTCGATCAACTGGCGACCTTTGACAAGGTCTACACCTTCGACAGTGCCGATGCCCACGAGTATCAGCTGCGCAAGCTCTACAACTACATCTACGAAGAGCACGCCGATTTCAAAACGACGTCCGACTTCAAGGCGTTCGTCGTGATGGGCGGCAAGCACCGCGTTGATGTGCTTGGCCGGGTGGCTCAAGCGTTTGAACAGCTGGGCTACACCAGCACCTGCAAATTCCTGGTGCAGAGCAAACCAGTGCCCGGAGCCAGTCCATTACTGACCTTCTTCCGCCAGCGCATGGACATCGATGAAACGGCCGAATACGTCAGGCGTTCGGAAATCCTGATCGACATCGTCCGGCCGGGCCACGCGGGTTTGAGCTTCCGTTTTTTTGAGGCGCTGCTCTACCGCAAGAAAATGATCACCAACAATCCATCGGTGGCGTATTACGACTTCTACGATCCGCGCAACATTTTGATCATCGATAGCGATCACCCCGTGATCCCTGACGCGTTCATTAACGGGGAATACGTGGACCCGCCCGAAGAAGTCGTGCAGCGGTACAGCATGGCCAGTTGGGCGAACGAGGTGTTCAGTCCGCCCCCGGCTAGCCCGCATCGGTCACCCGTTACCGAGTCTTAAGCTTTCGGCAGGATTGCTTTGGTGCTCGGCGATGCCTTGCGCAGGAACGGGTGCTCGATGCACCAGTACGTTGCGACGCTGATGCTGCTGGTCAGCAGGATGATCAACGGTAAGTACAGCGCGTAGCTGAGCGGGTCCGGCATTGCGAAGTCGTACGCGCCCAGCAGGCTGAACACGCTGTAGATGACGATGCCGTGCAGCAGGTAAATGCTGAAGCTCGCTTCGCCCAGAATCTTCAACCCTCGAATCTCTAGCACCCCGTGCAAGCTGTTGCCGAGTACGAACAGCGCAAATGGAATGCCGAGGATCAGCATTTGCAGCGTTGAATACGATTTGAGCTTCAAGCAGATCAGCAGTATCGCGACCGCTACCAACGTGCAGCGTACGCCCGTGAAGTCGATTTTCCACTGGCGCATCCGGTCTTCAAAGACCGCCACCGCGATGCCGACAGCAAACAGTTTGATGAACCGGTTGTGAAAGTGATGGTGGTACTCGCCCCACAGGCACGCCAGCGCAATCAGCGCGACCACGACGGCCATGCCGGGGAGCTTGCGTCGAAGCAGGCAATACAGCACCGGCAGCGACAGGTAGAAGACCGCTTCATAGAGCAGCGTCCACTGCACCGAGGCGTTGATACGCACGGTGTCCGGAAAACCACTGAGGGGGCTGCCGATGAAAATCACCCATCGCCCGAGCGCCTTGATCGTGTCCATGACCGGCGCACTGATGCCTGCGGACTGGTACAGCGCGATGGCCGTAATCAGCGCGACGCTGAAGAGGTACATCGGGAAGATTCGTCGTACCCGTGACGACAGAATCTGACGCCATTTTGGCTCGCTTCGGTAGATCTTCGCGGTAAACAGGTAACCGGTGATCATGAAAAACAACGACACCGGCACCGTGCCCATGTTGTTCAGCACGCGGCTGTCCGTGGTTTCCCAAACGCCGTTGACGTGCCAGTAATAACTGACCATGAAGTGGTGAACAATGACTGCGGTTGCGAGCACGCCTCGCAGCCCGTCCAGCGACGAAACGCGATGAAGCGCGTCTCGGGAGAGGATCGGCAGTCGCCGGGTGGCGAAGCAAAATATCGCGATCGACAGCGCGTACAACGTGATCAAAAGCAGAGTGACGGTCATCAACACGGGTCCGCAGTTCGTATGGGAGTCGATACCGAATGACTCGTGTTCGGTATGTATCGGCCGTGAAATATACGGAACACATTAGGCGCCGTCGCGGGTTGTTTAGCGGCGTGTAGATTTTGGGACCGATCCTACGCAGCCCTGGGAAGTCATTAGCTATTGCCGCCGGAGACAAGCGCACAAAATGCGCGCCAGCCTTTTGCACCGACGCAGGAGGCAGACGGGAGAAGCGCGCAGGTGATGGCAGTGATGAGCAAGTGGGTTTTATGGCTGATGTTCGCGGTATGTATCGGCGCCCATGCAGATGAGCTCAGTGTGGAGTTTGATTACCGCAGGGCGCCCGCCTGGCCGTATTCGCTTTCAAAATCGGGAGTGTCCGGCTGGGTCGTCTACGACCTGAAGGCGCACCATGATGGACGGGTTTCCGAGCCTGAGGTGCTGGACAGCTCGCATCCTCTGTTTTCCCTCTCCGTGGTAAACGTAGTGCCAACGTGGCGCGTTAAACCCTGGGTCGTCAGTGAGCAGCGTCCGGCAGTCATTTCGCTGCGTCAGGAGCATTACTTCGTCCACCCGCGTGAAGGAAATGCCGCCGTGCCTTGGCTGCATCGGAGTCTGCGCCACCTGTCCTGCGCGAAATTCAACAAACGCTTCGAAGACTTCCAGCAGAACTCGTCTGATCTTGAACAGGTGGAGATGAGCGTGTTCCGGCACACCTACAGCGTGCTCGCGAGGGTGGCGACTTACAGAAAGCTGTCCGACGAGGACAGGTTCGCGCTGGGGGATGCGCTGGCAGATGCAGTTCCGGAGGTCATTCAGCGCTGCCGGGCGAATCCGGAACTGCGTTACAAGGACGTGTTGCCTGATCAAGTGAGGAGGATGCTGTGAGCCGTGCAGAGAACTGCGCAAAGTCAGCTCCGTTTCTTCAGAACAGGGCGATCCCGATGCACGCTACCTGACGCTAACCACGACTTTGCCCACCGCTTTTCTCTGCGCCAGCGATTCAATGGCTTCCCCGGCCCGCTCCAGCGGATAAACCTTCGACACCAGCGGCTTCAGCTTGCCCTCGCTGAACCAGGTGAACAGTTGCTGGAAATTCGCCGCATTGTCTTGCGGCTGGCGTTGGGCAAATGAGCCCCAAAACACGCCTACAACCGAGGCACCTTTCAACAGCGCGAGATTGACCGGCAGTTCGGGAATACGACCACTGGCGAAGCCGACCACCAGCAATCGGCCGTTCCAGGCGATGCCGCGAACGGCCTGATCAAAAAGGTCACCGCCCACAGGGTCATAGATCACATCGACGCCGTTGCCGCTGGTGAGGCGTTTGATTTCATCCTTCAGATTGCTTTCGCTGTAGTTGATCAACTCGTCGGCGCCTGCATTTTTGGCGACCTCAAGCTTGTCTGCGCTGCTGGCGGCGGCGATCACGCGAGCGCCCATGGCTTTGCCGATCTCAACCGCGGCGAGGCCGACGCCCCCCGATGCGCCGAGGACAAGGAGCGTTTCGCCTGCCTGCAGATTGGCGCGCTGTTTAAGGGCGTGCATGGAGGTGCCGTACGTCATGCTGAAAGCAGCAGCGGTGGTGAAGTCCATCGTTTCGGGGATGGGCAGGACGTTGTAACCGGCCACGGCGATCTGTTCGGCGAAGCTGCCCCAGCCGGTCAGCGCCATCACCCGGTCACCGACACGAACATGGCTGACCTTTTCGCCGACAGCCGTCACGACGCCCGACGCTTCACCTCCGGGCGAAAACGGAAAAGGCGGCTTGAACTGGTATTTGCCTCCGATAATCAGCGTGTCCGGGAAGTTGACCCCGGCAGCGTGCACGTCCAGAAGAATCTCGTTTTTCTTCGGCTCCGGGCTGGGGATTTCCTCCAGCACCAGATCTACAGCGGGACCGAAGGCTTTACACAGCACGGCTTTCATCGAGGGCTATTCCTTTTTCGGGGATGGCCGATAAGTACAGGTAGCGAGGTTGTGGGGTCAATGAGCATGGCCCGGCCTGATAGGTGTGCATAAGCTGAAGTAAGCTATGCGGCAAAACGGATTGAGGAGCGGACTGTGAAAGCGTGGATTGTTATGTTGATGGCATTGTCGATGCCTGTTGTAGCGCTGGCCGAAGAGGGTGGCGAGAAAGAAGATCCGAACAAGGTTTCCTACGTGGCGTTGACGCCACCTTTCGTGGGCAACTACGCGCTGGACGGTAGCCCGAAGCTGCACGTCTACAAGGCCGACGTCGCCTTGCGCGTGACCGGCGCCGAAGCGCAGAAACTGGTGAAGCAGAACGAGCCGCTGATTCGCAACCAGTTGGTGGCGTTGTTCACTCAGCAAACGGTCGACAGCATGGGCAACGTCGATGCCAAGGAAAAACTGCGTCAGGAAGCGCTGAAGCAGACCCAGCAAGTGCTGACCCAGGAAACCGGCAAGCCCGTCGTTGATGACCTGCTGTTCAATAACTTCATTGCCCAATAACGCCGCGCTCTGAACTCAGCGCAGGCCCAGTACGGCGGCCCATTGTTCGTCCGTCACTGGCATGACGGACAAGCGGCTGCCTTTCTGCACCAGTGGCAATTGCTCAAGGGCAGCTTGCTGCTTCAGAAATCCCAGTCCCAGCACCTTCGGAAATGCCTCGACGAAAGCCACGTCAAGGGCGCTCCAGGGGTTTTTCTCCTCGGTGGCTTTGGCGTCGAAGTAGTGGCTTTTCTCGTCCAGCGCGGTGGGATCGGGGTACGCGGCCTTGACGATTTCTCCAATGCCGGCGATCCCGGGCTCGGGGCAGCTGGAATGGTAGAAAAAGAACTGATCACCCACGGCCATCGCGCGTAGAAAGTTGCGCGCCTGATAGTTGCGAACACCGTCCCAGCGTGTCTGACCGAGCTTTTTCAGCCCGCTGATCGAGAGCTCGTCGGGCTCGGATTTCATCAGCCAATAGGCCATTTACAAGGCTCCTGAACAGGTGTTGGGAAAGTTGTCCTACGTTTTGATGACAACCCGACAGTCGGCTGGCGTCAGTATTTGCGTGTTGCGTCACGTTGCCGCAAAATGCCGGCATTTTAAGGGCTGCACGATCTGGCAGCCTGTTTAAACGTTATCGATTTTAGATTCTGATTCGTTACAAAGGGGACGATGAATGCGACGCAAGCCGGATGTACTGTGGGTTTTGGCAATTTTGTTCGGCTTGGGAATCGTCACCACCGGTTACGCGCAAAGTCTGTGGGCCGCCAAGGCAGACGCGCCGGTTGAAATCACTCAGCAACAGCAGCCATTACCCCGCCGCTAAACCGCTTTCGCAGCGCGCTTTCCTCTCAGGAGCGCGCCTTGCTGACAATTCACCCCGCCACATACCAGCGCTTATCCGTCACCGTTCCTGCCAACGGAACATCCCAACTGGCGACCGCCAGCTTCGCGACTTTCTGACACTCATGGGCCAGTCCCAGCAGCACCGGCTTGCGCCAGGTTTTACGACGCGCGCGATAAGCCAGACTGCGGTCGTAAAAGCCGCCCCCCATGCCAAGACGTCCGCCTTGCGGATCGAATCCCACGAGCGGCATCAACACCAGGTCCAGTGTCCAGATCTTGCGCTGTCGCTTGGCATTGATGCGCGGCTCCGGGATACGGAACCGGTTCGGCTTGAACTTCTCCCCTGGATGCACGCGCTGGAACACCATTTTCGTTCGCGGCCAGGCGCTCAGCACTGGCAGGTAGGTGGCCTTGCCGCGTTTTTGAGCGGCACGAAGCAGCAGGCGCGGGTCGATCTCACCGTCCATCGGAAGATAGAGAGAAACGTGCCGGGCGCGGCGAAACAGAGGGTTTTGCGCAAGTTGACGGTACACACCCTGCGCCGCCTGTCGGTGTTCTACCGGGCTGAGCGCGCGACGATTATGGCGAAGCAGCCGACGCAACTGTGGGCGAGTGAGGCTTGAAGGATCTGGGAGGGGAGCGGCGCCGGATGAGGTCATGCTGGCGGGTCCGTAAGGCTTTGGAAGGTGATGTCGTGTAATCAGGCAGATTCACGATGCCCACCGCCAGACGGGACGCCTGGCGATGGGTAGAAGGTTCGAGACTCCCCGACGAACCGCTGTCGGTGTAGCCCTTGAACCCGAAAGTTCAAGGTGGAGATTGCAGGAGGTTTTAAGGCTTTCCGTCGAGCGGACATGCACACCAACCCCAACGTGCAACCCCCGTGGTTGTGCGTATCGGCTCAGGGACATGACCGACTGGCAAGCACTCCAGGGAGCGGTCGCAAGTATACCGAATCATGTCCGAACAATCAGCCTTGTGCTTTATCCGAATCCGTGGCAAGGACCAGGTCTACACGGTCCAGCAAATCGCGAACCTGCTCGCTATTGGCACCATTTGTCTGGGCGTTTGCGGGTGGCAGTTCCTGTTTGTGCAGAAGGTCATGGGTAATGTTCAGTGCGGCCATCACCGCAATACGGTCGGCGCCGATGACTTTGCCGCTGCTGCGGATCTCGCGCATTTTGCCGTCCAGATAACGCGCGGCGCTGACCAGATTGGTGCGCTCCTCTTGCGGGCAGATGATCGAATATTCTTTGTCGAGGATTTGCACGGTGATGCTGTTGCCATTACTCATGAGTCTTGCTCCAGGGCCTTGAGGCGCGAAATCATGGACTCGACCTTTTGCCGGGCGATTTCGTTTTTTTCAATGAGTTGAGCGCGTTCCTCGCGCCAGGATTTTTCCTGAGCTAATAGGAGTCCGTTTTGACTTTTTAGTTGCTCGACACGATTGATCAATAACTCCAGTCGAGCCATCAGCGCTTGCAGGTCGTTGTCTTCCATTGTTTTCCACTGATTACTTTCAGATGAGTGGTGCAGGCGCTGGCGTCTGGATTCGCCCCGGACATCGCCTGATAGCTTGGGCGCGTCTGCCGGTGCTACGATACAAGGCCTTCATTCTAGACATTGCGCCGCCTGGCGCCTAGTTGCCCATGCCTATTCAGAATTCCCCGTACAACGGCTTCGCCACCCTGCTTACCAGCAGTGGTCATCACGTATCGCCTGCCGAGTTGCACGGCCTTTTGCTCGGTCGCAGTTGCGCCGGCGCAGGCTTTGATGCTGAGGAGTGGCTGACCGACGCTCACCTGCTGCTGGAAACAGAGCCTGACGACAAAGTGCGCCAGGCCCTGATCGGCCTGCAGGCAATGGTCAAAAGCGAACTGACCGGCGACGACATGACCGTCGTGTTGCTGTTGCCCGGCGATGATGAGCCTCTGGCTACGCGCACCGCCGCCATGGCCCAGTGGTGCCAGGGTTTCCTCAGCGGCTTTGCCCGGGTCGGTGGTCAGTCGCTGAGCGATGATGCCAGGGACGTGCTGCAAGATCTGGCTGCCATCGCTCAGGTCCACGATGCGCTCGACGAGTCCGAAGACGGCGAGAGCGACTACATGGAAGTGATGGAATACCTGCGCGTTGCGCCGTTGCTGCTGTTCACCGAGTTCAACCAGAAAACCGACGCCGAAGACGAAGCCAAGCCGTCTTTGCACTGACAGCGCGTCATCGCTGCTTCGGCCATGCCGCCCTGCGCGGCGGTGGCCGAAGCGCACCTCCCGGAGTACCGCACTTGCCCATGATTCATATCCCGAAAGCCGAATATGCCCGCCGCCGCAAGGCGTTGATGGAGCAGATGGAGCCCAACAGCATCGCCATTCTGCCAGCGGCGGCTGTGGCCATTCGGAACCGGGACGTTGAACATGTGTACCGCCAGGACAGCGACTTTCAGTACCTGAGCGGCTTCCCCGAGCCCGAAGCGGTGATCGTGCTGATCCCCGGCCGCGAGTACGGTGAGTACGTCCTGTTCTGCCGGGAGCGCAATCCCGAGCGCGAGTTGTGGGACGGCCTGCGCGCGGGTCAGGACGGCGCGATGCGCGAGTATGGCGCCGACGATGCCTTCCCGATCACCGACATCGACGACATCCTGCCCGGCCTCATCGAGGGTCGCGATCGGGTGTATTCGTCCATGGGCAGCAATCCTGAATTCGACCGACATGTGATGGAGTGGATCAATGTCATCCGCTCCAAGGCGCATCTGGGTGCGCAGCCGCCGAAAGAATTCGTTGCGCTGGATCACCTGCTGCACGACATGCGCCTGTATAAATCGGCGGCTGAAGTGAAAGTCATGCGTGAGGCCGCGCAGATCTCGGCCAGAGCCCACGTGCGGGCGATGCAAGCCAGTCGCGCCGGGCTCTACGAGTTCAGCCTGGAAGCGGAGCTGGATTACGAATTCCGCAAGGGCGGCGCCAAGATGCCGGCCTATGGCTCCATCGTCGCGTCGGGGCGCAACGCCTGCATCCTGCACTATCAGGAGAACGACGCGCCGCTTAAAGACGGCGACCTGGTGCTGATCGATGCCGGTTGCGAGATCGACTGCTACGCCAGTGACATCACCCGTACCTTCCCGGTCAGCGGCAAGTTCTCCGCCGAACAGAAAGCGATTTACGAGGTGGTGCTCAAATCCCAGGAAGCGGCGTTTGCGGCGATCAAACCCGGCAATCACTGGAATCAGGCCCACGAGGCGACGGTTCGGGTTATCACCGAAGGCTTGGTTGAACTCGGGCTGCTGCGAGGCGCGGTGGATGAACTGATTGCCGCCGAAGCGTACAAAGCTTTCTACATGCACCGTGCCGGACACTGGCTGGGCATGGACGTGCACGATGTCGGCGAATACAAGGTCGGCGGCGAGTGGCGCGTGCTGGAGGCCGGGATGGCGCTGACGGTCGAGCCCGGCATTTATGTGTCCCCGGACAATCAGACCGTTGCCAAAAAGTGGCGCGGGATTGGCGTGCGAATCGAGGATGACGTCGTGGTGACCAAAAAAGGCTGTGAAATCCTGACGGGCGACGTGCCAAAAACCGTTGCCGACATTGAGGCCCTGATGGCCGCTGCGCGAACCCAAGCCGCATGAGCCGCTTTAATCTGGCCATCGTCGGCGGCGGGCTGGTCGGCGCAAGCCTCGCTCTCGCCCTGCAAGCCGGGGCGAAGGCGCGGGGCTGGAAAATTGTCCTGATCGAGCCGTTTGCGCCTGGCGACACGTACCAGCCCAGCTATGACGCGCGCTCTTCGGCGCTGTCTTTCGGCGCGCGGCAGATCTACGAGCGCCTGGGCCTGTGGCAGCAGATCAGCCGCCGCGCCGAGCCGATTCTCAAAATTCACGTTTCCGACAAAGGCCGGTTCGGCGCTGCGCACCTGTCTTCGATGGAGGAAGGCGTTCCGGCCCTGGGCTATGTGGTTGAAAACGCCTGGCTTGGCCAATGCCTGTGGCAGGCGCTGGACAAGGACGTGATCAGTTGGCGGGTGCCGGCTGAGGTCACGCACATGCAGGCGCTGCCCGATGGCTACCAACTGACCCTGAACGGCGAAACTCAGCTCACTTGCGATCTGGCGGTGCTGGCCGACGGCGGCCGCTCCAGCCTGCGCGAGCAGTTGGGCATTGCCGTGCGGAACACGCCGTACGATCAGAGCGCGCTGATTGCCAACATCACGCCGGGAGATCCACACGGTGGTGAGGCCTTCGAGCGGTTTACCGAAAATGGCCCCATGGCGTTGTTGCCGCTTCCGGACAACCGCTGCGCACTGGTCTGGACGCGCACCGGCAATGACGTTCAACGGCTGATGGCGCTGGACGACCGACGCTTTCTGGAAGAACTGCAGGGCGTCTTTGGCTACCGTTTGGGTGCGCTGAAACAAGTGGGTGCGCGGCATAGCTATCCGCTGGCGTTGATCGAGGCCGAAGAGCAGATCCGCTCCCATCTGGTGGTGCTCGGCAACGCGGCCCACAGTCTTCATCCAATTGCGGGGCAGGGCTTCAACCTGTCGCTGCGTGATGCGGCCTCCCTGGCCGAATCACTGCTCGCCAGCGAAGCGCCGCTGGGCGAGCTGTCGACGCTGCAGGCCTACCGCGAGCGCCAGCGCGTTGATCAAAAACTGACCGTCGGCTTTTCGGATCAAGTCACCCGGCTGTTCAGCAGTCAGCAATCCCTCGTCACGGCAGGCCGTAACCTGGGCCTCCTGGGCCTGGATCTGCTGCCGTCCGCCAAGAGCTGGTTCGCCCGTCAGGCCATGGGCCTGGGAACGCGAAGCGATGTCTGAACACTCCATTCATTCGTGGCCTTCGCCACAACCGAGAACGATTTAAAGCATGGAAACGCGCGCAGATCTGCTGATTGTCGGGGCCGGAATGGTGGGGAGCGCGCTTGCACTGGCGCTGCGCGACAGTGGGCTGAACATCCTCGTGGTGGATGGTGGTCCTCTGACGGTCAAGCCGTTCGTGGCCGACGCGCCATTCGAGGCGCGGGTCAGCGCGCTGTCCATCGCCAGTCAGCGCATTCTCGAGCGGCTAGGCGTCTGGGACGGCATCGTTGCGCGGCGAGTCAGCCCCTACAGCGACATGCACGTGTGGGATGGCAGCGGCACGGGCAAGGTGCATTTTTCTGCCTCCAGCGTTCACGCCGAAGTGCTTGGGCATATCGTTGAAAACCGCGTGGTGCAGGATGCGCTGGTCGAACGCTTGCATGACAGCAACATCGGTTTGTTGGCCGATGCGCGTCTGGAGCAGATGCGTCACTCCGGCGATGACTGGCTGCTGACCCTGTCCGACGGCCGCACATTGCGCGCGCCGCTGGTAGTCGCGGCCGATGGCGCCAACTCGACCGTGCGGCGCATGACGGGCACCGCGACGCGGGAATGGGACTACCTGCATCACGCCATTGTGACGAGCGTGCGCACGGCGGACTCCCACCGCAAAACCGCCTGGCAGCGCTTTACTGACGACGGCCCGCTGGCCTTTTTGCCGCTGGACCGAGAGGGTGAGCATTGGTGCTCCATCGTCTGGTCGGTGACACCGGAGCAATCCGAGCGGTTGATGAAGCTCGATGACGAACGCTTCTGCCGTGAGCTGGAGAATGCGTTCGAAGGCTGTCTCGGGCAGGTGATCTCGGCTGATTCGCGGGTTTGCGTCCCGCTGCGGCAACGCCATGCCAAGCGCTATGTGGCGCCGGGCCTTGCGCTGATCGGCGACGCCGCACACACCATCCATCCATTGGCGGGGCAGGGCGTCAACCTGGGCTTTCTCGACGCGGCGGTGCTCGCCGAAGTGCTGCGCGGTGCGGTCGGGCGCGGAGAGCGTCTGGCCGATGAGCGTGTGTTGAGCCGTTACGAGCGTCGGCGCATGCCGCATAACCTGGCGTTGATGGCGGCGATGGAAGGCTTCGAGCGGCTGTTCCAGGCCGATGCGCTGCCGGTTCGTTTGCTGCGCAATGCCGGGCTGAAGATGGTCGATCATTCGGCAGAAGCCAAAGCATTGTTCGTGCGTCAGGCGTTGGGGCTGACCGGGGACCTCCCCGAGTTGGCGAAGCTCTGACGGCACAGCGCTTTCTGTCCGCGCGCTTCACTGTGGGACCGGCTTTAGCCGGGAAAGCGCCATTTGCTACGCCGGGAATCTGATGGCGTTGAAGCTGGCCTCTTCCCGGCTAAAGCCGGTCCCACTGAAACCGCGCGCGTTCAGGGGGGTCACCGCCAGCACTCCGCAACATCCGGTAACGGCTCAATCCTGACTTCGGTTGAGATGGTAGATGCGATTCACTACCATTTCGCCTCGTTTTTCCCCTCTCTCGAATCAGGAGAACCTGCATGCAGGCGAGCAAGCGTCTTTTGGCTGCCCTGGCTTTAACCGTGCTCGGCAGCACCGCCCAGGCCGCAGATGAAGTGGTGGTGTATTCCTCCCGAATCGACGAGCTGATCAAACCGGTGTTCGATGCCTACACCGCCAAGACCGGTGTGAAGGTCAAGTTCATCACCGACAAGGAAGCCCCGCTGATGCAGCGCATCAAGGCCGAGGGCCAGAACGCAACGGCTGACCTGCTGCTCACTGTCGACGCAGGCAACCTCTGGCAAGCGGAACAGATGGGTATCCTGCAGCCGTTCACTTCGCCGGTCATCGACGCGAATATTCCCCCGCAATACCGCTCTTCCACTCACAGTTGGACCGGCCTGAGCCTGCGCGCGCGGACCATCGCCTACTCCACCGATCGCGTCAAACCTGAAGAACTCACCACCTACGAAGCGCTGGCCGACAAACAGTGGGAAGGACGTCTTTGCCTGCGTACCGCCAAGAAGGTCTACAACCAGTCGCTGACCGCCACGCTGATCGAAACCCACGGCGCCGAGGCGTCTGAAAAGATTCTCAGGGGCTGGGTGAACAACCTCTCGACCGACGTGTTTTCCGATGACATCGCGGTGCTGGAAGCCATCAATGCCGGCCAATGCGACGTCGGCATCGTCAATACTTACTACTACGGTCGCTTGCACAAGGACAATCCGGACCTTGCCGTGCGCTTGTTCTGGCCCAATCAGTCGGATCGCGGCGTGCACGTCAATCTTTCCGGCATTGGCCTGACCAAGTACGCGCCCCATGCCGACGCCGCCAAGGCGTTGGTGGAATGGATGACGGGCCCCGAAGCCCAGACGATATTCGCCGGCACCAACCAGGAATTCCCGGCCAACCCGAAAGTCGCACCGTCCGAAGAAGTGGCGAGCTGGGGCGCATTCAAGGCGGACACAATCCCGGTTGAAGTGGCCGGTCGGCGGCAGGCCGAGGCGATTCGCATGATGGACCGTGCTGGCTGGAACTGATCTCTCGCAAAAGAAGCCCGGATTAACGCCGGTTTTGCATTTTGGTGAAGATCCTGTGGGAGTGAGCTTGCTCACGAAGACGGCATTTCAATCGCTGGAGATCTAGCGGATGTGCCGGCCTCTTCGCGAGCAAGGTGGAGCGCCACCCCGGTCGCTCCCCCCGAGGGCTTCGGCAACCCGCAACCCTCCATGAGTAACCCCTTTGGCCCATTCCCCCCAGCGTCGCTGGTACCCCCTGGTTTTCACCATCGCCGCGCTGGTGCTTCTGCCGTTGAGCGTGCTGATGTTCTCCTGGCAAACCGTCGATCAGCAGATCTGGTCCCACCTCTGGGAAACCCAGATGCCACGGTTGCTTGGCAACACCCTGACGCTGGTGCTCGGCGTCGGGCTGGGCGTTACGGTCTTGGGCGTGAGTCTCGCGTGGCTGACGGCGCTGTGTGAGTTCCCGGGGCGGCGCTGGCTCGACTGGGCGCTGATGCTGCCGTTTGCCATCCCGGCGTATGTGCTGGCGTTTGTCTTTGTGGGATTGCTGGATTTCGCAGGGCCGGTGCAGACGCTGTTGCGCGAGTGGTTCGGTTCCGGTCTGCGTCTGCCGCGAGTGCGGTCAACCGGTGGCGTGATCATCGTGCTGGTGCTGGTGTTTTATCCCTACGTGTACCTGTTGGCGCGTACGGCATTTCTCGCCCAGGGCAAAGGCCTGATGGAGGCCGCCCGCATTTTGGGGCAGTCGCCGTGGCAAGCGTTCTGGCGCGTGGCACTGCCCATGGCGAGGCCGGCAATCGGTGCCGGTGTCGCGTTGGCGTTGATGGAAACCCTGGCTGATTTCGGCGCGGTGTCGGTGTTCAACTTCGACACCTTCACCACCGCGATCTACAAAACCTGGTACGGCTTCTTTAGCCTGTCGAGCGCCGCGCAACTGGCGAGCCTGCTGCTGCTGGCCGTCATGGTCCTGTTGTACGGCGAGCATCGCGCACGGGGGGCGAGCCGGCCGAGCAACGAGCGTCCGAGGGTCAAGGCGCTGTATCACCTGCACGGCATCAAAGCCGCCGCCGCCAGCACATGGTGTGGACTGGTGTTCGCCTGCGCGTTCGTGGTGCCGCTGTTGCAGTTGATTGTCTGGGTCTGGCAGCGCGGGCGTTTCGACCTCGACGAGCGCTACGCCGGGTTGATCCTGCACACGCTTTATCTGGGCGGCATCGCTGCGCTGGTCACGGTGTGCGTCGCGATGATTCTCGTGTTTGCCCGGCGTCTCGCCCCCACTCGCGCCATCCGCTCGGGCGTCAGCCTCGCCAACATCGGCTACGCGCTGCCCGGCTCTGTGCTGGCGGTGTCGATCATGTTGGCGTTCAGTTATCTCGACCGGGAACTGGTCGTGCCCTTATCCACCTGGATGGGCGGTGCTGGCCGGCCGCTTTTGCTGGGCAGCCTGGGGGCGCTCGTGCTTGCGTACCTGGTGCGCTTCATTGCGGTCGCCTACGGGCCGCTCGAGAACAGCCTGTCGCGCATTCGCCCTTCATTGCCCGAAGCCGCTCGCAGTCTGGGGGTCAGTGGGCCACGATTGTTTTTCAGGATTTATCTGCCGCTGCTCATACCCGGCACGTTGAGCGCTGCGCTGCTGGTCTTCGTCGACGTCCTCAAGGAAATGCCCGCCACGCTGCTCATGCGCCCGTTTGGCTGGGACACGCTGGCCGTGCGCATCTTCGAAATGACCAGTGAAGGCGAGTGGGCGCGTGCGGCTCTGCCTGCACTGACGTTGGTACTGGTCGGGCTGCTCCCGGTCATCGGTTTGATCAGACGTTCGGCTAAGCCGATTGGTTAGGTGCGGGGTCCCAACCTTGCGGCTACAATGCGCCGCAATCGACTCGGTCTGTCAGACAATTCCACAAATTAGCAACGGCTCCAAACCCCAATTCACGGGGGATTTGCGGGATTGCCAGTGACCGCGTCTTCGCCACGCCCGGAAGGAGAAACCCATGGGACAGCGTACGCCCCTCTTTGACCTGCACCTCGCGCTCGGCGCGAAGCTGGTCGATTTTGGTGGTTGGGACATGCCCTTGCACTACGGATCGCAGGTCGAGGAGCACCATCAGGTGCGCCGGGATTGCGGGATTTTCGACGTGTCGCACATGCATGTGCTCGATGTATCCGGCAGCCAGGCCAAGCCTTGGCTGCAACATCTGCTGGCCAACGACGTCGGCAGGTTGCAACAGACCGGGCAGGCGCTTTACAGCGCGATGCTCGACACCCACGGCGGTATCGTCGACGACATGATCGTCTACCTGACCGACGAGGGTTATCGACTGGTGGTCAACGCCGCCACCGGCGACAAGGATCTGGCCTGGATGAACGCCAACCTTGCCGGCTACGACGTGCGCGTCAGGCATCGCTCGGAGCTGGCCATGCTCGCCATTCAGGGGCCAAACGCCCGGCAGAAGATCGGCGAACTGGTCAATCAGGAACGCACCGCGCTCATCCACACCCTCAGACCCTTCGAAGGCCAGCAGGAAGGCGGCTGGTTCATTGCCCGCACAGGTTATACCGGTGAAGACGGCCTGGAGATCATCCTGCCCGCCACCGAAGCCTGCAGTTTTTTCAACGACATGGTCGGTGCCGGCATCTCGCCTATCGGTCTGGGCGCCCGCGATACGCTGCGGCTGGAAGCGGGCATGAATCTGTACGGTCAGGAAATCGACGAGCAGGTTTCGCCGCTGGTTTCCAACATGGCCTGGACGGTGGCGTGGACGCCTGAAGACCGAACGTTCATCGGGCGTGCAGCACTCGAAGCAGAGCGCGCGCGAGGCATCTCCTCAAGACTTGTAGGGCTGGTCCTCGAAGAGCGGGGCGTTTTACGCGCTCATCAGGTCGTCCGAATAGCGGAAGTTGGCGAAGGAGAGATCACCAGTGGTAGTTTCTCTCCTACGCTAAGCAAGTCGATCGCGCTGGCGCGAGTGCCGATGGCCACCGCTGACCGTGCCGAGGTGGAAATCCGGGGCAAGTGGTACCCGGTTCGAGTGGTTCGACCCGCATTCGTGCGTCACGGCAAGGCCCTGATATAACCCTGATTTGAAAGCCATCCCTGGCGGGTTTTTCCGCTGACCTGATGAAGTAGAGAGGATAAGAACATGAGCACTATTCCCGCCGAACTGCGTTTTGCCGAGAGCCACGAGTGGGCGAAGCAAGAGGGTGATCTGATCGTTGTCGGTATTTCCGATCATGCGCAGGAAGCGCTGGGTGACGTGGTGTTCGTCGAGCTGCCTGAGGTGGGTAAGGTTTTCGCGGCCCCAGGTGATCAGGCCGGTGTCGTCGAGTCGGTAAAGGCTGCGTCTGACATCTACTCGCCCGTGGCGGGCGAAGTCGTCGAGGTCAACGAGGCGCTGGCTGATGGCCCAGAGGCATTGAACGAGGCGCCATACGCGTCGTGGATCTTCAAGGTCAAGCCAGCCAATGCCGCAGACCTGGGCAAGCTGCTTGATGCAGCCGGCTACAAGGCACTGATCGGCGAATAAGCCCATCGGTCAGGCACAAAAAAGCCGCTCAAGTGAGCGGCTTTTTATTGGGAGCGAGATTGGCATTATGCCGCCAACCCGTCTCGACAGGTCTGACTTATTGCTCGGCAACCAGGTTCTTCGCCAGGATGGCGTTCGCCAGGTCCATGTCCGATGCCTTGAGGGCCGGGTTATCCTTGCGCACCTGATCCATGGCGGCTTCCAGGTATGGGCCACGGATTTCGCCGTTGCTGGCGACGAAGCTGCCAGCGTCATCTTGTGCAGCGACGATCAGCTTGTGGTGCCGGAAGGTGAGGTAGGTGGAACCGGTTGTGGCACCAGACGAAAGTACGTCCCGCAGAAAACCGTCGGCCATTGCTGAACCGACCGGCAGGGAAAGCAAAGCTAACGTGGCTACAGCAAGTTTAAGACGCATGACGGGTACTCCGATGTTGGTTTGTTCTGAAACGATTTGATACGCCATCTCGCGTTCTAGTTCCCCATGCGCAGGGCTTCATAGCGCAACGACCTGCTAAGTCGTCTCGTCCGGGCGTTGATCAACGTTCGGAGGGTCATGGTTAATGACGGTGGGAAGTTGATCGGGCAGAGTACGGTGACTGCAATCTGCGCGGCTTCTGTGTTTGATCGGAACAACAGCTGGCGCAGCCCATCGAGATTCAAGCCGCAAAAACAATAGGAGGGCGTCATGGCTGTTCTGGAAAGTTTTCGTCTCGACGGCAGGGTGGCGCTGATCACCGGCTCCAGCGCAGGCATCGGTCTGGCGATTGCCCGGGGTCTGGCCGAAGCAGGCGCCACGGTCGTGCTCAACGGCCGCAACGCCGAGACGCTGCAATCGTCCGCTCAAGCCCTGATCGCGGAGGGGCATGCAGTTCACACGCAGAGTTTTGATGTGACGGACAGCAAGGCGGTCGCCGTTGCGGTTCAGGAAATCGAAGAACGCGTTGGGCCGCTGGAAATCCTGGTCAACAACGCCGGCATCCAACGGCGCGGGCCGCTGGCGGAGTTCGCCGAGGCGGACTGGCACGAGCTGATGCGTACCAACCTGGACAGCGCCTTCTTCGTGGGTCAGGCCGTCGCGCGCTGCATGATCCCCCGTGGGCGCGGGCGCATCATCAACATCTGTTCGGTGCAGAGCGAGCTGGGCCGACCGGGTATTGCGCCGTATACCGCGAGCAAGGGCGCGCTGAAGATGCTGACCAAAGGCATGGCGATCGACTGGGGCCCGTTCGGTCTCAACGTCAACGGGATCGGGCCGGGCTACTTCAAGACCGAGCTCAACGCTGCGCTGGTGGCCAACACCGAATTCAGCGACTGGCTGGTGCAACGCACGCCGAGCCGTCGTTGGGGCGAAGTGTCGGAGCTGGCGGGCGCGGCGGTGTTTCTCGCCTCGGACGCGGCCAGCTTCGTCAACGGCCACATCCTTTACGTCGACGGTGCCATCACGGCATCGCTGTAATCCGGAGAATGACCATGCAAGCGATTGTCTGCCATGCCGCGAAAGACCTGCGTGTCGAGCCCGGTAACGAAGCGTTGTCGTTGTATGCCGGCCAGTTGCGTGTTCGCGTTGCTCGCGGCGGTATCTGCGGCTCGGATCTTCACTACTACCAGCACGGCGGATTCGGTGCCGTTCGGCTGAAAGAGCCGATGGTCCTCGGCCATGAAATTTCGGCAGTCATCGAGGAAGTCGGCGACGCCCAGATCGCTTTCAGCGTCGGGCAACGGATTTCCGTGTCGCCGTCACGGCCGTGCGGAGGCTGCAAATATTGTCACGAAGGCCTGCTCAACCATTGCCTGAACATGCGTTTTTACGGGAGCGCGATGCCGTTTCCGCACATTCAGGGCGCCTTCCGGGAGCACTTGGTGATCGAATCGAACCAGGCCCATGTGCTGGCGCCGACCACGACGCTGGCTGAAGGCGCCATGGCCGAGCCCCTGTCGGTCGGGCTTCACGCGATCCAGCGCGCCGGCGGCGTGTTCGGCAAGCGCGTCCTGGTGACCGGCTGCGGCCCGATAGGCAACTTGCTGATCGGCAGCCTGCGCGCGGCGGGTGCGTTGCAGATTGTTGCCGCAGATCTGAGCGACAGCGCGTTGGCCTGCGCGCGCCGCATGGGTGCCAGCGAAACCCACAATCTGCGCGACGAGCCCGAAGCACTGGCGCGCTATACCGCTGACAAGGGTTATTTCGACGTGATGTTCGAGGCCTCCGGCAGTGCGCAAGCCCTGCGCGATGGCCTGACCTGCATGCGACCGCGTGGGGTTGTGGTGACAGTCGGGCTCGGTGGCGATGTGGCAATTCCGCTGAACCTGGTGGTGGGCAAGGAAATCGACCTGCGCGGTACCTTTCGCTTCCATCCCGAATTCGCCCAGGCGGTGGACTTGCTCAATCGCAAGGTGATCGACGTGACCCCGGTGATCTCCCACACCCTCGCGTTTCAGGACGCGGTCCAGGCGTTCGAGCTGGCTGGGGACAAGCAGCAAGCGATGAAAGTCGTGCTGGATTTCGGGGTGCCGGACCAGTAACTAACGCTGCTCGCTCTGCGGTGTCACGCGTAGCACCTCTTCAACCGTCGTCAGCCCCGCCGCGACCTTTTGCGCACCGGACAACCGCAGGCTGCGCATGCCGTCCTTGAAGCCCTGGCGACGCAACGCCGTCAGGTCCAGGTCCGCCGTGATCAGCGACTTCACAGCGTCGGACATCAGCATGATCTCGTACACCCCCGCACGCCCGCGATAACCCGTGTCACGGCATTCCGCGCAACCCACTGCCCGGTGCGCGCCGCTTGGCACGGGCGCCTGCCAAGGCCGCGTCAGGGTTTGCCAGTCGACCTCATCCATTTCGATCGGCGCCTTGCAGTGCGGGCACAACGTCCGTACCAGACGTTGCGCCATCACGCCGAGGATCGTCGCCTTGAGCAGATAATGCGGGACGCCCAGCTCCAGCAGACGGCTGATGGCGCTGGGCGCGTCGTTGGTGTGCAGCGTCGACAGCACCAAGTGACCGGTCAACGCCGCCTGAATCGCCATTTCTGCGGTTTCCAGGTCGCGAATCTCGCCGATCATGATGATGTCCGGGTCTTGCCGCATCAGCGCGCGGACGCCGCTGGCAAAGGTCAGGTCGATGTTGTGCTGCACCTGCATCTGGTTGAACGCCGGCTCCACCATCTCGATCGGGTCCTCGATGGTGCAGAGGTTCACTTCCGAGGTCGCCAGCATCTTCAGGGTCGTGTACAGCGTGGTGGTCTTGCCGGAACCGGTCGGGCCGGTCACCAGAATGATGCCGTTGGGCTGCCGGGTCATGCCCTCCCAGCGACGCAGGTCATCGCCGGAGAATCCGAGCTGGTCGAAGTCCTTGAGCAGCACCTCCGGGTCAAAAATCCGCATGACCATTTTTTCGCCGAAGGCAGTGGGCAGCGTCGACAACCGCAGCTCCACTTCGCCACCGTCAGGCGTCTTGGTCTTCACCCGGCCGTCCTGCGGCTTGCGCTTCTCGGCCACGTTCATCCGGCCCAGGCTTTTCAGACGGCTGGTGACAGCCATCGCCACTTGCGGCGGGAATTGATACACGTTGTGCAGCACGCCGTCGATGCGGAAACGGACGGTACCGGCTTCACGGCGGGGCTCGATGTGAATATCGCTCGCCCGCTGCTGGTACGCGTACTGGAACAGCCAGTCGACGATATTGACGATGTGCGCGTCGTTGGCGTCCGGCTCCTGATCGCTGGCGCCGAGCTTGAGCAACTGTTCGAAGTTGCCCATGTTGCTGATTTTCTGATCGCTGGCGCTTGCGCCGCTGACCGATTTCGCCAGCCGATAAAACTCGACGGCCAGTTTCTGCACGTCGACAGGATTGGCGACGACGCGCTTGATCGGCATCTTCAGTACGTGGGTCAGGTCGGCTTCCCACGCACTCACGTAAGGCTGCGCGCTGGCGATGGTCACCGCATCGCGATCAACGTCCACCGCGAGAATCTTGTGGCGCTGGGCAAAGGCGTAGGACATCAACGGGGTCACGGCGGCGACGTTGATCTTCAGAGGGTCGATGCGCAGGTACGGCTGGCCGGCTTGCTCAGCCAGCCAGGCGGTCAGGGTTTCGAGGTCGAGTTTCTTGCCGGGCCGCTTGTGGTTGTCGAACTGCTGGGTGGCGATGAGTTCGAGCGGGTGGGCGTGGAGATTCTGCGCGGCTCGGCGCAGCGTGAGCGCATATTCGGCGTTGTCCTGATCGAGGTATCCCTGGGCGACGAGGTCACGCAGTACTTCGTTCAGATCCAGCCAGCGGTCCTGAGATGATGAGGCGAGGACGGACATGCGGGCTCCTTGGTACGAGACGGCTTACTTCGGTGTTGAGCAAGAGTAGTCCCAAGCGTGCCAGTTGTTGCGCCCTGCCGGTAGCGAAGCGTTGCCAATATTTTCGGAGCACTCAACTGGCGGCGAGTGAGACGGCCTCGGTTACGACGTGCAAATCGCCCATGGGTTCAAGTTCGACCGAGCAAACGCTGACGAGGTTGCGCATTTTTTCACCAATCACCTGAGCGCGGTGCCACGTCATGCCACTCACCTCAACGCTCACCATCAGCATGCCTTCCTGCTGCAGCACGCTGACCTGTTGGGGAATCAGGTACTGCATCGCGAACAGGTTGAGCAGCCGGCAGAGTACGTCAGCTTCCGCTTCGGCAAGGATTTGGTATCGCGACAGGCCGTGAGCGTTGCTGACCGACCAGACGTCGTGGCGAAACGGAGCAGGGCTGACGGTTTCGAAATGTGGCATGGGATACCTCCTGACAATCTCGTCGTTGCAATGGCGTTGAATGGCAGAAAGTTTTACACGCTGAAAAAGAAATTACTGGTCGAAGACGGGCTGTATTAGTCTCATCGAGAATTGTCTATGTTCAGCAATCTTATTTCGGGAATTGATTATGCGGATTGAGCTGGATGCCTACGATCGGAAGATTCTGGCGCTCCTGCAGGAGGATGCGTCGCTGTCCAGCGCGCAGATCGCCGAGCAGGTCGGCCTGTCGCAGTCGCCTTGCTGGCGGCGCATTCAGAGGCTCAAGGATGAAGGCGTGATTCGGCGGCAGGTGACACTGCTGGATCGCAAGAAAATCGGCCTGAACACGCAGATATTTGCCGAGGTAAAACTCAACGCCCACGGTCGCTCCAATTTCACCGAATTCACCGAAGCGATCCGTGGCTTTCCCGAAGTGCTGGAGTGTTATGTGCTGATGGGGTCGGTAGACTTTTTGCTGCGCATCGTCACGCCGGACATCGAAGCGTACGAGCGATTCTTCTTCGAAAAGCTCTCGCTGGTGCCCGGGATTCAGGAAGTGAATTCGACAGTGGCGCTGTCGGAAATCAAATCAACGACGAGCTTGCCGATCAACAGATAGGGTGCCAATCCCGCGCTGCGTGCATTTAGTGGGACCGGCTTCAGCCGGGAAAGCGTAGGTAGGCACACCACAAAAATTGAGGGGCGGCCACTGGCCTCTTCCCGGCTGAAGCCGGTCCTACGAAACAGCGTCAGCCGGTCTGCCAACCGCGCCAGCCGTCCCATCCATACGGCGTCTTACAATTTCAACAATGTCTTCCACGCCCGGCTTTGCAGGACGGTGATGGTTTGCTGGACGCGGGCATCGAGGATTTCATCGGTGATGTCCAGATGCGCCAGTTGTTCGAGCTTGTTCAGCTCGCCGTACAAGCGATCCAGCTCAGGCAGGTCGAGGGCCTGGCGGGCGTAATGCAGCCACACCTGAATGCGCTCGATGCGTGGCAACTGCTCGGCCAGATCTTCCGGCTGCTGCTGATAGCGCGGCAGGTTCAGCGCGGTCGCCTCATCACCGAGGAAACGCGGCACCCAACTGCTGAGCATTGCGTGGCCCTGACGATTGCCACGGTTGTTGCGCTCGACCGTCCAGCTGCGCGCCATCAACCAGCGCGACGTGGTCAGCGAGAACAGGCCCCAACGGGTGTCCTGCAGCTCTTCGATGAACTGCTCATGGGCAGCGGCGCGTACATCGCCATCTTCCTGGCCGGCGAGCACCAGCGTGCGCCAGTCTTCCAGCAAGGCGTCCAGCGCGGCACGCAGGTCATGGGTCGTGGCACGCGGAGCGGCTTGACCGAGGCTGCCGGCCAGCGCGCGCAGTTCAGCGAGCACTTCGACCCACTCCTGCAACAGGCTCCAGTGACCGTTGAAACGGTATTGCTCGGCCAGACGCTGGCTGCTGCCGAGCAGGAACCGGGCGATGGCGCTGAACGCGTCGTCTACCGAGAGTTCGCCATGCAGCTCGGGCGTTGGCAATTTGATGGAGTAGCTGCTGGCGTCGAACAGACGATAGCCACGTTCGGCCTTGCTGATATCACAGGGCATCAGCGGCAGTTTCTCGGCCAGTTCTGCGGCCAGTTCCAGCAACGCGGCAGGATCACCTTCGCGCAATTCCAGTTCCAGCTCGCAGATTTCTTCCTGCTGCTTGCCGGCGACCACCTTGCCCAGGTCCAGCGCTGCCTCGATCACCACCTTGGACTTGCCACGGCCCCAGGCGATTTCCGCTTTTTCGCGGACGAAATCAGTGGTGAACACCGGTTTGATGGTTTTCTTGTCCAGATCCGCCAGTTGCTCGGGCCAGCATTCGCCGTCGAGCTTCTTCAGGTCCAGCTTGGCTTTGGGCACATCCCAGTTGTATTCGTTACGCTCGGACAGGCCTGCGACACTCTGGCCGCGAGTCTTGAGGGTCTGAATGATGGCGTCGCCGTCGCGGCGCAGGCGCAGCGCAACTTTGGCATGGGCCAGCTCACGCTCGGGGGTGTCGAAGTACTGATTGAACAGCTCCAACCGCTCCCAGCCACCTTTGTTGCGTTTCTTCAGCAACGGGTGCTCGCGCAGGGCTATGAGGGTTTCGCGGCTGACGCGGAGTTTGATTTCGGTTTCTTTCTGCATGGCCGGAGAATCCAAACGCTCTATCGCTGATAACAGGGGTCGCAGCCGGAATCGACACAGCTGCGTGGGCCGTGCAGTGTACAGGACATCAACCGTGACAGTTTATTCATGCGGGGCAATCGACCTATGATGGTCCGCGTGTCGCACCCCATCACCGGAGTCGCCTATGCCGTTGCCGTCCATGAAAGACCAGTTCGCTGCCCTGATCGCCGCGCCGTCTGTGAGCTGTACGCAGCCTGCGCTCGACCAGTCCAATCGCGCCGTCATTGATCTGCTGGCAAGCTGGTTGGGCGACCTGGGTTTTGCCTGCGACATCCAGCAGGTGAGCCCCGGCAAGTTCAATCTGCTGGCCACTTTCGGCACCGGCCCCGGCGGGTTGGTGCTGGCGGGCCACAGCGATACGGTTCCTTACGACGATGCTTTGTGGAAGACCGATCCACTGAAGCTGACCGAAGTTGACGGCAACTGGGTAGGACTGGGCAGCTGCGACATGAAGGGCTTCTTCGCCTTGGCCATCGAAGCGCTGCAGCCACTGCTCGATCAGCCGTTCAAGCAGCCGCTGATCATCCTCGCGACCTGCGACGAAGAAAGCTCAATGGCCGGATCCAAGGCATTGGCGGCGGCGGGCGGTGTGCTGGGACGCGCAGCAGTTATTGGCGAGCCGACCCGTCTCAAGCCGGTCCGCCTGCACAAAGGCGTGATGATGGAGCGCATAGAGATTCTCGGCCGCAGCGGTCACTCCTCGGACCCGAGCCTGGGGCGCAGCGCCCTTGAAGCCATGTACGACGCCATCGGCGAGCTGAAAGGCCTGCGCCGACAGTGGCAGGAGCAATACCGCAATCCGCAGTTCAGCGTACCGCAACCGACCCTGAACTTCGGCTGCATCCATGGCGGCGACAACCCGAACCGGATCTGCGGGCAGTGCTCGCTGGAGTTTGACCTGCGCCCGCTGCCGGGCATGGACCCTGAAGTGCTGCGTGCCGCGATTCGGCAGAAACTGCAGCCCGTCGCCGAGCTGCATCAGGTGCAGATCGACTATGCGCCGCTGTTTTCGGAAGTGTCGCCCTTTGAAGAAAGCGCCGATGCGGAACTGGTGCGAATCGCAGAGCGTCTGACCGGTCATACGGCCGAAGCGGTGGCATTTGGCACCGAAGCGCCTTATCTTCAGCGCCTTGGTTGCGAAACCATCGTGATGGGGCCAGGGGACATTGCCTGTGCGCACCAGCCCGGTGAATATCTTGAAATGTTACGTTTGCAGCCTACAGTGCGTCTGTTACGTCAATTGATCGAACATTACTGCCTGGCTACCCCTTGAGTGCGCCCACGTGCTGCTGGAGTCAGGCCCTGTCTAAGAATGATCCGAAAAGGAGAGTACGCGTGTTGCGATGCCTGTTCCGACGATAAAGCTCATGCCGTCTTGAGTGTTTCTACCCTTCGTCCATCCACTACAGGCTCCTTTCGGATATGCCCGATTACGTCAATTGGCTCCGCCACGCGTCTCCCTACATCAATGCCCACCGGGATTGCACCTTCGTCGTCATGCTTCCGGGCGATGGCGTCGAGCACCCGAACTTCGGCAACATCGTCCACGACCTTGTGTTGCTGCACAGCCTTGGCGTGCGCCTCGTACTGGTTTACGGCTCCCGCCCGCAGATCGAGAGCCGCCTGCAAGCGCGCGGCCTGACGCCGCATTTCCATCACGACATGCGCGTGACCGATTTCGCCACGCTCGAATGCGTGATCGACGCCGTTGGCGCCCTGCGCATTGCCATCGAAGCGCGTCTGTCGATGGACATGGCTGCTTCACCGATGCAGGGCTCGCGGTTGCGCGTGACGGGTGGCAACTTTGTCACGGCGCGTCCGATCGGCGTCCTTGAAGGCGTCGATTTCCAGCACACCGGCGAAGTGCGCCGCATCGACCGCAAGGGCATAAGCCGTCTGCTCGACGAGCGCTCCATCGTGCTGCTGTCGCCGTTGGGGTATTCGCCCACTGGCGAGATCTTCAACCTGGCCTGTGAAGACGTTGCGACGCGCGCGGCCATTGATCTGGGTGCGGAAAAGCTGCTGCTGTTTGGTGCCGAGTCAGGCTTGCTGGACGAGCAGGGCCGATTGGTCCGCGAGTTGCGTCCGCAACAGGTTCCCGCGCACCTTCAGCGCTTGGGCAGCAACTACCAGGCGGAGCTGCTGGATGCGGCGGCTCAGGCCTGTCGCGGCGGTGTGGCGCGCAGTCACATTGTCAGCTACGCCGAAGACGGCGCGCTGCTCTCCGAGCTGTTTACACGCACGGGCGGCGGCACACTGGTGGCGCAGGAGCAATTCGAACTGGTGCGCGAAGCGTCGATTGGCGACGTTGGCGGGCTGATGGACCTCATCACGCCGCTGGAAGAGCAGGGGATTCTCGTGCGTCGTTCGCGGGAAGTGCTGGAGCGTGAAATCGAGCAGTTCAGCGTGGTCGAGCGCGAGGGCCTGATCATCGCCTGCGCAGCGCTGTATCCGATTGCCGATTCCGAAGCGGGTGAGCTGGCGTGTCTGGCAGTGAACCCCGAGTATCGCCACGGTGGGCGCGGCGATGAGCTGCTTGAGCGCATTGAAGAACGCGCCCGGGCGCTGGGGCTGAAAACCCTGTTCGTCCTTACGACGCGTACTGCGCACTGGTTCCAGGAGCGCGGTTTCGAGGCCAGCAGCGTTGACCGCCTGCCGAGCGCCCGTGCGTCGCTGTACAACTATCAGCGTAATTCGAAGATTTTCGAGAAGGCGATTTAAGCGAAGTGCGCAAGGGTCTGCCGCTTTCGCGAGCAGACCCTTGTTACAACATGTTGAGCAGCATAGCGTCAGTTGCTGATCGCCAGAATGCTCGCCTGATACGCACCCACAAACGTATCGAAATCCACTTTCTCTTCGGTTTGTTCCAGCTCCGCCTGCTGAGCCAGGGACTCGCGCGCCTTGCTTTCGAAGTGCGTCTGGTCCTCGGCACTCAGCGGATTACTGCGGAAATGATCAGCGTGAACCTGCGACTGGCGCAGCGAGAAAGCCGTGAAGCCTTCCTTGTGCTCGGTCATCGCCGCCAGCACTTGTGCCGAAGGCGTCAGAGAGGCGTCCGCCACTTTCGCGCGCTGAACCTCCAGCGACTTGACGTGCTGATCTGTGCCCTGGCTGGCGTCGAGCAGTTCACAGATCGGCCTGATCGTGTCCAGCATCTCGTTGGCCCAGACTTTCAGGTCGATCGTCGTGTCGTTGCGGTTCAGTTGCAGGCCGGGACGACGACCTTCCTTGACCACGGTCAGGAAGTTCGTGCTGGCGTTGCCGCACTCGTTGTTCGCCAATTGCGGGCTGTCGTGCAGCGCGCAGTACAGAATGAACGCATCAATGAAGCGCGATTGCTGAAGGTCGATGCCCACTGGCAGGAACGGATTGATGTCCAGGCAGCGGACTTCCACGTACTGCACGCCGCGCGCGACGAGCGCCTGGATCGGGCGTTCGCCGGAATAGGTGACGCGTTTCGGGCGGATCGTTGAGTAGTACTCGTTCTCGATCTGCAGCACGTTGGTGTTGAGCTGAATCCACTCACCATCCTTGTGCGTGCCGATTTCGACGTAGGGCGCGTAGGGCGTCGCCACCGCACGACGCAGGCTGTCGGTGTAGGTCAGCAGATCGTTGTAGCAAGGTGTCAGGTCCGCTTGGGCATTGCTCTGATAACCCAGATCGCTCATCCGCAGGCTGGTGGCGTAAGGCAGGTACAGCGTTTCGGCGTCGAACTGCTCAAGCTGATGCGAACGGCCGCGCAGGAAGCTGGCGTCCAGCGCCGGCGACGCGCCGAACAGGTACATCAGCAGCCAGCTGTAACGGCGGAAGTTGCGAATCAGGCCGATGTAGCTCTCCGACTGGAAATCGCGGTCATCGCCTTCGAATTTCGCGTCCTGCTTGAGCACGGGCCAGATAGCTTCTGGCAAGGAGAAGTTGTAATGAATGCCGGCGATGCACTGCATGGTCTTGCCGTAACGCAAGGCAAGGCCCTGACGGTACACGTACTTGAGCTTGCCGATGTTGGACGTGCCGTAATAGGCGATCGGGATATCTGCCTCAGCCGGCAGCGGGCACGGCATCGAAGGGCTCCAGATGTACTCGCTGCCCAGTTTGCTGTACGCGAAGCGGTGAATCTTATCCAGGCTTTCCAGCGTGTCAGCCGGGTTGGCCAGGGCCGGAGTGATGAACTCCAGCAGCGACTCGGAGTAATCGGTGGTGATTTGCTCGTTGGTCAGCGCCGCGCCCAGTGCTTCCGGATGCGGGGTTTGCGCCAGACGGCCTTCGCCCGTAACGCGCAGGCATTCACGCTCGATGCCGTGCAAGCACTTCTCCAGAAGGGAGAGGTTGGAGTGCTCGCCAAGCAGAGTCAGGCGGCGGTTGAGAAGTTCGCTCAAGTTGGAATCCTTCACGCGTCAGTCGGCCCTATATGGGGGCGATATGGCGGTCTACAAGGGTGAAGAAAGGAACTGGCGTTTTCGCCTCGTCGATGGCCCTAACGCCGATGCCCGTCGCTGATCGTTCCTACAAGGAAATCAGAAAATTTCGACACTGCTGAACAGTGCCGAAATTAACTCATAACGCTATCGGACAGCTAGACGATCGCGAACGTGCCCTGCGCTTTGGCAACCAGCTTGTCGTTCTGGCGAACGTCGGCTTCGACCACCAGCGTTCGGCGTCCTGCATGCAGCACCGTGCTGGTGCAGATGACTTCGCCCTCGGCCACGGCGCGCATGTAATTGATTTTGCATTCCACGGTAACGCTTTGCTTGTCGAAGCCGTGGGCGCTGGAGCAGGCCAGGCCCATGGTGATGTCGACCAGGCTGAACAGCGCGCCGCCATGCATGACGTTGCCGCGATTGCGCAGGTGTGGCTCCAGCGGCAACGCCACCACGGCAACGCCTTCGTCCAGTTTCACTACCCGGCAGCCGAGCGTCTTGAAATAGGCGCTCTGAGTCAGTTCGTCAGGGATATCCATCAGCGCTTCTTCAGTTGCTTGGCGTTGGCGAACAGCGACGCCATCGGGTTATTGCTCGGCGCCGGGGTCGAGGCTTCCTTGCGAGGGGTATTGCTTTGCTGCTGACGCGGCGCTGCTCCCGGACGGGCTCCGCGAGCGCCGTCGACTTTCTCGCCCGGCGTGTCGCTCATGCGCATCGACAGACCGACGCGCTTGCGCGGGATGTCCACTTCCATCACCCTGACCTTCACCACGTCGCCGGCTTTGACCGCCTCGCGAGGGTCCTTGATGAACTTCTCCGACAGCGCGGAGATGTGCACCAAACCGTCCTGATGCACGCCGATATCAACGAATGCGCCAAAGTTGGTGACGTTTGTGACAACGCCTTCCAGGATCATGCCCGGCTGAAGATCTTTCAAGTCTTCAACGCCGTCCTGGAACTCAGCGGTCTTGAACCCCGGACGTGGATCGCGGCCCGGTTTTTCCAGCTCTTGAAGGATGTCGGTGACGGTTGGCAGGCCGAAGGTTTCGTCGGTGAATTTTTTCGGATCGAGACGCTTCAGGAAGGCAGCGTCGCCGATCAGCGAACGGATGTCGCGATCGGTCTGGGCGGCGATGCGCTGCACCAACGGGTACGCCTCAGGGTGAACGGCTGACGAATCCAGCGGGTTGTCGCCGTTCATGACCCGCAGAAAGCCTGCGGCCTGTTCGAAGGTCTTCTCGCCCAGACGCGGGACTTTCTTCAGCGCCGCACGGGTCTTGAACGCGCCGTTCTGGTCGCGGTGGGCAACGATGTTCTGCGCCAGGGTGGTGTTCAAGCCGGAAATCCGAGCGAGCAGGGCGACGGATGCGGTGTTCACGTCCACACCCACGGCGTTCACGCAGTCTTCCACCACCGCGTCGAGGCCGCGGGCCAGTTTGAGCTGCGACACGTCATGCTGGTATTGGCCGACGCCGATGGATTTCGGGTCGATTTTCACCAGTTCGGCGAGGGGGTCCTGCAAGCGGCGTGCGATGGAGACGGCGCCACGGATCGAAACGTCGAGGTCCGGGAATTCCTTGGCGGCGAGTTCCGACGCCGAGTACACCGAAGCGCCCGCTTCAGAGACCATGACTTTGGTCATCTTCAAGCCTGGATACTTTTTGATCAGATCGCCGGCCAGCTTGTCAGTCTCGCGGCTGGCGGTACCGTTGCCGATCGCGATCAGGTCAACCGAATGCTTGGCGCACAGGGCCGCGAGCACGGCGATGGTCTGATCCCACTGGTTTTTCGGTACATGGGGGTAGACCGTGGCGTAGTCCAGCAGCTTGCCGGTGCTGTCGACCACGGCGACCTTGCAACCGGTGCGCAGGCCCGGATCGAGGCCCAGCGTGGCGCGTGGTCCCGCCGGTGCGGCCAGCAACAGATCGTGCAGGTTGTGAGCGAATACGTTGATCGCTTCGGTTTCGGCACCTTCGCGTAGCTCGCCGAGCAGGTCGGTTTCGAGACTGGAGTACAGCTTGACCTTCCAGGTCCAGCGCACGACTTCGGCCAGCCACTTGTCCGCAGGACGGTTCTGATTCTGCAGGCCAAAGCGCTCGCTGATCATCATTTCGCACGGGTGCAGGGTGCCGGGCAGCTCTTCGCCGACTTTCAGCGCCGAGCTCAGCACGCCCTCGTTGCGACCCCGGAAGATCGCCAGCGCACGGTGCGACGGCATGCTCTTGAGCGGCTCGTCGTGTTCGAAGTAATCGCGGAACTTGGCGCCTTCTTCCTCTTTACCCGGTACCACACGGGCACTGATCACGGCTTCGTGCTTGAGGAAACTGCGCAGCTTCTCCAGCAGCGTCGCGTCTTCGGCGAAGCGCTCCATCAGAATGTATTTGGCGCCTTCGAGCACGGCCTTGACGTCGGCGAAGCCTTTTTCGGCATCGACGAAGCGCGAAGCTTCGGTTTCCGGGGTCAGGGTTGGATCATTGAAGATGCCGTCGGCCAGCTCACCCAGGCCGGCTTCCAGTGCGATCTGGCCTTTGGTGCGGCGCTTCTGCTTGTACGGCAGGTACAAGTCTTCAAGGCGGGTCTTGGTGTCGGCGAGCTTGATCTCGCGCGCCAGTTCAGGGGTCAGCTTGCCTTGCTCTTCGATGCTGGCAAGGATGCTGATGCGGCGCTCGTCGAGTTCGCGCAGGTAGCGCAGGCGCTCTTCCAGATGACGCAGTTGCGTGTCATCGAGGCTGCCAGTGACTTCCTTGCGGTAACGAGCGATGAAAGGCACCGTTGAGCCTTCATCCAGTAGCGCGACGGCCGCTTCGACCTGTTGCGGGCGGACGCCGAGTTCCTCGGCGATGCGGCTGTTGATACTGTCCATAAAACCACCTGGCAAATGTGTGTGCATTAAATCAGCGGCTGGCGAACCGCCTTGAACGAGCGTTGCCTGACCTTGAAGGCGGCGCATTATACCCAGTGAGCCCTGAATAGGGGATCGGCCCGTCGATACGCCGGTTTCAGCCCGCGCAGCCGCGGCGAATCGCCCTCAAGTGACTGAGCGAGAGCACCCATGTGGATTCAGGAAAAATCTGCTAACAATGCACACGGTGCGCATAACTGCAGCTACGCCATAATGCGCGCCGAGATCAAAGGAGCTTCCAATGAGCAGCACTGCACAAACGGCTGAAGGCGAGAAAATCCTCATCGTTGACGATGACCCGGGCTTGAGCAGCCTGCTAGAACGCTTTTTCAACAGCAAGGGCTACCGCGCCCGGGCTGTGCCCAACGTGGAGCAAATGGATCGGCTGCTGGCGCGCGAAGTGTTCCACCTCGTGGTGCTGGACCTGATGCTGCCGGGCGAAGACGGCCTGTCCGCCTGCCGCCGTCTGCGCGCCGCGAACAATCAAGTCCCCATCATCATGCTGACCGCTAAGGGCGACGAGCTCAGCCGCATCAAGGGCCTCGAGCTCGGCGCCGATGATTACCTCGCAAAACCTTTCAATCCTGACGAACTGATGGCCCGCGTCCGCGCGGTGCTGCGTCGTCAATCCGCACCCGTACCCGGCGCACCCGCCACGGAAGACGAAACCGTCACTTTCGGCGACTACGCTCTGTCGCTCGCCACCCGCGAGCTCAAGCGGGGCGACGAAGTACACATGCTCACCACCGGTGAATTCGCCGTGCTGAAGGCACTCGTCATGCATGCGCGTGAGCCGCTGACGCGGGACAAACTGATGAATCTGGCCCGTGGCCGCGAGTGGGACGCGCTGGAGCGCTCCATCGACGTCCAGATCTCCCGCCTGCGTCGTCTGATTGAAGTGGACGCTGCCAAGCCGCGTTACATTCAGACGGTCTGGGGAGTGGGTTATGTTTTCGTGCCAGACGGTGCCAACAAGCAGTAGCAGCAAGTTCGACGGTAACCTGCCGGGCCTGTCTCACGCCCGCCTACGTTAGCCAGTCACCTCGATGTTCGCGAAAGCGGCCATTGGCGTGGCTGGTTTTTGCTGTGTCATGTGTTCCGCAAATTCGCGAGCCCGGCTCGCTTCCGCAAAGTGTGTAGCTGCTGTTATGAAGACACCGCTCTGGTTCCCGCAAAGTTTTTTCTCCCGCACCCTGTGGCTGGTGCTCATTGTCGTGCTGTTTTCGAAGGCGCTGACCCTCGTCTATTTGCTGATGAACGAGGATGTTCTGGTCGATCGCCAATACAGCCACGGCGTTGCACTCACTTTGCGGGCTTACTGGGCGGCCGACGAGAGCGACCGGCAGACCATCGCCGACGCCGCCGGGCTGATCCGCGTGGTGGGTGGCGGCGTACCGGAAGGCGAGCAGCACTGGCCGTATTCCGAAATCTACCAACGGCAGATGCAGGATGAACTGGGCGCGGACACCGAAGTGCGTCTGCGTGTCCACGCGCCTCCTGCGCTGTGGGTGAGGGCGCCGAGTCTCGGCGATGGCTGGCTGAAAGTGCCGCTGTACCCGCATCCGTTGCGCGGGCAGAAAATCTGGAGCGTGTTGGGCTGGTTTCTGGCGATCGGCTTGCTCTCGACGGCTTCGGCGTGGATCTTCGTCAGCCAGCTCAATCAGCCGCTCAAGCGCTTGGTTTTTGCCGCACGCCAGCTGGGGCAGGGCCGCAGCGTGCGGTTGCCGGTGGGCGACACGCCCAGCGAGATGACCGAGGTTTACCGGGCGTTCAATCAGATGGCCGAAGACGTTGAGCAGGCCGGGCAGGAGCGCGAGCTGATGCTGGCCGGGGTGTCCCACGATTTGCGAACGCCGCTGACGCGTTTGCGCCTGTCACTGGAATTGATGCCGACCAACAACGAATTCATGGAAGGCATGGTTCGCGACATTGAGGACATGGATGCCATCCTCGACCAATTCCTGGCATTTATTCGGGACGGGCGCGATGAAGAGGTCGAAGAAGTCGATCTGGTCGAGCTGGTCCACGAAGTGGTGGCGCCGTACAACAACCCGGTCGAGCAGGTCCGGCTGTGCCTTGAGTCGATTCCGCCGTTCCCGCTGCGACGGGTTTCCATGAAGCGGCTGCTCAACAACCTTATTGGCAACGCGATGCACCATGCCGGTGACGGCGTTGAAGTGGCGGCCTATGTTTCCGGCGACAGCGGTGCGCCCTACGTGGTGCTGAGCGTGCTGGATCGGGGTATGGGGATTGATCCGTCGGAGCTGGAGGGCATTTTCAATCCCTTCATCCGTGGTGACCGCGCCCGAAGTGGCAAGGGGACGGGGCTTGGCCTGGCGATCGTCAAGCGCATTGCAGCGATGCACGGCGGCAATGTCGAGTTGCGTAATCGTTCGGGAGGCGGGCTGGAGGCCAGGGTTCGGTTGCCGTTGGGGCTGTTGCTGCCGCGGGATGCCGATTGACTCGTTACTGATTCTGCCTGGGGGCCATGGGCGAGTGACGTGCTCGCGACCAAAGCCTCCGTGCAGAAACGGGCTTAAGCGTTAGCCCTTGCCCTTGGTGCGGGTCATGTGCGGCCCGCCGTTTTTCTCGATGTACTCGATGATTATCCCCGCGACATCCTTGCCGGTAGTGGTTTCAATGCCTTCAAGACCTGGCGACGAGTTCACTTCCATCACCAATGGCCCGTGATTGGAGCGCAGGATGTCGACACCCGCGACACTCAGGCCCATGACCTTGGCGGCCCGAATGGCCGTCATGCGTTCTTCGGGGGTGATCTTGATCAGGCTGGCGGTGCCGCCTCGATGCAGGTTGGAGCGGAATTCCCCGGGCTTCGCCTGACGCTTCATCGACGCAATGACCTTGTCACCCACCACGAAGCAGCGGATGTCCGCGCCACCGGCTTCCTTGATGTACTCCTGCACCATGATGTCCTGCTTCAGACCCATAAAGGCCTCGATCACGGACTCAGCCGCCGTCGCGGTTTCGCACAGCACCACGCCAATGCCTTGGGTGCCTTCGAGCACTTTGATCACCAGTGGCGCGCCGTTGACCATCTGGATCAAGTCAGGGATGTCGTCCGGAGAGTGAGCAAAGCCGGTAACGGGCAAGCCAATGCCGCGTCGCGACAACAGCTGCAGCGAGCGCAACTTGTCGCGAGAGCGCGCGATCGCCACGGATTCATTGAGCGGGAATACGCCCATCATTTCAAACTGACGCAGCACGGCGCAGCCGTAGAAGGTCACTGAGGCACCAATGCGGGGTATTACCGCATCAAAGCCTTCCAGGGGTTTTCCTCGGTAGTGGATCTGCGGCTTATGACTGGCAATGTTCATATAGGCGCGCAGGGTATCGACCACCACGACCTCGTGGCCGCGCTGAATGCCCGCTTCGACCAGACGACGAGTTGAATACAGACGCGGGTTTCGCGAAAGCACAGCGATCTTCATGCAGCACCTGTGGCAGAGAGATTTGAAGCCGGGAAGACCGGCTTGTCCTGAATATAAGTAACACCCGGATTGACCACCAACTGGCCGTCAATCAGGGCTTTGGAACCGAGCAGCAACCGGTAGCGCATGGCCTTGCGGCAGGCCAGCGTGAACTCAACCGGCCAGACCCTATCCCCCAGCGCCAGTGTCGTGCGAATGACGTAGCGAACCTGAGCGTGGCCGTTGGAGCTTTTGATGGTTTTCATCGCCACCAGTTGTGCCTCGCAGCGACGATGACGCAGCTGCACCACCGTCCCCAGATGCGCGTTGAAGCGCACCCATTTTTCGCCGTCCCGTTCGAACGGCTCGATTTCAGTCGCGTGCAGGCTGGAGGTGCTGGCCCCGGTGTCGATTTTCGCGCGCAGCCCGGCAACGCCCAGATGGGGCAGCGCCACCCATTCGCGGAGGCCGATGACGGTCAGATGATCAAATGTTTTCAAAGCGTTTCCGTTCGTTTACACGTTTTGCCAGGCACCGGCGTCGATGTGCGCCAGCGCCTGGAATGCAGGTTTGGCGAACCAGTAGCCCTGCATGAGGTAAATGCCGCAATCGGCGAGGAAGTCTCGTTCGCCTGCATGTTCGATGCCTTCGGCGATCACTGTAACGTTCAGGTCCGTACACATTGTGACAATGCCGCGCACGATGGCCTGCCGTGCGGGATCCAGATGGACGTTGCGCACCAGCGCCATATCGAGCTTGATCAGGTCAGGCTGAAAGTCGGCAAGCAGGGTCAGTCCCGAATGCCCGGCACCGAAGTCGTCGATAGCGGTTTTGAAGCCAAACTGGCGGTACTCGCGAAGGATGTTAGTGAGGTGGCTGTTGTCACACACATGCTCGGTTTCGACGGTCTCGAAGATCAGCCGGTCAAGCGGAAAATTGTGGGCGCGAGCCGCTTCAAGGGTGCTGCGAATGCACAGTTCAGGGCGATACACCGCGTTGGGCAGGAAGTTGATCGACAGGTATTCGTCCACTCCCAGCCGGGCGGCAGTTGAAATCGCGCGGGTTCGGCACAATTGATCGAAACGGTAACGGTTGGTGTGGTCCACCCGATTCAGTACAGACAGGGCACCTTCGCCGTTGACGCCACGTACCAACGCCTCGTGAGCGAACACCGAGCGGTTGCGGACGTCCACGATTGGCTGATAGGCGAATTCAAATTCGAAATCCAGCGCGGCGCTTTCTCTGCAGCCCTGGCACCCACCGGTCAATGACGTAGGGAAGTCTGTCACGTCGTTCTCCTGAAGCCGGTGCTTTAGTCTTGGGGGGCAGTGTAAACGAGGGTGGCGGTTACTGCGTCCCCGGCGTGACGTAGTACGGTTCTGACCATTACGCGATTGAGGAATTCAGATGACACAGAAGTCAGACGAGGACGACAAAGTCCGTCTGGACAAATGGCTTTGGGCGGCGCGCTTCTTCAAGACGCGTGCGCTGGCAAAAGCCGCCATTGAAAGCGGCAAGGTTCATTGCCGGGGCGAACGTTGCAAGCCGGGAAAAGAGCCGCGCGTAGGTGACGAGTTCCAGATCAGAGCGGGCTTCGATGAGCGGACCGTGGTGGTTCAGGCGTTGTCGATTGTCCGCCGTGGCGCCCCGGAGGCTCAGCTGCTTTACAGCGAAACGCCGGAGAGCCTCGCCAAACGCGAACAAGCCGCCGAGATGCGCAAGGCCGGAAGCCTGGGCGTGACGACCGACGGCAGGCCGACCAAAAAGCAGCGTCGGCAATTGTTTCATTTTCGTTCGGGTGACGACTGACGATCTCGCCGCTTTCCGGGATCGTGGGTTAATCGACCCCGGACTGCTCGGTAGCAACGGGCAGCTTACAAATGAGAGCCCTGCTTCATGATGCTCAGGCATTTGATCAGCGGCAGGCGGCCCAACACATTGAAGACCGGCGCGGTCAGTCGAAACATGAAGGCGGTAGCAGTGGCCGCGAACGGGGTGTAGCAACTCCAGCCCAGCGCGAGCAACGCGATCATCACGCCGCCGATGTAGTCGTCCTGACCCCAATGCGCGCCGGCGACCAGGCGCGGCATCATGAACAGGAACGCCAGCGCCCAGATGACGACACGTTGGCCGACGGTGCGGCTGTAGACGCTCATGAACATCGCCCAGATCAGCAGCACCGAAGCGTGGTCACCCGGGAAGCTCTGGCTGGAACGGTCCTTGAGCTGCCACTTGTCTTCAAGACCCGGGAATATGTCGCTGAGCTTGATGGCATCAGGGATCATCATCGAGGCGCTGTCGTGTTGCAGCGCGCTGTGGTCGATGATCTTGGAAAACACCGTGCGGATGATCAGCAGCAGGATCAGCGTCAGCACGAAGCCGATCAGCGCGGCACGGGTTTGCAGGGATTTGAACACCCAGTCGCCCTTTATGAGCAGCGTCAGAAGAATCAGGCCGACGACGATATCGAAGGGTCGCATGCTGGCAACCGTCCAGGTCCATAACCACGCCTTGTTTTGCTCAAGCGGGCGGTTCAGTACGTGAAACAGGCCTTCATCGAAATGCGTGAATGCCGCGTGGCCCGTGGGCCAGATCCACAGCAGCAGCAGTGCCAGCGCCACCAGATTGCACAGCAAGAATTTTTTGACGTTCCACTTGGGTTGGAACAACGCGGGATAGTCCATAAAATGCCCCCATCGGCATGACAGTGCACCAAGCGGTGCTAAACCGCGCTTTATAGGCGCTTGTCATCATTTTGTCATCCATTCAGATACCTTCTCCTATGCCAGACTTTCCGGATACCGATTACACCCAGCGCTTCATCTTCGACGAGAGCGACGTTCGCGGCGAGCTCGTGGCCCTTGAGCGCAGCTACGCCGAGGTACTAGCCAAACACCCGTATCCCGAGCCAGTCGCTCAGCTACTCGGCGAAATGCTCGCCGCCGCTGCGTTGTTGGTGGGCACGCTGAAGTTCGACGGTCTGCTGGTTCTGCAGGCGCGGTCGCTTGGGCCGGTGTCCCTGCTGATGGTCGAGTGCTCCAGCGAGCGTGAGTTGCGCGGCATTGCGCGCTACGACGAAAGCCTGGTCAAGCCGGACGCCACGCTGCTCGACCTGATGCCCAACGGCGACCTGACCATGACCATAGACCCGCGTCAGGGCAAACGCTACCAGGGCATCGTGGGCCTGGACGGCGTCGACTTGTCGGCGTGCCTGTCCGAGTATTTTGTGATGTCGGAGCAACTGCCTACGCGCTTCTGGATCAAGGCCGACGGCAAGCGCGCACGTGGGCTGCTGCTGCAACAGTTACCGGCCGAGAAGCTGAAAGATCAGGATGAGCGCGAAGCCAGCTGGCAGCACGTCAATGTGCTGGTCGACACCCTGACCGCCGAAGAATTGCTCAGCCTGACCAACGAAACCGTGTTGAAACGGCTGTTCCACGAAGACGTCGTGCGCATGTTCGACGTCCAGCCTCTGGTGTTCCGTTGCAGCTGCTCGCGCGAACGTTCTGGCAATGCGTTGGTCAGTCTTGGTCTGGAAGATGCACAGCAGTTGGTGATCGAGCATCACGGTGCGGTGGAGATCGACTGCCAGTTCTGCAATCAGCGCTATCTGTTCGATGCAACCGATGTAGCGCAGCTGTTTGCAGGGGGTGGGGTAGATACCCCTTCCGATACCCGCCATTAATGTAGTGCGGGTCCTGCGCTGAAAGCTTTCCGCCCGGCCCGCTTGACTCTTCTTCATGTAGTTCTGACAGGAGGGCCCTACCTTTTTTGGGCTTTTCTGGCATAATCCGGCCACTTTTTAGCTGTAGTAGTGTTGGTTTTTCTACTACAAAACGTTTGGAGCACTCGGCCATTGAGCCGACGGGGAATCTCATGACGCAAGCCAATAACGCCGTTCACACCGATCTCAGTGTCGACGATCTGGTTAAAGAAGCCCTCAAACGCGAAGAAGGCGTGCTGTCCGATACTGGCGCACTCGTCGTGGAAACAGGCCACCGCACAGGCCGCTCGCCTGTCGACCGCTTCATCGTAGACGAACCCTCTACTCAGGCTGCGATCGCCTGGGGCCCGATCAACCGCAAGTTCCCGGCCGACAAGTTCGACGCCCTGTGGGCGCGTGTCGAGGCGTTCAACAACGGCCAGGAACACTTCGTTTCCCACGTGCACGTAGGCGCAGCCGAAGACCACTACCTGGCGGTCAAGATGACCACCCAGACGGCCTGGCAGAACCTGTTCGGTCGCTGCCTGTTCATCAATCCGGCCCAGTACAACCCGGCCGGTCGTGAAGAATGGCAAGTGCTCAACGTGGCTAACTTCGAGTGCGTGCCCGAGCGTGACGGCACCAACTCCGACGGTTGCGTCATCATCAACTTCGCCCAGAAGAAGGTCCTCATTGCCGGTATGCGCTACGCCGGTGAAATGAAGAAAGCCATGTTCTCGGTGCAGAACTTCCTGTTGCCGGCCTCCGACGTGCTGCCAATGCACTGTGCGGCCAACATCGGTGAAGACGGCGACGTGACGCTGTTCTTCGGTCTGTCCGGCACCGGTAAGACCACGCTGTCCGCCGACGAGACCCGTTACCTGATCGGTGACGACGAACACGGCTGGGGCGAAGGCGTTGTCTTCAATATCGAAGGCGGTTGCTATGCCAAGTGCATCGACCTGTCCGAGAAGAACGAGCCGGTGATCTGGAAGGCCATCAAGCACGGCGCCGTCCTGGAAAACGTGGTGCTGGACGCAGCCGGCCATGCCGACTATGCCGACAGCAGCCTGACTCAGAACAGCCGCGCCGCTTACCCGCTCGAGCACGTTGAAAAGCGCTCCGAGAAGAACCTGGGCGGCGAGCCAAACGCGGTGATCTTCCTGACCTGCGACCTGACCGGCGTGCTGCCACCCGTGTCGATCCTCAGCGAAGAACAAGCGGCCTACCACTTCCTGTCGGGTTACACCGCACTGGTCGGCTCCACTGAAATGGGTTCGGGCGCTGGCATCAAGTCGACGTTCTCCACCTGCTTCGGCGCACCGTTCTTCCCGCGTCCTGCTGGCGAATACGCAGAGCTGCTGATCAAGCGTATCCGCGGTTTCGGCTCCAAGGTCTATCTGGTCAACACCGGCTGGACCGGCGGCGGCTACGGTGTCGGCAAGCGCTTCAACATTCCGACCACCCGTGGCGTCATCGCGGCCATCCAGAGCGGCGCGTTGATCGGTGCAGAAACCGAGCACCTCGACACTGTTAACCTGGATGTCCCGACTTCCGTGCCGGGCGTCGAAACCGGCCTGCTCAACCCGCGCAACACCTGGGCTGACAAAGCGGCGTACGACGAAGCAGCCAAAGCACTGGCCGGCCTGTTCATCGAGAACTTCAAGAAGTTCGACGTGAGCGACGCGATCAAGGCAGCGGGCCCGAAGCTGTAAGATCGGCGCCTGCTAAAAAGAAACCGCCCTTCGGGGCGGTTTTTTTATGCCTGCGCGATAGCTAGCCGTCCGCCTTCGTCGTCGCTGGAAAGTCTTGGGTGATGTCGAAGCTGCCCTTCGCCACCACGCTCTTCGCGTTACACAGCCTGGCGTCGAACCCCGGGTGGCGCTCGCCATGCTCGGCGGCATACGCAGCGGCTTCCCGGGTGCATTCGTCGGTGGGCTGCTCAGGGGAAAGCGCGGCATTGAATTGAAACGTACCGATCAACCGATAGCGGTCGAGCAGTTTGTTGGGGGAGGTGAGTTTCTCGATTTTGCTGAAGACGAGCTGGACGTTGCTGTTGTTGCCACCCTTGTCCGTATCGAAATACTGATAGTACGAACCGGTGTCGTAGGACGCGCTGTTTTCATCATGGGCAACTTCGACGCGGCCTCCTTGAAACATGATCGCCTTCTTTTCCTGATCGGGGTTATCGAAGGAGAACCCGAGAATCGGCCCGATGCTCACCTCATTGCGGTCGCCTTCGGCTTCCTGATCCGCGCTCAGCGTCAGCCAGTTGGAGCCGGGCAGTTTGCCGGGCAAGAAGCCTACGGCTACTTGATCACCTCTTGCTTCGTAGTGCAGGTTCAGCGCCCCGCTCACATCGACACTCATAACCTTCTGCAGGGGCGATGCACTCGCGGTTGCCGCGTTGGTCGTCTTGGCATCGTCGCCGCAGCCCGAAAGAAGAGCGGCTGCAGCGGCGAGAAACAGCGGAAACAGGCTGGTATGTGTTCGCGGGGCTGCTTGAGGCATGGTGTTCCGTCCGTAATCGCTGCGGGTTTCTTTGACCTTAGCTCCCTATGACCGCATAAAACGCTTGCGGGTCAATGCAGCGATGACAAAAAGCGGGACGAAGAAGCCGCCCTTATGGGCGGCTTCCGCAGGAATTCTGTTTTTCACCAGCGTAGCGCTCAGCAGGAGGCCATTGGCGATGGACGGGAAAGCCATGTAAATGCGCTAGTCGCCCTTGTCATGAATTGCAGGTTTTGTCAGCAGATGTCCTTGTAGGCGCTATGCCCTTTTGCGAGGCTTGCCGCCAAGCCTTCCGCGGGCTTAAACGGCGTGCCTGCGGCCATGCTGAAGCCAGTTGCTTTATTCGCGTAACTGACATGACGTTCAGCTTTATAGTCTTCAAAAAAAACGGTGTACGAGTTTTTGCGCATTTTGATGAACTCGGCCTCGTGCATCACGATACTTTGATGCAGCTTGCCAATCTCGATAGCCGACAAGTTGAGTTTTCGCTGGAGCTTAGTTCCCCATCGGGTCAGGCATGCTTCGGCGTAATGTCGCACCAGCTTGCCAGGCTCTGTCAGGTCGCCTGGCCCACTTGCGCCCGTGAGCGAAGCGTTACCCACCAGCGTAGCGTGACGTCCGGCCATGGGATATATGCTGACTTTGGTCTTGGGGTCTGTTTTCGGAATGATGCAAGAGAACCCTTTGGAGCGTTCATCGCGGGCATAGAACCCTACATATTCTTTAACGTTGCTACCGAGAGAAACTTTTTCAGGCTGATAATTCAGTGGGCCGGGCACTGGGTCGACCGCAAAGATATTGACCGGGATTTGACGTGTGACCGGATTGGCCATCAGCGCATTGGCGAGCATGTGGCAACTGACGCCGCCCCGACTCCACCCCACCAGATTGATTTGTTTTGGAATCAAGCCGCCTTTTCTCAGGTTCTTGATCAGTTGTTGCTGGAGTTCCTGCGGGCTGATTCGATTACCGTAGTCGTATTGCCGCCAGAACCAGGAGCCATGCGCCTGAGCGTCGGGGATAGGCACGTCGGCTTTTTTGAGACGCAGGTAGTCAGCTTCTGAAAGTTTGGTTCTTTGCCAATCGAATTTGCCATGAACGATGTTGACGGCATGCTGCACATTCTCATGCCAGCCTTTGCCGAATGCGGTGCCAGACCAGCCAAACCCTTTGGATTCGGTGAACAGTTCATCGGCCTGCATGTTGCCGCTACCCGGCCCGTCGATGACAATCCACTCGGCGAACTCGTGACCGTCGATGTTGTTCGCCAATGTAGCGACCAACTCACCGTTCCAGTAGTTCTTGTTCAAGTTGTCGTATTTGGTAGAGCCGGTACCGCAAAAGAAAATTGTAAATGTTGTCATGTTTCTAGCCTCGTTGGTTGATAGGTCTGACGAGGTTAGAAGACGGTTTGAGAACATGTCGGCTGCTGTTGTTACTGCGTGTTAGTTAATAAGCACTGATGGGTTTCTCGGCACGTCAGTTGATCACCTATCAGGCGGAATATTCCCGGGCCGCCGTGCAGTATTGCTCTTGCGCCAGTTTGTTTTTGTCGCTCTTGTCTTTGGCGACGCGTTTGCTCCAATCGCTGCACATGTCTTTGAAGTAGGGTACGGCGGCGCGGCGGCATTCACGGTGTTCGACACTTTCGGCCAAGAAGTTCATGCAGACACTGTTGGTTTCAATGTGGTTGTTGGAAATGCGATAGCGGGCTTCGTAGCGGTTGCGGCCGTCAATTTCGCGGATGAACACGCCCGCTACTTCGTAGCGTCGCGCGGGCTCCGTTTTGGGTTTGGCGGCGGCAGCCTTGTAGTTCGCCATGTAACGATCTGAAACCATGCCTTGGGGTCGAGTGACTTGGGAGTCGTTGGCCTGAGCTTCACCGAAGCGGCAATTGATGACGTCCCGGTCGATGACATTGCCGTCTTTCAGGCAGGCGTCGAGCGGCCGTGCCGTGGCGGGCTGGGAAACTTCGACCTTGGGGGCGATATAAACCACTTGTTCGACGTTGCGTACCTGAGCGACGGGCTCTGGGTCAGGCTCGCTGACCACCTCAGCGATGGGCGGCGCAGGGATGATCGCTGCTGCCGGCTTGGGCGTGCGAAACATCTGCGCGATCAGAATGAGGATTGCGATCAGCAGTGCCAGGCAGATCAAAAGGCTGCTCAACGGCCAATTGCTTTTGCCCGATGCAACACTGCTTCGGGTGGGATGAGAACCGAGCACGACGTCGAACTGACCGGGTGCCAGCCGCTGCATGGTGAGTCCGTCATCCTCGGGCTGGGGTGTGGTGGGTTGCATTGCCTCTCCTTGGCGAATCTTCTGACGTAGACGGGATTACCGCCGAACGGGCTGTCTGATGTGCAGCGATGGGTTGCGTCGCGCGAGATTAATCGTCGGAATGCCGTTTTGCCAGCACCGCGTACGGTACTTGTATCCGGGATGTATCCTGTCCGATATTTCTGTAATGGTTTAGGTGTATTGCGCCCGGACCCACCGCGCTATGGTTCACGCCCTTGCGACGGTCAAAGGAGTGGCACACATGCATCAAACCCTTGAGCAGGTTTTCGGTTATCGGCAGTTTCGCGCCGGACAAGAGGCCGCCATCAGTGCGGTGTTGGCAGGACGCTCCGCTGCGGCGATATTTCCCACAGGTTCCGGTAAATCCCTCTGCTATCAGCTGCCTGCGTTGCTGCTGCCGCATCTGACATTGGTGGTGTCACCGCTGCTGGCGCTGATCCAGGACCAGTTGGCTTTCCTTCAGCGGCACGGCATTGCGGCAGCGAGCATCGACTCCGCGCAAAGCCGCGATGACGTCGCCGAGGTCATGGCCAGGGCCCGCTCCGGTGAGTTGAAAATCCTGATGATTTCCGTCGAGCGCCTGAAGAACGAGCGCTTCCGACACTTCATCACACAGGTGCCGATCTCCCTTCTGGTCGTGGACGAAGCGCACTGCATTTCCGAGTGGGGCCACAACTTCCGGCCCGATTACCTGAAACTCCCTGACTACCAGCGCGAGTTCAACATCCCCCAGGCGCTGCTCCTGACAGCGACCGCGACGCCCCAAGTCATCAATGACATGCAAAGCAAGTTCGGCATCGCGCCGGACGATGTGGTGACGACCGGCTTCTACCGACCCAACCTCACGCTGCGGGTTGAACCGGTTGCGGGCCGGGACAAGCGCCGGCGTCTGGTGGAGTGGCTCGGCGAAAGGGCCGGGCGGCCGAGCATTGTCTACGTCACGCTGCAAAAGACTGCCGAGTTCGTGGCAGCTCATCTGTCGCAGAACGGCATCCCGGCGTACGCCTACCATGCCGGTCTGCCCCACGATAAGCGCGAGTCGATCCAGCGCCAGTTCATGGACGGGCGCCTGAACTGCATCGTTGCCACGATCGCGTTCGGGATGGGCATCGACAAGAGTGACATCCGCAACGTCGTGCATTTTGATCTGCCCAAATCCATCGAGAACTACAGCCAGGAAATCGGCCGTGCCGGGCGCGACGGGGCGACGTCGGAGTGTCTGGTCTTGGCCAATCGCGACAGCCTGAACGTGCTGGAGAACTTCGTGTACGGCGACACGCCGGAGCAGGAGGGCATCCGGCGGGTGCTGGAAGATCTGCAAGGCGCGCGCAACGACAGTCAGTGGGAGTTTCTGCTGGCGCCGTTGTCGGACCTCAGCAACATCCGCCAACTGCCCCTCAAAACGCTGCTGGTGCAGCTGGAATTGCGCGGGATCATTGCGCCGCGTTATTCGTATTTCGCGGAGTATCGCTTCAAGTACCTGATCGAGCCGCAGGTGCTGGTGCAACGCTTTCAGGGCGAACGACGCCAATTCGTGCAGGCGCTGACCGAGACGTCAAGCCGGGCGCGCACCTGGGCAACCGTGAATTTCGACGCGATGTATCAGCAGTATCAGGCCGAGCGCGGGCGAGTGGTGACGGCGCTGGATTTCTTTCAGGAAAAGGGCTGGATCGAACTCGAAAGCAAGCAGATGACGGAGGTCTACAGCCTGATCGCCGCCGACTTCGACGCGCAGGCGCTGAGCGAGGAGTTGCATGACTATTTCGTCGATCACGAAAAGACCGAAGTCGCGCGCATCCACGCGATGCTCGAACTGTTTGCCAGCGAGCAGTGCCTCAGCCATCGTCTGGCCCGATACTTCGGCGACGACCTTGCGCCCGAGCAGTGCGGCCATTGTTCGGTGTGCGAGGGCCATGTGGCTGTGCTCCCCGAGCCGCCAGCCCTGACGCCGTTGACCGAGCAGAACTTCGCGGACCTGTGCAGCGAGTTCGTCGGCAAGCACCTTGAGGTCCGAGGGCATGAGCCGGGTGCGGAGTGCCTGACGCGGTTTCTCTGCGGGATCAGCGTGCCGATGTTTACCCGGCTCAAGGCCCGCAATATCGGCGGCTTTGCGGCGCTGGAGGCGTATCCGTATGCCGAGGTGCGGAAGTGGATTCAGAACCAGATTCAATAGCCTTTACCGACCTCATAAACGAAGAAGCACAACAGACAAACCGGAGGGAGCCACATGAACGACACCCCGCAGCGCGCCGACTACCGCCACTTCCAGCCGATCGTGACGCGCTGGCACGACAATGATGTGTACGGCCATATCAACAACGTCACGTATTACAGCTTTTTCGACAGCGCGGTGAATACCTACCTGATCGAGCAGGGCGGGCTGGATATCCACGACGGTGAAGCGGTGGGCTTTGTGGTGAGTTCGTCGTGCGATTACTTTGCGTCGATTGCCTATCCGGAGTTGATCGAGGTCGGGCTGCGGGTTGGCAAGCTGGGCAACAGCTCGGTGCAATATGAGCTGGCGGTGTTCAAGGCGGGGGAAGACGAAGCGCGGGCGGCAGGCCGCTTCGTGCATGTGTTCGTGGATCGGGCGTCCAATCAGCCGGTGCCGATCCCGACGGGGTTGCGGCAGGCGCTTGAGCGATTGGTGGTTTGAAAATGAAACCGGCCGCGTCAAGGGCGGCCGGTGTTCATCGGGTCAGGTGCGCGAGTCGGACTCGACGGCGTTAGTCACGATGATGCTTGCGATGACCGTACGCGTGGCCGCGACCGTGTTTGTAGTCGCGGCGATCGCCACGGTAGCCACGGCCTCGGTCGTCATCACGGCGGCTTTCGTCGCCCATGTAGTTGCCGAGTGCGCCGCCCGCGCCGCCGCCCGCCGCTGCGCCGATCAGACTGCCCGTGCTGCCGCCGACACTGCGGCCAATCACGTTGCCGCCCGCGGCACCCAGGCCGCCGCCGATTGCGGCTTCGGTACGGTTCCGGCGGTTGGCGCCCACTGCGCCACCGGCCGCGCCGCCAAGGCCGGCACCGATTGCCGAACCTGTGCTGCCGCCGACCTGCTGGCCAACGACGGAGCCGAGTACCCCACCCAATGCGCCGCCCACGCCGGCCGTCACGTTATCGCCTGCTGAGGCAAAACCGCTGACCAGTGAGAACGACAACAACAGAATCGAGGAATACTTCATGTAGGAATGCTCGTAGGGATGACGCCGCGATCCTGCAAGTATGAAGAAAATGTCACAATCGAATTCCGACGAGTAACACGACCTGTATACAAAACGCTAACTTATTGTTTTGGCTTGGGAACCTAAGTCAGGTTGATGAGTCATACGCTACTGGACAAAGGCCCGAATCTCGCGATTCGGGCCTTTTTTTGTGGCTGCTGCGCAGGTGAGCTTGATCGCGCGTGACCAGTACATCCGGTGAACATCCAGCGGCTGAAAGGTCCCCTTCGCGAGCAAGGACGTGAGTGAGCGAGCTATCTCGATCAGTGCGATGAACCTGTGGAAGTGAGCTTGCTCACGAAGGGGCCGGAACACTCAGCCAATTCTCTGGAGACTGAAAGCAGGTCTATGCGGGCCATCTCGCCCACATAGACATGCTTTGCTACGCAGATTAAATAATCCGCGCGGTCTCCACATGCCGTTCCAGCTTGATCGCGACGAACTTGGACGTCGGCGTGCTGCTGCCGTCGCCGACGCTTTCCAGCGGCACCAGCGGGTTCACTTCCGGGTAATAGGCGGCAGCCTGGCCGGCAGGGATGTCGAACGGCAGTAGGGTGAAGCCCTTCACGCGACGCGTGATGTCATCGCCCCAGATCGACACGATGTCGACTTTCTGGCCCGGTACGAAGCCCAGCCGAACGATGTCGGCCTCGTTCACGAACATCACGTCACGCTGACCTTTCACACCGCGATAACGGTCGTCCAGGCCATAGATGGTGGTGTTGTACTGATCGTGCGAACGCATCGACTGCATGATCAGGTCCGGCACGATGCCTGTCCCGCGCACGCTTTCATGCACCAGATCGCTCGGCAATACGTTCGGCTTGAAGTTGGCCCGCGCACTTGGCGTGTTCCAGCGACGGGAGCCTGCGGCGTTGCCCAGATAGAAACCGCCCGGGTTCTTGATCTTCTCGTTGAAGTTCTGGAACGACGGAATGGTGTCGGCGATCAGGTCGCGAATGCGGCTGTAGTCCGCCACCAGCCACAGCCAGTCCACCGGCTGCTTGCCCAGCGTTGCGTTGGCGATGCCCGCCAGAATCGCAGGCTCGGAACGCATCTGCGGCGACAGCGGCTTCAGCTGGCCGTTGGACGCATGGACCATGCTGAACGAGTCTTCAACGGTCACTGCTTGCGGGCCTTCGGCCTGGATGTCGATGTCGGTACGGCCGAAGCACGGCAGGATCAGCGCTTCTTTGCCGTGGGCGAGGTGACTGCGGTTGAGCTTGGTGCTGATCTGTACGGTCAGGTCGCAGTTGCTCAGGGCTTCGAAGGTGCGCGGGCTGTCCGGAGTGGCCTGGGCGAAGTTGCCACCCAGCCCGATGAAGACTTTCGCACGGCCTTCCAGCATCGCGTGAATCGCTTCGACGACGTTATGGCCGTTTTCACGCGGCACCTTGAACTGGAAACGTTTCTCCAGCGCATCGAGGAAGAACGCCGGCGGACGCTCGTTGATGCCCATGGTGCGGTCGCCCTGCACGTTACTGTGACCGCGCACCGGACACAGGCCAGCGCCGGGCCGGCCGATGTTGCCGCGCAGCAGCATCAGGTTGGAGACTTCCTGGATGGTCGGCACCGAATGGCGATGCTGAGTGATGCCCATCGCCCAGCACATGATCACGTTCTTGCCTTTGGCGTACATGCGCGCGGCGAGTTCGATGTCGGTCAATGGCAGACCCGATTGCTCGACGATGAATTCCCACGAGGTATCGTCGATGGCCGCCAGGTATTCCAGTACGCCGTTGGTGTGCTCATTGAGGAACGTGTGATCGAACACCGATGGCTCATTCTTCGCCTGGGCTTCACGTTCCCACTGCAGCAGGAACTTGGCCATGCCGCGCAGCAGGGCCATGTCGCCGCCCAATGCCGGACGGAAATACGCCGTGTTGGTCGGCTCGGAGCCGTTGCTGAGCATTTCCAGCGGGTGCTGCGGGTGCTGGAAACGCTCAAGTCCACGCTCTTTCAGCGGGTTGACGCACACCACCTGCGCGCCCCGTTTGACCGCTTCACGCAGCGGCTCCAGCATGCGCGGGTGGTTGGTGCCCGGGTTCTGGCCGAGGACGAAAATGGCGTCCGCGTGCTCGAAGTCCTCGAAGGTCACCGTGCCTTTGCCGACGCCCACGCTTTGCGACAACGCAACGCCGCTGGCTTCGTGGCACATGTTCGAGCAGTCAGGGAAGTTGTTGGTGCCATAGGCACGGACGAACAGCTGATACAGATACGCCGCTTCGTTGCTGGCACGGCCCGAAGTGTAGAACTCGGCCATGTTTGGGCTTGGCAGGTTGTTCAGGTGCTTGGCGATCAGGGCGAAGGCGTCGTCCCAAGCGATCGGCTTATAGCGATCGGTCTGAGCGTCGTAGACCATTGGCTCGGTCAGACGGCCCTGATATTCCAGCCAGTAATCACTTTGCTCAAGCAGCGCGCTCACGCTGTAGCGGGCGAAGAAAGACGGGTCGACGCGGCGCTTGGTCGCTTCCCAGTTCACGGCCTTGGCGCCGTTCTCGCAGAACTTGACCATGCCGCTTTCCGGCGAATCGCCCCACGCGCAACCCGGGCAGTCGAAGCCGCCGTTCTGGTTGGTCTTGAGCATCGTGCGAATGTTCTTCAGGGCGTTGTCGCTGGTCAGCCAGAAGTGGGCGACGCTGATCAATGCGCCCCATCCGCCAGCTGGGCCTTTGTAGGGCTTGTAGCGGGGGGTCGATACCTTGTCGGCTTCTTTATGCATGCTCACGCTTGATTCTCCAACGCAGGACTGTAAACCCGCGGCGCACTGTGTTTAGGCAGATGAATGAGGTTGAGGTTGTGGCGGCGAGCCCATTGCAGCGCCAGGCCGGTCGGCGATGACAGGCTGACAAGGGTCTGAATGCCGGCACGTAATACTTTTTGAATCAGTTCGAGACTGCAGCGGCTAGTGACGATAGCCAGCCCGCCCGTGGTCGGGATGTTCTGGCGAATCAGTGCGCCGATCAGCTTGTCCAAAGCGTTATGTCGGCCGATGTCTTCACGACCTAAAAGAATTTCGCCGCGAGCGTCCATGAACATAGCCGCATGGACCGCGCCGCAGTGTTCGCCCAACGGCTGGAATTCGCCCATGCGCGCGCGCAGGCCTTTCAGCCATTCGGCGGGGGGAAGAGGGGCGCCGGGCAGCACGTTGAGCTCGGGCAAGGCCTGCTCGACGGCTTCAACGCCGCACAGGCCGCAGCCGCTGGTGCCGGCCATTTGCCGACGCTGGGTTTTCAGGTTCCAGAAGGCGCGGCTGGCGATTTCAACTTCTGCGGTCTGCGCAGAGCCACAACCACCGAGCTTGATGTCGTAGATCTCGTCCGGTGATTCGATGAGCCCGCTGCCGATGCTGAAGCCGACGATGAAGTCTTCCAGATCGCTGGGCGTGACCAGCATGACCGCCTGGCTGATGCCGTTGTAGGCGATCGCCAACGCGACTTCCTCGGCCAGCACATTGGGCTCGCTGACGTCGTGTTCGAGGTTCGAATAGCTGTAGGACTGGCTTGCGGCGGGCGCGGGCAGTTGTTGTGCGGGCGCCGTGATATCCATGTGCTTGGCGTGCATTGGGAGTAACCGGCAGAATGATTAGGCTTAAGCCTAGGCCTCCGGTCGGATTACGTCTAATCGCTAGTACTGATGCACCGATAGATGACGTCGATCAACTTTCTTGCATCATCGTGTGATAGAGCGCCAGACAGGCTTCAGCCAATGCCGAGCGCGGCGCTGAGCGACGCATGATCAAGCCTAGTCGAGCCAGAGTCTGTGCGTCTTCGATGGGTTGCAAACGCAGATGCTCGGTGAGGGATTCCAGCCCGCCGTCCAACGGCATGATCGCGCAGCAGAAGCCGCCATGAACCGCTTGCAGCAGCTGATGGACCGCATCGGTCTGAATGATCGGCTGCGGATGGAGGCCGCGGCTGTGGAAGTTGTGATCGATGGACTGCCGAAAGTGCATGCCGCTGGTGAGCAGGCCCAAGGGCAGTTTGGTCAGGCTTTCCCAGCTCGACGTCTCTTCGGCAAAGCTGAAATAGCGCTGGTCATACATCACACCCATCCGCGTCTCGGCCAGTTGCAATGAGTCGAAACGCTCGGAGTCCAGTCGGTCCAGATACGAAACCCCGAGGTCCAGGCGGTTGCTGGCGAGTTGATCGAGAATCTGCTCGGAGCTCAGGGATGAAAGCTCGAAGCGCATGTTCGGGTGCAGGGAATGCAGGCGTTGCAGCAAGGGCAGCGGATCGAAGTTCGAGAGTGGCACCACGCCCAGTCGCAACGTGCCGACCAGATGCCCGCGACAGGCGGCGGCTTCAGCCTGCAAGCCGTCATACGCTGCCAGCACCGTGCGCGCCCATGCCAGAACGCGTTCGCCCGGCGCGGTGAAGCCTTCGAAGCGTTGGCCGCGATTGACCAGCGGCAGATCCAGCTCTTCTTCAAGGCTGCGCAGACGCATCGACAGGGTCGGTTGCGTGATATGGCAGCGCGCAGCGGCCTGCCCGAAGTGACGGGTTTCGTCGAGGGCGATCAGAAATTTCAGCTGCTTGATGTCCATCGTCTCTCCTTGAGGCACAGGCCGGCCCGGCGAAGTCTATCGCGACCGACCGTCAAATGGCTTGAAACCTTGAGACGCGGCCGCAGGTCCGAGTTTTGTCGGGCAATGTCAGCGGAACAGATGTTGCGCGGGAAACCACAACGACACTACGACGACACCAAGGAGAAACCCATGAGTCTGTTCAGTTTTGTGAAGGAAGCCGGTGAGAAGCTTATCGACCTGCTCACCCCAGGAAACGCCAACGCCAGCGATGAGCTGAAAAAGCACATCGAGTCTGTCGGGTTGGGCAATCCCAACGTTCATGCGACGGTCGAAGGCGACAAGATTACCTTGACGGGCGAAGTCGCCAGTCAGGAAGAGAAAGAGAAGATCGTACTGGCGGCCGGTAACATCGCCGGTGTTGGCAGCGTTGATGATCAGCTGACCATCGCCGCCGGCGCACCTGCTGTGGTTGCTGCGACGTTCGTCACTGTTCAGAAGGGCGATACCCTCAGCGCCATCTCGCTGCGCGTGTATCACGATGCCAACAAGTACCAGAAAATCTTCGACGCCAACAAGCCGATGCTGAAGGACGTAAACAAGATCTATCCAGGTCAGGTTCTGCGTATCCCTGAGTAAGCGGTAAGTTGTACTGGCCGTACGGAAACCAGCGTTAGCGCTGACCGTACGGCAACCCTTGCTGCATGATTCTTACAAGCCCTGTATCAACGCCCGATAATCTTCAACAGCCTCGAACTCTTCGGTGTCTTTCGGGCCTTTTCGGCTGTCCGGCTCACGCACTGCCAACAAATGGCCGATGCCGTATCGCCCGGCGCTGCGCAAGATCGGCAAGGTGTCGTCGATGAACACACTGCGCGCCGGATCGAACTTGATATCGTCCTGCAGCGCGTCCCAGAACTGCGGGTTTTCCTTGGGATAACCGTAGTCATGGGAGCTGATCAAACGCTCGAAGTAGGGCGCCAGTTCCAGTCTTTCCATCTTCAGCGACAGCGAGTCGCGGTGTGCGTTGGTGATCATGATCACCCGTTTGCCAGCCTGCTTGAGGGCGGCCAGAAACGTCTCGGCGTCGGGACGCAAGGCGATGAGGTGGGCGATCTCGACTTTCAGGTCCTTCACCGACAGGTTCAGCTCCGTGCTCCAGAAATCGGTGCAGTACCAGTTGAGGGTGCCGGCGTTTTTTTCGAAGAGCGGCATCAGCTCCAGTTGCGCCATGGCCAGACTGACCCCGTGCACTTCGGCATAGCGCTTGGGCAGATGCTCCAGCCAGAAGTGATTGTCGAAATGCAGGTCGAGCAGCGTGCCGTCCATATCCAGCAGAACGGTGTCGATATCGCGCCAGGGCAAAGAAGGCATACAAGTCTCTCGGCGTTGAAGGGGTCGCGTGGGTTTGCGGCGAAGACATCCGCAAAAGCCACGGTATAGTAACCCGTCTACGCCAAGGAGCTCGTCATGCAGCAGAAACCTACCGTCCTCTCTCGCGAAATCGTCGCGAGCAGCCGTCTGTTCCGCGTTGAAGAAGTGCAGCTGCGCTTTTCCAACGGCGTCGAGCGTACCTATGAGCGGCTGGTCGGCAGCGGCAGTGGCTACGGCGCGGTGATGATCGTGGCCATGCTCGATGCCGACCACGCCGTGCTGATCGAGGAATACTGCGGCGGCACTGATCAGTACGAGCTGTCACTGCCCAAAGGTTTGATCGAGCCGGGCGAGGACGTGCTGGCCGCCGCCAATCGCGAGCTCAAGGAAGAGGCCGGTTATGGCGCGCGCACCTTGGTGCACCTGACCGAGCTGTCGCTTTCGCCCGGCTACATGAGCCAGAAAATCCAGGTCGTGCTGGCCACCGATTTGTATGAGGAAACACTGCCCGGCGACGAGCCTGAGCCGATGCGCGTGGACAAGGTCAATCTGCGTGAGCTTTCCAGTCTGGTTCAGAATCCGCAGTTCACTGAAGGGCGCGCGCTGGCGGCGCTGTACCTCGCCCGCGACCTGCTGGCCGAGCGTGGGGATTTTCTGCCATGAACCCGACATTCACCCAATTGCCGCACCCGCTGCTTGCGCCCGTCATAGAGCTTTGCCGGCGGGCCGGCGAAGTCATTTTGCCGTTCTGGCGCTCCGGCGTGGAAGTCGAGGTCAAGTCGGATGACTCGCCTGTCACGGCTGCTGACCTGGCCGCCCATGAGCTGCTGGTGGCGGGCCTCAAGGCGCTGGATCCGAGTATTCATATCCTGTCCGAAGAGGACGCCAACATCCCGTTGAGCGAACGCAGCCAGTGGCAACGCTGGTGGCTGGTGGACCCGCTGGACGGTACCAAGGAATTCATTGCCGGCAGCGAAGAGTTCACCGTCAACGTGGCGCTGATAGAGAACGGTCGCGTGGTATTTGGCGTGGTGTCGATGCCGACCAATAACCGCTGCTATTTCGGTGGCGCCGGGCTGGGTGCGTGGCGCAGTGACGACCCGCAGCATCTGGCGCCGATCAGCGTGCGCAATGAGCCGGGCGCGGGAGACGCGTTCACCGTGGTCGCCAGCCGTCGTCACTCCAGCCCCGAGCAACAGAAGTTGCTGGCCGGTTTGTCGGAAGTGGTGGGTGAGCTAGAGCTGACCAATATCGGCAGTTCGCTGAAGTTTTGCCTGCTGGCCGAAGGGGCCGCCGATTGCTACCCGCGTCTGGCGCCGACGTCTCAGTGGGACACCGCTGCTGCCCAGGGTGTAGTGGAAGGCGCTGGCGGCGTAGTGCTGAACCTGGACGGCACGACCTTCGAGTACCCGGCGCGGGAGACGCTGCTCAATTCGTATTTCCTGGCGTTGCCGGCTGAGGCGACATGGCGCGGCGCGTTGCTGGCGTTGGCGTTGGCTTGAGCGCACATCAGCTCTGAGGACGCCGTAGGGGATCAATTGTGGGAGCGAGCTTGCTCGCGAATAGGTCGGTACATCCACGCAATGTTCAGCGGCTGTAATGCCGCTTTCGTGAGCAAGCTCACTCCCACAGGGGATGTGTTTGATGCAATAAAGCGCGGTGTCAGAAGACGCTGCAGATGTCTCTGCTGAATACGGATTGTGGGAGCGAGCTTGCTCGCGAATAGGCCGTTATATCTACGCAATGTTCAGCGGCTGTAATGTCGTCTTCGCGAGCAAGCTCACTCCTACAGGGGCTGTGGCTGCTGCGAGAAAGCGCGGTGTCAGAAGACGCTGCAGATGTCTCTGCTGAATACGGATTGTGGGAGCGAGCTTGCTCGCGAATAGGTCGGTATATCCACGCAATTTTCAGCGGCTGGAATGCCGTCTTCGTGAGCAAGGTGGAGCGCCACCCCGGTCACTCCCACATAGGCAAGGCGTGTCGGGCAGCTTTGTTCAGCGATGCAGCACGAACTGCCCGACGAATTCCACTGCCGTTTCTTCTGATCCATCAGCCACGATCCGGGTGTGCAGCGTCAGGCGCGCACGGCCGCGTCGGTGGTAGAGCTTCACGAATCTCTCCCAGCTCGCTTCATCCGGAGCGTCGCAAATGGCGATGCCATCGCGGGTGACCGGCAGGGGATAACTGATCTGGCCGTCCTGAATCACGATGTGCCCGTCGTCGATCCCGGCTTCCTTGAGCCGCAAGTACAGCCAACCCCAGCCCGCCAGTACCGCGCCGCAATACAGGCTGCCGCCGAACAAGGTGTTCTTGTGATTGACGTTGGGCGCCAACGGCAGGTGCAGACGAAGTTGATGGTCTCGCCAGCCCAGCACCTTGACACCCATTTCCCGGGTGAGGGGAATGTCCCGGTGCAGCACCGCTTCCAGATCTTCAGCAGACAAACGTTGCCGGTCAGTCATTGTCGTCGGACCCCGCGCCGTTGAAGGTCAGCCCGTGCTTGCGCAGTTTGTCGTGCAGGGTTTTGCGTGGCAGGCCCAAGGCTTCGGCGAGGCTGCGGACCGAGCTGTGCGGACGGGTCAGTTCGGCGGCAATCAACGCTCGCTCGAACGCCTCGACCTGCTCGCTCAGCCCGCCGTTGGATGCCACCAGATCCGGCTGCGCCTCGCCTTCCAGTTCCAGCTCAAGGCCCAAGGCGAAACGCTCGGCGGCGTTCTGCAGTTCACGCACGTTGCCCGGCCAGGTGTGACGCAGCAGCAGCGCCCGATGCCCCGGCTGCAATTCATGCCGTGGCAGGCCGTGGCGCAAACTGGCGGTATCGGCGAAATGCTGGAACAGCACCAACGCGTCTTCGCCACGCTCGCGCAGCGGAGGAATGCGCAACGGCGCGACATTAAGGCGGTAATACAAGTCGGGCCTGAAACGCCCTTGGTCCGCCGCCTGGCGCAGGTCTTCTTTGGTCGCCGCGATCACCCGGATGTCCAACGGGATCTGCTGATTCCCGCCCAGCCGCTCAACCACGCGCTCTTGCAGCAAACGCAGCAGCTTGACCTGCACGTCCATGCTCATGCTTTCGATTTCATCCAGAAACAACGTGCCGCCGTTGGCGAATTCGAACTTGCCGATGCGGCGCTTCTGCGCCCCCGTGAAGGCGCCCGACTCGTGGCCGAACAGCTCGCTTTCCACCACCGACTCGGCCAGCGCCCCGGCGTTGATCGCCACGAACGGACCATTACGGCGGTTGGACAAATCGTGCAGTGCGCGGGCGACCACTTCTTTGCCGGCGCCGGTTTCGCCAAGAATCAACACGTCAGCCTTGGTCGCCGCCAGCGCGCCGATCTGATCGCGCAGGCGCTGGATGGGGGCGGATAACCCCACCAGTCGCGTGCTCAGTTGCTGACGGTCGCTCAGCTCAAGCCGCAAGCTCCGGTTGTCCAGCACCAGCCTGCGCAGCGCCAGGGCGCGCCGAACGCTGTCGAGCAGTGCGTCGCTGGCAAAGGGTTTTTCCAGAAAATCGTAGGCGCCGGCGCGCATGGCCTGCACCGCCAGCGGCACGTCGCCGTGTCCGGTGATCAGCAGCACCGGCAACTCCGGATCCTGGGCGTGCAGCTGGTGGAGCAACTCGAGGCCGTCGATGCCCGGCATGCGAATGTCACTGACGATCACTCCCGGCCAGTCACGCTCGATGCGCGCCTGCAGGCCTTTGGCGTCGCTCAGCGGCAGGATTTTCAGGCCGGCGAGATCGAGCGTCTGGCTCAGGGCCTGACGCAGGTGCGGGTCGTCGTCGATCAGCACCACCTGAATCCGGCTGTCGATGGCGTCGGTGCTCATGCAGATAAGTCCTCAGACGGTTGAAGGTTGACGCCCGAGGCGCCGGTGCGCATCCGCAACGTCAGCAGCGCACCGCCTTCCGGGTGATTGGCGAACAGCAGCTCGCCGCCCAGTGCGCGCATCAGCGTATCGCAGATCGCGAGGCCCAGGCCGAGCCCCTGGGTGCGCGTCTTGGTGGTGAAAAACGGCTCGCGGGCGTGCTCCAGCGCTTCTCTGGAAAACCCCGGGCCGTTGTCGCGGATGTACAGATTGACGCCCTCGGCGTTGTACTCGGCACTGATCCACAATTTGCGCGGCGGGCCTTTCTCGGTCAGCGCATCCAGCGCATTCGCCAGTAGATTGCCCAGCACCTGACGCAGCCGCGTCTCGCCGGCCTGCACCCACAAGGTCGCGGCGGGTAAATCGCGGATCAATTCCACTTCCATCGCGCGCCGACGCTTGGCGAGCAGGGCCAGCGCATCGTCCAGCGCTGGCTGCAGCGCCACGCTTTCAGGCGCATGCCGGTCACGCCGGGCGAAGGCGCGCAGGTGCGCAATAATCGACGCCATGCGCCCGGTGAGTTCGCTGATCAGCTTGAGGTTGCCGCGGGCGTCTTCGGTGCGCTGATGATCGAGCAGCACTTCGGCGTTCTCGGCGTAACTGCGAATGGCCGCCAGCGGTTGGTTGAGTTCATGGCTGATGCTCGCCGACATCGTGCCCAGCGCTGACAGCTTGCCGGCCTGAACCAGTTCGTCCTGGGCGCGAAACAGTTCCTGCTGCGCCTGCTCGCGTTCGAGAACTTCCTGGCGCAATCGCTGATTGACGCCTTCCAGATCGCAGGTCCGCTCGGCGACTCGCACTTCCAGCTCCCGGCGCGCCTTGGCCTCGAAGTTGATGCGATCCAGATAATGGCGGCGGCGCTGCATCATCAGCCCCAATAGAAGCATCAGCACCAGCAACGCACCACCGCCAATGGCAACCACCGTCCGCACCGGCCTCGACACCAGCATCTGGGGGGCGAGGATGTTCACGCTCCAGCCGGTCTCGTCGATCTGCTGGGTTTGCTTGAGCCAGCCGTTTTCATCCAGCTGCAGCGGGCGCGGATCGCGGGTCGGGTAGGGCTGGATGGCGACGATCGCCTGCTTTTCTTCCTCACTCAGCGGGCGCGTGGCGCGGAAACGCCAGGCCGGATTAGAGGTCAGGATCACCACGCCGTTGTGGTCGGTGACGAGCAACTGTTCCGGCGTTTTGCCCCACAAGGTTTCAGTGAGGTCCAGGTCGACCTTGACCACCAGCACACCGATCACAGTGTCGCCGTCGCGCACGGCGGCCGCGAAGAAGTAGCCGCGTTTGGCTGACGTTGTGCCCAGGCCGAAAAAGCGGCCGAGATTGCCAGCCATGGCATTGCTGAAATACGGGCGGAAGGCGAAGTTGCGGCCAACGAAGCTGTCGCGTTTGTCCCAGTTCGACGCGGCGAGGGTGTCGCCATTGGGCGCCATCAGGTAGATCACCTCGGCGCCGGTCTGCCGGGCGGTGTTCATCAGCAGCACGTTCGCCTGGGCTTGCGCCTGTTTGTCTTGGGGGTTCGCCAACATGGCGCGCAGCCCGGGCAGGTCGCCGAGAATCTGTGGCAGAACTTCATAGCGGTGCAACGTGCCCAGCAGGTTGGCGACGTACAGATCGAGGGTCTGGCGATTCTGGCTCAGCAGCTCATTGCGGTAATAGTGTTCGGCCAGGCGTTCGAGCGGCCACAGCAACGGGGCGAGGATCAGCGCCAGTAAGGCAAGGCTGCGCCAGCGAGGGCGGCGGGGAAGGGCGTTAGTGCTGATCATGAAATCGCCGGTGGGTTCGTTGCGGTGTAGAGCGGCTGCGGATGAATCATTATTCCGCAGCCGCTCAACATCGAGTCGGCCCATTATGCCTACCGCTGCTGCGCTAAGCACTCCAGCAACGCTTCGTGCCAGTCCGGCTGGCTGACGCCCCACTCGCGCTGCAATCGGCTGCAATCCAGACGCGAATTGAGCGGGCGTGCAGCCGGCGTCGGGTAAGCGCTGGAAGCAATCGGCTCAAGGGTCGCGCAGGGTTTGCCGCTGTTGATCAACTGCTGACCAATGGCTTCAGCGAACCCGAACCACGACGTTTCGCCGCTGGCCGTCAGGTGATAAACACCCCAGGCGCCTGGTGCCCCGTCACGCCAGCGTTTGATCAGCGCACCGGTGCTGGCGGCGATGGTGCCGGCCCAGGTGGGCGCGCCGATCTGGTCCGCAACGATCGACAGCTTCTCGCGCTCTTGCAGCAAGCGCTGCATGGTCAGCAGAAAGTTGCGCCCGGTCAGGGAGTACACCCAGCTCGTGCGCAAAATCAGGTGCTGCCCGCCCGCTGCGGCGATGGCCCGCTCGCCCGCGAGCTTGCTGCTGCCGTAAACGCCCAGCGGATTCGGCGCGTCGGACTCAACCCACGCACCAGCCTTGCTGCCGTCGAACACATAATCGGTGGAGTAGTGAATCAGCGGAATGCCCAGTGCCGCAGCTTCTTCAGCGAATACACCGGGGGACGTCGCGTTAATGGCGAAGGCCAGGTCCGGCTCGCTTTCGGCCTGATCCACTGCCGTGTGCGCGGCAGCGTTGATGATCAGGTCCGGCTTGATATTGCGAACCACCGGGCGGATGGATTCCGGCTGACTCAAATCCAGCTGATCACGGCCCAGCACGATCAGCTCGCCCATGTTCTGCAGGCGTTGCTGCAGCGCATGGGAGACCTGGCCGTGTTGCCCGCTGATCAAAATGCGCAGCGGCGCACTCACGGGAACAGGTCCGCGTCTTTCAGGAGCTTGCCGACCTGATCCTTGGCCGACAATTGAGGTGCTTCGCTCAAGCCCCAGTCGATGCCCAGCTCAGGATCGTCCCAGCGAATGCAGCGCTCGGCCGACGGCGTGTAGTAGTCGGTGGTCTTGTAGAGGAACTCGGCGTAGTCGCTCAACACCACGAAGCCGTGGGCGAAACCCTTGGGAATCCACAGCTGACGCGCGTTTTCGGCAGACAGCTCCAGACCGAACCATTGGCCGAACTGTGGCGAGCTGCGACGGATGTCGACAGCGATGTCCAGCACGCGGCCGACGGTCACGCGCACCAGTTTGCCCTGTGGGTTTTCGATCTGGTAATGCAACCCGCGCAGGACACCTTTCTGCGAGCGCGAGTGATTGTCCTGCACAAACTGATCGGCGACGCCGGTGGCCTCGGCAAAGGCTCGGGCGTTGAAACTTTCGTAGAAGAAACCACGCTCATCGCCGAACACCTTGGGTTCGATGATGAGGACTTCAGGCAACTTGCTGGCAACCACTTTCACTGACTTTCCCCTGCGATCTTGAACAGGTACTGACCGTAGCCGGTCTTGCCGAAATAGTCAGCCCTGTTCAACAGGTGGGCGCGGTCGATCCAGCCGTTCTGATAGGCGATTTCTTCCAGGCACGCGACCTTCAGGCCCTGACGGTGCTCGATGGTTTGCACGTATTGCGACGCGTCCAGCAGGCTGTCGTGCGTACCCGTATCGAGCCAGGCGAAGCCGCGGCCAAAGCGCTCGACGCGCAGGTCGCCGCGCTTGAGATAGGCGTTGTTGACGTCGGTAATCTCCAGCTCGCCGCGCGGGGACGGCTTGACATCCTTGGCGATCTGAATGACTTCGTTGTCGTAGAAATACAGACCGGTCACGGCGTAGCTGGACTTCGGCGCCTTGGGCTTCTCTTCGATGGACAGCGCGTGGCCGTGCTCATCAAAGTCGATCACGCCGAAACGCTCCGGATCCTTGACCCAGTAGCCAAACACGGTCGCGCCGGAGGTGTTGTCCGCCGCACGCTTGAGCTGCTCGCTGAAGTGCTGACCGTGGAAGATGTTGTCGCCGAGAATCAGGCACACCGAGTCATCGCCGATGAACTCTTCGCCAATCAGGAATGCCTGCGCGAGGCCGTCCGGCTTGGGCTGCTCCTCGTAATGAAAGCGCACGCCGAACTGACTGCCGTCGCCCAGCAGCGCCCGGTATTGCGGCAGGTCCAGCGGCGTCGAGATGACCAGGATGTCCTTGATCCCGGCCAGCATCAGCACCGAGATCGGGTAATAGATCATCGGTTTGTCATAGATCGGCAACAGCTGTTTTGAGACCCCGAGGGTGATCGGGTGCAGGCGTGTGCCCGAGCCGCCGGCCAGTACAATTCCTTTAGTCATGCGATCAGTTCCTTCACGTTGGTGCCCAGGCGTTCGCCCTTATAGCTGCCGTCTTGCACGTTGCGGCACCATTCAAGATTGTCGAGATACCACTGCACGGTTTTGCGCAGGCCGGATTCGAATGTCTCTTCCGGTGTCCAGCCCAGTTCGCGCTCGATCTTGCTGGCGTCGATGGCGTAACGCATGTCATGGCCCGGGCGGTCGGTCACGTAGGTGATCAGGTCCGCGTAGTGGTCCACGCCTTTGCGCTGTTCCGGCGCCAGCTCTTCGAGCAGCGCGCAGATGCCGCGCACGACGTCGATGTTCTTTTGTTCGTTATGGCCGCCGATGTTGTAGGTCTCGCCGACCTTGCCCTCAGTTACCACCTTAAGCAATGCGCGGGCGTGGTCTTCGACGAACAGCCAGTCACGCACCTGCAAGCCGTTGCCGTACACCGGCAGCGGCTTCCCGGCCAGGGCATTGAGAATCACCAGCGGGATGAGCTTCTCGGGGAAGTGGAACGGGCCGTAGTTGTTCGAGCAGTTGGTGACGACCACCGGCAGCCCGTAGGTGCGCTGCCAGGCGCGAACCAGATGGTCTGACGCCGCTTTGCTGGCCGAATACGGCGAGCTTGGCGCGTAGGGCGTGGTTTCGGTGAACAGGTCGTCCACGCCATGCAGGTCGCCATACACTTCGTCAGTGGAGATGTGGTGGAAGCGAAAGGCGGCGCGCTCGGCCTCCGGCAAGGTCAGCCAGTAGCTGCGGGTCGCTTCCAGCAGGCTGTAAGTGCCGACGATGTTGGTCTGAATGAACTCCGACGGGCCGTCAATCGAACGGTCGACGTGGGACTCAGCCGCCAAGTGCATGATCGCGTCCGGCTTGAAGCGCGCGAGGACTTTGCTCACCGCAGCCTGATCAACGATGTCTTCTTGCACGAACTCATACCGAGTGTTGTTCGCAATGCCCTGCAGCGACTCAAGATTCCCGGCGTAGGTCAGCTTGTCGAAATTGAGGACGTCGTGATCGGTGTTGTTGATCAGATGACGGATCAGCGCAGAGCCGATGAAGCCGGCGCCACCGGTAACAAGTATTCGCATGGATAAACCTTCTTCCCTGGAAAGACGTAAGACGATAAAGGCGTAGGACGATGGAGCATAGCTTGTGGGGCCTTGCTGACTGACGCAAGGAGCAATCCGCCAACAAGCGATGAAATTAATTGATGGCCCATGGCAATCAGCGCCATTAAACCGCCGCGGGTGTTTCACGGGCTTAACGCTTGGCCTATCTATCGGTCCGTTAACGCATTTCTTTATTGGCAAATGGCGCGGGGTTGATTAACGGTCGCGCAACTGGCGATATTGTTCGCGCCTTTCTCTCTCAGGACTCCTTTCATGTCGCTCGACACCTTGATTCGCCGTTCCAGCCTGCCATGCCCGGACGTCGACGCCGTGCATGCCGGTGAATGGCTGGCGACGTATTACGGGCTGTCGGGAACATTAAAGGAGTTGGGCAGCCATCAAGACCGAAACTTCCTGCTGGACTGCGGGGACGGACGCCGTTTCGTCCTGAAGATCTGCCATGGCGCTTACTCAACCACCGAGCTTGCGGCCCAGCATGCAGCGTTGCGGCATCTGGGTGCTGAGCCGCAGGTGCGCGTTCCGGCCGTGATGCCAGGGCTGAACGGTGAAGACTTGTTGTCTGTCGATCACAACGGCAACGCCGTGCACCTGCGCGTTCTCGAGTTTATCGACGGACAATCACTGGCCCACGTCGCCCATCTGAACCGGCACATCGTGACCGGATTGGCGCAGCTCTGCGCCCGTGTTGATGTCGCGCTGGCCGGTTTCGAGCACCCAGGTCTGGACCGTGTGTTGCAGTGGGACCCGCGGCACGCGTTTGCGTTGATTGAGCATCTGCTCCCGGTCATTGTCGATGCCGACAAGCGCGCCTGTATCGCCGAGGCCGCCGAGCAGGCCCAGGCCTATTTGCTGCCGCTGGTGGCGTCGCTGCCGGTGCAAGCCATTCACATGGACATCACCGAATACAACGTGGTCTGGGCCCGAGACGCCCACCGCCAGTGGCAGCTTCAAGGGCTGATCGACTTCGGTGATCTGGTGCGCACGTGGCGCATCGCCGACCTCTCGGTGACCTGCGCCGCGCTGCTGCACCATGCCGACGGCGATCCGTTTTTCATCCTGCCCGCCATTCAGGCTTACCACCAAATCAACCCGCTTCAGAGCGAGGAGCTGCTGGCGCTGTGGCCGTTGATCGTCGCGCGCTCGGCTGTTCTGGTCTTGAGCAGCGAGCAACAGGCGAGCATCGAGCCAGACAACGGTTACATCCAGGCCAATCTGGCCAGCGAGTGGAACATCTTCGACGTCGCCACCTCCGTGCCGATTGCGCTGATGGACGCGGCGATTCTCGACGCGGTGGGTGAGTGGGAAGCGGACGAAGAGGCCGAGGCGTTTTCGCCGCTGTTGCCGAGCTTGAGCGGGCAGGGTTTTACCCTTATCGATCTGGGTGTGCTCAGCGAGCACTTCGTGGCGGGCAACTGGGAATACAGTGGCATCGACGAACAACTGCTGAAAGACGCGGCTCAACGCCACGGTCTGGCCGCCAGCCGCTATGGCGAATACCGGTTGTCCCGCACGCTGACAGACAGCGCGAAAGAGCCGGACACCTTCGCGCTGCACACTGAATTGCAGATCCCCCACGGCACCGCTGTTCATGCGCCATTTGCCGGGAGCCTGCGTCACACCGCCGACGGCGCGTTGCAGTTGGTGGGCGCGGAAGTGAGTCTGCGCCTGTGGGGCGTGCGTTCTGATTTCGACTCCGGCGTCGAGTTCGACGCGGGCGACGTGATCGGGCAGGGCGGCGGCGCGTTGATCGTGCAGCTGTGTTCGGAGCCGGATGTGAGCCCGCCGCTGTTCACCACGCCTTCGCGGGCAGCCGCCTGGCGTGCGTTGTGTCCGTCCCCCAAAGGGCTGCTGGGTTTTGATTGCGATGCGCCCGCACTGGCAGATTCCGCCGCGTTGCTCGCCCGTCGCGACGCCAGTTTTGCCCGTTCGCAAAAGCATTATTACCAAGCCCCGCCGCAGATCGAGCGCGGCTGGCGCAACCACCTGATCGACATGCAGGGCCGTTCTTATCTGGACATGCTCAACAACGTCGCGGTGCTCGGTCACGGTCATCCGCGCATGGCCCAGGTTGCCGCGCGGCAATGGTCGCTGCTCAACACCAACTCACGCTTTCATTACGCGGCGATCGCCGAGTTCTCCGAGCGGCTGCTGAAGCTGGCGCCCGCCGGCATGGACCGGGTGTTTTTGGTGAACAGCGGCACCGAGGCGAATGATCTGGCGATTCGTCTGGCCTGGGCCTACAGCGGCGGGCGCGACGTCCTGAGCGTGCTGGAGGCTTATCACGGCTGGTCGGTAGCGACAGATGCCATCTCGACATCCATCGCCGACAACCCGCAAGCGCTGAGCACGCGTCCCGACTGGGTCCATCCTGTGGTCGCGCCCAATACCTATCGTGGCGAGTTTCGTGGCGCGGACAGCACGCCGTTCTACCTGCGCAGCGTAGACGCGCACTTGACCGCGCTAAAGGAGCAAGGTCGGCAAGTGGCGGGCTTCATCTGCGAACCGGTATACGGCAACGCCGGCGGGATTTCGTTGCCGCCGGGTTATCTGCAGCAGGTGTACGACAAAGTCCGCGCTGAGGGCGGGGTGTGCATCGCCGATGAAGTGCAGGTGGGTTACGGCCGTCTCGGTCATTACTTCTGGGGCTTTGAGGAGCAGGGCGTGGTGCCGGATATCATCACCATGGCCAAAGGCATGGGCAACGGTCATCCCCTCGGCGCCGTCATCACCCGTCGCGAGATCGCGGAGGCGCTAGAGGCCGAGGGCTATTTCTTTTCGTCGTCCGGCGGCAGCCCGGTGAGTTGCCGCATCGGCATGGCAGTGCTCGACGTCATGGAGGAAGAAAAGCTGTGGGAAAACGCCCGCGTGGTGGGCGGCTATTTCAAGGAGCGCCTGCTGGCGCTGATCGACAAACATCCGCTGGCCGGGGCTGTTCACGGCTCGGGGTTCTATCTGGGGTTGGAACTGGTACGCGACCGCGAGACGCTGGAACCCGCGACTGAGGAAACGACCTACTTGTGCGACCGTCTCCGTGAACTGGGGATTTTCATGCAGCCCACGGGGGATTATCTGAACATTCTCAAGATCAAACCGCCGATGGTGACCAGCCGCCGGAGCGTGGACTTCTTTGTCGAGAGCGTGTCGAAGGTGCTCAGTGAGCTGGAGAGTTGAGTGGGCTGTCCCAGCCTTGTATTGGCCGATATTTATCGGTGTAAATTGCCACGGCAAGCGCAGCAAGCTTGATTAATGTTTTTAAATCCGATTTTTATCGTCTATAACGTCTCTCTTATTTTGCTGTAGACGCCCTCGTCGTTTCATGGAGTTCTGATTACTGTGACCACTCTCAACAGCACCCCCCGCGCCGATGGCTTCTACATGCCTGCCGAGTGGGCGCCGCAGACGCAAACCTGGATGATCTGGCCCGAGCGCCCTGACAACTGGCGTCTGGGCGGCAAGCCCGTGCAGAACGATCACGTCGCAGTGGCCAAGGCCATCGCCCGTTTCGAGCCCGTCACCGTTGGCGTCTCGGCCGCACAGTACGACAACGCCCGCGCGCGGCTGGACGTGCCCAACATTCGCGTGGTCGAGCTCAGCAGCAACGACGCCTGGGTACGCGACAGCGGCCCAACCTTCGTCATCAACGACGCGGGGGAGGTTCGCGGCGTCAATTGGGGCTTCAATGCCTGGGGCGGTTTCGACGGCGGGCTTTACGCACCGTGGAACCTGGATGAACAGGTCGCCAGCAAAGTGTTGGAAATCGAGCGCTGCCCGCGCTATGTCACCGAAGGTTTCGTGCTGGAAGGCGGTTCGATCCACGTCGATGGCGAGGGCACGCTGATCACCACCGAAGAGTGCCTGCTCAATCGCAACCGCAACCCGCACTTGTCCCGCGAAGACATCGAAGCCGTGCTGCGCGATCACCTGTCGGTCGAAAAAATCATCTGGCTGCCGGATGGTTTGTACAACGACGAGACCGACGGCCATGTGGATAACTTCTGCTGCTACGTACGCCCCGGTGAAGTGTTACTCGCCTGGACAGATGATCCGAAAGACCCCAATTTCCCGCGCTGCCAGGCAGCGATGAAGGTGCTGGAAAATGCCCGCGACGCCAAGGGACGTCCGTTTGTCGTACACAAGATGCCGATCCCGGGTCCGCTGTATGCCACCGAAGAAGAGTGCGCCGGGGTTGATCAGGTGCACGGCAGTCAGGAGCGCAACCCATCGGTGCGTCTGGCCGGCTCGTACGTGAATTTTCTGATCGTCAACGGCGGGATCATTGCCCCGTGTTTCGACGATCCGATGGATGACACGGCCCGCGAGATCCTCCAGCAGCTGTTCCCGGAACACGAGGTGGTCATGGTCCCGGGCCGCGAAATGTTGCTGGGCGGAGGCAACATTCACTGCCTGACGCAGCAGCAACCGGCCCCCCACCGGGGCTGAGTTGGTTCGCTTCTTGCTGTCATCAAGCCCATCAGACGATGGGCTTTTTTATGGGCGGACGGTTTCCGGTCAGCCGTAGGAAGATGGGATCCCAGCGGTGCGTAAATGCCCCCGCAAGGTCGTCCGTCTGTAACAAAAGCTCCGTAGATTTCGCAGTCCACGACATAAGAGGTTGTCCTTATGAACGCAGGTCATGAGTTGCGAGTGACTCGAGGTTTTTCTGCGAGCAGTGAAGCACGGCAGATGATGGCGGACTGGTTACGGACGACCCGGATCCCGATGGTGCCCATGCACGACGAACAGGCGCTGAAACAACGGGGCGATTTTCGCAAGATGCTAACGAAGCGGTACCCCAGCGGGCTGATCAACGACGCCGAGATCGAAGCGTTGCTGGGCGTGCTCCACAGCTGACGAAGTTAGAGCAACAGGCATTACAGGGCCTCCGTTTGACTCCCATCAAATTGACACCCTCGGCAGACGGGGGATAGCATTCGCGCCTCCACCGCCTGTGGCCTAGCGCCATGTACGTGCATCAGTAGTCCACTGCGATGATTTCGTGCGGGCTTCCGGAACGGTTCCAGTCCCGGAAGACGCAACTGCCCACCCGGGGCATTTGCCACAGCGCGCGATTAATCCGCTCACAAGGACAACAAGATGAAACAGCGTATCGGCCTGCTCGCTCTGGGCATCCTCGCCGCCACTCACGCCATGGCGGACGGTCAGGCAGATTCCAAAGGATTTGTTGAAGACAGCAGCCTGAAGATCAACCTGCGCAACGCCTACATCAATCGCGATTACAAAAACGGACCGCAGGACCGCTCGGAATGGGGTCAGGCGTTCATGGCCGGCTACACATCCGGTTTCACCCAAGGCCTGGTGGGCGTTGGCGTTGACGCTTTCGGTCTGTACGCCGCGCGTCTGGACGGTGGCAAGGGCAAGAGCGGCGCGGGCGGCATTGATTTCTTCAAGCAGGGCGACAGCGGCAACGCGGCGGACGACCTGTCGCGCTTTGGCGGCGCGGTCAAATTCCGGGTGTCCAATACCGAACTGAAGTACGGCGACATGATGCCGGAGCTGCCGGTGCTCAATTACGACAACTCGCGGCTGCTGCCTGAGTCCTACACCGGGACGATGATCACCTCCAAAGAGATCAAGGGCCTCACGCTGGTGGCCGGCCGCTTTACCGCCGAAACACGCAAGAGCGCCGAAGGCCGCGACAGCGGCGATCTGAAGAGCATCAACGTCTACGGCGGCAGCTACAAATTCACCGAGGCCCTCAGCGCCGCGTTTTACGCCTCCGACGACGAAGACGTGCTGAAGAAGCAGTACGTGAACCTGAACTACGTCTGGGCGATGCCGAAAGATCAGTCGCTGACCTTCGATTTCAACGGCTACAAGACCAAGCTGGACAAAGACTTCGCCGTCGACGACGCCCGTGACAACAAGATCTGGAGCCTGGCAGCGACCTGGGCGGTGGGCATCCACTCGTTCACGATCGCGCATCAGCGCAGCACCGGCGAGACCGGTTACACCTACGGCGGCTACCGCAACGCAGGCGGCACCGGCGATGGCGGTAACACCATCTACCTGGCGAACTCCTACTGGTCGGACTTCAACGGCAAGGACGAGCGGTCGTGGCAGGTGGGCTATGGCGTGAACCTGGGCACCGTTGTGACTCCAGGCCTGAGCTACCGCGTGGCCTACGTGCGCGGCGACAACATCGACGACGGCAGCGATCGTGGACGTGGCGAAGAGCGCGAATTGTTCAGCCAATTGACCTACGTGGTCCAGAGCGGCCCGGTCAAAGACCTTTCGGTGCGCCTGCGTAACTCGTTCCTGCGCGTCTCCAACGACGTGGATCAATACAACGTTGGCGGTAACGAAACACGGATCTTCGTCGATTACCCGATCAACGTGTTCTGATGTGTGAAGTCTTCTGACCGACGTGAATCTGTAGGAGATTCATGTGGTCCAGACGTCGCGCTTTCGCAAGGCAAACACCGTCCCTGTGGGAGTGAGCTTGCTCGCGAAGACTGCATTACAGCCGCTGGAGATCTAGCGGCTGCACCCGTTTCTTCGCGAGCGAGGTGGATCGCCAGCCCGCTCGCTACCGCAGACTCAGCTGGTCCTCTGCAGCGGTAGCAAGGTGTTCACTGCACTGGCGATCCCTCCCGCTCTCCCGCTACCATCGCCGCATCCCACTCCCACCGGTTTCACCATGGCAATCGCCGCGCCCCCCGACCTCTCCAACACCGCCGTCCCCGTGCAGCCTTTGTCACGGACGTATCCGCGCGGCTTGTACATCGAGCCCCATGAGCATGAGTGGGGGCAGGTGCTGTACGCGATGTCGGGCGTGATGTGGGTCGAGACGCCCAACGAAGCGCTGGTCGTGCCGCCGCAGCGCGCGGTCTGGTTGCCGCCCGGCGTGCCCCATGGCATCCGCGTGGTGTCGGATCTGGAAATGCGCAACATCTACCTGCGCCCGGCGCTCGCCCGAACCCTCGACACCACGGTTCAGGTCCTGGAAGTCGGGCGCTTGTTGCGCGAGCTGATCGTGGGTCTGGTGGCCGAGCAGGACAAGGAATCGGACTACTACGATGCCGTGGTCAATCTGGCGTTGCTCGAACTCAAGCGCGCCCGGCGTTCGCTGCTGAAAGTGCCGATGCCCGATGACAGCGACCGCCGGCTGATGAACGTCTGTCAGGCAGTGATGATCGAGCCGTCCATCGACGTGTCGTTCGAGCAGCACGCGGAAAACGCCGGCGCCAGTGTGCGAACGTTGTCGCGGCTTTTCCAGGCAGTGCTCGGCATGGGCTTCTCCGAATGGCGGCGGCAGGTGCAACTGGCGACCTCGGTGGCGGAGATCATTCAGGGCGTGCCGGTCAATGCCATCGCCCGTTCAATGGGGTATTCGCCGAGCAGCTTCAGCGACATGTTCCGCCGCGAACTGGGCATGGCGCCTTCTCAGTACCCGGTCATTGATCCATCCCACTAGCGCCTGCACCGACTCTGTCCGAAATTCAGAAGCACTTGGCCGGTAGCGATTGTCGGCCCTCCTTACACTCTGGTCATCGCTTAACGCAGTCGCGCCGCCATCGAGCTGCGCGTCCCACGCACCGGAGTTTGTCATGAGCTACGTCATTTCCCTCGCAATCGGTATCGCCGTCGGGTTGCTGTATGGCCTGCTGGACTTTCGCTCACCGGCACCGCCTCTGGTCGCACTGGTTGGGTTGCTCGGCATGCAAGCCGGTGAATGGCTGTGGCCGATGGGCAAGCAGTTCTTGTCCAGCCTGGCCTCCTGAATCGACGACCTCCCTTTCCCCACTTCGGATGAACCCATCATGAAAGCACTGCAATTTTCCCGCACCGGCGACCTGGCTGCGCTGGAAATCGTCGATCTGCCTACGCCTGTCCCCGCGGCAGGCGAAGTTCTGGTGCAGATCAAAGCCGCAGGCCTGAATCCCAGCGACGTCAAAAACGTCCTTGGCCGCTTTCCCTACACCACGATGCCACGCATTCCGGGTCGTGACTTCGCGGGCGTGGTCGTTGAAGGCCCGCAAGAACTGATCGGCGAGGAGGTGTGGGGCACCGGCAAGGAGATCGGCTTTGTCCGCGACGGCTCCCACGCCGGCTACATCACGCTGTCGGCCAAGGGCGTGGCGATCAAGCCGGCGTCGCTGAGTTTCACTCAGGCCGCCAGTCTGGGCGTCCCGTACACCACGGCGTGGGACGCACTTGAGCGCAGCCTCGTGCAGGCCGGCACTCGGCTGTTGGTCATCGGTGCCAATGGCGCAGTGGGAAGCGCCGCCATCGCACTGGCGAAAGTGCGCGGCGCCCAGGTGCTGGCGGCGGTGCGTAAAACGGATCAACTGAAAGCGCTGCAAGAGCAAGGCTTCAACGCGATCCAGCTCGACAAGCCAGAAGACCTGGGTGCTCAAGTGAATGCCGTGTTTTCAGGCGGCGCTGATGTGATCTTCGACACCACCGGCTTCTGGCTGCCGGCGGCTGTGCCTGCATTGGCGCAATTCGGTCGCATCGCAATCATCGCCGCGCCGGTAGACGGCCACGTGCAATTGCCAGCGCTGGCGCTGTACCGCAAGGGCGGTTCGGTGGTTGGGATCAACTCGCTGCTGTACGGCGTTGAAGCCTGCGCGCGAATGCTTGAACAGTTCGGCAAGCAGTTCGACGACGGCACCTTGCCGCGGCCGACCGGGCTGCTTGAGTCTCCACTGGAAGAGGGCCTGGCGCGTTACGCCGAAGTCAATCAGGGCGGCGCCGACAAGGTGATTCTGCTGCCGTGACAGACGAGCATGGGCGTTAGTGCAGGGCTGACCCGATCACTGGACGGGCAGCCCTTTCAGATAGTCATGCTGAACGCGTTTGATCGACCCGTCTGCCTGAAGCGTGTCGATCGCTGCCTTCAGCTTCTCGACCATCTGGGGGTCGCAGTCCTTCGAGCACGCCAGATACAGATCGGCGGTCATCAACGCTCGGCTCATCATCAGCGGGCGATCGCTGATCTGCTTCCAGATGTAGAGCGTTTCCGGGACGCCGTTAAACCACGCATCTACCCGGCCCTTGAGCAGCATCAGCGCCGGGTTCTCGCCGATCTTCAGCGGATAAATCTGAGCCGCTGAAAAACCTTCCTCACGTAGACGCGTCTCCTGCGCCGAGCCACTGCCGACGGCGATCATCTTGAAGGTCTTGCGCGCCTCTTCAAAACTCTCGACGTGACGATCAAGGCTGAAAAACGCTCGGTCCATCGTCATCAGCGGAGCGATCCAGGTGAAGCTGTCTTCCCGGCTTTGAGTGCGGGTCAGCGGCGCAATGAGCTTGTTCGCCCCAAGCGCCACATCGCGTTGCGCGCGCGGCCACGGCGGCGACAGCAAGTGGGCGGAATACCCCGCCATCGCCATGGCCTGAAGGCTGATGTCGCCCGCGATCCCGTGCCGATCGCCTTGACTGGCCATCGTCAGCGGCGGCGCTTCGGCCACGAACAGGTCGACGGTCGGCAGCGCAAACGCTGCTGACGAGCACGCCAACAACGCGCTGGCCGCGTAATGGATACAACGAGAAATCCATTTCATGGCAGTCATGCTCAAAGGGAATAGGGCGCCGGGACAGTCCTTGTGCCAGGTGTGTTATCCAGTCTGGCATCGCTTTGTCATCTCTGCCGGGCGCAGTGCGCATCCAGCGTCGATTCCGGGGGAATATTTGAGCGAAGGCGAATCAGGTCTTGTTGTGCTCATTGGTGTAGCGCCCGCTCAGCACCCAGCCACACTCCAGCAACGTCTCGATCCAGTCCTCATACGAGTCATCGACATCCAGCAGGTTCATGAACTGGTCCTCGATATGGCAGCGAAAGGTCTGCTCCTCGACGTTCCACTCGACGTCCCGAATTCGCCAGACACGCTGCATCGGCAACTGAATGTTCAAGCCATGGAAGGGGACGAACGGCAGCTCCACTTCGTAGAGCAGCTTGGACCATTCAGACGAAATCTCCGGGGTCTGGTGGGTCCAGACGTACTTGATCAATCGGACTTTGTGCACGGTTGGGCCTTCTATCGTGTTTCTGATGGCGGGTCGCTGTCCTGACGCAGACGCGAGGGCCCGTTGGATGGGTATACGTTACTCGATGGGGGCGGGATGGGGGAGGGGGCGCTGTAAATCTGAGCCTGACGGTTTGGTTCTCTTCGGGTGGCAGTCGTTCAGGCGTGATCCCGGTGAATGACCACGTTGAGCCCTTCTTCCTTATTTGGGGCCACAAAGTAGCTGGTGATCAAATCGAACTCGGCGTCGGTTGCTGCGAAGTCGTGTTCACCGCCTTCATTTCTCAGGTGCAGCCGGGCGCGGCAGGTTTCGTCGTCGACGTCGATGAAATGAAGGCTGTGAGAGGCCTGGGCGGTATCCGCCAGACTGCGTAACCAGTGGCGGTCTGCGGGCGTGTTGGCGGGGAAATCGAGAACCACATTGATCCCGGCCTTTAGCATGTCGATCACCAAAGGGCCTACGACATCTCGGAGTCTTCTTGAGAGCTTTACGTAGTCTGCGACCGAGTGGATCTGGTCTGGGTAGAGCCTTGAGAGCCAATGGTCTTCGGTTAGCAGGATTGCTGCTTGTTCGGTTTTTAGAGAATTCGCTAGGGTGGATTTCCCGGATGCGATCTTGCCGCACAGGAGGTGGAGTGTGGGGTTGGCCATGGAGACGCTTCCTTATGTCGAAGCACGATGATGCCCATGGATTGAGGCCGGGACAATGAGGGGCAGTTTCGAGATGGCTGAGGCTTTTCAGTTGGTGAATGTGTGCCGCAATTCCCACACTGAAACGCCCAAACAAAAAAGGCCCACCCTTCGGTGAGTTTTTTTGATAAGCCTGGTGCTGCATCAGGAGTCGAATCATGAGCTAAGTACTTGTTTTTAAATAAATTAATATTAATGATTCGTGGTGCTACTCATAAAATACCCGCAGCCTTCTTTCGAACCTGGCACAGTCATTCGTAGCGCAGTCCTCGTAACCTCCATTCCTAGACATAGTCAGAACAGCCCTAATTGGCTCGCTGAGTGGTAGTGGGCGTGATTCCTTTGACCGTTAAGTTGTGCGTTATGGGAGTAATTAGCCTTTATGCAGATCTTTTGCACGTCTGCGCATAAAGATATGGACATTGATGGTGGCCCTTCAGTAGCATCAGCTCAAGACCTAAATTCAGGGATGAACAATGAGTATTGCAGATAAATTCAAAAGCTTTTTGGATAATATAAAAGTTTCTAACGATGAACAGATTAGCGATCGATATGGCGAAATCACGCTAGCGTTAAACAAAGAGTTTAGGGATTCCGACTCTAGTACAGCTAATAACCTTCGGGTCGGATCCTACGGTAGATGGACAGCCATTAAAGGTATTTCCGATCTAGATATCCTCTATATTATGCCCGCTGGAAAGTGGGACGATTATAAAGATGCTGGACAGTCTAAACTGTTACAGGATACAAAGAATGCTATAAAAGCCCGATATCCAAGGACTGATATTTTCGTAGATAGTCCCGTGGTGAGGGTGTTGTATACGAACTTCCATGTGGAGGTGCAACCCGTATTTAAGCAAGATGATGGAAGTTATCTATATCCAGATACTAGGAATGGAGGAGGCTGGAAAACTACAAAGCCTCGTGAAGAAATGGATGCCATGAAGACGGTTAATGAAGATTACAATCGTAACCTCCGTCGACTTTGCAAAATGGTTAGAGCTTGGAAGAATAAACACGGTGTAGGGATAGGTGGGTTACTTATCGATACACTTGCTCATAATTTTATCAAGGCGAATGATGACTACAAAGCAAACAGCTATCTCTATTATGATTGGATGAGTAGGGATTTTTTTAAGTTTCTGGCAGATCAACCTGATAAAGAATATTACGCCGCTCTTGGAAGTGGCCAGCGTGTTAAGGTTAAAGAGAAGTTTCAAAAGTCTGCAAAAAAAGCCTATGAGTTATGCTTGAAGGCTATTGAGGATAACGGTAACGATACCGAAAATGTGAAATGGCAAAAAATTTATGGCCGCCAATTTCCTTCGGCTGTTGTTGTGGAGAAGGCCGAAGCTAGCACTTATAAACAAGACTATAAGCGTACAGAAGAATTTGTCGAAAATAGTTATTCTGTTGATATTCGAAATAAACTTAGGATCGACTGTGAAGTAACGCAGAATGGGTATCGCCCAGACTCACTTCGTAATATGCTAATGAGGAATTTTAAGCTAAGCCCGAAAAAGTCTTTGAAATTCAACATCGTGGAAAATGACACGGCGGGTGACTATGATGTGTATTGGAAAGTCTTGAATCGAGGAGATGAAGCTAAACGCAGAGATTGTGTTCGTGGGCAAGTTGTCCAAGATTCTGGTTTGGAGAAGATAGAGGAGCATACTAATTTTTCTGGCGATCATATTGTAGAATGCTACATAGTCAAAAATAATGTCGTCGTTGCAAAGGATAGAATTCGTGTCCCTATTGAGTGAACAAATATGAACAAGGATGCTCTATTAAAAATAGTTGCCGACACCGGGTATAATGTTGGCTTCGGTGGAAGAAAGCATTGGGCAACATTCGACATAGTAGACAAGGTTCCAGGACTTATCAGCTTTTTCTCGATGGCTATTGGTATCTTTGCATTGGTTTGGGATGAGTTGGGGACAAAAATCCCTTCAGCGTCACTGCTAGTATTAGGTGTTATTGGCTTATACATTTCATTCTATGATCACAAGAAAAAAGACTATGAAGTCACGGCAGTAAAGCTGACTCGTATATACGAGTCTTTAAGGGACTTGTACAGAGAAGTTGAAGGGCTAGCGGATGAACCTCTTATGCCTTACCGCGAAAGGCTTGCAGTGTTGAAAGACGAATATTATAATGCCGCAATTAGCAAACAGATTTTGTTTAGCGACTGGTATGCTCATTACAAATTCTTCTGGCAATATCAGATAGATTGGGTGGATGAGAAAAAGCATTTTCGGTTGTTGAGGGATAAAATACCACTGTCATTTATGTTTTGGTGTGTGGTGGTAATAGTGTTTTTACTGGTTGTGATATTTAGATCAAATCTGCTTTTGCTTCGTCTGAAACTTGGTGCGTAGGAAACTTAAATGTCTTGGTTTCTGCTGGTTATGCGAGTGCAGGCGTTATTTTCAATGATAAAAACTGACTTGGATCCCGAGAGAATATGGACGCACTTACCTTTGCATCAGAGCTCATTAAGGCTTTAGCTTGGCCTGCCGCAACAATTATTTTGGCATGCCTATTGCGGAAACCATTAGTTGGGCTTGTCCCGCTAATGAGAAAGCTTAAGTATAAAGAGCTTGAGCTTGAGTTTTCACAAGAGGTACTTGCCTTAAAGACTGAAGCATCACCTGTTCTTGATTCGCCACAGAAAGAGGATCTATCCGCTACCACCTCCAAAGCGTTGGACTTGGTGTCCCTGTCTACGCGTGCGGCAATTATGGAGGCGTGGATTGATGTCGAAACAGCGGCAGTAGAGGTTGCAAGTTCATTTTGGAGTCAGTTGCCTAACGAGACAATGCGTAATCTACCCAATCTGGGAGAATACTTACATCAGTGCAAAGTCATCGATGATAAGCAGCTAAGTATATACAAAAAGCTTCAAAAGCTCCGCAATAAGGCAGCTCATGCGGAAGAGCTTAATTTAAGCGAGGAAGACGCAATTTCCTACGTCACCATGGCCTTCAATCTGGCTCGACATATCAAAAGTAATTAGTTGAAGGTGAAGAATGTAGGCTGGAATTTACTTTGTGGGCGGTCCAAAAACTACGCTACTTTGAAAGGTTATAAAGGAGCTTTATTATGGCATTGGCAGAGTGGTTTAGTACGTTGCTACAATATTAGAACGCAGGATGCAGTGCTATTTCTAGTCGTTAAAAGGCCATTACTCGCCGTCTAAACACTGAATTCTGGAATACTACGTCCGATGTTGCTCACGGACTTTATTTGGGGTCGTATGGGCGAAATGATGCGATACAGGGTATCAGCGTTCTGGATGTGCTTTTTCAACTTCCATATTCAAGTTATTAGCAGCACAACAACTATAATGGCAACGGTCAACCCTCTCTGGCCCAAGCGTTCAAAAAGTCCATCGAAAAAAATATTCAACTACAAGTATCAGGGGCAATGGCCAAGTCATACTTATCCCTTTTGCTGATGAAATAAAAATTCGAAGTATTACCCGCTTTCATCAACGATGATGACAGGTACACCTACCCCAACGCGAACGGTGGGGGATGTTGGCGGGTTACGAATCCAAAGCCTGAGATTTCTGCAATAGGAACGAGAAATGCAGTCTGCAACGGAAATCTAGTCCTACTTTGTCTAATGATGCGGGCATGGAAAGAAAGTGGGACGTACCGATTAGTGGCGTGCCCGTTGATACGCTGGCTTATCAGTTTATTGATACGTGGCAGCATAAAGATAGATCATACTTGTATTACGATTTTATGTGTCGCGACTTTTTTACTATGTGGCAAATCAAGATGGTCAAAAGGAGTACTGGAAAGCTCCGGGAAGCGGGCAGCACGTTTTCGGTAAAGGATTATTTCAATGGAAAGCCACCAGGTGCTACAATCTTGCACGCGAGGCAATAAAACATGAAGTTGCTAGCCCAAAGCGTGAGTGGTCAGTAAAGCAAAAATGGAGAGAAATATTTGGAACCTCATTCCCAGATTAATGATTCTCTAGGCTCAAGAGCCATTCTAGAGGGACAATTACGCGAGTGCTATGGACGTGTTGTGTACTCTCATAAAACGCATGAAAAGTGTGCAGACATCCTCTTGCGTAGGCTTTCCAACATCAAGCTGTGGCAGATCATCCTCTCGGCTGTAACAACCGGAGGCTTTGTCGCGGCGGCTTTGGGTGGCGGTGAGAAGGCAGCGCTTGTTGGAGCCGTTGTTTCTACAATACTGCTTATATTGAACGCCTACACAAAGAATTACGACTTAGGAGAGCTCGCTCAAAAGCATCGACAGGCAGGCGCTGATCTCTGGATTATCAGAGAAAGATATCTTTCTCTCATCACGGATTTACGAATGGGTGAGAAACCCATCGAGACTCTACAAAACGTGAGAGATAGCCTGTTGGAGCAATTACATGCAGTTTACTCAGGTGCTCCAAGTACAACATATCAAGCATATAAGAAGGCGCAAGAAGCGTTGAAGAAACTCGAAGACATGACGTTTTCCGATGTGGAGATTGATGCATTTCTTCCGAAGGAGCTTAAGAAGGGCTAATAATGGATGCGCAGCGTATCCTGCCTCCCAGCATGGTTCAGACAGGGTGCAGGAAGCCTAGGTCAATTGTTATTAATTGCGATGCCAAGGTTGTGCTAACCCTTCGACTGGTGGTTGACCTGCCACGGTTTTCCTAAGCGAAGGATGATCAGGTTTACTGTAAGGCGGTAGTAATAGTTCGTCGAATTGGCGTGCCGGCCCACGTGGCAGCTTAGAAACCACGCAAGGTGCTTTTGCTGCCAGGTCCAAGGTTTATTCCGGTGCCATCGATCCGAGATAGCTTCTTGAATAGCGTTAGCTTGTCTAAGGTGGCGCCGGCGGGTGGTATGAGCGCCTGTTAGAATACCCGTTAGGGATATTCCATATCGAAATCCTCGCTCATACTCGGGCCCCAATGTAAGCAGAAACCACGTTTATAAGTCCGCGTCCCAGTTCGTGGCTGATCTGTTCTCTGAGCTCTTTATCGAGGTGTGGGTCAAGCTGGTAGCAGTTCCCACCGTAAATGGGCGCGGGATGATGGGCCATTTGCTCATAGCGTTCGCACGCATACGCGGACCTCAGCTCGTGAAAGCCGCTTGGTCCTTGCGAATGGAGTATTGTCCGAGCAGGGCGAATGGAGAGCGCATGCCGGTGGCTCGCGCTAATTGAGCGATGGCCGCCGCACGCGTCTGCTGGTGTGCACAAAGCACCTCTACGACCCTCTTCACATGTTCGCGGTCTTGGCCTTACGGCACCGAACAACGAACACTGGTGCGCCGCATTCCTAACGCCTTGCTCGGACTTGACACTTTCACATACGGATCACAGCGAAGCGCTGCCAGGGTCCGGTTGACGTTGGACAATCGGTTTTGCGCATTCGCTGCGGCGAGCTCACCTTTCAACTTGCTCGCGCAGATGTTTGGCATAGTCCAGCAACGTCTGCCGATCAATCTGCCGCGCATCGTTAAGCCCCGGCCCATCTTCCGACCGACACCACCGTACAAAAGCCTGCCATCGATCACTGTGTGCCTTGACCGTCCCGTAATGCCCGCCGCCAAACAGATCACGCAACGCTTGCGCCCCGGCATAGCTCAGTTGTCGGCCATAGCCAAAATTGCGTCCATGACGTTTACCGACCAGTGCCATGATCAAACTCCTCTCAAGGCTAACCCTTAAAACCTTCCCCACGTCATCCCGCCAAGAATGTTGAGCGTTATCAGGGATCAAGGCCCCTGCGACCTGTGAGGGTTGTCCACTCTCGCGGGACTGGCGGCTCCTTACGACCGGGAGCCTGGGCACCTCATGATCTGACCTCCTGAGCACTCCCGAGAAAGTGGGCGGGTGGAGGCTGCGCTGGCTCACGAGACCAACGCCGCAAGATCCTTAGTCGGGTGAAGCCAGCTATGCGATGACCGGGGCATGCCTGACTGTAAGTCAGGTGCATTCCATTCCATGGGCTGCGGCACCACTATCTGCATCGCAGTTGCTGGTGACTTCGGTGCTTGTCACGACGATTGTCACGAGGGGGGAATGCCGCAAAGCCTTGTACGCGTTGGGCTGCAGCAGCGGTAGGAGCGCCCGTCTCTTTCCGGTAGAGCGAGACGGGCGCAGGTTGGCGCAGGGAAATGCCTACGCGAATAGATCGCAGCAGGGCAGCTACAAAGACGAACCGCCCACCTTGGCGATCGACACCTCAATCAACGCCGCGCTGCATCAAGCTGATGCACCACCGAGCGCGCCAACGGGCGGAATTCCAGCGTGCAGTTATCTGCGACTTCGTAGGCGGTGGCTGCGGCGCAGGCGAGGTATTCGGAGGCGGTGAGCAATGCGTCCTCAGCTCTGACGCCGGGCTTGACCGAGAACAGGCTCAGGTTGCCGAGGTTGGCGTTGGTGCAGGTTGATTGGGGGGCGGGTGTTTCGGGTGGGTGAGGGGTGGATCTGATCATGGTGTCTCTCCTGACTTGGATGAGACCGACACCGTTCGCGACTAAACGAATAGGTGGCGGCTGTACGCGGGTTAGTCGACCGGGAAGTCAGGCACCCGGCGCACCCGAAGGTGCCCCTCGTACAGCCACCATAAAAGGACAGAACCGATGTCGATGACAGTGGCTCAGGTTATGGAGCGTTACGCGCCTGACGTGTTCGGGCGACTAAACCCGGTCGTTGTTTGCAACGACACCCGGGAAGGTAGTCGCCGGATCAGACACGTTCAAGCGGTCGGGAGGATATCGCTTAATTTCAGAAGCGTCCTACGGGATTTCGGACTTTTTGTGCGGGTTGGGCGGGGAGGTAGGACGGCAGTGCGGCGATGGGCGCTTTCGCGGGCACGCGCTCCTACGCGGATTGGCGGTGTGGCGTTTGGCACAAACAAAAAAGGCCCACCTTTCGGTGAGCCTTTTTGCTAAATCTGGTGCCGGCACCAGGAGTCGAACCCGGGACCTACTGATTACAAGTCAGTTGCTCTACCAACTGAGCTATACCGGCGTTGTGGGCGCTGATTATAGGGATTTGATCTGGCGAGTAAAGCCCTAATTTCAGTTTTTTCGCGGCCCTTATGCCGGAAGGTGATTACCGTTATTCACAATCCACACAAACCAAAGGCGACGATCGGTCGAATTCAGGAACCATTCTCAATCGTTCGCAAGCTACTGTTTTAGCGCCAATTTTACGCTGGCCAAAAAATGAACAAATGGTTACATCCCTTCCAAAGCAGGATTTCCGGGCGTTCGCTGGAATTTAATCAACAGACTTATCCACAGGAGCTGGCGTCAAAAAATGCTCACGGTCGTTCGGCGAGAATCAGCAGATTGCGTGGGGTGACTTGGCTGTCGCAGAAGGTGCCGATCTGCACGTCGTACCCGCACTCAGTCAGATAAAGCGCGCGGTCGAGGATGAGCCACATTTCCAGCGGTCGGCGGAAGAGGTTGCGCAGCAATTCGAGGTTGCGCACTTCGCCCAGGCGCGCCCATCCCGCTGCTTCAAGGGCCAGCCAGTCCTGAATGCCGGGGGAGGGCAGTTGCTTGAGTTTGGCGAGGTCGCGGCAGTAGTCGGCGTAGGGTCTGTCGAGCCAGGCGCTGGGCAGCGATGGCGTTGGCAGGTAGTCGTCGACGCCGCGTAGCTGTCGCTGCAGCAAGTCGAAGCCGAGGCGGCGGGCCATGGAGGTGTCGCGTTGGCGGCGTACGCGGGCGCCGGCGGTGACGGTTTCGCTGAGGGGCAGGCCGAGGTCGTCGATGGAGAGCGTAAGCGCGGACGCTTTGCCCTGCTGGGAGATCGGCACGTAGCGCTCGCCGGCGATGCGGTTATAGCAGCAGGGCGCGATGGCCAGTTGTTGGCAGCGGGCGTCGCTGGCGAGGTGCATGAGGCGCACATGAAGGTCGCCGCAGGCGTGGAGGGCGACGGGGGTGTGATGCGCTTCGACGCGCGCGCCGGCATCGTCGGCCATGACGTCTTGATGCAGATGGTTTGCGGTGATGCCCAGTTTGTCGCTGAGTTGCCGTCCCGATTCAACCAGTTGCGCGTCGTATTCCAGGCAGGTCAGGGCTTGGCCGCCTTGGGCGAGGCGTCGACCGAGGTGGCCTTTGCCCGAGCACCAGTCCAGCCAGTGGGTTGGCTGTCGCTGAAAGCTCAAGCGGCTGGCGAAGGCTTCGATCTGTTGCCACTTGCGGCCGGGGACATCGACGCTCATGCGCGATGACACGACTTCCAGGCTAGCGAGCGGCAGGGCGTCGATCTCGCTTAATGCCGTCGACTCTAAAGCCAGCTGAATAAAGGGCTTTGGCGCATCGAGCTGTTCGGGGTGGTTGTGTGCAGCTTCTGCCTCTTCCAGGGAACGTTGTCGCAGCCAGCGGGACAGCTCAGGGTGTTGCGACTCCCACGGCAGGTGGCGATGGGTGAAGGGTCGCGGGCGCCACAGGGCCTGATGCTCGAGCAGAAAGGCATCAAGCGCCGCGAATCGGGATTGGAGTTGCGAGGGTGTGAGTGGCATTGGGTTATGGCAGTTGCGCGATGATGTGCAGCATACGGTGAATCAGGGGCAAAGCGCGCCCATCCGACATGGAAGTCTGTGGCGGCTGAGCTGCCGCCTTCGTGAGCAAGCTCACTCCCACAGGTCCGGTGTCTGCTGCACGACGGGCGATCCCCCACATGAACGGTGTTTGCTGTGCGATAGGCGATCTGCCACATGGACCGTGTTTAATGCGCGAAACCCCGGCGTCTGAACGACGGGGGATCTCCGCTAGGATGCGCCTCGATCCTCACCGCCCTTGGCTGGCATCCACCCGCAAATACCGCTCCAGCAGTTTGAAGCCTTGCACCAGCACGAACGACATCACCAGATAGATCAACCCGGCGATGAGGAAAGTCTGTTCCGGCATGTAGGTCCGTGCGTTGATGGTGCGGGCCATGCCGGTGATGTCGAGCAGGGTCACGGTGCTTGCCAGCGCGCTGGCCTTGAGCATGAGAATGACTTCGTTGCTGTACGCGGGCAGGCCGATGCGGGCGGCGCGGGGCAGGATGATGTACAGCAGCGCTTTGCCTTTGGACATGCCCAGTGCGCGAGCCGCTTCGATTTCGCCGGGCGGCACGGCCTGAATGGCGCCGCGCAGGATCTCGGCGATGTAGGCGGTGGTGTGCAGCGTCATGGTCAGCGCCGCGCAGAAGAACGGGTCGCGCAGGTACGGCCACAGCGGACCTTTGGTGACGACGTCGAACTGCGCCAGGCCGTAATAGACCAGAAACAGCTGCACCAGCAGCGGCGTGCCACGAAAGAAGAAGATGTAAGCGTAGGGCAGCGCCCGGACATAGGCATTACGCGAGGCGCGAGCAATGCCCAGCGGAATGGCAAGAATGAGGCCGGCAATCACCGCGACGGCGACCAGTTCCAGCGTGACGGTGGCGCCGTGCAGCAGTTTCGGCAGCCATTTGAGGACGAATTCCCAACTCATGACGCACTCCTCGCAAAGCCCACCGACGCGCGTTTTTCCAGCCACGCCAGGCCGATCATCGACAGCGCGGTCATGCACAGGTACATCAGCGCCGCGACCATATAGAAGGTGAAAGGCTGCTTGGTGGACGTAACGGCGATCTGCGCGTGACGCATGACCTCCTCAAGCCCGATGACCGAGACCAGCGCGGTGTCCTTCATCAGGATCATGAACAGATTGCCCAGCCCCGGCAGTGCAATGCGCCACATCTGCGGCATCACCAGCTTGAAGAAGATGCGCGAGCGTGACATGCCCAGCGCCAGGCCCGCCTCGCGGTGGCCTTTCGGGATCGAGAGCATGGCGCCGCGAAACACCTCGGTGGCATAAGCGCCGAAGCACAGACCAAGCGCGATAACGCCAGCCGCGAAAGCACTGAGCGATAGATTCGGGATGTCGAACAGCTTGCCGATCGCCCGCATCGAGCTGACCGTGCCGAAGTAGATCAGCAACACCCACAGCAATTCGGGGATGCCGCGCACCAGTGTGGAATAGGTGCCGCCCAGCCACTGCAAGGCACGATTCGGCGAAGTCTTCGCCAGCGCCCCGAGCAGGCCGAGGACCAGCCCCAGGCAGAGGGCCAACAGCGCAAGTTGGAGGGTCATCAGCATGCCGGCCGCCAGGGCCGGGCCGAATCCATAGAGATCGAAGTTCATGGCGTTGTTTGTCTAAAGGACAGACGCCGCCGTCTGCATGAGCAAACGGAGGCGATGGTCAGGCAGGTCAGAGGATGCTGAACGGGAAATACTTGTCGTTGATCTTCTTGTAGGTGCCGTCGGCGATGATTTCTTTCAGCGCTTCGTTGAGCTTGTCGCGCAGCGGATCGTCTTTGCGCACGGCGATGCCGATCTTGTCGTCAACCGGCAGCGCGTCACCCTTGAACTCGAAGCTCTGGCCTTCCTTGCCTTTCAGCCACTCGTAGCTCGCGTATTTGTCGCCGAGCAGTGCGTCGAGGCGGCCCGAAGCCAGGTCGAGAAAGGCGTTTTCCTGGGAGTCGTACAGCTTGACTGTCACGTCGTCGCCCCAGTTGTCTTCCAGCCACGTGCCGGACAGGGTCGCGCGTTGGGCACCGATGGTCTTGCCCTTCAACGTCTCCTTGATCGCGGCCAGGTCGCCACTGAGGTTAGTGGTTTTGGGCGCGACAAATTGCAGCTTGTTGGAGTAGTACGGAATGGTGAAGTCGACCGCCTGCTTGCGTTCTTCGGTGATCGACATCGACGAGATCAGGAAGTCGAACTTCTGCGCGTTCAGCGCAGGAATGATGCCGTCCCAATCGGAGGTGACGGTTTCACAGGTCACTTTCATCTTCGCGCACAGCGCGTTGCCGATCTCGACGTCGAAGCCCACGACCTGACCGCTGGCGTCCTTGTTGTTGAACGGCGGATAGGCGCCCTCGATGCCCATTTTCAGGGTGTCGGCAGCAAAGGCGCTGGAAGCCATGGCCAGGGTGGCGGCAGCGGCCAACAGAATGTTTCTCAGGGTCTGCATCGATGTTGCTCCGTTAGCGATTGCTGGACATGAATTGTTTGCAGCGCGCCGACCGTGGGTCATCGAAGACCTGGTCTGGCGAACCTTGTTCTTCTACCAGCCCTTGGTGCAGGAAAACCACTTCGCTGGACACCTGCCGGGCGAAATTCATTTCGTGGGTCACCATCAACATGGTCCGGCCTTCTTCGGCCAGGCCACGAATAACACTAAGCACTTCCTGCACCATCTCGGGATCGAGGGCAGACGTGGGCTCATCGAACAGAATGACCTTGGGCTGCATCGCCAGCGTGCGTGCAATGGCGGCACGTTGTTGCTGGCCGCCCGACAACTGTGCCGGATAGGCATGACGCTTGTCGGCAATACCCACTTTGGCCAGCAGCGCTTCGGCAACTTCAGTGGCCTCGGCTTTGGTCTGCCCCAGCACGCGACGCGGCGCCTCGGTGATGTTATCGAGGACGGTCATGTGGGGCCAGAGATTGAAATTCTGAAAGACGAAGCCGATCTCGCTGCGCAGGCGGTTGATCTGACGGTTGTCGGCGGCGATCAGTTCACCCTTGCGGGTGGCTTTGAGCTTGAGCTCTTCGCCAGCAATGAGAATCTGCCCCTGATGGGGATTCTCCAGCAAATTGATGCAGCGCAGCAGCGTCGACTTGCCTGAGCCAGAGGAACCCAGAATCGAGATCACGTCGCCATCGCGCGCACTCAGCGAGATGCCCTTGAGCACGTCGAGTTCGCCATAGCGCTTGTGCAGATTGCGGATTTCCAGGGCGGGCGTGGCCTCGGCCATGTTCAGTCCTCGTGTGTTCGGTGGGCTCATCGGGTTGGCCAGTTGGACGCCACTTGGCGGTAGCGACAGTCGAACTGCGCGAAGGCTTATGAAGATGAGCTTGATGGGCGCCGGCCCAGAATGCCTCTGCGCAAAAAGGGCGCGATGGTGCCAGCTTTAACCGCCGTGGGGAAGGGTGTTTCGGCCACGGGCGCGATCGGCGGCTGGTCTTGTGCGCTTATTTGGTGCCATTTCGTTTTAAATGTGTATTTTCGGTGCGGCCAATCGTCTCCCTCCTGTTGCGCTCGGTAACGTTTCCTACACGACTGGCGAATTGCTATTGCATTCATGGACTTGCGGAAATCGTCTGCAACGGCCGTATCCCGCTGCGACGTCGTATCTGAAACATCCTGGCGTAATTCTTGCGTAAAAAATAAATAACAGAGCTGTTGTGTTCTCTTTACGAAGAGCCGCCGCACGTCCTGATCCGTACAAAAATCCTTCTAAGGTTGGTTCCATGAGCAGCACACCCAACGCTTCAAACCTTGAACAAGGGCTCAAACCGCGGCACATCACCATGCTGTCGATCGCTGGCGTTATCGGCGCTGGCCTCTTCGTCGGCTCCGGGCACGCGATTGCCGAAGCCGGGCCGGCCGTACTTCTGGCCTACGGCGCCGCAGGTACGCTGGTGGTGCTGGTGATGCGCATGCTGGCGGAAATGGCCGTCGCTTCGCCGGACACCGGTTCTTTTTCGACTTACGCCGACCGCGCGATCGGGCACTGGGCCGGCTTCACCATCGGCTGGTTGTACTGGTGGTTCTGGGTATTGGTCATTCCGCTGGAAGCCAACGCCGCCGCGACGATTCTCCACGCGTGGTTCCCGAACGTGGCGATCTGGGCGTTCACGCTGGTGATCACTCTGCTGCTGACCGCGACCAACCTGTTCAGCGTGAAGAACTACGGGGAGTTCGAGTTCTGGTTTGCGCTGATCAAGGTCATCGCGATCATTGGCTTCGTGCTGCTGGGCATTGCGGCGGTGTTTGGTCTGCTGCCGAACAGCCAGGTCAGCGGCGTGAGCCACTTGTACGACACGCAGGGCTTCCTGCCTAACGGCATGGGTGCGGTGCTGGCGGCGATGCTAACCACCATGTTTTCGTTCATGGGGACCGAGATTGTCACCATCGCGGCGGCAGAATCGAAGAATCCCGGTCAGCAAATCACCAAGGCCACCAACTCGGTGATCTGGCGGATCTGCCTGTTCTACCTGCTCTCGATCCTCCTCGTCGTCTCGCTGGTGCCGTGGAACGACAGCCGTCTGGCTGAAGTGGGTTCGTACCAGACCGTGCTTGATCTGATGGGCATTCCGAACGCCAAGCTGATTGTCGACATCGTCGTGCTGGTCGCCGTGACCAGTTGCCTGAACTCGGCGCTGTACACGGCTTCGCGCATGCTGTTTTCCCTCGGCAAACGTGGCGACGCGCCTGCTGTTTCCCAGCGTACCACCAAAGCCGGCACGCCTTACTGGGCAGTGCTGCTGTCGACCGGTGCCGCGTTTGCCGCCGTGTTCGCCAACTACGTCGCACCCGCAGCGGTGTTCGACTTCCTGCTGGCAAGCTCGGGCGCGATCGCGCTGCTGGTGTACCTGGTGATCGCCGTCTCCCAGCTGCGTATGCGCCGCAAGCGTGAAGCAGCAGGCCAGGCCATCGACTTCCGCATGTGGCTGTTCCCGGGCCTGACCTGGGCGGTGATCGTGTTCATCGTCGCCGTACTGACCATCATGCTGTTCCAGGAAGGCCACCGCATGGAAATCATCGCCACCGGGCTGCTGAGCATCCTGGTCGTGGCGGCCGGTTTGATCGTCTCGAACCGTCGCAAGGCGGGGAAGGCTGGAAAGGTTGTGATGAATTGATGGGGGAGTGAGTCGGTTGTGACCGACCGCTGTTGAGAAGCCGCTATCAGGGATGATGGCGGTTTTTTTTGTCTCGACGGTTGGGTCACGGTGGGAGGTTCAGCGTCTTAGCTCATCCTGCCCAGCACCGATCTCCCGCGCACCTGATGCAGCACCACCGCCGCCAGATGCAGCGCCACCAACCCTGCCAACACGGCACACAGAACGTGATGCACCTGATGCAGCTCCAGCAGCGCGATCTTTGAGTGGATGAGCTGTGGCAGCGGCACCAGCGCCAGCAGCATGACCGGATGGCTCATCATCAGCACCCCGGTAATCAATACGCCAGCCACCACTGCATAGATCGCCTTGTGCGCAGCGCTCGCCAGTCGCGCCTGGATGTTTTTAGCGGAGTGCCGCGCTGGGGCTTTGATCGCCAGCCACAACCGCCAGACGAAAAACGGAATAAACAGGCTGGTCAGTTGCGGATTGAACGACTCGACCCACTGCCGAAATGGCTCGTTCTGATCCAGCAATGCCACGCCGAAGCCGCTGAAGGTCGCCCACAGGATGACGGCCGCAGACAGCCAATGCAGGAAAATTCGGGTTCGGGAGTAAGGGCTCGTTTCGCCTGAAGCCGGTTCAGGCGAAGGAGTGTTTGGGAGTGTCAAAACGGCCAGCCTTTAGTTGAGAAGGAGTTGCATTCTCGTAATGGCGCAAAGCTACCGTTTTGACCGGGGTCATGTAAATCAAAAAACGTTTTAAGAGCGCCCGCCTGCACCCTGCGCGTTCTTTTTCTGCAGGATCACCGACGCTTCGTTGTAGGCGGTCTGGAAGGCGTCGCTGCCGATCCATTCAACGGCCGAGTCTTCGTCTTCCTCATGGAAGAGCCCGCGGTAGGTGATCAGCAGACCCATCATGAAGTCGGTTGCAGGCTCCTCGTCTTCCTCGGCAATCACCAGCTCCAGCACCGGGTACTGAAGGAAGACCACGCACAGCGCCAGCAAACTTATCGATTCAGCCTGCTTCATCGCTTCGAACAGGTCGTCGAAATCCGCCGGGTCGAAGCCGTTCTCTTCGATGTCTTTGAAATCGAACGTGCTCAGGTCGATCTCGACGTCATCAAAGGGCTCGTTGACGAAGGCATGATTGAGCACCGGGTGAATGACGCTCGGCCGGGCCTTGCCGGAACGGTTCTGCTTGGCCTTGGCCTTTGCCCGTTGGGCGCGTTTTTGCTGTTTGTCGGGGGAGGCCATGACGGCGGTTCCTTGTGCGGTGCAGCCATTCGCATGGCCCAGGATCATCGGGCGCGTATTGTATTCAGTCTTGTGCCGGTTCGTCGTACTTGTTGCGGTCGATCCCCAGCATCTCCATTGTGGATTCCATCTCGATCTCGTCGAGAACGGCGCGGAAGGCTTCATAGAAATCGTCGTCGTGAATGCGCGCCCTGACGGTCGCCTCATCCAGTCCGTGGGCCCACATCATGTAGGCGCCCAGCGTGTTCACCAGGACGTCGAGGTAGTTGTCGAAGTCGATGTCGTAGAAAGCGTGGGCCGCTATCGGACCTCTGGCGAAGGCATCGAGTAGATCGAGGAGACCTTGCTGCTCGGCACGCTTGAGCACTTCGTAATGGGCGAGGCGTTGTTCCTGAGACGGCTCTGGCGCAGGGGACTGATAGACCTCCGCCAATAGCATTTCGTCCTCAGTGATCGACATCCCGATGTCCTCGCCCCTGATCACCGCCGCCATCGCCTCCCGCTCTTCCTCGTCCATGGTCTCGAGGATGTCGGGCTCTACGAAATTCTTGAGCAGGGTATCGTCGTCGAGCAACGATGCTTCGTCGTCCGAGAAGAAATCAGGCATGAAGTAATCCGGGACGATCGGGTTGGGCGTCTGCGGGTGCTGGCGAGCGACTCGCTGCTCTTTGGCTTTGGTCTTGGCGCGCTTGGCTCGTTTCTGTTGCTTGCTGACAGATGCCATCACGAAGTCCTCTAGTCGGCTCAAGCCTGCAATGTTAATAAATCACGCCCAATAAAAAACCCCTGAATATTTCGATGCAGGGGTTTTTCGGTATTTATGGTGCCCGGAGACGGAGTCGCAAGGGGTAGGTCTGATGCGGGGTTACATTTTCAATTGCTCAAACTTCCCCGGCGCTGAAAATTTCCAGGACACCTTGAATGCTGCACCGCCGGATATCAGTTCTGCCTGCCGGATGATGGCAGGCCACCATCGGACAAGATTTTCGGCCTTACTCCAGTAGGTCGTTTGACCCCATTGCCTCGCGAGACAGAAAACCGGTAGTCCGCATTCTCTGAAGGCCTGCCGCTCGGCGTTTCCCTTGGAGAACTTGTCTTGCGACACCACGGCCCATCCGCCTTCGGCAGTGAGGTCGGTAATCCAGTGGATGTCACTTGTGTCCGCTGGGAACCTGTCCCTGAGCGAGACGACGACATGGCCTTCGCCGCTGCAAAGCTCGTGCAAGGCTCTGGCAATGGACGGTGGAAGATTGTTATCGATCAGAAAATTCAAGCAGCAATCCTGTGCTCATAGGTCACCGCAGCGTCCACTGCCGCGGTGGGAATTTCGAAAATCACAGACACACGTTTTGCGTCCTGGCCTTCCGCCAGATAAGCCTGATAAATCGACGCCGTATCGACACCAGCGGAGGAGAGCACCGGTTTTCCAAAATTACGGTTGGGGTCGAGCACAATTGCCTTGCTGCGCTTGACCGGATACCAACGCTGCGCCTTTCCCTCACCCGTATAGTCAATGCCCTCATACAGCGAAGGCGCGATTACCTGCCTGAATGCGTACTGACGTTTCGCCAGATCCAGGATCGCCTCGTCGCCAGTCTCGTCAAACACAGTGGCGAATATGCTCCTGCCGTCAGTCTGGAATCTTCTGCAGGTGAACGGATAGTGCTGGTGAAAAATTTCCTTGGCCTGTCTGGATGCTGCGCGAATAGCTTGAAGGCTTACGTCGTGCTTTCGGAAGGCATGGACAAATCTGATCTCGAGCAGGTCGTGGAAGCCAAGCAGCTTCTCATCGTTGACGCCCAGCTCAGGTAGCCACAGACCGGAATGCTCCACGCCATCCGCTTTATAGCCGAAGAGCCATCTGCGAATATCCTTGGCGGGAATGCCCGTGTAGAGGGCTGCTTCTGATGGCGTGTATACGCCGACTCCAATGAGGCGGCTCGACGTTTCGATAGTCTTCATGCACACCTCCCGTGTCCGTGGTTGCTCAAGAAGTGCATTCTGAGGTTGATCAAGGTCTCGTTCAACTGATCTTGGGCGAGCGCTTAGGGGAAAATTGTAAAAAGCCGGTGCGTGGCGAATAGGAATTCCTTGTGGCTGTCCATCCCGGCGCCTGCCACCCGCCGGTAGTTCTACCCTATCAAGATTTATCCACGGCAGCCGATGTGTGGGTATGAGCATCCCGCTGGACATACTCTGAGTTGAATCTCCCTTGCCCAGTCCAGCACCGTCGTTTTAGTCCTGCTCGATGCTTCTCCGAGAGGCTACTTCACCCACTTGAGATTGAATCCATGCGAATCACTGTACCGGTACTACTTTTAGGAATGCTTAGCGCTCAATGCGCGCTGGCGGCTGGGGATGGAACATCCGCAGTGGGCGGAGGCATAGGCGGTGCGCTTGGGAATGTCATTGGACAGCAAATGGGTGGAAGCACCGGCGCGGCGGTTGGCGCTGGTGTCGGCGGGGCCGCTGGCGGGGCTCTAGGCGCCAAAAGAGGAAGCAAGACCGAAGCGGCTATCGGCGGCGGGCTGGGATCAGCGGGTGGGTCTGTCATTGGTAACCAGTTGGGTGGCTCAACAGGGTCAACCATAGGTGCCGGCCTGGGCGGCACTGCCGGAGGCGCAGTGGGTAGCAACCTGGCAGATGACGGCGGCGACAATCGATCTCACGGCAAGCGACATGGGCACAAGAAAAACAAGCATGATCGATAGACCGGCGATCTGCTCCCATACCTCCAACCGCGCGATTTGAGCGACGACACAGCGCGATTGTCGGAGACGTCGGCCAGCACTTGGGCGTCTTCACGCAGATCCGGCTCTGAGCTCACGAATCCATTCACATCTATCCGGGATTACATGGAAACGGTGGGGAACCGTGAAAAGCAAAAAGCCCGCACGAGGCGGGCTTCTTGTGTGTTTTCAGGTGTGCTTGGCATCACCTAAAAACGGAAGGTGGTGCCCAGAGACGGAATCGAACCGCCGACACGGGGATTTTCAATCCCCTGCTCTACCGACTGAGCTATCTGGGCAACGGGGCGCATTAAACGTGTTTTTCAGGAGGTCGTCAAGCATGGTGTCGAAAAAAATCTGAATTATTTCCTCCGCTTACGACGACCACTGTCTGCAAAGGCTTATTCGGCAGGGGGAACGTAGCCGTCGGCCTTGGCGTATTCCTCGCCGGACAGGTATTTGTCCATCTCGGTCTGCAGGAATTTGCGATCTTCGGCGTTCATCATGTTCAGGCGGCGCTCGTTGATCAGCAGGGTCTGGTGTTTCTGCCAGTCGCCCCAGGCTTTCTGCGAGACATGGTTATAGATGTCTTCACCTTTGGCGCCCGGATACGGCGGACGGTCCAGGCCAGGCAATTCTTCTTTGTATTTGCGGCACATCACGGTGCGGGTCATGAGGACTCTCCTGCATTCAATACGTCGGCTGCGTGTTTCAGCAGTTTCTTCACCGGGGCGGCAAGGCCCAGGCGCGGCGGGGTGGCGAGGTTATACCAGAGCCAGTCGTCCTCGGCCACGTGATGGGCGGACTCACGGACCCGGACCAGCCAGGGTTCGATGCTCAGCTGAAAGTGGCTGAACGTGTGGATCAGGCCCGGCAAGGCTTGATGCTCGCCCAGCTCAAGGGCGTGCTGATTGGCCAGATGCTGCATGTCGTTGAAGTCGTCCAGTTCCGGCAGGCTCCATAGTCCGCCCCACAGCCCTGTCGAAGGGCGGCGATAAAGCAGAATCGCGCCTTCCTGGTTGGCGAAGATGGGCATCAAGGTGCGTTTTTGCGGCACGACCTTACGCGGTTTCGGTATTGGATAGCGGGTTTCCTGGCCGAGCATGTGCGCCTCGCAACCGCGCTCAAGGGGGCAGAGCAGGCAGCTGGGTTTGGTGCGGGTGCAGAGCGTGGCACCCAGGTCCATCATCGCCTGGGTGTAGTGATTGACCCGGCTGTGCGGTGTGTAACGCTCAGCCGTGGCCCACATCTGCTTCGCCACCTTAGGCTCGCCGGGGTAGCCCTCCTGCGCGGTGAAGCGAGCCAGTACGCGCTTGACGTTGCCATCGAGGATCGGCGCGCGCAGGCCCATGCTGATGCTGGCAATCGCGCCTGCCGTCGAGAGGCCGATACCGGGCAGCTCGACGAGCTGTTCCACGTCCCGGGGGAATTCACCGCCGTGCTCGGCCACCACGATTTTCGCGGCTTTCTGCAGGTTGCGCGCGCGGGTGTAGTAGCCCAGCCCGGTCCACAGATGCAGGACCTCATCTTCCGGCGCTTCGGCCAGAGCCTGCACAGTGGGCAGCGCTTCCATGAACGTGTCGAAGTAGCCAAGCACGGTGCTGACCTGAGTTTGCTGCAGCATGATTTCCGACACCCACACGCGGTACGGGGTGATGTCGTGTTGCCAGGGAAGATCGTGACGGCCGTGGCGGTCGTACCAGTCGAGAACGGCGGAGGAAAACTGCTCGGGTTGCATCAAGGCTTCCGGTGATCAAAAGATGTTGGGTTGCTATATACGTCGCCAGACGCCGCGCTGTGGGAGGTCAGCCAAAATGAATGTGGGAGTGAGCTCACTCCCACAACTGAACGGCGCGGCGCCTGTTAGTCAGGGTTAACGCTTGAACAATCCCTTGATCGCATCCTTGAGCTCGGGACTGACCTTGTCCCCCAGCTTTTCATCGATCTTGTCGCCAATCCGGTCGCCTGCCAGTTTCGCGGCGACTTTGCCCAAGCCGTCGTTATCCAGACGACAGGCCTTGGCGCCCATTTCGAGCGGGCCACGGCAGAGCACCGGCCATTCGATGCCGACAAAACGCGGGTTCACTTCGCAGGCCGGGTCCGGCATGTCGCTCTTGTCGCCTTCGATGATCACGCCGACGCGGTAATTCATGCCCATGACGCGCAAGTCGATGTCGCCATCGCCGTTGACGGTCAAGCCCGGTGTGCGGACTTTCAGGTCCGGGTTGCTAGCCACGCCGTTGCGGAACACCAGATTGCCATTCAACTGCTGGAACGGCGTGTCCTTGCCGCGCGGTTCGCCACTCAAGCTCTTGCGATTAAGCGTCGAAATGCCACGGCACAGCTGCTGCTCGAGGTTAGCGTTGACCAGTACGCCGTCGTTCAGCGCAAAACTGGCGGTGCCGTTAAGGCTCTCGACCAGCGCCTTCTCGCTATTGCCTTTGGCGGTCACATCGCTGGTGAGGTTGAGCAGGCCGCGCAGAGGCGGCGTGGTGCCCTGGCTCTGAATGAAATGCTCCACCGGCACCTTGGCGATATGCGTCTGCACGCTGGCCAAGGGCACTTCGGGACGCGCGTCGAGATTGCCTTTGACCTCGAAATTGCCGTTGTACAAATCGCCGCGCAGGCTGTCGACCGTGATCACGCCATCGAGCGCCGAAGTCTTCAGCGCCGCATTCTGGATCGGCAGTTTCTCCAGGGTCAGCTTGCCGAAGCTGAGGTCGGCGTCGACATCCAGTTTGCGCAGGCGCTCGAGGGGCAGCAGCTTTGCGTCGCTCCAGGCACCTTGGGTCGGCTGGTTTGGCAGCGGCGAAGTGCCCGAGGCCACCATGGCTTCGGCCTCGGCACCTTGAACTTCTGCTCTGCGCGCGGCGCCGGCGCTCTTCGCCTGTTCACCCTCGGGCACGCGGTAGCGGTCGGCGTTGAACGTATCGGCTTTGAGTTGAAGGCGCAGGGACTGTTTGGCGAAGTCTTCCACAGCGACGTGGCCGGTGATGGTGCTGTCGTCGAGTTTCACCGTGAGGTCATCCAGCGACACGCTGTTGGGCGTCGCCGCGATGCGGGTGACCAGTTCCAGTTTGTTCAGACTGCCGTCACCAAGGGCTGGCGCGGGCTGGCCGATGTTGTCGAGGAAGTCGCGCAGGTTGAACTGGGCAATCGAAATGCCGCCTGTGAGCTGCGGCGTCTTGTCCAGATCACGAACGTGCAGCTCGCCAAGGGCGCGCAGTTGATTGGCGGACAGCTTCAGATTGGTCCATTCCGCGACGTTGGCGGACATGTCTGCCAGCAACTGGCCCTGGGCTGAGAACGTCAGCGTCTTGCCCTGCAGCGGATCGCCTGTCACATCACCCGAGAAACGCATGTCGTCGAACTGGTAACGCTTGAGCACGCGATCGAAACGCAGCTTGCCGGTCAGTTCGGTTTTGGTGCGCACGACGGGTTGGTTGGTGCTGAGGAATGCGGTGAGTTTCAGCGGGATGTCAGTCGCGTTGTGGATCGGCCCCGTGCTCAACTGGATGCTCTCGGCGCTGAATTGCCGGGCCTTGGGAATATCGTTGAAATCGATCCGCGCGTTGTTCACGGTCAGGCTGTCGATGTCCAGCTTGAGCGGCTGCCACTGCTTGTCGGGCTTGGCCGACACGGTATCGGCGGGAGCGCCGGGCGTGACGGAGGGCTGGCCTGGATTGGCCGCGGTGGCAGGCACTTTGCCGATGTCTTCCCAGTTGCCGTGGCCGTTTTCGTCGCGGGTCAGCGTCAGGTTCAGGCCCTCGACCCGAACGTCGCTCATCTGCACTTCCTTGCGCAGCAGCGGCAGCACACGCACCGACAGCCCGAGCATCTGCAAGTCGGCGAAGGGTTTGGTCGGCTCGCTCAAGGTGGCGACGCTGGCGTCGTGCAGCTCCAGGCCCAACCACGGAAACAGGCTCCAGCCAATATCGCCATTGAGCGTCAGCTCGACGTGGGCGCGATCGCGAACCAGTTTTCGAATCTCGTCTTTGTAGTCGTTGGGATCAAAAAAGTGGGTCAAGGCAAAGCCGAGAGCCACGATGATCAGCAACAGCCCGAGAAGGGTGAGCCCCAGGATTTTGCCGAACGCTTTCATGGGCGAGTCCTTGTGTCGAGTCGTTCAAAATTTAGCCCGCGAGTATAGCGTTCTCAGGCAAGCACCGGGTTTTGGATCGCCACCGACGCCGTCGTTCGAATTGGCAGCGCCCCGCACAGTGACAAACGGCGCGAAAAAGGTAATAGCAGAATGCTTTCTTTTGGGCTGCAAATGGTAATCTCGCGCCATTCGCCAGCCTTGCTGCGTCGAATTGTCACGTAAAGAGATGTCCTGCCGATAAACCACCGAGGCCTGCGTGCTTTAAGAGTGGTGGCGGAACTATGTCGCTGTTCTTGCGGGATACAACTATAAATTGGGGGCAACAATCAAATGACCACGAGCACTGCTCTGGGCGGTACTGCCGCTCAGCCTGCGTTCTTGTCCAAAGAGCGCATTATCGCCAAACGCGGTTTCAACCGTTGGCTGGTTCCGCCAGCTGCATTGGCAATCCACCTGTGTATCGGCATGGCCTACGGCTTCTCGGTGTTCTGGCTGCCGTTGTCCAAGGCAATCGGCATCAAGACCGCTGTTGCCTGCCCGGCTGACATGGGTTTCTTCGAGCAAGTCGTTTCGTCCAGCTGTGATTGGCCGATCTCCATGCTCGGCTGGATCTACACCCTGTTCTTCATTTTCCTGGGTTGCTCCGCAGCCATCTGGGGCGGCTGGCTGGAACACGCAGGCCCGCGCAAGGCGGGTGTCGTCTCGGCGCTGTGCTGGTGTGGCGGTCTGCTGATCTCGGCGCTGGGCGTTTATACGCACCAGATCTGGCTGATGTGGATCGGCTCGGGCGTGATCGGCGGTATCGGTCTGGGCCTGGGTTATATCTCGCCGGTTTCGACGCTGATCAAGTGGTTCCCGGACAAGCGCGGCATGGCGACCGGCATGGCGATCATGGGTTTCGGCGGTGGCGCGATGGTTGGCGCTCCGCTGGCAACCGCACTGATGAGCCACTTCGCCACGCCTGACAGCGTTGGCGTCTGGCAGAGCTTCGTGGTCATGGCGGTGATTTACTTCATCTTCATGATCGGCGGCGCACTGTCCTATCGCGTTCCGCCGACCGGCTGGAAACCTGAAGGCTGGACCGCTCCGGCGAAGAAAGCCAACAGCGCGATGATCACCAACCGCCATGTGCACGTCAGTGTTGCGTGGAAGACGCCTCAGTTCCGTCTGGTCTGGCTGGTGCTGTGCCTGAACGTTTCGGCAGGCATCGGCATCCTCGGCATGGCTTCGCCCCTGCTGCAGGAAGTGTTCGGCGGCAAGCTGCTGGGCACCGATCAGCCGTTCGGCCAACTGGATGCCTCGCAACTGGCGGCCATCGCGGCGATCGCGGCCGGCTTCACCGGTCTGCTGAGCCTGTTCAACATCGGCGGTCGTTTCTTCTGGGCTTCGTTCTCGGACTACATCGGCCGCAAAGCCACCTACTTCGTGTTCTTCGCGCTGGGCTTTTTGCTCTACGCGTCGGTGCCGACCCTGGGTCACCTGGGCAGCGTTGCTCTGTTCGTGGCGGCGTTCTGCGTCGTGCTTTCGATGTACGGCGGCGGTTTCGCGACCGTTCCGGCTTATCTGGCTGACCTGTTCGGTACGCAAATGGTCGGTGCGATCCACGGTCGTCTGCTGACCGCGTGGGCTGCCGCTGGCGTGCTCGGCCCTGTGCTGGTGAACTACCTGCGTGAGTATCAGTTGAGCCACGGCGTTGCACGGGCCGATGCTTACGACATCACCTTGTACATCCTCGCGGGTCTGCTGGTGCTGGGCTTTATCTGCAACCTGCTGGTGCGTCCGGTAGCCGACAAATACTTCATGACCGACGAGCAATTGAAGGCTGAACAAGCCATCGGCCACGATGCCGGCGCCGACCACAGCACTTCGCTGGAATGGAAAGCGGACCCGAGCACCAAGCCTTTGGCGATTCTGGCCTGGCTGGCAGTGGGCATTCCGTTGGCGTGGGGCGTGTGGATCACTCTGCAGAAAACTGCGGTGCTGTTTCACTAAAACCATGGCGGGATCGGCCTGAAGATTTCAGGCTGAACCCGTCAGTGTGTGGGTGGGAGCGAGCTTGCTCGCGAAGGCGGTCAGACAGTCGGTAGATATGTCGAATGTAAGGACCTCGTCGCGAGCAACCTCGCTCCCACTTTTTTTGCCGAAATGTATTCGCTTGTACACACATGTCTATCCCATGCGGCCCGCATTCCCTCGGTCCGGCATTGCTCGCTTCATGTTTCTGTTTCCCTGCCACACGCCTATAATGGCCGCCTTTTCGCCCAATGATTTTGCGGAGCTGGTGATGGCCGAACGTATGGTGTTCGTCGAGCGCGACACTCTGGAAACCCAGATCAAAGCCTCGATCAACCTGGATGGCACAGGAAAGTCCCGATTCGACATCGGCGTTCCTTTTCTTGAACACATGCTCGACCAGATTGCCCGTCACGGGCTGATCGATCTGGACATCGAATGCAAAGGCGACCTGCATATCGACGATCACCACACCGTGGAAGATGTCGGCATCACGCTGGGTCAGGCGTTCAGCAAAGCCATCGGCGACAAAAAAGGCATCCGTCGCTACGGCCACGCCTACGTCCCCCTGGATGAAGCGCTGTCGCGCGTGGTCATCGACTTCTCCGGTCGGCCTGGCCTGCAAATGCACGTGCCGTACACCCGCGCCACCGTTGGCGGCTTCGATGTGGACCTGTTCCAGGAGTTTTTCCAGGGCTTCGTCAACCACGCCAACGTCACGCTGCACATTGATAACCTGCGCGGCCACAACACCCACCACCAGATTGAAACCGTCTTTAAGGCGTTCGGACGTGCGTTGCGCATGGCGGTGGAGCTGGACGACCGCATGGCTGGCCAGATGCCGTCGACCAAAGGCGTGCTGTAATGCAGACCGTTGCCGTTATCGACTATGGCATGGGCAATCTGCACTCGGTGGCCAAGGCGCTGGAGCACGTCGGCGCCGGTCGCGTGCTGATCACCAGCGATGCCGATGTCATCCGTGAAGCTGATCGTGTCGTGTTTCCCGGTGTTGGTGCGATTCGCGACTGCATGGCGGAAATTCGTCGCCTGGGCTTCGATGCCCTGGTGCGTGAAGTCAGCCAGGACCGTCCGTTTCTCGGGATCTGCGTCGGCATGCAGGCGCTGATGGAGCGCAGCGAGGAGAGCGGCGGCGTTGACTGCATCGGCACTTTCCCCGGTCAGGTGCGTTTCTTCGGCAAGGACCTCCACGAAGACGGCCAGCATCTGAAAGTCCCGCACATGGGCTGGAATGAAGTGGCGCAGGCCGTGGATCACCCGCTGTGGGCCAACATTCCGGACATGGCGCGGTTCTACTTCGTGCACAGTTACTACATCGAATCGCCGAACCCCCAGCAGATCGTTGGTCGTGGCCATTACGGTCGCGACTTCGCCGCTGCATTGGCCGATGGCTCGCGCTTCGCCGTGCAATTCCACCCCGAGAAGAGCCATACCCATGGCCTGCAGTTGCTGCAGAACTTCGCGGCGTGGGACGGCCGCCGGTAATGAGCAAGAAGACCAAACCGCCGATTCTGACCCTCACTCCCGAACAGGAGAGCGAGGCGTGCCACACGATCAAGCGGTTCATGGAAGACCGTTTCGAACTGGACCTGGGTTCGTTCGAAGCGGCTGAAATTCTGGAACTGTTCACCCGCGAGATCGCACCGCATTACTACAACCGGGCGATCTTCGATGTTCAGACGCACCTCAAGGAGCGTTTCGAAAGCATCGAAAGCGACCTGTGGGCGTTGGAGAAAAGCAGCTAGAAGCGGCAAGTTTCAAGCTGCAAGAATGGTTAGATGCGCAGACTTGCAGCTTATAGCTCGCGGCTCGCAGCTCTTTTGACGAAGGAAAAAGAATGCTCATTATTCCCGCGATCGACCTTAAAGATGGCGCCTGTGTACGTCTGCGCCAGGGCCGGATGGAAGATTCCACGGTGTTCTCCGATGATCCGGTGAGCATGGCTGCCAAGTGGGTTGAAGGCGGTTGCGGTCGCTTGCACCTGGTGGACCTGAACGGTGCGTTCGAAGGCCAACCAGTCAATGGCGAGGTCGTGACGGCGATTGCGCGTCGTTACCCGAATCTGCCGATCCAGATCGGCGGCGGTATCCGCTCGCTGGACACCATCGAGCACTACGTCAAAGCCGGCGTGAGTTACGTGATCATCGGCACCAAGGCGGTCAAGGATCCTGACTTCGTCGCCGAAGCCTGCCGCGCGTTCCCGGGCAAAGTGATCGTGGGTCTGGATGCCAAAGACGGCTTCGTTGCCACCGACGGCTGGGCCGAAGTCAGCACCGTGCAGGTGATCGATCTGGCCAAACGCTTTGAAGCCGACGGCGTCTCGGCCATCGTTTATACCGATATTGCCAAAGACGGCATGATGCAGGGCTGCAACGTCCCGTTCACCGCCGCGCTGGCCGCTGCGACCCGCATTCCGGTAATCGCCTCGGGCGGCATCCACAACCTGGGCGACATCAAAGCACTGCTCGACGCAAAGGCACCGGGCATCATCGGCGCAATCACCGGTCGTGCGATCTATGAAGGCACACTGGATGTGGCTGAAGCACAGGCGTTTTGTGATTCGTACAAAGGCTGACTGGCACGCCCCCGTGTAGGAGTGAGCTTGCTCGCGATAGCAGTGTGTCAGACGTATGTTTGCTGACTGACCCGGCGCATCGCGAGCAAGCTCACTCCTACAGGGAGGTGCTTCAAATCAGAATGTTGTGATGTTGGGCAGATTCCCAACCGTTTTCGGAGAACCGGCCCATGGCCCTCGCCAAACGCATCATCCCTTGCCTCGACGTCGACAACGGCCGTGTGGTCAAGGGCGTGAAGTTCGAGAACATCCGCGACGCCGGTGATCCGGTCGAGATCGCCCGGCGTTATGACGAGCAGGGTGCCGACGAGATTACCTTCCTTGACATCACCGCCAGCGTCGATGGCCGCGATACCACGCTGCATACCGTCGAGCGCATGGCCAGTCAGGTGTTCATCCCGCTGACCGTGGGTGGCGGCGTGCGCACGGTGCAGGACATCCGCAACCTGCTCAACGCCGGTGCGGACAAGGTGTCGATCAATACCGCTGCGGTATTCAACCCCGAGTTCGTCGGCGAAGCCGCTGCGCGGTTTGGTTCGCAATGCATCGTCGTGGCCATTGATGCCAAACGGGTTTCGCTGCCCGGCGAAACTCCACGCTGGGAAATCTTCACCCACGGCGGTCGCAAGCCGACTGGGCTGGACGCGGTGATGTGGGCGAAGAAGATGGAAGACCTGGGCGCTGGCGAAATCCTGCTGACCAGCATGGATCAGGACGGCATGAAGAACGGTTTCGACCTTGGCGTGACCCGGGCGATCAGCGATGCCCTTGGCATCCCGGTCATCGCATCGGGTGGTGTGGGCAATCTTGAGCATCTGGCCGCCGGCGTGCTGGAAGGCCACGCCAGCGCCGTGCTGGCAGCGAGTATTTTCCACTTCGGCGAATACACCGTGCCAGAAGCAAAGGCGTACATGGCGGCCCAAGGGATCGTGGTTCGCTGAGGCGCCTCCGGCCGTTCAGCCGCTGAATATCGGCGGCCGTCTAGCACTATTCGCGGGCAAGCTCGCTCCCACATTGGGGGCGTGCGCCGCGGCGGGGTCATGACCGACCTGCTCTGAAAACGACCATGCCTACCGCCGAACTGGACTTTGCAGATCGTTAACGGCACTCTCTTGCCGTCGTCAGGATCAGGTGCCAGGGATATGTTCAAAGGTGTTTTTCTTGCACTGATCAGCGTCGCGACGTTGCTGTCAGCAGCCGCCCGGGCCGACGATGCACCGGCCTATTCGATGGTCCTTCTGACCGAAAACTTCCCCCCTTACAACATGGCCACCGACGGCAAGAATTTCGCCCAGGAAGCCAACATCAAGGGCATCGCCGTCGAAGTGGTGCGCGAGACCTTCAAGCGCGCCGGTATCGGCTACAACATGACCCTGCGCTTCCCTTGGGATCGCATCTACAAACTGGCGATGGAAAATCCCGGCTACGGCGTCTTTGTGACTGCGCGATTGCCCGAGCGCGAAACGCTCTTCAAGTGGGTCGGCCCCATTGGCCCCGACGACTGGATTCTGCTGGCGCGGGCTGACAGCCCAATCCAGCTGAGCACGCTTGAGGCCGCGCGGTCTTACCGAATCGGGGCCTACAAGGGCGACGCCATCGCAGTGGAGCTTGCGCGTCAGGGCATGAAGCCGATCACCGTGCTCAGCGACAAAGACAACGCCAGGAAGCTGGTCGATGGTCAGCTCGATCTGTGGGCCACCGGCGATCCGGCGGGGCGGTACCTGGCGCGGCAGGAGGGCGTTACGGGATTGAAGACCGTGCTGCGCTTCAACAGCGCCGAACTGTTTTTGGCGCTGAACAAAGACACCCCCGATGCCGTGGTCCAGCGGCTGCAAAGTGCGCTGGACCAACTGCGCATAGAAGGCGTGGTCGATTCAATTTTCGCCAAATACCTCTGATCACTTCTCGGACCTCTGGCGCAGCGCCTTCGGCCTAGCGATAACGCCCGTTCTTGCCATGGCCGGCCATCGCTTCATTTCCGCGCTCAGTGACCATGTGGCGGATCTCGATCAACTCTATACCTTGGGATTTAAGCTTGGGCAGCTCGCGCTCAAGCACATCCAGCGTCACCGGATAGGGATGGCCGATCATCACGGCCGAGCCTTGCTTGTGAGCGAGCTTGATTGCCGTCTGAAGCTGGCCGCTGATGGCCTCCGCAGTGCGCTCGTCGTCGAGGAAGACATCCCGGGACACGCTGGCCAGCCCAATCTTCTGCGCTTCAGCCGCCGCAACGGTTTTGGCGCTGGTGCGGCTGTCGACAAGAAACAGATGACGTCGCTGCAGCTCACCCACCAGCCAGCCCATGGCCACTGGCTCAGCGGTCATGCGGCTGCCCATGTGGTTATTGATGCCAGCGGCGTAGGGGACTTTCAGCAGCGCGGCGTTCAGGCGCGATTCGAGTTCGGGCAGCGGCAGTTCGGGATGCCAGGCGTAGGGCCCGGTCGCCGGGTCCATGGGCATGTGCAGCATCACTGTCTTGCCAACTTTGTGCGCTTGGCGGGCGAAGTCGGTGGCGTGGGGGGTGTCGGGCATGATCGCCAGCGTCACGGGGCCGGGAAGGGCCAGCGCGCGGCTGTCCCGTTCAGGGTTTTGCCCCAGATCGTCGATGATCAGACTGAGATAGGCGACCTTCGGCGCTTTGCCGGCGGTCGCTGAGGGTTCGGCGGGCGCTGCGTGTGCAGCACCCGTTGTGACGGCAAGGGCGCAAATGAGCCCGGTCAACCAGACGCGCACCTCAATTGCCGCGCGTGACACTCAAACCCTTGAGCAAGCTGAGGGCCTGGTTCATCTGGTAGTCATCGTCCTGCGGACGCGCCTTGCCAGCCTTGGCCTTGGTGGTCGGTTTGTCCGCGCCGCCGTTGCCGTTGCCCAAGTGACCGAGCAGATCGGCCTCTTTGTAGTTGTCGCCATCGGCTTCGGCGGTGAGCTTGGCGCGTTTGACTTCGATGTCCGGGTTGATGCCCTGAGCCTGAATCGAGCGGCCGTTCGGCGTGTAATACAGCGCCGTGGTGATCTTCAGCGCGCGGTCGTTGGCCAGGGGCAGAACGGTTTGCACCGAGCCTTTGCCGAACGTATCGGTGCCCATCAGGATGCCGCGCTTCTGGTCTTGCAATGCACCGGCGACGATCTCCGACGCCGAGGCGCTGCCGCCGTTGATCAGCACAACCAGAGGCACGCCTTCGCTGGCGTCGGCCGGGTCTGCCGAGAAACGCAGTTCGGAGTTGGCGATGCGGCCCTTGGTGTAAACGATCAGGCCCTTGGTCAGAAAGTGGTCAGCCACTTCAACTGCCGCCTGCAACACGCCGCCCGGGTTGTTGCGCAGGTCGAGGATCAGGCCGCTCATCTTCTTGCCGTTGTCTTTGCGCAGCTTGGCCAGCGCCTTGCCCACTTCCTCACCGGTCTTGACCTGGAACTGGGTGATGCGGATGTAGCCGTAACCCGGCTCCAGCATCTGCGCCTTCACGCTCTTGACCTGAATGGTGGCGCGCGCCAGCGTCACGTCGAACGGGGTGCCGCCGTCACGTACCAGCGTGAGGGTGATTTTCTCGCCGAGCTTGCCGCGCATCTTGTCCACGGCTTCCTGCATGGTCTGGCCCTGGGTCGGCGTGCCGTTGATCTTGACGATCAAGTCGCCTGCCTCAATGCCAGCCTTGGACGCAGGGGTGTCATCGATGGGAGAGACCACCTTTACAAAGCCGTCTTCGACGCCCACTTCGATGCCCAGCCCGCCGAACTCGCCGCTGGTGCTTTCCTGCAGCTCCTGGAAATCTTCCGGGCCCAGGTAAGCGGAGTGGGGATCGAGATTGCTGAGCATGCCCTTGATGGCGTTTTCCAGCAGGGTCTTGTCATCTACGGGTTCGACGTACGCGGCTTTGATCCGGTCCATGACCTCGGCGAAGGTGCGCAGCTCGTCGAGCGGCAGCGGCGCCTTGATGTTCGCGGCATTGGCGGGCGCAGTGGCGGCTGGCGCAGCAGCAGGGGCGGCACCGGCAGCCTGGGCCAGAGGAGCACCGATAACGACGGCGATAGTCAGGGCCAGCGAGGTGAGGCGGGACGAAAACAGCATGTCTTACGAACTCCTGAGTGAGGTGTCGACTTATCCTTGAGTGCGACACCATTGGGCCGGATCACTAGGGCGACCCTGCTGACGAATAGCGAAATACAACGCCGGAGTGTCCTGACCGCCACCACTGTTACCGACAGTGGAGATCGCTTCTCCGGCTTTTACGACGTCACCGGCCTCTTTCAACAGGCTCTGGTTGTGACCGTACAGACTCAAATAACCATTGCCGTGGTCGAGAATGACCAGAAGCCCGGCGCCGCGCAACCAGTCGGCAAAGACCACCCGACCACCGTGCACCGCGCGGACCTGGCTGCCTGCAGCCGCACTGATCAACACGCCGTCCCACTTAGTGCGCTCGTCATCGCCACGGCTTTCACCGAATCGCGCCAACAATCGACCATCAACGGGCCAAGGAAGTTTTCCCTTTGCTTGCTCAAAAGCGCCGCCGTACGACTGACCGGCACTGGAAACCATCGCGCCGGGCGCTTTGGTCGGACGACGCGGCGCTTCATCGCTGTCGTCCTTGCTGTTGTCTTTTTCACGGCTTTTCGCCAGCGCTTCCTGCTCGCGCTGCCGTTTCTCGGCCTCTTGCTGCGCGAGCAACGCCTTCTGGCGCGCCTCTTCGGCTTCGCGGGCCTGGCGGGCGAGGGTCTCTTCGATGGTCTTGAGGACCTTGGTCAGATCGGCTTGATCCTGCTGCCGCGACTGCAGCTTCTGGTCGCGAACCTTGTAGTCCTGATTCAACTTGGCCAGCGCTACCTGCCGTTCCTGGCGCACGGTATCGAGCTGGGCTTTCTGGTCATCCAGCGAGCTCTTCTGCACCAGGAGCTGCGCTTGCTGCAGGTCGATGTCTTTCTCGACGCCGGCCAGCTGGCGCAGGGTTTCATTGAAGTTGCGCAACTGCTCCAGGCGGGCCTGGCTCAGGTAATCGTAGTAGGCGAGGGTGCGGGCGAATTTCTCTGGGTTCTGCTGATTGAGCAGCAGTTTGAGGTATTCCTGGCGGCCGCTCTGGTAAGCCGCGCGGGCCTGAATGGCGATCAGTCGTTGTTGTTCAACGCGTGCGCTTTGGAGTTTTTTTTTCTCCTGGTCGAGCCGTTGCAGCTCGCTTTCAGTCTTTTTTAGTTCTTTTTGCAGGGCCTCCACCTGCTTTTCCAGCTTGCCCATCTCCGTTTCAGTGGAGCGCAGGTCTTTCTGAACGCCTGACTTTTCTTCCTGCAGCTGGCTCAGCGCTTTCTTCAGTTCGGTGATGTCCTGACGCGTGGCATCCAGCTGTTTCTGCGTTTGTGCGCGATCATCGTCGGCGAAGGCCGGATTGAGCATACAAATCAAAGCGAGGGTGATCAGGGCGCGAAGCATGAGGTTGGGCGATACCAGGAGTGAAGACGGGACTAGTATGCCCGGCGGTGGCTGCAAAAAAAACGCTCGGACGACTTGGCCGTCAGACATTTCATACAAAACCGGCCCGCCAGCGACTGGCGGACCGGTTCGAGAGGCTTACTTGGCGACCAGAATCGACGTGCCGGTCATTTCTTGCGGGATTTCCATGCCGAGCAGCGTCAGCATGGTGGGCGCGACGTCCGCCAATACGCCGCCATCGCGCACCTTTAGGTCACGCTTGCCGACATAAATGAACGGCACCGGCTCGGTGGTGTGAGCGGTGTGAGGCTGGTGGGTCTCCTCGTTGGTCATCTGTTCGACGTTGCCGTGGTCGGCCGTAATCAGCGCTTCTCCGCCGACCTTTTCCAGCGCCTGGGTGATGCGCCCGACGCAGACGTCCAGGCACTCAACGGCCTTGACGGCTGCTTCCATGATCCCGCTGTGGCCCACCATGTCGCCGTTGGCGTAGTTGACGACGATCACGTCATAACGCTGATGCTCGATGGCGTCGACGATTCGGTCGGTGACTTCCGGCGCGCTCATTTCTGGCTGCAGGTCGTAGGTCGCCACTTTTGGTGAAGGGATCAGGATCCGCTCTTCGCCGGGGAAGGGTTCTTCACGGCCGCCGGAGAAGAAGAACGTCACGTGGGCGTACTTCTCGGTCTCGGCGATGCGCAGCTGAGTCTTGCCGTTGTTCGACAGGTATTCGCCGAGCACGTTGTGCAGGCCGGCCTTTTCGAACGCCGCGGGTGCGTCGATGTTGGCGGCGTACTTGGTCAGCGTGACGAAGCCGGCCAGCTTGGCCTGACGGCGACGGGCGAAGTCCGCGAAATCGTCTTCGACGAATACGCGGGTCAGTTCGCGGGCGCGGTCGGAACGGAAGTTCATGAACACCACCGCGTCGCCGTCTTCGACTGTCACCGGCGCGCCGATGCTGGTGGCTTTAACGAATTCGTCGTTCTCGCCTCGCTCATAAGCGGCGTCCAGCGCGGCCTTGGCGTTGTCGGCGTGGAACTCCGAAGTGCCGTCGACGATCAGGTTGTAGGCAGCTTCGACACGGTCCCAGCGATTGTCGCGGTCCATGGCGAAGTAACGGCCGATGATCGTGGCGGTGCGACCTTTGCCCAGGCGCGCGTAGGCTGCTTCCATGGTCTGCAGGTATTGATGGGCACTGCGCGGTGGCGTGTCGCGACCATCGAGGAAGGCGTGCAGGTAGATCTTGTCGGCGCCGCGCTTGGCGGCCAGCTCGACCATCGCCACCAGGTGATCTTCATGGCTGTGAACGCCGCCGTCGGACAACAGGCCGAGGATGTGCACGGCCTTGCCGGCGCTGACCGCTTGATCGACCGCTTTGCAGATGGCGGGATTTTCGAAGAACTCGCCGTCGCGGATCGCTTTGGTCACGCGGGTGAAGTCCTGATACACCACGCGGCCGGCGCCCAGGTTCATGTGGCCGACTTCGGAGTTGCCCATCTGCCCGTCAGGCAGACCGACATCCATGCCGGACCCGGAGATCAAGCCGTTTGGCATGGTCTGGTACAAGCGATCGAAGACCGGCATCTTCGCTGCGTAGACCGCATTGCCGTGGTGGCTGTCGCTGTGACCGAAGCCGTCCAGGATGATCAGAACCAAAGGTTTAGGCGTGGTAGTCATGAATCCCACTCTTGGCTAATAGGTGAAGTAGAAAAAAGATCGACAGTTTAGGGACAAGTTCAAATCGGCAACAAGCTAAACGACGTCACTGCCGTACGGGCTTTGGCCGACCTTGGGTGCTGTGTATACTGGCCGACATTTTAACGCCCTGGAACCTGATGATGGTTGCTCACCTGATTGAATTTGCCACGAATCACTATTTGCTGACGGGTGCTTTCGTCATCCTGCTGGGCCTGCTGATCGCAACCGAGCTTAGCAAAGGCGGCCGCAGCCTGAGCACCGGCGAATTGACCGCTCTGGTCAACCGCGACGAAGCCGTTGTCATCGACGTCCGCGCCAAGAAAGACTTCACTGCCGGCCACATCGTCGGCGCGGTGAATTTCCCCCAGGACAAAATCCTGACCCGCACTGCGGAGCTGGAGAAATTCAAGCCTAAAACCCTGATCATCGTCGACGCAGCTGGCCAGCACGCCGGCCATACCGCACGGGAACTGCTGAAAGCGGGCTTCAACGCCGCCAAGCTGTCCGGTGGTATTTCGTCATGGCGCGGTGACAACCTGCCGCTGGTGAAGTGAAATGACCGACGTCGTCGTCTACTCCAGCGATTACTGCCCTTATTGCTCCCGCGCCAAGTCGTTGCTGGCGGGCAAGGGTGTCGGCTTCCAAGAGATCAAGGTCGACGGCAAGCCACAGATTCGCGCTGAAATGACCAAGAAATCCGGGCGTACCTCGGTTCCGCAGATCTGGATCGGCCCGGTCCATGTTGGCGGTTGCGATGACCTGTTCGCGCTGGAGCGCGCCGGCAAGCTGGATAAGCTGCTGAGCGCCTGAATTCGAACCGGGATGTGGAAACGATGGTTTTTTGCACAGCCCGGAAGCCTACAAGACCCCAATGTAAGGATCTGAGATGACTGATCAACCGAATAACGGCGCCACTTCCAACGAAGAAGAAGCACCGCAGTTTTCCCTGCAACGCATCTACGTCCGCGACCTGTCGTTCGAAGCGCCAAAAAGCCCGGCGATCTTCCGTCAAGAATGGACCCCGAGCGTCAGCCTGGACCTGAACACCCGTCAGAAGCAGCTGGAAAATGACTTCTACGAAGTCGTGCTGACCCTGTCGGTCGAAGTGAAGAACGGCGACGAAATCGCCTTCATCGCTGAAGTCCAGCAAGCCGGTATCTTCCTGATCAAGGGCCTGGATGCCAGCTCGATGAGCCACACCCTGGGCGCGTTCTGCCCGAACATCCTCTTCCCGTACGCTCGCGAAACCATCGACAGCCTGGTTGTCCGCGGTTCGTTCCCTGCGCTGATGCTGGCCCCGGTTAACTTCGACGCCCTGTACGCGCAAGAACTGCAACGCATGCAGGAAAGCGGCGAAACGCCAACGCCTACCGTTCAGTAAGCGTTGTCGCTGCAATAAAAAAGCGCCTGTGAGGGCGCTTTTTTGTGGGCGGCATTCGGCGGTGCTGCGGGTGGGTTACTTGAACCCCAACTGCCGCCAGCCTTCATACACCGCCACTGCGACAGTATTCGACAGATTCAAACTGCGGCAACCTTCGCGCATCGGCAGGCGCAGGCGTTGGTCGCTCGACAGCGGATCCAGCACCTCCGGCGGCAGCCCTCGGCTTTCCGGGCCGAAAAGGAACGCATCGCCCTCCTGGAATTGCGCATCGTGGAAAACCCGCGAGCCCTTTGTGGTAAAAGCAAACAGCCGCGGATGGCCGATGCTTTCAAGGCAGCTCGGCAGGTCGGCGTGACGATGCAGCGTGGCGTATTCGTGGTAATCAAGGCCGGCTCGACGCAGGCGTTTGTCATCCAGCTCGAAGCCCAGCGGCTCGATCAAATGCAGGCTGCAGCCGCTGTTGGCGCAGAGCCTGATGATGTTGCCGGTATTCGGCGGAATTTCTGGTTGAAAAAGGATCACGTGAAACATGCACGGCTCCGAACGAAAGGACGGGATGCATTCTACCCCTGAAGAAGACCCCAGGCCGAAGCTATGGCCCAAGTTTCTGGGCTCGGTGGCGATCGTTGGTGTGATGGTCGGGCTGATGATCGGCCGCGTGACGACCCCGGACCCTATCCAGCTGCAAACCGTCGAAGTGCTGCCGAACGGCGTTGCCGTGTGGTTTAACCGCGAGCCGCAGCTTCATGGTGAACACATCGACGGTGCTGTGGCGCTGCTGTTCAACGCCCAGGGTCAGGCGCAGAAAGGCGAACTGAAGCTCAACGGCAAAGACGTACGCTGGAGGGTGCAACGAAGTGATAAGGGGCTGTTGCTGAACCTGCTGGCGGCCCGTCCTCTGCACGGCGACTGGCGCGGTGCGACCCAGGACGGGCGCTGGAGACTGGAGGTTAGTCTCCGGGAGGAATAAAAGAGGGGAATCCCCGGCCTGCCTGTACCAAGGTCCCCAAAACTGGTGATGTATAACCTATTGCAGCGTGCGTGCCAGTTTTGAGAAATTTCTGTAGGAATATTCGTAATGTCCTGCAGGAGACGGGTTTAGGGCCTTTCAGCCCGCGCCTTTTATAGGCGGGTATAGGGACGAGGTTCGAATCGACTTTCGGGGTTGGATAATTGGTGAGCGTTTTTGCACGCTATTCGCGCATTCTCCGAGTACGAGAGACCAAAGTGATGCACGCCAAAGCGGAGCGGCAAGGTTGCGCATCAACTGTCGGCCTCCAGTACATCTGGGTACCTGGATGGTCTGTAAGCTCGCTGAACCCTAAATTGTGGGACCGGCTTTAGCCGGGAAGGCGTCAGGCGTTACACCGCAAATCCATAGCGCACCTAGTGGCCTCTTCCCGGCTGAAGCCGGTCCCACTAAAAGCGTCAGCGCGCCTGCCGGCCTATTATCAAAACGGCGCATCACCCAGAATCGTTGCGCGGTGCATCACGCGGCGCTGCGGGCGGTAATCGTCGACTGCGTAATGCTGGGTTACGCGGTTGTCCCACATCGCCACGTCGTTTGCCTGCCAGCGCCAGCGCAGGGTGAATTCCGGACGCGTACCGTGGGCGAACAGCAATTTCAGGATCGCCTCACTCTCGCCGGCTTCCAATTCATTGATCCGGGTGGTGAAGCCGTCGTTCACGAACAATGCTTTACGACCGCTCACCGGGTGCGTGCGAATGACCGGGTGCGACAGCGGCGGGTTCTTGCGGCGGGTCTCCTCCCAACGCGCGAGGTCTTCAGCCGTATTGCCAAAGCGCTCCAGCGGGAATGACCGGGTGAAGTCATGGGTCGCGGTGAGACCATCGAGCAACATCTGCATCGGCCGGGACAGCGCCTCGAACGCAGCGATGCCGCTCGCCCACAACGTATCCCCACCGTAAGCCGGCACCTGCTTGGCGCTAAGCACCGCGCCCAGCGCAGGGGTCGGCAGAAAGGTGACGTCGGTGTGCCAGATGGCGTTGTCGCGCACGTCAGTGACCGCGGTATCGAGGATCAGCACTTCAGGCTGTTCCGGCACGTTGGGGTAGATCGGATGGATGTGCAGGTCACCAAAGTTGGCGGCGAATCGCGCTTGTTGTTGCGGCGTGATCGGCTGATCCCGGAAGAACAGCACCTGATGATCAAGCAGCGCTTGCTCGATGGCGTTGCGTTGTTCATCGGTCAGGTCGCGGCTGAGGTCAACGCCGCTGATCTGTGCGCCCAACGCCGGGCTGAGCGGGTGTATGTCAATGCTCATGGTGTTCTCGTGTGTTCGGCGCCGAAGTGTCGGCGTAGTCAGTAATAAGGTCTTGGATTCAGTGATTCTGGCCGTGCCAGGGCACGAGCTTGCGTTGCAGTGCGCGCAGGCCCATTTCCAGCGCGAAGGCGATCAGCGCGATGACCAGAATTCCCAGCACTACTACATCGGTCACCAGAAACTGCGCGGCGGACTGGACCATGAAGCCGAGGCCACTGGTGGCGGCGATCAACTCGGCCGCCACCAGCGTCGACCAACCCACGCCGAGGCCGATGCGCACGCCGGTCAGGATGTCGGGCAGGGCGCTGGGCAGGATGACGTGACGGATGAGCTGCCAGCGGCTGGCGCCCAGAGACTGAGCCGCGCGCAGTTTTGCGCTGTCGACCGTGCGCACACCGGTCGCGGTGGCGATGGCGATCGGCGCGAAGATCGCCAGATAAATCAGCAGGACCTTGGAGAATTCGCCAATGCCGCACCAGATCACGATCAACGGCAGGTAGGCCAGGGGCGGCACTGGGCGGTAGAACTCGATCAGCGGGTCGAAAATCCCACGCGCGATTCGGTTATGACCAATGGCGATGCCGACGGGAATGGCCGTCAGCACGGCGAAGAACAGCGCCAGTCCGATGCGTTGCAGACTCGCCCCCAAGTGCTGCCACAGCGTGGAGTCCATGTAGCCTTTGGTCATCAACAGCCAGGCTTTTTCCAGCACAGCGGCAGGCGGCGGAAGAAACAGCGGTTCGACCCACTCAAGGGCTGTGACCAACCACCAGCCGCCCAGCAGGAAAGCGAGGGTCAGCACGCTGATGGCGCGCGTGCTCACATAGAAAGAAGAGGGCTGGCGCGGTGCTGTTTGCACCGGCGCGCGAGTGAGGGCGGGCTCCGGCGATTGATAAAGACTCATGCCCGTCGCTCCCGAATGCTTTGCCGCTGGGAAAATACCCGCGCGAGCACGTGCTCGCGGGTTTCGATGAAGCGAGGGTCGGACTTGATGGCGCGAGCCGATTCACCTGCGCTGTAGCGCTGACCGAAGTCGAGCTTCAGGTGCTCGACAATGTGACCGGGGTTGGGCGCAAGCAGAATCAGATCGGTCGACAGGAACACCGCTTCTTCAATGTCGTGGGTGATAAGGAAGACCGGTTTGGCGCTGCGTTGCCAGACTTGCAGCAGCAGTTCTTGCATCTGTTCGCGGGTGAAGGCGTCGAGGGCGCCGAAAGGTTCGTCCATCAGCAGCACGCGCGGATCGGCCGCCAATGCGCGGGCAAGGCCCACACGTTGTTTCTGCCCGCCGGACAATTCCCAGATACGGCGCTTCTCGAAGCAGGCGAGATCAACCAGCGCCAGCATGTCCCGCGCTTTGCTCTCGCGTTTTTCACGGGGGACGCCCGCCAGCTCCAGCCCGAATGCGACGTTGGCCAGTACATCCTGCCAGGGCAGCAGAGCGTCATCCTGAAACACGACGCCGCGCTCGGCGTCGGGGCCGTTCACCGGGACGCCATCAAGGGTGATGCGGCCTGCGCTTGGCGCGACGAACCCGGCAATCAGGTTCAACAACGAAGTCTTGCCGCTGCCGGATGGGCCCAGGGCAACCAGCAGTTGCTGCGGACCAAGGGTCAGGGAAATATCCGACAGCACCGGCTCGGCCGCACCGGGATACTGTGCGCTGATGCGCTCCAGCTGTAACAGGGCCATGGCATGGACTCCGCTTCTAATAGATGTGCGTCAACGGCATGGCTGTCGAAGCCGGCTCGGTATCGGGTGGACGCCTTCGCTTACTGGGTGACGAACTTCGCGCTCACGTAAGGGGTGTAATCGGCCAGGACGGCGTCGACCTTGCCTTGTTCCTTGAGGAACGCTGCGGTCTTGGTGATGGCGTCGGTGGTTGGCGCGCCCAGTTCAGTTACCTGATCAGCCGCCAGCGGGTAGACGTTGCCCTGCAACAGGCCCGGGATGTCGCCAGGTTTGGCGCCGGAGAGTTTCACCAGCTTGTCGACGTTGCTGGCATCGGCCAGCCAGGCGGCAGGGTCCTTGCGGTAGGCGGCGTAGGCTTCCAGAGTGGTTTTGGCGAAGGCTTTGACGACCTCAGGATGCTTGTCGGCGAAGTCCTTGCGCACGATCCACGCATCAAAGGTCGGCGCGCCGACTTTCGCCAGCTCGCCCGAGGTGATCAGCACTTTGCCTGTCTCCTTGGCCACGCCGAGCGCCGGGTCCCAGACGTATGTGGCGTCGATGTCACCGCGCTTCCATGCCGCCGCAATGGCCGGTGGGGCGAGATTGAGGATGGTCACTTTCGCCGGGTCGATTTTCCAGTACTTCAGGGCGGCGAGCAGGCTGTAGTGGCCCGTCGATACGAACGGCACGGCGATCTTCTTCCCTATCAAATCCTGTGGGCCGTTGATGCCGGAGCCATTACGTGCAACCAGCGCCTCGGCAGCGCCGATCTGGGTGGCAATAAGGAACGTTTCCACCGGTACTTTGCGCGTTGCCGCCGCGGTGAGAGGGCTGGAGCCGAGGTAGCCGATCTGGACGTCACCCGACGCGATCGCCGTGATCACGTCCGCGCCATTATCGAATTTGCGCCATGAAATCTTCGAGCCCGTCGCCTTTTCATAGGCGCCATCAGCCTGAGCGACCTTCGCCGGATCCACGGTGGTCTGGTAGGCGACGGTGAAGTCAGCGGCCTGGGCGAAGAGTGCCGAGCCGGCAAGCGACAAGGCGGCCAGGACGCGTAGGGGTTTGAGCAGTTTCATGGTGACGCTCCGTAGAAAGGCACACCGCCTCCGAATGCCGCAGAGCGTAAATGATCTAAGAAAGTCGAAATAAATAACCTTTTGGAATTTGCTTAGTGTTAATTCCTATACGCGCGGGCTTGATAGGTGCGCATCGCGAGAGGAAAAACACCGAGCTCATGGACGATTCATCTAATCGTCACAATTTGTAAATACGATCGCGACGCCTGTTCAGCGATGTACCTGCAGGGATGGGGCGTTTCTCACGGACTGATCTGGATGGATGCACGAAGCGGCGACGAGTTTTGCCGTGGTTTTCTCCCCGATGAGGTTTTTTCTGGCTTCGTCAGAAAACAGACGGGGAGCAGGGTGACAACTGCAACGTTTGCGACTACCGGACAAGAAATTCCATGTATTTCAGTCGGTTGGAGAGGCAATTCTCACCCGACTTCGCAGGAAGACCGTGACTTGCCGGTCAAGTTCCGGTCGTACGTCACCGCTAAACATATCGATCTGACGAACGGCATCGAAATATGTTTTGGGAATTAGGGATTAGGGCCGATACACTCCGCAACGGACGGCTGAAACGGCTTGTGACATATAACTGCTTGGCATAAAAGCAGGTCTAACAAGTCTTTTTAGGTTTAAAGGATTTCCCTTACCTTGCAGCCAGCTGTACCGCGGTCTAGTCAATTAGTCTTGGGGCCATTGACTCGCCGAGTCAGGTCCGGCGCTAATCGCGCATCCTCGGTTTTGAGCCTTAGGCTCTAGCCCGGGAACTACAAAAATTAGATTCATGAGGAGCGATACACAATGAAGAAGTCCACCCTGGCCTTGGCCGTATACGCAGGTGTCTTGGCTACTCAGGCCGGTGCAGCTGGTTTCCTGGATGACAGCAAAGCGACACTCAGTTCCCGTACTTTGTATTTCGAAGGTGATCCGCGCGAGCCGTCGTCGACTGGCGCCAAAGGGCAAGACCAGCGTCAGACCACTCAGGGTTTCCTGTTCAACTTTATCTCGGGTTACACCCCGGGTACTGTTGGGTTCGGCCTCGACGTTCAGGGCATGTACGGCATCAACCTGAGCGGCGGTATCGACAACCGTGCCGCTAACGGCAGTACTGCGAACACCGTTTCCCCTACAACTTCCGACGGTACGCCAGTGGCTGACTGGGCTCGCGCTGGGGCCAACGCCAAGGTCAAAGTCTCGAAGACCGAGTTGAAAGTCGGTAACGCTCTGCAGCCTAACCTGCCGATCCTCGTATCGAACGACGGTCGTCTGCTGCCGCAGACCTTCCAAGGTGGCATCGTCACTTCCAAGGAACTCGACGGTCTGACACTGACCGCCGGTAAGCTGACCCAAGCTGCCGGTCGTGCTTCCAGTAACTACGCTGACATGTCCCTGGCCGGTGGTTACAAAGGTTCGAACAACTTCCAGTTCGCAGGCGGCGACTACAAAGTCACCAAAGACCTGACCGTTCAGTACTACTACGCGAACCTGGAAGACTACTACAAGCAGCACTTCCTGGGCCTGGTCCACATCCTGCCGATCGCAGAGGACCAGTCGTTCAAGACCGACCTGCGTTACTTCCACAGCACCTCCGATGGCAAGAACGCCCATCAGGAAGTCAACACCGGCTATCGCTTCTCCAACGGCTACAGCAAAGACGGCCAGGGCGAAGTTGACAACGACACCTGGACTGCCATGTTCACCTACACCCTGGGTGGCAATGCATTCCTCTTGGGTTACCAGTCGGTGAGCGATGACGGCGGCATGCCGGTCATGAGCAACGGCAACGTTACCCGCAACAACCTCTCCAATGGTCGTAACGAAGGTGAAGGCGGTAACAGCGTTTACCTGTTCACCGACAGCATGATCACCAACTTCACCCGCGCCGGTGAGCAGACCAAGTTCGGTCAGTACTCGTATGACTTCGCACGCCTGGGCGTCCCTGGTCTGAAAGCTGCCATCGCTTACCTGTATGGCGATCAGATCCGTCTGCAGAACGCATCGCTGGGTCGTGGTTCGGAGTGGGAACGTGACATGCGCATCGACTACGTGTTCCAGGACGGCTTCATGAAAGGCTTCGGCGTTACAGTTCGTCGCGCGAACCTGCGCTCCGATACCGATCTGTACGCTTCGCAGCAGAATACCGACCAGACTCGTGTGGTCCTCAATTACACCTACGCCTTCAAATAAGCGTGATGTGTTGAAAAGAGCCCCGCTTCGGCGGGGCTTTTTTATGCCTGAAACAATGTCATCCAGCACCAATCGTTCCTTTTGTTTTCAGATGCTGGGATGCACAGTGATTCATACCTCACCATCCAAGGAGCACGACTGAATGGGCCTCAAACTCGGCGACATCGCACCCGACTTCGAACAGAACTCCAGCGAAGGACCGATCAAGTTTCACGAATGGCTGGACGGTAAATGGGCGGTATTGTTCTCTCATCCTGCCGACTTCACCCCGGTATGCACCACCGAGCTGGGCTTCACCGCAAAACTCAAGGACGAATTCGACAAGCGCAACGTCAAGGCGATTGCCCTGTCCGTGGACTCGGCCGAATCCCACACCAAGTGGATCGGCGACATCAACACCACGCAGAACACCCTTGTGAACTTCCCGATCCTGGCGGACGAAGATCGCAAGGTTTCCGAGCTCTACGACCTGATTCACCCCAATGCCAGCGAAACCCTGACGGTGCGTTCGCTGTTCGTGATCGATCCGAACAAGAAGGTGCGCCTGACCATCACCTACCCGGCCAGCACCGGTCGCAACTTCCACGAGATCCTGCGGGTAATCGATTCGCTGCAGCTGACCGACAACTACAAAGTCGCCACGCCGGCAAACTGGAAGGATGGTGAAGACGTTGTCATCGTGCCTTCGATCAAAGACGAAGCAGAGATCAAGGAACGCTTCCCTAAAGGCTATACCGCCGTTACCCCTTACCTGCGCCTGACGCCACAGCCGAATCGCTGATACACCGGTTTCAACCATGAAATTCGGGCCGATTTATCGGCCATTTTTTTGTGCTGTGAACGCTGAACATGTTGGATATTTACGACGGTTCTGACACAGCGCTATCGCACAGCCAACACAGCCCATGTGGGAGTGAGCTTGCTCACGAATGCTGTATTCCAGCCGCCGCGAATTTCAGTGCATGTGTCGGCCGATTCGCGAGCAAGCTCGCTCCCACGAGTTCGCGTAATGCCAAGAAGCACGGCAGAAGTTACATATTCTTTTTGGTGCTAACCAAATGAATAAATATGATTTTAGAGAATAACCATCCCCTGTTATGGTCTCTCCGTCCTGGCGAGATCGCCGGCAATGAATCCCTTTCCGCCTTACTGGTCCGCCATCGGACGAGCAGGTGCCACCTGTTAGCTACACACCAAAGGAGCGTGCCATGGGCACCGTTATTTTGCGTCGAAGCCTGGTCGCTCTGTTTGTTGCGGCGGTTTCCTTCGGCGTCCTTACTCAGGCCCAGGCCGATACCTTGCGCATCGGTTACCAGAAATACGGCACGCTGGTATTGCTCAAGGCCAAAGGGTCGCTCGAGAAAAAACTCGCCGACCAAGGCGTGCAGGTTCAGTGGACCGAGTTTCCCGGTGGTCCGCAGTTGCTTGAAGGCCTGAACGTGGGTTCGATCGACTTCGGCGTGACGGGCGAAACACCGCCTGTGTTTGCCCAGGCCGCTGGCGCTGATCTGCTGTACGTCGCCTCCGAGCCGCCGGCGCCCACCAGCGAAGCGATTCTGGTGCCGAAGGATTCGCCGATTACCTCGGTCAAAGACCTCAAAGGCAAGAAAGTCGTCCTCAATAAAGGCTCCAACGTGCACTACCTGTTGGTGCGCGCGCTGGAAGACGCCGGCCTGAAGTACACCGATATCCAGACCGTTTTCCTGCCGCCTGCCGATGCGCGTGCGGCCTTCGAGCGCGGCAGCGTCGATGCCTGGGTGATCTGGGATCCGTACCAGGCTGCCGCCGAGCAGCAGCTTCAGGCCAAGACACTGCGCGACGGCAAAGGCATCGTCGACAACAACCAGTTCTACCTGGCGACCAAACCCTATGCGCAGCAGCATCCCAAGGTGATTCAGACCCTGGTGGAAGAAGTGCGCGCGGTCGGCGAATGGTCCAAGGCCAACCCGGAAGAGGTGACCAAACAGGTCGCGCCACTGCTCGGCCTGCCGGAAGACATCACCCGCACATCGGTGAAGCGTCAGGGCTACGGCGCCTCGTTCATCACGCCTGAAACCGTCGCCGCGCAACAGAAAATCGCCGACACCTTCTATCAGCTCAAGCTGATCCCGAAACCGTTGCGCATCGCTGATGTGATCTGGACGCCACCCGCTGCTGTCGCGAAAGCCCAGTAAGCCCGGCATTGGAAGGAGACCACTCCATGAGCGTGGAAAAAATCACCCACAGACTGGCGCCCTGGTTGCTACCGGTCTTGTTGTTGGCGATATGGCAACTGGCGGTCACCGCGGGCTGGCTGTCGACCCGCATTCTGCCGGCGCCGAGCGCTGTGATTGAGGCCGGCGTCACGCTGGTGCGCAGCGGGGAAATCTGGACCCATCTGGCGATCAGTGGCTGGCGTGCCGGGATCGGCTTTGCCATTGGCGGCGGGATCGGCCTGGCTCTGGGCTTCATCACTGGGCTGTCGAAATGGGGCGAACGCCTGCTGGACAGCTCCGTACAGATGATCCGCAACGTGCCCCACCTGGCGCTGATTCCGCTGGTCATCCTGTGGTTCGGCATCGACGAGACCGCGAAGATATTTCTGGTCGCGCTCGGCACGCTGTTCCCGATTTACCTGAACACGTACCACGGCATTCGCAACATCGATCCCGCATTGGTGGAGATGTCCCGCAGCTACGGTTTGAGCGGCTTCGGACTGTTCCGCCACGTGATTCTGCCGGGCGCGATGCCTTCCATTCTGGTCGGCGTGCGGTTTGCGCTGGGCTTCATGTGGCTGACGCTGATCGTCGCAGAAACCATCTCGGCCAGCTCCGGCATCGGCTATCTGGCGATGAACGCCCGAGAGTTTTTGCAGACCGACGTGGTGGTGCTGGCGATCGTGCTTTACGCCGTACTCGGCAAATTGGCAGACCTCGCGGCGCGGGGTCTGGAACGGGTCTGCCTGCGTTGGCACCCGGCGTATCAAGTGGCTAAAGGTGGCGCGCAATGAGCAATCTCCAACAACCGGCAAACCTGTTGCGCGGGATTCCCTTGCAGGTCCGCAAGCTGAAAAAGACGTTCGGCTCGCGGGAAGTACTGAAAGACATCGATCTGCACATCCCGGCCGGCCAGTTCGTCGCCGTCGTGGGCCGAAGCGGCTGCGGCAAGAGCACCTTGCTGCGCCTGCTGGCGGGCCTCGATCAGCCGTCGAGCGGCCAATTGCTGGCCGGTAACGGCTCATTGGCGGATGCGCGGGAAGACACGCGACTGATGTTCCAGGAAGCGCGTTTGCTGCCTTGGAAAAAGATCATCGACAACGTCGGCCTTGGTCTCAGCGGCGACTGGCGTGGCAAGGCGCTGGAAGCGCTGGAAGCCGTTGGTTTGGCCGAGCGCGCCAATGAATGGCCAGCGGCGCTATCAGGTGGCCAGAAACAACGGGTGGCGCTGGCCCGTGCGCTGATTCACCAGCCGCGCTTGTTGTTGCTCGACGAGCCGCTCGGCGCGCTGGATGCCCTGACCCGAATCGAGATGCAGCAACTGATCGAAAACCTGTGGAAGAAGCATGGCTTCACCGTGTTGCTGGTGACCCATGACGTCAGCGAAGCGGTCGCCATTGCCGACCGGGTCTTGCTGATTGAAGAGGGCCGCATCGGTCTTGACCTGCAGGTTGATCTGGCCCGTCCGAGGGCGCGCGGCTCTTACCGACTGGCCGCGCTGGAAACCGAAGTGCTCAACCGCGTGTTGTCGCTACCAGGCAAACCACCCGACCCCGAACCGACTTCACCGCTGCCCACGCAACTGCGTTGGGCCAATTAACTCCAGAGGCAATCCTGCCCCCGGAACTGATCTCACAAAGGAAGCCTTACCATGACTATCAAAGCCATTAACGTGCGTAACCAGTTCAAAGGCACCATCAAGGAAATCGTCACCGGTGACGTGCTGTCCGAGATCGACGTGCAGACCGCGTCGGGCGTCGTCACTTCCGTTATCACCACCCGCTCCGTCAAAGAGCTGGAGCTGGTGGTCGGCAGCGAAGTGATCGCGTTCGTGAAGTCCACCGAGGTGTCGATCGCCAAGTTGTGATCGATGCTGGATCCCAAGCGATCTCCCACAACTCCAGCGTCTGACTCGGGCTTCGGGCTGGTCGAGGACTTGTGGGAGTGAGCTTGCTCACGAATGCGGTGGGTCAGTAATAGTTAGGCTGTCTGACAGAATGCTTTCGCGAGCAAGCTCGCTCCCACAAATTCTGTGCTGGTTCCGCAACTCTGGTTGGACCGGGGACTTGTGGGAGTGAGCTTGCTCACGAATGCGGTGGGTCAGCAACAGTTAGGCTGGCTGACAGAATGCTTTCGCGAGCAAGCTCCCACAGGTCCTCCGAACTAGCCGAAATATCGAGTCAGCCCACCATCCTGTGGGAGTCGAGCTTGCTCGCGAAGGTTTAGCTTCAGCCACCGAGAAAGTGGCTGAATGCCCCGGCCTCTTCGCGAGCAAGCTCGCTCCCACAAATTCTGTGCTGGTTCCGCAAACTCTGGTTGGACCGGGGACTTGTGGGAGTGAGCTTGCTCACGAATGCGGTGGGTCAGCAACAGTTATGCTGGCTGAGCTGGCCTAATGACCCCGGACACCTCAATGGGGGAAACTGTACCCATTGAGGAACGATCATGACCAAGAAATACAGAA
>NZ_JACYVI010000006.1 GCF_014842265.1 Pseudomonas sp. CFBP 13711
GGGGTTTCCCCATGTGAGAGTAGGTCATCGTCAAGATTAAATTCCAGAACCCCATTTGCGAAAGCAGATGGGGTTTTGTTTTAAGTGAAGGTCATACATTTTCGCTGGAACGTTACATCAGTAACGGATCGGCTACAGAATTTCTTGACGACCATAGAGTGCTGGAACCACCTGATCCCATCCCGAACTCAGCAGTGAAACGGTGCATCGCCGATGGTAGTGTGGGGTTTCCCCATGTGAGAGTAGGTCATCGTCAAGATTGAATTCCGAAACCCCAGTCTGCTTACGCAGACTGGGGTTTTGTCGTTTAAACCGCCGGCACTGAAACGCAGCAGGCCTAGGCTATGAGCGCATCACAGCTCCGGGCACATTCTTCATCGCACCATCAGCAAAGTCCTGTAAAAACTTTCTGAATCCCTCAGCGCTTATCGGGTTGGCATCTGTAGGCTCGGCAACGATGGTCCAAGTAGCGACGCAGCTTGCACGGCCTTTGGGGGCGACCGTCATCGCGGCCCAGAGCCTGCTAACACCTAGATTGTTGTAGATGGTCGTCCATGTCATAAACATCTCGTCGTCGTCACGAGAGTTGAGTTGCTCGACAACCCGCAGACCACCCTCCTTGAATTTCTTGTAACGTATCGACCCAGGACCTTCGCCAACCACTTCGATGCTTTCCAGTTGCGGTATGAAATGGGTGAAACCACCGAAATCGCCTACGATCTTCCAGACCTCACGCGCAGGTGCGTTGATCGAGATTGCAGAAACCACAGGTTCTCCTCCAGGATTGGTAATCAGCGTATCGGGCGAAAGGGAGCCAAGGGTGTTGAGCGGCTGAATAGCGTTCATGTTGTTCTCCATAACTTAAGGGGGAGTTGCGTTGGGGTGTATCAGATGAAGGCAATCTCTTTCAGGTACTCGCAGCCTTTGCGCAGCAGTGCCGGGGTTTTCGAGGGGTAGCTTTCGCCCATCCGTTGAACACCCGCATGGGCGTTCTTGTAGGCGATCATTGATATGTCTCCGATGTCTTCCTCAAACCCATCGAGGTAAAAGCCGAGCACGCCGAATAAAGCGTTGCCGCTGTCCACGCGGTTCAATTGGGTTTGCCACTCACTGACGCTGACCATCTCGAAATCACTGCCCGCTTCACGGAACGCGCTGACGTAATTGCTCCAGCTCAACGGCTCCGGGTTGTGGAGGTTGAAGACTGCGTGTGCCGGCTGGTAACGACTGGCGTGAAAGCCAATGAATCGGGCGAGGAAGTCGACAGGCATCAAGTCGAAGGTCATGGAGAAATCCGGGACCTGGCCCAGTTGCATCGACCCCTTGAGCATCAGCATCAGGCGATTCTTGTGCGGCTGGCAGACACCGGTGGTGCTGTTGAAGGCGATATTGCCGGGCCGGTAGATGTTCACCCACGCGCCTCGCTCACGGGCTTGCTGCAGGATCCGCTCGGCGACCCACTTGGAGAGGTTGTAGCCGTTCTTGATGTAGATTGGCGGAGTCTCGGCAGCAGGCGCTTCGAGGACGCGACCGTCAGTCCCGACGGCGCTTGAAGCAGAGAGCGTAGATACGAAGTTGAGCACCTTCTTGCTGCGCCCTTCACACAGCTTCAGGCATTCGAAAATCGGCTCGACGTTACCCTTGGCCAGCGTCTCGTAGTCCTGAACGTGGTTGACGTTGGCCGCGTTGTGCACCAGCGCGCCAAACTCGCGATCAAGCCGTTCGTATACCTCGTTGCTCAACCCGAGCTGCGGCTGCGTGACGTCGGCGGCATAAACCCGTACTCGCGCCAGATCCAGATGCTCGAGACGGTTTTCGCGCAGTGCCTGCATAAAGCGGTCTTGGACCGTCATCCCTGCGCTTTCACGTACCAGGCAGGCAACCTCGGTTGCGCCCCACGCCAACAGCGCTTCGACGATGTGAACACCGAGAAAACCATTGGCGCCGGTGACGATGACTTTGTGTACGTCGCCCATGCGCTCCACAGGCAGTACCGGCAGCTCGAAGGGCGCCGAAGCATCCCGGAAGGCTTGCGGGCTGACGGTCCATGAGGTGGTGCCGTCGCTGTCGAGCAGTGACGCCAGATTGGTCAGCGTTGGCGCCTCGATGAAGCGGTTGATCGGAATGCTGCGGCCGAACCGTTCGCGAATCCTCAGCAGCATCTGCGACAGCAGGATCGAATGACCACCCAGATTGAAGAAGCTCTCGTCAGTTGATATTTCGTCAGGCGGAAGCTCAAGCAGATCGGCCCACAACGTAAGAAGAAGCCTCTCGTTTTCGGTGTCGGGCAAACGGCGTGGGGCTTGCTCCAGCAGGTTCACTGGCAGCTGCAACAGCGCCTTGCGATCGACCTTGCCGTTGCTGGCAAACGGCATGCTCGCCAACTCCGTGAAGGCGGTCGGCCGCATATAGTCGGGCAACAACCCTGCGACATGGTCCTTGAGCAAATGCCGGGCGGCGTCCGGCTCCACGCCGTGCGGTTGCGCGAGAAAAGCCAGGATGCGTCGCTGGTCGTCAATCACCACCGCGACTTGTCGGTACAGCTGGCTGTCGCGCAGGCAGTGCTCGATCTCCTCAGGCTCTACCCTGAATCCGCGGATCTTTACCTGGTTGTCACGTCGCCCGGACAACTCGATGCCAGCGCTCGTCCATTTGCCGATGTCCCCTGTGCGATAGGCGCGCACGCTTTGGCCATCACCCAGCGCGACATTCACGTAGCGCTCATCGGTAAGTCCAGGATTGTTGATGTAACCGAGGCACACGCCTGGACCCACGATGTAGAGCTCGCCGGGTGTCTGGTCCGCGACGGGCTGCATATCCTCGTCGAGAATCAGAACTTGGCTGTTGGCGATCGGGCGACCCAGGTTGCGGTTGCTGCCGCCGGGTTGGAACCGGCCGGCGGTGATCAACACCGTGGCCTCGGTCGGGCCGTACAGGTTGTGGAAGTGACATTGCGCTGCCAGGCGCTCAATCACGTAGGGCTCGCAGACATCACCGCCGGTGCACAAGTGCTTGAGCTTCAGCGGTCGGTCAATCGGCAGGATGCTCAACAACGCTGGAGGCAGAAACGCGTGGCTGAGATTCTGATCCAGCAGCTCGAACAGTTGCAGCGGATCACGACGCTGATCGTCGTTCGCCACGATCAGTTCAGCGCCGCTGAGCAGGGTGGGGAATATGTCGATGACCGACGAATCGAAGCTCAGCGTCGAGAACTGCAGCACCCGGCTGTGTTCGGACAGCTCGACATAGTGGGCGTACCAGGCCGTGAAGTGGCTCAGGTTGCGCTGGCTGAGCATCACGCCTTTTGGGTGTCCGGTCGTGCCCGAGGTGTAGAGAGCCATGCACGGCGCGTCGGTCTCCGGGCGATAGCGCATCAGCGACTGCGCCGTCGGCACGATCTCGATGTGGCTGATATCCAGCCCCGGCACAGCAACCCCCGCCAGCGGGTGAGTCCCATCGTGCAACAGTAAACAGGCATGCGCGTTTTCGAGGATGTACTGCTGACGCTGGAGAGGCTGGCTGGGATCCAGCGGCAGATACACCGCTCCATTGCCCAGAATGGCAAGTATCCCGGCGAACAGCGCCGCAGATTTCGGCATACAAATGCCAATCACCACCGGTTCAACTGAAGCGCGCGGCAGCATGGCCTGAATCTGCGCCTGGATCGCGACGCCGTGTGCGCGGAGTTGGTCGTAGCTGATGCGCTCGCCGTCGATACTCAGCGCAGTGCGCCCTGCGAATTCGCTAAAGCTCCGATCCAGACGTGCGACCAGCGTCTCCTCGGCAACACGCAGCAACTCTGGCGCCGCAGTGAAGTTGAAGCAGTGCTCGAAGGCCAGTCGGTCCAGTCGTAGCAGGCTTTCCTGGCGCTCCCCGTGCGGCGGATCGATGCGTTCGGCACGCGCGAAGTACTCCGTATCACGCGAGAACCGGCTGATCAGCAGCGCTACGTTGTCCACCAGCGTTGCGACCGCCGCGTCCCGCAACCCGCGGCCGTTGCCGGAAAGCGTGGCAGCCACGGCATGGCGTGCGATCAAGCGCTGCGCCGTAGCTGTCCCGAGCCAGCATACTATTTCCAGTTCAGGCAGTGCCCGCTCGCTCCCCGGTGTAAGTCCTACCCGGAGACCAAGATGCACGGCTGCCTTGAACGCGCCCCATTCTGCATGGGGCAGTTCCAGCGTGCCGTCCTCAATGATGATCGACGCGTCCTTAAGCGCTGTCAGCGTCAGCTCCAGCGCGGCCGCATCGCGCAGGAGGTGTATCGAATGCCCATGGGCGTCCAGTTCTGCACTTAGCTCACTCATCGCCCGGCTGTAACCGATGAGCACAATTTCCAGGCGCTTCATTGCAAGCCTCCGGCCGGCAGATAGTCGGCAAGGGCGTGCTGGACGCAGAGGGAGTCGAGCATCGAGCTTGAGGTGAAGAAGCGCATGATGTTGCCCACCAGCGGATGGTGGCGATTGATCGGGAAGCACATCGCCCGTGTTTCTTGCTTCAGCGCCTGCTTGATCGGCTCGATGACCGGCAGGCTGTCGATCAGAACGAAGTCAAAAGACTTCTGGATGTCATTGGTCAAATACTGAGCAATGAACACGGGGAGGATCTGCGCGATCACTTCCTTGTCCTGTTGGGGCGCTGCGTGCCAGTAGATCCTGACCAGCCGCGACCAGAAGCCGGAGTGCCGTCCTTCATCAAGAAGGTGGTCGGCCATGAGGCCTTTGACGGACTGCTTCACCGTGTCGTCCTTGGCGAACGCGGCTACGTCGTTGGTCACGGTGTTCTCGGCAATCGCTACGCAGATAAGCTCGACCGCGCTGCGCAAGTGGCCTGGCGCCAATGCCAGTGCAGCGGGGATGGCTCTGCTGAGTTCGATTTCCTCCGGCAAAGGGATCGGCTGGATGCCGGTCAATGCGATGGTTTGCTGCATGAAGTCCATTGCCACCAGCGCGTGGTAATCCTCGTCGACGACCACGGTCATGGCGTCGTAGCGGCAAGCGAAGGGAAAGCGAATGGCGAAGTTGTCTTTGGCGATGCTTCGCGCGGTCTTGTCGACGATCTCGGTCTCGAAAATCACGACGTCGCTGATGAACTTGTACAGGCTCTGTACCAGCGCCAGATCGCGCAGATGAGCGCATTCGCGAGTGAACGTCTCGCTTAGCACCAGTGGCTGGCGGCTGAGCGGGTAGATCAGTTTTTCATCGTTTTCGACGATGCGGCGCGGGCGTGTCCGAATCGTCGCACGGCCTTCCCAGGCATCAACGAATGACAAGTAGTCTTCGGCTTTCATGATGGCGTCCTTGTGTGGGTATCGAGTCGGTGGCGGAGGAGGGAAGGGCTCATGCGCTGACTTCCCGCGCCGTTTCACGCAGGGTCAGTTGCACGGCGTCCCACAGCGCGATGCGGCTGTCGACTGCGGCGACGGCGGCGGCATAGACCTCGTGCTGGTGCTGTTCATTGCCCGCGACTAGTCTGGTCAGCAACGATTCCGCAGCCGGGCCGTGGTCTTCGGAGTCCACCTCAATGTGGCGTTCCAGGTAGTAGCGAAAGGTCGGTGCCTTGTCGGCAGTGATGCCCCAGTCGTCAAGAATCCGCTGGAACATCTGTGGGATAACGCTTTCGCGACCGTGCAGGAACGCGGCAGCCACGCAATGCGCCGGCGCATTCAGCGCGATGTCGAGGGTGTCCCGGACGAAGTGTGTGGCCGCTCGGCCTGCGCCGACGCTATCGAGCGCGGTTTTGTAGTGAATGCCTTCGCGCAACAGTTCGACGAAATGCTCAATGCGCGCGGTGCTTGCGCCGATCTCGCGCATGGCATCCAGGTAGAGCTCGAAGTGGCTGTAATGATCGTGGCGTCCCGGGCGATCATCCGACTCCTCACCCAACACGATTTCGTTGATGAGCCGTGCTGCCTTCGGGTCTCGCGGCGGCAACCAGGGGAGTCGGGTGCAGGCCAGTTCCTGCTGCAGCCGTTTGGTCAGTGACATAAAGTCCCAGACCGCGAAAACATGCACCTCCATGAACCGCTGCAGGGCGTGCAGCGAATCAATTTCGGAAAAAACAGGGTGCGCGCCGAGTACTGATTTCTTTGCGATAAGTTGCTGTTTTAACAGATCCATTTTACGTCCTTGATGAGATTGAGTGCGTCACACACTCTTTTAATTGCCGCAATTAACGGTCGTCTTAAGTGCCCGTAGAAGAGCGGCCGAAATGGACTCCCGTAACTATCGGGCAACAAGAGGCTGCGAACGTTACTTCGTTAATGGTCAACAATCGTGCAGGATTTAATAAGGCATGCTCACGCGGTCTATGCCCTCGCTGACCAGCGTTTGTGGACGAATGGCCCATAAGCGTTGCCGGCCAGAAAACGTTAGAACAGTTTCAAATGGTTTCGCAAATACTTTTTAATATAATTAACGGCCTATATAAATCGTGCCCGAGCGTAGCCGATAAAACTTCTTAATTAAGTTTTATTAGGGCGAACGCAACCCTTCCGGCTCATTAAGGCCAGAATTGAAATTAATGAACGAATACCTCGTTCAGCGTTGCGCTTTATCGGGCTAATACAGTTTTTTGAGATTTTTTGGTTTGGGCGACATTCGGGGTTTCACTTCAATGTCTCCGCCCAGGGCAATGCTCCTTTTGCCGCTCCATGAGAACTGCTTTCCCTGAACCGGCTGCAGACCGATTCGTCGTTCGAGTGTGCCTGAACACGGCGGTGCACCGCGTCAACGACGGCCAAGTTTTACGATAGGTGCATTAGCGACGGCCGAGTGTGGGACGGCCGGCTTTTAGTCGTAGGAGAGATCAGAAGGAGGGCGTGAGGAGTCGATGCAGAAGGAGAGGGCGGCGATGTTTCTTCAGCCGCCCAGCAAGCCGAGGTGCGTATTGATGATGTGCAGCAGGCGGTCGCGTTGCGAGCTGAGAAAGTCATGAGTGCCGCGGACTTCGATCAACTCGAACTCGCGACGCGTGAACTCCCGCCATTTCATCATGCTGGCGGCTGTAGCGACCGGATCATCGCTGCCGTACAGACCGGTCAACGGGATGTTTAGGCCCTCATCGGCGCAGTGCGACCAGATCTCCGACAGCTTTACGTCGCTGCGCACGACAGGCTCCAGCAGCTTGAGGCGTTTCTTATCCTGCGCGAACGTGTTCGGGAGCACGCCCAACTTGATAAGCGCTTGAATGAAGTCGTCTTGCGGCAGCGTGTGCAGATACGGCCAGGGTTGTCGGCTGTCAGGGCTGCGGCAGCCGGACACGAACAGATGGCGTGTCAGATTCGGGTAATGATTCTGCGCCAGCCTGGCCATTTCATAAGCGACCCGACCGCCGAAGCTATGGCCGTAAAACGCGTGGGGTTCGCTCAGATAGGGCTGCAAGGCGAAGAAGGTGTCTTGCAACAAGGGCGCCCACTGATCGTAGGGCGTTTCCTTGAGCCGACTGCCGTGACCGGGCAGGCGCAGCGTTACCAGCTCGATGTGATCGGCAAGTCCTTCGGACCAGTCACGAAAATGCTCAGGATCGCCTCCTACGTGAGGACAGCAAATCAGGCGTGTTCTGACGGGTTGTCCGGAATTGACGACCATCAGCCATTTGTTCTTTTCGGCTTGCACTCAGCTTCCCCGAGCCTTGATAAAGGCGTCATAACCGTGGAGCCGGGTCCTTCGGCGCATACGCCGTCATGAACGGCGTTCGTTGATCCCTTGTGCTTCTCGGCCGATTAGCCGGTAGCAAGCAAGGTCAAGATTGAATACAGCGGTAAATGTTACTGGGTGACGGCACGTTTTCGTGAGGCCGCTGCAGGTTTTGCTTCTTCCGCCTTACGGGCGCTCAAGTAGGCGTTGATGGCCTCAACACCCCGATTCAAGTGATGAGTCAGCGCCTCGATCGTGGCGTCCACGTCACCGGCACCGGCCATTTCCAGCAATTCGTAGTGGTCGTGCTGGGACACCTTGCCCAGGTTCATTTGCTTGAGATTGAAGCGCAGGAAACGCTCTTCCTCGTTCAAGCCGTCCTCGACCAGTTTGAGCAGACGCGTGTTGTGCGCCCTGGAATACAGCGCCATGTGGAACTGGCGGTTGAGCGTGCCCATGATGCTGTAGTCGGTTTCGACCTCAAGCTGTTCGATGTACCCACGCGCAGTGCTGATGTCTTCGCCGGTCAGGAGCGGGATCGACTGGCGCAAGGCCTCGGACTCCAACAGGATGCGCAACGCATAGGCATCCGTGGCATCCTCGTTGATCAACGGGGCAACGACCGCACCTTTGTGGGTTTCGACGCGCAGCAACGATTGAGCTTCCAGCTGACGCAGCGCCTCGCGGACGGGCATGCGGCTGACACCGAAAAGCGTAGCCAGCTCTTGCTGGCGCAGGGCGATGCCTGCCGGGAGGCGTCCTTCAAGAATGGCGCTGCGCAGTTTTTCTTCGATGATTGCACGCGCCAGATGCGCAGGCGGCTGCTCATCACCCAGGGTTTCCCGCAGAAATTGCTCTTTCTCAGTCCTGCGCATGCTTGATCTTCTTCGGCTGACCAGTTATTGGATCCAATGAAACACTAGAGACCGCTGCTGCCCTTGTCAAACTTTGATACAAGTTTAGCAGGCGGTCTCGGCGCGGCATTCTACAAGGGATTGAGCGTACAGGTATTGCCATCAATCGGGGATTGAGAACGGGATGCCCGGCCTCGATGACGCAAGTCCTTCGCGGCAACCGAGGCTGGCTTCACAGTCAATCTGTGTCAGATATAACGGCCCGTCACGAAATGCTGCACATCATTGAAACCCGGCGTGGACGCATGCCCGGGTGTCACGAGGGAGTCGATGAACGCTTCGTCCTCGGCAGTGATGTTCACGCTGAGCGCTTTGGTGTAACTGTCCCATTGGTCCTCGGTGCGGGGCCCGACGATGGCAGAGGTCACGGCCTGATTGTTCAGCACCCAGGCGATCGCGAACTCCACCAGACCCACGCCTTTGGCCTGGGTATACGCCTGCAGTTTCTGGGCGATGTGCAACGACTCGCTGCGCCACTCGGTTTCCAGAATGCGCTTGTCCTGACGGCCGGCGCGGGTGCTGCTGTCCGGCGTTACGTCGGGGGCGTACTTGCCACTCAACACGCCGCGGGCCAGCGGGCTGTAGGGCACAACACCCAAGCCGTAGAACTTCGCCGCAGTGATCTGTTCCAGCTCGGCCTGACGGTTGACGATGTTGTACAGCGGTTGGCTGATCACCGGTTTGTCGACGCCCAGGCGCTGAGCGACGCTGACCACCTCAGCGATGCGCCAGCCGCGGAAGTTCGACACGCCCCAGTAACGGATCTTGCCCTCGCGGATCAGATCGCCGATGGCAGACACGGTCACCTCGAGTGGCGTGTTGTGGTCTTCCTTGTGCAGGTAATGAATGTCGATGTAATCGGTGTCGAGACGGCGCAGGCTGGATTCAATTTCATTGAAGATGTGCTTGCGATTAAGTCCACTGGAGTTAGGGGCGGTATTGCCCGAACTGCTGCCGACTTTGGTGGCGAGTACCCACTCGCTGCGCCGTTTGGCGATGGCCTCGCCAACGATTTCCTCAGACCGGCCGGCGTTGTAGACGTTGGCCGTGTCGATGAAATTGACGCCTTCATCCCAGGCCTTGTCGATGATGCGCAGGGATTCTTCGGTGCCCGTCTGCACGCCGAACATCATGGAGCCCAGTGTCAGCGTTGAAACCTGGAGGCCGGATTGGCCAAGGGTGCGGTATTTCATTGCTCGATATCCTTTTCGTCGGGGAAGTGGAAATCAGGACAGTCTGGGACAGGCTTGCAAGGCGTCTCGTAAAGACCGATCAGACCGACAGCTCAAGGCCGGACATACTCACCTGTTTGGGCGGGTTTTGAAAAGTGACAAATTGACGGAACTGCGTGTGGCGAGCGCGGGCTCAGAGCGCGATGTCTGCGTGAGCGAGCTTCGCGTGTCGTCCGGCCAGGAAGCACAATGTGCCGCCCATGGCCGTCAGGCACGCCAGGACATAAAACATGGTCGGAGCCGGGCTATTGATCAATAGGTAGCCGCAGATCACCGGGCTCAATGCTCCGCCGAAGGCCGCCAGATTCTGCGCACCCAGGTAGCTGCCGCGAAGGTGATCGGGCGCAATGGTGTCGACGAACAGGTATTCGGCGGGGTAGATGATCATCTCGCCTAACGTGAAGACGAACATCGCAGCGCACCAGGCCAGGGTCGTTTCGGCAAAACTGAAGCCGATGAGTCCGATCGCAAATAAAGCTGTGCCGAGGCAGATCCAGTACCGCAGTTGCTCGCGCTTCAGAAAACGGCCGATCTGGTACTGCATCAGGATGACTGTTACCGCGTTGCACGCCAACACGGCTGACAGGATTTTCAACGCCTGTTCCGCCGTATGCGTGACCAGCAGAAACTGCGACAGGTACAACGTATACCGGCCATGCACGATGGTGCTGAGCAAGCTGCCGCCCGTGAACAGAATCAGTGTGCGGTCGTTTTTCAGCGTGATCAGGGTGTCGAGAAAGCTGCGCGGTGGGTGTTCGGTATCAGCGACTGTGCGCGGGATGCCAAGCATCAGAAAAAGGCTGCAGAACGCGATGGCGCTGGCGATGAAAAACGGCGCCAGCGGCAGGTGCCCGGCAATGACCACGCCGAGCATCGGGCCTGTGGCGTAGCCGATGTTGGTGAGGGTGTAGCGCAGCGAGAACACCTTCGCCCGCTGCCCGATGGGCAGGTTTTCGCTGATGATTGCTTTGGAGCCGATGAGAAACAGCGCCGACGCCGTCTCAGTGATCACCAGCGTGAGTGTCGTCAGGTAGACGTTGTGGGCGAAGGTCAGCAGCGAGAAGCCCACGGCACTGGACAGCATCGCCAGGATCAGCAATTTGCGCTTTTCCAGCCGGTCGATGATGTAACCACCGTACAGCCCCAGCAGCGTAGCGATGAACACCGCGATGCCCATCAGCAGCCCGACGTCTTGCTGGTTGAGTCCCAGTCTTGTGCTGAGGAACAATGACAGCAACGGGCTGGTCATCGCCCGGCTCATGACGATGGTCAGCGAGCAGATCATCAACCGGCGGATGACGAGGGAGTAAGTGGCCACTGGTGTTTTTCCGTCCTTGTTCAAGCCTCGGTACAAATCCTTTGCGGGAGCACCGGTAAGGCGCTCCCACATGGGCGGCGTCCGCTGTCCGACCGTTTACTACTGACCTTGATTCATCCCGACCTTGGTCACCGCGCCCTGTTCCAGCTCCCACTTTTTGAGGATCTTGCCGTAGGTGCCGTCGTCGACCATGGCCTGCATCGCTTCGGCGATGGCCGCCGCCAGTTCAGGGTTGGACTTGCTGACGCCCAGGCCGGTGAACTGTTTCGAGATCGCCAGACCGAGCGGCTTGTACGTGTCCTTCTCCTGGGACATCAGGTACGGAATGGTTTCGCTGCCCTGCATCGCGGCGTCAAGCCGGCCCTGACGCAGTTGCGCGCGGGCATCGGCGGAGCCTTCGGAGCCACTGACGATGATCGCCGGCTTGCCTTTCGCTTCGCAGTTTTCCTTGCTCCACGCTGCGATTTCCGCAGGCCAGCTGGTACGGCGGCTGGTGCCGACTTTCTTGCCGCACAAATCGGCCGGCTCGTTCAGATCAGCGTTTTTGGTCAGCGTGTACAGCTGCGGGCCGCTGGCGAAGTAGTCAATGAACGTTACCGACTTCTGCCGCTCGGCCGTGTCAGTCATGCCCGACAGAATGATATCGAAGCGCTTGGTGACCAGGCCGCTGACCATCTGCTCGAAGGCGGTTTCCTGCCATTTGATCTTGACGCCAAGGCGCTCGGCCAGGGCGTTGCCGAGATCCACATCCAGGCCGGTCAGCATATTGGTGCTGGTGTCTTTGAAATCCATCGGCGGGTAGTTCGGCACGATGGCGGCGGTGATTTCGCCCTTGTCCTTGAGGCTGGCGGGCAGCGCGGCGAACACTGACGCGGACGCCATCAGGCCGGCGAGCAAACTGGGATGAGGATCTTTTTCATGGTCGTTCTCGTTTGTTCTGGTTTAAGTGCGAACGGCAGAAATGAAGCTTTGGGTTCTTGGGTTTTGTGGGCTTATTAGTATGTCTTCCGGGGTGCCGGCCTCCACAATCTGGCCGCCGTCCATGAACACCATCCGGTTGGAAACTTCGCGGGCAAAGCCCAGTTCGTGTGTCACGACGATCATGGTCATGCCGCTGTGCGCCAGGTCCCGCATGACCGACAACACTTCGCCCACCAACTCCGGATCGAGGGCGGAAGTGGGTTCGTCGAACAGCATCAGCTTCGGCCGCATCGCCAGTGCGCGAGCGATCGCGACACGCTGTTGCTGACCGCCGGAGAGCTCGACGGGATAGGAATGACGCTTGTCCGCCAGCCCGACGCGTGCCAGCAACTCGGTGGCTTCTTCAGTGGCCTCTTTGGGCGAGCGCTTGAGCACCTGGATCGGGCCTTCGATCACGTTCTGCAAAGCGGTCATGTGCGGGAAGAGATTGAAGCGCTGAAACACCATGCCGGTGCTCAAACGCTGACGGGCAATCTGAGCGTCCGTCAGCTCGTGCAGTTTGTTGCCGACGATGCGGTAGCCCACCAGTTCACCGTCAACCCACAAACCGCCCTTGTCGATTTTTTCGAGCTGATTAACGCACCGCAGCAGCGTGCTCTTGCCCGAGCCCGAGGGCCCGATAATGCACAAAACTTCGCCTTGCTCGACTTCAATGCTGACGTCTTTGAGGGCGTGGAACTGGTCGTAGTATTTGTTCAGGCCGACGGCTTTGACGATGCTTCTCATGCTGATTCTCCTGGGCCTGATTTACGAACGCTTGCCGGCGCCGCGGGCAAAGCGCAGCTCCAGCCGGCTTTGGCCGAATGACAGGACAGTCACCACCGCCAGGTACCAGATCCCCGCGACGATCAGCAGCTCCATGACCCGGGCGTTGGCGTAGTAGATGTTCTGCGCGTTGTGCAGCAATTCGGAATACTGGATGACGCTGGCCAGGCTGGTCATCTTCACCATGCCGATGAATTCGTTGCCGACCGGCGGGATGATTACGCGCATGGCCTGGGGCAGAATCACCCGGCGCAGAGCCTGCAGGCGCGGCATGCCGATCGACTTTGCGGCTTCGTACTGACCGGTGTCCACGGAGAGCAAGCCTGCGCGCACGACCTCTGCGGTATACGCGCCCTGATTGATGCTCAGGCCCAGCAGTGCGGCAACGAAGGGTGTCATCAGGCTGACCGTGTCGATCTCGAACACGCCGGGAATGCCGATGACCGGGAAGATAAGCGCCAGGTTGAACCATAGCAGCAACTGCAGAATCAACGGCGTGCCGCGAAACAGCCAGGTGTAGGTGATCGCGACGTAACGCAAAATCGGATTTGCCGACATGCGCATGATGGCCGTGACCACGCCGATCACCACCCCGAGCACCATCGCCAGAATCGACATGACGATCGTGTTCAGCAGTCCCCACAGAATGGCTTCGGAGGTCAGGAACTGGCCGATGTAACTCCACTCGATCTGCCCGTTGGCAAACGCGCGGGCCAGGCCGGCGAGGGCAATGATGATCAGGGCCGCGAAGAAAATGCGCCCGTAATAGCGGCGCGGGACGTGTTCGTACTGGGTGATGTCGAACGCATTTTCGGTTTTCCTGCGCTCGGCTTGCAGCTGCTCCGCCTGATTCTGATTCATGTGTCTCTCCGAAGCTGTATGCAGACCGCGCCTGCCTGATCTGGGCAACCCCACTCAGCCTCCCTGCCACGACGCAGTTCCGGCGTTGCAACATGGAATCGTCCTGGATAGGGGGCAGTTAGGTATTGAAAGTCCTGATCAAAGTGTCAGGTTAATTAATGTTGGATCCGCTTTCGGCTTATGAAGCGGAGTACCCCGTATGCGGTTGCCAATCAGGTTTTTCTGTGTTCATTATTATCAACCGGGCACGTATTTGTTGTGAGTCAGAGCCTGTTGAATCCAATAGGCGAGGTCAATAAGCATTATGGAAACTCCACTTTCCAATTCTGGAAACGTGCCGCCTAAGCCGGGAATACGCCCCCCTCTTACTCTCAGCGGAATGGACTTCAAGCTGTTGCGGGTGTTTCAGGCCGTGGTGGAGGCGGGTGGCTTCAGCGCCGCCCAGAACGAGCTGAACGTGGGCCTTGCAGCCATCAGCAAGCAGATTTCAGACCTTGAAATCCGTATTGGCATGCGCCTCTGTACACGCGGCCGGGAAGGGTTTCATCTCACTGAAGAGGGCAAGCTTGTCTATCAGGCGGCTATCGAACTGTTCGCCTCGGTGGACAGTTTTCGTGACCGGATTAGTTCAGCGCAGAATGAGTTGATTGGCGATTTGAGTGTCGGCGTAATTGATAACACTCTGACCGATAAAAGTTCGCCGCTAATTGCCGCGCTTAGAGTAATGCACGATGAAGCGCCCAAAGTCAGACTGCGCCTGCAAGCGTCCCAACTGGATGAAGTCGAGCGCGCAATGGTCGAAGGGCGGGTGAGTCTTGGCATCGTGCCGGTGTATCAGCGGCGCGAAGAGTTTGATTATTTCGAGCTGTACGAAGAGACCTCCCACGCGTATTGCGCAGTGGGGCATCCGCTGTTCGAGGCGGATGACAGCGCCCTGGGCATCGACAGCCTGCGCGCGTTCGACATCGTGAATCATCGCTATGCGATCCATCGCGACAAGGCGAGCTTCGTTAATTCGGACAGCCAGTGCGCATCAGCCTCTCAGGTAGAAGCGGTGGCCATGATGATCCTGACCGGCCGCTTCATCGGCTTTCTCCCCGAGCACTACACGCGCAATCTGATCCGCGACGGCCTACTCCGCGCCTTGCGCCCCGACCTGATCTTCCTGCGCACGCCTGTCAACCTGATCCTGAGACACAACGCCCCAAGAAGCCCGCTGGTCAAGGCGTTCGCGCGGGCGTTGGGGGTGGATTTGAGGGTGGGGCTGTAGGGTAAATGTCACGCGATTGCCGCGAACGTGAGCCCGGTGGCGTGTACCACTTGGCGCATGGTTTTCAACGTGGGATTGCCTTTGGGGGATAGCGCTCGACGAAGGCTTTCATGAGGTATGCCGGCTTTCTCTGCTATGAATGCTATTCCGCCTCGAGCCTCAACAACATGTCTTAACGCTGCAAGAAAGCCGGCATCGCCGCCTTCTTCGTCCAATTCTTCAAATGCAATTCGCAAATACTCCGCTGCGAATGCGGGGTCGTCCCGAATCATCGCAATGACTGTTTCGTCGTGATCACGTGAGCTCGTCATGGCCTTCTCCGCTGAAAGTCGTGCCAGCAATCAATGGCTTTAACAATGTCAGATCGCTGGTGGCGCTTATCGCCTCCCAGAAGCAGCAAGATTAGCTGCTTACCTGCCTGGGCGTAGTAAACCCTATAACCCGGTCCGTGATCGACCCGCAATTCCCACACGCCACTTCCAATAGGCTTGCAGTCGCCCAATGCACCTGCAGCGACCCGGTTGATGCGCGTGGTGATTCTGGCTTTCGCGGATCGGTCTTTGAGCTCATCAAGCCATTGCTGATAAAGATCGTCGCCGTTTGCGCTGAGGTAATGTCTGACCTGATTCATGGCGCGAACGATAGCGTTGAAGCAATCGATCAATATGCCCGTCTGAACGGATGTGCCCGGTAGGAATTTTCAGCGCGAACGCATGGCCTAGATTTTTCCCCTCCAGGAATCTAGGCCAACCGCGCCTCCGCATGCGCAGTTAATCAGCTGCTAAAGCCCGGTAAACCCCAATCTTCCAGCGGAAACTCCGTCAGCGAACCCAAAATCAGGTCGGCGTGCGCGTATTGCTCGATCGGCATGTGCGAGTCCGGCACGGCCACGGCGTACATCCCTGCGGTCTTGGCAGCGGTGACGCCGAAAGGCGAGTCTTCGAACACCACACAATCCTTCGGGTCCACGCCAAGGTGGCGCGCGGCAGCCAGGAAGATGTCCGGCGCAGGCTTGGCCGCCGTGACCTCGGCGTGATCCGCCGTCACCACGTCTTTAAACAGCTCAAACCAGGCGCGATGATTGCTCGTCTTCGCGTGGAAGTAGTGAAGGGAAGAACTGGTGCCCACCGCGATGGGGATGTTGTGCTCGGCAAGGTGACGCACCAGTGCCTCGGCGCCACGCATCGGCTTGGCGTGCGGAAAACGCTCGTCCAGCATCGGTTGGCGAACGGTCAGGAACTCCTCGGGAGACATCGGCAGCTCGAGCGCGCGGATCACGTATTCGGCGAAATCCTGGGAGCCGCGGCCAATGGAGTGCTGCTTCACGGCCCAGTCGAACGTCTTGCCGTGCCACTTGGCGATGGTGTCGGTCACTTCGGTGTAGATGCCTTCGGTGTCCAGCAGCAGGCCGTCCATGTCGAAGATCACCGCCTTGACCGGACCCTTGGGCTTTTGCACTTCGCTCATCTCATCGATCCCGTTAGCAAATTGGCGTCCAGCCTAACGCTTCGGCGAACGTCGTGGCTAGGCGCAACGGCTGCAAAACGTTCTCGCCAAGTGCTAATCTCGCCGGGCTCTCGGCAGCGCAAGGTGCTGCACGGCCGCTCTGCGTGGCGCCGAAACCCTCCGGGGTCAAGGAAGGCAAGACCTCTCTTCAAGAACGGACATCTTCGAGTCGACACATGAAAAAATCAGTCAACATCGCCGTAGGCGTCATTGTGGTTGCGGGCGTCCTCGTCACCGCTGGCGCCTGGTACACCGGAAAACGGCTGGAAGGCGCGCTCAACGACGCCATCCAGCAAGGCAATCAGCAGCTTCAAGCCGCCTTCGTCGGGCATGAAGGCAAGGCGAGTGTTGAGCTCCTTTCTCTGGACCGCCACTTCTTCACCAGCACCGCGCACTACAAGCTGAACATCCAGGACCCCCAATTCAATGAGGGCAAGCCGGTCGAGCTGCTGTTTGTCGACAACATCGAGCACGGGCCATTGCCGTGGAGCCGCGTGAAGTCACTGCAGCTGGTGCCGGTGATGGCCGCCAGCAACGTGCAGATCGAGAAGAACGCCTTCTCCGAAAAATGGTTTGCCATGACTAACGGCCAGCCACCGCTGACCGGCCACTTCAGCATGGGCTACGACCGCGCCGCGTTGGGGCGTGTGGAGTTGCTCCCCTTTGAATTCACCGACCAGACCGGCGCGTTCAAGTTTTCCGGTTTCACCCTGAATGCCTCCGGCTCGGGTGATGGCCAGAAGCTTGAAGCCAACGGTGTGCTGGGCAGCGTCGACGTCACCGCTACTTCTGAAGAAGGTCCGGTGCACCTGACGCTCAAGGATTTCACTTTCAACACCGGTGGCACCAAGGGCAAATCGGGTTTCTACCTGGGCCACACCGACGCGAAAATCGCCTCGGCCACGTTCCAGGCGGCGGGCCAGCCGGCCATTCAGCTCAAGGACTTCGTCAACACCAGTCTGTTGCAGGAAGTGGAAGGCAACCTGAATGCTCAGGTGAGCTACGACATCGGCAATATCAGCTTCAATGGCAACGACATCGGCGCCATGCAGATGCTCTGGAAGTTCGGCAATTTCGACATCGCCTCAACCCAGGCGCTGATGAAGATCTATCAGGAGAAAGTGCAGCCTCAAGCCCAGGCCGCCGCGGCGGTGGGTGAAACCTACACGCCACATTTGAGCCCGGCTGATCAGGCGCTGGTGCAGGCCGAAGTCAGTAAGCTGCTGAGTGCCAAGCCACACATCGAGCTGGAAAAGCTTTCGCTGAAAACAGCCAGCGGCGAGAGCCAGTTCAACCTGTCGATGGACTTGGGCAACCCTTCGGCGCTTGATCAGCCGGGCGCGGAATTGCTCAAGCAGTTGCTGACCCAGCTGGACGCCAAACTGGTGCTCTCCAAGGCGATGATCAAGGACCTCGCCGCACTGCGCGCCAAGTCTGCCGGCCTGACCGATCCCGCCGCCGTCGCGCAACAGGCGCAGGCAGCAGCAGAGTCGGTGGGCGGCATGGCGGTCATGTTCCAGGTGGGCAAGGTCGAGGGCGACAACATCGTGTCCAGCCTGCATTACGCCAACGATGTGGTGGACTTCAATGGCGTGAAGATGCCGGCGCAGCAGTTTGCCGCCATGATGATGGGCAAGTTCGTAATGTTCAGCGGCGGCCAGTGAGTCTGTTCCGGCCACCACTAGTGGCCGGGCAATTGGGTCTTATCTGTCTTCAGACTGGCGGCTGACGAGCAATTTCTGTCGGCGCTTCGTGGCCTTCGCGCTCTGGCTGTACGGTGCGCGAAGACATCTCCGCACGTAGTTGCGGCAGGCATTGCGGATATTGCCGGGCAACGAAACTGATCAAGCGCTCGCGCATGTGGCATCGCGCATCCCAACTGCGCGATGAATCCGCCGAGCTCAACAACACCCGCAGTTGCATCGCTTTGTCGGTGGTGTCCGTGACCTGCAACACGCAGACGCGGCCATCCCAGAGGTGCGGAATTTCCTTGCAGATACGCTCCGCTTCCTCGCGCAACTCCTCCAGCGGCAACGCGTAATCCACCCACAGAAACACCGAGCCAATCAGGCTCGACGTGCTGCGCGTCCAGTTCTGGAAGGGCTTTTCGATGAAGTACTGCAACGGAATCACCATCCGCCGCTCATCCCAGATCTTCAGCACCACGTAGGTGCCGCTGATCTCTTCGATGCGTCCCCACTCGCCCTCAACGATCACCACGTCATCCAGGCGAATCGGCTGAGAGATTGCGATCTGCAGGCCCGCGATCAAGTTGCCGAGCACCGGCTTGGCGGCGAAACCGGCGGCAAGACCCGCGAGCCCTGCCGATGCCAGCAGGCTCGTACCAATCTGCCGCACCGGCGGGAAGCTCATCAGAATCAGTCCGGTACCGAACAGCAGCACCAACACATTCAGGCAGCGCACCAGCACCCGCACTTGCGTCTGGATGCGGCGGGCTTGCAGGTTGTCTTCGATGTCCAGCGGGTTGCGGATCGCGACCGCTTCGCCAATGGCCTTCACGCAACTCAACGCCAGCCAGGTAAATCCGGCCACCACCAGCATGCCGTTCAGGTGCCGAACGCCGTTGATGAACATCAGATCATCGGGGGCAGAGGTCCAGACGGTTTGCAGGGCCAGCAGTGGAATCAGCCACAACGTCGGCGGCTCGGCACGATGAATGAGCTGTTGAGCGAAGACGAAGGACTTGGCGACGCGACGGAGCAATATCAGCGCAATCCAGCGCCCCAACAGCGCGATGCCAATGGCGACGGCGGCGGCCACGAGGGTATTGAGCCAGGGCAACGGCAGCGCGTTCAGCCAGGCTTCCGGGAGTACGTGTTCCATAGAGGGGGTCACCAACAGGACGGTTCAAAGGCAAGAGGTGTGAGCTCCCTCGTTGCTCAATGTTCCCTGATCCACCCGCCGCCGCTGAAATCGTGACGGGCTGGAATCAGCGAGCCAGAGCATCCGACACGTTTACTACATGTCGAATGCGCTGACCAGTTCAGGCTAATGTCGGGCGACGCCTGAATGTCTGGCTCATGCTGTAGCGGCCATGGCATTGCTTGCTCGCAACACCATGGCGAAGGCTCGTCTTTCACGCACGCTGAGCAATGAAAGTTACGACGCTCTTTGGTCTGTCTCAGCCTCAGCAGCCTTTGAACGGATTCCAGCCTTGTTCGCCTTTAATTTCCTTGAGGTAATAGGCGTAGTTTGTGGTCCTCGCATAAAAGGCGTTTATGGCGATACCTACAGCAAGATCCAACTGTTTGGCGTAGGCAAAGTCGGTGGCCGAATAGAAGATTTCCGACACGACACTGACGGCCAGCAAAATGCCGATCATCGTCAGGTTTTTTTTCCACAACCCCAGAACGAACAGGTAAATCGGGCCGAAAAAAAACGCAATGATGTTCGCGTTGATCTTGATCCTCTGCCGGAGAGGCAGCTTCAGCCATGCGGGCTTGAACGTTGGTGAATTCGGCGCGCCATGCTCGTCAAAAAATGCGAAACGTTGCTGCCATTTCTCGCTGTAGCCTTCACGGCTTTGTACCTGATCTGTCGTGCTCATTTGAGATCTCCTTATGGTCCTTGAGTGGTGTTTTTCTTCCCGGATATCCTGGATGTTGCTTGTTGTTATGCGTGGCTGACTCCTCGAAGTTCTTGAAGAGCGGCGAAACGCTCACGAGCGTGGCGAAGGCTCCATCGCGCGTCGCTGCAGCCTCATGAGTAGGAATATTCCTACAGGTGGGGAATTTTTTCTCATTTTTTTTACAGATTACAAAAGCGTCCAGACGCCGGCCAGGCGTGGCCCTCGCCGAAGCCCGCGAGGCCTTTACCGCAGCAGACGAAAGGTCTCACGCACATGCTCGGTGAGCGTTGCTGGGTTCTCCATGGCAGCGAAGTGCCCGCCGTGCTCGGCCTCAGCGAAGAATCGCAGGTCGTCGAACCAAGCCTCTGCCCAGCGCCGTGACAGGCGGAGCTGCTCGCCCGGGAACATGCTCACCGCCGCTGGGATGGGTACGGCGGTGACAGGGCCTTGCTGCTGCATTTCGCTCATCCCTTCCCCATGTGGGCCACGGCATTCTCGAACATGCGTTGCAACCCGATACCCTGGCAATGATGTGCGCCTGATGATAGCCACTTCCAGTCGGAACCCGCTGCTGGGTGGAGACCGGTTGGCGTTGGTTCAGGCCGCCGGTTTGCTGGAGTAAATGTTCCGGGCTCTAACGGCTGACCAAACAATGGGTCTGAACGCTAGAAACCTCGCGGGAGTTAAGAGGGTATCAACTAATGGCGACCAGTGTGAGGACTGATTTGTTCAACACTCGCGGCACTAAATCTTTAAGTTAAAAGTTGCCATGTGGTGAGCGGTACCCACACTTACTGGAAAGAAAGTGTCTTTCGGGTCTGGCTTAACTTGTCCCATCCACTGAATGGGAAAGTTTCCTGAGTCATCAGCCCTGAGAGGCGCAATCCTGCCGCCTCTGGCTTGGGCCGAGCACCGGTCGAATCCGCCAAAGCCCGGCTGGATCCGAAGTCTCCGGCCAACACAGCCGTTCAGTGGGCTCACAAAAAAATGGCGAATACGTTGAACTTATTCCCTGAAATAGTTTCGGCGATGAAAATAAATTATTAGTTCGATAGTCTCTTAAAAAGATGCTTTTTCACTAAAGTTTCTTTGCGGGTGGCCGAATGTTATGGGGTTAGGAATGGCATGGAGTGGCCCTCTCCTATGTGAATACCTATAACTTTCAGAGGGCGCCATGCTAAAGAATATCTTGATCAATATGACCGTCAGGTCAAAGCTCGTACTCGGCTTCACCTTGGTGATCATATTTACTGTCCTTATTGCACTCACGGGTTGGACAGGAATCTCCTCACTCAGTGAGCGAAGCGAGCGCGTGTCTGATATTGCGAAGCTCACAACCCTGACCCGGGACATGCGCATCGCCCGGCTGGTCTACGGCCAGAATTCTGACGACGCCAACGCTGCCACCTGGCTAAAAGCCTATGACAACCTCGACAGTCATTTGGCGTATTTGCGCGAAATACTCGACTCCGAGCTCAATATTCCCCACGTTAAAACCGCGACCGCCGCGATGACGGTTTACAAGGGCTTTTACAACGACATCATCAATGCGACCCATACGCGCGAAACGAGCCGAGCCGTGTCTGGCAGCGCCGCTGATGAGGCATTGGAGGTGCTGCTGCGCTTAGACACGCTCTCCAATTCGCCCGAGGGCACGGCCGCACAGCGAGATGCAATCGGACAAGCGCTGACGCTTTTTCAGAAAATGCGCTTTGATGTGCGTGGGTACACCTTCACGCTAAAGCCTGACGCGCAGCAGCTGGCGAACGCTTCAATCGCTGCGGCCGTAAACAACGCCCAATCCCTGCAAGCCGCTGGATTTCAACCCGACGCCATCAAAGGCTTTCAGGCTTCACTGAATAGATACCAGGCTGCCATTGCCCAGTTTTCGGAAGCACAGGCCGCCATTAATCAGGGCCAGGCAGGTATTACCAAAAACATCGAAGTCCTGCTGGCCTCCGCCGATCAGTTGGCACAGAACCAGGTCTCGCTGCGTATTGAGGACGTGGGTCAAGCCAACAAGATGTTGATCATATGGCTCAGCATTGCGCTCATCATCAGCGCACTGGCTGCATGGGTCATCACCCGCCTCATCGTGGGTCCGCTTCGCGAAGCGCTGCAATTGGCTGATCGGGTCGCCAACGGCGATCTGACCTACAGCGAAGTAACGGCGAGGCGAGACGAACTGGGCCTGCTGCAAATCAGCATGCAAAAAATGACCACCAACCTGAGGCAGTTGATTGGCGGCTTGCGTGATAGCGTCACTCAAATTGCGAGCGCTGCCGAACAGTTGTCGGCGGTGACCGAGCAGACCAGCGCGGGCGTTAACAGCCAGCGAACCGAAACTGATCAGGTCGCCACAGCCATGAATGAAATGGCCGCTACTGTTCAGGAAGTCGCCAGGAACGCAGAGCAGGCGTCAGATGCGGCGGTCAGCGCCTCGAAAGAAGCTCGCGATGGCGACGCAGTTGTGGCCAAGGCAGTGCTCCAGATTGAAAAGCTCGCAACCGAAGTGGGTCATTCGAAAATCGCCATGGATGAGCTCAAGCAAGAGAGCAACAAGATCGGCGGCGTGCTTGACGTGATCAAGGCGGTCGCCGAGCAAACCAACTTGCTGGCACTCAATGCGGCCATTGAAGCCGCGCGGGCTGGCGAAGCCGGACGAGGTTTTGCGGTTGTAGCGGATGAAGTAAGAAGTCTTGCGCAGCGCACCCAGGCGTCGACCGAAGAAATTGCGACGTTGATTGGTGGTCTGCACAGCCGAACCGCACAGGTTGCGACCACCCTGGAAAACAGTCGCCTGCTGACTGACAACAGCGTGGAGCTGGCGCGGGATGCAGGGGCTTCGATCGGCAACATCAGTCGCTCAATTTCAACCATCGAGTCGATGAACCAGCAAATCGCGGCGTCCGCTGAAGAGCAAAGCGCAGTGGCTGAAGAGATAAACCGCAGTGTTCTCAGTGTGAGGGACATCTCCGAACAGACCGCGTCCGCCAGTGAACAGACAGCAGCGTCAAGCGTTGAGCTGGCGCGTTTGGGTGTGCATTTGCAGGGGTTGGTGAGCAAGTTTGTGGTGTGAGCGGCTGGGAAGATGATCATCCAGTCACTGGGAGATCGGGGAGCATCAAACTCCAGCCTATAACTCATCCAGCGAAACCTTAACGCGCTGCGGCGCGGCAAGGCGCTCGCGCGCCACGGAGATCAACGCTTCGTCTTCTTGAGTGAGGAGGACCGGCCGGAACGGGAGTTGACCACGCTCGGCGACGTACTGCAGGGCTTGGCGCATAAGGTCGGACGGAGTAACGCCTAGACGCTCCAGCTCTCGGTAGGCGCGAGCCTTGAGTTCGTCGTCGACGCGAACATTAATGGAAGCCATAGTTTGAGCTCGTAAAGACAAGTGTCGTTACGGTAGATGCATCGTCCATCGTCCATCGTCCATCGTTGGCAAGGCGGTGCGACGGATAGCGCGTACCTTTGAGGATGAATCTAGCGTGGGATTGAGCCGGACACCTTTTACGAACGCTCAGGTACAAAAAAGCCCGCTCAATGGCGGGCTTCTTCGTCTGTAGCGGATTTCCAGAACGCATTGCGCGAACTGGAATCAATAATGGTGCACCTGACGGGATTCGAACCCATGACCCCTGCCTTCGGAGTCCTAAAAATCGACGTTTAGAATCAGTACGTTAGCGGGGATTAGCTGGGAAATCAATGGGTTGTGTTAGCTGGGCATAGCCGGTTTTCGCCCCTGTTAGCGGGGCGAGTGTGGCAAATTTGTGGCATTAAGCTCACTTTAAAACACTAGGGAGCTAAATCTTTCGCAATAATTTCCGCCTGCTTCAACACGGTTTCCGTCGCGAGCAATTGCATATCTGGCGGATAGCCGAACTGGCGCAGGGTACGTTTCACAATCACCTTCAGCTTGGCCTTGACGCTCTCCTTGATGGTCCAGTCGATTGAGGCGTTTTCCCGCACGCGTAAGGTCAGTACCACGGCCAGCTCACGCAACTTTTCTTGCGCCATCAACTCGCGGGCACTGTCATTGTTGGCCACAGCGCTATAGAAGGCGTATTCGAAATCCGTCAGCCCCATGTTTTTGGCTTCGTCGTCCGAGGCAACGATTTCCTTGCTGATTTTGATCAACTCGTCCATCACCTCGGCAGCGGTGAGGATTTTGTTGTGATACTTCTTGATGGCGTTTTCCAGCATTTCCATCAGACTCTTGCTCTGCACCAGATTCTTTCGGGCCCGCGCTTTCAGCTCGTCGTTGAGCAGCTTCTTCAGTACCTCAAGCGCCACGTTCTTATGCTTGTGGTCCTTCAGCTCAGCCAAAAATTCGTCGGAGAGAATAGAAATATCCGGTTTTTTGATACCCGCCGCGTCGAACACGTCGATCACTTGTTCCGACACCAGTGCTTTGTCGATCACCTGGCGGATTGTTGTTTCGATGTCTTCATCGCTGCGGCCGTCACCAGTACCTCCATCGAACTTGACCAGACGGGCTTTGACCGCCTGGAAAAACCCCACTTCGTCTTTGGCATCTAGGGCCTGCTCATGCGGCACCGCAATCGCAAAGGCCTGCGACAGCGCAGAGACTTCTCTGATATAGCGATTGCGTCCATCCTCCAACCCGAGGATGTGTTCTTCCGCCGCTAGGATCAGCGATAGCTTTTGTGCGGTTTCGGCCTCGAAGAAATCTTCATAGGCGAAGCCGTGGTACATCGACGTGATCACCTCGATCTTCTCCAACATCAACGCCACCGCCTGCTCCTGCGCTAGCGTCGGATCGCCCGTGCCGCCAGCATCGGAATAAAAGGACAGCGCTTCTTTCAGGTCGGAGGCAATGCCGAGATAGTCCACCACCAAACCACCCGGTTTGTCCTGATGCACGCGATTCACGCGGGCAATCGCCTGCATCAGGTTGTGTCCCTTCATGGGTTTATCGATATATAGAGTGTGCATGCTGGGCGCGTCGAAGCCAGTCAGCCACATATCACGTACGATCACTAACTTCAGCGGGTCGGAGTCGTCCTTCATCCGCTCGGCTAGCATTTTGCGTTGTTCTTTGCTTGTGTGATGCTTGGCTAACAGTGGACCATCGCTGGACGAGGCGGTCATTACCACCTTTATCGCGCCTTTGCTTAAGTCATCCGAGTGCCAGTGCGGCCGCAGTTTGACTATCTCACTGTACAGCTCGGCAGCAATGCGCCGCGACATGCTTACCACCATGGCCTTACCGGCAAAGACCTCTTGGCGCGCATCGAAGTGGGCAACGATATCGCCGGCAATATTTCTGATACGTTGTTCGCTGCCGATCAGCGCTTCCATCCGCGTCCACTTGGCCTTGGCCTTCTGCGTCTCGCTCAGTTCGTCCTGATCCAGTTCTTCGTCCAGCTCAGCGATCAGCTTTTTGCCGTCTTCGCTTAGTGCCACTCGGGCCAAGCGGCTCTCGTAAAAAATTCGCACCGTGGCACCGTCTTCCACAGCTTGGGCAATATCGTAAATGTCCACGTAGTTGCCGAACACGGCGGGCGTATTGACGTCGGTCTTTTCAATCGGGGTACCGGTAAATCCGAGGTAGGTCGCGTTGGGTAGGGCATCACGCAGGTACTTGGCGAAACCGTAGACGACCTTCTTGCCGATCAAGGTTCCGTCGATGCTTTTCTCATCCACCGTCTTAGCCGCGAAGCCGTATTGGGTGCGATGCGCTTCGTCGGCGATCACCACGATATTGCGACGCCCGGAAAGCTCCTCGTAGATGTTTCCCTCTTCGGGTTGAAACTTCTGGATAGTGGAAAACACCACACCGCCGGACGCCACCTTGAGCAGTGCTTTGAGTTCGTCGCGATCCTTGGCCTGCACCGGCTCCTGGCGCAACAGCTGCTTGGAGGCGGCAAAGGTGTCGAATAACTGATCGTCCAGATCGTTGCGATCGGTGATCACCAGAATGGTCGGGTTATCCAGCAGCAATACAATCTTGCCGGTGTAGAACACCATGGAAAGCGACTTGCCCGACCCCTGAGTGTGCCACACCACCCCCGCCTTCTTATCTCCTCGGGGTTGTTTGGTCACGCTCGGCAAGCCATAGCTGGCGGGGTTCTCCCGAGCACTCAGGCCTGCGCCCATATCCACGGCCCGCAGAGTGGAGACTATTGCCGCATTAACTGCGTAGTACTGGTGATAAGCCGCCAGCTTCTTCACTGTGCTGATAGTGATTTGGCCTGTTTTTGGGTCCTCCTTTCGGGCCTTTTCGAACACGATAAAGTGGCGCAACAAGTCAAGCAGCGTGGCTTTGTTTAGCATACCGACGATTAGGGTTTCCAACTGGCTTACTAGTTGCGAGGCCTCTGCCTTGCCGTCGGCACTCTTCCACGCCATAAAGCGTGACAACCCAGCCGAGAGTGAGCCGGCCTTGGCTTCCAAGCCATCTGAGATCACTACGAAGGCATTGCTGGCGAACAGGCTAGGAACAATTTCTTTGTAGGTTTCGATCTGCCGGTAAGCACTTTTCAGAGTGGCGTTTTCCGCAGCGGCGTTTTTCAGCTCAATCACAACTAGGGGCAGACCGTTGACGAACAGCACCAAATCCGGCCGTTTGGTCTGGTTGTTCTCAATTACGGTGAACTGGCTGGCGACTACGAACTCATTGTTTTCCGGGTGAGCAAAGTCGATCAACCAGACCCGCTCGCCGCGCTCGTCACCATCTTTGTGCAGGCTGGCCGGTACCCCTTCGCTCAGCAAGCGGTGAAACGCCTCGTTATTCGCCAACAGCTCGGGGGACTGCGCGCGCTGCACCTCTTTCAGCGCGGCCTGGATGACATCCGCCGGCAGCTTGGCATTGATGCGCCGAGTTGCTTGTTCCAATCGACCACGCAGCAACACTTCGGCATAATCGCTCCGCTCGGGGTTATCACTGTCCGGTGCGCTATCGGGGGCGTGAAGGGTCTGATAACCCAGGCGCTCGAACAGCCTGATGGCGAAGGTTTCGATAGCAGATTCGGTGAGTGTGGCCAAAATGGATTTTCCTATGGATTTTCTGGTGCCGCCAGCATGTTCATGTAAGGCAGATCAAGGTGTCTTTCTGCCTGGAGTCCGACTCCGCGACTAGCAGGGTCAGGGCGGCCAAGCCAATTCGGAGGCTATATATAGCGAGCATTTATAACTAATTATCCCCCCCCTCAACAATATCATCCTCGGACTCCAGGAACGCCCTGCACTCCATTTGATAGGCCTCAAGTTCCATGTTGAATAAAATCTCACTCGCAGAGTAAGCGTACTCGCCCATTGCGAAATCCCCAAAGTTATCATCCCAGAAATTATTGAAAGTCTCGTTAGCCTCATAATCAAAGATTACATGATTCTCTCTGTCACCGGCGATGGCGAGCCTCCCCTCGCGCTCTTCGAAAGCCCGAATAAGAAAAACAGCCACAACAAGTGTGCTGTCAATCAAAAACTCTCTGGTGAGCAAATCAACTTTGTTATTCCTATCTTTCAACTCTTCCAGCGATTTGCCGTGAGAGGTTGGGCTTATCTCATTTCTCAGGTTGCCAATCAATTGGCCAATATTGGCCAGTGAGCCAGACATCTGCGTCACCAGCTCTTCCGCGGTATAGCCTAGGGCAACGAATGCTTTCTTTAACACCGCATTGATACTGGGCGTAGTTCCAAGCACTACGCCTTTAGCATCGCAGATTTCCTTGCCAATGCTTTCCAGCAGGGCCTTGGCATTTTCAACTGAAATACTGAAATCCGTTTCTAGATGCCCCTCCATTCGCTCAATATAAATCTCAAGCGTCTGCCAGCGACTATAACGGTCAAGCGTGGCCCTTAGCTTTTCCATCAGAAAGATACTCTCGCTTCACCACTCATGAGTTTTGGCAGCAAAGTATCGCGAAGCTTTTCCAGGCTCTTAATTTGCTTAGCATTGGCAATCTGCTTGTCGAGCAATGGCTCCATTTGCTTTGACAACTCTTTTAGCTCCCCAGCGGTCGGAATCAATACAATAGCGGCATCAAGGTCGCTGCGTTTGATATGGCCCATTGTTGTCGCATGGCTGGATGAGATGGAGATAAATTCGGCAAGATGGTGTTTACACCACAGCAGATAGAACCATTTCGGAAACTCATCAGAGGTCACCTTGAACAGGTGTTGGTTCAATACACAGCGCTCCCCATCCCAGATTTTGACCATTAACGAGGCAGACCAAGCAAAAATCACATCGCCCGCTTCGACAATATAGTCGGGTTTAACCTGATCTGTTGCCCAATCCGAATTTTCGGAGATGCCGCTACTAAGCTCCCTTATTTTTAATACAGGTAGCTTTTCTAGGTCATTTCCTGGAGGGTATTTTTGACAGGCCAAGCCGTTCAGGAACCTGGCGATACTGCTTAAAGGTCTTTCTTCCCAACTGTCGCTGATGCTCTCCAAACATCGATGGCGGAAGAGAGCCTCACTCATTGCTTCGAGGGTTTTATTTTGGCGCTGTAGTAGATTGATTTTATCGTCAAAGCTACTAAGAGTTGACGCTATTGAGGCTTGCTCTGCTGGAGGGGGAACGAGTATCGGTACTTTCCTGAAGTCTTTCAGGACGACTCGTGGAATTGCTGAGCCTGATACATAATTATTGCGCATTACATACTGGCAATCAGGCGATAGTAGGAAATAGCTTACGTACTTAGGAATGTATCCTGGCAAAAGCCGGACAATTGCGATGGAGGAAAGAAGTACCAGTTCTTCGTCTTGATCATAGACAAATATTAGATCAAGGCAGTTTGCACCATCCTTGGATATTAAAATATCGCCTTTTTTAGGCTGACACCCCTGCCTCACAAGCAACTCATAGTCATCGACCGAGATTAATTTGCTTCCAGATAAGTCGAATCGGTCATACGTCATATCTTTTACAGAGCACATAAATTTTCCTACAGACTGTGGTCTGGGGGACTGATGTGATCCGTCTGTTATTTTTTCAGATATGTCAGCTAGCGTCAGGGCTTGCCACGTTGAGGGGAAAGATCTACGTTCTGGAGTTTGCAATTCACTCATTTGTTTAGCTCCGCAAGGTGCTTTGCGATAGTCTGATTAAGCCTTGCTTCCTCCAGCAATTGCACCTCAAACTCCGCCTTTAACGTGGCAAAACGTTCGGCAAAGTTAAAGTCATCCTCTTCCTCCGGTAAGCCCACATAGCGCCCCGGTGTCAGCACATAGTCCAGCTCTGCTACACGCTCCAGTGGAGCTGAGGCGCAGAAACCCTTTATGTCGGCATAGTTCGCGTCGCCGGTGCGCCAGTTGTGGTATGTGCTGGCTATTTGCTGGATATCCTCGGCTCTGAGTTCCTTGGTACGGCGGTTAATCAGTTGACCGAGGTTGCGCGCATCAATAAATAGGATTTCGCCTTTGCGAGGGTGACCGTTGTTGCGGGCGCGATTCATAAACCATAGCGCTGCCGGAATTTGGGTGTTCAGAAACAGCTTGGCCGGCAGATTGACAATGCAGTCGATTAGGTTGCCATCGCCAACTAGAGCCTCGCGTATATCGCCTTCGCCGCTGCTCTTACTAGTAAGCGCGCCCTTGGCTAATACAACACCGGCGCGGCCGTTGGGTGCCAAATGGTGTGCGAAGTGTTGCAGCCAAGCGAAATTAGCGTTTCCAACCGGCGGAGTACCGTACTGCCAACGGCCATCGCCGCGCATCAGCTCGCCGCTCCAATCGCTCACATTGAAAGGCGGGTTGGCGATGATAAAGTCGGCCCTCAGGTCTTTATGGGCATCGTTAAGGAAGGATCCTTCGTTGTTCCACTTCACCTGAGAGGAGTCAATGCCTCGAATGGCCAGGTTCATACGCGCCAGCCGCCAGGTGGTTTGATTGCTTTCCTGGCCATAAATGGAGATGTCGTCGACCCGGCCTTGGTGCTCTTCAACGAACTTTTCCGATTGTACGAACATGCCACCAGAGCCGCAGCAGGGATCGAACACGCGGCCCTTGTAGGGCTCAAGCATCATTACTAACAGCTCGACGATGGAGCGAGGGGTGTAAAACTGGCCGCCCTGCTTGCCTTCGGCCAAGGCGAACTCACCGAGAAAGTATTCGAAGACATGCCCTAGCACGTCGGCGCTACGGCTTTTGGCGTCGCCAAGAGCGATATTGCCGACCAGATCAATCAGCCCGCCGAGGCTTGCAGGATCAAGATTCTGCCGGGCGAAAACCTTGGGCAGCACGCCCTTTAGCGATGGGTTTTCCTTCTCAATGGCATCCATTGCGGCGTCCACATGTCGGCCGATATCAGACTGCCGGGCCATGCTCACCAAATAAAACCAGCGCGCTTCGAGCGGCACAAAAAACACGTTCTCAGCCTTGTACTCGTCCTTGTCTTCTGGGTCCGCCCCCGCATACTCGCCTTCGCCGGCTTTCAGTTGGCTATACATATCTTCGAACGAATCGGATATGTATTTAAGGAAGATCAGGCCGAGCACCACATGTTTGTACTCGGCGGCATCGATGTTCTTGCGCAGCTTGTCTGCGGCTTTCCAAAGCTGCTTTTCCAACGGCTCTTCTTTGCTTGGTTTGACTGCTCTCGGCTTAGCCATTGTGGTTCTTTATCCAATTGCGAAAATAGAAGATCAAATCGGGATCGTTTAACGACAGAATCGTCAGATCATCACTAAGTAGGGCGAGCATGGGGCAAATGGTGCTGCAAATCATTATTCAGGCCTGGTCTCGCTCACTACGGAAGCGTTAGTGATCCCCGCTAATGATGACTCAAGTCCGGGTGCAAATTTGTGAATCAGCCCCTTCGCAGCACATTGATCAGTCACGAAGCATACCTTCGATTAGAGCTTGTTCATAAGCCAGCGTGAAATTTACCAGATCAGTTTTTAGGACGAGACACAAATCACGAAGCTGAACCATGTCTAACCGTCTCACTCCGCGTTCCACATCACTCATGAACGATTGCGGCCTCCCCAGCGCAGCAGAGCATTGCGCCTGCGTCATCCCTGATTCGACACGCATGCGCTTCAGCACCTGCAGAAAGACCACGTGCTCGCGTCGATAGATAGCCTTTGTCATAGCCGTGTCCTGGCAAGGTTCGGCTGATCACGCTATATCTGCTTTTGGGATATCTGATTTTCAGTTATTTTATCTGTGCACGTTTGGTTTAGGAGGCTGCATGAGACTTGTTTGGGAGTTGTTTCGCGTGGCATGGGCCGTCGGATGTTTGCCGGTCGGTGGGCTCTTGCTCGTGGTGGTGGTGTTTTCAGGCTTCAACCTGCCATTCTTTCTGGGCTTAGCCAGTAGCGAAGACCCAGAGATTCGGTGGCTGTTCTGGGTCTTGGTTCTCTACTTCGTCGGGGGCGGATGGCTGTTCTCCCGAGTCAACCAACGCTATGCCGAAAAGCTGAGGAGAATGGTCGCCGGCTATCAGGCTGAAGGGTTCCATCCTCAAGTGGAGGTGTACGCGAAGATCAATGACGCCTACGTTGGTGTCGACCTGCAATCTAAAAAGTTGCTGGCCTACCCTGTAGGTCAGGATGGTCATCTCTTCCGTTTGGACGAGATACGGTCCTGGCGCATCCTTCCAGTCGGCAAGAGCAACCATCGATTGGAGCTGTGGACCAGCGATTTGGCTATTCCGACGTTCAGCCTCGCGCTTAGAACGATGGACGTGACCAATACGGAGGCACGGCTGCATGCAATCTTCAGCACTTAACAGGTTGATGGACCCTTCACTTACCCATTCGGAGTAGCCCGATGACGGACGTAACTGCAGGTAGTGTTTGGCAGGTAGATATCGCTCAACTGAAGCAAGCCAACGCCACTATGCGTTTGGCCAATCAAGCGCTGGCCTCTGACGATGTTGCCGTCCTATCCACTCTCGGTTTTTCGCTCGCTCACATTCGAGAGCTAAGACGCAAAGGCGGCTTCAGAACCTCTTCCATTGCGCAGAACACACGAATGATCAATTGCCTACAACAAAGGGAATCTGCCCATGCTCGTTGACCACACGCCATTGAGAATCGCGTCCGGCGTCCTGGCGGCTACGACCATCGATTCTGTCCGCCGATCGACTTCGTATCATGCCTGCGGCTGGCAGATTCTTGACCGCTGGGCGTTTAATTCTCCCGAGCAGCTTCGCGCACTCGAAGCGCAGGGAGAGCTGCTGCTTTTAGGGCGGTTGCTTGAACAGCAAGTCGTCGAGCATGAGGCGCTTATTACGCCCCTCGGATTGGCACAGCGGAGGCAAGGGCTTGCAGAGCATGAGGTTCTTGCGCTGTCAGGCATCTCTACCGAGTTGTGAGCCATCGACGGCAGCGCGTTCTACCAAAACCTTCCGGCCATTGGCCGCAGTGGGGTCTCGGGGCTTGCCCTGAGCAGGTACGGTAGGTAAAGCAAAGAAGTGAAACGACTGCCGCGTTGCCGGTTGTACGTACGCCATTTATGGCGGGAGTACAAACCCTACCCTGTCCCAGTTTTTATCCTCAAATGGTTGCCGCCGTGGTGGACGATGTTGGCGACTAAAAATTGTCTGTACGTTGGTACTGGATTTCTTAGCCCTCGATGAATAAAAGCATCATTGGGGCGGATGCAGAGGGAGTCGTCCAATGACTCGATAAACACAGGAGTCAGATGCCATCGGCCTAACAAAATTGGTCATCAAAATATTTTGCGAAGTGAGCGCGGTAATTTTTAGAAAACACCGCAACACGACATTGTACGAAGCAGGGCGTTGGCTGTGATGGTGTCAGTATTTTGAAGTGCGCGCGTTTTCCGTTGGTGACTGTGCGCGCATCGCTCGGATAAGAAGAGAAAAACATCTCGCAGCACAGGGAAAGGTAAATCTTGTGATGCTGAGGGAGGCATGCGGTAGGCAAATCTGGGCACGTTACCCACAACTGGAGTAAACGCTATGAGTGAAAGCTGGCTGAAGAAAATGTGGTCGCTTGCACTGCGACGGAAATCTGTAGACGCGATGAACGGTGGTAAGCCATTTACCAGGTGCGGAACCCTCATGGTCTATGCGGGAGAGCTCAAGCTGATAGCTGAGCTCATTCCCAAGTCAAAACCTGCAAGACGCTCCACGTCGCCCGATTCAGATTGAGTGCAGCATCTCAGGGCGGCTAAACGCATGTCAGTAAAGCGGAACGCCTTAACTGATACGCACCCTGGGTAGCCGGTGCGCAGGGCTAGCTGCTCACACTACCTTCCTGATCAAACAGAGCTCTGGCAGAGGGGCCATAGGTCGCGATGACATTCTCGATGGTATCCCGGTCGTTACAGTTCAAACTGCGGGTCAGGTCGAAGAGGGTGTTCCGCTCTGCTTTCCACTGGCTGATGATTTCAACATTCGGTTGGGCTTTCTTACGCTCGTAGAAAATCGACTCGGAACGGAGCGCTATCAAGCAACCCAATATGTCCTGGGCGATTTCCAGTCTATGAGCATTTGATGACTCGATCATTTTTGAGAATTCCTTCTGATCGTTATCGTGGCCTGCCGGACTCCTAGACTTTGTCGAGTTACGAGCAGCAGTGGCGTACTGGCTGATATGGTTTTTTCTCGTATTGTATGGGTGACTATGTGTCACGTGAAATCCCGTTACACATGCCACTCAGTCACATGAGTTGAGGCCATGCATGCCACCCTGTCACGTGACTGGCTGTCCTGTGTATAACTCATGTTTTGGTCGCCGTGCGCTCCCGGATCGAGTTCCGGATAGACAGCAGCTTGGTGTAGATGTCCGGATTGCTCTCGGCCAAATGGTCCAAGTCAGCTTGGCTAATCTGGAAGCCGATGTTGGTCTGGTTCTCGATGATCTGTAGGTTCACGATGTGAATACCTTGGCCGACTGCCTCCCTGTTGAAGAGCATACGTTTCAGCTCCTCAACCGTGCTTTTGATCTGGGCTGGACGGTACTCCCACTGTGCTTGGCCTCTGGTTCTGCCTTGGGAGTCGCTAATTGCGATTTTTTCCGTGAGCTTATATTCGTTATGTTTACGGGATCGCGTCCTGCTGATGTAGCCTCGGGTTTCAAGCGTCTTGATCTCGCGCATAGCCTGGCGCGGACTGATCCCAGCTTTGCGAGCGATGGTTGGGATTGAAGGAATCGACAGTCCCGTTCTGAGATCGCAGTGGGATTTGATCACGCAGTAAACCGCGAATGCATACGGTCCTAGCTTTGCGAGTTCGTGATCCACCATGGCCTGGAAAATGTGAAACCAATAGGTGTTGGATTTCAATTGATCCTGTGGTTCCTGCCCGGTGGGGGCATCAACCGATAATTCCAGCTTACTCATTTTCTCGCCTCCACCTGAGCCTTCTTGGTAGGGCGCCCGACTTTATGTGTTCCTTCGGTCGAGGCTTGCTTGAGGAGAAGAGCCGAGGTGATTGCCCCGGTGCGCATCCACTGTCTGAGATCACCTAGGCGCCATCGCAAGCGTGAGAGGCCGGGAACGGGCTCAAGCCCCGGCAATTTGCGCTGACGCACGGTCAGAGCGCTGAAGCCTGTCAATGCAGCGACCTCGGCAACGCCGATCAGTACGTCATCTGCTAGCTTTTGAATTTTTTGAATGGTTTCGTAATCGATGCTCATCGTGACTGTCGCTCGGCTGCTATGGAATGCCTCCAGCTTTCGCCATGCGACTGCGGATTCACTAGGACACCTTTTTGACAGATACGCGATTTAGCCAAAGAATGGCTCCATGCAGCCACACATTCCCGATGCAGATGTCGACCCGGATGAAGCCTTCCAGCTTGTTTTTCATGAACTGAAACGTCATGAAGACACGGGCCGGAGAAACTTTGTTGTCCGTGTCCCCTTGGACCTGCTTGAGTACCTATTCTCAGCAATTTTGCGCAAGTCGGGGATGTCGCGGGTGGCCCTTGAGCGGCTGCTGACGGAGCTGGGGATTTACGGATTCAAAGACGCGGACGGCCGGATTCTCCGACGCTATTTAAGCGGTTACACACGTATGGCTTGGTCGACCTATCAGCGTTTGATGCTATGGGCGTTATCAAGCGGCTGGATCAGCATGTGGGCTTTCCGCGATTTGGTTTTTCGTTCATATGAGCGAGAAGCTGCTCAGCTTTGCGCACGGAAAATAGTGAACACCCTCAAGCGACGGGCGACGCTCCCTGATTTGACCCAGGAGCAGGTTGTCGCGTGCTTCTATGAGGTTTATCAGCTTAGGCAGCAGGAGCGCCATCAGGCAGCGGCTACTCGCATTCGAACGGATTCAGCAGCAAAGGGGATTGCGCTTAGCCTCAACCTTGACATACAGGATTGAACTTTAATGCCAGCATCGCGTGAATCTTAGGCTGACGCGGTTAGTTCAAGCGCACGAAACGCCGATGGTTAGAATCACCTGGCTGCAACGCCCGTGCTTTTAGCCCTTAATTTTTTGCCCGTACAGCCGAAAAGAAGGTGATGGGTATCGGTTGGGCCCGATTATTATTCGATAATGGCAAATGTAGGATTCGTAATGACACGGAAGACGCTAATTTTCGGTAACGGTCTAGGTATGGCATTGGATCCGGACCACTTCTCGCTAGCGCGTGCGCTAGAAGATGTTTGGAACCATCCTCGTCATCTTCCAGATGATAAGAAATTAATGGTAGGACGCTGTGTGGATAATGATGGCCTGCCTCCCAATGGAGAAGAACAACTCGACACGCTGCATATAGTTGTCGCAGCCTGCAACATGCTTAACAAGATAGGCGACGACGATGTTCATTGGCTCACCGCAGATGCCCAGTCATTTCCAAAAGCTGTTGCACAGTATATTCATAGGGTTGCATCAGACTTACATCTATATGACGGTGATTTACCCAACAATTTTCTTGAGCCGCTATTTGCATTTCTACGTGAAACCAACTCAAACATAGCGACATTGAATTATGACCGGCTCCTCTACGGCGCGTTAGTGGATGAGGGGCTCATGGCAGGTGGGTATAGTGCCTACCTCGTTGACGGGATGGTCGACGCTGGTTTTGCTGAGCATCGGCTTGAACGTCTGTGGCAGAACGATTTCGGGTACTACTTGCATCTGCATGGTTCCCCCTTGTTCTACGATGATAGGCATGGCGTTGCACATAAGATGACGCGGGATCAGTTGAATATGTCATCTAGGATAATTTCTAATCACATTGTCCTGACACACGTAACTCATAAAAGATCAGTAATTGGGGCTTCAGAGGTTCTTTCTACATATTGGGATTACTTGCAGAAGTGCTGCCACGAGGCCCGGGAAATCATAGTTTTTGGCTACTCCGGCTTCGACACTCACCTTAATGATGTCTTGGCCGCCTTTGCACGGAGTACGCCAATGAGGATAATTGAATGGCGTGGGGCTGGTACCCTCCGAGAAAGAGAAAGGTTTTGGCAAGATATCTTACGAACCGATGACTTCGACTTGGATCGTAGACGAAATATTCTTACGTTTACGGATTGGTAATACGGCACGTATGCACCATAAGGAAGGCAAGTCCCTTTGGTGCATGGCCAATTTGTGGGGGCACTTATGCTAACTTAGCCGCCAGCTCCTCCGCAGTAATGTTGTAATACCGCTTGAGCATGTTCACCTCCCGGTGCCCCGTCACGCTGGCAAGCTCAATCAAGTTCGGCAGCTTGGTCGCAAGCCGACAGGTCGCTTCATGCCGCAGGTCGTGAAAGCGCAGATTGATCAGGAAGTCTTCCTGCGGGATTACCTGCGCAGCCCCACAATCCCCCAAGTATTTCAGCCTTGCGCGCTCCAAACCTCGCACGAAGGCCTTCTTGAGCGCATCAGCCGTGGTGGGGAAGACTCGCCCGCACAGCGAACGCGGTAAATCCTTCAGCAACTGAATAGCCTTCGGCGAAAGCGGGACGGTTCTGGGCAGTCCGTTCTTTGTCGCAGGCAGGTGCGCGGTTCTACGTTCCAGGTTCACATGCTTCCAGCGCAGCTCGAAAATCTCACCACGGCGCATTGCTGTCTCAATCGCCAGTTGGACGATGGGCCGGATCCATCGATTGTGTGATGCATCGGCGTAGGTCCCATCAGCACGTCGCTCACGAAGCTCTAACGCGCCTAGCATGTATTGCTCTTCAATTGGGTCGAGCCGTCGCGAGCGCTCGTCGTTGTAGCTGGGACGGCTGACCATCCTGACCGGGTTCTCGGCAAGGTGAATTCCCCACTCCCGGCGAGCGACCTCAATCACGCACTGAAACAAAGCCAGCTCGCGCTTGACCGTGTTGCCCTTACGGATCTTCAGGCGCTCATCACGGTAGCGGGCAAAATCTGAAGAGGTGAGGGTGGCAACGATGCGTGTTGCCAGCGGATGGCGCTTGAGCGCTTCAAGGCGTTTGATTTCCGAATACGCGCCTTTGTGCTTAGGGGCGATCTCGGAGATGTATCGATCAATGAGTTGATGAAAGGCGGTGCGTTCAGCCTCGACCCGGGAGACGAATATGCCTCGGTCGATTTCGCTTTCGATCATGCGTGCCCAGGCTTGGGCATCGGATTTGGTTTCGAAGGTTTTTCGCTGGGCTGGATAGCCCTTACGGCGAATTTGCGCTTCCCACTGATACTCGCCGCGATTCCTGATTGTTGCCATTTCGACCATTCCCGCCACACTTGAGTGTGGCAAATTTGTGGCAAAAACGACTTTCAGGACTAGGACAGGTTTCTGGCAGTGGAGCTAACCCCTTGTAATACAAGGGATAAAAGATGGTGCACCAGACGGGATTCGAACCCATGACCCCTGCCTTCGGAGGGCAGTACTCTATCCAGCTGAGCTACAGGTGCAATGCGGGCGCCATAATACTCATCTGGCCCTCGTGCGTCCATGCCGATGACCCGCCGTTCACAATTTAGTGGGACCACATCCAACCGCTTAGGCACCCGCGCATGACGACCGCATACGCATGCTCCCGGTTACGCTCATCCGATTAACCCCCACCCCAAGCCCCACCCGTTCTTTTTTTCGAACGCACTATTGTCCTTTAACCCTGTTGTCCCTAGGATTCGTTTGAGATTTCAAACGCCCCGCCCGGTCTTTCTTCTATTCTCCAATCAGGGCCGGCGACAGTCTTATCCGGCGGCGGCCTCGGTCGAGGCGCCCGCATACAACCATTCGCTCCGCCGCGCGCGGTGCTGTTCAGGAGGCCGCAATGCAGCTTAAAGACTCGAAGTTGTTCCGCCAGCAGGCGTACATCAATGGCGCCTGGGCTGATGCCGACAGCGGCCAGACCATCAAGGTCAACAACCCGTCGACCAACGAGATTCTCGGCACCGTGCCGAAGATGGGCGCTGCTGAAACCCGTCGTGCCATCGAAGCCGCTGACAAGGCGCTGCCGGCCTGGCGTGCGCTGACCGCCAAAGAGCGTGGCGCCAAGCTGCGTCGCTGGTTCGAGCTGATGATTGAAAACCAGGACGACCTCGGTCGCCTGATGACCCTGGAGCAGGGCAAGCCGCTGGCCGAGGCCAAAGGCGAAATCACTTACGCCGCTTCCTTTATCGAGTGGTTTTCCGAAGAGGCCAAGCGCGTCTACGGCGACGTGATTCCGGGCCATCAACCGGACAAACGCCTGATCGTCCTCAAGCAGCCGATCGGCGTGACTGCGGCGATCACGCCGTGGAACTTCCCCGCCGCCATGATCACCCGCAAGGCCGGCCCGGCGCTGGCGGCAGGCTGCACCATGGTGCTCAAGCCTGCTTCGCAAACCCCGTATTCCGCACTGGCACTGGCTGAACTGGCCGAGCGCGCGGGCATCCCGGCTGGCGTGTTCAGCGTGGTGACCGGCAGCGCCGGCGATATCGGTAGCGAGCTGACCAGCAACCCCATCGTGCGCAAGCTGTCGTTCACCGGCTCGACCGAGATCGGTCGCCAGTTGATGGCTGAATGCGCCCACGACATCAAGAAGGTGTCGCTGGAACTGGGTGGCAACGCGCCGTTCATCGTGTTCGACGACGCTGACCTGGATAAGGCCGTTGAAGGCGCGATCATTTCCAAGTACCGCAACAACGGCCAGACCTGCGTGTGCGCCAACCGCATTTATGTGCAGGACGCGGTCTACGACGCGTTCGCCGAGAAGCTGCAGGTTGCCGTCGCCAAGCTGAAAGTAGGCGATGGCCTGGCTGAAGGCACCACCACCGGTCCCCTGATCGATGAAAAAGCCGTGGCCAAGGTCAAGGAACACATCGCTGATGCCTTGAGCAAAGGCGCGAAAGTGTTGAGCGGCGGCAACAGCCTGGAAGGCAACTTCTTCGAACCGACTATCCTCGTCAACGTGCCGAAAAACGCAGCCGTCGCCAAGGAAGAAACCTTCGGTCCGCTGGCTCCGCTGTTCCGCTTCAAAGACGAAGCCGAAGTGATCGCCATGGCCAACGATACCGAGTTCGGGCTGGCGTCGTACTTTTACGCGCAGAACCTGAGCCGTGTGTTCCGCGTGGCGGAAGCGCTTGAGTACGGCATGGTGGGCATCAACACCGGCCTGATCTCCAACGAAGTCGCGCCGTTCGGTGGCATCAAGGCGTCCGGTCTTGGCCGTGAAGGCTCCAAGTACGGCATCGAAGATTATCTGGAAATCAAATACCTCTGCCTCAGCATTTGAACCGGCTGAGTGGCAGAGTGAAGTAACTGTTCTACAACCTGCGGGACGCGAGAGCGCCGTTTCGCAGGTTTCAGTGGCACCAACTTATTGGTGGCCGGGAGGCCGCGACAGTCGATCATCGTATGCTGTTGCTGTTGACCCCGCTGCTTGATCCTTGAACCGCGCCGCCCGATGAGCGGCGAATGAGGAAATGATGAGCAAAACTAACGCATCCCTGATGAAACGCCGCGAAGCTGCTGTCCCACGCGGCGTTGGTCAAATTCACCCGATCTTCGCTGAATCCGCGAAGAACGCCACCGTCACCGACGTCGAGGGCAATGAGTTCATCGACTTCGCGGGCGGCATCGCGGTACTGAACACCGGTCACCTGCACCCGAAAATCGTCGCCGCCGTTCAAGAGCAACTGACCAAGCTGACCCACACCTGCTTCCAGGTGCTGGCGTACGAGCCCTATGTAGAGCTGTGCGAGAAGGTCAACGCCAAGGTCCCGGGCGATTTCGCCAAGAAAACCCTGTTGGTCACCACCGGTTCCGAAGCGGTTGAAAACGCCGTCAAGATCGCCCGCGCCGCGACAGGCCGTGCAGGCGTCATCGCCTTCACCGGCGCCTACCACGGCCGCACCATGATGACCCTGGGTCTGACCGGTAAAGTCGTGCCGTACTCGGCCGGCATGGGCCTGATGCCGGGCGGTATCTTCCGCGCCATCTACCCGAACGAGCTGCACGGTGTCAGCGTTGACGATTCGATCGCCAGCATCGAGCGCATCTTCAAGAACGACGCCGAGCCGAAAGACATCGCCGCGATCATCATCGAGCCGGTGCAGGGCGAGGGCGGTTTCTATGTCGCGCCGAAGGCGTTCATGGCGCGTCTGCGTGAACTGTGCGACAAGCACGGCATTCTGCTGATCGCTGACGAAGTGCAGACTGGCGCTGGCCGTACCGGCACCTTCTTCGCCATGGAACAGATGGGCGTGAGCGCCGACCTGACCACCTTCGCCAAATCCATCGCCGGTGGTTTCCCGTTGGCCGGCGTGTGCGGCAAGGCCGAGTACATGGACGCCATCGCCCCGGGCGGTCTAGGCGGCACGTACGCGGGTAGCCCGATCGCATGCGCGGCTGCGCTGGCGGTCATGGAAGTGTTCGAAGAAGAGCACCTGCTGGATCGTTGCAAAGCGGTTGGCGAGCGTCTGGTCACTGGCCTGCGCGCCATCCAGGCCAAGTACCCGGTCATCGGCGAAGTCCGCGCGCTGGGCGCCATGATCGCCGTCGAGTGCTTCGAGAATGGCGACACCCACAAGCCGAACGCTGCTGCCGTCGCACAAGTGATCGCGAAGGCCCGTGACAAGGGGCTCATCCTGCTGTCCTGCGGCACCTATGGCAACGTATTGCGCGTGCTGGTCCCGCTGACCTCGCCGGACGAGCAGTTGGACAAAGGCCTGAAGATCATCGAAGAATGCTTCGCTGAAATCGCCTGACTTCATGCCGATGAGCTGCGGCACGTTTGATCAAATGTGACCGCTTCGTCAGAAAAAACCTGCTTCGGCAGGTTTTTTTGTTTTTGACGTCAGGAAATTCTCTTTCGGTTTGTCTCCCTGCGCAGTCTTTGACTATGGTGAAGAGACTGATGCCGGAGAGTCATGATGACCGTTGTAGAGGCGCTAGCCGTTCCCCGCGTGTTGATCGCTGAATCGGACCCTTGGGCCCGCGAGATGCTCAACGAATTGGTCCTGGATGTGCGTTGTGACGCGCAGCTGGACATCTGTTCCAACGGCCGGGAGGCCATCGAGCGGATGAGCGGGTACATCCCCGACCTGGTCATCGCCTCCCGCGAGCTGCCGGGCGTCGATGGGCTCAGCCTGCTGCGCGGGCTGCGGCAGCTGCGCCGTCAGCCGCCGGTTCGTTTCATTCTGCTGAGCAGTCGCAGCGACAGCGTCAGCGTGCGTGAAGCCGTGCAGCTGGCGCCCACGGCCTACCTCACCAACCCCTGAACCTGGAAGGCCTGCGCCAACGGCTGGAAACGCTGCTGTTGCAGGACGGTGCGCAGGTTGCCTGTGCGGTGCCAGGTCTGGCGCCGGGCGTCGGGCTGGATGCGTTTCTGGAACAGCGCCGGGAAGTCGCAGACGGCGGACCCCTGTTCGTTGACGTGGCTGCGGCGGTGGCCAGCAGTCGCGGGGCGTCGGGCGTTGATCTGACGTTGCTGGAACAGGCGTTGACTCACGATCCCCACGTCACCGCGCTGTTGATCGCCGCGGCCAACAGCGCGTCCCACCATCAGGGCAAGCCCGTGCAGACGCTGGCGCAGGCGCTCGCCCTATTGGGCGGTACCCAGAGCGTCAATCTGGTTCAGGGTCTCGCTCTCAAGCGTGGCGCGGTGCTCACGGATGCAGCGTTGCTGCTGCAAGCCAGCGAAATCTGGGATGTCTCGCAACGCACCGCCGAATGTGCGCGGACGCTGGCGCTCAAGCTGGATCTGAATCACGAGCGCTGTTACTGCGCCGGTTTGCTCAGGGGCCTGGGCGAATTGACGGTGTTGCGCTGTTTGCAGGACTGGCTGATCGCTGGCGGCGCGCTGGATGAGGCCACCATTCGCCGCACGTTGGCGCAGTATTCGGCCTCGTTTGGCTCGGCATTACGGACGCGCTGGCGCTTGCCGTTGGAGCTGCGTGAGCTGATTGCGGCGGTGTACCAATACAACACCGGCGTGTTCACTCGCGAGGTCCTGGCGATGAATGTGGCGGGACAGATGGGATCACTCGGACTTGAAGACCCGCTGGAGGCACTGGCGAAAAGCAAATCGGCGCGGCTCTTGAAGGTCAGCAGGTCAGATCTGGAAGGGGTGCGCAGCAAGACGGTGGCTTAGCCGGGATGTGGATTCGGAAAAGCAGGCTTACACCAGCACGATCTGATTCTTGCCCTGGCGCTTGGCCTGGTACATCGCAGCGTCCGAGCGTGCGTAAAGCGCTTCGAGGCTCTGGTCCTGGTCGCCGAGGTTGGTCAGCCCCTGGCTGGCAGTGATGCCGAAGGTTTTGTCATTGCACTGAAAGCTCAGGCGCTGAATCTCCCGCTGCAACCGCTCGGCAATCTGCTGGGCCATTTCCGGCGCACAGCCCGGGAACACGGCGGCAAATTCCTCACCCCCAATTCGTCCGAACAGATCACCACGCCGCAGCGTCTTGCGCCCGCATTCGGCAATGCGTTGCAGCACGAGATCGCCTTCCTGATGGCCGTAGGTGTCGTTGACCAGTTTGAAATCATCCACGTCCAGCAACAGGAATGCCATCGGCGTGCCCTGCAAACGGGCCTGCTCGAATTCCCGCTGAGCGCATTCGAAGAAGTGCCGGCGGTTACTGCTCTGGGTCAGAACGTCGGTGGTGGCCAGGCGCTGCAGCTCGTCTTCGAGGTGCTTCTTCTCGGTGATGTCTTCGGCGATACCGACCACGATCAGGCGCTGGCTGTGCTCGGCCTGATGACTGACGAAGCACTTATCACTCAGCCAACGGACCTGGCCGTCGGCGCGAATGATGCGGTACTCGCGGTCTTCGATGGAGCCCTTCTCAAGCACTTCGCTCAGGCTGCGCTCGGCGTAGTCCAGATCGTCGGGGTAGATACTGTCGCGCCACTCGCTGTAATCGGCGAGCAGCAAACCGGCGGAACGGCCGAAAATGCGCTCGTAGGCGGGGCTGACATAGATCATGCGTTGCGTCTGCCAGTCGAACGCCCACAACACGGCGTTCACGCTGACCAGCAGGGAACTGAACAACTGCTCGCGCTCGCTGAGACGCGCCACTTCCGCCTGGGCATGCATCAGCGCCAGAAGGGTTTCTGCTGCGGCGGGGGTCTCAACGTGGGGAGTCTGGTTGTCCATGAGCACTGCATCTCGGAATAAGGTGCGGCGCATGCCACAACATGTCACACAGCATAGTGCGAAGGTGTTAATGAGATAGGAGTAATGGCACTAAGTTCCGATCGGTGCCACTCGGACGAATGGTCACCGATCAACGGCATCAGGCGTGATGAGGCCGCAGCGAGTAGGTTTTGAGCTGATCGGCGAAGTCACGCAGCGACTGAATACCGCTGGCTTCCGCTTCGTGGACCCAGTCCTTGATGGCCGCCAGCATGTCGTGACCATTGCTGCTGGTCTTTGCCCAAATCTGCTGCAGCGCCAGGCGTTTTTCGTAGATCACTTTCAGTGCCTGACTGTGCTCCAGCATGGTCTGGATGCGCGCCTGATGCTTGTCTTCCAGCAGGCTTGGCTCGCGGGAAAGCAGGCGTTTGGCGCGGCGGAACTGGTGACGCACGGAGGCATCGGCTTTGGCCAGTTCCTGCGCGACCAACGGCGCGATGACCAGCTTGCGGTACTGAGCCATGATCTGGAAACGGTTATTGAGGATGGCCATCGCCGTGTCCATGTCCAGATGGCCTTTGCCTTCCACACGGTGCGCGATCGGCGCGACCCGCTGCACTTTCGCCAGGCGCAGCCAGCTGAACACTTTGATCCACGCCCAGCCCATGTCGAACTCCCAGCGCTTGACCGACAGCTTGGCCGAGTTGGGGTAGGTGTGGTGATTGTTATGCAGCTCTTCGCCGCCGATCAAAATGCCCCAGGGCACCAGATTGGTGGCAGCGTCCCGGCATTCGAAGTTGCGATAGCCGACCGCGTGGCCGAGGCCATTGACCACACCCGCTGCCCATACAGGAATCCACATCATCTGGATCGCCCAGACGGTGATGCCGATGACGCCAAACAGCGCCAGATCGATCACGCCCATGAGCGCGACGCCTAGCAGTGGATAGCGCGAATACAGGTTGCGCTCGATCCAGTCCTCGGGGCAGTTTTTACCGTAGATGCGCAGCGTCTCGGGGTTCTCCGCTTCGGCGCGGTATAGCTCGGCGCCTTTGCGCAGCACGGTCGACAGACCCTTGATGACCGGGCTGTGCGGATCATCGACGGTTTCGCATTTGGCGTGGTGCTTGCGGTGGATAGCGGTCCACTCGCGGGTGTTCTGCGCCGTGGTGAGCCACAGCCAGAATCGGAAAAAGTGCTTGAGCCCTGCGTTGAGTTCCAGGGAGCGATGCGCTGAATAGCGATGGAGATAGACCGTGACGCCGACGATGGTGACGTGTGTCATCGCCAGGGTGACTGCGACCAATTGCCAGACGGAAAGGTCGAGCAGACCGTTGTTCCACATAGGCTGAGTTGCCCTCGGTTGTTACGCGTGCAATATACGGATCCGCCCGAGCAGACCCTGAGACAGAAGCGGGCATTATCACTTAGCTCACAGATAAAAACAGTCGGTCTTTCAGAGAAGCGTCGCAAGATGTTTCTTGTTCTATAATTTCCGACTTTCGCAAGGTTGTTTCTTTCTATGTCGAGCATTACCCGGGATGCGCTACGCACCGCAACGTTGTACGGGCTTTTGTCGATGGTGTGGCTGGCGATCAGTGACTACTTACTGCCGCGGCTGATCGAGGACGCGACCGTGCTGGCGCGAGCGCAACAGACCGGCGGTTATCTCTGGCTGGCCGTCAGCGCAGTGCTGATCTATCTGGCTCGCTCGCGGCTGCTGCGATTCATGGGCGTCACCGAGCTGGCGCGCCGGCATGAGGACATGCAGCGTCTGCGACTGGCAGCGGCCGTATTCGACACCACGCTGGAAGGCGTGCTGGTCACTGATGCCACGGGCGTGATCGTCCACGTGAACCGTGCCTTCAGCGAGATCACCGGGTATCAGCAGGACGAAGTGGTGGGTTTGCGGCCGAGCACGTTCAAGTCAGGCCGCCATGGCCCCGAGTTCTACGAACGGATGTTCAAGACCATCCTCAGCGCCGGGCAGTGGAGCGGCGAGATCTGGAACCGGCGTAAAAGCGGCGAGATCTACCCGCAGTGGCAGAGCATTCGTCCGATCCGGGACGAGGAAGGCGAAATCACACAGTTCGTCGCCGTGTTTTCCGATATTTCTTCGATCAAGCATTCCGAGCGAGAGCTGGCGCATCTGGCCCATTACGATCCTTTGACCGGTCTGCCCAATCGCCTGCTGTTCACCGACCGTGCCGAGCAGGCTCACACCCACGCACGCCGCAATAAACGCACCCTGGCGCTTCTGCTCGTCGATCTCGATCACTTCAAGCACATCAACGAAAGCCTCGGCCACAACGCCGGGGACGAAGTGCTGAAAGCCGCCGCCGAGCGGTTGCAAATCCATCTGGAAAAGGGCGTCACGCTGGCGCGGCTGGGCGGCGACGAATTCGCGATTCTGCTCGAAAATGCCCAGCAGGTCGCGCAATCCGCCGAACTGGCGCAGAGCATTCTGGAAGGGCTGCGCGAGCCTTTTCTGGTCAGCGGGCAATCGCTGTTTCTCACCGCCAGCGTCGGCATCAGCATCTTTCCCCAGGATGCGCTGACCGCCGAGCAGTTGCTGCGTAATGCCGACGCCGCGCTTTCACAGGCCAAGCATCAAGGCCGTGAAAGCTACGCGATGTACACCGCCGAACTGACCGCCCACGCCCAGCGCCGCGTCGAGTTGGCGGCCGAGCTGCGACAGGCCGTGGAGGAGAACGAGCTGCGGGTGTTTTATCAGCCGATCCATAACCTCCACAGCCGCTGCATCGAGGGCGTCGAGGCACTGGTGCGCTGGCAGCACCCCGCGCGCGGCATGGTCTCGCCGGGTGAATTCATCCCCATCGCCGAGCAAAGCGGGCTGATCGCCGACATCGACAACTGGGTGCTGACCCAAGCCTGCCGGCAGATGGGCGAGTGGCTGGCGGAGGGTGTGAATATCGCCTTCGTCGCGGTCAACGTGTCCAGCCGGTTGTTCGGACGCGGTGATCTTGATCGGCGAGTGGCCAAGGTGTTGAACGAAACTGGTCTGGCACCGGAGTTTCTGGAGCTTGAGGTGACCGAAAGCGCGATCATGGACGACCCTGATCTGGCCATCGAGCAGATGCACCGTCTGCGGGATCTGGGTCTGAAACTGTCCATCGACGATTTCGGCACGGGGTACTCGTCACTGCTGCGGCTCAAGCGCATGCCGGTGCAGAAACTGAAAATCGATCAAGGGTTTGTGGCCGGGTTGCCGGACGACGATGACGACATCGCGATCGTCAACGCCATCATTGCCCTGGCGCGCGCCATGGGCATGCGCGTGCTGGCAGAAGGCATTGAGCAGGCCAGTCAGGCCGGTTTTCTGCTGAAGCACAACTGCGAACTGGGGCAGGGCTATTGGTTCGCGCGCCCCATGCCGGCGGAACAGATCAACTGGCAGCATGCGCCGGTGTTTGTCTCTGCCTGACACAGCCGTGTGGCGCGCGCCACACGTTCAGAACCGCTTTCTAGGTCGTTCCCGGCCAGCCTCAGGCGCAAATGCCTTTTGGTTATATCTGCATTCTTAAATAGTATTTTTAAGAATATCTCTGCCTCTCTAATATCGCGCTCACGCCACAAGCAGCGTTTGCCCCCACGCTGCGGCAAATCTTTCAAGGAGCACGAACATGAGCGCATCTCTACGTAGCGTTGACGGCCAGGACGAAGCAAGCATTTTGCGTGAAATTCAAAGCGCGCTGCGTGACCTGCGTTTTGGCGCGGTTGAAATCACGGTGCACAACGCGCAAGTGGTCCAGATCGAGCGCAAGGAGAAATTTCGTCTGCAAAACCCGAGCAACAAGCAGGGCTGAGGCACGCTCCCGCATAACGAACACCGCATGACCTAAAACTAGAAAAAGCCAACAACACACATTTGTCCAGGAGCCTGATTCATGTCCATTCGTCGTTATGCGCTGGCCGCGCTCGCCAGTGCGGTGTTTGCCGGTTCTGCTGTCGCCAAGGATTTCACCCTGCTGAACGTCTCGTACGACCCGACGCGCGAGCTGTATCAGGACTACAACGCCGAATTCATCAACTTCTGGAAAAAATCCCATCCGGGCGACACCGTGAAGATCAACCAGTCCCACGGTGGCTCGGGCAAGCAGGGCCGCTCGGTGATCGACGGCTCGCCTGCCGACGTGGTCACCCTGGCCCTGGCCGGCGACATCGACGAAATCGCCAAACTGGGCAAGACCATTCCTGAGAACTGGCAGACCAAGTTGCCGGACGCCAGCACCCCGTACACCTCGACCATCGTGTTCCTGGTGCGCAAGGGCAACCCGAAAGGCATCCATGACTGGGGCGACCTGATCAAGGACGGAGTATCGGTGATCACGCCAAACCCGAAAACCTCGGGCGGCGCGCGCTGGAATTTCCTGGCGGCTTACGGTTACGGTCTGAAATCCAATGGCGGGGATGAAACCAAGGCCAAGGATTACATCGGCAAACTGTTCAAGCACGTTCCGGTGCTGGATACCGGCGCACGCGGTTCGACCATCACTTTCGTCAACAACGGTCAGGGTGACGTGTTGCTGGCGTGGGAAAACGAAGCGTTCCTGGCGTTGAAAGAAGACGGCGGCGCGGACAAGTTCGACATCGTCGTCCCTTCGCTGTCGATTCTGGCCGAGCCTCCAGTGGCCGTCGTCGAGAAGAACGCCGAGAAGCACGGCACCACCGAAATCGCCACCGAATACCTCAAGCACTTGTACAGCAAGGAAGGTCAGGAAATCGCGGCGAAAAACTTCTATCGTCCTCGTGACACGGAAGTGGCCGCCAAGTACGAAAAGCAGTTTCCTAAACTCAATTTGCTGACCATCGACAAAGACTTCGGTGGCTGGAAATCGGCTCAGCCCAAGTTCTTCGATGACGGTGGTGTGTTCGATCAGATCTACATTCCGCAGTAACCGCAGCGTCCCACGGAATAAATGGACCCGGACTTGTTCCGGGTAACGTGTGTAAACCAAGGACTTTTATGTCTCGACGCATATCCCCCGTCATACCCGGCTTCGGGCTGACGCTGGGCTACACATTGGTGTACCTCAGTCTGATTGTGCTGATACCGCTTGCGGTCATGTTCATCCACGCCTCCCAGCTGAGCGCCGTTCAGTTCTGGAATGTTGTTACGGCGCCTCGCGTGCTTGCAGCACTCAAGCTGAGTTTCGGCACAGCGTTTTTCGCGGCGATCATCAACGGCATCATCGGCACGCTGCTGGCCTGGGTGCTGGTGCGTTACACCTTCCCCGGTCGCAAGATCATCGACGCGATGATCGATCTGCCCTTCGCATTGCCCACCGCCGTTGCCGGTATCGCGCTGACCGCGCTGTACACGCCGACGGGTTTCATCGGCCAGTTCGCTGCCGATATGGGCATCAAGATTGCCTACACCCCCTTCGGTATCACCCTGGCGTTGACCTTCGTCACCATGCCCTTTGTGGTGCGCACGGTTCAGCCGGTGCTGGCGGACATCCCCCGGGAAGTCGAAGAAGCCGCGGCCTGCCTTGGCGCCAAACCTCTTCAGGTGTTCCGTCACATCCTCGTCCCGGCCTTGTTGCCTGCCTGGCTGACCGGCTTCGCGCTGGCCTTCGCCCGGGGCGTGGGTGAATACGGCTCGGTGATTTTCATCGCCGGCAACATGCCGATGAAGACCGAGATCCTGCCGCTACTGATCATGGTCAAGCTCGACCAGTACGACTACACCGGCGCCACGGCGATTGGCGTGATGATGCTGCTGGTGTCGTTCGTGCTGCTGCTGCTGATCAATCTGTTGCAGCGACGCATCGAAACCCCTAACTGAGGAGGCGCACGTATGTCTGGTTCATCGCTCATTGCTGCGTCCTCCGCCAATGCTGCCCGTCGTGGCAGCGCGGTGTCGCGGCGCATTCTGATCGGCCTTGGCTGGCTGGTCTTCGCGTTCTTCCTGCTACTGCCGTTGGTGGTGGTGATCGGCCAGGGTTTGAGCAACGGCCTCGGCGGATTCTTCGCGGCCATCCTGGAGCCCGATGCGCTGTCAGCCCTCAAGCTGACCGTGTTCGCGGTGCTGATTTCGGTGCCGCTCAACGTCGTCTTCGGCGTCGCGGCGGCCTGGTGCGTGAGTAAATACTCGTTCCGCGGCAAGGCGATTCTGGTCACCCTGATCGACCTGCCGTTCTCGGTCTCGCCGGTCATCGCCGGTCTGATTTACGTGCTGATGTTCGGCGCCCGTGGCGTGTTCGGCCCCTGGCTGCAGGAGCACGACATCCAGATCGTCTTCGCCCTGCCGGGCATCGTGCTGGCGACCATCTTCGTGACCGTGCCGTTCGTGGCCCGCGAGCTCATCCCGCTGATGCAGGAGCAGGGCACGCAGGAAGAAGAAGCCGCGCGCCTGCTCGGTGCCAATGGCTGGCAGATGTTCTGGCATGTGACCGTCCCCAACATCAAATGGGGCCTGATCTACGGCGTGGTGCTGTGTACCGCGCGGGCCATGGGTGAGTTCGGTGCGGTGTCGGTGGTCTCGGGCCACATTCGCGGCGTGACCAACACCCTGCCGTTGCATGTCGAGATTCTCTACAACGAGTACAACCACGTGGCTGCATTTGCCGTGGCGAGCCTGTTATTGATCCTTGCGCTGTTCATCCTGCTGCTCAAGCAGTGGAGCGAAGCGCGCATTAGCCGTCTGCGCAAAAACGCGGCGGAGGAATAATTCATGTCGATCGAAGTCCGTAACGTCAGCAAGAATTTCAACGCCTTCAAGGCCCTCGACGGCATCAGTCTGGATATCCAGAGTGGCGAGCTCGTGGCGCTGTTGGGCCCGTCCGGCTGTGGCAAGACCACGCTGCTGCGCATCATTGCCGGGCTGGAAACGCCGGACAAAGGCAGCATCGTGTTCCACGGCGAGGATGTCTCCGGCCACGACGTGCGCGATCGCAACGTGGGGTTCGTCTTCCAGCATTACGCGCTGTTCCGCCACATGACGGTGTTCGACAACGTCGCCTTCGGCCTGCGCATGAAGCCGAAGAACCAGCGCCCGAACGAAAGCCAGATCGCGGTCAAAGTGCATGAGCTGCTGAATATGGTGCAACTGGACTGGCTGTCGGATCGCTATCCGGAGCAATTGTCGGGCGGTCAGCGTCAGCGGATTGCCCTGGCCCGCGCCCTGGCGGTGGAGCCCAAAGTGTTGCTGCTGGATGAGCCGTTCGGCGCGCTGGACGCCAAGGTACGCAAGGAGCTGCGTCGCTGGCTGGCGCGGCTGCACGAAGACATCAACCTGACCTCGGTATTCGTGACCCACGATCAGGAAGAGGCGATGGAAGTCGCGGACCGCATCGTGGTGATGAACAAGGGCGTGATCGAGCAGATCGGTTCGCCCGGGGATGTTTATGAGAACCCGTCCAGCGATTTTGTTTATCACTTTCTGGGTGACTCGAACCGTCTGCATCTGGGCGAAGACAACCACGTGTTGTTCCGCCCCCACGAAGTGTCGTTGTCACGGCATGAAGTGGAAGGGCACCACGCGGCGGAAGTGCGGGACATTCGCCCGTTGGGCGCCACGACGCGGGTAACGCTGAAGGTCGAAGGGCAACCCGAACTGATCGAAGCCGAAGTGGTGAAAGACCACGACAGCCTGACAGGGCTGGCGCGGGGAGAAACGCTGTTCTTCAAGCCGAAGGCCTAGCAGAAGCGGGAGAGTATTTAGGGCGCTCTCTGATCAAGAGTATTTAAGCGCTCTCTAATCAAATGGACAGCTCGGCCACCGCGTTGTCTGGGGATAAATACACATCTTGTGGGAGCGAGCTTGCTCGCGAAGAGGCCATTACATCCGCTAGATTTTCAGCGGCTGGAATCCAGCCTTCGTGAGCAAGGTGGAGCGCCACCCCGGTCACTCCCACATTCCTTCATCCGCAGGGAAATCAGCGATGTCCTTCGACGATCGATCTGATTGGTTGTCAAAACACAGTTCTAGACCGTCGCTTTTTTCAAATCCCGCCGGTGCGTCTTGCCCACCCGCGCCTCGATGGCGTGTTGCAACTTCTTTCTCATTCCCAACAAAAAAGCCGCTTCGGCAACGACAAACAGCGGGCCGATGATCAGGCCTGTGAGGTCGTCGACAAACGCCGGCTTGCGGCCCTCGTAATAATGGCCCACAAACTGAATCGCCCAACCGAGCACGAACAGCCCGACGCCGGCGCTGAGCCAGACCATGGTGGTCTTTTGCGCCAGGCTTGCGCCGAGCCACAGGCACAGCGCGAGCAGAGCGCCCATCAGCACGCCGAAGAAGGCATCCAGCCGCAGGTAGAAAAACGTCGCCGCCAGACTCACCAGCAAGGCCGGCGACACCCAAAGCCCGCCGAGGGACCAACTGGTCCAGCCGGGGCGTGACAACAGTACGGCCACGGCGATCACGATCAGGGGAATGCCGACGAAGTGGGTAACGATATTACGGGTGTCGCGGTGGTAGGCCGCGTACTGGCTGAGGTGATCGACGAGGTTTTTCATTGTTATTCCTCTCTGGATACATGGATCATGCCGCTGATTTTTTTTGGCTGAGGCCGCTGCACGGCTCAGCCTGCAACAAAACGCCGGCTATCAAAAGGAGATTCACATGACGAATGGAACCCAATGGCGCTCATGGTTTATCAACGACCGATGGTTCCGCGATCTGCCTGCGTTGTTGCAGGATAGCTTGCTGATCGGCATGCGACAGCGCCGGGTGACGCCCGGCAAATCGATCTTCCAGCGCGGCGATCCCTCGCCCGGCCTGTATGCGTTGCTCACCGGCTCGTTACGCATCAATCCCCTTAAACCGCAGCAAGCGGACATGCCCCCGGCAGAAGGCTATCGACCGTTCTGGTTCGGCGAAGCCTCGTTGTTCGACGACTTGCCCGCGACCCACGATGTCTTCGCTCAAGGCGCGGTCATTCTCCTGCGCATGCCCCATGCGCCACTCAAGCAACTGCTGGCTGAACACCCGGCCTTGTGGCGGCATTTCCGTGATTTGCTGGGGCGCAAGCTCGGGCTCGCCGTCCCCGCCCTTGAAGACATCACCCTGATGCCCACCGAGGAACGCGTGGCGTTTCGGCTGCTGATGCTGGCCGAAGCCTACGGCGAGATGGATCGTTCGGTGCGCAGCGTGCCTCTGTCCGACATGGCCTCCAATCGCTGCCTCGGGCTGAGCGCTGAGGTGGTCGAACGGGTACTTGGGGAGTTCGCCGAACGGCAAATCGTGCGCCGCGATCACGACCTGATCCATGTGCTGGACACCGAATGGCTGCGCGAGACGGCGCTTCATCGCCTGACCGGCGCAGGCGCGTGATGGCGTCACCGGTCAGCGATTCATCCCTTCGCGGTACTGGCTGGGCGTCATGCCGGTCCAGCGCTTGAACGCGCGGCTGAAACTGCTGGTGTCAGCGAAGCCGAGCAGGTAGGCCACTTCACTGAGCGAGCAGCCGGGGTCGCGCATGTGTTGCAGCGCCAGATTCTGCCGGCACTGATTGAGCAGCAGATCGTAGCGACAACCCTCGTCGGCCAAATGGCGCTGAAGACTGCGCAGGCTCAGGTGCAGAGTGTGGGCGATGTGCTCGGCGGACGGCTCGCCTTCCGGCAATTGAGTTTCGATGGCGCCGCGCACCTTGCGCTCCCAAGTCAGCGCGCTGAGTTGCTCGAGGGTGCGGTTGAGCACGGCCTCGTTGTGCTCGGCCAGCTCGGGATTGGCGTCGTCCAGATGGCTGTCGAAATCCTCACAGGAGAAGATCAGCAGATTCTCCGCCGCACCGAAGAACAGCGGCGCACGGAAGACGGCATGCCAGGGCTGCGGATCTTCCGGTTGCGGCCGCATCAGGTGAACGGCCAGCGGCGCGTAATGACGGCCCAGGCGGTTGCGGCAGGTGCGCACGTAGATTGCGGCGAAGGCGTCCATCGCCTCATTGGCCGGCATCGGGCTGCCGTCGGGCACGCGGAAACGAAATTCGTAACGGTCGTTCACGCGTTCAAAACTCATGACCAGCGCGTCGCTCACCACCGGGTGATAACGCACGATGCGCTCGAACACCTCACGCAACGACCCGCTGGCAACCAGCGCATAACCGAGCGCATGAAAGGTCGTCGGGCTGACGAACCGTGACACTCGCAAGCCCAGCGCCGGATCGCCGCTGGCCTGCACGGCCAGTTCCCAAAAACGGGTGGTGACCGTCACCGGGTATCGCGCGTTGGGATCATCCATCAGCTGCGGATCCAGGCCCGCAGCCCGGCTCAGTGCGAGGCTGTCGAGGCCGAGGGCATCGAGTTGCTTGCGCAGGGCGCGGGTCCAGCTGGCGAGGATGCTCGGCTCAGACATACAAGTTGGCGCTTCCGGTCTACAGATTGGCGTTCACGGTCAGGCAGCTTCCGGCTTGAAGCGGCACAGTGGTGCCACGTTTTTCTATCCTGAAACCGGAGAATGGAAGCATGCACGACACTTCTGCAAGTGCTGCCGGACTGAATGCACAACAACGATCAGCGCATATTCGTGCGGTGGTTTCCGCCCATGGCGCCGCGCTGCGAGAGCGCTATCCGCTGCTGCGGCACCAGGATGCCATCGGCGCCGGCATCCTGTGCTTCGCACTCGCCGGCATGATTGGCAGCGCGACGCTCTATATCGGGGGTTACCTGGCCTGGTGGGCGTGCCTGCTGCTGAATGCGTTCTTTGCGTCGCTGACCCATGAGCTTGAACACGACCTGATCCACAGCATGTATTTCCGCAAGCAGCGGGTGCCCCACAATCTGATGCTTGCATTGGTCTGGATGGCGCGGCCGAGCACGATCAATCCCTGGATTCGTCGGCACTTGCACCTCAATCATCACAAGGTCTCCGGCACCGAGGCAGATATGGAAGAGCGCGCCATTACCAATGGCGAGCCGTGGGGCCTAGCGCGGTTGCTGATGGTCGGCGATAACGTGATGTCGTCGCTGATCCGCATGCTGCGGGCGAAAACATGGGCGCACAAATTCAGCATTCTCAAGCGCACCCTGCGTGTTTATGCGCCGCTGGCGCTGCTGAATTGGGGTGCGTGGTACGTGTTTCTTGGCTTCCATGCCGCCAATGGCATTGCCGGTCTGATGGGCAGCTCGATTGACTGGTCGGCGAACACGCTGGCGGTCATGCACGTCATCGACGTCGCTGTCGTGGTCCTGGTCGGTCCGAACGTGCTGCGTACCTTCTGTCTGCATTTCGTCAGTTCCAACATGCATTACTACGGCGACGTCGAACTGGGCAATGTCATGCAGCAGACCCAAGTGCTCAATCCGTGGTGGATGTGGCCGATGCAGGCGTTCTGCTTCAACTTCGGCAGCACCCATGGCATTCATCACTTCGTGGTGAAGGAGCCGTTCTATATCCGCCAGATGACGGCACCCGTTGCGCACAAAGTGATGGCTGAAATGGGGGTGCGGTTCAATGATTTCGGCACCTTCGGGCGGGCCAACCGCTTTGAACGAACGACTGAAAACGACGCGGTCCTCAAGCCTGCACGCGGTTGATACCTGGCGGCCCATTGCGCCAGTCTCGCCGGCTTGTGGGAAATTTCTCCGGATAAAAATTTCTGTAACAACCGCCCCTTAATCTCTGCTCATCCCCGGCGAGCTGGGGGCAGACAGCGTGATTCTCAGGGTCACCCCTTTAAGGCAGGGGGTGGCCCTCTTTTTTTTGCGCCTTTCCCTGAAGCTGCGGCATATATTTTCGAGCTATTAATAAATAGCTTCTTATTCTTTTTCGAATATATGTCCGATCCCTATACTCGCCCCCATGAACGCAACATGCAGGAGGCGAAGGCCATGCATAACGAATCGATCCGTTACCTGATCGTGCCAGGCTGGCAAGGATCTGCCGACGACCATTGGCAAACCCATTGGCAGAACAGTCTGCCCAATAGCGTGCGTGTGGAGCAGGCCGACTGGCTCAAGCCGCGCCGAGAAGATTGGGTGGGCGAGCTGCAACGCGCTATCGCCTCTGCCAGCACCCCGGTGATTCTCATCGCTCACAGCCTGGGGTGCGTGACCGTCGCCCATTGGGCGCAGCTGGCGCCACTGGCGAGTTTGCGTCAGGTGCGCGGGGCCCTGCTGGTGGCGCCCGCTGACGTCGAGCGCCCCAATTGCCCGCCGGCGATCCGCAATTTCGCGCCGATTCCCGAGCACCTGCTGCCGTTCCCGACCCAAGTGGTCAGCTCCGATAACGATTCAGCCGTCAGCGCATTGCGTGCGATGGAAATGGCCCGCAACTGGGGCGCCGAAATCGGCATTCTCAGCGGCGCGGGTCATATCAACGTGAAGTCCGGGCATCAGCGCTGGGAACAGGGTTTCGCTTATCTGTATCGGCTGCAAGGGCGCATCGAGCATTTCAACCGCCGCCGCGCATGACCATCGCGTTTGCAACGGTCGTTGCGCCTGAGACCTCTTTTCTCACGATCACTTTCGCCGCAGTGAACCGACAGGCGCTGCGGCCTTTTTTTTAAAACGCTTCGGTCAATGGGTGGCCGGGGCGGGAGCCTGCCATGAGCCTTTCCGACCTATCGAGCAACCCGCTGTTGACCTTCCCTGATGCTGAAAAAAGCCCGCTGAGCATCCGCGCCAAGGCCTTGGTGTTCATCGATCCACGATCGCGGCAATTGCGCGAAGAGATGGAACTGCTGGCGCCGCTGGACTTGCCCGTGTTGATCCGCGGCGAATCCGGCACGGGAAAGGAATTGCTGGCGCGTCATATTCATCGAGGTAGCGACCGGGCCGGGTTATTCGTGTCGGTCAACTGCGGCGCCATCAGCTCGACCTACGCCGACGCCGAGCTGTTCGGTTACGCCGCCGGCGCCTACAGCGGGTCCGCCAGCAGTCGGGCAGGCTGGTTCGGCTCGGCAACGGGCGGCACGTTGTACCTGGATGAGATCGCCGACCTGCCGATGGCGATCCAGATCAAGTTGCTGGCAGCGCTGGAAAACCACGAAGTCACCCGCGTCGGTGCTACGCAACCCAGCCAGGTCGACGTCAGACTGGTCGCCGCGACCAGCATCGATCTGCGCCTGTCAGTCGCCGCTGGCAAATTCCACGAGCGGCTTTATCGCTACCTGAACGAAGGGCGCCTCGACCTGCCGGCGTTGCGCGAACAGCCCGGCAACATCCTGCCGTTGGCCGAGTACTTCCTGGGGATTTACAGCCAGCGCTTCGATTTTGAGATGCCGCTGATCAGCGAAGACGCGCAACGAGTGCTCGAAGCCCATTACTGGCCGGGCAACACACGGGAGCTGGAGAATGTCATTCACTTCGCGTTGCTGGTGAGCAGCGGCGCGGAGATCCTGCCTGAGCACCTGAATCTGCCGGTCCGGTAATGGCTCTTGAGCTCACTGAGCAGGTAGCCGGGTGGCAAAATGCCCGCTGATAGCGAAAAGGCATAACCATCCGACTAAAAAGTATTGTCTCGGAATAAAAAATCTCGGTACTGTCCGCATCAGCCGCTCCCCTGCCAAGGGTCGATCCCGCGGCAGACCGAAAACAAAGTCGCCCACGAGGCGACCCGATTTCTATTAAGGACATCGCATGAAGAAGACGTTTTTGTTCACCGCACTGGCGGCTGCTCTCTCTCTGGGCATCAGCGCTGCACAAGCTGCCGAGAAGCTCGTCGTGGGCGCCACCGCTGTTCCGCACGCCGAGATCCTCGAGCTGATCAAGCCTGAACTGGCCAAAGAAGGCGTGGACCTGCAAATCAAGGTCTTCACCGACTACGTGCAGCCGAACGTGCAACTGAACGAGAAGCGTCTGGACGCCAACTACTTCCAGACCAAGCCTTACCTGGACGGCTTCAACAAAGGCAAGGGCGCTACCCTGGTGACCGGCGTCGGCGTACACGTCGAACCGTTCGGCGGCTACTCGAAGAAGTGGAAGTCCATTGACCAGTTGCCAGAAGGCGCAACCGTTGCCATTCCGAACGAAGGCAGCAACGCCGGTCGCGCTCTGCTGCTGTTGCAGAAGAACGGCCTGATCACCCTGAAAGACCCGACCAACGCCCTGTCGACGCCGAAAGACATCGCCACCAATCCGAAGAAACTGAAGTTCCGCGAACTGGAATCGGCTCTGCTGCCCCGCGCGCTGGATCAGGTCGACCTGGATCTGATCAACACCAACTACGCGCTGGAAGCCAAGCTCAGCCCTAAAAAGGATGCGCTGATTCTGGAAGGCTCCGACTCGCCGTACGTGAACTACCTGGTCACCCGCACCGACAACGCTCACACCGACGCGATCGAGAAGCTGTCCAAGGCGCTGACCAGCCAGCAGGTCAAAGACTTCATCAACAAGAAGTACGACGGCGCAGTTATCCCGGCGTTCTGATGAAGGCTTGAATGCGCGATTGCAGCGCATTCGTATACAAAACGCGCTTGCCCGCCGTTGCTCCCGCTCCGCTGACGTACTGTCATCGGGTGCATGGAAGTGACGGCGGGCAAGTGCGTTTTTGCGTTTCGAGCGTAGCGCCTGTGCATAAGTCGGCTTTTAGCTGCCTCGCTGATCAGTAATGGCCAACGGCCGTCGCTAGGTCGTTCGGCGCTATGCATATGCTCTAACGATATTTAAAATTCGCTTCTTATAGCTTTAAAGTCCTCCCTCCTCAGCCACACCTTTTGGAGTCGGAGTTCTCATGCCAGCAGCCTCCCACGCTTCGTCCGCGCAAGCGCCCGGTCAGCAGTTCGATGTGCGTCCATTCGCCGAAAAGGTGGGCGCGGAAATCGTCGGTCTGGATCTGTCCCGTCCGCTCAACGACGCCGATTTTGCCCGTGTGCATCAAGCGCATCTCGATTACCACGTGGTTGTTTTCCGCGATCAGCACATCACCCCGCAGCAGCAGATCGATTTCAGTCGCCGTTTTGGCGTCCTGCAGATTCATGTGCTCAAGCAATTCCTGCTCGCCAATCATCCCGAGATTTTGATCGTCTCCAATATCGTCGAGAACGGCCAGCCGGTCGGGCTGGGCGATGCCGGCAAATACTGGCACTCGGACCTGTCCTACAAAGAACTGCCGAGCCTGGGCTCGATGCTCTACGCCCAGGAGCTGCCAAGCGAAGGCGGTGACACCCTGTTCGCTGACATGCATTTGGCCTGGGACACGCTGCCCGAGCATCTGCGCAAAGCCGTCGAAGGTCGCAATGCGGTGCACAGCTATACGTCCCGCTACAGCCATGGGCATAACGCTGATAACTGGCGCCCGACCCTGAGCGCTGAACAGTTGGCCCAAGTCGCAGTGGTCAGCCATCCGATCGTGCGCACCCACCCGGAAAACGGGCGCAAGGCGCTGTTTGTCAGCGAAGGCTTCACCACCCACATCGTCGGCCTGCCGGAAGACGAGAGTCAGGCAATTCTCACAGAGCTGTACGCCCACAGCGTTCGCCCGGAAGGCGTTTACCGCCACAAGTGGCAGGAGAACGACATGGTGTTCTGGGACAACCGCTCGCTGATTCATCTGGCCGGCGGCACGCCCGATCACCTGCGCCGTCGCTTGCACCGCACCACCATTCAGGGCGATGCGCCGTTCTGATCCAGGAGAGCTCCATGAATGCTGTTCTGCAAAGCCACACGGCTAGCGATCGCTTGAACGCGCACCAGGCCAATCAGCCCACCGCTGAAGCGCTGCTGCAAGTACAAGGCGTCAGCCTTGAATACCGCACGCCGGAACGCGTGGTGCGGGCGACCCATCAAGTCAGTTTTGAAATCGATCCTGCCGACCGTTTTGTCCTGCTCGGCCCGTCGGGCTGCGGCAAGTCAACGCTGCTCAAGGCCGTGGCCGGGTTCATTCAGCCCAGCGAAGGGCAGATTCGCCTAGCCGGTCAGCAGGTCAGGGAGCCGGGGCCGGACCGCATTGTGGTGTTTCAGGAATTCGACCAGTTGCCGCCGTGGAAGACGGTGATCCAGAACGTCATGTTTCCGCTGCTGGCCTCGCGCACCCTCAAGCGTCGTGAAGCCGAGGAGCGTGCGCGGTATTACCTGGAGAAAGTCGGCCTGAGCGCTTTCGCTGACGCTTACCCGCACACCTTGTCCGGCGGCATGAAGGCGCGCGTGGCGATTGCCCGGGCGCTGGCGATGCAGCCCAAGATCCTGTTGATGGATGAGCCCTTCGCCGCGCTCGACGCGTTGACCCGCCGCAAGATGCAGGAAGAGCTGCTGGAGCTGTGGGAAGAGGTGCGCTTCACGCTGCTGTTCGTGACCCACTCCATCGAGGAAGCGCTGGTGGTCGGCAATCGGATTCTGCTGTTGTCGCCCCATCCGGGCCGCGTGCGCGCCGAGATCAACAGCCATCAGTACAACTTGAAAAGCCTCGGCGGCGTCGAGTTCCAGGCGTCTGCCCAGCGGATTCACCGGCTGCTGTTCGACGAGGGCGAAGCGCCTGCGGTCGAGCCGGATCTGCGGTTTCAGGATGTTCGTATTGCCTACTGATCGCGGTTCGCCGAGCTGCCCCCTCAAGAGATTGCACCCATGAGCCTTTCACCCCCTCTGCGGGAAGAATACGAAGTCGTGCTGGAGCCTTTCACTCAGGAAGATCTGGCCCGCGACATTCCCCTCGCGCAACGCATCTGGCAGGTGAGCTGGGTGCGTAAAGCCGTCATCCTTGTCGCCCTGGCGATCATCTGGGAAATCGCCGCGCGCATTCAGGGCAACGACCTGCTGCTGCCGAGCTTTCTGCAAACCGCTTCGGCGTTTATCGACGGCATCGCCAGTGGCGAATTGCTGACCAAGGTCTGGATCTCCCTGACGGTCCTGGTCAAGGGCTACCTGATCGGCATCGTCCTGGCGTTTGGTCTGACCACGCTGGCGGTGTCGACCCAACTGGGTCGCGACCTGCTCGGCACGCTGACGGCGATGTTCAACCCGTTGCCGGCCATCGCGCTGCTGCCGCTGTCGCTGCTGTGGTTTGGCCTCGGTGAAAACAGCCTGATTTTCGTGCTGGTGCATTCGGTGCTCTGGGCGTTGGCATTGAACACGTACGCGGGGTTTCTCGGTGTTTCGGAAACCCAGCGCATGGCCGGGCGCAATTACGGGCTCAAGGGCCTGCGGTTCGTCTGGTACATCCTGATTCCGGCGGCGCTGCCTTCGATTCTCGCGGGCCTGAAAATCGGCTGGGCCTTTGCGTGGCGAACCCTCATTGCCGCAGAGCTGGTGTTCGGCGCGTCCTCGGGCAAGGGCGGTCTGGGCTGGTACATCTTCCAGAACCGCAACGAGCTGTACACCGACAAGGTATTCGCGGGTCTGGCGGCGGTGATCATCATTGGTCTGCTGGTGGAAAACCTGCTGTTCAGTAACGTCGAGCGCCTGACCGTGAAGCGGTGGGGCATGCAGCGCTGATCTGCTTTATCAAACGAACGCTCCGCCTTGTGGCCGCTGAATGGGCCATGAGTCCGTCACCCCTTTCGCCTTCATCGTGAGAAATGTATGGAATTTCTGAAAACAGCTGCACCTTTCAAGCGCCCGACACTGACCGCGCTCGCCGCCGCCCTGAGTCTGGCTGGCGCGTTGTTGAGCAGCGGCGCTCACGCTGAAGGCAAGATCAGCATCGCCCAGCAGTTCGGCATCGGTTATCTGATTCTGGACGTCGTTCAGCAGCAGAAGCTGATCGAGAAACACGGCAAGGAGCAGGGCCTGGACATCAAGGTCGACTGGAACAGCATCTCCGGCGCCACCGCGATGAATGAAGCCCTGCTGGCTGGCGCGCTGGACGTGGTGTCGGCGGGCGTACCGCCGATGCTGACCATCTGGGACCGGACCAAGGGCAAGCAGAACGTCAAGGCCATCGCCTCGCTGGGCTCGATGCCCAATTACCTGCTCAGCAACAACCCCAACGTGAAGACCCTCAACGACTTCACTGAAAAGGACCGCATCGCGGTGCCGGCGGCGGGCGTAGGGTTCCAGTCGCGTACGTTGCAGATCGAAACCGCCAAGCTGTTCGGGAACGACAATTTCAAGAAATTCGACAACATCTCCGTCAGCCTGCCGCACCCGGACGCCACGTCGGCGCTGATTGCCGGCGGTTCTGAAATCAGCGCGCACTTCTCCAGTCCTCCGTTTCAGTACCAGGAGCTGGAAAATCCCAACGTGCATAAAGTGCTGAGTTCTTACGATGTGCTGGGCGGCCAGGCGACGTTCAACGTCCTCTACACCACCCAGAAATTTCACGACGAAAATCCGAAGACCTACAAAGCGTTTTACGACGCACTGGCGGAGGCCGAAAAAATCATCAAGGCCGACAAGCCTGCGGCGGCGAAGACCTACATCGACGTCGAGAAATCCAAACTGCCGTTGCCGCTGGTGGAGAAGATCGTCTCCGACCCGGAAATCGACTTCACCGTCGTGCCCCAGCGCACGTTCATCTACGCCGAAAAGCTCCACGAGCTGGGTGTGCTGAAAAACAAGGCTGACAGCTGGAAGGACTTCTTCTTCGAAGAAGCCCACGGTGGCGCGGGAAGCTGATCCTCAACGTTGGTCGGGCTGTTTAGACCGGCCTGATGGGGGGCGGTGTGTCAGCCACACCGCCTTCGCGACCGTCGTAACCTCCGATTGCTCCTACAGTGGATTTGCGTGCGACCCAGATATTTGGCGCGCCGCGAACCTGTGGCATATCCCGTCGTCCAGACGACGCGCTGTCTGGCATCAAACACACCCCCTGTGGGAGCGAGATTGCTCGCGAAGGCGGCGATTCAGGCGCTAGAGATGCAGCGGGGTGTCTCGACCCCTTCGCGAGCAAGCTCGCTCCCACCATTTTTGTGTCCACAGGTAGAACTGCGGCGTTGTCATGTTCATGAGAATGATCTCGCTCACGAAGCCAGTGTGTCTGCCAACATCGATGTCACAGACTCCCCCATCGCGAACAGGCGTGCTCTAGCGTAGATTGGCGTGCGCTGTAGATGCCGGCAGAGTTCGGTGCCTCAAGGAACCCTGATGTAAGCTCACAGTCGCATGATCACATCGCAACGGCGTCCGGCGGCGCGGTGTCGCAACGGCATTGGCACAAGGAGCTTGCATGCCCGCCCAACCCCTTTTTTTTCATGGTCGTCTGACCGTTCTTTCCCTCGGTCTGTGCCTGGCCGTGCTTGCTGGCTGCGGGAAGGAAAAGCCCCAGGAACCGGTGCGCGCACGCGTGCAGGCCCAGGAGGTCAAGACGGCCGATTTCGCTGCGGACGTCGCGCTGACCGGCGATGTCCAGGCGCGGGTGCAGACCCAGCTTTCATTCCGGGTGGGCGGCAAGATCATTCAGCGCACGGTCGACGTGGGCGATCGGGTGTCGGCCAAACAAGTGCTGGCCAAACTCGACCCCAAAGACCTGCAGACCAATGTCGATTCCGCCCTCGCTGCCGTTGCCGCCGAGCAGGCGCGCGTGAAACAGACTTCCGCCGCCTTCGTGCGTCAGGAAAAGCTCTTGCCCAAGGGCTACACCAGCCGCAGTGAATACGATTCCGCCCAAGCCCAGCTTCGTGGCAGCCAGAGCGCGCTCAAAGCCGCCCAGGCGCAGTTGGCCAACGCCCGCGAGCAACTGGGTTACACCGCATTGATCGCCGATGCGCCGGGCATCATTACCGCGCGGCAGGCCGAAGTCGGGCAGGTCGTACAGCCCACCGCGCCGATCTTCAGCCTGGCCCGCGATGGCGAGCGCGATGCCGTGTTCAACGTCTACGAGTCGCTGTTCGTCAACCCGCCGACCGACCAGCCGGTCGAAGTGACGCTGCTGGACAACCCGAAGGTCAAGGCCGTCGGCAAGGTGCGCGAAGTCACGCCAGCCGTATCGGCGCAAACCGGCACGCTGCAAGTGAAGATCGCCCTCACCTCGCTGCCGCCGGGCATGGATCTGGGTTCGGTGGTCAGTGCCGCGCTGAGCGTGCCGGCCAGGACCAGCGTCGAGCTGCCGTGGTCCGCGCTGACCAAAGGCCTGGGCGATCAGCTCGGCAAGCCGGCGGTGTGGGTGGTCGATGGGGATAACAAGGTCAGCCTGCGCAGCGTCACGGTCGGGCGCTACCTGACCGGCAAAGTGATCATTGTCGACGGTTTGAAGAATGGTGAAAAAGTGGTCGTTGCCGGTAACCAGTTGCTGCACCCGGACATGCAGGTGGAGCTCGCCGACGTGTACCCCGATGCCTCGAAACAGCTGACAGGAGCCCAGCAATGAAGCGCTTGTCGGGGGTTGTGCTGGCGGGCCTGTTGTTGAGCGCATGCAGCAAGGAAGAGCCGGCACCCGAGCCGGTTCGGCCGGTGCTGTTCATTGAGGTGAAACCCCAGGCTCAGGAAAGCCTGGGTCGTTTCGCCGGCAACATCGCCGCGCGCTATGAAAGCACTCTGGGCTTTCGCGTCTCGGGTCGCATTGCCCAGCGCAGCGTCGACGTCGGCGCACAGGTCAAGAAGGGCGACATGCTCGCCGTGCTCGACCCGACGGACCAACAGAACCAAGTGCGCTCGACCCAAGGCGATCTGGCCCGGGTCGAAGCCCAGTTGATCAACGCCCAGGCCAACGCCCGTCGGCAACAAGAGTTGTTTGATCGCGGCGTTGGCGCCCAGGCCGCGCTGGATGTCGCAGTCACCGACCTGAAGACCACTCAATCTTCCTACGATCAGGCCAAGGCCGCGATGCAACAGGCCAAGGATCAGCTGAGCTACAGCGAGCTGCGCGCCGATCACGATGCCGTCGTCACCGAATGGAAGGTCGAAGCCGGCCAGGTTGTCAGCGCAGGTGAGCAGGTGGTGACACTGGCGCGCCCGGACATCAAAGAGGCGGTCATTGACCTGCCGGCGCAACTGGGTGATCAACTGTCCAGCGACGTCGTGTTCAAAGTCGCCAGCCAGCTGGAGCCGGAGATCAACACCACCGCAACCGTGAGAGAACTCGAGCCCCAGGCCGAAAGCACCACTCGCACCCGTCGCGCACGTTTGACCCTGGCGGATACGCCGGCGGCCTTCCGTCTGGGCACAGCGATCAGCGTCACCCTGAGCTCGGCGATCAAACCGCGCATCGAATTGCCCGCCACGACCGTTCAGGAGATCGACGGCAAGACGCAGATCTGGGTCATCGACGTGCAGAACCAGACCGTTTCCCCACGCGTCGTCACAGTCGTCAGCCGCAGTGATGATTCAGTGGTACTGGCCGGTGGGGTCAACAACGGCGATCGAGTTGTGACCGCCGGGGTCAATAGCCTCAAGCCGGGGCAGAAAATCAAAGTCGATAAGGAAAGCCCGCGATGAAAGGGAAGTTCAACCTCTCCGATTGGGCGATCAAGCATCAGTCTTTCGTTTGGTACCTGATGTTCGTCGGCCTGCTGATGGGCGTGTTTTCCTACATGAACCTGGGTCGTGAAGAAGACCCTTCGTTCACCATCAAGACCATGGTCATACAAACCCGCTGGCCGGGCGCGACCGTGGATGAAACCCTGGAGCAGGTCACCGACCGCATCGAGAAAAAGCTCGAAGAGCTCGACTCCCTCGATTACGTGAAGAGCTACACCCGGCCGGGCGAGTCCACTGTTATGGTTTACCTGCGCGACACCACCAGCGCTGAGGCCATTCCCGAAATCTGGTACCAGGTTCGCAAGAAGATCGATGACATTCGCGGGCAGTTCCCCCAAGGTATTCAGGGCCCGGCGTTCAACGATGAGTTCGGCGACGTTTACGGATCGATTTACGCCTTCACCTCCGACGGCCTGACCCTGCGCCAGTTACGCGACTACGTGGAACAAGTGCGCGTCCAGATTCGCGACGTGCCGGGTCTGGGCAAAGTCGAAATGATCGGCGAGCAGGACGAAGTGCTGTACCTGAACTTCTCCACTCGCAAACTGGCGGCACTGGGCCTTGATCAGCGCCAGGTCGTGCAGAGCCTGCAATCGCAAAACACCGTGACGCCCGCCGGGGTTATCGAGGCCGGTCCGGAGCGCATTTCCGTGCGCACCTCCGGCCAGTTCGCCTCGGAAAAAGACCTCGAAAACGTCAACCTGCGCCTCAACGATCGCTTCTATCGCTTGAGCGACATCGCCGAAATCACCCGCGGCTATGTGGATCCGCCCAAGCCGTTGTTCCGCTTCGACGGCAAGCCTGCCATCGGCCTGGCCATCGCCATGAAGAAGGGCGGCAACGTTCAGGAGTTCGGCAAACAGCTGCACGAACGCATGAGCGCCGCGACCGCCGACCTGCCGATTGGCGTCGGCGTGCATGTGGTGTCCGATCAGGCGCAGGTGGTCGAGAAGGCCGTCGGCGGCTTCACCAGCGCGCTGTTTGAAGCGGTGGTGATCGTGCTGATCGTCAGCTTCATCAGCCTTGGCATGCGTGCGGGGCTGGTGGTGGCCTGCTCGATTCCGTTGGTGCTGGCGATGGTCTTCGTGTTCATGGAGTACAGCGGCATCACCATGCAGCGTATTTCCCTGGGCGCCCTGATTATTGCCCTTGGCCTGTTGGTCGATGACGCGATGATCACGGTGGAGATGATGGTGTCGCGCCTTGAAAAAGGCGAAACCAAAGCCCAGGCCGCGACCTACGCCTACACCTCGACGGCCTTCCCGATGCTCACCGGTACGCTGGTGACGGTTGCGGGCTTCGTGCCGATCGGCCTGAACGCCAGCTCGGCGGGGGAATACACCTTCACCCTGTTCGCGGTGATTGCCGTCGCCATGCTGGTGTCGTGGGTCGTTGCCGTGCTGTTCGCCCCGGTGATCGGCGTGCACATCCTTAGCGAAAACGTGAAGAAGCACGACGAAAACGCCAAGCCCGGACGCATCGCCAGAGCCTTCAACGGCTCGATGTTCTGGGCCATGCGCCATCGCTGGCTGACCATCATCATCACGATTTTGCTATTTGCCACGTCGCTGTTCTGCATGCGCTTCGTGCAGAACCAATTCTTCCCGTCATCGGACCGCCCGGAGATTCTGGTCGACCTCAACCTGCCGCAGAACGCATCGATCAACGAGACGCGCCGCGCGGTGGACAAGCTCGAGGCGACCCTCAAGGACGATCCGGACATCGTCAGCTGGAGCACCTACATCGGCGAAGGCGCGGTGCGTTTCTACCTGCCGCTGGATCAGCAGCTGGAAAACCCGTATTACGCACAGTTGGTGATCGTCAGCAAAGGGCTGGAAGAGCGCGGCGCGTTGACCGAGCGCTTGCAAAAACGCTTGCGTGACGACTTCGTCGGCATCGGCACTTATGTGCAGGCGCTGGAAATGGGGCCGCCGGTGGGTCGTCCGATTCAGTACCGGGTCAGCGGCGAGAACATTGATGAAGTGCGTCAGCACGCCATCGAACTCGCCACGCTGTTGGACAAAAACCAGCACATCGGCGAGATGATCTACGACTGGAACGAGCCCGGCAAAGTCCTGCGCATCGACATCAACCAGGACAAGGCGCGGCAGCTGGGCTTGTCGTCCGAGGACGTTGCGCAGTTGATGAACAGCGTCGTAACCGGCTCGGCGGTGACCCAGGTGCGCGATGACATCTACCTGATCAACGTCGTTGGTCGCGCGGTGGATGCCGAGCGAGGGTCACCGGAAACCCTGCAAAACCTGCAGATCGTCACGCCCCAAGGCACGTCGATTCCGCTGCTGGCCTTCGCCAATGTGCGCTACGAACTGGAACAGCCGCTGGTGTGGCGTCGCGATCGCAAACCGACGATCACGCTCAAGGCCGCCGTGAGCGACGACATGCAGCCGACTGACCTGGTCAAGGAACTCAAGCCCGAGATCGACAAATTCGCCGCCGGTTTGCCGGTGGGCTACAAGGTCGCCACGGGCGGCACGGTGGAGGAGAGCGGCAAGGCGCAGGGGCCGATCGCCAAGGTTGTGCCGTTGATGATCTTCCTGATGGCCACGTTCCTGATGATTCAGCTGCACAGCGTGCAGAAGATGTTCATCGTCGCCAGCGTTGCGCCGTTGGGATTGATCGGCGTTGTGCTCGCGCTGGTGCCGACCGGGACGCCGATGGGGTTTGTGGCAATCCTCGGGATTCTGGCGCTGATCGGCATCATCATCCGCAACTCGGTGATTCTGGTGACCCAGATTCATGAGTACGAGGTGGCGGGCTATCTGCCGTGGGATGCGGTGGCGGAAGCCACGGAACACCGGCGCCGTCCGATCCTGCTGACCGCTGCGGCGGCGAGCCTGGGCATGATCCCGATCGCCCGCGAAGTGTTCTGGGGGCCAATGGCTTACGCGATGATCGGCGGGATCATCATCGCGACCCTGCTGACGTTGCTGTTCCTGCCGGCGCTGTACGTGGCCTGGTACAAGATCAAGGAGCCGAGTGAGGAGGAGCGGCGCAAACATCAGGAACGCCAGCAGGAAGAGCAACACCGCCGTGATGACGATACGGACGACGGCGCGTCCTCTCCCGCGCATTAATACCTATGGTTCAGGCGGAAGCGGTCGGGTGGCCACTTCCGCTTTTTATCGGCGCACCGGTGAGGGGGGTTGTCAGGTCAGCTTGAAATCTTTGAAATGCACCTGCCCTGCCTGAGCTCTCAGCTTTGACGAATTGGAGACGGTGTGTACCTGCACGGTCACCGTAGTGGCAGGGATCGGTTTGCGGTTCATCTCGAGAGTGACTTCCGTCCACTCCTCGGTTGCTACCGAAATGTCACCAAACGCCTCGGCGCTCCCGACCGTACTGATCAGCACCCCATAACTGAATACTATGGAATCGCCGGGCTTTATAATTTCCCCGGCCCGCACATAAAAACTAAATTGGCTGGGTTTATAATTGCCCTCCGGGAGGGACTGGGACAGACCGGCTGCCTTTGCCAGCTGCACGTAGTAAACCGCCCCCTCTTTCTTGATCTCCCCAGTGACCTCAGTGGGGGTGATGGTCCAGGGTTCTAATTCGCCCGATGCGAAGTCACTGTTTTCCAATAAATTACTCATCGTCATTCCCTTGCTGATTGGCGATTGGCAGCCTGTGTTCATCAGGCAACCGGATCGTGGTTGGCACTCATGGCGCGGGTCCAGTGTGTGCGCGGGGACAGGAAGGGGCTACTGTCAGAAATGACAGTCCCGGACCCCCGTCAATTGAGCGAGCATTTGCGAGGTGGGGCAAGGCCAGTCGTGATTTAGGAACGGTCCGACAGACACTCGTCGGTCCCTGCCTTACTGTGCCCCGCTGAATCGCTTCGCGGGGCTCGACATGTCTTTTCCCTTGGTACGCTTGTGTGTCTGCCTCTTGTTGGGCTGGATGCTCCCATTCGGCAGTTCGGCTGAAACGTTGGAAAACGACTTCTGGCGGGTGGACGTTGATCCGCACACACTCGCGGTCCGCGTCTCGCCGAGCGGGCAATCTGCTTTGCAAGCGTCAAGCGGGGTCAAGGCGCATCGCGTCAGTGAGCTCAAGACTTCGCAGAACTACCTCGCGTGGCAGTGGGACGAGGGCGCCTGGCATCTCGAAGTCCGGCTGCAGCAACGTGACCTCTTGCTGACCATCAAGGCCCGGAATACGGGGGTACTGGAGTTCCTGAATCAGCCAGGCGACGCCATGGGCAAAGCGCTGATCTGGCCGATGGCCGAGGGGCATTATGTCCCTCGGGGGAACACTGTCTGGCAGCAGTTTCTTGCGACCCAGGGCGAGATCAACACCACACAGGACTTGAGCCTGCCGCTGTGGGGCATGGACCACGGCGCATTCACCCTGACCTGGCTGTTGACCCATCCATTCAACAACCGCCTTCGTTTGCATCCCCAAGGTGACGCCCTGGGTTTGTCCGCCCGACATGAGTTCACGGCGCTGGATGTCAGCACGCCAATGACCTTTCGCCTGTCGCTGGATGCCGCCGATCCGCTCGCTGGCGCAAGGCGTTACCGGCAGTGGCTCATCGACAATGGCGACTATCAGACGCTGGAAAGCAAGTTCGAGAAAACCCCAGAGGGGCGCAAGCTGCTCGGCGCCGCTCACCTGTATCTGTGGGGCAACGACCTGTTGGCCCTTGATGATATTCAGTCCTGGGGGCGTCTGACTCAGGTACTTGCGTCCGACGACCCACTGGCTGTGCAGTTGCGCAACCGGCTGGATAAAGAAGCGCTGGTTTTGCTGAGTGGCAGCCAGGGACAATTGCAGCGCTGGCAACAAGTCGCGCTGCTGCGCAGTCTCAACAGGGCGTTCAACTCTGTCGCAAGACAAGCATGGCAACGTGATGCCCAGCCCGACGTGTCGCGGTTGACGTCGCGTTACGGTGAGCTTCACGGGGAAGTCGCCCGTCTGTTTGCCGGCGCCCTCGCGGATGACCCGTCGACATGGGGCGGCGCGCTGTCCCTCAAGGGTATCGAGAGCCTGCAAGCATCTGGTTTGCCACGACTGTGGCTGGGGCTCGGCGAAGGTTGGGAGGGTGGTCTCTGGCATCCCGAAGCCGTTCGCGCCGCTGTGCAGGCGGGGTATCTGATTGCGCCCTATGACTCCTACGAAACGGCTCTGGCGACCCATGAAAACCCGGACTGGGTGACCGCTCACCTGGGCAGCGACGCACACCGTCAATGCGCCATCGTGCTGAAGGACGGAACGTTCAAAGCCGGTTTTCAACAGTCCGGGCATTACACCGATCCGCGTTGTGTCCGGCCGTTAATGGAGGCGCGGGTTACGGCTGTCCAGGCCGCTGCCGGTTTCAACAGCTGGTTTCTGGATGCCTATGCCACGGGGATGCTGTTCGACAGCTATCGGCTCGGCGCGGCCATGACCGAGATGCAAAACGCCGCCGCTAATGTCAGTGCTTCGCAGTGGGTGGCTGAAGCCCGAGCGCTGCCCTCAGGTTCCGAGGACGGCAATGCCGTCGCCGCCCAAGGCATCCTTTTCGCCCACGGCATGCAGACGCCGGTGATCGGATGGGGTGATCCGGAGCTCAGCCAGCACAAGTCCTCCCGCTGGTATCTGGGCAGTTGGTACCCGCCGGAGCAGCCGGACGTGTTCTTCAAACCGGTACCGATCAAGGAGCCTTATCGCACCATTCACTTCAATCGGACGACCCGCCTGCCGCTCTATCAGACCGTGTTCCATGGATCGGTCATCACAACTCACCACTGGCTTTTCGACAGCCTGAAACTGGTCAATGTCAGGCAGGAGAACGAGCTCGCCCAGTTGCTCTACAACGTGCCGCCGCTGTATCACCTGAGCAGCGCGACGCTGGGCGAACGGTTGCCGGTGATGCAGCGTCAGGACCGGTTTTTCCGGCCACTGCATGAGCGCCTTGGTACCCAGACAATGACGGCGTTCAGTTGGCTGACGCTTGATCGACTGGTTCAGCAGACCACCTTCACGGACGGAACCAGACTGGTGGCGAACTTCGATGGTGGGACCCGTGAGGTAGGGACGACCCGGTATGCAGGGCATAGCGTGACGGCGGTTGCGCCTGACGGAGCGGTCAGCGTCTATCACGCAACAGGCGAGGGCGGCTGATGCGCCAGGTTTTCCGAGTCTCGCTACGGGAGACCTGCAGCGGTCAGACCTTGCGCCACACGCTCGCCAGCCATGGCTGTTGATCTCTCGGTAATCCCGGCGGTCGGTAGTAATGCTCGACTTCGGTAAACCCGGCCTCGGTCAGTAACGCGCTCCACGACTCCAGATCATGGAACGCGCCATAGCGCTCGCCTTTCCAGCCTTCCTGATTGTCACCTCGGGGATTGGAGCTGAACAGCACGCCGCCGGGCTTGAGTGCGGCGCGCAACTCACGCAGCACCCGAGGCAATTCCTGACGCGGTACGTGGAACAGCGAGGCGTTGGCGAAGATGCCGTCGAAGCGTTCTGCGGGCAGATCAAGTTCCAGGAAGTTCTGGTGCAGCACCTCGCAGCCGCTGTCGGCGCGGGCCATCTCGGCAAAGCGTTCGGAGCCATCCAGGCCAGTGGCGATGTGGCCCATGGCAGTGAAGGTCTGCAGATCACGGCCAGGCCCGCAGCCGAAATCCAGAATCTGAAACGGCGCCGGGCCTGTGATATTGCGCAGCAGCGCATCAATGTTCTGGCTCACATCATGGTCGCGGGTCCCTTCGCGAAAACCCTCGGCGACATCGTTGTAGTTGCCGAGGGTAGTGGCCGTGATCTGGGCGAGGTCGGTTTGATCAAGTTTCATGAGGTGGTTGTCTGGGCGAATAAGGCCGCCAATATACCCCGCTCCCGAATTGCAATCTCCTGGCGGGACTGCATGCCGTTGGTAGGACCGGCTTCAGCCGGGAAGAGGCCCGTGGCAGCGCCATCAATTCTGCAGGGTGGCGCCTGACGCTTTCCCGGCTAAAGCCAGTCCTACTGAATGAACGCATGCCGATAGTGGGACCGGATTCAGCCAGTCCTGCAGGGAAGGCGCCCTTTGATCAGCGCTTGTTCAGTCGCAATGCCAATCGATCCCCGCCCAACTGAATCACCGCTACCAGGATCACGAGCAACACGATCACGGTGAGCATCACCTGCGTATCAAACCGCTGATAACCGTAGCGATAAGCGATGTCGCCCAGGCCGCCCGCGCCGATGGCACCGGCCATGGCCGACGAATTGATCATTGTCACAATGGTGATGGTAAATCCGCCGACGATGCCCGGCAGCGCTTCGGGCAACAGCACGTGCCAGACGATGTGCCACCGGCGGCAGCCCATCGCTTGTGCCGCTTCGATCAGGCCGTGGTCCACCTCGCGCAGGCTGACTTCCGCAATACGCGCGAAGAATGGCGTCGACGCGATGGTCAGCGGCACCACCGCCGCCCACACGCCGTAGGTCGTGCCGACGATCAGCCGCGTGAACGGAATCAGCGCGACCATCAGAATCAGGAACGGCACCGAACGAAAAATATTCACGAACGCGCCCAGCACCCGGTTCACATTGGGCGCCTCAAAAATGCCTCCCTTGCCGCTGGTGACCAGAATCACCGCCAGTGGAATGCCCAGAATCAACGCAATCAGCGACGACACGCCCACCATCAGAAAGGTGTCGATGACGCCCTGCCACAGACGATCAAGCCACATAACCCAATACCTCCGCGTGCTGCGCGTGTTTGCGGGCACGATTGAGCAATTCGTCCGCCGACAGCGGCGAATGACTTACCGCCAGCAGCAGGTGACCCAGCGCACGCCCCTGAATGCGTTCGACGCCGCCATGCAGCAGGCTCACCCGCCCGCCAAATGCATTGAACAGTGCCGACAAATCAGGCTCCTTGCCGTCGCTGCCGGTGAATTGCAGGTCCAGCACAACGCTGACGTGTTGTTCGGATGGCTGCGGCTGCAAGCGCGCCTGCAAATCCTCCGGCAGCGCATGTTGCAGCGGCGCCAGCAGCGTCTTGCTCACCTCATGTTGTGGATTGCCGAACACCTGCCAGACCGGGCCTTGCTCGACCACTTCACCTTTTTCCAGCACCACCACCCGGTCACAGATCTCCCGGATCACCGCCATCTCGTGGGTGATCAAAATGATCGTCAGGCCCAGGCGCTGATTGATCTCGCGCAGCAGGCCGAGAATCGATTGCGTGGTTTCCGGATCGAGGGCCGAGGTCGCCTCGTCGCACAGTAGAATCGCCGGATCGTGAACCAGCGCCCGGGCGATGCCGACGCGCTGCTTCTGCCCGCCTGACAATTGCGCGGGATAGGCGGTGTGCTTGCCTTCCAGCCCCACCAATGCCAGCAGCTCGGCGACTTTGCGCTGACGCTGCGCCTTCGGCACGCCCGCCACCTTCAGCGGCAGCTCGACGTTCTGCCACACGGTCTTGGCCGACATCAGATTGAAATGCTGAAAGATCATGCCGATGCGTCGGCGCAGCGCCACCAGCGTGTCTTCGTTGAAGTCGCCGATGTCCACCTGATCGATCAGCACGCGTCCGCTGCTGGGTTTTTCCAGACGATTGATGGTGCGAATCAGCGACGATTTGCCTGCGCCGCTGCGGCCGATGATGCCGAAAACCTCACCGCGCTGGATATCCAGATCGATGCCCGTAAGCGCCGGCACCGGCCCTTGCGGCCCTTGATAGACCTTGCCCAGATTGATGAAGCGCACATGGGCGTGTTGCTTCTGCGGGTGCAGTTCGGCTTGCTCGGCGGCATGGGGAGCTGCAGCACCCTCAAGCGCCAAAGTGCGTTGCGCGGATGCCGTCATGATCAGTTCTTCCAGCCAACCTGATACAGCGAGCCATTGACCTTATCCAGCGAGGCTCGCACGACCGGCGAGTGTTGGTAGATGTCGATGAACTTGGCCAGACGCGGGTCATCCTTATGGTCCGGTTTGATGACGAACTGAATCACGTACTCCGGGTGATCGAGGCCGTCGAACAGAATCGCCGAGCCGGCATCGAAGGTCTTCGACAGACGAATGTAGGCCGGGTAGCCCTGCACCAGATCGGCATCGTCATAGGCGCGCACCAGTTGCACGGCTTCGACCTGAATCAGCTTGATCTTCTTCGGGTTGGCGGTGATGTCGTCTTCGGTGGCCTTGTAGCCCACGCCCGGTTTTAGGGTAATCAAGCCGGCTTTGGCGAGCAGCTGCAGGCCGCGTCCGCTATTGATCGGGTCATTGGCGATTGCGACGGTGGCGCCGGTTGGCAGCTCATCGAAGCTTTTGTACTTCTTCGAATACAGCCCGACATTGTTGATGATGCCCGGCGCGTACGGCACCAGATCAAAACCCGACGCCGCTTTGGCGTTTTCCAGAAACGGGATGTGCTGGAAGTAGTTCACGTCAATGTCGCCAGCGTTGAGGCTGACGTTGGGCGCGATCCAGTCGGTGAATTCCACCAGCTCGACCTTCAGGCCTTGTTTATCGGCTTCGGCGACGGCCGCTTCCAGCGGGATGGCGAACGCCGCCGTGGTGCCGACTTTGAGCGGTTGATCGGCAGCGTGGGTGACGCCGGCAAACAGGCCCAGGGACAGCGCGAGGGTGAGGAGGGTTTTGGTCATGGCGGGTAATCCGGGTCAGTGGTCTGGTTTGAATACTTGGGTGTCTGTGAAGCCGTCTTCGCGAGCAAGCTCGCTCCCACAGGAACCAAAGTCGCTCACGTCATGTGGATAAAAATGCGGCCTTTGTGGGAGTTCATTCCGCTGCCTACGCGCCGCGCTGTCGCGCAGGCAACACGGTCCATGTGGGAGCGAGCTTGCTCGCGAAGGGGGCAGTTCAGACATAAATGCATCGCTGACTCACGCTTGCGATCTTGCCCTGTAGCTCGCCCCCGCATGCCGATCAGGCAGTTTTGCGTCACCGCCCTCGAACAGCTTCTCGCGCAAGGTGCCGTGCTCGTATGCGGTCTTGTATGAGCCGCGCCGTTGCAGCTCGGGGATCACCAGATCGATGAAATCCTCGTAGCTCTCCGGGGTGACGATGCGGGTCAGGTTGAAGCCGTCCAGGCCGGTTTCGGCGATCCACGATTCCAGCTCGTCGGCGACCTGCTCGGGCGAGCCGATCAGCGTGATGTAACGGCCGCCGAGGGCGTGTTGATCGAGCAGCTTTTGGCGGGTCCAGTCGTTGTTCTTGAGGATCTTCGTGGCTGACTGAATGGCGTTGCCTTTCACGTGCTGGATCGGCTCGTCGAGCTCGTAGTCGGCGAAGTCGATGCCGGTGGACGCAGCAAAATGCGCGAGCCCGGCCTCCGCGCTGGCGTAGTTCAGGTACTCCGCGTACTTGGCTCGCGCCGCTTCTTCGGTGGGGCCAACGATGACGTTGAGGCCCATGAACACTTTGATGTCATCGGGGTTGCGCCCGGCCGCCACGGCACTGGCGCGGACCTTGTCGACCTGCTCGCGGGTCGCGGGTTTGTTCTGCGCGCTGATGAACACGCACTCGGCGTTGCTGCCGGCAAACTGCAAACCCCGCTCGGAACTCCCAGCCTGAAACAGCACCGGCGTGCGCTGCGGCGACGGCTCGCACAGGTGATAACCCTCAACCTGATAGAACTCGCCGCTGTGCCGCACGTAATGGACTTTTTCCGGCTGGGCGTAGATGCGCGCCTGACGGTCCTCGATGACTGCGTCGTCCTCCCAACTGCCTTCCCACAGCTTGTACAACACCTCCAGGTATTCATCGGCCTGGTCGTAGCGGCGGTCGTGTTCGATTTGCTCGGTCAGGCCCATCGCGCGCGCGGCGCTGTCCAGATACCCGGTGACGATGTTCCAGCCCACGCGGCCGCGCGTCAGGTGATCCAGCGTCGACATGCGCCGGGCGAACAGATACGGCGCCTCGTAGGTGAGGTTGGCGGTCAGGCCGAAGCCGAGGTTTTTGGTGACCGCGGCCATGGCCGATACCAGCAGCAGCGGATCATTCACCGGCAACTGGATCGATTCCTTCAGGGTTACATCCACCGACTTCTGGTAGACGTCATAGACCCCGACGATGTCCGCGATGAACAACCCGTCGAACAGCCCGCGCTCAAGCAACTGCGCCAGCTCTGTCCAGTATTCCAGGGTCTTGTACTGGGTCGACGTGTCCCGGGGGTGTGTCCAGAAACCGTGGTTGATGTGGCCGATGCAGTTCATGTTGAACGCGTTGAGCAAAATCTTTTTCTTGCTCATCAAATCGTCCCCCGGCGTGGCGGGTTGACGTCATTGAGGTAGTAGTTGCCGATGGCGTGATACTTCCAGCGCACCGGGTCGTGCAACGTGTGGACTCGCGCGTTGCGCCAGTGCCGGTCAAGGCCGTGCTCTGCCAGCGTGGCCTGGGAACCGGCGAGTTCGAACAAGGTGCTGCCGGCTTCCAATGAGATTTCAGTGCTGATCGCCCGCGCCTCCGCGACCGCAATCGATGCCTGGGCCAGATTCTCTGGCGTGGTCTCGGCCTGGGCTCGATCCAGGAATTCCCCCGAACGTTCGAGCAGGGCTTCGGCGGCGTGCAGGCGAATGCCGAGCTTGCCAAAGCTGTGCAGCGTCAGCGGGTCATCGACGGCTTTTTCGATGCCAGAGTCGATCCAGGGCCGCGTGCGGGTGCGCACGAAATGCAGCGCGTCTTCAAAGGCCGCGCGGGCGATGCCGGTGTCGATGGCCGCATGGAGGATTTGTGCGAGAGGGCCGACGGTGGTCGGGCGCTCGAAGGCGGTCTGAAACGGCACCACGTCGTCGGCGTCAACGTACACGTTATCGAACACCACCGAGCCGCTGCCCGTGGTGCGCTGGCCGAAGCCGCTCCAGTCATCGATCACGCTCAGCCCCGTTGCGTTGGCTGGCACGAATGCCAGCTGCTGCACGCCGTTTTCATCGACCACCGAGGTCGGTATGCGTTGGGCGTAAAGCGCGCCGGTGGCGTAGAACTTGCGGCCGTTGATGCGCCAGCCGTTGCCGTCGCGGCTCAGTCGGGTGGTGCGGTCGTGGGCGGTTTTGGTACCCAGTTCAGCCAGCGCGTTACCGAAGCGCTGACCGGCGAGGACCTCGGCGTACAGACGCGCCTGCTGCGCCGGGCTGCCATTCACGCGCAGCACTTCCAGCGCGTAAAAGTGGTTCTGTGGAATTTGCCCCAGAGAGGCGTCGGCGGCAGAGATGATCCGAATGACCTCGGCCAGGGTGACATTGGACACGCCAGCGCCGCCAAAGGCCTTTGGCACGCTGATGCCCCACAGTCCCGAGCGGGAAAACGCTTCCAGTTCCTGATGGGGCAGGCGCCGTTCACGATCACGGGTGGCGCTCTGTTGTTTGAAATCTTCCGCCAGCGTGCGGGCGATACGCAGCGCCTCGGCGTCGTCACGAATGATCGCGGTCACGGCGGTCGCCTGCGTTTCACGCGGCAAGGTTTGAAGGCTCATAGGTGTGCTTCCAGTGGTCTGGTTATATCCAGGAGTGACGGGCGGGCAGGGCGCCGTTCAGGTGCCAGGCGCCGACGGCGTGGACCTTCCAGCGCACCGGGTCGTGGAGGGTGTGAACCCGCGCGTTGCGCCAGTGACGATCAAGATTGAATTCGGCCAGCGTCGCGCGACTGCCCGACAGCTCGAACAGCTTTTCGCTGGCCTGCAGGGCGATTTGCGTGGTCAGTACCTTGGCTTCGGCGACCACGATGGACGCCCGCGCCGCTGATTGTTCGTCGATGGGTTCGGCGGCGATGCCATCCAGCGCACGGCCGGCCTTGCGCAGCAGCGCTTCGGCGGCGTGCAGCTCGAGTTTCAGCTTGCCGATGTCAGCGATCACATACGGATCGTCACCGGCGCGCTCGACATTGGCGTCGATCCACGGCCGCGAACGCTCGCGCACAAAACGAATGCTTTCGTCGATGGCTTCCCGGGCAATGCCCGCATCGATGGCGGCCTGAATCAGTTGCGAGACCGCGCCCTGAATGTTCGGAGACAGGCCCAGCTTCCAGTTATCAACAACCAGTTCGCCACTCACGCGCACGTTTTCCAGCAGCACGCTGCCGCTGGCGGTGGTGCGCTGACCGAAGCCGGACCAGTCGTCGATGATGTGCAGCCCCGGCGTCCCGCGAGGCACGAACACCAGCACCTGTTTGCCGTCGTCATTGATGGCCTTGACCGCCACCCAGTGAGCGAACAGCGCGCCGGTCGAGTAGAACTTGCGGCCATTGAGCAAAAACTGATCACCGTCCGCAGTTATTCGCGTTCTGACGTCGAGGGTGTTTTTGGTCCCGCGTTCGGGGCCGCCGTTGCCGATGCGTGCGCCGCCGAGCACGCTGGCGAACAGGGTTTCTTTCTGCGCCTCGGTGGCGCTGCCGATCAGCGAGTTGAGAATCCCGAAGTGGTTTTGCGGAATCTGGCCCACGGCAGGGTCAGCCGCCGAGAGGATGGCGAAGACCTCGGCCACGGTCACGAACGATACCTGCGGCCCACCGTATGCGCGCGGTACCGAGATGCTGCCCAGGCCACTGCGGCTGAACAGCTCGATTTCTGACCAGGGCAGTTGCCGCTCGCGGTCTCGCGTGGCGGCATTCGGGCGCACGATCGCGGCCAGTTCATGGGCCGCGGCAAGGGCATCGGCGTCGTTGCGCAGTACGTTGGCAGGGAGCAGGGGAGGAGCTACGTCCAGGGTGTGCTGGACAGAAAGGGCGTTCAGATCAGTCATGGTGGTGACCTTCACGAGCGCGAGCACTGGGGTCGTTGTGCTTGACCATTCGAACCTCGAATCAATACCGCGATAGCGGCGGGAAAATTGACGATGGTCCGGTGGTCCGGTGCATATACCCTAAGCGTGTATAAACATTAAATAAACTCACATTTAGGAATAAGCATAGAAGGCGAAATGGCGGCTGCTGTCGCCAGCGCCGTGGCTTGCGTGTAGGTCAGGCATGAACCGAAGGCCAGCGCCAGAATCATGTACTTGACCAAATGTCTGAAGGGCATGGCGAACACCTTGTGAGGGGTTTCACCGCAGGCTAGCAGCCCGTTCCCGCGTATCCAGGGGGAAGCTGTAGGACGCTGATGGAGATGATGTGGGAGGTTTCTTCTCTGTGGCTGATCCGTGGCGCCGTTCACGATTGCAGCACGCCAGGCGGCAGACGTATCGCGGCGCGCCGAGGGTGCGCCGCGACAGCGTCTTGAGCGGGGTCGATATCAAGCTCCGACCTCATCGGTCATGTCGGTCGATACCTTGATCAATCGCGCCGGTGCCCAGCGCGAGTTATTGCCGACGCGGTCAATCACGCAATAGCTCACCTCCAGGTGCGGATCATCGCCCGCCTCGCGCACCAATTCTGCTGGTACTTCAACCACGATGGGCAGGCCGACGTCTTCTTGGGTGAGCGCTGGCAGATCCAGACGCATGTCGCCCCAGCGAAGGGTGATTTCATCGTAGGCATCCATGTTGGGATAAGCGTCGAGGGTGAGCTGTACGCCCTCATCGAAGTGGCGCGCAGTCAAACCGTCCTGCATGACCGACTCGGCGAACGTCACCGGTGCCAGTCCCTGATTCTCATCGCCCTCGCCGCTGACCAATTGACCGCCGGGAATCTCCAGTTTGACCCATAGCTTGGCGCCGGGAGATTTAATGGGTTCGCTGCCAATTTTGGTAACGCGATAGTAGGTTTTCACTTTTCCACTTCGAAGAAAACTTTCGGGTACATGTAGGACGGATGTATGCCCGATGTCGGACTCCGATAAAAGTTTTGAGGCGGCATAACAGCCTCCCCAAAACAATTCGATCAAATCACCGCAGTCCATCTCTGGCCAGGGGTCGATGTGCACTCGCAGATCGGCCGCCGCCAGGGCGCCAATCCCATGCTTGTTCGACTGCGGAAGATACGGCGCCATCAACTTGAAAGACTGAGTCATTACAGGGATACGGATCATCTTTTAATACTCTTCGAATGCGTGCCTGGATCAAGGCAAGTCAGGTGATTAATTCATTGCAACTGCAGCGTGAAAACGACTGGCACTAGTACACGCCGGGATGCATAGACATGGCAAACATTACAAACGGTGGTAATTAGTGGGTTGCTGTTCTGGAAAAAGAATAAGCCGAGAGCAATTTCAGCTAATTGTGTTGCGGTGTTTGTGTCAACGGTAATTAAGTTTTTAAAGTGTGTGTAACGCAAATGCAGAATTTTCCTACAGTTGAGCGTTGCTTATGGGGAGGGGGGTGCGACTGTGGTCCTACCTGAGCCGCCGGGCGCGCCGTATTCCGCAGTCAGCAGGCTAATGAAAAGTGTCAGCGACAGTTATTTGTGGGCGAGGAAATGGTCAATCAACGTTGCGGGGAAGTAGAGACAGTGAGCGCTGTTCGTATTGAAAAAACAGATAGATTGATGACGGCTAGCCGGCGTTGAAATAGTAGGACTTTTAGTGGGTCAACGCTTTTCTAAATATGAACGACAAAGAAAACGGCGCCTATTGGCGCCGTTTTAAACACATAACGTGTCGGACTAATTCCTGCTGCGCTCAAGAAACTGCCTTGTGCGTTCTTCTTTGGGGTTGGCGAACAGCTCTTTCGCTTCGCCCTGTTCAACGATGACGCCCTTGTCGATGAAGATCACCCGGTTGGCGACGTCCCGCGCGAAGCTCATCTCGTGGGTCACGATCACCATTGTGCGTTTCTCCAGGGCGAGAGCGTGAATGGTATTCAGCACCTCGCCCACCAGCTCGGGATCGAGCGCCGACGTCGGTTCATCAAACAGAATGACCTCCGGCTCCATGGCCAGCGCCCGGGCAATCGCCACCCGCTGTTGTTGACCACCGGACAACCGACGCGGATAAGCGTCTTCTTTACCCGCGAGGCCGACCTTCGCCAGCAGCGTGCGGCCCAGCTCGATGGCCTGTTCGCGCGGCATCTTCTTGACCACAGTAGGGCCTTCGATGACGTTTTCCAGCGCGGTGCGGTGGGGGAACAGATTGAAGTTCTGAAAGACGAACCCGACATGCTGGCGCAGTTGCCGGATAAGACCCTGCTGCTGGCTCAACGGGCGGCTCAAATCGACTTTGATGTCGCCCACGACAATGCTGCCGCTCGTAGGCACTTCCAGCAGATTCAGGCAGCGCAGCAGCGTCGTTTTACCCGAACCGCTAGGGCCGATGATCGCTACCACTTCGCCCGGCTCGACCGTCAGGTCAATGCCCTTGAGCACTTCGTTGCCCTTGAATTGCTTGGTCAGTTTTTCAACCGTGATCATGCCTCAGGACTCCACATCGTGGCGGTTGGCCCGTGCTTCCAGGCGATTTTGAAAATGCGCCAGGATGCTGCACAGCACCCAATAGATCACCGCAACGGTGAAATACATGGTGAAAATTTCCAGCGTCCGCGAAGAGATCAGCTGCGCCTGGCGGAACACTTCCGGCACCTGAATGGTGGCGGCCATCGCCGTGTCCTTGACCAGTGAAATAAAGCTGTTGCCCAAGGGCGGCAACGCGGTGCGTGCAGCTTGCGGCAGGATGGCGCGGCGCATGGTCTGGGCGCGCGTCATACCAATGCTCGCAGCGGCTTCCCACTGCCCTCGGTCCACCGAACCGATCGCGGCCCGAAGGATTTCGCAGGCATACGCGGCCATGTTCAGCGACAGGCCGATCAGCGCTGCGGTGATCGCATCCAGTTCAATGCCCAGGTCCGGCAAGCCGTAATAGATCATGAACAGCTGGACGAGCAGCGGCGTGCCACGGAAGAACGACACGTAAACCCTGGCGACGGCGCTGATGACCCAGATCTTCGACAAACGCATCAGTGCCAGGCCGAAGCCCAGCACCAATCCGAAAAACATCGACCCCAGGCTCAAGCCCACCGTGTAATACGCGCCCTTGAGCAGGAAGGGCGCGGAGTCCAGCGCGAGCTGAAGGCTCTCTGGAATCATTTGGTCACGTCAGCCTTGAAGTACTTGTCCGACAGCTTGGCGAGGGTGCCGTCGGCGCGCAGCTTGTCGATGGCCTTGTTGATCGCGTCCAGCAGTTCAGGCTCGCCCTTGCGCAGTGCGATACCGGATTCCTGACGGGAGAACGGTTCGCCGGAAACGGCCAGCTTGTCCTTGGTCTTGGCGACCAGTTCCAGCGCAGCGAGACGGTCGACGAGGATGGCGTCGATACGGCCGACACGCAGGTCCTGGTATTTGGTCGGATCATCGTCGTAGGTTTTGACGATGGCATCAGGCACGTTGGCTTTCAGCCATTCTTCGTAGTTGGTGCCCAGGCCGACGCCCACTTTCTTGCCTTTCAGGTCTGCGGCCGTTTTGATCACGCCGACGTCTTTGGTCTGCACCAGCGCTTGAATGCCCGACACGGTGTAGGGTTCGGAGAAGTCGTACTTCTTTTTACGCTCGTCGGAGATGGTCACCTGATTGACCACGACATCCAGACGCTTGGACTCCAATGCCGCCAGAATGCCGGCCCACGGCGTGGCTTGCAGCTTGACCTTGACGCCCAGTTCCTTGGCCAGTGCTTCGGAGAACTCCACTTCGAAACCGGTCAGCTTGCCGTCTTCACCCACGAAGCTGAACGGGGGATAAGTGCCTTCCAGGCCGACATTAAGGGTTCCGTTCTTTTTGATGGTTGCCAGTTGATCGCCAGCGACAGCCTGGCTGACCAGACCCGTGCCCAGCACCAGGCTAAAGGCCGACAACAGAAAGGTGCGGCGGATTGCAGACATGTTCATGAAAGTCCCCTGTTTTAATTGGAATGTCAGGCAAGTATCAGACCCGACGAAGCTACGTTGGCATCACGCGTTTATCCAGCTTTTTCAGTCGCCTGCAACGCTCTGCACGCCGGCTGGCGGCGATCATAAGACTCGAGCCCAACGATGAAAAATAATAAAAAGCGGATCGGTTATCAGTTTCTGGAATATGGCGTTCACGCGACGGTTTGCGTGGCAGCGGGACGAAGGCCCTATCCCGCCGAAAAGACGTCTTGATACGCAAACAAAGCTGGCGCGCCGCCGGTGTGGAGAAAGACGATCGGGCCGTCTTCGAAGCGCTGCCGGCCAATGCCGTCGAGCAGTCCAGCCATGGCTTTGCCGGTGTAAACCGGATCCAGCAACAGCCCTTCATGGCTGGCCACCAGCCGGATTGCCGCCAACGTCCCGGCATTCGGCTCGCCGTACCGTGGGCCGAAGTATTCATCCCACAGCTGCACCTTGAATGCGGCGGGCAATGATTCGCCCAGCAGTTCGACGGTTTGCTCGGCCAGGCGCTGAACCTTGGGCGCCTGGGTTTCTTCCGGACGCGATACGGTCACGCCTATCACCGGAAGCTCAGGCAGTTCTTCCGCCAGCGCCAACGCCAGGCCGCTGTGGGTGCCGGCACTGCCCGACGCGAGCACGACGGCCGCGAATGACAGGCCGCTTTGCTTGATCTGCTCGGCCAGCTCAAAACCGGCCTGCACATAACCCAGCGCGCCGAGGGCATTCGAACCGCCGATTGGCACCAGATAGGGCCTCTTGCCGCTGAGGCGAAGTCGGCTGGCCAGGGCTTGTAACTGGTCGTCGGCGTTGTCGAGGTTCTCGACCAATTCGACCTTGGTATCGAACAAATCCAGCAGCAGGCGATTGCCGTTGCCCAGGTAATTGCTGTCGTCGGTTGCAATCGGGTTTTCCAGCAGCGCCACACAACCCAGGCCGAGGCGGGCGGCGAGGGCAGCCGTCTGACGCACGTGGTTGGACTGAATGGCGCCCGCAGTGATCAGCGTGTCACAGCCCTGAGCCAGGGCATCGGCCGCGAGGTATTCCAGCTTGCGCAGCTTGTTGCCGCCCATGGCCAGCGGGGTGATGTCGTCGCGTTTCACGTAAATGTCGCGCCCGGCCCAGTTCGAAAGGCGTTCGAGCTTTTCAAAGGGCGTCGGACCGCCGAGCAATTCCAGACGATTAAAACGGGCGAGCTGTTGTTTGATCATGGTGGCGTCGACAGGTCTGCAATTGAGTCGCAGGACTATAGGCAGACGTTTCCCACAGGGCAACCGCCCGGCGTCCTCCATCCCCTGCACAGAAGCCCCACGAAAATAGTTATTTTTTTGCCGCGAAGGGATGTCGTAGAGTGATTCCACTTCGGCCGTTACAGCCTGACTGGCCGTTGAATTGAGGAGAAATCTGCGTGAGCACTATTCCCGACCTGTCCCCGGAATCCTGCGCCGAGGGCGTGACCGGCCACTGGCAACTGCAGCGGATTGTGGGCGAATTGCGCGCCGCGCGTGATGACTGGCGTACCAGCAACGGCCGAATCAGCGGGGAGAAGGGCGGCCGCGAGCTGCCTTCCCGCGAGGCCATGCGCGACATTCTCGATGCGCTCTGCGGCGCGCTGTTTCCAATGCGGCTGGGGCCGGTGGACCTGCGCGAAGAGAGCGAGGACTTCTACGTCGGCTACACCCTCGACGTGGCATTGAATTCGCTGCTCGATCAGGCGCGGCTCGAACTGCGCTACGCCGCCCGCCAGAAAGGCCAGGATGCCAGCTGCGCGGATGTGCATGCGGAACGGCTGATTCAGGATTTCGCCAGCGCACTGCCGACGATTCGCCGCGTCCTCGACACCGACGTGCTGGCGGCGTACCACGGTGACCCTGCCGCGCGCAGTGTTGATGAGGTGTTGTTGTGCTACCCGGGCATTTTGGCGGTGATTCACCATCGTCTGGCCCATCATCTGTACCACAACGGTTTGCCCCTGCTGGCGCGCATCAGCGCCGAACTGGCCCATTCCGCCACGGGCATCGATATCCATCCCGGTGCGCAGATCGGCCCGAGCTTCTTTATCGATCACGGGACCGGCGTGGTCATCGGCGAGACCGCGATCATCGGCGAGCGCGTGCGCATCTATCAGGCCGTTACCCTCGGTGCCAAACGCTTCCCCTCCGATGAAGACGGCCAATTGCTCAAGGGCCATGCCCGTCACCCGATCGTCGAAGACGATGTAGTGATCTATGCCGGCGCCACGATTCTGGGGCGCATCACCATCGGCAAGGGCTCGACCATCGGCGGCAACGTGTGGCTCACGCGCGGCGTCCCGGCGGGCAGTAACGTCAATCAGGCGAGCCTGCAGCATGAGGATGGCTGTCCGAAGTAGCCCGTCATATCGCAAATTTCAGGGTGAGCACACTGGCCTCTTCCCGGCTGAAGCCGGCCCCACTAATTGACCGCATAGCTCTTGTAGGACCGGCTTTAGCCGGGAAGGCGTCAGTCGTTATGTCGCAAATCTTCGGGTGAGCACACTGGCCTCTTCCCGGCTGAAGCCGGTCCTACTAATTGACCGCATAGCTTTTGTAGGACCGGCTTTAGCCGGGAAGGCGTCGGTCGCCATACCGCCAAGCCTCCATAATTTTCCAGCGCATTGAAAACCCTACCGAACCCACGGAACGAAAGGCTTTCGTCGTCCGTCCTACCCTCGCCTGATTAAGCGTCACGCCACCGTGCATTAGTCTCCGGCCGTCTATTCGTGCTTTAATTGAACGTTCAATCAAGTTAAACCGGTGGTTCGCTGCCCGCTGATCTCAGGAGGCCTACCTTTGCCGCATCTACGTTGCATGATCGATCCCCTCGCCCGCGCGGCGGTATTCATATGAATAATTCAAGCGCTTCGAACAGCTCGCCTGTTCGCATGAACGGCCCTGTTTTCTACTTCGCTGCCAGCTTCATCCTCATCTTCGGACTGGTCGTGATCGGCTTCCCGGAAGCCTCAGGGGCCTGGTTGCTCGCCGCGCAGAACTGGGCCGCCAACACCGTTGGCTGGTACTACATGCTGGCCATGACCCTGTATCTGCTGTTCGTTGTGGTCACTGCGCTGTCCGGCTACGGCAAGATCAAGCTCGGCGCCGACCACGACGAGCCCGAATTCAGCTATCTGTCCTGGGCCGGCATGCTGTTCGCCGCCGGGATCAGCATCACGCTGTTCTTCTTCTGCGTGTCCGAGCCGCTGACCCACATGCTGCAGCCGCCCCAGGGTGAGGGCGGGACCACCCAATCGGCACGTCAGGCCATGCAGCTGCTGTTTCTGCATTGGGGCCTGCATGGGTGGGGCGTTTTCGCCTTCGTCGGTATGGCGCTGGCCTACTTCGCCTATCGCCATAACCTGCCGCTGGCGTTGCGTTCGGCGCTGTATCCGTTGATCGGCAAGCGCATCAACGGCCCGATCGGTTACGCAGTCGACGGTTTCGGCATCATCGCCACCATCTTCGGCCTCGGTGCTGACATGGGGTTTGGTGTACTGCACCTGAATTCAGGGCTCGACTACCTGTTCAACGTGCCGCACACCCAATGGATTCAGGTCGGTTTAATCACTCTGATGATGGGCGCGGCAATCCTCGTAGCCATTGCGGGCGTCGACAAGGGCGTGCGGGTCATGTCCGACATCAACATGCTGCTGGCCTGCGCGCTGCTGCTGTTCGTGTTGTTTGCCGGACCCACTCAGCACCTGCTCAATACGCTGGTGCAGAACATCGGCGATTACCTCGGCGCGTTGCCGGTCAAGAGCTTCGACGTCTATGCGTACGATGGCCCGAGCGACTGGCTGGGTGGCTGGACCGTGTTCTATTGGGCGTGGTGGATTGCCTGGTCGCCGTTCGTGGGTCTGTTCATCGCGCGTATCTCCCGTGGTCGCACCATTCGTGAATTCGTCTGCGGCGTGCTGCTGATCCCGCTGGGCTTCACCCTCGCGTGGATGTCGATTTTCGGTAACAGCGCCATCGACCTGGTGCTGAACCACGGCATGGCTGCGTTGGGCCAATCGGCTATCGACGATCCGTCGATGACCCTTTACCTGATGCTGCAGACGTACCCATGGAGCCGGACGGTCATTGCCGTGACGGTGTTCATCAGCTTCGTGTTCTTCGTGACTTCGGCCGACTCCGGCACCGTGGTGCTGTCGACGCTTTCTGCCAAAGGCGGCAGCCCGGACGAAGATGGCCCGAAATGGCTGCGTGTGTTCTGGGGCGTGATGACGGCGCTGATCACCAGCGGCTTGCTGTTCTCGGGCAGCATCGATGCGCTGAAGTCGGCGGTGGTACTGACTTCGTTGCCGTTCTCGCTGATTCTGCTGCTGATGATGTGGGGGCTGCACAAGGCGTTCTACATGGAGTCCCAGCGCCAGATCGCCCAGCTGTATTCACTGGCACCGGTCTCCGGATCCCGGCGTGGTGGCTGGCGTCAGCGTCTGACTCAGGCCGTGGCGTTCCCGTCCCGTGATGAGGTTTACCGCTTCCTCGACCAGACCGTACGCCCGGCGATTGAAGAAGTGACGGCAGTGTTCGTCGAGAAGGGCCTGACCGTCGTGACTCAGCCGGATCCGGCCAACGACACGGTGGGCCTGGAAATCGGCCACGGTGAAGAGCGTCCGTTTGTGTACCAGGTGACCATGCGTGGCTATTTCACACCGTCCTTCGCACGCGGCGGCATGGGCTCCAAACAGCTGAACAACCGCCGTTATTACCGCGCCGAAGTGCACTTGAGCGAGGGCAGTCAGGACTACGACCTGGTGGGCTACACCAAGGAACAGGTCATCAACGACATCCTCGACCAGTACGAGCGCCACCTGCAGTTCCTGCACCTGGTGCGTTAAGACTCTTTCTTTTGTAGAAAAAACACGTGCCCGCAAGGGCGTCGTGTCAGTCACCCCACCGGGGACGGACACGACGCCCTTGCGGGCACGCTTGCTTTTACACCTTCGATTTCTACCTAAGCCAAGCCACCATTGGCCCGCAGCACCTGCCCATTCACCCAGCCTGAATCCGGGCCGGCCAGAAAGGACACGACGCTGGCGATATCTTCCGGCTGCCCCAGGCGCTGCAACGGCGGCATGTTGGCAAATTGCTGGATTTGCTCTTCGGTTTTGCCTTGCAGGAACAGCTCGGTCGCCACCGGCCCCGGCGCGACGGCATTCACCGTGATATTCCGCCCGCGCAGCTCCTTGGCAAATACATGGGTGAAGGCTTCGACGGCCGCCTTGGTCGCGTTATAGATGGCATAGCCCGGCAGGTTCAGCGCCAGCGCAGTGGTGGAGAAGTTGATGATGCGACCGCCGTCGTTCATCCGCGCGCTGGCCTCGCGCAACGTGTTGAAGGTGCCTCGGGTGTTGATGTTGAACGCCTGATCGAATTGCTCATCGCTGGTGTCTGCCAGCGGCAGTGCCTTCATGACGCCGGCGTTATTGACCAGCACATTGACCTTGCCCAGCTTCGCTTCCGTTTGCTCGAACAGTTCGTGGACCTCGTCAGCCTTGGCAACGTCGGCTTTGATCGCGATGGCCTGACCGCCCTCGTCGTTGAGCTGCGCAACCAGGGCGTCCGCTTCTGCCGCGCTGCTGGCGTAATTCACGACCACCGCGAAACCATCGTGGCTCAAGCGCCGGGCGATTTCCGCGCCGATACCACGGGAGGCGCCGGTGACGATGGCGACCGGACGGGGGATGTGTGGAGTGGACTGCGTCATGGTGAGGCTCCGATTCATTTGAAAGTGAGTGCAGCTTCACATGGCAGACCGCGCTGATAAACGCCGCAGAAACGCCTTCATTGTTCTGCTGCAGCGAACAATGCAATGGCCGTCGCTTTCCTTCAGCGCTGGAGCGTAGCGTTCGTCCACTCTCTTGAACCCCCTCGCCGCAGAGAAATCCGAGTAATCTCGCAGGTTCGTTTTGTGACTGACTTCCATACAAGAAAGAGAGGACTGGATGACTTACATCGCTGCCGAAAACCGTTATGAACGCATTCCCTATCGTCGCGTAGGCCGCAGTGGCCTGGTGCTGCCAGCGCTCTCCATGGGTCTGTGGCACAACTTTGGTGACAGCACGCCGATCGACACCCAGCGTGCGATGCTGCGCACGGCCTTCGATCTGGGTATCAACCACTTCGACCTCGCCAATAACTATGGCCCGCCGTACGGCAGTGCCGAAATCAACTTCGGTCGCCTGCTCAAGGAAGACTTCAAGCAATACCGCGACGAACTGATTATCTCCAGCAAAGCCGGCTGGGACATGTGGCCAGGGCCTTACGGTCAGGGCGGCGGATCGCGCAAATACGTGCTCGCCAGCCTCGACCAGAGCCTGCAGCGCATGGGCCTGGACTACGTCGATATTTTCTATTCCCACCGCTTCGACCCTGATACCCCGCTGGAAGAAACCGCGAGCGCACTGGCCACCGCTGTGCAGCAGGGCAAAGCACTGTATATCGGGATTTCGTCGTATTCGGGCGCCAAAACCCGCGAAATCGCAGGCCTGCTGAAAGAGTGGAAAGTGCCGCTGCTGATTCATCAGCCGGCCTATAACCTGCTCAATCGCTGGGTGGAAAAAGACCTGCTGGACACCACCGAAGAACTCGGCTCGGGCGTCATTGCATTCACCGCGCTGGCCCAGGGGCTGCTGTCGGACAAATACCTGAACGGCATTCCAAAAGACGCACGGGTCAACCGTCCCGGTGGCGGGTCGCTACAGGCGGGGCATTTGTCGGAGCAGAACATCGAGCACGTGCGCGCGCTGAACGAGATCGCCAAGCGTCGCGGTCAGAGCCTGGCGCAGATGGCACTGGCCTGGACACTGCGCGATCCTCGCGTCACGTCCGCACTGATCGGCGCAAGCCGTCCGGAGCAGATCATCGAGAACGTCGGCGCCCTCGACAATCTTGAGTTCAGTCAGGAAGAACTGGCCGAGATCGACCGGTTTGCGGTGGAAGGCGGGATTAATCTGTGGGAGAAGCCATCTTCGGCTGAGTAAACCCGCAGCCATCGTGGGCGCTCTTGCCCGCGATGGCGTCCTGCCTGCGGCGAATCCGTCTTTCAACTGACGCCATCGCAGGCAGGCGCTGCTGCCTATCGCAGGGCTTAGCCCTCGTCACCCTCGTCGTCATCCCCGCCATCGATCTTCATGCCCAACTCCTTGATCTTGCGGGTCAAGGTATTGCGGCCCCAGCCCAGCAGCACGGCGGCGTCGCGACGACGGCCGGCGGTGTGCTTGAGCGCGGTCTCGATCATGATGCGTTCGAACGTCGGCACGGCACTGTCCAGCAGGCTGGACTGACCCCGGGCCAGTGCCTGATCGGCCCATTGGCGCAGCGCTTGTTCCCAGTTGGTCACCGGGGCAGCGTCCTGGGGCAGACTCAGCAGTTCAGGTGGCAGATCGCTGACATGCACTTCGCGGCCCGACGCCATTACCGTGATCCAGCGACAGGTGTTTTCCAGCTGACGGACGTTGCCCGGCCACGGCAGGTGCTTGAGGTATTCCTCGGTTTCCGCCTTCAGCAGCTTGGGCTCAACAGCCAGTTCCTGCGCAGCGCGGCTGAGGAAGTGGCGTGCCAGCGTCGGGATGTCTTCGCGACGATCGGACATGCGCGGAATATGGATGCGGATCACGTTCAGGCGGTGGAACAAGTCCTCGCGGAACTTGCCGGCCTGGACCAGGGTTTCCAGATTCTGGTGGGTCGCCGCAATGATGCGCACGTCGACTTTGACCGGCACGTGGCCGCCCACCCGGTAGAACTCGCCGTCAGCCAATACGCGCAGCAGTCGGGTCTGGGTATCGGCTGGCATGTCGCCGATTTCATCGAGAAACAGGGTGCCGCCGTCGGCTTGCTCGAAACGCCCACGACGCAGGTTCGCCGCGCCGGTGAACGCGCCTTTTTCGTGGCCGAACAGCTCGGACTCCATCAAGTCTTTCGGAATCGCTGCCATGTTCAGCGCAATGAACGGCGAAGCCGAGCGTGGGCTGTGGCGGTGCAGGGCGTGGGCAACCAGCTCTTTACCGGTCCCGGACTCGCCGTTGATCAGCACGGTGATGTTGGAGTGGCTCAAACGGCCGATGGCGCGAAACACCTCCTGCATCGCCGGCGCTTCGCCGATTATTTCCGGGGTGCGGGTCAAGGTTGGCGGAACGGCCAGGCCCTGCTGCTCCTGAGCGTGCTGATTGGCGCGTTTGACCAGCGAAACGGCTTCGTCAACGTCGAACGGCTTGGGCAGGTACTCGAACGCACCGCCCTGATAGGACGCCACGGCGCTGTCGAGGTCCGAGTGAGCGGTCATGATGATGACCGGCAGGCGTGGATGCTGTTCGCGAATGCGCGCCAGCAAGTCCAGGCCGCTGGCGCCGGGCATGCGGATGTCGGAAATGATCACGTCCGGTTGCTGACGGGCCAGGCGGCTCATCACGCCATCGGCGCTGTCGAAACTCTGCGTGGTCATGCCCTCTTGCTGCAGGGCTTTCTCCAGTACCCAGCGGATGGAACGGTCGTCATCGACGATCCAGACAGTTTCACTACGGCTCATGTCGACGCTGCTCCTTGTTCCAGCGGCAGGAAGATCGAGAATGTTGTATGGCCAGGGTGGCTATCACACTCGATCAGCCCCTGGTGCTGACTGATGATGTTCTGGGTAATGGCAAGGCCCAGCCCGGTGCCATCCGGGCGGCCGCTGACCATGGGGTAAAAAATGGTTTCTTGCAGCTCCGGCGGAATGCCGGGGCCGTTGTCGATGATTTCGATCTTGCTGACCAGACGATGGCGCACATGGCCGATGGTGAACTGGCGCATGGCGCGGGTGCGCAGGCTGATGCGGCCCAGACGCAGCTCGTTCTGGCTGCTGATGGCCTGCATGGCGTTGCGCACGATATTGAGCACGGCCTGAATCATCTGCTCGCGGTCAATCAGCACATCGGGAATGCTCGGGTCGTAGTCGCGCACGATGGTGATGCATCCCTGGCTTTCGGCTTCGACCAGGCTGCACACGCGCTCGAGCACTTCATGCACGTTGGTCATCGCCAGCATCGGCAGCTTGTTCGAGCCCAGCATGCGATCGACCAGATTACGCAGGCGGTCGGCTTCTTCGATGATGACGTTGGTGTAGTCCTTGAGGCTCTCCTCCGGCAGCTCGCGTGCCAGCAACTGCGCGGCGCCGCGAATCCCGCCAAGGGGGTTCTTGATTTCATGGGCCAGGCCACGCACCAGCATTTTGGTGGTCTCCTGCTTGGACAGCTGAGCCTCTTCCTTGGTGATCCGCAGCAAGCGATCACGGGGGTGGACTTCCAGCAGCAGCATGGTCTCGGCCTGGGAAAGAATCGGCGTGACAGCGTAGTCGACCGTCAACGTCTGGCCGGTCAATGCGGTCAGCATCGCTTCACGTTTCGTGAACGGGTGCGCCTGCTCCACTGCCTGACGAAGCGAACTGAGCGCTTCGGCAGATTCGGTGAACAGCTCGCTGATGAATTGGCCGTGGCTGCGCTGACCACTGATGGCCAGCAGCATTTCAGCGGCAGGATTCATGTACTCGAGGCGCAGGTCCGAGTTGAGCAGAATCGTGGCAGTGGTCAGGTTGTCGAGTAACAACCGATGCAACGCATCGCTGATAGTCATGAATCCCGGTGACCTCTTTTGGCTCTATGCACTCGGGCTGGGCCGTGAGTGCAGGCTCTGATTGGTCTTTGCCAGCGTATGGAACCGCTAGAACGTGTGGTGTGCTCGCGCATTCATTACAAAATGCAAAAACCAAACCAAGGCTCCGAAAAGAAGCGCGGATTGAGGAATTACGAACGTTTTTTGGACGGCTGGCCCGGCGACAGTGCATGGATTCCTGAGCGCCGAACCAAAATGGGCTTTTTACGCGAAAGCTCGTTCAGGTTGTGCACCATAATAGAGCATAGCCGGTCGGGCAGGGTTTAGCGGAAGAACGAAAAGAAACTCGATTCTTCTTCCGGCTTGTCCTTGATAGGGCATTCGGGGCGCGCACCGTAATCATCGTTTTTACAGGGCTGTGCGAGCCGCTTCTGGGCCAGAGAGATGCGTATCAGGTGAAAGGGTTGATTGGGGGTTCGCTCCAGCACTCGCCCGTACTGATCAATGATCTCTACGGACAGCTGGTGAGTGCCACGGTCGATGTTCGTCAGCGGGAAAACCGGGCTGCGCGTCGGCTCGCCGTAGGGTTTGCTGTCGAGCAGTAACCGGTACAAGTGATCCGGCTGCAACTCGGGATCATTGCTGACGGTGACATTCAGATTGCCTTCAATGTCGCGGATCGTGCTGTCGGGTTCCGGCGCCAGAATGCGCAGCAACTGATAATGGAAGATGGGTCTCGCCGCTGGCTTCGGTGTGGATGCCCGACTGGGCGCCTTCGTGGGCTGATCGACCCGGTTGGTCGGCGCTATGTCGACCTTCTTAGCATTGCGGTGAGGCTGATCGGTGAAGACCCGATTGCCGTCTGCATCGACGTAGGTATACACCTCCGCCAAAACGGCCTGGCTCACGCTGGACAGCAGGCACAAAGCGACGGCCAACTGGTAGACGTATTTAAGGCCGGCCAACATGGACTCGCTGCACTGTCAGATTGACCGTCTCGCTTTGCTGGATCGAACGCTGATTTTCCAGCACCTGAACGGAAAAGCTGTGTTCGCCCCGATCAAGCTCCATGACCTGCAGCCGAGGAATATTCGTGGGCTGGCCATAGGGTGCGCCGTCCACCACCAACTGCAACAAATGCCCAGGCTGCAAACGGGGCTCTATGGCCACGCCAACAGTGAACGAGCCGTTATTGGCACGAAGCGCTTCGTCCTGGGGCAGGTCTTTCAGCGCGAGCACCTGATAGGCGGCGGCGCTTTGCTGGTCCCGGGTTTGGTTCTGGTTCTGGTTCTGCGTCGCGGGCAGTGGCGGCGGCGGTGCAGGGACGACGGTCTCGACACTGTTGAGTGGCGGCAGCTCGACGGTTTCGGCTTTGGTCCCGTTCGGCGGCTGGTTGCTGTACGCCGTATTGCCGGAGGCATCGGTGTATTTGTAAATCTGCGCGGCAGCGGGCAGCGCAAATACCAGCAACAGAAGGGCAAGACATTGACGCATGAACACTCCAGTGTAGCGATCAGGACAACCAACAATGGTGCCGCGCTAAATCCATGACGCGGCACGGGTCAGCATAGAGGAATACTGATCGACGGTGTCATTCGAGAAGCGGACCTGCGCACCCGCTCACGCGCTTGGTGTGGTCCGGCAGAGGTCGCCTCCCGCCCGTTGCAGCGCGGTCTCAATGACGGGATCACTTGCCTGTCGCTGGATTTCCGACTGCACCCAGCCAGCGCATTTGGCATCGCTGCGGTAAGGCTGAAACGCCGAGTAACTTTGCATCAACACCGGCAGCAGCGTATCCAGCCGACCCCGGATGCCATCGGTCAGGTTGACGTCTGGCTTCTCCGGGGAGTGGCCGGTTTCGCGCCACTGCTCGATACGCGCGTATTGCACCATCTTGTTGGCTTCCATCTGGGCGGTCATGAAATCGCGTACGTCGTCGGCGCCCAGCTTGAATTCACTCGCCCGTGACTCGGCGTTCTGAATCACCTGGCGCTCGCGCTCACTGTCCTGAACCGGCTTGCCGCTGTGCCATTTGCTGCGCGCCACGTCATTGGCGATTTCCAAGCGTTGCTCCATGGCTGCGATGAGCGGTTGAAGCTGTGCGGGAGGCTGCTGAGTGTTCGCTGCATAAAGGCCTGGCGCAAACACGGCCAGCGCGAAGAGGGTGATCTGAATCAGCTTGGGCATAAGGGTGTGTTCTCGCATGAGTACTCTGGCTCGCGATCGTCGAGGCACGTGTTCGGAAAAGTCGGAGTGCTGACTATATTGCCTCAACGGGTGATCTCAACTGCGTTACATATGTATGTACGTAACGCGGCGAAAGACGAGCACAAAAAAGGCCTCCCGAAGGAGGCCTCTTGTTCACGCGGCTCTCGCCGGCGCGACTGGATCAGCAGCTGTAGTACAGCTCGTATTCCAGTGGGTGTACGAACGTGCGCACTTTGATTTCTTCTTCGGATTTCAACGCGATGTAAGCGTCGATGAAGTCGTCGCTGAATACGCCGCCTTTGGTCAGGAACGCACGACCTTTGTCCAGCTCTTCCAGGGCTTCCTTCAGGCTGCCGCAAACTTGCGGGATCTCTTTCGCCTCTTCAGGCGGCAGGTCGTACAGGTTTTTGTCAGCCGCATCGCCAGGGTGGATCTTGTTCTGGATGCCGTCCAGGCCAGCCATCAACAGGGCAGCGAAGGCCAGGTACGGGTTGGCTGCCGGGTCCGGGAAACGTGCTTCGATACGACGGCCCTTAGGGCTGTTGACGTAAGGAATACGGATCGACGCCGAACGGTTACGAGCCGAGTAGGCCAGCATGACCGGCGCTTCGAAGCCTGGAACCAGACGCTTGTACGAGTTGGTTGCCGGGTTGGTGAAGCCGTTCAAGGCCTTGCCGTGTTTGATGATGCCGCCGATGAAGTACAGAGCGGTGTCGGACAGGCCGGCATAACCTTCGCCTGCGAAGGTGTTCTTGCCATCTTTGGAGATGGACATGTGAACGTGCATACCCGAACCGTTATCGCCGTAGAGAGGCTTGGGCATGAAGGTAGCGGTGCGGCCGTAAGCGTCGGCAACGTTGTGCACGACGTATTTCAGGGTCTGAACTTCGTCAGCCTTTTTAACCAGCGTGTTGAATTTCACGCCGATTTCGTTCTGGCCTGCGGTTGCCACTTCGTGGTGGTGAACTTCGACGACCTGGCCCATTTCTTCCAGGGCGTTGCACATTGCGGTGCGGATTTCGTGGTCGTGGTCGAACGGTGGAACCGGGAAGTAGCCGCCTTTGATGCCTGGACGGTGACCTTTGTTACCGCCTTCGATGTCGGCGTCGGACATCCACGAACCTTGTTCGGAGTAGATTTTGAACATGGAGCCGGAGATGTCGGACTTGAATTTCACTTCGTCGAAGATGAAGAATTCTGGCTCAGGGCCGGCGAATACAGTGTCACCGATACCGGTCGACTTCAGGTATTCCTCGGCGCGGTGAGCAATGGCGCGTGGGTCGCGATCATAACCTTGCATGGTCGAAGGTTCGATGATGTCGCAAACCAGGATCAGGGTAGGCTCTTCGGTGAACGGATCCAGCACGGCGGTTTCGTCGTCCGGCAGCAGGATCATGTCGGAGGCTTCAATACCTTTCCAGCCCGAGATGGAGGAACCGTCGAACATTTTGCCGACTTCGAAGAAGTCGTCTTCCAGCGCATCGCGGGCCGGCATGGTCACGTGGTGCTGAGTGCCTTTGGTGTCCGTGAAGCGCAGATCAATCCACTTAACGTCATGATCTTTGATGAGTTGAACCGACTTCGACATGTTGTCCTCCGGGGTGGATTAGGGCCTGAGTAGTGGTTGGCCCTTCAATTTGGGTGATGCCGGGCGCGATACTCGACCAAGGCAACCTGCCTCACAAGGGAGCAATTTGCATGCCAGTGCCCTGTGTTGGGTTTTCCGCGGGAATAGCTGACTTTAAGCGCGTTAAACGTCGCATATTCGAAAACCGGCGCACCCTTATGGTGCCAAGTAATTGTATACAGGGCCGTTTTGGTGCGCGGACGATTGGCCGTACGATAACTGGTTAAACCTTGAGCAATTTCCGCTATAATCCGCGCCCCCCTTTTTCGACCGGGACCTAGCGCGCTGTTTTCATGAAATTAATCGTCAAAGTCTTCCCAGAAATCACTATCAAAAGCCGGCCTGTGCGCAAGCGCTTCATCAAACAGCTGGCCAAGAACATCCGTACGGTGCTCCGCGATCTGGACCCGGCGTTGGTGGTGGATGGTGTGTGGGACAACCTTGAGGTCGAAACCAGGGTCGAGGATGCCAAAGTCCTGCGCGAGATGACCGAGCGGCTCAGCTGCATGCCCGGCATCACGCACTTTCTGCAGGTTGACCAGTATCCGCTGGGCGACATGGAAGACATCTACGAGAAGTGCAAGCTGCACTTCGGCGACGCGCTCCCCGGCAAGATTTTCGGGGTGCGCTGCAAGCGTGCGGGCCATCATGACTTCAGCTCCATGGACGTCGAGAAGTACGTCGGCAGCAAACTGCGTCGTGAATGCAACGCCGCCGGCATTTCGCTGAAAGCCCCGGAAGTCGAGGTCAGAATCGAGATTCGGGACCAGCGCCTGTTCGTGATCCACAGCCAGCACAACGGCATCGGCGGTTATCCGCTGGGTTCGCTTGAACAGACCCTGATCCTGATGTCCGGTGGCTTTGACTCAACCGTGGCCGCGTACCAGATCATGCGTCGCGGCCTGATGAGCCATTTCTGCTTCTTCAATCTGGGCGGACGTGCTCACGAGCTGGGCGTGATGGAAGTCGCGCACTTCATCTGGAAGAAGTACGGCAGCTCTCAGCGGGTGCTGTTCGTGAGCGTACCGTTCGAGGAAGTTCTGGGAGAAATTCTCGGAAAAGTCGATAACAGTCATATGGGCGTAGTATTGAAGCGTATGATGTTGCGCGCTGCGACCAACATTGCCGACCGGCTGGAAATCGACGCGCTGGTGACCGGCGAGGCGATTTCCCAGGTGTCCAGCCAGACGCTGCCCAACCTTTCGGTCATTGATTGCGTGACGGAGAAGCTGGTCCTGCGACCGCTGATCGCCAGTCACAAGCAGGACATCATCGACCTGGCCGATCAGATCGGCACCGGCGATTTTGCCCGGCACATGCCCGAATACTGCGGTGTGATTTCGGTGAATCCGAAGACCGCCGCCAAGCGCAATCGGGTCGAGCACGAAGAAAAATCGTTCGACATGGCCGTGCTCGAACGTGCGCTGGAAAACGCTCGTCTGGTACCGATCGATCGCGTGATCGAGGAATTGGGCCAGGACGTTCAGATTGAAGAAGTCAGTCAGGCGCTGGCGGGGCAAGTGGTCATCGACATCCGTCACCCGGATGAAGCAGAAGACCGCCCGCTGGCGCTGACTGGCGTCGAAGTACAAACGCTGCCGTTCTTTGCATTGAACAGCCGTTTCAAGGAACTGGATGACACGCGCCAGTACCTGCTCTATTGCGACAAAGGCGTCATGAGTCGCCTGCATGCTCATCATCTGCTCAGTGAGGGGCATGCCAATGTGCGCGTTTATCGACCGAGCTAAGTGCCCGGGGCTGTTTGCCTGTGGCTTGCGTCACCGGCCCCCCGACACCAGTCGTCAGCCGTAACGGCTTTCGCCGGCTCCACCGTTCATAGCTGCCTACAATCAGACAGCTGACCGAATCCTCTGATCGAGATACACAAGTGATCGAAAATCTACGCAACATCGCCATCATTGCTCACGTTGACCACGGTAAAACTACCCTCGTCGACAAGCTTCTGCGCCAGTCCGGCACCCTTGAGCGCAACGAGCTCAACGACGAACGCGTGATGGACTCCAACGACCAGGAAAAAGAGCGCGGTATTACCATTCTCGCGAAGAACACCGCGATCAACTGGAATGGCTACCACATCAACATCGTTGACACCCCGGGCCACGCCGACTTCGGTGGTGAAGTAGAGCGCGTGATGTCGATGGTTGACTCCGTTCTGCTGCTGGTCGACGCTCAAGACGGCCCTATGCCGCAAACCCGTTTCGTGACCAAGAAGGCTTTCGAAGCCGGCCTGCGTCCGATCGTGTGCATCAACAAGGTTGACCGTCCAGGCGCGCGTCCGGACTGGGTTCTGGACCAGATCTTCGACCTGTTCGACAACCTCGGTGCTACCGAAGAACAGCTGGACTTCAAAGTCGTTTACGCCTCGGCCCTGAACGGCATTGCCGGTCTGGATCACACCGACATGGCTGAAGACATGACCCCGCTGTACCAGTCGATCGTCGACAACGTACCTGCGCCGAAAGTCGACCGTGATGGTCCGTTCCAGATGCAAATCTCGGCACTGGACTACAACAGCTTTCTGGGCGTCATCGGTGTTGGCCGTATCGCTCGTGGCCGCGTCAAGCCGAACACCCCGGTTGTCGCGATCGGTGCTGACGGCAAGCGCCGCAACGGCCGTATCCTGAAACTGATGGGTCACCACGGTCTGCACCGCATCGACGTAGAAGAAGCTGCCGCTGGCGACATCGTCTGCATCAGCGGTATGGACTCGCTGTTCATCTCCGACACTCTGTGCCACCCGGACGCAGTTGAAGCGATGAAGCCGCTGACCGTTGACGAACCGACCGTTTCGATGACCTTCCAGGTCAACGACTCGCCGTTCTGCGGTAAAGAAGGCAAGTTCGTGACCTCCCGTAACATCAAGGAGCGTCTGGACAAAGAGCTGCTGTACAACGTTGCTCTGCGCGTTGAAGAAGGCGACTCGGCTGACAAGTTCAAGGTCTCGGGCCGTGGTGAGCTGCACTTGTCGGTACTGATCGAAACCATGCGTCGCGAAGGCTTCGAAATGGGTGTCGGTCGTCCTGAAGTGATCATCCGTCAGGTAGACGGCGTGAAGCAGGAACCGTTTGAAAACGTGACCATCGATACCCCGGAAGAATCCCAGGGCAAGGTCATGGAAGAGATGGGTCTGCGTAAGGGCGACCTGACCAACATGGTGCCGGATGGCAAAGGCCGTGTGCGTCTGGAATACAACATCCCTGCTCGTGGCCTGATTGGTTTCCGTAACCAGTTCCTGACCCTGACCAACGGTGCTGGCATCCTGACCTCGATCTTCGACCGCTACGACACCATGAAGTCCGGCGACATGTCCGGTCGTCAGAACGGCGTTCTGGTATCGGTTGAAACCGGTAAGGCACTGACCTACTCCCTGGAAACCCTGCAGGCGCGCGGCAAGCTGTTCGTCGAGCACGGTCAGGAGATCTACAACGGTCAGATCGTTGGCTTGAACAGCCGCGACAACGACATGGGCGTCAACCCAACCAAAGGCAAGAAGCTCGATAACATGCGTGCTTCGGGCAAGGACGAGACCATCGCTCTGGTTCCACCTGTTCGCTTCACCCTGGAACAGGCTCTGGAATTCATCCAGGACGACGAGCTGTGCGAAGTTACCCCTAAGTCGATCCGTCTTCGCAAGAAGATCCTCGACGAAGGCGAGCGTACCCGTGCTGCCAAGAAAGCCAAGGCGTAACTAGCCCCGGCTGAACGAAAACGCCCCCGGTCGAAAGGCCGGGGGCGTTTTTGTTTGTCTGGGGTTTGGTTTGGCCGGTGTCGATGTGAGGTCGATGTTGCTCAATCCGGCCCCTTCCCGGCTAAAGCCGGTCCCACTAAAGCCCGCGCGCCTTTGGTAGGACCGGCTTTAGCCGGGAACGCGTGCGCGAACTCTGTAGGGGCTTAGAACTTCAACGGCACACGGCCGGAGTTCGAGTTCAGCGTGCCGGTGCTTTCACGCACGACTTCTTTCGGCTTGTACGCGCAATAACCCGGGCGAGGGCCGATCTTCGGGTGATTGCGGCAGGTGTCGGGGCGCTTGTCGTAGATCGTGCACAGCCGGCTCTTGCGATCCAGGTACAGGCAATCGTTGTTGCTCATGCGCTGGAGGGTGAAGATCCCGGACTTCTGGTTGAAGCGCTCGACGATCCCGTCCTTCTGCAACCGCTTGGCGATGTTCTTCGGGTTATCCCCTTGTTCGAACTCGTCAACGATGCCGATGCGGATCAGGTCCTTGATCTTCACTTCCACAGGCAGCGTGCAGCAGCTGGAAACGCAGCCCCCGCACATATAGCTGGAGTATTTCTGCCAGGTCTCGATGCGGTCGAGTTCTGCAGCGGCGATCAAGGTGGGTTTCATGCGCGTGTGCTTCCGGGTGTATCGGGCGCGCGATCATACCGGTCCGCGCGCAATTCCCCTACCGCAAAATGATTGAAGCGACTGTCGGCAGCTTGCCGCCCGATCAGTCGTGTGGCTCATTTCAGACGAGCACGGTCTTCGCCAACGCCTCGACTTGCTCCTGCCGCTCGTTCTGATTCAGCTTCGCCCCCGGATTTAGCGACGACCATTGCGGGTGCGCCCGCGCCTTATGCAGCGCCTCTGGCAGCTTGCCTTCGCGCCAGGTTTTGTCGAGAGGGGCTGTCAATTTGATGCTCTCTATCGCGGCATGACCCCGCACCTCCAAGGCTTGCAGCAGTTGCCGTTGGCGCAGCGCCAGCAGCCGGAGCACGGCATCGTCGACCGTCAGTTCGCGCTGCCCCTTGAATTTGTCCATCAACCGGCCGCCATAACTGCGCGCTGTTTGCAGGGCGCCGCCGGCAATCGCGCCGACCAGTGCCGCCGCACCCAGCGTGATGCCGCCAACCAGCAAATCCACGCCAGCACCTGCGGCCGCGCCCGCAGCGATACCGCCACCCACGCGCACGCCCAGCAATTTCAGGGTTTCGGGATTGAACAGGTCATCGCCCCAACGGCCATCCATCAAGGGTAAATCGCTGGCCGAGGCGTCTTCGCGACGAAAGGCGTAGAGCTTGAGCAGCGACTCGACGCAACGTTGTTCGCGCTGGCGCACGGCCTTGCGCAGGTCATCGATCGCCGCCTGCACCTGACCGGAATCCGTTGCCACACTTCGGCGACAGGCTGCGCAGTCCAGCAACAGTTCGGCGATCAGCCTGGCTGCGCTCTGCTTGCGAGCTTCACGCTGGGCCTGCTGGTCTGCGATAAGACGCTCAAGTCTTCCCCGTGATGTTTCCAGCAGCAGGGCGAGGCTTTCATACAGACGGCGTTCGCCATCTTCCGGTGGGGCGACGCTGTCAAAACGCACCAGCGCATGCAGTCCGAGACGCGCCAGCGCTTCACGCCAGTCCGGTTCGCGCTGCTGCGCACTGCTGACAAAATTGAGCACGGGCAGCAAGGGTTTGCCGCAACTGGCGAGGACCGCCAGCTCGTCGCGATATTTGGCGAGCACCGGCTCTCGCGCGTCGATCACGTACAAGCCGGCGTCGGAGGCGAGCAACTGACGCAGCACCTTTGCCTCCTGTTCGAAACGCTGGCGCGCCTCGCTGCCCTCCAGAAAGCGCCCGAGCCGCGCCGGGCCGTCGAGCCGTTCGCCGGGTCTGTCCAGCCGCTCGAGATAATCCAGCAGGGCGATGGCGTCTTCCAGGCCAGGCGTGTCGTACAGCTCAAGTAGCGCCTCGCCATCCACCGACAACCGCGCGCCTTCGACGTGCCGGGTGGTGCTCGGACGATGGGAGACTTCGCCGAAGCCGACATCGCGGGTCAGCGTGCGCAACAGCGAGGTTTTGCCGACGTTGGTATGGCCAACCACGGCCAGTTTCAGCGGTCGAATTGCGTCCTTGTCAGTCATGTCCGCTCTCCAGCCAGTTCACTGGCGCGCTGTCGGTCCAGTTCAGTTCAAGCTGCTGCAACGCCGTGTGCCAATCCTCCAGTCGGTCGGCGTCCAGCGCCTGTCCGGTGGGGGCCGGCAACAGCCAGATGCGCGTCGCCGTGGCGCAGCGCGCGAGTTCTGCAATCAACGCCAGGCTGCCGCGGTCTGGCGAGCGACGTGGGTCGCAGGCAATGGCAAGGCGCGCGGGCGGATAGCGTGTCAGTTGGTCAAGCAGTGTGCGCCGTGATTCCCGGGAGTCGAGAACGCCGGCGTTGACTACGTTGTCGGGAAGCTCGGGCGGCCACGGCTGCTGATTGTCCAGCTCGATGGCGACGAGCAGCGCACCTTGGCTTTCGCTCGCCGAAGGACCGGTGATTACCGCGTGAAGCTCAGGAGGCGCTGCATCGTTGATGCCCAGCCGTTCACTGCTGGGCATCAAGCGCTCGCGCAGTTCGACGAAGCCGGGGTGATTCAGATCCAGCGCCAACCCTTGTCGACCCACGCGCCAACGCAGGTAACACAGCACCGTCAGCAGAAGACGCGGCACAATACCGAACACCACCAGCACGCCGACCAGCCATCCGGCCCAGGCCTGACGGGCGTTTTCGATGGCGAGGGCGTTGTCGCCGCTGGCGCGAATCATCGATTCGGTCGGCACGCTGAAACCCAGCAACGACGGAATCGCCCCCAGGCCTCGGGTCAGGCTGACAAAAGTGTCACTGCCCAAAATGGTCGTTTCCCAGACGAAGCCGTAGCGCCGCGTCGCCATCAGTAACAGCAGCAGCGTCAGAGCGCTGAGCAGGGCGAGCAGCCACAGGCCATTGACGCAGATGCCCAGCACCCATCGGTTCAGACGCTTGCGTTGCAGCAGAAATATCAACGCCGGCGCGAGCTGCGCGGCCTGGGCATCGCGTGCCAGCTTCTCGCTGAGCCACATCCAGAGGCGACCGAGGCCGGCGGTATTTTCCCCGACGAAGAGCAGGCCCATCGCCCAGCTTGTCAGCAGAATCAGGTTAAGCCCGAGCAGGCTGCCCAGCGCCCAGAACACATTGACAGGCGTTTGTCCGTCGCCCAATGCGGCGAAAGCCAGTCCGGCGCCGCTGACCACCGTGAACACCGCCAGCACGATCAGCGCCAGCCGCGCGCCTTGTTTCCAGTGGTGCAGGGCCTTGCGCATGCCGTCACGTTCGGCAAGCCACAGGGCGCGGTGTTTGATCCGGGTTTGCAGGTCGCCCGCAGCGGCACGAGCGCGGCGATTGGCTTCTTCATCTTCGAGCGCGCCAGCGTGTTCTTCACGCAGGCGCACGGCTTCGGTCAGCCAGAGTTCATCAAGGGGAGTCAGTGCAGTCACGCGGCGTCTCGTCGGTAAAGTCGTGGGTGAGCATAACCGGTGGAGAGAGCGAAACGAAAACTGCCGCTATGAAACGCCTTTCACTTTGTCAGTTCAGCAAAACAGGCGCCTCTGGTATCCTCGCCGCCATGAAAAACTCTCTCCCACTCAGCCTGATTGCAGCTATCGGTGAAAACCGCGTTATCGGCTGGAATAACTCTATGCCCTGGCACCTCCCGGGCGATTTCAAATATTTTAAGGCGACCACGCTGGGCAAGCCGATCATCATGGGGCGCAAGACCTGGGATTCCCTGGGCCGTCCGCTGCCGGGTCGGTTGAATCTGGTGGTCACGCGCCAGCAGGATTTGCAGCTTGAAGGCGCCGAAGTATTTACCTCTCTGGACGCGGCGGTGCATCGCGCGGAAGAGTGGGCGCGCGAGCAAGGTGTCAGCGAAGTGATGCTGATCGGCGGCGCCCAGCTTTACGGCCAGGCCCTCGAGCACGCTGACCGCCTGTACCTCACCCGCGTTGCGTTGAGTCCCGAAGGCGATGCGTGGTTTCCGGAATTCGATCTGGCGCAGTGGAAACTGGTTTCCGACACGCCAAACCCGGCACTGGATGACAAGCCTGCGTACAGTTTCGAGGTTTGGGAGCGGGCCTGATATCGCTATCGCGAGCAAGCTCACTCCTACAGGGGAGTGCGGTCAACGGTGGGAGTGAGCTTGCTCACGAAGATGGCATTTCAGCCGGTGAAGATTTAGGGGATGTACCGGCCTATTCGCGAGCAAGCTCGCTCCCACAAGTTTAAGCAGCTCAAGCGTTGTCACAAAAACGTCGTTTTCATGTCATCTGTCGCGAATGGCGCCTGAGGTGACGCGGTGAGAACGGACGCTGTCGCTGACGCATCGAAACAGTCATGGCTTTTTGTTACGGTCCTCCTCGAACCAAAAAAGGGGAGGGGATCACCATGAAATTCGTACCAACATTATTGGCCACCGCGCTGTGCCTGGGCCTGGCCGGACAGGCACTCGCCACCGAGCTGACCCACTGGCCTGCGCCTGCCGCCAAGCAGCTCAACGCCATGATTGCGGCGAACGCCAACAAAGGTAATTTCGCCGTTTTCGACATGGACAACACCAGCTACCGCTACGATCTGGAAGAGTCACTGCTGCCGTTCATGGAAAACAAAGGGCTGATCACCCGCGACAAACTCGATCCTTCTCTCAAGCTCATCCCGTTCAAGGACACCGCTGACCATAAGGAAAGCCTGTTCAGTTACTACTATCGACTCTGCGAAATCGACGACATGGTCTGTTATCCATGGGTCGCGCAAGTGTTTTCCGGCTTCACCCTCAAAGAACTCAAAGGCTACGTCGACGAGCTGATGGCCTCGGGTAAACCCGTACCAAGCACCTATTACGAAGGCGACGTGGTCAAGACCATCGAAGTGCAGCCGCCCAAGGTCTTCACCGGCCAGGCCGAGCTGTACAACAAGCTGATGGAAAACGGCATCGAGGTCTATGTCATGACCGCGGCCTCCGAAGAGCTGGTGCGCATGGTCGCCGCCGATCCCAAGTACGGCTACAACGTGAAGCCGCAGAATGTCATCGGCGTGACCACGCTGCTTAAGAACCGCGAGACAGGCGAATTGACGACCGCGCGCAAGCAGATCACCGCCGGCAAGTACGATGAGAAAGCCAACCTCGGTCTTGAGCTGACGCCTTACCTGTGGACCCCGGCGACGTGGATGGCCGGCAAGCAGGCGGCGATCCTGACCTACATCGATCAGTGGAAAAAACCGGTGCTGGTCGGCGGCGACACCCCTACCAGCGACGGCTACATGCTGTTCCACAGCGTCGACGTCAGCAAAGGGGGCGTTCACCTGTGGGTCAATCGCAAGGACAAGTACATGACCCAGCTCAACGGCATGATAAAGACCAACGCCGAAGCTCAGGCCAAAGAGGGATTGCCGGTGACGGCGGACAAGAACTGGGTGATCGTCAAACCGGACGAGATTCAGTAACCCGTCTCATCGCGCGGCGCGGCGATATGCTGTGCCGCGCACTGTCAGGCCCATAGCCTGCGGTAGGCGCCGTCGGCATCATGCTCGTCGGCCTGCTTCGCGGTGTTGAAGCGCCGACCGCCCCTGGGGTCCGTTCCGTAGCCGGCGATGTACAGCCAATTGCCCTGATTGCTGTAGACGTCGTAATCCACCAGCTGCGCTTCGAACCAGGCGGCCCCGGCGCGCCAATCGCTCTTGAGGTCAAAGATCAGGTAACTGGCGACGATCTGGCGCATTCGGTTGGATAAGTAGCCGGTTGCTGCCAATTCCCGCATGCCAGCGTCAATCAGCGCCTCTCCGGTTTCACCCCGACACCAGCGCGCGAACCCCTGTGGGTTGTGGCCCGGCTCGCTGCCACCTTTCAGGCCGCTGGCGCGGTAGAGAAGCCGGCCGTATTTGAGGTGCAGCAAGCGAAAGTAATCACGCCAGAGCAATTCGAAATATATCCAGTACGTGCTGTCGTTGGCGCCGTGTTCGGCCTCGAAAGCCTTCAAAGCCTGATCGATCTGCGGCGCTGACAGCGAACCCCGTGCAAGCCAGGGCGAAAACTTGGTGGAGTCGTCCACAGCGCTCAAGTTATTGCGGGTGGCTTTATAGCTGTTCGCCAATCCGCGGCTGAAATACTGCTGCAGATGCTCAATGGCTGCCTGCTCGCCACCGTGGAACGCTTGCTGTTGGTAAGCAAACGCCGAGCGGGAGTCCAAAGCGGGAGGCGCCTGCAGCGTGACCGGCTTGATGCTCGAACCTGGGGGCAGTGCAGGAATTGTCGTTGGCGACGGTATGACGGGGCGTGCAGAAGTGTGGGCTTTTTCCACAAGACGACGAAAGCTGCTGAATACGTCGGGCAACTCCTCGACCGCCATCGGCAACTCATCCAGCGAAAACAGCGTCGACTGCCAGTGATCTTCCACGGTCAATCCCGCTGCGCGAAGGCCCTGCACCTGTGCTTCCTCTTCCGGCGCCGCGATGCGTTCGCAGATGACCGTATCGATACCCCATTCGTGGGCCAGGGCGACAAGCCGCTCCACCGGATCACCCTCGATCTGCATCAACCCACTGCCGTGAGCCCGCAACTGCTCGGCCAGTGCGCTGACCGCTGATTGTTCGAAATACTGGCGGTGGGCGCCGATGCGCTCGAATCCCCATGGCGACGAAGTCGTCACGGGTGCGCAGTAAACCGGCAGCAGCGTGTCAGCAATTTCACATGCGTGAGTGAACGCTGGGTTGTCGGCAAGTCGCAGGTCCTGACGGAACCAATAGATCAACGTATTCATATGAAGGTCTCAGCGTCTAGGGATCAAGGCCTTGATCAGTTGGTTTGAGGGCGTGGTCCTTTTTCCGTTCGAGCGAAGAGAAGCTAAACAGGATTGCGCTTTTGAGCGATAGTCTTTCAAGTAAATGACTGGAAGGGGCTCAAATGAAAGCGTTGTCGCTGTCTTCGTCGCCAAGGTATGTCGCCCTGCTGGGCTATGGGGGGTTGCTGCCGTTCGTTGGGCTGCTGTTGCTGATTCTTTTTTCAGTCGAATATCGCCCTTTCTTGACGCAAGCGCTGGTTGCTTACGGGGCGGTGATCCTGAGCTTTGTGGGCGCGCTGCATTGGGGGTTCGCCATGACCCTGCAAGGGTTGAGTGCCGATCAATGTCGCGAGCGGTTCATCTGGAGTGTCATCCCGGCACTGATCGCCTGGCCCGCTCTGTTATTGCCGGCACCGCTGGGGCTTTTGCTGTTGATTTTAGGTTTCGTCACGCATTACTGGCAGGACCGGCGTCTGGTGAAGACGGCAACACTGCCCGCCTGGTATTTGCCGATGCGTCTGCGTCTGACGTTGGTCGCCAGTCTTTGCCTGCTGTTGGGTGCGATCACCGTAGCCATTGGCTCATGAATCGCCGGTGTCTGGATCTGTTGCCGGCGAAATTGATGGGCCCGGGTGGATGTTCGACGGATGGTCGAGCCTTGCCTCTTTAAAGCGGCCGGCAGACAAAAGAACACCCCGACAGGCGGGGTGTTTTTCAGTGCGGGGTGATGCTTACGGCACCAGCTTGTCCAGCAGGGCCTTGTCACGCACAGCACCTTTGTCGGCGCTGGTCGCCAGCAGGGCGTAGGCCTTGAGGGCGGTGGTCACCTTGCGCGGGCGGGACTCAACCGGCTTCCAGCCTTTCTTTTCCTGCTCGGCGCGACGTTCGGCCATTTCCGCGTCGTCGATCATCAGGTTGATCGAGCGATTCGGAATGTCGATCAGCACTTTGTCGCCGTCACGAACCAGACCGATCGCGCCGCCGGCTGCGGCTTCAGGAGAAGCGTGGCCGATGGACAGGCCAGAGGTCCCGCCCGAGAAACGTCCGTCGGTCAGCAGCGCACAGTCTTTGCCCAGGCCTTTGGATTTCAGGTATGACGTCGGGTACAGCATTTCCTGCATGCCCGGGCCGCCTTTCGGACCTTCGTAACGGATGATCACGATGTCCCCGGCCTTCACCTCGTCCGCCAGAATGCCGCGAACGGCGCTGTCCTGGCTTTCGAAAATCTTGGCGTTGCCTTCGAACACATGAATCGATTCGTCCACGCCGGCGGTTTTTACCACGCAGCCGTCGAGCGCGATGTTGCCGTACAGCACGGCCAGGCCGCCTTCTTGCGAGTAGGCGTGCTCGACGCTGCGGATGCAGCCGTTCTCGCGGTCGTCGTCCAGGGTTTCCCAACGGGTCGACTGGCTGAAGGCCGTCTGGGTCGGAATACCGGCAGGGCCCGCTTTGAAGAAGTGATGCACCGCTTCGTCGTCAGTCTGGGTGATGTCCCACTTGGCGATGGCTTCTTCCATGGATTTGCTGTGCACGGTCGGCAGGTCGGTGTGCAGCAGTCCGCCACGGGCCAGCGAGCCCAGAATGCTGAAGATGCCGCCGGCGCGGTGGACGTCTTCCATGTGGTACTTCTGGATATTCGGCGCGACCTTGCACAGTTGCGGCACGCGGCGCGACAGGCGATCGATGTCGCGCAGGTCGAACGGAATCTCGGCTTCCTGGGCAGCGGCCAGCAAATGCAGGATGGTGTTGGTCGAGCCGCCCATGGCAATGTCGAGGGTCATCGCGTTTTCAAAGGCCTTGAAGTTGGCGATGTTGCGCGGCAGCACCGAGTCGTCATTGTCTTTGTAATAGGTTTTGCACAGGTCGACGATGGTGCGGCCGGCCTGCAGGAACAGCTGTTCGCGGTCGGAGTGGGTCGCCAGCGTCGAGCCGTTGCCCGGCAGCGCAAGGCCCAGGGCTTCGGTCAGGCAGTTCATCGAGTTGGCGGTGAACATCCCGGAGCACGAACCGCACGTCGGGCAGGCGCTGCGCTCGTATTCAGCGACTTTTTCGTCGGACGCGGTGGAGTCGGCAGCGATGACCATGGCGTCGACCAGGTCCAGGCCGTGGCTGGCAAGCTTGGTCTTGCCGGCTTCCATCGGACCGCCGGAGACGAAGACCACCGGGATGTTCAGGCGCAACGCAGCCATCAGCATGCCGGGGGTGATCTTGTCGCAGTTGGAGATGCAGACAATGGCATCGGCGCAGTGGGCGTTGACCATGTACTCGACCGAGTCGGCAATGATCTCGCGGCTTGGCAGCGAATACAGCATGCCGTCATGGCCCATGGCGATGCCGTCATCCACCGCGATGGTGTTGAATTCCTTGGCCACGCCGCCTGCTCTTTCGATCTCGCGCGCCACCAGCTGACCCATGTCCTTCAAGTGGACGTGGCCCGGTACGAACTGGGTGAACGAGTTGGCGATGGCGATGATCGGCTTCTTGAAATCGTCGTCCTTCATGCCCGTGGCACGCCACAAGGCGCGGGCGCCGGCCATATTGCGGCCGTGGGTGGACGTTTTCGAACGGTAATCAGGCATTGGAACACTCCGGCTAATCGGCTGAATAAGGAAGGGAGTGAGCTTCTAGTGACGTCGTGTGCAAAAGGCAGTGACCGGATGCAGCGAAGAAACCGAACGATACGGGATCACCGTACGCCCAGCCTGAGCTCATAAACCCGCCGGGGGATGACTGGCGATGAATAGCGCTGATTCTACACCTGTGAGGGCGGGAGGGAATGGCGGGAAGTGGGGCTGCGGATTCATCGGTCTGATAACACAGATGTATCTGCAGACAAACGCAACTGTGGGAGTGAGCTTGCTCACGAAGGTGGCGGTACATTCGCTAAAGCTTCAGCGGGTGCAACGCCGTCTTCGTGAGCAAGCTCACTCCCACAGGGAGCAATCGCCTTCAGATCCGCGCGGGATCTGCATAAATGGGCGATCTCGTTACGCCACAGCCATCAGCTGTTCGGCAGCAACCGGCAGGTTATGCTTTTGATGTAGCGGGTCTCTGGGATCGCAGGGTGGACCGGGTGGTCCGGGCCCTGGCCTCCGCGCTCGAGCAGCTGGATGTTGCGGTCCAGATGGCGGGCGCTGGTCAGCAGGATGTTTTGCAGGTCGTCTTCCGGCAGGTGCATCGAGCAGGAAGCGCTGACCAGAATGCCGTCCTTGCTGAGCAGGCGCATGGCTTGCTCGTTCAGGCGGCGGTAGGCGCCTTCGCCGTTTTTCATGTCTTTCTTGCGTTTGATGAACGCAGGCGGGTCGGCGATGATCACGTCGAAACGCTCTTCAGCGGCTTTCAGCTCCTTCAGCGCTTCAAACACGTCGCCTTCGATGCAGGTGACCTTCTCCGCGAAGCCATTCAGCGCCGCGTTACGCTCTACACCGTCCAGCGCAAAGGCAGACGCATCCACGCAGAACACTTCGCTGGCGCCGAACGCACCGGCCTGGATGCCCCAGCCGCCGATATAACTGAACAGGTCCAGCACACGCTTGCCCTTGGCGTAAGGCGCCAGGCGCGCGCGGTTCATGCGATGGTCGTAGAACCAGCCGGTCTTCTGGCCTTCCATCACCGGCGCTTCGAATTTCACGCCGTTCTCTTCCAGCGCGACCCACTCCGGCACCAGGCCGAACGCGGTTTCAACGTAGCGGTTCAGCCCTTCGGCGTCGCGCGCGGCGGAGTCGTTCTTGAGCAGAATGCCGCTCGGTTTGATCACTTGAATCAGCGCAGCCAGCACGTCGTGTTTCAGTTGCTCCATGGCGGCTGACGCCAGCTGCACCACCAGAATGTCGCCGAAACGATCTACAACCAGACCCGGCAGCAGGTCGGAGTCGCCATAGACCAGGCGATAAAACGGCTTGTCGAACAGACGCTCGCGCAGCGACAGGCAGACGTTCAGGCGATGAACGAGCAGCGACTTGTCCAGTGGCAGCTTGACGTCGCGGGACAGCAACCGTGCGCAGATCAGGTTTTGCGGGCTCATCGCGACGATGCCCAGCGGCTTGCCACCCGCGGCTTCGAGAATGGCTTGAGCGCCAGGAGCAAAGCCGTTGAGCGGGGTGGCAGCGACGTCGATTTCGTTGCTGTAGACCCACAAATGACCGGCGCGCAGGCGGCGATCGGCGTTGGGCTTGAGGCGCAAGCTAGGCAGGGACATGACGTCGCTCCGGAAAAAAGAGCGGGAGTATAGCGCGTCAGTCGGCTGGCGGGCGCGCCGTGCTCTGTTACCGTCTGGCTGTCCGTCGGATCCGTTGAATCGTCATCCAGTTGTCGACCCATGGCCGCGAGGGGTTAGAATCGTGGCCTGACCCCGAGTGTGAAGTTATGTCCCAAGAGCTTACGTCCGAGCAGATCCAGCAGGCGTTACAAGGCATCAGCGTCCCGCCCCAGCCGCAAATCATGGTGGATTTGCAGATGGAGCAGTACATGCCCGACCCTGACCTGGGTGCCATCGCCCGGTTGATCGCCCAGGATCCGGGGCTTTCCGGCGCGCTGCTGAAAATCGTCAATTCCAGCCATTACGGCCTGAGCAATAAAATCGCTTCGATTCAGCGGGCGGTGAATCTGCTCGGCAGTCGCTCGGTCATCAACCTGATCAACGCGCAGTCGATCAAGGGCGAGATGAGCGACGAAACCATCGTCGTGCTCAACCGTTTCTGGGACACCGCCCAGGACGTTGCGATGACCAGTCTGACGATCGCCAAGCGCATCGGCTCACAAACCGTGGACGAATCCTACGCGCTGGGTCTGTTTCATGACTGCGGCGTGCCGCTAATGATCAAGCGTTTCCCCGATTACATGAGCGTGCTCGAAGAAGCGTATTCCAACGCCACCGCCGAGTGCCGCGTCGTCGACACCGAGAACAGGCTGCTGAACACCAACCACGCCGTTGTCGGTTATTTCACCGCCAAGTCCTGGCGTTTGCCTGAACATGTGAGCAACGCCATTGCCAATCACCACAACGCGCTGGCGATTTTTCAGGACGACTCGGGTCGCAACGCGCCACTGAAAAACATGCTGGCCGTGCTGAAAATGGCCGAGCATGTGTGCGAATCTCACCGCGTCCTGGGCAACGAGCCCGTCGACCACGAGTGGAACAGCATTGGTCCTCTGGTGCTCGACTACGTCGGCTTCTCTGACTATGACTTCGAAAACCTCAAAGAAAGTATTCGTGAGCTGAGTGCGCACTGACCCTGCGCACCTGACCTCACCCTTCATCGAGCGGCCCCATGCCTGAATTACCTGAAGTCGAAACCACTCGTCGGGGCATCGCACCGCATCTGGTGGGCCAGCGCGTCAGCCGGGTGATCGTGCGCGATCGTCGCCTGCGCTGGCCGATCCCCGAAGACCTCGACGTGCGCCTGTCTGGGCAGAAAATCGTGGCCGTCGAGCGCCGCGCCAAGTATCTGCTGATCCAGGCGGAGGTCGGCACCTTGATCAGCCACCTCGGCATGTCGGGCAATCTTCGCCTGGTGGATGCCGGTCTGCCGCCGCTCAAGCATGAGCACGTCGACATCGAACTCGAGTCCGGCCTGGCCTTGCGCTACACCGACCCCCGTCGTTTCGGCGCCATGCTCTGGAGCCTTGATCCGCTCAACCACGAGCTGCTCGCGCGCCTGGGGCCGGAACCGCTGACCGAGGTGTTCGATGGTTTGCGTCTGTTCGAGCTTTCTCGCGGCCGGGCGATGGCAGTCAAGCCTTTCATCATGGACAACGCAATCGTGGTGGGCGTCGGCAACATCTATGCGACCGAAGCCCTGTTTGCCGCCGGAATCGATCCGCGCCGTACCGCCGGGAGTGTTTCCAAGGCGCGCTATATAAAGCTGGCCATTGAAATCAAACGCATCCTGGCCGCCGCCATCGAGCGAGGCGGGACGACGCTGCGGGATTTCATCGGCGGCGACGGCCAGCCCGGCTACTTCCAGCAGGAACTGTTCGCGTACGGCCGCGGCGAGCAGCCGTGCAAGGTCTGCGGGACCACGCTGCGAGAAGTGAAGCTGGGTCAGCGGGCCAGCGTTTACTGCCCGAAGTGCCAGAAATAATTCCCGACAGCGACAGGAAGTACTGACCGCCGCTTGGTCGCCAGGGTTTATCCGACGTCTCCTACAGGGCGTGTGTCGTCAGTGAGACACGCCGCCCCTTGCGTAAGCCCGCGCCCTGTTTATAGTGAACAGCTTCATATCTGCCTTAGCCTGAAGGACCATGCCATGAGCCCGTTTCGCATGCTTGCTGCCACGTTGGCCGTGTTCTTCGGCTTGCAATTCACGCCTGCGCTGGCTCAGGACGCGACAGGCAGTGGTGATCCCGTCTACGAAATCGAAAGTCCTCCTGCCTACGCGATGATCGGCGACCTGCTGATTGCGCGGCCGATTCTCATCGTTGCCACCGTCATTGGCGCCGGGTTGTTTGTGGTTGCATTGCCGTTTACCGCCGCCGGTGGCGGCATTGGCCGCACCGGCAAGGCCCTTGTCGTGGATCCGGGCAAGGCGGCATTTGTCCGCTGCCTGGGTTGCACCGGCGATGGTTACGGCAAGCAGGACTGATCGGCGCAGGCGCGCATCAGCTTCAGCGCGCCATCGGGTTTGAATATCGTCGAAACGCCGATGCCGCGTGGATCACTGGCCGCTTCAACCCGGGCACTGTTCTTGTGCCACAACAACACCTGCTGGTTGCCAAAATCCTTCGCCGTCTCTTTCAGCGTGTAACCGCGCTCGCGCAGGTCAGCCAGTTCCTGCTCAGTGAAAGTCCCCGGCTCGTACTCGACCACATCCGGCGTGTACTGGTGGTGATAGCGCGGCGTTGATGCCCAGTTGGCAATCGGCTGATCATCAAGGTATTGCAGTATCGACAGCAGCACCATGCTGGGGATACGGCTGCCGCCCGGGGTGCCGAAGGCTGCGAGGGACTGCGGGCCTTCTATGAAACTCGGGCTCATGCTGGAGAGGGGCCGCTTGCCCGGCTCAATGGCGTTGGCGTGACCGCCTGCCGCCGCCGAGGTGCTTTGGCCTTTGGGGTCGATGGCAAAGTCGTCCATTTCATCGTTGAGGATGATCCCAGTGCCAGGCACGGTGAACGCGGAGCCGAAGGGCAGATTCAGCGAGAGTGTCGCCGTGACGGCGTTGCCCTCGTTATCCAGGACCGCGAAATGGCTGGTGTTATCGCCCTCACGCCAGCGCGGGGCGGGTGGCAGGATGTTGTTGGGCGTGGCGCGGTGGGGGTCGATGCTGGTGGTGAGTTGCAGCAGGTAGTCGGGGGAGAGCAGTTGAGCCACCGGATTGGGCACGAAGTCAGGGTCCCCCAGCAATACGCGATCACGGTAAGCGCGGCGCAGTGCCTCGATCACCAAGTGCGCCCGCTGGATTTTCCCTGACTCCCGCCACGGCAGTTGTTGCAGCATGAACAGGCTTTGCGCCAGAGCGATGCCACCTGCCGAGGGCGGAGGTGCGCTGATCAGCTCCCGTTGATCGGCCATCTGAACGCGCAAAGGCGTGCGCGTGACGACTTCATATTCTTCGAAATCGTGGTAATTCCAGATGCCCCCTGCGCGGCGAACGCCGCTGACCATCGCCTGCGCCACCAGACCGCTGTAGAACCCTGCGCGGCCATTGTCGGCAAGGCGCTCCAGCGTCTGCGCCAGTTCCGGCTGGGTGATGACGTCACCCAGATTTGGCACATCGTTGTTGCGCAGAAACAGGCGCGCACTCTCCTTGTCATTACGCAGCGCGAACAGCCGCCAACTGGCGCGTTCGCGATAAACACTGTCCACTTTGAAACCGCGATAGGCGACCCGGATTGCCGGCGCGAGTGAAATCGTAAGCGGCAATCGGCCATAGCGTTCGGCGAGTTCGACCAGCGCAGCGGGAAGCCCGGGAATCGCGGCCGCCAGAGGTCCGTTGAGGGATAGGTCCGGCTGGAGGATCCCTTTGCGGTGGAACATTTTGGGTTTGGATTTGAGCGGCGCCTTTTCGCGCGCGTCGAGAAATTGATACTGAACGGGGATGCCGGATTGGCGCAGCAGGAAAAACCCGCCGCCGCCGAGGCCCGACCCGTAGGGCTCCACGACGGCGAGGGTCGCGCTGATGGCGATTGCGGCATCGAATGCGTTGCCGCCGTCGACCAGGATTTCCTGACCGGCGGCCGTCGCGATGGGGTGCGGACTGGCAATGGCGGCCTGATCAGGGTGATCGGGGCTGGCCTGGGCCGAAAAAACGCACAGCAGAAACACTGCGCCTGACAAAACAGGTATCCGTTCCAGCATAGAGATCATGCGTATCTCGCTCAATTCAACAGGCGTTAAGCCAGTGTCTTCGGCGAAAGCACGTATGCCGACAGGATATGCGTTCGGTTATGCCTTGCTTGTGATCAGGTTGTACTTGGCCATGAGCTCGTCCTTGCTCTCCACGTGGTTTTCATCCAGCGGGATGCAGTCCACAGGGCAGACTTGCTGGCACTGCGGCTCGTCATAGTGACCCACGCATTCGGTGCACAGGTTGGGATTGATCACGTAGATCTCTTCACCCTGGGAAATCGCTTCGTTCGGGCACTCGGGTTCGCAGACGTCGCAGTTGATGCAATCGTCGGTGATGATCAGGGACATGGATACTCCTGCCACGGTCGACACCGGGGCATATCAAAACGAATGCGGCGGATTGTGCCGCATTAGCGCTCGGTATGCACCTCGCCTCGACGCAAGGCCTCAGGCTTTTTTGAAGCGTTCGCTTAGCGCCTGGGCCACGGCGGGGTGTACGAATTTGGTGATATCACCACCTAACGCTGCGATTTCCCTGACCAGCGTAGATGAAATGAACGAATAGCGTTCGGACGGCGTAAGAAAAAGACTTTCGATGTCCGGGGCCAGTTGCTTGTTCATGTTGGCGAGCTGAAATTCGTACTCGAAATCCGACACCGCACGCAGGCCGCGCAGCAGGATGTTGGCGTTCTGTTCCTGGGCGAAGTGCGCCAGCAGTGTCGAGAATCCTACGACCTCCACGTTGTGCAGGTGTTTGGTCGCTTCGCGGGCAAGCGCAACCCGTTGCTCCAGCGGAAACAGGGGGTTTTTCTTGGGGCTGGCGGCGACGGCAATGACCACCTGATCGAACAGGCGCGAAGCGCGCTCGACCAGATCGCCATGACCCTTGGTGATAGGGTCGAAGGTGCCGGGGTACAACACTCGGTTCATCGCGTCGTCCTGGTCGGAGTTCGTTGGGGACTGGATGGTAGCGCAGCACGCTGAGCCGGCCAAGTCGCGCAAGTCTGGAGTGGGCCTGCCGGTGTGATAACCCTTGGGTTTACGGCGTGACGCTAAATGCATTCCCGGCTAAAGCCAGTCCTACAGGATGATCGCGTTCAAAGAGTGGGACCGGCTTCAGCCGGGAAGAGGCCAATGTGGGCGCCATCAGACTTGCGGCGTGACGCCAAATGCATTCCCGGCTAAGCCGGCCCCAGAATGTTCCACAGCCAGTCCTGCGGGGCGCGTTGTGTCGGTGTGAATTCGCACACGCATCACCGCACGAACAGTTTCTGAATCAGCTTCTGGATCGCCTTTCCATAGGGCGGGTAGATCAGGCGTGCGGCGTTGAAGCGTTGTTTGATCAGCACGCCTTTGGCATGGCTGAACGTCAGAAACCCTTCGTGCCCGTGGTAATGGCCCATGCCCGACGCGCCGATGCCGCCGAAAGGCAAGTCGTCCTGGGCGACATGCAGCAGGGTGTCATTCAGGCAGACGCCGCCCGAATGCGTCTGCTCCAGCACGCGGTTCTGTTCATGTCGGTCGTAGCCGAAGTAGTACAGCGCCAGTGGCCTTGGGCGTTGATTGATGTAGGCGAACGCGTGCTCGATCTGGTCATAGGGCACGATCGGCAGCAGCGGTCCGAAGATCTCGTCCTGCATGATCAGCATGTCGTCGCTCACATCCAGAATCAGGCTGAACGGCATTCTGCGGTCCTGCCCCTCGGCGAACAGCTGAACCACCCGGGCACCCTTGGTTTGCGCGTCGGCGAGATACGAATTCAGCCGTGCGACATGCCGCTGATTGATGATTGCGGTGTAGTCCGGGTTGTCGGCCAGCGTGGGATAAAAACGCATGACCGCTTCCCTGTAGGATTCGACGAATTCGTCAACGCGATCCCTGGGCACCAGCACGTAGTCGGGCGCTACGCAGGTTTGTCCGGCGTTGAGGGTTTTGCCGAAAGCGATGCGTTCGGCGGCGTCCTTGAGCGGGACGTCGCGGGACACGATGGCGGGGGATTTACCGCCCAGCTCCAGCGTCACGGGCGTGAGGTTTTCCGCCGCCGCGCGCATGACATGCCGCCCGACGCTGGTGGCGCCCGTGAACAATAAGTGATTAAACGGTAACCTCGAAAAGGCCGCGCCGACCTCCGCCTCGCCCAGCACAACCCCGACGTGATCCTCCGCAAACACTCGTGCCAGCAGGCTTTTTAGCAAAGCGCCGGTGGCGGGCGTGGATTCGCTGAGCTTGAGCATCACGCGGTTACCCGCCGCCAACGCGCCCACCAGCGGCCCGATGGCCAGATACAGCGGGTAATTCCACGGCACCACCACGCCAATCACGCCTAACGGCTGGTAAACGACTTTCGCGCTCGCGGGCTGGAACGCCAGGCCGACGCTTCGGCGGGAAGGCCGCATCCATTGCTTCAAATGACGCTGGGCATGGCGGATGTTGTGCAGGCAGGGCATCAGCTCGGCGAGGAGCGTTTCATCGGCGCTGCGGTGGCTGAAATCAGCGCTGATCGCGTCAATGATTGCCTGACGCTCGGTGCTGAGCAGCCCGTGCAGGCGGTCGAGCCATTGCTTGCGTTCTTGCAGCGTCGGCATCGGATTGGCGGCGAATGCGCGACGTTGTTCGTCGAATACCTGCTCCAGGCTGCTGCGAAAGGGAGGGGCATCGTCTGCATAGGGCAGAAGCTTGGATTCGACGGGCATCGCAGCAGTCCTTATTAACGTTATGCAGGGGTTTTTAGAGTCATTGCTCTACGAAGTCAACGGTCCTTGCATTCGCTCGCAGACGCACGCCAGACTGTCCCGGCTAAAACTGAACTGCCGCCCCTGCACCACCCGACACGGAGTCTCAATGCGCACGGACTATCTGGCGTTTTTCATTTCCCTGTTTCTCTCCCGCCTCGCCGATCAGGTTCTGCTGTTTCTGGTGCCGCTGATTGTCTTTCAAACCACCAACAGCGCGTCCCTGGCGGGGCTGGCGTTTTTCGTCGAGACATTGCCGCGCTTCCTTGCCTTCCCGATTTGCGGCGCGCTGTGCGACAAATACTCGCCCATCCGGTTGCTGCACATCAGCCAGATCTACCGCGCATTGATCTGTCTGGTCGCGATGGGGCTGTACGGCCTGTTTGGCGGCATCGGCTGGCTGATCGGGCTGTCGGCGATCTGCGGCGTCCTGACCACCCAGGGGATCATGGCCCGGGAAGTGGTGATGCCGCATATTTTCCCGGATTACCGCTACGGCAAGACGCTCTCCTACTCTCAGATCGCCGACCAGACCGGCCTGGTGCTCGGGCCTTTGCTGGCCGCGCTGGCCCTGGAAATCTGCCCGTGGTGGGGCGTCGTGATGGGTGTGGCGCTGGTGTTCGTTGCGGCGGATCTCGCCATGGGCGTCTGGCAACGCAAGAGCGACGTCACGCTGGAGCGCTTTGATCAGCACGCAGGCCGCTGGACCCAGCCACTGAAAATCGCCTTCGGACACATCTTCCGACTGGCCGAACTGAAGAAGATCATTTTGCTGGCGGTCGGCGTCAACCTGATCGTCGGCGTCACCCTGGCCAGCTCGGCGGCCATGGTGATCGGCTCGTTTGGCGAGAGCAAAGATTTCTACGCCGGTCTGCAGGCGGCGGGCGCCTTGCTGACCATCGCGATTCTGTTTGTTCTGGCCCGGGTCAGCCTGCCGCTGAAACTGCTCGGTGCGATGTCATACATCGCCTTGCTGCTGGGTGCATTCATTACCGCCACGAGTGCGTCATCCGAGGTCTACCTTGTCGGCTTTCTGCTGATCGTCGGCTTCGACAAAATGTTCAACGTCTACATGCGCAGCATTCGTCAGCGGGTCATTCCGGCGCGGGACTTCGGCAAGACCGTCGGCGTCATCACGCTGCTGAACAACCTGTCGCAACCGCTGGCCGGGTTACTGGTGGGAGTGCTGACGGCGCCGATCGGTCTGCGCGGCGTCATTTTAATCAACGTGCTGGCGGCAGCCGTGCTCGGTGTTGGCGTCGCAGCGGTGGTTCGGCTCAGGGTGGCAACGGCCGTGGAGCGATGAAGTCTGCAACGGATCCGACGCTTGCGTTAAGATCCGGCACATCCCTGTTACGTTTCGACGTTCGAGTTGAACATGGCGCCGCGCATCAAAACCGTACGCATCAACACCCGTGAACGCATCGTGCACAGCAGCCTGGAGCTGTTCAATCAGCAGGGCGAGCGCAGCGTCAGCACCAATCACATCGCTGCGCACATGGAAATGTCGCCCGGCAATCTGTACTACCACTTCCCCAACAAGCAGGCGATCATCGCCGAGTTGTTCACCGAATACGAAACGCTGGTCGACAGCTTTCTTCACCCGCCCAAGGGCCGTCTGCCGGGTGTCGAAGACAAACGCCATTACCTGATGGCGATCATCGACGGCATGTGGCGCTACCGTTTTCTGCACCGCGACCTCGAGCACCTGCTTGAAACCGATCCCGAGCTGGCAGTGCGTTACCGACGCTTTTCCCAACACTGCCTGATCAAGGCGATGTCCATTTACAGCGGCTTTGTCGACGCGCAGATTCTGAGCATGGACAAGGTCCAGATCGAATCGCTGACGCTCAATGCGTGGATCATCCTAACGTCTTGGGTGCGTTTTCTGTGCACCACCCGGGAGAACGCCGCTCACCTGAATGAGGACGCGATACGTCGCGGCGTTTATCAGGTGCTGATGCTGGAACTGGCCTACGTCACGCCCCAGGCGCTGGAAGCAGTGAATGCGCTGTGCGCGGAGTTTTACGTGCCGTTGGCCAAGGCACTGGAAGACGCTGGCTGACTCGGCCCGGTTGTCTCACTCGATTGTCATATCGCCCTTTTTACTGCCTGCAGGAGCCTGTCATGTCCATCGCGCAATTGATCAGCCCGCAACAATTGTCAGAACGCCTGACCCAGCCCGGGCTTGTGATACTGGATTGTCGTTCGTCGCTGGACGATCTGGACTACGGCCAGCGCAGCTACGCAGAGGGCCATATCGAAGGCGCTTCTTACGCTGACTTGCTCAATGATCTCAGTGGTGCCATCACCAAGGGTGTGACCGGTCGCCACCCGCTGCCGGATCCGCAGACACTGATCGAGCGCTTGCGGTTCTGGGGTGTGAACAACCACAGCGATATCGTGCTTTACGACGATGGCCCGGGTGCGTATGCCGCCCGAGCCTGGTGGTTGCTGGCGTGGCTGGGCAAGCGCGACGGCGTGTATATGCTCGATGGCGGGCTCAAGGCCTGGCATGGGGCGGGTCTGCCGCTGAGTCTTGATCCACCGCACCAACCCGAGGGTTCATTCGACGGCGTGCCAGATGAATCGATGGTGCTGGCGGCCGAGCAACTGCAGGCCCGCATCGGCGATCCCGCCATGACGCTGATCGACGCACGTGCCCCCGCGCGGTTCCGGGGTGAAGTCGAGCCTATCGACCCTATTGCGGGGCACATTCCGAGCGCACAGTGCGCGGCATTCACCGACAACCTCGGGCCGGATGGCCACTTTCTCCCGGCAGAGCAGCTGAAGCAGCGCTTCGCCGAGGCACTACAAGGCCGTCCTGCCCATGCGCTCGTCGCTTATTGCGGTTCCGGCGTAACGGCCTGTCACAACCTGTTTGCCATGACTCTCGCCGGGTATCCGTTGGGGGCGCTGTACGCGGGGTCATGGAGCGAATGGATCAACGACCCGCAGCGGGGCGTCGCGACCGGGGACTAAGGTAGCGGCGTATCTGCCTCACATCTGGCCCATCGCCCAGCGCAGCAAGAAGAACACCAGCAATCCGCCGCCGATGGTCGCCAGAAGATTGCGGCTGAATGCCGCAATGCCAATCGACACGATCCCGGCCAGCAAGTAGGCGTTGTCCAGGGACAACTGCCAGTGCGCGCCGTCGGGCAGCAACATGCCAGGGACGACGATGGCGGTCAGCACGGCGGTGGGTACGTAATGCAGGCCTTGGCGCACCAGCGGCGGGAAACGCAGGTTCGGCCAGGCGAACAGGCTGTAGCGCATCAGAAAAGTGATCGCCGCCATGCCCAGAATCAGCCACCAGTACGTCATGGGCGCACCTCGTTCGGGGTCATGTCGTCCAGCCTTGCCGCTTGCCTTCTCTCCAGAAACACCCCCGTCGCGATGCCACTGAACGCTGCGGCCATGAGCCCCAGCTTGTAGGGCCATGACCATGTCAGCAGGGCAACCGCGCCAGCGACCAGCGCGGCGGCGATTTGTGGGTGGGTGCGCAGTAGCGGCACGACGATACCGATGAAAGTTGCCAGCATCGCGAATTCCAGGCCCCAACTGGCCATGTCGGGAAAAGCCTGACCAAACAGCACGCCCACCAGCGAGCTGCTTACCCAGCAGGCATACAGCGAGCTCGCCACGCCCAGCCAGTACCAATGCGCGAGCGGCGTCCGGCCGTGGACCAGGTAGTGGCGTTGAACAATGGCGAAAGTTTCGTCCGTCAGCCAGAACGCCAGCAGCAGTCGCCAGCGCTGGGGCAGCCCCTGAACCTGTGGCTGCAGGGTGGCGCTGTACAGCACGTGGCGCAAATTGACGATGAACGTCGTCAACAGAATCACAACCGCGCCGGCCCCGGCGCCCATCAGGCTGATGACGATAAACTGCGCCGATCCTGCGTAAACGAACATCGACATGCCGACCGCCTGCCACAGGGTCAGCCCACCCACACCGGCGAGGGTGCCGAAGATAATGCCGAATGGGGCAATGCCAACCAGCATCGGCACGCTGTCGCGAAGGCCGCGGACGAAGAGTTGATGACGGGACATGGTTTTTCTCCTTATGCCCCGGATGGTAAGCGGGCGGCGCACACGTGTCTTGAACGATCGTGCAGGCGTTAGCGGCTTGGCTGCGTGCCATGGACGTCCGTCAACCACGCCGGAATCCGTTGCTCCAGGTAATACGTCGGCTTTCTAATCGTGCCGCCGACAAAACCCACGTGACCGCCTTTTTTCTGCAGGTCGAATTCGGTGCTGGACGACAGCTCCGAGCCTTCAGGCAGGCTGTGCTTGAACACGAACGGGTCATCAAGAGATTGAATCAGCAGCGTTGGCGTGCGGATGGCGCCGAGGAAGTACCGACTGGAGGCGCGCTGGTAGTAATCATGGGCGTCCACGAATCCATTGAGCGGCGCTGTCACGCGCCCGTCGAAATCCCAGAACGTGCGCATGTCTTTCAGGGAGCCCAGTGCCGCCAGTTCTGCCAGCCCGTCACTGAGGCCTTCGTGCTGAAAGCGTCGCTGCTTGTCCTTGATGTAGCCGACCATCTCGCGCATGAAGTGCCGTTGGTAAACCCTGGAAAACCCCAGCCCGATCCGGTCGGCGCATTCGTCCAGACGAAACGGCACCGACACCGCCGCAGCCCCCTGCAGGTGGCTGTCGAACCCGGTTTCGCCAAGGTGCTTGAGCAAAATGTTGCCGCCGAGGGAATACCCGACCGCGTAAAGCGGCGCCAACGGTCGAGCCTTGCGCAGATGATCGATCACGGCGGCAAGGTCTTCGCTGGCGCCGGAGTGATAGCTGCGGGGCAACAGGTTCGGCTCCCCTGAACAGCCTCGCCAGTTGAGGGCGACACTCGCCCAGCCACGTTTTTCCATGGCGTGCTGCAGCCCGGCGACATAGGGGGAGTTGGACGAGCCGGTCAGACCGTGCAGCACCAGCACGACCGGCACAGTGGCGTCGTGCGGGCCGTGCCAGTCCATGTCGAGGAAATCACCGTCTTCCAGCCAGATGCGCTCGCGCCGACGCTCGAGGTGGGTGGTCGGCCGCCAGAGCGGTCCCCACAGCGTCTGCAAGTGCGGGTTGCCCAGGCCGAATGCCGGGACAAACCCGGGAAGATCAGCTCGCGACCGCACTGCGTTCCCACACCGCGTAGTGAACCTGACCGGCTTTCTTTTCACGGTGCAGGCGCCAGTTGGCGGGCATGCCCAGCGTCGACGGCGCGGTTTCGCTTTCGGTGTAGATCCACGCGCTGTCCGCCAGCCAGTTGCGCTCTTCGAGCAGCGTGCAGGCAGGCATCAGCAAGTCCTGGTGGAACGGCGGGTCGAGGAACACTACGTCGAACTGTTCGGCCGGCTGGGTCTCCAGATGACGGAGCGCGTCGCCGGTCGCGGTTTTGCCGACGGTGCAACGCAGCGTGCCGAGGTGTTCGCGCAGGCTGGAGATCGCCATCGAGTTGGTGTCCAGCGCCAGACCCATGCTGGCGCCGCGCGATAGGGCTTCAAGGTACAGCGCGCCACTGCCGGCGAACGGATCGAGGACGCGCGCGCCTTCGATGTACGGCGCCAGCCAGTTGAACAGAGTTTCCCGCACACGGTCCGGCGTCGGGCGCAGACCGGGGGCGTCAGGGAAACTCAGACGCCGACTGCGCCATTCGCCGCCGATGATCCGCAGTTGGCCCAGGCCCGTGTGGATTTTGTGCCCTTTGTGGATACGCGGCGGCTTGGAAGTCGAGGTCATCAGTGCTCCGGAACGCCGAGCGGTTGCTCGGCGGGTTTGTCAGTAGGGGGTGGCAGTGGCTTCTGCGGGACGGTCGGACCTGCGGTCACGATCACCAGCTTGTCGGCGTCCAGATGTTTGTTCATCACGGTCTTGATCTGCTCGACCGTGACGCTCTGGGACTGCGTCATGAAATCTTCGAGGTAGGTCAGCGGCAGATTATAGAAGCCGACTGCGCCCAGTTGGCCAACGATGGCCGCATTGCTGGCAGTCGCCAGTGGAAAGCTGCCGGCCAGTTCGCGCTTGGCATCATCGAGCTCTTTTTGGGTCGGGCCGTTGGCAAGGAAGTCACGGGTGATGTCCTTCACCAGCTTGAGGGTGTTTTCGCTGAGTTCGGCCCGGGTCTGCAGGCTGATCATGAACGGACCTTGTGCCTGCATCGGCGTAAAGCCCGAAGAGACGCCGTAGGTCAGGCCACGTTTTTCCCTCACTTCGGTCATCAGACGGCTGCCGAAACCGCCGCCACCGAGGATCGAGTTGCCAAGTGACAGGGCCGCGTAATCAGGATCGCCGCGGGTGATGCCCAGTTCAGCCAGCATCAGGTGGGTCTGCTTGGACGGAAACTCGATGTGGGTTTCACTCGGCTTGGGTTCGGTCGGTGCGACGGTTGGCGCCAGCGCCGGGCCTTTGGGGAGCGCAGCGGAAACTTGCGCCGCAACGGCTTCGGCTTCCGCTCGCGTCAGGTCTCCGGCCAGCGCAATCACTGCGTTGCCAGCGGCGTAGGCCTTGGCATGAAAGGCCTTCAGTTGAGCAAAGGTCAGAGGCGCGATGCTTTTGGCCGTGCCCATGCTCGGATGCGCGTAGGGATGATCGCCGTACAACCGCTTGAACAGCTCATCGCCTGCGAGCTTGCCCGGGTTCTGCTTTTGATATTCGAAGCTCGCCAGCAGTTGATTTTTGATCCGCGCCAGCGAGTCCGCCGGGAACGTCGGTTTGCCCACCACTTCGGCAAACAGTTTTAACGCGGGCTCGCGTTTGTCGGCGGCGCTCAGGCTGCGCAGCGAAGCGATCGCCATGTCGCGATAGGAGCCGTTGCCGAAATCAGCGCCCAGCCCTTCGAAACCTTCGGCGATGGCGCTGACGTTCTTGCCTTTGACGCCCTCGTTGAGCATCGCGTTGGTGACCAGCGCAATACCGGGATTGGCGCCGTCCTGGCTGCTGCCGGCCGCGAACAGCAGGCGCATGTCGAACATCGGCAGTTCATGGGCTTCGACGAAGAGCACGCGAGCGCCTTCGGCGGTATTCCACGACTGGATGTTCAGCGAGCGGCGAGCCGGCGCTTTACCGTCCAGCTCTTTCAGGGATTCCAGCGTGCTGGCGGCCTTATCGATGGCTTTCGGGGCTTCGGCGGTCTCTGCCATCGCCGATGCCGCACCGAACAGACCAAACGTGACGGCAAGTGCGAAGGAGCAGGCCCGCGTCCGCGCAAAGCGGGAGTCGTTGCGCTGGTTCATTGGGCTTTCTCCTCAGGCAAAACATGCGCAACGGCGAGGCGCTCGCGGGTGAAATAAGTACGGGCGGCTTTCTGGATGTCTTCCGGCGTCACGCTTTGCAGCGCGGCCAGTTCCTGATCGATGAGCTTCCAGGACAGGCCCACTGTTTCCAGTTCGCCAATGGTGCTGGCCTGACTGGTGATGGAATCGCGCTCGTAGACCAATCCGGCGATCACCTGGGCCCGGACCCGTTCGAGCTCTTCCTTGGCGGGCGGCTTGGTTTTCAGCTCGTCGAGCAGGCGCCAGATGCCGGCTTCAGCGTCGGCGAGGGTTTTCTTCTTCTGCTGATTGGGCGTGGCGCTGATGGTGAACAGGCTGTCGCCGCGGGTGTAGGCGTCGTAGTCGGACGCGGCGCCGGTGACCAATTCTTCGCCGCGCTCCAGGCGGGTCGGAATGCGCGCGCTGTAGCCGCCGTCAAGCAAGGCCGAAATCAGGCGCAGTGCGTTGACCGACTGAGGATCGGTGGCGGTAGCCAGGCTCGGCACGTTGAAGCCATACATCAGGCTCGGCATCTGCGTGGCCACATGCACGGTGATCTGGCGCAGGCCAGGTTCGGCGAGCTCCAGCGGCTTTTTCGACGGCGGTACGTCGCGGCGTGGCACCGGGCCGAAGAAGCGCTCAGCCAAGGTTTTCACTTCATCGGGCTTCACGTCACCGACCACCACCAGCGTGGCGTTGTTGGGGACATACCAGGATTCATACCAGTGGCGCAGCTCCTCGACCTTCATGCGCTCAAGGTCCGCCATCCAGCCGATGGTCGGCGTGTGGTAGCCGCTGGCGGGGTAGGCGATGGCCTTGAAGCGCTCGTAGGCCTTGGCGTTCGGCTTGTCATCGGTGCGCAGGCGTCGCTCTTCCTTGATGACTTCGATCTCCCGGGCGAACTCTTCAGGGGGCAGGCGCAGGGTGGCCATGCGGTCGGCTTCCAGTTCGAAGGCAACAGCCAGTCGATCACGGGCCAGCACTTGGTAATAAGCGGTGTAGTCATCGCTGGTGAAGGCGTTCTCTTCAGCGCCCAGGTCGCGCAGGATCAGCGATGCTTCGCCAGGGCCCGCCTTGGAGCTGCCCTTGAACATCATGTGTTCCAGCGCATGGGAAAGGCCCGTCTGTCCAGGCGTCTCGTAGCTGGAGCCGACCTTGTACCAGACCTGCGAAACCACGACCGGCGCGCGGTGGTCTTCACGGACGACGACCTTCAGGCCGTTGTCCAGCGTGAACTCGGTGGTGGGTTGTGGGTCGGCAGCCGATGCGGCGAAGGGCAAACAGATTGTGCTGAGCAGCAGGCCTGCGGCACAGCGGGCTAGAGCATTCATTCGTGATTTGAACCTTGGAGACGGCCTGCTTAGCGTCAGCGGGCGCGGGGGTGTTAGGATAGCGGCCAGTTCGCTCGGCGACTATGACTGTGACGTAGGACTCTTCGTCCAGTGCCGGAAGGCGATGCGCAAAAGGCGTAAACGGAAGGGCTCTGGCTGAACAAGCGGGCTCGATTACAGTCTGTTTCGCATACAGAATTTTTCAGAGGCGCCGCTCTGGCGCGTCGTTACCGTGAGATAGCCGTCCTCCATGTTTGGTTCCAACGACGACAAGAAGACCCCAGCCCCGGCTGGCGAGAAGAAAGGCCTGTTCGGATGGCTGCGCAAAAAGCCGCAGGAAGCCACTCCAGAACCGCCTCAGAATGCCCCCGCACCCGCGCCAGAATCCGTGCCCGATCAGGCGCCGTCAGTTGCTGAGCAGATCAACGCCCCGGTCATCCCGGCCGAGCGCGCGCCGCAACCCACGTCGCAGCCCTTGCCACACACAGCGACGACTGAAGCGCTTTCGGCCCCGGTCGAAGATCCTTGGCTTCACCTGCCTGTTGCTGAAGAGCCAGTCGCTTTCACCGATGAGCGCGAGCCTCACGTCACGCCGCCCATCCCGGTTCACACCGAGTCCAACGTGGAATCTGCGGCCGCTCCCTTGGCTGAAGTCCCCGCTCAATCGGCGCTCATCGACACCACCTCGTTCGAAGTGGCTCCGTCTGTCGAGCCGACCCCGGTCGCGCTGCCTGATCCGGTGTCTGGCAATGATCTCCCGTCGCTGACGCCGCCGTTGACGACAGCGCCGAGGTTTCCAGCCGCAGCTGCGGTGCCCGTTCTTGAAACCAATGTGCCGCCTGTCCCGTTCGAAGGATCCGCCGCACCCAAGCAGCCTGGTTTCTTCGCGCGCCTGAAGCAGGGCCTGTCGAAAACCAGCGCCAGCCTGGGCGAAGGCATGGCCAGCCTGTTCCTCGGCAAAAAAGCCATCGACGACGACATGCTCGACGAGCTGGAAACCCGGCTGTTGACTGCCGACGTCGGCGTGGAAGCAACGTCGGCGATCGTGCGCAACTTGACGCAGAAAGTAGCGCGCAAGCAGCTCACCGACAGCGATGCGCTGTACAAGTCGCTGCAGAACGAGCTGACTGAAATGCTCAAGCCGGTGGAAGCTCCGCTGGTCATCACTTCGCAGCACAAGCCTTTCGTGATTCTGGTCGTTGGCGTCAACGGCGCGGGTAAAACCACCACCATTGGCAAGCTCGCCAAGAAGCTTCAGCTGGAAGGCAAGAAGGTCATGCTGGCGGCAGGCGACACCTTCCGCGCCGCAGCCGTTGAGCAGCTGCAGGTCTGGGGCGAGCGCAACAAGATCCCGGTCATTGCCCAGCACACAGGCGCCGACTCGGCATCGGTGATTTTTGATGCCGTTCAGGCCGCCAAAGCGCGCGGTATCGATGTGCTGATCGCCGACACGGCGGGCCGCCTGCACACCAAAGACAACCTGATGGAAGAGCTGAAGAAGGTTCGCCGCGTGATCGGCAAGCTCGACGCCGACGCGCCCCACGAAGTGCTTCTGGTGCTGGACGCCGGTACGGGCCAGAACGCGATCAACCAGGCCAAACAGTTCAACCAGACCGTCCAGCTCACCGGCCTTGCGCTGACCAAGCTCGACGGTACCGCCAAGGGCGGCGTGATCTTCGCCCTGGCCAAGCAGTTCGGTCTGCCGATTCGCTACATCGGTGTCGGTGAAGGCATCGACGATCTGCGCACCTTCGAAGCCGAGCCGTTCGTCCAAGCCCTATTCGCCGAGCGGGAGCGCCCATGATTCGTTTCGAACAGGTCGGTAAACGCTATCCGAACGGACACGTCGGCTTGCATGAGCTGAGCTTTCGAGTACGTCGTGGCGAATTTCTGTTTGTGACCGGTCACTCCGGCGCGGGCAAAAGTACCTTGCTGCGCCTGCTGCTGGCGATGGAGCGTCCGACCACGGGCAAGCTGTTGCTGGCGGGTCAGGACCTGGGTCAGATCAGCACCGCGCAGATTCCGTTTTTGCGTCGGCAGATCGGCGTCGTGTTCCAGAACCACCAATTGCTGTTTGATCGCACGGTGTTCAATAACGTCGCGCTGCCGCTGCAGATCCTCGGCCTGTCCAAAACCGAAGTGGTCAAGCGCGTCGACTCGGCCCTTGAGCGCGTTGCGTTATCGGACAAAGCCGAGCTGTACCCGGGCGATTTGTCCACCGGTCAGCAACAGCGCGTGGGCATCGCCCGCGCCATCGTTCACCGCCCGGCCCTGCTGCTGGCGGACGAACCCACTGGTAACCTCGACCCGCGACTGGCAGCTGAAATCATGGGTGTGTTCGAAGACATCAACCGTCTGGGCACCAGTGTGCTGATTGCAAGCCATGACCTCGCATTGATCGCGCGGATGCGCCATCGCATGCTGACGTTGCAACGCGGCCGACTGATCGGCGACGGGGAGGCTGGCGTATGAGTGCCACTCGCAGTCCCAAGGTGTCCGAACGCGTAGCGCCAAAAGCTTCAGACCCGGCGCCGCAAAAGAAAAAGAAACGCGATGACGACGATGGCCCGAGCTTCGGCGAGTTGTTCAACGCCTGGATCGAGGCCCACCGGTCAAGCCTGCTGGACAGCCTGCGCCGTCTCGGCAAGCAGCCCATTGGCAGCTTTTTTACCTGTCTGGTGATGGCCATTGCGCTGAGTTTGCCGATGGGCTTGTCGTTGTTGCTGAGCAATGTCGAGCGTTTGGGCGGATCCTGGCAGCGCGCGGCGCAGATATCTCTGTACCTGCAACTGGACGCATCGCCGAGTGAAGGCGAGGGCCTTGTCCGTCAGATCAAGGAAATGGGCGGCGTCGCCGATGCCGAATACATCAGCCGCGATGAGGCACTGAACGAGTTCCAGAAGCAGTCCGGTCTGGGCGAGGCACTGAAGGAGTTGCCTGAAAACCCGCTGCCCGGCGTTGTGCTGGTTACACCGTTGGAAGTTGACAAAGCCGCGCTGGAAGCATTACGTACGCATCTGGCCGAGCTGCCTAAAGTGCAGCAGGCCCAGCTTGATCTGGTCTGGGTCGAGCGGTTGGCAGCGATCCTCAAGCTGGGTGACCGGTTCGTGTTCGGCCTGACGGTGTTGTTGGTCGCAGCGCTGCTGTTGGTCATCGGTAACACCATTCGTCTGCACATCGAGAACCGTCGTACGGAAATCGAGGTCATCAAGTTAGTAGGCGGTACGGACAGTTACGTCCGTCGGCCCTTCCTTTATATGGGTGCGTTGTACGGGCTGGGTGCCGGAGTTCTTTCCTGGGGTGTTCTCGCTTTCGGGCTAGACTGGTTGAACGAAGCGGTGGTCCGGCTGGCCGGACTCTACGGCAGCAATTTTGCCCTTGCTGGCGTGCCAGTGTCCGACGGCGTGTCGCTCTTGCTTGGAGCGGTGCTGTTGGGGTATATCGGTGCGTGGATTGCAGTGGCACGCCATTTGAGAGAGTTGGCGCCTCGTTAGTGTTGAGTAGCTATATCGTTAGTAAATTTTGTTTCACCTATTGACTTTTCAGCTCAGGGAACTTGTCTAGCGGTTCCCGGTCAATTTCGCAGTGCTGAACTGCACGAGTTATGTGTCGGAGGTTTTTCGTAATGACCAATTCTTTGCAACCTGCGTATGCCTTAGTCCCGGGTGCGAACCTGGAAGCCTATGTGCACACGGTTAACAGCATCCCACTGCTGACGCCAGAGCAGGAGCGTGAACTGGCCGAGAGTCTCTACTATGAGCAGGATTTGGGGGCGGCTCGGCAGATGGTGCTCGCCCACCTGCGATTTGTCGTGCATATCGCACGCAGTTATTCCGGTTATGGCCTGGCTCAGGCTGACCTGATTCAGGAAGGTAACGTCGGCCTGATGAAGGCCGTGAAGCGCTTCAATCCAGAGATGGGTGTGCGCCTGGTGTCCTTTGCCGTGCACTGGATCAAGGCCGAGATTCACGAGTTCATCCTGCGTAACTGGCGCATCGTGAAGGTCGCGACCACCAAGGCTCAGCGCAAACTGTTCTTCAACCTGCGCAGCCAGAAGAAGCGCCTGGCTTGGCTGAACAACGAAGAAGTCCATCGCGTAGCGGAGAGCTTGGGTGTCGAACCCCGCGAAGTGCGCGAGATGGAAAGTCGTCTGACCGGCCACGACATGGCGTTCGACCCGGCGGCAGAAGCCGACGATGACAGCGCTTTCCAGTCGCCGGCCAACTACCTGGAAGACCATCGCTACGATCCTGCGCGTCAGCTGGAAGATTCTGACTGGACTGACAGCTCGACGGCTAACCTGCACGAAGCACTGAACGTGCTCGACGACCGCAGCCGCGACATTCTGTATCAGCGCTGGCTGGCGGAAGAGAAGGCCACGCTGCACGACTTGGCCGAGAAGTACAACGTCTCTGCCGAGCGTATTCGTCAGCTCGAGAAGAGCGCGATGAATAAGCTGAAGCTGTCGATTGCTGCTTGATCAGTACGCTGTAACGTAAAACGCCCCGAGATGATCGGGGCGTTTTTGTTTGTGGGGCCTATCTCGGTAGGACCGGCTTCAGCCGGGAAGAAGCCGGGTTGAGCGCCATTAGGCTTGCGGCGTGACGTGTGACGCGTTCCCGGCTAAAGCCGGTCCTACGAAAGCTTAAATCCAGTCCTACGAAAGCCATAAAGCCAGACTTGGGCTCACCACTTCCGGCTGTGATTCAACCCCATCAAATACTCATCCCCACCCAGCTGACGCATCTGCTGGCGGATCCAGCCTGCCCGCTGTGAGACATAGCTGCTAGGGTGGCTGGCGCTCCATTCCCGTGGGTTGGGCAGGACGGCGGCCAGATAGCTGGCCTGTTGCGTCGATAGCTGGCTCGCATTCACATGAAAGTGATGCTGTGCAGCGGCCTGGGCGCCGAAGACGCCGTCGTCCCACTCCACGCTGTTCAGGTACACCTCAAGAATGCGCTGCTTGGACCAGAACACCTCGATCAGCCCGGTGAACCAGGCTTCAAGACCCTTGCGGAAGTAACTGCGGCCCGACCACAGAAACAGGTTTTTCGACACCTGCTGGCTCAGCGTGCTGGCCCCGCGCAGGGAGCCGCCGCGTTCGTTATGAACCAGTGCCGCCTGAATGGCGTCGATATCGAAACCCCAGTGCTCGGCAAACTTCTGGTCCTCGCCGGCAATAACAGCGATTTTCAGGTCATCGGAGATGTTGTCCCATGACTCCCAGTCGCGCTGCAGGTCAATGGGCTGACCGTCGAACCAGGATTCAATTTTGCGCTCGACCATCAACGCGGTAAACGGAGGAGGGACCCAACGGAAAATCAGCACCAGCACGACACTCGTCGCTGCGAACCAGAGCAGGCCTTTGGCGACACGACGGAGAAGTAATTGCAGCATAGAGATGGCTTGGCCGAAGCGTTTGAGCGGGCCATTATACAGACCACGCGTCATTGAACTTGCCTGGAGTTGTACATGTTACGAACCTTTCTGATGCTGGCCTCCTTCTTCGGATTCACCGGCGTCGCCCTTGGCGCGTTCGCTGCCCACGGCCTGAAAAATCGCCTGACCCCCGAGTACCTGGCGGTCTTCCACACCGGCGTGCTCTACCAGCTGATTCATGCGCTGGCGATTTTCGGCGTGGCGCTGCTGGCGATGCAGATCCAGGGCCGGCTCGTCACCTACGCAGGCATCTCCTTCACACTGGGCATCATCCTGTTTTCCGGCAGCCTCTACCTGATGACGCTGACCGGCGCGACCAAGCTGGGCATCATCACCCCCTTCGGCGGCCTGTTTTTCCTGATCGGCTGGGCGATTCTCGGCTGGACGGCATGGCGCCTGGGGCTCGACACGCTTTAATCCCGCCTGGGGCGCGCGCCTGTCGCGGACGCGCCCCATACCCAGGCTACGCCCGAGACGAATGGCGTGGCTTTGCCTTGGTCATACCGACCGAACGGGCTAGAATGCTCGCCCCCTAAAATGATGGCTGCCCCTCGCATGCGCATTCAGTTGAACGGTGAATCCTTTGAGCTGCCCGACGGCGAAACCGTCGCGGGATTGCTCACACGTCTGGATCTGACCGGGCGCCGAGTCGCCGTCGAGCTCAATCTGGACATCGTCCCGCGCAGCCAGCATGCCGCCACGACGCTGACCGAAGGCGATCAGGTCGAAGTGGTGCACGCCATCGGTGGCGGCTAGCCTTCGACGTGCCGCCGGCCTGATCCGCAGGCACTGCAAAAACCTCAACCGTAAAGAGGATTTCAGATGAGCAACGTTCGCAGCGACAAGCCGTTCACCGTGGCCGGTCGTACTTTTCAGTCGCGCCTGCTGGTCGGCACTGGCAAGTACGCGGATATGGAACAGACCCGACTGGCCATCGAAGCCTCGGGCGCCGAGATTGTCACCGTTGCCGTGCGCCGGACCAACCTGGGCCAGAACCCGGGCGAACCGAACCTGCTCGACGTGCTGCCGCCGGACCGCTACACCATCCTGCCGAACACCGCCGGTTGCTACGACGCCATCGAAGCCGTGCGCACCTGCCGCCTGGCTCGCGAGCTGCTCGATGGCCATAATCTGGTCAAGCTGGAAGTCCTCGCTGACCAGAAAACCCTTTTCCCCAATGTCATCGAAACCCTCAAGGCCGCCGAGACGCTGGTCAGGGACGGCTTCGACGTCATGGTCTACACCAGCGATGACCCGATCATCGCCCGCCAGCTCGCCGAAATCGGTTGCTGCGCGGTGATGCCCCTCGCGGGCCTGATCGGTACTGGCCTGGGGATCTGCAACCCGTACAACCTGCAGATCATCCTCGAAGAATCGAAAGTCCCGGTGCTGGTCGATGCCGGTGTCGGCACTGCATCCGATGCCACCATCGCCATGGAGCTGGGGTGTGAGGCGGTGCTGATGAACTCGGCCATCGCCCACGCGCAACACCCGGTGCTGATGGCCGAAGCCATGAAACACGCCATTCTGGCAGGCCGCATGGCCTACCTGGCCGGCCGTATGCCCAAGAAACTCTATGCCAGCGCGTCTTCGCCGCTGGATGGTCTGATCAAGTAAGAGCCTGTTGATGATTGATTCGCAAACGCCCGACCCACTTCCGGACGATGAAGTGATGAACGACGAAAACACCAAAGCCCAAGGCGATGACAGCCACCATCGGCGCATCAAGAGCTTCGTGATGCGTGCCGGTCGCATGACCGAAGGCCAGCAACGTGGTCTGGATCAGGGCAAGGAGCGTTTCGTGCTACCGCTGGCCGACGCCCCGGTGGATTTCGATCAGGTGTTTGGCCGTTCGGCCCCGCGCACGCTCGAAATCGGCTTCGGCATGGGCCACTCGCTGCTGGAAATGGCCGCCGCCGCGCCAGAGCAGGATTTCATCGGCGTGGAAGTGCACCGTCCGGGCGTCGGCGCCTTGCTCAACGGCGTGCTGACCCAGGGGCTCACCAACCTGCGCGTTTATGATTGCGATGCGATCGAAGTGCTCAACCGTTGTGTGGCCGACAACAGCCTGGACCGGCTGATGCTGTTCTTCCCGGATCCCTGGCACAAGTCGCGCCACCACAAGCGCCGCATCGTCCAGGCCGAATTTGCCGAGCTTGTGCGCATTAAGCTGAAGCCGGGCGGCGTGCTGCACATGGCGACCGACTGGGAACCCTATGCCGAATACATGCTGGAAGTGATGAACGTGGCGCCGGGTTACCGCAACCTGGCCGAAGACGGCAAATGCGTTCCGCGCCCTGCGGAGCGTCCGATCACCAAGTTCGAGCGCCGTGGCGAACGCCTCGGTCACGGGGTTTGGGATCTGAAGTTCGAGAAGCTGGCCTGATCACTTCTCGACCAGAAGCGGTCCGGTAGCGGCCGCTTTTGAGTTTTTACAGCACATTTCAGCCGCTTTTTGCCTTGTATGACGAACCCTTCGATTTCTTCCTAAGGAGGCTACAAGGTCTTCGGAATCGTCCGACATCCATTTTCAGTTCTGATCTTCATAGTCCCCGCCGTTGCATATATCAATATTGATGACGAGGAATGAAGATGAACAAGTTTTGGCAAATGGCTGCGATCGCCACGCTGATTGCGACCACCAGCGGCTGTGTCAGCTATAACGTCAGCCAGCCAAGCGCTTCGCTGTCCGGCGACGTGAAGACTGATCTGAAGGCTGACGTCAAAGTCGGTGAAGCCATCAGCGGCGAGTCGTCCACCAATGTTCTGTTCGGCTGGTTGAACATCGGCGGCGATACGCAATTTGCGGACGGCGTGACCTACGGCGGCGCGAGCGGTGGTGGCGGCATCGGCCTGCCTCTGCCGGACCCGATCTCCTCCACTAAGGCCGCCGCAGCGTTCAAGGCCGTCAAATCGTCCGGTTCCGACCTGATCGTCGCGCCGCGTTACGAAGTCACCGTCAACGATTACTTCATCTTCAAGCAAGTGAACGTGAAAGTGACCGGCAACAAAGGCAGCATCCAGAGCATCCGCTGATGGGCTGATCGCACTCGGCAACCGCGGAGTGTGATTTTTGAGAGCGCCCTTCCCGCCATCGCGGGCAAGGGCGCTTTTGCATGTCCGGTCGGTTATTTCCGATCGGCCACTACCCCGATCAACACCAGCACTACCACCAATACCGGTGCCAGGCTGTAGTTGTTGAACTGGCTCAGTGCGCGCACGACCCACGGCGTTGCATAAATCAGCGCAGCGCCACTGCCGACGGTGCAGAGCAGCGCCATGATCGGAATGCGCAGGGCGCCGGCAAAACCGCCGATGCGGCCTTCGATCCAGCCCTTGATGTCAGTTCCGAACAGAATCAGCAGACAGCCCACCAGTGCCAGGGCGATTTCCGACAAATTGCTGCGACTCCAGCGCGACACGGTGGCCAGCAAGTCGAGTACGAATTCCATTCAGTGTCCTTAGTGTTGAGCCTTACAGAAGAAAGTGCTGCAGCAGGTCGTTGAGGAATAACTGGCCGCGAGCGGTCGCCACCAGCCGTGACGGATCAGTTTCCAGCAAGCCGCGTTGTTCCGCCTCAAGACGGGCGCTGGCGAGCGAATCGACGCTTAGACCGGTGCGGCGCTGAAATAATGCAGCGTCCACGCCTTTTGTCAGGCGCAGGGCGTTCATCAGGAATTCAAACGGCATCTCATCCAGTGGCAGCAGCTTTTCGCCAGCCTGATAGGCCTTGGCCGGATTGAGGTAATCCTTGGGCAGCCGGGTTTTCCAGGTGCGAATGATGCGGCCGTTCGGGTGGCTGAGCTTGCCATGGGCGCCCGCTCCGATCCCGATGAAATCCCCGAAGCTCCAGTAATTCAGGTTATGCCGCGCTTCGCGTCCCGGCTGCGCGTAGGCCGAGACTTCGTATTGGCCGTAGCCGTTTTCCCGAAGCAGCGTCTGACCGGCTTCTTGAATGTCCCAGAGGATGTCATCTTCCGGCAGCGTGGGCGGCTGATTCCAGAACACGGTGTTCGGCTCAAGGGTCAGCTGATACCAGGACAGGTGCGTCGGGGCGAGGGCGATGGCCTGCCGCAGGTCGCCGAGGGCGTCTTCCTGGGACTGATCCGGCAGACCATGCATGAGGTCCAGATTGAAGTTATCGAAACCCGCCCGACGGGCCATGTCTGCGGCGCGCACGGCTTCATCGCCGTTATGGATACGCCCCAGCGCCTTGAGCTTGGCCTCCTGAAAACTCTGGATGCCGATCGACAGCCGATTGATGCCCAGGCCGCGATAAGCGCTGAATTTCACCTGCTCAAAGGTGCCAGGGTTGGCTTCCAGCGTGATCTCGATGTCGGGCGCGAAACGGATGCGTTGTTCCACGCCGCGCAGCAAACGGCCCAGCGCGTCGGCGCTGAACAGACTGGGCGTGCCGCCACCGAAGAAAATCGTGCTCAGCTCGCGGCCGTAAACGTGGGGCAGGTCCTGATCGAGGTCGGCCAGCAACGCGTCGACGTATTCCTGCTCCGGCAACACCGGGCTCGCGGTGTGGGAGTTAAAATCGCAGTACGGGCATTTGCGCACGCACCACGGAATATGGATGTACAGCGACAGCGGTGGCAGCTCGGCGAGCGGGGCCCGTGGCTGCTCAGAGGAGAAACCGGCCGCGCCCAGAATCAGCGGCCGGGTGGTGGAGTCCTGAGTCATTGCTGATCAGGGCTCAGCCCCAGACGCTGACGCAGGATGGCCATGGCGCGGGCGCGGTGGCTGATCTGGTTCTTGTCGGCCGGGGTGAGTTCGGCGCTTGAACAGTTGCGCTCCGGCACCCAGAACAGCGGGTCATAACCAAAGCCGTGTTCGCCGCTGGCGGATGTGAGGATGCGCCCGTGCCATAGGCCTTCGCATAAAATTGGCAGCGGGTCGTCGGCGTGGCGTACCAGTGCCAGAACGCAGACGAACTGGGCGCCGCGCTGTTCGGCGGGGACGTCCTTGAGGGCGTCCAGCAATTTGGCGTTGTTCGCCGCATCACCCTGGCCGTCGGCGTAACGCGCGGAGTAGATGCCCGGCGCACCGCCCAGGTAATCCACCGCCAGCCCCGAGTCATCGGCCAGCGCCGGCAGGCCGGAAATTCGCGCCGCATTGCGCGCTTTGAGGATGGCGTTTTCGACGAACGACAGCCCGGTTTCTTCGGGCTCCACGGTGCTGAACTCGCCGATCGAGCGCAGCTGTACGCTGGCGCCGAGCATGGCCTGAAGTTCTTTGAGTTTGCCGGCGTTGTGGCTGGCCAGTACAAGCTGGGTGAGATTCATGATGAGTCCGTATAAATCGGCTGCGCGAAAACTGCTGCGTTTAAATCCGCTGATTGAAGCTGAGCCCGTTGCGTTGCTGTCGCCCGCTTTCTTCACTTGGGTGCTAACGCTGGCTGGCAGGGGTTTACTGCCCTGCGGCACCGGTCACACGGCTATCTGATGGTCCTGCAAGCCCGGGCTGCTGACGCGATAGATGCCGATTTCACCCAACAGATTAGGCCAAAGCTTGCTGGCCCAGCCGTGCCGGTGCTGTTGATCGACCGCGAGCCGATCAATGACCTTCGCCGAGCGACCGCGGCACAGCTCTTCGAAATCTTCGAAGGTGCAGAAGTGGATGTTCGGCGTGTTGTACCACGTGTACGGCAGGAACTCGGAAACCGGCATCCGCCCCTTGCTCGCCAGGTACCAGCGGCAGCGCCAGTGCCCGAAGTTGGGGAAGGTGATGATGCACTGACGGCCCACGCGCAGCATTTCATCAAGGATGCGGTCCGGGTAGTGCACGGCCTGAAGCGCCTGGGTCATCACCACGACATCGAAACTGTTGCTGGCGAAGTTGCCCAGCCCCTTGTCCAGATCCTGTTCGATGACGTTGACGCCCCGCGCCACGCAACGGGCGATGTTGTCGGCGTCATTTTCCAGGCCATAGCCCGTCACTTGCTTGTGCTGCTGCAGCCAGGACAGCAATTCGCCGTCGCCGCAGCCGAGGTCGAGCACACGGCTGCCAGCCGGTATCCAGTCTTGGATGATGTCCAGGTCGGCTCTCATGGTGTCCTCAGAGTGCAATTCGGTTCATGTAGCTGGAGAAGGCCTGCAAATAGCGCGGGATCGGGATCAGGAAGGCGTCGTGGCCCTGGGGCGCATCGATTTCCAGATAACAGACGTCCTTTTTCGCCGCCATCAGCGCATCAACCAACTCCCGCGAGCGGGCCGGGGAGAACCGCCAGTCGGTGGTAAACGACATCACACAGAACTTGGCGCTGGCATTGGCGAAGGTGGCTGCGAGGTTGTCGTTGAAGTTGGCGGCCGGATCGAAGTAGTCCAGCGCTTTGGTCATCAGCAGGTAGGTGTTGGCGTCGAAACGCCCGGAAAACTCCTCGCCCTGATAACGCAGATAGCTCTCGACCTGAAACTCGACGCTGTGGAAGTCGTAGTTGAGGTTTTCGTTTTTCAGGCCGCGGCCGAATTTCTCACCCATCGAGTCATCGGACAGGTAAGTGATGTGCCCGACCATGCGCGCCAGCATCAGGCCGCGCTTGGGAATCACGCCGTGTTCCTGAAACGAGCCGCCGTGGAATTCCGGGTCCGTCAGGATCGCCTGCCGCGCGACTTCGTTGAACGCGATGTTCTGCGCCGACAACTTGGGCGCGGAGGCAATCGCCAGACAGTGCCGCACGCGCTCGGGGTAAGTGATCGTCCATTGCAGCGCCTGCATGCCGCCCAGGCTGCCGCCGACGATGGCGGCCCATTGATCGACGCCCAGCCGGTCGGCCAGACGCGCCTGGCTGTGCACCCAGTCTTCGACCGTCAACACCGGGAAGTCGGCGCCGAAGGGCCTGCCGGTTTCCGGGTTGAGGCTGCTGGGGCCGGTGGAGCCGTTGCAGCCGCCGAGGTTGTTCAGGCTGACGACGAAGAACTTGTCGGTGTCGATGGGCTTGCCGGGGCCGATGCAGCTGTCCCACCAGCCCGGCTTGCGGTCTTCGGCGCTGTGGTAGCCCGCTGCATGGTGATGACCCGACAGCGCGTGGCAGATGAGCACCGCGTTGCTTTTGGCAGCATTGAGCTGGCCGTAGGTTTCGTAGATGAGGTCGTAGGCAGGCAGCGAGCGTCCGCAGGCCAAGGCCAGCGGCTCATTGAAATGCGCCGTTTGCGGCGTGACTAGACCGACAGAATCTTTGGGAAAGACCGTGGACATCGACCTGCTCTCGCTGAAATGAGGCGTAAGTCTAAAGATCGCGAGGGGGTGCGGCAACAAAGTAAATGGCTGATTTCGCGGAGGGTGACGCTTTGGATTTTTGCCGGCGCGACATTCATCCGACTGGGGAAAAAGGCGACGGTTGCTGGCGCCGTCGCCCCAAGATCTAAAGCTTCCCGGCTGAGGCCGGTCCTGCTGTCAGAGTTACCGCGTTCTCATTGGCTGCATGCGGCGGCAGTCAGATCAACCGCCAAAGCTCTTGCGGCATGCCGGCGTAGGCCGCCAGTTCAGGCATGACGTAGGACTGCAGCACCTGAATCGCCAGGAAGGCGAAGATCGGCGAGATGTCCATGCCGCCCAGGTTGGGGATGATGCGACGGAACGGCGCCAGGATAGGCTCGCTGATCTGGTAGGCGAGCTCGGCGGCCGGGTTGTGGCTGCCCGGAGCAATCCACGACACGATAACCATGATGATCATCGCGACCCAGAAGATCTTCAGCAGCAGCGACGTGATGCCGATGATCGACCACATCAACAGGTGCGGGATATCGCCAATGGTGCCGTAGGTCATCATCAGTACGAAGGCCATCAACAGCGCCTGAATGACGATCGCCAGCAGCAGCGAGGAAGTATCGAGCCCGAAGACGCTCGGCACGATGCGCCGGATAGGCTTGAGCAACGGCTGGGTCGCACGGACGGCGAACTGGCACAGCGGGTTGTAAAAGTTGGCTTTGACCAGCTGCAGCACGAAGCGCAGCAGAACGATGGTCAGGTACAGGCTGATGAGCGTCTGGATGACGAAAATCGTGGCGCCGGTGAGTGCATTCATGAGTGGTTCCTTATTTGCCCAGCTGTTCGGCGAGTTCGGCGGAGCGATGTGCAGCGGCGCCCAGCGCCTTCTCCACAATTGTTTCGAAGCCATCGGCCTGGAACGATTTGATGGCCGCTTCGGTGGTGCCCGCAGGCGAGGTCACACGGCGACGCAGTTCAGCGGCATCGACGTCGCTGCCGGTCGCCATCAGTGCAGCGCCCAGTGCGGTTTGCAGGGTGAGCTTGCTGGCAACGTCAGCCGGCAGGCCGAGTTTGACGCCTGCGGCCGTCATGGCTTCGATCAGCAGGAAGAAATACGCCGGGCCGCTGCCCGACACCGCCGTTACGGCGTCGATGTGGGCTTCTTCATCGACCCACAGTGCAATCCCGACCGCCGACAGCAGCATCTCGGCCTGCTCGCGCTGCGCCGGGGTGACATCCGTCGTGGCGTACAAGCCGCTGACGCCCTGGCGCAACAGGGCCGGGGTATTCGGCATGCAGCGCACGAGGGGCTGCTCGCCCAGCCACGACCGCATGCTGGCGCAGGTAATCCCGGCGGCGATGGATACGATCAGTTGATGCGGTTTGAGCGCCGGCTTCAGTGCTTCGCACACGGCTTTCATCATTTGCGGCTTGACCGCCAACAGCACCACATCGGCGCCTTCAATGGCCTCGGCGTTGTCGGCGACCACCTTGATGCCGTGTTCTTTTGCCACGCGCTCGCGGGTCTCTGCGCCAGGGTCACTGGCGCGAATCAGCTCAGCGTCGACGCCCTGGGCGCGCATGCCGCCAATCAGGCTGGCGGCCATGTTGCCGGCGCCGATGAACGCGATACGGGTTTTGCTCATGAACGGTTTCCTGTGGGGCAAAGGTTAAGGCTGCCCATAATTGCGGGCGCCAAAGAGGGCAGTGCCAATCCGCACCCAGGTCGCGCCTTGTGCGATGGCGGCTTCGAGGTCGTGGCTCATGCCCATGGAAAGCGTGTCCAGCGGCAGGCCAAGTTGCGCCTGCAGCGTGCTGACGGCGGCGAACGAAGCGTTCTGTTCGTCGCGGTCATCGGTGGGTTCGGGAATGGCCATCAGGCCGCGCAGTTTCAGATTCGGCAGCGCGCTGATGGCCTGGGCCAATGCAGGCAGGTCTTCAGGGCTGCAGCCTGACTTGCTGGCCTCGCCGCTGACGTTGACTTGAATGCAGATGTTCAGCGGCGGCAGTTCCGGCGGACGCTGTTCGGACAGCCGTTGTGCGATTTTCAGACGGTCCACGGAATGCACCCAGGCAAAGTGCTCGGCGATGGCGCGAGTCTTGTTGGACTGGATGGGGCCGATGAAATGCCAGATCAAGGGCAGGTCACTCAATTCGGCCTGTTTGCCGAGGGCTTCCTGAAGGTAATTTTCGCCAAAATCGCGGAGGCCGGCGTCGTAGGCTTCCCGCAGATCACTCGCCGGCTTGGTCTTGCTCACCGCCAACAGGCCGACAGACGCCGGGTCGCGCTGTACCGCTTGCGCCGCGCTACGAATTCGCTCGGCGAGCGTTGAAATGTTCTCTGCTATCGTGGACATTGATTTGCGCCAGCAGGGCTAAAGTCTGCGGCATTCTATGTGATGAGGAGCTGTATGGATATTACCGAGCTGCTGGCCTTCAGTGCCAAGCAAGGCGCGTCGGACTTGCATCTCTCTGCCGGCCTGCCGCCGATGATCCGCGTCGATGGCGATGTGCGGCGGATCAACCTGCCCGCACTGGACCAGAAAGAGGTTCAGGGGCTGATCTACGACATCATGAACGACAAGCAGCGCAAGGACTTCGAAGAAGATCTGGAAACAGACTTCTCATTCGAAGTCCCGGGGGTGGCGCGCTTCCGGGTCAACGCGTTCAACCAGAATCGCGGTGCGGGCGCCGTGTTCCGGACCATTCCGTCGAAGGTCCTGAGCATGGAAGAGCTGGGCATGGGCGAAGTGTTTCGCAAGATTACCGACGTGCCGCGCGGCCTGGTTCTGGTCACCGGTCCGACCGGCTCGGGCAAGTCGACCACCCTGGCTGCCATGGTCGACTATCTGAACAGCAACAAGCATCACCACATTCTCACCATCGAAGATCCGATCGAGTTCGTACACGAGTCCAAGAAAAGCCTGATCAACCAGCGCGAAGTCCATCGCGACACCCACGGCTTCGCCGAAGCGCTGCGATCGGCACTGCGGGAAGACCCTGACGTGATTCTGGTGGGTGAGCTGCGCGACCTCGAAACCATTCGTCTGGCGCTGACGGCGGCAGAAACCGGCCACTTGGTGTTCGGCACGCTGCATACCACGTCCGCAGCCAAGAGCATCGACCGTATCGTCGACGTGTTCCCGGCGCAGGAGAAGTCGATGATCCGCTCGATGCTCTCCGAGTCGCTCCACGCCATTGTTTCTCAGGCGCTGCTGAAGAAGGTCGGCGGAGGTAGGGTTGCGGCCCACGAGATCATGATCGGCACGTCGGCGATCCGTAACCTGATCCGCGAGGACAAAGTGGCGCAGATGTACTCGTCGATTCAGACCGGGGGATCGCTGGGGATGCAGACGCTGGATATGTGCCTGAAGGACCTGATCAGCAAGGGGCTGATCACGCGCGAGAGTGCGCGGGAGAAGGCGAAGACGCCTGATAATTTCTGATCAGGAATACAAACGACTGTGTGGAGCGAATGAATTCGCTCCACACAGTGTTTTTCAGGCGGCGGGTGCGATCAGCGCTGGGCGATGCGCACGGTGCCTTTCTGACTCGGCGGCTGCTTTGGCAGCACACGCTTGGCGACGACGTAATGGCTGTCCCAATACGGCTTCTTCAGCGTGTCAATCGTCACGGATTTGCCACGGCGTGGCGCGTGAACGAATCGGTCGTTGCCGAGGTAAATCGCAACGTGATTCACTGTGCGGCTCTTGATGTTGAAGAACAGCAAGTCGCCCGGCTTCAAATCCTTGCGGTCAACCTTCTGCCCGTGACCTTCGGCCATGGCGTTGGACGTGCGCGGCAAATCGACTTCGCTCACGTCGTTGAAGGCGTATTTCACCAGTCCGCTGCAGTCGAACCCTTTTGTTGGGCTGGTGCCGCCCCAACGATAAGGTGTACCGATGGCGTTAACGGCCCGGTTGACCACGGTGCTGCTCTGTTTGGTACCCATCTGCGCCGTGTTGGCCAGGGCGACAGTGTTCTGCGAAATCTTGCGAGTGCTGCGGGATGGTTTTCCCTTAACAGCTTTGGCTCGCTTGCCAGAGGTCTCGAGTGGAGTAGCCGTCTGTTCCAGTGCAGCCATTGCAGCTCGTTGAGCAGCGATGTTGCGTGAAACGAATTCCGGCGACTCGGACCTGGCGGTGAAACCGGTGAAGCTCGGTGGAAGCGTTTGCTCACGATTGGTGGCGTGGGCGGCCAGTGGCATAAATAGACAAATAGTCAGCCATGTCTTGAAAAATGGACGCATTAGGCAGGGCTCTTGTTGGTCAGCGCGCAACTTTATAACAGCTTTTTGCGAAATTCTGAGCCCCCTTGTCGAACAATTTACTGCCCTCAAAGTCAGTTTTGGCTGCAGAATCGTCATCTCAGTGCGCTGATCACCTTGCAGAACAAGGGTTTGCACGATTGAAAAGAGGTTCAAGCCATACGTCGGACGGCGTCACGAAAGTCACAAAACTTACGCATATTTTTTTCTATTGCAGCAAGCGAGGTCAACAATGAACACCTATCAACCCGACGTTCAACGTCCGGACACCCATAGCAAGGTCATGGGCTATCTGCTCTGGATTGTGGGATTTACCGGGGCGCATCGCTTTTATTACGGCAAGCCGGTGACCGGCACGATCTGGTTTTTCACGCTGGGCCTGTTTGGCATTGGCTGGCTGATCGACTTGTTCCTGATCCCTGCGATGGATCGGGAAGCGGACCTGCGATTCAACGCAGGCTCGACCGATTACAGCCTCGCCTGGATTCTGCTGACCTTTCTGGGCGTGTTCGGCGTGCACCGGATGTATCAGGGCAAATGGATCACCGGGATCATTTACCTGTTCACGGGAGGTCTGGCGCTGCTGGGCGTGCTGTACGACTTCTGGACGCTGAATGACCAGATCTCGGTGAAGAACGCCCGCCGGTAATAGAGGTTGCTTTGGGCTCGTCCGTGGAAGTGAGAGACGTCACCCCACGATGAGGTGCGTCATCGCTGACGGTAGGGCGCGACACAAAACCTGTCGGAGCGAGCTTGCTCACGAAGGGGCCGGTGCATTCAGCCATTTTCTCTGAGGCTGAAAGTAAGCCTTCGCGAGCAAGCTCGCTCCCACATAATCAACGTCTGCCTGAGGTTGGGCGTCTCACCCGTTATAGCTAACCCGCCCATCCACAAACGTGTACTTCACGGCACTTGGCAGGCAATGGCCCAGAAATGGGCAGTTCTCGCCTTTCGACAGCCATTTCTCACCCGCCACCGTCGACGCAGCGGGGTCGAACAGCACCAGGTCCGCAGGCGAGCCGGCAATCAGCGTTCCGGCCGGCAGGCGCAGCGCAGCGGCGGGTCCGGAGCTAAGGCGTACCAGCAGCGTCGGCAGGTCCAGCAGGCCGTCTTCGACCAGCGTCATCGCCAGTGGCAACAACAGCTCCACGCTGCTGATGCCCGGCTCGGTCGCGCCGAACGGGGCCAGCTTCGCGTCACGCTCGTGGGGCTGGTGGTGACTGGAGATCGCCTGCACCACGCCCGACTTCACCGCCTCACGCAATGCGTCGCGATCCGCGCGGGTGCGCAGCGGCGGCTGCACGTGGTACAGGCTCGAGAAGCCGGTCAGTGCTTCATCGGTCAGGATCAACTGATACAGCGCCACGTCCGCGGTCACCGGCAGGCCTCGCGCCTGCGCCTGGGCAATCAAGGCCACGCCGCGCGCACTGGTCAGTTGCGTGAAATGGGCGCGCACACCGCTTTGCTCGACCAGCAGCAGGTCACGCGCCAGTGCCACCGTCTCAGCCGTTTCCGGAATGCCCGGCAAACCCAGAAACGCAGCCGTCGGGCCGTCGTGGGCCAGGCCGCCTTCAGCAAGGTCGTGGTCCTGGGAATTGAAAATCACGGTCAGATCGAACGTCGCCGCGTATTCGAGCGCGCGGCACAACGTGCGGTTGCTGCGGAAATTGACCATGCCGTTGGTGAACGCCACGCAACCGGCGTCGCGCAGGGCAATCAGCTCGGCCAGTTGCTCGCCTTCCAGACCCTTGCTCAACGCGCCGATCGGATAGACCTTGCTGTGGCCGGCTTCGCGGGCGCGGTCGAGGATCAGCTCGGCGACGGCGGACGTGTCGAGAACCGGTTTTGTACGCGGCGGACAGCACAGGCTGGTGACGCCGCCGGCCGCCGCTGCGCGGGTTTCGCTGGCGATATTGCCCTTGCGGCTGTAACCGGGCTCGCGCAACGACACGTTCAGGTCGACCAGCCCGGGGGCAGCAATCAGGCCGGCGGCGTCGATGGTTTCCATAGGGCTGAAGCCGGCAGGTGCCGCGCCGAGGGCGAGAACCTTCCCCGCTTCAAGATGGATGTCGGTGACTTGATCCAGACCGCTGACAGGGTCGATGACGCGAGCGCCGAGGATGCTGAACTTCACTGGGCGATCTCCTGCTCGAACTGACGTTGTGCGGTTTGGCCACTCATGGCCATGGACAGAACGGCCATGCGCACGGCAATGCCGTAGGTCACCTGATTGAGAATGACCGAGTGCGCACCGTCCGCTACGGCTGATTCGATCTCCACGCCGCGGTTGATCGGGCCCGGGTGCATCACGATGGCATCGGGCTTGGCGCCGGCCAGGCGCGCGGTGGTCAGGCCGAACAGCCGGTAGAACTCACCCTCGCTCGGCAGCAGGCCGCCCGACATGCGCTCGCGCTGCAGGCGCAACATGATCACCACGTCGACGTCCTTCAGGCCTTCGTTCAGGTCGGTGTAGACCTTCACGCCGTATTGCTCGACGCCCACTGGCAGCAGGGTTTTTGGCGCGACCACGCGGATGTCCGGGCAGCCCAGCGCTTTGAGCGCGATCATGTTCGAGCGCGCGACGCGGGAATGCAGGATATCGCCGACGATCGCCACCGAGAGGTTTTCGAAATTGCCCTTGTGGCGACGGATGGTCAGCATGTCCAGCATGCCCTGGGTCGGGTGCGCATGGCGGCCGTCGCCGCCGTTGATGATCGCGACCTGAGGGCTGACATGTTCGGCGATGAAGTGCGCCGCACCGGAGTCACCGTGGCGCACCACGAACATGTCGGCGGCCATGGCTTCAAGGTTGCGCAGCGTATCGAACAGCGTCTCGCCCTTGCTGGTCGAGGAGGTCGATACGTTCAACGTAATGACGTCCGCCGACAACCTTTGGGCCGCCAGTTCGAACGTGGTGCGGGTGCGTGTCGAGTTCTCGAAGAACACGTTGCACACGGTCTTGCCGCGCAGCAACGGGACCTTCTTCACCGCGCGGGCGCCGACTTCCAGGAACGAGTCGGCGGTGTCGAGGATTTCGGTGAGCAGTTCGCGGGGCAAACCGTCGAGGGAGAGAAAGTGCTGCAGCTGGCCCTGATGGTTCAGTTGCAGCGGGCGCTTGGCGTCGAGAGGCGTCATCGCAAAGGACTCTTAGAGGGCGGCGGAATCGGTGGAGAGGTCTTGCAGTTCGAGCGTCAGCGGCGTTGGCCCGGACAGCTTGACCCGTTCATTCGGCCCCAGTGACAGGGTCGCGCCCGTCACGTTTGGCCGGATCGGCAGGTCGGCAGCGTCCAGATCCAGCAGCGACACCAGGGTCACGCTGGCCGGGCGGCCGTAATCGAACAGTTCGTTGAGCGCCGCACGAATGGTGCGCCCGCTCATCAGCACGTCATCGATCAGCACCAGATGCTGGCCTTCGATCTCGAACGGCAGTTCCGAAGGGCGCACTTGCGGGTGCAGGCCGTTCTGGCTGAAGTCGTCGCGGTAAAAAGAGACGTCCAGCGTGCCCAGCGGCGACTGGATGTTGAGGGCTTCAAGGAGCGCCTGCGCGACCCACACGCCACCGGTGCGAATGCCGATGAAGCGAGGCTCCTGGATGCCGCGTTTGTTCAGGTGCGCGTTGAGATCAATCGCCATCTGGCTGATCAGTTCGGCGGGATTTGGCAGACTCATGGTTGCTCCTTCAGGTGCCCCGGCGTGCGCTGCACGAACGTCCTGGGTAAATCGAATTCGGTTCAGCGTAGATGGATCAGGTTTCAAACAGCGCGGCGTTGGCTTCCAGCCAGCTTTGCAACAGCAGCGCTGCGGCGATGGCGTCCACGGGATTGTCCCGGTAGCTGCCGTGCTGGCCGCGAGAGGCGCGTTCGCCCTTGGCTTCGAAGGTGGTCAGGCGCTCGTCGTGGGTGTAGACCGGCAGGTTGAAGCGGCCATTGAGCTTGCGCGAAAACTTCTCGGCGCGTGCGCTCATCTCGCTCGGCGTGCCGTCCATATTCAGCGGCAGGCCGACGACGATGGCGTCCGGTTTCCATTCGGTAATCAGCGCCTGCACTTTGTCCCAGTCCGGCACGCCGTTCTGCGCTTTCAATGTGCAAAGCTCGCGGGCCTGCCCGGTGATCACCTGGCCGACTGCCACGCCGATCTGTTTGGTGCCGTAGTCGAATCCCAGTAACAGACGCAGTCCGGCCATCAGGCGTGACCCGCCTGACTGGTCAGCAGATTGAGGTTGACGCCCAGTTTGGCGGCAGCGGCGTCGAGGCGGTCTTCGCTTTCGACGTCGAAAAGGATCGCCGGGTCGAATGCGCAGTTGAGCCACGCATTGGCGGCGAACTCGGCGTCAAGCTGGCCGGCGTCCCAGCCGGCATAGCCTAGGGTGATCAGATTTTGATCAGGGCCGTAGCCATCTGCGATGGAGAAGAGGACGTCCTGAGAGGTCGAGAGCGAAATGCCGCCCAGGTCCACGGTCGCCTGGAACACCTGGCCGGAAGGGTGCAGGACGAACCCTCGATCGGTTTGCACCGGCCCGCCAAGGTGAATGGCGATGTCCTTGCAGCGCGCAGGTGGCGGCAATTCGGGGCGCAGCTGTTCCAGAATGTCTGCCAGCGACAGGCTTTGCGGTCGGTTGATGATCAGACCCATGGCGCCATTGGCATTGTGCTCGACGATGTAGGTCAAGGTCTGAGCGAAGTTCTCATCGTGCATGTGGGGCATGGCGATCAGAAACTGGTGTTTGAGGTACGACGGAGAGACGTTTTTCATGAGCCCTAGTGTGGCGTCGCGGGGCTGTTGTGACAACTGGCAGAACCGACTCACGGGCGGATAAATCGCGACGCAGGTCAGGTTTCATATTGCACGGCATTGGCTGATCAATTACTCGACAGCTTGTCCCCGCGCGCGAATTTCCAGGTGCGGATGATCTCGAGCCGGTCGATATCGGCCAGATCGCCACTGAACGGCGCAAAGGGTGCTGCCAGGCGGACAATCTTCTGCGCCGCCTGATCCAGCAGCGGCTGGCCTGATGACTCCAGAATCAGCACTTCGTAGAGTGAACCGTCGCGGTTGATCGAGACCATCATCCGCAGGCTGCCGTAGATCTGCTTGCGGCGGGCTTCATCCGGGTAATTCAGGTTGCCGATGCGCTCGATCTTCTTGCGCCAGTCCTCTTTGTACCAGGCGCCCTTGTCGCGCATCGTTGAGGCCGCGCTCAGGCGGTGGATCTTCGGACGCTTGGCGTACGCCTGCTGCTCATCCGCCAGCTCGGCTTCGAGGCTGGCGATTTCGCTGTTCAGCTGCGTGCTGTCGATGGTCGGCGCGACCTTCTTCTGTTCTTCCGGCTTGACCTCATCGCGCCTGGCGACGGTCTTCTGCGGAGACTGCGCTTTCGTGGCGACAGCGGTCTTCGGCGCGTCCTGCTTGATCACCGGTTTGGCGGCAGGCGGTGGCGTGACCTTGTTGATCTGGTTGTCTTGATACGGGGCGATTTCGGTGGTCTTGGGCACCGCTTTCTTGTCGAGGGTGCCGCTGCCCTGCTGGTTTTCCTGGGCGAGGAAGTCGGCGTCCTTGGGCTTGGTGTCGCTTCTGAAGGGGGCGAGGGTGATCTCCAGGGTCTGGCTGATCTTTTCCGGTTTGACGTAGGTGAAACCGACGCCAAGGATCACCGCCAGATGCACCAGTGCGGCGATCATCAGGGTAAACCCGAGGCGATCGGCAGGGCGCACGCCGGTGCGGGTCAGGGACAGGGGGAGATCATCGTCGACCGCAGCGTTCATCCACGCTCCGGCAGCACATGTGCCAGCATTACTACTCACCTAGCGCAAAAATTCAGGCCGCGCATGATAACGCAATGTCAGGACTGGCTTGGCGTTTGATGTCACCGGGCCGATTAGTGGGCGGTGCCTTTCCCGTTGGGAGCTTGCTCACAAAGACCTGCTTCAAGCCCCAGAGAAAGAGGATGAATGTCCTGGCCTCTTCGTGAGCAAGCTCACTCCCGCCGGTTCTGCGACTTTCCCGATACCTCGAACAGACGAATATCCTGTGGGAGCGAGCTTGCTCGCGAAGCGGCCTGAGCATCCGCTGAATCCTCGGCGGCTGGAACGCCGCCTTCGTGAGCAAGGTGGAGCGCCACCCCGGTCACTCCCACAAGGAGGCGGGTTAAGCCCGGGCCTGCAGCTTCTTCTCGATCACATCCATCAACATGCCGCCAATGTCCGTCCCGAACGCGTTATCGATCTCGCGGATGCACGTCGGGCTGGTGACGTTGATCTCGGTCAGGTGCTCGCCAATTACGTCCAGGCCTACAAACAGCAGGCCTTTTTCCCGCAGCGTCGGGCCGATTTCGGCGGCGATCGCGCGATCGCGGTCCGTCAGGGGGCGGGCTTCGCCACGACCACCTGCTGCCAGGTTGCCTCGGGTTTCGCCGGCGGCCGGGATGCGCGCCAGGCAATACGGCACGGGTTCGCCGTTGACCATCAGAATGCGCTTGTCGCCGTCCTTGATGGCGGGCAGATAGGCCTGCGCCATGATCTGCTCATGGCCGTGCTTGGTCAGGGTTTCGAGAATCACCGACAAGTTCGGATCACCGACGCGGTGGCGGAAGATCGACGCGCCGCCCATGCCGTCCAGCGGCTTGAGAATGACGTCGCCGTGCTTGGCGGCGAACTCGCGAATGATGTCCGCGCGACGGCTGACCAGCGTGGGCGGGGTGCATTGCGGGAACAGCGTGGCGAACAGCTTCTCGTTGCAGTCACGCAGGCTTTGCGGCTTGTTGACCACCAGCACGCCGGCGCGCTCGGCTTGTTCGAGCAGATAGGTGGAGTAGACGAATTCCATGTCGAACGGCGGATCCTTGCGCATCAGGATCACGTCCAGGTCGTCCAGCCCGTTGTCGACTTCGGCCTCCAGCTCGAACCAGTGGGCCGGGTCGGCGAAGACTTTCAGCGGCTTCATGCGGGCGCGGGCCTGGCCGGCGTCCTGATACAGGTCGTGCTGCTCCATATAGAACAACGACCAGCCGCGGGCTTGCGCTGCCAGGAGCATGGCCAGCGAGCTGTCCTTTTTATAGGAGATGCGCTCGATGGGGTCCATGACGATTCCCAGGCGAATGCTCATGGGTAATATCCTCTGATCGGTAATGGCCACGACAGGCCGAAAATAGGCGTCAGGGTGGCGCCGCGCCGGCTTTGGGTCAAGGGGCAAGGCTTTATGGATTGACCGTGGAGAGTGTGCTAAAAAGGCTCGGCATCCGGTGTCGCGCCAGCTGTCTTTGGCGCCTCCCGATGATCCCGACCCAAAACCAGATGCCCGGCAGAAGGCAACCCATCTGATTCGCCGCGGCGATGGTAGAGCAGATATGGAACAGCATTCAGCCCCATTGAAAGTGATGGTCATCGACGACTCCCGTACGATTCGTCGCACCGCCGAGACCCTGCTGAAAAACGTCGGCTGTGAAGTGATCACCGCCATCGACGGCTTCGACGCACTGGCCAAGATTGCCGACCATCATCCCAGAATCATCTTCGTCGACATCATGATGCCCAGGCTCGACGGGTATCAGACGTGCGCGTTGATCAAGAACAACCGGGCGTTCAAATCCACGCCGGTGATCATGCTGTCCTCAAGGGACGGGCTGTTCGACAAGGCCAAGGGGCGCATCGTCGGTTCCGATCAGTTTTTGACCAAACCGTTCAGCAAGGAAGAACTGCTCAGTGCGATCAAGGCCCACGTGCCCGGTTTCGTTGCAGTAGAACAACAACTATCTTGATGCCGACCCCCTCGTGCGGGACGGCTGTTTCTATGGGGAAGCACCATGGCTCGAATTCTCATCGTCGATGACTCGCCGACCGAAATGTACAAGCTGACCGGCATGCTGGAGAAGCACGGCCATCAGGTCCTCAAGGCCGAGAACGGTGCCGATGGCGTGGCCCTGGCCCGTCAGGAAAAGCCCGATGCCGTCCTGATGGACATCGTCATGCCGGGCCTGAACGGTTTCCAGGCGACCCGTCAGCTGACCAAAGACGCTGACACCAGCATGATCCCCGTGATCATGATCACCACCAAGGATCAGGAAACCGACAAAGTCTGGGGCAAACGCCAGGGCGCGCGGGATTACCTGACCAAGCCGGTGGACGAAGAAACCCTCATGAAAACCCTGAACGCGGTGCTTGCGGGCTGACCCCCGGCTGACGCTCATGGCTCAGTCACAAACCGCCTTCCAGCTGCTGCTCGATATCGACCAGCGCTGCCGCTCCCTCGCTGCCGGCCTGCCGCTGCAGGAAACCCGCCAGCAAGGCTGGAGCGGCATTGGCTTTCGCATGGGCGAGCGCCATTACGTGGCCCCCATGGGCGAGGTCGACGAAATCCTCCACGAGCCGCGCTGTGCGGTGTTGCCGGGTGCCAAGGCGTGGGTCTGCGGGATCGCCAATCTGCGCGGCCGCCTATTGCCGATCATGGATCTGTGCGCCTTCTTCGGCCACGAACTCTCACCCCTGCGCAAACACCGCCGCGTGCTGGTCATCGACTTCGAGGGTGTGTTCGTCGGTCTGCTCATTGACGAGGTGTTGGGCATGCAGCATTTCAGCGAGCGCAGCCTGATGCCTGAACTGGCGCACGACGGCGAACCCCGCGTCGCGCCCTACATACAAGGACGGTTCGTCCGTGAGCAGGCCTGGCAGGTGTTCAGCCCGCGCGCTCTGGTGCAGTCGGCTGAGTTTATGGACGTGGCGCTCTGATGCGCCGGGCTGAACAGTGCAGGTCCAGAAGGCTGATGCCCTCCCTCAATCGAACATCAGGCGGAGCCCTGAGCAATGAGTAATACCGGCAAGTCACTGGAAGGCGCGCGCAGCCGATCGCAGATCGTTGTGCTGTTCATCTGCCTCATCGTTTTCATCATGCTGCTGTTCGTCAACTTCGCGTACCTCAGCACGCAGTCCAACTACGACAAACAATATATCGGCCACGCCGGCGAGCTGCGCGTGCTGTCCCAGCGCATCGCCAAGAACGCCACGGAAGCGGCGGCGGGCAAGGCGGCGGCATTCAAGTTGCTGGCCGATGCGCGCAACGACTTCGACACGCGCTGGCAGTATCTGAAGAAAGGCGACAAGAACACCGGCCTGCCTGCTGCGCCAGCTGCGGTGAGCGATGAGCTGAAAGCGGTGCAGACCGACTGGGAAAACCTGCGCAAAAGCACCGACGTGATTCTTGCCCGTGAGCAGACCGTGCTCTCGCTGCATCAGGTGGCGGCAACCCTTGCCGAGACCATTCCGCAATTACAGATCGAATCGGAAAAGGTCGTCGACATCCTTCTTCAAACCCGTGCGCCCGCCAGCCAGGTGGCCCTCGCCCAGCGCCAGTCCCTGCTGGCCGAGCGGATACTGGGCGCGGTCAACACCGTGTTGTCCGGTGACGAAACGGCGGTTCAGGCAGCCGATGCGTTTGGTCGCGACGCCAGCCAGTTCGGGCGCGTACTCAACGGCATGCTCGAAGGCAACGCCACCCTGAAAATCGCCCAAGTCGAAGACCGCGATGCGCGGGCGCGGCTGGCCGAGATTGCCGAGCTGTTCCAGTTCGTCTCCGGGTCGGTCGACGAAATCCTCGAAACCTCGCCGGAGCTGCTGGAAGTCCGTGAAGCGTCGGGTAGCATTTTCAACCTCTCGCAAACCCTCCTCGACGAAGCCTCGGTGCTGGCCAACAGTTTCGAGCACATGGCCGGTGGTCGCGCAGCCTATAGCTATGGCGGCTACATTCTGGGCCTGCTGGCGCTGGCGTCGATCATCCTGATTGGCTTGGTGATGGTGCGCGAAACCAACCGGCAACTGCGCGAAACCGCCGAGAAGAACGAGCGCAACCAGAACGCGATCATGCGCCTGCTCGACGAAATCGAAGACCTTGCGGACGGCGACCTGACCGTGGCCGCCTCGGTCACCGAGGATTTCACCGGCGCCATTGCCGATTCGATCAACTACTCCATCGATCAACTGCGCGAATTGGTGTCGACAATTAACCTCACCGCCGAGCAAGTGTTCGGCGCCGTGAAGGACACGCAGACCACCGCCACCCAACTGGCCGCGGCGTCCGAGCATCAGGCGTTGCAGATCGCCGCGGCGTCCAATGCCATCAACGACATGGCGACTTCCATTGATCAGGTCTCGGCCAATGCGTCCGTGTCCGTCACGGTGGCCGAGCGGTCCGTGACCATTGCCAACAAGGGCAACGAGGTGGTGCACAACACCATCACCGGCATGGACAACATCCGCGAGCAGATTCAGGACACCTCCAAGCGCATCAAGCGTCTGGGCGAGTCGTCCCAGGAGATTGGCGACATCGTCAGCCTGATCGATGACATTGCCGACCAAACCAACATTCTTGCGCTAAATGCCGCGATCCAGGCGTCGATGGCTGGCGATGCCGGGCGCGGCTTTGCGGTGGTGGCCGATGAAGTGCAGCGGCTGGCCGAGCGCTCGTCGTCGGCGACCAAGCAGATCGAGACCCTGGTGCGCGCGATTCAGAACGACACCAACGAAGCAGTGATCTCCATGGAGCAAACCACGGCGGAAGTGGTGCGCGGTGCGCGGCTGGCGCAGGATGCCGGTGTCGCGCTCGAAGAAATCGAAGGCGTGTCGAAGATCCTCGCCGGGCTGGTCGAAAGCATCACCAACGCGGCGCAGCAGCAGGCTGCATTGGGTCAGCAGATTTCCTCGACCATGCTGGTGATCCAGCAGACCACCACACAGACCACCTCAGGCACGGCGGCGACCGCCCGGAGCATGGGCAATCTGGCGAAGATGGCCAGCGAGATGCGCCGCTCGGTGTCCGGCTTCAAGTTGCCGGCCTCGCGGCATTGATGGCCTGCTTGATAGCCCCGTTAATAATCCAGTCAATGCACATGAAGCAGCGTCAAGGCACAGGCAACCGGAGTCACCATGGCTGACCGTCACGATTACGTGGCCCTGGAGTGGGTCAAAGGCGAAATAGCCGAAACCCTCACACACGCCCGACAGGCGCTGGACACGTTCGTCGCCCAACCGCACGACGCCGCGGCAATGGACGAGTGCCTGGAGCTCATCCATCAGGTTCACGGCAGCCTGCAGATGATCGAGTTCTACGGCGCCGCGCTGTTCGCCGAGGAAATCGAACAGCTGGCGCTGGCGCTCAAAGAGGGCCACGTCGCCCAGGAAAGCGAAGCGATCCAGCTGCTGAATCTGGCGATGACGCAATTGCCGGTTTACCTGGAGCGTGTGCACTCCGCCCGCCGTGACCTGCCGTTGGTGGTGCTGCCGCTGCTCAACGATTTACGCAGCGCCCGGGGCGAAAGCCTGCTGTCGGAAACCAGCCTGTTCTCGCCGCAATTGCTGTCTATCCCCGCGCTTGATGCTCAGGCATTGGCCGAGCGCGACAATCCCGAATTGCCCGCGAAATTGCGCAAGCTGCGGCAGACGCTGCAAACCGCGCTGGTCGGGCTGCTTCGCGATCAGGACGTGCAGACTCAACTCGGTTACATGGGCAAGGTGTTCGCGCGGCTTGAGGTGTTGTGCGAGGACGCGCCCCTCGAACCGCTGTGGCGTATCGCGTCCGCGCTGGTCGAAACCATGCTCAGCGGCAATTTCACCAACAGCCCGGCGCTGCGCAGCCTGTTCAAGGATGCCGACAAAGAACTCAAACGTCTGCTGGATCAAGGCATTGAAGGCATCAATCAGCCTGCGCCCGACGAACTCCTGAAAAGCCTGTTGTTTTACATCGCCAAGTCCGACAGCGAGGCGCAGAAGATGACGGACTTGAAGGATCAGTACGCACTCGCCGATGCGCTGCCGCACAGCGCCTTGGTCGCTGAAGAACGTGCGCGCATGGCCGGGCCGGATCGCGACGCCATGCGCTCGGTGATCATTGCCCTGTGCGACGAGCTGGTTCGGACCAAGGAGCGGCTCGACGTTTTTGTGCGCGGGGACCGTCAGCACGTCAGCGAGCTGAACGCCTTGCTGCCACCGTTGCGGCAGATCGCCGATACCCTGGCGGTGCTGGGTTTCGGCCAGCCGCGTAAAGTCATCATCGATCAGATGACCGTGGTGCAGGGCATGGCCCAGGGGCAACGCGCACCCGACGATGCCACCTTGATGGACGTCGCCGGTGCGCTGCTGTACGTCGAATCCACCCTCGCGGGCATGGCCGGAACGGTTAACCAGAGCAGCCCTGAAGAAAGCCGTCTGCCGACGACTGATCTCAGTCAGATTCACCAACTCGTCATCAAGGAAGCGCGCATCGTTCTGCAGCAGGCCAAGGACGTGATCGACGAGTACGTCGACGGTGAAATGGACCGGGCACGTCTGCTGCCGCTGTCGGAGCAGTTGATTCAGGTGCGCGGCGCGCTGGCGATGATCCCGCTGGCGCGGGCATCCGGACTGCTGGCGGCCTGTAACGACTACATCACCGAACACTTGCTGGTTGACACCGAAAGCCCGGCGGCCTCGCAGCTCGATCACCTGGCGGACGTGATCATTGGCGTCGAGTATTACCTCGAACGCATGGCCGAAGACCCGGAAGCGCCGGGTGAACACGTGCTGGATCTGGCCCAGGAGAGTCTCGCCCGGCTTGGTTACTCGCCGGTCCCCGATGCACTGGATGTGCCGGTGCTCGAAGAAGTCATCAGCGAAGAAGAGCTGCAGGATTTGCACGAGCGGCAGGCCTTGGTCAGCCCAAGCCAGACCATCGCCGAAGTGCTGGCCAGCCCGCTGTCGGCGGTCAACCCGCCGGCGCGGAACATGCCGGCCAGTCTGTTGCCGCCACCGAAGGGTGAGCAGGCGATCGATGACGAGCTGCGCGAAGTCTTCCTCGAAGAAACCGACGAGATGCTCGAAGCACTGCGCGAGTACGTGCCGCGCTGGATTGCCGATCCCGGCAACCTTTCGGCGCTGGGCGAGATTCGTCGTGCGTTTCACACGCTCAAGGGCAGCGGCCGGATGGTGCGCGCGCTGATTCTGGGCGAACTGGCGTGGTCGGTAGAAAACCTCCTGAACCGCGTACTGGAGCACAGCGTCGAGCCGGACGCGCGGGTGCAGCAGTTGCTCACGGACGTTCAAGCCTTGCTGCCGGACGTGATTCGCGATTTCGCCGAGGACGTTCAGCGTCAGCGTGACGATGTCGACCAACTGGCCGCCCAGGCCCATGCGCTAGCCCAGGGCGAAGCGGGTGACATCGAGCCTGCGCAACGGCTGGAGGACGAAGAGGGGTTTGACCCGCAGTTGCTGGAAATTTTCCGTCAGGAAGCCCACACCCACCTGAACACGATGAGCCGCTACCTCGATGCTGCTCAGGATACTGACGCACCTGTATTCAGCAACGATTTGCTGCGCGCGTTGCACACCCTCAAGGGCAGCGCGTACATGGCGGGCGTCCTGCCGATCGCCGAGCTGGCGAGCCCGCTGGATCAACTGGTCCGCGAGTTCAAGACCAACCTGATCGAGGTCGGCCAGGCCGAGATCGACCTGCTGCGTGCGGCCGGGCCTTTGTTTCATTTAGGTCTCGCCCAGCTGAATGTCGACCCGCTGATGCCCATCGAAGGCGCAGCCGCCCTGATTCAACAGGCCCAGGAGCTGCTCGACGCACGGCTGGCCGATGCCTTGAGCGACGACAGCAATGGCCTGCGCACGCGGCGTAATCCGCAGTTGATCGCGAGCTTTCTGGCCGAAGGCATGGACATCCTGCTGGACGCCGACAACTTGCTCAAAGACTGGCGCCAGCACCCCGGCCACCGCCAGGAATTGAACGCGTTGCTCGACGAACTGACCATGCTCGGCCACGGCGCGCACGTCGCCGACCTGCCCCAGGTCGATGAGCTCTGCGAAGCGCTGCTCGACCTGTATGGCGCCGTAGAGGAGAGCAGCCTTGCCGTCAGCGAGCGTTTTTTCGACGAAGCCGAAAAAGCCCACGAAGCACTGATCAACATGCTTGATCAGGTCGCCGCCGGACAGGAAGTCCAGCCGTGCCCTGAGCGCGTGAGCGCCTTGCGCGGTCTGCTCGCCGAGGCGCTGGACCCCGGCGCGATGGGGGTGATCAAAAGTAATGGCGCCGGAGCAACAAGCATCACGGAGATGGAAGAGGTCAGCGAACGCCTCGCTCAACCCGCCCGGCCTTCGCGCGATGATTTCGATCAGGAAATCGTCGAGATCTTCCTCGAAGAGGCGGTGGATATTCTCGACATCGCCGGTCCTGCGCTGCAACGCTGGCTCGACGACCCGGAAAACCCGCTGCCGCTGTCATCGTTGCAACGTGACCTGCACACCCTCAAAGGGGGCGCGCGCATGGCCGAAATCGGGCCGGTGGGCGACCTCGGCCATGAGCTGGAATCGCTCTACGAAGGCCTGATTGATCGACGTTGCGGTTACTCGCCACAACTGGCGGAGCTGTTGGTGCACAGCCACGATCACCTGTCGCTGATGCTTGAACAGCTGCAGCACCGTTCGGCATTGACCAGTCCCGCGCCGCTGATCGAGAAGATTCGCGAGTTTCGCCAGCGCAATCGCTACCTCCTGCCCAATGACGGCCAGACGCGCAATGTCAGCTCGATGATTCACTCGCTGGACGAACGCGATCCGGAACTGCTGGAAATCTTCCTCGAAGAAGCCGACGACATCATCGAGAGCAGCAGCGCGGCGTTGGTGCGCTGGCAGACCGATCCGCAGAACATGCTGGAAGTGGAAAACCTGCTGCGCGATCTGCATACGCTCAAGGGCGGCGCGCGCATGGTGGAGATTGCGCCGATCGGCGACCTGGCCCATGAGCTGGAGTCGCTGTACGAAGGACTGTCGACCGGCGCGCTGAAAAACAGCGCGCTGCTCAACGGCCTGATGCAAAGCGGCCACGACATGCTCGCCGACATGGTCGATGCCGTTCGCGGTTACGAGCCATTGCCCAACCCGGCGCTGCTGATCGAGAGCATCGGTCATTACACGTCATCCGGGGCCGCCCGCGAACCTGTCGAAAAACCTCAGGAGGCGCCGGCTGTGCTGCCCGCGCCGGTTGTTGATACGGCGGCGCAGGCCGAGGCCGACGGCGAGCGCACCGGCCCGGAGATGATCAAGGTACCGGCCGAGCAACTGGAAGACCTGGCGAATCTGGCGGGGGAAACCTCGATATTCCGGGGCCGTGTCGAGCAGCAGGTCAGCGACGCGCAGGTCACACTGGTCGAGATGGAAACCACCATCGAGCGGATGCGCGATCAACTGCGCCGACTCGATATCGAAACCCAGGGCCGTATTCTCAGCCGCGATCACCCCGTTGATCGGCGCGGTTACGAAGCATTCGACCCGCTGGAAATGGACCGGCATTCGCAGCTGCAGCAGTTGTCCCGCGCGCTGTTCGAGTCCGCATCCGACCTGATGGACCTCAAGGAAACCCTCGACACCCGCGCCCATGAGGCCGAAACCCTCTTGCAGCAACAGGCGCGAGTGAACACCCAGCTTCAGGAAAGCCTGATGCGCACGCGCATGGTGCCGTTCGAGCGCATGGTGCCGCGCCTGCGTCGGATCGTCCGTCAGGTGTCGGGCGAGCTGAACAAGAAGGTCAAGTTCGACGTCATCAACGCCGAAGGCGAGATGGACCGCAACGTGCTCGAGCGCATGGTTGCGCCGCTGGAGCACATGCTGCGCAACGCCGTCGATCACGGGCTTGAGAGCGTCGAGGAACGCCTGGCCGCCGGTAAATCCGAGTGGGGGCATATCACGCTGAGCCTGGCCCACGAAGGCGGCGACATCGTTATCGAGATGCGCGACGACGGCGCCGGTGTCGACTTCGAGGCCGTGCGGCGCAAGGCGATCAAGCGCGGCATCATCAGTTCGGACGCCGAGCTGAGCGAGCACGACATCCTGCAGTTCATCCTGCGCCCGGGCTTTTCCACCGCCGAGACCATCACCCAGATTTCCGGGCGCGGCGTCGGCATGGACGTGGTGCACGCCGAGGTCAAGGATCTCGGCGGTTCGATGGTCATTGATTCCAAAGCGGGAGAGGGCGCGCGTTTCCGTGTCCGCCTGCCGTTCTCGGTGTCGGTCAACCGTGCGCTGATGGTGCAGTGCGGCGAAGAACAGTACGCCGTGCCGCTGAACAGCATCGAGGGTATCGTGCGCGTGATGCCGAGCGAGCTGGAGACCTGTTATCAGTCCGTGCCGCCGCGCTATGAGTACAACGGGCGAACCTACGAGCTGCGTTATCTGGGCGAGCTGCTCAATAACGGTCATCCGCCGAAACTGGGCGGCCAGACACAGACCCAACCGCTGCCGGTGCTTCTCGTGCACGTACACGATCAATGGATTGCGGTGCAGGTGGATACGTTGGCCGGCTCGCGGGAGATCGTGGTGAAGAACCTGGGTCCGCAGTTTTCGTCGATACCCGGCATTGCCGGCGCGACCATTCTGGGCGACGGCCGCGTGGTGCTGATTCTCGACCTGTTTGCGCACATCCGGCGCTTTCACGCCAAGCTGCTGGCGTTGCAGGTCGCCGGGCATGCGCCGGTGCGCTATGTCGAACCCGAACAGGCGCGGCCGTTGCTGGTGATGGTGGTGGATGACTCGGTGACGGTGCGCAAGGTCACCGGCCGCCTGCTGGAACGCAACGGCATGAACGTGCTGACGGCCAAAGATGGGGTCGATGCCATGGCGCTGCTGCAGGAGCACACCCCGGACATCATGCTGCTGGACATCGAAATGCCGCGCATGGACGGCTTTGAAGTCGTCAGCAAGATCCGCGGAGACGACGCCCTGAAGCACCTGCCGATCATCATGATCACGTCGCGATCAGGGCAGAAGCACCGCGACCACGCCATGGCGCTGGGGGTGAACGAATACATGAGCAAGCCGTATCAGGAAGCCGCTCTGTTGCAAAGCATTGCTCACTGGAGCCACGCCCATGTCTGACACCACGACGCAAACGGCGCGGCTGACCAGCCTGACCGGATTGCTCATCCCCCTGAGTGATCGGCACCTGCTGCTGCCCAACGTCGCCGTCGCCGAGCTGATCGACTATCAAGACAGCGTTGCCGACCCCGCCGCACCGCAGTGGTATTTGGGCCCGATCAACTGGCGTAACCGCAGTTTGCCGCTGCTCAGTTTCGAGGCCGCCTGCGGCAGCCGCGCCCGGGTCGGAGGCCGCGCCCGCATCGTCGTGCTCAACGCACTCGGCGGCCGCCCTGACCTCAAATTCATCGCGCTGCTGACCCAAGGCATTCCGCGCTCCTGCAAACTCGACAGCCAACTCAGCTACGTCGACGTGCCGCTGGCCGAGCTGGAACTGGCCGCGGTACAAGTGGGCGAGACAGTCGCGAAGATCCCTGACCTTGTGGCGCTGGAGGAGTGGCTGGTGGAGGCGGGGTTGGTTCAGATGACGCCGAATTTGTAAGAGACTTCCCGGCTCTCAAACGCCGCAGATTGCATGCCGGACACAGCCCCCTGTAGGAGTGAGCTTGCTCGCGAAAGCTGTATTTCAGCCGCTGAAGATTTAGCGGCTGTCCCGGCCCATTCGCGAGCAAGCTCGCTCCCACGACTGCATGTCAGCCGCCGCAGATTGCATACCGGACACAGCCCCCTGTAGGAGTGAGCTTGCTCGCGAAAGCTGTATTTCAGCCGCTGAAGATTTAGCGGCTGTCCCGGCCTATTCGCGAGCAAGCTCGCTCCCACGACTGCATGTCAGCCGCCGCAGATTGCATACCGGACACAGCCCCCTGTAGGAGTGAGCTTGCTCACGAAGGCTGCATTTCAAACGCTGAAGATTTGGTGGATGTACCGGCCCCTTCGCGAGCAAGCTCGCTCCCACGCCTGCATGTCAGCCGCCGCAGATTTCATGCCCAACACAGCCCTTGTGGGAGTGAGTTTGCTCACGAAGGCTGCATTTCAAACGCTGAAGTTATAGCGGCTGTCCCGGCCTATTCGCGAGCAAGCTCGCTCCCACGAATGCATGTCAGCCGCCGCAGATTGCATGCCGGACACAGCCCCCTGTAGGAGTGAGCTTGCTCGCGAAGGCAGTATTTCAGCCGCTGAAGATTTAGCGGCTGTCCCGGCCAATTCGCGAGCAAGCTCGCTCCCACGAATGCATGTCAGCCGCCGCAGATTGCATACCGGACACAGCCCCCTGTAGGAGTGAGCTTGCTCGCGAAAGCTGTATTTCAAACGCTGAAGATTTAGCGGCTGTCCCGGCTCTTTCGCGAGCAAGCTCGCTCCCACCATTTGATCTCCAGCATGCTCAACCTGTGTCTGTCTGGAGCATCCAGGAACTGCCAGCGGAAGCCGGCTCATATCAGGCTGAAGTATTTCGCTTTTACAGATTCGATATCGGTAAGGTTTGCTGCGTTGGCATCTGCTATGCCGTCCGAAATAGCCTGCATCTGGCGCATCTCGGCTTCCAGGTAGCGGCTCAGTGCTTGCTGAAGGTGATATTGCCGATCACGCCCAATCCCTCCTAGACGATGAGCCGAATAAACCGCATATTCGGCTCATACCTTGAGCCGAATATGACGGGGTCTGGCAGAGTTGATGCTGGATGCCACCCAACAACATGACGCCCCGCTGACGTCCGAACGGCTGATGCATTGGCATCGCTTGTTGTTTCCCGAGACGAACGCGCTGACGGCAAAGCCCATCCAGGTTGGCGTGCTTAGGGGCCCCGAACCCATGCAGGTCGTGTCCGGTCGCATTGACCGACCCGTGGTGCATTTCGAAACACCTCCGCGCGAAGGCCTGGAGCAAAAGCTCGATGACTTTTTCTACTGGTTCAACAGTAGCCGCGCCGACCCTACCCTCGACCCGCTGATCCGCGCGGGCGTCGCACATTTCTGGTTCGTGACGCTGCACCCGTTCGACGATGGCAACGGACGTTTGACCCGCGCAATCACTGATCTGGCCATGGCCCAGGGCGAACACCAGGCCATACGCTTTTACGCCATGTCCGTCAGCATCCTAGCCCGCCGTCAGGACTACTACCGGATTCTGGAGGCGACCCAGCGCGGTGGGCTGAATATCACTGAGTGGCTCGTTTGGTTTTTGCAGACGCTGCTCCATACGTTTGAGCAGGCCATCCAGCGCATCGACCGGGTTTTGGCGAAGGCGAGATTCTGGCAAGCCCATCGGGATGACGGGCTATCCACCGAGCAAATCAAAGTGCTCAACCGTTTGCTGAATGGCGACCTGTTGTCGGAGAGGCCGGACGCGGGTTTCACCGACGGCATCAGCGCCGCTCAATACCAGGCGCTCGCCAAGGTCAGTAAAGCCACCGCCACTCGGCATCTCGCAGATCTGTTGGGAAAAGACTGCCTGCGTAGACTTCCGGGCGGCGGGCGCAGCACCCGCTATCAGATCAACTGGCCCGACTGATCATTACTCTCACGGTAATGATTAGCGCATTTGCTTGATTGATGCCGAGCCGCCGCCCCTCCTAATCTGCCCCACGACAGCGAACTCGTGGAGTCAGCATGACCACAACAACGAAACTTGACCCGCGCTGGTCGCGTCGTCGCACTGAAAAACTGCGACGGCTCGACCTGGTGCGTTCCTTCGCCGATGGCGTTGTACTGCCCACCGACAAGATTGTCGCGGCGCTTGAGGCGCTGATTGCGCCGGGCGATCGCGTGGTACTTGAAGGCAATAACCAGAAGCAGGCGGATTTCCTTTCGCGCTCACTGGTGAAGGCCGATCCCGGCAAGCTCCACGACCTGCACATGATCATGCCCAGCGTGGGTCGGGCCGAGCATCTGGACCTGTTCGAACGTGGCATCGCCCGCAAGCTGGATTTCTCTTTCGCCGGTACCCAAAGCCTGCGCATCAGCCAGTTGCTGGAAGACGGCCTGCTGGAAATCGGCGCGATTCATACCTACATCGAGCTGTATTCCCGGCTGCTGGTCGACCTGATTCCCAACGTCGTGCTTTCGGCCGGTTTCATGGCTGACCGCGCCGGCAATATCTACACCGGCGCCAGCACCGAAGACACTCCCGCCCTGATCGAACCGGCCGCCTTCAGCGACGGCATCGTCATCGTGCAGGTCAACCAGTTGGTGGATGACGTCAGCGACCTGCCGCGCGTGGACATCCCGGCGTCATGGGTCGACTTCGTGGTCGTCGCCGACAAGCCGTTCTACATCGAGCCGCTTTTCACCCGCGACCCGCGTCACATCAAGCCGGTGCACGTGCTGATGGCGATGATGGCGATTCGCGGGATCTACGAAAAACACAACGTTCAGTCCCTCAACCACGGCATTGGCTTTAACACCGCGGCGATCGAACTGATCCTGCCGACCTACGGTGAATCTCTGGGCCTGAAGGGCAAGATCTGCCGCAACTGGACGCTCAACCCACACCCGACGCTGATCCCCGCCATCGAAAGCGGCTGGGTCGAAAGCGTGCATTGCTTCGGCACCGAACTGGGCATGGAAAACTACATTGCGGCACGGCCCGACGTGTTCTTCACCGGTCACGATGGCTCCATGCGCTCCAACCGGATGATGTGCCAGCTGGCCGGGCAATACGCGGTTGACCTGTTCATCGGCGCCACGCTGCAAGTCGACGGCGACGGCCATTCCTCCACCGTCACCCGCGGGCGCCTCGCCGGCTTCGGCGGCGCGCCGAACATGGGCCACGACCCGCGCGGCCGACGTCACGCCACGCCTGCCTGGCTGGACATGCGCCAGCAGAGCGGTGACGGGCCGGACGCCTATCTTGAGCGCGGCAAGAAGCTTGTCGTGCAAATGGTCGAGACCTTCCAGGAGGGCGGCAAACCCACGTTCGTCGAGACACTGGATGCCGTCGAAGTCGCGAAAAAAAGCGGCATGCCTCTGGCGCCGATCATGATCTACGGCGACGACGTCACTCACCTGGTGACCGAAGAAGGCATCGCCTATCTGTACAAGGCGCGCAGCCTGGAAGAGCGTCAGGCCATGATCGCCGCCGTCGCTGGCGTGACCTCCATCGGCCTGCGCCACAACCCCAAAGACACCGCCCGTATGCGCCGCGAAGGGCTGATCGCGCTCCCCGAAGACCTGGGCATTCGCCGCACCGACGCCAGCCGCGAACTGCTTGCCGCCAAGAGCATCGCCGAACTGGTGGAATGGTCCGGCGGTTTGTACAACCCGCCTGCGAAATTCAGGAGCTGGTGATGCGCGCATTCAACGTAGCTTTCGAGACTTTCGATGCCGCGCCCGGTTCTGCCTCGCTGGCTGATCGCCTGGCTGATCTGGCGGTTGATGCACTGATCGACGAAGCCGACCTGTCGCCAAAACCGGCGCTGGTTGATCGTCGCAGCAGTGGCGCCCACACGGACCTGCACCTGGGTCTGATGCACGCATCAGCGCTGTCGCTATGGCCCGCGTTCAAGCAGATGGCCGACGCCGCCATTGCCATCGGCGAGATCAATCCGCTGTTGCGGGAAACCATCGGACGCCTCGGTCGCGAAGGCGAAGCGGCGATGATGCGCACGACCAACGGGGTGAATACCCATCGCGGCGCGATCTGGGCACTGGGTTTGCTGGTCACCGCGGCAGCACTGAATCCCGATGAGCTTTCCCCGGAAGCGCTTTGCCAACGTGCTGGCGATCTGGCCTTGATCGAGGATCGTCACCAGACCGCCAACCAGAGCCACAGCCATGGCCAAACCGTTGCGCAGAAATACGGCGCAATGGGCGCCCGGGAGCAAGCGCAAGCGGGTTTCCCTGCCGTCATCCAAACCGGCTTGCCGCAACTCCTCCGCAGCCGCGGCGCCGGACATGGCGAGCAGAACGCGCGACTCGATGCGCTGCTGGCGATCATGACCACGCTGTCCGATACCTGCGTGCTGTATCGCGCGGGTGAAGCAGGCCTGCACGCCGTGCAACACGGTGCGCAGCGGGTACTGGACGCCGGCGGCAGCGCGACCCTCAGCGGCCGTCGCGCGCTGAATCAGCTGGATCAACAACTGCTGGGCCTGAACGCCTCCCCCGGCGGCGCCGCCGATTTGCTCGCCGCTTGCCTGTTTATTGATCGCCTGGAGCCTGCGCTCGGCGATGCAACGAGGAACGTCTGATCATGGAAACCCTTTCTTTTGAATTCCCCGCCGGGCAGCCGCCAAGGGGGCGCGCGCTGGTGGGTTGTGTCGGTTCGGGTGATCTGGAAGTGCTGCTTGAACCGGGCCAGCCGGGCAAGCTGACGATTCAGGTGCTGACGTCGGTCAACGGCAGTTCGGCGCGCTGGGAAAACCTCTTTCAGCGCATGTTCGACGGCCAAACGCCGCCGGCCATGAGCATCGACATTCATGATTTCGGCGCCACGCCGGGCGTGGTTCGGCTGCGCCTGGAGCAAGGTTTCGAGGAGGTCGGTCATGACTGACAGCACGCGGCTTCTGCAGCAGCACAGTTTCGTCGAGCTCGGCGCCCGGCAACGCGCGCGCGCACTGCTGGATGACGGCAGTTTTCGTGAGCTGATCGATCCCTTCGAGCGCCTCGTCTCCCCTTGGCTCGCCAAGCAAGGCGTCGTCCCCCAGGCCGACGATGGCGTGGTGATCGCCAAAGGCACGATCGAGGGCAAACCGGTGGTGATCTGCGCCATCGAGGGCGGCTTTCAAGGCGGGAGCATGGGCGAAGTCGGCGGCGCGAAGATGGCTGGCGCGCTGGAGCTGGCCGCCGAAGACAATCGCAAGGGCATTCCCACCGCAGCCGTTCTGTTGCTGGAAACCGGGGGCGTTCGCTTGCAGGAAGCCAATCTCGGACTGGCGGCCATCGCTGACATTCACGCCGCGATTGTTGATCTGCGTCGCTATCAGCCGGTGATCGGCGTAGTGGCAGGCAGCGTCGGCTGCTTCGGCGGCATGTCGATTGCGGCGGGCTTGTGCAGTTATCTGGTCGTCACTCAGGAAGCGCGTCTCGGCCTGAACGGCCCGCAAGTGATCGAGCAGGAAGCCGGCATTGAAGAATACGACTCCCGCGACCGGCCGTTCATCTGGAGCCTGACCGGGGGCGAGCAACGTTTTGCCAGCGGTCTGGTGGACGCCTTTGTCGCCGACGACATCAGCGCCATTCAGCAACAGGTGCATGCGTTGTTGCACAAGGGCAAGCCCGAGCAGGAACGCAGCAGTCGATACGCGTGGTTCCTCGAGCGTTTGTCGCACGTGGAGACTGCCCAGCAGATAGCGCCCGCTTCGGTGCGCGCTGCCTATCAAGGAGACCGGTCATGAGTGCTTACTCACTCCGTGGATTGAACTGGTTCAACGCGCTGGCCGCAAACGCTGCTGAAGTGGCGGGGCTGCCGGCGTCGGTGAAAGCAGCGGATGGCGTACTGGGTGATCGCCCGGCGCGATTCCTGGCGGTGGTCGCTGACCCTGCCAACCGCTTTCCCCGCGCACAAAGCGGCGAAGTCGGATTGCTTGAAGGATGGGGTCTGGCCCAGGCCGTGGACGGCGCCATCGAACTGGATCGGGACAGCGACAGCAAGCGGACATTGATCGCGATCATCGACGTGCCGAGTCAGGCCTATGGCCGCCGCGAAGAAGCGCTGGGTATTCACCAGGCACTGGCCGGCGCGGTTGACGCCTATGCTCGGGCGCGCCTGGCCGGGCATCCGGTAATTGGCCTACTGGTCGGCAAAGCGATGTCCGGTGCGTTTCTCGCCCACGGCTATCAGGCCAATCGGCTGATTGCCCTGCGCGACCCGGGTGTGATGGTTCACGCCATGGGCAAGGCATCTGCAGCGCGGGTGACACTGCGCAGCGTCGAGGAACTGGAAAAACTCGCTGCCAGCGTGCCGCCGATGGCCTACGACATCGACAGCTACGCCAGCCTCGGTTTGCTGTGGGAAACCCTGTCGGTCAGCCAGATCGAACAGCCCAGCGTTTCGGATATCACCCTGGTTCAGGACTGCCTGATTGCAGCGATCAAAGACACCTTGGCCGGCGCCAATGACCTGAGTTCACGCCTCGGCGCGCCGAACCGTGGGGCGTCGTCGAAAGTCCGCGAGCTGTTGCGGGCGCAGTGGTAATGAGTAGTTCCCAGCCGGTGCTGCCCCACGACCTGTTGTGGGCTCTGCCGACGGCTGCGTTGCCGATCGACGCGCCGGCGTGGGCGTTCGAGGCCATCGGCCTCGGTCATCCGGTGGTAGTGCGCCGCGCTCGTGTCGGGGCAGGACTGGTAGCGGTGGGCGTGAGAGGTCAGTCCCGGGATCAGCGCTACGCCACCCACATGAAACTTGATGATGTGCAGCGGCGCGTGCGGCCTGAGGCGTTGATCGACATGACGGCTGACGCTGATTGGCCGGCGTTGCGAGCCTTGCAGCAGATTCGTCCAGTGATGGACGCGCTCGGCCTGCCGTGGGGCGTGGCGGGTGGCGCCGGTTTCGAGCTGGCGAGTGGCGTAGCCGTGCTGCACGCGGACAGCGATCTCGATCTCATCTTGCGCACCCCGGATTTTCTTGATCGCCAGCACGCCGGTCGTTTGGTCGATCAGCTTGCCAGCGCGGTGTGTCGCATCGACCTTCAGTTGCAAACCCCCTTTGGTGCAGTCGCGCTGCGCGAGTGGGCAGGACCGTCACGCCAGGTGCTGCTCAAAGCCGAAGACGGCGCGCGGCTTGTGGATAACCCTTGGCTGGCGCAGGCGGTTGCGGCATGAGCAGTTTCTGGGCGTTTCCCGGCCAGGGCGCGCAACAGCCGGGCATGCTCCACGGGCTGCCGGAGCACTCCTTGGTTGAACAGTGCCTGGCAGAAGCGAGCGCTGCATTGAGCGAGGACGTCCTGACGCTGGATACGGCCGCCTCCCTGCAATCGACGCGAGCTGTTCAGCTGTGCCTGTTAATCGCGGGCGTCGCCTGCGCCCGAGTGCTGATGGCCGATGGGAACCCCCCCGACATGGTCGCAGGTTTGTCCATCGGTGCTTATCCGGCGGCGGTGATCGCGGAGGCTCTGGATTTTTCAGATGCGGTGCGTCTGGTGGCGCTGCGGGGTGAGCTGATGCAGAGCGCTTATCCACAGGGCTACGGCATGACCGCGCTGATCGGGCTGGACCAACCCACGGTCGAAAGCCTGATCGCACGCATTCACAGCGTTGAGACGCCGGTCTATCTGGCCAACATCAACGCTGATACCCAGTTCGTTATTGCTGGCCGAGACGAAGCCATAACGGCCGTCGCTGCGCTCGCAAAAGAGCAGGGCGCTGCGGCGGCCAAGCGGCTGGCGGTCAGCGTACCGTCCCATTGCGAACTGCTGGCCGAACCGGCACGCGCCCTTGCCGATGCATTCGCACGAGTTTCCGTGAAAGCGCCGACGCTGAAATACCTCAGCGGCAGCACCGCGCGGCCGATGCTCAGCGCCGACAAGGTCCGCGACGATCTGGCGTTCAACATGTGCCGGGTGATCGACTGGCGCAGCACGGTGCAAACCGTCTACGAGCGAGGTGCGCGGCTGCACATCGAACTGCCGCCGGGCACCGTGCTGACAGGCCTGGCGCGTCGCGTTTTCGAACAAGGATCGGTCGTCGCCTTTCAGGGCGCCCGGCTGGACACGCTCAGCGCGCTGTCGCGAGAGGAGGAACGCCGCCACTCATAAACCGACTGCTGCTTTCGAAGGAACACAAAAACAACAACTTCGACGATGCAATTTGAGGATAAGAACAATGGTGATTTATGGCGTGGCGTTACTCGCAATCTGCACCCTCGCGGGGGTGATTCTCGGTGATCTGCTCGGCGTGCTGCTGGGCGTAAAATCCAACGTGGGCGGCGTGGGGATCGCGATGATCCTGCTGATCTGCGCGCGGCTGTTCATGCAAAAGCGTGGCGGCATGAGCGAAGGCTGCGAAATGGGCGTCGGCTTCTGGGGCGCCATGTACATCCCGGTCGTCGTGGCCATGGCCGCTCAGCAAAACGTCGTGACGGCGCTCAAGGGCGGGCCGATCGCGGTCATCGCGGCGGTGGTGTCGGTGGTGGTCTGTGGCTGCACGATTGCAGTCATCAGCCGCATCAACAAGGGCGAGCCACTGCCCAAAGAAGACGAACTCGCGCACCCGCTGCCGGTGATCGCGCCGACTGTTTCGCCAGCAGGAGGCCGCTGATATGTGGGAGCTCATTCAGAAAGACCTGATCAGCCAGGGCCTGGTCACCGCGTTCGCCGTGGTGGGCGTGGTGATGTGGATTTCGGTGGTGCTGTCCAAGCGCCTGACGTTCGGGCGCATTCATGGTTCGGCCATTGCGATCGTCATCGGCCTGGTGCTGGCGTGGGTGGGTGGCACGATGACCGGTGGCCAGAAAGGGCTGGCGGACCTGGCGTTGTTCTCCGGGATCGGCCTGATGGGCGGGTCGATGCTGCGTGATTTCGCCATCGTCGCCACGGCCTTCGAAGTGCAGGCCACCGAAGCGAAAAAGGCCGGCTGGATCGGCGCGTTCTCGCTGCTGTTGGGTACGTTGCTGCCATTCATTGTCGGTTGCTGTGTGGCGTACGCGTTTGGCTATCGCGATGCGGTGAGCATCACCACCATTGGCGCGGGCGCAGTGACGTACATCGTCGGGCCGGTGACCGGTGCGGCATTGGGCGCGACCTCGGATGTGATGGCGCTGTCGATCGCGACCGGTCTGATCAAAGCCATTCTGGTGATGGTCGGCACCCCGATGGCTGCGCGCTGGATGGGGCTGGATAACCCGCGCTCGGCGATGGTTTTCGGCGGTCTGGCCGGCACCGTGAGCGGCGTGACGGCCGGATTGGCGGCGACGGACCGGCGGCTGGTGCCTTACGGCGCGCTCACGGCGACCTTCCACACGGGGCTCGGCTGCCTGCTGGGGCCTTCGCTGCTGTACTTCATCGTGCGCGGGATTTTGGGCTGAGGCTTTGGGATGCGTGGCCTCAGCAACGTGCTGCCGTTCCGCGCCAGAACGCTGATGTATCTGCCGGCATCGGAATTGCGGGAGCGAGCTTGCTCGCGAAGGGGCCGGTACATCCGCTACAAATTTAGCGCTTGAAATGCCATCTTCGTGAGCAAGCTCACTCCCACAAGGGTGTGTCTGCTGCGAGAAAGCGCGGTGTCAGAAGGCGCCGCAGATGTATCTACTGACAGGTAATTTGTGGGAGCGAGCTTGCTCGCGAAGGGGTCGGTACAGCCACCAAACTTTCAGCGACTGAAATGCCATCTTCGTGAGCAAGCTCACTCCCACAAGGGATGTGTTTGATGCAAGAAAGCGCGGTGTCAGACGACGCCGCAGATGTATCTACTGACAGGTAATTTGTGGGAGCGAGCTTGCTCGCGAAGGGGCCGGTACATCCACCAAACTTTCAGCGGCTGAAATGCCGTCTTCGTGAGCAAGCTCACTCCCACAGGGGATGTGTTTGATGCAAGAAAGCGCGGTGTGAGAAGACGCCGCAGATGTATCTACTGACAGGTAATTTGTGGGAGCGACCGGGGTGGCGATCCACCTTGCTCGCGAATGGGCAGGTGCATCCGCTATAAATTCAGCGGCTGAAATGCCGTCTTCGTGAGCAAGCTCACTCCCACAGGGGATGTGTTTGATGCAAGAAAGCGCGGTGTCAGAAGGCGCCGCAGATGTATCTACTGACAGGTAATTTGTGGGAGCGACCGGGGTGGCGATCCACCTTGCTCGCGAAGGGGTCGGTACAGCCACCAAACTTTCAGCGACTGAAATGCCATCTTCGTGAGCAAGCTCACTCCCACAAGGGATGTGTTTGATGCAAGAAAGCGCGGTGTCAGAAGACGCCGCAGATGTATCTACTGACAGGTAATTTGTGGGAGCGACCGGGGTGGCGATCCACCTTGCTCGCGAAGGGGCCGGTACATCCACCAAACTTTCAGCGACTGAAATGCCATCTTCGTGAGCAAGCTCTCTTCCACACGGGGGAGTCAGACTCAGCCTTGTGCCAGCCGGTTCGAGTACATCCGGCATTCCGCAAGCAACGCCAAGAGGTTCGGGTCACGCTCCCGGGCTTTGAGGAACACCAGTCCGATGTGCTGCTGCATGCGGTATCGCGCTTGCAGCGGCACCAGGCGGACGCGGTTTTCGTAGACGGCGGCGATTCGCCCGGGCAACAGCGCATAGCCCACTCCGGAGCTGACCATGCTCAGCAGCGTGAAGATGTCGTTCACTTGCATGGCGATCTTCGGTTCAAAACCGGCTTGTTCAAACACCCGCGCGCCATCGCGGTGGGTGGCGAAGCCTTGGGTCAGGGTAATGAAGGTCATTTCCCGCAGGTCGCTCAGGTCCACCTCGCTCTGTAGCGCAAAGGGTGAATCAGCCGGCGTGGCGAGAAAAATATCGTCGGAAAACAGCGGCAATTGCTCGCAATCCGGATCACTCACGGATTCGTTCAGCGACACCAAAATCGCATCCACCTCCATGTTCTTCAGCTTGTAGAAGAGATCGATATTGGAGCCCAGGATCAGGTCGATGTTGAGTTCGCTGCGGCGGATCTTCAGGCCCATGATCAGCTGCGGCACGGTTTTGACCGTGAGTGAATACAGCGCGCCCAGCTTGAACCGCGCCGCCGAAAACCCCGCCGCCTGCCGCGTCTGTTCGATGGTGCTGAGCACGTCCTGCACCAGCTTCTGCGCGCGCTCCTCCAGCACATAAGCGCCTTCGAGGGGCGTGAGGTTGCGACCCTCGTGCTTGAACAGTGGACACCGCAACGCGCTTTCCAGCGAGTGAATCGCCCGGTGCACGCTGACCGTGCTCGTCTGCAGCTCCGCCGCCGCGCGCGCGAGATTGCCGGTGCGCATGAACGCCAGAAAGATTTCCAGCTTCTTGAGGGTGAGCTCTTCGTCGATCTGCATCGTATGGATCCGCGCCGGATTCTTGTTTTGAGAGCGCCCGATTGTGCCGAAGAGATCGGCGGCTGACTGCATTAAATTCTCGATAACACCACACTAGACGTTGTCATCGCGGTTCAGAAGCAGGACGCTTGGCGCGTGTCACGCAATTGAGAGAGGTAGTTTGCGGATGTACTACGGAGAAAAATTCAACGCCTGGACCCACTTGGTCGGCGCGATTCTGGCGACGATTGGCGCCGTCTGGATGCTGGTTGTCGCCACGATGACGGGGGATATCTGGAAGATCATCAGCGTCGCGGTCTACGGTGTGGCGCTGGTGATGCTGTACAGCGCGTCGACGGTGTACCACAGCGTTCGCGGCCGGGCGAAAGTGATCATGCAAAAGGTTGATCACTTTTCGATCTATCTGCTCATCGCGGGCAGCTACACGCCGTTTTGTCTGGTGACGCTGCACGGGACGTGGGGCTGGACGTTGTTCGGTATCGTCTGGGCGCTGGCGATCATCGGCATCCTCCAGGAAATCAAACCCCGGTCCGAAGCGCGGGTGATGTCCATCGTCATTTACGCGGTCATGGGCTGGATCGTGCTGGTCGCGGTCAATCCGCTGATCGCCGCGCTGGGCATGGCCGGATTCATCTGGCTGGCGCTGGGTGGCGTGTTCTACACCGTGGGGATCATTTTTTTCGCGTTCGACACCAAGGTCCGACACTTTCATGGGGTCTGGCACCTGTTTGTCATCGCCGGCAGCCTGCTGCACTTTGTTGCGATTTCGCGTTACGTGCTTTAGACGTGTGGGGCGGGAGTGGCGCTGCCGCTTGCTCGCGAAGATGACGATTCATCTGCTGGATTTTCAGCGGCAGGGATGATGTCTTCGTGAGCAAGCTCACTCCCACAATAGGCGGTATCCGATGCACACCTGGTCATCCATGCGCCGCTTCGGTGCATATCATCTTTCACATCACTGATCATTTTCTGTACACCCCACAGCCTTGCGCGCTTTCCGCTCTGCACCAATGCGGATAACTTTCGCACCCGATTGAAGCATTTAATTCATTTATTTTATTTGTTGAATTATTTGATTCGTCATCCTAGTCTGATCCTCGAAACGCCCCCTCTGTGGTAAGGCGGCCTTCTTGAACTGACTGATCAATCGGGGAGCAAGACATGAATGTGAAAGTACTCTTGAGCATGGCCGTGGCAACCGCCTTTTCCGCATCCACCTGGGCCGCTGACTGGACCGTCGGCGCCAACGTAGGCAACGTACCGTGGGAGTTTCAGAACGCCAAAGGCGAGATCGTCGGCTTTGAAGTCGACGTGGTGAAAGAAGTCGCCAAACGCGCCGGCAAGACCGTGGAATTCGTCAACATCCCGTTCAACGGCCTGTTCAGCGCCGTGCAATCCAAAAGGGCTGACATCGCCATTTCATCGATCACCATCACCCCCAAGCGCCTTGAATCCGTTGGCTTTGCCCAGCCGTATTACGACAGCGACCAATCCCTGTCGGTGCTCGCCAAATCCGGCATCAACGGCCTGAAAGACATGGACGGCAAGGTGGTCGGCGTCGACACCGGCTCCACCGGCGACATGTGGGTCAACGCCCATCAGGCCGAATACAAGTTCAAGGAAGTCTCACGCTACGAAGGGCTGTCGCCTGCGATGCTCGATCTCGCGTCCGGCCGCATGGACGGCTACATCAGCGATATCCCGGCGGTCCTGTACTACATCAAGGACATGCCGCAATACAAAGTCGTCGCGAAAATTCCTACCGGTGAGAAGTACTCGTTGATGCACGCCAAGGGCTGGGCATCGGCCGGTCAGGTCAACGACATTATCACCACGATGAAGAAAGAAGGCGTGATCGCCGACCTGCACAAGAAGTGGTTCGGTGCCGACGCTGATCCGGAGTCCAGCACCGTCAAAGTCGTTGATGTGCTCAAGTAATCCCTGATCGCTCACGCCCGCGCCCGTCACTGCTCGCCACCAAGGAATCGCAATGGAGTTGTTAGAAACGTTCTTCAACTGGAGCGTGTTCGTTGACGCGCTGCCACTGATGCTCCGCGGCCTGGGCGTGACCGTGATGCTTGGCGTGGTCAGCATCATTCTCGGCCTGGTGGGCGGGCTGGTGCTGGCGATGCTGCGGTTGTACGGGTACGCGCCGGTGCGGCTTCTGGCGCGGGTGTACATCGACGTGCTGCGCTCGATTCCATTGCTGGTGCTGTTGGTGCTGATCTATTACGCGCTGCCGTTCGTGGGCATTCGCCTGTCGTCGTTCGCGGCGGCCACGGCGGCGCTGTCGCTGGTGTCCTGCGCGTATTCGGCGGAGATCTTCCGCTCTGGCATCGAAGCCATTCCCCGCGGGCAGTTCGAAGCCTCTGCGTCCCAGGGCATGAGCTTTTTCAACACCATGCGCGACATCATCCTGCCCCAGGCCATGCGCATCGTCATGCCGCCGATGACCAGCAACTGCATCAACGTCATGAAAGACACCGCGCTGGCGTCGGTCGTGGCGATGCCTGACCTCCTGAAACAAGCCACACAGGCCCAGGCCCTGGCAGCCAACCCGACACCCCTGGTGGGCGCGGCGGTCATGTACCTGTTGCTGCTTCTGCCGTTGGTGCAATTGGTGAGCTGGATCGAGCGGCGTAACGGCGCCGGGAGGAAAAGCGCATGAGCACCGTCATCGAAATGGAAGGCGTGGCGAAATTCTACGGGCCATTCCAGGCGCTGACCGACATCAACCTGACCGTCGATCAAGGCGAAGTGGTGGTCATCCTCGGGCCTTCAGGCTCAGGGAAATCGACACTGATCCGCTGCATCAATCTGCTGGAGGAATATCAGCAGGGCGACATCCGCGTCGGCAGCCAACGCGTTGAAACCGGCCCGAAGCTGGCCGGCATCCGTTGCGAAGTCGGCATGGTATTTCAGAATTTCAATTTGTACCCGCACCTCACCGTGCTCGCCAACGTGGCGCTGGCGCCGGTGCGGGTGCGCGGCATGTCTCGCCGTGACGCCAACGAACGCGCGCGCCTGCTGCTGGAGAAAGTCGGCATGGGCGCCCACGCGGCGAAATACCCGAGCCAGTTGTCCGGCGGCCAGCAGCAACGCGTGGCCATCGCCCGAACCATGGCGATGGAGCCACGGGTGATTCTGTTTGACGAGCCCACTTCGGCGCTCGACCCGGAGATGGTCGGCGAAGTGCTTGACGTCATGCAGAACCTCGCCCGCTCCGGCGTGACCATGGTCGTCGTGACCCATGAAATGGGCTTTGCGCGCAAGGTCGCCGACCGGGTGATCTTCATGGAGAACGGCCGAATCATCGAACAGAACAACCCGCACGATTTCTTCACGGCCCCGCAAGAGCCGAGAACCCGCGCGTTTTTGCAGGCCATCCTGCATCACTGATCAGACTCTGGAGCTCATCCCTTGAATGCCTTGGACATCGATTACGTACGCAGCCAGTTTCCCGCCCTCGCCAGCGGCTACGCCTACCTGGACAACGCCGGCGGCTCGGCCGTGCTCAAGCCGGTCGCCGAGCGCATCACCGATTACTTGCTCAACAGCGCCGTGCAACTGGGCGCGTCCTACAGTGAGTCGGTGGACGCTGGCGCGCGGGTCATGCAGGCGCGGGAATCGGTCGCGCAACTGATCAACGCGCGCTACCCGGAAGAGTGCGTGATGGGCGGCTCGACCACCCATTTGCTGCAAATCCTCTGCCGCGCTATCGCGCCGTCGATCCAGGCCGGGGACGAGATCATCGTCACCAACTGCGACCACGAGGCCAACATCGGACCTTGGGTGCGGCTGTGCGAAGAACGCGGCGCGACGTTGCGCGTCTGGGCGGTCAATGCGCAGAGCATGGACCTGGAACTGGCTGATCTGGATGCGCTGCTTTGCGACAAGACCCGCTACCTGGCCATGACCCATGCGTCGAACATCCTCGGCAGCGTCAACCCGGTCGCCGAGGTTGCGCGCCGGGTGCACGCGGTGGGTGGCAAGTTGTGCGTCGATGCCGTGGCCTACGCGCCCCATCGGCTGGTCGATGTGCAGGCCAGCGGCGCCGATTATTACGTGTTCAGTTTCTACAAGACCTTCGGCCCGCACTTCGCTGTGCTGTGGGGCAAGCGGGAAGCACTGCTGGAACTGCCGAGCCTGAACCACTTTTTCATCGGTCAGGAAGTCATTCCCTACAAGCTGCAGCCCGGCAACTTGAACTACGAGCTGTCCTACGGCTGCATCGGCATCAGCGATTACCTGATCGACATCGGCCGACGCCTCGGCGCCAGCGGCAGCGAACGTCAATTGATGCAGGCCGCCTTCGATGCCTTTGAAGTGCAGGAAGACCTGCTGGCCGAGACACTGCTGGCGTTTCTGCGGGAGACACCGGGTGTACGAATTATCGGAAAATCCCGTGTGACCGACGGCGATCGCGTGCCGACCATCAGCTTCGTGGTGGAGGGCGTTCAGTCGGAAGCCATCGTGCGCCGCGTGGATAATCACCGCATGGGCATCCGCTTTGGTGACTTCTATGCGCGCCGCCTGATCGAACAGTTGGGCCTGACCCCTTACGGCGGCGTGGTCCGCGTGTCGATCGCGCACTACAACAGCGTCGATGAGCTGAATCGTCTGGTGGAGCACCTGGCCCAGGCAATCACAGAACTGCGTCCCTCCTGATTTCTATCGAGCCTTTTTATGCCTGTACCCCAAACTCTGGCCGAGCTGCGTGCCGCCATCGTCGAACATCAGGAACGCCTGACCGCGCGGCAGCGTGATGCGGCGCATTACCTGAACGAGCATCCCCACGACGTGGCGCTGAACACGGTCGCGGCGCTGGCGAAAATCTCCGGCATCCCGTCGTCGGCGTTCATTCGGTTGGCGCAAGCGCTGGGCTTTGGCGGGTTCAGCGATCTGCAGCGCTTGTTCAAGCAGCCGTTGCAGCAGGCCGGGCAGGGCAGTTTCAAAGAGCGCATCCGGCACTATCGCGGCGAGCAGTTGCTCGACGATCCCACCGATGTGGGCGCCATGCTCTCGGCGTTCAGCCGCGCGAATATTGTGTCGCTGGAGCACTTGGCCGAAGGCGAGCAAGTCGAGGCCATCGAGCGCGCCATCGAGCTGTTGGAACAGGCGCGCACCACCTTCGTGGTCGGCATGCGCCGTTCGTTTCCCATGGCGTCCTACCTGAGCTACGCGCTCAGCCGCGTCGGTCGTCGTGCCGTACACATCAGCGGTCTGGGCGGCAGTTTGCGCGAGCAGGTCGGCGCGCTGCACGGCGATGACGTGCTGGTGGCGGTGAGTTTTCCGCCGTACGCGCAGGAAACCATCGACGCCTGCGAGCAAGCCGTCGCGGCGGGGACACCCATCGTGGCGATCACTGACAGCATTCTCAGCCCCATCGGACAAACCGCGTCGGTGATGATCGAGGTCAACGACGCCGAGCTGCTGGGCTTTCGCTCGCTCACCGCCGCCTTCTGCATCGCGCAGACCCTGGCCATGGGCCTGGCCTTTCGCACCGGTCAGAACCTTGATGGTCCCGACCACGATGCACTGAAAACCATCGACTGCTGAGCCATGGCTTGGCGGTCTGCCGACTGTTCGAACGTTGCAGGAGTAGGCTTTTATGGCATCACCCATTCGAGATCTGGTCGGCTACGGCCGGCAGCGCCCCCAGGGCACCTGGCCCAACGGTGCGCGGCTGGCCGTCAACTTTGTCATCAATTACGAAGAAGGCTCGGAGCGTTCCCTGGCCATGGGCGATCCTGACCAGGAGAGCATGACCGAATGGGGCAGCTATCAGTTTCCCGACGGCGTACGCAATCTGGCGATGGAATCGATGTACGAGTACGGCGCCCGCGTCGGCATCTGGCGCATCCTCGACATCCTGCAACAGGCCAACGTCCCGGCGACCTTTCATGCCTGCGCAGTGGCCTTCGAGCAGAACCCGGATGTCGCCAAAGCGGCGGTCGAGCTGGGCCATGAAATCTGCAGCCACGGCTATCGCTGGGAAGAAGTGTTCCGCCTGACCGAAGCCGAGGAGCGCGAGCACATTCGTCTGGCGATCGAGTCGTTCGAGCGCACGTGTGGCAAGCGTCCGGTGGGCTGGTATTGCCGCTATGGCGCCAGCGTTCATACGCGGCGGCTGGTGGCAGAAGAGGGCGGTTTTCTCTATGACTCGGACGCCTACAACGATGACGTGCCGTATTTCGTCGACGTCGAGGGCAAGCAGCATCTGGTGGTGCCGTACACCAGCGACGTCAACGACTTCCGTTACTGGAACTCCCCGGGCTTGTCCCAGGCGTCCGATTTCCTCGAGTACATGAAGGAAAGCTTCGATGTGCTGTACGAAGAATCCGCCGACGGCTTGCGAATGATGTCCATCGGGCTGCACCCACGCATGGTCGGACGTCCAGGCCGGGTCCGCGCGATCAAGCATTTCATCGAGTACGCCCAGGCCCGCGAAGGCGTCTGGTTCACCACCCGCGAAGAGATCGCCAAGGCCTGGCTGACCCGCGCCTGACGGAGTGAACGACATGCAGGTTTTTGATCTGATCATCCGCAACGCCAATGTGGTGACGGCGGCGGACGGTTTCCTGTGCGACATCGGCGTGCGCGACGGCCGAATTGTCGCGCTGGGCCTGGGCCTGCAAGGTACCGCAGAGGAAGTCGATGCGCGGGGGCGAACTGTGACGCCGGGCGGGATCGACAGCCATGTGCATCTGGATCAGCCGACCGGCGACGGTTCGGTCATGGCCGATGATTTCGAAAGCGGCACCCGTTCAGCCGCGTGTGGCGGGACGACAACGGTGATTCCCTTTGCCTGCCAGCAGAAGGGACAAACCCTGCGGGCGGCGGTGGAGGACTACCATCGGCGCGCGGACGGTCGGGCGCTGATCGACTATGCGTTTCACCTCATCGTCACCGACCCCACCGACGACGTGTTGCGCCACGAGCTGCCCGAGCTGATTGCCGAGGGCTACACCTCGTTCAAGATCTACATGACCTACGACGCCCTGAAACTCAACGACCGCGAGATTCTGGAAACCCTGTCGGTGGCGCGGGCCGAAGGCGCGATGATGATGCTGCACGCCGAAAACAGCGACTGCATCGCCTGGCTGACCGAGCGCCTGCTCGCCGCCGGCCACAGCGCGCCGCGTTATCACGCCACGTCGCGGCCAATGCTGGTGGAGCGCGAGGCCACGCACCGGGCCATTGCGCTGGCCGAGTTGGTGGATGTGCCGATTCTCATCGTCCATGTTTCGGGGCGCGAGGCCATTGAACAGATTCGCTGGGCGCAGAGCCACGGCTTGAAGGTCTACGGCGAGACCTGTCCGCAGTATCTGTTTCTCACCGCAGATTCACTGGGCTGCGATGACAGCTTTGAAGGCGCCAAATGCATCTGCAGCCCGCCGCCGAGAGACGCCGGCAATCAGCAAGTGGTCTGGGACGGCCTGCAGAATGGCTCGTTTGAAGTGTTCTCGTCGGATCACGCGCCGTTTCGCTACGGCGGCCCGGACGGCAAACGTGCCCACGGCGAGGCGGCGCCGTTTTCCGAAGTGGCCAACGGCATTCCGGGCGTCGAGACACGCATGGCGCTGCTCTGGTCGGAAGGCGTGCGCAAGGGGCGAATCACGCCGCAGGCATTTGTCGCGCTGACGGCGACTAACGCGGCGCGGTTGTACGGTCTGTATCCGCGCAAGGGCAGCATCGCCATTGGGTCGGACGCGGATCTGGTGATCTGGGATGAGGACCTGGACATCGAGCTGACCAACGAAATGCTGCACCACAACGTCGATTACACCCCGTACGAGGGTATGCGCTTGAGTGCATGGCCGGCGATGACCTTCGCCAGAGGTGAACGGGTGTGGGACGGCAGCCCGTTGGGTAAACCGGGGCGCGGAGAATTTCTGCCCTGCGCCCGCCCGGAACCTGCGAAAGCCCGGCGCAGAGAGTCGGAGTTACCGGAGTGATGACGGTGATACGCGTCGGGTATCAAAGCCCCCGCAATATGAGCTGACTCACACCATTCCTGTGGGAGCCGAGCTTGCTCGCGAACAGGCACTCACATCCGCTAAATCTTTGGCGGATGTACGCGACCCCTGTAGGACCGGCTTCAGCCGGGAAGAGGCCCGTGTGTGCGCCAAAAATCCTGCGCCGTGAGACCTGACGCTTTCCCGGCTAAAGCCGGTCCTACAAGGGAAGAGGTCGGTGTGTGCGCCATCAATCTCGCGGCGTGACGCCTGACGCTTTCCCGGCTGAAGCCGGTCCTACAAATCACCCCACAACTGCTGTGCGATGCTCAGCGCAACCACTGGCGCGGTTTCGGTGCGCAGCACGCGGGGGCCGAGGCGGGCGGCGTGGAAACCGGCGTCTTGCGCCTGGGTCACTTCAGCATCGTTCAGCCCGCCTTCAGGGCCGATCACAAACGCCAGACTGCCGGGCTTTTCGTGACTGTTCAGCGGCTCGGCCACGGGGTGCAGCACCAGTTTCAAGTCCGCTTCAGTCTGCTTGAGCCAGTCGGTCAGGGTCACAGGTGCATGAATCACCGGCACCACCGAGCGACCGCACTGTTCGCAGGCGCTGATCGCGATCTGCTGCCAGTGCGCCTGACGCTTTTCTGCACGCTCGTCTTTCAAACGCACTTCGCAGCGCTCGCTGATGATCGGGGTAATCTGCGTCACGCCCAGCTCGGTGGCTTTCTGAATCGCCCAGTCCATCCGCTCACCCCGGGAGAGACCCTGGCCGAGATGGATGTGCAACGGCGACTCCGGCTGGCCGGCGAAGCTTTCTGTGACCTGCACCCGCACCTGCTTTTTGCCGACTTCCGCCAGCGTGGCGCGGAACTCATTGCCCGAGCCATCGAACAGCTGCACCGCGTCACCTTCGGACATGCGCAACACGCGGCTGATGTAATGGGCCTGGGCCTCTGGCAGTTCGTGCTCACCGATGCTGAGGGTTGCATCGACGAAAAAGCGGGACAGTCTCATGGTTGTGTCTCTAAAGATTGTGTTGAATGCAGCACCTGGAAAATGGGTGTAATGGCCTGCTAGCCCGGATCACGAAAATCCGGATGGAAGTTCTCTCTCACCGCCACACTCACGCTGCTGCGCGTCGCGATGTCGATCCCCTCGGTCGCCACGTCGGCCAGGAAGTCGATCTGCTCTGGCGTAATCACGTAGGGCGGCAGGAAGTACACCACGCTGCCCAGCGGACGCAGCAAAGCACCTCGGGTCAGCGCGTGCTCGAACACCTTCAGCCCGCGCCGCTCCTGCCACGGATACGGCGTTTTGCTGGCCTTGTCCTGCACCATCTCGATGGCAATCGCCATGCCGGTCTGCCGCACTTCGGCGACATTCGGGTGATCGACCAGATGCGCCGTCGCAGTCTTCATCCGCTGGGCCAGCGCCTTGTTGTTTTCGATGACGTTGTCCTGCTCGAAAATATCCAGCGTCGCCAACGCCGCCGCGCAGGCCAACGGGTTGCCGGTGTAACTGTGGGAGTGCAGGAAAGCGCGCAGGGTCGGGTAGTCGTCGTAAAACGCGTCGTACACGTCATCGGTGGTGATGCAGGCCGCCAGCGGCAGATAACCGCCAGTCAGTGCCTTGGACAAGCACAGGAAATCCGGGCGGATGCCGGCTTGCTCGCAGGCAAACATGGTCCCGGTACGACCAAAGCCCACCGCGATCTCGTCATGAATCAAGTGCACGCCATACCGGTCGCAGGCCTCGCGCAGCAGCTTGAGGTAAATCGGGTCGTACATGCGCATGCCGCCGGCGCCTTGAATCAGCGGCTCGATGATCACCGCCGCAACGCCGTCGTGATGCTCGGCCAGGGTCTGCTCCATCACCGCGAACATCGTGCGGGTGTGCTCTTCCCAGCTCACGCCTTCAGGCCGGTGGTAGCAGTCCGGGCTCGGCACCTTGATGGTGTCCATCAGCAGCGCTTTGTAGGTCTCGGTGAACAGCGGCACGTCGCCGACCGCCATCGCCGCCATGGTTTCGCCGTGGTAGCTGTTGGTCAGGGTGACGAAGCGTTTCTTGTCCGGCTTGCCGCGATTGAGCCAGTAATGAAAGCTCATCTTCAGCGCGACTTCGATGCAGGACGAACCGTTGTCGGCGTAGAAGCAGCGCGTCAGGCCTTCGGGCGTCATCGCCACAAGCCGCTCGGACAGCTCGATGACCGGCTGATGACTGAAACCCGCCAGGATCACGTGCTCCAGCTGATCGACCTGGTCCTTGATGCGCTGATTGATGCGCGGGTTGGCGTGGCCGAATACGTTGACCCACCACGAGCTGACCGCGTCGAGGTAGCGCTTGCCTTCGAAGTCCTCCAGCCAGACCCCTTCACCACGCTTGATCGGAATCAGCGGCAGTTTTTCGTGGTCTTTCATCTGGGTGCAGGGGTGCCAAAGGACCTTCAGGTCGCGCTGCATCCACTGGTCGTTAAGGCCCATTACTCTTCTCCACATATCGGCTCGCATGGCGCGAGGGCAAACAATCGCGCAAGCCTATGCAATGCATGCCAGCGGAACAACCTTTAGCGCGTTGTTTCAGTCGCCGCGCGCGCGAAAATCAGGCTCGCCGACATTGCTGGCGGGCGTTTCGCGGCTCGCGTATCCTTCGCGCTCTTCGAAAAATCGGACAACAAAATCCGACAATTCCCCCCGTTTTTCTCCGGAGTTCGCTGAATGCTTTCTGGTTGGCTGCGCGCCTGTGCGCTGGTGATGGTTGGGCTGGTCAGCGCTTCAGCGCTTGCCGTGGATAAACCGCATACGGTGATCGTCGTCGGCGGTGGTCTGGCGGGACTCACAACGGCTTACGAGCTGCAGAGCAAAGGCTGGCAAGTCACCTTGCTGGAAGCCAAACCCAACGTCGGCGGCCGCTCCGGTCTGGCCGGCAGCGAATGGATCGGCAACGCCAAGGCTCAGCCGGTCCTGAATCAATACATTGATCGCTTCAAGATCAAGGCGGTGCCTGCGCCGGAATTCGTGCGGACCCCGAGCTACCTGATCGAAGGCGAATACTTCACTGGCGCCGACCTGGCGACCAAACAACCGGCCACCGCGGAAGCCATCAAGCGCTACGAAGCGGCGGTGGATGACCTGGCCCGCTCGATCACCGACCCGGACAACCCGGCTGCCAACAGCACGCTGTTTGCGCTGGACCAGATCACCGTCGCCAACTGGCTGGACCGTCTCAGCCTGCCACCGACCGCACGCCAGCTGATCAACCAGCAGATTCGTACGCGCTACGACGAACCTTCGCGTTTGTCGCTGCTGTACCTCGCACAGCAGACGCGGGTCAATCGCAACGTCGACGACCGCGACCGTCGCGCCGCTCGCCTGCCAGGTGGCAGCGCGGTGTTGGCCGAGGAGTTCGTCAAACAGCTGAAAGTCATCAAGACCAATTCGCCGGTGTCGGCGATCAATCAGGACAAGGACGGCGTGACCGTCAAGGTCGGTTCGCTGGGCTACGAAGCCGAGTACGTGGTCCTGGCCGTGCCGTTGCGCGCGCTGAGCAAGATTCAGATGACCCCGGCGCTGGACGCCCAGCGTCTCGGCGCGATCAAGAGCACCAACTACGGCTGGCATGACCAGATCATGCTCAAGTTCAAGACCCCGGTCTGGGACAGCAAAGCGCGCATGTCCGGCGAGATTTACAGCAACACCGGCCTGGGCATGTTGTGGGTCGAGCCTGCGTTGAAGGGCGGCGCTAACGTCGTGATCAACCTGTCCGGCGACAACGCGCGCATCATGCAGGCGTTCGGCGACAAGCAGTTGGTGGATCAAGTGCTGATTCGCATGCAGGCGTTCTATCCACAGGCGCGCGGCGCGTTCACCGGCTATGAATTGCGTCGTTCCAGCATCGACCCGTCCAGCGGCGGCGCGTACCTGGCGTTCGGCCCGGGCCAGATCAGCAAATACTGGCGCTTGTGGGAACGACCGCTGCAGCGCGTGGCCTTTGCCGGCGAACACACCGACACTTTGTACCCGGGCACCCTGGAAGGCGCATTGCGTTCGGGTCAGCGCGCGGCCGCTCAAGTGCAGGGTCTGTCTGAAGGCAAGTCGTACGAACCAGTCAAAGCACCGCCACCGAAGGCCCCTGAACCGGCCAAGGAAAGCAGCGGCGGCATTGGCGGCTTCTTCTCGAACATGTTCGGCGGTTCCAAGCCTGAGCCTAAGCCGGCCGAGAAAGCGCCAGCACCTGCTCCGGCCCCAGCTCCAGCGCCTGCCCCGGTAACGCCGCCGCCAGCTCCAGTGGTTGAGCCGGCCAAGCCTGCGGCTGTGGAACCTGCGAAAAAGGCACCGGCCAAGAAAGAACCGGCGAAGAAGGAGCCCGTCAAAAAGGCCCCGGCCAAACCGGCAGCCATCCACAAAGCCCCTGCCAAAACCGACGCTGCGAAAAAAGCGCCGGCCAAGGCCACAGGTGACAAGGCGGCACCGGCCACTCCGGCGGCTCCGGCAACGGCTCCGGCAGCACCCGCGACCGACAGCAAAAACTGATCGGTAACGGCTGAAAACAAAGGCGCGGCTTGATACCGCGCCTTTTTTTCGCCTGGATGAACCGTAACGCTGGCTTAATCTCATTCGGACGAAAATATGTCAGGAGATTTCAATCGGATTTCCTGATTCTTCAAAGCAACATTTTGCGCTTTCTTTCGATAGGTAAAGCGCTAGTCTCTCCCTCGGCCCTCACAGGATATTCAGCATGCAGCTACGCAACTCTTCTTCTCGCTATGGCTGGGTCAGCATCGTTTTGCATTGGGGTGTCGCGCTGACGGTGTTTGGCATGTTTGCGCTAGGGTTGTGGATGGTGGGGCTGGGCTATTACGACACGTGGCGCAAGGCTGGCCCGGACCTGCACAAGAGCATCGGCATCACGCTGTTCCTGTTCATGCTGATCCGGGTGATCTGGCGCTTCGTCAGCCCGCCGCCAGCAGCGCCTGCCACCCACAGCCGGTTTGTGAAAACCGCTGCGAAATTGGGGCATGCGTTTCTGTACCTGGACCTGTTTTTGGTGATGTTCGCCGGTTACCTGATTTCCACCGCAGACGGTGTCGGGATTCCGGTGTTTGGATTGTTCGAAGTGCCTGCATTGATCAGCGGACTGCCCGACCAGGCAGACGTCGCAGGCACCGTGCACTTGTACCTGGCCTGGACCCTGGTGATTTTCGCTGGACTCCACGGGCTGGCCGCTTTGAAGCATCACTTCGTTGATCGTGATGCCACGCTTGTACGTATGCTTGGCCGCAAGGCCTGATACTCAATTCAACTGAAAAGGAAGAAGACGTATGTTGAAAAAGACACTGGCTGCACTGGCCCTCGGTACCGCGCTGCTAACAGCGGGCCAGGCCATGGCCGCTGATTACACGATCGACAAGGAAGGCCAGCACGCCTTCATCAACTTCAAGATCAGTCACCTGGGCTACAGCTTCATCTACGGTACGTTCAAGGACTGGACCGGCACATTCAGCTTCGACGCCGCCAAGCCTGAAGACAGCAAGATCAGCATCGACCTGAAGACCGCCAGCGTCTTCACCAACCACGCTGAACGTGACAAGCACATCAGCAGCAAGGACTTCCTCGACGTCGCGACCTATCCTGACGCCAAGTTCGTTTCCACCAAGGTCACCAACGTCGGCAAGAATGCTGATGGCAAGACCACTGCTGACGTGATCGGCGACCTGACCCTGCACGGCGTGACCAAGCCGGTCACCGTCAAAACCACTTTCCTGGGTGAAGGCAAGGATCCATGGGGCGGCTACCGTGCCGGCTTCGAGGGCACAACCTCGATCAAGCGTTCTGATTTCGGCAAAATGATGGACCTCGGTCCACAGTCCGACACCCTGGATCTGATCATCTCGTTCGAAGGCGTCAAAGCCAAGTAAGACGAGTTGTTGTGGTGATAAAGCGCCGACCTTTGGGTCGGCGTTTTTGTGTGTGGCATTGCTTGAATCACGCAAACAAAAACGCCCCGAACCAGTCGGGGCGTTTTATTGGCTGCAGAACAACCGGCGCTGCTTAACCTTCGCGGTTGCGGGTCAGCAGGGCTGGTTTTTCACCGCGAGGGCGGCTTGGCAGTTGATCAAGTTGTTCAGCCGAAGGGAAACGATCACCCTTGGACTCTTTGTGCATGATCTTCGGTGCTGGCTGGCCGTCGCGAGGCCCGCGAACCGCTGGCTCCTGACGCGCTGGTTGCTCTTCGCGTGCCGGACGACGGGCACGCGGCGAGTCTTCACGGCGAGCCTGACCATCACGGCCGGAGCCATTGCGAGGACCGCTGCGCTTGGCCGGAGCGCCGGCGCTGTCGGTGCTGGCAGGGGCGCCAGATGCCGAACCGCCGCCTGAACCACTGCGCGGGCCGCTCCGGCCTGGCGCCTGACCACGCGGTGCCGGTGCAGCGCCAGTGGCAGGAGCGCCCGGACGACGACCGCGGCTCTGGTTCTTGTTCTGGTACGGGCTGACGTAGTCGGCGCGGTTGCCGAAGTTGTCCACTTCGTCATCCAGGAATTCGTCGGGTGCGCGATTCGCACCTGACGCTGCTGGCTGCGACTGACGTGATTCGCTCGACGCCGTGCCCTGACGCGGCTTTTGCGGGCGCGCCGGACGTGCCGGGCGCTCACCCGAAGCGGCGGCCGCTGCCGGCTTTTCCTTGCCCTTGTCTTTGCCTTTGTCCTTGCGACCGCCACCACCACCGCCGCCGTTCGGACCGTCGCCACGGGGGCCACGGGCATTGCGCGGGTTACGCACGTCCGGACGCTCGCGGACTTCCGGCTTCTCGGCTTCAACGGCCGTGATGTCAAAGCCCATCAGATCGCCATCGGCAATCTTCTGCTTGGTCATGCGCTCGATGCTTTTCAGCAGCTTCTCTTCGTCCGGCGCAACCAGCGAGATCGCCTCGCCGCTACGGCCTGCGCGACCGGTACGACCGATGCGGTGCACGTAGTCTTCGTCGACGTTAGGCAGTTCGAAGTTGACCACGTGGGGCAACTGGTCGATGTCCAGACCACGGGCAGCGATGTCAGTCGCGACCATGATGCGAACGGTCCCGGCCTTGAAGTCGGCCAGCGCTTTGGTGCGCGCGTTCTGGCTCTTGTTGCCGTGGATCGCCACAGCGCTGAGGCCGTGCTTGTCCAGGTACTCGGCCAGGCGGTTGGCGCCGTGCTTGGTGCGGGTAAACACCAGCACTTGCTCCCACGCGCCTTGAGTGATCAAGTGCGCCAGCAGCGAGCGTTTGTGGTTGGCCGGCAGACGGAAAACGCGTTGTTCGATGCGCTCGACCGTGGTGTTCGGCGGCGTGACTTCGATGCGTTCCGGGTTGTGCAGCAGTTTGCCGGCCAGCGCGGTGATGTCCTGAGAGAACGTTGCCGAGAACAGCAGGTTCTGACGCTTGGAGGGCAGGCGCGCGAGGACTTTCTTCACGTCGTGAACGAAGCCCATGTCGAGCATGCGGTCGGCTTCGTCCAGCACGAGGATTTCAACGTGGGACAGATCGACGCTGCCCTGACCGGCCAGATCGAGTAAACGACCCGGGCAGGCGACCAGTACGTCAACGCCGCGGGCCATGGCCTGAACCTGCGGGTTCATGCCGACACCGCCGAAGATGCAGGTACTGACGAACTTGAGGTTCTTGGCGTAGATCTTGAAGCTGTCGTGGACCTGGGCGGCCAGTTCACGAGTCGGGGTCAGGACCAGAACACGCGGTTGGCGCGGGCCGTGACGCTGGGATTTGTCCGGATGACCGTTGGGAAACAACCGCTCCAGGATAGGGAGGGCGAAACCACCGGTTTTACCAGTACCTGTCTGGGCGGCGACCATCAGATCGCGGCCTTGCAACACGGCGGGAATGGCCCGCTGTTGCACTGGGGTAGGCTGGGTGTAGCCAGCAGCCTCGATGGCGCTGACTAAAGCCTCGGAGAGACCGAGGGAAGCAAAGGACATGAGTAATCCTGTCTTGAGTTGGGGCCATAGAGGCCCAAATAGGGATGATCTTCCAGGCGCAGACTAAGGTTCTGCACGTAACGTGAATGCGCTCGACCCTGCTGCGGTCATCGCACACTCCTTGGAAGGTGCAATGGCGTCCGGTCCTGTGGAGGTCTGTAAGTTCAACTCGGGGCAGGGGCGCAAAAAGTGCGCTGCTGACGTGTTCGAGAAGTCTTCTGTGAGACCGTGCACCCGGGCGCAAGCCTGGCGGGGACGCCGGAGTATAACAGAGCAATCACAACGCGCTGCTTTCCTGCTGCTCAACGGTTTTATCGACACTTTCCCCCGATTCTGCAGGGATCGTCGTCGGTGTTTCGCCGGTATACCGCTCCACCAGTTTCGCGTAGGCGGGTTCTTGCTTGAAACGCTTCAGTTCTGCACTGAATCGCTGGGCCAGCAAGTCCATACCGGCATTGCGGCGCAGCGCCAGGTACTGCCCCCTGTGAGTGAGCACGACCGGCAACTGACTGACCTGGTCTTGCAGCTTGAGCCGCTCAATCATCTGCCGCCCCAGCAGGCGATCGGTCACCATTAAATCGATGCGGCCGCGAATCAGTTTGCCGAAGTTCGCTTCATGGCTTGGCGCAGGCTCACGGATGAACGCCGTTGAGCTGTCGAACTCCGGCGTGTATCGATAACCGGGAGAGACGCCGACAGTCAGCCCGTGCAGGTCTTCCACGCCATTGAAAGCATGCGGCCTGGCATTGGCCTGAAACAACACCCAATCGATGGTCGACAACGGTTCGTTCGGATACAACAGATCCGCGCGCATCTCGTCCTTGAAGATGTCGAGCACGCCGTCAGCTTCGCCGTCACTGAGCATCATCAGGCAGCGTTTCCACGGGAGAAACTGCCACTCGACGTCGATGCCCAGGCGCTCGAAGACAATCGCCGTGGCGTCGTAATCCAGGCCGGAGGCATGGTTGCCGTCCACGATGACGTAGGGAGACCAGGGTTCGGTGACGATCCGCAGTTTTTCACCCAGCGCGCTGAAGCTCAGGCAGGTGAGGAGTGCAGCAACGGATAGAGAGAGGATGAGCGGCATGCGCGCGAGATTACGACGCGAGCTAACTAAATAGAAGCAGTGATTCTCAACAAAAACAGAAGCCTGGACGCAACGACCCGACTGGCAGGCGTCTTGGTTACGAAGCCTGCCGGTGAAGCCCGCGTGGTTTCAATCCGTATGGATTGAAACCGATATTACGCAGAGAGCTTCAGGTTGTTCCAGACCGCCAGACTCGGTTCGGCCTGATTCAGCGTGTAGAAATGCAGACCGGGGGCGCCGCCGTGCAGCAGTCGCTCGCACATTTCAGTGATGACCTGCTCTCCGAACGCCTGAATGCTTGCCGTGTCGTCGCCGTACGCTTCCAGCTGCTTGCGAACCCAGCGCGGGATCTCCGCACCGCACGCGTCCGAGAAACGCGCCAGCTTGCTGTAGTTGGTGATCGGCATGATGCCCGGCACGATCGGAATGTCCACGCCCAGCTTCTGCACGCGCTCGACGAAGTGGAAGTAGCTGTCGGCGTTGAAGAAGTACTGGGTGATCGCACTGTTGGCGCCGGCGTTGGCCTTGCGCACGAAGTTTTTCAGATCGTCTTCGAAATTGCGCGCCTGGGGGTGCATCTCCGGGTAGGCCGCGACTTCGATGTGGAAATGATCGCCGGTTTCTTCACGGATGAAGCTCACCAGATCATTGGCATAACGCAGCTCACCGCTGGCCATGCCCATGCCGGAGGGCAGGTCACCGCGCAGGGCGACGATGCGTTTGATGCCGGCTTCCCGGTACTGCGTCAGCAAGCTGCGCAGGTCGGCCTTGCTGTCACCGACACACGACAGGTGCGGTGCGGCCGGAACGTGTACTTCTTTTTCCAGCTGCAGCACGGTGTTGATCGTGCGGTCGCGAGTGGAACCCCCGGCACCGTAGGTGCAGGAGAAAAAACTGGGGTTGTAGCTGGCCAGCGTACGCGCCGTGGCAAGCAGTTTTTCATGACCAGCGTCGGTCTTCGTCGGGAAGAATTCGAAGCTGTAGCTACGGTCTTGGCTCATGGAGCGAGTCTCCAGCGGCAAGCTACAAGCCATAAGCTGCAAGAGTGGCGGTGCGCCGTATCCTGCAGCTCAAGGCTTGTCACCTGGTGCTGCTAAATGCTTGGACGATTTAAAGCCTGACGCGGCAAGTCATGACAATGGTGATGCCTTTACTTGCCGCTTGAAGCTTGCCGCTTACTGCTTAGTAGCGATAAGCGTGCGGCTTGAACGGACCTTCGACGGTCACGCCGATATAGTCGGCCTGGGTCTTGGTCAGCTTGGTCACGACGCCGCCGAAGCCACGTACCATTTCCAGCGCCACTTCTTCGTCCAGCTTCTTCGGCAACACTTCGACGGTCAGACGCTCGGCTTTCTGGGCAGGGCTCAGGTCAGCGTACTTCTGGCCGAACAGGAAGATCTGCGCCAGCACCTGGTTGGCGAACGAGCCGTCCATGATGCGGCTCGGGTGACCGGTGGCGTTGCCCAGGTTCACCAGACGGCCTTCGGCCAGCAGGATCAGGTAGTCATCGTTCTGAGGATCGAACGAGCCCGAACCGGTGCGGTGGATCTTGTGCACTTGCGGCTTCACTTCTTCCCATGCCCAGTTCTTGCGCATGAAAGCCGTGTCGATTTCGTTGTCGAAGTGACCGATGTTGCAGACCACTGCGCGTTTCTTCAGCGCCTTGAGCATGTTGGCGTCGCAGACGTTGACGTTACCGGTGGTGGTGACGATCAGGTCGATCTTGCCCAGCAGTGCTTTGTCGATGCTCGCTTCGGTGCCGTCGTTCTCGCCGTCGATGAAAGGCGAAACCAGTTCGAAACCGTCCATGCACGCTTGCATGGCGCAGATCGGATCGACTTCGGTGACCTTGACGATCATGCCTTCCTGACGCAGCGACTGAGCCGAACCCTTGCCCACGTCACCGTAGCCGATGACCAGCGCTTGCTTGCCGGACAACAGGTGGTCGGTGCCGCGCTTGATGGCGTCGTTCAGGCTGTGACGGCAGCCGTACTTGTTGTCGTTCTTGCTCTTGGTGACCGAGTCGTTGACGTTGATCGCCGGGATCTTCAGTTCGCCCTTGGCCAGCATGTCCAGCAGGCGGTGAACGCCCGTGGTGGTTTCTTCGGTCACGCCATGGACGCGGTCGAGGATGGCCGGGTATTTCTTGTGCAACAGCTCGGTCAGGTCGCCGCCGTCGTCGAGGATCATGTTGGCGTCCCATGGCTGACCGTCCTTGAGGATAGTCTGCTCCAGGCACCACTCGTACTCGGCTTCGGTTTCGCCTTTCCAGGCGAAAACAGGAATGCCGGCAGCAGCGATAGCGGCAGCGGCCTGATCCTGAGTCGAGAAGATGTTGCAGGACGACCAGCGCACTTCGGCACCCAGGGCAACCAGGGTTTCGATCAGCACGGCAGTCTGAATGGTCATGTGGATGCAGCCGAGAATCTTCGCGCCCTTGAGCGGTTGCTCGGCAGCGTACTTGCGACGCAGGCCCATCAGGGCAGGCATTTCGGATTCGGCGATGATGGTTTCGCGACGGCCCCAGGCAGCCAGGGACATGTCGGCGACTTTGTAGTCGTTGAAATCGTTGGGCGTCAGTACAGCACTCATTAAGAGTCTCCATTCGTAGGGTGCGAATGGGCGCCGTTGTGCGTTTAAAGCTTGACCGGCGGGAAGCCTGATCAAACAACGCCCTCTCCGAGCCTGACAGGTCTGACCTGCTGCAGCGCCCCTCGGACAGGTGGCGGGAAAACGGTAACAAGGTGTGATGACCGTTTTTTGAAGCGGTGGCGATTATCTTTCTTTGAGCTGCAAGTGGCAAGCTGCAAGCGGCAAGCGGTAAACAACAGCGGACCTGCTTTTGACTTGCAGCTTCAGGCTTGAAGCTTGAAGCTGGAGCACATCCACCACCGTCGCCCAAACACCCCGGAGTCCCCATGAACTTCCACACCCGCAAATGGGTAAAACCCGAAGACCTCAACCCCAACGGCACGTTGTTCGGCGGCAGCCTGCTGCGCTGGATCGACGAAGAGGCGGCCATCTACGCCATTGTTCAGTTGGGCAATCAGCGCGTCGTGACCAAGTACATTTCCGAGATCAACTTCGTCAGCGCCTCGCGTCAGGGCGACATCATTGAGCTGGGGATCACTGCCACCGAGTTCGGCCGCACCTCCATCACCCTGACCTGCCAGGTCCGCAACAAGATCACCCGCAAGAGCATTCTCACGGTCGAGAAAATGGTCTTCGTCAACCTGGGTGAAGACGGCCTGCCGGCGCCACATGGCAAGACCGAAATCAGCTACGTGAAGGATCAGTTCAAGGAAGACGTGATCAACGAGTGATCGCGCAATGGACGCGGATGACTGATCAAAGAAGAACTCGTAGGAGTGAGCTTGCTCGCGATTGCGGTGTGTCAGGCGAAGAAGCTTCATCTGGTCTGACGCATCGCGAGCAAGCTCACTCCTACAGTAAAAAGACAGCGCCTGTTATGCCGGATGACGTGCCTGCCAATCGCGCAGCCACTGCAGGCCTTCGCTGGTATCGCCTTTCGGACGGTATTCGCAGCCGACCCAGCCGGTGTAGCCCAAGCGATCGATCTCTTCGAACAGCCACGGGTAATTCACTTCCCCCACGCTCGGCTCATGCCGGTCCGGCACACCCGCGATCTGGATGTGGCCGATGCCGGCGAAGTCGCGGCGCAGTTTGCTGGTGACGTCGCCTTCCACGATCTGGCAGTGGTAGCAGTCGAACTGTACCCGCAGATTGTCGGCGCCCACTTCTTTAAGCACAGCCTGGCCCTGATCCTGACGGTTGAGGAAAAAGCCCGGAATATCTCGGGTGTTGATCGGCTCGATCAACACCGTCAACCCGACCTTGGCCGCCTGTTGTGCGGCGAAGCTCAGGTTTTCCAGGTACACCGCGTGATGCTTCTGGCGCAGGTCTTCACTGGGCAGCAAACCGGCCATGACGTGAATGCGGTCGTTACCCAGCACCGCTGCGTAATCCAGCGCCTTCTGGAAACCGTCGCGGAATTCACTCTCCCGGCCCGGCAACGAAGCAATGCCACGCTCGCCCTTGGTGAAGTCGCCGGGCGGGGCGTTGAACAGCGCCTGGGTCAAACCGAAGTCGTCCAGACGCAGCTTGATTTCCTCGGCCTTGAAGTCGTACGGAAACAGGTATTCCACGCCCTTGAAGCCGTCACTCGCCGCAGCCGAGAAACGCGCCAGAAAGTCGTGTTGCGGATACATCATGCTGAGGTTGGCAGCGAAGCGAGGCATGGTTATCTCCCAATTGAAGCCGTTAGACGAAAGGCCAGAGCAGCAGCGTCATCAAGAAACCGAGGGTGCCCAGAATGGTCACCAGGAAGGTCCAGGTGCGCAGGCCGTCTGCGACGTTCAGGCCCGCCAGTTTGGTGAACATCCAGTAGCCGGCGTCGTTGATGTGCGACATGGCCAGACCGCCACCGCCCATGGCCAGGCAGAGCAGGGCCATGTGGTTGGCGCTCAGGTTCAGCGTGGCGATCAGCGGGCTGAGAATACCGGCCGTGGTCACCAGCGCCACTGTGGTCGAGCCCTGTACGGCGCGCAACAGCAGTGTCAGCAGAAAGCCCAGGGCGAGAACCGGCAGGCCGGTGTTGCGCAGCGCTTCGGAAACCACCGCGCCGATACCGGTATCCACCAGCACCTTGCCGAACACGCCGCCCGCGCCTGCAATCAAAATCACCATCGCCACGCCGGGCAATGCCGAACCCACGACATCGGACACCTGACTGCGGCTCCAGCCCCGGCGCGAACCCAGTAGCCACGCGCAAAGCAGCGTGTCGATCAGCAGCGCCACCAGCGGTGCGCCGAGAACGGTCAGCACGCTGCGCAGCATTGATTCGGCCGGCAACATCGTGGTCGCCAGTGTGCCCAGCAGGATCAGAATGATCGGCAGCAGAATCAGCGCGATGATGATGCCTGCGCCCGGCGCCGGCGCTTTTGGCAGACGTGCCGCCAGGCTGCTGGCGCTTTCTTCCAGGCCCAGTACCTTGGCGTGTGCCGCTTCGGAGGTCGTTGAGTAATCGTTGTTCGCCCACGCCACCAGATCCTGGTTGGTGATGTGCGGACCGTAGACTTCGCTCCGAATATCGTCAGTCATCGGGTAGGTCTTGCGGGTGATGCGACCGGCAATCAGGTAGCCGATCAGGCACAACACAGCAACGATCGGCAGCCCGAACATCAACACGCGACCCAGGTCCGCCCCCAGCTGACCGGCCGCTGCGACGGCGCCCGGGTGTGGCGGCAGGAAGGCGTGAACCGACAGCAGCGCGGCGCACATGGGCAGCGCGAAAATCAGCAGCGGTTTACGTGCGGCGCGAGCGACACCATAGGCCAGCGGCATAAGGATGATCACGCCCACTTCAAAGAACACCGGAATACCGACCATGAAACCCGCGACGGTCAGGGCCAGCGGCGTGCGCCGGTTGCCGAAGCGGTTGATCAGCGTCTTGGCCAGCGCCTCGGCGCCACCGGACAGCTCGATGATGCGGCCGATCATGGCGCCCAAGGCAATGATGATCGCGATGTGGCCGAGGGTTTTGCCCATGCCGCCTTCAATGGTCGCCACCAGATCGCCGGGTTTAACCCCGGCCACCAGCGCCACGATAATGCTGACCAGCATCAGTGCCACGAACGGTTGGAATTTGTATTTCAGGACCAGAAGCAGCAACAGCGCAATGCCGGCTCCGGCGATGATCATGAGCAATAGAGGAGTCATGTTGTGTCCCGTTGTTATTGTTTTCCGGCGAAGCCGGTCCGCCGAAAACCGGGAGTCCGGTTTTCGATCAAAACGCCGTTGGGGTTACCAGTTCACGCCAAACGTCTGGCGCAGTTCTTCCAGAGCCGCTGCGTCCAGCGGTTCAGGTTTAGGGTTGCTCATCAGCCACAGGCGTGCCGTCTCCTCCAGCTCTTCCAGCGCATAAGAAGCCTTGGCGACCGAGCTTTCCCAGATCACCGGGCCAAGTCGCTCGAGCATCACGCCGCGCACGCTGTTCGCCAGTTTCGCCACTTGTTCAGCGACGTTCGGCGAGCCGGGGCGCTCGTAGGCAATCAGGGGAATGTGCCCGACTTTCATCACCTGATACGGCGTGATGGGCGGGAGGATGTCGTCTGGTTTCCAGACGCCGGCCAGTGTCAGCGCGACCAGATGCGTCGAGTGGGTGTGCACCACGCCGCCGACGCTGGCATTGCGGTCGTAGACCTGACGATGCAGGGCCAGGGTCTTCGAGGGCTTGTCGCCGGAAACCCATTCGCCGGCCAGATTGACCTTGGCGATGGCGTCAGGATCAAGACGCCCCAGGCACGCGTCAGTTGGCGTGATCAGCCAGCCATCGTCGAGACGCGCGCTGATATTGCCTGCGCTGCCAACGGTGTAGCCGCGCCCGAACAGCAAGCGGCCGATGGTGCAGATTTCTTCACGCTGCTGGTTTTCGGCGCTCACTGAACTGCTGGTTACGTTGCTCATTGCGCACTTCCTGCCAGCTGCTTGAGGGCTTTGTCGAAAAAGTCGCGGCCACCGAAATTCCCGGACTTCAGCGCCAGGGCCAGAGGCATCGCGCCGCTGCTGATGGTCGCTGGAACACCCGGGTCGATTTGCGCGCCGATCGTCAGCAGGCTCACGCCCAAGGCCTGAACCACGGCGCCGGAGGTTTCGCCGCCGGCGACGACAAAGCGCTTAACGCCCGCGTCCAGCAGTCCGCGAGCGATCTGGCCCAGTGCCTCCTCGACCAGCGCGCCGGCACGTTCGACGCCGAGTTTTTGCTGCACGGCTTTTACTTCCTCCGGGCTGCTGGTCGCGTAGATCAGCACGGTTTGCCCGGCATCGCGGGCGAACGCCAGCGCATCGGCAACAACCGGTTTGCCTTCAGCGAGTGCCAATGGGTCGATGCGCAGCGCAGGCCGGTTGGCCTCAAGCCAGGCGGCAACCTGGCCGTTGGTAGCCACCGACGCGCTGCCCGCCAACACCACTTCGCCGCCGTCGATCTGCTCAAGCTTCGCGGCATCGATATCACGCAATTTGCCCGCTTTACGGAAATTACTCGGCAGCCCCAGCGCCAGACCCGAGCCACCGGTGAGCAGCGGCAGGTCGGCGCAGGCCTCGCCCAGCGTGTACAGATCAGCGTCCGACAAGGCGTCGGCAACCGCCATGACGACGCCTTCGGCACGCAGCTCATTGATCCGCGCCCGCACGCCCTCGACGCCTTTGGCGATGCTGTCGTAACGCAGCAAGCCGACTTTTTGCGTGGTCTGGGATTGCAGCACGCGCACCAGATTGGCATCGGTCATGGGCGTCAGCGGGTGGCTCTGCATGCCGCATTCGCTGAGCAATTGGTCCTGCACGAACAGGTGACCACGGAAAATCGTGCGACCGTTTTCCGGAAACGCCGGGCACGCCAAAGTGAAGTCGCTGTTCAGCGCCTTGAGCAGCGCCTCGCTGACCTGACCGATGTTGCCTTTGGCGGTGGAGTCGAACGTCGAGCAGTACTTGAAGAAGATCTGCTCGCAGCCGCGATCACGCAGCCATTGCAGCGCGGCAAGGGATTCCTCAACCGCTTCTGCAGCCGGCGTGGTGCGGGATTTCAGCGCGATGACGATGGCGTCGGCATCCAGTTCGGCCAGGCTGTCGGCGCTCGGGATGCCAATGCTCTGCACGGTGCGCATGCCGCCGCGCACCAGCATGTTGGCCAGATCGGTGGCGCCGGTGAAGTCATCGGCGATGCAGCCCAACAGAGGGCGCGGAGTCGTGGTGCTCATCAGCGTCATCTCAGTTGTTTTCAGGCTTGGCGGTCGGCAGTTCGATGCCCGGGAAAATCTTGATCACGGCGGAGTCATCCTCACGGCCAAAGCCTGCGGTGGAGGCCTGCATGAACATCTGGTGGGCGGTGGACGACAGCGGCAGCGGGAATTTGCTGGCGCGGGCGGTATCCAGCACCAGGCCCAGGTCTTTGACGAAGATATCCACAGCCGACAGCGGCGTGTAGTCCGCCTTGAGGATGTGCGGCACGCGGTTCTCGAACATCCACGAGTTACCGGCGCTGTTGGTGATCACTTCGTACAGCGCGTCCGCGTCGACGCCTTCGCGCAGGCCCAGGGCCATGGCTTCGGCGCTGGCGGCGATGTGGACGCCGGCCAGCAGCTGATTGATGATTTTGACTTTGGAGCCCAGGCCGTGGACGTCGCCCAGGCGATAGACCTTGCCCGCCATGCCGTTGAGAATCGCGTCGGCCTTGGCGTAGGAATCAGCCGGGCCGGAGGTCATCATCGTCATTTCACCCGCAGCCGCTTTGGCCGCGCCACCGGAGATCGGAGCGTCGAGGTAAAGCAGGCCTTTTTCGGTGAGGCGTTGACCCAGTTCGATGGCGAAGGTCGGTGCGACCGTGGCGCAACCGATGATCAGGCTGCCCGGGCGCAGGGCGGCGACAGCGCCGTTGTCGCCGAACAATACGGTTTCGGTCTGCTCGGCGTTGACCACGACGGTGATGATCACGTCGCAGGCAGCGGCCATGCTCGCAGGAGATTCACAGGCAACGCCGCCTTCGCTGGCGAATTGCTCGGTCACGGCGGCGCGCACGTCACAGGCATGAACGTTGAAGCCGCTGCGCAGCAGGGAGCGCGCAATGCCCAGGCCCATCGCACCCAGACCAATGACGCCGACATTCTTGTTATCCATGAATCTCTCCTCGGGTGAGCGCCGAAGTTCATCAGCACTCGAACGGTGTTTGTTCTGATCTGTTAAAGATAGTGAACCTGTGATCGGATAATGTGAAGTGCTTTTTTGAGTTAACAAAAATTAACATCAGCCTGATCGGGCACAAAAAAGCCCCGGCTGGCTGCCAAGGCTTGGGTGCACGGTTTTGGGTGGGATGTCTCTGTCAGCACGTAAATTGTGGGAGCGAGCTTGCTCGCGAAGCAGCAGGAGCATCCACCGCATCTTCAGCGGCTGAAAGACCGCTTCGCGAGCAAGCTCACTCCCACACCAGGGATGTCAGCCTCAGGAGAGCACGACCTTACCCACTGACGCCAACATCAACTCAACACCCAGGGCGCGGATGCTGTCCGCAGCACCGTGGGCGAGGCGGTCATCGCTGATGATCGTGTCGAATTGCTCCAGGCCCGCGACCTTGTACATGCCAAAGGTGCCGTATTTCGTGCTGGTCGTCAGGAGCACCGTGCGTGACGCGGACTGCATGGCCGCTTGCTTGACCTCAACCTTCAGCGCGGAAGGCGTGGTCGTGCCGCGCTGCAGGTCCCACGAGCTGGTGGACATGAACGCCACGTCGGTTGCCAATTGCCGCAAGGTTGCGGCGGCCAGCCCGCCGACACAGGATCGGTTCGGATGATCCAGCAGCCCGCCCGTATGAATCACATCCACATGGGTCGCATCGGCGAGGGCGTTGACCACGCCGAAGTCGTTGGTCACCACCGTCATGCCCGCCAGCGCGACGATGTGCGGGACGATTTCCAGCGTGCTGGTGCCGGCGTCCAGGTACACGGTCATTTCCGGGTGCAGCAGGCTGGCGGCCAGCTTCGCCATCGCCTGTTTATGCGGCAGCTCTACCACTGCTTTGGACTGGTGACTGGGCTCGCTGTGAACCTGGCTGGCGATGCGCACCCCGCCGGTCACCGAATAGGCGCGGCCACTTTGCTCAAGCAGCGCGATGTCGCGGCGAACGGTCATGTGTGAGCAGTCGAACATTTCCATGAGCTGATGCACGCTCAGCACCTGATGCTTGCGCAACTGACGCAGCATCAACTCCCGACGCTGATCGGGAATCATCGGCGCTGCGCCACTGAGGGTGGCGTCTTCTTCGCTGGACATGCAGGCTCCTGGGCAACGAGATACAGCCGACGTCGGCTGGGTGGCTGGCATCTTAGCCAATCGGGATGGCTGTGGCAGTAATGGCGAATAATCAGTGCGGCGTTACGCTCGTTTTACTGACTGAATGCGATGTTTAGTGGGACCGGCTTTAGCCGGGAAGGGGGCCGGTGTGTGCGCATCAAATTTGCGGTGTGGCGGGTGACGCCTTCCCGGCTAAAGCCGGTCCCACTATGGGGGCACGATGGCCCACTGGAGGCGTGTGATTCCTGTAACGCTTTCAGGCATGCAGGACCTGAAAGAACCTTTCGCCAGGCTGCAGTTCTTAGGCTGTAGAGGGGCATCGTTCTAATGAAGCTCAAATTCTAAAAAAGGATGTGGTTATGACCGTTGCTTTTTGGTGCGTGTTGATCGTGATTCTCTTGCCGATAGGGTGCGCTGGCATTGCCAAGTTCAGCAGCGGCAAATTCGGTGCACGGCACAATCATGATCCCCGGGACTTTCTCGACCGCCTCGAAGGTCTCCCGCGGCGCGCCCACAACGCGCAGCTCAATAGTTTTGAAGCGATTCCAGGGTTTGCCGCTGGCGTGATCATTGCCCACGTTGCCGGCGTGGCGCAGTTGGTGACGATCGACGTGCTCGCCGTGCTGTTCGTGACAAGTCGCCTGCTCTACATCATTTTCTATCTGGCGGATCTCGCGACGTTGCGCTCGCTGGCCTGGATCGTCGGGTTGGGGTTGGTGATCGCGCTGTTTGGCGTTTCAGTTTGATGGCTCAACCGTAGCTCTGACACCCTGAGATCTTGCCGCGAAAGAGACCGTGTGGGAGTGAGCTTGCTCACGAAGAGGCCAGTACATCCGCCAAATCTTCATCGGCGGAAATGCCGTCTTCGCGAGCGAGGTGGAGCGCCACCCCGCTCACTCCTACAGATTAAGACTAAAGCGAGCCCACGTGCTTACTCGTCATCCTCGTCGGGCTGCACCTTCTCCAGCTTTTCCTGCTCGTCCTGCAGTTCTTTGCGCGATTCGGCCAGCTTGTCTTTACGCTTGTCGATTTTCTCCGGATCGCCCTTGCTCATGGCCTTGTTCAGGTCCGCCTGGCGACGGCTGACTTCGCGCTTGGCATCCAGCACCTTTTGCTCCTGCTGCTTGACCAGGTCGACGTCGTTGCAGTTGGCGTTCAACTCGCTCAAGGCTTTTTGCAGCCCGGCCTGTTGATTGGTATTGCCTGCGGCCTTGGCGTTTTCTATCTGAGTGCTGATGTCCTGACGCTTCGCGGCGCATCCGGACGGCTCCGGCGCTTGGTCGGCCGCAAACACGGGCGCGGCCAGAAACCCGCACGCGGTGAATGCAAAAAGGGATGACAGGAATTTCATGAATACTCCTTGAACACAAATAGCCGCACGCTCGACGCAATCATGCGGCCCTAAAAATACTAAAAACCATCTACGCCTTCGTCCCGCAGTTGGCGACTTAACGCCTGCACCTGCGGGTCTTGAAAAAATGCATGTAGCTGCTTCGCACGGCCCGAGCCGATTCCGAGCTCGGCCTGCCAGTCCTTGACGCTGCGCGAGGCCAGCGCCGCCCAGGAATCACCCAGATCAACGCCCGTGGCCGGAGGCAAACCGATGGCTTTAAGCCAGACAACAAACGGCTTCTCACGCGCGGCCTGGAAACTTGCCAGCAGTTTAGCGCTGCTGCGCTCGCCCAGGCCGGGAATGTTAGCAAGCTGTGCACCGTCGAGGGTCATCCAGTCCAGCAAACCGTTCAATTGCCCGGCCTGAATCAACTTGTCCCACGTGCCCGGTCCTACGCCGCTGAGCGCCACGCCCTTCTTCCCGCTCAGCCATTTAAGTCGTTCACGGAACTGGCTTTCGCAGCCCTCGATGGGCTGCCAGCAACTCAGTGGATGGAAATCCTCCGCTCTCGGAATATTCAGCGGAGCGCGCTCAACGCTGCGCGACACCACCTCATCCAGACGCGGGATCGTCAGCCCGGCGAGGCTGATCCCGACCTGATCGCCGGGCCGAATGTCCATTTCCTGCCAGCGCTTCAGCGAACCGACGCTGATGCGGGCGATCATTCGGTCATCCAGACGCACCGGTTCTATGTCCAGCACGGGCGTGATCTTGCCGCTGCGCCCGATATTGAAATGAACCTTGCGCACCTCGGCCAGCGCCTGTGCGAACGGGTACTTCCATGCCGCGATCCAGTAGGGGGCTTTCGCTTGCCAGCGCTCGGCCGATGGGCGCTCGCCCTGCCGGATGACCACGCCATCGGTGGCAAACGGCAGCGGCGAACGGTACCAGTGCTCTCGCCAGTTCTTTGCCTGAGTGAAACCCTCCAACGGCTCACTGAAGCGTGCGCTGTCCTCGAAACCCATGGCTCTCAAGCCGGCCAGTCGCTCGTTCATCCCCGTCGGACCTTCCGGCCAGTCCCAGACGAACAAGCCGATCTGCGCGCCTTCCTCCTCGCTGATCGCGTGACGCGCCAACAAGCCGGCCACTTTGCTGCGAGCGTTCAGACTGCCGGCGTCCGCCTGAACGTGATCTGTCAGCTTCCAATACAGCTCGCCCTGGAGGATCACGGTCTTTTCCCACGCGAGATGGCGAGGAGTCGCCTCGATCTGGTGGGCATGCCCCGTCCAGTCCTGGCCGAAAACGCCGTCGCCCCGGCTGATGGCACTCACCAGTTTGCCGTCGACGTAAACCAGCGTGACGGCCACGCCGTCCACTTTTGGCTGAATCCACAGATCGCTTCGGTCTTCAAGCCACGCCTGAACGGCGGCCTCGCCCGGCAATTTTGTCAGGCCGGTGTGCGGGATGGGATGTGCGACAGGACCGCGAGCGGTTTTCAGCGGATTGGAGGGCGCCGCCGACGTGGCGGCGAAACAACTGCGCAGATCGGCGAGGCGCTGAACGGATTGGTCGTAAAGCTCATCGGCCACCAGAGAAATACCTTGGCGGTGGTAGCTGTCGTCCCATTGGGTGATCTGGCTTTGCAGCGCCAGGATCTCGCTTCGGGCTTTGGCCGGTGGCCAGTCGGGGCATGTTTGCGCGTTTGCATTGATGGCCAGAAGAGGCAGTGCACAGAGTACCAGTGCGCGAAGGGAGAGCAGCATCGGAGCGTCCTTGCCGGGGGAGGGACTGCAAGGCTAGGTTTTCCCGATGGGCGTTTCATCGCGCCGTGGTTACCGCGTTTGTCTCGCACCGATACAGCCAGCCCCTGATTCCCCGCCCAGCTGTGCCTTGAGCCGCGCGCCCACGAGTGCAAAATGATGTTTCACCCGGCTACTGGAAGAGGCATTGCCATGGACCTGTCGACCCTCGCTGTATTCATCCCCGCCTGTTTCGCCCTGAACATGGCGCCGGGCCCGAACAACCTGCTCTCCATCAGCAACGCCTCACGTTATGGATTTGGCCGCGCCTGCACCGGCGGGCTAGGGCGGCTGCTGGCATTCGCGATCATGATTGCGCTGGCCGCAGCCGGGCTTACGGCAGTGCTGCATACGTCCGAGTGGCTGTTTCATACGATCAAGATTGTAGGGGCGGCGTATCTGTTCTATCTGGCGTTACAACTGTGGCGAGCGCCGTCGGAGGCCCACGATATTGAAGCGGGCGCGCGCGTTGGAGTGACGAAGCTGGCGCGCCAAGAATTTCTGGTCGCCATCGGCAATCCCAAAGCCATTCTGTTGTTCACGGCGTTTCTGCCGCAATTCGTCGACCGTACCGCCGTGGTCACTACTCAATTCGCACAATTGGGCGCGATGTTTCTGGCGTTGGAATGTATCGCTATCGGGCTGTACTGCTGGATGGGCGTGCATGCGCGTCGGCTGTTTGCGAAGCCCAGTGGCAAGCGGGTGTTTAACCGGGTGTGTGCGGGGTTGTTGGCGAGTGCGGCGTCGTTTTTGCTGGTGGCGCGTAGGGTGTGATTGTTTCCGCAGCCCGAATGCAAAAAGCCCCTGACGACTCACATCGCCAGGGGCTTTTATTTTTACCGGATGCCGCTAAGCGCAATGCACCCGGCGGGTATTACAAACCGGCAGCAGCGCGCAAGGCGTCGGCGCGGTCGGTTTTTTCCCAGGTGAACGTGGTGAACGTGTCGTCGCCCACGGTCTTGGTTTGCGGCGTCCGGCCGAAGTGGCCGTAGGCTGCGGTTTCTTGGTACATCGGGTGCAGCAGGTCGAGCATGGTCGTGATCGCGTACGGACGCAGGTCGAAGTGCTCGCGGACCAGCTGGACGATCTTGTCGTCGCTGATTTTGCCGGTGCCGAAGGTGTTCAGCGAGATCGACGTAGGCTGTGCAACGCCAATGGCGTAGGACACCTGAATCTCGCAGCGCTCGGCCAGACCGGCGGCGACGATGTTCTTGGCGACATAACGGCCAGCGTACGCAGCCGAGCGGTCGACCTTCGATGGATCTTTACCGGAGAACGCGCCGCCGCCGTGACGGGCCATGCCGCCGTAGCTGTCGACGATGATCTTGCGACCGGTCAGACCGCAGTCACCTACCGGGCCGCCGATGATGAACTGGCCAGTCGGATTGATGTGGAACTGAGTGTCCTTGTGCAGCAGTTCAGCCGGCAGCACGTGCTTGACGATCAGCTCCATCACGCCTTCGCGCAGATCTTTGTACGACACTTCCGGGTTGTGCTGGGTCGACAGCACAACGGCGTCGATGCCCACCACGATGCCGTTTTCATAGCGGCACGTGACCTGGGATTTCGCGTCCGGGCGCAACCACGGCAGCAGGCCGGATTTACGGGCTTCGGCCTGGCGGTGTACCAACTGGTGCGAGAACGCGATCGGCGCAGGCATCAGCTCGGCGGTTTCGTTGCTGGCGTAGCCGAACATCAGGCCCTGGTCGCCAGCGCCCTGATCTTCAGGTTTTGCGCGGTCGACACCCTGGTTGATGTCAGGGGACTGCTTGCCGATGATGTTCATCACGCTGCAGGTCGCACCATCGAAACCGACGTTGGAGCTGGTGTAGCCGATCTCGCAGATCACGTCACGAACGATCTGCTCCAGGTCGACCCACGCGGTGGTGGTGACTTCGCCGGCAACAATGGCCACACCGGTCTTGACCAGGGTTTCCACGGCGACGCGCGCCTGCTTGTCCTGGGCAATGATGGCGTCCAGCACCGCATCGGAGATCTGGTCGGCGATTTTGTCCGGATGTCCTTCAGACACGGACTCGGAGGTGAAAAGGGAGTATTCGCTCATCTCGACGGTTTTCCTGATTAGTACCGATGGTGAGTGTTGCCAGCCGGTCGCTGAAAATGGCGGACCTGGATCTGGAAACCATTACGTAAGCCTATGTACAGGCTTTCCCCGGGGACCAGCCCCGCAGCGATGGCCCAACGGGCCAGATCTTCCTGTTCGAAGCCTAACCAGAGATCGCCACAGGCCTCCTTGGCCCAGCTCTGGTCATGACTGCACAACTCTGTCACCAGCAGGCTACCGCCCGGTTGCAACAGGTTGGCCAAATGTTTGAGCGCTTCGGCGGGCGCGGCGAAATGGTGCAGCACCATATTCAAGACCACGCAGTTGCCGGAGATATTAGCGTTGGTCAGTGCATCGGCCAGTTTCAGCTCGACGTTAACCAGCGACTTCTGCGTGCAGATCTTGCGCGCCAGATCGAGCATTTCCGGGCTGTTGTCCAGGCCCGTCACCTGTCGGAAACGCCGCGCCAGATCCGGTAGAAAACCGCCATCGCCCGGCCCCACTTCTATCGCCGTGGCATCGGCGGGGAAGCTCAGCTTGTCCAGCAACGACAGCAGGCTGTCGCGGTACTGCGGCAGTCCTGCGATCAGGTCCTGCTGGGCCCGAAATTTCTCGGCAGTGCGTGCGAAGAAATCCTGACTGGCATTGGCCCGCTGGCGATGCACCAGCCCGATCCGGGTCTGTACATCATCGGGCAGGCGCAGATTATCGGCTTCTTCAAGCAGCGCTGCGTGCAGCTTGCCGCCGGTGTGTTCGGTGTGGGGCAGGGCGCGTCGATAGAAGATCGCGTTGCCTTCACGCCGCGTCGCCACCAGGTCTGCCTGAGCCAGGACCTTGAGGTGGTGGCTCATGCCGGACTGACCGATCGCAAAAATCTGCGCCAGCTCCAGTACGCCGAAGGAATCGTTCGACAGCGCGCGCAAGACATTCAGCCGCAGCGGATCGCCGCCGGCTTTGCACAGGGCAGCCAGCTCGTCGCATTCATCATGGCTAATGGCAGGCACGCGAAGATTCATAAGGCAGGCAGTCTAGTTATCGACCGGGGCTGTCGCAAGGGCAATATCAAAAAGTTTTGATATTGCTCGATCAGTGGCGGCACCCCGGCGCCGTGATTCTGCCGTTTGCCGTCGCCTGTTGGGTGCGGTGTACGAAAACACGTCAGCGGCAGAGGAAAACACCGATGGTGTGTGATCTGTCATTGCCCCCGGAGGGTGCCTGAGGGAAAATGGCCGCCTTTTTCCGGTCCCACTTTTATCTGCCCCAGGAGATCAGCGATGCCAAGCCGTCGTGAGCGAGCCAATGCCATTCGTGCCCTCAGCATGGATGCCGTGCAAAAGGCCAATAGCGGCCACCCGGGTGCCCCGATGGGCATGGCGGATATCGCTGAAGTGCTTTGGCGCGATTATCTGAAGCACAACCCAGCCAATCCGATGTTTGCTGACCGCGACCGGTTCATCCTGTCCAACGGTCACGGCTCGATGCTGATCTACTCGCTGCTGCACCTGACCGGTTACGACCTGTCCATCGAAGACCTGAAAAACTTCCGTCAACTGCACAGCCGCACGCCGGGCCACCCGGAATACGGCTACACCCCGGGCGTTGAAACCACCACCGGCCCACTGGGTCAGGGTTTCGCCAACGCCGTCGGTTTTGCGGTTGCCGAGAAAACGCTGGCTGCCCAGTTCAACCGTCCAGGCCACAACATCGTCAACCACCACACCTACGTGTTCATGGGTGATGGCTGCATGATGGAAGGCATCTCCCACGAAGTCGCTTCCCTGGCCGGTACGCTGCGCCTGAACAAGCTAGTCGCGTTCTACGACGACAACGGGATTTCCATCGACGGCGAAGTCGAGGGCTGGTTCACCGACGACACCCCGAAGCGCTTCGAGTCCTACGGCTGGCTGGTCATCCGTAACGTCGACGGCCATGACGCCGACGAGATCAAAACCGCCATCGACACCGCTCACAAGAGCGACAAGCCGACACTGATCTGCTGCAAGACCACCATCGGTTTCGGTTCGCCGAACAAGCAGGGCAAGGAAGACTGCCACGGCGCTCCGCTGGGCACTGACGAAATCGCCCTGACCCGCGCTGCGCTGAAGTGGACCCATGGCCCGTTCGAAATTCCGGCCGACATCTACAGCGAGTGGAACGCCAAGGAAAAAGGCCTGGCCGCCGAGGCCGAATGGGATCAGCGTTTTGCTGCCTATTCCGCTGCCTTCCCGACCGAAGCCAACGAGCTGATCCGCCGCATGAGCGGTGAATTGCCTGCTGACTTCGCCGAGAAATCCGCCGCGTACGTCGCTGAAGTTAACGCCAAGGGCGAAACCATCGCCAGCCGCAAGGCCAGCCAGAACGCGTTGAGCGCCTTCGGTCCGCTGCTGCCTGAGTTCCTCGGCGGCTCGGCTGACCTGGCAGGTTCCAACCTGACCATCTGGAAAGGTTGCCGCAGCATCACCGGCGAAGACGCCACCGGTAACTACCTGCACTACGGTGTTCGTGAGTTCGGCATGGGCGCCATCATGAACGGTATCGCCCTGCACGGCGGCTTCGTGCCGTACGGCGCGACCTTCCTGATCTTCATGGAATACGCTCGCAACGCCGTGCGCATGTCTTCTTTGATGAAGAAACGCATCATCTATGTGTTCACCCACGACTCCATCGGTCTGGGCGAAGACGGTCCGACTCACCAGCCGATCGAGCAGCTGACCAGCCTGCGCACCACGCCGAACCTGGACTGCTGGCGCCCGGCCGATGCCGTGGAATCCGCCATCGCCTGGAAACACGCCATTGAACGTGATGACGGCCCGTCTGCGCTGATCTTCTCCCGTCAGAACCTGCAACATCAGGCCCGTGATGCCGAGCAGCTGGAAAACATCAACCGCGGTGGCTACGTGCTGCGCGACTGCAGTGGCGAGCCTGAGCTGATCCTGATCGCCACCGGTTCCGAAGTCGGCCTGGCTGTTCAGGCATTCGACAAGCTCACCGCAGACGGCAAGAACGTGCGTGTGGTTTCCATGCCATGCACCAGCATTTTCGAAACCCAGAGCGCCGAGTACAAGCAGTCGGTTCTGCCGCTGGAAGTCAGCGCGCGTATCGCCATCGAAGCTGCTCACGCCGACTACTGGTACAAATACGTGGGCCTGGAAGGTCGCGTCATCGGCATGACCACCTTCGGCGAGTCGGCACCTGCCAACCTGCTGTTCGAAGAGTTCGGCTTCACGCTGGAGAACGTTCTGTCCACGGCTGAAGAGCTGCTGGAAGACTAAGCACCATCGTGTTGCCCTTGTAGGTGCGTGACTTGTCCTGCGATCTGCCTGTAACTGGCAGATCGCGGGAGAGCCGCGCGCCTGCAGGTTCTCTGTACCACTCAAGATGTTGAGAACCCCATGCCCCAGCCACGCCCTTATAAAGTCGCCCTCAATGGTTACGGTCGTATCGGCCGCTGCGTGCTGCGCGCGCTGTGCGAGCGAGGTGCGAAGGCGGGCTTTGAAGTGGTGGCAATCAATGACCTGGCCGACATGGCCAGTCTCGAATACCTCACGCGCTTTGACTCCACACACGGCCGGTTTCCCGGCGAAGTGCGGGTCGAAGGCGATTTTCTGCACATCAACGATCACGTCATCAAAGTGTTTCGCAGCGCGACGCCGGAAGGCATCGACTGGGGCTCCCTCGACGTGGATCTGGTGCTCGAATGCTCCGGCGTCTACAACACCCGTGCTGACGGCGAGCGCTTTCTTTCAGCCCGCGCGCCACGGGTGTTGTTTTCCCAGCCCATGGCCAGTGAAGCCGACGTCGACGCCACCATCGTCTATGGCATCAATCAGGAAGCCCTGACGGGCGATGAGCGGCTGGTGTCTGCCGCGTCGTGCACCACCAATTGCAGCGTGCCATTGCTCGACCTGCTGAACCGCGAACTGGGCCTCGAATACGTCACCATCACCACGATTCACTCGGCGATGAACGATCAGCCGGTGATCGACGCCTATCATCATGAGGATCTGCGCCGCACGCGTTCGGCTTTTCAGTCGATCATCCCGGTGTCCACTGGTCTGGCGCGCGGCATCGAGCGGCTGCTTCCGGAACTTGCCGGCCGAATTCAGGCCAAAGCAGTTCGTGTGCCGACGGTGAACGTCTCGTGCCTGGACATCACGCTGCAGGTCGCCCGTGATACCGATGCCGTCGAGATCAACCGCATCCTGCGCGAGGCCGCCACCCGCGGCCCGCTGAAGGGACTGCTGGCGTATACCGAATTGCCGCATGCCAGTTGCGATTTCAACCACGACCCGCACTCGGCCATCATTGATGCCAGCCAGACGCGGGTCTCGGGCCCCAGGCTGGTGAACATCCTGGCGTGGTTCGACAACGAGTGGGGTTTTGCCAATCGCATGCTGGATGTCGCCGATCACTACCTGCACACCATTCATAAACAATAGTAAAAACAGGGAATGCCTCATGACCGTGTTGAAGATGACCGACCTCGATCTGCAAGGTAAGCGTGTACTGATCCGCGAAGACCTCAACGTTCCGGTCAAAGACGGCGTGGTGACCAGCGATGCCCGCATTCTCGCGTCGCTGCCCACCATCAAGCTGGCGCTGGAGAAAGGCGCAGCCGTCATGGTCTGCTCCCACCTGGGTCGCCCCACCGAGGGTGAGTTTTCCGCCGAGAACAGCCTCAAGCCGGTTGCTGACTACCTGAGCAAGGCGCTCGGTCGTGAAGTGCCGCTGGTCACGGAGTACCTGGACGGTGTCGACGTCAAGGCGGGCGATATCGTGCTGTTCGAGAACGTGCGCTTCAACAAGGGCGAAAAGAAGAACGCTGACGAGCTGGCGCAGAAGTACGCCGCTTTGTGTGAAGTGTTCGTGATGGACGCCTTCGGCACCGCCCACCGTGCGGAAGGCTCGACCCACGGCGTGGCCAAGTTCGCCAAAATCGCTGCGGCCGGTCCTTTGCTGGCAGCCGAACTGGACGCGCTGGGCAAGGCCCTTGGCAATCCGGCCCAACCAATGGCGGCCATCGTGGCCGGCTCCAAGGTCTCCACCAAACTGGACGTGCTCAACAGCCTGAGCCAGAAGTGCAATCAGCTGATCGTCGGCGGTGGCATCGCCAATACTTTCCTGGCAGCGGCAGGTCATCCGGTTGGCAAATCCTTGTACGAGCCTGACCTGCTTGAGACCGCCAAAGCCATCGCCGCCAAGGTCAGCGTGCCTTTGCCGGTGGACGTGGTGGTTGCCAAGCAATTCGCCGCCGATGCGGAAGCGACCGTCAAGCTGATCGCCGATGTGGCCGAGGACGACATGATCCTCGACATCGGTCCTCAAACAGCTGCGCACTTCGCCGAACTGCTGAAATCTTCCAAGACTATTCTCTGGAATGGCCCGGTCGGCGTATTCGAGTTCGATCAGTTCGGCGAAGGCACCAAGACGCTGGCTCATGCAATCGCTGAGAGCTCTGCTTTCTCGATCGCAGGCGGCGGCGATACGTTGGCCGCCATCGACAAATACGGTGTAGGCGACAAAATCTCCTATATCTCTACAGGCGGTGGTGCGTTCCTCGAGTTCGTCGAGGGCAAGGTTCTGCCTGCTGTGGAAGTTCTGGAACAACGCGCCAAGGCCTGACCGGCCAAGGTGAAGGGGAGTGAAATGGTCAAGCCATTACCGCTGTTGATCATGGCGGGTTTGCTGGTCGGCTGCGCAAGCAAGCCTGAAGCGGAGACGGCGTCCAGCGCGGCACCGGGATTGCTTCAGGTCAGCTGCTATCAGGCGGGCTGGCAGGCGGAAACCGTACCGATCGTTTACAAGCGTGGCGGGCCTGAGGTCTGGGAAAAATACGAATTCATGCCTGCCATGGGACCAGTCCCCTGTCACTGATTTTCAGTCGACCACTGATTCTCAGCTGACGGTGCGCCGGAATACAGGAACAGCATTGCCCCTGCCATGATCGACATCCGTCGCGCGATGCAGGCGATTCAGGAGTAGTAATGAAAGGCTTGTTAGCCCTTGCGACACTGATGCTGCTGAGCGGTTGCGCCAGCATGAAGGCTTCGGAACCGGCAGCCCCCTGGACCCATTGGGTCTGCGACAGCAAAGCCGAGATTTTCTGGAAGTACGCCGATGCCGCTAAGAAAGAGGTCGATGTACGCCTCAATCAGAGCGAGCAGGTATTCCGTCTGCAAGCGTCGCCCGGAGCTTCCGGCGCGCTCTACAGTAACGGCGTGCTGGCGTTCGACAACAAAGGCAGCGAAGGCCTGGTCTACTGGGACGCTACCAACGATTTGATCGGTCGTGGCTGCAAGGCGCCGTAAAGGGCCGAGCAGTTCGAGCGAGGCTGCACCGGGACGATGACTGAGCAATCGACCCCTATAATTTGAATAGCCGCCAATACGGCACGCACGATTAACGACCCCACCGGGAGAGAGACAGACAATGGCACTTATCAGCATGCGCCAGATGTTGGACCACGCAGCCGAATTCGGTTACGGCGTCCCTGCATTCAACGTGAATAACCTGGAACAAATGCGCGCCATTATGGAAGCGGCCGACAAGACCGATTCTCCGGTGATCGTTCAGGCTTCGGCCGGTGCGCGCAAATACGCTGGCGCCCCGTTCCTGCGCCACCTGATCCTGGCGGCAATCGAAGAATTCCCGCACATCCCGGTGGTCATGCACCAGGACCACGGCACCAGTCCGGCCATCTGCCAACGTTCCATCCAGCTGGGCTTCAGCTCGGTCATGATGGACGGTTCGCTGCGCGAAGACGGCAAAAGCCCTGCGGACTACGAGTACAACGTTCGCGTGACGCAGGAAACCGTCGCCATGGCTCACGCCTGCGGCGTTTCGGTTGAGGGCGAACTGGGCGTTCTGGGTTCGCTGGAAACCGGCATGGCCGGTGAAGAAGACGGCGTCGGCGCAGAAGGCATGCTGGATCACAGCCAGATGTTGACCGACCCGGAAGAAGCAGCTGATTTCGTCAAGAAAACCCAGGTCGATGCCTTGGCCATCGCCATTGGCACCAGCCACGGCGCTTACAAGTTCACCAAGCCGCCTACCGGCGACATTCTGGCGATCGAGCGCATCAAAGAAATCCACAAGCGCATCCCGAACACCCACCTGGTGATGCACGGTTCTTCTTCCGTTCCGCAGGAATGGCTGAAAATCATCAACGAGTTCGGCGGCGACATCAAAGAAACCTACGGCGTGCCGGTCGAAGAAATCGTTGAAGGCATCAAGCACGGCGTGCGCAAGGTCAACATCGACACCGACCTGCGTCTGGCGTCCACCGGTGCCATCCGCGAGTTCATGGCGAAAAACCCGAGCGAGTTCGACCCACGCAAGTACCTGGCAAAAACTGTATCGGCCATGCGCGACGTGTGTATCGCCCGTTACGAAGCATTCGGCACCGCCGGCAACGCCTCCAAGATCAAGCCGATCTCTCTGGAGAAGATGTTCGAGCGTTATGCCAAGGGCGAGCTGAACGCCAAAGTGAACTGATCGTTTTCTGATCGATTTGCAGCAATGAAGAAGCCCGCAGCGATGCGGGCTTTTTTGTGGCTGTGATTCGCGAAGGTTATTTCGGCAGTCCGATGACTCGGCCGACATACATTGGGTCAGGCTGGTCACGCTGTGCTTCAGTAAACAATCGCAACGCCTGCAGTGACGTTTCGCTGAACGGCGCCGACTTCGGCCCGGCGGCCAGATCCACATGCAACAGCATCTGCTCGCTCGCTGCCAACTCGACATCCCCTTCTGCTTTGTAAAGCCCGTGATAAAGCTGCACCCGCTTGCGGTCGTGTCCGATGATTTGCGTACGCACTTCCACCACTTCCCCGAGCTTCACTTCGTGCAGGAAGTTGATATGTGCTTCGAGCGTGAACAGCGAGTGGCCGCTCGCGTCCCGATCGTCACTGGCGAGGCCGATTCGGTCCATGAAGGCGTCTGTGGCGAAGCTGAAAATCAGTAAATAAAAGGCATCGCGGAGGTGACCGTTGTAGTCCACCCAATCGGCGAGGACCGGGGTTTTGAAGGTAATAAGCGCTGGCATAGGATTCCCATGGCTGAAATATTGGTGAGCTGAACGGGCCTATTCGTGAGCAAGCTCACTCTCACAGGTCTTGCGTGAACCCATGCAGGACCGGCTTTATCCGGGAAGACGGCAAGCGCCACACCGCGAAATTTCGGGTGCACATCAACAGTATTTCCCGATCTCCTGGAGGAGTGAGCTTGCTCGCGAAGGCCCTAGTTCAGACGATAGGGCACTGGCGTATCAGTCCTCAAACGCCATCCCATGCTTGGCCTTGGTGGTTTTCACCACTTCAATCACCGCCAGCAGGCAGTCATCGCGATACCGCTCCAACGCCGCAATGCTGTGGCTACCGAGCTGATCCGAGGTGCCATCAACCACATCGTCGATCAGCTTGTCGGTCAGCTCGGGCGCCGGGAGATAGGTCCACGGCAACTGCAGCGCCGGGCCGAATTGCGCCATGAAGTGGCGCATGCCCGCATCGCCGCCGGCCAGGGTGTACGTCAGAAAGGTGCCCATGAACGACCAGCGCAGACCGGCGCCGAATCGGATCGCGTCGTCGATTTCGCCTGTGGTCGCCACGCCATCGTTGACCAGATGCAGCGCCTCACGCCACAGCGCTTCCAGCAAGCGATCCGCAATAAAACCAGGGACTTCCTTGCGCACATGCAGAGGGCGCATGCCGAGTGATTCATAGACCTGAATCGCTGCCTGCACCGCTTCTGGCGCAGTGTTTTTGCCGCCGACCACTTCCACCAGTGGCAGCAGATAAACCGGATTGAACGGATGACCCACCACGCAGCGTTCCGGATGCGTGGCGCTCTCGTAAAACTCCGACGGCAGCAGGCCGGAGGTGCTGGAACCAATGATTGCGTCAGGCTTGGCCGCCGCGCTGATCTTGCTGTGCAGATCCAGCTTGAGGTCAAGACGCTCCGGGGCGCTTTCCTGAATGAAGTCGGCGTCGCGAACGCATTCTTCGATGGTGTCGACGAAGCGCAGACGTTCCTGGGAGGCGCCCGAAGCTAGGCCTTTTTGTTCAAGGGCCGGCCACGCGTTGGCGACGCGTTTGCGCAGCGCGGCTTCCGCTCCCGGCGCCGGGTCCCAAGCCATGACATCCAGGCCGTGAGCCAGCGCGCGCGCCACCCAGCCGCTGCCAATGACACCGCTGCCCAAGGCCGCGAAGGTTTTGATGGTGGTAATGAAGGTCATGTCGGTTACTCGAAAAAGTGTCGAAGCCCTTGTGGGAGTGAGCTTGCTCGCGATAGCTATTCATCTGTGCGGCATGTGTGACTGACCCACCGCCATCGCGAGCAAGCTCACTCCTGCACGGTAGGATTTATGTGGAGATCAAAACCGCTTTTTCAGCCCCATCTTCACGCGGCCCTCGGCCGGGGTCAGAACCCGGGCGCCCAGGCGGCTCAGAATCTCGCTGGCCCGCTCGACCAGTGCGCCGTTGCTGGCGAGCACACCTTTATCGAGCCAGATGTTGTCCTCCAGACCGACCCGCACGTTGCCGCCGAGCAATACCGCCTGCGCAGCCATCGGCATTTGCATGCGGCCGATACCAAAGGCGGCCCAGACTGCATCGGCAGGCAAGTTGTCGACCATGGCCTTCATGGTGGTGGTGTCCGCCGGCGCGCCCCACGGAATACCCAGGCACAGCTGAAACAGCGGGTTGTCCAGCAAGCCTTCTTTCATCATCTGTTTGGCGAACCACAGGTGGCCGGTGTCAAAAATCTCCAGCTCCGCTTTTACCCCCAGCTCTTGAATACGCTTGGCCCCGGCCCGCAGTTGCGCGGGCGTGGACACGTAAATGGTGTCGCCATCGCCGAAGTTGAGGGTGCCGCAATCCAGCGTGCAGATTTCCGGCAGCAGCGCTTCGACATGCGCAAGGCGGGTCAGCGGACCGACCAGATCGGTACCGGGACCAAAGTCGGTCGGACGTTCGCCCGGGCCGATTTCCAGATCGCCGCCCATGCCTGCCGTCAGGTTGACGATGATGTCGATGTCGGCTTCACGGATGCGGTCCATGGTTTCGCGGTAAAGCTCGACGTCACGGCTGAACTTGCCGGTTTCGGGATCGCGGACATGGCAGTGCACGACTGTCGCACCAGCCTTGGCGGCCTCGACTGCGGCGGCGGCAATCTGCTTGGGCGTGATCGGGACCAGGTGGCTTTTTCCGGTCGTGTCGCCAGCACCGGTCAGTGCGCAGGTGATGATGACGTCGTGATTCATGGGTGAGGTTCCTTGCAGGCCAGGCAGTGACGCGGACATTTGCATTCCGCTTTTGAGGTGCAAAGCTACGCAGCGGCGAACCCCTCAAAACGCACAGCGGCGACACGGTCTTGCACAGCAGCGACCTGTGCTGTTGCTGCCCCTCGGCAAGAGGTGTATTTGATGATCGGGCTCAAGAAACGCGATCGTGTCTGATCACTTTTCGACCAAATCGCCCATATGCTTCGATCCTAAGGAACGCGCCAACGATGTCCCAGGATTTCTACTTTCTGCTCATGCCCGGCTTTTCGATGATGGGCTTCGTCTCGGCGCTGGAGCCGTTGCGCGTCGCCAATCGCTTCGGTGGCGAGCTGTTTCGCTGGCACATCTTGAGCGCCGACGGCGGCCCTGTGATTGCCAGCAACGGCATGTCGGTTAACGCCGATGCGGCGCTTGAGCCGCTGAAAAAGGGTGCGACGCTGTGGGTGATGGGCAGCGTCGATCCGCTGAAGTTTTACACCGGCGCGCTGGAACACTGGCTGCGTCGGCTGGACCTGGAAGGCGTGGTTCTAGGGGCGATCGACACCGGCAGTTTCGTGCTCGCCCAAGCCGGTTTGTTGGAGGGCTATCGCCTGACCCTGCACTGGGAAGCCTTGGACGCCTTCAAGGAAACCTACCCCCGGCTGCAAGCAACACAGGAATTGTTCGAGATCGACCGGCGCCGCATTACGTCGGCCGGCGGCACGGCCTCCATCGACATGATGCTCGACCTGATCGGGCAGGCGCATGGCCCGGACATGGCGATCAAGGTCTCCGAGCAGTTCGTCCTTGGGCGCATACGCCAGCGCAAAGACCACCAGCGTATGCAGATCGCCACGCGCTACGGCATCAACAACAAAAAACTGGTTCAGGTGATCGGCGTCATGGAGCAGCACACCGAACCGCCGCTGAGCACGCTGGAACTGGCCGAGGGGATTCAAGTGACGCGGCGTCAGCTGGAGCGGCTCTTTCGCCTGCACCTGAACGACACGCCGAGCAACTTCTACCTCGGCCTGCGGCTGGAAAAAGCCAGGCAACTGCTGCGCCAGAGCGATATGAGCGTGTTGGAAGTCAGCATCGCCTGCGGGTTTGAATCGCCGTCGTATTTCACCCGCAGCTACAGGGCGAGATTTGTGCTGTGCCCGAGGGAGGATCGAGGGCGCACGCGCGAGGTGAAGGCTGTTTGATGCTCAATTATGGTGAATTATAGTCGCGACTATAATTCGGTATAAATGACCCGGCGGGCGGCTTTCGTCTTCTTCTTCAGGCTCCGGCTCGTTCAGTAGGACCGGCTTCAGCCGGGAATAGGCCCGGTTGAGCACCCTCAGTTTAAGGTGGTGGCGCCTGACGCCTTCCCGGCTAAAGCCGGTCCTACAGTCGGATTTAACCCCGGCCCACCACCGAGCAAGCGATCGGATGCAGACCTTTCTACTTGGTCTTCATCAACGCCGAACACGCCGCTTTGTACGCCTCGTGCTGATACTTGTTCAGTGCTGCGGGCAGTTCAAAGCTGTGCTTCTTCATCTGAGCATTAATGGTCTGGGGCGACAGCAGGATGACGTCGCAGTCTTCCAGCAGCTGAAAGATGGTCTCGATCTTGAACGTCGTCGGGCCGCCGGCGAATTCGCCTTTCTTGCTGCGCTTTTTGATCGCGATATGACCAATGCCGTTATCACGCACGAACGCCTCGATCTGGCGAGCGAACGCTTTCACGTTGACGGCTTCATCGTCGTCTTCGAGTGCGATCTTTTTGGTCGGCAGTGGGATGTGTTCGAGCGCGCCAGATGCGCGAGTGGCGACAGCGAAGATGGCCTCGCTGCCTTTGATTTCTACGCCGCAGATGTTCATGTGCCTACCTTGAGCTCGGGAAGGGCGTCAGGGTAGCGCATTCGGGATCACTCAGACTGCGCGACGGTGTCCAGATACTCCGATCGTTCGTCGCTGGCGCGGGTCAGGCAATCGTTCTGATCGATGTTGAATTCCTTGGTGCCGGGCTTGGCCGGAAACACCTCGACTGCGCAGTCCGCGTCACGCAGTTTTTTCCAGGCTTCCTGAGCGGCCTTGAGTTTGGTGGCGAATTCCTCGGCCTGGGCCTTATTCGCCCCGAACTGCGTCTGCACGCGCTCAAGCACGTTCTGCACATTCTCGGTCAGCAACTTCTCCGCCGTATCGCGGGTGTATACCGAGCACTCAAGCGTCTGCTGATCTTCTTCAAGGCCCTCACAGGGGTCGGCGGCCGGAGTGGCTGCTGCGTGTGCGCCTGTCGCGAATAGAGCCAGAGCCAGAAACATGGTTTTCATTAGGGCTTTCCGAGTCAGAGATGGATTGGATTCTCGCCCAAGCGCGAGGCAATGAACAGGTGTCAAATGCGGTGACCGTCCGGACGCCGTGAGCCGGCGTCGCTTGTTGACGGTTTCGACACTTTTCCAGTCGTTTTATCTCGCGATGCTTGGCCTTTTGATACGTCAAGAAGGGAGTTTTGTCGAATCTCCACTGGGTAAAAGAACCGTCCTACGGAAAAGTCTGAAATTTTCCATCAGGGTTTTTGTAGCGAGTTTCTTTGGGTAGGATCCAATCCGCGCCGTTAACCGGCACACGCAAATAACCCAGCAACTCAGGGAGAGAGCTCATGGCGCTCGACGCATTTATCCAATTTGACGGCATTCCGGGTGAGAGCCTCGACGACCAGCACAAGAACTGGATCGAAATCCTCGGCTATAACTTCGGTACCCATCAGAGCGCATCGGCGACCGCAACCTCGGCGGGTGGCGCCTCGTCGGGCCGGACCACTGTCACCACATTCAACTTTTCCAAGTTCCTTGATTCGGCAAGCGCCAAACTGATGCAAGCGAGCTGCGCAGGCCAGCATTTCAAAAAAGTAACCATCGCGGTGCACCGCGCTGGCGGCGAAAAGCTCAAGTACTTTGAGATCGTGCTAGAGGAAGTGATCATTTCTGACTACAGCCACAGTGCCACCGACGGCGTGCCCCGCGAAGTGGTGCAGCTCGATTACGGACGTATCAAAACCAACTACGTTCAGCAGCGTCGTAGCGATGGTGGTGGAGGCGGCAACGTGACGGGCGGTTGGGACCGCATCAAAAACACGATTTGCGCGTGAGGGTCGTCTATGTCGCGGCCTTACAGCTTCATCAATGATCAGATGCAGACCTATTTTTCTATCAAGGCAAAACTGCCGTTGGGGAGCCGCGCGGCCGATAAGTTCGATGTGCTTAATGCCCACATCCGCAATTCCACCGTAGCGGCGGGAGAAATCGTCATCGTCCCCGATGATTCAACCTCCGCGTGCACGTCTGAAGAAGCCGAACTCATGAGGCTTGCTACGATGACCCATCAGGGCCTCATCGATAACGACGCAGGAGGCGACGACTTCATCGTGGCCAACCACGAACTCATCACGCGGCTACTTGGCAATACCTCAATCGGTATCGGAATGGCTGCTGACGCTTGGGAAAAGCATCTGGAGCAGATCAAGACCACGCTCGACAGCATCGATGCCCTGCATAAGCAACACATGGCCTCGGGAACCCTGATCGAACGAAATCTGTTCTATACCAAACGCCGCCAGCTTTTCTACAAACTCGAAAAGCTGCTGAAAGGCTTTCTTAGTCTGGGAGCAGGACTGCGGAACACAGGCTCAATCCGGCGAATGCTGGGGATCTCAACTAAAAGCTACCTGCACACTGGCGAGATCAGACACTACGCCGAAAAAACGAGCGGCGTTGCCAAAGCGGCGAAGCTAATAAAAAGAGGAGCTTATGTGGGGATAGTTCTCGATACAGCTTCGACGGCGGTTGATATCAAGACGGCTTGCTCGACGGGCCGGGAGGATGAGTGTACGAAGGCGAAGTATGTTGAGGGGAGTAAGCTGGTTGGTAATTTAGGGGGCGCTGCGGCCGGCGCGGGAGTGGCTACTGTGATTTGCGTTACCGGGTTGGGGCTTACAACAGGTCCGGGTGCACTCGCCTGCGGTGTCATCACTGCTGGGATATTGGGTTGGTTGGGGGGCGAGATAGGAGGTAAGGGAGGCGAGATGACGGGCGAGTTACTCTATGAGGTCTCTCAATGAAAGATATCGTACCTGGCCTAGTTGCAACTTCGATAATGATCCCTGGAATCCTGAACTTATTGGTGCTGCTATTCATCACCTGGTGGGTAAGGGACGAGGTGGACAGCCGTCTTTCTCGATGTTCCATAATTGTAGATATCAAGGCCACTTTTGGTGGCTTGGGATTTATCGGAGATGTCTATAGGGTAGGCACTGTGGCGTGTATCTTAATTTTCCCTAAGCTGTTCCTCAAGCGAGGAGTCATTGATGTTCGGCAGGTAGTGGACTTTCCAAAAAAATGGAAACTATTGATCGTAGTGCCGTTTTTTCTAAATATCATTTTTTTTACGGCCATGTTGGTGTTTCGTGCCTGGCTCTACTTTTATGATTTCTAACGACTTCATATGCTTTGAAGAATATCTCCATTGGCACCGAAATAGCAGCCGACGCTGGTGAGAGCTATTTTCAAAGGGTGGCATCATTAATGTAAGCATATAAGTATTTTGGTTGTATTTGCAGGGTGCGTGAAGCTATTAGTAGCTGGCAGCTTTTTTGCGATCGGCCCGGAGGTCGTTATGATAATTAGAAGCGGACACTATCGTCATGGTGGCGCCATTCATTCTGCGGATCATGACTTTATCGTTTTGACGATGTGTATCCTTTTCGTAGTCACTCTGTTGTATACGGTGTTGATAACGTTGTATCTGCGAAACAAGATCAATAAATCACTGGATAACTGTTTAGCGGTCACGGACTCTAGTTTGTTCCAGATCGGGACCGGGTTTCTAGGAGATATCAGAAAATTAGCCATCGTAAGCGCGATGTTCCTTCGGCCCCAAATGTTCCTGAAACTGGGCGCCATCGACTTGGAGCAGGTCGATACATTCCCAAAAAAATTCAAATACATGATGTTGGCTCAGGTGGCTCTAGTCACATTGACAACGTTAGTCACCCTCGTTTTTTTTGTTTGGGCGTATCTTCCCGACTTCTGAATTCCGCCCCAGAGCGCCCCCCCTGCCTGAATGGCTGCATCATCGTGAGGACCTGCTGCGTCGTCATGCCTATGCCCTTTGTCGTTTCTTGACGCTTTCGGCAATTCCCCTGTCGTTTTTGCACCCGGCTCCTCCGACCCTCAGGCATATGCTGACCCCAAAGCGCCGGCAGACCTTCCGGCCATTAAAGAACCCCAGGGGACCGCCTGATGAGCCCAGCCGAATTACACGCCGACAGCATCGTCATTGACGGGTTGATCATTGCCAAATGGAACCGTGAGCTGTTCGAAGACATGCGCAAGGGCGGCCTGACCATGGCCAACTGCACAGTTTCGGTGTGGGAAGGTTTTCAGCAGACCGTCAATAGCATCGCGTCCAGCCAGAAACTGATTCGTGAAAACAGCGACCTGGTGATTCAGGTGCGCAACACGGCCGACATCCGCAAAGCCAAGGAGCTGGGCAAGACCGGCATCCTGTTCGGCTTCCAGAATGCCCATGCTTACGAGGATCAGATCGGCTACGTCGAGATTTTCAAACAGCTGGGCGTGGGCATCGTGCAGATGTGCTACAACACCCAGAATCTGGTGGGCACCGGCTGCTATGAGCGCGACGGCGGCCTGTCGGGTTTCGGGCGTGAAATCGTCGCGGAAATGAATCGCGTCGGCGTCATGTGCGATCTCTCCCATGTGGGATCGAAGACTTCTGAGGAAGTCATCCTCGAATCGAAAAAGCCTGTCACCTACTCCCACTGCCTGCCTTCGGGTCTCAAAGAACACCCCCGCAATAAGTCCGACGCCGAGCTGAAGTTCATCGCCGATCACGGCGGCTTTGTTGGTGTGACCATGTTTGCGCCGTTTCTGGCCAAGGGTATCGATTCGACCATCGACGATTACGCCGAAGCCATCGAGTACGTGATGAACATCGTCGGCGAAGACGCCATCGGCATCGGCACTGACTTCACCCAGGGCCACGGCCAGGAATTTTTCGAATACCTGACCCACGACAAAGGCTACGCCCGGCGCCTGACCAACTTCGGCAAGATCATCAACCCGCTCGGCATCCGCACCGTCGGCGAATTCCCGAACCTCACCGAAACCCTGCTTAAACGCGGCCACTCCGAGCGCGTGGTGCGCAAGATCATGGGCGAAAACTGGGTACGCATCCTGGGCGATGTCTGGGGCGAATAAGCCTCCGGATTCACTCGCCGAACACAGAATTTTTCCCTCTCCCATCGCGGAGAGGGCTTCCACACGAATTTCCCGGAGTTAAGTTTCCATGGCCAAGATCGCCCCGCAATTGCCAATCGAAGTCGACAGCGAGACCGGTGTCTGGACCTCCGACGCCCTGCCGATGCTGTACGTGCCGCGCCATTTCTTCGTCAACAACCACATGGGCATCGAAGAAGTGCTGGGCGCCGAGGCGTACGCCGAAATCCTCTACAAGGCCGGTTACAAGTCCGCCTGGCACTGGTGCGAGAAAGAAGCCGAATGCCATGGCATCGAAGGCGTTGCGGTGTTCGAGCACTACATGAATCGTCTGTCCCAGCGCGGTTGGGGCCTGTTCAAGATTCAGGACATCGATCTGGAAAAAGGCACCGCCAGCGTCAAGCTCGAGCACTCGGCGTTCGTTTACGTCTACGGCAAAGTGGGGCGCAAGGTCGATTACATGTTCACCGGTTGGTTTGCCGGCGCCATGGACCAAGTCCTTGAAGCCAGCGGCAGCAACATCCGCACCGTGGCCGAGCAGGTTTACGGCGGATCGGAAGAAGGCCACGACGACGGCCTGTTTGTCGTCAAGCCGTTGTAAGTCGAGGTTTCCGTCATGGCTTTCGAAGCGATGTTTCAACCGATTCAGATCGGTAAATTGACCATACGCAACCGCGTATTGAGTACCGCGCACGCCGAGGTCTACGCCACCGACGGCGGCATGACCACCGACCGTTACGTGAAGTACTACGAGGAGAAAGCCAAGGGCGGCATCGGTCTGGCCATTTGCGGCGGCTCGTCCAGCGTGGCCATCGACAGCCCGCAGGGCTGGTGGAAATCGGTCAACCTGGCGACCGACAAGATCATTCCGCACTTCCAGAACCTCGCTGACGCCATGCACAAGCACGGCGCCAAGATCATGATCCAGATTACCCACATGGGCCGTCGCTCCCGCTGGGACGGCGATCATTGGCCAACGCTGCTGTCGCCTTCGGGCATCCGCGAGCCGGTACACCGCGCGACCTGCAAGACCATCGAGCCGGAAGAAATCTGGCGCGTGATCGGCAACTACGCCAGCGCGGCGGCGCGTGCCAAGGCCGGTGGTCTGGACGGCGTTGAGTTGTCCGCCGTGCACCAGCACATGATTGACCAGTTCTGGAGCCCGCGGGTCAACAAGCGCACCGATGAGTGGGGCGGCAGCTTCGAGAACCGCATGCGTTTCGGCCTGGAAGTGATCAAGGCAGTGCGCAAGGAAGTGGGGCCTGATTTCTGCGTGGGCCTGCGTATCTGCGGCGACGAATTTCACCCGGATGGCTTGAGCCACGAGGACATGAAAGAGATCGCCAAGTATTACGACCAGACCGGCATGATCGACTTCATCGGGGTCGTGGGTTCGGGGTGCGATACCCACAACACCCTCGCCAATGTCATCCCGAACATGAGTTATCCACCGGAGCCATTCCTGCATTTGGCGGCCGGGATCAAGGAAGTGGTCAAGGCGCCAGTGCTGCACGCGCAGAACATCAAGGACCCGAATCAGGCGACCCGTATTCTCGAAGGCGGCTACGTCGACATGGTCGGCATGACCCGCGCGCACATCGCCGACCCGCACCTGATTACCAAGATCAAAATGGGCCAGGTCGATCAGATTCGTCAGTGCGTCGGTGCCAACTACTGCATCGACCGTCAGTACCAGGGTTTGGATGTGCTGTGCATTCAGAACGCCGCGACGTCCCGCGAATATATGGGCGTGCCGCACATCATCGAAAAGACCAGCGGCGTGAAGCGCAAGGTGGTGATCGTCGGCGCAGGGCCCGCGGGGATGGAAGCGGCGCGCGTCTCGGCCGAGCGGGGCCATGACGTGACCTTGTTCGAGAAGAAAGACGCCATCGGCGGACAGATCACCACGGCGTCGAAAGCGCCGCAGCGCGACCAGATTGCCGGCATCACACGTTGGTTCCAACTGGAGCTGGCGCGTTTGAAAGTCGATCTGCGTTTGGGCACGGCGGCAGATATCGCGACCATCATGGACCTGCGGCCTGATGTGGTGGTGCTGGCGGTGGGCGGTCATCCGTTCATTGAGCAGAACGAGCATTGGGGCGCGGCCGAAGGGTTGGTCGTCAGCAGTTGGGACATCCTCGACGGCAAAGTTGCGCCGGGCAAGAACGTGCTGGTCTACGACACCATTTGCGAGTTCACCGGCATGTCCACGGCCGACTTCCTGGCGGACAAAGGCTGCCAGGTCGAGATCGTTACTGACGATATCAAGCCTGGCGTTGCCATCGGTGGTACGTCGTTCCCGACCTACTACCGCAGCATGTACCCCAAAGAAGTGATCATGACCGGCGACATGATGCTGGAAAAGGTCTACCGCGAGGGCGACAAGCTGGTCGCGGTGCTGGAGAACGAATACACCGGCGCCAAAGAGGAGCGGGTAGTCGATCAAGTGGTGGTCGAGAACGGCGTGCGTCCTGACGAAGCGCTCTACTACGGGATGAAGGAAGGTTCGCGCAACAAAGGCCAGATCGACATCGACGCCCTGTTCGCGATTCAGCCGCAGCCGTCGTTGAGTCAGCCGGGTGACGGGTATCTGCTGTTCCGCATTGGCGATTGCGTGGCACAGCGCAATACCCATGCGGCGATCTATGACGCACTCAGGCTGTGCAAGGATTTCTAGCGGCCGGCACACAACCCTGTAGGAGTGAGCTTGCTCGCGAAAGCGGCGGGTCTGTCGGCATCCATGTTGAATGTCAGCAGGGCTTCGCCAGCAAGCTCGCCTCACGGGAAACGAGTCAGGCATCCCGACGTGCAAGACCCTGAGTCTTTGGGAGCTCCACATGTTAAACACCCTTCTTCCCATCCTGCTTTTCGCTGCCCTGGGCCTCGCGGTCCTTGGCGCGTTGCGGCGGGTGAGCCTGTGGCGCAACGGGCGTGCCGCCAAGGTCGACCTGCTCGGCGGATTGCTGGCGATGCCCAAGCGCTACATGGTCGATCTGCACCACGTCGTTGCGCGGGACAAATACATCGCCAACACCCACGTGGCCACGGCGGGCGGCGCGGTTGCGTCGATCATCCTGGCGATTCTGGTACACGGCTTCGGCTTGCATAACCGCATCCTCGGTTACGCGCTGTTGCTGATGTCGGCGGTGATGTTTGTGGGCGCAATCTTCATGTACCTGCGTCGTCTTCAACCGCCAAGCCGGTTGTCGAAAGGCCCGTGGATGCGCCTGCCGAAAAGCCTGCTGGCGTTCTCGGGTTCGTTCTTTATCGTCACGCTGCCCGTCGCGGGCGTGCTGCCGGCGAACTTCGGTGGCTGGTTGCTGGCGAGCATTCTGGGCATCGGTGTGCTGTGGGGTGTGTGCGAATTGTTCCTCGGGATGACCTGGGGCGGCCCAATGAAACACGCCTTCGCTGGCGCGTTGCACCTGGCGTGGCACCGCCGCCCGGAACGCTTCGGCGGTGGCCGCTCTACGGGGCTGAAACCCCTCGATCTGACGGACAAAACCGCGCCGCTGGGTGTAGAAAAACCCAAGGACTTCACCTGGAATCAGCTGCTGGGTTTCGATGCGTGCGTGCAGTGCGGCAAGTGTGAAGCCGCGTGCCCGGCCTTCGCTGCCGGCCAGCCGCTGAACCCGAAAAAACTGATTCAAGACATGGTCGTCGGGCTGGCGGGTGGCACCGATGCCCATTTCGCCGGCAGCCCTTACCCGTCGCTCGACGGCCAGGGCAAGCCTATCGGCGAGCATGGCGGCAATCCCCATCAACCCATCGTCAACGGGCTGGTCGACGCCGACACCCTATGGTCGTGCACGACCTGCCGGGCCTGCGTGGAAGAATGCCCAATGATGATCGAGCACGTGGACGCAATCGTCGACATGCGCCGGCATCTGACCCTCGAAAAAGGCGCCACCCCCAACAAGGGCGCCGAGGTCCTGGAAAACCTCATCGCGACGGACAACCCGGGCGGCTTCGCGCCGGGCGGACGCATGAACTGGGCGGCCGACCTGAACCTTGACGTCATGAGCCACAAGAAAACCGTGGACGTGCTGTTCTGGGTCGGCGATGGCGCGTTCGACATGCGCAATCAGCGCACCTTGCGCGCCTTCGTCAAAGTGCTGAAAGCCGCCAAGGTCGACTTTGCCGTGCTGGGTCTCGAAGAGCGCGACAGCGGCGATGTGGCCCGTCGCCTGGGCGATGAAGCTACCTTTCAGATGCTCGCCAGACGCAATGTTCAGACGCTGGCCCAGTACGACTTCAAGCGCATCGTCACCTGCGACCCGCACAGCTTTCATGTTCTGAAAAACGAATACGGTGCGTTCGACGGTCACTACGTCGTACAGCATCACAGCACATATCTTGCCGAGCTGATCGGCAACGGCGCATTGCATCTGGGTACGCACAAAGGCGCCAGCGTCACCTATCACGATCCTTGCTACCTCGGGCGTTACAACGGCGAGTACCAGGCGCCGCGCGATGTGCTGCGTGCGCTGGGCATCGAGGTCAAGGAAATGGTGCGGTCCGGTTTCCGCTCACGTTGCTGCGGCGGCGGTGGCGGCGCGCCGATCACCGACATTGCGGGCAAGCAGCGGATCCCTGACATGCGCATGGATGACATCCGCGAGACCGGCGCCGAGCTGGTGGCTGTGGGTTGTCCACAGTGCACCGCGATGCTTGAAGGCGTGGTCGAGCCGCGGCCGATGATCAAGGACATCGCCGAACTCGTTGCTGATGCACTGCTTGAGGAAACCGCACCTGTAAAACCGGCAGCGGCCCGACGTGAACCTGCGGAGGCGCATTGATGAGCGACATTATCCGCCGTGACCCACGCGCTGAATGGATTGCACGAAACCGGCTGCATCCCCTGCACGCCGCCATGCAACCGGCGCAAACCAGCTGGATGGGCCCCAACGGGGTGCTGCGTAAAAATGTGCATGGCATCGGCTTTATCGGTCCCAACGGCGTCAAACGCATCGACCGAAGCGGGGCGCAGCAAGGCGGCGCGGTCAAACGCTCTGCATCGGTGGACGTGCAATTGCCGCTGCATCGGATTGCGACGCCAGCCTTCTACATCGCTGTGGTGCCCGACATGGTCGGTGGCCGTTTGAGCAGCCACGACCGAGACCTGCTGGGCTTGGCCCATGGGCTGGCGGGCAACGAGGGCGCCGTCCTGGCGGTCATTTTTGGCGAGCACAAAGAAACGGCGTTCGACACCGCTGGCGTCGATCGTCTGTTGATATTGGAAGGCAATGCGTTCACTGGCTATTCCCCCGAGCAACGTGTGCAAGGTTTGCGGGCTGTGGATAACCAGTTCGACCCCCATCACTGGTTGCTGCCTGACAGCCGAAACGGCGGGGGAGAATTGGGTCGTCGTTTTGCGGCAAGTCTGGGAGAGCGGCCGTCGACACGCGTCTGGCAAGTGGCTGGCGAACAGTGCATCGGTCGTGCAGGCGCTGGTGCGCAAGACCTGTTGCGTCCCGTGTCACGCTTGATCCTCGCCCAGGCGGAATGCGCCGAACCGGTCAGTGAGACCCGGCACGAAGTACTGCCCGTCGAGTTATCCACAGCTGTCGCGCGCAGTTTGCCGCGCATCGAAGACCTTGGCGCTGTGGCGGTCGATCCGGCACTTATCCCCATGTCCGAAGCTGAATTCATATTTTCGGGTGGTAACGGGGTCAAGGATTGGTCGTTGTTTCACCGCACCGCCGTCGCGTTGGGCGCAACTGAAGGCGCTTCCCGTGTGGCCGTCGACGATGGCTTCATGACCCGGGATCGCCAAGTCGGTGCGTCGGGCACTTGGGTCACTGCCCGGGTGTACGTGGCGGTAGGGATTTCCGGCGCGATCCAGCATTTGCAGGGCATTGGTGCCTGCGACAAGGTCGTGGCGATCAACCTCGATCCGACCTGCGACATGATCAAGCGGGCCGATCTATCGGTGATCGGAGAGAGCTCCGCCATTCTCGAAGCGCTGATTGAAGCGGTCGACAGTTACCGGGATGGGGCAAAGCGCGATGCAGCCTGAAATGGAGGTCTCTGTGGATAAAGGTGCGCTGCACGTAATCAGCCTGGTCTCCGTCGGTGCGCACCCGACGTCGGGACGGCAGCGTCGTGCCGAGCAGGATGCCCGTGCCGTTGAGCTGGGTTTGCAACTGGCTGGGGATAACTTGCACGTGTTGCATGCGGGTGATGCCGAAGAACCCGCATTACGTGGCTATCTGGGCATGGGCGTGGATGAGCTTCATGTGCTGGCTCAGCCGCCGGGTGCGGACGCGTTGCCTGGGCTGACGGATTACATCCGCGAGTCGGGCGTGCAGCTGGTACTGACCGGCAGTCAGGCCGAGACGGGCGAAGGTTCCGGCATGCTCCCGTATTTGCTGGCTGAAACGCTCGGCTGGCCGCTGGTGGTGGGCCTGGCCGAGGTCGAGTCCATGAGCAACGGCAGCGCCCAAGTGCTGCAGGCGCTCCCTCGAGGTCAGCGCCGTCGACTCAAGGTCCGATTGCCGTTCCTGGCAACAGTGGATAACGCCGCCCCGAAACCGCGGCAAAGCGCTTACGGACCGGCGCAACGGGGTCTGCTGGATGTGGAAGAGATCGAGGTGGTCATCGACGAAGTGTTCACCGGCGCAGAGCTGACGCCCGCGAAACCTCGGCCAAAACGCCTGAAGGTCATCAAAGCGAAAAGCGGCGCTGATCGTATGAAAGCCGCCACGGCAAAAGCGAGCGGAGGCGGTGGGCAGGTGCTCAAAGGGGTGACTGCTCAGGAGGGGGCTGCGGCGATTTTGAAGTTGTTGGTGGAGGAGGGGGTGGTTCGCTGAACACCGAAAGGCGCCACAATGGCGCCTTTTCTCCGTTCACGACTGAGGCGTATCGGGCTGCATTTTTCGACTTGTGGAATCTGCATCTACAATCACAACGTCGAATACCTGCTCAATGACCTGACGTGGTCCCTGTTTCAAACTCCATGCAAAGAAAACGAGGCACCCAACGAGTAAAGTGAACAAGCCCGAGCCAACGAGGCTCTGCGCAGCCCCCTTCCAGAACCCTGGCCGCGCCATTCGGATGTCGTTGGCGGCTCTTGAAGAGTAAAACGCTGCCAACTCCTCCGTTTCGGTACTCAGTGAGGACTCTAGGAAGTTTGTCGCCAGCCGGGTCGCTTGGGTTCGATAGGCTTCAATTTGCGAGCTGCTGTTGCTGATGTCGTGGAACGCAACGAGATCGCAGTCTAGCGGATCAGTACCGTTTCTCTCTTTGAACGCGTGGATATACTCGATTTTTTGACGTTTATACACCGAATAGGCCAGTTGGCCGAGTATGTCGTCCTCATCGCTTACTAACTCGCTGAAGATGTAGTTGTAGCGCTCTTCGATCATATGAAATCACTCCTGCCGGAGCCTGCGGGAGGCCGATCGGAATGCTTCCCTGATTTCTTCCGTAGTCTTAGGTTTAAAGCTGATAATGCCCAATAATTCTTTGGGCAGAGCGAACGAGGCTCCTTGCTTACGTTTGGATAGCCTGTTGTTCGCCTCGATGACGACTTTGCGTGAGAACGGTGTCCAGTGATGCATGAGCGTATTCCCTGCTGACGGTTGATGTGCGCTGAGTGTAGCGAGCGGTCCGGGACTTGGATGTCAGACGCTTCCTAAACGTACCGGCCCAAACGTCCATGTACATATACCCACAATCGCTGTTGATCCGCCTGTGGATAAACTGTTCGGCCATTGCTACAGACCATGTTGACTGTGGCTTTCAGGCAGGTGGTCAATTTTTGATCGCTCTATCCCGCGGATTCTTATAGGTGTTTTCCACAAGCCAGGCCTCGCGGTCCGTGTTCTTACCCACATTCTCTGTGTGCGGGCGTGTGGATAAGATGTTTGTGATCCGCTGTAGCCCCTGTAATCCGTGGCCTGTGGAATGGTGGCCAAATTTTAACCAATAACAGCTCTAGCGCGTCCGTTTGCGTCTCTGACCGTCATTATCACGCCCATTGCACGCTTTTCCACAGCGATGGGGAGACTTACGCACATAGGCTGTTGGTGCTTCTGTGGATAACATGTTCGCGGTCAGGGATGGGCCCCTGAATCCGGCGCGTTGAGCGATATGCTCAAAAAATGATCAACGATTCCCGCTCAATAATGACGAAGCGGCATTGAATCGGGCTAATACCCCCAAATCCTCAAACCTGATGGCGTTGTAAATCTCCTCAATCGGCACGGAGGTGAGGAGCCTCGCCGTTTGGTTCAACAGCCTCGTATCTACGCCAGCGCCTGCGCAACGACCCCGTCGTTTTGCAATTCGCTCCAGGGGCCGTCTGCAATGACCTCGCCGTTTTTCAACACAATCACACGATCAAAACGGGACAGCGCAGTCATGTCGTGGGTAGCGCACACCAGCCCCCTTTTATGGAAGTGCTCGAACAGAGTGCTCCACACACCCAAGGCAGTTTCCTGATCCAGAGCCGATGTTGGCTCGTCGAACAAGTTGAAATCTCCAGGGCGATTGATTAGCCGGAGCAGTGAAAGTCGCTTTGCTTCGCCTCCGGAAATGTTGACTGCGCCTTCAGCTATTGATCGGTAGGCGGCCAGGTGTGCCACGCCAAGATCGTCAAGGATTCGGGGGAGGTGGTCTGACATGGGTTGATCAAAGAGCACAGAGTGTTTGAATGTGCCTTCAAGAAACACTGGGTCTTGAGGACAGTAGCGAACCCGATCCAGATACGTCTGAATGTCGCACCCTCGTAATGTCCTGCCGTTTATGGAAAGGGCGTGGCGGAGTGTTTTCAGCGTTCCGGCCATCGTGTCTAAAAGCGTGCTTTTGCCGGCACCACTGGGCCCGATGATCGCAACGGATTGGTCAGGCGTGAAATGGAGCTTAAAGTTCGTTACCTGAGCAACTGCGACCAATTCCAGTCTTGATAAAGGTTCAGGTAAAGGTTCTTGCGGTACCTCTACAAGATCCTCCAGTGACAAGATTTGCAGAAGCCTCTGTCTGTCTACCGAAAACTGATCCAGTGCCCGATAGGCCTCTGCCAAAGCGCTGCAATTACTGAGAAACATGCCCGCCAGCGAAAATACCGCGACCAGCTCCCCAACAGACAAACGTGGGGATAGGGAAGCCTGATCACTGACGCCCCAGGCAAGCAGCCCGGCCGTGGACAGCCCGATGTACAACACTTTGATCGAGCTGAGAACAGCACCGGTACTTGCCACTCGTGTTGCCGCGTGTGCGTACTCCGTGTAACTCTGACGAAGCGGCTTCATGGCGAGGCCGCAAGCCTGTTCGAGCTTCAGGATTTTGCCGGCTTGCAGGGTTTCGAATAGCTTGGACGACACCCTGTCTTCTTCATCATTGACGGCAACCAGATAAGGACGCCGCCAGCAGATCAGCTGGTGGTATAGCAGTATGTAGCCAACAGAAATACCCAGCAGGGTGGTGAACATCAGTGCGCCGCCCAAGTAGGCAAAGATGATCGCGATCAAAGCCAGTTCAATCAGCAGCGGGAACCCTGATGTGATGAAAAAAATCAGAAACTTCTCGTGGGCAGTTATTCCTCGCTCCACGGATTTGATGAGGCCGCCAATCCGTAGGGACGAAAATTGCTCAAACTCTTTGCCCAGTATTTTTTCAGACCATTCGGTGGAGAGGTCTGCCAGGGTTGTCTGCACGAGCTTCACCAGTTGATAAGTCTGAAGCGGGTGCAACACGGACTGCAGCAGCACAGCGCCACAAAGAACAATCAGTAAATCGCTAAGTGTGAGTGAAGCGACATCTTCTGCGACAGAGAGGTTATCAATAATCTTCCCCAGCAATAGGGCTGGCGCTAGGGTGGACAGCTTCAATAGAACGGTAAGTGCGGTGGCGCTTATGAACAGTCTTTTCCTGGAGCTTAGTGTTTCACTGATAAAATCTATCATCCGAAGGTTTACCTCATGGATAGCACTTATTCGCGTGGAGAAGATGTTGGGGTACCACTGGAATACCTGCCCTTATTAGGTTGAATCGCTCCAGTCCAGGTACATAAACCTGCGCCACGACACACCCGTTTTCGAAATCCAGCAGCGTTCTTTTGAACGCATGTAAACCAGTTGCTGCAAACCTCTCAAGGATGAACTCTACTTGCTCCTGCACAGATAAACGCTTCGGTGGGTCTAAACGTCTGCAGCTGAGCTCGGTGTTCCGGAGTACCTCAAGATTTATCAACGGCCGTAAGGTGGATGAGAAGCTAGCTAACGCGATGGCACTATGGTCAGTAGCTTTCTCAACTTCATCATATAGCGCCATGGTCTGATGAAGTTCAGTAGCGGCGCGTTCAATGGCGATTCGCGGGTCTACAGAGCATCCGCTGCCAAGCGGGCAGATTACGTATCTGCCGTCAGGTCGCTTGGGAATAGCCATAGCGAAATATACGCCCTGAATTGTTTGGGTAATGAGTATCTTCATGCGAGCGGCTAGGGTGCGAAATCTCGAGCCATCGGGAAATACTTCTCTCATTGGGGCCGCGTCAACTGACCGCAGCAGAATGGGATCGTATTGGCCGCAGAGGGACATGAGAATTTTAGACAGCATGTGCCGCTCAAGCACTTCGTTGAGTCCATGAAGGATTGCTTCACTTTCCGAGCAGCCGAAGGCAATCCCCGAGTTTGTCGAGTAGCGGCTTAGGTACGCGATTTCGGTTAACGAGGTATTGTGTTCCACCAGAGCTTCGTCTGGAAGTTGCATGATAGCGGGGACAGTGATGAGACGGCTATTCAAGATATCTTTGAATTCGACGCAGTCTATCGGTGCCTCGCTATCGGGCAAGTTAGCGAGGACGCCATCAAGCTTAATGGATGCCTGGTGACGTACTTCGTTGATACGGCGTGTAACCAGGCCCTTGGATGAACAGTGTTCCAACGCGTAGTGCTCAATACTTTCTGCCAACGCACCTAATTGGCAATGCTGACCCTTGCCTGCGCCTTCGGCCACTGCCGCGCCGCTGTCATCAATGAGTGTGCAGGTTGCAACCGATTTTGATGAGTCTATGTATTTCACTGACGGTATAAGAGATAAAGAAAATATCGCCTCACGGATCTTCTGCTCTGAGGTCGATACGGGGAATTCACGTTCAATCATTGGCGATGCTCCTTGAACAGGCTTGGGGTATTAACCCCAAACCTGCTTTACGGTTTTTTAATCAACCCTGTGAGTAAAACTGCGCCTCAACTGGCAAAAGAGCTCCCATTGCATTTTCACTTTGATTAAAAGGCATCATCGAAATTTCTGAGCGTTTACGTCCCATGTCTATTACTCCATAAGTTTACATAAGGGGTTTTGCAGTGCTCACGTCATTTGCCGTGAGTGATGTATTAATAACATTCGTTCAAAAACGTTCAAGTTCGTACGCGGCTTTAAATCTCTGATCGTTTCGTAGGAAGATTCAGCAGTGTCGTAGGTCAATATTGATAAGGTCCTGAATTAAGGCAGGTTTTTTCGTAGGAAATGAAGTTTTTAGGATCGCGCCTCCACATGGCAGATATACAAGTGGAATCTCTGCTGGACGCCAGAAAAGAGCCGTTTCTGCCCCAGCGGTTAATCACAGGAGATGCGGATGCCCTGCTGAGCCTTCCTAAAACTCCTGATCGATCACCCAAAACGCAGCGCGGGCAAGCGCGCTCCTACAGCTCGAATGTCTGTAGAAACGCGGTTGCCCGCGAAGGTGTCAGTCCAAATCCGACAGGTAAAACCCTACTCGTGGTTAACCGCCACGCCCTTCAAATACGAAGCCGGTTCCGCGCCCATGTTTTCCAGCAATTTGGCGCTGTACCAGTCGATGAAGTTCACCACGCCGAACTCGTAGGTCTTCGAATACGGCCCCGGCTGGTAAGCAACGGAGTTGATACCGCGCTGGTTTTCTTCGGCGAGACGGCGGTCCTGGTCGTTGGTGGCGTCCCAGACTTCACGCAGGCGCGCGACGTCGTAGTCCACGCCTTCGACGGCATCCTTGTGCACCAGCCATTTGGTGGTGACCATGGTCTCCTGTGCGCTGACCGGCCACACGGTGAACACGATTACGTGGTCGCCCATGCAGTGGTTCCAGGAGTGAGGCAGGTGCAGGATGCGCATCGAGCCCAGGTCCGGGTTCTGGATGCGGCCCATCAGTTTTTTGCTGCCCTGCTTGCCGTCCATCGTCATCGAAACAGTGCCTTTGAGCAGCGGCATGCGCACGATGCGGTTGCGCAGGCCAAAGCTGGCGTGGGCGAAGGGAATCTTTTCCGCTTCCCAGGCGGCGGCGGATGCAGCAACGTGGTCCTTGAAGGCCTGGTCGGCGCGCGGGTCAGTGACGTCGTCCCACTCCAGCAAGGTGTTCAGCAGTTCGGGGTGCGACGCATTGCAGTGGTAGCACTCGCGGTTGTTTTCCAGCACCAGCTTCCAGTTGGCTTTTTCAATCAAGGTGGTTTGCACCGCCACCTTGGTGTTTTCCATGTCGTACGGTTCCATGTAGTGGTTCAGCGTCTGCAGGAACGCGTCGATGGCAGGTGGATTGCTCGCCATGCTGATGAAGATGTACCCGCCCGCGACCTTGCAGTGCACCGGCTTGAGGCCGAACTGCTTCATGTCGAAGTCCGCACCCATCTCGGTCCCCGCGTACAGCAGGCGACCGTCGAGTTCGTACGTCCACTGGTGGTAAGGGCAAACCAGCTTGGCGACCTTGCCTTTTTCCTTGGTGCACAGGCGAGAGCCGCGGTGGCGGCAGACGTTATGGAATGCATTGATCGATCCGTCCGGCGCGCGCACGACCAGGATCGGGTTCTTGCCAATTTGAAGGGTGAGGAAGTTGCCCTTCGCCGGCACTTCGCAGGTCATGCCCGCGATCAGCCACTCTTTCTGAAAGATTTCCTGCATGTCGATTTCAAACAGCCGCTCATCGCTGTAGAAAGGCTGCGGCAGCGAGTAAGTCCGCTCTCGGGTATGCAGCATCTCGGCAGTCGCCTTGCGCGCAGGTTCCAGCGGATCGCCCAAGCTCAGAGTTGCGGTGACGTCCATCTTTCAAGTCCTCAGGCCGCGCTTTGCGCAGTCTACGAATGTGGCTGATACGGTGGGTGTGTAGCGAAGCACGCGAGGCGGCAGTGATTTCTGACGCTCAGGCCGATGGATAAAGAATCTGTAATGAATTGATGGCGAGTGTGGAGCCGGGCGCGACCTGAACCTTATCCATGGGCGACATGGCCGAATCCGTTTCCGACGGCCCGACCCCTATAGACCGGGGCTGGTCGCCATAAGTATGTGAATGTCGCTGATAGGTAAATAGGCGGCTCGCGCGTTACGCAGAATCGCCACCATAAGAGGCCGACCGTCGGCCGTGGAGAGTGAGTATGTCCCAGAGTTTCCTCAGCCCGGTCAATACCCAGACGTGGGCCAACGGCCGCCATCTGGTGCGGGTCGTCAAAGTGATCCAGGAAACCTGGGACGTGCGCACGTTCTGCTTCATGGCCGATCAGCCGATTCTGTTCTTCTTCAAGCCCGGCCAGTTCGTCACCCTGGAGCTGGAAATCGACGGCGCGCCGATCATGCGCTCGTACACCATCTCCAGTTCACCCTCGGTGCCGTACAGCTTCTCCATTACCATCAAGCGCGTGCCCGGCGGCAAGGTTTCAAACTGGCTGCATGACACGTTGCACGAAGGTCAGGAGCTGGCGGTGCACGGCCCGGTGGGTCTGTTCAACGCCATCGACTTCCCCAATCCGAAAATCCTCTACCTCAGCGGCGGCGTCGGCATCACGCCGGTCATGTCCATGGCGCGCTGGTACTACGACACCAACGCCAACGTCGACATGGTCTTCGTGCACAGTTCGCGCTCGCCCAAGGACATCATCTACCACCGCGAGCTGGAACAGATGGCGTCGCGAATCAATAACTTCGCCCTGCACATCGTTTGTGAAAAGCACGGGCTGGGTGAGCCGTGGGCGGGTTATCGCGGTTATCTGAATCAGAAGATGCTCGAACTGATGGCACCGGATTTCATGGAGCGGGAAGTGTTCTGCTGCGGACCGACGCCGTACATGAGTGCGGTGAAGCGGTTGCTTGAAGCCAACGGTTTCAACATGGCGCAGTACCACGAAGAATCCTTCGGAGCGACGCCACCGGAAGCCCGCGCCGACGCCGTGGAGCACGCCGAACAGGCCGCCGATGCGCCGGATCTGGATGTTGCTGAATTAAATCAGGTTGAATTCACTGATACCGGCAAGAGCATCCGCGTAGCACCTGGGGAAACCGTCCATGCAGCGGCTGCCAAGCTCGGCCTGATGATTCCCAAAGCGTGCGGGATGGGCATCTGCGGGACGTGCAAGGTGATGAAACTGAGCGGGGAGGTCGAGATGGAGCACAACGGCGGCATCACCGATGACGACGTGGACGAAGGCTACATCCTGGCGTGCTGCAGCGTGCCGAAGGGGGATGTGCGGATTGAGTATTGAGGTCTGACGCGGGCGTCGAACTCTCCCCGCGTCTTGATGAGCCGACCCGGTTTCGAGTCGGCTCTGTAACGTCTTTTAAACTTTGAAGCGCGCAACCATCCCGTTCAAATCCACAGCCAGACGCGACAGCTCGTTGCTCGCTGCGCTGGTCTGATTGGCGCCGGTGGCGGACTGAGTCGACAGGTCGCGGATGTTGACCAGGTTGCGGTCCACTTCCCGTGCGACTTGGGCCTGCTCTTCCGCCGCGCTGGCGATGACCAGGTTGCGTTCGTTGATTTCCACAACGGCGCTGTTAATGGTGTCCAGCGCAAGGCCGGCGCCTTTGGCGATGTTCAGGGTGGATTCCGCACGCTCGGTGCTGCTGCGCATGGAGTTCACGGCCTGTTCGGTGCCGCCCTGAATGCTGCCGATCATACGCTCGATTTCGCTGGTCGATTGCTGGGTGCGGTGGGCGAGGGCGCGAACTTCGTCGGCGACCACCGCAAATCCGCGACCGGCTTCACCCGCGCGGGCAGCTTCGATGGCGGCGTTGAGGGCCAGCAGGTTGGTCTGATCCGCCAGGCCGCGAATCACATCCAGCACCTTGCCGATGTCACGGGACTCGTCCGCCAGATTGCCGATCAGCGTGGATGTGCTTTGCACGTCAGTGCTCATGCGTTCGATGGCGGTGACGGTTTCCTGCACCAGATCACGGCCATCGCTGGCGGACGTCGTAGCGTTCTTCGACGCTTCCGAGGTGCTCACAGCGTTGCGTGCGACTTCTTCCACGGCGCTGGTCATTTGGTTAACCGCAGTGGCGGCCTGTTCGATTTCGTCGTTTTGCTTGGAGAGGCCGCGCGCGCTTTCGTCGGTGACAGCGTTCAGCTCTTCGGCGGCCGAAGCGAGCTGGGTCGCTGAACCGGAAATACGCTGCAGGGTGTCGCGCAACTTGGACTGCATCTTCAGCATCGCGGCCAGCAAACGGCCTGCTTCGTCGGTTCCGTCCACGTTGATGGTGCGCGTCAGATCGCCTTCGGCAATGTCTTCAGCGGCGTTCAGTGCCGAAGCGATAGGTCGGGTGATGCTGTTGGTGAGCAACCAGGCGAACAACACGGTCAGCACAGTGGCAATGATAAGCAGCGTGACGACCATCGTGAACGCGGTCGAATACTGTTGAGTGGCCGTCGCACTGGCTTCATTGACCTGTTGGGTATTCATCTCAATCAGCTTGGCGAGCACCACGTTCATCTGGTCTGAGTTGGTCTGCAGATCGGCGCTGAGCAAACGGGTCAGCTCGGTCATATCGTTGGCCTGACTCAGCGTCTTCATACGGCTTTCAAGCTGGCGGTAGTCGTTGAGCAACTTGACGTACTGGTCGTAGGCCGACTGCTCTTCGGGCGCGGAAATCATCTTGGCGTAGATTGTCCGGGCGTCGTCGATCTGCTTGTTGCGCATGGCAAACAATTCAGTGGTTTTCTGCAGCGTGTCGGGGTCGCGGTTGAGCATTAGGCGATAGGACAGAACACGCAGGCGAATGCTGCCCTCGGTCAATTTATCCAGCGCCTTGATGCTCGGCATGCTTTTGCTGGCCATGGCAACGTTGGCGTTGTTGATTTTGTTCATTTGCGACAGAGCGAACACGCCCAGAATCAGCATCAGGAGGCCGATGACGGCAAATCCGAGAAAAGCGCGGGGCGCTATATTCAAATTACGTAGGGACATTACGGTTCCAGGGCGGCCGCGATCCATGCGAGGCGAGAGATAGAAGTGTCAGAGATGCATGGGTTATCGGTCGGCCCTGTGGGGACTTGATGCCACTGGTCTACGCTGTGCGGTTATGTCGCAGCCGGGTGATCTGACGAACAGCAGGAACAAGACCGTAAAAACGTAGTCAATCAGGGCCGTTATGCGTTTGCGGAATAGAGTGGTAGAGATGCTTGTTGGTCGGTGTAGCGGCTTGGATGCCCTGATTTCACTGGTAGCTAAAGTGACTTTTCTTTATCGTACGCGCCCTTTGAAATTTGCCTGAGATATCAAAATGTTGGAAGCATCCCTAAGCCAGTTGGAAAAGCTCGTCAGTGACCTGGTACAGCACAATCAGGAGCTGCAGAACACGAACGCGCGACTCGCCGAAGAGTTGAAGCAAGCCAGGGATGACAACGACAGTCTGCAGTTGAGTCTGATGGAGCAAGAAGAGAAACAGGGTGCGACGGCTGCGCGCATTCAGGCGCTGGTTGACCGCGCCACCAGTGCCAGCGCGGTTGACGCATGATCACGGATCAGGACGGCGCCAAGGTTATTTCCATCCTTGGCAACGACTACACGATCAAGGCACCTGCCGGCCAAGAGCAGACCCTGATGGATGCCGTGTCGATGCTGAAATCGGCATTGTTCGAAACCAAGCGCAGTTACCCGACGCTGATCGGCGATCGTCTGCTGGTGCTGGCGGCGCTGAATCTGTGCTCGAAGCAGATCGAACTCAAGCAGCAACACGCCGAAGCGCTTAGCCGTTATGAAGACAAGGTCAGCGCTACGGTCGAGGTGATCGAGAAGGTTATTGCTCAGGGGTGAGGCACCGGTTCAGTCCATCTGCAGGCTGCGGATGGGCTGCACCTACCAGTGAAGAGTAAGCCGCTTTCAGCTCCCCATCACCAACCGAATGTCCGCTGCCAGTTCCCGCACTCGGGCCTCTTCGGTGTCCCACGAGCACATGAAGCGCGCGCCGCCATTGCCGATGAAGGTGTAGAAGCGCCAGCCCCTCGCGGTCAACGCAGCAATGGCCGCTTCCGACAGTTGCAGGAACACGCCGTTGGCCTGCACCGGAAACATTAATTCAACGCCCGGAATATCTTTCACCAGATCCGCCAGCAACTGTGCGCAGCTGTTGGCGTGGCGTGCGTGCTTGAGCCAGGCGTCGTTTTCCAGCAAACCCACCCAAGGCGCTGACAAGAAGCGCATCTTCGAGGCCAGTTGACCGGCCTGCTTGCAGCGGTAGTCGAAGTCTTCAGCGAGCTTGTGGTTGAAGAACAGAATCGCCTCGCCCACTGCCATGCCGTTTTTGGTGCCGCCGAAGCACAGTACGTCAACGCCAGCCTTCCAGGTCAGCTCGGCAGGCGAGCAACCGAGAAACGCACAGGCATTGGCAAAGCGGGCGCCGTCCATGTGCAGGTTCAGGCCCAGCTCCTTGCAGGTCTCGCTGATGGCTTTGAGCTCTTCCGGCTGATACACACTGCCCACTTCCGTGGCCTGGGTCAGCGTGACGACGCGGGGTTTTGGATAGTGGATATCGGCGCGTTTGAGCGCGACTTCCCGGATGGAATCAGGCGTCAGCTTGCCGTTCTCGCTGCGTGCGGTCAGCAGTTTGGAGCCGTTGGAGAAGAATTCCGGTGCGCCGCATTCGTCCGTTTCGACGTGGGCGGTTTCCGAGCAGATGACGCTGTGGTAACTCTGGCAGAGCGATGACAGTGCCAGGGAGTTGGCCGCCGTGCCGTTGAAGGCGAAAAACACCTCGCAGTCTGTTTCGAACAACTGACGGAATTGATCGGCCGCGCGCGCGGTCCACTGGTCGTCGCCATAGGCACGCTGGTGTCCGTGGTTGGCTTGCTCCATGGCCGCCCACGCTTCCGGGCAGATTCCCGAATAGTTGTCGCTGGCAAACTGCTGGCTTTGGTCTGACATGGCCGCTTCCCTGTAATCGAAGGCTGCGACTGTAACCAAAGTTGATCGGTTTGGTCATGCATTCTTGCGTCAGAAAATTCAGCCAGACAGCGAAGCAATATGAGCGAACCGAAATCAATGACCACACCCGGGCGGAATCGCGCGCTGGACCTGCTCAAGTGGCTGGCGATGCTAAGCATGGTGATGGATCACCTGCGCTATGTCGGCTGGCACGCCAATTGGCTGTACGTGCCGGGGCGTCTGGCGTTCCCGTGGTTTTGCCTGGCGATCGCGGTCAACGTCGTACGCACTGGCCGGCACGATGTGGAGGCTTCGATCAAGTGGAAATACCTGACGTGGCTGGCGGTGTTTTCCGTGGTCGCGGAGCTGCCATACCGGATTTACATGGCCGGTGAGGTCACCACGCTCAATGTGCTGCCTACGCTGGCTTTGGGTTTGCTGGTCGCGCAGGGTGGATTGAGTCGCTCATGGCCGGCGAGGGTCTTGGGTATCGCTGCCCTGGCGATGGGTGTTCTGTTTGGGTCGCAATTGATGTTCGGCATGTACGGGGTGTTGCTGCCTCTGGCGTTTGTGCTCGTGCTGCGCACTTCCATATGGCTGGCGATTGTGCCGGGGATCGTCTGTTTATTGAGCAACGAGTGGCCGAAGATTATCGACGGCATGCTATGGGGCGACCCGATTTCCATCGGCGCGCTGGTGGCCTGTTTGCTGGCGCCACTGTTGGGGTTAGCGATTCTGCGCGGGCGCCCGGCATTCGGAGTGTGGCCGATGCGGCGGTGGGCGTACCTGATTTATCCAGTGCATTTTTTGCTGCTGTTCGGGGTACGGCAGCTCATTGAATGACGGTGATGTGGCAGACAGGTACTCAGCGTGTGCGCCCTTGGTTTTGCGTTGTGACCTCCGACGCCCTCCCGGCTAAAGCCGGTCCTAACGATCGCGCGCATATCTTCCGTGGGAACGGCTTCAGCCGGGAAGAGGCCTGTGTGAGCGCCGTCGATTTCGCGGTTTCGCTGTAGACAAACCGTCGTCCCCGCCCGTATCTTCCGCCTCAGGCCACCGCAGTGGCCAGCGTCGCTCGGACGGTTCCGGGCGCTTACGTCTTCAGAGGTTTCCATGGCAGACCAAGGTTCGCCGCGCCGTTTTGCGCGCATCGATCGACTCCCCCCTTACGTGTTCAACATCACCGCCGAGCTGAAAATGGCTGCGCGTCGTCGTGGTGAGGACATCATCGACCTGAGCATGGGCAACCCCGATGGGGCAACGCCGCCGCACATTGTCGAGAAACTGGTCACCGTCGCCCAACGTGAAGACACTCACGGCTACTCGACTTCGCGTGGCATCCCGCGTCTGCGTCGGGCGATTTCCAGCTGGTACAAAAAACGCTACGACGTGGACATCGATCCCGAAGACGAGGCTATCGTCACCATCGGCTCCAAAGAGGGCCTGGCGCATTTGATGCTCGCTACGCTGGATCAGGGCGACACGGTTCTGGTGCCGAACCCCAGTTACCCGATTCACATCTATGGTGCCGTTATCGCCGGCGCTCAGGTGCGCTCCGTGCCACTGGTGCCAGGCGTGGACTTTTTCGCTGAACTGGAAAAAGCCATTCGCGGCTCGATCCCCAAGCCGAAGATGATGATCCTGGGTTTCCCGTCCAACCCGACCGCCCAATGTGTCGAGCTGGATTTCTTTGAGCGCGTCGTTGCCCTCGCCAAACAGTACGACGTGCTGGTGGTTCACGACCTGGCCTACGCCGACATCGTCTACGACGGCTGGAAAGCTCCGTCGATCATGCAGGTGCCGGGCGCCAAGGACATCGCCGTCGAATTCTTCACCCTGTCCAAGAGTTACAACATGGCGGGCTGGCGCATCGGCTTCATGGTCGGCAACCCCGAGCTGGTCAACGCCCTGGCGCGGATCAAGAGCTACCACGACTACGGCACGTTCACGCCGCTGCAAGTGGCCGCCATCGCCGCGCTGGAAGGTGATCAGCAATGCGTGCTCGACATCGCCGAGCAGTACCGCCAGCGCCGTAACGTGCTGGTTAAAGGCCTGCACGAACTGGGCTGGATGGTCGAAAACCCGAAAGCGTCGATGTACGTCTGGGCCAAGATACCCGAGGCTTACGCACACTTGGGATCGCTGGAATTCGCCAAGAAACTGCTCGCCGAGGCCAAAGTCTGCGTTTCGCCTGGTGTCGGTTTTGGTGAATATGGCGATGACCACGTTCGCTTTGCGCTGATCGAGAATCAGGATCGCATCCGTCAGGCCGTGCGGGGTATTCGCAGCATGTTCCGGGCTGACGGATTGGTTACGCAAAAAGCCTGAATGTCGTCACTCATTTGCCGAGGTCATGACCTGACCTCGGCACATCCGGCAGCGGCATACGCTTGAGGATCGGCGATGACGCTGATTCGGGACGAGTGGTGATGCCATAGACGATCGACAGCTCGTTGGATCCGCTTTCTACATAGTAATCACCGGGCGCGGCACATCGGATTGCTTCGGCTTCCGTGACGGTTGTTGAGTAGCTGCGCCCTTCAACGGTGCGAATGTTGACCGAGACTTGGCGGTCTTCAGACACTCTGAAAGTCCTGTCCATCACAATGTCTTCTTCAGAGGGGCTTGCGTGAAAAGTCGAGCCTTTGGGAAGGTACAGCGCAAGATCCGATTCGACAGACTGCGGTGCCGCGATGGGTGGTATTTCCCATAGATAGATGTCGGCGACCAGCTCAGCGTTCGGATAGGAAATGATCTTGAGAATGACCGAATAGTAACCGCCGTCCTGGTGAACGATGTCTTGGGGGGTGGCATAAAGCCTGGCGTCACTCACTGAAACAGTGGACGAAAGAACTACATCCGAATCTTCGACGTAGACGGCAAGCAGCGCCTCAGACTCGCTCAGTTCCCGAATAATCCTCAGTTTGACCGAGCCTTCTATATCCACCGTATGAAACACGCCTTGAGTCAGAAAGAGCAGCAGCTCCGTAGCGGGTCCCTGCCGACAGACGTTTTTCCCCCTTAGCTTTTTCCATAACTGCGGAGTTAGCGTATGCGACCTTGCGATTGTGCCCATGATCATTCCCTTGAGTGAGTGGCTGTCAGCCGTTCCGTTGGCTCAAAAGTAAGCCCGTCATTGCTATTTGAATACTGTCAGTTTTGACAGTCCCCGTGCCCATTGGGCTGAGGTGTTGCGGCGTGCCGAGGATTCGCGGCGGGCTCAGGACCGACAGTCTGCGGCGCGCAGAGCCGCGCAAATCCCGCTCCCCGTTAACCCATGTCGTAAACGCGCCTTTGTGTGGCGCGCGCAGGCATCTGGGCTGTCAGCGTCAGCCATACCATCGTGGCCAAAGGGCAGTTCAAGGCCCTGTCGATCATTCAGGCGCCGCGCCGCCGCTGGGAGAACCGCGATGTTCAGCAAGCAAGACCAGATCCAGGGTTATGACGATGCACTGTTGGCGGCAATCAGTGCCGAGGAGCAGCGTCAGGAAGACCACATCGAGCTGATCGCCTCGGAGAACTACACCAGTAAGCGCGTGATGCAGGCCCAGGGCAGCGGCCTGACCAACAAATACGCCGAGGGTTATCCCGGCAAGCGTTACTACGGCGGTTGCGAGCACGTCGACAAGGTCGAGCAACTGGCGATCGATCGCGCCAAGCTGCTGTTTGGTGCCGACTACGCCAACGTCCAGCCGCACTCCGGTTCGTCGGCCAACAGCGCGGTTTACCTGGCGCTGCTGCAAGCGGGCGACACATTGCTGGGGATGAGCCTGGCCCATGGCGGTCACCTGACCCACGGCGCCAAAGTGTCGTCCTCGGGCAAGCTGTACAACGCCGTTCAATACGGCATCGACGTTGCCACCGGCATGATCGATTACGACGAAGTCGAGCGACTGGCCGTCGAGCACAAACCGAAGATGATCGTGGCCGGATTCTCGGCCTACTCCAAAACCCTGGATTTCCCGCGCTTTCGTGAGATCGCCGACAAAGTGGGCGCGCTGCTGTTTGTGGACATGGCTCACGTGGCCGGTCTGGTCGCTGCCGGTTTGTACCCGAACCCGCTGCCGTACGCCGATGTGGTGACCACCACCACGCACAAAACCCTGCGCGGCCCCCGTGGCGGGTTGATCCTGGCCAAGGCGAACGAAGAGATCGAGAAGAAGCTCAATTCCGCCGTGTTCCCGGGTGCCCAGGGCGGCCCGCTGATGCACGTGATTGCCGGCAAGGCCGTGTGCTTCAAGGAAGCCATGGAGCCCGGTTTCAAAGCCTATCAACAGCAAGTGATTGATAACGCCCAGGCCATGGCGCAGGTGTTCATTGATCGCGGTTACGACGTCGTGTCGGGCGGGACCGACAATCACCTGTTCCTCGTCAGCCTGATTCGTCAGGGCCTGACCGGGAAAGACGCCGACGCGGCGCTGGGTCGAGCGCACATCACCGTCAACAAGAACGCCGTCCCGAACGATCCGCAATCGCCGTTCGTGACGTCGGGCCTGCGCATCGGCACCCCTGCGGTGACCACGCGCGGTTTCAAAGTTACCCAGTGCATCACGCTGGCCGGCTGGATCTGCGACATTCTCGACAATCTCGGCGACGCCGATGTCGAGGCCAATGTCGCCGAGCAGGTCGCCGCGCTGTGCGCCGATTTCCCGGTTTACCGCTGAGTCAGGAGTCGCACCATGCAGCATTACTCGGGCTTCGGCCTCTTCAAACACTCCCTCAGCCACCACGAAAACTGGCAGCGCATGTGGCGCACGCCGACCCCGAAAAAGGTCTACGACGTGGTCATCGTCGGCGGCGGCGGACACGGTCTGGCGACAGCCTATTACCTGGCGAAAGAGCACGGCATCACCAACGTGGCCGTGGTCGAAAAAGGTTGGCTGGGCGGCGGTAATACCGCACGCAACACCACCATCGTGCGCTCCAACTACCTGTGGGACGAATCCGCGCACTTGTACGAACACGCGATGAAACTGTGGGAAGGCCTGTCCCAGGACATCAACTACAACGTCATGTTTTCCCAGCGCGGCGTATACAACCTGTGCCACACCCTGCAGGACATGCGTGATTCCGAGCGCCGCGTCAGCGCCAACCGCCTCAACGGTGTCGACGGCGAGCTGCTCAACGGCAAGCAAGTGGCTGAAGAAATTCCGTACCTCGACTGCTCGAAAAACACCCGTTACCCGATCATCGGCGCAACGGTGCAGCGTCGCGGCGGTGTCGCGCGTCATGACGCCGTGGCCTGGGGCTACGCCCGTGCCGCTGATGCGTTGGGCGTGGACTTGATTCAGCAGACCGAAGTGACCGGCTTCCGCAAGGAAAACGGCGTGTGCATCGGCGTCGAAACCAACAAGGGCTTCATTGGCGCCAAACGCGTCGGTGTGGTGACGGCAGGCAACTCCGGCCACATGGCCAAGCTCGCTGGCTTCCGTCTGCCGGTGGAATCCCATCCGTTGCAGGCGCTGGTGTCGGAGCCGATCAAGCCCATCATCGACAGCGTGATCATGTCCAACGCCGTACACGGTTACATCAGCCAGTCCGACAAGGGCGACCTGGTGATTGGTGCCGGCATCGACAGCTGGGTCGGTTACGGCCAGCGCGGCTCTTACCCGGTGATCGAACACACCATTCAGGCCATCGTCGAGATGTTCCCGGTGCTCTCGCGGGTGCGCATGAACCGCCAGTGGGGCGGCATCGTCGACACCACGCCGGACGCCTGCCCGATCATTTCCAAAACGCCTGTCCCGAACATGTTTTTCAACTGCGGTTGGGGCACCGGTGGCTTCAAGGCCACCCCGGGCTCGGGCAACGTGTTTGCCGCCAGCCTGGCCAAGGGCGAGATGCACCCGCTGGCCAAACCCTTCTCAATCGACCGGTTCCACAACGGCGCGTTGATCGACGAACACGGCGCTGCAGCCGTAGCCCACTAACAGAGGACTTTTCCCATGCTGCATATCTTCTGTCCTCACTGTGGCGAACTGCGCTCCGAAGAGGAATTCCACGTCTCCGGTCAGGCTCACATCCCGCGTCCGCTGGACCCGGCCGCCTGCACAGACGAGGAGTGGGGCGACTACATGTTCTTCCGCGACAACCCGCGCGGTCTGCACCACGAACTGTGGATTCACGCAGCGGGCTGCCGTCAGTACTTCAACACCACGCGTGACACCGTGACCTACGAAATTCTCGAAACCTATCCGATCGGCACGCAGCCGCAGTTCGTCAATCCGGCGCCCGCAATCAGAAAGGGGGATCAGGTATGAGCCAGTCCAATCGCCTGCCCAACGGCGGCCGCATCGATCGCAGCAAGGTCCTGAATTTCAACTTCAATGGCCAGACGTACCAAGGCTTCGAAGGCGACACCCTGGCCGCCGCCTTGCTTGCCAACGGCGTCGACATCATTGGTCGCAGCTTCAAGTATTCCCGTCCTCGCGGCATCTTTGCGGCAGGTTCCGAAGAGCCGAATGCCGTGCTGCAGATCGGCGCCACCGAAGCCACGCAGATCCCCAACGTGCGCGCCACGCAACAGGCGCTTTACTCGGGCCTCGTCGCGACCAGCACCAACGGTTGGCCGAGCGTGAACACCGACATGATGGGCATCCTCGGCAAGGTCGGCGGCAAGCTGATGCCGCCGGGCTTCTACTACAAAACCTTCATGTACCCGCAGTCGTTCTGGATGACCTACGAGAAGTACATCCGCAAAGCAGCGGGCCTCGGGCGTTCGCCGACCGAGCTGGATCCGGACACCTACGACAACATGAACCAGCACTGCGATGTGCTGGTGGTCGGCGCCGGCCCTGCAGGTCTGGCCGCCGCACTGGCCGCTGCGCGCAGCGGTGCTCGGGTCATCCTGGCGGACGAGCAGGAAGAATTCGGCGGCAGCCTGCTGGACAGCCGCGAAAGTCTGGACGGTAAACCGGCAGCGGAATGGGTAGCGACGGTGGTGGCCGAACTCAAAGGCCTGCCCAACGTGACCCTGCTGCCGCGCGCCACGGTGAACGGCTATCACGACCACAATTTCCTGACCATTCACGAGCGGCTGACCGATCACTTGGGCGATCGCGCGCCGATTGGCCAGGTGCGTCAGCGCATGCACCGGGTTCGCGCCAAGCGCGTGGTGCTGGCGACCGGCACCCACGAGCGTCCGCTGGTTTACGGCAACAACGATGTGCCGGGCAACATGCTGGCCGGCGCGGTCTCTACGTACGTGCGTCGTTATGGCGTGGCGCCGGGCAAGAAACTGGTGCTATCAACCAACAACGATTACGCCTATCGCGTGGCGCTGGACTGGCTTGACGCCGGCCTGCACGTGGTCGCCGTTGCCGACGCGCGTCACAACCCGCGCGGTGCGTTAGTGGAAGAAGCCCGCGCCAAAGGCATTCGGATCCTGACCGGCAGCGCCGTGGTGGAAGCCCGTGGCAGCAAGCGTGTCAGTGCCGCCCGCGTGGCCGCCATCGACGTCAAAGGCCACAAGGTCGCCAGCCCTGGCGAATGGCTCGACTGCGATCTGGTCGCCAGCTCCGGTGGCTACAGCCCGATCGTTCACCTGGCTTCGCACCTCGGCGGCAAGCCGGTCTGGCGCGAGGACATCCTCGGCTTCGTGCCGGGCGACGCGCCGCAGAAACGCGTCTGCGTCGGCGGTGTGAATGGCGTTTACGCCCTCGGCGACTCGCTGGCCGACGGTTTTGAAGGCGGTGTTCGTGCCGCCAGTGAAGCCGGTTTCAAACCGGTCGAAGGCGTACTGCCCAAAGCCCTGAGCCGTGTGGAAGAACCGACCTTGGCGCTGTTCCAGGTACCGCACGAAAAAGGCACTGCGCGGGCGCCGAAGCAATTCGTCGACCTGCAGAACGACGTCACCGCGGCGGCCATCGAACTGGCGACCCGCGAGGGATTCGAGTCCGTCGAGCACGTCAAACGCTACACCGCGTTGGGTTTCGGTACCGATCAGGGCAAGCTCGGCAACGTCAACGGCCTGGCCATTGCGGCTCGCTCGCTGAACGTGTCGATCCCGGAAATGGGCACCACCATGTTCCGCCCGAACTACACGCCGGTGACCTTCGGCGCCATTGCCGGGCGTCACTGCGGTCACGTCTTCGAGCCTGTGCGCTTCACTGCGCTGCACGCCTGGCACGTGAAGAACGGCGCTGAATTCGAAGATGTAGGGCAGTGGAAACGTCCGTGGTACTTCCCGAAAGCCGGTGAAGACATCCACGCCGCCGTGCGCCGCGAATGCAAGGCCGTGCGCGACAGCGTCGGCCTGCTGGACGCATCGACGCTGGGCAAGATCGACATCCAAGGCCCGGATGCCCGGGAGTTTCTGAACCGCATCTACACCAACGCCTGGACCAAGCTCGATGTGGGCAAGGCGCGTTACGGCCTGATGTGCAAGGAAGACGGCATGGTCTTCGACGACGGCGTCACCGCCTGCATCGCCGACAACCACTTCATCATGACCACCACAACCGGCGGCGCCGCACGCGTGCTGCAGTGGCTGGAAATTTATCAACAGACCGAATGGCCGGACCTGAAGGTGTACTTCACCTCCGTCACCGACCACTACGCGACCCTGACGCTGTCGGGCCCGAACAGCCGCAAGCTGCTCAGCGAAGTGACCGACATCGACCTGGGCCGTGAAGCGTTTCCGTTCATGACCTGGAAAGAAGGGCTGGTGGGCGGAGTACCGGCGCGGGTGTTCCGGATTTCGTTTACCGGAGAGCTCTCCTACGAGGTGAACATCCAGGCCGACTACGCCATGGGCGTTCTGGAAAAAATCGCCGAAGCGGGCAAGCAGTACAACCTGACCCCGTACGGCACTGAAACCATGCACGTCCTGCGGGCCGAGAAGGGCTTCATCATCGTCGGCCAGGACACCGACGGTTCGATGACCCCGGACGATTTGAACATGGGCTGGTGTGTCGGCCGTACCAAGCCGTTCTCGTGGATCGGCCAGCGTGGCATGAACCGTGAGGACTGCGTGCGGGAAGATCGCAAGCAACTCGTCGGACTTAAGCCAATTGATCCGAACAAGTGGCTGCCGGAAGGCGCGCAACTGGTGTTCGATCCGAAGCAGTCGATCCCGATGAAGATGGTCGGCCACGTGACGTCGAGTTATGCGGCGAACTCGCTGGGCTATTCGTTCGCGATGGGTGTGGTGAAGGGCGGGCTGAAGCGCATGGGTGAGCGAGTGTTTGCGCCGCTGGCGGATGGGTCGGTGATCGAGGCGGAGATTGTGTCCTCGGTGTTCTTCGATCCGAAGGGTGATCAGCAGAACGTGGAGTAAGTCTTGGCTTGCTTACACCCCTGTGGGAGTGAGCTTGCTCGCGATGGCGTGAGATCAGGCATACACCTGGTGACTGATACACCGCGATCGCGAGCAAGCTCACTCCTACGGGAACGTGTTCACTGAAACAACAGAATTCAACACAGGTGCTCTATGACCACAGCCAACGTTTACCAACAGCGGCCAGCGACCGAGGCCAAAGCCGAGTCGCCGCTGTTTCATGCTGACCTTCAGAGCCTGATTGGCAAGGGCCGCAGCAATCCGGGCGTCGTGCTGCGGGAGAAAAAACTGCTTGGCCACCTGACCATCCGTGGCAATGGCCACGACCCGGCGTTCGCGGCCGGCGTGCACAAGGCGCTGGGCATGGAACTGCCGGGCGCGCTGGCGCTGGTCTCCAGCGGCGATAGCTCAATCCAGTGGCTGGGCCCGGACGAGTGGCTGCTCATCGTGCCGACCGGTGAAGAATTCGCCGCCGAGCAGAAGCTGCGCGAGGCGCTTGCCGGTTTGCACATCGCTATCGTCAACGTCAGCGGCGGGCAATCGTTGCTGGAGCTGACCGGCCCGAAGGTCCGCGAAGTGCTGATGAAGTCCACCAGCTATGACGTGCACCCGAATAATTTCCCGGTGGGGAAGGCCATCGGCACGGTGTTCGCCAAATCGCAGCTGGTGATCCGCCGTACCGGTGAAGAGACCTGGGAGCTGGTGATCCGCCGCAGCTTTGCCGATTACTGGTGGCTGTGGCTGCAGGACGCGAGCGCGGAGTATGGTTTGGGCATCGCTGCCTGATTCCGGATTGACGACACGACCTGTGCTGATCGTTCCCACGCTCAGCGTAGGAACGCCGCCTGTGATGCTCCGCGTCACTCGACAATGGACGCGGAGCGTCCTGAACCGCATTCCCACGCAGAGCGTGGGAACGATCAAGGAATACCTATGAGCCGCGCCCCCGATACCTGGATTCTGACCGCCGACTGCCCCAGCGTGCTGGGCACGGTGGACGCGGTGACGCGTTACCTCTTCGAGCAGGGTTGCTACGTCACCGAGCACCATTCGTTCGACGACCGGCTGTCCAGCCGCTTCTTTATTCGCGTCGAGTTCCGCCAGCCGGAGGGATTTGACGAGTCGTCTTTCCGTGCCGGCCTGGCCGAGCGCGGCGAATCCTTCGGCATGATCTTCGAGCTCACGGCCCCGAATTACCGCCCGAAAGTGGTGATCATGGTCTCCAAAGCCGACCACTGCCTGAACGATCTGCTCTACCGCCAGCGCATCAATCAGCTGTCCATGGACGTGGTTGCTGTCGTCTCCAATCACCCGGACCTCGAACCACTGGCGCGCTGGCACGACATTCCCTACTACCATTTCCCCCTCGACCCCAACGACAAGCCGGCCCAGGAAGCCAGGGTGATGAAGGTGATCGAAGACACCGGCGCCGAACTGGTGGTGCTTGCCCGCTACATGCAGGTGCTGTCGCCGGAGCTGTGCCGCAAGCTCGATGGCAAGGCGATCAATATTCATCACTCGCTGCTGCCAGGCTTCAAGGGCGCCAAGCCTTATCACCAGGCGTACAACAAGGGTGTGAAACTGGTCGGCGCGACGGCCCATTACATCAACAACGACCTCGACGAAGGGCCGATCATCGCCCAGGGCGTCGAAGTGGTCGACCACAGTCACTACCCCGAAGACCTGATCGCCAAGGGCCGCGACATCGAAGGCCTGACCCTGGCACGCGCGGTGGGTTACCACATTGAGCGCCGGGTGTTTCTCAACGCCAACAGGACGGTGGTGCTGTAGGTGGTAGCTGCAAGCTTCAAGCTTCAAGCCGCAAGAAAAGGCGGTGTTCACACTTCTTGCGGCTTGTAGCTTGCCGCTCGAAACCCGATCCACTCTCTATCCAACAATAAATAAAGAGGTGATGGCATGTCTGGTAATCGTGGTGTGGTGTATCTCGGCGCAGGCAAGGTCGAAGTACAGAAAATCGACTATCCCAAGATGCAGGACCCGCGCGGCAAGAAGATCGAGCACGGGGTGATCTTGCGCGTGGTTTCCACCAACATTTGTGGTTCCGATCAACACATGGTGCGTGGCCGAACGACGGCCCAGGTTGGCCTCGTACTGGGTCACGAAATCACCGGTGAAGTGATCGAGAAGGGCAGCGACGTCGAGAATCTCAAGATCGGCGATCTGGTGTCCGTGCCGTTCAACGTCGCCTGCGGCCGTTGCCGCTCCTGCAAAGAACAACACACCGGCGTCTGCCTGACCGTTAATCCGGCCCGTGCCGGCGGTGCCTACGGTTACGTCGACATGGGCGACTGGACCGGCGGGCAGGCCGAATACGTGCTCGTGCCCTACGCCGACTTCAACCTGCTCAAGCTTCCCGATCGCGACAAGGCGATGTCGAAGATCCGCGACCTGACCTGCCTTTCCGACATCCTGCCGACCGGCTACCACGGCGCAGTGACTGCCGGCGTTGGCCCGGGCAGCTCGGTGTACATCGCCGGCGCCGGTCCCGTGGGGCTTGCCGCTGCTGCCTCGGCCCGCTTGCTGGGCGCTGCAGTTGTGATCGTCGGTGACGTCAACCCGGTGCGTCTGGCGCACGCCAAGGCGCAGGGTTTTGAGATCGCCGACCTGTCCAAAGACACCCCGCTGCACGAGCAAATCGCCGATCTGCTGGGTGAGCCCGAAGTGGACTGCGCCGTCGACGCTGTGGGCTTTGAAGCGCGCGGTCATGGCCATACGGGCGCCAAGGCCGAGGCACCGGCCACCGTACTCAACTCGCTGATGGGCGTGGTTCGCGTTGCTGGCAAGATCGGCATTCCCGGCCTTTACGTAACGGAAGACCCGGGCGCCGTGGACGCTGCCGCCAAGGTGGGCGCGCTGAGCATTCGTTTCGGCCTGGGCTGGGCGAAATCCCACAGCTTCCACACCGGCCAGACACCGGTCATGAAGTACAACCGTCAACTGATGCAGGCCATCATGTGGGACCGCATCAACATCGCCGATGTAGTGGGCGTGGAAGTCATCAGCCTCGACGATGCCCCGCGCGGTTATGGCGAGTTCGATGCCGGTGTGCCGAAGAAATTCGTCATCGATCCGCACAAACTGTTCAGCGCCGCGTGATCCTCTGACGCTCACAAAAGGCGACCTTCGGGTCGCTTTTTTTATGTCCGACGTAGGGCTCTAACCCGACATTTGTAGGGCGTTTCTGAAAATGGTTGAGGAGCGCTTGAATTGCGTTCCTGCTTGTTTCAGCTGCCTTTTCTCCGTGCTATTTGTCCGGCCGGTTTTTTCAGGTGGCGGGTCATGCATGGTTGTCAGGTGGGTTAGAACATCGATTCATTTCCTCGTCGCAATGCCGCTGCTCTGGCTGCCGGCGACGTTGGCAAGCGCTCACCTGGAGCCCTTTTCGTCGGGCTGGGCTTCCTCGGAAATGTTCTTTGAAAATCCGAATGCCTGCATCTGGGCCGGGGTCGACCCGCCGGTCTGCGAGGCAGGATACCGCGCTGCTTACCGACAGCATGTGCGAGTGGCGCCGACCTACCGTGAGCTGGCGGACTGCGAGGCGGACTTCACCCCGGGTGAGTGTTTCGCGGCCGACGTTTCCCGGCTCTGGTCGCCCTGGCTGTCCGGTTTCGCGATCATCACCCAGGTTCAGCTGACATCCACCGGGGGTAGCCCCGACTCCCAGGTGCGCCTCTTCAGTGAACCGCTCTATCGCGGCGCCGATCATCAGGGCGGCACGCGCTTGATCAGCCTGCGCGAGAAGCTTAACAACGGCGAGCATTTCGATAAGGCATTCATTCGCCACCGGCTCCTGCAGGCGGGTTCGACGGCTGCAGATCAACGGTTGGCGCGGACCTTCGAGCCGCAGCGGTTGTTTTATGTCAGCAAACCCTGAGGCCCTGCGTGGAACTTCCCTTCGAGGGGCGGTCCAACGCGTGTTTACCCGGCCATGGCCGGTCTCCCGGAAAACGAGGTTGTTGCGATGAAAGTTTCACTGAAAAACGTACGCGGTGCTGCGCTGGCGAGCCTGATGGCGCTGGCAGCCACGCCGGTCTTCGCTTTCAATCTGAATGACGCGGCCAATGCTGTTGCCAATGCCACCGGCGGCCAGCAAAAGGCAACCGCCGCGCCTGAAGCAGCCGGGCTGTTGAACACGCTGGGCACCCAGTTGAACGTCACACCGGAGCAAGCGGTTGGCGGCACTGGAGCCTTGTTGGGGCTGGCCAAAAACAAGCTCGCCGGCAACGACTATTCGCAACTGAGCAAATCAGTGCCAGGCCTCGACCAGCTGGCCGGCACATCAGCCCTTGGTAGCCTAAGTGGTCTGGGCGGACTGTTGGGTAATTCCGGGAGCAGCAACTCTGCCCTGGATAGCGCACTGGGCAACGTGCAGAGCATGGGCGACGTGAACAAGGCGTTCAGCGCGCTGGGCATGAACAGCAGCATGGTCAGCCAGTTCGTGCCGGTGATTCTGCAATACCTCGGTCAGCAAGGCGCCGGTGGTTCGGCGTTGCAGGCGTTGAGTGGCGTCTGGGGCGCCAAGTAATTGAGTTGCCGCGCCCCTGCAAAAGGGGCGCTTGTTGCCAAGAAGTGGTGCTAGGAAATCAGGCCGCGTAACTCGGCAATTCGCGCATCCTTCTCTTCCCAAAGCCTGTTGACCCAGTCCTGCACGTACACGCGGAACACCGGGTCATTCTCGTAATCGCCCTGCCACAGCGCAGGGTCGAGTTCGCGGGTCTTGATGTCGACGATCACCCGCGGCACGCGTCCTGATAGCAAGTCCCAGAACCCCGGGATGCGCTTGCTGGGATACACGACCGTCACATCGAGCACCGCGTCCAGTTGCTCACCCATCGCCGCCAGCACAAATGCGACGCCGCCCGCCTTGGGCTTGAGCAAGTAACGATAGGGCGAAGCCTGCTCGGCTTTCTTGGCCGGGGTAAAGCGCGTCCCCTCCAGGTAATTCACCGCCGTCACCGGCTGACGTTTGAACAGTTCGCACGCCTCGCGGGTGATTTCCAGATCCTTACCCTTGAGCTCGGGATGCCTGGCCAGAAACGCTTTCGTGTAGCGCTTCATGAACGGGTAATCGAGCGCCCACCACGCCAGCCCCAGGAACGGCACCCAGATCAGCTCTTTCTTGAGGAAGAATTTGAAGAACGGCGTACGTCGATTCAGCGCCTGCACCAGCGCCGGGATGTCGACCCAGGACTGGTGGTTGCCGATGACCAGGTAGGACGTGTCGCCACGCAGGCCTTCGTCGCCGCGGATTTCCCACTGGGTCGGCAGGCAAATTTTGAAAATCAGCTTGTTGATCTCACACCAGGTCTCGGCGATCCACATCACCGCCGCCGAGCAGTTGTCACGCATCTCACTCTGGAACACCAACTTGAGCAGAGCAAAGACCATCAGCGGGCCGATCAGCACCAGCGTATTGAGCAGAAGCAGCAACGTGACGGCAATTCCGGTGAGCAGGTGACGCATAAGGCACTCGCGGTCGACAGGGTGGCGCGCAATGATAAGCAGGCCGGGCGCCTGGCGCAAAATCCCCGGCGATACCGACGAATGTTTCACGCCGTTTTCGGTACGCTTCCCATTGCCTGCACCGCGACTGCCCGGTGCTGCAGTTCCGGGCGCGAACCATCGGCAAAGTTATGGTCTAAACCGGGCACGCCCGACCGCTCATCCATCACGAGGAAAATGTGACGTGAAATCCCTTCTGGCGCTTATGTCTTTGCTGGCGTTGCCTGTCATGGCTGCCGAACCGACGTTGTACGGTCGTTACGAATACATTCAGGTCTCGGAGATCGGCGAGACGTTCAAAGCCAAAATGGACACCGGCGCGTTGACCGCATCGCTGTCGGCCAAGGACATCGAACTGTTCAAGCGCGATGGCGATGACTGGGTGCGCTTCCGTCTTGCGACCAAAGACGCCGACAGCAAAGTGTACGAGCACAAGGTTTCGCGCATCAGCCGAATCAAGGGCCGTTCCGAAGGCGACGATGAAGAAGAACCGGCTGACCCGACCAAGCGCCCGGTCGTGGACCTCGAACTGTGCCTGGGCAACGTCAAGCGCACCGTTGAGGTCAACCTCGTCGACCGCAGCCACTTCAACTATCCCTTACTGATTGGCGCCAAGGCCCTGCGCGAATTCGGCGCGGCGGTTAACCCGGCCCGTCGGTATACGGCGGACAAGCCTGAGTGCTGATTGACGGGCGGGACTGATATCCGGCACCGTTCCGGCTTTACGCCACGTGCTCGGATGCCATGCCCCACATTCTCATTGTCGAAGATGAAGCCGCCATCGCCGATACCCTCATCTATGCCCTGCAGGGCGAGGGTTTCACCACTGCGTGGCTAACGCTGGGACAGGCGGCCGTCGACCTGCAACGCGAGACGCCCGCCGACCTCATCATCCTCGACATCGGCCTGCCCGATATCAGCGGCTTCGAAGCCTGCAAACAACTGCGTCGGTTTAGCGAAGTACCGGTGATGTTTCTGAGCGCCCGTGATGGTGAAATTGATCGCGTGGTGGGGCTGGAAATCGGCGCGGATGACTACGTCGTCAAGCCGTTCAGCCCGCGTGAAGTCACTGCACGGGTCAAGGCCATCCTCAAACGAATCGCGCCTCGAATCGACGCCAATCCCCCCACCGGCCATTTTTCGGTGGATGCCCAGCGCGTGCTGATCAGCTATCGCGGCCAGCCCATGAGCCTGACGCGTCACGAATTTCGCCTGTTGCGCTGTCTGCTCGAGCAACCAGGACGGGTGTTTAGCCGAGAGCAGTTACTCGATGCGGTCGGCGTTGCCAGCGATGCCGGCTACGAGCGCAGCATCGACAGCCATATCAAAAGCGTCCGCGCCAAGTTGCGGGCGATCGTCGCCGAGGCCGAGCCGATTCAGACCCATCGCGGGCTCGGCTACAGCTACAGCCCGGATCACAGCTGATGCGGCTGGGCCTGCGGATTTTTCTGGTCTATGCGCTGTTCATTGGCCTGACGGGGTATTTCGTCCTCAACACGGTGATGAAAGAGGTGCGCCCCGGCGTTCGGCAATCCACGGAAGAGACGTTGGTGGACACCGCGAATCTTCTTGCCGAGGTGCTGCAGGCCGACGTTAAAGCGGGCACCTTGAGCCAGAGCCGCTTCCCGCAAGTGCTCACGGCCTATGGGTTGCGACAGCCGGACGCGAAGATCTGGGGCATGCCAAAGAATCAGGTCAATAACCGCGTGTATGTGACCGACGCCCACGGCATTGTTTTGCTCGACTCCAGCGGAGAAGCTGTGGGGCAGGATTATTCACGCTGGAATGATGTGTTTCTCACCTTGCGTGGCCAATATGGCGCGCGCTCGACCCGCAGCGATCCTCAGGACCCTAACTCATCGGTCATGCACGTGGGCGCGCCGATTCGCGACGGTGACCGCATCATCGGTGTCGTGACCGTGGCCAAACCCAATAGCTCGCTGCAGCCTTACGTGGACCGGACAGAGCGGCGTCTGCTGTATTACGGCGCGGGGCTGATCGTTCTGGGGTTGATGTTCGCTGCGTTGCTGTCGTGGTGGGTGAGCAGCGCGCTGCGTCGATTGACCGAATACGCCCAGGCCGTGAGCGAAGGGCGCCGCGTCGAGCTGCCCCGGTATCGAGGCGGCGAGCTGGCGCAGTTGTCTGCAGCCGTCGAGCACATGCGCACACAGCTGGAAGGCAAGGACTACGTCGAGCGCTATGTGCACACCCTCACCCATGAACTGAAAAGCCCCCTTGCTGCGATCCGCGGCGCTGCCGAGCTGTTGCAGGGCGACATGCCCGCCGATCAGCGGCAGCGCTTCGTCAGCAACATCGATAACGAAAGCGCGCGCGTCCAGCAGTTGATCGAACGGCTGCTGAATCTGGCCATGGTCGAACAACGCCAGGGACTGGAAGAGCGCGTCCTGGTGCCACTTGCCGGGCTGGTCGAGGACACGCTGGCGGCGCAGGCCGCGCGCATCGAGCGCAAGGGTTTGATCGTCGAACGGCTGATTACGGCTGAGGTGTTTGTGACTGGGGAGCGCTTTCTGTTGCGCCAGGCGTTCTCCAATTTGCTCGACAACGCGCTGGACTTCACGCCAGACGGAGGCACGTTGCGCTTCAGCGCCGAGCGGGAGGGCGAGCGCGTGAACGTGCTGTTTTTCAACAGCGCCGACCCCATTCCCGAATACGCACTGCTTCGCCTGAGCGAGCGCTTCTATTCCTTGCCCAGGCCCGACAGTGGCCGCAAAAGCACTGGCCTTGGGCTCAACTTCGTTGAAGAAGTGATGCAGTTGCATGGAGGGGAAATGCAGATACGGAATGTTGCAGGCGGGGTGATGGTGGTGTTGCAGCTGCGAGTAACGCTGCGATAAAACAAGCCGGTCCGTTAACGTTGTAGACCTGGAGAGGCAAGGGTTTCATCGTCCGAAACATTCCACACAATCTCCACACTTCCCCCACGACTGCTCCACACAGACTTTTCAGAATCTCCCCATCAAAAACCGGGAGAGTTCGATGAACAAGGGCATGTCGATTTACAAGGTGGGAATGATCGGTCTGTTGATACTGGCGCTGATGATCCCGTTGATGATGATCAATGGCCTTATCCAGGATCGACAGAGCAGGCGCGACGAAGTGGTCGAAGACATCGCGCGCAGCTCCAGTTACAGCCAGCACATCAGCGGGCCGCTATTGATCGTGCCGTATCGCAAGTTGACCCGGATCTGGAAGCTCAACGCGGAGTCGCGCGAGCGCTATCAGGAAACGGTTGAGGAAAAGGGCCGCTTGTACTTCCTTCCCGAACGCTTTGAACTGGATGGCAAGGTCCAGACCGAAGTGCGTTCGCGCGGCATTTACGAGGCTCGCCTTTATCACGCCGATAACACGCTGAGCGGGCAGTTCGTGCTGCCCGAGCACTTTGGCCTGGGCAATGATTTCGAGAACTACCGGTTCGATGCCCCTTTTCTGGCTGTCGGCATTACAGATGTTCGTGGCATCGAAAGTGCGCTGAAGCTTGATCTCAATGGCGAACAACTGGACTTCGTTCCGGGTACCGACGTGGCGCTGTTGGGGGAGGGCGTGAGCGTCGTGCTGCCGCTGGAAACCGGCGTCGAGCAGAAGCGCCTGAATTTCGCGTTCGATCTGCGTCTGCAGGGCACTGGACAGTTGCAGATCACGCCCGTGGGCAAATCGAGTGTTGTACGGGTGGCGGCTGACTGGCCGCATCCGAGCTTCATCGGCAACTACCTGCCCGCCAGTCGCGACGTTTCCGGGCAGGGCTTCACCGCCAACTGGCAGACTTCTTTCTTCGCAACCAATCTGCAGGAAATTCTCAACCGCTGTTCATCCAGCGAAGTGTGTACCGAGTTCGCCGGTCGCAGTTTCGGCGTGAGCTTCATATCGCCGGTCGACCAGTACCTCAAGAGTGATCGCTCGATCAAATATGCGCTGCTCTTCATTACGCTCACCTTCGCGGGCTTCCTGCTGTTCGAAGTGCTCAAGGGGCTGGCGGTCCACCCGGTGCAATACGCTCTGGTCGGTGCGTCGCTGGCGTTGTTCTATCTGCTGTTGTTGTCGCTGTCCGAACATGTGGGCTTCTCGTTGGCGTATCTGGTATCGGCCAGTGCCTGTGTGGCGCTCATCGGGTTCTACGTCTGCCATGTGCTGGGCAGCGTTCGTCACGGACTGTCATTCGGCGTGGCGCTGGGAATCCTGTATGCATTGCTTTACGGCCTGCTCGGTGCCGAAGACTACGCCTTGCTGATGGGCGCGTTGCTACTGTTCGGTGTCCTCGGCGTGTTCATGGTGCTGACGCGCAAGCTGGACTGGTATGCGCTGGCGCAACGTCCCGCAAAGCCTGCCGCGCTGGTGGTCGAGGCGAGTCATGAGTAGTCGGGTGGGACTGCGCGAAGACCAGCAGATCGGGCACGGGCTTGCAGTGGAGATAGCGAACTGGCTGCGGACCGACGAAGGCCGATTCCTTCGCGGTCCGACGGCGCAGCCCTCACCGAGGCGGACCGATTCGCGTCGCGCGAATGAATCCGACCTCGTTGATACCTGTGATTTGAAAGCAATCAGGCGGGCGGCTGGGTTTCCAGCATCGATGGCCGCTGACTGACTTCGTAATACCAGTTCGCCAATCGCGGGTAGCTGCTGCGCCAGCCCAGATTTGGCTGGCGGAAATCCAGATAGCCCAGCGCACAGGCCACGCTGATCGACGCCACGTCGAAATGCGTACTCAGTTCAGTGACGGCTTCGGCTTCGAAGTAGGCCAGCGTGCGAGCGATTTTCTCTTGCTGGGCGTCGAGCCATTCCGCCCAGTGTTTCTCCTCGGGCCGCAGGAAGGTCTCGTACCGGATGAGCAGCGCAGCGTCCATGAGGGCATCGGCCAGTGACGCGAGCGTCAATCGCCGCCAGCGCGCCGAGCCTTCTTTGGGAATGAGAGGGTTGCCGACGTGCTGTTGATCCAGGTATTCGAGAATGACCCGGCTGTCATGGATCACGTTGTCGTCAGCCAGGCACAGCGCCGGAATCTTCCCGCACGGATTGTCGCGGCAGACTTCGGCGTCGGGGCTGACGGGGGTGAGCGCAACCGCTTTGAGACTGACCCGGCTTGCCTGTCCGGTTTCATGAAGCAGGATCAGCACCTTGCGCGCGAAGGGTGAAGCGGCGTTGTAATGCAGCGTCATGCTGGGCGCAGACATGGATATTCCTCTGATCGACCTGGCCCTCCAGACTAGTGAGGGCAAGGACGCTGTGCAATATCCGGATGATATGCCGGGCCGATTTGCGACGGCCCGGACCTGAATGTCAGACCGTCGGGACCCCGTCTGCCGAGTCTGCCGATGCCGTTCCGGATTGCGCCGAAGGTGTGCCGGTCAACAGCGGCTTGGCGACAAACCAGATGATCGTGGCGGCGACGAGATCGAAAGCGGCCAGGGCCACAAACAGCGGGCTGTAGCCAACCTTGGTGACCATGATCCCGAGCACCAGCGTGAACAGCGCCGCGCCCAGAAACCCGAACATGCCACCCAGGCCGGTTGCCGTACCCACTTCGTTCTTGCCGAAAGAGTCCGACGTGATGGCGTACAACGCGCCTGACAGCGTCTGGTGCGCAAAACCGCCAGCGCACAGCAGCGCGATGGCGACGTAAGGGCTGTCCACCAGACCGATGCAGCCAGGGCCGATCATGCACAGCGAACCGAACACCATCACCATCTTGCGCGACGTCAGCAGCGAGACGTTGAAGTGCTTGTAAAAGAACGGGCTCAGGTAACCGCCCAACACGCAGCCAATGTCGGCGGCTAGAAACGGCAGCCAGGCAAACATCGCGATTTCCTTGATGTTCATGTGGCGTTCGGTCATCAGGTACAGCGGAATCCACGCGTTGAACGTCTGCCAGGCCGGCTCCGACAGCATGCGTGCCGAAGCGATTGCGTAGAAATTGCGGGTGCCGACGATCTTCTTCCAGCTGGCATGCTTGGTCGGCGCGTCCTTCAGGTGGGATTCCTGACCGGCAAGAATGTAATCGCGCTCCTCATCGCCCAGCAGACGCTGATTGCGCGGGTGCTTGTAGAAGAACAGCCAGCCTGCGCTCCACAGCAGACCCAGCCCGCCGACGATGACGAACGCGATCTGCCAGCCGCTGTGCAGGATCGCCCAGACCACGAGGGGAGGGGCCAGCAACGCGCCAATCGACGAGCCGATGTTGAACCAGCCGATGGCGACCGAGCGCTCTTTGGCCGGAAACCATTCAGTGGTCGCTTTGATCGCCGCAGGAAAACCCGCGGCTTCAGTGATGCCCAGCAAGCTGCGCAGGAACGCCAGACTCTGCCAGCCGGTGGCCATGGCCGCCGATGCGCACGCCATCGACCAGGCAATGGCGAAAACCGCAAAACCGATTTTGGTCCCGATGGCGTCAATCACGTAGCCGGCAACCGGCTGCATGAAGGCATAGCCCATCTGCCACGCGATGACGACGTGCGAGTACTGTTCGGTGGAAATGTTCAGCTCGCTCATCATGGTGGGAGCGGCGACGGAGAGGGTGTTGCGCGCGAGATAGTTGACGATCAGCCCGCCGGTTATCAGCGCGACCATCCACCAACGGATGCCTTTGATTTTCATCGAGTCCACTCTGGGTATTGTTTTTATTTAGCGGCGATCGTTATACGTCGTCGTATGACTGGATTTAGTCAAACGCACGTTTTGTTGTCAATTGAAATACCCGTAAATCGCGATTGTATTTCTTTATGTAACTGGATTGTCACCGGCGGGGCTGGGTTTTGGGGTGATCGAGTGCCTATGGAGGCGTGAGATTCGGAGGCAGAACGCGGGCCTGCTGAATGTGTAAATGGCGGGAGGTCATGTGATGACCAGGATGGCGGAACGTGCTTGCCCCGCGCGAGGAGGAGCGTGGGACAAGCCAGTTGGTGGGTTGAGGCAATGCGATTCGCTACTTTGGCTCGTCGTCACGCCACCAGTTGTCGCCCAGTAATCCCAACCCTACATAGAGCAGGCCTTCGAGCAATATTTCATAATCAAGAAACTGCTCATCTTCAATTGCTTCCGCTCTCACGACCCAAGGGACGACGTAAGCAAACCAAAAGACGATGATGGCGAGGCCAAGCACCCACTGATAGCGCCATCGTCTTGTGACTCGACAGGCGCTCCAGATGGCAGCCGCGACGATGACTAACGAGATATAAAACGCCATCTAGCCATCACCGTTGTTTTTAAGCAGCAATGCTGACGAGGATCTCTGAGGGCCAATACCTCCCGCAACTTGTGCGTCGATACTGACTATTACATCACCGACGTGGTAGGTCGGAATTCCTTGTTTGGCCTTCCCTCCTGAGAACATACCCGCCATCCCTCCTACTATCGGACCGAACACCTCTGTAACAGCTTTGCCGCTCAGCGAGGATATGGCGCCACCCACTCTCACTCGTTGATCATTTAATAGATCGGCAGTATTCCGGCTCAGGCGATTAGACACCGCAAGCACCATCCGGCAAGGCCGCCCCTGTGCAAGCATTCGCTCGTAGGTTTCTTCAATCAACCGGATGACCTCAAAATGACCCTTGGTTATTTCCGGTAGGTTGATCGTTCTCAACGATGCGGCATCGTCCGGCTGCACGGTGAAGTGAATAAGCGTAAACACGACACCGTAATGGCCGACATGTTGGGTACGTTCGAAGTCCATGACATGTCCCTCGCTCAGCAATATTGCTTATTGCCGATCCTGTCCCATCCGCCGGTTACGCTGCCGGCCGCGCGCCCGTCGTTTCTGTTTTGCAGGGTGTAGGTCGAGCGGATACGGCCGTAATTGAGCTGGATGAGTTCGGTGGGAATGCCGTCGTTGGCGAGTTGGTTGTATTCGGCAATGATCACTTCTTCAAGGATGATTTCGTAGAACTTCATTTTGTCGCCCCCTGCACGGTGTACGGAAAGCTTCACTTCCTTGAAGTGCTCTCCGGCGCAGTTGGCTGCCATCAGTTTGCAGCTCGACTTGTCGAGCATCTTGGTCAGCGTCAGGTTGCTGAGCGTGGTACGCCCGGAAGTCGCGCCGCCTGCCGTGCTGGCTGTAACGGACGCGCTCTGGTAGGTGCCGAACGAATATCCGGTGATTTCAATCCAGTCTTTGCACTGCTCATCCAGTGCTTCGCCAGCAATGCCTTCAATCTTCAAAAATGCGTCGAGCGCCATGGTGGGTCTTCCCGATGGATAGTGTGGATGCCCTGCCAGGGCGGAATATCGATTATCGGGAGGGTGACTCGCAGGGGAGGCCAGCGTGGGAGTCGGAGCGTGTAGGACGCTTAGTGTTGTTGCGAGGGAAGTTTCTTACGGACTTGTTCGACTTATAACCAAGGGAGGCCAGGCAGGATGCAATGTTTTACTGCGGATGCGCGCGCCCCTGCCATCGTCAAAGCAAACCGGTTCATTGGGTACGGTTCGATGTCAATCATGCAGAAGCGGGGTTCGGCGGATCAAACCCGCTTGCGCGCCATCAATCCTTTGCAGCTGTACCAGGTCGGAATGGCCATGCCCACCCAGGCGAGTACATCCCACGCGCCGTCGCCGAGCAGCGCGGCGAACAGGCCGACTGCGGTCAGCAGGGCGATCCAGCCGGGCGTGCCGAAGGTCTTCCAGAACGCCGAATGCTTCTTGTGCCGGGTCATGCGACTTCTGCCTCGACTGCGACGTTCTTGGCCGCAGCGACTGTGGCGCGACGTCGAACCCACCACAGGTACAAGCCACTGCCGAGGACGATGATCGTCAGCACATCCAGCGCGGCCCAGAGGATTTTCATCGGCATGCCGCCGTAGTCGCCGAAGTGCAGCGGTTGCGACAGCAGCAGGGCGTCCATGTACCACGGGCGTCCCAGTGTTGCGGTGACGTGCAGGTCCTGAGCGTCGATCAGGACAGGGGTCAGCAGGTGGGACGTCAGGTGCGTGTCGCCTTTCATGAAGACCGCGTAGTGATGCTCGCTGGAAAAGCGCGAGCCGGGAAAGGCAATGAAGCTCGGCTCGGCGCCGGGGACAGTGGCTTTGGAAATGTCGATCAATCGGGTCGCCGGTGCGCGTTCGGCCAGGGGCGGGGCGTCCTTGTACGGCGCGATCATGGTCATCAACGCGTCGGTGCGCCATTGCGCGATCACCAGATCGGCGCAGGCGTTGAGCACGCCAGTCAGGCCGACGACCACGGCCCAGGTCAGCGTGACGACGCCGATCAGGTTGTGCAGGTCCAGCCAACGCACCCGCTTGGATTTATTCGGGCGCACTGTGGCGAAATCCAGCCGGCGCATGAAGGGCGCATACAACACGACGCCGGACACGATCGCCATGACAAACAGCAGTCCCATGAATGCCAGCAACAGCTTGCCCGGCAGCCCCGCGTACATGTCCACGTGCAGGCGCAGCATGATCATCATGAAACCGCCATTGGCGCTCGGCGTTTCCATCGCCTCGCCGGTGCGCGCGTCGAGCATGAAACTGTGGGATTCGTTCGGGTCGCCGCCCGCAGTCTTGCCCATGATGGCGTACACGCCGTTGGGGTCATCGTCGTCCCAGCCGAAATACTGCATCACGTCGCCGGGGCGATGGGCCTCGGCTGAGCGGACCAGTTGTTCAAGGTCCAGATGCGGCGTGCCGGCGGGCATTTCCTTGAATTCCGGCGCGTCGCCCGTCAGGTGAGCGATCTCGTGACTGAAGATCAGCGGCAAGCCAGTGATCGCCAGCATCAGCAGGAATGCCGTACAGATCAGGCTGGTCCACGTGTGGATGAAAGACCAGCGGCGGATGGTTTGGCTTTTCATGTGGAAATCCGGAGTCAGCGAAAGCAACAAAGGCCGCTGTGTGCGAGCGGCCCTTGTTTCAGGTAATGAGAGTTTAAACGATTACCATTTGTAGTCTACGCTCGCGAGCACCGTGCGACGGTCGCCGTAGTAGCAATAGAAGCCGTCGCAGGTTGAAATGTATTCCTTGTCGAAGACGTTGTTGGCGTTGACCGACACGCTCACACCCTTGAGCGAGTTGGTCATGCGGCCAAGGTCGTAATGCACGGCGGCGTCGTAGACGGTGTAGGCGTTGCTGTGGCCGTAGTTGGAATCAGCGACGAAGCCGTAACTGCCGATGGCGATATTGTCGGTCTCGCCAATGTAGCGCGCGCCGAAGCCCAGGCCGAAACCGTCGAGCATGCCGTTGTGCCAGGTGTAATCACCCCAGATCGCCGCCTGGTTTTCCGGCGTCAGTGGCAGCGGACGATTCTTGTCCAGCGGGTCGGTGACCTTGGTCATCTTGCTGTTGGCGTATGTGTAGGACGCCGTCACTTTCAGGTTGTCGGTGACATCGCCGACCGCTTCAAGCTCGAAGCCGCGCACTTTTGCCTCGCCCAGAGGACGCTGCACGCCGAGTGTGTCACTGAGCACGATGTCGCGGCGGGTCAGATCATAAGCCGCTGCAGTGAAGAGGATGTTGCTGCCCGGCGGCTGGTATTTGAGGCCCACTTCGTACTGCTTGCCCGTCCCCGGCTGGAATGCCACGCCATTGGCGCCGCCTTGTTCGGCCTGGAAAGACTCGGCGTAGGAAATGTACGGCGTGAAGCCGGAATCGAAGACATAGCTGAGCGCGGCGTTGCCGGTGAACGCGCTGTCGGTGCGGTCGTCGGACTGATCGGTGTTGTAGAACTTCGATTCGGTCTTGAGCAGATCCTGCCGGCCGCCCAGGGTCAGACGCCAGTTATCCAGGGCCAGTTGGTCCTGAATGTAGATGCCGACGTCCTGGGTTTTCTGGTTGTAATCCTGATACGCGGTGTAATCGACGTTGCTGAAGTCCTGCCCGTAAATCGGCTTGGCGATGTTGCTGGTCGGCGCGTTGCCGTACTGCCACTTGTAGTTGTGGTTCACGCGCTGGTAGTCGAGCCCCAGCAACAAGGTGTGTTTGAGTGCGCCCGTGTCGAAGTCGGCTTGCAGGTTGTTGTCCAGCGCGAACTGGGAAATGTCCTCGTTCACGACGTTGGCGCCGCGAGCAACGGTGCCATCGTCGGACACCGAACCGAAATAACCGCCTGCCGTGATCCCCTGAAAGGACAGGTCACTCTTGGTGTAGCGGACGTTCTGCTTGAACTGCCACACGTCATTCAGACGATGCTCGAACGCATAGCCCAGCGCGTAATAGGTTTTGTCGTAGAACTCCCAGTCCGGATCACCGAGGTTTTCGTGGTACTTCACGCGCCCCACGGCCGACGGGTATTTGGTGCCCTGAATCGGCAGGAACTGGCTGGTGATGCCGGTATCGTCGCGGTTGAACTGGCTGAGGAACGTCAGCTTGGTGTCCGGGTCGATGTTCCAGGTCAGGCTCGGCGCGATGTTGTAGCGCTTGTCGTCGATGTGGTCCACCGAGGTGCCGCTGTCACGCACGACGCCGCTGACGCGGTACTCGAAATTGTCGGCGTCGTCGATCTTGCCGGTGCTGTCGAAGCTGATCTGCTTGCGGTTGTAAGTACCGACCTGAACCTGCACTTCGTGGCTGGCTTCCGCTTCGGGGCGACGACTGACCATGTCGAGCATGCCGCCCGGCGGGGTCTGACCGTAAACCGAAGAGGCCGGGCCACGCAGGAGGGCGATGCGCTCCAGATCCCACGTCTCCATCTTCGGCATGACGTAGGCGCCTTTTGGCAGCGGCAGGCCGTCGAGGAACTGGGTGGGTTCAAAGCCGCGGACTTTTAGCCACTCGGCCCGGCTGTCGCTGCCGTAACTGCTGGCGACCACGCCTGGCATGTAGCGAACGGCGTCGTCGATGTTCTGTACCGCGCGATCCTGCATCTGCTGCCGGGTCGCGACCGAGATCGAGCGCGGTGCTTCGACCAGTGCAGTATCGGTTTTGGTGCCCGCTGCGGTGCGACTCGCGGCGTATCCCTGCGCCGGCCCCCACGCGCTTTCGAAACTTTCCTGACTGCCTTGAATGCTGGTCGCCGGTAACGCCATCGCACCTTCAGGCGCAGCCATCAGCGTGTAGGTCCCTGCCGTGGTCAGATTCAATTGCAAGCCGGTGCCACGCAGCGCCTGGCCCATCGCGCCTGATGCGTCGAATTGACCCTGAACCGGCGCCGACGTGTGGCCCGCGGCCAGTGCCGGATCCAGCGACAGGGCCAGGCCTGCCTGACTGGCGATCTGCGTCAGCGTCGTGGACAACGGCGCGGCCGGCAGATCGTAGGCGCGAACGCTGGAAGCCTGGGAAGCGGCCATCAGCGGCGCACTGAGCATCGGTGCGGCAATGGCGACGGCGATAGCCAGCAGACTCGGTCGCAGGAGGGTTTGAAGCGTGCGGGACATGAACGGCACCTCGATGGAAATGGTTCTCAATGCCTATGTGCCGGACGAGATCTGGAAAGTGATAGGGCCGGGCGAAAATAATTTGCGCAGGCGCTAAGTAGGTCGTGATCAATGACCCTGGGTGAAAGTTACCCTTTGCCAGACAGCGGCGCTTTCGCGCATCAAATATGGTCCATGTGGGAGCGAGCTTGCTCGCGAAGACGGTGTTTCAGCTACGGAAGATTTAGCGGATGTACTGACTTCTTCGCGAGCAAGCTCACTCCCACAAGTTCTGTGGCCAGGCGATCGCATGCATCCACGAGGGCACCCGAATTACAGCGCAGTCGCCGGCTTTTTCTCGCTGCCGACCACCGTCACCCACCACTGCGTCCGCGCCTCGATCTGCACCGGCAGCGTGGGCGTCAGTGCCTTGAGCGCCAGATCCGTGTTGGTCAGCGGAAAGCTGCCGGTAATGCGCAGGTCGGCGACGTCCTTCGCCACGCCGAGATGGCCCTGACGATAACGGGCAAGCTCCGCGACCACGTCTCCCAGGCGGGCGTTGTCGACCACCAGCATGCCGCGCATCCAGGCACCGGTGCCGGGCGCAAGGGCGAGCATGGGGCCGAGGCTGTTGCGATGAATCAACATCTGCTGCCCTTCGTGCAGCACCAGTTCGTGGCTGGAAGCCTGCGGATGAGCGGCGACGGCTGACTGCAGCACGCTCAACAGCGTGCCGTCAGTCTGCCGCTTGACCAGAAACTGCGTGCCCAGGGCGCGCATCTGTCCTTCGGGGGTTTCGACGATGAACGGACGCGTGTCGTTGTGGCTCCCGGTTTCCACAAAGATTTCGCCTTCCTGAAGCACGATCCGTCGCTGTGTGGCGTCGAATCGCACGTCCAGCGCGGTGTGAGTGTTGAGCCGGATCAGGGTGTTATCCGACAGGCGAATGGTGCGCTGCTCACCGGTGGCGGTGCGCAGATCCGCCAGCCAGTAATCCACCGGCAGCAGTCGATTCCCCAGAAAAACCGTCAAGCCCAGCGCCAGCGCGACCCCTGCAACCCCGCGGCCCAGCTTGCGCAACCGCAAGCCCATGCCATCACGGGAACGCAAAAGCGCCGAACGTGCCGGGCCAGTGGTCCCGGCGAAACGCTGATCGACCATGCCCAACTGCATCCAGGCGCGGGCATGTTCGTCGCTGGCGACGTACCACTTGGCGAACTCTTCGCGCTCGACCTCACTGCCCCGGCCGCAGTCCAGGCACAGTTGCCAGGCGATGGCGGCGTCCAGCACGTGGGAAGAGACAGGTCGGGTGGACAGGCGGCTCATGTTGGCTCGCCATACAGCGCGATGTAGCACTGGCGCAAACCCTGGGCGAGGTACTGACGCACGCGAGGCACCGAGACGCCGAGCTTCGTGGCGATCTCCGCGTGGGGCATGCCGTCCAGGCGGTTGTACAAAAAGGCGGCGCGCGCCTTGCTGGATAGCTTGCCCAACAGGCGATCAATGGCTTTCAGGTCTTCGAGAATCAGCTGCTGTTCTTCAAGCGAAGGTTGTTCGCCTTCGGGAATCAGCATCAGCTCGTCCAGATACGCTTGTTCCAGCGCGGCCCGACGAAAGTGGTCGAACAACAAGCCCTTCGCGATCGAAACCAGAAAGGCTCTGGGCTCGCGGGGTTCAAGCATTTGCTCGCGGCCCAGCAAGCGAATGAACGTGTCCTGGCTAAGGCCTTCGGCGCGATGGGGGCAGGCCACGTTGCGTTTTAGCCAACCCAGCAACCAGCCGCGATGGTCGCGATAGAGCGTTCCGACAAGCTGCTGCTGGGGACTTTGAAGTGACGACACAAGCGCACCGAGGAGAACAAAGGGGCTAACGAGAATTGTTCGCGATTGTGTCAGAGCCGCCCAATGCTGGCAATTGGTCCTTGTAGGAAGAAGCCGAACGGTTGACGTACGAATCGACCATTGGATTTGTGAGGCGAGACGGGATCCAGAGGAGAAACGCTAAAACGAATGCGATTGCTGCTGCCGTCGCCATTTCGCCACGCCTTGCTCCAGCTGTGCCGGGGTTTCGATCCCTTGTCGCTTGGCGTGACTGAACAGGATCATCGCGAGTTCGGCGGTTACCAAGGCATCGGCGCTGGCGTGATGGCGCTCTTCGGCGTGGAGCCCGAAGAATCGAGTCCAGTCGTCCAGGCCTGCCTGACGGAAATTCGCGTTCGGGCAGACGAAAGGCGCGATGTGAGCGACATCAATAAAAGGGTGCAGCAGGCGATAGCCGAGGCTTTCCTTTAATGCGCGGCCCAGCATGTGCTCGTCGAACGCCGCATGGAACGCCAGCAGCGGGCTGTCGCCCACGAACGCCATGAAATCCAGCAGTGCGTCCACCGGCTCGCTCCCTGCGGCGATCGCGCTGGGCCCCAGCCCGTGAATCAACACGCTTGGGCTGAGTTTGTGATCGCTGCGCATCAGCGTGCGCTCGAATTGCTGCCCCAGATTGATCGCACCGTCTTCGATGACCACTGCGCCGATTGACAGCACTTCGTCCCGCTGCAGATTCAGCCCACTGGTTTCAAGATCGACCACGACCCAGCGTTGCTGGCGCAGCGTGTTCTGATCCAACGCGCCCGGGTCGGGCAGGGCGCGCAGGCGCTGTTGCTGTTCAGGCGTGAGCTCAGGAGCAACGGTGCGTTTCGGTCGCTTGAGCCATTGGAACAAATTCATGATCAGTCGCTTACAGTTGGTAGCGCACGGTGAGGCTGGTCTGCAGCCGCTGCGCCTGACGGAACGACTCACGCAGAATGCGTCGGTCCAAATGATTGAGCACATCCGGGTCGATGCGATTGGAGTAGGGCAGGTTTTGCCGGTTCTGCTGCTGATGCTGTTGCATGCGGGTTTGCTGAATGAAGTGGTAGGCCTCTTCATACGCCGCACCGTCCAGCGGGTCGATAACCTCTTTGGCCACCAGCTGACGCAGCCTTTCCAGGGTGTTGCTGGCCTCGACGCCGTTGGCCAGCGCCAGCAATCTCGCCCCGTCGACGAATGGCGTCAGGCCTTGGGTTTTTAGATCCAGCGTATCTTTTTCACTGCCTTTGCGGGCGACCACGAAATCCTTGAAACGGCCCACCGGCGGGCGTTGACGCAGGGCGTTGTCGGCCATCATGCGCTGGAACAACGCGTTGTCTGCCACCTGGGTAAGCATGCTCTGCCGCAATTGATCGCCGCCGCTTTCATCGCCCCAGACCACGCGTAGATCGAAATAGATGGAAGACGACAGCAGGTTCTCCGGCGTGGCTTCGCGGATGAACGAGCCGAAGCGCCGCGCCCACTCGATGCGCGACAGGCACAGCTGCGGATTGCTCGCCATGACCCCGCCCTTGCACAGCGCGAATCCGCATACGGCCAGGCTTTGATTGATCCGCTCGGCGAGGGGCAGCAACCGGCCGCGAATCTCGGCGGCCTCGGCGGCGTCCCTGGCTTCGAACAGAATGCCGTTGTCCTGATCGGTGTACAGCGTCTGCTCGCGGCGGCCCTCGCTGCCAAAGCAAAGCCAGCTGAAAGCGATGCCGGGATCGCCTTTGTCTTCCAGCGTAAGTTCGATGACGCGACAGACCATGTGGTCGTTGAGCAGCGTGATGATCTGAGTGATCTGCGTGGACGAGGCACCGTGGGCGAGCATGCGGTCCACCAGTTGAACGATGTCGCCGCGCAGGTTGGCCAGCGAATCGATGCGCGGCGCGCTGCGGATGGTGCGCGCCAGATGCACCAGGTCCACGCGCTGCAGCGAGAACAGGTCGCGCTCGGAGACCACGCCACACAGGCGCTGATCCTTGACCAGACAAACGTGGGCGATATGCCGCTGGGTCATGGCAATGGCGGCATCGAAGGCGCTGGCGTCCGGGGTCAGGTAAAAAGGCGCCTGAATCATGCTGCGCTCGATGGGCGCGCCGAAGTCGGCATCGACGTTTGCGACGACCTGGCGCAGATCGCGCAGCGTGAAAATCCCCAGCGGCGCCTTGGCCTCGTCCACGATGACAATACTGCCGACCTGCTGCTCGTCCATCTGGCGCACGGCCTCCCGCAGCGGCGTGTCGGGGGAGCAGGTCACCGGGTGACGCATCGCCAGTTCACCCAGTCGCGTATTCAGTGAGTATTGCGTGCCGAGTGTTTCCACCGCCTTCTGCTTTACTTGCTGATTCACCTGATCGAGCAGGCTGCTGACACCGCGCAGAGCGAAGTCGCGGAACTCATTGGAGAGCCCGAACAGCTTGATGAAGGCTTGCTTGTTCAGCTGCAGGCAGAAGGTGTCTTCGGCCGCCAGATGCTCGGTTCGCGTGGCGCGTTCGCCGAGCAGCGCTGCGAGGGGAAAGCACTCGCCGGTGGTGATTTCGAACGTGGTCTCGGTGCCGCCTTTTGCCGAATGGGGGCGCTCGCCTACTACGCGGCCTTGTTTGACGATGTAAAAATGTTCTACTGGCCCATCGCTAGGCTTGATGATGCTCTCGTCTGTAGCGTAGAAACGCAGGTGACACTGTTCCACAAGGTAGGCCAAGTGGGCGTTTTCCATCTGGTTGAATGGCGGGAATTTTTGCAGGAACTGCATCGTGCCGTGGATGTTCTGCAGAACGGCTGTTTTGCCTGCCTGGGTAAAAGCGTCCGCTTTGCTCATGACCGATACCGCTTGTTTTTATTGACCCCATGGTCGACCGCTTATCGGGCAGTGCCCATTGGACGTAAGTCTTAGGTGACTGCGAAGGCGTTGAATCGCATCGAACCAAGGTGTAATACCGCAGCGATGCAGTTAGCGCGAGGCTCAAGGGCCCGGCATGAAGCCGACAGGATGTGCAGCGTATCTATCGCTTGCGCTGTCAGAATTGGAGTCGACAGGAAGATGAGACGGGTATGTTCGATCACAGTATTTTGAGTGATGAAGAGCGCGAAGCCCTCAATGAGGTGATGCTCGCGCCTGCGTCCCAATCGCCACAACGGGTGTTGATCGTCGATGACGACAAGGATGCTCGGGAAGTTCTGGCCGAAATTCTCAGTCTCAATGACATCAGCTGCATCACCGCCGCCGGCGGCACCAGCGCCATGCACTTGCTGCAGACCCGGCCGTCCATTGCGCTGCTGATCACCGATCTGCGCATGGCGCCGTGCGACGGGCTGGATCTGATCCGTCGGGTTCGCGAATCGGACCGTGCGGAGTTGCCGATCATTATCGTGTCCGGCGACGCCAACGTACGCGACGCCATCGATGCCATGCACCTGAGCGTGGTGGATTTTCTGCTCAAGCCGATCAACACCAAGCAGCTGTTGCGACTGGTGAAGCGGGAACTGGAAATGGCCTGATAACGCCGCCTTCGGGCTGCGTTGAAGCAATGAAAGTTGTGCAATAAAAAAGGCGGTGTCCATTTACGTGGACACCGCCTTTTTGTTTGGGTGCTGGTTACGCCCCGTGTTTCGCCTTGAACTCCCGACGGCGACGATGCAGCACCGGCTCGGTGTAGCCATTGGGCTGCCGCGTGCCCTCAATCACCAGCTCAACCGCTGCCTGAAACGCGATGTTGCTGTCGAAGTCCGGCGCGAGCGGGCGATACAGCACATCGCCTGCGTTCTGACGGTCCACTACTGGCGCCATGCGCTTCAGACTTTCCAGCACCTGCTGCTCGCTGACCACGCCGTGGCGCAGCCAGTTGGCGATGTGCTGGCTGGAAATCCGCAGCGTGGCACGGTCCTCCATCAGGCCGATGTCGTTGATGTCCGGCACCTTCGAGCAGCCGACGCCCTGATCGATCCAGCGCACCACATACCCGAGGATGCCCTGTGAGTTGTTGTCCAGCTCGTTCTGAATCTCTTCCGCCGTCCAGTCGGTGTTCGGTGCCAGCGGGATGGTCAAAATGTCGTCGACCGAGGCCGGCGCGCGCTGGGCGAGTTCAGCCTGACGCGCGAACACATCGACCTTGTGGTAGTGCAACGCGTGCAGCGCAGCGGCAGTGGGCGATGGCACCCACGCGGTATTGGCGCCGGCCAGTGGATGGGCGATTTTCTGTTCGAGCATCGCGGCCATCAAGTCAGGCATCGCCCACATCCCTTTGCCGATCTGCGCGCGCCCTTGCAGGCCGCATTTCAAGCCGATATCCACGTTGGAATTTTCGTACGCGCCGATCCACTTTTCCGCTTTCATCTGTGCCTTGCGTACAACAGGCCCTGCTTCCATGGACGTGTGAATCTCGTCGCCGGTGCGGTCCAGGAAACCCGTGTTGATGAACACAACACGTTCGCTCGCCGCCTGAATGCAGGCCTTGAGGTTGATCGTGGTGCGACGCTCTTCGTCCATGATCCCGACTTTAAGCGTATTGCGCGGCAGGTTCAGCACCGCTTCGATGCGCCCGAACAATTCGTTGGTGAACGCCACTTCCTCAGGGCCATGCATCTTCGGTTTGACGATGTACATCGAGCCCGTGCGGCTGTTGGCGCGGGAGGTATTGCCCTTGAGGTTGTGAGTGGCCGCGAGGCTGGTCAGCAGGCCGTCGAGAATGCCCTCCGGCACTTCGTTGCCCTGATTGTCGAGGATCGCATCAATGGTCATCAGGTGGCCGACGTTGCGCACGAACAATAGCGAGCGGCCATGCAGCGTGACGGGTTCGCCGGTGGGCGAGGTGTAGACGCGGTCGGCGTTCATCGTACGGGTAAAACGGGTGCCGCCTTTGGAGACTTCTTCGGACAGATCGCCCTTCATCAGCCCCAGCCAGTTGCGGTACACCACGACCTTGTCATCAGCGTCCACGGCCGCGATGGAGTCTTCGCAATCCATGATGGTGGTCAGCGCCGCTTCCATCAGCACGTCTTTGACACCGGCCGGGTCGGTCTGGCCGACCGGGCTCGCCGCGTCGATCTGGAGTTCAAAGTGCAGGCCGTTATGCTTGAACAGCAAAGCAGTCGGCGCCGATGCGTCGCCCTGAAAACCGATCAGTTGGGCATCATCGTGCAGGCCGGTGTTACTGCCGCCCTTGAGGCTGACGATCAACATGCCATCGACCAGCTTGTAGCCGGTGGAGTCGACGTGGGAGCCCGCCGCCAGAGGAGCCGCTTCGTCCAGAAACGCTCGGGCGAAGGCGATGACTTTGTCGCCGCGGACCCGGTTGTAGGTTTTGCCCTTTTCCGCGCCGCCGGCTTCGCTGATGGCGTCGGTGCCGTACAGCGCGTCATACAGCGAGCCCCAGCGGGCATTCGAGGCATTGAGCGCGAAACGCGCGTTCATTACAGGCACCACCAACTGCGGGCCGGCCATGCGGGCGATTTCTTCGTCGACGTTTTGCGTGGTGATCTGGAAGTCCGCCGCTTCTGGCAGCAGATAGCCGATTTCCAGCAGGAACGCCTTGTAGGCGGCTGCATCGTGGGCGTTGCCGGCATTGGACTGATGCCAGGCGTCGATACGCGCCTGGAATTCGTCTCGTTTAGCGAGCAGGGCTTTGTTCTTGGGTGCGAGCTCGTGGATGAGCGCATCGGCACCGGCCCAGAATGCAGCGGCGTCGAGGCCGGTTCCGGGAATGGCTTCGTTGTTCACAAAATCCAGCAGGACGTTGGCGACCCGCAGGCCACCGACTTGAACGTGTTCAGTCATTGCTTGCCTCACTCTGCTCAGCTATCTGCGCTTCAATCATGAGCGCTTTCTTGTTAAAGCCATCGACGTCGCTGCGTGCCCTTCCAGAACATGCCGTTGCGGGCGGCTGGGCGGGGCGGCGGGCACCTGAGATGAAGCGCTTAAACAGGTTTTGGCCTTGCAGGAACATCGGATCAGGCCTGGATTCGACATCTATGTAGTGAACGCGATGCGATACTACATGATGAGTTGCGGCATGAAAATCAGACTGAATGTGCACCGAGCGACCGGACTTGGGCATTTGGTCACGCGGCGGTGTCGGATGTTCTCAAAGAACGTGCAGATTGTTCCAGATAATTATCAGGATCGTACACAAAAATTCGTGAAGCGGTGACGCCACTGCGCGCCGGGCAGACGTGCCTATACTCCCCCACAACCCATGGGGCGTGGTATTAAACAGGCCTCACTCGCTGCGGATAAAAGGAGTCGTTTGTGGATCATCTTATCGTCACGGTGTCTGCGCCAGACAAGCCAGGCGTGGTCGAGCAGCTCGCGGCATGCATTGCCGATCACGGTGGCAATTGGCTGGAAAGCCGTATGTCACACATGGCCGGGCAGTTCGCCGGGATCCTGCGGGTCAGCGCGCCGGTCGACGCGCATCCGCCCCTGCGCAGCGCGCTGGAAGGGCTTTCGGCAAAAGGCATCCGCGTCCTGTTCGCCGAAGTCCTTCCGGAATCCTTGCCGGAGTGGAGGCCCATCACCATGGATCTGGTGGGCAATGATCGATCCGGGATCGTGCGCGACGTCACTCGCGTGCTGACCGAGCAAGGCATCAACCTGGAGCATCTGGTGACCAGCGTCGAGCCAGCACCCATGAGCAGCGAAACGCTGTTTCGCGCCCATGCCGAGTTGGGATTGCCGATGGATCTTTCACTGGATGTGCTGCAGCAGCGGCTGGAAACCCTGGCGGATGACCTGATGGTGGAATTACATCTGCCCACGGACGAGTAATTGATGTCACCGCTGCAGGCTCCGGTTTTGGCGGGCCTGCAGCGATTCCTCCTGCCTGCTCAGGCCTGGGCGCGTTTGCGTAGCGAGCGCCAGGCGTCGACGCTGTAAATGATCAACCCGGCCCAGATGAAGGCGAAGGTCACCAAGGTGGCCGAGGGCATGTGTTCGTCGTACAGCACAACCGCCAAAGCCAGCACGAGGGTCGGTGCGATGTACTGCAAAAAGCCTAGCGTCGCGTAGGGCAAATGCCTGGCTGCGGCGTTGAAACACACCAGCGGCACGAGCGTCACCGGACCGGCCGCCGCCAGCCATAGCGCTTGCGATGTGGTCCAGAACGCCGGCTGAGCGCTGTGGGCCAGCGGGTTGAAAATCAGCCAGCCCACGGCCAGCGGCACCAGAATCCAGGTTTCCACCACCAGCCCGGGCAACGCAGCCACCGGCGCTTTTTTGCGAATAAGGCCGTAGAAGCCAAAGGTGAATGCCAGCGCGAGCGACACCCACGGCAGGCTGCCCACTTGCCAGACCTGCTGAAGCACACCGATCAATGCCAGCATCACCGCCACCCATTGCAAGGGGCGCAGTCTTTCGCGCAGCAGCACCATGCCGAGCATCACGTTGATCAGCGGGTTGATGAAGTAACCCAGGCTGGCTTCGACCATGTGGTTGTTGTTCACGGCCCAGACGTAGATCAGCCAGTTGGCGGCAATCAACGATCCGCTGCAGGCGAGAATGGCAAGGCGTTTGGGATTATCCCGTAGCTCTTGCCACCAGCCGGGATGCTTCCAGACCAGCAGCAGAAGCGAGCCGAAGATGGCCGACCAGATCGCCCGATTGACGATGATTTCCAGCGAGGGAACGTTGGCAAGCACCTTGAAGTAGATCGGAAACAGTCCCCAGATGATGTAGGCGCTCAGGCCCAGAATGTACCCGCGACGCGGGTTGGCAGCTTGCATGAGTGGTCCTTCGGCAAGTTTCTTGTTGTGGTGTCCTGCAGGGTGTTCAGCGTTTTCAGAACAGCTTCAGCGGTTCCTCGTTCAGCGCGGACAATTGCTCGCGCAGGGCCAGCACCTGGTCGCCCCAATAGCGTTCGGTGCCGAACCAGGAAAAGCTGTGGGGGAACGCTGGATCGTCCCAGCGACGCGCCAGCCAGGCGCTGTAATGCAGCAGGCGCAGTGCGCGCAGGGGTTCGATGAGCGCCAGTTCACGGGGATCGAAGTCGTGAAACTCGTTGTAGCCGTCCATCAATTCCGACAACTGACTCAGACAATCCTGACGATCACCCGCGAGCATCATCCAGACATCCTGCACCGCCGGGCCCATGCGGCAGTCGTCGAGGTCGACGATGTGGAAGATGTCGTCGCGGGTCATCATGTTGCCGGGGTGGCAATCGCCGTGCATGCGGATGTTCTGATGGGGCGTGGCGGCGTAGACGTCTTCCACGCGCTTGAGCAGGTCTTTGGCAACGGATTCATAGGCCGGCAGCAGGCTGCGGGGAATCACGTTGTTGTCCAGCAGATAGTTCAGCGAGTTGTGGCCGAAGTTCTGCACGCCGAGGGCTTCGCGGTGCTGGAACGGGCGCGTGGCGCCGACAGCGTGAATGCGCCCGAGCAACTGGCCTAGACGGTACAGCTGATCAAGGTTGCCGGGCTCTGGCGCGCGGCCGCCACGACGGGGGAAGAGGGTGAAACGAAAACCGGCGTGCTCGAACAAGGTCTCGCCGTTGTGCACGAGGGGCGCGACGACCGGGATTTCGACGTCGGCGAGTTCGGCGGTGAAGCTGTGTTCTTCGAGAATGGCATCGTTGGTCCAGCGATCGGGCCGGTAGAACTTGGCAATCAGCGGCTGCTGCTCGTCGATGCCGACCTGATAGACGCGGTTCTCGTAGCTGTTGAGCGCGAGAATACGGGCGTCGGTGACAAAGCCGATGCTCTCGACGGCGTCCAGCACCAGGTCAGGTGTAAGTGTTGCGAACGGGTGGGCCATGCTAACTCCTGCGCGCAGCAGGCTGCCGCGTCGGGCCAGTCATGGTAACTCAGGCGTGTTACACCTGACACAGTGGCAAGCTCACTTCCGCACGTGCGGTGCAGCTTGGAAGGCTGCATCAGCAGACGACCGCGATCCTTGTGGGAGATATGCCGGCGACCAAAGGCTGCGCTGTCGCGCAGCAAACACCGTCCATGTGGGAGTCGAGCTTGCTCGCGAAGAGGCCAGGACACCCGCTGCATGTTTAGCGCCTGAATCGCCGTCTTCGTGAGCAAGCTCACTCCCACAGAGGCTGTGTTTGCAGCGAGATAGCGCCTCGCCTGGACAACGGGAGATCTCCCAAAAATTAGGCGCCGATCACGCCGCCATCTTCCCGCGTGATCACCATCACCGAGGACCTCGGCTTGCCGTTCGGCACGTGCTCCGGGAAGGTCGAACCGCCGTTTTCGCCAGGGTGCTGAATGCCGACGAACAGCGCTTTCTGGTCGGGCGCGAAGCTGATGCCGGTCACTTCACACCCCACCGGCCCGACCATGAATCGGCGGATCTCGCCGCTGGCCGGGTCAGCGCACAGCATCTGGTTATTGCCCATGCCGGCGAAGTCGCCCGCATTGGTGGCGTCGCCATCCGTCAGAATCCACAGCCGCCCGGCAGCGTCGAAACCCAGGCCATCCGGGCTGTTGAACATGTTCTGCGGATTGATATTGGTTGATCCGCCCTGGGGCGTTCCTGCATGCACACCTGGGTTGCCGGCGACGACGAACAAGTCCCATGCGAAATCCATGGCGGCGGCGTCCGACCCGGTTTCCTGCCAGCGCAGAATTTGCCCGTACTGGTTTTTCGCCCGGGGATTTGGCCCGCCCACTGGCTGCCCTTCATCGCCACGCTTGATGTTGTTGGTGAGCGTGCAATAGACCTGGCCGTCCTTGGGGCTGACAACGATCCATTCAGGGCGGTCCATGCGCGTCGCTTTCACCTGGCTTGCCGCCAGGCGCGCATGGATCAGTACTTCGGCCTGATTGGCAAAACCGCTGGCCGCGTCGATGCCGTTCTTGCCGTGGCTCAACTCAATCCATTTGCCTTGGCCTTTCGGGTGATCGGGGTTGCTGTCGCCAGCGTCGAACTGCGCCACATACAGCGTGCCGTGGTCGAGGATGTCGCGGTTGGCCTTACGGTTCTTGTGGTCGACCTTGTCCCGGCTGATGAATTTGTAGATGAATTCGCCGCGCTCATCGTCGCCCATGTACACCACGACGCGGCCATCTTTGGTTTCGGTCAGCGCGGCGTTTTCGTGTTTGAAACGGCCCAGGGCGGTGCGTTTGACCGGCGTGGATTTCGGATCGAACGGGTCGATCTCCACCACCCAGCCATGGCGATTGGGTTCGTTGGGGTTTTTCGCGACGTCGAAACGCGGGTCGTGCAGGTGCCAGTTCACTTCTTTGCTGGCGGCCGTCACACCATAGCGTTTGGTTGCGGCGTCGAAGGTCTGTGCCGGATCGCTGCTGCCGAAGCAGTCGGTGAAGTTCTCTTCGCAGGTCAGATAGGTGCCCCACGGCGTCTTGCCGTTGGCGCAGTTCTGGAAGGTCCCGAGGACGTTCTTGCCGGTCTTGTCGGCGGCGGTTTTCAACCACTCATGGCCGGCTGCCGGGCCGCTCAGGTGAATCGGCGTGTTGCCGTGGATGCGCCGGTTGTATCTGGAGCCTTGCACGAACGCCCACTGCTGACCTTCGCGCTTGACCTCGATCACCGAAACGCCTTCGCTGGCCTGGGCCTTGTGCACGTCTTCGGCGGATTGCGGGTCTTTGCCGTGATCAAACAGGTAGCGGTAATTGGTGTATTCGTTGTTGATCGCCATCAGCGCGCGGCTGGCGGTGTCCGGCTTGTCGCCGGGGAAGGTAAACAGACTCATGCCGTCATTGTTGTCGCCGAATTGCAGTTCCTGCATCTTCGCCGTGCCCTTGCCACTGGGGTCGAAGGCCGGGCCGTTGGTGTGCAGCGGCTGGCCCCAACTTATCAGGACCGAGGAACGATAGCCCGGCGGCAGGCTGATGCTGTCGGCGGTGGAGGAGGGGATGCTGTCGAAGCCGAGCAGCGTCCCGTTGGCGGCGCTGACACTGGCGGCCATGACGCTGCGGCTGAGCAGATTGCCCCCGAGAAACATCGCCGCGCCGCACAGGGCGCCCGCGCTGATGAATCCGCGTCGGGTCAGGCCAACCATGTTTTCGAGGTCGGTGGATTGGTTATCTTTTAATAGCGTCATCACGGGCTCCCTGCGGTTTAGGGCAAAACCCTATGCAGTGCTCATGACGTTATTGTGTCGGTCAAATGACGAGTCGGGCGCCAGTGCTGCGTGCAAGCGGTGCTTAAAGCGGCGTACCGAGCAGAATGTTTGAGGGCGCAAATTGAACCCTAATCTCAGCGCCGACCTTGAGCTGCAAGGCGTGCAGCCGGTCCGCGTCGACCACCGCGCAGAGAATCTGGTGGCTGGGAAGGACAATTCGGACTTCACTCGGGCCATCCTTGGCGTCGAGAATTTCCTCGATTTTACCGGTGAGGCAATTGTGTCCGGTTGTTTCAGCCTGGTCAGGCGCTATTAACTCCAGCCAGCCGGCCTTGATCAGGGCGAACACATCCGTGCCGATCTCAAGCCCCAATCGCAAGGTGCTGTCGTGGGTGATCTGCGCCTCGATCGACAAGCCGCCCGCAAGCTGCAACGTGATCATGTCGTTGCGGCCCTGGGAACGAACGCCGCTGACCTGACCATGCAGCTGATTGCGAGCGCTGGTCCGCAGCATCAAGCGGCTGAGCAGAGCGAGGTCGTCAGATTCCTCCGAGGTTTCCAGCAGCTGGGTCTGTAACGCCTGCAGGCGCTGATAAAGCCGCAGGACCCGCTCGCCTTCGGCCGACAATTTGGCGCCGCCACCCCCACGGCCGCCAACGCTGCGCTCGACCAGCGGTTTTTGTGACAGATTGTTCAGCTCATCGATGGCGTCCCACGTCGCCTTGTAACTCAGCCCGGCGCTTTTCGCCGCTCGAGTGATCGAACCCTGCTCGGCAATGTGCTGCAACAGCGCGATGCGATGCGGGCGACGGACCATGTGCTGGGTAAGGGAAGGCGGTAGTGACATAGGGGTCGGATGCGCTGGAAGTGATGACGCCGGAGTGTAAGCCAAAACGGCTTGCTCACGAATGCTGCGGATTTTCTGATCTCCTGGCTGGCTAGTCCCCGGGCTTCGGCGTTCTTGCCAGGCAATACACATCCACCGATCTGGCGCCGGCCTTGATCAACAGTGCTGCCAGCGCATTCGCCGTCGAGCCGGTGGTGAGGACGTCGTCAATCAGTGCAAGGCGCTTGCCGATAATCGGCGTGGCGTCCCTCAGCGAAAAGGCAGACGCCAGATTGCGCCTTCTGGCTTTTGCATCCAGACCCTGCTGCGAAGGTGTTTCTTTCACGCGGCGGATCACGCGCTCATCAACAGGCAGTCCCAGGCGAGCGCCGAGCCAGTTCGCCAACATCGCTGCCTGATTGAAGCCTCGCTGGCGCAGCCGTTTTTTGGCGAGCGGCACCGGGATAAGACAATCGGGTCGGCGCATGCCATCGTTGAAGCGATGCTGCAGGGTCTCGCCCAACAGCTCCGCCAGCAGTCGGCCGAGCGGCCATTTCCGCTGATGCTTGAAGCGTGTGACCAGCGCGTCGATCGGGAAGTCGTACAGCCACGGAGCGACGACGTCATTAAAGGCGGGAGGGTTGCGATTGCAGGCGCCGCAGGTCAGGCCGGACATCGGCATAGGCAGCGCGCAACGGTCGCACTGGTCAATCAGCCAGGGGAGTTCGCGCTCACAGGGCATGCAGATCGGGGTACTTGAATCAGTCGCTTCATCGCACAACAGACACGTTTGTGCGTTTTTTAACCAGATGTAAACCTCGTGCCCGTTATGTGGTTGACAGCGCATGTCGCTTCCTTAAATATGCCGAACATCCGTGTTGCGCCTGTGGGCTTTCCGGTTTTGCCGCTGGGCAAAGCCGCCCGGGTCATCGTCCAGAAAACATCAAGGAGCCGCCCATGAGCGCCAGCATCAATGCCAACCTGCGTCACGACTGGAATCTAGCCGAGGTCAAGGCGCTGTTCACACAGCCATTCAATGACCTGCTGTTTCAGGCGCAAACCGTGCACCGCGCTCACTTCGACGCCAACCGCGTGCAAGTCTCGACCCTGCTGTCGATCAAAACCGGCGCCTGCCCGGAAGACTGCAAGTACTGCCCGCAATCGGGCCACTACAACACCGGTCTGGAAAAAGAAAAGCTCATGCAAGTCCAGCAAGTGCTGGAAGAAGCCGCACGCGCCAAGGCCATTGGTTCGACCCGTTTCTGCATGGGCGCGGCGTGGAAACATCCGTCGGCCAAAGACATGCCCTACGTGCTGGAGATGGTCAAAGGCGTCAAGGCCATGGGCCTGGAAACCTGCATGACCCTCGGCAAGCTGGACCAGGACCAGACCCAGGCGCTGGCTGACGCTGGCCTCGATTACTACAACCACAACCTCGACACGTCGCCGGATTTCTACACCAGCATCATTACCACCCGTACCTACAGCGAGCGCCTTCAGACGCTGGCGTACGTGCGTGATTCGGGAATGAAGATCTGCTCCGGCGGCATCCTGGGCATGGGTGAATCCCTGGACGACCGCGCCAATCTGCTGATCCAGTTGGCCAACCTGCCAGAGCATCCGGAATCCGTGCCCATCAACATGCTGGTGAAAGTGGCCGGCACCCCGCTGGAAAACGCCGAGGATATCGACCCGTTCGATTTCATCCGCATGCTGGCCGTCGCGCGCATCCTGATGCCGCAATCCCACGTGCGCCTGTCCGCAGGCCGCGAAGCCATGAATGACCAGATGCAGGCCCTGGCGTTCTTCGCCGGCGCCAACTCGATCTTCTACGGCGACAAACTGCTGACCACCGCCAACCCGCAATCCGACAAGGACATGCAGCTGTTCTCGCGTCTGGGCATTCAGCCCGAAGCGCGCGAAGAGCACTCGGACGAGGTGCATCAGGCAGCCATCGAACAAGCGCTGATCGAGCAGAAAAGCAGCGAGCTGTTTTACGACGCGGCTGTTTGATCTTTCATCAGTGGCTTGACCCGAGGCCTGCATGTCTTTTGATCTGAACGCACGTCTCGCTGCCCGTCGTGCCGAGCACCTTTATCGTCAGCGGCCCTTGCTGCAAAGCCCGCAGGGGCCTGAAGTGATTGTCGACGGCAAGCCGCTGCTGGCGTTCTGCAACAACGATTACATGGGCTTGGCCAATCACCCCGAGGTCATCGCGGCCTGGCAGGCCGGCGCCGAACGTTGGGGCGTAGGCGGTGGTGCCTCGCATTTGGTGATCGGCCACAGCACGCCCCATCATGCGCTTGAAGAAGCCCTTGCCGAGTTCACCGGGCGGCCCCGCGCGCTGTTGTTCTCCAACGGTTACATGGCCAACCTCGGCACCGTCACTGCGTTGGTGGGCCAGGGTGACACCGTGCTGGAAGACCGCCTCAATCATGCTTCTTTGCTCGACGCCGGCCTGCTTAGCGGCGCGCGGTTTTCCCGCTACCTGCACAACGATTGCGACAGCCTCGCCAGCCGGCTGGACAAAGCGGTGGGTGACACGCTGGTAGTTACCGACGGCGTGTTCAGCATGGACGGCGACGTCGCTGACCTGCCCGCGCTGGCCAAGGCGGCGAAAGCCAGAAACGCATGGCTGATGGTCGACGACGCACACGGCTTTGGCCCGCTGGGTGCAAGCGGTGCGGGTATCGTCGAGCACTTCGGCCTTGGCATCGATGACGTCCCGGTGCTGATCGGCACGCTGGGTAAGTCCTTCGGCACCGCGGGCGCGTTCGTTGCGGGGAGCGAAGAGTTGATCGAAACGCTGATTCAGTTCGCCCGCCCCTACATCTACACCACCAGCCAGCCGCCGGCGCTGGCGTGCGCGACGCTGAAAAGCCTCGAACTGCTGCGCACCGAGCACTGGCGGCGGGAGCACCTGACGGCACTGATCAAGCAGTTTCGCGCTGGCGCTCAAGCCCTCGGCCTGGAGCTGATGGACAGTTTCACGCCCATTCAGCCCATCCTGATCGGCGACAGCGGTCGCGCGTTGCGGCTGTCGCAGTTGCTGCGAGAGCGCGGCGTGATGGTCACCGCCATTCGACCGCCGACGGTGCCTGCGGGCAGTGCGCGTTTGCGCGTGACGTTGTCCGCCGCCCACAGTGAGGCGCAGGTGCAGCTATTGTTGCAGGCACTGGAGCAGTGTTATCCGCTGCTGGGCGTAGACGAATCTTCGGAGCTGGACCATGCGTGATCAGTTGATCCTGTTGCCGGGCTGGGGCCTTGGCGTCTCGCCCCTTGAACCGCTGGCTGCAGCGCTGCGAGGGCTCGACGAACATTTGCGGGTGGTGATCGAGCCGTTGCCTGACATGGACACCGACAATCTCGACGACTGGCTCGATGAACTGGATTCGACATTGCCCGACAACGTCTGGCTGGGCGGTTGGTCGCTGGGCGGCATGCTGGCGACCGAACTGGCCGCGCGCAGGGGCGAGCGCTGCTGTGGTCTGGCGACGTTCGCCAGCAACGTCTGCTTTGTGGCCCGCAGCGAGTGGCCCAACGCGATGCCGCAAACTGATTTCGACGCCTTTATCGCCGGTTGCAAAGCCGATCTGGACGGAACGCTCAAGCGTTTCAGTCTTTTGTGCGTGCAAGGCGCCGAAGAGCCACGGGCGCTGTCGAGACAGTTGAAAGCCTGCGCGCCCCACGGCACCAGCGCCGGCTTGATCGAAGGCCTGAAGCTGCTCGAGCAAATGGACACGCGCAAAGCGCTGCAAGCGTTTCGCGCCCCTCAATTGCACCTGTTTGGCGGCCTTGATGCGTTGGTGCCGGCAGAAGCATCGGCGGATGTTCTGACCTTCCAGCCTGACATCGAAGTCGGCGTGATCGAGCAGGCCAGTCACGCTTTCATTCTGGAAAACCCGCACGGCGTCGCCGCTGCAGTTCATGCGTTTTTACACGAGTCCGGTGATGACTGATCTTTCCCACTGCGCGGTGCTAAAGGCCGTGAAACAGCAACAGGTTAATGGGCAACAGGCACTACCTGACAAGCGTCAGGTGGCAGCGTCCTTCTCGAAGGCCGCGACCAGCTACGACAGCGTGGCCGATTTGCAGCGCGCCGTCGGCATCGAGCTGATGACACGGCTGCCGGCTCAGATGCCGAAGACAGCGCCATCCCGGTGGCTGGACCTGGGCAGCGGAACAGGGTGTTTCAGCCGCGCGCTGGCGCAGCAGTTTCCCCAAAGCGAAGGGGTTGCGCTGGACCTCGCCGAAGGCATGCTGCGCTATGCACGGCCATTGGGTGGCGCGGTTCATTACGTGGCTGGCGACGCCGAGAACCTGCCGCTGCGCGACGCGAGCGTTGACCTGATGTTCTCCAGCCTGGCGGTGCAATGGTGCCCGGATTTCTCCGCGGTGCTGAGCGAAGCGCGTCGCGTGCTCAAACCGGGTGGCGTATTCGCCTTCGCCAGCCTCTGCGTCGGGACGTTGTTCGAACTGCGCGACAGCTGGCAGGCGGTGGATGGCATGGTCCACGTCAATCGCTTCCGCGAGCGCGAGGAGTATCAACGCCTCTGCACTGCCAGCGGTTTAAACGTGCGCAGCCTCGAAGTGTTGCCCCACGTGTTGCACTATCCCGACGTGCGCAGCCTGACCCATGAACTCAAGGCACTGGGCGCGCACAACATCAATCCGGGTCGTCCGGGAGGCCTGACTGGCCGAGCGCGAATCCAGGCGTTGATGGAGGCGTACGAAAGGTTTCGTCAGAAAGACGGCCTGCCCGCCACGTATCAGGTGGTGTACGGCATTCTGGCGAATCCGGCATTGATTAAAGAATGATCTATTTAGTCGGCGTCTGTTAGACGGGCGCTATAGTAAGCAGGGAATAGTTTGAAATATCTGAACGGATGGTCGCCACGATGAGCGCTGCGTATTTCATCACGGGAACCGATACCGACGTCGGCAAGACCACCATCGCCACGGGGCTTCTCTACGCGGCGCGGCAGTCGGGGTTGAGCACGGCGGCGGGCAAGCCGGTCGCCTCCGGCTGCGACGTCAAACCCAAGGGGTTGCGCAACTCGGACGCCGTTGCCTTGCGTGCCGAATGCTCGATTCAGCTGACCTACAACGAGGTCAACCCGGTGGCCTTCGAGCCTGCCATCGCGCCCCATCTGGCCGCGCGGGAAGCGGGAGTCGCGCTGACCGTGCAGTCCTTGCTCGGCCCGATGCGGCATATCCTCGATAAGCAGGCTGATTTCACCCTGATCGAAGGGGCTGGCGGCTGGCGCGTTCCACTGGCCGATCAGGCCAATCTGTCTGACCTGGCCATCGCGCTCAACCTGCCGGTGATTCTGGTGGTGGGCGTGCGCCTGGGCTGCATCAGCCATGCGTTGCTGTCAGCCGAAGCTATCGCCAACGACGGGCTGCAACTGGCGGGCTGGGTGGCGAATATCATCGATCCCAAAACGTCTCGGCTTGAAGAGAACCTCGCCACGCTGGCTGAGCGTCTGCCGGCGCCGTGTCTGGGGCGCGTGCCGTTCATGAAGAAGGCAACCGCGGAAATGATCGCCGAGCATCTGCATCTGGAATTGCTGGATTAAGCGTTAGAGCGTCGCCGAGTGTGAGGTGCGTCACAAGGCGCAATGCCACTAGTCGCGTCGCCGAGTAATCCGGGCGCATTGCTGCTTTAATCGCTGTGTTCGCTCCGAACAGAGGATCGTGCTCATGCAAATCTCACTGAACAACACGCTGTACCCCGGCCTTAGTGCAATGCAGGTCGGGCAGAGCCGTGTCGATCAGGCTGCGACGCAGCTGGCCAGTCCTGCGACTGAAGTGTCCGGGCGCAGTCAGTCTTCGGATTTTCAGCTTGAGCGTCTGCGCTCGGTCGATCGTCCGCAACGCTCCGACATGGCTACCAATGTGGTTGAACTGACCCAAGGCCGGATTCAAGTCCAGGCTGGCGTCAAAGTTGAAAAAGCCAGCGATGAAGCACTCGGCACGCTGATCGATACCTTCGCCTGATCCCCCCCCCCGGTCGTGCGCCAAAGCGCACGGCTTTGGTCGCTCTTCCTTTCCTGAATAACGCCCCATTCACGCCCCCATCCTGCGGGCGCTGTGGCCTGTATTTCCCTCACGCTCTCTAGACTCAACGCACCGGTCTGAACCGCATGGCGGCGTACGCGCGCGCTTGCATCTCGCACACCGGGAGGTGATGAAAGGTGCAGGGCGTCCCTTGACAAGGTATAGGCGTAAACGTATGTTTCAAACACCTGTTTGATCGCCGCGTGATCCCAAACGCCGGCGCCGGGGCAATGCCCCACAGTGACCACACGGTCATCCAATTCCAGGATTCACCAGCAGAGGTTTATCGCTATGCCTGACTACAAGGCCCCCTTGCGTGATATTCGCTTCGTCCGTGACGAGCTGCTCGGCTACGAAGCGCACTATCAGAGTCTGCCAGCATGCCAGGACGCCACGCCTGACATGGTTGACGCCATTCTCGAGGAAGGCGCCAAGTTTTGTGAGCAGGTCCTGGCCCCGCTGAACCGTGTCGGTGACACCGAAGGCTGCACCTGGAGTGAGTCCGGCGTAAAAACGCCGACCGGTTTCAAGGAAGCCTACAAACAGTTCGTCGAAGGCGGCTGGCCGAGCCTGGCCCACGACGTCGCCCATGGTGGCCAGGGTCTGCCCGAGTCGTTGGGTCTGGCGGTCAGTGAAATGGTCGGCGAAGCCAACTGGTCGTGGGGCATGTACCCGGGCCTTTCCCATGGTGCGATGAACACCATCTCCGAGCACGGCACCCCTGAGCAGCAAGACGCTTACCTGACCAAACTGGTTTCGGGTGAGTGGACCGGCACCATGTGCCTGACCGAACCTCATTGCGGCACTGACCTGGGCATGCTGCGCACCAAGGCCGAGCCTCAGGCTGACGGCTCGTACAAAGTGTCCGGCACCAAGATCTTCATTTCTGCTGGCGAACACGACATGGCCGATAACATCGTCCACATCGTGCTGGCCCGCCTGCCCGACGCACCAGCTGGCACCAAGGGCATTTCCCTGTTCATCGTGCCGAAATTCGTGCCGGCTGCTGACGGCAGCGTCGGCGAGCGCAATGCTGTGACCTGCGGTTCGCTGGAACACAAGATGGGCATTCACGGCAACGCCACCTGCGTGATGAACTTCGACGGCGCCACGGGTTTCCTGATCGGCCCGCCGAACAAGGGCCTGAACTGCATGTTCACCTTCATGAACACCGCACGTCTGGGCACTGCGCTGCAAGGCCTCGCCCACGCCGAGATCGGTTTCCAGGGCGGCCTGAAATACGCCCGCGAGCGTCTTCAGATGCGTTCGCTGACTGGCCCGAAAGCGCCGGAAAAAGCCGCTGACCCGATCATCGTTCACCCTGACGTGCGTCGCATGCTGCTGACCATGAAGGCCTTCGCCGAGGGGACTCGTGCGATGGTGTACTTCACCGCCAAGCAGGTCGACATCGCCAAGTACAGCGACGACGCCGAAGCCAAGAAGCAAGCTGACGGCCTGCTGGCATTCATGACACCGATCGCCAAGGCGTTCATGACCGAAGTCGGTTTCGAAGCCGCCAACCACGGCGTGCAAATCTATGGCGGCCACGGCTTCATCGCCGAGTGGGGCATGGAGCAGAACGTTCGCGACGCCCGTATTGCCATGCTGTACGAAGGCACCACCGGTATTCAGGCGCTCGACCTGCTGGGTCGAAAAGTACTGATGACTCAAGGCGAGGCGCTCAAGGGCTTCACCAAGATCGTCCACAAGTTCTGCCAGTCCCAGGAAGGCAACGACGCGATCAGCGAGTTCGTGGCGCCGCTCGCTGCGCTGAACAAAGAATGGGGCGAACTGACCATGAAGGTTGGCATGGCCGCCATGAAAGACCGTGAAGAAGTCGGTGCCGCTTCGGTGGATTACCTGATGTTCTCCGGTTATGCCTGCCTGGCGTACTTCTGGGCTGACATGGCTCGTGTGGCAGCCGAGAAACTGGCGGCCGGCACCAGCGAAGAAGCCTTCTACACCGCCAAGCTGCAGACAGCGCGCTTCTACTTCCAGCGTATCCTGCCGCGCACCCGCACTCACGTGGCAACCATGCTGTCGGGCGCGAGCAACCTGATGGACATGAACGAAGAACACTTCGGCCTGGCTTACTAAGTCACCGCGAGCGTTTCCCTCAAGCCGCTTGTCCTCAGGGACAAGCGGCTTTTTTGTGCCTGCCGATCCTTGCCCCGAGGCCATGCACATTCTTCCTCATCCTATGCATGACGCGGCCGATACAGGCACAATGCCATTTAATCAGCGCTCGCATCTTTCTGTGAGGAGATAGTCCTTTTGCTGCGCCCCTCTGCCGCACGGCTCAGTCATTTTTTACCCTCTCTGGCTTTGCTGATTGCCGGACTGGCGGCCGCGTACGTGAAAGACCTCAACGTCTTCTTCACCTCACTCTTCAACGTGCTGCCCACGCTGGTGCTGTTGCTGGGCGGCGCGTATTGCGGGGTTTACAAGCGGCAGCGTGAACTGTTCCTGATGATCACGGTGTACATCGCCTATTTCCTGCTCGACACACAGACCGACTACTACCGCGATAACGGAAAGGTCCGAGAGGACGCCGCCGTGGTGTTTCATCTGTGCTGCCTGTTGCTCCCGGTCATGTTCGGCCTGTTTGCCGCGTGGGAAGAGCGGACCCATCTGTTCCAAGACCTTGTCGCTCGGCTGGCCGTCTTGGTCGCGGTCGGCAGCGTCGCGCTGGGACTCGAACAGAGCTTCCCCGCCGGGCTGCTCGCCTGGCTCGCCGACATCCGCTGGCCGGCGCTGCACGGAGACTGGATGAGCCTCATCCAGTTGTCCTACGTGACGTTTTTCATCGCGTTCGCCGTGTTGATCACCCAGTACCTCTATAAGCCGCGCCCCCTGCATGCCGCTCAACTGGTGGGGTTGCTCGGAATGTTCTGGGCGTTGCCGAAAACCTTCATCCTGCCGTTCACCCTGAACATCATGTGCAGCCAGGTGATGTTGATGATTGCCGCAGCGGTCGCGCACGAGGCCTATCAAATGGCGTTCCGCGACGAACTGACCGGGCTGCCAGGCCGACGCGCACTCAATGAGCGGATGCAGCGACTGGGCCGCAATTACGTGCTGGCGATGAGCGACGTCGATCACTTCAAGAAATTCAACGACACACACGGTCATGATGTCGGCGATCAGGTGCTGCGTCTGGTGGCGAGCAAATTGTCGAAGATCACCAACGGCGGCGGGCGCGCCTATCGATATGGCGGTGAAGAGTTCGCCATCGTGTTTGCCGGCAAAACCCTGGAAGAGTGCATGCCGCATCTCGAAGTCATCCGGGAAACCATCGCCAGCTATCAGATTCACCTGCGCAACCAGGACAATCGTCCAAACGATGACCTGCAAGGGCGTCAGCGTCGGGCGGGCTCTCCGGCATCAACAGTTTCGGTGACCGTCAGCATCGGCGTGGCCGAGCGTCTGCCCGAGCACCGCAATCCGGAAGAAGTCCTAAAATCCGCCGATCAGGCGCTGTATGCCGCAAAAGGCGCTGGCCGTAACTGCGTCATCAGCCATGCGCAAACCAGCAAGCGCGGCGCTGTTCGCATGGCCGCAGCCGGCTAAAACTTACTCCTTTTCATCACTGAACGAACGCACCCGCAGCTGTGCAATGTGAAGAGCTCGACTGTCGCTCGATCGTGACCGGATCCTTGGTAATAGTCACGCGTTGACCCTATGTGTCGCAAATGGTGTTCAGGTACACTCGTTCCACTGACACATCGGCGCCGCAATCTCAGTGCTGTGCCGCTCCTCCCCCGAGTTCTTTGCCGCTGAAACGAGGTTTGCCATGGCTGACTACAAAGCGCCCTTGCGCGATATGCGCTTCGTCCTCAATGAAGTGTTCGAAGTCTCCCGACTTTGGGCCACGCTTCCCGAACTGTCTGAAACCGTGGACGCCGAGACCGTCGAGGCGATTCTCGAAGAGGCGGGCAAAGTCACTGGCAGATCCGTCGCACCGCTGAGCCGCGCGGCCGATGAGGAAGGCTGCCACTGGAAAGACACTGTCGTCACCACACCTGCAGGTTTCGTTCAAGCGTACAAAACGTATGCGGAAGGGGGCTGGGTCGGCGTCGGCGGCAATCCGGAGTTCGGCGGGATGGGGATGCCCAAGGCGGTGTCGGCTCAGGTTGAAGAGATGGTCAACTCCGCCAGCCTGGCGTTCGGGCTGTACCCGATGTTGACGTCAGGCGCCTGCGTCTCGATCAATAACCACGCCAGCGAAACGCTGAAAACCAAATACCTGCCGAACATGTACGCCGGCATATGGGCCGGTTCGATGTGCCTGACCGAAGCCCACGCCGGCACGGATCTCGGGATTATCCGCGCGAAAGCGGAGCCGCAGACCGATGGGTCCTACAAGGTCAGCGGTACTAAAATCTTCATCACCGGCGGCGAACACGACCTCACCGAGAACATCATCCATCTGGTGCTGGCCAAACTGCCCGACGCACCGGCCGGGCCGAAGGGCATTTCGCTGTTCCTCGTGCCGAAAATCATGGTCAACGACGACGGCAGCCTGGGTGAGCGCAACACGGTGTTCTGCGGATCCATTGAGCACAAAATGGGCATTCAGGCGTCGGCCACCTGCGTGCTGAATTTTGATCAGGCCAAGGGCTACCTGATCGGGGAGCCGAATAAAGGCCTCGCGGCGATGTTCACCATGATGAATTACGAGCGCCTGGGTGTAGGCATTCAGGGCCTGGCGTCCGGCGAGCGTTCGTATCAGAACGCGATCGAGTACGCCCGCGACCGTCTGCAAAGCCGGGCCCCGACAGGCGCGCAGTCCAAAGACACCATTGCCGACCCGATCATCGTTCACCCCGATGTGCGCCGCATGCTGTTGACCATGAAAGCGCTGAACGAAGGCGGTCGCGCGTTCTCGACGTACGTGGCCATGCAACTGGACACCGCCAAGTACAGCGAAAACGCCGACGTGCATCAGCGCGCCGATGCGTTGGTTGCACTGCTGACCCCGGTCGCCAAGGCCTTTCTCACCGACATGGGCCTGGACACCACCGTGCACGGTCAGCAGGTGTTCGGCGGTCATGGCTACATTCGCGAATGGGGCCAGGAACAACTGGTGCGTGACGTGCGCATTACCCAGATCTACGAAGGCACCAACGGCATTCAGGCACTGGACCTGATGGGGCGTAAGGTTGTCGCCAGTGGCGGGGCGTACTACAAGCTGTTCTCTGACGAAGTCCGTGAATTCATTGCGTCTTCTGACAGCTCGCAGGCCGAGTTCACCAAGCCGTTGGCCGCTGCCTTGACCACGCTGGACGAATTGACCGACTGGGTGCTGGACCGGGCGCGTAGCAACCCGAATGAAATCGGTGCCGCTTCCGTCGAGTATCTGCATGCATTCGGATACACGGCATACGCCTACATGTGGGCGATGATGGCAAAAGCGGCGTGGGGCAAGGAAACTCAGGAAGATTTCTACGCTAGTAAGCTGGGCACTGCGCGTTTCTACTTCGCGCGTCTGCTGCCTCGGATTCAGTCCCTTTCAGCGTCGGTGAGGGCTGGCAGTGAGTCGCTGTACCTATTGGAGGCGTCACAGTTCTGACACCACGAAAATCATGTAAGCATTTGCTTACATGACGTGGTGGCATTCGGCTCTATCGCTCCGGTGGATCCAAGTTTAATCTACTCACATGGACGTAGCGCAGGACGCGCAACAGATAACAGGGACACGTAAGGGATTGCCTGCCAGGACGGCGGGAAGAAATGGAAGTCATGGGAAACAGTCTGGAAAACCTCGCTTAGGCGGGGTTTTCTTTTTTCTGCGTCCTGGAAAATGCCTACTCCTTCGACCGCTTCGGTTGGCGCGGCTGCGCGAGAAGGTAATGGCTTGATGATTGCGCTGCGGAACCCCTGTAACGGCCCAAGGTCGATTAGCTGTGCGGCCCCCATTGGGCCATTAACCAGGAGCTTCACCCATGGACATCATTCGCATCATCATCGCCATCCTGCTGCCACCCCTGGGCGTGTTCCTACAAGTCGGTTTCGCCGGCGCATTCTGGCTGAACATCCTGCTGACCCTGTTGGGCTACATCCCGGGGATCATCCACGCGATCTACATCATTGTCAGTCGCAAGTAACCCAATCCGCTAAACACCGCGCTTCCTGTCTCAGGTCAGCTGACATAGAGTCCGACGTCGGACTTTATGATCAGGAAGGTCAGGGATGGACGTTGTTTTGGGATTACTCGCCGCTCTGTTCTGGGGCGGCACAGATTTTCTGGTAGGGCTCAATGCCCGTGCCGTCGGGGTCAAGCGAGCGGTTTACTTCGGTCAGGCGCTTGGCTTCCTGATCATGTGCATTCTGTTGTTGTGCTTCCCGGCTTTCATCTCCAAATCACTCTCTGCGCCGTGGCACACGTGGCTTCTGGGTGTACTCGCTTCGGTTTTCACGGTCAGTGGTGCGCTGGCGTTATCCAAAGCGTTCTCGCTCGGCAAAGCTTCGATTGTGGCTCCACTGGTGACGTCGTACGGCGTCTTCACCACGCTGTTCTCGTGGGCGAGCGGCGAGCACATCTCGATGACGCAGCTGTTGTTGATCGCGTTGTGCGTGCTGGGAGTCGTTCTGTCGAGCATCACGTCAGGTAACGATTCCATGGCGAAAAAGCACAACCAGCAAGCGATTGTCTACGCACTGGGCGCCGCCTTGCTGTACGGATCGAGCTTCTGGATGCAGGGCCGTTACGCGCTGCCAGCACTGGGCCCCGTCACGATGCTCTGGCTGGGGTATCTGGTCGGGCTCGCCGTTTTGTCGCCGATGATTTTGCGAATGAAAGACGCCCTGAAGTTGCCGCCTGCACGCGCCGGGGTAACCCTTGTGGCGGCAAGCCTGCTCAACCTGGGTGGGTTTTCTGCGTTCTCGTATGGCGCGATGGTGGGATCGATTTCCGTGGTCACCGTCATCAGTACCCTGTCAGGGGGTATCGCCGCCGTGCTTGGCTTCCTGTTCTTCAAAGAGCGGCTCAGCGCCATTCAGGTCTGCGGGGTGGGGCTGGTATTGATCGGTGCCGTGGCGCTGCACGTTTATGGATGAGCCAATCACGGGCTCGCGCGGTTACACATGGCGATGTCGCGGGTTTGACAGTTTACGCACAAGCTGTGGGAGCGAGCTTGCTCGCGAAGGGGCCGGTACAACCGCTAAAATTCCAGCGGTTGAAATGTCTTCTTCGTGAGCAAGCTCATTCCCACATGATCGCGTTGGCCAGGTGCGTCAGTGGCTGACGCGCAAAACGTCCGACACCTCACCCATCAATCACCTTGCGGTAAAACGCCCATTCGGTTTCCAGTGCATGGGCCTGGTTGGCGGCTTTGCGGAAGCCGTGGCGTTCGTCGGGGTAGAAGTGCCCTTCCGCCGGTATGCCGTTTTCCAGTAACGCATTGAGCATGTCGCGGGTCTGGGCGGGGACGACCACGGCGTCGAGTTCGCCCTGGAAGAAGATCACCGGGACCTTGATCTGGTCAGCATGCAGCAGCGGCGTGCGTTCCCGGTAGCGCGCCATGTCGACATCGGGGTCGCCGATCAGCCAGTCCAGATAATCCGCTTCGAACTTGTGCGTGGCTTCCGCCAGTGCCAGCGGGTCACTCACCCCGTACAGGCTCGCTCCTGCGCGGAACACATCCTTGAAAGCCAACGCACACAGCGTCGTATAGCCACCGGCACTGCCGCCGCGGATGAATGCGTTTTCTGGATCGATCAGGCCCTGATTGCCCAGGTATTCAACCACTGCGCAGGCGTCTTCGACGTCGACAATCCCCCATTCCAGAAACAGTGCCTGGCGATAGGCGCGGCCGTAACCGGTGCTGCCGCGATAGTTGAGGTCGGCGACGGCGAAGCCCCGCTGCGTCCAAAACTGAATGCGCGGGTCCAGTGCGGGGTAGCACGCGGAGGTCGGGCCGCCGTGGATAAACACCACCAGCGGCGGCTTGCCGTCGCCATTCATGGCCGGATAGAAATACCCGTGCGCTTCGCTGGAGCCGCTGGGATAACGCAGGGTTTGCGGCTGGCTGATGCGCTCAATGGGGAGCGGGCTCATGCCGCCGGCCAGCACCTGAACGCGCTTGTCAGCACGACTGATGGCAATGACAGCAGAAGGGCTGACGGGCGACGCCGCGATGCAATAGAGGTAATCCGCGTCCACCGCGAGGCTTCTGAAACGGCTGTAATCGCCGCTGAAATCTTCAACTGAACCCTGCTCCGAGCGCACGCCGAGCAGGCCTTTGCCGTCTTCGAACCAGGCGGCGAGGTACGCGCCGTCGCCGAGCGGCGCCCAAGTTGACGCGCCCAGTTGCCACGGCGCCGAAGCGTGGTCGGCAGGGGCGGCAGGCAGCGCCTCAAAACCATCCAGCGTCTCAACCCACGGCTGCCAGAAGCCGGCGCGGTCGGTCAGGCAATACAAGCGGCCAGTTTCATCAAAGCGGGGTTGCTGCAGCGATTCCAGCCCCAACCCGCCCGCGAGGCAGTGCGGCCTGCCCCATGAGAAGTCGGGCTGGCGTTCGACGCTCATCAGTCGCGAGGACGTCCAGGGCTGATGGGGCCGCCACCACTCGATCCAAACCAAGCGATTGCCATCCGGGCTGACGGTGGGCGATGCGTAAAAATCGGCGCCTTCGGCCAGTACGTGACGGCGGCCGTCGGCGAGGTCGAACGCGACCAACCGATGAGTATCCTTATCCTCCTCAACCGCCAGAATCTGCCCACGCGCATAGCGGACATCTCCGAAGAGCTTGTCGCCTTGGGTCAGGGGTCGAGGCGTTTGGGAATCGAAGGGCTGGAGGTAAATCTGCTGGTCCGCTTCGTTGACGAACACCACGGCATCGTCAGTCAGGCAGAACGAACCGCCGCCATACTCATACACCCGGCTGCGCACGCTGAAACCCTCGGGCGTCAGGCAAGCAGTCGCGCCGTGGTGCCAGCGCCAGATGCGCGTCGCGGCATCCTGCGGGCGGAATTCACTCCAGAAAAGCCCCGCAGGGCTGACGCTGAGTTCGGCGAAATCGGTGCCTGCCGCCACAGCCTGGGCGGCAGAAAGAAGGTTAGGACTTGGCGATGAGGCGTGAGTTTCGTTCATTGCGGAAGGCCAGTTGCTCGATGGTCTGGCTAGCATACTCGGCTTCATCACGGGCCTGGGTGATCAAGTGATGCTGCGGCGACTTGCTGCACACCGGGTCCGTATTGCTCGCATCGCCGGTGAGCATGAATGCCTGACAACGGCAGCCACCGAAGTCTTTTTCCTTCTCGTCGCAAGAGCGGCAAGGCTCCGGCATCCACTCATAACCGCGGAAGCGATTGAAGCCGAACGACTCGTACCAGATGTGCTGCATCGTGTGATCGCGCACGTTGGGGAACTGGATCGGCATCTGCCGCGCGCCATGGCACGGCAGCGCGGTGCCATCCGGCGTCACGGTCAGGAACAAATTGCCCCAGCCGTTCATGCAGGCTTTTGGGCGCTCTTCGTAGTAATCGGGGGTGACGAAGATCAGCTTCACCGGGTGGTTTTCCGCGGCGAGCTTGACCCGGTATTCGTTGGTGATGCGTTCGGCGCGCACAAGTTGGTCTTTGGTCGGCAGCAAGCCCTCACGATTCAGGTGCGCCCAGCCGTAGAACTGACAGGTCGCCAGCTCCACGAAGTCAGCTTCCAGCGCCACACAAAGCTCGATGATCTTGTCGATCTTGTCGATGTTATGCCGGTGGGTCACGAAATTGAGGACCATCGGATAGCCATGCTTCTTCACGGCGCGGGCCATTTCCAGCTTTTGTGCGAAAGCCTTCTTCGAGCCGGCAAGCATGTTGTTCACTTGCTCGTCGCTGGCCTGGAAACTGATCTGGATGTGGTCCAGCCCGGCTTCCTTGAAGTCAATGATCTTCTGCTCGGTCAGGCCGATGCCGGAGGTGATCAGGTTGGTGTAGAAGCCCAGCCGCCGCGCTTCAGCGATCAGCTCGGCCAAGTCCTGACGCACCAGCGGCTCGCCGCCCGAGAAGCCGATCTGCGCCGCGCCCATCTGCCGGGCTTCGGCCATGACTTTGAACCACTGCTCGGTGCTCAACTCCTGCCCCTGCTTGGCGAAATCCAGCGGGTTGGAGCAATACGGGCATTGCAACGGGCAGCGATAGGTCAGCTCGGCAAGCAGCCACAATGGCAGCCCAACCGGGGGCGTGGGCGGAATGTAGACATCGGACTGAGTGTTCACTGAGTCAGGCAAATTCGATCCAGAGCTCTGCACGGGCGACCTCCATGAATTGCTCGACGTCAGTGCCGAGTTCGGGGACGCCGGGGAATTTTTCGTCGAGCAACACAATGATGGCGTCGACGCTGCGCTGACCGTCAATCAGGCCACCGATCGCGCTCGCGCTTTCATTGAGCTTGATCATGCCCTCGGGGTAGAGCAGCACGTGACCGTTTTGCGCAGGCTCGAACTGAAAACGATAACCGCGGCGCCAGCTGGGCACCTGTTCGCGATTGAAGCTCATAGGGCGATTCCTTTGTGCCAGACGCGTTGGTCGGTCACGCTGTGATAGGGAGGGCGGTTCAGCTCGTAGGCCATGCTCATGGCATCGAGCATGCTCCACAAAATGTCGAGTTTGAACTGCAGAATTTCCAGCATGCGCTGCTGGCCTTCCCGCGTGGTGTAGTGCTGCAGCGTGATCGCCAGACCATGCTCGACGTCGCGGCGGGCCTGACCCAGGCGGGTGCGGAAGTATTCGTAGCCGGTCGGGTCGATCCACGGGTAGTGCTGCGGCCAGCTGTCCAGGCGCGACTGATGGATCTGCGGCGCAAACAGCTCGGTCAGCGAGCTGCTCGCTGCTTCCTGCCAGTTGGCGCGGCGGGCAAAGTTGACGTAGGCGTCGACGGCAAATCGTACGCCGGGCAGCACGAGTTCCTGCGAGCGCAACTGGTCAGGGTCCAGTCCCACGGCCTGACCCAGACGCAGCCAGGCTTCAATGCCACCGTCTTCACCGGGCGCGCCGTCATGATCCAGCAAGCGCTGTATCCACTCGCGGCGGATCTCCCGGTCCGGGCAGTTGGCCAGGATCGCAGCGTCCTTCAGCGGGATATTCACCTGATAGTAGAACCGGTTGGCGACCCAGCCCTGAATCTGCTCGCGGGTCGCGCGCCCTTCGTACATCGCCACATGGAAAGGGTGATAGATGTGGTAATACGCGCCCTTGGCGCGCAGGGCCTGTTCGAATTCAGCGGGGGACAGCGGCGTTGCATCGTTCATGTCGGCAGTTCTCGTCAAGAATTTCCGCAGATCCCGTGGGCGTGAGCTGCTCAGGAAGGCGATCTACCTGTGCCTCATCGGCTGGCTGACCTGCCACCTTCATGAGCAAACTCACCCCACAGTCGGTTATTCAGCATTTTTAAAGCTCGATGCTCATCCCGTCGAATGCCACTTCGACGTTCCGCCGCGCCAGTTCAGCGCGCTCGGGCGAGTCTTCGTCGAGGATCGGGTTGGTGTTGTTGATGTGGATAAGCACCTTGCGCTGTTGCGGCAGCTTTTCCAGCACTTCGAGCATGCCGCCGGGGCCGTTTTGCGCCAGATGACCCATCTCCGTCCCGGTGCGGGTGCCGACGCCACGACGCTGCATCTCATCGTCGTCCCACATCGTACCGTCGACCAACAGGCAGTCGGCGCCGCTCATCTTCTCCATGAGGGCGTCATCGACTTTGCCCAGGCCCGGCGCGTAGAACAGTTTGCCGCCCGTGCTCAGGTCCTCGACCATCAAGCCGATGTTGTCGCCCGGGTGTGGGTCGAATCGGTGTGGCGAGTAGGGCGGTGCCGCGCTGCGCAGTGGAAATGGCGTAAAGCGTAGATTCGGGCAGGCGGGAATGACAAAGCTGCCTTCCAGCTCGATGCGATTCCAGGTCAGACCGCCATTCCAGTGGGTGAGCATGTTGAACAGCGGGAAACCCGTGCTCAGGTCCTCGTGAACCATGTCCGTGCACCAGACTTGATGCGGGCAGCCCTCACGCAGGCTCAGCAAACCGGTGGTGTGGTCGATCTGGCTGTCCATCAGAATGATCGCGCTGATCCCTGTATCGCGCAGGCCGCGATTGGGCTGCATCGGGGCGAACCCCTGAAGCTGTGCGCGGATGTCGGGAGAGGCGTTGCACAGGATCCAGTTCACACCGTCGTCCGACAGCGCGATGGACGACTGGGTGCGCGCGTGCGCCCGCAAGCTGCCGTCGCGAAAGCCTGCGCAGTTGACGCAGTTGCAGTTCCACTGAGGGAAACCACCGCCGGCGGCGGAACCGAGAATCTGGATGTGCATGTAAACCCCGTAGCGACGGGCCAGGCCGGCCCTGAATCAGAATCGCGTTAATAAAAAAGCCCCGGCGAACCGAGGCTTCTCACCGCGCAACAATCAACGGCTTGCGAAGTACATGGTGACTTCAAAGCCGATACGCAGATCAGTGTAAGCAGGTTTAGTCCACATAATTGACTCCTTCTGGGTTAGTGCAGCGGTGGGTGAGTACATTCGTTAGTGCTCCTGCGAGCGGAGACGTTCAAATGCTTAGGGGGCTATGTTACTAAAATTATCGAACGGCCAATGATGAAATATCCGATAAAGATCCTTGCACAACGGGCAATGATCAGCGGGTTGTGGTCTGCGGTCGGGGCGGGCTAGAGGGCGTCAGGGCGGTTCGATAGGCAGAGTCTGGGGCTGTCGGGCTGGGCCAGCCGATGAGCGGTTTCGAGCAGAGCGGCTTGCTGAAGATGTGCAAGGGAATGTTGCAGGCATGCGCTGTAGTCGCTTCCGTGTCCCGCCAGATGTGCTTGCCAGAGCAGCTCGGCCGCTTGCGAGTGCTCCATGTCAGTCGTTTCGAGTTGATCCTGCAGGATTTTTACCTGCCCGGGTAAGTCTGCGGCGTTAATCATTGTCGGCAGACTCTTGATGAACGTCTCAATGTGCGCAACGAGTTGCTCCGCGCTCGCGCCTGGCGATTGCACGCCGAACAGCAGACCGCCCTGGCCAGCGATCTGTCGGAAACCACTGAAAACGGCGTAACCCAACTGCAACTCGACCCTTAGGCGCTGGTAGAACGGAGCCTGCATCAGCTGTGCGAAAAGTCGCCACGTGGCTTCGTCGTCGAGAGAGTGGGAGGGCGTTGGGTAGAAGATCAGCAGCGCAGTTTCGGAAGATTCCGACGGTTCGATTGCCCACCGTGTGCCTGTAGCCGGGGTGGTTAGGTGTGCTGGAAGCTCGGGGAGACCGGGGATCAGCCGAGCGGCGTGACTCAACAACTGTTGCGCTGAGGGGGTGAAGCCCGTGGCAAACCCTGTCCAACCAGCCTCAGCCCAAACGCGGTGCAGATTGTCGGTCTGATGTGTGATTGGGCTGTTCAAATAATGATCAGGCAACGTCTTCAACAGCTGACGGATCGGGATAACGGCCGGTTCATTAGCTGGCGCACCGTAGCGCGCCAAGGCTTGAGCATCCGGCTTGCCGAGCAAAAGCAGAGCCTGCTCCAGCACGGCGGGCAGCGGTTGCGCCACGCCTGAGACTTTCAACTGCCAGAATCTGCCGTAGGCACTGAATGCCAGCGCGACCCCCGCTTGACTGGCTTGGGCCGTTAGCGGTTTCAGGCTTTCACCCAACATTCGTGCAAGCGTTGGTTGCGCCGTGGCAAGCGTCCATCGCAGGTACAGTGCGGCTTCGCCGTTTTCTGGCAGCGCGTCGCTGAATGTCAGCGCGGGCAGCGGCAAGGTCGGCGCCGTGGCCGGCGTTGTCTGGTTCAAAAATGGATTGGGGTCGGGCAGCCGCCAGTGGACGGTTGAGGCGTCGTACGCCGGAGATTCGGCTTGCGCCTGCAACAGCGCGTCTGGTGTGAGCTGGCTGAGCAGTGCGTCGACCGCATCTACCGACAGGCCCGCCGCATTAGCTTCCGCGCTGAAATACCGTGCCAGCGAAAGCGCGCCGCTGACGGCCAGACGCCGCTGTTCCAGTCGTGCGTATTCTCCGAGCAACGGGCGGTAATGGGATTTGGAAAAGGCGAGCCAGCTGAACACCGTTGCTGATACGTGCGATGACGCGTCGGGTGCCTTCGCGGCCAATGCGACCTTAATGTCGATGATTGCCTGGCCGCCAAACTCATACATGACCTCGGCCTTCAGCGACTCAATCAAGCCTCGGTCACGCAGCTCCGCCACCAGCCCGCCCCCTTGCGCGTCATTCATCCAGGTGCAGAGAAACGCCGCGGCCTGTTCTTGCCCTGCCGGTAAGCCTTCGCATGCGAACGTCAGATGCATCCGACGCTGATCAGCCTCGCCGATTGGCTTCGGTGCATCAGTGAGCAGCGCAGGCGGATGCTGTTGCTTAACCCGAATACCTTGAGCAAAACACCCGCCAGACTGCGTGGCCAATTGTTCCAGTTCATCCAGCGACTGAGGCCCCGCGAGGCTCAACGTCATCTGTCCGGCCTGATAGAACCGTCGGTAGAAATCCTGCAGCGCATGCTGGAATGCCTGACGGGGAACCGGAAGACTGAAGCGATTGCCGGCATGAAACCATCGAATCGGATGCAAGGCTGAGACAGGATGCAGGCGCTTCAGCAGGTCACGAGAGGCATCGTCCCGCGACCAGGCGATGAATTCCGCGTGCAGCACCTCCCGTTCTCGCAGCTGATCGGCAATCGTCATACGCGGATGTGCGAGCATTTCGCACAGCCGCTCGAGACCGTCGGGGAACACGGCGCGCGGCAGCTCGAAGAAAAAGTCGGTGGTGCGTTCGCGTGTGCTGGCGTTCACTTGCCCGCCATGACGCTGCACGAACACCATCAGTTTTTCGTCCGCCGTAAAGCGCTCGGTGCCGAGAAAAAACAAGTGCTCAAGAAAATGCGCCAGCCCCGGCCAGCGGGCCGAGACATCATGACTGCCTGCCGCCACCCGCAATGCCGCCGCGCAACGCTTCAAACGTGTGGCCGAAACAAGCACCACGTTCAGGCCGTTGGGCAGGGTCAGGGATCGCTGGCTGAGGGGGTTGGGCATGGCGCTTGTGAGGTTTGATGAATGAGCGGCCATGCTAGCGGATTACGGGCGTGCAGGTGTGGGACGTGCGCAGGGGTGGCGCAGGAGAATTACCTTACGGTTTACCCAGACCGGAATAAAACCCCGGTCGGCGATCCTTGAAATACGTATTGATCGCCTGAGATTTGCTCATCGATTCACGGTCCAGATCCGCAATCACCAGCGCTTCATCCTGTCCAGCAAGACCGATTTGCCGGCCGTCTGGCGCGCAGATGCTGCTTAAACCGCAGTAATGGATCTCGCCCTCACTGCCGCAGTAATTGGCATAAACCAGGTAGCACTGGTTCTCGAAGGCGCGGGCGCGCACGGTGACTTCCGCGACGAAATCGTAGGGCGCCATGTTGGCGGTCGGTACCAGAATCAGGTCGGCGCCGGCCAGGGCCAGACGCCGTGTGTTCTCGGGAAACTCGACGTCGTAGCAGATCAAAAAGCCGAGTTTCCAGCCTCCGAATGCCACCACCGGAAAGTGCTCATCGCCCGCACTGAACATCGCGTTGTCCAGCTCGCCATACAGATGGGTCTTACGGTAATTGCAGAGCCGCACACCTTGCGCGTCGATCAACTGCACCGCGTTGTAAACCTGGCCGTCCGTGCTCAACTCCGGGTAGCCGTACAGAATCGCGACGCCCGTGGCCTGAGCGATCTCGGCAATCTTCAGCGCAGCCGGGCCGTTGCTTGCTTGCGCCAACTCCCGCGCGGCCTGGGCGCCAATGTTGTACCCGCTGAGAAACATCTCCGGGAAGACCAGCAGCTTCGCACCTTGGGCCGATGCTTCGATCGCCTGAGCTTCCAGGCGCATGAGGTTGGCGCTGACATCCAGCGGCAGCGGCGGGCATTGGTAGAGGGCGACGCGCATAGTGGCTTCCTTATTCCGGCAAAACGATCGGGCCGATCTCGTGGAACACGTCACCCGGGCCCGGGTTCTCGGCGTGAGTCTTGCCGCCAAAGTGGGTCATGATGCCCCACACCGCGTTCAGCGACGTCTGCACAGCGCCCTCGACCCAGGCCGGCGTCCAGGACACGTCGTCACCGGCGATGAAGATGCCCCGTTGCTCGTCAGGCATGTCCTTCTGCATGAAATGCGCGTACATCCGCTGGTTGTAGCGGTAGTGGCCCGGCAGCGCGCCTTTGAAAGCACCGAGGAAGTGTGGGTCGGATTCCCATGACACGGTGATCGGGTCTCCGATGACGCGTGCGGCGATATCGACCTTCGGGTAGATCTTTTTCAGCGCGCCGAGCGCCAGGCTTACGCGTTTTTCAACGGGGTGGGGCAGCATTTTCAGCGCGTCACTCATCCACGAGTACGACAGGCAAATCACCCCCGGCTTCTCGACGCCGTTGGAATAGGTGCCGTTGTCGAATAGATAGGTGCCACGGGTCAGGCGATCAGTCAGGGTCATGCTCATCATGTCGCGGCCGGTCTCCGGGTCTTTGTCCTTCCAGAACGGCCGGTCGACCATGACGAAGGTTTTCGACGCCTGCATGTAACGCGTGCGGTCCAGTGCCATCCACATCTTCTGGGAAAACAGCGACTCTTCGCACTCGATCTGGGTGGTCAGCAACCAAGTCTGGCACGTCGCCAAAACCGCATCGTAATGGCGAACGTCACCCAGATTGTCTGTGACCGCGAACTGGCCGTTGGCGGCGCGGCTGATGCCTTTAACGCCCGTGCGCGGGGCGCCTCGGTGCAGCGTCGACAGGCTGGTGCCTTCTGGCCAATGCGCGCAACGTTCAGGGGCGTGGCGCCAGATGCCGATAGGGACTTGCGCGACGCCGCCGACGATCAGGTGCTGGTGATCGTCGCAGTTGGTCATGACCACGCGGAAGATCTCCAGCATCGAGTTCGGGAAGTCCGAGTCCCAGCCACCGGTGCCGAAACCGACCTGCCCAAACACTTCGCGGTGATAGAACGACAGTTTGGCGAAGGCTTTGGACGTGGCGACGAAATCATAGAACGTGCGGTCGTCCCACAACGGCACCAGCTTGTTCCACAGCTCCTTCAGCCGGGGCACATCGCGGTCGCGGATGGCTTGTTGGATGTCGGCGAACTGCGAGCCGTCCTCCAGCGCGTCGGCCCAGGCGTCAGCCACTTCCTGAAACAGCGCGGGCAAGTCCGACAGTTTCTGTGCGTAGTGGGTGCTGCCTTCCAGATCAATCACTGTGCTGCCCGACGCTGCCGTCAGCGGATTGGGGAAGGGCTTGGATTCCAGGCCGAGCTTGTCGACGTAGTGATAAAAAGCGGTGGAGGACACCGGGAAGCGCATGCCGCCCAGCTCGGCGATGATGCCTTCAGCGCCTTCGAATTGCTGCGAACGCAGACGGCCGCCCATTTTGGAGGCTTCATAAACGACGGGTTTGAGGCCCAGCTTCATCAGCTCATAAGCCGCGACCAGCCCGGCGATGCCTGCGCCGACAATCGCCACCTCTTTGCCGAGGTTCTCCGTAGGAATGCTGCCGAGGCCCGCAGGATGTTCGATCCAGTCATCGAAGGCGAACGGGAAGTCCGGGCCGAAAATCGTGATCGGTTTCTTTCCGTTGGCGGGGTGGCGATTGTTCTTCATGACTGACCTTGTTCGACTGAGGCGCGAAAGTGAACAAGTCTAGATAACAGTTGGGACGTTAATAAGACGCAGAGTGCCGTCGTTGTGTCGAGAACCCCAGCAAAGTGACGGAGCTTTTCGTCATATTGTCGGAAATGGCACGTCAGGACGGCTGGCCGCGATCAATCTTGCTGCTGAGGATGATCGACGTGGTGGTCTTCTCGACCCCGTCGACGCTGCCGATCAGATCAAGCATCTGATCCAGCTGCTCCGGCGAGTCCGTGCGCAGCCACGCCACGTAATCGAATTCGCCACTCACTGCGCACAACTGTTGCACTTGGGCGAGCGCACTCAGCCGCCGCAGCACTTCCTTGCCGGAGCGAGGCTGCACGGTGATGCCGACGTAAGCCTGCAGACCTCCATCCACCAGCCGCTGACCCAGTCGCACGCCGTAGCCGGTGATGATTTTGGCTTTTTCCAGGCGCGCCAGTCGCGAGGTCACGGTCGTCCGCGCGATGCCCAATTGCCGAGCCAGATTGGCGACCGGTTCCCGGGCATTGATTTGCAGCGCGGCGATCAGTTTGCGGTCGATGTCGTCGAGCGCTGGTGGGCGGGTGTCAGGCAAGGGCGGATCTCCTTCGGCAAGCGGGGCATGTTAGGAGATTCCGTAGGGGTTTGGGTGATATTCGAATGGCAAGGCGACGCGAAAGCCCAAGCATTCTGCGTTGATCGTCCACCAGAGATGGGCGTCAGAGAACCTGCGTCGGTCATGTAGGACTTTTCCGCGCTGTAAGGCTTTTGTCATTCTTCTGTCACCCCTGGCGTGCCTAAATTCTCCCCCCACCCCCTTTGAATCCACGCCGGGAGCCTCGTCATGACTCTGGATTTCTCCGAAACCGCCCGCTACATCCAGGCCGATATCCTCGACAGCTTCGACGAAGAACTGGAAATGGAGTACGACGACGCGCGCCTGGATGGCCTGTTGGCTGACTTAGGTGAGGAGGTGCCCAAAGGGATTGATCGCCGCCTGTATTTCCGTGAGCTGCTGCGCCTTCAGGGCGAGCTGGTGAAACTGCAGGACTGGGTGGTGAGCCAGAAGCTCAAGGTGGTCGTGCTGTTCGAAGGCCGGGATGCGGCAGGCAAGGGCGGTGCGATCAAGCGCATCACTCAGCGGCTCAACCCGCGGGTCTGCCGTGTGGCTGCACTGACCGCGCCGAGTGAGCGCGAGCGCACGCAGTGGTACTTCCAGCGCTACGTCGCGCACCTTCCTGCGGCTGGCGAAATGGTGCTGTTCGACCGCAGTTGGTACAACCGGGCCGGCGTCGAGCGGGTCATGGGCTTCTGCAATGACGAGGAGTACGAAGAGTTTTTCCGCACCGTCCCCGAGTTCGAAAAAATGCTGGTGCGCTCGGGCATCATCCTGATCAAGTACTGGTTCTCCATCACCGATGACGAGCAATACCGGCGCTTTCTGATGCGCATCCATGACCCGCTGAAACAGTGGAAGCTTTCGCCCATGGACCTCGAATCCCGTCGTCGCTGGGAGGCCTACACCAACGCGAAGGAAGAAATGCTCACGCGTTCCCACACTGACGTCGCGCCGTGGTGGATTGTCGAGGCCGACGACAAGAAACGCGCGCGCTTGAATTGCATTCACCACCTGCTGGAGCAGATCCCGCGCGGCGATACCGAGACACCGCAAGTGGTGCTGCCGGAGCGCGAGTACAACGCCAATTACCTACGGGCACCGGTACCGCGTGAGATGGTTGTTCCGCCGGTTTATTGATCCTCCGCCGATATGTGATTACAGCGCTGGCGTGGTTCAGATTTTCCACGCCGGCGCTGTTTTCGCCAGTCGCTGTTGCAGGCTTTCGAGATTCTGCGTGAACTGGCGGGTCATCAGCTGATAACCGAGCACCTCGGTCGAGGCGGTTGGAACGTCGGGCCCGACGGTCAAGCTCTCGGTCGGCCGCTGCAAACGCTCGGTCGCACCGGTCTGCAGCGCACGGGCCATGCCGATCAGCATGCGACGAATGCGCCGTTGCTCCGCCGTCACGCCCGTGCTGCCAGCGTCTGCCGGACGCAGGTTCGAAAGAATCTCGAGGATGCTCAGGCACATTCGGTAGTGGCTCTGAATAGCGTCCAGCTCAACGATCGAAATCTTCACTTCCTTGGACACCGACGGCATCAGCGAACGCAGCTGCAACAACGTCGCGCCCATCCGTGCCGTCAGCTTCACGTGCTCATCTGCGGTGATCGACTGCCCGCTGGCGATGCGATCGTAAGCCAGGGCACAGTCCCGCAGGCCACTTGCCAGGTTGTAGCGCCACGAATACACGGCGTACAGCGGCAGCGCGAATGAGAACGCCAGGGCGAGGGCGATGCCGATCAGGATATCCACCGTCCGCCACAACCCGTCCGTGATCGGGTTATCACCGTGGCCCGCCACGATAAACAGGGTGATCGCCGACAGCAGTGCCGTGTAGCCGCCCTTGCCGATGGCGTGATACGCGAAGAAGCCGCAGATCAGCGACATGATCACGTACGTCAACAACGGCATGCCCAGATAGCTTTCCTGCGCCACGATCGCCAGGCCCAAGGCCGCCCCTATCAACGTCCCGTAGGCCCGCTCTACCGACTTCTTGCCGATGTTGCCGTGGTGCTGCAACCCGCCAATCACGATCAGCATCGTGACCGACGCCCACTCACCGTGGGGCAAATTAATGCCGGTCGTCAGAAGAATCGACACCAGTAGTCCGACCACGATGCGGCCGGCGTGAATGTAGCGGGCATGGCGATAGCGGCGGTATGGGTCCAGAAGCGGACGCAGGGCGCGGCGAAGCCAGGAGGGGAGAGAGGCTGAGTTCATGGGGTTACAGACCATGGGGATGATGAATATATCCGAAGCCCGGCGAACGCGGCGCGTCACCACCGGCATTGCCTCATTCACCAAATCATCACATGTGAGATGTTGCGTATCGGGATGCTTGCGCGTAGGGTGCGTTGCTATCACATGTGATGTTCAGGAAAAACCTCAATGGCTCGGAAAACTTCAACCGACTACATGCGCGAAATGCGCGCTCGGCTGACGGCTGCCGGGTACGTGAAACGAGAGCTGTACGTACTTCCAGAAAACGCGGAAGTGCTGAGAGACATCGAAAAAGTGCTGCGCCAGCCCTACTTGGGTAACCGGATCAAACTGGAGGGATTCATGACTGAGAACACCAATTGGACCATCGACACGCTTCACTCGGCCTTCGCCGAACTGGACGTGGTGAAGAACGAAGACATCAAACTGACCCTTATCCACGGCGCCGAGCCGAGTCTGAGCCTGGTGATGAACCAGTTCGGCGGCTTGCCCATCATCATTGCCATTGCGGGCGACCAGATCCTGGTTGATTCCGTCCTGGTCTACGCCTCTCAGGTCAAAGACCCAACGTCTTTCAACGAGACAGTGTTGCGCAGTCGGGATCTCTTCCCGCTGTCGTCGATAGGCATCGAGACCATGCCAAACGGCGAAACCGTCTACAGCATGTTCGGCGCCCTGAGTGCCGCCTCTTCGCTGACGGTCATCGTCCACGAAGTCCTCACGCTGGCAGACAACGTGATTCGTGCGGCTGATGCCTACGAAGACCTTCTAACAGTTGATTCACAGTAATCGGGAGACACATCAATGAGCCTTTGGAAAAAAATGGTCACAGCGCTGCGTGGTGGGGCTTCCGAGGTGGGTGAAGCCATCGTCGATGCACAAGCACTGCGAATCCTCGATCAGGAAATCCGTGACGCTGATGCTGCAATGCTCGCGGCGCGTAACCAGCTGATCCAGATCAAAGCCAAGCACAAGCTCTCGCTGCAACGCGTCGAAGAGCACGACAAGAACATCGCCAACTGGGAGCAGAAAGCCCTCGCCGCGATGAATAAAGGCGAAGAAGCCCTCGCCCTCGAGTGTGCCGAGAAAGTGGCCGAGCTGACGGCCCTGCGCGATCAAGAGAAGCTTGCCGCCGATCAGTTTGGCGTCCATGTGGCCAAGTTGACTGCACAGGTCATCAAGGCTGAAAGCCAGATCAAAGGCTTGCGTCAGCAGACCGATATGGCCAAGGCCCGCGACAGCGTGCAAAAGGCGCAGATCAACGCCGCTGCCGCAACCGGTGGTGCCAACGGCCGACTCGAAACCGCAGTGGGTTCGCTGGCCCGTATCAAGCAGCGTCAGGATGAGCAGGACGCGAGGCTTGAAGCGGCCGACGAGCTGACCGAGGCTGCCAATGGCGGTGATCTGGAGCGTCGTCTTCAGGATGCCGGGATCGGCGCAAAAACAGGCGGCGCGGCTGACGTGCTGGCCCGCTTGAAAGCGCAAAACCAGAGCGGTAACGCTGGGCAATAAGCACCGTTAAAAATAGGCAGCCGGATTTCCGTCTGCCTTTTTTCGGTTTCAGTTTTTTGGGCTCCAGCGGTGTACAGATGAATATCGGAAATGGACTACGAACGATACTCTGCCTTGCCGCTGTGATGATCGTTGTGCAGATGGTTAACTCCCTGACCGCCAACAGCCTGCTGTTCCACGGCCTGGTGCCCAGAACGGTATCAGGACTCCAAGGCGTCGTTTTCTCCCCGTTTCTCCATGGCTCTGTCCGTCACCTGCTGAGCAATCTGCTGCCTTTTGTGGTGCTGAGCTGGCTGGTTGCGACCGAGGGGCTTCAACGTTACGTCCGCGTGGTGCTGCTCATCGTTGTGCTCGGCGGGCTGATGGTCTGGGTGGTTGGCCGGCCGGTCATCCATGTGGGCGCGAGCGGTCTGATCTTTGGCTTGTGGGCGTATCTGCTGGCCCGGGCGTGGTACCAGCGCAGCCTGGCGAGTTTCGCGATTGCACTGGTGACCCTGCTGGGCTACAGCGGATTGATTTTTGGGTTCGTTCCGGTGCCGGGCGTATCGATTGAGTCACACCTGTGTGGCGCGCTTGCCGGTATTGTGACGGCCTGGCTGATGCACTCGCGGCGGCTTCTCGAGCGAGATCCGGCGCAGTGAATTTAAAATTTTTTACATCGCCTCGGCGCGAATTCAAAGGAGATGAAACATGAGCTGGATCAAACGCGCGTTAGGCCTGGAGTCCCCCACTCCACCGGGCGGTCTCGGCAATCCAAGCCTGGCTAATCCGTTCGGGCTGGCGACCGGTCGTATGCTCGACCTCGACGACTCGCTAAAGCTGATGCTCGACGGCCATTCGGAGCTGGTGGTCCCCGACGAAGAAGTGGTCTGGGCGGTGGGTCAGGTTGACCTCGGGCAATCGGTCCGTCTGGTGCGTTTCTACTTCGAGGACGAAGATTACTGGCTGCAGGTCATGATGAACGGGCCTGCCGCTGAAGACGTTCAGGACATCATCCTGTTCGGTTACAGCAGCGCCGTCACGATCAACAGCGAGGCGGAGCTCAAGCGTCTGGTGGGGCCTGCGTCCAAAGTCGGTCTGCCGGTATTCGAGCATGACGGCTGGGAGTACGGTCGTCAGTGGGGCACGGAACAAGGCCAGACCGAGCTCACGCCCATGGACGAGCACGTCGTCAGTCCTGACGGTGCCTACCGCATCAAGCACCTGAGCATGTTGTACGCGCGGGACACCGGACTGGTGGATCGTCGCGAGTTTCTGTTGCTGTCCGTTGAAGAGGACGAGGAGGGCGTTGTCTCCTTCACCACGTCGGTCGGCGTGACCCTGCAGTCCACTGATTTCACCGTCATTTAAAAGGAAGTAAAAAATGCTTGAAGCGCTTCGTATGTCTGTCAGCTTCCAGTCGTTGCTGAGTTTTGTGGTCTACATCATTGTGGCCGGCGGATTGTTCTCGTTGTTTCAGATGGCCTACACGCGTCTGACCCCCCACAAGGAATTTGCCCAGATTCGTGAGGGCAATGTTGCCGCCGCCGTCGCCCTCGGCGGTGCGCTGATCGGTTTCGCTCTTCCTGCCAGCAACGTGATCACCTACAGCATCAGCGTGCTGGATGTGGTGATCTGGGCAGTAATCGCAGCAGTCGTACAGCTGCTGGCCTTCACCGCCACCAGCATGGTGCTCAAGGATCTGTCCGCACGCATCACCCGAGGCGAGCTTGCCGCGGCCATCTACGCCGCCAGCGTCTCGATCAGTGTCGGTTTTCTTAATTCGGCCTGCATGACGCCGTCGACCTGATCGCCCGTTATCGAAAAAGGAGTTATCGATGAGACGTAGTTCCCTCAAGCTGGTCCTGGCCAGCACCCTGCCGTTAGCGATCAGCGCATGCAGCAAGTCCGATACCGTCGAGGTTTCCGCGCAGCAGACCTATCCGTCGGTTCAGTCCTGCGTTGACCAGAAAGTACCGGTCGACATCTGCTCGGACGCTTACATGAGCGCCCTGGCGGAGCACCGCCGCATTGCCCCGACCTACGACGACAAGACGGCTTGCGAAGCAGATTTCGTCCCCGATTACTGCCAGCAGAATGCCGATGGCAAGTTCACGCCCAAGCTCGGCGGTTTTCAGCTGGAAGTTTCCGGTGAGCTTCCCAAGTCACAGGTTGATGCAGCGAAGGCTCAGGCTAACCAGTCGGGTGGCGGTGGCGGTGGCTTCGGTTCCGGGGTGAACGGATTCCTGATGGGCATGCTCGTCAGCAACATGGTCAACGGATTCACCGGCGGTGGTGGTCGTTACTACGCTCAGCCCATCTACCAGGAGCGGGACTCGCGGGGTGGGTATGGGTATTCCACACTGTCGCGCCAGATCGAGCAGGGCAAAACCTTCGGCAACTCCACCCAGGCGCGAAGCAGCTCGACCGGCACTTACAGCAAAAGCACCCTTGGTCGTAACTCCTCCGTCTCTTCTTCTGTTTCGCGTGGCGGTTTCGGCAGCCAGGCCACCGCTCGCAGCGGTTGGGGTGGCAAAAGCAGCGGTTCAAGCTTCGGCGGATAACAGGGACGTTACCCATGAAAAGGATCAGCATCCAGGAACGTCCTGACTGGCGCCAGACGGCCGAGCGTGAAGGCTTCAACTTTCACACCATCGACGGCGAGCGCTACTGGGATGAGCGGGCCTACTACCAGTTCACCGAAGCGCAGATCACACGCGACATTGAAGCGCCGACCCAGGAGCTTCATGCCATGTGCCTGGACGTTGTGGAAAGGGTCGTCGAGAGCGAAGAGCTGCTGACCCGGCTGGCCATTCCGCAGGCGTTCTTTGATCTGGTTCGCACCTCGTGGAAGGAAGGCCACCCGCATCTGTATGGCCGCTTTGACTTCAGCTATGACGGAGTAAACCCGGCCAAGCTGCTGGAAGCCAACATGGACACGCCTACGTCAGCGTATGAAGCGGGCGCGTTTCAGCTCATCTGGCTTGAAGAGCAGATCCAGCGCGGCGTATTGCCGGCCCACGCTTCGCAATTCAACTCGATAGCGGAGGATCTGGTCCGGGCTTTTGCGGCGATCAAGGAAGGCGGGCCGTTCTACTTTTCGTGTATGTCAGGCTCCATCGAAGACCGGGGTACGACGGAATTCCTGCGCAAAATGGCTGAACATGTCGGCATCGACACCCGCCACATCGACATCGAAGACATTGGCCTGAACGCCAACGGCCGATTTGTCGATCTTGAGGGCCGCTGGATCGAACGCATCTTCAAGCTGCACGCTTGGGAGCATGTCTTTCATGAGCCCCACGGCCAGGCCATCCCCCAGTGCGATACGCAGTTCATCGAACCTGCCTGGAAGGCGATTATTTCGAACAAAGGCATCCTGCCGCTGCTTTGGGAATTCAACGAAGGACATCCCAATCTGCTGCCGTCCTTTGTGGATAAGCACCCGCAATCTGCGGTGCCAAAAGGCTGGGTGCGCAAGCCTTACTTTTCCCGCGAAGGCGCCAACATCGAAATCCGCACCCCGACTGACCAGGTCATTTTCGAAGACGGGCCCTACAACGATGCGCCCTACATCCTTCAAGAGTTCGCGCCACTGCCTCGTTTTGGAGACAGCTACACGCTGATCGGGTCTTGGGTGGTGGGTGATACGGCTTCGGGGATCGGGATTCGTGAAGATGACAGTTTGATCACCAAGGACAGCAGCCGGTTTTTGCCGCATGTGGTGATTGACTGAGATCGTGATGAGCCCGGTGTGGGTGCCGCGCAAGAACGAAAAAAGCCGCGCAATGCGCGGCTTTTTATTTGGTGGGCCCACACGGACTCGAACCGTGGACCAAGGGATTATGAGTCCCCTGCTCTAACCAACTGAGCTATAGGCCCTCAGTAGGCCGCGGATTATAACGACGGTTTACGCGCTGTGCTATCCGAAACGTCTGAAACGGTTGTACGAAGAAATGTCGTGCAGAATTCCTCCGCGCGCAGGGGGAGGCTGACGAGGTAGCCCTGGATTTGTTCGCAGCCCTCGTCCGCCAGGAATTGCTGCTGTTCGAGGGTTTCGACGCCTTCTGCGATGACTGTCAGCTGCATGCTGCGGCCCAGCGCAATGATGGCGCGGACAATCGCTGCATCGTGGGGGTCATCAGGCAAACCGCGCACGAACGATTGGTCGATCTTGAGGATGTCCAGCGGCAGGCGCTTGAGGTAACTGAGCGAAGAGTAGCCGGTGCCGAAGTCGTCGATCGCCAGCTGTACACCGAGTGTTTTCAGGCGATGCAGGACTGAAAGCGCTTCCTCGGTCTGCGACATGATGAAGTTCTCGGTGATCTCCAGTTGCAGACACCCTGGCTGCAGCTCGTGCTGGAGCAGCAGTCGTTCGATCTTGTTGACGAGATCGGTCTGACGTAACTGGGCGCCGGCAAGGTTCACTGACAACGGGCCGGACATGTCGTAGCACTGGTTCCACGCATGCAATTGCTGGCAGGCCGTATCGAGCACCCATTCCCCGATCTGCAGGATCATGCCGTTTTCTTCTGCCAGCGGGATGAACCGCTCAGGTGGGACATCGCCGAACGTGGGGTGAAACCAGCGTATCAGCGCTTCGGCGCCGACCAGTCGGTGTGTCAGCAGGCTGATCTTGGGCTGGTAGGACAGGGTTAACTCGTTACGCTCGATGGCGCGCCGCAGTTCGTGCTCCAGGGCGACTCGCTCGCTGGCCTGAGCGGTCAGATCGCGTGTGTAGTGCTCGACGCGGTTACGACCTTTGGCCTTCGAACGATACATCGCCGCGTCGGCGTTCTTGATCAGCGTGGCGACGTCCGCGCCGTCTGTGGGAAACAGCGCGCTGCCAATGCTGGTGCTCATGAAGAACTCGTGTTCGCCCGCTTGAAACGGCGCTGAAAAGCTGTTGAGCAGCTTGGTGGCGACTACTTCGGCGTCAGTCGGATTTTGCAGGCCCGGCAACAGGATAATGAACTCGTCGCCTCCGAGTCGCGCGACGGTGTCGATGTCACGCAGGTTCTCCTTCAGGCGCACCGCAATGCTTTTCAGCAGCAGATCGCCGACCGGGTGACCGAGGCTGTCATTGATGTGCTTGAAGCGATCCAGGTCGAGGAACAACACCGCGCCGAGGCTGTAAGCCGCTCTTGAGTGAATCAGCGCGGCGTGCAGTCGGCTTTCGAACAGTGTCCGGTTTGGCAGGCCGGTCAGCGGGTCGTGGTGCGCCTGATAATCCAGCCGTGCCTGGGCCTGTTTCAGGCTGGAAATATCAGCGAACACCGCGACGAAATGGGTGATGAATTTATCGCGATTGCGCACGGCACTGATGGTCAGCCAGCTCGGGTAGATCTCACCATTTTTTCGCCGGTTGCTGATCTCGCCCTGCCAGTGACCTTCGGCCGTCAGTTGGTACCACATGGCGGCGTAGAACGCGCTGTCGTGGAATCCGGACGCCAGGAGACGCGGTGTCTCGCCGAGGGCTTCCTGTTCGCTGTAGCCGGTGATCTCGCTGAAGGCGCGGTTGACGGCATTGATCCGCTGTCGGGTGTCGGTGATCAACACACCCTCCGCCGTGCTCTCTAATACCGTCGCGGCCAGTTGCAGTTTCTCCTGCATCTGGTGGCGGTCGGTGATGTCGCGCGCGATGGTGAGCATGCAATCCTCACCGGCAATCGGCAGCGGTCGCGCGGAAATCTCGCACAGGCGGATCTGACCATCCCTTCGACGAATGTGGCTGGTGAAGTCCTTCACAAAGCCGTCGCGGTTCAATTGCTCAAGCAGTTGCTGTCGCTCGTTCAGGTCTACCCAGATGCCCAGGTCGAGGGTGGTACGGTCTACGGACAGCGAGCTGTGATAACCGGTGATCCGGCTGAAACCGTCGTTAACCTCCACCAGCAACCCGTCGTTTTGCCGTGTAATCAGCAGTCCGTCTGGCGAAGAATGGAAGGCCTTGGCAAATTTCTCTTCGGACATTTGCAGCTGTTGCTGGGCTTCCTTGAGCGGCGTGATGTCCCTCACCACCAGAACCACTGCGGCCGTGGAGTCCAGATCAAAGGGCTCGGCTGACAGAAGCCCGGTGAACAGGCGGCCATCACTGCGCCGAAACGGCATTTCCAGATTGCGTATGCTGCCCCTTTGAAGGCGTTGCAGCAGACTGTGGCCGATGTCGGGAATGCCCCAGATATTCAGCTCGGAGGGCACGCGTCCTACAACGTCGGCCGGGCTGACGCCAATTTGCTCGGCAAATGCCGGATTGGCCTCCAGAAAACAGCCATCGGAAAGGCGCGCGATCACCAGCATGTCAGGGCATTGCGCGAACACCGAGGCGAACTTCCCTTCCGACAGGCGCAGCGCTTCTTCGGTCTGCTTGGCTTCGCTGATGTCGATCATCAGCCCGCGCATCACGGGCTCTCGGCCACAGCCGATCATGCTCACGATATCGCGAATCCAGACCACCCTGCCGTCGGCGCTCAGGACTCGGTAATCGACGCTGTGATCATTGCCTTCCGCCACTTCACGGTCGCAGTAGGCTTGGGCGTAGTCGATGTCCTCGGGATGAACGATGCTGCGCCAGAATCCGGGCCTTCGCCACTGGTGCAGCGGATACCCCAGCAATTCCTGCGCATGGGGCGAGACGTAGTTGTAGGAGTAGTCGTGAGTGTTGGCCTCCCACGCGATGGCCGAAAGGCTCTCGATCATCCCGCGATAGTGGTACTCGCTGCTGCGCAGCTCTTGTTCCAGCGCGATCCGGCGGGAAATTTCCGAGCTGAGGCGACGGTTGACCCGCACCACAATGGCCAGCACCGTTGTCAGCACCAGCAGCCCGGGCAGTCCGATCAGCAAGAACTCGTGCCAGAGCTTGCTGCGTTCGCTGGCATGGAAACCTGCCGGCAATGCGGCTGCCGAATCCGCCAGGTCGTTGTGTCGTTCTGATGGGCGCGCCTGATTGACACCGACAAATCGGTCGCTGAGCAGGGGAGTGGATAAGTTTTGGTTTATATCGACTGGATTTCTGGATTGGGCGTCTTCGGTGGACTGTAACCCTTGCCGCATCGCTTGCCCTTCATCTTCGTTGTGAAGCAATGCCTGGGCGGAGACTGCAGAGGTGGTAAGCAAGCATAAGAGAGCAATGGCCGGCATCCAAATCATGGCAGCCTCGGTGATTCATGGGTAAGAATCAAACGAGTGTAGCCGGGCTGGACAACAGTGGCACTGTGCCGAAAATTTATTCCTTAAAACGCAAAACCCCCAGCAATGCCGGGGGTTTTGGTATGACGCGTCGCTTACTCGTCGAGGAACGAACGCAGGTGTTCGCTTCGCGTCGGGTGACGCAGCTTGCGCAACGCCTTGGCTTCGATCTGACGGATACGCTCACGGGTTACATCGAACTGCTTACCGACTTCCTCAAGGGTGTGGTCAGTATTCATGTCGATACCGAAACGCATACGCAGAACCTTGGCTTCACGGGCGGTGAGGCCCGACAGCACTTCGCGCGTCGCTTCTTTCAAGCTCTCTACCGTGGCGACATCGATTGGCGACTGCATGGTCGAATCTTCGATGAAGTCACCCAGGTGGGAATCTTCGTCGTCACCGATCGGCGTTTCCATGGAGATCGGCTCTTTCGCGATCTTCAACACCTTGCGGATCTTGTCCTCAGGCATTTCCATGCGTTCGCCCAGCTCTTCCGGCGTCGGTTCGCGACCCATTTCCTGCAACATCTGACGGGAAATGCGGTTGAGCTTGTTGATCGTCTCGATCATGTGCACCGGAATACGAATGGTGCGTGCCTGGTCAGCGATCGAGCGAGTGATCGCCTGACGAATCCACCAGGTGGCGTACGTCGAGAACTTGTAACCACGACGGTATTCGAACTTGTCCACCGCCTTCATCAAACCGATGTTGCCTTCCTGGATCAGATCGAGGAATTGCAGGCCACGGTTGGTGTACTTCTTGGCGATCGAGATCACCAGACGCAGGTTGGCTTCAACCATTTCTTTCTTCGCGCGGCGGGCCTTGGCCTCACCGATCGACATCCGACGGTTGATGTCCTTGATTTCCAGAATGGTCAGGCCGGTTTCTTCTTCCAGCGCGGTCAGCTTTTGCTGGCAGCGCTGAATGTCGGCCTGAAGACGACCAATGGCTTCAGCGTATTTGCTTTTGCCTTTGGCCAGCCCATCGGTCCAGCTCTGGTCAACTTCGTTGCCCGGGAACTGGCGCAGGAAGTCGGCGCGCGGCATGCGTGCATCACGAACGCACAGCTGCATGATGGCGCGTTCCTGGGCACGCAGACGCTCAAGGGCACCGCGGACGCGCTCAACCAGACCTTCAAACTGTTTCGGAACCAGCTTGATCGGCATGAACAGCTCGGCCAGAGCCAGCAGTTCAGCGTTGGCCTGCTTGCTGCCACGACCGTGCTTTTTCAACGCCTTGAGGGCAATTGCCATCTGGTCTGAAACGGCACCAAAGCGCTGGGCGGCGATGACTGGATCCGGGCCGCTTTCGACCTCGTCCTCTTCATCGTCGGTAGCGTCGTCCTCTTCGTCGTCAGCCCCTTCGACCTTCTCGGCCTTGGGATCTACCGGCGGCGGGACTTCGGCTGGCGGCGCTATGCCGTCATCCGGGTCGATATATCCGCTCAAAACGTCGGACAGGCGACCGCCTTCGGTGGTAACGCGAGTGTACTCGGAGAGAATGTGCTCAACCGTGCCAGGGAAGTGCGCGATGGCGCCCATCACTTCACGGATGCCTTCTTCGATACGCTTGGCGATTTCAATTTCGCCTTCACGTGTCAGAAGCTCGACGGTACCCATTTCGCGCATATACATGCGCACTGGGTCAGTCGTGCGACCGATGTCGGTCTCCACCGCAGCCAACGCAGCAGCGGCTTCTTCAGCGGCTGCCTCGTCGGTATCGGCGTCGGCCAACATAAGGGCGTCCGCATCCGGAGCACTCTCGTGTACGGGGATCCCCATGTCGTTGATCATGCGGATGATGTCTTCCACCTGCTCTGGATCTGAAATATCCTCAGGCAGGTGGTCGTTGACCTCTGCGTAAGTCAGATACTTCTGCTCACGACCCAGGGTGATCAACTCTTTGATACGAGACTGCTGTTGCGCTTTTCCGGACATAACACCCTATCCACTGAAGGTCTTGGCGGGCAAAAAACAAGCCGGGGATTATACCCGAGCTATGACCTCACACGCCAGTTGAGGTCGGGGTTTGTGCAGGAACTTTGCGATTTAACAGGTTGAGCAGCTGAACTTTTTCTTCCGCGCTCAGGCCTGACTGCCGTTCCTTCCTGATCAATTGCTCCAGATGTCGCTCGCGTTGGCGGGCAGACAAGCTAGTTATAGTGTCGAAAAACTGTTGTTCAAGGTTATCGGCCGAGATCAGCCATTCCTTTTCCGCCAGTTGACGCAGCAATCGTCCTTGATCGGTGCCATGCCAGCGGGCAATCAACTGCATCGTGCGCAGCTTCGGGTTTTTCTGTGTAGCGTCGATCAGGGCCACCAGAAGCTGTGAATACACATTCTCTTCATCGGCGAACGTACTGGCGTTGGCGACCTGCGCTGACAGTTCAGGGTGATGCAGCAACGTTCTGAGTGCTGTCAACGCCGGCGGCTCAACCGTCGCCGGTGTGCGTGGCCCGCGAGGTTCGAAATCAGGACGCTTGCCGTTCTTGTCCCATTTCTTGCCTTTGTCCCACGGCTTCTTGTCCCATTTCTTCTGCTGACCGCCCGGCGCGCTCGGTGTCCATTCCTGTTGCGCCTGATAATCGTGCTGCTGGTAATCGCCGTAATCGGGCACGGCGTCGTAATCGAAGCCCGGATCGTAGCTGGGTTGAGCTTCCGCCGGAGCGGACTGCATCAACTGGCTGACCGCAGCAGTGTCCAGCCCGGTGATCTCTTTCAGACGCCGGCGCATCAGCTCGCGTAAATTGGCGCCGGGCACTTTTTCGATCAGTGGCGCGGCCAGCGTTACCATGTGTGCCTTGCCTTCCAGGGAGCGCGGATCGGCCTCCTTGGTCAGTTGCTCGAAAAAATAGTCAGCCAGCGGTTGTGCGTGCTGGTTGATCCTCGCCTTGAATGCGTCGGTGCCTTCGGCCCGCACCAGGGTGTCGGGATCTTCCCCTTCGGGCAGAAACAGAAACCTCGCGCGCCGGCCGTCCTGCAAGCCGGGGATCGTCGCTTCCAGTGCGCGCCAGGCGGCGTTTCGGCCAGCCTGATCACCGTCAAAGCAGAACAACACGTTCGGTACCACGCGAAACAGCCGCTTCAAATGCTCTTCACTGGTCGCCGTACCCAGCGTCGCAACGGCATTGCGCAAGCCTTGCTGGGCCAGCGCAATAACGTCCATGTAGCCTTCGACGACGATAATCTCGTCCAGGTTACGGTTAAATTTGCGAGCTTCGAATAAACCGTATAACTCCTGACCCTTATGAAACACCGGGGTTTCAGGAGAGTTCAGGTATTTGGGTTTGTCGTCGCCCAGTACCCGCCCGCCAAATGCGATCACACGGCCGCGACTGTCGCGAATGGGGAACATCACCCGGTCGCGAAAGCGGTCGTAGCGTTTGCCGGTTTCGGCGTTTTCGATCAGCAAGCCGGCATCGATCATCGCCTTCTGTTGAAGGGTGTCGCTGCTAAGGTGTTTGTAGAGGTTATCCCAGCCAGGAGGGGCGAAGCCGAGTCCGAAGTCCCGGGCAATCTCGCCTGACAGGCCACGGCCTTTCAGGTATTCCACCGCAGATTTTCGCGTTGGATGGCTCTTCAGCGCAGCGCGATAGTAATCGGCGGCGGCTGTTAATAGGGGGTAGAGCGGCGAATCGGTAGGCTGCCTGGGCTTTTGCCCTTTGACGCCTTGTTCGCGTGGGACTTCCATCCCGGCGGCTTTGGCCAGGTCTTCGACGGCCTGGGGGAAATCCAGGTTGTCGTGGTCCATGATGAAGCCGAGGGCATTGCCACCCGCGCCACAGCCGAAGCAGTAATAGAACTGTTTGTCCGGGCTGACGCTGAACGACGGTGTCTTCTCTTTATGGAAAGGACAACAGGCGCTGAAGTTCTTGCCGGTCTTTTTTAATTGAACGCGTGAGCTGACAACATCGACGATGTCGGTGCGGTTCAGGAGGTCGTCAATAAAACCTTGGGGAATCAGTCCGGCCATGGCGTTCTCATCATCAGGCGCCCCGCCAGAAAGATCGTGGCGAATCCAAACCGTAACGACGGTTGCTTGGTCAGTGTAGACGGGTCAACGCGGCCTGAATCAGGCTGGAAGAAATCGACGGGGTTTGTCTCGGTCGCATCTGCGGCGTCAACAGCCTCTGTCTTGTGTTGCTTGATCGGTGTTGCCTGAGGCTAGAACTGCAACTGCCGACAGCCCGGCTTTGAAGGCCGGGCAAGGCAGAAGCTTGCGTCAGACGTCTGTATTAATACAGACGAACGGCGCGGCGCTGTTCGCGCTGTACTTTCTTGGCGTGACGCTTAACAGCAGCTGCTGCTTTACGCTTACGCTCAGAAGTCGGCTTCTCGTAAAATTCGCGGCTACGAACTTCAGCCAGAACACCGGCTTTTTCGCAGGAGCGCTTGAAACGACGCAGAGCTACGTCGAAGGGTTCGTTCTCTTTAACTTTGACGGCTGGCATCCAGAGCTACCTTCATTCATTACCGGGGTCAACGCTTACTGCAACGCTTGCACTAAGTACGTCGGTTTTTAAGGGTTGCGGATGTTAACCCCTTGCTTCGCGGAATGCAAAGCCTCTGATCGAAAAGCACTGGTCGCAGGCATGAGCGGCGACTATTATGCGCGCCTTCGAATTCAGCCTCCACAAGGCGTACCCCATGCTAGTACTGGGAATGGAAACTTCCTGCGATGAGACCGGTGTCGCGCTGTACGACAGCGAACGCGGGTTGCTTGCCGATGCATTATTCAGCCAGATCGACCTGCACCGCGTCTACGGTGGCGTGGTCCCGGAGCTTGCCTCGCGTGACCACGTAAAACGCATGCTGCCCTTGATTCGTCAGGTGTTGGCCGAGGCGGACTGCGCCGTGACCGAGATCGATGCCATCGCTTATACCGCTGGCCCGGGACTGGTCGGGGCCCTGCTGGTAGGGGCTTCGTGCGCACAGGCTCTGGCATTTGCGTGGGACATCCCGGCGCTGGGTGTTCACCACATGGAAGGGCATCTGCTGGCGCCGATGCTGGAGGAAAATCCGCCTGAGTTTCCGTTCGTCGCTTTGTTGGTTTCCGGCGGCCATACGCAGCTGGTTCGCGTCGATGGCATTGGTCTTTACGAGCTGCTGGGCGAGACCCTGGACGACGCCGCCGGCGAAGCTTTCGACAAAACCGCAAAGATGATGGGGCTGAACTACCCCGGTGGTCCGGAGATTTCCCGTCTGGCGCAATCCGGTGTGTCTGGGCGGTTTGTCTTTCCGCGTCCGATGACGGACCGCCCCGGGCTGGATTTCAGCTTCAGCGGCTTGAAAACCTTTTCGCTGAACACGTGGCAGCAGTGCCAGAGCGCCGGGGACGACAGCGAGCAAACCCGTTGCGACATCTCGCTGGCCTTCCAGCAGGCGGTGGTGGACACTTTGACCATCAAGTGCAAACGCGCGCTGAAGCAGACCGGGCTCAAGCGTCTGGTCATCGCCGGTGGCGTGAGCGCGAACAAGGCGTTGCGCCAGTCGCTGGAGCAGATGCTCGATGGCCTGGGCGGCAATGTCTACTACGCGCGTCCTGAGTTCTGCACCGACAACGGCGCGATGATCGCCTTTGCCGGCTGCCAGCGTTTGCGGGCGGGGCAGAGGGAAAGTTTGAGCATTACGGTTCAGGCGCGCTGGCCGATGGAGCAGTTGCCCGGTCTTTGAGGGCAAATAGGTTTGAGCGCCTGATTGGGGATGTGAAAGGGGGCAGCGTCAGAAATGCCGTTCGCGCCCGGCAAACAGGTCGCGTAGATTGCCCCGATGGCGCCAGACGATGAGCAACGTCAATACGCTCATCGGCAGCAAAGCGTGGGGTTCCTGCCAGGCAAGCAGCGGAAGGGTGAGCGGCGTGGCAATCAGGGACGCCAACGAGCTGGTGCGAGTGAGGTAGAACGTCAGCAGCCAGGCGCCTATGGCGAGCAGGGCGGCTGGCGGATACAAGGCCAGCAACATGCCGGCGGCCGTGGCCACGCCCTTGCCGCCACGAAAACGGAAGTACAGCGGGAACAGATGCCCCAGCACTGCGCACAGTCCGATCCAGGCCTGCAGGCGTGGGTCGAGGTCCAATCCTCTGGCGATCAGCACCGGGATCATGCCTTTGCAGACGTCGCCAATCAGGGTCAGTACCGCGAGTTTCTTGCCGGCCAGGCGCAGCATGTTGGTGGCGCCGGCGTTGCCCGAGCCACTGGCGCGAGGGTCCGGGCGACCGGTTATGCGGCTGATCAGGATGGCAAAGGACAGCGAACCGAGCAGGTAGGCGAGGACCGCCAGTAACCAAAACATGCTAACCATTCCGGGCGAGGTTGCCTTGATTCTAACGGCGCATCGCGCCCTTGTCGTGCAGCGGAGAAACAGGCTTGGACAGAGTTTTCATTGAGGGTCTGGAGGTCGATACCGTCATCGGCGCGTACGACTGGGAGCGTGGCATTCGCCAGTGCCTGCGTCTGGACCTGAGTTTTGCCTGGGACAATCGGCCTGCAGCCGCAGGCGACGACCTGAGCAAGGCGCTCGATTACGCCAGTGTGTCCGCGCGAATTCAGACGTTCGCCGAAGCCTCTCAATTCCAGCTGGTCGAGACCTTTGCCGAGCGACTCGCCGACGTGCTGATGAGCGAGTTCAACATTCCCTGGCTGCACCTCAAATTGACCAAGCCGGGAGCCGTGCCTGCGGCGAAGGGCGTTGGGGTGGAGATCGAGCGCGGATGTCGCTGACACGGATTTTTCTGGGACTGGGCAGCAACATCGAGCGGGAGCGCCATCTGTGCGCTGGCCTCGACGCCCTTGCCGGCTTTCTGACCGACATGACCTGCTCGCCCGTGTTCGAAAGTCATCCGGTGGGGATCAAGAGCGGGCCGTTTTTCAATCTGGTGGTGTCGGCGCTGACCGACCTGCCGCTGACTGAACTGGACCGCCGCCTCAAATTCATCGAAGCCGATAACGGGCGTTATGCCCCTGATCGAAAGGGGCTGCCGCTGGACATCGACGTCCTGCTGTATGGCGAACAGGTCGGCAACTTCGACGGCCTGATTCTGCCTCGGGCCGAAATCCTCAAAAACGCGTTCGTGCTGTGGCCGTTGTCACTGATCGCGCCGCAACGCCTGCACCCAGATGCCGGCGTGTCATTTGCCCAGCTTTGGGCCGATGCGAACATCGATCAGAAACTCTGGCCGGTTGCCTTCGAATGGCGCGGCGAGCAACTCACCCCGGCCACCCTGCTGGCTACGATGTAGCAGCCAGCCAGCCAGCCCGACCGAGCCGCAGCCAAGCCAAGCCAGGGGCTTAAAGCTGATACGACGCCTTGTATACCTTCAGCGTATCCAGCCGCTCCCGCTTAAGCGCCTCGCCCAGTTGCTGGCCCTGAAAACCCTTCTCCAGCAGCGGTTGCACTGCCACTTGCCGCGCCGCTTCGGCAGCGCCGCGCAGGTACTCGGCTTGCGGATACGTGCGCGACTCAAACCCCTTGCGGCCTCGGGCGTCCATCTCACAGGCGGCGATGAATTCCTCGAAGCGCTGCGGGCGGCGATACACGTCAAAGCTCTGCAGCAGATCCAGCAATGTCGAAGGCTTCAGCTCCAGCGCGCGATGGCCATGGGTGTGATATTCGCCCACCAGCAGCGCCAGTTCCTGACAGTCCCTTGGCACCTTGAAACGCTGGTTCATTGCCTTGATCGCCTTGAGTCCCTTGTGCTCATGGGCGATATGCCGCGGCCATTCCTCTTGCGGCGTGAGGCCCTTGCCCAAGTCGTGCAGCAAGCAAGCCCAGCGAACGCTTAGCGGCTGGCGGTGCAGGGCGGACTGATGCAACACGCTGAGAACGTGCACACCGGTATCGATTTCAGGGTGATGGGCTTCCGGCTGAGGCACGCCAAACAGCGCGTCGACTTCTGGCATCAGCACGTTCAGGGCGCCGCATTCACGCAGGACTTCGATGAACACCTGCGGCTCTTTTTCCATCAGCGCGCGGGAGATTTCCTTCCAGCTGCGCTCCGGTGTCAGCGCTTCCAGTTCACCGGAGCCGCTCAGTTGGCGCATCAGTTCGAGGGTTTCCGGGGCGATGGTGAAACCGTCGGGGGCATAGCGCGCGGCGAAGCGGGCCACGCGCAGGACGCGCAGTGGATCTTCGGCGAACGCGGGGGAAACGTGACGTAATACTCGGGCTTCAAGGTCCTGCTGACCATGATAAGGATCAGTCAGTTGTCCATTTTTGTCTTCGGCAATGGCATTGATGGTCAGGTCCCGGCGGATCAGGTCTTGCTCAAGTGTGACGTCCGGGTGGGCGTGAAAAACAAAGCCGCCGTAGCCTTTGCCGGTCTTGCGTTCGGTGCGGGCCAGTGCGTACTCCTCACCGGTCAGCGGATGCAGGAAAACGGGGAAATCCGTTCCCACCGGGCGGTAGCCCTTGACCAGCATCTCTTCGGTCGACGCACCCACTACTACCCAGTCAATGTCAGTGACCGGTTTGCCAAGCAGGCGATCGCGTACCGCGCCGCCAACTTTATAAATCTGCATAAAAAAGCCTCCGTGAGGGCGACAGGATAAACCTTAAGTCGCGATCGCGGAGGCTGGAAACGCTCATGGTTTATAAGTGGACGACCGCCAGGTCCAGCCGGGGATATTCACTGTCAGCGTGTTCGCTTCTCGGCGGCACATGGTGGACTTTCATCACTTGGTCGCCTTGCAGCGTTTCCAGATGGATATCAAAACCCCACAACCGATGCAGGTGTTTCAGCACCTCATCCGTCGAATCGCCCAAGGGTTTGCGGTCGTGCTGTTGATGACGAAGGGTCAGGGAGCGGTCGCCGCGCCGGTCAATGCTGTAGATCTGCACGTTGGGTTCGCGGTTGCCGAGGTTATATTGCGCGGCGAGAGTTTCACGAATCACCTTGTAGCCGGTTTCATCGTGGATGGCGGGCACGAGGAGATCGTCCTTCTGGTCATCGTCGAGGATGCTGAACAACTTCAGGTCACGGATCACCTTGGGCGACAGGTACTGCAGGATGAAGCTCTCATCCTTGAAGCTGCTCATCGCAAACTTCACAGCCGTCAGCCAGTCGGTGCCGGCCAGATCGGGAAACCAGTGGCGGTCTTCCTCGGTCGGGTGCTCGCACATCCGCCGGATGTCCTGATACATGGCAAAGCCCAGCGTGTAGGGATTGATACCGCTGTAGTACGGACTGTCGAAGCCCGGCTGGTAGACGACACTGGTATGAGAGGTCAGGAATTCGAGCATGAAGCCGTCAGTCACCAGCCCCTCGTCGTACAGATCGTTCATGAGCGTGTAATGCCAGAACGTTGCCCAGCCCTCGTTCATCACTTGGGTCTGCCGCTGCGGGTAGAAATACTGGGCGATCTTGCGCACGATACGCACCACTTCACGCTGCCAGGGCTCCAGCAACGGGGCGTGCTTTTCGATGAAGTAAAGGATGTTTTCCTGGGGCTCGGCGGGGAAGCGCGAGAAGTCCTCTTTGTCGTTCTTGCTCGCACTTTTCGGAATCGTACGCCACAGATCGTTGATCTGCTTCTGCAGGTGCTCTTCCCGGTCCTTCATGCGGCGGCGTTCTTCCTCCGCCGAAATCGGATAGGGCCGCTTGTAGCGATCGACGCCGTAGTTCATCAGCGCGTGGCAGGAATCCAGCAGATCCTCGACCGCATCGATCCCGTGGCGCTCTTCACACTGCATGATGTACTGCTTGGCGAAGACGAGGTAATCGATGATTGAACTGGCGTCGGTCCAGGTGCGGAACAGGTAATTGCCCTTGAAGAAGCTGTTATGCCCATAGCAGGCGTGGGCCACGACCAGCGCCTGCATGCAGATGGTGTTCTCTTCCATCAGATAGGCGATGCACGGGTCGGAGTTGATGACGATCTCGTAGGCCAGACCCATCTGGCCCCGCGAGTAGGATTTTTCCGTGCTGAGGAAGTGCTTGCCGTAGGACCAATGGTGATAACCCAAGGGCATGCCGACAGACGCATAGGCGTCCATCATCTGCTCGGCGGTGATCACCTCGATCTGGTTGGGGTAAGTGTCCAGCGCATAACGTTCGGCAATGCGGCTGATCTCCCGGTCGTAGGCCTGGATCAGTTCGAACGTCCACTCTGAACCCGTGGAGAGGGGTTGGCGCTTCTGCTCTCTAGCGGTCATGTCACTAACCTGCGCTGGAAGAGTTCACGGAACACCGGATAGATATCACCGGCAGAGACCAGCTGCTGCTGGGCGAACGTGTCGGCGAAGGCTTCGCCGATGCGTTCGTATTCGAACCACAGCGCCTGATGCTCGCGCGGGGTAATTTCGACGTAGGTGTAGTACTGCACGAACGGCATGATCTGTTTGATCAGGATATCGCGGCAAATGGGCGAGTCATCGTTCCAGTTGTCGCCGTCCGAGGCCTGGGCTGCGTAGATATTCCATTCGTTGGTGGGGTAGCGCTCGGCCATGATTTCCTGCATCAGCTTCAATGCGCTGGAAACGATGGTGCCGCCGGTTTCCCGTGAATAGAAAAACTCCTCTTCGTCGACTTCCCGCGCACTGGTGTGGTGGCGGATGAAGACGACTTCGATTTTGTCGTAGTTACGCTTGAGGAACAGATACAGCAGGATGAAAAAGCGCTTGGCGATGTCCTTGGTGGCCTGGGTCATCGACCCGGAAACGTCCATCAGACAGAACATCACGGCTTTGGAGCTGGGGTTCGGCTGTTTGACCAGCAGGTTGTATTTGAGGTCGAAGGTGTCCAGATACGGGACGCGACGAATGCGCGCCTGAAGTTTTGCGGCCTCGATTTCCAGCTCCTGGATGTCGCCGAAGTTGTCGGGCTCCTCGATCCTCAGGCGTTCCAGTTCAGCCTGCACCTGGCGCAGCTTGGCCCTGCTGCTGCCGGACAGCGCGATACGCCGTGCATGTGCCGAGCGCAATGTGCGGATGATGTTGATGCGTGACGGGTTGCCTTCGTTACTGATGCCCGCGCGAACGGTCTTGAACGTGTCAGTGCCGCTCAGGTTGCGCTTGACCAGATTGGGCAGCTCCAGATCCTCGAACATGAATTCGAGAAACTCTTCCTGAGTGATCTGGAACACGAACTCATCCATGCCCTCGCCGGAGTTGCCCGCCTTGCCAGGCCCTTTGCCACCGCCGCCACCTTGCGGGCGTGCGATGTGCTCACCGGTGGTGAACTCTTTGTTACCCGGATGAACAACCGTTTGCTTGCCGCCGCGACCATGGTGCAACACCGGTTCGTCGATATCCCGCCCCGGAATACTGATCTGTTCGCCGTGCTCCATATCGGTAATGGAGCGCCGGCTGACGGCTTCTTCAACTGCCTTCTTGATGTGGTCACGATAACGGCGAAGAAAGCGCTGCCGATTCACCGTGCTCTTGTTCTTCCCATTGAGACGTCGGTCGATCACATAGCTCATAGGCCCCTCCGGGGAGCTTCAAGTTGTGAGCCGCAAGCTGCGAGTAGAGGCGGTTATCCGGATAGCAGATGACGCGCTTTCTTCCTGCAGCCTGTGGCTTGACGCTTGCAGCTGCCTTACTGCGATTTCCGGACCCGTAGGTACCATTCGGAAAGAAGCCTTACCTGTTTATCGGTGTAGCCCCGCTCGACCATTCGTGTGACAAAGTCGTTGTGCTTCTGCTGGTCCTCTTTGCTGGCCTTGGCGTTGAAACTGATGACAGGCAGCAGGTCTTCGGTGTTCGAGAACATTTTCTTCTCGATCACCACCCGCAGCTTCTCGTAGCTCAGCCAGGTCGGGTTCTTGCCGTTGTTGTTGGCGCGGGCTCGCAGCACGAAGTTGACGATCTCGTTGCGGAAGTCTTTCGGGTTACTGATGCCAGCCGGTTTTTCGATCTTCTCCAGTTCCTCGTTCAGCGCCACGCGATTGAGGATCTCGCCGGTCTCCGGATCACGGTATTCCTGATCCTGAATCCAGAAGTCCGCGTACAGCACGTAGCGGTCAAAAATGTTTTGGCCGTACTCGCTGTAGGACTCGAGGTACGCAGTCTGGATTTCCTTGCCGATGAACTCGATGTAGCGCGGCGCCAGGTATTCCTTGATGAAGCGCAGATACCGCTCGCGGGTTTCGGCCTGGAACTGCTCCTGCTCGATCTGTTGCTCCAGCACGTACAGCAAATGGACCGGGTTGGCGGCGATCTCATGGGGGTCGAAGTTGAAAACCTTCGACAAGATCTTGAACGCGAACCGGGTCGAGAGTCCGTTCATGCCTTCGTCGACACCGGCGCTGTCGCGGTATTCCTGAATCGACTTGGCTTTTGGATCGGTGTCCTTGAGGTTCTCGCCGTCGTAGACCCTCATCTTCGAATAGATGTTGGAGTTGTCCGGCTCTTTAAGCCGCGACAGCACGGTGAACTGCGCGAGCATTTTCAGCGTGTCCGGCGCGCAGTGGGCTTTGGCCAGCGAACTGTTGAACAGCAACTTGTCGTAAATCTTGATCTCGTCACTGACACGCAGGCAGTACGGCACCTTCACGATGTAAATCCGGTCGATGAAGGCTTCGTTGTTCTTGTTGTTGCGGAAGCTGTGCCATTCCGATTCGTTGGAGTGGGCCAGCAAAATACCGGTGAACGGAATCGCGCCCAGGCCTTCGGTACTGTTGTAGTTACCTTCCTGGGTGGCGGTCAGCAATGGGTGAAGCACCTTGATCGGCGCCTTGAACATTTCCACGAATTCCATCAGGCCCTGGTTGGCCCGGCACAGCGCGCCCGAATAGCTGTAAGCGTCGGCGTCGTTCTGTGGGTATTCCTCAAGCTTGCGGATATCGACCTTACCCACCAGCGCCGAGATGTCCTGGTTGTTCTCGTCGCCGGGCTCGGTTTTGGCGACGGCGATCTGGTTGAGAATGGAAGGGTAGAGTTTCACCACTTTGAACTGACTGATGTCGCCGCCGAATTCGGCCAGTCGCTTGGTCGCCCATGGCGACATGATGGTGTTCAGGTACCGGCGCGGGATGCCGTAGTCCTCTTCGAGGATCGTCCCGTCTTCGGTGGGTTTGAACAGGCCCAAAGGGGATTCGAAAACCGGGGACCCTTTGATGGCGTAGAACGGTACTTTTTCGACCAGCGTTTTGAGTTTTTCAGCCAGGGACGACTTGCCGCCGCCTACCGGGCCGAGCAGGTAAAGAATCTGTTTCTTCTCTTCCAGGCCTTGGGCGGCGTGGCGGAAGTACGAGACGATTTGCTCGATGCAGTCCTCCATGCCATGGAAATCCTCAAACGCCGGATAGCGCCGGATGACCTTGTTGGAGAAGATTCTGGACAGCCTGGAGTTGGTCGACGTGTCGAACAACTCGGGCTCACCGATGGCCATCAGCAGACGTTCTGCGGCGGAAGCGTATGCGCTGCGATCGGTTTTGCAGAGCTCGAGATACTCCTGTAGCGAGAGCTCTTCCTGCCGTGTCGATTCAAAGCGTTGTTGGAAGTGGCTAAAAATACTCATGACGTCACCTCGCTCGATACGTGGAGCCGGCGGCGGATCGTCAGTTGATGCTGGATGGAAGCCGATCACGCGGCTGCCATTACCCCCCAAACACCATAAAAGTAGCTACCGATGACCCACGCGCCGGTGTACCGGCTCTCCCCTGATTCGGATGGCCTGAGGCTAAGAGTAGTTCGGATTCGGGCACAGAAAGAAGCAATGGGGATGAAGACGGCATACCCGTTCGTCAGATGAGGGCGCGAGCCCGCGTAGGACGCGGGATAGCGGCCAGCAAAAATATTTTTCGATCAGCCTTGCGTGGTTTCAGCAGGGAATTGGGTTTTCCACAACTCGAAACCGCCATCCATGCTGTAGACCTCGGAGAAGCCCTGACCTACAAGATAGGCCGCTGCGCTCTGACTGGAGTTGCCGTGATAGCAGAGGACGACCAACGGTTTGTCCAGATCGGCCTGACGGATGAAGTCGGCGATGGAGTGATTGTCGAGATGATGGGAATCCGGAATGTGCTGGGACGCGTAGGTCTGCGCGTCACGTACGTCCACCAGTACCGCGCCTTGTTCGCGCAGGGCATGGACTTGTTCGGGTGAAATGCGTTTGAAGTCAGTCATGGCTCGGGCTCCTGGGCCGTCGGGTCCTCGAACGGTCGAGAACGTAGTGAGATCTTTACTGCTGCAGCGGAATTGGCTCGCTGAGGGGGGTTAGCGCAGGGGCGGGTACCTTTGCGTTGCCGCGCTCGTCGCAGTCGCAACGGATCAGCGCGCGAGTGTCGACGTTGAGCAGCGTCATGGCGCCGCCCCAGACACAGCCCGTGTCCAGCGCATACACCCCGGGCTCGTCACATCGGCCTTCAAGTGCGGCCCAGTGACCAAAAATGATACCGACGCCTTTGGTCTTGCGCTCCTTGTGCTTGAACCACGGCGCGTAACCCGCCGGCGCACTGTCGAGGCCTTCCTTGCTCTTGAGGTCGAGCTTGCCATCGCTGGTGCAAAAACGCATGCGGGTGAAGTAATTGGTGATCACACGCAGCCGGGTGACGCCCTGCAGGTCTTTGTCCCACTTGGCAGGCTCGTTGCCGTACATGCCGTCGAGAAAAGGCTCGAAGCGATTGTCATCGCGCAATGCCTCTTCCACCTCTTCGGCGCAGCGCAGAGCTTTCTTCAGCGTCCATTGCGGCGGAATCCCTGCGTGCACCAGTGCGATGTCGCGTTCGGCGTCGTAATGCATCAGCTTCTGTTGGCGCAACCAGTCGAGCAGCACGACGGCGTCTGGCGCTTCCAGAATCTCCCGCAACGTGTCGCCTTTCTTCAAGCGCTCGATATTGCGGCCGGCCGCCAGCAGGTGCAGGTCGTGATTGCCCAGCACGCAGACGATCGAGTCGCGCATGGCGTAGAGATAGCGCAGGGTTTCCAGTGACTGTGGACCTCGGTTGACGAGGTCGCCGACCAGCCAGAGCGTGTCTTTGCCGGGCTCGAATGCAACGCGTTCGAGCAGGCACTTCAGCGGTTCAAGGCAGCCTTGCAGGTCGCCGACTGCGTAGACCGCCATCAGTGAAGCGCCCCCGGGACGGCCAGACGGAACGGAGCGATGACAGCATCGAAGCGCTTGCCGTCTTCGGCGAGCATTTGATAAGTGCCCTGCATGTTGCCCACCTTGGTGGTCATCACGGTGCCGCTGGTGTAGGTGTGGCTTTGTCCCGGCTGGATCAGCGGCTGCTGTCCCACAACGCCGTCGCCGCGCACCTCTTCAACCTGACCGTCGCCGTCGGTAATCACCCAATGACGTGACAGCAACTTGGCTGGCAACTCGCCGTTGTTCTGCACGGTGATGGTGTAGGCGAAGGCGAAGCGGTTTTGCTCAGGCTGAGACTGTTCGGCTAGGAATCGGGTCTCGACGCTGACGTCGACCTGGTAACGAGAATCAGACATGCAAGAGGCCTTAGAAGCGAAAGCGGAAATAGCCGGAAGTCGTCCGGTTGGAAATCAGTCTAGGACATGTCACGGATAAAGACCGATGAGGCTTTGACCGGACATGTCCCGAGAAAGTCAGGCGGCGACTGGCTTTTCGCTGAGCTTGTCGGCCAGTCGCACAAACGCCGCCAGATCCAGCTGCTCCGGACGCAGGCTGCCATCGACGCCGGCTTCGGTGATTTCTTCGCTGGTCAGCAGGGCTTTCAGCGTATTGCGCAGGGTCTTGCGGCGCTGGTTGAAGGCCTCGCGGACGACGCGCTCAAGCACGCGGTGATCCTTGGCCGGATGCGGCAGGGTTTCGTGGGGCACCAGACGAACGATGGCCGAATCCACTTTCGGCGGCGGATTGAACGCACCCGGACCAACGTTGAACAGATGCTCCACGCGGCAGTGGTACTGAACCATGATCGACAGCCGTCCCCAATCACCGCCGCCCGGACCTGCCGCCAGGCGCTCGACCACTTCTTTCTGCAGCATGAAGTGCATGTCGCGGATCAGGTAAGCGTTCTGCAGCAGATGAAAAATCAGCGGCGTGGAGATGTTGTACGGCAGGTTGCCAACGACACGGAGGCTGTTGGGTGCGGCGTTCAGGCTGGTGAAGTCAAACTTCAGTGCGTCACCCTGGTGCAGACTGAAATTCGGCTTGCTGCCGAACTGATGCATGAGAATCGGCACGAGGTCTTTGTCGAGCTCGACGACGTCCAATTGGGCGCCGCTGTTCAGCAGGCCCTCGGTCAGGGCGCCTTGTCCCGGGCCGATTTCCAGCATGCGGTCCTCGGTCTTGGCCCGAATGGAGCGCAGGATCTTGTCGATCACACCGGCATCGTGCAGGAAGTTCTGGCCAAAACGCTTGCGCGCCTTGTGTTGAAATTGCTCGTTCATGAATGGGTCTCGGCCATCTGATAGGCGGTTTCCAGAGCGACCCTGAGGCTGCCGGTGTCAATCTTGCCGGTGCCTGCCAGATCCAGCGCCGTGCCGTGATCGACGGAGGTGCGAATGATCGGCAGGCCCAGCGTGATGTTGACGGCGGCGCCGAAGCCTTTGTACTTCAGCACGGGCAGGCCCTGGTCGTGGTACATCGCCAGCACTGCGTCGCAGTGCTCCAGATATTTGGGGGTGAAGAGCGTGTCGGCAGGCAGCGGGCCATGTAAATCCAGGCCCTCGCTGCGCAGACGCGCCAGGGTAGGTTCAATGATGTCGATTTCTTCGCGGCCCAGGTGACCGCTCTCGCCGGCATGGGGGTTCAGGCCACAGACCAGAATCCGCGGGCGGGCGATACCGAATTTGTTGACCAGATCCGCGTGCAGGATGCGCGTCACGCGCTCCAGCCGTTCAACGGTGATCGCATCGGCAACCTCACGCAGGGGCAGGTGAGTGGTCACCAGCGCCACCCGCAGATCACCGGTTGCCAGCATCATCACCACCTGTTGGGTGTGGGTCAGTTCGGCGAGGAATTCAGTATGGCCGGAGAACGCGATGCCACTGTCGTTGATCACGCCTTTGTGCACTGGCGCTGTGATCATGCCGGCGAAGTGGCCGTCCAGGCAGCCCTGGCCGGCGCGGGTCAGGGTTTCGAGCACGAAGCCGCCATTGGCTTTGTCGAGCTGGCCGGCAATGACCGGCGCCTGAACCGGGGTGTCCCAGACATACAGACTGCCAGCGGGGGCGGGGACGTCTGGCCAGGCGGCGGGTGTGACGGGGATCAGACTGACAGCCACACCCAACTGCGCGGCCCGCTCGGTGAGCAGGTCGCAGCTGGTAATGGCAATCAGGGGATGGGGCTGGGACTGCGCGGCGAGGAGCAGGCAAAGGTCAGGACCGATGCCAGCCGGCTCGCCGGGTGTCAGGGCGAAACGCTGGGGTTTCACTTGGCCGCCTGATCAGCTCCGGGGAGCTTGATCTCGACGTAGGCTTCATCACGGATCTGACGCAGCCAGGTTTGCAGCTCTTCGTCGTACTTGCGGTTACGCAGCACAGTCATCGCCTGTTGCTCACGGGCCTGACTGGTGCTGTCAGTCGAGCGACGGCCGAGGACTTCCAGAACGTGCCAGCCGAATTGAGTCTCGAATGGCTTGGACACGACACCCTGAGGTGTCTCGTTCATGACGTCGCGGAACTCCGGAACCAGCGAACGCGGGTCAACCCAGTTCATGTCGCCGCCGTTCAGCGCCGAACCCGGATCTTCGGAGAAGCTCTTCGCCAGTTCGCCGAAGTCTTCGCCATTCTGGATGCGGTCGTAGATCCGTTGCGCCAGCAGCTTGGTCTCGGCTGGGCTGCGGATTTCGCTTGGCTTGATCAGGATGTGACGAACGTGGACTTCGTCGCGCATCTGGGTCTGAGTCTCGCCGCCGCGTTTTTCCAGCAGCTTGAGAATAATGAAGCCGCCCGGTGTACGCGCAGGAGGGGTGACCTCACCCGGACGCATCGACGACAGCATGTCACCAAACGGAGGCGGCAACTGAGCGGCTTTACGCCAGCCCATATCACCACCGTCCAGAGCACTTTCGCTGGCCGACGACGCGATTGCCATCTGCTCGAAGTTCGCACCCTGTTGCAGCTTGCCGTAGAGGTCCTTGGCTTTGGCTGCAGCGGCCTGAATTTGATCCGACGTCGCGCTGTCCGGCGTCGGGATCAAGATGTTGGCCAAGTGGAATTCTTCGGAGAACTGAGCCTTGCCCAGGTCGGAAGCGAGGAAGTTCTTCACTTCCTGCTCCGAGACCTGAATACGTTCGGCAACCCGGCGCTGACGCACACGGCTGATGATCATTTCCCGGCGGATCTGCTCACGTGCGCTGGTGTAGGACAGCCCGTCGTGGGTCAGCGCAGCCTTGAACTGGTCAACGCTCATGTTGTTGCGTTGAGCGATGGTCGCAACCGCCTGATTCAGTTCTTCATCGCTGATGCGAATGCCGGAGCGTTCGCCGATCTGGATCTGCAGGTTTTCCAGGATCAGACGATCCAGGACCTGAGACTCCAGCGCGCTGGCAGGCGGAACACCCTGCCCGCGCTTGGCGATGGTTTGCTGAACCTCACGGGTGCGCTGGTCGAGCTGGCTTTGCATGACCACGTCGTTGTCGACGATGGCAACTACCTTGTCGATGGTGCGCACTTCAGCGTGCGCAACAGTACCGATAAGCAGCGCGCCCAGCATCAGCGGGCGCAGACAATCAGAAAGCTTGGTCTTCACGTTCACGATAACCTTGGATGCCTTTGTCGAGGAAGCTTTCAACTTTTTGGCCAACGACGCCGCCAAGTCCCTTCAACACGATTTGTAGGAAGACGCCGCGGTCGCCTTTCTCGTTCTGCGGTATCTCTTGGGTGGACTCGTCATAGTCGACCCAGTACCGGTTGATCAGACGCAGCTTCCAGCAGCAGTTGTCATATTCAAAACCACCAAAGGCTTCGAGGGTACGGTCACGGTTGTAGTCGTACTGCCAGCGGGCGATGGCGCTCCACTGCGGAACCACAGGCCAGATGACCGAGAAGTCATGTTGCTGAATCTTGTAGTAGTCCTTGATGACGGTGCCATCCGGGTAGGTGTAGTCACCCCCACCTACGCTCCAGCGACCTGTAGTCTGGTCGTAACGAACCTGGTCGTTGCGATAGCGGTAGCCGGCGTTGATGATCTTGCCCGGCTCGTCTTCAGGCTGGTAGTGAACCATTGCGCTGCCGGAGCGAGTGCTGCGGCTGTCCGGGTCCCAGTTGAAGTCCGACGTCGCCCGCCAGTCGCGGTTGAAGCGGTATTCGTATTCCAGTGCGTAAGGCGACACGTCGGACTGGGCGTCCTTGCGGTCTTCGTAGGCAATGCCTGGCAGTTGCACCTTACGGTCGGCGAAATACACCGCCTGACCAATGCTGACACGCTGACGCTCGAAACCGTTGTCTTCGATCCAGCGGTTGGTTACGCCCAGCGACAGCTTGTTCTCGTCACCGATACGGTCGGAGCCGACGAAGCGGTTGTCGCGGAACAGCGAGGCGTAGTTGAACGTGGTTTCACCCGAGTCGAAAATCGGGATATCGGTTTGATCTTTCTCTGGCACGTAGAGGTAGTACGCACGAGGCTCCAGCGTCTGGCGGTAGTTTTTCCCGAACCAGTTGGTGTTGCGATCGAAATACAGGCCGCTGTCGACGCTGAAAATTGGCACGCTGCGGTTTTCGCTGCTGTGATAAGTCTCATCCGCCAGCAACGTGCTCTTGCCCTGCGAGTCCAGGTCCAGATCGTACTGGGTGTAAACGTACTTCAGCTTGGGCGTTACAAAACCGTAGCTGGCAGTCAGCGGCAGGCTGATGGACGGCGCCAGGTTCAGACGATCGCCGTTCGCACGAGCAAGCCCCCGGACGTTGGTGTCCAGACGCGGCGAAGTCACGTCGTCTTCGTTGGTGTAGCCACCGGTTCTCAAATCACGATCAAAGCGAACAAGCTCAGTCTCGTAGTCGAACTTGAAGCCTGCAGGCTGGAACGGCAGCGAACCATTCAGCGTGAGCTGAGGCAGGCGGCCATAAGGCGTGATCTGGGTCACGGTGGTCAGCTGATACTGCTGAGCGTTCAGCGTCGCGGTGTAGTTATCACCACGATAGTAGACCGCGCCCTGCTGGTTCAGGTAGTCGTGGGTGCTGACGCCTTCCTGACCGCTTTTCAGGTCCTTGAAGTAGTAAGGATCGCTGACTTTGGTGTAGTCGATCTTGCTGGTCAGACGTGAATCCAGACCACTTCGATCCTGCCAGTTGATCAACCAGCGGGTGTCTTTGTAGTCCGACTGATTTTTGCGATCGTCGTTGTCGTCGTTCAGGTAAGCCGCACCGAACTGACCTTCACTACTCTTGGTCAGGTAACGGAACTCGCCTTCCAGCAACATGCCGCGCTTGGCCATGTAGGTCGGGTACAACGTGGCGTCGTAGTTCGGCGCCAGGTTGAAGTAGTACGGAGTGAGCAACGAGAAGCCGGTGTCACTGTCCGTGCCGATGGTCGGTGGCAGGAAGCCGGACTGGCGACGGTCGTCGATCGGGAAATAAATGTAAGGCGTGTAAAGGATCGGAATGTCGTGAACGCGCAGTGTGGCGTTGGTGGCAGTACCGAAACCGGTGGCCGGATTCAGGGTGATGTTGTTGCCCTTCACGGTCCACGCGTTGCTGTTCGGTTCGCACGTGGTGTACGTGCCGTCCTTCAAGCGGATGATCGCGTTCTCGGCACGACGAGCGTACAGGGCGTTACCGCGAACGTTGTTCTTGTGCAGCACGTACTCGGCGTTGTCGACCTTGGCTTCGCCGGTGTCGAGCTGGACTTCAGCGTGATCACCGACGATCAGGGCGCCGTTGTCGCGCAGACGGACATCGCCGTTCAGCTCGCCACGGTTCTCGGCCTGATGCAGGCTGGCTTCGTCAGCCTCGACCTGCATGCTGCCCTGACGCAGGACAACATCACCGGCCAGAGTCGCAACCTGTTCTTCCTGCTGATAACGGGAAGCCTTGGCGCCGATGAAGGTCGGTGCGTCGCTCTTCGGCGTCTTGTCGTCCATGCCCGGACGGATGGGTTCGATGTAGGCGCCCGAGCAATACGGACCGGTCTCAGCCAGTTGGGCTGCGGTCAGCTTCTCGCGTGGCACCCAGTCAAGGTGGCTGTAATCGGCGCTGCGCGATTTCAGGCCACGGCCCTTGGCCTCGGTGACCAGCATCGTTTTGGGCACGACTTCGCCATCGGAGGTGGTGGTCGTCTGAGCGCCATCTGCCGTGCTGCTGTTGGACGAAACACTGTTGGCGTCGTGCACGGGGCGCGGAGGCAACTGGGCTGCGTTGGTTTTCGGAGAGCAATCCCATGCACCTGTTGCAGACACCGAGCAGTCATACTGTTCGGCGGCAACCACGTACGGGACGGCCAGGGGTTGCATCGCCAGCAAACTGCCGGTTACGAGCAACGGAAATTTTTTACGAAACGCGGGGGATTTCAATGCCATCTTATTAGTCCGGGCTTCCTGCGCGCCATCTGCCCGCGGGGGGGCCGCACGCCTCTCGATGGGCTGAAAAAGATGTCGGATAATAAAGCATGACCCGCTTGACGGCTAGCGCCGTCGGAGACCCTTGCAATGCCAGATCAAGATGTACGCCTGCAACACCTGAAAGTTTGGCTCGATGAGCAGCTTCCGCGTTTATTTGAGGCCCAGGGCTGGGGCCCGATTCCCCCGGCCACGTTGACTGCCGCCAGTAGCGACGCCAGTTTCCGTCGCTACTTTCGCTGGGAGGGGGACGACCGAACTTTTATTGTCATGGACGCGCCGCCGCCCCAGGAAAACTGCAAACCCTTCGTGGATATCGCTCATTTATTGAGCGGGTCGGGCATTAATGTTCCGAAAATTTATGCCGAAGACCTGAATCAGGGCTTTCTTTTGTTGAATGACCTGGGTCGTCAGACCTACCTGGATGTCATCGACGAGCAAAACGCCGATCGGCTGTTCATGGAGGCAATCGACGCACTGCTCGCCTACCAGCAACTGCCGATGGACGCGCCGTTGCCGAGTTACGACGTGGCACTGCTGCGCCGCGAGCTGGAGCTGTTTCCTGAGTGGTACGTGAAGCGTCATCTGGGCGTCGAGTTTGACCAGGCCCAGCAGGCCAGTTGGCAGGCAGTCAGCGATCTGCTGATCGAAAGCGCGCTGGCCCAGCCAAAGGTGCTGGTGCACCGTGACTACATGCCGCGCAACCTGATGCTCAGTGAACCGAACCCTGGCGTGCTGGATTTTCAGGACGCGGTGTACGGCCCGGTCACCTACGACATCACCTGCCTGTTCAAGGATGCATTCCTGAGTTGGCCGGAGGAGCGTGTAGCGACCTGGCTCGAACTGTATTGGAACAAGGCCGCTGCGGCGGGCATCCCGGTGCAGGGCGAATTCGATGAATTCCGGCGTGCCAGCGATTTGATGGGCGTGCAGCGGCATTTGAAGGTGATCGGTATTTTCGCCCGCATCTGCCACCGTGATGGCAAGTCACGCTACGTCGCCGATGTGCCGCGCTTCTTCTCTTATATAGAAGCGGTGTTGGTGCGACGCCCGGAGCTGGTTGAACTGAGTAATCTGCTGACCAGCCTTGGCCATACAAAACCGACACAGGCAAAACCAGCATCTGTTGTGTAACGGAATGGACTGCAATTGAAGAGGGACTGCACGTGAAGATTGTCTTGATGAGGGCCGCATGAAAGCGATGATTCTGGCGGCGGGTAAAGGCGAGCGCCTGCGCCCGTTGACCCTGCACACGCCCAAACCGCTGGTGCGAGCCGGCGGTGTTCCACTGATTGAATATCACCTGCGCGCGATCAAATCGGCAGGTTTTGAAGACGTCGTGATCAACCACGCGTGGTTGGGCCAGCAGATCGAAAATCATGTGGGCGACGGTCACCAGTGGGGTCTGAATATCTCCTACTCCCCTGAGGGCGAACCGCTGGAGACGGGCGGCGGGATCTTTCGTGCGCTGCCGCTGCTGGGCGACGAGCCGTTTCTGGTGGTCAACGGAGACATCTGGGTCGATTTCGATTTCAGCGTGTTGATGAAGCCGCTCAAGGGGCTCGCCCATCTGGTGCTGGTGGACAACCCGCCGCATCACCCCGGCGGGGATTTTGCGCTGGTCGACGGGCAAGTTCACAACGATGCTGATCAGCCGCGCCTGACCTACAGCGGTATCGCGGTGCTGCATCCGCAACTTTTCGCGGGCTGCACCGAAGGCGCGTTCAAGCTGGCGCCTCTGTTGCGTGACGCCATGGCGAAAGGCCTAGTGACCGGCGAACGTTTTGCCGGCCGCTGGGTGGATGTCGGTACCCATGAGCGACTGGCCGAAGTCGAGCAGATCCTTGCGGTGAAGCCCTAGATGCTGTGGCCATTCACGGTGGTTGGCGGTGGCGTCGGGTATCTGATTGCCAGCATTCCCGGCGCCATGCTCGGCGCGCTTCTGGGGCAGGCGCTTGATCGGCGGCTGCATTTCCGGAGCTGGGCGGAGATGCGCGAGCGTGCCAATGGCCGCACCGTGCCGCGCGACGACGAGCTTATTTTCATTCTGCTGGGGCGTCTGGCGAAGAGCGATGGCCGTGTGGTCGACGGGCACATTCAGCAGGCGCGCGTGGAAATGCGCCGACTGGACCTCAGCGAGGCAGCGCAGCGGCGGGCCATTCAGGCGTTCAATCGGGGCAAGGACGGGCGCGACAATTTGCGCGTCCACCTGACGCGCCTGAAAACCCAGCCCCACGCCGCAGAAGGTTTGTTGCGCGCCTGTTGGCGCATGGCGTGGGCGGATGGCAGGGCGTCGCGCACCGAGCGCGAATTGATTGTGCAGTGGGGCAAATGGCTGGGCTGGCCGCCAGGCAAAGTCGAAGGCTTATCCTCCACCGAAGACGAGCAGCGTTCGCGGGGTGCTCCCGCCAGCAGTGGCGGCGAGTTTCAGGACGCGCTGCGTTTGCTGGGCGTGAAAGCGGATGCGGAACCAGCGCAGATCAAGCGCGCTTACCGTCGATTGCTCAGTCGCCATCACCCGGACAAGATCGCTGGCAGTGGCGCCAATCAGATACAGGTGCGTGATGCCACCGAGAAAACCCGCGAGCTGCACCACGCCTACGCGGTCATTCGCGATCGGCGCGGGTTTCGCTGAGGCTCTGGGTCTGGATGCTGCCCGCAGCATGGGCAGCGTCGAAGGCGGAAATGGTTACTTTGCGGCGTCACCCTCCAGCCAACCCCGAACCCGACGAAACAATTGATCTTGCTCCATCGCGGGATTGCCGGGAATGGCGCTCAACGCCACTTGGGTGAACCTGGCGTTCTTGTTTCGTTTGCTGGCATCCAGGCGGTCTTGTGCCTGCTGACGCGGCACCGAACGGTCCTTGTTGACGAAGTCGGCCGTCGGGACTTTCAGCGTGGGCAGCAGCGCCATCAGCGACGGCGTTTCCTTGCCGGTGTCTACGGCCGTGACCATGACCAGGCGTTGAACGGCTGGCGAGGGCCGCTCGCTCATGTAACGCGCCGCCCAATAAGCGCCGCTGCCGTGACCGAGGAGGACGATGCTCCGGGCTTTGTTCTGCTGGGCGAAGGTCACGGCGCTGTCGATCCGGGTAAAGATTTTCTCGGCGCTGGCCTTGGCCATCTCGGCTTGGGCAGCTGCCTGTTCGGCGGCCGCTGCGGCCTCCGCTTCAGCAGTGGCTGCAGGATCCGGTGCCTTGACCGGCGCGTCCTTGGGTTTATCACCCGTAGAGGCCGCAGCCGGAGCATCCGCAGCGCGCGCGAATACGCCGTCATTGTGAGCGTCCGGCATGCTCAGACTGAGGCTGGACCACCCGACGTCCGGCAACTTGCGGCGCAACGGTGCCACCGCAGTCGGCCAGTCTGCTGACTCATCGGCCCCCGGCACGATGATCACCGCGCCTTTGGGCTCGTCGACATTCGCCGGTTTCCACAACGCCAGAAACGTCTCGTCGCCCGCCTGCAACTGCTGTTGCTCGGCTTGTGGCACCTGACGCTCCAGCGCCAGGGTGTCTTCTTCAGTGCGCGACGGCAATGCCGCTCGCTCGACTGGCGCTTCAGCAGGCTTGGCGTCTTTGTCCGGCGCCGGATCCGCAGCCATGACGAGCGACGAGCAAGGTAGTATCAGCGTCAGGCACAGCGCAGGAAAGAGTGCGCGAAGGGTGTAGGACATCGAATATTCCAAAGGCCGGAAACAATTCCGGCAGACTAATGGGTTGACGGCGGTTTGTCAGGCCAGGCAATCGCCGCGTCTCAGCGAGCGACAGACACAGAGCATGATCGGCATGGGATTCAGGGAAATGGAGACGACAGTTTGAGAATCCGTGCGCTGTGCCTTCGGGTTATCGGCGATACCCGCGCGCTCTTGATCGGCCTGATGCTGATCGTGTTGCCAATGTCGCACTACGCCGTCGCCTCGCCCACGCAGGCCGACCCCTTGAGCCGCGAGCAGCGTGACTGGTTGACTCAGCGCGGGCAGTTGCGCGTGGGGCTCGTCCTTCAAACGCCTTACGCCCAGCTCGATCGTCGTGCGCAGCAGTTGTCCGGCGCGAACGTCGACCTCATTAATCTCATGGCGAAGACCCTTCAGGTGGAGCTGCTGTGGCGCAGTTATGCCGATCAGGGCGAGCTCGAAAAAGCCTTGGCCGACGGCCAGATCGACTTCGCGCCGGGCCTGACCCAGACGCCCGCCGGCTTGCGCCTGTGGCTGTATTCCGATCCGTACATGCGCGTTCCGCAACTGATCGTTGGCGAACGTGACGGCGCCGGCGCGGTGGATCTGGAGAAGCTCGACGGCCAGGTGCGCGTCGCTGTGCGCATGCCCAGCGCCACCGCTGACTACCTGCGCAGCAATTACACCCACCTCAATCTGCAAGGCGTGCCGCTGGAGCGTCAGGCGTTGCAGCTCTTGCTCAGTCAGCAGGCGCGATACGCCGTGATCGATGAGGCGCAACTCAGCCGTCTGTCCCGCGAAGCCGAGTTTGCCGGGCTCGCCGTGGTTGGCGACATTGGCTTCCCGCAGCTGCTGCGCGTGGCCTCCCGACGTGACACGCCGCAGCTCGCCGAGATTATCAGCCAGGCATTGAGCGCCATTCCGGCCCGGGATCTCGAACAACTGCATACGCAGTGGCTTCAACCCAAATACCCGCAGATCAGTGAATCGCCTGGGCTGTGGAAGAACATCGCGCTGCTGCTGTTGGTCCTGCTCCTCGCCAGCGCGGCGATTGTTTACTGGCAGCGCAAACAACAGCAGCAACTGGAGAAACAATTACTCGCCGCCCGGGATGACATCGCCAGGCGTCTGGCAGGGGAGGAGGCATTGCGGCTGGCGCAGTTCTCCATCGATCAGAGCACCGTCGGCATTCTCTGGGTCAATTGGGACAGCCACGTGCGCTACGCCAATCAGGCCGCCGAAACCATGTTGGGTTATGCGCCGGGTGGAGTGGTGGACCGGCCGCTGATTGATTTCGAGCCGGGGCTGAACATGGATCGCTGGCTCAATCTGTGGAAAACCGCGCGCTCCAGCGAGGAAGGGCCGCAGAACTACGAAAGCAATTGCGTGCGCGCCGATGGCAGCATCCTGCCTGCCGATGTGTCGCTGAGCTTCCTGCGTTTTCGCGACGCCGAGTACCTGGTGGTGTTCATCACCGACGTGACCGAACGGCGGCGGTCCCTCGCCGCGCTGCAGGAGAGCGAGGCGCGCTTGCAGGTGCTGGCCGAGCAGTTGCGCGAGCTGTCGGCGCACCTGGAAACCGTGCGCGAAGAAGAAAAGGCCCGAATCGCCCGGGAAGTCCACGACGAGTTGGGTCAGATGCTGACCGTGCTCAAGCTGGAAACGTCCATGTGTGAACTGGCCTACGCCGATCTTGACCCTGGCTTGCGTGATCGATTGAACAGCATGAAGCGCCTGATTGCGCAGTTGTTCCAGTTGGTGCGAGACGTGGCGACCGCCCTGCGGCCACCGATTCTCGATGCAGGCATTGCGTCGGCCATTGAATGGCAGGCCCGGCGCTTCGAAGCACGCACCCAGATTCCCTGCCTGGTGCAGGTACCGGACAACCTGCCCAGCCTGCCGGACGCAACGGCCATCGGGCTGTTTCGCATTCTTCAGGAGTCGCTGACCAACGTCATGCGCCATGCCGAAGCGCATACGGTCGAGCTGAGCCTGACGCTGAGCGATGGCGTGCTGTGCATGCGCATCGCCGACGACGGCAAGGGTTTCGATCAGCACGCAGAACGTCCGGCGTCGTTCGGCCTGGTGGGCATGCGCGAGCGGGTTCTGATCATGGGCGGGCAATTGCATCTGGACACCTTGCCCGGAGAAGGCACAACCTTGCGCATCCACATTCCGCTGGACCCGGTCGCTGAGGAGCACGTGCATTGATTCGCGTATTGGTTGCCGAAGACCACACGATTGTCCGCGAGGGCATCAAACAGCTGATCGGCCTGGCGAAGGATCTGCAAGTGGTCGGAGAGGCCAGCAATGGCGAGCAGTTGCTGGAGGCTTTGCGCCACATCCCGTGCGAGGTCGTGCTGCTGGATATTTCCATGCCGGGCGTCAATGGCCTGGAGGCGATCCCGAGAATTCGCGCGCTGAACAATCCGCCCGCGATTCTGGTGCTGTCGATGCACGATGAAGCGCAAATGGCCGCGCGGGCCTTGAAGGTAGGCGCCGCCGGCTACGCGACCAAAGACAGCGACCCTGCGTTGCTGCTGACGGCGATCCGGCGGGTGGCTGCGGGCGGGCGTTATATCGACCCGGACCTGGCCGATCGCATGGTGTTTGAGGTCGGTCTGACGGACAGCCGGCCGTTGCACTCATTGTTGTCCGAGCGCGAGTTCTCGGTGTTCGAGCGCCTGGCCCAGGGCGCGAACGTCAACGACATCGCCCAGCAACTGGCGCTGAGCAGCAAGACCATCAGCACCCACAAGGCGCGCCTGATGCAAAAGCTGAAAATCAATTCGCTGGCCGAGCTGGTGAAGTATGCGATGGAGCACAAGTTGGTTTGATTGCGTGTCTAAAAACGACTTCCTGTGGTGCTTCGTAAAACGCTATCGCGAGCAAGCTCACTCCTACAGGTTATTGCGATCCCCCTGTAGGAGTGAGCTTGCTCGCGAAGACGCCAGACCAGGCCATAAATAACTTCCGGGCGACATACCTATCCCCGCCATCCCTGTAGGGCAATCCCTACCCGAAACCTTCCACCCCACCTAGGTCATTCTCTCTCACGCCCCGATTTGCGCGGCCTTCAGGCTCATCTATGTTTGATCCCTACGGTGGATCAAACAAAGGTGTGGGCAATGAGCAACGTCGATTCAAGCGCTGGGGCGAGTGATGTTCTGGTCAGCTTTCGCGGTGTGCAAAAGAGCTACGACGGCGAAGCCCTGATCGTCAAAGACCTCAACCTGGATATTTGCAAAGGCGAATTCCTCACCCTGCTCGGGCCGTCCGGCTCCGGCAAAACCACTAGCCTGATGATGCTCGCCGGGTTCGAGACGCCAACCGCCGGCGAGATCCTGCTGGCCGGCCGCTCGATCAACAATGTGCCGCCGCACAAGCGCGACATCGGCATGGTGTTCCAGAACTACGCGCTGTTCCCGCACATGACGGTCGCCGAGAACCTCGCGTTCCCGCTGTCGGTGCGCGGCATGAGCAAGACCGACGTCGCCGAAAAGGTCAAACGTGCCCTCGACATGGTGCAGCTCGGCACCTTCGCCCATCGCTACCCCGCGCAGTTGTCGGGTGGTCAGCAACAACGTGTCGCGCTGGCCCGCGCGTTGGTCTTCGAACCGCAGCTGGTACTGATGGACGAACCCCTCGGTGCGCTCGACAAGCAACTGCGCGAACACATGCAGATGGAAATCAAGCACCTGCACCAGCGCCTGGGCGTGACCGTCGTCTACGTCACCCACGATCAGGGCGAAGCGCTGACCATGTCTGACCGCGTCGCGGTATTCCATCAGGGCGAAATCCAGCAGATCGCCCCGCCGCGCACCCTCTACGAAGAACCGAAAAACACCTTCGTCGCCAACTTCATCGGCGAGAACAACCGCATCAACGGCACCTTGCTCAGCCAGAGCGGCGACCGTTGTGTAGTGGGCCTGGCACGCGGCGAAAAAGTCGAAGCGCTGGCGATCAACGTCGGCGCCACCGGCAGCCCGGTCACGCTCTCTATTCGTCCCGAGCGCGTAAACCTCAACGGCCGCAGCGAGAGTTGCGTCAACCGCTTCTCCGGCCGTGTTGCCGAATTCATCTACCTGGGCGACCACGTGCGAGTGCGCCTGGAAGTGGCCGGTAAAACCGATTTCTTCGTCAAGCAGCCCATCGCCGAGCTGGATCCGGCGCTGAGCGTTGGCGATGTCGTGCCCATTGGATGGCAGGTCGAGCACGCGCGCGCGCTGGACCCGTTGCTGGATGCACATTGATACACCCGCGTTACGCGTCAACCGAAGAACCCAGAGGCGAGCCAAATCGCCCCATCGCTTAACCAACATTGTTCGTGGAGAGAAAAACTGATGCTCAAGACATTGAAGCTCACCGCCTTATCGGTCGGCATGATGTGCGCGGCGCAAGCCATGGCAGCGGACCTGACGGTCATTTCCTTCGGTGGCGCGAACAAGGCGGCCCAGGAAAAGGCCTTCTATGCGCCGTGGGAAAAAGCCGGCAACGGCAAGATCATCGCTGGCGAATACAACGGTGAGATGGCCAAGGTCAAAGCCATGGTCGACACCAAGAGCGTGACCTGGGACCTGGTGGAGGTGGAATCGCCAGAGCTGTCCCGTGGCTGTGACGAAGACATGTTCGAGTCGCTGGCCTCGGTCGATCTCGGCAACAAGGACAACTACGTCAAGGGCGCCATTTCTGAGTGCGGCGTAGGCTTCTTCGTCTGGTCCACCGTGCTGGCCTACAACGCCGACAAGCTGAAATCCGCACCAACCGGTTGGGCTGATTTCTGGGACACCGAGAAATTCCCGGGCAAACGTGGCCTGCGCAAGGGCGCCAAATACACCCTGGAATTCGCCCTGATGGCCGACGGCGTTGCGCCGAAAGACGTCTACAAAGTGCTGGCGACCAAGGAAGGCCAGGACCGCGCCTTCAAGATGCTCGACAAGCTCAAGCCAAGCATTCAGTGGTGGGAAGCGGGCGCACAGCCGCCTCAATATCTGCAATCGGGCGACGTCGTGATGAGCTCGGCCTACAACGGTCGCATCGCTGCCGTGCAGAAAGAGAGCAACCTGAAAGTGGTCTGGACCGGCGGCGTGTATGACTTCGACGCATGGGCCATTCCGAAGGGCGCAAAAAACGCCGAAGAAGCGAAGAAGTTCATCGCTTACTCCCTCAAGCCAGAGCAGCAGAAGACCTATTCCGAAAACATCGCCTACGGCCCGGCCAATACTGGCGCGGTCCCATTGCTGAGCGCTGACACCCTGAAAAACATGCCGACCACCCCTGAGAACATCAAGGATCAGGTGCAGATCGACGTGAAATTCTGGGCCGACTTCGGTGAGTCGCTGGAACAGCGCTTCAACTCTTGGGCCGCCAAATAAGAGCACTGCCCAGTAAGCGCTTCGTTGTGAGTTAGATCCGGGTGCGTCGTCTGACCTGTCTGAAAGCAGGGCAGAGGACGCGCTCTTTGTTCAAAGATTTCGGAGTTCACTATGGCCATCGCCGTGCCCCTGACTGAAGGCGCCAGCCCGACCCTGAAGCAACGCCTGGCCCGTGCCGAGCGCGTCAATCGCTGGAAGGCTCAGGCGTTGATCGCGCCATTGGTGATCTTCCTGTTGCTGGTGTTTCTCGTGCCGATCGCGGCACTGCTCTACAAAAGCGTCAGCAACCCGGAAGTGGTGGGTGGCATGCCGCTCACTGTGGTCGAAGTGGCGAAATGGGACGGCAAGGGGCTGCCGCCGGACGCGGTGTACAAAGCCGCGAGCCAGGACCTGGCCGAAGCGCGCAAGAATCAGACCCTGGGCGATTTGTCCAAACGCTTGAACCAGGAGTTGGCGGGCTACCGCAGCTTGTTGGCGAAAACCGCCCGCGCCATGCCCTTCAAGGAAGAGCCGGCCTCTTATAAGGAAGCGCTGGAAGCCGTCGATGAACGCTGGGGCGATCCTGCGTATTGGCAGGCGATCCGCCGCAACACCTCAAGCTTTACCCCCTATTACTTGCTGGCCGCTGTCGACCATCGCATTGATGACCTCGGTGAAGTGGCGCCCGCGACGCCCGATCAGGCGATTTACATCGACATCTTCGCCCGCACTTTCTGGATGGGCCTGGTGATCACCGTGATCTGCCTGCTGCTGGCGTATCCGCTGGCGTACCTGTTGGCCAATCTGCCTGCGCGGCAGAGCAACCTGTTAATGATTCTGGTCCTGCTGCCCTTCTGGACGTCGATCCTGGTGCGCGTCGCCGCCTGGATTGTGTTGCTGCAATCGAGCGGCCTGATCAACGGCGCGCTGATGGCCATGGGCATCATCGATAAACCGCTGGAATTGGTGTTCAACCGGGTCGGCGTTTACATCTCGATGGTGCACATCATGCTGCCGTTCATGATCCTGCCCATCTACAGCGTGATGAAAGGCATCTCGCCGACCTACATGCGCGCCGCGATCTCCCTGGGCTGCAACCCGTTCGCGAGTTTCTGGCGCGTGTATTTCCCGCAGACCTACGCCGGTGTCGGCGCGGGCTGTCTGTTGGTGTTCATTCTCGCCATCGGTTACTACATCACCCCGGCGCTGCTGGGCAGCCCGAACGATCAGATGGTCAGTTATTTTGTGGCGTTCTACACCAACACCAGCATCAACTGGGGCATGGCGACGGCGCTGGGCGGGTTGTTGCTGCTGGCGACCGTCGTGCTGTACCTGATCTATAACTGGCTGGTCGGCGCCAGCCGCCTGCGTCTGAGCTGAGGAGAACGACCATGTTGAGCCCTTATTCCTCGCCCATCGAGCGGGTCTGGCATTACACGCTGCGCACGCTGTGCGGGTTGATTCTGCTGTTTCTAGTGCTGCCGGTGCTGGTGATCGTGCCGCTGTCGTTTAACTCCGGCAGCTTTCTGGTCTACCCGCTGCAGGGGTTTTCTCTGCACTGGTATCAGGACTTTTTCGGCTCGGCAGAGTGGATGCGCGCCCTGAAGAACAGCCTGATCGTCGCGCCAGCCGCCACGGTGCTGGCGATGGGGTTCGGGACGTTGGCGGCCATCGGTCTGACGCGCAGCAACTTCCCCGGCAAGGCGCTGGTAATGGCGCTGGTTATTTCGCCGATGGTGGTGCCGGTGGTGATTGTCGGGGTGGCGAGCTACCTGTTTTTTGCGCCGCTGGGGCTGGGCAACAGCTATATCTCGCTGATCCTGGTGCACGCCGTGCTGGGTGTGCCGTTCGTGATCATTACGGTGTCGGCCACGTTGCAGGGCTTCAATTACAACTTGGTGCGCGCAGCGGCGAGTCTGGGCGCTTCGCCCACCACAGCGTTTCGGCGTGTGACCCTGCCGCTGATTGCACCGGGTGTGATCTCCGGGGCGCTGTTCGCCTTCGCGACCTCGTTCGATGAAGTGGTGGTCACGCTGTTTCTAGCAGGCCCGGGCCAGGCGACCTTGCCCCGGCAGATGTTCAGCGGCATCCGCGAAAACCTCAGCCCGACGATTGCCGCCGCCGCCACCTTGCTCATCGGCTTCTCAGTGGTGCTGCTGCTGGTGCTGGAATGGCTGCGTGGTCGCAGCGAGAAACTGCGCACGGCGGTGGAATGATCAATCCCCGCCGCAGGAACTGACCGGGCCGCGAATGGTAGGACCGGTTTTAGCCGAAAATGCGTCGGGTGCCGCGCCGCAAAATTGATAGCGCACACAAGGGCCTCTTCCCGGCTGAAGACGGTCCTACACATGCACCGCATGCTTTTTGTGGGACCGGCTTTAGCCGGGAAGGCGGCCTGCGTCACACTGCAAAATGGACGGTGTACACGCGGGCCTCTTCCCGGCTAAAGCCGGTCCCACAAATGCCATCTAACTCCCCCGCTTCACCGCAAAACTGACGCATCCCACGATCCGGTCTATGTTTCACTCACCGCATGCTGACCCTGCCTTGTAAAAGAGCCACGTCTCCAACAACAACGTAAAGGACGAGCCCGATGAGTGTTTCTGCCTTCAAAATCGCCAACAAACTGATCACCGGCCCGGCTGCCATCGAGCAGTTGTCGGCCGAGCTGACCCGGCTCAACGTTCAAAACCCGCTGATCGTCACCGACGCAATCCTGGTCAAATCCGGAACGGTAGATCTCGCGCTAGCCCAATTGGGCGGCCGTCGGTATGGCTTGTTTGATCAGGTCAAACCCGAGCCAGAAATCTCTATCGTTGAAGACTGCACCCGGGCCTACCGGGACGGCGGTCACGACGGCCTGATCGGCGTGGGCGGCGGCAGTGCTATCGACATCGCCAAAGGCGTCGCCGCGTTCGCCAGCCACGAAGGGCCGCTGGCCGGGTTATTCGGGGTTGATCTGGTCAAGCGCAAAGGCCCGCCACTGATTGCCATCCCGACCACCGCGGGCACCGGTTCGGAAGTCACCAACGTGGCGATCTTTTCGGACAAACAGGCTCAGCTGAAAAAAGGCATCGTCAGCGATTATCTGTTGCCCGACGTCGCGCTGGTCAGCCCGTTGATGACCCTGACCTGTCCGCGCAGCGTTACGGCAGCCAGCGGAGTCGATGCCCTGGTGCACGCCATCGAGGCATACCTTTCGGTGAATGCTTCGCCGATCACCGACGCTATCGCGTTGGGCGCCATCAAGCTGATCGTCAAAGCGCTGCCCAAGGCCTACGCCAATCCGTCCAGCTTGCAAGCGCGAGAAGACATGGCCACCGCCAGTCTCATGGCCGGCATGGCGTTCGGCAATGCCGGGGTTGGCGCGGTGCATGCGCTGGCGTATCCGCTGGGAGGGCGTTTCAACATCGCTCACGGCGTCAGCAACGCACTGCTGCTGCCCTACGTGATGGAATGGAACAAACTGGCCTGCGTCGAACGGATGCGCGACATTGCCGACGCGATGGGCGTCCGCGTCGCACATTTAGGCGACAGGGACGCCGCCGATCTGGCCGTGAAAGCCATGGCCGACTTGTGCGCAGCGGTGGAAATCCCGTCTGGCCTGCGCAGCTTCAATGTGCCCGAAGACGCCATTTCCGCGATGGCTGAGGAGGCCAGCAAGATCGATCGCCTCATGCGCAACAACCCGCGGAAACTGACCGCCGCCGACATCGAGAAAATCTACCGCGCGGCCTATTGATCCGGCTGGCCAGGCCAGGAACGTCAACCGCGACGACGGGCCAGCAACCAGCCGACGGTCAGCGTCAGGCCGGCGAGCACCATTAGCGTGGTACGTGGCCGTTGCTGGGTGAAGGTCGCCACTTCGTCCAGCAGATCGCCGTAACGTTCCTGCAGCTCACCCGCCGCTTGACGCGCCTTGCCTTCCATTTGGGTGCGCTCGTCACCGGTCAGGTTGCCGAAGACGTCTTGGGCCTTGCCGGCGGCTTGTTCCAGAACGCCTTTCACTTGTTCGCTTTTCATATCTTGGCTCCAGGAAATGAGTATCAGTGATGAATATCTCGCTGACCCAGACGGGGCAGCCACACTGATAGCGTAGAGCCCGGGCATCACTCCATGAAGGTGACTATGCACCAGAGGCACTGGCGCATTTGCATCACTCAGCGTTTGCTTTTGCCCTGATTGGCGAACAGGTTTCGCTCCCTAGCCCAGACAATGGCTTCCGCCCGGCTGTGCACGTCGAGCTTGGAATACACCGTCGCGACATGGTTGCGAATGGTGTTGAGCGCCAGGTTCAACCGTGCAGCGATCTCTTTGTCCGCCAGCCCCTCACAGATCAAACCCAGCACATCCCGCTCGCGAGCGGTCAGGTCGGTGAATGAAGCGCTGGGCATCTGTCGACTGTTGACCCGCTTGGCATTGGCCAGCTTTTCGATCAGCGTCTGGCTGAACCATGAGGCGTCCTGCATCACTGTTTCGATGGCCTCCACCAGCTCAAGCTCGGATCGCTTGCGCTCGGTAATGTCCATCAGTACGAAGAGGTAGCAGGCGTTGTCCTGAATCGTCACCGTGTCAGCGGCCAGCATGCAGTCCAGCGACTCGCTGCCTTTCTTGCGGACCTTCAGATCGAGCCCGTCGACGCGGCCGGTGGTTTCCAGGACGTTGAACAACCCGTCCATCACCGCGCCGTCCTCGATGAAGCCTAACTCCGCGACAGTCCGGCCAATCAGCTCCTGGGGGGTGTAACCGAGTGTGCTGAAGAACGCCTCGTTAGCTTCGACGATCTGTTGCCGATCAGCTGTACACACCAGTGTCGGCACCGGCGTCAGCTTGAACGCTTTGGCAAAACGCTCTTCGCTCTGGCGCAGCGCGGTTTCGGCTTTGCGTCTCGGCTCAAGGTCGGTGAACGAAAACAGCATGCAATCTTCTTCGTTCATGTCCAGCGGCTGCCCGGCGACGATGACCAGTTTGGTACCGCCCTCCGGCAACTTCAGCTCAGCCTGCATCTGCGGGATGGTCGCGCCCTGATTCAGACGCTCGATGGCAAGGTCCTTGCGCTCGGCATTTTCCAGCACGTCCACCTCGTACGCCGAGCGGCCAATCACGTTCTCTCTCGAGTGCCCGGTCATTTCCAGAAAGCCCTGATTGACCTTGATGAAGCGTAGATCACTCAGGCGGCAGATCACGGCGGGGGCGGGGTTGGCGTTGAAGGTCTTTTCGAAGCGCTGCTCGGCGCCGGCCCACTCCGTCGCGTCGGCGAGGATCAGCACCAGCGATTCGGGAGTGCCGGTGCTGTCTTCAAGCACCATGCTGCGGACGCGATGGACCCAGCTGCGGTCCTCTTCTTCACCGATCTTGCTGACCTCGATGAGCACGTCGCTGAACACCTCGCCTGCCGCCACGCGGCTGATCGGATATTGGTCAACGTCCAGCGGATGATTGTTGCGATAACGCAGGGAAAACTTTTCGCGATAGGCCTCGCCGTTGGCGCCCAGTTCGCTGATCTCTTCGACCCCGTGCATCAGCAGCGCCGCTTCGTTGGCCCAGATGATGGTCTGATCGACCTCCACCAGCATCACCCCGTCCGACAGACCCGAGATGATCTGCTGCAACTGGCGGCGGTTGGTTTCTCTGGCGAGGATGGCCTCTGACATGCTTGCTCTCCTGACGTCTCAATGCGGTCGGGCTTCGGTCAGCCGGGCGCTCCACGCTATCGGACCGGCTGGCAAAAGCTTAGTGCTGCAGCTTAGTGCAGCCGTGCTTGCGAGGGTCGGTGCGAATGCACCAGCCGAAGCGGTGCAAATGCGCCATCACATCTCTCAACGCGCTGATCAAACTGGTTTCACGTCTCATAAGACGCGGTGAGTCCGCCCTCGCAGGCTCGCCCTTATCAACGCAGGTGGTGCATTTGCACTGATACGTCGGTTGCACGCCTGATGTGCACCCCCTGCACCAGAGGAAATTTTCATGGCTTCGACCTACGCAACATCTGCTGTTCTGGGCAGCGCTTCGCCGTTTCGAGTGTCTTGGGGATCGGTGTTCGCTGGTGCGGCAATCACGCTGGTGACCTATCTGGTGCTCAGCGTGCTTGGCACGGCGATCGGCGCGGGCGCGCTTGATCCGATGGCTCAAGGCAACCCGCTCAGCGGTTTCGGCAAGGGCGCCGGCGCCTGGTTGTTTATCAGTACCCTGGTGGCCATTGCCGCCGGTGCCTGGGTGTCGGGTCGTACTGCGCCGGACCGTGGTGGTCTGCATGGTTTGCTCAGCTGGACGGTCAGCACGTTGCTTACCACCTGGCTCCTCGCGTCGCTGGCCGGCTCGCTCGTCGGCACTGCCGGCAACATCGCCGGCAAGGGTATTTCCCTGGCGGCCGACGGCGTGGCTGCTGCCGCACCCGGTGTGGGCCAGAGCATCAAGCAACAGCTGGATAAGAACGGCATCAGCCTGGATTGGGACAGCCTGAAATCACAGCTGGACACTACGCTCAAGCAGTCCGGCAAGCCAGAGCTCGATCCTTCGAAGCTGGATCAGAAAGCTGACGTGGCTGGCGCCGATGCCAAGCAGACTGCAGAGCAGGCGTCTACCGATCCAACCCAGGCCGGCGATCAGTTGAAGCAGTGGTTTGATCGCGTCCAGAAAGCCGGCGAACCGGCCTTGAACGCTGCCGACAAGGACGCGCTGGTCAACATCGTTGCGGCCCGCACCGGCAAGAGCAAAGCCGAGGCGCAGCAGATCGTCGACAACTATGCCCAGGCCTATCAGCAAGCCGCGGCCAAAGTGGCGGAGCTCAAGCAGCAAGCTGAGCAACAGGCCCGTGAAGCGGCGGATGTCGCGGCCAAGCAGGTCGCCAAGGCGGCGTGGGGCACGTTCTTCATGCTGATCATCGGCGCGGCGTTGAGCTTTGGTCTGGCCCGTTATGCCCTGAGCTCGCGTCCTCGTCTGCTGGTCGAGACCGTGTAAGGTTTCAGCCGTCTCTTTTGATTCTGAATCCCTGAATCAAGCCTGGGCCCGGTGCGCAATGCTGTCGCACCGGGCCTTGTGCCGTTGACGCACCCTGAGTCACGCCGCTCGGATCACTCTCGTGCGACCCAACGCACGTTTCAAACTCTTGGAGTACAATGCGCGCCACCGTGATTTCGCTCATAAAAGGTGCGTCATGCAGCCCTTCGCTATTGCTCCTTCGATTCTGTCCGCCGATTTCGCCCGCCTGGGAGAGGAAGTCGACAACGTCCTGGCCGCTGGCGCCGACATCGTCCACTTCGACGTCATGGACAACCACTACGTCCCCAACCTGACGATCGGACCGATGGTCTGCGCGGCATTGCGCAAATACGGCATCACCGCGCCCATCGACGTTCACCTGATGGTCAGCCCGGTGGATCGCATCATCGGCGACTTCATCGAAGCCGGAGCAACCTTCATCACCTTCCACCCGGAAGCAACCCAGCACATCGACCGCTCTCTGCAACTGATCCGCGAAGGCGGCTGCAAGGCGGGTCTGGTGTTCAACCCTGCGACCCCGCTGAACCTGCTCGAATACGTCATGGACAAGGTCGACATGATCCTGCTCATGAGCGTCAACCCGGGCTTCGGCGGTCAGAAATTCATCCCCGGCACGATCAACAAGCTGCGCGAGGCCCGCGCGCTCATTGACGCGTCCGGTCGCGACATCCGTCTGGAGATCGACGGCGGCGTCAACGTCAACAACATCCGCGAGATCGCCGCAGCCGGTGCCGACACCTTCGTCGCAGGCTCGGCCATTTTCAACGCGCCTGATTACCGCGAAGTCATTGCGAAGATGCACGCAGAACTGGCGTTGGCCCGTTGACCAGCGGCTTCGAGCAGCTGTTTCCGGGCCGACTGCCCAAGCTGATCATGTTCGACCTCGACGGCACGCTGGTCGACTCGGTGCCGGATCTGGCTGCAGCTGTGGATAAAACCTTGATCCAGCTTGGCCGGCCGCCGGCAGGAATCGAACGGGTACGTGACTGGATCGGCAACGGTGTGCGCGTGCTGGTACGCCGCGCGTTGGCGAACGGCATGGATCACACCGCCGTGGATGAAGAGTCCACGGAGGCTGCGCTGGCGATTTTCATGGAGGCCTACAGCGGCAGGCACGCGCTGACCAAGGTCTACCCTGGCGTGCGGGAAACCCTGAAATGGCTGCAGAAGATGGGCGTCGAGATGGCGCTGATCACCAACAAGCCGGAGCGCTTTGTTGCGCCGTTGCTGGATGACCTAAAGCTCGGCCGGTTCTTTCGCTGGATCGTGGGTGGCGACACGCTGCCGCAGCAGAAACCCGACCCGGCGGCGCTGTTCTTTGTCATGAAAATGGCCGGCGTACCGGGGTCGCAGTCACTGTTCGTGGGTGACTCGCGCAACGACGTGCTGGCGGCGAAAGCGGCGGGTGTGGCCTGTGTGGCGTTGAGTTACGGCTACAACCACGGACGCCCGATCGCGGAAGAGTCACCGGCACTGGTCATCGACGATTTGCGCATGCTGATTCCGGGCAGTTCTGCCGGTTGCTTAGCGCAAGGCGCTGAGATAACGTTGCCCGACCTCAAGTCTCCCTCCTTTAGAGAATCCATCGTGGTGGTCACTCGCAAACTCTGGATGAAAGTCATCAAGGCCCTGGCCCGCTGGCGTTGGCGCGCCTGACTTGAATCTGGCCGGAATCCCGGCGCGTTTGCATCCCTGACCGTTTTCCCTCAGACCACGAGGCTGATATGACCCGCGAAGAATTCCTGCGTTTGGCCGCTGAAGGCTACAACCGCATTCCCCTTGCCTACGAAACCCTGGCCGACTTCGATACGCCGCTGTCGATCTATCTGAAGCTGGCTGACGAGCCCAACTCCTATCTGCTTGAGTCGGTGCAGGGCGGGGAGAAGTGGGGGCGTTATTCGATCATCGGGCTGCCATGCCGCACCGTCATGCGCGTGCATGACCATACCGTCAGCGTGACCCACGACCGCGTCGAGATCGAGCGCCTGGAAGTCAAAGACCCGCTGGACTTCGTCGAGACCTTCAAGGCCCGCTATAACGTTCCGACCATCGCCGGTCTGCCACGCTTCAATGGCGGCCTGGTGGGCTACTTCGGTTATGACTGCGTGCGTTATGTAGAGCCGCGTCTGGGCAAGTGCCCCAATCCTGATCCGTTGGGCGTGCCGGATATTCTGCTGATGGTGTCCGATGCCGTAGTGGTGTTCGATAACCTGGCCGGCAAGATGCACGCGATCGTCCTCGTCGATCCGGCTGAGCTTGAAGCCTACGAAGATGGCCTGGTGCGACTCGAAGCGTTGATGGAGAAATTGCGCCAGCCGATCACGCCCCGTCGTGGGCTGGACCTGACCCGTCCGCAGGCGGCGGATCCGGTGTTCCGTTCCAGCTTCACCCAGTCGGATTATGAAAAAGCCGTCGACACCATCAAGGAATACATCCTGGCGGGCGATTGCATGCAGGTCGTACCGTCCCAGCGCATGTCCATCGACTTCAGCGCCGCCCCGATCGACCTGTATCGCGCGCTGCGGTGCTTCAATCCGACGCCGTACATGTACTTCTTCAACTTCGGCGACTTCCATGTCGTCGGCAGTTCGCCGGAAGTGCTGGTGCGGGTCGAAGACAACTTGATCACCGTGCGCCCGATTGCCGGGACGCGTCCCCGTGGCGCCACCGAAGAAGAAGATCACGCGCTGGAAGTCGATCTGCTGTCCGATGACAAAGAGATCGCCGAGCACCTGATGCTCATCGACCTGGGACGCAACGACACCGGGCGCGTTTCGGAAGTCGGCTCGGTGAAGCTCACCGAGAAGATGGTCATCGAGCGTTATTCGAATGTCATGCACATCGTGTCCAACGTCACCGGTCAGCTGAAAAGCGGCCTGACTGCGATGGATGCGCTGCGGGCCATCTTGCCGGCGGGCACGTTGTCGGGCGCGCCGAAGATTCGTGCGATGGAAATCATCGACGAGCTGGAGCCGGTCAAGCGTGGTGTGTACGGCGGCGCCGTGGGCTACTTTGCCTGGAACGGCAACATGGACACCGCGATTGCCATTCGTACCGCGGTGATCAAGAACGGCGAGCTGCACGTGCAGGCCGGTGGCGGGATTGTCGCCGACTCTGTGCCAGCGCTGGAGTGGGAAGAAACCCTCAACAAGCGCCGCGCGATGTTCCGAGCGGTAGCCCTGGCGCAGCAGACGCCTGAGGCTTGATGGTTGGTCTGCTCATGAAAACGGCGCCCGGGGCGCCGTTTTTTATGCCGAACACAAATCCGTTGTAGGAGTGAGCTTGCTCGCGAAGGCTGATTCCGCGCCGCTCAATCTTTAGCGTGCTCAACGAAACCTTCGCGAGCAGGTGGAGCGCCACCCGGGGCGCTCCGACATGTTTTAAGTGCGTCAGAAATCCAGACTCACCGCCAGATTCACCCCTTGCTGCGTCACGTCATCATTCTTGCGCCAGTTATAGCCGGCCCGCAGCGTCAGGTCCGGCGCCAGTTTCTGGCTCAGGCCCACGCTTGCACGATTCAAACTGCGCTGGGGGTCATAGCCTTTTAGATCAAAGTCCACGCCCGGCACGCTGTTCAGCGCGATGGTCACGTCCTGCTGATCGGTGTCGAACTCGCGCTCATGGGCCACTTCGCCAAACACTTGAGTCTGCGGCGTGACGTCGAACTTGCCTTGCAGCCCCGCGCCTAAACGTTTCGACTTGCGCGTCTGGTCGTCGTAATTAAGTGCCGTCGCGCGCGCACTGTTCTCCGAATAGCCATCGACATTGACGTGGGAATAGTCGGCGCTGATGAACGGCGAGAAATGCCAGCGACTGCTCTGCTCGGCCAGATCAAAGCCCACGCGGCCACTGATGGCCCACAGGTCGCCGTCGGTGTCGCCTTTCTCTGCCCCTTCGCTGATGCCCAGCGCGAACTTGCGCTTGAGGTTGTCGTAGTCGAGCTTTCCGCCCGAAGCGGCCAGGTCCGCCCACCAGTGTTGCGCCTGATATTGCACGAACGCGGTCGCGATATAGCTGTTGAGTTTGTAGTCCGAGTCCTTGGCACCGGCTTCGAGGGTTTGCCGGTAAGCGCCCGCAACCAGGCCGGCTCTCCAATCCTCGGCGAAGCGGTAGCTGCCACCCACTGTGAGGTTGTAGCCATGACCGTCGCCGCTGGCGGAATTGCTTTGCGCGTCGAAATCCATTTTCTGACCGCCGCCGGCGACGATGGCGCGCCATTCACCAACGTTCTGCCAGTTGCCCCAGTCCGCCAGCCACTGACTGCGCAGTTCATCCTGCTGCGCGCGCAACGTACCGTTGGCCATTTCCGGCAGCAGAGTGGTCTCCCACGGTGCCGACAGAATCGAATACCCGTAATCGGCGATCAATCGCTGACCCGCCACGGTCGGATGCACGCCGTCGTTGAACAGCAGCTTGGTCGGATCCGGCGTCAGGCCGCCAATCCCGTAGACGCTGTTGGCGGTGCAGTTGTTGCCGTTGAAACAGGTGCCAACCAAGTTCTGATCGGCCGCCAGCCCGTAGCGCGCCGGGTCGGTCAGGACATCACGTATGAGCCCCGGGACATTGAGCGGAATGACCTCGGCATCAATTTGCCCTAGCCGATTCACCAACTGCTGGTTGAACACCCCGCTCAGCAACGTCGATGGCCCCTGTAATGGTGTGCCGAATACAGCGGGCGTGCGGCCGATGTCCGGCAGCAGCCAGACCATGATGTAACGCGCGCCGGCCTGGGACAGGATTTGTGCGCCGTTCGCCAGGTTGTTGGCAGCGTTGACGGCCTGTCCCGCACTCAGCACCCGGCCCTGAAGGAAGTCGTTGCCGCCCCCGGTCAGGTAGTAAAGGGCGTTCGGGTCAGCCCGCGAGCTGTTTTCAACCAGATAACCGGGTCGTGTCCGGAACACCGTCGTGACGCCCGTCGACGCATCGGTGTTGGCAACCTGTGATTGGGTGGTGATCGCCGCGAGGATCTGATCGGTCCGGTCGCCGCCCACGGCCCAGTTATTGCCGTCCGCCAACCCTTGCGCCGCGCGAACGGGGGAGGTCGACGCCTGCAAATCACCGGGCGCCACGCCAAGCATTCCGCCCAGCAACGTTGATGAGTTCAGACCGAATGCCTCTCCGCTGCCGTTCAGGTACGTCGGGCCGGTGCGGTTGGTGAAGCGCAAGGTGGCGCCCGGTGGTCCGCCCGCATCGGGGAACTGTCCGGCGTCGGCGAGGCTGTCGCCGAACACGATCATCGTTGAATAGGGGGAAGAGGCGGCCAGGGCGGAGGAGCAAGCGAGCGAGAGCAGGCAAGCCGCGAACGGCCAGCGCAGTGTGGCTTTGAGCATGGGGGCATCCCTTATTGTTTTAGTGCTGTACGAGAAGGTAGCAGCCGCGACACAAATCACCCACGATGCTGTGGCATTCACGGCAAATATTCTGTACCGCCTTCCACGCTGCAATCTGCACCTTGCGAGCGTTCAAATCCTGCCAATCGGCCTCTGGGCCGCGCCATCCGGGCACTGCGATATTGCGCGGCCTGCGGCGGTACGCTACTGTGCGGCAACGTATGAACGAGACCTTTCCTGTGTCGATTGTCAGCAGCTTCTTGATGCGCGTTATCAAGGGCCACGCCCGTTGGCGTTGGCGCGCCTGACTATTTCCCCCGCCGGCCCCGCCGGATCTGTATTGATATGCCTTCTGATGCCTCGGTTTTGCAGTGCCTCGCCGGAACACTTCCTGCGACCCCTCTGCGTGCCACTGAGGTCAGTAAACAGAAGGCCACGTTATAAAGTCAGTCATTCAAAAGGTTAAGCACCATGCTGCTGATGATCGATAACTACGACTCCTTCACCTACAACGTCGTGCAGTACTTGGGCGAGCTGGGTGCCGACGTCAAAGTCATTCGCAACGACGAGATGACCGTCGCCGAAATCAAAGCCCTGAACCCCGAGCGCATTGTCGTTTCCCCCGGCCCGTGCACGCCGAACGAAGCCGGCGTGTCCATTGACGTGATCAAACACTTTGCCGGCAAGCTGCCTGTGCTCGGCGTCTGCCTGGGCCATCAGTCAATCGGCCAGGCGTTTGGCGGCGACGTAGTGCGTGCGCGCCAGGTCATGCACGGCAAGACCAGCGAGCTGATCCACGAAGACAAAGGCGTGTTCGAAGGCCTCAAGCATCCGCTGACTGTGACCCGCTATCACTCGCTGGTGGTCAAGCGCGAGACACTCCCGGACTGCCTGGAATTAACCGCTTGGACTCAGCTCGAAGACGGCTCGGTCGATGAAGTCATGGGCCTGCGACACAAAACCCTTAACGTTGAGGGCGTGCAATTTCACCCTGAGTCGATTCTTTCCGAGCAGGGCCACGAGCTGTTCGCCAACTTCCTCAAGCAGACTGGCGGCACCCGTCAGGGTTAAGGGCAATTCGACATGGCAATGGATATCAAAACGGCGCTGGGCCGGGTTGTGAATCAACTGGACCTGAGCACCGATGAAATGCGCGACGTCATGCGCGAAATCATGACCGGCCAGTGCACACAGGCGCAGATCGGCGCATTCCTGATGGGCATGCGCATGAAGAGCGAAAGCATCGACGAAATCGTCGGTGCCGTGTCGGTCATGCGCGAGCTGGCGGATCAGGTACAGCTCAAGACGCTGGACGGCGTGGTCGACATCGTCGGCACCGGTGGCGATGGCGCGAACATCTTCAACGTCTCGACCGCCGCCTCATTCGTGATCGCGGCGGCCGGTTGCACAGTGGCCAAACACGGCAATCGCGCGGTCTCCGGCAAGAGCGGCAGCGCTGATCTACTGGAAGCCGCAGGCGTATACCTGAACCTGACCCCGGTACAAGTGGCGCGCTGCATCGACAGCGTCGGTATCGGCTTCATGTTCGCGCAAACCCATCATGGCGCCATGAAACACGCCGCCGGGCCACGCAAGGAACTGGGCCTGCGGACCCTGTTCAACATGCTCGGCCCACTGACCAATCCTGCCGGCGTCAAGCATCAGGTGGTCGGCGTGTTCAGTCAGGCGCTGTGCCGGCCATTGGCCGAGGTGCTACTGCGCATGGGCAGCAAACACGTGCTGGTGGTGCATTCCCAGGATGGCCTGGACGAATTCAGCATCGCCGCGCCGACGTTTGTCGCGGAACTGAAGAACGGCGAAGTGACCGAATACTGGGTGCAGCCGGAAGATCTGGGCATGAAGAGCCAGAGCCTGTTCGGCCTGGTGGTCGACAGCCCGGCGCAGTCGCTGGAATTGATTCGCGACGCGTTGGGGCGGCGCAAATCCGAGCACGGCCAGAAAGCCGCTGAAATGATCGTGCTCAACGCCGGCGCCGCGCTTTACGCGGCTGACCATGCGTCGTCATTGAGGGAAGGCGTGGCCTTGGCCCACGACGCATTGCACACGGGCCTGGCCCGCGAGAAGCTGGAAGAACTGGGTGCCTTTACCGCGGTATTCAAGCAGGAGAATGAAGAATGAGCGTGCCGACGGTATTGGAAAAGATTCTGGCCCGAAAGGTCGAGGAAGTCGCTGCGCGCCGTGCCAGCGTCAGCCTCGCCGAGTTGGAAACCTTGGCCGCCGCAGCCGATGCGCCGCGTGGGTTCGCTAAAGCAATGATTGCTCAGGCCAAGCGCAAGCAGCCGGCCGTCATTGCAGAAATCAAGAAGGCTTCGCCGAGCAAAGGCGTGATCCGCGAAAATTTCCAGCCGGCGGAGATCGCCAAGAGCTACGAAGCGGGCGGGGCCACCTGCCTTTCTGTGCTCACTGACATTGATTTCTTTCAAGGCGCTGACGAGTATCTGAAGCAAGCCCGGGCGGCGTGCTCGCTGCCGGTGATCCGCAAGGACTTCATGATCGACCCGTATCAGATTGTCGAAGCGCGGGCATTGGGCGCCGATTGCATACTGTTGATCGTGTCGGCACTGGATGATGTGAAGATGGCCGAGCTGGCATCGGTCGCCAAAGATGTCGGCCTCGACGTGCTGGTTGAAGTCCACGATGGCGACGAGCTGGAGCGGGCACTCAAAACCCTCGACACCCCGCTGGTGGGCGTCAACAACCGCAACTTGCACACGTTCGACGTCAGCCTGGAAACCACCCTCGACCTGCTGCCACGTATTCCCCGTGATCGGCTGGTCATTACCGAAAGCGGTATTTTCCACCGCGCCGATGTCGAGCTCATGGAAATCAGCGATGTCTATTCCTTCCTGGTGGGCGAGGCGTTCATGCGCGCCGAGAAGCCGGGCGTGGAACTGCAGAGACTGTTCTTCCCGGAGAAAGGCACGGCGATCAAGTCCGGCGGGCTGGACTGATCCAGGGTTGTAGGCCAGAAAGCCATCGCTCTTCGCGTCAGGAGGCAGCATGACCCTTCAGCTCTTGGAAACCTGCGTTGAAGCCGGCCTCAAGGCCGAGCAAGACCTCCTGGCGTCGGTGTGTGATGGCCACGCTGACAGTGGCTTGCTGTTCTGGCGGCCTATTGATCGCGCGTTGGTTATGCCACGCCGGTTGAGTCGGCTTCCCGGCTTCACTGAAGCCAGCGAAACCCTCGCCGACAGTGGCTGGCCCGTCCTGTTGCGTGAAAGTGGCGGCGAGCCGGTGCCGCAATCTTCTTCAACCGTCAATGTGGCGCTCGTGTATGTCCAGCCGGACACCGATCTGGATCGCGACCGCATCGAAAATGCCTACATGCGCCTGTGTCAGCCGATCCTCGATACCCTGGGGGAGCTGGGCGGCGCTGCATCCCTGGGCGAAGTCGAAGGCGCCTTCTGCGATGGCCGCTTCAACGTCAACCTCAACGCTCGCAAGATGGTCGGCACCGCGCAGCGCTGGCGCCAGAGTCAGGGTGGCAAACGGCCGGTGGTCTTGGCCCATGCCGCGATGTTGCTGGATGATGAGCGCGTGGCAATGGTCAACGCGGTCAACCGCTTCAATGAGACCTGCGAGCTGGATCAACGCTGCAAAGCAGAAAGCCACATTGCTTTGCATGAGCTATTTGACGCGCCGGATTTTCTAACCCGCCTGAGGGAACGATATGAACGCCTGCTCGCCCGGATCTGATTCCGCTGCGGGCATCGATCACGTCGTTAGCGGGTGCCGAACACCACCATGGTTTTGCCCCGGACATGCACCAGATTCTGCTCTTCGAGTGACTTGAGCACACGACCGACCATTTCTCGGGAACACCCCACGATACGGCCAATCTCCTGGCGGGTGATCTTGATCTGCATGCCATCGGGGTGGGTCATCGCGTCGGGCTGTTTGCATAGATCGAGCAAGCTGCGGGCAACGCGCCCGGTGACGTCCAGAAACGCCAGATCGCCGACCTTGCGCGTGGTGTTGCGCAGCCTTTCGGCGATCTGCGAACCGATGGCGTACATCAACTCAGGGTCATGCTGACTGAGCTCGCGGAATTTGGCGTAGCTGATTTCGGCCACTTCACATTCGGTTTTAGCACGCACCCAGGCGCTGCGCTGGGCGCCGGCGGCCGTCTGCTGAAACAGCCCCAGTTCGCCAAAGAAATCCCCGCTGTTCAGGTAGGCCACAATCATCTCGCGGCCTTCGTTGTCTTCGATCAGGATCGTCACCGAGCCCTTGATGATCAGGTATAGCGAGTCCGATTCTTCGCCTGCGCAAATGATGTTGCTCTTCGCCGGGCATCGTCGTCGCTGGGCGTGCGGCAGCAGTTTGTCGGCGATTTTCATCTTGTTCGGAGGCGGCACGGCGAGCATGGCTGTATCCCGTAAAAAACTGCGCCCTGAGGCATTCCTAGAGGTATCGGCAGTATTTCCGATTTAACGCAGTTCAACAGCGGCAATTAGCCTTTTTTTCAGACACTTCCTACATTTCGGTCGTTTTCGGGCATGTCCAGTCCACTCAGCGACGGTAGGGCCCTGTGCTAAGCTGGCCGCCATTTTTCAAGCATTGGAGTCCGGTGATGAAGGCGCGTATTCAATGGGCGGGTGAGTCGATGTTCCTCGGTGAGTCCGGCAGCGGCCATGTGGTCGTGATGGATGGCCCACCCGAAAGCGGCGGTCGCAACCTGGGTGTTCGCCCGATGGAAATGGTGCTGATTGGCCTGGGTGGCTGCAGCAACTACGACGTGGTCAGCATCCTCAAGAAAGCCCGTCAGCCCATCGAAAGCTGCGAGGCGTTTCTGGAAGCAGAGCGCGCCAGCGAAGATCCCAAGGTGTTCACCAAGATCCACCTGCACTTTGTGGTTAAAGGACGCGGTCTGAAAGAAACGCAGGTCAAGCGTGCGATCGAGTTGTCGGCCGAGAAATACTGCTCGGCATCGATCATGCTGGGTAATGCGGGCGTCGAAATCACCCACGATTACGAGATCATCGAACTGGGCTGAGCAACGCTCAATTTTCACAAAAGCGGTGCAGGCTATGGCATGCGACTTCTGACGTCTGCATAATGCGCCCCTTTTTCAGGGCGCGACCGCCGGATAGCCGGCTCGCCTCCGACCAGACAACCAAAATCGCCAACGCGAAGAGGTGTTAACCGTCCTACGCAGCTGAGCCGGGCTCAGTTGACGGGCATGCTTGATCACGCGGCCAGCGCCGCACCCATATAGAGAGTTTTTAACGGTGAAAAGCAAACTCAAGCTCCACGGGTTCAATAACCTGACCAAGACCTTGAGCTTCAACATCTATGACATCTGCTATGCGGAAACCCCGCAGGACCAGCAGGCTTACGTCGAGTACATCAACAGCGTGTACGACGCCGAACGCCTGACGCGGATTCTCACCGATGTCGTCGATATCATTGGCGCGAACATCCTGAACATCGCGCGTCAGGACTACGACCCACAAGGCGCCAGTGTGACCATTCTGATCTCCGAGCAGCCGGTCACGCCGACTGACAGCCAGATCGAAGAATCGCCGGGCCCGCTGCCCGAGACTATCCTCGCGCACCTGGACAAGAGCCACATCACGGTTCACACCTATCCTGAAATCCATCCCGTAGACGGCATCGCCACCTTCCGAGTGGACATCGACGTGTCGACCTGCGGCGTGATCTCGCCGTTGAAAGCGCTGAACTACCTGATCCACAAGTTCGAGTCCGACATCGTGACCGTCGACTATCGCGTGCGCGGTTTCACCCGTGACGTCGAAGGCAAGAAGCACTTCATCGACCACGAGATCAACTCGATCCAGAATTACCTTTCCGACGACACCCGCGACAGCTACCAGATGACTGACGTGAACGTGTACCAGGAAAACCTGTTCCACACGAAAATGCTGCTCAAGCAGTTCGAGCTGGACAACTACCTGTTCGGCGACGCCACCAGCAATCTCTCCGCTGAACAGCGCGAGCAGGTGACTGGTCGGGTGAAGCACGAGATGCTCGAAATCTTCTACGGCCGCAACATGCCGGTCTAAGGTTTCAGCGGTACAAAAAAAGGCGCCTCTAGAGGCGCCTTCTTTGTATCTGGCCTTCAACGATAATCGGGCTCCGTAATAACAGCCCGAAATCGCAGTTTCGGTCAGATCCTGTAGGTGGTCTTGGTCATGACTTTGGCGATCAGGCTCATGCCGAATTTCACCGGCGCCGGAAAGCGGAATCCGCCTGCCTCGATCGCGCTTTCGGCGTGTTGCTCCTCGTCGGCACACATCTGTTTGAGAATCGCACGGGACTTCTCGTCCTCGACCGGCAATTGCTCCAGATGCTCATTCAAATGCTTGCAGACTTGATCTTCCGTCGCGGCAACGAAGCCCAGGCTGATCCGATCACTGATCAAGCCCGCCACTGCGCCGATGCCGAACGAAGCGCCGTAGAACAGCGGGTTGAGCACACTGGTATGACTGCCTAACTGATGAATGCGTTGCTCGCACCACACCAGGTGGTCGATTTCTTCCTCGGCGGCGTGCTCCATGGCTTTGCGCACCTGAGGCAATTTCGCGGTAAGCGCCTGCCCCTGATACAACGCCTGAGCACAGACTTCGCCGGTGTGATTAATGCGCATGAGCCCGGCGACATGTCGAGTGTCGGTCTCATTCATCTTGATATCGGGTTGAACAATGGCAGGCGAGGGTCGCTGTGCGTGCGCGCTGACGGGCAGCAGCGTCTTCATCGCAGCGTCGGCCTGAAGCAGAAAACGGTCGATAGGGGAGTAGTGACGTTCGGTAGCCATGGGCGCCTCCGGGTAAATCCACGATGGCCAGTCTACCGCAAACGATGAAGCCGGGCTTGTCCGGCGTCAGCCCGCCGAGGCGCAAGGCACGCACCCGGCAGGTCGATAGAATCCGAACGCGGTGACTCAGCCCGGCGGCCAGTTCATCTGGCGCTGACCCAGCACGTGCATGTGAATGTGATAAACGGTCTGCCCGCCTTTCTCGTTGGTGTTCATGACCACGCGAAAGCCGTCCTCGCAACCCAGTTCTTTCGCCAAGCGCTGCGCCGTGAACAGGATATGGCCCAGCAGCCCTTTATCGTCTTCAGTCACGTCGTTGAGGGTGGCGATCGGCTTCTTCGGAATGACCAGAAAATGCACTGGCGCCTGTGGGGCGATGTCGTGAAAGGCCAGCACTTGATCATCTTCGTAGATGATCTTCGCCGGGATTTCGCGGTTGATGATCTTGGTGAACAAAGTATCCACAGCCTTCTTGCTCCGTTTCGAGGGGGATGAAGGCAGTGTACTGAGCGTCCCGGGTCACGCCCAGCCGTTTGTTGCGACGGGTCGCGTCAGACTGACGTACGAGATTTGAGAATCGAGCCCCAGAGTTTTCGCGTCATCCAGCGACCGGCGAAGCGCGGAACCCGCGTCAGCAGCCTGTTACGCCAACCCGGGATAATCACCGCACGGTTCTTTTCCAGCGCGCGAACCGTGTACAGCGCAACTTCTTCGGCGGTCATGTGTTTGTCGTGGGTGAACTTGCCGGCGTCCAGCTGTGCGGTGCGGAAAAACGCCGTTCGCGTCGGCCCGGGGCACAACACCGAAACCTTCACGCCGGTTTTATGCAGCTCCTCGCGAAGCCCCTCGGAAAAATGCAGTACATACGCTTTGCTCGCGGCGTAGGTGCTCATCCACGGCCCTGGTTGAAAGCCCATGATCGAAGCAACGTTGAGAATCTGACCGCCGCCTTGGACCGCCATCAGGTTGCCAACCGTGTGACACAGCCGCGTCAATGCGAGCACATTAAGGTCGAGCAGGTCCTGCTCTTGCGCCCATTCTTGAGCGAAAAACGGCCCGCTGTTGCCGATGCCCGCGCAGTTGACCAACAAATCGATGCTTCGCGCGCCCTCTTCGAGCTCTAGCAGAAAGCCCGAGAGGCGCAGCGGTTCACCCAGATCGCAGGCGCGGAACAGCACCTCGACGCCAAACCGTTGGGTGAACTCAAGCGCAATGCTTTCCAGCATTTCCCGGTGCCTGGCCACCAGAATAAGGTTGCGACCTCGGCGGGCGAGGGCTTCTGCCATCGCCAGGCCAATACCGCTGGATGCCCCTGTGACCATGGCGTAACGGGTCATGCAATTCTCCAGTGTTTGCAGCTCGTATTGAGACAGCGTCCTTGCTGCCAGATAGTTATTGGTCGTCGTTGCTGTCGGACGAGTCACCAATATCTACAGGATCAACGGGGACGGTCGGTTCTTCCGCGTCATTGGTGTCATTGGTGTCATCGTCGTAGGGCAATGCTTGTTCGTATGCGCTGGTGGTGGCTTCAACTTCTTCCTGAATGGTTTTCAGGCCACCCATCACCCCAGCCACGATCGCCAGCGCCAGTACCACAATCCAGATCACTGCGAGGGCTTTGACGCGTGGCGTATTGGCGGGCGGCGGCGGACCATACTGATTAGGGCCTGTGCTACCGGGCACGGCCATCATCACGATTGGAAAGAAGCTGCCCACCACCGGCACCAGATTCAGCAGCAGCAGCCAGGCCGACATACCGGCGTCATGCAGGCGCTGGGCGCCGATCTGGACACTGATGACGACAAACGCGACGAACGCGACGGTGCCCAGCAGCCCTCCCGCCACGAGCGAAACGCTGAGAACGCCGACACACAGGGCGGCGACCAGTATGGCCACGCCCACCAGCGCCATGCTCCACGCCAGATAGCGCAGACGGCCGATCCGCCCCTGAGTGGTAAACACCTTTAATTCACCGACGGCGGGCCAGTCTTGTGCAACCGGTGTGCGCGGCGGCGCGTAGGGCGATACCGCGGGTTCGAAATACGGACGCTGGGGCGCGTGTTCAACGACTTCTTCAAGGCTCAGTGATACCGGATCCTCAGGCTCGATACGGCCTTCGACACCCGCATCGTTCAGCGCCGCGAGATAGCGCTGCGCGTCGTCTCGCGTCAGACTGCGCTTGATGGTCACCGGGTTGCCGGTGAATAGACGATCAACGCCGGAAACGTCGGTCTTGAACAGCTGCGCCAGGTTCAGGCGCGCTGTTTCCAGCTCAACACCTGTCCGCAACTGTCCCTCGAAAACGATCTTGAAGTGCTCCGCCATGCTGGCTTCCTTGTCTTTTGAGTTCATACGATGTGAGCAGTGCGCGTCAGAACGGTTTGACGACTACCAGAATGACCACAGCCAGCAGGATCAACACCGGTATCTCGTTGAACCAGCGATAGAACACATGGCTGCGGCCTGGTTCTCCGCGCGCGAAGCGTTTGACCTGAGCGCCGCACACGTGGTGATAGCCAATCAGCAGGACGACCAGGGTGAGCTTGGCATGCAACCAGCCTTGCTGCAGGAAACCCGGGGCCAGGACGATCAGCCAGATACCGAATACCAGTGTGGCGATCATCGAGGGAATCATGATGCCCCGGTACAACTTGCGCTCCATGGTGCAGAAACGCTCGCGGCTAACCGAGTCTTCGCTCATGGCGTGATAGACGAACAACCGCGGAAGATAGAACAGGGCTGCGAACCAGCACACCATGGCGACGATATGCAGGGCTTTGATCCAGAGATAGAGCATTTTGGTTTGTTTCCAGGAACACGGTGCCAAATAGTAGTGGCTTCGGCGCCCGTACGTCACGTTCGCGGTTGTCCCATTGGCAATCGACCCATATGATCAGCGGCTTTCCACTGGTTTCGTTGAGGGGCAGGTTATGGTCAAGGTCGGTATCGTCGGCGGTACGGGTTACACCGGCGTCGAGTTGTTGCGTCTTCTGGCGCAACACCCGGAGGCTGAAGTGGTTGCGATCACCTCGCGCTCCGAGGCAGGTCTGCCTGTCGCTGACATGTATCCAAACCTGCGCGGTCACTATGACGGTCTGGCGTTCAGTGTGCCGGACGTCAAGGTGCTTGGCGCCTGCGACGTGGTGTTCTTCGCCACGCCTCACGGTGTCGCACATGCGTTAGCGGGCGAGTTGCTCGCCGCTGGCACCAAGGTCATCGACCTCTCCGCCGATTTCCGTCTGCAAGATCCGGTCGAGTGGGCCAAGTGGTACAACCAGCCCCATGGTGCACCGGAGCTGCTCGACGAGGCGGTATACGGCCTGCCGGAAGTCAACCGCGAGCACATCAAAGGCGCACGCCTGATTGCGGTTCCGGGTTGCTATCCCACCGCCACTCAGCTGGGCTTTCTGCCGCTGCTCGAAGCGGGCCTTGCTGATGCATCACGATTGATCGCCGACTGCAAATCGGGTGTCAGTGGTGCAGGTCGCGGCGCCAGCGTGGGCTCGCTGTATTCCGAAACCAGCGAGAGCTTCAAGGCTTATGCCGTTAAAGGGCATCGCCATCTTCCCGAAATCACCCAAGGGCTGCGTCGTGCAGCCGGCGGCGATGTCGGGCTGACGTTCGTGCCGCACCTGACGCCGATGATCCGTGGCATTCACGCCACGTTGTACGCGACCGTCGTCGACAGGTCGGTCGATCTGCAGGCGTTGTTTGAAAAACGCTATGCCAATGAGCCATTCGTCGACGTGATGCCCGCCGGCAGCCATCCGGAAACCCGCAGCGTACGTGGAGCCAACGTCTGCCGCATGGCTGTGCACCGTCCGCAGGATGGCGATCTGGTGGTGGTGCTGTCGGTCATCGACAATCTGGTCAAAGGCGCTTCGGGCCAGGCCGTGCAGAACATGAACATCATGTTTGGCCTCGATGAGCGCCTGGGGCTGTCCCACGCGGGGATGTTGCCTTAACAGCGCCAAGTCGTACGCTTCAGGTTGTAAGCCGGTAGCTGGCTGTTTCTTGCAGCTTGTCGCTTGCGGCTTGTGGCTGCCGTGACAATAGTTGACCAATTTTCTAGGAGAAGCGGATAATGCGCGACATTACGCATTATGACGGCTTAGCGCCGGGAGATTTTGAGCATGAGCGTTGAATCCTTCACCCCTGTGGCTTTGGAATTCACCCACGGTGCCGCGCACAAGGTGAAAACTCTGGTCGATGAAGAGGGCAATGACCGCCTGAAGCTCCGCGTCTTCGTGACCGGTGGCGGTTGTTCCGGCTTTCAGTACGGCTTCACGTTTGATGAAGACGTCGCCGAAGATGACACGATTGTTGAGCGCGAGGGTGTCAGCCTGGTGGTTGACCCCATGAGCTTCCAGTACCTGGCAGGTGCGGAAGTGGATTATCAGGAGGGTCTGGAAGGCTCTCGCTTCGTAATCAAGAATCCTAATGCCGCGACTACTTGCGGCTGCGGCTCTTCGTTTTCGATCTGATCCAACCGTCGCACACAAAAACGCCGCGCATTTGCGCGGCGTTTTGCATGGCGAGGGTAGAGCTTAGGCCGGGTAGATTGCGCCCAGAACACGCAACCCTTTGGCCCCGGTCACGCTCGGACGGTTGGCGGGTACGCTTTCCAGTGCGCAATGGGCAAGCCAGGCGAACGCCATTGCTTCCACCCAATCAGGATCAACGCCGAATTCCGCTGTGCTTGTGACCTTTGTTGCCGGCAGCAGCGCCGCCAGTCGACCCATCAATGCCTTGTTGTGAGCGCCGCCGCCGCAGACCAGCAGCTCTTTGGTCTGCGCCTGTGCCGATTGCAGCGACTCGGTAATGCTCAATGCGGTGACTTCCAGAAGTGTAGCCTGCACGTCTTCGGGTCTCAGCGTTGGCATCTGGAACAAATGGTGATGAACCCAGCCAAGGTTGAACACTTCACGGCCGGTGCTTTTCGGGCCCTTGGTCTGGAAGAACTGATCACTGAGCATGGACTTGAGCAGCGCATCATTGACTATTCCACTCGCGCCCCACGCGCCATCGCGGTCATAGCTCACGCCACGCTGTGCTTGTATCCACGCGTCGAGCAACACGTTGCCAGGACCTGAATCGAACCCGGAAACCGGTTTGTCGATCTCGATCAAGCTGAGGTTGCTGAAACCACCGACGTTGAGTACGGCGCGGTAGTCCTTGTTATCGTCGAACAACGCTTCGTGGAATGCCGGAACCAGCGGCGCGCCCTGTCCACCTGCAGCGATATCGCGCTTGCGGAAGTCACTGACAACGGTGATGCCGGTCATTTCGGCGAGCAGGGCAGGGTTGCCAATCTGAATGGTGAAGCCACGGGCCGGTTCGTGGCGAATCGTCTGGCCGTGGCTGCCAATCGCGCGGATTTCGCCGGCTGACACGTTCTGCTGATCCAGCAGGGCCAGTACGCCTTGAGCCGCGAGATGAACCCATTTCTGCTCGGCGATGCCGGCACGGGCCAGCTCATCCGGACCGCTGGCGCATAGCCCCAGCAGTTCGGCGCGAAGATCGTCCGGCATGGGAATGTAGTAGGTGCCGAGCAAACGTGGTCGGTCATCCTGTTCTACCAGCGCGAAGTCGAGTCCATCCAGACTGCTTCCGGACATTACACCTACATATAAAGTCATGGGTCAGCGCTTACTCGAGGCCAGCATGGTGGCCTTTTCCTGGTCCATGCGAGCCATCAAAGGTTGGCTCTCCTGCATGAACCGCTGTTTTTCGGACTTGGCGATCGGGTCAGCCATCGGCAGCTTCTGCCCCAACGGGTCGACATGAACGCCGTTTACCTGAAACTCGTAATGAACATGAGGACCCGTGGACAGGCCGGTGGTTCCAATATAGCCAATGACTTGGCCCTGCTTGACGCTGGATCCGGACTGAATACCCTTGGCAAAACCCTGCATGTGGCCGTACAGCGTCCGGTAGGTCTCACCGTGCTGAATGATCACGGTATTGCCGTAGCCGCCGCGCCGACCGGCAAGAATGACTTTGCCGTCGCCGGTCGCCTTGATTGGCGTACCACGAGGTGCAGCGTAGTCGATGCCTTGGTGGGCGCGAATCTTGTTCAGGATCGGGTGTTTGCGACCGGATGAAAACAGTGAGCTGATGCGGGCGAATTCGACCGGGGTACGGATGAATGCCTTACGCATGCTGTTGCCATCGGCGGTGTAGTAGTTGGTGTTGCCTTGCTTGTTCGTATAACGCACTGCGGTGTAAGTCTTGCCACGGTTTACAAAGCGCGCCGAAAGAATATTGCCCGTACTGACCGTCTTGCCGTTGACGACCTTTTGCTCGTAGATGACATCGAATTCGTCACCTTTGCGGATATCCTGGGTGAAGTCGACGTCGTAGCCGAAGATGTTTGCCATCTCCATGGTCATGGTATGGCTAAGGCCTGCACGCTGGGCGGATTGCGACAGCGAGTTGTTGATCATGCCGTGCACATAGGCAGTGCGAACATTGGGTTTGCTTACGTCACGGGTAAACGTGTAGCCCTTGTCTGTCCGGGACAAGCTGATGCTTTCTGTCTCGCTCAGCTTGCTGTGCAGCTGCTTAAGGCTGCCTTCAGGCGACAGTTCGAACTGCAGAACCTGGCCGTTTTTCAACTGGCTGAATTGCTTGGCTTGTTTGTCGCTGGCAATAACGTCATGCACTGCCGTTGCGGGTAAGCCAACTTTGCCGAACAGCGTCGACAGCGTATCGCCTTTCGATACCACCACTTCCCGGTGGGTGGGACCTTTGGCAGTGGCAACCTCTTTCGGCGCAGCCTTTGTGTCGGTGGAGGGCTTCGCTGTTTCAGTCGGCTCAGTCGCATCACCTTCGATCTGGGCGAAGGGAGAATCTACCGGCGCCTCTGTGGCTTGAGTCTGTTTTTGAGCGTCTTGTTCTTGCTCGATCTGATCAGCGGGTGTGTCCAGTTCAAGAGCAAGGTTTGTTCGTTTGGCTTCGACGTCACTGGATGGGAATACGAGGAGAGCCAGGCTGAGCAGTGCGGCGATACCGCTGGCTGCTAGCAGGTGGCTCTTCGGATAAAGCGGTGGCGCTTTAGGCGGAGTGTCGGTCATAGGTAATTTTGACTTTGAAAAAAGATGAAATGGAAAAGATGAATGACATGATGAAGATGAAATAACTGTATAAAATATAACCAAATCTCGCCTGAGGCAAGCTTGCGATCGGCTCGCTCCGCGATTCGTCGAGCACCTATTGTCAGAACTTGTATTTCGGCGCTGATCTTGTATGGTTGTTTCCCTTTGAAATAAGGCATTACGGGGCGGTTATGAAGTCGGTTGAAGAGCAGCTAGCGCTGATCAAGCGCGGTGCAGATGAACTCCTGGTCGAGGCCGAGCTGATCACAAAGCTCAAGCGTGGGCAGCCACTTCGCATCAAGGCCGGTTTTGATCCAACCGCGCCCGACCTGCACCTCGGGCACACAGTGCTAATTAATAAGCTGCGTCAATTCCAGGATCTCGGGCATCAGGTGATTTTCCTGATTGGCGATTTCACCGGGATGATCGGCGATCCAAGCGGCAAGAGCGCTACCCGTCCCCCGCTTACGCGCGAGCAAGTGCTCGACTATGCCGAGACCTATAAAGCTCAGGTCTTCAAGATTCTGGATCCGGCCAAAACCGAGGTGGCCTTCAATTCCACCTGGATGGACCAGCTGAGCCCCGCTGACTTCATTCGGCTTTCTTCCCAATACACCGTTGCCCGTATGCTTGAGCGTGATGACTTCGACAAGCGTTACAAGTCGAACCAGTCGATCGCCATCCACGAATTCCTTTATCCGCTGGTGCAGGGTTACGACTCGGTTGCCTTGCGCGCGGACGTCGAGCTGGGTGGCACCGATCAGAAATTCAACTTGCTCATGGGGCGTGAGCTTCAGCGCGCCTATGGTCAGGAGGCTCAGTGTGTTCTGACGATGCCGTTGCTGGAAGGGTTGGACGGCGTCAAGAAGATGTCCAAGTCCTTGGGTAACTATGTAGGTATCCAGGAAGCGCCCGGCATTATGTACAGCAAGCTCGTCTCTATTCCTGATGCGCTGATGTGGCGTTACTTTGAGCTGCTGAGCTTCCGCTCCATGGAAGAGATCGCTGCCTTTAAGGCGGATTGCGAAGCCGGGGCGAATCCGCGCGACATCAAGATCAAGCTTGCCGAAGAGATTGTCGCGCGCTTCCATGGTGAAGAGGCTGCAGCTTCTGCCCATCGTTCTGCAGGCAATCGTATGAAGGATGGGGAGCTTCCGGAAGATCTTCCGGAGATCGAGCTGGCCGCTTCCGAAGGCATGCCGATTGCTGCCGTCCTTAATAAGGCGGGGCTGGTAAAGAACTCGGCAGTCGCTCGCGACCTGCTGGCATCCGGCGGCGTGCGTATAGATGGTGAGGTGGTGGAGCGCGGGTTTGTATTCAAGCTGGGGGCGACCCATGTTTGCCAGGCCGGCAAGAAGGCGTTCGGGCGGATTACACTTCGCTTGGAATAAAGTTTAAATAAGTGCTTGACGCCCCTCTGGATCTGTCTATAATTCGCCCCACTTCCGGCGCAGACGAAACGGAAAACTCCTTGGTAATCAAAGAGTTGGACGAAGTAAGTAGCGAGGAATGCTTCGGTTCAGATGCTTGAATCGACAGCGGTGAAAAAGGCAGTTGACAGCAGGTTGCAACGCTGTAGAATTCGCCTCCCGCTGACGTGAGACGTTAAGTCGAGCGAAGCGCAAGTGGTTGAAGTTGATAAGGAAACTTTGAAAACTTCTTAAAATAACCGCTTGACAGAAACAAGAGACGCTGTAGAATGCGCGCCTCGGTTGAGACGAAA
>NZ_JACYVI010000007.1 GCF_014842265.1 Pseudomonas sp. CFBP 13711
CAACATGACGCCCAATCAGTACGAGCGGCAAGCGGTCTGACAATCACCGATTGAGGTGTCCGGAAAAAGTTGACCACTTCAGGCTGACAGAATGCTTTCGCGAGCAAGCTCCCACTGGTCCTCCGAACTAGCCGAAATATCGAGTCAGCCCACCATCCTGTGGGAGTCGAGCTTGCTCGCGAAAATTTAGCTTCAGCCACCGAGAAAGTGGCTGAATGCCCCGGCCTCTTCGCGAGCAAGCTCGCTCCCACAGGTTTAGCGTCTGACTCAGGCTTCGGGTTGGTCGAGGACGTGTGGGCGTGATCGGGGTGGCGCCTCCACAACTGACCTGCGTTATTGCTCGATTAACCGCTTCGGCAAATACGGCGGCAGGTACAACCCCAGATACGCATCGAATACCCGCAATCCTTCCTCGGCCATGCGCGGGGTAATCGCGTTGTGCAGTTGCACCGAGCGCGCGTACACCCGATCGGCCAGTTCCAGCGCCAGGGCAAACACCTCAACATCATCGGGCAGCGTCGGCAGTTGGAAATGCCGGGCGAACAGCGCGTGCATGAGGTTGCCCAGTTCAATGTCGTGCTGACGATCCGCCTGAGTGACTTCGGTCAAACCGTGCTGGGCGAGGATCAGCTGTCGCGCGGCAGCGTCGTCGCTGTAAATCGCGAGCATGCGCGACTCCACCACATGGGACAGGTCTCGCCACTGGTTCAATTGATCATGATCGATGGGCTGCTGCAGGCTTTCGCGAAACGCCTCGTGGACATCAGCCGTCAGCGCTTCCAGCAACGCCGGAACGCTGGCGAAGAAGTGATACACGGAGGAGGGCGGAATCTCGGCCCGCTCGGCGACGCTGTAGATGGAAAGGCTCGCCACGCCGTCCGAGGCCAGCAGCGCACGTGCGGCATCGAGGATCGAGTCGATCCGCGCCTGACTGCGTGCACGCGGTTTGCGGGGTGGGGCAAGGCGGGTCATCGGCGCTCTCTCGGTCGGTGGCGCGGGCATTCTACAGTGGCAGCCGGGAGAATGAAAAACGCCACCGATTCTCTCGAAAAGGTGGCGTTTTCGTAACTCGTGCAGCCATCAAACCGTGTGCAGATACCAGTTGTATTCAAGGTCGGAGATGGAGTGCTCGAACTCCTCCAGCTCACTTTCCTTACACGCAACGAAGATATCGATGTACTTCGGATCGATGTACTTGGCCATGACTTCGCTGTCGTCCAGCTCGCGCAGTGCATCACGCAGGTTGTTCGGCAAGCTTTGCTCGTTCTGCTCGTAGGAGTTGCCTTCCACGGGCGGACCGGGCTCGATCTGGTTGGTCAGGCCATGGTGAATGCCTGCCAGCACCGATGCCATCAGCAGATACGGGTTGGCATCCGCACCGGCAACCCGGTGCTCGATACGTACCGAGTCGGCCGTCCCGGTAGGCACGCGCACGGCCACGGTCCGGTTATCCAGACCCCAGCACGGCGAGTTTGGAACATAGAACTGAGCACCAAACCTGCGGTACGAATTGACGTTCGGGCAAAGGAACGCCATCTGCGCGGGTAGGGTCTCGAGCACACCGCCGATCGCATGACGCAATGCGGCGTTCTGCTCGGGATCCTCACTGGTGAAGATGTTTTTGCCATCACGATCAAGGATCGAAATGTGCACGTGCAGGCCGTTACCCGCCTGGCCTGGATACGGCTTGGCCATGAAGGTGGTGTCCATCTCATGGTCGTAAGCGATGTTCTTGATCAGGCGTTTGAGCAGTACCGCGTAATCACAGGCTTTCAGCGCATCCGCAGTGTGGTGCAGGTTCACTTCGAACTGCGCCGGAGCACTTTCCTTGACGATCGCGTCGGCGGGAATGCCTTGCTCTTTCGCGCCTTCCAGAATGTCCTGGAGGCAGTCGACGTATTCGTCCAGGTCATCGATCAGGTAAACCTGTGTCGAGTGCGGACGTTTGCCGGAAATCGGCGAGCGCGGCGGCTGGGGTCGGCCGTTCACATTTTCCTGATCGATCAGGTAGAACTCAAGCTCGAATGCAGCGCAGATGGTCAGGCCCATCTCGTCGAACTTGCTGACAACCTGGCGCAGCACTTCGCGCGGATCGGCGAAGAAGGGCGTGCCTTCCAGCTCGTGCATGGTCATCAGGAGTTGTGCGGTAGGACGCTTCTGCCAGGGCTCATTGCAGAGAGTGTCGGGGATTGGATAGCAGATTCGGTCAGCGTCACCGATGTCCAGACCCAGACCGGTGCTTTCCACCGTCGAGCCGTTGATATCCAGTGCGAATAGGGAAGCTGGGAGGTTGATGCCTTTTTCGTAAACCTTATGAAGGCTGGTGCGTTCGATGCGCTTGCCGCGCACCACTCCATTCATATCTGCAATCAGAAGGTCAACGTATAGAACCTCAGGATGTTCCTTAAGGAACGCGTTCGCTTCGTTGAGCTGAACGGCACGCGGGGGTACCGACATGATGCAACACCTTTGTTGTTGAAAATATCAATCATCGAGCATTACGGGTTTCAGTCAATCCGAAAGGCCAGACGAAGTCAAGGGAGCCCTGATTTGCCCTAAAAGGGCGCCAAAGAGCCATTTTCGCCGCACTTTAGGGCAAATGTTGTGCGCCAAAGGTCATGCAAACTGCGGGTTTGAGCAGGGCGTGTTTTATTTTTTACGGGTGTGTTGTGGAAAAAAATGAACAACGCTAAGCTCGATTGCAACCCATAACAGCAATAATACCGGGGGTCTCATGCTTCGCCTTCCGCTGATCGGCCTCACCGCCTGCACTCAGCCATTCGGGCACCTGCTTTTTCACATCACATGCTTTCAGTGTAGCGGCCCAGTCAGCGCGCCGGGCACTGCGCATGCCTCTGTGCGGCACCTCGACACCTTACTCTTTATCCGCGCAGCGGTTCCAGCGGGCGCGTCTTTTGCTTCCGCTGACGTATCCGGCCCTGACTTTCCGCGGCATCCGCCGCCGCGCTTTTTGCACAAGCACGACTATCTTTGAGTCTTCCAGGCAATTGGCGATGCCTGTGGAAAACGAGCAGCACCGTAACGCCAGCGCTTCAAAGAACGCCTGACCGCCATGACGGCGACCAGGAATTAAAACCCTGAGGTATTTATGAGTACCAACCTCGACCAGCTCACCGATTGGTTGAAAGAACACAGGATTACCGAAGTCGAATGCATGATCGCCGACCTCACCGGTATCACACGGGGCAAGATTTCACCGACCAACAAGTTCATTGCTGAAAAGGGCATGCGCTTGCCGGAAAGCGTACTGCTCCAGACCGTGACGGGCGATTACGTCGAAGACGACATCTACTACGAATTGCTGGACCCCGCAGACATCGACATGTTCTGCCGTCCTGACCAGAGCGCGGTGTTTCTGGTGCCCTGGGCCATCGAGCCGACTGCGCAGGTGATTCACGACACCTACGACAAGCAAGGCAACCCCATCGAGCTGTCCCCGCGCAACGTCCTCAAGAAAGTCCTCAAGCTCTATGCCGATCAAGGCTGGCAGCCCATTGTGGCGCCGGAGATGGAGTTCTACCTGACCAAGCGCAGCGACGACCCCGACTACCCGCTGCAGCCACCGGTGGGTCGCTCGGGTCGTCCGGAAACCGGCCGGCAGTCGTTCTCCATCGAAGCCGCCAACGAATTCGACCCCTTGTTCGAAGACGTCTACGACTGGTGCGAACTGCAGAACCTCGACCTGGACACGCTGATTCACGAAGACGGCACCGCGCAGATGGAAATCAACTTCCGTCACGGCGACGCGCTGTCTCTGGCGGACCAGATTCTGGTGTTCAAGCGCACCATGCGCGAAGCCGCCCTTAAGCACGATGTGGCCGCGACCTTCATGGCCAAGCCCATGACCGGCGAGCCCGGCAGTGCGATGCACCTGCACCAGAGCATCATCGACATCGAGACCGGCAAGAACATCTTCTCCAATGAGGACGGCACGATGAGTCAGCTGTTCCTGCAGCACATCGGCGGTCTGCAAAAGCTGATCCCCGAGCTGTTGCCGCTGTTCGCGCCCAACGTCAACTCGTTCCGCCGCTTCCTGCCGGACACCTCCGCGCCGGTGAACGTGGAGTGGGGCGAAGAAAACCGCACCGTTGGCCTGCGCGTTCCAGATGCCGGCCCGCAGAACCGTCGAGTGGAAAACCGTCTGCCCGGCGCCGATGCCAACCCGTATCTGGCCATCGCCGCCAGCCTGCTGTGCGGTTTCATCGGCATGGTCGAGGGGCTCAATCCCAGCGCCCCCGTCGTCGGCCGTGGTTACGAACGCCGCAACCTGCGCCTGCCGTTGACCATCGAAGACGCGCTGGAGCGCATGGAAAACAGCAAGACGGTCGAAAAGTACCTCGGCAAGAAATTCATCACCGGCTACGTCGCGGTCAAGCGCGCCGAGCACGAGAACTTCAAGCGTGTGATCAGTTCGTGGGAGCGGGAATTCCTGCTCTTTGCCGTCTGACGTTCCGGGGCGTCGTCGATTCCAGTGGATCCACGGCGCCCCACACGCGATACCTGACTGGAGTGATTCATGAGTTCCAACAACCCGCAAACCCGCGAATGGCAAGCCCTCAGTAGTGATCATCACCTGGCGCCGTTCAGCGATTTCAAGCAGTTGAAAGAGAAAGGCCCGCGCATCATCACCAGCGCCAAGGGCGTTTACCTCTGGGACAGCGAAGGCAACAAGATCCTCGACGGTATGGCCGGGCTCTGGTGTGTCGCCATTGGTTATGGTCGTGAAGAACTGGCGGACGCTGCCAGCAAGCAGATGCGCGAGCTGCCTTACTACAACCTGTTCTTCCAGACCGCTCACCCGCCGGCACTTCAACTGGCCAAGGCCATTTCCGACATTGCCCCCGAGGGCATGAACCACGTGTTCTTCACCGGTTCCGGCTCAGAAGGCAACGACACGGTGCTGCGCCTGGTTCGCCATTACTGGGCGATCAAAGGCCAGCCAAGCAAGAAAGTCATCATCAGCCGCGTCAACGGTTACCACGGCTCGACCGTCGCCGGCGCCAGCCTGGGCGGCATGACCTACATGCACGAACAGGGCGATTTGCCGATTCCGGGCATCGTGCACATTCCGCAGCCTTACTGGTTCGGTGAAGGCGGTGACATGACGCCCGACGAGTTCGGCGTCTGGGCGGCTGAACAACTGGAGAAGAAGATTCTCGAACTGGGCGTAGACAACGTCGGCGCGTTCATTGCCGAGCCGATTCAAGGCGCCGGCGGCGTTATCGTTCCGCCCGACACCTACTGGCCGAAGATCAAAGAGATCCTCGCCAAATACGACATCCTCTTCGTGGCCGACGAAGTGATCTGTGGCTTTGGCCGCACCGGGGAATGGTTCGGCAGCGATTTCTACGACCTCAAGCCGGATTTGATGACCATCGCCAAGGGCCTGACCTCGGGCTACATCCCCATGGGTGGCGTCATCGTGCGCGATGAAGTGGTCAAGGTCCTGAACGAGGGCGGCGACTTCAACCACGGCTTCACCTACTCCGGTCACCCGGTGGCGGCGGCAGTGGGCCTGGAGAACATTCGCATTCTGAGTGAAGAAAAGATCGTCGAACGGGTGAAGTCCGAAACGGCACCCTATTTGCAAAAGCGTCTGCGCGAGCTGAGCGATCACCCGCTGGTGGGTGAAGTGCGGGGCGTCGGCATGCTGGGCGCAATCGAACTGGTGAAGGACAAGGCCACTCGCGAGCGTTATGTCGGCAAAGGCGCAGGCATGATCTGCCGCACTTTTTGCTTCAATAACGGCCTGATCATGCGGGCCGTGGGCGACACTATGATTATCTCGCCGCCGCTGGTGATTACCTTCGCCGAGATCGACGAGTTGATCGAAAAGGCGCGCAAGTGCCTTGACCTGACGCTTGAGTCATTGCAAGGCTGAATTTTTTTCCGGAAATTGCCAGACTGTCCGCCGTCTAGACGCTGCTTACATAAAAACACTGGAGCCGTACGCATGAAGAAATTTGGCAAAACCCTCCTGGCCTTGTCCCTCATGGGCGCAGTGGCCGCTGCTGCACACGCCGATGACAAAGTCCTCCACGTCTATAACTGGTCCGATTACATCGCACCGAACACCATCGCCGACTTCGAAAAAGAGTCGGGCATCAAAGTGGTGTACGACGTGTTCGACAGCAACGAGACCCTGGAAGCCAAGCTGCTGGCCGGTAAATCGGGCTACGACGTCGTCGTTCCGTCGAACAACTTCCTGGCCAAGCAGATCAAGGCCGGCGTCTACCAGGAGCTGGACAAGTCCAAGCTGCCAAATTACAAAAACCTCGACCCTGCCTTGTTGAAAGCCGTGTCCATCAGCGACCCGGACAACAAGCACGCATTCCCGTACATGTGGGGCTCGATCGGCATCGGCTACAACGCTGAAAAAGTCAAAGCCGCTTTGGGCGCTGATGCACCGGTCAACTCGTGGGACCTGCTGTTCAAGCCGGAAAACGCTGCCAAGCTGAAAGGCTGCGGGATCAGCTTCCTCGACTCGCCGACCGAAATGCTGCCAGTGGCGCTGCATTACCTGGGCCTGCCGACCGATAGCCAGAAGAAGGAAGACATCCAGAAGGCCGAGGATCTGTTCAAGAAAATTCGTCCTTCGATCACCTACTTCCACTCGTCCAAGTACATCTCGGACCTGGCCAACGGCAACATCTGCGTAGCCGTGGGCTACTCGGGTGACATCTACCAGGCCAAGGCGCGCGCTGAAGAGGCGGGCGGCAAGGTCAAAGTCAGCTACAACATTCCGAAAGAAGGTGCAGGCAGCTTCTACGACATGGTCGCCATCCCGAAAGATGCCGAAAACGTCGAAGGCGCCTACAAGTTCATGAACTTCATCCTGCAACCGAAGGTGATGGCTGAAATCACCAACTCCGTTCACTTCCCGAACGGCAACAAGGCGGCAACCGAGTTCGTCGACAAGGACATCACCTCTGATCCGGGCGTTTACCCGCCGGCAGACGTCCTGGCCAAGTTGTACGCGATCGCCGACTTGCCAGCGGCGACTCAGCGCTTGATGACCCGCAGCTGGACCAACATCAAATCGGGTAAATAAGCCTGACCGGGTGCGTCGTTTCGTACGGCGCACCTGTGGGAGCGAGCTTGCTCGCGAATGCGGTCTGCCTGAGCCGGATGCACGACTGACACACCGCAATCGCGAGCAAGCTCACTCCTACAGGTTTTGCGTCACCCGTCATGACACCCGCGTCACAAAAAGTTTTTTTGCGAGAAGGGTTTATCGAAGGTAAGTTGCGCGCCGGATGGGTCACAGGCAGTCGTTACTGTCATCGGTACGGGCAACAGGCCCACCTACTAAAAAAGGACTGCACACGTGTCTATTTCTTTATTTTCAAAAGGCTTGCTGCTCGGCGCCGGGCTCACGCTCGCGGCCGGTGCCTACGCGGATTCCACCGTTCGCATTTATAACTGGTCCGATTACATCGGCACCACAACGCTGGAGGACTTCACGTCCACCACCGGCATCAAGACCAAATACGACGTCTTCGACTCCAACGAAACCCTGGAAGGCAAGCTGCTGGCCGGCCACACCGGTTATGACGTGGTCGTCCCATCCAACCACTTCCTGGGCAAGCAGATCAAGGCGGGGGCGTTTCAGAAGCTCGACAAATCACAGCTGCCGAATTACTCCAACCTCGACCCCGAACTGCTCAAGCGCCTGGAAAAGAACGACCCGGGCAACCAGTACGCCGTGCCGTATCTGTGGGGCACCAACGGCATCGGCTACAACGTCGACAAGATCAAGGAAGTGCTGGGCGTCGACACCATCGACTCCTGGGCGACGCTGTTCGAGCCCGAGAACATCAAGAAGCTGCAGAAGTGCGGCGTCGCGTTCCTCGACTCGGCTGACGAGATGCTGCCCGCAGTCCTTAACTACATGGGCAAAAACCCGAATAGCACCGACGAGAAAGACTACAAAGCCGCTGAAGCCAAGCTGCTCAAAGTCCGCCCGTACGTGACCTATTTCAACTCGTCCAAATACATCACTGACCTGGCCAACGGCGACATCTGCATCGCAGCCGGTTTCTCCGGTGACGTCTTCCAGGCCAAGGCCCGTGCCGCAGAAGCCGGCAAGGGCGTCAACATCGCTTACTCGATCCCGAAAGAGGGCGGCAATCTGTGGTTCGACATGCTCGCCATCCCTTCGGATGCGCCGGACGTGAAGGCCGCTCACGCGTTCATCAACTACATCCTCAAGCCTGACGTAATCGCCAAGGTCAGTGACCAGGTGGGTTATGCCAACCCGAACCCGGCTTCGGGCGAGCTGATGGATCAGGAAATTCGCAACGACGAGGCGGTTTACCCTTCGAAGGAGATACAGGAGCGCCTGTACGTCAATTCCGAGCTGCCGCCGAAGATCCAGCGCGTCATGACGCGCAGCTGGACGAAGATCAAAACCGGTAAATAAAGACCTTGGCGCCCGGCCCCATTGGCCGGGCGCAAAAACAGTTGGGAGTTTCACCCATGGCAGTTGCCTCCGGCGCCTACAAGAAATCCCTTGAGGGTGGTCAGCAACCGAAACTGGTGCTGGTCAAAATCGATCGGGTCACGAAAAAGTTCGATGAGACGATTGCTGTGGACGACGTGTCTCTGCAGATCAACAAGGGTGAAATCTTTGCCCTGCTCGGCGGCTCCGGCTCGGGGAAATCCACCCTGCTGCGCATGCTTGCCGGCTTTGAGCGCCCGACCGAAGGGCGCATTTACCTCGACGGCGTCGACATCACCGACATGCCGCCGTATGAACGTCCGATCAACATGATGTTCCAGTCCTACGCGCTGTTTCCGCACATGACCGTGGCGGACAACATCGCTTTTGGCCTCAAGCAGGACAAGCTGCCCAAGGCCGAAGTCGAGGCCCGCGTGGCCGAGATGCTCAAGCTGGTGCAGATGACCCAGTACGCCAAGCGCAAACCGCACCAGTTGTCCGGCGGTCAGCGGCAGCGTGTGGCGCTGGCACGTTCGCTGGCGAAGAAGCCGAAGCTGCTGCTGCTCGACGAACCCATGGGCGCACTGGATAAAAAGCTGCGTTCGCAGATGCAACTGGAGCTGGTGGAAATCATCGAGCGCGTCGGCGTGACCTGCGTGATGGTGACCCACGACCAGGAAGAGGCCATGACCATGGCCGAGCGCATCGCGATCATGCACCTGGGCTGGATCGCGCAGATCGGCAGCCCGATCGATATCTACGAGACGCCGACCAGCCGCCTGGTCTGTGAGTTCATCGGCAACGTCAACCTGTTCGACGGCGAAGTCATCGAAGACATGGAAGGCCACGCGCTGATCAGCAGCCCTGAGCTGGAACGCAAAATCTATGTCGGCCACGGCGTCACCACGTCGGTGGAAGACAAGCGGATTACCTACGCGCTGCGTCCTGAAAAGCTGCTGGTGACCACCGAACAGCCGACGTTCGAGCACAACTGGTCGCGGGGCAAAGTTCACGACATCGCCTATCTGGGCGGTCACTCGGTGTTCTACGTGAAACTGCCGTCGGGCAAGCTGGTGCAGTCGTTTGTCGCCAACGCCGAACGTCAGGGCACACGACCGACCTGGGACGATGAAGTCTTCGTCTGGTGGGAAGACGACAGCGGCGTGGTATTGCGCTCATGAAAATCCGAAAAATAAAACGGGCTTTCAATCGAATAAAGCCCACCGGGCGCCAGGCCGTTATTGGCGTGCCGTTCCTGTGGCTGTTCCTGTTTTTCGCGCTGCCGTTTCTGATCGTCATCAAGATCAGCTTCGCTGAAGCAGACGTAGCGATTCCGCCGTATACCGAGATCTTCACCTACGTCGAGCAGAAGCTCGACATCGTGCTCAACTTCGCCAACTACGCCCTGCTGACCAGTGACGACCTGTACATCTCGGCGTATCTGGGCTCGTTGAAGATGGCGTTCATCAGCACCGTGCTGTGCCTGTTGATCGGCTATCCGATGGCCTATGGCATCTCCATCGCCCGCAAAGAAATGCAGACGGTGCTGTTGCTGCTGATCATGATGCCGACCTGGACTGCGATCCTGATCCGCGTTTATGCGTGGATGGGCATCCTCAGCAACAACGGTCTGCTCAACGCGTTTCTGATGTGGCTGGGCGTGATCAGCGAGCCATTGCAGATACTCAACACCAACCTCGCGGTGTACATCGGCGTGGTCTACTCGTATCTGCCGTTCATGATCCTGCCGCTGTATGCGAATCTGGTGAAGCACGATCAAAGCCTGCTGGAAGCAGCATCGGACCTGGGTTCGAGCACTTTCAACAGCTTCTGGAAAATCACCGTACCGCTGTCCAAGAACGGCATCATCGCCGGCTGCATGCTGGTGTTCATTCCGGTGGTGGGCGAGTTCGTCATCCCGGAACTGCTGGGCGGCCCCGAGACGCTGATGATCGGTAAAGTGCTGTGGCAGGAATTCTTCAACAACCGTGACTGGCCGGTAGCGTCGTCGCTGGCAGTGGTCATGCTGTTGATCCTCATCGTGCCGATCATTCTGTTCAACCGCAGTCAGGCCAAAGAGCTGGAGGGCAAGGCATGAGAGGCTTCCGATTCTCGAACCTGATGTTGGTACTGGGCCTGATCTTCATCTACGCGCCCATGGTCATTCTGGTGATCTACTCGTTCAACGCCTCCAAGCTGGTAACGGTCTGGGGCGGCTGGTCGGTGAAGTGGTACGTCGGGCTGCTCGACAACACCCAACTGATGAGCGCGGTCATGCGCTCGCTGGAAATCGCGCTGTACACGTCGATTGCGGCGGTGGCGCTGGGCACCATGGCGGCGTTCGTGCTGACGCGGATCACCCGATTCAAGGGCAAGACCTTCTTCGGCGGTCTGGTCACCGCGCCTCTGGTGATGCCGGAAGTGATCACCGGCCTGTCGCTGTTGCTGCTGTTCGTGGCGATGGCGCAGTTGCTCGGCTGGCCCGAGGAGCGTGGGATCGTCACCATCTGGATCGCTCACACGACGTTCTGTGCGGCGTATGTGGCGGTGGTGGTGTCGGCGCGTCTGCGTGAGCTGGACATGTCCATCGAAGAGGCGGCAATGGACCTGGGTGCGCGGCCGTGGAAGGTGTTCTTCCTGATCACCATCCCGATGATCGCGCCATCGCTGGCGGCGGGGGCGATGATGTCCTTCGCGCTGTCGCTGGACGACCTGGTGCTGGCGAGCTTCGTCTCCGGCCCGGGGTCGACGACCCTGCCGATGGAAGTGTTCTCGGCGGTGCGCCTGGGCGTGAAGCCTGAGATCAACGCGATTGCCAGCCTGATTCTGCTGGCGGTGTCGATTGCGACCTTCCTGGTCTGGTTCTTCAGCCGCCGCGCTGAAAACAACCGCAAACGCGCCATCCAGCTAGCCATCGAAGAAGCTGCGGCAGACGGTTGGAAACAGCCGGACCTGCGTCGTGCAAAGGTGGTCGAGTCGGTTTGATCCCGATCACTGCTCCAGTGAGGTGTTCCCACTGGATGCACGCGATGCTGTAGTGGGACCGGCTTCAGCCGGGAAGGGGCCGGTGTGTGCGCTACAGATTTGCGGCGTAACGCACTACGCCTTCCCGGCTAAAGCCGGTCCCATAGGTTGGGGCTCTGGCCGGTTTCACCGGATGCACGCGATGCTGTTAGTGGGACCGGCTTCAGCCGGGAAGAGGCCGGTATGTACGCTATAGATTTGCGTTGTAACGTCCGCCGCCTTCCCGGCTAAAGCCGGTCCCACAAGTTGAGGCTCCAGCTAGACCCACCGTTCATACGGTTATCGCCCCGGCACCAACCTCAACACCTCTTTGCTGTTCCCCGCCACATCTCCTTCGCTGAACCGCTCCGGCGCGTACTCGCCGTTGACGTAGCGCTGCGCCTGATCGGCGTAGTGCTTGTCGAACAGCACGCCGCTCTGGCCCACCGGGTTGATCCCCAGGGCGTGGGCCGGGTCGGCGAAATCGATGAGGCGGCGCGTCGATGGTCCGTAAGTCACCGGCCACGGCGCGGGGCCCATGCTCGCTGACAGGTTGTTCGGCACCTCATGGGTACCGGGCGCCGCGAACGGCCCGACGTTGAACAGCATGTCCAGCGGCGGCTGTTTGCCCAGCGGATGCTCGTGGGTCAGCGTATGCGCCTTGCCCCATGTCCACTCATCCGGGTTCTGCCCGTACAGCGATTTCAAATGTGAGACCGCTGCGTGCCAGGCGACCTTCACCGTGTTGTCGCGGCTCTCGGGCTCCCGAGAATGGCGATTGTTCCACCACGGCGAATCGGCGTCGGCAGCCAGTCGCGGCAGGGCTAGGTCAATGAGTCGTGTCGACAGCAGCGTCGTGAACATCCCGTCGCTGAGCTCGTCATGGAAGACTTGGTCGGTCAGGTTGAACAGGAACTGGTTGAACAGCGTCGCGCCCACCGAATCCACGGAGTACTCACCGTTCCACGCCGCCAACCGCTCCAGTAAATCGTGCTCTTCCGGCTCACTCACCACGCGGCGCAGCACCGGAATCAGCGGCGTCAGAATCTGCGCGGCGTAATCCGTCCGCGTGCCGAGCTGCAGCGCCTTGCTGTTCTCCAGATTCCATTTCACCTTGTCGTCGCTCAACTGGTTATTCAACTGGCGACCGCGCTCGGGAAGATTGTAGTAACCCGGAATCTCCATCCCCGTCGGCGACACCGGCTGGAAGTTCGCCGAGACGATATAACCCCGCGCCGGGTTCTCTTCCTGCGGGTTGTCGCTGAAAGGGTAGAAACCGTTCTTGTCAGCCTGCTCGGAGCTGCCGTCGAGAATGAACGTCGGATTGACCCCCGCAGGCCGCTTCGGCAACTGCGCCGCCGCCCACCAGCCGATATCACCCTTGGCGTTGGCGTAGACGATGTTCAGGCCCGGCGACTGAATCTTCTCGGCGGCGCTGCGCATCTTCTCCAGCGTGTCGGCGCGGTTGGCGTCGTAGAAGCCCTGCAGGATCGGGTTGTCCGACTCGAGAAACGACCACCACATCGCAATCGGCGTATCGCTCGGCTGTTGCGCCCCATTGGCGCCCAGCGCGTCATTGACGATCGGGCCGTGGGGTGACTGCCGCAAGGTGATCGTGACGGGGGCTTGACCCTTGACGTCGATCTGCTCGGTGCGTGAGGTCATGTCCACCCAGGCGCCGTGGTACCAGACTTGGTTGGGGTTATCGGGGTTGGTCTTTTCACCGATCAGGTCCAGATCATCGTTCTGGAACATGGTCAGGCTCCAGCCGAAATCCAGATTATGGCCGAGCAGCGCGAAGGGGTTGAGCGCCTGAAAATGCCCGTACAGCTCGAAACCCGGCGCGGTCAGCTGGGCTTCGTACCAGACCGCCGGCACCGAGAAACGAATGTGCGGATCACCCGCCAGCAACGGTTTGCCACTCTCGGTGCGGCTGCCGGACACCGCCCAGGCATTGCTGCCCTCGAACTGCGGCAGGCCGGCTTTCTCAAGCGCCTGCTGGCTGAGCAGTGCCAGGTCATTGAGGCCTTTCCAGTCGTTGCTCGTCAATGCAGGGGACTGGCCAAGGCCCCCTTGCGGCCGCCAGCCCATGTCGAAGACTTTCAGATACTCCGGGCCCAGTTGATCCCGCACATAGGTCATCAACGGCTCGGTGCGAAACGCCGCCGCAAAGCTGTAGGCCAGATAACCGCCGACGCTGAGGGTGTCTTGCGCCGTGAACGGCCGCTCGCGAATGCCCAGCACGTCGAACTCGATCGGTTTGGGATGCGTCGCCTGATATTGATTAATGCCGTCCAGATACGCTTGAAGCGCCTTCCACGCCGGCGTGTTCTTGTCCTGGCGCGCCACGTAGGCGTCGGCGTGCTCGCGGATGCGCAGGCTGCGGAACAGCTTGTCGGTGTTGACCAGCTTGGGGCCGAGGACTTCAGCCAGCTCGCCGCGCGCCAGCCTGCGCAGGATTTCCATCTGGAACAGGCGGTCCTGAGCGTGAACATAGCCCAGCGCGCGGTACAAATCGTCTTGGTTGTCGGCACGAATATGCGGCACGCCGCGCTCGTCGTAACGCACGGTGACCGGGGCCTGCAGCCCTGCGAGTTTGATCTCGCCATCGCGGACCGGCTGCTTGCCGTGGATGTACCAGGCGCCCGCGCCCCCGATGAGCACCAACACTGCGACGACGACATAAAGGCTGCGTTTCATCCGGGGGCTCAAATGAGAATCGTGAAGGTTTTGCAGGCTACAGATTTGTCTCGCGACTGGGTAGACGGACCGCCTATGGATTTAGGCCGCGTAACTTGCCACGCCGCAGCGGACAGATGACACTTCCGTGCGGCCGCTTCCCACACACACCCTCATCTGGAATTCCGATGTCTGACACGTTCGATCCCGATCACCTGCGTGCTGAGCTGTTGCCGCTGAGCGTGTCCCAAGCGCCATCTGAAGAAGCGCAGGCTTATCAGCGTTTCTACGGCCTGAACGCGCTTGGCCTGAATGGTTTGATCAGCAGCCGAATCGGGCGCTTTGAAGTGGGCGGTTACGACATTGTCACGCAGCTGTGGATGCCCGAACAGCCGGTCGGCACGCTGGTGCTGATGCATGGGTTTTACGATCACATCGGCTTGTATCGTCACGTCATCGACTGGGCATTGGGGCTTGGGCTGGCGGTGATTGCCTGCGACCTGCCGGGCCATGGATTGTCCAGTGGGGCGCGGGCAAGTATTACCGACTTCGCGGAGTATCAGGCGGTGCTGGATCGGCTTTTTGTCGTAGCCGAAAGCCTCAACCTGCCGCAGCCGTGGCACCTGTGTGGGCAAAGCACCGGCGGCGCGATTGTCATCGACCACTTGCTGCATCACGGCGACGCCAGCCCGGCGCAAGGTCAGACCATCTTGCTGGCGCCGCTGGTGCGACCGCGTGGCTGGGCCTTGTCGAAACTCAGCTATTACCTGCTGCGCGGCTTCGTCAAAGCCATCGACCGGCGCTTCAGCGAAAACTCCAACGCCCCGACCTTTCTGCCGTTCCTGCTAGCGGACCCGTTGCAGCCGCGGCGCCTGCCGACCGTCTGGGTGGGCGCGCTGGCCAAATGGATCGAGCGCATCGAACGCGCGCCCCGCAGCCGCCGCAGCCCGCTCATCGTGCAGGGCGAGTCGGACATGACTGTGGACTGGAGACATAATCTGCCAGTGCTCAAGGACAAGTTCGCCGAGCCGCAGATCTTCATGCTGCCCGAAGCGCGGCATCACCTGGTGAACGAGTCACCCGAGCTGCGGGCGCGGTTTTTTGAGTTTCTGACGCAGCGGATGGGGTAGGGCTCGGAGGGCGGGTTTCCCGTCTGATATAGCGAATGTGGGACCGGCTTTAGCCGGGAAGGCTTGAGTGGTCACACCGAAAGGAGAGGGTGTTCAAACAGTACTCTTCCCGGCTGATGTTATTTGACAGTCTGCCCCACCGCCAATCCCGCGCGAACGGCGGCCAGCGCGGCGTTGTAATAGGCCTTGCCCTCGTTGGACTCGGCGAAGGTCGCGAACTCGTCCAGCTCGCCATCCGACAGGTCGCGGTACACGTAAAGCAGCGTGTTGTTCACGTCCTTGCCGATCTGCCCCATGAGCCGCTGACGCTGACTGTCGAGCATCGCCTGGGTCGTTCCGCCGCCCATCAGGCCCGGAATCATTGAACTCAGGCTGTCGGCGGCGACGCCCGCAATCGCCATGCTGACCTCGGCGCCGGCTTCCTTGGCGGGGAGCGCGTTGGCCAAGTGGCCGATGATCAGCAGGCGGTTGTCGTCGGCCTGGATGTGCGGCAGGCCTTGGGCGTTTTTGGCCAGTTGGTCCGGGCGCGTCGCGGTGAGCTCGGCGTTGACGATCTTACGGCCCAGGGGCGACTGGAAAAACTGCAGTGCAGGGTTAGGGTCTTGCAGCGTCTGGCGCAGCATTTGCTCCCCGCGCTGGTCCATCGCCTGGGGCGCGAAACGCTGATTGCTGTTGCTCACCAGGGCGTCGAACACGGCCGGCGGAAGGCTGTTGCGGTAACGCTGCTGAGCGGCTTTCAAGGCATCGACAAAATGAGCGCGTTGTTCCGGCCAGCCGGCGAGCGTGTACAGCTGATCGTGGCCGTCTGCCCAGGCGGGCAAAGTGCAGAACATCAACAGCAGGAAAAACAGACGGCGCATTAGAGACTCCTGTCGGCAGGCCGCCATTCTCGGTGGGGCAGCGGGGATTTGTCGAGTTAACACTTGCCAGACCCCGCTAAAAACCGTGGGTTCGATCAGTGGTCGGGCAAAACCGCCGGGCGTATTCAAACCCGCAAAAATATTCCTCATTCGCCGGACTGCAGGCCCTGTCGGATTAATCGGCGTATGGATACTATGCGCGCCATGCGCATATCCCCTGATCACCCGCTGCTGTTGCGAATCGTCGACGACCTGGCCGAGCGTGGCTGGTCGCAGCAGAACATCTTCCTGCCCGACACTCTGACCCGAGAGCTGGCGCTTGAATGCCGCACGCGTGCCGTTCAGGGCGAGCTCGCACCTGCTGCGGTGGGGCGCGGGCCGGCGCAGGAGGTTCGAGAGGGGATTCGCGGCGATCACATTCAGTGGCTGGAAGCGGGGCAGGCCGAACCGTGCGATCGCTATCTGGATCTGATGGAGAGCCTGCGTCAGGCGCTGAACCGAGGCCTGTTTCTGGGCCTTGAGGACTACGAAAGCCACTTCGCGCTCTATCCGCCAGGGGCCTTCTACCTCAAGCACGTGGACCGTTTTCGCGATGACGACAAACGCATGGTCTCGGCGGTCGTCTACCTCAATGACGGCTGGTTGCCAGAACACGGCGGCCAGTTGCGGATGTACCTCAAAGACGGTGTCGAGTATGACGTGCAACCCACCGGCGGCTGCCTGGTGGTGTTCCTTTCGGGCGACATGCCCCACGAAGTCATGCCCTCGACCCGCGAGCGACTGTCGCTGACCGGCTGGTTCAGGCGGCGCGGGAACGAGCCGTTTGAGCTGTAGCAAGCTCACCTCCACAAGTCCTGCAGCAGCCGGAGATTACAAGCCGACTCCGATCCCGTGGGAGCAAGCTTGCTCGCGAAGGCTTACTTTCCGTCTACAGAGAAAGTAGCTGAATGTGCTGGCCTATTCGTGAGCAAGCTCACTCCCACAAGTCCTGCGGTAGCCGGAGATTGCAAGCCGACCCGCGATCCCGTGGGAGCGAGCTTGCTCGCGAAGGCATAGGTTCATTCCCCAGAGAAAGCGGCTGAATGTGCTGGCTTATTCGTGAGCAAGCTCACTCCCACAAGTCCTGCGGTAGCCGGAGATTGCAAGCCGACCCGCGATCCCGTGGGAGCGAGCTTGCTCGCGAAGAGGCCCAGACATCCGCTACATATTGAGCGCCTGAAATGCCGCCTTCGTGAGCAAGCTCACTCCCACATGGACGGTGTTTGCTGCGCAACAGCGGCATGACGGCTCCTACAGGATTTGTGGTTTCTGCCCGACACCGCTCGGTCCAACATGAAATCTTCTACATCCAGCCACTCGGCGAAATACTTCGCGGCCAACCGCAGCTAAGGTAAAGGTCGTTCCTGAGCGGTTGTCTGTCGGGGTGAAGAGACTTCGACTCCCGAACCCGCCAGCCGCACATCGATAAAAACGGAGAGATCATGAAGACGTTATTCGCTAGAACTGCCCTTGCCGGACTGCTGCTGGGGGCTAGTGTCCTGGCCCAGGCCGCCGACATCCCTCGCACGGCATCGCCTGCAGGCGCCGAGGTTTACATTATCTCGCCGAAGGACGGCGCGACGGTCAATGGCGCCTTCAAGGTGCAGTTCGGCCTTAAGGGCATGGGCGTCGCCCCGGCCGGCGTTGACGTCCCGGACACCGGCCATCATCACCTGCTGATCGACGTCAAGGATCAGCCCGACATGACCGCGCCGCTGCCGACCACCGACAACATCCGCCACTTCGGCAAGGGCCAGACCGAAACCGAGCTGAACCTCACGCCGGGTCAGCACACCCTTCAATTGCTGGTCGGCGACAAGAACCACGTGCCGCTGAACCCGCCGGTCGAGTCGCAGAAGATCACCATTACGGTGAAATGACTCACCGCAGATGGGTCGTCTCACGTACAGCCCGCGTGATGCGTGATTTGCGCAAAAAAAAGGAGACCCTAAGGTCTCCTTTTTTATCATCTCGAAACCACCGCTTTAGAACAGAACGCGGCTACGAATGGTGCCTTTGATGTGCTGCAGTTTCTCTTGCGCCAGATCGGAGTACTCGGCGTCGACGTCGATCACCACGTAACCGACTTTCTCGTTGGTTTGCAGGAACTGACCCGAGATGTTGATGCCGTTTTCGGCGAAGACCTTGTTGATCTCCATCAGCACGCCCGGGATGTTCTCGTGGATGTGCAGCAGACGGTGCTTGCCAGGGTGAGCCGGCAGGGCGACTTCCGGGAAGTTGACGGAAGAAACCGACGTACCGTTGTCGCTGTACTTGACCAGCTTCTCTGCCACTTCCAGACCGATGTTGGCCTGGGCCTCAGCAGTCGAACCGCCGATGTGCGGGGTCAGGATCACGTTGTCCAGGCCGCGCAGCGGGCTTTCGAACACGTCGTCGTTGGAACGTGGCTCGACCGGGAACACGTCGATGGCCGCGCCGATCAGGTGCTGATCCTTGATCGCGTCAGCCAGGGCGTCGAGTTCGACCACCGTGCCACGCGCCGCGTTGATCAGGATGGCGCCCTTCTTCATCGTGCGAATTTCTTTCTCGCCGATCATCCACTGGGTTTCGTTGGTTTCCGGAACGTGCAGGGTCACGATGTCGGCCATGCCCAGCAGCTCGTTCAGGCTGGACACCTGAGTGGCGTTGCCCAGCGGCAGCTTGGTCAGGGTGTCGTAGAAATACACCTGCATGCCCAGGCCTTCAGCCAGGACCGACAGCTGAGTGCCGATCGAGCCGTAGCCGATGATGCCGAGCTTCTTGCCGCGAATTTCGAACGAGTTGGCCGCGCTCTTGATCCAGCCACCGCGGTGGCAGGAAGCGTTCTTCTCCGGGATACCGCGCAGCAGCAGGATGGCCTCGGCCAGCACCAGCTCCGCCACCGAACGGGTGTTGGAGTAGGGGGCATTGAACACAGCGATGCCGCGTTCGCGGGCTGCGTTCAGGTCAACCTGATTGGTACCGATGCAGAAGCAGCCGACCGCGACCAGTTTCTTGGCGCTGTCGAACAGTTCTTCAGTCAGTTGGGTGCGGGAACGAATACCGATGAAATGAGCGTCGGCAATCTTTTCCTTCAGTTCGGCTTCCGGCAGAGACTTGGTGTGGTACTCAATGCTGGTGTAACCGGCGGCCTTGAGGACGTCGACCGCGGACTGGTGGACGCCTTCGAGAAGAAGGAACTTGATCTTGCTCTTGTCGAGGGAAGTCTTGCTCATCTGCGTAAACCTGTGTCCCGGAGAGAAATGGCAGTAAGTGAAGCGCGCGCAAATCGGCCGAAAGCTCGATTGGCGGGGGGCGTATGCTAGCATATGCACCCCGCGAAACACCCCATTCCTGGACGTGAGCCGTTCTCAGGATGACCATGAATTGTTCGAGAGTTCTGTTGATGACCCATCCTGCGCTGATAGATGAGCTGAAGACCCTGGTTGAGCCCGGCAAGGTCCTGACCGACGCCGATTCCCTCGAAGCCTACGGCAAGGACTGGACCAAACATTTCGCCCCGGCGCCCACCGCCATCGTCTTTCCCAAGACCACCGAACAGGTGCAGGCCATCGTCCGCTGGGCCAACGAACGCAAGGTAGCGCTGGTGCCGTCGGGCGGCCGCACCGGATTGTCCGCCGCCGCCGTTGCCGCCAATGGTGAGGTGGTCGTCAACTTCGATTACATGAATCAGGTGCTCGAACTTAACCTGACGGATCGCACTGCCATCTGCCAGCCAGGCGTGGTCACCAAACAGCTGCAGAATCTCGCGGAAGAAAACGGCCTGTATTACCCGGTCGACTTCGCGTCGTCAGGCTCCAGCAATATCGGTGGCAACATCGGCACCAACGCCGGCGGGATCAAAGTGATCCGCTACGGCATGACCCGCAACTGGGTCGCGGGCCTCAAGGTGGTCACCGGCAAGGGCGACCTTCTCGAACTGAACAAAGACCTGATCAAAAACGCCACCGGCTACGACATGCGTCAGCTGTTCATTGGCGCCGAGGGCACACTGGGCTTTGTGGTGGAAGCCACCATGCGCCTGGACCGCGCGCCGAAAAACCTCACCGCGATGGTCCTCGGGACCACTGATTTCAACGCGATCATGCCGGTGCTGCACGCGTTCCAGAGCAAGCTCGACCTCACCGCATTCGAATTCTTCTCGGACAAGGCGCTGGCCAAGGTCATGGCGCGCGGCGACGTGCCGTCCCCGTTCGACACCGAATGCCCGTTCTACGCGCTGCTGGAATTCGAAGCGACCACCGAAGAAGTGGCCAACCACGCGCTGGAAACTTTCGAGCACTGTGTCGAGCAAGGCTGGGTGCTGGATGGCGTGATGAGCCAGAGCGAACAGCAACTGCAGAACCTGTGGAAACTGCGCGAATACATTTCTGAAACCATCTCCCACTTCACGCCGTACAAAAACGACATCTCGGTCACCGTTTCGAAGGTCCCGGCGTTTCTCGCTGAAGTGGACGCGATCGTTGGGCAGCATTACCCGGATTTCGAAATCGTCTGGTTCGGTCACATTGGCGACGGCAACCTGCACCTGAACATCCTCAAGCCGGAAAACCTGAGCAAGGACGAGTTCTTCGCCAAGTGCGCGACGGTGAACAAGTGGGTGTTCGAGATCGTCCAGAAGTACAACGGCTCGATCTCCGCGGAACACGGCGTCGGCATGACCAAGCGTGACTACCTGCACTACAGCCGGTCGCCGGTGGAAATCGAATACATGAAGGCCGTCAAGGCGGTGTTCGACCCGAACGGCATCATGAACCCCGGCAAAATTTTCGCGGTGTAAGCGGTTCCCCATTACAACAAGCATTTCAGGAGCGCTCATGAGCTATCAGCACAAGTACGTCGACGGCACCAAGGTTCACTTTCCGCTCGGTAAAGTCGTCTGCATCGGCCGCAATTACGCCGAGCACGCGAAGGAGCTGGACAACCCGGTCCCCACCGAGCCGCTGCTGTTCATCAAACCGGGCAGCTGCGTGGTCGGAATCGAGGGTGGCTTCAGCATTCCTCAGGACCGGGGTTCGGTGCACTACGAAGCCGAGATCGTCGTGCTGATCGGCAAGCCGCTGAGCAAGAACCCGAGTCGTGAAGAAGTCCTCGACGCGATTTCCGGCTTCGCCCCGGGCCTGGACCTGACGCTGCGCGACGTGCAGTCGAAGCTGAAAGAGAAAGGCCTGCCTTGGGAAATCGCCAAGTCCTTCGATGGCGCGGCCGTCATCGCGCCGTTCGTATCCGCTGACGCTTACCCCGATCTGACCGACATCGCCATCCGCCTGACCATCAACGGCGAAGTCCGCCAGGACGGCAACAGCAGCCACATGCTCAACCCGATCGTGCCGATGATCCAGCATATGGCCTCGCAGTTCTCGCTGCAGGCCGGTGACCTGATCATGACCGGCACGCCGGCCGGCGTAGGGCCGTTCACTGTTGGCGATGAGATCGTGCTGGAGCTGACCGGCCAGAGCCGCTTCGAAAGCGACGTACGCGGATGACACAGCGTAAAAGCCGTCTGCGTTTCCGTTGGTGGTGGTTGCTCGTTGCAGCGCTGGTGATTTTGGCCGGTCTGTCCCTGGCCTGGCACTGGGACGATCGCGGTTTGTTGTGGCTGCGCGAGCGCAACGTCACGCCGGCCGAGCGCGCAGCGGGCATCTGGCTGCCGGATTACAAGGTCGACATCGACGCCAAGCCGTTGGCCGGCATGGAAAAGGACGAGGCCTCAGACCTGTCTTACGACCCGTCGACCAAAACCCTGTATTCGGTGATGGGCAAAAACCCCTTTCTTTCCGAGATCACCCTGACCGGCGACGTCATTCGCAAGATCCCGCTTCAGGGGTGGGGCAACCCCGAGGGGGTTGCCGTTCTGGGCGACGGGCAGATTGCCATCGTTGATGAGCGTCAGCACCTGATGACCATCGTCCACGTCACGCCCGAAACCAAAACCCTGAACATCGCCGACTTCCCCAAGTACGATCTCGGTCCGTCGAAGGACCAGAACAAAGCCTTCGAAGGCATCGCCTGGGACCCGCAGGATCAGCAGTTCCTGTTTGGCGAAGAGCGTCCGCCGGCGCTGTACAGCTGGAAGGCCGATGGCAGCAGCGAGGTGAAGGGCGAGAAGCGCAAGCTGATCAATGACAACCTGATCGTGCGCAATCTGTCGTCCCTGTACGCGGACCAGAAGACCGGGCATTTGCTGGTGCTGTCCGCCGAGTCGCACATGCTGCTGGAGCTGGACGGCAAGGGAAATCAGGTCAGCTTCATGACCCTGCTGCACGGCTTCAATGGCCTGAGCGAGACCATCCCGCGCGCCGAAGGGGTGGCGATGGACGAAAACGGCACCATTTACATGGTCAGCGAGCCCAACCTGTTTTACACCTTCAAGCGGCAGTGACGCCGGGCCGGTATCGGCCTGATCGTCTGCCCGCTCGCGCTTGAGCTCTGAAAAGCCGAAACGAGAGGTCACATGGCTTTCAGTTTGGCTTCAGAATACGGTGCTATTAAAACCGCCCCACTGAAGTCGAGCCCCCTGCATGCGTCGTGTTTCCCCGTTCCAGAGCGTTGTGCTCACGTTACTTGTCCTGTTGCTACTGACCGCGTCGTTCTTCGTGGCGCGCGAGTACCGGGTCATCGAGCGGCTCTGGTTCAACTGGTACGTGTTCTGGCAATCCAGCGACGCCCAGGCGCTGGGGCTCGACGCGTACGACGTCGAGATTGAGGCGCGGGTCATCGACGGCCTGAAGGCTAACGTCTCGGCCCTCAGCTTCGATCCGCAGCGCAAAACCCTCTTCACCGTGACCAACAAAAACCCCGAGTTGGTCGAGTTGAGCCTGGAAGGGCGGATTCTCAGGCGAATTCCCCTGACCGGGTTCGGTGACGCCGAAGCGGTCGAGTACATCAGCCCCGGGATTTACGTCATCAGTGACGAGCACAGTCAGCGGCTGATCAAGGTTCACGTGGATGACGACACGACGTTCCTCGACGCGGCCGATGCCGAGCAGCTGACCCTGGGCATCGACGCCGGCGGCAACAACGGTTTTGAAGGCCTGGCCTACGATAATCAGGGCCGTCGGCTGTTCGTCGCCAAAGAGCGACGGCCGGTGCAGATTATTGAGGTGCGCGGCTTTCCTGACGCCGGAACCCATTCCCCAAACATCCTGGAAGTAACGTCCAGCAAGCAGCGGGATGCGGGCCTGTTCGTGCGCGACCTGTCCAGCCTGCAATTCGATGAGCGAAGCGGGCATCTGCTGGCGCTGTCGGATGAGTCGCGGCAGATTCTCGAACTGGACACCGAGGGCAAGCCGGTCGCCAACGTGTCACTGACCAAAGGCAGCATGGGCCTGAGCAAAAGCGTGCCCCAGGCCGAAGGCATCGCCATGGGGGACGACGGCACGTTGTACGTCGTGAGCGAGCCGAACCTGTTTTATGTATTCAAGAAGCGCTAATCCGGCGCTGGATGTGGTGAGGTCGGGAGAGCTGCGCATAACGGGTGTGAGCGACCGAGATCCCGAGCCCTCCGCTATCCCGTGGGAGCGAGCTTGCTCGCGAAGACTTACGTTCAGTCGCCAGAGGAATTCGCTGAATGCTCCGGCGCCTTCGTGAGCAAGGTGGATCGCCGCCCCGGTCACTCCCACAGGTGCGGCGACGTGACCGAGATCCCCAGCCCGCCGCTATCCCGTGAAAGCGAGCTTGCTTGCGAAGACTTACGTTCAGTCACCAGAGAAATTCGCTGAATGCCCCGGCGCCTTCGTGAGCAAGGTGGATCGCCACCCCGGTCACTCCCACAAGTCCGGTGGTGTGACCGAGATCTCGAGCCCTCCGCTATCCCGTGGGAGCGAGCTTGCTCGCGAAGACTTACGTTCAGTCACCAGAGAAATTCGCTGAATGCCCCGGCGCCTTCGTGAGCAAGCTCACTCCCACAGGTGCGGTGTCGTGACCGAGATCCCGAGTTCACCGCCCTCCCGTGGGAGCGAGCTTGCTCGCGAAGACTTACGTTCAGTCACAAGGGAAATTCGCTGAATGCCCCGGCGCCTTCGTGAGCAAGCTCACTCCCACAAGTCTGGTGGTGTGACCGAGATCCCGAGCCCACCGCTATCACGTGGGAGCGAGCTTGCTCGCGAAGACTTACGTTCAGTCGCCAGAGAAAATCGCTGAATGCTCCGGCGCCTTCGTGAGCAAGCTCACTCCCACAGGTGCGGCGGCGTGACCGAGATCCCGAGTTCACCGCTGTCCAGCAAAATCAACCTTGCCCCGCAACCATTAGCGCTTGAGGGTTTTCACGCCTTCCTGGGTACCCAGCAGCAGCAAATCCGCCGGGCGCGCGGCGAACAGGCCGTTGGTGACGACGCCGACGATGTTATTGATCTGCGCTTCCACTTCCGCCGGATTGGTGATGTTCATGTTGTGCACATCGAGGATGATGTTGCCGTTGTCCGTCAGCACGCCGTCGCGGTAAACCGGATCTCCGCCCAGCTTTACCAGTTCGCGGGCTACATGGCTGCGGGCCATCGGGATCACTTCGACCGGCAGAGGAAATGCGCCCAGCACCGGCACCAGCTTGCTGGCATCCGCGATACAGATGAAAGTTTTGGCCACGGCGGCCACGATCTTCTCGCGGGTCAGGGCTGCGCCGCCGCCTTTGATCAGGTTCAGGTGCTCGTCGCTTTCATCGGCGCCGTCGACGTAAAACTCCAGATCGCTGACCGTGTTCAGCTCATACACCGGAATCCCGTGACCCTTGAGGCGTGCGGCCGTTGCGTCGGAGCTGGCGACTGCGCCGTCGAACGCGCCTTTGTGCAGGGCCAGTGCGTCTATGAAGCAATTGGCGGTAGAGCCGGTGCCCACGCCCACGATGCTTTTGTCGTCGAGTTTCGGAAGGATGAAATCGACGGCGGCCTGGGCAACGGCCTGTTTGAGTTGATCCTGGGTCATGCGAGGTGGGCTCCGGTTACAGGGAATAGCGATAGGTCCGAGGGCCGGCAGTATAACGACATGCCGTCGTCAAAGCCTGAGTCTTGATGTGGTCGTGCGCCGGGGCGAGGGGTAGACTTCCGGGTCTTGCCCCTTCGCCAGCGATTCTTCCCCGATGCTCGAGCACTACGTCAAAAAAATCCTCAACTCCCGTGTCTACGACGTTGCCGTGGAAACCCCGCTGCACGCCGCCCGCCAGCTGTCTCAACGCCTGGGCAACAACGTGCTGCTCAAGCGCGAAGACCTGCAGCCGGTGTACTCCTTCAAGATTCGCGGCGCCTACAACAAGCTGGCGCAGTTGAGTCCGGAAGAACTGGCGCGGGGCGTGGTGACGGCGTCGGCGGGTAATCACGCCCAAGGCCTGGCGCTGGCGGCGAAGACGCTGAACGTGTCGGCGACCATCGTGATGCCGAAGACCACCCCGGAGATCAAGGTCGAGGGCGTGCGCTCCCGGGGCGGAAAAGTCGTACTCCATGGCGACTCCTTTCCCGAAGCGCTGGCGTATTCGCTGAAGCTGGTCGAGGAACACGGCTACGTCTATGTCCACCCGTATGACGACCCTGACACCATTGCCGGGCAAGGCACGGTGGCGATGGAAATCCTGCGTCAGCATCAGGGCCCGCTGGACGCGATCTTCGTCCCGGTGGGTGGCGGCGGGTTGATTGCCGGTATCGCGGCGTACGTGAAATACCTGCGCCCGGAGATCAAGGTGATTGGCGTCGAGCCCGATGACTCCAATTGCCTGCAACAGGCCATGGCCTACGGCGAGCGCGTGGTGCTTCAGCAAGTCGGGCTGTTTGCCGATGGAGTGGCGGTGGCGCAGATCGGGCAGTACACCTTCGAGATCTGCAAGGATTACGTCGACGAAGTCATCACCGTCAGCACCGATGAAATCTGCGCGGCAATCAAGGACATCTACGACGATACCCGCTCGATCACCGAGCCCTCCGGCGCGCTGGGCGTGGCCGGGATCAAGAAGTACACCGAGCAGTACGAAGTCACCGGGCAGACCTTCGTCGCCATCGATTCCGGCGCCAACGTCAACTTCGACCGCCTGCGCCATGTGGCCGAGCGCGCTGAGCTGGGCGAAGGCCGCGAAGCAATCATTGCCGTGACCATTCCGGAACAGCCGGGCAGCTTCAAGGCGTTCTGCGAGGCGATTGGCAAGCGGCAGATCACCGAATTCAACTACCGCTACCACACCGACCGAGAGGCGCACATCTTCGTCGGCGTGCAGACCCACCCCGACACCGATCCGCGCAAAGCCCTGATCGCGAGCCTGACGGAACAGGGTTTCCCGGTGCTCGACCTGACCGACAACGAACTGGCCAAACTGCACCTGCGGCACATGGTCGGCGGGCATTCGGAGCGGGTCAGCGATGAAGTGGTACTGCGCTTTGAATTCCCCGAGCGGCCGGGTGCGCTATTCAACTTTCTGAACAAGCTGGGCGGGAAATGGAATATTTCGATGTTCCACTACCGCAATCACGGCGCGGCGGATGGCCGAGTGGTGGCGGGGTTGGTGGTGCCGGAGGATGAACGGCATCTGGTGCCCGGGGCGTTGGCGGAGATTGGGTATCCGTACTGGGATGAGACCAAGAACCCGGCGTACAAGCTGTTTTTGGGGTGAGCCAAATAATGCTGACACCGCAGAGTGCCTGCCGGTCACCGCAATAGTGTGGGGCGAGCTTGCTCGCGAATAGGCCATATCAGGCGCTAAATCTCCGGCGGCTGAAATGACCTCTTCGTGAGCAAGCTCACTCCCACAGGTTTTGTGTTGGCTGAGAGACCTTCATGAGCAAGGTGGAGCGCCACCTCGCTCACTCCCACAAGTTTTGCTTTTGCCGCTGCTACGCTTCAAATACCGCTAGACACAGGGAACAAACGCAATGGAACACTTCGCTGCACTGAAAATCCTGCACGTCGTCAGCACGGTGCTGCTGTTTATCTGCGCGCTGGGGTTGATCGTGTGGATCGTGCGCGGCCGTCGGGCCGGCGATGCGACGGTGCAGAACCGCGCCATGCAACGACCATGGGTATTTGCCTGGGTGCTGATGGGCGTGTGTTTACTGACCCTGCCAATCAGCGGCTGGTGGCTTGTCCACTACGCCGGCTGGCCGCTGGGACAGACCTGGCTGCTGGCGGCGAGTGCGCTGTATCTCTTCGGCGCCTTGAGCTGGGCCTGGCTGGCGGTGCGAGTCAATCGCCTGCGCCGGCCAATCATCGTGGGTAATTCCCGCTTCACCCTGGCGCTGGCCATCTTCAGCGTCGTCTGCTTCGTGGCGATTGCCGGTCTCATGGGCGCCAAACCGGTCTAAACCTCAGTCATCCAAATTGACGCTACCGCAGGTGTTCCTGCCGATAAAGACCGGTGGGAGCGAGCTTGCTCGCGAAGGCTTTCAATCGCGCAGTGAAATCACCGGCCAGCCGCGACGGGTGGCGTCGGCGCGCAGCTTTTCATCAGGATCGACTACGACCGGATTAGCCACCTGCTCCAGCAATGGCAAATCGTTCATCGAATCGCTGTAGAACCAGCTGTCATCGAGATTGAACCCATTCTCTCCGATCCAGCGATTCAGGCGGGTCACTTTGCCCTCGCGGAAGCACGGCACGTCAGTGGTGCGCCCGGTGTAGCGGCCGTCGACGATCTCGCATTCGGTCGCCAGCAAGGTGTCGATGCCCAGTCGGGCCACGATCGGCGCGGTGACGAAACGGTTGGTCGCCGTGATCACCACCAGCTTGTCGCCGGCTTCGCGGTGTTTGGCGATGAGGGCCATGGCTTTCGGCAGGATCAAGGGCTCGATGCAGTCGCGCATGAATTCCCGGTGCCATTCGTCGAGCTGCGCCATTTCAGTGCGGCCCAGAATCTCCAGACTGAAATTCAGGTAGTCGGTCAGGTTCAGGGTGCCGGCCAGATAGTCCTGATAGAACGCATCGTTGCGTGCCTTGTAGGCAGCGCCGTCCAGGATGCCGCGCTCGCACAGGTAATCGCCCCAGGCGTGATCGCTGTCGCCGCCGAGAAGGGTGTTGTCGAGGTCGAACAGGGCCAGGCGCATGGGCTTTACTCGCTGAATTATCAGAAAAAAGAGCATAAGAATACGAGGTTTGCCCGAGAGATCGCATCTATTAATGCAGTTGTCACGATAAGCTGTCCCAGCCTCGTTGCTGCCTTCACGATCTTTGTGGAACAATGCGGCGACATGCGTTTGCGAGGTTGTAGCCGTGATCGACCCCGATGGTTTTCGCCCTAATGTCGGGATAATTCTGACAAATGATGCTGGCCAGGTCTTATGGGCTCGGCGCATCAATCAAGACGCCTGGCAGTTTCCGCAGGGGGGTATCAACCCTCAGGAGACCCCGGAAGACGCGCTTTACCGTGAATTGAATGAAGAAGTCGGGCTGGAACGGCATGATGTTGAAATTCTTGCCTGCACCCGGGGTTGGTTGCGCTATCGTCTGCCGCAACGATTGGTCCGTACCCACAGCCAGCCGCTGTGCATCGGCCAGAAGCAAAAATGGTTTCTCCTGCGCCTGATCTCCAACGAGCAGCGGGTGCGGATGGATTTGACCGGCAAACCGGAGTTCGATGGCTGGCGTTGGGTCAGTTATTGGTACCCGTTGGGCCAGGTGGTGACATTCAAGCGCGAGGTATATCGCCGCGCACTCAAAGAGCTTGCCCCGCGCCTGTTGGCGCGCGACTGACACGGAGTTCGACCCCGAGCCATGCTCAATACGCTGCGCAAGATCGTCCAGGAAGTTAACTCCGCCAAGGATCTCAAGGCGGCGTTGGGCATTATTGTGTTACGCGTCAAAGAGGCCATGAGCAGCCAGGTCTGCTCGGTCTATTTGCTCGATCCTGAAGCGAACCGCTTCGTGCTGATGGCCACCGAAGGCCTGAATAAGCGCTCGATCGGCAAGGTGAGCATGGCCCCGAACGAGGGCCTCGTGGGTCTGGTCGGTACGCGTGAGGAACCGCTGAACCTCGAAAATGCTGCCGATCACCCTCGCTATCGTTACTTTGCTGAAACCGGCGAAGAGCGTTATGCGTCGTTCCTCGGCGCGCCGATCATCCACCACCGCCGGGTTGTGGGCGTTCTGGTCATCCAGCAAAAGGAGCGCCGCCAGTTCGACGAGGGCGAAGAAGCCTTCCTCGTGACGATGAGCGCGCAACTTGCAGGCGTCATCGCCCACGCGGAAGCCACCGGTTCCATCCGCGGGCTGGGCCGGCAGGGCAAGGGCATTCAGGAAGCCCGATTCGTCGGTGTGCCGGGTTCGCCGGGCGCTGCGGTCGGTACTGCGCTGGTCATGTTGCCGCCGGCTGACCTCGAAGTCGTCCCGGACAAAACCGTCTCTGATATCACCGCTGAACTCAAACTGTTCCAGACTGCGCTTGAAGGTGTACGCAACGACATGCGTACCCTTTCGGCGAAGTTGGCGACGCAATTGCGCCCAGAAGAGCGCGCGTTGTTCGATGTGTACCTGATGATGCTCGACGATGCGTCGCTGGGCAGTGAAGTCACCAACGTCATCAAGACCGGCCAGTGGGCTCAGGGCGCCTTGCGCTCGGTGGTCAACGAGCACGTCAAACGCTTCGAGCTGATGGACGACGCTTATCTGCGTGAGCGCGCATCGGACGTCAAAGACCTCGGTCGCCGCCTGCTCGCCTACCTTCAGGAAGCGCGCCAACAAACCCTGGTCTACCCCGACAACACCATTCTGGTCAGCGAAGAGCTGTCGCCCGCTATGCTCGGCGAGGTGCCGGAAGGCAAGTTGGTGGGTCTGATTTCGGTACTCGGCTCGGGTAACTCCCACGTCGCGATTCTGGCCCGGGCCATGGGCATTCCCACGGTCATGGGCGTGGTGGACCTGCCGTACTCGAAAGTCGACGGCATCCAGCTGATCGTCGACGGCTATCACGGCGAGGTCTTCACCAACCCGTCCGAGATCCTGATCAAGCAGTACTCCGTAGTCGTCGAAGAGGAGCGTCAGCTTTCTCAAGGCCTCGACGCGCTGCGTGAATTGCCCTGCGTGACCCTCGACGGCCACCGCATGCCGCTGTGGGTTAACACCGGTCTACTGGCAGACGTGGCCCGCGCGCAACAGCGAGGCGCGGAAGGCGTCGGTCTGTACCGCACCGAAGTGCCGTTCATGATTCAGCAGCGGTTCCCGAGCGAGAAGGAACAGCTCGCCATCTACCGTGAGCAACTGGCGGCTTTCCATCCGCTACCGGTGACGATGCGAACGCTGGACATCGGCGGTGACAAGTCGCTGTCGTATTTTCCGATCAAGGAAGACAACCCGTTCCTCGGCTGGCGTGGCATTCGCGTGACGCTGGATCACCCGGAAATCTTCCTGGTGCAGACCCGCGCCATGCTCAAGGCCAGCGAAGGCCTGAACAATCTGCGGATTCTGCTGCCGATGATTTCCGGCACCCATGAAACCGAAGAGGCGCTGCACCTGATCCACCGGGCGTGGGGCGAAGTCCGCGATGAAGGCACCGACGTCCCGATGCCGCCGGTGGGCGTGATGATCGAAGTGCCGGCGGCGGTCTATCAGACCCGAGAGCTGGCGCGTCAGGTGGATTTCCTGTCTGTCGGTTCCAACGACCTGACCCAGTATCTGCTGGCGGTCGACCGTAACAACCCGCGGGTGGCGGATTTGTACGACTATCTGCACCCGGCTGTGCTCCAGGCCTTGCAGAGCGTGGTGCGCGATGCCCATGCCGAAGGCAAGCCGGTGAGCATCTGCGGCGAAATGGCCGGTGATCCTGCGGCGGCGGTGCTGCTGATGGCGATGGGCTTCGACAGCCTGTCGATGAACGCCACCAACCTGCCGAAAGTGAAGTGGATGCTGCGTCAGATCAACCTGAGCATGGCCAAGGACCTGCTGGCCCAGCTGATGAAGAACGACAACCCGCAAGTGATCAGCAGCTCGTTGCAGCTGGCGCTGAGAAATCTGGGCCTGTCGCGGATGATCAATCCGGGGTCTGTGAAGGGGCATTGACGGCTGGCGCTGCGCTGCTTTTAGTGGGACCGGCTTTAGCCGGAAAGAGGCCGGCTTGAACACCCTAGGATGTTGGGCGTGACACAAGACGCTTTCCCGGCTAAAGCCGGTCCTGCTAAAACCTTGATGCAGGCTAAACCTGCAGGTCCACCTCACCCAATCTCCCGCCATACGGCCCGAAGCTGCGCTCGATCAGGCGCCGGCTGCCATCCGCATTGACCAGTAACACCGTGCTCGCCCGCGTGCCGTAATTGGGGCTGGCAATGAACACGCTCGACAATAACTTTTCCGTCGCAAGGCCTACGCCGGTGCTCGGCAGTTCAGCCTCTGGCGCAGGCGCGTGATCGGTGAGAAAGCCAAACAGCGCTTCAGGATCTGGATTCTCCAAATGTTCAGACAGCGCCGCTTTGGCTTTCACCAGTTTCGGCCACGGCGTATCGATCCCTGCGTTGGACACCCCGTAAACGCCCGCTTCCAGACGGCGGGGTATCGGATCGTTCCCGTTGAGAAAATGCAACTGCTGACGATCACCCACCAGCAGGTTGAACCCACCGTACTCAGACGACCGCGTCGCGATCTCACTCAAATACTCATCCATGAAGACATCGCTGGTCAAAAAACGAGCAACCAAGTCGCCCCGCGAACGGCGGCCAGGCGGTTTGCCCGGCTCGCGGATATTGGTGAGCGCCGCAAAACGTCCGTCAGCATTGATGCCCAGCCATGTCCCGCCCGCTTCAAGATCGCGCCCGGCGTAGACCTGCGGCGCGTCTTCCCACTGCGCCAGCGGCAGAGTAGGGCGGGCGTAGAACTCGTCACGATTGGCCGCCAGAATCAGCGGCTGAGCGTGAGATGGCCGCCAGGCGAAGACGATAAGGCACATGGATGACTCCTTTTTGCGCCACTTTACCCACCCCGCACGCCGACATCCATCGCACGCTGCTAGAGCGGATCGGCGCGGTCCGGTAACATGCCGCACTGTTTTTGAGAGATGTCCGCGCAAGTCATGGCGGCTTCGTCAGCGTGCGGGTTCTCCGTCATGGCGGCTCTTGCACCAGATTTCATCATTATTGGGTGGCACTACCTGCTACCGCCGCCGCATAGTTCTGCTTCGTCGCTCAATGAGCGCTTCTATTTCAAGGAGTCGCAATGCTGCCTTACCCGCAGATTGACCCGGTAGCCGTGGCCATCGGTCCGCTGCAAATTCACTGGTACGGCCTGATGTACCTGGTCGGTATTGGCAGTGCCTGGTACCTGGCATCTCGTCGTTTGAATCGCTTTGACCCGACGTGGACCAAAGAAAAGCTCTCGGACATGATTTTCTGGGTCGCCATGGGCGTCATCGTCGGTGGCCGTCTCGGCTACGTCCTGTTTTACGATCTGCCCAACTACATCGCCAACCCGCTGCTGATTTTTGAAGTTTGGAAGGGCGGCATGGCGTTCCACGGCGGTTTTATCGGCGTGATGATCGCGACATACTGGTTCGGCAAGCGCAACGGCAAGTCATTCTTCCAGCTCATGGACTTCATCGCCCCTATGGTGCCGATTGGTCTGGGTGCCGGGCGCATCGGCAACTTCATCAACGCCGAGCTGTGGGGCAAGCCGACTGATCTGCCCTGGGCCATGGTGTTCCCCACCGACCCTGCGCAACTGCCACGCCACCCGTCACAGCTCTACCAGTTCGCCCTGGAAGGCGTGGCTTTGTTCGTCATTCTTTATTTCTACTCCCGCAAGCCGCGTCCGACCATGGCCGTTTCCGGCATGTTCGCGCTGTTCTACGGCATCTTCCGCTTCGTAGTGGAGTTCGTCCGCGTGCCGGACGCCCAGCTGGGTTATCTGGCCTGGGGCTGGGTCACCATGGGGCAGATCCTCAGCCTGCCAATGATCATCGGCGGCCTGGTGCTGATCTGGCTTGCCTACCATCGCGCGCCCGCTGCCAACAACGCTACGGCTTGACGCGCCGGGTACATTTGCTGAACGCCGGGCCCGAAGGGTTCGGCGGATTCACCGAAACAGAGGGCCTCTGGTCATGAAGCAATACCTTGAACTGCTGCAGGACGTCATCAACAACGGAACCCGCAAGGGCGACCGCACCGGGACCGGCACCACTGCCGTGTTCGGTCGGCAGATTCGCCACAACCTGGCCGATGGCTTCCCGCTGCTGACCACCAAAAAGCTGCACTTCAAGAGCATCGCCAACGAGCTGATCTGGATGCTCAGCGGCAACACCAACACCAAATGGCTCAACGAAAACGGCGTGACCATCTGGGACGAGTGGGCCACTGAAGACGGCGACCTTGGCCCGGTATACGGCGCGCAGTGGACTGGCTGGCCGACCAAGGATGGCGGCAAGATCAACCAGATCGACTACATGGTCGACTGCCTGAAGAACAACCCGAACAGCCGCCGCATCCTGTTCCATGGCTGGAATACCGAATACCTGCCAGACGAGAAGCTGTCGCCGCAGGAGAACGTCAAGGCCGGGCGCCAGGCGCTTGCCGTGTGCCATTTGCTGTACCAGGCCTTCGTGGCCGACGGCAAGCTGTCGATGCAGCTCTACATTCGCAGCTCCGATGTCTTCCTCGGACTGCCCTACAACATCGCTGCGCTGGCGCTGCTGACCCACATGCTGGCTCAGCAATGCGACCTGATCCCCCACGAGATCATCGTCAGCCTGGGCGACACCCACGCTTACTCCAACCACGAAGAGCAGATCGCGACGCAGCTGACCCGCACGCCTCGACAGCTGCCGCAGCTGAACATCAAGCGTCGTCCGGAGAGCATCTACGACTATCGCTTCGAAGACTTCGAGATCGTGGGTTATGACGCGGATCCGAGCATCAAGGCGCCTGTAGCGGTGTGATCCCGCTGCGCTCATGAGCGGAGGCTATTGATCAATCGGCAATCGATTGAAAAGCTCTATCCGCCCAGTGCGCAGTGACAATGAGCTTAAACGCGTCGATTTTCCTATCGTTCTCCCCATCGGACAGACACAGGGCGGCCTCAATAGAGGTCGCCCGCCAGTATCCTTGGTGGAGAAACACGCATGAGCAACAAACTGACGACCGCTTTCGGCGCCCCTGTAGTCGATAACCAGAATATCCAGACCGCCGGCCCCCATGGCCCTGCGCTGCTGCAGGATGTCTGGTTCCTCGAAAAGCTCGCCCATTTTGATCGTGAAGTCATCCCCGAGCGCCGTATGCACGCCAAGGGTTCCGGCGCGTTTGGCACCTTCACCGTCACCCACGACATCACTCGCTACACCCGTGCAAAAATCTTCTCTGAGATCGGCAAGTCCACTGAAATGTTCGCCCGTTTCTCCACCGTTGCCGGTGAGCGTGGTGCAGCCGATGCCGAGCGCGACATTCGCGGTTTCGCGTTCAAGTTCTATACCGAGGAAGGCAACTGGGACATGGTCGGCAACAACACGCCGGTGTTCTTCCTGCGCGACCCGATGAAGTTTCCCGACCTGAATCACGCTGTCAAACGCGACCCACGCACCGGCATGCGCAGTGCCGAGAACAACTGGGATTTCTGGACTCAACTGCCGGAAGCGCTGCACCAGGTGACTGTCGTGATGAGCGAGCGCGGCATTCCCCGCAGCTACCGCGAGATGCACGGTTTCGGCAGCCACACCTACAGTTTCCTCAACGCACAGCACGAGCGGTTCTGGGTGAAATTTCACTTCGTCTCGCAACAAGGCATCGCCAACCTGACCGACGCAGAAGCGCAGGAACTGGTCGGCCGTGACCGTGAGTCCCATCACCGCGATCTGTACGAAAACATCGAGCAGGGCAACTTCCCGCGCTGGAAGCTGTTCGTGCAGATCATGCCGGAGAAGGAGGCAGGCTCGTACCCTATCAACCCGTTCGACCTGACCAAGGTCTGGCCGAAGGGTGACTACCCGCTGATCGAAGTGGGCGTGGTCGAGCTGAACCGTAACCCGGAGAACAACTTCGCTGACGTCGAGCAGGCGGCATTCGCGCCTTCCAACGTGGTGCCCGGCATCAGCTTCTCGCCGGACAAAATGCTGCAGGGTCGGCTGTTTTCCTACGGCGATGCCCAGCGCTACCGCTTGAGCGTCAACCACCATCAGATCCCGGTGAACTCGCCACGGGCGGCGCTGCACGTGAACAGCTACCACCGCGACGGCTTGATGCGCATTGACGGTAATCGTGGCGGCATGACTTCTTATGAGCCCAACACCAAGGGCGCGTTTCAGGAACAGCCGGATTTCAGAGAGCCGCCGTTGTCCATCGAAGGCGCAGCCGCTCACTGGAACCACCGCGTGGATGGCGACTACTACTCGCAGCCAGGCAACCTGTTCCGTCTGATGAACGCACGGGAGAAACAGTCGTTGTTCGACAATACCGCCCGCTCGCTGCGTGGCGTGTCGGCACCTATCATCCAGCTGCACATCGAGCATTGCTCGATGGCTGATCCCGAGTACGGGATTGGGGTCGCGGCTGCGGTTGAGCGTATTCACAACGCTTGATCCCTGTAGGGCCGGCTTTAGCCGGGAAAGCGTCGGATGCCACACCGCGAAAGTGATGTTGCCCCCAATGGCCTCTTCCCGGCTAAAGCCGGTCCCACTAAAGCATTCGCGTGCATTCAATGGGACTGGCTGAAACGCCGACTTGTAGGACCGGCTTCAGCCGGGAAGGCGTCGGATGCCTCACCGTAAAAGTGATGGTGCGCAGACTGGCCTCTTCCCGGCTGAAGCCGGTCCTACTAAAGCATTCGCGTGCATTCAATGGGACTGGCTGAACGCCGACTTGTAGGACCGGCTTTAGCCGGGAAGGCGTCGGATGCCTCACCGCAAAAGTGATGGTGCGCAGACTGGCCTCTTCCCGGCGAAAGCCGGTCCCACTAACCAGTCAATGCCCGTGGCTGCGGCCTACGTGGGAGTGTTCGACGTCCGCTGCCACGACACTCCCGCTGATCTCCAGTCGATCAAGAATCCCGCAGTGATCCGGCGCCCCTTCGCTGCAGCGTTGGCGCAGGTCGACCAGTTGCTCCTGCAGCGCTTGCAGGCTCGCGACGCGGGCGTTCACGTGCTGGATGTGTTCGTCGATCAGCGCGTTGACGTTCTCGCACTGGTCCCGCGGACTGTCGCGCAACGCCAGAAGGCTGCGGATCTCGTCCAGCGTCATGTCCAGGCTGCGGCAGTTGCGGATGAACGTCAGGCGTTCGACGTGCTCCTGGGTGTACAGCCGATAGTTGCCGTCGCTGCGCGCGGGTTCGCTGAGCAGGCCCTCGCGCTCGTAATAGCGGATGGTTTCCACCGGGCAGTCCGTGAGTTTTGCCAGTTCGCCGATTTTAAATGAAGGGTTCATGTGCACGATCTAGATAAGGACGCTTGACCCTATAGTGGCTACAGGGTGTTCACTTGGCAACACGCACATTTAGAGACTCAATCCATGAGTGACTCTGTACCCACATCTTCATCGCACAAGCCTGCCCACGACTCGCACAACCATGCCGAGCACGATCACGCAGGGCATGACCATTCTGCCCATGATCACGCTGGGCACGATCACGCCGGTCATGAACACGGGCAAACCAAGCTCACGCCCGTGCACGACCATGCCGCCCACGCCTGCTGCTCCCACGACAGCGCGCCCGCCGTCGTGACCATCGATGGCGCATCAAATGCCGATGGAAAACTGAGCAGCTTCCGCATCGAAGCCATGGACTGCCCCACCGAGCAGACGCTGATCCAGAACAAGCTCGGCAAGATGAAGGGCATTCAGAAGCTTGAATTCAACCTGATCAATCGCGTGCTGGGCGTGTGGCATGAGCTGCCGTCCACCGATCCCATTCGCGACGCCATTGGCTCGCTGGGCATGCAGGCGGACCTCATCGAAGAGGGCGCCGACAAGGAAACAGCCTCGCTGCCACCTGCCAACAAACCGTGGTGGCCGCTGGCGCTGTCGGGTGTCGCTGCGTTGTCTGCTGAAGTCATCCACTTCACCAATGCCGCGCCCACCTGGGTGGTCGCCATCGTTGCGCTGGTCGCCATTTTCAGCGGCGGCCTGACCACGTACAAAAAGGGCTGGATCGCCCTGAAAAACTTCAACCTGAACATCAATGCGCTGATGAGCATCGCCGTCACCGGTGCGGTGCTGATCGGGCAATGGCCGGAAGCGGCGATGGTGATGTTTCTGTTCACCGTCGCCGAGCTGATCGAAGCCAAATCCCTAGACCGTGCCCGCAATGCCATTGGCGGCCTGATGCAGCTGACGCCGGAAACCGCGACCGTGCAGCAGAACGGCGAGTGGCTAGAGCTTGAGGTCAAAGATATTGCGCTGGGCAGCATCGTTCGGGTCAAGCCGGGTGAGCGCATCGGGCTGGACGGTGAAGTGGTTGCCGGCCAGTCGAGCATTGATCAGGCCCCGATCACGGGCGAAAGCCTCCCGGTCGAGAAGACCGTAGGCGACAAGGTCTTTGCTGGCACGATCAATCAGGCCGGTTCGCTGGAATACAAAGTGACCGCCGCTGCCAACAACTCGACGCTGGCGCGGATCATCCATGCCGTCGAGGCGGCCCAGGGTGCGCGCGCGCCGACTCAGCGTTTCGTTGACAGCTTTTCAAAGACCTACACGCCCGCCGTGTTCGCGCTGGCGCTGGGGATTGCGATCATCCCACCGCTGTTCATGGGTGCAGTGTGGTTTGACTGGATCTACCGCGCCCTGGTGCTGCTGGTGGTCGCGTGCCCGTGTGCGCTGGTGATTTCCACGCCGGTGACGATCGTCAGCGGTCTGGCGGCGGCGGCGCGCAAAGGCATTCTGGTCAAGGGCGGTGTGTACCTGGAAATGGGCCACAAGCTCGATTACCTGGCCCTCGACAAGACCGGCACCATCACCCACGGCAAACCGGTGCAGACCGATTACGTATTGCTCAACGAGTCACTGGGTGAGCAGGCACTGGCGATCTCGGCAAGCCTGGCCGGTCGCTCGGATCACCCCGTGTCTCAAGCCATCGCCAAGGCGGCGCAAGAAGGCGCTCGGTTGCCGGTCGAGGCGTTCGAAGCCCTTGCCGGGCTTGGTGTGAAAGGCGAGGTGCAAGGGCGTTTGTATCACTTGGGCAATCACCGCCTTGTGCATGACGCCGGGTATTGTTCGCCGGAACTGGAAGCGCAACTTGAAGCGCTGGAAAGCCAGGGCAAAACCGTGGTGCTGCTGTTCGACGCCTCCGGCCCGCTGGCGTTGTTTGCGGTCGCCGACACGGTCAAGGACAGCAGCCGCGAGGCCATCGAGCAGCTGCATGCGCTGGGCGTGAAGACGATGATGCTGACGGGCGACAATCCGCACACAGCCAAGGCCATCGCTGCTCAGGTGGGCATCGATCAGGCCCAGGGCAATCTGATGCCGACCGACAAGCTGCAAGCCATCGAAGCCCTGTACGCGCAGAACCACCGAGTGGGCATGGTCGGCGACGGCATCAACGATGCGCCGGCGCTGGCCCGGGCGGAGATCGGTTTTGCCATGGCGGCAGCGGGCACGGACACCGCCATCGAAACCGCTGATGTGGCGCTGATGGACGACGACCTGCGCAAGATCCCGGCCTTCATTCGTCTGTCGCGGGACACGGCGGCGGTGCTCAAACAGAACATCGCGCTGGCGCTGGTGATCAAGCTGATCTTTCTGGCGGTGACCTTCGCCGGGATGGCGACCATGTGGATGGCAGTGTTTGCCGACATGGGCGTCAGTCTGCTGGTGGTGGCCAACGGGTTGCGGTTGTTGAAGAAGTAACGCTCACCATCAGGAGACTGATGGCGCCCAGACAGGCCTCTTCCCGGCTGAAGCCGGTCCCACAAACGCCGCGTGCGCATCCAGTGGGACTGGCTTTAGCCGGGAAGGCGTCAGGTGCAATGCCGCAAAACTGATGGCGCTCAAACTGGCCTCTTCCCGGCTGAAGCCGGTCCCACCATGAGAATCATCAAGCCGGGTCTACTTGCCGTACTTTTCACGTGCCCAGGCGATCATTTCTTCCAGCAGCCCTTTCAACACCACCTGCGTCGGCTCAGCCAGGTCCGGGCGGTAGTGGAAGGGCACGAACTCGTCCATGTACGTGCTTTGCGCCAGTTCCAGTTGCACGGCGTGGATGTGGTTGGCCGGGTCGCCATAGTGGCGGGTGATGTGGCCGCCCTTGAAGCGCCCGTTGAGCACATGGCTGTAGTTCTTCGCGGCAGCGCACGCGGTATCCAGACGCTGGGCCAGCGCTTCATCACAGCTGGCGCCATTGAAGGTGCCGAGGTTGAAGTCCGGCAGCCGACCGTCAAACAGATGTGGAATGTGCCCACGAATGGAATGCGCGTCGAACAGCAGCGCATAACCGAACTCGGCGCGCAGGCGTTCAAGCTCGCCGCGTAGCGTCTCGTGATAGGGCGTCCAGATCTTCTCCAGATAAGTCGCGCGTTCTTCCTTGCTCGGCGCCTGACCCTCTTTGAACAGCGGATCGCCCTCGAACAGCGTCGACGGGAACAGCCCGGTGGTCGCGCCGGCGTACAGCGGCGTGTCGTCGGACGGACGATTGAGGTCGATGACGAAGCGCGAATATTCCGCCGAGAGCACGCTTGCCCCCAGATCAGACGCAAAGTCATACAGGCGCGGAATGTGCCAGTCGGTGTCCGGCAGGCTCACGGCCTCATCCACCAGACCGTCCCGCACGGCGGGCGTCAGGTGCAGTCCCGGGTGCGGCATGCTGATCAGCAGCGGTACGCGACCGCGAGTGAAACTCAGAACCTTGTCCACAGTATTCCCCTGATTAGAGAGTGCGTTCCACGCCATGACGCACGACGCGTTTGTCCAGATCGCCGCCCAGCCAGTAGGCGAGGTCGGCGGGCCGTTCGATGTGCCATGCGACAAAATCCGCCGTTTTGCCAACTTCCAGCGAGCCATGGGTCTCGGCCATGCCCAGCGCCTGTGCTGCGTGGACAGTTGCGCCGGCCAGGGCTTCTTCCGGCGTCATGCGGAACAGTGTGCAGGCCATGTTCAGCATCAGCCGCAGCGACAGACCCGGCGACGTGCCCGGATTGAGATCGGTGGAAATGGCGATCTTCACCCCGTGTTTGCGCAGGGCATCCATCGGCGGCAATTGAGTTTCGCGCAGGAAGTAGAACGCCCCCGGCAGCAGTACCGCGACCGTGCCTGAGGCCGCCATCGCAATGGCGTCTTCTTCGGTCATGAACTCCAGATGGTCAGCCGACAGCGCTTGATAACGCGCCGCCAGACTCGAGCCATGCAGCGAAGACAACTGCTCGGCGTGCAGCTTGACCGGCAGGCCCAGCTGGCCGGCGGTGATGAACACCTGTTCGACCTGGGCCGGCGAGAACGCCAGGTATTCGCAGAACGCATCGACGGCATCCACCAGATTTTCCGCCGCCAGCGCCGGCAGCATTTCGCTGCAGATGTGAGCGATGTAGTCGTCGGCGCGGTCTTTGTATTCCGGCGGCAGGGCATGGGCGGCCAGGCAGGTGCTGCGCACGGTGACCGGCAGGTTTTCACCCAGCTGGCGAATCACCCGCAGGATTTTGCGTTCGCTGGCGAGGTCCAGGCCGTAGCCGGATTTCATCTCGATCGTGGTCACGCCGTCCCTTAGCAAGTGCAGCAGACGACGTTCAGCGCTGGCGTAAAGCTCTTCTTCACTGGCGGCGCGGGTGGCGCGCACGGTGCTGGCAATGCCGCCGCCCGCTGCCGCGATTTCCGCGTAGCTGACGCCCTGCAGACGCTGCTCGAACTCGCCGCTGCGGTTACCGCCGAACACCGTGTGCGTGTGGCAATCGATCAGGCCGGGCGTCACCCATGCGCCGTTCAGGTCGACGCGCTTGATGTCGCCCTGGTCCGGCAGCGCGTGGAGAGGACCGATCCAGACGATCCGCGCTGCATCGGTCACGATGGCGGCGTCCTCGATGATCGAGTACGTGCCGTTCGCCATGGTTGCTGCGTGACAGTGGTGCCAGAGCGTTTTCATCGATCTCTCCAAAGTTTCGGTTTTACAGCCTGTTGCAAGTACTAAGTGTAGGAGTGAGCTTGCTCGCGAAGCGGCAAGTGTCTCCGCCGAATATTCGGCGCCTGAAATTCAGTCTTCGCGAGCAAGCTCGCTCCCACACGGACCGTTCATGACAGTCCATTTATCAGCTGTTTGATGTGGCCTTTATCAGGTTCTGCTTCGGCTTTACCCAGATCCAGTACGCAACCACCAGCAACCCGATCCACACCGCCCCCACCACCAGCGCGGCCTGGCTGTCCGGGAAATAACCCAGCACGCCGAACACGAACACCATGAACAACGTGGCAACAATCGGCGCGACGGGCCAGAACGGCACCGGGAATTTCAGCTGGGCGACTTCTTCTGCGCTCATCGAGCGGCGCATGGCGATCTGCGTGACCAGAATCATCAGCCACACCCAGACCGTCGCGAAGGTCGCGATCGAGGCGATCAGCAGGAACACGTTTTCAGGAATCAGGTAATTCAGCACAACGCCGCAGAGCAGCGCGACGCCCATCACCAGCACGGTCATCCAGGGCACGCCCTGGGCGGACAACTGAGCAAAACCCTTGGGCGCCTGACCTTGTATCGCCAGGCCGTACATCATGCGTCCGGCGCCGAAGATGTCGCTGTTGATCGCCGAAACGGCGGCAGTGATGACTACGATGTTGAGGACGGTCGCCGCAGAGGAAATCCCCAGGTGATCGAAGATCTGGACGAACGGGCTGCCCTGGCTGCCGATCTGCTGCCACGGATACAGCGACATCAGGACGAACAGCGTGAGCACGTAAAACAGCAGAATCCGCAGCGGCACCGCGTTGATCGCGCGGGGAATTACGCGCTCCGGGTTGCGTGCTTCACCGGCGGTGATGCCGATGATTTCGATGCCGCCAAAGGCGAACATCACCACCGCCAGCGAGGCCACGAGACCGCCGATGCCGTTGGGCATGAAGCCGCCGTAGGCCCATAGATTGCTCACGCTGCTGACGCCGCCGCCCGAGACCGAGCCGAGTCCGAACAGCATGATGCCGAAGCCGGCGAGGATCATCGCGATGATTGCGCCGACCTTCAGCAGCGACAGCCAGAACTCTGTTTCACCGAAGACTTTGACGCTGCACAGGTTCAGCGCGCCGATCAGAAAGACAATGCCGAGCACCCAGATCCAGCGCGGCACTTCGGGAAACCAGAAGCCCATGTAGATGCCGAACGCAGTGACATCGGCCAGGCAGACGATGACCATTTCGAATGCGTAGGTCCAGCCGAGGACAAACCCTGCGAGCGGACCCAGATACGTGGTGGCGTACTCGCCAAACGAGCCGGACACCGGGTTGCGCACGGCCATCTCGCCGAGAGCGCGCATGACCATGTAAACCGCAGCGCCGGCGATGATGTACACCAGCAGAACGGCGGGACCGGCCAGTTTGATGGCCGACGCGGAACCGTAGAACAACCCGGTGCCGATGGCCGAGCCCAGCGCCATGAAGCGAATGTGACGCGCGCTGAGCCCGCGTTTCAGATCTGTAGCGTTTTGCGATGTCATTTCACACGTTCCTAGTCTTACTTTTTGCTGCGAAACGAGAGGCTTTTGTAGGCGTGAGCTTGCTCGCGATTGCGGTGTGTCAGACGGTAAATGCGTTTCTGACCTATTGCATCGCGAGCAAGCTCATTCCTACAGGGGGTAATCCCCCCACTCATTTCAACGACAGGCCATCCCTGGCCTGTCCCGATCAGAAGCTCGGCAGCAGGTCAGCAGAAACCAGGTCGCTCAGGCAGTTGGAAGCCAGCAGCTCGATGGCGGCCTCGATATCAGGGGCGAAGAAGCGGTCTTTCTCGTAGAACGGGACTTTGCCGCGTAGCGTGGTGCGGGCGATTTCCAGTTTTTCGGAGGTCTTCAGACCGTTGCGCAAGTCCAGACCCTGACACGCAGCCAGCCATTCTACAGCCAGCACGCCGCGAGTGTTCTCCGCCATTTCCCACAAGCGCTTGCCAGCGGCGGGTGCCATCGATACATGGTCTTCCTGGTTGGCGGAGGTCGGCAGGCTGTCGACGCTGTGGGGGTGGGACAGCGCCTTGTTTTCACTGGCCAGCGCTGCAGCCGTGACCTGGGCAATCATGAAGCCGGAGTTGACGCCGCCGTTGGCCACCAGGAACGGCGGCAGCTGCGACATGTGCTTGTCCATCATCAGCGAGATGCGGCGTTCGCTCAGCGAGCCGATTTCAGCGATGGCCAAAGCGATGTTGTCGGCGGCCATGGCAACCGGTTCGGCGTGGAAGTTACCACCGGAAATCACTTCACCTTCGGCCGCGAACACCAGCGGGTTGTCTGACACCGCGTTGGATTCGATCGCCAGCACTTCGGCGGCCTGACGCAGTTGGGTCAGGCAGGCGCCCATGACTTGCGGCTGGCAGCGCAGAGAGTAGGGGTCCTGAACCTTGTCGCAGTCGCGGTGGGAGTCGGAGACCTGGCTGCCGTCGCCAAGCAGATCGCGATAGGCCGCAGCCGAGTCGATCTGGCCGCGCTGACCCCGTGCCGCATGAATACGTGCGTCGAAGGGTGCGCGAGAGCCAAGCACGGCTTCAACGGTCAGCGCGCCGCAGCTGAGGGCGCCGGCGAACAGGTCTTCGGCTTCGAACAGGCCGCGCAAGGCATAGGCCGTAGACACCTGCGTGCCGTTGAGCAGCGCCAGGCCTTCTTTGGCCGCCAGCGTCAATGGCTTGAGCCCGGCGATGGCCAGTGCTTCCACGGCATTCAGCCATTCGCCCTTGTAGCGCGCCTTGCCTTCGCCCAGCAGCACCAGCGACATGTGCGCCAATGGCGCGAGGTCGCCGGAGGCGCCCACCGAACCCTTGAGCGGGATGTGCGGGTAAACCTCAGCGTTGATCAGCGCAATCAGCGCGTCGATGACCTGACGGCGAATCCCGGAGAAACCCCGGCTCAGGCTGTTGACCTTGAGCACCATGATCAGGCGCACCAGCTCATCGCTGATCGGCTGACCAACGCCCGCGGCGTGGGACAGCACCAGTGAACGCTGCAGGTTTTCGAGGTCGGCGCTGGCGATGCGCGTTGACGCCAGCAGCCCGAAACCGGTGTTGATGCCGTAAGCGGTTCGGTTTTCGGCGAGTATCTGCTCGACGCAGGCCACGCTGTCTTCGATCTGCCGATTGGCGCTGGCGTCGAGGGTCAGCGTGACGGGCCGCTGATAAATCGCGCGCAGCTGGGCGAGGCTCAATTGGCCGGGGATCAGATTCAGCGGGGTCGCCTGTTGGGTGTCGGTCACGATGCTGCTACTCCTGATTGGGTATCGGTCGTCTGCGCTGAACCGGCGCCTGCCTGTCCTGCGCGAGGGGCGCTTGCGCTGCGACCGTTGTTGTCGGTGTTGTGGTGAGCGCCCACCGCGTAATCGCGGCAACGCTGGAATACGGTTTCCAATGACTCTTCGTTCTTGAGCAGGGTCACGCTGCTGGCGATGTCCGGCGCCAGCCAGCGGTCTTCGTCATAGGCCGGCACGCGCTCGCGCAACAGACGCCACGCCGCTTCGGTGCCCACGCCAAAGCGCGGGCCCTTGAAGAACTCGAACGCCTGGGCGGCCAGCAAATACTCGATCGCGAGGATCTGCGTCACGTTCTCCAGCACCTTGTGCAGCTTCAAGGCGGCGCTGGTGCCCATGCTCAGATGATCCTCCTGCAGGCCGGACGTCACGTAGTTGTCGATGACCGCCGGTTGTGCCAGCTGGCGGTTTTCCGCGCACAGTGAGGCGGCGACATATTGGGTGATCATCATTCCGGAGTTGACCCCCGGCTGGCTGACCAGAAACGCCGGCAGCCCGCTGACCGTGGGGTTGATCAGCCGGTCCAGCCGTCGCTCGGCAATCGAGCCCAGTTCGGCCATGGCAATCGCCAGCAGATCAGCCGCCATCGCCACGGACTGGCCATGGGGATTGGCCTGGGAAACCACGCGGTACGCTTCAGGCGTGCCGAGCAGCAGCGGGTTGTCGGTGGCCGAGTTGAGCTCGATTTCGATCTGCCGTGTGGCGTGGGCCAGCTGGTCGCGGGTGGCGCCGTGGACCTGCGGAATCGAGCGGATGCTCAAGGCGTCCTGGGTGCGGATGCCCTGACTGTTGGCGAGCACTTCACTGCCGGCGAGCAGGCCGCGCAGGTTTTTGCCGACTTGCTGCATGCCGGGGTGTGGCTTGAGCGCAATAATGGTTTCGTCAAAAGCGTCGAGCTGGCCGCGCAGGCCCTCGAAGGTCATGGCGCTGATCACATCCGCCCACTGCATCAGGCGATTCACGTCGGCGATGGCCAGGCAGCTGAGGCCGGTCATGCACGGCGTGCCGTTGACCAGACACAGACCGTCCTTCGCTCCCAGCTCCACCGGCGACAAGCCTTCTTCGCTAAGCGCCTGCAACGCCGACATCACCTGCCCGCGATAACTGACCTGGCCCACACCGAGCAGTGCGACGCCGATGTGCGCCATGTGCGTGAGGTATCCCACCGAACCCTGGGACGGCACTTGCGGGGTGATGCGTCGATTGAGCAGGGCGAGCAAGGCCTCGACCACCTGACGATGAATCCCGGATTTGCCCTGGCTGTAGTTGATGATCGCAGCACAGGTGATCGCGCGGGTCTGCTCGTCCGGTAACGCCGGGCCGACGCCGCAGGCATGGCTGAGCAGGGTGTTGCGCGACAGTCGGCCAAGCTGCTCGTCGGCCAGTGACACGTTGCACAGCGCGCCGAGGCCGGTGTTCACGCCATAGGCGCGTTCGCCGCTGGCAACGATGCGCTGCACGATCGCCTGGGCATTGTCGATCCGCGCCCACGCGCTTTCCGACAGCGACAGCGTCGCGCCATGACGGGCAACCGCGGTCACGTCCCGCCAGCTGAGCGGGCCTTCGCCGATGATGATCTGTTCTGCTCGCGACATGACCACAGCGTCCTTAGAGAGTCGCCACGCGCCGCTGCACGAAACGATCTACGTAATCGTCGGCGGGCGAGTAGAGGATTTCTTTCGGCGTGCCGACCTGAATCAGCCGACCGTCCTTGAGAATGGCGATGCGGTTGCCGATGCGCACGGCTTCGTCGAGGTCGTGGGTGATGAACACGATGGTTTTCTTCAGGCTCGACTGCAGCTCCAGCAACTGGTCCTGCATCTCGGCGCGAATCAGCGGGTCGAGTGCGCTGAACGCTTCGTCCATCAGGATGATGTCGGTGTCAGCCGCCAGCGCCCGTGCCAGGCCGACGCGCTGACGCATGCCGCCGGAAAGCTGATGCGGGTACTTTTTCTCGTAGCCCTTCAGGCCCACCGTGGTGATCCAGTGCTGCGCGCGCTCGGCGCATTGCGCTTTGCTTTCGCCACGAATGGTCAAGCCGTAGGCGACGTTGTCGATCACAGTCTTGTGCGGCAGCAGGCCAAAGCTCTGAAACACCATGCTGATCTTGTGCCGACGGAAGTTGCGCAGCGCTTCCATGTCGTAGGTCAGGATGTTCTCGCCATCGACCAGGATCTCGCCGCTGGTGGGATCGATCAGGCGATTGAAGTGCCGCACCAGGGTCGATTTGCCGGAGCCCGACAGGCCCATGATCACGAAGATCTCGCCGCTGGAAATGGACAGCGACAGGTCATTCACCCCGACCACGCAGCCGGTCTGCGCCAGGACCTGATCCTTGCTCTGGTTGTTCTGCACCATGGCCAGCGCATCTTTCGCGCGGTTGCCGAAGATCTTGTACACGTTCTTGACGACGATTTTGCCGCCCGTGTTCTCTGGAACGCCCGCGCTCAGTGGATTGCCCGAGCTCGCTGGATTAATAGTCTCGACGCTCATTTGTTCGCCTCATGCCGTGGACGGCCGTAGGCCTGCGTAATGCGGTCGATCACGACCGCCAGAATGACGATGGCCAAACCCGCTTCCAGGCCACGACCGACGTTGAGGGTCTGGATGCCGACCAGCACGTCTTCGCCCAGACCGCGGGCACCGATCATCGAGGCGATCACCACCATCGACAGCGCCATCATCGTGGTCTGGTTGATCCCGGCCATGATGCTCGGCAGGGCCAGCGGCAGTTGCACGCCAAACAGTTGCTGCCAGCGGTTGGCGCCGAACGCGTTGATCGCTTCCATAACCTCGCCATCGACCTGACGAATGCCCAGATCGGTCAGGCGAATCAGCGGCGGCGCAGCGTAGATGACCGTGGCGAAGATCGCCGGGACCTTGCCCAGACCGAACAGCATCAGCACCGGAATCAGGTACACGAAGCTGGGCATGGTCTGCATGATGTCCAGCAGCGGCATCAGCACCGAGCGCAGGCGATTGCTGCGCGCCGACAGAATGCCGAGCGGTATGCCGATGATCACCGAGATCACCGTGGCGACCAGCATCAGCGCCAGGGTCTGCATCAGCTTGTCCCACAGGCCCACGGCACCGACCAGGAACAGCAGGCCGACGATGACCACCGTGGTGGTGATCTTGCGGGTCGCGTGCCAGGCGATCAGGCCGACGATGGCCAGCAGCAGCCACCACGGCGCAACGCGCAGCAGGCCTTCGAGCTTGACGATGGCCCACAGCAGCGTGTCGGAGATGTGCCGGAACACGTCGCCGTAGTTGGTGACCAGCTTGTCGACCCAGTCATTGACCCAGTCGGCGATGGAGAACGTGAAGCTTTCGGGAAACATATCGTTATCTCATTCAAATACTGCGTGCGGATCCGTGCTCTGCTAATGCCTGGGGCGGGTGGTTGACGACGAATCTGTGGGAGCGAGCTTGCTCGCGAAGTTCTTGTATTCGCCACATTTTCGACGCCTGATCATCCCCATTCGTAAGCAAGCGAAGGCCTACAGGTTCGGATGCCGCCGGATCGCACGGCACCCGGATCAAGGTTTACAGCGAAGCATCCACCTTCTTCGCCGCATCCTCGCTCACCCACTGATGCCACACTTCCGGGTGTTCCTTGAGGAAGATCTTCGCCAGCTTCGGCGACTCGATACGTTCCTTGGTCATGCGCGCCAGATTCTGGTTGAGCAGGTCGATCGGGATGTTGACCTTCTCCATCACCGCCACCAGCTCAGGCGCCTGTTCGTGGAATGCCTTGGACAGGCCGACCTTGATCTCGATGGTCTTGTTCACGCCGTCTTTCTCTTCCAGGCGCACCATGTCCACCTGGCCCATCAGCGGGGTCGGCGACCAGTAGTACGCCAGAATCGGCTCGCCACGTTTGTAGCTGGACAGAATCGCCGCATCCAGCGCCGGGCCGGTGCCCGGGCGGAAGTTGGTGTATTTGCTTTCCAGGCCATAGCTTTTCAGCATCTCGCTGTTTTCCAGCTCGCAGGTCCAGCCCGCCGGGCAGTTATAGAAACGGCCTTTCTCCGGCTCCTCGGCGTCCTTGAACAGCGCTGCGTATTTACCCAGGTCGGCGATGGACTTCAGGTCAGGCGCCTTGGCTTCCAGCTTGCGCTTGGCGTCGCCTTCGATCACATAACGCGGCACGTACCAGCCTTCCACCGCGCCCTTCACCGGCGAACCGACGCCGACCACTTTGCCGGCGGCTTCAGCCTTGTTCCAGACTTCGCTGCGACCCACCCACTCTTCGGCAAACACTTGAATATCGTTGGTGCTCAGGGCGTTTTCCATGGTGATGGAGTTGCCCGGCAGGCTGTCCGTTTCGCAGCCATAGCCCTTGTTCAGCACAACTTGCAGCACGTCGGTCAGCAGCATTGCGCTTTCCCAGTTCAGGCCGGCGAATTTCACCGGCTTGCCGGACTCGCACCATCCCGCAGCCTGACTGGCGCCACTGGCGAGCACGCCCGCGGTGAGCAACGTGGATAGCAGGGCCTTTTTCGTGTTCATTGAGTGACGCTCCGGTCTTGTAGTGGATGACGGCAGTAACGAAAACAGACGGCTTCCAGCCTAGGGGAGAGGCACTTGTCGGCCTCGTCCCGCTTCTCTCTCCAGCATGCCCCCTGCAACAGACGTGCATGACGAACGGTCAGTTCACCGCGACGTGCGCAGGGGCAACGGTGCAACTTGCCTGATGCGCCCCCGAATCCGCCGGCAGGATCAGGCGATCGGCCACGTTGCCCGGCCACCTCTTCGCCGCCACGTAGTACAGCACAGCCGGCACGATGAGGCCGATGATCCACGAGATGTCGGTGTCATCAAGGCTCGCCACCAGCGGCCCGGTGTAGAAATGTGTGGAGATGAACGGCATCTGAATCAGCACGCCCAGCACGTAAATCCCGATGCCCATCCCGTTCCAGCGGCCATAGCGACCGTTCGGGTCCGACAGAGCGGGAATGTCGTAGCGCTCTTTGGTGATGCAGTAGAAATCCACCAGATTGATCGCGCTCCACGGCGTGAAGAACGCCAGCAGAAACAGGATGAAGGCCGAGAAGTCCTTGAGAAACGAGTCCTTGCCCAGCAGCGCAAGCGCCGTCGCGATGCCGACCATGGCGAAGATGTACGTCAGCCGCAGCGCGCTGGAGATATGCCGGTTGCCGCGAAAGCCGCTGACGATGGTGGCGATGGACATGAAGCTGCCGTAGGCGTTGAGCGTGGTGATGGTCACCTTGCCGAACGCGATGCTGAAATACAGCGCGGCGGCCACCGCGCCGGTCCCGCCGAGGCCGACGATGAACGAGACCTCGTGATGGGCGAAGTTCTTGCCGGCCAGCGCCGCCGCGAACACGCCGAAGACCATGGACGCCTGCGCGCCGATCACCGAACCCAGGCCCACCGCCCAGAAGGTTTTGCCAGCCGACGTGCTGCGCGGCAGGTAGCGCGAGTAGTCCGCGACGTAAGGGCCGAAAGCGATCTGCCAGGACGCCGACAGGGAAATCGCCAGCAGGAAACTGCTCAGCGAGAAGTGCTTGTTGCCCAGCAGCGCGCCTACGTCGTTGCCCGCCAGCAGCGCGGCGAACAGATAGACGAAGGCAATCACGCCGATGAGGCTGGCGACACGGCCGATCATGTGGATGACCCGGTAGCCCAGAATGGTCAGTACCACGATGGCGGCGGCGAAGATGACCACGCCCTGCCAGTCCGGCACGTTAATCAGTTGCGCCACCGCCTGGCCTGCGAGCAGCGAGCCGCTGGCGGAAAACCCGATGTACATCAGGCACACCAGCACCAGCGGAATTACCGCGCCGTAGACGCCGAACTGCACCCGGCTGGAAATCATCTGCGGCAGGCCGAGCTTCGGTCCTTGTGCCGCGTGGAGCGCCATGACGCCACCGCCGATGAGCTGACCGATGAACAGCCCGATCAACGACCAGAACACATCGCCGCCCAGCACCACGGCCAGGGCCCCGGTGACGATCGCGGTGATCTGCAGGTTGGCGCCCAGCCACAGCGTGAACTGACTGAACAGACGACCGTGTCGTTCGGCGTCAGGGATGTAATCGATCGAACGCCGCTCGATCACGGAAGCAGGTGCAGCACGATCATCTGGAACAGCCATCTCAAACATCCCCCTAAGCGAGTGTCGGCACGCGCAAATTCTGCAAAATGCATCCCTCTGTAGGAGTGAGCTTGCTCGCGAAGAGGCCGGTACAGACGACGCTTCACCTGCGTCTGGGCCTAAGCATTCGCGAGCAAGCTCGCTCCCACATGGGCTGCGAGCAACCCGGGCATTGATCAGTTATTGATCATCGGCAGGTTCAGACCCTGCTCTTTGGCGCAGTCGATCGCGATCTGATAACCCGCATCGGCATGACGCATCACGCCGGTGGCCGGGTCGTTGTGCAGGACGCGGGCGATGCGCTCGGCGGCTTCATCGGTGCCGTCGCAGACGATGACCATGCCCGAGTGCTGCGAGAAGCCCATGCCGACGCCGCCGCCATGGTGCAGCGAGACCCAGGTCGCGCCGCTCGCGGTGTTGAGCAGGGCATTGAGCAGTGGCCAGTCGGACACGGCGTCGGAGCCGTCCTGCATCGATTCGGTCTCGCGGTTCGGGCTGGCGACGGAGCCGGAGTCCAGGTGATCGCGACCGATGACTACCGGCGCCGACAGCTCGCCGCTGCGGACCATTTCGTTGAACGCCAGGCCCAGCTTGGCGCGCTGACCCAGCCCGACCCAGCAGATACGTGCCGGCAGACCCTGGAAGCTGATGCGCTCACGGGCCATGTCCAGCCAGTTGTGCAGGTGCGCGTCGTCCGGGATCAGCTCTTTGACTTTGGCGTCGGTCTTGTAGATGTCTTCAGGATCGCCCGACAGCGCGGCCCAGCGGAAAGGACCGACGCCACGGCAGAACAGCGGACGAATGTAAGCGGGCACGAAACCGGGGAAATCGAAGGCGTGGGTCACGCCGACTTCCTTGGCCATCTGACGGATGTTGTTGCCGTAGTCGAACGTTGGCACGCCCATTTTCTGGAACGCCAGCATGGCCTCGACGTGCTCGACCATGGACTGCTTGGCGGCCTTGACCACAGCGGCAGGCTCGGTGGCGGCGCGCTCGCGGTACTGCTCCCAGGTCCAGCCTTTTGGCAGGTAGCCATTGAGCGGGTCATGGGCGCTGGTCTGGTCGGTAACCATGTCCGGGCGCACGCCACGTCGGACCATTTCCGGGAGGATCTCGGCGGCGTTGCCGCACAGGGCGATGGAGATCGCCTTGCCTTCGGCGGTGTATTTGGCGATGCGGGCGAGGGCGTCGTCGAGGTCAGTGGCTTGCTCGTCGACGTAACGGGTCTTCAGGCGGAAATCGATGCGGCTCTGCTGGCATTCGATGTTCAGCGAGCAGGCGCCCGCCATGCCGGCAGCCAGCGGCTGTGCGCCACCCATGCCGCCAAGGCCTGCGGTCAACACCCAACGGCCTTTCAGGTTGCCGTCGTAATGCTGGCGACCGGCTTCGACGAAGGTTTCGTAGGTGCCCTGAACGATGCCCTGGCTGCCGATGTAGATCCAGCTGCCGGCGGTCATCTGGCCGTACATGGCCAGGCCTTTGGCGTCCAGTTCGTTGAAATGCTCCCAGCTCGCCCAGTGCGGCACCAGGTTGGAGTTGGCGATCAGTACGCGCGGTGCGTTGCTGTGAGTCTTGAACACGCCGACCGGCTTGCCGGATTGCACCAGCAGGGTTTCGTCGTCATTCAGGTTCGTCAGGCTTTCGACGATCTTGTCGTAGCATTCCCAGTTGCGCGCTGCACGACCGATACCGCCGTAGACCACCAGTTCGTTCGGGTTCTCGGCGACTTCCGGGTCGAGGTTGTTCATCAACATCCGCAACGGTGCCTCGGTCATCCAGCTCTTGGCCGTCAGTTGCGTGCCACGGGCGGCGCGGATTTCCACATCGCGGCGTTTGGTCCATTGCTGAGCAGGGGTGTTGTGGTCAGTAGTCACTTAACAATCCTCGATGATCAATCCGGCCGGGACGCGGGGTCCGTGACGAATGTGGGAATAAGGTTCTGCATGAGCGTCGCTGCTGTGATCCGAACCGGGCGTGGACGCCTTTTATCGACTCATGCTTACTTGTACATACAAGCATATGCAACCAAGGGGCCAATGTTGGTTTTGCAGGCGCAGAAATCCCGTCGGCCCGCTCTGCGTCGGGCTTGCCAAGATTTCAGGTGTAAGGAGGGTTACGGATGCAAAGAAGATGAAACGAAGGAAATTGTTACTTTTCGGTGCGAACGCCCCAGCTCAGTGCGCGAATTGGGTAACAGAACGTCGTGTGCAGATATCGCTGCCGACACCTGACCTGTGGGAGCGCTGGGTATATCAGGGTAGTCTCAGCGCTAATCAGTGCTGCGCCAGCTTGCTGCGCAACAGCAACACCCCGGCAAGCGCCGACGCGATCGACCCCAGCAACACGCCCACTTTCACTTCATCGATCAGATGCGCTGCGCCCGGGAAGGCCAGGTTGCCGATAAACAGGCTCATGGTGAACCCGATGCCGCAGAGCAGGGCCACGCCATACAGTTGCGGCCAGTTGCTGCCTTCCGGCAGGGTTGCCAGGCCGGATCGGATCGCCAGCACGGCTGCGAGAAACACGCCGATCTGCTTGCCGACGAACAACCCCAGTGCCACGCCCAGCGGCACCGGATCGACCAGATTGCCGAGGGTGATGCCCGACAGGGACACGCCCGCATTGGCGAAGCCGAAAATCGGCACCACCGCGAACGCCACCCAGTAGTGCATTTTTTCTTCAAGGAACAGCAGCGGCGAGCGGGCTTCTTCCTTGGGCGTGCCCAGCGGAATGCACAGTGCCAGCGCCACACCGGCCAGCGTCGCGTGCACGCCGGATTGCAACACGAAGAACCACAACAGCAGACCCAGCAGCAGGTACGGCAGCAATCGCTGCACGCCCATGCGGTTCATGATCACCAGCACGGCCAGCGTCGCGAAGGAGGCACCGAGCATCGGCATGTTCAGGCCGCTGCTGTAGAACAGAGCGATGATAGTGACGGCGCCCAGGTCATCGAGAATCGCCAGTGCGGCCAGAAACACCTTTAACGACGTCGGCACCCGCTTGCCCAGCAACGAAAGCACGCCGAGAGCGAAGGCGATATCGGTGGCCGCAGGAATCGCCCAGCCGCTCAGGGTTTCGGCGTTGCCCATGTTGATGCCGATATAGATCAGCGCCGGCACCAGCATGCCGCCCGCTGCCGCAAAACCGGGGAGCGCGCGCTGACCCCAAGTGGCAAGGCCACCGGCCAACACTTCGCGTTTGATTTCCAGACCGACCATCAGAAAGAAGATCGCCATCAGCCCGTCGTTGATCCACAGCTCGATCGACAACCCGCCCCACACACTGTGCAGTGCGGCGAAATACGAGGGGGCGAGGGGGGAGTTGGCAACGATGATTGCCGCGAGGGCAGCGCCCATCAGCACAAGGCCGCCTGCCGACTCCGATGAAAGAAAACTGGCAAGAATGGCGAGGGCTCGGGGGCTTTCTTTATTGTTGTTGAGCGTCGTCATGGTCGTCCCTGTGCTGGCGAAAAAAAACGCAATCTACCACAGGGACGGCGGGACTCAGACGCGTGACAATTCGATCACGCACACGCGACTGGCGCGAGGGGCGTAGAGCACAACCTCCAGCAGCCCGCCTGCAGCGTTGTCCAATTGCAGGCAATCGTGTTTTTCCAGCCGTTGCGGCGGATGCTCGCCGACATTGGCGGCCATCTGCTCGGCCGCGCTGAATACCACGAACATGTTGGCCGAACTGAAAAACCGCTGCGGCTGCATCACGTCGATCCACTGCAGGCGCGCGCGGTAGCGGGCGGGCGAGTAGATCAGGTTGAAGTCGCGTATCGGGCCGTCGAGTAGCGTGCATGACACTGCGCTGTCGCCGCTGAACGCGAACGGATCGGACGGCAGCAGTGGCTCGCTGTCCTTGCCATCGATGTTCAGCGTCATGCCTGCGCCTTGCAGCACCGTGATGATGCGCTGATAACCGGCGAACACCGAAAAGCCGCCCGACTCACCGATGTCGGCAATCGACAACCGCCAGCCGAAACCCTCCAGGCCTTCGCCGGCATCGCGAGTGATTTCCTCGGTGCTGCCGCCGCCGTTTTTCCAGGGCATGCGCGGGTAGTCAGCGGCGCGCAGAACAGTCAGTTGAGTCATTTGCTGAAGCGTCCTTCCAGGCGGTGGCGTGAACCGGGATGAATCAGGCGGGCGGCGGTCACTGGTTGGCGGCCGGACCAGGTGCGCCGACGCACCAGCAGGCACGGCTCGCCCTTCTCGATCTGCAGCAATGTGCACTCGTCGGGCTCAGCGAGAATCGCCTCAACCACGTGCTCGCCCTCGGTCAGCGGCGCGACCTGAGACAGATAGGCGTAGGGCGTTTGTTGGGTGAAATCCTGCTGCAGGTAGTCCGGCGCGACGAGGGCGTTAACGAAACGGTCCTCGATTTGCACGGGGATATCGTTTTCGAAATGCACGATCAGCGAGTGAAACACTCGCTGGCCTTCACGCATGTCCAGCGCCAGCGCGCGTTCGGAACCAGCGGCTTCTTCCGTGAGGATGATCACCTGGCAGGTGTGGGTATGTCCGCGGGCGGCGATCTCATCGGCGATGTTATGCACTTCGAACAGTGCCGATTGGGTCTTGGGCTCGGCGACGAATGTACCGACGCCTTGCATGCGCACCAGCAGCCCTTCGGCGGTCATCTCGCGCAGGGCGCGGTTGATGGTCATGCGGCTGAAGCCCAGCTGCGTCACCAGTTCGCTCTCGGACGGTACGCGGTGGTGCGGCGGCCACGTGCCGTTCTGAATCTGTTGGGTGATCATGTGCTTCACCCTGGCGTACAGCGGCGCCGGACTGTCACCCATCTGGGAGGCCAGCGGCAAATTGGCAGGCGGAGTCGGCACAGAGAAATCCTTGTTATGGCGTTATTCAGGCGAAAGAGGTTACAGCGTCCACGCTAACCATTAACAGGTGTGCCGACAAGCGCGGCGCAGTTTACCGGCCGTATAAACGTCTGTATATGTATAGACAATTTCACGCAAGGGGTGCCGAGTCATGTCCGTTTTCTTTGCCGAACGCGCGCTATTGCCCACCGGCTGGGCGAATAACGTTCGTTTCGAGGTCAGCGCCGATGGCCTGCTGAGCCAAGTTCAAGCCGATGCCGAACGCGCTGGCGCCGAGCTGCTCAACGGGCCGGTCGTGCCGGGCATGCCCAATCTGCACTCCCACGCCTTTCAGCGTGCCATGGCGGGCCTCGCGGAAGTGGCCGGCAATCCCAATGACAGTTTCTGGACCTGGCGTGACCTGATGTATCGCGTCGTCGGGCAGATCAGTCCGCAGCAGCTCGGCGTCATCGCGCGGCAGCTGTACATCGAAATGCTCAAGGGCGGTTTTACTTCGGTTGCGGAGTTTCACTACGTCCATCAGGACACCACCGGCAAGCCCTACGCCGACCCCGCCGAGCTGGCGCTGCAGGTCAGTCAGGCGGCGAGTTCGGTCGGCATCGGCATGACCCTGTTGCCGGTGCTCTACAGCCACTCCGGTTTCGGCGGCCTCAACCCAAACGAAGGCCAGCGCCGATTCATCAACAGCACCGACAGTTACCTGGACCTGCAAGCACGTCTTAAGCCCGTCATCGCCGCGCAACCCGCCCAGGCGCTGGGGCTTTGCTTTCACTCGCTGCGTGCCGTGACCCCGCAGCAAATCAGTGACGTGACGGCCGCCAGCGACACCCATTGCCCGATCCACATTCATATCGCCGAGCAGCAAAAGGAGGTCGACGATTGCCTGGACTGGAGCGGTCGCCGGCCGCTGCAGTGGCTGTATGAAAACGTCGATGTCGACGCGCGCTGGTGCCTGGTTCACGCGACCCATGCCGAGCCTGACGAAGTGGCGTTGATGGCGAAAAGTCGTGCGATCGCGGGACTGTGCCTGACCACCGAAGCGAACCTGGGCGACGGGATTTTCCCGGCGGTGGATTACATCGCTCAGGGCGGGCGCTGGGGTATCGGCTCTGATAGCCATGTGTCGCTGAACGTGGTCGAAGAGTTGCGCTGGCTCGAATACGGTCAGCGTCTGCGCGATCAGCGTCGTAATCGTCTGTATCGGCCGGATCAGCCGATGGTCGGTCGCACGCTATACGACGCGGCGCTGGTGGGCGGTGCCCAAGCGATGGGCCAACCGGTAGGTGCGCTGGAAGTGGGCAAACGGGCCGACTGGCTGGTGCTGGACGGTAACGACCCTTATCTGGCAACGGCGTCTGGCGATGCCATTCTCAATCGCTGGCTGTTCGCCGGGAGTGATCGTCAGATCAAGGATGTGATGGTCAATGGCCGCTGGGTGATCCGCGACGGCCACCATCCCGATGAAGGGCAGAGCAGCCGTGCGTTCGCTCAGGTGCTGAGGGAATTGCTGGGCTGAACATGTGTGCAGAGGCAAAGGGCCCCTTCGCGAGCAAGCTCGCTCCCACAATTTTTGTGTCCACAGGTAGAACTGCGGCGCTGTCATGTTTCATGAGAGTGAGCTTGCTCACGAATGACCGAACAGGTCAGTCCTTTGCCTTGCCCACTTTCGAATCCGCCACCCGCCAGATCAGCTTGGTGGTGTCGTAGCCCTGTTGCTGCGCTCTCATCAGCAGGTCGTTGCGCACTGCATCCGGCACTTGAGGCGTGCGCGACAGCAGCCAGAGGAACTTGCGGTTCGGACTGCCCACCAGCGCCACCTTGTAGTCGGGGCTCACGTACAGCACCCAGTAATCGCCCTTTGCCACACCCGGGAAGAGGTTCGAGAACCAGTTGTCGAACACGACCCACAGCTTGTCGGTCTTGCCCTGAACCTGCGGTGAAGCCGTTCCGGTTGCTTGCTCCCACTTGCCCTCGATCGTGCGGCAGCGGTTGGTGACAGCGATGTTGCCATCGTCCTTCAGCGTGTAATGCGCTTCGGACTGCGCGCAGTTGCGCTGGAAGAACATCGGCAGCCGCGCCACTTCGTACCACGTGCCCTGATAACGCTTGAGATCAACATGATCAACCGTCTTCGGCGCCATGGATTCGGTTTCTGGCTTAACCGCACAGGCGCTGATCCACAATGCTGCCAGCGCCACGGCGCCGATTTTCAATCCCTGACGAATATTCATTCAAGCCCCTGCGCCGAGAACAGCACGACCTTGTCGGCGGCGTATTGGACGCTGATGAAGGTCTTCGCATCGCCCCACGTGCAACTGGACATTCCCAACGCGCCGGAGCATTCGGTCGGACTGCCGAGCAGTTGCTCGACTTGGGCCTTGGGCATGCCGGCCGAGATTTTCGAGTAATTTTCCTGAGTGACCTTGCTGCAGGCCGCCAGCAATACGCAGAACGACAACACCGCGAGAGTGCGCAAAGACATGAGATGAAGCTCCTGAATCGAGGGGGAGAGCAGCGTCGCAGCGCCGCCCTGATGCCGCAAGCTTAGAAGAAAAAAGGGGAGGACTGGTTCCGAGGAAGAGATTTTTCCGCTCGGCCAGACAGCACGCGGTTGTGCAGCAAAAGTAAACCCTGTGGGAGTGAGCTTGCTCACGAAGACGGAATTTCAGCCGCATGAAATTTAGCGGATGTTCTCGCCCGCCTGCGACAACAGTGAAGCGCCACCCAGGTCACTTCCACTTAACCGGGTCCTGCAGAAAAGAAATGGCCGCCAAAGGCGGCCATCCAGGACGTTACTCCTTGTGATACGCCGTTGCGCGTTCCACTTCTTCTTTCGAACCCAGGAACACCGCGACGCGCTGGTGCAGGCCTTCGGGCTGGATGTCGAGGATGCGCTGATGGCCATCGGTCGACGCGCCACCGGCTTGTTCCACCAGGAACGACATCGGGTTGGCTTCGTACATCAGGCGCAGTTTGCCCGGCTTGGAAGGCTCGCGGGAATCGCGCGGGTACATGAACAGGCCGCCACGGGTCAGGATACGGTGTACATCAGCGACCATCGCCGCGACCCAGCGCATGTTGTAGTTCTTCTTCAACGGACCGTCTTCGCCCGCCAGCAGCTCTTCGACGTAGCGCTTGACCGGGGCTTCCCAGTGACGCTGATTGGACATGTTGACCGCGAACTCCTGAGTGGACTCCGGGATCTTGATGTCTTCGTGGCTGAGGACAAAGCTGCCCATCTCGCGGTCCAGCGTGAAGCCTTTGACGCCGTCACCCAGGGTCAGCACCAGCATGGTCTGCGGGCCGTAGATGGCGTAACCGGCGGCGACTTGCTGGGTGCCTGGCTGCAGAAAGGCCTTCTCGTTCAGCGCTTCGTTCTGGCTCAGGTACTCGTTCGGGCAGCGCAGCACCGAGAAGATCGTGCCCACCGGCGCGTTGATGTCGATGTTGGACGAGCCGTCCAGTGGGTCGAACACCAGCAGGTAGGCGCCTTTCGGGTATTTGCCGGGGATCTGGTAGGCGTTGTCCATTTCTTCGGACGCCATGCCAGCCAGGTGACCACCCCATTCGTTGGCTTCGAGCAGAATCTCGTTGGACATCACGTCCAGTTTCTTCTGCACTTCACCCTGCACGTTTTCAGTGCCCATGCTGCCGAGCACGCCGCCCAGGGCGCCTTTGGATACCGCGTGGCTGATCTCCTTGCACGCACGCGCCACCACTTCAATCAGAAAGCGCAGATCGGCAGGGGTGTTGTTGGTGCGGGTCTGCTCGATCAGATAACGACTCAAGGTAACGCGGGACATGGAGAGCTCCGAAATGGGGGATAAAAACGCGCACAGTCTAGCGTGAGCGGAGATTTAATACTGCCTGTCAGACCGGTTAGGTAGTGATTCAGTTCACGGGCTACATCCAAGTGGGATCGGCTTTAGCCGGGAAGAGGCCAGTGTGAACACCGCAAATCTTGCAGCGTGACCACCGACTCCTTCCCGGCTGAAGCCGGTCCCACAAGGGATCGTCGCACCCGGTCGCATCGGGTGTGCGTTAAGCCTAACCCGATCGGGGTGACGAATCGGCGGGCATCGTCTGCAATTTTTTCGATGCCGGATCGATTCAGCGTCATCACCCCGACACTTATAATTTGGCGCCTCGATTGGCGCGTTATTTTGCGCGTTACTTGCTACGAGACCCGCGCAGTGTGCCAAGCGCCATCCAGGCCAGAAAAACCACGCCGAGTATCAGCACGGCCCACAAACCGATGCGTTTCAGGTCGGGACCACTGGCCTCCACGGGTGCAGCCGCAGCAACCGGCGCGACCGGTGTGGAGGCCATGGACGCACTGCCCAGCGCCGCCAGTTTCTCGGGGCTGACACCGGGAATCAGCGTCGCCAGTGGCAGCGCCGCGCTTTTCACCGTGGCATTGCCGACGGCCAGGCTGTAAGGCGGCGCGCCGCGGCCGAGAAACACCAGTTGCGTGGCGCGCACGGCAAAACTCAGCGTAGGCGCGTCATTGCCCAGGCCGCCGCCACGGTCATCCACCTCAAGTTTCAGCTGCTGCACGACGTTGCCCGGCAGCTCCATTTCATCCTGCACAACGTCCTGACCGTTCTGGCTGAGCCGATAAAGCAGGCCATTGTCGATCAACTGCCACGGCGCATTGCTATCGCGACGCCCATACAGCGTGGCGGGCGCGAGGCTGTTGGGTTGCGCGATGTCGATCCGCATCCGTTCCAGCGGCAGGGCCACTGGCAATTGCCACACATACACGCCCGGTTTTTCGACGCGTCCATTGATGGCCGGTGACCAGCTCAACGGCAGCACGCCGGGTTGCGTGCTGATCAGTTGCATGGCGTTCAGCGTGGGCGCGGAAAGCGGCGATTTCCACAGCAAACGCAGATAGCGGGCGCTGCGCCCCGGCAGATTGACGACGCGCTGCTCAACCAATTCCTCGGCAAATGACAGCCTCGCCACCTGACCATCGCCCCAGCGCTGCCAATGCTGGAGGTCGTCGCTGGCCTCGATGCTGAACCGCTGAAAACCATCGCGCTCGCTGCTCCAGTCCAGAATCAGTTGATCCAGCGGCGCGTTGATCGCGCTGGTGTCGAGCAGCCAGCCGCGCAGAATCTCTTCGCCCGCCTCGATCTCGCCTTGGGGCTGAACCTCCACCAGCGTGCCGTTGGGCGTGCGCTCGACGCGGATTTTCGGCTCGGCGTCTTTCGCGCCATCGCTGTTGTACAGCGGGAACCATTTCACCGAGACCGGGCTGGCGTCGGCGGCACGCTGAGGCGGGCTTTGAGTGATCGCGTAGGGCTGGGCCTGGCCGTCCGCATTGAAAACGCGCACATCGTTGAGATTGCTCTGGCGCGCGTTCAGCTGCACGCCGAGGGGCAATTCCAGCCGATACCAAGGCCCTTCACCGCTGACGGTCAGAGGCGCATGGGTGGTGAAATCATCCGGCAGATCCTCCGCCTGACTGAGCGACGCCGCGCACAGCAGCGAGCCCAGCAACGGGACAAGCAGGGCAGCCTTGATGAAGAACTGACGACTCAACTGAACACTCCTTACACCCTTCATTTCGATGCCCGGTCCGCAACATCCGCATCGGTTAAACCCTCACTTCGGGCCGGATGCCGGGGCGGCAGGGGGGCGAAATATCCCACCACCAGCAACAGAACGCCAACGCCGATGAAGGAAATGATTCGCTCCAGGCCGCCGCGATTGCTCAGCTCGACGAAGAACAGTTTGGCGACGACAACCCCAATCAGCGCGGCGCCGACGATCCACAGGTCGCGGCGGGCGCTTAGGTGGCCACCGATCATCAGCGCCAGAGCGGTCAGCGTCCAGACGATGGAAAGCCCGGCCTGCACCCGCATGGATTCAAACAGCGCATCCAGATACCAGGCCACGCCCAGCCAGTGATGCGCCGTGCGCAGGACCATGGCTGTGATCAACGCAAATAGCGATGCGCCGGCAATGACCAGCGCCGCTTTTTGAGCATGGCCCTCACTGACGCCCAACTGCGGGAGTTGCTGGCGGCTCCAACTGAAGATACCGGTCAGTGTGATCAGCAAGCCCAGCTCCAGCGGGTTCAGCAGCGGCAGATAGGGCAGGGGATCGGTAGCGCCTTCGCTGAACCCGTTCGCCAGCCAGAACCAGCCGAGCATCAATGCCGCCAGCGGCGCGGCGGCCCAGACGCGGTATTCGCGCGGGTACGCCCCGACAGGCCAGGGCCACGTGCGGGATGCGGTCATCGCCAGCAAGTACAGGCTCGGCAGCAACGCCCAGCCCAGCCAGCGCCAGGCGTTATACGACTCCGACAACACCAGCAATCCGTAACGAAGTTGCAGCGAGAGCACGGCGATGATCAGCCAGCAGCCGATCACATGGGCTGCACTGCGCAAGCGCGGGAGCAGCAGTTTGTCGAGCCGATTCAGCGACCACAGATGAACCGCAAAAACCGCGAGCCAGCCCAGCCAGCCCCAATTGGCGGCAGGGTTGTAGTAAGAGTTGAAGCTCATCAGCGCCAGCAATACCGCACTCATGGGCGTCAGCAGCGTGGACAGCTGCGCGATTCCCGCCCAGTTCAGACGCAGGGCCGCCATTGTCCACAGCCCGACACTGAAAGCGCCCAACAGCAAGAGCGTCGAGAACTCGGTCGCTCCCGGCACGTAATGGGTGCTGACGCCTACTGCCGCGGACCACCACAGCGCGCCCCAGATCAACAGCAACGGCTGCAGGAAACGATTGCTCAACGACAAACGCAACGTGCCTACGCGCTCGACCGTGAAGGCGCTGACCAGGCCGGCAAGCGCGATGATCAGCGGTGTCCAGAAATCGCCGTGGTTGAAGTTCGGCACAAACCAGCGGCCGACCACGCCAAGGAACGCGATCCCCGCGCCCAGTTGCAGCAGCAAGCCGAACGCCCGCGCCAGCAAGCGGTTCTGGCGCATGCCGAGCCAGAACACCGCCGCGCCTTCGACGGCCCAGGCGACCGTCGTCCATTGCGCGCTCAGGCCCAGCGGAATCGCCAGCGTGCCAAACACCACGCCCAGTGACAGGCACGTTTCGACCAACAGCAATGCCCGACCCGGTGCGCGCCTGGCCAGGAACCGAGCAATGCCCATGTACAGCAAGCCAAGCGCCAGTGCGCTCAACGCAGCGCCGAATTCCAGATGTTTGACGAGCGCGTATTGCAGGCCGAACCCCACGATGGGCGTGCCGAACAACAGGCTGCCATCCACGTAGTGAGTCTGGCGCGCGGACCAGCGCAGGGTGGCTTCGCGGCTGTCGTCGTCGGGCCCGGCGGCATGCTCTTGCAGCTTGCGCCGGGCGAACAGCAGGCCGATGGCCAGGTACATCAGGAAGAACAGAATCAGGAAGGGTTCGGTGCTCCAGAACAGCTCGGGCGTGTACGCGTCCATGCCCCAGGCGAAGCCAATGCCGAACGTGCCGATGAAGCCGATCAGGTTCAGCGGGCGCCATGCCTTGAACCACGCGATGGCGAAAATGCCGGCGTTGAGCAGGGCGAAATAACTGAACAACGCGACATGACTCCCCTCGCCGGAGGACGTCAGCAGCGGCGCGGCAAACCCGCCCAGCGCGGCCACGCAGGCGAGGGCCAGGGAGTTTTGCGTGACGGCGAGAATGGCCGAAAACACGGTGACTGCAACCAACAGGCTGAACGCCATCCCCGGCGCCAGCAGGGTGTGGACTTTCATGGCGGCGAATACGGTCAGGTACAGCACCGCGACGCCCGTCCCCTGCAGCATCAACGCGAAGGATTCGTTGCGGTGACGCAACCACCAACCCAGACCCAACAGCGCCAGGGCGGCCAACGCCACGCCGGCATAACGGGCTTCGATCGGGACGACCATGCCTTCGGTGGCGTAGCGCAGCAGAAACGCCAGGCCGAGAAACAGCAGCACCACGCCGACCCGCAGCACGGTGTTGCCACCCAGCAGCCAGTTTTTAGCGCGCAGTAAGGCGCTGTCGAAGAGGCTGTGCTGGGGAGGAGCGGGCTGGGTTGAAGCGGGCAGGGAGGCGGGCGGGTAGCTCGAGGCTATAGGTGATGGCGCGTGCGCAGGCCTGCTCCATTCTGAGTCGCCAGCGTCCGAGGTGGCCGGTTCAAGATCCGGGAGGTCCCACAGCAGTTCCGGGCCGTCGTCTGCGATGGGCTGAACATTCAACGGCGCAGGCGCGGGCGCATCCGGCAATTGCGCGGCGGCTGAGTCCAGCTGGCTAAGGCGTTGTTGAACGGCGTTGAGGTCCAGCCGGGTTTTGGCGAGCTCGGCTTTCTGCGCAGCGGTCTCCCGCGTCAATGCGCTGAGCCGGAAGCTCAAGCCCGCGGCCAGGCCAATGACCGCGCCGACAGCGCCGCCCAACAGCGACTCATCAAGAAGCGCTCCGATTACCAGACCGGCCAGCAGAAGAATCCATTGCACGCGACGACATCCCTTTTCGGCCGATTAACGGCGATGGCGAAAAGTATATCGGGCCTCAGGAAAGGGGAAACATTTTGTGTCGGGGAGGGGATCTCAGCACGCTGGTGAACTTATGGGAGTGAGCTTGCTCACGAAAAGGTCGGTACATCCGCTAAATCACCAGCGGCTGAAATACCTATTCGCGAGCAAGCTCGCTCCCACAGGATTTGTACTTGCTGCGAGAGCGAGCGGTCACATGAAGGTGATCGCCTCCGCTGAGGCGATCACCCCACGCGTCCTTAATCCAGCGCGTTCCAGATTTCGGTCGCGTACTCGCGGATGGTCCGGTCCGAAGAGAACCAACCCATGCGCGCGGTGTTGAGCACCGCCGAGCGCCACCATTCTTTCGAATCGTGCCAGCGCGCTTCCACCTTGGCCTGCGCGTGCCAGTACGACTCGAAGTCCGCGCAGACGAAGAAGCGGTCGTAGTTGATCAACTGATCGATCAGCCCGGCATAGCGATACGGATCATCCGGCGAGAACACCCCGCCCCGAATCGCTTGCAGCACGTCATTCAGACGCCCGGACGCCGCGATGTCCTGATGGGCGTTGAACTCACCGGCATGCTTGCGCGCTTCGACTTCCTGCGCGGTCATGCCGAAGATGAACATGTGCTCCAGGCCGACCTGCTCGCTCATCTCCACGTTGGCGCCGTCGAGAGTGCCGATGGTCAGCGCACCGTTGAGGCCGAACTTCATGTTGCTGGTGCCGGAAGCTTCCAGACCTGCCGTGGAAATCTGCTCCGACAAATCCGCCGCCGGAATGATGCTTTCCGCCAGGCTGACGTTGTAGTTGGGCATGAACACCACTTTCAAACGGCCGCGCAGCGTCGGGTCATTGTTGACCGTACGCGCGATGTCGTTGGTCAGCTTGATGATCAGCTTGGCCGAGTGATAACTGGCCGCCGCCTTGCCGCCGAAGATCTTCACCCGCGGCACCCAGTCGGTGCTCGGGTCGGCACGCATGGCCTGATACAGCGCCACAGTGTGGAACAGGTTCAGCAACTGACGCTTGTACTCGTGGATGCGTTTGACCTGCACGTCAAACATCGCCTCGGGGTTAACCGAGATGCCCATGCGTTCCTGAATGATGGAGGCCAGGGCTTGTTTGCTTTGCAGGCGCTGAGCAGCGAACTCCTTCTGGAAACGTGCGTCGTCGGCCAGCGGCTCCAGTTTCAGCAGTGCGGTCTCGTGGTTGTCGAGCACCTGCTCGCCCAGCTCGTTGACCAGCATGGACGTCAGTTGCGGGTTGGACTGGAACAGCCAGCGGCGGAAGGTGATGCCGTTGGTTTTGTTGTTGATGCGATCCGGGTGCAGCTTGTGCAGATGGGCGAAAACGGTTTTTCGCATCAGCTGCGTGTGCAGCGCTGACACACCGTTCACGCTGTGCGAACCGAGGAATGCCAGGTTACCCATGCGCACGCGACGGCCGTTGTCTTCTTCGATCAGCGACACGGCGCGCAGCAGGTCGAACAGTGCGGGGTCGTCTTTGAAGTCCTGGCGAACCTTGTCGATGTGCTGAGCGTTGATCATGTAAATGATCTGCATGTGGCGCGGCAACATGCGCTCCATCAGGCCGACCGACCAGGTTTCCAGCGCTTCAGGCAGCAGCGTGTGGTTGGTGTACGCCAGGGTGCCCACGGTGATGCGCCAGGCCTCGTCCCACTCCACGTCGTGCAGGTCGATCAGAACGCGCATCAGCTCTGCCACAGCGATCGACGGGTGCGTGTCGTTCATCTGGATGGCCACGTGTTCCGGCAGGCTGCTGATGCTGTAGCCCATGTTCTTGTGACGGCGCAGCAAATCCTGCAGCGACGCCGAAACGAAGAAGAACTCCTGACGCAGGCGCAGTTCCTGGCCCGCTTCGGTGCTGTCGTTTGGATACAGCACACGGGAAATACTTTCTGCCCGCACCACTTCCGCCACCGCACCGACGTGGTCACCGGCGTTGAAGCGTTCCAGGTGCAGGTCTTCCACGGCGCGCGCACGCCACAGGCGCAGCGTGTTCACCGCTTTGCCGCGCCAGCCCACAACCGGGGTGTCGTACGCGATCGCGCGGACGGTTTCACCTGCGGTCCAGACCTGACGGGTTTCGCCCGAGGCATCCAGTACTGGCGCGCCGGCTGCATCAAGCAGGGGCTGGACGCTGCCGCCGAAGCCGATCTGATAAATCACTTCAGGGCGTTCGAATTCCCACGGGTTACCGAAGTCCAGCCAGTTCTCGGTCTGCTCCTGCTGCCAGCCATCGACGATGGCCTGACGGAAGAGGCCGTGCTCGTAACGAATGCCGTAGCCATGACCCGCAATGCCGAGGGTCGACATGCTTTCCATGAAGCACGCCGCCAGACGACCGAGGCCGCCGTTGCCGAGTGCAGCATCAGGCTCCAGCGAGCGGATTTGCTCAAGGTCGACGTTCAGGCCCTTCAACGCTTCGCGCGCGGTTTCGAGAATGCCCAGGTTGCTCAGGCTGTCGAACATCAGACGGCCGATCAAGAACTCGAGGGATAGGTAATAGACGCGCTTCTTTTCCTGCCGGTAGACGTAGCGCGTGTGGTTCATCCAGCGCTCGGCCATTTTGTCGCGCGTCGCCAGGGCGATTGCCATGAACCAGTCATGATCGAAGGCATGGTCGGGGTCTTTACCGACGGCATACTCGAGTTTGTTCAGCACAGCTTCTCGGAAGGCTGCCACTTCAGCGTCACGAACGTTGGGTTCCGGAGACATCGGGTACGACCTCAAGTTGGTTTGACGATTAAATGGGTGGGTTGACTGTAGGGCGTGTCATTGGTTATTTCCTCCCGATCGGATGAAAAATACGCGGTTGCACGACCCTCGGTTCGACTCGAACAAGCTACCTCGGTTCGCCGTCAATGCACACCGGCGGCGAATATCTGGCGCTTTCCCCCTGATCTGGAGACGGCTTGCATTGATCGTTCCACTCTGGCGTTGATCTTGCTCATGCCTGCTTTCAGTGGGCTTATGCCGCGTGAAACAGGGGATCACAGTTGGCCAGAATGAGGCAGACATGTTCATTCGCTGATTCGGGTTTATGATGCCCCACGGCAGATACACCGCAGCCCCTGAACCGGACTTTTGGAGCACCTATGCAGACTTTGTACCCGCAGATCAAACCTTACGCCCGGCACGATCTGGCGGTGGAAGAGCCGCATGTGCTGTATGTCGATGAAAGCGGCTCGCCAGACGGCTTGCCCGTCATCTTCATCCACGGCGGGCCGGGTTCGGGATGCGACGCACAGAGCCGCCGCTACTTCGATCCGAACCTCTACCGCATCATCACGTTCGATCAGCGCGGTTGCGGCCGGTCCATTCCTCACGCCAGCCTGGAAAACAACACCACCTGGCATCTGGTCGACGACCTCGAACGCATTCGCACTCATCTTGGCATCGACAAATGGGTGGTGTTCGGTGGCTCGTGGGGTTCGACGCTTTCCCTGGCCTACGCGCAGAAGCACCCGGATCGGGTTCACGCACTGATTTTGCGCGGCATCTTTCTGAGCCGTCCCCAGGACATCAAGTGGTTCTATCAAGAGGGCGCAAGCCGGCTGTTCCCTGATTACTGGCAGGATTACATGGCGCCGATTCCGCCGGACGAGCGCCACGACGTGCTCGGCGCATTCCACAAGCGCCTCACCGGCAGTGACCAGATTGCGCAGATGCACGCCGCCAAGGCATGGTCGACGTGGGAAGGCCGCACCGCCACGTTGCGTCCGAACCCGCAGGTGGTCGATCGCTTCACTGAGCCCCATCGCGCCCTGTCCATCGCGCGCATCGAATGCCACTACTTCACTAATGGCGCGTTCCTTGAAGAAAACCAGTTGATTCGCGACATGCCGAAGATCGCCCATTTGCCGGGCATCATCGTCCATGGCCGCTACGACATGATCTGCACGCTGGACAATGCCTGGGAACTGCATCAGGCGTGGCCGAACAGTGAGCTGCAGGTCATCCGCGACGCCGGGCACTCGGCGTCCGAGCCGGGTATCACCGACGCGCTCGTGCGCGCAGCGTCAGAATTGGCGCGCCGTTTGCTGGATCTGCCACCGGAAGAGGCGTAAATGAAAGCCTTGCTGCAGCGCGTTTCCCAGGCGCGCGTCGACGTCGCCGGCGAAACCATTGGCGCGATTGATCAAGGATTAATGGTCCTGATTGGCATCGAGCCTCAAGACACGCCGACCAGCGCCGACAAGATGTTGCACAAGCTGCTTAACTACCGAGTATTCAGTGACGCCGACGCAAAGATGAATCTTTCGTTAACCGACGTTAATGGCGGGTTGTTGCTGGTCTCTCAGTTCACACTGGCGGCGGATACCAAAAGCGGGATGCGGCCGAGCTTTTCAAAAGCCGCGCCTCCGGCACTCGGTGCCGAGCTGTTTGGCTACTTGGTGACGAAGGCCAGAACTTCTCACCCGACCGTGGAAACGGGCCAGTTTGGTGCAGATATGCAGGTGCATCTGGTCAACGATGGCCCCGTGACATTTTTGCTTGAGACCTGAATGGCCAAGTTTGTTTGATGACCCCGGATTTACGCGCTTTAAACGCAATAAATAGTTTGCGTCACCTGATGCGTTGTAACGCGAGCTACTGGATAATCGCGCGCTACAAGGACGGGCCAGGGCCCGTCAAATCGGTAAAACGCAGACTGGTCCGACACCGCTTGGGGAATCATTGGCCCCTTTTGGAGTCGGAACAATGCTCGCCAACCCGGCATTTGATAGCTGGCCGTTGGTTTCTTCATCTGTTTTCGGCGAGGGTTGCTCGTGATTGTTAGTCCATGTAATGCACCAAAGAACCCGGGTGGTCGCTTGCGTAGCGCACTGCTGGCAGGGTCGGCTTTGTTTTGTCTGTTCGGCGCCAGTCAGCTGTGGGCGTTCGATCTCGACGACGTGGCGACAAAGGCCAAAGATCTGGCCGGACAGAAATTCACCGCGCCGAAGAGCAATCTTCCGGCCGAATTCCGCGACATGAAGTTCGCGGACTATCAAAAGATCCGCTTCCTGCAAGACAAAGCCGAATGGGCCAATGACAAGACCCCGTTCAAGGTGTCTTTCTACCACCAGGGCATGCACTTCGACACCCCGGTCAAGATCAACGAAGTCACCGCCAACTCCGTCAACGAGATCAAGTACGACCCGAGTCGTTTCGATTTCGGCGACGTGAAGTTCGATCCGAAGTCGACCGAGAACCTGGGCTATGCCGGTTTCCGCGTGACTTACCCGATCAACAAAGATGACAAGCAAGACGAAATCATGACCATGCTGGGCGCGAGCTACTTCCGCGTGATCGGTAAAGGTCAGGTGTATGGTCTGTCTGCTCGCGGGATGGCGATCGACACGGCCATGCCATCGGGTGAGGAATTCCCTCGCTTCACCGAATTCTGGATCGAGAAGCCGAACCCGGATGACAATCATCTGGTCATCTTCGCCCTGCTCGACTCCCCTCGCGCCACTGGCGCGTACAAGCTGACCCTGCGTCCGGGCACCAACACACTGGTTGATGTCCAGTCGCGCATGTACCTGCGTGACAAGGTCGGCAAACTGGGCGTTGCGCCGCTGACCAGCATGTACCTGTTCGGTGCCAATCAGCCGTCGAAAGTCCTCAACTATCGTCGCGAGCTGCACGACTCCAGCGGTCTGTCGATTCAGGCCGCCAATGGCGAGTGGATCTGGCGGCCGCTGAACAACCCTAAACACCTTTCGGTCAGCAGCTTCTCTGTGGAGAACCCGCGCGGTTTCGGTCTGCTGCAACGTGGCCGCAACTTCAGCCACTACGAAGATCTGGATGACCGCTACGACAAACGTCCAAGCGCCTGGATTGAGCCGAAGGGCGACTGGGGCAAGGGCACTGTTGATCTGGTAGAGATCCCGACTGCCGATGAAACCAACGACAACATCGTTGCGTTCTGGAAGCCGGAAACCCAGCCAGAGCCGGGTCAGGCGATCGACTTCAACTATCGTCTGCACTGGACCATGGATGAAGATGCCATTCACTCGCCAGATCTGGGCTGGGTCAAGCAGACCCTGCGCTCCACTGGTGATGTGAAGCAGTCGAACCTGATTCGTCAACCGGACGGCAGCGTTGCCTACCTGGTCGATTTTGTTGGCCCGACCCTCGCCAAGCTGGGCGAAGATCCGTCGATCCGGAGTCAGGTCATCACCGATGACAACACCGATCTGGTCGAGAACAACCTGCGCTACAACCCGGTGACCAAAGGCTGGCGTCTGACGCTGCGCCTGAAGGTCAAGGATCCGGGCAAGGCGGTTGAGATGCGTGCTTATCTACTGCGCGAAACCCCTGCCGAGCCAGGCAAAGAGCCCGCGGTGATCACAGCTGACAAGTCCGACAAGAAACCGGCCGCCAAAGCTGATTCCAAGCCTGCCGTTGCCGCTGCGCCAGTCGTTGCTGCACCGAAAGACGAGAAAGCTGAAATCGTCAAAACCGACGCCTTGAAGGCGGGTGATGCGAAGGAAGCCAAAGGTCCTAAAGCCGACAGCAAAGACGCCGCCAAGTCTGCCGACGCCACTAAAATAGCGGAAGCCAAGTCGGACGAGGCCTCCAAGCCCGAAGCCGCTCTGGGCGACGCTGCCAAGGCCAACAAAGGCGTGAAAGATACCCCGCAGCCAGCGGTAGAGGCTGCATCCACCCAACAGGGGCCGGCCATGATTCAACAAGTCCTGACCGAAACCTGGAGCTACCAGTTGCCAGCCGATGAGTAATTCACACGCGGTGCCAGAGCCTTTGAATGAGTCTCTCAGCGAGTACCTGGCGCACTTGCCGATGACCGATGCGCAGCGGGCAGAACTTGCCAGCTGCACCTCGTTCGCTGAGTTGCACGAACGCCTTTCGGCGCAGACCGTCGCTGATTCTGCCGAGGCCTCCCAGGCTTCGGTGGGTCGTCGCCTCACCCTGACGACCGCTGATGAACTGCGCGAAGCCGAGATGCTGAGTGTCGACGCCAGCGGCCGCGTGGTCCTGAAAGCGACGCCGCCGATTCGTCGGACCAAAGTCGTGCCGGAGCCGTGGCGGACCAACATCCTGCACCGCGGCTGGCGCCGGTTGACCGGGAAATCCAACCCGCCGCCGCCAAAGGACGATTTGCCACGGGATCTGCCGAAGGCGCGCTGGCGCACCGTCGGTTCGATCCGTCGCTACATTTTGCTGATTCTCATGCTGGGCCAGACCATCGTCGCCGGCTTCTACATGAAAGGCATCCTGCCGTACCAGGGCTGGTCGCTGGTTTCGTTCGACGAAATCAGTCATCAGACTCTGTGGCAGACCGCTGTTCAGGTCATGCCGTACGCGTTGCAGACCAGCATTCTGTTGCTGTTCGGCATTTTGTTCTGCTGGGTATCGGCGGGTTTCTGGACCGCGCTGATGGGCTTCCTCGAACTGCTCACTGGCCACGACAAGTACCGTATTTCCGGTGCCAGTGCGGGCAATGAGCCGATCGAAGCCGGTGCTCGCACTGCGCTGGTCATGCCGATCTGCAACGAAGACGTGCCTCGCGTATTCGCGGGTCTGCGGGCGACGTTCGAATCGGTCAAGGCCACGGGCGATCTGGATCGATTCGACTTCTTCATTCTCAGCGACTCCAACGAAACCGACATCTGCGTGGCCGAGCAACAAGCCTGGCTGGACGTGTGCCGTGAGACCGGCGGTTTCGGCAAGATCTTCTATCGTCGTCGCCGCCGTCGCGTTAAGCGCAAGAGCGGTAACCTCGATGACTTCTGCCGTCGCTGGGGCGGTGAATACCGCTACATGGTCGTGCTTGACGCTGACTCGGTCATGAGTGGCGACTGCCTGACCAGCCTCGTGCGCCTGATGGAAGCGACGCCGGACGCCGGTATCATCCAGACCGCGCCACGTGCTTCGGGCATGGATACGCTGTATGCCCGCATGCAGCAGTTCGCGACTCGCGTATACGGCCCGCTGTTCACGGCCGGCCTGCACTTCTGGCAGCTGGGTGAATCCCACTACTGGGGTCACAACGCGATCATCCGCATGAAGCCATTCATCGAGCATTGCGCCCTGGCGCCGCTGCCCGGGAAGGGCGCCTTCGCCGGTGCGATTCTGTCCCACGACTTCGTCGAAGCAGCGCTCATGCGCCGTGCCGGCTGGGGCGTGTGGATTGCCTACGACCTGCCGGGCAGTTACGAAGAGCTGCCGCCGAACCTGCTGGATGAGCTCAAGCGTGACCGTCGCTGGTGCCACGGTAACTTGATGAACTTCCGCCTGTTCCTGGTGAAAGGCATGCACCCGGTACACCGTGCGGTGTTCCTGACCGGCGTGATGTCCTATCTGTCGGCGCCGTTGTGGTTCTTCTTCCTGGTGTTGTCCACTGCGTTGCTGGCGGTGAACACGCTGATGGAGCCGACCTACTTCATGGAGCCGCGTCAGCTGTATCCGTTGTGGCCACAGTGGCACCCGGAAAAAGCCGTCGCCTTGTTCTCGACGACCGTCGTGCTGTTGTTCCTGCCGAAACTGCTCAGCGTGATTCTGATCTGGGCCAAGGGTGCGACCGGCTTTGGTGGTCGTATCAAGGTCACGATGTCGATGCTCCTGGAAATGCTGTTTTCCATGCTGCTGGCGCCGGTGCGCATGATCTTCCACACCCGCTTTGTACTGGCCGCTTTCCTGGGCTGGGCAGCGACCTGGAACTCACCGCAGCGTGATGATGACTCGACGCCGTGGAGCGAAGCGGTCAAGCGTCACGGGCCGCAGACGCTGCTGGGCTTTTGCTGGGCGCTGCTGGTGGCCTGGCTGAACCCGAGCTTCCTGTGGTGGCTGGTGCCGATCGTGGGTTCGTTGATGCTGTCGATCCCGGTGTCGGTGATTTCCAGCCGCACGAATCTGGGTTTGAAGGCGCGCGACAATAAGCTGTTCCTGATCCCGGAAGAGCACACGCCGCCGCAAGAACTGGTGTCCACTGACAAGTACACCCACGAGAACCGCTGGCACGCGCTGAACGACGGCTTTGTTCGCGCCGTGGTTGATCCGCAGCAGAACGCCTTGGCCTGTGCGCTGGCGACCTCTCGCCATCGCGAAGCCGAGCCGATCGAGTGGATGCGTGTCGAGCGTGTGCGTCATGCGATCAAGGGTGGCCCTGAACTCCTGAACAACCATGAGCGCCTGCAATTGCTGAGCGATCCGGTTGCACTGGCTCGGTTGCACGAACTGGTCTGGAGCGAAGGCAATTCTGCGTGGCTCAATGCCTGGCGCGCCTCGGTCGAAGCCGATCCTCATGCGCCGCTGCTGCCTCTGCAGCCAGCGACCCATGTGAACGACGCGACCCTCGTCAACGCCTGATTGACCCGCTAAACAAAACGCCGCCGAAGAGCCAATCTTCGGCGGCGTTTTTGTTTGGGGATCGGTGTTGGCGCTTCCCCGTTTCGCCTCAACTCACCCGAAATTTCCCGACCATCTCCTGCAACTGCACCCCCAGCCGCGCCAGTTCGATGCTGGAGGCAGCGGTCTCTTCGCTGGACGCGGCGGTTTGCTCGGACACATCCCGCACGTTCAGCACGCTGCGGTTGATCTGCTCCGCCACGCTGCTCTGCTCCTCGCCCGCGGCAGCGATCTGCTGGTTCATCGTCTGAATCGTCGACACCGGGCGTGTGATGTGTCCCAGGGCATCGCCGGCCTGACGACTCAGCTCGACGCTGCTGTCGGTCAGTGTTCGGCTGGCATCAAGGGTCATCACCACCTGCTGGGTGCCACTTTGCAGCGCCGCGATGAGTACTTCGATTTCTTCGGTGGATTCCTGAGTGCGCTGCGCCAGGCCGCGAACCTCATCGGCCACCACCGCGAACCCGCGTCCCGCTTCGCCTGCCCGGGCCGCCTCGATTGCGGCGTTCAAGGCGAGCAGATTGGTCTGCTGCGACACTGACTTGATCACGTCGAGCACCCCGCCGATCTTGTCGCTCTCCAGTTTCAGCTTGCCCATGGCTTGGGTTGAGTTCTCGACCTCCACCGCGAGGCGCTCGATCTGCGCGATAGCGTCGTTGACCACCTTGTCGCCGTCCCGCGCCTGCTGATCCGCATGCCGTGCGGCTTCGCTGGCTTCTTCGGCATTGCGGGCCACTTCCATCACGGTCGAGGTCATCTGGTTCATCGCCGTGGCGACGCAGTCCGTTTCGTCTTTCTGGCTGGTGACGCCCACGCTGGTCTGCGCAGTGACGGCCGACAATTGCTCCGCCGCGCTGGCGATCTGGGTCACGCCGTCGCTGATGCCGCTGATGAGTTGCCGCAGGCTCAGGGTCATGTCCTGCATGCTGCGCTGGAGCATGCCCATTTCGTCGCGACGGCCGATTTCCAGGTCCTGACTCAGATCACCCTTGGCGATGCGCGCGGCGGCGCTCAAGGTCAGCCGTAGCGGCGCGATGATCTGCTGGGTGATCAGCCAGGCGGCCAGCAGGCCAAGCAGCATCGCCAACCCGGCCACGCCACTGAGCGTCTGCCGCGACTGAGTGGCTTCGGCATCACGCCGCTGGCCTTGCAGCGCAGTGATCTCCCCGGTTGATGTCAGCAGATTCTCGCTGAGCGCCTCCATGGACTCCTGGGCCGCTTCAACCTTGACCTGGAGGTCCTTGAACTGGCCCATGTGCTCGCGGTACTTGAGCAGCGTCTTACGGGCGTTGAGCAATTCACTGACATTGCCATCGGCCTGGTCGGTGGCAATTTGTTCGACTTCCTTCAGCGCTTCGTCGATGGCGGTAATGGCGGCGACCTCGTAGGACTCCTTACCGCTGAACACGTACGCCTGGACTTCGTAACGGGCGTTCTGCACCTGGCCGCGCAATTGCTGGATGTTGGTGAACTCCCCCAGCCGCTCGCTGCTGTCCTGCTCCTGACTCACGGCCTTCAAGACTTCGCTTTCCACCTGGCCAATGGACGTGATCGCCTCTTCAGACAGAACGGCCAGTTGCGCGCGGGAATCTGCCCGCGCACTCAACAGCTTGGCCAGATCGGCGAAGGTGGCTTCGAGGGCCCGCACGGTGTCGCTTTGCCCGTTGAGCAACGTGAGGATGTCGGCAGGTGGGGCGTTATCACGCAGGAGCACCAGATGCGCTTCGATCTCATTGATGCGGGTAACGACGCGCGAGGCGCTGTCAGCGGTGTTTTCGACCCGAAAGACAATGCGCTCGGCGCGCAGGTCCTTGGTCATCGCGTTGAGCTGGGCGATGGAGGTCAATGACTCCGAGCGCTCGATCATGGTGTCGAGCCCATGCCAGCCGGTCAGCGTGATGGCCAGGGTCAGAAGCAAAACCAGGCCGAAGCCCAGCGAGAGTTTGAGTTTGACGCTGGTGTTAGCCAGCGTCCGGTTGATGCCTTGCAGCATGATGCGTCTCCTGCGGATGAGCGATAAACGCGCATCGGCAGGGCAAGCGGAGGCGTGACCTGATCAGGTCGTAGGAGATTTCCGAGGGGCGGGAAGGGGTGACGCGTGTCACAGATTCCACCCCTGATCGGAGGTTTTGCGGCAGGTGCGTTACTGAGACGGGTGCGGATCAGGCAACTGAATCAGACCCGGAAGCGACCCACCAGCGCTTGCAGATGGCTGCCCAGTCGCGCCAGTTCGACGCTCGATGCGGCAGTTTCCTCGCTCGCGGCCGAGGTCTGTTCCGATACATCGCGCACGTTGAGCACACTGCGGTTGATCTCTTCGGCGGTGGCGCTTTGCTCCTCGGCCGCGGCAGCGATCTGCTGGTTCATGGATTGAATCGCAGACACGGTGCGGGTGATGCTTTCCAGGGAGGTGCCGGCGCGGCGGGTCAGCTCTACGCTGCTGACAGTGAGCTCGCGGCTGTTGTCCATGATCGTCGCCACCTGCCGCGTACCGTTCTGCAGGCCGGAAATCAGTTCCTCGATCTCTTCAGTGGATTTCTGAGTGCGCTGCGCCAGGCTACGCACTTCGTCCGCCACGACAGCAAATCCGCGACCAGCCTCGCCCGCCCGCGCAGCCTCGATAGCGGCGTTCAGGGCGAGGAGGTTGGTTTGCTGTGCGACGGACTTGATCACGTCGAGGACGCTGCCGATCTTGTCGCTCTCGCGCTTGAGCTCGGCCATGGCCTCGGTGGAGTGACCGACTTCGGTGGCGAGAAGCTCGATCTGGGCGATGGCCTCGTTGACCACCTTGTCGCCTTCGCGCGCCTGGAGGTCGGCAGCTACGGCGGCCTCGGACGCTTCTTCGGCGTTACGGGCGACTTCCTGCACCGTGGCGGTCATCTCGTGCATCGCCGTCGCTACCTGGTCAGTCTCGACCTTCTGGCTGTTGACGCCGGCGCTGGTCTGTTCGGTAACCGCCGATAGCTCTTCGGCGGCGCTGGCGATCTGAGTCACACCTTCGCCGATGCCGCTGATCAACTGACGAAGCTCCACGGTCATGCGCTGGATGCTGCCCTGCAACTGACCCAGCTCATCGCGGCGGTCGACGCTCAAGTTGTGGGTCAGATCACCTGACGCCACGCGCTCGACCGCAACGAGTGTCTGGCCCAGCGGCACTGTGATTTGTCGTGTGATGATCCAGGCGGCGAGAACACCGAGGATCAGGGCCACTATCGTAGCGATGCCAAGAGTCGATTGGGCCTGACGAGTGTCTGCATCACGCTTGGCGTTTTGCGAACTGTTCAATTGTTCGCTGTTGTCCAGCAGCTGCTGGCCCAGCTCGGTCATTTTGGCCAGGGCCTGAACGCTGACCAGTTGTGCGTCACGGTACTGGCCGACAGCGTCGCGGTAGCCTTTGAGCGCCAGGTTGGCCTTTTGCAGCTGCGGGATGTATTGGGAGGAAACGTCCCCGGCCAGCGTGTTCACTCCGACGATGGCTTCGTCGATGGCGGCGGTGGCGTTCTTCTCGAAATCCGCTTTGCCGCTGAAGGTGTAACCGCGCACCTGGAAGCGTGCCTGCTGAATCTGTTTGCTGACATCCACCGCGCTGTTGAATTGCAGGATGTTGTCGTGCTGGATCAACGCTTCTTCGATCTTTTTGACGACATCTACAGCTGCGTCGGCCGTAGTTCCCAGATTGGTTCGGCTCGCTTCGCGGGTCTGGATGGCTTTGGTCATGTCGCCAAAGGCGCGGCGGTATTCGCCCGCGGCCTGAGCCTGAGCGTCCATCAGTTTGAGATCGCCGACACCTTTGACCATGCTCTGCGCGGTTTTCAGGTCGGCGTCGAGATTGTCCAGCGCGGTCATGACAGCCGTCGCGGCTTCAGCGGTGTATTGGGTTTCATACACCATGCGTGCCGTGCGCAGATCCATCGTCCGCTCACTGATCTGCGAGATCATCCCCAGCTTGTCGCCGCGCTCGATCAACGCCTTCACGCTAGACCACCCCGTCGCCGTGATGAGCAGCGTCAGCAATAGCACCAGGCCGAAACCGATACCCAGTTTGAGGCTGACGCTCATATTTCCAAGGCGTTGGGTAAACCAGCGAGACATGATGATTCCTGCGAATTGTAGTTATGGACGCCTGTACATCGGCCGCTGCGTGACGAACTGAAGCGTGGGGTGATGAAGAGGGAGTGGGGGTGTTGGATGGAAAATTCCCCATCGCTCTGACACCGCGTAATTCAGCCAGCCAACACTGCCCATGTGGGACTGAGCTTGCTCAGGAAGAGGCCGGGACAGTCAGCAACGTTGTCGGGTGACTGACAGTGAGCCTTCGCGAGCAAGCTCGCTCCCACGGGTTATCAGTCGGCGGGGAGATCGGTGTCGCCATGTGCTCTGAGCGCGGGCCTGTGTTTTGACACCGCGCTGTCGAACAGCAAACACAGGACTTGTGGGAGTGAGCTTGCTCACGAAGACCGCATTTCAAGCGCCGGATATTTAGCGGATGTATCGGCCCCTTCGCGAGCAAGCTCGCTCCCACGGGTTATCAGTCTGCGGGGAAATCGGTGTCGCCATGTGCTCTGAGCGCGGGTCTGTGTTTTGACACCGCGCTGTCGAGCAGCAAACACAGGACTTGTGGGAGTGAGCTTGCTCACGAAGACTGCATTTCAAACGCCGGATATTTAGCGGATGTATCGGCCCCTTCGCGAGCAAGCTCGCTCCCACGGGTTATCAGTCTGCGGGGAAATCGGTGTCTCGATNGCAAACACAGGACTTGTGGGAGTGAGCTTGCTCACGAAGACTGCATTTCAAGCGCCGGATATTTAGCGGATGTATCGGCGTCTTCGCGAGCAAGCTCCTCCCACGGGGTCTTCGTCGGCGGGGAGATCGGTGTCGCCATGTGATCTGAGCGCAGGTCTGTGTTCTGACACCGCGCTGTCGAGCAGCAAACGCAGGACTTGTGGGAGTGAGCTTGCTCACGAAGACTGCATTTCAAACGCCGGATATTTAGCGGATGTATCGGCCCCTTCGCGAGCAAGCTCGCTCCCCACAGGTTTTGCGTCTGCGGGGAAACGGGTGTCCCCATGTTCGATGTGCGCGGGCCCTAGAACAATCGGGCGAGCAGCGCGGTGACGGCGGTTTCGACGCGCAGGATCCGCGCGCCCAGCTGGACTGGAGTCAGGCCCGAGGCCTGCAGCAAATCAACTTCGTAGGGAATCCAGCCACCTTCAGGGCCGATCGCCAGGGTGACAGGCTGCTCAACCGCACGCGGGCAGGCGGGGAAGTCACCCGGATGACCGACCAACCCCAACGTTCCGTCCACAATGGCGGGCAGTCGGTCCTCAACGAAGGGCTTGAAACGCTTCTCGATGATGATCTCCGGCAGCACGCTGTCCCGGGCCTGTTCCAGCCCGAGAATCAACTGTTCGCGGATGGCCGCAGGCTCCAGAAAAGGCGTCTGCCAGAAGCTTTTTTCGACGCGGTAGCTGTTGACCAGGATGACCTTGGGCACCCCCATCGTCGCTACGGTCTGAAACACGCGGCGCAGCATCTTCGGGCGGGGCAGTGCCAGGATCAGCGTCAGAGGGAGTTTGGCCGGCGGGGCGTGCTCGAAGCTCACTGACAGCTCGGCTTCCCGCGCTTCCAGCCGCAGCAGTTGCGCATTGCCCAGCAGTCCGCTCACACGACCGACCCGCAGGCTGTCGCCCACTTCGCTGCGATGCACTTCCTGCATGTGCTTGAGGCGCCGATCACGCAGCACAACCCGGTCCGCCGCGATAAAGTCGGCGTCCTCAAGCAACAGCAGGTTCATGGCTGGGTCGCTGGCGGTTGGCTCTGTTCGTCTTCGGCTTTTTCGTCGTCTTCATGATCGCCGCGCTTGGTGATCATCGAACTGCACAACACGCCGATTTCAAACAGCAGCCACATCGGCACAGCCAGCAGGGTCTGCGAAAAGATGTCCGGCGGGGTGAGGATCATGCCGACCACGAAGCAACCGATCACCACGTACGGACGAATCTTCTTCAGGTATTTGACGTCGACGATGCCGATCCACACCAGCAGCACAACCGCCACCGGGATCTCGAACGCCACACCAAACGCCAGGAACAGCGTCATGACGAAGTCCAGGTAGCTGGCGATGTCCGTCATCATCGACACGCCTTCCGGGGTAACGCTGGCGAAAAAGTGGAAAATCAGCGGGAAGACCAGAAAGTAGGCAAATGCCATCCCGGCATAGAACAGGATGATGCTGGAGATCAACAGCGGCACTGCCACGCGTTTTTCATGCTTGTACAGCCCCGGCGCGATGAAGCCCCAGATCTGATACAGAATCACCGGCATCGCCAGGAACAGCGCCACCATCATCGTCAGCTTGAACGGCGTAATGAACGGCGAGGCCACATCGGTCGCGATCATCGTGGCGCCGTCAGGCAGAAACTTGCGCAGCGGGGCAGAGACGAAGGTGTAGATCTTCTGGGTGAAGTAGAACAGCGCGCCGAAGATCACGAAGATCGCCAGCACACAGCGCAGCAGTCGCGAGCGCAGTTCTGTCAGGTGCGAGACCAGCGGCATTTGCTGGTCATTTTCCGGAATTTCGCTCATGGGGCTCGTGGTGGCAGTGACGAATCGTTGGCAGAAGGCGCACTTTGCACCGCTGTTGCGGGGGTGATGACGGGCGCGGGTGCAGGTGCAGATGCGGATTCTGGTGCAGCAGGCGCGGCAGGCCCGACGTGAGCAGGCGGCGGTGTGACCGACGCACTTTCAGCCGGAGCGGCCGGACCAATGTCCGCGCTCTGTGCCAGAGATGCGGCACCTATAACCGGCGCTGTAGAGGCCGGAGCCGGTGAAACCGGCGTATCGGCAGCAGGTTCGGCCGGCGCTGGCGCAACAGTCGCCGCCGGGGCGACCGGCGCAGCAGGCGGTTGCTGCGGCTGCATGATTTTGCGGGCTTCTTCTTCCAGCGAAAGAATGTGCTCGTTGTGCAGCTGACGCCGAATTTCGTCAGCGCCGATTTCGCGCTCAACTTCCTGTTTGATCGCATTGAAGCTGCGTTTCAGGCGGCCGATCCAGAGCCCGGCCGTCCGTGCTGCGCCCGGCAGACGCTCGGGGCCCAGCACCAGCAGGGCAACGAGGCCGACCAGCAGCAGTTCAGAAAAGCTGATACCAAACATGCGTCACGACCTAGTCTTTGCGGAGGGGGTCTTCGACTCGTTGTGCCTGAGCGTCGATGGTGTGCGGCTGGTGCAGCGGCTGAGTCGGAGGCACAGGCTGCGCGGTCGGCTGTGGTTGAACCGGCGGCTGCACCGATGGCTCTTCCGGATGCTTGTCGTCGTCATTCATGGCTTTGCGAAAGCCCTTGATCGACTCACCCACGTCAGTCCCCAGGTTCTTGAGTTTCTTGGTGCCGAACACCAGCACGACAACCACAAGAATGACGATCCAGTGTTTCCAGTCAAAAATGCCCATGACGCGTTCCTCACAAGAAATTTCGGGCCGCAGCCCAGGTGTTTATTCCGCCGAGCGAGACGCTTTCTCGGCGTGTCCGGACAGGCCGAAGCGGCGGTCCAGCTCATCGAGCACGGCTTGCGGGTGTTGGCCCAACTGGGCAAGCATCACCATGCTGTGGAACCACAAGTCGGCGGTTTCGTAGACGACATCACTGCAGTCACCGCTGATGGCAGCGTCCTTGGCAGCGATTATGGTTTCGACCGACTCCTCGCCGACCTTCTCCAGAATCTTGTTCAGTCCCTTGTGATAAAGGCTGGCGACGTAAGAAGAGTCGGCAGCCGCGCCCTTGCGTGCTTCAAGCACCTCGGCAAGGCGTGACAAGGTATCAGTCATGTTCAGTGTCCTGCTTGGTAAATGGCATCCGGGTCTTTGAGCACCGGGTCCACGGTCTTCCAGCCGGCGTCGTCGTAGACGCGGTAGAAGCAGCTCTCGCGGCCAGTATGGCAAGCGATGCCGCCGATTTGCTCGACCACCAGGATAATGACGTCGGCATCACAGTCCAGGCGCAGTTCATGAAGCTTCTGCACGTGGCCCGATTCTTCGCCCTTTCGCCACAACTTGCCACGTGAACGTGACCAATAGATAGCGCGCTGTTCGCTGGCAGTCAGGCTCAAGGCTTCGCGGTTCATCCAGGCCATCATCAGCACGCGACCGGTCTTGTGGTCCTGCGCGATGGCGGGCACCAGACCGTCCTTGTCCCACTTAATCTCGTCCAGCCAGTCTTTCATCATCGGCTCCGGCCGTTCCAGGGGAGGGTTAGTGTGCCAGCGGCTCGCGCCGATGGCTATCGGCGAACGACCAGATAGACGCCTGCCGCCAGCATCAGCAAGGCAGGCCAGGCGCTCAGGGTGTTCAGTGCTTCGCCGGTCTGGGTATGGGTGATCGCCAACAGTACGCCGCCGGCCAGCAGGCCAGCGCCGAGCAAGCGAAGGGCCCAATGATCGCCGTCGCGCCGATAGGGCGGGGGCGGATCGTGGCGATGGGGCTGGGACAGACGCTCGAGTAAATCCCGGGTCATGTTCGCCAGATGCGGAATTTGTTCGACCTGGGACTGCAGATTGCCGAGCAGGGTCTTCGGGCTGACGCGTTCGCGCATCCAGCGTTCGAGGAACGGCTGCGCAGTCGCCCAGAGATCCAGCTCCGGATACAGCTGACGGCCCAGGCCTTCGATGTTGAGCAGCGTCTTTTGCAGCAGCACCAGTTGCGGCTGCACTTCCATGTTGAAGCGGCGAGCGGTCTGGAACAGGCGCATCAGCACCTGGCCAAAAGAAATGTCCTTCAGCGGCTTCTCGAAAATCGGCTCGCACACCGTCCGGATGGCCGCTTCGAATTCATTCAGCTTGGTCTCGGCCGGCACCCAGCCCGAGTCAATATGCAGCTGTGCCACACGGCGATAATCACGCTTGAAGAACGCAAACAGGTTGCGCGCCAGATAGTCCTGATCCTCAGGGGTCAGGCTGCCGACAATGCCGCAGTCGATGGCAATGTACTGCGGATCCCATGGCGTGACCGTGCTGACGAAAATGTTGCCGGGGTGCATGTCGGCGTGGAAAAAGCTGTCACGGAAGACTTGGGTGAAGAACAACTCGACGCCGCGCTCGGCCAGCTTCTTCATGTCGGTGCGCTGATCGGCGAGGGTTGCCAGATCGGTCACTTGCACGCCGTAGATGCGCTCCATGACCAACACCTTCGGCCGGCACCAGTCCCAATAGACCTGCGGCACGTAAAGCATGGTCGAGCCTTCGAAGTTACGGCGCAGCTGGCTGGAGTTGGCCGCCTCGCGCAACAGGTCGAGTTCGTCGTAGATGGTTTTTTCGTAATCGGCGACCACGTCCACCGGGTGCAGCAAACGCGCATCAGCCGAAACTCGCTCGGCAATCTTCGCCAGGATGAACAGCCACGCCAGGTCAGAGCCGATGATCGGCTTCAGGCCCGGCCGCACGACCTTCACCACCACTTCTTCGCCTGTTTTCAGGCGCGCGGCGTGGACTTGAGCGACAGACGCCGAAGCCAGCGGGGCCACGTCGAAACGACTGAAGACCTCGCTGATGGTCGCGCCCAGCTGTGATTCGATCAGCGCAACGGCTTTGGCAGAGTCGAACGGCGGCACGCGGTCCTGCAGCATCATCAGCTCGTCGGCGACGTCTTCAGGCAGCAGGTCACGGCGGGTGGACAGCAGCTGCCCGAACTTGATGAAAATCGGCCCCAGGTCCTGCAACGCCAGCCGCAGACGCGCGCCACGGCTCAGTTCGTTCTTGCGCCGCGGCAGCCAGCGCCATGGCAGTACAAAACGCACGGCCAGCAGCCACCACGGCAGGGGCAGGGCGAACAACAGATCATCAAGGCGGTAACGGATTACGACACGCTGGATGCGAAACAGGCGGCGGACGGCAAGCAGGCTCATGCGTTATCGCTGGATTTGAGGGAGTGGGCCAGACGCTCGAAGCGGGCTTCGAGGCGTTCCAGGTCTTGTTTGGTCTGATCCAGTTCGGCGAAGCGGGCTTCGGCCTCGCGTTTGCCGACCAGCGTGCGGGATTCTTCGGCCAGGTATTCGGCCAGGTTGTGGCTGAGGCTGGCTGCGCTGTCGCGGGTCCAGCGCGCGCTGTTGCGCAGGTGCCCGCCGATCAGGGGCGCCGCGACGGGACCGAGCCAGCGTTGCAGCTCGTATTCCCAGTCGAGGTCCAGGTCCTGCAGCACGCCCACCAGCTCAAGCAGCACGGCGCTTTCGCCATCCAGCTCGACTTCCGGGCTGTGCAGCACGGCATTTTTGTCATTGCTCATCGCCAGGCGCATCAGGCTCGCAGCGGGGGCGCGCAGGGTTACGTCGGCACCGCCTTCCCAGTTCGCCGCCAGCATCAGGCCGTCGTCGCTGGGCAGTACGTGAAGATGAAACGCCGGGCTGGTGCACTCGATCGCGATGACCTTGCCGCTCAGTCGGTCAAGGCGTGGCAAGGCGGTGCTGTCCATGCGCAGCACACGATTGATGCCGTGCTCGGCACTGGCGAGCAAGCCGTTGATCAGCATCAGGGCTTGATGCCCCGGTGCAGCGCGACGATGCCGGACGTCATGTTGTGGTAGGTCACGCGGTCGAAACCGGCCTGGACCATCATCGACTTCAGGGTTTCCTGATCAGGGTGCATGCGGATCGACTCCGCCAGATAGCGGTAGCTTTCCGAATCGTTGGTGATCAGCTTGCCGGCCAGCGGCATGAAGGCGAACGAGTAGGCGTCGTAGATCTTGGACATGACTTTGCTGGTGGGCTTGGAGAATTCCAGCACCAGCAAACGACCGCCCGGCTTGAGCACGCGCAGCATGGAGCGGATGGCGTCTTCCTTGTGGGTCACGTTGCGCAGGCCGAAGGCGATGGTCACGCAGTCGAAGTAGTTGTCAGGGAACGGCAGCTTTTCAGCGTCGGCCTGGACGAACTTGATGTTGCCGGCCACGCCGCGATCCAGCAGGCGGTCACGACCGACCTTGAGCATCGAAGCGTTAATGTCGGCCAGTACGACTTCGCCGGTCGGGCCCACGAGATGGGAAAACTTCTTCGCCAGGTCGCCAGTGCCGCCCGCGATGTCGAGCACGCGGTTGCCGCTGCGAACGCCGGACAGTTCGATGGTGAAGCGCTTCCAGAGGCGATGCATGCCGCCAGACAGGACGTCGTTCATCAGGTCATATTTGGCCGCGACGGAGTGAAATACCTCGGCGACTTTCTCGGCCTTCTGGCTTTCCGGTACGTTTTTGTAACCGAAGTGGGTGATGGGTTCGGCATCGCTGCCTTTGCGCGGATCATTCATATCGCTGTCGCCGGAATAAAGTGGCGCCATTCTAATCGTCGGGGCTGGCTTTGTCTTGACAAGGCTCACGGCCAACAGTTTCTTCGGTCCGGGCCGCTGGTATAGTGCGCCGACGATTTAAGCCGAAGCAGGAGCCCGTCAGTGGCCAGAATTACCGTGGAACGCCAGCACACGCTGGGAAAGGAAAAGGCCCGCGAGAAGGCTGAAATCATGCTGCAGAAGCTGTCCGACAAGTACGGCATCGAGCACGAGTGGACAGGCGATACCGTCGCCCTGGAAGGCAAGGGCGCCAAGGGCACGGTCGCTGTCGAAGATGAGTGGGTGCGGGTGAGTATCGACCTCAACTTCTTCCTCTCGGCCATGAGCGGTTCGATTCAGACCGAAGTTGAACGGCAACTGGACAAGGTATTGACGGCCTAAGCCCAGAGAGCCGAGCTATAGCATCAGCCTAATGACTTGCTCGGAAGGGTCGCGGGATTTGCCGGCGGCCTTGAGCTCGGCCAAATACTCGTCCCACAGTTGCGTCTGGCGTTGCGCCAGTTGCTCCAGGTATTCCCAGGTAAACAGCCCGCTGTCATGACCGTCGTCGAAGGTCAGCTTCAGCGCGTACTGGCCGGCGGGCTCCACTTTGGTGAGTCCGACGCCCAGCTTGCCGAATTGCAGAATCGGATTGCCATGGCCCTGTACCTCCGCCGACGGCGAGTGCACCCGCAGGAACTCCGCCGGCAAGCGGTATTCCTCATCCGACCCGTATTTCAGGCTGAGGACTTTCGAGGCTTTGTGCAGCTGGATAGCGGTGGGGATGCGGGTCATAGAGGTAATCTCAGCTACAAGCTACAAGCTACAAGCTACAAGCTACAAGCTACAAGCTTCAAGCGAAGCAGATTCGTGCAGCCAGTGAAATCTGCTTGCCGCTTGAAGCTAACCGCTTGCAGCTGCTTTAAAGGATATAGCGCGACAGATCTTCGTCTTCCGCCAGCTCACCCAGGTGACTGTTCACGTATTCAGCGTCGATCTGGATCGTCCCACCATCCTGCGCGCCTGCCAGGTCGCCGGCACTGAAAGAAACCTCTTCCAGCAACCGCTCAAGCAGCGTGTGCAAGCGACGCGCACCGATGTTCTCGGTTTTCTCGTTGACCTGCCAGGCAATCTCGGCCAGGCGCTTGATGCCATCCGGCAGGAACGCAATGTTCAGGCCTTCGGTCTTCAGCAGCTCGCGGTATTGCTCGGTCAGCGACGCATGGGGTTCGGTCAGGATGCGTTCGAAATCCTGCGGGCTCAGCGCTTTCAGCTCGACACGAATCGGCAGACGACCCTGCAGCTCAGGCACCAGATCGCTTGGCTTGCTCAGGTGAAATGCACCGGAAGCGATGAACAGGATGTGATCGGTCTTGACCATGCCCAGCTTGGTGTTGACGGTGCAGCCTTCGATCAGGGGCAGCAAGTCGCGCTGCACGCCTTCGCGGGATACATCGGCGCCGCCAACGTTGCCGCGCTTGGCCACTTTGTCGATCTCGTCGATGAACACGATGCCATGCTGCTCGACGGCTTCCAGCGCCTTGGCTTTCAGTTCTTCGTCGTTGACCAGACGGCCCGCTTCTTCATCGCGAACCATCTTCAGCGCGTCTTTGACTTTCAGCTTGCGGCTCTTCTTCTTGCCCTTGCCCATGTTGGCAAACAGGCTTTGCAACTGGTTGGTCATCTCTTCCATGCCCGGCGGCGCGGAAATGTCGACGCCGCCCATCTCGGCAACCTCGATCTCGATTTCCTTGTCGTCCAGCTGGCCTTCGCGCAGACGCTTGCGGAACAGCTGGCGGGTGTTGGAATCGCTGCCCGACGACGCATCTTCGTTGAAGCCCGCGCGTGCCGGTGGCAGCAGGGCGTCGAGAATGCGGTCTTCGGCGGCGTCTTCGGCGCGGTGGCGAACCTTGGTGATTTCCTGTTCACGCAGCAGCTTCATCGCGGCGTCGGCGAGATCACGGATGATCGACTCGACGTCGCGGCCTACGTAGCCGACTTCGGTGAATTTGGTCGCTTCGACCTTGATGAACGGCGCGTTGGCGAGTTTCGCCAGACGACGGGCGATTTCGGTTTTACCGACGCCGGTCGGGCCGATCATCAGGATGTTCTTCGGGGTGACTTCGACGCGCAGCTCTTCGGGTAACTGCATCCGGCGCCAGCGATTACGCAGCGCGATGGCGACGGCGCGTTTGGCATCGTCCTGGCCGATGATATGGCGATTGAGTTCGTGGACGATTTCACGGGGAGTCATGGACATGGTTTTCAACGGTCCTCGGCAGATGGCAAGTCGGGCAGGCCGCGATGAATGGCGGCCAGCACCTCAGGCTTACTCGGCGAGGTCCTGCTCCTCAATGGTGATGTTGTGGTTGGTGAAGACGCAGATGTCGCCGGCAATGTGCAGGGCGGTTTCGGCGATTTCACGGGCAGAGAGTTCGGTCTTCAGCAGCAATGCGCGGGCAGCGGCCTGGGCGAAGGCGCCGCCGGAACCCATGGCGATCAGGCCGTCTTCGGGCTCAACGACGTCACCGTTACCGGTAATGATCAGCGAAGCGTCCTTGTTGGCAACGGCCAGCATGGCTTCAAGGCGGCTCAGGGAGCGGTCGGTACGCCATTCTTTCGCCAGCTCTACGGCGGCGCGAATGAGGTGACCCTGGTGTTTTTCCAGTTGGGCTTCGAAACGCTCGAACAGGGTGAAGGCGTCAGCGGTGGCGCCTGCGAAACCGGCGATGACCTGGCCGTGGTAAAGGCGCCGGACTTTCTTGGCGTTGCCTTTCATGACGGTATTGCCCAGGGAAACCTGGCCGTCACCGGCCATGACGACTTTGCCTTGGCGGCGCACTGAAACGATGGTGGTCAAGGGGAGAGTCTCCACGCTGCGGGGCGAAAATGCCCTGATGGAAACTCATATGGGGGTGGGGGCGGGTATTTCAACCGTTGAGTGGGTGGAGGGATGAATGGTGGTGCGTCAGGTTGCTTCAAGTTTGTGTAGGAGTGAGCTTGCTCGCGATTGCGGTCAGTCAGGCACCCATTATGTTGGATGTGCCGATTTCATCGCGAGCAAGCTCACTCCTACAACTGATCGCCCCCGCGTGGAGCGGGACCAATTTTTTGCCCTGCGGCGGGTGGCAGTGCCTTAGCGAGCCTGGCGCTGTTGCAGCAGCAGGTTGCTGAAACCGCCACCTGCCAACTGCTTCTGCGCTGTGGTCAGCTGTTCGCGGTTGCTGAACGGGCCGACCAGCACGCGGTACCAGGTTTCATCCTTCACCGTGCCTGACTCCACAGTCGACGTTTGCCCCAGCAGAATGATTTGCGCGCGCACCTTCTCGGCGTCGGCCTGCTTGCGGAACGAGCCCGCTTGCAGGAAGAACGTCGTCACCGCCGCCGGCTTGGTCACCGGAGGCGCTGGCGGTGGCGTCAGACCGCTGAGCGCCGCCTGGGCGCGAGCGGTGTCGATCTTCGCGGCCACTTCAGGCGTAACCGGCGTGCTTGGCGCAACGACCGGTGGCGTCTTCTCCGGCACTGCTTCGTTCGGCACGATGACTTCCGACTCAGGCAACAGCGTGTAGAAGTCGTATTTCGGCTTCACAGGCGCGGTCGGGCTGGGCGGCGTCTTGTTTGCTTCGGCAATCTTCGCGGCCTTGGCTTCAGCCTTGACGCGCTTGATGTCGTCGCCGCTGCCGGGTTCGAGCTTCATCAGGAAAACAACGAACGCGCCGACGGTCAGGCCGATCGCCATCCACACCCAGCCCGGAATCGGCTTCTTGGCGGGTGCCTGATACCGGCTGGCGCCGCGCTTGGGAGCAGGTTTCTTTTTAACGGCCAACTTACATACGCTCCAGAGTGTCCAGACCCAGCAACTGCAGGCCTTGCTTGAGGGTGCGACCGGTCAGGGCGGCGAGGCGCAGACGGCTTTGCTGTTGTTCAGGGTTTTCCGCCGCCAGGATCGGGCAGTTCTCGTAGAAACTGGAGAACAGGCCGGCGAGGTCATACAGATACGCGCAGAGCACGTGAGGTGTGCCCTTGTCAGCAACGGTGTTCACGGTCTCACCGAACTGCGCCAGGCGCGCGGCCAGGTCTTGCTCCTGGGCGGCGTCCAGGATGATTTGGCCCTCGCTCGCGTTGAAGCTTTCGCCCTTTTCTTCGAGCTTGCGGAACACGCCGGCCACGCGGGTGTAGGCGTACAGCAGATAAGGCGCGGTGTTGCCTTCGAAGCTGAGCATCTGGTCGAAGTTGAAGCTGTAGTCGCTGGCGCGATGCTTGGACAGGTCCGCGTATTTCACCGCGCTGATGCCCACGGCCTTGGCGATCGAGCGCAACTCGTCTTCGGCGACGTCCGGGTTTTTCTCTTTGACCAGCGTATAGGCGCGCTCTTCGGCTTCATCGAGCAGGTCGACCAGCTTGACCGTGCCGCCATCGCGGGTCTTGAACGGACGGCCATCGGCGCCGTTCATGGTGCCAAAGCCCATGTGCTCCATCTGCATGCCGTTGGTGACGAAGCCTGCGCGGCGCGCCACTTCGAAGACCTGCTGGAAGTGCAGCGCCTGACGCTGATCGACGAAATACAGCGCGCGATCGGCTTTCAGTACGTTGCTGCGGTAGCGAATGGCGGCGAGGTCGGTGGTGGCATAGAGATAACCGCCACCGGCCTTTTGCACGATCACCGGCAGCGGCGTGCCTTCAGCGGTTTTGAATTCTTCAAGAAACACACACTGCGCGCCGTTGCTCTCGACCAGCAGTCCGGCCTTCTTCAGGTCGGCGACGACATTGGCGAGGTCGTCGTTGTAGGCGCTCTCGCCCATGACGTCCTTCGGCGTGAGTTTGACGTTCAGGCGCTCGTACACTTCCTGGCAGTGGGACAGCGAGATGTCTTTGAAGCGCGTCCACAGGCTCAGGCACTCGGCGTCGCCGGCTTGCAGCTTGACCACCAGCCCACGTGCGCGCTCGGCGAACTCTTCGGACTCGTCGAAACGGCCCTTGGCGGCGCGATAGAAGTTTTCGAGGTCAGCCAGCTCATCGCTGGTCGCCGGGGTTTCCTGCAGATAGGCCAGCAGCATGCCGAACTGAGTGCCCCAATCGCCGACGTGGTTCTGACGGATCACGGTGTCGCCAAGAAACTCAAGGACGCTGGCCACGCCGTCGCCAATGATGGTCGAGCGCAAGTGGCCGACGTGCATCTCTTTGGCCAGATTCGGCGCAGACAGGTCGACCACAACGCGTTGAGCAGGGCCGTTCTTGCGCACGGACAAGGTCGCGTCGGCGAGAGCTTCGTCGAGGCGCGAAGCCAGGGCCTGGGTGTTCTGGAAGAAATTGAGGAAACCGGGGCCGGCGATGTCGACCTGGGTGATCTGCTCGTCCGCGGGCAACGCGGCGACGATTTTCTCGGCCAGGTCACGCGGCTTCATGCCCGCAGGCTTGGCCAGCATCATGGCGATATTGCTGGCGAAGTCGCCGTTTTTCTTGTCCTTGGCGTTCTCCACCTGAATCGCCGGCGTCAGCCCTTCCGGCAAGACGCCATCGGTGACGAGTTGGCTCAGAGCTTGTTGAATCAGCTGGCGAATGGTGTCTTTCATGGTGCTCTCTTTCGACCGCAAGCGCGGCCGCGCCTGGATGCGCGGGTGGAAAAACTGGGCATTATCCGTGGCCGGGGCCACCTTGCCAACCGCGCTGGATGCGCGGTCAACCGATGCGAATCAATAAAGGTCCACCGGATCCACGTCCAGCGACCATCTGACCTGGCGCCCGCTGGGCATGTTTTCCAGTGTCAGCAACCAGGTCGCGAGCAGCTTGTGCAGCGGCGCGCGGGCGTTGGCCTGGACCAGCAACTGAGCGCGATAGCGCCCGGCGCGTCGTTCCATCGGTGCCGGAACCGGGCCCAGCAGCTCAATGCCGCCCAGCGCCATGTCTTTCAGCAAGCGCTCGGCTTCGGTGCAGGCTTCGTCGAGAAAACCCTCGGCGTGACCCGGCTTGTGCGCTTCGGCGCGCAACAGCGCCAGGTGCGAAAACGGCGGCAGCCCGGCGGCGCGACGTTCGCTCAAGGCCTGCTCGGCAAACGCGAAATAGCCCTGTTCGGTCAGTTGAATCAACAAAGGATGGTCGGCCAGGTGAGTCTGGATGATCACCTTGCCCGGCTCTTCGGCGCGCCCGGCTCTGCCTGCGACCTGCACAATCAATTGCGCCATGCGCTCGCTGGCGCGGAAGTCGCCGGAGAACAGCCCGCCATCGGCATCGAGAATCGACACCAGCGTCACGCGCGGGAAATGGTGCCCTTTGGCGAGCATTTGCGTGCCCACCAGAATGCAGGGCTGGCCTTTCTGGATGGTCGCGAAGAGCTGATTCATCGCGTCCTTGCGCGAAGTGCTGTCGCGATCAACGCGCAGCACCGGGTAGTCGGGAAACAGAATCGCCAGCCGCTCCTCGGCACGCTCGGTCCCCGCACCCACCGGGCGCAGATCGACCTTGCCGCACGCCGGGCAATTGCGTGGCACCCGTTCGACATGGCCGCAATGGTGACAACGCAGCTCGCCCGAGCGCTGGTGCACGGTCATGCGGGCGTCACAGCGAGGGCATTCCGACAGCCAGCCACAGTCGTGACACAGCAGCGTCGGGGCAAAGCCTCGCCGGTTGAGGAACACCAGCACTTGCTGGCCCGCCGCCAGAGTCTGACCGATGGCTTGCTGCATCGGGCCCGAGATGCCGCTGTCGAGGGGGCGGCTTTTGACATCCAGGCGCAGGAAGCGGGGTTGCTGAGCACCACCCGCGCGCTGATTCAGACGCAGGAGCGCGTATCGACCGGTGTGGGCGTTGTGCAGACTTTCCAGCGAAGGCGTCGCCGAGCCGAGGACGATCGGGATGTCCTCCTGATGCGCCCTCACCAGCGCCAGATCCCGGGCGTGATAGCGCAGGCCTTCCTGCTGTTTATAGGAGCCGTCGTGCTCCTCGTCGATGATGATCAGCCCGGGGTTTTTCATCGGGGTGAACAGCGCCGAGCGGGTGCCGATGATGATGTCGGCTTCGCCATCGCGCGCCGCCAGCCAGGCGTCCAGCCGGTCGCGATCATTGACTGCCGAATGCAGCAGCGCGATGCGCGCGTTGAAACGCTGCTCGAAGCGCGCCAGGGTCTGCGGACCCAGGTTGATTTCCGGAATCAGCACCAGCGCCTGCTTGCCCGCTTCCAGCGTTTCGCGGATGAGCTGCAGATACACCTCGGTCTTGCCGCTGCCGGTGACACCCGCCAGCAGTGAGGCATGAAAGCTGCCGAAACCCGAGCGGATGGCTTCATAGGCGGCCCGCTGCTCAGTGTTGAGCGGCAGTTCCGGCTGCGCCAGCCAGTGCTCGTGCCGCTCGACCGGCCCATGACCGCGCACCTCGACGGTCACCAGCCCCTTGGCGAGCAGCAGATTCAGGCTGTCCCGGTTGAGCATCAGCTTGCTCAGCAACTGGTGAGCCACGCCGTGGGGGTGCTGGGCCAGGGTGCGCAGCGCTTCCTTTTGTTTCGGCGCCCGGGCGATGCGCGGGTCATCGACGCTGGCATCTGGTGCCGCGTGCCAGAAACGCTCCTGCCGCGCTTCCGCCGGCTCGCCCTGACGCAGCAACACTGGCAACGCCCAACTGAGCGTGTCGCCCAGGCTGTGCTGGTAATACTGGGCCGTCCACAGGCACAACTTGAACAGTGCGGGCGGCAACGGCGGTTCGGCATCCAGCACAGCAATGGCTGGCTTGAGCTTGTCGGCCGGCACGTCGCTGTGATCGACGACTTCCACCAGCACGCCGATCATTTCCCGACGGCCAAATGGCACGCGCAGGCGCATCCCCGGCTGCAACGTACTGCGCGCCACACCTGCAGGGGCAAGGTAGTCGAACAGGCGACGCAGCGGCGAGGGCAGGGCGAGGCGCAAGATGGCGTCGGGCACGCGGGGGATATCCTGTTACGGAGTATGACGAAGGGCGCGATCTTAGCAGACGACCGGCGTGAACGTTCCCTTGCGTGATTGGCGTTGTCTGTTAATATGCGCGGCCTAATTCCGTGCGGTATTCAACAATAGTGTTGGGTGGCGGCACGATAGCCTGAGGAAATACCCATGAAAGCTGATATCCATCCAGTTTACGAAGCCATTGACGCAACCTGCAGCTGCGGCAATGTCATCAAAACCCGTTCCACACTGGCCAAGCCTCTGAGCCTGGACGTGTGCAACGAGTGCCACCCGTTCTACACCGGTAAGCAAAAAACTCTGGACGTCGGCGGTCGTGTCGACAAGTTCAAGTCGCGTTTCGGTGCGTTCGGTCCTACCAAAGCTCCTGCTGCTGCAGAGTAAGGTTGGCCGTTCTGGAGTCGCCGATGCGTTTCTCCAGGCTGCTTAAGAAGGCGTCCCTCGCGGGCGCCTTTTTTATGGCTGCGATTTGGCTTTCGACGGCCCAGGCCTTGTGCCCTGCGCCGCCGTCGCTGCCTGTGGCTCAGGTGCAGCGCGTGGTCGATGGCGACACGGTGCGCCTGAGCGATGGTCGCAGCGTTCGCATGATTGGCCTCAATACGCCGGAAACCGGCAAAAAGGGTCAGTCAGCCCAGCCGTTTGCAGATGTGGCGAAGCGTCGTTTGCAGGCGTTGATCGATGCCAGTGATGGGCAGGTCAGGCTGCGCGTGGGTGAAGAGCCGACCGATCATTACGGCCGTACTCTCGCTAACGTCTATGGCCGTGATGGCGCCAACCTTGAGGCGCAACTCCTTGCCGAGGGCCTTGGCTATCTCGTCGCGGTTTCCCCGAACGTTGCGCTGGTCAGCTGCCAGCAGGTCGCAGAGCAGTCAGCTCGACGGGCCGGCCTGGGTCTGTGGCGCAATTCGCCGGTTCAACCGGCCGAGCAGATCAGTACCGGCGGGTTCGCGCTGGTCAGCGGGCGCGTGACCAGCGTGCAGCGCAATGGCGGCGGCCTGTGGATCGAATTCGGCGATTCGTTGGTGCTGCGCATTGCGCCCAAGCTGCTCGGCCAGTTCGACACTGCCGCGCTGCAGCGCTTGAAGGGGCAGCGAATCGAAGCCCGTGGCTGGGTGTTCGATCGTTCGCGTCGGGGCGGTCTGAAATCAGGTCAACCGCGCTGGATGATGTCGATCACTCACCCTGCAATGTTGGATACAGTTAATAAATAAATTGTAGACATTTTTGCTGAGGATTGTTGCCGCTCCAGGCCTTATGTTCTGCGGCTCTACGCTGAAAGTCGTAGATGCGGCCTCTTGACACAGGTGACCCGCCAGTCTTGTTAGGACTTTATGACTTGCGTATGCTCGGCGGTCCGTCTGTCCAACAGCAAAAAAGCGGAATGCCCCCATGTCAGATTTGAAAACTGCCGCTCTCGAATATCACGCTCATCCCCGTCCGGGGAAACTCAGCGTCGAGCTCACCAAAGCCACTGCTACCGCTCGCGATCTGTCGCTGGCCTACAGCCCGGGTGTGGCTGAGCCGGTCCGCGAAATCGGTCGCGATCCGGAACTTGCCTACAAGTACACCGGCAAGGGCAACCTGGTAGCGGTCATCTCTGATGGCACCGCGATTCTGGGTCTGGGTAACCTCGGGCCTCTCGCGTCCAAGCCGGTCATGGAAGGCAAAGGCGTGCTGTTCAAGCGCTTTGCCGGTATCGATGTGTTCGATATCGAAGTCGATTCTGAAAGCCCGCAGGCCTTCATCGACACCGTGCGACGCATCTCCATCACCTTCGGCGGCATCAACCTGGAAGACATCAAGGCACCTGAGTGCTTCGAGATCGAAAAGGCGCTGATCGAGCAGTGCGACATCCCTGTTTTCCACGATGACCAGCACGGCACCGCGATCGTTACCGCAGCCGGCATGATCAACGCGCTGGAAATTGCTGGCAAGACCCTGGAAGCGGCGAAGATCGTCTGCCTGGGCGCTGGCGCTGCGGCCATCTCCTGCATGAAGCTGCTGGTGAGCATGGGCGCGAAGATCGAAAACATCTTCATGATCGACCGCAACGGCGTGGTTCACGACGGGCGTACCGACCTGAACCAGTACAAGGCCCAGTTCGCTCACTCCACCGACAAGCGCACGCTGGCCGATGCACTGGAAGGCGCCGACGTGTTCGTCGGTCTGTCCGGTCCGAACCTGCTGAGCGCCGAAGGCCTGAAGTCGATGGCGGCCAACCCGATCGTGTTCGCCTGCTCGAACCCGGATCCGGAGATCTCGCCAGAACTGGCTCACGCCACCCGCAGCGACGTGATCATGGCCACCGGCCGTTCGGACTACCCGAACCAGGTCAACAACGTACTGGGCTTCCCGTTCATCTTCCGTGGCGCACTCGACGTTCGCGCCAAGCGCATCAACGAAGAGATGAAGATCGCAGCGGCCAACGCTTTGCGCGAACTGGCCAAGCTGCCGGTGCCTCAGGAAGTCTGCGACGCCTACGGCGGCATCGCCCTGGAATTCGGTCGTGAGTACATCATCCCGAAACCACTGGACGTGCGCCTGCTGACTATCGTTTCCGATGCCGTGGCTAAGGCTGCCATCGAGAGCGGTGTCGCAACCCTGCCGTATCCAAAGCACTACCCGCTGAAAAGCGTGGATGACGTGTTTAACGGCTGATAGCAACGCCCACAAAAAACCCAGCCAAGTGCTGGGTTTTTTATGGGCGCTCGTTTTGCTGTCCGGCTGGACACAACACCTTTGTTCAGGATACGCAATCCTTGTGGGGGTGAGCTTGCTCACGAAGACGGTGCTTCAACCGCTGAAGATGCAGCGGATGTTCCGACCTTTTCGCGAGCAAGCTCGCTCCCACATGGGCGGTGTTGATGCCTGAGGATCAACCTCCTACTGATCTACGCCTCACTAGAACAGATCGATCGGCGCCGACTCGTCCGCCGGCAGCGGGCTGCCTGGAGGCGGGCTGCCGCCGAGTTCGTTCACGCTAGGCGGCGTGTCCTCGCTCTTGAACAGTTCGAAGAACGCACCCGGCGTGCTCGGTGTGGCGGAGCGGCCGCTGACGGGATCGATGCGCAGGCTGAGGATGCCGTCCGGTTCGGCTTGAACATGGGGCGGTTTGTCCTTCAGCGCGGCGCTCATGTACTTCATCCAGATCGGCAGCGCGACCGTGCCGCCGAACTCATGGCGACCCAGGCTTTCCGGCTGATCGAAACCGGTCCAGACCGTCGTCACGTAATCCGCGTTATAGCCCGTGAACCACGCGTCTTTCGAATCGTTAGTGGTCCCGGTTTTGCCGGCGATGTCCGGACGGTTCATCGCCAGGGCACGGCGGCCAGTACCGCGTTTGATCACGTCCTGCAGCATGCTGTTGAGGATGTAGACCGTTCGACCGTCAACGATCCGTTCAGCGACCACGGGGGCGGGCGCTGCACCCGACGCGTCGAGTGCGTTCGGTACGACGTTGGCCGTCAGTGGCGGGGTCTCTGGCGCTGCATAGGTCGATGCACTGCTGATGGCCGCTTCGCTGACCGCTTTCGGGTTCGGGTCGTTGGCAGGCACCGTCGGCGGGTTGGCTACGAACAGGGTTTTGCCTTCACGGTCCTCGATCTTCTGAATGAGGTACGGGCTGATCTTGTAGCCGCCGTTGGCGAACGCACTCCAGCCGCCGACGATTTCCATCGGCGTCAGGGTTGCAGTGCCCAGTGCGAGGGACAGGTTGGGCGGCAAGTCCTGTTTGTTGAAGCCAAAGCGGGTGATGTAGTTGATCGCGGTGTTCACGCCCAGGCTTTGCAGCAGGCGGATCGACACCAGGTTACGTGACTTGTACAGCGCCTCGCGCAGCCGAATCGGACCGAGGAAGGTGCCGGTGTCGTTCTTTGGCCGCCATACTTTGTCGATGGCCTCGTCGACGAATACGATCGGCGCGTCGTTGACCAGGCTGGCGGCGGTGTAGCCGTTGTCCAGCGCCGCCGAATACAGGAACGGCTTGAAGCTGGAGCCCGGCTGACGCTTGGCCTGCATCGCGCGGTTGTAGTTGCTTTGCTCGAACGCGAAGCCGCCGACCAGCGCACGAATCGCGCCGTTCTGCGGATCCAGCGAAACCAGCGCGCTCTGCGCCACCGGAAGCTGGCTGAACTTGAGCGAGTTGTCCGCCTGACGCTGCAGGCGCACCAGATCGCCGACATGGGCGACATCGCCGGGCTGCTTGGGATTGGCGCCGACGCTATTGGTGTTCAGGAACGCCTTGGCCCACTTCATGCTGTCCCAGGTGACGGTTTCTTCGTTCTCGCCGTTGCGGGTCAGGACGCGGATGCCGGTCTTGTCGACCTGAGTGACGATGGCCGGCTCCAGACCGCTGATCGGACGCTGTTTGCTCAGCTCCTGCACCCAGCCCTCGCGGGTCAGGCCTGGGAATCGGCTCTCAGGCCCGCGATAGCCATGGCGCTGGTCGTATTCGATCAGGCCGTCCTGCACCGCCTTGTTGGCGTCTTCCTGCAGGCCGCTCGGGACAGTAGTGGTGACGCGGAAGCCTTCTGTATAGGCTGCGCTGCCATAACGACCCACCATCTCGGCGCGCGCCATTTCAGCGATATACGGCGCGTTCACTTCAGGGCTCTGAACGTGATAGCTGGCGTTGATCGGCTCGGCAAGGGCAGTCTGGTAGGTGTTCTGGTCGATTTTCCCCAGCTTGAACATGCGGCCAAGAATCCAGTCGCGGCGCTCTTTGGCGCGCACCGGATTGGCCAGTGGGTTGAATCGTGACGGAGCCTTGGGCAGGCCGGCAATCATTGCCATCTGCGCAACGCTCAGGTCGCGGATGGATTTGCCGTAGTAAACCTGCGCTGCGGCCTCGATGCCGTAAGCGCGGTTACCCAGATAGATCTTGTTGACGTACAGCTCGAGAATCTCGTCCTTGGTAAGTTGGCGCTCGATTTGCAAGGCCAAGAGAATCTCGGTGGTTTTGCGCGAAAAACTGCGCTCGCTGGTCAGGAAATAGTTTTTCGCGACCTGCATGGTGATGGTCGAGCCGCCAGACTGAATGTGACCGCTCTTGACCAGTTGGCTGGCCGCGCGCATCAGGCTGCTCGGGTCCACGCCATAGTGGTTCTCGAAGTTGTCGTCTTCGGCGGACAGCAGGGCATGGATGAAATCGGGCGGAATGTCGGCGAAACGGATGGGAGAGCGGCGCATTTCGCCAAACTCTGCAATCAGCTTGCCGTCGCTGCTGAAGACGCGCAGCGGGATCTGCAGCTGGATGTTGCGCAGCGCATCGACCGATGGGAGGTTCGGGGCCAGGTAGAGAAAGGCGCCGCTCAGGCCGAGGAGCAGCCCGCAGACGACCGCGACGATGGACCACCAGACAAACTTCAGCAGGCGTATCAAGGCTTTTGGATTTCCAGAAAAAAGAATGAGTTAGACGCAGGCATTTACAAATGAACACGCCTTGAAGCTTTGGTACACGAAAAAAACGCTGGGCATTATAAGCATTTTTCGTCGTCGAGCGTTATTTGCGCTACTGTCAAGTCAGCCGACAGTGGCACTGGACTAGAAATCATCCGTAAGTGACGGAAACGCATAGGGAATCGGTTGTGTTCGAACTCTTCAGTAAGAAGGCCAACACCCTTCTGGGGATCGATATTAGCTCCACCTCGGTCAAGCTCCTGGAGCTAAGTCGTTCCGGCAACCGTTACAAGGTCGAGTCTTATGCGGTCGAGCCACTGCCAGCCAACGCAGTGGTCGAAAAGAACATCGCGGAGCTTGAAGGCGTCGGCAGTGCTTTGACGCGTTTGCTGGTAAAAGCCAAGAGTAACGTCAAAATCGCGGCGGTTGCTGTCGCGGGTTCGGCTGTTATTACCAAGACCATCGAGATGGATGCGGGACTTTCCGACGACGAGATGGAAAACCAGCTCAAGATCGAGGCCGACCAGTACATTCCCTATCCGCTGGAAGAAGTCGCCATCGACTTCGAAGTCCAGGGCTATTCAGCCCGTAATCCAGAACGCGTCGAAGTGTTGCTTGCCGCCTGCCGCAAGGAAAACGTCGAGGTGCGCGAAGCTGCTCTGGCACTGGCCGGGCTGACCGCCCGCGTGGTCGATGTCGAAGCCTACGCGCTGGAGCGCTCGTTCGGTCTGTTGTCTGCGCAGTTGGGCCAGGACCACGAACAGCTGACGGTCGCCGTCATCGACATCGGCGCGACGATGACCACCCTCAGCGTGCTGCACAACGGCCGCATCATTTATACCCGCGAACAATTATTTGGCGGTCGCCAGTTAACCGAAGAAATCCAGCGCCGTTATGGTTTGTCCGTCAGCGAGGCCGGGCTTGCGAAAAAGCAGGGCGGGCTCCCCGACGACTACGTCATGGAAGTCCTGCAGCCGTTCAAGGACGCCGTGGTGCAGCAGGTGTCCCGTTCGCTGCAGTTTTTCTTTGCGGCCGGCCAGTACAACCGCGTCGACTACATCATGCTGGCCGGCGGGACCGCCTCTATTTCCGGTCTTGATCGGCTGATCCAGGAGCGCCTCGGCACGCCGACGCTGGTGGCTAACCCCTTTGCGGACATGGCACTGAGCGTCAAGGTCAACGCCGGCGCGCTCGCCAGCGATGCTCCCGCACTGATGATCGCTTGCGGTCTGGCCCTGAGGAGCTTTGACTAATGGCACGGATCAACTTACTTCCCTGGCGCGAACAGCAACGCGAGGAGCGCAAGAAGCGCTTCATCCTGGCGCTGGCGGGTGTGCTGGTGCTGGGCATCGGCGCCATTCTTTTGGCTGATCAATATTTGAGCAGTGCCATTGCCCACCAAAACGCCCGCAATCAATTCATCAGGACCGAAATCGTCCAGCTCGACGCGCGCATCAAAGAGATCAGCGAGCTCAAGGCACGTCGCAAGCAACTGCTGGAGCGGATGAAGATCATTCAGGACCTGCAAGGCAACCGGCCGATCATCGGGCGCATCTTCGATCAGATGGCCCGTACCCTTCCCGATGGTGTCTATTTCAACGACGTGAAGATGACCGGGCAGATGATCAGCATTTCCGGGGCTGCCGAATCCAATAACCGGGTTTCGGATCTGCTGCGTAATCTGGATGCGTCTGACTGGCTTGAGTCGCCGAGTCTGACCGAGGTCAAGGCAAACACTGCGGCGGGCGGCGTGGATCAGACCAACACCTTCCAGTTGACGGTGCGCCAGACGCAGCCAGCGGTTGAGGGGGTCAGGCCATGAACATGAATGATTGGCTCGATAGCCTGAAAAAGATCGACATCAACGACCTGGACATCAATAACCTGGGTTCCTGGCCCGCCGCGGTGAAGACCATTGCCGGCGCGCTGTTGCTGGCGCTGGTGTTGGCCGGTGGGTATTTCTTCTATATCCAGGACATGCAGACTCAGCTCGATCAGGCCCGTGGCGAAGAAACCGCACTGAAAGAGCAGTTCGCGACCAAGGCGTATCAGGCTGCCAACCTCGCGGCTTACAAGAGCCAGATGGTGGAGATGGAAAACACCTTCGGCGCCTTGCTGCGGCAGTTGCCAAGCGACACTGAAGTCCCCGGCTTGCTGGAGGACATCACCCGCACCGGTCTGGGCAGCGGCCTGGAGTTCGAGGAGATCAAGCTGCTCCCCGAAGAGGCCCAGCAGTTTTATATCGAATTGCCGATCCAGATTACCGTGACGGGCAGTTATCACGACCTCGCGACCTTCGCCAGCGGCGTCGCCAGCCTGCCGCGAATCGTGACCCTGCATGACTTCGAGATCAAACCGCTGGACGCCAAGTCCCCCGGGAAGCTGCGCATGAGCATCCTTGCCAAGACCTACCGCTATAACGACAAAGGTCTTCAGAACGTCGACACGAAAGGGCCAGCGAAATGAGGGCGATGCGTTGGTTGTGCGTCGGCGTCACGCTGATGGGGCTCGCGGGTTGCGACAGCTCGAACGAATTTGACGATCTCAAGCAGTTCATGGCCGAGGTGCGCGCGCGGCCGGTGGGCACCATCGAGCCGATGCCCAAATTTCGGCCGTACGAAGCCTTTACCTATGCGGCGGCCAGTTTGCGCAGTCCGTTTCAGCCGCCGATCAAGATTGATCTGGTCAACCGTCCAAAGGGCTCGCACCTGGTGCAGCCTGATCCGACGCGGGTGAAGCAGTTCCTCGAAGGCTTCAACATCGACTCCTTCGAAATGGTCGGCACGTTGAGCAATGAAACCGGCACGTTCGCGCTGCTTCGCGGGGCGGGTGGCGTGCATCGGGTGAAAGTGGGCGATTACCTGGGACGTAACGATGGCCGGATCACGGCGATCACCGACTCGGCGGTGCAAGTGATGGAAATCGTTCCGGATGGAGAGGGGGCGTGGCTGGAGCGCCCGCTCAGTATTTCCCTCAAGGAGCGCTCATGAAGACGGCAAGCAAGCGAAGCACCTTCGGATCGGCACAGTGGTGGAATGTGAACATGAACAGGATTCTCTCGATTATCGGCCTGTCGGTAGGGATGGCGATGCTTTCACCGGTTGTCCAGGCGGCTAACCTCAAGACGCTGGATGTGGCTGCATTGCCGGGGGATCGAGTCGAATTGAAACTGTCCTTCGACGGTCCGGTGGCGGCGCCGCGCGGCTACACCACCGAGCAACCGGCGCGCATTGCGCTGGACCTGCCGGGGGTCACCAGCCAACTGGCGATCAAGAGCCGTGACCTGGGTTCAGGCAACGCCCACAGCGTTGTGGTCGTCGAAGCCAAGGACCGCACGCGGGTGATCATCAACCTCACCACGCTTGCGCCCTACAGCTCGCGTGTCGATGGCAACAACCTGTTCGTGGTCGTGGGCCAGGGCGCCGCTGCGGCCCAGGGTTCGCAGCCGAGCACCGCCATGGGCGCGGCGCGAGTGAGTGTGCCGAGTGGGCCTGCCGCTCAATCGAAACCTGTTGCCCGCTCGTATGCGCCAGGCCCGCGTTCGGTGAAAAACGTCGACTTCCAGCGCGGCGAGTTGGGTGAAGGCAACGTCATCATCGAGCTGAGCGACACCGGCATTGCCCCGGACATTCAGGAGCAGGGCGGCAAGATCCGCGTCGACTTCGCCAAAACGCAATTGCCTGAACCGCTGCGCGTGCGTCTGGACGTGAAGGATTTCGCCACCCCGGTGCAGTTCGTCAATTCCAGCGCCACGGGTGACAAGGCCAGTATCTCCATCGAACCGTCCGGTGCGTTCGATTACTCCGCCTACCAGACCGACAACAAGCTGACCATCAGCGTGCGTCCCCTGACCAACGAAGATCAGGAGCGGCGCAACTCGGAAAAACTGGTCTACACCGGCGAGAAGCTGTCGCTGAATTTCCAGGACATCGACGTGCGTTCGGTGCTGCAACTGATCGCTGACTTCACCAACCTCAATCTGGTGGCCAGCGACACCGTTCAGGGCGGCATCACCCTGCGCCTGCAGAACGTGCCGTGGGATCAGGCGCTCGATCTGGTGCTCAAGACCAAAGGCCTGGACAAGCGCAAGATCGGTAACGTCTTGCTGGTCGGTCCGGCTGACGAGATCGCCGCGCGTGAGCGCCAGGAGCTGGAATCCCTCAAACAGATTTCCGAACTGGCCCCGCTGCGCCGCGAGTTGCTGCAGGTGAACTACGCCAAGGCCGCGGACATTGCCAAGCTGTTTCAGTCGGTGACCAGCGCTGAATCGAAGACCGACGAGCGTGGTTCGATCACCGTCGATGAGCGCACCAACAACATCATTGCCTACCAGACCCAGGATCGTCTGGACGAGCTGCGCCGCATCGTGTCGCAACTGGACATCCCGGTGCGTCAGGTGATGATCGAAGCGCGCATCGTTGAAGCCAACGTCGATTACGACAAGGCCTTGGGCGTGCGCTGGGGTGGTTCGAGCAACAAAGGCAATTTCACCACCGGCGGTAATGGCACGGTCTCGGGCGCATCAGCGACCAATGGTCCTTACGTGGACATGGGTGTGACCGATGCCACCTCGTCGATTGGCCTGGGCTTCCTGACCAACAACACGATTCTTGACCTTGAGCTGACGGCCATGGAGAAAAGCGGGAACGGCGAAGTGGTCTCGCAGCCGAAGGTCGTCACGTCGGACAAGGAAACGGCGAAAATCCTGAAAGGTACGGAAGTGCCTTATCAGGAAGCCAGTTCCAGCGGCGCGACGTCGGTGTCGTTCAAAGAGGCATCGCTGTCGCTGGAAGTGACCCCGCAGATCACCCCTGACAACCGCATCATCATGGAGGTCAAGGTCACGAAAGATGAGCCGGACTATGTGAACACGGTGCTGGGTGTGCCGCCGATCAAGAAAAACGAAGTGAACGCCAAGGTGCTGGTGGCCGACGGCGAGACCATCGTAATTGGTGGCGTGTTCTCGAATACGCAGAGTAAAGTCGTCGACAAGGTGCCATTTTTAGGCGATGTGCCGTATGTTGGCCGCCTTTTCCGGCGCGATGTGGTTTCGGAGTCAAAATCCGAGCTGTTGGTGTTTCTCACTCCGCGTATCATGAATAACCAGGCGATTGCTGTGAGTCGTTGATTCTGTGCGAAATTTAATTCTTGTGGGGCCGATGGGGGCTGGCAAAAGCACCATCGGTCGCTTGCTGGCCAAAGAGCTTCGACTGCCGTTCAAGGATTCCGACAAGGAAATCGAGCTGCGAACGGGTGCCAATATTCCCTGGATCTTCGACAAGGAAGGTGAAGCGGGCTTTCGCGATCGTGAGCAAGCGATGATCGCCGAACTCTGCGCGCTGGATGGCGTGGTCGTGGCCACCGGCGGTGGCGCGGTCATGCGCGAAGAAAACCGTCGCGCCCTGCACGCCGGCGGTCGGGTGGTGTATTTGCACGCGTCGGTTGAGCAGCAGGTGGGTCGAACCTCACGAGATCGTAATCGCCCCTTGCTTCGTACGGCTGACCCGGCGCGGGTGCTACGTGAGCTGCTGGAGATCCGCGATCCGCTGTACCGCGAGATCGCCGATGTCATCATCGAAACCGATGAGCGGCCCCCGCGAATGGTGGTTATCGACATCCTCGCCTTGCTGGCCGAGCTTCCTCCCCGTTAAAGCGCAGACGGAAATGCGCTATCCTCGGCGACCATAAAAAGTGGGGTCGCTACATGGCCTTGCGCCATAGCCGGTGTCGGCGTTTTTCAAGACCCGCACAGGCAACCAATTGTTAACAGCGTGGGGACACATGCAGACACTCAAGGTCGAGCTTGGCGAACGCAGCTACCCGATCCATATCGGCGAAGGCTTGCTGGATCAGCCCGAGTTGCTCAAGCCGTACATAGCCGGAAAACAGGTGGCGATCGTTTCCAACGCCACCGTCGCGCCGTTGTACATGGACCGCCTCACCCGCTCCCTCGCCGGTTACAGCGTCTTGCCGATCGTGCTTCCCGACGGTGAAGCCTTCAAGAACTGGGAAACCCTGCAAACCATCTTCGATGCGCTGCTCACTGCACGCCATGATCGCCGCACCACTGTGATTGCGTTGGGCGGCGGCGTCATCGGTGACATGGCCGGCTTTGCCGCTGCCTGTTACCAGCGCGGCGTCGAATTCATTCAAGTGCCGACCACGTTGCTGTCCCAGGTCGATTCCTCGGTCGGTGGCAAAACCGGCATCAATCACCCGCTGGGCAAAAACATGGTGGGCGCCTTCTACCAGCCCAACGCGGTGCTGATCGACACCTTGTCGCTGAACACCCTGCCTGAGCGCGAGCTGTCCGCCGGTCTTGCCGAGGTCATCAAATACGGTTTGATCTGTGACGAACCGTTCCTGACGTGGCTCGAAGAGAATGTGGACAAGCTGCGCGGGCTGGATCAGGCCGCGCTGACCACGGCGATCGAGCGTTCGTGCGCCGCCAAGGCTGCGGTAGTCGGTGCCGATGAGCGAGAGTCAGGCGTGCGTGCCACGCTGAACCTCGGTCATACCTTTGGCCACGCTATCGAAACTCACATGGGCTACGGCGTGTGGCTGCACGGCGAGGCGGTGGCCGCGGGCACGGTGATGGCGCTGGAAATGTCCGCGCGTCTGGGCTGGATCAGCGAGCAGGAACGTGACCGCGGCATCCGTATTTTCCAGCGCGCCGGCTTGCCGGTGGTTCCGCCGGAAGACATGACGCCCGAGCACTTCCTCGAGCACATGGCGGTGGACAAAAAGGTCATTGACGGTCGTCTGCGCCTGGTGCTGTTGCGTCGCATCGGTGAAGCAGTGGTAACGGACGAATATCCACAAGAAGTACTACAGGCCACACTGGTCGCGGACTACCGCGCCTTGGTGGATCAGCTTAGAGGTTAATGAGAAATCCATGACTAGTTTGCACGCCGATGAGGCCTTCCTCGGTCATTACCAGTTGAGTCATGACCCCTTTGCAACGCGGGTTCCCGGCTTCAAATTTTTCCCGGCACAGCGCAAGCCCGTGCTCGGTCAGCTGCATCACCTCGCGCGCTACAGCCAGCTGCTTCTGGTCGTCACCGGGCCTCAGGGCAGCGGCAAGACGCTGCTGCGTCAGGCACTGGTGGCGAGCACCAACAAGCAATCGGTGCAGAGCGTTGTGGTGTCGGCGCGTGGCGCCGGTGATGCGACGGGCGTGTTGCGTCAGGTCGCTCAGGCGCTGAACGTCGCTCAAGCGGAAATGCGCCCGATCCTGGCGCAGGTCGTGCAGTTGGCGCTGACCGGTCAGGAAGTCTACATCCTGGTCGACGATGCCGAACAACTGGGCGAATCCGCACTCGAAGCGTTGTTGGGATTGGCAGCAGGCACCCCGGAAGGGCGTCCGCATGTCTTCCTGTTCGGCGAGGCTTCGATCATTGATCGCCTGGATCAGCTGTGCGCCGAGAGCGGTACCGAGGAAGAGCGCTTCCACGTTATCGAGCTCGCGCCGTACACCGAAGAAGAAACCCGTGAGTATCTGGCTCAGCGTCTCGAGGGCGCAGGGCAGGGCGTTGAGTTATTCAGTGCCGCACAGATCACTGATATCCACGAGCAGTCCGGTGGATGGCCAGGCGCGATCAACCAGGTCGCGCGCGATTCGATGATCGAAGCCATGATTGCCAGCCGCTCTGCGGTCAAGCGTCCAAGTATGGGGTTCAAAATGCCTAAGAAACACGTGTTGGCTTTGGGTGGGGTTGTTGTCGCAGCCGTTCTCGCGGCGTGGCTGATTCCAGGCCGCAGCAACGCACCTGCCACCGCGCCAGCCAACTCTCAGGCTCAACTGCCTCTGGGTCAGGGCCAGGCGCCGGCGCAACAATCGAACAACGGTGGTCCGGCCATCGAATTCGCCGGAAATTCGCAGCCGATGCCGCTGCCGATGAATGGCTCGCAACCGGCGACCCGCGCGCCACTGGCTGAAGCTGCGGGCTCGGGCGAAGGTGATGGCGAAGATGGCGGCCCGGCAGCCAACCAATCGCTGCAGCCACCGACGGTGACCACCACTGCGCCACCGGCGGGCGCGACGGCAAGTCCTGCACCGACCATGGCGCAGCAGCCGGTTCCGGCAACACGTCCGGCCCCGGCCGCCAAGCCAACGCCTGCTCCGGCGGCGGCTGCGAAACCTGCGCCAGCGCCGACGCAAGTGGCCACCGCCAAACCTGCCCCGGCACCAGCGGCCAAGCCAGCAGCGGCGGCCGCAGCGTCCGGCGCTGCGGGCAGCGGCTGGTACGCAGGTCAGGCTCCGACCCATTACGTGGTGCAGATCCTCGGCACCAGCTCTGAAGCCACCGCTCAGAGCTACGTGAAAGAGCAGGGCGCCGAGTACCGTTACTTCAAGAAAACCCTGCAGGGCAAGCCCCTGTTCGTGGTGACTTACGGCAGCTTCGCTGACCGCAATGCGGCACTGACCGCTATCAAGGCCTTGCCAGAGAAGGTTCAGGCTGGTAAACCTTGGCCTCGTACTGTCGGCAGTATCCAACAGGAACTCGCCGCCGCCCGCTGATGACGCAGGGACCTTATCCAGGTCCCTCGCTTGGCCCTCCCGATATCACGCATGAGCGTGCTGCCAACGAGCAGCGCGCCTTGCGGTGTCTGCGTCTCAGACACGCATTGATCTTCGGGCTCTCATTGGTCAGACTCGCAAAAAAGCTCTGACTAGCACGAGAATCGATATAAAGCCTTTCATGAATGCGACATAAATTTGCGACACTTCGTCGTCAAATTTGTGAGGACTTGTGTCGCTGTGTACAATGACCTCCCTTTTGCTCCCGCAAAGCCGGCATACGTTCGGCGTGGATGGTAAATGGTTGAATTGAAAAGAAATTTGTCTCGTTAAGAGGCAGCCTGGTGAGAATGTGTCTATGAAAGCAGGTCTGTACCATCCAGAAGAATTCAAGGATAACTGTGGTTTCGGCCTGATCGCCCATATGCAAGGCGAGCCCAGTCATCACCTGTTGCAGACGGCTATCGAAGCCCTGACCTGCATGACCCACCGGGGTGGGATCAACGCCGACGGCAAGACCGGTGACGGTTGCGGGCTGTTGATGCAAAAACCTGACACCTTCCTGCGTGCGGTGGCCACCGAGCACTTCGGCGTCGAGCTTCCGCGCCAGTATTGCGCAGGCATGGTCTTCCTCAATCAGGACGACACCAAGGCTGAAGCCGCCCGCGAAAACATGAACCGTGAAATCCTCGCGGCCGGCCTGACCCTGATTGGCTGGCGCCAGGTGCCGATCGACACCAGCGTTCTGGGTCGTCTTGCCCTCGAGCGTCTGCCGAAGATCGAGCAGGTGTTCATCGGCGGTGAAGGCCTGAGCGATCAGGAATTCGCGATCAAGCTGTTCTGCGCACGTCGTCGCTCCTCGGTGGCCAACGCTGCCGACACCGACCACTACATCTGCAGCTTTTCCCACAAGACTATCATCTACAAAGGCCTGATGATGCCGCGTGACCTCACGGCATTCTTCCCGGACCTCAACGACGAGCGCCTGCAAACCGCGATCTGCGTGTTCCACCAGCGTTTCTCGACCAACACCCTGCCGAAATGGCCACTGGCTCAGCCATTCCGCTTCCTCGCCCACAACGGCGAGATCAACACCATCACCGGTAACCGCAACTGGGCCCAGGCCCGTCGCACCAAGTTCACTAACGACCTGATGGACCTCGACGAGCTCGGCCCGCTGGTCAACCGCGTGGGTTCCGACTCTTCGAGCATGGACAACATGCTCGAGCTGATGGTGACCGGCGGCATCGACCTGTTCCGTGGCGTGCGCATGCTCGTGCCGCCGGCGTGGCAGAACGTCGAGACCATGGACCCGGATCTGCGCGCGTTCTACGAATTCAACTCCATGCACATGGAGCCGTGGGACGGCCCGGCCGGCATCGTCATGACCGAAGGTCGTCACGCCGTCTGCCTGCTGGACCGCAACGGCCTGCGTCCTGCGCGCTGGGTCACCACCAAGAACGGTTACATCACCCTCGCCTCGGAAATCGGCGTGTGGAACTACAAGCCGGAAGACGTGATTGCCAAGGGCCGTGTCGGTCCGGGTCAGATCTTCGCCGTGGACACCGAAACCGGCCAGATCCTCGACACCGACGCCATCGACAGCCGCTTGAAGTCGCGCCATCCGTACAAGCAGTGGCTGCGCAAGAACGCCCTGCGTATTCAGGCGACGCTGGAAGACCATGACCACGGTTCGGCCTTCTACAACCCGGATCAGCTCAAGCAGTACATGAAGATGTTCCAGGTCACGTTCGAAGAGCGTGATCAGATCCTGCGCCCGCTGGGTGAGCAGGGCCAGGAAGCAGTCGGCTCCATGGGCGATGACACGCCGATGGCGGTGTTGTCCCGTCGTGTCCGCACGCCGTACGACTATTTCCGTCAGCAGTTCGCGCAGGTCACCAACCCGCCGATCGATCCGCTGCGTGAAGCCATCGTCATGTCGCTGGAAGTCTGCCTCGGTGCCGAGCGCAACATTTTCCAGGAGTCGCCGGAGCACGCTTCCCGCGTGATCCTCAGTTCGCCGGTCATTTCCCCGGCCAAGTGGCGCTCGCTGATGACCCTGGATCGTCCGGGCTTTGATCGTCAGATCATCGACCTGAACTATGACGAAGCCATGGGCCTGGAAGCGGCTGTGCGCAACATCGCCGATCAGGCTGAAGAAGCCGTGCGTTCGGGCAAGACCCAGATTGTCCTGAGCGACCGTCATATCGCACCCGGCAAACTGCCGATTCACGCATCGCTGGCCACCGGTGCGGTGCACCACCGCCTGACCGAAAAAGGCCTGCGCTGCGACAGCAACATCCTCGTCGAGACAGCAACGGCTCGCGACCCGCACCATTTCGCCGTGTTGATCGGCTTCGGCGCGTCGGCGGTCTATCCGTTCCTGGCGTACGAAGTGCTGGGCGACCTGATCCGTACCGGCGAAGTGCTGGGCGATCTGTACGAAGTCTTCAAGAACTACCGCAAGGGCATCACCAAAGGCCTGCTCAAGATCCTGTCGAAGATGGGTATTTCGACCGTTGCTTCGTACCGCGGCGCCCAGCTTTTCGAAGCCATCGGCCTGTCGGAAGAAGTCTGCGATTTGAGCTTCCGTGGCGTGCCGAGCCGCATCAAGGGCGCGCGTTTCGTTGACATCGAAGCCGAGCAGAAAGCCCTCGCTTTTGAAGCCTGGAGCGCGCGCAAGCCGATCCAGCAGGGCGGGTTGCTGAAGTTTGTCTACGGCGGCGAATACCACGCGTACAACCCTGATGTGGTGGCGACGCTGCAAGCCGCCGTTCAGCAGGGTGATTACAGCAAATTCAAGGAATACACAGCGCTGGTGGACAACCGTCCGGTGTCGATGATCCGCGACCTGTTGAAGGTCAAAGAGCTCGACACGCCGTTGGGCATCGATGAAATCGAGCCGCTGGAAGGTATTCTCAAGCGCTTCGACTCGGCGGGCATCTCGCTGGGTGCGTTGTCGCCGGAAGCCCACGAAGCGCTGGCCGAGGCGATGAACCGCTTGGGCGCGCGCTCCAACTCCGGTGAGGGCGGCGAAGACCCGGCGCGCTACGGCACCATCCGCAGCTCCAAGATCAAGCAGATCGCGACCGGCCGTTTTGGCGTGACGCCTGAGTATCTGGTCAACGCTGACGTGCTGCAGATCAAAGTCGCCCAAGGCGCCAAGCCGGGCGAGGGCGGGCAATTGCCGGGCGGCAAGGTCAACGGCCTGATCGCCAAGCTGCGTTACGCAGTGCCGGGCGTGACGCTGATCTCGCCGCCACCGCACCACGACATCTACTCGATTGAAGACTTGTCGCAGCTGATCTTTGACCTCAAGCAGGTCAACCCGGCCGCACTGGTTTCGGTCAAGCTGGTGGCTGAAGCAGGCGTGGGCACGATTGCGGCCGGTGTGGCCAAGGCCTATGCCGACCTGATCACCATTTCCGGCTATGACGGCGGCACCGGTGCATCGCCGCTGTCGTCGATCAAATACGCGGGCTCGCCGTGGGAAATCGGCCTGGCCGAGACTCACCAGACCCTGCGCGGCAACGACCTGCGCGGCAAGGTTCGGGTGCAGACCGACGGCGGCCTGAAAACCGGCCTGGACGTTATCAAGGCGGCCATCCTCGGCGCCGAAAGCTTCGGCTTCGGCACCGCGCCGATGATCGCGCTGGGCTGCAAATACCTGCGCATCTGCCACCTGAACAACTGCGCCACCGGCGTCGCGACTCAGAACGACAAGCTGCGCAAGGACCACTACATCGGCACCGTCGACATGGTGATCAACTTCTTCACCTACGTGGCTGAAGAAACCCGCGAGTGGCTGGCGAAGCTGGGCGTGCGTTCGCTGGAAGAGCTGATCGGGCGTACCGATCTGCTGGAGATCCTGCCGGGTGAAACCGCCAAGCAGCAGCACCTGGACCTGACGCCGCTGCTGGGCAGCGACCACATTCCGGCCGACAAACCGCAGTTCAGCCAGGTGGACCGCAACCCGCCGTTCGACAAGGGCCTGCTGGCCGAGAAGATGGTCGAACTGGCGATCTCCGCCATTCAGACCAAGAGCGGCGGCGACTACGAACTGGACATCTGCAACTGCGACCGCTCCATCGGCGCGCGGATTTCCGGCGAAATCGCCAAGCTGCACGGCAACCAGGGCATGAACGATGCGCCGGTGACGTTCCGCTTCAAGGGCACGGCCGGGCAGAGCTTTGGTGTGTGGAACGCCGGCGGCCTGAACATGTACCTGGAAGGCGACGCCAACGACTACGTCGGCAAAGGCATGACCGCCGGCAAGCTGGTCATCGTGCCGCCAAAAGGCAGCCCGTTCAAAACCCAGGACAGCGCCATCATCGGCAACACCTGCCTGTACGGCGCGACTGGCGGCAAGCTGTTCGCGGCGGGTACGGCGGGTGAGCGTTTCGCGGTGCGCAACTCCGGCGCCCACACGGTTGTGGAAGGCACGGGCGACCACTGCTGCGAATACATGACCGGCGGTTTCGTCTGCGTGCTGGGCAAGACCGGCTACAACTTCGGCTCAGGCATGACCGGCGGCTTCGCTTACGTGCTCGATCAGGACAACACCTTCGTTGACCGGGTCAACCATGAGCTGGTCGAGATTCAGCGCATCAGCGGTGAAGCGATGGAAGCCTATCGCAGCCACCTGGAGCGCGTGCTGGCCGAATACGTGACCGAAACCGACAGCGAATGGGGCCGCAACCTCTGGGAAAACCTGGACGACTACCTGCGCCGCTTCTGGCTGGTGAAGCCGAAGGCCGCAAGCTTGAAGTCGCTGTTGTCCAGCACCCGCGCGAATCCGCAGTAAAGCAGCTGCGAGCGGCACGCTTCAAGCCGCACGCTAACGGCAGCGCGCGAGTGCCTGCGAACATGATTTTCTTGCAGCTTCAAGCTTGGCGCTTGAGGCTGTAGTCAGGAGTTTTAACACCATGGCTGAACGTCTCAGTAACGACTTCCAGTTCATCGAAGTCGGGCGTAAAGATCCGAAGAAGAAACTGCTGCGTCAGCGCAAAAAAGAGTTCGTGGAAATCTACGAACCTTTCAAGCCTCAGCAGTCGGCTGATCAGGCGCACCGTTGCCTGGGTTGCGGCAACCCGTACTGTGAATGGAAATGCCCTGTGCATAACTTCATTCCCAACTGGCTGAAGCTGGTGGCCGAGGGCAACATCCTCGCGGCCGCCGAGCTGTCGCACCAGACCAACACCCTGCCGGAAGTCTGCGGCCGCGTGTGCCCGCAGGACCGTCTGTGTGAGGGCGCGTGCACCCTCAACGACGGCTTTGGCGCGGTGACCATCGGCTCGGTCGAGAAATACATCACCGACACGGCCTTCGCCATGGGCTGGCGCCCGGACATGTCCCGCGTCGTGCCAAACGGCAAGCGCGTGGCGATCATCGGCGCAGGCCCGGCCGGCCTGGGCTGCGCTGACGTTCTGGTGCGTGGCGGCGTGAAGCCGGTGGTGTTCGACAAGAACCCGGAAATCGGCGGTCTCCTGACCTTCGGCATCCCCGAGTTCAAGCTCGAGAAGAGCGTGCTGAGCAATCGCCGCGAAGTCTTCACCGGCATGGGCATCGAGTTCCGCCTCAACACCGAGATCGGCAAGGACATCACCGTCGAGCAGTTGCTGGAAGAGTACGACGCGGTGTTCATGGGCATGGGCACGTACACCTACATGAAGGGCGGCTTCCCCGGTGAAGACCTGCCTGGCGTGCACGATGCGTTGGATTTCCTGATCGCCAACGTCAATCGCAACCTGGGCTTTGAAAAGTCGCTGGAAGATTTCGTCGACATGAAGGGCAAGAAGGTCGTGGTCCTGGGCGGTGGTGACACGGCGATGGACTGCAACCGCACGTCGATTCGCCAGGGCGCCAAGTCAGTGACCTGCGCGTATCGTCGCGACGAAGAAAACATGCCCGGCTCGCGCAAGGAAGTGAAGAACGCCAAGGAAGAAGGCGTGAAGTTCCTCTACAACCGTCAGCCTATCGCCATCGTTGGCGAGGATCGGGTCGAAGGCGTGAAAGTGGTCGAAACGCGTTTGGGCGAGCCGGATGCGCGCGGCCGTCGCAGCCCCGAGCCAATTCCGGGTTCCGAAGAGATCATCCCGGCGGACGCCGTGGTCATCGCGTTCGGTTTCCGTCCAAGCCCGGCGTCGTGGTTCGATCCGCAGGGCATCCAGATGGACAGCCAGGGCCGCGTCGTGGCACCGGAGCAGGGCCAGTTCAAGCACCAGACCAGCAACCCGAAGATCTTCGCCGGTGGCGACATGGTGCGCGGATCTGATTTGGTGGTGACCGCGATCTTTGAAGGCCGGAATGCGGCTGAAGGGATTCTGGATTATCTGGGCGTCTGATGACGCCTGCGGCAAGCTGCTAGCGGTAAGCTACAAGCTACAAGCTACAAGCAGACGCGATCTGCTTCTACTTGAAGCTTGCCGCTTGAAGCTTGCCGCTGCTCCATGCTGGCAGCTGCTTCCACATCTGTTTCGTTTCCTTCCTCGGCTCTCCCGTTCGTGAAAACGTCAGGCACCGCTACGAGTGTCATTTCTGACAGTTCCCAACACGATTCAATAAGTTTCTAATTCGGCAAGGTCTCGGACGCTAGCGAGCCTTTCTGAAATTGAATGGAAGCACGGGCCGGTGTCTGGCGGCCTGTTGGATCACGGAGCGAAAAATGAACAAGTTAGTTTGCTGTCTTGGCCTCGCGGCTTTTTTGACCGGTTGCGGTGAATTGGCGGGTGTGAATGAAAGCAAAAAAATCGTCGGAGGAGAGCCAGCCCCGAGAGGGCAGTACCCGTTCTTTGCAGCAATTGTTAAAGAGGATGGGTCGCACCTCTGTGGCGCTGCATTGATTGCGCCGCGGTGGGTACTGACTGCTGAACACTGCATCGACGGCCAGGCTCCTCACTCCGTGAGCATTGGCCTGGAACAATACCGGCCGACTGTCGTCGAGAAGGACCGGGTCAGGATCCAGGCCACATACGGGCATCCGCAGTTTGATCACAGCGGGCGATACGATATTGCATTGATCAAGCTGGAGCGCGCGGCCAACAGTACCGATTTCCTTGAGTTCGACGGGGCCGAGTCTGTGATGGAACCGGGGGTTGGCTACCCCGTGACGCTGATCGGGTTCGGGAGAACCGAGACGGGATACGGGCCAGATGTGCTGTATCAAGGCCTTGGCGAGACGCTGGAGGACAAGGCGTGTATCGAAGTGCCTCCCGGCTACCCGGCCACCCACTTCGATCCATTGGTCAACCTCTGCGCCGGATACAATCAGGCGTCTGGCGATTCCGGAGGGCCTCTGCTCTACAAGTCAGGCAGCCACTACCTTGAAATCGGACTGGTCAGTCGTTCGTTGTGGATGAATGCCGGTCAGTACACCAGAGTCGCTCACTTCGCAGGCTGGATTACAAAGACGATGGAGGACAACCAATAGGTCGCCGACGTCAGCAAAGCCGGCAGGGCATTGATGCGACAAATCGCCCCGATAAATAAATGGCACGGCACCGACCGTGCCTTTTGCGTTGGTGTCTGAGAAAATGCCCGCACTTTTTTTCCGGATGCCGACATGACTGCCCTGAAGAACGACCGTTTCCTTCGCGCCCTGCTCAAGCAGCCTGTTGACGTCACGCCTGTATGGATGATGCGCCAGGCCGGCCGCTATCTCCCGGAGTACCGCGCCAGCCGCGCCAAGGCCGGAGACTTCATGAGCTTGTGCATGAACCCGGCGTTCGCCTGTGAAGTCACCCTGCAGCCCCTTGAGCGCTATCCGCTCGACGCCGCCATTCTGTTTTCCGATATCCTCACCGTTCCCGACGCCATGGGCCTGGGCCTGTACTTCGAAACCGGCGAAGGCCCGCGCTTCCGCAAAACTGTCACCACCCTGGCTGATATCGAAGCGCTGCCGATCCCTGACCCACAAAAAGATCTCGGCTATGTCATGGACGCAGTCAGCACCATCCGCCGCGAGCTCAACGGACGCGTTCCGCTGATCGGGTTCGCCGGTAGCCCGTGGACCCTGGCGACCTACATGGTCGAAGGCGGCTCGTCCAAGGACTTCCGCAAATCCAAGGCCATGCTCTACGACAACCCGCACGCCATGCACCTGCTGCTCGACAAGCTGGCGCAATCGGTGACGGCGTACCTGAACGGCCAGATTCTCGCAGGCGCCCAGGCGGTGCAGATCTTCGACAGTTGGGGCGGCAGCCTGTCGGCCGCGGCGTATCAGGAGTTCTCACTGGCCTATATGCGCAAGATCGTCAACGGCCTGATCCGTGAGCACGACGGGCGCAAAGTGCCGGTCATTCTGTTCACCAAAGGCGGCGGTATGTGGCTTGAAAGCATTGCCGACGCCGGCGCCGACGCACTGGGCCTGGACTGGACCTGCGACATCGGCGAAGCCCGCCGTCGTGTCGGCAGCAAAGTCGCGCTGCAAGGCAACATGGACCCGACCGTGCTCTACGCCAACCCAAACGCCATCCGCCAGGAAGTCTCGAACATCCTCGCCAGCTACGGCAGCGGTACCGGCCATGTCTTCAACCTCGGCCACGGCATCACCCCCGAAGTCGACCCGGCCAACGCCGGCGCCTTCATCGAAGCGGTACACGAAATGTCGGCCAAGTACCACCAGTAAGCGCTTTGCAGCTATGAAAACGCCCGGCAATTGCCGGGCGTTTTTGTGTGGAGTCAGGCTGCAGTGATCGTCGGGACGACATACAACGGCGTTATGGGCGGCTGCTCCCGGTGCTCGGCCTGCCAGAGGTCGTGGCTCATCTGTACAGCTAGCCAAAAGCGAGCAGTGCTTAAACCTGCACGTTCCAGTCGTACCGCCAGATCTGGGCTAACCGGAGCACGGCAATTGATGACCCGAGACAACATTTCACGTGAAAAATGGAGCCGCCGTGCCATTTCGGCAATTTTGATGTTCATCTCCGGCAGCATCTCCTGGATCATTTCGCCAGGGTGGGGAGGGTTGTGCATTCTCATGCATGAACTCCTGTCAGTGGTAATCGAGATAATCGACAAGCTCGACATCGTTCTCGATAAATCTAAAAATAATTCGCCAGTTCCCGCTTACTGATGCTGACCAATATTGCGTCAGATTGCCTTTCAATGGATGCAGCTTCAGTGCTGTTAAGCCCAGTTCATGGGGTCCTTTAGCGATCTCTAGCGCACCCAAGATAAATCGCAGGCGGTTTGCGTGAGCCGCGCGAATCCCTTGCGTCGTTCCAGTGTGGAAGAAAGCCCTAAGGCCCTTATGTTTGAAAGATCTAATCATAGCAGCAGAGCGTGAATCAATTAGTCACGCTTTGCTGTCAGGCGATGTAGATGCGGGGGATGTGAAACGATGCCGCGTTTTGTGTGAAAACGCCTATATCCATCAAACCTGCACATTCACCGCCAACGGCTTCACTTTCGCCAGTTTCAGCGCCACAGCGAGGGCGATCAGCAGGAGGGTGCCGATGAAGGCGCCGATGCCGTTCCAGCCGGCGTAGTGCCAGAATACGCCGCCGCCGGTGCCGGCGACGCTGGAGCCTACGTAGTAGCTGAACAGGTACAGCGACGAGGCCTGGCCTTTGGCTTTGATGGCGCGACGGCCGATCCAGCTGCTGGCGACGGAGTGGGCGCCGAAGAAGCCGAAGGTGAACATCAGCACGCCGACGATCACCACCAGCAGCGGGGTGAACATGGTCAGCGCGACACCGACGAGCATCAGCACGATCACGGCCCACAGGACGTTACGACGGCCCAGTTGGTCGGCCAGTGCGCCGATCTTCGCCGAGCTGTAGATGCCGGACAGGTACACCACCGAAAACAGGCCGACCACGGCCTGGCTCAGGTTGTACGGGTCGGCCAGCAGGCGGTAGCCGATGTAGTTGAACAGCGTTACGAACGCGCCCATCAGCAGGAAGCCTTCAAGAAACAACCACGGCAACCCGGCGTCACGGAACTGCAGGACAAAGCCTTCCAGCAGGCTGCGGCCATTGAGCGGGCGGGCGCGGAAGTTACGCGACGGCGGCAGGATTTTCCAGAACACGCCCGCCGCGCCCAGCGCAATGATGCCCATGATCAACAGTGCCGTGTGCCAGCTGACGTAATCGCTCAAGACCCCAGTGATCACCCGGCCGCTCATGCCACCGATGGCGTTGCCGCCGATGTACAGGCCCATTGCCAGGCCGATGTGCTGCGGGTGGATTTCTTCGCTGAGGTAAGTCATGGCGACGGCGGCGAGGCCGCTCAGCGACAAGCCCACGAACGCCCGCGTGATCAGCACGCCCTCCCAAGTGGGCATCAGTGCGCTGGCGATGGTGAAAAGGGCGGCCGAGAACAGCGAGAACACCATCACCGACTTGCGGCCGAGCCGATCTGAGATAGGGCCGGTGATGAGCAATCCGATCGCCAGCATCGCGGTGGACACCGACAGGATCATGCTGCTCTGGGCGGCGTTGATGGAGAAGTCCCGCGACAGTACCGGCATCATCGGCTGCACGCAGTACAGCAGCGCAAACGTCGCGAAACCGCCGGAGAACAGCGCCAGTACCGTGCGGATGAAAGCGGGCGTGTCCTTCTCGATGTAGGAATCGCCCAACGGGATGGCCGCTTTGGCGAACTCGGCAGACGCGGCGGGGGATGCAGCAGTATTCACGGGTGACCTCAGACGGAAGAGCGGACGCAGTGACAAAAGAATATAGCCGGCTAACGATCGCTTCCAATATATTGTTCGACCTGTTTGATAGGTTTGACGACCTAATGGAATGACTGTGGAATTACGACACCTGCGTTACTTCATCGCTGTCGCTGAAGAGCTGCATTTTGGACGCGCTGCTCAGGCGCTCGGCATCTCTCAGCCACCGTTGAGCCAGCAGATTCAGGCGCTGGAGCAAGAGCTCGGCGCGCGTCTGTTTGAGCGGACCAATCGAAGGGTGGAACTGAGCGAGGCGGGCCGGTTGTTCCTCGATGAAGCCCGTCTGGTGCTGGCGCAGGTCGAGAAGGCCTCGGACGTCGCTCGGCGTGCGCAGTTGGGAGAGCTGGGCGAACTGAAAATCGGCTTCACGGCATCCGCGCCGTTCACCTCAAGCATCCCGCAGGCCATCTTCGCGTTTCGCCAGCGTTATCCGGCCGTGCATCTGGCGCTTCAGGAAATGAGCAGTCGGGAAGTCGCCGAGCGGCTCGAGAACGAGTCGATGCAAGTGGGCATCATGCGACCACTGCCGTTGCCGGATTCACTGGTCGCCGTGGAGCTGCTGCACGAACCCTTGGTGGCGATATTGCGCTCGGACCATCCACTGGCCGAAGGCTCGGAACGCGGCATTCATCTGCGGGAACTGGCCAGTGAGCCGTTTGTGTTCTTCCCGCGCACCTACGGCAGCGGGCTCTACGCACAGTTGCTGGATCTGGCGCGGGAGGCGGGCTTTAGCCCATTGTTTACTCAGGAGGCGGGCGAGGCGATGACCATCATTGGTCTGGTGGCGGCGGGACTGGGCGTGACCGTGTTGCCGGCGTCGTACCAACGCATGCGCATCGACGGTGTGGTTTACCGGACGCTGCTGGACGCGCAGGCTACGTCAGCGGTGTGGCTGGTGCAGCGCAAGGATCAGAAATCGCCCATGGCCAAGGCGTTTGTCGAACTGGTGACGCGCAAGGCGGGGTAACTGACCCAGAGCAAAGCAGATGGGGTTGTGGGAGTGAGCTTGCTCACGAACGTGGCATTACAACCACTGAAGATGGGGTGAATGTACTGACCTCTTCGCGAGCAAGCTCGCTCCCACACGGCCTGCGTCGCCCAGTGACCCGTGACGAATGCAAATCTGCAGACTCCCCATTGTTCTGACACCGCACTGGGCTGCGGCAAACGGCGCTCATGTGGGAGTGAGCTTGCTCACGAAGGCTCAGGTGGGTTCGCCGATGATTTGTCGGTTGAACGACCATTTCGCAACCTCCCTCCCATAGCGCAGCCATCCAAGCCAGTGAGCGAGGCAAGACGCCTCAACTCACTGGCAAAAACTTACTGCACCTTCGCCAGATCACCCTTCAACGCAACGCCTGCCATGATGGCGCCGGCGTGGCACTCATAGGTGGCCGGGTCTTTGCGTTCGATCTTTTTGTAGTAGCTGGCGATGTTGACCACCGCGTTGGCGCCTGCGCTTTTTGCGGCCTCGTTCAACTGCAGGATGGCGGACTGCAAGACCCACTCGCAGGCCTCGTTGTCGCTCTTGTTGAAGGCGTTGGTTTTCTTGTTGGTCACCGCATTGGCTGACAGTACCGACACCTTGCCTTTTGGCTGCACGCCAGCGAGGTAGAACTTGACGCTGCCGTCGAGCTTCTTCTCTTGGGTCATCTGTGCGACCACCTTGTCGAACGGCAGATACAGGGCCGTGTCCCGAGCCTGGCTGATGCCCGGCAGTGTGCACAAAACGACGGCGGCCGTTGCTGCCCAGACTTTCAATTTCATGGTTTCGCTCCTTGAGGTGGTTAACGGGTGTAGAAGATCAGTGATGTGCCCCGCCGGGAGCGTCTTCCGTTGCGCCGGCGGGTTGAACGAATTATGGGGTCAAGACCAACGCCGAAAGATCAGCGACGTGTTGACCCCGCCGAACGCAAAATTGTTGTTCATCACAAACTCGTGACTCATGTGGCGGGGCTCGCCGCGCAGGTAGTCCAGTTCGCCGCAGCGACTGTCGACCTCGTCGAGGTTGAGCGTGTGGATGTAGCGGTCGCGGTTCATCATCTCGATGCTGAACCAGGATTCCAGCGCACCGCAGGCGCCGAGGGTGTGTCCCAAAAAGCTCTTCTGCGAACTGATCGGCATGCGCGAGCCGAACAGGCTTTGCGTGGCAAGCGTCTCGGCGATGTCGCCCTGTTCCGTCGCCGTGCCGTGGCCGTTGACGTAACCGATGGCCTCGGGCGGCAGGCCCGCGTCTTCCAGCGCCAGTTCCATGGCACGACGCATGGTCACTCGTTCAGGGCGAGTGGTGTGGACGCCGTCGGCATTGCTGCCGAAGCCGACCACCTCGGCGTGAATCTTCGCCCCACGCGCCAGCGCGTGTTCCAGCTCCTCGAGCACCAGCATGCCGCCGCCTTCGCCGATCACCAGGCCGTCACGCCCATTGTCGTAGGGACGCGGGCTGGTGTGGGGCGCATCGTTCTTCAGGCTGGTCGCGTACAGCGCGTCGAACACCATGGCTTCGGTGGGGCACAACTCTTCGGCGCCACCGGCCAGCATCAACGGCAGACGCCCGAACTTGATCGCTTCATAGGCATAGCCCACGCCCTGGCTGCCGCTGGTGCAGGCGCTGGAGGTCGGGATCAGGCGGCCGGTGAGGTTGAAGAAGATGCTGATATTCGCCGCCGTGGTGTGCGGCATCATGCGCACGTACGAGTTGGCATTGAGGCCTTCGGCGACGGAATTCAGCAACATGTTGCCGAACGCCTTGATCTCGTCGGTGCTGCCGGTGGACGAACCGCAGGCCACGCCCATGCGCCCGTCGCGAATGATCGGGTCGCCCAGCAAGCCGGCGTCACGCAGCGCCTGTTCTGCGGTGCCGACCGCCAATCGCGACACCCGGCCCATGCTGCGCAGCTGCTTGCGCGTCCAGTACGACGGCACCGCGAAATCATCTATCGGGCCGGCCAGACGGGTGTTGAGCTCGGTGAAGCGATCCCATTCGTCCATGCGCCGGATGCCGCTGCGATTGCCGCTGAAATTGGCCTCGATACTGGCCCAGTCGCTGCCCAGTGACGTAATACCGGCCATGCCGGTGACGACAACGCGTTTCATCAGCACAGGCCTCCATTGACGGCCAGCACTTGGCGCGTGATGTAGGAAGCTTCCGCCGACATCAGGAAATTCACGGCGCCGGCGACTTCTTCCGGCGTGCCCATGCGTTGCGCGGGAATCATCTTCATCAGTTCATCGACCGGCACGTTTTCGTCGAGCATGGCCGTGTCGATCAGCCCGGGCGCGACGCAGTTGACGGTGATCTTGCGTTTGCCCAGTTCTATTGCCAGCGCCTTGGCCGCGCCGATGACGCCCGCTTTCGATGCGCTGTAGTTGACCTGGCCACGATTGCCGATCAGCCCGGACACGGACGTGATGCAGACGATGCGCCCGGCAGCACGGCGGCGGATCATCGGCATCATCACCGGATGCAGCACGTTGTAGAAACCGTCGAGATTGGTGCGGATGACCATGTCCCAGTCGTCATCGGTGAGCGCCGGAAAAGCGCCGTCACGGGTCAGGCCGGCGTTGCAGACCACGCCGTAATAGGCACCATGGGTTTCGACGTCGGCTTCGAGGATCACCTTGCACGCAGCACGGTCGGCGACGTCGAATTGCAGCACGCGCGCCTGACGCCCGAGCGCCTCGACTTCACGCTGTACAGCGTCGGCTTCAGCGCGGCCACTGCGGCAGTGCAGCACGATGTCGTAGCCGGCCTGGGCCAGGCGCAGCGCAATGGCGCGCCCGATACCGCGGCTTGAGCCTGTGACCAGAATTGATTCAGTCATTTACGGCTCCTTCGGCCAGATAGCTCGCCGATTGCGGCGGGCAATAAACATTGAGTCGGGCGCGGACCTGAATGCCGGCACCGCTCAGAAAACACTCGAACACGCCCATGCCGCTGTCATCCTGCAAGGACCGCCGTGCATGGATGATCAGCTCGCTGCCGACCGGGAAGTGCTCGACATTGCATTCGAATTTGCGCGTGCCCAGCAGGAAACCCAGCGCGACCGGGTCACCCTTCACCCGTGCCTGACAGCCGGCAAACGCCGCAACGCTTTGGGCCATCAGCTCGACGCCGACCCAGGCCGGCATGCTCCCGTCGGGGCGATTGAACAGCCCGCCGGGTCGAACGATGACGCGGGTGTGAATCTGCTCTTCGTCGAAGGACAGCACTTCGTCGATGAGCACCATGTCGCCGGCGTGGGGCAGTAAATCAGCCGGCGGCCACGGGCATGAAGGTACAGCGGTCATGGGTGCTCCCCGATGATCAGGCTGACGTTGTTGCCACCGAAGGCAAATGAATTGCTCATCATCCGGCGTGGTGAATCACGCAGCTGGGTGTCGTTTGCCTTGACCCAGTTCAGCGCGGGCAGGCTTGTATCGGCTTCGCCATCCCACACATGAGGCGGCAGCTGATCCTCGTTATTTTCAGGGGCCAGCGCCAGCCAGCAGAACGCGGCTTCCAGTGCCCCGGCGGCGCCAAGGGTGTGGCCGCTCATGGGTTTGGTCGACGAGCACGCTACGCCGTGGGGGAATATGGCGCTGACCGCCAGACTTTCCATTGCGTCGTTGTGCTGGGTTGCGGTGCCGTGCAGGTTCACGTAGGCGATGTCGCTGGCGGTCAGTCTGGCGCTCGTCAGCGCCTTGCTCATGGCTTCTTGCGCGCCGTGCCCGGTGGGTTCGGGAGCGGAAATGTGGTGGGCGTCCGAACTGGCACCGGCGCCCAGCAAGGCGATGCGATGATCGTCCGCTGGCTCGCGCGTCATCAGAAACAGCACGGCCGCTTCGCCGATATTGATGCCGTTGCGATTGCGCGAGAACGGGTTGCAGCGCTCGCTCGATACCGCTTCAAGGGACGAGAAGCCGTTGATGGTCAGCTTGCACAGGCTGTCGACGCCGCCGCACAACACCGCGTCGCACAGGTTCATGTCGAGCAGCCGACGCGCGCTGAGCAGCGCGCGGGCGCTGGAGGTGCAGGCGGTGGAAATCACGTAGGCCGGGCCGCTGAGGTCCAGCCACGCCGCGAGGAAGTTGGCCGGAGCGCTGAGTTCCTGCTGGCGATAGTCGTAGCTGTCCGGAAAAGTCTGATCGGCCAGGTAACTGGCGATCCCGCGGCTCGCTTCGTCGATGCCCGACGTGCTGGTGCCCAGAATCACGCCGATGCGGCCACGACCATAGCGGGTGATCGCCTGCTGAATGTCAGGCTCGATCTGGAGGGCGGCGGCAAGCAACAGCTGGTTGTTGCGGCTGCTTTGCTGGCCGAGCGCCGCTGGGATTGTCGGCAGCAGGCTTTTCACGCCGGCAACGGGCAGCGGGCGTTCAGGTATCCAGCCGCTTTCCGTGCGCATGCATGAAGCGTCCCCGGCGAACAGCGTCCGGGCCACGCTCTGGCGGTCGTCGCCCAGTGCGCAGATCAGCCCCAGGGCATTGAGGTATGCCGTCATTGACTCGCCTTGCCTTCGAGTGGGCTGACGACGTATTTCAGTTCGCCGCTTTCCATGCTGATCTTGAAGAAGCCCTCGGAGGCGTAATCGACGATCCAGCGATCATCCAGACTGCGGCCATAGGGACGCAGCTCGACGCCAGGGTATTCAAAGCGCACTTCTTTCAGTGACGTCAGGGCAAACAGCACGGCCGCGAACAACTCGCGCGCTTCAGGATTGGGCGGCAGCAGACCATCGGCCTTCCAGCGATCTTCGCGAAGCTGCTGGCGCGCCACCGGAATACCGAGGGGGTCCATCAACGAGAACCGCAGGCCGTGGCGTTCCTTCTGGATCACCATCACCCAGTCCTGGCGCTGACCCGCCTGTTCGCGCTGCACGTGCAGCTGCACGGGGAATTTGATGTGGGGCGTTTGCGCAGGCAGCGGCGCGTGGCTGGCGCAGCCACTCACCAACAGGACGCAGAGCAACAGAAAGGCGCGAATCATAAGGCTTTACCTTCTAGGGTGGCCGAGAGAGGTTTGCGTGCGACGACATTGATCAGCGTCTCTTCACGTTCCCCAAAGGCCTTGGGTTTGACCAGTTTCAAACGTTCCAGCAGACCGAAGTCTTTGGCTCGGCTCCACCAGAGATAGGGGTAAGAAACGTTGTGCGCAGTGAAATGAAAACCTTCATTGCCCAGCATGTCCAGGTATTGCGCGGCGCTTTTCTGGACGTGCATCGGGTGACGGAAGAGCCAGCGAATCACCCACGTGTCGATGTAGGCCTCGGTGGACTCGGCGAACAGCAGGTAACCGCCGGGCTTGAGCACCCGATAGAACTCGGCGAGGGATTTTTCCTGCTCGACCAGATGATGGAACGTCTGATGGCAGAAGACCATGTCGACACTCGCGTCCGCCAGTGGCAAGGCTGCGCAGTCACTGCCGATCAGCTCAACGTTCAAACCGCGACGCTGGGCTTCTTCAGCGCTGAGTTGCAGGCTGAGGGGGTCGGCGTCGATGCCGAAAATCTTCGCCGGATTGAACGCGCTATGCAGGTACTGAAACGACTTGCCCTGCCCGCAGCCGGCGTCCAGCACCACCGGGTTCTCTGGCAGGGGCTCACTGAACAGGCTGCGCAGGTCGTCGATGGCCACTCGCAAAACGCGGTGCTGCCACGTGTGACTGCGCAGAAACAGAAAGCCCAGGCGCGTTTCTTCAACGTAACTGTCGCTGAAATACTGGCCGCTCATGGGCGAGGGCCCGCACAGATTTCGGCGAGCATGCGCAGGCGCCGCTTGGGCTCGGCGACGAACGGGTTGCGCTCGTCCCACGCGTAACCGGCCAGGATCGAGCTGATCATGCGGCGTATGTCGGGGCGGCTGTCCGGATAGAAAATCACATCCTGAAAACTGCCCTCGTACCAGCCTTCGACGTAGGCGCGGAAGGTGTCCACACCGCGTTTCAGCGGCGCGGCGAACTCGCTTTCCCAGTCAACGCTTTCGCCTTGCAGCTGACGATGCAAAACACCGGCCGCCATGCTCGCCGAGCGCATGGCGATGGTGACGCCAGACGAAAACACCGGGTCGAGGAATTCCGCCGCGTTGCCGAGCAAGGCAAAGCCTTCGCCGTGCAGGGTTTTGACGTTGGCCGAATACCCGCCGATGCTGCGCGCCGGGGTGTCCCAGACAGCGTTTTGCAACACGCGGCTCAAGCTCGGGGTCTCGTCGATGAACGCGCGCAGGCAGGCGTCGAGGTCATCGGGCTTGCCCGCGAAACGCTCGGCGGATGCCACGACGCCCACCGAACAGCGACCGTTACTGAACGGAATCGACCAGAACCACACGTCCTTCACGGTTGGGTGAACCGTCACCAGAATCTTTTCGCGATCAAAGCGTGGGTCGTCGATGCGGTCTTCGACGTGGGTGAACACCGCCTGACGCAGAGGGAAGTTCGAGGGTGCTTCCAAGCCCAGAAAGCGTGGCAGCACGCGGCCATAACCGCTGGCGTCGAGCACGAACGTCGCTTGCACGCGGTAGGCCGTACCGTCTTCGCGCTGCACGTCGAGGGTCGGCTGCTCGCCGGAGAAGTCTGCGGCGGTGATGGTTTCCCGGTAGCGAACTTCAACGCCCTGGCGCTCGGCTTCGTCGGCCAGCAGTTTGTCGAAGTCGGCGCGCTGCACCTGGAAGGTCGTGGGCTTACCGTCGCTGAAAGTGTCGCCGAAGTCGAAGGCGCTGTACTGCTCACCGCAGGCGAAGGCCGCGCCGTTTTTCATCTGGAACCCGGCGGCCTTGACCGCTTCCAGCATGCCCGCTTCTTCGACGAAATCCAGGCAATGGGACAGCAGGCTCTCGCCGATGGAGAAGCGCGGGAATTCCTGGCGCTCGATGATCAGCACATCGTGGCCCTGACGTTTGAGCAACGCAGCAGCGATGGCTCCGGCTGGACCGGCGCCGATCACGACGACCTGACGACATTCCATTTCAGCTATTGGCACAAGGTTTCCTTTTCGAGTGTTCGACGACATCGACGTCATGCAAATCAAGAGGGCGGTTCATGCCCAGGAGGGCTGGCAACAGGGTGGCGATCAGGCTCATGAGCATCAGCGCGAAATACAGCGACGGGCTGATCAGCCCCTGTTGCAACAGCAGGTTGAGAAAGACGATTTCGCTGAGGCCACGGATGTTAAGCAGCAGGGCTTCTTTCCAGCGCACGGCACCTGCAAACGATGGCGCCGCCCAGCGCACGCCGATCCAGTTGCCCAGCAGTTTGCTGGCGATCGGCAGCACGAGCAGCCCCAGCAGAGTCAGCCAGCCCAGTTCGCCGATGGCGCTGTGAATATTGATCTGGACGATGCCGGACGTGAGGATCAGCGGGATCGCCACGTAGTGCTGCAGCGCCTTGAACCAGGCGGCTTTCAGCGGCAGCGCAAAGGGTTGCTTGAGCGCGTTCATGCACAGCAGATAGCCGATGCCGACGATGAGCGCGTTGAGGCGGTAGTGCTCGGCGACCATCAGCAGCAGAAAGAAAACAGCCCCGTAAACCTGTGGCTGGCGAACCCGCAGCAGCCGTAACAGCAGCGGCACGCCGGCGAGCAGCAGCGGGATAATCAGACTGGTCAGGTGCAGGCTGCCCTGGGCCAGCCCGAACAGCCCCCAGCAGGCCAGATCGATGAGGATCGCGGTTTGCACCAGACGTCTCGTGGCGTGGGTTGGGTAGCCGATATGGTTGAGATAGAGATAGAGCACCGGGATGGCAGTGATGGCGAACACCAACCCCAACGCCAGGCTGCTCAGCCAGCTCGACGCCGGTAGAAGCCACACGGCGCAGGCGACGCCACAGAGAAAGGGTACACAGAAGCTGGGCAGCGCGACTTTCAGGCTCTGCGGGTCGAGACGCACATCGATCACATCGCTGAGGATATGCCCGAGCACGACCGCGAAACTCACGCCGTACAGGGTTTTCAGCCAGACGGGCGCGACCAGTCGCGCGCCGGTGAGCTGCCACTGCGGCTCGACGAGGAACAGCATCAGCAGCGGGATGGCAAACGTCGCCAGCAGCAGCTGGCTGACGATGGGGATCAGGTTCAGTCGGGCGCCGAGCCGGCTGGCCAGCGCAAACAGCCCGAGCACCATCGCCCAGAACGCGACGGTTATCACGAGCGTTTCTCGTGCTGGTTGTTCGCGGCGCTCTCATCCTGACGCGCCGCATTCTCATGCTGACGCCCTGCCCAAGGCGCCAGAATGAAGCTGAAGGCCAGACCGAGGCTCACCGACAGCCCGAAATTGCTCACTGCCGGGGTGCTGGAGATCGCCAGCAGACCGAACGACAGCCACGTGGTCGCCGCCGCCAACAGCGTGCCCATCAGGCTCACGGCCGCGCCGCCAATCTGCTCGCGCATGAGGATCGCGTAATCGACGCTGATCGCAGTGACCAGCAGCAGACCGAACAGGCTGAACAGCGTCAGCGGCTGACCCAGCCAGCCGAGGCTCGCCAGACTGCACACGGCCGCGAGCAGTGGCAGGGCGATCACCCTCAGTGCCCCGCGCAGACCGAATGGCAAAATCAGCAGCAGAACGATCAGCACGCAGGACGCCAGCTTGAGTTCCGCGGCGCTGATCTGGGTGGCGGCGAACACCTTGTTCAGGTCGCCGAGGCGGTCCACCAACTGGACGCCCGGAAGGTCCTGCGCCTGCACGCGGAGCAGCGCCGCATCGTTCAGGCCCTGCAGGCTGACGATTCCGGCCACGCCTTGATCGTTGCTGCCCAGCCACAGCAGGCGCCAGGGTTCGCCCAAAGGTCCGGCCAGTACATCGTCGATGCCTTGAACGGGAAGGGCGCGCAGGTTTGCCAGTTCGTTATTGAGCACTTCCGGCGGCACACCCAGTGCGAGCAACGGTTGCCAGTGCGCAGGCAGCGTGTCGAGGGCGGTGCGCGCAGCTTGTTGTTCGGCGGGCGTCGCCACCAATTGGTTGAGGGACAGATAACCCTGCAGTTTGCCCTGGGTGACCAGTTGATCAAGTCGCTGACTCAGCGCGGTCTGACGCTCCAGTAATTGTTGCTGATCGGCGCCGCGCACCAGGAAGAACTGGCTGGTGGGTTGGTAGCCGGTGATGCGCGCCACGGAGCGCGCTTCGTCGGTCAGGCTTTGCGGCGCGGCGATCCATTGGCGGATGTCATTCTTGGTGGTCAATTGCAGCAGGCCGGCTGCGCAAAAAATGAGCAACGCCCCCAACAGCACCGGCGTGCCCACTCGAGTGAGCAGTTTGGCGCGTGCGTTCATCAAGGCTTCAGCGATCTTCAGCGGCCATTGCGCAGGCCGCAACTCGACACCGTTGAGCAGCGCCGGCAGCAGGCACACCGCTGTCAGATAGGCGCCGACCAGACCGGCCGCCGAGAACACGGCGATCTGGGTCAGAGCCGGGAAGGGCGTCCAGGCGAGGGCCAGATAGCCGATGCAACTGGTCGCCAGACTCAGGCTCAGGCCTGACAGCGTCAGGCGCAACGCCGACCAGCTGCGCCAGGGTTTCAGGCTCCAGCTTTTTGAGAGGTAGTGCAGCGGATAGTCCACCGCCACGCCGATCAGGCTTGAGCCCAGCACCAGCGTCATAACGTGCATCTTGCCGAACAGCGCGACGCAGGCCGTGGCGCCGAACAGCATGCCCACCATTACCGGAATGAACGCCAGCAACACACGCCAGCGTTTGAACGCGAGCAACAGCAACAGCAGGATGCCCAGCGTCGCGCCGCCGCCGACCCAGGTGATTTCCCGGGTAGCCTGTTGCTGACCGTGGGCGGCGTACAAGAGTCCGCTGGCCGCCAGCAATTGTGCATCGCTGGCGCTGGCCTGTTGGCGCGCTTCGTCCATCAGCGCTGAGACATGCAGCGGCAGGCGCATGTCGAAGGCGTCGGCGCGGGTACGGGCGCGCAGCAGGACCCAGCTTTTGCCATCGGCCTTGGCGATCAGCGCGCCGCTGCCGATGTCCAGTTGCACCGAGCCGTGCATGGGCTGGCCGTTCTGGATGCGCCCCGTCAGCCCGAGCCAATCCTCCTGGCTGGGCACCAGACTGAAACCGCCAAACGGATCGAACAGGCTTTGCACGCGCTGTTGAATAAAAGCTTCGGGATGCTCGATGAGCTCGGTACGGTCCTTGGGCGGCAGCATCGCCAGGCGACCGCGCAGCAGTTGTTCACGCAGGGCCGGAAGATCGGCCTGAACGTTCCACTGGACCTTTTCGAAGAGCCCGCTGGCCTGCCATTTCTCGCTCAGTTGCCGCGCCAGCTCGACGGCCTTTTCGGCATCGGCGTGACCCACCAGCACCAGCATCTCGCGGTTCATCGGCTCCTGAATGCGTTGTTCGGCGCGCAGCTCCAAGGCATCCGGCGTGCTGCCGGGGACCAGTTCCATGAGGTTGGCCGACAGCGGCGCGCCATGACGCCATTGCCAGCCGGCGAGTGCGAGCACGGCCAGCAAGGCAATCAGGAAAAGGCGCGGCAGCAGGCGTTCAATCGGCAAAGTCAGCGCGCTCCGAATCGCTCAGCGGTTGGGCGCTGGAGCTGTCGATCATCTTCAGCAGCGTGCTGTCGCCCTGGGTTTCAAGCAGCTCGATACGTTGCACCAGTGCGCCGCCATTGATGTTGATCTGGTTGAACACCTGTTTCAGCAACATCGAGCGCGGCACCAGGGTCAGTTGCCAGGCCTGGGCGTCGCCGCTCAACTGCACGTCGAAATCACGCTGCAGGCCGCTGCTGTCACCTTGTAAAACGGCGAGAAACAGCCGGTTCTGCTCGGCGCCTGCGCTTTTGCCCGGCAGCATCTGCCAGCTGCCATCGGCATCGCGGCGGGCGATGCCGGCGGCGGTGATGCGGTAATCCTGTTTCAGCGGCGTATCGAGCAGCCACAGCAGACCTGAATCTTTCGCCAGTACGAAGTCGCCCTTGCTGGTCAGCGGCTGGGGCAGGGCGCGCAGGTGTTTTTCCTGCACGAAGGCGCCATGAATGACGGCAGGTTTGGCCAGTTGATCGCTCAGTTGCTGCAGATCGAAGGCGTGGGCCAGCGAGGTCAGCGTGAGCAGCATCAAGCTGAGGAGGCCTTTAAAGGCACTCATTTCAAAGCCCTCTCGACCGCTTCCACAAACACCATGGGGCAGGCCAGTTGCATTTCGCGGGTGTTAACGTCGACGGCCACTTGCACGGTGCTGGCGCGGGTCAGGCGCTCGCCGGTCGCGATGTCGGTGATCAGATAATCGATCTTCAAGCGGTTCTCCCACTCCACGAGACTGGCGCGCACGTTGATGCGCTGACCGAACACCGCGCCGCGCACATAGCGCAGTTGCAGATCGATCACCGGCCAGGCGTAACCCGAATCGAGCATGTGCGTGTAGTTGTGGCCGAGCTTGTCGAGGAGCGCGCAGCGCGCCACTTCCAGATACTTCACGTAGTGCCCGTGCCAGACGACGTGCATGGTGTCGACGTCGAAAAACGGCACCAGGATTTCGGTGTCTTCGTGGATCACGCCTTTACTACGCATGCAGCCTCCAATGTTGTTCGGCGATGCGCTTCAGGCAAAGCCGGAGTTCGCCTTCCAGCGCGCGGTCTTCTATTACCGGCGGGAAGTCCTCGCGCAGTTGTTCGTGCATCGCTGCGAGAGCAGGCGGCAGCGGGCGCGCATCGGCATCGCGGCTGCGCAACCAGACGCCCTGATTGGCGGCGATCAGCGTGGCGGCGGCGACCTGCTCGGTCAGCTCCAGCACGCGAATGGCGTCGCGGGCGGCGATGGTGCCCATGCTCACCTTGTCCTGGTTATGGCATTCGGTGGAGCGGGAAAACACGCTGGCCGGCATGGTGTTTTTCAGCGCTTCGGCGGTCCAGGCGCTGGTGCCGATCTGCACGGCCTTGAAGCCATGGTTGATCATCGCGCGGTCCGCCGGGGCGCCGGACAGGTTGCTCGGCAGGCCGTGGTTGTAACGCTCGTCCACCAGCAACGCGAGCTGGCGGTCCAGCAGGTCGGCGACGTTGGCGACGAGATTCTTCAGGCTGTCCATGGCGAAGGCGATGTGGCCGCCATAGAAGTGGCCGCCGTGGAGCACGCGTTCGGCTTCGGCGTCGATGATCGGGTTGTCATTGGCGCTGTTCAGTTCGATTTCGATGAAGCTGCGCAGCCAGTTCAGGCTGTCCGCCAGCACGCCGAGCACATGGGGAGCACAGCGCAGGGAGTAGCGGTCTTGCAGGCGATGCAGCGGGGCGGTCGGCGCGTCGATGGCCAGATCCTTGCGCAGCCAGGCGGCCACTTGCATCTGCCCCGGATGCGGTTTTGCAGCAAACAGACGCTCGTCGAAGTGCTCGGGATTACCTTGCAGCGCCACGACGTTCATCGCGGTAATGCGGGTTGCCAGTTGCAGCAGATAATCGGCACGGGCGAAAGCCAGGCACGCCAGGCCGGTCATGACTGCGGTGCCGTTCATCAAGGCCAGCGCTTCTTTAGGCCGCAGCACCAGCGGGTCCCAGCCCAGTTGACGATGCACATCGGCGGACTGCCGACGCTCGCCGTTGAACAGCACCTCGCGCTCGCCGGACAGTGTCGCCGCGACATACGAGAGCGGCGTCAGATCACCACTGGCGCCCACCGAGCCTTCTTCCGGAATCAGCGGCAGGATGTCGTGGTCGAGAAAGGCTTGAAGCCGCTCAAGCAACTCGACCCGAACGCCGGACACGCCGTGGCACAGCGAGCGCAGACGTGCGGCCAGCACCGCGCGGGTGGCCTGGGCATCGAGCAACTTGCCGAGCCCGCAACCATGGAAAGTGTAGAGATGACGCGGCAGCGCTTCGACGTGTTGCAGCGGTACCGCCACCACGCACGAATCGCCGTAGCCGGTGGTCACGCCGTAGATCACGCCTTCCTTGTCCAGCAGCGAATCAAGAAACTGCGCGCCCTTGGCGATGCGCTGGCGGTAGGCACTGTCGTTCTGCAACGCCGTCGGCCGCTGGCGGTTGGACAGCGCCAGTACGTCTTCGATGCGCAGGTGGCCTTCGCCGAAAATAATGGGCTCAGGTGCTTGGTTCGTCATCGGATTTCCAGAACGGGTAGAAGTTGAACCACTGCTGCGGCGCTTGCACGCAGTAGTGCGCCAGACGGTCGGCGTAGCGTTGGGTCCATTGGGTGATTACTTGCTGGCGATCGCTGCGCCGCCATTCGATGGCAGTGGCGAACGGTTCGAGGATCACCCTGTAGCCGGTCGCGCCCTTGAGGCAGAAAATCAGGTTGATCGGGCATTTCAGCAACCCGGCCAGCAGCCATGGGCCCTGGGGGAACGCCGCCTGATGGCCGAGAAAATCGACCCGTGCGTTGCGCCCGCCGTGCAGCGCAACCCGGTCACCGGCGATGGCCAGCCATTCACCGCGATCCAGGCGCTGACTCAGCTGCAGCATGATCGCCGGGTCCAGTTCGCTGACCTGAATCAGCCGCAGATTAGTCGCGCCGGCCTCGCCCAGCAGGCGGTTGAAACGCTCGGCATGCTTGGTGTGCACCAGCACGTTCATGGTGACTTTTTCGCCCAGTTCGGCCAGCGCCCGACAGACTTCAAGGTTGCCCAGGTGCGCGCCGACCAGCATCTGCCCGCGCTCGCCGCGCAACTGATCGCGCAAGTGCGCGTCGTCGATGATTTCAATCTGCTCCAGACCGAGCTTGCCGTTCCACACGTCCAGCTTGTCGAGCAGGGCGTCGGCGAAGGCCATGAACTGCCTGAACACGCGCCAGTGCGTGGGTCGCAGCTCCGGTTGCTGGGTCCAGTCGGCCAAGTGCCGTTGGTACTGCCAGGCGCTGCGGCGAGCGCGGCGGCCGAACAGGAAAAAGTACAGCACGATGCCGTGCAGGATCGGGCTGAGCACCCGACGCCCCAGGACTTTGACGCCCCAGGCCGTGAGCTTCATCAGCAGAAAGCTGCCGCGTTCTTCGTGCGCCGCCCAGTGCTGCTTTTGATCGGCGTCACTCATGGCAACCACCTCCGCCAGAGGATCAGCGGAAAGCGCCCGAGCATGCCGAAGAACAGCTTGGCGTGCATCTTCGAGATGAGAGCGTTGTCGTGAAACAGCCGAAAATGCGAGAGGCCGTCCTGGGGGTAGTGAACCTTGGTCGGCAGCCAGCGCATCGGCTGATTGCGCCACGAAAGGCGCACGAGGATTTCCGGGTCGAAGTCCATGCGCTTGCCCAGATTCACGGTGTCGATCAGGTGCAGCACCGGCTTGAGCGGGTAAACCCGAAAGCCGCACATGGAATCGGGAATCTGCAGTGACAGGCTGTTGATCCAGACCCAGACGTGGGTCAGGTAGCGAGCATACAAGCGGCCTTTTGGCACGCTGGCGTCGTACTGCGGATAACCGCAGATCAGCGACGTCGGGTGCTCGCGGGAATGATCGAGAAACACCGCGATGTCGTTCAGATCGTGCTGGCCGTCGGCGTCGACTTGCAGGGCATGGCTGAAACCCAATTTCGACGCCTCGCGCAGGCCGGCCATGACCGCGCCGCCCTTGCCCTGATTGACCGGCAGCTTCACCAGAAAAACATTGGCCTGCTGGGCAAGGGATTCAAGCACGGCGGCGCAGGCCGGGCTGCTGGCGTCGTCGACCAGCACGCAGGGCAAGCCGGCGTGCAGCAACTCCTGAACGACAGCCGGTACGGCGAGTTCGTGGTTGTAGACCGGAATCACGGCGCAGGGGTTATGCATAAGCGACCTCTTCCTTGAATGTGCAGAGCTCATGCATCCGCGTTCACCAGTAAAATCCGCCCGCTGGAGCAGGCCGCTTCGCCGTTGCGATAGGCAAAATGCAGCTTGCTGCGCTCGGGGTCGAAACGCAGGGTCAGGCTGATGCGATCGCCGGGGCGCACCAGTTGTTGAAACTTCAGCACTTCCATGCCGGCAAACCGCGGCGGCAGGTCCATCAGACGCTGTGCTAGGTTCATCGCCCAATCGACCTGAACCACGCCGGGTAAAATCGGCGTGCCCGGGAAGTGGCCGGGGAAATGGGCGAGGTCCAAGGGGACGATCAACTCCAGTCGCCACTCGTCGTCGCGCTGCTCCTGGGCGACCAGATCAGGGGCTTGAGTGCGCGGCGACACCAGCAGGGTCTCAATCAGCGCTTGTGGCAGTTTCCCTTGGGCGTTGAGGGGCAGATGGCTCAGCAATCGCCAGCGACGCGGCAATGCCAGCGCCTCGCAGTGCGGCACCAGATGCTGACGCAGCGCCTGGGTCAGCGCGCGCCGACCCTGATTGCGCAACGCGTGCACGCCGCTGGCGCTCAACACCACCAATGCGCCCAGCGACGCGCGGTTTTCCCGGACCACGCCGAGGCGTGCTTCGCTGACCCACTCATGGGTCGCGAGCGCTTGCTCCAGAAGCGGCAGGGAGATGCGCTTTTCTTCCAGTTTGACGATGCGGTCCAGTCGGCCCAGCAGCTCGAAACGACCGTCTTCCAGAAAGCGCACCGCGTCGGCTGTCTGTTCGACATGGTCGCTCGGCAGGTACGGCGACTCGATCCGCAGGGCGCCGTCGGCATCCTGGCTCAAGGTAACGTCGTCGAAAGCGCGCCATAGCGGATCGCCCTGGCGCCAGGCGATGCCGCCGGTTTCGGAGCTGCCGAGTATCTCGCTCGGCCACTGCCCGAGTCGCTGATGGAGGCTGGCTGCGGCGTCGGCCGGCAGCGCACCGCCGGAAGAGAACACCCGGCGCACGACGCTCAGGTGGCTCCAGTCGAGATTGTCGCCCATGCGCTTGAGCAGTGCAGGGCTCGCCACCCAGGCGAAGGATTCATGCTCGCGGCTGGCGCGTTGCAAGTCTTCGGGAAACGGCAGTTGCTGGCGCACGAAGCTGCGTCCGGCGCACAACGGCCACAACACCCGGAACAGCAGGCCATAAATGTGCTGCGCCGCCACGCTGCCGATGATGCAGGCATCGCCCAGTTCTGCGCCCCACAAGCGTTCGAGTGCACTGACTTCGTTGGCCAACTGGCGCAGGCGTTTCTCGATCAGCTTGGGCTCGCCGCTGGAGCCGGACGTGCACAGGCTCAAGCTGCACTGATCCAGATCGAGCGCGGCAGGGGGCAGCGGATCGGCGTTCAGTTGATCGAGGCGGGTGTCGTCCGGCAGATCCGTCAGCCACAGGTCGACATGACTGGCCCAGCGCTGTCTCGTCTGCGCCTGCAGATCGGACGGCAGCAACACCGCCACGCCGGCGCGCCAGGCCGCAAACAGCGCGATGGCCAATTCAGCGGCGTCTTCGAGATGGACCGCTAGGCGTGTCACGCCACGCTGCTGCAATGCGGCAGCGACGCACAGCGCGCGTTTCTGCAGGGCGGCATGGCTCAGCGCGGGAGCATGGGCAACGGCGCGCTGCGGATGGGCTTCAAGCAACAGGTGTTCGAGATCGATCCAGCTCATGCCCGACCCCGGACGCGCTGACGAATGATCCATTCACCCGCAAACAGAAGACCCATCAAACCGTAGGCAATGAGCCCTGTGTATAACGTCCACCAGCTCAGCGGCGCCCAAAGGGTCAGCGCGGCGGCGACAAGGCCATTGAACAGGAAAAACAGGCACCAGACGCGGGTGACCTGGAGGGTGTAGCGAACCACAACGGGCGGCAGGTCAGGCTCCGTCAGGCGTGCCAGTCGCTCGATCAGCGGCATGCCGCGCATCAGGCTCAGGCCGAATAGGGTCAGCATGAAACCGCTGATCAGCACGGGGTACCAGCGTAGCAATTGCGGGCTGTTGAACAGCCCGAGCAGCAGGCAAAAACCCATCGCCGTCAGCGCCATCGACACGCCGCCCGGACGTCGCTCGCTGGTCAGCGCACGCACCGCCCACAGCGCGCCGAGCAGCAGTGCGAATTGCCAGGGGGCGAAGTGGCCCATGCCGAAGTAGACGGCAAACGGGTACAGCACACCTGCAAGCACCAGGACCAGGCCAATCAGTCGACTCATGCGGCGCTGTGGACCAGGCGATAGACCGCGTCGACGACATCGCCCACGGTGCGCACTGACTTGAATTCTTCGGCGGCGATCTTCTTGCCGGTCTTGCGCTTGATGTGGTCGATCAGGTCCACGGCATCGATGCTGTCGATTTCCAGGTCCTGATACAGGTTGGCTTCGAGGGTGACGCGCTCGGGTTCGAGCTCGAACAGCTCAACCATCGACGAGCGCAGGGTGTCGAAGATGTCTTCACGGGATTGCATGTTCTGTCCTCAGGCCACTTGGCGCGCGCTGACGAATGCCGCGAGGCTGTCGACGCTGGTGAAGTGATTGCGAGTGTCTTTGGCGTCGGCGTCGATCTTGATGCCGTAGCGTTTCTGGATGGCCAGGCCCAACTCCAGCGCGTCGACCGAATCCAGTCCCAGGCCTTCACCGAACAGCGTCTGGTCGTTGCCGATGTCGTGGGTGCTGATGTCTTCGAGGCCCAGGGCATCGATGATCAGCTGTTTAATGTCCTGGTGCAGATCGCTCATCTGTGGCGAGCTCCTTGGTGAAGTGTTGATGCAGATAGTCGTTGAGCTTGCGCGACGCCACAGGGGCCGGGCCAAGCGCGGTAAAGGCCGCTGGATCGATATCGTTGCCCACGCGCAGGTGAAAATGCGGGCGGCGCAGGGGAATGCGGTACCACGGCTCGGCCTTGGTCAGCGTGGTCGGCGACACATGGATGGTCACCGGCGTAATAACGTGGGCGCCACGCAGGGCAATGGCCGCAGCGCCGCGATGGAAGGCGGGCGCATGGCCTGGCTGGGTCCGCGTGCCCTCAGGGAAGATGATCAGGGTTTGCCCGGTCCGCAGCAGATGCGCGGCTTGCTCCAGCATGTCGGCGCTGCCGTCGTTGCTGACGTAGCCGGTGGCCCTGACCGGGCTTCGGGTGAATACGTTTTGCCACAGGCTCTGCTTGACCACGCAATTGGCGTCACGCACCAGCCCGATGAGAAACACCACGTCGATCAGCGACGGATGGTTGGCAATGATCATCTGCCCCGGGCGGCCTAGGCGCTCGGCTCCCTGGATTTCGTAGGTCAGCACCCCAGCGTTGCTCATGATGCGGATAAATGCCCAGAACAGGCGGCTGATGGTCCGCCGGGCGCGGCGTTGATGGCTGCAGGTATCGCCGGGCAGCAGCGCCAGCAGGGGAAAGACGAACACACGCAGGCACAGCCCGCCCACACCGAACAGGGCAAAGCTCAGGGCCGTGGCCAGCAGGCGCCAGTAATAGGCGTCGCGGCTTTTGCTCAGCGGTTGTGTTGCCAATTCCATAGCCGATTTTTCCAGGGATGTTGCAGAGCGCTCTGTTGTGTCGACAGCGCACGTAAAAGGTTGAGCGCGTGGGGCCATTGGCTGCGCTCGGAATCCGTCTCGATCGGTTCGCGGGTCGTCAGCGAAAGCTGCCACTCATCCCCCGGCGTCAGCAGCAGGCCGAGCGCATAGGGAAACGGCACATCGTCGATCCACGGCGCGTACGCGGCAGGCGGCTGCTCTTCGGTGATCACCAGCAATACCGCCGGCGCACCTTCTTCAAGCAGGGAGGCCGCCTCGATGACGCCATGTTCAAGCCCGTCGCCCGCACAGGCCAGGGCCGTCATCTCGCTGGTCTCGCCGCGCAGGATCGACCACAGGCCAATAACGGCGTTGTGCACGGACAGGCTGAACTGGGTGGGCGACAGCGGCTCGTCTTTGGCCAGATCGCTGAGGATGTCGAAGGTCCGGGGCGTTTCGCCGTGGCGCGACACGAACACCAGCGGCAATCGCTCCAGACCCTCCGCCAGCGGCCAGCCTACGCCGAAGGCCATGCGGGCCAGACGGCTCAACCGGCGGCGCTGCATGGCCGGCAAAAATGAAACGTCCGGCGCTGCGTCCGTCGGGGCGGGGATCACGGGTTCGTGGCTCCATTGGCGCCACTCTTCGACCGACGTCAGCCCCGGCGCCCACGCGCGCCACTGTGCAATGTTGAACTTGATCACAAAATTATCCTGCCCTGACACGGGCATACTTCCGGGCTTCGAGTCTCCGAAGTGGCACCAACCATGGCGCGGCGCTATCACCGAGTGGCGGGCATTATCCCGATGCCCAGGCACCGAGGCAAACGTTGAAACAAAAGGTTTGTTTACTGGCGATTATTCTTACTGGTAGGGCAGCGGCGTCTGACACTGTTTTGTAGGATCAATAGGACTGTATGCGTTGCAGGCTTCGCCTTTGCATTCAGATTTTTCCGAGAGACTCGCCCTACTCATCGCGATTGCCTAGACTCGGGACCATTCATCGGGTCGCTGGCGATCCTTTACGGCTAGACAGCAACAGGGAGTCTTACATGCGGCGTGTGGTGTTCAATCAGAAGGGCGGCGTTGGCAAGTCCAGCATCGCCTGCAATCTGGCGGCTGTCAGTGCTCATGAGGGTTATCGGACGCTGTTGATCGATCTTGATGCCCAGGCCAACTCGACGCAGTACCTCACCGGTCTGACCGGCGACGAGATTCCCATGGGGATCGCCGATTTCTTCAAGCAAACCTTGTCTTCCGGGCCTGGCGCCAAGAAGAATCAGGTCGACATCTACGAAACGCCCTTCGACAACCTTCATGTCGTGACCGCCACGGCGGAACTGGCGGATCTGCAGCCCAAGCTGGAAGCCAAGCACAAGATCAACAAGCTCCGCAAACTGCTGGATGAGCTGAGCGAAGACTACGATCGCATCTACCTGGACACGCCCCCGGCGCTGAATTTCTACGCGGTATCGGCATTGATCGCAGCGGATCGTGTGCTGATTCCGTTCGACTGCGACAGTTTCTCCCGCCAGGCGCTGTACGGGTTGATCAAGGAAATCGAAGAGCTCAAGGAAGATCACAACGAGGATCTGGAGGTGGAAGGTATTATCGTCAACCAGTTCCAGGCGCGGGCGAGCCTGCCCCAGCAGATCCTTGATGAGCTCATCGCTGAAGGGCTGCCGGTGCTGCCGGTCTACCTCACCAGCTCGATCAAGATGCGTGAATCTCATCAAGCCAATATGCCGCTGATCCATCTGGAGCCGCGGCATAAGCTGACCCAGCAATTTGTCGAGCTGCATCACTTGCTGGAAACGGGTGCGGGTAATCGGTAGCTGCTAGGCGAGGGGTTCGGGGCTCTCTCGACGGGCTCGCGTCATCTGCTTGGCTCGCTTGCGCGCCTTTTCGGCCATGTCCTTGGGAATGTCGATGGTCGCGTCCATGTCGGCCTGAAGCTGAGTCTGGCTGGCGATCAAACGATGGGTGCCTTCCTCGCAGCCGCAGCGCACTGCCTGGCCGTGCGTTGCCACGGCCACGAGTTCGTCGATGAAGGTCGGATTGCCTTGGGCAATGAAGCCGATCTGCGCGCACAGCTCGCACCAGACCGGATCGCCCATGCGCGCCAGGCGCCGGTCCTCCCATGTGTGCGAGCCTGAGGCCCGCAAAACCACGCCGCCGGTTGTTGTTGAATCGCCCTCTCTGACCACGTATGTCATTGCTAACCACTCCAGGGTGCCGATAGGAGTGGCGAAGCCTAGACGCAGAATTCGACGAATTCGGGGCAAAAGAGCGCTTTCAGAACATGCCTACAGCGCTGGCTGTCACGCACTTCAATCGCTGAAGAAACGCCTTTCAGATTCCCTGACTGGTCAGCCAGGCCGTCAGCTGTTGCAGCGGCATCGCGCCACTCTGCCGGGCAATTTCACGGCCGTCCTTGAACAGGATCAGGCTTGGAATCGAGCGGATTCCCAGCTGCGCGGAAAGCTGCTGATTGGCCTCGCTGTCCAGCTTCGCCAGCCGGACGCGCCCGCTCAGCTGAGTTGCCGCTTGCTCGAACGTCGGCGCGAACGATTTGCAGGGGCCGCACCATTCCGCCCACACGTCCACCAGCAACGGCAGATCGCCTTTGATCTGGCTGGCGTAATCGCCCTGCGTCAGGTTGAACGGCTTGCTCAGCAAAACCGGCTGCTTGCAACGCCCGCATTTCGGCTGGTCGGACAGCCGCCCGGCAGGAATGCGATTGAGCCCGTTGCAGTGCGGGCAGGGGATCAGCAGTGAATCGGACATGAGAGAGACCTGACTAGGATGGATGACTGTTACGTGGAGTCTGGGGGATGGGTTATCAAGCTCTACGGCTGCACCTGTAGCGACGGGATGTCATCGATGGCGGTCGGCATTCACTGATCACCTGAAATGCCAGGTGTGAACTACCCCAGATTTCACCGCTTGTTTAAGCACTCCACGCCAAAAAAAGACTCAAACCTGAAGACGCGACGAATTCCCGCATCAGCCTTGGCCCAAGCCGCCCAATGCGCGCGTTAAGCCAAATCCTCAAGCTCTGATTATCCGAAAGCATCCCCCGTTCGCCCAACTGTTCGCCCTGCCTGGCTGTCGCTAGTGTCGACGCGAGGGGCTGACTGACGAACATGCGCGTCGGCCCTTGTCATCTCATAGCCAGGGAGTCGCCCATGATCAGCCAGATCCAGGCCGCGGTTGCAGCGGTTGTCGCGAATAAAAAGCCAGTCGTTGACGCCGCTCCAAACAGTGACCCCAAACCCGTCGACAAGGCGGCTACGACAGCTACCGACAAGGCGACGTTTTCGACACTGGCGGCTCAGCTTAACGAGAGCGCTGCGCGAGCCCAGAAGAGGGACGCGGTGATGACCCACACCGAGTTGGGGCAGTACGGGCGTAATCGCATCAATGAGTTTTTGATCGAAGGCCGCACAGTCAACAGCGGCACCCGGGCCATGGAAGTGCCCAAGACGAACGACCCTGAATTGCTGGACCGCGCGCGCGAGGCCAGTGCGTTCGTGACCCGGACCCTGGCCGGCGACAAAACCGCCAAGAGCCCGTTCGAGAACCTCTCACGCGAGCAACTGAACCTGATTGCCTTTGACGACAGCGCAAGCTTCACGCTCAACGAGCGGCGCGCGGCCTGGCAGGGCGTGCAGAAGATGGACGAGGACTGGCGCAACGTTGCGATAAACGAGGGGGTGATCGAGCAAGCCCGAACGGGGAAGGCCACCCGGTTCTACAACGACGCCCTGAGCTACCTCAAGTCGCTGCCGGCGATTGAGAGGGCGGTGAGCTATCCCAAAGGAGCGGAAGCCATTCTGGAAGCGCGGATCAAGAGCGACCTGACGCTGCCCAGCCTGCCGGGCGCTTTTGGACGCCAGGCGCCAGACCGCAAGCTGACCCTTTACGACATCCTCGCCGGCATCGTCGACACCACCAAAGACAAGAAAACCGATCCGAACAACATCGTCCACACGAAGAAATTCTCGCCCCGCACTTCTCCGGTGCCGACTACCGCGGCTCAGGAGGTTGAGAAGCCAACGGCTGCGAATGCCAATGCGCAAGTTAAGCAAGCTGGTACCACGTCCAAGAATGAGAAGGCAGCAGGATAAAAGATGCTCCGGCTATTGCGGTTGGTGATGGTCGGATGGGTAGCCAGGCTGGATATTGCACGCACAACGGTAGGGAAATGCACGTCATCACTGAAAAGCGAATATGGGAGGCAAAAAAGAAATGGCCACAATCGGCAACTGCTCTTGACGCTTGGTACCGCTTAGTCAAAGCATCCAGGCTGAACGATTTTAGTGCGATGAGAGCGATGTTGCCCTCGACAGATAAAGTGGGAAGATTTCATGTTTTTGATATCGGCGGGAACAAGATCCGGCTGATTGCGTCGGTTAACTACTCAGCACAGCGGCTGTACATAAAGCATGTGTTCGACCATCGTGAATACGACAAAGGTAAATGGAGGGATGAGCAATGAGCGCGCTCATTAAACAGGCTGCGGAGCACTGGCATCACTTGGCGCCATTACTGACTCGGCCTGAAACGGAAGCTGAATATGATCTGCTTGTCAGCGGGCTCGACGAACTGTTGGAGATCATCGGAGAGGATGAGCAGCACCCTCTGAATCGTCTCGCCATATTGGTCAGCGAAATGATTGAAGCCTATGACCATGAGCATCGGCCCATGCCTATGGCCTCAAGCGCCGAGACGCTGCGTTACCTGATGCACGAGCACAACCTCGGCCAAGGCGACATGCCTGAAGTAGGGACGCAGTCCGTCATTTCCGAAATACTCTCAGGCGAGCGCCAGTTGAGCCTCAAGCAGATCCGCAAGATTTCGGAACGTTTCGGCGTGCCGGTAGAGGTCTTTATCTGACCTCAACTCACCCCCACTCACGACGAACAGCTGATCTCCAGATGCTTCCCCCAATCCGGCGGACGCTGTGCATAACTTTCCATTCCGGGCTGTTGGTCGAACGGCTTGCACAGCACCTGATGCAGGCGACGGACTTCACTATCGTCGCCCTGTTCGGCCGCTTCGATGGCGCGTTGGGCCAGGTAGTTACGCAGGATGTACAGCGGGTTAACCGCGTGCATGCGCGTGCGGCGATCCTCTTGGCTGGACTCGGGCTCGCGGGCGATGCGGGCTGTGTAGGCGTCGGCCCAGGCGTCGAAGCCAAGCATGTCGACGAAGTCGTCGCGCAACTTTCCTGCCGCGACGTCGGCTGACTCCTCCCCCAGATGGCGGAAAAACAGGGTGTAGTCGACGCCGCTGTTTTGCATCAGCTGGAGCAACCGCGCGATCAAGTCAGCGTCATCGTCTTCAGCCGTTGTCAGCCCCAGCCGTCGGCGCATTAGGTCCAGGTAATGCGCCTGATACAGCGGCAGAAACAGGTCCAGCGCCTCACGCAATGCCTCGACGCTGACGAAGGGTGTCAGCGCCTGGGCAAGCGCGCTGAGGTTCCACTGGCCAATCGGCACCTGGTTGCTGAAGGAGTAGCGGCCTTCGTGATCGGAATGGTTGCAGACGAAATGCTGGTCGAAGTCATCCAGAAACGCGAAGGGGCCGAAGTCGAAGGTGATGCCGAGAATCGACATGTTGTCGGTGTTCATCACGCCATGACAGAAACCATAGGCCTGCCATTTGGCGATCAATTCGGCCTGACGCTCGACGATCACGCGAAACATCGCCAAGTACGGCTCGGGTTGTTCCAGGCATTCGGGGTAGTGCAGGGACAGCACGTGATCGGCCAGTTGCTTCAGCTGTTCAGGCTGTTTGGTGTAGAAGAAATACTCCAGGCTGCCGAAGCGCACGTGGCTTTGCGCCAGTCGCAGCACCATCGCCGCGCGCTCCTGGGTTTCACGCCACACCGGGGTGCTGGAGCCGATCACGCAGGCCGCGCGACTGGTCGGGATGCCCAAGGCATGCAGGGCTTCTGAGGCGAGAAACTCGCGGATCGACGAGCGCAAGACAGCGCGACCATCGCCCATGCGCGAATATGGTGTTTGCCCGGCGCCTTTCAGGTGCAGGTCCCAGTGTTCACCGGCGTCGTTGTACACCTCACCGAGCAGCAAACCGCGGCCATCACCCAGGCGCGGGTTGTACGAACCGAACTGATGACCGGAGTAAACCATCGCCCGCGGATCGGCTTCGGCCCACAGTTTGTGGCCGCTGAAAATTTCAGCAAAGAGGGGTTGTTCTGCCTGAGCGAGGTCCAGATCGAGCAACGCGAGGGCGGCTTCGCTGGCAACCACCAACCGCGGGTCGGCGATGGGCTCGGGCAGCACGGTGGTGGAAAACGCATCGCCCAGACGGGCAAAGCGATTATCGAAGGTCAGCTCGTCGAGGGCTTTCAAGGGATGCCTCCAGCAGAATGTCCGACCATTCTGCTGGGTTTTTACCGGTCAGTCGAGTTTGGCTTCGGGCGGCTCCGGTGCATCTTTTGGCGCCGGGGGCACGGCAGCGGGCGGTGTGATGGTTTTCTGCTCGGGCTCGATGGGCACCATCTTGTACTCCTGTCCCTGCATGTTCTTGAGGTAAACCTCCATCTGCCGGAACGAGATATTGATGTGCTGCTTCTTGAATTCCTTGTTGATGAACCGGTTGATTTCGTCGAGCACCGGGTTGCGGTCGCCCAGGTCACGCACGTGCATGCGCAGCTCGTGGTCCAGGGTGCTTTCACCAAAATTGAGGAAGTAGACAATCGGCTCGGGCTCTTTCAAGACCCGTGGATTGTCACGGGCGGCCTTGAGCAGCAGGTTGCGCACCAGGTCCAGATCCGAGCCGTAATCCACGCCCAGCTTCAGCGTCACGCGGGTGATCGTGTCGGTCAGCGACCAGTTGATCAGTTGCCCGGTGATGAACGTCTTGTTCGGGACAATGATGTCCTTGCGGTCGAAGTCGGTGATGGTGGTCGCGCGGATGCGGATCTTGCTCACCGTACCCGACAGGGCGCCAATGGTGATCGTGTCGCCGATCCGCACCGGGCGTTCGAACAGGATCATGATCCCGGAGATGAAGTTGGCGAAGATCTCCTGCATGCCGAAACCCAGGCCCAGCGATAGCGCCGCCACCAGCCATTGCAGCTTGTCCCAGCTCACGCCGAGGGCCGATAGCGTGGAGACAAAACCCACGCCGACGATGGTGTACGACAGCAACGTGGTGGTCGCGTACGAACTGCCCTGCTTGAGGTTGAGCTTCGACAGCACCAGCACTTCCAGCAGGCCCGGCAAGTTGCCGGCCAGCACGAAGGTAATGCCGATGATCACCAGGGCGCCGATCAGGTCGCCGAGGCTGATCGGCACCATGCTGATGTTGGCGCCGGTACCGCTGGTGTACTCGTACAGCGTGATGTTATCGAGGTACGAAAACACCGAAATCAGGTCGGCCCAGACGAAGTAGAGCGCGCCGATGAAGCCGGCAATCAGCGCCAGACGAATCAGCCGCAACGACTGCTGGTTGACCTGCTCGATGTCCAGCGTCGGCTCCTCGATCAGCGTCTCGCCTTCGCCGGCTTCTTTCGCGGCCTGACGCTTGCTCAGTGCGCGCTGGTACGCCAGACGGCGCGCGGCGACGCTCAGCCCGCGTACGAAAGCGGCTTCGATGACCAGCCACAGCATCAGCAGATACAGCGTGTCGATCAGGCGATCACTGAGTTTCAGCGCGGTGTAGTAGTAGCCAAAGCACACGGCGACGAACAGCGCGACGGGCAGGGCAGTGAAGGCCAGACCGACGGCGCGGCGAAACAGCGAAGCGCTGCGGTGGGTCGGGCTGGTTAGCAACAGGCGCGCGAGCAGCCAGGTCATGAGCGCGTAGCAGGTCAGCACCACCGCGATGCCGATCACGTCGTCGGCCAGTGCTGAGGGTTCGTGCTCGGCTACCGCAACCACCGTCACCAGCGCCAGCACCACCAGACCCAAGCGCCGGATCCAGCCGCGCAGGAATTCAACCTGCGGTTTTTCCCAGCGGAAGTGCAGTTGCGCCACTCCGCCCGGCGCGAGAATCCGGTAAGCGGTGTAGAACACCAGCCAGGCCAGCGCCACTTGCAGCAGTGCCGAACCCAGATTGACGTTCTGCCCGCGGGCGTCGATCTGCAACGCGAACGCGCATACCGCGAGGGTCAGCGACAACGGCATCGCCAGCAGCACGTTGATGAAAATCGCCAGCGGCGTCTGCCATTGCCGGTCACGCTTGAAGTGGCCGATGTCGGCGTGCAGGCGATTGAGCTTGTCGTACAGCGCCTTGCGTTTCCACATCAGCGCGCCGATCACCAGGAACAGCGGCAGGAAAATCAGTGGGCGCTGGGTCAGCCCGTCATACAGTTCGCTGACACTGGACGTCCAGGGCAGGGTGGTGACCTGTTTGACGAGTCGTGGCTGGATGCGCTCGAACCACTCCAGGTCCAGCGGCTTGTTGCTCGGAATCCAGAACATCTGCTCATCAAGGGTGGCCCGCAGGCTGTTGGCCGTGCTGACCAGCTGTTTCTGATTGAGCTGCAGGGTGATGGATTCGTTGAGCAGCGCACTCAGCTCGCGGTTCAGCCGCTCCAGCAGGTCGCTCCGCGTGGTGGCCAGATCAAGCAACGTCTTGCGCAGTGCGGGTGTGACGTCTTCGGGCTTCTGCGTCGCCAGCAACGTGTCGACGTAAGCGCTCGGGCTGCTCATCTGCTCGCGCTGCTGATTGACCTCGAATTGATACAGTCGAATGTCGGCGATTTCGTCGGCCAGGCCGCTGTCGAGCTTGAGCTTGGGTAAGGATTGCTTCTGTTTGTAGAGGATTTTCGACAGCAGCAGACTGCCGCTCAACACGTTTATCTGCTCGTCCAGCGCCTGGTCGGTCTGCGTGATGGCATCCAGCTGGGTCTTGGTCTTGAGATTCTGCTGGGTCAGCTCGTTGAGGCGGTCGGTGCCGCGCAGCAGGTAGTCGGAGAGTTTGAGGTTGGCCGCGCTTTCACTCGCCAGCAGGCTGCTGCCGCCGGCTTTCTGCGCTTCAAGGGACAACTGCGTCACGGTTTCCTGGGACTGGGCGCGACGCTTCTCGTTGATCAGCGTCTGCAGGTCCTGGATTTCCTGATCTTGTCGATTGACCTTTTCCGTGAGCAGGTCGCGCTGGCTGCCGCCCAGGTCCTGCAACTGGCTGTTGCCGGCGAGCTCCTGACGACGCAACGCAATCAACGCGTTCAATGAGGCCTGTTCAGCGTTCAACGCGTTGCGCTGGTCGGCGTTGATGGTTTTGCCGCCGTCTTTGCCCGACTTTAGGATGCCATTGATGGCCTGGATGCGCGTCTGGCTGCTGCTGATCTCGGCCTGGGCGCGCTCGGGCCGGGTTTGCGCGGTGATGGTCAGGCTGTTGGCGTCGTTGAGGGCTTTTTGCAGGTCAGCCTGCTGGGCGCTGCGCTGGCTCAGCACTTGCTCAAGCTGCGGCACGTCCAGATTGGCGTAGCGCTGGGTGACCGGAATGACTTTGCTGGCCTTTAGCTTGACCAACTCGCGCTGGTTTTCGGCGGTCTGGCGGGGCGCGTCGGCAAGCTGCTTTTTCAGATCCTCCAGCTTCTGCTGATTGTCCTTCTGGCTGGACAGGAACGTCAGCGTCTGTTCCAGCACCTGCTGCAGCGCTTTCTGGTCGTCAGGGTTCAGTTTGCGGTCGGCGATCTTGTCCAGACTGCGCTGGACGGCCTCGCTGGACAGGGGAGGCGTATCGGCGGCAAGCGCCGGTACGGACGACAGGCAAAGCCCAAGCAGGGCCGAGGCAAAAAAGTTACGCAGCGTGAACATAGACACCGGGTCGAGCGAGCAGAAATGGGGGGCAGTTTAAAGGAACAGCGCGGGCCCCGGGCTGCTTCCTTCGGGGAATCTGACGCCCACTTTGAGGATCTTGTTCCCGTCCATAACCGCGACGGTCCAAATAGTTCCATTCCATTCGATCTGGTCGCCCACGATCGGCGCACCGCGATTCTTCTGAATGATGAACTGACTCAGCGGCATGCCCGGGTCCAGCCCGTCGAGTTTCAGACCGTAAAGTGCCGCGACAGCCCCCAGCTCAGCGTCTCCCTCGAGCACGAAGTCACCGAAGAAGCGCAGATCCAGACCGCGCTGCGGCGCCTGGCTGAACAGCTTGCCGAGGGCGGGAAGGTCATGTTCGTGACCAATGACGCACAGCAGATCGCCGACTTCCAGCACCGTACTACCCGACGGGTGGAGCAGTTGCTGACCACGAAAAAGGGCTGCGATCCGCGTGCCTTCGGGCATTTTCAGCTCACGCAACGCGGCGCCGATGCACCACTTTTCGGCGCCCAGGCGATACACGAACAGCTCCCACTCGCTGGTGACATGCACTTCCAGCGCTGCGCGGGAAATCGGCGCCGGATCAGGCGGCACCGTCACTTTCAGCCATTTCGCCACCCACGGCAGGCTGGTGCCCTGAACCAACAGCGACACCAGCACGATGAAGAACGCGAGATTGAAATACAGCTGCGCATGGGGCAGACCGGCCATCAGCGGGAACACCGCCAGAATGATCGGTACCGCGCCGCGCAGCCCGACCCAGGCGATAAAGGCTTTTTCGCGACCGTGGAACACCCGGAAAGGCAGCAGGCCCGCCAGCACAGACAACGGCCGCGCCACCAGAATCATCCACAGCGCCAGGCCCAGGGCTGGCAGCGCGATCGGCAGCAAATCGTGGGGCGTGACCAGCAGGCCCAGCACCAGGAACATGCCGATCTGTGCCAGCCAGGCCATGCCGTCGAGCATGTGCAGGATGCCGTGGCGGCTGCGAATAGGCTTGTTGCCCAACACCAGACCGCACAGATACACCGCGAGGAAGCCGCTGCCGTGAATGGCGTTGGTCAGTGCGAAGACCACCAGACCGCCGGCGACCACCAGAATCGGATACAGGCCGTTGGCCAGATTAATCCGGTTGACTAGCTGTAGCATGATCCAGCCGCCGCCCAGCCCGATGATCCCGCCGATGCCGAACTCCTGAACCAGATGGCCCAGCAGGCTCCAGTGCAGGCCGGTCTGGCCGCTGGACAGCATGTCGATCAGCGTGACGGTGAGGAACACCGCCATCGGGTCGTTGCTGCCGGATTCGATCTCAAGACTGGCGGTCACCCGTTCGTTCAGGCCTTTGCCGCCCAGCAGCGAGAAGACGGCGGCGGCGTCTGTGGAACCGACGATGGCGCCGATCAGCAGGCCTTGAATGATGTTCAGATCGAACAACCAGGCGGCGACCATGCCGGTCAGCCCCGTGGTGATCAGCACCCCGACTGTCGCCAGGGACAAGGCTGGCCAGAGTGCGACCCGGAAACTCGCCACCCGCGTGCGCAGGCCGCCGTCGAGGAGAATGACCGCCAGCGCCAGATTGCCGACCAGATAGGCCGTCGGGTAGTTATCGAAGATGATGCCGCCGCCATCGACGCCGGCCACCATGCCGACGGCGAGGATGATCACCAGAATGGGAATGCCAAGGCGGGAGGACAGCGAGCTGACCAGAATACTTGCACCCACCAGCAACGCGCCGATCAGGAACAGGCTGTTGATGGTCGTAGCATCCAAGGGCGGTACTCCAGAAAACGAATTCGAACAAACGAGGGCGCGACCTGACCATGCAGTCCGCGTGCCAAGGGATTTAACCTGTTGAATTGCTTGGCTGTCAAAGCGTAATTCCAGATGGGCAGGCTAATGGCCGTGCAACGGGCCTGTTACTCGCAGGCCGCTGATCACATCCGTTCCCGGATGACAGCAGCAATACATATTTATGCCAGCCCGCGCTGCCAACTCTGATCACCTCTGGCTCCTATTTCAGGAGAAGTGATCATCATGAACGTACAAGCCCACCCATTACCCGAATCGGATGAACGTCAGCTCAAACTGATAGCCAGCCGTTACGTCACCGACTATCCCGATCTCAATGCACTGGCGAGATCCGCTGCCCAGAGCATCATTTTCAGGCACACGGGTAAGCATCTGGACCCCGATCGGGTGTATTGGCATCGGTTCTCCAGCGCCAGCAGCAGTTCGCGCTCCTTTACCGGATGGAAGCACGCTGGCGCTACGATGGAATCCATGACGATGACCGAACTGGTGATTCGTCGTTTCAACGCAAGCGAGCAGCAAGCCCCCGACGAGCTTGCGGTGTATGGCGGTTTCTACACCGACGGTCCGCAGCATGGCTTTTATGACGAACGGAATGAAGTGCGCATGCTCCCGGCAGAGGTGCTCAACGATTTCTGGGCCCTTGATTTCAGTGCGGGCTACCGCCGCAAAATGGACAGGTTCTGGGCGCAGCACGGCGACAACTTCTGCGTGCTTGCCAAGGTTCGCTACCTGGGGTCTGCAGGAGAAGGCCTGAGCAGAAACCAGCTGTCAGCCACGGATTTCGAGATGCTGCGCAGCGTCCTGGCGACCGGGCCGGGGCCTGTAACCCTCGCGCAGTTGCGTGAGCCAATGCCTGTGACGTCAGCGGTGTCGGTGTTTCATCTGGAACTGGGCGCGTTCAAGGCTCGGGACATTCTGCGTATCGTCGATGAAAACGGACGTCAGATCCTGTATGTCTGCGGTGCGCAAACGCCGTTCTACTGCTTCGATACCCACCACCAAATGTACGAGTGGTTGAAGGCGCAGTTCCTGTCCATCAGAACTCGGGCGGTTTTTTGCGCCCGATTTCTGCATTCGGCGAGTGACTGGGAGACGCACCGCGCTGCATTCCAGCGCGATGTGGCTCGGCTGCTGAGCAATGATCACGACGACGCTGGAGCCAATCGCCTCCTCAATCGCGGAACAGCGCCGATCTCGGGTGATCCGTTCGTCTACCTGCGAGATGTCGCCCGTCATGACATGACCGCTGACGCCACCACCCTGCTTACCGATAACAGCGACCTTCGCAAGCAGATCTGGCTCGGCTACCTGAACGCCTTTCTGTCCGTGCTCGGCAATCTGGCGCCGCTGGGTTGGCCGCTGGCGTTGGCTGTGGTGGGCGCGAGCCTGATCAGCACGGGGTTGAATATCGATCAGGCGGTCAACGGTAAAAGCGCCGAACAACGCAGGCGAGGTATTTTGGGCGCCATCGCCAGCGCTATTTATCTGTTCTTGAACCTGCCGCTGCTGACGCGCATGGGGACTGACGTGCGGGAGACCATGAAGGCATCAAGCCCTTTGGGGCTGGATGCAGGCGCCGATGCGATGCCGGCTCTCCTGGCGACCGATCCGTTGTCGGGCATGAGCGACAACGTCGTCCTCGAATCGCTGGCGCCTGTGTTGGAGGAAGGGCCCTACCAAGGGTCATACCGGCTGAGCAGTGGAGAAGCATGGGCGGTCATCGAAGGGCGAGCGCATCGTTTGAACTTCGATCAAAGCCTGGGCAGCTGGGTCATCATCGATCCCCAGAATCCGTTTGCGTTCCATGGCAGATGCCCGGTCCGCTTCAGTGTGCAAGGCGGCTGGGAACGGCTTCCGATCCCGGGCTTGTCTGGCGGTGCACCCATGGACGCTGGCGCCGTGACGATCAGTCCGCCGCCCACGACGGCCATTGCCAATGTGCAATCGGCGTTCTGGGACCGCTTCATGCAGCTCAACCTTTTCGATGAGCAGCTTTATTCGGAGGCGGCGCTGGCCCGGCAAAAGGCAGTGGTCGAGGTGTTCTGCATGGAGCCCGAAGAGGTTATCGCCACTGATTCCGAGGGTGAAGAGGTGCATTTTGATGAGTGGGGGGCCAAACATCGCGTGTTCAAGACCGCAGACGGTGAATATGTCGGTGCTTCCATCAAGCATTACACCCATGAGGACGATGCGTATAACCGGTTCTTGCGAACCGGCGTGGCGACCTATTCCGATCAAGTGGCGATGGTGCAAAGGCTTGCCGAGGACGTCACCACGCTGGGGTACAACAATGACGTCGCGCTGTATCGAGGCGGCAGTGGGGCGCGTGGTACGTCGGGCGCCTTCTTCCGTACCGGCGACGTCAGCGTGGGCGATGTGCTGGTCAACACCGATATCACCTCATTCAGCGAAAACCCGTATCAGGCGCGCACCTTTGCCAGCAGTCAGGGCGGCGCCCATGCCAGTGCCACGAGTGCGCCGATCCGCTTTGACGACACCAGCGTGGTGTTCGTACTGCCGGAAAAACAGTACTTGAGCGCAACCCCGATCGCGCCGTTCTCCGCGAGTCCGGAAGAGGCCGAGGCTATTTTTTTACCCGGCCACTACTTTCAGATCGACAGCATCGAACACGTCATCGGGACGTTCTACCGGTTCATAAAAGTCCAGCTGCGTGAAGTCACCGGGCCAGTCACGGGCCGAAAATTGCTCGACATGCGGACCGCTGAGCCTTTCAGTCGCCAGGGTTATGTGGCGCGATTGGGAAGTGCCGGGCGGGTGCTGGTCGATCGTTTCTTTCCGATTCAACAACCCTGAACAGTCTGCACATTTCGTAAGCAATAATTATCTATAGCGGCCCTGCGTGCCTGTCGGTGGACTCTACGGACTCACTCACTGACAGGATGTCGGGTTATGAAAGACAGAAAGGATACGACCGCTCTGGAGCGCAGGGCTGACGAGCTTCGGCGAAGTCGCGGCATGTCGCGAGTCTCGGGCTGGCGAGACCAGAGAGGCGAGGACTGGGAAGACAGTGGCTGGAATGAGCCACGTGTGCCGCGCGACGAAAACGGGTGGCCCATCGAGCCGGCGCCCGGGAACGAAGTCGACGCAGACGCTGACGCCACGCTGCTGAGCGACTGGCTCGATCAGCAGCACGTGCGCTATGAGTCGCCGCGTGAGTATGCACGCACCCAAGCGCAAGCCTATCTGTTCCAGCATGTGTCCGCAGAGGCGGATCCGGACGAACTGCTGATGACCACGCTGTACATCAATCAATGGGAGAAGGAACCGGGCCGGGCAAAGGTTGCTTATTCCATGACCCTGACCGAGGCCTTCATGCGGGACTGGCAGCAAAACGGCAACGGACAGTTCTTCAATCATCTCGGGCACTTGAGCCCTTACAAGGAAGTCGGATATCCGGCGCGCGTCGTTGAGGGACGTCTGGACCTCGGACCGTGCCGGGCCTATGAGGCGATTTATCGCAAGACCAGCCCCCAGCGCTATGACAGATCGACCCATATGGCGATCGATCCACAGGACTTCAAACGATATGTGTGGGACTTCGATTTGCAGTCCCACTATCAGGACTCGCTCAAGCGCTTCTGGCATCGCCATGGTGATGATTACAACCTGTTGATCAAAGCTGCGCTGTTGAAATCCGCTTTCGTACAGCATCAGGAGGGTTCCCTGAGCGCTGAGGATAAAGAGCTGGTCTTGCGAGCGCTTGGCCTGACGCCGGATCAGACCTGGGACGAATTGACGTTCAGAGCATTCGCCGACGCGCCTTTGCCCCATGACGTGACGATTCGGGAATTGATTCTGTATCGGTACGTCGCCACTGACATCATCGTCATCAGAGACGAACACACCGACAGGCTGGTGATGTACATCCCTGGCAACTCGTCGCCCCTTCACGCCTTCCAGCATCTTTCCGAATTACGAAGCTGGATTGCGCTGCAGTGCCAGGGGCCACGTCGAAGGAAGGCCCTTGAAGGGCATTTCAAGGTGGAAGACGTGGCCGACGGTTTCACCTACACCGGACTTCACCAGACCCTGGCAGGACTCGCAGCGTTTCCGCACAAACTTGACGTGAAAACGGGGCATTGGGCCCCGGCGAAGATCATCCACCTCGGCGATGCCCTTTCACCCTGGCCTTTTTCCCACTTCAAATACAACGTGCAGAGCCGACTTGAATCCGACGGCAATCAACTGATCCGTAGCCAGGCGGATTACAACAAAGAGATATCGGCGGAGGTGTTGTACTGGGCCGTAACAGTGACCGGTGTTGTCGCAATGGCGGTGCCGGCGCTCTGGATTCCACTGGCCGCAATGTCCGTGGCGCTGGTCGGGCTTGGCATCGATGAGGTCATTGAAGGCAGGACCCTTGAAGAGCGGCAAGACGGCGTGGACCGCATTGTGTTCGGCGTTCTGAATGCGGTACCCGCTGTCATCGGCGGAGCAGCGGCTTCGAGCAGGCTGGCGGCGGCTGCCACCCGTGTGGCGGAAGAGACGGCCTCTGATGCTGTGGATGAAATCGGGCAAATGATTGCTGATCGAAGTCCCGAGGAAAAGGCGGTGGCTGTTCAGCAGCAACAACGAGCGCAGGCTGAAAGTATTGAAGAGGAACTGGCGCAGGCGAGCGAGTCGGCGAGTGATCGCCAGGCACGGCTGAGTCAGGAAGTGCAGGATCGCATCGCGCTCAAAGCCCACCGCACTAATACGTACGACAGCATCAAAGCGTTTGGCGTGGAGCCGGAGGGTTTGCGTTCGCTGCAGCCGGCCCTGAGAGCGTCACTGGCCCGCTTTGAATACGGGGCCGCGCTGGGTGACATCCCTGGCGCCTGGCAAGTGGACGACCTTGGAGCCGTCTATAAAGTCGAGCATCCCGCCCCCGGCGAGACAGCTTACTTCGCCCGTGTGCACGCGAAGGTGTATCCGGTGGAGCCCGTCGAGAAGGTCGGGCAGTACCGCATCTTCTCGGCGGAAGATCCGCAGGTGAAGGGGCCTTACGTTAAACCCGCGAGCGGTTTCTATTCCGACATTGACCTGCGTCCCGGCCTGCGCGGCGGCGCCGGTTTCATTGAGGAGTCGCCCCAGACGGCACTGCCGGGCGAACGGGGTGAAATCACACTCACGCGCGCCCAGCCACCCGTGACGGTCGAGATCCCCATGGACGGCATCGAAATGAGGTGGGTAGAGAACGAGGAAGGAAAGCAGGTACTTCGATACTTCGCCAACAACGTTCCTGAGGGGACCAAGGTCGCTTACAACGCTGAGGTAGCCTGCTGGGAATCGAGTAACGAGCGGTTTCTCTGGCTGGACAATAAGGGCCGCTGGCGCACAGGGACCGAGACGGATTATCTGAGGGTCAGGGATAGCTTGAGGGCAGGGGTGCGTGACGTGTTCTACACCTTCCGGCGCCTGCCGGGTGTTCCTGCCAATGCAGAGCCGGTCGAGCAGATGGTGCACCAAGTCTGGCTGGGCCGGCGGTTGCCGAGTGAATCGCTCATCGAAAACATCAAATCCAACATGCGAATCAGTCCCGAGCTTAAGTTCACGATGCATGTGGATATTGACGACACGGCAGCGTCTGACGGTCTGTACCCCCCCGCGCAATTGCAGAATGCGTTCGCCGACTTTCCCAACATGACCATTTCCAGGCTGCAGGATGAGCCCTTCTTCGAGGGCTTCATGAACGACCCGCACACCTCGACAGCGTTTTCCTGCTTTCGCCGAGGAGAATTGGAAAACTTTGCCGCAGCCTCGGATATCTTGAGGTATCGATTGATCAGGGAGTACGGCGGCATCTACATGGACTGCGACGACGTCATCGGTCGCTCATTCTCGGGAGCCGATCTGCTGGCGGGACCCCATGACGTGCTGGTGGGCGGCACACTGGAAAGCCCGACGTTGTCGTTCAAAGGCCCCGGTAACAGTCATTTCGCGAGCCGCCCCGGCAATCCCGTGTTCAGGGAAATGGAGTGGGAAATTCATACCCGGTTCACCAGACAATACGCCGCCCTTGAAGCGTTGACGTCTTCCCGACATCAATCCAAGGCGGCGATGACCGCCTACATGACGCAGATCTCGGAAGTCACGGGGCCCAGGTTGTTTCTGGATGTACTCAAGGAAACCCGGCCGGATTATGCCGACCTGCTCGACGACGGGTTCAAAATGGATACCAATGTCTACGCGTCCGAATACTACAAACGCTTGAATCGGGTAAAAGAGTTTTATCGCCCGTTTGCTTCACGGTTCAGAATCTTTCCGGGCGCCGAAAACTCCTGGAAGGCACCAGGGGCTTGAATCAACGCTTAGCGCGAGCGAGTCGCTGCGGCTGTCATGTGGCGGGCTTAAAACCAGCCCGCCTGCATCGACAGACAAGCGTCATCCCGGCGCTCAAGAATCGCCAGCTCATGATGGCAACCCGGTACTTCCCACGTCAGGAAGTACCGGGCGGCCTGCAACTTGCCCTTGTAGAAGTCAGTGTCGGCTTCGTTGTTCTTCTCTAACCCCTCCTGCGCACGAATCGCCTGCTCCAGCCAGCGCCAGCCAATCACCGCGTGCCCGAACGCTTTCATGTACAGCGCCGAGTTGGCCAGCGTCGCGTTGACCTTGCCCTGGCTCAGATCGGTCAGTAGGCCGAGGGTCACCGCTTGCAGGCGAGCGACCAGTTGCTCCAGCGGTTGGCGCAATACCGTCAGCGATTCATGGGCCTGGGCCCGCTCACAGGTGTCAGCGATCAGACGAATCAGTTGCTTGAGCCCCGCGCCTCCGTTCTGCGCCAGTTTGCGTCCCAGCAGATCCAGGGACTGAATGCCGTGGGTGCCTTCATGAATCGGGTTTAGGCGGTTGTCGCGGTAGTACTGCTCCACCGGGTACTCACGGGTGTAGCCATGGCCGCCGAGAATCTGGATCGCCAGTTCGTTGGCCTTCAGGCAGAACTCCGAAGGCCAGGATTTGACGATGGGCGTCAGCAGGTCAAGCAGCTCGTGGGCGTGTTTGCGCACGTCCTCGCTGTCGCCCGTCTGCGTGTCGTCGAACAGCCGAGCGGCGTACAGGCCCAGGTCGAACGAGCCTTCGACGTAGGCTTTTTGCGTCAGCAGCATGCGTTTCACGTCGGCGTGCTGAATGATGGACACCGGCGCGCCGTCCGGTGACTTGCTGTCAGGCAGTCGGCCTTGGGGGCGTTCGCGGGCGTATTCCAGCGAGTACAGGTAACCGGCATAACCCAGCATCACCGCGCCCATGCCGACGCCGATGCGTGCCTCGTTCATCATCTGAAACATGCAGCTCAAGCCCTGATGCGGCTTGCCCACGAGATAGCCAACACAGTTGCCGTTGTCGCCAAAGTTCAGCGCCGTGGAAGTGGTGCCGCGCCAGCCCATCTTGTGAAACAGCCCGGCCAGAATGACGTCGTTGCGCTGACCGAGACTGCCGTCGTCGTTAACCAGAAACTTCGGGACGATGAACAGGGAAATGCCTTTCACCCCCGCGGGTGCGTCGGGCAGTTTGGCGAGGACCAGATGGACGATGTTTTCGGACAGCGGGTGATCGCCGCCCGAGATAAAAATCTTGTTGCCGCGCAGGCGATAGCTGCCGTCCTCCGCAGGCTCGGCGCGTGTGCGGATGTCCGACAGCGACGACCCGGCGTGGGGCTCAGTCAGGGCCATGGTGCCGAAAAATCGGCCCTCGATCATCGGTTGCAGAAAGCGCCGCTTTTGCTCGTCGGTGCCGAAATTTTCAATGAGATTCGCCGCGCCCATGGTTAGGAAGGGGTACGACGCCGTCGCGGCATTGGCGGACTGGAAATGGGCAAAGCAGGCCTGAGACAGCAGGGTCGGCAATTGCATGCCACCGGCGTCGAAGTCCCGGGCGGCGTTCAGAAACCCGGCCTCGAGAAAGGCGTCCACGGCGGGTTTCACTTCCGGAATCAGCACCGCTGCACCGTTCTCGTAGCGCGGCTCGTTCTCGTCGTTTTTGCGGTTGTGGGGCGCGAAGTATTTCTCCGCGATGTTGCGCGCCGTGCTGATCGCTGCATCGAAGGTTTCCCGGCTGTGCTCGGCAAAACGCTCGCGCCGAGTCAGCGCCTCTGCGTCCAGCACTTCATACAGCTCGAAAGCCAGATTGCGGGAACTGAGCAGCGTCTCGGACATGGCGGCGTACCTTTCTTGGGAATGCTGTCGAGTCTAGGGGCGAGGAGAAGGGGTGAACAGGATGATTGATGCGGGTGATGGGGCGCTCAAACGGCCACCAAACGGCAAGAATGCATCGGCGCCATCGCAAAACGGATGGCGCCCGCACTGGCTTCTTCCCGGCTGAAGCCGATTCCACTGAATAGCGCGTGCACTGAGTGGGACCGGCTTTGGCCGCGAAGGCCTCTAGCCGATGGTCATGAGGCTCGCATTACCGCCCGCTGCCGCGGTGTTGACGCTCAGTGCACGCTCGATCACCAGACGCTCCAGCGCAATGTTGGTTTCGCCTTTGGAAAGCCCGTGAACGCCGATGATCGCGCCGCTGCGTTGAGCGACCTGTTCGCAGATAGCGCGCAGTTGATCGGAATCGCCATGGTGCAATACCGCGTCAATGGCGACCGCGTCCTTGTTCCAGTCGGCAACCAGCTTGATGCGGGACTGCACATCCTTCGGCAGACGATTGCGCAGCGACTTGGCCGGTTCAACGTCCGGCACGATTGCCATACTGCCCACCGCCATCACTGCGGCCAGTTGCGCCAGCAGATCTGTCTCATCTTCGGCCAGACACAGCACGTGCTCACGCGGCAGGATGCTGTAGCTGTTGCGCTCGCCGGTCGGGCCCATGAGCGTGCGGGTCACGCCGCTTTGGGATTGCTCGGCGAACTGGCTGCATAACACCTCCAGATCGCTGAGTTGTTGGCTGCTTGCCCAAGCCTTGAGCGCATGCAGCGGCTTGAGCATCGCCTCCTGCATGCGGATGTCCGGCGCCTGTTGCGCATCGCGGGCGGCGAAGGATTTCTGCACGGCATCGGCGGGACGCGTCGACAGCAAACGGTAGAGATACAGCGGGCCACCGGCTTTCGGGCCGGTGCCCGACAAACCTTCGCCACCAAACGGTTGCACACCCACTACGGCGCCGACGATGTTGCGGTTGACGTACATGTTCCCGGCGTTGACGTTGTCGATCACCTTGGCGATGGTCTCGTCGATGCGCGTGTGTACGCCCAATGTCAGGCCATAACCGGAGGCGTTGATCTGCGCGATCAGTTGATCCAGCTCACGACGCTTGTAGCGCACGACGTGCAGGACCGGGCCGAAGATTTCCCGTTGCAGTTCGTCGAAGCTGTCCAGCTCAATCAGCGTCGGCATCACGTAGGTGCCGCGCTTGATCTCGTCGCTGTCGGCAATGGCGACTTGATACACATTACGGCCTTTGTCGCGCATGGCCTGAATGTGTTTCTCGATGCCGGCCTTGGCTTCCTGATCGATCACCGGGCCGATGTCCACCGACAGGCGCTCCGGGTTGCCGAGGCGGCTTTCGGCCATTGCGCCTTTAAGCATCTCGACGACGCGGTCCGCTGAATCTTCCTGCAAGCACAGCACACGCAGTGCGGAGCAGCGTTGGCCGGCGCTGTCGAACGCCGAGGACACCACGTCGATGACCACTTGTTCGGTCAGCGCCGAGGAGTCGACGATCATCGCGTTCTGGCCACCGGTTTCAGCGATCAGGGGAATCGGCCGGCCCTGAGCATCGAGACGGCCAGCGACGTTGCGTTGCAGCAAGCGAGCGACTTCAGTGGAACCGGTGAACATGACACCCTTGACGCGATCATCGCCCACCAGCCGCGCGCCGACGGTTTCACCGCGGCCCGGCAGCAGTTGCACCACGCCTTCGGGAATACCGGCTTCGAGCAAAATGCGGACGGCCTGCGCGGCGATCAGCGGTGTCTGTTCCGCAGGTTTGGCGAGGACCGGGTTACCGGCCGCCAGGGCTGCCGCCACCTGACCGCTGAAAATCGCCAGCGGGAAGTTCCACGGGCTGATGCACACCACAGGGCCCAGCGGGCGGTGAGCGTCGTTGCTGAAATCGTTGCGTGCCTGCACCGCGTAGTAGCGCAGGAAATCCACAGCCTCGCGCACTTCGGCGATGGCGTTGGCGAACGTCTTGCCGGCTTCGCGAGCCAGCAAGCCCATCAGCGGTTGTATTTCGGCTTCCATCAGGTCCGCGGCGCGCTCAAGGATTGCGGCACGTTCGGCCGGCGGCGTCGCCTGCCAGATCGGTCCGGCGCTGAGTGCGCTGAGCAGGGCGTTATCGACGTCTTCCAGGCTGGCTTCCTGTACATGGCCAACGACGTCACGCAAATCGGACGGGTTCAGGACCGGCGTTTCAGTGCCAGCGCTGACCGGGCTGCCCAGCATCGGGCCCGCCTTCCAGTCGTTGTGCGCCGTGGCGAGCAGGGCAGAAGACAGCGATGCCAAACGATGTTCGTTGGCCATGTCGATGCCGGCGGAATTGGCGCGCTCGCTGCCGTACAGGTCGCGCGGCAGCGGAATGCGTGGATGCGGCAGGCCGAACCCGCCTTCCTGGGTGGCCATGCGCTCGATGCTGGACACGGGATCGGCAACCAGTTCCTGAATGGATATCGACTGGTCAGCAATGCGGTTGACGAAGGAGGTGTTGGCGCCGTTTTCCAGCAGTCGACGCACCAGATACGCCAGCAACGTTTCATGGGTGCCGACCGGTGCGTACACGCGGCACGGTCGGTTCAGCTTGCCATCGGCGACTTTGCCGACGACCTGTTCATACAAGGGTTCGCCCATGCCGTGCAGGCACTGGAACTCGTACTGACCGGGGTAATAGTTCTGACCGGCGATGTGGTAGATGGCCGACAGCGTATGGGCGTTGTGGGTCGCGAACTGCGGGTAGATGACTTCCGGCACCGAGAGCAGTTTGCGTGCGCAGGCGATGTAGGAAACGTCGGTGTAAACCTTGCGCGTGTAGACCGGGTAGCCTTCCAGGCCCTCGACCTGGGCGCGCTTGATTTCACTGTCCCAGTACGCGCCTTTCACCAGACGGATCATCAGGCGATGGCGGCTGCGGCGGGCCAGGTCGATGACGTAGTCGATCACATAAGGGCAGCGCTTCTGATACGCCTGGATCACGAAACCGATGCCGTTCCAGCCGGTCAGTTGCGGTTCGAAGCACAGGCGTTCAAGCAGGTCCAGCGACAGCTCCAGGCGATCGGCTTCTTCGGCGTCGATGTTCAGGCCGATGTCGTATTGCTTGGCCAGCAAGGTCAGCGACAGCAGGCGTGGGTACAACTCATCCATCACGCGCTCGTACTGCGCCCGGCTGTAACGCGGGTGCAGCGCGGACAATTTGATGGAGATGCCAGGGCCTTCATAGATGCCGCGACCGTGGGAGGCTTTGCCGATCGAGTGGATGGCTTGCTCGTAGGACGCCAGGTATTTCTGCGCGTCGTGCTCGGTCAGTGCTGCTTCGCCGAGCATGTCGTAGGAATAACGGAAGCCTTTCGCCTCGAACTTACTGGCGTTGGCCAGAGCTTCGGCGATGGTCTCGCCGGTGACGAACTGCTCGCCCATCAGGCGCATGGCCATGTCGACGCCCTTGCGGATCATCGGCTCGCCGGACTTGCCGATGATGCGGCTCAGCGAGGAGGTCAGGCCCGCCTCGTTGTGGGTGCTGACCAGTTTGCCGGTCAGTAACAGGCCCCAGGTGGCGGCGTTGACGAACAGCGACGGGCTGTTGCCGAGATGCGGGTGCCAGTTGCCGGTGCTGATCTTGTCGCGGATCAATGCGTCGCGGGTGCCTTTGTCAGGAATGCGCAGCAGGGCTTCGGCCAGGCACATCAGCGCCACGCCTTCCTGCGATGACAGCGAGAATTCCTGCAGCAGGCCCTGGACGATACCGGCGCGGCCACCGGCGCTCTTCTGGTTGCGCAGCTTTTCAGCGATCGACGCCGCGAGCTTGTGGGTTGCCTCGGCCATTGGCGCAGGCAGCCGCGCCTGCTCGATGAGCATCGGCACCACTTCAGGCTCGGGACGGCGGTAGGCGGAGGTGATGGCGGCGCGCAAAACAGACTGGGGAAGGATGCTTTCGGCGAATTCGAGGAACGCCTGATGGGCGTTGTCGGCGGGCAGATCACCCTGATCATCGGCGTCTTTGCCACCCTGACCACTGAGTTCATTCAGGGTCGCACCGCCCTCGAGCTTCTCTAGATAATTGAAGATCGCCTGCTTGATCAGCCAGTGGGGCGTCCGGTCGATGGACTGCGCCGCCGCTTTCAATCGCTCGCGGGTGGGGTCGTCGAGTTTGACACCGAGGGTGGTGGTGGCCATTTCTTATCCTCATGACAGCCACGGTCATGTGGCTTAGCTGCGGCAAGATTAGCCGCGGGATCGAAAGGGTGCAACCGGGTGCAACCCCTTTTTTCAAAGTGTTTCCAAAGTGCCCTGTATTGAGTCGAGCTGGCCTGGCCTCGCCCGGTTCGGGTGCCTGCTTGGCCAAGGCTCTAGCTGGCTGTTGCCCTGCAAATACGGGGTATATGGCACTTTGATCTAAATTGTAAAAAAGCCATGGAGTGGCGTTTTTCGGGTTGCACCTGCGTCAGAGTGTCCTCTAGGATGCGCCGCTTTGGTGCATTCAAGCGGTGTGCAGCGGCGAGGTTCTCGCCAGCCCGCAACACACGCGAACGGCCAATCGCGAACCTGATGCCTCAGGAGGACTTCGCTCTGCTCGCGCCTATAAAAACAACGCCGGAACCTAACCGATGAGTGTCAGCAACCCTACCTTGATCACTTTCGTGATCTACATCGCCGCGATGGTCCTCATAGGACTCATGGCCTACCGTTCCACCAATAATCTCTCTGACTATATCCTCGGCGGGCGCAGCCTCGGCAGTGTGGTCACGGCGCTTTCGGCCGGTGCATCGGACATGAGCGGCTGGTTGCTCATGGGGTTGCCGGGCGCGATCTACATGTCCGGTCTCTCGGAAGGCTGGATCGCCATCGGGCTAATCGTCGGCGCCTACCTGAACTGGCTGTTCGTTGCCGGTCGCCTGCGGGTACAGACCGAGCACAACGGCGATGCGCTGACCCTGCCGGATTACTTCTCCAGCCGCTTTGAAGACAACAGCGGTCTGCTGCGGGTGATTTCCGCCATCGTGATTCTGGTGTTCTTCACGATCTACTGCGCTTCCGGCATCGTCGCTGGCGCGCGGCTGTTCGAGAGCACCTTCGGCATGTCCTACGAAACCGCGTTGTGGGCAGGCGCTGCGGCGACGATTGCCTACACCTTCGTCGGCGGCTTCCTGGCAGTCAGCTGGACAGACACCGTACAAGCGACCCTGATGATCTTCGCGCTGATCCTTACGCCCATCATCGTGCTGCTGGCGACCGGTGGCATCGACACCACGTTCATGGCCATCGAAGCCCAGGACCCGAGCAACTTCGACATGCTCAAGAACACCACTTTCATCGGCGTCATTTCGCTGATGGGCTGGGGCCTGGGCTACTTCGGTCAGCCGCACATCCTGGCGCGCTTCATGGCCGCTGACTCGGTCAGGTCGATCGCCAAGGCCCGTCGCATTTCCATGACCTGGATGATCCTCTGCCTGGGCGGCACCGTCGCGGTGGGCTTCTTCGGCATCGCCTACTTCTCGGCGCACCCTGAGGTGGCCGGTCCGGTGACTGAAAACCACGAGCGCGTCTTCATCGAGCTGGCCAAGATCCTGTTCAATCCGTGGATTGCTGGCGTTCTGCTTTCGGCCATTCTTGCGGCGGTGATGAGCACTCTGAGCTGCCAGTTGCTGGTCTGTTCAAGTGCGCTGACCGAAGACTTCTACAAAGCGTTTTTGCGCAAAAGCGCGTCCCAGGTTGAGCTGGTGTGGGTCGGCCGGGCCATGGTGCTGTTGGTGGCGCTGATTGCGATCGCCTTGGCGGCGAACCCGGAAAACCGCGTGCTGGGTCTGGTCAGCTACGCCTGGGCCGGCTTTGGCGCCGCGTTCGGGCCGGTGGTGCTGATCTCGGTGATCTGGAAGGGCATGACCCGCAACGGCGCACTGGCGGGGATTCTGGTCGGCGCGATCACGGTCGTGGTGTGGAAGCATTTCGAACTGCTGGGCCTGTACGAGATCATCCCCGGCTTCATCTTCGCCAGCATCGCCATCGTGCTGTTCAGCGTAATCGGCAAAGGCCCTACGCCGGGCATGCTGACGCGCTTTGAAGCAGCGGAAAAAGAATACAGGGCGGCATAAGGGCTGCCTGTTCAAGAGCCCGAGCGACACTGGCGCTCGGGCTCCCTTGCGAGCGCATCAGCTCTTGTTGTGGTCGGCGTCCAGGTTGAAGAACATGGTCTTGCCGCCTTCGCTGGTGTAGCCAGTGTTGTCCTGGGTGTAGACACCGGCCTTGAAGTACAGCTGCTGTTTGCTCCAGGTGGCGCTGATCCGGTCGTTCCAGGCCATGCCGTGGGCGGTCACGCTGAGCAACCCGGCTTTATTGAGGTGAATGACGTAATTGAACGTCTCGTTCAGGCTCACGTTTTCCGCCACCGTGATCACGCGCGCTTTTTTGTCGGTGGGGTGGTAGCGGACCTTGGCGACGATGTTGCCCATGTGCGTCGCTTCCAGGTACTGATATTCGAGCTTCAACAGCGGCTGCGTGCTGTCGTAGACGTGGATCTGACCGATGACGACCCTGCCTGAAGATGGCACCTGGAGAACCTTGAGCTTGGCATTCAGATAATTGTCGGCGTCCTGGTAGTACCAGTTGTGCAGCGTGCCGTTGGACCAGGTCTCGCGCAACTCGGTGCGCGGGTAGATCGCATTAGCGGTCTTGCTTCCGGTAACCGGAGCCCAGAATGTGATGTTCGATGAGCCGGACTTGAAGTATTTGCCGTCGTAACCTTGAAGCAGTTGTTGTGTCTCGATGGTGGCGGGGGGCGAGCCCACTGGAATGCTCAGATTCCATGTTCCCAAATCAATCATGTCTAGTCGTCCGATATGTCTCATTGCCAGCAAAGTTGCGGGCGAAAGGGGGTTGGGGGCGGCTTTTTATACGGTTCCACGACGCATTTGTTAACGCGAATCTGTCGGATGGTTGACGTCAAAGTGCCGCTATCTTCGCTGCAGCTCAGGGTGTTCCTGACATTGAGCGCCGTTACCGTTAGTCGGTTGGATGGCACTTTTCGAATCGCACTACTATGGCTGCCTTCTTTTTTCTTCAATCGAAGCTAGAGTAGTGGCCAATCAGTCCATCAGCGGGGCCATTCCCCGGGCAGTAAAGTGAATGATAAGTAGCAGCATGGAATGCGCGCAGTCCCTGCCACCCAGTGGCAAATCAGTATTGTTGGTTGTTGACGATTATCCGGAAAATCTGGTGACCATGTGCGCGGTACTGCAGCGCCAGGACCGGGAAATCATCACCGCCGCCTCAGGCATGGAAGCGTTGGGTATTTTGCTGGACCGAGATGTCGATCTGGTGCTGCTGGATGTGCAGATGCCGGACATGGATGGCTTCGAAGTTGCTCGCCTCATGCGTGGCAGTCTGCGAACGCGATTGACGCCGATCATCTTCCTCACCGCCAACGAACAATCCCGCGACTCGGTGCACAAGGGTTACGCCAGCGGCGCAGTCGATTACCTGTTCAAACCCTTCGATCCCAATATTCTCAGGCCCAAGGTTCAGGCGCTTCTGGAGCAGCAGCACAATCGGCGTGCCCTGCAGAAGCTGAGCCGCGAGCTGGAATCGGCGCGGGCGTTCAACGCCTCGGTGCTGGCCAACGTGGCCGAAGGCATCCTTGTCGTCACTGAAGACGGCGTCATCAGCTTCGCCAATCCGGCGATCTGCCGGTTGCTGGGCATGACCGACGGAGAGCTGCGCGGCACCGGGTTGTGCACTTACCTGCACGAGCCCAGCGTTGGCGAATGGGCAGATTCCGGCTTTTATCATCACTATCGCCGTGCCGATACCTATCGCGTCCATGACGCCGTGCTGCGAACGCCCGAGGGGCGTCAGGTCCCGGTCGCGTTGTCCTGCGCGCCGCTGCCCGCCGAGCAGCGTGCGATGGTGCTAAGCGTGCTCGACATGTCAGTGGTGCGTGACCTCTATCGTCAGCTCGAACATCAGGCCGTGACGGACTCCCTCACCGGGCTGCTCAACCGCCGCGGCTTTTATCAGACCGTCGAAGGGATGCTGTTGCGCAACGAGCATGCGGGCAAATACCTGGTCGTGTTGTACCTGGACCTCGACGGCTTCAAGGATGTGAATGATTCCCTGGGCCACGATGCGGGCGATCAGGTGTTGCAGTGGGTCGGCGCGCAATTGAAAGACTGCCTGCGCCCTTACGATGTGCTCGCGCGCATGGGCGGCGACGAGTTCGTGGTGGTCATCGACGGACTGGATTTCCCCGAACATGCCGCGAAGGTCGCCGAAAAGCTGATCGAGAGGGTGTCTGCACGGCGCATGATTGACGGGGTCGAAGCCACACTCGGCGCGAGTATCGGCATCGCGGTCTACCCGGACTGCGGCACCAATCTGGATGGCCTGCTGCGCGCGGCGGATATTGCGATGTACGAAGCCAAGCGCGCAGGGCGTCAGCAATACCGCTTCTTCGATCAGTACATGAATGGCCGCGCACGCTCCCGTCTGATGCTCGAAGAGAGTGTGCGCACGGCGATCGATGGCAAAGACTTTTCCATGGTCTACCAGCCGCAGGTCAACGTGGTCACCGGCAAGACGCGGGGTTTTGAAGCGCTACTGCGCTGGCATCATCCGGACGCGGGCGATGTGCCGTCAGGCGTGTTCATTCCGCTGCTGGAGGAGACGCGGCTGATCAACAAGCTCGGCGGCTGGATTTTCGAGCAGGGTGCGGCGCAGCGCCAACGCTGGAGCGACGTCTTCCCGGACGATCTGGTCATGAGCGTCAGCGTGAGCCCTGCGCAATTCAGCCTGCCGAATCTGGCGGCCGAGTTGCAGCGCGCGATGCAGATACACGGCCTAAAACCCCGGCAACTGGAAGTCGAGATCACCGAGCCGTCGCTGGTCCACAACCTGGTTCACAGCCGCAAGCAACTGCAGGACCTGCATGACATCGGCGTGCGTGTGTCGCTGGACGATTTCGGCGCAGGCGACAGCTCCCTTGCCCATCTGCGCAACCTCGATCTGGACACCTTGAAGCTCGACCGGCACTTCATTGGCGGCATGCTGGGATCGTCCCGCGATCTGGCCGTCGCACGCAGCATCATTGACCTGTGTCGCATGCTCGATATTGAGGTAATTGCCGAAGGCGTCGAAACCTACGAGCAGTATGAGTGGCTGGTCGACAACGGCTGTCAGATCATTCAGGGCTTCCTGATTGCTCATCCGATGCCGCCATTGGAGGCAGAGCGTTTTGTCGAGCCGGTCGATCTGCCGGTCGCGTTACAGCTGCTCGGGCAGGACTGACGCGGTAGACTCGCGTTTTTCCCGCGACCCGATCCGACCATGACTGTCACTTCCCCCATGCCGCTCAAATACCTGCAGGCTTATCCCGAAGGCCTGCAGGATCAGGTTCGGCAGCTGATCTCGCAGGACCGGCTGACGGATTATCTGCAGCAGCGCTACCCGGATCGCCACGAAATCCAGAGCGACAAGGCGCTGTACGCCTACGCGCTGGCGCTCAAGCAGGAATACCTGCGCAACGCGCCGAACATCGACAAAGTGCTGTTCGACAACCGCCTGGACCTGACACACCGCGCGCTGGGCCTGCATACCACGGTGTCGCGGGTGCAGGGCGGCAAGCTTAAATCCAAGAAGGAAATCCGCGTGGCTGCGCTGTTCAAGGAGGCCGCGCCGCAGTTTCTGAAGATGATCGTGGTCCACGAACTGGCGCACTTCAAGGAGTCGGACCACAACAAGGCGTTCTATCAGTTGTGCGAACACATGCAGCCGGGCTATCACCAGCTGGAATTCGACCTGCGCATCTACCTGACCTGGCGGGACATGCAGACGGCCGTGCGCTGATCAGCCGCTAGCGCTTTTCAAGGAAGTTTTAATGGACGTCAGCAAGACCAAGAGCAGTTTCTACCGCCGCCTGTACGTGGCGTATCTGATCGACAGCGGCATCGCCAGCAGCGTACCGGCACTGACCGACGTCACCGGCATGCCCCGTCGCACGGCCCAGGACACCATCGCGGCGCTGGCTGATCTGGACATCGTCTGCGAATTCGAACAACTGGATGGCGGCCGCAATCATGCCGGCGGTTACCGGATTCATGACTGGGGCGCGATTGACCGCCGCTGGATCGAGGGCAATTTGCAGGCCATCAAGACGGTGCTCGGGTATCCGTGACTTCGTGTCAGGGGCGTTGATTCTAGAGCTTTTTCCGGCTAAAGCCGGTCCTGCGAGGGACATCAGGGTCCCCGCGCCGGATCAGTCCAGATCGCGACGCATGCTGATGTGCGGGATGCCGTCCTCGACGTACACCTCGCCCACCGGATTAAAGCCGTAGCGGCTGTAGTAACCCTGCAAGTGCGCCTGGGCCGAGAGAAATATCGGCTGGTCCGGCCACTGAAGTTCGGCGTGTTTCAGCGCCTGAACCATCAATTCATGACCCATGCCCTTGTTGCGCATCGATGGTGCAGTCACCACGCGGCCAATGGTCACGTCACCGTTCTGCTGAATCGGGTCCAGCAGGCGCAGGTAGGCGACCAGCTGATCATCCTGCCAAGCCATGAGATGGCAGGTATCGCCCAGCAAATCCTGGCCATCGACGTCCAGATACCAGCATTTCTGCTCCACCACGAACACCTGCGCCCTCAGTTGCAGAATGGCGTACAGCTGCTCTTTTCCAAGGTCGGTATGGTGTTTGCAAATCCAGTTGATAGACATGACGCCGGCCTGCGAGAAGAAGTGGATGCCGGATACTAAACGCATATCGGCGCAAGCCCAAATTCGCGGCGAGCAGGGCTCGGCACTGATTCAATCAACGGCGCGTCATTTTGTTGAACTGCAGCACAAACATCGCAGTGTTATGAGTTGTGCAATGCGCAAAATGCGTCTTCACTGAAGGCCAGTTGCCACAAGGAAGCTGAGCATGTCGCGTTTGCTGTGCGCCGCAGGGCTGTTGGGAATGATGCTGATAGCCCAAGGCGCGGTCGCGCAGACATTGCGTCTCGCCGGCGATGCGTGGGCGCCTTATGCCGACGTGTCATTGCTGCACGACGGGCTTTCCACTGATCTGATTCGCACGGCCCTGGGCCGCGCCGGTTATGACACCGAATACGAGCAGGTCCCCTGGGCGCGGGCGATTCACGGGCTGAGCGAAGGGCGATATGACATCGTCATCAACGCCTGGTACAGCGAAGACCGCACGCGCATTGGGGTTTTCTCTGCGCCATACCTGATTAACCGCCTGCTTTTCCTGAAACGCAAAGACGCCGCCATCGACTTTCAGAGCCTGTCGCAACTGCACGGCTATTCCATTGCCGTCGTGCGCGGCTACGCCTATTCGCCCGAATTCGACGCCGATGCCGAGCTGAAGAAGGTGCCGGTTGCGAATTTCTCGACCGCTGTCAGGATGCTCGCGGCGGGCAGGGTCGACTTAACGGTGGAAGACGAGTACGCGGCGCGCTTTGCCCTCAATCGCGAGCCTGCGGACGTGCAGGCCAGCGTTGAATTTCTGCCCAAGTCACTGAGCGAAAACAGTTTGCACATGCTGGTCAGCATCAAGCGGGCGGATCATCAGCAGATCGTTCTGGATTTCGACAAGGCTATCGCCGACATGAGAGCCGACGGCACGTACGACAAGCTCATCAAGCTGCACGGTCTGTGAGGTCGGGTTCTTTGACGGGATCTTTGATCAAGTGCGCTGCGAGGGTGCGCAACGGCCCCAACTGACGGCAGATCAGCGCGAGTTGGGTTTGCACCAGCCGTTGGCCTTCGTCGATTTCTTCCGGCATCTGTTCCAGGCTCGTCGCCAGCGCCTCCTCAGCGTCGCTTTGCACCGCCACCGGCTCACGCATCGCCAGGCTCTGGGCGATTTCATCGATGCTCGCGGCAAGGCTGGCCCCGGCGCCCTCGATCAGCTGCTCGCGCACTTCGGGCGGCAGCGGTGCGTCCCGATGGGCCCCCAGGCCCGACAGATAACTGAGCAGCGTGTGTGACAGCACCAGGAAGCGGAAACCCACGTCGGCCTCTTTGCGGAAATGCCCGGGCTCCATGAGCATGTTGGCCAGCGTGGTGGACAGTGCCGCGTCGGCGTTATGGGCGTTGCGTCGGGCCAGTCGATAGGCCAGATCGTCGCTCTTGCCGTTCGCGTACTGCTGCATGATCTGGCGCAGGTAAATGCTGTTGCACGACAGCGTGTTGGCCAGCACCTTGTTCAGCCGGCGACCTTGCCAGTCCGGCAGGAACAGGAACACCGCCAGGCCGGCGATCAGGCTGCCCAGCAGCGTGTCCAGCAGGCGCGGCAGGAACACGCCGTAACCGTCGCCGACCTGATTGAAGCAGAACAGGATCATCACCGTGATTGCCGCCGTCGACAGCGTGTAGCGCGTGGTGCGGTTGACGAAGAACACCACGCCGGCCAGCACCGCGCACATCGATTGCAGGACCGGGGTGGTGATCAGGTCGAACAGAATCCAGCCCGCCGTCAGGCCAATGGCGGTGCCGATGATGCGCTGTCCGAGTTTGCGCCGCGTGGCGCCGTAGCTTGGCTGGCAGACAAACACCGTGGTGAGGATGATCCAGTACCCTTGGGACGGGTGGATCAGGTGAACCATGATGTAGCCGATGACCAGCGCCAATGGCAGGCGCAGGGCGTGACGGAACAACAGCGAGGTCGGCGTCAGTTGCAGCCGCAGCCGCGTCCAGACGTCCTTGAGGTTGCGCGGCGAGCGGTCCAGCAGGCTGCTGTCGGTGGCGTCCGCCAGGGCGTCGGGGTTGCTCGCATCGCTGAGCAGCCGGTCAAGGGTGCCGAGGTTATTGGCCAGCGCCCGCAGCGAACGCAGCAGCCCGCGCCACGCCGGATTGCTCTGAATGCGCAGGTGTTCTAGGGAGGCGCGCAGATCATTGAGCGCGTGGGCGAAGCTGTCGTCATAGATGAACGGCTGGCGCAGCTGGATCGACGCCGACAGGTCACGGCAGGCGCGACCTTGCTGGCGCAGCAGGCGCTGGCAGCGAAACAATACATCGCTGTGGAAAAACGCCTCGGCCAGGGAGTTGTAGGGATAGTGCGACGAACTGGCACGTTCGTGGATGTCCTGGGCCAGGAAGTACAGCTTCAGGTAGCGGCTGACCTTCGAGCCGGGGCGGCCACTGCCCACACGGTTGAGGATGATTTCCTTGGTCACGTTGAGCGCACCGACGACCTTGCCGTTCTGCTTGGCAAGCTCTAGGCGCTTGGCTTCGATATCCAGGGTGCGAATCGGCTCGAACAGCTCTGATTTGAGCTTCAGGTACAGGCCCAGCTCGCGAAACAGTCGGGCCAGGGCCTGCTGCACCGGCTGATTGGAAAACAGCATCTGCCACAGCACCGACAGCAGGCCGTACCACGCCGCGCCTGCGACCAGCAGCATGGGTTCATGCCAGAAATCGGTGACTTCGCCGCCGCGCTGATCGACACCGATCATGGTGTAGACCGAGAGAATCAACGTCGCGTAGGCAATGGCGCCGTAGCGCTCGCCCAGCGCACCGAGCATCGTCAGGCAGAACGCCGCGAAAGCAAAGGCGCAGATGAACACCACGGGGTAGGGGAACAGCAGCTCCACGGACAGCGCCGCGATGCTGAAGCACACCAGCGTCACGGCCAGCGCATTGAGCCGGCCCTGCCAGCTGTCATCGGTTTCCGACAGGGCGCTGGCGATAATCCCGAGGAACAGCGGGATCAACTGAGACATCTCGTTCTGGTACCAGCACAGCGCCATGCTGCCGGTCAGCGCGATGAAAACCCGCACGCTGTAGGAAAACTTGTCCAGCGCCCAGAGACGGCGGAATGTATTGCGCAACGATGTCGATGCCATGAACGCTGACGGCCTTGTTCGCGATTGATTTTGCTCAGGGATATGTACAGCGCCGGATGCGCGCTGTACATCCGGTTAGCAAAATTTATTCCGGGGCGGATGCCAATACCTCAAAACGCACCTTGACCCCAAGGGTGCCTCTCTCATTTGCAACACGCCCTTGTAGGAGCAATCGGAGGTAACGACGGTCGCGAAGGCGCAAGGTCAGGCACTGAATGTGTATTGCCTGACCCGGCCTCTTCGCGACCGTCGTAAACTCCGATTGCTCCTACAGAGATCGCGTGCGTCTGTGACGTTGTAGGCTTGCTCGCAACGACTGCTCAGACGAACTGCGCCGCCGCATACGCCGAGGCCCAGGCCCACTGGAAGTTGAAGCCGCCCAGATGCCCGCTGACATCCAGCACCTCACCGACAAAATACAGCCCCGGTGATTTCAGGGATTCCATGGTCTTCGACGACACCTCGCGGGTGTCGATGCCGCCTAGTGTCACTTCCGCGGTGCGATACCCTTCGGTGCCCGCCGGTACCACTTGCCAGCTCGCCAGTCTGGTGGCGATGTCGGCCAGTTCAGCGTGGGTGTACTGCTTCATCGGCTTGGACACAAACCATTGCTCGGCAATCAGGTTGGCCATTTTCTTGGTGAAAATCTCGCCGAGCAGCGTCTTCAGTTCGCTGTTCGGGCGTTCGGCCTGTTGCTCGGTCAGCCAGTTGTGGGCGTCGTGGTCGGGCATCAGATTGATTTCGACCGTGTCGCCCGGCTGCCAGAGGGACGAGATCTGCAGAATCGCCGGCCCGCTCAAGCCACGGTGGGTGAATAGGATGTTCTCGCGAAAGCTGACGTCGTTGCAGCTCACCAGGCAATCGACCGACGTGCCGGTCAGCTCGGTGCACAGCTCTTTCAATTGATCGGTGATGGTGAACGGCACCAGGCCCGCCCGGGTAGGCAATAGCGTGTGGCCGAACTGCTTGCCGACCTGATAACCGAAACCGGTAGCGCCCAGCGTCGGAATCGACAACCCGCCTGTGGCGATCACCAGCGACTCGCAGCGGAGCTCGCCCAGGGTGGTTTTCAGCTGGTAACCGCTGTCGGTTTTCTCGATGCTCTGCACCGAGGTGTCCATGTGCAGGCTCACGCCAGCGGTGTCGCATTCAGCGAGCAGCAGATCGAGGATGTCGCTGGACTTGTTGTCGCAGAACAGTTGGCCGAGTTTCTTTTCGTGGTACGGCACGCCGTGCTTGCCCACCAGCTCGATGAAATCCCACTGGGTGTAGCGGGCCAGCGCCGATTTGCAGAAATGCGGATTCTGCGAGAGGAAGTTGGCGGGCTCGGTGTACATGTTGGTGAAGTTGCAGCGACCGCCGCCCGACATGAGGATTTTCTTGCCCGGCTTGTTGGCGTGGTCGATCAGCATGACCTTGCGCCCGCGCTGGGCCGCCGTGAATGCACACATCAAACCTGCGGCGCCGGCCCCGATGATCACAACGTCAGTAACGGGCAAAGCGGTGTCCTCGGAATATCGGGAAGAAGATCGTGGAATCTGTCAGCGATCAATGTTGATTCTGCTGACGCTTTCGCGAGCAAGGTGGCGATGCGGTATTGCGGGTGTTTACAAGATCCGCACGCGCAACGATTTGCCCTTGATCTTGCCGTTGTTCAAACGTTCCAGCGCCTGCTTGGCCATGCTGCGTTCCACGGCGACGTAGGCCTGGAAATCAAAGATCGCGATCTTGCCCACCTGAGAGCCGGGAATGCCGGCTTCGCCGGTCAGCGCGCCCAGAATGTCGCCGGGGCGCAGTTTGTCTTTGCGGCCGGAACCGATGCACAGCGTGGTCATCGGTGGCAGCAGCCTGCCGCCTTCCTTGCGCTCCAGCTGGTCGTATTGCTGCCAGTTGAGCGGCGCTTTCTGCAGTTCTTCAACGGCGCGGGCGCGCTGGCTTTCGCCGGGCGCGACGAGGCTGACGGCGATGCCGGTCTCACCCGCACGACCGGTACGGCCGACGCGGTGAATGTGGATTTCCGAATCCCGCGCCAGTTCGACGTTGAGCACCATGTCCAGGCCATCGATGTCCAGACCGCGCGCAGCGACGTCAGTGGCCACCAGCACCGAGGTGCTGCGGTTGGCGAACATCGCCAGCACCTGGTCGCGGTCACGCTGTTCCAGATCGCCATGCAGGCCGACGGCAGACATGCCCTTGGCGGTCAGGTGATCGACTACTTCCTGAACCTGCTGCTTGGTGAAACAGAACGCCACGCAGGACTGCGGACGGAAATGATCGAGCACGCGGACCACTGCTTCGAGGCGTTGCTCCGGCGCGATTTCATAGAAGATCTGCTCGATCTGGCTGTCGGCGTGGAGCGCTTCGACCTTGACGGTCTGCGGATCGCGCATGAATTTCGAGGACAGCTGCTTGATGCCGACCGGGTACGTGGCCGAGAACAGCAGGGTCTGGCGACGCTTGGGCGTCTGCTCGATGATGTCGGCGATGGCGTCGTAGAAACCCATGTCGAGCATGCGGTCGGCTTCGTCCAGCACCAGCGTGTTCAGGCCGTCCAGCACCAGCGAACCCTTGCGCAGATGCTGCTGAATGCGACCCGGTGTGCCAACGATGACGTGCGCGCCGTGCTCCAGCGAGCCGATCTGCGGGCCGAAAGACACGCCGCCGCAGAGGGTCAGGACCTTGATGTTGTCTTCGGAACGCGCCAGACGACGGATTTCCTTGGCCACCTGATCGGCCAGCTCACGGGTGGGGCAGAGCACCAACGCCTGGCAGCCGAAGTAGCGCGGATTGATCGGATTGAGCAGGCCGATGCCGAATGCAGCGGTCTTGCCGGAGCCCGTCTTGGCCTGCGCAATCAGGTCCATCCCCTTGACGATCACCGGCAGGCTCTGCGCCTGAATCGGCGTCATCTCGGCATAACCAAGGGACTCCAGGTTAGCCAGCATGGCGGCGGAAAGGGGCAGTGAGTTAAAAGCGGTGTTAGTCACGGGACGGGCCTGCAAAACAAAATGTCGCGCAGTGTATCAGGTCGCGACCCCTGCCTTGGGGCCGCGCGCGATAAATGGTGAGTGGGTCACGCCTCGATCTCGGGCTCCGGTTGCGGTTTGCGGGCCGGTGCTTCGGGTGCCATGCGCGGCGATAGCTGCAGGAAGATCGACGCCGCCAGCATCGCCAGCACGCCGACGCACAGGAAGGTCAGCTGAAACGCGCCGAGCACGTCGCTGACTTCACCCGTCGCCACGTCGTCGCTGAATCCGCCCAGCAAGGCGGCCGCACAGGCGACGCCAAGACTCAGGGACAACTGCGCGACCACCGACAGCAAACTGTTGCCGCTGGCGGCACTGGCGTCATCGAGGTCGATCAGCGTCACCGCGTTCATCGCCGAGAACTGCAGCGAGTTGACCCCGCCCAAAAACGCCAGATGAATGAGCAGTAGCCAGTACGGCGTGTTGGCCGTGACCAGTGCCATGCTCGCCAGCAGAATACCCAACAGCAGCGTGTTACCGGTCAGCACGATGCGATAACCCAGCCGCTCAATGGCCTTGGTTGCCAGCGGTTTGGCGAACATCGCCGCGAGGGCCAGGGGAATCATGCTCATGCCGGCGTGTGACGGTGAATAACCCAGGGCGACTTGCAGCATGAGCGGCAGGAGGAAAGGCAGGGCGCCGCTGCCCAGTCGGGCAAACAGGTTGCCCATGATGCCCACCGCGAAACTGCGGGTCTTGAACAACTGAGCGGAGAACAGTGGCGCTTCCACATGACTGGCGCGCAACCAGTACGCGGCGAGACAGGCCATGCCGCCGAACAGCAGCATCACCACCCGCAAGTGCGGCAAGTGCAGTTCGCCCAAGCCTTCCAGCGCGATCGTGATCAGCACCATCGACGCGCCGAACAGGCCGAACCCCACCAGATCAAACCGCGTGCGTCCGCCGCCCTGAAGATCGGGGATGAATTTGCGCACGGCAAAACACCCCAGAATTCCCACCGGAAGGTTGATCAGGAAGATCCAGTGCCAGCTCAGGTATTCCACCAGCCAGCCGCCGACCGTCGGGCCCATCAGCGGGCCGAGCAGGGCGGGCATGGTGATGAAGCTCAGCGTGCGCACCAGCTCGGTTCGGGGGTAGGCGCGCAGCACAATGAGCCGTCCTACCGGCATCATCAACGCACCGCCGAGGCCCTGAATCACCCGCGCGCCCACCAGCATGCCGACGGAGTTGGATACCGCACACAGCAGCGAGCCGAAGCTGAACAGCAGGATGGCGCTGAAGAAGATGCGCTTGATGCCGAAGCGGTCGGAAATCCAGCCCGACGCGGGGATCAGCAGGGCGATGGTCAGCATGTAGGCGATGATCACCGACTGCATGCGCAATGGGTCTTCGGACAGCGAGCGCGCCATGGATGGCAGTGCGGTGTTGAGGATCGTGCCGTCCAGGCTTTGCATGAAAAAAGCGATGGCGATGACCCATGGCATCCAGCGCAGGGTGCGGGCGTCCAGCTGCGGTGTTGAGGTCGGCATGTGGATCGAGGGTCCTTATGGGTTGCGGGCAACGGGCTTGTTGCTGTTTGGATATAACTTCCAAAGAAAGCTGTGTGGATGCCCGACAGTTGGGTGCCGGGCAAGCCGATGCATTACAGCGTCAGCGTCAACCCACTCAGCAGCGCACCGGGCAGCAGATTCGAGGCGGTCTGGCGCTGACTGTAGGTGCTCGTCGACAGCAGGAGTTCCCTTTCTGTGGTCAGTTGCTCCAGTGCGGTGCCCAGCAGGCTGAAGATGCTGTCGTCGAAACGCATGGTGTTGACCGGCGCCTTGATCTGCCCGTCTTCGACCCAGAACGTGGCAAAGCGCGTCATCCCGGTGATGCGCCCGGCGGTGCGGTCCGAGAAATTCAAATACCACAGGTTGCTGATGTACAGGCCCGTGCCCAGCGCTTCCAACACCTCATCCAGCGCCAGCGAACCGCCTTCCATGCTCAGCGCACTCGGCGACTCGCCCCAGCCTGCGCCATTGGCGACAAGGCCGTATTCGGCAGCGCTGCGCGAGTCGATCATGCGATCCCGGGCCACGCCTTCGGCCACCAGCGACAGGTCCATGCGCGGATAACCCTCGCCGGAAAACGCAGGGGACAACGAGCCGCTGACCTGCTCGTTCAAACTCACCAGCGAACTCAGCGTGGATTGGCCGTCGTACAGCCGCTGCAAGGGACTGGTCTTGTCAGCCAGCGACTGCGCGGAGAATCCACCCCAGCACAGCATTCCGATGACTTCTTCCAGTGCGGCGGGCGCCAGATAGGCACGGTATTTCCCGGGCGCGAGGGCATGTGCCGGGTGGCCAAGAAACGCCAATTGCTCACGGGCCAGCGCAAAGCGCCGTGCAAAGCCTTCGTCCGTCCAAGTGTGGCCGGCGTAATTGGCTTTTACCGCCTGGCCGTTCTCGTGGAACAGGCTCCAGTCGAAATTGAAACTGTTGGCCTGATGCCAGCCCAGCGCACCGCTGGAACTGGCGAAGCCGCGATAAATCGGACCGGCCGCGTAGATGCCGACCAGATCCAGCCCCTCGCCCAATTGCGCGATCTGCTCGACCACATGGGCGCTGTCCGGCAACGGCGTTTCCTGCACGTTGCTGCTCTGCCAGGCCTCTTCGTTCAGTTGCAGATAAGGGTCTTCCGGCAAGAGCGTCAGCGTTTCACGCAACTGAAGCAGCGCCTCGCTCAGGCGCTGTCGATCGACCTCGGCATCGCCCGACAGCGTGAGGCTCAGGTTGGCGTGACGGCCTGCGGCGATCAGCTTAAAGGTCACGCTGGCCTGCTGCACGTGGCCGGCCTGACGCACTTTGGCGTGGTTGAAGCGAATGAAGTCCGACGCTTCGGCGTCGTAGCTCAAGGTGTAACGCTCGTCTGCCGTGACCGCGCCGTGCAGCCATTCAGCCAGGGCCTTGAATTGCGCTTGATGGGACATCATGCGTCACCTCCGAAAACATCAACGCTGGCGAACACGCAAGCGGGCGAGGCGTGCCCTACGCGGATCACTTGATTGGGCTCGCCTTTGCCGCAGTTGGGCGTGCCGAGGACCTTGAAGGTGCTGGCGTCGCCGACCGCGCTGAGGTTGCGCCAGAACTGGGCGGAGATCGCGCGGTAGTTCGGGTTTTTCACCACGCCCTTGATCTCGCCGTTCTCGATCAACTGCCCCCATTCGCAGCCGAACTGGAATTTGTTGCGCGCATCGTCGATCGACCACGAGCGGTTGGTGCTCATCAAAATGCCGTGCTCGATGCCGCCAATGAGCTGCGCCATCGACTGGTCGCCCGGCTCGATATTCAGGTTGGCCATGCGGTCGATGGGTGCGCGGTTCCAGCTCGACGCGCGGCTATTGGCGACGCCTTCCATGCCGCTGCGGTATTGCGACAGCGCGCCGCCCAGAGGCCTCACCAATACGCCGTCCTTGATCAGGAATTGCTTGCTCGCCGGTGTGCCGTCGTCATCAAAGCCGTAGCTCGCCAGTTGCTCGGGGATTTCAGGATCGAAGGTCACGTTGAGCAGCCTTGAGCCGTATTGCAGCGTGCCGAAGTCACTGGCTTTGACGAAGCTGGTGCCGGCGTAATTGCGCTCATCGCCGAGGATGCGGTCCAGCTCCAGCGGGTGACCGATGGATTCGTGGATTTGCAGGGTCATCTGGTCGGGCGTCAGCAACAGATCGCGCGGGCCGGAGGGCGTGTTTGGCGCCATGACCAGTTGCAGCGCCTGATCGGCGACGTTGACCGCCGCACCGATGATCCCGCACGAAGCGATGACTTCCGCGCCGCCTTGCTGGCCGAAGTTCTCGCGACCCAGGCTGCGGGTCTGGCTGTCCTGCCCGTCGTAGGCCGTGACGGTCAGCCCGGGGAAGACGAAGCGCTGGGCCTGACGGATCTCGGCGCCGGCGTTGTTCAGGTAGATCTGCTCGACGTTCTCAAGGCCCAGGCTTACCTGCCAGTTGACAAGACGCTCGTCCCTGGGCACCGACGCCGATTCAGCGTTGAGCAGGGCATAGCAATCGCTGAGCGATGGAAACGCGCTTTGCAGGTTGGGCGAGAGGTAATCGGCGCGGGCAGTGGCGACAGCATGGTCGCCCAGGTCGAGCAGCGAATGCGGGGCCAGTTGTCGCGCTTGAGTCTCTGCTTGTTCCAGCGCCGATTGAAGGCCGCGCTGGGAGATGTCGTTGGTGGCCGCATAGGCTTCGACGCCATTGATGCGCACGGTCAGCATCGCGCCTTCGTCGATGCTCAATTGCGGCGGCTCGGCGACGTTCTTGCGCACCGACAGATGCTGACTGGTCTGTTTGACGTAACGCAGGGAGAAAAACGGGGCGCTGCTCTGCAGGGCGGCGAACCGCTGTTTGAGCTGAGCGGAGAAGTCGAACATGCAGGAAGGCTCCTTGGCGATTCGGACAGGCAACGGCCCGAATCATAGCGCGGATGATCACTGCAGCGGGGAGGGATGGCGGTGGAGGCACGTCGGCGCCGGAGATGTATCTAGTGAGATAGGGACTGGTGGGAGCGAGCTTGCTCGCGAAGAGGCAAGAACATCCGCTAAATTTGCGGCGGTAATAATGCCTTCTTCGCGAGCAAGCTCGCTCACACATGGTCCGGGTGTGCTGCACGATTGCACAGCATCCCGAAGGATCTCCAAGAGCGCTGGCGGTGGTTACTGCGCCAACGGGCCCACTTCGCGCATCGGCTTGCCACGCACGGGCGCATTGCCTGCGACGTAGTAATCGGCGGTGCTACGCGGCAGTGGGGCACGGCCGCGGATCTTGTCGGCAATTTTCTCGGCCATCATGATCGTCGGCGCGTTGAGGTTGCCGGTGGTGATCAGCGGCATGATCGACGCATCTACCACACGCAGCCCTTCCATCCCGTGCACACGGCCCTGACCGTCAACGACCGCCATTTCATCGGTGCCCATCTTGCACGAGCAGGACGGGTGATACGCCGTCTCGGCGTGCTCACGGATAAACGTGTCCAGTTGCTCGTCGCTCTGCACGTCGATGCCCGGGCTGATTTCGCGGCCACGGTATTGGTCCAGCGCCGGCTGCTGCATGATCTCGCGGGTCAGGCGAATGCCGTCGCGGAATTCCTGCCAGTCCTGCTCGGACGCCATGTAGTTGAAAAGAATGCTCGGGTACTCGCGGGGATTCTTCGATTTCAACTGCACGCGGCCTCGGCTTGGCGAGCGCATCGAACCCACGTGCGCCTGGAAACCATGCTCTTTCACGCCCTTGCTGCCGTTGTAGTTAATCGCGACCGGCAGGAAGTGGTACTGAATGTTCGGCCACTCGAATTCCTCGCGCGAACGAATGAAACCGCCTGCTTCGAACTGGTTGCTGGCGCCGATCCCTTTACCGAGGAACATCCACTCGGCGCCGATGGCCGGCTGGTTCCACCACAGCAGCGACGGGTACAGCGAGACCGGCTCTTTGCAGGCGTACTGCAAATACATCTCGAGGTGGTCTTGCAGGTTCTCGCCAACGCCCGGCAGATCATGAACGACCGGAATGTCGAGCTTCTTCAGCAGCGCGGCGGGGCCGACGCCGGAACGCTGCAGGATCTGCGGCGAAGCGATGGCGCCGCCACACAGCAGGACTTCCTTGCGAGCACGCGCTTCGATGCGGGTGTCGCTGTCGCCAACCAGGTAGGCCACGCCGACGGCGCGCTTGTTGTCGAACAGAATCCGGTCTGTCAGCGCGTGAGTGACGATGGTCAGGGTCGAGCGCTTCTTCGCTTCGTCCAGATAGCCACGGGCGGTGCTGGCGCGACGGCCGAACGGCGTGACGGTACGGTCCATCGGGCCGAAACCTTCCTGCTGATAACCGTTGAGGTCGTCGGTGCGCGGATAACCGGCTTGCACGCCCGCTTCCACCATTGCGGCGAACAGCGGGTTATTGCCGGCTTTAGGCGTGGTCACGCTGACCGGGCCTTCGCCGCCGTGGTAGTCGTTCGGGCCGATATCGCGGGTTTCTGCCTTGCGGAAGTACGGCAGGCAATCAAGGTAGGACCAGTCTTCCAGGCCCGGGTTTTTCGCCCAGCCGTCGTAGTCCATGGCGTTGCCGCGGATGTAGCACATGCCGTTGATCAGCGACGAGCCACCCAGGCCCTTGCCGCGACCGCATTCCATGCGGCGGTTGTTCATGTGCGGCTCTGGCTCGGTCTCGTAGGCCCAGTTGTAGCGACGGCCTTGCAACGGAAACGCGAGGGCGGCTGGCATCTGCGTGCGGAAATCAGCGCGATAGTCCGGGCCGCCTGCTTCAAGCAACAGCACGGTGACGCCTGCGTCTTCGGTGAGACGGGCTGCCAGGGTGTTACCGGCCGAGCCGGCGCCGATGATGATGTAATCGAATTCCTGGGACATTTGAAATGCTCCCTCTTGAAAGTAGTCGGAGGTGCGCAAGTCCTGTAGGAGTGAGCTTGCTCGCGATGAGGTCATAGCCCCAATGTTGCTGGCGGCTGACACTCAGCAATCGCGAGCAAGCTCGCTCCTACAGTGAAATGCGTGTTGCCGGTGCGGCTTTACAGGATCAGAACACCGACGCGTAATCGCCCAGCTCGACCTGCACAGACTTGATGCGGGTGTACTGCGCCAGCGAGCTGATACCGTTCTCGCGGCCCACGCCCGACTGCTTATAGCCACCGACCGGCATCTTCGCGTCGGACTCGCCCCAGGCGTTGATCCAGCAGATACCGGCTTCCAGTTGATGGATCACGCGATGCGCGCGGTTCAGGTCCTTGGTCACGATGCCGGCGGCCAGACCCATTTCAGTGTCGTTGGCGCGGCGGATCACTTCTTCTTCGCTGTCGTAGCTGAGGATGCTCATGACCGGGCCGAAGATTTCCTCTTTGACGATGGTCATCTCATCGGTGCAATCGGTGAACACGGTCGGGGCAACGAACGCTCCATTGGCCAGCTCGCCCTCGGTCAGACGGTCGCCGCCGATCAGCAGGCGGGCGCCTTCTTCCTTGCCCTTGTTGATGTAGCCGAGCACGTTTTCCATGTGCGCGAAGCTCACCAGCGGGCCGAAGTTGGTGTTGTCGTCTTGCGGGTTGCCGACGCGGATGCGTTTGACGCGCTCAAGGATTTTCGCTTCGAACGCTGCCTTCAGTGCGCTCGGCACGAACACGCGAGTGCCGTTGGTGCAGACCTGACCGGAGCTGTAGAAGTTGGCCATCATCGCGATGTCGGCGGCGCGGTCCAGATCGGCGTCGTCGAAAATGATCAGCGGGGACTTGCCGCCCAGCTCCATGGTCACTTCCTTGAGCGACGAGCTCGACGCGCTGGCCATGACTTTCTTGCCAGTTTGTACGCCGCCGGTGAACGAGATCTTCTCGATGCGCGGGTGCTCGGTCAGCCAGCTGCCGACGTCGCTGCCAGCACCGGTAAGTACGTTGAACACGCCGTCCGGCACACCGGCTTCGGTGTAGATTTCGGCCAGCTTCAGCGTGGTCAGCGAGGTGACTTCGCTTGGCTTGAAGATCATTGCGTTGCCGGCGGCCAGTGCAGGGGCGGACTTCCACAGGGCGATCTGGATCGGGTAGTTCCACGCGCCGATGCCGACGGTGACGCCCAGCGGCTCGCGGCGGGTGTAGACAAACGAGGTGTCACGCAGCGGAATCTGCTCGCCTTCGATGGCGGGCACCAGGCCGGCGTAGTACTCCAGCACGTCGGCGCCGGTGACGATGTCGACGTATTTGGTTTCGGAGATCGCTTTGCCGGTGTCCAGGGTTTCCAGTTCGGCCAGCTCATCGTTGCGTTCACGCAGGATGTCGACGGCACGACGCAGGATGCGCGAGCGCTCCATGGCGGTCATGGCGGCCCAGATTTTCTGGCCTTTTTCAGCGCTGACGACCGCGCGCTCAACGTCTTCTTTGGTGGCGCGCTGGACCTGGGCCAGGACTTCGCCATTGGCCGGGTTGATGGCTTCGAAGGTCGCGTTGCTGCTGGCGTCCACGTAGCCGCCGTCAATGTAGAGTTTTTGCAATTCGAAACGGGCCATAAAATCCTCGCAGTAATCTGGGTGGGTGACGACCGAGTGCGCCATGCGCTGCCTTGGTCGTGGTGCCGGCTGCTTCAGCTCGGCGCTTTTGCCAGTTGAAAGTCCATGTACTCGTAGGCAATCCGTTGCGCTTGTTCGGTGTCGAAGGCGTCGCCCGAAAGCGCGCCGCGCAGCCATAGGCCGTCGATCAAGGCCGCCAGCCCCCGGGCTGCGCTGCGTGCTTCATCCAACGGCAATGCGCGACGGAACTGGCAGCAGAGGTTGGAATAAAGACGGTGGTCGTTGATTCGCTGCAGCCTGTGCAGCGAGGGCGAATGCATGCTGGTTGCCCAGAAGGCGAGCCAGGTTTTCATTGCCGGACCGTTGACCTGACTGGAATCGAAGTTGCCCTCGATGATCACTTTCAGGTGAGCCCGGGGGCTGTCGTCGTTCAATGCCCGGCGCCGCTCGGCGACGCTGGCGATCAGCGCATTCATCAAGTGGCGCATTGTCGCTGCGATCAGGCCGTTCTTGTCCTGAAAGTAGTGACTGATGATGCCGTTGGAGACCCCTGCCAGTTTGGCGATCAGCGCAATGCTGGCATCGCCCATCCCGACCTGATCGACCGCCGTCAGGGTGGCCTGGATCAACTGCTGACGCCGAATGGGTTGCATACCGACCTTGGGCATCTGTGGGGCTCCTTGATGTGCCGGGTGATCGTGGGTGGCTGGAAACGGCGTCCACTGTAAAGCTTTTTAATTGAACGTTCAATCAACAAAAAACGAGGGGCGCAGAAAAGCAGCTACAAGCGCCAAGCCTCAAGCCGCAAGAATCAAGGTTTGGCGGCCCTTCTCTTGCAGCTTGTAGCTCGCAGCTTAAAGCTGACCTTCAGCCGTGATTCTTGCCCAGCAACGCGTGGTACAGCTCGCTGTCGCCGAGGATGCCGACCAGCTGGTTGTTTTCCTGCAGCACCAGTTTGTTGCCGGTGTGATAGCGGATCTGCAGGGCGTCACGCATACCGATGTCGGAGTGGACGACGGTCGGTTTGCGGCCGAGTGCATCCACCGACTGACCCGGCTCCCAGCTTTGCAGATCAAGGCTCGCGCCATGCTGATGGGCGCCGGTGATGGCGTTGCCGTCGGACAGATCAATCCATGTGTCGTCGCTCGGGTCCAGGCAGACCTGAGAACCGTTGATGCGCGTGCACTGGGTGATCGGGCGCATCAGGCTGCGACCGCACAGCACGTTGAGCGGGTTGGTGTGGGCGACAAACGTACGCACGTATTCGTCGGCGGGGTTGAGCACAATCTCTTCCGGCACGCTGTACTGAATGATCCGGCCGTCCTTCATGATCGCGATGCGGGTGCCGAGCTTGAGCGCTTCGTCCAGGTCGTGGCTCACGAAGACGATGGTCTTGTTCAGCTTTTTCTGCAGCGCCAGCAGTTCATCCTGCAGGCCCTGACGGATCAGCGGATCGAGTGCCGAAAACGGCTCGTCCATCAGCAGAATATCGGCGTCCATCGCCAGTGCCCGGGCTAGGCCGACACGCTGTTGCATGCCGCCCGACAGCTCGTCCGGCTTCTTGTTGCGCCATTGGGTCAGGCCGACCAGCTCCAGTTTTTCGTCCACCAGCGCGCGCCGCTCTTTCTCGGGGCGGCCCTGCATTTCCAGACCGAAACTGATGTTCTCGCGCACCGTCAGCCACGGCATCAGGGCGAACTTCTGGAACACCATCGCGATGCGTTTGGTGCGCATCATCTTCAGCTCGGCAGGAGTGCAGGCGGCGATGTTGATCTGCTTGCCTTCGTGCTCGACGAACAGCGAGCCGCGGCTGACCGTGTTCAGGCCGTTGATGCAACGCAGCAAGCTGGATTTGCCCGAGCCGGAGAGGCCCATCAGCACGCAGATCTCACCTTTGTTGATCTCCAGCGTGGCCTTTTCAACGCCGACGATCTGACCGGTTTTCTTGAGGATTTCAGCCCGTGTAAGGCCCTGGTCCAATAGCTTGAGTGCCTCACGCGGGTCTTTGGAGAAGACGACGTCAACCTGATCGAATTTGATGATGCTCATGCGTCAGCCCTCACTTTGGCGTCCGGTTGTTTGCAGATCCGGTCGAGCATGATCGCCAGCAATACGATCGCCAGGCCCGCTTCGAAGCCCAGTGCGATATCAGCAGTGTTCAGTGCGTTGACCACAGGTTTGCCCAAGCCATCCGCGCCCACCAGCGCGGCGATTACCACCATCGACAGCGACAGCATGATGCACTGGGTGATGCCGGCCGCGATGCTCGGCATGGCGTGGGGCAGTTCGATACGGGAGAGCAGTTGACGGCGCGAGCAGCCGAAGGCTTTGCCGGCGTCGAGGAGTTCTTGCGGGACATCACAGATGCCCAGGTAGGTCAGACGGATCGGCGCGGCGATCGCAAACACCACCGTCGAAATAAGGCCCGGTACTACGCCGAGGCCGAACAGGGTCAGGGTCGGGATCAGGTAAACGAACGTAGGCACCGTCTGCATCAGGTCGAGGACGGGGCGCATGCAGGTGTAGAACATCGGCTTGTGCGCGGCAATGATGCCCAGCGGCACACCGATTACTACGCAGACCGCCGTGGCGAACAGCACCTGGGCCAGGGTCTCCATGGTTTCCTGCCAGTACCCCAGGTTGAGGATCAGCAGAAAGGAAATGATCACAAATACGGTCAGGCCCCATTTGCGCTGAATGAAGTGGGCGAGCAGGGCAACCAGGCCGATCAGCACGAAGGGGTTGAACCAGGTCAGCCCGCCGGTCAGGCCGTGAATCATGGTTTCCAGTGACGAAGCGATGGCGTCGAAGGTGCTGGCGCCGTGCTGCGTCAGCCATTCGACGAAGCCGGCGATGTACTCGCCCAGAGGGATTTTATGATCAGTCAGCATGATGTCGGTTGTCCGCGTGCGGGATGAAAAGAGGACAACAGGCGGGCGTACCCGCCTGCCTGTCGAGTTACTTCGTCAGCTCGGCTTTTGCGGCTTCCAGGCCAGGTTTTCCGTCCACGGTGGTGACACCCGCCAGCCAGGTGTCGAGTACTTGAGGGTTGGTTTTCAGCCACGCCTTGGCGGCCGTTTCAGGCTTCATCTTGTCGTCGAGGATGTTGCCCATCAGCGCGCTTTCCATCGGCAGCGTGAAAGACAGGTTCTTCAACAGTTGACCAACGTTGCTGCACTCGGTGGTGTAGCCCTTGCGCACGTTGGTGTAGACGGTGGCTTTGCCGAAGTCGGGGCCGAAGAAGTCATCGCCGCCGGTGAGGTATTTGATTTTGAAGCGGGTGTTCATCGGGTGCGGTTCCCAGCCGAGGAACACCACGTCGGTGTTGCGACGCGAAGCGCGGTCGACCTGGGACAGCATGCCCGCTTCGCTCGACTCGACGACCTTGAAGCCTGCGTCTTTCAGGCCGAAGGCGTTCTTGTCGATCATGCTCTGGATCAGGCGGTTGCCGTCGTTGCCCGGCTCGATGCCGTAGATTTTGCCGTCCAGTTCTTTCTTGAATTTGACGATGTCAGCGAAGTCGTGAAGACCCTTGTCGTACAGCGCTTGAGGAACGGCGAGGGTGTACTTGGCGTTCTCGAGGTTGGCGCGGACGGTTTCGACGGTGCCGGCGTCGCGGTAGGCCTTGATGTCGTTTTCCATGGTCGGCATCCAGTTGCCGAGGAAGATATCCATGTTCTTGCCATCGGCCAGCGACTTGTAGGTCACGGGCACGGAAATCATCGTGGTTTTGGTTTTGTAGCCCAACGACTGCAGCACGACGCTGGTGACGGCGGTGGTCGCCGTGATGTCGGTCCAGCCCACATCGGAAAAATTGACCATCTGGCAAGCGGCAGGCTCTGCGGCCTGGGCCAGGATCGGAAGACTCAGCGCAACGCCCAGCAACAGCCTTTGTGAACCTTTCATGTTGGACTCCTTTGGTGTTTTCTTCTCGGCATCAACCGCAGCTGATGCGTTTTCTGGTGTCGGCGAGTCAAGTTGGGAAAACCGCTCCATCACTGCGTCTGGCGATTGAGTCGACAACGATCATGTAACAGGGAAAAACAAACGCCTACAGGGGGCGTCGTATCCAGTACACAGGGCGTCGTATCCAGTATCAGTGACGTCGCTTACAGGTTTTTTCCCTGCTCGCCGAATGATTCCCGGGACAAAAGCAGAGTGACGATACGGCAAAAAGTGCCGGAATCGGCAGCCGATCGTGTTCATGTACCGGTTAAAGCAGACGCGACGTTGGTGGGCATGGGTGAGTCGGTGTGAGACGCCGCCCTGCAAAACAAAAGGCTGATGATGCCGCCATCTCGATGGATCGCTACGTGAGCGTAGCAGCTCCATCGCCGGCCGCGCGGCGCGCCGGGAGCCCTGTTTTCGGAGGTTTGCGGTCAATGGCAATCAGCGTGTTCGACCTGTTCAAGATCGGTATCGGCCCTTCCAGTTCCCACACCGTCGGCCCCATGCGCGCTGCCGCATTGTTCGTTCAGGGCCTGCGCGAACGCGATCAGCTGGAGCAGGTGAACCGCGTGGAGGCGCGGCTGTATGGCTCGCTGTCGGCGACCGGCGTCGGCCATGGCAGCGACAGCGCCGTGATCATGGGCCTGATGGGCGAATGGCCCGACGCGATCGATCCGTCGCTGATCGGCCAGCGCATCGCCGAACTGCGTGAAACCGACACTTTGAAGCTCAATGGCGATCACCCGATTACTTTCGTCTGGCAGCGCGACATGCTGCTCATCGACGAAAACCTGCCGTTCCATCCCAACGCCATGACGCTGGTTGCTTTCAATGAGCACGGTGAGTTTCATCGCGACACCTATTACTCAGTGGGCGGCGGTTTTGTCGTCGATGAGGCCCAGGCGGCGAGCGGCGTGCTGGATCGCGACGAAACCGTGCTGCCCTATGATTTCTCCAGTGCGGACGAACTGCTGATGCTCTGCGAAACCCACGGCTTGCGGGTGTCGCAACTGATGATGGAAAACGAGAAAGTCTGGCGCAGCGAAGATGAAATCCGCGCCGGGCTCATGCACCTGTGGCGGGCCATGCAGGCGTGTGTCGAGCTGGGGTTGAAGCACGAGGGTATTTTGCCGGGCGGCCTGAACGTGCGTCGCCGTGCGGCGCGTCTGCACCGCAGCCTTCTGGAGCTGAACAAGCCGAACGTGATTGGCTCGACGCTGAGCGCAATGGAGTGGGTCAACCTGTTCGCGCTGGCCGTCAATGAAGAAAACGCTGCCGGAGGGCGCATGGTCACGGCGCCCACCAACGGCGCGGCTGGGATCATTCCGGCGGTGCTGCATTACTTCGTCAAATTCAGCGACGAAGTGAGCGAAGCCAACGTGGTCGATTACCTCTTGGGCGCCGCGGCCATCGGCATTCTGTGCAAGAAGAATGCATCGATCTCCGGCGCCGAAGTCGGCTGTCAGGGCGAGGTCGGTTCCGCATGCGCCATGGCGGCGGCCGGGCTGGCGGACATCCTGGGTGCCACCCCGGCGCAGCTGTGCAACGCGGCGGAAATCGGCCTGGAACACAACCTCGGCCTGACCTGCGATCCGGTGGGCGGATTGGTTCAGGTGCCGTGTATCGAGCGCAACGCCATCGCTGCGGTGAAAGCCATCAACGCCGCGCAAATGGCCCTGCGCGGCGACGGCCAGCACTTTATCTCGCTGGACCGGGTCATCCGCACCATGCGCGATACCGGCGCCGACATGCACGACAAATACAAAGAGACGTCCCGCGGCGGGCTGGCGGTCAGCGCTGTCGAATGTTGAGTCGATAACGCCCGCTGCCAGGATAGAAGCAGGTGCATCCGTAGATGGCTGCTCGCTTTTCGCTCACGCCGCACTGAGCCCGCTACGTTTTGGCGCGCGCTTCCCCCTTGAGCTGGCGCGATGCCATCTGAATCCGTAACCCATGGCTACCCGCCGATCACCCCATGCGTCGGGTGACACTCCCGGACCGTCTGCCGATTCGATGGTTCACACAAGTGCTACGGAATTGCTCATCCCGCCCGCCGCGTCTGCGGCTCAGCGTCCCTCGGGGTCGCGATTTGAATCGTCATGTCGCTGCCGAATAGACGCTTCGCGACGTCGCAATCAGGGGTTGTTGAATGCCCATTCAACTTTAGGCATGGCATTTGCGTTGCAATGACAAAGCTCTCCACAGATGAGGGCGATACAACAAGAGCCTCCTGCCGGGGCCATCAACCGTTTTACGCGTGAGGAGAAATTGTGATGACTTCGTTCAACTCCGGGGCTCAACCCCAGAACCGTACGCCCCAATCCATCGGCTTCCTGCTGCTGGACAACTTCACATTGATCTCCCTCGCGTCAGCGGTCGAGCCACTGCGTATGGCGAATCAGTTATCAGGCCGCGAGCTGTATCGCTGGACCACACTGACGGCGGATGGCGGCCAGGTCTGGGCCAGCGATGGTCTGCAGATCACCCCCGATGCCGCCATGCACAAGGCGCCGGTGCTCGACACCGTGATCGTCTGCGGTGGCGTCGGCATTCAGCGCACCGTCACCCGCGAACACGTCAGCTGGCTGCAGAGCCAGGCGCGTCAGTCCCGTCGTCTGGGGGCGGTGTGCACCGGCAGTTGGGCATTGGCCTGCGCAGGCTTGCTGGACGGGTTTGATTGCAGCGTGCATTGGGAATGCCTGGCCGCGATGCAGGAAGCTTTCCCCCGCGTTGCCATGAGCACGCGCCTGTTCACCCTTGACCGCAACCGCTTCACCAGCTCGGGCGGCACCGCACCGCTGGACATGATGCTGCACCTGATCAGCCGCGATCATGGACGTGAACTGTCTGCTGCCATCTCGGAGATGTTCGTCTATGAACGCATCCGCAACGAACAGGATCACCAGCGTGTGCCGCTCAAGCACATGCTGGGCACCAATCAGCCGAAGCTGCAGGAAATCGTGGCGCTGATGGAAGCCAACCTGGAGGAGCCGATCGATCTGGATGAACTCGCGGTTTACGTCGCCGTGTCCCGGCGTCAGCTGGAAAGGCTGTTCCAGAAATACCTGCACTGCTCGCCGTCGCGCTACTACCTCAAGCTGCGCCTGATCCGCGCCCGCCAGCTGCTCAAGCAAACGCCGATGTCGATCATCGAAGTGGCGTCGGTCTGCGGCTTCGTGTCCACGCCGCACTTCTCCAAGTGCTACCGCGAATACTTCGGCATCCCGCCACGGGACGAACGCGTCGGCTCCAACACCGCGCAGCAGGTGGGTATGTTGCCGATCCCGCAGTCGATCGTTCTGGCGCCGTTGTCCGGGCCGCTGTCGGCGCTGAGTCAGGCGCGTAATGAATCGACGTTTGCGAGCGTGCGGTTGTAGGGCAACGTGCCTTTCCTTATCACCGCGTAAGGTTATCTCAAGCCTGCGCCTGGCCCTGTTTGTAAGTGGCCAGCGCCGGCAACAACTGCTGATCAATCGCCTGGCGCACGGCTGGCAAAATCGTTGCGCTGCCGCTCAGCAGTTTCTCGACCAATTGCCGCAATGCCCGAGCGCGATCGTCATTGAGGCCGCGCACCGCCTGTGCGCACGCCTGTTCCGCGCTGAGGCCGGAGGGTACTTCAAGACCGATCGCCCTGAGTTGGCTGATCAGGTCGTCCTGGTCGATGAGGTCTGCGTGCATCATGACGTGCGCTCCGTTCTTGAGGTTGGCCTGATTCTGGTGGTGCGCGCGTGAGCTCGGCAAGCGCTCGCGTCGCAGATGTCTGGCATACGCATCAGTGTGTCGTTTTCGGCTATGTAACCGTTTAGTTCATTTGGCATAATCGCCCCACTTACATTGCGCGAGCTACGGTTTGGTCACCCTCTGGCCCGCGCAGATGCCTCACCCCGGTTTTGTAACGGCTTAACCGGGGATTTTTTTGCCTGTCGTTTGGGCTCCTTCGAGCGGCAGGGCATGAGCGGTCTGCGCAACGTCGGATGGTTTGATAAACTCCGCAGCCTTCCAGGAGCCGCCATGAATTACCGTCACGCCTTCCACGCCGGCAACCACGCCGACGTTTTCAAACACATCGTTCTGACTCGCTTGATCGCGCTCATGTCGCGCAAAGAGCAGCCACTCGCTTACCTCGACACTCACGCGGGCATCGGCCTGTATGACTTGCAGGGCGATCAGGCCACGCGCACCGGCGAATGGATCGAAGGCATTGGCCGTCTGTGGGATGCCGAAGACGTGCCTGAAATGGCGGCCGGTTACATCGACGCGATCCGTCACATGAACCGCAAGACCGGCGAACTGCGTTACTACCCGGGCTCTCCCGAACTGGCCCGCCGCCTGACCCGCGAACAGGACCGCGTGCTGCTCAACGAAAAGCACCCTGAAGACGGCGCGCTGCTTAAAGACAACATGAAATACGATCGCCGCGTCGCCGTGCACCTGGGCGAAGGCTGGCACGTGCCCCGGGCCTTACTGCCGGTTCACGAGAAGCGCGCAGTGATGCTGATTGATCCGCCGTTCGAGCAACTGGACGAGATGAAGCGCTGCTCCGTCGCCCTCAAGGAAACCATTGCGCGGATGCGCCAGACCGTTGCGGCCATCTGGTACCCGATCAAGGACCAGCGTGCGCTCAAACGTTTCTATCAGGAACTGGCCGAAACCGGCGCACCGAAACTGCTGCGGGTCGAGTTGTTCGTGCATCCGCTGGACACACCCAACAGCCTCAACGGCTCCGGCCTGGCGATCGCCAATCCGCCATGGGGGCTGGAAGAAGAGTTGCGCGAGCTGATGCCATGGCTGGCGAAGACGCTCGGTCAGACCCAGGGCGACTGGAAGATGGATTGGCTGATTGCGGAGTAACCGCTCTTGGTTTCTGCGGCGCGACGGCTTACGTCTTCCCGGCTAAAGCCAGTCCCACTGACAGCACGCGTAGTGTCAGCGGGATCAGCTTTAGCCGGGAAGAGGCCAGGAAGTGATGCAGCGGACACCGTTCATGTGGGAGTGAGCTTGCTCACGAAGGCGGCATCTCAACCGCTGACTATTTAGCGGATGTAATGGCCCATTCGCGAGCAAGCTCGCTCCCACAATTCGTTCATCTGCCGGAGGATCGGCGATGTCTGCCTCCCCCGGCCAAGGCAGCCTTTGCCGATACCAGGGATGCCAGCGGGTCCAACGCGGCCGATCCCTCTATGGGGTAACTCAGTTCCCCGCCAGGCTCGGCGGCATGCAGACGCCGGTGCCGCCAATACCGCAGTAGCCCTGGGGGTTCTTCGCCAGGTATTGCTGGTGATACGCCTCGGCGAAGTACACGGTGGGCGCCTGATCGATTTCGGTGGTGATGTCCCCAAGACCAGCCTTGGCCAGTTCGGCCTGGTACACCTCGGCGCTGCTTTTGGCCGCCTGCAGTTGTTCCGGCGTTGTCGCGTAGATCACCGAGCGGTATTGGGTGCCGATGTCGTTGCCCTGCCGCATGCCCTGTGTCGGGTTATGCAATTCCCAGAACATTGCCAGCAGTGCTTCGTAGCTGACCTTCGCGGGTTCGTACACCACGAGGACCACCTCGGCATGGCCCGTCAGGCCCGAGCAGACTTCTTCGTACGTCGGGTTTGGCGTGAAGCCCCCCGCGTAACCCACAACAGTGCTGACCACACCTTCTTTCTGCCAGAAGCGACGTTCCGCACCCCAGAAGCAACCCAGGCCAAAGATGGCGAACTCGACGTCATTAAAGAACGGACCCAGCAGCGGCGTACCATTGACGAAATGGGTTTCTGGCAGGGCCATGGGTGTTTCGCGCCCTGGCAGTGCCTGCTGAGCGGTTGGGAGAGCGTTTTTATTCACAAGAATTTCCGAGCGCAAGACCATGAGGCACATCCTCTCTGGGGCAGGACAACCGACATGCGTTGTCAGTGAAAACCGTATATGGGGTCAGAATCGACTGATGCAAATGCAGGGCGGCAAGTGTGCCGCACTGATGTAATGCGGGGAAGGGGGCTTAGGCCAGTGGGCCGCGCGGGTAGCGACGCAGTTTCTCGATCAGCTCTTCGCCCGGAATCGGCTTGTCGAACAGATAGCCCTGACCGACATCACAGCGATGGCGACGCAGAAACGCCAGCTGTGCCGCCGTCTCGATGCCTTCGGCGACCACGGTCAACTTGAGGTTGTGGGCCATGGCGATGACTGCCGAGGTGATTTCCATGTCGTCCTGATCATCCGGGATGTCCCTGATGAAGCTGCGGTCGATCTTGATCACGTCGATGGGGAATTTCTTCAGGTAACTGAACGACGAATAACCCGTACCGAAGTCATCCATCGCCAGGGTCAGGCCTAGCGTCTTCAGCGACTCAAGCTGCAGGCGCGTGTCTTCGGTTGCCTCCAGCAGCAAGCCTTCAGTCAGTTCCAGTTCCAGCAGCGACGGGTCGAGCTGTTCGTCACGCAGAATACTAGCCAGCGAGGAGACCAGCTCCGGATCGGAAAACTGCTTCGGCGACACGTTGATTGCCACATGCAGTTTGCCGTAACCGGCAGCGGTCAGTTGCTTGCTCATGCGGCAGGACTGGCGCGCGACCCACTTGCCGATCGGGATGATCAGGCCGGTCTCTTCGGCGACGCTGATGAACTGGTCCGGGCGGATCATGCCTTTTTCCGGATGATTCCAGCGCAGCAACGCTTCCATGCCCAGCAGACGGCCACTGCGCAAGCACAGTTTGGGCTGGTAAAAGACCTCAAGTTCGTTCTGCGTCAGCGCGCGGCGCAGGTTGTTCTCGACGAACAGCTTGTAACTCGCCTCGGCGTTCAGCGCTTCGGTGAATACCTGCACCTGATGCTTGCCGTTGGCCTTGGCCTTGTGCAGCGCCAGGCCTGCGTTCTTCATCAGCGTCTGCGGGTCGCGGCCATGGATCGGCGCGCAGGCCAGCCCCACCGAACCGGTCACGCTGATCAGCTGATTGTCGACGAACATGGGCTTGTCCAGCGTGCTCAGCACCTGGCTGGCGACCCGTTGGCCCTCCTCGGGACTGGTGTCGTCGAGCAGTACAGCGAATTCGTTACTGGCGAAGCGCGCCAGAATGCCGGTCGGGCTCAGGCTATTGCGCAGGCGGCGAGCGAGGCTGATCAGCAGCTTGTCGCCAGTCTGGTGGCCGAGGCTGTCGTTGATACGCTTGAAGTTGTCGATGTCCACCAGCAAAAGACTGATCGGCGTGGCGACGTCGCGGGCAAAGTGCTCGTCCAGGGTGCGGATGAACGCCGGACGGTTGCCCAGACTGGTCAGATTGTCGGTGTACGCCAGGCGCTCGATCCGCTGCTGGGAGAGCTTGGCCTGGGTGATGTCTTCGTAGATGCCGATGTAATGGGTCAGCTCGCGGTTGTCGCCGTAGACCTTTGAAATCGACAGCTGGCCCCAGTACGGTTCCAGATTTTTGCGTCGGCTCTTGAACTCGCCCTGCCAGCTGTTTCCGTTGACCAGACTGGAGTTCGCGTCGAGGAGCAGCGCGCTGAGATTTTCCAGCGCCGGCAGCTCCGACAGGCGATGCCCGTGAACCTCATCGGCCGGGTACTGGGTGATCTCGGTGAAGCTCGGGTTGACGTACTCGACCACGCCGTCACGGTTGACCAGCAAAAACGCATTGGCGCTTTGCTCCACGGCACGCTGAAACAGGTGCAGGGCGCTGGTGGCGGTGCGGCGGTTGTGGTTGTTGATGGCGTGGGCAAACTGATCGGCCAGCTCACCGGCAAAAGCAATCTCATCAGATTGCCATTCCCGTGGCGTACCGGTCTGCTCGAGGCACAGCACACCCACCACCTGGCCATCGATGCGCACGGCGGCGTCGAGAATGGCAGTGATGTCCTGGGTCCGCAGTCGCTGAACCAGCTCGCGCGTACGCGGATCCTGCTCGACATCGTTGACGTCGATGGCGCGGCTGGTGTGCAGCACGTCCAGGTAGCTGGGGAATTCGCTGATGTCGATCGCGTCGGTTTTGGGGAACGTGCTGGTATCGCGGCGATACTCGGCAATCGGCTCAAGGGTCTTGCCGCTGAGGTTCCACAGGCTGGCGCAGGAGATGTTGTAGATCTCGCAGGCGCTTTTGGTGATCAGCTCTGCGGCTTCCTGCAGCGAATTGTTCGAACTGTAGCGATGGCGCGCCAGGCGCAGAATCAGGCTTTGCTGTGCGCGGACCCGTTCAAGATGCAGCAACTGTTCGTGCTGGGCGCGTTGATTGAGCTCCAGCGCGATCTGCAGACGGGAGTTCTGTACTTCCAGATCGGGGCTGATGATCAGTTCGCCGGGCTCGATCTGCGCCTCAACCACCATCAGGTAGCCGCGTAACAGATGCCGGTTGTGTTGCTTGTACCCTTCACCGATTTCCACCAGATTCAATGGGCCGCGCGTCGTGTGCAGGGTGTAGCGGATCAGGTAATGGGCGCTGCCGGCCAGTTGCATCTGCACGGCGTCGTGCAGTTGATAGCGCGCTTCGGGCTCCATGAGGCTGGCGTAAGGCGTACCCACCAGCGCGCAAAGTTCGACGGCGGGCATGCTGAATTGCTTTTCGCAGTTCGGATCCAGATAGAGCATGGCCCAGCTGGGTTCATTCAGCCGCTCGAAACGCAGCATGCCGAGCCGCGAGGGCACCGGTAATTGCGTCACGACCTCGGCCGCCGGTCTACCGGCAGCATCAGGTTGGCTTTTCATGAAGGAACTCGCTTTCAGGGTGCTGTCGCGCACGGGCAAGGAGCCCGTCTTTAAGTCGCGTGCCGCAAGGTTGCATCATGGCGAACGGGCTGACAAGTCAGCGCGATGGCTTAGTGCTATAAATCTGTCGGCAGACGGTTGATTTACTGGAGGTAATTGATCGGATTGTCAGGGTGAGGGTCGAGCGGCTGGTGTTTGTGCATGATCAGTTATCGGCAGCGCGATCGAATACTGTAGGGCCTTTGTAGCCGCTGATGAATCCATTTTAAAAGGGCAAAAAAAGCCCCGCCAGTGAGCGGGGTTGAGGTACGAGCGTGGCAGCTCGAGAAAACGAAGGCCCGTTTCGTGAGAAACGGGCCTTGTACGGCTTACAGCAGGATCGTGCGGATGTCCGCCAGCAATTCGCTCAGACGCTTGGTGAAGCGCGCTGCGGCGGCGCCGTTGATCACGCGGTGATCGTAGGACAGCGACAGCGGCAGCATCAGGCGGGGCTGGAATGCCTTGCCGTCCCAGACCGGTTGCATGGTGGCCTTGGACACGCCAAGGATCGCGACTTCCGGCGCGTTGACGATCGGCGTGAAGCCGGTGCCGCCAATGTGGCCCAGGCTGGAGATGGTGAAGCAGGCGCCTTGCATGTCGTTGGCCGACAGCTTTTTGGAGCGTGCCTTTTCCGCCAGCTCGGCCGCTTCGGCTGCCAGTTGCAGCAGGCTCTTCTGGTCGACGTTCTTGATCACCGGGACCAGCAGGCCTTCCGGCGTATCCACCGCGAAACCGATGTTGAAGTACTTCTTGCGAATGACCGCTTTGCCGCTTGGCGCCAGCGAACTGTTGAAGTCCGGCAGCTCCTTGAGCATGTGCGCGCTGGCCTTGAGCAGCAGCGGCAGAATGGTCAGCTTGACGCCGGCTTTTTCGGCCACGGCTTTCTGCGCGATACGGAAAGCTTCCAGGTCGGTGATGTCGGCCTGGTCGAATTGCGTCACGTGCGGAATGTTCAGCCAGCTGCGGTGCAGACCGGTTGCGCCCAGTTGCATCAGGCGGGTCATTGGCACTTCTTCGGTTTCGCCGAAACGGCTGAAATCGACTTCCGGAATCGGCGGGATGCCCATGCCGCCGGCAGCGCCGCCAGCAGCAGGCGCGTCCTTGGACTTGGTCATGATCGATTTGACGTACGCCTGGACGTCTTCTTTCAGCACGCGGCCATGTGGGCCGGTTGCCGAAACAGCGTTCAGCTCGACGCCAAACTCGCGAGCCAGCTGACGAACAGCCGGGCCAGCGTGAACCTTGGCGCCGTTGTTCGCAGGTGCAGCGGCTGGCGCAGCTGCTGGAGCAGGCGCGCTTTCAGCTTTCGCAGCCGGAGCCGCAGCGGGCGCCGGAGCAGCCGCTTCCGCCTTGGCCGGAGCCGGGGCAGCAGCTTGTGCAGGGGCGGCAGCCGCTGCAGCACCCGCCACTTTCAATTTCAGGATCAGGTCGCCGGTACCGACTTCGTCTTCGACCTTGACGCTGATGCTTTCGACAACGCCTGCGGCGGGAGACGGGATCTCCATCGAGGCTTTGTCGGATTCCAGGGTGATCAAGGATTGATCAGCTTCGATGCTGTCGCCCACTTTGACCATCAGCTCGATGATGCGAGCCTTGCCTGACGAACCGATGTCCGGAACGTGGATATCCTGAACGGTATCCGACGCAGCAGGTGCAGCCGCTGCGGCAGGCGCCGCTTCGGCTTCGGCCGGCTTCTCGGCAGGCTTTTCAGCAGCAGGGGCAGGCGCGGCAGCAGCAGGTGCAGCAGCCGGCTCGGCCGCCGCTTCGCCTTCCACTTCCAGCTCGAACAGTTCGTCGCCTTCTTTCAGGCGGTCGCCCAGCTTTACTTTCATCGCCTTTATGACACCGGCTTTAGGCGCAGGGATTTCCATGCTTGCCTTGTCCGACTCCAGCGTCAGCACGCTCTGGTCAGCTTCGATGCGATCACCGACCTTGACCATCAACTCAATGACTTCACCTTCACCGTTGCCGATGTCGGGTACTCGAATTAACTCACTCACAATGTCTCTCCTTAGGAGAACCTGTTCCTCGACTGCGCCGATTCATCTGCGACGAAACAGCCTGGATGCTCATTTACCGAAGTAAATTCCGCATCGGCGGCTGTTTCGCGCACCTTTCAGCGCTCTATTCGATCGTTACGCAGACCTTAGCAGTCCAGCGGGTTGCGCTTTTCAGGATCGATGCCGAACTTGGCAATGGCTTCCGCCACGACTTTAGGTTCGATATCGCCGCGATCGGCCAAGGCTTCCAGGGCGGCCAGCACCACGAAGTGACGGTCAACTTCGAAGAAGTTGCGCAGCTTCTTGCGGCTGTCGCTACGGCCGAAACCGTCGGTGCCCAGCACCTTGTATTCCTTGGTCGGAACCCACTGACGGATCTGGTCAGCGAACAGTTTCATGTAGTCGGTCGAAGCGATCACCGGACCTTTACGGCCATTGAGGCATTCTTCAACGTAGCTCAACTGTGGCTTCTGACCCGGCTTCAGGCGATTGCTGCGCTCTACGGCCAGGCCGTCGCGACGCAATTCGTTGAAGCTGGTGACGCTCCAGACGTCCGCACCAATGTTGAACTGCTCGCGCAGGATCTTCGCCGCCTCGCGTACTTCACGCAGGATGGTGCCCGAACCCAGCAGCTGCACGTGATGTGCGGCTTCCTTGGTGTCTTCTTCCAGCAGGTACATGCCCTTGATGATGCCTTCCTCGGAACCGGCCGGCATGGCAGGTTGCGTGTAGGACTCGTTCATCACGGTCAGGTAGTAGAAGACGTCCTGTTGTTCTTCGAACATCTTCTTCATGCCGTCCTGAATGATCACCGCCAGCTCGTAGCCGTAGGTGGGATCGAAGGTGCGGCAGTTCGGGATGGTCGAGGCCAGGATGTGGCTGTGACCGTCTTCGTGCTGCAGACCTTCACCGTTCAGGGTGGTACGACCGGCGGTGCCGCCGATCAGGAAGCCACGGGTGCGGCTGTCGCCTGCAGCCCAAGCCAGGTCGCCGATACGCTGGAAACCGAACATCGAATAGAAGATGTAGAACGGAATCATCGGCTGGTTGTGGCTGCTGTACGAAGTACCTGCCGCGATGAACGACGACATCGCGCCGGCTTCGTTGATGCCTTCCTCGAGGATCTGACCTTTCTTGTCCTCGCGGTAGAACATCACTTGTTCTTTGTCGACTGGCTCGTACAGCTGGCCTACGGACGAGTAGATGCCCAGCTGGCGGAACATGCCTTCCATACCGAAGGTACGGGCTTCGTCCGGGATGATCGGAACGATGCGCTGACCCACTTCCTTGTCCTTGACCAGTTGGGTCAGGATGCGGACGAAGGCCATGGTGGTGGAAATTTCGCGGTCGCCGGAGCCGTCGAGGATCGCCTTGAGGGTTTCCAGTGGCAGGGTCGGCAGGCTGAAGCTCTGCGAACGACGCTGTGGCACGAAGCCGCCCAGTGCAGCACGACGCTCGGCCAGGTAACGCGCTTCGGCGCTGCCTTCTTCCGGCTTGTAGAACGGCAGGGCTTCGAGCTGATCGTCCTTGACCGGGATGTCGAAGCGGTCACGGAAGTGACGCAGGCTGTCGACGTCGACCTTCTTGGTGTTGTGCGCGGTGTTTTTCGCTTCACCGGCGCCGGTGCCATAACCCTTGATGGTCTTGGCCAGAACCACGGTCGGCTGACCCTTGTGGTTCACCGCTTCGTGGTACGCCGCGTAGACCTTGTACGGGTCGTGGCCGCCACGGTTCAGCTTCCAGATTTCGTCGTCGGACATATCCGCAACCATCGCCTTGAGTTCTGGCGAGTTGAAGAAGTGTTCGCGCACGAAAGCGCCGTCTTTGGCTTTGTAGTTCTGGTATTCGCCGTCGATGACTTCGTCCATGCGGCGTTGAAGGATGCCGTCGACGTCTTTGGCCAGCAGTGGGTCCCAGAAACGGCCCCAGATGACTTTGGTCACGTTCCACTGAGCACCGCGGAACACGCCTTCCAGTTCCTGGATGATCTTGGCGTTGCCGCGAACCGGACCGTCCAGACGCTGCAGGTTGCAGTTCACGACGAAGATCAGGTTGTCGAGCTTCTCGCGACCGGCCAGGGCGATGGCGCCCAAGGATTCCGGCTCGTCGGTCTCGCCGTCGCCCAGGAAGCACCAGACTTTCTGCTTGCCTTCAGGGATATAACCGCGGTGCTCCAGGTACTTCATGAAGCGCGCCTGGTAGATCGCCTGAATCGGACCCAGACCCATGGAAACGGTCGGGAACTGCCAGAAGTCTTTCATCAGCCACGGGTGCGGATAGGACGACAGACCGTTGCCATCGACTTCCTGACGGAAGTTGTTCATCTGGTCTTCGGTGATGCGCCCTTCCATGAACGCACGGGCGTAGACGCCTGGCGATGCGTGACCCTGGAAGTAGATCAGGTCGCCGCCGTGTTCGTCGGTCGGGGCCTGGAAGAAGTAGTTGAAGCCGATGTCGTACAGGGTTGCACTGGAAGCGAAGCTGGAGATGTGGCCGCCCAGATCCGGGTCGCCGATGTTGGTCTTGACCACCATCGCCAAAGCGTTCCAACGTACCAGCGAGCGGATGCGGCGTTCCATGAACAGGTCGCCGGGCATGCGTGCTTCGTGGGTAACGGGGATGGTGTTGCGGTAAGGCGTGGTGATGGCGTAAGGCAGTTGCGAACCACTTCGTGTGGCCAGCTCACCCATACGGGTCATCAGGTAATGAGCACGGTCTTCGCCTTCTTTGTCGAGAACCGATTCCAGGGCGTCCAGCCATTCCTGGGTTTCGACGGGATCGAGGTCTTGCATGGCTTGCTCCAGGGCGGAAAGGCTTCCAGAATCGGTTGCCTGAGTTTGTTGCGACTGGCCTTGTGGGCAGACGATATAAAATTCTTGGATGACCGGATGGGTCCCCGGCGTTGTGTAGTTTTACTACAAATCTCGGGCTAATTCAGCTTTTTGACTTGTATATACAGTAGTAAAACTACAGCTGAGCGACGTTTTCACTCGTGGTGCAGTGTCCGTTAAAGCAGGGTTCTCAGTGTAAAAATCTGACGAATCGCCGGACCTGTCATGCTGAAAGCCAGAAAATGCCCGTCATCAGCAATTTTTAACCTTTGTTCGACAGTCCGTCCGTTGCGTGTATACAACCGCCGTGGCGTGCTGCCATTTGAATGCCGATCAAGGATAGACCATGAGCCTTCCCCTGCTGGCCGAGCTGCCGGCTGTCCTTCTGCCGTTCGTCACTCGTGCGCGCCAATCCTGGCGCACCGTGCTCGATGCCCTCACAGATGACGCCAGGCATCCATTTCAGGCCTGGCCCGAGGCGCGGTTGCTGGCGTTCGATCGTGTGTGTGCGGCCAGCGACTTCGTCGCCGATCAGGTTTCACGCGATCCGCTGATGCTGCTCGACCTCGCTGAATCCGGTGAGCTGGAGCGCAGTTTTGCGCCCGGCGAGCTGCTTGGGCACATCGCCAATGCAGTCATTCAGGCTGCCAGCGACGATGAGTTGGGGCGTAATCTACGTCGTCAACGCACGCGCCAGCAAGTGCGAATTATCTGGCGGGATCTGACCCGGCAGGCTGATCTGGTGGAAACCTGCCGCGATCTCTCGGACATGGCAGATGGCTGCATCGATCTGGCTTACAAGTGGCTGTACGAGCGGCATTGTCAGCAATTCGGCGTGCCGACCGGCCGTCGGACCGGCGAGGCACAGCAGATGGTCATCCTCGGCATGGGCAAGCTGGGCGCCGTCGAGCTGAATCTATCGTCCGACATCGATCTCATCTTTGCCTACCCCGAGGGCGGCGAAACCCAGGGCGTTAAACGCCCGCTCGATAATCAGGAATTTTTCATCCGCCTGGGTCAGCGATTGATCAAGGCGCTGGACCCGGTCACGGTCGACGGCTTTGTCTTCCGGGTCGACATGCGCCTGCGCCCGTATGGATCTTCCGGTGCACTGGTGCTCAGCTTCAACGCGCTGGAGCAGTACTACCAGGATCAGGGCCGTGACTGGGAACGCTACGCCATGATCAAGGCCCGTGTGGTGGGTGGCGATCAGGAGAAGGGCAGCGAGTTGCTCGACATGCTGCGGCCGTTTGTCTATCGCCGCTATCTGGACTTCTCCGCCATTGAAGCGCTGCGCACCATGAAGCAGCTGATCCAGCAGGAAGTCCGGCGCAAGGGCATGGCCGAGAACATCAAGCTCGGGTCCGGCGGCATCCGCGAAGTGGAATTCATCGCCCAGGCGTTTCAGCTGATTCACGGTGGTCGCGATTTGAGTCTGCAGCAACGGCCACTGCTCAAGGTGCTGAAAACCCTTGAGGGGCAGGGTTATCTGCCCGCTGCGGTGATTGATGAGCTGCGGGAGGGTTATCAGTTTCTGCGCTACACCGAGCACGCCATTCAGGCGATTGCCGATCGGCAGACGCAAATGCTCCCTGACGACCCGCAGGATCAGGCGCGCATCGCCTTCATGATGGGTTTTGCCGACTGGGCGAGTTTCCATGAACAACTGATGTACTGGCGTGAGCGCGTCGCGTGGCACTTTCGTCAGGTTATCGCTGACCCGGACGAGGAAGAGGGCCAGCAGGATCACGGCGACGAAATCGTCGGCGGAGAGTGGCTGCCGCTGTGGGAAGAGTCGCAGAACGAAGAAAGCGCCTGCCTCCAGCTCCAGGAGGGCGGATTTGCTGACGCGCAAAAGGCCCTGAAAAACCTGAGCAACCTGCGCAACAGTTCGCAGCTGCGCTCGATGCAGCGGCTAGGGCGTGAGCGGCTCGATGCCTTTATTCCGCGGCTGCTCGCCCAAGCGGTCGAGCACGACAATCCCGATCTGGTGCTCGAGCGCGTGCTGCCGCTGGTGGAAGCGGTGGCGCGTCGCTCGGCGTATCTGGTCTTGCTCACCGAAAACCCCGGCGCGTTGCGTCGATTGCTGACCCTGTGCGCGGCCAGCCCGTGGATTGCCGAGCAGATCGCCCGTTTTCCGCTGCTGCTGGATGAGTTGCTTAACGAAGGTCGCCTGTTCAGCCCGCCCCAGGCGCTTGAACTGGCCGCCGAGCTGCGCGAGCGTCTGACGCGTATTCCTGAAGACGACCTGGAACAGCAAATGGAAGCCCTGCGGCATTTCAAGCTGGCTCACCGTCTGCGCGTGGCTGCGTCGGAAATCACCGGCAGCCTGCCGCTGATGAAAGTCAGCGATTATCTGACCTGGCTGGCCGAAGCGATTCTGGAGCAAGTGCTGGCGCTCGCCTGGCGCCACACCGTCGCCCGTCACGGTGCACCGCGCCGACCGGACGGCACCTTGTGCGACCCCGGTTTTGTCATCGTCGGCTACGGCAAGGTCGGCGGTATCGAACTGGGTCACGGCTCGGATCTGGATCTGGTGTTCATCCACGATGGCGATCCCCAGGCCGAAACCGACGGCGCCAAGCCGATTGATGGCGCGCAGTTCTTTACCCGGCTCGGCCAGCGAATCATCCACCTGATCACCACCCAGACCAACTCGGGCCAGTTGTACGAAGTCGACATGCGCCTGCGGCCGTCCGGCGCGGCGGGTTTGCTGGTGAGTTCCCTCGGGGCGTTTTCCCGCTATCAGGAGAACGAGGCCTGGACCTGGGAGCATCAGGCGTTGGTACGCGCGCGGGTGCTGGTGGGCAGCACCGATGTCGGCCGGCAGTTCGAAACAGTGCGCGCCTCGGTGCTGGGGCGGGAGCGGGATCTGCCGAAGCTGCGTCAGGAGGTCAGCGAGATGCGCGCGAAGATGCGCGACAACCTCGGCACCCGCACAACGACGGCAGGCAAGGGGGCGAATGCGTTTGAACCGACGGCGCGGTTCGACCTCAAGCAGGACGCCGGAGGTATCGTCGATATTGAATTTATGGTGCAATACGCGGCCCTGGCGTGGTCCAGAGAGCATCCCGCGCTGCTTCGTTACACCGATAACATCCGTATTCTTGAAGGCCTTGAAGAGGCCGGTCTGATGGCCGCCGCCGATGCCGGCCTGCTGCGTGAGGCGTACAAGGCCTACCGCTCGGCCGCTCACCGACAGGCGCTGCAGAACGATCCGGGTGTTGTGGCCGGCGACCAGTTCGCCACCGAACGGCGCGAAGTGATGCGGATCTGGGGAGCGTTGGGGCTGAGTTGATTGCCATGACGTTGGATGGCAGCAGGACCGGCCCCTTCGTGAGCAAGGTGGAGCGCCACCCCGGTCGCTCCCACGTTAGGTGAGCGATCCTGTGGGAGCGAGCTTGCTCGCGAAGAGGTTGATGAGAACACTGCAGGGTTCGGATCTCACGGATCTATATAAAGCTATGACAGGGAGGCGTCAGGCGGCGTGTGCAAGCATCACGCAGTCTGATGGGCCTCCCTGCTCGTTTCTGGTCGTTTTTGGATGAGCATGAGAATTCTGATCGTAGGGCCCAGCTGGGTCGGTGACATGGTGATGGCGCAGACGCTGTTCCAGTGCCTCAAGCAGCGTCACCCGCAGTGCGAAATCGATGTGCTGGCGCCCGAGTGGAGCCGGCCGATTCTTGAGCGCATGCCCGAAGTGCGCACGGCCTTGAGCTTCCCGCTCGGCCATGGCGCGCTGGAGCTGGCCACGCGCCGGCGCATCGGCAAATCCCTCAAGGGCCAGTACGATCAGGCGATTCTGCTGCCCAACTCGCTGAAGTCGGCGCTGGTGCCATTCTTCGCCGGTATTCCCAAGCGCACCGGCTGGCGTGGCGAATTTCGCTATGGCCTGCTCAACGACGTGCGCACCCTCGACAAGCAGCGCTACCCGCTGATGATCGAACGCTTCATGGCGCAGGCCTACGACAAAGGCGCCGAGTTGCCGCACCCTTATCCCAAACCCAGCCTGCAAATCGAAACGGCGAGTCGCGACGCGGCGCTAACCAAGTTCGGTCTGAGCCTCGACCGGCCGGTGCTCGCGCTGTGCCCGGGCGCCGAGTTCGGTGAATCCAAGCGCTGGCCTTCCGAGCACTACGCCAAGGTTGCCGAAGCGAAGATCCGTGAAGGCTGGCAAGTCTGGCTATTCGGCTCGAAGAGCGACCACGCCGTGGGCGAAAGCATCCGCGAGCGGCTGATTCCGGGCCTGCGCGAAGAATCCATGAACCTCAGCGGCGGCACCTCACTGGCCGAAGCCATTGACCTGCTGTCCTGCGCGGACGCAGTCGTCTCCAACGATTCCGGGCTGATGCACGTGGCCGCCGCGCTGAATCGCCCGCTGGTGGCGGTCTACGGTTCAACCTCGCCGGGCTTTACGCCGCCGCTGGCCGATGAAGTCGAGATCGTCCGCCTCGGCATCGAGTGCAGCCCGTGCTTCGAGCGCACCTGCCGTTTCGGCCATTACAATTGCCTGCGCCTGCTGGAGCCGGACTCGGTGATCCAGGCCCTCGGCCGTATTGGCGCCGCCCCGGTCGAGGTCGCCTGACTTGCGGGTACTGCTGATCAAAACCTCGTCACTGGGTGACGTGATCCACACCTTGCCCGCGCTGACGGACGCCATGGGCGCGCTGCCGGGCATCCAGTTCGACTGGGTGGTGGAAGAGGGCTTCGCCGAGATTCCGACCTGGCATCCAGCGGTCGCCAACGTCATTCCGGTGGCCATCCGTCGCTGGCGCAAGAACCTCTGGCAGACCCTCAAAAACGGTGAATGGCGCCAGTTCAAACAGCGTCTGCGCGACACCCGTTACGATCTGGTGATCGACGCCCAGGGCCTGCTGAAAAGCGCCTGGCTTACCCGCTACGTCAGAGCGCCCATCGCCGGGCTGGACAAGACTTCTGCGCGGGAGCCCATGGCCGCTCGCTTCTACAATCGCCCCTACGCCGTTGCCCGCGGCCAGCATGCGGTCGAGCGTTTGCGTCAGCTGTTCGCCCAGGCGTTGGGCTATCAGGTGCCTGCGGGATTGGGCGATTACGGCCTTGACCGCAGCCGCCTGCTCACTGCCACAAACGACGCGCCCTTCGTACTGTTTCTGCACGGCACCACGTGGGACACCAAACATTGGCCCGAGCTTTACTGGCGGCAATTGGCCGAACGAATGATCGGTCAGGGACTTGAAGTGCGTCTTCCGTGGGGCAACCCGGCCGAGAAGGCACGAGCCGAACGCATTGCCGATGGCCTTGATAATGCCGTCGTGTTGCCCAAACTCAATCTGGCAGGGGTTGCTCGCGTACTGGCGAGCGCCCAGAGTTGCGTCGCGGTGGACACCGGTCTTGGTCATCTGGCTGCAGCGCTGGACGTACCGACCCTGTCGCTGTTCGGCCCGACCAATCCGGGCCTGACCGGCGCGTACGGCCGGTCGCAGGTTCATCTGGCGGCCGATTACCCCGCCTGCGCGCCGTGCCTGCAAAAGAAATGCACCTACCGACCGACGCCTGAAGATCAGCGTCAGGTCGATACCGAACGCGAGTGGCCCATGTGCTTCACTCGCCTGAATCCCGAGCGGGTAGCGAACCAGTTAGGCGCGCTATTGCTGGCAAAGGAACATCCCTGATGCAACTGGCATTCGTGCTTTATAAATACTTCCCCTTCGGTGGCCTGCAGCGCGACTTCATGCGCATCGCCCTGGAGTGCCAGCAGCGCGGCCATAAAATCCGCGTCTACACGTTGATCTGGGAAGGCGACGTGCCGCCCGGCTTCGAAGTGCTGGTGGCGCCGGTCAAGGCAATCTTCAACCACCGTCGCAACGAAAAGCTCACCGACTGGATGAACGCCGACCTGGCCAAGCGTCCCGTGGACCGGCTGATTGGTTTCAACAAGATGCCCGGCCTGGACGTGTATTACGCCGCCGACGGCTGTTACGAAGACAAGGCCCAGAACCTGCGCCACGGCCTGTACAAATACTGGGGCCGCTACCGTCACTTCGCCGACTACGAGCGCGCGGTGTTCGGCAAAGACGCGAAGACCGAAGTGCTGATGATTTCCGAAGTGCAGCAGCCGCTGTTCATCAAGCATTACGACACGCCGCTGGAACGCTTTCATCTGTTGCCGCCGGGGATCTCCCAGGACCGCCGGGCGCCGCCGAATGCCGCCGAAATCCGCGCTGAATTTCGTCGGGAATTCAAGCTGGCCGACGATGACCTGCTGCTCGTGCAGATCGGCTCCGGCTTCAAGACCAAGGGCGTCGATCGCAGCCTCAAGGCGCTGGCGGCGCTGCCCGCAGAATTGAAAAAACGCACGCGCCTGTTTGTCATCGGCCAGGACGACCCCAAGGTATTCCAGGTGCAGAGCACGACGCTGGGCCTGGGCGATCACGTCACCTTCATGAAAGGGCGCAGCGACATTCCGCGTTTTCTGTTGGGCGCCGACCTGTTGATTCATCCGGCGTACAACGAAAACACCGGCACCGTGCTGCTTGAAGCGCTGGTGGCAGGACTCCCGGTGCTGGTCAGTGCTGTGTGCGGCTATGCCCATTACATCGCCGAAGCCGACAGCGGTCTGGTGCTCGATGAGCCGTTCGAACAGAGCCAGCTCAATCAATACCTGGCCCGCATCCTCAAGGACGACACCGCGCGCAGCACCTGGAGCCGCAACGGGCTGGCATTCGCCGAGACGGCTGATCTTTACAGCATGCCGCAGCACGCTGCGGATGTGATTCTGGCGGAGCACCACGGATGAAACTGATCCTTGCTGAACCCTTCAAGACCCTCTGGGCCGGGCGCGATGCGTTCGAGGCCGTCGAGGCGCTGGAAGGCCAGGTCTACCGCGAACTCGAGAACCGGCGCACCTTGCGCACGGAGGTCGACGGGCGCGGTTATTTCGTCAAGATCCATCGCGGCATCGGCTGGGGTGAAGTGGCGAAAAACCTGCTGACTGCCAAATTGCCGGTGCTCGGCGCGGGTCAGGAGTGGGACGCGGTCAATCGCCTGCATGAAGTCGGCGTGCCGACCATGACTGCCGTGGCGTACGGTGAGCGCGGCAACAACCCGGCGATGCAGCATTCGTTCATCATCACCGAAGAGCTGGCCCCGACCGAGAGCCTGGAAGATGTCAGCCTCAACTGGCGCAACGAGCCGCCCGAGCCACGCATGAAGCGCGCGTACATCGCCGAAGTGGCGCGGCTGGTCGGGATGATGCACCGCGCCGGGGTCAATCACCGCGACTGCTACATCTGTCATTTTCTGCTGCACACCGACACGCCGGTCACGCCCGATAGCTTCCGACTCTCGGTGATCGACCTGCACCGCGCCCAGACGCGCCCGGCGATCACCCAGCGCTGGCGCAATAAAGACCTGGCCGCGCTGTATTTCTCGGCGATGGACATCGGCCTGACCCGGCGCGACAAACTGCGGTTTCTCAAGGGCTATTTCCAGCAGCCGCTGCGGCAGATCCTGGCCCAGGAATCGGCGCTGTTGAGCTGGCTTGAAGGCAAGGCCGAGAAGCTCTATCAGCGCAAACTGCGCTACGGGGACGCGCTCTGATGGCGGGCTGGAATCTGGAGCCTGGCTACGCCGCGCTGACGGACGACTTCGGCACCCTCGACGCGGTGTTCGCCCTCAAAGGCGAGCGCCTGACCCGGGATCCGCTTTCCGAAGTCATCCGCGTCGAACGCGGTGGCGTGAACTACTACGTCAAGCGCTACGTCGCGGCGGGCAAGGGTTTGCGCCGGTATCTGGGACGGCCCCGGGTCAAGTCCGAATGGCAAAACCTAAAGCGCTTCGCCAAGTGGGGCATCCCGACCGCAGAAGTCGTCGCCTGGGGCCTGGAGCGCAATGGCGCTGCGTATGATCGCGGCGCGCTGATCACTCGGGAGCTGCCGCGTACCGAAGACCTGTCCGAACTGGCGCGGGTCAACGACATGCGCCTCGACAGCCGCGCGTGGGTCAATGGCGTCAGCCAGCAGGTCGCGCGCTACACGCGGACCATGCACGATCATCACTTCACCCATAACGATCTGAAGTGGCGCAACCTGCTGGTGGACGATCAGGCGACGGTGTTCCTCATCGACTGCCCCAACGGCGCGTTCTGGGTCAGCTTCATGCTGCGTTACCGGATCACCAAAGACCTCGCGTGCCTGGACAAGGTCGCCAAATATCACCTGTCGGCCACCCAGCGCCTGCGGTTCTATCTGCAATATCGTGGTCGTGAACGCTTGAATGATTCTGACAAGAAGCGCATCCGCCACATCGTCAGTTTTTTTGAGGGTCGCGAATGACTGTTTTCATTGCTGACGCCGACCGGGGGCTGCTCGAACGGCATGGTCTGGCGGACTTCGATGCGTTGTGGAACGTAGAGCTCGATGCGGTGGATGAGCCCAACACCGGCCGTGGCGGCTGGAGCAGTGTGTTTCGCCTGGAGCTGGAAGGCTCCGGCTACTACCTCAAACGCCAGAGCAATTACCTGACGTACACCCTGCATCACCCGTTTGGCGAGCCGTCTTTCTCCCGTGAGTTTCGCAACATCAGCCTGTATCAGAAGCTGGGCATTCCGGCGCTGCATGCAGTGTTCTACGCGGACAGGAAAGTCGACGGTGAGCGCCGCGCAATCCTGATGACCCGCGCGCTGGATGGCTGGACCGATCTGGACACGCTGTTGCAGGACTGGCACGAGCGGCCGGCCACCGAGCGTCTGGCGATTCTGCAGGCGTGCGGGCAACTGGCGCGCACGCTGCACAGGGCCGGTCAGGTGCACGGCTGTTTCTACCCCAAGCATATTTTCATGCGGGCCCGGGGCGGTGAGTACATGGCGCAGCTGATCGACCTTGAGAAGACGCGCAAGTCGATCTTCGGCCAGCGCGACCGGGTCAAGGACATTGAGCCTCTTCTGCGCCGCGCACCGGTCTGGAACGAAACGGAAATCCGCGAGCTGCTCGCCGCTTATCTGAACGCCCCGGTCGATAGCGGTCTGGTTGACACCTGGTGGCAGCGTGTCGCCAAACGGGGCAGTCACAAGCGCCGTGAGCGGTAAACAGAATTCCGTTTGAAATGCATAATCTGGGCTTGATCAAAGAGGGCGCCGATGCGTTTGTCTGAACTGAAAAACGCCGGTCGCACCCCGGCGCTGCCGATGAACATCGCGCTGGAGGATGCCGCCGGTCCTGCCGAGCTGCAATTGCTCAGCCTGCTGCGCGTCCTGCCCGGTCAACGCTATGTAGGCGCCGGCATCTGGCGTGGGCGCACGGTGCTGGCGAAATTACTGGTCGGTCCCAAAGCCCCTCGGCATTTTCAGCGTGAACGCGATGGCGTACAGGCGCTGGCGAAACAGGGCTTGCCAACGCCGTTGCTGTTGGCCGACGGGCTGCAGGAAGGCGAGGGCGGCTGGCTGTTGTTCGAGTTTCTGGATCAAGCCCAGAGCTTGGGCGATACCTGGAAATCAGTGGAAAACCTGCCACCGCTGGCCGATGAGCAACAGTCAGTGCTCGGCGATGCCCTGGCCGCGGTGGGTCAGATGCACGCCAAAGGCCTGTGGCAGGAAGACCTGCACCTCGACAACCTGCTGCGTCAGGGCTCCACGCTGTATTTGATTGACGGCGCGGGCATTCGCGTCGAAGAAGCCGGCAAGCCGTTGTCGCGGCAAAAGGTGTTGGAAAACCTCGGCGTGTTCTTCGCCCAGTTGCCCAAGTCGCTGGAGCCGTTCACCGAAGAATTGCTGGTCTATTACCTGCTGAGCAACGGCGAGCACGGCTTGCCGGTCGAGGCGCTGCAAAAGCAGATCGACAAGGTACGCAGTTGGCGCTTGCGGGATTACCTGAACAAGATCGGCCGTGAATGCAGCCTGTTCAGCGTTGAAGACGGGCCGTTTGCCCTGCGTGCGATTCGTCGCGAAGAAGTCGCCGGAATGCTGCCGGTGCTGGAAAAGGCCGACGCGCTGGTTGACGGCGGTCATCTGTACAAGACCGGGGGCGCGGCCAGCGTCGCCAGGGTAGACGTCGCCGGCCGCGAGTTGGTGATCAAACGCTACAACATCAAGAACCTGGCCCACTGGCTCAAGCGTTTCTGGCGACCGTCCCGTGCCTGGCACTCGTGGCGTGAAGGCAATCGGTTGCGGTTTCTCGGCATCGCCACCCCCAAACCGCTGGCGCTGCTGGAAAAACGCTTTTTATGGCTACGCCGCGAGGCGTATCTGGTGACCGAGTTCCTGCCGGGGCCCGACATCATCGAGCGCTTTGCGCCCTACGTGGCTAACGGCGATGCGCCGGAAGCCGAGTTGCAGGCGCTGGATACGCTGTTTGCGCAGTTGATCCGTGAGCGCATCAGCCACGGCGATCTCAAGGGTCACAACGTGTTCTGGCAACAGGATCGCTGGTCGCTCATCGATCTGGACGCCATGTGTCAGCACGGCTCTCAAGCCTCGTTCGCGACGGCGTTCGCCAAAGATCGCGCGCGCTTCATGCGCAACTGGCCGGCGGACAGCGCGCTGCACCAAGTGCTGGAGCAGCGCATTCCGACGGTTTCAAAGACGCCGGACTGACCGTCAGTCCGCGTGCTTGAGGTTGATCTCCACCAGTGCGTCGATCAATGCCTGCACGTTATCGAACGGCTGGCGATGAACCTGCGGCCATGACTCGCGCTCGACGTAGGCTTTGCCAGCGGTATTGAACCGCACCGGCGTGTGCTTGAGGGTGCGGTCCCTTGAGCGATGCACGATCGTGGGCCGCAAGGGGGCGGACTCATCGAGCAGGAACATGCCCGGACTGTGCAGTCTGTCGCCGACGGGCGCAGCGAGTTGAGGACGTGGTGGCAGTTCGATCTCCACGCGGAAATCATTCTGCACCAGCACTGGCTCATGACCCAGCCCCGCCGGGACCTGTTCGCCCGGATCGATCATGATGCCATGGCCTTTCCCCTGCGCCACGTCCATCACCCGCACGCCAATCCCCTGTTCCAGCTCGGCGATGCCCGGGACGCTGTTTTTGAACGTGTTGGCATGGGTTTCACCCACCAGCGCCATCCACTTGTGCGGCCCCATCACCTCTTGATGCTTGCGTATCGTGCGGGACGCAAAGTAGCTGAGCACCTGCTGGCGCGTTGTGTTGGAGTGGGTCGGCATATGGCGGATGAAGTAACTGGCGGCGCAGTCGATCGCGCGGATTTCAATGCCGTACCGCCTGGCCTGGACCACCAGCCTTTCGAACGAGTAGAGGCCGGTCGGGTCGGTCCGGAACGTCTGGTCCATGCGCTTGAGGTCGTGCAGCAGACGTTTGCTCATCAGCCCCGTTTCAGCGAAGCGGTCCAGGTCGGCCTGATGGACGTCCGTCAGCAAATGCTCCATGTACAGCGTCTTCACGTCCTGTCGCGCCAGATGCTCCATGTTGTCGAGGATGAAGCGCTTGCTGGCGCGTGCCGAATGGGATTCGCCAATGACCACTCCGGATGTGTTTTCGTACAGCTCTTCGATGAACATGCTCAACGGCGTGTCGGCTTTTACCTCGGGCAGAGTCACCCGTTCAGGGAGGGCCAGGTTGAGCACTGAGCGCGCATCTTTCTGCAGCGTGTTCGCCAGTTCGAAGAACTTCTCCCGCACCTCCACCAAATGACTTTCGATGAAAAAGTAATCGGGGTTGAGACCTCTGTGACGGAAGTTGGCCAGGTCATGAAAGATGCTCCGCATGTCGGCAGGCATCTGGTAGCGGTTGTCGATCAGCGACTGCTGAATGGCGCCCAGGGGGTAGTCGTTGCTCCAGGTTGCGGCATCGGCGCGGGTCCAGTAGCCGGCCGGATTCCATTCGAAACCGTGATCACCGACGTAGGGGTTCACCTCGCTTCGGCGGTGGGAAACGATGGCGCGGCGATTCGGGTCCAAGCCCCACTCCAGGGGCGAACGTCGTTCGAAAAAGCCATACAGCGCGTCGTCCATCGACGTGCTGGATGGACTGACGGGCGAGGCTGCGCCGGCCCCGTTATCGATATTCGGATTGCCGATCTGTGCCTTGAAGTCCGCGCGCGACGCCGCGCTGCTGATGACGGCATCGCTGTCCACGGATATCTGGATCGGCGCGCCCAACGGCACATCTTCGACGCGCAGGCTGAGTACGCCTTGCAGTTCACTGATGCCTGGCTGTTGCTGCCAAGTGTTGGCGGTGCGGTGGTCGAGCAGCGCGATCCAGCGCCTGCCCGGGTGCTGCTGCACATCGCCGCTGATCACTTTGTGACCAAAGAAGACCGCCATCTTTTGGGGTGCGAGGGCATCACCTGCAGCGGATGCCATTTCGTTGCCCGCGTAGTCATAGCTGACCGATGAACTGAACGGACGAACATCGATGCCGTGGCGGTGGGCCGCTTTGATCAGATGGTAATAGTCGTATTTTTCGCTGCCGTTCTTGAGCGCGCCCTCGTTCACGGTCTCCAGGTAGTGCTTGATCATGTGGGAGCCGCTGCGTGTCTTGCTGCCGAGTGCCTTGTATTTCTGCAGCTTGTGCGTGTGCTGGTCGGTCTGCAGATGCTCGATGTATAGCACCTCGACCTTGCGCTCCGCCAGCAATGGCATGTTGTCGATCAGCAGTTGTTTGCTGGCGATGGACGTCGGAGCTTCGCCAATCACTAGGCCGTTGGATTTTTTCAGTGCGGCGTCGAAGAAGGCTTGAGTCGTCACGCCATCGGCCAGCACCGGCAACTCGGGTTTGCCGGGAAGGGGCGGGTGCTCGAAGAATGCTTTTGCATCGCGGTAGAGGTTCTGGCGCAACGTGCTGTAGGTCGAGCGACCGCCCTGGAAAATGTCGTCGAAAAACTCGTGCAGTCCGAACGGGCCTCCTTCAAATTGTTCAGCCTGCCTTGGGCTGACGATGCCGAAGACGTAGGGCTGCAGCGATTCCGGCATTTCGTAATCGCTCAAGTCGCCCACCGCCGTGGCGGGGCCTGCGGGGGGTTCGTCCAGTCGGCTGAACGAAGGCAGAACGCCGCCTCGCAAGCGCGCAGGCTCAAACAGCTGCCACTGGCCCTGGCGGTTGAGGCGCACCGTCTGGCGGCCAAAAAAGGCGAACGGGTTGCGCGGATCGACGATCTGCCAGACGGCCAGCCTGGCGTCGTACTGGACCTGGTACGTCTGGCCCTGCATGGCGATGTAAAAGTTGCCACGAACGATGCTGACACCTTGCCCGTGCGGGCGGCTTAGGGGGCGCGCGTCTGTCAGCGATACATCTACCGCGTGCAGCGGAGGTGAGACGGTATTTGCGACCCGCACCGGCGGGGTGTCCTGCTGCAATGCCCTCCATACGCCGGTCACATCGGTTTGCGCATAACGCCCTGTGGGCTGAAGGGTTTCGGGGATCAGCGCGTGGGTCCGGTAAAGCGGAACATGGCGGTTGGCAGACTGAGGCGCGGCCCAGAAGAGTTCGTTCTCCACCGCGACCGGCTGCAGTGTCTCTTCGGTGGCATGGGCAACCGAGCGGGCGTACCTGCCGGCGGTTTTTTGTCCTGTCAGATCCTTCAAAATGCCGCCGAGCCCTTTCATTCCCGAGTGCAGATCGCCCGCAGCGCCCGCCGTGTTGAGCCAGGCGCTGAGCACGTAGAAGCTGGCGGTGGCGTGATCCCGCTCGTCGAGGGCTCGCAGCGCGCGATAACCCTCAGCGCTCGCGATGATCATGCCGACGGCAAAGCTGGCAGGCGGGAAGGGCAAGGTCACGGCGGTCGCGATCAGCTCGAGGCTGCTCCAGACCTGGCGACAGAGCATGTCCGCGCGACCGGTCTGGGTGTCCTCCACATCGTGGATCTTGCGCTCGATCACCTGGTTGAAACACACGTCATACAGGTTGCTGAACGGCGCCCTCGGCAGCACCGGTTTGCGACCACCGCCTTTCTTCAGTTCAGCCAGGGCAAATGCCAGCGGCATGCCGGCCTTTACCCGGGCGCGGCTCAGGTAGTAATCGCCCATGCCTTCGCTCAGCAGCGTGTTGCTGAACGCGCTAAGCGGTCGGAAGGCGCGGCCGTCCGGTGCCTGCGGCGTATACAGCAGAACCTGCTCCAGCGTGCTCGCGTCAGGCGGCGTGAGCAGGAAGCAGCCGTGAATGACCTCTGCACGAGACGCGATAGCCATCACGTCCACGTTCAATTGCAGTGGATAGACCCGATAACGCAGGCGGTCTGCCGGGCTGCTCTGATGCATGTTGACGATGGAGAGGGTGAGCCAGTGCAGCTGGGTGGCGTCGATGTGGCTTTCGAGAAAGCTGCGCAAGGCGTCGGCGCGCATTTGGAATTGCGTCAGCAACAGGCTCTGTTGACGGCGCCAGTCGTAGCCCTCGCTGGCAGGCGCCAGCAGTTGCCCGCGAATCATCGCGATGTATTGATCGGCGACCCATTGCCCGCGAACCGAGCCGGCGACCTTCTCCGGGCTCAGTGGTGTGAGATCGACGCCCTCGGGGCCGCTGAAAGTGGCGGTGGTATCGGCCGCCGGGTTGAGCAGGCCAAGGGTGTCGTCGTAACCGTCACGTAGCATCTGGGTGTAGGACAGGGTTTCGCGGGGCGTGTGAATGATGATCCGGTCAGGGTCCACCGTTTCCGGCGGCAGACCCAGCTGCGCGTTGATCTTGCGACTGGCAGTCCGATGAACGTAGGCGTTGAAGTCGGTCACCCGAGTGTGTGGGGCGGCTTGGTAGATTTCACCCGCCGCCACGATCGTATCCTCCAGTGCCACCATTTGCTGACGCTGCTCGGCGGATGCCCGCAGGAACCAGTCCGGGGTGTGCAGCCGTTGTTCGGAGAGCATTACCTGCACGCGCGCCGACACCAGCGCACGCACACCGCTGTTGTAATCGGGGAGGGTGGCGTAGCTGATCCAGTCCTGGGCAGGCGTTGGCTTTTCACTCAAATCATGCAGTTGGTCTTTCAGGGCGGCTCTTCTGCCGGCGGTGATCTGCGCCAGCAGGAAGTGGTTCATGTCGGCGGACCGGCTCCAGCTCACCAGCTCGCCGAGCAACTGACGCTCGTTGTCGAAGCGTTGGAAATGCTCGGCGCGCGGGCTATCGGGGGTGAACATCAGCAGCCCGTCCGGCTGCCCCGAAGCGTCAAGCTTGCGCAACAGCAGCACGCTGCTCAATACGTCGTGACCGTTCAGCTTGATCTGCTGCACGGTAACGGCGGGATTTCGCGGCGCGGCGGTGTCCAGATTCAGCGACTCGATCAGGCTCAGGTCCGAGGGTTGAATGTGGCCTTGCAGCTCCGCGCCACGGGCCTGGGCGATGAGCTGATGATGCATCGCTTCGCCCATCAGGCGCTGGATGGTCGGCGAGCCGAGCGCCTGGCGTTGCGCGGGGCCGAAACGCGTTCGCAGGTCTTGCTCGTTGATGACGTCGGCGAGGTAGGCCGGCGTCAGGTCGCTGTACTCAGGCTCAAGCGGCAGGCCGTTGCAGGTGATTGAGCTGTGGGTCTGGAAGGCCGAATCTGGGGCTGTGTCGCCGGGATGCAGGCCGTAAAGTGCCAGATGCGTCAGCGTTCGGCGGACGGAGAAGGTTTCACTGGTGATGGGCTGCGTCCGTTCGGTGCTGATCAGGACCTCGTCCGGATCGAGATCAATACCCAGATCATTGGCCAGTCGCGCGCGCAGACGGCTTCGCGCGAATTGCTGCGGGGACGCGCCGCCGTCCATGACGCTCATCAACGCATTGCGCGATTGCTCGTAATTCATCAGGCCCGAGGCGTAGCGCTCACGTTGCTCGGTGCTGGCCATCTCCAGCCAGTCGGGGCGTGCGCGGCGCTCATCTCGCTGGGCGCGACGATCCTGCGCAGCGGCTATGGCGCCGCCCGGGCCCCAGGATTTCGGCTGGTGGAGCAGGTCTTCGAGTCGGGCCTGAAGGGTCTGAGGCGGCAGACTGTCGGCGGTCTCGAGCAGCGCGTCGATGTCCACACGCTGCCTGGCCAGCAGGCGATCAAAGGCATGGTCGTAGGGCGATCCCTTGATCGGCTGCAGTTGAAAGTCCGAAGGGTGGGTGGGCTCAAGAAATACATCACCGCCGGAGGCAATCTCGAGCCAGGCGTCGCGCGTGCTGTCCTGCATAAGACGCAAGAGTGGCAGGCGCAGGAGTGGGTGATTGATGCGGCGGGCGAGTGCTTGCTGCAATGCCTCGTTCGACACGAAGCCTTCGACGGCCTGGCCGGGCAACCAGAGCAAGGTCTGCCCCGGCTGGGCGGTTGCGACCAGCGCCCCGGCCAGCTGGATGCGACGTTCTGCATCAAGTTGCAGCTCGAGCGCGCTGAACACCACATGCTCCTGGGCGTCCATGCCCGGCAGGCAGCGCGCATAGTCGCGGTGCAGCTCGCCTTCTTCGATGTTCAGCAGCAGGTCGTCACGCAGGGTCAATTCGATGCAGGTCACGAAGAGCTCGCGGCGTGAAATATCACGCGCACTGGGTTCGGTCCAGAAACGAGTGATGGCCGAGTGCAGCAGCGTTTTCTGCTCCGGGCTCACTGGCAGCGGCGGGGTGTTGAGGCAGGCCTTGGCATCCGGAAGATGCTGAAGCTCGGCGTCAAGTACAGAAGCCAGCGTGGTCAGCCGATCAAGCGCAGGCGGGTTGGGTGAAAAGGTTTCCATGGCGTACAGCATTCCTGAGTGATCTCCGCGCAATGAGCTTGCGCAAGAGCCGGGCAAGCAGCCCGATGATTCGTCGAGCGATCAATCAATCAGAACGCCGGGGCGCGTGGTGCTAAATAGTTAACGCACGAGGTGAGGCGCAAACTTGTAGGACCGGCTTCAGCCGGGAAGGCGTCATTCGCAACGCCGCAGGATTGAGGGCGCTGACACTGGCCTCTTCCCGGCTGAAGCCGGTCCCACCGAGGCATCGCGGGGCAGTTCATTCCCTGCGACCACTTCCAGAGCCATTACGCTATAATCCCGCCCTTTAGCTGTCTGCCGCCGTGGCGCCAGACACACCTTATTTGTCAGGCGCGTGATGCCTGCATGCAGACTTAAGAGGCTAGACCCTAGTGGCATTGACGATCCTTGGCCTGTCCGGCGCCCTTAGCCATGATCCTTCCGCAGCCCTGTACATCGACGGCAAGCTGGTTGCTGCGGCCGAAGAAGAGCGTTTCGTTCGCGACAAGCATGCCAAGAACCGCATGCCCTACGAATCAGCGAAGTTCTGCCTCGAACAAGCGGGCATCAAGCCTTCCGACGTCGACGTCGTGGCCATTCCTTTCGCGCCCATCAGCCTGTTCGGCGAAGCGCGCTGGCACTACGCCAAACGTTACTGGTATGCCCCGGACCGCGCCCTCGACGCGATTCTGATGGGCAACCGCCGCTACAAGCGCTATCGCAACAAAATCGTCTGGTGCCTGGAACAACTGGGTTTTGATCCGAAAAAGATTAAGATCGAGCCCGTCGAGCACCACCTTGCCCACGCTTCCAGCGCCTACCACTGCTCCGGCTTCCAGGAGAAAACCGCGATCCTCGGGATCGACGGCAAGGGAGAGTACGCCACCACGTTCTTCGGCTACGGCGAAAACGGCAAGATCCACAAGATCAAAGAATTCTACGACCCGGATTCCCTCGGCGGCCTGTATGGCGCGATCACCGAATTCCTCGGTTTCGAGATGCTCGACGGCGAATTCAAAGTCATGGGCATGGCGCCATACGGCGACGCGACCAAATATGATTTCTCGCGCCTGGCCACGTTCGAAAACGGCGAACTGGTGATCAACACCGAATACGCCAACGTCATCGGTCTGCGTCGTTACAAAGAGAAGGGCAAAGGCTTCTACTTCTCGCCGAAACTGATCGAGTGGCTGGGGCCCAAGCGCGAAGGCGACATCGCCGACGAGCCGTACATCCACTACGCCGCCAGCATGCAGGCGCTGTTCGAGAAGCTGTCGCTGCAGATGATCGACCACTATCTGGGTGACATCCTCAAGGAAACGGGCAAGCTCGCTTTCGCCGGTGGCTGCGCGCTGAACGTCAAACTGAACCAGAAAATCATCGCGCGCCCTGACGTCAAAGAGCTGTTCGTTCAGCCAGCGTCGGGTGATGCCGGCACTGCCGTCGGCGCTGCCGCCTACGTTTCCCACGCCCGCGGCGTGCCGGTCGAGAAGATGGAACACGTCTACCTCGGCCCGTCCTACAGCAACGAAGACGTTATCGCCGCCTGTGCCCGCCACCCGAGCAAGCCGGCCTGGCGCCAGATCGACAACACCCCCGAGCGCATCGCCAAAATCATGGTCGCGGGCAACCCGGTCGCCTGGTTCCAGGGCCGTATGGAATTCGGTCCTCGTGCCCTCGGTGGTCGTTCGATCATCGGCTGCCCGAGCATTGCCGGCGTCGCCGATCGCATCAACCATCAGATCAAGTTCCGCGAGCGCTGGAGGCCTTTCTGCCCGTCGATGCTCGACACCGTCGCCCCGCAGATGATCAAGATCGATCACCCGGCGCCGTTCATGACTTTCACGTTCGAAGTGGCGGAAGAGTGGAAAACCCGTGTGCCGGAAGTCGTCCACGAAGACGGCACCTCCCGCGCCCAGGTGCTCAAGCGCGAATACAACCCGCGCTACTACGACATGATGAAGGCGCTGGAAAACCTGACCGGCAATGGGGTTTCCCTCAATACGTCGCTCAACCGTCGCGGCGAGCCGATGATCTGCTCGCCGACCGATGCGCTGAATATGTTCTTCGGCTCCGATCTGGAGTACCTGATCATGGAAGACATTCTGGTGGTCAAAGACGGCGTGGACACCCATGACACGCTCAGCTGAGCGCCATGTTCTCCAGTTCTGCCACGGCTATGACGGGCCGTTCCTCGACTGCGCCCGTCAATACGCCAGCCTGTTCGTGGGCAGGGGATACCGTGTCACCACGGTATTCCTGACCGGCGCCGCCGATGCCGAGGTTGCAGCCAGCTGCGCGTCGGACGAAGTGCTGTTCATGGAGTACAGCTCCAAGGCCATCGGCGGCATGAAGGTGGGAGCGATCCGCGATCTGCGCAAGATCGCGGCGTCCCGCAGTTTTGAGTTTTGCATCACCCACCGTTTCAAGCCGACCTACATCGCACTGGTCGCGACCCGCTTGCCGGTGATCGGCGTCCATCATGCGTTTGGTGATTACCGGCGCCGCAGCCGCAAGGTGCTGGCGAACCTGTTCCGCTCCCGCCTGAGCCTGCTGGGCGTGTCCGATGCCGTGCGCGATGACATTCGCGCCTGCCTGCCGAAATGGCCGGTCGAGCGTATCCAGACCCTCTATAACCGCATCGATGTCGATCAGCTGAGCGCCACTCTGTTGTCCCGTGAGGAGGCCCGCGACGCACTGGGCCTGGCCCAGGAGGCGTGGGTCGTGGGCAATGTCGGGCGGCTGCATCCCGACAAGGACCAGTCGACGCTGCTGCGCGGATTCGCCCAGGCGTTGCCGAACCTGCCCGCCGACAGCCAACTGGTGATTCTCGGTCAGGGTCGGCTGGAACAGGACCTCAGACACTTGGCGGCCGAACTGGGTATCGGCCACGAGGTCATGCTGGCGGGGCAGGTGACTCAAGCCAGCCGCTATTTCAAGGCCTTCGACGTGTTCGCACTGAGCTCCGATCACGAACCCTTCGGCATGGTGCTGCTGGAGGCCATGGTGGCCGGCGTGCCTCTGCTGGCAACCGCCTGTGGCGGCGCGAAGGAAGTGGTTGAAGGCGTGGGCATACTGTTTCCCCTGGGCGGAGCCGAGTCTCTGGCTCAGGGGCTGATCCACCTTTCGCGGATGGACGCCGAGCTGCGGCAGTCCTGCGCGGATGCGATGCTGCAACGGCTGCACGACCGTTTCAGCGATGAGGCGGTAAAAGCAGTTTTCTGGCAGTTGCCGCAAGTCGTCGCGCTCACCTCGGAAACCTGATTTCATTCGAACCGCTGGCAGCCATTGGCCTCTGATAGCAATGAACACCCGGCTGCATAGCACAGGATATGGATTGGAATGGTTGTAAAAAATTTGCCGGCACGTGCGGGGTACATCGCAGGTTTACTGCTTGCGGTGGTGATGCTGATCATATTTCTCGGGCCGTTCTGGTGGCCCGGTGAGTCAAGTTCCTGGGCTGCGTTCATTCGCGCGGCGCTGGTCGTTGCCTTGCTTTGCGCAGCGCCGGCGCTGAGTCGGCGATCCTTTTCAGTCAGCCCGCTGACCTACACCGTCCTGCTGCTGTTCGCCTATCTGCTGATCAACAGCCTGATGTCAGACGACGACATGAAATCCCTGCGTCGGCTTCTGCTCATCCTTGTGTTTTTCATCGGCGTTGGCGTGATTAGGGCGAGGGGCACATTCGACTGGGAAAAAATCCTCAAGCTGTCGGTCGTGGTGGTTGCGCTGTTCGCCACATTTTCCATGCTCAATCTCGCCATCCACGGTGCGTTCGTCCTCGGCTATCGGCAGATGTCACTGGCTGGCTCGGGAGTGACCGATGTGGCCGACTTCGGCAACACCATCGTTGCCGGCATGAACTACGGCTTGTTTCTGCTGGCCGGTATCTGGCTGACATTACGCTCAAGGCGCCGTGCCGAAATCGGCCTCTGGCTGCTGTGCTGCGCCCTTATTGCCACGTACATCTATTTCACTTTCGCGCGCAGCGCCTGGTTGGCCTCATCGGTCGGCGGGCTGGTGCTGCTTGGCACGATGACCAGTGGCAAGCTGCGTCGCAATATCCTGATTCCTGCGGCCATCGTCGTCGCGCTTGTGCTCATTTTCGGCTTCAGCGAGCTCGCTTACGAAGTGCAGACCCGTGGCGTGACCGGGCGCAACGAAGTCTGGCTTGCGGTGTTCGAGCGCCTGGCTGGCCACTGGTGGTTCGGGGTTGGCGCGGGTACGCCACTGGGCGAAGTTCACCTATCGACCGGGCAAATCGTGCGCAACACCCACGGCCTGTATTTCGAGGTGCTTTATCAGTTCGGCATCGTCGGTCTTGCGCTGTTGCTGGCGACGATGCTGCATGCTGGCGCGTGTCTGGCCCGAGCGCGCAAGACCTCGGAGATCGCTCGGCTCTGGCTGGCGATCCTCTGCGCCGGTGGCGTGGTCATGACCGTTGAACTGCACACCTTCGTCGGGTCACCCAATCTGGTGTGGGAATGGCTCTGGCTGCCCCTCGCTGGCGCGGTCGCCATCTCGCGGGAGGCGCGGCGTGCTGAGGGTTGAAGCGCGGGGCGAGCAGCGCTGGCTGGTAGGGCATGATCTGGAAGTGTGCCTGCAGGACTTCGCGCAGTCCCGCGGTTCTGTTACAGGTCCGGTATTGCTGCTGGCGTCCGGCCCCTCGGCGAACGAGTTTCCGCTTCCCCGTTACCGGAGCCTGCCGGTCGTCGCCATGAACGGCTCGATCGTGCGCTGCGTCGACGAGGGCATCCGGCCTTTCTACTACCTGTGCGACGATCCGAATTTCGTCATCGGCCGGCCAGCGCTGGCACTGATGGGGGTTCGCCACGGCGAGCATCTGGCGATGAGTCTGGATGTACTTCAGGCGATTCATTCGGCCGACGCCACTGCGCTGAACGGCAAGAAGATCTATCTGCTGGAGCGGGTCAATCGCCAGGAAGGCAAGGCCGTCATGTCGGATCGAGCCTACGCGTGGTCAATCCGCAACGACGACGAGCTGATCTCCAACTTCTCCCTGCTGCGTCGCAAGCCCAACCGCATTGGCTTCAGCCTGAACCTCAAACGCGGCTATTTCGGCAGTCGAACCATTCCCTTCGGCGCCTTGCAGCTGGTCTGCCATCTGGGGTTTCGTCAGGTGTTCGTGGTCGGGATGGACCTGCGTCAGGGCGGCGGGCGTTTTTACGAGAAGGGAGAAGCGGCTTTGCCCAGCAGCCTGGACGAGGATTTCGAGCAATACATCCTGCCAAGCTTCACGTTGATGACTCGCAAGATCCTGCCGCGAACCGGCATGCAGGTGTTCAATCTATCCAGTGTCAGTCGCATGCCGGAGCGGGTCATTCCCAAAATCACCCTGCAGCGCCTCGACGAGCTGCTGGGCGTTCAGCCCGACCCTTCTACGCAAACAGCGCCTTCAAACGCGCAGTGAAGTGGGCGCTCCGGCCTTGGGTGTAAGCTGAAATAAAGGCCGTGCCCCCATCGCTCTCCACCAGCCACGCGCGATCTTCCTTATACCTAAGCAGGTGCTGGAAATTGCGCAGCCGCTTCGAATCGCTCAGCGCGCGACGCTGGCACTTCATGTCAGAGATATCGATGAGCCCCAGTTTCGCCTCCGGGGTGAGGATCACATTGCCCATGTGCAGCGAGCGAAAGTAGACGCCGCGATCATGCAGGTGGGCGATAAACGTACCCAGTTCAACCCGCAGTGGCGCGCTTTCACCGTGCTCTTTCAACACCTGGCGGATGGTCAGGCCGGGCAACGGCGTGTAACGCACGGCATCGCGGCTGATGCTGGCAATTCGATAGGTGGCGATGACGTCGGGGCAGGGAATGCCGCGTTTTTTGAGGGCGTCGATGTTGTCGGCGAAACGTTGCGCGTAGGGAAACAGCAAGGCCGAGCTGATCAGGCGCTTGCGGCGGAACAGTTTGAGAATGGTGCCGTCCTCAAGCAACAGAACCTTGTCCCCGGATCCGTCCGCTTCGAGCACGGTGGCGTTTTCTCGCAAGGCCAGATAGGCGCTGTGTTCCATTGGATGCATCGGCATACTTACCTGAACAAATGCGGCATGTTACCCGAGTCGGCCCCGCTTGGGTCGCGGCAGGGGTCGACAAATATGGGTTGTGCTACCATGCCCGCCTAATTTTTTCGTGCGGATTCCCATGAGCAGTCCTGATCCTCAAGCTAAAACGACCCTGGCGATTTACTTTCGTCTATTGACCTATGTGCGGCCGTACATCGGCCTTTTCTGCTTGAGCATTGTTGGCTTTCTTATCTTTGCGTCCACCCAGCCGATGCTCGCCTACATCCTCAAATACTTCGTCGATGGCCTGGCCAATCCCGAAGCCAGCCTGTTCCCCGGCAACCCTTATATTGGTCACCTGCAATTGCTGCAGGCGGTGCCACTGATGATCGTGCTGATCGCGGCCTGGCAGGGCGCCGGCTCTTATTTAGGCAACTTCTTCCTGGCCCGCGTTTCCCTCGGGCTGGTGCATGACCTGCGCGTCGTGCTGTTCAACAAATTGCTCACGCTGCCCAACCGCTTCTTCGACAACAGCAACTCAGGGCATCTGATCTCGCGCATCACCTTCAACGTGACCATGGTCACCGGCGCTGCCACTGACGCAATCAAGGTGGTGATTCGCGAAGGCATGACGGTTATCTTTCTGTTCGGCGCGCTGCTGTGGATGAACTGGAAACTGACCCTGGTGATGCTGGCGATACTGCCGCTCATTGCGGTCATGGTGAACAGCACCAGCAAGAAGTTTCGCAAGCAGAGCAAGAAGATTCAGGTGGCCATGGGCGATGTGACCCACGTGGCGTCAGAAACCATTCACGGTTATCGCGTGGTCCGCAGCTTTGGCGGCGAAGACTACGAAAAGGCCCGCTTCGAAAAGGCCAGCCGCAGCAATACCAAAAAGCAGTTGGCGATGACCAAGACCGGCGCGGTTTACACGCCGATGCTGCAATTGGTGACCTACAGCGGCATGGCCATCGTGATGTTCCTTGTCCTTTATCTGCGCGGCGACTCGTCGGCGGGTGATCTGGTGGCCTACATCACCATGGCCGGCCTGCTGCCCAAGCCGATCCGTCAGTTGTCCGAAGTCAGTTCCACCATCCAGAAAGGCGTCGCCGGTGCGGAGAGCATCTTCGAGCAACTGGATGAGCAGACCGAGCAGGACTTGGGCACCGTAGAGCGCGACAAGGTTTCAGGCCGTCTGGAGGTCAAAAACCTCACGTTCACCTACCCAGGCACGGAAAAGCGCGTGCTCAATGACGTGAGTTTTGTCGCCGAAGCCGGCCAGATGGTCGCGCTGGTGGGCCGCTCCGGCAGCGGCAAATCCACGTTGGCGAGCCTGATTCCGCGCTTCTACGATCACGTGCAGGGCCAGATTCTTCTCGATGGCGTCGAGACTCAGGACTACACCCTGCGCAGCCTGCGTCGTCAGATCGCGCTGGTGAACCAGAACGTCACGCTGTTCAACGACACCATCGCCAACAACATCGCGTATGGCGATCTGGCGGGCGTGCCGCTGGAAGAGATCAAGAAAGCCTCGGCCGATGCCTACTCGGACGAGTTCATCGACAAGTTGCCTCAGCAGTACCAGACCCTCGTCGGCGAGAACGGCGTGCTGCTGTCCGGGGGCCAGCGCCAGCGTTTGGCGATTGCCCGTGCGCTGCTGAAAAACGCGCCGCTGCTGATTCTCGACGAAGCGACCTCGGCGCTGGATACCGAGTCCGAGCGCCATATCCAGAAAGCCCTGGAGAAGGTCATGCAGGGCCGCACCACGCTGGTGATCGCCCACCGCCTGACCACCATCGAAAAAGCCGACGTCATTCTGGTCATGGACGAAGGCCGCATTGTCGAGCGCGGCTCCCATGCCGAGCTGCTGGCGCAGAACGGCTACTACACGCGCCTGCATGCCAAACAGTTCGAAGAAGACGAGCCAGTCGAAATCGATCGGGCAGTCGATGCATGCTGAGTCACTTGCGCGCATGGCGTGAGCGAGGCTGGACCCCGATTGATGCGACCACCTACGCCACCGCGTGGCAGCAGTTCGGCGGCAGCGTTGCCACGCACCCGCATGTGATCGAGCGCCTGGCCGGGCTGGCTGACATTCCGGTTCGGTATCTGGGTTGGCTGCAAGACGGCAACATCGTTGGTGCGGTGGCCTGCTGGGGCCGGGAGCTGGCGCTGGCCAAGAAGGTACTCAAGCAGCGTAATCGGCGGGTGTTCGATCTGGGCAATGCAGAGATCATTCTGCCGATTGCGCCCGGCGTGACAGTGCCGGTACGCCAGCGCATGAGTTACGTGTCGGAGTTGAACGCCGGTCAGATCGACACCCTCAAGCCGCAAGCCGAGAGCCTGGCCATCGCCCGCGCGCCTGAGGACTATTCCAAGAAATTCCGCTACAACCAGCGCCGTGAACAGCGTTTGCTTGAGGAGGCGGGCGGGGTCGTGCAGCCGATGCTGGATTTCACGTCCGAGGAACAAGCCCGCATTTACTCCAGCCTGTTTCATGCGCGCTGGGGCTTCGACGTGCCGGGCAAGGATCATCTGGCCAAGGTGTTCGAGCTGATGCGCGAGTTCATGACCGGCTCGATGATCCTGCTGGAAGGCAAACCCATTGCCGCTCAGGTGCTGTACAGGGTCGAATCGCCACACTGGGTGTCGGTGGAATACATCAACGGCGGTGTCGATCCGGCCCATCAGGCGTTGAGCGCCGGCAGCGTGCTGAGCTTCGTTAACACCCAGAACGCCTGGGCTGATGCGAGGGCGGTGAACAAGCCTTTGCGCTACTCCTTCGGCCGCTCCGATCGCGAATACAAAGACCGCTGGTGCCAGACGGTGCCTGTCTACAAGGTTGGATGACATGTCCGGGCGCAAGCAGCAGCTTCTGAAACGACATCGGCGCAACAAGCGTCTGGCGCTGATCATCGGTCTGGTGCTGCTGATCGGCATTGGCATCTGGGTCGCGTGGTGGCTGGTGCCGTTGCTGATCGTCGCCGCCTGGATCGCCCACGAAGCCTGGTTCTCCGACCATCTGTTTTATTCGCCCAAGAGCGATTACCACTACCAGTTTCCTGACGCGGCCCAGGCGCAGCCTGTTTCTGTCGTCAATGGCATGCTGCAACTGAGCGAGCCTTTGGGCGAAGGCGAAACCCTGCTGCTGGAGCTCGACCTGCGCAGCACCTGGCTCGGTCGCTGGCTGGACCCCTACGTGTTGGCAGGCGACGACCGCCAGGATTTCGAACGAGGCTTTGCCGGGCGTCGCTACGTGAACCTCACCGGGCAGCGGGACGTCGTCGCGGACAGCACGCTGCGCCTCAAAGGCGGCTTCTGCCGCATCGCCAGCGCCGCCCGCTTATACGTATTGAGCAACCCGGATTACCGGCAGCAACGGTTGATGATCCTCGCGCCCCACGCCGACGACGCCGAACTGGCAGCCTTTGGCCTGTACAGCCAGGCGGCGGATTGCAGCATCGTTACGGTGACCCAGGGCGAAATCGAGGCCGAACGCTACGAACAACTGGGGCTGAACCGCGCCGATGCTGCCCGGCTCAAGGGGCGTCTGCGTACCTGGGACAGCCTGGCGATTCCGCTGTGGGGCGGTGTGCCCCAGAGCCAGTGCGTGCAACTGGGCTATTACTGCCTGCAACTGCCGGCCATGGCCCAGTCGCCGGATCAGCCGTTTGGTTCTCGCGACTCCTCAGAGACCGACATCCGCAGTGCGCGGCAGCACAATCCTTTGCCGTTGCCGGGTGATCAGGACGGCGCGCCGACCTGGAACAATCTCGTGGCCGATCTTGCGGCGCTGCTCGATGCTTACCGGCCGGACGTCATTGTCATGCCGCACCCGGAACTCGACCCCCACGCTGACCACATCGCCACGACTCAAGCGTTATACCAGGCGGTGGGCAGAAGCGCGCACACGCCGGAGGTGGCGCTGTTCTACGCCAACCACCTGCACGACAACGACCGCTGGCCCATGGGGCTGGCCGGTAAAGGCGTCGCGCTGCCGCCGTTTGTAGAGGCGCCTTCAGTGGATCAGCTCTGGAGTACGTCGCTCAGTTCGGACGTGCAACTGGATAAGGCCATGGCTCTGGCGATGCAGCATGACCTCCAGGGAGCGCCACCCCTGAAGAAGCGCCTGCGCCGACAGATTCAACGCTGGCTGGCCGGTCGTGAATGGCCGCTGACGGGAGACGACGAATTCTTCCGCAAGGCCGTGCGCCGTCACGAGGTGTTCTGGGTTCGCCGCTTTCCGCGCCCATAGCTGCAACAGTCGATGCGCCATTCGTTGCACCAGTTAAAGCGCCACCTGAAGCGCTGTTTGAAGCACTAAGGGATTCGAGGCCAACCGGCCAGCCAGCGCTGATCGCTGTGCTAAGATTCCGTCCTTGTCCATTTCTGCCACGGGTTGTTCGATGAAGTTGTCCATGCCGCGTTTTGATCAGGCTCAAGTGTTAGTTGTCGGCGATGTCATGCTCGACCGCTACTGGCACGGTGGCACTTCCAGAATCTCCCCTGAAGCACCGGTGCCGGTGGTCAAAGTCGACCAGATCGAAGACCGTCCGGGCGGTGCCGCCAACGTGGCGTTGAACATTGCTGCGCTGGGCGCCAAGGCGTCCCTGGTCGGCGTGACGGGCACCGACGAAGCCGCCGACAGCCTGAGCAACAGCCTCAAGGCCGCCGGCGTGATCGCCAGCTTCCAGCGCATCGCCCATCAGCCCACCATCGTCAAATTGCGCGTCATGAGCCGGCACCAGCAGCTCCTGCGCATCGACTTCGAAGAACCCTTTGCCACTGACCCCGAGGCCCTGAGCCGCGAGGTCGATGCCTTGCTCGACGGTATCAAGGTGCTGGTCCTGTCCGACTACGGCAAAGGCGCGCTGAAGAATCATCAAGTGCTGATCAAGGCAGCCCGGGACCGTGGCATTCCCGTGCTCGCCGACCCCAAGGGTAAAGACTTCGCGATCTACCGTGGCGCCAGCCTGATTACCCCCAATCTCAGTGAATTTGAAGCCATCGTCGGCCATTGCGTCGACGAGGCAGAGCTGGTCGCCAAAGGCGCGGCGCTGATGAAGGACCTCGATCTGGGGGCGTTGCTGGTCACCCGTGGCGAACACGGCATGACCCTGCTGCGTCCGGATCAGCCAACGCTGCACCTTCCGGCCCGCGCGCGGGAAGTCTTCGACGTGACGGGGGCTGGGGATACGGTCATTTCCACCCTGGCAGCGGCCATTGCGGCGGGTGAGGAGTTGCCGCACGCGGTCGCGCTGGCGAACCTTGCGGCGGGCATCGTCGTGGGCAAGCTCGGCACTGCCGCGATCAGCGCTCCCGAGTTGCGTCGCGCCATCCAGCGCGCCGAAGGTTCCGAGCGCGGAGTGCTGACCCTCGATCAGCTGCTGCTGGCCATCGACGACGCCCGTGCCCACAACGAAACCATCGTCTTCACCAACGGCTGCTTCGACATTCTCCACGCCGGCCATGTCACCTACCTGGAACAGGCTCGCGCCCAGGGCGATCGGCTGATCGTGGCGGTCAACGACGACGCGTCGGTGAGTCGCCTGAAAGGCCCGGGCCGCCCGATCAACAGCGTTGATCGACGCATGGCCGTGCTGGCCGGTCTGGGCGCCGTGGACTGGGTCATCAGCTTCCCCGAAGGCACCCCGGAAAACCTGCTGACCCATGTGCGTCCGGACGTGCTGGTGAAGGGCGGGGACTACTCGGTTGACCAAGTCGTCGGCGCCGACATCGTCGGCTCTTATGGCGGCACCGTGAAAGTGCTGGGACTGGTTGCCAACAGCTCGACGACAGCCATCGTCGACAAGATCCGCAGTCAGGACTGATCCGACGCCCGCAGCGCAGAGTGGCACCCCTTGCCGCTGCCATTTTTGTATTCGCAGTTCGGTATATGAACGTATGAAAGTCATGTTACTGGTGATGGATGAACAGCGCGTCATACTGGACGGTTTGTACGACACCGTGCGGCAGCATTGTGACGACTGCGTCATCTTTCGCCTGAGCAAGCAACAGCAGCTGAATCTCGGGCCGTTTCTGGCCTCGGTCGACTATCAGCGCTACGACCGGGTGGTGATTTTCTCCCGGGTCAAACGGCTTGCTCGCCAGCGCGCGGTGCTCAAGTGCATTCCGGGGCTGATCTTTCTTGAGCACGATGCGTATCAGAACTACATGAGCGCCAGCAAATACCACGGCATGTATTCACGCTTGTACCGGCAGCTGCCGTGGAGTCGCGCACTGGTTTCCGGTGCGGTGGTTGCGCGGCGCATGCGCGGCGAAGGCCTTGATGCGGTGTTCGTGTCCAAGGGCTACGACCAGGAAATGCTGCGCAATCTCGGTCAACCCCGAGACATTCCGGTGGGCTTCCTGGGCAGCCTGAAAAGCCGCGAGTATTCCCAGCGCAAGCAACTGGTGGAAAACCTCGCGCAGCGCGCTGGCATGCTGGTGACGCGCACGGCCTCTGGCGCCGAATACCTTGAAACGCTTAATCGCATCAGGATTTTCGTCAGTGCCGACATCGGCATGGGCGAGTTCATGATCAAGAATTTCGAAGCCATGGCCTGCGGCTGCGTGCTGCTCGCATGGAGCCAGGGTGAAGAGGACGAGCTGCTGGGGTTCGAAGAGGGGCGAAACGTCATGTTCTACCGCTCCGAAGACGAAGCCGTCGAGAAGATCCGCCTGCTGCAGAGTGATCCCGAGCTTGCCGCGCGCATCGCCAGCGAAGGCCAAAAATTCGCCGAAGAGCGCTATGCCTTTGCCCGCGTGGGCCGCGATCTGGCCGATGAAATTCAGAGGCCGATGCGCCCGTGGCAACGTCCGTCGGCGCTGACCCGTGCCTGGGTCAAGTGGCGCCATGGCATGCAGGTGCGGGCCTGATGACGTTGCCGTCGGACCACGACCGTACCGCGCCGAAGGAACCCCTTGTATTGCCGGGCGCCGATCAGGACGTGTTCGGCGCGCTTCCCGCTGCACTGCGCCAGTGCCTGGCGAACGCTGCACGGGTCATCCTGATCGCCAACAATCCAGCCATCACCCCAGCCGATTTCGATGCCTTGGGGGTGGGCGCCGACGATGTGGTGGTCAGCTTCAATCTGTGCATCAAGGCCGCCCTGCTAAAGCCTGAAAGCGTCAACCTGTTCGTGCACGGCTTCAACGCGCCAGACCGTTACTTCTTTGGCCTGCCTTCAACCGATGACGTACAGAAGTTCACTGCCCAACCGGGCTCGCGTTGCTTCACGCTGCTGGTGGGATGCGCCGTGCCGCTGTGCCCGCTGCCTGAGGTTGCGCTGTATTGGGACCGCATTCCGTTGCCGGCCCTGGCCGAGCGTTACCCGGTCGATCGTCCCAACGGCAAGCGCTTCGTCGGTCCTTCCACGGGTTTCAACGTGCTGGTGCTGCTCGACTGGCTGCGCGCTCATGCCGGTTACCGCTACAGGCTCATGACCCTCGGTTTTTCCAACGAAGCCGGCAAGCTCTGGGGCGGCCACGCCTGGGACTATGAGCGCAACTGGCTGCTCGACGCCGACGTCGAAGTGATCGCCCTCAAGCCCCGGAGTTGGTGGCGCACGCTGTTGTTTCGTAAATGAACGAGGCCGTCCGCCGCTTGAGCGCGCATGTCCAGGCGCATCGCCATCGATCCCGGAGAGTTTGTCAGTGCTGAACATTGCGGTCGCGTTTTTTGGTATCCCGCGCAACTCGGAAATCTGTTTTCCTTCCATTGAGGAAAACGTCCTTGGCCCGTTGCCCAAGGGCAGCAACGTCAAATGCTTCTACCACCTCTACAAGATCGACGAAGTGCATAACCAGCGCTCGGCGGAGAAGGGGGAGCTGAAGGCGCAGAACTACGACGTTTTCCAGTCGATGACGGGGGTTCTCGAGTCCACGGACGGCGTGCTGGATCGCTGGGATTTCGAGCGGGTCAAGGCGATGGGCGACACCTGGGGCGACGAGCATGTCTCCCTGCGCAACCTGATCTATCAGCTCAATTCCCTGCACACGGTCACGGGCATGATGGAGTCGTTCGATCCGGACTTCGTGGTGTTCGTGCGCCCGGACAACTTCTTCCATTCGCCGCTGCCGGGTTATGTCTTTCATTCGCCACAGGCACGGCGGCTGAACGCCTATATTCCGGACTGGCAGTGGTGGGGCGGGCTGAACGATCGTTTCGCCATTTGCGGCCGCGACGTCTACCGCGCCTATGGCAAACGGGTGGAGCGCATCTTCGAGTTCTGCGAAGTGACGGGCCGCAAGCTGCACTCGGAGCGTTTGCTCAAGTACGCCCTGCTTGAGGCCGACGCCCGCGTTTGCACGCTGCCAACCACCGCCTCGCGAGTGCGCATCACCGGCGCCTTCGCTGAAGAGTCGTTCTCGCCGAAGCGCGGGATGGGCAAGCGTGAGAACCGCTATTTCCACTTCTTCGCCCGGCTGCGCACCTGGCGTGACAAACGCCTCACTGAAAAGAGCTGAGTGGCGGCCTACTTGTGCAGGCCGCTGCGCACCAGCCTGACCAGCCGCCTCGCTTTGATCCGCAGCTTGGTCAGACCTGATTTGGGCTTTTTCTTCGGCGTCAGGCCCTGCTGCACCAGCCAGTCCTTCCAGCGAATCCGCTCCTCGCGTACCACCCAGCCTTCTTGTGGGGCAAAGCTCTCGGCCAGATAAAGGCCGCGCGTACCGGCGGGCGAAAGCTTGTCTTTCTTCAGGGTGTACAGCTCGGGCAGGGGCGAGCCGTTTTCCAGCGGCATCAGGTACAGATCCGGCTTGCTGCGATTGAGGCGCGCCACCAGCTCGTTGTTCTCCAGGCTTTCATCGACGTGGAACAGGCTCAGCGGGCGAGCCTCTTTCGGCACTTCAAGGCGCATGTCGTAGATCAGTTGCAACGACGCCGTCGGCAAATGCACGTAAGCGCGGGGCCGCTCAATCAGGGTCAGGCTGCCGCAACGTACAGGGCGTGCCGCGCCGGAAAGCGGCGTGAGGCGAAAGGGCATCGCTTCGCGGTAATGCAACGCTGCCGCGTAGGGCGCTGGCAGCCAAGTGTCGTTGAAACGTCCGCCGAGCCAGCCTTGGGGCGTCTCGATCAGGCATTCCTCGGCGACTTCCTGAACCGCCGTGTGCAACGGCAGGTTGAGTTCGTGGGCGGGAACGTAGCCGGAGATCAGCTTGAGCACCACATCGCCACGGTCCTGACGGCGCTGGCGAACCAGCACCCAGTAATCGCGGTTCTGCCAGCGCAGGGTCAGGCGCACCGAGACACCGAGATTGGCCAGTTCGGTGGAAAACCGTTCGCTGTCCTCCACGTCGATCTTGCGACGCCGTGCCAGGGTCTGGGTGAAATTCAGCGGCATCCCGATGCTCTGGTAGGTCAGGCTTTCCGGGGTGGCTTCGACAAATAACGGCAGGGTCTTGAAGTTGCTGGGGTTCTTTCGGATCAGGGTTCGCGGCATATCGGCTCCTTCTTGCGTTGGGGTCGGCCGTTTGTCTCAGGGCTGACGACGGATCACGGCAGCGGCGGTTGCCACGTTATGGGCCAGATGCAGCGGATTGATGGTGCCGACGATAGCACCGGTGACGCCGGGATGTTCAAACAGCAGCTCGAAACTGGCACGCACAGGATCGACACCGGGGCTCAGGCAAACGTGCCCGCTGGCCAGCGCTTTTTTGACCAGCACCCCTTTGCCGTGTGCAGCAGCGTAGTCGAGGACCGGCTTTTCGCCCTGTTCGTTGAGGTTGTACGTGACCATCGCGCAGTCGCCGTCCTCCAGCGCCAGCAGACCGCCTTCGACGGTCTTGCCGGAGAACCCGAACCCGCGAATCTTGCCTTCTCGCTTGAGCTCGGCCAGGGTCTGGTAGACGGCGCAGTCGTTGAGCACGTGCAGATCGTTGCCGTCGGAATGCACCAGCACCAGATCGATGAAGTCGGTTTCCAGGCGCTGCAGGCTGCGCTCCACGGACAGGCGCGTGTGGGCGGCGCTGAAATCGTGCCGTGACTGGCCCGCTTCGAATTCTTCGCCGACCTTGCTGACGATCACCCAGTCCTTGCGCTGCCCGCGTAACAGCGGGCCGAGGCGCTCTTCGCTGCGACCGTACGCCGGGGCGGTGTCGATCAGGTTGATGCCCAGATCCCGCGCCAGCTTCAGCAACATCTGCGCTTCGACGTCGTCGGGAATGGTGAAGCCGTTGGGGTACTTCACGCCCTGATCGCGGCCCAGCTTTACCGTGCCCAGGCCCAAGGGTGAGACGTTGATGCCGAGGCTGCCGAGCGGCCGATGCAGATCGTGCAGGGTCTTCATGGCAGCAGTTGATCCCAGACAGGAATGGCGAGGGGCGGCTTGGGGAAGTCGGTGTGCGGTGGTTGCGGTGTGGGGTGAATGTCATCCCGGGACAGCGAGGCCAGCACGCGATCGGCGAAGTCGGGGGCCAGCGCCAGTTTGGTGGGCCAGCCGACCAGCAAGCGCCCCTGCACGTCGACAAAGGCGTTGTCCGGGCGCACCAGACCGCTTTGCTGCGGCTCGGCGCGGTCCACGCGCAAGGTGGCGAACTGCGCCTGGCTGAGATCCACCCAGGGCAGCAGATTGGCGAGCTCTTTTTTCGCGGCAGCGATCTGCTCGGCGGGGTCGCGGGCAACGCCTTCGGCTTCGGCAATGTCGCCGCCCAGGTACCAGACCCACTGGCCGTCAGCCGCCGGGTGCGTCGTGACGGTGATGCGCGGTTTCGGCCCGCCGCCCAGGCAGTGGGCGTACAGCGGTTTGAGCGTCGGGCCTTTGACCAGCACCATGTGCAGCGGGCGGCGTTGCATGGCCGGCTGGCTGACGTTCAGCGCCTTGAGCAGATCAGCCATGCCTTCACCGGCGCTGAGCACCACTCGCTGCGCATGGATCTCGCGGCCGTCGACGCGCAGACCGACCAGTTCGCCGTCACTGCGCAGCGGCTGGATGTCCTGGCCGGCAAGCAGACTGTCGCCCGCCAGCTCCGCCAGTTTTTTCACCAGACTGGGAATGTCGATGACCAGCTCGGCCAGGCGGTACACCTTGCCCTTGAAGCGCGGATCCTGGAGCGCAGGCGGCAGGTCGCTGCCCTTGACCTGATCAACACGCCCGCGCACGGCCTTGCTGGCGAAGAAGCTGGTGAGGTTGCCGGCGAGGGTGCCGGGCGACCACAGGTAATGGGCTTCCGACAGCAGGCGTACGCCTGAGAGGTTCAGCTCGCCTTTGCCGGCGAGCGCTTCGCGCCAGCGACGTGGCATGTCGGCGATCGCTTCGGAGGCACCGGACAGCGCGCCGTGCAGGGCGTATTTAGCGCCGCCGTGGATGATCCCCTGGGATTTGAGTGTCTGGCCGCCACCCAGGCTGGCCTTTTCCACCACCACCGTCGAAAAGCCCTGATGCCGCAGCCGCGCATTGAGCCAGAGACCGGCAACGCCCGCGCCGACAATCAGGACGTCAGTGGAAATAGCAGATGACATGGGCACCTCAAATGGCGAAACGAATGCCGGCATTATAGGGGAAGGCACTTTTCAGTAACCCCCTTAATGACCGGCCGTCTTCGAGAACAGCTGGATGACCACGACGCCCGCGACGATCAGGCCCATGCCGGCGATGGCGGGCAAGTCCAGTTTCTGGCCGTAAATAAACAGCGCCGCGATGCTGACCATGACGATGCCCATGCCCGCCCACACGGCGTATGCCACGCCGACCGGGATGGTGCGCACCACCAGCGTGAGCATCCAGAACGCAATGGCGTAGCCGACGATTACCAACAGCAGTGGAATCGGCGTGCTCAGGCCTTTGACGGCTTTCATGGACACAGTGCCGATGACCTCGGCACAGATGGCGATGGCCAGCAGGTAGTACGCAGACATGATGTAGCTCCTTTTCAATGGCCGTCATTAAAGCGGCTTACCCGGTACTGAACAACCGGCGCCTTTCGGGCTGGCGGGCTGGCGGGAGGGCGGCTGGCGAAATGCGCCGGGCAAGATATGTGCGAAGCTCCATGGAAATCTGACAGCGTTTGGCTGATAAACTCCGCGCCCATGAATAGAACCCTCTACAGCATCCTGTTCCACCTCGGCCTCCCATTGATCGCCCTGCGCTTGTGGCTGCGTTCGCGCAAGGCGCCGGCCTACGCGAAACGGGTCGGCGAGCGCTTCGCCATGGGCTTGCCCGCCATGCAGCGCGGCGGAATCTGGGTGCATGCCGTGTCGGTGGGCGAGAGCATCGCCGCCGCGCCGATGATTCGCGCCTTGCTGGCCCGCTATCCGCAATTGCCGATCACCATCACCTGCATGACGCCGACCGGCTCCGAGCGCATTCAGTCGCTGTTCGCCAACGAGCCGCGCGTTCAGCATTGCTATTTGCCCTATGACTTTCCGTGGGCAGCCGGGCGTTTTCTCGATCACATCCAGCCGAAGATCGGCGTGATCATGGAAACCGAGCTGTGGCCCAATCACATTCATCAGTGTGCGAAGCGCGGCATTGCGACGGTGCTGGCCAACGCGCGGTTGTCAGAGCGTTCCGCTCGCGGCTACGGACGCTTCGCCGGGCTGACTCGGCCGATGCTGGCAGAGATGAGCCTGATTGCCGTGCAGACCGAAACCGAGGCCCAGCGCTTTCGTGACCTGGGCGCTCGGCCCGAGTGCGTCACCGTGACGGGCTCGATCAAGTTCGACCTGACCATTGATCCGCAATTGCTGGAGCGTGCCGCTCAGCAGCGTGAGCAATGGCAGACCTTGCAGCGTCCGGTGTGGATTGCCGCCAGTACCCACGCGGGCGAAGACGAGGTGGTGTTGGCGGCCCATCGCACGGTAATGGAAACCCATCCCGGCGCGCTGTTGATCCTCGTGCCCCGTCACCCCGAGCGGTTCAATGGCGTGTTTGAGCTGAGTCAGCAGCAAGGATTCGCCAGCGTTCGTCGTTCGACGGCCGAGCCGGTAACGCCGGAGACCTCGGTTCTGGTGGGCGACACCATGGGGGAGCTGCTGTTTCTGTATGCGCTGGCCGACATCGCCTTTGTCGGCGGCAGCCTGGTGCCCAACGGTGGCCATAACCTGCTGGAGCCTGCGGCGCTGGATAAGCCCGTTCTCAGCGGCCCGCACCTGTTCAACTTCCTCGAAATCGCCACGATGCTGCGTAATGCCGGCGCGTTGGAGGAGGTCAGTGACTCGGCCGCACTGGCCGCTGCAGTGCGAGGGTTGATCGACCATCCCGAGAAAGCAAAGGCGATGGCCGATGCCGGATTGGCCGTGATGAAGGCCAATCAGGGGGCGTTGCAGAGGTTGCTGGATGGGATTGGGCGGTTGTTGGGCTGATTGCGCCTGAAACGCCGCCTTCGTGAGCAAGGTGGAGCGCCACACCGGTCACTCCCACAAGTGCAGTAATAGCTACGCGACCGCGCGACATTCACCGCTCCGTCGGCCGCTCAAAATTCTTCGCCGCTTCTTTCGCCAGATCCGGCGGCAGGAAGTCTTTGTCGGGGTTGTAGTCGGCTTTCAGAAAGCGTGACAGATCCTGCAGATCGCCCGGGCTCAGCGTGCCGGCAGCCTGCTTCAGGCGCAGGTTGTCGAGGATGTAGTCGTAACGCGTGTTGTTGTAGTCGCGCACCGACGCATACAGCTGACGCTGTGCATCGAGCACGTCGACGATGTTGCGCGTCCCCACTTGATAACCGATTTCCGTGGCTTCCAGCGCGCTCTGGTTGGAGATGATTGACTGCTTGCGCGCCTGCACCTGCTCGACATCGGTGTTCACCGCGCGGTGCAGGTTGCGGGTGTTTTCCACCACCTGGCGGCGCAGTCCTTCACGCTGCTGCTCGCTCTGACCGAGACGAGCGTAAGCCTCGCGGACCTGGGAGCTGGTCAGCCCACCGCTGTAAATCGGGATGTTCACCTGCAGGCCGATGGTGCGTTGCTCGACGCTGCCGTGAAAGCTCTGACCGGTGTAATTGGGGTTGGTGAAACCCAGTGGGTCGTTGTCGCCTTTCTCGTACTGCGCCACCGCATCGACCGTGGGTGCGTGGCCCGCCTTGCGCTGACGCAAAGTCTCTTCAGCGGCGCTGACGGCGTAGTTGCTGGCCAGCAAATTCAGGTTTTGCTGGGTTGCCGTGTCGACCCAGGCTTTCGCATCGTTGGGCGTCGGTGCGAGCACTGGCAGGGTGTGCACGATGCCTTCAATGGAGTTGTAGTCGCGGTTGGTCAGGGTGATCAGCGCCTGAAAGGCATCGTCCACCTGGCGCTTGGCAACGATCCGCGCAGCGCGGGCGGTGTCGTAACTGGCTTGGGCCTGCAGCACGTCGGTCTTGTCCGACAGGCCGACGTCGAAGCGTTCATTGGCCTGATCGAGCTGGCGCTTGAACGCCGCTTCCTCTGCCTTGGTCGAGGCCAGATTGTCCTGTGCGCGGAGCACCGCAAAATAGTCTTCGGCGCTTTGCAGAATCAGGTTCTGCTCGGTGGCCGAGAGCTGCAGGATCGCCTGCTCGTTGACGTCCTTCGCAGCCTTGAGCTGGAACCAGCGGTCCGCGCGGAAGATCGGCTGACTCAAGGTCGCGCGATAGACCGTGCCACTGCGGCTGATGACGGCAGAGGGCTGGTCAATCGAGGTGCGGGTGTCATTGATGTCGGCGCCGCCGGAGATGTTCGGTAACAGACCGGCGCGTGCCTGAGGCACGATTTCCTTCTGCGCGTCGTAGCTGGCGCGGGCTGCCGCAAGGTCGGCGTTATTGTTGACCGCTTCCTGATACACACTGACCAAACCGGTCCTGGTCGGCAGCGGCATGTCTGCTGCCCCGGCCATCGCATTCGAAGCACACGACACGGCAATGGCCAGTGAAAGTTTGCGCAGCATAGACATTCCCTAGTAATTCAAGCGGCATGAAGACGGTGACGTTGCGTCTGATCCAGATGGCTTTGGCGACGCGTAGCGAGTGTAGTTCCAGCGGGTAGGGACAACAATCGGGCAAATCAGCCATTTAACGCGCGTTTGAATTCCGCGCTTGGCGTTTGGCCTGCGCCGCGACTAGACTGACGCTGTTCTTGTCGGGGTGCCTTGATATGAGGCTGAGATCGGATAATCCGGATCCCGTTGAACCTGATCAGGTTAGCGCCTGCGTAGGGAACAAGATTTCTCGTCTCCCGGCGAGTCCTCTTGAGTGTCGTCCGGGGTCGTCTTTGTTCATTTTCTGAACAGTCCGCGCCTTTCGATTCTCAGCATCCATGCCGTCTCAGGGTGCATCCGTTCGTGTTCATCAGGCTCAAACTCCGACAATTCATTCCGCTGCTGGATGATGTCCTGGAGAGCCCGTGATGAGTACAACACTAAAAAACGCCAATCTGAGTGAATCCGCCCAAGTCGATTCGGGGTCGGTTCAACCGTTTACCCGCTCGCAGAAAATCTACGTTCAGGGCTCGCGTCCGGACATCCGTGTGCCCATGCGTGAGATCAGCCTGGACGTCACGCCGACGGCCTTCTCTGAAACAAAGAGCTCTGGAACAAACAGCGGCGGCGAGATCAACGCACCGGTCTGCGTGTACGACACCTCCGGCCCGTACACCGACCCCAACGTCATCATCGACGTGCGCAAGGGCCTGGCGGATGTGCGTTCGCCGTGGATCGAGTCCCGCGCTGACACCGAACGCCTTCCAGGGCTGACCTCGAACTTCGGTCAGCAGCGCCTGGCCGATGCCGAACTGACCCGGCTGCGTTTCGCCCATGTGCGCAATCCGCGTCGGGCAAAGGCGGGCGCCAACGTCAGCCAGATGCACTACGCGCGTCAGGGCATCATCACCGCCGAGATGGAATACGTCGCCATCCGCGAGAACATGAAGCTGCGGGAAGCCCGCGCCGCTGGTCTGCTCACCCAGCAGCACCCCGGCCACAGCTTCGGTGCGAGCATTCCGAAAGAGATCACCCCTGAGTTCGTGCGCGAAGAAATCGCCCGCGGTCGCGCGATCATCCCTGCCAACATCAACCACGTTGAGCTCGAGCCGATGATTATCGGGCGCAACTTTCTGGTGAAGATCAACGGCAACATCGGCAACAGCGCGCTGGGTTCGTCCATCGAAGAAGAAGTGGCGAAACTGACCTGGGGCATTCGCTGGGGTTCGGACACGGTCATGGACCTGTCCACCGGCAAGCACATTCACGAAACCCGCGAGTGGATCATCCGCAATTCGCCGGTGCCCATCGGCACCGTGCCGATCTATCAGGCGCTGGAAAAGGTCGGTGGCGCGGCCGAAGACCTGACGTGGGAGCTGTTCCGCGACACGCTGATCGAGCAGGCGGAGCAGGGCGTCGACTATTTCACCATTCACGCCGGTGTACTGCTGCGTTACGTGCCGCTGACCGCCAAGCGCGTGACCGGGATCGTCAGCCGTGGCGGTTCGATCATGGCCAAATGGTGCCTGGCCCATCACAAGGAAAACTTCCTCTACACCCATTTCGACGACATCTGCGAAATCATGAAGGCTTATGACGTCAGCTTCTCCCTGGGCGACGGCCTGCGTCCGGGGTCGATTGCCGACGCCAACGACGAAGCGCAGTTCGGCGAGCTGGAGACCCTCGGCGAGCTGACCAAGATCGCCTGGAAACACGACGTGCAATGCATGATCGAAGGCCCGGGCCACGTGCCGATGCAGTTGATCAAAGAGAACATGGACAAGCAGCTCGAGTGCTGCGACGAGGCGCCGTTCTATACGCTCGGCCCGCTGACCACTGACATCGCACCGGGTTACGACCACATCACGTCGGGCATCGGCGCGGCCATGATCGGCTGGTTTGGCTGCGCGATGCTCTGCTACGTCACGCCCAAGGAACACTTGGGATTGCCGAACAAGGACGACGTCAAGACCGGGATCATTACCTACAAGATCGCCGCCCATGCTGCAGACCTCGCGAAAGGGCATCCCGGTGCGCAGATTCGTGACAACGCGCTGAGCAAGGCGCGGTTTGAATTCCGCTGGGAAGACCAGTTCAACCTCGGGCTGGACCCGGACACCGCGCGCGCTTACCACGACGAGACGCTGCCGAAAGACTCCGCCAAGGTCGCGCATTTCTGCTCCATGTGCGGGCCGAAGTTCTGCTCGATGAAGATCACTCAGGAAGTTCGCGAGTACGCCGCCAACCAGAAGATCGGCGCGGTGGACGTGTCGGTGGACGAAGGCATGCGCGAACAGGCCGAGCGGTTCAGGCAGGAAGGCAGTCAGCTTTATAAGAAAGTCTGAGCGGCAAGCGGCAAGTCACAAGTTGCAAGGAAAAGCAGGCCGCGATCGTTCCCACGCTCTGCGTGGTAATGCCGCCCCTGACGCTCTGCGTCACTCAGGACGCAGAGCATCCAGGTATGCGTGCCCACGCAGAGCATGGGTACGATCAACCATAAGTTTCAGCGAGACACAAAAGTGAACACACCCGGCACCTATTCACCCGACGCCCCCGTGCCCGCTGCCAAGCGGGTTTTTGGCGGGCGCGATCTGTTCTCTCTGTGGTTTTCCCTCGGCATCGGCCTCATGGTCCTGCAGACCGGCGCGTTGCTTGCGCCGGGATTGGGCATGTCCGGCTCGATGCTGGCGATCCTGCTCGGCACACTGGTGGGCGTTTTGCTGCTCGCCGCGGTTGGCGTGATTGGCAGTGACACCGGCCTGTCATCGATGGCGGCGCTCAAGCTCAGCCTCGGCAGCAAAGGCGCAGGCGTTCCGGCGATTCTCAATCTGCTGCAACTGGTGGGCTGGGGCTCGTTCGAAATCATCGTCATGCGCGACGCCGCCAGCCTGTTGGGCGCGGGCGCCTTTTCCGAAGGCAGCCTCTGGGCCAGCCCGATGCTCTGGACAATCGTCTTCGGTGCCCTCGCGACCTTGCTGGCGGTGAGTGGCCCTTTGGCCTTCGTTCGGCAAATCCTGCGCAAATGGGGCATCTGGCTGCTCTTGGCCGCGTGCGCCTGGCTGACGTTCAATCTGTTCAGCAAGGCTGATTTGACGGCCCTGTGGTCGCGGACGGGAGATGGCTCGATGCCGTTTGCCGTGGGTTTCGATATTGCTATCGCGATGCCGCTGTCGTGGCTGCCGCTGATTGCGGACTACTCGCGGTTCGGCAAGCGCGCCGCCGGCGTGTTCGGCGGCACAGCGCTGGGCTTCTTCATCGGCAATTTCTGGCTGATGTCCCTTGGCGTGGCGTACACCCTGGCCTTCGCGCCGAGTGGTGAAGCCAATGCGCTGTTGCTGGCGCTCGCGGGTGCGGGGATGGGCATTCCGTTGTTGCTGATCCTGCTGGACGAATCGGAAAACGCGTTCGCCGACATTCACTCCGCTGCCGTGTCGAGCGGCCTTCTGCTGAAGGCCAAAGTCGAACACCTGGCGCTGGCCATTGGCGTCATCTGCACGCTGATCGCCTGCTTGGCGCCGCTGGCGCAGTACCAGAACTTCCTGCTGATGATCGCTTCCGTGTTTGCACCGCTATTCGGCGTGGTGCTGGTGGATCACTTCGTCCTGCGTCGCCGTCGTCACGGCGTTGCGACAGCGGGCTTGCGCTGGATGACGCTACTGGCGTGGATCGGCGGGATCTGCACTTACCATCTGCTGGCGAACCTGTATCCGGACATCGGTGCAACGCTGCCAGCGCTCGTTGTGGCGGGTGTATTGCAGTGGGTATTGGCCCGCGGGCAGCCACCTGCATTCGAGGCCGATGTGCGGCATTAACTCAGCGATCTGGACCTGGAATAGAAAAACCAGGCTCAATGCCGGCGTGTGGCTCAAAGCGTATCGAGGTCCGGGAATCCCCAATCCGTCAGCGGCGCGAGTTGGGACAGGAAAGTGAGGTGCTCGATGGTTTTGACCTTCTGTAGATGCTTTAGATCGGCGGGGCCGCCGAGGGCGAGAGCTGGGACGAAGCCGTACATTTCATCGGGCTTTAGCGGGCCGAGTTTTTTTAAAGCTTGTTGGAAGAGGTCGTCAAGATCATTGGACTCCCGATCTCGACTTGCAAAAAATAGCGCGATTTCGTCGTCGAACTCATCGCTTCGCACCACCTCTTGGGTTTTATGAAAGCGTGCGTAAGGGGCCGTTACGTCCAGCCAATTCCCAGTCTTCTCATGCCAAAGATAAAGATCGCCGAAAGCACTTCTGGCGATGGTGTGATAAAAGCCGGCATCGGGTATTCCCGAATCATCCAGCCATGCACGAACCAGTTCCTGGTACTCCTCTGGATTAACGGTCCAGAACAGCCCCTCGGCATAGCCGCTCCAGCCATATTCGCGCCACTGTTTCAGTAGTTGTTCGGGGAGCTTATCTGCGTATTTGTTCAGCGAAGAGAGAGGTACCTCTCTTTGCCCCGAAGCTGGCCCCAGCTTCTCGAGGAAATACTCGTAATATTCTTCCATGTGATATCGCTCGTCTGGGTGCAGATGGCTCTAGGCTGACTCGCTGTCGTAATCCTGAGTCAAGGCTTAAGCCCATGTCTTGTGGGGTGATCAAAGGGTATCGAGATCCGGAAATCCCCAGTCCGTCAGCGGTGAAAGCTGGGACAAGAAGGTCAAATGCTCGATTGTTTTAATCCGCTGCAGATGCCTCAAATCGGCTGTGCCGCCGAGTGCGAGAGCAGGGACGAAGCCGTACATTTCGTCGGGTTGTAGTGGACCAAGTGTTTTCAGTGCCCCCTGGAAGAGCCCTTCAAAATCGTTGTTCTCTGGCTTTTTTGCCGCGAAGAAGGATTCCACGCTGATGTCTGGGTCGCGAGTTTGCGAATTAGCTTTGCTGTACAAATAACGTGCGTACGCTGCGCAAATCGTCAGTCGACTCCCTGTCTTCTCTTGCCACAAATACAAGTCACCAAAAGCGCTTCTCGCGATAACGTGAAATGTACAAGGCTCTTCAATTCCCGAATGCTCCAGCCAATCGGCGATCAGCGTAGCGTACTCGGAAGGGTTAACCGTCCAGAATATGCCGTTACCGTAACCGCTCCAACCGTACCTTGCCCAATGAGAAATCAACATTGATGGAAGTTTATCTTTGTATTTTTCAACGGTAGAGAGAGGCACTTCTCTTCGGTGGGTAGATGGTCCCATTCTTTTTAGAAAGTAAGCAAAGTAATCTTCCATATGACCTCCTATTTACAGCGAATTAGCGTCGCGTTTACTTTAATAGTGTGTCGATTCGCCGCGCTAACACTCATCACAGCTTGGTCTAATCTGTCTATGCGACCACGCCACTGAGCTCCGATACTTGAATTAACTCCCCTATCCCCGAAGTCCGATATGACGTCCTTTCCACCTGCGAACAAATCCGGGTTGTGAAGAGCTGCTAGCGTGCGCATTTTTTCATTGGCCAGTCTCTCTGCTTCGCTGCTTGCTTGTTCGAGGGGCATTCCTTGAGCTCTCAGCTCGTTCATCAGATCGTCTATAAGCCTGTCACTCAGTTGCATGCGCGCCTGTTTCCCCACCCTTGGATCCCTAACCTTATCCCCTGCCTTGAACGCCTCCCGCCCCCGCAAATACTCATCCACGGTCAGATCATTCAGCCCTCGTTCCTGCCCCACCAGTTGCCGGTCGAACTCGGGAATTTTGCTGTAGTGCAGGTTGCTCGCGTTAAAGCATGGCACCTTGTATTCCGGCATGCCCAGCGGTTTCTTCACGCCTGGCTCATCGGTTTCCCGATGCGTGCCGGGCGGCGCTTCCGGTGTCATCGGGTCCGCCGTTCGAGGCTGGGCGGGCTGTAGACCAGGGTGCTTTTTCAGCCCCTCTTCATGCTTGACCATCCACTGCGCCAGCCGCGCGCCTTTGCTGCTGGCGCGCATCTGACCGGCGAGTAGCGCCATGTTGCCGCGCCCTCGGGTCAGGTACTCAACCACCGCGCCGAGCAGCAGGATCACCACTTCCGTGTGCCCGCGGGCGATGTGGTGGGCCGCTTGGTCGACCACCCACGGGTCGTCCTGTGAAATCGGGTTTAGCCCATCGTTGCCTCGGGCCCCGTCCCAAGCGACCTGGATACCGCGCACGTAGTGGTCCAGCAGCGCAGGCAGGCCTTTTACGAAAAACTCGGCGACCGATGCCAGCCCAAGCACGCCGAGAATCCAGCTGCTGGCTTGCAACCCGATCGCCATTCCAGCGAATGCGCCGGGCCCCGCGCCTATGCCTCCCGCCAGAGCGCCGACCCCCGCACCCATCGCGCCTCCGGCCAGGACGCTCCCCACAATGATCATCGCCATGTCGCCGACGACGCCTATCAGATCAAACAGCACTTCGGATATGTCGAGGTCTGCGAATCGCTGTCGCAGTAATGCGATGGCTTCAAATTCGGCGCGGTAAAAAGCAGTTCTGATGTTGTCGACACGACGCAATACAAGTTCGATCGAAAGCGCCTGTTCATTCAGATGACTTCTGAAGTGACCTTGGCCTCTGCTGTTGATTTCATCTCTTAGCCGGTCTTCAATATCAAACCATGACGGCAGGATATTCCATAAGCGCATCCCGTCTCCCTGACAGTTTCAAAAAGTTCAGGGCGGAACTTAATTATTAAGTCAGGATTGCGTCAATAAACAAGAAGTTTAATATTCGAGAGGTCGGGAAGTGTATGTGTTTAAAGTATTAATTTGCGGGTGGGAAAGTGTATGTAGGAAGTGGCGAGGTATAAGAGTTATTTGAATGAGGCGTTTGCAAGAGAGGGCGTTACAAGATAAAGCCGGCGCCTTTTCGAGCGCCGGCCCAGGTTCTACCGATCAGCTCCGACCCGGAAACAGCTCAGGCTTGATGATGCCGTTCAGCTGCGGGTACGGAATCTTCAGCTCGATGTGGCCCATGGCGTAGGGGGCGATGGTTGTCACCGGGTACTTGAGAATCACCGCACCGTACGTCAGAGCAATGTTGGAAGTTTGCTTGAAAGGCCACATGTTCTGGAACTCGGTGTCCTTGTCCAGCTTGCTGCTGATCAGCCAGGCCTGATGCGCCAAGCGGGCCTTGTCCCAGAATGCAGCTTCCTGACCCGGGATCAGCATGTCGGCCAGCGTCAGCACGCGCTGCTGCTGGCGGGAATAGTTGATGAACGCCCGCCCCGGATTGCCCTGACCAGTGCCTGAATCAACGTAGCTGGACAGCTCGACGACCACGATTCCGTCATGCTGCTCACGTACTTTGGCCTGCAGGTAGCTGCTGTTGCGCGCTGGCGCGCGGCTCAGGTATTGCTCCTGATACGCCTTCAGCGTTGGCGGCACCGGACCATCGCTGTCGCTGCGGGTCAGTTGCAGCAGGGTGCGCTGGACGATCTCGTCAAGTTTCGGCTCATCGGGGAAATGCACGGTGTCGATGTTTACCAGCGGGCAATCATCGGTGGTGCAGCCGGGCTTGATCAGCTCGGAGGCGTCACGCTGAACGGTCAGCGGACTGCGCAGATTGGGTTGGAACAGGCTTTGGCAGGCGCCCAAAATCAGGGCCACGCAGGCCAGTGAAATGATCTTCAGAAAAGACATGTTGATCCTTGGCATCGGCATAAGGGGGCGTCACGTGGTAGGTAACGGCAAGGTCCTTCGACTGTGGGTGGCGCAATCAGTTCGCCATCGGGCGGATTAGAGTGCTTTCCCCGGCAGTCGTCTACCCCGGTGACCGGTTTTGCGAACTCAAAGGGCTGCATCCCGCACCACAGCGCGTTAGGATGGGCCCGGACACAGTGCTCAAGCAGTGAGAAATCTATGACGGATAGCAACAGATCGACGCCGACGAATTACGAAATTAAACACCGTGAGACCTGCTTCAAAGGGTTTTACCAGCTCGACCGTCTTCAGTTGCGCCACGAATTGTTCGCGGGCGGCATGGGCCCGGAAATCAAGCGCGAACTGTTCGTTCGCCACGATGCGGTCTGCGTGCTGCCCTACGACGCCAAACGCGATGAAGTCGTGCTCATCGAGCAGTTCCGCGTCGGCGTCATCGGCAAGCATGAAAACCCCTGGCTTATCGAAATGGTCGCCGGCCTGATCGATAAAAAAGAGGAGCCCGAGGAGGTTGCTCACCGCGAGGGACAAGAGGAAGCTGGGCTAACGTTCAACGCCCTTTGGCCGATCACCAAATACTTTCCATCGCCGGGCGGCAGCAACGAGTTCGTGCACTTGTACCTGGGCAAGTGCGACAGCGAGGGGGCAGGTGGGCTGCACGGGCTGGTCGAAGAAGCCGAGGATATCCGGGTTTCGGTCTGGTCATTCGACGACGCGATGCAAGCCGTCAAAGACGGGCGCATCGTCAACGCCGCAACTATCATTGCCATGCAATGGCTGGCGCTCAATCGCGCCGAAGTAAGGGGGCTATGGTCGTGAATCTTCTGCGCGAGCGCTACCGTGTCGACCTCGCCGGGCTGCAAGCTGCCTGCGAGGCGAACTACGTGCGCTTGATGCGTTTGCTGCCCGATATGCGCAATCAACAACGCTCACGCCGGGTCGCCGTGACCCAGGGCGACCAGATGCTGGGCGTGCTGGCGGTCGAGGTCATCCTCGATTGCCCCTACACCACCACGCTGCAAGTGCGCCAGGAACACAGCCTGCCGTGGCTGCCGGTGCCCGTGCTCGAAGTGCAGGTCTACCACGACGCCCGCATGGCCGAAGTCATCGGCGCCGAACATGCACGCCGCTTTCAGGGCATCTATCCCTATCCCAACGCCGACATGCACCAGCCCGATGAAAAGGCCCAGCTCAACGTGTTTCTAGGTGAATGGCTGAGCCATTGCCTGGCCTGCGGGCATGAGTTTGAGGCGGTTCGCTGAGACGGCGCGACGCTGCGGCCGGACGTTCTGTGCGCAGATGAGAACCAGGCCCTCTTTCCAGGTTTGCCGCCGCACCGATCTCACACCATAATCCGGCCACATCCGCTCAAGGAGATGGCCATTGTCGAGCGCATCCTCTCATTCCTCATCCGTGTTGGTCGTTCAACTGACCGACAGTCATCTGTTCGCCGAAGCGGACGGGGCGCTGCTGGGCATGCCCACGCGGGCCAGTCTGGATGCGGTGGTCGAGCTTGTGCTGAGCGAGCAGCCGGCGATCGATCTGGTGCTGGCTACCGGTGACTTGTCTCAGGACGGCACGGTCGAGTCGTATCAAGCGTTTCGCGACGCGAGTGATCGCCTGAATGCGCCCGCGCGCTGGATTCCGGGGAATCACGACGAGCTGAGGGAGATGGCGATTGCTGCGCAGAACAGCGACTTTCTCGAACCTGTCGTCGATATCGGTCACTGGCGGATCACTTTGCTTGATTCTGCTGTTTCAGGGTCTGTCCCCGGCTATCTGCAAGACGGTCAGCTTCAATTGCTCGCTCAGGCCTTGAGCGAAGCGCCGGAGCGGCATCATCTGGTGTGCCTGCATCATCATCCGGTACCCATCGGGGCGGCATGGATGGAGCCCATCGGTTTGCGCAATCCCGAGGCGCTTTTTTCGGTGCTGGATCGGTTTCCTCAGGTGCGTGCGGTGCTCTGGGGGCATGTGCATCAGGAGTTCGATCAGCTTCGCGACGGCGTGCGGCTAATGGCTTCGCCTTCAACCTGCATCCAGTTCGCGCCGAACAGCGTGGATTTCGGGCTCGACGACCTTGCGCCCGGCTATCGCTGGCTGCGTCTTCACAATGATGGCCGGATCGAAACCGGTGTTTCACGCATCGCCCCCGACCTGTTCGACGTCGACATCAACGGCGCGGGCTATTGAAAGACATTTCCTTGATGTGCAGCGATTCATCAACAGGCGAGTCTTTACGCAGTTGACCCTGTAAACTGCGTGGCTTTGCCCTGATGAGCGCCGACAGGCCAGCCCGTCCGGGATGTATCGATTGCCGTTTGGGAGGCAACTGCGTGGACCAGGATCAATCGACGCTTCTTTATATTCACGGCTTGAACAGCTCGGCCAAGTCGCAGAAAGCCACACAGCTGACGACGCTGATGGCACGTTTGGGTTTGAGCGAATACGTGCGCGTGCCCGAGCTGCATCATCATCCGCGGCAGGCGCTGGTTCAGTTGGAGGCCGCGATCGAGGAGCTCGGCCGGCCGCTGCTGGTCGGCAGCTCGCTCGGCGGCTACTATGCGACTCACCTGGCTGAGCGCTACGGCCTCAAGGCTGTGCTGATCAACCCGGCGGTCAATCCGCATCAGCTCTTCGATGGTTTTCTCGGCACCCAACAAAACCTTTATACCGGCGAGAGCTGGGAGCTGACGCACGACCACGTGACGGCGCTGGCCGAGCTGGAAGTGCCTGCTCCACAGGATCCGCAGCGTATTCAGGTGTGGCTGCAAACGGGCGACGAAACGCTGGATTACCGCCGCGCCCAGATCTTCTATCGGGCCTGTGCATTGCGCATCGAAGCAGGCGGCGATCATGGCTTTCAGGGCTTCGCTGCAAAAATACCAGCGCTGTTGAGCTTTGCCGGGTTCGCTCCCGCCTTGCTCCAGGGCGTTGATTTGAGCGGGCTCTGACCTGAGCCATTGCTGCAACAAATATGTAGAACAGTCTTGTAAAACCAGTGCTACTCCGAAATTTCATGAACGACTTGATGACGAGACCCCATGGCCAATCCCAGCGCTAGCTCTTATAACGCAGACGCCATCGAAGTCCTCTCGGGCCTCGACCCGGTCCGCAAACGGCCGGGCATGTACACCGACACCTCACGCCCCAATCACCTGGCGCAGGAAGTCATCGACAACAGTGTCGACGAAGCGCTGGCAGGCCACGCCCGATCCGTGCAGGTCATTCTGCACGCCGACAACTCGCTGGAAGTCTCCGACGATGGTCGCGGCATGCCCGTGGACATCCACCCGGAAGAGGGCGTGTCGGGCGTCGAGCTGATCCTCACCAAGCTCCACGCCGGCGGCAAGTTCTCCAACAAGAACTACCAGTTCTCAGGCGGTCTGCACGGCGTCGGGATTTCCGTGGTCAACGCGCTTTCTACCCAGGTTCGGGTGCGGGTCAAGCGCGATGGCAACGAATATGAAATGTCCTTCGCTGACGGTTACAAGGCCAGCGAACTGGCCGTGGTTGGCACCGTCGGCAAGCGCAACACCGGCACCAGCGTGTACTTCGCGCCGGACCCCAAATACTTCGACACCCCGAAATTCTCGGTCAGCCGCCTCAAGCACGTGCTCAAGGCCAAGGCCGTTCTGTGCCCGGGCCTGCTGGTCAGTTTCGAAGACAAAGGCACCGGCGAGAAAGTCGAGTGGCATTACGAGGACGGCCTGCGTTCGTACCTGCAGGATTCGGTGTCTGACTTTCTGCGCCTGCCCGATGAGCCGTTCTGCGGCGTGTTCGCGGGCAACAAGGAGGCCGTCGACTGGGCGCTGCTGTGGTTACCCGAGGGTGGCGACAGCGTTCAGGAAAGCTACGTCAACCTGATCCCCACCGCCCAGGGCGGCACCCACGTCAACGGGCTCCGTCAGGGCCTGCTGGACGCGATGCGTGACTTCTGTGAGTTCCGTAATCTGCTGCCGCGCGGCGTGAAGCTGGCACCCGAAGACGTCTGGGAGCGCATCGCTTTCGTGCTGTCGATGAAGATGCAGGAGCCACAATTCTCCGGCCAGACCAAAGAGCGGCTGTCGTCCCGCGAGGCGGCGGCGTTCGTCTCCGGTGTGGTCAAGGATGCTTTCAGCCTGTGGCTCAATGCGCACCCGGAAATGGGCATGCAACTGGCTGAACTGGCGATCAGCAACGCCGGTCGTCGTCTGAAGGCGAGCAAGAAGGTCGAGCGCAAACGCATCACGTCAGGCCCGGCACTGCCGGGCAAGCTGGCGGATTGCGCGGGTCAGGATCCGATGCGCTCCGAGCTGTTCCTGGTCGAAGGTGACTCCGCTGGCGGCTCCGCCAAACAGGCGCGGGACAAGGAATTTCAGGCCATCCTGCCGTTGCGCGGGAAGATCCTGAACACTTGGGAAGTCGACGGCGGCGAAGTGCTTGCCAGCCAGGAAGTGCACAACATCGCCGTGGCGATCGGGGTCGACCCGGGGGCTGCAGACATCAGCCAGCTGCGGTACGGCAAAATCTGCATTCTGGCCGACGCCGACTCCGACGGCCTGCACATCGCGACGCTGCTGTGTGCCTTGTTCGTTCAGCATTTCCGCCCGCTGGTGGATGCCGGTCACGTCTACGTTGCCATGCCGCCGCTGTACCGCATCGACCTGGGCAAAGACATTTATTACGCACTGGACGAAGCCGAACGCGACGGCATTCTCGACCGACTCGTGGCCGAGAAGAAGCGCGGCAAGCCGCAGGTCACCCGATTCAAAGGCCTGGGTGAGATGAACCCGCCGCAGTTGCGCGAAACCACCATGGACCCGAACACCCGTCGACTGGTGCAGTTGACCCTGGATGACTTCACAGCCACGTCGGAAATGATGGACATGCTGCTGGCCAAGAAACGCGCGGGCGACCGCAAGAGCTGGCTCGAATCCAAAGGCAATCTGGCCGAGGTGCTGGTCTGATGCGGGGCTGGTTTGCAGCGCTGTTATTGGTCGTCACGCCTGTTTTCGCTGCGCCATTGCCCGAGCTCAAGCTGCTGTCGGAGCATCCGGTGGATGACATGATCGGCGGCAACCTGTCCGGCCTTGCGTCCTGCAACGGCGTGCTGTGGACCGTTTCGGACCGCGACGACACCCTGCTTTATAGCCTCGACACCTCGGCAACGGTCTGGAAAGCCAAGGCACAGACACTGGAAGTCCCGCCGATCCCGGACAGCGGCTTGTCCGCTACCCTGCGCAGCATGGCCAAAGCCTCGGCGCTGATTCGTGGCGGTGATCTGGACTTTGAAGGTGTGAGTTGCGACGCAGCGGGCAACCGTTACCTCGTCAGCGAAGCCTATGCCGCCGTGCTGAAGGTGCCAGTCGAAGGCGCGCCGGTCTGGCTGGATCTGCCCAAAAAGGTCGTCGAGGAAGCGCAGTCGGCCGGGATGCTGCAGCATTTCAACGCCATCTTCGAAGGCATCGCGGTCAACCCGGCAGGCGATCAACTATGGCTCGCCGCCGAGCGTGACAAGCGTGGCCTGCTGACCGCCAGGCTTGGCAAGGACGGCTGGGCCTGTGATGCCAGTTGCATCCTGAGAGTCGACTCGGGCAATGACATTTTGCCGCCTGAGCTGGGTGGCAAGGCGGTCTCCAAGGATTATTCCGACATCTCGCTGTACAAGGGCAAGCTGTACACCCTGGAGCGCGCGGCTTACCGCATCTGCCGCCGGACGCTGGCGACAGGTCAGCTGGAAACCTGCTGGTCGTTCGCCAAAGAGGCGCTGCAGCCTAACCGGCTGTACGACCAGAAATACGGCCTGACCGAAGCGCTGATCGTTGACGAGAAAGGCGCGTGGGTCGGTACGGACAACAACTTCGGTGCCCGCGCCGATGGCGAAAAACGTCCCGTCGTCTGGCGCTTTGCCGCGCCCGAGGGTGGCTGGAGCGGCAAGCCTTGACCCAGGCACTCCCCGGCAAACGCGCCGGGCGGCTGATGATGATCATCGCCTGGGCGGCGGCGCTGTTTCTGGCGACGCGGTTTTTTGGCGAGTGGGAGCAGCGGCAGGAAAATCCGAATACCATCGTCGCCTCCGAACATGGGGACGGCTATGTCGAGGTGACACTGGCGAGCAATCGTGACGGGCATTTCGTCATGACCGGGCAGATCAATACCCGCCCCGTGCAGTTCATGCTCGACACCGGCGCGACCAATGTCGCCGTGCCGGAGAGCGTCGCGCAGACGCTGCGCCTTGAGCGCGGCGAGCGCGTTCAGGTGAGCACGGCCAACGGACGCACAGACGCGTTCCGGACCACTCTGCAACGGTTGCAGATTGGCGACATCGTCCTGAACAACGTGCGCGCCCTGGTGGTGCCCGGTCTGGACGGTGAACAGGTGCTGCTGGGCATGAGCGCCGTGAAACAACTCGAATTCACACAGCGCGGCGGCACATTGTTGCTGCGCCAGACGACAAAATGATGAGGCCCGCATGAGCGACTCCCTTGACCTCAGCCTGGATGGCGTAGAACGCCGATCGCTGGCTGACTTCACCGAACAGGCCTATCTCAACTATTCCATGTACGTGATCATGGACCGGGCGTTGCCGCATATCGGTGATGGCCTGAAGCCTGTGCAGCGACGCATCGTCTACGCGATGAGCGAGCTGGGCCTGGACGCCGACGCCAAGCACAAGAAGTCGGCACGTACCGTCGGTGACGTGCTCGGCAAGTTTCACCCCCACGGCGACTCGGCCTGCTACGAAGCCATGGTGCTGATGGCGCAGCCCTTCAGCTATCGCTACACGTTGGTCGACGGCCAGGGTAACTGGGGTGCGCCGGACGATCCCAAGTCATTCGCGGCCATGCGCTACACCGAAGCGCGTCTGTCGCGTTACTCCGAAGTGCTGCTTTCCGAACTGGGGCAGGGCACCGCGGACTGGGTGCCGAACTTCGACGGCACGCTGGACGAGCCCGCTGTTTTGCCCGCCCGCCTGCCGAACATTCTGCTCAATGGCACCACCGGCATCGCCGTGGGCATGGCCACCGACGTACCGCCGCACAACCTGCGTGAAGTCGCGACAGCCTGTGTGCGTTTGCTCGATGAGCCCAAGGCAACGGTCGAACAGCTCTGTGAGCACATCCAGGGCCCGGACTACCCGACCGAAGCGGAAATCATCACGCCCCGCGCCGACCTGCTGAAAATGTACGAAACCGGCAAGGGCTCGGTGCGTATGCGCGCCGTGTACCACATCGAAGACGGCGACATCATTGTCACCGCGCTGCCGCATCAGGTGTCCGGTGCCAAGGTGCTGGAGCAGATCGCGGCGATGATGCAGGCCAAGCCGTCCAAGGCTCCGCAGATCGCTGACCTGCGTGACGAATCCGACCACGAAAACCCATGCCGGATCGTGATCATCCCGGGCGCCCGCAAGCATTTCGACCACGATGCGCTGATGCAACACCTGTTCGCCAGCACCGACCTGGAGTCGAGCTACAGGGTCAACATCAACATCATTGGCCTGGACGGCAAGCCGCAGCTGAAAAACCTGCGCGCACTGCTGGTCGAATGGTTGGAGTTCCGGGTACAGACCGTGCGTCGCCGCCTGCAATTCCGCCTCGACAAGGTTGAGCGTCGCTTGCACCTGTTGGATGGTTTGTTGATCGCTTACCTCAACCTGGATGAAGTGATTCACATCATCCGCACCGAGGAGCACCCGAAAGCCGCGCTGATCGCGCGTTTCGCCCTGAGCGAAATCCAGGCTGATTACATTCTCGACACCCGTTTGCGTCAGTTGGCGCGACTGGAAGAAATGAAGTTGCGCGCCGAGCAGGATGAATTGCTCAAGGAACAAGCCAAGCTGCAAGCCCTGTTGGGCAGCGAGGCCAAGCTGAAGAAACTGGTACGCACCGAGCTGATCAAGGATGCCGAAACCTATGGCGACGACCGTCGTTCGCCTATCGTCGAGCGTACCGAAGCCAAAGCCCTGACCGAACACGATCTGCTGCCGAACGAGAAGGTTACGGTCGTGTTGTCGGAAAAAGGCTGGGTTCGCTCCGCCAAAGGTCATGAAATCGACGCCACTGGGCTCTCTTACAAGGCCGGGGATGGCTTCAAGGCCCTGGCGCCGGGTCGTTCCAACCAGTTTGCGGTGTTTATCGACTCCACCGGTCGCAGTTATTCGGTGCCGTCGCACACCTTGCCATCGGCCCGTGGCCAAGGCGAACCGCTGACCGGTCGTTTGACGCCGCCGCCCGGTGCGACTTTCGAATGTGTGCTGATGCCGGAAGACGATTCGCTGTATGTGGTGGCGTCCGACGCCGGCTACGGTTTCGTGGTCAAGGGCGAAGACCTGCAGGCCAAGAACAAGGCCGGCAAGGCGTTGCTGAGTTTGCCGGCCGGGGCGAAGGTGATCCTGCCGCGTCCAGTGCCCGATCGCGAGCAGAACTGGCTCGCCGCCGTGACCACCGAAGGCCGTTTGCTGGTGTTCAAAATCAGCGATCTGCCGCAGCTGGGCAAGGGCAAAGGCAACAAGATCATTGGCATTCCGGGCGAGCGCGTTGCCAGTCGGGAAGAGTACGTGACTGATCTGGCCGTAGTTCCCGACGGCGCCACGCTGGTGCTGCAGGCGGGCAAGCGCAATCTGTCGCTCAAGCCCGACGATCTGGAGCACTACAAAGGTGAACGTGGACGACGGGGCAACAAACTGCCGCGTGGTTTCCAGCGCGTCGATGCGCTGTTGGTGGAAACCGCGGGCTAAAACGGTTGGTTCGGCGGTCGCTCTTCGTTTCGTCACGAGAGCGACGCAGAATCGCTGGAGTCAACGCGCATATTCACGGATGATATGACGTCCTCTGGCGCCGCCATGGCGGAATGCCTTCATGTTTTCAAAGTATTTAACAGCGTGGACGCGTTACACGGCGTTCACTTGGAAGGGATGATGAATTTTCTACGTGTTCCCTGTGTGCTGTTGTTGACCGGCGTTCTGGGTTTGGCCGGTTGCAGCGTTCATCAGCCCACGTCGCTCTATCAGTTGGACAGCGGCGATCCTGGGCAACCGAAATATACCGGCGGGGTCGCCGTTTTACTGGGCCCTGTGGCGATTGCTGACTATCTGCAACGTGAAACATTATTACAGCGGCAACCGGACGGCAGCCTCAAGGCGTCCACCGACGGTCGCTGGGCGGGCAGTCTGTCTGCCGATATCGATCAACTGCTGCTGCGCCAGCTCGCCTGGAAGCTCGACAGTCAACGCGTGGTGATGGCGCCGGCCGCTGCCAACTTCACGCCGGATGTCCAGGTGGTGTTGTCCATCACCCGCCTGGATTCAGGCGAGAAGCAGCCGGCGGTACTGGATGCTCAGTGGCGCTTGCTCGACCGTCGCGGCAATGTGCGCGACAGCAAGCTGGTTCACCTGGAAGAGCCACATGCAGGCTCTTCAGCTGCGCAGGTCAAGGCTCAAGGGATTCTGCTGCAACGCCTGGCGGACAAGCTGAGCGTCGCGGTCAAGCCTATCGCCAGCCAGCCGTATGTGGCAGACGTGCCGAAGAAGGCCGCAACGCCGGCAAAAACCCGGACTGATCAGGACAAGCCAAAGATCCCGATGGCATCACCGATTCGCACCGATCTGGAAGTGTTCCGCTTCTAGACTCAGCGCCCACAAAAAAGCCCGCAGCGATGCGGGCTTTTTTTGTGGCTGACGCTTAGACCTTGCGCGCCTCGTGCATGCGCGCCAGTTGGCGCTCCAGCATTGACGGATACGGCTCCATCAGACGCTCCACGCAGCTGGCACCTTCGGGGCTCGCGATCGGGCGGATACGTGCACGCTGGCGAATGGTCGGGTCTTCGCTGATCTTGCGCTCCACCAGCAGCAGGTTGCGGCTGTGTTGCGACAGGGCCAGGGCATCCTGGGCGGTTTCGGTCAGCAGCAGATCGATCTGGTTCATGCCGTGCAAGCCTTCGCCCAGTGTCAGGCCCAGCTGCAGTTGCAAGGTGATGCCGCTGTCGGCGACTTCGATCTGCAACGCATGGCTCAACGCACGTAGCAACTCGCCACAGCAGATGGCGTTGGTCAGGTAGTCATCGCCGCTGTCCTGGGTGCTGAACACCATCAGCGAACTGCCGTCGTTCAGGGTGTGCAGCTCGCTGTCGTAGAGCGAAGCGGCTTGATCAATGCAGTCACGGTAGCGCTCAAGCAATTCGGTCAGACGCGTGCGCGGCAGGCGGCGAAGTTGCTCCTGCGAACCCAGCTGCACGGCCAGCACGGCGCTGTACTGCGGCTGCGATGGAACGACCGGAAGGATCGGACGCGGCGCAGGCTTTGGCGCGGCGGGGGAGTGATCGCGAAGGTCCGCGAACGGATCCTCCTCCTCGTCGTCTTCATCTTCCTCGGCGACGATACGTCGCGCCGGGATCACCGTCGCGCGTGGCTTTGGCGCGTCGTCGAAGTCAGGGTCGTTCAGGTCGCCGCTGTCAAACTCGGGGGAGGCGTCGTCTTCTTCATCGACCTGTGCAGGCTCGGGAATGGGAGCCGGTTCCGGTTCTGGCGGCGCGTAGGAAGTCTTCAGCTGGCGCGCCAGATCGCCGATCTCGTCCTGACGATCAGTGGCCGGCGTGTACGGATCGATGTAGCGCAGCCACATGCGCAGTTGCAGCATCGGCGTGGAGATATGGCGCCCCAGGTGCAAGCTCAAGGCCAGCGCCAGTGCCAGCAGGATCCCGGCCAGAATCGCCATGCTCTGGAGGCTGATGGTCAGCGGCTGTTGAAACTGAGCCATGTCCAGGCTGATGCGCAGCGTGCCGGCGACCACGTCCTGGAAGGTGATCTTGATCTCGTAGAGACCTTCTGCCTCGCCCAGCAAGCCGTTTTTCGGACGCTGACCGGCTTCGGCAAGAATGCGGTTGTCGGGGCTATAAATAGCCGCGTGGGCCACCAGCGGGTTTTTCACCAGATTGCCCAGCAGCACGTTGAGGCTGAGGATGTCGTTGGACACCAGCAGTTCAGTGGCGGACGTGGCAGTCTGCGTGGTCAGGGCTTGCCCCAATGCGTCGGCCTGTTCGTGCATAGCTTGCTTGAATTGCAAACCCATGACGCAGGCGTAGATCACCAGAGCCAGCGCGACGAGGATCACGTTATGGCTGGCGATGCGCAAAGCAATCGGTACACGTCGGTGACGCAATGCCCGGAAGATCAGCAAGAAGAAATTATCGGTTTTTACTGGCGTGGGCCGGTTCACTGAGCACGGCTCTCTTGGTGAAGTTGGGGCGCAGTATAGCGAGCGACCCTGTGGCGGCAAAGCGCTGGCTGTGCCCGGCGGTCACTGAAAGTGCGTAGAATGCGGTTTTTTTCCACTGCGGGGGTGCGCCTTGCGCGAAATCGTCCTGATAAACATCACCGGTGAAGACCGTCCGGGTCTCACTGCGGCCATCACCGGTGTGCTGGCCCAAGGCGGCGTGAACATTCTCGACATCGGTCAGGCGGTGATTCACGACGCTCTGTCGTTCGGCCTCCTGGTCGAAATCCCCGACACCGAGGCAGGCGCGGCAGTGCGCCAGAACGTGCAGGCGACAGTCGACGAACTGGGGCAGCAAGTCCGTTTTACCCACGTGTCCGAAGCTGATTATCAGCACTGGGTCGACGGTCAGGGCAAGGCGCGGCACATCGTGACGCTGCTGACCCGTAAGGTCACCGCCGAGCAACTGCAAACGGTCAGCGCGATCACTGCCAAATATGGCTTGAACATCGACCGCATCGACCGTCTTTCCGGGCGTATGCCGCTGGACATGCCTACCGAGAAGAGCAAGGGTTGCATCGAGTTTTCCGTGCGCGGCGAGCCAGTCGATCCCCAGCAGATGCAGGCCGAATTCCTTCACGTTGCCCAGGAGCTGAACGTTGATATCGCGTTCCAGCAGGATTCATTGTTCCGCCGCAACCGGCGTCTGGCAGTGTTCGACATGGATTCGACCCTGATCGAGGCCGAGGTCATCGACGAACTGGCCAAGGCCCACGGCGTCGGCGAGCGCGTGTCGGAGATCACCGAGCGCGCCATGCGTGGCGAGCTGGACTTCCGCGCCAGTTTCAAAGAGCGACTGGCGCTGCTCAAAGGCTTGGATGTGAAGGTGCTGGACGAGATCGGCGCCTCGTTGCGTTTGACCGAAGGCGCAGAAACGCTGTTCGCCGAACTCAAGCGGCTGGGTTACAAGACCGCGATCCTGTCGGGCGGTTTTACCTACTTCGCTCGCCAGTTGCAGGCCAAACTGGGCATCGACTACATCTTCGCCAACGAGCTGGAAGTGGTAGACGGCAAGTGCACGGGCAACGCGATCGAGCCGATCGTCGATGCCCAGCGCAAGGCCGATCTGCTGCGCGAACTCGCGGGCAAAGAAGGGTTGAGTCTGGAGCAGACCATCGCAGTGGGCGATGGCGCCAATGACCTGCCGATGCTCGCCATCGCCGGCCTGGGTGTGGCGTTCCGCGCCAAGCCGCTGGTCAAGCAGTCAGCGAAACAGGCTATCTCGACGCTAGGCCTGGACGGCGTGCTGTATTTGCTGGGGTTCCGCGACCGGGAAGGGCGCGGCGCTTAAACGCGTGAATGTTGAGGCATCTGCAACGGATGCCTCGATGGCTCAGAGCACCGTCCACAGCGAATCGAATTCCTGCTCCGGGCCGCCGGCGTCTGGCGTCGCAACCTTTTTCGGCCCTTCAAGAATCTGATACTCAAACTGGTTGTAGCTGCCCGTCGTCGCCCGACGATTGCTCAGGCTCGCGCGTCGCTGTTCGCCACTGGTATTGATCAGCACCTTGGAGCCGTCCTCGAACGGCAGGCGCGGAGCGATGACCGTCGCTGGCACGTCGATGGCGCGAACTTCCGGCAACAGCAACGCGCGCAAAAACTGACTGCTCTGCTCGGCACGGGTCAGTTGCATGCCACATGCCTGGGCGAAAGGGGCTATGAGTTCGACACCCATCTGCATGCCACCGCCACGGACCTGCCGCACCCAGCGGACCACCGCAATGCTCCAGCCGTGCCCATGGTCCTGAATGCCGATCATCTCACCGGCCTGCAACTGGTCCGGGACTTCCTTCGGCCAGGCCAGGCAGTAGCCGCCCGGACTGTGATTGACGATGTGCAGCGTGTACGTTGGAAAACTCTTTTGCCCGTCGGACGCCGCATTGCCTTCAGCGTCATCACGTTTGTATTCGATTTCCTCGAACGGCAACATGCTGTCGGACGTGCCATTGCGTTGCGCGTCCGCCGTCTGCGCCCACGGATCATGCTTGGCCGGCTTCAAAGGCTGCAGCGTGTATTCGGCGACTTTGGACAGGGTCGACATTTGCAGCAGGTCGCTGAAAGACTGCTGGCCGCCGACGTAATAATGCAGAGCGCTCATGCCCACGCAGACGGTGAGGGTGCCTTGCCCCGGGGTGCGTTGAAACGCACGTTCTGACACATCACCCCAAGCGGCGGCAAGGTGCTGGAGGACGTCGATGGACAACCCCGGCGGCACTTTCAGCGCGGATTTCGAGCGTTCTTCAACAGGCGTTTCGGTGTAGCGTTCCAGAGCAGCCGACAGAGGACGGGGGTCGATGCCGAGCAGGTTCGGCCGCTGATCGTCGTCGTACAGCGCGGCGTAGCGCGGTGCCGTGTCAGTACCCGGAGACACGGCGTACAGGCTCTTGCTGTCCAGCGGCTGCTGCAGCGTAACCATCGCGCTCCACGCATCCAGCGCCTCTGCCAGCTTGCCGATGTTGTGCTGGCGCATCTGATTACAGCGCGAGCAGCCCATCAGCAGCGCGACGACGTAAGTCTGTTCAACGCTCATCGCCTGGGTGTTGTGGGCGAGGCTGTCGGCGACGGGCACGTTGTGCAACTGATGCTGGCGGGCGATCTGATAGATCTGGTGCAGCTCAAGCCACAGGCCGTCCTGCACCGGGCAGTAAAGCTGATTGGCGCGGATCAGCGGGCCGTTCAGGCAGCTGAGCGCGCGCTGAAGGGCGGTGGTCAGCAGGCCGATGCGGTCTTTGCTGAGCTTGACGGCCACCCGCGCGATGATCTGTTTGTAGCCGATGGCGAGGTGGTTTTGCAGGGCCTGGCACAGATTGGCGACCTTGCGCGGACGCTCTTCGAGAACCACGGACTGGTTCAGGAAGTGACGCTCCAGATGCTTGCACACGAAAAAAACTTCCGGGCGAAGCAGTTCAAGGAGCTGTATGCGGTTGTCGCTGGGGGTGAGCAACTGGTTCAGCTCGCCGAGCCCTTGATAGAGCTGGCGGGCCATTTCACCGAGATTGGCCTTGGGCAGCGTAGCGATCCAGCGCTTCAAGTCTTTGGGCGTCGCGTCACAGAACGACAGGCTCGACTGCGTCGGCACAGGTGCGCGCAACAACAGTGGGAGACTTAAATTACTCATGTGACCGGCAAACTCCAACAACGACAGGACTGAACGGCGGCGTCCAACTCCGGGGGCAAGCACCCTCGCCGAGCGAAAAGAGCACGTTTACGTCCACTGAAAGCGAAGTTTCCTACAGCGCTGACAACTGGACTTTAGCAGCATCCTGCAACGGTCGCAGCCTGGGCACATTGTCCTGCGCCCAGCCCCGGCAATCCCTGGTTAAGCGTGATGTGGCGCGACGGCTTAAAGCAGTTCGCGCCAGAAAAACAGCATCACGCCTCTCGGGTAAGAGTTAAGGCAAGAATCAGGCCTGCAATGGCAGCGCGATGCCCTGACCCATCTGAACGGCAGAACCGGCCGCCAGCAGCTCGGACCACTTCACCTGATTGGGCCCGAACAGCACGATGGCCGTAGAACCCAGTTTAAAGCGACCCAGCTCGGCGCCTTTTTCCAGATGAATGGGTGCGCGCGCGGCTTCGTCGTAACGGAAAGTCTTGAGCTCGCGCTTCGGTGGCGTGACCAGACCGGCCCAGACGGTTTCGATCGAGGCAACGATCATGGCACCGACCAGCACGACGGCCATCGGTCCGCGTTCGGTGTCGAACAGGCACACGACGCGTTCGTTACGGGCGAACAGCTCCGGCACGTTTTCCGCTGTGGTCTGGTTTACCGAGAACAGCCGGCCGGGCACATAGACCATCTCGCGCAGTGTGCCGGCGAGCGGCATGTGAACACGGTGATAGTCCTTCGGCGACAGGTAAACGGTGGCGAATTCGCCACCCATGAACGGCGCGGACAGGCGCGCATCGCCGCCGAGCAGTTCCAGTACGCTGTAGCTATGGCCTTTGGCCTGGAAGATGCGGCCGTGTTCAATTGGGCCCAGTTGGCTGACCGCGCCATCGGCAGGAGAAAGGATCGCGCCCGGCGTTGGGTCCAGTGGACGCGCGCCCGGTTTGAGGGCGCGGGTGAAGAAGTCGTTGAAGTGCGGGTACCCGGTGATGTCCTCGACCTGAGCCTGGGACATGTCGACCTGGTATCGTCGCGCAAACCATTGGGTGAAGGCATTTTTGAACCAGCGCACGCGGCATTCGGCCACGCAGCCCGCCAGTTGCGACAGCAGATGATGGGGAAGCAGATACTGGAAAAGGATAAACAGACGCTGTTTCATCAAGATTCCTAAAACGTTTGAAAAAGGGAATACGGATCTATGCCACGTCGGGCGCCGATTATTTCTCGACCGGGGTGTCCGGATGGTTGCCCCACTCGCCCCATGAGCCTGCGTAGCCCTTGACCCTCGGGTAACCCAGTGCCTTGGCCACCAGATAGGTGAAGCCCGAACGATGATGGGTCTGGCAGTGGGTAATGATTTCTTTCTCCGGGGTAATGCCCAGGTCTTTGAGGATCTGCGGCATGTCCTTGCGGATGCGCAGGTGGCGTGCCTGGTCCATGCCGGCGGTCCATTCGAAGTTCACGGCGCCGGGAATATGACCTCCCTTGGCGGCGACGACTTTCTCGCCGGAATATTCAGTTGGCGCGCGAGCGTCCCAGATCGCCAGGTCATCGGCGCCGAGGCGGCTTTGCAGGTATTCGCGGGTGGCCGTGGGCTCGTCGTGCAAGGTGAGCGAGACCGGACCGCCGACTGCTTGTGGCACCTCTGACGACAGCGGCAGACCTTCGGCCTGCCAGGCGAGCAGGCCACCGTCGATATAGTGATACTTTTTGTGTCCGATGACGTCGAGCAGCCAGATGAAGCGGCCGGCCCAACCGCCGCCTTCGTCGTCGTAGACCACGTACACCGCATCGGGGTTGTGGCCCAGCTCGCCGAACAACGCTTCAAGATGGCTGTGCGAGGGCAGCAGTCCCGGCGCAGGTGGCAGGCCCAGTTGCGTGCGTTTCGGATCGACGAATCGCGCGCCGGGAATGTGGCCGGCCTCGTAGCGGGCCGGGCTGGTCAGGTCGACCAGAATCAGCTCTGGCGCGCTGAGGCGTGCTTGCAGGTCTGCGGGCTCGATGACCAGCGGCAAGCTTGAAAAGGCAGACATCTAGCGTCTCCGGATCGCGAAAAGGTTGCGAATTGTAGCTCAGCCGTCAGCCATTGCGATGGCTAAAGGTGGTCAGCGCTTTCTCGATGCACTGACCGGTTTTTCCGAACGCCTGGACGGACACTTCGGAAAACGGTCCGCCGCCCTGATCAGCCACCACCATCATCACCACACGGCCATTGCTGGCCAGTGAGCGAATCAGCAGGTTTTCGCCGCTGAACAGATTGCGCAGCTGCGGCGGCAGCAGCGCCGAAAACTGGGCGTTGTTGGCCGGTGTCAGGCGCAATTGCGTGGGTTGAGCGAGCAAGCGTTGCAGCACGGTGCTGTCTTTGTAGGGCACCAGCAACGCAGCGGCCGACTTGTCCACGCCTGCGATCTGATGCACGCGCAGGCTGTCGGTCTTGCGATCGGTCATCAGCAACACCACTCGCTGCATGCCCGCCGCCACCAATGCATCCCGGGCGCAGGTGGTCAGGTGTATCGCGTTGATGAAAATGCCGGGCTCTTTCAACAGATCGGCGCAGTGCTTGCGCCACAGCTGCAAGGCGTCGGGCGAGGGGGGCGGTGCAGGCAGCAAGCCTTTATGTACTCGTCGTGCACTCCACGGCCAAAGCAAAGCCTGCGCCGGGTGCCAGATATCCGGGCCGGAATGCTGGCGAGCGCTGGCCGCCGCATTCTGGTGAACCTGCTGCTGGAGATGATCCAGTGACTGTTGCAGATACAGGCTGGTCAGCAGTTGCCAGCGCAGGTTATGCGGCGTGTCCCAGGCCTGGTGCGCCGACAGCGCGAGGCCGTTGGCCAGCAGAATTGTATTGGCGGGCTGGTTAAGCCAGCGCCGCAGCGGCAGATCGGCGTCGAGTTGCTGTTGCTGCTTGAGTGGGTCGTTGTTGCTATGGGCGATGCGCAACACTTTCACCAGATTGCGTTGCTGGGAGGTCAGCAGTTCGTAGCCCTGGGTCACCCAGATCGGCAAGCGCCAGTGCTGCGCCAGCCCCTGACACAAACGCACCAGCCGCACGCCAAACAGTGCCTGCTCCACGGTCTTGGCAGATTCGCCCTTGTGGATAACCCGCAATTCCCATTCTTCCAGCAGTTTGGGGTGGGCCAGCGCCAACGGCCAGAGGGGCGAGAGAAACAGGAGGCTGCCCAGATGGATGTCCTGCCACAGCCGGGCCAGTTGATTGGCGAACAGGCCGTAAGCCTGTTGCATGGCGTGCTGACTGATCAGCTGTATCTGACGCAGCGCCATGGGGATATCCCGTGCATCGACACTCGGCAACCGCGCCAGCAGCGCCTCGGTACGCGCCAGACCCAGGCGGTTGATGGCGACTTCAAGACTCTCCGCAGGCTGAGCCGTGGCGGGGCTGTTCAGGTTGGCTTCGCGCAAAACGTTGAGCACCAGCGCCGGGCTGTCCTGCATGAGATCGGCAATATCGCGCAGCGAGCGGCGGCTGTCGGTCAATGCCGCCTGCACGCGCTGATACGCCACCGCGGGCACCGGCAAGGCGATGCTGTCGAGCTGCTTTATCCAGGTATCGAGGGTGCGCGGAACAGGGAGCGAAGTAGCTTTATCTGATTGCATTCACAACACCCGTACGGCTGGGAGGTTTTGATCAATGTCGGGTACTGGCATCATGCTGGCCCTCATGGACGCAACGTCCTGCGCCACGCATCGGTCAGCATTTTCCTGTGATCTGACTATAGTCTGGCGCATTCATGCCGATAAGCAGGACAAGAGTTTCAAGCGCTTCTCGCACAATGACCATGAACCCGACTCAGTAAGTATTCTCTACCTATGGCAAAAATTATCGGCATCATCGTCGTTTTCGCGAGCGTTCTCGGCGGATACGTACTGTCCCACGGTCAGATCGCTGCGTTGATCCAGCCTTTCGAGGTCATGATCATCGGCGGTGCGGCGCTGGGCGCATTCCTGCAAGCCAACCCGGGCTATATGACCATGCTGGTCATCAAGAAGTCCTTGAAGATGTTCAGCACCCGGTTCACCCACGGCTACTACCTCGAAGTGCTGGGCCTGGTCTACGAGATCCTCAACAAGAGTCGCCGCGAAGGCATGATGGCCATCGAAGGCGACATTGAAGAGCCCGAGAACAGCCCGATTTTCGCCAAATACCCTGGCGTGCTCAAAGACACCCGCATGATCGCTTTCATCTGCGATTACCTGCGCATCATGTCTTCCGGCAACATGGCGCCCCACGAGCTGGAAGGCTTGTTCGACATGGAACTGCTGAGCATGAAAGAAGAGCTCGAGCATCCTTCCCACGCAGTGACCGGTGTCGCCGACGCCATGCCGGGTTTCGGTATCGTTGCTGCGGTACTGGGTATCGTGGTGACCATGGCCTCCCTGGGTTCCGGCGACAAAGCCGCGATCGGCATGCACGTCGGCGCGGCACTGGTGGGTACCTTCTTCGGTATCCTTGCGGCGTACGGTTTCTTCGGTCCGTTGGCCACTTCCCTGGCCCACGATGCCAAGGAAGAGATGAACGTCTATGAATCGATCAAGGCTTCGCTCGTAGCATCGGCGTCCGGCGTGCCGCCTTCGCTGGCCGTGGAGTTCGGTCGCAAGGTTCTGTATCCGGCCCATCGCCCCAGCTTCAGCGAGCTGGAACAAGCTGTCCGCGGTCGTTGATCCATGGAAAATAATCAGCCGATTATCATAAAGCGCGTCAAGCGCTACGGCGGGGGGCATCACGGCGGCGCCTGGAAAATTGCCTTTGCCGACTTCGCGACGGCGATGATGGCGTTCTTCCTGGTGCTGTGGCTGATGTCGTCGGCCACGCCCGAGCAATTGCTCGCCATCGCCGGTTACTTCAAGGACCCGGTCGGTTTTTCCGACAGCGGCTCGCCCTATGTGATTGACCTGGGCGGTTCGCCGGAAATGTCCCCTAACCAGACGCTCAACCCGGAAGTGCAATCCACGCCTGCGCCGGATCGCGTGCCCGTTGATGCAGACCAACAGGATGCCGCCGCCGAGCAGGTCGAGCAGGACCGTCTGGAGATGTTGCTGCAAGAGTTGCAGACCAAGATCAACGAGAATCCGCAACTGGCGAAGTTCAAGGACCAGATTCTGTTCGAGATCACCCAGGACGGTTTGCGCATCCAGATCATGGACGCTGAAAACCGCCCGATGTTTGACATCGGCAGCGCGAAGCTCAAACCGTATTTCGAAGACATCTTGCTGGCCATGGCCGACACCATCAAAGCCGTGCCGAACAAAGTCAGCATCAGCGGACACACCGACGCCACGCCCTTTGTTGGTAACAATGGCTTCGGTAACTGGGAGCTGTCGTCCGGTCGAGCGAACGCCGCACGCCGGGCGCTCGTCGCGGGAGGGTATCCGGATCAACAGGTGGCGCGCGTAGTGGGTTATGCGTCTTCGGCACTGTATGACAAGGAGCACCCGCAAAACCCGATCAACCGTCGCATCGACATTGTGGTGATGACCAAGAAAGCGCAGCAGCGGATCGAAGGCGCGCAGAATTCAGGTGAAGCACCGCAAACCCCGGATGCACCAGGAGCTCCTGCGCCATCGCCTGTACCTGGCGCTACAGCGCCGGCCAATCAGCCGGGGGCGTCGACGTCCACGCCTACCGTTGATCCACAGGCTTATGCCCAGCCCCACGAGATTCGGCAGAAGCTGAACATCTTCGATCAGGGCCAGTTGAAGATCGACGACACCAAGAACTGATACTGGGGTGCAGACACAAAAACGCCGCGATGATCGCGGCGTTTTTGTTTGCGCGTTTCATTCAACGGGCCCGCAGTCAGTAGGACCGGCTTCAGCCGGGAAGGCCTGAATCGGATTGGCCACTACCGCTGAATCAATAACTGCTTTCCGGCAAGCTCGCGATGATCGAGCGATAGCTGTTCATGCGCTGCTGCTGCACGCGTCCGTCTGCAAGGCCCTGCAACAACGCACAGCCGGGTTCGCGGTCATGCTTGCAGTCACGGAAGCGGCAGCGACCGAGCAGGTCGTTGAACTCGATAAAGCCCGCTTCGACATCGGCACGGCTGACGTGGCCCAGGCCGAATTCACGAATACCCGGTGAGTCGATCAGGTCGCCGCCGCGCGGGAAGTGGAACAGGCGCGCGGTGGTCGTGGTATGCGTGCCTTGACCCGAATACTCCGACAACGGCCCGACGCGGGTGCCGACTTCCGGCAGCAGGCTGTTGACCAGCGAGGATTTGCCGACGCCGGACTGGCCGACGAACACACTGATGTGGCCATCCAGCTGGTCCTGCAATTGCTGCATGCCGTCGCCGTGGTGGGCCGACACTTCCAGCACCGGGTATCCCAGCGTGCGATAAACGGCCAGCAGCGCATTGAGCGCCGGGGCGTTCTGATCGTCGATCAAGTCAAACTTGTTCAACAGCAACAGCGGGCGAATCCCCGCGTGCTCGGCAGCCACCAAGTAACGATCGATCAGGTTGGCATGGGGTTCGGGCATCGGTGCGAAAACGATGACGATCAGGTCAACGTTGGCGGCCACCGGCTTGAGCTGGCCCCGGCTGTCCGGGCGGCTCAGTTCTGTATCGCGGGGCAGTTGCGCAACGATCACGCCGATGCCCTGATTGCCCGCGCGCCAGACGACTCGGTCGCCGGTCACCAGTGCTGGCAGGTTGGCGCGCAAGTGGCAGCGGAAAACCTGACCCTGCAGCTCGCCTTCCTGCGCTTCGACTTCTACCTGCACGCCGAAATGCGCGATGACCAGCCCCGTTTGTTCGGGACCGAGATCGCCGCCTTCCAGCGTTTCGAGAGCGGTTGATTCACGTTTTGCGGCACGCGCTGCGCGTTCGCCCTGAATCTTTTCGATGCGCCAGTTCTGGCGGCGATTGAGTTGGCGTTTGGCCATGGGTGTTCAGTGTTCCGTTTGAAGACGCATAAAGGTGCTTATTTGATAAAGCGCGAGCGAGTCTAGCACGCCCGGGTGGGCTAAACTGCGCGCCAACGCTGAGGAGCCGACATATGCAGAACAAACAGAATCTGATCTGGATCGACCTGGAAATGACCGGTCTGGACCCTGATAACGACGTCATCATCGAGATGGCAACGATCATCACCGACAGCGAACTCAACACCCTGGCCGAAGGCCCGGTCATCGCGGTTCACCAGAGCGATGAGCTGCTGAACGGCATGGACGAGTGGAACACCCGCCAGCACGGTGGCTCCGGCCTGACTCAGCGCGTGCGCGAAAGCAAAATCTCCAACGACGAAGCCGAGGCCATGACGCTTGAGTTCATCAAGCAGTGGGTCCCCGAGCGCAGTTCACCCATCTGCGGCAACAGCATCTGCCAGGATCGTCGCTTCCTGTACAAGCGCATGCCAACGCTGGAAAACTACTTTCACTACCGCAACCTCGACGTCTCCACCCTAAAAGAGCTGGCCGCACGTTGGTCGCCTGATCTCAAGTTCAAGAAGGGCAGCACTCACCTGGCGCTGGACGATATCCGTGAGTCGATCGCCGAGCTGCGTTTCTATCGCGAGCACTTCATCAAGTCCTGATGACAGGGCGCCGGCGGCCAAGTGCGGTCGCCTGGAGAGGGAGCAAAGCTAAACGCTCTCTTTTGGAGCCCCGGTCGAGTGGTTAGACTGCGCCCCTTTCTCGCAGGGACTGCTGCCATGTTGTTGATGCTCTACCTGATCGCTATTACGGCCGAGGCCATGACCGGCGCGCTGTCCGCAGGCCGTCGCGGCATGGACTGGTTCGGCGTTGTGCTGATCGCGTGCATCACGGCATTGGGTGGCGGTTCGGTTCGCGACGTGCTGCTGGGGCATTACCCGCTGACGTGGGTCAAGCACCCGGAATATCTGATCCTCACCAGCGTCGCGGCGCTGGTGACGATTTTCATCGCACCGCTGATGCGCCATCTGCGCTCGCTGTTTCTGGTGCTCGATGCGCTGGGGTTGGTGGCGTTCACACTGATCGGCAGCATGACCGCGCTGGACATGGGCTTGAGCATGACCGTCGCCGCCGTGAGCGGGGTGATTACGGGCGTGTTTGGCGGGATCCTGCGGGATATTTTCTGCAACGACATCCCTCTCATCTTCCGCCGCGAGCTGTATGCCAGCGTGTCGTTCGCCGCCGCGTGGTGCTTTTTGCTGTGTCAGTACGCCGGCTTGCCGGTGGAGCAGGGCACGCTGATTACTCTGTTTGGCGGGCTGTTACTGCGGCTGCTGGCGATCAGGTTTCGCTGGGAAATGCCGAAGTTTGTTTACAAGGATGGGCATTGAGTCAGCGCGTTATTACAGCAAGCGTCCTGGGGCCCTGGCTTCATGCTGCCGCAACGCCCATTCCACATGCTCGCGCACCATCTCCGACGGATGCTCCCGCCGCGCTTTCAGCGCTTCGATCACCGGGATGGTAGACGGCGCATTGCCCAGTCCCACGGCCAGATTTCTGAGCCACCGCTCATACCCGGCGCGTCGCAACGGTGAGCCTTCGGTGTTGCTCAGGAAGGTCGTTTCATCCCACAAAAAAAGCGTCGTCAATTCGGCGTTATCCAGGCCGTGGCGCGGCTTGAAGTCTGTCTGATCGGTGGGCCGGGCGAAGCGATTCCACGGGCAGACGATCTGGCAGTCATCGCAGCCAAACACCCGATTGCCGATCAGTGAGCGCAAGTCTTCGGGGATCGACGTCTTTAGCTCGATGGTCAGGTAGGAAATGCACTTGCGCGCATCCAGTACGTAGGGCCCGACGAACGCATTGGTCGGGCAGACGTCCAGGCACGCCGTGCAGCGCCCGCAATGCTCGGTGGCGTGTGGCGCGTCTACCGGTAGCGGCAGGTCGACGAACAGTTCGCTGAGGAAGAAATAACTGCCGGCCTTGCGATTGAGCACCAGGGTGTTTTTGCCGATCCAGCCCAGCCCGGCCTGTTCGGCGATGGCCTTCTCCAGTACCGGTGCGCTGTCGACGAACGCACGAAACCCGAACGGACCGATCGCCTGTTGGATCCGCTCCGCCAGTTGCTGCACGCGCTTGCGGATCAGCTTGTGGTAATCACGGCCCAGCGCGTAACGGGAAACGTAGGCTTTCTCGGGCTGCCCCAGCAGTTGGGCCATCTGCGTGTCGCCGGGAAGATAGTCCATGCGCAACGACACCACGCGCAGGGTTCCTGGCACCAGCTCGTCCGGATGCGAACGTTTGCTGCCATGCGCTGCCATATAGTCCATCTCGCCGTGGTACCCGGCGTCGAGCCATCGCTCCAAGTGCTGCTCGTGCTCAGCCAGGTCCAGCCCCGAGATCCCGACTTGCTGAAAGCCAAGCTCGCGCCCCCAACCCTTGATCGATTGGGCAAGGTCGGTCAGCCCGGCCGCCGAGAGGGGCGTTGAGGCTGTGGATGGATCTACAGTTATCGCGGACATGCAAGGAGGACACCGGGGCGCAGGTGCGTATAATTCTGCCAGACATCGGAGCCCAGAGACGCATGTTGCACAGCAAACCCCCATTTCCCGACGCACTGTACAGCGCCGCTCAGGTCCGCGACCTCGATGCGCGCCTGATTGCCGCCGGCACGCCCGGCTTCGAGCTGATGCAACGGGCCGCCCATGCCGCGTGGCGGGCAATACGCCGCCGTTGGCCTGAGGACAAACAGCTGACGGTGATGGCCGGTCGCGGCAATAACGCAGGTGACGGCTATCTCATTGCTGCGCTGGCCCGACGTGCCGGTTGGCAAGTTAACGTGCTGGCCGTGGGTGATTGCGACGCGCTGGCCGGCGATGCCCGTTCGGCCTATGAAGAGGCCGTCGCCGCCAATGTCGATATTCAGTCATGGCAACAGCAGGCGCTGGCCGGCATCGTGGTCGACGCGTTACTGGGGACTGGACTGACGGGCGACGCGCGCGCGCCTTACGCTGCGGCCATTGAAGCCATCAACGACAGTGAGTTGCCCGTCATGGCCGTCGATCTCCCTTCGGGACTGTGCGCGGACACGGGGCGAACCCTCGGTTGTGCAGTTCACGCCGATCTGACCGTCACCTTCATCGGCCTCAAGGTCGGGCTGTTCACCGGCGATGCGCCCGAGCTGGTGGGTGAGCTGGTGTTCGATGACTTGCAGGCGGACGCCGAGATCATTCGGCAGACGCCAGTGAGCGTCAGACGGCTGGATACCTTCAATCTGCCTACCCTGGCCCCTCGCTCACGCACTGCGCACAAGGGCATGTTCGGCCGCGTGCTGGTGGTGGGCGGCGATCGGGGCTTCGGCGGCGCGGCATTGCTCGCCACTGAAAGCACGCTGCGCACCGGCGCGGGCATGGTCACGCTGGCAACGCGGCCGGAACATGTCAGCGCCGCGCTGACGCGATTCCCCGAAGTCATGAGCGCCGGCATCAGCTCGGCCAACCAGTTGCGCGCCTTGATCGAGCCCGCGTCGGTGCTGGTGGTCGGTCCGGGCCTCGGTCAGCACAGTTGGGGGAAAAGCCTGTTGTCGGCGGCTGCCAACGCGCCGTTGCCGCAGGTCTGGGATGCTGACGCGCTGAACGAGCTGGCGACCGGCACGGTGCAACTGCCCGAGGGCAGCGTAATCACCCCGCATCCTGGCGAAGCCGCGCGGCTGCTGGGCACCGATACCAAACACATTCAAGCCGATCGTCCGGCTGCGGCGCGGGCGCTGGCTAAAAAATTTAACGCTGTATGCGTTTTAAAAGGCAGCGGCAGCCTGATCGCCAACCCTGCGGGTGACCTCTCACTGGCCAATCATGGCCATCCGGCGATGGCGACCGGCGGGCTGGGCGATGTGCTGTCCGGTGTCATCGGCGCGCTGATGGCGCAAAAGATGAGCGCCTACGACGCTGCCTGTCTGGGTGTCTGGCTGCACGCCCTCGCCGGTGAGCAATGTGGCGCCAGCGGGCGAGGGCTCGCTGCCGCTGATCTGATTCCTGTTATTCGCCAGCTTCTGGAGGAGCACCAACCGTGTCTGAGCTAACCCTGGAGCTCATGGGTGAAGAGGCCATGACCCACTTCGGCGCACGTATTGCCCAAGTGACTGAAAGCAATGGGATTATTTTTCTGGAGGGCGATCTGGGGGCGGGCAAGACCACGCTGTCCCGAGGGATCATTCGCGGCCTTGGCCATACTGGCGCGGTTAAAAGTCCGACGTTTACGCTGGTAGAACCTTACGAAATTGGGAGAAACCGCGCGTATCACTTTGATCTCTACCGACTTGTTGATCCAGAAGAGCTAGAATTCCTCGGCATCCGGGACTATTTCGAAGGCGATGCCCTTTGTCTCATCGAATGGCCCAATCTTGGTGCAGGCTTTTTGCCAAAGCCTGACCTGATCATTACCATAAGGCCGCTCGATCAAGGTCGAGCGCTGACGCTGAGCCCTAAAAGCTCCCGTGGTGAGCAGTGGTGTGCCGCTTTGGCGCCGTCGTTTAAATAGAAATTCATTAGATATGGGGTTTGGTATGCGCATGCGCGCGCTGGTTACTGTGATTGGACTGCTGCTGGCGACACTGGCTGTCGACGCGTTGGCCGCTTCACAGGTACGAAGTGTCCGCTTATGGCGTGCTCCGGATAACACTCGGCTGGTTTTCGACCTGTCTGGCCCCGTTCAGCACAGCGTCTTCACGCTGCAGTCCCCTGATCGTCTGGTCATTGATATCAATGGCGCCACCCTGGGTGGCGCGTTGAATGTGCCGACGGCCAATACGCCGATCACCAGCATGCGCTCGGCGCAGCGCACGCCTGACGACCTGCGCGTGGTCATCGACCTGAAAAAGGCGGTGACACCAAAGAGTTTCACCCTCGCGCCGAACCAGCAATACGGCAACCGTCTGGTCGTCGATCTGTACGACAACGCCGCCGATGCCAATCCGCCGCCGTCGGTTGCCGATACCCCGGCCACCGCTGCTCCGGCGACGCCTGCGGTGCCGGTCAGTCCGTCCAAACCTGAAATCAAACTCACCCCTGTGCCGAATGGCAAGCGTGACATTGTTGTCGTCATTGATGCCGGTCACGGCGGCGAAGACCCAGGCGCGTCCGGCGGCCGCGGTGAGAAAGAAAAGAACGTCGTGCTCGCGATTGCCAAGGAGCTGCAGCGCCAGATCAACGGCGAGAAGGGCTATCGCGCAGAGCTGACCCGCACCGGCGACTACTTCATCCCGCTGCGTAAGCGCACGGAAATCGCACGCGCCAAGGGCGCTGATCTGTTCGTCTCCATTCACGCCGACGCGGCGCCTTCCTCGGCGGCGTTCGGGGCTTCGGTGTTTGCTTTGTCCGAGCGCGGCGCGACTTCTGAGACCGCACGCTGGCTGGCGGACAGTGAAAACCGTTCCGACTTGATCGGGGGCGCCGGGGCTGTGAGCCTCGATGACAAAGACCGCATGCTCGCCGGCGTACTGCTTGATCTGTCGATGACCGCGTCGCTGACCTCAAGCCTGAACGTTGGCCAGAAGGTTCTGACCAACATCGGCCGCGTGACCTCGTTGCACAAATCCCGCGTCGAGCAGGCCGGCTTCATGGTGCTGAAGTCGCCGGACATTCCGTCGATTCTGGTCGAGACCGGCTTTATCTCCAACGCGGCGGAAGCGAACAAGCTGGAAGGTGCAAGCCACCAGCAAGCGTTGGCGCGTTCCATCACCGCCGGCGTGAAGCAATTCTTCCAGCAGAATCCGCCGCAAGGTACGTACATCGCCTGGCTGCGGGACAACGGCAAACTCGCCATGGGTGCGCGCGAGCACACGGTCCGTCCCGGCGAATCGCTGAGCATGATCGCGGCGCGCTACGACATGACCATGCCGATGCTTCGCACCGCCAATCATTTAAGTTCTGACGAATTAAAAGTCGGCCAGCAACTGAGAATCCCCAGCGCAGAACTGGCAGGTGAGCCGTGACTGACCTGTTGCTCGGTGATCAGGAACTGGATGTCAGCGTAAGCGCGGATTTGCCTGCGGCAGAAGCCGCGCGTATCCAGCTGCTCAGCCCACGGCTTGCCAACCAGATTGCTGCGGGCGAGGTCGTCGAGCGACCGGCATCAGTAATCAAGGAGCTGCTCGAAAATAGCCTCGATTCCGGCGCGCGTCGTATCGATGTCGACGTTGAGCAGGCCGGCATCAAGCTGCTGCGTGTTCGCGACGACGGTGGCGGCATTTCTTCGGATGACCTGCCCCTGGCGCTGGCCCGACATGCCACCAGCAAGATCCGCGAGCTGGAAGACCTTGAGCGCGTCATGAGCCTTGGTTTCCGGGGTGAGGCGCTGGCCTCGATCAGCTCCGTGGCCCGTCTGACCCTGACGTCGCGCACCCGCGATGCTGATCAGGCGTGGCAGGTCGAGACCGAAGGCCGCGACATGGCTTCTCGCGTTCAGCCTGCTGCGCACCCTGTCGGCACCTCCGTGGAAGTGCGCGACCTGTTCTTCAACACTCCTGCGCGGCGCAAGTTTCTCAAGGCCGAGAAAACCGAGTTCGATCATCTCCAGGAAGTCATCAAGCGCATGGCGCTGGCGCGTTTCGACGTGGCCTTTCACTTGCGCCATAACGGCAAGACCGTCCTGAGCCTGCACGAAGCGCGCGATGACGTATCGCGTGCGCGACGGGTGTCGGCTATTTGCGGCCCCGGGTTTCTGGAACAGGCGCTGCCGATCGAGGTCGAGCGCAACGGTTTGAGGTTATGGGGTTGGGTCGGACTGCCGACGTTCTCCCGCAGTCAGGCCGATCTGCAGTATTTCTTCGTCAATGGCCGTGCGGTCCGCGACAAACTGGTTGCCCACGCGGTGCGTCAGGCTTATCGCGACGTATTGTTCAACGGCCGGCATCCGACCTTCGTGCTGTTTTTCGAAGTCGATCCGGCAGTCGTCGACGTCAACGTCCACCCGACCAAGCACGAAGTGCGGTTCCGCGACGGGCGCATGGTTCACGATTTCCTCTACGGTACGCTGCATCGGGCGCTCGGCGATGTACGGCCTGAGGATCAGCTTGCAGGTACGACCTCGGTCACCGCGCTGGTGCGCCCAAGCGGGCCGGATGCCGGCGAGTTCGGGCCCCAGGGCGAAATGCGCCTGGCCAATAACGTGCTCGAGACGCCGCAGGGTCAGGCCTGGAACCCGCCCGCCGGATCCGCCCCCGGCTCTGGCAGCGGCGCGGGTTATCAGTATCAGTACACGCCGCGGCCGTCGTCGGTGCTTCCGGCTGAAGAGGCGCGTGCTGCTTACAGCGAATTCTTTGCCCCGCTGCCCGGCGCACAGGCTCCGGTGGGTGCAGGCAGCGTCGCGTTGCCCGACTCCCAAGGCGATGTGCCGCCGCTGGGTTATGCCCTCGCTCAGCTCAAGGGCATTTATATCCTCGCGGAAAACGCCCACGGCCTGGTGCTGGTGGACATGCACGCCGCCCATGAGCGGATCATGTACGAACGTTTGAAGATCGCCATGGCCAGCGAAGGCCTGAGCGGTCAGCCGCTGCTGGTGCCGGAGTCCATCGCGGTCAGCCAGCGTGAGGCCGACTGCGCCGAAGAGCATATGACGACCTTCCAGCAACTGGGCTTCGAATTACAGCGCCTGGGGCCAGAGACGCTCGCGATCCGGCAGATCCCCGCGCTGCTCAAGCAGGCTGAGGCGAATCGACTGGTGCACGACGTGCTGGGCGATCTGATGGAGTACGGCACCAGCGACCGCGTTCAGGCGCACATGAATGAGCTGCTCGGCACCATGGCGTGCCACGGCGCGATTCGCGCCAACCGGCGGCTGGCCATTCCGGAAATGAACGGCCTGCTGCGTGATATGGAAAACACCGAGCGCAGCGGTCAATGCAACCACGGACGGCCCACCTGGACCCAGCTGGGTCTGGATGATCTGGACAAACTATTCCTGCGCGGTCGCTGATGAGTGCTCTTCCTCCGGCCATCTTTCTGATGGGGCCGACCGCCGCCGGGAAAACCGATCTCGCCATCGAGCTGACCAAGGTGCTGCCGTGTGAGCTGATCAGTGTGGATTCAGCGCTGGTCTATCGCGGCATGGACATTGGCACCGCCAAGCCATCAAAAGCACTTCTGGAAAAGTATCCGCACCGGCTCATCGATATCCTCGACCCCAGCCAGAGCTACTCTGCGGCGGATTTTCGAACCGATGCCTTGCAGGCCATGGCGGAAATTACCGCCCGGGGAAAAATTCCTCTGCTGGTGGGCGGCACGATGTTGTATTTCAAGGCTCTACTGGAAGGCCTGGCCGATATGCCGGCGGCTGATGCCCAAATTCGTGCGCAGATTGAGGCGCAGGCGGCCAGTCAGGGTTGGCAGGCATTGCATGATGAGCTGGCGAGCGTCGATCCGGTGTCGGCAGCGAGAATTCACCCCAACGATCCTCAGCGGCTGGTTCGTGCGCTGGAAGTCTTTCGGGTTAGCGGAATGAGCATGACCGCGCACCGTGAACAACAAAGTGCGCAAAGTGCTCAAGCGAGCGCTTCGGGGCGTCATCAATTGCCCTATACTGTCGCAAATCTCGCGATCGCACCGACGGATCGCAAGGTGCTCCACGACCGAATTGCTGTGCGTTTCAGGCAAATGCTTGATGAAGGATTCGTTGAAGAAGTCGTAGCGCTACGTTCGAGGGGTGATCTGCACTCGAATTTACCGTCTATAAGAGCTGTAGGGTATCGCCAGGTCTGGGATCATCTGGACGGCAAGCTGACTCGGGATGAGATGCAGGAGCGCGGCATCATTGCCACGCGCCAGTTGGCCAAGAGGCAGTTCACCTGGTTGCGCAGCTGGCAGGATTTGCACTGGTTGGACAGCCTGGCTAGCGACAATCTGTCACGCGCCTTGAAATACCTGGGGTCGGTCTCCATATTGAGCTGAGTCCTTGCAATAGCCGTCTATCCTTGGGGGATAGCCTTCGGGAGGTAGCGGCCCAAGCCAACGTTTTCGAAATTTATTCTATTGATCCTTAAAGGAGTGCGGCACATGTCAAAAGGGCATTCGCTACAAGACCCTTACCTGAACACTTTGCGTAAAGAAAAGGTTGGGGTTTCGATCTATCTGGTAAACGGCATCAAGCTGCAAGGCACTATCGAATCTTTTGACCAGTTCGTTATTTTGCTGAAGAACACTGTCAGCCAAATGGTCTACAAACACGCCATCTCGACTGTCGTTCCTGTCCGCCCGATTCGTCTGCCTAGCGCTACCGAATCCGAGCAGGCTGACGCCGAGCCAGGTAACGCCTGATAGGAGTCTGCTTTGTTCTTTGAGCGCCACAGTGGTGGTGAGCGGGCGATCCTCGTTCACTTGGATGGTCAGGACCCTGAGGCGCGCGAAGATCCGCAGGAGTTCAGGGAACTGGCGCTGTCGGCCGGTGCCGATATTGTCTCGTTCGTCAACGTGCCAAGACATCGGCCTACGGCCAAATATCTGGTGGGCAGCGGCAAGGTCGAGGAATTACGCGACCTGGTCAAAACCGAAAAATCAGATATCGTCATCTTCAATCATGTCCTTACACCCAGTCAGGAACGTAACCTCGAACGTGTTTTCGAGTGTCGCGTGCTTGACCGTACGGGCCTGATTCTCGACATCTTCGCCCAACGGGCGCGCACCCACGAAGGCAAGCTGCAGGTCGAACTGGCCCAGCTTGAGCACATGAGTACGCGGCTGGTCCGTGGCTGGACTCACCTTGAGCGTCAGGGCGGTGGTATCGGTCTGCGCGGCCCGGGTGAAACCCAGCTTGAAACGGACCGACGTCTGTTGCGTGTGCGCTTGCGTCAGATCAAGGGCCGGCTTGAAAAAGTCCGCAGTCAGCGTGATCAGGCTCGTCGTGGCCGGTCCCGCGCCGATATCCCTACGGTGTCGATCGTCGGCTATACCAACGCCGGCAAGTCAACGCTGTTCAATGCGGTGACTGACTCCGACGTCTACGCGGCGGATCAACTGTTCGCGACCCTCGACCCGACCCTGCGCCGCCTTGAAGTCAAAGACCTCGGGCCGATTGTGCTGGCCGATACGGTGGGTTTTATCCGCCATTTGCCGCACAAGCTGGTCGAGGCCTTTCGGGCTACGCTCGAAGAATCGAGCAACTCCGATCTGCTGCTGCATGTGATCGACGCTCACGAGCCCGATCGCCTTGAGCAGATCGAGCAGGTCATGGTGGTGCTGGGCGAGATTGGCGCCCAGGACTTGCCGATGCTCGAGGTCTATAACAAACTCGATCTGCTCGAAGGGGTGGAGCCGCAGATTCAACGCGATGCTGATGGCAAGCCGCAGCGGGTCTGGGTTTCTGCCCGTGACGGACGCGGTCTGGATTTGCTCAGGCAAGCCATCGCCGAAGTATTGGGCAATGATCTCTTTGTGGGGACGTTGCGCCTGACGCAGGAGTTCGCCCGGTTGCGTGCCCAGTTTTTCAACTTGGGCGCGGTGCAGAGCGAAGAACACGACGAAGAAGGCCAGAGTCTTCTGGCTGTTCGGTTACCCCGAGTTGAATTCAATCGCCTGGTGAGTCGCGAAGGACTGCAGCCGCTCGAATTCATCGAGCAACACACTTTGCAATAAAAGCCTGACAAAGCGGTTGTACCGCTTTGACGGGCATTCTGTAGCATTGGTCGGCGCGCCGCGGGCGCGTCTTTGCTTTATCAGATGGAGAGCGCTATGGCTTGGAATGAGCCGGGTGGCAACTCGAATAATCAGGATCCTTGGGGTGGTAAGCGCAAGGGCGGCGACCGCAAGGGGCCACCGGATCTCGACGAGGCCTTCCGTAAGCTGCAGGAAAGCCTGAATGGGTTGTTCGGTGGTGGCAAGAAACGCAGTGGCGATGGCGGCGGCAGCGGCGGTGGATCGAGCAAGGGCGGTGGCCTTGGCCTGCTCGGCATCGGTCTGGTCGTGCTGCTCGCCATCTGGCTGTACAACGCAATCTATGTGGTCGACGAGCAGGAGCAGGCCGTTGTGCTGCGCTTCGGCAAGTACTACGAAACCGTCGGGCCGGGTCTGAACATCTATTTCCCGCCGTTCGATCGCAAGTACCTCGAAAACGTGACGCGCGAACGTGCGTACAGCAAGCAGGGCCAGATGCTTACCGAAGACGAGAACATCGTCGAAGTGCCACTGACCGTGCAGTACAAAATTACCAATCTGCAGGATTTCGTGCTGAACGTTGATCAGCCTGAAGTCAGCCTGCAGCATGCGACCGAAAGTGCCTTGCGTCATGTCGTCGGTTCGACCGCCATGGATCAGGTGCTGACTGAAGGTCGTGAGTTGATGGCCAGCGAAATCAAGGAGCGGCTGCAGCGCTTCCTCGATACCTATCGCACCGGCATCACCGTGACTCAGGTCAACGTGCAGAGCGCTGCGGCGCCACGCGAAGTCCAGGAAGCGTTCGATGACGTGATCCGCGCCCGTGAAGACGAGCAACGCTCACGCAACCAGGCTGAAACCTACGCAAACGGCGTGATCCCGGAAGCGCGTGGTCAGGCTCAGCGTATCGTCGAAGACGCCAACGGCTATCGCGATGAAGTGGTCTCTCGAGCCAAGGGTGAGGCGGATCGCTTTACCAAGCTGGTTGCCGAGTACCGCAAGGCACCGGAAGTCACGCGTGAGCGTCTGTATCTGGACACCATGCAGGAAGTCTTCAGCAACACCAGCAAGGTACTCGTGACCGGCGACAAAGGTCAGAACAACCTGCTTTACCTGCCGTTGGACAAAATGATCGATAGCAGCCGTAACGGTTCCAATTCGTCTACCGCCGGCGGCGCTGCTGCTGCACCGGCAGACCCGGGCTCACGAGCAGCGGACATGCAACAGCAGCGTGACACGCGCACTAGGGAGACTCGCTGATGAGCAATAAATCTCTGGTTGCCCTGATTGTCTGCGTCGTGTTGGCCGTGGTCGCATGGAACAGCTTCTACATCGTCGCTCAGACCGAGCGCGCGGTGCTCCTGCAGTTCGGTCGCGTGGTTCAGGCGGATGTTTCGCCAGGCCTGCACGTGAAGATTCCCTACGTGAATCAGGTGCGCAAGTTCGATGGTCGCTTGATGACCCTCGATGCGCCGACTCAGCGTTTCCTGACGCTGGAAAAGAAAGCCGTAATGGTTGATGCCTATGCCAAGTGGCGTGTGAAGGACGCTGAGCGTTTCTACACCGCGACATCCGGCCTGAAGCAGATCGCCGATGAGCGCCTTTCCCGTCGTCTCGAGTCCGGTCTGCGCGACCAGTTCGGTAAGCGCACCCTGCACGAGGTGGTCTCGGGTGAGCGTGACGCGCTGATGGCTGACATCACTGCGTCGCTCAACACCATGGCCGGCAAAGAGCTGGGCATCGAAGTGGTCGATGTCCGGGTCAAGGCTATCGATCTGCCGAAGGAAGTGAATCGCAGCGTGTTCGAGCGCATGAGCACCGAGCGTGAGCGTGAAGCCCGCGAGCATCGCGCCAAGGGTAACGAACTGGCTGAAGGCATTCGTGCCGACGCCGATCGTCAGCGCCGCGTTCTGTTGGCTGAAGCGTATCGCGAGTCTGAAGAGGCGCGCGGTGATGGTGATGCTCAAGCGTCCGCGATCTACTCCAAGGCCTACGGTCAGGATCAGGAGTTCTACGCGTTCTACCGTAGCCTTCGCGCCTACCGTGAAAGCTTCGCCAACAAAAGCGACGTGATGGTGCTTGACCCAGGCAGCGAGTTTTTCCGCTATCTGCAAAAGTCCAAGCCGTAATCGCATCAGCACTTGATCACTCCGCCGGGCGGCAAAACTGCCCGTCGGGGTGATCGCGCGACAAAACGTGTGTATGATGCGGCAGCCGGGAAATTCCCGGCTTTTTTGCGTCTGCACGATTGATTGGCCGTGGCGTGTTCCGTGCGCGGCAGTTTTTTCGAGGACAGTGTTCACGCTATTGCGGCGCATCAGGCAGGGGAGGTTTCCTTGCCATGCGTCCGCAGAATGCTGTCTGCTTCACTCAAGGCTTGCCCAAGGGCCGGCCGCCCGGATCATAGGGGAAAGGCGTAATGACAACGGTTGACCGCTGGCTGCTGCCGGATGGCATCGAAGAAGTACTGCCGCCGGAAGCTGCGCGTATTGAAGTCGCGCGTCGTCAGGTGCTGGATCTGTTTCAGAGCTGGGGCTACGAGTTTGTCGTCACCCCGCACATCGAATACCTCGAATCGCTGCTCACCGGTGCAGGCCAGGATCTGGATCTGCGCACCTTTAAAGTCGTCGACCCGCAATCGGGTCGGCAGATGGGGTTCCGCGCGGACATCACGCCGCAGGTCGCCCGCATCGACGCGCATACATTGCGCCGTGAAGGCCCGAGCCGTCTCTGCTACGCAGGCAGCGTGCTGCATGCCCAGCCGCGTGCGTTGTCGTCCTCGCGCAGTCCGATCCAGCTGGGTGCCGAGTTGTACGGCGATGCGAGCCCGAGCAGCGACGTCGAAGTCATCAGCCTCATGTTGGCGATGCTGCAACTGGCTGACGTGCCGGACGTCCATATGGACCTGGGCCACGTCGGGATTTACCGCGGCCTTGCCCGCGCTGCCGGGTTGTCCGGCGAAGTCGAGCAACAGCTGTTTGATGCACTTCAGCGCAAAGCCATCGACGAGGTCATTGCGTTGACCGAAGGTCTGTCGGCGGATCTGGCCAGCATGCTGCGCGCGCTGGTGGATCTGTGTGGCGACCGTAGCGTGTTGGCGCAGGCTCGCGACCGTCTGGTGAATGCGCCGGCGCCGGTCATCGAAGCGCTGGATGATCTGCAGGAAATCGCCGAACGTCTGTCGGCCCGGTTTCCTGAGCTACCGTTGTATTTTGACCTCGGCGAATTGCGCGGCTACCACTACCACACCGGTGTGGTGTTTGCGGTGTTCGTCCCGGGTGTTGGCCAGTCGATCGCTCAAGGCGGTCGGTACGATGACATTGGTGCCGACTTCGGTCGTGCGCGCCCGGCAACGGGTTTTTCCACCGATTTGAAAACCCTGGTCACACGCGGTCAGGCGCAGATCGAGCTACCGTCAGGCGGTATCTGGATGCCGGACAGCACTGATGCGGTGCTGTGGCAGAAGGTCTGTCAGCTGCGCGCAGAAGGTCAGCGTGTGGTTCAGGCCTTGCCAGGCCAACCGGTTTCAGCGGCGCAAGACGCCGACTGCGATCGGCAATTGATTCAGCAGGGCGAGCGTTGGCAGGTAATGCCGCTGGCCTCTTGAGTTTCCCCGCCGGCCGCTGCCGGCACCAAGTTTGCGCGAATGAGGACAAGTGTTATGGGTAAGAATGTCGTAGTCCTGGGCACCCAATGGGGTGATGAGGGCAAAGGCAAGATCGTTGATCTGCTGACCGAACATGCAACCGCGGTAGTGCGCTATCAAGGCGGCCACAACGCTGGCCACACGCTGGTGATCGACGGCGAAAAAACCGTCCTGCACCTGATTCCGTCCGGCGTCCTGCGCGAAGGCGTGCAGTGCCTGATCGGCAACGGTGTGGTTGTTGCGCCTGATGCACTCATGCGCGAAATCACCAAGCTGGAAGAGAAAGGCATTCCGGTGCGCGAGCGTCTGCGCATCAGCCCGTCCTGCCCGCTGATCCTGTCCTATCACGTGGCCCTTGATCAGGCCCGTGAAAAAGCCCGTGGCGAGCACAAGATCGGTACAACCGGTCGCGGCATCGGTCCGGCTTACGAAGACAAGGTTGCGCGTCGTGGCCTGCGCATCGGTGATCTGTTCCACCGCGAACGCTTCGCCGCCAAGCTGGGCGAGCTGCTGGATTACCACAACTTCGTTCTGGTGAATTACTACAAAGAGCCGGCCATCGACTTCCAGAAGACACTCGACGAGTGCATGGAATACGCCGAGCTGCTCAAGCCGATGATGCTCGACGTGACCGCCACGCTGCACGAAATGCGTCGCGCCGGCAAAGACATCATGTTCGAAGGTGCCCAGGGTTCGTTGCTGGACATCGACCACGGTACCTACCCGTACGTCACCAGCTCGAACACCACTGCCGGCGGCATCGCCACCGGTTCGGGCATGGGGCCGATGTACCTGGATTACATCCTGGGCATCACCAAGGCCTACACCACTCGCGTGGGTTCGGGTCCGTTCCCGACGGAGCTGTTCGACGACGTCGGCGCATTCCTGGCCAAGCGTGGCCACGAGTTCGGTGCAACCACCGGCCGTGCCCGCCGCTGTGGCTGGTTCGACGCTGTTATCCTGCGCCGCGCCATCGACGTCAACAGCATCTCGGGCATCTGCCTGACCAAGCTGGACGTGCTTGACGGTCTCGAGACCATCAACATCTGCGTGGGCTACAAGAACGAGAACGGTGCAGTGATCGACGCCCCGACCGACGCTGACAGCTACATCGGCCTGGAGCCAGTGTACGAAGAAGTGCCGGGCTGGTCCGAGTCGACCCTGGGTGCCAAGACCCTGGAAGAGCTGCCTGCCAACGCTCGCGCTTACATCAAGCGCCTTGAAGAACTGGTTGGCGCACCGATCGACATTATTTCGACGGGCCCTGATCGCAACGAGACGATCGTTCTGCGTCACCCGTTCGATTGATAAGTCGTTGAAACACAAACAAAGGGTCGCTTCGGCGGCCCTTTGTTTTGTCCGTTGGCTTGCACCTCCATTCAATCCCGCCACTGCGGCACGACCCTTGCTGTGATTCCACGTATTACGCGATGCCAACATTTTAATGGCGTGTGTTGTGGGGGATTTCCTGTGTCGGCTGTTACTTCTCTTCTACGCAGTCGCTTGCTGCGACCCGTATTCATTGCTCTTGGTATTGCCCTTGTGGTGCAGGTGCTGGTTGCCGTCGCCCTCACTCGGAGCACCGTTACTGCGCTCGAAGCTGAACTGGCGGCGCGGCTGAGTGTAGATTCGCAACACTTGGCCGACGAACTGGAACAGGCAAGCGGCGACGTAACGTCCAGTCTGGACAGTCTTTCGCAAAATACACGTCAGCGCCTGAGCGCGGGCCTGTCGACGCGTCTGAAAGACGAACAGAAGCAACTGCGTGCGACGCTGGAGAAAGACCTGCGGGATTCAGCGACGGACATGGCCGAGCTGCTGGCTGCTGTCGCGCCACGGGCGATGTGGGATGGCGATACGCCGACGCTGTCGGAGTTCGCGCGCCGTGCGCAACGCAATCCGAACGTGCTTTTTGTGGTCTACGACGATGCTCAAGGTGAGCACCTGACGCGTTATCTGAATCGCGAGAACGAATCGATCAAGGCCCTGCTGGCGAAAGGCGAGGGCGAGCGTGCCATGGACAAGGTCCTGAATGCGGCGCAGAAGGATCCTTCGGTTTATTACGTCGAGGCTTCGATCAGCCCCAACGGTGTGGAAATCGGCAAAGTACGCATGGGCGTATCGACCACGTCGGTGGAAGAGAATCTGGCGGCGCTGGACAAACGCTTCGTTGCGTTGATCGGCAGCGGTGATCAACTGGTTTCGGAAAGTCTGGGCGGCGCTGCGGCCGAGAGTTCTGCCGCATTGCGCTCGCGTCTGCAAACGGCGCAATCGTCGGCCACTGCGATGGCAGCCAATACCAGTTCCGCTGTACAGGAGGCTGCGTCCACGTTGCGCTGGAGAATCGGCGTCGGGCTGTCTCTGGTGGGGCTCGGTGTGCTGGTGGTGTTGGCCATCGTGCTGGGGCGCCGCGTCGTGTTGCGCTTGCAGCTGCTCAATCGTGCGCTGGATGATCTGGCAGCAGGCGAAGGCGATCTGACCAAGCGCGTCAAACTCAACAGCAACGATGAGATAGGCGATATGGCTGCGGCGGTGAACCGCTTCGTCGACAAATTGCAGCCGATCGTTCGAGAGGCGGGCGATGTGGCGCAACAGACGGGGGTTGAGATCGGCGCCATGAGCAAACGCAATGCGGGCGCCGGCGCTGCCGCCGAGTTGCAGCGTGATGAAGTGGCTGCCAGCCTTCAAGCGCTGGCGCAGATGGCTGACGAGGCGCAGGCCGAGAGCCAGGCGATGCAGGCAGCATTGCGGCAGGTGGTGGACATCCGTCAGGCGACCGATGAAAACACACGCACCTCCAATCAGGTGGGCAGCCTGATTGAGGCGCTGGCCGGGCAGGTGGAGACCGGCTCCCAGGTCATCGAGCGGCTGGCGCAGCAAAGCCAGCAGATTGAAGTGGTGCTGGAAGTGATCCATGGCATCGCCGAGCAAACCAACTTGCTTGCCCTCAACGCGGCCATTGAGGCAGCGCGTGCGGGCGAGACCGGTCGAGGTTTCGCCGTTGTCGCCGATGAAGTGCGCGCGTTGGCGAGCAAGACGCAAAGCTCAACGGGCGATATTCAGGAGCACATCGCCAAGCTGCAATCCGGGGCGCGCGAAGCGGTGGCAACGATTGGTCTGGCCGGGCGTCAGGCCAAAGAAGGCTTGGCGGTATTGAAGGACAGCGCGCGGCTACAGCAGTCGGTGCAGTTGTCTGTCGAGCAGGTTCATGCGGCGATTGGTTTAGCGACTCGTGCGGCAGAGCATCAAGCTCACGGCGCGCAAGCAGTACGGGGGCGCGTAGAAGTCATTCACGCTCAAGCCGAGAAGGCTGCGCAGGCCGTGGTGGAAACAACCGCCAGCGGCAAGACGCTGGACAGGCTTGCTGCTCAGCTCAAGGCGAGTCTTGGGCAGTTCCGGGCGTAGTCGCCTGTACGGACGGGGGTATTGCAGCCCCCCAGAAAGCACAAAACCGAGCACTTGGCTCGGTTTTGTTTGTTTGGTGCCCAGAAGAAGACTCGAACTTCCACGACCTTGCGGTCACCAGCACCTGAAGCTGGCGTGTCTACCAATTTCACCATCTGGGCATGGCGCTGATTTAATTAGATTTTTCGTGGGAGTGCAACTGAATTTTTGAATTTCTTCGGGAGGCGGTTGAGCGATTCATTTGCCGCGTGGGACAGGGCAGGGAGAAGTAATCTACGCTGAGGGCAGTTTTGCCAGGCTTGACTTTTCAAACCGCAAAATGCACAAAACCGAGCCTAAGCTCGGTTTCGTTGAATTGGTGCCCAGAAGAAGACTCGAACTTCCACGACCTTGCGGTCACCAGCACCTGAAGCTGGCGTGTCTACCAATTTCACCATCTGGGCAGTTCGTTGATTTCATTCGATATTTCGTTTGATTTCAACTACAACTTGGCAGTGCCGTCGTTGTGGGGCGCATCTTACGGAGGAGATTGAAGGCTGTAAAGCCCCCGTGCAAAAATAATTTGAAATAGCGAAAAGTCCCAGCAAATGCTGTCTTCGCGTTTCAATCTGGTATATGCCAAACTAATTACATCCAGATAAGGTGAACTCATTCTAATGGCCGATTGGCAGTCCCTCGATCCCGAGGCCGCTCGTGAAGCGGAAAAATACGAAAACCCCATCCCTAGCCGTGAGCTGATTTTGGCGCACCTTTCCGAGCGCGGTTCGCCCGCCGCCCGTGAGCAGTTGGTGGAAGAGTTTGGCCTCACGACTGAAGATCAGATCGAGGCCTTGCGGCGTCGGCTCCGCGCCATGGAGCGCGATGCGCAACTGATTTACACCCGCCGCGGCACGTACGCGCCGGTCGACAAGCTGGACCTCATTCTGGGCCGCATCAGCGGTCACCGTGACGGCTTCGGCTTCCTGGTGCCAGATGACGGCTCCGACGACCTGTTCATGAGCCCTGCGCAAATGCGTCTGGTGTTCGATGGCGACCGTGCACTGGCGCGCGTCTCGGGTCTGGACCGTCGCGGTCGCCGGGAAGGCGTGATCGTCGAAGTCATTTCCCGTGCACACGAAACCGTGGTGGGTCGCTACTTCGAAGAAAGCGGCATCGGTTTCGTCCAGCCGGACAACCCAAAAATCCAGCAAGAAGTGCTGATCACCCCAGGCCGTAACAACGGCGCCAAGATCGGTCAGTTCGTCGAGGTGAAAATCACCCACTGGCCGACGCCGCGCTTCCAGCCGCAAGGTGATGTGGTTGAGGTGGTGGGTAATTACATGGCGCCCGGCATGGAGATCGATGTCGCGCTGCGTACCTACGACATCCCTCACGTCTGGCCCGAGGCTGTGCTGAAAGAAGCCGCCAAGCTCAAGCCAGAAGTGGAAGAGAAGGACAAGGAAAACCGCGTCGATCTGCGTCACCTTCCGTTCGTGACCATCGACGGTGAAGATGCCCGCGACTTCGACGATGCCGTTTTCTGCGAAGCCAAGCCCGGCAAGCTGCGCCTGTTCTCCGGCGGCTGGAAGCTCTACGTGGCGATCGCCGACGTATCGAGCTATGTGAAGCTTGGCTCGGCGCTCGACGCTGAGTCTCAGGTGCGCGGCAACTCGGTGTATTTCCCCGAGCGCGTGATCCCGATGCTCCCTGAGCAGCTGTCCAACGGCCTGTGCTCGCTGAATCCGCTGGTTGATCGTCTGGCAATGGTTTGCGAGATGACCATCTCCAAAACCGGCGAGATGACTGACTACGTTTTCTACGAAGCCGTGATCCACTCCCATGCGCGTCTGACCTACAACAAGGTCAGCTCGATGCTGGAGCATCCAAAAGCCGCCGAAGCCAAGCAGCTACGCGAGCAATATGGCGATGTCGTGCCGCACCTGAAGCAGCTTTATGCACTGTACAAAGTGCTGTTGGGCGCCCGGCACGTTCGCGGTGCCATCGATTTTGAAACCCAGGAAACCCGGATCATTTTCGGGACCGAGCGCAAAATCGCCGAGATCCGCCCGACCACTCGCAACGATGCGCACAAGCTGATTGAAGAGTGCATGCTTGCGGCCAACGTAGCGACTGCAGCGTTTCTCAAGAAACACGAGATCCCTGCGCTGTATCGCGTCCACGACGGTCCGCCGCCCGAGCGTCTGGAAAAGCTGCGTGCCTTCCTCGGCGAGCTGGGTCTTTCCCTGCACAAGGGCAAAGACGGCCCGACGCCGAAGGATTATCAGGCGCTGCTCGAAACCATCAAGGACCGTCCGGATTACCACCTGATCCAGACTGTCATGCTGCGCTCGTTGAGTCAGGCGGTGTACAGCTCTGATAACCATGGCCACTTCGGCCTGAATTACGAAGCGTATACCCACTTCACCTCGCCGATTCGTCGCTACCCGGACTTGCTGACTCACCGGGCGATCCGCAGCGTGATCCGCTCCAAGCAGGAAACGCCGCACGTTCGTCGTGCCGGTGCTCCCGTCATTCCGAAAGCGCGCATCTACCCGTACGACGAAGCGATGCTTGAGCAGTTGGGCGAGCAGTGCTCGATGAGCGAACGCCGTGCTGATGAGGCCACCCGCGACGTCACGAACTGGCTGAAATGCGAGTTCATGAAAGACCGCGTTGGCGAGTCGTTCCCGGGCGTGATTACGGCTGTGACCGGCTTTGGTCTGTTCGTCGAGCTGACCGATATCTATGTCGAAGGCCTGGTTCACGTCACCGCATTGCCGGGTGACTACTACCACTTCGATCCGGTCCACCATCGTCTGGCCGGCGAGCGCACAGGCCGCAGCTTCCGCCTGGGCGACACCGTTGAAGTGCGTGTCATGCGTGTTGATCTTGACGAGCGCAAGATCGATTTCGAAATGTCCGAGAAAACCACCAGCGCGCCGATCGGCCGCAAACGTCGGACGTCCGAGCCTGCTGCAGCAGAGAAGGGCAAGGATTCCAAGGTGTCCTCGTCTGCTTCCAAGTCGGGTCGCCGGACCGCGAAAGAGCCTGTTGCCGAGGCCTATCGGCCAAGTGATGCGGCTGCCAAGAACGCAGAAGTGCGCAAAAGCCGTGAAATGAAGAAAGCGCTGCTGACTGAAGCCAAGGGTGGTAGCAAGGCATCGTCGGGAAAGTCGACGAGTGATTCCGCTGGCGCTTCCGGCAAGTCGAGCAAGCACCGCAAGGGTTCGTCGAAATCGGGCTCGGCTTCTTCTGCAAGCAGTGGCAGTGTTCGCAAGCCTAAGGCCAAGTCATGAGTCAGCTGGAAAAAATCTACGGTGTTCATGCCGTAGAGGCGCTTTTGCGTCATCACCCGAAGCGGGTCAAGCAGATCTGGCTGGCTGAAGGGCGCAGCGATCCACGGGTTCAGGTGCTCATCGAGCTCGCTGCGCAGAATCGCGTGTCGGTGGGGCAGGCCGAGCGCCGCGAGATGGATGCTTGGGTTGAGGGCGTTCACCAAGGCGTGGTGGCGGATGTCAGTCCGAGCCAGGTCTGGGGCGAGGCGATGCTCGACGAGCTGCTCGACCGCACCGAAGGTCCGCCGCTGATCCTAGTGCTGGATGGCGTCACCGATCCGCATAACCTGGGCGCCTGCCTGCGGACTGCCGATGCGGCCGGTGCGCTGGCGGTGATCGTGCCGAAAGACAAGTCCGCGACTTTGACGCCGACCGTGCGGAAAGTGGCGTGCGGCGCGGCCGAGGTCATTCCTCTCGTGGCCGTGACCAACCTGGCGCGCACGCTGGAAAAACTCCAGCAACGCGGCCTGTGGGTTGTCGGTACCGCAGGTGAGGCCGAGCAAGAGTTGTATCAGCAGGACCTGACTGGCCCGACCATCCTGATCATGGGGGCTGAAGGTAAAGGCATGCGCCGCCTGACCCGCGAGCATTGCGATTATCTGGTACGTCTGCCGATGGCGGGCAGCGTCAGCAGCCTCAACGTTTCGGTCGCGACAGGCGTCTGCCTGTTCGAAGCCCTGCGCCAGCGCGCGGCTGCCAAGAAGTAGTTGTCAGTAGCGAGCTGCAAGCTGCAAGCCTCAAGCTCGAGCCAGTCACGCTCCGGCTTGTAGCTTGTAGCTTGTAGCTCAAAGCCATTGTTCAAATATTCACCAATCTCCTTGCGCCCCTCCGACCCCTTCTCTACAATCGCGTCCCTTGCTGTCATGGCAGGTGCTCATGTGCCTGTTCCTGTGCAAGATAAACCAGTGTTATTCACTCCTTGTCTGACCGCTTTGGCGGCAGGCTACAACCCGTAAGGAGCATTCATGCGTCATTACGAAATCATCTTTCTGGTTCACCCGGACCAGAGCGAGCAAGTCGGCGGCATGGTAGAGCGTTACACCAAGCTGATCGAAGAAGACGGCGGCAAGATCCACCGTCTGGAAGATTGGGGCCGTCGTCAACTGGCCTACGCAATCAACAATGTTCACAAGGCTCACTACGTGATGCTGAACGTTGAGTGCACTGGCAAGGCTCTGGCCGAGCTGGAAGACAACTTCCGTTACAACGATGCCGTGATCCGTAACCTTGTCATCCGTCGCGACGAAGCTGTTACTGGCCAGTCCGAAATGCTCAAGGCTGAAGAAAACCGCAGTGAGCGCCGTGAGCGTCGCGACCGTCCTGAGCACTCCGACGCCGATGGCGCCGATGGTGATGACAGCGACAACAGCGATAACGCTGACGAGTAATCCACGGACCTTTTGAGGAGCCCATTACATGGCACGTTTCTTCCGTCGTCGTAAATTCTGCCGCTTCACAGCTGAAAATGTGAAGGAGATCGATTACAAAGATCTCAACACCCTGAAAGCCTACGTATCTGAAACCGGCAAGATCGTTCCTAGCCGCATTACTGGTACCAAAGCTCGTTATCAGCGTCAGCTGGCTACCGCTATCAAGCGCGCCCGCTTCCTGGCCCTGTTGGCCTACACCGACAGCCACGGCCGCTGAGACCAGGTAGTCGACAAACGCAGTAAGGGATAGATCGCATGCGCGCCATGGCTGAATTCATCATGCGCGGCCGCATGCAGGCCACTCTCGTAGTGGTTGGATGTGCGGCATTGCCGCTGTTGTTCTGGTTGAGTGCTGCCGCAGGTTGCCTTGTGCTCCTGCGACGCGGAATGAGTGACGCCTTAGGCGTACTCGCCTGGGCTCTGCTGCCGGCTTTGGTCTGGTGGTATTTCGGTGAACCCCGCACCCTGATGGTGTTGCTGGGTTCTTGGGGGTTGGCCGCCGTGTTGCGTGCCAGCGAGTCCTGGGTCCGCGTGCTGCTGGTCAGCGTAGCGGTTGGATTGTTGTATGCAGTGGTTCTGGGCGCGGTGTTTCGCGAGCCCATCGACGCCATGGCGGGAGAGCTGCAAAAGCTCTTGCCCCACGTCTTCGGTGATGTCTACCAGCAGATGTCGGTAGAAGAGCGAGCGCGTCTGGGGGCACTGATTACACCCGTCCTCAACGGCCTGATTGCAGCGTTGTTGCAGATCGTCAGCGTGGTATGCCTGATCCTTGGGCGGTACTGGCAGGCGTTATTGTATAACCCAGGCGGTTTCGGGCGCGAATTTCGCAGCCTGAAACTCCCGCGGGCACCGATGCTGGTGCTGCTGGTGTGCATGTTGGTGGGGCCGAACTTCGGTCCTCAACTGGCGATGCTGACACCGTTGTGCAGCGTACCGCTCATGTTCGCGGGCCTGGCCCTGATTCACGGTCTGGTGGCTGCAAAGCGCCTGACACGGTTCTGGCTGGTGGGGTTGTACGTCACGCTGTTGCTGTTCATGCAGCTGATCTATCCGTTGCTGGTGGTGATTGCCATTGTCGACAGCCTGATTGATTTTCGCGGCCGTCTGGCGTCGAAAGATGCCGATAACGGTTCTGCGAACGGTGAAGGTTAAAGTTAAGAGGTTTTACCAAATGGAACTCATCCTGCTGGAAAAAGTCGCCAACCTGGGCAACCTGGGCGATAAAGTAAACGTTAAGGCTGGCTACGGTCGTAACTTCCTGCTGCCTTTCGGCAAAGCAACCGCTGCAACCGCTGCCAACGTGGCCGCGTTTGAAGAGCGTCGTGCAGAGCTGGAAAAAGCTGCCGCCGAGAAGAAAGCTTCTGCTGAAACTCGTGCTGCTCAACTGGCTGAGCTGGAAGTGACCATCACTGCCACCGCTGGTGACGAAGGCAAGCTGTTCGGTTCGATCGGTACTCACGACATCGCTGACGCACTGACCGCCTCTGGCGTTGAAGTGGCTAAAGCTGAAGTTCGTCTGCCGAACGGCACCATCCGTAACGTTGGCGAATACGACGTAGCCGTGCACCTGCACAGCGATGTTGAAGCTACCGTTCGCGTTGTTGTTGTAGCTGCTTAAGCAGTATGGTTTCTGCGCTTCGGTGCAGAAGTCTGACCGACTGACGACTCGCTCCTCGGTCGGTTAGCATTGGGCACGTTCCTGTTCGCAGGTCGTGCCCTTTGTCATTTCTGAGTATCCTGATTCAACCCCCTGATTTCCGTGTGGCCATGAACGACATCTCCGCTCCCGAGCAATATGATCTGCAAACCGCTGCCCTGAAGGTGCCGCCGCATTCCATCGAGGCCGAACAGGCCGTGCTCGGTGGTTTGATGCTGGACAACAACGCCTGGGAGCGCGTGCTTGATCAGGTGTCGGATGGCGATTTCTATCGTCATGACCACCGTCTGATATTCCGCGCCATCGCCAAGCTGGCGGATCAGAACCAACCGATCGACGTCGTCACCCTGGCCGAGCAGCTCGACAAGGAAGGCCAGACCTCCCAGGTCGGTGGCCTGGGTTACCTGTCGGAACTGGCGAAGAACATCCCGTCCGTCGCGAACATCAAGGCCTACGCCCAGATCGTTCGTCAGCGCGCGACGCTGCGCCAGTTGATCGGCATCAGCACCGAGATTGCCGACAGTGCGTTCAACCCGGAAGGGCGTACCGCTGAAGAGATTCTCGACGAGGCCGAACGCCAGATCTTTCAGATCGCCGAGGCGCGGCCCAAAACGGGCGGCCCGGTCAGCGTCAACGACCTGCTGACCCGTGCGATTGACCGCATCGATACGCTGTTCAATATCGGCGACGGCATCACTGGCCTTTCCACGGGCTACGCCGACCTGGATGAAAAGACCAGCGGTTTGCAGCAGTCTGACCTGATCATCGTTGCAGGCCGTCCGTCGATGGGTAAGACCACCTTCGCGATGAACCTTGTGGAAAACGCGGTGCTCCGCAGCGACAAGGTGGTTTTGGTCTACTCGCTGGAGATGCCAGGCGAATCGCTGATCATGCGTATGCTTTCGTCGCTCGGTCGTATCGATCAGACCAAGGTCCGTTCCGGTCAGCTCGATGACGATGACTGGCCGCGCCTGACATCGGCGGTCAACCTCCTCAACGATCGCAAGCTGTTCATCGATGACACGGCCGGCATCAGCCCCTCCGAGATGCGAGCGCGCACGCGGCGGCTGGTCCGCGAACATGGCGACATCGGCCTGATCATGATCGACTACCTGCAGCTGATGCAGATCCCTGGCTCGAGCGGGGATAACCGGACGAACGAGATTTCCGAGATCTCCCGTTCCCTCAAAGCGCTCGCCAAGGAATTCAATTGCCCGGTGGTCGCGCTGTCCCAGCTGAACCGCTCCCTCGAGCAACGTCCCAACAAGCGCCCGGTGAACTCCGACTTGCGGGAATCCGGAGCGATCGAGCAGGACGCCGACGTCATCATGTTCGTGTACCGGGATGAGGTGTATCACCCCGAGACCGAACACAAGGGCATCGCTGAAATCATCATCGGCAAGCAGCGGAACGGCCCGATCGGGTTCATTCGGCTTGCGTTCATCGGCAAGTACACCCGCTTCGAAAACCTCGCGCCGGGCAGTTACAACTTTGATGATGATGAGTAGGTAGCCGGTTCAGGGCTAACCACTAATCCGACCTGTGCCGTCGGATTTGATCAAAATTTGTGCTATTCTCCGCGCCCGCGAATTTCCAAGCGAAAATCGCCCCCAGACACGAACACTGGTCATCGATATGCAAGCAGCCAAGCCGTTATTTGACTATCCGAAGTACTGGGCCGAATGTTTCGGACCAGCGCCTTTCCTGCCCATGAGCCGGGAAGAAATGGATCAGCTTGGCTGGGATTCCTGCGACATCATCATTGTCACGGGTGATGCCTACGTCGATCACCCTTCGTTTGGCATGGCAATCATCGGCCGGCTGCTGGAGTCTCAGGGCTTCCGCGTCGGGATCATTGCGCAGCCTGACTGGAAGTCAAAAGACGACTTCATGAAGCTCGGCGAACCGAACCTGTTCTTCGGCGTCGCGGCCGGCAACATGGATTCGATGATCAACCGCTACACCGCCGACAAAAAGATTCGCTCCGACGATGCGTACACGCCGGGCGGTATGGCGGGCAAGCGTCCGGACCGTGCGAGTCTGGTCTACAGCCAGCGTTGCAAGGAAGCCTACAAGAACGTGCCGATCGTTCTGGGTGGCATCGAAGCATCGCTGCGCCGCATCGCTCACTACGACTACTGGCAGGACAAGGTTCGCAACTCGATCCTGATCGACGCCTGCGCCGATATCCTGCTGTACGGCAACGCCGAGCGTGCCATCGTTGAAGTGGCTACTCGCCTGTCCTATGGCGAGACGATCGAAAGCATCACTGACGTGCGCGGCACGGCATTCATTCGTCGTGATACGCCGGAAGGCTGGTACGAAGTCGACTCCACGCGTATCGACCGTCCAGGCAAGATCGACAAGATCATCAACCCGTACGTGAACACTCAAGACACCCAGGCCTGCGCCATCGAGCAGGAAAAGGGTGACGTCGAGGATCCTAATGAAGCGAAGGTCGTGCAGATTCTGGCGAGCCCGCGCATGACCCGCGACAAGACGGTCATCCGGCTGCCGTCGATGGAGAAGGTCCGTAACGACCCGGTTCTGTACGCTCACGCCAACCGCGTATTGCACCTGGAAACCAACCCGGGCAACGCCCGCGCGCTGGTCCAGAAGCACGGCGAAGTCGACGTCTGGTTCAATCCGCCGCCCATTCCGATGACCACCGAAGAAATGGACTACGTGTTCGGCATGCCTTATGCGCGCATCCCGCACCCGGTGTACGGCAAGGAGAAGATCCCGGCCTACGACATGATCCGTTTCTCGGTGAACATCATGCGCGGCTGCTTCGGCGGCTGTACGTTCTGCTCGATCACCGAACACGAAGGCCGGATCATCCAGAACCGTTCCCACGATTCGATCATTCGCGAAATCGAAGAGATCCGTGACAAGGTCCCCGGCTTCACCGGCGTGATTTCCGACCTCGGCGGGCCGACGGCGAACATGTATCGCATCGCTTGCAAGAGCCCGGAGATCGAGTCCGCGTGCCGCAAGCCGTCGTGCGTGTTCCCTGGCATCTGCCCGAACCTGAATACCGATCACTCGGCATTGATTCAGCTGTACCGCAGCGCCCGTGAACTGCCCGGCGTGAAGAAGATTCTGATCGCCTCCGGTCTGCGTTACGACCTGGCTGTCGAATCGCCCGAGTACGTCAAGGAGCTGGTCACCCACCACGTCGGCGGTTACCTGAAGATTGCGCCTGAGCACACCGAAGAAGGTCCGCTCAACCAGATGATGAAGCCGGGCATTGGCAGCTATGACAAGTTCAAGCGCATGTTCGAGAAGTACTCCAAGGAAGCGGGCAAAGAGCAGTACCTGATTCCTTACTTCATCGCGGCCCATCCGGGCACGACTGACGGAGACATGATGAACCTCGCGCTGTGGCTCAAGGGCAATGGTTTCCGTGCGGATCAGGTGCAGGCGTTCTATCCGTCGCCGATGGCCAGTGCGACGGCCATGTACCACTCCGGCAAGAACCCGCTGCGCAAGGTCACGTACAAGAGCGACTCGGTCACCATCGTCAAGAGCGAAGAGCAGCGCCGTCTGCACAAGGCGTTCCTGCGCTACCACGATCCGAAGGGCTGGCCGATGCTGCGTGAAGCGCTGGAGCGAATGGGCCGTGCCGATCTGATCGGGCCGGGCAAGCATCAGCTGATCCCGCTGCACCAGCCGGAAACCGACACCTATCAGAGCGCGCGCCGCAAGAACTCGACGCCGGCCGGTAGCCACAAGGTTGCCAGGACCACCAAGATCCTGACGCAGCACACCGGCTTGCCACAACGCGGCAGCGACGGCAGCAAACCTTGGGACAAGCGCGAAGAGGCCAAGGCCGCGGCGGCTGCTCGTAACAAGCAGGCAGCCAAGGATCGCTCGGATGCGGCCAAACCCGGCAAAGGCAAGAAGCCAACGCGTCAGCCGGTCTTTCCACGCTAACGCCCTCGCGCCAACGCTTCTTCGCTCCACCAAAACGCCAGCTTTCGAGCTGGCGTTTTGCATTCCGGTGCAAATAACCCCACCCGCCTCATTTCCGTGCGACCCTTGCACCATTCGTTGAAGCGGGCGCGATTTTGGTGCTGTGCTTGGCTGAACAAGCTACCTCCACGCCGGAGGCGCCTGATTTGCCGGGGTGGCATAAGTCTTGCGCAGCTCCGTTACCGTCCAGGCTCGCAGGAGGCACGCCGTGTCGATTCACATTGCCTTGCACCATGTCACGCATTACCGCTACGAACGCGCGGTTGAGCTGGGTCCGCAGATTGTCCGCTTGCGCCCGGCGGCCCACAGCCGCACGCGCGTGTTGTCGTATTCGCTGAAAGTCCTTCCTGAAAACCATTTCATCAACTGGCAGCAGGACCCGCAGGGTAATTACCTGGCGCGGTTGGTGTTCCCGGACAAGACTGATGAGTTGCGCATCGAGGTGGACTTGGTCGCCGAAATGGCGGTGTTCAACCCCTTCGATTTCTTCCTTGAGCCCTACGCCGAGAAGATCCCGTTCACTTACGCCCGCGAAGAGCATCATGAGCTGCAGCCCTATCTGGAAAAGCTGCCGCTGACCCCAAGATTCCAGGCGTATCTGGACAGCATCGACCGCACGCCGATTCCGGCGATCGACTTTCTGGTCGGCCTCAACCAGCGTCTGGCCAATGACATCGGTTACCTGATTCGTATGGAGCCGGGCATTCAGACGCCGGAATACACCCTGGAAAACGCTTCCGGTTCCTGCCGTGACTCCGCCTGGTTGCTGGTGCAGTTACTGCGACATCTGGGTTTGGCTGCGCGGTTTGTGTCCGGGTATTTGATTCAGCTTAAAGCCGATGTGAAGGCGTTGGATGGACCCTCCGGCACCGACGTTGATTTCACGGATCTGCACGCCTGGTGCGAGGTGTATCTGCCCGGCGCTGGCTGGGTGGGCCTTGACGCCACGTCCGGCCTGTTTGCCGGTGAGGGTCACATTCCGCTGGCGTGCAGCCCCGAGCCGTCTTCGGCGGCGCCAATCAGTGGCATGGTCGAGCCCTGCAACACCGAGTTCACCCACGAGATGTCGGTGCAGCGTATCTGGGAGGCGCCCCGCGTCACCAAGCCCTACACCGAAGAGCAGTGGCAGGACATTCAGGCGCTGGGCCGGCAGATTGATAACGACCTGATGGCACACGACGTGCGCCTGACCATGGGCGGCGAGCCGACCTTTGTGTCCATCGACGACCGTGACGGGGATGAATGGAACACCGCCGCACTGGGGCCGAAGAAGCGTCTGCTCTCGGCCGAGCTGTACCAGCGCATGCGAGATCATTACGCGCCCCAGGGCATCGTTCATTTTGGTCAGGGCAAGTGGTACCCCGGTGAGCAATTGCCGCGCTGGTCGCTGAACTGTTTCTGGCGCCGGGACGGGCAACCGGTGTGGCGCAACAACGCGCTGGTCGCTGACGAAACCCGTGACTATGGCGCCGACAGCGAGATGGCGGGCAGTTTCCTGCGTAGCGTGGCCGAGCGGCTGAAGCTGCCGGCGCGCTACGTTTTCCCGGCCTACGAAGACCGTTTCTATTACCTGTGGCGTGAGGGCGCGCTGCCCAAAAACGTCAGCGCCGAAGCGTCGCGTCTTGAGGACCCCCTTGAACGCGAGCGCCTGCGCAAAGTGTTTTCCCAAGGGCTGGACACCATCATCGGCCACGTGCTGCCGCTGGCGCGAACCGCCGCCGACGATCATTGGCAGAGCGGTCGCTGGTACCTGCGCGACGAGCATTGCCGTCTGGTGCCGGGGGACTCCGCGCTGGGCTATCGCCTGCCACTGGCTTCCCAGCCTTGGGTCAAGGCTGCCGAGTATCCCTACATCCACCCGACCGACCACAATCAGACATTTGCCGAGTTGCCCGACCGCGACGAAGTTCAGTCGCGACTGGATGGCCTGGCAGAGCAGGGCAACCCGGGCGTCGAGCGCGAACCCGAGATCGACGAGTCCGCCGATTGGCTGACCCGCACCGCCTTGAGTGCCGAGGCGCGGGGCGGGCGGTTGTATCTGTTCATGCCGCCGCTGCAATCCCTTGAGGCCTATCTGGAACTGGTCGCCGCCATCGAAGCGACGGCCGAGGACATGCGCTGCCCGGTGTTGCTGGAGGGGTATGAGCCTCCGAGCGATCCGCGTCTGGCGAACTTCCGCATCACCCCGGATCCGGGCGTGATCGAAGTGAACGTGCAGCCGTCGTCCACCTGGGATGAGCTGGTCGAACGCACCGAGTTTCTCTACGAACAGGCGCGCCTGACCCGGCTGACCACCGAGAAATTCATGATCGACGGGCGCCACACCGGCACCGGCGGCGGCAACCATTTTGTCCTCGGTGGCGCAACGCCGGGCGACTCGCCCTTCCTGCGCCGGCCGGATCTGCTGCGCAGCCTGTTGAGTTACTGGCATAACCACCCGTCGCTGTCCTACTTGTTCTCTGGATTGTTCATCGGCCCGACCTCCCAGGCACCGCGTGTCGACGAAGCACGCAACGACTCGTTATACGAGTTGGAAATCGCCTTCTCGCAAATGCCCGCGCCGGGCGAAGAATGCGCGCCGTGGCTGCTGGACCGGCTGCTGCGCAATCTGCTGATCGACGTGACCGGCAACACCCACCGCGCCGAATTCTGCATCGACAAGTTGTACTCGCCCGACGGTGCGACCGGCCGGTTAGGCTTGCTGGAACTGCGCGCCTTCGAGATGCCGCCCCACGCACGCATGAGTCTGGCGCAGCAGCTGTTGCTGCGGGCACTGGTCGCGCGTTTCTGGCGCGAACCCTATGCACCGGCGAAACTGGCGCGCTGGGGTACCGAGCTGCACGACCGCTTCATGCTGCCGCATTTCATTGAGCAGGATTTCGCCGACGTCATCGCCGAGCTCAACAGCGCCGGTTATCCCGTGCGCGCGGAGTGGTTCGCGGCGCATCTGGAGTTTCGCTTTCCGAAGGTCGGCGATTACACCGTCAGCGGTATCGAGCTGGAGCTGCGCCAGGCCCTGGAGCCTTGGCACGTGCTGGGCGAGGAGGGTGCAGCGGGTGGCGCGGTTCGTTATGTGGACTCATCCCTTGAGCGCTTGCAGCTGAAGGTCACCGGCCTGCCGCCGCAGCGTTACATGCTCACCTGCAACGGTGTGCCGGTGCCGCTGCGACCGACCGGGCGCGTAGGCGAGTTCGTCGCGGGGGTGCGTTATCGCGCCTGGCAGCCGACCAATGCCTTGCAGCCGACGATCCCGGTGCATGCGCCGCTGGTTTTCGACATTCTCGACACCTGGATGCAGCGTTCGCTGGGGGGCTGCGAGTATCATGTCGCTCACCCTGGGGGGCGCAATTACGAAACCCTGCCGGTGAATGCCAATGAGGCGGAAAGCCGACGTCTGGCGCGGTTCTTCCGGGTCGGACACAGTCCCGGCAAACTGGACGTCCCCACGCTAACCCTCAACGATGAACTGCCGATGACCCTGGATTTGCGCCTGCATCGGTAATCGCGCCGGCGGCCTGACGTGGGGTCAGGTCGCCGTGCCGCACGTCTAAACATGGAAAGCGCCCCTGCGTGTCATGTTGTCTGCGCTACTCTGAGCGCAGTTGATTCGAGTCCTTTTGTTGTCTGCCGAGCCTTCCATGCCAGACCTGCTTGACCACTATCCGCTCACCCCGGGTACCTACCACGAGATGCTGGATGCCAGCGGCGCCGTTCGGCCGCATTGGCAGCGGCTGTACGAGCATCTCCAGCGCAGCACACCTGCGCAGCTCATCCAGCGTCAGGCGCTGCTCGCCAGGCAGATTCAGGAAAACGGCGTCACCTATAACGTCTACGCCGACCCCAAGGGCGCCGATCGGCCCTGGGAACTGGACATGCTGCCCCACGTGATTCCACTGGAAGAGTGGCAGCCACTGGCGGCCGGCATCGCCCAGCGCGCGCGTTTGCTCAATGCCGTGCTGGCTGATCTCTACGGCCCGCAGGAACTGATCGCCGAAGGTCTGCTGCCGGCGGAGCTGGTGTTCGGCCACAACAACTTTCTCTGGCCATGCCAAGGCGTAAAGCCGCCTGAAGGCACTTTTCTTCATGTGTACGCGGTTGACCTGGCGCGCACGCCCGACGGTCGCTGGTGGGTCACCGCCGACCGGACTCAGGCGCCGTCGGGTGCCGGTTACGCGCTGGAAAACCGGCTGATCGTGTCGCGGGCGTTTCCCGAGTTGTACCGGGATCTGCAAGTCCAGCACCTCTCGAATTTCTTCCGGTCGCTGCAGGAAACCCTCGCGCGCCAGGCACCCACCAGCCACGAAGCCCCGCTGGTGGTACTGCTAACACCTGGGCGTTTCAACGAAAGCTATTTCGAGCATCTTTATCTGGCCGGTCAGTTGGGTTATCCACTGGTGGAAGGCAGCGACCTGACCGTGCGCGACGCGACGGTGTACCTGAAAACCCTGAGCGGCCTGCGTCGTGTTCACGCGATCATGCGCCGTCTGGACGACGATTTTTGCGATCCACTCGAACTGCGCACGGATTCCGCGCTGGGCGTGCCGGGCCTGCTTCAAGCGGTGCGACAGGGCCGCGTGCTGGTCGCCAATGCCTTGGGCAGCGGCGTGCTGGAATCGCCGGGGCTTTTGGGGTTTCTGCCAAAGATCAATGAACACTTATTTGGTGAAGAGCTGCTGCTGCCGTCGATCGCCACCTGGTGGTGCGGCGAGCCGCCGGTGCTGGCCCAGGCGCTGGAGAAGATGCCGGAGCTGCTTATCAAGCCTGCGTTCCCGTCCCAGAGTTTCGCCCCGGTCTTCGGCCGCGATCTCAGCGACGATGACCGCCAGGCCCTTGCCGCGCGTATGCAAGCCCGGCCTTATGCCTACGTCGCGCAGGAATTGGCGCAGTTGTCCCACGCGCCAGTCTGGCAGGGCGAGGACAGTCAGCTGCAGCCCCGCGCCATCGGCATGCGCGTGTACGCGGTGGCAACGGCCGATGGATATCGCGTCCTGCCGGGCGGCTTGACCCGTGTGGCGGCCGATGCCGACGCTGACGTGGTGTCGATGCAGCGCGGCGGCGCAAGCAAGGACACCTGGATTCTTGGCGAGCGACCCCTGGGTAGTGAACCGTGGAAAAACCGTCACTCGCTGGGCGTGCACGACTTGATCCGCCGCGACCCGTACCTACCGTCGCGTGTGGTGGAAAACCTGTTCTGGTTCGGTCGTTATTGCGAGCGCTGCGACAACAGCGCGCGCCTGCTGCGGATCATGCTGACGCGCTATGTCGACGGCGATGATCCAGTCGCTTTGCAAGCAGCGGTCGAGCTGGCCGAACGGTTGAATCTGCTTCCGCTCCAGGACGAAGATGAGCCGAGCGAGCTGCATGAGCGTTTGCTTGAAGCGCTGTTGGGTGACGACTGGCCGTTCAGCCTGCGTTCCAATTTGCAGCGCCTGCAGTGGGCGGCGTCACAGGTGCGCGGCAAGTTGTCCCGCGAGAACTGGCAGGCGCTGGTGGAATTGCAGCGTGAAGCCCTGAGCCTGGAGACCGAGAGCCCTGATTTCGGTGAGTTGCTGGATTTCCTCAACCGGCTGGTGATGTCGCTGGCGGCGCTGTCCGGTTTTGCCCTGGACGACATGACCCGCGACGAGGGCTGGCGCTTCCTGATGATAGGGCGGCGCATCGAGCGCTTGCAGTTTCTCTGTACGACGCTGGCGGCGTTCCTGCGCAGCGAGGCGGTGTTTCATCAGGACGCCCTGGACGGGCTGCTGGAGCTGGGCAACAGCGGGATCACCTACCGCTCGCGCTATCTGGCCCTGCCGCAGTTGATCCCGGTGCTCGACCTGCTGGTGCTGGACGATCAGAACCCCCACGCGGTGTTGTTTCAGCTCAAGCTGGTGGCGCGCTCGGTGAAGCGCATGAACGAGGATTTCGGTGTGCCTCAAGACAACAGCCTCGCGACACTGATTCAGCGGCTGGCGGTGTTCGATCTGGGTTGCCTGGAAGAAGGGTTGTTCGGTGAGAGCAGCATCAAGGCAGCACTGGATGGGCTGGCGGATCTGCTGCAAACCATCGGCGAGACCAGCGGCCACGTTTCGGACCGGCTCGCGCTGCGTCATTTCGCCCACGTCGATGATGTCAGCCAGCGCACGGTGTCGGTCTGATGAACAGCGCCCAATATCAAGTCCTCCACGACACCCACTACAAATACGACAGCCCGGTTTCCCTGGCCCAGCAGCTCGCCCATCTGTGGCCACGGCGCAGTCCCTGGCAGCGCTGCCTTGAGCAGCATTTGGTCATCAGCCCGACCCCGACCACCCGCCGTGATGAGCTGGACGTGTTCGGCAATCCGCTGACGCGCCTGGCGTTCGAACGTCCCCATGATGAGCTGCAGGTCAACGCGCGCCTGCGCATTGAAGTGCTGGAACGACCGCAGCTGGATTTCAATGGGTCCGCTCCATGGGACGAGGCGCAGCATCGACTGACCTACAGCGCCTCGAGGATGGCGCCGGATATCCTCGACGCCTGCCGCTATCGCTTCGAATCGCCCTACGTGCATCTGAAGCAGACCTTCGTTGAATTCTCCGCCAGCTGCTTTCCCGCCGGACGGCCGATGCTGCTGTGCGCGCAGGCGCTGATGGAGAAGATATTCGAAGAGTTCACGTTCGATGGCGAGGCGACTCAGGTGGCCACGCCGCTGGTGGAAGTGCTGGAAACCCGACGAGGTGTCTGTCAGGACTTCGCTCACTTGATGCTGGCGTGCGTGCGCTCGCGCGGGCTGGCGGCGCGGTATGTCAGCGGCTATCTGCTGACCCAGCCGCCGCCCGGCCAGCCACGGCTGATTGGCGCCGATGCGTCCCATGCGTGGGTGTCGGTATTCTGTCCGGTGTTGGGGTGGGTGGATTTCGATCCGACCAACAACGTTCAGCCTGCGCTTGAGCACATCAGTCTGGCGTGGGGGAGGGATTTTTCTGACGTGTCGCCATTGCGGGGGGTGATTCTGGGAGGCGGGAGCCACGATCCGGAAGTGCGGGTGACGGTGATGCCGATTACGGGTTAGGCGGGCGTTGGTATCGACGGGGCTGTGAGCGCGCTTGCGATATCGGGGTGTCAGCCAATGGATGGATCATGGCGAAAATCCCATCGTGAGCAAGCTCACTCCTACAGGTTTTCGCGTTCATCCATCCCATTGCGCTGAATCAGATGATCACTCAGCAGGCTTTTCTTCGGCGGAGCCTTTTACTTCGGTGGAGCCTTCAGCATCGGTAGAGTGCTCAGCTTCGGTGGCGCCTTCGGCGTTTTCGCCGTCTACGACTGCACCTTCTCCAGCCTCTGCTTCAGCCTTCTCGGCCTGCTTGCGCTGTGCTTTTTCCTCTTTCTTTTGCTCTTTTGCCAGATCACGTTGGCGTTTGGCGAAGGAATAGTTGGGTTTGGCCATGGGCAGTCCTCGAGGCAGACGATAAGTCAGCACATTCTGCCTGAGAATGGTGCAAAACCGGCGGGGTATTTTTCCTCACTCGATCATCAATCACGGTCAGTTGCCCGCCATTACAGGTCTCAGCCGTTGAAAACCGCGCGTTTATAGACGCCGTAATCCTGGCTGGCGCGGTCGTAATTGCCCGATGCGCCGCAGGCGTAAGCGGCGAGCAAGCTACGGAAAATGCTGGAAAGTTGCATGGGATCGTCCTGAAGATGGGTGACAGGGCGATCTTATGCAGCCATCGTAGCGCTGACTGTTTGATTGTCTCGATGGCTCCGATAGAGGCCGCCCAGAGGTTCTCATTAATAGCGGTTGATGCATTGTTCTAATTTAGGGCAGTCTTTGTATACAAAATAAAGGGCTGCCCCACCAGGAGACGCACCATGATTCGCAAGCTTGTCGCTGCATCCGTTCTGACTTTGGCCAGTGGGCACCTGCTGGCGGCCGAATGCTCGGTCGAAGTCGATTCCACCGACCAGATGACGTTCACCACCAAGGCCATTGAAATCGACAAGAGCTGCAAGCAGTTCACCGTCAACCTGAAACATACGGGCAGCCTGCCGAAGGCGGTCATGGGCCACAACCTGGTCATCAGCAAATTCGATGACATGTCGCACATCGCCACTGACGGCATGAGCGTCGGCATCGACAAGGATTATCTGAAGGACGGTGACGCGCGCGTTATTGCCCACACCAAAGTCATCGGCGGAGGCGAGTCGGATGCGGTCACGTTCGACGTATCCAAGCTGCATCCGGCCCAGGCATATGGCTTCTTCTGCTCGTTCCCGGGCCACATCGGCATGATGAAAGGCACTGTCACGCTGAAGTGATTATTGGGCCTGCTTCGAGTCGGTCATCTTGAAGATGCCCTGGGCGTTGCTGCTGTCGAAGTTGAGATCGATCTTGCCGTTGTCAGGGTCGATCTTGCGCTGAATGAACTCCACGAATGAGCCCGGCACCTTGTGCGTCACCACGACGCCCTCGGCGGTCAACAGCCCTCGGGCTACCGTGCACGCCTTGTACGCGGTCTGCATGACCCTTCCCGAACCTGACACCTCGATACTGTCCTTCATTGGCCGCTCGCGCCGATGCTGTTCGGCCACCGTCGCTTCCAGATCCACCACCCGATCGGTCAGGTGATTGAAGCTGTTGCCTTCGGTGGCGATCCACGCCATTTCCGCGCTCTCGCTGAGTAGCTTGCGATAGTCATCTTCCCGAACGACGCCATGCTGGCGGCCAAACGCGCGATACAGCGCCGGTAGCAGCTGAGTGGCTTCCATGAGGCTGCAATGCCGGGTCGTGCGCAGGCGACTCAGAACGCTCAAGTCTTCAGGGCTCAACGGGTCGCGGCTCGAACCGACGACACGGCTGACCGCCTCTTGAAACGGCTGACTGAGTCGGCCGGGGTGCAGTTCGGAGACGAAGAACTGCGCGATGTCTTCGGGCAGGTCCATCTGGCGATAGCCCCAGCCGGTCATGTTCAGTTTGGTCAGCGGATAGGTGCGCACATCGGTGAAACCCAGCGGCTCCAGCAGGCGCGAGAAGGCTTGACGACCGCGCGGCAATTCGCCGTTGTCCGCCCAGTCGACGGTGCGGATCGCGCCGTGGTCAAACACCACCTTGCGGCCGCCCTCGGATTGCTCGTCCACGTAGCGAAGTCCGTCAGGCACGGCCTCCACCAGCTTGTGGAACAGGCACAGGTTCAACGCTTCAGCGAGCCAGACCCGATGGACCGCCTCGTCAGACCATGAAAATCCGCTCAGCGCCTGAGGCACCTCGACGCGGTGTTCGAGCCATGCCGCAGCGGGCTGGCCGACGGTGGACGCAACGAGGGAGAAGAGGCCTTGGAAAGCAGTCATGGATAGCGGCTCTGGGCGGGGAAGTCAGAGCGCTATGTAAGCCGTGATGGCGAGCGCCATCAAGCGAAAAGAAATAACGGGTTCATTCCGTTTTTGAATGCTGCCCGATGGATTTTCATCCAAACCCATCGGGCATCTTCATTACCGAGCCTTATGGCGCGTACGGCAGATCCCGTTTGTGCTGGGTCTTGCGGTAGGTGCTGACAATGATCTCGGCGGTTTCCTGCTTCACCGGCTCACCGTGCAGGAAGGCGTCGATCTCTGCGTAACTGATGCCGTGGGCCGCTTCGTCCGGTTTGCCGGGGACCAGTTCTTCGAGGTCGGCGGTGGGGACTTTCTCGACCAGATTTTGCGGCGCGCCGAAGCTGCGGGCGATCGCGCGGACCTGATTCTTCACCAGACCGCTCAACGGCGCCAGGTCGCAGGCTCCGTCGCCGAACTTGGTGTAGAAGCCCATGACCGCTTCAGCGGCGTGGTCGGTGCCGATGACCAGACCGCCTTTCACGCCGGCAATGGCGTACTGCGCGACCATCCGCGTCCGGGCCTTGATGTTGCCTTTTACGAAATCCACGGCACTGGCGGCCTGGCCTTCGAAGGCTTTGATCTGATCAACCAGCGCTTTCACCGAGGGCGCGATGTCCACCGTGTGGCGCTCGTCCGGGTTGATGAAATCCACCGATGCCGTGGCTTCATGTTCGTCGTGCTGGATGTGGTACGGCAGGCGCACGGCGATGAAGGTGTAGGCATTGTCGCCGGTGCTCTCACGCAGCTCGCGGACGGCGCGTTGGGCCATCAGACCCGCTGTCAGCGAATCCACGCCGCCACTGATGCCGAGCACCAGCACTTTCAGGCGGGCGTTGTTCAGGCAGTCCTTGATGAATTGCACGCGGCGGCTGACTTCCGCCTGCAGCGCTTCGTCATTGGCGAAAGGCGGCTGGACGTTGAGCTGCCGGGCGATCTCGCGCTGTACGTCTTGCATGATTGACTCCTTGAGCAAAAAAGGAATGGCATGGAAAAGTGGCGGCGGTCGGTGCTCGACTCAGGCTGGCACCTTGAATACGTGGCGCAGATAGGACACGAACTCGGGGTCCTTGCACTGGGTTTTGCCGGGCTCGTCGGAAATCTTTGCCACGGGCTGGCCGGCGCAGGCGGTCATTTTCAGCACGATGCTCATCGGCTTGATGCCCGGAATGTCTGCCGTCAGGTTGGTGCCGATCCCGAAGCTGACGTTGATGCGACCCCGCAGCGCGCGGAATATTTCCAGCGCCTTGGGCAGATTCAAGCCGTCGGAGAACACCAGCGTCTTGCTCATCGGCTCGATGCCCAGCTTCTGGTAATGCCGGATGCATTTTTCGGCCCACTGCACAGGATCGCCCGAATCGTGGCGCAGGCCGTCGAAGAGCTTGGCAAAGAACAGGTCGAAATCACCGAGGAAGGCATCGGTGGTGATGCAGTCGGTCAGCGCAATACCCAGCAGACCTCGGTACTCACGCACCCAGCAGTCGAGCGCGGCGATCTGGCTGTCGATCAGCCGCGGGCCAAGTTGCTGATGGGCCATGATCCATTCGTGGGCCATGGTGCCGAGGGGTTTGAGGTCGAATTTGCGCGCCAGGTGCACGTTGCTGGTGCCGACGAACTGGCCGGGGAAATCCTTTTTCAGCACTGAAACCACGTCTTCCTGCACCGCGTAGGAGAAGCGCCGGCGCGTGCCGAAGTCGGCCACTTTCAATTCCGCCAGTTCATCGGCGGTGGCGGTGGCGGTCAGCCAGTCGAACTTGCGGTACAGCTGATCGCGGGCCTGGCTGAGCAAGGTTTCCGGGTTGCGGTGGCGGTTGCGGACCTCGCTGACGATGGCCAGAACGGGCACTTCGAAGAGGATCACGTGCAGCCATGGGCCAGACAGGCGGATGCACAGTTCGTCGTTTTCGATGGTGGTCTGGACGTAGCGCAGGTTGAAGCGGAACAGCCCGAGGAAACGCAGGAAGTCGGGCTTCATGAAGTTGATTCGTTCGAGGAAACCGGTTTCCTCGATGCTCAGCGACAGTTCGCAGAGCTGCTCGATCTGATGGCGGATCTCGGCCAGATACGGCCTGAGGTCTTCACCGTTGCGGCAGCGAAACTCCCACTCGACTTCGACGTTGGGGTAGTTGTGCAGCACGGCCTGCATCATGCTCAGCTTATAGAGGTCGGTATCGAGCAGGTTCTGCACGATGCGGTCCGCGAAAGCGCTCTCACTCATTGTGTCGCTCCAGCCAGCAGCGGGCCGCCAAGGTGCGGCCCGGGATTCAATTGGGTGTCGCATACAACCTTGCGGTAGCGCTGTGGCGGTACGTCCGGTTTGTTATTGACGATGGCCGACATAATGCCAGTCGTCGTGGAAGAGGGGCAGAAATGTTTCAGCGATTGTGGGACCGGCTTTAGCCGGGAAGGCGTCGGTGGTCACGCCGCAGATGTGATCGTATGCAAAAGGGCCTCTTCCCGGCTGAAGCCGGTCCTACGAACACCGCGTGTGTCCAGTGCGACAGGCGGGCCCCCCCTTAACTCACTGCGGCGTTGGCTCGTTGAGCTGTTCGAGCATCCATTCCACAAACACGCGGATCTTCGGCACTTCGGCCGCGTGTTCCGGGTAGGCGAGGTAATAGGCGTCCTGACTCGGCAGAGCATGGGGCCATGGGATGATCAGTTTGCCGTCAGCCAGTTCCTCTTCGACCAGAAACCGGGGCAGCAGCGCGACGCCGCATCCCACTTGCGCCGCGCGAATGCACATGTAGATCGTTTCGAAACGCGGGCCGTGGTAGCTGTGTTCCGTCTGGTAGCCCTGACTCTCGAACCAGTCATGCCAGGCCTGGGGGCGATGCGCGTTTTGCAGCAGGACCAGATCGGTCAACTGCGTAGGATCGGTGAAGGGCTCAATCGGTAAACTGCCGGGGGCGCAGACCGGGATCAGCTCTTCGCTGAACAGCCTCACGCTCTCGGCGCCGGGCCGGGCGCCACCACCGAAATAGAACGACAGGTCGCAGCGGCTCTGGGCGAGGTCATCGCTTTCCTGTTCGTTGACCAGATCCAGATGAATGTGCGGATGACGCATGCCCCAGCCCTTCAGTCGCGGCACCAGCCAGCGGGCACCGAAGGTCGAGGGTGTCGACACCCGCAGGACTTCTGTTTCGCCGCCGTAGGAGCGCAGGAAGTGCGTCGACATTTCCATCTGCGTGAGCACTTTGCGCACTTCGCCCAGGTACAGCGCACCGGCTGGCGTCAATTGCAGGCGCCGACGAACCCTTCGAAACAACAGGTGTTGCACCAATTCTTCCAACTGGGCGACCTGCTTGCTGACCGCGCTCTGGGTGAGGTTCAGCTCCTCGGCCGCGCGGGTAAAACTCAGGTGGCGGGTCACCGCTTCAAAACATTGCAGCGCGGTGACCGACGGGAGATGGCGTTTGCTCAGCATATTCGGCTCGTTAAGCATCAGCATGAAAAAACGGAATGATATCTCGCTTAATCGTCGTTTGTTGCAGTGCCGCCCGCCAGCTATTACTAGAGGCTGACGAAATAACCCATATTTGGCATTCCGCTTTCGCGCTTACGATCAGTTTCAGGAGAAACCATGCTCAACGACCTGCTTACCCGACTCGGTGTCGATGCCGCGCTTTATCAACAGGGCGACAAGCCTGTTCACACGCCGATCGATGGCAGTCAGGTGGCGTCGGTGAACTGGGAAAGCGCCGCCGAAGTCGAGCAGCGCATCACCCGCGCCGACCACGCCTTCGAAGCGTGGCGCAACGTGCCTGCGCCCCGGCGTGGCGAGCTGATCCGCCTGTTTGGCGAAGCGCTGCGCAAGCACAAGGCCGACCTGGGCGAGCTGGTGTCGTGGGAGGCCGGCAAGATCACTCAGGAAGGGCTGGGTGAAGTGCAGGAAATGATCGACATCTGCGACTTTGCCGTCGGCCTGTCGCGTCAGATGTACGGCCTGACCATCGCTTCCGAGCGCCCGGGCCACCACATGCGTGAAACCTGGCACCCGCTGGGCGTCGTCGGCGTCATCAGCGCGTTCAACTTCCCCGTTGCGGTCTGGTCGTGGAACACCGCACTGGCGCTGGTCTGCGGTAACTCGGTGATCTGGAAACCGTCGGAAAAGACCCCGCTGACAGCGCTGGCCTGCCAGGCACTGTTCGATAAAGTCGCCGCTGAGTTCTCGGACGCTCCGCAGTACCTCACCCAATGCATCGTCGGCGGCCGCGAAGCGGGTGAGGCGTTGGTGGATGACGTCCGCGTCGCGCTGATCAGCGCCACCGGCAGCACGCGCATGGGCCGCGAAGTGGCGCCGAAACTCGCCGCACGTTTCGCCCGCAGCATTCTGGAGCTGGGCGGCAACAACGCGATGATTCTGACCCCGAGTGCCGATCTGGACCTGGCCGTGCGTGCCGTGCTGTTCAGCGCTGTCGGCACGGCGGGTCAGCGTTGCACCACCCTGCGTCGTCTGATTGCGCACTCGTCGGTCAAGGCCGAGTTCGTCGAGCGCTTGAAAGCGGCGTACGCCAAAGTGCGTATCGGGCATCCGCTGGAAGGCAATCTGGTCGGTCCGCTGATCGACAAGCAAAGCTATGAAAACATGCAGGAGGCGCTGGAACAGGCCTTAAGCGAAGGCGGCAAGGTGTTTGGCGGCAAGCGCCAGTTGGAAGATAAATTTCCCAACGCTTACTACGTCTCGCCGGCCATCGTCGAAATGCCGGAGCAGAGCGATGTGGTGCGCAGCGAAACCTTCGCGCCGATTCTGTACGTCGTGGGCTACGAAGAATTCAGCGAGGCGGTGCGCCTGAACAACGACGTGCCCCAAGGTCTGTCGTCCTGCATCTTCACCACTGACGTGCGCGAGGCCGAGCAATTCATTTCGGCGCTGGGCAGCGATTGCGGCATTGCCAACGTCAACATTGGCCCGAGTGGTGCAGAGATTGGTGGCGCGTTTGGTGGCGAGAAAGAAACCGGCGGCGGTCGCGAGTCCGGCTCGGATTCGTGGAAGGGCTACATGCGTCGCCAGACCGCCACGGTGAACTACTCCCGCGAACTGCCGCTGGCGCAGGGGATTACGTTTGATTGATTAGCAGTGACGGAGTGTAGTCATCGCACCGCGTTGACTTCATTCGCGAGCAAGGTGGAGCGCCACCCCGGTCGCTCCCACAGATTTAGGTGATCGTACCCACGCGCTCTGCGTGGGCACGCCCTCGATAGGCGCTCTGCGCCTGCTTGTAGTGACGCGGAGCGTCATCGGCTGCATTACCACGCGGAGCGTGGGAACGATCAGGTCTGGCTGTCTCTTTCCGAGGGTTTGCGATGCCGTTACGCGAAGAGTGTCTGTGGGAAACGCTGACGCCGCAAAGGCCGGAAGCGCCCGCGTTGCGCGGGGAAGTGACTGTCGATGTGTGCGTCATCGGCGCAGGCATCACGGGTTTGTCGGCGGCCATTCATCTGCTTGAGCAGGGCAAGACCGTCGCGGTCGTCGAAGCCCATCGCACCGGGCAGGGCGGGTCCGGCCGGAACGTAGGACTGGTCAACGCCGGCCTGTGGATTCCGCCTGACGAGATTGAAGCCGGCTTCGGCGAGAAAGTCGGCAGCCAGCTCAACACCATGCTCGGCAATGCGCCGTCGCTGGTGTTCAGCCTGATCGAAAAGTACGGCATCGAGTGTCAGGCGACGCGCAAAGGCACGCTGCACATGGCCCACAACGCCAAGGGTGAGCTGGACCTGCGCAGCCGTGAGGAACAATGGAAACGTCGCGGCGCGCCTGTGGAATTGCTCACTGGCAAGGCTTGTCAGGAAGCTACCGGCACCACCGAGATCACCTCCGCCTTGCTCGATCACCGCGCCGGCACCATCAACCCGATGGCCTATACCAGCGGGCTGGCGGCGGCCGTCGCGCAATTGGGCGGTCAGCGTTTCGATCACTCGCCGGTCAAACGCCTTGAACGTCAGGGCTCGCGCTGGTGCGTGATCACCCAAAACGGCGCGGTGCTTGCCGAGCAAGTTGTTATCGCGTCCAACGCCTACACCGAGGGCGAGTGGACCGAGCTGCGACGCAACTTTTTCCCTGGCTATTACTATCAAGTGGCCTCGGCGCCACTGACCGAAGACGCTGCCCGGCAGATTTTGCCAGGCGGGCAGGGTTCCTGGGACACGCGGCAGGTGCTCAGCAGCATTCGTCGCGATGCGGATGGTCGGCTGTTGTTGGGCAGTCTGGGCAATGGCAATCAGAAGCCCGGCTGGTTTTTGAAGGCGTGGGCCGATCGCGTACAACAGCATTATTTCCCGTACCTCAAACCGGTGGAGTGGGAATCCACATGGACCGGCTGCATCGCGTTCACGCCCGATCACTTGCTGCGAATGTTCGAGCCTGCACCAGGACTGGTCGCTGTCACCGGTTACAACGGACGCGGCAACACCACAGGGACGGTGGTTGGCAAAGCCTTCGCCGATTATCTGTGCAGCGGCAACGCCAGTGTCTTACCCATCCCCTTTGCGCAGATGCAGCCGCTGGCGGCCGTTGGACTGCGCAGTTCTTTGTACGAGGCTGGCTTTTCGCTATACCATGCGGGCCAGTGCCTCAGAATCGTGATCTGAGAAGAATTTTCTCTTCAAAACAACGATTTCTCCTACATTCACTACCCTCAAATGGTGCGTCCCGTAGCGGATCCGCACCGACGGTGTGCAGTTCGGTGACGCAGGCTGTAACAACAGGGTTGTACAGGTGAAGGCGGCGCGGTTGCGCGCCTGCTTCCCTGCGGTTGCTCTTTTAAAGTCGCAAGGTTGCACCTTGCGCGGTTTAGACGGTTGCACGGCCCGTGAAAAAGGGCAGGAATCAGTCGGATAGCGACAAAACGACGAGTTTCTCAAGAATAAAAAACCGATGGCACGCCACTTGCTCGCAGCAGCTTCGTGGTCGCAGTGCTAATTAAAAAACCCAGGAGCACCAACTCATGTCGCAGACGTTCTACAGAAAAGGCTTTCTTGCACTCGCCGTGGCTACTGCCATGGGTGCGGCTTCATTTGCGCAGGCAGCCGACATCAAGATCGGCGTTGCTGGCCCGATGACTGGCGCCAATGCCTCGTTCGGCGAGCAATACATGAAGGGCGCTCAAGCAGCTGCCGATGCCATCAACGCTGCGGGCGGCGTCAACGGCGATAAAATCGTCCTGACCGCCTACGACGATGCGTGCGAACCGAAACAGGCCGTTGCCGTTGCCAACAAGGCGGCGTCTGACAAAGTTGCCGGCGTTGTCGGTCACTTCTGCTCCTCCTCGACCATTCCGGCGTCGGAAGTCTATGACGAAGCCGGCATCATCGCGATCACCCCAGGTTCCACCAACCCGACCGTGACCGAGCGCGGCCTGAGCGCCATGTTCCGTATGTGCGGCCGTGACGATCAGCAAGGCATCGTGGCCGGCGATTACATCGTCGACGTGCTCAAGGGCAAGAAAGTCGCCGTCATCAACGACAAGGACACCTACGGCAAAGGCCTGGCAGACGCCACCGCCAAGCAGCTGACCGCTCGCGGCGTGAAGCCTGTGCTGGAAGAAGGTCTGACCCGTGGCGAGAAAGACTTCAGCGCCCTGGTCACCAAGATCCGTTCCGTTGGCGCTGACGTGGTTTACTTCGGCGGCCTGCACCCGGAAGCCGGTCCACTGGTTCGCCAGCTGCGTGAACAAGGCCTGAAAGACGTGAAATTCATGTCTGACGACGGCGTCGTGACCGACGAACTGGTGACCACCGCTGGCGGCGCGCAATACGTCGATGGCGTGTACATGACCTTCGGCGCCGACCCGCGCATGCTGCCAGACAGCAAGGCTGTGGTTGAGCAGTTCCGCAAATCCGGCTACGAGCCAGAAGGCTACACCCTATACGCGTACGCTTCGGTTCAGGCCCTGGCCGCTGGCTTCAACGGCGCCAAGTCGAACAAAGGGGAAGACGCTGCCAAGTTCCTCAAGGCTCACCCGGTCAAAACCGTCATGGGCGAGAAAGCCTGGGACACCAAGGGCGACCTGAAAGTCTCTGACTACGTGGTTTACCAGTGGGACAAGGACGGCAAATACCACCAGCTCGAAAAGCAGAAGTGAGTTAAGCGCTTAGTCGGATCGGTTGTGTCCCGGGGGTGAGCCGGGAAACAGTCTGATCCGGTAATCGGCGCTGTCTGACGGCGGCGCCGGATTTCTTCTGTTGCCACTGTGTGCGCCGCTCTATTCCTCACGAGGGAATGGTCGCGCGCGCCAGGTCGGCCTTTCAAGTTCGTGAGCGTGCGTGATGGACGGTATTTTCCTGCAGCAAATGGTCAACGGCCTGACACTGGGCTCGGTCTATGGCCTGATCGCCATCGGTTACACGATGGTCTACGGCATCATCGGCATGATCAACTTCGCCCACGGCGACGTGTACATGATCTCCGCCTACCTCGCAGCCATCGGCCTTGCCGTGCTGTCTTTCTTCGGCGTTGAGTCATTCCCCTTTCTGATTCTTGGCACACTGATCTTCACCATCGTGGTCACCGGTGTGTACGGTTTCGTCATCGAGCGAGTGGCGTACAAACCGCTGCGTAACTCGACCCGTCTGGCGCCACTGATCAGCGCGATCGGTATCTCCCTGATTCTGCAGAACTACGCGCAGATCGCTCAGGGCCCACGCCAGCAAGGCGTTCCGACCCTGCTCGAAGGCGCCATGCGCTTCGATGTCGGCAGCGGTTTCGTACAGATCACCTACACCAAAATCTTCATCCTGATCGCTGCCTTCGTCGGCATGGGCGTACTGACCTACATCATCAAATACACCAAGCTGGGCCGGATGTGCCGCGCCACGCAACAGGATCGCAAGATGGCCTCGATTCTGGGCATCAACACCGACCGGGTGATTTCCTACGTCTTCGTCATTGGTGCGGCCATGGCGGCATTGGCTGGCGTGCTGATCACCATGAACTACGGCACCTTCGACTTCTTCGCCGGCTTCGTCATCGGCATCAAGGCGTTTACCGCAGCGGTACTCGGCGGCATTGGTTCGTTGCCGGGGGCCATGCTTGGCGGCCTGATCCTGGGGGTTGCCGAGTCGCAGTTCTCCGGGCTGATCAACTCCGACTACAAAGATGTGTTCAGTTTCGGCCTGCTGGTAGTGATTCTGATCTTCCGTCCCCAAGGCCTGCTGGGTCGGCCACTTGTGGCGAAGGTATAACCATGTCTGCACCTACTAAACCCATTGATATCAAACAAAGCCTGATCGACGCGGTGATCGCCGGGCTGCTGGCGCTGATCGTGTTCGGCCCGATCGTCGGCATCGTGCTGGACGGCTACGGCTTCAACCTGCAGCCGGGCCGCGTCGCCGTGCTCGTCGGCGTTGTCGTTGTCGGTCGTTTCTTCATGAGCCTGTTCCTGCAGACGCCGAAGGGCGTGGCCATCGCGCAGAGCTTCGAAAGCTCGGGCTCCGGCGTGCACGTGCTGCCGCCGGGTTACAAGACGCGCCTGCGTTTTATCATTCCGCTGATGATTCTCATCGCAGTGATCTTCCCGATCTTCGCTGACAAGTACGTGCTGACCGTGGTGATCCTCGGCCTGATCTACGTGCTGCTGGGCCTGGGCCTTAATATCGTGGTCGGCCTCGCCGGTTTGCTGGATCTGGGTTATGTGGCCTTCTATGCAATTGGCGCGTACGGCCTGGCGCTGGGTTATCAGTATCTGGGCCTGGGGTTCTGGTCGGCGCTGCCGCTGGCGGCGATTGCGGCGGCGCTTGCCGGTTGCATCCTCGGCTTTCCGGTGCTGCGCATGCACGGGGACTACCTGGCGATCGTGACCCTAGGCTTCGGCGAGATCATTCGTCTGGTGCTCAATAACTGGTTGTCGTTCACCGGCGGCCCGAACGGCGTGCCGGTGCCTTCGCCGACCTTCTTCGGCCTGGAATTCGGGCGTCGCGCCAAAGACGGCGGCATCCCGATCCACGAGTACTTCGGCTTCGAATACAACCCCGACCTGAAATTCATCTTCATCTACACCGTGCTGTTTCTGGTGGTGCTGGCGGTGCTGTACGTCAAACACCGCCTGACCCGCATGCCGGTAGGCCGCGCGTGGGAAGCGCTGCGTGAAGACGAGATCGCCTGCCGCTCCATGGGCCTGAATCACGTGCTGGTCAAGCTGTCGGCCTTCACCATCGGCGCGTCGACGGCGGGTCTGGCGGGGGTGTTCTTCGCCAGTTATCAAGGCTTCGTCAACCCGACCTCGTTCACCTTTTTCGAGTCGGCGCTGATCCTCGCTATTGTCGTGCTCGGCGGCATGGGCTCGACCGTCGGCGTGGTCATCGCGGCGTTCGTGCTGACCGTCGCACCGGAACTGCTGCGCAGCTTCGCGGAATACCGCGTCTTGTTGTTCGGCATCCTCATGGTGCTGATGATGATCTGGCGTCCCCGTGGCCTGATTCGCATCAGCCGTACCGGCGTGCAGCCACGCAAAGGCGTGCTGGCCAAAGTGGAGGGCGCGTGATGAGCGACGAAATCGTTCTGTCCGTCGAAAACCTGATGATGCACTTCGGCGGCATCAAGGCCCTCAGCGACGTCAGCCTGCAAGTGCGGCGCAACTCGATTTTCGCCCTGATCGGCCCGAACGGCGCCGGCAAGACCACGGTGTTCAACTGCCTGACCGGCTTTTACAAAGCCACCGGCGGGCGCATTGAGCTCAATGCGCGGGGCAAGAAAACCAACGTCATTCAGTTGCTCGGCGAGCAGTTTCGCGCCGCCGACTTCGCTTCGCCGAAGCGCTTCGGCAGCCGGCTGTACTACAAGATGTTCGGCGGCACACATTTGGTAAACCGTGCGGGGCTTGCGCGAACTTTCCAGAATATTCGCCTGTTCAAGGAAATGTCCGTCGTCGAGAACCTGCTGGTCGCACAGCACATGTGGGTCAATCGCAACATGCTTGCCGGCATTCTCAACACCAAGGCCTATCGCAAGGCCGAAGACGACGCCATGAACACCGCGTTCTACTGGCTCGAAGTGGTGGATCTGGTGGACTGCGCCAACCGTCTGGCTGGCGAGCTTTCCTACGGCCAGCAACGCCGTCTGGAGATCGCGCGGGCGATGTGCACGCGTCCGCAGGTCATCTGCCTGGACGAACCGGCAGCAGGCCTGAACCCTCAGGAAACCGAGGCGTTGAGCGGCATGATTCGCCACTTGCGCGACGATCACGACATGACCATCGTGCTGATCGAGCACGACATGGGCATGGTCATGGGGATTTCCGACGACATCGTCGTGCTCGACCACGGCAACGTGATCGCCAAGGGCAAACCGGAGCAGATCCGCAACGATCCGAAAGTGATCGCGGCGTATCTGGGCGCTGATGAAGAGGAGTTGGTATGAGTAAGCCGATCCTCGAACTGAAAGAGATCGACGTGTATTACGGGCCGATTCAGGCCCTGAAGAAAGTCTCGATGCACATTGATGAGGGCGAGACGGTCAGCCTGATCGGCTCCAACGGCGCGGGCAAATCCACGCTGCTGATGTCGATCTTCGGCCAGCCGCGCGCGGCCAGCGGCCAGATCATCTATCAGGGCACCGACATCACCCACAAGTCGTCCCACTACATCGCGTCCAACGGCATCGCGCAATCGCCGGAAGGCCGCCGCGTGTTCCCGGACATGTCGGTGGAAGAGAACCTGATGATGGGCACCATCCCCATCGGCGACAAACACGCCAGCGAAGACATGCAACGCATGTTCGAGATGTTCCCGCGGCTCAAGGAGCGTCGTAATCAGCGGGCGATGACCATGTCCGGCGGCGAGCAGCAAATGCTCGCCATCGCCCGCGCGCTGATGAGCCGTCCCAAGTTGCTGTTGCTGGACGAACCGAGCCTGGGTCTGGCGCCGATCATCGTTAAGCAGATTTTCGCGACGCTGCGTGAGCTGGCGCAGACTGGCATGACGATCTTCCTGGTCGAGCAGAACGCCAACCATGCGCTGAAGCTGTCGGACCGCGCTTACGTGATGGTTAACGGCGAGATCCGTCTGACCGGCACCGGTAAGGAATTGCTCACCAACGAGGAGGTCAGGAACGCCTATCTCGGCGGTCACTGATTCCTTATCCTGCTGTTAAAACAAGCCCCGGGTGGATAACTCCCGGGGCTTTTTTGTGGGGAAGTGGAATTGTGGAAAACAATTTTGGGCAGTTGCGAAAACGCGACATATAGCCGCTGCAAATCGCTGTTTTGTCACGCTTTTGACTTGTTCAGTTTTACTGTGGAGGTGACTGTGAATAAGTTGTCAGCAGCTGGCTGCAGGCCTTTGTTTACGTGGCTTGCAGCCTTCTGATCAGTTTTTGATCAGCCGTTTCGGCTGGTATTTTGCGGGGGTTTGTCAACGTTGTCCTGGCTGGTTTTTTATACAGTCTTTAGGCAGCGCCGCCCTGTGGATAAGTCTGTGCGCAACCGTTGGAAAGACCGCCGCAGATAGCGCAATCTCTGGCCTCGACGCGTCATTCCTGTCCGCGCACCCAAGTCCAGGGTGAATTGGACGGCAGATGGCCCATGGCCGGTCAAGTAAAAACATCGTTCGAGTTACCCACACTCCCCGTATGCCGGGACTTCCGGCGTTTCGAGTTGCCCCCAGAAAATGGTTGCCTGACTGTGGATAAGGTGGGCAAAAGTGTCTGCAGGCCAGATGACATAAGGCCTTGGAGCCATTGGTTGTTTTTTATACAGCAAAGCAGTTGTATGACGATGTTGCTGATGGTGCTTGATCCCGGCCTGTCTGCGCGGGCATTCTCCAGAACCTTCTTACACGCAACGCAGCTTGCGTGACATTCCCGCTTGGCTTGATAAGCCCGCATCTTTAGTCAGGAGAAAGAAATGACCTCTACCGTATTCATTACCGGGGCCACTTCCGGGTTCGGCGAAGCCTGCGCCCGTCGTTTTGCCGAGGCGGGCTGGTCACTGGTGCTGACCGGTCGCCGTGAAGACCGCTTGCAGGCGCTGAGCGCTGAATTGTCGAAACAGACCAAGGTGCACACGCTGACGCTGGACGTGCGCGATCGCGCAGGCGTGGAGCGCGCTGTGGAAAGCCTGCCGGCTGAATTCGCGAAGATTCGTGGCCTGATCAACAACGCTGGCCTGGCGCTGGGTATCGATCCCGCACCCAAGTGCGATCTGGATGACTGGGACACCATGATCGACACCAACGTCAAAGGGCTGGTTTACACGACGCGCACGCTGCTTTCACGCCTCATCGCTTACGGCCGCGGAGCCAGCATCGTCAATCTTGGTTCGGTGGCGGGGAATTATCCGTACCCGGGCGGTAACGTTTATGGCGGCACGAAAGCATTCGTCGGCCAGTTCTCGCTGAACTTGCGCAATGACCTGGTTGGCACCGGCGTACGCGTGACCAACCTTGAGCCGGGGCTGTGTGAGAGTGAGTTCTCGCTGGTGCGTTTCGGCGGCGATCAGGCCAAGTACGACGCCACCTATGCGGGTGCAGAGCCTATCCAGCCCCAAGACATCGCCGACACTATCTTCTGGATCATGAACACCCCGGCCCACGTCAACGTCAACAGCCTGGAGCTGATGCCTGTGAGCCAGACCTGGGCCGGGTTTGCGATTGATCGCAGTCGTGGGGAGAAGTAAGTAGGGTTTTAGCTGATTAGCGCCGCCCGGCAGGCGGCGCGCTTTAGAAAGCAGCGCCGTCCATGTGGGAGTGAGCTTGCTCACGAAGACGGCATTTCAATCGCTGAATCTTTAGCGGATGTACCTGCCCATTCGCGAGCAAGCTCGCTCCCACAGGGGGCGTCGCCAATCTCTGATGGGATGACCATCAGGGAGTCAGCTCAGCCGCTGAAATACTCGGCCAACCCGATGTAGCAGGTCGCCAGGTGATACGGCGTCGTCGACGGCATGTCGCTGCGGCTGATCTGCCCCTGGCTGTCTAGGCACTCGTTCCAGCCGGTGGGGTGCAGGAACTGCGCTTGCAGCGCGTTCAACTGACGCGCCAGCAGGTGCTCACTATCAGGCCGCAAGGTCAACGCGCGCAGGTATTCAGCCTGGGCCCAGATACGCTGCGTGCCGTCTTTCACGGAGCCGTCCACTTCCAGCATCGCCGCGACCGCGCCCGTCGTTTGATCGACGCCCTGTGCCTCGGCGTGGGCGAACGCGGTCTCCAGCGAGCGATACAGCGGCGTGCCCCGCAGCCGCGAGGAAGACGCCAGCAAGTAGAACCATTCGAACTGGTGACCCGGCTCGGACCAGTTATCCACAGCGTCCAGCGGTTTCTCCAGCATCACTCCGTGCTCGACATCGACAAAGCGTCGTTGCATGGCTTCCACCAGCCCATCCAGCGCCGCCCGCGTGTCAGCGTCATCGCGCACGGCCAGTGCGCCGAGAAAGGCTTCGGCCAGATGCATCAGCGGGTTCTGCAGCGGGCCGGCGTTCAGCGAAGACCAATCCTCGGCCAGCACGGACTCGTACAAACCGTCGCCATCGGCGAAGCGTTCGGCGACCACGTTCAGGGCGGCATTGAGCACCGACTCCACCAGCGGCTCACGGACCTTGCCCCAGTAATGGGCGCAGGCGAAGACGATGAAGGCGTGGGTATAGAGATCCTTGCGGCAATCCAGCGGCGCGCCCTGTGGATCAATGCTGTAGAACCAGCCGCCGTGCTCGGCATCGTGAAAATGCTGCTGCAACGAACGAAACAGCGCGGTTGCGCGGGTAGCGGCGTCGGGCACGTCGGGGTGATCGATCAGGCTTGAAAACAGGAACAGCTGACGCGCACAGGCCATGGCCCGGTAGCGCTGCGGCGGCAGAGGCCGATGCTGAGCGTCGACCGCCTCAAACGGCAGGGCCATCTCGGCATTCCACCCCGGGCCTTGCCACAACGGGACGACCACGCCCATAAAGTGCTGCTGCAGCTCAGTGAACAGGGCGGACAGTTCAGACTTGGCGGTGGGGAGGGAAGCGTCAGGCATTGGATGGCGTCACGGCAGTGGCAAATTGCGCGACATGGTAGCAGGAGGGGAGGCGAGCGGGGCAGCGGGGATCAATTGATCCCCGCCAAGCCGTATCGGAAATGCCTGCCGTTCAACGCAAAACGCGATCCCTGTAGGAGTGAGCCTGCTCGCGAAGACGGTATTTCAACCGCTGAAGATTGAGCGGATGTTCGGACCTCTTCGCGAGCAAGCTCGCTCCCACAATTGACCTGTCGGTAGACATATATCTGCGGTCTGGTTTTATCGCAGCGTCATTCAGCCCGCGAACAACCAGACGCCGGTCGCCGCCGACAAGGCGCCTGCGATCCGCACGACCGGGGCCGCCGCCGTTGGCAGGAAGCGCACCACGGCGTAACCCGCCGCGTGCAGCGCAGCGGTCGCGCCGACGAAACCGAGGGCGTAACCCCAAGGGCTCGACATCTCCGGCAGCTCCAGACCATGGGCCACGCCGTGGAACAGCGCAAACAGCGCCGTCGCCGCCACGGCCACGAACAGCGGCGGACGCACCGCCAGCGCCACCGCCAGGCCCAGAGCAAACACCGAGGCCGCAATACCGCTTTCCAGTGCAGGCAGCGCCAGCCCTTCAAACCCGAGCGAGCCGCCGAGCAGCATGGTGCCGACAAACGTGCACGGCAGCGCCCAGCGCGCGGCGCCTTTTTGCTGTGCAGCCCACAGCCCGACAGCAATCATCGCCAGCAGGTGATCGATGCCGCCCAATGGATGGCTGATGCCTGCCACAAGACCGCTTTCGTCATGGCCGGGGTGGGCGAAGGCCAGCGCCGGGACGAGGAGCAGCGCCAACGCGCCGAATACTTTTTTGCCGTTCATGGATGAATTCCTTGAGTCCTTAAGATGTACGAATCAGGCCGCAGTCAGCAGGCCCTGGCGCTCGATGAACGCGACGATCTGCTCCAGCCCGTGACCGGTTTTCTGGTTGCTGAACACGAACGGCTTGTCGCCGCGCATCTTCTTCGTGTCGCGGTCCATCATCTCCAGCGAGGCACCGACCAGTGGCGCGAGGTCGATCTTGTTGATCACCAGCAGATCGGATTTGCAGATGCCGGGGCCACCCTTGCGCGGCAGCTTGTCACCCGCCGACACGTCGATCACATAAATGGTGAGGTCCGACAGCTCCGGGCTGAACGTCGCGGACAGGTTGTCGCCACCGGATTCGACGATGATCAGGTCCAGACCCTCGAAGCGCCGATTGAGCTGGTCGACGGCTTCCAGATTGATCGACGCGTCTTCGCGGATCGCCGTGTGCGGGCAGCCGCCGGTTTCCACGCCGATGATGCGCTCAGGCGCGAGTGCTTCGTTGCGCACCAGAAAATCAGCGTCTTCACGGGTGTAGATGTCGTTGGTGACCACCGCCAGGTTGTAGCGATCTCGCAGGGCCAGGCACAGCGCGAGGGTCAGGGCAGTCTTGCCGGAACCGACCGGACCGCCGATGCCGACGCGCAAAGGTTGGCTGTTCATTCGTTCTCTCCGTTAAGCAGGTTGTGCGGTTCGAGGCGCTGCGCCGATGGCGGCCACCTCATGATCGGAACAGGCGGCTGTACTGCCGCTCATGGTTCATGCTCGCCAGCGCCAGACCAAATGGCGCGCTGCCGATGTGTTCAGGATTCAGCGCGGTCGCGTGTTGCTGGGCGTTCTGCAGCAGCGGCAGCAACTCGCTGGTCAGGCGTTGGGCGGCTTGCTGCCCCAGTGGCAAGGTTTTCATCAGCACCGCCAGCTGGTTTTCCAGCCAGCTCCAGAGCCAGGCGGCGAGCGCGTCCTGAGGACTGATCTTCCAGGCGCGCGCAGCCAGTGCCCAGCCCAGCGCCAGATGCGGCTCGCCCATGCGCTGCAGAAAATCCCGTGCGGGCTGATCCATTTCCGGCAGGCCGTTGAGCAATTGCTGCAGCGAGTAACCCATCTGCCGACTTTCCAGATGCAGCTCGCGGGTTTCGCGGCTGGCGCGGTGTCCTTCGCTCAATTGCAGCAACGTCGCCCAGTCGTCTTCGGCAGCCGCCGTGCAGTGCGCCAGTAAAAGCGGCGCTTCGAATCGCGCAAGGTTGAGCAGCAATTGGTCGCCAATCCAGCGGGCGGCGCTGGCCGAGTCGTGAACGGTGGATTGCTCGACCGCCATTTCCAGTCCCTGGGAATAGCTGTAACCGCCGATCGGCAGTTGCGGGCTCGCCAGACGCAGCAGCGCCCAGGCAGCGTTCACGTGCGCACGCCGAATTGATGAATGCGCGGTGCGTAATTGAAGTCTTCTTCACCGGCGCGGGAGTGGTGATGGCCGCCACCGTAGGCGCCGTGCTCGGGCTGGAAGGGCGCTTCGATGGATTCGGTGGTGGCGCCCAGTTGATCGAGCATGGCCTTGAGCACGTAGTCGTCGAGCAGACGCAGCCAGCCGTCTCCCACTTGCAGCGCCACATGGCGGTTGCCCAAGTGATACGCCGCGCGCGTTAGTTCGAACGCGTTGCTGCACGTCACGTGCATCAGCTGTTCAGGGCGCGCGCAGACGCGCACGATCCGGCCGTCTTCAGCCTTGAGGAAATCTCCGTCACGCAACGGCGGCTGACCCCGTTCAAGGAAAAGCCCGACGTCTTCACCTTCGGCACTGAAACAGCGCAGCCGGCTTTTGCTCCGGGCCTCGAAAATCAAATGCAGCTCTGCGGCCCATTCAGCCTGAGGTTCGGTTCTTTGATGAATGACGAGCATCAGAAAGCTTCCAGCAATGTGCGATGCAAGGGCTAGAGCAAGTGCCTTGCCAACAGGCGTGCAGCGCAGAAATTGCCTGAATACGGTGCAGCGATGAATGGGCAGAGCTATCGGATGCGCCTTATCGGTGCATCAGTCGCAGCAACGCACTTCGGTGGTGCGGGGTGAAGGGTTTGGGCGTAATGCAGAGCCGTGAAGCGTCGCGGGTCACTCGGTGCTGCCCAGTCCCTGCCAGCGCTTGGCGCCGATAAAGATGAAGCGCAGTTGCTGGGTGATTTTCGCGCGCGGGGTCAGGTGTGCGGCCAACGCCGGGGGCGGCGGGTCGATCAGCTCGGGGAGCATGGCGAACACGCTCTTGACCACAAGGTCGGCCATGACCGAGAGGTCGTCGGTGTTCAGGTGCTGGAATTTGGGCATCGACGCCAGGTCGGTCGCAAGGTCGGCGATGATGCCTTCGCGCAGTGCACCAAGCGCCTGACGCACTTTCAACGAGCCGCCGTATTGCTCGCGCGCCAGAAACAGAAACTGCGAGCGGTTGGCGGCCACGACATCCAGAAAGATGCGGATAGAGGCGTCGATGATGCCGCTGTCGATGTTGTGGTTGTGGCGCACGCGGCGGATGGTTTCACGGAAGGTCTGGCCGACTTCGCTGACCAGCGCCAGGCCCAGGTGGTCCATGTCATCGAAATGCCGGTAGAAACCGGTGGGCACGATGCCGGCGGTTTTCGCCACTTCGCGCAGGCTCAGGCTGCCAAAACCACGTCCGCTCTCCATCAGGCCCCGGGCTGCATCGAGCAGGGCATGGCGGGTCTGCTGTTTCTGTTCGGCGCGGGGCAGCATGGGGCGTGTATCTGATGAAGGCATGGGCCGCAACTCTAGCAAATGCGTTTGCGTGGCGTCGAACCCGGTTTCACGTCGGGCAATAAAAAGCCCGGCGATCAAGGCCGGGCGGTTCTCGCGCTTATGCTGGCGGATTGAGGGTGCTCAAACCGGCCTCTTCCCGGCTAAAGCCGGTCCCACTAATCCAGCGCCGCGTTGTTTCTGTAGGACCGGCTTTAGCGGGGAAGCTTTTCGATGCAACGGGTAAGAATCAGGAAACGCGCTGGTACTGCTGAATCAGGCGATCAGGGCCGTTGTCGGCAACGCGCTGGTATTGATTGATCAATCGATCCGGGCCGTCCTGCGCAACGGTCGGCAAACCGGAATGCTGCGTCGCCTTCGCTTCGCCAAGGATCGCTTGTTCGCTGGCAGGCATCGCAAACGCGCTCGAGGCAAGTAGGGAAAGGGTCAGGGCAATCAATTGGCGTTTCATGGAAGGATGCTCGGGTGTAAAGGGTTGTGTGAACGTGCTGGCGATTTTACCGCTGACCTGTGGATAAAGAAGTTCAGCGGGCTGATGGTGACCATCGACAGAAATGATGCGGCTGCGGACCCCTTGCCGGGCGGGCTTCTCAGCGCGTTTCGGATCAACAGTGGCGATCGTCTGGACGTACGGTATGGGCGGGGGGCGGAACTTTTCTGACCCTGAATACAGATTTCATCAAACCCACGCGGCTTTTCTCAGTCGAACCGTTACGACGTACGAGACGCGCCCTGGACGGCGCGTCGGTTTTGGGGAGATGACGCAATGACGCGAGGCCGTAAAATTTTCGCCTGGACAGCCGCAATCCTGCTGCTGTTGCTGGTGATTCTGATCATTGTGATCGCCACGTTCGACTGGAACCGGCTCAAGCCGACCATCAATGAAAAGGTGTCTGCAGAACTGCATCGCCCCTTCGCCATCAACGGCAATCTGGCCGTGAGCTGGCACCGTGAGCCCGACGAAGGCGGCTGGCGCGCCTGGGTGCCGTGGCCGCATATGTCGGCGGAAGACATCGCATTCGGCAACCCGGAATGGTCGAAGACGCCGCAGATGGTCACGCTCAAGCGCGTCGATCTGCGCTTGTCTCCCTTGCCGCTGCTGGCCCAGCGCGTGGTCATTCCACGTATCAACCTGACCGAGCCCAATGCGAAAATTGAGCGTCTGGCCGATGGCCGCGCCAACTGGGTGTTCGATCTGCCCAAGAGCGACCCGAACGCCAAACCCTCGAGCTGGGTGGTGGACATCGGCTCGATCGGCTTCGACAAAGGCTTCGTGAGCTACAACGACCAGAAGATCAACACGGCGGTCGACGTGGTCATCGACCCGCTGGGCAAGCCGATTCCCTACAGCGACATCGTCGGCAGCAGCGAGGCGAAGAAGGTCCAGGACAAGGGCGCTTCGGCTCAGGACTACGCTTTCGGCTTTAGCGCCAAAGGCCAGTACCACGGCCAGAAACTCAACGGCAGCGGCAAAGTGGGTGGGCTGTTGGCGCTGAAAGACGCCGCGCTGCCGTTCCCGGTACAGGCCGACGTCAGTGCGGGCGCCTTGCGTGTCGCCGTCGCGGGCACCGTGACCGATCCGCAGAACCTCGGTGAACTGGACCTGCGCCTGAAACTGTCCGGCGACAGCCTCAGCAACCTGTATCCGCTGACCGGCGTGACCCTGCCGGATTCCCCACCGTACGCCACCGATGGCCGCCTCGTCGCCAAACTGCATGACCCGGCCGGTGCGTCGTTTCAGTACAAGGGTTTCAACGGCAAGATCGGTGACAGCGATATCCACGGCGATCTCGGCTTCGTGGCGAGCGAACCGCGTCCCAAGCTGACCGGCGCGCTGGTGTCCAATCAGTTGCTGATGACTGACCTCAAGCCGCTGATCGGCGCCGATTCCAACGCCGAGCAGAAGACCCGCGGCGGCGAGAGCAAACAGCCGACAGGCAAAGTGCTGCCGGTCGAGGAGTTCAAGACCGACCGCTGGGCTGCCATGGACGCCGACGTTGAATTCACCGGCAAGCGCATCGTGCAGAGCGCCGACCTGCCGTTCACTGATCTCTACACCCATGTAGTGCTCAACGATGGCGTACTGAGCCTGCAGCCGCTGCGCTTCGGTGTCGCCGGCGGCAAGCTCGACGCCGATATCAAACTGAACGGCCATACCCAGCCGCTGGAAGGCCGCGCCAAGTTGTCGGCTCGCGGCTTCAAGCTCAAGCAGCTGTTCCCGACCTTCGAACCGATGAAAACCAGCTTTGGTGAGCTCAACGGTGATGCCGATCTCAGTGGCCGCGGCAACTCGGTCGCTGCCTTGCTGGGCACCTCCAACGGCGAGCTGAAAATGCTGGTGAACGACGGCGCTGTCAGCCGTGGCCTGATGGAGATTGCCGGGCTGAACGTGGGTAACTACGTGGTCGGCAAGCTGTTTGGCGACAAGGACGTGAAGATCAACTGCGCGGCCACTGATGTGGGCTTCAAGGACGGCCTGGCGAGCACCAAGGTGTTCGTGTTCGATACCGAGAACGCGATCATTTACGTCGACGGCACGGCGAACCTGAAGACCGAGCAACTGGACATGAAGATCACGCCTGAATCGAAAGGCTTCCGGGTCTTCTCCCTGCGTTCGCCGCTGTACGTGCGCGGGCCGTTCAGCAAGCCCAATGCGGGTGTGGAGTCGGGTCCGCTGTTGCTGCGTGGCGCGGGAATGGTGCTGCTGGGCGCGGCAGTGGGGCCGGCGGCGGGATTGCTGGCACTCGTAGCGCCGAGCAGCGGGGACGCGCCTAACCAGTGCACCGCGTTGCTGGAGCAGATGCGCTCGGGCAAGGCGCCGAAAACGGTGAAGTGAGTTCGGCACAGGATTCTGTGCCTTCTTCTCTTCCACAATATGCCCGGCTTCGGCGCGGGCTTGCGTTGTACCCGGTCCTGTCGGAGTGAGCTTGCTTGCGAAGGCGGCATCACGGCCGCCTGAAATGGGTCGGATGTGCGGGCCTCTTCGCGAGCAAGCTCGCTCCCACATAACCGGGTTCGGCGCCTGATTCAGCGTCTGGTTGATCTGGCCCTTGTGGGAGCGAGCTTGCTCGCGAATAGCTCGGTATACCCTAAACATCCCGCCTGAAAGTTATCCACAAAAAAGCCAGGGCATGTGCCCTGGCTTTTTGCATTGCGTGTTGCGTATCAGAGGCCGTCGAGCAGGTCGGCCATGTCGTCGGCGTGCTCCTCTTCCTGCGCCAGGATCTCTTCAAAGATGCGGCGGGTGGTTGGATCTTGGTCGCCGATGTACTGAATGATTTCGCGATAGCTGTCGATCGCGATGCGCTCGGCCACCAGGTCTTCAGTGATCATCTCTTTCAGCGTGTTGCCGGCCACATATTGCGCGTGGGAATTCTTGCTCAGCATGTCCGGATTGAATTCCGGCTCGCCGCCCAGCTGCACGATGCGCTCGGCCAGCTTGTCAGCGTGTTCGAGTTCTTGATTGGCATGTTCCAGAAACTCGTCAGCCGCGGCGTGAGACTTGATGCCCTTGGCCATGAAGTAGTGGCGTTTGTAACGCAGGGTGCAGACCAGTTCGGTGGCCAGCGACGAGTTCAGCAAACGCAGGACTTCATCACGATCACCGTTGTAGCCTTCAGTGACGGCGCCGTCTTCGACGTTTTTGCGCGCGCGCTCTCGCAGGGTGGCGACATCGGTCATTGGGTGCAGATTGATCATCAGATTTCTCCAGGGCTGTTCCGGTTTTTTTCCGTCGCGCTCTGTTGCGCCATGCCTGAAGCAGGCGCCCGGCAGGATCGGGGTCTTAAGGTGTGAGTGGTGGGCACTGGCAAAAGTTTGATTTTTGTTGAGGGACTTTTTGACGCGGGGGTTTTTCAGCGTGGGGCAAAGCGGGGCGAGCGTGCTTCAGGACGAATCCCCCGCGATCACGGTAGTGCCGGGCATCCTTGCGATGCACCGGCGTCAGTGACTACGAGCGGACTCATCCATTCAAACCAATCGCGTCAGATCACATGGCGCGTTCGTTGGCGTCACGCTGTTCGCACGTCATGAAGCCCTTGCTGTTGACGCGGCCATTGTTGTCGAAGGTGACGTAGTAAGCCTGCTGATGGCCTTCGCGATTCAGCACGTAGTTGTTGCAAGTGCCGGGGTGGGCGCGACGCTGAACAATTGTCGATGGCGTGCCGCCGATGGTCAGGACTTGTTCCTTGGTCATGCCTTCTTCGACTTGCTTGACCAGCGGCTCATTGCGATAGGTCGCGTAATCAACCGGGTTGGGCAGGGTGGTCGATGCGCAACCAGCCAATGCGGCCATGGAAATCACTACTGCCAGGGATTGCTTGAACATTCGAATCGCTCCGCGAAAAAGGCCATTGTTGGCCCGTTGCTCTTAGGAGCATTGGAGAGGCAAAAGAGTTCGATCAAATTGATGGCGATGGGGCATTACCCGCACCTGTCGCGCTTAGGGGCAATTCCGGGCCATCCTGGGCTGATTGTCGTCAAATCTCACCTGCTGAAAATTGCTCGCACGTTCGCGAAACAGCGAGGTCAATCTGATGGCATGGTCGGGAGATGCAGTTCTCACCTGGTTTAAATCAGCGATGACTACCCGCTCGACCATTTCGACATCGTCAACCAGCACTTCGGTCTGGTGGGCAAGGGAGCCAATCCCTTGGGTGGTTCCTGAAACACGCCGCGCGTCTCAAAGCCGCCGGTCTTTGACTTATTTGGCCGTAGTTCGTGATCAGTCGACCCGTGAGGTCGCGTAGGAAGAGATGCGATGAGCGATAAAGAGCTTTATGAAATCGAGTACACGCTGGCCGGTGAGCACCATGTGGATCTGATTGAAAACCTCGACGTGCCGATCATCGAGGTTGTGCACGAGCTGGCGCTCAAGCACAACGTGGCCGTTGAAGATGACCCCTTCGATACCGGTGAAGACACCATCGGTCTGCCCCATGTGCTGGGCATTACCGATGTGTCGATCCACGCTGCGGAGGATCACGACAAAGCCTGACTGCCGGGTTCATCCGACAGACAGGTTTAATCGATCGCGGCCTTGCGCAGCGGTGTGGTCCAGCGTTCTGCCAGGATCACCCCGCCCAGCGTCAGGGCACCGCCGATAAAGTGATACGACGCCAGCTGCTCGCCCAGCGCGAGCGCGGCAACCAGCGCCGTCAGGATCGGCACCAGGTTGAAAAACAACGTGGTACGGCTGGGTCCGAGGATGGAAATCGCTTTCATCCACAGCAGCGGCGCGAGCATCGAGGTCGGGATGCACGCATAGAGCACCAGCGGAATGTTGCTCGCGTTCAAGCCAGTCTTCGGTGAAATCACGAACAGTGGAAACAGCGCAATGATCGCCACCAGAATCTGCAGGTAGAGCAGCTGCAATGGCGGCATGCGCAACTGCCATTTCTTCAGCAGCGTGCTGTAGGTCGCGTAGGCCAGCGTTGCGACAAGCATCATCACATCGCCGACGTTGATGCCATGGGCAACCAGCAAGCTCCAACTCCCCTGTGACACCACCCATAAGACGCCGGCAAACGACACAATTGCACCGACCAGTGCGCCTGCAGTCAGCCGCGTGCCGAGGCTGGCGATCGACATGCCCAGCGTCATCACCGGCACCAGCGACAGAATGATGCCCATGTTGGTGGCCGTCGTGATATTCGCCGCGTAGTACGCCAGGCTCTGATAAATCGCCATGCCCAGGACGCCCAGCACCACCACTTTGCCAATGATGGGTTTGATCTGCACCCGGTTGCGCAGCACGGGGCCGAGCAGAAACGGCGTGAACAACACCCCCGCCAGCAACCACCGATAGAAGCCGATTTCAGCCGGGAAAATACGCCCTGCGGCGGCCTTGGTGATGACGTTGTTGCCCGCCCAGATCATGACGGTCAGCAGTGGATAAAGGTATTGCATGAGCGAACCGGCTGTTGAATGAGGCGCCATTATCGGCCTGTCAGTCCGCACGTCCAGCGCACGCTGTGCATTTGCAGAAATATGCAGCAACATTCTTTGACTACACTGCTTTGAAAGCCATGCAGGTGCCTGGCGCTTCCGGAGAAAACCGATGACGATGCTGCGTATTCCTCTGCTGGTGTTGGGCCTGCTGCTGAGCGCCCAGGGTTTTGCCGCCACCGCGCAACAAAACAAGATGACCACCTGCAACGCCGATGCCTCGGCCAAATCCCTGAAGGGCGACGAGCGCAAGGCGTTCATGAGCACCTGCCTGAAGGCCACGCCTGCGCCTGCCGCCACTCAGCAGGAGAAGATGAAAACCTGCAACGCCACGGCCAGTACCCAGGCGCTCAAGGGCGATGCGCGCAAGGCATTCATGAGCGATTGTCTTAAAAAGAAATAATTTTCCGAGCCGATTCCAGGCGCTGAAAAGCGGCGCCAGCCCCTGTACTTTCTGCGATTGCGGCCGATGATCTGGCCTGCAATCGCAGCCTCCTTGCGCTTGAGCCCTCAAGGGCTTTCGCGTCGCTGGTTCTCCACTCAGAACGCTGGCAGACTGCCCATCCTTCACGCCGCTCGTTTTGAGGCTGTATGCCAACGTTTACGCCCCGTCAAGTCTATCTGGCCAGTTGCATTCTCGTGTTCGGCGGGTTGCTGCTGGTCCTGCCGCTCAACCTTCTGCCCAGTCTGCTGGCGGGTTTGCTGGTGTATGAGCTGGTCGACATGCTCACGCCGCAGCTGCAACGGCTGATTGCCGGCGAGCGCGCGCGGTGGCTGGCGGTGGCGTTGCTGGGCACTCTGGTGGTGACCGTACTGGCGTTGCTGTTTGCCGGCGCGATCAGCTTTTTGCTGCACGAAGCGGAAAACCCCGGCGCGTCGCTGGATAAATTCATGATTCTAGTGGACCGCGCCCGCGGTCAGCTGCCGCCCTTCATCGACAACTACCTGCCGGCCAGCGCCACCGAGTTTCAGGTGTCGCTCAGCGCCTGGCTGACCAAGCACCTCGGCGAGCTGCAACTGCTCGGCAAGGGCGCGGCGCACATGTTCGTGACGCTGCTGATCGGCATGGTGCTGGGCGCGATCATTGCCTTGCAGCGCATTCCCGATGTCACCAAGCGCAAGCCATTGGCGGCGGCGCTGTTCGAGCGTCTGCACCTGCTGACCCAAGCCTTCCGCAATATCGTCTTCGCGCAAATCAAGATCTCGCTGCTGAACACGGCGTTCACCTCGATCTTCCTGGCGGTGATCCTGCCACTGTGTGGCGTGCACCTGCCGCTGACCAAAACCCTGATTGTGCTGACCTTTCTGCTGGGCCTGCTTCCGGTGGTGGGCAACCTGATGTCCAACACGCTGATCTTTATCGTCGGCATGTCGTTGTCGATCTGGGTGGCGATGGCGGCGTTGGGGTACCTGATCGTGATCCACAAGGTCGAGTATTTCCTCAACGCACGGATCGTCGGCGGGCAGATCAGCGCCAAGTCGTGGGAATTGCTGCTGGCGATGCTGATCTTCGAAGCCGCCTTCGGCCTGCCGGGCGTGGTCGCAGGGCCGATTTATTACGCGTACCTGAAAAGCGAACTGCGCCGGGCGGAGTTGGTATAGCGACTGGTGCTCAACAGATGTGCCCCCTTTTCACCGCTGCACGCGGTCAGTGGGACCGGCTTCAGCCGGGAAGGGGCCGGTTTGTGCACCATAAGATTCGCGGTGTGACACCCGGCGTCTTCCCGGCTAAAGCCAGTCCTACATGTGCACGCGGTGTCTTAGTAGGACCGGCTTCAGCCGGGAAGGGGCCAGTGGGTGAGCCATAAGATTTGCGGCGTGACACCCGGCGTCTTCCCGGCTAAAGCCAGTCCTACAAGTGCATGCGGTCAGTAGGACCGGCTTCAGCCGGGAAGGGGCCGGCTTGTGCACCATAAGATTTGCGGCGTGACACCCGACGCCTTCCCGGCTAAAGCCAGTCCTACATGTGCACGCGGTCAGTGGGACCGGCTTCAGCCGGGAAGGGGCCAGTGGGTGCGCCATAAGATTTGCGGCGTGACGCTTGACGCCTTCCCGGCTAAAGCCAGTCCTACATGTGCACGCGGTCAGTAGGACCGGCTTCAGCCGGGAAGAGGCCAATGGGTGCGCCATAAGATTCGCGGCGTGACGCCCGACGCCTTCCCGGCTAAAGCCAGTCCTACATGTGCACGCGGTCAGTGGGACCGGCTTTAGCCGGGAAGGGGCCGGTTAGTGCACCATAAGATTCGCGGTGTGACACCCGGCGTCTTCCCGGCTAAAGCCAGTCCTACATTTGCACGCGGTGTCTTAGTAGGACCGGCTTCAGCCGGGAAGGGGCCGGTTTGTGCACCATAAGATTTGCGGCGTGACACCCGACGCCTTCCCGGCTAAAGCCAGTCCTACATTTGCATGCGGTGTCTTAGTGGGACCGGCTTCAGCCGGGAAGAGGCCAATGGGTGCGCCATAAGATTCGCGGCGTGACGCCCGGCGTCTTCCCGGCTAAAGCCAGTCCTACAAGTGCATGCGGTCCCACTAAGAGCATGCGGTCCCACTGAGGGCAAGACAGCTGCGAATCAGCCGTAGCGCTTTTTCGCCTCGATCGCCAAACCGCTGCCGATGCTGCCGAAGATGTTGCCTTCGACATGCCGGGCCTTTGGCAGCATGGCGGCGACGCTGTTGCGCAGGGCCGGGATGCCGCTGGAGCCGCCGGTGAAGAACACGGTGTCGACATCGGTCACGCCCACGCCTGCCTGATTCAACAGGTTCGTCACGCTACCGCGCACGCGTTCGAGCAGCGCATCGATGGACGATTCGAACAGCTGCCGCGTCAGGTCGACACTCAAGCCGGGTTCGACGCGGTCCATCGGCACCAGACGGCTGTCCGCTTCGGTCAGCTGGATCTTGGTCTCTTCCACTTCCATCGCCAACCAGTGACCGGCGCGTTGCTCGATCAGCTTGAACAGCCGGTCGATGCCCTGGGTGTCTTCGATGTCATAGCGCATGCTGCCCAGCGCCAGTTGCGACTTTTGCGAATACACCGAGTTGATCGTGTGCCAGGTCGCCAGGTTCATGTGCGTGCTGGTCGGCATGTAGGCGCCGCTTTTCATGCGGCTGCCATAACCAAACAACGGCATCACGCCCTGCAGGCTCAGCTGCTTGTCGAAGTCGGTACCGCCGATGTGCACGCCGCCGGTGGCGAGGATGTCGCTGTGGCGGTCATCGATCAACCGACGCTCCGGGGAAAGACGCACCAGCGAGAAGTCCGACGTACCACCGCCGATGTCGACGATCAGCACCAGCTCTTCACGGTCCAGGGTCGACTCGTAGTCGAACGCCGCCGCAATCGGCTCGAACTGAAAGGAAACGTCCTTGAAGCCGATCTTGCGCGCCACGTCGGCCAAGGTGTCTTCGGCCTCTTGATCGGCGGCAGCGTCGTCATCGACGAAATGCACCGGCCGGCCCAGCACCACTTGCTCGAAGGAATGACCGGCCGAGGCTTCGGCGCGTCTCTTGAGTTCGCCGATGAATAGCCCGAGCAGGTCCTTGAACGGCATCGCCGTACCGAGCACGCTGGTGTCGTGCTTGATCAGCTTGGAACCCAGCAGGCTCTTGAGCGAGCGCATCAGGCGGCCTTCGTAGCCCTCGAGGTATTCGTGAAGGGCGAGGCGACCGTAGACCGGGCGGCGCTCTTCGATATTGAAAAACACCACCGAAGGCAGCGTGATCTTGCCGTCCTCCAGCGCGATGAGCGTTTCCGCTCCGGGACGCAGCCAGCCGACCGTGGAGTTGGACGTGCCGAAATCGATGCCAAGGGCACGGGCCGGGGATGGAGTGCTCATCTGCTTTGCATACCAGTCAAAAAACGGCCGCGCAGTGTATGCGAGTGCGCGCCGGATGCGTAGCGCGAAACGTCGGTTTATCAGCCGCTGGGCATCTATTTCGCGCGCGTGTCTTGAACTGCGGCCCCGAGCCCCAATCTAGCAGGCAACTCTTAATGCTTTTGGCCGGTCTGGACAGCGTTTCATTTCGCGCGACTGCGTGCCGATAACCTTGCAACGTTCAACGCTGCCAGCGTTCACATGTGAAACGCGGTGCGGACTGGGCTGGATATTCCAGAATTGGGTGACCGTCAGATGGACTTCAAAGACTATTACAAGATCCTTGGCGTAGAGCCGACGGCGGACGAGAAGACAATCAAGACCGCCTATCGCAAGCTCGCGCGCAAGTATCATCCCGACGTCAGCAAAGAGCCTGGCGCGGAAGACAAATTCAAAGAGGCTTCCGAGGCGTATGAAGCGCTGAGCGATCCGGAAAAGCGCGCCGAATACGACGAGATCCGCAAATACGGCAGTCAGGGCCGGTTCCAGCCGCCGCCTGGCTGGCAGGGCCGTGGCGGCGCGGGCGCAGGGCCGGGTTTTGGCGGCGGCGGCTTCGAGGACGGAGATTTTTCCGACTTCTTCAGCTCTATCTTCGGCAATCGTGGTGGTCAGCAAGGCGGTCGGGCGCAGAGTCCGGGGCGTCGAGGGCAGGATGTGGAGATGGAACTGGCGGTGTTTCTGGAGGAGACGCTCTCCACCGAGTCCAAGCAGATCAGCTTCAAGGTGCCGCAGCACAGCGCCAACGGCCAACGCATGGCGGACATCACCAAGACGCTGAACGTGAAGATCCCGGCGGGCGTCACCGATGGCGAGCGCATCCGCTTGAAAGGGCAGGGTGCTCCCGGCGTGGCCGGTGGCGAGAAGGGCGATCTCTATCTGATCATCCGTCTGGCGCCGCACCCGATGTTCGACGTCGAGGGCCACGACTTGATCATCACGGTGCCGATCGCGCCTTGGGAAGCGGCGCTGGGCACCAAGGTCGCCGTTCCGACACTGACCGGCAAGATCAATCTGACCATCCGCCCGGACAGTCAGAACGGCCAGCGGCTACGGGTCAAAGGCAATGGTCTGTTGAACAAGCAAGGCCAGCGCGGCGATCTGTACGCACAACTGAAAATCGTCATGCCCAAATCCACCGATGAGGCTACCAAAGCGCTGTGGGAGAAGCTGGCCGAGCAGGCCGCGTTCAATCCGAGGGCTCAATGGAGTAACTGATCATGAGCAACACCCTGGTCATCGACATGCAGGAGTTCTGTCAGGTGGTCGACCTGCCGGCCGCCTTCGTCATCGAGATTGTCGAACATGGCATTCTCGAACCCCAGGGAAGGCAGCCGGACGAATGGCTGTTCGACAGCGCGGCGCTGTCGATTGCCAAACGCGCGGTCAAATTGCATTACGAATTGCAGCTGGAATGGGACGGCGTCGCCCTGGCGCTGAACCTGCTCGACGAGCTTGAACACGTGAGGGCCGAAAACCGCATGCTCAGGCAGCGGTTGGGGCGGTTTTTCGACTGACAGGCTGGCCTGAAAGGCGGTGTGGGAGCGAGCTTGCTCGCGAAGAGGCCTTCTCATTCGTTACATCTTCGGCGGCAGGAATGCCGCCTTCGTGAGCAAGCTCACTCCCACAAGTGCTGCGTTTCTGCCAGATTGAAGTGGTCAACTTTTTCCGGACACCTCAATCGGTGATTGTCAGACCGCTTGCCGCTCGTACTGATTGGGCGTCATGTTG
>NZ_JACYVI010000008.1 GCF_014842265.1 Pseudomonas sp. CFBP 13711
TTCTGTATTTCTTGGTCATGATCGTTCCTCAATGGGTACAGTTTCCCCCATTGAGGTGTCCGGGGTCATTAGGCCAGCTCAGATAGCGATCTTCCTGCTGACGACGTCATTGTGGGAGTGAGCTTGCTCACGAGTAGGCCCTTCCATCCGCTACATCTTCGGCGGCAGGACTGCCGCCTTCGTGAGCAAGCTCACTCCCACAAGTGCTGCGTTTCTGCCAGATAGCGATCTTCCTGCTGACGACGTCATTGTGGGAGCGAGCTTGCTCGCGAAGAGGCCCTTCCATCCGCTACATCTTCGGCAGCAGGGATGCAGTCTTCGTGAGCAAGCTCACTCCCACAAGTGCTGCGTTTCTGCCAGATAGCGATCTTCCTGCTGACGACGTCATTGTGGGAGTGAGCTTGCTCACGAATAGGCCCTTCCGCTACATCTTCGGCAGCAGGACTGCCGCCTTCGTGAGCAAGCTCACTCCCACAGGTATCGAGTGCCCCTGCAACAGCGCGGTGTTTGGCCGATAGCGATTCCGTGCAACCGCCTGCTAGCCTTTCTTCGGCAATTCCACGGTAAACGTCGTGCCGTCACCAACGTTCGACACAACCGTGATGCCGCCGCCATGGGCGTTCACCACTTCTTTTACGATGAACAGTCCCAGGCCCAGGCTGGTGGACGGGTTGTGGATGCCGGCCTTTTCATTGGCCGAGCGCACCAGCGGGTCGAAGATGCTGCCGATGGCTTCTTCCGCAATCGGCTCGCCGTCGTTGTGCACCGAGAGGCTCACGTGGTTTTCGCTGCCGGTGAGCGTGACGGTGACCCGACGCGTCGCCGCGCCATGCTGCAAGGCGTTGCCAATCAGGTTCTGCAGCAACTGCGCGATGCGCGCCTGATCCCACTCGCCCCGGGTCTCACCGGTGCTGGTGAACACTGCGTTGCAATCGGGCTGCCCCGCCGTGGCCGCGTCAATGGCTTCACGGCAGGCGAGGGTCATCTCCATCGGCTTGCGTTCGACCGGCAACGTGACGCCGAGACGGCTTCGAACGAACTCCAGCAAATCGCTGATCATCGTTCCCATCAACAGACTGCTGCTCTTGATGCGCTTGATATACGCAAGATCGGCGTCCGTCAGCGCGGTTTTGCGCATCAGCACTTCGGACGACATGCCGATGGCCTGCAAGGGCGCGCGCAGGTCGTGGCCGAGAATGGCGAGAAAGATGTCACGGGAACGCGTCACGCGATCGGCGTAGGCGGCCGTCGACTCGGCCAGGGCTTCGTCGATGGCTTCGTTGAAGCGAATCATGTCAGTGAGGTGACTGGCCTGCGGCTCTTTCTGGCTTTCTGCCCAAAAGCGCACGACCGTGGCCCGAAGGTGACGGAATTCAGACGTCATCTGCACCAGATCAAACCCGACGATATGCCGCAGCTCGCCATGACTGGAGGCGGCCTGGTCGAGTGTCGGGGTTTTGCCGATGTCTTCGCCCTGAGCCTTGGCGATGCGCTCGGCCTTGGTCTGGGCGGTGTTCATGTCACGCGCCGCCGCGAGAAGGATCGCCTCGGCGTGGTCGCGCAGCTCGACTGAACTCATCTGGGCGGCTGCGGGCGTCAGCGTGGCCGCAAACCGTTCCCACTCATCGACGATGCGATCCACATTCTGAACGATGAAGTCCGAAAGACGCATGGGGGACTACCTTGCTGGCGGGGCGCTGAATGAGAGCGCGCATAGTACCGCCATGTTGTTGCAGGAAGCATCACGCATTTGCGTGCGCTTCCTCTTAGTGTTGGCTTGCCGTCCAGTTGAAGCGCTGTCAGGCAGCCAAAACAAGCCATGTAGGAGACCGGGGTCGCGCCCCACCGTGCTCACGAAGGCGGCATTTCAGCCACTGAAAGAGTGGGTGGATGCGCCGGCCCCTTCGCGAGCAAGCTCGCTCCCACAACAAAGTGAGTTCTGCGCTTAGAACAGAAAATACCGCTGCGCCATCGGCAAGACCTCGGCCGGCTCGCACCACAACAGCACGCCGTCGGCCTTGACCTGATACGTCTGCGGGTCCACGTCGATGTTCGGCAGGTAGTCGTTGTGGATGAGGTCGGCCTTGGTCACGCTGCGGCAGCCCTTCACCACGCCAATCTGTTTCTTCAGCCCCAGCTGCTCCGGAACGCCGGCATCAAAGGCCGCCTGGCTGATGAAGGTCAGGCTGCTGGCGTGGAGCGAGCTGCCGTAGCTGGCGAACATCGGGCGGTAGTGAACCGGCTGCGGGGTCGGGATCGAGGCGTTGGCGTCGCCCATCAGACTCGCGGCAATGGAGCCGCCCTTGAGGATGAGGGTCGGTTTCACGCCGAAGAAAGCCGGGCGCCAGAGCACCAGGTCCGCCCATTTGCCCACTTCCACCGAGCCCACCTCATGGCTGATGCCGTGGGTGATCGCCGGGTTGATGGTGTATTTGGCGATGTAGCGTTTGGCGCGGAAGTTGTCATTTCCCTCGCCGTCACCGGGTAATGGCCCGCGCTGGCGTTTCATTTTGTCGGCGGTCTGCCAGGTGCGCATGATCACTTCGCCGACGCGGCCCATGGCCTGGCTGTCGGAGCTGAGCATCGAGAATGCGCCCAGATCATGAAGAATGTCCTCGGCGGCAATGGTTTCGCGGCGGATGCGGCTCTCGGCGAACGCGACGTCTTCGGCGATGCTCGGGTCCAGGTGATGGCAGACCATCAGCATGTCCAGGTGCTCGTCGATGGTGTTGCGGGTGAACGGCCGGGTCGGGTTGGTCGAGCTCGGCAGCACGTTAGGGAAGCCGCAGGCCTTGATGATGTCCGGTGCGTGACCGCCGCCGGCGCCTTCCGTGTGGTAGGTGTGAATGGTGCGGTTCTTGAACGCCGCCAGGGTGGTTTCGACGAAGCCGGATTCGTTCAGGGTGTCGGTGTGGATCGCTACCTGCACGTCGTACTGATCAGCGACGCTCAGGCAGTTGTCGATGGCTGCTGGCGTGGTGCCCCAGTCTTCGTGCAGCTTGAGGCCGATGGCGCCGGCCTTGACCTGCTCGATCAGCGGCTCGGGCAGGCTGACGTTGCCTTTGCCGGTGAAGCCGATGTTCATGGGGAACGCTTCGGCGGCCTGCAGCATGCGCATCATGTGCCACTTGCCGGGCGTGACCGTGGTCGCGTTGGTGCCCGTCGCCGGGCCAGTGCCGCCGCCGATCATGGTGGTGACGCCGCTCATCAGCGCTTCTTCAATCTGCTGCGGGCAGATGAAATGGATGTGGGTGTCGACGCCGCCGGCGGTGAGGATCATGCCTTCGCCTGCAATCACTTCGGTCGCCGCGCCGATGGCGATGGTCACGCCGGGCTGGATGTCCGGGTTGCCGGCCTTGCCGATGGCAGCGATGCGCCCGTCCTTGAGACCGACGTCGGCTTTGACGATGCCCCAGTGATCGACGATCAGTGCGTTGGTGATCAGCGTGTCGACGACTTCGGCAGCCACGCCCTGGCCCTGGCCCATGCCGTCACGAATGACCTTGCCACCGCCGAACTTCACTTCCTCGCCATAGACCGTGAAGTCCTGCTCGACCTCGATCCACAGCTCGGTGTCGGCCAGACGCACACGGTCGCCGACAGTGGGGCCGAACATGTCGGCGTAGGCTTGTCGGCTGATCTTCATACTTCGTTCCTCGAATCAAAGCGGCAAGCCTCAAGCGGCAAGCTGCGAGTAAAAGCGAATGTTGTGTACGCCGCGGACTGCTGTGCTTGGCGCTTGTAGCTTGGCGCTTGCAGCTTGACCTGGCTGGAAAGTGAACGCGTTTTACAGTTCACCCATAACTCTTCCGGCAAACCCGAAAACCCGCCTCAACCCGGCCAGGTCCACCAACTCCACTTCCCGCGCCTGCCCTGGCTCGAAGCGCACGGCGGTGCCGGCCGGGATGTTCAGGCGCATGCCCCGGCTGGCGGCGCGGTCGAAGGTCAGGGCGTCGTTGGTCTCGAAAAAATGAAAGTGCGAGCCGACCTGAATCGGCCGGTCGCCGCTATTGGCGACGCTGAGGGTGATGGTGCGGCGACCGGCGTTGAGCTCGATGTCGCCGGGCTGGATCTGGTACTCACCAGGGATCATGCGCTCTTCCTCGACAGTAACTTGTAGTAAATGGCCGTGGCCTTGTATTCGCCGTCAGGGTTGCAGGCGTAGTCCGGCAGCAACCCCGACAGCTCGTAACCCAGCGCGCGATAGAAATCTTCAGCATCGGAACCTGCCAGCGTGTCCAGAAACAACAGCCCGCGCTGATGCTGCTGCGCGGCCTGTTCCACGGCGGTCATCAATTGAGTTGCCAGCCCGCGCCGACGCGCCTGACTGAGCACCAGCAATTTCTGCACCTCGGCGCGGTTCAGGCCGTTGGCCTTCTGGCACAGCGCCAATTGCACCGTCGCCAGCACCTGGTCTTCTTCTGCCACCACCCACAGAGCAGCACGTTGCCCTCCCTTACCTCGGCTTTGACGCCGTCCCACCAGTCGGCAGCCTCCTCGGCGCCTAGATCCGCCATGAACCCGACCGACGCGCCGTCTTGCACGGCGTCGAGCAATAGCGCCACCAGGCCCGGGCGGTAGTGGGCAAAACTTTCTGGCGTGACGCGGCGTAAGTGGGCGGCATTCATGGACGAAATCCTTTCAGAATGAACATTCAGGCGACAGGCTTGATGCCGGGCGCTTGCAAGGGTGGAGCAGAGGCGCCGGGCGACAGGTCCAGCTGCATGAAGGTCAGGTCCAGCCAGCGGCCGAACTTGGTGCCGACCTGGGGCATCTGCCCGGTGGTGATGAAACCCTCGCGCGCGTGCAGGTGAATCGACGCCGCGTTTCCGCTTTCGATAGCCGCGACCATCATGTGCTTGTCGCAGGCGCGGGCCCGTTCGATCAGCGCTTTCATGAGCAGCGGACCCAGGCCGTTGCCCCGTTGATCGGTACGCACGTAAACCGAGTGCTCGACGGTGTGGCGAAAGCCTTCGAATGGCCGCCAGTCGCCGAACGACGAATAGCCCAGCACCTGATCGTCGGCGTCGACCGCCACCAGAATCGGGTATGCCTGGGCCTGGCGCGCGGCGAACCAGGCTTCGCGGTTGGCGAGATCCACCGGCTGCTCGTTCCAGATCGCCGTGGTGTTGAGCACGGCGTCGTTGTAGATGGCCAGCACGGCCGGCATGTCCGTCAGCAGTGCGTCACGAATCGAATAGGTCATGTTCGTTTCCACGGGTTCCTGTGTGGCTGTTTCAGTGGGCATCTCAGCGTCGATGCGCCGCTCAGGCAATCGGTTGATGCACGGTGACCAGCTTGGTGCCGTCCGGAAAGGTGGCCTCGACCTGAATTTCCGGGATCATTTCCGGGATGCCCTCCATCACCTGTTCACGGGTCAACAGAGTGGTCCCGTAGTGCATGAGGTCGGCAACGGTCTGGCCGTCCCGCGCACCTTCCAGCAGGGCGGCGGAGATGAAGGCCATCGCTTCCGGGTAATTGAGCTTCACACCGCGTGCCAGCCGCCGCTCGGCCACCAGGCCTGCGGTGAAGATCAACATCTTGTCTTTTTCGCGTGGTGTCAGGTCCATGGATTTTGTCCGTCTTAAATAACTGAATAAGTCAGCGCTGCAATGTATCTGTAGGAGTGAGCTTGCTCGCGATTGCGGTGTGTCAGAGACATGTTCCTATCTGACGGATCGCAATCGTCCGGATGCGGCCCAGACCAAACTCACTGCTACAGGATGTCTATGCGTGCCCCGAGGGAGCGGGTCGGGCAACGCGTCCATCAAGTGCTCCAGATCCTCGGCGCTACCGCTTCCCGGCCCAACAAGGCAGGGCGCAGCAGCTTCCATAATGCAATCAGCCAGGCCCGAGCATGCAGGGCTTCGTCTGCCAGGCAACGGGCGATGATCAGCCCGGGCAGCTGGCTCAGGTCGCCGCGCACGGGTGAATGTTCGGCCAGCTCGCGGCAGCGCTCCATCAACTCAGCGTCGATTTCCCCGGTCACGATCAGCGTTGCGAACACCGGTTTGCCGCCCAGGCCGATCGGCGAATCCAGCAAGCCGTCATTGCCGACAATGCGCTGGCGCTCGTGCCACAACAGCTGGCCATCGCGCCGAATATCCAGATGTGCCTGAAAGTGGCCGTGATCGAAGCGCTCGCCACTGGCCGGTCGGCCCAGCGCAACCACATCCCAATAAAACAGCCGGGCGTCGCCTTCAAGGTCGATCCGCGTGGTCAATTCAGCCTTGGCCTCGCTGAACACGATGCTCTCTTGCGGCAGCCATTCCAGCGTGCCCCCTGCCGCGACTTTGATGTCCAGTTGTTGATAAGCCGGACCCGCCGCGCGGTACCACTTCGCTGCGCCGGGGCTGGTCAATTGCGCCCAGGCGTTGGCACCGACGCTGGCGCTGATGTCCAGCCGGTCGCCGCCGGCAATGCCGCCCGGCGGGTGAACGATGATGTGCTGGCAGACCTGCGGGCCTTCTGCGTACAGATGCTTTTGCACCCGCAACGGACCTTTATGGCGTCGCTGGGTCGGGCGCGTGCTGTCGCCGAAACGCCCATACGCCAGCTCCAGCTCGGCATGCCAGCTGGGGGTGAACAGGGCGGTGTGGGCAGGAAGATTCATAAGTCGATTATCGTGTTATCGAAGGACCGTACCTTAGCTGATCGGCGCATCAAATGGTGACTAGGCCCCGAACGCCTTCGGCCTCCATGTGTTCGCCGCGGCCCTGCTGGACGATCTCGCCGCGGGACATGACGATGTACTGATCCGCCAGTTCGGCGGCAAAGTCGTAAAACTGCTCGACCAATAGAATCGCCATGTCACCACGCGCCGCGAGCTTTTTGATCACCGCGCCGATTTCCTTGATGACCGAGGGCTGAATGCCTTCGGTGGGCTCGTCGAGAATCAGCAGGCGAGGGCGACTGGCCAGGGCGCGACCGATCGCCAGTTGCTGTTGCTGACCGCCGGACAGGTCACCACCACGCCGGTGCTTCATCTGCAGCAGCACCGGGAACAGCTCGTAAATGAACGGCGGGACTTCCTTGGCCTCTGAGCCCGGGAAGCGCGACAGGCCCATCAGCAGGTTTTCCTCAACGGTCAGTCGGCCGAAAATCTCCCGGCCCTGGGGCACGTAGGCGATCCCGGCATGCACGCGCTGGTGGGGCTTGAAGCCGGTGATCGGCTTGCCTTCCCACTGCACCACGCCCTCTTTGGCGGGCAGCAGCCCCATCAGCACTTTCAACAACGTGGTCTTGCCCACGCCGTTGCGACCGAGCAGGCACGTGACCTCGCCAATTTTTACGTCAAACGACAGGCCTCGGAGGATGTGGCTGCCGCCGTAGTACTGGTGGAGCTTTTCGACTTGGAGCATGGCCAGTTTCTCAAGAAATCCTATGATCGTTCCCACGCTCTGCGTGGGAACGCCGCATCGGGCGCTCTGCGTCTGCTTCATGACGCGGAGCGTCACCGGATGCATTCCCACGCGGAGCAAGGGAACGATCAGCAGATCGGAGGTTTACCGCCCCAGATACACCTCAATCACCCGCTCATCCGCCTGCACGTCTTCCAGCGATCCTTCCGCCAGCACGCTGCCCTGGTGCAGCACGGTGACGTGGTCGGCGATGGTGCCGACGAAGCCCATGTCATGCTCGACCACCATCAGCGAGTGCTTGCCGGCCAGGCTCTTGAACAGCTCGGCGGTGAATTCGGTTTCGGCGTCGGTCATGCCAGCGACGGGCTCATCGAGCAGCAGCAATTGCGGATCCTGGACCAGTAACATGCCGATCTCCAGAAACTGTTTCTGGCCGTGGGACAACAGCCCGGCGGGCCGTGACATCGACGCGGTCAGGCGAATGGTTTCCAGCACCTCGTCGATGCGGTCGCGCTGTTCGCCGTTGAGCTTGGCCCGCAGGCTGGCCCACACCGATTTGTCGGTCTTCTGCGCCAGCTCCAGGTTTTCGAACACGCTCAGCGCTTCGAACACCGTGGGTTTCTGAAACTTGCGCCCGATCCCGGCCTGGGCGATCTGCACTTCGCTCATCTTGGTCAGATCAAGGGTTTCGCCGAACCAGGCCTTGCCGTGACTGGGGCGGGTCTTGCCGGTTATCACGTCCATCAGCGTGGTCTTGCCCGCACCGTTGGGGCCGATGATGCAGCGCAGCTCGCCAACGCGGATGTACAGATTCAGATCATTGAGAGCCTTGAACCCGTCGAAGCTGACGCTGATGTCTTCCAGCGTCAGGATCGTGCCGTGCAGGGTGTTCAGCCCCTTGCCGGCAACCTGCCCGAGACCGATGGCGTCGCGGCTGGTACCGGCATCGCTGTTCGGGTCGAGCACCGGATCGAATGCGGGCGTCGGAGTGCTTTTCATTGCTCGCCCCTTTTCTTGATCAGGCCGATCACGCCTTTGGGCAGATACAGCGTCACCACGATGAACAGCGCGCCGAGGAAGAACAGCCAGTATTCAGGGAAAGCCACGGTGAACCAGCTCTTCATGCCATTGACCACACCGGCGCCGAGCAGCGGGCCGATCAGCGTGCCGCGACCGCCCAGGGCGACCCAGACTGCTGCTTCAATGGAGTTGGTCGGCGACATTTCGCTCGGGTTGATGATGCCGACCTGGGGCACATACAACGCCCCGGCCAGGCCGCACAACACGGCGCTCAACACCCAGACGAACAGCTTGAAGCCGCGCGGGTCGTAGCCGCAGAACATCAGGCGGTTCTCCGCATCGCGCACGGCGGTCAACACGCGGCCGAACTTGCTGCGCGCCAGACGCCAGCCGACAAACAGGCTGCCCGCCAGCAACGCCACTGTCAGCAGAAACAACACGGCGCGGGTGCCCTGGGAGGTGATGCTGAACCCCAGAATGCTGCGAAAGTTGGTGAAGCCGTTATTGCCGCCAAAGCCGGTTTCGTTGCGGAAAAACAGCAACATGCCGGCGAAGGTCAGGGCCTGGGTCATGATCGAGAAGTACACGCCCTTGATCCGCGAACGGAAGGCGAAGAAGCCGAACACCAGTGCCAGCAACCCCGGCGCCAGCACCACCAGGCACATGGCCCAGAGGAAATGCTGCGTGCCGACCCAGTACCACGGCAGTTCGGTCCACGACAGAAAGGTCATGAACGCCGGCAGGCTGTCACCCGACGCCTCGCGCATCAGGTACATGCCCATCGCGTAACCGCCCAGGGCGAAGAACAGCCCGTGGCCCAGGGACAACAGGCCGGCGTAACCCCAGACCAGATCCAGCGCCAGCGCGACGATCGCGTAGCAGAGGATCTTGCCCACCAGCGTCAGCGTGTAGGCCGACACCTGCAGGCCGTTGCTTTCAGGCAGCAGGGACAACAACGGCAGGGCGATCAGCAGCGCAAGAATCACCGCGCCGACCGCGACCGTGATTTTGGTGCCGGCGCGTTGCGCGGCAGTGACCATCAATGGCTGATTCATCAGTCGATCACCCGTCCTTTGAGTGCGAAGAGGCCTTGCGGACGTTTCTGAATGAACAGAATGATCAGCGCCAGGATCAGGATCTTGCCCAGCACCGCGCCGATCTGCGGTTCGAGGATCTTGTTGGCGATGCCCAGCCCGAAGGCCGCCGTGACGCTGCCGGCCAGCTGACCGACGCCGCCGAGCACGACCACGAGGAAGGAGTCGATGATGTAGCTCTGGCCCAGGTCAGGGCCGACGTTGCCGATCTGGCTCAGGGCCACGCCGCCCAGACCGGCGATGCCGGAGCCGAGCCCGAAGGCCATCATGTCGATGCGCCCGGTGGGCACGCCGCAGCAGGCGGCCATGTTGCGGTTCTGGGTGACGGCGCGCACGTTCAGGCCCAGGCGTGTTTTGTTCAGCAGCAGCCAGGTCAGCACGACGACAAACAGCGCGAACGCAATGATGACGATGCGGTTCCAGGGCAGCACGAGGTTGGGCAGCACTTGAATGCCGCCCGACAGCCATTCCGGGTTGGCCACTTCGACGTTCTGCGCGCCGAACACCACGCGAATCAGCTGAATCAGCATCAGGCTGATGCCCCATGTCGCCAGCAGTGTTTCCAGTGGGCGACCGTACAAGTGGCGAATGACCGTACGCTCCAGCGCCATGCCGATGCACGCAGTCACGAAAAACGCGATCGGCAGCGCCACCAGCGGATAGAACTCAAGGACGCCGGGGGCGTAGCGCTGAAACATCATCTGCACGACGTAGGTGGCGTAGGCGCCGAGCATCAGCATCTCGCCGTGGGCCATGTTGATCACGCCGAGCAGGCCGAAGGTGATCGCCAGTCCCAGCGCCGCCAGCAGCAGAATCGACCCGAGCGACAGGCCGGCGAAGGCTTGCCCGAGGATCTCGCCGAACATCAATTTGCGTTTGACCTGAGCCAGGCTGGTTTCGGCCGCCAGGCGCACGGTAGCGTCGGTTTCGACGTTGGGTTCGAGCAGGGTTTCGAGACGGGTGCGGGCCAGTGGATCACCGGTTTCACCGAGCAGACGCACGGCGGCGAGCCGCACGGTGGGGCTGATGTCGACCAGTTGCAGATTGGCCAGCGCCAGGGTCAGGGCGGCGTGAACGCTGTCGTCCTGTTCGCTCGCCACTTGCTGCACCAGCAAGGGCAACTGCGCCGGACGGGCGCTTTTTTGCAGCACCTGCGCGGCAGCCAGACGGACTTTCGGGTCGGCGGCTAAAAGCTGATGGCTGGCCAGCGCGGTGTTGATCAGGCCGCGAAGGCGGTTGTTCAGGCTGATGGCTTGGGGCGCATCGGGGTTGGGTGCATCGGCCACCGCGGGGGCGTCCGGGTCGACGGCGATAAAGCTGTCGCCGTTCTGAATGAACGCCCGGTTGCTGCTGTCGGCAGCGACGCGGCCATCCTGCAGGGCAACCAGCAACTCGACGCGCGCCGGGTCAGGCCTGGCGGCCCAGCTTTCCAGCAATTGGGCGCGCTCGGAGGAGTCGGCCGCAACAAAGTCGCCGGCCTCGCTGGCGTGGGCGGCGAAGGGCAGCCACAGGCACAGCGCGAGAATAAGGTGGTGGAAGTATCTGGGCATATCGAATCCTGAGAGCACCCGCATGACGTAACGTCAGACGAGGAACCTGTAGGAGTGAGCTTGCTCGCGATGGCGGTATACCAGCCGACATCATCGTCACAGGCAGATCGCGATCGCGAGCGAGCTCACTCCTACAGGGATAGGTTCAGCCGGAACATTCAACCGACCGTTTACCCTGTTTTCCTTAGTTGCTCTTCACCGCGTAGTCAGGCTTTTTGTCGTTGCCCGGAATGAACGGGCTCCACGGCTGGGCGCGAATCGGTTCTTTGGTCTGCCAGACCACATTGAACTGACCGTCGGCCTTGATCTCGCCGATCATCACCGGCTTGTGCAGGTGGTGGTTGGTTTTGTCCATGGTCAGGGTGAAGCCCGACGGCGCGGCGAAAGTCTGGCCAGCCATGGCTTCGCGGACTTTATCCACGTCGGTGGACTTGGCTTGCTCCACCGCTTGCGCCCACATGTGGATACCCACGTACGTGGCTTCCATCGGGTCGTTGGTCACGGCCTTGTCGGCGTTCGGCAGGTTGTGCGCCTTGGCGTAGGCCTTCCAGTCGGCGACGAACTTGGTGTTGACCGGGTTCTTCACCGATTCGAAGTAGTTCCACGCGGCCAGGTTGCCCACCAGCGGCTTGGTGTCGACGCCGCGCAATTCTTCTTCGCCGACCGAGAACGCCACCACCGGTACGTCGGTGGCTTTCAGGCCCTGATTGCCCAGCTCTTTATAGAACGGCACGTTGGAGTCGCCGTTGACCGTGGAGATCACAGCGGTTTTGCCGCCTGCCGCGAACTTCTTGATGTTCGACACGATGGTCTGGTAATCGCTGTGACCGAACGGGGTGTAGACCTCTTCGATGTCCTTGTCCGCCACACCTTTGGAGTGCAGGAACGAGCGCAGAATCTTGTTGGTGGTGCGCGGGTAGACGTAGTCGGTGCCCAGCAGGAAGAAGCGCTTGGCCGCGCCGCCGTCTTCGCTCATCAGGTATTCAACCGCAGGAATGGCCTGCTGGTTAGGCGCGGCGCCGGTGTAGAACACGTTCGGTGACATTTCTTCGCCTTCGTACTGCACCGGGTAGAACAGCAAGCCGTTCAGCTCTTCAAAGACCGGCAACACCGATTTGCGCGACACCGAAGTCCAGCAACCGAACACCACGGCGACCTTGTCCTGGGTCAACAACTGACGACCTTTCTCCGCAAACAACGGCCAGTTCGACGCCGGGTCGACCACCACAGGCTCAAGCATCTTGCCGTTGACGCCGCCCTTGGCGTTGATTTCATCGATGGTCATCAGCGCCATGTCCTTGAGCGAGGTCTCCGAGATGGCCATGGTGCCGGACAAAGAATGCAGAATGCCGACCTTGATGGTCTCGGCCGCCTGAGCGGTCCAGGTCAAACCCATCGCTGCGATCGATGCAGACAAAGTGAACGCTTTCAGCAAACTACGACGCTTCATTGGCTAGCTCCATTCTTTGATTTTTTTAGATGACGGCTGTTGGCGGTGCAGAGTTGAGTCTGCTTAGGCTTTAGCAAACGCTGGGCCAAGGCCGCGCGCGTCGCAAAATGGAATGAAAAAGTCGCCTGCACAGGGCGCCCCGCACCAATGTGGATCGGTGCGAGTCAGGTGGTGCGTCAGGCGCGCCCAACTGGTGCGATCCCTTTGGAGCCGCAAGGCTGGGTGGTCTGACGCGATTGGCGAGAAGGGCTACCTCACAAAAAGCTCACGCTCGCCGGTGAACAGATCGAATGTTTCGTACACCAGCCTGTCCGGCGCGGTGAAATAGGCGAACGTTTCTCCGTTCACCTCTCTGAACGCCCTGAGTTGCAGGCGGGTGCCGGGCGGGATGGCGACGTGATCACCGAGAAAACCCGAGAACATGTTTTTCTTCGGAACCGACGGCGCGAAGATCAGAAACACCGGATGCGTATTGCTCGGCGCCGGGTCAGTCACGAAGCTGTCCAGGCTCCAGCGCACGGCATTGGTTCGGCTGATCGACGCCGATTGCACGCCCGCATCCACGAACACCGCACCGAGCTCGCGTCGCAATTGCTGCAAGCCCTCGTCTGTTACGTGCGCGGCGCGGAACGCATCGCCTTTCCATGAGCGCAGGCGGTGGAACTGGTTGAGGAATGCCTGCGTGCGGGGCGTTCGCGCGCCGGTTCTCAAGAGTCGGTTGATCTCGGCCGAGCCGCCTTCGATATAGTCGAGCAGTTCGGGGTAGAGCTCCGCTTTGGCGTGGTTCGCGAGGGCCAGGAAGCGCGGTTCATCAAGGGACGGTTCAGTGATGGAAATGCCTTCAATTGGAGTAGGCCATCCGTTGAGCAATCGGCTCAAGTCATGCCGGGCCTGTCGGTCGGCCTGTGGACTCAGGCGCACGACCGGTTGCGAGACCTTCTTCCAGCCCCCGGCGCTTGACCGGACGACATATTCATCCTCATGAATCAGTAGCGCTGGATCGCGAAGATAGGGGCGATACAGGCGAGATCGTCCGAACAGGTTGAAGCGTCGAGCCACGTAACCTGTTTCAGAACCGAAGGTGATTTCGGTGAATTTGTTCGGGTCCAGCCGCGTGACCATGCCCGACTCCGCAAAGAAGGGCGCACCAGCGGGTGACAGCATATAGCCGATTTGCACCTGCCCATGGCGTCCGGTGCGGCGGACCAGATGCGGGCGTTTTATCATCGCCAGTTGAGGCCCCTTCAGCGCTGCGGCGCTTGCTCGACCAATCCCGGCAGTCAGCAAATAACCGGCCGCGTCCATAAACTCTTGGGCTGCACCCTCCCAGTCGTCTTCATCCACTTTTTGAAAGCCGCTCCAGGCGTTGTAAAGGCCCAGCCCCAGTGCGAGCGGAACCATGACCGGCGGGGGCAACAGCAGCAGTGCGATGCTCACGACCATGTCGAATACCTGCTTTCGGGAATTGCCACCACCAGGCTGGACCAACAGGGATTTCGCTTCTTCTTTCAGTTGGCGGATCCTGATCCTGAAATGCTCGTCAAACAGGTCGCCGGTCTGCGTCACGAAGACCACTGGCTTTATCAAATGGGACGGGGCGGGAAATGGACCTGGCAGCGACGTCAACGCGTCTGGAAAGCGCCAGTGCTTGAGCCACTCCTCATAATCGAGCATCACCCGGGCCAGGCGCCTGTCGGCCAATGGCATCAACCTCGCCACGTAGGATTTGTACACGTCTTGTTCCAGAAACGCCTGGGTGAGATGGAACATGCTGTCAAAGGTGCGGAACACCACGTTATCCGGCGCGTTAAGCGTGCAAAGGGTCAGAGGCCCCCTGTCGAATTTGCCGACCGGGGCAATCAGCATGATGTCCGGGATTTTTACCCCGCTGATCTGCAGTAATCGCACCTCGATCCTGACCCCGTCCACCCCCTGACGCCGCTGTGAATCGGGACCGTCCAGTACCGCTTTGATCCACGCCAGCCGGTTTTCAGGAAAGCCGTTCAGCTCACTCTCGATATACGCCATGCCCAGGCGCGCCAACAGCAACTCGCGGTGCTGATGCTTCAACTGGTCAGCGAAATCAGAGTGGTCAAAGTGTTCGGCAAGGTAGTCATCCAGTCGCTTTGGCATGTCGATTCGCGCCAGCAGCTCGCGCGTGAATTCTGCGGAGAGACCCGGTACTTCTGCACCGTGCCCGTCTGCAGCCCGCAACTCGCTGGCATCCTGAGCGGTCACCCGCAGTGCGTTGTCGTGGGCCAGGGCGTGCAGTGAGAAGGTCTGCGAGTGAGTCTCGGTTTCCATCACGGTGATAGGGTAAAAGCGCACCGGGATGGGCTGGTGGAACATCGCCGTTACCACAATCTTTCGGGGCGACAGTTGAATGTTTTTCTCCGCCAGTGCGGCGCTGACCGTCGCATCGGCGTAAGCCCTCAGGACGTGCAGGCTGTCAGCTTGTGGTGTGTTGAAGTGATCAAGGCTGATGCGCCGGATTGCGCGGATCGCCTGCGCGTACACCGTCGCGTGTCGCGCCCATTCGACGTGCTGATCTTCATTCATCCGTTGCCACCACTCAGGCATCTGCTCGCGCACCACATCGCAATCCAGCAGGCGCTCGATGCGGTGGTTATCGAACAGCTGTTCCGAGGCCATCAGCTCGAAAATCAGCCGCTGGAATGAGGGTTGATCCAGCCTGAGGGACTGGGCGATTTTCACCGCGTGATCAAAGTCGGCCTTCTGTTTGATGATCTGCAATGTCAGCAGCAGGCTCATGAAATTGTTGCCCAGCCTCTGCAAGCTCCAGCGCAGAGCGGGCTGCGCGTTTTCAACGCCGGGAAGCGCCAGTGCCACTACGTCATCGAGCGTGAGATGGCTCAGCAGCCGACCGCGTTGAGTGTCCTCGGCAAGGCGTCGGGTGAGAGTCTCGGTGAGCTGATGCAGTGAATCGAATCGCTCCAGGCTGTCGGCGGGGGTGTACAGAATGACCTCGCCCAGTGACGCGTCGTCGGTTGCCGGAACCTGATCGCTGCGTTGTTCGGTGATCACAAACGTGCCGGTCAGAGGAAACAGCGGACCGTCGCTCCTACCAGCGACAAGCTGAACACATCGTATTTCTGCAACGGCTCGGGCGAGGTGTCGACGCCGTAATCCAGCGTGTCGTTAAGCATGCTGTGAAGATGCGGCTGAAACTGGCCGCGCTCGACACGCATCTGGCCTTCCAGCCTGAGCAGTTGAACCCGGTCGGCGAGAAAGTCATCGCGCCGGGTTTTGCCGGAAGGCTGAATCTCTGCCCAGTGATCCGAGAGCCGTTGCTTGTACCGCTCGGCCAGCGTTTGTGCGACGCAGGTGTACAAAGCGGCCAGCGCGTCGCGGTCCAGTCCGCCAAGGGAGGGCGTGTCAGCCGAAGGAAACTCTGTGGCGTAGAGCCCGGCAGACTCGACGTTCTGCCATTCAAAGAGCCCGGTGAAATGGGCTACCAGGCTGGCAAGCAGCGGGTAACTGCTGATGGTCGCCGTTGCGGCAGGTTGCGGGTTTCGCTCTCGGCAGACGAGCCGCGCACTGGCGCAATCAACCACAAGACCGGGATGGGACAGGCGAAGGCATTCGGCAAACGTCTGTTCAAGGGCCTGGGTGAAATCGGGCAGCTCGTAGCGTGTCAGCGCGGGGCTGTCAGCGATGGGTGTGGAGGTAGACGTAGTTGAGGGAGTGACGGTTGTGGGATTCATGGTGCCTGTTCATTGCATGGGGGATGATTCGCAGAACCGTTGGGTTCGGCAACTCATTGCATGGAGTCAGGGCTTGGGGCGTGCGTCTGTAGGCACTCTCTGGCCTGAGCTCGAAGGGAAAGCGACCAGGCAAGTAGGATTTTTCGGGGGAGAAAGGCAGCGCTCAGTGAGCAGATAAAACAGGTGCGGAGCCTGAAACCCGAAATGAGGAGGAATTCATCACTAAACCACCCAAAAGAGGTTCCAGGCCCCGCGAGACGCAATCTAAGCTGTTGTCGCCATTTTGGCAAAGCGCGAACGCACTATTCGATCGAGCAGCCACACCGCCAGCATCGAAACGCCCACCAGTGGGAAGGCCACGCCCAGCACGATCATCACTGCCGTCGCAGTTTTCCAGCGCGGCAAGTCATGGCGCAAAGGCGGAACACCAAAGCCGTTCTGCGGGCGACGCTTCCACCAGATCACGATTCCGCTCACTGAACTCAGCAGCACCATCAGGCAGATGAACAGAATCAGCAGCTGGTTCACCCAGCCGTACATCTTGCCTTCGTGCAGCATCACGCCCAGTTCAGTGGCCTTGGACACCGTGCTGTAATCGCTGTAACGCACATCCGCCAGCACCTTGCCGCTGTACTGATCGACGTGCAGCGTGGCGTCATTTCGCGGGTCGTCGGCGAATACGGAAACGGTAAATACGCCGTCAGCCGTTTTCGGTTGGGTGATGCTGTAGCCCGGCTCGATATGGTGCGCCTTGGCAATGTCCACCACTTGCTGAAGGGAGATGCCCGGCGCTGCGGGAGCGCTGGACATGTGCATGTGATTCATGTGCTCGGTGTGATCCCCGGACGACACCGGCATCGGCGTGTTTTCCATGGCCCACGGCACGGTCTGTATGCTCGCGCTGTTCAAGGCGCCCGCTTGCTTATCCGACTTGGGTACGTCATTCCACATGGCCGCCGGAAAAGTGTTCCACACGTCGGCGTAGACCTTTCCCCACATGCCGGTCCAGGTCATGCCGCTCAGCAGCATGAACAGCAGCGCCACCGAACCCCAGAATCCGGTCACCGCGTGCAGGTCGCGCCAGAGAATGCGACCACGCGCGGTGAGGCGAGGCCAGAGCACGCCGGCCGGTGATCGCCCTCGCGGCCACCACAGATACACACCTGAAACCACCAGCACGATGCCCCAGCCAGCGGCCAGTTCCACCAGCCGATCACCGACAGTGCCAATCATCAGTTCGCCGTGCAGTTCGCGCGCGATGGCTTGCAGGTTTTGCTTTGCGTCCTGGGTACCGAGCACCGTGCCGCTGTACGGATCGATGAACACGTTCACGTCGCGGCCGTCGTTTTTGACCACGAACTGCGCGCTGCCCTCGGCGTTCAGCGGCGGCAGGTACTTGCTCACTTGCGCCTGTGGATAAGCGGTCAGCACGCGGTTTTGCAGGTCATCGGCACTGAGTGAGTGGTGCGCGGGTTTGACTGTCAGCAGGTCGCTGTACATCAGCGTGTCGAGCTGAGGCTTGAACAGGTAAATGATCCCGGTGACCGCCAGCAGGATCATGAACGGCGCGACGAACAGGCCGGCATAGAAATGCCATCGCCATGCCAGGTTGTAGAAAGACACATTCGGTTTGGACATGGTGCAACGCTCCCGTCAGGGAAAACACGGCGCAACCCGCTGGCGGCCGGGAAGCCGTCAGCGGGTACGAATCAATTTGTGGTGTTCAGGCGACTGACGAGAGGGGTGGCGCGCGACTGCGAGCGTTGGGGAAGACGTTGCGCTGGGCGTGGCCGTGTTGCGGGGCCTCGTTGTAGAAGTCCGCGGGCTTAGGCGGGATCGGCGCCAATACGGCCACGGTTTTGGTCAGCGCCGGGCAACTGAACAGCAGCGTGCAATAGCCGCACTTGGCCCAGATGACGTGATCGACGCCGGCGCTTTGCTCGGCCTTGGCGTGACTACTGTGTTCGCCTGCGCCCATGTCCATGGACATGTCCATCGACGCCGACATGTCCATCTCGCCATGCATCGACATGGAAGTCGGCGCGGGCATCGCCATGCCGCTGTGATGCTCCATCGGCATGGATTGCGAGATCAGCGGACCGATGAAGATCATCAGCATGGCGAACAGGCTCAGCCAGGCGCCCTGCGGATGACGAGGGGCGGTGGCGGATCTGGCGCGGGTCGCGGGCAGGCGGTTCAAGTGGAGTGGTGTCGGTATTCAGCGGGTCAGTGGGCGTGGGCCGGAGCGGCAGCAACCGGTGGTTGTTTCAGTACCGCGACGTCAACGGTCAGGTCGCCCGCTTTTTGAAAGTGCAGGGTCAGCGGGAAGGTCTGGCCGTCGATGAGTCGGGTGCGGTCTTTCAGATCCAGCAGCATGACGTGATAGGCCATGGGGGCGAATGTCACGGTGCCACCGGCAGGGATATTCACCGTCTCGACGTGCTGCATCTTCATCAGGCCGTCCTGGCTCACGTGTTGATGCAACTGGGCGGCACCGGCGATGGGGCTGTCGACCGCTTCCAGTCTGTCGGCGTCAGGTCCCTTGTTGGTGATCACAAAATACGCAGCGACGGTGGGCGCGTTGGGCGGCAGCGCCATGGACCATGGCTGCGCGACGGTCAGTTGCCCCTTGGTGTAATCCTGGGCTTCAACGAAACCGGCTGGCAGCGCGAGGGCGATCAGCAGGAGGATTTTGTTCAGCATCTACGCAGGTCTCCGGTTCATTCAGGTACGCGACGGCACGATCGGGACATCAGACCTTGGGCGATGCGTGAGGATTACGGTCAGGCCAGTGCTGACGTGGTGCCGCGCGCAGCACCAGCACCGCGACAGGGAAACGCACCGGCTCGACCAGGGCGAACAGTCCGAAACCGATGCGGGTCGGCACTGCAACCAGTGGCGTGGCGTGTGTGCAGCAGGCGCAGTGCTGCATGAAGGCGATGTCGGGGTGATAGGGTGATTGTCTGTCGATGACTTCAACGGGCGTCATGGCCAGTCGTGACGCGGCGCCAGTGCAGGCGTTCCCCCAGACCAGCCGCTCACCCTCGGGGCGCGGCATGGTCGGTGTCATCGGCATTGCCAGTACGCCGAACAGCAACGCGAAACAGGCCACCCAGGCAAAGGCCCGGCGCCGCTTCTGCGTGATGATTTGATCTTGTTGTTTTTTCATGTCGGCCATTTAGCCTGATCGGCCGCCAGATGTAAAAAGCCCGCCCGCGACGTTATGTCGCGCGGCGGGTTTGGTTCAGTCAGGGTTCAGCAGGGGTTCAGGCGGTGGAGGCGTGGAGTTTCAGGCCAAGGGCTTTGATGACTTTCATGATGGTGGCGAATTCGGGGTTGCCGTTTGTGCTCAGCGCTTTGTACAGGCTCTCTCTACCCAGCCCAGTATCACGTGCGATCTGAGACATGCCATAAGCCCGCGCGATGTTGCCCAGAGCTTTGCGTATGAGCACACCATCGCCATGGTCTTCTTCAAGGCACGCGTCCAGATAGCCTGCCATGTCTTCGGGTGTTTCCAGATATTCCGCTGCGTCGAACGGTTTGAATTCTTCTTTCATCATTGTTCCCTCGCCGTGAAGCGTTCCGCACAAAACACAAGGGAAGGTATCCCGGAGGATACATTTCCGATGTCAGGCGAGTCAGACGGTGGAAGTCAGACCGATCCGCAAACCCGGACGATTTTCACGGCATCTTTGGCATGCGTCAGCCAACGTCCCGCAACGCATCCAGCACCTCACCCACACTCCAGAACGCCTGGTCCGCCTCCGGCAACACCGGCCGCTTCAACACCAACACCGGCATCCCGCGTTCTCTCGCCACTTCCAGCTTCGGCTCGGTCGCGGTGCTGCCGCTGTTCTTGCTGATGAGGACGTCGATGTTGCGAGTCTCGAACAGCTCGCGCTCGTCCTCCAGGCGGAAAGGCCCGCGGGCGCCGATCACTTCACAGCGTTCGTTGCCGGGGTAGATGTCCAGGGCGCGCAGCGTCCAGAACTGATGGGCTGGAATCTCGTGCAGATGCTGCAAAGGCTCGCGGCCCAGGGTGAACAGGGGGCGTTGAAAGGGGGCGAGGGCGGCAATCAGTTCTGCCCAGTCCGCGACTTCGCGCCAGTCATCGTCTGGCCCCGGCTGCCACGCGGGTCGACGCAATGCCCAGCAGGGGACACCGGTCAGCTTTGCCGCCATGACAGCGTTCTGGCTCATCTGCGCAGCGTAAGGGTGCGTCGCATCCAGGATCAGATCGATGCCAGTTTGCTGTACGAAATTTGCCAAACCGTCAACACCGCCGAACCCGCCTACACGGACTTCACAGCGCAAGTCGGTGGGCACGCGACCCACGCCCGCCAGGCTGTAAATATGTTGAGGCCCCAGCGTGCGGGCGATCGCGAGCGCGTCGGTCACGCCGCCGAGCAACAGCACGCGTTTAATGGCTACCTTTTTCAAACGAAGCCCCCCGCATGCCCGACAATCCCGCCTTGCCGGTCGATGGCAAAAACCTCGACCTGAACCTGCGCCGGCACCACGCTGCGGGCGAAATTCAGCGCGTGCTGACACACCGCATCACCCAGCGCGATGCCGAAGGCGGAGGCCATGGCCAGCGCTTGCTGACTGGTGTTGGCCTCGCGAATGTTCTGTTGCAGCTCGGCATCGGCGCCCACATCGGCCGCCCATCGCGCAAGTTGATGCAGATCGATGCTGGAGTGCCGGCTGTGAAGGTCCATGTGGCCGGCCGCCAGTTTGCTGATCTTGCCGAAGCCGCCGCAGACACTGAGCCGCTCCACCGGAGTTTTGCGCAGGTGCTTGAGGACGGCGCCAACAAAGTCGCCCATCTCGATCAGCGCGATGTCGGGGATCTGATACACCCGACGCATCGTGTCTTCGCTGGCGTTGCCGGTGCAGGCGGCGATGTGCTGGTAACCGTTGGTGCGCGCGACGTCGATGCCTTGGTGGATCGACGCGATGTACGCCGCGCAGGAGAAGGGCCGAACGATGCCGCTGGTGCCCAGAATCGACAGCCCGCCAAGAATCCCCAGTCGCGGGTTCATGGTTTTCAACGCCAGTTCGCTGCCGTTTTCGACGCAGACCGTCACTTCAAACCCGCCGCCATAGCCGACCTCATGGGCCAGTTGCGTGAGGTGTTCGGCCATCATCCTGCGCGGCACCGGATTAATCGCCGGCTCGCCGACCCCCAGCACCAGGCCCGGGCGGGTAACGGTGCCGACCCCTTCGCCCGCGACAAAACGCACGCCCGGCTCAGGGATCAGCCTGACCTGAGCAGACACCAGCGCGCCATGGGTAACGTCCGGATCGTCCCCGCCATCCTTGAGCGTGCCGGCCTCGGCGCCGCCCGCAATCAGGCGGCAGAATTCTAGGCGCATCTGCACGCACTTGCCTTTGGGCAGCGTAATTTCGATCGCATCGTTGGTTTCGCCGGCCAGCAACAGGCGCGCAGCAGCGAGGGACGTCGCCGTGGCGCAACTGCCGGTGGTCAAGCCGCTGCGCAATGGCGCGGGTTGTTCGGCGGTTTCGTCGCGCATCAGGGTTTGATCGCTTCGAGCAGGGTGATCGGCAGCACCTGACGCCAGGTGTCGAACTCGCCCAGCGGCTTGGCGTGGGCCAGATGAATGCGGGTCAGTTCGCCGCCGTATTGCTCGCGCCAGTTCACCAGCATCGCCTCGCTTTGCAGCGTGACGGCATTGGCGACCAGCCGACCGCCCGAGCGCAGGTTTTGCCAGCACGCGTGCAACACACCTTCGCGCGTCACGCCGCCGCCGATAAAGATGGCGTCCGGTTGCTCAAGGCCTTCAAGGGCATCGGGCGCACGTCCGCGAGTCAGTTGCAGGCCGGGCACGCCCAGCGCATCCCGGTTGAATTCGATCAAGTGTTGCCGTCCCTCATCAGCCTCGACAGCGATGGCGCGGCAGGTCGGGTGCGCGCGCATCCACTCGATGCCGATGGAACCGCAGCCTGCGCCCACGTCCCACAGCAATTCACCAGGAACGGGGGCGAGACGGGCCAGGGTAATCGCGCGCACGTCTCGCTTGGTCAGCTGGCCGTCATGCCGAAACGCTTCGTCCGGCAGACCGCCCAGCGGCGAGAGGCGCAGTGCATCAGGCTGTGCGCGGCACTCAATGGCGACCAGATTCAGCGCCGCGATGTCGGTGGCGTTCCACTCACCCGCAGTGCCCTCGATCTGTCGCTCGGCGCTGCCGCCCAAGTGTTCGAGGACGATCATGGGGCTCGGACCAAAACCGCGTTCCTTGAGCTGCGCCGCGATGGCCGCCGGGCTCGAACCGTCGTTGCTCAGCACCAGCAGGCGCAGCCCATGCTGCAAGTGGGCGTTCAGCGCGGCGATCGGGCGGGCGACCACCGACAACGTCACCACGTCTTGCAACGCCCAACCCAGGCGCGCCGCTGCCAGGGAATAAGACGACGGCGCGGGAATTACCCGCATCTCATCGAAGGGGACGAGTTTGGACAGGCTTGCGCCGACGCCGAACAACATGGGATCGCCGCTGGCCAGCACGCAGACCGGGGCGCCGTGTTGTTCCAGCACCGGGCTCAGGGAAAACGGGCTCGGCCACTGGCGCTGCTCCGCCTGTATGCACGGCGGCAACAAGGCAAGCTGCCGCGCGCCGCCGAACACCTGCCTCGCCTGCAACAGCGCGTGCCGAGCGTTTCGGCCCAGGCCTTTATAGCCGTCCTCACCGATTCCCACGACTGTCAGCCACGGCGACATGAATTGCCCTCAACCCGATTGCGTGCAACAGGCCCGCCTGCTCGGCCTGTAAAAGTGGCCGGCATGATACCGCGCCGACGGGCCCGGTTCGTACGGGTTTGTGAATCCGACAGAGCGTCTTTTCATGGCAACGGCCAAAGCAGGCATAATACGGCCCCTGTAACTTTTCGTTTCTCTACGCGTCCGCCCGTTCGCACCAGGTGATCCTTTGACCGAGCCGTTGTCTGCTCGCCCATCCGCTACGCCCATTCGCCCCTCGGCCTGCCCGGGGTTGCTGCGTATCGTCCCGGCGCTGGATGGCGGCATCTGCCGGATCAAGCTGCCGGGCGGGGTGCTTTCAGCGGAACAGGCGATGGTCGTGGCAAGTGCCGCCGAGGGGTTCGCGAGTGGCGTGATCGAGGCGACCAATCGTGGCAATCTGCAGATTCGCGGCATCGGCGCCGACCACGACGGGCTGATTGCCAGCCTGCTCGATGCCGGTCTGGGGCCGAGCAATCCCGCCAGTGACGACGTGCGCAACCTGATGCTCAGCCCGACCGCAGGCATTGATCCGCAGCAGCTGCTCGACGTGCGTCCGTTGGCCGGGCAGATTCTGCATTCCCTTGAGCACCACCCGCGTTTCCATGAGCTGTCGCCCAAGTTCGCGCTGTCGCTGGACGGCGGCGAGGGGTTGGCGATGCTCGAGCATCCCCATGACCTCTGGCTGTCCCCGTTGCAGGTCGATGGCCAGACGTTGCTGGGATTTGGATTCGCGGGTTGCCCGGCCACCGATTCGCCGGTGGCCGCAGTGGCGCCGGACGCAGCGCACGCATTGGTGGTCGCGGTGCTGGAAACCTTTCTGAATCTCGCTCGCCCCGAACATGCCCGCATGCGTGATCTGTTGAAAGAAGTGCCCGTTGCGCGATTCATCGAACACGTCGCCGCGCGTTCGCCGCAGCGACTGGTGATTGATCATAAAGTAACCGATTGGCGGCGTGCGCCTACCCGGTCTTTCGCGCACATCGGCACGTATGCCCAGGCAACAGCCGGCATCATGGCCGTGGGCGCAGGCGTGCCGTTGGGGCGTCTGCGGCCGTCCATGTTGCGCGAAGCCGCCCGACTGGCGATCGCGTTCGGCGACGGTCAGTTGTGCATGACGCCATGGCAAAGCCTGATGCTGCGCAATGTCCCGGCAGGCCATTCGGTGACCGTGATGGAAGGCTTGAGCCAAGCGGGTTTGCTCGTCGATGCCGCTCAGTCGCTGTCGAAAATCGTCGCCTGCACCGGCTCCGCTGCCTGCGCGAAAGGGCTGGCGGACACCAAGGCCGATGCCCTGCATCTGGCCGCACTGCTGCAAGAAAACGCCATCAGCCGCGCAGTGCATCTGTCCGGCTGCGCGCGTTCATGCGCCGCTGCGCACGTGATGCCGGTGACCTTGCTGGCAGCGTCGCCCGGTCGGTACGACCTTTATTTTCGTCATGCAGAAATGTCCGGATTCGGCGATCTGCATGCACGTGACCTCACTATTGAAGCAGTCGGCGCGTTGTTGACCGCCGACTCACGGAGCAACACCGATGATTGATTACATCCGCGACGGCCAGGAGATCTACCGTAACTCCTTCGCGATCATTCGTGCCGAAGCCCGGCTCGATTCCATCCCGGCCGACCTGGAAAAACTCGCCGTTCGGGTGATTCACGCCTGCGGCATGGTCGATGCGGTCGAGGGCCTGCGCTTCTCCCCCGGTGCGGGCACAGCCGGCCGCCGCGCACTGGCGGCCGGGGCGCCGATTCTGTGTGACGCGCACATGGTCGCCGAAGGGGTCACGCGCACGCGCCTGCCCGCCAACAATCAAGTGATCTGCACCCTGAAAAACGAACGCGTGCCCGAGATGGCCCGTGAGCTGGGGAACACCCGCTCGGCGGCGGCGCTGGAGCTGTGGCGGCCGCACCTGGAAGGGGCGGTCGTGGTGATCGGCAACGCGCCGACTGCGCTCTTCTATCTGCTGGAAATGCTTGATGCCGGCGCGCCCAAGCCTGCGCTGATCCTGGGTTTCCCGGTAGGTTTCGTCGGCGCCGCTGAATCCAAGGACATGCTCGCCGCCGACAGTCGCGGCGTGCCCTACGTGATCATGCAGGGTCGTCGTGGTGGCAGCGCCATGGCCGCCGCGGCAGTCAACTCACTCGCCACGGAGATCGAATGATGGCACCACGGGGTCGTCTGATTGGCCTGGGCGTGGGGCCGGGTGATCCGGAACTCATCACCGTCAAGGCGCTGCGCCTGCTGCGCGAATCGCCCGTGGTCGCGTACTTCGTCGCCAAGGGCAAGAAGGGCAATGCGTTCGGCATCATCGAAGGCCATTTGCAGCAGGCCCAGACGCTGATGCCGCTGGTGTACCCGGTGACCACCGAGGCGTTGCCCGTTCACATGTCTTACGAGCAAGTGATCAGCGATTTCTACGACCGCTGCAGCGCTGATCTGGCGGCGCATCTGGACGCTGGACGCGACGTGGCGGTGATCTGCGAAGGCGACCCGATGTTCTACGGGTCCTACATGTACCTGCACGATCGTCTGGCCGATCACTACGACGCCGAAGTCATCCCGGGCGTCTGTTCGATGCTCGGTGGCGCGTCGGTGCTGGGTGCGCCGCTAGTGTACCGCAATCAGAGCCTGTCGGTGCTGTCCGGCGTGTTGTCCGCCGAGGAACTCAAACGCAAGCTTGAGGACGCCGACGCTGCGGTGATCATGAAACTGGGGCGCAATCTGCCGAAAGTGCGCCAGGTGCTGGTTGAAACCGGGCTGGCCGAGCGCGCGCTGTACGTCGAGCGCGCGACCATGGCCAATCAGAAGATCGTGCCGCTGGCCGAGGTCGACCCGATGTCATCGCCGTATTTCTCGCTGATCATTGTCCCCGGTGAACGGTGGCAGGGCTGATGAGCACAACCCCTCTCAACGCCCCGGCCATCGTCATTCTGGGCAAAGGCGCGCTGGCCACGGCGCGACGCATTCAGCAGCTGTACCCCCAAGCGCTGATTTATGGGCTGGCCGGACGTGTCGAAGACGTCGACCGCCGCTATTCGGAATTTGGCGCGACGCTGCGCCAGCTGTATCAGCAAGACACGCCGATTATCGCGCTGTGCGCGGCGGGTATCGTCATCCGCACGCTGGCGCCGGTGTTACTGGAGAAGGGCGTCGAGCCGCCGGTGCTGGCCGTCGCCGAAGATGGCAGCGCAGTGGTGCCGCTGCTTGGCGGACTGGGCGGCGTCAATGTCATGGCCCGGGAAATCGCCGCCTCGCTGAACACCGCCGCCGCCATCACCACCAGCGGCGAACTGCGCTTCGGCACCTGTCTGCTCAACCCGCCGGCGGGTTACGCGTTGGGCGATCTTGAGCTGGGCAAGCGCTTCGTCAGCGATTTGCTGTCGGGCGAAAGCGTGCGCGTCGAGGGCGCGGCGCCGTGGCTGGCTCAGGCACAGTTGCCTGAAGATGACCAGGCGCAGTTGGCTATTCACGTCGGTTACGCCGAGCGCGAGCCCAGCGACCACGAACTGTTGATCTACCCGCGCAACGTGCTGGTGGCGGTGAGCGGTGATCTGGCAGATCTCGCCGATACCGTGAAGGCCGCGCTGCATGATTCGCGCATCGCCGTGCAGGCGCTGGGCTGTTTACTGGCCAGCAAAGCCGAGATGGCCAATCCGGCGCTGCACGCGGCTGCCGACGCACTGGGCGTACCGTTGCGTTTTACCACCGCCGGTACGCCCGCCGACATGACCCGGCAGGTCCTGCCGCAATTGTTGCCACCGTTGACCCCGGCGGCGGGCATCGCCATTGCCGTCGCGCCGCAGCCGTTGGAGGTTGAACAGATCGGCTGTGCACGAGGACGACTGGCGGTTATCGGGCTTGGCCCGGGCGCCACTGACTTCATGATTCCTGCTGTTAAAGCCGAGCTCGCACGCGCCAATGACGTGCTCGGCTACGAGACTTATGTACGCATGGCCGGGCCGTTCCGCGCCGACCAGGTGCTGCACTGCACCGACAACCGCGAAGAAATGCTGCGCGCTCGGCATGCATTCGAGCTGGCCGCTGAAGGCCGTTCGGTGGTGGTGGTTTCATCGGGTGACCCCGGCGTGTTCGCCATGGCCGCGGCGGTGCTGGAAGCGCTGCACGAATCGGATAATCCCGACTGGCACCGGGTTGATCTGCACATCCTTCCGGGGGTGTCTGCCTCGCTGGCGACGGCGGCGCTGGCGGGTGCGCCGTTAGGTCACGACTTCTGCGTCATGTCCCTGTCGGACAACCTCAAGCCATGGGAGATCATCGAGAAGCGCCTGGATCTGGCCTGTCAGGCCGATCTGGCGCTGGCGTTCTACAACCCGATCTCGCGCTCTCGCCCTTGGCAGCTGGGGCGGGCGCTTGAAATCGTGCGCCAGCATCGCAGCCCTGAGACGCCGGTGACGCTGGGGCGTGATGTGGGTCGGCCGGCGCAGACGTTGCGGGTCATTACGCTTGGCGAGCTGAGGCCGGAGCACGTCGACATGCGCACGATGGTGCTGGTGGGGTCGTCGTTGACCTGCGTGTTCCCGCGCACCAATGGTGAGTCGTGGGTCTACACGCCGCGCTGGTACGGTGCCAAGCCGACGTGAGCGACGGTTCGGTTTGCTCTGTGGGATTGGTCCGATAACTCGCGCAGGCCTGACGGCAACGCCATGACGAAACCGCTGCAGACGCCTGCGGAAATCCCGTTGGGCCGGCTCCGGGTTACGTCGTCTGGTTCCGCGCTGACTGAGCCCCAACCTCGAGAGCATCCGTATTTCTTGAGGTTCAGGGGCCTCATGTTTCCCTGAATTCAACGCTTTGCTGTAGGACATGCTGCGCACACACAGCGCGAGGGGCTCTTTGCCACTGCGTTGCGACCCCAGAAAATTCCGTTAACCTCGGTTGTGTCCACGACGGACATTCCCACCAGTTAAAGGAATAACGAAATGACACATGAAGCAAGCCTGACCGACTCTGAACGCCGCGCCTATATCGCCGGTTGCCAACTGGCCGACTGTTCTCACTCGCTGATTGACCACGTTTCAAAGATGGATGTGCCGGCCTTGGACAGTCCACCTCAGGGCGCTGTTGTCGGCAGCAATCTCCTCGCCTTTGCAGAAGGTGTTTCGCGACAGAACAAGCAAGACGTTATGGATTCCTTCCTGTTCGCGACGATGGTGGCTAACAAAGCGTTCAATCCAGAAACTCAGAGTCAGGAGTGGTACGGACGTTTTAACCGAGTGTTGTCAACCCAGGGCTGGTTTTCAACCAACTGGAATTACGCTCGTTATCGCTCCACCCACCAGCGTTTCAGCATGGAACAAGCGGGGCTTGAAATCCTGGGCTCCGCCATTGCTGCTGCGGCTCTGCCCGGACCCGCCAGTGCCGCAATGCTCAAAGTGGCTGGCGATGCCATCGCGGCACTTAGGGCTCAGGAAAAACCGCTGCGTTTGTTCGAACGTCAGACCAAGACTCATCGGGGTGCAAACTTCCGGGTCGGCGCATGTGCGGAGTCTGCTGAAGGAAGCGTCACGATGGCGCTGGGCGCGGTCAACTTCTCCGCCAACTCGACCGTCACCGACGTGCTCTTCTGGACATGGAACAGCGCAGACGTTTCGACTTTCCGCGGCGAGGATATGCTGGTGTTCAACACCCGCGCCTACGCGCGGGTCCGCAACCAGGTTCAGGACCAATTGAGCAAGAGCGCTTCTTTGGCCATCTCGGAATTCGAGATCTGAACAAAAGGGAGGCGCCATGCGCCTCCTTTTCTCTGGAGATGTGCCATGCATCAGGGAATGATTGAAACCCGGATCAGCGCAGGGTGCTTATTGTTCATGCACCGTGACTGCACTGAAACCCAAAAGAGCGATATCGCTGACTGCGTGTTGTACACGCAACTGGCGGCCACAAAAAAACACGAACGGTTTGCCGCAACGCCTGCGTGGAACGAGACCTGGCTCGCGGCCTTCACGCGCTTTGGCGGGGTGCTGAAAGCCCATGAGGCAATCAGCTGCCCAGCTCTGGAGCTTGGTCCCGGCTCTGTGTGGGCATGGATGAAAATCAGACTACCGCTCTTCATGCCCAGCGATATGGTATTCGAGGGTGAATCCGCCGCCTGGCGCGCTCTATCCAGCCATCCCGCTCAGCCAGCCTTCGACCTGCTGGCCGCGCAGGTGCTTGAACCGATGACGACGGCGATTCCGGGGGAGATCCGCATCGAGCAGAAAGTGGCGATGCAAATCGCTTTCCTGGATGAAAGCGCAGCGCTCTCGGTTGTCCTTGTCACCTTTACTCACCGCTTGCCGCTGAGAAATGACTTTCTTTTCGAGCCTCTGCTGCCCGGCGATATCATCGGCAATGTTGAGTTACGGTTCTACTCTCTTCGCCTGATGGATTTGGTCTACTCGCCGTTTCGGCAAAAGATCAGCCAGGCGCTGGAGGATCGTCGACCCCATCTGGTGTCTGCGTTGGAAGGAGCAGAAGCATGAGCGCCACTGGTGCGGTGGTCGGTAACGGTCTGGTGTCGCTGTCCACCGGCATCAATAAGCAGGACCGCGAGGATCTGTTTGACTGCTTGCTGCGAGCCGAGCGCGTGGCCGGTCAGGTCAGTCGGGATGAGCATTTCACCTACTGGGCGTACCGGTATGGCAAGGCACTGGAGCAACGAAGTTTCGTCAAGTTGAGTCCGATCATGCATGAACCCATGGTGATCCGGAGCGCGTCGGAGCTAGAGGAAATCAGCTTCCGTGTTATCGAATCACGCGGGTCCGCTCGGTTGGCGCGACAGGCGCAGGCGTCGCTTCAGGCCATGCAGATTCACCACTACGCGGAGCACTTTTTTGAAAGCATCAACGGGAACAGCGTCATCGCGGGTTTTCAGGTCATTCCGTGCGCAGTGGATACGACAGGCGCTGTGATGGTGCTGCTGTGCGGCATCCAGATGACAGGTCACGTCGAGACGCGGGATTTCGACTTCTGGTCTGACTCACGCAGTGAGCTGATGTTGCGTATCACGGGAGGGGCCTACCGTTTTGATCGTCGAGATTATGCGACGCATCGCGATGCCGTCGCCAGGGAGCTGGACGCCCATGGGGCGAGGGCCATTCAGACATTTGCGCTCTGAGCGCGCCTCAGGTCAGCAGGTAGCCCTTGATGCCCGTGAAGATGATCTGGGCCGCGAGTGCGCACACAAACAACCCCATGAGGCGGCTGACAATCTGTAGCCCCTGATCCCCCAGAATTCGCTCGATGCTGTTGGACAGATAAAGGATCACGCCCACCGTCAGGCTGGCCAGCGCGATGCTGACGATGGCAGTGAGTTTGTCATCCCAATGGGGCTGGCTGATCCCCATGACCAGCAGTGCGCCAATGGTGCCGGGGCCGACGGTGATGGGGATGGTCAGCGGCACGATGGCGACGTCCTGCTGCACGTTGTCGGTCTGCACGCCGGATTTACCCTGGGCCATGGCTAGGGCTGAGATGAACAGCACGCTGCCGGCGCCGATTCTGAAGGCGTCGGCGGTGATGCCGAAGACCCCGAAAATCACCCGCCCGAACAGGTACAGCAAGACGCTGGACACCAGGGTCGCCAAGGCGATCTTCCACGCCAGCTGCCGGCGTTCCTTGCGCGAATAGCCGCGGCTCAGGGAAATGAAACAGGACAGGACGAAGAACGGGCTATAGAGCACCAGCATCTTCAGGTAAACGCTGAACAGCACGTGAAGCATGGTTTGAGCTCATGGCAGCAGACTGGGACGGCGCCAAGTCTATCAGCCCGTCATGGACACTTGGCGGTCAGTTTTGCTCGTAGCGGTCTTCGCCACGGGTGACGCGCGTCGCCTCATCCCGGGCACGCTGTTCCACCCAGTATTCGACCAGCTCGCGTAACTGAGACAGCTCCACCGGTTTGGACATGTGGCCGTCCATCCCGGACTGGCGCGCGCGATCCTTGTGCTCCGCAAGGATGTGCGCGGTCAACGCCACCACAGGAGTGCGAATGCGCTGGTTGCCGGTTTCCCAGGCGCGGAACTGCTGTGTGGCCGAGAACCCGTCAAGGATCGGCATTTCGCAATCCATCAGCACCAGGTCATAGCGCTGGGTCTTCATCGCCAGCAGCGCCTCTTCGCCATTGCTGGCGGTGTCCGGCTGCAGGTTGAGCTTGCCGAGCATGCCGCGAATGACCTTGGTGGAAATGCTGTTGTCTTCGGCGACCAGAATGCGGAAATCGCTGGGCACATCGATGTCGCTGATCAGCCCCGGCACCGCAGGGAAGGGCGCGTTACCTTTGTTGCGCTGATTGAGCTCGTCCGCCAGCGTGGTCTTCAGCGTGTACCCGGCGACCGGTTTGGCGAGGATGCGTTTGACCCCGGCATTGCGCGCGATGACCTTGCTTGGCGCGTTGCTGATACCCGTGAGCATGATCAACAGAATGTCGTGGTTCAGGCTCGGGTCTTCCTTGATCTTGGCGGCCAGTTGCATGCCGGTCATGCCGGGCATGTTCTGATCGAGCAAGACGATATCGAAGTAGTCGCGCAAGTGAGCCTTGGTGCGCAGCAGCGCCAGTGCTTCCTTGCCCGATGGCACGGCGCTGACGTTCAGCCCCCACGCGCTGCACTGCTGGACCAGTACCTTGCGGCAGGTGTCGTTGTCATCGACGACCAGAACCCGCGCACCTTTGAGCGGGCTGTCCAGATCAGCGGGCGGCTGCTCCAGTCGTTCTGCATCAAGGGGCAGACTCAGCCACAGCGTGCTGCCCTGATTGGTGCCGCTCTGGATGCCGAACTCACCGTTCATCAACAGGATCAGCTGTCGGGCAATGACCAGCCCCAGGTGACCGCCGACCTTGCTGGCAGCCAGGAAGTTCTTGCTATGCAGCTCGGCGTGCAGCAGTGCGTCGCGTTCCTTGGGCGTCAGCGGCGTACCGCTGTCCTGCACGGCGATGCGCAGCCGTGGCTTGCCGCCGCGGGAGTCGAGGGCGACGACCAACAGGATCTCGCCCTCGTCGGTCTTCTTTAAGGCGTTCTCCAGCAGACTGAGCAGCGTCTGCCGCAGGCGTGTCGGGTCACCGCTGATGACGCGCGGCACCTGGGGCTGAATGAAGCTGATCAGCTCGACACTTTGCTGCTCGGCCTTGGCGCGGAAGATACTCAGGCAGTCCTCGATCATCGCGTTGAGGTCGAACTGCACGTCATCCAGCTCGATCTGCCCTGACTCCAGTTTGGTGATGTCGAGGATTTCGTTGATCAGGGTGAGCAGTTCGTTGCCGGCGCTGTGAATGGTCTGCACGTAATCGCGCTGTTTGACCGACAGCGGCGTGCCCAGCAGTAACTCGGTCATCCCCAGCACGCCGTTCATGGGGGTGCGAATCTCGTGACTGATCTTCGCCAGAAACTCGGCCTTGGCGTTGATTTCTGCCGTGCTGGCGGCCAGTTCGCGGCTGATGCTGAAATTGTCTTCGGTGATGCTGCGATGACGCTCGCTGAGGGCGATGCTCATCAGCAGGCCGCACAGGCAGAACACCGCCAATACCCCGATGATCAGCGTCTGCGCGGGAAAGCTTGTCAGCCAGAGCATGGCCGGCAGCACCACGAGGTTGCCGAGATTGAACGCGATCATGGCGATCACAAACGGTCGGGCAGGGGAGTAACCCTTCTGCAGGTGGTAGATCGACACCAGGGTGATGCTGACCGTGGTCAATGCCACCAGCAGGAACGTCATGATGTTCAGTGGCAGCGTTTCAACGAACAGCACCAGCAGCGCGCCAAAGCCGACCACCAGCAGCACGCCCATCAGCAGCCGGTTGAGCATCTCGACCCCGCGCTGAATGAAGAAACAGTACGTGTACATCAGGCCTGTCGCGGCGGCGAGCAGCAGAGCCAGGTGAGCGCTCGGCGTCTGCGCCAGATGCCAGCGCGGCAGCCATGGCGCCTGAAGGTTGAGCAGCAGTAAGGCGCTCAGCCCCAGAAACGCCTCGCACGCTGCCAGCCACAAGCTACTGACCGAGCGGGACTGGGCGAAGCGCGTGAGGTTCTGCACGATCAGCATGGCCAGCGAACCGAAGAACAGGCCGAGCAGCAGGGGGCGGCGCTCGTCTGCGGCACTGCTGACGGCGGACTGCAGAGTGATGTTCGGGCGCAGTTCCTGTTCGGATTTGAGGCGCAAATACAGGTCGAGGGGCTTGTCGCTCTGGGGCACCGGCAGCAGGAAGTCCAGTGACGGCAGGGGTTGGGCTCCGCGCGGCACCCGGTTACCGGAGCGCGAATGATCGATCAGGCTGTCGCCGTCGAGCACGTACATGTCGACCGTCGCCAGGTCGGGCGCGAAGATCCGCACCAGTTGCTCATGGGTGGTCGGGGGCAGGCGGTAGTGCAGCCACAATGCGGCGTCGCGGCTGGTCGCGCGCACTTGATCGAGTTCGACCGGGCTGAACTGGGATTCGTAGTGGGGGGAGCGGACGTCGCTGAGGTTCAGGTTCGCCTGGTCGTCGACAAGGGTTGACCAGCCTGCACTGACCTCGGCGGCGGCGGAGGATATACAGAGCAGGGTCAGCAATGTGACGGTCAAACGAGTGGCAATCCTGAGCCAGCGCACGGCGAAATCCCTTCGTGAATGAAGCCTGTTTAACTCTGGGGCACCGGATGAACGATCAGCGACTCAAGGAGGAGCCGCTGATCGGGCCGAGGCTCACGCCAGATCTTCGCCGCGTTCCCGGGCAATGGCGCGGTAGCCAATGTCCTTGCGGTAGAAACAACCGTTCCAGTCAATCTTTGCCGCCAGTTCGTACGCTTGTTTCTGCGCATCGCCAACGGTGTCGCCCAGGGCCGTCGCGCACAGTACGCGACCGCCGGAGGTCACGATACGGCCATCCTGCAACGCGGTGCCAGCGTGGAACACTTTGCCCTGCAACGCGGCCGCAGCGTCCAGCCCGTGAATCTCGTCGCCCTTGGCGTAATCTGCCGGGTAACCGCCGGCTGCCAGTACGATTCCCAGACTCGGACGCGGGTCCCACTGAGCATCCACTGTATCCAGCGTTTGCGCCAGAGCGGCTTCGACCAGCGATACCAGGCTCGACTGCAGACGCAGCATGACCGGCTGGGTTTCCGGATCACCAAAGCGGCAGTTGAACTCGATGACTTTCGGATTGCCAGCCTTGTCGATCATCAGACCAGCATAGAGGAAACCGGTGTAAATGTTGCCCTCGGCAGCCATGCCCCTGACGGTCGGCCATATGACCTGATCCATCACGCGCTGGTGAACCTCGGCGGTGACCACCGGGGCCGGGGAATATGCGCCCATGCCACCCGTGTTCGGGCCGCTGTCGCCGTCGCCGACGCGTTTGTGGTCCTGGCTGGTGGCCATGGGCAACACGTTCTTGCCGTCGACCATGACGATGAAGCTGGCTTCTTCGCCATCGAGGAATTCCTCGATCACCACGCGTGAACCTGCGTCGCCGAAGGCATTACCGGCCAGCATGTCGCGCACCGCGTCTTCTGCTTCCGCAAGGGTCATCGCGACGATTACGCCTTTGCCCGCTGCCAGGCCGTCAGCCTTGATGACGATCGGTGCGCCTTTCTCTTGCAGGTACGCCAGTGCCGGTTCGATCTCGGTGAAGTTCTGGTAGTCGGCGGAGGGAATAGCGTGGCGCGCCAGGAAATCCTTGGTGAAGGCCTTGGAGCCTTCCAGCTGCGCGGCGCCCTTGGTCGGGCCGAAGCAGTTCAGGCCACGGGCGCGGAACAGGTCGACAACACCGGCCACCAGCGGCACTTCCGGGCCGACGATGGTCAGCGCGACGTTCTTCTCGGCGAAGTCGGCGAGTTGCTCAAGCGCCAATACGTCGATGGCAACGTTTTCGCACTTGGCTTCAGTGGCAGTACCCGCATTGCCCGGTGCGACGAACACTTTCTCGACACGAGCGTCCTGCGCGACCTTCCAGGCCAGAGCGTGTTCACGGCCACCGCTGCCAATGATCAAAACATTCATTTCCAAAACCTCAATAACGACAACGCGTAAAAATCCGAAGGCAAACAGTGTGGAACGCCGAACGCAGACTGTGGGACCGGCTTTAGCCGGGAAGAGGACAGTACATCCGACACATCTGTCGGGTCAGTCATGCCGCCTTCCCGGCTAAAGCCGGTCCTACAAAAGCCAACAGCGTAAACCGTATCAGTGACGGAAATGGCGCATGCCGGTGAATACCATCGCGATGCCTGCTTCGTCCGCTGCCGCAATCACCTCGGCGTCGCGCATCGAGCCGCCTGGCTGGATCACTGCGGTGATGCCAACCTTGGCCGCATTGTCGATGCCGTCGCGGAACGGGAAGAACGCATCGGAAGCCATGACAGCGCCCTGCACCTGCAAACCGGCGTGTTCGGCCTTGATCGCCGCGATGCGCGCGGAGTTCACGCGGCTCATCTGGCCTGCGCCGACGCCGATGGTCTGGCGGTTCTTGGCGTAAACGATGGCGTTGGACTTCACGTACTTGGCGACTTTCCAGGCGAAGATCAGGTCGTGGACTTCCTGCTCGGTCGGCGCGCGCTGGGTGACCACTTTCAGGTCGTCGGCGCCGATCATGCCGATGTCGCGGCTCTGCACCAGCAGCCCACCGTTGACGCGCTTGTAATCCCAGGCCGGCGCGCGCTCGGCGTCCCACTGGCCGCTGGTCAACAGGCGCACGTTGGCTTTGCTGGCGATGATGGCCTGGGCTTCGGCGCTGACGCTCGGGGCGATGATCACTTCGACAAACTGACGCTCGACGATGGCCTTGGCCGTCTCGGCATCCAGTTCACGGTTGAAGGCGATGATGCCGCCGAACGCCGATTCGCTGTCGGTGGCGTAGGCCAGCTCGTAGGCCTGACGAATCCCGCCTTCGGCATCCGGGCTTACTGCAACGCCGCACGGGTTGGCGTGCTTGACGATCACGCACGCGGGTTTGACGAAGCTCTTCACGCACTCAAGCGCCGCGTCGGTATCGGCGACGTTGTTGTAGGAAAGCTCTTTGCCTTGCAGCTGGGTCGCGGTGGCGATGCCCACTTCGGCGGGCTTGGCTTCAACGTAGAACGCCGCGCTCTGGTGCGGGTTCTCGCCGTAGCGCATTTCCTGCGCCTTGACGAACTGAGTGTTGAAGGTGCGCGGGAATTCGCTGCGGCCTTCGGTGCTCAGGGTTTCAGCGGACTGGTCAACGCTGCCCAGGTAGTTGGCGATCATGCCGTCGTAGGCCGCGGTGTGCTCGAAAGCCTTGAGCATCAGATCGAAGCGCTGCGCGTAAGTCAGGCCACCGGACTTGAGGCTTTCCAGCACGTTCGTGTAATCGCTGGCGTTGACGACGATGGCGACGTCTTTGTGGTTTTTAGCGGCGGAGCGAACCATGGTCGGGCCGCCGATATCGATGTTCTCGATGGCCGTAGGCAGGTCGCAGCCCGGCTTGGAAACCGTGGCTTCGAACGGATAGAGATTCACGGCGACCAGATCGATCGGCTTGATGCCGTGTTCGCTCATGATGGCGTCGTCGATGCCGCGACGGCCGAGGATGCCGCCGTGGATTTTCGGGTGCAGCGTCTTGACCCGGCCGTCCATCATTTCAGCGAAGCCGGTGTAATCGGCGACTTCTACTGCGGCAACGCCGTTGTCCTTGAGCAGCTTGAACGTACCGCCAGTGGAGAGGATCTCGACACCGAGGGCTTCGAGTTCACGCGCGAATTCAAGGATGCCGGTCTTGTCGGATACGCTGATCAAGGCGCGGCGGATCGGCAGGCGGGTCGTCTGGTCGGTCATCTCAACTTCCATCAAAAGCAAAAGAATTTTGCAAAAAAAACGACCGCATTGAAGTGAGGTCGCTTGTTTTTCGGATGCTTACAGCAGGTCGTACTGCTTGAGTTTCTTGCGCAGGGTGCCGCGGTTCAGCCCCAGCAGCTCGGAGGCCTTGGTCTGGTTGCCCTTCACGTAGTTCATCACGCACTCGAGCAACGGCGCCTCGACTTCCGAGAGCACCAGGTTGTAGACATCAGTGACGGCCGCACCTTCCAGATGAGCGAAGTAGTTGTGCAACGCCTTCTCGACGCTTCCGCGCAGGGTCTGACCCTCTTCGCTCGGCGTATTGAGGTGTTGTTTCAAATTGACGTTGTCGCTCACGGGTGTTGTTCCACTCACTAAAGTCTCAGTCATCATCGTCATGCGGCCACCTCTTCTTCGTTCCCTGCCGGGCGGGATTTATCGCGCTGGGAAAAGAACTCCCGAACGTTGGCGCACTGTGCTTCTGTATCGTCCAAACGGTTGAAAAGGGCGCGAAACTCCCGGGCGCCCGGCAACGTTGCGAGGTACCAGCCGACGTGTTTGCGGGCGATTCGCACGCCCATCACGTCGCCATAGAACGTGTGAAGCGCAGCCAGATGCTCTAGCAGAATGCGTTCCACTTCACCGACGGGCAGGCCCGGAAGTTTTTCCCCGGTCTGCAGGTAGTGTTCTATCTCGCGAAAAATCCATGGGCGCCCCTGGGCGGCCCGGCCAATCAACAGCCCGTCAGCGCCGGTAGCGTCGAGGACGTAGCGGGCCTTTTCCGGTGAATCGATGTCGCCGTTGGCAAACACCGGGATGGACACCGCCTGCTTGATGGCGGCGATGGTGTCGTACTCGGCTTCACCGGTGTAGAGATCGGCACGGGTTCTCCCGTGTACCGCCAGTGCCTGAATGCCGGCTTGCTCGGCGATTCTGGCGACGGTCAGACCGTTCTTGTTCGCCCGGTCCCAGCCGGTGCGAATCTTCAGCGTGACCGGTACCTCGACTGCCGCGACCACCGCGTGCAGGATTTCGGTCACTAACTGTTCATCTTTCAACAGCGCCGAGCCAGCGGCCTTGTTGCAGACCTTTTTTGCCGGGCAACCCATGTTGATGTCGATGATCTGCGCGCCGAGTTCGACATTGGCGCGTGCTGCATCCGCAAGCATCTGCGGGTCCCCGCCAGCGATCTGTACCGAGCGTGGCTCGGGATCGCCTTCGTGAATCATGCGCAACCGCGACTTGCGGCTGTTCCAGAGGCTCATGTCGCTGGTGACCATTTCCGAGACCACCAGGCCTGCGCCGAGCTGGCGACAGAGTTGTCGGAAGGGCTGGTCGGTGACACCCGCCATCGGGGCGAGAATCAAGCCGTTTTGCAATGTGTAAGGGCCGATGCGTACCGCCGACATAGGGTGACCTGTTGTGGGGCCGAATCACGAGGTCTGGTCCGAAAAGTGCTTCAGCGCCAATTCAGACGGGACCCAGAGTATGAAAAAGGGTGGGCATGATACCCGCTCTCGATGACTGGATAAAGGCTGAATTGGATAAAATCTGAACAGCTCCGTTCTTATCGCGAACGGTTAGGTTTAGGCCGGTATTGTCATAAAAGTGTCGTCGAATTTCGGGCATCCCGTCCCGCGCAGGGTGCTGCATTTCGGTGCGGACAAACCCGCAACGGGCGGTGTTTTACTCCGGCGAACGGAAGCTCAGGCTGTAGTTCGCCGCCTTGGGGCCCGGATCGAGAATGTCCAGTGCGATATGAATCGGCGTCTGCGGCGGCATCTCGTCCTTGCCCGCCAGCTCGCCGCTCAGGTACTCGCCCGGTTTGAATCGACGACTGGCGATCAACTGACCGGTCGCATCGGCAAAGCGTAGTTCGAGCAGCGGGAACGGCTGGGAAAAGGACGCGCGGTTGTAGATGATCGCGTCAACCACCAGCGCACCCTGGAATTCGGGGTGGCTGCGCACGACAAGGTTGCTGCTCTTGAGCAGTTTGATATCAACCTTGGACGGGACCTTGCAGCCGAGTGTCGGGCACAGATCCTGGAAGAGGGGGCGGTACTGATCCTGCCGCGCGAGTTCTTCGAAGTGGTAGGCAACGTATTGCCCGGCCAGCGCGCCCAACGCAATCAGGATCAACAGCATCCACAGCAGGCGCCGACCCCAGCGCGGTTTGGGTTTTTGCCAGGACAACTGCAGCGGATCATCCGTCAGATCGAGCAGCGCCCTGTCCCGCAGACCCGGTTCATTGCGCCCGCCGCGCTTGCCGCCGGCAGCAGCGAGCGGGGCCTCGTCGTCTTCATCATCGTGACGGGCGCTGAGGCGATCCTGATCGTCATGGGTGTCGAGGGCGGAGAAGCGTTCCGACGGCTGATCATCGGGTTCGCCTTGAGGCTGGAGCGAGTGGGGGCGAGCCGATTCGTCGTCCAGGTCGTCCGGGGTAAGCGAGAATGACGGCTCGGTGCGATGACGGTCCTGCGGGTTGATCGGCTCGTCCAGCGGGCCTTCGTCTATCGTGTGGTCGGTATGCTCTTCGCGTTCCTCAAGCACTTCGGCGCGCAGTTCGGGGAGCCGGTCGACATCGTCGTCACTCATGCCGTGGGCCCACGACTCCTGCGCGACGTCAGGCTCGTCGCGCCTTGCGCTGAAGGACTCGACTTCGTCGTGATCGAGCGCCTTGCTGACACGACCGAAGGACTCGGGCAGTTGAGTCTCGCGCTGTTCGAGACGGGCCAGTTCCACGTCGAGATCGTCCAGGTCCAGGCTGTCCAGATCGACTTCACGCTCTTCACGCTTGACCGGCAGTGGCGCTGGCTGGATGACAACGAGTGACTGCGTCGCGAGAATTTCCGGTTTTTTCTCAACGGATTCGCTATTTGGCACTGAAGTCAGCGGCGCTTCCGGGGGCGTCCCGCCGCGTTGTTCCAGCAGCTGCTTTGCGGCGTTGAACACCTGCAGGCATGAGCCACAGCGCACCATGCCTCTGGCCACACTCAACTGAGCGTGACTGACGCGGAAACTGGTCTGGCAATGCGGGCACTGAGTGACGAAGCTGTCGGTCATGCGGGTATCCGGGGTTAAAGAGCGCCTGATGGTTGGATCTTAGGGCAACTGGCTGTCAGCGGCGACGACCGGTGATCCGTACCCAGCCTTCGCGGTTGGCAATCGGGTCCAGCTCGAAGGTGTCGGCGTAGGCGGCAGCGACTTCATCGCCTTGCTCGGCAAGGATGCCGGACAGCGCCAGACGGCCGCCGGGCTTGACCAGGCTCGCTAACTGCGGCGCCAGAGAAACCAGCGGGCCGGCGAGGATATTGGCGACCAACACGTCGGCCTGCACCTGGGGCAGGTCTTCAGGCAAGTACAACGGAAATTTCTCGGCCGGGACGTTGTTGCGGCCGGCATTGTCGCGCGAGGCTTCGAGGGCCTGGACGTCGATGTCGGTGCCGACCGCCTGTTCGGCGCCCAACAGCAACGCGGCGATGGCGAGAATGCCGGAACCGCAGCCGAAATCCAGCACATTACAGCCGGCGAGGTCCTGACCGTCGAGCCACTCAAGGCACAGCGCAGTGGTCGGGTGGGTGCCCGTGCCGAACGCCAGGCCCGGGTCGAGCAACAGATTGACTGCGTCGGGTTCCGGCGCGGCGTGCCAGCTCGGCACGATCCACAACCGCTGGCCGAAGCGCATCGGGTTGAAGTTGTCCATCCAGCTGCGTTCCCAATCCTGATCTTCGATCACTTCATGGGTGTGTTCCGGCAGCTCGGCGTCGGTGAGCAATCTCAGGTGAGCGAGCACGTGATCGGCATCGGTGTCGGCTTCGAACAGCGCCAGCAGGTGCGTGTGCGACCACAGCGGCGTGGTGTTCAGCTCTGGCTCGAAGATCGGCTGGTCTTCAGCGTCCATGAACGTCACCGATACGGCGCCGACTTCGAGCAGCGCGTCTTCGTAGGTTTCGGCTTGTTCTGGGCTAATGGCGAGACGGACTTGCAGCCAAGGCATGGCGGGTGACCTTCGAGTTGGAAAATTGAAAAGGGGGCCGACGGCCACGAAAGACCGGCAAGTTTACGGGGTTCGCGGGGAAACAACAAAGCGGGTGTCGCAGCGATGCCGGTCCTGCTAAAACCAACAAAGCCGCTCGAGAGCGGCTTTGTTGGTCTGTCGCACTTACTGGCGGATCAATGCTTGTCAGCGGCCAGCTTGTGTTCCAGGTAGTGAATGTTGACGCCGCCTTCGCAGAAGCCTTCATCGCGGGTCAGATCACGGTGCAGCGGGATGTTGGTCTTGATGCCGTCGACCACGATTTCATCCAGGGCGTTACGCATGCGCGCCATGGCTTCATCGCGAGTGGCGCCCCAGGTGATCAGCTTGCCGATCAGCGAGTCGTAGTTGGACGGAACCTTGTAGCCGCTGTACAGGTGCGAATCCACACGCACGCCGTTGCCGCCCGGCGCGTGGAAATGCTTGACCAGGCCCGGACTCGGAACAAAGGTTTTCGGGTCTTCAGCGTTGATCCGGCATTCCAGCGCATGCCCGGTGATGACCACGTCATCCTGGGTGTACGACAGCTTGTTGCCGGCGGCGATGCTGAGCATCTCCTTGACGATGTCGATACCTGTGACCATTTCCGATACCGGGTGCTCCACCTGAACACGGGTGTTCATTTCGATGAAGTAGAAGCGGCCGTTCTCGTACAGGAACTCGAACGTGCCAGCGCCACGGTAGCCGATGTCGATGCACGCCTTGACGCATGCCGCGAACACGTCCTTGCGGGCTTGTTCGTCGATGAAGGGCGCCGGCGCTTCTTCCAGGACCTTCTGGTGACGGCGCTGCAGGGAGCAGTCGCGATCGCCCAGGTGGATCGCGTGGCCTTGACCGTCGGAAATCACCTGCACTTCCACGTGACGTGGGTTGGTCAGGTATTTCTCCAGGTAGACCATCGGGTTGCTGAACCAGGCAGCCGCTTCAGCACGGGTCTGCTTGGCCGCTTCGATCAAGTCTTCTTCCTTGTGCACCACGCGCATGCCGCGACCACCGCCGCCGCCAGCGGCTTTGATGATCACCGGATAGCCGACTTCACGGCCGATGCGCAGCGCGGTTTCTTCGTCTTCCGGCAACGGGCCGTCGGAACCGGGAACGGTTGGCACCTTGGCAAGCTTCATGGCGTCTTTGGCGGAAACCTTGTCACCCATCAGGCGAATGGTTTCGGCTTTCGGGCCGATGAACGCGAAGCCGGATTTCTCGACCTGTTCGGCAAAGTCTGCGTTTTCCGCGAGGAAACCGTAGCCCGGGTGAATCGCCGTGGCGCCGGTCAGCTCAGCTGCCGAAATAATGGCCGGAATGTTCAGGTACGACAGGTTGGCTGGCGCCGGGCCGATACAGACGGTTTCGTCTGCCAGGCCAAGGTGCATCAGCTCACGGTCTGCCGTGGAATGGACCGCGACGGTCTTGATGCCCAGTTCTTTACAGGCACGCAAGATGCGCAAGGCGATTTCGCCGCGGTTGGCGATCAGGACTTTTTCCAACATCGCAGGCTCTCCCCGGTTCAAACGATGGTGAACAGCGGCTGGTCATACTCAACCGGCTGACCGTTTTCTACCAGGATGGATTCGATCGTGCCGCTGACTTCAGCTTCGATGTGGTTCATCATTTTCATCGCTTCAACGATGCAGATGGTGTCGCCTTTCTTGACGGTCTTGCCGACTTCAACGAACGCTGATGAGCCAGGCGCCGGGGTGCGGTAGAAGGTGCCGACCATTGGAGATTTGACGACGGTGCCGTTGAGCTTCGGAGCAGAAGGTGCTTCCGCGGCGGCCACTGGCGCTGCAACCGGGGCAGGTGACGGAGCTGCAACCGGAGCAGGCGCGTAGTACTGCTGTGCTGGAGTCTTGCTGTGACGGCTGATCCGTACGGATTCTTCGCCTTCACGGATTTCCAATTCGTCGATGCCGGACTCTTCCAGCAATTCGATCAGTTTCTTGACTTTACGGATATCCATTAATCATCAACTCCCAAGGGACGGTCAGGGGGATTTGGTAGCCGGTTCCGGCGGTCTGGCTCAGTACGGGACTGTGCCGTTCACGCTTTCGAACTCTTGGCCAATTGTTCCAGGGCGGCCTCCAGGGCCAGTCGGTAACCGCTGGCGCCAAGGCCGCAGATCACGCCTACAGCAACATCTGAAAAGTAGGAGTGATGGCGGAAAGGTTCGCGCTTGTGCACGTTCGACAGGTGCACTTCGATGAATGGGATGCTCACTCCCAGCAACGCGTCACGTATCGCAACGCTTGTGTGCGTAAAAGCAGCCGGATTGATCAGGATGAAGTCCACGCCTTCATCGCGTGCAGCGTGGATGCGATCGATCAGCTCGTATTCAGCGTTGCTCTGCAGGTACATCAGGTGGTGACCGGCTTCGCGCGCACGCTGTTCCAGATCCTGGTTGATATCGGCCAACGTGACCGAGCCATAGATCCCCGGTTCACGGGTCCCCAGCAGGTTCAGGTTAGGTCCGTGAAGAACCAGAAAAGTCGCCATCGAGTGTTCCTTGTTGTTCGCGTTTTCGACGCTCACGCACAGAGTGAGCCGCTGATGGGCAGCGACTATGCCGGAAAGTACGATGGACTGTCCAGTTACCCACAATATTCAGCACGATGCCCGATGTTCGCGCGAAGTTTGTGACCATGACGCTAAATTTGGTCATTTGCTCTAGAAAGGCGCTCTGCGAAGGCTTCGACGTCGATTTCGCCGACGACACGCACGTTTTCCAGCTCGTTGCCGTTTTTTCCGAAAAGCAGCAGCGCTGGAGGGCCGAACAGTTTGTAGCGATCCAGCAAGGCGCGTTGCTCGGCGTTACTGTCGGTCATGTCGAAACGGACTAGCCTGAAAGCGCCCAGCTCACTGGCAATTTTCGGGTCCGGCAGAACTTCGTGCTCGATGACCTTGCAGCTGATGCACCAGTCCGCGTACCAGTCGACCAGAACCGGCTGACCTGCGCTTTTGGACTCCGCAAGAATTCGGTCCAGTTCACTCGCCTGGGTCACCGTCTGCCAGCGGCTGTCGGACTTTGGCTGGGCGCCGCTCGCAATGACTTGAGCCTGACCCAGCGGGCGCATCGGGTCAGTCTGACCACTCAGCGCGCCGTACCAGCACGCGAGGGCGTACACCAGCAGGAACAGACCCAGCAATTGGGCGATGCGGCCTCGGGTGGTCTTTTCGCCCAGCTCCAGCGCACCCAGAAAGATCGCAACGCCGGCTCCTAGCAGCCCGATCAACAGCAACGTGGCTTGCCCCGGAATCACCCGGCTCAGCAAACCGATGGCCAGGGCCAGCAACAGCACGCCGATGGCGTTCTTGACCGCAACCAGCCATGGCCCGCTTTTCGGCAGCCACGCCGCGCCACCCGTTGCCACCAGCACCAGTGGAGCGCCCATGCCCAGGCCCAAAGCGAACAGCTTCAAAGCCCCGCCCAGCGCATCGCCGCTCGCGCTTATATAAAGCAGTGCGCCGGCCAATGGTGCTGAGACACAAGGCGAGACCAGCAGGCTTGAAACCACGCCCAGAACCGCTGCTCCCCACAAGGATCCGCCCTGGGTATTGCCTGCGATGCGGTCCAGCCGGTCATTGAGCGCGCGGGGCAGGCGCAGCTCGAACGCGCCGAACATGGCGATAGCGAAGAGCGCAAAGAACCCGGCGAACGGCACGAGGACCCATGCCGACTGCAGGCGTGCTTGCAGGTTGAGACCGGCGCCAAACATGCCCATCAGTGCGCCGAGGATGGCGAAGCAGATCGCCATCGGCAGCACGTAGGCCAGGGACATGGAGAAACCGCGCAGCCCGCCGATCTGCCCGCGCAGGACCACGCCGGAGAGGATCGGCAGCATGGGCAATACGCACGGCGTAAAGGTCAGCCCGACTCCGGCGAGGAAAAACAGCGCCAGTTGTTTCCAGCTGAAGGAGGGTAACGGTTGCTCATTGCCTGATGGCGCCGCAGCAGATGCGTCGGCAGAAGAGGTTGCGCTGCCGCCGATGCTCAGGCGCTCGGTTTCCGGCGGGTAGCAGAGCCCTTTGTCCGCGCATCCCTGATAGGTGACGACTAGCGTAAAAGGGCGGTCGTCCCCGGCGTTGCGCGGCAAGTTGACGTCGAGAATGCCGTGATAGACCTCGACGTCGCCAAAGTACTCGTCGTGTTTCTTTTCGCCGTCTGGCAGTTGCGCGGCGCCGAGGCCGATGTCGGCGGGCTCGGTGCGAAATTGAAAGCGATGGCGATACAGGTAGTAGCCTTCGGTGGCGACAAACTGCAACTTGATGGAGTCAGCGGTGGTGTCGCTCAGGTTCAGCTGGAACGCCTGGCGAACCGGCAGGAAGTCCTTGCTGTTGTCGACTGCTGCGCTGCCCAGTGTGGGGCTCGATCTGTTCTCCAGAAAGCTCGCGCCGACAGCGGGGAGGGCACAGATCAGCAGTAGCAGACAAAGCAGGCGGCGCATGGCGGTCTCGCATCACAGAAGTCCGCGCATGATAGCGGAGTGGCTGCGGGCGTGCAGGGAGGGCTTGAGTTCTTCGGTCTGCTTCGGTCTGAAAATGATGTAGGAAACAGCGGTCAAACAGTGTCCGGCTGGGTGTGTTTGCTCAAGGGCGACACTGCAACGCGCTCCTGGAGCCCATGCACCTGATTGCGGCCAGCCTTTTTTGCGCGGTACAGCGCTTCGTCTGCTTGCGAGGCCATCATCAGCGCATCGTCGTCCTCGGCGATTTCCACCACCCCGGCGCTGAACGTGCAGAACAGATCAACGGGCTGCGCGGGGTAGTGGATTTCGGCGAAGCGCTGGCGGATTTCGTCGAGCACGCCGTGGGCGGCTGCCAGATCTGTGTCCGGCATGACCACCGCGAACTCTTCACCCCCATAGCGACCGATGTAATCGGTCTTGCGCAGGCGTTGCTTGAGGAACAGCGCCAGGCTCTTGATCACACGGTCGCCCATGGGGTGGCCGTGGCTGTCGTTGACCTTCTTGAAGTGGTCGATGTCCAGCATGGCGAAGCTCAGCGGCTTGTTCTCCCGCCGCGAGCGGAAGCTGCAATCTTCGAGCAATTGCAGGATGTGCGTGTGGTTGTACAGGCCGGTCAGGCTGTCGCGGACCATGCGCGCTTTTAGGTTGCGCGCCCGCGCCGCGCGATTGCGCACGGTGGTGATCAGGTGGCGGGGCTTGATGGGTTTGGTAAGAAAATCGTCGCCGCCTTCGCTCATCGCATCCAGCTGTTTATCCAGATCGTCCTCAGCCGAGAGGTAGATGATCGGCACGCTGACGTAGCGGTCATTGTGGCGGATCACCTTGGCCAGCTCGGTGCCAGTGCAGCCGGGCATGTACATGTCGAGAATGATCAGGTCAGGCTGAAATTCGGCCAGTTCAGCCATGGTCTTGATCGGGTCGAACAGGGTCCGGGTGACAATTCCGGCGCCGTTGAGCAAGCGCTCGGTGTGTGTGGCCTGGGCGCGCGAATCATCGATGATCAGGACCTTGTACGGTTCGTACTGCGCCACCCGGGTCAGGATTTCGATCTTCTCCAGCAGGCTGGAGGCCTCAAGCGTGCCGGTCAGAAATTCTTCCCCTCCGGCGCGCACGGCCGCAAGGCGTGTGGGGGTGTCCGTCTCGTGATGGCTGAAAAACAGCAGCGGCAGTTTTTGCTCCAGTCCCTCCTGCATTTGAGTGGCGAGCTTCAGGCCTTGGCCCGGGCCACCGAAGTCGACATCCATGACGACGGCGGCGGGCAAGCGCTCGGCCATGGTCATGTGGAAGGAGTCGACGTTTGCGAGTGACTGCGCGCTCAGGCCGAAGAACTCCAGCTGCTTGGCCAGACGTTCGCCGCGTTCATGATCCTGCAGGACGATATAGATCGGCTTGCGCAGGGGCGGCAGGGCGGTTTGCTCTAGGCGGTCGCCGTGCCTGAGGCCGGTTCGGGACAGGCGCTGCATCAGACGATTGAGGTCGGTAATCAGGGCGCTGCTCAAGCGGCCTCGGTTGGCCTCGACGTCAAGCAACGCCAGGTTGATCGCGGTCGCCAGTTGCACGTGTTCGGCCTGCTCGAAGCGTTCGGCGAAACGCAGCAGGCGCTGGTTGGCCTCGCTGAGTTCAGCCATGTCCGTTGCCGACCATTCACTTTGCTGCAGGCGTTGCCACACCTCAAGAATCTGACGGGCCTGATGGATAACGCGTTGGGCAAAGTGGTGTTTGAGCCGGTCGCGGCTCGGATCTTCTGCTTCGGTCATGTGCTGACTTCTTTACAGGGGAAACCCCGATATAAATGCTGGCGCTATGCTAGCACTACTTCCCCGGATCAGGATTGCCGCAAGTCATTTTCTCGTCATTTTTGACGGTTTTATCCGTCAAATTTCTATCTTTAAACCCGTTTGAGTGTTCGAACCAGTTGGTTCAGTTCAAGGCAGGAAGCGTAGCTGCGGATAGCGGGATAGGAGAATGGATAAGGTGCCTTTGGCCGGGGACGCGCTCGACTCAGCTGCTAAACAATTGCACCTGCCACTACATTCCTGCCAAACGCACCTTGCTGTAAGGTTGCGGTCAGAAGCACTGAATTCCGTGATTGAAAGGACAAGGCCATGCTGGATTGGAAGAAGCGCTCGGGCAGCGCGGGAACTGAACGCGTTGACGAAAAGCCGATGGGCAAGGCTCCTCGGGGTTCTCGGGGGTATTGGGGCGGCCTGTTGTTCAGTCGTGCCGTCGGGGCCGTGGTGGGTATTTATCTGGTGGTCACCGTGGTGCTCGGCATCTGGTGGAGCAGCGAACCGCCACTGTTTCCGGTCCAGCAGCAAGCCCAGGCCGCCGCACAAAGTGAAGGCAAGCAGATGGTGTTGGGCTACACCACCGTCGAAACCCTGAAGACCGTCGCGTCCACTTTGCTGGATAAACCGGGCGGTTACATTTCCAACGATCGTTCGCCGCCCGGCCTGTGGATGGACAACATGCCGAGCTGGGAGTACGGCGTGCTGGTCCAGGTGCGCGACCTGAGCCGCGCACTGCGTAAAGACTTCGCTCGGTCGCAATCCCAGTCCGCCGAAGACGGCGATCTGGCGCGCGCCGAGCCACTGTTCAACTTCGACAATAAAAGCTGGGTGCTGCCTTCGAGCGAGTCTCAGTACCGCGACGGCATCGCTGCGTTGAGCCGCTACCAGGCGCGCCTGTCTGACCCCAATCAAAAGGGCGCGCTGTTTTACACCCGCGCCGACAACCTGAATAACTGGTTGGGCGACGTGGGTACGCGACTGGGTTCTCTGTCCCAGCGACTGTCCGCCAGCGTCGGTCGGGTCAAGCTGAACAGCACCCTGAAAACCGAGGCGCAGTCCACGGTCACGGTCAAACCGGGCGAAGTGCCGCAGGTTGACGAAGAAATCGTTGAAACCCCATGGATGCAGATCGACAACGTCTTCTATGAAGCACGCGGTCAGGCCTGGGCTCTGTCGCACCTGCTGCGTGCGATCGAAGTCGATTTCGCCGATGTGCTGGCGAAGAAGAATGCAACCGTCAGCGTGCGTCAGATCATCCGTGAACTGGAAGCCTCGCAAGAGCCGATCTGGAGCCCGATGATCCTCAACGGCAGCCCTTTCGGTATCTTCGCCAACCACTCGCTGGTCATGGCCAACTACCTGTCCCGTGCCAACGCGGCGGTGATTGACCTGCGCCAGTTGCTGTCCCAAGGCTGATCGATGAGCGTTTCCGATCAAGAGGCCGCCCACCGTGCGGCCTCCGACGCCGAGCTGATTGCCTGGGTTGATCGTCACGATCAATCCCTCGGCGCGCTGCCCCGGGCAGAGCTGCGTGAGCGCGGTCTCATCGGACGCGGCACCTATATCCTTCTGTTCAACTCGGCCGGTGAGCTGTGTGTGCATCGACGCACGCTGAGCAAGGCGATCTATCCCGGGTATTGGGATGTGGCGGCGGGCGGCATGGTACAGGCCGATGAAAGCTACGAGCTTTCGGCAGCGCGCGAGCTGGAGGAAGAGTTGGGCGTCTCTGGCGTGCCGCTTACCCCTCACGAACGTTTCTTCTTCGATCAGCCGGATAACCGACTGTGGTGCGCGGTGTTCTCTGCAGTCTGGGACGGACCGCTGAAACTGCAGCCGGAAGAAGTGCTGGAAGCGCGCTTTCTCAGCATCGATCAGGTGCTGCGCGAAACCACCGAAAAGCCTTACTGCCCGGACTCGCTGGCCGCCTTCAGGCGCTATTTGGAAGGCGTCGCAAAAGTCCCGTAAATTGGCGCATATTTGCTCTTAGCATCGGCGCCTTTTGCCGTTACACTGCGCGACTTTTCACGCCGGACCGTTCTTTCGATCCGGTAGCGCTGCCCCTGCCTGAGTGGGGCTTCGCGGTCGGTTCCCGCCGGCCAGACTTCGCTCCTCAACAAGAGGATTGCCGGTGGCCAAAAAAGCCGCATCCTTCGCCGCCCTCGGTGGCCTGGTATTTTCAACCGACGCCGGTCGGCATTGTCCCGACTGCCGTCAGCCCGTCCACGCCTGTACCTGCAAAAGCACGCTCATCCCGGAAGGTGATGGTATTGCCCGCGTGCGCCGCGAAAGCAAAGGCCGGGGCGGCAAGACTGTCACGACCGTCGCCGGCGTTCCGCTGGCCGAAGACGCGCTCAAGGACCTGGCAAAGACCCTCAAGCAACGGTGTGGAACCGGCGGCGCGCTGAAGGATGGCGTGATCGAGATCCAGGGTGACCACGTCGAAACGCTGTTGGCCGAGTTGGTCAAGCAGGGTTTCAAGGCGAAGAAGTCGGGCGGTTGAGCCGACTGTTTCGAGCCCGTTGATTTAGTCGTCGGTCTGGCCGCATTCATCCATGCAAACTCTGCTGCGCAATGCGGGTCTACTGCCCCACAGCGAGCAGGCGCCAAACCGTCATTTCCACGCTCTACACTGCGCCCAGCCGGTCAGGCCGGGGCTTTATGACTTTTCTATAGGGGACTTTGATGTCCGTACGACGCACACGCAAAGACGATGGCAGCCAATGGACCGTGGCAGACAGCCGCAGTGTCTACGGGATCCGTCATTGGGGGGCCGGTTATTTCGCAATCAACGAAGCCGGCCGCGTTGAAGTTCGCCCCAATGGGCCGACCAGTTCGCCCATCGATCTTTACGAGCAGGTCGATCAGCTGCGCAAGAGCGGCTTGTCCCTGCCACTGCTGGTGCGTTTCCCTGACATTCTGCAGGACCGCGTGCGTCAGTTGACCGGTGCGTTCGACGAGAACATCGCCCGCCTGGAATACCAGAGCAAGTACACCGCGCTGTACCCGATCAAGGTCAACCAGCAGGAAGCGGTGGTGGAAAACATCATCGCCACGCAAAACGTGTCCATCGGCCTCGAAGCCGGCTCCAAGCCTGAGCTGATGGCCGTGCTGGCCCTGGCGCCGAAAGGCGGCACCATCGTCTGCAACGGCTACAAGGACCGCGAGTTTATTCGTCTGGCCTTGATGGGTCAGAAGCTGGGCCACAACGTCTTTATCGTCATCGAGAAAGAGTCCGAAGTCGAACTGGTCATCGAAGAAGCCGCCGAGCTGAAGGTCGCGCCGCAAGTAGGTCTGCGTGTGCGCCTGTCGTCCCTGGCGTCGAGCAAGTGGGCCGACACCGGTGGCGAAAAGTCCAAGTTCGGGCTGTCCGCCGCGCAGTTGCTGTCGGTCGTCGACCGCTTCACCAAGGCAGGCCTCGATCAGGGCATTCGTCTGCTGCACTTCCACATGGGCTCGCAGATCGCCAACCTGGCGGACTACCAGCACGGTTTCAAGGAAGCGATTCGTTACTACGGCGAGCTGCGCAACCTTGGCCTGCCGGTGGATCACATCGACGTGGGCGGCGGTCTGGGTGTCGACTACGACGGCACGCACTCGCGCAACGCCAGCTCGATCAACTACGACATGGACGATTACGCCGGCGTCGTGGTCGGGATGCTCAAGGAGTTCTGCGACGCCCAGGGCCTGCCGCATCCGCACATTTTCTCGGAAAGCGGCCGCTCGCTGACCGCGCACCACGCCATGCTGGTGATCCAGGTCACCGACGTCGAGCGTCACAACGACGAAGTGCCTGAAATCACCGACAAGGAAAGCCTGCCGGAAACCCTGCAGTGGTTGATCGATCTGCTCGGCCCGACCGACATCGAAATGGTCACCGAGACCTACTGGCGCGCCACGCACTACATGAGTGACATCGCGTCGCAGTACTCCGACGGCAAGATCACCCTGGCGCAGAAGGCTTTGGGCGAGCAGTGCTATTTCGCGGTGTGCCGTCGTTTGCACAACTCGCTGAAAGCCCGCCAGCGTTCCCATCGTCAGGTGCTCGACGAACTCAACGACAAGCTGGCCGACAAGTACATCTGCAACTTCTCGGTGTTCCAGAGCCTCCCGGACACCTGGGCGATCGATCAGGTGCTGCCGATCATTCCGCTGCATCGTCTGGACGAAGAGCCACTGCGTCGCGCCGTGCTGCAAGACCTGACCTGCGACTCTGACGGCAAGATCAATCAGTACGTCGACGAGCAAAGCATCGAGACCAGCCTGCCGGTGCACTCATTGAACGAGGGTGAGGACTACTTGCTGGGCGTGTTCCTGGTCGGCGCGTATCAGGAAATTCTCGGCGACATGCACAACCTGTTTGGTGACACCGATTCGGTGAACATCTACCAGAACCAGGATGGCAGCGCGTATTCGGCCGGGATCGAAACCCACGACACCATCGAAGACATGCTGCGTTACGTGCACTTGTCGCCGGAAGAACTGATGACCCATTACCGGGACAAAGTCGCCAGCGCCAAGATCACCCCGCGCGAGCGCACCCAGTTTCTGGATGCCTTGCGTCTGGGCCTGACGCGGTCGTCCTACCTGTCGTCGTGATGAGGTAGCGACTCCCAAAAACGGGCCCTTGTGGCCCGTTTTCGTTGTCTGCACAGTCAGGCGTCCTTCACTGTTTCGGGAGCATGAATGATGATCAAGCTGGCGCTCAAAGCGGTGTTCGCCGCCTGGTTGATGACCTTGCTGATGGCTTGCACGCCGCTGAAGGTGCTCAACGCGTTTACCCCGAGCAGCACGTTCAGCAGAACGTCTGACTTGGCGTACGGCCCGGACCCGCGCAACAAACTCGACATCTACACGCCCAAAGATGCAGCGCCGGACGCGCCCGTCGTCGTGTTTTTCTATGGCGGCAGCTGGATCAGCGGATCGCGGGGTGACTACGCCTTCGTCGGTGAGGCGCTCGCGTCCCGGGGCATCGTTGCGGTGCTTGCCGATTACCGGTTGTACCCGCAAGTGCATTACCAGGAACTGCTGCAGGACAGCGCCCAAGCGGTGGGCTGGACCCACGCGCACATTCGTCAGTACGGCGGTGATCCGGGGAAGTTGTATGTGATGGGCCACAGTGCCGGGGCCTACAACGCCGCGATGCTTGCTCTGGACCCAAAATGGCTGGCGGCAGCGGGTACGACGCCTTCCATCATCAAGGGCTGGATCGGTCTGGCCGGGCCCTATGATTTTCTGCCCATCGACGACCCGGAAGTGAAGCCGGTGTTTTACTTCCCGAATTCGCCGCCCGACTCGCAGCCTATCAACCATGTCAGCGCAGCGTCACCGCCGGCGTTGCTGATCGCTTCCGCCGATGACACGGAGGTGAACCCGCAACGCAACACGGGGGGCATGGCCAGTCGTTTGCGCGCTCAGGGCGTGTCAGTGCGCGAGGTGTATTTCTCTCGCACCAGTCACCGCACGCTGGTGGGTGCACTTGCCCGCCCATTGCGCAGCCTGGCTCCGGTGCTGGAGGAGGTCGCAGCCTTTATCCACGCACAGGATCAGGCGCCGGTGTCGAGCGTCTCGGTCAGCCGTTGAACCAAGCGCCGCTGCGGTTGAGCTTCAACGCCAGATACCCCAGCGTCAGCGCCCTTAATGCCATGAACAGCAAAAACGCCAGCCACAGACCGTGGTTGCCGAATCCGCTTGCCAGCCAGGCAAACGGTGCGGTGATCAAGGCCGTGACGACCATGGCATTGCGCATCTCGCGGGCGCGGGTGGCGCCGATGAAAAGGCCGTCGAGCAAGTAACTCCAGACCGCGACAAAGGGCAGCACGGCGAGATAGGGCAGATAGACGAAGGCGATGTCGCGCACTGCGGTGATGTCGGTCTGCATCTCGATGAACAGGTGCCCGCCCAGCAGAAACAGCGCCACAAACGCGACGCTGCAAATCAGCGACCAGCCTCCCGAGACATTCAACGAGCGCCGCAACGCCCCGCGGTCCCGCGCGCCGATGGCGTGTCCGCAGAGGGCTTCGACGGCGTGGGCCAGTCCGTCCAGCGCGTGGGCCATCAGCAACAGCCCATTAAGCAGCAGCGCGTTGGCCGCAACGGTGGCGTCGCCCAGTCGAGCGCCTTGCACCGTGATCAGGAAGAACACCGATTGCAGGATCAGGCTGCGAATGAAGATGTCGCGGTTAACCGTGAGCAGTGGTCGCCAGCTCTGCCAGCGCTTGAGTACGGACACTGCCAGCTGTCCCGGGTATGCGCGCAAACCTCTGTGGGTGAGGGCGAGGCCAAGCAGGGCGCCGGTCCATTCGGCGATGACCGACGCACGCGCGCTGCCGACCACGCCCCAGTCCAGGCCCATGACGAACCACAGGTTCAGCGCGATGTTGACCAGGTTGGTGGTCAGCAGAATCGCCAGCGGCGCTCGGGCGTTTTGCAGCCCGAGGAACCAGCCCACCAGCGCGTAACTGGCCAGCGCGGCGGGTAAGCCGAACAGGCGGGTATGGAAGAAGTCGCGGGTCAGCTCGTTGAGATCGTCCGAGGGCTGCATCATTTCCAGCGCCAGGTGCTGGAACGGCAGGCCGATCAGCCCCAGCAGCACAGAAAACCCCATCGCCAGCAGTAAGCCCTGCAACAGCACCTGGCGCAGCGCCGCTCCGTCGTTGCGGCCGGCGGCCTGGGCAGCGAAACCGGTCGTGCCCATGCGCAGAAAACCCATCGCCCACGCGAGAAAGCTGTACAGCGTACCGCCGACCGCGACAGCGCCGAGCTGGTGAGCGTGGGGCAGGTGACCGATCACCGTGCTGTCCACCAGCGAAACAAGGGGCACGGAGATATTCGACAGAATCATCGGCGCCGCCAGCGCCCACACCTGTCGATGCGTCGCGCGCTGACGCCAGTCGTTGAAGAAGTTGGACATGAAGACTCCCGGGCAAGCGCGCGAGTGTAGCGATGACGACGCGTGAATGCAGGACTTCTGCATTCCCGTGCACCAGCCTCGGGGCGCGCCCTGTTTTTGAGTCGACCCCGGTCACTCCCACCCGTCCCCGAGCGTGCCGAGAACTCGAGCCGAAACCCGATAGTGTGGGAGTGAGCTTGCTCACGAAAGCGTCAGTACATTCAGCGCATCTCCATAGGGAGCGAAAATGCCTTCGCGAGCAAGCTCGCTCCCACCAGTCCTGGGGCGTGATTGAGAACTCGAGCCGAAACCCAATAGTGTGGGAGTGGGCTGGATTCCGAGTCGACCAAGCTCACTCCCACCAGTCCCCGAGCATGGCCGAGAAATCAAGTCGACTCCCGCAAGGGTAGGAACCATGGCTGCGTTCCCCCTCGAGAACAAACGCACAAACCCGCGGTCTATCTGCGCGCCGCGCTTTACGATTGCCAAAGCGGTGCTATAACTTCTGCTCCCTCATCGCTGCCGTCCAAATGAGTGCCTCATGCTAAACAAAGGATTGTTCCTGGCCTGCGCGCTGGTACTGCTCAGTGCCTGCGATTCCTCCACCTCCGATAAGCCCGCTTCAGCGGCGGCCACCCCTCCGGTTGCTGCGGCTTCATCAAGCGCCGCCGAGTCCGCGAAGCCCAAGCCTGCAGTAGACATTCCTGCGCTGAGCAAGCGCTACGCCGGACGCGAGTTGACGGTGGTGGACGTCTCCGAAGTTCAGCTTGATGGCGCCAGCACGCTGTCGTTGAGCTTCTCGGTGCCGTTGAACCCCGATCAGAAATTCGCTGAAAAAGTGCACCTGGTCGACAGCAAGGACGGCAAGGTCGATGGCGCCTGGGAGCTGTCGGACAACCTCATGGAGCTGCGCCTTCGTCACCTCGAGCCCAAGCGCAAGCTGGTGCTGACCATCGACCCGGGTCTGGTGGCGGTGAACAACAACACCCTGGCGGCAGAGTATTCCGCACGGCTGGAAACCTCCGATCTCCAGGCGACCGTGGGTTTCGCCAGTCGCGGCAGTCTGCTGCCGACCCGGCTCGCTGAAGGCCTGCCGGTAATCGCCCTCAACGTCGATAAAGTCGACGTCGAATTCTTCCGCATCAAGCCTGAGTCGCTGCCTGCGTTTCTTGGCTCCTGGGAAGGCTCGTCCAGTCTTGAGAGCTACCAGTCCAAAGAACTGCTGCCCCTGGCCGATCTGGTCTACAGCGGCCGTTTCGACCTGAACCCTGCGCGCAACACCCGCGAGACCGTGCTGCTGCCGATCTCGGGCCTCAAACCGCTGCAACAACCGGGCGTTTATCTGGCCGTGATGCGCGCCTCCGGGACCTACAACTACACCCAGCCTGCCACGCTGTTCACCCTCAGCGACATCGGTCTGTCGGCGCATCGTTACGCCAATCGTCTGGACGTGTTCACTCAGGCGCTGGAAGGCGGCAAAGCCCTGAGCGGCGTGGACGTCGAGCTGTATGACGAGAAAGGCCGCGTGATCGGCCAGGGCAAGACTGACAACGCCGGCCACGCCGAGCTGCCATTGCCGGCCAAGGCTGAAGTGTTGCTGGCCCACCAAGGCGAGCAGACCAGCATGCTGCGCCTGAACAGCGCCGCGCTGGATCTGGCGGAATTCGACATCACCGGCCCCAAGGCCCACCCGCTGCAATTCTTTATTTTCGGCCCGCGCGATCTCTATCGCCCGGGCGAAGTGGTGCTGCTCAACGGTTTGCTGCGTGACAGCGACGGCAAGAGCGTCAAGCCTCAGCCGATTACCGTGGAAGTGCGCCGACCGGATGAGCAGGTCAGTCGCAAGTTCGTGTGGGACGCTAACGCCACCGGGCTGTATCAATATCAATTGCAGCTGTCGGAAGAAGCGCCGACGGGTCGCTGGCAACTGGTGTTTGATCTGGGTGACGGCAAGCCGCAGCTGTATGAATTCCAGGTCGAAGACTTCCTGCCAGAACGCATGGCGCTGGAACTCAAGGGCAGCGACGCCCCGCTGGCGCCCGATGCGCCGTTCGATGTGGCGATTACCGGTCGATACCTCTATGGCGCACCCGCGTCGGGCAATCGCCTGAACGGTCAGCTGTATGTGCGTCCGCTGCGGGAAGCCGTGCCCGGCCTGCCGGGTTATCAGTTTGGTTCGGTGACCGAGGAAGACCTCAAGCAGGACCTGGAGATCGAAGACAGCACGCTCGATGCCAACGGCAAGCTGGACCTGAGCATCGACAGCCAATGGGCCAAGGCCCGTTCACCGCTTGAGCTGGTGCTGCAAGCCAGTTTGCAGGAGTCGGGTGGGCGTCCGATCACGCGGCGTCTGACCCAACCGGTTTGGCCCGCCGATGCCATGCCGGGCCTGCGCGGTTTGTTCGACGGCGAAGCCACCGACGGCGACGGTCCGGTTGAGTTCGAAGTGCTGATGGCCGACGCCCAGGGCCACAAGCTGGCTGCCGACAACCTCAAGGTGCGGCTGGTCCGCGAGCGCCGCGATTACTACTGGAACTACTCCGACAGCGATGGCTGGAGTTACCACTTCAACGAGAAGTTTCTCAACCTCTCCGAAGAAACCCTCAGCGTGAAGAAGGACTCGACGGCGAAAATCAGCTTCCCGGTGGAGTGGGGCCCTTATCGCGTCGAAGTCGAGGATCCGGCCACCGGCCTGATCAGCAGCGTGCGTTTCTGGGCTGGTTATCGCTGGCAGGACAATGCCGAAGGCGGCGCCGTGCGTCCCGATCAGGTCAAGCTGGCGCTGGACAAACCGGCCTATGCCGACGGCGACACCGCAAAAGTCACCGTCACGCCGCCGTCGGCGGGCAAGGGCTATCTGTTGGTGGAGTCGAGCGAAGGGCCGCTGTGGTGGCAAGAGATCGACGTGCCGGCCGAAGGCAAAACCTACGACATCCCGATGGACAAGAAATGGGCGCGGCATGACCTCTACGTCAGCGCGCTGGTGATTCGTCCGGGTGAACGCAAAGCCAACGTCACGCCGAAACGCGCCGTGGGCGTGCTGCATCTGCCGCTGGACCGCTCGCAGCGCAAGCTGGCGCTGACCGTCACGGCGCCCGAGAAGATGCGGCCCAAGCAGCCGCTCAAACTGAAGGTCAATGCGAAGAACGCCGACGGCACGATTCCGAAGAGCGTGCATGTGCTGGTCGCTGCGGTGGACGTCGGCATTCTCAACATCACCGAATACGCCACGCCGGATCCGTTCGCGGCGATGTTCGGGCGCAAGGAATACGGCGCCGATCAGCTGGATATCTATGGCCAGTTGATCGAGGCCGGGCGTAATCGTCTCGCCAGCGTGGCCTTCGGCGGTGACGCGGCGCTGGCCAAAGGCGGCAAGCGGCCGGAAACCAGCGTCACCATCGTCGCTCTGCAAAGCGCGCCGGTGACCCTGAACGAGCAGGGCGATGCGGAAGTCAGCGTCGACATCCCGGATTTCAACGGTGAGCTGCGGATCATGGCCCAGGCCTGGACCGACGAGCGCTACGGCATGGCAGAAGCCAAAACCGTGGTGGCGGCGCCGCTGATCGCCGAGCTGTCGGCACCTCGATTCCTGGCGGGCGGCGACCAGACCAAGGTGGCGCTGGACCTGTCGAACCTGTCCGGCAAGGCGCAGAAGCTCAACGTGCAAGTCGTCGCTGAAGGGCAACTGAGCCTGGTCGAAGGCGAGAGCGCCAAAGCCATCAGCCTGAACCAGGGGCAACGCACGACGCTGCAGATTCCGGTCAAGGCGCTGGGCGGTTTCGGTCAGGGCGTCATTCGGGTCACGGTCAACGGTCTGGACCTGCCGGGCGAGAACCTGCCAGCCTTCAGCCGCGAATGGACCATCGGCGTGCGCCCTGCGTACCCGGCGATGCTCAAGCAATACCGCGCGGTGCTCAAGGATCAGGCATGGAGCCTGCCGGACGGCGCGCTTGAGGCGTTCGAGCCAGCGGGACGCGAGGCGCTGCTGTCGGTGTCGAGCCGTCCGCCGCTGAACCTAGGCGAACAGATCCGCGCGCTGAAAGCCTATCCCTACGGTTGCCTGGAGCAGACCACCAGCGGCTTGTACCCGTCGCTTTATGCCGACGCCGCAACCCTCAAGCGTCTGGGCCTGCAAGGCGAGTCCGATGCCGACCGCAAGCGCAAGATCGAGCTGGGGATCGAGCGACTGATCGGCATGCAGCGCTACAACGGCAGCTTCGGCCTGTGGGCGGCGGACGGTGAGGAGGAATACTGGCTGACCGCATACGTCACCGACTTCCTGCTGCGTGCTCGCGACCAAGGCTTTGCCGTGCCACCGGACGCGCTGAAGAAGGCCAACGAGCGGCTGCTGCGTTACTTGCAGGAGCGCAATCAGATCGAGGTCAACTACAGCGAAAACGCCGATCACACCCGTTTCGCTGTGCAGGCTTACGCAGGTCTCGTGCTGTCGCGCAGTCAGCAGGCGCCGTTGGGTGCGCTGCGCAGTCTGTTCGACCGCCGCAGCGATGCGCGATCGGGTTTGCCGCTGGTGCAGCTGTCCATCGCGCTGGAAAAAATGGGCGACAAACCCCGCGCCGATCAGGCCTTGCTCGCAGGGCTGGCGGCCGGTCGCAAGGCCAACGACTGGCTCGCCGATTACGGCAGCCCGTTGCGTGATCAGGCGTTGATTCTGTCACTGCTGGAAGAAAACAAACTGGCGCCGGACAAAGTCGAGGAGCGGCTGTTTGCGCTGTCCGATCAGGTCGCGGCGAACCGTTATCTGTCGACCCAGGAGCGCAATTCGCTGTTCCTCGCCGGTCGCGATCTGCTGGGCAAGCCGGAAGGCAAATGGGCGGCGACCTTGACCAGCGGCAGCAACAATCGCGAACTGAGCAACGACCAACCGGGCGTCAAACTCGACAGTTCAGTGCTGGCCGCGCCGTTGACGGTGCAGAACACCGGTGGCGACACGCTGTACCAGCAGATGACGATTTCCGGTTATCCGTCGCAGCCGCCGGCGGCCGGGGGTGAGAACCTGTCGATCAGCCGTGATTACCTGGGCATGGACGGCGAGGCGCTGAATCTCAATGCCTTGAAGAGCGGTGAACTGGTCCTGGTGCACCTTGAGATCAAGGCCAAAGAGCGCGTGCCGGATGCGTTGGTAGTGGATCTGCTGCCCGCAGGTCTGGAGATCGAAAACCAGAATCTGGCGCAGAGTTCGGCGAGTCTGGAAGACGCCAGCGAGTCGGTGAAGCAGTGGCGCGAATCGATGGAAAACGCTGGCGTGAAGCATCAGGAATTCCGTGGCGATCGCTATGTGGCTGCGGTGGATCTGGAAGGCTTCAACACGGTGCACCTGCTGTATCTGGCGCGTGCTGTGACGCCGGGTGTGTACCGCGTGCCGCCGCCGCAAGTGGAGTCGATGTATCGGCCGAACTGGCAGGCGCTGGGCGAAGCGCCGGCGCAGTTGGTGGTGAAGGGCAAGAAGTAGAAGAGGGGTGACGCTGGTTGCTCCCACGCTCTGCGCGGTAGCACCTCGGTCGACGCTCTGCGTCAGGGGACGCGGAGCGTCTTGGGCTGCATTTCCGCGCGGAACGTGGGAACGATCAGCGCCGAGCGGACGATCAGCGCCGCGAGGGAACGATCAAAGCAATCAATGAATAATCCAGCTCAACAGCCACAACCCCAGAAACAGCCAGATGATCCCCATGATGATCGAGGCGCGCATGAAGGCGCGGATCGCTGAATACAGCAGCATCAGTCCGACGACCAGGGCGACGATGCTGACGATTGAAGTGTCCATGCCCAGCGTGCGCGACAGACCGTCAACGAAATTGCCGCCCGCGTGAGTGAACATGTTGAACAACCAGCTTAAGCCGTCGACGACGAAGCGGATCACGGCGCCAATCACTTGGCCGAGCCATTCGAAAACGCTTTCTACCTGCATATCTGCTTCCTGATGAGGGACGTGGACCAAAAACGGCACTGCCCGCTTTGGCTGCTGATTGTCCGGGCGAGTTCCCTGTCGGGTAAAGGCTTTCTGTGAAGATCACGCGATTATTGCCGCGAAGGAACCGCCCGGGATTCACAAGTCCATTGTGGGAGCGAGCGTGCTCGCGAATGGGACGACGGTGTACTCGCGTTTTGGCCTGGCTCATTGGCAGCCTGCTCATCGTGTGTCTGCTGCTCTGGCTCGCCGACCGGATCTGGCCGCTGCCCTTGCCCAAGGATGATCTGGCCCGCGTGGTGCTCGCCGAAGACGGCACGCCGCTGTGGCGATTCGCCGATGCCAATGGCGTCTGGCGCTACCCGGTGACGGTCGATCAGGTGTCGCCCTATTACCTCGAAGCGCTGCTGACCTACGAGGACCGTTGGTTCTATCAGCATCCCGGCGTGAACCCCATGGCGCTGGCGCGCGCCGCCTGGCAAAACCTCAGCGGCGGCCATGTGGTGTCCGGGGGCAGTACGCTGTCGATGCAGGTGGCGCGTTTGCTCGACCCCCATTCGCGCACCCTGGCGGGCAAGCTTCGTCAACTGTGGCGCACCGCGCAGCTGGAATGGCACCTGTCCAAACAGGACATTCTGGTGCTGTACCTGAATCGCGCGCCGTTTGGCGGCACGTTGCAGGGCGTCGCCGCGGCCAGTTGGGCGTATCTCGGCAAGTCCCCGCAACAACTGACCCGTGCCGACGCGGCGCTGTTGGCGGTATTGCCCCAGGCGCCGAGTCGTCTGCGCCCGGATCGTCACGCCCAACGAGCCCAGGCCGCGCGGGACAAGGTGCTGCGGCGTCTGGCTGAGTTCGGCACGTGGCCTCAGGGCGCGGTCGACGAAGCGCTGGAAGAACCGCTGCTGCTTGCGCCCCGTCAGGAACCGAGCCTGGCGCCTTTGCTGGCCCGGCGCCTGAACCGCCCGAACAGCCCGCCCCTGATCCGCACCACGCTGGACGCCGGCCTGCAGCGTCGTCTCGAAGACCTGCTGCTGGGCTGGCGCGCACGCTTGCCCGAGCGAACGTCCGCCGCGATTCTGGTGGTGGAAGCGCAGAACATGGCCGTCCGCGCGTACGTTGGCTCGGTGGACATCGGCGACGCCAAACGTTTTGGTCATGTGGACATGGTCAGCGCGCTGCGTTCCCCCGGTTCGACGCTCAAACCCTTTCTCTACGGCAAGGCCATCGACGCCGGGCTCATCCATTCCGAATCGTTGCTGCAGGACGTGCCCCGGCGCTACGGCGACTATCGTCCCGGCAATTTCTCGTCGGGGTTTAACGGCGCGGTGGCGGCGAGTTCGGCGCTGTCGATGTCGCTCAACCTGCCGGCGGTGCAGTTGCTGGAAGCCTACGGACCCAAGCGTTTCGCTGCCGAATTGCGCAACGGCGGCGTGCCGCTGACCCTGCCGCCTCTGGCCGAACCCAATCTGGCGTTGATTCTCGGCGGCGCGGGCAGCCGACTGGAGGATCTGGTGGGCGGCTACAGCGCGTTTGCGCGGGGCGGGCGCAGCGCGGACATTCGCTTGCAGCCCGATGATCGTCTGCGTGACCGACCGATGATGTCGCCGGGGGCGGCGTGGATCATCCGGCGGATTCTCAGCGGCCAGTCACGACCTGATCTCGACCCCCATGCCGAGCTTGTGCAGCGGCCGCAACTGGCCTGGAAAACCGGCACCAGCTACGGCTTTCGGGATGCGTGGTCGATTGGCGTGGGGCCAAGGTTTCTGATTGGCGTGTGGATTGGCAGGCCCGACGGGACGCCGGTGCCGGGGCAGTTCGGTCTGGCGTCGGCGGCGCCGCTGATGCTGCAGGTTCACGACCTGTTGGTGAACCGCGACGCCCAGCGCAACATCCTGCCGCCCGTGTTGCCGGTGCCGCTCAACGTTGGCGTCGCGGCGATCTGCTGGCCGCTGGGGCAGCCGATGAGCAAGAGTGATCCGAACTGCCGCCGTCAGCGTTTCGCCTGGACCCTCGACGGCACGACGCCGCCGACCTTGCAGGCGACCGATCAGCCGCTGGGATTGGGGCTCACGGAAAAAGTCTGGCTGAATGATAAGGGCCTGCGTGTCGCGGCAAGTTGTCCACAGGCTCAACCAAAAGACATTGCCCTCTGGCCGGCGCCGCTTGAGCCTTGGCTGCCGAAAACCGAGCGGCGCGAGGCGCGCTTGCCGGACATCGACCCGTCATGCCCGCCCCAGGGATTGAGCCTGGCGCCGCCGTTGTCCGTGGTGGGGGTGCGAGAGGGCGATCAGTTGCGCTTGCCGGCCGGCAGTCAGCAACTGTTGCGGCCCACGCTGTCGGCGCTGGGCGGAAGTGGCCGGCGCTGGTGGTTCATCGACGGCACGCCGGTGGGCGACACCGCCAGTCAGGACAGCTACACCCACACCTTCACGCGCTTGGGGCGATACCAACTGAGCGTGCTGGATGAAAGCGGGCAGACCGCCCGGGTGGAGTTCAGTGTGGTGGAGTGAGGCAATGCCCTGGACTCTGTCTGCGGGCGCTCAACTGGGCGCAATCCATTGTAGGAGTGAGCTTGCTCGCGAATGGGCGGTACGACCGCTAAAGATTCAGCGGCTGGAATACCGTCTTCGCGAGCAAGCTCACTCCTACGTGCGATGTATCGGCTGGGAGATAGCGCGGTGTCAGAGGACGCCGCAGATGTATCTGTTGAAGCACGGATTGTAGGAGTGAGCTTGCTCGCGAATGGGCGGTACATGCGCTAAAGATTCAGCGGCTGGAATACCGTCTTCGCGAGCAAGCTCATTCCTACATGCGATGTGTCAGCTCAGAGATAGCGCGGTGTCAGAGGACGCCGCAGATGTATCTGTTGAAGCACGGAGTGTGGGAGCGAGCTTGCTCGCGAATGGTCGGCACATCCGTTAAAGATTCAGCGGCTGAAATACCTTCTTCGCGAGCAAGCTCACTCCTACATGGACCTCACAGGCTGAGCACTGATCAACCTTCAATGCGGTGGATATTGCTGCAGAATTTGCTGCACGGTCTGGCGCAGGGCCTGCTCGCGTGCAGCAGGGTTGGTATTGCTGTCGTTGACCATCTGCTCGGTGCTGCCACGCCACACCAGCTTGCCATCCTTGCCGTCGAGCATGTCGATCTGCAGCGTCGAGACTTTGTAATCGATGTTGCGCGTCTCGGTGCCGATCGGGCCGCCCCAGTAGCCGCCCCACGGATTACCCCAATAACCGCCAGCGCCGCCATAGTTGGTAGTCACCGTCTGTTGGCGGTTCTCGACGATCAGCCATGCCTGCAGTTGAACATCCGCTTTCACGCCGGGCGCTGCCATGCGCAGGCCGCGTTGCTCCAATTGCTCGCCGACCGCCTGGCGAATGCGCTGCTCGGTCAGATCACTTTTGATGCGCGGATCGTTAGGCTGATATTGCAAGCCGGGCTCTTTCCACGCCCAAGAGCGGTAAGCGCCGAAATCCCGCTGGGAGTCGAAGTCACGGTTGACCCGATCGGTCTGGCAGGCGCCGAGCAGCAGGGCGACACAGAGGACAGCAATGCGGCGATACATGGGTTTCTCCAGCGTGAAAACAAAACGCCACGGGGCGCGAAATCAGGACGGCGGGTAAGCCGTCAGGGCTTGTTGTACGGCCTGGCGCAGGGCTTTGGCGCGTTCTGACTGATCGCCGCCGCTGGCGGTTTCGGCACTCGCGCTCCACACCGGCTGGCCGCTGCGGGCATCGAACAGGCTGATGCGCACCACGACCACCTGCTCTTGATACGTGCGCACGATCGGGACGCTGGCATAACCGCCGTAACCGTTGCGGTAGCCATTACCACCGTAATAGCCCACACCTGAACCGCCGTAGTACGGATCGTAATAGTCGTCGCGCACCTGACGAATCCGGGTTTCGGCGTGGGCATCAGCCGCGACGCGCAAGTCCGCCGCCTGCGGGTTCTGCGAAGGCCGCAAACCCCGTTGATCCAGCCCGTTGCTGACGGCTTCAGCCAGCTGAGCCGAGTCAGCCCACAGGGTGCCCGGCGGCAACTGACCGTTGAGCCAGGACCAATTGCGATAGCGGCCATAGTCGCGCGGCGCCGCAGGATAAGCGCTCATGTCGATGGCGTTGGCAGCCTGAGGCGGCGCCGGTGGAATGGCCGCAGACACGGCACGATAAGGGCTGGGACTCTGGCAGGCGGTGAGGCCCAGGCAGAGGGAAAGCAAAGCGAGACGGCGTTTCATTAGGGTCTCCGCAGCGTGTGTTAAGCAGCGTGTATCAACCAGCGTGGGTCAGACAGCCCGGCACATCCAGTGCAGATAGCGTCCCAGTCCGGCGAAGGCCGGGTGGCGACGATGGGCGAGCTCCATTTCAAGGAGATCCGCAAGATCGGCCTTGGCCTGAAACTCGACCGGCATGTAGTCGTGGAAAACCCGAATGCCACTTTGGGTTTCGACTCGCCACAGGGAGCCAAGTTGCGCCGCCAGTTCTCGGGGATCAAGGGGCTCCTGCGGGGTCAGGCTCTGTTTTTCGCCGGCCAAGGTGTTCTTGCGCATTTTGCGGAAGTGGCCCTTGAGCAGATTGCGATAAATCAGCGCGTCGCGGTTGTAGAAGGCCAATGACAGCCAGCCTTCGGGCTTGGTTAGCTGATGCAGTACCGGCAGAATCGTGAACGGTTCTTCCAGCCATTCCAGCACGGCATGGCAGATCACCAGGTCGTACCGCTCGGTCAGAATATCGGGCAGTGCTTGCCACGGCGCCTGAATGAAATTAGCCGTCTGCCCCGCGTCGGCAAAGCGCTGGCGGGCGCCTTCGAGCATGGGCGCGGCGGGTTCGGCCAACATGACGTCATGACCGCGCTCGGCCAGCCACAACGACATGTGCCCAAGCCCGGCGCCGATGTCCAGCACGCGCAACGGACGATCGGGGAGGCTTTCGATGAGGTCAGCTTGTAGCACCGCCAACCGGATCGCGCCCTTGGCACCGCCGTAGATTTTTTCAGCGAAGCGCGTCGCCAGTTGATCGAAATGACGGTCGCTCATTTGCTGAACCGCCGTTCGCCGTCCGCCAGTTTCGCGCGCACCACTTCATCCATGTCCAGCCCGAGTTCGCTGCACAACAGCAGCAGGTAAAGCACGATATCCCCGACTTCCTGCCCGGCGTGGGCCAGCTCATCAGCGGGCAGCTGACGGGATTGATCCTCGGTCTTCCACTGAAAGATCTCCACCAGCTCGGCCATTTCGACGCTGGCGGCCATGGCCAGGTTTTTCGGGCTGTGAAATTGCCGCCAGTCGTTGTTATCGCGGATGCGATGCAGGCGTTGGGTGAGTTCGTCGAGGTTCATGGGGGTCTCCTGAAGGTGCGTAGCTTCAGGGGGATAGGCGATTGACGCAAGGGGGGCGCGATGCTCCGGGACGCAGGTTTTATACCCGCTACGGCGGTGCGCCGATTCCCGGCTGAAGCCGGTCCTACAGTCTGCGTACTTAGTGGGACCGGCTTTAGCCGGGAAGGCGTCAGATGTCACACCGCAAAACCACTGGCGCACGATAGGCGCAGCCATCACTCCGACGCCGGTCGCCAGCTCCCCAGCATATGCACGATCCCTTCCGCCCCTTCCAGCTTGAGCTGCCCATGTGACCCCGCCGCGCTGGCCGACAACGTCACCCCGCTGGGCAGCCGTACCGGTTTGTGAAACTCCACCGATATCTCCACATTCGACGCCGGCAGGTGATCGTCAAGCGCCGCCAGCGCACGGCTTTTTATCCACAGCCCGTGGGCGATCGCCTTGGGAAAGCCGAACAGCCTGGCGCTGCTGTCACTCAGGTGAATCGGGTTGTAATCACCACTGACCTTCGCGTACTGACGACCAATGTCCGACGGCGCCGACCACGTTGCCAATTCCGTCATCGGCAGTGGCGCGGGTTCATAATCACCTTCGATCTCACCGTCCACCTGAACACCTCGGCAGAGCATCGTGCTCTCTTCCTCCCACAGCAGGCCCAGCGCGTCCTCGATCTGGGTGATCAGGCTGAACGTCGCACCTTTGGCGTGGGGCTTGAGGTGGCCGACACGCACGCTCACCTGAACCTTGATCACGCTGCCAAGGGGCCGACGAATGCTGATCCGGTTATGCAGGTGGACCAATCCGAGGAGCGGGAAGGGAAAGTCCTTGTCGGTGAGCAGCTTCATCTGCAGCGGGAAAGCCAGCACATGGGGATAGGTTGGCGGCAGCAGACTGCCGGGCACGAATCCGCAGACGTGGGCAAACGCTTTCACCCTGTCCGGGTCCACCGACATCCAGCACCGCAGCCCCTGATCCGGCAATTGCGTGCCGCTGACCTTGCGCCGCAGCGCCGCTTGCATGAACAGGCCGGGAAGGGCCGGGGGCGTGTCCAGATACCGCCAGTGCACACTCATCGAGCTACTCCTGTGGTCATGCTACAGATCAGGCAGGCCTCGGATCGACGGGGCGCCTATTCAGACACTTTTTTTCTTAATGCCAGCTCAGGCGCCGAGCACGCTTTGGCCGCACACCCGCAGCACCTGGCCGCTCATTGCGCCGGAACCCGGTTGACCCAGCCACGCCACCGCTTCCGCCACGTCTTGCGGCTGGCCGCCCTGGCCCAGCGAACTCATGCGTCTGCCCGCTTCGCGCAGGGCAAAAGGCATGTGCGCCGTCATGCTGGTTTCGATAAAGCCCGGGGCCACGGCGTTGATGCTGATGCCGCGGGCTTTGAGTGTCGGCGCCATCGCTCGGGCATAACCGATCAGGCCGGCCTTGCTGGTGGTGTAGTTGGTTTGCCCACGATTGCCCGCCAGCCCGCTGATCGACGCCAGCAGAATCACACTGCCATTCTCGTGCAATGCGCCGCTGTCGAGCAGCGCCTGGGTCAGCACCTGAGGCGCGTTGAGATTGACGTCGAGCACCGAGTCCCAGAAGTCCGCCGGCATATTGGCCAGCGTTTTGTCCCGGGTGATGCCGGCGTTGTGCACGACGATATCGAGCCCGCCGGGGAGGTGTTCAATCAACTGAGCGGCAGCGTCCGGTGCGCAGATGTCCAGGACCAGCGCCTGTCCACCCAGACGCGCAGCCAGTGCATCGAGATCGGATTTGGCTTGGGGCACGTCCAACAGAATGACTTCGGCGCCATCACGGGCGAGGGTTTCCGCGATGGCCGCGCCGATGCCTCGGGCGGCGCCGGTCACCAGCGCTTTGCGTCCGGCCAGTGGGCGGGTCCAGTCCTGAACCTGCTGATCGCAAGCACTCAGGCGAATGACTTGACCGGAAATAAACGCGCTCTTCGGCGACAGGAAAAACCGCAGCGCGCCTTCCAGTTGATCTTCGGCGCCGTCCTCTATTTGCAGCAGCTGAACCGTGCCGCCGTTGCGCATTTCCTTGGCCAGCGAGCGGCTGAAACCTTCGATGGCTTGCTGCGTGCTGGCGGCCAGTGGATCGGATTGAGCCTCCGGCGCGCGCGCAAGCATCACGACGTGAGCGCTGTTATCCAGATGACGCAGGATCGGCTGGAAGAACTCGCGCAACTGACTCAGCTGAGAGGTGTGCAGCAGCGTGCTGGCGTCGAACACCACGGCCTTGATCTTCGCGCTCTGCTCGGCAGTCCAAGGGTGGGCGCCTGTGACTTCGCCGCCATGACTGAACAGCACATCAGTCAGACGCGGCGCAAAGGCGCTCACCCGCTCGGCCAGCGGACCTGTGCTCAGCAACAGCGCGCCTTCGACCGGACGCAGACGCCCGGCCTGCCAGCGCTCCAGACGTGCGGGGGCTGGCAAACCGACGGCGCCGACCAGCTTGCGGCCGAGGTCGGAGTTGACGAAGTCAATGTAGCGATCGGATGCCATGGAACACGCTCCTTGAGTCTGGGTTCAAATCAGTTGACCGCACCGGTGGGTAATAGGTCCTACGCTGTCAGTTGGCGAACTCTGTAGGAGTGAGCGTGCTCGCGATCGCTTTTCGTCAGGGGGCACAAAAACGCCAGGCCTGCTGCGGTCGTGCTTCCGCAACCGATGCCCGCAAGATCCAAAAAAGAGAAAGGAGATTTCGATGATTCAGACACGACGCGTGGCCATTGTCGGCGGTAATCGCATTCCGTTCGCACGCTCCAACGGCGCGTATGCCACCGCCAGCAATCAGGACATGCTGACCGCTGCGCTGGAGGGTCTGATCGAGCGCTTCAACCTGCATGGCCTGCGCATGGGCGAAGTCGCTGCCGGCGCGGTCCTCAAGCATTCCCGTGATTTCAACCTCACCCGCGAATGCGTGCTCGGCTCAAGGCTGTCGCCGCAAACCCCTGCCTACGACATTCAACAGGCTTGCGGCACCGGGCTCGAAGCGGCGCTGCTGGTGGCAAACAAAATCGCCCTCGGCCAGATCGAGTGCGGCATCGCTGGCGGCGTGGACACCACCTCAGACGCGCCCATCGGCGTCAACGAAGACCTGCGGCAGATCCTGTTGCAGGTCAATCGCAGCAAAACTACGGCTGACAAACTCAAGGCGCTGACGCAATTGCGCCTGCATAACCTCAAGCCGGAGCTGCCGCGCAACGGCGAACCCCGCACCGGTTTGTCGATGGGCCAGCACTGCGAACTGATGGCGCAGACTTGGGGCATCCCCCGCGACGCGCAGGACCAACTGACGCTGGAAAGTCACCAGAAAATGGCCGCTGCTTACGCGGAGGGCTGGCAGGACGATCTGCTCACGCCGTTCCTCGGCCTGACCCGCGACAACAACCTGCGCACCGACGCGAGCCTGGAAAAACTCGCGTCGCTCAAGCCTGCTTATGAGCGCAGCGCCAAGGGCACACTGACGGCGGGTAACTCGACGCCACTGACTGACGGCGCCTCGCTGGTGCTGCTCGCCAGCGAAGAGTGGGCGCATGAGCGGGGCTTGCCGATTCTGGCCTACTGGCGAGATGGCGAGGCCGCCGCCGTGGACTTCGTGCGCGGTAACGAAGGCCTGCTGATGGCCCCGGTCTACGCCGTCCCCCGCCTGCTGGCGCGCAACGGTCTGACGCTGCAAGACTTCGATTATTACGAGATTCACGAAGCCTTTGCGGCGCAGGTGCTGTGTACGTTGAAGGCGTGGGAAGACCCCGAATACTGCAAAACGCGGTTGGGTTTGGATGCGCCGTTGGGGACGATTGATCGCAGCAAGCTCAACGTGAAAGGCAGCTCGTTGGCGGCGGGACATCCGTTTGCTGCGACGGGTGGGCGGATTGTGGCGAACCTGGCGAAACTGCTTAGCAAGAGGGGAGGAGGGCGTGGATTGATATCGATTTGCGCCGCGGGTGGGCAAGGCGTGACGGCCATTATCGAAACATGATGTTTTTAAAGGGTGGTTTAAAGACGCGCGATACGCCGTGTTGACTACTGTCAGAAATGACAGTACGGCCGAGGTCTATTAATCAGTCAGCCGGTAAAGCAACGGCTTGGCGGCATATATCGCGGATGGAAATGAGCGCTATGAGGAATTGGTCTGAGGCTTAACGTGAGGGGCCTGATGTATTTAAGGATATAAATAAATCTGACCCCTACAAGACCTAGATGAATCAGACCCTTTATAAGAACCTTTTATAGGTTCTTTATTTTCTAGGTAGGTGGGTCGTCCAAGCTTTCAAGTATACCTATTACTCTAACGAAGTTAAGGTTGCTCGGTGAATCCTGGTAGACACTTGTAGATGGGAAATCCCAAACTTCTGGAGTTGGTGAGCAGCACCAGCATTTGCGATATCCCCCTCGGTCAGGTGGAAACGGAGCTCCATACAGGGTTGCAAGAACTGATATATGTCTCCGTTCTACAGGCTTAAGGTTGTGTTCTTGTGACTGTTCGACTGCTCGAGCATGAGTGGCCTGCCAAGTCTCCTATTGCCTCATAACGTAAACATTAGACACGTTAACGGTGTATCTGACGTTTTGATTAAGAGCGTCCGTTACGGTTATTGTGCTGTTGCCCCATCCTCTACCTTTGACTTTTCCTTGAGAATCCACGGAGGCATAACGTGTACTGCTTGATGAATATGTGTAAGGCGGCGTCCCCCCTGAGGCTTTTCTTACCTGAGTATTACCGGCAGTGTCACTGCCGTTTAGCGTCCACTCTGGGCTACCTCTTACATATAAGCCATCTAGAATCATCGTCGTCTGGTCAATCGTCAAAGGCTCAGGTATCGGTTTAGCAATCACAGTATAACTCTGCACTGGAAACGCCTGACGCGTTAGCCCGCCATCAAACGACATTTCGAGTATCAGTCTTAACGTCGAACCATCGGTTAGGTTTTGGACACCGACTCACCGACACGACTGGGTGCAGTTTTCCTACGCCATCAGCGGCGTGCTTGGCGTGCACACACCCCATGGCAGTTTCTTTGCGCCGCCGCAGTGGGGCGTGTGGATTCCGGCCGGGCTCGATCATGAGGTTGTCACGTCGACCCGGGCCGAGATGCGCAGCCCGTACGTGCGCAAGGAGGATTGCGATTGGGCGCCAGATCGTTGCCGGGTGTTCGAAGTTTCGCCACTCGCCAGGGCGTTGATAATTTAAATAAATCCGATCCCTTTTTTAAGCAAATTAATCTGTCGCCGATTTAAATAAATCAGACGCTTTGTCAATTTTCCCCCATTTGATATTGTCCAATATTACGGTTAGAAACCAATCATTCGTGCCGTTAAAAGAAGTTCGCTTGAAAGTGATGTTGGTTATGTCTGTTCCATATAGCGTTATTTTTTGGGATGGTCTCGGTGATAATGTCATGGGTCTAGGTTCTTCCGAGCTTAGGCAGGTTACTATGCAGTTGCTATTTCCCGCTATTACACTTATATCCATTGATACATAGGAGGGTTTTGACCCTGTCTTAAATATTATTTCTGCAGGGTCATTAGAGGTCTGAAGCGAAATGGCTGTGCTTCCCGCTCGAGTAATGATATTATGATGCAAAGGCACAAGAGAGTCCGCGCCACCCTTGAATTTCAGGTCGGCAGTTTCAAATATGGTTGCGAATTCCCCTATCGGGGATTCATCAAAATTTTCCGATCCTGAACCGCTTCCTTTACCTTTGGGAATCAACTGTAATTTCAATAGCGGAAAGTCATTAGCGCCATTGAGTGAATCGCTGCCATCTAGCTGAACTTTTGCCGGAAACTCAATCGTTGCGATGTCAGAAAATAGCTCTAGACTGGCCCTACTTATTGAACTGCTGATGCCACTCGTGTCTTCACCTGGTGCGACCTGATGCTTGTCCAAAATAGGGAGTGGGGCTGTGCCGCCAGTCATGTCAAGCCAAACTCTTTGCCCTTCTTTAATAAATGGCCATGGCTCAATAATAATTTCTGCATCACCGGTAAACGTCGACAAGTCCAGCACGCCCAATGTTCCATCGGTTGCCTGTGTAACTTTTGGCATTTTGAAATCTCCTTCCATGAGAGGCAGCACATTCAGTCTGAGTGCTGGTGAGGTCGACCACGTGGTGCCGCGTCGGACCGCATATTGAACATCTATGGTCTTACCCACTACGAGTCCAATTTCTGAGGGTGGAACAATGAAGGTAATTGTCGCAGCGCCGTTCTGCCAATCTACTGCGTCATTTTTGCCGTTCCAGAGCAGCGCGATGACGTCGCTAGGGAGCGGGTTTGGATAAATGATCTGAACGGTCGCGCCATTGATCACACGCATCGGAGCCAGCCCTTCGGGAGTATCTCCGAGGACCGCTAGCGGCGGCAAATTCAGCGTTGCGACGGTGACACTGTAGGTGGTTATGGGGGAATTCTGGATGCCCCCACCCACCTTGATTATTTGATAGCTCAACTGCAGCGTGCCGCCGCCCAGCGACTCCAGATTCGCGCGAGGAACCTCGAAGCGCACCTCGCCCGTTTCACCACCCGCCAGCACGGTGTATTCGTGGCTATAGGTTATCGGCGTACCGTTGGCAGCGACTCCCGCCCAAGACAGCAAAAGTCGGTCCCCAGCCGTTTGCCCTATGTACGCATGGGTGTGGACGGTCACCGGATCGCCGCTGACAACGCCCAGTTCAATGACATCTCCAGTGGCGCCAACCAGTTCCAGAGCTCCGAGAGCGTATTCCGGCGCGGTCTTGATCTGGTAAGTCCGAATCGGAAACGGCTGAAGCGGCAGCCCGTCATCGAACAACACTTCTAGCACCAGGTTTAGTTGTGAACCGTCGGTAAGGTTTTGCAGGTCTTTCCGCTGAACCGTGGCGACTTGCGCGCCAGTACTGCCAATTTCATACCCTTGCCAAACGGGCAGGTTTAAATTGCCGAAGCCTTGAAGTTGCATCCATGTCTTCTGTTTAAGCGCGATAAGTGGCCAAGCGTTTATGAAGATATCAGCGGCAGTTTGCAGCCCCCCGACGTCCAGAACGCCCCCTACCGCCTGAACGATCTGCGGCGCGGTTAATTGACCGACGGGAATCAGGCGCACGTCCAGATCGAGCGTCTGTGAGCGAACCGCGCCAGTATTCCCTGCTACTGAATAGGAAACCTGCACGGTTTTGCCCACAGTCTTCGCAACATATTCCTTAGGCACGAGGAAGGTTACTTTCAGCTCGACGTTGCCCTTCTGCGGCACAAGAGTGTCCTCGCCGTTGAAGATCAGGGCAATCGTGTCGTCAACCGACATGGAGGGGTACGTCACTTCCACAAGGAGGCCGTCGGGGTCTGCACGATTGGGTTCAAGCAGCACGCCGTCTGGTGCTAGAGGGACGATGGGTGCAGGAAGGTTCGGGTCTTGTAGGGCGGTCGCATTCGAAGCCGAGTTGCTGGAACTCGCTGAAGCCAGTTCATTGGCGGGTAGTTTGTCTTGCTCGTCGTTTTTCCGGGTCATTTCAGCGGTCCTTGGCTAGTCGACGTAGTGGAGCGTCATCCATGGAGACAGAGTGCTCCGCGATATGCCGTGGTGGCTACTGTCAGAAATGACAGTACGGCTGCGGTCTATTGATCAGTCAGCCGGTAAAGCAACGGCTTGGCGGCGTATATCGCGGATGGAAATTAGCGCTATGAGGAAATGGTCTGAGCGTTAAGCTGAGGGGGCTGATGTATTTAAGGATTTAAATAAATCAGACCCCTTTATCGTTAATCGCTCATATTGCTTTATTCTCATCATTGATATGATTGCCAGTAATGTAATTCTTTTCGCCACTGCTGGCAACGCATTGCGAAGCACCAAAATTATTCTGACGCTTTTGCGTATAACTTTATATTTTCAATAGTGACTCTTGTTTGCCAGCCGTCATAGACGGCAGTCACTTGAAATGAGCTGATATCGTCATGGCTAAATTCATAGTGCTGCATGTCTGTTCCAGAGATTACCCGCTCATCTACGTCGCCGTCTTTATAAGTGCATATAAGGCGGCCGTCTCCCGCGATGTCAAAACGGAGGTCAATTGTGGCTCTCTTGTAATGTCCTATGAATGAAAATTTGATATCTGCTTCGCCTCTTTGGACCGTGGCTTTGAGTGCTCTGCCGCCTGCCGCCCCGATCACACTAAGATTTGTACCCGTAATTGTCATGCCTTTGGCGTCGAAGGGTGATGGCTTGTCCCCTGATGCGTAAGTTTCAAAGTCCTCGACTATATCTCCACTGCCGCCGCCATTATGCTGCAATAGTAATTTCAAAGCAGGGAAAGGTCGTGCGCCATTGGCGGATCTGCTACCGTTAAATTGAACCTTTTGAGCAAACTCCAGCAAACTTCCGTCCGGGGTCGTTTCCAGCAGAGATCTTCTAATCGGACGAGTGATACCTGTAGACACTTCATCCAATGTCACCGGATAGGCATTCAGAAAATGTTGCGTGCTGCTCTCGCTGATCATGTCTAACCACACCAGTTGGCCCTCAGCAATCACTGGCCATGGGGGAATAATGAACTCAGCATCGCCAATGAATGTTGATAAATCGAGTTTGCCTGGGGTGCTCTCTGTCGCTTGTGGGATCTTAATTATTGTCATATCTTCCTCCATGAGGGGTAGTATTGTAAGCGTTAACGATTCCGAGATTATCCCGCCATCCACACCGTTGATCACATACTTCACCAGAATGTCTTCACCAAGCGCTTTTGCCACATGGGAAGAGCCAACGGTGAAGATAACGGCTTTCGTGTCGTTGCCGTATTGCGGCACGAATGTGTCTTCACCGTTGAAAATCAGAGCAATCACGTCATTGGGTGACATCGATTCATAAGTCACCTTCACGTGAATGCCTTCGGGGAGTACATCCAGAGGGGAAAGAACGTTGTTCGAGGCCTCCGACACTGTTGGGGCGGGGTAGGCCGGATCTTGCTGGGCGGCTGAGCGTGGAGGCGAGGTGTCGTAACTCGCCGAAGCCAGTGCCTTTGCGGGTAGTTTTTTCTTTTCCAAGGCTTCGGCATTGATTCGCAGTGTTATGTTATCCAATGCAACCGTTAACCTGTCACCCGTGTAGTAGGGCGAAAACTTCAGGCCTTTTATTACGCCGTGTCCGCTGAATTCGACATTTTTATGAACCCCAACGGCCAGAGTTTGATCTGAAGGGGTCTGAGCCTCACAGTCAATTTTGCACATGCTATCAAATACGGTGCAATCAAATGCTATACATGTGTAATCTATATTATTAAATGTCGCGTTTACTGGAAAGTTGTGATTGATGTCAAATGCCAGCACCTTATTGTTGTCTATCTCTTTGATCAGGCGAGGCAGGTCGCCGAATACGAAGTCTATGTATGTGGTTTTGAATTCAGGTTCGGTGAGGTTCCCAGGTGAATATTTTGAAAAGTCTTCTGTGTGCTCTCGTTTGCTGGGGTCCACGAGTCTTAGTTCCAGTAAAGGAAGTTCGCATATGATGTCTTCTGTCATCTGGAGCTTTCCGGGAAAGCTAATCACTTTCTGATCAGGAATCCGCTCCAGATAAGTCCGGCTGATTGGGCTACTAATACCGTCGGTAACTTCGCCCGCTACTACTGAATGCCCGTTAAAAATGGGGAGCGGGTTGGTGCCGTCCGTTATGTCAAGCCAAACTTTCTGTCCTTCGCTAATTAAGGGCCACGGCTTAACGACTATTTCTGCATCGCCGGTGAATGTCGATAGATCCAACTCGCCCAATGCTCCGTCAGTGGCTTGTATGACTTCAGGCATTTCGATATCTCCTTCCATGAAAGGCAGCACTGTCAGCTGCAGTATGTCTGACTTCTGTCCAGCGCTCTCATCGCTAAGCGTGTATTGAATGTCGACGGTTGTTCCAAGGGCTTTGATGATGTGCGGCACCGAAACCCAGAAAGAAACAGAAGTATGGTTCTCCACCTCTATCGGAACAAAGGTGTCGTCAGCATTAAACTTCAGTGCGATCACATCCCCTGGCTTTATGGATGGGTAAGTCACCACCACTTCCAAACCCGCAGCGGTCACTTGCTTCGGCGACAGAAATTCGCCAAGCGCCACGGGAACGGTAGGTTTTGGGTAGATCGGGTTAAGCCGCTGCGGACTCGCGGATTTGCCCGTTGGCGAGTTCACCGCTTTTTTGGGTTTAGACATGAGACGCTTCCTTGAAGGGTATCCCTTGCACGTCTTCACCCCGTCGAAACTTGAAGGCTGGTTGAGGGCTGACCGCAAGGACGTTTTAATCTCTGGCGCAGGACCATCATCAGCGCCGGACAAGCATCTGTCTGCTGTCACAAATGACAGTGCACAAATCACGTAGGCGACTCACGCGCCTGAGAACAGGGGGTATAGGCAGCTAATCGCGGAATGAGCCACGCGTAATGAAAAATCCATCTAAGGCCTGAACACCGCACTTAATCAGCCCTGCGGGTTCCCATTCGCAGCAAGCACGTAAACTGCAGCCTCTTACAGCAGGCCAGCCCATGCCCACCACCGGACACATCTCCCCGCGAAACCCCGAGACCGAGCGACAAGTCCCTTGGCTTGAAGATCTCCCGCGCCCGCTTTACGCCCGCGCCGAAAGCCTTGGCGCAGGTTCCTGGACACCGACTCACCGCCACGACTGGGTGCAGTTTTCCTACGCCATCAGCGGCGTGCTCGGCGTGCACACACCCCATGGCAGTTTCTTCGCACCGCCGCAGTGGGGCGTTTGGATTCCGGCCGGGCTCGATCATGAAGTTGTCACGTCGACCCGGGCTGAGATGCGCAGCCTTTACGTGCGCAAAGAGGATTGCGATTGGGCGCCAGATCGTTGCCGGGTGCTCGAAGTCACGCCACTCGCCAGGGACTCGATAATTTGAATAAATTCGACCCTTTTTTTACATCATTCGAAGGTCCAGGCGTACTTGAAGGTTTGCGAGAGTGCTGACCATCTGGTTCAGTCATAATCCTGTCCTTGTGATTACCGCTATCCGACGGGGCGCCGGGATATCCGGTATTTTGGACAGTCATAAATAACCCGAAGTTTGCAAGCAGCGTCACAGCTGGAGGAATGGAGTTCCCGTCGTGTCGTTAAATCTGAAATTATCTAAAAGAAATTCAGTTTCCATGGGTATGGCGTTAATGGCATAAAGTCGCAGTTCTTTTATACCGGGTGCGTCAAATCTCATGGTTTTGAAATCTGACACCCCACGCTCTTGGGGGATTGTGTCGGAGTCATTGTAACAATAAACTACGCATGCTCCATCAGTCACTGCTAGGTCAAATGATACGTAAGAAGGGGTAATTCCACGGTTGAATGTAATAATTACTATGCCGCCAGTCTTAGCGGTATGCATTTTTAAATAGATGGATCCGTTTTCACTAGCGATTTCATTTGGATGACGGGTTGTGCCAAACGAAACTTTCATGTTCAAAGTGTTTAGGTCGTGGTCAAGTACTCGCGGTACGAGGTCGTTGAAATTCTCAGAGTACTCGGTTCCCCCTGCCGTGCCCAAGAGGCGCAGCTTCAGAGTCGAAAATTCCTTCGCACCCACGACTGTATCGGTTCCATCAAACTGCACCTTCAGCGGAAACGTAATTTCGCTATTATTTGCAATCTCCAGGAGTTCAGTCCTGCTGATGCCGTGTGTAATTCCCGCGGAAATGTCTGCATTCGTTACCGAATAGCTTTTAAGAATGTTCGAGGTGCCTTTGTTGCTCACCATGTCGAGCCATACGCGTTGTCCCGCGGCTATCAGAGGCCATGGCTCGATGGAAATGTCTGCATCACCGGCAAATTTAGAAAGATCTAACTCGCCCGGCGCGCCATCTGATGCTTGTTCAACTTTGGCCATTTTCAAATCTCCGTCCATAAATGGCAGCACAGTTAGCTGCAATACTTCCGACTGATTCACATCACCCTCACTGCTGACAGTCTTGTAATAGATTTCCACCGTTTCGCCTAGCGTCGGAACGATGTATGAAGCAGATATCCAGAAAGAAACCACTCTTTCATCGCCAACCTCAATTGGAACGAATGTGTCGATACGGTTAAATATGAGTGCGATTACATCGCCAGTTTTGATCGTCGGGTAAGAAACCTTTATCTCCATCCCGGCGGGGCTTACCTGCGTCGGGTCTAATACTGCATTGGTCGCTAACGTGACTAAGGGCTTAGGGTAAAACGGGTCTTGATGCCGCGGTTCGCCGGATTGTGTCGCTGTGTGGCGTAACGCATTTTTGAATTTGGACATGACAATCTTCCTTGAGGAGAGCCGTGGGTAGGTCGCTGCCCATTAAAAGATGCGCGTCGATTTGGGGCGGTAGTGAGCTTTAAATAATCGACGCAAGGTCATCATCTACCCGGCGTAAGCATCTGTCTGCTGTCACAAATGACAGTGCACAGATCACGGAGGCGTCGCAGGCGCCCGAAAACAGGAAGTTGGTAGTGGCTAACCTCGAGACCAGCCAAGCTTAATGAACAATCGTTCTAACCCTCAGCTTCGCCCCTGATGACCCGCATCTGGTACCCATCCGCGGCAAAAACGTAAACTGCCGCCTCACACCAAAGGCCAGTCCATGCCCGCCACCGCACACATCTCCCCGCGAAACCCCGAAACAGAGCGACAAGTCCCTTCGCTTGAAGGCCTTTCGCGCCCGCTCTACGCCCGCGCCGAAAGCCTCGGCGCAGGTTCCTGGACACCGACTCACCGCCACGACTGGGTGCAGTTTTCCTACGCCATCAGCGGCGTCCTCGGCGTGCATACACCCCACGGCAGTTTCTTCGCGCCGCCGCAGTGGGGCGTGTGGATTCCCGCCGGGCTGGAGCATGAAGTTGTCACGTCGACCCGGGCTGAGATGCGCAGCCTTTACGTGCGCAAAGAGGATTGCGATTGGGCGCCAGATCGTTGCCGGGTGCTCGAAGTCACGCCACTCGCCAGGGAGTTGATAAAGACGTTTTGTCAGTTGCCAGCGGATTACCCGGAGCTGGATAGCGCCGAGTCCCGCCTTGTTCAGGTATTGCTCGACCAGCTGGCGAATTTGCCCGAGGTGGGTTTCTCGCTCCCGCTACCTCGTCATCCACGCTTGCTGGGACTGTGTGGTGAACTGATCGAAACGCCGGATCAAGCGGTCACCCTGAATGACTGGGCGGCGCGTTTGAACATGTCGGAAAAGACGCTCACACGATTGTTTCAGCGCGAAACCGGCTTGAGCTTTCGGGGTTGGCGGCAGAGGGCACGCTTGCTGTCGTCACTCAATGCTTTGGAGGAAGGGGTGAGCGTTACGAGCACGGCGCTCAATTGCGGTTACGATTCGACGTCGGCTTTTATTGCTGCTTTCAAAGGGCTGTTCGGGAGGACACCTGGCGAACTGTTTCGCGGATGATGAGCGAAGCTTGCGTGGTTGCGCTGTAGTCGCTCGTCGACAAGCGCGGTGGTAGAGGCTGTCAAGCGGTGTAGATATGCGTCGGCACGAATGCTGCTTGGCGAAGTGTCAGGGATATCGTGAGACAGCTGGCATACAGTCAATCGACCTGACCCCCTACTCGCTGGCAGAGGATTGCCGTATAACGAGCAACAATCGCGTGTTTGGCAACGAAGGACCCCCAATAAAAGCTGATGAAGACTCCTAAACGCATTGAACCCCTGATCGAAGACGGTCTTGTGGACGAGGTGCTGCGCCCGCTCATGAGCGGTAAAGAGGCAGCTGTTTATGTGGTGCGCTGTGGCAATGAGCTGCGGTGTGCCAAGGTTTACAAGGAGGCCAACAAACGTAGTTTCCGTCAGGCAGCGGAATATCAGGAAGGCCGTAAGGTCCGCAACAGCCGCCAGGCCCGCGCCATGGCCAAGGGTTCGAAGTTCGGCCGCAAGGAAACCGAAGACGCGTGGCAGAACGCCGAAGTCGCGGCTCTGTTCCGTCTGGCAGGCGCCGGCGTGCGAGTGCCCAAGCCGTACGACTTCCTTGAGGGCGTACTGCTCATGGAGCTGATCGCCGATGAATACGGTGATGCCGCGCCGCGTCTGAATGACGTGACGCTTGAGCCGGATCAGGCGCGCGAATACCACGCGTTCCTGATTCAGCAGATCGTGCTGATGTTGTGTACCGGTCTGGTGCATGGTGACCTGTCCGAGTTCAATGTGCTGCTCACGCCCACGGGGCCGGTCATTATCGACTTGCCGCAAGCGGTGGATGCGGCGGGCAACAACCATGCGTTTACCATGCTGGAGCGCGACGTCGGCAACATGGCGTCCTACTTCGGCCGCTTCGCGCCGGAGCTGAAGCAGACGCGCTATGCCCGGGAGATGTGGTCCCACTTCGAAGCGGGCACGTTGTCCCCAGCGACCGTGCTGACGGGCGAGTTCGCTGATCCGGACGAGATTGCCGACGTCGGCAGTGTGTTGCGCGAGATTGAAGCGGCGCGACTGGACGATGCAAGACGCCAAGCCGCGAGAACGGCGGACGATGCGCCGCCGAACAAAACCGAAGAACCGCCTCCGCCCTGGATGCAGTAATCGACCCAGAAAAACACCCGGCTCAGGCCGGGTTTTTGCGTTCACACCGATGCTACTCTGAGCAGTTGCGAGAACAGGTAGTGAGGGTCTCCCGGATTGACCCCTACGCTGCAATTGAAAACTGCCGGCTTTCCCCTGTTTCGAGCTAGCCAAGATGGATCAATCTTGAAGTTTAGATGAGGGTCGCTACCAAACGCAGGCGTTATGTCTGCGGACCATTGATCACCATCAGCGCCGATGGCGCGAACGCCAGCGGTGCTGTCTTTATTGAACTCGGGCTGCTTTTTTACCCGCAGATTATCGTGTCCATCGTTGATGGTCGGGGCATCCACTTGGAATGAATGTCCTTCTACGGTGAGGAGGAGTGTCAACGAGGTAAAAGTCTCTGTGTCGGGGGGGCGTTTTACGGTGTAGTAGAGAGATGCGTTGTGGCCTATGACATCAATGACTTCATATTTCGATATCGGAAACGGTTGCAGCGACGGTGGGCTTCCCACCGTTTGGATGGGTGAACCAATAGTGATGTTCCGACCCACCCAATACGCTTTCACGGTATCGCCAGACTTCATATTGTAGTTAGGAACGATACAGTGAATAACATCGTTTACCTGGTAATAATCCAGCCGCTCCCTGTTATCCGCAACCAAGGTTGCCTCCCTCACATGAGGTGCCACCAGATTCATCGCTGCCTCGGTCACCGTAATACGCCACTCATTGGAGCGACCTGTGATGGTGCGCGCGGTAAAAGTGTGCAAGCCCGGTGGAAGATTCCGGGCGTTGAATGACCAAGTTGCACCGTTACTTGTAGCTGTGCCCAGCAGGGCTTCGCCATCGTAAATATTAATCAGGTCCACGTTTTGTGACGATTGGTCATTAGAAGGTGTGGGCAAATTCATGAACAGCTCCTTGCCGGTTTGCAAACTATAAGGTGAGAAGTGAAGGCTAGTAAGAGGGGTTTAAATCGTCAAGTTTACGCATTGTTTTTATTTTTTCTTGAGTAGTTGGTCGCCTGTCTCTAATAGGTTAATAATTTTGTCTTGCCCATGTGCGGTTGCCAAGTGGCTAGAGCTATTTGCGATAAGCGCTGCATGGATTATTTCGAAGCGGTATCGATCACTGTCATATGTGTCAGTTGGCAAAGCCCGTCCAGTGAATGATGCTTGAACGGCCGAATATCATTTTTTGACATGGATTGCCATTGATTATCATCAGGAGATCAGCATGAATAGATTCGGATCTGTCGCGCTTGCACTTATCTATATCGGACTTGTTGCATGTGTAGGCGAGCAGCCTTCATTAAACGGGCCCCACGGTAATGATCCTCGATTTACGCAGAGTCCTGCTATTCAGCAAGATACCGGCGATGATGTTGCGCGACATCTAGAAGACCGGTACAGCAAGACAGCTGCAGATTGCGGAACGCCTTCACAGCCGTCCTTTCTGTGCAATGGAGTGATGATTAGAGGCACCAGCAGTGAACCGACTTACCACGTATGGGAGAACAGTGCTGCTTCTATTGAAAAGGGTGGCGTCTCTATTTCCTACTTAAGGTCGGATGTTAATTACAATAAGCTCGCCTACGGGTACAACAACGGCTATATCTTGACCGCTTATTTTTATGCGGCTGAGAAACTGCACCCCGAGGTGCTGTGCCTCTTTCCGATCGATGCGGGTACCTCGGCCCGTACAAACAAGGGATGTGGTGATTACCCTAGTTATGCAGGTAGCGGCCCCTGCCATCTACAGGGCATTACCACCGCAACGGAGTGGTGGACGCATTACAACTCACACGCCAGCAGTCGCCATAGCTACCAATGCGGATTTGATGTTACCGATGCCAGAAACTCGGCGGCAGGACCTGCCTTCGCTGCGGGATTGGCGGCAATGGGTTTGATGGGGTCTGAGTCGTTTAGAGAGCAGAACGAGCTCATCCTTGCAGTCTGGGGAAATGGATTGGGCAAGACCCTCCCGCTGGAAGCTTTTTTCTACGTGGCTGGCCTGCCTGGATTGACTGTCGCACAACGTAATCAGCTGGATCTCAATAGTACTGATGGGGTATGGATACCTGTGATAAAGCTCACACTTCCGGCGAGTGAAGGGGGCAAGGCGACGTTTACTTACAGTGCAGGAGATCAGGTTATTACGAAGTCGTAGTCATCATCCATTACTCCTGATGTTAACTCACAGATATTTGGATGAATATTTGACGGAGTGTTCAGTTTTAAGTTGTTTCATAGCAGCTTGTGGTGTAACGAAACCGAGAAGGTGCAATGGTCTTTTTGGATTATTCTAGAAGTTTTCGTGTTTTGGCTTCGGAGGCCATTATGAGAAAGATTAATAAGGTGGTGTTTTTACTTGTGTATGTCGTCCTTGTTGCTTGTGTCAGTGAGCAAAGATCGGGCTTCGATACAACTCAGCGTCCTATTCCGCATGTCGCGCACCGCGCTACGATACAGCAAGACTCTGGGGAGGACGTGGTCAGGCACCTCACCAATCGTTACGCCGACACAGCTGCAAATTGCGGAACGCCGTCGCAACCAGCGTTTTTGTGTAATGGGGTAATGATCCGCGGTACGAGCAATAGTCCCGGTGCGTATCACGTATGGGACAACAGTCCAGCAAGTATTACACGAGGCGGCGTGTCCGCGTCTTACTTAAGGTCTGACGCTAACTTCAGAAAGTTGGCCTGGGGGTATAACAACGGATACATCTTGACGGCTTATTTATTTGCCGAGGGGAAACTGCATCCTGAGGTGCTTTGCTTATTTCCGGTTGACGCAGGCACGGGGAGCAGGACTGACAGGGGGTGTGGTGAGCATCCAGGAACAGTAGGCAGTCGTCCCTGCCATTTACAGAACGTTACAACTGCAGCGCAATGGTGGACTCATTACACATCGCAGCCTGGCAATTTACACTATGCGCAGTGCGGATTCGACGTGAGCGACGATCGAAACGATAATGCAGGTCCCGCGTTTGTTGCTGGATTAGAAGCGATGTCCTTAATGGGATCTCAGGCTTTTGTAGAGAACAATGAGCTTGTCCTCGCCGTCTGGGATAGCGGCTTGGGTAAAACGTTACCGCTTGAAGCGTTTTTCTACTTGGCAGGCTCAGCCGGGTTGCCTGTCGCTCAGCACAACCAAAGCGATCTTATAAATACTGATGGAGTCTGGATACCGGTTATCAAAATTACCCTCCCCACTACCGCGGCCGGTAAAGTGACGTTTAGTTATAGCGCCGATGAGCAGACGCCTGTCCGTCCCCCTGTCCAGGGATGAAGGCTACATAACGTAGTTTTCAGACCATGTCCCCGCTGACCCATTCGCTTTGCGTGAGCTTACGCGTTGGGTCAGTTGTTATCTGGGCATTGATGTCACCAGGAGGCGATTCAATAATTCAAATCCGCCTTCTTCAAGTACATCCCGTTCGGACCCGACGCGATGCGGTATTTCAAAACGTCACCCGCATTGATGTGCAGACGCGTGTTGTTCTGCGCTTCGATGCCTGGCGAGCAGCCCGGCGTCTGACCCGGGAGCACACGCAAGCGCACCGACACATCGCCTGCAGGCAGATTGAATGAGCGCGACTCCTCCTGGTACAGACGGCCGACCAGTTGGTCCTGCATGAAAATTCCGATTTCGCAGGAAGTGGAAACCTCCAGGCGCTCGCGGGAAATGATCAGCACGCCGTAGTCCTGATCGGCATGAGCCCAGGATGCGCACGCCAACAGGCCGGCAAAACCTGCAATACGAAAGGCTGACCAGCGCATGACTGATTCTCCTGATATGACGGTTGTAGGCGCACTCTGGCGCAGAGTGCAGATGAATGCCAGCCCGGCAGATCCCCCGGAAACTTGACCTTGCCCCGACGGGAAGGTCTTAGATGGCGCCATCACGTGTTTTCGATGAGAAGAGGAGTCAGCACATGCAGGTATTCAACGTTCAAGGCATGACCTGCGCGCATTGCGTGCATGCCGTTACTGGCGCCATTCAGGGGCAAGACCCCACGGCGCAGGTGCAGGTTGATCTGGCGAAAGGCGAGGTGAAAGTCCAGAGCCAGCTTGGCGCCGAGCAGATTGTGGAACTGATCGAAGAAGAGGGTTACGCCACGACGCGCACATAGCAGGGCTGGCCTCTTCCCGGCTAAAGCCAGTCCTACAGAACCGTCCCGCGCATCGTAGAACCTGCTTCAGCCGGGAAGGCGTCAGGCATCACAGTGAATAATTCAGGCGCCTGCCACTCAATAGTGATACCACTTCAGCTCCAGCATCACTTCATTCACCGGCGAGGTCAGCTGGCTAAAATCCCGCTGCGCACTCAGCCGTAGGCCAAGGTTGCGCGACAGCTCCCACTGCTGGTTCAGGCTGATGTTGCGCCGCACTTCGCCGTTGGTGAAGTAATCGCCTTTGGTTTCCAGGCTGAAGTTACCCAGCGGATTTCGCCACAGCACGCCGGTATTGAAGCCCGCCGCCGGCGAAACCAGCGCCGAGAAATCGTTATTGTGCTCAACCCGCACGGTGCCCAGTGCGAAGCCCAGCACGTCATCTCCCAACTTCCACGTACCACCTGCGCCACCGTTGACGTGGCTGACCAGATTCTCGTCGCCGTGCTTGCCCAGCACCCGCTCAAGGCCACCCGCCACTTGCCACGACCAGGGCTGCAACAGCTCGTTGCGCGGTGTTAGCGAACGGATGGTCGCCAGATCGAGCCGCTGCACCTGCCAGTGACTGTCTTCATATTGGCGCAGCTTGAGCTGCAGAATCTCGATCTGCGCACCCAGCGGGAAGCCGTACGCGTTGTCGTTCAAATCGTGATACGCCATGCGCAGGCCGTATTCGGCGAACGCCTTGTCATCCCGCGTGCCCGCACCCAGTTGCCACGTGCGCGACTCATGCCCGTCTTCCGGCAGACCCGGGCGCTCAATCTCCAGCGCAGGCGGTGGATTGGTGCTGATTGCGCGCAGCAAGTCATAGCTGCGTTGCGCGCTGGTAGGGTCACGCTCCTGGCCGTTGGCGCGATACCGCTCCAGCCTGTAGGCCGCGTCCTGAATCAACGCGCGACGTTCCTTCGGCAGCGCGATGTATTCGGGGCTCTGCATTTGCTTCTGGTCCGCACTGACTTTCAAAACCCACTGTTGCTCGTCGTTGTTCAACGGCTCGGCGCGGCTCAGCAGTTCGCGCTCTCTGGACGGGCGATAGTCGATCTTCTCGACCAGACCCGCTTCCTTCACCGCGCGCACGGTGTCCGTGGGAATCGCCGTCAGACGAAACTGCGGCGTCAGGTCCAGGCTCGGGCGAGCCACCTGAAGCAGCTCAAGCAGGCGATAGGAGCAGTTCTCGTCGAAGAAGAAATACCCAAAGCGAATCTGTTTGAGTTCCCACACGTGCTCGACCATGCGCCGGGTTTCTTCCGGCGTCAGATTGAGGCGGTATTCCCACAGGTCGCGGTTTTCAAGGCTGCGATATTCGGAGAGCTTTTCCTGATACGGTACCAGCGCGAACAGCCCGGGGTAGCCGCCCGCCAGGCCTTTCCATGCGTACAAAATGCTGTTGTCGGAGCCCTCGATGTAGGCGCCGAAATTGATCGCGTAGCTGAGCAACGCGGTCTTATTCGCCTGCACGTCGGCCTGATCGATGCGCAGCAGCGTGTGGCCGAACATGGACGACGGGCTGTTGAGGTACGCCGCCGGGAAAATCAGCACCGTGCTGTCCGGGGCCACATCGGAAAACCATTTGTTGAATTCTTTGCAGTCGACCGCAGGCAAATCGGTCAGCTTCAATTCGTCACGCAAAAAGCGCGTGCGGGAGGGGTAGACGCATTGCGGGTGGACGTTTTCCTGGCCTTGAGTGACAGGACGGTAGATCGCCTCAAGCGTCGCGGCCAGCTCGGCTTTGGGATCATGGGCGCCGTTCTGGGCGAGGAAAAACTTCGGGTCATCGACATAACTGCGCCAGCCACCCAGCTTGCCGGCTTCGTAGTGACCAATGGAGATCCAGAACCTGGAATTGGCCAGTTGCTGCAAACGATCATTGTCGACGTGGGGCGCGGCGGACAGCGGGGCGCAGACACAGAGCACCAGCCAGGCAAGGCGTTTGAGCATAGATTGGCAACTAGTCAGAAGTGGGCAGGGCGGAGAACCTGCCTTCCGGGGAGGAAGGCAGGCGGCACGACTTTAAGCTTGGGTTGCGTATTTAGCCAGAGTCGGATCGTTCTTCAGGACGTCGATGGTGTTGGTGTGAACATCTTCAGCAGTGGCGTCGGCCTTGGTGAAGATCTGCTGGTAGTGCTCGTGGGTGACTGCGGCGAAATGCGCACGGTCTTCCGGTGCAACGCCCAACACGACCGCGTAAGTGGTCAGTGCTTCGCCTTGGCCCATGGCCATGTCTTTGGATAGCTCGTCCATCATGCCGTTCATGGCAATCCAGGATTTGCCGCCGTAGGTCAGCGCGCTGTTGGTCGAGCAACCGTTGGTGCCCGAGGTCATGCCGAAGGTGGCGTTGCCCGAAGTACCGTTGGTGGTGGAAGCGAGGAAGTGAGCTGGAGTGCCGCGTTGACCTTCAAACAGCATGTTGCCCCAGCCGCAGTCCGGACCGCCAGGAGCTTGAGCCATGGCGTTGATGGACACAGCGGCGAAGAGAGTACCAAGAAGAATCCGTTTCATAGCTTTAGTCTCTGTTGTTTCAACCAAGGGTCGGATTCCTGGCCGGTAGGGCGCCAGGGCGGACCGGTTATTTAAATTGTTACCGGTCGCGCAAGTTGGAGTTTAGGCACGATATGAACGTTCCGTGAGTAATTGCAGATTGTTGTGTGTAATCCGCCTCCGCCGGGTATGTAGGCCGGTTCCTCATACGGAAAAGCGATCAGGTGGTTCATGCCTTGCCAGTGCGGTGCGGCGAGCGCCAGAATGCGCCCATCTGCCCCGCCTGATGTAAGGATGTCCGATGCCCGATTCTGTTGCTGCCAGCTTGCGACTTGCGCCCGAAGCGCTGACCCGTCCCTTTTCCGCTGAACAGTTCAGCTTCACGACAACCAACGATCTGGAACCCTTTCGCGGCGTACTCGGCCAGGAGCGCGCGGTCGAAGCCCTGCAATTCGGCGTCGCCATGCCGCGCCCTGGTTACAACGTGTTCGTCATGGGCGAGCCCGGTACCGGCCGCTTCTCCTTCGTCAAGCGCTACCTCAAGGCCGAAGCCAAGCGCATGCAGACGCCGTCGGACTGGGTCTACGTCAATAATTTCGATGACGCCCGTGAGCCGCGCGCCCTTGAACTGCCGCCCGGCAGCGCCAGTGCGTTCATTGCCGACATCAACGGACTGATCGACAACCTGCTGTCGACGTTTCCTGCGGTGTTCGAACATCCGTCCTACCAGCAGAAGAAGAGCTCGATTGACCGCGCCTTCAATCAGCGCTACGACCGCGCCCTCGATGTCATCGAACGTCTTGCGCTGGAAAAGGACATCGCGCTGTACCGCGACAACACCAACATTGCGTTCACCCCGATGCTCGAAGGCAAGGCGCTGGACGAGGCCGAGTTTTCGCAATTGCCGGAAGCCGAGCGCGAGCGTTTTCACACCGATATTTCGACGCTGGAAGAGCGGTTGAATGAAGAACTCGCCAGCCTGCCGCAGTGGAAGCGCGAGTCCAACAACCAGATGCGTGAGCTCAATGAAGAGACCATCATCCTCGCGCTCCAGCCTTTGTTGGCACCGTTGTCCGAGCAGTACGCCGAGAACGCCGCGGTGTGCGCCTACCTTCAGGCAGTGCAGGTTAACCTGCTCAGAACCGTGGTCGAGCAATTGGTTGACGACAGCAAAACCGATGCCCAGGCGCGCAAGCTGCTCGAAGAGCAATACTGCCCGAGCCTGATGGTGGGCCATTCCGCCAGCGGCGGCGCGCCGGTGGTATTCGAGCCGCACCCGACCTACGACAACCTCTTCGGTCGCATCGAATACAGCACCGACCAGGGCGCGCTTTACACCACCTATCGTCAGCTGCGCCCCGGAGCATTTCACCGGGCCAACGGCGGTTTTCTGGTGCTGGAAGCCGAGAAAATGCTCAGCGAGCCGTTCGTGTGGGACGCCCTCAAGCGCTCCCTGCAATCGCGCAAACTGAAGATGGAAGCGCCGCTGGGTGAACTGGGTCGTCTGGCCACCGTAACGCTGACCCCGCAGACCATCCCGCTGCAGGTCAAAGTCATCATCATTGGCGCGCGGTCGCTGTATTACACGCTGCAGGACCTAGATCCGGACTTCCAGGAGATGTTCCGGGTGCTGGTGGATTTCGACGAAGACATTCCGATGGTCGACGAGAGCCTGGAGCAGTTCGCCCAGTTGCTCAAAACCCGGACGTCGGAGGAGGGCATGGCGCCGCTGACGGCGGATGCAGTCGCGCGCCTTGCCACGTACAGCGCGCGCCTCGCCGAGCACCAGGGGCGCTTGTCGGCGCGCATCGGTGATCTGTTCCAACTGGTCAGCGAGGCGGACTTCATTCGCAGTGTGGCCGGTGACGAGCGCACTGACGCCGGGCACATCGAGCGTGCGTTGAAAGCCAAGGCCACCCGCACCGGACGTGTGTCGGCCCGAATTCTCGATGACATGCTCGCCGGCATCATCCTGATCGACACTCAGGGCGCGGCAGTCGGCAAGTGCAACGGCCTGACGGTGCTGGAAGTGGGGGATTCCGCGTTCGGTGTGCCGGCGCGCATCTCGGCGACGGTTTACCCGGGCGGTAGCGGCATCGTCGACATCGAGCGTGAGGTCAACCTGGGCCAGCCGATTCACTCCAAAGGGGTGATGATCCTCACCGGTTATCTGGGCAGCCGCTACGCCCAGGAATTCCCGCTGGCCATTTCCGCGAGCATCGCGCTGGAGCAGTCCTACGGTTATGTCGATGGCGACAGCGCTTCCCTCGGCGAGGTCTGCACGCTCATTTCAGCGCTGTCGAAAACCCCGCTCAAGCAGTGCTTCGCCATCACCGGCTCGATCAACCAGTTCGGTGAAGTCCAGGCGGTCGGCGGCGTTAACGAGAAGATCGAAGGCTTCTTCCGGCTCTGCGAAGCCCGAGGTCTTACCGGCGATCAAGGCGCGATCATTCCCCACGCCAACGTCGCCACGCTGATGCTGGACGAGCGCGTGCTGCAAGCCGTGCGCGCCGGGCAGTTCCACGTGTACGCCGTGCGTCAGGTGGATGAGGCGCTGAGCCTGTTGGTGGGCATGCCGGTGGGTGAAGCGGACGAGGACGGTCAATTCCCCGATGATTCGGTGAACGGCAGGGTGGTGGACCGTCTGCGCGACATCGCTGAAATGCTCAGCGACGACGACCTCAAAGAGCTCGAAAAGGAGGCGCCACAATTACAGCCCGAGCTGAAAAGCTAGGCCTTTGACGTCAATGAAACGGGGCGCTTGATGGCCAAATGACCATTCGGCGCCCTTTTCGTTTTCGCGCTTTTCCAACGGGGTAGTTGTTCGATATTGTCGGGTTGCAGCAGTTGTCAAAGGGACTGACGCGTTTCCTTCATTATGCGAAGGAGATGAATACTGCAATCAATAAGGAGCTCGCCATGCCGCGCAGCCTCTGCCTCACTCGCCAATGCCTGGGTCTGGTGACCCGAATCGAATGTGTTGTTCGCCCGCTGTCAGGCGACAAAGGAATGTGGACCTTGTTGTTCGCCGCCGGAATGTCTGGCGAACAGCCCTCCGCACTCAAGGCTCAGGGGCCTTTTCATGGACCGGTTGCTGCCGAATCGGTCCTTGATGCCATTGCCGAAAGCCTCCTGCTGCATGGCTATCAAACGGCGGAGGAGATCCCGATCTGGGGGCTTCACCTCCAGGGGGAGCTGCGAAGAATCAACAGCGACGCCGCCGTGGGTCAGCGGACGTCTCCCGCCAACTGACCCCTTCGTTTCGAGGCGTTCCGCGTCTGCCTTCTACGGTCTGCAGACGCGGATTTGCCGAGTTTCCCCCATGCCCAATCGGGCGTTATTGTTTCAACTCTTTTCGCAGTGGGTTGTGCTAATCGGCCCTCGCCCTATACTCGCGAGCTTTTAAATTATCAGTGAGCTTCAATGGAACGTTTTATCGAAAATGCCATGTACGCATCCCGCTGGCTGCTGGCGCCGATCTACTTTGGTTTGTCTCTGGGGCTTCTGGCGCTGGCGCTGAAGTTTTTCCAGGAAATCTTCCACATCATCCCCAACGTATTCGCGCTGGCCGAATCTGACCTGATCCTTGTGCTGCTGTCGTTGATCGACATGGCGCTGGTCGGTGGTTTGCTGGTCATGGTGATGATCTCCGGCTACGAGAACTTCGTGTCGCAGCTGGACATCGACGAAGGCAAGGAAAAGCTCAACTGGCTGGGCAAGATGGATTCTTCGTCGCTGAAGATGAAAGTCGCTGCGTCCATCGTCGCGATTTCGTCCATTCACCTGTTGCGGGTGTTCATGGACGCCAAGAACATCGAGCCGCAGTACCTGATGTGGTACGTGATCATCCACATGACCTTTGTTGTGTCGGCCTGCGCCATGGGCTTTCTGGACAAAGTCACCAAGCACTGATCGACTTCCTGCGACCCGCGAGGATTTGCCATGAACCTTCAGGAACTCATTTCCCACGCCAGCACCGGAGGTGTTGAAGAGCTCAATCTGATCTCCATCGAAGGCGGCATTTACTTGCTGGAAGCCAGGATGCAGGGCGTCGCGCATCGTTTGGTCGATGCGCAGAACAAGGCATTGCACCTGCGCTCAGTCGAGCACGCACGCGAACTGCTGCAGCCGGTTGCGCCGATGCCGTTCAATCTGGTCCATGCCGTGGTTCACGACGAGATGTGCGGCGTGAACGACGACCTGAATCAAGACGTCAAAATCCCCCTGGCTTTTCGATCCGCCTGGTAGAGGTTACGGGTATTACGCTTTGTGCTAGGCTGCCCGGCCTTTAAATACGGGCGCCCGAGGGCGCTCTTCAGCGGAGCAGTCTCATGTCCGAAGTCAATCTGTCCACCGACGAAACTCGCGTCAGCTACGGTATTGGCCGTCAACTGGGCGACCAACTGCGTGACAACCCGCCACCGGGCGTCGACCTGGACGCTATTCTGGCTGGCCTGACCGACGCTTTCGCCGGCAAGCCGAGCCGTGTTGGCCAAGAAGAAATGGGCGCGAGCTTCAAAGTCATCCGCGAAATCATGCAAGCCGAAGCAGCAGCCAAAGCTGAAGCAGCGGCTGGCGCAGGCAAGGAATACCTGACTGAAAACGCCAAGCGTGATGGCGTGACCACTCTGGCCTCCGGTCTGCAATATGAAGTGATCACTGCGGGCGAGGGCGCTCAGCCGACCCGCGAAAGCAACGTGCGCACCCATTACCACGGCATGCTGATCGACGGCACTGTGTTTGACAGCTCCTACGATCGTGGCGAGCCGGCTGAATTCCCGGTGGGCGGCGTGATTCCAGGCTGGACCGAAGCTCTTCAACTGATGAAGGCCGGCAGCAAATGGCGCCTGTACGTTCCTAGCGAACTGGCCTACGGCGCTCAAGGCGTTGGCAGCATTCCGCCACACAGCGTCCTGGTCTTCGACGTCGAGCTGCTCGACGTTCTGTAAGGTTCACGATTCACGCTCGACAGATGCCGAGTCAGCCCCGCGCTGGCTCGGCATCGTCGTTTTATCTGTTCTCATCAATGCAGTTCAATGGCCGGGCGCAATGCCCGCGCATAGCAGAACAGAAACAGACTTCGCACCATCTCCTTCTGAACACCGGGTTCGCTTGAGCTCAAGCTGCTGACATCCAGATCCCCCTGATCACGCAACTCGTCGAGCGCCTCTTCCTCCAGCACTGCACACACTTTGCCCGTCTCGCGATCCAGAATGCGAAGGTAGGGCTGTGGGCGATCAAGCCAGGCATCAATCAGATACGTCATGTGATTCTCCTTGAGTGTTTCAATGAGAATAATTCTTATCTGAGGAATAGCAAGGATCTATTTGAGATTAATTCGCATTAGAGCGTTAGGTCTATCAAACGGTCCTGAATCGCAGGCAACAAAAAGCCCGTCACGTGGACGGGCGTTCGGTGGAGCAGGGCAGCGGTCAGTGCGTGCGCGCGACCGCAAATTCACTCAGCTCGACGAGGGCGTCGCGGTAGATGCTCGGGGGCAGCACATCCAGGCAGGCAATGGCGCGAGCAATGTAGTCGCGTGCAAGCTGGGCTGTGTATTCGAGGGCGCCTGACTTTTCCACAGCATCGCGGATGCTTTCGAGATCTTCCAGGCCGCCCTTCTGAATGGCCTGACGAACCAGCGCGGCTTGTTCAGGGGTGCCTTCACGCATGGTGTAGATCAGCGGCAGGGTAGGCTTGCCTTCGGCGAGGTCGTCGCCGACGTTCTTGCCGAGGGTTTCGGCGTCGCCGCGATAGTCCAGCAGGTCGTCGACCAACTGGAAAGCGACCCCCAGATGATCACCAAAGGTGCGCAGTGCTTCGCTTTGCTCGGGACCGGCATTGGCCAGTGCGGCGGCGCTGTGGGTCGATGCTTCGAAGAGCATCGCGGTTTTGCCGCGGATGACCTCCATGTAGGTTTCTTCGGTGGTGCTGGCGTCGCGCACTTTGGACAACTGCAACACTTCGCCTTCCGCGATAACCCGGGTAGCCTTCGACAGGATCTGCATCACCTGCATCGAGCCCAGTTCGACCATCATCTCAAACGAGCGCGAATACAGAAAATCCCCTACCAGCACGCTCGGTGCGTTGCCCCACATCGCGTTGGCGGTCGAGCGGCCACGGCGCATGCCGGACATGTCGACAACGTCATCGTGCAGCAGGGTAGCGGTGTGCAGGAATTCGATGGTTGCGGCCAACAGGCGCAAGTCATCACCGCCAGAGCCCAGCGCTTTGCCGCATAACAGAACGAGCAACGGGCGCAGGCGTTTACCGCCAGCAGAAGTGATGTAGTCGCCGATTTTGGAGACCAGCGGCACGCGCGATGTCAGCTGCTTCTTGATAATGTGGTCGACGGCGGTAAAGTCGTCTGCCACAGCGGTGTAGAAGGCTTGGGGTTGCATCAGCGAGACGTGCTCCAGAAGGGTTGCGCGGCATGCTAGGTTGCAGGCCCCACCCTGTCAAGGCGTGACATAACGCAGCTTGCAAGGCGTTGATCGCTTGCGTACAATCGCGCACCCTAACTTCCTGGGCAGCACCTGCCTTACGCAATTGCATGTCGGCCTTCCAGCCTTGTGCAGCCATGCCAGCCAATACCTCTTCCTATAAAGAGCTGGGTGAGCAGGATTATCGGAGATACACCATGTCTTATGCAGTAATCGTTACTGGCGGCAAGCAATACAAGGTCGCCCCAGGTGAATACCTGAAGATTGAGAAACTGGAAATCGCTACCGGCGAATCCGTTACCTTTGATCGCGTTCTGTTGGTTGCCAATGGCGACGACGTGAACATCGGCGCTCCAGTTGTTGCAGGCGCTACCGTTGTGGCTGAAGTGATCTCCCAAGGTCGTCACGATAAAGTCCGCATCATCAAGTTCCGTCGTCGTAAGCACCACATGAAGCGTATGGGCCACCGCCAGTGGTACACCGAGATCAAAATCACCGGTATTCAGGCTTAATTTCAGCCTAATCCTCACTAGGAGAATTGACTCATGGCACACAAAAAAGCTGGTGGTAGTACCCGTAACGGTCGCGATTCAGAAGCCAAACGCCTTGGCGTGAAGATGTATGGCGGCCAGGTTATCGTTCCGGGCAACATCATCGTGCGTCAGCGCGGCACCCAATTCCACGCTGGCTACGGCGTTGGTATGGGCAAGGATCACACCCTGTTCGCTAAAGTCGAAGGCGTGATCAAGTTCCAGGTTAAAGGCGCCTTCGGTCGTCGCTATGTAAGCATCGTGCCAAAGACTGAAGTCGCGGCATAATCTTGCGTTCAGGGGGTGTGAGGGCCTGACCTTCACGCCTCCTGAGCTGAAAAGCCCTGTCGATGACAGGGCTTTTTCGTTTGTAGAAGGTCCTGTTTCTGGTGAGTCTCTTGCAAAGCTGTTTGTGTGGGCCGTTGTGGTGTGAAGTCGCTGGTTTTTGATCGGTATCGCAACGCTCATCTTTGCAAGAGCCTTATGAATCAATGTTGTTTGCTCGTCTTTGTGACGGGAGGCGTGCGCTATGAAATTTGTTGATGAAGTATCCATTCGAGTAAAGGCCGGTGATGGCGGTAACGGTTGCATGAGCTTCCGCCGCGAAAAATTCATCGAGAACGGTGGTCCCAACGGCGGTGATGGTGGTGACGGCGGCTCGATCTACATGATCGCTGACGAAAACCTCAACACCCTGGTCGACTACCGCTACACCCGCCACTTCGACGCCGAGCGCGGTTCGAACGGCGGCAGCACCGACTGCACCGGTCGCAAGGGTGAAGAGCTGGTGTTGCGCGTGCCGGTCGGCACCACCGTGATCGACGCCGGTACCCAAGAGGTCATCGGTGACCTGACCAAGGCCGGTCAGCGTCTGCTGGTGGCCCATGGTGGCTGGCACGGTCTGGGTAACACGCGTTTCAAATCCAGTACCAACCGTGCGCCGCGTCAGACCACTCCGGGCAAGCCGGGTGAGCAGCGTGACCTCAAGCTGGAGCTGAAAGTACTGGCTGACGTCGGTCTGCTCGGTTTGCCGAATGCCGGCAAGAGCACGTTCATTCGTTCGGTATCGGCTGCCAAGCCAAAGGTTGCCGATTACCCGTTCACTACGCTGGTGCCGAACCTGGGCGTTGTCAGTGTCGATCGCTGGAAAAGCTTTGTCATCGCCGATATTCCCGGCTTGATCGAAGGCGCTTCCCACGGTGCCGGTCTGGGGATTCGCTTCCTCAAGCACCTGGCGCGTACGCGTCTGCTCCTGCACCTCGTCGACATGGCGCCGCTGGATGAAAGCAGCGCGCCGGATGCCGCCGAAGTCATCGTCAACGAGCTGGTCAAGTTCAGTCCTGCGCTGGCCGACCGTGATCGCTGGCTGGTGCTGAACAAGTGCGACCAGATCCTCGAAGAAGAGCACGAAGCCCGCAAGCAGGAGATCATTGATCGCCTGGAGTGGACCGGCCCTGTCTACGTGATCTCGGCCATCGCCAAAGAAGGCACCGATCGCCTGACCCACGACATCATGCGCTATCTCGAAGATCGCGCTGACCGTCTGGCCAATGACCCGGCCTACGCTGCCGAGCTGGCTGAGCTGGCTGAGCTGGATCAGCGCATCGAAGACGAAGCCCGTGCCCAGCTGCAGGCGCTGGATGATCAGCGTGCTCTGCGTCGTAGCGGCGTGAAGAGCGTGCATGACATCGGCGATGACGATTGGGATGAGGAAGACGTGGAAGACGAAGATGGTCCGGAAATCATTTACGTCCGCGACTGATCGACTGCAGTAAACTACGACGCCGCTCTTGAAGCGGCGTTTTAGTATCTAGAATTCGGACTCTCTGGCTTAAGGTTGAAAGATCATGCGGAGCAAGGTGACAGGTGCCCAGCGTTGGGTGGTGAAGATCGGAAGTGCGCTGCTGACGGCGGACGGCAAGGGTCTGGATCGCAACGCGATGGGTGTTTGGGTCGGGCAGATGGTGGCGCTGCATGAGGCAGGTGTCGAACTGGTCCTGGTGTCGTCCGGCGCGGTAGCGGCCGGCATGAGCCGTCTGGGCTGGACTGCGCGACCGAGTGCCATGCATGAGCTTCAGGCCGCTGCAGCAATCGGTCAGATGGGGCTGGTGCAAGCGTGGGAATCCAGCTTTGCCGAGCATCAGCGCCACACCGCGCAGATTCTGCTCACCCACGATGATCTGTCTGATCGCAAGCGCTACCTGAACGCCCGAAGCACGTTGCGCACCCTGGTTGAGCTGGGCGTCGTCCCTGTCATCAATGAAAACGACACGGTCGTCACCGACGAGATTCGTTTTGGCGACAACGACACCCTGGCGGCGCTGGTGGCCAACCTGGTTGAAGCCGACCTATTGGTCATCCTGACCGACCGTGACGGCATGTTCGATGCCGACCCTCGCAACAATCCTGAAGCGCAGCTCATTTATGAAGCCCGCGCCGATGATCCCGCCCTTGATGCAGTGGCCGGCGGCACCGGCGGTGCGCTGGGTCGTGGTGGCATGCAGACCAAATTGCGTGCTGCACGACTCGCCGCCCGTTCCGGCGCGCACACCGTGATTGTGGGTGGTCGCATCGAGCGTGTCCTTGCGCGTTTGAAGGCCGGTGAGCGATTGGGCACGTTGCTATCCCCGGAGCGCGAGATGCTCGCGGCTCGCAAGCAGTGGCTGGCCGGGCATCTGCAAACCCGTGGCACGCTGGTGCTGGACGAGGGCGCGGTGAAGGCATTGACCGAAAGCCACAAGAGCCTGTTGCCAGTCGGCGTCAAGCTGGTGCAGGGCAGCTTTCGTCGCGGCGAGATGGTCGTGTGCGTGGCGGCTGACGGTCGCGAGATCGCCCGCGGTCTCAGCAATTACAGTGCGCTCGAGGCGCAGAAGATCATCGGCCTGCCCTCTGACGCCATTGTCAAAGAGTTGGGTTACATGGCTGAGCCTGAGCTCGTGCATCGTGACAACCTGATTCTGGTCTGAAGTGCATCATCAAAAGAAGGAAGCATACATGCGAGTCATGAAAGGGTTGGTAGGCGCGTTGCTGATGTTGCCTTTGCTGGCGTCGGCTGAAGAGATCGGCCAGGTATCCACCGTGTTCAAGATGGTCGGTCCGAATGATCGGATCGTGGTCGAGGCATTCGACGACCCCAAGGTTGATGGCGTGACGTGCTATCTGTCCCGCGCGAAAACCGGTGGGGTGAAGGGCGGTCTGGGTCTGGCTGAAGATCGTGCAGAGGCGTCCATCGCTTGTCGGCAGGTCGGTCCCATTCACTTCAAGGAGCAATTGAAGGACGGTGACGAGGTGTTCAAGGAGCGGACTTCGCTGGTGTTCAAGACCATGCAGGTCGTGCGATTCCTCGACAAGAAGCGCAACACGCTGGTGTACCTCGTCTACAGCGACAAGGTGATCGAGGGCAGTCCGCAGAACGCCGTGACCGCGATCCCGATTCTGCCGTGGGCGCCTGCTCCCGCGCCTTGATGCTGAAGCGTCAAATCGAAGGCAATAAAAAACCGACCCTGAGGTCGGTTTTTTAACAAGCGGATCGCTTAGGCTGCAGCAGCAAGGTTCAGAGCCTTGATGTGGCCATTCAAGCGACCTTTATGGCGAGCAGCTTTGTTCTTGTGGATGATGCCTTTATCGGCCATACGGTCGATAACTGGCACGGCCAGAACATAAGCAGCTTGCGCTTTTTCAGCGTCTTTAGCGTCGATGGCTTTAACTACATTCTTGATGTAGGTACGAACCATGGAACGCATGCTGGCGTTGTGGCTGCGACGCTTCTCAGCCTGTTTTGCACGTTTTTTGGCGGAAGGTGTGTTGGCCACCGTCGAGCTCCTCGAAAGACTTGGGAAATAGCTAACAAAATAGGCCGCGAATCATGCCGATGAGATTGACGCTTGTCAAGGGCAGTTGATGCGTTCCGCTGAGTGGTCGCGGTGTGGTGCCGAGGTGATTTCTTTCCGGCGTGCGACCTGTAAACTCGCGGGCTTTGGCTCTGAGCTGTTTTGCGGCGCGGAGTATCGCATATATGGAACGCGCTTTGGCGCTTCCTTTGGTCAGGCGTACAACCTTTCGATGAATCTACTCAAATCGCTTGCCGCCGTTAGCTCTATTACGATGCTTTCGCGGGTGCTGGGCTTTGTCCGCGATACCATCATCGCGCGCGCATTCGGCGCCGGCATGGCCACTGATGCCTTCTTTATCGCCTTCAAACTGCCTAACCTGCTGCGCCGGATCTTTGCCGAGGGCGCCTTTTCCCAGGCATTCGTGCCGATCCTGGCGGAATACAAAAGCCAGCAGGGCGAGGAGGCAACCCGCACATTTGTTGCGTATGTCACCGGCTTGCTGACGTTGGCGCTGGCGATCGTCACTGTGTTGGGCGTCGTGTTCGCCCCTTGGGTCATCTGGGCGACTGCGCCGGGATTTGCCGACACGCCGGAGAAATTCCAGCTCACCTCGGACCTGTTGCGGGTGACCTTTCCTTATATATTGCTCATCTCGCTGTCTTCGCTGGCCGGCGCGATCCTCAATACGTGGAATCGCTTCTCCGTTCCGGCGTTCGTGCCGACGCTGCTCAATCTGGCGATGATCTTCTTCGCCCTGTTTCTCACGCCGTATTTCCACCCGCCCGTCATGGCGCTGGGCTGGGCGGTGCTGGCGGGTGGGCTGCTGCAGCTTCTCTATCAGCTGCCGCATCTGAAAAAGATCGGCATGTTGGTGCTGCCGCGCCTCAACCTGCGCGACACCGGGGTCTGGCGGGTGATGAAGCAAATGCTGCCGGCCATGCTCGGAGTGTCGGTCAGTCAGATATCGCTGATCATCAACACGATCTTCGCCTCGTTCCTTGTTGCCGGCTCGGTGTCCTGGATGTACTACGCCGACCGTCTGATGGAGCTGCCTTCTGGTGTGCTCGGCGTAGCGTTGGGGACGATTCTTCTGCCGATTCTCTCGAAAACCTACGCCAGCCGGGATCGCCACGAATATTCGCGCATCCTCGACTGGGGCCTGCGCCTGTGCTTCCTGCTGGTGCTCCCGTGCACCCTGGCGCTCGGATTGCTCGCCGAGCCGCTGACGGTTTCGCTGTTTCAGTACGGCAAGTTCGACGGCGAAGATGCTGCGATGACTCAGCGTGCGCTGGTCGCGTATTCGGTCGGGCTGCTGGGCATTATCGTGATCAAGGTGCTGGCCCCCGGCTTTTATGCCCAACAAAATATCCGCACTCCGGTGAAAATCGCGATCTTCACCCTCATAGTGACTCAGCTGTTCAACCTGCTTTTCGTCTACGTCATCCACTTGGCTCATGCGGGTCTGGCGCTGGCGATCAGCGCGGGCGCATGCCTGAACGCCTTGCTGCTGTTCTGGCAGTTGCGCAAGCAGGACCTGTTTCAGCCGCAGCCAGGGTGGCCGGTGTTTTTGGGCAAGCTGATTGTCGCCGTGGCGGTGATGTCCGCCGTGCTGCTGGGCCTGATGCATGTGATGCCCGCCTGGTCGGACGGTGAGATGCTGCAGCGTTTCCTGCGCCTGGGTGCGCTGGTGCTGGCAGGTGTCCTGGCGTATTTCGGCACCTTGTTGGTGTTGGGTTTCCGGGTCAGGCATTTCGCCCGCAAGGCGATCCTGTAGGATCAGTCGTCGTTTTCTGCCGGTTAACGTCGATTGTTGCGGTTTGCCCGGATGTGTCGCCTGTCGTTGACGGCGGTGTGTGGTTATAATCGGCCACTTTATGAGCAAGAAGCGCGTTATGCAGCTGGTTCGAGGCCTTCACAATCTGCGCCCGCAGCACCGGGGCTGCGTCGCCACCATTGGCAATTTCGACGGTGTTCACCGGGGTCACCAGGCTATCCTGGCGCGCCTGCGTGAGCGTGCCGTCGAGCTGGGTTTGCCCAGTTGTGTGGTGATCTTCGAACCGCAACCGCGCGAGTTCTTCGCTCCCGAGACGGCGCCGGCCCGCTTGGCCCGACTGCGTGACAAGCTTGATCTGCTTGCTGGCGAGGGCGTTGATCTGGTGTTGTGTCTGGCATTCAACCAGCGTTTCAGCAGGCTCAGCGCCTCCGAGTTTGTCGACACCGTGCTGATAGATGGCCTGGGCGTGAAGCATCTGGAGGTCGGCGACGACTTCCGCTTTGGCTGCGACCGGATCGGTGATTTTGATTTCCTGCAAAACGTAGGCGCCGAGAAGGGCTTTACCGTCGAAGCGGCACAGACTGTCGAGATCGACGGCTTCCGCGTCAGCAGCACCAAGGTGCGCACCGCGCTGGCCGCCGCAGACTTCAAACTGGCGGAGCATTTGCTGGGCCGCCCGTTCGAGATTTCCGGCCGCGTGCTGCATGGCCAGAAACTGGCGCGTCAGCTGGGTACGCCCACCGCCAACGTGCAACTCAAGCGTCGTCGCGTGCCATTGACCGGTGTCTATCTGGTCAGCGCGCAGATTGACGGCAAGGTGTGGCCGGGCGTCGCCAACATTGGCGTGCGTCCCAGCGTGGCGGGCGATGGACGTCCCCACCTGGAGATTCACCTTCTGGATTTTACCGGCGATATCTATGGCCGGCGTTTGACGGTGGTATTCCACCAGAAGCTGCGTGATGAGCAGCGCTTTGCCTCCCTTGAGGCGCTCAAGACGGCGATCGATGCGGATGTCGCTGCCGCTCGTGCCCACTGGCACGACCAACCGCTAAACTTTAGAGCCTGAAATGACCGACTACAAAGCCACGCTTAATCTTCCGGACACCGCCTTCCCGATGAAGGCCGGCCTGCCCCAGCGCGAGCCGCAAACTCTGCAGCGCTGGGACAGCATTGGCCTGTACCAGAAGCTGCGCGAAATTGGCAAGGATCGGCCCAAGTTCGTGCTGCACGACGGGCCTCCGTACGCCAACGGCAATATCCACATCGGTCATGCGGTCAACAAGATTCTCAAGGACATGATCGTTCGCTCGAAGACCCTTTCGGGGTTCGACGCGCCTTATGTTCCGGGCTGGGATTGCCACGGTCTGCCGATCGAGCACAAGGTCGAGGTCACCCACGGCAAAAACCTGCCTGCGGACAAGACCCGCGAACTGTGCCGTGCCTACGCGGCCGAGCAGATCGAAGGCCAGAAAGCCGAGTTTATTCGCCTGGGCGTACTCGGCGACTGGGACAACCCGTACCGCACCATGGACTTCGCCAACGAAGCCGGGGAAATCCGCGCGTTGGCCGAAATGGTCAAGAACGGCTTCGTCTTCAAGGGCCTGAAGCCGGTCAACTGGTGTTTCGACTGCGCCTCGGCATTGGCTGAAGCAGAAGTCGAATACCAGGACAAGAAATCGTCCACCATCGACGTGGCCTTCCCGGTTGCCGATGCCGACAAGCTCGCTGCCGCCTTCGGTCTGCCAAGCCTGAGCAAACCTGCTGCCATCGTGATCTGGACCACCACCCCGTGGACCATCCCGGCGAACCAGGCGCTCAACGTTCACCCGGAATTCACCTATGCGCTGGTCGATACCGGCGAGCGCCTGCTGGTGCTGGCTGAAGAGCTGGTAGAGTCCTGCCTGAAGCGCTGGAACCTCGAAGGTTCGGTGTTGGCGACGGCCGAGGGTTCGGCGCTTGAGCTGATCAATTTCCGTCATCCGTTCTACGATCGTCTGTCGCCCATCTATCTGGCCGACTACGTCGAGCTGGGCGCCGGTACCGGTGTGGTTCACTGCTCGCCGGCCTATGGCGTCGATGACTTCGTGATCTGCAAAGCCTACGGCCTGACCAATGACGACATCATCAGCCCGGTGCAGAGCAACGGCGTGTACAGCCCGTCGCTGGAGTTCTTTGGCGGCCAGTTCATCTTCAAGGCCAACCAGCCCATCATCGACAAGCTGACCGAAGTCGGCGCGTTGCTGCACACCGAAACCATCACCCACAGCTACATGCACTGCTGGCGCCACAAGACGCCGCTGATCTACCGCGCCACCGCGCAGTGGTTCGTGGGCATGGACAAGCAGCCAGCGTCGGGCGACACCCTGCGCAACCGCGCCGTGAAAGCCATCGAAGAAACCAAGTTCGTCCCGGCATGGGGGCAGGCGCGCCTGCACTCGATGATCGCCAACCGCCCTGACTGGTGCATCTCCCGTCAGCGCAACTGGGGTGTGCCGATCCCGTTTTTCCTGAACAAGGAAAGCGGCGAGCTGCACCCGCGCACCGTTGAGCTGATGGAAGAAGTCGCCCAGCGCGTCGAGCAGGAAGGCATCGAAGCCTGGTTCAAGATGGACGCGGCCGAGCTGTTGGGTGACGAAGCGCCGCAGTACGACAAGATATCCGACACCCTGGACGTCTGGTTCGATTCCGGCACCACGCACTGGCATGTGCTGCGCGGCTCACACCCGATGGGCCACGAAAGCGGTCCACGCGCCGACCTGTACCTGGAAGGCTCCGACCAGCACCGTGGCTGGTTCCACTCGTCGCTGCTGACCGGTTGCGCCATCGACAATCACGCGCCGTACCGTGAATTGCTCACCCATGGTTTTACCGTGGACGAGAACGGCCGCAAGATGTCCAAGTCGCTGGGCAACGTGATCGCACCGCAGAAAGTCAACGACACGCTGGGCGCCGACATTATGCGTCTGTGGGTTTCGGCGACCGATTACTCCGGCGAAATGGCCGTCTCGGACACCATCTTGCAGCGCAGCGCCGATGCGTACCGTCGCATCCGCAACACCGCGCGTTTCCTGCTCTCGAACCTGACCGGCTTCAACCCGGCCACCGACCTGCTGCCCGCCGAAGACATGCTCGCGCTGGATCGCTGGGCCGTGGATCGCGCGCTGCTGCTGCAACGTGAGCTGGAAGAGCATTACGGCGAGTACCGTTTCTGGAACGTCTATTCGAAGGTGCACAACTTCTGCGTGCAGGAGTTGGGCGGCTTCTACCTCGACATCATCAAGGATCGCCAGTACACCACCGGCGCCAACAGCAAGGCGCGTCGGTCCTGCCAGACCGCGCTGTTCCACATCTCCGAAGCGCTGGTTCGCTGGATCGCACCGATCCTGGCGTTTACCGCCGACGAGCTGTGGCAGTACTTTCCGGGCGAGCGTAACGAGTCGGTCATGCTCAACACCTGGTACCAGAACCTGAGCGAGCTGCCAGAAGGCTTCGAGCTGGACCGTGCCTACTGGGAGCGGATCATGGCGGTGAAGGTCGCGGTCAACAAGGAGATGGAGAACCTGCGCGCGGCCAAGGCCATCGGCGGCAACTTGCAGGCCGAAGTCACGCTGTACGCTGAAGACGCGCTGGTAGCGGATCTGTCCAAACTGAGCAACGAGCTGCGTTTCGTGCTCATCACCTCGACGGCCAGTGTCGCGCCTTTCGTCAGCGCGCCTGCCGATGCTGTGGTTACCGAAGTGGCCGGTCTGAAGCTCAAGGTCGTCAAATCCGGCCACGCCAAGTGCGCGCGCTGCTGGCATCACCGCGAGGACGTCGGGGTCAATCCTGAGCATCCGGAAATCTGCGGTCGTTGCGTCGACAACATCAGCGGTGCAGGCGAGGTTCGTCACTATGCCTAATGCATCGGCTGGCCGTATGGGCCGACTGGGTTGGTTGTGGCTGAGCGTGCTGGTGTTGGTCATTGACCAGGCCAGCAAGTTCTACTTCGAAAACCGTCTGGAGTTGTACGAGCAGATCGTCATCCTTCCTGACTACTTCAGCTGGATGCTGGCCTACAACACTGGCGCTGCGTTCAGCTTCCTGGCCGACAGTTCCGGCTGGCAGCGCTGGTTGTTTGCGCTGATTGCGGTCGTGGTGAGTGGGGTGCTGGTGGTCTGGCTCAAGCGCCTGGGGCGTGACGAAACCTGGCTGGCGATTGCCCTTGCCCTGATATTGGGTGGGGCGCTCGGCAATCTGTATGACCGAATCTTCATCGGCCATGTCATAGACTTTATCTTCGTGCATTGGAAAGAACACGGCTTCCCGGCCTTCAATGTCGCGGACAGCGCCATCACCGTTGGCGCGATCATGCTGGCTCTGGACATGTTCAAGAGCAAGAAAACCGGAGAAACCGTCAATGACTGATCAGTTGATGACCGAACAGGCTGCACAGGAAACACGCATCGGTCAGAACACGGAAGTCACCCTGCATTTCGCCCTGCACCTGGAAAACGGCGACACCGTCGACAGCACGTTCGACAAGGCCCCAGCGACCTTTAAGGTTGGCGATGGTAGCCTTCTTCCGGGCTTTGAAGCGCTGATCTTTGGCTTCAAAGCCGGCGACAAACGTACGCTTCAGGTGCCGCCGGAAAACGCGTTCGGTCAGCCGAACCCGCAGAATGTGCAGATCATGCCGCGCTCGCAGTTCCAGAACATGGAGCTGTCCGAAGGGCTGCTGGTGATATTCAACGATGCGGCGAATACCGAGCTGCCGGGTGTGGTGAAGGCGATTGATGATGATCAGGTCACCGTCGATTTCAACCACCCGCTGGCGGGCAAGACGTTGACCTTCGAAGTGGAAATTTTCGAGGTGAAGGCACTCTGAGCATCGCCAGAGCGCTTGGCCCCGGCACTGTTCGGGGCCTTTTCGTTTTTATGTTTCATTGCGCGTAGACACGAGGCACATCATGCAAATCAAACTCGCCAACCCACGAGGCTTCTGCGCCGGGGTGGACCGTGCGATCGAAATCGTCAATCGCGCGCTGGAAGTGTTTGGCCCGCCGATTTACGTGCGCCATGAAGTGGTTCATAACAAATTCGTCGTCGAAGACCTGCGCAGCCGTGGCGCGATCTTCGTCGAAGAGCTCGAGCAGGTGCCGGACGACGTCATCGTGATTTTCAGTGCCCACGGCGTGTCACAGGCGGTGCGCACCGAGGCGGCAGGTCGCGGTTTGAAGGTGTTCGACGCCACGTGTCCGCTGGTGACCAAAGTGCATATCGAGGTGGCGCGCTACAGCCGCGATGGCCGCGAGTGCATCCTCATCGGTCACGCCGGCCACCCGGAAGTCGAAGGCACGATGGGCCAGTACGACGCCAGCAATGGCGGCGCGATCTATCTGGTCGAAGACGAAGCGGACGTCGCCAAGCTGCAGGTCGGCAACCCCGAGAACCTGGCTTTCGTGACCCAGACGACGTTGTCGATGGACGACACCAGCCGTGTGATCGACGCCTTGCGCTCGCGATTCCCGGCCATTGGCGGTCCGCGTAAAGACGACATCTGCTACGCCACGCAAAACCGTCAGGATGCGGTAAAGGTTCTGGCCGATGAGTGTGACGTGGTGCTGGTGGTCGGCAGCCCGAACAGCTCCAACTCCAATCGCCTGCGCGAACTGGCTGAGCGCATGTCGACCCCGGCCTATTTGATTGATGGTGCCGAAGACATGCAGCGCAGCTGGTTCGACGGCGTGGGACGCATCGGCATTACCGCCGGTGCTTCGGCGCCCGAGGTGCTGGTGCGTGGCGTGATTGAGCAGTTGCACGCCTGGGGCGCGACCGGCGCGGACGAACTGGCCGGGCGCGAGGAAAACATCACCTTCTCGATGCCGAAGGAATTGCGCGTCAAGTCACTGCTGTAATCCGGTCATCCTGTCACCGCATCATGCGCAGGGCTCGCTGCCGAATCCCTCGGATCGCAGCGTGACCCTGCCAGTCACCGCGATCGCCAACTGATAGCGGCTGGCGGGTGCGTCTTTGAGGCACACCGCCAGGGTGCCGTTGGCGTTGTTCAGCAGCCGCCCCGTGTTATCAAAACCAATCCGCGCAGCTACTTTGCTGTTGCCGACGACCCTGACATTTCGGTGGCTGGCGAACTCGGCCAGAGAAAGCTCGCCCTCGTCCCTGAACTGGTTGCGGTTGCTGTCAACGAACACATTCCAGCCTCGGCTCCAGTCATTGTCCAGCGCCTGCATCACCACCGGCTGACTGCGCAGAATCGCCTCCGTGCGAGCCATTCGCAGCCCACTGGCCAGTTGCTGAGCCGTGTCCTGACGGCGTTGAGAATCGATCAGTTGCCCGAAGGCGGGGATCGCCAGCGTGGCGACGATGCCGACAATTACCAACCCTGCCAGCAGTTCAATCAGCGTCAATCCTTGCTGTTTCACGAGCGTCTTCCGTTGAATGCGGCGCTCAAGCAAACACCCGCTTGGCCGCGCTGACAACCGGGTCGATTGTCAGCCGGTATGTCCGAAAGCCGCCGTTACACATCCTCCGGGCAAACCGCCGCGCATCGGCTTCACTGGTGGCTGCACAGCGGATGGCAGAGGTGGACGATGCGAGGGAAGACGATGCAATCAGGGATGACATTGATCGAAGTGCTGGTCGCGTTGCTGATCTTCAGTGTCGGCATATTGGGCGTGGCGATGTTGCAGCTCAACGCCCTGAAATACACCGACAGCTCGATGCGCAGCATGCACGTCAGCTTCATCGCCCATGACCTGTTCGAGCGCATCCGCGCCAATCCGGGGACCAGTTACGCGCTGGCTTCGCTGAGTCAGGCGCCTACTTCCGGCAGTCTCGCCGTGCCCCGCCAGCAAGACCTGTACGACTTCGCGACGCAGTTGAAACGCGCAGTCGGTGACGATGCCGAGGCATCGATTGCGGTGGCGGGATCGCGCGTGAACCTTACATTGAAGTGGGACGATTCCCGTGCCAGCCAGGAGCTTGCGGACAAGCAAACACTTACGCTGACCGCCGATGTCGCTGCCGAGCGGGGCGCACGGCCATGAAAACTCTGGAGAAGGGCTTTGGCCTAATCGAAGTCATGTTGGCGCTGGTCCTGGGGTTGGTGATGTCGCTGGCCTTGGCGCAGATATTTATCAGTTCAAAGAGCAGCTATGCCAGTCAGACATCGTCCGCCAGCCTGCAGGAAGACGCACGATTCGTGCTCAGCAAAATGGTCCAGGAAGTGCAGCTGGTAGGGATGTTCGGCTGTTTGGGGAAGGTCGAAGACGCCAGCGTCAGTAATGGTTTCTCCAGGGCGTTTGAAGACCCCATCACGTGGGACGCCAATTCGCACACTCTGACCCTCGCCACGGCCGGAACCGGGGAGGGCGGCGGCTGGTCGACCTGGGTCATTCACACCGACTGCATTTCATCCGCCACTGCGTACTCCAACGGCAGGGCGCCTCGACTTGCCGTGGGTGAGACCGCTATGCCGATTCACCGGCAGGTCTATCGCTTCAACAAGGCGCGCAATGAGCTGTCGCTGAACGGCCAGCCTCTGGTCAGCAACGTGCGTGCGTTCAGCGTGTTGTTTGGCGTCGCCGGATCCATCAACGACCGCTCCATCTCGCGGTACGCCGCCACTGCCGAACCCTCCCTCATCCGCAGCGTGCGATTGACCCTGACCCTGTTCGACCCCGCAGGCCGGGCGCAGGAACAAACCGTCGACGTTGTCGCCGCCATCCGTAACCGGCTGGGGTGAGCGCATGAACATGAACGCACAACGTGGGGCGGTGTTGATCGTCAGTTTGGTGTTCCTGCTGTTGTTGACCCTGCTGGCAACATCGTCGATGCAAAACGCCACGCTCCAGGAAAAAGTGGCCGGCACGCTAAAGCTGCGCGATGCGTCGTTTCAGTCCGCCGAGACAGCGCTGCGCCTTGCGGAAGCGAAAATCGTGGCACCGGGGTTTTCCCTGCCAGCTTGTTCGTCGCCAGCCAAATGTGTGCCACCGCCTGAAGCGTTGACCCTTTCCAGCAGCGGAACGGGCGCGGCGTCGGGCGTGGATTGGGTCGCGACGCGAGGTGGTTTTTACGGCATTCAGCATGTTGGCCAAACCGACCAGCCGGCCGGAGGCGCAGACGGTCAGTTTTGGAACTTGTATCGCGTGACGGCTGTTGGCATCGAGGGCGACTCACGCACCGTGCTCGAAAGCATCCACACCCAGGAGCGTCGCGTGATGTGGCGGCAGCGGCAATGAACAGAGCAACCGCAGGCTTCACCCTGATTGAACTGCTGATTGCCATCGCCATCGTCGCGATTCTCGCCGCCGTCGCGTACCCGCAGTACAGCGAATACACCCGTAAAACTCGCCGCTCCGAGATCGCCGGGGTGCTGGTTGAAGAGGCGCAGAAGCTGGAGCGGTTTCATTCGCGGGCAGGGCAGTACTCGGACGTCAGCGGGCCGCCGGCGTTTAGTCATGAGGTGTCAGTGGGAAATGCATTTTATCGGATAGGGGCTGAGCGCAAGGAGCGGACATTTACGCTGACCGCGTCGCCGATTGGCGGGGGCCTGATGGGAGGCGATGCCTGCGGCAGCTTTGTGCTGGAACACACCGGCAGGCGCGACAACCTCGGGATGTCGGGGGCTGCCAGTGTGGCGGGGTGTTGGGGGCGGTGACGGCTATTTGAAACACTCAGCGGCGCCGGATGCTGATGTTTTGTTCCCGAGTTGGTCAATGGCCAACGAACCGCATGCATCTTGCATTTGCTGCCCCAGAGGGGCTGCGGTAAATGAATACGTCGTTGCTGTCGCAGCTACGCTCAACTGGTATTTGCCGGTTTGTGAGGCCGGCGTCGCGCTGGCGAAACCCAAAGCTGTGAGACTCGCCGAATAGCTATTGTTCTGCGCGTAATACCGCTCCATTCGCGCCACTGCGTCGTTGAGCATCACGATCCCTTCGGAGCGATAACCGCGCTGAACGTATTTGGTGTAGGACGGATACGCGATCGCGGCCAGGATAGCGACGATGGCGACGGTAATCATCAGCTCGATCAGCGTGAAGCCGCGTTCAGATCGTGTTACAGAATGCATTGAGTACAGCCTCATGGAGTGTATGGGATGAAGCGCCAGTTCTGACGGCCATTGAAAGCGGTTCCGGTGTTGACGGCAGTGGGTTCGCCGCTCGAGTCGGTGGCGTACTTGCTGCCGCCGATGCTGCCAACGTCCACACCCCCGGCACTGATGCTCATCCCGCTGACGACGGTGTCGTTGTAGTTGTCAGCGCTCGAGATCGTACCGTTGCGTCGAAGGTTGAACACGGTAAAGGTCGTGCGGCCTCCGGTGGTCGGGTTAAGGCCGTAAAGCCATCCGGTGACGCCCGGGCTGCATACGTCGGTGACAGGGGTCCTCGTCGATGCAAACAATACGCTGCCGCTGAGGACCAGCGGATCGACCAGCCGCTCACCCAGAAGCGTGTTGCCCACAGCAAGGTCGAGATACCAGCCCGACTTGGCGGTCCAGTCCACCGTGTTATTACTCACGATGCGGACATCGTTACTGGTGCCCGCAAAACTGACGTTATTGGCTTGGGACGTAATCGTCTGAGCCTGAAGGCTGCCCCGCGTCAACGTCGGCGTTGACGATGCTGCAGCGCCCACCGTTTGTTTATCCCAGATGCCGTACAGAGTCTGCAGGTCGGTGCTGGCCTTATCCGCCGTCGCGAAGTAGCGACCCGTTCCGAACAACACGATCGTTCCCGCTGCGGTCGGGTGGGCCACGACCGTAGGCGGCGCGGTAATGGACTGCACGGCGGCCCCTGCTGTATCGCTCGCGGTTGCGGTGTAGAGCGGTTTGTTGCCAAACGCTACTTTGTAGTTACTCGCTGTGGCGTTTGCCGTCAGCGAACTTGCGATCAGGTCAAAGCGCCACAGATTGCCAAGCAGGTCCCCGGCATACACGTAATCTGCATAGCCGTCGGCGTTTGCATCCAGCACCACGGGAGAAGACAGCCCGTTGTTGCCGGTCACCGAGGTGGTCAACTTGCTGATCGTGGCACCTGTGGCGGCATTGAGGATGAACAGTGATGCATTGCCGTTGTTGCCGCTGTAGCCATTGCCGACTATGACGCCCCATTCACCGGAGTGCAGCTTGGCGATGACAGGAACGGAAAAACTTGAGCCCAGATCCACGTCGTTCTGTGACGTGAACTCCCAGAGCAGGCTGATGCTGTCGGGATTGGTGACGTCCAGCGCAAAGATTTCCCGTCCTCCAGCACCCAGCGTGCCCACCAGAATCGTGTGCCAGGCGCTGCCAAAGTAAACGTCTGCGACGACCGGCGTGCTGTCGACGAAGAAACGGTGAAGGGCGGAGTTGGAGTTGTAGTCCTTGTTGGTCAACGCATTCAGGTTCGAGATCACTGCCGTGGGGATGAACGCGAATTTTTCGACGCCGGTCAGGGTGTCGAACGCATGCAGCATCCCGTCATTGGCACCGACGTAAACTTGCCCGCGTCGGGTGCTCTGGGTCGTCTGGAACGTTCCGTAGGCGCCGCTCTGTCCGTCGAGCGTATCGGCAACGGTAGCGTCATAGAGCGCTGTGTCCACCACCACTGGCGAGGAGTTGACCAGGTCACCGATGAGCGAGGCACGGCGGCGATAGGTGGAGGTCGCTTTACTAGTGTCGCCTTTCACGAAGTCCACTTGGTCAGACGTCAATGTCGTCTGCAAGTTGATGCCGGCGTAGGTACGGTTCGCCAGGTTGGCATAGGTGAACGCCTGCAGGCCGTTAGTGGTCGTGCCTGCCATCTGGATGTTGCGCGAACTCCATGTAGGCACTACCTGCGAGGCAGACCAGTTCTGTACGCTGCTGGTACTGCCGTCCGCTTTGTTGATCGTGGTAGTGGTCTTGATTAGGTCGCCGCTCCAGGTGGCGACATTGAGGCTGTTCAAATACGTCGCGGCCGCGTTGCTGGTGCCGAGCGCAGGGACCACTGCCGGTGTCGCCACCGAGTTATTGGTTTGCAGAATCTGGTTGAAGGCGGCGTCGAGCTGTTGCTTGAGCGTCGAAGCGTTGGTCACCAGGAAGTAATTGTTGGGTGTGCCCGATTTTGTCGAATCCCACTGTCCCGCCACCGGCAGGCTGCTGCTGGTGTTGGTCGGGCCGCCGAAGCCGCCCCACTTGGCCGCGTACCACAATGGATCCTGGAGGTTGGTGATGGAGGTCGTTGGCGAGGCAACGAATCTTCGCGTGTGAGTATCTCCGCGAGTCAAAGGAAGCACAGCCTGGTTTTGGTCTTTGCGTCCCGGCAGCAGGTCGGCCGTGTTGTTGCAGGTCGCGGTGGATGTCGCGCATGCACCGGGAAGTCTCGTACCGGGCGTGTCCAGCGAGTAGTGAAGGTTGCCGTTGGCCCCCCCTGTCACCTCCAGATAAATACCATCGGTGGTGGTGCCGGAAATGGTATAGCCCATGTGCGACTCGGCGCCCGATACCGAGTAGACGGTCTGCAGCGTCACATCCAGAGTGCCGAGGGCGTTGACCGCGACGGTATAGAGCACGATGGCGTCCATGTCGTAATCACAGCCCTGACCGCAGTCATCGAACACCACCCGGAAAACCGCCTGCGCCCGGCCGCCGTTGATATTGGCGTTGGTGGGCTGGCCTGTCATGTTGTACAGCGAATCGATATAAAAGCCGGTGATTTGCTCGGTAATGCCGCTGCTTGCCACTTTGCCAAATGGTACCAGCGTGATTGAGCCCGTACCGACGGGCATTTGAATCCGCGGTAGTGTCGATGAGAGCGCGATGGAAAATGTCTGGACCTTTTGGTTACCCAGTGACGTGATCGGGTTGGTATTGGCGAAATAAGCCACCGCTGCCGCGTTGAACGTGCCCTCTTTGGTGGGCTCTTCGGGCAATCCCCTGATGTCGCCCAGACTGGACGCCACTTTTGCAGTCGGCGCCTGATCGCTAGCGCTTAATGTCTGGCCGATGTTGATGTTTTTGCTGCCACCCACATCGGTGTTCCAGATTGTCTGCCCAAGGGCGCTAACATCCAGGTTTTTCAGCGCATCGGAACTGCCCGGGGCGGCGTTTATCGTGTATTTGCTGCCAGGCAAGTCGGAGTCATAACTAGGGGTGACGTCACTGAAAAGTGTCCCGAATGGTTTGGAACAGCTCGGATAGGTCGGCGGTGTGGCGGCTGCGTTCGGTGTCGCCGAGTAAGGGTTGCTCCACGTCGTGACGCTGGTCAGGCTCAAGCCACCGCTGGTGTCAGCATTCCCGGATTTATAGTTGGCAGTAGGCGTGGTCTCGCCACTGAAGTAGCGCATGGTCTCAAACATCATTTCGCCAAGCGGATTCCCCCAGTTTGGGCAGTTCGCGTTCGGCATCGGGGTCACGTAAATATTGCACCCGGTGGTACTGAGCCTCAGCCCGTCCAAGGTGCCGATGATCGCGCCTTTTACGTAGTTGCCATATCTGTCCTGTGTGCCAAAGATGCCGGTCGAGGCATCGATTTCGGCAGAGAAGCTGCCCATCGCTTTGCGGACCACGCCGCCCTGAATGTTGTTCTGGTAGGTTCCCGTCACAAGCCCGAAATACATCTGGTTGCCTTCACCGTAGTCGTGGAGGATGCCTGTGGGTTTGTAGGTACCATTGGGATAGAGCTTGCAATTGCTTTCGATAAAGCCCGATTTACAGACCTCGACCCGCACCTGATAGCTGGTGGGCGAAACATCTACGTCGCTGAAGCTGGTGTTGGTTGCCTTGGACCCGCCCTGGGTCACTTCCCGGGATACCCAGCCAAAGATGCGGATGTTCGACACGTTGGACAGCACACGCAGCAACGGCGCGCTGCTTTGCGTGTTGTTGGCGAAGAGCGTGTAGTTGCCCGCACTGGGATTCGACAGTGGCGTGTAATCCGACAGGTCGTAACCATCGATTGTACGGCTCGAATATTCCTTGCCCCACGTGTGTGCGTCGGTCGAAATATAGGCGCGGGTAAGAATGGTCTGCGAGGTGGTGTCCACCTCGCGATAGCCGCCATAGAGCACTTTACGCAGCGCATCAGCGCGTGAGGTCGTCAGGTAGTTAAGGTAATCGCCACTCCAGCTGCCTGGACATTTCTTCAGGTTGGCAACCGTTGTTTTTGACTGCGCCGAAAAGTAACCATTGTTGTAGCTGTAGCACGTGAGTGAGTCGAAATAGCCCAGGTAAGTGATTGAAGGCTTGTAACGAATATCGATTGAGCCGTCCCCGTCCAGATCCGAGGCGTCGTTATAGGCAGGGAAAAACAATTTATGGTCGCGGCCCACCACCAGCATGTTCAACGGCGGTACGGAGTTGTTCAGGAACAGCGGCAGCTGCGCGGGAACCTGGCTCACGGCAGCGTGCGCCAAGCCGAACGGCAGCAGGATCAGACAGGCCAGTGCAACGATGAAACTGCTGAGCGTGATTGGCTTATTCATGGTCGTTCACTGTCTGGCAGGCACTTAAGAGTCGGAAACGGCAAAAACCGTGCGAAGGATGACGCGTTGCGTGGTTGTGTCGCTGGAGCATCTGACGTTGGAAGCGCAGGCGGTGATTTCGTAATAGTGACGGCCGCAGTCTCTGGCCAGAAGCGCGCAATTATTCTGCGTCTGACCGTCCAGGAACTTCAGATCGGTTACATACCATTCAATCTCGACGTTATTGCCGGTGACCGGATTGTATTGATAAGTAGTAACCAGGTTGATATTGGCGATGTTGGCGGCGTTGAATGCCGGCAAATAGTCGCCATTTGTCAGGGTCGTCGGGATACGCATGCAGGGCTTGTTCGTATTGCCGGCGATCGCAGTGCATTGCCACTGGTTGATGCTCAGTTCACCGATTCGCAGCCCCGCTTCGGCGGCGTTGGTCAGGGTCTTCTGGAGCCTGAGGTTACCGGTGATCCGGGATTCGAGCGACACCCCCCGCATGCTGGAAAGTGCAAGCAACGTGATGATCAACAGCATCATCAACGCCACCAGAAGCGTGGCGCCGGTCTGGTTGCGGTGTTGCCAGCGCGCAAGTGTATTGATCGGGGGCTTCATGGCATCTGATTCCGGATCATGACGGTCCCCTGCACAATTTGATAAATACCTTTCGTATCGTTGTAACTGGTGCCATAGCGCCCGTTCCAGTCTTTCAAAGCGGGTGAAATATCGGTGGTAGAGTCGCGGATCGTTGGTGTGCCCGAGCTCTGCATCAACGCGCTGTAGCGCACCGCCGCAATGGTCCCGGTCGGCGCGGAGGTGCTGAATTTGCTGACAGCTTTCGGGTCAGAGGGGTCCGATCCATATTCAAAACGCAGATCCTGAACGCCGCTCACCAGTTGCTGAGTGGTGGCGCCGCTGGTGCATGTAATGGCCTTGCTGCCGGAATCGAAGACTATTTTCTCGACAATTTTCGGGCGTACTGTGGCCAGCACCGGCTTCGCCGAATAGGGCGTGGTGATGCTGTCTCTGTCCCCCGTCGCCAAAGCGGTTCCCTGACAAGTGACGTCGAGTTTGCTGGTGGCCTGATATTGAATGCACAAGGACGATTCGGATAGTGCTACGACGGAGGCACCCTGGGGGAAATTGCAGCCATTCATGGAATTGTCAGCGGGAATCTCTGCGCCGAGGCTGCTGCGGTACCCTGCCTTCAGCAGTTCCTGGCTCAGGATGGCCAAGGTAAATCGGCCGTTTTCCTGATTGCCCATCTGTGCCTGCTGGAATAGATAGGTCCGTTGGTTGCTGATGAAAATCTGAGTCACGCCGAGGATCAGAAATAGCCCGATGACCATCGCGACCATCAGCTCGATCAGTGACAGGCCTTCCTGCCGGTTAGGTAAGGCGTTCACTGTCATTTGATGCGTGTCCTCAAGCGGTAGGTGCAGGTGCCTGGCGTAGTGAGACTGGCGCCGGTCATGCAGTCCGCGGCGTTCTTGACCGTCCAGGCAACCTGAATCTCCAGGTCAACGTTCGTTGTGCTTGAGGTCGTGCAGGCCGATACGTCGCCTGGCGTGGGGGTCTTGCAGATGTAGAAGCTATTGGTGTCGGCGCTTGGCAACAGGGTGCGTGCACGTGATGCCCAGCAACCGATCTGCTCGGAAAGCGCTGAAGGTGACGGTGTGCAGTCCGCAGCGGGATCCGGAAACGCAGAGCCCGGCGCCTTCAGGCATGAGTTGGCGGTGGTGCAATCCGCGGGTGCGCTGCGAATGATTTCGACGAGATCGTCCACCAGCATGATCGCAGTATTGCGCTGGACAGAATCCTGAGTGTAGGGAATGGCCTTGCTTTGCAGGGCAACCATCCCAAGCACGCCCACCACAGTGATGAGCAGGCTGACCAGGACTTCGATCATGCTGAAACCCGCTGAACGACCGGGCGCGAAGCCAGCGTCCATCAGCACCCTCCAGGGCGCGTCGAGGCGGGAGGTGTTACCCGTCCGCTGGACTGCACGGAGATAAATTGCGGTGTAACGGAGGCGTCACTGGCGTATGAAACCTGGAAGCAGGTAGTCGCAGATGACGTGCCCGTCGGCGAGAAAGCAATGCTGCCCACTGCGGTAGCAATAGTGATACCGGCCTGCAGCCCAGAGGCGCCAATCTGTCTCAGCGTTTGCTGAGTCGTTTTAACCGAGAGATCCCCAGCCCAGTTGGCGCTACTGCTTCCGGGGGCAGCAATGGTCACAACCATGCTTCGGGTCACCGCTTCGCCCCGAGCGTATTGCAGCAGGTCATACAGCTCATCGGCCCCGGCCCTCACGTTACTTCGGTGAATCAAGCCAACGAAACTCGGCACCGCAATGGCCGCGAAAATACCGACGATTACCACGGTCACGATCAACTCGATCAACGTAAACCCGCCGCTCATGCCCTTGTCAGGACATTGCCAGCTGCGACGCGGATTCGGGCGCGTTAGACCAGAGCTGAGATCCATCAAGGAAATTCCATTTTTTGCGTTGAAATATGGTGATACTACGCAGCTCCGAAGTCGCTAAGTAGTAGATGTCCGGGAATTTTCGGCGGACCGGTGGCATACAGTATTTCTTCGGCCGCTTTCGCGTCAGGTTGATTGCTATCTGACGAGCGGACTGCGGCGCATATTATCCGTGGGTGGTTGGGTTCAGCATGTCCAGGCAACACATCATTATCATCGGCGGCGGCGTCATCGGCCTCCTGACCGCCTTCAACCTCGCCTCCAAAGTCCGAAGCGTAACGCTGATCGACCGTTCCGAAGTCGGTCAGGAATCCTCATGGGCCGGCGGCGGCATCGTGTCGCCGCTCTACCCGTGGCGCTACAGCCCGGCCGTAACGGCACTCTCGCACTGGTCCCAGGATTTTTACCCACAGCTCGCCGAGCGCTTGCTGGCAATGACCGGCATCGACCCGCAAGTACACAAGACTGGCCTTTACTGGCTGGATCTGGACGACGAAGCCGAGGCCCTCAAGTGGGCGGCGCTTATGAATCGTCCGCTGACATCGGTGGATATTTCTGCGGTGTACGACGCCGTTCCCGTCATGGGCGGCGGATATTCACGTGCGGTGCACATGGCCGACGTCGCCAACGTGCGCAACCCGCGCCTGGTCAAGTCGCTTAAGGCGGCACTGCTGGCGTTGTCCAATGTGGTGATTCGCGAGCACTGCCAGGTCATCGACTTTGTGCGCGAAGGTGATCGCGTACTGGGAGTCACGACAGACGAGGGCGATGTGCTCGGCGACAGCGTTGTGCTGGCGGCAGGCGCATGGAGCGGCGATCTGCTCGGCAAGCTGGGGCTGGCGCTGCCCGTCGAACCGGTTAAAGGGCAGATGATCCTCTACAAGTGCGCCGCCGACTTTCTGCCGAGCATGATCCTCGCCAAAGGCCGTTACGCCATCCCCCGGCGTGACGGACATATCCTCATCGGCAGCACGCTCGAACACGAAGGTTTTGATAAGACACCCACTGAAAATGCTCTGGAAAGCCTGAAAGCTTCGGCGATCGAACTGATCCCGGCTCTGGCGGATGCGCACGTGGTCGGGCACTGGGCAGGGCTGCGGCCGGGATCGCCTGACGGCATTCCTTTCATCGGCCCTGTGCCGAATCATCAAGGCTTGTGGCTCAACTGCGGCCACTACCGCAACGGCTTGGTGCTGGCGCCGGCGTCGTGTCAGTTACTGACGGATTTGCTGGTGGGGGAAAGGCCGATTATTGATGCGGCGCCTTATGCGCCAGAGGGGAGACTGAAACCATGAGCGGCCATCTCCGACGCCAGTAGGCCTCGAAGTGCTTCGGTACTCGTGAGTAGCTCCGCGAGCAGCGCATCATCGATATCCATGTAGCCTTCGTATTCAGCGAGGTTTCTGCGCTCGTGGCAAAGCGCAAAGAGCCTTACCCGCACTTTATCCAGATTCAGCGTGTGTGGAAGGCACTGAAACACGAGATAGCGGCGGTCTGACCGGTATCCTTTCAGGCGCATTGCCGCCAGCGCCAGTGCGTGTGCAGCGTTATAGGCCAGATCAAAACGGCTGGCGTATGAAAGCGCGGAATTATGAGCGTCCAACAGCCTATCAAGCGCCGAGCGGACCAGTCCGATACATTCGTTCTTGTCAGCAGGCTCGGCTTTCAATCCCCCGGTGCGTACCAAGTTCGCCAAAGGCTCGTTGCCCATTCCGTGGGTTCTCCCTAATCGCTTCCGATGATGTCGATCTTCTCCTGCTCTGCCACTCGGGTCACAAAGCTGTTGCCTGTGGCGAGCTTCGCTTTCCAGTCCGATGGCGTGTAGAGCGTCGGGTTGATGGGTCTGCCCAGCATCTCTTCGAGCGGGATCATACGCTCCATCACTTCGCTGTAGCTGACGCCTTCACCGATCAGCATCAGATCTATGTCGCTGGATGTGTTTGCGGTCCCTTTCGCAACCGAGCCGTAAATAAACGCTCGCTGAATCTGGTCTGCGAAAGGCAACAACTCCACTCGGAGGTGATCGGCGATGCCGAATGTTTTGCGCACAAGGCCAACCAGTTCGGGGTACACCGGACTTTCAGAATTCGCCTGATAATGGATTTGGTTGCCTTGGCGGGTTGCGGTCAGCAAACCTGCTGAGTGCAATTTCTCCAGCTCACGAGTTGTGCTGCCTTTGCCGACCTGGGCCCAGCGACTGATTTCGTTGGTATAGAAACTCCGCTCCGGATTGCCGAAGAGCAGGCCCAGCACTCGTTGCTGAGTCGTGGTGAAGAGCGCATCGCCGATGTTCATAGGGATTTGTCTGGATAAGTCTCAAAAAGGGAACGATAGGTCCCTTTTTGGGACTTATCAAGCCTACGTCGTCGAATTCATCACTCCAACCCCAACTTCTTCAACCGATAGCGCATCGACCTGAAGGTCAAATTCAAACGCTGCGCGGCCGCCGTGCGATTCCAGCGGGTTTCTTCCAGCGCTTGCAGGATGAGCTTGCGTTCGATGCTTTCCAGATAGTCTTCCAGATTATCGATGTCGGCCAGGCTCGGGCCGTCTTGCTCGGTGGGGCGTGACGGCTCGGCCAGGCGCAGGTCTGCGGTGTTGATCTGATCGTCTTCGCACAGCGTGTACGCCCGTTCGAGCATGTTTTCCAGCTCGCGCACATTGCCAGGAAAACGATAGCCCTTGAGCGCCGCCAGCGCATGGGGCGGGAGGAGGGTGGCAGGCTCGCCGGCGGATTCAGTCAGGCGACGCAGCACGCTGTTGGCGATCTCTTCGATGTCTTCGCGGCGCTCGCGCAAGGGCGGTACGCGGAGCTCGATGACGTTCAGCCGGTAGTACAAATCCTGACGGAAACGCCCGGCCGCCACTTCCTGATTGAGGTCCTTGTGGGTGGCACACAGCACGCGAACGTCCACCACTTGCTCCTGCTGGCCGCCGATGGCGCGAACGGATTTTTCCTGGATCGCGCGGAGCAGTTTCACTTGCATCGCCAGCGGCAGGTCAGCCACTTCATCGAGAAACAGGGTCCCGCCGTTCGCAACCTGAAACAGCCCGGGCTTGTCTTCGTGGGCGCCGGTGAAGCTGCCTTTGCGGTGCCCGAAGAATTCGCTTTCCATAAGCTCTGACGGGATTGCGCCACAGTTGACCGGCACGAACGGCTGTTCGGCGCGCGGGCCTTGCTCATGAATCAACCGGGCTACCAATTCTTTGCCGCTGCCCGATTCGCCACTGATGTAAATCGGCGCCTGGCTGCGGGCCAGTTTGGCGATTTGCTTGCGCAGCGCCTGCATCGGTGGCGAGCTGCCGAGCAGGCGGTTATCGATGCGGTTGTCTTCAGCAGGCGCAATACGCAGGCGCAGAGCGCTCGTCACCAACTCACGCAATCGCGTCAGGTCGACAGGCTTGGTCAGAAAATCGAACGCGCCGGCTTTCAGGGCATGGATCGCTGTGTCGAGGCTGCCGTGGGCGGTGATCATCGCCACCGGCACCTGGTTGTGGCGCTTTTGAATGTGCTGCACCAGCTCCAGGCCATTGCCATCGGGCAGGCGCATGTCGGTCAGGCACAGGTCGAACGCTTCGCGGGCCAGCCACTCTTGGGCTTCCTTGACGTTTCGCGCGCTGCGGGTGTCTAGCTTCATTCGTCCGAGCGTGATTTCCAGCAACTCACGAATGTCCGGCTCATCGTCGACGATCAGAATTTTTTGCCGTGGGCTCATGTTCAGCTCAGCTTGAACGGATGGGCGAAGGTAATTCGCATGCAGCTTCCGCCACCTTCCCGTGGTGTGTAATTGAGGCTCGCCTGATTGCTTTCGCACAGTTCGCGCGACAGGTACAGGCCCAGGCCGGTTCCTTTGCTTTCGGTGGTGAAGAAGGGCTCGAAGATTTTCGCGAGATGCTCTTCGGCAACGCCCGGCCCGTCGTCAAGAACTTCCAGCGTCGGCAGTTCGCTGAACGGTGCTTGAAACAACCTTAGCCAAACTTGCGCGTGTTCGTGCAGCTGGCCGCTATAGCGCAAACCGTTTTGCACCAGATTGCTCATCACTTGCTGCAACTGTTCCGCGTCCATCTGCGTACTGAGCACGCCTGCACCGATGTCCAGATGCACGCTTTGTCCCGCCGTCAGCTCATCGCCAAGGTTGCGGACGAACGCCTCGAGCCACTGCTTGAGGTCGAGCAGATGGGGCTCGGTCTGACGTCGACGAGACAACTGCAGAACGTTCTCGATCACCAGATTCATCCGCCGCGATTGATCGTGAATGATTTGACTGAGACGCCGGTCCGGAACGGTCAGTTCCTCGGATTCCAGCTGCAGTTGGGCGGCGTGACTGATGGCGCCCAGCGGGTTGCGGATCTCGTGGGCGATACCGGCGGTCAGTCTGCCCAGCGCGGCCAGTTTGAGCTGCTGGGCCTGTTGGGAAATCTGCGACAGGTCATCGAGAAATACCAACGTATGGCGATGACTGCCGCGCGCCAGGGCGATGAACCCCGGACGCAGCACCGGGCCAATGGCCGAGGTGGTGATGCTGCGCGGTGCCATGGACGGGTTGGCCATCCACTGACCCAGGCGCTCGACCAACTGCGGCGAGTAAACATCGATGATTTCGCCCAGCAGGCGCTCGTGGCCCAGCAGATTCAGCGCGCTCTGGTTGGCCAGCAGCACCTTGTGTTCTTCGTCGAGCACCAAAATGCCGGTCCGCATGCGCTGCAGGATCAATGCGTTGAGCTCTTCAAGGTTGTCGACGTCAGCGGCGCGGCGTTCGGCGATGTCTTCGCTGAGCTGCAGCCGGCGTGAGAGGGCCTGGACCAGCAGGGCCGCCGCAAAGCACAGGGCACCCAGCGAGCCGGCCTGCACGAAATGATTGGCGGCAGAGGGCTTGTGATAGCTGATGTAGAAGGTCAGGTAAATGATGCCGATGGCTGACAGCGCGGCAATCAGCAGCCCGGTTCGTTTGCGCAGCAGCACATTGCTGATCGCCACCGACGCAATGATCAGGTTGCCAATGCCGCTCGGCGCCCCGCCCCCGGCATAGAACAGTGCCGCCAGCATCAGCGTATCGGCCATGGCCAGGGAGAACAGTTGCCCCTGGCGGCTTGGGCGTTCGAGCAGCACCACGACGAGGATGTTGAACACCAGATACAGCCAACAGCCGATCCGGAACAGCTCGATATCGGCCAGCTCCAGCAGTTCGGCATCCAGGCTGCTGGAGATCAGCAGCACCAGCAGCACGCCGATGCTCAGACGATAGAGGTGATACAGCCGCAGGATGCGTTGTGCCTGAGGTGTCGTCAGCGAAAGGCTGTCAGCGGTCACGTGCAGCGGGACCCTGCAAACGGTGCGCTTCGGTGCAATACCATTTCTGGTTCTGGCTCAGCGCGCGATCTTGAGGGACGTGCACGCCACATTGCGCGCAACGCACCATGGGCGCAGCGTCGAGTTCAGGCGTTGCGGGTTTCGGGCGTGGGGCAGGGCCTTTGGTCAGGCGTTTGAAGAACCAGATGGCCGCCACGATCAGGGCGATCCACATAATCAAGCGAATCATGTCTGTCAGCTTATGAAGTGAAGAGCGCGCAGTGTAGCCAAGCGGGTGTCGGGCGCACAGTCATCTCCATCGCCGGATGCTGTCGGAAAACGGTCAGGCATGAAAAAAGGCCCCGAAGGGCCTTTTTCAGCTGACGCTTGGCAGGGAATCAGTCGAACAGGCCAAAGGTCATGTAGCTGAAGATCGAGCGGCTTTTCGGCGTGCCGTCGTCGTCATTGTTTTTCTTCTCTTCGTCAGCCGACTGGTTCTCAGGCAACAGGTCGGCAGGGATGGCTTCCTTGGCGTCCTGGTACTGCTTGATCACGTCCTGGTTGGCGCGGGTTTGTCCTGGCGGCAACGGCGGACGGCTTTCGATCAGGCCCAACGTCGCCTTGGACAGCCACGAGCGGTTGTCGGCTTCTGCCGTGCGCGCTTCGAACTTGCCGTCGACCAGTTGCGGGTGATCCGGGTAGTTGGTTTTCAGGACTTGCAGGCTGGTGTCAGCCAGGTCGTCCAGGTGCAGGCGCTGATAGGCCTCGACCATGACCGCCAGGCCGTCACCGACCGATGGGGTTTCCTGGAAGTTCTCAACCACGTAACGACCGCGGTTGGCGGCTGCGACGTAGGCCTGACGGGTCAGGTAGTAGTCGGCAACGTGTATCTCGTAGGCCGCCAGCAGGTTGCGCAGGTAAATCATGCGCTGCTTGGCGTCAGGGGCGTAGCGGCTGTTCGGGTAACGACTGGTCAGCTGAGCGAACTCGTTGTACGAATCGCGAGCGGCGCCCGGGTCACGCTTGGTCTGATCCAGCGGCAGGAAGCGGGCGATGATGCCGACGTCCTGGTCGAACGAGGTCAGGCCCTTGAGGTAATAGGCGTAGTCGACGTTCGGGTGTTGCGGGTGCAGACGAATGAAACGCTCGGCCGCCGATTTGGCAGCTTCCGGCTCGCCATTCTTGTAGTTGGCGTAGATCAGCTCGAGTTGCGCCTGGTCAGCGTAGCGACCGAACGGATAACGCGACTCCAGCGCCTTGAGCTTCTCGGTGGCGCTGTTATAGCTGTTGTTGTCCAGATCGGCCTGCGCCTGCTGGTACAGCTCGACTTCACTGAGGTTTTCGTCGATGACTTCTTTCTTCGAAGAACAGGCAACAGTAAGTCCGAGGATGGCTATCAGCAGCAGGTGTTTCACTTGCATGGCGGCTTGCGTCCCTATAACGGCCTGCTGTCTTGCGCAGGACCGTCCTGTTATGATGGGCGCCCCGTGGAACCCCCGGGACAAAAGACGCCGTATTTAACCACAAGCGCACAGCCGAAACCAAAGGCCAGTGCCACCTCCTAGTTTGAGCATGTCTGAGATCATAGAACTCCGCGCAGAGGTGCCGTCCGAATTGGGCGGTCAACGCCTCGACCAAGTCGCCGCCCAACTATTCGCAGAGCACTCGCGCTCGCGCCTTTCCGCCTGGATCAAAGACGGTCGCCTGACTGTGGACGGAGGCGCGTTGCGCCCGCGTGACATCGTGCATGGTGGCGCCGTTCTGCTCCTCAAAGCCGAGCAGGAAGCCCAGGGCGAGTGGATCGCGCAGGACATCGAGCTCGACATCGTCTACGAAGACGACCAGATCCTGGTGATCAACAAGCCGTCCGGTCTGGTTGTGCATCCGGCAGCGGGTCACGCCGACGGCACCCTGCTCAATGCCTTGCTGCACCATGTGCCGGACATCATCAATGTCCCGCGTGCCGGCATCGTGCACCGCCTGGACAAGGACACCACCGGCCTGATGGTGGTCGCCAAGACCATTCAGGCGCAGACGCAGTTGGTCACCCAACTTCAGAATCGCAGCGTTAGCCGCATTTATGAGTGCATCGTCATCGGCGTGGTGACCTCGGGCGGCAAGATCAACGCACCGATCGGTCGTCATGGTCAGCAGCGTCAGCGCATGGCGGTCATGGAAGGCGGCAAGCCTGCCGTCAGCCATTACCGGGTTCTGGAGCGTTTCCGTTCGCACACCCACGTGCGGGTCAAGCTGGAAACCGGGCGTACCCACCAGATCCGTGTGCACATGGCCCACATCAACTTCCCGCTGGTCGGCGACCCTGCCTACGGCGGTCGTTTCCGGATCCCGCCTGCGGCCAGTGTCACCATGGTCGAATCGCTGAAACATTTCCCGCGTCAGGCGCTGCATGCGCGTTTCCTTGAACTGGATCATCCGACGACCGGTAAGCGCATGAGCTGGGAATCGCCGCTGCCAGACGACTTTGTCTGGTTGCTGACGCTGCTCAAGCAAGACCGCGAAGCGTTCATCGGATGACTGAGAGCGTGACGGACTGGCTGATTCCCGACTGGCCTGCGCCGGCGGGTGTCGATGCGTGCGTCACGACGCGATCGGGCGGAGTCAGCGCGACGCCGTTCGACAGCTTCAATCTGGGTGATCACGTTAACGACGATCCAGCGACCGTTGCGCACAACCGTTCCGCACTCACCTCGCGCCTGAATATCCAGCCTGCATGGTTGAAGCAGGTTCATGGCGTCAACGTGGTCGAGGCCGCGCCGGCAGAAGTGCTTGAGGCTGATGCAAGTTGGAGCAAAACCCCGGGGGTGGCCTGCACCATCATGACGGCCGATTGCTTGCCGGCACTGTTCTGCAACAAAGCGGGCACTCAGGTCGCCGCTGCCCATGCGGGCTGGCGCGGTCTGGCGGCGGGCGTGCTTGAGGCGACGGTGGACAGTTTTGCCGATGCGCCCTCCGACATCCTGGTCTGGCTTGGCCCTGCCATCGGGCCGCAGGCATTCGAAGTCGGTCCCGAAGTGCGCGAAGCCTTCATGGCGACGCACCCCCAGACGGCCGATGCGTTCGTGCCGAGCGCCAACGCTGGCAAGTTCATGGCCGATATCTACCAGTTGGCTCGCCTGCGTCTGGCCGCCCACGGCGTGACAGCGGTGTATGGCGGCGGCCTCTCAACCTACAACGATGAGCGATTCTTCTCCTATCGCCGTGGCGCACGCACCGGACGGTTCGCCTCGCTTGTCTGGCTCGAAGCCCGGTAGCCTCCGCGCTCCCGCACTAATTCCTTCTGAATTCCTTCCTTCAAGCTAATGTTGATCCATGTCAACCCGTCAGCGCTTGAATCCTGCCTAATCGGCCGCATGTAAAGAACCATCTGGCAGGTTTTCTTTATTAGGTGTGTTCATTACTCCGGCCTGCCCATTTAGGAAGGTGACCCATGCGTATTGACCGTTTAACCAGCAAATTGCAACTCGCTCTTTCAGATTCTCAATCACTGGCGGTGGGCCTGGACCATCCGGCCATCGAGCCTGCGCACTTGATGCAGGCGCTGCTTGAACAGCAGGGCGGTTCGATCAAGCCTTTGTTGCTGCAAGTGGGCTTCGACATCAATAGCCTGCGCACCGCGCTGACCAAAGAGCTTGACCAACTGCCGAAGATCCAGAACCCGACTGGCGACGTGAACATGTCGCAGGATCTGGCGCGCCTGTTGAATCAGGCCGATCGTCTGGCTCAGCAAAAAGGCGATCAGTTCATCTCCAGCGAGCTGGTGTTGCTCGCCGCCATGGACGAGAACAGCAAGCTCGGCAAGCTGCTGCTCGGCCAGGGTGTCAGCAAGAAAGCCCTGGAAAACGCCATCAGCAACCTGCGTGGCGGCGATGCTGTCAACGACCCGAACGCGGAAGAATCCCGTCAGGCGCTGGACAAGTACACCGTCGACCTGACCAAGCGCGCCGAGGAAGGCAAGCTTGACCCGGTGATTGGCCGAGACGATGAGATCCGTCGGACCATCCAGGTGCTGCAACGCCGGACCAAGAACAACCCGGTATTGATCGGTGAGCCTGGCGTGGGTAAAACCGCCATCGCCGAAGGCCTTGCTCAGCGCATCATCAACGGCGAAGTGCCGGACGGCTTGCGTGGCAAGCGTCTGCTGTCCCTGGACATGGGCGCGCTGATCGCGGGCGCCAAGTTCCGTGGCGAGTTTGAAGAGCGCCTGAAAGGCCTGCTCAATGAACTATCGAAGCAGGAAGGGCAGATCATTCTGTTCATCGACGAACTGCACACCATGGTCGGTGCCGGCAAGGCCGAAGGCTCGATGGACGCCGGCAACATGCTCAAGCCGGCGCTGGCCCGTGGCGAGCTGCATTGCGTGGGCGCCACGACGCTCAATGAGTACCGCCAATATATAGAGAAGGACGCCGCTCTCGAACGTCGCTTCCAGAAAGTGCTGGTGGATGAACCGAGTGAAGAAGACACCATCGCCATCCTGCGCGGCTTGAAAGAGCGCTATGAGGTTCACCACAAGGTGGCGATCACCGACGGCGCGATCATTGCGGCGGCCAAACTCAGCCATCGCTACATCACCGATCGGCAGCTGCCGGACAAGGCTATCGACCTGATCGACGAAGCGGCCAGCCGCATTCGTATGGAGATCGACTCCAAGCCGGAAGTGCTCGACCGTCTTGAGCGTCGCCTGATCCAGTTGAAGGTAGAAGCGCAGGCGCTGAAGAAGGAAGACGACGAGGCCGCGATCAAGCGCCTGGAAAAACTCCAGGAAGAGATCCAGCGCCTTGAGCGGGAGTACGCCGACCTCGAAGAAATCTGGACTTCCGAAAAAGCTGAAGTGACCGGCTCTGCGCAGATTCAGCAGAAGATCGAGCAGTCTCGCCAGGAACTGGAAGCGGCGCGGCGTAAGGGTGACCTCAACCGCATGGCTGAATTGCAGTACGGCGTGATTCCCGATCTGGAGCGCAGCCTGCAGATGGTCGACCAGCACGGCAAGCCGGAGAACCAGCTGCTGCGCAGCAAGGTGACCGAGGAAGAGATTGCCGAAGTCGTGTCCAAGTGGACGGGCATTCCGGTGTCGAAGATGCTCGAAGGCGAGCGTGACAAGCTGCTGAAAATGGAAGAGCTGCTGCACCAGCGCGTGATCGGGCAGAACGAAGCGGTCGTCGCGGTGGCCAACGCTGTGCGCCGGTCGCGTGCCGGGCTGTCGGACCCTAACCGCCCGAGCGGCTCGTTCATGTTCCTCGGCCCAACCGGTGTGGGTAAGACCGAGCTGTGCAAGGGGCTGGCGGAGTTCCTGTTCGACACCGAAGAGGCGATGGTGCGGATCGATATGTCCGAGTTCATGGAGAAGCATTCCGTGGCTCGTCTGATCGGCGCGCCCCCTGGCTATGTCGGTTACGAAGAGGGTGGCTATCTGACCGAAGCGGTACGCCGCAAGCCTTACTCGGTCATCCTGCTGGACGAAGTCGAGAAAGCGCACCCGGACGTCTTCAACGTCCTGCTGCAAGTGCTCGAAGACGGGCGTTTGACCGACAGTCACGGGCGTACGGTGGATTTCCGTAATACCGTGATCGTCATGACCTCCAACCTGGGCTCGGCTCGCATTCAGGAGCTGGTGGGCGATCGGGAAGGGCAGCGCGCAGCGGTCATGGATGCGCTCACCACGCACTTCCGTCCGGAGTTCATCAACCGGGTCGACGAAGTGGTGATCTTCGAACCGCTGGCTCGCGACCAGATCGCCGGCATCACCGAGATCCAGTTGGGCCGTCTGCGTCAGCGTCTGGCGGAGCGCGATCTGCGCCTGGAACTGTCCACCGAGGCGATGGACAAGCTGATCGCCGTCGGCTACGACCCTGTGTACGGCGCGCGTCCGCTCAAACGAGCGATCCAGCGCTGGATCGAAAACCCGCTGGCTCAGTTGATCCTGTCGGGTGGCTTCATGCCCGGCACCAGCATCAGAGGCACGGTGCAGGACGACGAGATCGTCTTCGGCTGATCTCCGCTTCTATATAGAGGCGCAGAAGGGCTCTCCTGGTGGGAGCCCTTTTTTATGCGCCGTGATTTATTCACTGAACCGCAGGATTTTCGGGGGCTTGAGGACGATCCACAAAAAAATCGCAAATCATTGTCTTGAAAGCAATTTAGAGGGTTGACAGGTGTTTCTGGAAATGTAGAATAGCGCGCCTCAGAGACGTGAACGCAGCGATGCAAACAGGTCGAAGAGGCTGAAAATGCAGTAGGTTCAGTGAGGTAAGTGCCAGATTCGTCTGGTGAAGATTTACTGAATTTGTTGTGTTGAAGCGCGTCAAACGCTGCATCTGAAATTGATAGATTTGAAAAGATCGTTCCGTGATAGCTCAGTCGGTAGAGCAAATGACTGTTAATCATTGGGTCCCAGGTTCGAGTCCTGGTCACGGAGCCAATTTCAAGAGGTAGTACCGTCGGGGTATAGCGCAGTCCGGTAGCGCGCCTGCTTTGGGAGCAGGATGTCAGGAGTTCGAATCCCCTTACCCCGACCATTATTTGGGTCGTTAGCTCAGTTGGTAGAGCAGTTGGCTTTTAACCAATTGGTCGTAGGTTCGAATCCCACACGACCCACCATTTTTGACCTGGCTTCATCGGGTTGGATCTTAGGGAGTGACGCCATTCGCGTCACCCGCTCTGAAAATACCTTAGGGTGTTTTCAATGTTTCAACGGGGTATAGCGCAGTCCGGTAGCGCGCCTGCTTTGGGAGCAGGATGTCAGGAGTTCGAATCCCCTTACCCCGACCATTTTCGCCCCAGCTGTATCCGGGCAGAAAATACCGCTGAAGCGCCACCCGCGCTGAAGCCACAAAAAAGCGTCCTTCGGGACGCTTTTTTCGTTTCTGGCATTTACTGAGCCTTGGGCGGGTTAGCCCAATAAGCTTCGATCTGATTTTTCAGGTCATCGGGGATCGGTGCGAAGTCGAGCGAGCGTGCGTGTTCCTGCCCGCTCTCCAGCGTCCAGCGAAAAAAATCCTGAACGGTCTTCTGACGATCAACGTCCTTGGGCTGCTTGTACATCACGATGAACGTCGCGGCGGTAATCGGATAAGCGTTTTCCCCCGGCGCGTCGAGCATCGACAGGTCGAAATCCTTCGCGTTTTTCCAGTCTGCTGTGGCCGCTGCCGCCTGAAAGCTTTCGGTGCTCGGCGTCACGAACGTGCCGGCAGCATTCTGCAGCAGCCCATAATTCAACTTCTGCTGTTTGACGTAGGCGTACTCGACGTAGCCGATCGAGTTTGGCACCTGCTTCACGTACGTCGCCACGCCTTCGCTGCCTTTGCTGCCCATGCCCACCGGCCACTTCACCGACGCGCCTGCGCCAAGCTGGTTCTTCCATTGCGGGCTGACCTTCGCCAGGTAACTGACCCAGTTGAACGTGGTGCCGGAATCATCCGAGCGATACACCACGCTGATTTTCGCGTCAGGCAATTTCACGCCCGGGTTCAGGGCGGCGAGGGCAGGGTCATTCCATTTGCTGATTTTGCCCAGGTAGATGTCGGCAAGCACCGGGCCTGTGAATTTCAGGGTCCCCGGTTTGACCGAGGCGACGTTGATGACAGGAACAATGCCGCCGATCACAGAAGGGAACTGCTGCAGGCCGAAAGTTTGGAGGTCTGCCGAGTTCATCGGGCGGTCAGTCGCGCCGAAATCCACGGCGCCTTCCTTTATCAGGGCAATGCCCGCGCCAGAGCCGATGTACTGATAATTGACCTTGATCTGAGTCTTCTGGTTGTAGTCGGTCGCCCATTTGTACAGCACCGGATAAATGAACGTGGAGCCGGCGCCGGTGACCTCGGACGCTGCGCCTGCCGTGGCGGCCATGGATAGATTGAGCGCGATGCCGAGGCCTGCGGCCAGCATCAGTCGTGAGAGCTGCAACATGGATGACTTCCTGTAATCAAGCGACATCGGGGTGAGATGCGTTGATGGGATCACAGCAAACAGCACGTTTTTATGACAAGACGTGACAGATTTTCTTCATCGGCAGGTTGATCAATCGCGGCGGCCAAGCCCGTTATTTACACGTCGCTCCGGGTGCGGACTCATGAGGCCCGGTATAAACTTCAGGCAGTCTTTTCAGGATCGGCCGTTATATGAAGTCGCCAACTCCTCCATTCGAGCAACAGCGACTTGAAGCGCTGCATCTTCTCGAAGTTCTCGACACTCCCCCCGAGGTCGCCCTAGACCGGATCACTCGTCTGGTGGCGCAAGTGCTGAACGTGCCGATCGCTCTGATATCGCTGGTGGATCAGGACCGTCAGTGGTTCAAGTCCCGAGTAGGGCTTGAAGCGACAGAGTTGCCGCGGGAGCTCGCGTTCTGTACGCACGCCATCCTTGAGGCCACCGAGCTTGTGGTGCCCGATGCGGTCGAAGACGCGCGTTTCTGCGACAACCAACTGGTCACAGGCGATCCCCATATCCGTTTTTATGCTGGCGTACCCATACGCACCAGCCAGGGCTTTGCCGTGGGCACGCTTTGCGCCATTGACGCGCAGCCCAGAATCCTCACCCCAGACGAGCTGTCCATCCTCCACGACCTGGCCGAGATCGTCAGCCGGGAAATGCAGCTGCGGGAAAACCTGATGCTGACGCGGATTCAGAAGAATCGCTCCGAGGCCTTGTTTCAGGCCAGTGAGGCGGGCTATCGCTCGATGTTCGAGCTGGCGTCGGTAGGCATTGCGCTGGTCGCGCCGGACGGTGGCTGGATCAGCGTCAACGCCGCGCTGTGCGATGTCCTTGGCTACGCGCCCGATGAGCTCAAGCACCTGACGTTTCAGGACATCACCCACCCCGACGATCTGGGCAGTGATCTTGAGATGCTGCATCAGCTGAGCGTCGGTGAAATCAACAGCTACCAGATGGAGAAGCGTTACCTGCGCAAAGACGGCAGAGCGGTTTGGGTCAATCTGAGCGTCACGAAAAAGCTGTCCGAAGCAGGAGAGCTGGAATATTTCATTTCGATCATCCAGAACATTCAGGCGCGCAAGGAGCTAGAGCAGGAGGCCCGACATGACTCCCTGACCGGTCTGCACAATCGCCGCGCGCTGGACTCGCTGTTGCCGATCGCTCAGGCGCGGGCGGATCGCTCCAGATTGCAAATGGCGCTGATGTTCATTGACCTGGATGGATTCAAAGTCATCAACGACAGTTACGGGCACGATGCCGGTGATGATCTGCTGCGCGCTATCGCCACACGTTTGCAGAGCTGCATCCGCAGGACCGACAGCCTGGTGCGGCTGGCCGGTGACGAATTTATCGTGATTCTCGAAGGCATCACGCCGGGCGTGGAAGAAGCGCGCGAAGTGGGTCAGAAACTCCTCGTCGCGATTGCACAGCCCCTCACGATCAAAGGCGATGTCATTTGCAGCAACGCCAGCATCGGCTTTTCCATGTACGAACCCGGCTCCGGCAAAGCCCCGGACGAACTCATGCGCGAGGCCGACCGCTGGATGTACAAGGCTAAGCATTTGGGCAAAGGGCGGGTGATGCCGTAACGGGCGCGCACTCTCGCGCCCGCCCGGTAAGCCGGGCGTGTGGAATGGGGGGGAATGAGGCCCGCCGCATTGGCGCGGCGGACCTGCAGGACTCAGCCTTAGTGCAGCTTCATCCGTGGCTCGGTGCCGCGACCGATTCGGCTGCCCAGCATGAGCATCAGCGTGCGGAACATGCCGTAAAGCGCCATCTGGTGCATGCGGTACAGCGAAACGTAGAACATGCGTGCCAGCCAGCCTTCAAGCATGACGCTACCGGTCAGGTTGCCCATCAGATTGCCGACTGCCGAGAACTTCGACAGCGAAATCAGCGAGCCATAGTCCTTGTAGCGATACTCGGGCAGCGTGCCGCCCTCGATGCGCAGCTTCAGCGACTTCACCAGCAACGATGCCTGTTGATGCGCCGCTTGCGCACGGGGCGGGACGTTGCGGTCAGTGCCTTTTTGCGGGCAGGCCGCGCAGTCACCAAAAGCGAAGATATTGTCGTCGCGGGAGGTCTGCAGCGTCGGACGCACTTGCAGCTGGTTGATGCGATTGGTCTCAAGGCCGGCGATGCCTTCCAGAAATGCCGGAGCGCGGATGCCCGCCGCCCAGACCTTCAGCGTTGCAGGAATCACCTGACCGGTCGCAGTCACCAGGCTGTCAGCCGTCACCTCGCTGACCGCCGAATTGGTCAGCACCGTGACGCCCAGTTTTTCCAGCGTCTTGTGCACCGGTCCGCCAATGCGTTCCGGCAATGCCGGCAAGACGCGCGGGCCGGCCTCGATCACCGTGATACGCAGATTTTCCGGCTTGATCTGGCCCAGCCCGTAGGCCGCCAGTTCGTGGGCCGCGTTGTGCAGTTCCGCAGCCAGCTCGACACCCGTGGCCCCGGCACCGACGATGGCGACGTTGATCTCTTCGGCCGCATCATTCTGGCTGGCGTGGGCACGCAGATAGCGATTGAGCAATTGCTGATGGAAGCGCTCGGCCTGCTTGCGGGTGTCAAGGAACAGGCAGTGTTCTGCCGCGCCTTTGGTGCCGAAATCATTGGTCGTACTGCCCACGGAAATCACCAGTGAGTCGTAATCCAGGCTGCGCGCCGGGACCAGCTCATTGCCGTTTTCGTCGAGGGTTTCGGCCAGGTGGATCTGCTTGTTCTCCCGATCCAGACCGGTCATGCGACCCATCTGGAACTGAAAGTGGTTCCACTTGGCTTGCGCCACGTAGTTCAGCTCGTCCTCATAGGAGTTGAGCGACCCGGCGGCCACCTCGTGCAGCAGCGGTTTCCAGATGTGGGTCAGGTTGGCGTCGACCAGCGTGACGCTGGCGGTGCCTTTCTTGCCCAGGGTTTTACCCAGACGGGTAGCCAGCTCCAGACCGCCAGCGCCTCCGCCGACAATCACAATACGATGGGTCATGGGGATATCTCATAAGGTTTAAGGAATTCTGTGTCAGCGCAATCCGCGCGAGCGCAAGGCAGCTCATAGCGTCAGATTGCTCTGTAAATGGCTCAAAAAGGGCCCGGTCCAAGCACCACCACAAGGAGCCGCCAACGCCAAAAAGGCCGGCGCTCGACTTGGGCGGGGGGCTCGAACGTACGCTTCGACACGCGCGGTGTCGGCAGGTTTCAGGCGGCTGATCATTTGAGGCTCTTTATCACTATTGACCCGGATCAGGAAACGGCGCTGTTGGCTGCGTTAAAGTCCTGGACGCTCGGTTCGATTGGCTCGATACACAAAACATCATCCAGACGCACGATGCCGCTTTGTATCACCCGCGCGGTGATTCCGCCATGGCCGCGAACGGCCTGGAAGATGCCGTGGCCGAGACGTTGCTCAAGGCGCGCGCAGGGTTGGCACCAGCCAGTGGTTTCGAAGATCGCCTGACCGATGCGGAAACGTCGGTTTTTCAGGCTGAACAGGTTGATGCCGCTGATCACGATGTTTCGTCGTAGATCCTGGGGCAACACCGGGTTGTCCTCGGCCCGGCCCATCAGCGAGCTGACCACGGCGAAATGCTCCCACTGGATCAGCGTCACCTGTCGGGCGTTGCGCGGGCCAGGGCGTGCGTGATCACCCGTCAGGCCTGCTTCGCGACGGGCTTCCACGGCGTCCAGCTCAACCATCTCGCCACGGGATTCCGGGCGCACGCCGATCCAGCGCACGCGTCCACGCTGGGGTACATCGGCGATCAATTCCTGCAACGGACTCATAAACTGATTCCCACATCAAAAACCACGCTGCGGCCCAAATTGGTCCGCAGGAAATCCGGGGCATCCGGATGGGCGAACAATACCCGGGCGAAGGTCGGCCCGACCAGCGAGAGTGATCGCCAGCCCTGGCGCAGATATTCGGTAGGCGGCGGAAAGTGGCTGTTCAGGTCGAGCACCTCGCGCTTGAGGCTGGCGAAGGCGATGATGTCGAGTTCGCCCAGATCCAGCCCGCGTTCTTTGTAGTTGTGAGCTTTTTTGCGCAGGGTTGGCGCCAGGCGCCGCAGCAATTCGGCGGCGGGGATGCGTTTGGGTTTGGCTTCCCGGCGCACCAGTTGGCTGAGGGAAAATGCACTGCGTCGACGTTGCAGTTCTTCGCGCCATTCATCGTTCAACCGACGGCCTTCGTCCAGAACGAAGAACACTTCAAAACACGCATCGCGAAACAGCACGTCCGGCGGCTCTTGCCCGGCAGGCAGGAAGTCGTCGGTGCGATGGGGAATGTTCAGGCCCTGCAGCAACCGTTCGCACACCCAACGCTCGCGCTCCCATTTGCGCGCATTGGACAGAAACGCATTGGCTTGCTCGGCCTGGCTCGTCAAAAGACGCAGATAATCGGAGTCATCCATGCCGCCAAGCTTAACGCTCTGGAGGGGAGAAGAAACACTGGGGCCGAGATAAAGTTGGCCGGGGAGGCGCTGATCCATTTAAGAAGCTGCCCGGCGCATGAGCGGGGTCTGGCAGGCTACAAATCCCGCTGTTTCCTGAACTGCCCCGGCGGCATGCCGTGGGCGTGGCGGAAGCGCCGCGAGAAGTAGGCCTCGTCGGCAAACCCACACAACCGCGCCACTTCCCCCACCGGTTTGCTGCCGTTGAGCAGCAGCGTGCGCGCCAGGTGCATGCGCCGCTCCAGCACCAGTTCGCTGAAGGTCTTGCCGACTTCCTTGCGCAGCCAGTGGGTCAGGTAGTTGGGCGACAGAAACGCGGCTGAAGCGGCTTTTTTCAGGCTCAGGTCCGGGTCGTCCAGGTTCTTGCGTACGTACTCCGACATCCGCGCCAATGCATCGCGGCGGCTGCGCTCGGCGGCGTTGTCATCGGCCAGCCGCTTGATCGGCTCGGCGTACAGCTGGCAGACCGTGCCGATCAGTTGCAGCAGGCACCCTTTGAGCACCTCCCGCGTGCCGAACTGCCGGTTCGCATCCAGCTCGCGCATCCGGCCCAGCAAATGCTCGATCTCGGCGAAGTCGTCGGCGTCCAGCGTGAAATCCAGATGCTCCTGAAAACGGAACGGCGACAGCTCCGGGGCGAGGGCGATGGCCACGTCTTCGAGGTCCAGCGGGTCGCATTGCAACTGGGGCAGCAGGAAGGTCTGGGCAAAGTTGATCAGCAGAAAATTGCCTTCCGGCGGATGCGGGATCAGATGCAATTTGTGCGGGAGGATGAACGCCAGCGTGTTGCGCGGGAAGGGCCGGACCACGCCGCCAATGTGCTGCACGGTGTCGCCGCCGAGGTTGATTTGAATCTGAAAATATTCGTGCCGATGGGGCGCGGTCTCCGGTTTGCCCTCGGTTTTGCCGCGGATGTAAAAGTCCGGCCGCTCACTGCGCTGCTGCATGCCGTAGGTGGGTACGCGATTGACGGAATCCATCGAGTGCTCCTCGTCGTGTATTTCTTATTGTCGGTCGTCGTATGACCAAATCCAAAAATTTCATCAGCGTGGTGGCGAGTCGATTTGTCCAAGAATGGTCTGACTGGTCTCCTTATACAGACCGCTCTAGCGCAGGCATTTTCGCCCCCTTTTGGTTGCTAATTGCTGTTTTAGCACGCGCGCTGTTTTTTGGACAATTCATTACGGGCACCTGTTGAAATCCAAAAACGTTCTAAGCATCGTCTTGTTTAAAACCGGTCGTACGATAACTTGGGGGTGCACGTCATCACTCGATACCAATAAAAACAATGAGGACTTCTCATGTCGAGCAACCCTGATATTCAGGCGATGGATGCTGTCGTGGCCGCACCAGTCACTGCCGCTCCCGCCCGACCTATGACCCACCGTCGCTGGTTCATGCTGTCGCTGTTGCTGATCGCCACGATCATCAACTACGTCGACCGCGTCAACATCTCCATCGCTGCGCCTTTCATGGCCAAAGACCTCGGTCTGGACAAGGTCGAAATGGGCCTGATCTTCTCCGCTTTCGCCTGGACCTACGCCTTCGCTTTGGTGCCCGCCGGCTTCATCGCCGACCGGTTCGGTTCGCGCTTCACCTACGGTGCCTCACTGATCTCGTGGTCGGCCGTCACGGTGTGCCAAGGCATGGTTGGCGGTTTCGCTTCATTGTTCGGTTTGCGCCTGGCGATCGGCGCGATGGAAGCCCCGGCGTTCCCGGCCAACAGCCGCGCGGTCACGGTCTGGTTTCCGGCGCGGGAGCGGGGCATGGCCAGCAGCATCTATGTGTGCGGGCAGTATCTGGGCACGGCGCTGTTCACCGGTTTGTTGCTCTGGCTCGCGACGACCTATGACTGGCGCCACGTCTTTTACAGCACTGGCATTATCGGCATTGTTTTCGGGATCGCCTGGCTCTACTTGTACCGCGATCCGATGAACTGCAAGAAGGTCAGCAAGGAAGAGCTGGCTTACATTGAAGACGGCGGCGGCCTGGTCAAAAGCAGTCAGGAAAGAAACAAATTCAAGTGGGCGCAAATCGCCGAGCTGCTGAAATATCGCCAGGTCTGGGCCATTTGCCTGGGCAAGTTTGCCAGCACTTCGGCGCTGTACTTTTTCCTGACCTGGTTCCCGACCTATCTGATTGAAGAGCGGCATTTGACCATGGTCAAAGTCGGCATCTTCGCAGTGCTGCCGTTCATTGGCGCCACCGTCGGCGTACTGCTGGCCGGGTTCATCGCCGACTGGATGATCCGTCGCGGGTACTCGCTGTCCTTCTCTCGCAAGCTGCCACTGGTGGTGGGTTCGGCGCTGGGCATGTCGATCATGCTGGTCAACTTCACCGACTCCAATGAAGTCTGCATCGCGCTGCTCACAATCGCCTTTTTCGCACAGGGCATCGCGTCATCCTCCTGGGCGGCCGTGTCGGAGATCGCACCCAAAGAGCTGATCGGTCTGACCGGGGGCATCACCAGCCTGGCGGCCAATATCGGCGGCATCGTCACGCCCATTGTCATCGGGCAAATCCTGCACGTCACCGGCAACTTCGCCTGGGCGTTCTGGTTCATCGGCGGGGTGGCGTGTATCGGCACGCTGTCTTATTCACTGTTGCTCGGCCGCATTTATCGCATTGAGCTCAAGGCTCGGTAACCGCTCAAGAATGTGTGTGTGAACTTATGCCGTACTGGGCAGAGGCGTATGCAAATACGCCTTTTTTAATGCCGTCGATATTGAGTTTTTTAGTCCAGCGCAAACACAGTTTTATCCAACTTTCCCGCCGTGTGATCCCGTAGTCTCAAATGCATCTGACGGGGTCGAGCATCTTTCGGTGATAAGGAATTCCATGAGCAACTTTGTATTTGAACCGCCCCGAGTCAGCAGTCTGCCGGTGCATGACAGTGACGGGCGATTCCCCATTGGCCGGGTGTTTTGCCTGGGCCGTAATTACCAGTGGGGCGATGTAGCCAGTGCCGAGCGCGAGGTCCCGGCGTTCTTTATGAAGCCGGCGACATCGGTTGTGGACGCGGTGGGCGAGATCGCGTTTCCGACCCAGACCGAACAGTTTTGCCACGAGATCGAACTGGTCGTCGCCATCGGCAAGGACGGCTATGAGATCGACGCCGAAGACGCGCTGGATCACGTGTGGGGATACGCCGCAGGCCTTGATTTGACCCGCCGCGATCTGCAAATGGCCGCCAAGGCGGTGGGCAATCCATGGGAGCCGGCGAAGGCGTTCGACGGTTCCGCGCCGATCACGCCCATTCGCCCCGCAGGCCGCGACGGTCACGGGCGACAGGGCGCCATCTGGCTGAGGGTCAACGGTGTTGAGCGTCAGCGTGCCGATCTCGATAGCCAGATCTGGTCGGTGAGCGAAGTCATCAGCCAGCTTTCCCATTCCGTCACGTTGCGCGCCGGCGATCTGATCATGACCGGCACGCCGCCCGGCGTTGCTGCGCTCCAACCGGGCGACGTGATCAACGGCGGCATCGACGGCGTCGGCGAATTTGAAGTGAGAGTGGGCGAGCGCCGCTGAGCGACTCACCCAGAACCGCAGCATTTTGATGAGCAACAAGGAGAACAATAATGACTGATCAATCCGTTTCGAAAATTGCCCTGGTCACCGGCGCGGGCAGTGGCATCGGCCGCTCCGTCGCGTTCGGCCTGCTTGAAGACGGCTACAAAGTGGTGGTGACCGGGCGTCGTCTGGAACCCCTCGAAGAACTGGTGGCGCAGGCGCGCGAGCAAGGCCGAGAAGCGTTGGCGGTGTCGTGCGACGTGCGTGATCCGGCCAGTGTCGACCATCTGTTCGCGACCATCGAGGAGGTGTATGGCCGCCTCGACCTGGTGTTCAACAATGCTGGCGTCAACGCCCCTGCCGTGCCGATGGACGAGTTGCCGATCGAGAAGTGGCTGAGCGTGATCGACACCAACGTGACGGGTGTTTTCCTGTGCAGCCGAGGCGCGTTTGGCCTCATGCGCAAACAGTCGCCCCAAGGAGGCCGGATCATTAACAACGGTTCGATCTCCGCCCATGTGCCACGCCCGTTCACCGGGCCGTACACCGCCAGCAAGCACGCAGTACTGGGCCTGACCAAAAGCCTGGCCCTGGACGGTCGCGAATTCAATATCGCCTGCAGCCAGATCGACATCGGCAACGCGCTGACCGAGCTGTCGGTGCGCATGACCAAAGGCGTGCGTCAGGCCAATGGTTCAACCGCCATCGAGCCGATGATCGACGTCAAACACATCGCCGATGCCGTGCGTTACATCGCCGCGCTGCCGCTCTCGGCCAACGTGCTGAACATGACCGTCATGGCCACCAACATGCCCTTCGTGGGCCGTGGTTGATCCGTCCGAATTCGAGATGAGCGAGATACCGATGAAACCTGAAATCCTCCAGCTGAGCCCGATCCTGATTCCTGACATCAACGCGCGGCTGAACGAGCTGTACACCGTTCGCCCGTACTTCCAGCAGGCCGACAAGGTTGCTTATCTGCGCGAGCACGGCGCCAACATTCGCGGCGTGGTGACTGGCGGCCACACCGGCATCACCCGCGAAGTGATGGAGCAGTTGCCGAATGTGGAAGTCATCGCGGTCAATGGCGTCGGCACCGACGCGATTGATCTGGCCTACGCGCGGGACCGTGGCATTCGTGTCTCGGCCACCATCGGCGCGCTGACCGAAGACGTTGCCGACCTCGCCATCGGCTTGCTGATTTCGGCCTGTCGCGGGCTGTGCACAGGCGACCGTTATGTGCGCGCCGGCGCATGGGCCAAGACCGCGACGCCGCTGGTGCCGCTGCCACTGGCGCGTCAATTCAGCGGCATGCGCATCGGCATCGTCGGCATGGGCCGGGTAGGGCGGGCCGTCGCCACGCGCGCTGCTGCGTTCGGCTGCCCCATCAGCTACACCGACCTCAGCGCCATGGGCGACGTGCCTTACACCTTCGTCGGCGATTTGGTCGAATTAGCGGCGCAAAGTGACGCTCTGATCGTTGCTGCAGCCGCGGACAAAGCCAAAGGCATTATCAACGCCAAGGTGCTGGAAGCGCTGGGCGCGCAGGGTTTTTTGATCAACGTGGCGCGGGGCAGCCTGGTCAATGAGCCGGACCTTGTTGCAGCGCTGGGGGCAGGGTCAATTGCTGGCGCGGGGCTGGATGTGTTCGCTGACGAGCCCCATGTGCCGGATGCCTTGTTCGCTCTGGAAACCGTCGTCCTGCAACCCCATCGCGCCAGCGCCACCGTTCAAACGCGGACGCGGATGGGCGAGATGGTGTTGGCGAGTCTGGCGGATGGCCTGGCGGGGAAAGTGCCGGTGGGGAGTGTGGTTTGAAGGGCGTGATTGACTAAGCTGAAGCGCGTTCCTCGCGAAGCCGGTATTCCAGCTGCCATAGATGCAGCAGATGTTCCTGCCTCTTCGCGAGCAAGCTCGCTCCCACATGATGTGCGTCATACCCAAGAATCCTGGGTTAGATCACGGGCTTGTGGGAGTGAGCTTGCTCACGAAGATGGCTTTCCAGCCGCTGGATATTCAGCGGATGGTCCTCTCTCTTCGCGAGCAAGCTCGCTCCCACATGATGTGCGTCATACCCAAGAATCCTGGGTTAGATCACGGCCTTGTGGGAGTGAACTTGCTCACGAAGATGGCATTTCAGCCGCTGAAAAATCAGCGGATGGTCCTTCCTCTTCGCGAGCACGCTCGCTCCCACAGGATCGGCGCCATACCCGAGAATTCTGGGTTAGATCACGGACTTGTGGGAGTGGGCTTGCTCACGAAGATGGCATTTCAGCCGCTGAAAAATCAGCGGTTGTACCCGCTTCTTCGCCAGCGAGCTCCCGAAGGGGTAGTGTCAAAACGCCCCCGACTCAACCGACAGCTCAGCCACCAGAAAATCAATAAACGCCCGGGTCTTCATCGGCACGCGCCGGGACGAGGGATACACCGCGTTCACCGTAATCGCCGGCGCTTCCCAATCGCACAGCACCGGCACCAAGCGTCCATCCGCCACCGCGCGCTCGACGATAAAGTTGGGCAGCAGCGCGATGCCCATTCCCGCCACGGCCGCCTGCGCCAGGATGTCACCGTTGTTCGCGTGTAATGGCCCGCTCACCGTCACCCGCTGGGTTTCCTTGCCGTTGCACAACTGCAAACTCACGCCGCTCTGCAGATAGCCGTAGCTCAGGCACTTGTGGTGTGCCAGATCCTTCGGCGTTTGCGGCGTGCCTTCGCGCGCCAGGTAATCGGGCGAGGCCACCATGATCCTCGGCGCCGGGGCCAGTGAGCGCGCGATCATCGACGAATCCGGCAGGCTGGCGATACGAATCGTCACGTCAAAACCGCCCTTGACCGGATCCACCTGCTGATCGCTCAACACCACTTGCAGCTCGACGTTCGGATGCAATTCGTTGAAGCGCGGAATCAGCGGCCCCAGACGTCTCAGCCCAAACGACATCGGCGCGTTGACCCGCAACACGCCGCGTATCTCATCCATGCCGGTCCGCGCCCGTTGCTCGGCTTCGTCCAGCGAAGCGATGACATCCCGACACGCGTCGTAGTACTCAGCGCCCGCTTCCGTCAGATGCAGGCTGCGCGTGGTGCGCTGCAGCAACTGCACGCCGATGGCCTCTTCCAGCGCCTGAATCTGCTTACTGATTTTCGAGCGCGGTACGTCGAGCGCGCGGGCCGCGGCGGCAAAGCCATTGGCACCCACCGTGGCAACAAAAGCGCGCATGCATTCGATGCGATCCATGACCGTCCCTGAATTGGAAACAATGAGTCCCGATTTTATGGGATTGTTCCTTAAGCAGCCAGTCCGTAAATTCACTCCCAAGCCAGCCGCCAAACAACCAGCGCAGCGGCTAACCCATATCGAACTCACTGCTGACTACTAAGGAATCTACCCATGTCCATTCGCGAGCTGCTGAACCCAACCAACGCTGCTCTGATCCTGATCGACCACCAGCCGCAGATGGCTTTCGGCGTTCAGTCGATCGACCGCCAGACGCTGAAGAACAACACCGTCGGCTTGGCCAAAGCCGCCAAGATCTTCAACGTGCCGACCATCTACACCTCGGTCGAAACCAAGAGCTTCAGCGGTTTCATCTGGCCTGAACTGCTGGCGGTGTTCCCGGATCAGCAGCCGATCGAGCGCACCTCGATGAACTCGTGGGAAGACAAGAAGCTGGTGGAAGCGGTCAAGGCGACCGGCCGCAAGAAGCTGATCATCGCCGCGCTCTGGACCGAGGTCTGCCTGAACTTCCCGACGCTGGACGCATTGGCTGAAGGCTACGAGGTGTACATCGTCACTGACGCTTCCGGCGGCACGACCAAAGAAGCCCACGACATGTCGGTGCAGCGAATGATTCAGGCAGGCGCAGTGCCGGTGACCTGGCAGCAGGTGCTGCTCGAATTCCAGCGCGACTGGGCTCACAAGGAAACCTACGAAGCGGTCATGGAACTGGTCCTGGAACACAGCGGGGCCTACGGCATGGGCGTCGACTACGCCTACACCATGGTTCACGGCGCGCCGCAGCGTAAGTTGGGCTAAAACCCTCGGCCACAAAAAAAGCTTCGCGATTAAGGTCGCGAAGCTTTTTTGTTTTTTGCGATTTGTTGCAGGTTGCTGGCCATTCGGCCACTCGGTTGTATCAATGCTGACGAGGGTCAAGGTCACCGGAGAACAGCTCGTCTTCAGCGTCCGGCGCAACCGGAATCGCATGTTCTTCCGACGCCCAGGCGCCCAGGTCGATCAGCTTGCAACGGTCCGAACAGAACGGCCGAAATTTACTCTCCGGCGTCCATTCAACGGGCGCTCCGCAGGTTGGGCAATCGACGGTCATTGGTTGGCTCATCATTGGCCTCCACGCAAAGTTAAATAAAAGTGATGCAGACGCTCGACTTCGCTTTTCAGCCAGGCTGGGTCACGGTCATTGACGATCACATCATCGGCCCGGCTCAAGCGCTCCTCGCGACTGGCCTGCGCCTTGAGAATCGCCCGCACCTGTTCCTCGTTGGTCTTGTCGCGCAGCACGGTGCGCTCTATCTGCACCGACTCCGGCACATCAATGACCAACACCCGCTGCACCATCTGGTGCTGAGAAGTCTCCAGCAGCAGCGGCGACACCAGAATCGCGTAAGCCGACTCAGCGCGTGCGAAGTACTGACGGATTTCTTCGCGGATCAGTGGATGCAGAAGACCTTCGAGCCAGACCCGCTGCTGCGGATCCTTGAAAATCAGCTCGCGCAGCGCCGAGCGATTCAGCGCGCCATCGGCCTGCAACACGCTCGCGCCGAAGTGCTCGGCAATCTGCGTCAGGGCAGGGCGCCCGGGTTCGACGACCCAACGGGCAGCGTTATCGGCGTCCACCAAGTGCACGCCCAGCTCCATGAAGCTCTGAGCCGCCGCACTCTTGCCGCTGCCGATGCCACCGGTGAGGCCGAGAATCCAGGGTTTTGACGCAGGAGAAGTCATCTGAAACCGGCGATCTGCAAATACGAAGTCGTTATTTGATCACCCCAGAGCAAAGCGATCCACCCCGCGAGCGCCAGATAAGGACCGAAGGGGATCGGCGTGCTGGTTTCGACATTGCGCAAACGCAGCAGAATCAGGCCCAACACCGCCCCGACAATCGACGACAGCAGAATCGTCAACGGCAGAATCTGCCACCCGCCCCACGCGCCGAGCATGGCCAGCAACTTGAAGTCGCCGTAACCCATGCCTTCCTTGCCGGTGATCAGCTTGAACAGCCAGAACACACACCACAACACCAGATACCCGGCGACCGCGCCCCACAGTGCGTCGGTCAGCGACGTGAACAGCCCGAGCGCGTTGACGATCAGGCCCAGCCACAACAGCGGCAACACGATTGCGTCCGGCAGAAGCTGGTGGTCGGCATCGATCAGGCTCATCGACAACAGTCCCCACGTAAGTACCAGCATTGCCCCTGCCTGCCAGCCGAAACCGAAATGCCAGGCAATAAAGGCCGAGAGTAAGCCACACGCCAATTCAACGAGGGGGTAGCGCTTGCTGATGGGGGCTTTGCACTGGGAACACTTGCCGCCTAGAAGCAGGTAGCTCACGACGGGGATGTTCTCCCATGCGCGGATTTTGTGTGAGCAATGCGGGCAGCGGGAGTGGGGGAGGATGAGGTTGAAGGTTTGTAGTTGCGGCTCGGGGGGGAGGTCGAGCATTTCCCGGGACTGGGTTTTCCAGTCGCGGATCATCATTTTGGGCAGGCGATAGACGACGACGTTGAGGAAACTGCCGACGAGCAGGCCCAAGACGAGTGCGCATAAAACAAAGGCCAGCGGGGAACTGGCCAGGAGGTCGAGGAGGGGCATGGTTAGACGACGCTGCCGAGTTTGAAGATTGGGAGGTACATAGCGATAACAAGCCCACCGACTATGACACCAAGAAAAGCCATGATCAGGGGTTCCATGAGGCTGGTAAGACTATCGACCATATTATCGACTTCTTCCTCATAGTAAGTGGCAACCTTATCTAGCATTGAGTCCAAAGCCCCGGACTCCTCACCAATAGCAGTCATTTGCACCGCAAGCATGGGAAACACCCCAGTACTACGCATAGAAAAATTTAGCTGCATGCCGGTGGACACATCTTGCTTGATCTTATTAACTGCGTTTTTAAATACGATATTGCCCGTGGCCCCTGATACGGAATCCAAGGCCTCTACGAGCGGCACGCCGGCGGAAAAGGTCGTGGAAAGGGTTCTTGCATAGCGAGCTACTGCAGACTTATAGAGTAGCGGACCGATCACTGGAATTTTGAGTACGGCACGATCGACCCAATTCCGAAATTTTTCTGAGCTTTTATGAATTCGCTTCAAACCTAGATAAAGTGCTACTAAAGCGGCGAGTATTATATACCAGTAGCCCTGTACGAACTCTGAAAGGTGAACAACCATCAATGTGAATGCGGGAAGTTCGGCGCCAAAGCCTTCAAATATAGACTGAAATTGCGGTACAACTTTTACGAGAAGTATAGCGGTTACGACGAAAGCGACCACAACAACCGCAATGGGGTAACTCATTGCTTTTTTGATTTTTGACTTAAGAGATTCTGTTTTTTCTTTATACGTTGCTACGCGATCGAGCAGCGTCTCCAGTGCGCCAGCCTGTTCACCCGCGTCCACAAGATTGCAATATAAATCATCAAAGTATTCGGGCTTTTGACGAAGCGATGTCGCTAAGCTGTGGCCGGAGGCGACGCTCTGTTTGATGTCGTCCAGCAATTTTCGCATTTTCGGGTTTTCCGAACCCTCTCCGATGATTTCAAACGACTGTAATAGGGGTACCCCGGCTTTCATCATGGTTGCCATTTGACGCGTGAAAAACGCGATATCCAACGGTTTTATTCTTTTCCCGCCGCCAAGTATTGAAATAGATTTCTTTCGAACCTTTGTAGGGTTAATTCCTTGTTTTCGCAGCTGGGCCTTGACGAGCGCAGGGTTATGTCCGTTGAGCTCGCCATTGACCTTGTTGCCTTTTTTATCGAGCCCTTCCCAAGTAAAGACGCTGACTTTTACTGCTTTGATCGCCATCGTTAGTCCTTGGTTACCCTATTGATTTCTTCCAGGCTGGTCAGCCCATGCATGGCCTTTAGAAGCCCGGAGGTACGCAGGTCGTTGTAACCGTCTTTGCGCATTTGTGTCGCGATATCAATCGAGTTACCTTCCTCCATAATGATGCGTTCCAGTGCAGGAGTGTTTTTCACGACTTCATATATGCCGACTCGCCCCTTGTATCCTGCGTTGCAATGCTCACAGCCTACCGGGGAGTAAAGCTTGAAGCTGCCGATACGGTCCTCGGGGAATCCCTCAGATAGCAAAGTATCCCGCGGTACCGAAATTTCCTTCTTGCAGTGAGGGCATAACTTTCGAGCAAGGCGCTGGGCAATGATTAGGTTAATGGCGGTGGCTATGTTAAATGCCGCAACGCCCATATGATGCAGGCGGGTCAGGGTCTCGGCTGCACTGTTGGTATGCAGCGTGGATAGGACCATGTGGCCGGTTTGCGACGCTTTTATCGCTATCTCGGCAGTCTCCAAATCACGGATTTCGCCCACCATGATGACGTCAGGATCCTGACGTAAAAATGCTCGGAGTGCTTGAGAGAAATCCATTCCTTGTCTGGGGTTGACGTTGACCTGATTAATACCTTCCAGGTTGATTTCCACTGGGTCTTCTGCGGTGGAAATATTGATATCTGTGGTGTTAAGGATGTTAAGCCCTGTGTAGAGCGATACGGTTTTGCCAGAACCCGTCGGCCCCGTTACCAAGATCATTCCCTGCGGCTTGCTCAACGCCTCCAGATACAGCGCCTTTTGTTCTGGTTCATAGCCAAGCGCATCAATTCCCATTTGCGCGCTGGTGGGATCTAGGATCCTCATTACGATTTTCTCGCCCCATAGCGTAGGCAGGGTATTTACTCGAAAGTCGATGGCTCGGTTTTTTGATATACGGAGCTTTATTCTGCCATCTTGTGGTCTGCGGCGCTCTGAGATATCCAATCCCGCCATTACTTTGAGCCGCGCGGCGATGCGACCTGCCAGCTGGGTCGGTGGTTTTGCCACCTCATGCAGAATACCGTCAGTACGTAGACGTACTCTAAAGATCTTCTCGTATGGCTCAAAATGTAGGTCCGACGAACCTAGCCGGATAGCGTCCATTAACATTTTGTTCACGAAGCGTACGACTGGCGCATCCTCAGCGTCGACTTCACTGAGCATCGTCTCCTTGCTATCGGAGGTAGTCTCAATCTCTAGACTCAGATCAACATCGGCCATCTCGCCGAGGCCGGTGCTAGTATCGAAAAACTTGTCAATGCCCGCCGTCAGCTTATCGTCTTCAATCAGGATAGCTTCAGTGGTCAGGCCGGTACTGAACTGAATGTCGGTGATCGCTTGGTGGTTGGTAGGGTCCGAAACCCCTACGAATAGCTTGTTACCGCGCCGCCACAGTGGCAGAGCATGATGCTGGCGGATCAGCTTCTCGCTAACCAATCCTCTAGGCTGACTATCTTTGTCGAGGTTGGTCAAATCCAAGAAAGGCAGGCCGAATTGGTCGGAGGCCATTTCCGCAAGAACCAGGCTATTGACGAGCTTACTTTGTACGAGGTAGCTCACCAGCGAAAGCCGGTCTTTTCGTGCTTGCTGGTACGCCTGCTGAGCTGTTTTTTCGTCGAGTAATTCAGCGACGACGAGCTGTTTAGCTAAACCGGTTAGGACGACATCAGTCATTACAGCCACCAGATACGGACAAGGCTTGTTTATAGCGCAGTCAGGCAAGGCTGCCAATCAACCTCCTGCTAGTGACAATAAATGTCACATTCTGCCCAGAATCCAGACCCTACGTACTTTTCATTCATAGCAACGGCTCAATCTTTGCTATAGCGTTTGTTGGCACGGCAAATGCTTGATCCCTAAGCGTGATCTAATAATTGACGGTGGAGAAGTCGTGATGAACTCACAGAAAGGTTTTACTTTGATCGAACTGATGATCGTGGTCGCGATCATCGGCATCTTGGCGGCAATCGCGCTGCCTGCTTATCAGGATTACACAGGTAAATCGCAGTTAGGGGCGGCGCTTGCTGAGATCAATCCGGGCAAAACATTGGCTGAGACAAGAATCAACGAAGGCGCTGCGGCGACTACATCTGTCACTGATATCGGCCTCACCGCTTCGACTACCCGCTGCGCAACCACTGCATCGGTTGCTGTCGACGGCACCGCCAGCATTTCTTGCGCAATTAAGGGGAACCCGGCAGTGAACAACAAGGCAGTAACACTTTCGCGCACCACTGCTGGCGTCTGGAGCTGTACAAACACCACTAAGTACTCTGTGTCGGGCTGCGCGGGCACTGGTACCTGATAAACTCTGCAATTTACGACCTGTTACTATAGCGGTCGGTGCGTCAAATGAACCCGGCCTTTATACGCCGGGTTTTTAATGCTTGTTAGGGTACTTGTTGGGTTGAGGTTGCGATGCGAGACGCAATGAATAGAGGATTTGTTTTTTTTGTGAGCTTGTTTTTTTTTCTATTAATTGCACCCGTTACTCTGCATGCATTCGTGGGGCATGATTCGCAACGCGTTTTCCAGATTGCTACTGTTCTGGTTTTGTTGGTGATTACTCTTTTCGGTACTTTGGTCCGTCCCCAGCAACTTCTCTCTTTGCGATCCGTCCAAGTAGTCAGTATTACGTTGTTCGTGCTGGCTTCAAACTCGGTAATACTTGCGCACCAACCGGAGTGGGCTTTAACAGAGTTAGCTTTGATTGCGAGTTGTATTGGGTCGAGCTTGATAATCGCCGAAAGACGGCGTGACCTGGGGCATCGATTAGATCGGCTACTTTGGATTCTTGTAATCATCCTCTGTACCGTCAAGTGCGTTCAGTTCGGTGCGGGGTTGCTAGCAGCATTCACAAGCGGTTTCAAAACTTTGGATACCGATATTCTGCTGGAAGGCTTCTCAAACAAACGTTTTTATGGGCAGTTTCAGACGTTTACGCTTCCTCTACTAGCGTTTTCGTTATTAGCTATTACTAGGCCGGCGGAAAAAAAGTGGGCTTTTATCTTGCTCACTTGCTGGTGGGTGGTCGCCATCTCGGGCGGGACGCGGGGCACGTGGATGGGCATGGCGGGCGCCGCTGCAGTGCTAGCGCTTTGTGGTATTCAAGGTCGGCGCTGGGTCGGCTGGCAGGTGCTCGCGATGCTTGCCGGCCTGACATTATTCTGGTTGCTCTTCAACATTTTGCCGAGCAAGTTGGATATTGAAGTTGTGAATTTCGCAGGCGACAGGCTAAGCACATCGCTCTCCGCCCGTGAAATTATTTGGCACCAAGCGTGGGAAATGATTAAGGAGCGGCCGCTCCTAGGGTTCGGCCCTATGCACTTCGCTGACATCCCTAATCCCGTAGCGGCACATCCCCATCAAGCTATCTTGCAGTGGGCCTGCGAATGGGGGATCCCTTCTACACTTTTGGTAATGTGGCTCGTCTCTAAAGGATTATGGGCTACGTTCCGTTTGATTCGCGCGAACCACAGGTCGACTGAGTCTGTGGACTTATTGCGAGTCTGTCTGTTCGCGAGTTTGATTGGCGCGTTGACTCAGTCAATGGTCGATGGCGTTATCGTAATGCCTTACTCGCAGCTGTGGCTCGCCATTGTCGTGGGCTGGCTGATCGGCATCCATGAATTTTCGCCTGCGCCCACGGCGGTTCGGACAATTGGGCAAAGAGGATGGGTTGCCATATTGACATTGGCGGTCGCATATCTGGGCTATATAGCCGTTCGCGATGCCCCAAATCTTGAGCAGCGCGAGCAGGTTTACATCCAGGAGCATGGAGGGCGATTCCAACCTCGGTTCTGGATGCAGGGAGTCATTGCGCAGCCCGGTGGCCGCTTGTTGGAGCAAACAAATACTGCTAATTTCGCACCATTAATAACGCCGAAATAGCTCAGTCGGTAGAGCAGCGCACTCGTAACGCGAAGGTCGTAGGTTCGATTCCTATTTTCGGCACCATTTCTCATCAGCGTTCACATAGAAGCCCAAAGCTCAACGAGCATAAGCGTCAACCCGAGCATCACTCCGGTCTCGCGACCTTCCTCCGTAGTTATAAAAAGGTCGGTTCGTGTTACCTCCATCGAATAGCTCCATCTCTCCAATCTGCCCGACTCGCCAGCATCACGGTTCCTGCCAGAAGGTGTATTTGCAATGGAGCTAGCGCCGAGAGCATCACTCATCAAGCAGTTGGCTCCCTTGGCAATGCAGTGGGGCGTGACGGCTTACTCCGCTGCAGTCTCGTTGGGCCTTTCGGTCCTGTTCGCGCGCAGTATGGGTTCAAGCTCGTTTGGGCATTACACCTACATCTATGTGCTGGTGAGCGTTCTTGTGCTTATGCAGGATGCAGGTTTCAACACGCTCTTGATGCGGGAGCGTGCGTCGCCATCCGCTGCTCTAAGCACACGTTACTCAGAACTACCAAGCACTGCGCTGATGCACCTGCTGCTAACAACTTCAGTTTTTCTGTTGCTGGCTGGCGCATTGCACCTTTGGGTAGACGGGCCTGCTCTCATGGCCGGCATCTTCTGCTTCGCCATGATAACTCTCACTCAATGGCAGTCCTCTTGGTTTAAGGGCGCCGGAAATTTTGAACGAGATGCCCAGTTTCTTTTCTATGGCAGAACCGTAAGCGCCTTGCTTGTACTTGGATCGGTGCTCATCGCTGGCGCTGCCCCGGTGTCGATTTTTCTTGCTTGGGGGCTTGGCCTCGGGCTGACACTCGCGTGTCACTTCAAGCACTTCCCAGCGCTGCGCCGAATCGAGTGGAAGGTGCCGGTTTGGGCCTACCGCAGTTCGTTGAGTTTCTTCGCGGTCGGCCTTGCTTCCACTCTCTATCACCACATTGACATCATCATTCTCCGGCACCTGTTGGGAGAAGTGCCTGCGATTGGTCAGTATGCGGTAGCGACGCGGATCCAGGACGGCCTGATGGCGCTGGCTACGCCGGTGGCTCTGATGCTATTTCGGAGGATGAGAATACTGGCAGTGGATGGCGACGAGGGAAGCCGATTCAGCCGCAACTCAGTAGTTGGAGCGGCGTTCGTTGGTTTGCTTTTGGCGGTGGGCGGATGGGTACTTGGCCCTTGGGTAGTAGGCCTCTTGTTCGGAAGCGATTACTCGGATGGGGCCCACACCATCATTCGTCTGCTGTTCGCCGGACTGATTTTTGCGCTTCCAAACTATGTGATGGAGCAGCATGCCATCGCCACCCAGCAGGAACGATGGTTTGCGAAGAGCTTAATTATTGCCGTTACAGTGAACGTCGCACTGAACTTGATATTGATTCCGGTCATGGGCGTTGATGGCGCGGCGCTTGCGACTGTGCTGACTGAGATATGCCTATGTTCTGCGCTTTGCTTGAAGCTGCGCCGGACCTTGTTTAGTTGATTATTTAAGGCCGACGGAGTCATGCCTTAAAATGCACAGCGCCCAGGGGAATAGGGCGCTGAGGGTCAAAAAGCGATCAACAAATCCCCGGTGGTATCCCGTCCTTATTGAAATCCTTCAATCGCTCCTTCTCCTCTTCAGTCGAATGAGCCGGGACATCCTCTTCAGGTTCGACAGGTTGCTTCTCGTCAGCCATAGTCATCTCCTCATTCGTCTAATCACCAATTCGATCTTAGGGATCTCGAGCCCATAACAAGCAGAGCCCGAGAAACCGGCGCAGTTCAACCTTTAAGACGCTGCCACAACCTCAGAGGCTCAGTCGCATCGACAAATCCACAGCCTTCACATCCTTAGTCAGCGTCCCAATAGAAATGTAATCAACGCCAGTCTCGGCAATGGTGCGCAACGTCGCGTCAGTCACACCCCCGCTGGCCTCCAGCTTGGCGCGACCCGCCGTGAGGCGCACGGCTTCGCGCATGTCGTCCAGGCTCAGTTCATCAAGCATGATGATGTCAGCGCCGCCATCGAGGGCCTGTTTGAGTTCGTCGAGGCTCTCCACTTCGATTTCCACGGGCTTGCCCGGCGCGATCTTGTGCGCGGCGGTAATGGCTTCGGCAATACCGCCACACGCGGCGATGTGGTTTTCCTTGATCAGGAAGGCGTCGAACAAGCCGATGCGGTGGTTATGACAGCCGCCGCAGGTGACGGCATATTTCTGCGCCATTCTCAGGCCCGGGAGGGTTTTGCGAGTGTCGAGCAGTTTGACCTGAGTGTCGGCAACCATGTCGGCGTAGCGCTGCGCGCGGGTGGCAACGCCTGACAGCAGCTGCAGAAAGTTGAGAGCGCTGCGTTCGCCCGTCAGCAGGGAACGGGCGGGACCTTCCAGGTGGAACAGCGCTTGATTGGGCTGCACGCGATCGCCGTCAACAATCTGCCAATGCACGGCGACGCGCGGATCAAGCTGACGGAAAACAGCATCGACCCACGCCGTGCCTGCAATCACTGCAGCGTCCCGGGAAATGACGGTGGCTTTGGCCAGTCGCTCCGCCGGAATCAGCTGCGCGGTGATGTCGCCACTGCCCACATCCTCCAGCAACGCACGGCGCACGTTGGCTTCGATTTCGGCAGTGAGGGCGTCAAGACGTAGGTTTGGCATATCAGGCTCCACGGACTAAGTGCGCAGAGTATATGGCAGACGCGTGTACCAACCTACGTACGCCAGGTGTCCACTCGAATGCATAACCTGCACTTTGTCGGTTTTTTCCTCGATTATGCGACAGATTGTGATTTTGATGGTCTATCGCTGCACATGTCCCTTCGCCGCCTTCTATTATTCCAATTAAGGCGAAGAGTCCGCTGGCGAGCGGCCCTGATTTACCTGATACTTTCGCCTTGTATTTGACGTCATAGCGTTGACGTTAGCCTGCGACATCCCCAGGGATAAAATTTTGAGATCCGTCCGAATGGAGTCGAGTCTTCGTTCGCCGCGGGGTGTAGCTGTTGTTAAAGCAGTTGTGTCGACGGTGTGAAGGAGTCCTTGATGCAGAACGACGGTAACAAAGTGGTGCCCTTGAAGGCAGGTGCGGATCATCCCGGTTCTTCGCCTGTCGCTCGGCTGCCCGTCGTTCTGCTTCAGGTTCGTGACCGGGCCGCCCAGCAACTGAAGGAAAGCCTGCAGACGCTGTTCGACAATGCCGACGACACGCTCTTCGAAATGGCCGACCGTGCTCACAACAACGCTGAGCAGAACATTTTTTTTGAAGCCATGCGCGACTTGCGTCTGAAGCGCAAAAGCATCGAGCGCAATTTCCTCGACAAGTTCTTTGAAGCATTCCTGCGCCTGGGCCAATACGAAGTGGCCGAGCCTCCAATGCCCGAGCCCGTTTCCTACGACAAGCTCGCGCTGGTCCATAACGATGATCTCGAACGCACCGTTGCGGTTGACGCGATGGTGGTCAAGGTCATGAGTCGCGACGGTATCGCCCTCGGTCAATTGACCACACGTTTGAACGTACTCATCCCCCAGCCGTTGACCGACGAGACCAATCCGTTGGGCCCGACGCTGCTGTGCGACTATTTCCTGCAAGCCGGGCGCAGTCTGGGCGTTGAAATCAAGGTGAAGCTGATCATTCTCAAGCTGTTTGAGAAGTACGCCTTGAGCAACGCCGATCAGCTTTATGAGGAAGCCAACCAGTTGTTAATTTCCGCAGGTGTATTGCCGGAATTGAAGGCATTGCCGTCCCGCCGCTCGACTGATCGTATTGCCAGCGTGCCGCTTTCGAGCGAAGCCGTGCGTGCCGACAACGCCGCCATCCTGCAGGCGACCGAAAGCCTCGATAAAAGCGTGCAGGACGTGTTTTCCGCGCTGCAGGAGTTACTGGTGCACGTGCGTGGTCATCTGACGCCGCGCCCTGATTCGGTGACCGATGCGCGCCCAATTTCCAGCCAGGACTTGCTGCGTCTACTGTCCCACTTGCAACAGTACGTCCCGAAAGTTGAGGAGAGCGACGATTTCGATCTGCGCGCTCAGCTTGAGCAGTTGATCAGCCGGGTCAGCGCGAGAAGCGGTAAGTTTCGCGTCGTCGGCACAATGGATGAGGACGTTATCAACCTCATCTCGATGCTGTTTGAGTTCATCCTCGACGACCGCAACCTGCCGAGTTCGCTGCGTGCGTTGATCGGTCGTTTGCAGATTCCGATGCTCAAGGTTGCGGTCATCGACAAGAGTTTCTTCAGCCGTGGCAGCCACCCTGCGCGCCGGCTGCTGAACGAAATCGCCTCTGCAGCGCTTGGCTGGGGTGGTCGCGATGACACCCAGCGCGACTCGCTCTACGCCCGCATCGATCAGATCGTCCAGCGCCTGCTCCACGACTTTGTCGATGACCCGGCGATCTTCACTGAACTGCTGGTGGATTTCCTGGCCTTTACCAGTGACGAACGTCGTCGTAGCGAACTCCTTGAACAGCGCACCCGCGACGCCGAACAAGGTCGCGCATTGGCCGAGTTGGCCCGGCAGCGCGTGCAGCAGGCGTTGAACGATCGCCTGCTCGGCAAGACCCTGCCGCAGGTAGTTGTTCGCCTGTTGCAGGAGGCCTGGAGCAAGGTCCTGTTGCTGACGTGCCTGAAGCACGGTGATCAGTCGAGCGAGTGGGCTTCAGGCCTCCAGGCCATGGACGATCTGATCTGGAGCGTCGAGCCCCATGATGAGCCGGAAGCGCGACAGCGTTTGCTCGAGCTGGTGCCGGGGCTGCTGAAGTCCCTGCGCGACGGCTTGAGCAGCGCTGCTTTTGATCCGTTTGCCACCAGCGAATTCTTCAGTCAGCTCGAAGTGTTGCACGTACAGGCGTTCAGCCATGTAGCGCGGACGCCAAAAGGTGATGCGGAAGGCGATCAGCCGCAGTCCGCTAACGGCCCCACGATGATGGCGGTGGTGGAGGAGATCGTGCTGGTTGGGCCGGGCGAGCAAATTCAGAGCGAACCGTCGACGCAGCTGCCTGCTGACGACGAAGGTTTGTTGCAGGTCGAAAAGCTTCGTCTGGGCAGTTGGGTAGAGATCCAGGAAGACGAATCCCATAAGCTGCGTTGCAAGCTGGCTGCGATCGTCGAGCCGAGCGGGCGCTACGTGTTCGTCAATCGCACCGGCATGAAGGTCCTTGAGAAAACCCGTATGGGCCTTGCGGTGGAATTCCGTCGCGGCACGATTCGTGTTCTCGACGACGCACTGCTGTTCGACCGCGCGCTGGAGTCGGTACTGGGTAATCTGCGCAAGCTCAAGGGCTAAGCGCCAGATCGGTCCTACGACTTCTGCCTGCGAATCTGCGTGACCTCCAGGCTGATTCGCCATCCACATCCTCTCCAGTCGCGGGCATACTGCGCGCTGTCGTTTCACGCCCTAAGGACTTCCCATGCATCTGGACCCTGCCACCGGCTGGTGCCACGGCGCGCAGCATTGCCCTTCACCCAATTTCAATGCCCGGCCGGAAAACGAAATCTCGTTGCTGGTGATCCACAACATCAGTCTGCCGCCCGCGCAGTTCAAGACCGGCAAGGTCCAGGCGTTCTTCCAGAACCGGCTGGACGTCACAGAACACCCTTACTTTGAAGGCATCGCCGAGCTGCGGGTCTCTGCGCATTTCCTGATTGAGCGCGACGGCGAGGTGACGCAATTCGTGTCGTGTCTGGATCGTGCCTGGCATGCGGGTGTGTCGGTGTTTGAGGGGCGCGAGACGTGCAATGATTTTTCCATTGGCATCGAGCTTGAAGGCACTGATGATCAATCCTTCACCGACGTGCAATATGAGGCGTTGATCGAGCTGACCCGCCAATTGCAGACGGCTTGGCCGGCGATTACGACGCAACGCATATGCGGTCACAGCGACATCGCGCCGGGGCGCAAGACCGATCCGGGTCCGTGTTTTGACTGGGCGCGGTTTCGTGCCGCCCTGGACGTTTGAAGTGAGGAACAGCTAATGAGTTTTCTGGTTTTGCTGCTGGCGGTCTGGGTCGAGAAGTTCTCGGCCCTGCGCCAGCGTATTCAGCGCGACGGGCCATGGCTCACTCAATTGAGCCGGCTGGAATCCAACCCACGCTCGGCCAAACGGCCGTGGTGGATTTTGATGGTGACGGTTGTGCTGCCTTTGGTGGTCCTCGCCCTGGTATTGTTGATTGTCGGCTCGGTGGCCTATGGCTGGCTCGCGCTGCCGATCCATTTGCTGGTGCTGATTTACAGCCTGGGCCGTGGCGACGTGAAAGCCACCCTCGGCTCATTTCGAGACGCCTGCCGTCGGGGCGATCAGGAAGCAGCGGTGCTGGTTGCCGAACGTGACCTGGGTGTCCTGGCCGAGAACGAAGAGCAGCTATTGGGCGGCGCTCAAACGTATTTGCTGTGGCAGATCTACCAAGGCTTCTTCGCAGTGATTTTCTGGTATTTCGTGCTCGGCCCGGTTGCCGCGTTGGCGTACCGCCTGCTGGCCCTTGCTTCGGAACACGGCAAAACCCCGGCGCTGGTCGAACGTGCGACTCAGGCAAGGCACGCATTTGACTGGGTGCCGGTGCGCTTGCTGGCGGCCAGCTTTGCGCTGGTCGGAAACTTCGTCGCGGTCAGCCGGGTGATGCTCAGTGAACTGCTCAACTGGAACATCAGCGCTTCTCACCTGATCAGCAAAGTCGGCTGCGTCGCCGGTGAGGTCCCCGCGCCAGTGGTGGGCGTCGAGGGCGTCAACAGCCTGGATGTATTGTGGGAATTGCTCATCCGCTCGGCCATCGTCTGGTACGTCGGCTTTGCGCTGATCACGTTGTTTGTTTAAAGCCGTGCCAGATTCTCCGTTTACCCGGCAGCTGCGCAGTCGCGCAGCCAACGCCTCTTAGGGGGGATTGAGCAAGCTGGCTCCCATGGTTCGATTGGCCTCCAAATTAGCGTCTGCAAAGTGAGGCCATTCAATCCCTGATCATGAAAAATGATATTCATGACCTAGATGTTATTCGTCATCCGATTGATATAGATCAATGCCCCTCTTGTTTCTGACGCTATCCTCTTTTGCCTCCGGTCAGACGCCGCCATCCCTCTGAACTAACAGTTCTTTCCAACGTTATTCAACCTTCCAAAACCATAACTAGCCCAAGCAAAGATGGCTTGTCGCCAGCAACTAGCGGCCGGCTGTTTCTTGATTAACAAGAATCCTTTGCTATAGCTAAACCCTCTCACTTCTTCCAAATAGGGCAACGGAATGTCAGTCGCTAAGAAAATGAGCGTGGGTCAGCTCACGATGTTGACTGCGGTCAACATGCTGGGATCCGGCATTGTGTTGTTGCCCACCAAACTCGCCGAGGTCGGCGGCATTTCCATTCTTTCGTGGCTAATCACGGCCACCGGGTCGCTGGCTCTGGCCTACGCTTTCGCGCGGTGCGGCATGCTCAGTCGCAAGACCGGCGGCATGGGCGGTTACGCGGAATATACGTTCGGCAAGTCGGGTAACTACATCACCAACTACACCTACGGTTTGTCTTTGTTGATTGCCAACGTGGCCATCAGTATCACCGCAGTTGGATATATTCAGACGCTGTTCGATATCAAGTTGGGTTCGCTTGAAGTCGGTCTCGCCACCATCGCGCTGTTATGGATCACCACGTTCGCCAACTTCGGCGGCGCGAGTATTACCGGCAAGATTGGCGCAGTAACCGTATGGGGCGTTATTGCGCCCGTCGTGCTGGTTTCGACCATTGGCTGGTTCTGGTTTGAGAGCAGCACCTATGCGGCAGGATGGAACCCCCACGACAAGACCTGGTACGAGGCCGCGGGCGCTTCGGTGGCGATTACCTTGTGGGCGTTCCTCGGTCTGGAGTCGGCGTGCGCCAACGGTGATGCAGTGGAAAACCCCGAGAAGAACGTGCCCATCGCAGTGCTCGGTGGGACCCTCGGCGCAGCGGTGATCTACATCGTGTCGACCAACGTCATCGCCGGCATCGTCGACAACGCGGAACTGGTTTCTTCAACCGCGCCGTTCGGGCTGGTGTTCGCCAAGATGTTTAACCCCATGGTCGGCGACATCATCATGGGGCTCATGGTCCTCGCGTGCATCGGCTCGCTCTTGGGCTGGCAGTTCACGGTGGCACAGGTGTTCAAAAGCTCGGCGGACACCGGATACTTCCTGCCGATCTTCGCCAAAGCCAACAAGTACGGAGTGCCGATCATCAGCATGTTGATCCTGCTGGCGATCCAGACCGCTCTGGCGCTGTTGACCATCAGCCCCGACCTGGCCAAGCAATTCGACACCCTGGTCAATCTTGCAGTGGTCACCAATCTGGTGCCGTACATCCTGTCGATGGCGACGCTGATGACCCTGCAAAAGGTCTCCAACGTGCCGCCGCAAAAAGCCCTCATCACAAACATCGTGGCCGGCATCGCGACCGCGTACAGCTATCTGGCGCTGTACAGCTCCGGCGCCGAAGCGTTGATGCTTGGCGGGGTGGCGACCATCGTCGGCTACACCCTGTTCGGTTACGTCAACACCCGCCTGATCCGGCTCGAAGCGCTGAACAACAGCGTACCCACCCAGACCGTCGCGGCGCAGCACATCGTCGGCGAGCCGATCCCCGTCAATAACCTGAAGATGGCCAACCTGGAGACTCGACCATGAGCGACAACAGACACTTGCTGGGCATGCTGGCGCTGCTGGTCAGCAGCCAGCCCGACAAACGCAGCGTGTTCGGCCGGGCCCTGATCCAGTTGATCAGCGACGTGGAAGACCGCGCCATCAGCGTGCTGACCTCCGAAAGCCTGAGCGATGCGAAGTCGATCCTCAGCTCCGATCCGGCGATCCAGTGTGTGTTGCTCAGTTGGGAAATGGACAGCAGCGACGACCACAAGGAATGCATCGATCTGCTCACCACCTTGCGTGAGCGCAACACCCGTGTGCCGGTGTTTCTGATCAGCGATCGCAGCACGGCGTCGAGTGTGCCGTTGATCGTCATGCAGCACGCCGATGACTTCATCTGGCTGCCCGAAGACACCAGCCGCTTCCTCAGCGGACGCATCATGGCGGCCATCGAACGCTATCGTCAGGCGGTGTTGCCACCGATGTTCGGCGCGCTGCTGAAGTTCGCCCGCAGCTACGAATATTCCTGGCACACCCCGGGCCACGCTGGCGGCACGGCGTTTCTGAAGAGCACCGCAGGCCGCGCGTTTTACGAGTTTTTCGGCGAGAACCTGCTGCGCTCGGACCTGTCGATTTCCGTCGGCGAACTGGGCTCGTTGCTCGACCACAGCGGCCCGATCGGCCAAGGCGAGCGTTATGCGGCAAAGGTGTTCGGCGCCCACCGCACGTACTACGTGACCAACGGCTCCTCAATGTCCAATCGCGTGATCCTGATGGCCAGCGTGACCCGCGACCAGATCGCCTTGTGCGACCGCAACTGTCACAAGTCCGCCGAGCACGCGATGACGCTGTCCGGTGCGATCCCGACCTACCTGGTTCCGACGCGCAACCGCTTCGGCATCATCGGCCCGATCCTGCCGCGGACCTTGAGCGCCGAGAGCGTCAAAGCCGCCATCGCCAGCAACCCGCTGGTCAAAAGCCACATCGACCCGACGCCGGTGCATGCCATCGTCACCAACTCCACGTACGACGGCCTGACCTATAACGTCACCCGCGTCGAAGAGCTGCTGGGGCAGAGCGTTGACCGGCTGCATTTTGACGAAGCCTGGTACGGCTATGCGCGGTTCAACCCGCTGTACAAGGACCGCTTCGCCATGCACGGCCGCCCGGAGGATCACGATCCGTCCAAGCCCACCGTGTTCGCCACGCAGTCGACCCACAAGCTGCTCGCGGCGCTGTCTCAGGCGTCGATGATTCATGTCCGTAACGGCCGCAACCCGATTCCCCACGGGCGGTTCAACGAGTCCTACATGATGCACGCGTCGACCTCGCCCAATTACGCGATCATGGCGTCCTGCGATGTCAGCTCGGCGATGATGGAAGCGCCAAGTGGACAGATTCTGACCAACGAATCCATCGAAGAAGCGGTGGCGTTCCGTCAGGTTATTTCACGCATGCAAACCGACATGCTGAGCCAGGACGACTGGTTTTTTTCCTGCTGGCAGCCGCCCTCAGTGCAGGTCGGGGCTACGGCGATTCCGTTTCACGAAGTCGATCCGGTGCGGCTCAAGACCGATCCGAATTGCTGGGTCCTTCACCCCAACGAGGTATGGCACGGCTTCGGCGACATCGAAGACGGCTACTGCATGCTCGACCCGATCAAGGTGTCCATCCTCAGCCCGGGCATGGGCGATGACGGCAACCTGATGGACTTCGGCATTCCGGCCTGCGTGCTCAGCGCTTATTTGGGTCATCAGGGCATCGTCGTCGAGAAGACTACGGACTTCACCATCCTTTTCCTGTTCTCCATCGGCATCACCAAGGGCAAGTGGGGCACGCTGGTAAACGCGTTGCTCGACTTCAAACGCGACTACGACAACAACCTGGAACTGGAGCTTTGCCTGCCCGAGTTGCTGGCCGCGAATCAGCAGCGCTATGCCGGCATGGGGCTGAAGGATCTGGCGGAAGACATCTTTGCCGCGATGAAAGAGACCAAGACCACGGCGGCCATGTCGAAGGCGTTCGGCACGTTACCCAAGGCGGAATTCAGCCCGGTGGAAGCGTACGAGAAATTGGTCAAGAACGAGGTGGAGCAGGTCACTTTGGAGGAGGCCGCCGGGCGTATTGCCGCGACGGGCATCGTGCCTTATCCGCCAGGCATCCCGCTGCTGATGCCTGGGGAAAACGCAGGGCCTGCGGACGGGCCGTTGCTGGCCTATCTTCGGGCGCTGGAAAGCTTCGATCGGTCGTTCCCCGGCTTCACCCATGACACCCACGGGATTGAAAGCGAAGCGGGGGTTTATCGAATGCTGGTGTTGAAATAGCTTCAGCGCTGAAGGAGGTGGGCCGGCTGGCGCACCTCCGGCTCAGTTGCTCTGCGCCTTTTGCAGCGCTTGCTGCGTTAGCGCCACACACTCACGCCCGCCATCGTCGTTGTGCCGCGCCAAGGCTGCTTCGGCGCGGTGCACGGTGGTGTCGATATCGCTTTTGACCGCGTCGCTGAGATTGGGGTTGGCGACTTTCGCGTCACGAACCTTGCTCAGGTTCATCTGGCACTGATTGTTGTCGTCGTTGGCAGTTGCCGCGAAGGGCAGGGCACAGGCAGTCAGGAGCAAGCCGGCGAGCAGGGCGTGTTTCATGTTGGCTTCCGCAGAGGTAAGTGTGTGGCTCGTTATCTGTACGAGCTTTCCGCATCAGACCTCAGATTCCGGATTTCCGCCAGTGGGTGCCGAAGCAAACGCGACTATCGATTGCCGACATAAGCTCCGATTGGCGTCCGCGGCAGGGATCAGGCAGATGCCCAAAAAGAAAAGCCACCCGTGTCGCCAAGGTCGGGGTTACCTGGCTGCAGGGGTGGCAATGTGCAAAAAACTCTATTTACAAGCTGCGCGACTGAGCTGACTGTCGAGCTTGGCGTGCAGGTCGGGCCTGTTCAACTTCCAGCAAGTGCATGGCCAGTACGTCAGTCAAAAACCGGAACTGATCGTTGAAGCCCACCACCTCATTGCTGAAGTGGTTCTCGGCCGAAGGCATCATGAAGCCGCCGAAGCGATTGTCCTCAACGAGACCGTGGCTGTTCTTGAGGGCGATGACATGTTGTGAGTAATAGTTCTTCCCGAACTTGGGAAAGCTAACGTGCAAAGTGACGTCTCGGGTCATGTCGATTGCTCCGCATCTAACAGAAAGTTGAAAGCGTGAAAGGTGCTGATAAGTGTCAGCTACTTGGCCTTAGTTGGCCTGTGCCACAACACGATGATCCTCTTCGTCCGCGGTCATGACGACCGATCCCAGATCGAAGAGTTTGAGGGCGACGACGTAGCTGGTGAGCGCTGCGAGCGTCAAGCAAGTAAGGAGATGAACGATCATTTTTCCTGCCCTCGGTTCGTGTTTGGGTGTGAGGGCGATGGTACGCCCATGAGCTTTGAGCGGAAGGCATTCGCGGGAATGTTGGTTATCGATGGGAATGATGGAGGGGAGCGCGGTGGACGCAGCAAACGCACTCAAGTGTGTCTGCTGCTTTAATCCTGCGGTTTGTCACTACGCCCGGATGGTTTCGCCATACCGATGCGTCGCCAGGCACGCCAGCAGCAAGCCACTGATCGCGACCATCCCGCCCACCAGGCCGATGTTGGCCACGCCGAGCTGGCTGATGACCACACTGCCCAGCAGTGCGCCGCCGCCGATCCCAATGTTGTAGATGCCCGAATGCAGTGCCATTGCCACGTCCGTGGCATCCGGCGCCATCGCCAGCACCTTGGACTGCATCACCAGACCAAAGCACATGATCGCCATGCCCCAGACCACGCTCAACGTACCCATTGACGAGGCATTGCCAGACAGCGGCAGCAGCAGAATCAGACACGCCGCCAGCGCGCCGATCGCGGTGATCAGCAGGCCGCGCGGGTAACGGTTGTTGTAACGGCTGAAGATCACCGACCCCACGATCCCGGCACCGCCGAATAGCAACAGGATCACGGTGGTCATGTCGCCATTCATCTTCGCCACGATCTGTGCGAACGGTTCGATGTAGCTGTAGGCCGTGAACTGCGCCGTGACCACCAGAGCGGTCAACAGATAAAGCGACATCAAGGCCGGGCGCTTGAACAGCATTGGCAGGCTGCGCAACGAACCCGAGTTCTGGCTCGGCAGCAGCGGAAGCGATTTCATCAGCACCAGAACCGTAAGGCCCGAGGCAATGGCAATCGCCAGGAACGTTGCGCGCCACCCCAGCGCTTCGCCCAGCATGCGCCCCAGCGGAATGCCGAGCACCATCGCCAGGGCGGTGCCAGTTGCAAGGAGGCCGAGGGCCTGAACCTGCTTGCCTTCCGGCGCCACTCGCACAGCCAGCGATGCGGTGACCGACCAGAACACAGCGTGGGCCACTGCGATACCGACGCGACTGACCAGCAGCATGCCGAAGCTCGACGACAGGCTCGACATCACATGAGCGGCGATGAACGTCAGAAACACAAACAACAGCAACTTGCGCCGCTCGATGTTGCGGGTCAGCAGCATCATCGGCAGCGAGGTCAGGGACACGATCCACGCGTACACCGTTAGCATCAGGCCAACCTGCGCGGTGGTCATGTCGAAGCTGTGGCCGATGGCACTCAACAAACCCACCGGCACGAATTCGGTGGTGTTGAAAATGAAGGCCGCCAGGGCCAGCGCGATGACGCTTAGCCAACTTCCGGTGTGTGCGTTAGTGGTATTCATTAAAACGAATGCCCTCCTGAAGAATTCGGTTGGCCGCGTCCCCAACAAAAACGCCGACAAGCAGGAAGACCGCTCGAGGCGTTTGCCTGGGCGGTGCATGCGGTCAGCTGAATATTATGAGTATGGGGAGATGCGACGAGATGTTGCGGATTCTACGCCGTTGTAAACGTTGTCACAACGCAGGCCCGGGTTGAGAGGGGCGTTCATTTGTCGCAGTCGTGGTGCAGCGCTTGCGTTGAGCAGCGGCGACAGAAGTGGGGCGTGATGAGATCCGCTTTCAACCTGAGGCGCCGCGAACGAAACCGCCCGTCTAATCCGGGGCACTTGGCGGGCTCAGGGGATTCTGATGGTCATGGTGCGGATAACTCGCACGTAAACGAGGAGATTGAATCATGGCTAACGACACTTCGCTTACAGGGACCTCCACGCACACGGATCCGGACAAAGAGCTTGGCTTCAATGAAGAGTCGCCCGATGTTTCCGATCCGCAGGTAGACCCGACCGAACCCGCGCGGACCGAGAACGATCCGGTGACTGAAGAGCCAACCACTCGCCGCGGTAATGACGAGCCGCTGCCGGGGAAGGGCGGGGTCTGACCGACTCGCGCTGAATCCAGAAGCCCTGCTGACTTAAGCGGGGCTTTTTAATGCTGAATGTTGGCGAGATGCTGAGACGCTGTGCTTGCAGGTCGTCGTGGGTTCTCAGGTGTTAAAGGATTCGATGCCTACCTGTGAAACAGCAAATAGATGCTCGGCAGCGAAGTCCACGAAGACGCGGATTTTCGGTGAAAGATGGCGGCTTGAGGGCCATAGCGCCCAGAACTGCCCTTGGTCTTCGCTGTGGCCGTCGAGCACCGTTTCCAGCCGCCTTTGAGCGACAGCTTCGCGCGCCAGGAAGTCCGGGACAAATGCGATACCGTGCCCATCCACCACCGCCATCAGCATGGCTTCCATATTGTTCAATGTCAGGGCGGTTGGCAGGCGCAACTGCGTGAACTGTGGGTCCGAAGACATATTCCAGTCCATTATTTTACCCGTCGTGACAAATCGGTAACGCAGGCACTCGTGATGTTCGAGGTCACTGATAGTGACGGGTCGTCCCTTACGCTGCAGATAGTCAGGCGATGCGCACAGGACGAACTTGAAAGGCCCCAGTTTTCGCGCCATCAACTTGGAGTCGGCCTGGCCGCCGCTGCGAATCACCACGTCAAAGCCTTCATCGATCACATCGACCAACTGGTCGTTGAAGTCCAGTTCCAGCTCAATCTCCGGATAGGTTTTGCGGAACCGCGTCATATGAGGCAAGAGAAAGCGATAACCGATGGTGGGCAAGCTCACGCGCAACTTTCCACGGGGCTCCTGTGTGGCATGGGAAAGCATCGCCCGGGCATCTTGAAGATCGTCGAGGATCTTTCGGCAGCGTTCATAAAACAACTGTCCCTCCGCCGTCAGGCTGACTTTGCGGGTGCTGCGGTGCAATAGACGCACATTCAACGATGCTTCGAGTTTTGCGACGTTTTTGCCCACTGCCGAAGCAGATATCCCTAATGCTCTGGCGGCGCTGATGAAGCTGAGCGCCTCCGCAGTTTTCACGAATGAGGGCACACCACTAAGACTGTCCACAAATCGATTACATCCTTTTGGTTCGCTATAAGTGGAATAAAAGCCCGTTTATCTTCGATTGTATCCTAACTAGAGTGTGCAAACGTTCACGCGCCTTGGCCAGGGCAGCACGGATACCTTACGACATGCAGGGAATGACTTAATGAACCCAGACACCCAACTGCACCCGGCCCATGGCCGGCATTCCATCCTGGCTGCAATTTGCCTGGCAGCCCTGGTGTTGCCCATGAGTTTTACCGGCGGGGCAGTGGCCACCCCATTCATTGGTCAAACGTTTAATGCCCATCCCATGGAGTTGGCCTGGATCACTAATGCCTTCATGCTCAGCTTCGGCAGCCTGCTGATGGCGGCCGGCACCCTTGCCGACCTTTACGGACGCAAGCGGTTATTCATGTGCGGCATGGCGTTGTTCGCGCTGGTGTCAGTCCTGCTGGCAGCGGTCCCCAATATTATCTGGCTGGACCTGTTGCGGGGTGTGCAGGGCATTGCTGCGGCAGCGGCCCTGGCCAGCGGGTCAGCGGGTCAGCGGCACTTGCGCAAGAGTTCGATGGACATGCCAGGACACGTGCTTTCAGTCTTCTGGGCACCACTTTCGGGGTTGGCCTGGCCTTCGGTCCTTTGTTATCGGGATTGTTGATCGAGTACATGGGCTGGCGCGCCATTTTTCTTTGCACCGCCCTGATTGCCATCCTTTCTTTGATATTTGCCGTGCCGAAAATGCGCGAGAGCCGCGACCCGCACGCACGACGTCTGGACACGCCTGGCGTGATGACGTTCTCCGGCCTGCTGATTATGTTTACCACTGCGGTGATTCTGGCACCTGAGCAAGGCTGGAACTCACCGGTTATCCATGTGCTACTGGGTGCGTCGGTGGTGTTTCTACTGCTGTTCATCACTGTTGAAAATCGGGCGAAACAGCCCATGCTGGAACTGCGACTGTTTCTGTTTCCGCGCTTTGTCGGCGTGGAAGGAGCCAGTGCCTTTGAAGCGGGGCTGATGATGCTGGCACTCTCCGCTCCGATGCTGATTGTCCCGATCATTGCCGCATCGCTGACTCGCTGGTTATCGGCGGGCGTGCTCTGCGCCATCGGCTTCGTGATCGCAGCGGCCGGTCTGTACTGGCTGAGCACGATCCCGGTCGGTGGACACGCGCAGATTATCGCAGCCATGCTGCTGACCGGCATTGGTACAGGCCTGCCCTGGGGCCTGATGGATGGTTTGTCGATCAGCGTGATTCCAAAAGAGCGGGCAGGGATGGCCGCTGGCATCTTCAACACAACACGGGTGGCCAGCGAAGGGGTCGCCCTGGCAATCACGGTTGCTGTGCTGACGGCGCTGGTCGCTCACCATCTGAGCATCAGTGACTCGGTCAAACTGTCCCCTGTTGATTATTCAACTATCGCGCAGCGCCTGGTCATGGGTGATATCCAGCACGCGAGTACCGAGGCCAGCCAAATTTCGATGACACTGTTGCGCTCGGCTTATACCGCAGGGTTCAGCACGTTGTTGCAACTGCTGGCGATGTTCACGCTAGTCACAGCCGCCGTGGTCTTTCTGTTCTTGGGACGACAAAGCGAAGTCAGCGCTGAGCCCGCGCCCGATGCCGTTCGCTTCTCATCGGATGCCTGAAAGCTGTTCTGGAGCCATGCTTGATGTCGGCTAACACACACTTTACGGCGCTGATCCTGGCGGGCATCGCCCGGGCCTCCAGCCACGCTGGTGACTTGATTAGCTCTCTGTCTGGTATCCGTTCATCTTGGCGGCTATCAGTGCGCGCTCTTTGGAGAGCGATGTGATCAATCCTGTAGTGCCATCCGCCGACATGTACAGAAAGTACCGACCTTCCTGATCGAGCAGAATCCGGTAGACACCTCCCGATGCGTCATAGCTTGGGACGACTGTTCGATCCACGAGAAAGGTATGGCTACTGATGCCCATACCGCTAAGCGCCGCCTCGAAGTCTGCACTGACGTCAGACTCCCATTGCTTGGTACTGCGCAGACTGAACAGGAGTCTGATCAGCAAGGTCAGCGAGATGCTTACTACCGCAAAAATGCCCGATCCATAATCCACGCCTCTACTCCCTGTGCTGCTATAGATCTGATAAATACCGGCAATCAGCCAGTGTTTCAACACACGGTGCGTCAGACAGCAAAGTCTCACAGGGAGGGCGCAGTTCCTCACTAATGAGTCGATGAGCGTGGTCTTGCACGCTCATTACTGCCCGATGTCACACCGGGAGCAGACCAAACCGCCCATTCAGGCACAAAAAAAAGCACTTGCGATAAACGCTAAGTGCTTGATTTGTATTGCGTGTTTGGTGGGCCGGGGTAATCTGAACCAATTTAATAAGGGTTTGATTTTAATAGGTATTGTCAGTTTGTTTTTCGTCTTGGAATACTATTTGGAATACCATTATTCCTATCATGTCCTAGTCGTTGGCGTGTCGGCTCAATTGATTTGATTACGCCCGTGGTGCCCCTTGTAGGATTCGAGCCTGAACGACTTATCGCCCACGGGTGAACATTGATTATCGGCTTGCTGGAATGTGGGCTCTCGTTGAGCGTAGGTTACGCCCAATCGCTGCCTCTTTCGTTACCGCCTCCTTCTTGCGACTGGCGGATATTTTCTCTGCTATGGCGAGCTCAAGGAGTCCTGTAGGGCGGAGGTTCATCTTGCCTGCTAGTGCTCTCTTGGTTTCTTTCATTGTTTGCTTGCGCAGCCTTTCAATCTCGCGCTGCTGAGCGTCGGGAATGTACCTCGTCGAAATCGAAGCGCTTTGCAGCAGGACTTCGTCTCGACACAGCAATTCCACGCTGACTTCTAAAAACTTCATTAAATCATCACTGTGCCAATCGGAGTTTTTGATCGCCCTTTTAAGCTTATCTATCTCCTTCGTATGCCGTTCTTTCGTTTCTCGCGCTGCCTCCTTTGCGTCCCTGAGCTTTTCGCCCAGCTCTGTCCTGGCTGCCACGCCCTCAGCGATCAACCTATTTAGCATGTCGGTTTCATTGGTGTTGTTAGCTTTGGCTAGCACCGCAAGGTCTTTTTTTACCTTGGTTTTGAGTTTGAAGGTACATGCCTTCCGGTCCTTGTCCGGAGCTCTAAATTTCGCCTGCTGCCAGGCATTTCTCATTCTCTGAATGGTCTTTTGCCCATTCGGCTGTCGCTCGGGTGCCTCCAGGGTCTCGCCGACAGCCAGAAGCTCGTCACGTGTTGAGAATTGACGATTTCCGACGATCAGCCCTCTCTCTCTCAAGTAATTGTGAGCCCATTCTCGCTGCCGGGAATTGTGGCCGTCGAGCCATGTTAGCCCTCGCAATCTCTGGCGCATTTCCGTGACCCTCTCTTGTCTTCTTGGTGCTTGCCAAGGAGCGTAAATGGATCATAAAAATTATGCGTAATATTTTGAATTTATAATTGATTTCTAGCGATCGATAGGTTTTTGCTATTTTTTAATTCGTTATGAATAATTGATTCATATTTAATAAATTATGCGTAATAGATTCGATAAAAATACAGGCTATTTTTATTGAGATATAATAAGGCGTATCATTCTTCGACTGTGGGTTTTCCAGGTGTTTTTAGCTGCTTTGTTTAGTGAGGTGAAAGGACTTGAACCGCTGGGAAAATATTTCTTGGTGCGTTTCGTCCAGTGCTTTGGAAGCACGGCGGTGACGGGACTAAAAGTGAAAGATCTGGCGAAGCGGTTCGGGATTTCTGATCCGCAAGTGTCAGAAGTATTAGCAGCGCTGGTTGCATGCGATGTATTGAATTTTTCATCTATCCCTGAGGGTAGGGGACGACCGAAGAGGTGCTATCAATTGACGGATAGCTTTCTCAAGAATCTCAATAAAGCATTCGCGCAGCCCGCGACGCAGCACGATGAAATTGTGCACAGTCTGCTGATGCACGAAAATCGGAAGGCTGGCGTAAGAAGCGATAAATCTAAAAAGACAAAGGAGGATTTGGCTCCGTTAGCCAGTCTGCGGGGCAGAAGGCAGCCCGATCAGTTGAGCGCAGTGAATCGTCTGTTGTTGAGCGTGCTGTTGTGCCATGCCGACCGTATCGGCGTGGTTAGAGATCTGGGCTCGTCAGCGCTGTGCAAGGTCACGGGCCTCAGTAAGGAAGGGTTGAAGCACAGGGTGCAGCGTCTCATTGATCTGGGGACTATTAGGGCTTATGTGCCAGGTGCAACCAGTACGGTTCTTTCCGCCAAAATGAAAAGTACCTACTTTCTCAACCTGAATCATCCTGAGCTATCGGTCGAAGGCGGTACTACTTCAGTTCTGGTCTGCGCAATGTCCGCCGATCCCTCAGAGTCCGTGCCGCATGCGCACCAGATCTATAGCGATATCGTCATTCTCAAGCGTAATCCCACGGTTTTTGGGGATGAAAAAGAACAGCGTCTTAGATTCTTTGAGAGTCAGCCTCTCTCATTCTTTCACCTGCTACAGGTCATGCTGGAAAAATACGCTGCTGACATGCTATCCAGGCATTGGTCTGATCTGGATCAAAGCGCTTCAAGTAAATGGACTCATGTTCAAGAGTGGAAGGCGCTCATCCGCAAAGACTTTCGGTTCCCCAAGCTGCTGCCCAGCGTGGGCGGTGATCATCTGCAGAAAATCGACGAAGACCGATACGCTGCATTGATAAGTGACCTACATTATGGGGCTTACGCATTGGCAAAAAAGATCAAAAATCTGCTTTGCCAAGCTTCTGAGATTTCGTTTGATACGATGGATTTCGTCATCATGCCTCAACCCCTGATGCGTGGTTGTCGCAGCGTCACTTTGCTTGCTCGGCCCCATGATTCGGGTAGCTGGCGTGGCTATCTGTACGTTGAACCATATGCCGAACCGCAGGCCTTTTCCTGCGAGGCTGAGATCCCTTTTAAGGATCGATCCCGAGTCGGGTTGCTGACCCAGACAGGCAGCAAGGTGAAGAGCACGTAGGTATTTTCTTACAGAGCTTGCCCATCCTCTGAACAGATAAAGGAGTCAGTTCATGAGGATTATTCGCCTGAAAGACGTTAAGCACGTCACCGGTCTCGGTCGGTCCACGATCTACAAATACATCAGCGAGGGGAGCTTTCCGAAGCCCGTGTCGTTGGGCGACCGGGCTGTTGGCTGGGTTGAAAGCGAAGTGACCAGCTGGGTCATGGCCAGGATTGAGGCGCGTGATATACACGAGTCTCTAACTGCGGTGTCACAGCTAAAGGCAGCGTGATCAGCTGATGGATTGAGCTCGCTCCCAGTATGCGGTCGGTGCCGGTGCCGGTGCTGACTGGGTGGCTCCAAGCAGTGATTTATTTCCAGAGTATTCAAGTCATCGAACCGGTCCTATTCTTCCCGTGTTCTCTGGCAGTTTGCCACCCCACTCCTGCGAGGGAGTGGGGTGGCAGGCTTCGGTATTAGTATTATTTATACAGTCTAGCTATCTCATCTGTTAACTCATAAAACCCAGAATGCTTACCCTCTCAAAAAGCAAGGTGCCATCACCGACTGCGCTGGCGCTACATGGGTGACAAGATCAGCGCCATACGCTGAGCCAAGGTCCGCATCTCGGATGCAGATCGAATCGTAAATAAATACCCAGTCCACTGAGTTTATGAACTCACTCAGCGGATCGTCCCCATGGCCCACCTATCCAAGCGTCACTCCGGCAACAGCAACCTCCACCTGCATCGCGAGAGCACCTTTAAAGGTTTGCCCGTGATGACGTTTCGCGGCCCCCTCATTACTGAATACCTAGAGCGGCTTTATGAAACCACTCAGTTGGCGCTGAGCGATCACCGCAGAGTGTTCGCGCTACGTTTCGACCTACGTTTTCCAGATGACTATCTGCAACCTTCATCAGGGAACGCTGTCGTATCCAGGTTTGTCGATTCCTTGACCGCCAGGATTGACTCCGCACGGGAACGCTCCAGGCGCCTGAATGGCGCTGCACATCAGACACGGGTGCGATGGTGTTGGGTAAGGGAGATAGGTCAGGAGGGACGACCGCATTATCACTTCGTGTTACTGCTCAACAAGGATGCGTACCACACCGCGGGGCGCTTCCACTCAGGAAGGGAGAATCTGTACAGCCGCCTTCAATCTGCATGGGCGAGCGCACTGAGATTTCCTTTCGAAGACGCTGGCGGGCTGGTGCATGTTCCTATCAATCCTCAATACCACCTTTCTCAAGATGACCATGTGGAGATGGAGGATTACTTCCATCGGGCCAGTTACCTCTGCAAGGCAGCTACCAAGGACTACGGCAGTCGATGCCGGGCGTTTGGTTGCAGCAGAGGCTGAAGCAGCTCGACTGAACTTCGCATTCAAGGATGGGCGGCTTAGCTCATCCCGTCCTCAATTAATCCATCACCCAGCAGGCACGGTCATGCTCCTTCCATACATCAATGCACGACTTCCTTTATCTAAATCACACGCTGCAATCGTTATTGGTCGACTGGTGCGAGCTGTCGCCCACACGGACAGTCCGGCCTACTGTGTGACCCTGGATGCGGTAGGTGGTGAGCAGGTGACGCTGACATCGCTCTCTCAGTTCTGCCAAAACGTGCCACGGATTAATGAGGCGTACGCGGACCACTGCGACGATGAACACCAAGACTTGTTCTGGATGGCTTACCGAGAGATTGGGCTCGAAGACAGCCCATTGGGGCTGATCTGCATGAACAGTATGGAAACAGGCTACTTGACCAACGCTCAAGCGATGAATGCGCTGGTCGATAGGATTCGGCTGCGGATCAGCTGTCAGGAAGTGGATGAGGCCACAGAACAAAACGAGATGATCGCCGGTCCGACTCAGCGTCGGACTATGCACAGATAGCCCACAGACTTGTCTTGCGCACGCGGTGTGCCAGTTTGCGATAGCCAGCAATGTCGGAAGAGTGACCACCTTGTAGCCAGTTCAGCCATCGTGTCTACTGTGCCATCAGCCGCTCCGTCATCGCACTAGCGCCATTTTGTTCGATACGAACAGCCCGAGGGATTTATGGCCGAGGCGATAAACATCGTGAAGATGGCGGAGAAACCATCCAGTGAGCGCCTTGGTGAGTTCGTAGCTGAAGGGGTTGGATAATTATTTTCAAAGCTACGACCAAAACAAACCAGTTATCTACCCTACCCAGAATGTAGCGTTAGAGGCTTTGGGCAAACAGGACAGGGAGTGCTGCACTGATGAAACGGGATCAACATCTGGTAGAGCTGGCTCAAGAAACGTTGGCCACCTTTACGCATATTGTCGAACTGGCTCAGCAAAAACAGAGGGCGGTGCACGGTATCGATGCTGGTGCCTTTGCCAACGCCAACACATTCACTGATACAGGCGCGTCACGAACCCTTGCGATTATCAACCGCGAGAACCACGACGGTTATGCGTCGCTGATCAGAGAGCCTGCTATTGCGAGATTGTTACTGGAAGATGAGCAGGGCGATCAACAGCTGCTTTACGTGACGCGTAAGTTCCAGGTATCTCTACAAAACGATGCGCAGCTAGCCAGTTATCACTCAGCTAAGGGCCGGCTGGCTTCTTTGCCGGTGGGCGATGCGCTAGAGGTCAACGGCCATGAGTACACAGTGATCGAATCCGCGTATTTCAAGCCCAAGCTGGATGAGGTGGGTTGGGATGCGCTGGATACCCGCTTCGATCATGAGGAATTGAGTGCCTGCACCATCGATTCGCTTCGGGCCTTGTTGCGTGCATTGGACGCGGAGGTGGCGGATGACTTTGATGCAATGCTGGAGGTTGGAGCTACAGAGCAGCATATCCATCAAGGGCTGATGCATCGTATCCGTCAATCCATGGCTCTACGCGATCAGCCGATCCTCGACAAGTTTCAGGACGAGATTTTCCGTCTACCTCTCGACAGCCAATTGATGATCATGGGACCACCGGGCACTGGTAAGACCACTACGTTGATCAAGCGGCTGAGCCAAAAGCTTGAAATTGAGTTTCTTGACGAACGAGAGAAACGTCTGGCCGTGGATGATGCTGCCGGCAAGACTCACGTCCATAGCTGGGTGATGTTCACTCCTACAGAACTGCTGAAACACTACCTTAAGGAAGCGTTCAGTCGAGAGGATGTACCTGCATCGGATGAGCGCATTCTGACCTGGGAAAACCGTCGTCGCGCGCTGGCGCGTAATGTGCTGAATCTGCTGCAAACCGGGGATGGGCGTGGTGCTTTTGTGCTCAAGCAAGATCTTGAGGTGCTCAGCGATGGTGTGCTGACCTCACCGCAGACCTGGTACGAGCAAGTGTCAGCTTTCCATCGTCAGCGACTGTTCAGTCAACTACAGGTCGGTGCTGAGCAACTGAGCAAGCTGGGTGATACTACCGGTGGCGTGGTGATACAGAAACTTGTTGCAATTATGGCGCAAGCCAGGCCTGAGGCGCTGGTACCACTCTATACCGAGCTTGCCCCCATAGAGCTCGCCATTAAAGACACTCTCGATGGTTTAAAGCAGCAAACCGATCGCAGTGCAAAAGCGTTGGTCAAAGCTGAGTACAACAAGGACAAGACGTTTTTCGTCCTGTTGGTCGATTTTTTGACAGGGCTTGGCGCTGCCGATGAGCAGGATGAGGACGAAGTCTTTGATGCCGAAGAGGAGGATCTGCAGCCGTCCCCTCTTTCCACGGGTAAAGTCTCAAATCCGGAGGCGCTCAAGGAGTATCAGAAAGCAATTGTGGCCTTGGCGCGTTCACGTTTTCAGAAGAAGCGCCTATCCGTTACCGGGCGAGCGCACACTATCGTCGCTTGGCTGGGGGAACGCTTGCCTGATGAGGAAGCCTTATTGGAAATAGGCCAGCGTGCGGCTCTGCAGAACGCCTTGCGGCGCTTCCTAAACGCCCACCGGCGTTATGTAACGGATGTAGCTGCAAGCTACAAAGCCTTCCGCAAGTTGTACCAGGCCGAACAGACGCTGTACCGCGTAAACGGTATCAATGTAAGGCACCTATCGAGTTTCGAACTGGATGCGCTGGTGCTGCTCAGTCTGCGCAATGCCCGCGAGCTTCTTGGAAACCGCTCACTCACCCTCAGCCGCCAAGGCAATCTGCCGGAATATTTGGCCACTATTGCCTCCAATTTCTGCAATCAAGTGTTGGTGGATGAGGCCACCGACTTTTCCCCCTTGCAGCTGGCAGCCATGTACAGCCTAACTTCGCTCAATACCCACTCCTTCTTTGCTTGCGGTGATTTCAATCAGCGCATCACCGGCATCGGTATTCGTAACAAAGAACAGTTGCAGTGGGCGGCCAACGGTTTGGAGATTCGGCCTATCAACACCGTATATCGCCAAAGTCGTTTGCTTAATGATCTGGCCGGTGAGTTGTTGCATCTAAGCGGTAGTGATCAGGAATCCACCGCTGAGCTGCCCAATGCCATGGCGCACGAAGATGTTGCGCCGATCCTACTGGAGCAAGCTGGTGATCTTGGGGTTGTAAGTGCCTGGTTGGCGAAGGCAGTTGTTGCAATCGAACTGCAGCTCAAGGCATTGCCAACAATCGCGGTGCTGGTACATGACGATGAGCAGGTGACAGCGCTGGCCAGGTTGCTCAATCAGGATCTGGAGGATTATGGCATTAAGGTCGATGCCTGTCTGGGTGGGCAGGCCCTGGGCGGGGAGAACAATGTGCGGGTATTTGCTGTTGAGCATATCAAGGGATTGGAGTTTGAGGCTGTGTTCTTCGTCGATGTCGATACTCTGGCGCAGCGCATGCCGGAGCTGTTCGAGAGATTTCTTTATGTCGGCTTCACTCGTGCGGCAACTTACCTGGGCCTGACTTGCAGCGGGCAGTTGCCCGCTCCCCTTGAAAGTCTCCGCGAGCGTTTCGCGCAAACCTGGACCTGATTTTTAAGCTACTACTGATATCCCGCAATAGCGATAGGGTAAATACCCACCCCATTCTGGCGGCCAGAGTTCGCTGGGTTGGGCTGGCGTTGGGGGTAACTGCCATTCCTACCCCGCCGGGATACGGCCGCACTAGGGCATGATGGCCCTAAGCGTGAGCGACGGAACAATCCAGACATAGAGCTCCATAAAGCGGGAAATACTTGGTGCGTAGTGTCGATTTTTAATCTGGTTCCTGCAGGCTGCGGGAAGTGATGAGTGAGTTATTCAGGATGAGCAAGAAAATCAGTGGCGCCGAGTACCAGCTTGCGAAAATCTTTAGTTCCGAGTTCGACTATGTGATTCCCCCGTATCAGCGACCTTATGCTTGGACACGAGACCAGGCGGGTGAACTGTTCGACGATCTATACGACTTCTTCGAGAAGGAGGCGGAGGACAGTTATTTCCTGGGTTCCATTGTATTGATCAAGGACGAGGGCAAGCCCCTGGCTGAGGTGATTGACGGCCAGCAGCGTTTGACCACTTTGACTATCCTGCTGGCAACGATTACATCGTTGCTGACAGGAGAAAATCACTCAGCTTTTTACAGCTTCATCCGCGAGCCTGGAAACGTAGCTTTGAAGCTGAATTCCAAGCCGCGCCTGGCGCTGCGTGAACGGGACCGGGTCTTCTTTACGCAATTTGTGCAAGGGCTCAAGTTTGAGAGTCTTGCGCTGATTGATCCGGCGCAACTGGAGAATGAGTCGCAACGTAATATCCAGGGTAATGCTCGGCTGCTGCTGGAGCGACTCGCAGCGAAGTTCGCCAGCGACGAGGCGAGCATCGTCGATTTCGGTTCTTTCTTGCTAATGCGTTGTTTTTTAGTTGTGGTAACGACGCCAAGCCAGCAGTCGGCATTTCGGGTTTTTTCCGTGTTAAACAATCGCGGTCTCGATCTTCTGCCCACAGACATCATCAAGGCGGAAGTGATCGGCAAGTTGCCTGAGGACAAGCGAGAGGCCTTCAATGATCGCTGGGAGGATCTTGAGGTTGCTACTGGGCGTGATGGCTTCAGTGAGCTGTTCAGTCATATCCGCATGATCTACGCCCGCTTCAAAGCGAGGCGGATGCTGCTGGAGGAGTTCCGTGACCATGTGTTGAACAAAGTGAGTTCATCCGAGGCGCTGGTTGAGCAGGTTGTTGCTCCGTATGCCGAGGCTTACTTGGTAGCAAAGAATGCACAATACGTGTCTTCCTCAGATGCTGGGAAAATCAACGATTTGTTCACTTGGCTAAATAGGATCGACAACTCTGACTGGTTGCCGGTCGCGATTGCGTTTCTTGCCCGTCATGGTGGCGCTGCTTATGTAGTGCTGGACTTCCTCACTCGCTTGGAGCGTTTGGCGGCCTATCTGCATGTCACCGCCAAGAACGTAAACCAGCGGATTGAGCGCTACGCCCTGGCCCTAGAGGATCTCCAAAACAGTGTTCTAGTCGACCATATCGAACTGACACCGGCAGAATGTGACGAGATGCTCAGGGCATTGAACGGCAACGTCTATGAAATGACCGCACGTCGGCGTAACTATTTGATTCTGCGTCTGGACTCCTACGTTTCTGATCAAGCGGCCAACTACATGCCCAATGTGCTGACTATAGAGCATGTCCTGCCGCAGACCGTGGACGCAGCCAGCGAGTGGGCACAGAACTGGCCGGATGTCGACGAGCGCGCACTCTGGCTACATCGCTTGGCCAACCTAGTGCCGCTCAACCGAGCGCGCAATTCCAAAGCATTGAACTATGACTTCGATAGGAAGAAGTCAGCGTATTTCGTGGGTACCAGTGGGGTTTGCTCATATGCGCTAACTAGTCAGGTGCTGCATACGGATGGCTGGACACCGACGGTAGTGGCTGCGCGACAGGACGCGCTGCTGGATGTGCTTCAGCGCAGTTGGAGGCTGGCGTGAGTCGATATTCGATGAGTATCAATCCATAAAAAATCAGGCACAACCTTAGGGATCATTGGTGGGGCAAGTACCTAACTTAGGGGCCGTATGCGGTAGTCGCGCATGATTCTTTGCAGGGGGAAGGTAATAACCATCCCTACCGCGACCCCTGCAGGAGACTGGCCAAAAAAGAATGCCCATCAACCAACATTGGTCGCCAGCAAGCGAAGCGCTCCAGGTTTCACTTTGGAACGCGGTATTGCAGGCAAACGGCCGATGGCCAGGTCGTCATGCCGGGCACTACCTCCCAACAATTGGGAATGGCATTGAGTCATCGAAGAGTCGTATCGACAACGGTATTGTCATTGGTCGGCGCTGAGTCATGGAGCGATTATCGCATAGGCTGTTGATCGCGAAGAGAGCCTTAATTGTTCAATTTCACTGGCTCGTCGCGTCGGCAGCCGCATCAGCACATTTTTAGATAGTGAGACATTTGCTAGCGGCAGAGCACGCCATAGGTTTAACTGCGTGCCAGCTACCTGAGTAGACCGCCAAAAACACAGGGCGTGTCTTTACCCGCGCTCGGTCAGTAGATAAGGTGACGGGCATAGCAAATGGAAGGTCGCGATATCGCAGGGATGGTCCTCAATGTGCGCTGCTACCGCAGACTTACAGTGCACCTACCCTCTGATCCCCGATAGATTATTCACAGTCGATGTTTGATTTGGATGGTGCCCTGTCAAGACAGGTGCCAGAGGGAGTTTGGTGCATGAATGAGTTGGTTGAGGCCTTGCTGGCCGCCGTTCCCTCCGATGGCTCCAGTATTGGGAACCAGTCGTTGCTAGAGCAACTCAGGATTCAGTTTCCACATCTGGGAGATGAGTTTTATTGGCAGACGCGTGACGCACTTATTGGGCAAGGGGTGCTGCAGGCCGGTAAAGGTCGTGGCGGCTCTGTGCGCCGTATTGACGTTGACGTTCCACCGGCAAGCGCTTGGGTTCAATTCCTGCGTAGCTATGGGCCGTCGTCGAGCAATCTGGCGATGTTCGACGAGTATGTGTCGAGGGCTTTGGCGCAGGCGGGAGTCAAGCCGATTACCCTTTCAACACCTCTATTGGAGGACATGGTGCGGCACATTGAATCGAAGGCATCAGGGTCTATCTTGATCGCGGGAACAGCGGGTGATGGTAAGACGTACCATTGCCGTGCCCTGTGGGAGCGGATTGGGGGGGATCCTAATGCTTGGGCCGTCAAAGGTAACGTGAAAGAGTTACGTATTGCAGATGGACGCTTGGCTGTCTTTATCAAGGATCTTTCTGAGCTAAATGGCGAGGAGAGTGATCTGCCATTGCTGCGACTGGAAAGATCGGTGCTAGATGGCGATGACTCCGAAGTAGTGATCCTTGCCGCAAACCATGGCCAAATTCTGGATCGTTTGCGTGATTTAGGCCGCCGCCAAGAGCGTGATCACCCACTTCGCAAGCCGCTTCAAGAACGGTTCTTGCAGGCTGGGCCAGCGCCTGAGCGACTTAGGGTCTTCGATCTCAGTCGCTCGACTAGCCGCAAAACGTTAAATGAGGTGGCTATGGCTGTGGCGGGCCATCCCGAGTGGGACAACTGCAAACGGTGCGCACTTCAAGCCGACGGTAAAGTTTGTCCCATCGACGAGAATCGCCGCAGGCTTCTGGGTGGGGCGGATGGCGGCCAGCTCTCTCGTCGCTTGGGCGATTTGGTTGAAATCGCCAGGCACAATGGGCTGCATCTACCTATACGCGACTTACTTGCGCTTTGTTCGAATATGGTCCTCGGTTGCTCCGATGCAAAGCAGGCAAAGGACAACCTGCTGACCTGTGCCGATGTCGTGAAGATCCAGGAAGGAGGCAATCTTGGAACGGCAAGTGTCTATGCCAACGCGTTCGGAGCTAATCTCCTTAAGCGAAGGACCTCTGACCGCCCCATCTTCAAAGCGATGTCCAGCTTTGGCGTGGGCGATGAGTCCACCAATGCCGCAGATGGGTTGCTGGTTTATGGGAAGGATGACTTGCGACTGCAAGCTGACTTCGGCCGCTTGGTCGCGAGCGACCCAATCTATGGGGCCACGACTGCCTTCCGCGCTGCCCAAGATGCCTATTTGGAAGGGTATGAGGGGGCCCGTTTGGAAGGAGGAGCGACCGAGTTCCTTTCGATGCTTGAAGACCAGCGACGCAGGCTTTTCTTCACGCTTCCGGATGGGGAGGGGGGTTATCCGCATTGGTCGATGACAGCATTCTGCTTTGCTGGTGACTACTTGGAAATCATCGAAGCGCTCAAGGCACTGAAGCCCGTAAGCGAGATAGTCCGCGGTCGTCTTGCTAAGGGCCTAAACCGAGTATTAACAGGCCTCCTTCTCGGAAACGAAGATCGCATCTTCATCGCTAGTTCGGGCGGGTTCACTCAAAGCAGAGTCAGCGTGCTTTGTGACTTCGAGACCTTATCCCGCAGGCAGGGCGGCGTAGGCATGGCGATCAAGCTTGTAGGGGATACGGGCCGCCCTCGGCTCGACGTTTCGCTCGCTGCGGGCCCGGGTAATTCGGTTGCTTTCGACTTGACCCCTATCCGTCATGAGTTTCTATCGCGTGTGGCTGAGGGGGCTTTGCCAGCGAGCTTCTCCAATGAGTGCCTCGAAGATCTGCTGGCTTTCAAGGCGAAGCTCTTGCGGAAGGCAGAGATCGTCAAAAAAGCCAGCCTAGCAGAAGATGATGATGAAGTAGGTGGTGAGAGCGCTATGCTGACACTCAACTTCATCGATATTGAGCCAGGTGGTCGCGGCTTTTCACGTCCTGTGACGGTGAGGGTCTCGGAATGAGTGGAATCAACAAGAGGCCTGAGATTAAAAGCGTCGACTTTTGCGTCGACGAGAACATTTGGGGGCATCGCCTTTATGACGAGCAGCTTCCTCACCTGACTGTTCTGGAGTTCTTGGGCGTACTTGGTTCGAACTTGGATCAGCCGCTTAGGCCTCACCAGGATCAGGGTGGCTCAGTTCTGTTCAAACCGCAGCGGCAAGTCCGTTTGCGTGGGCTGCTCTTCAACAACCCATACGTCGAATCAATTGCGGAGAGCGCCGCTTCTGATGAAGAGAAGTGGAAGCAGTGGTTTGAGCGCTTTAAACAGGGAGCCACAGGTAATGGTGATAAAGACATGACCTATCTGCGGCGCTCATTCACTAGCTTTGATGACTTCGCAAAGGCTATCGAACTGCTGCGCTCCTCGTCATTCGAGTCTCGAAGTAACAAGCGCTGGAGTTCCAAGTTCGTCTTTCCTTTTGGTCCCGACGCTCTCTATGAGGACTTGGCGATCAATGCAAAAGGAAATATGAGCAACGATCGTCGCTTCTTTGCTCGTACGGGCGAGCTGCTCTACCTCATGCTCACACGGGCTAAGCGTGGAGCGGAGCTCGGTGACAGCCTCGTGAAGCGCCTATTCGATAACGAAGCAACGATGAATCGTTTGGTTAGGGCTCTGCAAGGTGCGCCACAGGGTGTCGAAGAGCCCCGGCTGTCGGGTTATCTACCCCAAATCTCCAATGATCGTTTCGATCAGATCTGCGACGACTGGTTGTCGATCTTGGACAGGGATATGCCGATCTATGATGCCTTGGAGCATTTGATCGCGATCACTGGCCTGAACATGCTGCTCTATTTCTTGGAGCGAGCTAAGCGGGTTGCAGGTGATGACGATCCGGTCGAGATTATCTGCGAAATCGTATCCAAAGAGCGTACGAAAGTGCGAGCGCTTTCCGGCGATAGCTATCAATTCAATCAAGGGCTGTCAGCAAAGGCAGTGCGGGCTCATGTTGAGTCGATCCGTTTGAATGTTGAATGGGCTGCAGCTGAATCTGCAGAGTTCCCGGATGCTGAGCGTGTAAAACTCATGCGTGACCGCTTCCAGTGGCCGCCGACTGATGGTGGCGACGACGAGGACTCCGCTGATAAGAGTCCCGATGAGTTGGTTACCAAACTGGCTGAGAATGCTTTGGCACGCCATCAGCAGCATGTCGGCAAGATTCATGCGTCATGGTCGCGTGCCATCGGGCTCAGCTCACGCAGATTATCTAGACGTACCCGCTATGCGCCGAACGATAGGTTACTCAAGTCGATTGTGGTTTCCATCGTGGAAGACAGGATGCAGTTCGATGAGTTTCTCGCAGAAGCCAAGTGCCGATATGGCCTGGTAATTGGTGACGCAGAGGGTGCGCGCCTAGTCGGCGCCAAGTTAGTTGACCAAGAAGAACTCAGCGAGAACCGAAACAATCTTGAGGCCCGTCTCGTCAGTTTGGGCTTGGTTCGTAGGCTTTCCGACTCCTGCTCATTTGTAGAAAACCCGTTTGCATTTCAGGGAGATGCCGCATGCTGACTGATCGCATTATTGGGCGTGTCGGCGCGAATATTATCGCCCAGCGCATATCTAATCCTGGCCAGTCTGGTGATTTGGCAGCGCTCTTCAGGTTAGACAAGCTTTCGTCCAACCAGATCGCGGCAGTCGCACGAGCTATCCTTGCCAATCCGGATCTGCTTGCCCGCGTAGATCTCATGATTCCTGAGACTTTGGTAGAAGGCCAAGGCCTACCGCCTGACATTCTGATTCCACATAACGCTGGCTATGTGCGCAATAACGCTTTGACCGCCAAGGCGGCGATCCTTACTGCCAATGGCAACGAGCACAACCTCGCGGACACATTGGGTCACGTCATGGCCATAGGCGCCAAGGAGATGCGGGCTGACCCTGATCCGTGGGTTGATGCCACGCTTCACTCGGGCGGCATTTCACCAGTCCCTGACGACCGGTTAGTATTCTATTCAGCCCTAGCCGGGTTGTTAGCATCCTCGGAACTTTCGTTAGTGCAGCTTGGCGAGTTTTGTTCTGCAATTGTCGAGGCTATCGCCACGCGCGGGCTGCCCATCCGTGATGCGGTTGGTTACGCTTTACCATGCGCGGGACTCCCTAGAGACAGCGCCTTCTTCTCGAATGCCAAAACTTTCTCAGCGTTGCGTAAACCATGGCACAAAGCTTTCGCTAAGCTCTTTGCTCAGCGTGCACCGCTACTCAAAAAACTGCGCCAGAATGGCCAGCCTCTTGACTCTGAGGAGATCACTGAGCGGGTCGAGGCTAATGCTGCAGAAATTTCAGACGGCGCCCGCCAAGCTCTTGATGCCTTCGCAGCAGCGCCTGCTGGAGATCAAGAGGCATCAGATGCCCTCGCCCAATTCGAGTGGGAAAGCGATGGCGTATATCTTGCCTTTGACAAACCAAAAGAAAAGCAACTTGGCTTAGTGGAGTCCACGATCCGTTTCTTCGATCATGAGTGTGACCAGGAGGACTCACTCGATACGGAGGGCCGCAAGCTATTGGAGGACCTGAAGGGGCGTGAGCGTCGCTCTGACTTCACGGAGGAGGACGAAGAATTTTTCGTTAAGCAGCGAAGGCTATTGGAGCAAGACAGCAAACTTTGCTCGCGCTGGGAAAAAGCTCTCTATGGCAAGCCCATTGACTGCAATGATTTCTTCGAAGGGTTCGCTCGGGTGGTTAACAGCCTCCATGCCGGCCTGCGTGATTCGGAAGGAGAGCGGATCCTACGGTTCACGGTGACCAAAGGTCGTAAGGAGTGGCGCGAGCGATTTAACTACGACGCCGGCAGCTACTTCTCGGCTATGTATCGCGGCTTAAAGGAGCTCATGGGCTCCAAGGTAGAATGGAAGGTCGAGCGGTTGGGCAATGCAAACTTACCCGATCCCCTCTTCGACTATGAGGCCTTCTTCGCTAAGGAGAAGGAGCTTCGCAATGATAAGAAGAGCAAGGTTCGTCCGAACCCGTCGCTATCGCGCTTAGCCTTGCAGATCAAATTTGATGTTGCCTTGATCCAAATCGCTAGAGACAAAGAGACAGTGCTAGCTAAGACGCAGCTCCTCTGGAGCTACAAACCCACGTCGATTGGTCTGACGATGGTCGCTGACATGGGGCGTCTCTTGGAGAAGGGTGCGGTAGGTTGTACCGAAGTTCCCCGCAAGTTAGTGAGCAAGAAGGGTGGAGTACAAAATGTCTCATTGCTCGACACCGGGACGTTGGAGGCGACTTACTCGACCGATGCGGGATCGCTGGTTTCTTCGGCTAGCAAGCTCCAAAGCTTGCGCCATGTGATTAAGACCCGGATCAAAGAGCTAGCCGAGCAGGGTAGGCTGACGGCCCATCAGCAGAACGAGGTAAAGCTATCTTGGGATAAGTTCGAGGAGGATTACATCAAGGCGATGGAGGACTTCGTTACGACTGGGCTACATGGCGATGCCGTTATGCGTCAAGCGGAGTCTTACGCCGAACTTTTGAACACCCTGATGGTAAATGCTCGTGGTGACGTGTGTCGCTCGCGACTGGTCGCTGAAATACTATCGGTCGGAACGGTACGTGTTGCCGGCGAAAACCCTGCAGTGATCATCCCGCCTTGGCATCCAGAAAGAATGAAGGCTCTTGCGGTAAAAACGCGACGCGTTGCCGGTTTCGCTACCCACTTACTTTCCAGCACTAACATTCTCTATGGCGACCGCGAGATTTTTATGCGGGAACTTGCCGACGAGATTGCTCACCCGTTCTATCCAGAGATTGCAGTTCTCAATCGGGGCGGCGCTTTGGCGCTTGTCTCTGAGAGCAGCACGGTTAACGGTTATAGCCTTTTGGAATCACCGACGCGTGGCGCTGAGGAAGCCATGACCGATGTCGACCCTACGGCTGCAGCTAAACAGGCGCGCGAGCTTTTGGAGCGTTATGTTGGGCTGCAGCCTCATGAGGCAAACAACCTTAGTGTCGTGCTTTATAATGCTGATGCAGCTGAGCTTCCGCTGGCCACAGTGCGCGAGCTTTCCTCGATACAAGAGGATGGCAAGCTCCAATGCAGCGTTTCGGTACGCCACTCAGATCCAGGAAAGCTACGACGAGTCTATGGTGAGCTGGTCAACAAGGCTGGTGACGATCCTGATCTGCCAGTAGTCAGCGAGACGAGCGACAACTTCATCTCGAAGCTACGTATTTCTGTGATGCCCCTCTCGGCGACTCCAAGAGAGAGTGCGCTAGGTTTCAAGGCTTTCGATGTGGCTTTCCTGCATGACGTGGTCGCCCGAGAGGCCCAAACAGAATGGCTCCCAGTACAGTGGACCAACGACCGGCCGAACTTGGATCATGCCCCTTCGCGCTGGTCTTATCGAAGCATGTCAGGTGAAAACGAGCTGAAGTCGACCACGTTCCTAGTTTGCCCATGGCAAACGGCATCAGGCTGGGCGTACGTATCGGCTGTAGCCGCGGTTTGCCGGCAGACGGACGCTATGCCAGGTGAGCGATTCCTACCTGCACGCCGCATTTCCTTACAAAGCCCAGCTCTGGCTGCAATAATTAAGGACGCTCACGAGCTGGCTGAATGGGTAGCCACCTACGACGAGCTTCTCGATAAGCGCCAGCTTCAGCATAACAACATCACGGTGGTGCGCTACCGGAGGGGCTCTACCAATGGCCGCAATATGATTGTCAGCTCCACCTCGGAGCTTCGGTTGTTGAGCGTGTTGGTTCGTAGACGCTTGGATGAATTGAATCTTCAGCTTGGATCTGATGAGATCCAAGTCGCTGTCGACAAGGCTAAGCGCGACGCACTTTCAATATCCGGAGATATCGTACTGCGTGCAGCAAAGCGGGGTGTATCTGCCGGAGAGATGCTGGGCCTTGTGCTAAGTCGTTACTTGCTCGCCGAGGAGTTCCAGGCCTCAGCGAATGGTAGGCAGATATTGACCGCCTATTTCTTGCTCGACGATTACGCGAGTTGGCTATCTCAACCGGAAAGCCGCATCGCGGATATTTTGGCACTCAACGTTGAGGAGCACGAGGAAACTGTCCGCGTCGTCATTTCGGTTGTTGAGGCGAAATATGTTGGAGCCGATGGGGTGGCTCAAGCGCAGCGAGGCTCCAAGGATCAGCTGCTAGCAACATTAGGTATGTTCCGTGAGGCGCTCTTCGGTGATCCTGGTCGTCTTGATAGGGATATTTGGTTGGCCCGTTTGGCCGATATGCTTATAGATGCTGACATCCCGCCCGGTATGACGGGTTTGATGGAGCGTGCTCGCGCCAAGTTACGAGAGGGCGATGTAGAGATTTCCCTGCGCGGGTACTCGCACGTTTATGTTCACACTTCGGACGCAGGGTCTGCCTCGGCATCTGAGCAGAAGCTTCTTGATGAGTCAGAGGGAGTGATGGCTTGGCAGGAGGTTTTCGATCGGCCGGATTTGCGAAAACTCGCCGAAGCTTATGCTAAAGGCTCCGGAGGTCACGAGATTCGATCAGGGATTGGCGCACAGCAGCCTTGGGAGGGGCACTGTTTTAAATTGCCCGCCCCGCGAGTGCCATGGTTGGCCGCAATAGGTCAGCTATCAAGTGGGCCGATCGATACTTTTGCTGAAGAGGCCGCCTCGTTAGGCGAAGATGACGAAATGACTGCGCCGAGTTGCCCAGTGGTTGCGCCTCCAGTACTGACAGAAGAGCCGGTTCTTGCATCCGAAGCTATTGCAGATTCAACTTCAGATCAGCTTTCAGTTACTAAATCCAGCTTCGGAGGCGGCCTCTCTGATCTGGTCGCGTCAAAGTTCTCCGGTAGTGCGCAAGCCGATGTCGAACGGGAGGAATGGGCTCAAGAGGTCACAAAGAAGCTTAAATCTGCGCTCAATAGCTACGGTCTTCAAGCGGCTATTCTAGGCACTCGATTGACTCCAAACGGCTGTCTCGTCCGTCTGGCAGGGTCAGATCGCTTGCGTGTCGAGGACATCGAAAACAAACGAACACAACTCCTCACGACTCACGCCATCAACCTCGTAACCGTCCAACCTAAACCAGGCGAGATCGTGGTTACGGTCGCTGGTGCAAAGAGGCAGGCTGTATCGCTTTGGGAGCTTTGGTCGCGCAGAGAGCTCAATAGAAATGTTGCGGGTATCAACACCTCATTCCTTCTGGGGCTCCAGGAGATTAATGGCGCGTTGCTATATCTGAATCTGGGTGCAGAGTTTGGTGGGCTTTCATCGCATGAACCTCACTCATTGGTGGCTGGCGGTACGGGTAGTGGCAAATCGGTGCTCATCCAGGCTCTTATTTTAGACATCGCTGCGACCAATCCTAAGGAGCTGGCCCAAGTCATCTTGATCGATCCTAAGATGGGGGTGGACTACGCCCCATTGGCCGATCTACCGCATATGCGGGAGGAAATCGTGACCACCAAGGAAAAAGCCGCTGAGGTTCTCGACGCTTTAGTTGAAGAGATGGAGGGCCGCTACCGTGCATTTGCCAAAGCCAGAGCTCGTGATTTACCGACCTATAATTCGAAAGTATCGACCGAAGAGCGGTTGCCGATGGTCTTTCTGGTCCACGACGAATTTGCTGACTGGATGCTTGATGATGCTTATAAGTCAGCAGTCGGTACCGCAGTTCAGCGACTGGGTGTAAAGGCGCGTGCGGCGGGAATTCACCTAATTTTCGCCGCGCAGCGCCCAGACAAAGACGTGATGCCGATGCAGCTTAGAGAAAACTTGGGTAATCGTTTGATCCTGAAAGTCTCCAGCGAAGCCACTTCGAAGATCGCTCTCGATAGACCCGGCGCGGAACTCCTGCTAGGTAGGGGGCATCTTGCAGCAAAGCTCAATGGCGAGCAGGGACTGGTATTCGCCCAAGCCCCATTCCTTTCCGACCAAGATATCGAGGCTGCAGTAGCCGCTATTTGTTTGGAAAACTCAAATAATTAATTCAGGGGGATATTCGTGGCTCAGCCATTCAAACACGATGCAGCAAGCCTGCTCGACCTTTTTTCCCAAAGCTGGTGCGGCTTTTACGTCCCCTACGTAAGCGTCCGGCCAAGTCATCTACCCAGCCCCGCAAAGCCAAGACATGGTGTGCACTTAAATTTAAGTGGGCACCAGTTCTAGCCTTTTAAGCGGGTATTTCATGCAGCCAACACGCCGTTCCTACTCCAAGTCCTTCAAAGCCCAAGTCATTCAAGAGTGTGCCCAGCCCGGTGCTTCGATTGCCAGCGTCGCACTCAGCCATAACCTCAATGCAAATCTCGTCCACAAATGGATTCGGCTGCAAGCGCAGAAAAGCACAGCGCTGCAACCTGCCTTTATTCCGTTGCCCGTGTCGCTGGCTGGGGCGAAATCCCACCTGTCATCATCGAACATCTGCGTTGAAATACAGCACCCGCGAGGCACCGTCAAAGTGAACTGGCCCACTGAAAATGCTGCTGCCTGCGCGACCTTTCTTCGAGACCTTTTGCGATGATTCGCATCGACGCCATCTGGCTCGCCACCGAGCCGATGGACATGCGCGCCGGTACCGAGACGGCATTGGCCAAGGTGATCGCGGTGTTCGGTGCGGCGCAGCCGCACTGTGCTTATCTGTTCGCCAACCGCCGCGCCAATCGCATGAAAGTGCTGGTACATGACGGCTTCGGGATATGGTTGGCGGCGCGCCGGTTAAACCAAGGCAAGTTCCACTGGCCTTGCATTCGCCATGGTTCTGAAATGGAACTGGATCCCGAGCAACTTCAGGCATTGGTGCTGGGTCTGCCATGGCAGCGCGCAGGTTCTAGAGGCTCGATCACACTGCTTTAACGGCTGCCATTAGCCTATCGGTTTATCGCCGCGAAGCGCCTGCTCTGGCAAAATCCGGCGCATGACTTCTTCTCCCAATCTCGACCAAATGTCCCCCGACCAACTGCGTGCTTTGGCAGCGCAGTTGCTGTCGCAAGTCGACACGATGGGCAAGAAAATCACCCGTGATCAAACAGTCATCGAGAAACTGACCTTCGAGATCGCCCAGCTCAAGCGTTTGAAGTTTGCCAAACGCAGCGAGCACATGAATCCCGAGCAAGCCAGTTTGCTCGATGACCTGATCGATACCGATATCGCAGCGATTGAAGCAGAGCTTCAGGCCTTGCAAACAATGCCAGCGGCGACCGAGAAAAAGCAGAAGCCCAAGCGCACTGCATTACCGGCTGAGTTTCCACGCACGCTGATCCATCACGAACCTGACAACACTCACTGTTCATGTGGCTGTGCCCTCAAGCGCATCGGCGAGGACGTCAGCGAGAAGCTGGACTACACGCCAGGCGTATTTACCGTTGAACGCCATGTACGTGGCAAATGGGTTTGCGACGACTGCGAAACGCTGATCCAGGCTCCGGTTCCGGCACAGATTATTGATAAGGGCATCCCAACCGCCGGCCTGCTGGCCCACGTCATGATCGCCAAGTTTGCTGACCATCTGCCGCTTTATCGTCAGGAATCGATCTTTGGTCGAGCGGGCTTGGCGATTCCACGCTCAACCCTGGCTCAATGGCTGGGTGTGACTGGTGTTCAGTTGCAGCCGCTGGTCGATGCGCTGCGCGACGTGGTGTTCGGGCAGCAGGTTATTCATGCTGATGAAACTCCAGTACAGATGCTCATGCCAGGAACGAAGAAGACTCACCGTTCCTACGTGTGGGCCTACGCCACCAGCCAGTTTTCGGACGTGGCAGCGGTGGTTTATGACTTCAGCCCCAGCCGCGCCGGAGAGCATGCTCGCAACTTCCTGCAAGACTGGAGGGGCAAGCTGGTCTGCGATGATTTTGGCGGTTACAAAGCCAGCTTCGAACTTGGCGTGACCGAGATTGGCTGCATGGCCCATGCACGGCGCAAATTCTTCGAACTGCACGCTACGAATAAAAGCACGCTTGCAGAGCAAGCCCTGCGTTATATCCAGTTGCTGTACGAAATCGAAAGTGAAGTCCGCGACCTGGAACCGGATTTACGGCGTCGAATACGGCAAGAAAAGGCCGTCCCTATAATGAACATGCTGCACGCCTGGATGAGCGCCCAGCGCGATCTTGTGCCCGAAGGCTCAGCCATCAGCAAAGCACTCGATTACAGCTTGAAACGCTGGGCAGCGCTGTCGCGCTACCTCGATGACGGGGCTGTACCCATAGACAACAACTGGGCGGAAAACCAGATACGACCATGGGCTCTTGGGCGTAAGAACTGGCTCTTTGCAGGATCGTTACGCAGCGGCAAACGAGCGGCAGCGATCATGAGTTTGATCCAGTCTGCGCGCCTGAATGGCCATGATCCGTATGCATATCTGAAGGATGTTCTTACGCGGCTGCCGACGCAGCGGGCGAGTGAAATCGATCAGTTGCTGCCGCATAAGTGGCGACCGATTTAATCACGCAAGGCGTGATGCCCGGACGCTTACTCCCCTACTACCAGCGCAACTATTCGTTGGACGGAGAGGCCGCCGCCAAGTTAATCGAGGACTAATGCCTGGTTGCGGCAATTGGAAGAGGTTGAGCGTGATCGTGGTCGGATAAGTCGCGCTAAGTCTGATTTTAATCAGGCCGATATAAGACAATACCGATGTCGTCATCTTCCTCTTCCTCGTCGTAAACATAAGGGTCCTGGTGAAGGGCGAAATCGCTTTTCAGATGTAGATCCAAAATATATTCTAGAGTGCACTGTTCTAGAAAACGATCGAATGCTTTGCTGTGGGCATTCCGGATGGAGTTGTAGTCGCAGGACTCAAATCCTGTGCTGAACCACCTGAGTATAATCTGTATATAGAGAGCCGATACTCGACACGCATGCCTGAGCATAAGCACTAGTTCTTCGCTGTCCTCATAACCCCCGTAGTCCTGAGGGGGGCCAAGGGGAAAGGTGCCATGCGCGACATGGTTTCGAAGGTTGCGCACGAGTTGGAGTGCGTAAGTCGGGAGATTTTCCGCACCTGCATCGATTCCGCTTACAGTGCCGCTGTGCTCCGCTTTGTATTGATTGAAGAGCTTGATAAAGTTTTCGCAATGGTGCTCGAAGTTCCGAGGGACCGCTGCGGCGCCGATTCTTCCAACCAGATCATCCAGCAGCACCACCGCCCGCAAGCTGCTTGTTTTCTTGAGCCGGCCTTTGGCTATACCCTTAAGGGCTGCCATTGGGCTATAGAGGTAGTCAATGAAGCGATAAGCCTCTTCCAGTGCATTGCAAACAAAGATAAAGCGCGTGAGTGCTGTAGCGTGCTTCGTATAGTGCTTCGAATGGTCGTCGATGTTATCTGCCCAAGTTCCACAGTAAATGGCGGCATCGGGAGATTCAAACTTCCATGTATTGACTTCAACGTTTTCTAGTTGTGCGGCTAGCTGGAGCCAATCTCCGATCGTCGTTGTCTGAATCATCGCTGTGCCGTGTTCACTTGTGTAAGTGGACCTATTCCCTAGGTAGTTGGCCGCGAGTCCTAGTTCAATTAGCTGCTCGGATAGTGCTCGAACCTCGGAGCAGATTGAGCAGGGCTGCGGAGCATTGAGGGTAGGATCATCTGCGCTCATATCGCTGTTCTCCAAGCATTACTTGTGGCAGATGAGACACGAGCTATTACCTTCGTCCGCCCCGTAAACGTCATCGATATCTTCAGGGCAGGCTTTCACTGGGCGTAGTGGGTTTACGGGGAGATTTTTGCGAAGGCGCGCGCGGCGGACTTCATATTCAGCTTTTATCTCGATAATCCGAGCGGGCTTCTCTAGATCCCAAAGTGACTCCCCCTTAGACCAGGTAAACGGAGAACCATGCTCCAATGCATCTTTTTCTAGTTCCTTTGCCTTTTCGTAATCCTCGGGGTGGCGCTCTTTGAGGCGAACCCATTCGATCTTCTGTTGGAAGAAGCAAAATGTGCACCCACTGCGAGAGCGCCATTCGTAGTACTTTGGATAACCCAATCCAGAGGACTCGAGAATATCGACGACACTAGCTTTATCAACGCCGGCCTCACGAAAGGGAAATTTCACAAGCATGTTTTCGGCTTTTGCTGAGTAACCCTCGCGGTACTCTTCATCAGCCCGAATCGCTACATAGGAGAAAACTTTATCTCCTGCGACCAGCCATGGTTTGACCCACTGTTCGAACGGTGCCAGTTTGAGTTGACGCGTACACCAGCGAGTCTGTGCGCTGGGAAGAAAATGATTGTATTCTCGCAGCCAAAAGCGGAAGTCCCGACGAGGATTGAGTCGCTCAATGGGCTTGCCTAGATAGCCTTCGAGTCGTCCCAGGAACTCATAGACCTCGGGAAGCTCCTCGCCTGTATCCGTAAAAAAGTAGTCGATATTCAGCTCGGGATGGTGGTCACGCATCCACACTGCCAAAGCAGCGCTATCTTTTCCTCCAGATAAGCCCAGTACGTGTCGCTCAGCCATCCATCTGTTCCTTTTCGATAACCAGATTCATTCCGACTTTGGCCAAGATGGCAAGTAAGATGTCAGTATCAAGACCTTGATCCTGCAGCATTTTGGCGACTTCATTCGCCTTTTCTTCTACTGTTTTACGATGACGCTCTGAAATCGAAAATGATCTAGAAATCGTCGTTGTTTCCGCTCCTGCGCCAATGACAACTGCAATTGCTTCACTTTGTGCTGGACGATTTTTGACAGCGACGAAGGCCTCCGCCTCACGGAAGCGTCTTGCAAACTGGACAAGTTCGAGCACCGCAGCATCGATATGGCGATCAACCCAATCGCGCGGCGGCTTATCCGCAGCTAAGCTCAGAATACCTTCCAAGACGGAACGGCTGCCATCGTAAGACGTTAGTCTTGTGGAGAATGCATCGAGCCTGAAGTTTCCTGAAACGCCTGCTACAGCTCGCGCTCTTTCACGGAGTGATTCCAAGTTGTCGAAAGGCGCATCGAGCGCTTCAAGCATCTTGGCTTCTACTTCGGAGAGCATCTTCGCATAAGCTGTTGCGATTTCTTTCAGGGGGGCGCGTAGAGCATTGACGTAGGCTTTGCCATCCGCTACTTCCAACAGCGTTGGTAAGTCGACGAACAGTACTTTGTGTGGGTCGCTCGCCTTGAGCAGCATGTCACGTATTGCTTTCGCAGTTTCACCCAGCCGCTGCGTGCGCCGAGACCACTCCGGCAAATTAAAAATTAACGCCACAAGGCTACGTGCCGCCTCTAGAGGATCAGAAGCACCTCCTATTTCGCCAACTTCCTCAAGGAGATGGGAGATGCCATCTAGTATTCGGCTCTTATCCTCATCAATTGCGATCCAGCGGAGCGTAAAGCGTGTCGGATCTTGGAGGCATTCGTCGATGTCAGCATCGCTGAGCCGAGAGATGAACATCCCTTCCTTGTATACGGCGATGTTGGTTTTGTGCACCAACAAGAATGCTGTCAGAAAAACTGGCTGTATGCCCCGCTTCAAGCCGTACGGCGGTAGGCTCCAATGGTCATAGATGGTGCTAACGCTTACGCGGGCACCGGTATCGGCAAAGAGTTGTTGGGTAAACGTCCAGAACTCTGAAAAGCCTTTGGGAGAGGCTTCGCATGGCTCGCAGAAGTGCCATGCCTCTCCCTCTTCACGGTATAAGTGTGATGCTACGAGCAAAGTTTCGAAAAGGCCGCGCTCGGCAGGGAAGCCCTCAATGCCTAACCGCTCTTGGCCTTCGGCGTTGATCATCGCGTGTAGCAGATCACGGCGGGCTTTGACGCTATTACTCGACACACTATCGCGATTAACTAGCTCACTCCACACTCGTGGACAATGCTCATAGAGGTCATCGGCGAGGTCTGAAGCTATAGGTGATAGTTTCGCACCAAGTTCAATAACCTGGTCACTACCGTCATGCCATTTACACAGTGAAACAGCAGCTTGAAGTTGGTCCTCAAGGTCGGACCGCGTAGCGGCCAAGCGCGCGAATACTTCGCGGCGGGCGACTGGGTCTCCTCCGAGCTCGTGGCGTTCCTTTACCTGCTCTAATGCAACCAATTCGGTCGACAGTTCCGCAATTCGGGCATAATTATCTGGGATGCCCACTAGCATTGGCCAAGGTTCTTCGTAAGCGCAGGCCTGCGCTCGCTTTCGAGCCTCACGAAGAGGCATATCTCTGCTGGGAAGAGCAAGGATGAACTGGCCGAACTCTCCCCGTTGGGGTTCGTAAGTACTTGTGATCTTTTCCGCTTGCTCAATGCTTCGCAGAGAGATTTCCATCCAGCGCATTGATCCCGTTTCGTGGTAGTGCCGCTTGGCGACTACTGGATGCATCCCCATAAGCTGGGATAGTTTGGCATAGTCAATGCCTGGTGATGAGGCTACAGCTTGGGCGATAGCTGCATCGATATCAAAGTCGCTACCTTCAAAAACTGACCAAGCTCCGGTATAGCTCTTGTACAGTGCCACTTTGAGCGAGGCCAGTTTCTTCAGTGCAGCCTCTATCTGATCCTGTGGCACGCTGTGAAAAAGGGTCGACAAGACTGGTAAATCGGCGGAAAGCCCTGAGCCGGTGCGGAACAGGTCTATGACGGCGATGTTTTTAATCAGGGCCACCTGCAGCGAGTCACCAGATTTGGCCTCAGCGCGCTCCACGGCTTCGACAGCCTGGGACCAGCGGTGCCCATCTGCAGAGGCTAGGATAGCGGGCTCTAGGTTCGCACGCAGATATTCCCAATAGTCGCTAGGGCGATACCAGGTCGATTGGCTCAGCGGAGTCGATTGTAGGTAGGCGCGAAACCCATGCGGCTCGATTGAAGATAGGAAACCAAAGGTGCTGCGTTCATTTTGACCGAACTGTCGCTTTGATATTGGGCCTAACAATGCAGCCATGGTTGGATGCAGCGGCCAGCAGCGTTCCAAAGCAACAGCGAAATCGTTGCCGACTGCTGGGCGACGTGACCTGACGGCATCGGCAACAGAATCAGAGGCTCCCCGTATCCATTCGGGGCGCCCATTTGCATCAATTGCACGGCCGATAAGCTCGACAACCTCATCGCTTGCAGCCACGAAAGGGAGGTCCAAGTAACGGCCTTGAATCTTGCTCCAGTCGTCACGAGTGTCGATGCCAAGACGGTTGGCGTACTGCGCGAAAGACTGATGCAGGACTCCAATCACAACAAGTCTACCTTCAGCACGAGCAGATGCTTCCGCGAGCTCTTGGAAGAAGTAGACATCGTCGCCCACGCCTAAGGCTGAGGCTTCAAGGAACTTGCCCATCTCATCAATGAACACCAAGACGCCATCGTTCGGGCGGTTTTTGGCTTCGGCGATCAGTTCATTGATGACGCCCTGTGCATTGGGTTTGTTGCGACCATCAAAACTTTTGCCTAGAGCCTTGCGAAGGGACAGGTCCAATTCCTTGACGACACTTCCACGCCGGCCAACCACTGGGATGACTAGCCACCCATTCTGAACTGGAAAAGCGCTATCAAAGTTTGGTTTCGAGTCCAGGTCGAGTGTGGCTCGAGCTTTCGTGCGAATGTTCTTATCAGTATGAAGGGCGCTCGCCAACGCTACTGCCAGAGATGATTTGCCTCCACCGAAGGGACCTGTCCAAGTAAAGCTGCGCTGATTGGTTGCGGCAAGCTGCCTACTCACGCCATCTATCACGGTCGCTGCGGTCGTATGGAAGATATACCCGTCGAGTGCGTCGGATCGGCCGATGTCTGCATCAATACGGATTGAGCGTTGGTATTGGTGCGAAATCTGGACGATGTCTGCGAGCATTGCCTCTCTTGCCTCAGTCATATGAGCGCCTAACCATTTCTTGTCGATCTTCATCAGAGAGGTTTTTTTTGTGGACCTGGCGAAGCCCAGCAGAGTCGGACCACGCCAACCGACCGCCGGTCAGATCTGCCAAAGAGATCAAACGCTGTGCTATCGATTCTTCATCGAGTTTAAAGACTCGACCTGGGGAACCTTCTGCGTACGCGATGGTTTCGAAAGCTAGCGAACTTTGGTTGTCCGCAGTTCTGCGCCAAAAATCCATGAGTGCATAAGTGAAGACGCCATCATGAAGTGCAGCCTTGGGACCACGTCGGAATGCATATTGGCCTTTGTGTACTTCTTGCAGGAGCCCCAACTCCCCGAGTAAAGGCTCGGCAAAGTCCTCAGGTGAGCCGGTTGCTGCGCGTGGCGCGTAACTACGCAGACATGTCTCCAAATCACGCGAAATAGTTGCGGTGGAAAGTCGGTGCTTGGGATCTAGGCTTCGGGCATACAGGGCCAAAGGTTCTTCGAGCTCTTGGCGTGTAAAAGTCGGCGCTGTCACGTGGTTGAAAAGCCAATACCATGTGGTCGATCGGTGGTGCCTCCCGGCGAGGCGCCAATGTACAAGCCATGCCGTAGACGGGTTTTCCGCATAGGGGTCAAGACCTCCATTTTGCAGTATCTCCATTGCCAAGCTGTTTACGCGGAACGCATCTCCCTCTTCGGCCATGATTCCGCATGACAATGCCCAATGCCGAATTGATGAGACCATGTTTTTACCAACGCCGAAGGCTGCGATTGCAGACTCATCGGTGAACGTTGATTTGGGAATCAACCCGTCATTGCTCGCTTGATCGAACGCTTTCTTAAGCCACATTTGGCGAAGAGGAAACGTCTCATGTCCGGAGAGCTGAACGGATGCTATTCGGCTTGGTTTGGGGTTTGTATTTTTCATGGAATCAAGCTTACCGCGAACTGGTGGATTACTCCAGTTGGAGACTCTGTCATGTGGGGCTGTATATTTATACAGTTTTGATCTGATGTCCGCAACCGGCTCAAAGCCTCAGTGGGGTGCTAATTTTGGATAGGCAGAGCACGCTGCAAAAAGCAGTAGGCCCCTGCACCTAGGGTTTGTCTGAAAAGTCAGCCCGCAAGCATCTTTCGATGCAGGCCAGTGTGACCATGGCTTTAAAGCTGCTGGCCAGTTTGTCGTAACGCGTACAGATCCGACGTTTTTCCTTAAGCCAGCTGAACACCCGCTCAATAACGTTGCGTTTTTTGTACTGAGGCCTGTCAAATAGCCGAGGCAAGCCGGGTCGAGGCTTGCGATGCATCTTGCGCAGCGGAATCACCGGCTGCATGCCGTAGCGATCGCAGTACTGACGTATAACTTGGCTGTCATAACCCTTGTCGGCAAGCACGTAACGGCAACGCTTGCGCGGGCGACCCCTGCTGCCAGGAAGGCTGATCTGATCCAGCAACGGCATGAAGTGGCGCGAGTCAGCCTGCTCGCCGGGCGACAGCATGATGGCCAGCGGGAAGCCATGACTGTCGCAGGCGAGGTGTATTTTGGTGCTCAGTCCGCCCCTGCTTCGGCCGAGACAGTGGTGTTGCGGTTCCTGAGGGCCCCTTTTTTTCCAGCACCGCTGGCAGCCCGGGTGGCCCGGATTGACGTGGAATCGACCATCCAGGTATCCAGATCGATGAANACCTGCTCGAACGTACCGTTGTCACGCCATTGCCTGAAGCGCTGGTAAACGGTCTTCCAAGGCCCAAAACGTTCTGGAAGATCCCGCCATTTGGCGCCAGAGCACAAAATCCAGAAGATTCCATCAAGCATTTGACGATCATCGCGCCTTGGCCGCCCCATGCGTTGAGGAGGGGAAACAATGGCTTCAATGATCGCCCAATGCTCAGATGAAATTTCATAACGGCCTGTCATGACGGCTCTCCTGGCAACCAGAGGGCATCATTCTAGCGAAAGCGACTTTTCAGACAAACCCTAGATTTCACTGCATAGAAGGGATGCCTTTTACCGCAGTCACGGGATTGACTCAGTCGCCCGCGCCATGCTGCCGTCACGATATAGAACTCTTAAGGTAGCGCTAGGTGCGCTTTGGAAGGTGATAGCTTGATAATAGAATTTTGGCAAATGGAGGTACACTGCGTCACTGCAGTTATATTAAAGAGTTCGGTGTGGGCGTGACCAATTCGGCTCTCTTTAAAGCGGTTCGTCTCGGGCGTAACAGGACATGCCTCATGATCGAAGCCGCGTTGCATGTTATCTGGTAAAAATCAATCGAAGCGACAAATAGTATTGGGTTAAGCATATTGGTAATTTAAAAAATAGATAAATAATTCTCATTCTATCCCAGCCCAATTTGACATGGGTTGGTACAGAATGCTTTCCAGGTGGTAATGTCATTCGATAGGTCGGCGCGCTTCTCTACACCGGCTTTCCCATTCATCGAGTTGATCATTAGATATTAAGGGGTCTTCGCCGGCATCCTTTCGATATGCCTTGACCCAATCGTCAACACATTGGTCAACCTTTGAATCTATTGAGTTGGAAGAGGTGGAGGTCTTGGCGGGAGCAATAGGTCCGCCATTTTCTGGCCCCGTCCCCTTAAGATACGCAACCACTCTCCCATCTGCGGCATTACCTAGATAGTAGCCCCGGTGTATAACCACAGGCGTTGAATCCATCTGCTGAATTTGTCCCGCATACTCTCCAGTTGAATTCCAGAGGCCGCTCGCGCTTTGTGTCTCAAAGTCGCACATGCCTTGGCGGCATATAACAGTTGCTCGGCTATCCAGAAGCTTCGTGCTGCCGTCATCCATCTTGTAAGGCAGTCGAGAAGGAACGTCTGCCACCGTACAGTCCAACCAATTTTTATTCCGTTGGCTAATCGGACAATCTTGTACTTCTTTTAATTGCCAGGAATAGGCGGCTGTCGCGCAAAAAAAATTTCCGAACAGCATCATAGCTAAAATCCAATATTTGATTTTCATTGCAGTCTCGCTAAGCTGTAAGTTTGGGGTTGTTGAGGCTGAAGTCAATATAAATTATGCACTTAGTTGCGCGGACAGCGGTATTATTTAGATAGCACGGCCGATGGCTATCTACGCTTGGTGGCTAACTCGATCAATACATTCGTCGTAATATTTTAAAATAAAACGCTGCGCCGCAAAATCTTTTTTAAAATGGTCTAGGGCTACTTGTCGAATATGGTGTTTTGCGCTGATGAATTGCCTTGCGCATTTAACGCATCTGTAACGGTCTGCTGTATCGAGAATAGGTGCGGATAGGCTGTTACATCTGTCGCAAGAAAGCGAATATCGTTTCAGTAAGTTTATCAGGATTAATTTTGATGGCTCCATTTTCCTACTTTGCGCCAACGGGTCGATGACAAAAATCTTTTTTATTCGTTCGAGCATATTTGGCCCAGGGAAGTTGTTTTTTTCAAGTTGCTCTTTAAGCTCCTTGGTGTTTTTATCGAGTACGTATTTGTTTAATGCGTTGGACGCTTGGCCGATGGCCGCTTCCAAATCGTCAATGTCGCTTTCTGAAAAGAATTCCGGAGACAGCTTAACTGCATGGCTTGCTTCCATTAGCTTGTTAGCTGTGTCTGGATCTAGGGCATGCTTTATCGATTCGATCTTTGCGCTCAGGTCGGACCCCGTAGCCCCAAGCTCGATTAGCAGTGATTCTGCATCCTCAAGCTGTTTCAAAATGTAGGGAAACATATTCACCCTTAACATGACGAGTTACGGGAAAGGTCGGGCTGACGTAAGCCAAACTGTGTTTGGCGATGAACTGCTGCAGATCTATCTCGCCATCCACCTTCTTTATCGTCGTAGATCATTGCTAGCAGCCTGTCATTTTTTTGCATGAGAAATCTCTTTTTGTGCTGCGGATATAAATGCTTGGAAAGCAACCCTAAAGGTTGATTCTCAACCTATTGAGTTCTTCATGTCAATGAGGTGATGCCCAACCATTTAGGTCGGATTGGGAGGGCGTCGTGACAGAGATCCATCAGCAGCATCTAGCAGGCCGGGTAGGGCGTGCCATTTCTAAGCAGCGCATACGTTGCGGACTGACTCAGGAGGAGGTCGCCGAGCGGCTGGGCGTGGGCAATGAAGCGGTTTCGCGTATCGAGCGAGGCGTGGTGATTCCCAACATTTCGCGTCTGATTGAGTTTGCGGCAATTTTTAACTGTGAGGCGGCAGAACTGTTGACCGAGGCGAGTTCACGCCCGGACGATCAGGCGATCCGTATTAGTCAGTTATTGAAACCACTGAGTCAGGAGGATCGGCAGCTGATCGTGGACCTGGTTGAACACCTGACGAAACGGCTAGGGAAAGCTTGATCGTCGAGGCGACTAGTTTAGCTCTGTGCTTTCAGGCACCAGCGTTCTGATCGAACTTGGCACCGCAGCGTAAGCAGAGATAGTCATAATGGCCGAACTGATATCTCTGCACGTCCCTGGTAAAGGTTGCCATGGCGGTGTAGCCAGATGTCGCACTGGAGGCGCTCTCACCGATCAGGTCGAGCAATTGCATGAGCAGGCTTTTGTATTTGATTTCCGAGTCGATTCCTTAAGCTTGGATGTATACCTGGCGAACGCCGAGCAGAAAGTTATCAATGGTTCCGATGAGCTGGACGGCTGTGTTGTCGGCCTCCTTGGACAGTACAGCCTTTGACTCGCAGATCAGGCAGCGTAGGGGCATGGTGTAGCTCCGTAAAAGGGTTAACCACTGAGATAATGCGTCGCATGAGGGAGGCATGAGCCTCCCTTTATGCTGTGAACTCCTCAGGCCACCAGTTGCAGGGCGGTGTTAAGCGCTCGTTGTTTGATGGCGGCACCTTTGCCGAACCATGCTGTGTCCATCCGGTACTCGTTGCTGCGAGCGCGGCGTTCGTGATCGACATACTCGGTGACCGCGTTGAGCAAGCCCCAGGCGGTGCCTTTGGCTGCTTCCAGTTCAGCCCCTCGGCCATGCCCTTCATACATACTCAGCACTTTGGTTAAGGCCCTTTCATTCGAAATGCCGGGCCGCTCTGGGTTAGCTGCCAAGGCTTCACAAAGCACGCTACGCAGATAGTCCTTGGCTTCATGGGTCTTGACGGGGCGGGCGGCGAGCGTGCGCATGCGATACATGAAGTCGTCCCACTGAGAAACGGTAATGCCCAACTGCTGTTTAACAGCACGTGGATCGAAGCGCGTGCTGTGCGGCACCTTGATCGCCTGACTGGCGCCATTGACTGCAATCGTCAGGGTGTTATTGCAGACGACGCGGATGGTGGTCGGCGTCGCGGTAGTGGCCAGCGTGCCGTCGCAAGAAGTCGCCAACAGCAGATAGCCATTAACCACGTCATTGCCCTTGAGCACGGCGGATTGCCCAGTCCGCGCAAGTGCCCAGAGCTTGCGCCCGCCTTTCAGCACGCCAGCAGTTTCCAGCTCATAGCCCGAACGCTCGGTCAGGTCCCGATAGAACTCCAGGACATCACGCGGCTGGACTACCTGGTAGCGTTGCGAGACTACGGATAACGCGGCTTTTGTATCTGAGCGATACAGCACTTTTTGTTCGGGAAAGGTATGGATGGTGCCTAGATGGCCGGCGGCGTCAGCCATGAAATGTACCGGCGATTCTTGGATCTGCCAGCTCATGCCCGCTTCTTGCTGCCATACTTCCAGCGGTTGTTTGGGAGAGAGCTGACTTCCCAGGCCATGCCAGGGAGTAGCGCCAACGTAAGCCATTTGTTCGATGAGGTGTGCCATGGAGAGCTTCCTTTTCATTCGCGCACGACGAAGCCGCTGAGTGTTCAGCAGGGATCGGCCGGCGTGCTCGGTTGGATAGACGAGGGGGGTTAGTGGTGGATCAGACGTGAAAATGCAGTTGCTTCAAGCTAGGTAGGTTGGCTGAAACGGGGGGATCAAGCGTGATGACGTCCGCTGAAAGACAATCCACAGTCGAGACAACGGTAATTGTCCAAAACTCGCTCATCGATGACCTCACCGAGTTTTGCACCTGCGATACATCCGGTTGCGGCTCCGGCTAAACCACCGAGAATGGCGCCTGCCATCCCACCAATGGCGGCCCCTGGGGGGCCAGCGATGACACCGATAACAGCACCAACCTCGGCCCCGGCCACGGCTCCGGTGACCCCTTGGGCGGCGCCACCAACAGTGCCGATGAGGGCACCGATTTTCCTTGCGGTGTCTTTGGTTGATATTGAAGTGGAACGGCAGCGGGGACACTGAGGGATCATGAGAGGTTTCCTATAAAGAGATAGTCGAGAAGTGGTCATTGCACAGGCATAGACCCATAAAGCAGGTCGCTTAGGCGATCTGCTTTATGGGGGGGCTGCGGAAACTGTGAAGCTATGCCTAATGCGGATGGGTGCAGGTTAGTGATGTATGACTGCGAATTCGTCGAGTGCAATTCGATTGGCACCGATATTTGAAATCGCAACAAACTTGGGGGCGGGAGTTGTGGTATTGCCGTCGCCTTGGGCCGCAGGCGATGAGCCGATAGGAAGGCACGCATCAACGCATAGATACGCGCTTGAGTCCCATTTTGGGTTCGACCTCTTCGCGACCTAGGACATGGTGTTCTAGGAGTACCGCGGAGGGATAGGTGAGAAGGTCAGTTCCTGCAGTTGGGGAATACTTCAGGCCAGCGGTGAAGCCGCAGTGGAGAAAACCCAGGCTCCGCCGATAAATTTCTGTCTAAATTGTTCGAGTCCGTTTCTGATGAATCTCTCCGACGTTGTCCTCATCCTGCTGCTGGCCGCTCGTATACATGGTACAGACGAAGCTGTGCGGGCGTCGGCGAAGAGCTGCGTGAAGAAATTACCGCGTGGCAAACGCGACCTAGTCTACAGCGTGATCAACAGTCGAAGCCCAATGGAACTGGTGGCATTGATGGCCGAGAATCTGGACCTGGATGACTAGAGTTCGGAAGGTGACTTGTCTGGACGCTTGATTTGAATTCTAAAAAGGTATGAGACATAACGACGAGGTGGCTTTTCTATGCAACAACTTGGTTTTGCTGTTCCGTACGTAGAGCGTTGTGTGAGCACTCCAAGTGGTACCAGTGTGGTATGGCCGTTTTTGAATGCGGAAAAAGATAGCGGGCCTTACGAGCTCTTCCTAGATACCAATGCTCTCATCAATGTGGACTGGGCTTGCCAGCTACCGATGGAGATACGTCGGCAGTCCATTCTCAATCCGCTGCCTGCTTTGTTGGAGCAATGGTTGTCTAACCCGGAGCTCCGCAAAAACCCTATCCCGCAGATAGAGGAAATGGTCCAGAAACTGGCCAAGCTGGGGTTCATTTTTCGTCGAAATTTTGTCCGGGATCAGGTTGCGCTGTTGGAAAAGAATGAGGCTGCTTTGAGAACGCAGTTCAGTCTGATATTTCCCTATGTCGCGATCATGAAGTCACTGCTCTCAAAAAAAACGCCAGTTGATGTGGCAATTGCGCAGCTTGACAGTCTTGGACAGGCCGATATTCCTCGTTTCACATCCTGCCTGATGTTGACAGCGCTTGGCGTTGTCCTGAAGAGTCGACAGGCTCTGAAGCTAGACGGTGATACGAAGCCGGCGTACTCGTACATGGAGTCCTTTTTGGCTTTTCAGCCTGGAAAAAAGGATGAAATCGACCGTATGACGATACCTTATCTGCGCAATCGCGCTGGTGATCTAAATTTGTGGTTAACGCTTCCTGCATTACGCGAGCAGAGGTATTCGTTTGTGGGAACGCCAGCGGTGGTGACGGGCGATAAAGCATTACACCGGTTGATCTTGCGTGTCCTGCCGCCCTTGCTTCATGAGAGCCAGAGAACCTGCTTCACCATTTATTCGGAAGGGTTAGAGGAGTCCTTGGGCACTAAAATCGAGCAAGTAGTGAAGTCGGTTGAGATCCGGAGCCGTGGCACGAAGAAGGAGATTGCGCAACGAGCGTTTACGTTGTTCGAGTTGGCTAAGGAGTTTTGTGCTAAACCAGAGGAGCGCTTGGTCTTGGATGAAGCATGGCAGCAGTGGTGCTTGCCCGGTCTCGGATTAGCAATTGAGCTTGTTTGATTGAATTTTTAACTTAACGGCTTTCAAAAAAGCGCGATGTTTCGCGCTCCTTTACGACTGCAGGCTAAGGTATGCGAAGTCGTCGCCACTTAAAGCGTGCCGAGAACAACGACTGCGTTCCATTAGGAGGGGAGTTGCATCGGGCTTGCTCCCTGCGCGAAATATCGCTCGGGCAAAAAACATCTCCTGCATTACGTGTCGATGCAGGAGATCGCTTGGAGTGGGGCAATTTACTCACCCAGAAGGCTTAGTCACGAATGCAGTCCAATGCGACATCATGGTCTGACGCTTCTCAAACAGATCTCCGCAAATATAGACCGACTCAACCTTGCCTTGCCTTGCCTTGCCGCACATGTGCGTATTCCACGCTATCCGGTCACCCATTCCACGCGCTTCTGTTGCACTAAATTAATTGAGGTGTGGTTCAGCGCATCGATACTATTTTCAGGCCCCTCGTTCCCTGAATGGCGGAGACCGACAAGCTGCCTGTAGAGGCGTGCTGGATGTGTTCGCTCCACCAGATCATCATCGGGCGTCTTCTCTCAATGTAATCCGCACGATTGTAGGCGCTGCGCACCTCATCTTTGTCTACGTGCGCTAGTGCGACCTCAATCAGCTCCGGGTCCCATCCCTGCTCGTTCAGGATGGTGCTCGCCATGGAGCGCATGCCATGACTTACCAATCGCCCTTCAAAGCCCATACGTTTCAACGCCATGTTTGCTGTCTGGCTGTTGCAATGATCCCGAGTGTCTCTGTCGGCCGGGAACACATATTCTCTGTGTCCACTGTAAGGTTTGATCGTCTCCAACAGCGCAAGTGCGTGTTCGGTCAGCGGTATGACGTGAGCACGGCGCTTTTTCATACGCTCCGCTGGGATCGTCCAGGTTTTCTTGTCTAGGTCGATGTCAGCCCAAGAGGTCGTGGCGGCCTCAGCGGGGCGGGTCATGGTGTGGAGCTGCCATTCGATCAAGCAGCGCGTTGTTCTTTTAATACTTGCATTGGCGATGGCGATCATCAGTTCTGGCAGCTCCTCAGGGCGAAGGGCTGCCATATTCTGCTTTTTCGGTTTCTTGAAAACAGCCCGGATGCCACTGAGCGGATTGGCGAAGATCATCCCCGAGTTCACGCCGTAGGTCATGATCTCGTTGAGTCGTTGTGTCAGTCGCTTCACTGTCTCCAGACTGCCCTTCGTTTCCAAAGGGCGCAGCAGCTCGATGACCCTTGGGGCATTGATCTGCGAGATAGGTGTTGTTCCCAGAGATGGAAAAACATGCAGCGTGAGCGATCGCCAGATGTCCTCGGCATAAGCCGTGGTCACAGAATCCTTTTTCAGTTCAAACCAGGCAGAGGCCACGTTCTCGAACGTGTGCTCGGTTGCCTGCTTTTTTGTCTGCTCCAACGCGCTACGTTGTTCTTTCGGGTCGATGCCTTGGGCGAGAAGCTCTCTGGCTTCGACCGTTTTTTTCCTGGCTTGCGCGAGTGAAAGTTCTGGGTAGGTGCCGAGTCCCATGTTGATGCGGTTTTTGGTGATCGGCTGCCGGTAGTTGAAGTTCCAGAGCGTAGAGCCATTGACCCTCACGCGCAGCTGTAAGCCGTCTCCATCGCTGAGGACATAGTCTTTGTCTTTCGGCTTTACCGCTTTGAGCTGGCGGTCAGAGAGGCGGGTGGCTTGAGCGCACATAAGGTATTCCATGACATCAATTGGTATTCCAAAAATTACCACCGAAGGGCTTGGAATACCATCTGGAATACCCGATGTCCTGGATTGTGCCGGACGTATTTGGACGCTAATAGACCCTAAAGCCTTGATTTTGCTGGATTTCAGGCACAAAAAAAGACGTCCGCGGACGTCTTTAGATGTAAATTTGGTGGAGCCGGGGGGATTTGAACCCCCGTCCGCCAGTACTCCGCTTTCGGGCCTACATGCTTAGCCGTGTCTATTAAGTTAACCCTCAGCGACCCGACGGGCAGGGTGCTTTGGGCGAGCTGTGTAAGTTTTAGCCGATTCGTCCACAGCGTACTGCACGGCGATCCTGTTCTATATGACAATCACTTTGGGTTTACAGGCATCCCCTGGTGATTGCTGGAGCCGAAGCTACCAGAAGGAAGGCTAGCACCGCTTACGCGGCGAGAGCTTGTTCCCCGTAGGTTTCGTCATTGGCAACTATAGAAAGTTGCAACAGTGGATTTACGACTTCTGTTACCAAGTCGGCATGCCCCTAGAGTTTCATCACCGGCGTCGAATCCTAATCGGCCCCAATTCTGCTGCTCTAGCAGTCAGGCGGCGGAGTCTACCCGAATCAATGAGATACGTCGACCGTCCGCCTGACATTCCGCTCGCGACGGGCTTGGACCAGTCGCGATCCGGCAATTACTTCGCGGCACCGCCGTCGCTGCCGTCACCGCCGGTTTTCAGCTCGGTGATTTTCTTGGTAGTGATGGAGATGCACTCCTTGTCATCGCCACGTTTCTGCGCGGCAGTAGCGTCAGCGACGGTTTTTTCAAGGTCAGTTTTGCTGTCGCCGGTCAGGTTGGTAACGGTCGACGCCTCAGCATTTTTCAGCGCTGCGATGTTCGCGCCGCACAGGTCATCAGCAGCGAAAACCGGGGAACCCAACAGTGCAGCGGTAAGAAACAGTCCAGTCAGTGCAGTGCGCTTCATGTGTATCTCCTTGAGCCTGTTGACTCGGTATCGCCGGCCGATTTTGCCGGTGCCCGAGATAGAGGAAAAAAGCGCCGAATGAGTTGTGGCGCTTAAAGAGATGGACTGCCGCTCATCGCAGGGGTTCTATATTTTTTTCACAATGCTGTGAAAAAGCCACGTCGCTGGATGTTTCGGGATTATGGGGCGATCTCCGCCCCATTTGTGTGCATCAAGCGGTTCTTGGTTGAGTCACTCGATCCACGAGATAGACCAGGCCGTGGTAGTCGATACCACCGTGTTGCGTGAGCCCGATCTCGCAGGTCCGGCTGGTAGAAATCCCCTCATCACAGTACTGGACCGCCTCTTTCAGCGAGCGTAGCGCGTGGGCATTCAGTTCGGGTGTCGTAAAGCCTTTGTCCCCCGCAAAGCCGCAGCAATGAATGCCTTCGGGAACGACCACATTCACGCTGCACATTCGTGCAAGGTCGATCAGCGCCTGGCTCTCGCCCAGGTGTTGCGTGCTGCAAGTGACGTGAACCGCGATGGGCGCCTGCTGCGGGGTGAACACCAGTTTGTCCAGCAGATGGGTTCGGATGAAACGTACCGGGTCATACAGTTCGAGCCGGGTCTCCTTGAGGTCCTGAACCAGGCGCAACGTGCAGGGACTGGTGTCGCAATAGATCGGATCGAGCCCGCCGCGACTGGCCTTGGTCAGCGCAGCAAGCATCTGCTGGCGCTTGCCTTCCGCCTGCTCGGCGTAGCCCTTGGAGGAGAAAGGCTGGCCACAGCACAGACTGTCCTGGTCCTCCGGAAATACCACCTGATAACCGGCTTTCTCCAGCAGCCCTCGGGTCTTGTCCATCAGCGACATCTGTTCGCGATCGCCCGCCGCAGGCCCCATGACGCGGGACACGCAGGCCGCCAGATAGACCACGCGAGGGCGCTGATCTTCAACCAGCGGCATGAACCGAATAGCGTTCTCGGGCTGCGGCATGGCTGGCGTCCACTGAGGCACGCGGCCTGAAGACGCTTTGCTCAGCGCGCCGGAAATCTTCTCCAGCCTCGGTGCGCCCAACAGCATGCGGGCGCCATTGGCGGCATGCAGCGTAAATCGCGCGCCCTTCAACGCCGTCGCAAAGTGCTGACTGATCCAGCTAGCGGCCTTGTCGTGATGCGCTTGCTCCCCGCGAAGCTTCTTCACCAGCTCGCCCGTGTTGATGCCGACCGGGCAACGTTGCGCGCACAAGCCGGTGGCCGCGCAGGTGTCGATGCCGTGGTACTGATAGTCGCGCTCCAGCTGAGTGGTGTCGGTGCCTGCGCGTTTTTTGGCCTGAATGTCACGCCACATGACGATGCGTTGCCGTGGGCTCAGGGTCAGGCCCTTCGATGGACACACCGGTTCGCAGAAACCACACTCGATGCATTTGTCGATCATCCCATCTGCGGCCGGCATGGGTTTTAGGTGCTTGAGGTGCACCCGCGGATCGTCACTGAGCACGACATCCGGATTGAGAATGCCGGTGGGGTCGAGCAGCCGTTTGAGTTGCCACATCAGCGCGTACGCCTCGCTGCCCCATTCAAGCTCCACGAACGGCGCCATGTTGCGGCCAGTCCCGTGTTCGGCTTTCAGGGAACCGTTGAACTCCACGGCCACCAGTTGCGTGACGTCATCCATGAACGCGGAATAACGCGCAATCTCCTGCGGATCGTTGAAGCCTTGGGTGAAGACGAAGTGCAGGTTGCCCTCCAGCGCATGGCCGAACAGGATCGCCTCGTCGTAGCGGTGCTCTTCGAACAGTTCGATCAATCGCCGAACCCCGATGGCCAGTTGCTCGACGGGGAAGGTCACGTCCTCGATGATCACCGTCGTACCCGTCTCACGCACCGCGCCGACGGCAGGAAAGGTGTCCTTGCGAATGGCCCAGAGCCGTGCGTTCTCGGCCGCGTCTTCGGTGAAATCAACCTGCTTCTCGACCGGAAAGTGCGCGATGGACGCCATGATCTGCGCCAGTTGCTCGTGCAACAACGGCTGCGTCGCAGCGCGGGCTTCGATCAACAGTGCACAGGCGCCGTCCGACAGTTCACGAACGAAGGCCGGCATGCCCGGCTTGTCCTGCACCGAGCGCATGCTGCGCCGGTCAAGCAGTTCGACGGCAGCGACCGGCTGGGTTTTCAGCACCGCCACGGCGTTGCAGCAGGTTTCGATGTCGGGAAAAACAATCAGCGCCGTCGCCTTGCTCGGGTGATCGGGCACCGTGTCGTACGTCACCGCGCTGATGAAACCCAGCGTGCCCTCCGAACCCACCAGCAGGTGACTGAGGATGTCGAGCGGCTCGTCGAAATCCACCAAGGCGTTCAGCGACAGGCCGCAGGTGTTCTTCAGGCGATACTTGTGGCGAATCTTCGCGGCGAGTTCGGTGTTTGCGCGCGTCTCACGGCCCAGTTGCGCGAGGCGGTCGAGCAGCTTGGCGTGGCTGACTTTAAATGCAGCGACGCTGGCGGCATCTTCCGTGTCCAGGCGGGCGCCATCGGCGAGCACCAAGCGGATGCCAGCAAGGGTGTGATAGGTGTTCTGGGCCGTGCCGCAGCACATGCCGCTGGAATTGTTGGCGACGATGCCGCCGATTTTTGCCGCGTGCATGGACGCCGGATCTGGACCGATCTTGCGTCCAAATGGCGCAAGCCAGACGTTGGCCTGTGCGCCGATAACGCCGGGTTGCAAACGGATCTGCGCGCCTTGCTCGCGTATTTCACGGCCGTTCCAGTTGTCGCCGAGCACGATCAACACTGAGTCGCTGATGGCTTGGCCCGAGAGGCTGGTGCCGGCCGCACGGAAGGTCACCGGGACTTTATCGGCCTGCGCCAGTTTCAACAGCGCCACGACTTCGTCTTCTGATTCGACGCGGATGACCAGCTTGGGGATCAGCCGATAAAAGCTGGCGTCGGTGCCGAAGGCCAAGGTCGAGAGCGGGTCGTCGAAGCGTCTTCCGGCAGGAATGAGGCTGTTCACACCGGCCAGAAATGCGGCGGGCAAGGTCATGCGATTTCCTCGTGGGTGCATCTCGGTGGCGCTGCGGCCTCTGTCAGGCCGCATGGGTCGGGATCAGTGCGGGTCAGGCGCCCAGTTCGCGGACCAGCGAATCGCGGGTGATCTCGCTGATCGACTTGGCGCCGGTCAAGACCATCGCCACGCGCATCTCCTTCTCGAACAGATCCAGCAGATTCTTCACCCCGGCCTCGCCGTGGGTGGCCAAGGCGTAGATGAACGCACGGCCGATCAGCACGGTGTCTGCGCCGAGGGCAATCATGCGCACCACATCCAGCCCGCTGCGAATGCCGGAGTCGGCGAGAATCTTCAGATCGCCTTTTACCGCGTCGGCAATGGCGGGCAGCGCACGGGCACTGGACAACACGCCATCAAGCTGGCGGCCGCCATGGTTGGACACAACGATGCCGTCGGCACCGAATTTCACCGCATCCCGTGCGTCGTCAGGATCGAGGATGCCCTTGATGATCATCGGGCCGTCCCAGGAATCGCGTATCCATTCCAGGTCTTTCCATGAGATCGACGGGTCGAAATTGTTGCCCAGCCAGGCGATGTAATCGGTGAGACCAGTAGGGTTGCCGCGATAGGCCGACACGTTGCCCAAGTCGTGGGGCCGGCCGTTGATGCCCACGTCCCACGCCCATTGCGGGTGGGTCATGGCTTGCAAGACCCGGCGCATCGGCCCGCTTTTGCCGCTCATACCGGAGTGCGCGTCACGGTAGCGGGCGCCGGGGACGGGCATGTCGACGGTGAACACCAGTGTTTTCACACCGGCGGCTTTGGCTCGCTCCAGCGCGTTGCGCATGAAACCGCGATCCTTCAGCACATACAGCTGAAACCACATCGGCCGCTTGATCGCCGGCGCGACTTCTTCAATCGGGCACAACGACACGGTCGAGAGCGTGAACGGAATGCCCTTGGCATCTGCGGCGCGGGCGGCCTGTACTTCGCCACGGCGGGCATACATGCCGCACAGGCCAACCGGAGCCAGTGCCATCGGCATGCTCAGGGTTTCACCGAACAGCGTCGTCTCCAGACTCAGCTCGGACATGTTCTTCAGGATGCGCTGGCGCAGCGCAATGCTGGCCAGGTCGGAAACGTTGTGGCGCAGGGTGTGCTCGGCGTAAGCGCCACCGTCCGCGTAGTGGAACAGGAAGGGCGGGAGCTTGCGCTGGGCGGCGGCGCGGTAGTCGGTGGAGGCAGAAATGATCATGGGATCTCGCAGATGAGTGAGCGGGGCCACAGCCGGGCGCGCAAGCAGCACGCCCGGCGCTCGTCTGATTAATGAACCAGCATGCCGGTGAACCAGTACGCCTGGGCATAAGTGATGCAGCCAACGATCGTGGCGAAGAAAATGCTGTGCTTGAGGGTGAAGCGGAACAGGTCGGATTCCTTACCCACCAACCCGGTCGCCGCGCAGGCCACCGCGATCGACTGCGGGGAAATCATCTTGCCGGTCACGCCGCCGCTGGAGTTCGCCGCAACCATCAGCACGTCACTGACGCCCAACTGGTGTGCCGTGGTGGCCTGCAACGAGCCAAACAGGGCGTTCGACGAGGTGTCGGAGCCTGTCAGGAACACCCCGAGCCAGCCGAGGAATGGCGAGAAGAACGGGAAGGCGCTGCCAGTCCCGGCGAGGACCAATGCGAGCGTCGAGGACATGCCGGAGTAGTTCATGACGAAGGCGAAGGCCAGCACCATGCCGATGGACACGATGGCCCAGCGCAATTCGATCAGCGTTTCTTTGAACGTGACCAAACCTGTTTTAGGTGTAATGCGCAGCACGATCATCGCCAGAATCGCCGAGATCAGAATCGCGCTGCCCGATGCCGCGAGCAGGTCGAACTTGTACACCGCCGGCATGGCCGTCGGGTTGGCGACAATCGGCGCCATCTTCATGACCAGTTGATCCAGGTGCGGCACCGGGAAGTTCATGGTCAGTGCCTGCAATGGACCGCCCGCGGCGAACAGCGCCTTGAACGGCTTCAGCGTCCAGATCGTCACGACGACAGTCAGGATCAGGAACGGCGACCATGCCTTGATGATGGTGCCTGCCGAGTACGGCGATTTTTTGGTGGTGCGCGGCTGACCAAAACCGCCCGCATTACCGGCGCCGCCGCCCATGACCGCAGCACCGCCGGACGCACCGACGATTTTTGCATCGGCCGCGCGGGCTGGCTGCCAGACTTTCAGGAAGAAGGTCAGGGACACGAGGCTGACCAGCGCCGAGGTAATGTCGGGCAGTTCCGGGCCAATGAAATTAGAGGTCAGAAATTGCACGATGGCGAAGCTGCCGCCCGCGACCAGAGCCGCTGGCCAGGTCTCCTTGACGCCTTTCACACCGTCCATCATGAACATCAGCCAGAACGGCACGAACACCGACAACAGTGGCAATTGACGACCGGCCATGGCGCCGATCTTGAACGGGTCGAGACCGGACACCTGACCGGCCACGATGATCGGGATGCCCAATGCGCCAAACGCCACCGGTGCGGTGTTGGCGATCAGGCAGAGGCCGGCGGCATACAGCGGGTTCAATCCCAGACCTACGAGTAACGCTGCGGTGATCGCCACCGGTGCGCCGAAGCCTGCCGCGCCTTCCAGGAAGGCGCCGAAGCAGAATCCGATCAGCAAGACCTGCAGGCGCTGGTCATCGGTGATCGACATGACCGAGCTGCGAATGATCTCGAACTGGCCGCTTTTGACCGTCAGTTTGTAGAGAAACACGGCCGCAATGATGATCCACGCGATGGGCCACAAGCCGTAGAGGAAACCGTAGCCGGCGGACGCGACGGCCATGTCGGCAGGCATCTGGAACGCGAAGATAGCGATCAGTACGGCGAGCAGCAGCGTGATGGCCCCCGCGACGTGCCCCTTGAGCCGGAAGATCGCCAGCGCCAGAAAGAAGAAAACGATCGGAATGACAGCCACCAGCGCCGAAAGGCCCAAGCCGCCGAGAGGTGTGTAGAGCTGTTGCCAGGTTTGCATGTATGAGGCCCCTAATTGTTTTTGGTTAGGCCCGGTGTCCATGTCTTACGTGCGCGGCTCCTGCAGGTGACAACTACGTATCTGTCGGCCTGCCGGCGCTGACGAACGAGTCGCACAGCTCACCAGCTCAAGCGTTCCGCCGTCGGGAAGTGCCTGCAACGTGGGACAGCGATAAGCCGTCCCTCGCCGGCATTGTAAATTGGTAATACCAATTTACAATGTCTTGGCGCTAGGTTAGAAGCCTTGCTGACGGTGTGTCAATTTATGACGCGTAAACTTTCGTAGCAGCTCGCCCGGATTTCATCTGCACTTCGCCTGAGAGGGAGATTTCTCCTACATCTGCCGGGTGAATGTCTGATCGCGATCAGCGAGAATATGCGCCCCGCGGCCAAGTCAGGCGGGGCAGCCGGGTTGTGGAGTGAAGGGTTATGGGCTTTGATCAGGTGCGTCAGCGCCGCTTGTCCGACGATATTGTCGAGCAGTTGGAAAGGATGATTCTGGAGGGCACGTTGCGCTCTGGCGGTCGTCTGCCGGCTGAGCGAGCGCTGGCCGAGCAGTTCGGCGTATCGCGCCCCTCGCTGCGTGAGGCTATACAAAAGCTGACGGCCAAAGGGCTGTTGATCAGCCGTCAAGGCGGCGGCAATTACGTGGTCGACAGTCTTGGGTCCACGTTCAGCGATCCACTGCTTCATCTGTTGGAAAGCAGCCCGGACGCCCAGCGCGACCTGCTTGAGTTCCGCCATACCCTGGAAGCCTCCTGCGCCTACTACGCAGCCATACGCGCGACGGATGTTGATCGGCTGCGGCTGCGCGAGGCGTTCGATGCTCTGCAGGACTGCTACAGCCGCGCGGAGGAAGTGAGTCGTGCGGAGGAGGGCGCAGCAGACGCCAGTTTCCACCTCGCCATCGCCGAAGCCAGCCATAACGCTGTGTTGCTGCACACCATTCGCGGCCTGTTCGATCTGCTGCGGCGCAGCGTGGTCACCAACATCGGCGGCATGTACAAACAGCGCGCAGAAACCCGCGACATGCTGATTGATCAGCATCGTGAGTTGTACCTGGCGATTATCGAAGGGCGGGCAGACGATGCTCGAGAAGTGTCGAGCCGTCATTTGCTATACGTGCAGGAGGTGCTGGAGGAAGTGCGCCAGCAAGTGCAGCGCACTGCGCGGGCTGAACGGCGCAACCGGATTTAAAGACGCTGCACGGCGCCCGACCCATCGCGGACCGTGCGCCACCGGTTAGAGCGGCGTTTCTAAGCGGCCGGAGAGACTGAATCAGTCTTCCTTGCCCTTGTTCCGCACTGCGCGTTGCAGCTCGCGATTGGAGTCGCGTTCGCGCTCGGTATCGCGCTTGTCGTATTCCTTCTTGCCTTTGCCCAGAGCAATCTCGCACTTGATCAAGTGCTGCTTCCAGTAAAGGGCAAGGGCCACGCAGGCATAGCCTTTTTGCTGAACAGACGACGTCAGCTTTTCCAGCTCGCGCTTGTTGAGCAACAGTTTACGGGTGCGTGTCGGGTCAGCGATGACGTGGGTACTGGCTGTCGTCAGTGGCGAGATATGGCTACCCATCAGCCAGGCCTCACCGTCTTTGAGCAACACGTAACTGTCAACCAGCTGCACCTTGTTGGCACGCAGGCTTTTTACTTCCCAGCCAGCCAGGACCAGACCGGCCTCGAACTTGTGTTCGATGAAGTAATCGTGACGCGCCTTTTTATTTTGCGCGATGGTCCCTGTGGGATGTTTCTTGAGCTTAGCCATAGGCGACGCATTATAGGGATCAACGGGCGTCTCGGCTATGGGCTCGCGCGCTGAAGCTGTGTGCTTGAGCAGGTGGAGTGAATCCCGGACAATGCGCGATCTTTTTTGCGTGTTGGACGTGTCAACGATGTCGACGGACAAGGTTTCGGTTCACGGGAGTTGGGCCAGTCGCTGGGTGTTTATCCTGGCGGCCACCGGCTCTGCCGTAGGGTTGGGCAGCATCTGGAAATTCCCCTACATGGTCGGCGTCTACGGCGGCGGCGCGTTTGTGCTGGTGTTTCTGGCGTGCATCGCCCTGATCGGGATTCCGGTGATGATCGCCGAGACGCTTATCGGGCGACGCGCACGGCAGAGTCCGGCCAACGCGCTGCGTACGCTGGCCCTGGAAGCGGGGCATTCGTCAAAGTGGTCATGGGGCGCTTTCGCCGGCATGGTCACCGCGCTATTGATCCTTTCTTTTTATAGCGTCGTTGGTGGCTGGTCGCTCGAGTACATCATCGATGTCGGCAAGGGCGACTTCAGAGGCGTAACGCCTGACGGTGTCGGTGCCTATTTTGGCGAGATGATTGCCGATCCCTGGCGTCTGGTCGGCTGGCATACGTTATTCATGTTGCTGTCGGCAATCACCATCGCCAAGGGCGTGAACGCCGGCCTCGAGCGCAGCCTGATGCCGTTGCTGTTTGTGCTGATGGTGATTCTGTTGGGCTATAGCCTGACCACCGGGCACTTCATGGAAGGCGTGCATTTCATGTTCGACTTCACCCCCGAGAAGCTCCTTGATGGCCTGCTCCCGGCCATGGGTCATGCGTTTTTCTCGCTGAGTGTGGGCGTCGGTTCGATCATGATTTATGGCGCCTACATGACCAAAGAGGCCTCGATCAGCGCGACGGTGGTGGGCGTGGCATTGCTCGACACCTTCGTGTCGCTGCTGGCGGGCCTCGCCTTGTTTCCGATTGTGTTCGCGGCGGGTCTGAACCCAAGCGAAGGGCCGGGCCTGATGTTCGTTACGCTGCCGTATGCATTTGGTAACGTCGCCTTCGGTACGGTCATGGGCGTGGTGTTCTTTATCCTTGTCGCGGTCGCGGCCTGGAGCTCGGCCATTTCCTTGCTCGAACCCATGGTCGCGTATCTGGTCGAGCGCACAAAAGTTCGCCGCGGCTGGGTGACGTTCTGGCTATCGTTCATCTGCTGGTTCGTCGGCCTCGGGACGGTTTTCTCGTTCAACATCTGGAAGCAGGCCAAATTCTTCGTGAACGAAGGCGGCGGCTTCCACCTCTATCAGTGGGGAGCGTCGTCGGGGCTGGATTTCTTCGGCGTCATCGATTTCTTCACCTCGCGGATCATGCTTCCGCTGGGTGGATTGTGCTTTGTGGTATTCGCAGGTTGGGTGATGGGACGCGGTGCGGTGCGCGACGAGTTGTCGGTACGCAGCCCGGTTCTGTTCGCTTTAACGTTCTTTTTGATGCGCTATGTGGCGCCGATCGGCATTGTGGTTGTCTTTGCCGCTCAGCTTTGGAAATGACGCTGACATGACTACGCATATTCAACGTTCCGCCCTTTTGCCATATCCCGCCCAGGCGCTGTACGACCTGGTCAACGACGTGAGTCGCTACTCCGAGTTTCTGCCGTGGTGTTCCGCCGGCACCGTGCTTGAGCAGAGTGATACCTCAATGCGTGCGCGTGTCGAGATTGCAAAGGGCGGCCTGAGCCAGCACTTCGTTACTCGCAACACGCTGACGCCGGGGCAAACCATCGAGATGAATCTGGAGGAGGGGCCTTTCAGTCAGCTTCACGGCGTCTGGACCTTCAAGGCCCTGAATGAAAAGGCCTGCAAGATCAGCCTCGACCTGTCGTTCGACTACAGCGGTTCGATTGTCCGCGCGACCCTGGGTCCGCTGTTCAATCAGGCCGCCAACACCTTGGTTGATGCTTTCTGCCAGCGAGCCAAAGAGCTGCATGGCTGAGCCGACGATTCGTGTCGAGGTGGTCTATGCCGCCGTCGACCGCCAGGAGTTGCTGGCGCTGGACGTGCCCGTCGGAACATCGGTACGCGCTGCGGCTATTGCATCGGGCATGGCCGAGCACTTTCCTGAGCTGGACATCGTGCAGTGCCCGTTGGGCATCTTCGGCAAGCTCGTGGGCGATTCGGAGCAACGTGAGGTGGAAGCCGGCGACAGGGTTGAGATCTATCGCCCGTTGCTGGCTGATCCGAAAGAGGTGCGCCGTCTGCGTGCTTTAAAAGCAGCGGAGGCGAGAAAGGCGCAAAAACCGATTTAATTTTCTCATCGGCTTGATTGAGAGACGTAAAAAAGCCCGGAATTTCCGGGCTTTTTTATAAGGCTGATTTCAGAAGGAAGCGGTGAATCAGCGCGGGTTTGTGTCCAGTGGTTCCTGGGAAGGAACGGGCACGGTTTCGACCTTGTCGACGTCGTTCTGAATCTGCTCAAGCAATGAGCCAGGCTTCGGTGGCTCTTCCTTCGGCGGCTGCGTCCCTTGGTTTTCGGGGGTGACAGTCGTGTCGCTGCTCTTCCCGAGAATGGCCTCGTCGCGGCTGACACCCGGCTTGAAGTCACCGGACAGGCTCGCCAGCTGGTCATTGCCATTGAAGATCAGGCTGACGCGTTCCTGCTGGCGTTCGCCACCACCAGGCTGCAGGCTGTACAGATAGTCCCAGCGTTCAGGGTGGAAGGTGTCGGTCAGCAAGGGGTTGCCCATGATAAACCTTACTTGCCGACGGGTCATTCCCGGGCGCAACTGGTCTATCATGTCCTGCGTGACGACATTGCCCTGTTGGATGTCGATTTTATAAACCCCGGGGAATGAACAACCGGCGAGTGCGAGCAGTCCCACGAAGGTGAAACTGGTTAGCAAGAGCTTGGTGTTTTGCATCGGTGGGCGACTTCCACTATCTTGGCTGGGACAACGTAAACCCCGATCATACCTGCATTAAGAGAAGCTGCGAAGCAGCGTCTGCGAGAAAGCTGACCATGGTTGAAAATAGCGAACTACGCAAAGCCGGACTTAAAGTGACCCTGCCGCGGGTCAAGATCCTTCAAATGCTCGATTCTGCGCAGCAGCGTCACATGAGCGCGGAGGACGTCTACAAGGCGCTGATGGAGGCCAACGAAGACGTCGGTCTGGCAACGGTTTACCGAGTTCTGACTCAGTTCGAAGCAGCCGGGTTGGTGGTTCGCCACAATTTCGACGGCGGCCACGCGGTATTCGAACTGGCTGACGGAGGCCACCACGACCACATGGTCAACGTGGAATCCGGTGAGGTCATCGAGTTCTTCGACGAGGAAATCGAAAAGCTGCAAAAAGCCATTGTGAGCAAGCACGGCTTCGAGCTGGTTGACCACAATCTGGTGCTCTACGTACGCAAGCAAAAGGTGTAAGCCTTTTGTGAAGTACGACAAAGGCGACCCTCGGGTCGCCTTTGTTGTTTCTGCAGTTTGCGATCAGGGGATGCTGCCAGATCCGCGCCGCCCGGGTTAAGCCGTAAAGATCATCAAGATTTGGACGCGACCACCATCTTCTTGGCGTGTGCGAGCGACTCTTTGGTCAGATCGATACCGCCCAGCATTCGCGCCACTTCCTCCACTCGCTCGTTCTTGCTCAGCTTGGACACCGCTGTACGCGTCACGTCTGCTTCCCGGACTTTATGTACAAAAAGGTGTTGATGCCCTTGAGCGGCGACTTGCGGCAAGTGCGTAACGGTCATGACCTGGCCGCGTTCGCCAAGACGACGCAGCAATTGGCCGACGATTTCAGCGGTAGGGCCGCCGATACCGACGTCCACTTCGTCAAACACCAGCGTCGGAACCCGAGATGTCTGTGCGGTGATCACTTGAATCGCCAGACTGATCCGAGAGAGTTCCCCACCCGACGCCACCTTCGCCAGCGCCTTGAGCGGCTGACCCGGGTTGGCGCTGACCAGCAGCTCAACCTGCTCCAGCCCGTTGGGTGACAGCTCTTTGTCTACGTTCTCGCGCAGCTCGATATTGAAGCGTCCGCCCGGCATACCCAGCCGCTGAATTTCGTGCTCGACCTTGTGGGCCAGTTCCGGCGCAGCACGGTGACGCAGGTCGCTCAGCTCGCGCGCCTTCTCTTGATAATGCCGCGCATAGGAACCTACCTCGTGTTCCAGTCTCTCGATCGCTTCGTCGTTGGCGTTGAGGGTTTCGATCTCGTCGAGCAACTTCTGGTGCAGCGCTGCAACTTCAGTAGGCTGCACGCGGTGTTTGCGTGCCAGCGTATAGATGGTGTCGAGGCGTTCTTCAATTTGCTGCAGGCGGGCGGGGTCCGCTTCGAAGCGATCGAGGAAACGATTGATCTCGCCGACAGCCTCTTCAACCTGAATCTGCGCACTGGAGAGCAGGTTGGTCGCTTCATTCAACGCATCTGGCGTGTTGTTCACGCTGCTGAGTCGATTAAGGCTGGCGGTCAATGCGTTCAGCGCATTGCCGGAGTCACTTTCACTGCACAGCTCCACAACTTGCCGGCAGATGCCCAGCAAGCTTTCGGCATTGGTCAGCGTGGTGTGTTCCTGTTCCAGCCGTTCGAGCTCGTTTTCGCCGAGGCTCAGGCTTTCCAGCTCTTCAAGTTGGTAGCTCAGCAACTGATGCTTGGCACGCTGCTCGTCGCCGGAGTTGGAAAGGCGCTCAAGCTCCTGGCGCGTTTGCCGCCAGCGCTGGGAGGCCAGTTGCACTTGACGTGCAAGGTCGGTGGCGCCCGCGTATTCGTCCAGCAAGCGCCGATGGGTATCGGTCTTCAGCAGCGACTGATGCTCGTGCTGGCTGTGAATATCGATCACCAGCTCGCCAAGGGCTTTCAGGTCCCCCTGGGGGCAAGGCGTCCCGTTTATATAGGCGCGTGATCGGCCTTCGGCAGTAATGACGCGGCGCAGAATGCAGGGACCGTCGGTTTCGAGGTCTCGCTCCTTCAGCCATGCGCTGGCTTCAGGGATATCCGACACGTCGAAGGTCGCCAGAATGTCTGCCTTGTCGGCACCTGGCCTTACCACGCCACTGTCGGCGCGATCGCCCAGCGTGAGGCCGAGCGCGTCGAGCATGATCGACTTGCCGGCCCCGGTTTCCCCGGTGATCACACTCATGCCGCGATCAAGTTCGAGATCGAGATGTTCAACGATGGCGTAGTTATGTATGGACAGGTGGACCAGCATCAGAGCGGCTCCCAAACAATTTGTCTGGTTATTTATACAGTGTTTTGCTTTGGGCTGACAATGCCCGGCCTTAGCTCGATTTGAAAGGTCATCGCCCATTTTTAGCATCAATCCTGCTTTTCGCCATCGCGCGTGGCCACCGAACCCATGTCAGAACATTTGTAGGGTTATTCAGCCGATCCTGCACCTAAACCCTTGAACCCGAGAATTACGACCCCATATAGCCGGGCAGAGGCGTGAGTTGAGCTCACGGATGTAATTAGAAGGAGAGAATTTATGGCTGACGAACAGAACCCGGACATGCAGGCTCAGGATCAGGCTGCCGACACGGCGACTTCTCAAGATGATCTGGCAACGCGTGTGCAAGTGCTTGAAGAGCAGCTGAAAGCGGCGCAGGACCAGTCTCTGCGTGTGGCTGCGGATCTGCAGAACGTCCGCCGCCGTGCCGAGCAAGACGTCGAGAAGGCGCACAAATTTGCGCTTGAGAAGTTTGCCAGCGATCTGCTGCCGATCGTTGACAGCCTTGAGCGTGGTCTGGACTTGTCCAACTCGGATGACGAGAGCATACGGCCGATGCGTGAAGGCATCGAACTGACGCTGAAAATGTTCTACGACACGCTCAAACGCTACAACCTTGAAGCCATTGACCCTCATGGCCAGCCGTTCAACGCCGAGCACCATCAGGCGATGGCGATGCAGGAAAGCGCTGACGTGGAGCCGAATAGCGTACTCAAGGTGTTCCAGAAGGGATATCAGCTCAATGGCCGCTTGCTGCGCCCGGCCATGGTCGTGGTCAGCAAGGCGCCATCGCCTGTTTCGCCGTCTATTGACGAGCAGGCTTGAAATTAGCTGAGCGGCCCCCATTTACAGGCCAAGCGTTTAAGAATTACCGCAATTTGTAAATGCAGTTGCGGCAACCAAATTTAAGTTTCGGGAGAGTCAAAAATGGGCAAGATTATCGGTATCGACCTGGGGACCACCAACTCCTGCGTCTCGGTTCTGGAAAACGGTAAAGCCAAGGTGATCGAGAACGCCGAAGGCGCTCGTACCACCCCTTCGATCATCGCGTATGCCAACGATGGCGAGATCCTTGTAGGTCAATCGGCCAAGCGTCAGGCAGTGACCAACCCGCACAACACCCTGTACGCGGTTAAGCGTCTGATCGGCCGTAAGTTCGACGAAGAAGTCGTGCAGAAAGACATCAAGATGGTGCCTTACAAAATCGCCAAGGCTGACAACGGCGATGCATGGGTTGAAGTCAACGACAAGAAAATGTCCCCTCCTCAGATTTCGGCTGAAATCCTGAAGAAGATGAAGAAAACCGCCGAAGACTATCTCGGCGAGGCTGTTACAGAGGCGGTCATCACCGTTCCGGCTTACTTCAACGACAGCCAGCGTCAAGCCACCAAAGACGCCGGTCGTATTGCCGGTCTGGATGTGAAGCGCATCATCAACGAACCAACCGCAGCTGCGCTGGCTTACGGTATGGACAAAGCGAAGGGCGATCACACCGTCATCGTTTATGACCTGGGTGGCGGTACTTTCGACGTTTCGGTCATCGAAATCGCCGAAGTTGACGGCGAGCACCAGTTCGAAGTGTTGGCCACCAACGGCGACACCTTCCTGGGTGGTGAAGACTTCGACATCCGCCTGATCGATTACCTGGTTGACGAATTCAAGAAAGAATCCGGCATGAACCTGAAAGGTGATCCGCTGGCGATGCAGCGTCTTAAAGAAGCTGCCGAGAAAGCGAAGATCGAGCTGTCTTCGAGCAATTCGACCGACGTGAACCTGCCTTACATCACTGCAGATGCCACCGGTCCTAAGCACTTGAACGTGAAGATCTCGCGCGCCAAGCTGGAATCGCTGGTTGAAGACCTGGTTCAGCGCACCATCGAGCCTTGCCGCATTGCGCTGAAAGACTCCGGTATCGACATCGGCGCGATCAACGACGTGATCCTGGTCGGCGGTCAGACCCGCATGCCGCTGGTTCAGCAGAAGGTCACCGAGTTCTTCGGTAAAGAAGCGCGTAAAGACGTCAACCCTGACGAAGCCGTTGCCATGGGTGCAGCTATCCAGGGTGCAGTACTGGCGGGCGACGTGAAAGACGTTCTGCTGCTGGACGTCAGCCCGCTGACGCTGGGTATCGAAACCATGGGTGGCGTGATGACCGCGCTGATCGAGAAAAACACCACGATTCCTACCAAGAAATCGCAGGTGTTCTCGACTGCCGACGACAATCAGGGCGCAGTGACCATTCACGTGCTGCAGGGCGAGCGTAAGCAAGCGGCTCAGAACAAGTCCCTGGGCAAGTTCGACCTGGCCGAGATTCCACCAGCACCACGCGGCGTGCCTCAGATCGAAGTGACCTTCGACATCGACGCCAACGGCATTCTGCATGTCGGCGCGAAAGACAAGGCGACGGGCAAGACTCAGTCGATCGTGATCAAGGCCAACTCTGGTCTGTCGGACGAAGAAATCCAGCAGATGATTCGCGATGCTGAAGCGAACTCGGACGAAGACCGCAAGTTTGAAGAGCTGGCCTCTGCCCGCAACCAGGGCGATGCGCTGGTTCACTCGACTCGCAAAATGATCTCCGACGCTGGCGACAAAGTCACCGCGGAAGAGAAGACCGCTATCGAAGCTGCACTGGTTGCTCTTGAAGCCGCTGTTAAAGGCGACGACAAGGCTGCCATCGACGCCAAGATCGAAGAGCTGTCGAAGGTCTCCGCGCCGGTTGCTCAGAAGATGTACGCCGAGCAGGCCGAAAAACCTGAAGGCGGTGCTCAGGCCGCTCAGGAAGAAAGCAAGCCTGCTGACGACGTCGTTGACGCCGAGTTCGAAGAAGTAAAAGACCACAAGTAAGCGCAGGCTCACTTGATCGCCGGTTGACCGCTTTCTGGTGGTCGCTGGTAGGATGTCGCCGCGCGGGAGCTTGCTCCCGCGTTGGCGTGTCTGGAACACCCAAAATTTCAAGCGCGCGATCCCGTATCGCGGGCTTTGTGGCAAAGCCGGATGCTCCTGCACTCCGGCTTGTTCAGCCGCTTTCCTCGGTCGATCAAAGGCCGTTGAACCAAGACCAGGATCGTTGAATTGACGTGAGTTGGGTCCGGGCCTGAAAGGGGCTCAACGAGTTCGGCAGACTCAGGAGGGTCATGCCGGACGTCCTCAAGAGTGCGGAAAATTTATGTCAAAGCGTGATTATTACGAAGTACTGGGCGTGGAGCGTGGCTCCAGCGAAGCGGACCTGAAAAAGGCGTATCGCCGTCTCGCCATGAAATATCACCCTGACCGCAACCCGGGTGACAAGGCTTCGGAAGACGCCTTCAAAGAAGCCAACGAAGCGTACGAAGTGCTTTCCGATGCCAGCAAGCGCGCGGCCTACGACCAATACGGCCATGCCGGTGTCGATCAGGGCATGGGCGGCGGCGGTTTCGGCGGCGGTGGCGCCAACTTCTCCGACATCTTCGGTGATGTTTTCAGCGACTTCTTCGGCGGCGGTCGCGCCGGCGGCGGTGGTCGCGGTGGTGCCCAGCGTGGCAGCGACCTTCGCTATACCCTCGAATTGAATCTTGAAGAAGCAGTGCGCGGCACGACTGTCAGCATCCGTGTACCGACACTGGTCAACTGCAAGCCTTGCGATGGCAGCGGCGCTAAAAAGGGCTCGTCCCCGGTGACCTGCCCGACATGCGGCGGCATCGGCCAGGTGCGCATGCAGCAGGGTTTCTTCTCTGTTCAGCAGACCTGCCCGCGTTGCCACGGCAACGGCAAGATCATTTCCGACCCTTGTGACTCCTGCCATGGCGAAGGCCGTGTCGAAGAGTCCAAGACGCTGTCGGTCAAGGTGCCGCCAGGTGTCGATACCGGCGACCGTATTCGTCTGTCGGGTGAAGGCGAGGCAGGGACGCAAGGTGGTCCAACGGGCGACCTGTACGTTGTCATCAATGTACGCGAACACGCGATTTTCCAGCGCGACGGCAAGCATCTGTATTGCGAAGTGCCGATCAGCTTCACCGACGCTGCACTGGGCGGCGAGCTGGAAGTGCCGACGCTGGACGGTCGCGTCAAGCTGAAGATCCCGGAAGGCACGCAAACCGGTAAGCAGTTCCGTCTGCGCGGCAAGGGTGTAGCCCCTGTGCGTGGTGGCGGCGCCGGCGACCTGATGTGCCGTGTGGCCGTTGAGACTCCGGTGAACCTGGGGCGTCGCCAGCGCGAGCTGCTCGAAGAGTTCCGCGCCACCCTTGAAGGCGACAGTTCTCATTCGCCCAAGGCCAGCGGCTGGTTCGAAGGCGTGAAGCGCTTCTTCGGCGATCTCTAAGGGGCAGGGCATGCGACGCATTGCTGTGATGGGCGCCGCCGGGCGCATGGGCAAGAACCTGATCGAGGCGGTGCAGGACCGTGCGCCGCTCACCGGACTGACAGCGGCAATCGTTCGTCCCGGCAGCACGATGATTGGTGCCGACGCCGGCGAACTCGCGTCGCTGGGGCGCATCGGTGTTCAGTTGACCGGTAATTTGGAGCAGGTTGCCGACGAGTTCGACGTCTTGATCGACTTCACATTGCCGGACGTCATGCTGAAAAACCTGGCGTTCTGCCGTAAGGCGGGCAAGGCGATGGTCATTGGTACCACCGGCTTGAGCGTCGAACAAAAGCATCTGCTGGTGGAAGCGAGTCGGGAAATTCCCGTGGTTTTCGCGTCCAACTTCAGTGTGGGTGTGAACCTGTCGTTCAAGCTGCTGGATCTGGCGGCGCGAGTGATGGGTGAAGATTCGGACATCGAGATCATCGAAGCTCATCACCGCAACAAGGTCGACGCGCCGTCGGGTACGGCGGTCAGCATGGGTGAGGTGGTTGCCAATGCCCTTGGGCGTGATTTGAGCAAGGTTGCCGTCTACGGTCGTGAGGGGTACACAGGTGTTCGTGAGCGCGAGACGATCGGCTTCGCCACGGTCCGCGGCGGTGACGTCGTAGGTGATCACACTGTGCTGTTCGCCGCCGAGGGTGAGCGTCTGGAGATTACGCACAAGGCGTCCAGTCGCATGACCTTCGCCAAGGGCGCAGTGCGTGCCGCGCTGTGGCTAGATGGCAAGGCGCCGGGTCTTTACGACATGCAGGATGTACTTGATCTGCGCTGAGTCTTTCGGCGTCCGAGATGTGACAAGCGCCAATGCGGGCAGGAGAAGGGCTTTACCTGTATCCTGCCCGCAGTTATTAGCCGTTACGCACCCGCTACGCGACGTCCGTCGCACTCCCCAGCCCTCAGGGCAATTTTAGCGGTGGATTAAAAAGACCTCTTTCTGTAAGCTACAGCTTTAGTGTGTCCACTAAAAGCGCGCAGATAATTCTACGAAAAAAGCGGGGTGACGTGTCTATACGTCATTCCGCTTTTTTACAACCTGCGATCGCCCTTTCAGGCTTTATTACGGGAGGTCTTCTTGACTAAGCCAGCCATACTCGCCCTTGCTGATGGCAGCATTTTTCGCGGCGAAGCCATTGGTGCCGACGGTCAAACCGTTGGTGAAGTGGTGTTTAACACCGCAATGACCGGCTATCAGGAAATTCTTACCGATCCTTCCTATGCCCAGCAAATCGTCACCCTGACTTACCCGCACATCGGCAACACCGGCACAACGCCGGAAGATGCCGAGTCTGACCGCGTCTGGTCGGCAGGCCTGGTGATTCGCGACCTGCCGCTGGTTGCCAGCAACTGGCGCAACAAGATGCCACTGGCCGAGTATCTGAAGGCCAATAAAACCGTTGCGATCGCGGGCATCGATACCCGCCGCCTGACGCGCATTCTTCGCGAGAAGGGCGCTCAGAACGGCTGCATCATGGCCGGCGACAACATCTCCGAAGAAGCCGCTATTGCAGCAGCGCGAGCATTCCCTGGCCTGAAGGGCATGGACCTCGCCAAGGAAGTCAGCACCAAAGAGACCTACGAATGGCGCTCCACGGTCTGGAACCTGCAGTCCGACAGCAGTCCCGAAGTCGCCGCAGCGGACTTGAAGTACCACGTGGTTGCCTGGGACTACGGCGTCAAACTGAACATCCTGCGCATGCTGGTCGAGCGCGGTTGCCGTGTGACGGTCGTACCTGCGCAAACCCCTGCCAGTGAAGTGCTGGCGCTCAAGCCTGACGGCATCTTCCTCTCCAACGGCCCTGGCGATCCGGAACCCTGCGACTACGCCATTCAAGCGATCAAGGATGTGCTCGAGACCGACATTCCGGTGTTCGGTATCTGCCTGGGCCACCAGCTGTTGGCGCTCGCTTCCGGCGCTCGGACCATCAAGATGGATCTGGGCCACCATGGCGCCAACCACCCGGTCCAGGACCTGGACACCGGAGTGGTCATGATCACCAGCCAGAACCACGGTTTTGCGGTGGACGAAGCGACCTTGCCAAGCAACGTTCGCGCGATTCACAAGTCGCTGTTCGATGGCAGCCTGCAGGGCATCGAGCGCACCGACAAAGACGCGTTCAGCTTCCAGGGTCACCCTGAAGCGAGCCCGGGCCCGACTGACGTCGCGCCTCTGTTCGATCGCTTCATCACAGCCATGGACAAGCGCCGCTAAGGCTGCCTTGCGACTGTAGCGAGCAGGTGACCGCGGCGGGCCGGATCAGATCCGACAGCCCGCCCGGCACCTGAGATGTTCAAGACGGCTTGCCGACTGACACAGGATTCGAGTGACAACCCATGCCAAAACGTACAGACATTAAAAGCATCCTGATTCTTGGTGCTGGCCCGATCGTGATCGGCCAGGCCTGCGAATTCGACTACTCCGGCGCCCAGGCCTGCAAGGCCCTGCGCGAAGAGGGTTACCGCGTCATTCTGGTCAACTCGAACCCGGCTACCATCATGACCGACCCGGCCATGGCGGACGCGACCTACATCGAGCCGATCAAATGGGCGACCGTCGCCAAGATCATCGAAAAAGAACGCCCTGATGCGCTGCTGCCAACCATGGGCGGCCAGACCGCACTGAACTGCGCACTGGATCTGGAGCGCGAAGGCGTTCTGGAGAAGTTCGGCGTTGAAATGATCGGCGCCAATGCCGACACCATCGACAAGGCTGAAGATCGCTCGCGTTTCGACAAGGCCATGAAGTCCATCGGCCTGGCGTGCCCGCGTTCCGGTATCGCCCACAGCATGGAAGAGGCCAATGCGGTCCTCGAAAAGCTGGGCTTCCCCTGCATCATTCGTCCGTCCTTCACCATGGGCGGCACCGGTGGTGGCATCGCGTACAACCGTGAAGAGTTCGAAGAAATCTGCGCCCGCGGTCTCGACCTGTCGCCGACCAAAGAGTTGCTGATCGACGAGTCGCTGATCGGTTGGAAAGAATACGAAATGGAAGTTGTCCGCGACAAAAAGGACAACTGCATCATCGTCTGCTCCATCGAAAACTTCGACCCGATGGGTGTCCACACCGGCGACTCCATCACGGTCGCGCCGGCGCAGACGCTCACCGACAAGGAATACCAGATTCTGCGTAATGCCTCGCTGGCGGTCCTGCGCGAGATCGGCGTCGAAACAGGCGGCTCGAACGTTCAGTTCGGTATCTGCCCGGACACTGGCCGCATGGTCGTGATCGAGATGAACCCACGTGTCTCTCGTTCTTCTGCGCTGGCCTCCAAGGCTACCGGCTTCCCGATCGCGCGAGTGGCAGCCAAGCTGGCTGTCGGCTACACGCTGGACGAGTTGCAGAACGAAATCACCGGCGGCAAGACCCCGGCGTCGTTCGAGCCATCGATCGACTACGTTGTCACCAAGCTGCCACGGTTTGCGTTCGAGAAGTTTGCCAAGGCCGATGCGCGTCTGACCACACAAATGAAGTCGGTCGGCGAAGTCATGGCCATCGGCCGGACCTTCCAGGAATCCTTGCAGAAAGCACTGCGCGGCCTTGAAGTGGGTGTCAGCGGTCTCGATCCGAAGCTGGACCTGAGCAATCCGGAAAGCATGAGCATTCTCAAGCGCGAACTGACGGTTCCGGGTGCCGAGCGCATCTGGTACGTCGCCGACGCTTTCCGTGCCGGCATGACAGTTGAACAAATTTTCGGCATGAACATGATCGACCCTTGGTTCCTGGTGCAGATCGAAGATCTGATCAAGGACGAAGAGAAGGTCAAGACCCTCGGTCTGTCGGCAATTGATCGCGATCTGATGTATCGCCTCAAGCGCAAGGGCTTCTCCGATGCACGCCTGGCCAAGCTGGTCGGTGTGACCGAGAAAAACCTGCGCACGCACCGTCACAAGCTGGACGTGCTGCCGGTCTACAAGCGCGTCGACACCTGCGCTGCCGAGTTCGCGACCGACACCGCGTACATGTACTCCACGTACGAGGAAGAGTGCGAAGCCAACCCGACGAATCGCGACAAGATCATGATTCTGGGTGGCGGTCCGAACCGCATTGGCCAGGGCATCGAGTTCGACTACTGCTGCGTCCACGCTGCACTGGCGCTGCGTGAAGACGGGTACGAGACCATCATGGTCAACTGCAACCCGGAAACCGTATCGACCGACTACGACACCTCCGACCGTCTGTACTTCGAGCCGGTGACCCTGGAAGACGTGCTGGAAATCGTCCGCGTCGAGAAGCCGAAAGGCGTGATCGTCCAGTACGGGGGCCAGACGCCTTTGAAACTGGCGCGCGCACTGGAAGCCGCAGGCGTGCCGATCATCGGCACCAGCCCGGACGCCATTGACCGTGCAGAAGACCGCGAGCGCTTCCAGCAAATGGTCGAGCGACTGAACCTGCGTCAGCCGCCAAACGCTACCGTGCGCAGCGAAGACGAAGCCATTCGGGCCGCGGCGAAGATCGGCTACCCGCTGGTGGTTCGTCCGTCCTACGTACTGGGCGGCCGTGCGATGGAGATCGTCTACGAAGAAGACGAACTCAAGCGCTACCTGCGTGAAGCGGTTCAAGTGTCCAACGACAGCCCGGTGCTGCTGGACCACTTCCTCAACTGCGCCATCGAGATGGACGTCGATGCGGTCTGCGACGGTACCGACGTGGTAATCGGCGCAATCATGCAGCACATCGAACAGGCCGGCGTTCACTCGGGTGACTCGGCATGCTCGCTGCCACCGTATTCGCTGCCTGCCCACATCCAGGACGAAATGCGTGAGCAGGTCAAGAAAATGGCCCTCGAGCTCGGCGTTGTCGGTTTGATGAACGTGCAGTTGGCATTGCAGGGTGAAGACATCTATGTTATCGAAGTGAACCCGCGCGCCTCGCGTACGGTACCGTTCGTTTCGAAGTGCATTGGTGTCTCGCTGGCGATGATTGCGGCTCGTGTCATGGCCGGCAAAACCCTGAAAGAACTCGGCTTCACCAAAGAGATCATCCCGAACTTCTACAGCGTGAAAGAGGCAGTGTTCCCATTCGCCAAATTCCCGGGTGTAGACCCGATCCTCGGCCCAGAGATGAAGTCGACGGGCGAAGTCATGGGGGTTGGCGACACCTTCGGCGAAGCTTTCGCGAAAGCCCAGATGGGCGCCAGCGAAGTGCTGCCAACTGGCGGCACGGCGTTCATCAGCGTGCGTGATGACGACAAGCCCCTGGTGGCAGGTGTTGCACGCAGCTTGATCGAGCTGGGCTTCGACATCGTTGCAACCGCCGGCACTGCACGTCTGATCGAAGAGGCTGGTCTGAAAGTTCGCCGCGTCAACAAGGTGACCGAGGGCCGTCCACACGTGGTCGACATGATCAAGAATGACGAAGTCACGCTGATCATCAACACCACTGAAGGTCGTCAGTCGATCGCCGACTCCTACTCTATTCGCCGCAATGCCCTGCAGCACAAGATTTACTGCACCACGACCATTGCCGCGGGCGAGGCCATCTGTGAAGCGCTGAAGTTCGGCCCTGAAAAAACCGTGCGCCGCTTGCAGGATCTACACGCAGGACTCAAAGCATGATCAAGTACCCAATGACCGTTCAGGGCGCTCGCGCCCTGGAAGAAGAACACGCACACCTGACCAAGGTCGTTCGTCCCAAACTCAGCCAGGACATCGGGACTGCGCGTGAGCTGGGCGATCTCAAGGAAAACGCGGAATACCATGCCGCCCGCGAACAGCAGGGGATGGTCGAAGCGCGCATTCGCGACATCGAAGGCCGAATCCAGAATCAGGTGATCATCGACGTCACTACGATCCCTCACACCGGCAAAGTGATCTTCGGCACCACTGTCGAAATCGCGAACGTTGAGACGGACGAGCGCGTCACCTACCACATCGTGGGTGAGGACGAAGCTGACTTCAAATTGGGCAAGATCTCGGTGGGTTCGCCGCTTGCTCGCGCGTTGATTGGCAAGGAAGAAGGCGATGTCGTCGCTGTGAAAACACCGAGCGGTGTGATCGAGTACGAAATCGTGGAAGTGCGTCACGTTTGATGATCGACACCCGCTTTGCGCGGGTGGTGATTCAGCCAGCGGGTTCGAAGGTCATTGACTGACCTTTCGAACCGGCGGTCGCATGTCCGGTCTGACCGAGTCTGCGCTCATCTTTCCAGGTGAGCGCCGAGTCGGAAGGTCAGCGCTTATTCGCCCTGACCCGACAGGATCAGTTGAAGCGGTGGACGTTGGAAAGCTGCTTGTTTACCTTCGGGTTCTTGCGGTAAATCAGCGCCATTTTGCCGATCACCTGCACCAGATCGGCCTTACCGACTTTGCACAGTTCAGCGATGGCTGCCAGGCGGCTCTCGCGGTCGAGGATGTTGAGTTTGATCTTGATCAACTCGTGATCGCCCAACGCGCGCTCCAGTTCGGCCAACACACCTTCAGTCAGACCATTGTCCGCCACCATCAACACCGGTTTCAGATGGTGACCAATGGATTTGTATTGTTTCTTCTGCTCTTGAGTGAGCGGCATAATCTGACCTCTGCGTCTGATCTTGTAAAAAGCGGCGGCCAGTTTACCCGAGCGAGTCCGGGACCGCCCGGTTAATCGCGACTCGTCCTAATTTTTTGAGGTGCTCCGTGGCACGTTCCAAAACCAGCCATAACTGGCTTAAAGAACACTTCGACGACAAGTACGTCAAAATGGCGCAGCGGGACGGTTACCGTTCCCGCGCCAGTTACAAGCTTCTCGAGATTCAGGAGAAGGACAAGATCATCCGTCCTGGCATGACGGTGATCGACCTGGGTGCAGCGCCAGGTGGCTGGTCGCAGGTGACCAGTCGTCTGATTGGTGGTCAGGGCCGTTTGATTGCATCGGACATCCTGGAAATGGACAGCATCCCCGACGTGACCTTCATCCAGGGTGATTTCACCCAGGACGAAGTGCTCGCTCAGATCCTCGAAGCTGTTGGTAATACGCAGGTCGACCTTGTGATTTCCGATATGGCCCCCAATATGAGTGGATTGAGCGCCGTGGACATGCCGCGCGCAATGTTCCTTTGTGAGCTGGCGCTGGATCTGGCCGGCCGCGTGCTGCGTCCTGGTGGCGATTTCCTGATCAAGGTCTTCCAGGGTGAGGGCTTCGATGTGTACCACAAGGACATCCGCAAGCTGTTCGACAAGGTGCAGATGCGCAAACCGTTGTCGTCACGAGACCGTTCCAGGGAGCAGTATTTGTTGGGTCGCGGGTTTCGCGGCATAGAAGGATCGGCGAGCGATGAGCGCCTTTGATCAAGCGATAGCTTTTTTCAAATAGCTTAATCAAGGGAGCGTAACCAACATCGCGTAGTCAAAGTTTCACAAAGGGTTACAGACGCCGCCTGCCACGCCTGTAGGATCTGTAGTACGTTAGGCCGGTAAATATCATGCGAGGCACGCTCCAGCGTGGAGCTTGCTTCAGAGGGTAGCTAATTGAACGATATGGCAAAGAATTTGATCCTGTGGTTGATCATCGCGGCGGTTCTCGTGACCGTGATGAACAACTTCTCCAGTCCTAACGAGCCGCAGACCCTCAACTATTCCGAATTCATCCAGCAGGTGAAGGACGGCAAGGTCGAGAAAGTTGCCGTTGACGGATACGTCATTACCGGCAAACGCAGCGATGGCGACTCTTTCAAGACCATCCGACCGGCTATCCAGGATAACGGCCTTATTGGCGATCTCGTCGATAACAACGTCGTGATCGAAGGCAAGCAACCTGAGCAGCAAAGCATCTGGACTCAGCTTCTGGTCGCCAGCTTCCCCATCCTCGTGATCATTGCCGTCTTCATGTTCTTCATGCGCCAGATGCAAGGTGGCGCAGGCGGCAAGGGCGGCCCGATGAGCTTTGGCAAAAGCAAAGCGCGTCTGCTGTCCGAAGATCAGGTGAAAACAACACTGGCTGACGTTGCCGGTTGCGACGAAGCCAAAGAGGAAGTCGGCGAGCTCGTCGAGTTCCTCCGCGATCCGGGCAAGTTCCAGCGGCTGGGTGGTCGTATTCCTCGCGGCGTGCTGATGGTAGGCCCTCCGGGTACCGGTAAAACCTTGTTGGCGAAGGCCATCGCGGGTGAAGCCAAGGTGCCGTTCTTCACGATTTCCGGTTCCGACTTCGTTGAAATGTTCGTCGGTGTTGGTGCAAGCCGTGTCCGTGACATGTTTGAGCAGGCCAAGAAGCATGCGCCTTGCATCATCTTCATCGACGAGATCGATGCTGTAGGTCGCCACCGTGGCGCCGGCATGGGCGGCGGTCACGATGAGCGTGAGCAGACGCTCAACCAGTTGCTGGTTGAGATGGACGGCTTTGAAATGAACGACGGCATCATCGTCATTGCCGCTACTAACCGTCCAGACGTCCTTGACCCTGCGCTGCTGCGTCCGGGCCGTTTCGACCGTCAGGTGGTCGTGGGCTTGCCCGACATCCGCGGTCGTGAACAGATTCTCAAAGTACACATGCGCAAAGTGCCAATGGGTGACGACGTTCAGCCAGGCGTGATTGCGCGTGGTACTCCGGGTTTCTCTGGTGCTGATCTTGCAAACCTGGTCAACGAGGCGTCGCTGTTCGCGGCTCGCACCGGTAAGCGCATCGTCGAGATGAAAGAATTCGAATTGGCGAAAGACAAAATCATGATGGGCGCCGAGCGCAAATCGATGGTCATGTCCGACAAAGAGAAGCGCAACACCGCTTATCACGAAGCCGGTCATGCAATTGTTGGTCGCGTCGTACCTGAGCATGATCCGGTCTACAAAGTGTCGATCATCCCGCGCGGTCGTGCGTTGGGTGTCACCATGTTCCTTCCCGAGGAAGATCGCTACAGCCTTTCCAAGCGTGCATTGATCAGTCAGATCTGCTCGCTGTACGGCGGTCGAATTGCGGAAGAAATGACATTGGGCTTCGATGGCGTGACCACCGGCGCCTCTAACGACATCATGCGGGCCAGCCAGATCGCTCGAAACATGGTCACCAAGTGGGGCCTGTCCGAGAAGCTGGGTCCGTTGATGTATTCGGACGAAGACGACGGCGGGTACCTCGGTCGTGGCGGTGGCGGTCAAAGCTCCAGCCTGTCGGGTGACACGGCACGTCTCATCGACTCTGAAGTGCGCAGCATCATCGATCAGTGCTACGGCACGGCCAGACAGATCCTCACGGATAATCGTGACAAGCTGGAAGCGATGGCCGACGCGCTGATGAAGTACGAAACCATCGACGCCGAGCAAATCGATGACATCATGGCAGGCCGCACACCCCGCGAGCCCCGCGATTGGGAAGGCGGTTCCGGAGATTCCGGCACCCCGATCGCACCTGTAGGTCCGCGTCCGGAATCGCCAATTGGCGGCCCAGCTGCTGAACACTAAGGTCTGACATGACTTCTGCGCTTCACCCGACCCGGTTGCCTTGCGGCAACCGGGTTCTTGATTTATCCCGCACGCACGTGATGGGGATCCTCAATATCACCCCCGATTCGTTCTCGGACGGCGGCCGTTTCGCGCAGCGCGACCTGGCGCTGCGTCATGCCGAAGCGATGATGCTGGCGGGTGCGACCTTGATCGATGTAGGGGGCGAGTCAACGCGTCCCGGTGCGCGATCTGTTTCTCCTGTCGAAGAGCTGGAGCGTGTGGCGCCTGTCGTCGAGGCGATCAGCGCCGAGCTGGACGTGATCATTTCGGTGGATACCTCCACGCCGGCCGTCATTCGTGAGACTGCGCGCCTGGGGGCAGGGCTCATTAATGATGTTCGCTCGCTGCGTCGTGACGGTGCACTGGACGCCGCTGTGGCGACGGGTTTGCCGGTCTGCCTCATGCACATGCGCGGCGAGCCTACGGACATGCAGAATGATCCCCACTACACTGACCTGATCGGTGAGGTCAGTGCCTTCTTGCGCGAGCGCCTTGAGCAATGCGTCGCGGCGGGAATTCCGCCCGAGATGATCATCCTCGATCCAGGATTCGGCTTTGCCAAGACCCTCGAGCACAATCTAAGTCTGTTCAAGCACATGGAAGCACTTCATGCGCTGGGCCGTCCGCTGTTGGTCGGTGTCTCTCGCAAGAGCATGATTGGCAAGGTGCTCGACAAGCCTGTTGATCAGCGTCTGCATGGCGCCCTCGCGCTTGCCGCCATGGCCATGGTCAAAGGCGCAAAAATTCTACGTGTGCACGACGTCTCGGAGACGGTTGACGTAGTGCGTATGATTGCTGCTGTTGAATCAGCAAAATAAGAAATCTGGAGCACCCATGACCTCTAAAAAATACTTCGGTACCGACGGTATCCGCGGACGTGTCGGCCAATTCCCTATCACCCCTGATTTCATGCTGAAGTTGGGATGGGCAGCAGGGATGGCGTTCCGGAAAATGGGCGCGTGCCGAATCCTGGTTGGCAAGGACACTCGCATTTCGGGCTACATGTTCGAGTCGGCGCTTGAAGCCGGGTTATCCGCTGCGGGTGCGGATGTGATGCTGCTCGGCCCGATGCCGACACCTGCGATTGCCTACCTCACGCGTACGTTTCATGCCGAGGCGGGCATCGTGATCAGCGCGTCGCACAATCCGCACTACGATAACGGCATCAAGTTTTTCTCCGGGCAGGGCACCAAGCTGCCTGATGAAATCGAACTGATGATCGAGGAACTGCTTGATTCACCGATGACCGTCGAGGAGTCCGAAAAGCTTGGCAAGGTGTCGCGAATCAATGACGCCGCGGGCCGTTACATCGAATTCTGTAAGAGCAGTGTTCCGACCAGTACTGATTTTGACGGGTTGAAGCTCGTTGTCGATTGCGCCCATGGCGCCACGTACAAAGTGGCGCCAAACGTGTTCCGTGAGCTTGGCGCCGAGGTGACCGTGCTGTCGGCGGCCCCCAACGGGCTCAACATCAATGACAACTGCGGCTCCACCCACATGGGAGCGCTGCAGGCCGCCGTTGTCGAGCATGGCGCTGACCTGGGCATCGGTTTCGATGGCGACGGCGACCGTGTGCTGATGGTCGACCACACTGGCGCGATCGTCGATGGTGATGAACTGCTTTACATCATTGCGCGAGACCTTCAAGAGCGCGGCCAGTTGCAGGGAGGTGTCGTCGGCACCCTGATGAGCAACCTCGGGCTGGAGCTGGCACTTGGGGATCTAGACATCCCGTTCGTGCGCGCCAACGTCGGTGACCGTTATGTCATCGCCGAGCTGCTGGAGCGCGACTGGCAAGTGGGCGGCGAGAACTCGGGCCATGTCGTGTGCTTCCGTCACACCACAACCGGGGATGCGATCATCGCCGCCCTGCAGGTGCTGCTGTCGATGAAGCGTACAAGCATGAGCCTCGCACAATCGCGTTCAGGTTTGAAGAAATGCCCTCAGGTATTGGTCAATGTGCGCTTCGAGGGTGGAGGCGTTGATCCGGTCAAACACCCCGCCGTTATTGAAGCGTGTGATCGCGTGACCGCCGCCATGGGCGGGCGTGGACGTGTGCTTCTGCGCAAGTCCGGTACCGAGCCGCTTGTGCGGGTAATGGTCGAGGGCGAGGACGAAATCCTGGTTCGCGGGTATGCCGACGAACTGGCAAAACTGGTTGCTGAAGTTTGCGCCTGATTTCGGCTTGCCAGTGTTGAAACTGTTGGGTAACATCTGCGCCCACTTTGACCGACGAGGTACAGCATGCGTCGCCCTATGGTAGCTGGTAACTGGAAGATGCACGGTACCCGCGCCAGCGTCGCTGAGCTGATCGAGGGTCTTGCAAATCTCGCCCTTCCGGGTGGCGTTGATGTGGCGGTCTTCCCGCCTAGCCTGCACGTGAGTCTTGTGGTTGATTGCCTTGAAGGGCAGTCGATCTCTGTCGGTGCGCAGAATTGCGCTCATCAGGCAGGCCAGGGCGCGTTGACTGGAGAGGTGTCGTCGACTCAGTTGGCGGATGCAGGTTGCAAGTTTGTGCTTGTCGGGCACTCTGAGCGTCGCCAGATAATGGGCGAGAGCAATGAGGTGCTTAATCGCAAGTTCGAGGCCGTCCAGGCGGCAGGTCTGACGCCGATACTGTGTATCGGTGAGACGCTCGAGGAGCGAGAAGCCGGCAAGACCCTTGAGGTTGTCGGGCAGCAGCTTGGCAGCATCATCGAAGAACTTGGCGTCGGCGCTTTCGTTAATGCGGTAATCGCCTATGAGCCAGTCTGGGCCATTGGTACCGGATTGACTGCCTCGCCGGAACAGGCGCAGGAAGTGCACGCAGCGATTCGTGCGCAGTTGATGAAAGAGAATTCTGAAGTCGCACAAGGTGTGCGTCTTCTATATGGCGGCAGCGTGAAGGCGGCCAATGCGGTCGAACTGTTCGGCATGCCGGATATCGATGGAGGCCTCATTGGTGGCGCCTCCCTGAATGCAGATGAGTTCGGTGCGATCATTCGCGCCGCGGGAAACTGAAAAAATGCTGGAAACAGTCGTAGTCGTTCTTCATCTGCTGGGTGCTCTTGGCGTTGTTGCTCTGGTTTTGCTGCAGCAGGGTAAAGGTGCCGACGCTGGCGCATCATTTGGAGCAGGTGCATCAAATACTGTGTTCGGTGGACAAGGTTCCTCTACCTTTCTCAGTAAACTTACTGCTATACTTGCCGCCTGTTTCTTCATGACTAGCTTAGGGTTAGGTTACTTTGCTAAAGAGAAAGCTCACCAGCTGACTCAAGTAGGTTTGCCAAATCCAGCGGTACTGGAAGTGAAGCAAAAGCCGGCAGCAGATGATGTTCCGGTTCTGGAAGGGCAACAGAAACCAGCTGCAGTACCTGCTGATGTTCCTGCCACTCCAGAGCAGAAGTAACACCGGATTCGCAGCTGTTTTTGGGGCTGCAAAAGAGTTGTAATGCCGAGGTGGTGGAATTGGTAGACACGCAACCTTGAGGTGGTTGTGCCCATAGGGTGTAGGGGTTCGAGTCCCCTTCTCGGTACCAATTAACAAGAAAGCCCGCAGTAGCGGGCTTTCTTGTAGGTGGATGTGTCGGATTGACCCAAATTTGGATCGGTCGTATACTTCCGCCCCAGCTTTGTCGCGGGGTGGAGCAGTCTGGTAGCTCGTCGGGCTCATAACCCGAAGGTCGTTGGTTCAAATCCAGCCCCCGCAACCAGTTTTAGCGGAGCCCCTTTTCAGGGGCTTTTTGTTAGCTGGACACTTTATGACGCCGCTTTTCGCAGGCGTTTTCATGATTGGGCTTCTGCCCATTTTTTATTTGCAGCATGCACGAGGGGGTTCAGGTGTCGAGCAAGCTAGAAGAGTTGCAGGCCTTGTTGGCCCCGGTGGTCGTGGCCCTAGGCTATGAATGCTGGGGTATCGAGTATTCGTCTCAAGGGCGTCACTCGATGTTGCGCGTCTATATCGATAAAGAAGGCGGCGTGTTGGTGGACGATTGCGCGATCGTCAGCCGTCAGATCAGCGGTATTCTGGATGTAGAAGATCCGATCAGCTCCGAATATACGCTCGAAGTTTCCTCTCCAGGCATGGAACGCCCACTGTTTACCATTGAGCAGTTTGCGGAATTTGCCGGGGCACAAGTGAAGATAAAGCTGCGTTCGCCGTTTGAAGGTCGACGCAACTTTCAAGGCCTTCTCCGCGGGGTGGAGGAGCAGGACGTCGTGGTCCAGGTTGAAGATCACGAGTTTCTGTTGCCGATCGATCTGATCGACAAAGCCAACATTATTCCCACGTTTGACTAAGACGTGCCAGATACAGCGGATCCCGCGGATCCAATGGCTTGCGAAAGGCGAGGCGTACGATGAGCAAAGAAGTACTGCTGGTTGTTGAATCGGTATCCAATGAAAAAGGCGTACCGGCCGATGTGATTTTTGAAGCGCTTGAAATAGCTCTGGCTACGGCCACCAAAAAGCGTTTTGAAGACGAAGTAGACCTGCGTGTCGAGATCAATCGTCAAACAGGTGCATATGAGACTTTCCGTCGCTGGACCGTCGTCGAAGAAGACGACCTCGACGACCCGGCCATCGAGACATGGCCTAGCAAAGTTGCTCTGACCCACCCGGGCGCCAACGTTGGCGACGTAGTGGAAGAAAAGATCGATTCCATCGAGTTCGGCCGCATCGCTGCGCAGACTGCCAAGCAAGTCATTGTGCAGAAAGTTCGCGAAGCCGAGCGAGCTCAAGTCGTGGACGCCTACCGTGAGCGTCTGGGCGAAATCATTTCCGGCACTGTTAAAAAAGTTACACGTGACAATGTCATCGTCGACCTTGGCAACAATGCCGAAGCTCTGCTGGCGCGTGAAGACATCATTTCGCGGGAGACTTTCCGCGTAGGTGTCCGCGTTCGTGCATTGCTCAAAGAGATCCGCACCGAAAACCGTGGCCCTCAGCTGATCCTGTCGCGTACCGCGCCGGAAATGCTGATCGAGCTGTTCCGGATTGAAGTTCCGGAAATCGCCGAAGGACTCATCGAGGTGATGGCTGCCTCTCGTGATCCTGGTTCGCGTGCAAAGATCGCAGTTCGCTCCAAGGACAAACGCATTGACCCGCAAGGCGCGTGCATCGGCATGCGTGGTTCGCGCGTGCAGGCTGTTTCCGGCGAGTTGGGCGGCGAGCGTGTGGATATCGTGCTTTGGGACGATAACCCGGCGCAGTTCGTCATCAACGCCATGTCGCCTGCCGAAGTGGCAGCGATCATCGTTGATGAAGATGCCCACGCCATGGACATCGCTGTAGGCGCAGATAACCTCGCCCAGGCGATTGGCCGCGGTGGCCAGAACGTGCGGTTGGCCAGTCAGTTGACTGGCTGGACCCTTAACGTGATGACCGAATCGGACATCCAGGCCAAGCAGCAAGCGGAAACCGGTGACATCCTGCGCAACTTTATCGACGAGCTGGAAGTCGATGAGGATCTCGCTCAGGTTCTGGTAGACGAAGGCTTCACCAGCCTGGAAGAGATTGCCTACGTACCGTTGGAAGAAATGCTCAACATCGACGGCTTTGACGAAGACACCGTCAACGAGCTTCGCGCTCGTGCCAAGGATCGTTTGTTGACTAAAGCCATCGCTACTGAGGAAAAGCTGGCAGACGCCCATCCGGCCGAAGACCTGCTCTCGCTTGAGGGTATGGACAAGGATTTGGCGATGGAACTGGCGGTGCGCGGCGTAATTACCCGCGAAGACCTGGCCGAGCAGTCTATTGACGATCTGCTCGACATCGACGGCATTGACGATGATCGTGCCGGCAAGTTGATCATGGCCGCCCGAGCCCATTGGTTCGAGTAAGTAGATGCGGCCTGAGGAGAGAAGTGCATGACGCAAGTCACGGTGAAAGAACTGGCCAAGACGGTCGACACACCGGTAGAGCGCCTGTTACAGCAGATGCGTGAGGCAGGTTTGCCGCACAACGCCGCCGAACAAGTTGTGACCGATATTGAAAAACAAGCCCTGTTGACCCACCTGAAAAGCGGTCACAAGGCCAAGGTGGAAGAGCCGCGCAAGATTACCTTGCAGCGCAAGACCACCAGTACCCTGCGCGTTGCTGGCAGCAAAAGCATCAGCGTTGAAGTACGCAAAAAGAAAGTCTTTGTTCAGCGCAGCCCGGAAGAAATCGAAGCCGAACGCAAGCGCGAGCTGGACGAACGTCGTGCGGTAGAAAATGCCGCTCGTCAAAAGGCTGAAGAAGAATCCCGTCAGCGTGCCGAAGAAGAAGCGCGCCGTCAGCCTTCGTCTGGTGCCCCCGCTGCCGAGGCTGTTGCAGCGCCGGCACCGGCTCCGCAAGCTGCCGAGCCAGCCCGGGAAACTCCGGCTGCGGCACCTGCGCCTGTCGCCGATCGCAAGAAAGACGAACAGCGTCGCCCCGACAAACCACGCAATGACGACAACAATCGTCGCAGCGGCGGTGGTGACGGCGATCGCAAGAACGCCCCGCATCGTGCATCGGTCAAGGAAAAGGCGCCAACGCCACGCGTTGCTCCTCGTACTACCGACGAAGAAAGCGATGGCTTCCGTCGCGGCGGTCGCGGCAAGGCCAAGCTGAAGAAGCGCAACGCGCACGGTTTCCAGAGCCCTACCGGCCCTGTCGTTCGTGAAGTGAAGATCGGCGAAACCATCAGCGTGGGCGATCTCGCTCAGCAGATGTCGGTCAAAGCGGCCGAGATCATCAAGTTCATGTTCAAGCTGGGTACTCCGGCCACCATCAACCAGGTTCTGGATCAGGAAACTGCCCAGCTGGTCGCTGAAGAATTGGGCCATAAAGTGACCCTGGTCAGCGACACCGCGCTGGAAGATTCCCTGGCCGAGTCCCTGAAGTTCGAAGGTGAGACGTTCTCCCGTGCGCCGGTTGTAACGGTCATGGGTCACGTTGACCACGGTAAGACCTCGCTGCTCGACTACATCCGTCGTGCCAAGGTTGCTGCGGGCGAAGCCGGTGGTATCACCCAGCACATCGGTGCGTACCACGTGGAAACCGAACGTGGCATGGTGACGTTCCTCGATACCCCGGGTCACGCTGCGTTTACCGCAATGCGTGCTCGTGGTGCCAAGGCAACCGACATCGTGATTCTGGTTGTCGCTGCCGACGACGGTGTCATGCCGCAGACCATCGAAGCCGTGCAACACGCCAAGGCTGCCGGTGTTCCGCTGGTCGTTGCCGTGAACAAGATCGACAAGCCGGGCGCTGACCTGGACCGTATCCGCAGTGAACTGTCCGTTCACGGCGTAACGTCCGAAGAGTGGGGCGGCGAGACACCTTTCGTCTCGGTCTCCGCGAAGATGGGTACTGGCGTTGACGAGCTGCTTGAAGCCGTTCTGCTGCAGGCCGAAGTTCTGGAATTGATGGCAACGCCATCGGCTCCGGGTCGCGGTGTTGTTGTCGAATCGCGTCTGGACAAGGGCCGTGGCCCGGTTGCTACTGTTCTGGTTCAGGACGGTACGCTGCGTCAGGGCGACATGGTTCTGGTTGGCTCCAACTACGGTCGCGTTCGGGCAATGCTCGACGAGAACGGCAAGCCAATCAAGGAAGCCGGCCCGTCGATCCCAGTCGAGATTCTCGGCCTGGACGGTACGCCGGACGCTGGCGACGAGATGAGCGTGGTTGCCGACGAGAAGAAAGCCCGTGAAGTGGCTCTGTTCCGTCAAGGCAAGTTCCGCGAAGTCAAGCTGGCCCGTGCTCACGCCGGCAAGCTGGAAAACATCTTCGAGAACATGGGTCAGGAAGAGAAGAAGACGCTCAACATCGTCCTCAAATCCGATGTCCGTGGTTCTCTGGAAGCGTTGCAGGGTGCTTTGAATGGCCTGGGTAACGACGAAGTGCAAGTGCGTGTAGTGGGCGGCGGTGTCGGTGGTATCACCGAAAGCGACGCCAACCTGGCACTGGCCTCCAACGCTGTACTGTTCGGCTTCAACGTACGTGCCGATGCTGGCGCGCGCAAGATCGTCGAGCAGGAAGGTCTGGATATGCGTTACTACAACGTTATCTACGACATCATCGAAGACGTCAAGAAGGCCCTCACCGGCATGCTTGGCAGCGACGTTCGGGAGAACATCCTGGGTATCGCTGAAGTCCGCGACGTGTTCCGCTCGCCGAAATTCGGCGCGATCGCAGGTTGCATGGTCATTGAAGGCGTTGTCTTCCGTAACCGTCCAATCCGTGTACTGCGTGAAGACATCGTTATCTTCGAAGGCGAGCTGGAATCCCTGCGCCGCTTCAAGGATGACGCTTCCGAAGTACGTGCCGGCATGGAATGCGGTATCGGCGTCAAGAGCTACAACGACGTCAAGGTCGGTGACAAGATCGAAGTCTTCGAGAAGGTCCAAGTGGCTCGCAGCCTCTAAATCGCGAGCTTCAGGAGTCATGGCTTGCGCCGCATGAAAATGCCAGGCGTCGGCCATGGACTCTAAACGCAACGCCCGGTCCGGCTCTCGCCAGGCCGGGCGTTTGCCGCTTTCAGACCACATGGCTTTTGCCATGAGTCAGCAGTGACAGGTAACAAGACATGGCAAAAGAATACAGCCGTACCCAACGTATCGGCGATCAGATGCAGCGCGAGCTGGCACAGCTGATCCGTCGTGAAATCAAGGACCCCCGCGTAGGGCTGGTCACCATCACCGCCGTTGACGTCAGCCGTGACGTCGGCCACGCGAAAATCTTCATGACCGTGATGGGGCAGGACAGCGCCGAAGAAATCGCACAGTCCATCAAGGTGCTCAATGCTGCTGCAGGATTCCTGCGTATGCAGCTGGCCCGTGAGATGAAGCTGCGCAGCGTGCCGCAACTGCATTTCCATTACGACGAAAGCGTTGCCCGTGGCGCGCATTTGTCGGCATTGATCGAGCGGGCAGTGGCTGAAGATGGTCAGCACCAAACCGCACCCAAGCAAGACGGTTCGGAGGAATAAGGCGTGGCTCAGGTCAAGCGTATTCGCCGTAACGTCAGCGGGATCATCCTGCTCGACAAGCCGCTGGGGTTCACATCCAACGCCGCGCTGCAAAAAGTGCGCTGGTTGCTCAACGCAGAAAAAGCAGGGCATACGGGCAGTCTGGATCCGCTGGCCACCGGCGTTCTGCCGCTGTGCTTCGGTGAAGCGACCAAGTTTTCCCAATACCTGCTCGACTCTGACAAGGGTTATGAAACCCTGATGCAGCTTGGCAAGACCACTACCACGGCCGATGCCGAGGGTGAGGTCCTGCAGACGCGGCCTGTGACCGTTGGTCGTTCGGATATCGAAGCGGTGCTTCCGGCATTTCGGGGGAATATCAGTCAGATACCGCCGATGTACTCCGCCCTCAAGCGCGACGGTCAGCCGTTATACAAGTTGGCCCGGGCTGGGGAAGTGGTGGAGCGTGAACCGCGTTCTGTTACTATTGCGCGCCTGGAATTATTGGCGTGCGAAGGTGAGACCGCTCGTTTGGCGGTCGACTGCACAAAAGGCACCTATATTCGTACCCTCGTGGAAGATATCGGTGAAAAGCTGGGCTGCGGTGCTTACGTTGCTCAGCTTCGTCGTACCCAGGCCGGTCCTTTCACGCTGGCCCAGACCGTAACGCTGGAAGAGCTGGAAGCGGTGCATGCCGAAGGCGGGAACGAAGCGGTTGATCGCTTCCTGATGCCATCGGACAGCGGGTTGCTGGATTGGCCGCTGCTGCAGTTTTCAGAGCACAGTTCGTTTTACTGGCTGCATGGTCAGCCAGTGAGAGCCCCCGACGCGCCGAAGTTCGGCATGGTGCGGGTGCAGGATCATGAAGGACGCTTCATCGGGATCGGTGAAGTGAGTGAAGACGGGCGCATTGCGCCGCGTCGACTGATTCGGTCAGAGTGACCGGACCCGTCGCGGCAGGGTTTCCTGGCACGGCGGTACGAGGGTGGCTGTTAACAGGCATGGTCACTCCTCACATTTAAATACGAGAGTCAGCTCTCGGCCTGTTGAAACCGTCTCCCCGGAGCGGTTTCTTGATAAAAGGAATGCCCACATGGCACTCAGCGTTGAAGATAAAGCTCAGATCGTAACCGACTACCAGCAAGCTGTTGGTGATACTGGTTCGCCAGAAGTGCAAGTTGCACTGCTGACCGCCAACATCAACAAACTGCAAGGCCACTTCAAGGCCAACGGTAAGGATCACCACTCCCGTCGTGGTCTGATCCGTATGGTAAACCAGCGTCGCAAGCTGCTGGATTACCTGAAAGGTAAGGACGTTAGCCGTTACAGCGCCCTGATCGGTCGTCTGGGTCTGCGTCGCTAATAACGACTCGGATAGAGGTTGGTTGGTCGTCATGTTCCGCTGGTTTTATCAGTGGGGTGGCGGCCTCCCAGCCTCTAGTTGTATCTGGACTGCCGAAGGGTCCGATTCCCCTAGCTGCCCAAGAATTCGCAAGAAACCAGTTCCCCAAGAGCCACAAAGAAGGTAGGAAACCGTGAACCCGGTAATCAAGAAATTTCAATTCGGTCAATCGACCGTAACCCTCGAGACTGGCCGTATTGCCCGTCAAGCCTCTGGTGCTGTATTGGTCACCGTTGACGACGACGTCACCGTTCTCGTGACTGTGGTCGGCGCCAAGCATGCAGACGCAAGCAAAGGCTTTTTCCCTCTTTCCGTTCACTACCAGGAAAAGACCTACGCCGCGGGCAAGATCCCTGGTGGTTTCTTCAAGCGTGAAGGCCGCCCTTCCGAAAAAGAAACACTGACCTCGCGTTTGATCGACCGTCCGATCCGCCCACTGTTTCCAGAAGGCTTCATGAACGAAGTGCAGGTTGTCTGCACCGTCGTCTCTACCAGCAAGAAAACCGATCCGGACGTCGCTGCGATGATCGGTACTTCGGCTGCTCTGGCCATCTCCGGCATTCCGTTCGACGGCCCGATCGGTGCCGCGCGCGTTGCTTTCCACGAGAGCACAGGCTACCTGCTGAACCCGACTTACGAGCAACTGAAAGCATCGAGCCTGGACATGGTCGTTGCCGGTACCGAAGAAGCGGTGCTGATGGTTGAGTCGGAAGCCAAAGAGCTGACTGAAGACCAGATGCTGGGTGCCGTGCTGTTCGCCCACGACGAATTCCAGTCGGTCATCAAGGCCGTCAAAGAGCTGGCCGCCGAAGCTGCCAAGCCAACCTGGAACTGGGCGCCTAAAGCTGAAGCCACTGAACTGCTGGGCGCTATCCGCTCCGAGTTCGGCACAGCGATCTCCGAGGCGTACACCATCACCGTCAAGGCCGATCGTTATGCTCGCCTGGGTGAGCTGAAGGATCAGGTTGTTGCCAAGCTGGCTGTTGAAGACGGCAGCCCGTCCGCCAGCGAAGTCAAAGCGGCGTTCGGCGAAATCGAATACCGCACCGTTCGCGAAAACATCGTCAACGGCAAACCACGTATCGACGGTCGCGACACCAAGACTGTTCGTCCGTTGAACATCGAAGTCGGCGTTCTGCCGAAGACTCACGGTTCGGCACTGTTCACCCGTGGCGAAACGCAGGCGCTGGTCGTGGCCACCCTGGGTACCGCGCGTGACGCTCAACTGCTCGACACCCTCGAAGGCGAGAAAAAAGACCCGTTCATGCTGCACTACAACTTCCCTCCGTTCTCGGTGGGCGAGTGTGGTCGCATGGGTGGCGCAGGTCGTCGTGAAATCGGTCACGGTCGTCTGGCCCGCCGTTCGGTTCAGGCCATGCTGCCTGCTGCCGACGTGTTCCCGTACACCATCCGTGTCGTATCGGAAATCACCGAGTCCAACGGCTCCAGCTCCATGGCTTCGGTCTGTGGTGCTTCGCTGGCCCTGATGGACGCTGGTGTTCCAATGAAGGCGCCGGTTGCCGGTATCGCCATGGGTCTGGTTAAAGAAGGCGAGAAGTTTGCCATCCTGACCGACATTCTGGGTGACGAAGACCACCTGGGCGATATGGACTTCAAGGTAGCCGGTACCGCCAAAGGCGTCACCGCGCTGCAGATGGACATCAAGATCAAAGGCATCACCGAAGAGATCATGGAGATCGCTTTGGGTCAGGCGCTGGAAGCGCGTCTGAACATCCTGGGCCAGATGAACACCATCATTGGTCAGTCGCGTACCGAGCTGTCGGAAAACGCGCCGACCATGATCGCGATGAAGATTGACACCGACAAGATCCGTGACGTCATCGGCAAAGGCGGCGCGACCATCCGTGCCATCTGTGAAGAGACCAAAGCGTCGATCGACATCGAAGACGACGGCTCGATCAAGATCTTTGGCGAAACCAAGGAAGCTGCTGAAGCTGCACGTCAGCGCGTTCTGGGTATCACCGCTGAAGCCGAGATCGGCAAGATCTACATCGGCAAGGTTGAGCGCATCGTCGACTTCGGTGCGTTCGTTAACATCCTGCCGGGCAAAGACGGTCTGGTGCACATCTCCATGTTGAGCGACGCTCGCGTAGAGAAAGTCACCGACATCTTGCAAGAAGGTCAGGAAGTCGAAGTTCTGGTGCTGGACGTGGACAATCGCGGTCGCATCAAGCTGTCGATCAAAGACGTAGCAGCTGCCAAGGCGTCGGGGGTTTAACCCGCTCTACCGCAGCTGATCAAAAAGAGCCCTTCGGGGCTCTTTTTTTTGAATGCAATTAATGGCTTAAGGATGCAGACCGTCGCTTGGCAGCTGGTCAGAACATGCATCTTGCAAGCGGAACTTTCCCAAAGCGGGCAATCTGCACGACCCCCGTGGATCCATGAAAACATAACTCATTGATTTATAACGAATATCTGTCAGGCCGAAGGTTGGCACACCGCTTGCGACATATACGTAACCCTGCAGCCAATCAGATTGGCGCAGATTCTGAGAAAAACAGGAGTTACCCGTATGAAGAAGTTCGCTATTGCTGCTGCTACCGCCACTGCTCTGACTCTGACTATGGCCAACGTAGCCATGGCTCAGACCTCTGCTCAAGCTCCAATGACCGTAGCTGCCAACGAAGTCGCCAAAACCAAAGAAGCTACTTCTGACACTTGGATCACCACCAAGGTCAAATCTGATCTGCTGACCGAAAAAGGCATTCCAGGCTCCGACATCAAGGTTGAGACCAACAAAGGCGTGGTATCCCTGTCGTCGACTGTCGCTGTTACCGAAGCACAGAAAACCACCGCTGTTGCGATCACCAAGAAAATCAAAGGCGTGAAGGCTGTTTCGGCTGACGGCCTGAAAGCTGAGTAATTCCATTCGGTAGAGCCTCCGGCACAATTGTCTGACAGTGTGAAAGTCGTCAGCTGACTGATCCAGGTTCATGCGAAAGGCCGCAGCAATGCGGCCACCAAAAGCCCTGACGCCCGCGTCGGGGCTTTTTTATGCCCTGATTTCAGCCCATCCTCCTCGCTGTTTCACCAGCGCCAGAGCGTTTGACATATTCTCGCCACACCCGCTGCGTTACTCTTCTGCGCTTCTTGATATCCAAATGGAAGGATTTTTTCAATCCATCCGAAATGAATCGGATCAGCTGTGCACATTAATTGCATATCACGCAGCCCATTGTGGAACGGGTAGAGAATCTACCCACAGGTTTGACGCTTTGATGACGTGTCATCAGCTACAGTCTGGCATGACGCTTTGCTCACCCTTTGTCACGCTGCCTTACACCGGGCCAGGCCTGAAACTCTTTTGCTGTGAGAAGTAGATGCCCACGATTCCCTTGCTCATTTGCGACGACTCCAACATGGCGCGGAAGCAACTCATTAGGGCCCTGCCGCCCGAGTGGGATGTTTCAGTGACCACGGCAACCAATGGCCGTGAAGGGATCGAGGCGATTCGTCAGGGTCTGGGCCGCGTTGTGCTGCTGGATCTGACAATGCCGGACATGGACGGCTATCAGACATTGGCGGCCATCCGCGCGGAAAGCCTGCAGACCAGCGTCATTGTCGTCTCCGGCGACGTTCAGGAGGAGGCGGTGCGCCGTACCCTCGAACTGGGCGCACTGGCGTTCCTGAAAAAACCGGCCGATCCCGATCAGTTGCAGGAGACCCTCCAGCGGCTGGGCCTGTTGGGGGAGGGCGCCGATCAGTCGCTGGCTCCGGCATCCGGCCTCGATCAGGCGGAGATCAGTTTTAACGACGCATTCCGCGAGACCGTGAACGTCGCGATGGGCCGCGCGGCCGCTTTGCTGGCGCGGGTGTTGGGCGTATTCGTGCAACTGCCGGTGCCTAACGTCAACATGCTGGAAGTGGGCGAGTTGCACATGGCGCTGGCCGATGCCCAGGCCAACGACCGGCTCACGGCGGTGTGTCAGGGCTACATTGGTGGTGGCATAGCCGGCGAGGCGCTGTTGTTGTTTCATGATTCGGAAATCGCCGACATGGCGCAGTTGATGAAGATCGATGACGCCGACTATTCCGACATGGAAATGTTGCTGGACCTGTCCTCCATCCTGATCGGCGCCTGTCTGAGCGGTATTGCGGAGCAGCTCGACATCGCCTTTTCCCAGGGCCACCCGCAAGTGCTGGGATTGCACAGCGGCATTGAAGAGCTGATCCGGCTCAACGAGCGGCGCTGGAAGAAGACCCTGGCTGTGGAGATCAGTTACAGCCTGGAGGGTCATAACATCCATTTCGATCTGTTGATGTTGTTCACCGAAGATTCGGTCGAGCTGCTGTCGCGGAAACTCGCCCACCTGATGAGCTGATTCATGAACGATCGTATCGATTTCAAGGAATTGCACTGGCTGCTCACCGTGACGCAGAGCATCGACGTCGGCGTGGTGGTGCTGGATCAGGAATACCGGGTGCAGGTCTGGAACACCTTCATGGAGAACCGTTCCGGGATACTGTCCTACGAAGCAGCGACCCGCTCGTTCTTCTCGTTGTTCCCGGAGATCAACGAGCGCTGGCTGAAAAACAAGATCGACAGCGTCATCACCCTCGGCACCCCAGCGTTCACGATCTGGGAGCAGCGCCCCTTTCTGGTTCGCTTCAAGAGCTATCAGCCCATCACCGGGCAAGAAGACTTCATGTACCAGAACACCACGATGTTTCCCCTGCGGTCGACGACCGGCGTGGTCACCCATGTGTGTCTGGTGATCTACGACGTCACCGATGTGGCGACAAACCGTCTGCAGTTGCAGGCGGCCAACCGCGAGCTGCAGAAGCTATCGAGCACCGACCGGCTGACCAGCCTGTACAACCGCGGCCACTGGGAAGAAGCATTGCGTCTGGAGCATGCGCGGCATGTGCGTTACGGCACCACGGCGTCACTGGTGATGTTCGACATCGACCACTTCAAACGCGTCAACGATACCTATGGGCATCAATGCGGCGACCGGGTGATTCAGCGGGTGGCGGACGTGGTGCGTGAGCACATCCGCGACGCTGACATCGCGGGTCGTTACGGCGGTGAAGAGTTCGCGGTGCTGCTGCCCGATACGGACAAGCAGGGCGGCGCCATGTTTGCCGAGCGTCTGCGCGCCGCCGTCGAGGCGCTGGACGTCATGCAGGAAGGCGAAGCCATTCATTGCACGATCAGCCTGGGCGTCGCTGACATGACCTCGCCCATGGACGACTACAAGATGCTCATCGAACGCGCGGACCAGGCGCTGTACGAGTCCAAGAAGAACGGGCGCAATCGTGTGTCGGTGGATGCGTCGGATTGAAGCCCGGATAACGTCTGCATCCAAGGCCGTCTTCACCCGCTAGGACAACTCCGCGAAATCGCTGAGCACGTCATCCCGCAGCTCGATAAACCGCGCGTCGCTGCGATTGCGCGGGCGTGGCAGGTCTACGTCGACGATACGCCGGATGCGCCCCGGATGCGGTTGCATCACCACCACCCGATCACCGAGATAAACCGCTTCATCCACATCATGGGTGACGTGAACCATGGTGATCTTTTCCTGCTGCCAGATGTGCTGCAACTCACGCTGCAATCGCGTACGGGTCAGCGCATCCAGCGCGCCGAAGGGTTCGTCGAGCAACAGCACGCTGGGCCGATTGACCAGCCCTCGGGCGATCGCCACCCGTTGCGCCATCCCGCCGGAAATCTGGTGTGGGTACGACCCTGTGAAATCCTGCAGGCCCACCAGCTGAATGTGTTCGCGCACGGTCTCATTTTTCTGCGCCGCAGTCAGCGGCGCGTTTTTCAGGCCGACCGCGACGTTCTGCTCAACCGTGAGCCACGGGAACAGCCGGTGATCCTGAAACACGATGCCGCGCTCCAGGCCCGTGCCCCTGATCGGCTTGTCGTCCAGCAGGATGCGGCCGTCAAATTCTTCGTCCAGGCCGAGGATCAGCCTGAGCAGGGTTGATTTGCCACAACCACTGGCGCCGACGATGGTGATGAACTCCCCCGGCGCGATGTCCAGCTGGACGTTATCCAGTACCTGCAGTTGGGTGTCGGCTGCTGTGCTGGCGAAGCGCTTGCTGATGTTTTCCAGACGCAGGCCATTGCCCTGCGATGGGGAGATGGCCCGGGCGACGGGCTGTGCAGTAAGCGGTTGAGTGGCTGGCATGGGCTTTCCTTCAGAAATAAGGTTTTGCGAAGCGAGAGAGTCGATTGAGGCTGAACACGATGGCTTTAGCGCGGGGCGATGCCGTACAGCCGTTGCAGGCGTCGTTCAAGAAGGCGCGCCAGGACGTTAAGTCCCCAACCGACCAGCCCGATGACGATCATGCCGAACAGCACGAGGTCCATCATGAAGTGCTCGCTGCCATCGATCAGTGTGTTGCCGATGCCGCTGCCTGACACCAGCAGGTATTCCGCGCCGATGGTCGCCAGCCACGAATAGACCAGCGCCAGGTAGATGCCGGTGAAGATCGACGGCAGTGCTGCCGGCAGCATGACGCCGATGATGGTCTGCCATCGGGTGAAGCCGTAGACCTTCGCGACTTCCAGCAGCGCGGGGGAGACGCTGCGCAAGCCGTCGCACGTGTTGACCACCACCGGCACCAGTGCGGCGAGTGACAGAAACACCACTTTGGCGACGTCGCCCAGCCCGAACCACACTGAGATCAGCGGGATCCAGGCGAACAACGAGATCTGTTTGAAGGTGTTGAAACTCGGGCCCACCAGGCGCTCGAACAGCCGTGAAAACCCCAGCAGACAACCGAGCACCAGGCCCAATGTGGTGCCGATGAAGAAGCCGCTCACGTCGCGCGCAAGACTGGCGGAAATCGCGCGCCAGAACTGCGCGGAGGTCACTTGCTCCCAGGCGGTGACCGCGACCTTTTGCGGCGAGACCAACAGGCCGGAGCTGCTCCAGCCCTGACTCGACGCCAGCCACCACACGGCGACCGCCACGATCGGCACGGCCCACCCTCGATAGCGGTGGGTCTGGCCGGCTTGCGGGATAGTCAGTGTGTTCATGCGAGTCTCCCGGTCTTGCTCGGGCGGCCTCGGTTGAGGCGCCGCTCGACGAACTCGAACCCGCGATCAATCAGCAGACCCATCGTGCCGACCACCACCACGGCGGCCATGACCAGGTCCAGCTGGAACAACTGCCGACCGTAGGCAATCAGGTAGCCCAGCCCTTCGCTGGACGCCAACAGCTCAACCACCACCAGCGACAGCCAGGCCTTGGTGAAGCCCAGGCGCAGGCCGGTGAAGATCGGCGCAACGGCGGAGGGCAGGACGATATCGGTGACGATCTGGCGTTGGCTGAACCCGTACGCGCGGCCCACCTCCAGCAAGCGCTTGGGCACTTCATGGAAGGCTTGCAGCGTACACAGCGTCACCGGGACCAGCGCGGCATGGGCAATCAGCACGTATTTCAGTGGCTCGCCGATGCCGAACAACAAGAGCGCAAACGGCATCCAGCCCAGTACCGGAATCTGCACCAGCGCGTTGAAGGTCGGCAGCAGGTAATCCTCCACGGTTTTCGACAAACCCATCGCCAGTCCCAGGGTGATGCCCAGCGCCGAGCCAATCAGAAAGCCCACCAGCACGCGCTGCAGACTGGCGGAAGCGTTCAGCCACAAGTCGCCGCTGCTGACCAGATCGCCCAGCGTCTGGTAAACGAACGCGGGCGGCGGCAGCACTTGCTCCGACAACCAGCCGCGTTCAGTGCCGAGGTACCACAGCCCCAGCAGCGCGACGGGCAGCAGCCAGGCCAGCGCGACGTTGGCAGCGCGGGTTCGCCAGGCCGTGGCGGTTTTGACAACCGGGACGCGGCGAGGGGCACGCGACGGTGAACGGGGCAGGCGCTTGACCGGCGCCACGGTTTTCGCCGGGAGGTGCTGCCGATCAAGGGCTTCAGCGGTGGCTCGGGCCATGGCGTCAGCCTCCGTTGTTGACGGGTTTGTCCGAAGACGCCGTCGCTGTGTTCGCGGCTTTGCCGTCTGCGCCGTAGGAGGTCCAGTAGTGCTCGAGGCCTTTGGCTTTCAGCGCGTTGTCCAGATAGCGGGTGTCGAACCAGCCGTCGACGCTCACTGGCCGACGGATCATTTTCTCGTCCTTGGCCTGATCGGCGACGGCTTGATAGCGGTCGCGCAGGAATTCATCCACCAGCGGTGACGCGCTGTCGCGCAAATCCAGTCGATTGAAGTCAGCTTGCAGCGAGGCCAGCGGTTCATTGGTCTTCGCCCACTCGTTGAGCACGGCGTCGCGGTTGCCGGCTTCGGATTCCCATCGCGCGGCATCGACCAGTACGTTGACGACTTTTTGCACGTTGTCGGCGTGCTGTTTTTCGTAATCGCCACGAACCACCAGGGCGCACTGGCGCGTGTAGCGCACGTTGTTGTCAGGGTTGTCGAAGATGATGTCGACCAGCCCCTGATCGCGCAGCTTGAACAGCTCGCGACCGCCGAATGCGGCATCGACGCCTTTGGACGCCAGCGCGGCCTGGCTGCTGCCGCTGTCCAGATTGATCACTTTCAGGTCGCGCTCGGTCATGCCGTGATCGGCAAGCAATTTGATCGAAACCAGATGGCCGTTGGTACCACGGAACACCGCGACCTTCTTGCCCTTGAGGTCTTCGACGGTCTTGATGTCGGAGCCTTTCGGCACGGCCAGATACACATTCGAGCGCACGCCGATGGCCGCAAGCAATTTGGTGTCCAGGCCGTTGGAACGGCCGACTACCGCAGGCAAGTCGCCTTCGTAAGCGAAGTCCAGTTGCTGATTAGACAGCGCCTCGTTGACGGCCGGCCCGGCGCCCTTGAAGAAGAACCACTGCACTTCGGTGTCGGTGCCGGCGAAGGCTTTTTCGAGGAGCTGCTGGTTGCGCACGATGCCTAACGGCGAGCCGCTGAACGTGACCGGATCACCGCCACCGGCGCTGGCCACGCCAATGCGCAGAACGTCGGCCTCGGCCAAGGGCATCATCAGCAGCGCCGCCAGTGCGGTAGCTACGCTTGTTTTGCTGAATAAAGATGTTCGCTTGGCGTTTGCCATGACGGTTCTTCCTTGGAAAGTGGGTGACGCGCAATCAGGCAGCCAGGTGTTTCTTGTCGGCTTCTGTTTTGGGCGAGAGGGTTTCGGGTGTGGGTTTGATGGCCTGACTGGCGCGTCCGTCGACGCCGACCGGAATGTCGCCCGCCACAGTGGTACGACGCACCACGCGCTCGGCCTGGCCGTAGTCGTTGACGGCAATGTGTTGGGTGGCGCGGTTGTCCCAGATCACCACGTCGCCTTCGTTCCAGCGCCAGCGCACGGTGTTGTCCAGATGGGTGATGCGATCGTGGAACAGGCGAATCAGCTGTTTCGAGTCGTTGCTGCTGACGCCCTGAATCTGTTTGACGAAGTGGCCGAGCAGCAGGCTGCGCTCGCCGGTTTCGGGGTGCACGCGCACCAGTGGGTGTTCGGTTTCATAGACTTCGGCGGTGAACTGTTCGCGGTAGCGTTTCACGCCCGCTTCGCCGGTGTCTCGGGGCGCCGCATAGTCATAGACATTGGTGTGCAGTGCGCGCAGGCCGTCGGCCAGGGTTTTCAGGCTGTCGGGAAGGTCAGCGTAGGCGGCTGCCGTGTTGGCCCATACCGTGTCGCCGCCGTAGGGCGGGATGACCACCCCGCGCGGGATCGAGATTTTCGGGTAGTTGGCGACGAAGGTGACGTCGGTGTGCCAGGAGTTGGCGCGAGTTTCCTTCGCGTCCAGGTGCAGGATGGCACTGCTTTTTTCAGCGGAACGTACGGTGGGGTGAGGGACCTGATCGCCGAAACGGCGGGAGAAGCCTTCGTGCTGCTCGTCGTTGAGAAACTGCTCACGGAAGAACAGCACCTTGTGCGTGAGCAGCGCCTGATTGATGAAATCAAAATCCTGCGCGGAGACATCGGCGGAGAGTTTGATGCCGCTCACCTCGGCACCGATTTTCCCCGCAACGGGTTTGATCTGAATCGCCATGTCCGTAACCTCGATCTGAGCTGTTGTGGCTCAGATCATAAGGATATAAATCGGCGGTCCGCTAATCACAATTTGGCATAAATATAGAAGGAGAGTTTATGCGTGAGGTTAATGTCATGGGCTGAAGGTCATAAGCCCAAGAGATTCCTGCGCAATTGGATCACCTCACATCTGCGGTGCATCCTCCTGCAGACCCTGCCCCTTCCAGGTGCCGAGGGATCTTCGCAGCCGGCTGGCCAGCGAGCTGCTGCCGTGGACGTTGTGATAGTGAAACACCGCTGTGGCGCGGAGGGCGTCTTCGGCCACGGGCATGTTGGTGTGCAGCGAGCGATAGCCCCAGAACAGGTACAGGTGGCCGGGTTGCATGGCGATGCGGGTGAACGCCTTTTCATCCCTGGCGACTTTGCTCCTGAGACGGCGCTGCACCCAGCCGTTGTCCACTCGCACCTTGTCCAGCAGGTTGGAGAAGTAGGTGCGGCGGATCGGCCGACGGTTCGGCAGCATCAGCAGGTCGCCGCGTTCGCCGCTGGTGGGCATGCAGACCGGCATGATGGTGGTCAGCACAAACGAGTCGTAGTGGAAGATCAGCGATTCGCGACGACCGCCGCTACCGGTCAGGCAGCGTAACGTCTGGGTCATGCCGTTTTCGCTGGAGCGATGACCGGTGGCTCCGGCCACAATGCGCCGGCATAAATCGATGAAATCCCGAGATGTACCCCATTCATGAAGCGGCGTGCCTTGCACGGCCTGTCGGCCCGAGAGTGCCACGTAATCGTTGCCACAGTCGGCAACCGTGCGGGCGACCAGCGCTTGCAGTGCTTTGAGTTGGGAAGGGCTGGCCCAGCCGGGCAAGACAGCGTATCCGTCGCTGTCGATGGCCTTGATCAAGCTCTGGACCTGAGCTTCCGAAAAAGTGGTGTAGGGCATCTGGCGGCAACCTCATGACGTTGACCGAGGAACGGAGAAGCCCATCGGACCTACTGCTTGAGATATACCGTTTCAGCCGGGCGAGGCCGAAGCCTAGCAGCTAGCACACGTTTATCCATGTGCACGGAGAGAATATTTCAAAATGTTTATTTTCGCGGGAAAAGCTCGCTTTTTCGTCCATTTATGAAACAGATCGACGCAAGAGGCCCCGAGCAGAAGGGGTGCTGAGTGTAACGTTATTGTGTCGCGAGATATGTCAAGGCCACTTTGCGATCTTTAAGCCACGTGGCGGGCCATCTGGATGGCAGTGCGTTTTACCCGCTCGACGATGTCCAGACCGGTTGAGCGGCAGAGCGGGGCCGAGTGTGTGGCTCAGCCCTTGAACAGGGGTTCTTCGAGGCCCTGGACGCCAGGGTGTAACGCGAACACGCCACCGGCCAGCGGCTGGTCGCTGATGTCGCCGCCGGGGCGTATCGAGGTGACGTAAAGGGTGTCCAGACCCGAACCGCCGAAGGCACACATGGCGGGCTTTTTCACGGGCACCTTGAGCGAGCGATCAAGCTTGCCCTCGGGGGTGAAACGATGGATCACGCCTTCATCGTTGCCGCAGATCCAGTAGCAGCCCTCGGCGTCGACTGCTGCGCCATCGGGGCGGCCGGCGTGGTGATTCATGTCGACGAACAGTCGGCGGTTGCGCGGCGTGCCGGTGTCGATGTCGTAATCGAAGGCCCAGATTTTCTGCACGGAAGGGTGGGAATCGGAGAGGTACATGATGCAGCCGTCCGGGCTGAACCCCAGGCCATTGGGCACGATCATGTCGGTAATCTGCGCAGTCAGCGGCTCCGCCTGGCCGGCGCCGTAGCGATACAGCGAACCCACCGGCGACGCTTTTGCCATGTCCATGAACATGGTGCCGGCCCAGAAACGGCCCTGGCGATCGCAGCGACCGTCGTTGAAGCGCATGTTGTCGCTGGCGTGTTTCACGCCGCTGAGCAGTTGCGTGGTGACGGTACCATCGTCCTGAGGATGAAGGCGGAACAGGCCGCTTTCCATGCCGGCCAGCCAGCTGCCGTCTTCGTAGCGAGCGATGCAGGCGAGCATTTCCGGTGCTTCCCAGTGCGTGGTGCGACCGTCTTGCGGGCTCCAGCGATGGAGGCGACGGGCCGGAATGTCGACCCAGTAGAGTGCCTGTTCCTGAGCGTTCCAGACCGGCGATTCACCCGTGGCGTTGCGTGCATCGAGAATCAGCTCTGCGTCCATGACAATCATTCCCGGATTTTTACTATGGAAGGCCGACCCCGCAGTCGGCCTGGTCGTCGTCGGCCCTTACTCGTCGCCAAAAGGCCCGGACTCCACGAACGCACCGCCCTGGTAAACCATGGTGGGGTCGTCGGACGCCGGCATCGGCTGCGCTTCGACCTTGGCGCGAAAGGGCTCGGAACTGTCTTTCGGCTGATAGCCCAGGTGATTGGCCAGGCGGTTATCCCACCAGACCTTGCTGTTGTCCGACGCGCCGTAAACGATCGTGTGGCCGACGTTCTGGGTGAACAGCCCGAGCTCGATCAGCTGGGTCAGGTCGTCGTAGCTCAACCAGCTGGAAAGCATGCGGCGGTTCTGTGCTTCAGGGAATGAGGAGCCGATGCGGATGCTGACGGTCTCGATGCCGTAGCGATCGAAATAGAAGCTGGCCATGTCTTCACCGTAGGATTTCGACAGGCCGTAGTAGCTGTCCGGACGACGCACAGCGCTGGCGTCGATGACTTCATCCTGACGGTAGAAACCGATGACGTGGTTGGAGCTGGCGAAAATCACTCGCTTCACGCCATGCCGGCGTGCCGCTTCGTAGATGTGGAAGATGCCACAGATGTTCGGGCCGAGGATTTCTTCGAAGGATCGCTCGACCGAGACGCCGCCAAAGTGAACGATGGCGTCAACGCCTTCGACCAACTGGTGAACCGCCTTTTTGTCGGCCAGGTCGCAGATCTGGATTTCCTCGTGGGGGCCGGCGGCCGGTGCCATGTCGGCGATATCGGACAGGCGCAGGATCTTGGCAAACGGACGCAGGCTTTCGCGCAGGACTTTACCGAGGCCGCCAGCGGCGCCCGTCAGCAAAATGCGGTTGAGCGGGGCCTGGGCGTTGAATTCAGTCATCGTGGGAAGCCCTGATTCTGATGTTGTTTTTATGGTGTCATCGGTTGTCGTATGACGTTTGCAGGATTATCGACAGGGCCCGCAAATTTTGTCAACGCGACGAAGGTTTCAATCCCATGGGGTCGTCCTCGCTGGGCCAGTGCGGGGCACTACCCGAACGGTACTCGTCACGGGCTTACCAACGGTCGCTGGCGGATATTGCGGACCCCTTGTTTCTCTGCTAATTTCGAAAATGTTAACGATGACATTTCCGCTTAAACAATAAAAACAACGGGATTTTTCGCTATGACAACTCGCCTCAAGAAGGGCTTTTCCGCCGCTCTCTGTTCCCTCGCTGTGGCCGTCGCCTGCGGCACCGCCATCAACGTTCAAGCCGCCGACGCCGCCAAGACCGGTCCGCTGAAAATCGGCGCTTCGTTTCAAGAGATCAACAACCCCTATTTCGTGACCATGAAGGACGCCCTTCAGGACGCCACTGCCAGCATCGGTGCAACGCTGCTGGTCACTGACGCGCGCCATGACGTGTCCAAGCAGATCAGCGACATCGAAGACATGCTGCAGAAGGGCATCGATATTCTGATCATCAACCCGACCGACTCGGTCGGTGTTCAGTCCGCCGTCAAACAGGCCCACGACAAAGGCGTGGTCGTGGTTGCCGTCGACGCTCAAGCCAATGGCCCGCTGGACTCGTTCGTCGGCTCGAAGAACTTCGACGCTGGCGTGCAGGCTTGCGATTACCTGGCCAAGAACATCGGCGAGAAGGGCGACGTCGGAATTCTCGACGGCATCGCGGTGGTGCCGATTCTTGAGCGCGTGCGCGGCTGCAAGGAAGCCCTGGGCAAGTACAAAGACATCAAGATCGTCAGCATTCAGAACGGCAAGCAGGAGCGTGATCAGGCGCTGACCGTGACTGAAAACATGCTGCAGGCGCAGCCCAATCTCAAAGGCCTGTTCAGCGTCAACGACAACGGTTCCCTTGGCGCCCTGGCGGCTATCGAATCCAGTGGCATGGACGTCAAGCTGACCAGCGTCGATGGCGCGCCCGAAGCCATCAAGGAAATCCAGAAGCCCAACAGCAAGTTCATCGCCACTTCCGCTCAGTACCCTCGCGACCAGGTACGTCTGGCCCTCGGGTTGGCGCTCGCCAAGAAGTGGGGCTCACAAGTCCCGGCGACCATTCCGGTCGACATCCTGCTGGTGGATCAGGCCAAGGCCAAGACCTTCACCTGGTAAGGGGCGTGGCGCCTCTCGCCTGAGTCTTGTTTGCCCAGGCGGGCGCCACGGATTGATGTGAGTTGCGCAGCGATGTTCTGCTGCGACGAGGTGCCCATGAGCTGCCTTCTGCAATTGGAAAACATCTGTAAAAGCTACCCCGGCGTGCAGGCGCTCAAGTCGATCAACCTGCAGGTCGAGCGCGGCGAAATTCACGCGCTGCTCGGCGAAAACGGCGCGGGCAAATCGACCCTGATGAAGATCCTCGCGGGCGTCGAACATCAGGACAAAGGCAGCATTCTCATTGACGGCGCGGAGCAGCATTTCGCGACCTACAACGAGGCCATTGCCGCCGGCATCGGCATCGTCTTTCAGGAATTCAGCCTGATCCCCTATCTCAATGCCGTGGAGAATATTTTCCTCGGTCACGAGATCGTCAACGGTTTCGGCTTGCTGCGAAAAGGCGAGATGCGCGAGAAGGCCATCGCGCTGTTCGACCGCCTCGGCGTGAAGATCAATCTGGATTGTTCGGTGCAGCACTTGAGCGTCGCCGAGCAGCAGTTTGTCGAGATCGCCAAGGCCCTGGCCCTTGAAGCACGCTTGCTGATTCTCGACGAGCCGACTGCCACCCTGACGCCATCCGAGGCCGAGCTGCTGTTCGACATCATGCGCGAACTGAAAAGCCAGGGCGTGGCGGTGATCTTCATCTCTCACCATCTGGAAGAGATTTTTCAGGTTTGCGACCGCATCAGCGTGCTGCGTGATGGCGCCAATGTCGGCGCCCTGACCGTCGCCAACAGCGACATCGACACGCTGGTGGAGATGATGGTGGGGCGGCGTCTGGAAGCGAGCTTTCCGCCCAAGCAGTCCCGCGCTCAAGGCGAAGTGGTGCTGCAAGTGCGTGATATCCAGCTCACCCGCAACGGCCCGCACAACAGTTTCAATCTGCACAAGGGCGAGATTCTCGGCTTTGCCGGGCTGGTGGGGTCCGGGCGCACGGAGCTGGCGCTGGGCGTGATAGGCGCGTTGCCGGTGGTCAGCAAGGATGTGCTGCTGCGGGGTCAGCCGGCGCACCTTAATGATCCGGCGCAAGCGCTGGCCAGTGGCATCGGCCTGTTGCCGGAGAGCCGAAAGAGTGAAGGGCTGATCGTGGATTTCAGCATTCGCGAGAACATTTCCCTGAACAATCTGGGCAAGTACGAAGGCGCGGCGCACCTGCTTGATCGGCACAAGGAGGACACCACCACCGCTCAGCTGATGAAGCAGCTGTCGATCAAGGCGCCAAGTTGTGAAAGCCGGGTGATTAATCTCAGCGGCGGCAATCAGCAGAAGGTGGTCATCGCGCGCTGGATCAATCACCACTGCGACATCCTGATCTTCGACGAGCCGACCCGAGGTATCGACGTCGGCGCGAAGGCGGAGATCTACACCCTGATGCGCACACTCACCGAACAAGGCTTCGCGATCATCATGATCTCTTCGGAACTGCCGGAAATCATCGGTATGTGCGACCGCGTGGCCGTTTTCAACAAGGGCGCTATCGTCAACGTGCTGGAGGCTTCGGCCATCAATCCGCAGGAAGTGATGCGCCACGCCACCGGGAGTCTGAACAGTGAACACCTCCATTAAACCCATGACCGCGCAGCCCAACCGGATGCAGCTCAACTTCGCTCGATTGATCCGTTCGCCAGCGTTTTACCCCTTCGTCGGTCTGGTGGTGGTGACGGTCTTCATGATCTTCGCCAGCGACAAGTTTCTCACCGGCGCGAACCTGGAAAACATCGCCCGCCAAGTGTCGATCAACGCAATCATCGCGGTCGGCATGACCTGCGTGATCCTCACCGGCGGCATCGATTTGTCGGTGGGTCCGGTGATGGCCTTGTCCGGCACGCTGACCACCGGCCTGATGGTCGCAGGCGTGCCGGCGCCGATCGCTATCCTTGTCGGTTTGCTGATTGGCGTGGGCTTCGGTGTGGGCAACGGCATCTTCGTCGCGTACCTGAAAATGCCGCCGATCATCGTGACGCTGGCGACCATGGGCATCGCGCGCGGGCTGGGCCTGATGTACACCGACGGCTACCCGATTGCGGGCATGCCGGACTGGTTCGCCTGGTTCGGACGCGGCACGCTGTTCGGCATTCAGGTGCCGATTCTGATCATGCTGGCGACATACTTTTTCGCCTCGGTGCTGCTGCAACACACGCGTGTCGGTCGCTACGTTTATGCCATCGGCGGTAATGAAGAAGCCGTGCGTCTGTCCGGCGTGCGCGCCTCGCGGTTCAAGCTGCTGGTGTATTCGATCAGCGGGCTGACGGCGGCGATTGCCGGGCTGGTGTTGTCGTCGCGGCTGATGAGCGGGCAACCGAACGCTGGCGTCGGTTTCGAGCTGGACGCCATTGCGGCCGTGGTGCTGGGCGGTGCGTCGATTGCCGGCGGTCGCGGCGTGATCATTGGCACGCTGGTGGGCGCGATGCTGTTGGGCGTTCTTAACAACGGCCTGAACATGCTGGGCGTCTCGCCGTATGTGCAAAGCGTGATCAAGGGCGGAATCATTTTGCTGGCGATTTTTATCAGTCGGCAGCGGCATAAATAAACAAAAAAGCAGCGCCTGTAGGAGCACGCTTCTACACGCCATCCAACGATCAAAACAGGTGAACCGACATGGAACAAAACACTACAAATACTATGCAAGCCGTCGTCTGCCATGCGCCGAAAGACTACCGTCTGGAGCAGATCAGCAAGCCCGTTGCGCGGGCCAATGAACTGGTGATTCGCATTGGTGCCTGCGGGATCTGCGCCAGTGACTGCAAGTGCCATTCAGGGGCGGCGATGTTCTGGGGCGGCGAGAGCCCGTGGGTCAAGGCCCCCGTGGTGCCGGGCCACGAGTTCTTCGGCTACGTCGATTCGGTGGGCGAGGGCGCTGAAGAGCACTTCGGCGTAAAGGTGGGTGACAAGGTCATCGCCGAGCAGATCGTTCCGTGCGAGAAGTGCAAATTCTGCAAGTCCGGCAAGTACTGGATGTGCGAAGTGCACAACATCTTCGGCTTCCAGAAAGACGTCGCCGAGGGCGGCATGGCGCAGTACATGCGCATCCCGAAGACGGCCATCGTGCATCACATTCCCGAGTCGGTTTCGCTGGAAGATTCGGCGTTGATCGAGCCGATGGCCTGCTCGATTCACACCGTCAACCGCGGTGATGTTCAGCTCGACGACGTGCTGGTGATCGCCGGCGCCGGCACGCTGGGCCTGTGCATGGTGCAAGTGGCTGCGCTGAAAACGCCGAAGAAACTGGTAGTCATCGACATGGTCGACGAGCGCCTGGAACTGGCGAAAAAATTCGGCGCCGACGTGGTGATCAACCCGAACCGCGACAACGCGAAAGAGATCATCAACGGCCTCACCGACGGCTACGGCTGCGACGTTTACATCGAGACAACGGGCGTGCCGATCGGCGTTACCCAAGGCCTTGATCTGATCCGCAAGCTGGGCCGCTTCGTGGAGTTCAGCGTGTTTGGCGCCGAGACCAGCGCTGACTGGTCGATCATCGGCGATCGCAAGGAACTCGACGTACGTGGCGCTCACCTGGGCCCGTATTGCTACCCGATTGCCATCGACCTGTTCGAGCGCGGGCTGGTGACGTCAAAGGGCATCGTCACCCACGACTTCGGTCTGGACGACTACGCCGAAGCGTTTGCCCTGGCGGACTCGACCAAGTCGATCAAAGTGCTGCTCAAACCCGTCAACGGATAACGCAGTCTCTGTAGGAGCCATCGGAGGTTACGACGGTCGCGATGCGGTTTACCTGACACAACGCTTTCGCGACCGTCGTAACCTCCGATTGCTCCTACAGGGAACCGTGGCACGCCTCAGGTAAACCAATAACAAGAGAGCGCACCCAGATGGATTACGTCATCGGTGTCGACATCGGCACCCAAAGCACCAAGGCATTGCTGGTCGATGGCCAAGGCCGGATCGTCGCGCAGCACAGCCACAGCTATAAGGTCGACACCCCTAAACCGCGCTGGGCCGAGCAATGGCCGCAGGTCTGGCTCGACGCCGTGGAAATCTGCGTCGCCGCCTGCATGCGCAAAAGCGCGTTGCCGAGGGACAGCGTCAAAGCCCTGTGTGTCAGCAGCCTGTATGGCGGCTCCGGCATCGCGGTCGATGCACAGATCAAACCCTTGTACCCGTGCCTGATCTGGATGGACCGCCGCGCCGAGGCACAGGTCGAGTGGGTCAACCGGCACGTCGACCTCGAACGGCTTTACACGATCACTGGCAACTCGGTGGACAGCTATTACGGCTTCACCAAAATGCTCTGGCTCAAGGATAAACAACCGCAGGTTTGGGCCGACACGCGCTACCTGCTGCCGCCCAACAGCTACATCAATTACTGCCTGACCGGCGAGGTCGCGGTGGACCACAGCTCTGCCGGCAACATCGGTGGTGTTTACGACGTAAAGGCCCGGGGCTGGTCGGCCGAGATGCTCGACGCGTTGGGCATCGCGGCGTCGATGATGCCCGAGCGGCTGGTTCACTCCGGTGATGTCGTCGGCGGCCTGTTGCCCGAATCGGCCGACCGCCTTGGGCTTGCTCCTGGCATTCCGCTGCTCGGTGGTGGCGTCGATGCCGCCATGGCGACCTTCGCCGCGGGCGTTACTCAGGCCGGCAATCACGTGGCGATGATCGGCACCAGCATGTGCTGGGGCTACCTCAATCAGCAGGTCGATGCCCGCCACGGTCTGGTCAGTTTTCCCCATGTCTTCAACGGCGCCAAAGACCTCTACATCTTCGGCGGCGCGATCACCGCCGGTGCGTCGGTCAGCTGGTTTCGCGAGCAGTTCTGTCAGGCTGAAGAGCAGCAAGGCAGGGAAAGCGGCGAAGACAGCCACGTCATTCTCGAACGTGCGGCGATGAGGATTCCGGCCGGCAGCGACGGCGTACTGTTCCAGCCGTATCTGATGGGCGAGCGCAGCCCCGTGTGGGACGCTAAAGCCAGCGGCAGTTTTGTGGGCCTGAGCCTCTATCACAGCCGAATCCATCTGTATCGCGCGGTGCTCGAAGGCGTTACGTTCGCGCTTCGGCACAACATCGAAGCGGGCACCAAAGGCGCGCAGTCCCTGGACCCTCGGCTGATCGTGATCGGCGGTGCCAGCCACTCGGACCTGTGGATGCAAATCATCGCCGACGTCACTAACTTTCCGGTCTACACCATCGTGCAGGAGGTCGAGGCGGCGCTCGGTGCAGCCTTGCTGGCGGCCCACGCGGTCGGGTTGGTGGATGAGGCGCAGGTCCACAAAGGCTGGGTTCAACTGGAGCGGCGGGCCGAGCCTCAGGCCGAGAACGTCGCACTGTATTCACGACTGTTCGCCGATTACGTGGCGCTGTACCCGGCGCTGAAACCGATCATGCATCGCTTGCAGGGAGCGTGACTGTGAACACGGCTCAATTTGATTTCAGCGGCCAGCGCATTCTGGTCACCGGCGCCAGCAGCGGCATCGGCTGGGAGGTCGCGCAGCAGTTGCTGGCCAGCGGCGCGGAGGTGTATGCCCTGGGCCGCGATGCAGCGGCTCTGGAAAAACTGGCAGGACAAGGCTGTCAGGTCTTGCGCGTGGACGTGGCCGATCAGCCGTCATTGGCCGCAGTGCTGGCGGACTTGCCAGTAATGCACGGCCTGGTCAACTGCGCGGGGATTTCGGTACTGGAATCCGCGACCGAGGTCAGCGCTGCGGCATTCGATCAGGTCATGGCGATCAACGTGCGGGCGGCGGCGATGATCGCGGGAGCGATAGCGAAGAAGATGATTGCCGAAGGCGTGGCCGGCAGCATCGTCAACGTGTCCAGCCAGGCTTCGTTGGTGGCGCTGGACGACCACTTGAGCTACTGCGCGTCAAAGGGCGCGATGGATGCCATGACCCGTGTGCAGTGTGGCGAATGGGGACGCTACGGGATTCGCGTCAACAGCGTCAACCCCACCGTGACGCTGACGCCCATGGCGCAGATGGCGTGGGGCGAGCCAAGCAAACGCGACCCGGCGCTGGCGGCGATCCCCCTCGGCCGCTTCGCCGAAACCGCAGAAGTCGCAGCGCCGATCCTGTTCCTGCTGAGCAGCGCAGCATCGATGATCAGCGGCGTGTCGCTGCCGATTGATGGGGGTTACACGAGCCGTTGAAGGCTTGGATTCAGCACCTGTGTGGATACTAAATGCGTGTTTATTGTGGGAGCGAGCTTGCTCGCGAAGGCGTCGGTGAAACCGCTAAATCACCTTCGCCTGGAATGCCTTCTTCGTGAGCAAGCTCACTCCCACAGGGATCCCGTTTGCTCTAAGGGTGCGTAGGTTTCACGACTAAGGTTGCCGGTGGATGGCCGATGAAAAATTACCCGCCAACCCCATTCTCCAGCTCCCCGACAATCACCACCTGCGCCTTCGGCAAATGCCGATCCTCGATTCGCTCCATCAGCATCTTCACCGCGCTGCTTCCGGCCAGCGAGGCATCGTGGGCGATGCAGGCGATGGGGATGCCGAAGATGTCGGCGAACGGCAGCCGGTCGATACCGCAGATGGCCACGCTGTGGTGGGCAATATCGCGGTCACGCAGGGCCTTCATGGCGCCCAGCGTTATGAGCTGATTGAAGCCGAAAATGGCGTCTGGTACTGGATGGTCGCGCAGGTAATCCAGCGTGCTTTGGTGCGACGGTTCCAGCGTGTAATCCCCGGCAAACACATCCAGCTGCACCGGCTTGCCGCTCTTGGCAATCGCCGCCTTCACGCCCTTCAGGCGTTCCTCGGAGATCCGCGAATGCGCAGGACCGGTCAGCACCAGCATGCGACGCATCGCCGGGCTCTGCGCCAGCAGGTAACGCGCGCCTTTCAGACCACTGTGATAGTTGTCGAGCACCACATGGCTGAACGGGCTGGAAGGCAGCGCGCGGTCCAGCTGCACCACCGGGATGTCACCATTGCTCAGCCGGCTCAGATAGACCGGTTGGTACGCCGGCTCGTCTGACACCGGCGACAGCACTATGCCCGCCACGCGATAACTGAGCAGCGTATCCACCGCTTTGGCTTCGAGTTCTTCGGAGCCGTCAGTGTCCACCAGCATGATGGTGTAGCCACGGGTCTTCGCCTCGCGGGAGATCGCCTTGATCATCTCGCTGTAGAACGGGTTGTCCACCGACGCGGTAATGACCCCGATGATCATGCTCTCGCTGCGCTTGAGGCTGCGGGCAAAGGCGTTGGGGACGTAATCGAGTTCTTGCGCCACTTCCAGGATGCGCGCCAGGGTGGTGGGCTTGACCAGATCGGGTTTGTTCAGCGCCCGGGAAACAGTGACAGGCGTCATGTTCACGCGGCGTGCGATGTCGGAAATGGTGACGGGGGTTTTCTTGCTCATGGGCGATTGGCTGCCTGAAATCCGGGACAACCTGCGGGGCAGTCGCATCCCTCCAAAGAGTGCCAAGGCTAGCACGATGGAGGGCGCGAAAGGGATGCCGATGTCGGCGCGCGTCGGCGAACCGACGGCTAAATTATCGGACGCTGGCTGAGTGCCTGAAGACCCTCCGTCGATGCGCCGACGCCAGGGTCAGACGCTGGTTTCCATTGCCTCGGCGACAGCGCGACGTCTGGCTTTGACGGGCACGGAAATCTGCAGTTCGGTGAGCTCATCAAAGCGCGAAAGATCGCGGCGCAACTCCAGAAAGTAGTCCAGCGCGCCGCCCAGGCAAATGCTGTAGGCCAGCAGTTCGACGCCTTCTTCGACGGTGGTTTTCGCCAGCCGCGCGTAGCCGCCCTGAAGGATGCCGTGCCACAGCGAGCCCATGCCGAAGAGTCGCGAGAAGATCAGCACCAGCAGGCCGGCCATGATGAAGCCGAACGCCGGACGCAGGGAAAAACGGGCGAGGCCCGAGACGACGTCGCGCCACGCGTTCCTGTGACCCAAGGCCTTGTAGACGCAAGTGCCAGCGGTGAGCAGCGCAGGCCACAGCCAGAAGCTGTGACTGATGGGGTCAAACAACCCGTCCAGCTCACGAATCAGCATGCAGGCGAAGAAGCCGCCAATCAGGATGCCGACGCCACGTTGCCCAGGTTGACGCGCCGAGAGCCAGAACAGACCGGCGATGATTGCCAGCATCACTTCCTGACTGACCTCGGTGAACGAGGTTTCGAGAATGTCCGTTTTAGCGATAAAGATGTCGATGAACACCATGCCGATACTGAAGAGCGTAAGCGCCAGCATGACGCCGAATCGCGTTAATGCTGATTTAACAAGTTGTAGATCGTTATTCACAAGTTTTTCACTGTTGAGCGAGTATTAAGGGCGGGACTCTAAAGAACTTTCCCGGGTTAGCCAAACAGCGGACGAGTTCATTCTTTTAGTTCTTCTTCCACTCAGTAAAAGTCTTTTGTGATAATCGGTATTGCAGTTTTCCAAATCTGCGATTTCGTCTTGGTTATCTCGTCAGTATGGCTCAATCGGGCCTCTGATCCGCGCTGATGGGCGTGAGGCATGCAAAGTCAAAGTGTTTAACATGATGATGAATATGTTCACGCATACTTCAAAATTGCCTCAGCATGAACCTCGGTAACGCTCTCAGGTCTACCTTGCCTGGTCTGTATCAGCGACACTGCCAGTCTTGTTTATACCGGTGCCCGGAGCGCTCATGTCCTTGCCTGCTTCCTCTTCTTCTACGCGCGACTTCATCTTTGCCGCCTGCGCGTTACTCATCGCCATGGTCGGCACCACGCTGCCCACGCCGCTCTATGCCCTCTATCAACAACGGCTCGGCTTTGACGCGAGCTGGCTGACGATCATCTTCTCGATCTACGCGGCGGGCGTTATTGCAGCGCTGCTGGCGGTCGGCAGTTGGTCCGATCAGTTGGGGCGCAAGCCATTGTTGCTGGCAGGGCTGGCGATGGGGGCGATTAGCGCGGTGATCTTTTTGTTCAGCGATTCGATTGGCGGTTTGCTGATCGGACGGCTTTTTTCCGGTTTCAGCGCGGGCATCATGACCGGCACGGCAACTGTCGCCGTCATTGAACTGGCCCCCAAAACCTGGAAGAACGCCACGCTGGTGGCCACGGCCGCCAATATGTTCGGCCTTGGCATCGGGCCTTTGCTGGCCGGCTTTACTTCGCAATTTCTGCCGGATGCGTTGCATCTGGTGTTTTACGTGCACTTGGTAATGCTCGTGCTGGCGACGGTCGGTATCGCGCTGATTCGGGAGACCGTGCAGCGTCCGGCCATTCTGAAACTGGGTATTCAGAAGCCATCGGTTCCAGCCTCAGTGCGCAGCGTGTTTATTTCCGCGTCCATCGCCGGGTTGGCGGGTTTTAGCGTGGCAGGTCTGTTCACCAGCATGGTGCCGTCGGTGATGATTCACGTCATGCACGAGCAAGGCGGGCTGTTGATTGGCGCTGTAATCGGCTTGTTTTTCGTGGCGTCGATCATTGGCCAGGCGTTGCTGCAGGTGCTGCCAAAGGACCGGCACATGACCCTCGGTTGCGTCGGGCTGATTGTCGGCATGATCTGTCTGGGACTGAGCATTGCCACGTCGCAGTTGGGGCTGTTGATCGCGGCGGGTCTGGTGGCAGGCATCGGCCAGGGCATGATCCTGCGCGCCGGCATGGGCGCGGTCACCGCCAGCAGCCCGCCTGATCAGAAGGCAGCGGTGACGTCCGCATTCTTTGTGGTGCTTTACGTGTCGATTTCCGTGCCGGTGGTGGCGGTGGGTTTCAGCGTGCGGGTGTTTGGTCTGGAGCATGTGGGCGAGTTCTTCGCCGGACTGGTGGCCGTGGTTGCGTTGCTGGCGATGATCAGCATGAAGCGCGTGCAATCGAAACAGGCTGCCCTGTCGGCATCCGGGAGCTGAACAATGAGTGTAAAAGTAGGCTTGATCTCGGACACCCACGGCTTGCTTCGGCCTCAGGCACTCGCGGCGTTGCAGGGCTGCGATTACCTGATCCACGGCGGCGACATTGGCAAGCCGGAGATCCTCGACGCATTGATGGCCATCGCGCCACTGACGGTGGTGCGAGGCAACAACGACACCGATGACGCCTGGGCGTGCGACGTGCCCTATGAAGCGTTCTTGCGAGTTGGCGATGTGGCGATTTATACCACCCACATACTGGCCGATGTGCCGAAATCATTGCCGGATGAGGTGCGCGTCGTGGTCACCGGCCACTCCCACCGGCCCTTGCAGCAGATGCGCGATGGCGTGCTGTTCATCAACCCGGGCAGCGCCGGACCGCGACGTTTCAAATTGCCGATCACGGTCGGCCTGCTGCACATCGAGGGTGATGACGTGCGCGGTGAGTTGATCGAGCTGGCGCTCACATAAGCCCATCCAGTGCGCTTACGACGCAGTCCAGTGTGAGAGTGAGGTTGCTTACGAAGACGATCTTCCCTCCACCAAATATCTAGCGGATGTAATGGCCTCTTCGCGAGCAAGCTAGCTACCACAAGTGATCTGGCAACTGATAGGGCTTCGGCGAACACGGTCACTGTGGGAGTGAGCTTGCTCACGAAGACGTTCATCCAATCGCCAAGTTATTTAGCGGATGTACGGGCCTTTTCGCGAGCAAGGTGGAGCGCCACCCCGGTCGCTCCCACAGGTCATCCGCCAACTAAAGGATCTGCGGCATCCTCGTTACTTCGCGATCGGGTCCAGGCCGCTGGCTTTGATGGCCGGGGCGGCTGCCGAAGAACTCAGAAACTCCAGAAACTGTTTGGCCTGTTCAGGGTGTTTGCTCATGGTCACGACGCCGGCGGAGTAGAGGGTCATCTGCTGCGCCTGGTCGGGGATCAGGCCGATGATGTCGATGCCGTCCACCGGCTTGAGCTCGCTCAGCTGTTGAAACCCAATTTCAGCGTCTCCACGCGCAACGACTTCACCGACGGGCTCGGCGGGAATCATGCGGCTTTTGCTCTGAATGCGATCGGCGATGTGCATCTGGCTAAACAACACGCGGGACAGGTAAACGCCGCTGGCGCTGTCCGAATAGGCGATGCTTTTTGTGTCCAGCAGGGTCTGCTTGAAGGCTTCCATGGTGCTGATGTCAGGGTGGGGCGCGCCATGACGTACGGCCATGGCGATGTAGGATTTGCCCAGATCGACACGGGTTTTGGGATCGACCTTGCCGTCCTTGATCAACTTGTCCAGCGCCGCACCCACCATCAGCACCACGTCCGCCGGCTCGTGGCGGGCCAGTCGGTTTGGAATCGCCTGGGGCGTCGCGCCCATCGATGGGGCTACCTCGCCTTGCAGCTTTACGCCGGCGCGCTGTTCGTAATCGGGGGCAACAGCCTTGAACGCACCCATGATCCCACCGGAACTCAGGACGATCAGTTGAACGGGGGCAGGTGCCGTGGCGGCGTGGGAAAAAGCGACTGGAACGAGGGAGAGGGCGGCACTGAGGAGGTAAGGCAACATTCTTTTCATGGAGATAAACCCGGCGTTGGAGATGAATATGACGAAATAAAACAGCGCGGGCAGTATGTGGCAATTGTGAGATCAGTAAATCCCTTTCTTGCCGATACGCCTGCGCGTTTCGTCTTCAACCCCTTGCAGTGCCTGCGCCGGGCGGCTTTTCGCCCGACGCAGATAAAGCCGCTTTACACCTTGAAGTGGCTGACCAACATCTGCAGCTGGTTGCCCAGGCGGGCGAGTTCGACGCTGGACGCGGCGGTTTCTTCGCTGGCGGCGGCGGTCTGTTCTGACACGTCGCGCACGTTGACGATGCTGCGGCTGATCTCTTCGGCCACCGAGCTTTGCTGCTCGGCAGCGGCAGCGATCTGCTGGTTCATGGCCTGGATGTTCGACACCGTCTGGGTAATGCTTTCCAGCGAGGTACCGGCCTTGCGGGTCAGGGCAACGGAGCTGTCAGTCAGGTTGCGGCTGCTGAGCATGATCTCCGAGACTTGGCGCGTTCCGTTTTGCAGCGCGGCGACGAGGCCTTCGATCTCTTCGGTGGATTGCTGGGTGCGTTGCGCCAGGCCACGGACTTCATCGGCGACCACGGCAAAACCGCGACCGGCTTCACCGGCCCGTGCGGCCTCGATGGCAGCGTTGAGGGCCAGCAGGTTGGTCTGCTCGGCGACGGCCTTGATCACGTCCATGACCTTGCCGATCTTGTCGCTTTCCTGTTCCAGCACGGTCATCGCGTCGGTGGAGCGAACCACCTCAGTGGCCAGCTTCTCGATCTGGACGATCGCTTCACCCACCACTTTGTCGCCCTCCCGTGCCTGCTTGTCAGCGGCAGAAGCGGCGACCGATGCTTGCTCGGCGTTGCGCGCCACCTCGTGAACAGTGGCCGACATTTCGTGCATCGCGGTGGCGACCTGGTCGGTTTCCACTTTCTGGCTGTTGACCCCGGCGCTGGTCTGTTCGGTCACGGCCGACAGCTCCTCGGCAGCGCTGGCAATCTGCGTGACGCTGTCACGGATGCCGCCGATCAATTCGCGCAGCGTGGCGCCCATGCGCTGGATGCCCATTTGCAGAACGCCCAGTTCATCTTTGCGGGTGACGACCATGTCGTGGGACAAATCGCCCGACGCAATGCGGTCGACCACGGCCAGTGTCTGTTGAAGCGGACGGGTGATCTGACGGGTAATGATGATCGCCGCCAGCGTACCGAGGATCAGCGCCAGGAGCGTGCCGGCCAATTGCAGCGTGCGAGCTTGCTGGCTGTCGGCCTGGCCGAGGGTGATCTGCAAGTCATTCAGTTGCTGGGCCAATTTGACAATGGCGCTTCCTTCCTCGGTCATCTCGGCCCGCGTCGTGTTGATCGTGTCCGTCGCGACCTTGAATCCCTGCACCGATTGGCGATAGCCGTTCAGCGCCGCTTCCAGCTGTTTCAGACGTTCGCCCTGAGTGCCGCCAAACATGGCGTTGAGCGGCGCGAGGCCGTCCATGGCGCTGGTCAGTTGGCGCATGGCCGTGTCTTCGGTTTTGGCCGAGACGCTGGCGGTGTAGCCGCGCACTTCATAGCGCACCAGCATCACGTCTTCGCGGGCTTTGATGACGGCCTGGTACTGCTCGAAACGGCGTTCGTCCGTCGGGTCGATTTTCATTACGTCGTCGTTGATCGCGGCGATCAGGTCGGCCGCCTTCATGGCGTCAACGCCCATGTCGGCGCGAACCTTGGCGCTCGCCTGATAGGCCTCGCGCATTTTGCTCAATGAGGTCTCATAAGCGGCGATCTGCTCGCCCAACGCCTTGATGGGCGCGACGTTCAGTGGATTGCTGAAGGTTTTCTGCAGAAATTGCTGCTGCGCCTTGAAGCTTTCGAGCGCAGTCTGCACGGTCTGCGCAGCGGCTTCGTCGCCATTGCTGAGCATGTACTGCAGCCGCGTAATCCGAAGGTCAGTCAGCTTCTGGCTGAGTTTGGTGATGTCGGCAACACGGTCGCTGCGGTAGGTCATATTGCCCAGGCTGTTCCAGCCCACCAGAGCCAGCAGGGCAGTCAGTACAAGCACGACACCGAAACCGAGGGCCAGCTTCATGTTGACGCTAATGTTCGCGAACCAGCTGTTCATTCCATTTCTCCAGATCCGTAAATATTTGAAATCGTCAGCTGGAGGGTTTTTGTTATGGAGCCAGCAAAACATTCATGTGTACGAATGCATCGGCAGATTCGCGAGAATCTGAAACCGATGTCGGAATTGTCCGACAGTCGTGTGCGAGCGGAGGTATAGGCAGGAGAAAAAACGCGGGGCCCAGAAACAATCAAGCCCGGCAAAGGCCGGGCTGGGGGAGGAGCAGAGTGTCGATCAGCTCAGGCGGCTGGCACCGACGTGGTCTGCACCGTCAGCGGCAACACGACCCAGTTGGGTGTGCGACGAACCGTTTTCAGCAACGCGATTTGCACCGACGCGGTCGGCACCGTCAGCAGCAACGCGGTTTGCACCAACGCGATCAGCGCCATCGGCAGCAACGCGGTTTGCACCAACGCGGTCGGCACCGTCAGCAGCAACGCGATTTGCACCAACGCGGTCAGCGCCGTCGGCAGCAACACGATTGATGTTGGTGTGGGAAGAGCCGTTTTCAGCAACGATTGGCGCGTTTACAAATGGGCTGGCATCAACAGCAGGGAGGGCGAAAGCGCTGATTGCCAGTACAGAGAAGGCCAGGCCAAGAATCAGTGTGTTGGTTTTCATGGGGGTTGCTCCAGTACGTTTGATGAGTGGGTGACTCGGTATGGAGCTGATGTTACTCGCCGCAAAATTAATCAGAACTCAATACGATTGGTAGCGAACATTGTCGGCGTTGATAGTTGATTCAGCGATGGCTTGCCCCGCTGCTCGTCAAACGCTGGCGTCAATCTTTGCGCTGTCCTTTGTACCGGACATGAAATATTTCAACTGTTGATAAGTCCATCATCCCCCTACCGTGTAAAGGCCGCGAGACTTCACTGCCGCCGCGGGCGTTTTCTCACTCAGGACGGGACGTTGGGCCATGGGATCAGTTCAGCGATTCACCACGCTAGATAGTTTCAGGGGCGTTTTCGCGTTGTTGGTGGTGTTCTATCACCTGCACGTGGTGGGCGCTTTCATCGAGCTGCCGTTTTTTCGCAGAGCGGACATCCTCCTCAACTTCTTCTTCGTGCTCAGCGGCTTTGTCCTGGCCCATTCCTATGGGCTGAAGCCGCAATTCGGCTTCAAGCGTTTCGTCATCTCGCGCCTGTTCCGCCTGTACCCACTGCACGTCGTGATGCTGCTGGTGTTTATCCTCTTCGAAGGGGTGCGCTGGGCGGCCTGGAAGAAAGGCTTCACCTTGAACAACGTGCCGTTCACCGGTCTCTTCGCCCCGTCGGAGATCCTGCCCAATCTGCTGCTGGTGCAAGCCTGGACGACGCTCACCGAAACCATGTCGTTCAACTACCCGTCGTGGAGCATCAGCATCGAGTTCTATATCTACATGCTCTTCGGCGGGCTGTGCCTGCTCTCACTGAGAAGCCGCTTTCTGATGTTTGCCTGCGTGGCCGTCGTCGCATTCACGATGATCTTCACCGAAAACGAACCGCTGGTCTGGCGCGCGATGCTGGGTTTGTCCTGCTTCTTCGCTGGCAATATCACGTACCTCGCCTACCTGTTGGTTCGCGACCGATTCGTGCCGGTGCGCTGGCTGATGACGGTGCTCGAAGTGGCGCTCACGTGCACAACGTACTGGATGGTGATGAACGACTACAGCGACCGCTCGCCCATTGCCAGTCTGACGTTCTGCGTGTTGGTGCTGGTGTTCGCATTCGAAGCCGGGCTGGTATCGACGTTCCTGAAAACCGCCGTGTTCAGGCTGTTGGGCAAGTTGTCGTACTCCATCTACATGACCCACGCTGCGCTGCTGTTTTGCCTGTCGACGATGTTCATCGTGGCGCAGAAGCTCACCGGCCGCGATCTGTCGCCGATGATCAACGGCCAGCGTTTCATGGACACAGGTTCCGAGCTGGGCAACAACGCGCTGGTGGTTGCCGTCACCCTCGCAGCGATCGGCCTGGCTGCTCTGGCTCATAAGTACATCGAGCTGAAGGGCGTCGAGTTGGGCAAGTGGGTCACCGGAGCCTCGAACGGCAAAGCGCCGGTCAAGCAGGGTATTGGCGGTGGCCTGAAGCCGCAGGTTGATCGCGCGGCGTGAATCCCCTTTGGTTGCGCTGAGCCTTAACTGCGGCGCAACCACTCAACCATCCCCAGCCCTGCCGCGCGGCCGCTGGCGAAGCAGGCGGTCAGCAGATAGCCGCCGGTAGGCGCTTCCCAGTCGAGCATCTCGCCAGCGCAGAAGACGCCGGGCAGCGACGGGATCATCAGGTGCTCGTTCAGTGCTTCGAATTTCACTCCGCCTGCCGTGCTGATGGCCTCATCCAGCGGGCGCGGCGTGATCAGTGTCAGCGGCAAGGCCTTGATCGCACGCGCAAGCAGGGCTGGATCAGCGAATGTCGCAGCGGGGGTAAGCTCACGTAACAGCGCCGCTTTCACCCCGTCGAGGCCCAGCTGGCTGTGCAGATGCTTGGACGTCGAGCGGGAACCGCGGGGTTTGCTCAGGGCCTTTTGCACCTCGGCAACGCTTTTGCCGGGCAGCAGATCAATCTCGACCGTGGCCGACCCCGACTGATTGATCGCCTCACGGATCTGCGCGGACAAAGCGTAAACGAGGCTGCCCTCGACACCGCCCTGCGTGACCACGCCTTCCCCCAGCCGCAGGTTTTGCCCCTCCAGGCCCATCGCGATGTTCTTCAGCGGCGCGCCGGCGAATTTGCTGCGCAGCAGTTCGCTCCAGGCCGAGACTTCGAACCCGCAATTGGCGGCTTGCAGCGGCGCGACGTTGACCCCGCGTTGTTCAAGCAGCGGTACCCACGCACCGTCCGAGCCCAGCCGCGACCAGCTTGCTCCGCCCAACGCCAGCAGCGTGGCGGCAGGGTTCAGGGTGACTTCACCTTCGGGACCGTCGACTCGCAACGTATTGTCGGCATTCCACCCCAGCCACCGATGACGGGTGTGGATAACGACGCCGGACTCGCGCAGTCGCTTGAGCCAGGCGCGCAGCAGCGGCGCGGCCTTCATGTCGGTGGGGAACACACGCCCGGAACTGCCAACGAACGTCTGGATGCCCAGGCCGTGAATCCACTCGCACAGCGCCTGGGCGCCGAAGCTGCGCAGCAAGGGCGCGATTACCGGGGCGCGTTCGGCGTAGCGGGCAACGAACGCAGGCGACGGCTCGGAGTGGGTGATGTTCATGCCGCCGACGCCCGCCAGCAGAAACTTGCGCCCGACCGAGGGCATGGCGTCGTAGAGGTCCACCTTGAAACCGGCGTGGCTCAGCACTTCAGCGGCCATCAGGCCGGCAGGGCCGCCGCCGATGATGGCGACTGTCTGGGTGCTTGAGGTGGCGGTTGACGTCATGGCTAAGCGAACACCGGTTGGGTAGGGGGCGCGCATTCTACGCGAGCTTCGTGAAACGCGGCCAGCCTGTGGAAAACTTATCGATCAAAAAACGCACAGTGCGCGCGAGCCCCATTGATATCAGGGGATCACGCCCTTGCACTCAGGTTATCCACAGGCGGTTCCACAGGGGATGTGGGTAAGTGATGTCATCACTCAAAGCCCGCGCTCTATCCACATCCGCTGCGCACTGTGGTGCAGAATCCCGTGCCGTTGAGCAAGTGCTTGCCGGTCCTTGCTGTAGCCACCGCCAATCACGCCCATCACCGGAATGTCCCGGCCCAGGCAATGACGCATCACCGCCTCGTCGCGGCGGGCAACCCCCGCATCGGTCAGCTGCAAATAGCCCAACGCGTCGTCCTTGTGCACATCCACGCCGGCGTCGTACAGCACCAGATCGGGCTGATACAGCGGCAGCAGGTAATTGAGCGTGTCGTCGACCACCTTCAGGTAGTCGTCGTCACCCATGCCCATCGGCAGCGGAATGTCCCAGTCACTTTGGGCCTTGCGCGCAGGGAAGTTCTTTTCGCAGTGCAGCGAGACGGTGATCGCGTCATCGGTGTGTTCGAGAATCCGCGCAGTGCCGTCACCCTGGTGCACGTCGCAGTCAAAAATCAGCACCCGGTCGACGCGTCCGCTTTGCAGCAGGTACTGACTGATGATCGCCAGGTCGTTGAAGATGCAAAACCCCGCCGGGTAATCGTAATGGGCATGGTGAGTGCCGCCGGCAAGGTGACAGGCCAGTCCGTGTTGCAGCGCCAGTTCCGCTGTCAGCAAAGAGCCACCTACCGCGCGTACCGTACGTCGGGCCAGATCCTGGGTCCAGGGCAGGCCAAGGCGACGTTGATCTTCCCGCGACAGCGCGCCTTCCATATAACGGCTGATGTAACCGGGGTCATGGGCCAGCACGAGGATGTCCGTTGGGCAGACCAGCGGGCGAAACAATTGAGCATCTGTGGTCAGGCCGGTGTCGATAAGGTGGTCGCGCAGAAGCCGGAACTTGTCCATCGGGAAGCGATGGTCGGGCGGAAAGTCCGGGCTGTAGTCTTCGTGGTAAATGAGGGGCAGGGGCATGGTGAGCACGCGTCTGGTTCGAAGGGGAATCTTGCCAGTTCTGACGATCACCGCACAGCGATTTGCCTGGGCGGGGAGATCGCCAGCCGGCGGGCATTTTGAGAGGCGAGGCAACAGGGAGACGATCGATGGAGCCGATTCTTGAGCTCAACAGCGCACGCTTGTTGATGCGTCAATGGCGAGATGATGATTTGCCAGCCTTCGCGAAGATGTGCGCCGATCCACAAGTGATGCGCTACTTTCCGCAGCCCTTGAGCCGCATGGAAAGCGCCAAGCTGATCGGCCGAGTGCGCGGGCATTTTGCCGAGTATGGTTTCGGCTTCTGGGCCCTTGAACGCAGGGACACCGGTGAATTCATCGGTTTCACCGGCCTGGCCGTGGTGGGCTTCGAGGCAGGATTTACGCCAGCGGTAGAGATCGGCTGGCGCCTGGCCCGCGAGCATTGGGGCCTGGGTTATGCCAGCGAAGCCGCCTGGACGGTCCTTGGCTGCGGATTCGAGCACCTGGACATGGACGAAATCGTGGCATTTGCGGCGGTCAATAATCTGCCCTCGCAGAAGGTCATGCAGGCCATCGGCATGCGCAACGATCCGGCTGACAACTTCGATCATCCGAAATTGCCCAACGGCCATCCACTCAGGCCCCACGTGTTGTATCGCATCAACCGGGCGGGCTGGTTGGCGACGCTTTAAACAGCTGCGGGAATCGGGCTACAAACCTCTGTATCATTTCGTCCCACTTCCATATGCGCCGGCCTACGGCGCCCATGGCCTGATTGATGCGATGACGGTTGGCGAGACGACCGTGTGAGGAACCCTGAATGAGTCACGTGCTGGATGATCTGGTGTCGCTGTTGAGTCTGGAGCCGATCGAAGAAAACCTCTTCCGCGGACGCAGCCAGGACCTTGGCTTTCGCCAGCTGTTTGGCGGTCAGGTACTGGGTCAGTCGCTGTCGGCGGCGAGCAAGACGGTTGAAGACGCGCGCCATGTGCATTCGCTGCATGGCTATTTCCTGCGCCCCGGCGACGCGCACTTGCCCGTGGTGTATCAGGTGGACCGGGTCCGCGACGGCGGCAGTTTCAGCACGCGCCGGGTGACGGCCATTCAGAAAGGCCATCCGATTTTCACCTGCAGCGCGTCGTTCCAGTACGACGAAGAAGGCTTCGAGCACCAGACCCATATGCCGCAGGTGGTCGGCCCGGAAAACCTGCCGTCGGAGCTTGAATTGATGCGTCAGCGCGAGCACCTGATTCCCGAGCACATGAAGGACAAACTGCTGTGCCCCAAGCCCATCGAATTCCGGCCAGTCACCGAGTCTGATCCCTACAACCCGAAGCCTGCTGATCCGGTGAAATACATCTGGTTTCGCGCCGACGGCACCCTGCCCGACATCCCCGCCCTGCACCGCTACATGCTTGCTTACGCGTCGGACTTCAACCTGCTGACCACCTCGCTGTTGCCCCATGGCAAGACGGTCTGGCAGAAAGACATGCAGATCGCCAGCCTGGATCACTCGCTGTGGTTCCACGGTGAACTGCGCGCTGACGACTGGCTGCTTTACGCCATGGACAGCCCATGGGCCGGTAATTCGCGCGGGTTCTCCCGAGGCAGCGTATTCAATCGCGAGGGCAAGCTTGTGGCGTCGGTCAGTCAGGAAGGTTTGATTCGCCACCGTAAGGATTGGTCATGAGCCTCAATCAAGTACGCCACTGGGTATTCGACATGGACGGTACGCTGACCGTTGCTGCCCATGATTTTCCGGCGATCAAGCGTGCGCTGGATATCCCTCAGGAGGACGACATCCTTGGGCATCTTGCGGCGCTGCCGGCTGATGTTGCGGCGGCCAAACATGCGTGGTTGCTGGAGCACGAGCGCGCGTTGGCGATCGAATCCAAACCCGCGACAGGTGCTGTCGAGTTGGTGAGGGAGCTGGCAGGGCGGGGTTATCGTCTCGGCATTCTGACCCGTAACGCCCGCGAGCTTGCCCACGTGACGCTGGACGCAATCGGTATTGCCGACTGCTTTGCCGTGGACGACGTGCTCGGCCGTGACGAGGCCGCGCCCAAACCCGATCCGGGTGGCCTGCTGAAGCTCGCGAGCGCCTGGAACGTGCAGCCTTCGGAAATGGTGATGGTGGGTGACTATCAGTTCGACCTGGCCTGTGGTCGAGCGGCCGGGGCCCGGACGGTGCTGGTCAATCTCCCGGAAAACCCGTGGCCGGAATTGACCGACTGGCACGCAGCGGATTGTGTGGCGTTAAAGAAGATGATTGGCGCAAAGAGCTGATTCCACTCTTTCGGTAGAACCGGCTTCAGCCGGGAGCGCGTTCGGCAATTCACCACAAAATTGATGGTGTACAGGCCGGCCTCTTCCCGGCTAAAGCCGGTCCTACGTAGTGCCGCTTCTAGACAGTAGGACCGGCGGCTGTGTTCATTTGTAGGACCGGCTTCAGCCGGGAAGGCGTCTGGCGCTACACCGCAACATTGACGCTGCCCATGCTGGCCTCTTCCCGGCTAAAGCCGGCCCTACGTAGTGCCGCATCTAGACAGTAGGACCGGCGGCTGTGTTCATTTGTAGGACCGGCTTCAGCCGGGAAGGCGTCTGGCGCTACACCGCAACATTGACGCTGCACATGCTGGCCTCTTCCCGGCCGAAACCAGTCCTACCAAACGCGCGGATATCAATTCGCCTTGAACAACGCCGTCTGCCCTTCAGGCGAAGTGAAGATCGCATCGCCGTTGTGCCCGACGTTTTTCACTTCCACCAGACGCTGATTCAAGCCTTCAGGGTGGCGCTTGGTCAGGTAATCGAAATAGTTGTGACCCCGGGCCAGGCGCTGAGGCCCCTGAGCTTCCGCGCCACAATCCTTGTCCAGCGCCGGGTGCTCCGGATCGGTGTCCAGCTCGCCCAACAGATAAGTAATGTCCCGCTTCACGTATGCGGCCTCAAGCTCAGCCGGTGTTTCCTTGCCAGCGTAGGCGGGCAGCTTGTTCAGACCATACTTCCAGGTGTCGAAAGTCGGGCAGCTCCCCGCATCAACCGGCACAGGGCGCGTCGCGTCGAAATAGGCATAAGAGGACGGGTTGGCGATCACATAGCGCAGCTTGATGCCTTCCTTCTTGAGCAAGGCATCTTCCTTGCCACCAATCATCGCGTAGCGCTGCACCACCTGCGCACCGCCGGAATGGCCCGCGATCACGATTTCCTTCAGGTTGGGGAACAGCTTACTGTCGCTCAGACGCTTGAGGATGTGGTCGATGACCACAAAGGAGCTGACCGGCTTGGGCCCCAATGACTTCTCGCCCGCCATCCAGTCATTGGTGTGCCAGCGAAGTACCGACTCAGGCAGGCGGTGTTCTGCGATGTCCTTTTCGTCGAGAAACTGCGGCGCGATCAGCAGGGTTTTCGATCGCTGCCTGGACTGGTTGGCTGCGCGCTCGACACTGCGCAGGTAGGTTTGCGCGTTACGCAGCCGACCGTGGAAAACAATGACCACCCGCTGGACCTGCGGGCTGGGACGAACCCAGTTCTGACTCAGGCCGAGGGTGGCCTGGGTCGTTCCGTTGATCTGCAGCCGGTCGGGGCTGATGGCTTTAACCGCCTGATCCGCCGCATGAGCATTGAGGCTCATCAGGGTGCCCAACAACAGGATCGAAAGCGGTTTCATCATGTGATCAGAGGCTCTTGGCGGCGAACGTATCGCATTGGTTGATTTGTCCCTGGGCAAAACCTGTCTTGAACCAGCGGACCCGCTGGGCAGAAGTGCCGTGGGTAAACGAGTCCGGCACGACCCGGCCCTGACCCTGTTGCTGCAAGCGGTCGTCGCCAATGGCATTGGCGGCGTTCAGCGCCTCTTCAATATCACCCGGCTCCAGCCAGTTCAAACGCTTTTGTGCGTTGTTGGCCCAAACGCCTGCCAGGCAGTCAGCTTGCAGCTCCTGACGCACCAGCAAACCGTTGTCACCTTCCATTTTCATGCCGCGTTGGCGGGCGGCGTCAACTTTAGCCGAAACCCCCAATAAGGTCTGCACATGATGGCCAACTTCGTGAGCAATCACGTACGCCTGAGCGAAATCTCCCGCCGCCTTGAAACGCTGACTCATCTCACGGAAAAACTTCATGTCCAGGTACACGCGCTGTTCAGCCGGGCAATAGAACGGGCCGCTCGCCGAAGACGCCGAGCCGCACGCCGATTGCACCCGGCCACTGAACAGAATCAGGGTCGGCGCCTTGTACTGGCTCCCCATTTGCTGGAACACCTGCTGCCACGTGTCCTCGGTGTCGCCCAGGATCGCGCGCACGAAGTCGGCCTGCTCGTCATTGGCCGGTGGCGCCTGGCGCGTTTGCGGATTGACCGCTGCGGTCTGCTCCGAACCCATCTGGCCGGTAATCTCGCCCAGAATTCGCATCGGGTCCTGCCCGGTCAGCAGACCGATCGCGACAATGATCACGATCCCGCCAAGCCCCAGACCCTTGCCGCCAATGCGCATCCCGCCGCCACCGCCACCCCCGGAATCGCCGCGTGCGTCCACGACGTTGTCACTGCGACGTCCTTTTTTCCATAGCATGGGGGAATCCTCTTTTGGTCGTGTGGGAAGTGTAGACGGCGGGCGTACGACGTCTGGTCTGCTGGACTAAGAGAGGAGGGGAGGGGGAATAGTTCGCGAATCGGTTCTTCAGAGGTATTGCTCACCTGCAGATCTGTCTGGTGGGGGTTGGCAGCTTGGAACCTTATTTGTGTTTTTCGAGCTGGGGAGAAGTAGACCCATGCCAAGGCAGCGCCCTTTGAGTGCGTTAATGAGGCGCGCGAAAATAGTAGAGCAGTCCGCTACTCACGCCGATGAGAATCATCGAGCCATAAATTATCCGCACTCCCCACAGCAGTCGGGGAGGCAGTTTGAGAAGTTTTTGCCTGGGAATGCGCTTCTGCCTCCAGAAGATTTCAGGTGCGACTGCGACCAGCATTACAAAGGTTTCCCTCATTCTTCGTCCGAAAAGGCTGTCTCCGTAGAAATCTCTGTTCAATGAAAACATTTCAATATCGCATAGGTAGTTTTCGATTTTTTCCAAGTTGATGTAGAAGAAGATGTAGTAGCCGGCGAGATGCAAGGCCGTGATCACTGTCAAAATGAGTGCCAGTAGTCCGGTAGGGATATCTACCATTACTGCGCCCATTCATAGAGATATTCGTCGGTCATTTCTTTCATTTCTCTCACTGTGCTGTGATAAAGGCATAAAGCCCGATCATGCATGCAAATACTGTATTTAGATTGATGTAGAGCCAGAGTATCCAGACCCTTAAATCTGGTGGCACTCTTAAGTTTGCATCTTTTGAAATATCTCCACGGAGGTACATCAAATTCGGAAAAGTAAGGACGACAGTCACCATGTTCATACGCATCTGTCTTCCGATAATGCCGTCGCCCCACATCCTTCGAGCATCAGATATGCATCTGCAGTCATTCAGATAGCTTTCAATTATTACTATCTTTCTGCAGCAAAAAATTGTCATCGTCAAGATGGTCGCAAACATCCAAAAGGACATTGCCAGTGAAAGTAGGCCGATTAAGTAGTGCATTGGTGAAGCAGCTCCAAATTTCTTCCCTAATGAGGGTCAAAAGGTCTCGCAGAGCACTGTCAAGCTTGTTCAGTCTAGGGAGAAATAAACCCAAGCTAAAGCGGCGCCGTTTGCATACGAGAAAAAATAGAGCGCCTGAAGTTGAAGCCTGAGCGCCGAAGACAACCGCTTATCTGCATCGGGAGGTATCTCACCCCGCCTGCACATAAGCTTATGCATGATGATAATCATCGCTAATCCATTCAGCCTCATCTGCCTGCCAATGAGGCCCCCGCCCCACACGCTTTTGTTCCACTGCACGAGTTTTACGTCTGATAGCAGTTCCTCCATGGCGGTTAACTTATTTAGCTGGAAGTAAATCATTATGATGATATTGACGAATATGCTTCCAAACACCGCCATCACCCACCAGACTTTCTCAATCATCATTAGTGTGCGGGCTCCATTCATAAAGTTTGGTTCCTATGAACTCTCCGCTTTTCTCACCTGCCAACCCACCTCCATACCCTCCAGCAACTGCGCCCACGATCAAACAGGCAAGTGCCACCGGGCCGCTTGTTGGACCCAATACCGCGAAGCATGCAGTAGCCGCCGCTGTGCCACCTAGCGTTCCGCCTAAGGAGCCGCCGCTGACATTGCCCACCAGTTTCACGCCTTCGACGAATTTCGCTCGCGTGCAAATATCCTCCCTTCCGGTCGAGCAGGCTTCCTTAATCTCAAGCGCGGTAGATGCTAAGTTCAGCCCGATCCCAATTGCTGTCCCATGCTTCAACAACTTCGCCACCTTGGCGATCTTCCCGACCCGCGCCGCATATCCCTGGATCTCACCTGTGTGCAGATAACTCTTGGTCGACAACCCCAGCATCTTCTTAAGCGGGCCCTTTTTCCGTAGCCCGGTACCCCAGCGAGCAATGCCTTCCAGTTGCTTATCAAGCGTGGCGAACAGCGCTCGCCGCTGGTTGATGAACTCCTGCCGGGCAATGGGTGTTCCGCGCGCCAGCGACAATTTGTAAAGCCGCTCGATCTCTTCCAGAGTTTGCTTCACGCCCTCAAGGTGCTTGCCCCAACTCCCGGTGGCAGCGCCAATACCCAGCGATCCATAACTGAGCATGTTCTGCAGCAGGTCATAGTTCTCGATGAGCTGGCTCCCCGCGCCTTTCACCTGACGATGGACGTTACGCGCCAGGTTCATCAGCTCGGTTTCTTCGGCTGTGAGAGTGCCGTTTGAACCGTCGCTGACAATAACCAGTTGGCCCGGCATCACCACAACGTTTCGGATATGCGCGTTCAGCACATCGAACTTCGCACCCCCGCTCACCCGTGCCTTGAGTGTGAAATAGGTCTGTATGCGGTCATTGATAAACACATATGGCTTGGACACGTGCTGTCCTCAACTAAAGCGCTTGTTGGCGATGCGGTCCCAGCCGCCGGTGACGTTGCCGGCTGCCGCCCCGTCGCTGCGTTTCTGCTGGGTGTACAGAATGCGAACGCGGCCGAAGTTGATTTGCACGTGTTCCAGGGGCTCGCCGCTTTCACCGCTTTGGCTGAAGTCAGAAATGATCACTTCTTCGAGGCGCACTTCGTAGTACTTCAACTTGTCTCCACCGGCCCGGTACAGACACAAAGTCAGGTCCTTTATGTGCGTACCCGCGCAACTCGCTTCAAACAACGAAGCGCTGGATTTGTCCAGGCGCTTGCTGAAGCTGAAGTCGCTGAGGCTGGCCCGACCCGAGCCTGCGCCGCCGTTCGAGCTGGCGGTGGCCGAAGTGCTTTGGCTGACGCCGAAGTCGTAGGCCACGATTTCGATCCAGCCACTGTTGCGCTCATCCAGCGACTCGCCGTCTATCCCGTCCAGCTTGATGAATCCGTCAAATGCCATGCTGCATGTCCTTGCTGAGTTCAGATGCAGCAAGGATAGGGAGCGTATTCCTGGCTTTGAAGCGTCAAGAGGGGGGGCAGAAGTACGATTCGGATCGGTCCTACGCTGGAGCCATAGCCCGTCTTACGGAAGATTCCGTAACGGGTGATGTTCGTCGCAGTAGTCGTTCAAAAGGGGCTGGAAATCGCCGTATTCGCGTGGCGCGCAGAGGGTACGCGCCAGCAGCACATACTCATGACGGCTTACATCAAACCCGCGCCGTCTGCTTCTCGGTGGTTTCGACCGGCGAGGCGTCGGCAAAGTGGTTGACCTGGCGCAAGGCCTTGAAACCCACCATCCAGGCGCCCACGACACCCAGTGTGCACAGGCCGCCGATGATCGCGGCGGGCACGGCACCCCAGAGCGCTGCGCTGCTGCCGGCGCGGAATTCGCCCAGTTCGTTGGACGAACCGATAAACAACATATTCACGGCGTTTACCCGCCCGCGCATGTCGTCCGGCGTTGAGAATTGCACCAGTGTGGAGCGAATGTAGACGCTGACCATGTCCGCCGCACCGGCGATCATCAACGCCAGCAGCGACAGCCAGAACAGCGTCGACAGGGCGAACACCAGATTGGCGATACCGAACACCGCGACGGCGATGAACATGACCAGACCGACGTGTCGATCAAAAGGTCGGAAGCTCAGGTACAGACCGGTGCTGACCTCCCCCAGACTCATCGCGCTGCGCAGCGCGCCTAGGCCTTGGGGGCCCAGGTGCAGCACTTCGTGGGCATAAATCGGCAGCAGCGCCACGACGCCACCGAGCAGCACGGCGAACAGGTCGAGGGAAATGGTGCCGAGGATGATCGGCCGCGATCGAATGAACGCGATGCCGGCGGTGAAGCGCTTCCAGGCCGTGGACTCGAGGATCTGCTTCTTCCCGGCATAGAGCACCGGCACGCGGATCAGCAGCAGCACGCCAGCGATGAAGCTGGCCATGCACACCGAGTAGGTCAATCCGCCGCCGCCCGCTGCATATAAACCGCCGCCGACCAGAGGCCCGGCGATTGTGGCAATGCGCATGATCATGCTGTTGGTGGCGATGGCCGAGGCGAGTTTTTCGCGGGGGACGACTTGCGGCAGCAGGCTCTGCAACGCCGGCCCGGTAAAGGCGCGGGCGCAGCCGAACAGGGCGAGGGTGGCGTAAATCAGCCGCGTGTCCTGATGGTGCGTGACCGAGAACAGCATCAGCATCAGGCTGCACACCGCTTGCACGGACCAACTGATGGTCAGGATCATCTTGCGATCGTAGCGGTCGATCAGATCGCCGGCCGGCATCAACAACAGCAGCATGGGAATGAACTGCGCCAGGCCCACATACGCCAGCGAAATGGGGCTGCGGGTCATGTCGTAGACCTGCCAGGCGACCACGACCGCCTGGATCTGCATGGCAAAGACGGCAGCAAGACGCGCGGTCAGGAAGGCGAAAAAGCCGGGCAGCCGCAGGGCGCTTTTAGCGGAGGATTCAGAGGACGGGGCGGGCGATTCGGAGCTCAAGGCTAGGCATCCATCGAAGCGAGAGACGGCCGAGAGTTATACACCGGTCTGGCGCAGTTCGCCGCTAGCTGTCAGGAATTTAATGATGGGTGGTGAGGGATATGCTGCGTGCGCATGGATGTCATGTGGAAAACGCGGTTGTTGAAATAAGTGAAACCCTGTTCCCGGCTGAAGCCGGTCCTACCGACGATAGTAGGACCGGCTTTAGCCGGAAATGACCGATGTCGCGCTGTCAGCGCCGAACCAGCAATACCCCCGACTCCATGTGATGGGTATACGGGAACTGATCAAACAGCGCGCAGCGCTCGACCCGGTGGGTGTCGTGCAGTTGGGCGATGTTTGCGGCCAGGGTTTCCGGGTTGCACGAGATGTACAGAATGCGTTCGAAACGTCGCGTCAGCTCGCAGGTGTCCGGGTCCATGCCGGCGCGGGGTGGGTCGACGAACACGCTGCCGAAGTCGTAGCTCTTCAGATCGATGCCGGCCAGACGACGGAACGGGCGCACCTCATTCAGCGCTTCGGTCAGCTCTTCCGCCGAAAGGCGCACCAGCGACACATTATCCACACAGTTGTCCGCCAGGTTACTCAGCGCCGCGTTGACCGAGGTCTTGCTGATCTCGGTCGCCAGCACCTTGCGCACGCGGGTCGCCAACGGCAGCGTGAAGTTGCCGTTGCCGCAATACAGCTCCAGCAAATCATCGTCGCGGTCGCCCAGCGCGTCATACGCCCAGCTCAGCATTTTCTGGTTCACCGTGCCGTTGGGCTGGGTGAACGCGCCCTCCGGCTGGCGGTAACTGAAGGGCCGGCCGGCGACTTCCAGCTGTTCGGTCACGTAATCGCGACCGATCACCAGACGCTGCCCCTTCGAACGGCCGATCACGCTGACCTTCAGATCAGCCGCCAATTGCTCGGCCTCGACTTGCCAGGCTTCATCCAGCGGGCGGTGATAGCACAGCGTGATCATGCCGTCGCCGGCCAGCGTGGTCAGAAAGTCCACCTGAAACAGCTTGTGATTGAGCGTCTTGCTGGCTTCCCAGCGATCCCGCAGCACCGGCATCAGCGCGTTGATCTGCTGGCTGGCGATGGGGAAATCGTTGATCAGAATCGGCGTGTGTTTGTCGCCCGGCGCGAACATGGCGTAGTGACGCTTGCCATCGTCGCGCCACAGGCGGAACTCGGCGCGCAGGCGGTAGTGCTCGCTCGGCGAGTCGAAAACCTGAGGTTCCGGCGCCTCGAAAGGCGCCAGCAGCTCGCGCAGGCGCGCGGCCTTTTCATCGAGCTGAGCGGTGTAGTTTGCAGGGTCGAACGTAGAACTCATGGATAAAAGCCCAGCTTGATCACGAACAGAATCGACAGCACGACCAGTGCCGAATTCAGCTCGCGGCCCCGGCCCGACAACAGCTTGATCACGGTCCAGGAAATGAAGCCAAAGGCGATGCCGTTGGCGATCGAATAGGTGAACGGCATGGCCAGCGCGGTGATCACCACCGGTGCTGCTTCAGTGATGTCATCCCAGTTGATTTCGGCAAGGCCGGAGGTCATCAACACGGCCACGAACAGCAGGGCCGGGGCGGTGGCGAATGCCGGAACGCTGCCGGCCAGCGGTGCGAAAAACAGCGCCAAAAGAAACAGCACCGCCACCACGATGGCCGTTAGACCGGTCCGGCCACCGGCGCTGACGCCCGCCGCCGATTCGATGTAACTGGTGGTGGTCGACGTGCCCAGCAGAGAGCCCGCCATCGCGGCGGTGCTGTCGGCGATCAGCGCACGGCCCATTTTCGGCATGTGGCCGTCCTTGCCCATCAGGCCCGCGCGCTTGGCGACGCCGATCAGAGTGCCGGAGTTGTCGAACAGGTCGACGAACAGGAAAGAGAAAATCACGCTGACCAGACCGATGTTCAGTGCGCCGGGAATGTCCAGCTGCAGGAAGGTCGGCGCCAGTGAAGGCGGCATCGACACCACGCCGCCAAACGGCGAGAAGCCCATTACGATCGAGATGATGGTCACGGCCAGAATGCCGATCAGCACGGCGCCCCGCACTTTCAAAGCTTCCAGCGCCACGATCAGCGCGAAGCCCAGGGCGGCGAGGATCGGGGCCGGTTTGGCCAGATCGCCCAGGCCGACCATCGTGGCAGGGTTGCTGACCACGATACCGGCGTTGTGCAGCGCAATCAGCGCCAGGAACAGACCGATACCCGCGGCGATGGCCGAGCGCAACGGCAGCGGGATGCTGTTGATGATCCATTCGCGGATGCGGAAGATCGACAGCAGGAAAAACATCACTGCCGAAATGAACACCGCGCCCAGCGCCACTTGCCAGGTGTGGCCCATGTGCAGCACGACGGTGTAGGTGAAGAAGGCGTTCAGGCCCATGCCCGGCGCGAGGGCGATCGGGTAGTTGGCGATCAGGCCCATCACGGTCGAACCAATGGCCGCGGCCAGACAGGTGGCGACGAAGATCGCGCCCTTGTCCATGCCGGTCTCGCCAAGGATGCTCGGGTTCACGAACAGGATGTAGGCCATGGCCAGAAAGGTCGTGACCCCGGCCAGAATTTCGGTGCGCACATTGGTGTTATGTGCCCTGAGTTGAAACAACCGCTCCAGCATTTAAGGCTCCCCGGTGACGCTCCGCGTCATTTATGTAGTCGACTGAAACAGCAAAGCACTGCTCACCGAAACGGCTTGCACAAATTCTGCCAGTTGCAAAAAGCCGCGCATCATACCAGCAGCTCCGGGCGATGGGGCCTGGCGCTTGTCGCCGGATTGCAAATGTCCGGATCGGCCTTGCGCCAGGCCGGCGCTACGCTGCGTCAAAACGCCCGTCATAAACCCTGAACGTTTCCGAAACCACACAAGTCGTACCCCTTAAGACGCAGATCACTGCGCTGATCGAGTACCTACCGTGAGGCTTCCCATGAGTGCAACCAATGAACAGGCGTTCGCAGGGCATTCCATCGCCCTGACGTTGAACGGCCAGACCCGACAAGTGGACGTACAGCCCTGGACCACGCTGCTGGACATGCTGCGCGAGCAGCTCGATCTGGTAGGCACCAAAAAGGGCTGTGACCACGGCCAATGCGGTGCATGCACCGTGCTGCGTGACGGCAAACGCATCAATGCGTGCCTGACCCTGGCGATCATGTGTGATGGCGCCGAGCTGACCACGATCGAAGGGCTGGCCAACGGCGACACCCTGCACCCGATGCAACAAGCGTTCATCAAGCACGACGCCTTTCAGTGCGGCTACTGCACGCCCGGGCAGATCTGCTCGGCAGTGGGCCTGGCCAACGAAGGCCGCGCCAGCACCGATGATGAAGTGAAAGAACTGATGAGCGGCAACCTGTGCCGTTGCGGCGCCTACAGCAACATCCGTGCGGCGGTGGTAGAAGTCTTGCCATCGATGAATGCCGCACCGGATCAGGGAGGGCGCGGCCAATGAATCCCTTCAGCTACAGCAAGCCGTCCGACATCACCCAGGCGGTCAACCTCGCAGGCCCTGCCAGTCGTTTCATCGCTGGCGGTACGAACCTGCTGGATTTGATGAAAGAAAACATCGCCCGCCCCGAGCACCTGATCGACATCACTGGCCTGCCGCTCAAAGACGTTCGCGCAACCGACAGCGGCGGCCTGATGATCGGCGCGCTGGTGAGCAACGCTGATCTGGCGTGGCACCCGCTGATCGAACGTGACTATCCATTGTTGTCCCAAGCCATTCTGGCGGGCGCCTCGCCGCAGTTGCGTAACATGGCGAGCACCGGCGGCAACCTGTTGCAGCGTACCCGCTGCTACTACTTCTACGACTCAACCGTGCCGTGCAACAAGCGCGAGCCTGGCACGGGTTGCCCGGCTAAAGAAGGTCTGAACCGCATCCACGCGATCCTTGGTGCCAGTGATGCCTGCGTCGCGACGCACCCGTCGGACATGTGCGTGGCCTTGGCTGCGCTCGAAGCCCGCGTGCACGTTCAAGGGCGTGCCGGTGCGCGGGTCATCGAGTTTGCCGACTTCCACCGCTTGCCGGGGGATGCGCCCCAGCGCGACAACCAGCTGGCCGACGATGAACTGATTACGGCTGTCGAACTGCCTGCGCCGCGTTTCCAGCAGCACAGCCACTATTTGAAGATCCGTGACCGCGCGTCTTACGCCTTTGCCCTGATCTCGGTGGCCGCTGCCGTTGAACTCGATGGCGACGTGATCCGTGATGTGCGCATCGCCTTGGGTGGCGTTGCCCACAAGCCTTGGCGTGACACGGCCGTCGAGCAGTCGCTCAAGGGTCAGCCGGTCTCGCGGGAAAACTTCGTTGCTGCTGCCGACGCGATGCTGCGCGACGCTCAGCCGCTGGCGCACAACGCTTTCAAGATCAAGCTGGCCCGCCGCGCGATCGTTCGCGCCTTGAGCGACGCCACCTTGGGAGGGACTGTTTAATGAACGCCAACACACCAATCCCGGGAAGCTCCGCGCTGGGCCAACCGATGGACCGCGTCGACGGACGCCTGAAAGTCACCGGCCAGGCCCGCTATGCCGGTGAGTACCCAGAGGCCGGGTTGCTGCACGGCAGCGTGGTTTCCAGCACTATCGCCTCCGGCCGGGTTGTCAGCATTGATGCCTCCCAGGCGCTGGCGGTGCCCGGCGTGGTGGCGGTCATCGATCACACCAACCGCCCGCATATCGCCAGTTATGACGAGGACTATCAGGACGCCGACTCTGCGGAAGGCTCACCGTTTCGGCCGTTCTACAACGACCGCGTGCTCTACAGCGGCCAGCCCCTGGCGCTGGTGGTGGCGGACACCCTTGAGCTGGCGCGGCATGCCGGTTCCCTCGTGCGCATCGAATACGAAACCGATTCGCACCAGACCGACCTCAGCGTCGGCCAGAGTGACGCCCACACCGCGCCGGCGGAAACGCCAAAGCCGCGCGGGGATTTTTCGGGCGCATTCGCCCAGGCCGCAGTGACTGTCGACATCCACTACAGCACGCCCAACGAGCACCACAACCCGATGGAGCCCCACGCGTCGACGGTGTTTTACAAGGCCGACGGCAGCCTGGAGATTCACGATAAAACCCAGGGCACGCAGAACTGCCAGGACTACCTGCACAGCGTATTCGGCCTTGAGAAAGAAAAGATTCGCGTCCTCGCCGCCTTCGTCGGTGGCGCCTTCGGTTCCGGCCTGCGCCCGCAATACCAGCTGCCACTGGCCGTGATGGCAGCGCTGAAACTTCAGCGCTCGGTACGCCTGACGCTGACCCGCCAGCAGATGTTCACCTTCGGCTATCGCCCCCAGACCCTTCAGCACATGCGCCTGGGTGCTTCCAAAGATGGCAAGCTGACAGCGATTGCTCACGACGCGATCGGCCAGACCTCGCGTTTCGAAGACTTCACCGAGCACGTCGTTGAATGGAGCGGCATGCTCTATCAGTGCGACAACGTGCAGTTGAGCTACCAGCTGGCGCCGCTGGACGTGTATACGCCGCTGGACATGCGCGCACCGGGCGCCGCTTCCGGCATGGTCGCGCTGGAATGCGCCATGGACGAGCTGGCCATTGCGGCCGGCATCGACCCGGTGCAGCTGCGGATCGTCAACTTTGCCGACAGCAACGGCAACGAAGCCAAGCCGTATTCCAGCAAGGAACTGCTGGCCTGTTACGAGCAAGGCGCCGAGCGCTTCGGCTGGAGCAAGCGCAACCCTGAGCCGCGCAGCATGCGTCAGGGCCGTCAGCTAGTGGGTTGGGGCATGGCCGGTGGTGTGTGGGAAGCCATGCAGATGCCGGCCAGCGCCAAAGCCAGTATCGACAGCACCGGCAAGATCACCGTCAGCAGTGCCACCACTGACATTGGCACCGGCACGTATACGGTCATGACTCAGATCGCCGCCGAAGCCGCCGGTGTGAATCCGGACGACGTCACCTTCGTGCTGGGTGATTCTTCGCTGCCGACGTCGCCGTTGCAGGGTGGCTCGTTCACCGTGTCGTCCGTGGGTACTGCCGTACAGCAGGCCTGCCGTGCCTTGCGCGCCAAGCTGCTCGACGCCGTGCGAATGGCGCATCCGCAATACGCGGTGGTGGACATGGCCGATGTCGGTTACGGCGACGGTTATCTGCTCATCGACGATCAGCGTTTTGCCTATGCCGACATCGTCCGCGAGTCGTCCCACGAGACGCTGGAAGTCCAGATCGACGCCAAGCCTGACGACAAGCGCGAAGGCTATTCGACGGCGACTCACTCGGCGGTGTTCGTCGAAGTGTTGGTGGACGAAGACCTGGGCACCATTCGCGTTAATCGTGTGGTGGACGCAGTCGCGGCGGGCCGCGTGGTCAACCCGAAAACCGCGCGCAGCCAGATCCTCGGCGGCGTGGTCTGGGGCATTGGTCAGGCGTTGCAGGAAGAGAGCCAGACCGACCATACCCTCGGGCGCTTCATGAACCATAGCCTGGCCGAGTACCACATCCCGGTGAACGCCGACATCGGTGAGATCGACGTGTTGTTCGTGGAAGAGAACGACGACATCGTCAATGATCTGGGCTCCAAGGGTGTAGGCGAGATCGGCATCGTCGGCGTGGCTTCTGCCATCGCCAATGCCATCTTCCACGCCACGGGCAAGCGTGTTCGGGAATTCCCGATTACGCTGGATAAAGTGCTTTAACCCACGCCGGACCTTGTAGCCTGACCGTTCCCACGCGCTGCGTGGGAACGATCATCTGCTGCTGAACCCCCTTCATTCAATGTCGCCCCAGTGCAAGCACAGGTCGCGCTGGTGCGCTTGATGCTCAGGCCTGCTGCGTACCTTGCATCGACGCGGCAGCCATCGAATTGCCGCGGGTCTTCAAGCCTTGAAAAACTGCCGAAAAGAGCTGAATAAAATAACGAGCCGACCCGAGGAGCACCCATGAAGTCATTTATTCGTCATTTCAGTTGCGCTGTGTTGATGCTGAGCAGCACCGTCCTGCTGGCGGCGGAACCCGCCAAATGCCAGAACGTGCGCATGGGTGTGGTCAACTGGACAGACGTCGTCGCCACCAGCGCTGTCGCCGAAGTGCTGCTGCAGAACATGGGGTACGACGTGAAACAGACCAGCGCCGCCCAGCAAATCGTCTTCGGAGGTCTGCGTGACGATCGACTCGACGTCTTCATGGGTTACTGGAAACCGGCGATGGACAAGAACATCGCGCCCTTTGTGGCGGCCAATCAGGTCAAGGTGCTCGACGTGCCCAGCATGAGCGATGCCCAGGCAACGCTGGCGGTGCCGGACTATGTGGCGTCGGGCGGGCTGAAAACCTTCGGCGATATGGCCAGATTCAAGGACAAGCTCGGCGGCAAGATCTACGGCATCGAGCCCGGCACCGGTGCCAACGCCAACATCAAGGGCATGATCGAGAAGAACCAGTTCGGCCTCGGCGGCTTCCAGTTGGTCGAGTCGGGCGAAGCCGGCATGCTCGCGGCGGTGCAGCGCGCGATCAAGCGTAACGAATGGGTGGTATTCGTCGGCTGGACCCCGCACCCGATGAACATCAATATGAAGATCTCCTACCTGACCGGCAGCGAAGACGTGTTCGGCCCGAGCGAAGGCGCGGCGACCGTTTCAGTGGTCACGGCGCCCGATTACGCGGCTCGTTGCCCGAACGTCAGCAAGCTGATGAGCAACCTGAAGTTCACCGCCGCTCAGGAAAGCCAGATGATGGTGCCGATCATGGACCGCAAGGCGCCGAACGACGTTGCCCGCCAGTGGCTCAAGGATCATCCTGAAGACATGAAACGCTGGCTGGATGGCGTGACCACCTTCGATGGCAAGGATGCAGCGGCCGCCGTGCAAGTGGCGGTGAACAAGTAAATCAACAGGCCTGGCCAAGGGCTCGGGCTGGAGCAGCCAATGCCCACGTCTTACCCGTTGTCGCCCGAGATGTCGGCGTTCGTGACCAAAACGCTGAGCTTCAGCAGCGCGTCGGAGGACATCAACGAGCAGCGCCGTGCGTATGCGCGGATGAGCGAAGCGTTCACACCCGCCCGTCCGGCAAATCTCGATGTCAGGGATTTTGCCCTCGGCGGCGTGGCGGTGCGCAGTTACCGACCTCGGCGGCTGTCCCTCGAACACCCGGCGCCGTGCGTGATGTATATCCACGGCGGCGGCTGGGTGGTCGGCGATCTGGATTCCCATGACTTTCTGACCGCAGCCCTGGCGGCCGACCTCAACGCCGTGGTCGTCGCCGTGGATTACCGGCTGGCGCCCGAACACCCGTTTCCCGCAGGATTCGGTGACTGCCTGGCGGTCTGGCACGCCTTGCAGATTCAGGCGCAGCGGCTGGACATCGACCCGCGTCGCATCGCCATTGCCGGGGACAGCGCCGGTGGCAATCTCGCCGCTGCAGTGTGTCTGGCGCTGCGCGATTCCGGTGAGCGTCAGCCAGTGGGGCAGGCGCTGATCTACCCCGAACTCGGGGGCGACAACGATCTGCCCTCGCGCCGTGAATGCGCGGATGCACCGCTTCTTTCCACCGATGAGCTGGGGTTCTACCGGCAGATGTACATGGCGCCGGACGAACAATCGGCCTATGCCCGTCCGCTCCACATAGCTGATTTCCATGACCTGGCGCCTGCGTTTATTGCCGTCGCGCAGTTCGACCCGTTGCGTGACGACGGTGTTGCCTACGAGCGCGCGCTGCGTGAAGCGGGCGTGCGCACCGAGTTCGATCCCGGTCTCGGGCTGCTTCACGGTAGCCTCAGGGCCAAAGGCCAAGTGCCGGAAGTCGACGCGCTTTATCAGCGACTGATTTCTGCGCTGATGGGCTTTATTCGCGATCCGTTGTAGGACCTTCTACTAGCGCTTTGTCAGTGCTGCGCTGCAATTCCACGCACCCTGTTCTGCTTCCCGCCAACTGCACCGCCCTGGCGGGTGAGTCAACTCGCCACGCGACAAAAGACCACGCAGAGCAAGTGCCGAAATGGGACTACTCTTTCACTGTCAGCTGACCTGGATCAATGCCCTGGCCTGTATTGATCGAACTGGCCGCCTGACGTATCCCCCGGTCGCGGACCTGAGCACGAATCCAAGAGAACAAACGCCACACCTCGTACTCAATACACCGGGGGCAGTCGCTGAAGGCCCTGAGTCTGAAGCCAGTTCCACCTGATAGAGGAAGACCTATGTTCGGCTTAGAGGCGCTCGATCTCGCCCGAATCCAGTTTGCGTTCACCGTTTCATTTCACATTCTTTTCCCTGCCATCACCATTGGTCTGGCGAGCTTCCTTGCGGTGCTTGAAGGCTTGTGGCTGAAAACCCATGACAACACCTACCGCGACCTTTATCACTTCTGGTCGAAGATCTTTGCCGTCAACTTCGGCATGGGTGTGGTTTCGGGTCTGGTCATGGCGTACGAGTTCGGTACCAACTGGAGCCGCTTCTCCGATTTCGCAGGCGCGGTCACCGGGCCGCTGCTGACCTATGAAGTGCTCACCGCATTCTTCCTCGAAGCGGGTTTTCTCGGCGTCATGCTGTTCGGCTGGAACCGCGTCGGTCGCGGCCTGCACTTCTTCGCCACGTCGATGGTGGCCGTCGGCACACTGATTTCGACCTTCTGGATTCTGGCTTCCAACAGCTGGATGCAAACCCCCCAAGGCTTCGAGATCGTCGATGGCCGGGTGATTCCGGTGGACTGGTTCGCGGTGATCTTCAACCCGTCGTTCCCGTATCGACTGACGCACATGGCAATCGCTGCCTTTGTCGCAACAGCGTTCTTCGTCGGCGCCTCGGCGGCCTGGCATCTGCTGCGTGGCCGCGACAACCCGGCGATTCGCAGAATGCTGTCCATGGCCATGTGGATGGCGTTGATCGTTGCGCCGATTCAGGCAATGGTGGGCGACGCTCACGGCTTGAACACCCTGGAGCACCAGCCGGCCAAGATCGCCGCCATCGAAGGTCACTGGGAAAACGTCGGCGACGAGCCGACCCCGCTGATCCTGTTCGGCATCCCGGACATGAAGGAGGAGCGCACCAAGTACGCCGTCGAGATTCCGTACCTGGGCAGCCTGATCCTGACCCACAGCCTGGACAAGCAGATCCCGGCCCTAAAATCCTTCCCGCCGGAGGACCGTCCGAATTCGCTGATCGTGTTCTGGTCGTTCCGCGTCATGGTGGCGCTGGGCATGCTGATGATCGCGGTCGGTCTGTGGAGCGCCTGGCTGCGCTGGCGCGGCGGGCTGTACACCAATCGCTGGTTCTTGCGTCTGGTCATGTGCATGGGGCCGGCCGGTCTGATCGCCATGCTGGCGGGCTGGTTCACCACCGAAATCGGGCGTCAGCCGTGGGTGGTCTATGGGCTGATGCGTACTGCCAATGCGGCGTCCCGCCACAGCGTTGAGCAGCTGAGCATCACGCTGGTGTTGTTCGTCGTGGTGTATTTCCTGCTGTTCGGCACGGGCTTCGGCTACATGATGCGTCTGGTACGCAAAGGGCCCAAAACCCATGAAGGTGACACTCCGGCACATGGCGGACCTGGGCAGAAACGCACCCCGGCGCGTCCTCTTTCTGCTGCTGATGAAAGCAGCACGGACCACCGCAAAGACAGCCTGACTGAGGGGAACTGAGCCATGGGTATCGATCTTCCACTGATCTGGGCCGTGATCATCATCTTCGGCGTCATGATGTACGTCATCATGGACGGCTTCGATCTGGGCATCGGGATACTGTTCCCGTTCATGAAGGACAAGACTGACCGCGACGTGATGATGAACACCGTCGCGCCGGTCTGGGACGGCAACGAGACCTGGCTGGTGCTGGGCGGGGCCGGCTTGTTCGGCGCCTTCCCGCTGGCCTACTCGGTCGTGCTTGAGGCGCTGTATCTGCCGCTGATCTTCATGCTGTTCGGGCTGATCTTCCGCGGCGTGGCATTCGAGTTCCGCTTCAAGGCCACTGACGTCAAGCGGCATCTGTGGGACAAGGCGTTCATCGGCGGTTCCCTAGTGGCAACGTTCTTCCAGGGCGTGGCACTGGGCGCGTACATCGACGGCATTCCCGTGGTCGACCGTGCCTATGCCGGAGGCGGGCTGGACTGGCTGACGCCGTTCTCTGTCTTCTGCGGTCTGGCGCTGATCGTGGCCTATGCCTTGCTCGGCTGCACCTGGCTGATCATGAAAACCGAGGGGCCGCTGCAGAAAGCCATGCACGATCTGGCACGCCCTTTGGCCCTGGCCACGCTGGTGGTCATGGCCATCGTCAGCCTGTGGACGCCGCTGGCCCACCAAGCCATTGCCGATCGCTGGTTCAGCCTGCCTAACCTGTTGTGGTTCATGCCGGTGCCGGCGCTGGTCATGCTGACGATGTACGGCCTGTTCAAAGCAGTGGCGCGCAATGCCAACTACGCACCGTTCCTGCTGACGCTGGTGTTGATCTTCCTCGGCTACAGCGGGCTGGGCATCAGCCTGTGGCCGAACATCATTCCGCCGACTGTGTCGATCTGGGCAGCGGCATCGCCGCCACAGAGTCAGGGTTTCATGCTGGTCGGTACGCTGTTCATCATTCCGCTGATCCTGGGTTACACGTTCTGGAGTTACTACGTATTCCGCGGCAAAGTCACCCACGAACACGGCTATCACTAGCAGGTAATGGCCCCGGTTTCTCCTCGGGGCCCCACTGCGGGAGAAGAGGGTTTAGCGATGTCGGTTAAAGAATCTGTTCAGCACGAAGCCCGGAATCAGGATGAGCACAGGCGCGAGGTTGATCCAGCGCAGGGCAAGCCACTTTGGCAGCGCATCGGCTGGCTGGTGGTCATCTGGACCGGCAGCGTGCTGGCCCTCTTCGTGGTCGCCATGCTGCTGCGCATGTTCATGACAGCGGCAGGTATGAAGTCGCATTGAGTGATGCTCGCTCAATAAAAAACCCGCTTCGGCGGGTTTTTTTGTGCGGTCATGTTGGCGTTGCAGCAACATTGCGGGAGCGAGTTTGCTCGCGAAGAGGATTCTACTTACGCGCCTTGAGGATCACGAATTTCGGCGTCGCCGCCACTTGTTCCACGCCCCTGAACAACCGAGCCAGTTTGCTGTGATAGCCCAGGTGCCGGTTGCCGACGATGTACAGCGCGCCGCCGGTGACCAGTGCCGAGCGCGCCTGCTGGAACATCCGCCAGGCGAGGAAATCGCCGACCACTTGCTGCTGGTGGAACGGCGGATTGCACAGGATGACGTCCAGCGAATCGGGCTCCTGCGCCGCCAGCCCGTCACCTGCGTGAATCACCGCCGGGCGCTTGCCGAAGGCCAACGCCCAGTTCTCCTGCGCCGACTGCACCGCCATGAATGACTCGTCCACCAGCGTGTAATGAGCGTCGGGGTTTTCCAGCGCGCTGGCGATGGCGAGCACGCCATTGCCGCAACCCAGATCGGCGACCCGCGCTGAGCCCAGGCCCTTGGGCAAGTACGGCAGGAAGGCGCGGGTGCCGATGTCCAGACTGTCGCGGCAGAAGACGTTGGCGTGGTTGATCAACTCGATCTTCGGCTCGTCCAGCGTGTAACGGGTGGGGTAGGGCGAGGGCTGCACGGTTTTGGCTTCAGGCGTGCAAAACAGCAGCCGGGCTTTTTTTACCGCGAGCGATGCCTGCACCGGGCCGATGTACTCTTCCATCAGCTCCCCGGCGGAGCGTGGCAGGTGCTTGATCATGCCGGCAGCGACGACTCTGGCGTTCGGGGCCAATTGGTCCTGCAAACGAATCAGCTGCTCTTCCAGCAAGGCGAGGGTCTTGGGTACGCGAATCAGCACCCAGTCGAAGGGACCGGTCAACGGCGCGCTCGCCGGGATCACAGGCACCGCGTCGTAGGTCAGGCCATTGCGCACCAGGTTCTTTTCCAGGGCCTGAGCGCTGAGGTACGAATCCGTGCTGCTGACCACCGTGGCATGGGGCGCAAGGCTCGCTGCGAGCGCGCCGAAACTGTCGTTGAGTACCAGCACTCGCGTTTGCAGCGTCACGCCCTGTTCAGCGACATGGTTGAGCAGGTACTCGTCGGCAGCATCGAAGGCCTGCAAGGGCTCATCCGACTGCTCCGGCTGGCGGATCAGGTCGAGCTGGGCAAACGGGGTGGTAAGCAGCGGCATGGGCGGAGCAGTTCCAGTCGTTGATGGCGCGACCGGCGTATCGGCGGCAGTTACACCTGCGCCGGCGTGTCCAGGTTCGCAAAGCCGGCGATTTTACGTGTTTTTGCCCGCGCGCACCGGGCTTTTCTCCCCTGCCTCACCTTGTGCCTAGATCACCCCATCTTTCGTTGCCTGGACCACTGCCGACATCTTGTTGCAGGCGCCGATCTTCTGGATGGCTTTGCCAACGTGGAAGTTAACGGTGCGCGCTGTGACATCCAGGATCAACGCGACTTCTGCCGCCGTCTTGCCAGTCGCGGACCACTTCAATACCTCTACCTCCCTGATCGTCAGGCCCTTGTAGGCGAGCGTCTGCGCGTTCGCCGTGCAGTCTTCCCCCAGCTTCCTAATACCCATCGTGTGCCTCCATGCTCAGTCTTGATCGTCCTGATCGAAGTCTAGGAAACAATTACGGCCCGGGATGGAGCGCGGTTCGTGGTCGCGTCGAAGTACCGCCCCGATTAGCTGCAGACATGATTTGTAAAAGCTAAGGGAATCATGAGGTTAGGGCGATTGTGTGCGTCTGCATGAATCACCTGGCGATAACGCCGATAGCGAAATGCTCTAAAAATCGCATCAGTCGTTGCGGATATCACTACAAACCGGTGGTGTTTATCACGGCGGGTTTGCGGGACACTGATCACTCTTTTTGTGAGACAGGAGCCAGGAGCGCCCCATGACTGCCAGTGCAGAGAAATTCACCCGGCAAACGCTGCTGGACGTTACGCCGCTGACTCCCAGTCTCTTTACCTTTCGCACCACCCGCGATCCCGGTTTCCGCTTCACGGCAGGACAGTTCGCACGTTTGGGCGTGACCAAAGCCGACGGCACCACGGTGTGGCGGGCGTACTCGGTGGTGTCTTCGCCCTTCGATGAATTCCTCGAATTCTTCTCCATCGTGGTGCCCAACGGCGAATTCACCAGCGAGCTGAGCCGGCTTCGTCAGGGCGACACGCTGATGGTGGAAAAACAGGCGGTGGGTTACCTGACCCTTGATCGCTTCACCGATGGTCGCGACCTCTGGATGTTATCCACAGGGACCGGCGTTGCGCCGTTCCTGTCGATCCTGCAGGACTTCGAGGTCTGGGAAAAATTCGAGCGCATCATTCTGGTGTACAGCGTCCGCGAGTCCCGGGAACTGGCCTACCAGCAGCTCATCGCCGAGCTGACCCAGCGCGAATACCTGGCCGAGTACGCGCACAAGTTCAGATTCATCGCAACGGTGACGCGGGAGCCGCATCCCGGTGCGCTCAACGGACGGATTACCACGCTGATCGAAAACGGTGAGTTGGAGAAGGCGGCCGGCGTCGCGCTGACACCCGAGCACTCACGGGTGATGATCTGCGGCAATCCGCAGATGATCGAGGACACCCGCGCGGTACTGAAAACCCGTGACATGCGCCTGGCGTTGACGCGCAAGCCGGGACAGATTGCGGTGGAGAATTACTGGTAGGTGTGTGCTGCGGTAGCTGCTGAAAAACCTTTGTGGGAGCGAGCTTGCTCGCGAAGGCTCACTTTCATTCACTAGAGAAAGTGGCTGAATGCCCCGGCCCCTTCGTGAGCAAGCTCACTCCCACATGTTATGACCGGCCTTAAACGAACCGGTCAGGCGTCACTGGCAGTGGCGCAGCCGGCTTGCTGTTTTGCTCTTTCAGCAGGTCGCGTATTTCGCCCAGCAGCAGCTCTTCCTTGGACGGGGTTGGCGGCAGGGTCGGTGCTTTGGCCTCTTCGCGTTTCAGGCGGTTGATCGCCTTGACGCCCATGAAGATGGCGAATGCGACGATGATGAAGTCGATCACGGTCTGAATGAACTTGCCGTAGGCCAGCACCACCGCAGGTGCAGTCCCTTCAGCAGGCCGCAGCATGATGGCCAAATCACTGAAGTCCACGCCGCCGATCAGCAACCCGAGGGGCGGCATGATTACATCGCCGACGAACGACGAAACGATCTTGCCGAATGCCGCGCCGATGATGATACCGACGGCCATGTCGACGACGTTTCCTTTTACGGCAAAGGCTTTGAACTCGCTTAGTACGCTCATGGGTGTATTCCTTTGTTACAGATGAGAGTGGTAAATGCAGTGTAAGTCAGCTACCTGCATCTCGCTTAATCCATGCAATCGACCGGGTCCGTCCCGGTAAGTTTTATTTAATCCTCCAAAAGCGTGCGTGCCCGATGGTGCTGCAACCGGCGGTTTGAGGCATCGGGTATGATTGCCCTCTTTTTACATCGGGGGTGTCATGGCCAAGGCCAAACGCATGTACGGCTGCACCGAGTGCGGTTCGACGTTTCCCAAATGGGCCGGCCAGTGCAGCGAATGCGGTGCCTGGAATACCCTCGTTGAAACCGTGATCGACCACAGTACGGCGGCTGCGCCCAGCGGTCGTTCCGGCTGGACCGGCCAGCAGGCGCAGATTAAAACCCTGGCGGAAGTCAGTGTTGAAGAAATCCCGCGTTTTTCCACCAACTCCACTGAGCTGGACCGCGTTCTCGGCGGCGGCCTGGTGGATGGCTCTGTGGTGTTGATTGGCGGCGACCCCGGCATCGGCAAATCGACCATTCTGTTGCAGACCCTCTGCGCCATCGCCGAGCGCATGCCGGCGCTGTACGTCACTGGCGAAGAGTCGCAGCAGCAGGTCGCGATGCGCGCCCGTCGGCTTGGTTTGCCCCAGGACAAACTGCGGGTCATGACCGAGACCTGCATCGAAACCATCATTGCCACGGCGCGCATCGAGCAGCCGAAGGTCATGGTGATCGATTCGATTCAGACTATATTCACCGAACAACTGCAATCAGCGCCCGGCGGCGTATCCCAGGTTCGCGAGAGTGCCGCGTTGCTGGTGCGATACGCCAAGCAGAGCGGCACCGCGATCTTTCTGGTCGGCCACGTCACCAAAGAAGGCGCGCTTGCCGGGCCTCGGGTGCTGGAGCACATGGTCGACACCGTGCTGTATTTCGAAGGCGAGTCCGATGGCCGCCTGCGTCTGCTGCGTGCGGTGAAAAATCGCTTCGGCGCCGTCAACGAATTGGGCGTCTTCGGCATGACCGACAAAGGCCTGAAAGAAGTATCGAACCCCTCGGCGATCTTTCTCACACGTGCGCAGGAAGAAGTCGCGGGCAGCGTGGTCATGGCTACATGGGAGGGCACCCGGCCGATGCTGGTCGAAGTGCAGGCGCTGGTCGATGACAGCCACCTTTCCAACCCGCGTCGCGTGACCTTGGGGCTGGATCAAAACCGGCTGGCCATGCTGCTGGCGGTACTGCACCGCCACGGCGGCATCCCCACCCATGATCAGGATGTGTTTCTCAACGTCGTGGGCGGGGTGAAAGTGCTGGAAACCGCTTCCGACCTGGCCTTGATGGCCGCCGTCATGTCCAGCCTGCGCAACCGTGCGCTGCCGGGCGACTTGCTGGTGTTTGGCGAAGTAGGCTTGTCCGGCGAAGTGCGCCCTGTGCCGAGCGGTCAGGAGCGACTCAAGGAAGCGGCCAAGCACGGGTTCAAGCGCGCCATCGTGCCCAAGGGCAACGCCCCGAAAGAGTCGCCGCCGGGCCTGACGGTGATTGGCGTGACTCGCCTGGATCAAGCACTGGACGCGTTGTTCGAGTAAGGACAGCGCGCTCTATAGATGTATGAGTGCGCCCAGCTCACGCTCCAGTTCATCGTGATCGGCAATATTGAGTTCGATCAGTCGGCGCAGGTGCATCACTGAATCGAGCTCGATGTTCTTGCAGACAAACCCCAGGTGATTGTGATCATCGTGGGTCAGCTGCACTTCCATCACGACATCAATACCGTCCTGCAACTCAATGTCGACCATGAAGCGTTCATCGGGATCACCCTCCCAGGGTGACGGCTTTTCGATCAGCAGCCCCTTGAGCGACAGATCGATCAGCTGAACCGTCCAGGTTTTGCCGCCTTGTGTGAGTTTCGTTTTCGCGTCGAATGCAACACGTTTGAAGCGACGACGATCTTTGTGGTTCTCGGTCATTACGCTACTACTCCTTCAGCGCCTGAAGCGCCCGCTGCGTTGACTATAGGACAAATATCGCGCTAGACCATCGTGGGGGTAGCCTTTCGCTCCGGCGGCGCTAAACTCCGCTTGCTGAACAACAATAAGTCCACTCAGTTGGAAACAAAAAAAATGAAAAACAATAATGGTCTGCTGCGCCACGTGCCCTGGCTGATTGTTGCGATCCTTGGGGCCTGGGCTCTGGGTGTGGTTGCATTGCGTCGCGGGGAGGCGATCAATGCACTCTGGATTGTGGTCGCCGCAGTGGCCATTTATCTGGTCGCTTATCGCTACTACAGCCTGTTCATCGCAACCAAGGTCATGCAACTCGACCCGACCCGGGCCACCCCCGCGGTGCTCAAGAACGACGGGCTCGACTACGTTCCCACCAATAAACACATTCTCTTCGGTCACCACTTCGCTGCTATCGCCGGCGCCGGTCCGTTGGTCGGTCCGGTGCTCGCCGCGCAGATGGGCTATCTGCCCGGCACGCTGTGGCTGATCGCCGGCGTCGTGCTGGCGGGTGCGGTTCAGGACTTCATGATCCTGTTCCTTTCCACGCGCCGTAACGGTCGCTCCCTGGGCGACATGGTGCGCGAAGAAATGGGCCGCATACCCGGCACCATCGCGTTGTTCGGCTGTTTCCTGATCATGATCATCATCCTCGCGGTGCTGGCGCTGATCGTCGTCAAGGCGCTGGCCGAGAGCCCATGGGGCATGTTCACGGTCATGGCGACGATTCCGATCGCGATGTTCATGGGCATCTACATGCGCTTCATCCGCCCGGGCCGTATCGGCGAGATCTCGGTGGTGGGCGTCGTGCTGTTGCTGCTGTCGATCTGGGTCGGTGGCCTTGTGGCAGCGAGCCCTGAGTGGGCGCCGATGTTCACCTTCACCGGCGTGCAGATCACCTGGATGTTGGTCGGTTACGGTTTTGTCGCGGCCATGCTGCCGGTCTGGCTGGTGTTGGCGCCTCGCGACTACCTGTCCACGTTCCTGAAAATCGGCACCATCATCGCGCTGGCGATCGGCATCCTGATTCTTGCGCCTGAGCTGAAAATGCCTGCGCTGACGCAGTTCACCGACGGCACCGGTCCGGTCTGGAAAGGCACCCTGTTCCCGTTCCTGTTCATCACCATTGCCTGTGGCGCCGTCTCCGGTTTCCACGCCCTGATTTCTTCGGGCACCACGCCGAAGCTGCTGGATAACGAAGTCAACGCCCGTTACATCGGGTACGGCGGCATGCTGATGGAGTCGTTCGTGGCGATCATGGCCATGGTCGCGGCCTCGGTCATCGAGCCAGGCGTGTACTTCGCGATGAACAGTCCGGCGGCCATCGTCGGCTCCGACGTCGCTTCGGTCGCGCAGATGGTCAGCAGTTGGGGTTTCCTCATCACACCGGATCAATTGACCGCAGTGGCGAAGGACATCGGCGAAAATACCGTGCTGGCCCGTGCCGGTGGTGCACCGACGCTGGCGGTGGGTATCGCGCAGATCCTGCACCAGGCCTTCCCCGGTCAGAACACCATGGCGTTCTGGTACCACTTCGCGATTCTGTTTGAAGCGCTGTTCATCCTGACGGCAGTCGATGCCGGTACCCGTGCCGGCCGCTTCATGCTGCAGGACCTGCTGGGCAGTTTCGTCCCTGCGCTGAAACGCACCGAGTCCTGGACCGCCAACGCCATCGGTACCGGTGGTTGCGTTGCGCTGTGGGGGTATCTGCTGTATCAAGGCGTGATCGATCCGCTGGGCGGGATCAACACGTTGTGGCCACTGTTCGGTATCTCCAACCAGATGCTCGCGGGTATCGCGCTGATGCTGGCGACGGTTGTGCTGATCAAAATGAAGCGTCAGCAGTACGTCTGGGTCACCATCCTGCCGGCTTCATGGCTGCTGATCTGCACCGTGACCGCAGGCTTCATCAAGCTGTTCGACCCGAGCCCTGCGGTAGGCTTCCTGGCGCTGGCGAAGAAATACAGCGCGGCTGCAGACGCCGGTCAGGTGCTGGCCCCGGCCAAGACCATGGATCAGATGCAGCATGTGATCTTCAACGCGTACACCAACGCCACCCTGACCACGCTGTTCCTGTTCGTGGTCCTGAGCATTCTGTTTTATGCGTTGAAGGTCGGTCGGGCGGCGTGGGTCAAGAAAGAGCGTACCGACAAGGAATCGCCGTTCCAGGCTTTCCCGGAAACCCACTGAGTGCGCTGTAACGCGAGGAGCTGCCTATGTTCAACGATCTGAGTCGCCTGGGTAAGTATCTCGGTCAGGCCGCTCGCCTCATGGTGGGCATGCCGGATTACGACAACTACGTTGAGCATATGCAGAAGACTCACCCGGACAAGCCGGTGATGTCCTACGAAGCGTTCTTTCGGGAACGCCAGGACGCACGTTACGGCGGGAAGGGCGGGCCCAAGTGTTGCTAATGATGTGACCCTGGGTCATGTAGGAGTGAGCTTGCCCGCGATGCGCTGATTCAGTCGCCGCTGTACTGACTGACATTTCGAATCGCCAGCAACCTCACTCCTGTTTTTTTTCAGCGAATCGAGGTCTTTTTTTTGTTCACACCTATCCCCGTCACGATCCTCAGCGGCTTTCTCGGCGCCGGCAAAACCACTTTGCTGCGCCATCTGCTCAAAGAAGAGCACGGCCTGAAGATCGCCGTGATCGAGAACGAATTCAGTGACGCCGGCGTCGACGCCCAGCTGCTGGGCGATGAGCCCGTGCAGGTGATGACCCTGTCCAACGGCTGCGTCTGCTGCACCATTCACACCGACCTCACCAAAGCGCTGTATCTGCTGCTGGAACGCCTCGACAGTGGCGAGATCGCCTTCGATCGGCTGGTCATCGAATGCACCGGCCTGGCAGACCCCGCACCGGTGGCGCAGACCTTCTTTATCGACGAGGAGCTGCGCGAGCGCTACATCCTCGACGGCATCATCACGCTGGTTGACGCGGCCCACGCCGACACGCACCTGGAGCAGACCATCGCCCAGGCGCAGATCGGCTTTGCAGATCGTCTGCTGGTGAGCAAGACCGATCTGGTGGATGAGGCGGCCTTCAACGCACTAAGCGAGCGACTGACCCGCATCAACCGACGTGCGCCGATCCGTGTGGTCGAGCACGGCAAGATTGATCTGGCCGAGTTGCTGGATGTGCGCGGCTTCAACCTGAACGCTGACATCGGCGGGATGACCCTGCGCCCGGCGGCTCCGGCGGGCCGCTCCATCGACCGCATCAGCAGCCTGGTTCTGCGCAGTGACCAGCCGCTGGATATCGACAGGCTCAGCACCTTCATGAACGAGCTGCTGGAAGAGCACGGCAAACAACTGCTGCGCTACAAAGGCGTGCTGAACATCGCCGGCGAAGACCGCAAATTGGTCTTTCAGGGGGTGTTGAAGCTGTACGGGTTTGATTTCGATGTGGAGTGGGCGGATGGCGAAAAGCGCGAAAGCGTGATCGTGTTCATTGCCGATGAACTGCCGGAAGAGAAGATCCGGGCCGGCTTTGCAGGCGTTGCTGCAGATTAGATATCGCGTGCGGGAATGGTCCGTAAGAGGAGCTATGCCGCCTGCGTAGGACCGTTCCGAATCGTACTTTCAACCTCCCTCCCTACGCTTCTAAACCCTACATCCCGTCCCTATCCTTGCTGGATCTGAAGTCAAGCAAGGACGGGCAGCCTCATGTCCAAGCCCTACGTGTTCATCAATGACCGCATACAAACCTACTTCACGCTCAAAGCTCGGGTCGGCGGCAGCGCAAAGTTTGATGTGCTGAATGCGCACATTCGCAATGTAGTGGTTATGCCGGGCCAGCTGGTGATTGTCAGCGATGGTTCGATGGGCAGCCTCACGGCAGAAGAAACCGAGCTGATGAACCTGGCGCGGAACGTCCATCGACAGGTTAAAGGCTCGGGCAGCGAACTGATCAAGAACTACGACCTGATGCAGAACATGCTCAGTTACGGATCGCTGGGCGTCGGCGCCGCCACAGGCAGTTGGAGTAAACACCTTAACGGCGTGCAGAAAACCCTCCAAGAAATCGAGCGGCTGTACAAGCTGTCGCTGGCACGCGGCACGCCCATCGCCCGCCAGGAATTCATCAATCAACGGCGAGTGCTGTTTGCCAGGCTGGATGTTCAGCTGGAAGGTATCGCCCGCTGGGGGACTGGGTTGACTAAAAAAGGCCCACTGAAAAAGATGCTGGGGCTATCGACCAAGAGTTATCTGCGCACCGGGGAGATACAGGGCTACGCCGCACGAATTGCGAAAGTCGCCAAGGTGGCGAAGTTGTTGAAGCATGGGACGGCGGTTGGGATTGGGTTGAATATCGCATCAACCGCGCTGGAGATTAAGGAAGCCTGTTCTACGGGACGTGAAGAGTTATGTACACGGGCTCATTACGTTGAGGGAGCAAAGTTAGCGGGTGGCGTGCTACTCGGACTTGCCGGGGGGGAAGTAGGGGCAGTAGCCGGGCCGGTGGTGTGTCTGGCTGTGTTTGGTGCGCCTACCTTGGGGCTAGCTGCGTTAGGTTGCGGAATTATTGCCGGCGGGGCTTTAGCCTATGCAAGCGGCACAATGGGCGAAGCAGGTGGCGAACTTCTTGGGGAGAAGCTCTACGAATGGACACCCTGATTTCATACGACGCGGCTATTTGGTTGACGCTGATAGAATTCGTTTTGATCTTCATCCACTTGGTCTCGTCTCATATCTTTTTCTTGAAATACATGGAGCGCATTGAAGATTATCTTTCCGACATCGAGATGATCGGCTTACATGCAGACTATTACGGTGATACTTGGCTGGGCCGAAGAATGCGCGAGTCGTTCATTACGATGATCTTGATCATGCCGGGTGCATTTAAAAAGCAGGAAGTCATTCCACCGTACAAGCTTCAGAAGCTTCCTGGCCACTTTCGGTTCTGGATCAAATTTTTCTTTTATTCCGCGATAGTTCTTCTTTCTGCAATGACCGTGCTCTACCTGCGTCTAAAGCAGGGAAGCGTATAGCCAGTTCTTGATTGAAAGACCATCGAAATCTCAGCCCTAACTCCTGATGACTTGCGCCTCTTCGACGTAGACAAGAAGCAGATACGAGGAGACAGCCTCAACAAAAAGCCCGGCTAACAAGCCGGGCTTTTTCACATCAACCAACCGCTATCAAGCGCCGTAAACCGGCAGCTTGGCGCAGATGGCCTGGACCTTCTCACGTACGGCGTTGATCACCGCTTCGTTGTTCAGGTCTGCCAGGATGTCGCAGATCCAGCCGGCCAATTCCTTGCACTCTGCTTCCTTGAAGCCCCGAGTGGTCACGGCCGGAGTGCCAAAGCGCAGGCCGGAGGTGACGAACGGGGAGCGTGGATCGTTCGGCACGGAGTTCTTGTTCACGGTGATGAACGCTTTGCCCAGTGCGGCGTCGGCGTCTTTGCCGGAGATGTCCTGCTTGATCAGCGACAGCAGGAACAGGTGGTTTTCAGTACCGCCGGAGACCACGTCGAAACCGCGCTCGATGAACACACCGGCCATGGCCTTGGCGTTTTTCACCACTTGTTCCTGGTAGGTCTTGAACTCAGGCTGCAGTGCTTCCTTGAAGCAGATTGCCTTGGCCGCGATGACGTGCTCCAGAGGACCGCCCTGGCCACCCGGGAAGACAGCGGAGTTCAGCTTCTTCTCGATGTCGGCGTTGGCGCGCGCCAGGATCAGGCCACCGCGCGGGCCGCGCAGGGTTTTGTGGGTGGTGGTGGTAACGACGTCAGCGAAGGGGACCGGGTTCGGGTAAACGCCTGCAGCGACCAGACCGGCCACGTGCGCCATGTCGACGAACAGGTAGGCGCCGACTTTGTCAGCGATAGCGCGGAAACGCGGGAAGTCGAGGATCTGCGAGTAGGCCGAGAAACCGGCAACGATCATTTTCGGTTTGTGCTCGACGGCCAGACGCTCGACTTCGTCGTAATCGATCAGGCCGTTGCCGTCGATGCCGTACTGAACGGCGTTATACAGCTTGCCCGACGAAGAAACGCTGGCGCCGTGGGTCAGGTGACCGCCGTGGGCCAGGCTCATGCCGAGGATGGTGTCGCCAGCATTGAGCAGCGCCAGATATACCGCGCTGTTGGCTTGGGAGCCTGCGTGTGGCTGGACGTTGGCGTAATCGGCGCCGAACAGTTGCTTGGCGCGATCAATGGCCAGTTGCTCGACGATGTCGACGTATTCGCAGCCACCGTAGTAACGCTTGCCTGGGTAGCCTTCAGCGTATTTGTTGGTGAGAACCGAGCCCTGGGCTTCCATGACTGCCGGACTGGTGTAGTTCTCCGAGGCGATCAGCTCGATGTGATCTTCCTGACGCTTGGCTTCCTGTTCCATGGCGGCGTACAGGTCGGCGTCGTACTTGGCGATGGTCAAATTGCGGCTGAACATGGCGGTCCTCGGGGATCGGGCAGTAGAAAAGGGGGGCATTCTAACCCATCGGGTTTTATCTGGCATATGAAAGCGGGTCATGTGCGTGATGAGCGCGATGCAAGCCTCAAGCCTCAAGCCTCAAGCCGTAAGCTTCAAGCTGAATGCGGGGCGGCTTCTGCTTGTAGCTTGCCGCTTGAAGCTTGCAACTCGCGTCAGTCGAGCATAAACAGCGCATCGTTGCTGAACTGAGCCTCGAACCGCGTCGCCGGCATGGGGCGGCCGAACAGGTAGCCCTGCACTTCATCGCAGCCGTGTTCACGCAGAAACTCCAGCTGCTCGTGGGTTTCCACGCCCTCGGCAATCACCGACAAATTGAGGCTATGGGCCATGGCGATGATCGCCCGGGCGATCTGCGCGTCCTGTTCGCCGGATGGCAGGCCATCGACGAACGTGCGGTCGATCTTCAACACGTCGATGGGGAACTGCTTCAGGTAATTCAGCGACGAGTAGCCGGTGCCGAAGTCATCGACTGCGATGCTCAGGCCCAGCCGCTTGAGCCCGGCCAGAATCTGCATGGCTTCGCTCACCTCACGCATCAGGATGCTCTCGGTCAGTTCCAGCTCGAGGCAGGCGGGCGGCAGGCCGATTTCCTGCAGAATACCGGCGATGCGCGTGCCCAACTGGCCGTCCGAAAACTGCCGTGCAGAAATGTTGACCGACACCTTCGGCACGCGGACCCGCGCCAGATGCCACTCGCGCAACTGGCGGCACGCCTCCTTGAGCACCCACTCGCCGACTTCGACCACCAGCCCGAGCTCCTCGAGCACCGGGATGAATTCCACCGGCGGCACCAGGCCGCGACGCGGGTGACGCCATCGCAGCAAGGCCTCGGCGCCGGTCAGACGTTTGCCGTCACCACTGAACTGTGGTTGGTAATACAGCGTGAACTCGCCCTGCTCCAGAGCATGGCGCAGGTCACTTTCCAGCTCCAGACGCTCAAGGGCGGTGGCGTTCATGTCGGCCTGATAAAACTGGAAGTTGTTCTTGCCGCGTTCCTTGGCGTGGTACATCGCCGTGTCGGCGTTCTTCATCAACTGGCTGAGTTCGTTACCATCCTGCGGGCTCAGCGCGATGCCGATACTGGCCGTGACGAAGAACTCGCGGCCCTCCAGCACGAAGGGTTTCACCAGGCTGGCAAGAATCTGTTCGGCCACATGAATCGCCCGGTTCAGCGCGGCCTGTTGGGTGGGGCGAGGTTGCAGCAGCAGGGTGAATTCGTCGCCGCCCATGCGCGCAACAGTGTCGTCTTCGTCAACGCATCCAAGCAGGCGCAAGGCCATTTCCTTGAGCATGCGGTCGCCGGCGGCGTGGCCCAACGAGTCGTTGATCGGCTTGAAGCGATCGAGGTCGAGAAACATCAACACCACCCACGTGTGTTGACGCTCGGCATGTTGCAACGCGCTGTGCAAACGGTCCTGAAACAGCGTGCGGTTGGGTAGATGCGTCAGTGCGTCGTAATAAGCCAGCCGATGGATGCGCTGCTCGCTCGCCTTGCGCTCGCTGATGTCGCTGAAGAAGCACACGTAGCTGGCCAGGTCGCCTTCATCGTCGAGCACGGCGGTAATCCCGACCCATGCCGGGTAGTGCTCGCCGTCGCGACGCTTGAGCCACAATTCACCCTCCCAACTGCCGCGCTGGCTCAGCTGTTTGAGGATGTAACCCAGGTGCGCTGCCTGCTGATTTTCGACGGTCAGCATCATCGGCAGTTGATCCAGCACCTGCGACACGGCGTAGCCACTGACCCGCGTAAAGGCGTCGTTGGCCTGCACGATATAACCCGCAGGGTCAGTGATCAGAATGGCCGACGTCGAGTGTTCGAATACCGTGGCCGCCATGCGCAGGTCTTTTTCGGCGCGCCGCTGCTGACTGACATCACGTGCTACGCCCAGAACGCCCTCAAAAGTTCCGGATTCATCCCACACCAGAACCAGACGCAGCTCCACAGGAATCTTGCGGCCATCCGCGCGCAGGCAATCGAACAGGAACAATTGCGTAGGGATCTCGCTGCGCAGGTCCGCCAGCGCTTCGGGCTTTTTCAGCGCTTTACTGATCCGCTGCAGCAGCGCATAAAAGCCGCTGAGCTGCTGCGGGTTGGCGATGATCGCCTTCCAGCCATTTAGCAGAATCCACTCGGCGCTGTAACCCAGCACCGTATTGACCGAGGGGCTGATGTAGTTGGCCAGCAAAAGGCGATCGGTCGAGAAAATGACGTCGCTGATGCTCTCTGCCAGCATCCGGTAACGCTGCTCGCTTTCGCGCAGGGACTGGCTGGCGTCCACTTGATCGGTGATGTCCTTGGCGACGCCGACAATGCGTCCGATCTGGCCGTCATTGTCCGCCGCCAGCGCCTGTTCACGGATCTCGAAACGACGCCAGTCGCCGCGTCGGGTGCGGAACCGCAGCTGGCACTGGATCAGGTCGCTGCGGCCATGCTCAGTGCGTACAAGGCGCAACTGCTCATACGCACCGATATCGTCCGGGTGCAGCAGCGTTTCCCAGAAAAGCTCGCCCATCTCATCCAGCTCGGCCGCCTCATAGCCCAGGGCGAGGCCCATGTTGTGGTTGCTGTAAATGATCCGCCGCGTCACCGCATCCAGAACGCACAGATAATCCGGGACGGTACGCACGACATCCGACCAGAACTGCTCCCGCTCCTGCAACGACAGCTCGGCCTGCTTGCGGTTGGTGAAATCGCTGATGCTGAGAATGACGGCATTCAAGTCTTCGAGCTGCTCGGGCAGGCGCATGACCAGCCACACGTGTTGGTCACCGCCCTGCGCACCAGGGAGCAGAATTTCGAGCTCCAGCTGACGTTGCCCGTCGAGGACGGCCTGGAGTATCTGCAGACCGATGCCGTTTCGAGCGCGAGGGCAACCTTCGATCAGTTGCTGCCAGACATGCTGTGCCGATTCTGCGCGCAACAGTTGAGCGGCGACCTGATTGACCTCGGTGATGCGCAACTGCTGAAGCAGGCCGCTGATTTGCTCGGGCTGGCTGATCAGGCGCGCGTTCAGTTCTTCGCCGCTGTTCACTTGCAGGTGCCTGAGATGAGCCGGCAGACCGGAGAGGTCCAGTACGCATAGCGCAACGCCGGTGCCTTCAAATATGTCTTTGTAGCGGCGACGGCTTTGATGCAACTGAAGTTGCCGGCGGCGCAGGCTGCGCAGCGCAAACAACGGAATGATGGAACAGAACAGGGCGAGCAGGCATTTCCCGATCAGCGGGAAGAGCAGCGTCTGGCGGGCTTTCTGCGGGTCGAACAAGCCGCGCAGTTGCCAGTCGCTGTGGGCCAGGGGTTGCAGCAGCACTGTCTGCAATTGACGCTCGGTGGACTGATCGGCATCAAGCAGGTTTTTGTAGAGGGGGCGGCGATTGCTGATGTCCTCCAACAGCCAGACGGGCTGGTAATCCAGATCGCTCTGGCGGGTCAGGGATTTCAGTAGTTCAGGTCTAAGCCGCAGCGCCCAGTAGCGTTCATTGCCAGCGCCGGGCTGACGGATGAACAGATAGAACGTCGCTGCCCCCGGGTCGTTGGCATAAAAGTGTGGGTGACCCTGAATGACCGAATGCATCTGGGTCAAAAAGCCTACGTCACGGGTCTCGCCATCGCTGTCGGCGGTGACATTCCCATCGCTGTCGAGCCAGACCAGGCTTTTCACTGCTGGCATGGACTGACGCAGACTCGCCAGCACTGCCGCTGATTCGTCTGCGGATTGCGAAGGGTCGCGTGCTCCGTCCAGCACATTCAGCGCGACCTGCGCGTTGAGGGCCATGTTCAGGCTCAACCGGTCGGCGAGCTGCACGCTGTAGTCGATGCTGCGCTTGTGCTGACGTTCCTGAGACTGCTGGAACTGTTCGATCATCTGCCATAACAACAGCATCAACATCATCAGGACCAGGACCGCGAGCGCACCTCTGAGCACGCCTCGCAAAGGCACGGTCGTTGCGCTATCGGATGGGCGCAGGGGTGAGATGGGGGTCGGTTTGAGCAAACTGTGATCCTGACTACTGGACTGAATCAACATGTGCGAGACGCACTATAAGCCCGGTGCGCAAAAGGCGGCTAGCATGCCACCGAGCTGTGGCTAAGTGCCAGCGCTAATGGGCCGGACGGTTTGCCCTGTTGCGTGCATTCGGGTAGCTTTGCGCCACGCGCGACGCGCCGGTTTCTGCACGGCATGCTTGCATGATTCAAAAGGCCTGCAAGCATTGCTCCAGCTTTAATACCGGCCCTCGGAAGTTTGTCCCTGCCGCGCCGGTCTGGCTCTGATCAATTCAAGGCCCGGAATCGCGCTACGGCAAGTTGCGGCGCGAAGATAAACGCATTTTTTCCGACGCAGCACCAAGCTCGCGCCTTTATTCACAGTCTCACTCCAGGTTTTCATTCCATGGCTCAATACGTCTTTACCATGCATCGGCTGAGCAAAGTTGTTCCGCCGAAGCGGGAAATCCTGAAAAACATCTCCCTCTCGTTTTTCCCCGGCGCCAAGATCGGCGTCCTCGGCCTCAACGGTTCGGGTAAATCCACGCTGCTGAAAATCATGGCCGGCGTTGACACCGAGTTTGACGGCGAAGCGCGCCCGATGCCTGAGCTGAACATCGGCTACTTGCCGCAGGAGCCGCAGCTCGACCCGACCAAGACCGTACGTGAAGTGGTCGAAGAAGCGGTCAGCGTTATTAAGGACGCTCAAACGCGTCTGGACGAAGTCTATGCCGCTTACGCCGAGCCGGACGCTGATTTCGACAAGCTGGCGGCCGAACAGGCCAAGCTCGAGTCGATCCTGCAGGCCAGCGATGGCCACAACCTTGAGCGCCAGCTGGAAGTCGCCGCCGATGCGCTGCGTCTGCCAGCCTGGGATGCCAAGGTCGAACACCTGTCCGGTGGTGAGAAACGCCGCGTGGCTCTGTGCCGCCTGTTGCTGTCCGCCCCCGACATGCTGCTGCTCGACGAACCGACCAACCACCTGGACGCCGATTCCGTCGCCTGGCTCGAGCATTTCCTGCACGATTTCCCGGGCACCGTGGTTGCGATCACGCACGACCGGTACTTCCTCGACAACGTCGCCGGCTGGATTCTGGAACTCGACCGTGGCGCGGGCATTCCGTACGAAGGCAACTATTCCGGCTGGCTTGAAGCCAAATCCGACCGTCTGGCGGCCGAATCCAAGCAGCAGTCGGCCCATGAAAAGGCCATGAAAGAAGAGCTCGAGTGGGTCCGTAAAGGTGCCAAGGCGCGCCAGTCGAAATCCAAGGCCCGTCTGCAACGCTTCGAAGAGCTTCAGTCTCAGGAATTCCAGAAGCGCAGCGAAACCAATGAGATCTACATCCCGGCCGGTCCGCGTCTGGGCGACAAGGTCATCGAATTCAAAAACGTCACCAAGGGCTACGGCGATCGCGTGCTGATCGACAACCTGTCGTTCTCCATGCCTAAAGGCGCCATCGTGGGTGTGATCGGCGGTAACGGCGCCGGTAAGTCGACACTGTTCCGCATGCTGATGGGTAAGGAGCAACCCGACTCCGGCTCCATCGAAGTCGGCGAGACCGTGCAACTGGCGTGCGTCGATCAGAGCCGCGACGATCTGGACGGCAGCAAGACCGTGTTCGCGCAGATTTCCGACGGCTCCGATCAGATCAAGATCGGCAACTACGAAATCCCTTCGCGCACCTATGTCGGCCGTTTCAACTTCAAGGGCGGCGATCAGCAGAAGTTCGTGAAGGACCTGTCTGGCGGTGAGCGCGGTCGTCTGCACCTGGCGCTGACGTTGAAGGAGGGTGGCAACGTCCTGCTGCTCGACGAACCGTCAAACGACCTCGACGTTGAAACCCTGCGTTCCCTCGAAGAAGCCCTGTTGGACTTCCCGGGCGCCGCCATTGTGATCTCTCACGATCGGTGGTTCCTTGACCGCGTGGCGACTCACATCCTCGCGTACGAAGACGATTCCCAAGCCGTGTTCTTCGAAGGCAACTACACCGAATACGAAGCCGATCGCAAGAAACGCCTCGGCGATGCAGCCGCGCAGCCGCACCGCGTGCGTCACAAGAAACTGGCCTGATTCGGGTTGGTGGCATAAAAAAAACGGAGCCTTCGGGCTCCGTTTTTTGTGTCTGACTGATTGTCAGTCGAGTGAGTCAGTCGCCAGCCTCAATGCGTATGACCTCAATGACTGCATCGCCGACCGGCCGCTGCCAGGTGACTTCGTCTCCGACCTTGGCGCCCAGCAATGCCTTGCCTAGCGGCGACGCCCAGTTGATCAGTTGACTGCCCGCATCGGCCTGATCCTCGCCGACCAACTGCACGCGTTGTTCGACATTGTCCTCGTCGGCAAAAGTTACCCAACTGCCAATCTGAACCTTGTCATCTGACGCGCTGCTGACCACTTGGGCGCTCTGCAGGCGCTGGTTGAAATAACGCAGGTCGCGCTCGATTTCGGCCATGCGCTGCTTGTCTGCCTCATCACCCCGGGCGTTCTGTTCGCTGTATTGCGCTTGCAGTTGCTCAACCTGATCATGCAATTGATCGAGGCCGCGCTGGGTGACGTAATTGGTCTGGACGCTGATCTGCCGTTCAACCGGCGGGTCGATTTGCGCGGCGGCGTTGTCTTCGTTGACGAAGGCGCGACTCATGGCGGGGCTCCTGTTCATGGCTTAGTCACATTGGGCCATGGTGGGTGCCCGATAGTTTCACCCGTTATGTAGACGCAACTGGCGTTCAATGAGAGCGGTAGGCTTTGGCGGCGTCTTGGGCCCTTTGATGGTCCCAGTCGCGGTCGCGGTCATTCCAGATGCTGTCGCGGCCCTGATCCTGAACATTGCTGTTGGCAAGTTGGGCCTGGCACTGACGAAATCCATCTGACCAGCCTTGTGCGTACAAGGTGTCACGCAGATAGCGGGGCACGTCCTTTTTGAATTGCCCTTTGATCACGTCGATGGACTGCCGCCCGCTTCCGCACCCATCCTGAAAACCGTCAGCGAATGCCGGTGGGTAACCTTCGGCCAATAGCTGGTCGTGGGTAGACTGACATCCGGCGACAACGACAACGCACCACAGCACAACCCATCGCGCATTCATTTTGATTTCCTCACTGCTTGAGAAAAGTTTAGAAGCGCTTCTGTGAGTTATTGGTAAAAACGCTGTAGGAAATCCATTAACCGATGCTCGGTCACGTGCAATAAGTTCCCCCTTTTTCACCCCGCGACGACGTATTGAAAAAACTTCCGGTAATTTTTCTGTGAGCGGGCCGCGCTGATTCAAGGTTGTTAAACTGTCGCGCTGCGCAAAACCGTTTAGGAAGATTGATGAACCTCAGAACGATTCTGATCCTCGGCGCACTCAGCGCCTTTGGCCCGTTGGCCATCGACTTTTACCTGCCAGGTTTCCCGGCCATCGCTTTGGCATTCGGCACGGACGAGAAACACGTTCAGCTGACCCTGGCCTCTTATTTCCTCGGCCTGAGCATCGGCCAACTCGCCTACGGCCCGATTGCCGATCGCTTCGGCCGTCGGATCCCGCTGTTGTTTGGCGTCGGCTTGTTCACCCTCGCATCGCTGGCGTGCGCCTTGGCGCCTTCTCTTGAATGGCTGATTGCTGCCCGCTTTGTACAGGCGTTGGGGGGATGTGCCGGTATGGTGCTGTCGCGGGCGATCGTCAGCGACAAATGCTCACCGGTTGACTCAGCCAAGGTGTTCTCGCAATTGATGCTGGTCATGGGCCTGGCGCCGATTCTGGCCCCGATGCTCGGCGGGCTGTTGGTCAACGTCGTGGGTTGGCAGGCCATCTTCCTGACCTTGACGGTGTTCAGCGCACTCACTGCAGTGGCGGTTTTCAGGGGCTTGCCGGAAAGCATGCCGGTCGGCCATCCGCGACTGCCCCTCTCGGGCGCGCTCGGGTCGTACTGGAACCTGCTGGGCGACCGGATCTTTCTGGGCCACGCGCTCACTGGCGGCATCGCGATGGCCGGGATGTTTTCCTACATCGCAGGCTCACCTTTCGTTTTCATCAAGCTCTACGGCGTCCCGGCGGAACACTACGGTTGGTTGTTCGGCATCAACGCTGCCGGGTTCATCCTCATCGCCCAAGTGAACGCTCGACTCGTCGGGCGCTATGGTCCGGCATGGTTGCTGTCGCGGACTGTCTGGATCTATCTCGCTGCCGCCCTTGTTCTGCTGACCATCGCCTCCCTGCATACCGAAAAGCTGTGGCCGCTGCTGATTCCGCTGTTCATCTATATCGCCAGCCTCGGCTGCATCATTCCCAACGCTTCGGCGTGCGCGATGAGTGGGCAGGGCAAACGTGCGGGCAGCGCGTCGGCCTTGTTGGGGTGCTTGCAGTTCAGTGTCGCTGCGGGCGCGGCAGCGCTGGTGGGCGTACTGCATGACGGAACGGCCGTGCCAATGGCGACCGTTATTACGCTGTGCGGCGTTCTGGCTGTGACGCTTTCGGTTGTTACACGCCGGGCGCAGCAGAAGCGAGATGCGCTGACTCCCCACGCGGATGTGCGGATCTAACCGACGTCGGCAACGTTAACGCGTTGCCGATATTTACCGGGTTTAAGGAGTACCTGTACAAGCATGTTCAGCCTGTTGAAAAGAGCGTGTTATATACAGCCGTTTACTACTTCGGAATTGGAAACTTCTTACAGCGGTTAAAAACTCTCAACTTGGTCTCATGCTGGATCGAGAGGACTTCACTTCTGGCACGTCCCTTGAGCAGCTTATTTTCTTGAAGTCCTCAGGAGTTTTCAGCGTAGGCAATCGCCCTGGCGCCGAATTCACGAACGGCTCCTGTCCGCGCAAATGCCCGTCCTTCAAGGGGCTACGGCTATCCGGCTAAGTCTGCGTAGCATGGGGTCTGCCGGATTGTGCTGAACATTTGCCAATACGGCCCACAAACAAAGGGCTAAGCAATGGACAAGTTGATCCGCCGATCGGCCGCAGGTCTTATACTAAGCGCCGTCATGGATCCGATTTAATTCTTGTCATCTATCTGTATTGCTCGGGCGAAACTATCTGTATGACCTGCAAGTTCCAGTAATCAGAGTTTGTATGACGTGATTTAAATCAATGTCTGTTTTCGCCGTAAACACCGATGATGGTTCACCACAGCAATGGCCCGGCGCTTTCAATTGATTACGCCCGTGATTACGCGCCAAGCCACACCAGGCCAAGCCAACGCTTCGACCTGCGCACCGGTGCCGGGCCGCTTAGATAATGTTCAACAGGGAGTGAAGACATGGAATATGTACCTTGCATCAGCCAGATCGCTGCATTGCTCGCCGACCCTAAACGCAGCGCGATCGTGTGGGCACTGATGGACGGAACATCGCGGGCGGCCAATGAGGTAGCCTCGCTAGTGGGTCTTTCCACTTCTTCTGCCGGTGCACACTTGGCGCGCCTTGCCGCTGGCGGATTGCTGCGCCATGAAGTCCGCGCCCGCAAACGGTATTTCAGGCTGGCCGCTCCGGAAGTCCGGACTGCGGTCCAGGCGCTGGTCAGTGCGTCCATGGTCAGCGCGGATCTGATCAGCCGCAGCATGGCGCAACCGTTGCCGCCCCTTCCGTTGTGCCGCGCCAGTGTCTGCGCGGATCATCTTGGCGGCGAAATGGGTGCGGAGCTGTATTTGAGGATGCTGGGCGCGGGCTGGATCGAACAATCCGAACACCGGCTGGAAGTCACCAGCGTCGGCATCTCGCGCTTTGCCGAACGGGGGATTTTCATTCCCGCGCTGGCCCACAGACGACGCGAAGCCGTGTGCGCCTGTGTTGACTGTCATGAAAGCAGCCCACACCTCGGCGGCGCATTGGGGGCGGGGCTTTTGCAGTTGTTTATGCAGCTGGGTTGGCTGCGGACGACCGAGGAGGCCTCCACGTTGCAGGTCTCATCCAATGGTCAGCGAGAAATCAGCAAAATCGCCTCGGCGGCGTGATGCTCCCAGAGGGAGCTGGGCGTGTGGAGCAGAGCATCCACACGCGGTTGCTGATCAAGGGGCGTGTTTGATCAGGGCTTGATCAGACGGGCATCGAGGCTGTTTTGCGCCAGACGTCTGGCCTGATCCTGAGTCATGCCCAGATGGGTGTGCAGCGCGTGGAAGTTCTCGGTCACATAGCCACCGAAGTACGCCGGGTCATCGGAGTTGACGGTCACTTTCACGCCGCGCTCAAGCATGTCGAGAATGTTGTGCTGACCCATGTGCTCGAAAACGCAGAGCTTGGTGTTGGACAGCGGGCAGACCGTCAGGGGGATTTGCTCATCGATGATGCGCTGCATCAGGCGCTCGTCCTCGATGGCGCGCACGCCGTGATCGATACGCTGGATCTTCAGCAAATCCAGTGCTTCCCAGATGTACTCCGGCGGACCTTCTTCACCTGCGTGGGCAACGGTCAGGAAGCCCTCACCGCGAGCACGGTCGAAGACGCGCTTGAACTTGCTCGGCGGATGGCCCATTTCCGAGCTGTCCAGGCCGACGGCGACGAAGGTGTCGCGGTAGGGCAGGGCCATGTCGAGGGTCTTCTGCGCTTCGTCTTCGCTCAAATGGCGCAGGAAGCTCAGGATCAGGCCACTGCCGATGCCGAGTTTTTCCTTGCCGTCTTTCAAGGCGCCGGCGATGCCGTTAAGCACGACTTCAAAAGGAATACCGCGGTCGGTGTGGGTCTGAGGGTCGAAGAACGGTTCGGTGTGAATGACGTTCTGCGCCTTGCAGCGCTCCAGGTAAGCCCAGGTCAGGTCGTAAAAGTCCTGCTCGGTACGCAGCACGTCGGCACCGCGGTAATACAGGTCGAGAAACTCCTGCAGATTATTGAACGCGTAGGCCTTGCGCAGGGTTTCGACGTCCGCCCAGGGTAGGGCGATCTTGTTGCGCTCAGCCAGAGCGAACAACAGTTCCGGCTCTAGCGAGCCCTCCAGATGCAGGTGCAGTTCTGCCTTGGGCAGGGCGTTCAACCAGTCGTACATGGGCTTTGTCTCGTAAGGTGCAATGGCGGGCATTCTACAGAGTCAGACGCGCGGGCTGAATAAAACCTGACCGGACGGTTCACACGCTGCTTTGGCTTGCATTGCCACCGGTCCTGGCAGCGAGGCCCAGCAGTCGCAGGCGTTTTCGGCGTCTGAATATCCGGAACACAGACCGGTAAATGGCAATTTGTCGCGGTGGCGCGACGATGTGTCGCGACCCGCTGCTACCCTGTCTTGAAACCTTTGTTTACATCGATACTCTCAAGCGCTTCAGTAAATTTCACTTCATGGATGTGCGGCCAGGGTCGCAAGGGGCTAAAAGGCAGCGATGGGCACGATTCTCAAGCAGGAAAAGTTTCTACTACTGGCGGTCATTGCGACCTTTTTCGCGTACTTCTACGAACACCAATTGCTCAGCAACGGAAACACCGTCGCGCTGATAGCGGGTATCGCCCTGGTGGGCTTCATCATCTGCGCCTCGCTGCGGGTGGCTCACCACGCCGAACTGTTGGCGGAGAAGGTCGGTGATCCCTACGGCACGATGATTCTGACGCTGTCAGCGGTGCTGGTCGAGGTCGTGATTCTGGCGATCATGATGAGCAACGAACCTTCACCCACGCTGGTACGGGACACCATCTACTCGGCTGTGATGCTCGACATCAACGGGATTCTGGGTCTCGCCGCATTGATGGGCGGCCTCAAGCACGGTGAACAGTCCTACAACGATGACTCCGCGCGGTCTTACAGCGTGATGATTCTGACTGCCATGGCGGTGTCGATGGTGGTGCCTGAATTCATTCCGGAAGGGAAGTGGAAGCTGTATTCGGCTTTCACCATCGGCGCGATGATTCTGCTTTATGCACTGTTCCTGCGCATGCAGGTCGGGCCGCACAGCTACTTCTTCAGCTACAGCTACCCGGACAAGAAGCGCCGCAAGGGTGAGGCCGAGGAAACGCACGAGCCAGTCAACCTGACGCGCTCGATCGCGACGCTGGTCTTCGGTGTGGTGGTTATTGGCGCGTTGGCCGAGGTCATGTCGAAAACCGTTGATCTGGGTCTTGAAGGCAGCGGCGCGCCGCCTGTCATGACGGCGATTCTGGTGGCGGCCATTTCGGCAGCGCCGGAGATCCTGACCGCACTGCGAGCCGCGCTGGCCAACCGCATGCAGTCGGTGGTCAACATCGCCCTCGGTGCCTCGTTGTCGACGGTGATCCTGACCGTACCTGTCATGGAAGGCATGGCGCTATACAGCGGCCAGGCGTTCCAGATGGCGATGACGCCGGTGCAGACCGTGATGATTTTCGTCACCCTGCTGGTCTGCGCCATCAACCTCAACGACGGCGAAACCAACGCCATCGAAGGCATGACGCATTTCGTGCTGTTTGCCACCTTCATCATGCTGTCGTTGATGGGGTTATAGATCAGGTTCGGCTTAAAGCTAGCAGCAGGGGAGTCAGCAGTTTGACTTCCCCACTGCTGTAATGGCCTATCAGCCCCTGATCAATTCCGCAGCCGCCTGGCGATGATCTGCAATCAGCTCCTTCAGATCGAGCCCTTCGACCTGACCGTCAATCACCCGCCATTTGCCGCCGATCATCACCCGATCTGCGCGATCAGCGCCGCACAGCAGCAACGCTGAAATCGGATCGTGACTGCCGGAGAAGCGCAACTCGTCCAGCTTGAACAGCGCCAGATCAGCCTGTTTACCCACGGCCAACTCGCCGATGTCATGCCGACCCAGCAATTGCGCCGAGCCCTTGGTCGCCCAGCCTAACGCCAGCTCCGGCGTGATTTTTTTCGCCCCATAGCGCAACCGCTGGAGGTACAACGCCTGTTTGGCTTCAAGCATCATGTTCGAGGCGTCATTTGACGCAGAACCGTCGACCCCCAGACCGATCGGCGCGCCCGCCGCAAGCAGGTCCAGCGTGGGGCAGATGCCTGACGCGAGGCGCATGTTCGAACTCGGACAATGACAGACCCCGGAGCCCGCCTGGCCGAGGCGCGTGATCTCTTCGCTGTTGAAATGAATGCCGTGGGCCAGCCAGGTACGAGGGCCGAGCCAGCCGACGCTGTCCAGATAATCCACCGTGCGCAGGCCGAAGCGCTGCAGGCAGAAGTCCTCTTCGTCGAGAGTCTCAGCCAGATGCGTGTGCAGACGTACGTCGTGTTTTTCGGCAAGGGCCGCGCTTTCGGCCATGATCTCAGTCGTCACCGAAAACGGCGAGCACGGTGCCAGCGCAATCTGAATCTGGGCACCGTCACCCCGCTCATGATAGGTGTCGATCAGACGCACGCTGTCATCGAGAATCACCTGGCCCTGCTGGACGGTTTGCTGGGGTGGCAGGCCGCCGTCTGCCTCGCCCAGGGTCATCGAACCCCGCGTCAGCATTGCGCGCATTCCCAGCTCGCGAACACTTTCCACCTGCACATCGATGGCGTCTTCCAGACCCTGAGGGAACAAATAATGGTGGTCGGCGGCGGTGGTGCAGCCCGACAGCAGCAACTCGGTCAGGGCGACCTTACTGGCCAGTGCGAGTTTTTCCGGCGTTAGCCGCGCCCACACCGGGTACAGGGTTTTCAGCCAGGGGAACAACGGCTGATTGACCACCGGGCCCCAGGCTCGGGTCAGGGTTTGATAGAAGTGGTGGTGCGTGTTGATCAGGCCAGGGAGCAGGACATGCTCGCGTGCATCGAATACGTGATCGCAAGGCTGTGTAGGCTGTTGTCCCAGCGGGAGCATCTCAACGATAACCCCGCCTTCGACCACCAGGCCGCCACGAGCATCGAGATCATTGGCCGTGAAAACGGCAAGGGGATTTTTCAACCAGGTACGGATCGCGGGCATTGGCCGGCTCCTCTGAAAGTGGGTTCAGGTCGCCAGCTCAGTGTTGCCCTGTCTGCTGATCCAGGGTCGCCGCAGCATCGAGTGCGCTGCGAGGCGAGGGCGGATTCTAGAGTGTTGCGGCGGGTGTGGGCAAGTCACGACAGCTCATACTGCCGCGACTTGCATCGCGATCACCAGGGAATCGTCTCACCCTTGTAGTTCACAAAGTGGTGACCACCTTTCCCTGCAAATCGCTCAAGCTGCTCGACAATCCCGCGCACGCTGGTTTCGACGTCGATGTCAGCGCCTTCACCGCCCATCGCCGTACGGACCCAACCCGGATGCATCGACAGCACGGTGGGTTTGTTCTCGCCCAACTGCGTCACGAAAGTATTGGTCATTGAGTTCAGCGCGGCTTTGCTGGCTTTGTACAACGCCATCTCCGGCGCGTCCGGCATGGTGACGCTGCCGAGCACCGAGCTCATGAACGCGATCACGCCAGTCTCGGGACGGATCTGGTCGACGAAGCGTTTGGCCAGGCGGATCGGCGCGACGGCGTTGGTGAGAAACAGCTGACCCAGTTCGCCAGCGGTGGCGTCGGTGGGGTTCGGATGCATCGGGCCCATCACGCCGGCGTTGACGAACAGCAGGTCATACGTCTGGCCCTTGAGGTTGTGGGTGAGCACTTCGAGGGACGATTGCTCATCGATGTCCAGTGTCTGCAACTGGACATTCGGCAGTGCTTTCAGCTCGTCGGCCTTCTGGGCATCGCGGACAGTGGCGGTGACTGCCCAGCCGAGTTCCGCGAAACGTTTCACCAGTCCAAGGCCAAGGCCGCGCGAAGCGCCGATGATTAGGGCTGTTTTAGGGGTGGACATTGAAATGACTCCTGTACAGACAAACGAAAAATTTCACTCAATGGGTGGACATCGCCACGTGTCGAGAATTTTGTTTCCTGAAGCGCTGTATTGCCACGAGGCGCATAAGTTAGCGGCAGAGGATGACAGAGGCTGACGACATATGTGAGGGGACGTTTCCGATATGAATGTCAGGCAAATAGGATGGCGCACGCTCAATCCTGCCACGATGTGTGTCTGTATAAAAAACATCCAGCTCACCCAACACTCCGTGGATTCAGCAGCCCGCGAAGGCTTGCACGGGTTATCCACAGAATGCTCCACAGCTAATGTGGGTAGTTGTGGATTGGTAATGGAAGCCGCTCGAAAGGAGTGCCACGTTGGCATAAATGGCGCTAACGTCCTGTTTTATCGCTGGATTTACCCACAGCACAGTGTTTTGGCTAAAAAGTGATCAACCTTCGCAAAGCCATATGGATCAAGGCCTGCGACGGGGTATGCTCAGCTTGTCCACAGGCGGATGCACAGTAGATGTGGGCAAACGCCACAGCCGGTTACAGCTGTCGCGTTCGCTCGCAGGACCGGCTTTAGCGAGGAAGGCGTCGATCTGTCCGTGGGTTGATTACTGCGGCGGCTGCAACACGATTCGTCCGCGACTGATGTCGGAAAGCTGGCGCTGAAGGGTTTCAATCTGCTCGGGAGCCAGGGCAATCGAGAGCGTGACACCGTTGGCGTTGAAGCGCTCTTCCTCCACAAGACCGTTTAGCTCGGCCACTCGCAGCTTTATCAGCACCAGCTCGCTGAAGCTGCAGTCGAATTGCAGCGACACGCGATTGATCAGCGGCACTCGATCGGCCTGCTGCAGGCATTTGTTGGCGCCTCCGCCATAGGCCCTCGCCAGCCCGCCGGTGCCCAGTTGAATCCCGCCATACCAGCGAATGACGAGCACGACGACCCGATCAAAATCCTGGGCATCAATGGCTGCGAGTATCGGTCGTCCCGCGGTGCCGCCTGGTTCGCCGTCGTCGTTGCTGCGGTACTGCGCGCCCAGCTTCCAGGCCCAGCAATTGTGCGTGGCGTCGAGATCACTGTGTTGCTCGATAAACGCTTGAGCATCGGCAGGCGTGTCGATGGGCGCTGCGAGAGTTATAAAGCGGCTCTTGCGAATCTCTTCTCGAAACTCGCAGGGGCCGGTGAGCGTAGAAGGCATTGAAGTTCCAGACTGCGTTTGGCTTTCAGGGAGTTATAACGTGGGGGTGAGTCCGCACCCTTTGAGAATGATCCGGACCAGGTTATCCCCGGCGACTTCCATGTCTTGCTTGGTCAGCCGCGAACGGCCGGTCACCTGGCAGATCTGCGTGGCGAAGTCAGCGTAATGCTGAGTGCTGCCCCACAGCAGAAAGATAAGATGCACCGGATCGACCGGGTCCATCTTTCCTGCATCGATCCAGGCCTGGAAGACCGCGGCACGCCCCTGAAACCATTCGCGATAGTCCTGACTGAAATACTGGTTCAGGCATTCGCCGCCACTGATGATCTCCATGGCAAAGATGCGCGAGGCTTGTGGCTGGCGCCGCGAGAATTCCATCTTCGCGCGGATGTAGTGCGTCAGCGCCTGTGCCGGGTCGTCCTCTGCGCTCAGGTTGTTAAACGTGCTGTCCCACAACTCGATAATGTTGCTCAGCACCGCGATGTACAGACCCAGCTTGTTGGTGAAGTAATAGTGCAAGTTGGCTTTAGGCAGCCCGGCATTTTGCGCGATCGTGTTCATGCTGGTGCCTTTGAAGCCATGGCGAGCGAACTCGTCTTCGGCCGCCTTCAAGATCGCTTCTTCGTTTTTCTGACGAATACGGCTGGCCGGTTTGGTGGCGCTGGGGCTGTGAGCGGGGACTTCGAGGGTCATGTGCGGTTCCAGACGGATCATTGGGTGCGACGCGGTGAACAGATAGCGCACCCGCGAGGATCCGACAAGCGTTGCCCTCGTAAATCAGTGCTCAAAGGATTCCGTTGTCTGTTGTTTGGCTTCGTTCGTCTCGCTTGTTTGCTTGCCTTCCGGGAGTAGCAGGCACATTACGATGGCCGTCAGTCCGCCGCTGGTGATTGCCGAGTCAAACAGGCTCTGTACCAATTGAGGCAAATGATGCAGCAGCGTCGGTTGCGCCGCGATACCCAGCCCTACTCCGAAAGAGGTAGCGATGATCAACATGCTGCGGCGGTCCAGCGGCGCTTGGGCAAGAATCCGCACCCCCGCCGCCGCCACGCTGCCGAACATCACCAATGTCGCACCGCCAAGCACAGGTTTCGGAATCTGCTGAAGAATCGCACCGATCACCGGGAACAGTCCGAGCAGAAACAGGATTGCTCCGATGTAGAGACCGACATAACGGCTGGCCACGCCAGTGAGCTGAATCACACCGTTATTCTGCGCGAATGTGGTGTTCGGGAATGCGCTGAACGTCGCCGCGATCATGCAACTGACGCCGTCGCCCAACACACCGCCCTTCAGCCGGGCAATATAGCTTGGGCCTTTGATGGGTTCGCGGGAGAGCATGCAGTTGGCGGTAAGGTCGCCGACGGTTTCGATGCTGCTGATCAGATAAATCAGCGCGACTGGTAGGAAAGCGGCCCAGTCGAAACTGAATCCGAACCGGAAGGGCACAGGGATGCTGACCAGCGCAACGTCGGCAATGGAGTGAGGTACGAGTTTTCCACTGAACCACGCTGCGATGCTGCCGACCGCGAGCCCGATGATGATGGCCGAGAGGCGCAACCAGGGCGCGCTCGAACGGTTGAGCACAATGATCACTGCCAACACGAATACGCCGAGGGCCAGATTGACCGGCTCGCCGAAGTCCGGAGCGTTAAAGCCGCCACCTAGATCGGTCACCCCGACCTTGATTAAGCTGACGCCGATCAGCGTGATGACGATGCCGGTTACCAGTGGCGTGATCACTCGACGCAACTGGCCGATGAAACGGCTGAGCACAATCTGCACGACGGCGCCGAAGAAACACACACCGAACACCATGGCCATGATGTCCTCCGGGCTGCCACCGCGCTGCTTGACCATGAAGCCTGCCGACAGCACTGCCCCGAGAAACGCGAAACTTGTGCCTTGCAGGCAAATCATGCCGGCACCGATACCGAACGGTCGTCGCGCCTGAATGAACGTACCCACCCCCGACACCATCAACGCCATGCTGATCAGATAAGGCATGTACGCGCCGAGCCCGAGCGCCGATCCGATAATCATTGGCGGCGTGATAATGCCGACGAATGCGGCGAGGACATGCTGGATTGCAGCTAGGACCGCGGGTCCGGGGCGCGGCCGGTCATTGAGGCCGTAGATGAGGTCGTTATTGTCTGGCGCTTCAGGCTGCATGCTGGCTCTCGATTTTTGTGTGGGCTTCGACATCCAGCCTTACTGCAAAAACCTGTCCAACTGATCAGATACCTGTTTACCGATTCGCTGTACATGCCCGTTTATCAAGGGGCTGGACGAATATGGCGGACGTTTAACTGCGTGTTAGTGAGGTGCCGACGTACTCGGCCGGCCTCATCGTGTGGCAGCCAGACTCTCCAGAAAACTTTCCAGCACCAAATGGGGGCGGCGCCCTTTGCGCGTGACGGTTACAAGGCTCACGTCGTAAAACCGCGTCTTGGGTTTCAGCGCGCGCAGCCGACCCTGTTGCACCCAGAGGCTGGCGTAATGGTCGGGCAGATAGCCGATGTAACGCCCCGTCAGAATCAGAAACGCCATACCCTCCCGGTCCGACGCGCTCGCGGTGCATTTCAGCGCCTGATAGTGGGCCTGGATTTCACCGGGCAGACGAAACGTCGGCGCGATGGTCTCCTGCGCTGACAATCGATCGTCATCCAGCTGCGCGTCGTCGACGTAAAACAACGGGTGGCCGACGGCGCAGTACAGCAGCGAACGTTCGCTATACAGCGGCTGATATTCCAGTCCCGACAAGGCGCTGGCCTGAGGTACTACGCCGACATGCAAGCTGCCGTCGAGCACGCCCTGCTCGACTTCGTTGGGCGCAATCATGCGGATATTGATGTGCACGTCCGGGCCGCGTTCTTTCAGTTGGGAAAGCGCGTGGGTGATCCGCATGTGGGGGAGGGTGACCAGATTGTCCGTCAGCCCTATGTTCAGCTCGCCGCGCAGGTGTCGGTGAAGACCATTTACTTCCGTACGAAAACTCTCGAGGGCGCTCAATAACTGCAGCGAGGACTGGTAGACCTCGCGGCCTTCCTCCGTAAGCGAAAACCCCGCGCGACCCCGTTGGCAAAGACGCAGTCCAAGGCGTTGCTCCAGATCGCTCATCTGCTGGCTGATGGCGGAGCGACCAATACCCAGCGCGCTTTCTGCTGCCGAAAAGCCCCCGGACTCGACGACGCTGCGAAAAATGCGCAACAGACGGATATCAAAATCGCTGACTTGCGCCAGAGGATCATTACGGCGGGTGCTCATAGTTTAGTAACCAGTCAACTGAAAATCGTAAAAGCAGGGTTTTTCGGACTTTATGCCCGTGGCACTTTAGCTGCAACCGGCCCTGCTCCTGCTCGTAAATTCGGCAGGAAATCAGGCCACCCACGCCCAGTGAGGTTAATTCCGATGAATATGCCCGAATCGTCCGACATGTCTCTGGCGAGCCAGCTCAAACTAGACGCCCACTGGATGCCTTACACGGCGAACCGAAACTTCCATCGTGATCCACGGCTGATCGTCGCTGCGGAAGGCAGCTATCTCACGGACGAAAAGGGCCGCAAGATATATGACGGTCTGTCGGGGCTTTGGACCTGTGGCGCGGGGCATACGCGCAAGGAGATCCAGGAAGCGGTTTCCCGGCAGTTGGGTACGCTGGACTACTCGCCCGGGTTCCAGTTCGGACACCCGCTGTCCTTCCAGCTGGCTGAAAAGATCACCGATCTGACACCCGGCAAGCTGAATCACGTCTTCTATACCGACTCTGGATCGGAGTGCGCTGACACTGCGGTCAAGATGGTGCGGGCTTACTGGCGTTTGAAAGGTCAGGCCACCAAAACCAAGATGATCGGCCGCGCCCGTGGTTATCACGGCGTGAACATCGCGGGCACCAGCCTGGGTGGCGTCAACGGCAACCGCAGGATGTTCGGGCAACTGATGGACGTCGATCATCTCCCTCATACCTTGCTTGCCAGCAACGCCTATTCACGGGGGATGCCGGAGCAGGGCGGCATTGCGCTGGCCGATGAGATGCTCAAACTGATCGAACTGCACGACGCTTCGAACATTGCAGCGGTGATCGTCGAGCCCATGGCAGGCTCTGCTGGCGTGATTGTTCCGCCGCAGGGGTATCTCAAGCGTCTTCGCGAAATCTGTGATCAGCACAATATTCTGCTGATCTTCGATGAGGTAATCACCGGCTTCGGCCGCACCGGCTCAATGTTCGGCGCCGACAGCTTCGGCGTGACGCCGGACCTGATGTGCATCGCCAAGCAGATCACCAACGGCGCGATCCCGATGGGGGCCGTGATAGCCAGCACCGAAATTTACCAGACGTTCATGAATCAGCCGACGCCCGAGTACGCTGTGGAGTTTCCCCATGGCTACACCTATTCAGCACATCCCGTTGCCTGCGCCGCCGGCCTTGCCGCGCTGGAAATCATTCAGCGCGAGAACCTAGTGCAGCAGGTCGCCGAAACCGCGCCGCATTTCGAAGGCTATTTGCACGCGTTGAAGGGCAGCAAGAATGTCGTCGATATTCGCAATTACGGTCTTGCCGGCGCCATTCAGATTGCGCCGCGCGACGGCGACGCCATCGTGCGCCCCTTTGAAACGGCCATGAAGCTGTGGAAGGCCGGTTTCTACGTGCGCTTCGGCGGCGACACTCTGCAATTCGGACCGACCTTCAATAGCAAGGCCGAGGACCTTGATCGCATGTTTGATGCAGTGGGTCAGGCCCTCAATCAAATCGACTGATCATCTTTTATTTGCTCACAGGCGCAGTCCGGCTGCGCCTGCGGGCTAACGTTTTCCGGAGTTATGCATGAGCAACATTCAGCACCTGATTCATGGCGAGCTGGTCAGTGAAAATGGCCGCACTGCCGATGTGTTCAATCCGTCAACCGGCCAAGTGATTCGTAAAGTACCCCTCGCCAGTCGCGAAACTGTTCAACAAGCGATTGACTCTGCCAAGACCGCTTTCCCCGCATGGCGCAGTACACCGCCTGCCAAACGCGCGCAGGTCATGTTCCGCTTCAAGCAGTTGCTGGAACAGAACGAAGGACGTGTTGCCCGGCTGATCAGCGAAGAGCACGGCAAAACCCTTGAAGATGCGGCGGGAGAACTCAAGCGCGGTATCGAAAACGTCGAATATGCCTGTGCGGCGCCTGAAATTCTCAAGGGCGAGTACAGTCGCAACGTCGGACCGAACATCGATGCGTGGTCTGACTTTCAGCCGCTCGGCGTAGTGGCGGGCATCACCCCGTTCAACTTCCCCGCCATGGTTCCGCTGTGGATGTATCCGTTGGCGATCGCCTGTGGCAACTGTTTCATACTCAAACCTTCCGAGCGCGATCCAAGCTCAACGCTGTTGATAGCAGAGTTGCTCCATGAAGCCGGATTGCCGAAGGGTGTACTTAATGTCGTGCACGGCGACAAGGTAGCGGTTGATGCGCTGATCGAAGCCCCTGAAGTCAAAGCGTTGAGTTTCGTCGGCTCAACCCCGATCGCTGAGTACATCTATAAGGAAGCCACCGCACGGGGTAAGCGGGTACAGGCATTGGGTGGCGCGAAGAATCACGCAGTGCTCATGCCCGACGCGGACCTGGATAACGCCGTAAGCGCAATGATGGGGGCGGCCTATGGTTCGTGCGGCGAGCGCTGCATGGCGATTTCGGTTGCGGTGTGCGTGGGTGACCAGGTCGCCGATGCGCTGGTGGCGAGGCTGGTGCCGCAAATCAACGGATTGAAGATCGGCGCCGGGACTTCCAGCGGTCTCGATATGGGACCTCTGGTCACCGGGCAGCATCGTGACAAAGTCAGCAGCTATATAGAAGACGGTATAGGTGCGGGGGCGAAGCTGGTGGTGGACGGTCGTGGGCTCACGGTTCCCGGACACGAAGAGGGGTTCTTCCTGGGTGGATGCTTGTTCGACCACGTTACGGTTGAGATGCGTATCTATAAAGAAGAGATATTCGGTCCAGTGCTGTGCATCGTTCGTGTGGATAGCCTCGAGCACGCAATGCAGTTGATCAACGATCATGAATACGGCAATGGCACCTGCATCTTCACCCGCGATGGCGAGGCAGCCCGGCTGTTCTGCGACGAGATCGAGGTGGGTATGGTTGGGGTAAACGTTCCACTGCCTGTACCTGTGGCTTATCACAGCTTTGGCGGCTGGAAGCGATCGCTGTTTGGCGACCTGCACGCTTACGGCCCGGATGGTGTTCGCTTCTATACCCGTCGCAAAGCCATTACACAGCGGTGGCCGCAACGTGCCAGCCATGAAGCTTCGCAGTTCGCGTTCCCAAGTCTTTAAAACTCAGGGCGGGCAAGTCCCCAAACTTGGCCACCCCGTCAGCTATTTTTGACCGATATGGCAGTTTCATTAAATTAGGGGTTGACGCCCCTCTGGATCTATCTATAATTCGCCCCACTTCCGGCGCAGACGAAACGGAAAACTCCTTGATAATCAACGAGTTGGACGAAGTAAGCAGCGAGG
>NZ_JACYVI010000009.1 GCF_014842265.1 Pseudomonas sp. CFBP 13711
CCTCGCTGCTTACTTCGTCCAACTCGTTGATTATCAAGGAGTTTTCCGTTTCGTCTGCGCCGGAAGTGGGGCGAATTATAGACAGATCCAGAGGAGCGTCAAGCACTTATTTAAACTTTGGTGGCAACGTTGCTGCTCTTGGCCCGACGACGCTGGATACGCCCAGCAATTACGGGGATCCTAAGCACAAGAAGCAGTGCGCCGATCGTTGCATATATAGCCCACTCCTTCAGATCCGCCCGCACAATCCAAAGCATATGGAGCAAACCGAGCCCCAAAATCAGGTAACTGAGCCGATGCAGCTTCTTCCAACGCACTCCCAAACGGCGCTGGCTATAGCGATTGGAAGTAACCGCCAGCGACAACAGACCCAGAAAACCCAGCGCCCCGACAATGATGTACGGCCGCTTGACGAGTTCAACGCCCAATTGCGCCCAGTCGAATCCAAGGATAAAGAAGCCATAACCCAGCATGTGCAGCGACACATAGGTGAAACACCACAGCCCCAGCTGCCGGCGAACAGCGATCCATCCGGGCCAGCCCGTCGTGCGCTGCAATGGGGTCATCGCCAGCGTGATCAAAAGCAGGGTCAATGTTCCGAGGCCCAAGCGATTAACAAGCACTTTCCCGGGATCCGGCCCCAAAGCAAAAATCCACGCCTGGTAAAGCCAATACATGGGGACTAACGCTGCTGCGATGAAGACCGACACTCGCCAGTAGATGAAGCGCATCAATAGTTTTTCCGGAGATCCAGGCCTGTATAAAGAGAGGCAACCTGCTCCCCATACCCATTGAACATCTCGGTCTGGCGAATATTCGGGCTGAACAGCCCGCTAGGCAAACGTCGCTCGTGCGCTTGGGTCCAACGGGGGTGGTCAACCGTCGGGTTCACATTGGCATAAAAACCGTACTCGCTTGCCGCAATGCTTTGCCACGTGGTTTTCGGCTGCTCGCTCGTCAGGCTGATGCGCACGATGGACTTCGCGCTTTTAAATCCGTATTTCCAAGGCACGATCAGACGCAGCGGCGCGCCGTTCTGATTGGGCAGCTCCCGTCCATACATGCCCACCGCCAGAATCGCGAGGGGATTCATCGCCTCATCCAGGCGCAGACCTTCTACATAAGGCCAGTCGATCAATGCAAAGCCGGAGCGCTGGCCAGGCATGGTCTTCGGGTCCTGCAGCGTTTCGAAGCGGATGTATTTGGCATTCGCCGTGGGTTCAACCTGCTTGAGCAGCTCGGAGATCGGGAAACCCAACCAAGGGATAACCATCGACCACGCCTCCACGCAGCGTAAACGATAGATACGCTCCTCCAGCTGATAAGGCTTCATGAAGTCTTCAAGCGCGTAGCGGCCAGGCTTGGCCACCTCCCCGTCGATGACAACGCTCCACGGCTCGGTTTTCAGGGAGCCGGCGTTTTGCGCAGGATCGCCCTTGTCGGTGCCGAATTCGTAGAAGTTGTTGTAGTGGGTCGCATCCTTGAACGGCGTGATCGTCTCGTCCTTGACGGTAACGGCTTGCCACTTGGTCGCAGGCAATTTGCCTTTGAACCAGTCCGGCGCGGCGCCGGCTTCAACGTCGGCGTAGCGCGAGGCTTCCTCGGCTTGGGCCCAACGAGGCATCGCACTGACGGCGAGCCCTGCAAGTGAGCTGCCGAGCAACGCGCGGCGAGAGAGATAAATGGATTCGGGCGTGACATCCGATTCTTTGCAATCAGATGTGGAAGGGATCTTGATCAGCATGATGACTCCGCAGTTATAGAGAACTGAAGCATCTATAGCTGCGGAGTATGCGGGAAATGCAGGCCGACTAACTACCTCTGGCGACGCAGACGCAGCAGGTACTGGATCGGACCAGACGCTGCGTAGCCGAGGAATATCAGCAGCAGAATACGCGGAGGATCACTGAACACGACGGCAAACACCAGAACCACCGCGAGGATCGCAACAAACGGCACTCGCCCCTTGAGATCCAGCTCTTTGAAACTGTTGTATTTGATGTTGCTGACCATCAGCATCCCGGCAGCAGCAACCAATAGAGCGACCAGGAACGACAATTTCGACCCCTGAATGCCGTAATCGCTGAAGGCCCAGACGGTGCCTGCGACTACGCCCGCCGCGGCAGGACTTGCCAGCCCTATGAAGTAACGCTTGTCCGCCTTGCCTACCTGAGTGTTGAAGCGCGCCAGACGCAATGCTGCGCCCGCGACATAGATGAAGGCGACCATCCAGCCGACCTTGCCCATGTCGCCCAGCGCCCAGCCAAATGCCAACAACGCCGGCGCCACGCCAAAAGCGACCATGTCGGACAGCGAGTCATACTCTGCGCCGAATGCGCTCTGGGTGTTGGTCATCCGCGCGACGCGGCCATCCAGACCGTCCAGGACCATTGCAACGAAGATGGCGATGGCGGAAAACGCAAAGTATTTACTCGCGCTCACCTGATCACCTGCACTCAATGCGCTCTGCGCACTCATGGCGCTGATGATTGCGTAGAAGCCGGCGAACAGATTCGCGGTGGTGAACAGATTGGGCAGCAGGTAGATGCCGCGATGACGGACCTGGCGCCCTTCGGCGTCATGGCCCTCTTCAATGTGTTCATCGATCGGTAGCAGGCTTTCGGCGTCAGAAGCCTTGTTCGGCTCTTCGGGACGTTCGCTCATGGACAATACCTTGCAGCTGAAAAATTTCGACAAATGCTTGTGGCCTCTGGGCCGACAAACGATGCAGCTTTATACCAGATGAGCCCCCATAACGAAAAAACGCGACCCGAAGGCCGCGTTTTTTCCTGCAAGAACTGATCTGTGATCTTAGTTCTTGGCTTGGTCGACGATTTTGTTCTTGGCGATCCAAGGCATCATCGAGCGCAGTTGCTCACCAATGATTTCCAGACCATGCGCCTTGTTGTTACGACGCTTGGCGGTCATCGAAGGGTAGCCACTGGCGCCCTCGGCGATGAACATCTTCGCGTATTCGCCGTCCTGGATGCGCTTCAGAGCATTGCGCATGGCCTGACGGGATTCGGCGTTGATGACTTCCGGGCCGGTCACGTACTCGCCGTATTCGGCGTTGTTGGAGATCGAGTAGTTCATGTTGGCGATCCCGCCTTCGTACATGAGGTCGACGATCAGCTTCAGCTCGTGCAGGCACTCGAAGTAAGCCATTTCCGGCGCGTAGCCGGCTTCCACCAGGGTTTCGAAACCGGCTTTGACCAGTTCAACGGTACCGCCGCACAGAACGGCTTGCTCGCCGAACAGGTCGGTTTCGGTCTCGTCCTTGAACGTGGTTTCGATGATGCCGGTACGACCGCCGCCAACACCCGACGCGTACGACAGTGCGACGTTCTTGGCGTTGCCCGAAGCATCCTGATAAACGGCGATCAGATCAGGGATGCCACCGCCTTTGACGAACTCGGTACGCACGGTGTGGCCCGGTGCTTTTGGCGCGATCATGATCACGTCGAGGTCGGCACGCGGAACTACCTGGTTGTAGTGAATAGCGAAGCCGTGGGAGAAGGCCAGTGTTGCGCCCTTCTTGATGTTCGGCTCGATTTCGTTCTTGTACAGCTGGGACTGGAATTCGTCCGGGGTCAGGATCATGACCAGGTCTGCAGCGGCGACAGCGGAAGCCACGTCGGTCACTTTCAGGCCGTGAGCTTCAGCTTTGGCGACAGTGGCCGAACCCTTGCGCAGGCCAACGGTGACATCAACGCCGGAGTCTTTCAGGTTGCACGCTTGAGCGTGGCCCTGAGAACCGTAACCGATGATGGCAACTTTTTTGCCCTGGATGATCGAAAGGTCGCAGTCTTTGTCGTAATAAACTTTCATGAAATTCCCCTGATAACTTGGCCGCAAGGCCATTTGCAAAATTAGGTTAGATGCTCAGCACTTTGTCGCCGCGGGCAATGCCCGTGACGCCGCTTCGTACGGTTTCCAGAATGGCGGTGGTGCCAATCGCCTGGATGAAGCTGTCCAGCTTGTCGCTTGTCCCGGTCAACTGCACGGTATAGACGCTGCTGGAGACGTCGACGATCTGGCCGCGAAAGATGTCGGTGGTACGCTTGATCTCGGCACGTTGTGCGCCAGTGGCTTTCACCTTGATCAGCATCAGCTCGCGCTCGATGTGGGCGCTTTCCGACAGATCGACAAGCTTGACCACCTCGACCAGCTTGTTGAGGTTCTTGGTGATTTGCTCGATTACTTCATCATGGCCAACGGTGGTCAGCGTCAGACGCGAGAGAGTCGGGTCCTCGGTTGGCGCCACTGTCAGGCTCTCGATGTTGTAATTGCGCTGCGAAAACAGGCCGACCACACGAGACAGCGCGCCCGGTTCGTTTTCCAGCAATAGCGAAATGATGTGGCGCATGGTTATGTCCGCTCCGTCTTGCTCAGCCACATGTCACGCATGGACCCGTCTCTGATCTGCATCGGATAAACGTGCTCGCTGACGTCGACCTGGATGTCGAGGAACACCAGGCGATCTTTCATGGCGAACGCTTCTTCCATCTTTGGCTTCAGGTCCTTGAGATCGGTGATGCGCATGCCGACATGACCGTAGGCCTCGACCAGCTTCACGAAGTCAGGCAGCGACTCCATGTAGGAGTGCGAGTGACGGCCGCTGTAGCTCATGTCCTGCCACTGACGGACCATGCCGAGCACGCCATTGTTGAGCAGGATGATCTTCACCGGCAGGTTGTACTGCAGGCAGGTCGACAGCTCCTGAATGTTCATCTGAATGCTGCCTTCGCCGGTGACGCAGGCGACATTGTCATTCGGGAAACTCAGCGCAACGCCCATCGCGGCAGGCAGGCCAAAACCCATCGTGCCGAGACCGCCGGAGTTGATCCAGCGATTGGGTTTGTTGAAGCGATAGTACTGAGCCGCGAACATCTGGTGCTGACCCACGTCGGAGGTGACGTAGGCATCGCCTTTGGTCACTTCGCACAGCGTCTCGATCACGGTCTGCGGCTTGATGACGCTTCCGTCGCCACGGTTGTACGGGAACAGGTCACCGCCGGCGCGCCACTCTTCGATCTGCTTCCACCACGTCTCGACCGAATCCTTGTTTGGGGTTTCGGCAAGCTCTTTGAGGGTCGCAACCATTTCGGTCAGGACGCTTTCCACCGGACCAACGATAGGCACGTCGGCCTTGATGGTTTTGGAGATGGAAGCAGGGTCGATGTCGACGTGAATGATTTTGGCGTTCGGGCAGAACTTGGCCGGGCCGTTGATGACGCGATCGTCGAAACGTGCGCCGACCGCAAGGATCACGTCGGCGTGGTGCATCGCCAGGTTGGCGGTGTAGCTGCCATGCATCCCCAGCATGCCGACGAACTGGCGATCAGTGCCCGGGTAGGCACCAAGCCCCATCAGCGTGTTGGTGACCGGGGCGTTCAATTGCTGCGCCAGTTCGGTCAATGGCGCCGAACCGTTGCCCATGATCACACCGCCACCGGCATAGATGACCGGGCGTTTGGCCGCGACCAGCATTTCCACGGCTTTGCGGATCTGGCCGGAGTGGCCACGGACCGCCGGGCTGTAGGAACGCAGCTTGGCTTTCTTGGGGAAGATGTATTCGAACTTTTCCGCCGGGTTGGTCATGTCTTTCGGGATATCGACAACGACAGGACCAGGACGACCGGATTGGGCGAGGTAGAACGCCTTTTTCAGGACTTCCGGGATTTCCGACGGGTGCTTGATCATGAAGCTGTGCTTCACGATCGGCCGGGAGATACCGATCATGTCGGTTTCCTGAAACGCGTCGGTACCGACCATGTTGCTCGGGACCTGGCCGGACAGCACCACCATGGGAATCGAGTCCATGTACGCGGTGGCGATGCCGGTGATGGCGTTGGTTGCTCCGGGACCCGACGTCACCAGTACGACACCTGCCTTGCCGGTGGCGCGGGCGTACCCGTCCGCCATGTGAGTCGCGGCCTGTTCGTGACGAACGAGGATGTGGCTCACAGCCGGTTCTTTGAACAGCGCGTCATATATATGCAGGAGGGCACCGCCAGGGTACCCGTAGATATGCTCTACGCCTTCGTCACGCAAAAAGCGGACGACCATTTCAGCGCCAGATAAAAGCTCCACGTTGTTCACCTCTAAAACGCCAGAATACCGTCCACACAAGCGAGGAGACGGGTCTTAATAGGTTTACTGCAAAGCAGAGCATGAGCGACGGTGGTCGCCGACTACGTCAGCACTGACTGAGCAAGTATTGGGATCGCCCCTTTAAGTGTTTCGGGGTCTTCCCACCCAGCGCGAGGTAACGCGTTGCGGGTGTTACGGGTCGGCGCGGGTGTGCGCCTCATGATCTACCGAGACGGTCTGCTTCTGGCAGTCCCTCTACAGCGAACTTTGGATTGTTCGGATTCGCCCCCCGCAAGTCAAGTCATCGATGCGCTTTCTTCGTCCGCAGTCCGCCAAAAGGCACCGAATGAGGTCGTGGCGCCGCGCTTGTGATAGGTTTCCGGCCAATGCCACAGAAGTAAGGAACCGGGAATGCGCTGGATGATGCTTGCAGCGACGCTGACACTTGCCGTCGCCCCGGCGGTAAGCCAGGCCGCGCAGATATACAAATGGGTCGACGCTCAGGGCGTCACGCATTTCGACGCCCAGCCGCCTGCCGGGCAGGCAGCACAGGAAATCAATACAGCGAGCCCCGTCGCCGCACCCCCTGCCCCGCCGCCACAGAACCAGGACGGGGTACGGGAGCAGGAGGCGGTCGATGCCAAGGTCAAGAAGCAGGTCGCCGTTCAGGAAGCGAAGCTTAAAGAGGCGTGTGACGAGCAGCGCACCAACCTTGCCCAACTGCAGAACAACCCTCGGGTACGACAGGAGGTGAACGGCGAGTTCAGGCGGTTCACGGAAGAGGAGCGCCAGGCTCGCATTGCCGAGGTCAAGAAGTACCTCGACGATCAATGCAACTGAGGGTCAGACCGCCTCTGTGATCAGGCGGTCAAAGCCTTTCAGCAGGGCAAGCAACTCGCGCGCTTCCCCGATACGGCTGGCGTACACCATCTCGGCCATTTCCAGAATACCGGATGCCGTGGGCAATGGCAGATCACGCTCAAGGATGATCTTCATGCGCGGCAGGAAGATCCATTGCAACCACTGATCAAAATCCAGCGTGTCGACGCAGAAGGGTTCACGGCTGGACAGCGACTCATCGCTGGGCGGCACATCCTTCCACCATCCCAGCACTCGCAACTCCCGCTCGATCAACAGCAACTGGTCGGCGATTTTCGGGAAGCGTTTATCCATTGGCTTTCTGCCGCGCCAGCGCCGCGCCGGCGGCGTCACCCTGTTTTTCACGCGACTGGGCAATCAACCCCCAAAGACTGGCTTGAAGGCTGGCACGGCCATTGGCGTAGGTCAGACCGCGACGCGCCAGTTGCTCGGCCTGAGGCGCATCGCCCTGAGCCAGACGCACTTGCGCCAGACGGTAAAGGACCTGTGGCTCACGGGGAGCAACGCGCTGCGCCCGCTCAAGGCTTGACGCCGCGCCGTTGAGGTCACCACCGGATTGCTGTTGCTGAGCGGTGGTCAGCAAGGCCAGCACCGGGCCATCGAGTTGCTCGTCTTCCGATAATCCGCCGCTGGACGCAGACGGAATGCCAGTCGGCGCCGACGCCGGCATGTTGTAGGTATTGCTGGTCGCTGGCGGCGGTGTGTACGTGTTGTTCACCGGAGCCTGATTGACCGGCGACGTGCTAATCGGAGCGGTACTGATCGGCGCCGTGGTGGGCGGCACGAACGTCGATATCGGCGCGCCACTGGCGTTGGCGCCGCCGGGCACCATGACCGTGACACCGGAATCTTCCTGGATCGATTGGGACTGCGCTGGCGCCTGCACGGGCGCGCGGTAGGTGTTGTTGCGTGTCGACGAAACACGTTCGCCGTTTGAAACGCGTGACCCTGAGTCCACCACCGGAATCGCACTGCGCGTCTGGGACGCGCAGCCGTTGAGCAAAGCCAGAGCCGTTAAAGCCGGAATCCACCACTTGTTCACGTCACTTCCTCTTTGCTTGATTCAACCAGGCTTAGTTCAACCAGCCCTTGACCCAGTCCATTACCGAATCGGCAGGCGCTGCTGCACCGCCGCAGGTCGGGCCGGGTTGCGGCTCACTGCCGCGAATATACGGCATCTGTACGGCGTTCGGGCAGCTGGCGTCGGTGCCTTCACCAGTACTGGCATTGACCCAGGCCTGCACGACGTTATCGGGCATCGCCATGTCCAGCGGCAGCGGATCGGCCTTCTTCATGAAGCTGGTCCAGATCTGCAAGGCGCCGGTGGCCCCAGTGAACGGCGTCTTGCCGTTGTCGTCGCGGCCCATCCAGACGATCGCCAGCAAATCCTGACTGAAACCGGCAAACCAGCTGTCGCGGGAATCGTTGGTGGTGCCCGACTTGCCCGCCAGATTCAGGGTGCTCGGCAGCACGTTGTACACCGATTTACCCGTGCCTTCGCGCATCACCCGCTGCATGGCGTTCTGCAGCAGATAGATCGAACCCGGGTCGAAACGTTGTTGAATCTGGAATGGGTAGCGCTTGAGCGGCTCCCCTTCTGCAGTCAGTACGCTGCGAATCCCGCGCAATGGCGTATTGAAGCCGCCGCTGGCGATGGTCTGATACATCGTCGCCACCTCGATCGGCGTCAGCGCGCCAGCCCCCAGGAGCATCGACGGGAAAGCCGGCCACTCGCGGGTCACGCCCAGCTTTGTCAGGGTTTTGAAGACATTCGGAATGCCCAGGTCCAGACCCAGCTTCGCGCTGGACAGGTTGTAGGAATGCGCAAGGCCCTGATACAGGAAAATATTGCCGTGGGCTTTGTGATCGTAGTTCTGCGGCTTCCAGATCTGGCCGTCGGCGCCTTTCACCTGAAAGGGTTCATCGGGTACCCAACTGGTCAGCGTGTATTGCTGCGGACGTTCGAGTGCGGTGAGGTAGATGGCCGGTTTGACCAACGACCCAATCGGCCGAACGGCATCCAGCGCTCGGTTGAAACCGGCGAAGCCTGCCTGGCGGCTGCCGATCAGCGCCTGGACTTCGCCGGTTTCCGGATTGGTGACGACCATGGCCGTTTCCATCTCGTCCGCGCCTTTTCGGCCCGAAATCTTGGCGAAGCTTTCGCGCACGGCGGCTTCGGATTTCATCTGCAGAATCGGGTCGAAGCTGGTGAAGATCCGCAGGCCTTCCTCGGTCAAGTCTTCATCGCGGTAGTCCTGACGGAGTTGGCGTTTGACCAGATCAAGGAAGTCCGGAAACGAGCTGTCGGCCAGCGATCCGACTTTGCTCACGCCCAGCGGCATTTTCTTCGCCGCCGCCACCACTTCCGGCGTGGCGACACCCTGCTGTTCCAGCAGATCGAGAACCAGATTACGCCGTTCCAGCGCACGCTCCGGGTTGCGGCGCGGGTTGTAATACGACGGCCCTTTGACCAGGCCGACGAGCAAGGCGACCTGATGCAGCTTCAGTTCCGACAGCGGCTGGCTGAAGAAATACTGACTCGCCAGACCAAAACCGTGAACCGCACGCTGACCGTCCTGACCGACGAACACTTCGTTCAGATAAGCCTCGAGAATTTCCTGCTTGCTGTAATGGATCTCCAGCAGAACAGCCATCATCGCTTCGGTCAGCTTGCGGGTGATGCTGCGCTCGTTGGTCAGGTAGAAGTTCTTGACCAGTTGCTGAGTCAGCGTCGATCCGCCCTGGCGCATCTGGCCAGCGGATGCGTTGATCCAGAAAGCGCGCACGATCCCCTTTGGCGATACCCCAAAGTGATGGTAGAAATCGCGGTCTTCGACGGTGACGAGGGTGTCGAGCAAATAAGGCGGCGCCTGATCGAGTTTGATCAGAATCCGGTCTTCGAGATTCTTCGGGTACAAGCCGCCGATCATCAGAGGCTCAAGCCGCGCAACAGCCAGCTTGGCGCCATTGGCGGCGGTCAGTTCCGCGACGTAATCGCCGGAGAAGCGCACATGGATCTGCTGTGCCGGATCAGCGCCTTCATAAAACTGGAAGCCGCGGGTGTTGAGATCGACATTGTTGCCGTTGACCGCAGCAGCGCCCGGCCCGTTGGCCACGGCTTCGCGGCGATAGCCCAGCGCATCGAGCTCCAGAAGGAAGTCGTCGCGTGAAAGCTTCTGGCCGACGAACAGCTCCAGCGGTCGCGCATATACCTTGGCCGGAATGGTCCAGCGCTTGCCGGAGAATTTTTCCTGGACGATGGAATCCAGGTAAACGGCGAAGCAGCCAAGGATCACCAGCCCGACAAGACTGAGTTTCAGGGCCCAGCCCAACAGGCTGCGCAGGCGGCTGTTGGTGGGTTTGGGGGATTTTTTCGGGGTGCGGGATCGGGTCATGGCGGCGGATTATACGCACTTTCAAAGCCCCCGACAGACCACCCTTTAAGCGGTTTGCAGCAATGTCTGTAGCGGCCATAATGGCCGCCTTTCGCTACTTCTCTATCGACTTATCACCTTTCAAGGATCGTCCGTGAGCCAGACACTGATAGCCGCGCTGCAAAACCCCGCCCTGTTTCCTCACCCGGTCGAACAGTTTCAGGTCATCGAGACGCATATTTCCTGGGTGCTGCTTACCGGCCCTTACGTTTACAAGATGAAGAAGCCGGTCAATTTTGGCTTTCTGGACTTCACCAGCCTGTCGGCGCGTAAGCATTTCTGTGAGCAGGAGCTAATGCTCAACCAGCGCCTGACGGAGGATCTGTACCTGGAAGTGCTGCCTGTCACCGGCAGTATCGACGCTCCGCAGCTGAATGGTGAAGGCGAAGCGATCGAGTACGTGCTGAAAATGCGCCAGTTCCCGCAGGACGGCCTGCTCAGCACCTTGCAAGCCAAAGGCGAACTGACCACCGCGCACATCGACGACATGGCACGGCAGATCGCCGAGTTTCATCTCAAATCGCCCAAAGTCCCGATGGAAAACCCACTCGGCAGTGCTGACAGCGTCATGGCGCCGGTCACGCAGAACTTTGAGCAGATTCTGCCCTTCCTCAGCGAAAAGTCTGACCTCATTCAGCTGGAAGCGCTGGAAGCGTGGGCCAACACCAGCTTCGAGCGCCTCAAGCCATTGATGAACCAGCGCAAGCTGGACGGGTTTGTCCGCGAGTGCCATGGCGACATCCACTTGGGCAACGCAACGCTGATCGATGGCAAGGTCGTGATTTTCGACTGCATCGAATTCAACGAGCCCTTCCGCATGACAGACGTCTATGCGGACATCGGCTTCCTGGCCATGGACCTTGAGGATCGCGGCCTGAAAAGCCTGTCCCGTCGATTCGTCAGCCAGTACCTGGAGCTGACCGGCGACTACGCGGGCCTGCAGCTGCTGAATTTCTACAAAGCCTACCGCGCACTGGTCCGCGCCAAAGTGGCGCTGTTCAGCCTGAATGCCGATGCTGACCAGGTGCAGCGCGCCGCAACCCTGCGCCAGTATCGTAACTACGCCAACCTGGCCGAGAGCTACAGCGCGATCCCGTCCAATTTTCTGGCCATCACCCATGGCGTTTCTGCGGTCGGGAAAAGCCAGGTCGCGATGCGGCTGGTGGAAGCGCTGGGTGCTATCCGCCTGCGTTCGGATGTCGAGCGCAAGCGTGTATTTGCCGACCATAACGACCTGTATTCCGCCGATGTCAGTGCCGCCACCTATCAGCGCCTGAACGAGCTGGCCGGTGTCGTGCTCCGCGCAGGCTTGCCGGTGGTCATCGACGCAACTTATCTGAAGCTCGCACAGCGTCAGGCAGCCGCGCAGATTGCCGAGGCGATGGGCGTTCCTTTCCTGATCATTGATTGCGCTGCGCCAAAGGCAGTTATCGAGGGATGGCTGGCGCAACGTCGGGCACAGAATCAGGACCCTTCCGACGCAACGATGGAAGTCATTGAAGCGCAGCTGGCCAGTCGCGAAGCGCTGACCGCCGACGAGATACTGCGCAGCCGGCACGTCGAGACCAACGTCAGCGGCGATCTGGACAAGCTGGTCGCGGACATCCGTCAGCATCTGCCGGGCCTGTAACACGCCGGCCAAACCAGTGGTCGAGTCGTGAAGGATATCGCTTCACGGCTCGCCACTAGTGGCATTATAGTGGCGTCAGAATTCCAACAAAGGAGACGTCAGATGAACCAGCCCAAGCAGCTCGACTCGCCTCTGTTCGCATTGCTGCGAAAAGACGACGTGACCGCCTTCAACCTCGAACGGCCCAAGCAGGGCCCTGTCGATCTTTCGGCTGGGGATTTCCGTGGTCTAGACCTGCGTGAACTCAACGCTGAGGAGGTCGATTTCAGCGACGCCTACTTCAGATCTGCGGACCTGCGTGGCGTTGACTTCCGGACAACCAGGCTCGAGGGTGCAAGCATCGCCCACGCGCAGATATCCGGGGCGTACTTCCCGCCAGAGCTCAGTGCTGACGAAATCCTCATGTCGGTCAATTTCGGTACGCGCCTGCGCTATCGCACCCGCTAACCTCATCACAGCCGCCAAACCTCGCTCTATGCCTCGCCCCGCATGCGCCGCCGTGCCGGGCCCGTGCTCGCCTTTCCTCCTCACCTGACCCCTACCGTTCGGCGGCGTGGCCCGCGTTCCGCTGACATTCTCCCGCAGCCTGACTCGAGGTCGTCTACGCTCAAGGGCATGGCTCGCCTTTTCAGTTTGTGTCGAGCCTACGGAGAAGTTATTACACGGAATGACTGGAAAGGGCTGCAATCATGGACGATGAGTTACTGGGGATGAAGAATCTTGGCAAGACCTCGGTTCAATGGCTTCACGCTGCGGGCATTCACACTGTCGCCGACCTGCGCCGTCTTGGCGCAATCCAGGCCTACCGGGCCATCAAGGTCAGGGGTTTCCGAGCATCCAAAGCGCTGCTGTATTCACTCGAGGGCGCGTTGTCAAATCGCCTTTGGAGCGAGCTGCCTCAAGAATACAAAGATTCCCTGGACACCGAATTGAGGAACGTGAGCCCTGGGGCAATCGGGGAACGCTGAGCTCGCACAGCAAAATAGTCTGCAGAACACTGTTGACTTACAAATGAGAATCACTATGATTATCACATCCGGTCGCGAGACTGGCCGATAACCTGAAAGGCTCCTTGGTTCGGACTCTCAGATTATCTCCTCATCAGGCTAATCACGGTTTTTGACCCGGCTCTTTGCCGGGTCTTTTTTTGCCTGCGATTTAATGGCCCACACCCAGACGGACCATCAGATCATCCAGCAGGCTGGTCGCCCCGAGCCGCAGTCTCCCCTGCTCAAGCCAGCGGGGGCCGAATCGTGCCCTGACCAGATCCATGTGCACCCGCGCTTCATCGAGGGTCCGCACATTTCCGGAAACGTTGATGCCCACATGGGCGCCTGACTCGGCGATGGCCGCAATCAAAATTCGGCTGGCCTGGGGCGTTGCGTTGATGATGTGTTTGCCCGTGCTGGTTTTCAGAAAATTGGCGCCCTCCTCAATCGCCACACAGCTTGCACCGTGAATGACCTGCGGATCACGCAGCACGCCGGTTTCCAGCGTGACGGTCAATGCTGCCCGAGCACACCTGGCTTTGCAGGCACTGATGATGTCTGCGCCGATCTGCCTGTCCCCGCCCAGTAGCGCATGGAAGGGATAAACAAGATCGATTTCGTCGGCGCCCGCAAGGATTGCCGCCTGGGTTTCCGACTCGGCGGAGCTGACAGAAGGCGAACCGCTGGGGAAATTGACCGCGGCCACGACCTTGATCTCCCGCGCATGAAGCCTGTCGAGCGTGCGCCGCGCCAGTCCTGCGAATCTGGGCATTACGCAGACGGCGGCAACATGCCCCACAGGTGTCAGAGCTCGATGACACAACGCAATAATCTTTTCAGGCGTGTCGTCGGCATTCAACGACGCCAATTCCATCAGTCCAACAGCCAGTTGCGCCAGCGACGCTTCGACCTCATACACGTCAATTGCTTCGTTTAGGTCGTTCATCACACACCCTCAATGTCTTTGCCTGGGGCGACGATAATCGAGAACGGCTGTGCCTGAACGGTCACAAAGACGCAAAAGAGCAGGCCTACGTGATTACAAGAATTGTCCGAAGGACGTTGCCCGCACGGGCATCGAAAATGGGGCTGCTGCGTTGACAAGGGCAACTTATGCCGGTTGATCCGAGCCCCATTTCAGCGAGCGATCACCAGCGGATGCCCACGCTCGGGATGGGGCTGTACCAGAACATCCAGGCCGAATACCGACTTCAGCGCTTCAGGCTTCAGCACTTGCTGGGGTGTGCCGGATAGATGTGCCCGCCCCAGATTCAGCAACAACAGGTGATCGCAATAACGGGCGGCCAGATTCAAGTCATGCAGGATCACCATTACCGCGCCGCCACGGTCGGCGAACGCGCGAACCGCTAGCAGCGTGGTGTGCTGATGCAGCGGGTCGAGCGCCGAGGTCGGCTCGTCCAGCAGAAGGATCTGGCCCTCCTCGCCGGGCCACACCTGAGCCAGCACTCGCGCCAGATGGACGCGCTGACGCTCGCCCCCCGACAGCGTCAAATAGCTGCGACCCAGTAGGTGAAGCCCATCGGCGGCCGCAAGAGCGTACTGGATAATTTCCCCGTCACGCTGCTGACCGCTGTCATGGGGCAAGCGGCCCATCGCAACCACTTCCTCGACCTTGAACGCGAAGCTCAACGTCGAACTCTGCGGCAGTACAGCCAGCCGCCGCGCCCGCTCGGGGCCACGCCACTGATTGAGGGGAATGTCGTCCAGCAACACCTGGCCGTGGGTCGGGGCAAGCTCGCCGCACAGGGCAGCCATCAGCGTACTTTTCCCTGCACCATTGGGGCCCAGCACGCCAAGCATCTGACCGGGCGCCAATGCCAAGTCGATGTTGGCGACCACCTGTTTGCCATCACGCATGATGCCCAAGTCATTGGCGATCAACATCAGCTAGGCCCTCGAACCAGCAGGAATAGAAAAAACGGCGCGCCAATGAACACGGTGACAATCCCGATCGGCAGCTCCGCAGGGGCCATCACCAGTCGGGCGAAGATGTCCGCGAAGAGCAGCAGCGTGGCGCCTGCCAGCGCCGAGGCGGGAAGAACAACGCGGTGGTCCGGCCCGGTCAGCAGTCGCACCAGGTGCGGCACGATGAGACCGACGAAACCGATCAGCCCCGCCGCCGCAACGGCGGCCCCCACGCCGAGGGCGATGCACAAAATCAGCTCACGCTTGAGGCGTTCGACCTCGATGCCCAGGTGACGCGCCTCCGATTCTCCCAGCAGCAACGCATTGAGCGCCTTGGCTCGGCGCGGCAGCCAGAGAATCACTGCCACGCAAACCAGCAAAAGAGGCCAGAGCCGGGCATAACTGGCGCCGTTGAGCGTGCCCAGATTCCAGAACGTCAGCGTCCGGAGGCTGGCGTCATCGGCCAGATACGTGAACAGGCCGATGATCGAACCGGCCAGCGCGGTCATCGCCACCCCCGCCAGCAGCATGGTGCTGACGCTGGTTCGGCCATCGCGGCGTCCGAGCCGATAGACGATTGCGGTAACACCAAGCCCACCGGCGAAGGCGCAGATGGACAGCAGATACGGCTGGAACACCTCAGGCAAACCTCCCAGGGATGCTCCGGCGACGATGGCTACCGCCGCCCCCAATGCCGCGCCACTGGAAACCCCGACCAGACCGGGATCCGCCAAGGGGTTGCGGAACAGACCCTGCATCGCGACGCCGGACAAGGCGAGCACTGAACCTACTGCCAACCCGAGCAACGTGCGAGGCAGGCGGATCTGGCCCACGATCAGTTCCGCCTGCTGCAAGTTGTTCTCCGCCACGGGCACGCCCACCAGATGAAGAAACGCGCGCAAGGTGTCCATCATTGGCAGACTGACAGGCCCGAGCGCAAGGGACAGCCATATCGCCAGCAAACAGGCCAGGCCCAGTGCGATGAACAGCGTTTTGGGGGCGAGATCAAGCTTCATTGAGCGTTCGAGACCCTGGCGTTGAGCGCTGCGGCGTGAGGATAGAAGGCGTCTGCCAACGACTTCACGGCGTCCGGCAATCGAGGCCCAAGACCGCCCACCAGTAACGTCGGGTCAATCTCGATTACGCGGTTATCCCGGACGGCCCTGGTTGCCCCGAGCAGTGGGTTTTCACGCAGCAATGCCTCGCGAGGCTGGACACCGTTTTGAGCCCGATCGCTGACAACGAGCACTTCAGGATTCAGCCCGCTCAGTGCCTCATTGGAAAACACTTTATAGCCAGTGTGGGTAGCCAGGTTGCGGCCACCCGCCTGGGCGATTAGCCAGTCGCCGACAGTGCCTGCGCCAGCCACCATCGGCGCGCTGCCTGCATGACTGACCAGCAACAGAACACCGGGCGCGGAACGCTTCAGTTGCATCACTCGCTCATGCTCCGCCGCGAGCCGCTGGATGTATTGGTCGCTCAACTGCCGCGCCTCGCCTTCCTTGCCCAATAACGCGCCTAGCCTTTCAAGATTGGCCCGCAGCGCAGGCAACTCTGCACTCGCCGACAGCACCTCCACTTGCACGCCGGCCGTGCGCAATTGCTGGATGACCGGCGGAGGCCCCATTTCTTCGGTGCCTATCAGAATCTTCGGACGCAACGTGAGAATACCTTCCGCCGACAACTGCCGCTGGTAGCCAATGCCCGGCAGCGATTTGACCGATGGCGGGTGCTGGCTCGTGCTGTCCACGCCCACCAGATGCGATTCCCCGCCCAGCGCGACGATCCATTCCGTCAAGGCGCCGCCGGCACTGACCCAGCGTTGCGGCTCAGGTGACGCGGCCGTTGCCAGATGGGCAATAAACAACCCTGTCACGATCGCGATCAGCTGGGCGGTGAAGCGCATAAAAGGTGCGTCCTCTATAAAGGAAGGCGCAGTCGATCACCTCAAGGCGCGACTGGCTGGATTTCGTTCATCGACTGACGGGTTTGACTGCTGGCAGAATGCGCAGCCTGCTACAGCCAGGCATTTGATAATTATTTGCATTTGAGCGTCAAGCGCCAAGGAGACCACGCTGAAATACCTGTGCGACAGCGCTGCGCTGATTGAAGGCAAAAGCCTCGGGTTTGAGGTTGATGAGCTCAAGATTCTGGCCGTCCGGCGAGGGGGTCAGGTTTATGTGTACGCCAATCGGTGTCCCCATCGTGGAGTGGCGCTGGAATGGCAGCCCGATGAGTTTCTCGATGCCAGCGCCAGCCTGATCCAGTGCGCCACTCACGGTGCGCTGTTCCTGATCGAGAACGGCGAGTGCGTCGCCGGCCCTTGCGAGGACAAATCCCTGAGGGCTATCGACTGCGGCGAAGACGCTCAGGGCATCTGGATCAATCCAGTGGCACCGGACTGAGCGGGCGCGTTTCCGTGAGGTGAATCTCAAGGCGCCGATCAATGCGCACTTCGTCAGGGGTCAGCTCCACGCCATACGCCAGGACTTCAACCCCTGCCGCAGCCGCCTCAAGCAAGGCAGCGGCGTAGGCCGCGTCGATTTCGGCGGCGGGCCGCACGGCATCGATGCCAGTGAGGTTCACGCAGTACAGCAACACGGCGCGCACGCCTTCCCGCGCCAGGGCCGCCAGTTCACGCAGGTGCTTCGCGCCGCGCTGAGTGACCGCATCGGGAAACGCAGCGACACGACTGTCATCAAAGCCCAAAGTCACGCTTTTGACTTCCAGGTACAGCGGGCCATCGGGGTAATCCAGACGGAAGTCGACGCGGCTGTTTTCCTGGCCATAGGCGACCTCGCGCTTGAGCGCCGTAAACCCTTCCAATTCCGTGATCACGCCGGCCAGAAGTGCTTCTTCTACCAGCCTGTTGGCGCGCGCGGTGTTGACGCAGGCGAGCCGCCCCTGCGGTGTTTCGGTAATTTCCCAAGTGCCCGGCAGCTTGCGCTTGGGGTCATTGGAGCGGCTGAACCAGACCCGCCCCCCCGGCATCATGCAATTGAACATCGAACCCGTGTTGGGACAGTGAATCGTCAGCCGCTCGCCGCTGGCGGTCTCGATGTCGGCAAGGAAGCGCTTGTAGCGCTGAATCAGCCGGCCTTCTTCAAGTGGAGGTGAGAAACGCATCAGCCTTGCCAGCTCCGCAGACCCCGACCTATTCGCTCGACCGCCTCCTGAAGCCGAGGCAGGCTTTGGGTGTAGGCGAAGCGCACATGATGGCCGGCGCGGTACCGACCGAAATCCAGCCCGGGAGTAAATGCGACGTGCTCGGTTTCCAGAAAGTGATGACAGAACGCAAACGCGTCGCCACCGAACGCGCTGATGTCTGCGTATAGATAGAAGGCGCCTTCTGGCTCCACGGCAATGTTGAAGCCCAGTTCGCGCAGCGCCGGAAGCAAGAAGTCGCGACGCCGGGCAAACTCGGCACGACGTTGCTCGAGGATCTCCAGGGTCTGCGGCTCGAAACAGGCGAGTGCCGCACTTTGCGCCATGCTCGGCGCGCTGATGTAAAGATTCTGCGCCAGCTTTTCCAGATCACCGACCGCCGCCTCGGGGGCAACCAGCCAACCGAGTCGCCAACCGGTCATGCCGAAATACTTGGAAAAACTATTCAGCACAAAGGCGTCATTGTCGACTTCCAGCACGCTGCTCGCGTCCATCCCGTAGGTCAGGCCGTGATAGATCTCGTCCACCACAAGGTGGCCATCCCGCGCCTTGAGCGACGCCGAAAGCGCGGCAAGCTCGTCGTGGTGCAGCAAGGTCCCGGTCGGATTGGCCGGAGAAGCCACCAGCGCACCGACGCTGTCCTCGTTCCAGTATTGAGCGACCAGATCGGCCGTCAGTTGATAACGCACGTCCGGCCCCACGGGCACTAACTGCGCAGCCCCCTCCACAAGACGCAGAAAATGCCGGTTGCACGGGTAACCCGGATCGGCCAGCAGCCAGTGTTTGCCAGGATCGACCAGCAGACTTGCCGCCAGTAGCAGGGCACCCGAACCGCCTGGCGTAATCAAAATTCTGCCCGGATCGACGTTCACGCCGTAACGCTGAGCGTAAAAGCCCGAGATGGCCTCGCGCAGTTCCGGCAGACCACGGGCCGCCGTGTAACGGGTCTTGCCAGCGGCCAACGCCGCCTGACCGGCCTTGATGATCGGCTCGGCCGTGGTGAAATCCGGCTCGCCGATCTCCAGGTGGATAACGTCATGCCCCGCCGCTTGCAGTTCATTGGCCCGCGCCAGCAGCGCCATGACATGAAAGGGTTCGATGGCGCGGCTGCGCGCACTGTAGGGCTGTGGCATGGGCCTTCCTTTGGTGAGGGGTGGCGAGATAAGTCGCCGATTCTACTCATCCGCCCGGGCGGGCTACAGCGTTTATCGGCCTGAGCAGGAGCGACTTGCAGCCGACAGTCCAGAAAACCGGGCGCTCGCGCCGCAGGCACTAAACTCAGGGCTGTGGAAAATAGATAAAACCGGGCGCTCAGGCTGCGGTCATAGTCCACGTGCGTGCTGCGGGCCATCCTCGACAACCGGGAGTAGCGCGCTCCGATTCGATCTGGTAAGTTCGCCCGCTTGCAGCCGCAGGGCCGGCAGGTGTCGGCGATGGATCTTAACCTGTGTAATGGCTTAGAAGAGTGAGAGGCGGTCCGTTCATGCCCACCGAAGAAAAGCAAAAGAGCACCCCGGCAATCAGTGGTTTCGAACCCTACGTCGCGACGAAGGGTGAGGAATACATGGGCGACCCCATGCGCAAGCACTTCACCAAGATCCTGTCCAAGTGGAAACAGGAGTTGATGGTAGAAGTTGACCGCACGGTTGTTCACATGAAGGACGAGGCGGCTAACTTCCCTGACCCTGCAGACCGTGCAAGCCAGGAAGAAGAGTTCGCGCTGGAACTGCGCGCCCGCGATCGTGAGCGCAAGTTGATCAAGAAGATCGACAAGACGCTGCAGCTGATTCAGGACAAGGAATACGGCTGGTGCGAATCGTGCGGCGTCGAGATCGGTATCAAGCGCCTTGAGGCCCGTCCAACGGCCGACATGTGCGTTGACTGCAAAAGCCTCGCTGAAATCAAGGAAAAACAGGTCGGTAAGTGATCCTGTTGATCCAGTAAAAAGGACGCCTCGGCGTCCTTTTTTGTTTCCCCGCATTGACCGGCCGAGCACCCGACGGTGTGGGCTGGAAAGCGCCCTACGGGGGCGTCGCGTTTTCCCACACTGCACGACAGGTCGTCCGGTATTTCGTACGTTTTATTTCCAGTACCATCAGCGCCCATGAAAACCCCTTCTTATATAGGGCGCTTTGCGCCGACCCCCAGCGGTTATCTGCACTTCGGCTCTCTGGTCGCAGCGCTGGCCTCCTATCTCGACGCCCGTTCGGTCGGCGGAAAATGGCTGATGCGCATGGAAGATCTCGACCCTCCCCGCGAGGTTCCGGGTGCCCAGGCGGGGATACTCCAGACGCTGGAAGCGTACGGGTTCGAATGGGACGGCGAACTGGTGAGGCAAAGCGACCGGCATGATGCTTATCAGGCGATCATCCATCAGTGGTTCAGCCATGGGCTCGCTTACGCCTGCACCTGTTCGCGCAAGCAACTGGAAGGCTACAACGGCATTTACCCGGGTTTTTGCCGGAACGCCGGGCACTCACCCGAAGACGCGGCCATCCGCATTCGGGTGCCTGAGCTGGAATACCGCTTCGAAGACCGCGCGCAGGGCGAGTTTCGGCAACATCTGGGGCGCGACGCGGGCGATTTCATCATTCGTCGCCGCGACGGCTTTTACGCCTACCAACTGGCGGTGGTCCTCGACGACGGCTGGCAGGGCGTGACCGACATCGTACGCGGCGCTGATCTGCTCGACTCCACGCCACGTCAGCTGTACCTGCAGGAACTGCTGGGCCTGCCGCAACCGCGCTACCTTCATGTGCCTCTGATCACCCAACCCGACGGCCATAAACTGGGCAAATCCTACCGTTCGCCACCCCTGCCGTCCGATCAGGCCACGCCGTTGCTGCTTCGAGGGCTGCGCGCGCTGGGGCAAAAGACGCCGGATGAACTGAAACACGCTACGCCCCGAGAGGTACTGGATTGGGCAATTGCCCACTGGAATGCCGATTCGATACCCCGCCTGGGCTATATCGAGGAAGCTCGAATAGACTGAGCTCGCGCAGCCGATTCACAGGGAGGCAGCACAAAGCTGGCGGAAACGTCGCTTGCAGCCCCATCGCCATCCGTTACCATGCCGCTCCGTCATCTTCTGGTCAGTCAACCTGGGAGGCCAAATGTATATTTATCGATTGGTCCTGCTGCTGGTGGTGGGTATCTACCTGTTTTCCCCGGCCATCATGGACTGGTGGATCGATGCCACCGGCGCCTGGTACCGGCCGTACATGCTGTGGCTGATCCTGATCGTAGTGACCTTCATTCTGCAGAGCCAACGAGATGCCGATGAGCTTTAGCCTGACCCAGATGATTCTGGTCAGTGCCGCCTACCTGACGGTGCTGTTCGGCGTTGCCTGGATCAGCGAACGTGGCCTGATCCCGCGCTGGATCATTCGTCACCCCCTGACCTACACGCTGTCGCTTGGCGTCTACGCCAGTGCGTGGGCGTTTTACGGCACGGTGGGGCTGGCTTACGAATACGGCTACGGTTTTCTGTCGAGTTACCTGGGCGTGTCCGGCGCTTTCCTGCTCGCCCCCGTCCTGCTCTACCCCATTCTCAAGATCACCCGCACCTACCAGCTCTCGTCACTGGCCGATCTGTTCGCCTTCCGCTTTCGCAGCACCTGGGCGGGTGCACTGACCACCATCTTCATGCTGATCGGCGTTTTGCCGTTGCTGGCACTGCAGATCCAGGCCGTTGCCGACTCCATCGGCATTCTGACCCGGGAGCCGGTGCGCAACTACGTGGCTTTTGCGTTCTGCGTGCTGATCACGCTGTTCACCATCTTCTTCGGCTCGCGCCACATCGCCACGCGGGAAAAACACGAAGGGCTGGTATTCGCCATCGCCTTCGAGTCGGTCATCAAGCTGGTCGCCATCGGCGGCATCGGTCTGTACGCGCTGTATGGCGTGTTCGATGGGCCGCAGAGCCTTGAGCAATGGCTGCTGCAAAACCAGAGCGCACTGGCGGCTTTGCACACGCCACTGCAGGAAGGCCCGTGGCGTACGCTCCTGCTGGTGTTCTTCGCCTCGGCCATCGTGATGCCGCACATGTATCACATGACCTTTACCGAAAACCTCAATCCGCGCTCGCTGGTCAGCGCCAGTTGGGGTCTGCCACTGTTTCTGCTGCTGATGAGCCTGGCGGTACCCCTGGTGCTGTGGGCCGGTTTGAAACTGGGCGCCACCACCAGCCCTGAATATTTCACTTTGGGTATTGGCATCGCCGCCCACAGCAAGACCCTGGCCTTGCTCGGCTATATCGGCGGGCTTTCTGCGGCGAGCGGGCTGATCATCGTCACCACCCTGGCGCTGTCCGGCATGGCGCTGAACCACCTGGTGCTGCCGCTTTACCAGCCGCCTGCCGAAGGCAATATCTATCGCTGGCTGAAATGGACCCGTCGCGGGCTGATTGTCGCGATCATCATGGCCGGCTTTGGCTTTTATCTGTTGCTCGGCGCCAAGCAGAATCTGGCGAATCTGGGCATCGTCGCGTTCGTTGCGACATTGCAGTTCCTTCCCGGCGTGCTATCGGTGCTGTACTGGCCGGCGGCTAACCGACGCGGCTTCATGGCTGGCCTCATTGCCGGCATCGCGGTCTGGACCATCAGCATGTTGCTGCCGCTGATCGGCGACTTCCAGGGGTTCTACATCCCGCTGCTGAACATGATTTACGTGCTGGATGACACCAGCTGGCACATGGCAGCGATCGCTTCCCTGGCGGCCAACGTGCTGGTGTTCACCCTGATTTCGCTGTTCAGCAATCCCAGTCCCGAAGAGGCGAGTGCGGCCGAGGCCTGCGCGGTGGACAACGTTCGCCGCCCACAGCGTCGCGAGCTTCATGCCGCTTCACCCCAGGAGTTCGCCACTCAACTGGCCAAACCCCTGGGCGCGAAAGCTGCGCAGAAGGAAGTCGAACAGGCGCTGCGGGACCTTTATCTGCCGTTCGACGAGCGCCGGCCTTACGCACTGCGGCGTTTGCGCGACCGTATCGAAGCCAACCTTTCAGGGCTGATGGGGCCAAGTGTGGCGCAGGATATGGTTGAGACGTTTCTGCCTTACAAGTCCGGCAGTGAGAACTATGTCACCGAGGATATTCACTTCATCGAAAGCCGCCTTGAGGATTACCACTCCCGCCTCACCGGCCTGGCTGCCGAGCTCGACGCCCTGCGCCGTTATCACCGCCAGACCCTGCAAGAGTTGCCGATGGGCGTGTGTTCCCTAGCCAAGGATCAGGAGATCCTGATGTGGAACAAAGCCATGGAGGAGCTGACCGGTATCGGCGCTCAGCGCGTTGTCGGGTCACGGCTCGAAACCATCGTTGATCCCTGGAAGCAGCTGCTGCTGGGGTTCATCAATGTCCCGGACGAGCACTTGCATAAGCAGCGCCTAGGCCTCGACGGTCAGACTCGCTGGCTCAACCTGCACAAGGCGGCCATTGATGAGCCGCTTGCGCCGGGCAACAGCGGGCTGGTGATTCTGGTCGAAGACCTGACTGATACGCAGATGCTGGAAGACAAACTGGTGCACTCCGAGCGTCTTGCGAGCATTGGTCGACTGGCTGCCGGGGTTGCCCACGAAATCGGCAACCCGATCACCGGCATCGCCTGCCTGGCGCAGAACCTGCGCGAAGAACGCGAAGAAGACGCCGAGTTGACGGAAATCAGCAGCCAGATCATCGAGCAGACCAAACGCGTTTCCCGCATCGTGCAGTCGCTGATGAGCTTCGCCCATGCGGGCGGACATCAACACGCCGACGAACCGGTGTGCCTGGCAGAGGTGGCGCAGGATGCCATTGGTCTGCTGGCGTTGAACCGGCGCAATTTCGAAGTGCAGTTCTATAACCTGTGCAACCCGAACCACTGGGTGGACGGCGATCCACAGCGGCTCGCACAGGTGTTGATCAACCTGCTGTCAAACGCCCGCGACGCATCGCCCGCCGGCAGTGCGGTACGGGTGAAAAGCGAGGCTTCCGAACACACGGTCGACCTGATCGTGGAAGACGAAGGCAGCGGCATTCCGAAAGCCATCATGGACCGCTTGTTCGAACCTTTCTTCACCACCAAGGATCCGGGCGAAGGAACAGGACTGGGGCTCGCGCTGGTCTATTCCATCGTTGAAGAGCATTATGGACAAATCACCATCGACAGCCCGGCTGACCCCGAGCACCAACGCGGAACCCGAATTCGGGTGACCTTACCGCGACATGTCGAAGCGACGTCCGCCGTGAACTGAGACCGTCGAGAGAACCGAATCAATGCCTCACATTTTGATCGTGGAAGACGAAACCATCATCCGCTCCGCCCTGCGTCGACTGTTGGAACGTAATCAGTACCAGGTCAGCGAAGCCGGATCCGTGCAGGAAGCTCAGGAACGTTTCAGCATCCCTTCGTTTGACCTGATCGTCAGCGATTTACGTCTGCCCGGCGCGCCCGGCACAGAGCTGATCAAGCTCGGCCAGGGCAAGCCGGTGCTGATCATGACCAGTTACGCCAGCCTGCGCTCGGCCGTGGATTCGATGAAAATGGGCGCGGTGGATTACATCGCCAAACCTTTCGACCACGACGAAATGCTTCAGGCCGTCTCACGCATTCTTCGTGATCGCCAGACGCTGCAAAGCATGCAGGCCGAACGCGCCGCCACCGCAAAAACGGCGACGGGCGACAAGTCCGGTCCGGACAACAGCAATGGTGAGATCGGCATCATCGGCTCCTGCCCGCCGATGCAGGACATGTACAGCAAGATCCGCAAAGTCGCGCCAACCGACTCCAACGTGCTGATTCAGGGAGAGTCCGGTACGGGCAAGGAACTGGTGGCCCGCGCGCTGCATAACCTTTCCCGTCGCGCCAAGGCCCCGATGATTTCGGTCAACTGTGCGGCGATCCCTGAATCCCTTATCGAATCCGAACTGTTCGGCCACGAAAAAGGCGCCTTCACCGGTGCCAGCGCCGGGCGTGCCGGTCTGGTCGAAGCGGCGGACGGCGGCACTCTCTTCCTCGATGAGATCGGCGAGCTGCCCTTGGAAGCTCAGGCGAGGCTCCTGCGCGTCCTGCAGGAAGGCGAAATTCGCCGCGTGGGCTCGGTGCAGTCGCAGAAAGTCGACGTGCGCCTGATTGCAGCGACTCACCGAGACCTCAAGAGCCTGGCCAAAGTTGGCCAGTTCCGCGAGGACTTGTACTACCGCCTTCACGTGATCGCGCTGAAGCTGCCCGCATTGCGTGAACGCGGTGCGGACGTCAACGAGATCGCCAATGCGTTTCTGGCGCGGCAAAGCCTCAAGGCCGGCCGCAACGACCTGCGTTTTGCACCGGACGCCGAGCAGGCGATTCGGCACTATTCGTGGCCAGGCAACGTGCGGGAGCTGGAGAATGCGGTCGAGCGCGCAGTGATCCTGTGCGAAAGCCCGGACATTTCCGCGGAGCTGTTGGGCATCGATATCGAGCTGAGCGATCTCGACGTCAACGAGTTCATCGGCCTTGCCCCGCAAACGTCTGGCTCGTCGAGTTCCACCGCCGGCGAGCCAACCGAGGACTTGTCGCTGGAGGACTATTTTCAGCACTTCGTCCTGGAGCATCAGGACCACATGACTGAAACCGAGCTGGCCCGCAAGCTGGGCGTCAGCCGCAAGTGCCTGTGGGAGCGTCGCCAACGCCTGGGCATCCCCCGGCGCAAGACCGGAGTGGCCAGCGAAACGTGAGTCCGTCCCTGCGCGGGCTCTGGCACGCGGGTTACGGGGGATGTGAAAAAACTGTTACCTCAAAAACGGTGGCGTAACAAAACCGGGGCATACGGTAACGAACCCCCGGTTTTTTTTCGCCTGCGCAAAATAGCGTCAATTTGCCACACCCTTGAATTCAAAGGCCTGCAGCTCGTTTTGCAAAAGTTGGCACAGGTACTGCTATGGGTATTCGTACAAGAACAACAAAAATCAGTCACCTGAAACACCAACATAATAAAAACAAGACGAATCGACTCACGCATAACAAGAACAACACGGCGGAGGCGCAGCTAACTGATTCTTTTGGAGAGGCGTTGCATTTGGGACTTGTCCCGCAACCAGGCCGAGAACAACAAAAACTACCCTTAGGTAGAGCCTGAACTGGTTGGATCGATAGATCACTGCCGCACAGCGACCAAAGCAATCCGTTTGCTCTTGACTCCCGATTGGGAGGTTTCACAGGCGAAAGCCGTGAATTGGGCGGTCAACAAAAATAAAAAGCCCATCAGACAATAAAAATAAGAGCACGCACTATGGGGGAGCTTCGGCTCCCCCAGTAGCATCTGCACTAAACACTCTCCCCGCTCGACAACCCGCGCGACGCAGCGCATTCAGTACCCGCACGCACCCATCGCGCTGCCTCCTACACCATCCCCCGACTAAATGCTAGAATCCCCGCCCATCGTGCGGTCACTCTTCGAAATTGGCCGAATATTCCTTCAAACAGTGCCCCCCATGCTGAAGAAGCTGTTCCAGTCATTCCGTTCCCCACTGCGCAAGCCGCAGCAACATGTGCGCACAACGCCTGAAGTGCTGAGCAGCAGCCAGCATTCGTTGCAACGCAATCAATTCAGCCGCTATGCGGTGAACATCGTCGAGCGCCTGCAGACCGCTGGCTACCAGGCCTATCTGGTCGGCGGTTGCGTCCGAGACATGATGCTCGGCATCACGCCAAAGGATTTCGACGTCGCCACCAGTGCCACGCCCGAGCAGATCCGCGCCGAGTTTCGCAACGCCCGTATCATCGGCCGCCGCTTCAAATTGGTTCATATCCATTTCGGCCGTGAAATCATTGAAGTCGCGACGTTCCGCGCCAATCACCCGATCGACGACGAAGATGAAGACAGTAACCAGTCTTCACGCAACGAGAGCGGGCGCATTCTGCGTGACAACGTCTACGGCACCCTCGAAGACGACGCCCAGCGTCGCGACTTCACGATCAACGCCCTGTATTACGATCCGGTCACCGAGCGCGTCCTCGATTACGCCAATGGTGTGCACGACATCCGCAATCGCCTGATTCGTCTGATCGGTGATCCGCAGCAGCGTTACAAGGAAGACCCGGTGCGCATGCTGCGGGCCGTGCGTTTCGCCGCCAAGCTGGATTTCGGTATCGAGAAGCACAGCGCCACGCCTATCCGCCCGCTGGCGCCCATGCTGCGCGACATCCCTTCGGCGCGTCTGTTTGAAGAAGTCCTGAAGCTGTTCCTCTCGGGTTACGCCGAAGCGACGTTCGAGATGCTCGTCGATCTCGAATTGTTCGAGCCCCTGTTTCCGGCCAGCTCCAAAGCGCTCGAATACAATCCGACCTATACCCACACGCTGATCAGCGAAGCGCTGGCCAACACCGATCTGCGCATCAAGCAGAACAAACCGGTCACTCCGGCGTTCCTGTTTGCCGCATTGCTGTGGCCTGCTCTGCCCGCCCGCGTGCTGCGTCTGCAAGAGCGCGGCATGCCGCCGATCCCGGCCATGCAGGAAGCGGCCCACGAACTGATCACCGAACAGTGCCAGCGGATCGCGATTCCGAAACGCTTCACCATGCCGATCCGCGAGATCTGGGACATGCAGGAACGTCTGCCCCGCCGTTCGGGCAAACGCGCCGACCTGCTGCTGGAAAACCCGCGCTTCCGTGCCGGCTACGATTTTCTGTTGCTGCGTGAACTGGCCGGCGAAGAAACCGACGGGCTGGGTGAATGGTGGACGGATTATCAAGACGCCAACGACTCCGAACGCCGCGACATGATTCGTGACCTGGGCAGCAAGCCAGACGCTACCGGCCAGGCTCCGCGCAAACGCCGTCGCAGCAGCAGCGGCAAGCGCAAACGCGCCGGCGTCGACGGGGCGGAATAACACCCGATGATCGAGCGCGTTTACATCGGCCTGGGTAGCAACCTGGCCGACCCTGCCGAACAGTTGCGAGAAGCGATCAAGGCTATGGGCCTGTTACCGCAGAGCAGTCTGTCAGGCGTTTCCTCCTTTTATGTCAGCGACTCGCTGTTGCCGGGTCAGCCGCGTTACACCAATGCGGTCGCGGCGCTCGACACGTCGCTCCCCCCTCTCACGCTGCTTGATGCCTTGCAGGGCATCGAAAACGATCAGGGCCGCGAACGCCTCGAACGCTGGGGGCCGCGCACGCTGGACCTCGACATCTTGCTGTTCGGCGATCGCCTCATCGATGAGCCGCGCCTGAAGGTGCCTCACTATCAGATGCAGGTGCGCGCGTTTGTGCTGTACCCACTGGCCGAGCTGGCGCCGGGGATCACCTTCGCCGATGGCCGCGCGCTGAATGATTTGCTTGCCCAGTGCCCGTTCGAAGGCCTGGAGCGATTGCCGAGCTGACGCCTTTCTGCAGGTACGTTCAAACCGGTAACACCCGGAATTGACTTCCCGCCCCCTCCTCACGAAGATAAGCGTCCCAAAGCCGGGCGACCGGCCACAAGGCGCGGATCAGGCCGTTGCAAACATCGCGAAACGACGATGTGCCTGCCTCCCAAGATGAATCACGCGTTGCTCGCCGCAGTATTCACAGCGCCTGAATGAGGACTTTCCATGCCCGATATCACCGTTACGTCCCTGCTGGCTCTGAAGCAAAAAGGTGAAAAAATCACCATGCTGACCTGCTACGATGCGACTTTTGCCCACACCGCCAGCCAGGCCGGCGTGGAAGTGCTGCTGGTCGGCGACTCGCTGGGTATGGTCCTTCAGGGCCACGACAGCACGCTGCCCGTCACCACCGCTGAAATGGCGTACCACGTGGCCGGCGTCAAACGCGGCAACCAGGGCGCGCTGATTCTGGTGGATCTGCCGTTCATGTCCTACGCCACCCCCGAGCAGACCTTTGCCAACAGCGCCACGCTGATGCAAGCGGGTGCGCACATGGTCAAGATCGAAGGCGCGGCGTGGCTTGCCGACTCGATCCGGCTGTTGGCCGAGCGCGGCGTTCCGGTGTGTGCGCACATGGGCCTTACGCCTCAAGCGGTCAACGTGCTGGGCGGCTATAAAGTGCAGGGTCGTCTGGAGTCGCAGGCGCGGCAAATGAGGGCCGACGCGATTACCCTTGAGCAGGCCGGCGCCGCGATGATTCTGCTGGAATGCGTGCCGAGCGAACTGGCTCAGGAAATCACCCACGCCGTGAAGATTCCGGTGATCGGTATTGGCGCCGGCAGCGCCACAGACGGTCAGGTGCTGGTGCTTCATGACATGCTGGGGCTGTCGATCACCGGCCGCGTGCCCAAGTTCGTGAAGAATTTCATGGCCGGTCAGCCGGACATTCAGTCAGCGATTGGCGCGTATGTCAGCGCGGTCAAGGACGTCAGCTTCCCCGCTCCAGAACACGGATTCTCGGCATGAACACAGTTAAAACCGTTCGCGAGTTGCGCGCCGTCGTTGCCCGCGCACGCAGCGAAGGCAAGCGCATCGCCCTGGTGCCCACCATGGGCAACCTGCACAGCGGCCATATCGCCCTGGTCACTAAAGCCGTTCAACGGGCTGATTTCGTGATCGCCAGCATCTTCGTCAACCCGCTTCAATTTGGTCCCACCGAAGACCTTGCGTCGTACCCGCGCACTCTCGCCGCCGATCAGGAGCAATTGCTTCAGGCCGGTTGCCACCTGCTGTTCACGCCGACGGTCGAAGAAATGTACCCCCATGGCATGGGTGATCAGACCATCGTGCGTGTGCCGGTGGTGTCCGAAGGACTGTGTGGCGGCAGCCGTCCCGGTCACTTCGACGGCGTTTCGACGGTGGTCAGCAAGCTGTTCAACATGGTGCAGCCGGACATCGCGATTTTCGGTCAGAAGGATTTCCAGCAACTGGCCGTCGTCAATGCGCTGGTGCGTGACCTGAACATGCCCATTCAAATCATCGGCGAACCCACCGTGCGTGCCGCCGATGGCCTGGCCCTGTCGTCGCGCAATGGCTACCTGACTGAAGACCAGCGCGCTGCAGCGCCTGCGTTGTACCGCGTGATCAAACAGATCGGCACGGCATTGCAGAATGGCGAACAGGATCATCAGCAGTTGATCGGCGATGGCGTCAAAGCCCTGGAAGCCGCGGGCTTCCGTCCTGATTACCTGGAGATTCGCAACGCAGTCAGCCTGCGTCCTGCGACCCCGGATGATCATGATCTGGTGGTGCTGGGCGCGGCGTTCATGGGCAAGACGCGCCTGATCGACAACCTGCATCTGGTCAGGGAATAACCTGCCCGCCCGGCTGAAGAACGCATCCGGTCACGTGTAAAGCAAAAGTCACGTGATCGGATGACCATCTACGCCTATGCTCACTGCGCGAAACCGAGTGTGAAGCGCAGGCCTCGGCCTTTGCAGGGCCTTGGCGATGAACTTAGCCACACCCGCAATGCCATACCGATACAGTTCGTGTCAGACCAGCATTTCTACTCCGTGAGAAAAAGTACCGAGCAAAGGTAAAGCAAGGCGCAGACATCGGCGTTGCCGGGGACTAGTCTCTGATGCGTCCACGAATTCATGTCCAATCCTGCTTTTCAGTGTCCAAAAGGCAGTTCAAGTACAAGGAAACCCGCAGCGATGGCGTACTACCGCACTCCTCATGACGTCACTACCCTGCCCGCCTGGCAGGCGCTCAAAGATCACCGCCAAGCGATGCAAAATTTCAGCATGCGCGAAGCATTCAACGCAGACCCCAAGCGTTTCGACGAATTCACGCTCAGCAGTGCCGGTCTGTTTCTCGACTACTCGAAGAACCTGATCACCGCCGAGACCCGTCAGTTGCTGGTCAATCTGGCCAATGAAGTTGGCCTGAAAGACGCCATCAAGGCGCAGTACGACGGCGAGCTGGTCAACGCTTCGGAAGGTCGCCCTGCGCTGCACACCGCCCTGCGTCGTCCGGTGGGCGACAAGCTGCTGGTCAACGGCGTCAACGTGATGCCGGAAGTGCACAAGGTGCTGAACCAGATCACTGATCTGGTCGGGCGCATCCACGACGGCCTGTGGCGCGGCTACACCGAAAAGCCGATCACCGACGTGGTCAATATCGGCATCGGCGGCTCGTTCCTGGGCCCTGAGCTGGTGTCCGAAGCGCTGCTGTCCTACGCGCAGAAAGGCGTTCGCTGCCATTATCTGGCAAACATCGACGGCACCGAGCTGCACGAGCTGACTCAGAAGCTGCGCGCCGAGACCACGTTGTTCATCGTGTCGTCCAAGACCTTCACCACCCTCGAAACCCTGAAGAACGCCACCGCCGCCCGCGCCTGGTACCTCGCCCAAGGTGGGTCCGAAGCCGAGCTGTATCGTCACTTCATCGCGGTGTCGAGCAACAACGCCGCGGCGGTTGCGTTTGGGATTCGTGAAGAAAACATCTTCCCGATGTGGGACTGGGTCGGCGGCCGTTACTCGCTGTGGTCGGCCATTGGCCTGCCTATTGCGCTGGCGATCGGCATGTCCAACTTCAAGGAGCTGTTGTCCGGCGCCTACACCATGGATCAGCATTTCCAGAACGCCGAGTTCGAAGAGAACATGCCGGTGCTGCTGGGCTTGCTGGGTATCTGGTATGGCAATTTCTGGGGCGCGCAAAGTCACGCGATCCTGCCGTACGACCATTACCTGCGCAACATCACAAAGCACCTGCAACAGCTGGACATGGAATCCAACGGCAAGAGCGTTCGCCAGGACGGCGTGCCGGTCAAAACTGACACGGGCCCGGTCATCTGGGGCGGCGTTGGTGCGAACGGCCAGCATGCATACCACCAGTTGCTGCACCAGGGCACGCAAATGATTCCGGCCGACTTCATCGTGCCGATCGTCAGCTTCAACCCGGTGTCGGACCACCACCAATGGCTGTACGCCAACTGCCTGTCCCAGAGCCAGGCTTTGATGCAGGGTAAAACCCGCCCCGAAGCCGAAGCAGAACTGCGGGCCAAGGGCGTACCGGAAGACGAAGTGCAGCGTGTTGCGCCGCACAAGGTCATTCCGGGCAACCGTCCGAGCAACACCATTGTCGTCGAGCGCATCAGCCCTCGCCGCCTTGGCGCGCTGGTCGCGATGTACGAGCATAAAGTGTTCGTGCAAAGCGTGGTGTGGGGCACGAATGCCTTCGACCAATGGGGCGTTGAACTGGGCAAGGAGCTGGGCAAAGGCGTTTACAGCCGCCTTGTCGGCACCGACGAAACTGTCGCTGAAGACGCTTCGACCCAGGGCCTGATCAACTACTTCCGCGGTCGTCACCGCGGCTGATCTGCCGTCCTGTAACACCCTCGAAACCCGCTCTCTCGCAAGAGGCAGCGGGTTTCGTGCATTTAGGCTTCTCAGTCTTCTATGTCGGGGAGCACCGTCGGGTCGAGTTGAACGGTGTGCTGCGTCGGATTGCGCACGCAGAGGAACTGATCGTCACGCGGCCCTTCCTTCGGGCCGACGCGCCGCAAGTGCATCAACGACCCGCACCAGGGGCATTGCGCAGTCAGACGATTCACCCTCAGACGCCCGGTCTTGCTGATCTCCAGATAGTGCCGGGAGCCTAAGAAATGCTCGAATTTATGCCGCCGAAGCACGGCCGACATCCCGACGGCCATGACCGCAACGATGAATGAGAACATGAACAATGTTGACCACGAGCTCTGCCCGCCCAATGGCGGCTGGAACAGGGTGAAGTACAGCCCGATCAGGCTGGCGATTCCCGTGATATACCCAAAGACAGAGACGTTGCGGCTGTCGAGGCTGCGCCCGCCAAACGCCGGATGGCGCTCAATGTGCAATTGCTCGGGTGTGAAGGTGGGGCGCTCGTTGTGACTGATGTTCACGTTGGCGCCACGAAAGTCGCCGACGCCGACGTTCAGGCTGTGGTCGCCGCTTTGATCGCCATGATTGTCGTTTGGCAAAAGGGGGGCTCCTGGGAAATGGACGCTGAAATGGCCGGCGATTGTCCCTGCCTTCACACTCGACAAAAATCAGCCGCTTCCCGGGTTTGCGTGGGAACCTGAGACACTTCCTGTCATATGTTTCCGTAGGAGCCATCCGCAGACCGGTCCAGGGATGGGGGGCGTTTGATCGCCATCGCAGCAGCATCCGGGCGACAAAGGGCTTAAATTATCATCGTCATTCATGCAACCATGCTCCCCTTGATCCGGCTGCCCGCGCTGTTTTCTTCACCTTTTCAAGCCCGGGCCGGCGCCGCGTCGCACACCACAGAGGATTAGCCCCATGCAAGACGTCGTAATCGTTGCCGCCACCCGCACTGCGGTGGGCAGTTTCCAGGGTTCGCTGGCGCATATTCCTGCAGTGGATCTCGGCGCTACCGTTATCCGTCAACTGCTGGCGCAGACCGGTCTGGACGGTGCGCAAGTCGATGAGGTGATCATGGGCCAGGTGCTGACGGCGGGTGCCGGGCAGAATCCTGCACGTCAGGCTGCGATCAAGGCGGGCTTGCCGTTCACAGTGCCCGCCATGACGCTGAACAAGGTCTGTGGCTCGGGCCTCAAGGCGCTGCATCTGGGGGCCCAGGCGATTCGTTGCGGTGACGCGGAGGTGATCATCGCTGGCGGACAGGAAAACATGAGCCTGTCGAACTATGTGATGCCGGGCGCGCGGACCGGTCTGCGCATGGGCCACGCGACGATGGTCGACACGATGATCAGCGACGGTCTGTGGGACGCTTTCAACGATTACCACATGGGCATCACTGCCGAGAACCTGGCCGAGAAGTACGATATCAGCCGTGAGGCGCAGGATGCGTTTGCTGCTGCGTCGCAACAGAAAGCCGCGGCGGCCATCGAGGCTGGGCGCTTCGTGGCTGAAATCACCCCGGTCCTGATTCCTCAGCGCAAAGGCGATCCGCTCTCTTTCAGCATCGACGAGCAGCCACGTGCGGGGACCACTGCTGAATCACTGGGCAAGCTCAAGCCGGCGTTCAAAAAGGACGGCTCGGTCACGGCAGGCAATGCGTCATCGCTGAACGACGGTGCGGCGGCGGTCATTCTGATGAGCGCCCGCAAAGCGGAAGAACTGGGCTTGCCGGTGCTGGCGCGGATTGCGGCTTACTCGAACGCGGGTGTTGACCCGGCGATCATGGGCATCGGCCCGGTGAGCGCAACCCGCCGCTGCCTGGACAAGGCGGGTTGGTCGCTGGAGGAGCTCGATCTGATCGAAGCCAACGAAGCCTTCGCCGCCCAGTCATTGTCGGTTGGCAAGGAACTGGGCTGGGACATGGACAAGGTCAACGTCAACGGCGGCGCCATCGCCATCGGCCACCCGATCGGCGCGTCGGGCTGCCGCGTGCTGGTGACCCTGCTGCACGAAATGATCAAGCGCGACGCGAAGAAAGGCCTGGCGACGCTGTGCATTGGTGGCGGACAAGGCGTGGCGCTGGCGTTGGCCCGGCCATAACAGCCTGGCCGAGACGCAAGTGTAGGACCAGTCCCACTAAACGCCGCGGTCAGTCAGTGGGACCGGCTTCAGCCGGGAAGAGGCCGGCGTGAACACCCTCAGTTTCCAAGTGCTACGCCGAACGCATTCCCGGCTAAAGCCGGTCCCACTAAAAACACGCGGTCAGAGTAGGACCGGCTTCAGCCGGGAAGAGGCCAGTTCGAACACCCTCACTTTCGCGGTGTGACGCCGGACGCATTCCCGGCTAAAGCCGGTCCCACTAAAAGCACGCGGTCAGTCAATGGGGCCTGCGTCACATGGAAATCACTGCCAGCCAAACCTGCGGACATAGAACCCCTTCACCGCCTGGGTCAGCGCCACGTACCCGATCAGGATCAGCGGCAGGATGGCGAAGTACAGCGGGGGCAGTGCCTGCAGTTTGAAGTAGTGCGCCAACGGGCCCATCGGGAGGAAGATGCCCACGGCCATGATCACCCCGGTCATCACCATCAACGGCATCGCTGCGCGGCTTTGCAGGAACGGGATTTTCGGCGTGCGGATCATGTGCACGATCAGCGTTTGCGTCAGCAGGCCCACGACAAACCAGCCCGACTGAAACAGCGTCTGATGCTCTGGCGTGTTGGCGCCGAACACGTACCACATCACCGCAAACGTGGTGATGTCGAAGATCGAACTGATCGGTCCGAAAAACAGCATGAAGCGTCCTACATCCGCAGGCTGCCAGCGCTGAGGTTTTTTCAGCAGTTCCTCATCGACGTTATCGAACGGAATGGCAATCTGGGAAATGTCGTACAGCAGGTTCTGCACCAGCAGGTGCATCGGCAGCATCGGCAGAAACGGGATGAATGCACTGGCGACCAGCACCGAGAACACGTTGCCGAAGTTGGAACTGGCCGTCATTTTGATGTACTTGAGCATGTTGGCGAAGGTCCGGCGCCCTTCCAGCACCCCCTCCTCCAGCACCATCAGGCTCTTCTCCAGCAGAATGATGTCGGCCGCTTCCTTGGCGATGTCCACCGCGGTGTCCACGGAAATGCCAATGTCGGCCGTGCGCAGCGCAGGCGCGTCGTTAATGCCGTCACCCATGAAACCCACCACGTGCCCGTTGGCCTTGAGCAGCCGAACGATGCGCTCCTTGTGGGAAGGCGTCAGCTTGGCGAACACATTGGTCGTTTCGACCGCGACCGCCAGCTCAGCGTCGCTCATGCGCTCGATATCACCACCCAGCAGCAGGCCCTGACGCTCCAGACCGACTTCGCGGCAGATCTTCGCGGTGACGCGCTCGTTGTCGCCGGTCAGCACTTTCACCGCCACGCCATGCTCGGCCAGCGCTTTAAGCGCCGGCGCCGTGCTTTCCTTCGGTGGATCGAGAAACGCGACATAGCCGATCAGGGTCAGGTCGCTTTCGTCAGCCAGGCCGTAGGTGTCGCGGCCCGCCTCCATAGGACGCGCGGCCACAGCCACCACGCGCAGGCCTTCTTCGTTGAACGCTGCGGTGACGCTCAGAATACGCTCGAGCAGGTCAGGCGTGAGCGCTTCTTCGGCATCGCCGTGGCGCACGCGGTTGCACACGCTCAGCACTTCTTCCAGCGCGCCTTTGCAGATCAACAGATGCGGTTCGCGCTGCTGTTGCACCACCACCGACATGCGCCGGCGATTGAAGTCGAACGGGACCTCATCGACTTTGCTGAACGCAGTGCCGACTTGCAGCTCGCGGTGAATCTCGACGTGCTCCAGCACCGCGACGTCCAGCAGGTTTTTCAGCCCGGTCTGGTAGTAGCTGTTGAGGTAGGCCATTTCCAGAACGTCGTCGGACTCATCGCCCCAGACGTCGACATGCCGTGCCAGAAAAATCTTGTCCTGGGTCAGCGTGCCGGTCTTGTCGGTGCACAGCACGTCCATGGCGCCGAAGTTCTGGATGGCGTCGAGGCGCTTGACGATGACTTTCTTGCGCGACAGGAACACCGCGCCCTTGGCCAGCGTCGAGGTGACGATCATCGGCAGCATTTCCGGGGTCAGGCCGACCGCGATGGACAGCGCGAACAGCAGCGCTTCCATCCAGTCGCCCTTGGTGAAGCCGTTGATGAACAGCACCAGCGGCGCCATCACGAACATGAAGCGGATCAGCAGCCAGCTGACTTTATTGACCCCGGCCTGAAACGAGGTCGGCGCACGATCGGTGGCGCTGACCCGCTGCGCCAGTGCGCCGAAATAGGTGTTGTTGCCGGTGGCCAGAATGACGCCGGTCGCCGCGCCGGACACCACGTTGGTGCCCATGAACAGAATGTTTTCCAGGTCCAGCGGGTTACCCGTGTCGACGTCCTGACGCCGCGCGAATTTCTCCACCGGCATGGATTCGCCGGTCATCGCGGCCTGGCTGACGAACAGGTCCTTGGCGCTCAGCACGCGGCAGTCCGCAGGGATCATGTCGCCGGCAGACAGCACGATGAGGTCGCCCGGTACCAGTTGCTTGATCGGCAGTTCGATTCGTTTTTGCGTTGCGTTATCGGCAGCGTCGAACGTGCTGTCGGCGCGGCGCATGACAGTCGCGGTGTTGCTGACCATCGCTTTCAGCGCGTCGGCGGCCTGATTGGAGCGCGCCTCCTGCCAGAAACGCAGCAGTGTGGAGAGCACGACCATGGAGAAAATCACCGTGGCGGCTTTCATGTCTTCGGTCAGCCACGAGATGAACGCCAGCAGGGTCAGCAGCAGGTTGAACGGGTTTTTGTAGCAGTGCCACAGGTGCACCCACCATGGCAGGGGCTGTTCGTGCTCGACTTCGTTGAAACCGTGTTGCTCGCGCAGGCTTTGCGCGTCGGTTTCGGTGAGACCGTCGGCGTGGCTGCTCAGGCGTGCGAGCAATTCAGGCACATCGCTGCTGGCGCCCCGGGTCAGGGTTTGCGCCAGGGTGGGCGGCACTTCGCGGCTGACGGTGGCGTCGGTCACGCTGTCGAGCGTCGCCAGCCGACGAAAGTGCCGGCCGAGTTTGCGGGTGCGGACGAAGTCTGCGAGGAATTCTTTCAGGAGGGTGTACTTCATGGTTATGTCCCCTGGACTGAAGGCTGCTGGAGCTGAAAGCACAGGAACCTTGAGCGGGTACGGCCGACCTCAGGCGCCGCGCTCGTTCATGAGCAGGCGCCGCAGGCTGGCCCGCGCAGCAAAAGCCGCGCGCGTCCGATGCGCAGACGAACGACAGACGCGTCGGTCATCACGCAGGATTGGGCGTCAGGGAAAGGACAGGAAAGCGGGCTCTGATCAGAGACCGCTGGCACTGCCGCATCTCACGTTGTCGGCGAGATAGCGGCAGTGAAAAGACTGCGCGTTATCGTGCCGAGGATTGGCCGGTCGTCATCACCGGCTGACGTCTGTCACTCGAACAAGTACCCACTGTGGGTCTCCGCATTGGTTGAAAACGGGCGAAGCATACGCCCGGGTTTTATGAGAGTAAATCGCCAGCACGAAGGGTGTGGGGGTTAATGCGGATGTCTTCAGGGGAGGTTCAGGAAGGCGTCGATGCAGGGTTAAACGGGGGAAATGGATCGCGGCCTTGGGTGGGAAATCCACCGTCATCCAGCCGCCGCGCTGTCGCATAGGAAACACAGCCCCTGTGGGAGTGAGCTTGCTCACGAAGACGGCATTTCAGGCGCTAAAGAGGTGGCGGATGTCCCGGCCTTTTCGCGAGCAAGCTCGCTCCCACAATTTGTGTCTGCAGTGCTGTCAAGTTCGGCCACGGCAGACCGTATGAAATCGAACTGCTAAACTGCCGCGCCTCATTCCTGCCCCAAGGCCGAGCATGTCTTCGTTGAATCAGGCGCTCAGCGTCGCCCTCGATAATCGTCAAACCCTGCTGGCGGAACTGCACGCCCAAGGCACCGACTGTTATCGCCTGTTCCACGGCAGCCAGGAAGGCGCGAGCGGGCTGACGGTCGACCGCTACGGCCCGCAACTGCTGGTGCAGAGTTTCCACAACAGCCTGGATCTCGATTCGCTGCTGGCGCTGCATGCCACCGTCAATGGGCGGCTGGGCCTGGACCTGCTGCTGGTCTACAACGACCGCTCCCAGGGCAATTCCCGGGTTGACCGGACTGACCCGATCTATAAAGCCGACGACGCTGCGCTGGCCGATCTGGTCGGCCACGAGTGGGGCCTGAATTACCGGGTGCGCGGTCGTCATGCCGGGCAGGACCCATTGCTGTTTCTCGACCTGCGCAACGCCCGCGGCTGGGTCAAGCAACATGCCGCCGGCAAGAGCGTGCTCAATCTGTTCGCCTACACCTGCGGCGTCGGCCTGAGCGCAGCGGCGGGTGGGGCGCGCGAGGTGTGCAACCTGGATTTCGCCGAAGGCAACCTGGCCGTCGGGCGCGAGAACGGCCTGCTCAATCCGCAACTGCCGGCCATGCAGTTCGTCCAGTCCGATTACTTCCCGGCCATTCGCCAACTGGCCGGGCTGCCCATCGCTTCCCGTCGCGGCCACAAACTGCCGAGCTACGTCCGGCTTGAGCAACGCCAGTATGATCTGGTCTTGCTGGATCCGCCGGCCTGGGCCAAGAGCGCCTTCGGCACGGTTGACCTGCTGCGCGATTATCAAAGCCTGCTGAAACCCGCTCTGCTGACCACCGCTGAAGATGGCGTGCTGATCTGCTGCAACAACCTGGCGAAGGTCAGCCTGGACGATTGGCGCGAGCAAGTGCTGCGTTGCGCGAGCAAGATTGGCCGACCCGTGCGCGACTGCCAGGTGCTGACCCCGGGCGCCGACTTTCCGTCACAGGATCAACAGCCCCCGCTCAAGACATTGATCTTGCAGCTGTGATGCTCAAACGAGCCTGAGGAAATTTCCCACACGGATTGAAGCGACTGGATTCGGAACCAGATTGGCGTGCCATACTCCAAGGACCTCCCATCGAGAGAGTCGGCGACCTACATGCCCAAAGGATTGAAACGCGCCATCGGCGCCCTGCTGGCCGTCTTCGCCATTTACAGCGTGCTGGGGTTTCTGATCCTGCCAGGCGTTGCATTGCGAATCATCAATCAACAGCTGGCCAATTACAGCACGGTGCCGGCCAGGCTGGACCGCCTCGAACTCAACCCCTACAGCCTGGAAGTCACCCTCTGGGGCCTGAACATCGGGGCACCGGGCAAGGAGCAAATCGGTTTCGCACGGCTTTACGCCAACCTGCAAATCGACAGCCTGTGGACCAAGGCCCTGCACCTCAAGGCCGTCGAACTCGACAAACCCAAGACCGAGCTGCTGTTCGCCAAGGACGGAACGCTCAACCTGGCCGGCCTGTTCAAGCTGCCCGCCAGCGAACCCGCAACACCAGACGAACCTCCAGGCAAGCCATTTCCGCTGCGTATCGGCGAGATCAAGCTGGCCGACGGTTACGTGCATTTCCAGGACATGCGCCCCAGCGAGCCCATCGAGTTTCTCTACGACGCGCTGAATTTCGAGCTGAAAAACCTTAGCACGCTGCCGGAAGACAACGCCGACATGACCCTGGTCGCCGCCGGGCCTGAAGGCGGTCAGATCGACTGGGTCGGGCGCATCAGCCTGGTGCCGATCGCGTCGGAAGGCACGCTCAAAGTCACCGACGGCAAGATGAAAGTCTGGTGGCCCTACGTACGCGATGCCCTGCCGCTGGTGCTCAAAGACGGGGTACTCAATTTCAACACCCACTACACACTCAGCCTGGCCAAGGAGACCGAGCTGCTGCTGGACAACACGTCCTTGAGCGTCGCGCCCTTCGCCATCGATGCCCCGGACGGCAGACCGCTGGCTCGCCTGAAAAAACTGAGCGTGAGCGAGACGTCGATCGATCTGGCCAAGCAGTTGGTGACCGTCGGCAAGATTCGCAGCGAAGGCCTGGAAACCTGGGCGACGCGTGAGTCAGACGGTGAGCTGGACTGGCAGAAGCTGTTCGCCAGCCAGCCTTCTAAGGCGCAGGCGAAAAAGGTTGAGGCTGAAAAACAGCAGCCCGCCACCGCGAGCAGCGCTGAAACCACCGCCAGCGCAAAACCAGCGGCGCCGAGCAAGCCGTGGCAGGTGTTGCTGCGCGATACGCAGCTGCGCGACTACCGCATTCACCTCACCGACAAGGTGCCTAAAGAGCCTGTTGCGATTGATGTCGGTCCGCTGAACCTCGACCTGACCGGCTTCGACAGCCTCAACAAGTCGCCCTTCAAACTCAAGCTCGACACCGGCGTGGGCAAGCAAGGCAAGCTGACCGCCGACGGCGAGGTGAATCTGGCGCCGGTTCGCGCCAATCTCAACGTCACCACCCGCGACATCGACCTGCGTGTCGCGCAGTCCTACGTCACGCCGTTCATTCGTCTGGAAGTCCGGAGCGGCATGCTCAACAGCGATCTGGCGGTCGACCTGAAAAGCACCGAGCCCTTGGCGCTGGGCATTACCGGCAAGGCGCAGGTCGACCAGTTGCACACCCTCGACACCCTCAAGTCGCGGGATTTCGTGAAGTGGCAACGGCTGAATGTCGACGGCCTGAATTTCCAGCTCGGCGACAGCCTGACCATCGCCACGATCAACATTGATCAACCCTATGCCCGATTCATGATTGCCGACGATCGCTCGACCAATATCGACGACCTGCTGATTCCTCAGCCTGCTGATCAACCCCCTGCCACGCCGAGAGCCAAGGCTGCCGCCAGCAGCGAAAAGCCGATGGGCATTCGCATTGGCGAGGTCAACATCACCAACGGGTCGGCCAATTTTGCCGACTTCAGCCTCACGCCAAACTTCGCTACGGCTGTTCAGCAACTCAACGGCAAAATCGGCACGCTGGATAACCGCCAGGACAAACCGGCGACGGTGAACATCAACGGCAAGGTGGATCGCTATGCGCCGGTGACCATCAAGGGCGCGCTGAACCCGTTCAACCCGATGGCGAGTCTGGACATCGCGACCAGCTTCAAGCGCGTGGAACTGACCACGTTGACGCCCTACTCCGGCAAGTTCGCCGGGTATCGCATTCGCAAGGGGCGGTTGAATCTGGACCTGCATTACCTGATCACCAAAGGCCAGCTGAAAGCCGAGAACAAGGTGGTGGTCGAGCAGCTGCAATTGGGCGAGAAGGTCGACAGTCCGGACGCGGTGAATCTGCCGCTGAAACTGGCGATCGCCCTGCTCAAGGACACCGATGGCAAGATTTCCATCGAGCTGCCCGTGACGGGCGATCTCAACAATCCGCAGTTCAGCGTGATGCCGATTGTCTGGCAGACCCTGCGCAATCTGGTGGTGAAGGCAGCGGCGGCGCCGTTCAAATTCATCGGCGGGTTGATCAGCGGCGGTGGCGGATCGGAAGATTTGGGCACGGTGGCCTTCGCGCCAGGGGTTGATGAGTTGAGCCCTGAAGCCATGGCGTCGCTGGACAAGCTGGCGGCGGGATTGAAAGCGCGTCCGGCGTTGCGCCTGGAGATTGAAGGCACCAGCGCTGAAGCGAGCGACGGGCCACTGATTGCCCAGCAGCGCCTGGAGCGCGAATACCAGAGCACGTACTACAAGATTCTCCAGCGCCGCGGCGACAAGGTGCCTGCGCAGCCGAGCGATCTGACCGTGCCTGCTGACGAGAAGGCGCCGATGCTCGAGGGGATTTATCGCACGCGCCTGAAACAGCAGCCGCCGGCCGAGTGGGTGAATCTGGGCAAGGAAGAGCGTCAGAACAAGCTGCGCGAGGCGGTGCTCAAATCCTGGAGTTCGAGCGCGCTGCTGCTGCGTCAGCTCGGTCAGGCGCGGGCCGGAAGCATCAAGGACTACTTGGTGGACAAGGGCCAACTGGCAGACGAGCGGGTGTATTTCATCGACACCACCCTCGGCAAACCGGAAAAGGACGGCCGCGTCATCAGCCCCCTGCACCTCGACAGCGAGTAATGATTTTGAGAAATGCGATAACGAGGATGGCGTTGGTTCTCGGTGTGACAGCGCTGGCTGGCGTTGCCCAGGCGGATACCTTGCGCTGCGGGAGCCAGTTGATCAGCGTGGGCGACCGGATGTTTGAAGTGCAGCAGAAATGCGGTCAACCGGTCAGCCAGGACATCATTGGCTACAAGGAAACCGTCAATCACTACCGCCAGGTGGATCAGGTGCAGGTTCAGGAATGGATCTACGGCCCGAGCAACGGGATGTACCAGTACCTGAGATTCGAAGGCGGGCAGTTGGTGAGGATTGATAGCAAACGCGGGAGGTGATGGCGCCTCCTTGTGGGACCGGCTTTAGCCGGGAAGAGGCCCGGGTGAACACCATGCATTTTTGGTGTAATACCCGACGCTTTCCCGGCTGAAGCCGGTCCTACAAAGGAAGAGGCCAGTCTACCGGCCATCAACCATCAGCCATCAACGCTCGTGCAATGCCTCGGCGCGGGCTTTCAGCACGGGTTTGAGCAGGTAGCTCAGGATGGTTTTCTTGCCGGTGATGATGTCCACCGAGGCGACCATGCCCGGGATGATCAGCAGCGGGTGCTCATCGGTGCCGAGGTGGCTGCGGTCGGTGCGCAGTTTGATCACGTAGAAGGTGTTCTTCTTCTCTTCGTCCTGAATGGTGTCGGCGCCGATCTGCTCCAGCTTGCCTTTCAGCCCGCCGTAGATCGTGTAGTCATAGGCCGTGAACTTGATCATCGCTTCCTGCCCCGGGTGCAGGAAGGCGATGTCTTGCGGGCGAATGCGCGCTTCTACCAACAACGTGTCATCCAGCGGCACCACTTCGGCAATGTCGCTGCCCGGCTGAATAACCCCGCCGACGGTGTTGACCAGCATCTGTTTGACCACGCCGCGTACCGGCGATGTCACCATCGTGCGGTTGACGCGGTCTTCAAGGCCCTTGGCCGTCGACTGCGCTTTCGAAAGATTGGTGCGCGCTTCGTTCAGTTGGGTCAGCGCGTCGCTGCGAAATTTGCCACGGGTTTCATCGATCTTGCGCTGCACTTCGGCAATCGCCGCCTGTGCGCGAGGGATCGCCAGCGTGGTGCCATCCAGCTGACCACGGGTTTCCACCTCGGAGCGTTTCAGCCGCAGGATGTCCACCGGCGACACGGCGCCTTGGGACACCAACGGCTCGGACATGCCGATTTCCTGGCGCAACAGGGCCAAGCTGCTGCGGTATTGCTCCTGCTTGGAGCCGAATTCACGCAATTCCTGCTGACGCTGAATCAATTGCTGCTGCAAACCACCAATCTCATCCACCAGTTGCTGACGGCGGCTTTTGTACAGCGACTCTTCGTTGGCTGCCTGATTCGGCACCAGCTTGCGCGCTTCGGCGCTGATGTTCAGCGGACGGTCATCGACCTCGGCGCTCAGACGCTCAACGCGCAGCTGCATGGCCAGACGATCAGCCTCGGTTTCGCCAACGTTGGAGGCAAAGCGCGTGTCGTCGAGGCGAATCAGCGGGGCGCCGGCGTCGACGATCTGGCCGTCGTGGGCGTAGATCTGCGCGACGATGCCGCCTTCCAGGTTCTGGATTTTCTGGATCTTGGTCGACGGAATGGCCTTGCCCTCGCCCTTCGTCACTTCATCGATCACGGCGTAGTTGGCCCAGACCAGCAAGAAGACGAAGAACAGAATCACGGCCCAGATGGTCAGCCGCACGATGCGCGGGGCGTCGTCGACCAATGCCTTTTTGACTTCCGGCAGCGCCTGGCCTTCCAGCGAAGGCGAGCCCTTGAAGTAGCCGAAGATGCCACCACCGGAGTTTTGACCTGACTTAAGCAACACTGATCTGCCCCTTCTTCAACGCTTCCATAACGGCGGCTTTCGGGCCGTCGGCCACGATCTGGCCGCGGTCGATGACCACCAGGCGATCAACCAGGCTGAGCAACGAGGCTCGGTGTGTCACAAGAATCACGGTCTTTTTCTCGATGACGCCATGCAGGCGCTGCTTCAAACGTTCTTCGCCGGTGTTGTCCATGGCGCTGGTGGGTTCGTCGAGCAACAGGATCGGTGGATCAAGCAACAAAGCCCGCGCCAGGGCAACGTTCTGCCGCTGACCACCGGACAGATTCTGCCCGCGCTCACCCACTTGCAGCTCGTAGCCCTGGGGATGCAGGCTGGCGAATTCATGCACGCCGGCCAGTTCAGCGGCCTGCAAAACCATCTCGTCGTCCACGTAACGCGCGCCGGAAATCAGGTTATCGCGCAGCGTGCCCGACAACAGTTGTATGTCCTGGGCGACGTAGCCGATGTTGTGGCGCACTTCGCTGACGTCGATCTGGCGAATGTCGACGCCATCCACCAGCAGCGAGCCTTCATCCGGCTGATACAAACCGACCAGCAGTTTGGCCAGGGAGCTTTTCCCCGACCCGCTACGGCCGATGATGCCGACCTTCTCGCCCGGGCGGATCACCAGATTGATGTTGCGCAGCGCCAGGCTCTGCTGGTTCGGGTAAGTGAACTCAAGGTTGCGGAATTCCATGGCGCCCTGCAGGACCTGACGGCTGAGGGGACGCTCGTCGAAGTTACGTTCCTGAGGCAGCTCCATCATTTGATCGACCGACACCATGGTCACTTTGGCTTGCTGGTAACGGGTCAGCAGACCGGAGAGTTGCGCCAGTGGGCCAAGGGCGCGGCCGCTGAGCATGTAGCACGCCACGAGGCCGCCCATGCTGAGGACGCCGTCCATGATCATGTAAACGCCGAAACAGATCATCGCCACGCCCGCCAGTTGCTGGATCAGCAGGGTGATGTTCATGGCAAGACCGGAAAGCACTTTGACGCGCAACTCCAGGCGGCTAAGCGTACCGATGGTGTGTTCCCACTGGTATTGACGCTCGCTTTCGGCGTTGTTGACCTTCACCGCATCGAGGCCGGCGAGGGTTTCGATCAGGCTCGACTGACGCTCGGCCCCCAGCGCCATGGTGCGCTCAAGGGTGGAGGTCAGCGGTTTTTGCAGGAAATGGCCGATGCCCAGCGCCAGCGGGAAGGCGATGATCGGAATCCACACCAGATGCCCGCCCAGCAGCGCAATCACCAACAGGATGATCAGCGTGAACGGCAGGTCGATAAGGCTGGTCAGGGTCAGCGACGTGAGGAAGTCACGCATGCCCTGGAACTCATGGATGTTCTGGGCGTAGCTGCCGACCCGCGCCGGGCGAAACTTCATCGCCATGCCGACGATGCGTTCGAACAGCGTGGCGGAAATGATCAGGTCGGTTTTCTTGCCGGCCAGGTCCAGGCACAGACTGCGCAGGCCCTTGAGCAAAAGATCAAACAGAAACGCGCCACAGATACCGGTCGCCAGCACCCACAGTGTGGCGGTGGCCTGGTTGGGCACGACTCGGTCGTAGACGTTCATCACGAAAAGAGGGGTAGCCAGCGCGATCAGGTTGATCACGAAGCTGGCAGCGATCGCGTCGACGTAAAGCCAGCGAGACAGCTTGAGGGTGTCCTTGAACCAGGAACGAGCGCGCGGGATGAGCGAGCCCTGGGTCACGTCAAATTTATGTTGCGGCTGTGCGAAAAACACCCGACCGCTGTAATCCTGCCCCAGCGCTTCGGTTTCGATCAGCACTTCGCCGCCGTTGCTTTCGCTGATCAGCAGGCGGGCCGATTGGCCCTCCCAACCGAGCAGAACGGCAGAGCGCCCGTCTTTCAGGAGCAGCAAGGCGGGCAATGCGATCTCGGGAATCTGGTTGAGTTTGCGTTGCAGCAAACGCCCCTGCAAACCCGCCCGGGCTGCGGCGCGGGGCAGCAAATCCGGGCTCAGGCGCTGGTCGGGCAATGGCAGACCGGTGGTCAGCATGGCCCGGCTCGCCGGTTTGTGATGCAGGGCACAGAGTGTCAACAGCCCGTCGAGTAGCGGATCGTCGTGCTGGCTGCGTGGATCATGACCTAATTGAGCCGAAGGTAATTCCAAGTCCACGCTGACACTCTCTTTCTTAACGGTTAAAAGAAGCTGACTCCGTCAAGAATCAGTTCATGCCCGGCAGCTGAACTGTCGGTTTCACATCGTTCTGCACAACCGATGCCATCGGCGCCACGACACCCTGGCTCTTCAGCAATGTGCCCATGTCCGCCTTGATGCGGTACTGGGTGTACGTCTGCAGGTTTTTCAGCTGCACCAGACGCTGTTGCGCGGTGAACAACTCGTTCTCGCTGTCGAGAAGGTCGAGCAGGGTACGCTCTCCCAGACTGAATTGCTGCTGGTACGAAGTACGCACGCTGTTGGCCCGCTCGACGTACTGCTGAGCGATCGGCACCTGGGCGTTGGCGTTGTTGTAGGCGTTCCAGGCCAGGCCCAGTTCTTCGTTCAACTGACGCAGCGCGTTGTTGCGGATATCCAGGGCCTGACTCGACAGGTACGACTTGGATTGCAGGTCAGCCTTGTTGCTGCCACCGGCGTACAGGTTGAAGCGCATGCGGACCATGGCTTCCCAGCCATTGTTGTGGCCTTCGTCGCCGCCAATGTTGTTATCGGCATTGCGGCCCAGTTCTGCATCGAAACGCGGGTAGTAATTGGACTGCGCCGAGGTGTACTGCTTTTCAGCGGCAACGATGTCGGCTTCCGCCGAGCGCAGCACCGGGCTGTTCTCGAGCATCTGGCGGCGGGCTTCGTTCAGATCGGCAGGCATCATGGCGAACGGCGACGGCGCTTCCAGCTGGTCAGCTTCCAGACCAACGGCACTCAAGTAGTTGGTCTGGGCGTCGGCCAGGTTGGTTTGTTCGGTGATCAGGTTGTTACGGGCCTGTGCCAGACGGGCATCGGCCTGGTCCATATCGGCCATACGACCTACACCGCGGGAAGTGCGCAGTTTGATTTGGTCGTAAATACGTTCGTGACTCTTCAGGTTTTCTTCGGCCAGCCGAACCATTTCACGTTGAGTAAGAACATCGAGATAGACCTGCGCAACTGTCAACGCGGTACGTTCGGTTGTATTTAACAGCGAGTATGCCCGGGAATTGGCGGTGGCTTGTTGACGCGCAACTTCGTTACTTGTTGCGAAGCCATCAAAGAGCATTTGCTGAAGACGGATTTGCGACTCGCCACGGTCCAGCGTCTGGTAATCGTGACGACCGGTCGAGGCACGGGTGCTTGGCGTATCGGAACCGGCCCGGCCGTAGCCCGCCGTGACATCGACACGCGGCAGGTAGCCGCCCTTTGCAGCACGGAGTGCGTAGTCCTGGGCGATACGGGCATTGATGCCGGCCTGCACCTCGGGATGCTCGTCCATGGCTTTCTGCATGGCGGACTGTAGCGTCTGGGCCTGAACGAAACCGGCACAAAGGATGAGGGGTACAGCAGTGAAGAGGTGCTTACGCATTTTGGTGATTTCCCGAGAACGTACTTGTTCAAAATGCAGCAATACGCACTGCCGCATCGTAAAAATGGCCATTGAAGTGATCGTCTCGAGAGTGTTCTGAAGGGCGCTTGCGATCACACTGCAGAAATCCGCGATCTCATCAAATATCAATGTGACATTACGGAAGCGATTGTTTAGGATGTCGCCGAATAGGTCAATACTTTGGCAGAAAGTTAATTCCAGTGCCGACCTGCTGTTAATAAATTGACGCCAGATTACGAGCAACTTAATAAGTTCCCTAACTTGTTATCTGGCAATGAAACAAATGCGAATCTTTACGTCATCCAGTAATGAAGCGGCGTTAGTTAAGGCCGGTCGGCATGATGGATACCAACTGAACGGTAATTTCGGAGAGTCACCCCCATGAGCAGTGTTGTTGCCATCGTCAAAAGCATTGTTGGCCAGGTAGTAGCAGTTTCCCCGGAAGGGATTCGTCGTGTGCTCATCGAGGGTGACCGGTTGTTCACCGGCGAGCAGCTTGAGACAGGCCCGGGAGGCGCAGTCACGCTGCAGCTTGCCGATGGCCGTCAGCTGGACATTGGCCGTGACAGCCAGTGGAGTGCCGACGCACCGGCGTCCACGACCAACCTTGCCGAAGCCAGCGCGCAAGCGGCACCGTCAGTTGCCGAACTGCAGCAGGCCATCGCGGCCGGCGCCGACCCGACCAAAGACCTCGAAGCCACTGCAGCGGGTCCGCAAGCGGCGCCAGGTGATGGCGGCAACGCAGGCGGCGGCCACAGCGTGGTGATGCTCACCGAGACGGCGGGCGAAGTGAATCCGACCATCGGCTTCCCGACCAACGGGCTGGGGACGACGACCACGCCGCCGCCTACGCTGAGCAACGGCCTGGCGATCGACAACGGCAACGACAACGGCGGTACTCCCGTCGCGCCGCAACCGACGGGCACCCTGACACTGACCGCCACCCAGACGCTGACCGAAGCCGGCGGCGCGCTGGTCTACACGGCGAACATCACCCAGGCACCGACGTCGGACCTGACGGTCACCCTGTCCAACGGTTCGACCATTGTCATTCGTGGCGGCGACACGTCCGGCTCAACCACTGTTCAACTGGCTGACAACAACACGCCGTACATCGACCCTTCCGTTATCAGCACCACTATCACCGGCACAACCGGCGGTGGCGGTCTGGTCGTGACGACTGATCCGACGCCGGCGGTGACCACCATCACCGACACCATCGACACCACCACGGTCAGCCTCAGCGCTGCGCCGACGTCTGTCGAAGGCACCTCGATCACCTACACCGCTACGCTGACCAACCCGGCACAGACCCCGGTCAACGTCACCTTGTCCGACGGTTCGACCATCACCATCCGTGCGGGCGAGTCCACCGGTACGGTTGTCGTCGCGGCCCCAGCGAATGACGTCTACAACACCAACACCGTTATCAGCACCACGATCACCGGCGCAACCGGCGGCAACTTTGAGAACCTGGTGCCCAACACGGCGCCGGCTGTGGTGCAGATCGTCGACAGCATCGACACCACTGTTGCCAGCATCACCGGCACCCAGTCGGTGGTTGAAGGCCAGGCTGCCACGTACACCATTACGTTGAGCAACCCGGCGCAGACCGAAGTCACGATCAATCTGACCTACAGTGGCACCGCATCCAACGGCACTGACTACACGCAAGTGGTCAGCGTGAAGATCCCTGCCAACAGCAGCAGCGTCACCTTCGACCTGAACACCCTAAATGACACGATCCCGGAAGGCGTTGAAAACGTCACCGTCGCGATCGGCGCCATCACCGGCGGCAACTTCGAGAACATCGTTGCCAGCGCGACCAATGGCAGCGTCACCACCACCATCATCGACAACGACGCTCTGCCGGTTGTGGATCCGAATGGCGGGGGTAACGGCACCAACAGCGAAACCACGTTCACCGAAGGCCAGGCTGGCGTTTCGATCGCCGACCAGTTGACCGTCACTGACGCCGACAGCCCGACCCTGCAAAGCGCGAAAGTCACCCTGACCAACGCTCAGGACGCCGACACATTAGTGGTGGGCAGCCCGAACGCGAACATCGCGGTCACTACCGCCACCGTCAACGGCCAGATCGTACTGACCCTGACCGGTGCCGCCACCGCTGCCGAATACGAAGCCGTGATCAAGTCGATCACCTTCCAGAACAGCAGCCAGGACCCGAGCGTCGCGGACCGCACCATTACTGTGACCGTCAACGATGGCCAGAACGATTCCGTGCCGGCCACCAGCATCGTGCACGTCGTTGCCGTCAATGACGCCCCGACCGTCTCGTTCACCAGCTCCGATTACGTCGAAAACGGCGCGCCTCAGGCACTGGTCAACAACCTGCAGATCGGCGACGTCGACGGCGGCCAGCTGAGCGGCGCGAAGATCACCGTGACTGGCGTTCAGGCCGAAGACCTGATCGCTTCGCCGTCCTTCCAGGGTGGCAACACCGGCACCACGGCGTCGGGCATCAGCTACACGCTGGGCAATGACGCCAACGGCAACGTTGTCATTCAGTTGAGCGGCAACGCCTCGATCGCCGACTACACCACGCTGATCAACTCGATCACTTACGCCAACAGCAGTGACGCCCCGATCACCACCCCGCGCGGCGTGACGATCGAAGTGACTGACGTGGACACCCACGGCACCAACAACCTGACGGGCAGTGCCACCGGCGAAGTCGACATCACCCCGGTCAACGATGCACCGACCGTCACCGACGCATCGGGCAAAGGCGACGAAGACACCACCATCGCGGTCAAGCTGACCGGCGCTGACGTCGACGGCACCATCGATCACTTCAACCTGGTGAGCCTGGCAGCCAACGGCACGTTCTACGCCGATGCCGCCGGGACCCAGGCGCTGACCAACCTCAGCAACATCGCCGCCACCGCCAACGGCGCGACCATCTACTTCAAGCCGAACGCCAACTGGGCGGGCGACACCAGCTTCACCTACACCGCGGTCGACAATCAGGGCCAGCCAGCCGGCACGCCAGCCAACGGCATCATCAACGTCACGCCAGTGGCCGATGCCCCGATCGTCACCGTTGCCAACGCCCAAGGCGCTGAAGACACGGCGATCAAGCTGACGCTGAGCACTGCACTGGTCGACACCGATGGCTCCGAATCCTTAGGCCCGTTGGTTGTGTCCGGCATTCCGGTCGGCGCCGTGCTGACTGACGGCACCCACAGCTACACCTCGATTCCGACAGGCGACGGCGCCGTCTACATCGACGGCTGGGACCTGAACAACCTGACGATCACGCCGCCGAAAGACTTCAACGGCCCGATCACCTTGCAGGTGAGCTCGACCTCGACCGAAGCCGCCAACAAGGATGCGGCCACCACGACGCAGTCTCTGATCGTCAACGTGACGCCCGTGAACGACGGCCCGGCGGTCAACTTCGACAGCACGACCTACACCGAAAACGGTGCGCCGGTCGCGCTGGTCAACAACTTCAGCATCACCGACATCGACAGCACTCAGCTGAGCAGCGCGAAAATCACGCTAACCGGTATCCAGGCTGAAGACCTGGTTGTGTCCCAGTACTACAAAGGTGGCACCACCGGTGTTACAGACCTGGGCATCACCTACACCCTGAGCAACGACGCCAACGGCAACATCGTCATCGACCTGACGGGCAATGCCTCGGTCGCCAACTATGAAACCCTGATCAAGTCGCTGACTTACGCCGACAACAGCGAAAACCCGAGCACCGTCCCGCGCGGCGTGAGCATTTCCGTCACTGACCTGGACGCCAACGGCACCACTAACCTGACCGCCGTGCACGACGGCCAGATCAACGTGATTGCCGTCAACGACGCCCCGACCGTCAACGCGGCACGGGGCCAGGGCGACGAAGACACTGCGATCGCGGTCAAGCTAACCGGCGCTGATGTCGACGGCACCATCGACCACTTCAACCTGGTCACCATGGCCGAGCATGGCAAGTTCTACGCCGACGCAGCCGGTACCCAGGAGCTGACCAACCTCAGCAACATCGCCGCCAGCAACAACAGCGCGACGATCTACTTCAAACCGGATGCCAACTGGGCCGGTGACACCAGCTTCACCTACACCGCCGTCGACAACCAAAACCTGCCTGCGGGCGCGCCAGCGAACGGCATCATCAACGTCACGCCGGTGGCCGATGCTCCGATCGTTACCGTTGCTGACGCCCAAGGTAATGAAGACTCCGCGATCAAGCTGAACGTGAGCACCGCGCTGGTCGACACCGATGGCTCGGAATCCCTGGGCCCGTTCGTGGTGTCCGGTATTCCGGTGGGCGCCGTGCTGACTGACGGCACCCACAGCTACACCTCGATTCCGACAGGCGACGGCGCGGTCTACATCAACGGTTGGGATTTGACCAACCTGACGATCACGCCGCCGAAAGACTTCAACGGTTCGATCAACTTGCAAGTGAGCTCGACCTCCACCGAGCTGACCGGCCAATCGGCCACCACGACTGTTCCCCTGACTGTCACCGTCGGGCCGGTCAACGACGCACCGACCGTCACCTTCACCAACCCTGACTACGTCGAAAACGGCGCACCTCAGGCATTGGTCAGCAATCTGCAGATCGGCGATGTCGACAGCGCTCAGCTGAGCAGCGCGAAGATCACGCTGACCGGCATTCAGGCTGAAGACCTGATCGTTTCCCAGTACTACAAGGGCGGCAACAGCGGCACCACCGACCTGGGCATCAGCTACAACCTGAGCAACGACGCCAACGGCAACATCGTTATCGACCTGACCGGCAAGGCGTCGATCGCCGACTACACCACGCTGATCAACTCGATCACCTACGCCAACAGCAGCGATAACCCAAGCACTGCCCCACGTGGCGTGACCATCGAAGTGACCGACGTTGATGCCAATGGCACCAACAACCTGTCGGGCAGCGCCACCGGTCAAATCGACGTGACCGCGGTCAACGATGCACCGACCGTTAACACAGCGTCGGGTGCTGGCAACGAAGACACCACCATCGCCGTCAAGCTGACTGGCTCTGACGTCGACGGCACCATTGGCCACTTCAACCTGGTCAGTGCGCCTGCACACGGTACGTTCTACTCGGACGCCGCCGGCACCCAGCCGCTGACCAACTTGACCAACATCGCCGCCAGCAACAACGGCGCGACGATCTACTTCAAGCCAGACGCGAACTGGGCGGGCGACACCACCTTCACCTACACCGCGGTCGACAACCAGAACCTGCCAGCCGGCAACACGGCAACGGGCACGATCAACGTCACGCCTGTGGCTGATGCGCCGATCGTTACCGTCAGCAACGCCCAGGGCGCCGAAGATTCGGCGATCAAGCTGAACGTAAGCACCGCGCTGGTCGACACCGATGGCTCCGAATCCCTGGGCCCATTCGTGGTGTCCGGTATTCCTGTGGGCGCCGTGCTGACTGACGGCACCCACAGCTACACCTCGATTCCGACAGGCGACGGCGCGGTCTACATTAATGGTTGGGATTTGACCAACCTGACAATCACGCCGCCAAAAGACTTCAACGGCTCGATCAACCTGCAAGTGAGCTCGACCTCCACCGAGCTGACCGGCCAATCGGCAACCACGACTGTGCCCCTGACTGTCACCGTCGGGCCGGTCAACGATGCGCCAGTGGTCAACTTCGACGGCACCTCGTACACCGAAAACGGTGCACCGGTTGCGATCGTCAACAACTTCAGCATCACCGATGTCGACAGCACCCAGCTGAGCAGCGCGAAAATCACGCTGACCGGTATTCAGGCTGAAGACCTGATCGTTTCCCAGTACTACAAAGGCGGCACCGATGGCACCACCGGTACCACCAGTCTGGGTATCAGCTACAAGCTGAGCAACGACGCCAACGGCAACATCGTCATCGACTTGACTGGCAAGGCTTCGGTTGCCGACTACGAAACCCTGATCAAGTCGATTACTTACGCCGACAACAGCGAGAACCCGAGCACTGCCCCACGTGGTGTGACCATCGCTGTGACCGACGTGGATGCCAACGGCACCAACAACCTGACCGTTGTTCACGACAGCCAGATCAACGTTATTGCCGTGAACGACGCTCCAGTTGTTGACGCCGCCACTGGCAATGGCAACGAAGACACTATCGTCGCGGTCAAGCTGACCGGCTCCGACGTCGACGGCACCATTGACCACTTCAACCTGGTCAACACGCCTGCCAACGGCACGTTCTACTCCGACGCCGCTGGCACTCAGCCGCTGACCAACTTGAACGACATCACCGCGACCAACAACGGCGCGACGATCTACTTCAAGCCGGACGCCAACTGGAACGGCAGCACGCCGTTCACCTACACCGCTGTCGACAATCAAGGTCTGCCCGCCGCCACTCCAGGCACTGGCACGATCAATGTCACGGCCGTCAATGACGCGCCTGTGGTCAACTTCGACAGCACCTCGTACACCGAAAACGGTGCACCGGTTGCGATCGTCAATAACTTCAGCATCACCGACGTCGACAGCACAGAGCTGAGCAGCGCGAAGATCACGCTGACCGGTATTCAGGCTGAAGACCTGATCGTTTCGCAGTACTACAAAGGTGGTACCTCTGGCGACACGAGCCTGGGCATCAAGTACACGCTCAGCAACGACGCCAACGGCAACATCGTCATCGACTTGACTGGCAAGGCTTCGGTTGCCAACTACGAAACCCTGATCAAGTCGATCACCTACGCTGACAACAGCGAGAACCCGAGCACTGCGCCACGCGGCGTGACCATCGCTGTGACCGACGCTGATGCCAACGGCACCAACAACCTGACCGTCGTTCACGACAGCCAGATCAATGTCATTTCCGTGAACGATGCGCCGGTAGTCAACGCCGCTTCGGGTGCAGGCAAGGAAGACACCACCATCGCGGTCAAGCTGTCTGGCTCCGATGTTGATGGCACCATTGGCCACTTCAACCTGGTCACTGCGCCTGCACACGGCACGTTCTACTCGGACGCCGCCGGCACCCAGCCGCTGACCAACTTGACCAACATCGCCGCGACCAACAACGGCGCGACGATCTACTTCAAGCCAGACGCGAACTGGGCGGGCGACACCACCTTCACCTACACCGCGGTCGACAACCAGAACCTGCCAGCCGGCAACACGGCAACTGGCACGATCAACGTCACGCCGGTGGCGGATGCCCCGATCGTTACCGTCACCAACGCTCAGGGCGATGAAGACAGCGCCATCAAGCTGGACCTGAGCGCTGCACTGGTGGACACCGACGGTTCTGAGTCCCTCGGCCCGGTCATTGTGGGCGGCATTCCAGTGGGCGCAGTGCTGAGCGATGGCAACGGCCACAGCTACACCTCCATCCCTGTTTCTGAAGGCGGCGATGGCGAGGCTTACCTCACCGGCTGGAACCTGAGCACCCTGACCATCACGCCGCCGAAAGACTTCAACGGCTCGTTCAACCTGCAAGTGAGCTCGACGTCGACCGAAAGCGCCAACAACGACTCGGCCACCACGGTTAAGTCGCTGACCGTCAACGTCGCATCCGTAAACGATGCGCCGGTAGTCAACACCGCCACAGGCAATGGCAACGAAGACACTATCGTTGCGGTCAAGCTGACCGGCTCTGACGTGGACGGCACGATCGACCATTTCAATCTGGTCAACACGCCTGCCAACGGCACGTTCTACTCCGACGCCGCTGGCACTCAGCCGCTGACCAACTTGAACGACATCACCGCGACCAACAACGGCGCGACGATCTACTTCAAGCCAGATGCGAACTGGAACGGCAGCACGCCGTTCACCTATACCGCCGTTGACAACCAGGGTCTGCCCGCCGCCACTCCAGGCACTGGCACGATCAATGTCACGGCCGTCAATGACGCGCCTGTGGTCAACTTCGGCAGCATCACCTACACCGAAAACGGCGCACCGATCGCGATCGTCAAAGACTTCAGTATCACCGACGTCGACAGCACAGAGCTGAGCAGCGCGAAAATCACGCTGACCGGTATTCAGGCTGAAGACCTGATCGTGTCTCAGTACTACAAAGGCGATAACAGCGGCGATACCGGTCTGGGCATCAAGTACACCCTGAGCAACGACGCCAACGGCAACATCGTCATCGACCTGACTGGCAAGGCTTCGGTTGCCAACTACGAAACCCTGATCAAGTCGATCACCTACGCCGACAACAGCAACAACCCGAGCACCACACCGCGCGGCGTGACCATTGCTGTGACCGACGTGGATGCCAATGGCACCAACAACCTGACCGTCGTTCACGACAGCCAGATCAACGTGATTTCCGTCAACGATGCGCCGGTGACCAAGCCAGCGACGGCGACGGGCGACGAAGACAACACCGTGGCGGTCAAGCTGACCGGCACCGACGTCGACGGCACCATTGACCACTTCAACCTGGTCAACCTGGGTCAGCACGGCACGTTCTACGCCGATGCCGCAGGCACTCAGGCACTGGACGGCAACAGCGTCATCAAGGCGACCGGCAACAGCGCCACCGTCTACTTCAAGCCGGTCGGCGACTGGAGCGGCAGCACCAACTTCACCTACACCGCGGTCGACAACCAGGGTCAGGCAGACACCACACCGGCCACCGGCACCATCAAGGTCAATCCGGTCACCGACACCCCTGCCCTGTCCCTCGTGGACGACCAGACCGTGGCTTCGCTGAACGTGAACGGCGCGACCACGACTGTGATCGGCAACATCGGCAGTGGCGCATGGCACACCGACAACAGCGGCGGCACCGTTGAGATCCGCACTCCAGGCACCTACGGCGTTGCGGGCAACAGCAACAACAGCCAGGTGCTGGAGCTGGAGCGCAACAGCGGCGACCCGAGCAACCTGTACACCAACATCGACGCCAAAGCCGGCGCGACCTATACCGTTTCGCTTGATTATTCGGTCCGTGCAGGCGCGGTCGACAACTCGCTGATCAACGTCTTCTGGGGCGGCAAGCTGGTCGGCACGCTCACCAACACCGTGGTCGGTCTGAAGACCTACACCTTCGACGTGCCGGTCACCACCGACGGCAGCGCGAAGCTGGAATTCAAGGCCGGCGACGCGAACTCCCTCGGCGGCGTGATCAACAACATCAGCGTCACCGAGCACCTGAACAGCGGCCTGGAAGACAACGCGATTCTGCTGTCGACCATCAAGGCAGCGACCACTGACGTCGACGGCTCCGAAACCCTGACGGTCAGCATGAAGGGCATTCCGGTTGGCGCTTCCCTGAGCGACGGCACGCACACCTTCAACGCCACCGCCGGTGCAACCGCGACTGACGTGACCGATTGGGACCTGAGCAAACTCAAGCTCACCCCGCCGGCCAACTTCAGCGGCGACATCGCTCTGACCGTCACCGCTACCGCCCAAGACGGCGCAGCGGCTCCGGTCAGCAAAGACCTGACGTTCAACGTCCATGTGGCACCGGTGGCAGACGCCCCGACCGTGATCGCGCCTGCCGTCACCGGCCCGGAAGACACGGCCATCCACCTGAACATTGGCACCACGCTGGTCGATACCGACGGTTCCGAGAGCCTGACCCACCTGACCCTTTCCGGCGTTCCGGTCGGTGCCGTTGTCACCGATGGCACTCACAGCTACACGTCAACTGCCGGCGGCAACGGCACTGCGGCGCTCGACGGCTGGGACCTGACCAAGGTGACCCTCACGCCACCGGAGAACTTCAACGGCCAGATCAACCTGACCGTCAACGCGACGTCCACCGAACTGAATGGACCGTCTGCGACGACCCAACAGCCGCTGACCGTCAACGTGACGCCAGTGAACGACGCACCGGTCGTGAATTTCGGCAGCATCACCTACACCGAAAATGACGCCCCGACCGCGATCGTCAAAAACTTCAGCATCACCGACATCGACAGCACCCAGCTGAGCAGCGCGAAAATCACGCTGACCGGTATTCAGGCTGAAGACTTGATCGTTTCCCAGTACTACAAAGACGGTACCTCGGGCGATACGGGCCTGGGCATCAAGTACACCCTGAGCAACGACGCCAACGGCAACATCGTCATCGACCTGACTGGCAAGGCTTCGGTTGCCAACTACGAAACCCTGATCAAGTCGATCACCTACGCCGACAACAGCGATAACCCGAACACCGCGCCACGCGGCGTGACCATCGCTGTGACTGACGCCGATGCCAACGGCACTGACAACCTGACGGTGGTTCAGAACAGCCAGATCAATGTGATCGCCGTGAACGACGCACCTGTCATCGGCCACACCGGAACGGGCAAAGAGTTCGGCAACACCTGGAACGAAACCGCCGTGGGTGGCGATGTCACCGCGCCGGGTAAAGGCCCAGGTCAGATCGCTCGCGATTTCACCCTGAACGACGCCGACAGCACCACGCTGAAAAGCGCGACCGTCACGCTGACCAACTTCAAAGACGGCGACGTCCTGAATGTCGGCAAACCGGGCGCCCTGACCTATACCCTGAGTGATGTAAAAGACGCTTCCGGCGCAGTGACCGGCAAAACCATCACGTTCGGCGCAGGCACAGCTGCCCAGTACCAGACGGCGATTCAGTCGATCACCTTCGACAGCACGTCCCATGATCCGTCGAAGGACAACCGCATCATCAACATCACTGTCGATGACGGCAGCGCGGTCAACAACATCGCGTCCACGACCTCGACGATCCACATCACCACGGTCAACGATGTACCGACCGTGAGCACCGCATCGGTTGCCTTTACTGAAAACGACGCGGCGGTCTCGATCGTCAAGAACCTGAACCTGGCCGATGTCGACAACACCACCCTGAGCAAGGCCGTGGTGTCGGTCGATGTGAAGGCAGGCGACGTACTGACCTTTACCGGCACTGCGCCGAAAGGCGTCAGCGTGGTGGAAACCCACAACGATGCAGGCCTGGTGAACGGCTTCAAGATCAACGGCATCGCGACCATTGACCAGTACAAGGCGCTGATCCAGTCGATCACCTTCAACAGCCCGGGTGACAACCCTCAGGCGGGTGACCGTGCCGTGACGGTTCAAGTGACCGACTCCGGCGCGAAAGGCGACGGTACCGGTACGCAGGATTCGCTGGTTGCCGGCAGCAAGATCTCGGTCACCGCCGTGAACGACGCGCCCGTCATCGGCCACACCGGGACGGGCACAGAGTTCGGCAACACCTGGAACGAAACCCTGGTCGGCGGCGATGTCACCGCGCCGGGCAAAGGTCCAGGCCTGATTGCTGCAGACTTCACCCTGAAAGACGCCGACAGCCCGACGCTGCAAAGCGCCACGGTCACGCTGACCAACTACAAGGCGGGTGATCTGCTGGCGATCGGCAACACCGCGGGCCTGAGCGTCACCACCACCGACATCGTCACCAACAACGTGGTGACCGGCAAGGTCATCACGTTCGGTGCGGGCACGGCGGCTCAGTATCAGACGGCGATCTCGTCGATTACCTTCGACAGCACGTCCCACGACCCTGTCAAAGACGACCGCATCATCAACATCAGCGTCAACGACGGCAGCGCCACCAACAACATCGCCAACACCACGTCGACGATTCACATCACGACGGTCAACGATGTTCCGGTGGCCAACGCCACGACCGGCAGCGGCAACGAAGACAGCCTGGCCATCGCCGTGACGCTGAGCGCGACCGACGTGGACAGCAAAATCGACCACTTCAACCTGGTCGACATGGCTGCACACGGCACGTTCTACGCGGATGCTGCGGGCAAGGTCGCGTTGACCAGCCTGAGCAACATCGTCGCCGTCGGCAACGCTGCAACGGTGTACTTCAAGCCGGCCGCTGATTGGGCGGGCAGCACGTCGTTCACCTACAAGGCAGTGGACGATCAGGGTCTGGCGAGTTCGGTCAAAGCCACCGGCACCATCGATGTGGCGCCCGTCGCCGACCAACCAGTGGTGACGCTGGGCTCCGGCGTCGTTCAGTCGACCGGTCTGGTGAAAGACGTCTACGTCGGCACGCTGAAGAACATGGGCACCGACGGCAACGGCGCCAATGAAGCGACCATCAAGGCCGGCTTCAACACCACCGTTGCATCGACCTCGCACACCGTCGCCACCGCTGCACAGGACTCTTCCGTCGCAGTCGGCACCGGCACCAAGCTGTCCGGCCTGATCTACATGGAAGCCGGCCACACCTACACCTTCTCCGGTACGGCAGACGACAGCCTGTTGATCACCGTGGCGGGCCAGACTGCGGCCAACGCCACATGGGGTGCGGGCGGCAAGATACAGAGCGCGGGCTTCACGCCGACGGAGTCTGGCTACTACACCCTGGACATCTACCACTACAACCAGGCGGGCCCGGGCAGCTACAGTATCAATCTGGTCGACAAGACCATCAGCACCGGCGCGACTCAGACCGTGGCCCTGAACGGCAGCAACGTGCTGCTGTTCGCAACGGTCGATGACCTCAAGGCTTCCGGCCTGAACGTCTCGCCATTGCACGAAGGCACGGTTGGCAGCGGTGAGGGTTATTACACCGGCTACGAGCTGAACCACGGCACCGAAGGCGCCGCGATCAAGCTGAGCCCGATCCAGGCGGTATTCGGCGACAGCCTCGACGGTTCGGAGACTCACGTCACCACCCTGAGCGGCGGCGCACCGGCCGGCTCGATCCTGACCGACGCCGCAGGCCACACGGCCACCGTGACGACCCACGTCGAAAACGGCAAAACCGTGATGGACACGATCGACGTCAGCCAATTCGACCTGTCGACGCTGAGCATCACCACGCCTGACTACTTCAGCGGCAAGTTCACGCTGAACGTCACGGCGACGGCGACCGAAGCGACTGTGCCAGGCGTTCCAAGCGCCGTGGCCAGCGCCAGCGACAGCAAGGCGATCACCGTTACCGTCGAGCCTCAGACCTACACCTCGAGCGAAGGCCTGGCCGGCACCGACCCGACGCCAATCAACGGCACCACCGGCGGCGACATCATCGTTGGCGACGTCAGCGGCACGACCATCGTGCAGGGCAAGAGCTACAACATCGCCTTCATCGTCGACAGCTCGGGCAGCATGGGCAAATCCCTCGACACGGCGAAAACGCAGCTGCAGTCGGTCTTCGAGAAACTGGCGAACGGTGCTCAAACGGCCAACGCCGGCAAGATCAACGTGCTGCTGGTGGATTTCGACACCAACGTGCGCTCGACCGTGTCGGTGGACATGTCTGACAAGGCTGCTGCGCTGAAAACATTGGCCGCTGCTCTGGCGACCATGACATCGGGCGGTACCACCAACTACGAAGATGCCTTCAAGACCACCGCAAACTGGTTTGCCGGCTTGAACAGCACCAACCCGACGGGCGAGAACCGCACGTACTTCATCACCGACGGCGAGCCTAACGTTTACCAGAACACCAGCACGGTGCTCGGTACGGTGAACGGCACGGCTGTCACACTGGCGATGGGCCTGGAAAGCTGGCATTTGGGCAGCACGTATTCGGTGAACGGCAAAGTCGCCATCGACACCGTGGGCCATGTTTACAGCTACGCCAGCAGCACGACCGGCAAGCTGGTGGGCACCCTCGCCAGCCACGCGGACGGCAAGGGCGGTCAGGAATACAGCCTGAACTCACCTGAAACCAACGGCAGCAGCGTTGTGCTGGCTGAAGCGGACACCGGTTACGCGCTGTTGCTGAAGCAGTCGCCGACCATCGAAGCGATCGGCCTGAACTCGGCGGTCAAGACGAGCACGCTCAACCACTACGACAGCGACGGCCACGCGCAGACCAACGTCAACGCTGACGACCTGGCGAAAGCGGTACTGGGCGACCAGAAAGATATCGCTCCGGGCAGCGACACCCTCAACGGTGGCGACGGCAATGACATCCTGTTCGGTGATCTGATCACCTACAACACGCAGGGCGGCATTACGGCGCTGAAGGCGTTCGCGGCAGATACCTTGCACGTGAATGTGTCGACCATCGATGACAAGACGCTGCACTCGTTCGTGACCAACAACCTTGACGCGGTGGCTCACCTGACCAATTCGTCGTCGACGTCCCAGGACGGCAACGACACGCTGCTGGGCGGCAATGGCAACGACATTCTGTTCGGCCAGGGTGGCGACGACATCCTTAACGGTGGCAACGGCAACGACATTCTGATCGGTGGTAAAGGCAACGACATCCTTACCGGTGGCGCAGGTGCCGATACATTCGCCTGGAAAGCAGGCGACACCAACAGCGGTGGCTTTGACGTGATCAAGGACTTCAACAAGGGCGAAGGCGACCGGATCGACTTGCGTGACCTGCTGCAAGGTGAAGACACCGACACCCTCAGCAAGTACCTGCAAATCACCAACGATGGTCATGACACCATTCTGCAAGTCAGCACCACCGGGCAGTTCGCGTCGAATGTCACTGCGGCTGCCGCGGCGACCACGGCCGATGTGCACATCAAGGTGGAAGGCGTGACCTGGAGCAATTCCATGGTCAACTCGCTGGTGAGCGGTGCGGATCCGACCATCAAAGTCGATCACCACTGATAGCTGAGTCGCGAGAGCTGTTGTACTGTGCTGGCAGCCGTCCCTGACGGTTGCCAGCACCGTTACTCCCTGAGGAATGAGCCATGTTTTACGTTCAGCGCGATGCCGATGGAACGCTAGTTCGCGTGGAAGCAACGGCCTTTGCCGAAGCGAGCGAGCAACTGCCGCCCGATGACCATCAGGTGCAAGCCTGGTTTGCCAACGAAGTGGTCGAGAAAAGCCTGATCCAGCTCAAGTCCAGCGACATGGACATGATCCGGGTACTGGACGACTTGATTCAGGTCCTGACCAGCAAAGGCATCCTCAACATCACCGACCTCCCCGCCGCCGCACAGGCGAAATTGATGGATCGAACCCAGGCCCGGGAAACACTGGGCGGCCTGAGTGACCTGATCAATGATGATGAACAACGGCTGATCTAAAGGCCGTTTTTTCGGCACTTCCCTCACTGCGAACGATGTGCATATCCGATCTCGGGTACGCCCGTGTTCGCGTGCGCCACCAGCCGATCGCGGCTAAGGCATGGTAGGCTATGCGCCGAAATTTTAGGCAGGGTCCGATCGGTTTTCGGGCCCGAGAAAGTATTGAGCGGCATCTACAATTGACAGGACGAAACGAGCATGGCAGGTGGCAAGGACACAACCACGAATGAGAGCGAAAACGTCGAGTCTTCAATTCCGCAGTACAGCGGCGCTGCAACTCAGCATTTCGATGTCCAGGGCCCACAACGGATGTCACTAGCGTCCGAGGGCTTACAATCCTCCACCGCCAGCAAGACCCAGCGGAAACTGGTCTCGATCATAATTCCTTTCTACAACGAGGAGGATAACGTTGCGGCGACGCTGGAAGAGATTGGCCGGTGCGTCAATCACGATCTTTATGACTGGGAGGTGATCGCAGTCAACGACGGCAGCAGCGACGCAACGCTTGCTGTGCTTGAGGCAAGTCGACCCCATAACGTCTCGCTGGTGATCGTCGATCTTTCCCGAAACTTCGGTAAAGAGGCTGCCCTTTCGGCAGGGCTTGAGCAAGCCCGAGGCGCCGCGGTCATTCCACTGGATGCGGACTTGCAAGATCCCCCGGAGCTACTGGCCGAGATGCTGGCGCTCTGGGAAAACGGCCATGACGTCGTTCTCGCCAAGCGCATCGACCGATCCAGTGACGGCGCGCTCAAGCGCATGACCGCCAGGGCTTTTTACAAAGTAATCAATCGTCTGTCCGACGTTGAAATCCCTAACGATGTTGGCGATTTCCGTCTCATGGACCGACGTGTTGTGGACGTCCTGTGCTCTCTTCCTGAAACCCGCAGGTTCATGAAAGGCCTGTTCGCCTGGGCAGGCTTTCGCACCACTACTGTCAATTACACCCGTCCAGAACGCGCACTCGGCACCACTAAGTTTTCAGGTTGGAAGCTCTGGAATCTGGCGCTCGAGGGCATTACTTCCTTCTCCATTGCTCCATTGAAGATCTGGACCTACATCGGATTCGGGGTCGCATTACTGTCTTTCATGTACGGCGGTTTCATCGTCATAACCACTCTGATGTTTGGCGCCGACGTACCGGGCTACGCATCGTTGGCCTCAATGATGCTGTTCATGTCAGGGTTACAGATGATGGGCCTGGGAGTTCTGGGCGAGTATGTCGGCAGGACTTATCTGGAGTCCAAGAACCGTCCGCCGTATGTCATTCGCTCGGTCCGAAACCGCAAGGCGCAAAAACATGACGGCTAATGGCGACCTGCATAAATTCATCAAATTTGCGATGGTGGGCCTGCTCAACACGGGTATTCATATCGCAGCGGTTTACCTGCTGGTAGAACAGGCAGCGGTCGAACCGCCACTTGCCAATGCGATCGCGTTTTTATGCGCTAACGCATTTTCGTACCTGATGAACTCTATGTGGACCTTTAAAGCGCGCAAGGAACTGAAGGTTTACTTAAAGTTCCTGACGGTGAGCACGGTAGGATTGGCCATTTCGTGGACGTGCGTGTATTGCACGCGATTCTTCGATATCAACTACATGTACGGTGTCGTCGCGTCCGTATTCGTTGTTGCCATCGCCAGCTATTGGCTAAACAGCCGTTTCGTTTTTGTCGAATCCCAAGCCGACCCACTGAACTAAGCGCTTTATATCCCGGCTACAGCAGGCCGGGATAACTCACTCCCATGGCGCCGGGTCACCCACCAACCGCCCCTGCACGCCGTCGATCCCCATCTCGGCAATCACCTGACGTTCGCCCTCGGTTTCAACCCGTTCAGCGATAAGGGGCAGATCGATACTGTGCGCGGCACGCTGCACGGCCTCTATAAACAGACGCTTATGACTTTCTTCGTCAATGGCGCGAATGTAACTGCCGTCGATCTTCAGGTATGCCAGGCCCAGATGCGCCAGATTGCCGATCATGCTGAAACGGCCTCCGAATCGCTGCAGCGCAAGCGAGAAGCCGTGCGCATGAAGGCGTCGGGTGATGTGCTCCAACACTGATTGATCAGGCAACTGCTCTTCGCCTATTTCGAAGGTCAGCCGGGGGCCGAGTTTGGTGTGCTGGCGCAACAGCTCGAATACTTCTTCCAGCGCTTGCGCATCAGCTAACGTCGCTGCCGAAAGGTTCAAAGCCAAGGATCGATCATGCTGCCGTAGATCCGACAGTACGTTGCGCAACATCCAGAGGTCCAGGCGAACGGACCAGCCAAATCGCTCGATCCACGGCAAAAAGCGTCCAGCCGGAATCGCTAGGCCTTGGTCATCGACCAGACGAGACAGAACTTTGTAATGCATCACCCGAGTGATATCCCGTGTTTTGACCACGGGCTGGAAGAAAAGCTTGAAACCTCCATGAGTCAGCGCCTGGTCAAGCAAACGATGCCACGTGTGCTGATCATCACCCGCACTTACAACTACACCCTTCTCAGCATAACTCCAAGTTTGCTCACCTTGGGTTTCAGCCAGCGACAAAGCCTGATCCGCAAGGCCTAGCAAGGTGAGCGTCGCCTCCCCCGGCGTGTAAGCCGCCAAGCCCATATGTGCCACAGGAGAAATATCGGAAACCCCAGTTCCGCCGAGGTCTTTGAGGGCTATTTCTAGATCCTCAACCAGCTCCAGAGCTTCCTCCCGCCCCATCCCTGGCGCGAGCACTGCAAACTCGCCACCCCGAGAGCGACTAATCAGATGGCGTATCTTGGGATACTTCTCACATTGGCTGACGAGTAGATGCGCCACCGCGACAAGTAATGCATCAGTGCGCTTGCCACCAAGGCGCAGGTTGAGACCGGCAAGATCCTGAACCCGTAATAGCAACAGGTGCCCTGCAAGCTCCTCTTCCGGATTGCTCACGTGCATTTTGAGCTGCATATCGAAATAACGGCGGTTGGACAGCCCGGTCAGGCTGTCCTGATACGACTCGATGCGCAGCTTCTCACTGCGCTCGGTGCTTTCCTGAAACAGCGCCTTGAGCTTCTCGACCATCTGGTTCATCGCCTGCACCACCCGGCGCAGCTCCGGCGTGCGCGGCAGTTCGGGCAGAACGAGGAACTCGCGACGGCCAATCGCCTGGGACTGCGCCATCATGTAATCCAGCGGCTTGAGCTGCCGGCGCAACAGCATCGCGCCCAGAATCGCACTGACCACACCGCACACCAGCAACCAGCCGAGGCTACCCAGCGCGCTCTGCCACAATTTGGCCAGCGCGAACATCGGATGGCTGACCACCTCGACCCGCGCCGTCTGCTGCCAGCCGCGGCTGACAATCGCCTCGCCGCCCGCCGGCTCAAGCCCGATGGCGTTGATGAACCACTGCGGCACGCCCTGATTGTCCGGCGTCGCACTGCGCTCGACGATCGCGGCGCCACTCGCCAGATCCACCACCCGGATGCTCGCGTAGTAACCGCTGTCGAAGATCGACGCCACCATCAGCTCGACCATCGCCGGGTCATCGATATTGGACGTCAGCGACAGCGCCAGCGACGTCGCAGCGTCCTGGGCGTGGGAGCGAAGCTGATTGACGTACTGCGCCCGGGAGCTTTCCAGGCTGACGACAAAACTTCCCGCAAAGGCAACCACCATGAACAGACAGATCGCGATCAACAGCTGTTTGAACAGAGACATCAGTACTCCTAATTCTCGGGCTCGGTGGGGAAGCCTTCTGCGGTCATTTTTTTCAACACGTCCTGCCACCGGGACAGACGTTTGGTGTCGCTCACTTTCTTGTTGCCCTGCGCACCCGGCAGCCACAGTCCTTCAGCGTTGAAGGCATACACCGGCAACAGGTCCGTGCGTTCGCTGGCAGGTTTGATGTCGTCGATCAGGCTGTCGAGCACCAGCGGCATGGCGTTCGGGCTCGAGTAATAGGTCAGCACCATGTGCGCGCGGTTCAGGCGCAGCGCCTTGACGTAGGTAATCAACAGCTTCTCGCTGGGCACGCCGAGGCGGCGCAGGCTGAAATACTTGGCGATCGCATAATCCTCACAATCCCCCGCGCCCTTGATCAGCGACTCGATCGGCGTCGCCCAGTAATCGACCTCGTGCCACAGGTCTATGTCTTCGGCGTAGCGCATCTGCTTGTTGAAGAACAGGTTCACGACCTTGAGCTTGTCCATTTCGCTGACCTGCTTCTCGGTCGCCAGCAAATTCTGCCAGGCATCGATGCGCTGCTTACCCGCTCCCAACGGTCCGTACAGTGCTTCGGCACGGCGGCTGATCAGAGAAAAATCCCAATCCGCGCTCAGATAGCCGATACACGCCGTGCACGTCAGTGCAAGCGCCAGAAGCATCCATAATCCAGGGCGCTTTTGAGCCGGGCGTGTCGCCAATTTGTCTAGTCCATCAGGCCATGGATAACGGAAAGGGATGGTGAGGGGTTGAGGGAGGAAACGCAATGGCGCGGTGAGATCATGCGCAGAAGCAAATGCCCGCAAACGCGACTCATGATAGGCTCGCGCCCCTTGATTTCATGACTGGCTGGGTTGGTTTGGAAACGCGTATGGATATTGGTTTGAGCTGCACCGTCTGGGCGATGTGTGAACGTGCCGGTCATCTGGATGGGATTGGCGTGTACACCCGCTCTCTGTGGCAGGCGATGGAAGCGCTCAAACAAAGCGAAGACCCAGTTATCACCGTCAAACCCTACGCGTTTGGCCGCAATCTGCCCCAACTCGCGTGCGGCGTGCCGAAGATGCTCTCGGCAGACTTCCGGATTCAGGTGCTGGCGAGCGGCTTGCTCAGCCTGCCGCTGCCCAACTCCTCCGCCATCGCCCGCGATGTCGACATCATCCACGCCTCCGATCACCAGATCCCGCGCATCAGCGGCGTGCCCGTCATTGCCACGGTCATGGACGCGATTCCGCTGATCCATCCCGAGTGGATCAGACAGAACCTCAAAACCCTCAAGGGTTGGCTGTTCGCGCGAAGCGTTCACAGCGCCGATCACCTGATCACCATCTCCGAACACAGCAAGCAGGATCTGGTCACGCACATGGGGATTGCCCCCGAGAAAATCAGCGTGACGCCCCTTGGCGTGGACCCGGTCTATTTCGAGCGCATTCCCCTCGAAACCCGCGACGCTGTTCTGGACAAACACCAACTCAAACCCGGTTTCTTCCTGTTCATCGGCACGCTGCAGCCGCGCAAGAATCTGCCGAAGGTGCTGGAGGCGTTCAACGCGCTGCCGGAGGCAGTGCGCAAAGAGCATCCGCTGATTGTGGTGGGACGTGACGGCTGGGCCAACGAAGACCTGATTCCGCAGCTCAAGGCGCTGGAAGCAAAAGGCGAAGGGCGCTGGCTCAGTTACCTGCCGCAGTCCGACGTGTTCGCACTGCTCCAGAGCGCCAGCGCATTGGTGTTTGCGTCTTTGTACGAAGGGTTTGGCTTGCCGGTGATCGAAGCATTCGCGGCGCAGTGCCCGGTCATTGCGTCGAACACCACGTCCCTGCCGGAAGTCACCGGCAATGCCGCCTGGGCGGTCGACCCGCTGGATGCGTCGAGCATCTCGGCGGCCATGCTCGACGTGTTGAGTAACGATGCGCTCAGGATAGAGCGAGTTGAAATAGGGCTGGAACGCGCCCGTCAGTTTACCTGGCAGGAATGCGCGCGGCAGACCCTGGCGGTGTACCGCAAAGTGTTGGCGGCACACCCCAAGGCGTAAGTCGCTGCAGACTACTTAGGGGTTACTTTGGTGTTACTGGGGGCTGAATTATTCAAGTCCTTTAGCGCTTCCGAATCATCGCCGCCCAGCCACACGTTCACGCTGGCAACGCTCTCTTGCGACAGCTTGCCGGCCCAGCGATTCAGGATGAACAGATTGGTGATGAAGTCGTACTGCGACTTCAGCAGATCGCTACGGGCTTTGAACTCGTTCTGTACGGCGGTCAGGACGTCGACGGCGTTAACCACACCATAAGTGAACGCCTTCTGCGCCGCGATGCTCGACTGTTTGGCTGAGGACAGCGCGTTCTGCCCCGCGCGGATCTTGTCCACGGCAGACTGAGCGGTGAGATACGCGTTGGTGGTTTCCTTCACCACTTGCCGGCGAACCCCTTCAAGATCCTGCTCGGCCGCATACTGCTCATCATACAGCCCGCTCACCCGTGCTGAAGTCGAGCCGCCACTGTAGATCGGCACTTTCAGGCCAATGGTTGCAACGTAGCTGTCACTGCGCGGAGTCAGCGTGTTGTCGTAGCCGACGTCACTCTGCGACGCCCCGAGGTTGAAACTCAGCGAGGGATAGTGCCCGCCCTTGCCTTCACGGACTGCAGCATCTGCCGCCGCGAGGTTACTTTCGTAGGCTTTGAGCCGGGGATTGCTGTCGAGCGCTTGAGCGATCCAGGCGTCGAGCGGCAACGTCGGCGCCTCGAGCGCGATATCGTTACGAATTCGGCTCAAACGATCGTTGATCGGGCGACCGACAATCTCTGATAGCCCTTCCCGTGACAAACGCACCTGATTGCGCGCTTCAATTTCCTGGGCCAACAACGAGTCGACTCGCGCTTTGAGATCGAGCATGTCGGTAATCTTGGCCATCTGCTTGGCGTACATGGCATTGACGCGATCAAGGCTGCCTTGGGTGGCGCGCCGCTCGGCCGAGACCAGTTCCAGTGCATCGTCGGCAGCGAGCGCCGCAAAGTAACGCTTGGCCAGATCCACTGTCGCTTCGGCCTGAGAGTCCTCGGACTGCGACGCTTTCTGCAGCGTGACGCTCTTGGCCTTCTGATAACGCTCCCACGCTTCCTTGTTGTAGATGAACTGGCTGAGATTGAGCCCATAGCTTTTGTTGTCGTAGATTTCTCGCGACTGTTCATCCTTGCGCAGAATTCGGTTGATGTTGCTGCTCGCAGAAACCTGCGGCAGTAACCCACCGAACGCCTCTCTCTCCTGCTGTTTGGCAGACCGCGCGTGCGCATAGGCAGAGAGAATGCGTGGATCTTCAAGCCGAGACTCTTTGTACAACGTCATCAGATCAAGTGAGTAGGTAGAAGCGCTGACCTGTTGCGGAACCTCAGGCTGCGCCGCATTAGCGTTTAGTGCGAACAAACCAAGGAAGAGACCGGGAAGAAAACGGACCACTGTCATTCCTCGATCATCGACTTGGCAAACATGTTATTAGCAGGTTTCAAGAGGTACTGCAGCATCGTGCGGCTACCTGCATTGATCAACACGTCGGCGGGCATGCCCGGCTGGAGACGGCGATCACCCAACCGCTTTTTACCTTCTTCGGTAACCTTGACTCGAACAAGATAATAACCCTCACCTGATTTTTCGTCTGTCAGGCGGTCAGCTGAGATTCGCGTTACTTCGCCTTGAATCACCGGAGTCGTCGCACTATTGAATGCACTAAAACGGATATCTGTCCGCTTGCCGACAGTGATGCGGTCGATGTCATTGGTACCGACATGCGCCTCGACCACCAACTCTGAAGCCTCCGGCACGATGTCGAGCAAAGGGGTCGCCGCGCTGACTACACCGCCGATGGTGTGGACCTTCATGTCGAGGACCATCCCGTCCTCGGGCGCGCGAATAACGATGCGAGACAAACGATCTTTAAGCGCAGTTGCCTTTTCTTGCAGGTCAAAGACCTGGGCCTGCACATCACTCAGGTCCTTGGCGACATCGGAGCTGAATTTCTGGTTGGTTTGAACAATCTGCATCTCGGTTTCGTTGATCTGCAGACGCGTTTTGGTGATCGTCGATTGGTGGTCAGCAACCTCTGACTTGAGCATGTCCAGCTTGCGTTCTTGCTCCAGCAGACGCTGGTTATCGACGAAGCCTTGGCGCAGCAGATCCTTAAGCTCAGTGATCTCGCGGGTGTAGGACTTTTCCAGATTGACCTTCGTCCCGATCATGTCGTTTAGACCAATGATCTGCTGCTTCAACTGGCCAATCCGCTCTTTCTGCACTGAGATCTCGCCCAGCCTCGCGTCGTGCCGCGACCTGAACACCTGCGCTTCACCGTTGATGGCCTCGCGCGCGCGATCACTCTCGACACCGTCGATGACCAGTGCGGGAATAGCAGGCAAATCATCACGCTCGGCGCGCAGGCGGGCTTCTTTGGCGCGCGCCGTGATGAGCTGGTTGCGGGTGGATTCGTATTCGGAACTCAGCTGGCCATCATCAAGCACGATCAACGGATCGCCCTTGTGCACGGTATCCCCGTCTCGAGCGAGCAGTTCTTTAACAATGCCGCCTTCCAGATGCTGCACCGTTTTACGATAGCTCTGAACGGTGACGATACCGGTGCCGTAAACAGCGTTGCCCAGTGGAGCAAAAGCGGCCCACGTGCCGAACAGGCCAAAGGTCACCAGAACAATTGTCATCCCTACCCGCCGAATACCCCGGTCGGACGTCGGCATATCGGCAGTATTTTCTTCAAGCACGGTCACGTTGTTGCTGGTCATTCATGAATTCCTTTCAAGCGCTTGGCTGTTCTTCACCTGATGCCGCCGGTGCAGCTGCGGGCGCGGCTGGCGTTGCCGCTGCCACACGCGGGTGAGCCTGACCTTGTGCCTGGGCTTGAGCCTTGGCCTGTTGTTGAGCCAGTTCCGCAATGACTTGGTCACGTGCGCCATACATGGAAAGCGTGCCCGCGTTCAAGACCATAACGCGATCCAGCCGAGACAGAATGTTCGGACGGTGGGAAATAATGAACACCGTTGCGCCGGTTTCCTTAATCTTCTGCAGAGCCACGCCAAGTGCACGTTCGCCGACTTCATCAAGGTTGGAGTTTGGCTCGTCGAGCACAATCAGGCGAGGGCTGCCATACACCGCACGAGCAAGACCGATACGCTGCCGCTGACCACCGGAAAGATTCACACCTTCACTGCCTATAACGGTGTCATAGCCGTTAGGTAGCTGAAGGATCATTTCGTGAACGCCTGCGATACGCGCCGCCAGCACCACCTGTTCAGGGTCTACCTTGGCAAACCGGGCGATGTTGTCGCTGATGCTGCCTTCAAAAAGCTCAATATCCTGAGGCAGGTAGCCCAAGTGCGGACCGAGTTCCTGCTTGTCCCAGGAACTGATGTCCGCGCCGTCCAAACGCACCGTGCCGTGCTGCGGCGGCCAGATGCCAAGCAGCGCGCGGGCCAAGGTCGACTTGCCCGCTGCGCTTGGCCCGACGATGCCGACGATGCTGCCCGCGGGAGCCACGAAACTGATGTTCCGGATAACCGGTGCCTTTGCGCCGGGTGGCGCAACTACAAGGTTTTCGACCTGCAAGTGCCCCTCTGGATCTGGTAACGACATGCGATTAGGCTCGGCGTTAAGCTTTTCAAGCGTGTCGTTCAGACGCTGGTACTGCATGCGGGCCGCTACGAATCCCTTCCAACTGCCGACTATCTGATCTATCGGCGAGAGCGCACGGCCGAGCAGCAACGAACCCGCCATCATAAGCCCTGGGTTTATCTCGTGGTTGATGGCCAAATATGCGCCGGCGGCGAGCATCATCGACTGGCCCCAGTTCCGGAAGGTTTTCGAGATTGATGTGATGACCCCACTCTTATCACTGGCTTCGGATTGGAGTACCAGCACACGTCGCTGGCGGACTGCCCAGCGTCCTATCAACGTGTCGAGCATACCCATGGACTCGATCACTTCTGCGTTGCGCAAATTCTTTGTAGTGTGAAGATTTGCGGTGAGGCTCTGCTTGTTGGCCTCCGCCAGCGTGTTACTTGTGTAGCGATGAGTGAGGTATGCCAGGGCGATTAATACTGCCGCAGAACCTACGGTCATCCAGCCAAACCATGGATGGAACATGAACATGACAGCGGTATAAATCGGTAACCATGGTGCGTCGAAGACCGCGAACAGACCGCTACCGGTCAGGAACTGTCGAAGCGAAGTTAAATCGTTCAGGGATTGGGCCGAGGCGTCCATCCCACCGCTGGCTAGTGCTCTCTTGAAGCTCGCACGGTAGACATCACGGCTGAGTAGCACGTCCAAGCGATTGCTGATGCGAACCATAATCCTGGACCGAACCCACTCCAGCGATCCGAGTGTCGCCATTAAAAGGGTCAAGATTAACGTCAGCATGATGAGCGTGGACGTGCTATTGCTAGGGATTACCCGACCTGATATCTGAATCATGTAGAAGGTGGGGACCAACATCAACGTGTTGACGAAGAAGCTGAAAAACCCTACTGAGATGAAGCTGCCCTTACAAACCTTGAGGGCAGCTTGCAGATTGTTTTCGTGTGAGCGACTCATGGAATCCATTACTGATGAGATTGGGCTGCGAACGCGGCCGAGTGTACCATCGGCATCGTCCCCGGGCAGCATTAAAGGGCCACCAAAAAGACGCCCATCCGGCGGATTTCATGAAACTTTTTTTAAAAAAGCAGATACCTGTCTAGCCCGGGGCTTACAGATTCCTCCGACCGATTCGTAACTCGCCGGAAGCGCCTAACTGCCATTCTTATAATTTCGAGATATTTCCTTATACAACTTCTGAACTCCGCACAAGTGGCAAGGAACGGCTTTAATATGCGCAGCAACTGCGTCATTAGTGTCGCTTGAGTGTCGCTTGCCGCCCTCATAACACCATCCCACCCCGCCCTCATTTGGAGGATTTGGCAAATGATGACAAGCACGAGAACAGAGTCAGCCGGCCAGCGATGCTGAAGCAGCACAGGAACGGCGGACGCGCAAAATAGAAGCAAAAATTCCATGAGTCACGCACTCATCTAAAACATTTTTCTAACCCTTCTCCCATGACGCAAGCGCTCTAGGACGGGCTATAAATACTGAAGCCCACAGCCGAATCGGCCGCTCCGTCTATTTCTTTAGCACCAAACGACCATCGGTCATGATTTGGAAAGATCGCCTCACCGTAGCCGGCGTCGGTCGCCGAAACGACTGCTCAACCGTCCCACTTTTGAGCTGACCAACGGTCCCCACAAACCGGTGAATCCATATCACTATGTCTGCCGGGATGTTCTCACCTCATTTGAGGAAATTTCCTACCAATGAATTGACATTTTCCTTGGATCCATTAGTCTCAGCTCTCGGCAAATGCCACCAGTACGCCATTAAGTTGCAGGGTAACTGGAGTGAGTTGATTGGATTGAGACTCTCAACTGCTGTCAGCTCGGGATAAGAAGGAAACTTATTGAGTGCAGTCGCAAACATTAGATGGCTTGAAAATTACCTCCCGCGTAACTCTGCTTGAGCCCGGGATGTATATCTTTCGTTACGCCTCCCAGCCCATTGCAGAGCGCAGCGTCTGCATCGCCCTGCAGCAAGCACCGCTCGGCAAAGGCGTCATTGATTTTTTCCCCGCGGAAGGCGTGTCCAAGAACATGCTAACCAAGCTCGGCGACTGCATCATCGGGCGGGTTAAGGGCGCGGTAACAACTGTCTTAATCACCGAATACTATCTGGCCGACGTCGCCGTCGACCCTGTCGATTTGCGCATTGACCGCATTGATACTTCTGCGGCAATTATGCGAAATTTCCTGCCAGCGAGTCCGACCCCAGAGGCCGTGGCTTTCTCGCGCACGACGGCTGTCCGGGCAGTGCTGAAGCTGACCGGCCATGTAGAAAAAACTGGCGACATTTCCGTAGTGGATGAATGTTTGGGTGACGGGCGCAGTAGCGAACGCCTGGAAGGTTTTTCTGTTCACTGGGATAACAAACCTGCGGGCGTTGATCTGGCTTACACCAGTACCATCGCCGGCGCAGGTCCCAGTCAGAAGGTACTGACGGGCAGCTTCACAGGGGCCCGCAATAAGAACGCATCACTGACCGCGGTTGGCTTCGGGCTGACTGGCCCTGATCGCTCTCAATATGAATTGACTGGCTACGTCGTGTTTGCGGGCGCTGCGCCCCAGCCTATCGTCGCAGAACAGATGCTTTTTGGACCCAGGGGCAGTGAGCCGCTGGTTGCTATACAGCTTTCGATTACTCCCGTTACCGAGATCAACGCTCTCCGCCATAAGTCTCTCAGGGAAAAACCTGCGTCTACGCAGACAGATAGCAACATCGGCCAATTGGCTTGATACATCAGGAATATGACTCATGGCATTGCAATACGATACTCCGGTAACAGCAGCAGACCTGTCCTCCTCCCTGGCAGCCAACCCATCGATCTCCGACTCCACCATCGCAGCTATCAGCTCCCTGCTGAATCTCGATACCGCTAGCACTACCGTCGCCGTTGCGTCTTTCGATGCAACCACCGGTGTTGTGACTGGCCCAGAAGGCGTCACTCCAGAAGTCGTCACTATCTCGGCAGACGTGAACACGCTGGCACGCGCCGCTGCTCCTCAGATCAATGTTGATCTGAAAGCCGTTGCTGATGCTTCCGTCTTCATCATCCAAAGCGATGCAGGCGTAACTGCGACCCTGGCTACAACTGCTGGCGCTGACAAAATCATCGTTGGCGGTAACGGTAACGACAACATCACCGTAACCGGCGATGCGAACGTAACTGTTGACGGCGGTGACGGCAACGACGTAATCACCACTGGCGGCGGCAATGACACCGTCATCGGCGGTGCTGGCGTTAACTTCATCACCACTGGTGCAGGCAACGACACCATCATCACTGGTGCTGGCATTGCAAACACCATCGACGCTGGCACAGGTTTCGACACTGTTGCAATCGGCGGCGCACGCGGTGACTTCACCGTTGCTCAGTCGGGTTCGACTCTGATCCTGAACGGCGACGACCAGACCACCAGCGTTACTCACGCTGAGTTCCTGACCTTCACTGACGGCCAGACTCTGGCTATCGCTGACAACGCTGACGATGCTGCTGTTCTGCGGCTGTACGAAGGCCTGCTGGGTCGCGACGTCGATGCCAACGGCGCTGAGTTCTTTACCACAGCTCACGACAACGGCGTTAGCGCTGCTTCGCTGGCTGATGTCGTCGTTAACTCTGCCGAGTACAAAGACGTCCTCGTCGATAACTACCTGGACAGCCTGTACAACAACCTGCTGAATACCGGTACTGGCGCCGACCAAGCTGGTCAGGACTTCTGGTCCAATGCTGTCGCAAACGGTCAGAGCCTGGCTCAAGTTACCGCGAGCATCGCTGCATCGGCTGAAGCTCAAGGCACCACCATCACTGATACTGCCTTCGTAAATAGCCTGTATGAGTCTGCTCTGGGTCGCGCTGCAGACACCAGCGGCCTGGACTTCTGGGTTGACGCTCTGTCCAACGGCACCAGCCGTACTGACATTGCTTCGGGCATCATCACTTCGGGTGAAGCCGCTGACCACGCTAACGTCGAGTTCGTGAACTCCCTCTACACCAACGCTTTGGGTCGTGACAACGACGCAAACGATGTAGGCGGCAAAGCGTTCTGGCTGACCGCGCTGGACAACGGTGTGTCGCAATCTCAAGTGGCCATCGACATCGTCGGTTCTGCTGATGCACAAGCTCACATCACCAACGTTGTAGTTGTACCTGGTTCGGTCTAACTCACCGCTCCTTAGTCACCCCGAATACCTTCGACCGCAAGGTCGGGGGTTTTCAAAAAAGGGGCACCCTCTCGGGCGCCCCTCTTTATTTATATGCGAATCAGCCAATGGCCACTTCTACCCAACTTGACCTTGAGCCAGGCACGCTCATGGAAAAATTCCAGCTCGCTCGTCAAGATGGCGAGTCGGACCGGGCCATTTTTTTTCTGGAAAAAGCGCTTCAAACCCCCGAATACCGATCCGAAGCCCTAATATGGAAAGGCATCGGCGCCATGCAGCAACAGCAGCTGCATCAGGCATTTCTCTTTCTCAGCTCAGCGGCTGCCTGGCTACCGAAACGGGCAGACATCCAGGCATTGACTGGGCGTGTCGTGTTGGCCCTCGGAAAACCCGTGTTGGCGACGCAATTACTGAAAGCCGCCTGGAAACAAAACCCCACTGACGCCGCATTGCGCTCGATGCTCTGGCAGGCACGCAGTCGGACTGAGTCGCCCGAGAAGCTGCGCAAGCTGATACTCGCCCTCCTCCCTGAAATCAACGACGCGCAAGAGTTGCAACTGATCGCCGGTCTGCTGGCGAAGCAAGCAGGCGCTTCCAGTTTCCTTGGAGTCGCGCAGTACGATGCAGAGCGTTGTGAAGTCTCGGGCTGGGCGATCAATCTCAAGTCGCCGGAAAGTCATGTCCGTGTGGCCGTGCACTCTCAAGATGAACGTCATGAATGCGTGGCTGAGCATCCCCATCCGTTTTTGACTCACTCAGGACTGTGCCTGGATCACGGTGCGTTCCGGCTGCAGATCAAAGACCCGGCAAAGACGCTCCATGTCCGATTCGAGGACGGAACTGCGCTGAGCGGAAGCCCCCTTTCCAACTTGCCGGTGTTTGTTCCCCCGGCGGCCGTTGGCGAAAACGCAGCTCGCCTTGAGCCTGTTGACGTGCTGGTGCCGGTTTATGACGGCCTGGAAGAAACGCTTGAATGTGTGCATAGCGTGTTGCGCAGCCGTGAGTTCAATCGGACAGTCCATCGCCTGGTCGTGATGAACGACGCCACTCCTAACCCGACACTGCGTCAGGCGCTCAGGGACCTGGCGGCTGCAGGCGAAATCGAACATGTCGAGCACGCCACTAACCTGGGCTTTATTCGCAATGTGAACCGAGGCATGGCACTAAGTCCGGAACGCGATGTGGTCTGGCTCAACGCCGATACCCGTGTGCACGGCAACTGGCTGGATCGTCTACGTGCAGTAGCGTATAGCGCAAAAGACATCGCCTCCGTCACGCCATTCACCAACAACGGCGAACTGATGAGCTTCCCAGTGAGCCGGGTAAGCCACACGATGCCCACTGCCCGGGAGCAGGCCGGGCTTGATGAGTTGGCTCGAGTCACTGACAGCCCGGCCGTGGAGATCGAAACCGGATGCGGTTTCTGCCTTTACATCAAGCGGGATGCCATCGATGAAGCGGGCTACCTCGATGAAGTTCACCTGCTGCGCGGCTACGGTGAGGAAACCGACTGGTGCCTGCGGGCTCGCTCCCTAGGGTGGCGCCATATGGGGGCACCGAATGTCTTCGTCGCCCATCAGGGAGGCATTTCTTTTGGCGACGAGAAGTCCCTTCGGGTCGCGCACAACAACGGCATTCTCAAGCGTCGATACCCAAATGCCTCCGCACGCTACCAAGACTTTTGCATGCGCGATCCACTCAAACTTCCCCGGCAAGCACTCCAGCGGGCACGCCTTGAGCAGCTGGCGGCGTCGATGGCGAATGCATCTGCCAGCGCCCGCCCGCCTAACGGGCTGAGACAGTTGCATATCCATAAGGGCGCATCCTTTAAAACGCCACTGGGCCTCACTTGGCACTTTGAGGGCAGCCATACGGTTGTGACACTGCAGGCCGAGTTGCAGCCTTTGCTGCTTAGCCTCGAGTACCGACTGCCCGCCGAGGCTGGCGACTTGATCAACGACTTGCGCAAGCTTCCGCTGGACGAGATCGTGTATCGACAGCTCACTGCCTGCCCGAAAGAACTTGTAGCGCTGGCAGCCACGCTGGAAAAACCTTACCGCATCCTGTGCCAGGACGATGAGTTGCTGGATCAAGCTGCCTCTCGTGACTGGTGTGAGTTCGCCGGGCGAGCGACGAGCGTTGTCGTGCCTTGGAAAACGCTGCGAGCCCGGTATGCCGATGCTCTGCCTAACGCCAACATCACTGTCGACAGCAAAAAAACCAGGAACGCGCGGCCCAACAAAAAAGCCCCCCGGGTGTTGCTGATTGCCGATGAACTGCGCAATGCCGAGGTCGCAGGCCAATGGATTGATCTGGCGCGCAGGCTTACCCGGGAGCGCCTCAACGTAATGTTGATCGCCCTCGGCGACGGCCCTTGGCTAAAAGCATTGCTGGCCACTGGCGCAGTTCATGCTTTACCCGAGGTTCAAGGGCTCGATCAGGCGGAGTGCCTCAACCTCGTCGACTGCCAAGGCGCCCTCAGCCTGGATAAGGATCCCGGGGCAGGATGGAAAGCACCGGAGCTGGCAACAATGCTTGGGCTACCGCTTTACGCAGTGCCCGGATCGGTGTCCCGTGATGCTGGTGCCTTGCCGATCAATCAACTATCCCTTTCACTGAGCCGGGCATGATGTCAGAAGAAGTCGTAACCAAGCCTGTCCCCAGCGCGCAGGTCAACCACAGCTCACTGCGTGGCGCTATCACTGGACTCTATGGTGACGTGCTGCAAGGCTGGGCACTTAACATGGTCGACCCGGATGAGCGCCTGATCATCGAAGTAATGGTTGACGGGGCCTGCGTCGCGCTCACGCGCGCAGATCAATTCGAACCCAATGCAGACCTCGGCGACCAGTTCCATGGCTTTGGCGTACAGCTGCGAAAAAGCTGGCTAGCCGACGCACGACACATCACTGCGCGTATCGCTAACCGGGAATTCCATCTCAGTGGTGACCTTCAGCTGCCCGCCGCGCGAAGCAAAGAACCCGCCCCCGTCGCCTCGCAAGTGTGGCACAGCGGCGGTTTGCGGTTGAGTGGATGGTCGTGGGACCCTGACGCACCGCAGCGGCATGTCCAGATCACCGTTCGTGAGGACGACAGCGTGCTGGGACGAGCGTCTTGTGACAGTCACCACCAGGCGCTCGTATACCGCTCTACCAGCGACCACGGATTCACTCTTGATTTGCCGTGGGATTTGGCAGACGGCAAACCCCACACGCTGCACATTGAAAACGACATGGGGCACGAACTCTCTGGAAGCCCTATAAAAATGTGCTGCTGGCCGGAGGGCCTGGAAGGTCTTCTAAAACAGCACGACTCCCATGGCCCCGACGAGCAGACACTCGCGTTGCTGAACAGCGTGGCGAAGGAGCAGACACTGCGCTCACCGAAAAGCGCAGGCTTCAACCATTACCCGCAATGGTTCGAAGTCTTCCAGTACAGCCCGCCGCGAAACGCTCAGCCTCAAAGGACAAAGCCAGGCGTGCTTTTGCTCAGTGAAGGCGATATGACCTTCGAGGGCGTCAGCCTCGCGAGTCTGCGCACGCACAAAACAACCCCGTATCAAATCGCCAGAACGTCCGCAGACAACCTGCTGCCGGCGCTTAAAGAACTGTTGAGAGCGGGCTGCGACTGCATCGTCCCTATCAGGGCTGGTGATCATCTTGCCAGCCACGCGCTGGACCATTTGACCGGCCTGCTCGATGACAACGTTGCTTGGGCCTATGCCGACTGTGACCGCGATGGCCCCACGGGAGAACGAAGCCTGCCATGGCTAAAACCGGTGTGGGACGTGGACTTTTTCATCGGCACGGATATCTTCACGCCCGGGGCTATTTTCAGCACGGACATCATCCAGGCTGCGCTGTCCCTGCTTGCACCCTCTAGTGAACTGCAATCGTTAAACTGGGATTTTCTAATCGCTGGCATCGTGCTCGCCACGGAAAAACTCGAAGCGACAGTGGTGCATTTGCCTCAAGTCATTTACCACCGGGACCACCGAACGCCGGCCAGCCCGGAGCAGGCTTGGCCATCGATGGACCGCCATCAAGCAATCGCCTGGCTGTGTCAGTCGCTGGTACCCGACACAACCGTTAAAGCGATTCCTCAGTTTCCCGCCCTGCTGCGGGCCCACTGGCCGCTGCCGCTCACCCTGCCCCGGGTCAGCCTCATCGTGCCGACCCGCGATCAAGTGGGTTTGCTTCGAACATGCGTTGAGGGGCTGCTTAACAACACAGATTACCCGTATCTGGAAATCATCGTCGTCGACAATCAGTCCAGCGACCCGACTGCGCTGGAGTACCTTCGCTATTTGCCTACGCAAGGCGTCAAAGTGCTCCCGCATCCGCACCCATTCAATTACTCGACGATCAACAACCGCGCCGTCGAACACGCTTCCGGGGAAATCATTGGCCTGGTCAACAACGACATCGAGATCATCGAATCGGGGTGGCTGAAGGAAATGGTCAGCCAATTGCTGCGCGATAATGTCGGTGCTGTGGGGGCGAAACTGCTCTGGCCGAACCGCATGGTTCAGCATGGCGGCGTGGTGGTTGGCATCAACGGGTTGGCTGCACACACGGGCAACAACCTCGAGGAAAATGATGCGGGTTACCTGGCGACCAACCAGCTCACTCGGCGCCAAAGCGCGGTAACGGCAGCTTGCCTGCTGGTGCGTAAATCGGTTTTCGAGGAGCTAGGCGGACTGGATGAAAAAGCATTCCCTGTTGCGTTTAACGATGTCGACTTCTGCCTACGCATTCAGCAATCAGGGTTGAATTTGGTTTGGACAGCGTTTGCGAAGTTGATCCATGCTGAGTCAGCGAGCAGGGGGAAGGATGCAAGCCCAGAGAAACAAGCCAGAGCTCATCGCGAGCAACAGAGATTTATAGAGCGCTGGACATTGGGGGGATACAGGGATCCCTATTACCATCCAGCATTGAACTTAGAGTATCAGTTCAGCCCCTATACTGGGCTCGGGTTATCTCCGGGGGTCGAGACATTAAGCAGAAAACCGCCACGCAAACGAGATTTTTCGCGCTGACTCAGCCGTCTCTCAGATTGGTGAAATCAACGCCAGTATGATTTTGCTCTAAATCGCGTCGCAGGACGTCAACTCAAAACGACATATTATCCACCATGAAAATACACGCGGACGATTTGAAAAACGTAAGTTTGCAGCCTGACGAAATTACACCGACGATCAGTCCTTCTTTTGTCAGAGCTTGGTACAAAGAAAAGGCCCTGCTGACAGACGAGGAAATTGTCGACTCTCTTTCTCATGACAAAGATCAGTGTAATTACATCTTAAATTTCGAAAATTTGTTAGAGGCCCACAGTCTTTCATTGAGAGATGTACCACAAAACGTAGATTGGACGTCTTACAGCAAGCAACATCCAAGCATTAGCGCGGGGGCAGGGACTGAATATCATATTGTATTTCATTATTTGAAAGAACGCAGCCGGTCTAAGCATTTCAATATTGAATTCTACCGCGGGTATTACGGAATAGATCACAGCATTACCGATAGCGAACTTATCACAAACTGGAATAGCGACACAGAGCAAAACAAAAGATTTTGCTCATTTGGAGAGCTGTTGTCTTACAACGGCCTTGACAACATATTTATTGATGAAAAAGTTGTATTAAAGGAGCTCATCGAGGGAAACCGCTGGGGCCAACGAGAAGCGTGGGACGATCTTGTAACAGCACTGAAACTGATGCCAATGAGAGTCCTGCAACTGACCGGATCCAGAGAGACAAACGCAGGTATCTACGAAAGTCTCCATCGCAACTTCATTCAGATGGGGCTCATTCTAAAAGCTTCGAAGCTAGAGTCACTAATAGTCGAGCTTGGCTTAAAAGCGCATGGCAATATAACAACTCGCTTTAATTCCGATGAAATAACAACTTCAAAGCACACCAAGATAGATCCGGACTTCTATTTCAGCTGGTACAGCGACCTCAAGTTCGGTGACAAACTCTTTCTAGAGCAACACTGGCTAAACTTTGGATTCGATGAAGGCAGGTCACCCACTTTCGAACATGCACTTCACCGGCTGGGGCTGAAGATTGAGAAACTTCCCCTTGAATTTGACTGGCGAGAATACATCCAGAACACAGCCGATCTTCATTCAAAAGATAGCTTCTACAAAGCAGCAGCTCATAAAATAAAGAACACTGATGATGATTTTAGCTTTGATACCGACTTCTACACCTCAGCATATGAGGATGCCAGACATCTTAAACACCAACCAGTTAATGCTGAGCTGCACTGGAAATCAAAAATGCTCGTAGGGATGCGTGCGCGTAGCCCGAAAGAATTTATGAGCACTTTGGAACTGCCCTCTTCGCTTTATCCGTCTTGGCTTGATATAAACAAGGTGGAACGCCTTAATCAAGAGTTGCCTCAGGATGCTTTAGATACATTAAAGGACTTATTCACATCCACTCCAGCAGTGCGCTTAAGAGTAGCCGAATCAGACCAGCTAAACTCAGATTTCTACTGTAATATTGGTACTCATTACGAATCCATAGGACAAAGAGGACGTGCTGAAGAACTATACCTGATTGCAAACGGATTCTTGACAAACGGATTAGCCCTGGAACACCTTGGCAATATATATCTGAACTCCGGATTGCATAGCAGAGCAGGCAAATTCTATTCACTTGCTATCGCAACTGGCAACTGCAGCGAATGGGCTTATATTAACCAAGCTGGATCCATGGCTGCGCAGCTGAATATCGATGAAATTGACAGCGTATACTCCAAGGCATACACTCACTTTCCAGAAAGCAGTAAATATGAACTTTCCATTAAAGAAAACATCGCCACCATTTGGAACATAGTTTCTAAAAAAAGCGCGTCTTTGATTAAAGAAAACCATCGCTCAAAACTTATATCGCTCGTTTCGAACACCACCAACTCGATTTATGATATTAATGCCACTCAGATCCGCTTGGGCAAATTAGATCGCTACCGAGGAAGTATTAATAAGAAAAACGTGACGATCATTGGTGACTTTCATCTACCTCAATGTAAGCGCTACAGGATAGATCAAAAAATTGAACAGCTACAGGCTGCCGGAATAACTCCCAATGTTGCCTCGTGGACCGACACCCCATATGCCCAACAGCTAATGAGCTTTAGCGACGTGTGCATATTCTACCGATGCCCAGCCTTACCTGAAATAGTGAAGCTTATCTCCACTGCAAGTACTTTAGGCAAGATAACGATCTACGAAATTGACGATCTGATATTTGATCCTGCATACCCTCAACACATTTCAACTTATGGGGGATATGTATCGCAAGAAGAATACAATGACCTCGTCATGGGAATGGCGCTTTATCGATCTGCAGCCATGTTATGTGACTATGGAATAGCCTCCACGCAACCTCTATCAACAGAACTTGCAAAGCTAGTGCGTACAAATAAGAGCTTCGTTCATAGAAACGCTTTAGACAAGTACAGCTTAATGCTCAGCCCTGGCCGCAGCGCAGAAAAACAGTATGTGAATATTTTTTACGGCAGTGGAACCAAGGCACATAACTCCGACTTTATTCATGAAGCACTTCCTTCAATCCTACGTGTGCTAAAGGAAGAGCCACTTGCGCGCCTGACAGTGGTTGGCTATTTACAACTACCCAAGAAAGTTCTAGAAGAATTTGGTGATAAGATCGTCAACGCACCGTTTACTTCTAGCTTCCTTAGTTACTCCACCTACTTGGCATGCGCCGATATTAATATAGCCGTACTGAAACGCGACAAAATTAATGATGCTAAAAGCGAATTAAAATGGTTTGAGGCCGCTCTGTGTGGGGTGCCATCTGTAGTGAGCGCTACGCAAAATTATATCGACGTCATTGAAGACGGCGAAGATGGCTTTTTAGCCCGAAACGACCAAGATTGGTACAAGATATTAAAAATGCTTGTCTCCAACCGAGAGTTGCGCACATCAGTTGGAGAGCAAGCAAGAAACAGGGTGCTTGTAGAATACGGCGTAGATAACATGGCAACACGGGCGTCATCGATAATCGATCTTGTAGTGCAGGATCATCAAGAATGTTTGACAACAGGTCCACTTGGAAAGATCTCATCATGAACAGAAAAAAAATCGCGATCGTAAATGTTTTTTTTTCACCTCAAGCCATTGGCGGGGCTACTAGGGTCGTGATGGACAACGTCGATGTTTTGATTGATGACTACAACAACAAATATAATTTGGTTGCTTTCACTACGAATCATGAGATGCAAGAGCCGCACTCTATCTATACATATTTATACAAAGGCGTTCGCGTTTATAGAGCGGGGGTGATTCACCGAGTGAACATGGATTGGCACGCAAGGGATGAAAAGATGAAACATTTATTCAAAGATTTTTTACTCTTTGAACAGCCCGACATCGTCCATTTCCACTGCGTTCAACGTCTCAGCGCATCAATAGTAGAAGCCACCTTGGAACTAGGGATTCCTTACGTCGTCACCGTTCATGACGCTTGGTGGATCTCCGATCACCAATTTTTGATGGACCAGAATGGACGGATCTACGCCGAGGCTCATCCCGATCCATTTAACCCGGCGCTTCTTCCCGATGAAATTAACCTTTCTGACTCTACGGAAAGGCGCGCATTTCTGAGATATCTGCTGTCACGAGCTAATTTAGTGCAGATAGTTTCAGAAGCTTTTGCCAGAATATATCGTAAAAATGGTGTCATCAACCTAACTGTCAATAGAAATGGTGTTCAACCCAGGGAATGGGAACCGAGAGGAATATCCTCGAGACGTAAAATCTGTGTAGCTCACATCGGCGGTATGTCTGACCACAAGGGCTATCATCTATTCAAGCAAGCACTAAGCAGCTTTTGTTTCAAAAATCTGGATGCTTTAGTGGTTGATCATGCTGCCTCTGAAGACTCGAAAGTGGTCGAGCAATGGGGGTCAGTTACTACGCGATTCATACGAAAGGTCCCGCAAAGGCAGGTAGAAACGCTATTCTCACAGATAGACGTGCTTGTGGCGCCTTCTATTTGGCCTGAGAGCTATGGGTTAGTCACCCGTGAGGCCACCGCCGCCGGCGTTTGGGTTATCTGTTCCAATAAGGGAGGCATAGGCGAAGACGTACTAGAAAATCGTTCAGGTTGGGTTATTGAACCTACTCTGGAAAATCTTATCAGCGCGTTCAAGAAGCTTGATCAATTTGAGCAAGCTCCCTCACCCGACATCGAGTCTATAAAGGCAATTCGTTTGGTATCTGATCAGGTACGGGAACTAGATGTGCAATACCAGGAAATCGTAGGATGATGAAGGGCTGGTGTTAAGATGGACCACATACCAACCGGTCATCTAGATCAATTAGTAAATAATCGATTAACGGGCTGGGTGTGGTCGCCAATAATTCCCGCGGCCAAACTGGCGGTCTATATCTTTGTCAATAAGGTACTCGTGGGTAAAGCACTCGCTCGCGATCTTCGTCCCGACCTCTTAAAAGCAGGGATTGGTGACGGCAGATACGGTTTCGCTTTCGTTTTCGAAAAGGGAAATCGTCCAAACAAAGATGATATAGTTGAAGCAACAACTATCCAGAACAACAGTTTTGTCAACCTAATTGGTAGTCCGATAAACGTCGACGACACCAATGTTATAGATGGCCAATATGCGGTCCGCGATGACGGCCTCGTCCACGGCTGGATAGTTTACGAAACAGGCGATTCAGCCCCTGACCTGGAGCTAGAAGTAAACGGAAAGTTAGCTGCTAGTTTTCGAATTGACCAATCCAAACCCGTTGAGACTTGTCACGACGGCAGTATTAAAGCCAGTTTCGAATGCTTAATACCGAAAGAATTGGTCGGGCATTCCACTGTATCAATCCGCGTTCTTCGGGGCGATACTTCATCTGCACTACAACCAAATTTAACGGAATTTAGTTACCACGGGAGTTATTTCGAACACCAGGATGAGGCTGAGAATTCTAGATTAGGCGTGCGCAGCATGATTGTAGAACAGCTACTAACAAAACCTTACATTTCAGTTTTGTTACCTACTTACAATTCAAATATCGAATTTTTAAATTTAGCCATTGAGTCTGTTTTAAGCCAATCATATTTCAATTGGCAGCTATGCATTGCAGACGACAACTCTACCAAAAGTGATGTCAAAAAATTAATAAGGCACCACATCGCTAAAGACCCAAGAATTTGCGCAGTTTTCAGAAGTGAGAATGGAAATATATCCGAAGCTTCTAATTCTGCCCTGAGCATCGCGAACGGCAGCTTCGTGGCCCTGCTTGATCACGATGACCTATTAGACGAAGACGCGTTGTTGCATATAGCGCATACCATAAATACGCACCCGACAGCTTCATTGATTTTTACGGACGAGGACAAATGCAATTCGGTTGGCCAGCGGTATGACCCGTATCACAAGTTGGGGTGGAACCCTGAGCTGATGCTGGGCCAAAACTGCGTAAGCCATTTAGGCGTATTTCGCACGACTCTCATACGAGCAAGCGGCGGCTTTCGATCGGAGTACGACGGCGCTCAAGATTATGAGCTAGTGCTTAGGATCTGCAACAACATCAGCGCCGATCAAATAGTACATGTTCCGAAGGTGCTGTATCACTGGCGAGCAGTGTCAGGATCAACAGCTCTGTCTGGAAATGAAAAACGGTATGCATCTATAGCCCGGCGAAGAGCGGTAAGACATCACTTGCGAGAAAGAAATTTACAAGGCAGTCTTATCTCGGACAAGATCACACATCATCTCCGCTTCAAGCCTGCGCTAGACAAGCAGGCGGCTTCAGTCTCGGTAATAATCCATCATCAGGGGTCTCTAAAAAATCTAAGTATACTTCTTCAATCGATCAGAAAATCGAGGAAGCTCACACCTGAAGTACTCGTCGTTAGTTCCCGATCTGCGAAACCTAGATCTAGATTGGTAAAATCGCTCGGTCCCATGAGGATACACTGGAACACATTCCCGGCCGATAGCTCAGCCGGGGAGGCATTTGTCCAAAGCATTAACCAGGTAAGCGGAGCCATCTTGATTTGGATTGATTCAAGAGTAATTCCCTGTAAGAAATGTCCTGGCTGGTTAAATGAACTCGTTCGTCAGGCATTGCGATCTGAATCAGGGTTTGTGGGTGCCAAAATTACTGACCCCTCCGGGCAAATCGAAAGCTTTGGCTACGATAGGCGTGCTGGGGAGGGCTTGACTGAACAGTTTAAAGGCGTCCAAGCTGATGAGTATGGACTTGCAGGAATCGCGCAACTTACTCGTAATGTCGCGGCTGTATCTAGTCATGTCTTTTCCATAAAGTTGAGCTTATTACGCGCCATACTGGAGTCACATGCTGCACCAGTACACAGCGAAAGCTGGATCGCAAGCTTGTGTGAGCATTCGATGCTACTTGGTGCGAAGAATTTAGTAACACCGTCGTGCCTTTTTTCGACGGTTCGTGGATAGCGCCAACTAGCAGTCCAGTAGGGCGATATTTATAACTTTCATATTCACTGACTTGGTAGCTAACATGTTCGATGAGGACGAGTTGTTTACATCATATATGGATTCTTTGATCCTGGGTGTTGATTTGCGTAACTCAGGAAACCTAGACGCCGCTGAAAAGCACCTGCTTCGGGCTGCGATGCTTGATATTAACGAATGGCAACCATTTTTTGAGCTGGGAGTACTATATAGTGAACGAGGGAATCAAGCTAAAGCCAGTAGCTTATTCTCGCAAGCGTTCACCAAAAGCCCCGGAGAGATGGAGGTAATAAGAGCTCTTCTATCAAGCTGCGTGGCGTCTAAAGACCTTGCTCATTTCGTGCAAATTGTCGATCAATCTAACATCCAAAGTGAAGACGACCTTAAGCTATTGACGGTCTATTACCAGCTGATGGATTACGTTAATACATATCACTTGCGATATGCTGGCAACACTTACGAAATACTGCGCCGTAATTCTCGGGGGTGGCAACTTATTTCAGAGGTTGTGGCAGAAATAGCTGGGTGTTTGAGCAACAATACACCTTACGCCTTCATTAGGCTTGGCGACGGGGAAGGTACATGGCTCCACCATAGCAGTAAAGATGAGATGCGCTTCAACGCTCTATATTCCAGAAATCGGGATGAATTTTGGGATATCTGGTATGGCGAAGCATCAGCGCACCATCGAGGGGCGTTTTATTCACAAATGTCGATGCTGGCCGGATGTCTAGGCGAAGCAGACCTCATAGGGGTACCACCTGACACATGGATTGATCACGAGTTTTCCATCGGGAGTATGAGAGGTATACCTGGCACTCTTAACGTAGTGAGAATGCTGGAGCAAACAGATCTTTCATCAACCGCGCTGTGTACTCAATTGATGCACTATGAGCTCGGCGAATCCATTGATTTCTTCGACCTTCTGTCATCATTAGATAAGATTGGCATTATTTCCTGTCATCCAGAAATCGTAGACATCGTTAAGTACAAGTTCGGCATTCAAGAAGTTGTTTATTTACCTATACCCGGCGAACCATCGCGATTGGCTTTGTTGGGAAACAACTCAGTCCAAGGCGAACATTTCCCAAGCGCATTCATTGCTACCCTTGACCACATTAAAAGCATCGACTGGGGTGGCATGTTATGTCTAGTTGGCGGAGGAATTTTAGGCAAGCAATACTGCATTCAAATCAAACGACAAGGTGGCATCGCTATTGACATTGGCTCCATCATGGACAAATGGAACAACAAAAAAACTCGCCCTGATTTTTGAGGCACTAATGAAAAACATTACGGTTGTGGGCACGGGTTATGTTGGGCTATCCAACGCTATTTTACTTTCACAACATAACCCGGTTATAGCTTACGATATTGACCAAGCTAGAATTGACAAACTAAATCAAAGAAAACCTACCGTGGCAGATTTTGAATCCGAGGAGTTTCTTCAGACAGGAAATTTGACGCTCACTGCGACTACAGATGAACTAGAAGCATATAGCGGAGCGGATTACATCATTATAGCGACACCGACTGATTACGCATCCCAAACAAATTCATTCGACACCAGCTCCGTTGAAAAAGTTATTGCTGATGCGCTGAGAGTCAATGACCGCGCAACCATAATCATAAAATCGACCGTACCGGTTGGTTTCACAATCAGAATGCGTAAGGCATTCAACACGAAATCCATTATCTTCTCCCCTGAATTTTTACGGGAGGGTCGCGCGCTTCACGACAACCTTTTCCCAACTCGGATAATTGTTGGCGACAACACTGAGCGAGGCCAGGTATTCGCAGATCTACTGGCACAAGGCGCTCATGCAAAAAATATTCCAATTATATTAGTGGGCTCAACTGAGGCAGAAGCTATCAAGCTGTTTTCGAATACATATCTAGCCATGCGAGTCTCGTACTTCAATGAGCTTGATACATATGCATCTGTCCATGGCTTAAACACGCGGCAACTAATCCACGGCGTAAGCTCGGACCCCCGCATTGGTAACCATTACAATAACCCTTCGTTCGGTTACGGCGGGTACTGCCTCCCAAAAGATACAAAACAACTACTAGCCAATTATTCAGACGTCCCCAACACACTGATTAGCGCTATAGTAGAGTCAAACTCAACCCGCAAGGACTTTATCGCAGACTCGATCACCAAGCTGAAACCTAACATCGTGGGCATTTATCGTCTTACCATGAAAGCGGACTCGGACAATTTTCGTGCTTCTTCAGTTCAAGGCGTAATGAAGCGTTTAAAAGCCAAAGGAATCACAGTCGTTGTGTACGAACCTGCTTATCAGGGGACCAGCTTTTTCGACTCTGACATTATATCTAACCTAGAGCAATTCAAATCAATGTCAGACGTTATTGTGGCCAACCGAATCTCGGTGGAAATCATAGATGTTATTGAAAAAGTGTACTCTCGCGACCTTTTTGGGGAAGATTAAATTACTGCCTTCAGTGCAAGGCGCTCCCTACGATTGATTGCTTCATGCGCCATACCCATTGAGATTTTGGCTGTCAAGCGGTGGGAGGTAATCGGAAGCCTGTTCAGGTAGGTCGGTCGGACCAGACTACTGGGCTAGGTTTTCTCTGGTATTCTCGCCTTGCCTAGAATTCAGCCCCCTATCGGTCCGCCGACGCAAGGCACTTTCCGTTCAGCAACCGATCGGGTTGTACAACCTAGGCGAACATCCGCTACTTTTGATCAGTTTTATGCCAGCGTCGTGTAAAGGAAACCCATGGATTTAATACCCGTAATTTTGTCAGGCGGCGTCGGCAGTCGGTTGTGGCCCGTTTCTCGCGAGGCCCATCCCAAGCCCTTCATGGTGCTGCCAGACGGTCAGAACCTGATTCAGAAAACCTTCCTACGCGCTTCCGCGCTGGCGGGTGTATCGGAAGTCATGACTGTCACCAACCGCGATCTGTTGTTCAAGACCGAAGACGAATACCGCACCGTCAACAAAACCGGGTTAGCTCAAGGCTTCATCCTAGAGCCTTTCGGTCGTAATACGGCTGCAGCAGTGGCAATGGCGGCGCTGCAGATTAAGCAGCTGCATGGCGCTGACGCCCACATGCTGGTCCTGGCTGCCGATCACCTGATTCAGGATGAGAAAGCTTTCGCCGCTGCAGTGGCTAAAGCTGTACAGCTTTCAGAAAAGGGTTGGCTGGTCACCTTCGGCATCAAGCCGCAATATCCGGAAACAGGATTCGGCTATATCGAAACGGGCGACTCAGCCGGGCTGGAGGGTGGCTTGAAGGTCGCACGGTTCGTCGAGAAGCCTGACCTGAACACTGCAGAGTCCTATGTGGCCGCCGGTAACTATTTCTGGAACTCGGGCATGTTCTGCTTTCAGGTCGGTACTGTGCTGGAAGAATTTGCCGCGCACGCCCCCGATGTGCTCGAGGCCGCTGCCGCGTCGATCTCCAGCTCTCGGTTGACCGAGGGCCCGGCCTACCACTGCCTTTCCATCGACCCGGACTCATTTGCGAAGGTGCCTGACATCTCCATCGACTACGCGTTGATGGAACGCTCCAATAAGGTGGTCACTGTTCCTTGTGACATCGGCTGGAGTGACATTGGTTCGTGGAATGCCGTGAGTGAGCTGACGGCGCAGGACGAGCAAGGCAACCGGTTTGAAGGCGAGGTATTGGCCCACGGTTCGCGAAACAATTATGTGAACAGCGAGGATCGGCTGACTGCGCTAGTGGGTGTCGAGGACTTGCTTATCATCGACACGCCGGATGCCTTGATGATTGCGCACAAGAACCACGCGCAGGACGTCAAGCACATCGTTACCCAGCTCAAGAGCTCCGGACATACGCTCCACCAGCTGCATCAGACCGTCCATCGCCCATGGGGTACTTACACCACCCTGGAAAACGGCGAGCGTTTCAAGATCAAGCGAATTGTGGTCAAGCCCAAAGCTTCGTTGTCGCTACAGATGCATCACCATCGTAGCGAGCACTGGATCGTCGTCAGCGGAATGGCCGTTGTGGTCAACGATGACCAGGAACTGATGCTCAACACCAATGAGTCGACCTTCATTCGTGCCGGACACACCCACCGCCTGACCAATCCTGGTGTTATTGATCTGGTGTTGATTGAGGTGCAAAGCGGCGACTATCTGGGCGAGGACGACATTGTTCGCTTCGAGGATGTCTACGGTCGCGCTGACGCTTGATGGCTGTGGGCTAGCCTTGATGTGGCACTTTTACATGACGTGGTGCGCTCGTCGGCCGGTATCAACGGCCGTCGACCATATGCGTCGACATCATGTACATCCGCGTCTGCGCCATGCATATACTGCCGCCCCTGAAACCAACCCCGGAATTGTTTCCATCCGTCATTCCCTCACAACACCCGTCGGCATGCATACAGGACCACAGTCGTTCACTGTCCGGTCCGGGCACATAAAGCCGCACGGCCACTGTTTCTCAAGCGACCCGTTCGCTCCAGTGAAAAACACCAAACGCGTCAACGAGGACCTTGCATGTTCGGCATGTTGAAAGGGCTTTGGGAATACCGAAGCTTCATCGTCACCTCCATCCGCAATGAGTTCATTGCCCGGTTTGCGCGCAGCCGACTCGGTGGCCTCTGGATGATCATTCATCCTCTGTCTCAAGTCGCGATCTACGCGCTTATCCTTTCCAACGTGCTGGCAGCCCGCTTGCCAGGTATCGACAACAAATATGCGTATGCGCTGTACCTGATGGCTGGGGTGCTGGCGTGGAACCTGTTTTCCGAGATTGTCTCGCGATGTCTGAATCTGTTCATTGAACAGGGCAACCTGATGAAGAAGATGCGCTTTCCCCGCATCGCGCTGCCGGTCATCGTAGTGGGATCATGCCTGCTCAATAATTTGCTGCTGTTTGTCGCCGTGCTGGTGGTATTTGCGGCGCTAGGCCAGATGCCTTCGCTGGACATGTTCTGGCTCATTCCGTTGACTCTGGTGGTTACCGCGCTGGCCGTCGGCCTGGGCTTGGTGCTTGGTGTAGTTAACGTGTTTGTTCGCGACATTGGCCAAGTCGTACCGATCATATTGCAGGTGTGGTTCTGGTTTACGCCAATCGTCTACTCCGCCAACGTGATCCCCGAATACCTACGTTCGTTCATGAACTTCAATCCGATGTTTTCTGTCGTGAATGCTTACCACGACGTCCTGGTTTATCAGGTGTCACCCGACTTGAACGAGATCGGCATCACCGTCGGTGCTTCCATCCTGCTGATGCTTTTGGGGCTGTTCATGTTTCGTCGCGCTGCACCAGAAATGGTGGACTCACTATGACACTGCTTACCGTTGACAACCTGGGCAAGGCCTACCGGACTTATAGCTCTGAATGGAAGCGCATCGCTAACTGGTTCTTTGCAGGTGCGAAGCCCAACCATGAGCACTGGGTGCTCCGTCATATCAGCTTTGCCATCAGACCGGGTGAAGCAATCGGGATCGTCGGACAAAACGGCGCAGGCAAGTCGACGCTGCTGAAGATGATCACTGGCACTCTGCAGCCCACTGAGGGTGCGGTTCACGTAAATGGCCGTATTGCCGCGATTCTTGAGCTGGGAATGGGGTTCAACCCAGAGCTTACGGGTCGTCAGAATGTCTATCATGCCGCAGGTTTGATGGGGTTCAACAATCACGAAATTGACGGCGCCATAAAGGACATAGAGGCTTTCGCTGAAATCGGTGAGTACTTTGACGAAAGTGTTCGCACCTACTCCAGCGGGATGCAAATGCGAGTGGCTTTTGCGGTTGCCACTGCTTTCCGCCCGGACATATTGATCGTCGATGAGGCTTTGTCTGTCGGGGACAGCTATTTCCAGCACAAAAGCTTTGCGCGGATCAAAGAGTTCCAGCGGCAGGGTACGACTCTGATCATCGTCTCGCACGATCGCGGCTCGATTCAGGCGTTGTGTGATCGCGCCATTCTTCTGGAAGGCGGTACTGTCATCAAGGACGGTGCGCCGGAGGAGGTGATGGACTATTACAACGCGCTCATCGCCGATAAAGAAAACGCGGGCGTTGAAGTGGTCTCGCTGGATGATGGGTCCAAGCAAACCCGATCCGGTAGTCGTAAAGCGACGATTGAGAGCGTCTCTTTGTATGATCGCGCCGGGACGGCGGTGGAATACGTAGGTGTGGGGGATGAAGTCACCCTGTGCATCAAAGGGGAAGTCCACCACGATTTGCCTGAACTGGTGGTGGGATATGTCATTAAGGACCGGTTAGGCCAAAGCATTTTTGGCACTAATACGCACTATCTCGACTGCAAATCCACGAGTGTGGCTGCAGGGAAAAAATTTACCTATAAATTCACGTTTCCGGCAAATCTAGGCATCGGGTCTTACTCCGTAGCGGTCGCGCTCCATGCCTCGGAAACGCACATCGTCGAAAATTTTGAATGGCTCGACCTAGCGTTGGTTTTCAACGTAGTCAACATTGCCCAAGACACATTTGTAGGTCTGAGCTGGATGCCGCCAAAGGTTGAAATAGAAGCGTGAATCCGGCGACACGGAACAAACCGGACTGATTACGGGCCCTGGCAGTTGCTGCGTGAAAGCGCAGAACTGCCGGTTGCACCGCGTTGCGGACTTCGTCTCATGCGCCAAGCCCGTATCAACGAGCACACAACTGCTGGATAGAATTGGAATCAGGAAGCGCCCGTGAGCGAATTTTACCGATCATTTGAAGACAAGCACCGCGGTTCTAGGCAACTCATCCTTGATCGTCTCAAAGTTTATTCGCCGTTCCTCGAACAGCTAAAAGCCTGTTGGGAACTGCCGGTCACCGATCTGGGTTGCGGCCGAGGTGAGTGGCTCGAACTTCTGACGTCGATGCAGATTCGTTGCCACGGCGTCGATCTGGACGAAGAGATGCTGACGGCATGCAAGGAGCGAGGTTTTTCCGTCACCCAAAGTGATGCCATCGCGTACTTGAGGCAGCTTGGCGATGCTAGCCAGATGGCAATCAGCGCCTTTCATCTGGTAGAGCACATCCCATTTGATCAGCTGAATGCTTTGGTTGAAGAAGCCAAGCGGGTACTGGTACCGGGGGGTCTGTTAATTCTAGAAACACCGAATCCGGAGAACATGATTGTCGGCACGTCCAGCTTTTACATGGACCCGACTCATGTCAATCCACTGCCTCCACTGTTGCTCCAGTTCATTCCGGACTTCCACGGTTTTGCACGCTCCAAGGTCTTGCGTTTGCAGGAGCCTGAACCTATTCAGGGAGTCCCATCTGTAACGCTGATGCATGTTCTCAAAGGCGTGAGCCCCGATTACAGCGTCGTTGCCCAGACTACTACCTCGAGCGGCCCTACCCCCGATCTTGATGCGCTTTTCGCTAAAGAATTTGGCGTGACGCTTGATGCTGTCGCTTCTGCCTACGAGGCGAGAGTAGCCGGTATCGAGACCGTAAATGCTACTCAGCAGACCACACTCAGCAGCGTTGAGGCTTATCTCGCAAGTGTCGAAGCCACTGCAGCGCGAGCTGCTGAGAATCTAAACGAAATCGTGGGGGCTCTGAAAGGGGATCTAGAAGCGCTTCAGCGAAGCCACAAGATTCAGCTAAACGCTGTGCACCTAGAGCTGCGGACGCTTCGCGAAGAACATTCCAAGGTCAGTCTGGAACTAGCCTCTCAAGAAAGGCTTATTCATAAGGCTGCTGTTGACACAGCGAATCTTCATAAGCATGTCGTGCACTTGGACCATCACTTGGATATCACAAGGGGTCGCTTGCATGCGCTAAGTGTCATTCTGCCGGGATCAGTCGTAAATACCGTTCGGTACGCCCTTCTGCAGCGGCAGTTGCTCAAGCGCGACGGCGTCAAGATCCGCTCCAAGTTGATGGCCCGGAAAGTCATCTTCTACGCCATCCGCAAAGCCAGCCCTTACAAGCCTGTGAAGAGCGTTGGTATCGCTGTACTCAAGAAAATCGGCGCCTATGAGTTTCTGCGTAGCCGATACCACAAGAAAGAAATCCCCATATTCCGTTCGACCATTGACCCGACGATCCCCATCGATACGGAAAACTTGTCGCCTCATGCGCGGGCTGTGTTGGCAAAAATCAAATTAGCGGAAAAGACCCGGGACAGGATTGAATAATGCGTATTGTTATTGACTTGCAAGGAGCCCAGACGGAAAGCCGGTTTCGCGGCATCGGTCGTTACAGTCTTTCCTTAGCATTGGCGATTGTGCGTAATCGCGGCGATCACGATATTCATCTGGTCCTGAATGGCATGTTGTCGGACTCGATCGAGTCCATACGGGCAGCGTTCGAAGACTTGTTGCCGCCTGAAAACATTCACATTTGGTACGCCCCTGGTCCCGTCGCCGAGATGGACGCCGCCAACCACGAGCGGCGAAAAGCAGCGGAGCTGATTCGAGAAGGCTTCATCGCCAGCCTGAAACCCGACATTATCCATGTGTCGTCGATGATAGAGGGATTCGTGGACGATGCTGTAACCAGCATTGGCCGATTCGATACCAAAACGCCGGTTAGCGTGTCTCACTATGATCTGATTCCACTGCTCAACCCAGCTCAGTACCTGAAATGGAATCGGGACTATAAGCAGCACTATATCGGCAAGGTCGATGAGTTGCAGCGTGCTTCATTAATTTTGTCTATTTCCAAGTTCTCATGCGCTGAGGGCATTGAATACTTATCCGTTGATGAAGCGAATTCGATCAATATCTCTACTGCCATTGATGACAACTTCCAGAAGTTGACCATCTCGCCTGCAGAGGCGTCGGTGTTCCTCCACAACCTAGGTATCAGCAAGCCCTACGCCTTCTACACCGGCGGCTCGGACGATCGTAAAAACCTGACACGCCTCGTTCAAGCCTTCGCTGGCCTGCCTGACGAAGTGCGCGACAATTACCAGTTGGTGTTCGCGGGCAAGATCCCACCCCAGCACTCCAATGCGCTAATTGCCGTCGGGGAAAAGCTTGGCCTCAAAACCGAGGACATGATTTTCCTGGGATACGTCGACGACGTGCAGTTGGTCAAGTTGTATAACCTCTGCCGGGTTTTCGTGTTTCCTTCCTGGCACGAAGGTTTCGGGCTGCCTCCGCTTGAAGCCATGGCATGCGGCGCAGCGGCAATCGGATCGAGAGCTTCGAGTATCCCCGAGGTCATTGGCTGGGATGAGGCGCTATTCGACCCCTATGACGTTCGGGCCATTACGAACAAGCTTTATCAGGCAATGGAAGATGACGAGTTCAGAGCGACGCTGATCGCTCATGGCCTCGAGCAGCGGAAGCTGTTCTCTTGGGATCACTCGGCGATTACTGCCATTGACGCGTTCGAGAACTATATCGCCCTGCGCAATCCCGAGAGCCACAACGGCAAATCCATCGTCAAGAAGCGCATGGCATTCGTGTCCCCGCTCCCGCCCGAGCGCACCGGTATCGCCGGTTATTCAGCAGAGCTGCTACCCGAGCTTCACAAGCTTTATGACATCGAACTGGTCGTATTCCAGAATGAAGTGACGGATGAGTGGGCTCTGCAACATTGCTCCATCCGCGATCCGCAGTGGCTGATCGATAACAGTCGATCGGTGGACCGCGTGGTTTATCAGGTAGGCAATTCGATCTTCCACCACCACATGCTCGAACTGATGGCATTGGTGCCGGGCGTGGTCGTTCTGCACGATTTTTTCCTGAGCGGCCTGAAGTCTTATTTGCAGGACGAGAAAATCGAAGTGGGGGCGTGGGATGAAGCGCTTTATTTCTCCCACGGCTATAGCGCTTTGGTCGAGAAATACCACACGCTGACGCCTGACGACTTGCGCCTCAAATACCCGGTCAACCTGGAAATATTCCAGCGAGCCCACGGCGTAGTACTTCACTCGAACTACGCCAAAGCTCTGGTCAAGCAGTGGTACGGCGAAACGCTCGAAGCCAAGTGCGACGTCATTCCTCTGCTAAGGCAACCATCGCCACCGGTAGACGCCGCCAACGCAAGAAGTGTCCTCGGGCTCGCTGCAGAAGATTTCATGGTCTGCAGCTTCGGATTTCTCGACCCGACAAAGATGAACCATTGCCTGCTTGAGGCCTGGGTCGACTCTTCGCTCTCGCAGGATCCTCACTGTAAGCTGGTGTTCGTGGGAGACATTCATCACCTCCCTTACAAAGAGCAACTTCAGCAAACCATGGCGCGGGCGGCATATCCGGAGAACATTACGATCACCGGCTGGGCTGACACTGAGACCTACAATCGTTATCTGGCGGTCTCTGATGTTGCCGTCCAGTTGCGCAACAACTCCCGAGGGGAAACATCCGCGGCAGTTCTGGACTGCATGAATTATGGAGCTGCGGTTATCGTCAATGCGAACGGATCGTTTGCTGAACTTGATCCTGAAGCCACGATCATGCTTGCTGATGACTTCCAGACGCCTGCGCTAAAACGCGCTCTTGAGTCGATGTGGACCGACAGGCCAATGCGCCAAAAGCTCGGTGCGACAGGGGCGAAAACCATTCGCACGCGGCATGCACCGGACTATTGCGCCAACTTGTACTTCGAGGCCATCGAGAATCACTACCTCAACAAGCGTTACGGACTGGATGCACTGACGCGTCGGATCATCGACAACTCCACTGATGCTCATATCCAAGACAGTGCCGTGAAGCTGGCGGACTGCCTGTCTCAGAACTTCCCGCCAGAGCGCTCTTTCAGAACGGTTTATCTGGACGTTTCCGCGACTCGTGCGACTGAATTACGAACCGGAATCGAGCGTGTTGCAATCTCGATCATGCTGGCACTTTTAAAGCAGACAGATAGCCAAATTCGATTCGAACCCGTGTACCTGTGCAAAACAAATGAGGTCTGGGGTTACAAGACAGCGACTTCGTTTACATTAGCCAGCATTGGCGCCCCCCCGGATCTGCTGAGCGAAGAAATCGTCACGCCTCAGCAAAGCGATATCGTGTTGACTCTGGATTGGTCTGATCGCCTGGTGCTCGCTTACGAGAGCGGTTACCTGTCATATCTCATGAATAATGGGGTAAAGCTATACGCGACAATCTTTGATCTGCTTCCTGTATTGCTGCCGGAATACTTTCCGCCCCAGGCAGAACTGCCGTCTCACCGCTGGTTGCAAGTAACGACCAAATTGAACGGGGCGGTTTGTATTTCCCAATCGGTGGCAGCGGAGTACTGCGCGTGGGTCGAAATGCAGGAGATCAAACAGAAGTCGTTCAACGTCCACTGGTTCCACTTGGGTGCCGATCTCATAAGCGCACACCTGGATAAGGGAGAGTCGGAGACGGCCGACCTGCCGGCGGTGCCGAAGCTCGGTGGCAAGCCCACTTTCCTGATGGTGGGCACAATTGAGCCGAGAAAAGGACATCTGCAAGTTCTTCGGGCATTCACCAAGCTCTGGAACTCAGGTGTAGATGTGAATCTGGTTATCGTGGGTCGTGAGGGGTGGAAAGGCGTCGACGCTGAATCGAGACGCAACCTGCCTCAGATCATCGATGCTCTCAGCAACCACCCAGAGCAAGGGAATCGTCTGATGTGGATGTCCGACGCCAATGACGCCACATTAGAGGCGATCTATGCGTCGGCGTCTTGCCTGATTTTCGCAAGCGAAGGTGAAGGCTTCGGGCTTCCCATCATCGAAGCCGCACAGAAGAAGTTGCCAATCATTGCGCGTGATCTGCCGGTTTTCCGGGAAATCGCTGGTGACAACGCTTACTACTTCAAAGGCGACGAGGAAGGCGTAATGGTTGAAAGCTTGCAACGCTGGCTTGCACTCTACTCGGATGACGCGCATCCAAAATCCAATGCTATTCAATGGCTCACCTGGGAACAGAGTGCGAGCCAACTGCTTGAGGTTATCTTGTGACCCCTTTTTCAAACGCTGCTGTATCGCCCAGCCAAAGGCCCGCGTGGCTATCGTCCACCGGGACGCTAGGGTTATTGGTAGCAATGGCGATTGCCGCCATTTTTGTCTACCGATACTTTCCTGAAGGCTTTATTGCCGGCACGTCTTCCTATTGGATGAGCGAAACCGAAGACGTCACTCAATACATCGCCGGCTTCAATGCGTACTTCCACTCGCCATTGAGCTTCCCGCTTTTGGCGTTCGACACGTTCAATTACCCGGTGGGAACACGTGCCACCTTCGTCGACATCATTCCGATCTACTCGCTGCTGTTGAAACTGGTGCTACCGTCCGGCATGCCGCCGTTCAATCCTTTCGGCTACTGGGTGGCACTGGCGTTCATCCTGCAATCGGTAGGGGGGTGGTGGATTCTGCGGGAGTTGAATGTAAGATCCTGGAGCACACTTGTCTGCTGCACAGTGCTGCTGGTTTGCTTCCCGGCATTGATGGCCCGCCTCGGCCACATTTCCCTGATGTCGCACTGGATTCTGTTGATGTCCATCGCGCTGTACATCAGAAGCAACCGGCTGCGACAGTTTGCGACATTGGGATGGACACTGATTCTGGTCGTGAGCATCAACGTCCATGCTTACCTGTTTGTAATGGCGTTGATGATTTATCTGTGCTCTGCATTCAGCTCCCTGGACAAACTGACACGCCAGTCCGCGCTTCGCGTCATCATCCCGTTTGTGGTACTGATTTTGGCTATGGCGGCGGCATTGCTGCCTATGCCGGTCGGACAGGTGTCGCCTGAGTGGGGTTTCGGCTACTATTCCATGAACCTGCTTGCTCCAGTTACCGGCGGGTCTTATGTCACGATCCCCGATGCAATGATGCCGGGGCAATATGAAGGCTTTAACTACCTTGGCCTGGGCGTCATCGCTAGCTTTGTTTATGCACTGATTCAACTTCGGCGAGAACGATGGGCCACGGTCAGACGTCATCGCTATCTGGCAACTGTGTTGGCACTGTTTGCGTGCTACGCATTATCCGATTCGATCTACCTAGGGACGCGCCAGCTTGCGATCCTCAACTACCCGGACTTCATGAAAGTCTTGACCTCGCAATTCCGGGCGTCGGGACGGTTTTTCTGGCCGGTTGGCTATATTATCGTGATCTTTTCGTTGCTGACGCTCTATCGAACGCTGCCTCGCAAGGTGCTGATCCCGGTCATGCTGGCGTTATTGGTGGTGCAGGTCTCCGACCTGAAAATGCAGCGCTCCAACTTTAAGGCAGGGCTCAATCGTCCCTACACGCCGTTGATGACTCAGTCGGCTTGGGACGCTCAGATCGGGAAGGATGTTCGCAACGTCTACTACTATCCGAAGTTTCGCTGCGGAAAGGCAGACACGCTGACGACGCTCATTCCGATGATGAACTACGTGTCGTTGCATAACCTGAAAATGAATACCGGTTACATTGCTCGCCATCAACCGCCGTGTGACGAGAACAGTCTCAAGACGGAGATCGCAGGCGCCGACATCGACCATTCAGTATTTGTGTTCGTGAAAAGTGAGTTTGGCGATGCTGCCAATGTGAAGCGTCTATTGCCTGAGGCAGAGTCTGCTCAGTGTGCTGATGTTGACTTTGCAATGGTTTGCCACGTCAAACGCTAAGTCGAGGGGCGGCATCGAACAACTCGATGCCGCCCCTCGCTGCACCCGCAACTCAGAGCTTGAGGCAGTTGAAGAACTGAATGTAAGCGTCGTCGATATTTTTGGTAATAGCACCACCTATCAGGAAATCGTCATAGCTGAAGGTCCCCGTCTTGCAGGTGATAGGCATCTCACATATCCCCCACTCCTCTGCGATAACAAAGCCCGTATCCAGCAGGAGCGACCGCAGTTGATCCGGCGTGTATTCGATCTTGTGATCGGGGTGGATCAGGTGATTTCCTATTGTGGCCGCATGAACGCGGCTAACATGCCCGTTGGGGGTATCCAGGCAAAAACGACCACCCGATTTAAGTACTCGGTATGCCTCTTTGCACATACGCTTCCCCTGCTCAGGCGTCACGTGTTCAATACTCTGGCCTGACCATACCAAATCGACGCTCTCAGACGGGATGCCTTTCAGATCCGTCATGTCCTCATAGCGCAAAAAAACCTTCCCCCCCTCCTCATCCAGCGCCACCTGAAAGTCCTTGTGACGCTCTTCGGTAGGCAAGTCGATAAGCACAATCTTCGAATATGCGTGGGGAAAGCCCATGTGATGCAAGGGCGCGTTCGCTCCACCTAGATCAAGAATCGAATCTCCCGCTGGCAGCAGGTATTTCACCATCTTTAGCCGAGCGTTATGGATGAGATAGAGGTGAATATCCATTACCCCCTTACTCGTCCACTCAAGGCCATCTTTGGATAGCAGCAGGACGCTGGCAACATCAATGTCGCTTTTGAGGAATGAATGATCGGAAACCACGTGGTCGATGTCTGCAATCGACGCATTTTTATTCAGTAGCTTATATATGCCGCCGACCATCTCATGCCGCGTTTCCCAAGCGTTCATCGATTCAACTCCCGGTGTCGTAAGGCATTGGTTTTAGCTTACCTTCAGGGCTTTAGCGAATTGACCGCCCAAATATTCATCTGAAAGATAGGCGCCGCAGATGACGATTCGTAACACTCCTGGCATTTCTTCAGCGTCCAATACGGGAGGAAGGCGCCGCTCCCCGCTCCAACAAGGCGTTTACTCGAGAATTCGGGCAGGATCGCGTTCCGTCCCGCCGGTACTTACATCGTGTTACTGCGTGAGAGGCTTGGTACGGTAGATAACCCCGATGTACCATACGCACCTGCCCATATCATCTACCCAACACGTGCGGTTAAAGCACTAAGACGGAGTTCAAAGGATTCGCATGAAAGCAATCGTTACCGGCATCACTGGTCAAGACGGCGCCTACCTGGCTGAACTGCTGCTTGGCAAGGGCTACACCGTCTACGGCACCTATCGTCGTACCAGTTCTGTCAATTTCTGGCGGATCGAAGAACTGGGCATCCAGAACAATCCAAACCTGCACCTGGTCGAGTACGACCTGACCGACTTGTCGGCCAGCATCCGCCTGCTGCAGACCACCGAAGCCACCGAGGTGTACAACCTCGCCGCGCAGAGCTTCGTAGGCGTTTCCTTTGAACAGCCGATCACCACCGCCGAAATCACCGGCCTAGGCGCTGTGAATCTGCTGGAAGCCATCCGTATCGTTAACCCGAAAGTCCGCTTCTACCAGGCGTCGACTTCCGAGATGTTCGGTAAGGTTCAGGCCATTCCTCAGGTTGAAGACACCCCGTTCTATCCGCGCAGCCCATACGGCGTCGCCAAGCTGTACGCCCACTGGATGACCATCAACTACCGCGAGTCGTACGGCATTTTTGCGACCAGCGGCATTCTGTTCAACCACGAGTCGCCACTGCGCGGCCGTGAGTTCGTCACGCGCAAAATCACTGACACCGTTGCCAAGATCAAGCTGGGTCTGCAGGACTCGCTGGTACTGGGCAACATGGACGCCAAGCGCGACTGGGGCTTCGCCAAAGAGTACGTCGAAGGCATGTGGCGCATGCTGCAGGCTGATCAGCCGGACACCTTCGTTCTGGCCACCAACCGCACTGAAACCGTCCGTGACTTCGTCGCGATGGCATTCAAGGCTGTCGACATCACCATCAACTGGAGTGGCGAAGCGGAAGAAGAAATCGGTACCTGCGCTGCCACTGGCAAGGTCCTGGTCTCGGTCAATCCGAAGTTCTACCGCCCGACCGAAGTTGAGCTGTTGATCGGCAACCCGGCCAAAGCCAAGGAAGTCCTGGGCTGGGAGCCTAAGACCAACCTGGAAGAGCTGTGCCGCATGATGGTCGAAGCAGACCTGCGTCGTAACGAAAAAGGGTTCTCGTTCTGATGAGTATCGCCGGCAAGCGAGCGCTGATAACGGGTATTCATGGATTTACGGGGCGCTACATGGCGGCCGAGCTCACAGCCCAGGGCTGCGAGGTTGTCGGTCTGGGCAGCAATCCGTCCGATGAAGCCAATTATTATCAGGCTGATCTCACCGATCTGGTGGGTCTGAGCAAGCTGCTGGCGGACCTTCAGCCGGACATCGTCGTTCATCTCGCGGCGTTGGCGTTTGTCGGGCATGGCGCGGCGGATGCGTTTTACCAGGTCAACCTGATTGGTACGCGCAACCTGCTCGAAGCCATCGCCAACTGCGGCAAGGCGCCGGAAAGCGTTTTGCTCGCGAGCAGTGCCAACGTGTATGGCAATGCGTCGGAAGGGTTGCTCGATGAGAGCACCAGGCCAGCGCCGGCCAACGATTACGCGGTGAGCAAGCTGGCCATGGAATACATGGCCAGTTTGTGGTTCGGGCGGTTGCCGATCATCATCGCGCGCCCGTTCAACTACACCGGCGTCGGCCAGGCGGATAACTTCCTGCTGCCGAAGATCGTCAAACACTTCCGCGAGAAGGCCGGGAAGATCGAGCTGGGCAACCTGGATGTCTGGCGCGATTTCAGCGACGTCCGTTCGCTGGTGGCCGCTTATCGCGGGCTGCTGGAAGCCAAGCCGTTCGGTCAGTACGTCAACGTCAGCTCGGGCAAGACTCACTCGCTGCGTGAAGTGATCGACATGTGTCGCGCCATCACCGGCCACGACCTCACCGTCGAAGTGAATCCTGCTTTCGTGCGGGCCAACGAGGTCAAGACCTTGTGTGGCGACAACAGCAAGCTGAAGTCGCTGGTCCCGGGCTGGCAGACACCCGAGCTGAGCGAAACGCTTGGCTGGATGCTGGCCGACGCGTAACGCCGCAGTACCCAACCCGAAGCGCTGTGAGGCGCTTCGGGTTTTCCTTTATCCTCCGCTCCACACATCCCCGCTCTGCCCGCAACGCACCTATCGCGAGAACAGCGGACGTTATCGTTTCGTCAGAGAATCCTGATGACCAAAGTTTTGCACTTCTTCAAAACCTACTTCCCGGAAAGCAAGGGCGGTGGGGTCGAGCAAGTCATCTTCCAACTGGCACAGGGTTGCCAGGCCCACGGGATCGAGTCCCAGGTGCTGTCGCTGAGCACACAAGGCGCGGCGCGTAACGAGATAGTGGGCAATCACATCGCGCACCGCTCCAAACAGGATTTGTATGTCGCGTCGACAGGCTTTTCGCTGTCGGGTATCCGGGACTTCAAAGAGCTCGCGCGTGACGCCGACATCGTGCATTACCACTTCCCGTGGCCGTACATGGACATCGCGCACTTTGCCGCTCACATCAAAAAACCGACGGTGGTGAGCTACCACTCGGACATCATCAAGCAGAAGACGCTGCTCAAGCTGTATGCGCCGCTGATGAATCGCTTTCTGGGAAGCGTTGATCGGATCGTCGTATCGTCGCCGAACTATGCCGCCAGCAGTGAAGTGCTAACCCGGTTCAGGGATAAGGTTGAGATCATTCCGTTTGGTCTGGATCGAGCCACCTACCCTGCCCCTTCTCAGGCAAAACTTGAGCAGTGGAAGCAGCAATTGGGCGAACGCTTCTTTCTGTTCGTCGGTGCGCTGCGTTACTACAAGGGCCTGGATTTCCTGCTTGAGGCAGCGCACAAAAATCGCCTGCCGGTGGTGATCATGGGCGGCGGGCATCAGGAGCTGGAGCTCAAGGCGAAAGCCAAGGCGCTCGGGCTTAGTAACGTCGTGTTTGTGGGCAGCCTGCCGGACGAGGACAAGAACGCGCTGCTGATGCTCTGCGAAGCCTTTGTCTTCCCTTCGCACCAGCGTTCGGAATCGTTCGGGATCTCGCTGCTGGAAGCGGCGATGTATGGCAAGCCAATGATCTCGTGCGAGATGGGCACTGGCACCACCTTCATCAACATCGCGGACGAGACCGGGCTGGTTGTTCCGCCACGGGACCCGGATGCGTTGGCGGCCGCGATGAATACGCTGTGGAATGACCGAGAGCGGGCGAAGCAGATGGGGCTGAAGGCGGCGCAGCGGTTTGAGTCGATGTTTACGTCGGAGAAGATGGTGCAGGGGTATGCGGATCTTTATCAGGATGTGCTGCGCGGGCGTTAGGCCCTTTTGGGTGTGTCGTTGGGACGTGGACTGGCGAGCCATCTTTCGCGAGCAAGCTCGCTCCCACAATTGATTGCGTCGACCGGGCACTATGGATTGAACGCAGAACCTGTGCGAGCGAGCTTGCTCGCGAATAGGCCGGTCCATCCGGTGGATTTTCTGCGCCGGACAAACAGCTTTGCGAGCAAGCTCGCTCCCACAATAAACTCGCTGGTCCGGGCAATGGGATTGGCCGGACCGTACTGCAGTTCTTCCTCTTACGGCTTGCGCTTACGCGGTCCGGTGTTGAATACCGGCACTTTGCGCACTGGCTTGATGGACGGCACTTCTGCCGCCGCTTCGCCGCTATCGACCCACTTGCCCAGATTGCGTTTGCCGCCTCCGCCGCTGGTTTTGGGTTTCTTCGGCTTTTTCGGTTTTTTCAGAACCTGCCCGGTCGCGTCGGTGGCCGGCACGCGGTGCTCTGGAATGAAGTCGGGCTCTTCGCGCCGCTGCAGGGTCTGGCGGGTGAGCATTTCGATGGCGCTGAGCAGGTCGACTTCGTCGGCGCACACCAGGGAGATCGCTTCACCGGTCTGGCCCGCACGCCCGGTGCGTCCAATGCGGTGGATGTAGTCTTCAGCAACGATCGGCAGGTCAAGGTTGACCACGGTCGGCAGGTCGTCGATGTCCAGGCCGCGAGCCGCAACATCGGTGGCGACGAGGATCTGCACGTCACCGCTCTTGAACCGATCCAGCGCGCGCTGGCGAGTGGCCTGGGGTTTGTCGCCGTGGATGCCGTCTGCGTTGAGGCTAAGGCCTTGCAGGCGCTCCACCAACTGGTCGACGCCAACGCGGGTTTTCGCGAACACCAGCACCTGCCCCCAGCGATGTTTCTTGAGCAAGTGAATGAACAGCTCGCTCTTGCGCTTCTTGTCGACGGTGACGATCCACTGCTTGACCGACGAGGCCGCGACATTGCGCGGGCTGACTTCGATGGTCAGCGGGTTGTCGAGCATCTGCCCGGCCAGCGCGCGGATCGCATCGGAGAAGGTCGCGGAGAACAGCAGCGTCTGGCGGCGCTTCGGCAGCGCGGCGTAGATGTCGCGCAGCTCTTCGGAAAAGCCTAGATCAAGCATGCGATCGGCTTCATCAAGGATCAGGGTCTGCAACTGGGAGAACTTCACGGCATTCTGACGATACAGGTCGAGCAGGCGGCCCGGCGTGGCGACCAGCACGTCTACGCCTCGGCGCAGTTTCATCATCTGCGGGTTGATGCTCACGCCGCCGTAAGCCGCGTAAGTGGTCAGCGGCAGGTGCTCGGCGTATTGCGCGACGGCTTCGTGAACCTGCTCGGCCAGCTCTCGGGTCGGCACCAGCACCAGCGCGCGCACGGAGTTGGCGGCCACTTTCGGGCCTTCCATGGTCAGGCGTTGCAGCAGTGGCAGCGCGAAGCCTGCGGTCTTGCCGGTGCCGGTCTGGGCGGCGGCCATCAGGTCGCGGCCTTCGAGCACGGGCGGAATCGCCTGGGCCTGAACGGGGGTGGGAGTCTGATAGCCCAGTGTTTCGAGGGCACGCAGCAGGGGTTCGATCAGGCCGAGGGAGGCGAATGTCATTTCAGTACCGTTGGAAAAAGGTCAGCGCACAAGAGTCTGTAGAAGACAATGGCGCGCAGTTTACCCTTTCTACACCGGTTTCTGCTTGCGCCACTGCGGCAGCCCGATGAGCACGACGGCGCTGATGATCACCGCCATCGCTGCACCTTCTGCCCAGCCGATGTGTTCGCCGGCGAACAACACGCCGAGCAACACCGCCACCGCCGGGTTGACGTAGCAATAGCTGGTCGCGGCGGCGGGTCGCACGTTCTTCAGCAGGTACATGTAGGAGCTGAACGCGACGATCGAGCCGAACACCACCAGATACGCCATCACCAGCCAGCCGGACAGGCCCGGGGATTGGGTCATGCGTTCGCCGCTCACGAAGCTGCCGAGCAACAGCACCGCGCCGGCCACCAGCATTTCGCAGGCGCTGGCCATCGGCCCGGCGGGCAAGGGCAGGTAGCGGCTCCACACCGAACCGAACGCCCAGGTCGCGGCGGCGAAGATCACCAGCGCCGCGCCCATGGGGCTGGCCTGCAGGTTCGAGCCCAGGTTGAGCAAGGAGATGCCGACGAGGCCGAGCAAAATGCCAGCCCACTCCAGCCCGGTATTGCGATGCCCCCAGAACAGGCCGAACAACAAGGTGAACAACGGCACCACGGCCACGGCCAATGCGGCGACACCCGAAGCGACGCCTGCATGTTCCGCCAGGGTCACGCCGCCATTGCCGCAGGCGAGCAGAAGAAAGCCGATCATCCCTGCGGATTTCCACTGCTTCCAGGTCGGCATCGGCGCGCCTCGATAGCGCATGAAGGCAAACAGGATGGAGCCGGCGATGGTGAAGCGGACCCCGGCCATCATCAGCGGAGGCCAGGTTTCGATACCGATGCGGATGGCGAGATAGGTCGAGCCCCAGATCACATAAAGCGCGAAAAAGGCCCCGATGAGCAGCAGGGGGAAACGGCGGACAGCAGGCATGAAGGGCTCTAGTACAGTCGGTTATTGTGGGACTGATTCTAGAAATGTCCGGGCCGCAGGCGTCAGTTACAAATGTGGTTTATTCGACCCGTACAATTTTTGCTGGCCGGTGTTTGCCGCCGCTGACGCGGGAGCGGCGAGATGACCGGGAAAAGTACGCAAAGCTCTCCAAAGCAGCCTTCCCAGCCAGAACGCCTCCTCCAGCCTATTCCAGCTGTATTTCATCGACTCCCGGAAAAACCGCCTTAAGTCGCCAGAAAGCATGCCGACAACTTCATCAGGAATGGGCATCGAGAGCCTTCGACCATGCCCTGCCGTACCTTCTCGAAGAGCCTCACCATCGTCAAGACCAGGGCGGGTCAAACGCGCGTGAAGGTCATGCCGCCAGTTTCCAAAACAGGCTCAACGGCTTGAACTCATCACCGGTCCGTACCCGTTTTTTGCGTCATTGACCTGGCCAGGCCTGCCTTGCCCCGGAGTTTCTACATGTGTTCGATGTGCGATTCACTCACCCAACTCTGGGCTGACGGAGCGACCAGCCAGGGTGTGAGCCAACAGACGGCCACCAGCCAAGCGACGCTTGAGCACCTGACGCTGGACCAGCAAGCCAACTACCTGACTGATGGCTATTGGCACGACGCCTATGGCGGTTCCCAGCACCACTTTGACGTGCACGCCGGAGGGTCGCTCACCGTCAATCTGGCAAGCTTGAGCGCAAACGCTCAGGCTGTTGCTCGATATGCGCTGCAAACCTGGACCAACGTCAGTGGCATCCACTTTGTGGAAACCACCGCTGCCGGGGCGATCAATTTCAGCGAAAACAAGAGCGGTGCGTACACCAGCTCCAATTACGCAGGCAGCGTGATCTCGGACAGCAGCGTCAACATCGCTTCCAATTGGGTGAATTACGGTTGGTATTATCAGCAGACCTACATTCATGAAATCGGCCACGCGCTGGGGTTGGGCCATGCGGGCAATTACAACGGCAGCGCGACCTTCCCCAACAATGCCTTCTACCAAGAGGACAGCTGGAAATATTCGATAATGTCCTACTTCAGTCAGGACCAGAATACCTATTCCAATGCCTCTTTCGGCTATGTCGCTACCCCCATGCTGGCGGACATCGTCGCCATCCAGGCACTGTACGGCACCGCCGTCACCCGCACGGGTGACGACACCTACAGTTTTAACAAGGCTTCCATAAACACCGGAACCGACTTCGTGACCGGCCTGGTGGCCACGCTCTATGATTCGGGCGGCAACGACACGATCAACGTCAGCACCTATGTCGGCGCTCAGACAGTCGATCTGAGAAGTGAAGCTTTTTCCAGCGTATACGGCGGTCTATCGAATATCGCCATCGCGCGCGGTACGGTTATCGAGAACGCCATAACGGGTGCAGGCGCGGATACGCTGATCGGCAACGCCAGTGACAACTTTCTCAACGCAAACGCGGGCAATGACCAGCTGTTAGGCGGCGATGGCAACGATCGGCTGATGGGTGGGACTGGCTCGGACGTGCTCGATGGTGGCAACGGCTTCGACACCGCTTTGTATACCGAGGCCGGTGCTCGCTACTTTGCAGCCTACGATGCCGCGCTTGTGAGCAATGCCACCCTCAGGGTTCATGATGCGCAAACGTCCGATGTGGACACGCTTCTAGGCGTCGAAAAGCTGGCTTTCAGCGACCACGATGCCAATCTTGACGAACTGCTCATGGCTTTTCGCAGCCAGTATGGCGCCTTCAACGCCCAGAGTGATGCCACTGTTTCGTTGAGCTTTGGCAGGGATCTTCATCACATCGCGCTCACCGAGGATCAGGCTTACGTTGCCAGGCTCTACTCACTGTTCGCTCGGACGCCCGATTATCAGGGCTTGGATTACTGGCTGACGCATCAAGCGATGGGCAGCTCGGATGCAGAGATTCGCGATGGCTTTCTGAATTCCGCTGAAGGGATACAGCGCTACAGCGTGCTGGGTAGTCGGGACTTTGTCCTTGAGCTCTATCAGACCGTACTGCATCGCACAGGCGATGATTCAGGTGTGTCGTACTGGAGCACGCTGCTGCAGGAGGGTTTGAGTCGAACGTCGGTTGCTGATGGCTTCCTGAATTCTCGTGAAAGCCATGACCTCTCGGAGGGCGAGACAGGCTACATCAGGATCGTGGATCATAACGCCTGGAACAATATGGATATGGTGGTGGGCAAGGGCGTGGCCACCGGCACGGCTGGCGACGATCAGATCAGTGAGCAGGAAGTCAGGCTTGACGGCAATGGGGTTTCGCATCTGGCGGGCAACGCCGGTATCGACACCTTTATGTTCAACGACGCGGCATCCGCCTACACGATCAACGCCCTCGATACCGACACGCTGTCAGTCAGTCGTTCCACGGGCGCTGCGGCGATATTCGAACTGAGTGGCTTCAATCTGCTCGATTTCGCAGATCGCGAGCTGTTCGTTCTGGACCCGGCGCAGGCAAGTATTGGTCGTCTGTATTCCATTCTGGATCGTGCTCCCGATATCGAAGGCCTCAAGTTCTGGCTGTCTCACGCCGCAGCAGGCGAAACCGGTGCCCAGATTGCGGATGGTTTTGTGCAATCTGCAGAATTTTCCCAACGACTGCCCGATGGCGGCAACGCAGCCTTTGTAGAAAATCTGTATCAAAACGTCCTGGGCCGAGGCAACGACGCTGCCGGCCTTGCCTATTGGGTCCAATCGCTGGACGGCGGCACAAGCCGTGGGCAGGTCGCATTCAATATCGCCAACTCCGCGGAGTCTGCTGCCCTGACTCAAGGCGATGCCGGCTTCATTCATTTGATCGGGCATGCTGATTGGGCTTGAGGCACCTGCGCCAAAGACTGACTAGAGCCCCCGGTGCTTGCTGATCGCATCCGCAATCTTCTTCGCCGGGACTTTTTGCAGGGTGCACAGCAACTGATGGGAGACACCGGCGAGACCGTGGGTGTCGCGCAGTTGGTGGCCCAGGTGCAGCGTCAGGTTGGCGGCCATTTCGGCATCGGCCATGGCCCGGTGAGCCTTGCCGGTGTGGGGCAAGCCGGCCCAGCTGGTGAGGGTGCCGAGTTTGTGGTTCGGCGCGTGGGGCAGAAGACGTCGCGCCAGCAGCATGGAGCAGGCGAAGCTTTGCACACGACTGCGCTTGATGCGCGACAGTTCGAAGTCCCAGAACTTCTGGTCGAACGAGGCGTTGTGCGCCACCAGCGGTGTCAGGCCGACGAACTCGGCAACTTCATTCATGACCCGTTCAGCCGGCGGCGCCGTGCGCAGCATGCTGTTGCTGATGCCGGTCAGGGATTCGATGAAGGACGGGATGCGCACGCCGGCGTTCATCAGGCTTTGATAGCGCTCGACGATGACGCCCTGCTCCACGATCACCACCGCGATTTCCGTGGCGCGGCAGTAGCTGCTGGGGGAAATGCCGGTGGTTTCAAAGTCGATGACGGCGATGCGTTCTTGCATGGAGGTGGCCTTAACAGTGACGATTTTTTTCGGAAAACGCGTGATGTTCAGGCATCACACTGTTCTGCAGCAAACTCAATTCCTGTGGGAGCGAGCTTGCTCGCGAAGACTTACTTTCAGCCCCAGAGAAAGTGGCTGAATGTCCCGGCCTCTTCGTGAGCAAGCTCACTCCCACAGGTCCTGCAACAACCGGCGATTTTGAGTCAGCTCACCGTCATGTGGGAGCGAGCTTGCTCGCGAAGGCTTACTTTCAGCCCCAGAGAAAGTGGCTGAATGTCCCGGCCTCTTCGTGAGCAAGCTCACTCCCACAGGTCTTGCGCCAACCGGGAATCCCGAGCCGAATCACCCTCCCGTGGGAGTCGAGCTTGCTCGCGAAGGCTTACTTTCAGCCCCAGAGAAAGTGGCTGAATGCCCCGGCCTCTTCGTGAGCAAGCTCACTCCCACAGGTCTTGCGCCAACCGGGAATCCCGAGCCGAATCACCCTCCCGTGGGAGTCGAGCTTGCTCGCGAAGGCTTACTTTCAGCCCCAGAGAAAGTGGCTGAATGCCCCGGCCTCTTCGTGAGCAAGCTCACGCCCACAAGTCATTCGTCGTCAGTCGCATAGGCGACACAGACGCTGCTGCACCGAGGCGGTGGATCAGGTCTTGAGCAGCAACCCGCCCTCGATCGGCACATAACGACTGGCCGCGCGGATCAACGAATTGGCGGTCAACCCCGGTACGCCGTAGGCAATCGCTTCGACGCCGTGTTTGCTGATGATGCGCTCCAGCAACAGGTCAAAATCGCCATCGCCGGACGCCAGCACGACTTCATCGACATTCGGCGCGACGTCCATGATGTCGATGGTGATGCCCACGTCCCAGTCGCCCTTGGCCGAGCCGTCGCTGCGCTGGATGTAGGGTTTGAGTTTGACGGTGAAACCGAGGTTGCGCAGGATCTGCTGGAATTGCTGCTGCTTGCTGTCGCCACGGTCGATGGCATACGCATACGCCTCGACGATCTGCCCGCGCTGGCTGATGTCAGCCCACAGGGCGGCGTAATTGAAGTGACATCCGTGAGCCTGACGCACTGTGTAATACAGGTTCTGTACGTCGGCGAAGACCGCGATTCTTCTCACCCAAAATCCTCGATGCGCTGACAAGCGACAAGGGCCCGAACACCGGACCGGCGCTCAGTATGCCATTTTGGGAACGGGATTGAAGGATTGGGTGTGGAGGGCCGCAGCGTGCTGTCGGGGCAGCGGGGCATTCCTGGAGGATATGCCGCCGCTGCCTTTCGTTATCAGACGAAAGAATCGTCGTCGTCAAACAAGCCGCCACCGGTGTCACTGCCGTAGTCAGTGTCGGCGAAGCCATTTGAATCACTGCCCCAGCTGTCATTGCCGGTACTGTCATTACCTGTCACGCGCTGCTGGTCGTCACCCCACCCACCGCTGCCGCCCTGATCGTGTTCGGCAGCAGGCTGGGCCGGCTGCTCCTGGATGATCTCGACGATCTCCTGCGGTTGGCTGTTGTGATGGAACAGGCTGCTGATGCCTTCCGCCAGCATCACGCCACCGGCCACGCCCGCTGCGGTTTTCAGGGCGCCGCCCAAGAAACCACTGCCGACCGGGGCCGCCGGTGCCTGTTGCGGCTGGGCATAGTTTTGCTGTGGCTGAGCATAATTTTGCTGCGGCGCGCTTGCCGGACCGCTTTCACGCCAGCCGCCCGAGGAAGGTTGCGGGTTCGACAGACGCGAGAACGACGAAGCTGGCTGCTGAGCCTGGGGCTCACGGGAGCCGCCGCCGAAGATGCTCGACAGAAATCCACCGCCGCTGCCGGACTGGGCAGGCGCGGCGGACTTTGCCCGCTCCAGCTCAGCCCGCAGCTGTTGAATCTGCTCGTCGCGCTGACGGTTCTGGGCCTCCAGCTGCTTGATCGCGACTTCCTGCACGAGGATCGACTGCGCCATGTAATAAGGCGCGGCCGGCTGGCGAGTCAGGTGCTCCTTGATCAGCGCTTCGGCCTGCGCATCACGGGGGGCCGATTCGGTTTCTGCTTGCTTGAGCTTGCCAAACAAGCCATCGATCAGGGTTTGTTCTTCGCTGTTCATGGCGACCTCGTTAGATTGCCGTAGGAATTCTGTTCTGAGCCGTTGCTCGGACATAGCCAGTAATGGGGCTGTTCAAGGGCGTTTCAATAGGATGTAAAAAAAGTTAAGAAAGCCGGCTAGTGGGTGCCGGTTGGCCGGTTCCGCGGCGCTACGTTACAGTGTCGGCCTGCTTATCCCTGTGATCCGTTCATGAATCCGCTGACCATTCTGCAAGACTCGCTGTACTTCTTCCGACGCAACTTCGGCAGCATTCTTACGTTGTGCCTGCCCTTGGTAGTGCTGGAGGCCCTGACCAAACAGCTCATCGGCTTCGGGCAGGGCAACGGCGTCGCGCCACTGTTGGTCGGGCTGCTTTTTTATCCGCTCTACACCGGTGCGCTGATCCTTTTCCTGGATGCGAAAACCCGGGGCGAAGAGCCGGTCAAATCCAGCCTGTGGGCCGTGGCGTTGCGCATGTGGCCCACGTTCGCGGTGCTGACGGCGCTGAGCACCCTGCTGATCATGGCCGGCATGTCGCTGTTCATCCTGCCGGGCGTGTGGGTGATGATCAAACTGCAGCTGTCGGAATACTTGCTGGTATTGCGCGGGATGGGGCCGCTGGAGGCGATGCGCGAAAGCTTCAGAATGACGCAGGGCCACGTGGTGCGGATTTTCGTCTGCATGCTGTGCGTTTACATCCCGCTGTCGCTGCTCGAGGCGCTCAGTTATTACGTGCTCCCAGACCAGCAAAGCCCGATGCTGTCGATTGCGGTGGACAGTGTTTCCAGCTTCCTGCAGCTGCTTATCAGCGTGATGATGTTCCGGTTGTTCATGCTCATTGACCCGCCCGCGCGGTCGGCCTGAGAAGATGGCACGTCCGACGCGGTATCTGCTTTACCTCGCGGCGTGTGCCGGGCTGTTCGTGATACTGCTTTATGACGTGACCTGGCACCCCGCCCGACACGAGCAGGTGGCGGTATCCCGCAACGCGAAGGACGGAAAGCCACCGGTATTGGCGCCGGGTCAGACGCTCAAGGTGATGACCTGGAACATTCAATACCTGGCCGGCAAGCGTTATGTCTTCTGGTACGACCTGCCCGACGGCAGCGGCCCGGACGAGCGCCCGACCCCGGAAGATCTGGCGTACAACCTCGATGAAGTCGCACGGGTCATCCGCGATGAGCAGCCGGACATCGTCTTGCTGCAGGAAGTCGACGACGGCGCGAAGAACACCGACTACGGCAACCAACTAGCCCTGCTCCAGGCGCGCGTCGCCGACCTGTACCCCTGCAGCAGCGAGGCGTTTGACTGGAAGTCCGACTTCGTGCCGGATAGCCACATCTTCGGCAGCGTCGGCCGCAAACTGGCGACGCTGAGCCGCTACCAACTGGACAGCGCCGAACGTCTGCACCTGCCCTCGCCGTCCGGCCATTTCATCAGCCGCCTGTTTCAACCTCAACCTGCGCTGCTGGTCAGCTACCTGCCGCTGAGCGATGGCCGACATCTGGCGGTGACAAACACGCACCTGGGCGATGCGCCGGGGGGCGACGTGCGAAAACGGCAAGTAGCCTCAGTTCGTCAGTTGCAACAAACATTCGAGCAAAACGGCACGCTGTGGATAACCGGCGGAGATTTCAACCTGCTGCCACAGGGGCAATATCAGCGGCTACCTGCCGAGCAGCGCGCGCCGTTTGCGGCAGAGAGTGAGCTGCGTGGCTTGTGGGAAAGCTTCCCGATGATCCCGAGCAATGAAGACGTGGCCGGTGAGGACCGTCGCACGTGGTACACCCGCTTCCCTAACGATCCCCGCATCAGCGGCCCGGACCGGACGCAGGATTTTCTGTTCTACAGCCCGAAGCTGAAACGGGTCGAGGCACGGGTGAGGCAGGCGGATACGTTGTTGATTTCTGATCACATGCCGGTGATCGCGCGGTTCAGAGTCCCAGCGCAGGGTGAGTAAACCCTCTGTACGGATGCACAAGAGAGTCGTTTGATCTGAACCGACCAGTGCCGGATTGCCCGGCACCGATCGCTGCCATCAGAACGTGACGCTGGCAGTCAGCCGCGCAGTTCGGAGCGCTCCCTCCTCCACCTGGAGCGTGCTGCTGCCCGTGGTGGCCGGGTAGTATTCCTTGTTGAACAGGTTGTCGATGTTCAACTGCAGACTGGTCTTGTAGTCATGGGTGGGTAAATCCCAGCGCACAAAGGCATCGGCCGTCGTGTAGCTGTCCAGCCAAAAGCTGTTGGCATCGTCGCCCGGCCGCTCTCCGACGTATCGGGCACCTGCGCCGACATGCCACTTGCCGGTTTCGGCAGGCAGCCCGAGTTGATGGCTGAGGTACAGGCTCGCGGTGTGCATCGGCGCATTGGGCAAGCGGTTGCCTTCCTGCTCGGGTGATTCTGCGTTTTTCAGCACTTCCGTGTGGTCATAGGCGTAGGTGCCGATGATGCTCCAGTTACGCGCGATCTCTCCTGTCACATCCAGTTCAACCCCTCGCGAGCGCGCCTTCCCTACCGCATCGTCAATGCTGTCGCCGTTTGCCTGCAGCACGCTGTTCACAAGGTTTTTCTTGACGATGTCATACACGGCCAGGTTCACGTTGAGCGCCTGGACCGGGCTGTATTTGACACCCACTTCGTAGCTGCGACCTTCGGTAGGCTTGAAGGTGTTGCCTGCATCGTCGGCATCATTCGGCACGAAGGAACGGCTGTAGTTGGCGTAGAGCGCGACGTTGTCGGCCGGCTGATAAACAATCCCGCCAAAGGGCAGAAACTTGTCGCCGTTGGAATCGGCACCCGGCGCATAGGCGCTGCCCAGCCCCTGATCGCTGTATTGATCCCAGTGTTCCTGACGACCACCAAACACCAGAATCCAGCGATCGTTAAGGTGCCAGTTGTCCTTGAAGTACGCCGAGGTGGTGACGAGGTTATTTTCGGCGTTGCTCTGGGCCGCACTGACCGTCGCAGGCTCAGCCAGATTGCCGTAGGTGGGGTTCTGGATGTCGAGGTTGCCGGCGGTGCTGCTGGCGTTGCGATAGGTTTTACCGCGGTATTTATCCAGCGACTCGTTGTCCACCCCAACGACAATCTCATGCCGCTGGCCGAACAACTGCTGATCGCCTATGAAGTCCAGCGCGCTATAGCGGCTCTCGTAGTCATAGTGCCCGCCATTGGCAATACGGCGCAGGGTGTCGCCTTTCAAGGTGCTGGGCTGTGCAATCGCCAGGCTGTAACGATCCTCGGTCCATCCGTAGGTCAACCGGCTTTTCCAGGCATCATTAAGTTGATACTCGAACTTCGCGGTGGTGCTTTGGCTGATGCCGACGGTCTTGGCCCAGCGCTCATCCAGACGATCGCGGTAACTGATGTCGGCCGGGTGGCCATTGGCGAACACGGTGCCGCGGTCAAAGGGGCTGGCGTAATCGTTATAGGTGTAGGCCAGCGAGAAACTGGCGCGGTCGCCGACCCAGGCGATCGATGGCGCAATAAGCGTGTGCTCATCGACACCGTAATTACGCCAGTAGTCCTCGTGGGAGCGCTCGGCAACCAGCCGGTACGCCAAGTTGGTATCGCCCAGCGGCCCGGTGGTGTCCACACCAAACGTCCCGCCGCCTTCGCTGTAGCCAGATCCGGTCAAGGTCGTGCTTTGGGTGAACTGCGGTTGTTTGCTGATCACATTGATCAGCCCGCCCGGCTCCAGCGCGCCATACATCAGCGATGCCGGGCCTTTCAACACTTCCACGTGATCAGTAGTGGCGCCGAGATTGCGGCCAATCGCCGAGCGGACCCCGTCCCGCAAAATGGAGTTGTCGTCGTTGCTTCCAAATCCGCGCTTGATCACAGCATCCTTGGTGCCCCCCAACGTGTTCGTCTGGGACACACCACTGACGAAGCGCATGGCGTCGTTGAGATCTTTGACCTGGTAGTCATCCAGGGTTTGCGCAGTGACCGTGTTGACGGTTTGGGCTTCATCTCTATTCTGGGTGGAGGTCTTGCTGGCGGTGCTCCCTTCAGAAACCGTATAGCTTCCCGAGCCGTCAGCCGCATCGCGTGTGGACTGGATGACACTGGGCGCCAACTCGGTGACCGTCTGGGCAGCCATTGCAAAACCAGGTAAGGCAGAACACAGCAGGACTGATGCATGAGTGCGGTTAAAGAGCTTGACCACGAGCTGACTCCGTAATTGAAACGAGTGCAAATGCGATTCGTTACTATTACACGGGTTGAGCTCGCATTTACCTCACATGGCGTGTGAAGTTTTTTTACATCCGCTCGTTGTCATGCCCTTGTGCTGCCGTTCACTTCCTCGGCTTCACCCGCGCGGTCGGCTCAGCGATCAGCGGATCGTCTGGCCAATAGTACTTAGTATCACCTACCCCCCTTGAGGATTGACAGTGCACTGGCCCTGGAATTCTTTGGGGGAAGCGCAAATGGAGCGAACTACGGTTGACTGTCAATCTGCATGCCTATTATTGACTAATCCCTCCTTGTCCCCGGTTCTGGATTGACAGGTCCTCCAGGTTCATTCACTGCCATTGAGCAGGTATATTGACAGAACGGCACATAGCAATGTCTGGTTCTGGGTGGTAATTGTAGGTTGCACATGCACCGGCGTAAGATATCAGCTCAGTTCATCAGTCGAGGGTGGAGCAAGTGTCCAGTGGCCAAATCAGTGAGGGCGACTGTGAATGTCAGGACACAGGCGATGGCAGCGGGGACGTGATCGCCGATATTCCTCCAGACGTCTTTGCAATAATGAAAGTCGGTCTTGATGTTACTGAACATCGAATTGTTGAAGGGTCGATAGCTCCGAGGCCAATCCGCGATGCTGACAAGAAATACTGAAGCCGGTATCGACCCAAAACAAACGTTCGCAAAGAGGAAATTTCATCCTGGGGCGGACTTCCGCCCCATCCAATGGCAAATCTCCGCTAAGTTAGTAAGCAGAGAGTATGCGCACATAGCTAGTCTCACGCCCCAAATTCGGTAAGTGCTGATCGGTGCTCCCGACAATTGCGCTGAGCGCGTTTTTAGTAACTTGATTTGCAGTCAAAGGAAGGAAGTTCATAGCCAGCTGTTTGAATAAGGACGAGCAATTTCGTAAGGCCAGCCGGGCTTGAATCTGGCGATCGGTCAAAAGCCTTACAAACACCACGAACTCTTCTTCACCGAACCGGGAAATCATGTCTTGGTATTTGGGTACGGCCATTTCAGAAATCCCATATCCATTGCCTATTCTCGCCATTACTAAAGTATTAACATAGGGAACTCGAACACTTTCAGGAATCTGGCCATTTGCAGGAACATAAGCCGAAAGATTTCGCGCGTGTGCTGGTTCGTTGTGGAAGTTGTTAAATCCGCTATGCGCATTGAAAAGCGCAGTAATGCAGGCTGACATTTCAACTGCTAACGAATCAGGAGATAAATATCCCAACCCTCCAACACCTTGAAGAAATTCATGCGCCAACACTTTCCGTACATTTTCTCCGTTTTCAGCGAATGTTGTAAAGCGAAAGCCACATTCGTATCGCGTCTCATCTGGAGCTAACGTCCAACACTTAGCCCCTACCAATCTAATATTTGTTTTTACCTGGATAGATGTATTGTCAGCTGTATACATTCCGTAAATAGCTCTTAACAGCGACTTGATAATATCGACAGGCAGACGTTCCATACCAACACGGATGTGCTGAGCATCCTGCTCTGCAAGTACCTGAGTCCGGATGCTGTGCAGGAAGCGCTTCACTTCAATTGCAGCCGGCTCAGGCTCCTTAGAAATAACTTCTCTGAGGCAGGTTTCAAGCCAAGAAATAAGTTGGAGGCCAGTAAGCTCATTTTGATTCGGATGGGCAGCGCTAGCCCAATTCCGCATATCTCGGATATAATCAAGATGGCGATATCCAATATCAGATAAAATGCCGGTAACATGGCAGCCGCGAACCAGCTCCCACTCCTCGATTTTCACAAGGTCTTCTTCTCCGCGAAGCTTGCTTCGACGCGTTGCGTCAGTAATGACACTGTCGTAGAAATACTCCAAATCGAAACGGGCAACCTTCTTCCTTAAATTAACAACCGTTTCATCCCAAATGAAGTTTAGGGCCGCATCAAAAAGCCCTGCGCCACAGGCAGCAATGAACTTTGAAATATAAAGTGACTCGCCACGCTTGACAAGATCTATGCTGCCAATAACATCCGGCAGGTTGCCGATGACGCGCTGACGCTCTTGAATCGGAACCAAAACGTTGTCCGTTGGAAGGCCTAGATGATTAAGATAACTGACCAGCGCCGCAGTAAATTGATCTACGCCGGTCGAGACTTGATTTTGCGCAACAAGGATTGGAGGTAAAGACATTGGATGCGCTCCGTGGCTGTTAATTGGGTACAGCCTAGTGATGAATATTCACGTCGGGCCGTATTCATTCGCAAACATCGAGTGGAAAGCGGTTCATCCTAGGCCATAATCGCTCTAGGAGAACTGATTAAGTCCGCTGAACGCATCCTGCCGCGAGAGCGGTTGCATCACCGTTCGCTAGGAGCGCAAATATCTTACAGGCTTAGATCGCTCCGCATTTGGGAAGGTAGATTTCAAACCAATCTTTTTAATGATTTCAGGGTGCAACACGCGTCGCATACGACTATAGAATTTGGTACGATTTTCAGCGGTCTTAAATCTAATCGCTACCGGCCACCCTTCGAACCGAATGTCTGTAAGGCCTTTCAGCGCAGCGAATCCATGCTCATTTTTTACGCCTGAACGAATCACGTCCGTTATCAATTTAAAATCCTTCCCCCACCTCCTAACTCCCGTAAGATCAACTTTCACGCTATAGCTGTGCGCTTTCATTAGCATTACCCCGCAATCAGTTAAGTTAATTAGGAGGCCAATTGCGACCTTCTATTCAGCTATTTTCCTACTTTTGGCGCATTGTCGAAGCCCTGGTTAACGATGTCGTTAAGGTGTGAGGTCTCAGCGGAACTCGTTAGAACAATGCCACCGGACACGTTCGTCACTAGCAGGCCAGCATGATCATCCTCTAGAAGCTCACGATAAGTTTCCAGAATGTGCTTGTAAGTTTTCACCGAAAGCCGCTCTGCCGCGTACCAAAGATAAAGCTCTCCCCAAGCTATCTGCGTCCAACCAGAGGTATGGACTTCCTCAAGGCGATTTTCAAGCGTTTCACGATGGCGTTTGAGCATAGGGTCCTCGGCTAATGGGAAGATAGCTGGTCAATCTGCGCAAACCTTAACACCAACTATTAATTTAACGATAGCTAAATTTATAGCCCGTGCTATTTTTGGGTTCGATCTGAGAGCAGGGTTGGCGGGACCGATGCGATACGGTCACGATACTGCCGTCGATAGAGGCTGACCAAAACAGGCTGCTATCGACCCGGGCTGTGTGGAAACGCTTGCGGTTGTCTAATTTGCTCACCGTCTAGATCGTGGCAGGGACGGTGTTCGCCGACCAAGGCTATTGCAAGGGCTTGGAAATCCTTGCCTGCGAGCAAGCTGGCATCGCTACCATCGCATCGAAACCCCGACATCTGGCAGCAAGTCGAATATCGGCTTGCTAAGCAGGACTTGGTCTACATTGCGGCATTGAACGAGTATCGATGCCCTGCGGGACAGCTACCGACACAGCGGCATTCGACGCTGGAAGAAGGCATGCTATTGCATTGTTACTATTTCTCGGGGTGCCAGTCCTGAGCAGTGCACAAGCAATGTACGACGGGCGAGGGCGACGGGCAAGGAGCGCCGGGTAGAGCGCTGCGAGCAAGCTGCGATAGAAGCTGGATTTTTAAAACTTCAAGATGTGTTGATCTCACATGTACGATCCGACCTGTCGCGGCGAGCGCTGCCAAGACCTGCCGATAGGCTTCAGCTGCTTGCGACAGCGGGTAGCAGCGCAGCTAGACCTGCGCGTCATCACCCCAGCAGTCTCAAAAGCTGCTGATCATTGCACAAACGGATACACCATTTCGCCACAGCAGACAGCTCAGCATCCGGTTTAGTGAGGGAAGCGATGTCACGTGCTGCAGCCTTCGCCCGCTCACGAGCTGCAGCAGAAGTTCGCATGTCTAATAGTGCTTGCTGATACTTGCTGATCAGCTTCGTAGTATTCTGCCAGACCTTTCTGCGCTCTTCGGCCAACGCCTGATGCTCAGTAAGCTTTAGGCGTTCCACCGTGCGCTTTACCCGTACATATTCCCAGCGCGGGATGCCGGGTGCAGGGACGGCCTTTCCTTCCTCATCGAAGGATAGCAACGTCACGTCGTGGGCATTCGTCGGGTCTAGGAAGTAAGGAATTTCATCGCCTTCACAACGATAGCCGTAGGTCGAATGTTGAGAACCGTATCGGAGAGGGAACCAGGTGCTCTTCTTCCTATTAGGCACGGTGCAGGCAATACGGAAGTTCATGTATTCGAAAGCCAACCACCAGTAGCCATCGCGTTTGGGCCCTTTGATATTACGGGCGGACTTTTTCGGACGAAAGTGTTCAACATCGATATACGAGGCGATGTCGCGCGCTTCGGTGAACCAGCACTTGCCATTCGACAGCGCCAACAGCCACGGTTTCAGTTTTCCCCAGTGACCGCTGTATTTGTCGATCAAGTCGTTGCGCTCATCGGTCTGCCCAGCTGCATTGAGCTTGTCGAGCTCACCGACTAGGCGTGCTGACTCAGCCAACCACGCCCTCCAGTCGTCATGTTTCCAGCGAATGTGCGCGGGCAGGTCGGCATCCGTCGGCAGTTTGTTTTCCAGATCTATAAAGATCACCCCTCTGCCTCCTCACGCAAGATCTCGTCGATGATCTCGTCAGCAATACGTGCCTGCTCGGCCTGCTCTTCCGGCGTAAGCGCAGGTTTCCGAAACTTTCGATGCTGCGCCATCTTTCGCACAAACAGCGCGTAGTCCGGATCGCGGAAATCGGCCGTTGAAAAACCCAGGTCCGCTAGCTCGGCGGAGAGACGCGAAAGCTCAGCATTTTCGCCCGCAGTGCGGGGATGCTTAACGAACAGCTCGTTACGGCGGAACAGGCGCCGCTCGGTTTCGATATCTAACGTGGACGACAGGCCGAACAGCTCGCTTTTGAGCAGCCCAGTTACTCCCATTCCTTGCGGGTGCTCGTCGGGTATATCCACTACCGTTCGATTACCCTGCCGGCGTAGGATGTGAACCTGCTCACGCTTGAGGCTGCCTACCATCATCGGATCATGCGTTGTGATGATTACTTGCGATTGCACTTGGTAAGCCGGCTCACTTGACACCAGATCGTGCGACAGAGTGCCAGTTGACTCACGCTGCAGTACACCCTCAATGTCATCGAAATAGCGCAGCTTCCAGATCGGGTTCAGGTGGGTATCGGGTTCGTCGAGTAGGAACAGGCAGTGGTCTTCACGGGTGATGCGCATCAGGCCCAGCACGGTGAGCATCTGCAGCTCGCCTTCGGAGAGCTGGGTGAAGCTCACCTTGCCACCGTGTTCGTCGCGCTTTTTCACAGTGATGCGCACCTCGTCGATCAGGTCACCAATGTAGGCTCCTTCGGCGTAGCGAAAGAAACTGTCGGTGCCGCCCACCAGTTCGCCCAGTTGCCTGAGCTTGGCGTGGCTAGGCACGAACAGGTAGAGCTGCTTTTGCTTTTCAGTTCGGCCACGGAAGTCAATCTGCTTAGTGGCCTCCTGCTCGATAGGTGCCCAGGCTACTTGCCACAGCTTGTCGAGGAACTCGCTTACTACATTGCCACGTGCATACCAGAAACGCGGATCGCCCTCATTCAGCTCGTTCTCATCGAACTTGCCGCCTCGGCGCTTTTCGCGCAGGCGGTGTGGTTCCTTCAGTACGAACAGCGCGGATTCCAGCGACTCGATGTGCAAATTCTTCAGCACCTTCTGGAATACCGGGTCGTCCGACAGCAGGCAGGCCAGCAGAACCAGCTGGCTATGGCCACCACGGCAGTAGAACAACCGGCGCAAGCGGTCGTCGCCAGCTTGTTTCAGCCGGGCCTCGCGGCGGCGTTTGACTTCTTCCAGAGCCCGGATGTCAGCCTCGCTGGCGGTGAAATTCTCCAGTAGTTGCTTTGGCAGCACTTCGTCGGTAGTGATTTCCTGGCGCTGGTTGAAGCGACGCTGATGCTCTTGGAACAGAGCCTCGATGCGCTCGTTGCGACCGGAGTAATAGGCAAAGATGTGAGAGGGCAGCAGCTCGCGGTTCTTCAGCAGGTAGCCTTGTGATTGACTCTTGCCATCTACCCACACGAAGGGGCGCTTTTGCTTTGTGGTATCGGCTTGGATACGCACCGTTCGCTCTCGGATCTCGTATTCCAGCGTGTAGTCCAGCGCAGCACTGTGGTCCATATCCACGTCGCGGAAGATGGTAATCAGAACCTCGATCAAGTTGGACTTACCGGTACCGTTCTGACCGATCAGGGCATGACTACAGATGGACTTAGCCAATGCCTCCGTAGCCACACCCGGCATGGGTGATAGCTGCGTTGCGAAGTCGATCACCACACCACGCAGGTTGCGGAAGTGCGGAATGGCCAGGTGCCTCAGTTGCATGGTCAGTCCTCCGCTGTTTCATTAACGATTTTTTCCCGCACCTCGGCCACTGAAGGCTCGGCAATCCATCCGTGCGTTACCTCGGTTTTCAGCTGCGCGTAGAAAGCATCAATCTCGCCGCCAAAACGCTGCCACAAGTCGCGGGCGGACAACTCGCCGTTGTGGCGGGCTAAGATGGTGGCCAGCGGGGCCTGGTCCTTCACTTTAGGCATAGTGCCCAGGCGCAGCGGGGCGATGAGCTCGGTTTGCGGGACTTTCACGGGGCCTTCCTCTTCCTGCGGGACGGTGATGCCGGTGAGGGCTACGACGGTGGCAATACTGAGTCGTGCTGCGAGGTCGCACTTGGCATCGAGTTGCTTCGCAAGCTCATCACATAGCGCTTGATGCCTGCGAAGGCTTGTCAGTATCTCGGGAACGACAGACGCGGGTGGAACAGGCATCGGGACGCTACCTACCTGAGCAAGGTTCAAACCGGGCTTGTCTCCATAGATATAGCGGGCCAAGAAGGCTCGCCCGCCAAAGGCGTTGATCATCCAGAAGTGCATGAACTCGGACCAGCCCGGTTCGTGCAACCGAATCAGAGCAACGTGTTGGCTGACGTAGGCTTTGTTTGGCAGTTCTGGAACAACTGCACATCGGCCGACGTTCCCACCGGTGATGGTAAGCAAAAGGTCACCCGCGCGAACCAAGGTTCTTTTTCCTTCTATCCGCTCCGGCAATGTGACGAAGGCGGGAGATTCGAAGATCAGAGCATCCTGCCGGATGTCCTGGGAACGGATGAACGAATCGCCCGTGCTCGTCATGTGTGTCTTCCAGCCGCGTGATCCGCTCGTGATGTACTCGGACAGATCAGCTAGTTTCTTCCATTCCCATCCCGTGGGGAGCGGACCAAACTCTTCGCTCGAAGAGTCATCTCGCACAGTCAGCTTTGACTCGGGCAAGAGCATGCCTCGCAACCCGAGATCGAAAAGCACGTCGCGGAAAAGTCGAACGTCCCCCGATACGCTAAACAAGTATTCGAAGTTGGCTTGCAGGCGTTGCGAACTTTGCTGGAGCTCATGTGGGGCTTGGGCATTGGCGAGAGCTTGCAGGATAGACTGGCGCAACGGGTTCTGCAGTTTGTGGCGCTCTTGCTGCTGCGCTTCTAACAGGTCACATAAGGCCATCAGCTCATCGACCTTGGCGACGATTCGGAATTGCTCCTCGAGGGGAGGCAACGCAATTTCCGACTCTGCTATCTGCAAGCCAGAAAGATGATCTACTGTCGTATAGTTCTTAACGCCTTGGAGCTTTCTCAATTCAAATTGCAAAGCAATGCAAACGTACTTCCTATTGATTTCATTGGAGTAGAAGCGAAGCCTTGAGACTCGTTGATTTAACAGCGCTGTTTCAGCGTCCCACACCGCAATGCGAAAGTCACCATCCATTGCCACCAGCCAGTCACCACGAGCAACGAGAAACTCGTCTCTATATTCACCAGAGTAGTAGGTTGCAGGAGCGCTGAGACCGACATCCCGTACTCGAATGATGGGTAGTCCTGTACCATTCTGATTAAAAAGATTGGCCTTGAACGCAAATCCAGCTTGCGGGTTGGCAAGGCGATCCAGCGATGTTGATGTCCAACCGGTGGGTAAGTTCGTAGTGCGTTTGATAGATGCTGAGGTTGTTGTTCTGGATCGTCGCCGCGCCGCTGGCCGTACCTGCCCTAATACCCTTGTCAGAAAGTCTTCTGCTGGCTCATCCAAATCATTTTGCGGGACCAACCGCCCCTGAATAGCCAAACGCTGCACCAGCTCCCGCAACCGCGTCACGCCCCCCGGTGCATTCGCAATGTGTCTACATTCAGCCAAAAACTGCTGCGCATCCATCAAGCGTCCTCGCCGACGAAGTGGTGTGCCAGCGCGGCAGCGAGTTCACTTGTCAGGCGGTTCTCGGTTTCTTCGATCTGGCCAAGCAAAGCCTTATATTTGTCCAGCAGCACGTCGGGGTCGTGGCTCTCTTCCTCCGGTGCGTTGGGATTCTTCAGGTCCAGATTATAGATGGGCCAGTAAAGCTGGTCGCCGGCGGTCTGGGCATCACGGGCTTGAAGGCGCAAGTGGTCAGCCTGGATGCGTAGGGTATCAATCTCATCCTCGACCAGTTTGCGCTGTCTGCCGTCTGTCACGCCCTTGATGGAGTCACGCAGGTCGCGGATACGGTTTTCGAGAGTACTGGCTTCGTTGCCCAACTGTTCGGCGCGTTGCCAGTGCGGCTGAGCGGCGGCTTCGGCCTGTTCGCGCTTGGTTTTGAAGTCTATCTTCCAGGCAAATTCGTTTTCCACCCGGTCAGCAAAATCGTTCGTTTCACTACCCCACCACTCCTGCTCGGGCTTGAATTCCTCAAAGCGGATGGGCTTGGTCTTGCTGTAGCTCTTGTAGCCTAGCGGGTACGGATGCTCGTAATACCAGATGGTGTCGGTGTGGAAGTGTTCGGTACCGTCATCCGCTACTGCGCCCTTGGTGAAGAAGAGCAGGTTGGTCTTGATAGTGGTGTAGGGTGCAAACACTCCCTTAGGCAGGCGCACGATGGTATGCAGCTTGCATTCGCAGAGCAACAGTCTTTTCAGCGTCGCCTTGGTGCCTTCGCCGAACAGGAAGCCGTCGGGCAGCACCACGGCGGCGCGGCCGTTTTCCGTCAGCAACTTCTTGATGATGAGCGCCATGAACATGTCGGCCGTTTCCCGCGTGCGCAGGTCGGTCGGGTAGTCGCTGCCGACGCCATCATCTTCATAGCCTCCGAAGGGAGGATTGGTGATGATGCAATCGACCTTGTTGTTGGCGCGCCATTCGTTCCAGCCGATGCCTAAGGTGTTTTTGTGCTCGATCTGGCTTGGAACATCGATACCGTGCAGCAGCATGTTGGTGGTGCACAGCAAGTGAGGCAGCTGCTTCTTCTCAATACCGCGTATCAGCGTTTCGATGGCAGCATTGTCGGCTGAACTGGACTTGGTAGTGATCTGATTGCGGAAGTGGCCGATAGCTGCCGTCAGGAATCCACCAGTACCGCAGGCCGGGTCCATCACGGTTTCGCGCTGCGCAAGATTGGGGTTCACGCGGTCAGCCATGAACTGGGTTATAGCCCGTGGAGTGTAAAACTCGCCTGCATTGCCGGCACCACGCAGGTCATTGAGCAGTTGCTCATACACATCGCCCAAGTTGGCGCGGGTCTTAAAGTCGTGGAAGTTGATAGCTTCTTCCAGCTTTTCGATCACGGCCAGCAGTTGGGTGCCCGATTTCATGTAGTTGTTGGCATCTTCAAAGACGCTGCGAATCACTTTGTGCTGGGCGCTGGCGTTGGCATCGAGCTCCTTAAGCGTGGGGAACAGCTCGTTATTCACGAAGCTGATGATTTTGCTCGGGGTCTTCTGTGGTGCTTTCTTACCATCTGCACCGGGTACCAAGGCTGCCCAGTGACGCCAGCGCATGCGCTCAGGCAATGGAGACTTGTACCTAGGGTTGTCGTCCTCCCACTCTTCCTCGCGCTGGTCAAAGACCTTGAGAAAAAGCATCCAGGTGAGCTGGCCCAGACGCTGCGCGTCACCATCGACGCCATCATCCTTGCGCATGATGTCCTGGATGGTCTTGATGGTACTGCTGAGATTCATCTGGCTCTTCTCGTGTTACACGGCCTGAGGTTTGGCTCAGCCCTGTTTCTGTTCGTTCTGCTCATAGAGCGCCTGTTCAAGCACTCGCACGGCTTGGGTGTACTGCTCAATGCTGCCAAAGATGCCGCGCCTGATCTGCGTCTTGCTGCCGAACTGATCGAAGGGCGGCAACTCCAGCACCTTGGTGTCTTCAATGTCTTGCACGCCGTGATCGGCAAATTTGTCGAGCAGAGCCTCGAGCACCGCGCGAGCTTGTTCCCCATACTTGCTAAACACATCGCGCTTCTTAACATTGCTGGCGCGCTCATGACGGGTGAGCGGTTTCTGGTTGAAGGCAACGTGGGCAACCAAATCAAAAGCATCGAATTCTACGCCGTTGGGCACGGCTTGTTGCAGGATTTTCAGCGGTGCACCTTGACCGCTCAGTTCTTCGAGCACAGCTTGCTTGCGCTCCGCGCTGTTCCAGCGACGTACGAATTCAGTGAGGCTACCGAACTCAGCCTGGAGTGCCTCCTTGATATCGTTTTTGAGTCGGACGCGGTAGTCCTCTGTGATGAGCTTGCCGTCGGCGTCTAGATATCGCGAGCGCTCAACCGCGACACGCACGTTTACGTCGTCAATCACGTACTTGATGCGACTCTCTCTGTCGCCGTCTCCCTTGCTGCCGCCGGGCGGGGTGTCATCAGCATCTCCTGTGTCAGAACCATGGGGTGGTGGTTCAGATTCACCAGTGCCGGGACCTTCTGTAACTTCTGGCGGTAGCACTGGGTCGTCGGCCTTGGGCTCGTAGATCACCACCGGCTCGCCGTCAAAATCCGCGTCGGCGAATAGCCGCGTGGCGCCCTTAAAGTCCATGATGGTGAAGTAAAGCTTGTGGTAATCCTCACGCAGGCGGGTGCCGCGACCGATGATCTGCTTGAACTCGGTCATTGAGTTGATGTTTTGGTCCAAAACGATGAGCTTACAGGTCTTGGCATCCACTCCGGTAGTAAGCAGCTTGGAGGTGGTGGCAATGACGGGGTAAGGCTCGTCATTATCGATGAAGTACGAAAGCTGCGCTTTACCTTCGTTGTCATCACCGGTGATGCGCATCACGTAGCGGCGATTGCTGACAGCGGCCGGGTGAGCTTAACGAGCTCCTGTCGCATGCGCTCGGCGTGATCTTGGTCGTCGCAGAAGACAATCGTCTTGGCGAGGGGTAGGTACCACACAAACCTGCCGGTCTGCTGATGCCAGTCTGCGAATTGCCAAACGGGCGGCATTTGGCATCGCCTGCTTGGCCTGCTGCCGTCTCCATAGGTACAAGCCCCAGACCACCTGCCAGCCCTATCCACAATCGCCAGTATCAAAATCGGCAAGCCGCCTTGGGTCTTTCAATCGACAGGGTGGATTAATTTTCAATCAGCGCCGCCCCCCACTCCGGCTAATTGATGCATCCGCTGACTAAAGCATGCCGAGCTTCTCAAGTTCCGCGTCGATTTGATGGAGCAGCTCCTTACGAGCGACCGCACGTTCTTGGGCGAGAAATGCTGCCGTGATGAGTGTGGCAGGGTGGACGCTCAGGACCTCAGCCAACTGCGCTACCTTGTCAATGGTCGGGCACTTCAACCCACGCTCCAGCGTGCTCAGATACGTTCTGCTACTTACGTCCGAGAAATCTTCTTGGGTAAGGCCCCTTTGCTTGCGGATATCCCGAAGGACCTGCCCAAACGCGATGTTCAGTTCCAATTTTCAGGCTCACAAAGAGAACGATGAAGCCTTCTTGAGCCCTATAGAGCTACAATCTATAGTGTTCATTTTGGAGGGCTTATGTTCACTACCTACCGAAGCTCTGAGATTCAGTTACCCGACCTCAATCCTCAATGTGGCGAAACACAAATCTGGCCATACGTTGAGCAGGAACTCATGTACCCGTGGTTTTACCTGAGCGTGGTTCGGGTAGGCGCGGTCGAACCGGATACATGCATGCTAATGATTCAGCACGCACAGGACGTAGCGTCTCTAGTGCGTCGTGAAACCTCTCGAATTAGGGTTCAGCAGGTCCAAATTGTCACCCCTGCTCACATGAACGGTACTCATCGCTGGCTTATGGAGCCCGTCAAAAAAATATCTGTCCTCGAATCCCCCAGCTTAGGCGGTCCATGTGAAGCATTCGAGGTGGAGGGGGGTAACTGCTATGCCCTTTCTGGGTCGGGCGTTTTGGACAATGCCACGTTGATACAGGTGATCTTCGACGCTGCAACTGACCTCAAGAAATCCCGATAGCGTGTTCGCCATCAGTGTGTAAGCCGCAAAGGTTGGATCCTGTAGCAGGCTACCCTTCTAAACCTGCAAGGTGTGCGATGAAAGATCTAGTACCGGACTCTACTCCCAGAGCTCGCCAGGCTCGGAGACCGACAGAGACGCTGACAAAGCGCCCACTTGAGGAGCTTGGGGACGTGGCTCTTGTGAAACTCGTCCTAGAAGGGTTTGCGCTGCAGGACGTGCAAATGATGCTTTCCAGTTCGACGCTGTACACGAAGCGAAATGTGATCAGGCTGATAACAGGGAAGTCTCAGCGGAAGGTCAATCTCCTGCTGAAGTCTGGCTTGGGAATGGATCGGCTGAATGCCCAACAAAGCGCAATGGCATTCCAGTTCGCGAAGACGCTTGAGCACGCGATTACGGTTTTAGGTACACAGGCGATGGCAGAAGACTGGCTGTGCCGATCACCTAGGCATTTATCGGGACTCATGCCAGTTGAGCTCATCGAAACGTCAGTTGGGTTCACTACGGTTGAGCGTTATCTCTCACAGATTCAGCACGGGGTATACGTTTAGATGCAGTCGAAAGCCAATCACGTAACCCATCCCTTCTTTCGAAAGAGGCCCCTGTATGCCTGATGCGGATCGGGCAGTTGCGGCGTTGAAGGCGGCGAAAAACATTGTGTTTTTTACCGGCGCTGGTATTTCAGCGGAGAGTGGAATTCCTACGTTTCGTGACAAGCTGACCAGGGTTTGGTCCACTCACGATCCCGAGAAACTGGAGACAGCTAAGGCCTTTCGCGAAAACCCTGCTCTGGTCTGGGGGTTTTATCTGTGGCGGCGTAATCAGATGAGTCAAGCGAAGCCAAATGCTGCTCATTTAGCGATACAACGTTTAGCAAGCACCGATCGGACCGTAGCTATGATCACGCAAAATATCGACGACTTACACGAGCGGGCCGGGTCGGCAGATGTCGCACATCTTCTCGGAAGTCTCATAACACCCAAATGCTTCGCATGCGGTCGGAGTGCTGAGTTGCAGGTCTGCCAGTATGATTTTCAGCATGCCGTCGAGCACGATCCGCCCAGGTGCCCTCGGTGCAATGGCAGACTTCGCCCAAGCATCACTTGGTTCGGTGAGGATCTTTCCCCCGCTGTGTGGAAGTCTGCTGTCAAAACATCCGAAAGCTGCGACGTGCTTGTTTCTGTAGGCACATCTGGCGTCGGCACGCCAGCGGCAGAGATCCCACACATAGCGCTCTCTTCTGGAGCCGTCGTCATTCACGTGAACCTGGTCAATGTATCTATTGGTACGGCAAATAAGCTTATGATTGTTGGGAAAGCTAGTGAGGCACTTCCTGCCCTTCTAAGTGCTGCTTGTGGAATCTAATCAGAAAACTGCAGCGCCTACCTTATAAACACATCCAGACATTTGCGCGTGGCGAGCGAGGAATATATCCAGCAGTATTGCTCGAGACCAATGATCGCCAATTGTCTCGGTAGCAATAGTTGATCATTTCTGACCTAAACAGGGGGCACCCAGGTCAGCGCCTTGTAGTCCTGATCTGTTGCAACGCTCAATAGTAAATGCTGGACTAGCCAGGGCACGAGTAACATTCTATTACTAGGAATGATGGACCGGACGCGCTTAGGAGGGATGAATTTCTGCGGCGGTCAGATGTACCCCTACTCGCCGAGCTTTGTGAATACCGGGGACTGGATCAGGAGTATCTATCACTGGTGGTAAGCTGCTCGTAAACGAAGAGCGCTGAGATGACATAAAGCCGCGCTCGAGGATTAAACTTACAGAGTGGTCAAGTCTTGAGAAAATACTTCGAACGATGTATAGCCATGTTGAGGTTTGAACAAATCCGCTGAGAAAACCTTTCCCGGCCTTTTCGACGCACTCACGCCTGATCTACAGGCGGCCTTGCACAAGCAAGTCACCGCAATGGTCGCCCAGAACAAGTCCACTCCAGCACCAGCTTACGACGACAAAACCGGTTGATCGAAGCCCGTGCCCGTCCTGAGCTTTTTCCGCGCATGCGTGGGAGTTCCGTGATGATCTGCGTGGGGTCCGGCTGAGAGCCCAATGTGGCTTGACAGTCGATACCGCGTCCCCACTCTTCCCAATTTCGCAATCCTCTCGGCACTACCTGCGCATCTAGTCTCGGCCCGTAGGTTGGGCTGCCTGTGACACCTGAGCTTCGCCGCGAAGATTGATCCATCTAACTCCGAGGGGGGTCAACGCAATGAACCATGCCATTCAAGACAGCCCCGCCGTACTTAAATCTCAGGCAATGCTTTGTGCCATCATGTACGCCCAGGATGAGGTAAAGGCGAAGAGCTACATGCTGCCGTTCTGGATGACTGTTACTTCGGTGAACGGGCGAAATGGCTTTTGTCGCTGTAATTTCGGCAGCTCAGGCAACTACGCTGGCAATTTCCATATGAGCGAACTTGGCTTCTACGGTGGCAAGCAGCTGGAGCAACATTCGGTCCCTTGATAACGCAGGTAAGTTGTTCAAGATACCCACTGGTAAACTCGTTGCGTTTCGCCGGCACGGTAGCCCCCGTTGCATGACTATCCAGAATCCTAATCATTGGTGTGACGCAGGAGGGCTGTATGCAAGGACAGAAGGACTACGAGCCCTACTCTGGCATCATCAAGCAAGCACTCTCAAAGCGCCACGCGCGCGGCGCTTGCGACCGAAATCCTCAGTAGAAGGCCCCGAAATACGTAGTCGAGATGTGCGAAGGTCTAACCGGAGCCATCAACAAGCAAAGCGACCAAGCAGTGACCGCGCAGGCCGTCATCTTGCTTGAGAGCACATGCACAGGCACCGATTACCATCACAAGCCCGCCATGCGCTGCCAGCGTTTGGCGTCCACTCAACTGGCATAGGCACCAAGCTTGGAACTTGAAACACTAAGGGCGTACCAGCAGGCGTCCCGCGAACTCGCAGTAGAGGAAATGGCGGCTCGCGCGCTGAACTATCACCCAGAACTGCTTACTCTGCGAGAAATCGATGCGGAAGCGATTGCCCAATACGAGGACTGGCTTACACCCTACGACTTCGGCTGGGAGCGGGTGTTGACCTGGAAGAACCGACCGGCTCACTACAAGGCCATCGATGTCGCGATCTGGTATGACGGAACGCTGGCCGGCATGTGTTGGGCATCACCTAAAGACAGCCGCGAGAAGATTTTTGTCCTCTACATCGAGCGCAATCCTGACGACACTTTTCTCACGCGAGGCTATGTGGCGCCATTGGGGCTCAGCGCAGTGCGAAATTACGGCGTGCTGCTGGAGCTGACCTATGTGGTGATTGACGACCCTATCCCAGAAGCCCGCGAGGCCTACCAGCGTGAGGGCTTCTTGCATCATCAAGGTATCGGTCTTGCTTACGACTTGACCCGAGACTATTATGAGGACAACGACGAGGTATCCGAAAATGACCACTAAAGTCAATAGCACAGTTAAAGCACAAGCCAAAGCGAAACTGACGCGCCTGCACAAGTCGCCCAAGTACCGCAGCTTTTTCGACGCCGCTGCAATTGAAGCCTTTAGCAAGGTGGAAGGCTCCGCCTTTGCCGGCAAGTCCATCAAACGCGTTCTAGGTGACGATCTGTCGCCACGCTGCTGATTAAATTCTGAAAGAAGAATCGGGCTTTGCCCGGTTTTTTTTGGGCAATATGCAAGCAGACACTGCATGAAAAGGCGGTAGACACCAGCAGGACTCCACGTTTCTGCTCCGGGATCTAGACCAGTTTCAAGCATTGGGAACCGGCGTGGCGCGAGCCGCCGCCATAAGAGCGCCAAATTGCTCCTGGGCAAGGTCGCACAGAGCCTCATAGGCCTTGACTGCCACGGCATGTTGACCAACTGCGACCTCGATCACCGTCTCGAGCGGTATAGCTTGTTTCAAGCCGAACTCCAATGTTCGGCCCTCAGAATGTTCCTCCACAGAAACATAGGTCGTTATTCCTATCCCGATATTGCGCGGGTGGCCGTGCTCTCTCTGATTACGGTAGTCGTCAGTGCCTTCCGAAATAGGTCCGTGGCCCAACTCTCCGAGAATTGGAGCTAGTCGCCGCCAATTGATCCAGGGCTGACCAATTTTGGAAGCAACCGCCATCGTGAGGAACTTCGACCCGTTCCATTGTAGGCCGGGCAGCGAGGGAGTGAGCTGGTGGTTTGCCAGTCCACAAGACGTGGCGGCTGCGAACATAATTCGGCCTTTTAGAGCTTGGGGAGCACCCAGCACAAGTGCTGAGTATGGTGAAATATGCTCCTTGATCAAGCTAAGTCGTTCATCTTGATCGCATGCGTTGTAGACCGGTGCCCAGGCAGCCAGCGTGTTGATCCAGCCGCGAAAATCGTTCGTGCTATTCGCAAGCTCTCTGAGGAAGTCTGAGACAGATTGCTGATACATCCCCAGCGTCATTCCCGGCATCGGTTTTCCGCCAGAAAGGTTGGGCCCAGAAACAATTGTTGTAATTAGCTTATCCCGGATGTTCTTGCGAAACGATGCGTACAGCTCTATAGCGCGATCATCTTCCATAGTCGGTGCTCAATAGTCGCTCTCCTCATGGTTCCAGCCCTTGGACACCACACTTTTGAACAGTCTATCGATTCCCGAAGCCGAGGCTAGGGTCTGAGAAAGTTATGTGCGCTCTCGATGGCACACCCGGACATGCCTCAAGCTTTGTTTAAACCAACAAGCCGAGGCCACCTGCATGACCACCAAGACGCTCCAGCGAGGCGCAGACCAGCTGGCAGAAGTGCCTGTATCAGAACTCTCGGCCCAAATGATCGATTGGCTGACCGCCCGCTCAGAAGGCGCGCCAGTGGAGTTTGACGGAACCTACATCCGCCACTGCCCGGTACTCAACGAGTACAAGGGCATCTACTCGCCCTCCACAAACGCTATCGACGGCCCCCCCCTGTTGGAACGCGAAAAGATCCAATTGCGCTACATCGATAACCCCGGCCATGCCGGCCCCGGGCTCTGGCTGGCACAGGCCTGCCGTTTCCGCGCCACCGGCCATTCGGTCGAATGGAGCGCGTATGGCGTTCCCTACACTGAGTTGGCGCTCAGCTACCTTACCGGGCCGACAATGCTGATCGCAGGCCAGCGCTTCATCATCGCCAAGACCCAAGTTGGTAAGTCGAACGCGCCGATGGTCCGTGTGCCTTTGGAACTCATCACGGCAGAAGGAGGGATTATGAAAAAACGAGTATGCGGCTAATGTCGCCTCTCATGCTCCAGGTGTTGAAGGACATCGCTGCGGGAAAAGGCGCGCTCTATGTCTGCTCTGGACGCAGCGAGCACGGGGGCGGAATGGGACCATAGTGGCGCTCGCTATCCGATCGCTCATACCTGGAAGATTGACCAAGCTGACTGCCAGCTCAGGGTTGCAATCTAGCCGTGCTGTCCACATCGCGATGGAGCGGTGATCCCTCAGCAGGCCTTGTTTGGGTAACGAGGTCCACTCGCAGTGGGGTCGCCAGACGACGCCAGGTGCGGTGAACCCGGCTGCCCGCATATCCCCTTCCATTTCATACAATGAACGCAGGCTGGACGGCCTGGTGGGAGCGCTAAAAATTTGCCCCAGAAACCTTTTTTTCAGACTCTTATAGCTGGGCCAGCGTGCAGTAACCTGAGGATTGTCCTCATATACCCGCTCCAACGCTGCAAGCCCGAAGATGACCTCTACCAGCAGCGAGACCGGAGGGAGATATAAGAACGTAGGGGGAAGAACCTAACGCAGCTGAGAGCTTTGAGGATCACTCACCTGAGCACCTTTTTGGGAAAGAGTGAATGGGTGGCAACGACACCAGAACTCACTAAGTAAATTGACCTTGATCCGAGAAGACTCACGGCCGGCGTCCTGATGTCAGCATCGCAGCCTCAAGCTGCTAGTCAATTGCCATTACAACGAGAAATGCTTAGCGAGCAAACATAACCCGCGCTTCTCCAAGCGCTTCACTCGCCTCTGGCGACCAGTTACCGGGCCGCCCTCCTGTACTTTTAGGAAAACCTAACACCTGGTTTGACCTCTGGAAAGTTGATGAACTGTTGGTCCACACTGCAGAATACGTGCTTGGGGTGGATATAAACTGTAACAGAATCTTTCATAGAATTTTTGAGTTGATCCCCTTCAGCGTTGGCACCCACCGAGCCTCTAATTGCAGTGGATCTGGAGTGATCCACGCCATGGTAAGTGGGCCCGTGAGCCATGGGGGTTGGCATTCACGCGAGGAGGCCCGCGAGGTAAAGCTGCTGGAGGCACTGATCCGAAGCTCAAGCGAAACAAAATATCCAGATATATCTCTGCGAATATAAGTCATGGTTAGCAGGATATTTACGGATAAATTGTTCGAGCCCAGATTGCCATCCACGGCGGCCGGGGCAATCCCTAGGGAGATTGCCGAGCCGGAGTCTGAAGGAGGCAGGGTATTTGCTCCGATGAGAAAAACTACGCGGCTCTCGCCGGAGGCTTCGGGCTTCTTACGCGCTTAAAAACTTGATTACCACGATTAGCGGACGGCGGGTTAGCTTCTTTTTTTCTTCTGCCGTTTGCGCATCTCTTGAGCATATTTTGCCTTGCGGATCCGCAGGCGGCGATTCAGATGCACCATCTCTGCTTCCATTATGTTGTACCAGCCATTTTTGGATTTGATCACTTGATTAAAAAAGTAGTGCTTGAACGCAGAAGTTTCAATTCGTCCCTGGCGCCAAGCCATATGCATAAAGTTGGTTGTCAGAAAGAAGTGCAGCCCGCACAGCACTACCGTCACCTGAAAGAAGAGAGCTTGATCAGACTCCAACTCCCCAGAAGAGTTGTTGATCAGCAAACGAAACGTGACTGCGATAAAAGCAAAGACAAAGCAGAAATTGATAAAAATCGCCTTCTTTCTCACAGGCTCTCCGGCGATCTTAACTCTAGTGCACTGCACCAGTGTATACAAAGCGTTAACTAGCAGCGGTAAACCAACGAACGCGATATCGATTCCTGTAAGGCCATAGCTGACGGAATCGAGCCAATAAATACACGCAAGAGCCAGTGCAGTGAGAGTCGCGACTACCAGATCCTTCTGAAGCGATTTGGAATGTTCCAAGTTTTGCCTGCCATTTTTCCCCATGCGGGAGTAAATGTAGTCAACCCCCTCAATGTAGATCATAGGCCAGAACACAGCACTAAAACCAATGACATAGGTGACTTTAACCATGCCCCAAAAATCCCAGCTTTCCAACATCTCAAGCGGATTGGCTCTCAAGGCGTAGAGGCACCAAACAAAACTGACCAATAACAAAGAAGAAAAAACGCCACGGTGGAGATATACGACATATTCATTGGAGGCAGACATAGGCACGCGCATAGGCAATTCCAAACCAGAAACAACATGAATGATTGCGTCCGACACATCGACGCTGACAACTCATCATCGCATTGGCAGTTCAGACTGTCCAGCGGCCACATTTCGTTCAGTTGCTGTTCGTTCTTATAGCGAAATCTGTCGAGGTGAAAACGATGCTGTAAAATCAAGGGCTGCCGCATTAAAATCAGTGTTTTCTTATGGCAGTAAAAAGTTTCCGAAAGCGACAATGGTTCAGGAAGTGGCATCTCCTTACGACGCGAACAAATTCGCAGCAGCATTATCACTTTTAGCCTGCTCGTCAAATGCCTACCGAAGCTAAGCGGATTAATCGAATTCAGAGACAAAATTTTTGTCGAAAAAAAGTACAAGCGGTTACGAAAATCACGCTGCCAGGGCACGGGTCCAGGCGACTTTTCGCAGTTTCAGGACGCAAGAATAAGACTCAAAGCCTTTCAGATAGCATCCGGGATCAGATCCCCGTCGGGCATCTAGCGCCGTCCGATCTGAATGACACAAAGGTGTCCTTCAACGAGGAAGATTCCGACTAGACTTCTGCTGAAGCATTAGAACTTGTTCGGGCTCTAATCTTCACTACGCAGATAGAAGCTCCATGCTCTTCAGGCTGCAAAGCGAAGTCGAACTGACCATCCTGTGCCCTGTACCGAGTTCCTCACACGCGCTTAGACAGGAGCACAGAAACGACGCGAAAGATGATTTGGCAATTGATGTCGACGGATTATACGTAAACGCCGTATTCGATTTGGGCTAACAGATCCAGGACATGCCGATATCCTTGGGAGGTCGATAGCAGGTGACACGGTGGCTGATAATTGAGCGCGCGAGCAGGATGAACAAACCATTGGTCTACGGCTTTTTTTGTCCCTAAGCCTCGCACAGGTGCGGTTTACGACGCCCTGCCGCTGGCGCCAGGCGTAAAAACTGCTGCGATTGACTCCCAGCGCGCGGCAACAATCGTGAACGCCGTAGTGCTCGCCCAGCTCGCTGATCAGTTCGAATGATCTTTGGAGTCCGAAAGCAGGAGAGCACTGGCCTTTTTTAGGATTTCGATATCCCGGTCCTTCTGCCTTAGCAATGTCTTGAGTCGCTGTATTTCCTGTTGCTCGGCGGTAATCGCCTTGGCGCCCACAGGCGTCGCGCCTTGGCGCTCCGCACGCACCTGTTCGACCCAGCGACGCAGCGCGGTTCGGCCAATGCTGAGGTTGTCGCAGACCTCAGGGACCGATTGTCCCTCGTCCAGCACCATGGCCGCTGCTTTGAGTTTGAATTCGTTCGAGTAAGAAGTACGCATGCCCATAACACCTCGGATTTGGGCGCTATCTTAGCGCCCGATTGAGATGTCCAAAATCATTAAGCCCGTTCATTCGTGCTCATATGAAACGTAGAGCCAGGTGCGATCTTCCTTTTCTAAAACCACCACGGGCGCGTATTTAGGGAGGGTCATTAGCACCTCGGACTTCATCCCGCGCGCTACTCGCATGCGGACATCAGAGCCAGTTAAGAAACGTAACATCGCCTGGTTTGCCCGTCAGATTGGAGCTTATGAAGCGCCTTAGGCTTGCAAACGAATACGCTTCTGGTCTTCGCTCATTGATGTCTACTAACCCCTGTCGCACGTCTTCCCAGTGAGTCAGCACATCTAACAGGCACTATGCAAAGTAGCCACAGGTACGGTAGCCATGTGGGCGCCCCAGAGAGCGTCGGCTTTGTATTAGCTTCAGGTCTTATATCAGCGACGTACAAGTCCCCGACCGAAACAGATTCAATCTCTCCGGCGAAAATCTGCTCCAAGTCGCTCGCGTACGCAGGTGCATCCACGATCTCAGACGAGCGGGAGGCAAGCTCGCTTAGCAGTGCTTTGAACTTCAGCTCCCCAGGGAGCATTTGGCGGGCCAGCTCCAAGTGATCGCCCGTCAGCCAAGCCTTCGCCTGGTCAGCCAGCTGACTCAAATGATCGATCCTGCTTAAAATCCGGACTTGCTCAGCCAGAGGACCTGTTTGATTTCCCTCCATCAAGGCTCCTGCTTGGTCAGTCAGTTGGCTCATAGGATCGGCCTGCCTCCAATCTTGGACTTGCTTGGCCAAATGACTTAAATGATAACCCTTCATCCAAGCCCTAGTTTGGTCAGTCCGTTGGTTCGCGGGATGGAGCTGCCTCCAATCCCGGGCCTGCCCAGCATCTCTCCAATTTCCGCCTGATTTATAAGCTAAGCTAGAGAATACGGGGATTCCAAGGGAACCAGAGTTCGAGATGACATCCCTGCACTAGTTCCAGCTTTGATTTTTTGAGTTACAGAGCTGATAATCCTTGGATAGTAATTAGGCTTCATGTGATCAGGTGGGGTGATATGGTGCTTTCAGTGCTCACTGGCGCGTCTATATAGAGGCATACAGGGATCTATATCGGATATCCTGACCACTACAATTCGGCATACCAGAGATGGCAGTCCATCAGGCTACCCCGTCTCCCACCAGCCACAAGGAAACGAGCTCGGTTCGGGTTTAATGTCATTGGGCATCAGAGCACAAAGTTCTCGCGTAGCTGCAGCAGCATCTCTTCAACGATTCGCACTTCCACCACCGTCGAAGTAGTCCCCGCCGGACTAGAGCCAGATAGGTGCTTTGTCGAATTATTCAGCCCACGGAACCCCAGTCACGATGGCGCTGGCCACCTTCGGTGGTGATCGCCGCCTTAGTATGGAGGAGATTTTTTATAGGCACAATTCAAGGTTCAAGGTTTTGAGCTGATGGAAATGAGCCCTTACTCCACCCCCCGATCGATCAAACGCCTCAAGCTTATGGGGATGTGAATATCGGATCATGCCTTTTCTGCATTCATTTTCTTAACATCGCCCTCCAAGTACGTTCTAGTAATTATTCAACCGCATAAAAATGTGTCTAAATGTTATTGAGATATATTAAATTGGAGGTAGAGTTTTTTTAAGTTCACCCTCTGTTTTTATGTTTTTTAAGGCGCGCTTTGTTTTTAATGAGGAGTGTTTGTAGTTGTTAGGCTTATCATAGTTTTTGACGATTTCTAAAGTTAAAAAAATACTCAGAGTCAGCGGAAGTGATAATGGAAGAATAAGATATTTAAAGTACGACAGCAGCATAAATAACTCCGTTTAGTATCCCCGGGTATCTATCACCTACCCGTCGCCATATGTTTAATTCGGTGTTTTCTCGAAAGGAGATTTTGAGGCGAGCCGCCCTTCCACCAAGCAATTTGCATGGAGATCCTTATCAACATTTGCGCCGGAGCAAATGACCCCGATTAATTTACCTTTTATTTCTGCTGGGGCCGTAAGCACTGTCGCTAGTGCAATCGCGCCAGAAGGCTCGAGCACCAGCCCCATCTCCTGATATGCGAAACGCACTGCGTAAGCTACCTGATCATCATCAACGCACGATGTACCCAATGCGTTGAATTCAGACAAATTCAAGAGCAGCCTGCTAGGCATCGCCGTCAACAGTGCGTCGCAAATTGATCCACATGTGGCAATATTTCGCTCGGGAAGCTCGAAGCGACGAGCACGCCCAACTCGGTCGTAACCTATTGGTTCAACCGCAATAATTGAGCACTGCTGCTCTGCGTGGCCGGCGGCAATGCAGCTGCCCGCTACTAACCCCCCTCCCCCACAGGGCACAAATATATGCTCCAGGGCGTAGCCCTTTGCCTGCACGCTATCGATTAACTCCAGGGCTACGGTGGCTTGGCCCGCAATCACATCGGCATTGTCGAATGAGGGGATTAGCAGGGCTCGTTTCGTTGTACAAAGTTGCTCAGCGATTGCATTACGATCATCACGGCCTCGGTCATAGAACACGACGCCAGCACCGGCTTCTCGTACTTTTGCCAGTTTGATCGCAGGGCTGTCATGAGGCATAACGACGGTAACGGGTATCGACATAAGCTTGCCTGCCATCGCGACGCCTATAGCATGATTGCCGGAAGAATAGGCCACTACCTCTCTGGGGCGTTGCTCTTGTGCCAGGAGCGCGTTAAGTGCACCACGAAACTTGAATGATCCGCCGCTCTGCAATGACTCTGCCTTGACCATAACCTTAGCGCCGACGGCCAGATTCAGTGCGTGTGACTCAAGTACCGGGGTATGCAGGATGAAGCCCTCCAGACGGCGCGCAGCGCGGTGAACGGCAGCAAGGTCAAGTGCTGATGACCAGCGCGCGCCCCCAGCTTGCAGATTAGTCACTGTCATCAGGCTCACCACCGTGCGGTACTGGCAAAAAAGTTATCTATTTCTACGGCAGCCCCATTCGCGCGTGCAGCCTTCAGCACGAAGTTACCAAGTGCGATGTCCAGCACGCCAAGGCCAAATGGGGAAAAGATGCGCGCCCGATCAGGGTCAGGTAACAGGCGCTGAGTCAGCACGTCATGCAACGTGCCGGCGACAAACGCCCGGTTGCCGGTCTTTATCTCAGCGAGGTGCGGTGACGTATTCGCTTTTAAACAATGATCGACATCGTCCAGCACATTTTGCGCGGCTAAGATCAAGGCGGGGTCTATATCGCGCAGCGAGATGTTCAATACCGTCGGGGCATGGGCGAACAGGCCGGGCTCTATCAAGTACGGCGATGCGGCCGTCGTCGCCAAAACAATCAGTTGCGCGTGCTCACAGCTTGCCCGTGCATCGTCGACTGCATAGGCCGCTTGCCCGCCCTTTTCATTCACCCATTGGGCAAAGCGGTCGGCATCCTGCGCCCTCAGGTCATGAATCGCGATCTCCTTCGCCGACCAACCATCGGCGAACAGGTAATCGAGTGTTTGGCGGGCGATCACCCCTGCCCCGATAATGCCGATCTTGCGCACGCTGCGACTACCGTGGGTTAGCGCCCCGGCCCCAAGCGCGGCCGAGGCGGCGGTGCGGTGTGCGCTGATCAAGGAGGCCTCTAGGAGCGCTCGTGGGTAGCCGGTTGCGAAGTTATTGAGTATCAGCACTGCTGAGGCGCGCTGAAGGTTGTGCTGGATGTTTCCCGGAAAGCTGGAAATCCACTTCAATCCAGCGGTGTCGACGTCGCCTGCGAGGTACGCGGGCAGCGCAATGATGCGAGCGTCTGGTTTTTGTGCAAACCGCAGGAAGTAGCTGTCGGGGTTCACCGAATGCCCCTGGCCATGCAGTTGATAGGCGTTTGTAATCACGTCTATTACCTGATGGTGCTGTCCCAACAGAATGCCTTCGATGGCAGCTCCACTGACAATGGCAAACCCGGCGGCGCTCATGACGACAGCTCCACGGCTTGGTGTTCAGGGGCGAAATGTCGATTGACCCACGCATCATCGTAAATGGTGTCGAGGTATTTTTCGCCCAAGTCGGGGGCAATGACTACTAAGGTGCTACCGCGTTTTATCTGCGCCGAGAGCGCGGTAATGGCCGCCAGCGTTGATCCCGATGAGCCACCCAGCAGAATGCCGTAGCGCCTAGCGACATCACGGCAGGTGGCAATCGTATCGCGCTCGTTCACTGAAACCACAAAGTCAGCCTGGGATGCATCCAGTAGCTTGGGTTTCTGGCTGGCACCAATCCCGGGGATAAGCCGTTTTCCGGGCGATCCGTTAAAGCTGACGGACCCGAGGGGGTCCACTGCCACCAAACGGGTGGCTGGTGAGGCTTGCTTGAATGCCTCAGCGCAGCCCATGAACGTGCCAGACGTCCCGACCCCGATAAATAGCCATTCTGGCGCGGGAAAGGTCCGCAGTATTTCCTGGGCGGTCTGGTCGCGATGAGCCTGAGTGTTGGCAGGATGTTCGTATTGATTGAGCCAGATGCATGTCGGGTCCTCGGCGCACATCTGCCGTATGGTTTCGATACGTGTGCCCACAAAGCCCCCGTTGGCATCTCGTCCGTCGACAATAATCGTACGCCCGCCATAGGCGTGGATGGCCTTGAGATTGGCTTGTGTCGCCATGGGGTCTGTGACGCAAATGAATCCGTAGCCTTTGCTTGCGCACACACAACTCATCGCGACGCCCAGGTTGCCTGACGAGGACTCGATAAAGGTGGTCACACCGGGTATCGCCAGCCCGCGGGCTTCGGCGGCCTCGATCAACGCTATGGCCGGCTTTATCTTGATCGACCCGGTTATATGGTGCCCTTCGAGTTTCAACACGGTACGACTGCCCGGCACAAAATCCGGCAGTTCCAGAAAAACGTCACGCATGATCAGATCAAGCGAAGTATTGGTTAACATGGCAACCTCCTGGTATAGCCAACAAAGTAATTGCTGCAACAGCTTGGGCAGTTCAGTCCTGGGTAGTGTTGTCCATGAGTTCGCTCAGCGCGGCGGCAAGCACGCCGTTCTGCGCAAACGTAACGTCGAGCCCGTGAACATCCTCCACCTTCAGCACATCGGCCAGCGCTTGGGGGAACGCCTGTTGGATTCCGGCGACATACTCCAGATCAAGCCGTGACAACTCGACGGTCCAGAACACAGATAGCCGTTGCCCGATAAACACTGCACTGACTTCCAAGGCCGTTTCACTGCCATTGGCGGGTGCACGTACCGCCCCACTCTCCCCTTCGGTCCTCCATAGGCGGCCGCCTTCGCCGGCATCCTGGGTACGCCCGAAATATGTGAAGGCCAGTTCCGGCGCAGGCTGCCCAGCGAGGCTGGCACGCAGTTCGGGGTCGGGGTCGTAGGTACGCAAAATCCCATAGCTGGCGGCGAGTGAGCGTGCCCGACGCAGTTGGCCGCTTATTGCGCCCAGTGCGTCTGCCGCATCTCCGTCGCGCGGCAGGCGCAAGCGCACGGCGAAGTGCGTGGTAAACCAGCCAAGACTGCGCGAGACATCCAAGTCGTCAAATAGATCACGGCCGTGGGTTTCACTCGCCAGTACCACATCAGACCAGCCGCTGGCCTGGCTCAGTGCCATGACCAGCGCTGTCAACAACACTTCCTCGATACGTGCACCGGTTCCCACCTGCGAGAGTCGACTCGACAGCGCCTCGGACAGCGGACCGCCCAGCACCTGTGTCGCGCATGCAGCGCCGGTCACGGCGCCTGCAACAGGATGGGCCGGCCCGAGGCGTGCTTGCTCCATCCAATAGGAAAAGTCCTCCCGCAGCGCGCGGGATTCCGCGAGCCCAATCAGCCGTTCCACCCAAGCACGATAACTGGCAGTGCGCGCATCTGGTTGCCAGCCCTGCGGGTTGGCCAAGGCGCGGTCCAGATCATCAAGCAGGATGCGCCATGACACACCGTCAATGATCAGGTGATGAGCGATCAGCAAAAGCCGTGGCTGAGCGCCCGTTCGCAGCGCAACGCGAAGCAGAGGGCCGTGCTCAAGGGATAGTCCGGCATTAAGCTCGGCACCCACCTGGGCCAGGGTTTCTTCCGCCAGCAATACCCGCAGTTCAAAGTGAGTACGGCCGGTCACGTAGTGCTGCTGCCAGCTACCGTCCGCGCTTCGGCGGAAACGCAGCCGCAGGGCATCATGGCACTGCGTGACCTTATCCAATGCGCTGTGGACCTGGTGCTCATCAAGCACCTGGTCGGTGCCGAGCAAGATGGATTGATTCCAATGCTGAGGCCGTGGCAGGTCACGTTGCAGAAACTCGGCTTGGATGGGCGACAATGGGCAGCTTCCGTCCGCCGCCCGCTCCTCGCTGGCGTTACGCACCGCAGTGGCCACTGCGGCTAGCTCGGCAATCGTCTGGTTCTGGAACACCTGTTTGGGGGACAGCAACATTCCTTCTCGCGTGGCTGCCGACACGATTTGGATAGCCAGAATCGAATCACCGCCAAGGCTGAAAAAATTATCGCGCAGGCCCACGCTAGGAAGGCCGAGTACCTTCTGCCAAACACGACTCAGGATCTCTTCGGCTCGGGTACGTGGCTGCGTGTCGTGCAAAGGCGCATCCACGCCCCCGAACAGTGGTTTGGGTAGCGCTTTACGGTCGATTTTACCATTGAGCGTCAAGGGCAGATGATCGAGGACCGTGATGCTGTGGGGCACCATGAAATCCGGCAGATGTTCGCCTATACGGTCCCGAAGCCGTTGCATGATTGGCTGCATTGCCCGGTTGCGCAGCGGTTCGTTGGCGCCTGGCCCACGCCCTACGGACGCAGGCCAGCTGGCTAGTACGGGTTGAAACAGCAGGTCGAGCAAAAACGGCTTGCCCTCGATAAAGCGCGACTGCACCACCAAGCCATGTCGGGCGGCCATTTGCGCAAACACATCTAGGGCCGGTGCCTGTGGCGCGGCGCCGGTATCACAGTCGATTCGGGCCGCCAGTTGGCGGTCGCGATCAAGCCTGCGGTTGGGCACGCCGGTAATGTGCAAGCTGCTCCGCCCAAGGTATTGCAAGCGTTGTTCAAGTGCGTCGGTGTCACCCCCCAGGGCGTGCCAAGGCAACGACTCAGCCGGCAGTGCAGCCTCTCCATTAAAGGTCAATGCGGCGTCGAAGCGATAGACCGTCAACTCATTCTCAAAAAAACCGCTCTTCAGCCAGGTTAGTAACCCCGGAGCACGCCGCGCAAGCACGTCATCGGCCAACAGCCGGGCAAAGAAACCGCTGGACAGGAACAACTCCTTGTCATGCGCTATGGCGCTGCTGGCCCGTGCGCGTAACTGGCCCAACGGATAATCAGCCGCATCATTGGCCGCGATGGCGGTATGGAAGACTTCCTGTAGTTCAAGGCTGCGCAGATCGCCCAGGTAAATTTGTCCCTTTGGCGCGAGTTTGCCCATGGCTTCGCGCAACACATTGATCAAGTAGGCGGAGCCGGGCAGGTACTGCACCACCGAATTGAGGACAATCAGGTCGAAGTTGCCCTCATCCAACTGAGACAATTCGTCTGCAGCCAGATGCTCAAGGCGTACGTGCTGCCAGTCAGGGCGCTGCGTGGCCAGTAGCCCTCCCAGGCGTTTCACCACAGGCTCGGAAAAGTCCAGGCCGACATAACGTTGACAGGCGCCCGCAAGCCCGAACAGCACCATCCCAGTACCGCAACCGATTTCCAGTACGCGCTTTGGTTTGAAGGCTTGCATGCGCGCCAAGCTTTGATCCAGCCAGTCGCGCATCTCAACCGAAGGGATCGCAAGCCCGGTAAAGCTATCGTTCCAGCCAGTTGTGTCAAAAGTCGGATCAACCGGCCCCTGGATTTCGCCCGCCACCTCGTTTTCGTAAAAGTAGTTATAGACCGAGCGCCACTCTTGCTGCCGGCCGCTTTGCATCTCCTGGTCCAGCGTCGATTCGACGTAGAACCAGTCTGGCGCAACGTAGGCCACCAAGCGCTTGCGCGCCTGGTCGTCGTCGACCACCGTCACGACACTTTGCTTGACCAATGGGTCCTGGTCCAAAAAGGTTTCAATTTCACCCAGTTCAATGCGGCAACCGCGTATTTTCACTTGGTTATCGATGCGGCCCAGGTATTCGAGCAGCCCATCCGGCGTCCAGCGGGCCAGATCACCAGTGCGATACATCGGGGTGCCGCAGTCAGGTGCAAACGGATCGGCGACGAACGCGCGTTGCGTGACCTCAACATCATTAAGATAGCCGCCGCCCACCGCGATACCGGCAACACACAGCTGGCCCACCGCGCCAGGTGCGCACAGCCGGTCGGAGTCGTCCAGCACATAAAGACGCACATTGGCGATGGGCCTGCCGATGGCGATACACGCCAGCTCCTGTGCAGGCGCCTGTGTCATCAAGTGATGGGTGACATCATCGGAGCATTCCGTGGGGCCATAGGCGTTGAGCAAGGCGATATGCGGAAACAGCGCAAACCAACGCCTGCAGAGCATCACCGGCAAAGCCTCGCCGGTCGACAGCATGATCCGCAAGCTGGAGAAACAAGGCGTGTCTCGACGTTGCGCCAAACCCACCAGCAGCTCCAGGAACGAGGGCACACTCTCCAGTACTGTGATTTGACCGGTCTCGCACGCCTGCAAGAGTAATCCGGGGTCACGCACGGTTTCATCATCGAGAATGTGCACCGCCCCGCCCACCATCAGCGGCGCTATGTACTGCCAGATGGAAATATCGAAGGTTTGAGGGGCGGTTTGTGCCAGGCGATCTTGAGCGCCGAGTTCAAGGTCCGCAATCTTCGCGCCTAGGTGATTGATCATGCCTTCGTGCAGAACAATGGCGCCCTTGGGCGCGCCGGTGGAGCCGGACGTAAATAGGACGTAAGCCGGTTCGCGCTGCAGCCCCTGCGCCAATGGCAATGATTCGCCTTGAATCAGGCAGTGTTCGAGCACCAGTTGGCGCCCCTTCCAGTCCAACGCTTCGTTGTGCTGCTGTAAGGCCTCACTGGTCAGCAGCACCTTGACCTGGGATTTGTCCAAGACTTGGACTGAACGGCTCGCAGGGTGGTCCGGGTCGATCGGTAGATACACGGCGCCCAGTTGCCACAACGCCAACATTGCCACGGCCAGTGAGGCGTCGCGTTGAAGGCACGTCGCCACCAGCGAACCGCGCTCGACGCCCTGCCGGGCCAACCCGCATGCCAGGGCGTCGACGCGTTCGCTCAGCTGCCGGTAGGTAAAGGTTCCCTCCTGCCCTGAGAGGGCGATCGCCCTCGGGGTTCGCTCAGCCCAGGTGCGCAGCATCTGGCTGGGCGACTGAAGACCGAAATCCACGCCGAAACTGCCAAGCCCGGCTTCCAGCACCTGACGATCAGCTGAGGTTATCAGTTGGGTATCTTGCAGCACGGTATCCGGCGACCGCAGGGCCTGCTCCAGGAAAACTTCAATCGCCGTCAGTACCTGCTCGATGCTCTCGCGCCGTTGCAGACGATCATTGAAAATCGCCTCTATCAGCAAACCGTCGACGTTGCGCGTGGCGTTTATTTCCAGGTCGACACGGGATATCCCGATGTCCAACGGGATTCTTTTCAGGGCCGGCCCGGCGCCACCCAACTGGCTGTAGTCCATGGGCTCCTGATAGGTAAAGGCCACCTGAAATAGCGGGTTGCGGCTCAAGTCTCGCGTGGGTGAAAGCTCATCTACCAGCTCATTGAACGGCAAGTCGCTGTGGTCCAATGCGTCCAGGATGGTCGAACGCTCTGTATTGACCAGTTCGCGAAAGCTCTGCGCGCCAGTCAGTCGAGTTCGCACCACCATCTGGTTGACGAACAATCCCACAGCCCCCGCACTGGCCACCGAAAAACGGTTGGCCACGTCGGTGCCCAGAACGATGTCTCGACGGTTAGTGATGCGCCCCAGAACAGCGCTGACCGCCGCCATCAAGACCATGTAACTGCTGACGCCTTCGGCCGCCGCAAAGGCATCAAGCTTGGCAAGCAAGGCACTAGGCATAACGCGGTTGGCCGTGGCCCCGTGAAAGGTTTCGGCCTTGGACCGGGCGAAGTCTAGTGGCAACTCCAACGGAGCTGGCAGGTCATCCAACTGCCGTGTCCAATAGTCGATCAATACGGCGCGCCGCTCAGCGGTCAACTGCCGACGCTCGGTATCTATGTGCTCGCGAAAGCTTGCCGTTACTGCCGGCAGGGATTGCCCGGCGCCACTGAGAAGGACAGAAAACTCATTGAGCATGACCGACAGGGACCAGCCATCACAGACAATGTGATGCACCGTGATCAGCAAGTAATGTTGGTTGTCTTCCAATTGCAACAAACGCGCACGCAGCAACGGGCCATGCTCCAAGTCGAAAGGCAGGCGCGCTTGCTCGCGGGCGCTAGCCAGGGCTGCGTCAATACGCTCACTGTGGGGCACGTTCCTGAGGTCTTGCACCGAAAAGTCCAGCGCCATCTGCGTGTTGAACTTGGCCTGCACCCGCCCATTGTGTTCCTCAAATGTCATGCGCAACGCGTCATGCCGGGCGCTGATCTGCGCCAACGCAGCGCTGACCCTGGCGCCATCCAGCTCGCCCGTCACACTGAGCAGCATCGAGTCGTTGTAGGCAGCCTGGCCCGGTAAAATCCTCTCCACCAGCCACAAGCGTTCCTGGGACACACTCACCGCTGAGCGCTCAGCCACAGGCATCGGTTCTAGAGGGCCTGCAGCTTCCACCGAATCGGCGTCCAGCGCGGCAAACAATGCGCCGAAGGTCGGGTTTTCAAATACCGTTCGTACTGAAACCTTGGCCCCAAGTTGTTGGCTCAGACGGCTGGCCATCACCATCGCCCGCAGCGAGTTGCCGCCGCTGGCGAAAAATTCACTGTGTTCATCAGCCACAGGTGTCAGCAGCGTCTGCTCCCAAACCTGGGCCATCGCCTGCCAGCGGGGTGAGCGCACCGTCGGTGTAAGCGCTTCGGTGCGATCCGCCACGGGCGCAGGGGCATGATGGTGTTCACGGGCGATGGCAATCAAGGCGGCATTGTCGAGTTTGCCATTCGGGTTTTTCGGCAGTGCGCCGATGCCAAGGGCCAGTGGTTGCATTGCGCTGGTGAGGGTTTTCTGCAGATGGCCGCGTATTTTTGCGGTGTCAACTTCCACGCCCGGATATAGGGTGGCCAGGGCCGCAATCGAGCCATCGCTGTCAATCGCACAGGCAGCATCGGCGACGCCTTGAACTGCACGGATCTGTTCTTCGATTTCAGCCAATTCAATGCGCTGGCCGCCGATTTTCACTTGGCGATCCTTACGCCCCAAAAATTCCAGTTGCCCGGCAGCGTCAAAGCGCCCCATATCGCCAGTACGGTAAAGCCTGGTCGGCGCTTCGCCAGGCGTCAGGGTTAGCGAACAGAACGCCGTGCGGGTTTCCGCTTCCCGGCGCCAGTAACCCTCTGCCAGGCCCGTGCCGCTGATGCAGATTTCACCCGCCTGACCTCCACTCACCTGCTGGTTGTTGGCATCCAGCACATGAACGACGCCGTTGCCCAACGCCGACCCAATCCGTACAGGCCCGGCCGCGATGCGCCACGCCGTGGACCAAATGGTGGTTTCAGTCGGGCCATAGACATTGAATAGCCTGGCGCGCGTGACTTGCAGTAACTCATCGGCGACGTGCTGGGGCAATGACTCGCCCCCCACCAGCAGGGTGTCGAGTGCCGCAATAGCACTGCGGCTGCGACTATCGGTGAGCAACTCGCGTACCGCCGTGGGTGTGCATTGCAGGTGAGTCACGCCATGGCGGGCACACAAGCCTGCGACAGAGTTGTCCTGCGCTGTCATGGAGCCGCCCGGTAATTGGCGACGCACCTCATCCAGCTGGTCAAGGCTCTGCAGAACTTGTTCGCTGCCGACACCGAAGTCAATCAAGCACGCGAATTCGTTCACGCCAATGCTCATCAATGCACGCGCCCGTTCGACGCAGTCCTGCACGCCGCCGATCAGGCTGGCACTATGCATATAGCGCTCAAGCCCCCGGTCTGCGAGGTAATTGAGGTCGTCATCGAGCCCGTCACTTGCCGTCTGGCCAAACACGGATCGTGCCAGATCCACGGAGGACATCAGGTAACGCTTGAGCGGCTCGCGAGCGACCGCTTCCGCTTCAGCCCGCGTCGCCGCCACAAACGTATGCAGCATCAGGCTGACTGTGCCGTCTGAGCCTGCACCGAGGCGATAGCGTTGAATATTGTTCTGCAAGGTGGCCACGTCCTGGGCCAACAGGTGGGTCAGTACATTGGTGCCGCTTTTCCCGGCAGTCTCGAACGTCTCGACTGCACTCGACGCCGACAGCCACAACGGTATACCGGCCTGAATGGGCTGGGGAAAGGTGCAGATGTGCTGCTCGCCTGCGCCACGGTCCACGGTTACCGCCTGCCCTGTCCATAACTCACGCAAGATGTTGATCGCCTCCAGCGTCAACTCGCGACGGTGCGAGAAGTTCTGCGGCCCGCCGTGTGCCAGCAGAAAGTCGTTCCGGTCCCAGCCGGTGGCGATGGCGATCCCGGCCCGGCCGCCTGAAAGGACATCCACCATCGCCCAGTCTTCAGCGACGCGCACAGGGTCATGAAGGGGAAGCACCAGCGAGCCGGCTCTGATTTTCAGGCGCTCAGTGACCACCGCCAAGGCCGCACCGGTGATAGCGGGGTTTGGAAATGGGCCGCCAAAAGGATGGAAGTGACGCTCGGGGGTCCAGATCGCGTGGAAGCCCAGTTTGTCGGCTCGACGTGCAGCGTCCAGCATCAACTCATAGGCTTGGCGCCCGGGTTGGCTGGCAAAGAAAAACAGACTGAACTTCACGTCCGGCTCGGCATTCGCGCCAGGGGACGCCAGCACTTTCTGTGAGCCTTCATAGACCACGATGGTCCCTGCGCAGACCAGCGGGTACAGCAACTCCAGCAGAGAGATATCAAACCCAGCCGATGTAAGGGAAAGCCACACGGCGCCCTCGGCACCGCTCAGGCGTTGAGTCATGGCTTCGAACAGACTCGCCAGGGCTTTATGCGACACCAGAACGCCTTTGGGGCTGCCGGTCGAGCCCGAGGTGTAAAGCAAGTAGGCAGCGCTCTCGCGCTGCGGCGCCACCGTCGACACCCGCGTATTGGTTATTGGCGCCAGCAGGTCATCCAAGGTCATGCAAGGCCAACCCGATGCTGCTGCAAGATCATCGGTGATGATTAGCCCCGGCTGTGCATCGCGTAGGATGGCCTCGCGGCGCGCTGCCGGATGGGCAGCGTCTAGAGGGACATAGATTGCCCCCGCCGCGAGAATCCCGACTAATGCTGCGATGTAACGCTCCGACCTCGGCGCAAGGATCGCCACGCGCCCGCCGGCCGATACCCGTTCAAGCACTCGTGCACTGGCACGCGCGGCGAGCACGCCGAGTTCGGCATAGCTCAGTGAGCGGTCGCCACAAACGACTGCACGTTGCTCAGGGACACGGTCGATGGTCTGTCGAATACGGCCGACGACGGTCTGAGTGTCGGGCGGCGCTTCGCCAGGCTCAACCGCCACGGGCACCTCGGGTGACGCCTGCGGATCATCCACCAGGGCCGTGAGCGCCGCCGCATAGAGCGCCGCCAGCCGGGCGCGGTCTGTGCGGCTGAGCGCGTCACCTTTAATCGCCAACGTCAGCTTGATGCTGTCATCGAATGGGTCCACGGAGAAGTTGGCCACCAGCTTGAAGCTCGACGCTTCATGGGCCTTGAGGTCCAGCAGCTTGACGCCCAGGCTCCCAAGGTTGGAAGCAATGTGGTAGTGAGTGAAGTAAAACAGAGTATCGGACAACCTGGCTTGCGCGTTGATGCCCTGTATTTCAGCCAGTGGCAGGCGGCGATGCGGCAATACCTCGCCCTCCGCCGCAAGTGCCATACGTGCCAGCGCGATCCAGGAGCTGGCCTCTACCCTGGCTCGCACCGGCACACTGTTGATAAACAGCCCGAGCAGTTTTTGCCCATCGGCGTGTTCCGGACGCCCCGTCATCACCATCGACGTCAAGCAGTCCGCCTGGCCGCTCATCTCACTGAGCACCTTCAGGTGTACAGCGAACAGCAGGCTTTTGAGCGGGAGTGAATGGGCGGCGCTGATCCGGCGCAAAACCAGCGCCTGCTCGGCGGCAATGGCCACAGGAATGATCTGCACCCCGCGGCCCTCATCGGGCACACGTACGGTCTGGCCCAACAACCCCGAGGGCGCTTGCTGCAGATACCGTTGCCAGAAATCACGCGTAGAGGCGCTGGCAATGGCGCGTCGCTCAAGGACGATGTAATCGGCATAGCGGATCGCAGGTACCGGCGGCAGTGCCTGCTTGTCGAGCAACGCCCGATACAAACCAAATAACTCCATCAACAAGCTCACGTCGCTCCAGCCGTCAATGATGGCGTGGTGAAAGCTCATGGTCAGTTGAACACTGTCCGGCCCAAGGCTCGCCAAGCGCAAGCGCACCAGCGGTAACGCACCAATGTCGAAGGAACGGGCCTTTTCTTCCTCGAACGTGCTGGCGATACACGCCTGTTGCGCCGCCTCATCAAGGGTTTCAAGGGACACAATATCGAGCAAGTCCTGACCCTGCTTGTGCACCAGTTGCAGGGGCTCGCTGTAGCTGGCGAGGTTGAAGGTGGTGCGCAACGCTTCATGCCGAGTGACCAGCAAGCGTGCCGCTTCCTGCAGCACGTCGAGGTCTGGCGAAAACTGCAGCCGGTAACTGAATACATCCAGGTAGACGGCGTTGCTACGCTCAAGCTCGTAATGAAAAATCATCGCGGCCTGGAGCTGGCTGACCGGATAGGCATCCACAATATCCGGCGGCAATGCCTGTTTATCCTGAATCTGCAGCAGGGCAAAGGCCTCGATACCGGCCGTCGCAGCGCCGGTTGCCCGCGCGACGGCGGCCAAGGCCCTGATGCTGCGGTGTTCGAAGATATCAGCTACGGTCAAATGAATGCCTTCGCGTGCTGCCGCGCCAACAATAGCGATTGAGCGGATGGAGTCTGCGCCGCGGTCGAAAACATCGTCGGTCACACCCATCGTACCGTCGCCCAGCACCTGTGTGACGATCGCCAGCAACGCCTGTTCCAATGCAGAGGCGGCAGGCTCGGGAGTAACACTTGGCAGCACGGTCATCTGGCTGGCCTGGAGGGTCAGCAGGCTACGGTTGATTTTGCCATTCTCGGTCACCGGCAGTGCCGCCAGCACCGCAATACGCGCCGGCACCAAGGCGGCGGGCAGCAGATTGCGAACATACTCACGCAGTGCCTGAGGTTCGAGCGCGATCACACCGTCGACGCTGACAAACGCGATGAGAGTTTCGCCACCATCCGTGTCGCCGGCCTTGACGACGGCCGCCGATTTGACGCCTGCCGCCGACTCCAGGCAACGCTCGATCTCTCCGGGCTCGATACGAATGCCGTTGAGCTTGAGTTGATCATCCAGCCGGCCAAGGTAGTCCAGCGTCCCATCGAAGCGCATTCGCCCCCTGTCGCCGGTTCGGTATAGCCTTCCCGGGGCTTCGGGCGTGGCGACAAAGCGCTGAGCGGACTCTTCCTCACGGCCTCGATAACCGCGGCCGACGCCCCGGCCGGTCACGCAAATTTCGCCGATGGCACCCACCGGCAGCGCTCGGCACTGGCAATCGCGCACGCTCAATTGCACATTGTCGATGGCCCCGCCGATCGGCGCGGGTGTGCCTTCGGGCCAGGGGCCGTTGATCTGTGCCCAGGCACAGCCGACCACTGTTTCTGTGGGCCCATATTCATTAAATACTTGAGCCGGGCGTGGGCCTTGCAGCCAGGGTTCAATCACCGGAAAGGGCAGCGCCTCGCCGCCCACCACCAATACCCTGACGGCACCGGACAGTGACTCGCCCGACAGCAAGGTATTGAGCAGGCGCAGATAGGACGGCGTAGCTTTGAGCAAAGTGATGTCCGCGCGTCGCAGCAGCGCACACACCTGCTCCACCTCCGCGCCTGCGCCGTGGCCGGCTTCGCTTTCGTCCACCAGCAATAATCGCTGCCCCACCACCAACGGCCCCAGCAACGCCGTGAGCGTCAGGTCAAAGGTCACCGGCGATTGCACGATCGCCCCGCGGCCTTCTGCCAAGGCGTAATGCCGTGCGGCATACTGCAGATAGTTGGATAAGCCGCCATGTGTCAGCTCCACTGGTTTAGGCAGGCCGCTGGAACCGGATGTATGCAGGATGTAGGCAATGTCTTCGGGGCCCACTGGGGCACGCTCGAAGGGTTGATCATCAGCGCCGATCGTCTCGATGTCGATCCACTCGCAGCTGGCATCCGGCGGGCTGATCATGCTGTGGGCTCTGCCCAGCGCCACGGTCGCCCCCGCCCCTGCCAGTAACGCGCCCAGGCGTACTGTGGGCGTTGAAGGCGCGATGGGCATGAACACGGCCGCGCATTTGAGCACGCCCAAAATGGCCGCAACACACTCAATACTGCGAGGGAGTACCACGGCCACCACCTCTCCTGGCCCGACTCCACGCTGTTTAAGCGAATTGGCGATACGCCGTGCGTGCAGGTCCAGCGCTTGGTAAGTCACCAGTGCCTGGGTGCCGACACGCTCAATGGCCACCGCCTGCGGCTGGTGCGCGACGACGTCCTCAAACAGGTTCAGGAAGGGACATTCCCACCCTTCTGCACGCGGGCCACGAGATGTCAACGCAGCGCTCTGCGGCGGTGTCAATGGCAGAACATCAATCGGGGAGTCAGGGGCTTGCAAAGTCGCCTCAAGCGCACTCACAAACGCCAGCCGCAGCGCGGCAGCCGTCACGCTGTCGACCACCTTGGGATCGTGATACAGATGAACCTGCAAGTAGCTGCCCATGCGGTGGCAGGTCAGTGCCACGGGCACTGCGCCGGGCATCCACTCAATCTCCAGCAGTGTCAGGGGGCCCATCGTAGTCTGTGGTGTATCGCTCCAGGCAAAACCTGCATCCGCCAACCTCGGCACCGCGAAGGGTGATGGGGGCGTGCTCCCTTGCAAGGCATTCACCAAGGCGGAAATGCGCATTGACGGGTCGAGCCGCATTGCAACCGGCACCGCCACACGGTAGGCACCGACACCAGCGTGGTCCCCGACCGTGGCCCGAATGGAGTCGCAGGCATCTATCGCCGGCGCGGCGTCGACGCGAAAGCGCGCCAGGACCGCACAGAACACGGCCAGGCACACCGTGCGGTCGACGCGCGCCACATCGAGGCTAGCTGGCAAGGCGACCGAATCTTGTGGAGCACGGGTCCATGCGCTAGTTTGGGCAAGAGTCTGCAGGGGCGACGGGTACTGACTGTCAAGCCAGCCCGCCACTTCGCTATAGTCAAGTCGCGTGACCGATGGCAGGCCCTGCAATTGGTCGGCGAGTTCTCGGATCAGCAGTACCCAGCTCTCCGGATCGACCAACGCTGCACGGTGGCGCAAAGCGACCAACGTCGGGCCGTTGGCAGTCGGTACAAACACACCATCGCCCAGCCAGTCGTCGTTGACCGACGGCCCCTCCAACAAAGCGTTGGTGACAGCCGCGCGGGCACACGCCCCGTCGGCCGCCTCGGCCAACACGCGAATCATTGGGGCGGCGGGCCTTACCAGCTCTGTCAGCGGATAACGCCGAGACGCTAGCACGACAAGGCGGCTATGCAACGCTTCGTGACGCTGCCAGACAGTGCTGAGTGCAGCGCCCAACGCGTCGAGCGTCACACTTACGTCGACTTCGAATCGACACACACTGATGCGCGGCCCGGCACTGTTATCGCCCGACCATTCGAAAACCTGGTGAGGAGCGGCGACTGTATGCTCGTGCATGGTTAAAACTCCTTCAACAATGGTTGGTGTCGCTGCGCGTGTGTCATCGCCACGAGTATTCGCCGCGGCGCGGTAAATGGCTCGCGCCCATGCGCCGTCAAACGGTTGTCCAGCATCAACAGATCGCCCTGCTGCCAGTCGAAGGCAAACGACGCCGCGACATACGCGCGGCGTATCTGCGCAATCCATTCAGCCGGTATCGCCGACCCGTCGCCTAGCAAGGTCTCCATTGCCTGCAGTTGAGACACATCCTGCCCAGCAGCAACCTCGCCCAGTGCCTCAGCCAATGCCGCGGGATGAAAAAGTGCGGCATGATTGAACCAGGCGACTTCCCCTGTATCGGGGTGGGTGACTACGGCAGGCACCGCCAGGTCGGCAACCAGTTCATTGTGTGAACCTCTGGAAAATCGATAGCCTTGCTGTACGTATTGACGTTCCAGGGTGTCCAGGTCATCCACCGCGAATACCTGTTGCCAACTCAACCCCAGCCCGGGTCGAAACCGACGCCGGTAGATCACCCCGTGGCGTTCAAACGCGTTGCGGATCATCTCAGGCAGTTGTTTGAGCACGGCCCGGCAGTCGGCCAACGGTGTACGTCCGCCTTCGGCGGCGGGGGTCTCACAGAAAAAGAACAGCCGTGCCGGCCAACGTGTGGCGTAGGCATTTTCGCTGTGAAAGAAAATGCTCTGGTCCGCCGGGTACTCAGTGGAGGTATAAACACCCGCCTCCACCTCACTCCTTGGCGTCGAGCGCTGTACGTAGGGCAGAGGTTCTCCGCCCAGTTGCTTGACTGCCCGCGCGAACATGTCGCTGCTGTTCAGGCCGAACCCACGAAACAGAACGGCACCACTGCGCCTGAGATGGGTTTCTATGACGTCACATTCCTTGTGTGCCCAGCGCGACAAGTCGACGTCCGCCGATGGGCACTCGATCAGGGTCGGACGTGGCGCGACCGTGGACGGTGTGATGCTGACCGGGTCGGCGGTCACATCGACACGTCGGCGCGACGGAACGAACGCAGGGGCTGCTGGCGCGGGTGCCATCCTCCCCAGCGGCCTTTGCGGCGTGAGCACGATGCTCTCCAGTACGGCGTGGAAGCGCTGGGCTAGCAACTGCGGGGTCAGCCGGCTACGGCTGGGGTCAATCGTCACGCTTCCGGACAGGCCGTCGCCCTGCTCCCACAATTCGAGCAAAACCGGAAACTTCGGATCAGCGCCTTGGCCCCCGCTGACCTGAACCTTGAGGCCCTCCAGATGCACGGGATGGCGCGGCATGTTGTGCAACACGAATTTCCCCTCGAAAAGCTGGCCGCCTGCGTGCTGACAAGCTTCGACAATCAGCGGGTAAGGCAGGTGAGCGTGTGCCAGCACTTCGCGGGTCAGCCGCTGGGCCTGCTGTGCGGCAGATGCGCCGGTGAGGCCGGGGCTCATGCTCCAGCGCAGTGGAATCTGGTTGACGAACAGGCCTATCACTGGCTCGTAAGTGGGCTCGGTGCGACCGCTGAAGTCCGTCGCCAGCACTAGGTCGTCACGCTCCGTCAGCGTGCTCATGGCCACGGCGAAGGCGCCAAAGCCCAGCGCAAACGCCGAGACCTTCAACTGCCGTGCAACCGCCAGCAGTGCCTGGGTTGCCTGGCCATCGAGGTGCAGAGCCTGGGTCAATGCCTGCGACCCGCTCTGGGCAGCAACCCTGGGAATACCGGCCAGATACTGCGACCAGAAGCGCTGGGCTTCCCGCCAGGCGGGCGTATGCGCGCGCTCGCGCTCGCGACGCGCATGGTCGATGGGTGAGGTGCTCAACTCAGGCAAGCCAGCGTGTGGTCCCGCCGCGTAGAACGCCGACAGATCACGCTCGAACACGCCCAGGGACCAACCATCGACAATGATATGGTGGACCACGATCAGCACCACATGGTGGTTCGGCCCCAGCACCGCCAAGCGCACACGAAACAAGGGCGCGACGGACAGATTGAACGGCAGTCGCTGCTGGTGTGCCATCCAGCCTTGAAGGTGCCCAGGCGCCACCGGCTCGGCCACCATCTGTGGCCCGCCCATGCTCCACACGCATTGTTCGAGGCCTTGGGGTCCGGCCACAAAGCAGCTGCGCAAACTGGGGTGACGTCGCACCACCCGGTCCACGGCCTGTTCCAGGCGCTGGATATCTAGCGCGCCCTCCAGGTTCAATGCCAACACTTCCTGGTAGGCAGTGCCGGCGCGTCCGATCGACTGCACCACCCAGAGCCCCTCCTGCCCGGCGTTGGCCGGCCCTCGCGCCTGCGCACTCAGGAATGGTTGGCCTTCACTCATTGGGCTTGCATCTCAGCCAGTTGCTGGGCGATCACCGTTGAGTGTTGGCACAGGTCCCGGGACTTGCTGATGAGGTCTGCCATCAAGTGGTCCTCTTTGACGAACGGTATTTCCTCGCGCACGGCTTCGTAGATGGCACGTCCCCGCTCGGACAACTGCAGGCCAGGGTTCATGTCGATGGCCTGGCACGCCGTCATCAGCTCGATGGCAAGAATCGTTTCACAGTTGTCCAGGATGGTCTGGAGCTTGTAGGCCGAGGTGCCGCCCATGCTCACGTGGTCCTCCTGCAGGTGGCAGGTAGGAATGGTGTCGACCGAGGCCGGGTTGGAGAGCACCTTGCTTTCATTGAGCAGCGCGGCACTGGTGTATTGCACTACCATAAAACCCGAATTCAGGCCCGGTTTGGCCACCAAAAAACCTGGCAAACCATTCTGGCCGGACAGCAACTGGTAGGTGCGACGCTCTGAGATGTTGGACAAGTCCGTGATGCCGATGGCCGCGAAATCCAGTGCGAACGCCGTCGATTGCCCATGCAGATTGCCGCAGGTGAGGATTTGCCGGGTGTCGGGAAACACCAACGGGTTATCCGACACGCTGTTGCACTCGTTGCCGATGACTGTTTCGAGATACCCCACGACTTGGCGCGCCGCACCATGTACCTGTGGCGCACAGCGGAAGGAGTAAGGATCCTCCATGGCCGGATTGCAGTGTGGCAAGTCCGCATGGTTGCTGCCGTGGGTGAGCGTACGCAGATGCAGTGCGACGTGTCCGCGTTCCGGATGCAGGGAGGTCTGGTGAATTTGTGCGTCAATAAAGCTGCGGGCGGCGCTGAAGCCCATCATGCTCATGGCCGCACACAGATCGGCCAGCGCCACCAGGCGTTTGGCCCTGACCGTGGACAACGCGCCCCAGGCATTGAGGTACTGCACGCCGTTGGTCAGGCACAGGCCGTCCTTGGGCTGCAGGGTCAAGGGGGCCAACTTCAGCTCGTCCATGACCTCACGAGAGGGGCGCAGCACGCCGCGATGCCAGACTTGGCCCAGACCAATCAGTGGCAGGAACAAATGGGCCAGGGGCGCCAGGTCGCCGCTGGCACCCACGGTGCCTTTCTGGGCGATGGCGCCAACGACGCCGTGGTTCCAAAGATCAATTATCCGATTGACGGTCGACAGGCTCACACCACTGTTACCGGTGCGAAACGTCAGCAGCTTGATCAGCGTCACTACGCGACTGACCTCTTCGCTCACCGTTGGGCCTACGCCACAGGCGTGGGATTTCAGCAGGTTGTGCTGCAGCGTGGACAAGTCAGCCGGGTCGATATGCGTGGTGCACAATGAGCCGAAGCCGGTATTGATCCCGTAGTGCAGCGCCTCGGCGCCGGCGATCTCGAGCACAAAGCGGTGTGCACGGTCGATTTTATCCACTACGCCGGTATGCAGGCGCAGGCTGCAACCACTGCGCGCGGCAGATACCAGGTCCTGTGGGCTTAAAAAATTGTCATCGATGACGATTGGGAGTACGTGTGACATCAGTTGACCTCTGCTGGGCGTGTAAGCGTTAGGTAGCTGTCTACCAGGCTGGCAAGCGCCGATACCGTGGGTTCAGCCAGAAACTGCGCCAGGCCGATGGCGACCCCGGTTCTAGTCTTGAGCAGATTCAGCATTTGCATGGCGTGAATGGAATGCCCGCCCATGCCAAAAAAGTCGGTGTCGGCACCTGGGGCTTCCTCATGGGGCAACACTTCTTGCCACAGGGCCGCAATCGTTCCTTGCAGGCGCAACAGATTCGGCGACAGACCTGCATCCACGGGTGTCGCAGCAGGCTGCGGGAGTTCCCAGGCGGCCAGTGCGCGACGATCCAGTTTGCCGTTGGGTGTTCGCGGTAAATGCGCGACGACGACGATCAACGACGGCACTGCCACCAACGGCAAATGGTTGAGCGCGAAGCGACGTACATCCGCCACCAATGTGCCCTCGTCCGCCTCGATATAGGCGATCAGCCTGGGGGTTGCTTCCACCTGGCGCACAGACGCTACGGCAGCGTGCACGGCGGGGTGCAAGGCAAGCGCACTCTCCACCTCCTCCAATTCGATGCGCACGCCCTTGAACTTGACCTGGTTGTCCAGGCGGCCCAGCACTTCGAGTACTGCGTCTGCCGTCCAGCGTCCGATATCCCCCGTGCGGTAGAGCCCGCAGCCATCGGCCGCGCGCGAGGGCGATAGCACAAATCCTGCGTCGCCAGTGGCGCCGGTGTAACCATCACTCATATCCGCCGTGCGCAAATAGATCTCGCCTTGAACACCAACCGGCACAGGAAGGCCCGCCGTGTCCCGCACTTCAACGGCGCGTCCGGGAATCGGCCGGCCTACAGGAATACGCACGCGCTGAAGGTCTGCGGCCGTGACCTGGTGCCAGCAAGCTGCGACGGTTTCGGTAGGCCCATAAATATTGATCAATTTCAATGGCGGCCCACCGCGCTTGAGCAGTTCGCCGGCCAGCGTAAGGCGTAGCGGCTCACCGACGGTGGCCAGAGTTTTCAAGGCGCGGGGCCAACCGCTGCTGCCGCGCAGCATCTCGTCCAACCGGCTGGGAGTGATCTGCACAGTGGTGATTGCGGCGTCATCGAGCCACTGCAGCAACCGGCTTGGGGCCAAGTCGACGGTACGCTGCGGCATCACCAACGTCGCACCGTGGCACAGCGCGCCAAATATCTCGCACAGAGCCACATCGAACCCAGGCGCAGCAATCTGTGCGACCCGAGCGCCTGGCGCCATGTCAAGGGACTGAGCCTGCCACTGCAGAAAATGACCGAAGGTTTTGTGCGTCTGCCGAACACCCTTGGGCTGGCCGGTGGAGCCTGAAGTGAAGATCAGGTAAGCGTGGCTGTCGATGGGTATCTCCGGCAACGTGATGTGCTCGAGTTGCGCCCTGGTGTCAGGCTGGGAAAGGCTCATCCTCGGCACCTCATCGACGGGTAACACCCGCTCGCCGGCAAGCTCGCTGTCCAGCAACAGATCGCTGCCGCTCAGCCTCAGCAGGGCTTGTAGGCGCTGAGTGGGCAAGCTGCTGTCGAGCGGCAGGATCGCCGCGCCGGTCTTCATGCCCGCCAGTACACCCACCAGCCACTCGCTTGGCTTACCGCTGCGTACTGCAATCAGGGTAGGCTTGAACCGCTGCAAAATCTGCCGCGCCAGGCGGTTGCTGGCCTCTTCGAGTTGCTGGTAACTCAACGTTTCTTCAGGCGTTTGGATAGCCGGCAAATCGGCGTGGGACTTCGCCCATTCGCTGATCATGGCCGGCAAGCTGCGCGCCGCGGTATTGATTCCCGGCGCCGCCTGCCAGCCACGGTCGGTGCTTTGATCGACCAATGCCTGTAACGCCATCGCCGGATTCTGCGCAGCCGCCGCAAGTATCTGCTCAAGGCCCTGCGCAATCCGCCTTGCGGTCGCGGCGCTGAAACAACCCGCGTCGACGCGGACCACACCCTCCACCCCGGCGGATGTCTCACAGCTGACAATTTCGATCGGCTGCTCCAAGGCATGCGGCCCCAGGCCATCGCAGGACAGTGTCAAACCGTCCACTTGCACTTGGCTGCGCCCATCACGCAAAATCAAACGTCGCCATGACGGCGGCACGTCCGCCACCGCAGGCAGATGAACCGTCGCGATTTCAAACAAGCTACCGGCCTCGGTGCGCGCCTGGCGCCATTGCGCAGTGATCTGTTCAAGGGAGGCGCTGTCATGGATCAAGGCCCTCGCGATTTTGTGGCCGATGTGACGGGCGGCCTCTGCAAAGACGTGTGAAGGTGCCAGTTGCGCCCTGATGGGCACCACCCTGATGCCGTACCCCTGTCGACCTCCCGAGGTATCGCTGACCGGTACACCGACCGCGCCGTCCCAGTGACCGGTGCAGCGCTGCACGAGCGCAAACAGGCAGGTCAGCAGCACCACGAACGGCGTCTGCCCTGTGGCCTGGCCAAGGCGGTCGAGGGGCGTTTGGGCCAGGGTGAACGGGACACAATGGGGCGCCGGCGCCGGCACGATGCTGCGCTCGCGTGGCAGTTGGACCGGGTTGAACGCCGCCAGCTCATCGCGCCAGTGCGCGAGGTCGGCGCTGTCGACCGGCGGCGCCTCGGGTTGTCGCGCCACGGGTTGTCGCGCCACGGGCTGCTTGCCGCTGGGCTGCACCAGGTAACGTGCGATCCACAGCATCCCCCAGAAGTCCGCCGCAATGTGATGCACCCGCACCAGAAGCGTTTCTGCGGATTCGGCGTGGATTCGCACCAGTTGTAAAGGCCCCTGCGTCAGGTCAAAAGCCTCGGCACAGCGTGCAGTCAAAAACGCCTGCGCCGATCCGGTGAAATGCGTCACTGGAACCGGCGCCGGTGTGTCATCCCAGGTAAAACCGGGGCCGGCGACTGTGGTGTTGACGCGCAGACCCATCGCCTCCATGTAGTTGGGCAACTGCACGGCGAGCGTTGTTACCTGATCAATCGCCGGGGCCGGGCCGCTGATGGCGAATGCCAGTGAGTAAGCACCATCGCCCCGCTCCGTACGGCGTTGCACAATGGCCTGCTGCCCGGCGAGCAGGCTAGCGGGCGTGGCGCGGGCTGGTGACCGCACCTGCGGCTGTTGACGAAGCCAAGCGCCAAGTTGGGCCAGGCTCCATCCTTCGTATAACGGCGCCGGAGAAACCCGAATGTGGGTCGCCTCGGACAATCTGGCAAACAGGTGGGTCGCCGCAAGTGAACTCAACCCAACGGCCAGCAGGGGCAAATCAGCGGCCAGCGGCGCTGGCAAACTGGCAGCGATGCTGAACACCTCCGCCAACGCCGCGGTGACCGTGCTCTGCGTCCTGCGGGCACCCAAGGTTTGGGCCAAGCTGGCCAGCGCGCCATCGAGGCTATCGCCCACGGACGGCGAGAGCCAGACCGAGCGGACCCGGTATTTGTGCTCAAGCAGTTTGCGCAGGGCTTCGACACGTTGAATCTTTCCGCTGGTGGTGACACTGATATCGGCCCTGGCCACCCATATGATCGCCCCTAACGGATGTTCACACGCGTGTACAACCGCCTGGACGAGCTGTTGCAGCCCAATCGCTACCGGCAGGACCGGCAGTTCGGCAATCAACACCAACTGTTCGGTATCCAATGCCTGCAACGACACACGCCCCATGCACGCGCTGAACTGCTCGCGGGTCAGTGCCACTGCGACGAGCCGCGCCTGTGCCAACAGTGGGTGCGCTTCGCGAGCAAGCGCTTCAATGTCTGCCGGATACAGGTTGCGCCCGGCAATGATCATCAGGTCCTTGAGACGGCCCGTGACATACAGTTGATTATTTGCCAGAAAGCCCAAGTCACCGGTGCGCAGATAGGACGCCAGCGGGTTGGCTGCAAGTGTTGCCCCGAAAGCCTCGGTCCCAGTCCCCCAGTACCGGCTCGCCACATGTTCCCCGGCGACCCAGATTTCACCGACGCAGCCATCGGCCAAGGGGCTTAGGGAGGTCGGGTCGACGATGCGGATGTCGGCCCCGGGTGCCGCTGCGCCGCAGCTGACAATCTCCGTGGCGGGTTGCCCGCCCACGGGCGCGACAGCGCGGCCACTCTCCAGGGCCTCGCGACAAAAGCGGCCGGCGTGCGCCAGCGAATGTTGACGGTGGCCTGCGCTGAGCAAGGTGGTTTCCGCCAACCCATAACATGGCAACCATGCCTTGGGGTCAAACCCATGGGCCGCCATGGTCGCGGTAAAACGCTGCAGGGTTTTGGCGCTCACCGGCTCTGCGCCGTTATAGGCCACGCGCCAGGAAGACAGGTCAATCCCTTCAAGGCGCCCCGGCTCGTCAATGGCCGCGCAGAGTCGATAGGCAAAGTCTGGGGCGCCGCTGGTATGAGCTTGATAATCGGAGATCATCTTCAGCCATCGCTCCGGGCGTTCCTGAAACCCCTCGGTCGGCATCAAAATAGCCTGCGCCCCGATCAACAACGGATGCAAGGCTGCCCCGACTAGACCCATGTCATGGAATAAGGGCAACCAGCTGGCGAACCGAGTGCCGGCGTCGTGGCCGAACACGGCGGCGATCATCTGCGAGTTGGCGGCCAGTTGACGGTGAGTGACCACCACGCCCTTGGGCGCGCTCGTGGACCCGGAGGTGTATTGAATAAAACAGACATCCTCTGCGCTTGCGTTGAACGGCGGTACGGCGATGCCGGCCAGTTCATCCAGCGCCAGCAGTTGGGTGTCGATCTGGGCCTCGGGATGCCGGGCGACACTCGCCGCATCGCTAAGCAACAGAGCAAAAGGCCGGCAGTCAGCCAATACATGGGCCAGTCGGCCTTGACGGCGCCCATTGACGGGATTCGGCACGGCAATACCGCCGGCGTGCACGATGGCCAGAAAAGCACGAATGAATTGCGCAGGTTTGCTACACGCCAAAACAATCGGCTGGCCAGGGCGCAAGCCCCGGGCCAGAAGCCCGCCAGCCATTGTGCTGACCTGCCGGGCAAGGGTTTCGTAGGTCAGGCTATCGACCTCGATGCCTTGTGTATTCAGAAAACGAAACGCCACCTGATCAGGCACCAAACGGGCGTGATGTGCCAGGGCTTGCGCAAGACGGGTGGGCAATGTTCGCTCCTTGAAAAATTCGAATCGCGTTTCACACCCCAANCAGGCGTTAAAACAGCCGGTGGCTATCAGGCGTTACCGCCACCGCCACCACCGCCTTTCCCGGCGACGACGATGTCATTGAAGACACCCATGACGCCTCTGGATGTACTGCCTTTAACTTCACCCACTGTCAGGTGCTGTACGAGCAGGTCATCCAGTTGAGCACCCTTGAAGCCGGTACCGGCAAACGTTGCGCCGGCCCACTGCACACCGCGCAAATCGGCACCATCGAGGCAAGCCTCAGTCAGGATGGCGTCGCTCAGGTTGGCATCACGCAGGTCCGCACCCCGCAGGTTGGCAAAGCGCAGGTCCGCCCCGCTCAGGTCGGCACCGGACAGGTTGGCACCAATCATCACGGCCTGGCCCAGGAACGCCTTGACTAAGTCAGCAGCCTGCAGGTTCGCGCTCTCAAGGTTGGTACGGCAAAAGTTGCCGTTTACCAGAGAGGCGTGATCCATATCAGCCGATGCCAGGGAGGCGTCAGAGAAATCCGAGCCCGACAGATTTGCTTGGGATAGGTTGGCTCCGTCTGCCGAAGAACGGCGGAAAGAAACCTGCTGAGCACTTACGCCAGACATCAAGGCCGCAGTGAGTCGAGCATCTTCGAAGACGGCACCGTCGAGTGTTGCGCCCGACAGTGTTGCACCTTCGAAATTGCTGCCGCGCAGTACCGCTTTCGACAGATTGGACTCAGTGAGATCCGCACCGGTGAAAACGCTGGACTCGAAACGCCCTTCGGCCAAGTTGGCCTGCGAGAGTTTGCTGCCACTCAGGTTGCTCGCACGCAGACGCAGGCGGGACAGATCGGCACCGCTGAAATCCTGCTGCGAAAGATCGTGGCCATCGTTGTTGCGGGCGGCCTGCTGGCGCAGGCTGGCAGCACGATAAGCAACGGGTGAGGTTGGAATATCAGACGTAGTGCTCTCTTGCGTTTGTATAACTGATTTCAAGTGCATAGTTGTCTCTCCTTAATGGTTTGAGACGGCTTTGAAACGAAAGTTAAATACAGAGCAAACCGCTTGCTAGCCCCATGGTGCAACTTGTAATGCGGGAAAGACAAGCGGTCCTATACAGCGCGAGGGGTAACTCGCCTGCTACTTTTTAGACAATGGATCCAATCCTGTCAAGCGACTAGTGTAGGAAATTTTCATATTATGAAATAATTTCAACACGGTAGAAGAGGCCCTCTATTTATGGGATTTAACGGTTTTATAGACTCCATTACGTCAATAAAACGCAGCTGCAGAAGAAGGATTTGAGCAATTTATTTTATAAAAATAAAGCCACACTACAAAGATATAACATATTAAGGATCCCACCTTTACGGAATAATTAGGCAGAGCTTATTATTAAGTGGCCACAGTCTTTCCGTGCCTATCAGTTACGGGCAATCCGCCAGTATCTAATGCACTAACCGAGTTCAGTCTTCCCGATTAATCGCGTATAACCTGATGAGCGGTGGTCAGCCTTTACAGTCCCTTGATAGCGAATTTCTCCAATAAGATCGAAAAGGTCAGCGCAAACAGCACAATGTCGTCGTCGGCATGCGGGTTAGCACCGACGGGGGTATGCTGCAGCCGTTGCAGTTCGGCCGCAATCGCAGCGGGGTCGAAGAAACCTTCCCTAGCAATGCGCTCAGGCGAAAGCGCTTCGTATATCCACGCTTTGTTTTGCGCGAGCAGGTAACTCGAACCAGGCGCACGGAAACCGAATTTTTCCCGGCGAATGATCGCGTTCGGCACACGCCCGGCTGCGGACAGCTTCAACAGGTATTTTTCATCCATGCCCTTGAGTTTGAAGTGCGGCGGAAGCTGGCGTAAGAAGTCCACGACCTCGCGGTCCAGGAACGGAAAGCGGCCTTCAATCGAAGACATCATGTTCATCCGATCGCCGTGATCGCCGAGCAGATGGTCAGCCAGCCGCAGCTTCATATCCAAGTAGGAACGTTGATTGACTGGATGGCGCCCCAGCACTTTGGACACGTCGATGACCGGGCTGGACAGACAATCCTCGGCGACTAGGTGTTGCTCCAGATCCCTGGATAAAAACCGTCGGCGAAACCCGCGATAGTCGCCGTACTGGCGTTCGTAGCGCACCGCACTGCTGCCCCACAATCGTTCTCGGGCAAAGGCCTCCTCCTGGCTCAGGCCTTCAGCCCCCCGCTGCTGATTAAAGGCGTCGAAACGATACCCCGGGTAGCCGGCCAATAACTCGTCGGCACCCTCCCCACCCAGTACCACGGGAATACCGTGAGCCCGCGCCGCCGAGGACATGGCCATGGTGCAGGTGTTATAGGTCTCCTTCACCGGGCATTCGCTATGCCAGACCATCTCATGCAAATGGTCGGCGATGCGTGCGGGCTCGAACGGGATTTCTATGTGGTGACTGCCCAGTTGGCGCACCATCAACGTTTGGAAAATGCGCTCGTTGATCGCTCTATTCTCGGGGAAGACCACCGAAAAAGTAGTCAACTCATGATCAGGCGCGACGGCCTTTATCGACGCCCCCAGAAAAGACGAATCAAGGCCGCCGCTGAGGTAAAGGCCCACGGGTACATCGGCGCGCAGGCGACGCTTGACTGCCGCATCGAACAGCCCGAGAAACTGCTCGACGGCCGCCGTTTCATCGGTAAACGCTGACGACTCACCCTGCAGTGGATACTCCATATCCCAAAACACCGCCTGCGTGATAGCCGTACCGTCGACCAGCAGGCGATGCCCCGCCGGTAAGCTGCGAACGCCGCTGAACAGCGTGCGCGGGCTTACCAGCCCCGGGAAACACAGCGCTTGATCCAGGCCAATAGGGTCGATCGCCCGGGAGGCTGCCGGGTGTTGCAGGATGGCCTTGATTTCGGACGCGAATACAAAGGTGTTACCGAACACCGCGTAATGCAACGGCGTAATCCCCATGGGATCACGAAACAGCCACAACCGACCGCTTTGACGCTCCAGCAACGCCAACGAAAACTGGCCATTGAGATGGTCGGTCATGTCCGCGCCGTATTCCTCGAACAGGTGCAGGACCACTTCCATATCGCCATGGGTGCGAAAGATGTGGCCGCGAGCCTTCAGCCGCTCGCGCAATTCGATGTAGTTATAAATCTCGCCATTGCCCACCAGTGCCAGAGAGCGGTCCTCATTAAAGAGCGGCTGCTCGCTGCCTTGTGGGTCGATGATTGCCAGGCGCCGCATACCAATAGCTCGGCTCCCCTCCACCCAGGTACCTTGCGAATCCGGCCCGCGATGAATCAATGCTCGCAACATCGAGTCCAGCACGCTGGGCGCTGCGTTTGCCTGACCGGATAAATCCATGAATCCAGCAATTCCACACATGTGCCAAATGCCCTCAAGCCAATAATTAAGCTCTAAAACTCGGTGTCCAGGTCATCGTTGAAAGCCGACAAGGCCGGCTCGACGTCCACGGATAGTTCAGACACGAGCTGGTCCGGGTCGGTAATAATCGACGTAAGCAAACGGTGATAATTGTCCGCAAAGCGCTTGCAGGTTCGTTCATCAAACAAGTCGCGACGGTAGCCCAGCCACCCGGTGATGCCTTGCGGCGACTCATAAAACTCGATAAGCATGTCAAACTTCACCGACAGGCTGCCGGCGGCAAAGGGCTCGGTGATCAGGCCAGGCAAATTGAGCGCCGGTTTTTGCGTGTTTTGCAGGATGAACATGACCTGGAACAACGCACTGCGTGCCGAGTCGCGATCCGGGCGCAGGGTTTCAACCAGCTTTTCGAAGGGCGTTTCATCATGGTTGAAGGCCCCCAGCGCTGCCTGTCGCACCCCCAGTGCAACCTCGCGAAAACTCATGTCCGGTCGCACCTCCGAGGTGATTAACAAGGTGTTGGCAAAAAAGCCGATCAGGTTATCGGTTTCGGCGCGCACCCTGCCCGCCGTAGGTGAGCCCACGGTGATGCTGCTTTGCAACGATTGCCGGTGCAGCAGCACACAGAACGCGGCGAGCAACATCATGTACAACGTCACTCCGCACTGCCGAGCGCAGCCATTGATAGCGTCGGCCAAGGTTCGATCAAAAAGAATGTACTCAAACCCACCGCGCTCGGTCGTCGACGCCGTCGGCAAGCGATCAAAAGGTAATACCAGCTCTTCAACCTGTTTGAGCCTTGGCTGCCAGTAGGCCATTTGCTGGTCCATCACAGGCCCATTCAAGCGCTCTATCTGCCACTCCACAAAGTCGCCGAAGCCGATTGCCAGCGGCGGGAGTTGGGGCTCTATCCCCTGCAAGCGCGCCGCCACAAAGGCAGAAAAATCCCGTGCAAAAACGCCCATGGACCACCCGTCACTGACGATGTGGTGCATGTTGATCAACAGGAAGTGATGGTCGTCGGCCATTTTTATCAGTGACAGGCGTACGACCGGGCCGCAACTCAGGTCAAATGGCCGGTCGGAAATCTCGAACAGTAGCTCACGCGCCTGCGCCTCCAACTGCTCCCCGTTCAAGCCCGAAAGGTCCACCACCTCGATGGCGCAGTCAGACTGCTTGTTCACCATCTGGACCGGCCCTTGCGGCGTATTGCGAAAGGTCACGCGCAAACTTTCATGCCGTGCGACGACATCGTTAAAGGCGGCCTGGAACACCGCCAGATCCAAGGCCCCACGCAAGCGCACGCACTCAGGCATGTTGTACATCGTGCTGGCGGGGTTGGACTGATAGATGTACCAAAGCCGTCGCTGGGAGAACGAAAGGCTGAAGCGATCACTGCGTTCGCGCCGAGGGATCGTCAATCGCTGGGCCTTCAGGCGCTCGCCCACCGCATCGAGGAACAGGCGCCTTTGCACGGGGTTCAACGCACGCAGTTTTTCCTGCAGCAACTCCTGGCGACTGGGCATCATGGCGCCTCCGAAGCAAAGGCTTGACGCAAGGAGTCGACTTCGCCCGGCCCCAGCAAGCTAATATCGCCTACTTGCGCCAGCGGGTTATCGGCTATTTGCAACAAGGTACGCTCCAGGCGCTGGGCAAACTCGTTGATTCTGCCGGCCTCGAAGCGGTCCCGGTCGTAAACCATGCGTATGCCGTAGCCATTGTCACAGGTAAATATCTCGATCAGCAGATCGAACTCGGACACGCCGCTGTCAACCGCAACCGGGCGGGCCTGCATGCCTCCAAAGGTGCTCGTGCCGCCCAACATGTTTTGCATGACGATCAAGATATTGAACAGCGGATTTCGCCCGCGTGCGCCTGACAACTCCAGGCCCCGGACGATTTCATCGAGGGGTGTATTGGCGTGGATCGACGCGTCCAGCAATGTTGACTGGACGCGGCGCATCAAGATTTCCAGCAACTCGCTTTCATCCATGTGCAGACGAATGGGGAGCGCGCGAGCGAACAGCCCGACCACACGCTCCATCCCGGATCGAGTGCGACCGGCATCCATCACGCCCAGGCAAATGTCTTCGCCCATGCCATAGCGCTGCAGCACGATGTAGACGCCGGACAGCAATGCCACAAAGGGGGTGATCGCGCGCGCGGCGGCTACGCGCTCCAGATGCCCCCGCAGCGTCGCGTCGAGATCAATGCGTACGTGCCCCCCACTTGACACCCGGTGAGTCGCGCCAAGGCGATCCGGGCTCAGGCGTGTGGGGCGCAGTTGATGCAGTTGCCGGGCCCAATACTCCAGGTCGACACGGCGGCCAGGCGCCTCGGATTGTTCGAGTTCATCGGCGACATAATCAACAAAATCAACAAAATCAACCTTGGCCGCCTGTATCGGCAAGGCTGCGCCTGCGTGTATCGCGCTGTAGAGTTCGCTCAAATCCTCGACCAATACCCCAAGCGACCATTCGTCTACCAGCAGGTGGTGGATGATCAGCACACAGACCGCCCGGGTCGCAGACTGCCTGACCAAAACGAATTGCAACGGCGGCCCTTGCGTTAATGGCAAGGCCTCAAGCGTGAGCTGGGCCAGCGCCGGTTCCTGCTCTGCAACGTCCCATAGGCGTAGCGTGCGCTGGGGTGAGGCCAGGACTTTCTGTTGCGGTTCACCGGCATGTTCGCGGAAAACCGTGCGTAGTGCGCCATGGCGTTGCTGCAACTGCTCAACGGCCTGGCTGAGCACCTGCCCATCCAGCGCGCCGTCAATTTGCAGCGCGCAGGTCAACTGAAATGCCCGCCGCTCTTTATCGGCGTGGATGGCGAACCAGAGCTGACGTTGCGAAGATGATAGTGGACGCCACACATCGCGGTCGACCACGCGTGGCGCCGCAAGCGCTACCCCGCAATGGTGATTGACGAGGTGTTCGACCCGGGCGACATAGGCTTTTAAGGTCGGCGCCCGAAACAAGTCCACCAGCGCAATTGACGTTCCAAACAGCCTGTTGAGCAACGAGGTCACCGCGACCACTTTCAGCGAATGGCCACCCAAGGCAAAAAAATCTTCGTCCTGGCCGACCGAGCGCATGCCCAGCACCTTGCTCCAAGTGGCGGCAACTACTTCGCTGACCTGTGAGCGGTGCAGGCGTTCGTCGGATGCTTGGACCCCCTGGCTTGGTGCAGGCAGGCGTTTGCGATCGACCTTGCCGGCAGGCGATAGCGGCAAGCGGTCTAGCTCAATGATGCAGGCCGGTGCGGCCCCCGGCGGCAAAACAGCGGCTGCGGCGGTGCGTACGTCCTCATGACTGACCGGGGTCCGGCAAACAATGTAGCCGGCCAACTCGTAGTGACCCTGTGCGTCGGGCCAGAGTTTTGCAGCGGCGGCCACCACTGCCGGGTGCCGGTTCAAGGCGGCCTCGACCTCAGCCAACTCCAGGCGGATACCGCGAAACTTGATCTGGCCATCGTTTCGCCCCAAGTAACGCAGCCGTCCTTGCTCGTTGATATGCACGATATCGCCCGTGCAGTACATCAAGGACGGCGCTTCCGCCGTAAAGGGATCGGCCACGAATACCGCCTGCGTGGCCTCGGGGCGGCTGTGATAGCCGCAAGCCAGCCCTTGCCCGGCGAGGAACAATCGGCCCCGGCCTCCCATCGGAACGTGATGACCGTGGGCGTCCAGCACATAGGCCCGCATGTTATTAATCGGCGTGCCCAGGTAAGTTGGTTGGGCCTGCCTGCCGACCTGTTCGACCATCGCCCAGATCGTCGCTTCGGTCGGCCCGTAGAGATTCCATAGTTGGTTCACATGGGGCAGCAAGCGGTCAGCCAGCTCCCGTTCCAGCGCTTCGCCTCCGCACCAGGCACGCATCTGCAGACTGCCCTCCCAGCCCTGCTGCAGCAACAGTCGCCATATGGAGGGCGTCGCCTGCATCACGCTCGGGGCAGTGCGAGCAATCATCTGACCTAGCCGTTGCGGGTCTCGGCCCAGCTCACTCGGTGCGAGTAATAGCAATGCTCCGCTCCACAGCGGGGCGAAAATCTCCAGCAAGGAAATATCAAATGAGAGGGTGGTCAACGCGAGGAACCGGTCGTGCTCGGCTAGGCCCGGAGACTGGGTAAAACTGATCAACACGTTTTCCAGCGCCTGGGCCGGTACGATCACGCCCTTAGGCTGCCCGGTCGAGCCAGAGGTGTACATCAGATAGGCTGCATTGCCTGCCAGCTTCGTGCCGCCCGTCACACAGTCAGGTGCCGCGATCCACTCGCCCGATGCATCCACAGCTGCCCACTGCACATTGTTCAGTTGCAGGTCATCACCCAATTGACCAAGGATCAACCCGACACCGCTGTCCGCGACCAGGTACTGCTTGCGCTCCAACGGCAAGCAACGATCGATTGCCAAAAACGGACAGCCCAGTTTAATCAACGCCAACAACGCGACGACCTGCCCGGCATCACGATCCAGATGGGTGCCGACCAGTTGTCCCGGTTGGAGGCCCAATGCCCGCAATCGCGTTGCCATTGCCTCGCTGCGCTCGGCCAACTCGGCAGCCGACATACAGCAATCATCCCCCCACTGCAGTGCCGTCGACTGCCCCCGTGCGGCCAACCGAACCCCCAGTTGCACGCGCAGCCCATGCTCGCCAAGCGGCTGCTGGGCCCCTTGCCACTTGAACGCAGGCGCCTGTTCCACCAGTGCGCCGATCGGCTGATCCGGCAACCCAACCAAGGCCACAACGTATGCTTGCATGCGCGCCAACAGCGCAGCCACTGCGCCCTCCTCTACCTGTGCTGCGTTATAGGCAATCTCGAGTTTCAGACAGGGCCCGGGCGCAACCATCAGGCTGATGGGGTAGCTGGTTCGCCAGAATGCGCGCCGGTCTTCTACGCTGACGCCGTTAGCGGTGCCATCCCGCAGGGGGGGCAGGTTTTCAAACACCACGACCGTCTCGAACAACGCCTCCCCTGCAGAGAGCCCGGCTATCTCGTGAATCTCTGTCAGCGGCAACCGGCCGTTGTCCCAGGCGAGGGTCGATGAGGCCTGGACCTCATCGAGAAACGCACCGGCAGCCGTCGCCGGGTTGCAGCGCAAGCGCATGGGCACGGTGTTGACCATCAGCCCGACCATACTGTCGATCCCTTTCAGATCTACCGAGCGGTCGGCAATCACCCAGCCAAACGTGATGTCTTCACACAGGCTGAAATCACGCAAGGTCAACGCCCATGCTGCCTGAACCAAGGTGGCCAAGGTCAGGCGGCGGGCAACGACGGCCTGTGCGATTTGTGTGGTGCTGAGCTGTGAAAGTACGCGTTTAAGGCGCTGCGGCTGACGCTCGGCGACTTCAGATGAAGGCTGTAGAAATGGTGGGCTCGACACCAGCGCGGGCTCGGCAAATAGGTTCGACCAATAGTCCCGCGCCTGGGTGGTATCGCGCTTCTGGACCCAGCCGACGTAGGTCTTGAACGGCGCGCTGGGGGGATGGCTGCCGGTCAGGTAGGTGTCCATGACCCAACCGAGCAGGATGGCGGCCGACCAGGCGTCGAGGATCAGATGATGGTACGTCCACACAAACCGCAATGCGCCGTCGCCCAGAATAAACACGGCCATTCGATGCAGGGGTGGACGAGACAGGTTGAAACGGCTGACACGATCTTTTTCAAGGTAGCTGTCGAACTGGCGCTCCTGCTCTGTGGCGGGTTGGCTACTGCAGTCGATCAGCGTCCATTGCAATGGAACGTCACGCGCCACGATCTGCATCGGTGGGGAGACATTGCGCCAAGCAAAGGCGGTCTTGAGGGTGTCGACGCCACTGGCGACCTGCCCCCAGGCTGCACGCCAGCGCTCAGGGTCGACGCCGTTGAGGCGACAAGAAACTTGCACAAGATAGTCACACTCTGCGCCGTCTTGCAGAGAGTGAAATAACAGACCTTCTTGCAGGAAGGTCAGCGGATAAATGTCCTGAGCCTGAGCCTTAACCGGCAACGGCTGTGAGTCAACGGGGAATTGAAGCTGATCTACCATCGATTTCACTGCTCCTTGTGAACCTGGGGCGTCGTCTGACGCACTCGCCCTCAGGGATGACCATCGCCGTGTCGGCCTCAGGCCGTTACGGGGACTTAATGTAGCCCCATATCGAAAAACAAAAGTAGTTCAATTTGTAAAAAAAGCATTTTTTCTTTAAAAATTGTATTGACCATTCGTGCCATCAAGCATCCCTGATCGAGATTCTTCTATTGGCACAACTCACGAACCTGTACTAGCCTCGAGCATCTCGCGATAGCGGGGTTCAAACATGACAGCTTCACATCAGGGCTGTACCTGTACCTAGGGGATGGCCCCGTGACTAGACGGATCTGCGGATGCGAGACACAGGGAGGTGTAATTTATGGGGATCACTGGCAATCGTCTGCTCGCTGTTATTTGTGTCGTCATTTTCACGTCGCCTTTTCTCCGCGCCGCCCCTGCCCGGGAGCAGATTCCCGTCACCTGGGATAGTTGGGGTGTGCCGCACATAGAGGCCAGCTCCGAGAACGCGCTGGCGTATGCTGCAGGTTGGACACAGATGCGCAGCCACGCCAATGCGGTGCTGACGCTGATGGCCCGTTCGCGCGGACGGCTGGCCGAAACACCAGGCCAACTGCAATTGGATTACGCGCTGGCGCAGGATCGCTGGGTCCACCAGATGGGCATTGCCAGCACCGCGCTTCAATGGTGGGAGCAACAGCAGCCCGTTGAGCGCGAAAGCCTGCAATCTTTTGCCGACGGGATTAACGACTACGCGACGGCGCATCGCGGCGAGATCGATGATGAGTTGCGGGCGGTGTTGCCGATTCAGGCTGTCGATGTGCTGGCGCGCTTGGCGCACGTGATGCTTTACGATTTTGCCGTCTCAGCGGCCAAGGTTGGCGATGACACCCGCGCCTGGCGTGCGGGCGCAGAGCCGGCGATCGCCAGTGTGCAGAATCGCGGTTCCAACGCCGTTGCCATTGCCCCCCGAAAATCAGGCAGCGCCGCCCTGCTGCTGAGTAACCCGCACTTGCCTTGGTCCGACCTGGTGCGATGGTTCGAATATGAGTCGGTGACGCCCCACGGAAACTTCTACGGCGTGAGCCTGCTCGGCCTGCCCACGCAAGTTATCGGATTCAATCAGAAACTGGGCTGGACACATACTGTCAACCCCATGCATAGCTATTACCTGTATGAGCTCAAACTCAAAGGCGATGGATACCTGCTCGACGGCGAACCGACGGCGTTCCAGACCCGCACCGAAACCATTCGTTTGCGCCAGCCTTCGGGTGAGTTCATAGACAAACTCATCACCTTCAGCGACAGCCTCTTCGGGCCGGTGGTCGCCCGCAACAAGGACCGGGCACTCGCGCTCTGGGTCACCGGCAAGGACGCGGCCCACACGCTAACTCAATACCGCGATATGGCACGTGCACAGGATCATGAAACGTTCAACCGGCTACTCAAGCGCCAGCAGATTGCAATTTTCTCAATCATCTACGCTGACCGCGACGGAAAAATCGCCTATTACTTCGGCGGCCGCAACCCGGCCTCGCGTAACAACATCCACCGCGACGCGCTGATTCTGGATGGAAGCAAGCGAGCAAACCTGTGGACCGACGTGCTGCCCCTGGAGCAGTTGCCCGCCGTCATCGACCCTGAAAGCGGATGGGTGCAGAACGCCAATGACCCACCCTGGACAGCCACTCAGCCCGCGCGTCTGTCCTCCACAGACTATGCGAAAGGTCTGGTGACAAGCACATTCGTCAACTTGCGCGCGCAGCGCATCATTCAGCGCCTGGAGGCCACTCCAACGATTGACTTCAATGCGCTGCTGAACCTGAAGCTCGACACCGGCTCCGAGCTCGCACTGCGCACGCTCGACGACTTGATTGCGGCGGGACGCCAGGCCAGTGACCCCGATAGCCAGGTAGGGGCGCGGATTCTTTCCGGCTGGGACCGCGCAATGAATGCCGACAGCCGCGGCGCCGTGCTGTTCAGCCAATGGGTCAAGCTGATGCCGGGTGACGACAATATCTTCACGATCCCCTTCGATCCGAGAAACCCCTTAGCCGGCCCCCGCGGCCTCGCCGTGCCGGCCAAAGCCGCCGGGCTGCTTGGCGAAGCAGTTCGGGGCTTGCGCGAAACAGGCGTGGCCCCGGACGTTGCCTGGGGTGAACTGTTCAAGTTGCCCGGCGCTCAACGGCTGCCTGCCAATGGCGGACCTGATCCGCTGGGGCTGATCCGCGCCACCTACTTTGCCCAGCCAGGCCCGACACCAGGCTACATCGCCAATGGTGGCGATGGTTTCAGCGCCGTGGTGGAGTTCGGTACCCAGCCCCGTGCCATGGGATTGCTGGCCTATGGAAATTTCACCGAACCCTCGCCGCCAGGGGTTCGCGACCAGATGCAGCTCTATGCCGATAAGCGCCTGCGCACGCTTTTGCGCGCGCCGGTCGACTCAAGCGACATCGTGCTCAAAGAATTGATTCCTTATTCGCCAAATCACTCATTGCGGGCCGCGGATACGGGAAACCGCCCTGTGCCGACTATGCCTTGGAGGTAACACTGCTCATGACCACTAATGCCGCGAAAATCTTTGCCACCCTTGCAAAACAGCACCCCGAGAGCATCGCATTATCGAGCGCTGGGGGCGACCTCACCTACGGTGCCCTCGACCAATGGTCTGATGCTATTGCCGCTGATTTGAGAAGCCGCCTGGGTTCAACGTCCGGTCCGGTGATCGTGCTCTCCTCGGAGCCCAAGCAAGTCATCGCCGCGATCATTGCAACGATGAAAGAAGGCCTTATCTTTGTACCGCTGGACCCGCAGTCACAGCCAGCACGCCTGCGCAATGCGATCGACAGCGCGGACCCGGTCGCGATGTTGTGTGATGCGAATGGCGCGGCAACCACCCAAAAACTTGAGCTGTCGACCTCTATCGAAAGCATTCAGATCGGCGCACCTCGAAGCCTGGAAACGCCACTGCCCTGCACCGAAGAAGAAGACCCCGAAGCCGCGAGCTATATCTACTTCACCTCCGGCTCAACTGGTGAACCCAAGGGGATTCTGGGGCGGCTCAAAAGCATTGCACACTTCGCCAAGTGGGAAGCGCGGGCGTTTAATCTGAATGACTCCGTACGCTGTTCGCAGTTGACCTCCCCGGCGTTCGACGCGTTCTTGCGAGATGTGTTTACCCCCCTGAATGTAGGTGGCACTGTGTGCCTGCCACCGGAGCGCAACTTGGTCGCCGACGGTGAAAGACTGGTGAATTGGCTGGATGAAGCGGCGATCACCTTGATGCACACCACGCCCGCCATCCTGCGCATCTTGCTTAAAACCTTGCAGGCGCGCTCACAACGGCCTAACACCCTGCGCCGGATTTGCGTAGCCGGATCCGTGTTGCTACCGGTTGACGTCAAACGCTTTTTTGAGGTGTTCGGCAACGCTGTCGAGCTGGTCAACTTCTACGGTCCCTCTGAAACCACGATGATCAAGTTGTTTCATCCTGTTCGAGAGCAAGACGCAGAACGTGCCAGTGTACCGGTGGGCAAGCCGATCGACGGTTGCCGCGTGCTGATACTGGACAACCGGCAAAAGCCCTGCGGCATCGGCATGATTGGAGAGATCTACATCCGCACCCCCTTCAAGAGCCTGGGTTACTACCAACGGCCCGACCTCACCTCAGAAGTGTTCGTGAGCAACCCTGTGAGCGGTGACCCGAACGACCTGGTTTACCGCACGGGCGATCTGGGTCGCACGCTCGACGATGGGGCATTGGAGTTCATCGGGCGTCGCGATCGCCAGATCAAGATAAACGGCATCCGTATTGAACTCGGTGAGATCGAAAACAACTTCCACCAACACCCCAACGTGCGCGACATCACCTTGGTAGAACGTAAACTTGACGAAGGTGAGAATGAACTCATCGCCTACCTTGTTGCCAGCCCCGAAATACCCGAGGATGAATTGCGTCGGGCGATGAGCGAGCGATTGCCGACGTCGATGATCCCGCGCCATTTCATCTTCCTGCCCATTCTTCCACGCACCGTAACCGGTAAGATCGACTACAGCGCCCTGCCTGACATTACCCCGAAAATCGCCGACAGCGCCCAGTACGTCGCCCCGCAAACCCCGGTAGAGGTCACGCTGGCATCCATCTGGCGCGAACTCATGCAAATCGATACGCCCAGCACCACCGCGAACTTCTTTTCAGTCGGTGGGCATTCGTTACTCGCCATGCAGGTTCTGTCACGTGTTGAAGCAGCCTTCGCCATCAGTATCGCATTGCGCGACTTTCTTGATAACCCGACTATCCAGGGCCTGGCAGCGAAAATCGAGGCCGACCTGCTGACCGCGACAGCGGATGACGATGAGCTACTTCAATTGCTGGAGCAACTATGACCAGCCCGACGAAAAGCACCGAGCCGTTGACGTTCACCGCCGAGGAGTTAAGTGCCATTGAGCACTTCGTCCGATCTTCCGGGCTTGTCACGGATGTCGCGGTTGTGCATACGCCGCAGTCTGAAACGCCCATGCGTTGCAGCCGGTGCGCGATCTCGACCCAGGTCAGCGGCATCCGTTTGGACCAGGACGGGGTTTGCAACGAGTGCCGTCGTTACGATCGTTACAAAGAGCGCCTGGACCTATATTTCAGTGACGCGGATGCGCTGCAAGCTATCGTCACGGCAAACCAACCGCACAAGCGATCGGATATCGACTGCATGCTGCTGTTCAGTGGCGGCAAGGATTCAACGTATGTACTGCACCAATTGGTCGACATGCAGTTGAAGGTCATGACGTACACGTTCGACAACGGCTTCATTTCGCGCCAGGCATTTGACAATATTGCCCGTATCACCCGCGATCTGAACATCGAGCACGTCACCGGAACGCATGCACAGATGCGCGAGGTCTTCCGTCAAAGCCTCAAACGCCACAGCACTGTCTGCAAAGGTTGCTTCAAGGCCCTTCTGGACCACAGCCTGACCCTGGCTGACCAGCGAGGTATCAACCTCATCTTCACCGGCATGTCCCGTGGGCAGATCGTTGAGGAACGCCTCAAGTTTTTTCATGACCGCAATATTTTCGACCCTCAGACCATCGACGCAAAACTGGCCGAGGGCCGCAGGATCTATCATCAGGTTGAGCGTTATGCCGGCCTGGATGGAAAACCGTTTTACGATAATTCGATTTTTGACCGGGTCCGCCTGATCGACTTCTACCGCTACAGCGACGCCAAAAAGCAGGACATTTACGATTATCTGAGCACCAGTCAAGCCGGATGGGAAGAACCCAAAGACACCGGTTTCTGCTCTTCCAATTGCTTGATAAATGACGTGGGCGTCGCCGTTCACGGCATTGAAAAAGGATTCTCGAACTATGAAATACCCACCGCCTGGGAGGTTCGTCTAGGTCATTTGGACCGCGACAGCGCCTTGGCTGAACTGGCGGGCATTTCCGACGGTGAGCGCGTGACGAAGATCCTTCGTTCGATCGAATACGAACCTACACCGCAGGAGGCAGTGCGCCCCCACCTCGAAATTTTCTCGGTATTGAAGAACGGCGGGACCATGGCGGACCTGGAACAAGCAGTCAGAACCCGTTGGCCACGTCACGATGTGGCCCCCAAGCTGATCAGGGTGGCCTCTATCCAGCGTGACGACCAAGGCTGGCCGATTACACAAACGCTGGCGCCGCAGGTCACGCCGATAGAGATAACCCCGCCCCAACAACCCACGGGGTTATCCGCCGCACAGTTGCAACTTCTCGCGCTCCCCGCCACGGGCAAAGAAGGCTGGATTACCCGTGTCATTGTGACCAGGGAGCCATTGGATCAGAGCTTGTTTCGACGTGCGTTGTTCCAGCTTCTCACGCTGCACCCCGCGCTACGAATGCAGTTGAGCCAGACCGACAACGGTATTGAAAGCCACATCGCACCGATATCCAATGCACTGCCGCTGATCTGGGCGGACCTTTCAGGTAAGCCCGTCGAGCAGAGAAAAACACTGGAAGCTCGACTGTCCACGGCACTGCTTTCAAAAGTCGGCACCGGGATAAACGAACCGTTGGCGCTGTTTGCGGTGACCTCCCCTAACGTCGACGAAAACAGCACCCTCGCGATTGCCCTGCATCGTCTCGTCATGGACGAAGCCTCGTGGTCGATCATGATGGGCCATCTGGAATGGTTCTATCGCATTATCGCCAGCGACACCGCGCCGAAAATGCCGCTGGCAACAGCCGGGAATGCCGCCGAACCGCGGCTGCCTGCATGGGTCAGCGCACCGATTCGACGCGGTTCGCGCGACATCAAACACCTGGTGTTGGACCATGACGTGGCAAGCGACCAGTTTGCCCAAGCGATCGCCGAAGCACTCTCGCCCTTACCGGTCAGTATCCTTGCGTCCCTGCGTCAAAACGACGATCAGCGCATCGGGTATTTCACCGGCAGTGAGCAGCGCCTGCATGGCAACGACCCGCAGGTGGTCATCGTGTTGGAACACACCACGGCAGCAGCGTCCACGCTATTTACCGAGGAACGAGAAGTCTCCGATTTGGCGATCGCTGGTGGACGAAGCTGGTTGGCGATCCGCCGCACTGCCGGCGGCACGCGGCTGTGTTGGAGTGCCGACAGCAGTGTCCCGACCGACGTCACGCTGACAGAGGTGATACACAGAGCCTGCGCCCTGGGACGCTCGTCCCAGGGCGAGGCTGATCACGCGACGAAGGCCTAGATGAGCCTCAGCGCGAGTGCCTTGGGATTGGCGGCCTGCACCTGTGCATCGGTAAGCAGGCCCGATTGGCGAATGAACGAATCATCGAGCTTGGCATTGGCGAAGTTGGCCCCTGCCACTGCGGTCTTTTCAAGGCTGGCGCCGCGTAAATCCGCCTCTTGCAGGTTGCTGCCGATCATTTGCGCACCGTTGAGGTTGGCGCCTGCCAGGTTGGCCCCTTGCAGGTTGGCGTTGGCTAGGTTGGCGCCACTGAAGTTCACGCCGGACAAGTCAGCCCCGGCCAGAAAAGCATTGCTCAGGTCAGCACCGCTCAGGTTGATGTCACGGAGTTCGGCCCTCTCGAAGTTCGCCCCTGCACAGATGGCATTGGACAAGTTAACCGACTTGAACACCGCGTCCGAAAAAACGCCATCCGAAAAATCAGCACCTGTCATATCCACGGATTCAAACATGGATTCTCGGGCGACGGCACCGGCGAAGATGGCACCCCGGAACGTCCCTCTCAGCACCTTTGTGTGGACAAGCGTGGCCTTGGTCAAGTTGGAATTGTCAGCGGCGCAATTGTCCAGCAACGCACTGGAGGCATTGATACCACTCAAATCTGCGCCGGAAAGCACCGTGTTGGCCAAGCCCGTATCGATGAAGCTGGAGGAGGTAAAGATGCCGTTGCTCAGGTCGGCGTTTGAGAGATTCGCCGAATCAAAAAAGCAACCGTCCCAGCGCGCGCCTTTCAACGAAACGCCGGACAAATTGCTATCGCGGACATTGGAGTATGTGACTCGAGTATTGGAGAGGTCGAGGTCTGCCATCGACATGTCTCCCAGCTCAAAGCGAAATTGGCCGGTTTTATTGGCCGTATGCAGGTCCGTTGCAAAATCGACTGCCCATGAAAGATCAAAGGCTACCGACTGCTCTAAATTTTTCGGGTCTGGGAGGTTGCTGCTCATGGTTCTTCCTATCAGTTGGTAAAACGTTTTTAGTATACAACCTGAATTTGTCCAAGGAGTAATAGCACTATGGATTCATACCCGCCACTGGCTCGAACACCACTCGTCTATTTACGTCAGATGCTGAGTGAAAGCGTGCCATTGCGTATAGGGTTAATGGCCGTATTTACCGCCTTGGGTACTTTTTTTGAAAGTTCCACACCCGTTGCATTCGAGCGCGTTATCAACGGGCTGACGGGTGTTAGAGATGCCGAACACTTGGGGGCCGTGCATTGGTTTATTGGGCTTATCGGATTAAGCGCAGGCGCAATGGTGTTCTTCAGGCTTTATCAATGGGTGGATGTCAGGGCCAGTGCTGACTTGCGTGCACATATCCAGAAACGGCAGATTGCTTACCTGTTGAATCGCTCGCCGGCCTCACTTCAACACCGGCACGGCGGTGCACTGGTCGAATCCATAAAACGATCAAGCTACAACTGCGTTGCGTTAGTGCAATTGCTCACGTTCGACGTCGTCAACATGATGGTTGTGATTCTAAACATCAGCATCATCTTATATATCGCCGACAGCCACTATGCACTCATGATCATCGGTTGGCTGGTGATCTATTTGTCCGGGACAACCTTTTTCGCCTTCCGTTGCCTGCGGTTGGGGCGCCAACAGTTCATGGCTTCAGGGCAGTCCGCCGGACAAATTAGTGATGTGCTACGCAATTTCGAAACGGTTTACTCGTATGGCGCCTCCCAACGCGAAAACAGGTTCCTGGCCGAAGGGCTGGATGAAGAGCGGCGCCGTACTTGCCAGCTGCGCAGTTATGTATTGCTAATGCGCGTATTCTCCAGCGTGGCCGTGTTCAGCCTGTTCGCCGTCATGACAACCCTGGCCTTGCAGGACGTTCTGGCGGGTGAACGCAACGTTGGCGCATTTGCACTGGTGTTCACCGCCACGAACATTTTGGTGATGACCGTTTTCGACCTCTCAAAAAACCTGATTGGCTTTTATGAAAACCTGGGGTCGTTGGATGGCGCGTTGGACTTTATTCTCCAGGATGACCTCACCCCTGCGCCTTCACCCGCCGTCCAGGGTTCGGCGCATAACGTCGCCAAACAGACCGGCAGGATCGAGTTCAAGAACGTTTGCTTTGGCTACCCGGGCGAAGGGTTGTTATTCAACGACCTGAATCTGACCGTTGAATCAGGGCATAAGATTGGTCTGGTAGGTCCATCGGGCGCGGGTAAAACCACCCTGATTCGATTGATCCAAGGGCAACTGACCCCGAGCAGTGGGCAAATCCTGCTGGACGGTGTGGAGCTTAAAACCTTTGACCGTGACGCCTTGAGCGAAAAGTTCGCGGTGGTCAGCCAGCACGTCGGGATATTTAACCGCACCGTGCGCGACAATATCGCCTACGGCGCCCCTGATGCTGACGACGCTAGCGTCCTCAGGGCGGCGCAGATGGCCTCGGCCGAGACGTTTATCAAACGTCGGGTCGCAGGTTTCAATACCGTTGCAGGCGAGAATGGCAGCGAATTCTCCGGCGGCGAACGACAGCGCTTGAGTCTGGCCCGAGCCCTACTCAAGCCTGGGTGCCCGACATTGATTCTCGACGAGGCAACCAGCGCGCTGGACACTGCCGCCGAACAAGACATTCAAAGGGCAATTGCCAATGCCATGAGTGACCGAATGGTGATTGCAATCGCACATCGCGTTTCAACCATCAAAGATATGGACTTGATCATCTACTTGGAGGCCGGACGCATTCTGGAACAAGGCACGCACCTGCAACTGGTTGCCAAACAAGGTCGATACGGGAAGATCTGGGATAAACAAGGTCGCTACTCCATGCGTATTGAGGCTTGACCTCGGGCTCGTGCACCAGCAAACGGAGAATAAGATGAAAGAGATATTACCCAATGTTTTTTTAATCAGGGATGACGCCCAGGCGTCGTCCAGCCCGTTTACCTACTTGGCATTAAGACCAGAAGGTAATGTTTTATTCGCCACAAAGGCCGATATCAGCCCCTTTTATACTGCTATCGAGAAAAAGGGCGGCGTGTCTGCGGTACTTATTGGTGACCGCCATCATGTGAGCCAGGACACTGTAAAACTTTCAACGCACTTCAACGCACCGTTAATAGGCAGCCACATCGAAGCCAAAATACTGAGTGCCAAGGGTTTTGCAATAAATGCAGCCCTGCCCTATGAACACCATGCGTTAGGAAGTGATATCCAGATCATTCCGACCCCAGGGCACACCACCGGAGCATTTTCATACCTGTGGAATAACGGCGTGAACAATATATTGTTCATTGGTGACACCTTAGTGCCCGTAGAACAGGCATGGCAGTATTGGGTTTCGCCGCCTAGCCGGAAGACACTCGCCGATACGCTTAATCGACTCAAGGCGTTCGAATTCGACCATATCATTTCCAATTCATTTGCCTGCCAAGGCGGCGCCTGCCGGCGCATCAGCAGTGCTGAAAAGGAAAGCCTCTTGAATAACACGATCAAGCAATTGGTATCTAGTCACTGATGCAATGAAGAATGGAGCGATTAAAGGATGCAATATTTATCCGATGTATTTAGTGCTATGCGCGAGCAAACTCCCGTCTACACGGCACCTCGAAATCTGCAAATTTATATCCATGTACCGTTCTGCACATCAAAATGCCATTTTTGTGATTATGTGATTGGCAATAATACCCGTCAACTGACCTCTGCCGACACTAAAGGCGAGGCGTACGTCGATGCGCTCTGCCAACAGATACATGATGCGGGCCAACACTGTGTCGGGCTCGATTATATCCCTACCTCTATTTATTGGGGCGGCGGCACCCCCACTCGCCTGAACCCCTACCATCTTGAGCGGATAATGGAAGCGCTTCAGTCCAATTTCGACCTGTCAAAAGTACGCCAACACTCGCTTGAAGCCAGCCCTGAAACACTCACGGTTGCCCACCTTCGTGCGTTGGACGCGCATCCGGTGGATCGGGTCAGCCTGGGCGTACAGTCGTTTGACAAAGAACACCTGCGTCGGGCAGGACGCGCGCACTCCGCCGAACAGGCCGTGGCGGCAGTGGATCTGGCCAGGTCGGCTGGGGTCGCCAATGTGAACGTCGACCTGATCGCCGGCTTTCCCGATGAGGAAATTGCACAGGTCGAGCATTCCATCGCCCGCGCCGTGGCGCTGGACGTTCAACATATATCGGTATACCCATATCGACCTTCGCCCGGCACCAAGATGGCCAATTTGATCGATACGGGCCGTCGGGGCCAATTAAGCTTCGAGCACACCAAGCTCGCCTATCAGACGGCGAAAGACCTACTCGAAGCGCAGGGATTCGAACAGTATTGCCTGGCGTACTTTGCACGGGAAAAGCAATCTGAATCTATCGTTGGAATGCACACCTACGGCTTGGAAGGCGACATCCTCGGGCTTGGTAGCGGGGCGCAGTCAATGCTCGGTGGGTATCGAATCATCAATGACAACGCCTTTTACGATGAATACATTGAAAACCCTCTGGTGCTGGGCAAGTGCGTGAAATTCGGGGTGGAACCGGATCAGATCGAGTCATTGATGACCCGAGTGGGTGCGGCGTTGCAAACAAAAAATGGCTTGGACTTCAACAAGTTCGAGCAGCTCACCGGTCTTGATTTCAAGCAGCTTTGCCGCGAAAACGTGCCTGTACGTACCTTCATGAAGCATCTGCAAAGGTGCGGTGGGACGTTTTATAAAACTGAAAGGGGCATTGCGTTGAAGTCAGCCAACATTCACGATGTTTATATTCAGCACCTTTACACCCACATTCTGGATGGCACGCTTGATCGCGGTTTAAGGGTGTGAGTCAGGGCAGCCTTCAATCACCCCCTTTCAGGACGATGGGCTAGCAACGACCTGGTTCAATTGTCCTTCTTGACGCAGGTGCGCGGCAATGCGGTGTATCTCGGTTTTGCTTTTGGCCATGGCCTCTTTGCTGGTATGCACGGAATAATAACCAGTGACGAGGTCATGAGGATGTTTGGCCGCAGAGCCCAACACAAATGCGGTTTCACCTCGCGCAACAATTTCAATGGGCTGCTCGGATTCTTCGAAGACAGCTAGCTCACCCTTAGTCACGAGGTCTCCAGTGCTGATGCTCCCTGACTCTACTGCTAACCAGGCTACGGTATGGCCGGCTGGTGGCGTGTAACGCCAGCTCTCTCCGTCTTTGAGACGTACTGCGAGATAGTTCACGCCCGCCGGTGCTTCAGCAACGCTATGGGCGTTTTCATATTGCCCCAGAAGTAAGCGTGCCGGGCCAACTTGCGGGATTTGAGAGGGTGCTAGATAGACACTTCTCGCCGGGGAATTCTCCTCTGAAGCTGGTAATGCCACCCAAAGCTGAAACCCCAGAATGGAACCGTCACAGGTTGGCACAGCGTCATGCCAGACGCCGTTACCTGCAAACATCAGCTCAAGGCCCCCCGCTGGCAGAATCCCGGCAGCGCCGGTGCTATCCTCGTAGGCAATATCGCCGTCAATCATGAAAGTGACCGTCGTAATTCCTGAATGCGGATGCATTCCAGATTCGGCTTTCTTGTGATTTTTATCTAAACTAAAAATAGCCAAAAATACAAAAGGCTTCAAAATTTCGCCCAAGTCACCCGGACTCATAAGTCTTACCAAAGAGCCAAGATTTTTGCCTTTGGTACGATGAACAATGGGGCGTTTCAGAGCTGCGGCGGTCGTATTCATGTGAGTTCTCTCAAGGCACTAGAAGATATTGTTGAGCAGTAATTCGTCTATCTGAGACTGAGGTTCGAATAAGAGATGTTGCGCGACGTCGGGCAGGGCGAAAAAGACTCCAACGACTAACGTAAAGAAGAGCGGTACAAATCCTGCTGCTAGTGTTAGTTTCTACAGGGCGGCGATCTACAACCAACCTCCATGAAAAAGACAAACCATGTCAACTAGAAGGTAAGTGATTTCCCCCAACACGTTCGGACACGAACAACTATAGCCTAGGGTACGGGTACTATCCACCCTGCCCACCACTTTTTGAATGTCACTCCGAAGCGCCTCTGTCAGTCTTTAGCATCCTGAGATGTGGTGCGGAGTCGCCAGACTTATGGCCTGATAGGACGCTTAGAAAATTGCTTTTTTTACAACCCCCTAACGCATTCAGTATCGGTCAAAAACGCCTGTAGGAACTCCCAATATTTTCTCAATTTTCTGCCAGCCGATACAGCGCTTGAATATGGGATTCCGCCAGTCCAGCACATTGCAGATTTCGGCGACTTTGGGAGCTAGCTAAGGCAGTCGCAGCGATCAGACTGCAGCCATAGTTTTTTGCTTGTTCGATTCGGTGAGATATAAGTGCTGCATGGTAACCGAGTCCCCGTGCGTCCTTCCGGGTAGCTGCTGTTCCAAGATAGGCGACCCCATTGCTGGCAAAATAAATCACGGCCCCTGCCACCATCTTCCCACCGGCTCTAAGCGCGTAAATTTTCATCCGATCATCTGGTATTGGCGCTAAAAATGAGGCTTGACTCAGCATTCTCTGATCAGGCTTGGTATGAAAACCACTAGCGTGAATGTCTGCGAATTCCGGAAGCGTTTGTGGCGTGACCTCCTCAACTTCGAATGAGTGTTGATTCAGGATCACGTCCTTTACCGGACAAGATAACTGCAAATGAGTCCACCCTCTCAGGCGTTCAAGGCATCCATCCTCCATATGAATGTGTTGCACTAGCGTAGATGTTTTTCCCACCAAAGGGGTTACAGTTGAATACTCAACCGATTGTCTGAGTAAATTCAAAATGGCATGTGGCTCTTCCGTGTTGTGACCGTAGATGCGATTAAGCATTGGGCTGGGGTTTGCTTTTACTTGAAAGCACGAAAATTGCCCGTTGAAAAAAACGCGAGCACCATAAGGATTTCCATTTATCAATGACAGGTTCTTCACTCGTGAGCACAAATACTCTCTTTCTGCCGCCTCGATCTTAAGAGCCGTTTCAATATCCATATGCATAAACCTTTCTCTTAGCCCCCCGACACAGGCGGGTGCACCAAACGATACGCTTTTCCATAAATGTGTGCCAGCCTATGACCTTGCTTTAGGATACGCGGCTGGCCAGCCATCACACCTTCACATTCCGCGTCGGAGCTTAGACCTTTCGACCTCGAATGCTTCGCACGAGCATCCAAGCACCAGCGCCTGAAGTTGTTCGGGTCGAGTTCGACCTCCGTTCCACGATGGATGCCTCGCCAATGAAACTTACCTTGGTTCAGGCGCCGCGCTGCTGGCTAGATACCGACGCCGTCGTGCACGAGCACCTTCATGCGGTTGGTCCGGCGGTTGGCAGAAAGATACGCACAGTGCGGCTTCGCCTCGCCGAACACGGCAACTACTCTTGCCAGTGCCATGTCGGTGCCGGCGCGCATGTCCATGGGTTCGGTGGCGAGCCAGATAGCATCGACGCGAATCATCGGGCCAGGCCACGAATGAAACACGCGCAGCTATCCGGATCCGCAGCTGGCCACTTTACGGTGATGGATTTATCACCCACAGGCGGCGAGATGATCACCATCTCTTATGATGCGCGGCTTGGTACCGCTTTTACCGGAACGAAAGCCGGCAAGATTGTGGGCGATTGATTCCGGTAAGTCGGTAGCCGCTTGCGGATCACGTGGGCGTTGATGCTGTGATGGATGGCTACGCCGGAAATCGTCGCTCCGGGTTGCAGGCATTACTGAACGAGCTGTACCTGTACGCCGCGCTTCTCGAGCTCGACCTATTCGTAAACAAGGAACACGAAGCACCAGACTTTGAAATGAGCGATGGTAGGGGCAAGGTTTTCATTGAAGCGGTGACCGTAGGCCCCTCCCCGCGTGATGAGCCGCCTCCAAAACCAATGGAGCATTTGCCCTTGATGCGATCACTGGAGGAGGTCAGGGAACTGCTGAAGACCCGCGCTCCGATTCGCTTTGGCAGCGCCCTATACTCGAAACTCAATCGAAAAAACAAATACTGGGACCTGGAGCAGATCCAGGGGCACCCGCTTGTTTTTGCGATCGCTGACTTTCACGAAGACCAATCAATGACCTGGTCTTCCCCCGCGCTGATGGAATACCTCTACGCCATTAGCGATGACGCCAGCTTCGACGACAATAACCAGTTGGCAATCGAGCCTCAAAAATCGAGACTCATGAGTACCAAGGCAAAACGATCACATCAGGCTATTTCTTTCAGCCTGGTGTGTTGGCGTGGGGTCGATTTGCACAACGGCAAGAGGATAGTCCGCCCCCGGAAATGAGCCAGGTATCGGCGTGTACTTGTTCCGAGCCAATTCCGTATAACCTCGGCCGCGGAGGTAAGCCTTATCGGGGACACCTTTAATTCGTGCCCGGATCGCAGTTACTCCAGGCGGAGTGATCTGCGCGGCTTCACAGGTTTCGACGATTTTATCGATTGTCGATAGCACCGTTGGGCGATGAGGTTTGAGGAAATAATTAGTAATCACATCTTCGATGATTCTATTGGCCTCATCCGAAAGGCGTGAGTTGCCCTCCTTCCATCCCCTCCTTCGCGGAATAAGAGCGAGCTTCTCACCCCAGTCCTTGTAACGCTTTATCCAGCGATACAAGGTCGCGACATCAACGCCAACTGCGGCGCTTCTGGCTTGGACGTCTCGCCGACCGATAACCACACTCCCCAGAAGCGGCTCGATGGCAGCGTAGCGCTTCTGCGCCTCGGCCCAGTCTTCGCTGCCAATCAGCGCCATATCGTAATTGGCGTAGAGCCCCTCGACTTTCTCGCGCTTGATCGCTCGTAAGCCTTCGATGGGCAACGCAGCAGCTTTACCTGACTCCAGTTCAATCCCCACCACAGTTCTAAAGTCGAGGATCTGGGAAATACGGTAAGCAGAATCGCCGTTAGCGACGACTGCACCGACCTCAATTATTACCTGGAGCCGGTCAGGCTCGTAGGGAGTGAGCTGAGCATCAAGTAAATCGTTGTCGGCCATCACACCACCCAAACTTCTAGGAATTTGTTCAAAGGAAGGCGTATGTCACAGAGAAGCCGTCTTGTAGCAATGAGATGCCAGAGATGACTGATCCCCTCGCCTCGATACCGGTCGCAGGAATGCAATGCCAGCAGGTAGTGGACTGGCGCCACGCCCATCTCCCGCACCGTCCCGATAATCCACTCACTGTCTTCTGGCTCAAAAGTCATTCGTGCGTAACGTTCCAGAAACTTGATGTTATGCAGCGCGGTATCCCGAATTCTCGTTTCGTCATGGATGTGGAAGACCCAGCCCTGCTCACTTGCGTACCGCCAAGCAGCTTTCCACTTGGGAAGCCATACTCGCCAATTCTTGCGCCACTCGGCCTCGGGCTTTAGCTCAACCAGCAACGGCTTGGACCGGTTGTCGAGGTCTCGATCTCCGAGATTGAAATGAACGAGAAAATCTGGGGTGTATTTGTAAAGACGGCCGTTGCTAACGAAAGGAATGCTAACCGGCTGCGAGGTGATATTGCGGACATCCTTGGAGAATTCCGTACGGACAATGAAATCCCGCTCCAGCGTGGACTCGTAGGGGATGCCACCTTCGCCGCGGAATGGAAACACGCCGGAGACGCTCCTTTTTGTGGGCTTGATGGGGCGAACCGACCCCGGTTTATTTTTGTCGCGGCTATTTCCGACCATTTATAGGACCGTCGCAGCTATTTAGTTAATGCGTCGCAGCTATTGCTGAACACTGCGTTGATGGTGCAAAGACCCCAGTATGGCGGTGTCGCAGCAAATTAGAAATCCTATACCAGCCTCTGAGAGGGGCACTGCCAACTTGGCAGGTTGATTTGAACCACCAAACGAAACGCAGTAAGCCTCGAACCCTCCTAGACTCTAGAAGTAATAAATCTGACGAAAACGCGACGAGCTGTCGCGTTGCTTATTTGAATGTACGAAAAATCACTATAGGAGGGTTTCCTAAGAGCCTTGGTGAGGCAACGGGCCCACAATTTACTGAGTTAAAAAAAATGATACTGATCCGCGTCGAATCCCACTCATGGTCGCCTATTGAAAGCCAATAATGTACTATTCACATTAATTCCCTCCAACTGTCGAATTCTTTCCCATAGCTGTAGATTTTGGGTTAGAACTGCGTCACGTTGTGTGCAAACCGTCAGAAGCTCCTCCTCCAACCGATCGATTTTTTTGCTCGATCTAATCAATTCATTGCGAGTAGTATTAGCAAGTGCCCCCTTCATCACTCCATCGCGAACAGCGGAAATCTTAGCAATCAACGCCATGTGAAGCTTCCGGGACTTTTTGAGATACCCACGATCAAATCCAGCTTCATGGCTGACGACTCCCGCCGTAAGCTTTGAAAGATCGAGTCCTACGTGCGCAGCCACATTAGGTTTTCCGGTAATCAAGCGCTCTAGTGCTTCTTCGCAAGCCAAAACACCGCTACTTTTAACATTGTCTGTCATCTTCACAACTCCTTTAACTTTATAAATCTGCTTAGGAACGCGTAACACTCCTCCAACATTTTACTCAAAATCATGTGTTCACCTTCACCCTCCTTATAAAGCTGAATCTCAAGGTGCAACTCTTCAACAAGCGCCTTTACCTTATCCGGCTTAATGATTGCATTCTCACAGGATAGACACGCTACAAAATCACCCAAGATAAAGTCATCGCATCTTCCAACTTTCGTACAGCCCCCTAGGAGCGTAGGTCGGTAACTGATTAAACCCTGACGAACACGCCGCTCGGTTTCACTGCGGAGCTCTTGTATATTGACTTTCCCTTCAGTAGCTAGCCGCTTCTGTTTTTCAATATACGAACCCGTCCCGCCGAACAGTGGCTCATTTCCGGCAAGGAGATTAGAGATTAGCTCATTAGCAATCGACATAGGCATAGCCATTTGAAATTCAAAAGCAAAATGATTACCAGGAACTACAAAATCTTTCTTGACCTCATCATAGTATCCGAAAATTGTTTTTAAATTCTCAAACCCGTTCGAGTAATATCGCGCCATCTCATTTGTCAATTGTTTAAACTGAGAGCGCAGCGTAGGCAAACTTAAGAACCCGCTGCTGCTCCCATAAAAAGCCAGCGACCTCCGGAACTGATGACTAGTCAACGGCCATGGTTGACCAACTGCAAAGCTGGATCGGCTACTGAAATCTTGATTCGGATCACTTTCAGCAAGCTCGACCAAGTCATTAGGAGTAATTGTTAGCTTTTGGAAAGAGGCAATTGTGTAGTGCACAAGTGAAATATTCCCCACCGCGACTTCGGGCTTGCCTCTACGGTAGCCCACTATAGAAGGATTGAGAAATAACGGTGCATCTGTGAAACTAACATTATAGAGCTTCGCCAGCCCCCTGCAAATTGCCTGGGCGATATTAATAGCCCTGACCACTTCGAACGTAGCGAACCATCGGCCTTCCTTTCTGTACCCAGCAAACTTAGTAGACGTCGACAGAACGGAGAAATACTGCGCTGGATCCCGCATCACACCGGACCCATCTATCAAATCCGGTCTAAAAACCTCTTGACTAATGCAGTTATAATTCATACGCATAACGTCCTGATCACGCATGCCCGTATAGAGATGAATGACAGTTTTCACAACCAGTAACATCTTGGCAAGCACTGCTTGCAAGCTTCGCTTCTTTGTACATTCGAATTCCAGCGAAAATACCGCTTCCAGATTGTGATCTTTCAGGGCCTGAAGCATATCTGGGCGGTAGTTCTTCATCCCGCCAAGCCGCCTAGTCTTTTGGGCTTCATAGCTAATACCATAATGCTCATCAGCAAAGCATTGAATGAATGACTCATATGCGCCAACCCCCTTGTAAAGCTGATCAATCAAAACAGCAGATTCGTTTATTATGTTCAAATATAAACTTGTTGGAATTATAGGATGCTGATTTGACTCGGGCCCTTTCAGATGGAAAAGTTTTGGATCAACAACAACAAATCCTAAACGGCGCACCCCTATTGAAACAAGCTGAGTCATTACCGCTGACAAAGTCTTTATCGTATTACCAGACACATGATTTCGTATAAAAGAATCCATGTACACTTTAACGGTCAACAACTGCTCGATTGACAAGTACCCCACTAGGGGCCTGCGGTGTTGTTCATGGCAAAATACCATCATTTTTTTTATTATTAGCCAATATTGGTTCAACGTAGACGGACTCAACACGCCTATCACCCCCCCACCAGAAAAATAAATTATCTTATATAATATAAACTTAGCTTCATCTATCAACAACCGCTCTTGGGCTCCAGCGGAAGGAAACACCCTAGAGAATATTAAGGTTCCGATTCTATTAGCGGAAAGTCTGTAAGGATTAAAATCCCACACATCATTTCCATAGATAGCGGTTGCACGACCACTGGCATCTCGACAGAGCACAAAACCTACAGAAGGGGGGCGATCTGACTGAGCAGCGATGTCGGGCTGTGACTCTTGCTCCAAATTCCCACATGCAGAAAACACGCTAACTGACTCTAGACGTCCGCTCACGAAATCACCCCTATATACTCATAGTTGGAGAGACGACTCTCCCAAAATGCTGTCAGTATTCCATACTCATTTACAGTCCTCTTGACGTCCTCTACCAATCTCTGCATAGACTCAGAGCGACCAGCCAAAATGGCTATAATATATTCCACTCTGACAGACAAGTTTTTATAGGTCAGCTCAGCATGCTCCGAATCTGCAGCAACACCTCTAATCTTATTTACCACATATTGCATACTCAATAGCTTATGCAAGTCAGACTTTTCGGCATGAAAAACGTAATTCTCGCAAAACACGCACCCAAAGCCGGTGTTACATGCCGATCTAATCAAAGATGCACTATTAGAGCCCAAGATAACTGGGGAGTTAAACTCACTACAGTGCCCTGCTATAGTTGGAACTGCTATTTGCACTGAAGCCGACTCTTGTTTACCAAGAATCTTATTTGCAGCATGACGGACTGCTTCCCAATATTTCCTCAACTCCTCACCTTGCTGCTCAGGAGAGGCCTCAGAATAGGTCGACAAATTCACCCGCTCTGTATGATTCAATACATCAGCGATGACAGATGGCGAAAACTTTTTTCGATGGAGTACATTGCTTTTTAGCTTTCGCATCTCACGCGGCGTTGGCATACTCGCAACAGGATCAATGAACAATCCGGATATAGCATTATGAAACTTTGCCATCACACCTGATGTAGGAAATGGCTTCAGGCTGGTCCTATCGTTTGAAACTAGAAAAAAAAGTCGATCAAACTGTTTACCACCTAATATCCAAGCTCTAATTTTCAGATAATCGCGAAGCACTTCGACGCCGCTCCCGCGACCAAGATTGTAAAGTGTGGTTTTCCCGGCGGCGCGAAACTTCACGGCTGACAGCTCTTTTTTCAAAGGAGACTTAACCACTCCAAGAGCATCTTCGTATGAAAACTGCGAAAACTCGGTGGGTGAAGCGCCAGTGATCAACAAAAGCAAACCCGCATATGCTTTGAGCGAAATAATTGCGATCTTTATTCTGAGCCAATGTCTAGGATCGCTGTTAGCTTCAACGCATTGTCGGTTTGCGCTGGCTATATGCGCTTTGATCTGGAAAATCTCAGCAGGGCTGAACTTTTCCTTCTTATAGACGTCGAGATACTCTTCAAATGTGGAAACTCTCTTCTCAGCTAAATTAAACACCGGTGGACACTTTGAAAATGGCCCAATTATGCCCGCCCTAGCGGCAAATATCGTTACATCTCGACCCGCGACCGCAAAACTAGCCGGATACGGTTTATTATGCAAAATAATAGATGCGCACCCAGCTGCAATTTCGGACAGCGCTTTTTGGTAGTTCAACACAAGGCTCTCACGAGGCGCCAGAGACTCTTTTGCACCTATTATTCTATAAGCACCTGCCACAATATGACTGCTCACACTTGAATATAAGATACCAAAGACAATAATCGCTGAGACTTGATAGCTAGATGCAGTAATTGGTTTGATAGCCCCTTGCGCTATTTTTGCCCTTAGGTAGTCAGTAAACTCCCGATATATCTGTTGCGCATCACTCGGACCTCCTAGAATGCACAGACTGTCTTGGGCGTCTACCCAATCAAAAAAATAGGTAAGATGCCTGAATCTTGTTAGCATCGACTGATCGCCAAGCCCAACAAATGCCTCTAACAATCCAATTATTAAATCCCGGCGATTAACATCGAGACTAGCCAGCACAACGGGTGTACCGCTTAAATTTTTAGATTTATTCTCGCCACTTCTTTTCTTGTATGCCAAACAGCCGATATCAAGTGGCTTGGTCAGAACCTGTTTCGAGAGCTGGATCTGTAATAGCTCTGGATGTGAGAATTCACTCCAGCCCTCCCCTCTTGCCACAGTAACTGCCGGGCGTAAAACAAAGCCTTCAGACATCATCCTTCCCTACATTCAAAACATTATAACTACCATTAAAAAGAACTCCCTCCCAGACCTCTTGCGCGACAACTGTTTCCTGTGACATAAGGAACAGCTTCAAGTAGTCTTCCGTGGTCTTCCTGGATCGATGGTGCATCCGCTTCTGAATAAACTGAATGTCTTCACCAGGCTTCAACATTCCATTGCCTATCAACTTCCGTAACCGTTGATAAAGCTGATAAGCATAAGTAGCCCGTAACCAATGAAAAGAGAAATCTTTTGGAAACTCAGCCTCCTGGCTGCCTATAAGCTTGCGCCTCATATTATCCGTCACTTGCCCTGTCTGCCGAGACTTGACTTGACGGTAGCGAGGATCATCTTTAGCCATGTAGCAGCAGTTTCCCTGATCAGAAATAAACAGGTAAGCATCCTCTTCCACCCACGGATAGCCTGAGGTCTCGATATTTGAACGAAGCTTTGCACGGCGAGCATTCATCAATGGACTTTTAGAAAAAACCAAAAGCTCTTCTGCTAATTGCTTCGGAACATATAGGATCTGAGGGACACCCTTTTTGGTGTCCATACCCGTACCAGGCCCCGCGTGGAGCTTATACGCCCCCTCCAGCAGGAGTTTGCTTGGGTTAAATGCCTCTAAGTGTCGAAGGCGCATAGTCAAGATGGTTTGCTTACGAGCCCCAGTCATCAACGACATGAGCAGTATCAGACGCTCTTGCATGGGCCATTCTTTCTCACTCGAGATCAATTTCAAAAGACAGCTAAGCTCAGAGTTTGCAAGAGGCCTTAAAATCTCACCATCCTCAAGTACGAAGCCAAGTGGTACCCGGCCTTTGGGTGGAACACTAAGCGTTTGACCACGCTTTTTTCTAGACACCACCACTCCCCCCTCACCGTACTTAACGAAAAAACTGATATCCCTTACTGCATCAACCCGATTAATGTCGATAACATGCCATGAGATTGAGACATATTTATAAAGTTCATAGATCGCAGCGGTATACTGATTGATTACCGCGCTACTCCTACCACTTTGATTAACAAGATAGTCAAAATATTTATAAGTTGGCCTAAAAGCTGGTCTTGAACCAGTCAAATCTAGCCAATCTAAATTCCGCTCCTCACAAAACTTCAAATAATCGAGTAATCTCCCGGCTATCCGACGCAAGTCGTCATTCCGTAAGTTCTTATGCGTTTTATTCTTAATTGACTGCAGAAGATAGTCATTAGCCTCATGCCAGGGAACCCCGCTTTTATGAAACAGAAATGGCACATGAAATGTGGTGTCACCAAGTGATGTTTCAGCTTCTTGACCTTGGTACATCACCAAAAGATCGCTGCCCTCAAGCCGTACAGGCTTGGCTCCTGCGAAGGGGTAGGATCGAAGAATGGCCGAGACGTCCTTAACCGAGGATATCAACGCCAGACGGCCTTTATGGGATGGATTACTAAACGACATGAATCACCTCAGATGAGCATGAATTCACGTTACTGATTTGTGGTTTGCGATGCATCCGAACACGATGCAGTTACTGAGGGTCGAGCTTTAGATGCTCTGAAACAGGGGCGTAGGTACGAGATGAGCACCACGTATCGCGGACTGGACGATGTTAACGACAAACGCCAACCCTCGTTCGAGGTTGTTACGCATGACTCGATCGGCTCGCGAATTCGGCCAAGTCAGGATGCTCCGACTTGGCGCTCAATCCGCACGTCAATCGTTGATGTTATGTGCTACGGAAACTGCGGAATGTGTCAATCATTTATCCTTAAGCGATTCCACCCAAGGGTCCAACTTATGGAATAGCTTCGGGTACCGCCCCTTCAAATCCTTCTTCACCTCGGCGTAGGTGCTGCGCCAGAAGTTGGCGAGGTCTTGGGTGACTTGTACCGGGCGGCGTGCGGGGGACAGCAGGTGCAGCTTGACGATCTGCCGGCCATTGGCGATGCGCGGGGTGTCGGCCAGGCCGAAGAGTTCTTGCAGGCGCACCGCCAGAATGGGCGGGGACTCGCTGTAATCCAGGCGCACCGATGAGCCCGACGGCACGGTCAGGTGGTGCGGCGCCAGTTCGTCGAGCCGCTGGGGCAAGGGCCATGGCAGCAGGTTGTGGAGGATCGATGAGAGGTCCAGATTACCGAAGTGGCTCAGTCGGGTGACCTTGCCCAGGTACGGCAGCAGCCAGTGCTCCAGCGTCGCCAGCAGCCCGTCGTTGCTCACATCCGGCCACTGGCTTTCGCTCAGCGTTTGCAGATCCATCTGACGCAACAAACCGACGCGCGCCTGCCACTGGCGCAGCTCCGGCGTCCACGGCAGCAGCTCCAGTCCCTTGCGCCGCACCAGCGCCAGCAGGGCCTGACCTCGTGCGGAATCGTCCAGCCCGGTGAGCGGCTCGCGGCTGATGATCAGTTCACCGGCCTTGCACTGACGTTCGGCGCGGAAGACGCCCTCGCGCTCGTCCCAGTCCAGTTGATCGAACTGAGTCACCTGTTCGGCGAGCACTGTGTTGAACAGCTCGGGATCGAACTCGGCGGCGAGATAAATACGCTCTTCGCGCTGGCCCTGGCGGCTGCCCAGATCAGCGACCACCAGCCACGGCTGTTTCATCAGCGCGTCTGGCTCGGCGAACAGGGCAGCCCGACCGTTGGCGAGTCGATACTCCGCTCCGCCGGCACGGCGTTGTTGCGCGACGCGATCGGGATAGGCCAGCGCCAGCAGCGCGCCGAGCCAGCGCGGGTGATCTGGATCGGCGATCGGTTTGCGGGCCGCGCCCCTCAGATACCCGCGATATTGCCGCGACAATTGCCGCGCTCGCTGCACGCCGCCCTGCCCGCCTTTCGCCGCGCGTTCTGCGCCGGCCAGCAACGTCAGCCGGCTGTGCAGATCGGCACCGGCGCCGCGCAGAATGTCCCGCTCGCCCAGCAACGCTGCGACGTCGCAGGCCAGCGGGCCCAGACCCAGTTCATGACCGCGCAGCAGCAAATGGGCGATGCGCGGATGGGCGGGCACCTCTGCCATCGATTGGCCGTGAGCCGTGAGTTTCCAGTCTTCACCCAGCTTGCGCGTCAGAGCGCCCAGTCGGGCCAGCAGGTCCTGCGCCTGGGCATATGCGGCGGCGGGCGGCAGATCCAGCCAGGTCAGTTGCGCCGGTTCAACGCCCCAACGCGCCAGTTGCAGTGCCAGACCGGCAAGGTCGGCCTGAAGGATTTCCGCCGCCCCATACGCCGCCAATTGATCGTGCTGCGCCTCAGACCACAGTCGATAACACACGCCCGGCTCAAGCCGCCCTGCCCGGCCCGCCCGCTGAGTCGCGCTGGCACGGGAGATGCGCTGGGTGTCGAGGCGCGTCATGCCGCTGCCGGGATCGAAACGCGGCACCCGCGACAGCCCCGCGTCGATGACCACCCGCACGCCATCGATGGTCAGGCTGGTCTCGGCGATATTGGTCGCCAGCACCACTTTGCGTTTGCCCTTGGGCGCGGGTTCGATCGCCGCGCGCTGGGCGCTCAGGTCGAGCTCGCCATGCAGCGGGCACAACAGCACGTCACTGCGCTCGCCAATGGCATCGGCCAACTGCTGATTCACCCGACGAATTTCAGCCTGGCCCGGCAGGAATACCAGCACGCTGCCGGACTCGGTGCCCAGCGCGTCAAGCACGGTTTGCACCACCCGCGGCTCGATGAACTCCCCCGGCTGAAACGGCCGCCCCCACTGCATCGACACCGGGAACATGCGCCCTTCGCTGCTGATGACCGGCGCGTCGTTGAGCAAGCTCGACAGACGCGCGCCTTCAAGCGTCGCCGACATCAGCAGAATCTTCAGCGGCTGCTCGTCACGAAACAGCGCACGACCGTTGAGGCTAAGCGCCAGCGCGAGATCAGCGTCGAGGCTCCGCTCATGAAATTCGTCGAAGATCAGCAGCCCTACACCTTCCAGCGAAGGGTCTTCCTGCAGCCGCCGAGTCAGAATGCCCTCGGTGACCACTTCAATGCGGGTGTTGGGACCGACCTTGCTGTCCAGACGAATCCGATAACCCACCGTCTCGCCGACGCTTTCCCCCAGCTCGCTTGCCAATCGTTCGGCAGCAGCACGAGCCGCCAGACGCCGGGGCTCAAGCATCAGGATCGTCTGCCCTGCGAGCCACGACTCGTGCAAAAGCGCCAGCGGCACACGGGTGGTCTTGCCCGCGCCCGGCGGCGCTTCGAGCACAGCCTCGTCCCGATCGGCAAGGGCCTGGCGCAAGGCGGGGAGAACGGCGTCGATGGGCAGCGAATTCATGAGAGCTCCAGAAACAGGGCGACGATTATACGGCGAGCCGCTGCGGCTTTGTTCACCCTGCCAACGAACTGTCTTCCCCCACGGATACTCTTATTGATTAGGCATTTGCCTTGTATAGTTGCGACTTCTTATGAGGAGATCCCCATGCGCATTCCATCCCGTTTGATTGGCGGTGTTCTGGTTGCCACGCTGCTGACGCAACTGACCGCGTGCGGCAGTATTTTCTACCCGGATCGTCGTGGCCAGATTCAGGGCAGCGGCCGAATGGACCCCGCCATCGTGATACTCGACGCCATCGGCCTGTTGTTCTACATCATCCCCGGCGTGATCGCGTTCGGCGTGGACTTCGCCACAGGCGCGATCTACCTGCCAAGCGGCAATCAGGCGCAGATCGATCCGCAGAAACTTGAACCGGCGGTGCGCGCTGACGGCACGGTCGACAACCTCAAGCTGCAAGCCATCATTCAGACCGAGCTCGGCCGCACATTGCCGCTGGATGATCCACGCCTGATCCAGCACAAAGGCAGCGTGCAGCAGCTCGCTGCTCTGGGCCTTGTCCCGTCCGCTTGAGATTCATGATTTAAAGGAAGCGCCATGAGCACCAGCCCCGAACACGCCCGCTTATTGCGTCTGGCAACCCGCGCCTCACTTGCGGTCGCGAGCATTCTGATCGTCGCCAAAGCTGTCGCTTGGTGGCTAAGCGGCTCAGTGAGTCTGCTGGCCGGCCTGACGGACTCGATGCTCGACGGCGCGGCGTCTTTTCTCAATCTGCTGGCGGTGCATTACGCGCTGCGTCCCGCGGACGATGATCATCGCTATGGCCACGGCAAGGCAGAAGCGCTGTCGGGCATGGCCCAGGCGCTTTTTATCGCGGTGAGTGCGTTCTTGATCGGTTTTCAGGCGGTTGACCGCATCCAGCACCCGCAACCCCTCGGCGCCCCCGGGTTAGGTTTGCTGGTGATGGTGTTGTCGATCGGCCTGACGATCGCGTTGCTGATGTTGCAGCACCGTGTGGTGAAGGCCACGGGTTCGGCGGCGATTCGTGCGGATTCCCTGCATTACCGCTCTGACCTGCTGCTTAACTTCAGCATCATGCTGGCGCTGGGTCTGGCTTATTTCGGCTATTCCCAACTGGATGCTTATTTTGGTCTGGCGATCGCGTTCTACATTTTGTGGAGCGCGATTTCCATTGCACGGGAAACGGTGTCGGTGCTGATGGACGCTGAACTGCCTGTGGATGTCAGCGCCAAGATGCTCGAACTGGCAGAAGGCGTGCCCGGCGTACTGGGCGCCCACGACCTGCGCACGCGGATTTCAGGCAATCACTGGTTTGTGCAGTTGCACCTGGAGCTGCCGGGCACGCTGACGCTGTCGGTGGCGCACGACCTATGCGAGCAGGTGGAAGCGGCGATTCAGGACGAATTCCCCAAGGCCGAAGTGCTGGTGCACGCGGATCCGCAGGAAGTGGTGGGTCGTGGGGATGGACCGGTTTTGAATTGAAGGCGTCCTGCAGGGAAAGCTAAGCCTGCAGGATTCTTTGAATTTGGCGGCGATGCGCAATGTGTGGGAGAGAGCTTGCTCGCGAAGACAATGTTCCGTCCGCAGAAAATTTCGCAGACTCACCGGCGTCTTCGCGAGCAAGCTCGCTCCCACATAGAGTGGGCAGTGGCTACTCACCTCTACTGCTGAATGCTATATCCCCGCCCTGCATAACAACTGGCCATCGCTTGACGGTACACACCGAGCACTTCCGGTGCCGGCTGATACGCTGCACCTGCCGGGTCGAAATTGCTTTGCTGCACGGCGTAGCGGTAGCAGTCGTAGCGGTCCTGTTCGATTTCCTGTTGCGGCTTGCCTTCAGGCGGGTAGGCGACAACATCGTAGGGATTCGCTGCCTGCTGAACGGGCTGCGGCTGCTGAGGCGAATACACCGGCTCGACGTTCTGCGGAGGCTCGGCGACTACGTACTCCTGGGTGTTCTGCTCGTAGGTGTAATAGGTCCCGGCAGCGACGAAAAACAGCGCGCTGCCGAGCCAGACCTGTTGCGCGTAGTCGGGCAGGTAGCGGACGCGAACGCCTCGTGGAGGCTGGACAACTACATAACGCGGGCCCTGTGGGCGATACCAGTAACCGCCTGAGTAGAAGTAATCCCCGCCGCGATAAGGCACCCGCGAGTAACCACCCGGCATGCGATCGATCTCGTAACCCGGCCGATAGCGCGGACCCGATCCCCAGCCGTCGCCATGACCACCGGGGCGGCCGGCCTGCCAGTTGCCGTTATCGGGACGACGGTCGCCGTCGCGCCAGCGGTTGTCTCGGGGCTGGTCGCGGTAGAAGCCCTGACGTGGCTCCTGGGTCTGAACCACCGTGTCCGGCCGTCCCTGAATGGGCAGACCGCCCTGACGGTCCTGCAATTGACGCTGTTGTTGCTGCTGTTCTCGCTGGCGTCGTTGCTGATCCTGCTGTTGCTGGCGTTGCTGCTGGCGCTGATCGTCACGCTGCTGATTGCGCTCGCGATCCTGCTGCTGGCGCTGCTGATTGGCGCGCTCCTGCTGGTTCTGCTGGATCTGGCGTTGTTGCTGCACCTGTTCCTGCTGGCGCTGCTGTTGTTGCTGATTCTGCTGTTGCTGGCGTTGTTGCTGCTGTTCACGCTGCTGGTTGTCGTTGAAGCCGCGCTGGTTCTCCTGCTGCTGGCGCTGCATCTCGAACCCACGTTGCTGCTGTTGGCGCTGCTGCTGCTCGTTACGCTGCTGTTGCTGCTGTTGATTGTTGTCGTCGGCCAACACCTGAGCACTGATGCTCAAGGCCAAGAGACTGACACCTGCCAAACGCCAGATGCGCGTGTTCATGCTTTCCTCACTACGGCGCGGATACCTATGGGATAGGACTGCGAGTCGGGTGCGCCGTTCGCCGCACTCTATCAGCGTGGCGGATGAAACTATAGAAGCGCTTGCTGCGGTGCTGGCCAAAAGCCGGGCACAAAAAAAGAGGGCTCGATGGCCCTCTCTGGAATACTTCGTCCTGGCTCGACACTTGTGGCATCGGCTCACCTCGCATCGTCTTCTGGACAGTGCGTAGCCCGGTGGCCTGATCAACCCTGTCGGGCTGGAGGCCGCGGCTGGCCTGATTCGGCGGGCCGCGCTGGACGCTGTGTCCGGGCAGTGATTCTGGTTAAAAGAATAGGCTTTGGCGGACGACACAGGATTGCGAATATTGCTGATGAAAACACCACTTGCGCAATAATTCACTTCAGATGAATAATCCTGCGCAATCCATTCAATAAAGGCGCTTATCGTGAGCAAGCTCGACAGATATGACTTGAGTATTTTGGCCGAACTGCAAAAGGACGCGCGCATCTCCAATCAGGAACTGGCCGAACGCATTGGCCTGTCGCCTTCACCCTGCTCGCGCCGCGTCAAACAGCTGGAAGACGACGGTTATATCGTGGGTCAGGTCGCGCTGCTGGACCGCAAGAAGCTGGGCCTTAGCCTGACGGCTTACGTGCTGATCGGCATGGATCGCCACACGCCCGACCGCTTCGAGAATTTCGAGCAGCACATCCGCAACCTGCCGCAGGTGCTGGAATGCAGCCTGGTGACCGGCATCGACGCCGATTACCAACTGAAGGTCGTCGTCCCGGACATGGATCACTATCAGAAATTTCTGCTTGGCCATCTGACCCGCATCGACGGCGTGACCAGCGTGCGCTCCAGCTTCGTGCTCAATCAGGTACTCGCGAGCACCGAACTGCCGCTGGTGCATTTGCGCGGCTGAAGCGCGTCCGCGCAGGTACAGGTTTTTGTGGGAGCGACTGGGGCGCCGATCTACCCTGCTCGCGAAGAGGCCCGTTAAGACGCTGAATAACTGCCGGTAGAGATGACGCCTTCGCGAGAAAGCTCACTCCCACAATGGAACTCAGCAGCATTCGAATTCGGGTCTTGCTGCAGTTCTTCAATCAAAGCTTCGCCGGCACTTCCCGCCACTGCCCCTGGCCCAGCCCTTCTAGGCTCCAGTCGCCGATCCGCACGCGCACCAGTCGCAACGTCGGCAGGCCGACTGCCGCGGTCATTCTGCGCACCTGGCGGTTTCGGCCTTCCTTGATCACCAGTTCCAGCCAGCTCGTCGGCACGCTTTTGCGAAACCGCACCGGCGGGTTGCGCGGCCACAGCTCCGGTTCGTCCAGTTGCCGAGCCTGTGCGGGCAGCGTCGGGCCGTCGTTCAGTTCGACGCCGTTGCGCAGCTTCTGCAGTTGCTCTTCCGTCGGCTCACCCTCCACCTGCACCCAATAGGTTTTCGCCAGCTTGTGCTTGGGGTCGGCGATGCGCGCCTGCAATTGGCCGTCGTTGGTCAGCAGCAGCAAGCCCTCGCTGTCGCGGTCCAGGCGCCCGGCCGGGTAGATGCCGGGGATGTCGATGAAATCCTTGAGCGTCGCCCGGCCTTCGCCATCACTGAACTGGGTCAGCACGTCGAAGGGTTTGTTGAGCAGAATCAACCGCGGTTCGGCGGGCGGTGCTTTGGCGACACGCCGGGGCGCGCCCGTGCGATCAGGCGAAGGACGGCGGGAATCGGGACGTTGGTTGCGGGGCATGGGAAACCGGTAAAAAAATGACAGAAACAGAAAGGGCCACTTTAGTGGCCCTTTCGTTGAACGCCTAGCGTCTTAACGGAACGGCGGCTCGTCGAAACTGCGCAGTTTGCGCGAATGCAGCGAGTTGAGCTGCGTGCGCATCAGGTCCAGCGCGGCGATGCCGATCTTCAAATGCTGGGTGACCGCACGCTCATAAAACGCGTTGGCCGAACCCGGCAGCTTGATCTCGCTGTGCAGCGGTTTGTCCGAGACGCAGAGCAAGGTCCCGTAAGGCACCCGAAGGCGATAACCCTGAGCGGCGATGGTGCCGCTTTCCATGTCCACCGCCACGGCTCGGGACAGGTTGATCAGCGGCCGTTCCTGGGCCCAGCGCAGTTCCCAGTTGCGATCGTCGTAGGTCAGGACCGTGCCGGTGCGCAGACGCTTCTTCAGATCGTCGCCGCGTTCGCCGGTGACTTGGGCGGCTGATTCCTGCAACGCCAGTTGCACTTCGGCCAGCGCCGGGATCGGAATGTTCGGCGGCAGCACGCGATCAAGAATACCGTCTCGACGCATGTAGGCGTGGGCGAGCACGTAGTCGCCGATGGTCTGCGACTGACGCAGGCCGCCGCAGTGCCCGATCATCAGCCAGCAATGGGGACGCAATACCGCGAGGTGGTCGGTGATGTTCTTGGCGTTGGACGGGCCGACGCCAATGTTGACCAATGTCACGCCATGGCCGTCTTCGGCGATCAGGTGATACGCCGGCATCTGGTAGCGGTGCCAGACCACACCGGAGACGATGGCCTGGGCTTCGCCGTAATCCATGCTCTTGTCCACGACGACGTTGCCCGGCAGGACCATCTTCACGAAGCGCGGGTCGTCGCGCAGTTTTTCCAGGCCATGCACGATGAACTGGTCGACGTAGCGGTGGTAGTTGGTCAGCAGGATCCACGGCTGAACATGGCGCCAGTCGCTGCCGGTGTAATGCACCAGACGGCGCAGCGAGAAATCCACACGGGCGGCGTCGAACAACGCGAGCGGCAGCGGATCGGTGTTGGCCCAGTCGTACAGACCGTCAGCGATGCCATCGGTGGCCGCCGACAAATCCGTGCTCGGGAAGACGCGGGCCAGGGTCGCAGCGGTGACGCCGGTACCGGCTAGCTCATCGCCCTGCTCGACCACGTAGGGGTAAGGGATGTTCTGCTCGCTGACGCCCACTTCCACCGTCACGGTGAAGTCGTTCATCAACGGCACAAGTTGTTCGAGCAAATATTTGCGGAACGCCGCCGGGTGGGTGACGGTGACACTGTAAGTGCCCGGCAACTGAACCTTGGCGTAGGCGCGGGTGGTCAGCGGCACTTCGCCCTGGCAGTGGTAGGTCAGGCGCAGCTCGGGGTAGCGAAACGTCAGACGCTCGGCGGCAGTAGGTTCGACGCGGTCTTTCAGGTAGCGCTTGAGCGCCTGGCTCAAGGCGGTGGTTGCCCGTGCGTGCAGCTCAGCGAGCCGGTCAACGGCGTGTTCGGCAGTTTCTACGACAATGAAAGCTTCGGTCACGATGCATATCCTTCTTATCTTGCAAGCGCATATCTTGCCTGCAACAGATGACGAAGGCACGATTTGCCTGCGGCCGACGCGGCAATGGACGCGTTATACCTGCGGCGATGACCGCGCGACCAGCGCCTGAACATCCACCCCGCGCGGCAAGGCGCCGTAGACGCGCCCCGGCCGTTCCAGGCGCCCGGCAATAAACCCGTCGCTGACCACGGCATTGCCCGCTTCCAGCAGCAGTTTTGCCTGCAGCGCGACGGCAATGTCTTCGGTCAGTTGACGGGCGCGGTACTGGATGTCGCTGGTGTCCTGAAACGCCTCCTTCAAGCCATGAATATGCGCGGCCAGTCGCCTGTCGCCATGACCGTCGCCCAGCTCATCGAACAGCGCATCCAGCACGCCGGGCTCTTTGGACAGCGCGCGCAGGACGTCCAGGCACTGCACGTTGCCGGAACCTTCCCACGTCGAATTGACCGGCGCCTCACGGTAAAGGCGCGGCAGGATGCTGTCCTCGACATAGCCTGCACCGCCCATGCATTCCGCCGCTTCGTTGATCATTGCCGGCGCGCGCTTGCAGATCCAGTACTTGCCCACCGCCGTTACGAGTCGTGCGAAACGGGCTTCGTGGCCGTCATCCAGACGCTCCAGCGAGCGTCCCATGCGCAAGGTCAGTGCGAGGGCCGCTTCGCTTTCCAGCGCCAGATCGGCGAGCACGTTTTGCATCAGCGGCTGCTCGCTCAGCACACGACCGCTGACGCTGCGGTGGGCGCAATGGTGCGCGGCCTGGGTCAGCGCCTGACGCATCAGCGCGCTGGAACCGGTCATGCAATCAAAGCGCGTCATCGCCACCATTTCGATGATGGTCGGCACGCCGCGTCCCTCCTCGCCCACCATCCAGGCCAGGGCGCCGCGGAACTCCACTTCGCTGGAGGCGTTGGACCAGTTGCCGAGTTTGTTCTTCAGCCGCTGTATGTAAAACGCGTTGCGGGTGTCGTCCGGGCGATGGCGTGGCAGCAGGAAACAGGTCAGGCCCTTGTCGGTCTGCGCCAGGGTGAGAAAGGCATCGCACATCGGCGCCGAACAAAACCATTTGTGCCCGACCAGTTCATAGGCCTGACCCGGTCCAGGCTGGCCGACCGGATAGGCCCGGGTGGTGTTGGCGCGCACGTCGGTGCCGCCCTGCTTCTCGGTCATCGCCATGCCGATGGTCGCACCAGCCTTATGCGCGATGCCGACGTTGCGCGGGTCGTAGTGGGTGGCGAGGATCTTCGGCAGCCAAGTCTCGGCCAGGTCCGGTTGAAGACGCAGGGCCGGCACGCTGGCGAAGGTCATCGTCAGCGGACACCCGCTGCCTGCCTCGGCCTGGGTGTGCAGATAGCTCATCGCCGCACGGGCGACATGGGCGCCTTCTCGGGGATCGGTCCACGGCAGCGAAGGGATGCCGTGTTCGACCGCCGTCTGCATCAGTTGGTGATACGCAGGATGAAACTCCACCAGATCGATTCGATGGCCGTAGCGATCATGGCTGGCGAACACCGGTTTGTTCTGATTGGCGAGGAAACCCGCTTCCATCAACGGGCCACCAGCCAGTGCGCCATAGGCATCGATTCGGTCCCGTGCCCAACCCGCGCCGAAGAGCTGCGACCACTCTTGCAGCGGCAGGTCGATGCGGTACAGGTTAGTGCCGTCCAGAGAAGGCGGCTGATTGGTGACTTCGTGGGTCTCGGCGAACTGATGCAGATTGATGCGCTGGTCCATGAGGCGACTCCGGTCCGGGCAGCACGCGGCGGTCGTGCAGATGACCTAGTGAATCACGCACCCCGCACCGGCGACAGCGCCATAAAAGACGAAATCACGGCGGTTTTGCCTTGTCGATGGCTGGCATCAGAGTTGATGCACATCCCGCGGGATGCACGGCCCATGTAGGAGTGACCGGGGTGGCGCTCCTACACCGTTTGCGCGGCGATCTTCACATCCAGGCTCAAGCGGAACTGGCTGCCGTTGCCCGGCTCGGATTGGTGGCTCAGGCGCCCGCCCTGCAATTCAATCAACTGTCGGCAAATCGCCAGACCGATGCCCAGCCCGCCGTATTCCCGCGTCGTCGAGCCATCCACCTGGAAGAAGTTGGCGTACAGCGTTTCTTCATCCAGACGGCTGAAGCCGATGCCGGTGTCGATGACGTCGATCACCAGCCGCACTTGCTCGGCGTCTGGGCGCTGGCCATTGACGCGGATTCTGATCGAACCGGTCTTGGTGAACTTGATCGCATTGTCCAGCAGGCACTCCAGGCACTGGCGCAACTTGATGCCGTCACCGTGCAGGCTGTCCGGCAGCGTCTCGTCCAGTTCCACACTGAACGCCAGCGCCTTGCTGCGGGCCAGCGGTTCGAAGCCACTGCGCAGCTGAAACAGCACATGACGCAGGCTAAATGGCTCGTTGCGCACGGTGATGCGGCCCGCTTGCAGTTCAGTCAGCGTGAGAATGCCGTTGACGATACCCATCATGTTTTGCGCCGAGTCGGCGGCGGTCTGGCGATACAGCTCGATCTCGCTGTCGGCCACGTCCATCTGCATCAACTCCAGCGAACCGATCACGCCGTTCATGGGCGTGCGCAATTCATGGGTCAGCGTGGCGAGAAACTCGTCTTTCAGTCGGTTGCTCACGGCCAATTGCTGATTGAGGGCTTCGAGCCCCTGCTGCGACTGCGCCATGATCTGCGCCTCGCGCTCACGCATGGCATTGATGCGGTCGGCCAGCGCCAGCGACAGTAACGCCACCTCGATCACCGAGCCGATCTGGCTGGCGTACATGGTCCAGAAGTTGTTGGGCAGATGCCCGAGGAGCATGGTCGCGTTGACCACTCCGCCGATCAGGAACGCCGACCAGCCGATAATGAAATACCGCGCGACCCGCCGTCCCTTGAACCACGCCGCCAGCCCGATCAGCAGCACCACCGGCGTGAACAGCAAGACCAGCCCCGTCACCAGCCGCAGCGCTACGCCGTAATCCATGCTCAGCGCGAGCGCCATGATCACCGCCGCGCAGACCATCATCACCAGAAGCGGCACATCCAGCCAGCGACCGAGGCTCGGCGTCTGCAGGAATTTACGGGTGAACTGGCTGGCAAACAGGATCGCGGCAGCAATCAGGAAAGTGGTCGAGGTATTGGCCCACCAAGGGTTGTCGGGCCAGAAATACTCGATCGCCGCGCCATTGACCGACACCTGATACAGGCCGAAGAAGGTGATGTAGAGGATGTAATGCAGGTAAGCGGTGTCGCGCACGCTCAGGTAGATGAACAGGTTGTAGACCAGCATCACCGCCAGCACGCCGTAAATCATGCCGAGGATGTACAGGCGCGACGGCTGCTCTTCTATATACGCATGACTGGCCCACAGATTGAGCGGCGCCTGCACCGAGCCGTGACTGGCGACGCGCAGGTAAACGGTTTTGGTCTCGTGGGCGTTCAGGTTGAGATCGAATACGTAGTTGTTCTGCTTAATCTGCCGGCTGGCAAATGGCAGCATGTCGCCGGTCTGCCAGGCCAGACTGGGGCGCGCGTCGCCGTTGCCGAGGTACAGATCGACGTGGTCCATCGGCGGGTAGGCGAGTTCGAGCAACCAGTCGGCGGACGCCAGCGGGTTGGCGGGACGATAGGTCAGTCGCACCTTTAGCCAGAACGCCGAGCGCGAATACCCGGCGTTGAGCGACGGACCGGCAAGCGGTTTGAAGCGTGCAGCGCCCTCGGGAGATGAGACTTGCTGGATGGTCGCATCGCCGGTGGGGTCTTCGAACACCTGGGTGTCGCGCCCCAATGCAAGGGTGCGGGTGTTTTCATCGAAGTCCACGGCGCTGGCGAACATCGGCAACAGGCAGAACAGCGCAATCAGCACCAAGCGCATGGGTCACCGCCTTGGCACTGATGACGGGCGCGAGCCGCCGTGGAATCGTGGGACGGCTTCGCAATTCTGCGAGCGACCGCTGTATGGGTCGAAAGGGTCAGCGGGCAACGCACTTGCATTTACTCTTTTGGCGGAACAGATGAAGCGCCACAGGATAGCGATTGATAGCTCGATGACACCATCTAAATCTGTGTATCGGGTGAGACCGGTTCGTTCACATGCAGGACTGTCTTTGGCCAGATTGCCAAGCAGTACAGGCTGATCGCAATGCACCTGGTGGGACCGGCTTTAGCCGGGAAGGCGTCAGGCGTCTCGCTGCAAAATGAGGGATGTTCGCACTGGCCCCTTCCCGGCTGAAGCCGGTCCTACTAACAGCAGGCGTCCTGCCGCAAAAATGATTGTGTTTGCACCGTCCCCTCCCCCGGCTGAAGCCGGTCCCACTGGCAAAAAGTTTAGTGGTAAGCTCGCGCACCATGAATATCTATAGCTCCCGCCCTGTTGTCCTCTGTCTCTCCGGTCACGACCCCAGTGGCGGCGCCGGCTTGCAGGCAGATATCGAAGCCCTGCTCGCCCAGGGTTGCCACGCCGCTCCCGCTGTCACCGCGCTGACCGTTCAGGACACCGTGAACGTCACTGACTTTCGCGTGCTGGACCGCGAGTGGGTGCTGGCGCAAGCCAATGCCGTGCTCAACGATTCCACCGTCGCGGCAGTGAAGCTGGGGATGTTGGGTTCGCTGGAGATGGTCGACACCGTCGTTGAACTGCTGGCAGCGCATCCGCATCTGCCCATGGTCTGCGATCCGGTGTTGCGTGCCGGTGGCGGCGGTCGGCTGGGCAAGGACGAAGTGGGTTACGCCATGCGCGAGCGTCTGTTGCCACTCGCCACCATCGCCACGCCAAACCTGCCGGAAGCGCGCATCCTCGCCGAACTGCCTGAAGGCACCGCCGATGAATGTGCCGAAAAGCTGCTGCCGTTCTGCGAGCACTTGCTGATCACCGGCGGTCATGGCGATGAGCACGAAGTTCACAACCGTCTGTACATCCGCGGCGGTCAGTCACGCACCTTCACCTGTCAGCGTTTGCCGGGCAGCTATCATGGCTCCGGCTGCACACTGGCCAGCGCCCTGGCGGGAAGACTGGCGCAGGGCCAGGACCTGATTGGCGCTGTGCAAATGGCGCTGGACTACACTTGGCGCACGCTGCGCGATGCCGAACAGCTGGGCCGGGGACAATTCGTTCCGCGCCGCCTGCCGCTGGATTTCTGCTCGTAACGCCACGAAAAAGAGGCACCCTGATGAGATTACGTGGCTTGTATGCCGTGACCGACAGCCAGCTGTTGGCCGGCAAATTCCTGTCTTACGTCGAAGCCGCCCTCGATGGCGGCGTGACCCTGCTGCAATACCGCGACAAATCCGGCGACGAGACCCGCCGCCTGCGCGAAGCCTCGGCGCTGCTCAAGCTGTGCGAGCGCTACAAGACCCGCCTGATCATCAACGACGACGCCGAAGTGGCCGCGCGCCTGGGCGTCGGCGTGCACCTTGGGCAAACCGACGGCTCGCTGCCTGACGCCCGCGCCCTGCTTGGTCACAAAGCCATTGTCGGCGCGACCTGCCACGCACAGCTGGAACTGGCCGACAAGGCCAAGACCGACGGCGCCTCGTATGTCGCCTTCGGACGCTTCTTCAATTCCCAGACCAAACCCGGCGCACCGACCTGCAGCCTCGACCTGCTCAGCCAGGCACGCAAACGCATCAAGCTGCCTATTGCGGTGATCGGCGGCATCACCCTGGAGAACGCCGCGCCGCTGGTGGACCACGGCGCCGATCTGCTGGCCGTCGTGCACGGGCTGTTCGGCGCTGAAACCACTCAGGAAGTTACGCGCCGCGCCCGGGCTTTCAACGATTTGTTCAAACCCGCCTGATTCTGCATCAGGCCGGTTACGCACTCATTCATTCCCGATTCAAACAGAGACCTCATCATGTCCCGTTCTGAAACCCTGTTCGCCAACGCCCAGAAACACATCCCCGGCGGCGTCAATTCACCGGTCCGCGCGTTCAAAAGCGTGGGTGGCACGCCGCTGTTCTTCAAACACGCGGTCGGTGCCTACGTCACCGACGAAGACGACAAGCGTTACGTCGATTACGTCGGCTCGTGGGGCCCGATGATTCTGGGCCACAGTCATCCTGACGTGCTGGATGCCGTGCGCAAGCAGCTGGAACACGGGCTGTCGTACGGCGCGCCGACCGCGATGGAAACCGAGATGGCCGATCTGGTCTGCTCGATTGTGCCGTCGATGGAAATGGTGCGCATGGTCAGTTCCGGCACTGAGGCGACCATGAGCGCGATCCGTCTGGCGCGCGGTTTCACTGGGCGGGACAGCATCATCAAGTTCGAAGGCTGCTACCACGGCCACTCCGACAGCCTGCTGGTGAAAGCCGGTTCCGGCGCGCTGACCCTGGGCGTGCCGAGTTCGCCCGGCGTACCGGCGGCCTTCGCCAAACACACGCTGACCCTGCCGTTCAACGACATCGACGCGGTCAGAACGATGCTCGCTGACGTCGGCCAGGAAGTGGCGTGCATCATCGTCGAGCCGGTGGCGGGTAACATGAATTGCGTGCCGCCTGCGCCGGGTTTCCTGCAAGGCCTGCGCGAGGCCTGCGACGAGCACGGCGTGGTGCTGATTTTCGACGAAGTGATGACCGGTTTCCGCGTCGCCCTCGGCGGGGCCCAAGCCTATTACGGCGTGAAGCCGGACCTGAGCACCTTCGGCAAGATCATCGGCGGCGGCATGCCGGTCGGCTGTTTCGGCGGCAAACGCGAAATCATGTCGCATATCGCGCCGCTGGGCCCGGTGTATCAGGCCGGCACGCTGTCGGGAAACCCGCTGGCAATGGCGGCGGGACTGACCACCCTGCGTCTGATCAGCCGCCCGGGTTTCCACGATGAGTTGAGTGCGTTCACCACGCGCCTGCTGGAAGGCCTGCAACAGCGCGCCGACGCCGCCGGCATCCCGTTCGTGACCACTCAGGCGGGCGGCATGTTCGGCCTGTACTTCAGCGACGCCAAAGAAATCGTCACTTTCCAGGACGTAATGACCAGCGACGCCAATCGCTTCAAGCAATTCTTCCACCTGATGCTGGAAGGCGGCGTGTACCTGGCGCCGAGCGCGTTCGAAGCCGGCTTCACCTCGATCGCCCACGGCGACGCAGAGTTGCAGCAGACGCTGGACGCGGCGGAAAAGGCATTCGCCCAACTGAAATAACGGGCAGACCGGGCGGAATGGATTCCGCCCGCGTCTCTACAGCCTGCTCAACCTCCCTGAATTCAGGCCAATCAAGGCCGCGCAGCAGAAAATCAGTAAAGACTTTGTAAGGTTGCCCTCGCTTATTTCATAATGCGCAGCCAGCACGTTTCGCTGGACGGGCATGCCCGCACCTTTTTCAGAGGTAAGTCGACTTCCATGAATCGCACCGGCCGCACCCTTGCATTGGGCTGCCTGTTGCTTCTTCATCCCCTGCTGGCTAATGCAGGTGGCAACTCGTTGTTGATCCCGGCGGTGGGTCGTTGCACCCTCAATACCCAGCCAGACAACCTGCCAGCAGCGTTGTCCGCTTGTCAGCAGGCGGCTCAGGATGGGGATGCGCAGGCGCAATACGAGTTGGGGGAGTTCTACTACGAGGGCAAAAGTGCGCCACGTGACTTGACCCAGGCACTCAATTACTTCGAAAAAGCTTCGTTGCAGGGGCACGCCCAGGCGCAGTACCAGCTGGGCTTGATGTTCTTTCGTGGCGAAGGGGTGCAGGCCAACAACATTCAGGCGTATATCGTGCTGAAGATGGCGGCGGTCAATGGTTCGGAAGATGCGCTGGATCAGGCGGACGAAGTGTCCGCACAGATGAAGCGCGAAGATCTCGAAGTGGCCACCCAAGTGCTCGGGCAGATTTTCCGCAAATACCTGCTGGAGCTGCAGACCGCTGAAGGACGCACGCCGTTTGCGCCCTTCCCTGCCGACAGCGACAAGCCTTGATCTGAATTACTTGTCCGGCATGGGCATCGGAAACGGCATGACGTTGCCGGTGTGACGCGCCTCGGTGATCTTCGCTGTGCCCATCCGCTCCACTTCATCGATCCGCACGATCGAGTGCATCGGCACGAAGCTGCGCACTACGCCATCGAACTGCGCCTTGAGCTTCTCTTCGCTGGGGTCGACCACGACGGTGGTGCGCTCGCCGAAGACGAATTCTTCCACTTCCAGAAAGCCCCACAGATCACTCTGATAGATCTGTTTGGCGTACATCTCGAACACCTGTCCCTGGTTGAGAAAAATCACCTTGTAGATTGGAGCTTCGCGTTTGGTCATAACAGGCAGGCAGTGATCAGAGTTTTGAAAAGGGCGCGAACTATAGCATGCCGCTGGTTAGACGACGCTAGGAAGCCGGGGCCCGCATCCCTATAATGCTCGGTTCTTTGAATCACCTGATGAACCCCCGCATGGCCAAGAAGCTTTACATCGAAACCCATGGTTGCCAGATGAACGAGTACGACAGCTCGCGCATGGTCGATCTGCTGGGCGAACATCAAGCACTGGAAGTGACCGCACGGGCGGAAGACGCTGACGTCATCCTGCTCAACACCTGCTCGATTCGCGAGCGGGCGCAGGATCGGGTGTACTCCCAGCTTGGCCGCTGGCGCGAATTGAAGCTGGCAAATCCGGAAATGGTCATTGCCGTCGGTGGCTGCGTGGCGAGTCAGGAAGGCGCCGCCATCCGCGATCGCGCGCCGTACGTCGACGTGGTGTTCGGCCCGCAGACCCTGCACCGTCTGCCGGAAATGATCGACGCGGCGCGCATCACCCGCCTGCCCCAGGTCGACGTCTCGTTCCCTGAAATCGAAAAATTCGATCACCTGCCCGAGCCCCGTGTCGATGGCCCGAGCGCTTATGTGTCGGTGATGGAAGGCTGCAGCAAGTACTGCACGTTTTGCGTGGTGCCTTACACCCGTGGCGAAGAAGTCAGCCGGCCGTTCGACGACGTCATCAACGAGGTGCTTCATCTGGCCGAGAACGGCGTGCGTGAAGTGACCCTGCTGGGCCAGAACGTCAACGGTTATCGCGGCACCACCCACGGCGGGCGCCTCGCTGACCTGGCCGAACTGATCCGCGTGGTCGCCGCCATCGACGGCATCGACCGCATTCGCTACACCACTTCGCACCCGCTGGAGTTCTCCGACAGCCTGATTCAGGCCCACGCCGAAGTCCCGGAACTGGTGAAGCATCTGCACCTGCCCGTGCAATCAGGTTCCGACCGGATTCTCGCGGCCATGAAACGCAATCACACGGTGCTAGAATACAAGTCACGCCTGCGCAAGCTGCGCGCGGCGGTGCCGGACATCTGCATCAGCTCCGACTTCATCGTCGGTTTCCCGGGCGAAACCGAGAAGGATCACCTGCAGACCATGAAGCTGGTGGAAGACGTCGGCATGGATTTCTCCTACTCCTTCGTCTACAGCGCGCGTCCCGGCACACCGGCCGCCGATCTGCCCGACGACACGTCGGAAGAAGTGAAGAAAGAACGCCTGAAACAGCTGCAGGACCTGATCAACCGCCAGGGTCTGGACATCAGCCGCAAGATGGCCGGTACCGTGCAGCGCATTCTGGTCACCGATTATTCGAAGAAGGACCCTGGCGAACTGCAGGGCCGTACCGAGAACAACCGGATCGTCAATTTCCGCTGCGACAACCCCCGGCTGATCGGCCAGTTCGCCGATGTCTATATCGACAGCGCCCAACCCCACTCGCTGCGCGGGTCGTTGTTGCAATAAGCCAAAGCGCCCCAATCTAATCGCCACGCATGATGTTTATGCGCAGGACCGGGCGCTGAATCTGCTGTCGGACAGCCGCCATACGTCGGCTGCACCGGCGCACGATTCAGCTCGCAGGCCCGGCGGGCTGTCTGTTATCGGCTGCCCCGCCGGGCGTCTGCGCAGCTCATTTATCCATTCGTGAGTGAACCCTTCCTGACACTGCCTGCAGGGGTTATCCTTCACGTCACTTCACATTGCCGTCGGGCGGCCCAAAACCACTTTGAACGCACCTATCGAACCACATCGCTTCAGCCTCGAACCTATCGAGGCTCACCGCTTCGCCAATCTGTGCGGGCAATTCGACGAGCATTTGCGCTTGATCGAACAGCGCCTGGACATCGAGATCCGCAATCGCGGAGGCCAGTTCGAGATGATCGGCGAGCGCAAACAAACCACCTCGGCAGAGAACCTGCTGCGCCGGCTGTATCGGGAAACGAAAGCGACCGAACTGTCACCGGACATGGTTCATCTGTTCCTGCAGGAATCCGGCGTTGAAGAGCTGGATAACCACCCTGCTGCCGAAGTCGGCGTCGCTCTGCGTACCAAGAAAGGCATGATTCGCCCCCGTGGCTTGAATCAGCAGCGGTACGTGAAGGAAATCCTCGCCAACGACATCAACTTCGGCATCGGTCCGGCCGGTACCGGCAAGACTTATCTGGCAGTGGCCGCTGCGGTTGATGCCCTTGAGCGCGAGACCATCCGCCGCATCCTGCTGGTGCGTCCTGCCGTAGAAGCGGGCGAAAAGCTCGGCTTCCTGCCCGGCGACCTGTCCCAGAAAATCGACCCGTACCTGCGCCCGCTGTATGACGCGCTGTACGAAATGCTCGGCTTCGAATACGTCGCCAAGCTGATCGAGAAGCAGGTGATCGAAGTCGCGCCACTGGCGTACATGCGCGGTCGCACCCTTAATAACAGCTTCATCATTCTCGACGAGAGTCAGAACACCACCGTCGAGCAGATGAAAATGTTCCTGACCCGTATCGGCTTCGGCTCCACCGCCGTGATCACCGGTGACGTCACCCAGATCGACTTGCCCAAGGGCACGAAATCCGGTCTGAACCACGTTATCGACGTGCTCAAGGACGTGCCGGGCATCAGCTTCACCCACTTCAAGCCCAAGGACGTCGTGCGCCATCCGTTGGTGCAGCGCATCGTCGAAGCCTACGAGCGCTACGAGGAACGCAACGACAATCCGGCCGTACCCCAGGGTTCACGGGACACTCGACGCGATGCTTGAGCTGGATCTGCAACGTGCGAGTCAGGCCAGCGCCCCGAGCGAAGCCCAGTTCCGCCTCTGGTGTGAAATGGGCCTGCGCCAGCGTTCGGCTGACTCGGAACTGACCATTCGCCTCGTCGACGAAGCCGAAGGCCGAGAACTGAACAACACGTGGCGGCACAAGGATTACGCCACCAACGTGCTGTCGTTTCCTGCCGACGTCCCCGACGAGATGCTGGACATTCCGCTGCTGGGCGATCTGGTCATCTGCGTGCCTGTCGTCACCCGTGAAGCCGCTGAACAGGGCAAGTCATCGGACGCTCATTGGGCGCATCTGGTGATTCATGGCTGTCTGCATCTGTTGGGCTACGATCACATCGATGACGACGAAGCCGAAGAGATGGAAGCGCTGGAACGGGAGTTGCTTGCAGAGCTTGGCTATCCGGATCCCTACGCCGACGACGAATCCGTCGACAGTCCGCATTCCGACACACCCCATTTAGAAACATCAGCCAAGGACCACGAGTAAGGGCTATGAGCGAAGACCGATCGAGCAACGGGCAAAAGTCATGGTTGGGCAAACTGACCCAGGCATTTGCCCATGAGCCGAAAAACCGCCAGGAGCTATTGGAGCTGCTGCGCGAAGCCCATCAGAACAAGCTGCTGGACAGTGAAGCGCTGGCCATCGTCGAAGGCGCCATTCAGGTCGCTGACCTGCAGGTCCGCGACATCATGGTGCCGCGTTCGCAGATGATCAGCATCAAGGCCAGCCAGACCCCACGCGAGTTTCTGCCTGCCGTGATCGATTCGGCGCACTCGCGCTACCCGGTCATCGGTGAAAGCCACGATGACGTGCTGGGCGTCTTGCTCGCCAAGGACCTGCTGCCGCTGATTCTCAAGGAAGACGGTGGCAGCGGCGACGTGAAAAGCCTGCTGCGCCCGGCGACCTTCGTCCCTGAATCCAAGCGTCTGAACGTGCTGCTGCGGGAATTCCGCGCCAACCACAATCACATGGCCATCGTCATCGACGAATACGGCGGCGTGGCGGGTTTGGTGACCATCGAAGACGTGCTCGAGCAAATCGTCGGCGACATCGAAGACGAGCACGACGTCGAGGAAGACAGCTACATCAAGCCGCTGCCCAGTGGCGACTTCCTGGTCAAGGCGCTGACCCCGATCGAGAGCTTCAACGAGTTCTTCGACAGCGGGTTCTCAGATGACGAATTCGACACCGTCGGCGGTCTGGTGATGAACGCGTTCGGGCACCTGCCCAAGCGTAATGAAATCACCGAAATCGGCGCGTACCGTTTCCGCATCCTGAATGCCGACAGCCGTCGTATTCACTTGCTGCGCCTGAGCCCGATCAACCGCACGTGATGCCCTACCCGCTTGAAGGAATGTAAATGCGCTGGATCACCCGCCCCGGCTGGCCCGGTAACCTGCTGGTCATGGTGGCCGGCGCGTTGATTACCCTGGCCCTGGCACCCTTCGATATCTGGCCACTGGCGATTGTCGCGCTGGTGGTTTTCTATCTCGGTCTGCGCGACCTCACACCCCGTCAGGCCCTCTGGCGCGGTTGGTCCTACGGATTTGGCCTGTTCGGCGGCGGCACCAGCTGGATTTACGTCAGCATCCACACCTATGGCGAGGCGCCGGTCTGGCTGGCGGCCTTCCTGATGGTGCTGTTTTGCGCGGCGGTGGCGTTTTTCTTCGCCCTGCCGGCATGGATTTGGGCCCGCTGGATCCGCCGTAACGAAGCCCCGCTGGCGGATTCACTGGCCTTTGCCGCCTTGTGGTTCGGCCAGGAAATGTTTCGCGGCTGGTTCCTCACCGGTTTCCCCTGGCTGTATTCCGGCTACAGCCAACTCGACGGCCCGCTCACAGGGCTCGCGCCATTGGGCGGCATGTGGCTGATCTCCTTTGTGCTCGCGCTGACTGCAGCGCTGCTGTGCAATCTGCCCCGTTTGCGGACGCGCGCCCCGAAGTTGGCGGCTGGCATTGTGTTGCTGCTGGCGCCGTGGGTTGCCGGGCTGGCGCTGAAGCATCACGCCTGGACCGAGCCTTCGGGCAAGCCGCTGACCGTTGCAGCCATGCAGGGCAACGTCGAGCAGAGCATGAAGTGGGACCCGGCGGCGCTCAACGCGCAACTCGCGCTGTACCGGGACATGACCTTCACCTCGAAAAAAGCGGACCTGATCATCTGGCCGGAAACCGCCGTGCCGGTGCTTAAAGAGTCTGTCGAAGGTTATCTGTCGGTGATGGGCAAGTTTGCGGCCGAGCGCGATTCGGCGTTGATCACCGGGGTACCGCTGCGAGAAAAAGGCACCCATGGGGAATACCGTTACTACAACGCCATTACCGTAACGGGCGAAGGCGATGGCACTTACCTGAAGCAGAAGCTCGTGCCATTTGGTGAGTACGTGCCGTTGCAGGACCTGCTGCGTGGGCTGATTACCTTCTTCAACCTGCCGATGTCTGACTTTGCGCGCGGCCCATCCGGGCAGTCGTTGTTGCAGGCGAAGGGTTACGAGATCGCGCCGTTCATTTGTTACGAAGTGGTGTATCCGGAATTCGCCGCGGGGCTCTCCGCGCAAAGCGATCTGCTGCTGACGGTCAGCAATGACACGTGGTTCGGCACCTCGATCGGCCCGCTGCAGCATTTGCAAATGGCGCAAATGCGCGCACTGGAAGCCGGCCGCTGGATGATCCGCGCCACCAACAATGGCGTCAGCGCGCTGATCAACCCGTTTGGCGAAATCACCACCACCGTGCCGCAGTTCGAGCGCGCTGTGATGTACGGCGAAGTGACCCCGATGCACAACCTCACGCCCTACCTGCACTGGCGCTCATGGCCGCTGATCGTGCTGTCGCTGCTGCTGATCGGCTGGGCGTTCTTCGCAGGAAGGATGGCGAAGGCGGTGTGAGCCGGTTGCTGGCTCTCTGCAATAGAGGTCACGGCGTCCTGACACAGCGCCGTCGTGCAGCGAACGCAACCTTGTGGGAGTGAGCTTGCTCACGAAGACGGCATTTCAGCCGCTGAAGATTCACCGGATGATCGGACCTCTTCGCGAGCAAGCTCGCTCCCACATGAACAGTGCCTACCGCACCACCGTGGGTCCCCCACGACGCCAAGGCAATTCTGTCACCGGTAAAACAAGCGATAGCCCACCAGTCCCGCCGCTTCATTGATCAATTGCCCGTTCTGCCACACCGCCCTCGCCTCCGGCGTCCAGCCGCCGAAGGGGCGGGCGTTGTCCACGCTCAGGAATCCGACCGGCGCCGGAACCACGTCAAATCCGGCTTTCTCGAAACTCCACACCGAACGCGGCATGTGCCACGCCTGGGTGACCACGACCACGCGCTTGATGCCCTGGGGCAACAAGATCGCGGCGGTCATGTTGGCGTTTTCCCAGGTCGTGCGGCTTTCGCCTTCCTGCCAACGGACATTCACCCCAAAGTCATCGCGCAGGGAGTTGGCAATGATCGCCGCCTCGCTCGGTGGCTCGCCGTAATGCAGCCCGCCCGTGGTGAGGATCGGCAGGCCCGACGCCTTCGACAAACGCGCGGCGTACCTCATGCGCTCCAGCGCAACGCCTGTCGGGATGTCAGTGCCCCAGCTCGGGTCATTGCGTTCACGGCCAGAGCCCAGAATCACGATCGCATCTGCACGTTGAGCCAGCGTGGCCCACTCGCTCTGGGGCAGCGGCGGAATGCTCTCGATGCCCTTCGCCGACCACTCCACCACAATGGGCAGACTCATCGCGGTCATGCCGCCAACGCCGATGACGAACAGCACCCGCGCCAACACCGGCCGGCGATTTTTCAACCACCAGGCGAGCACCAACAACAGCAGGAAAAGGCCCGGAGGCAGTAGCAGGTTTTTGATGAAATAACGAAAGGGCATCGGGCATCTCCAAAGATGCCCGAAGCCTAGAAGCAATGACGCTAAGCAGCAATGCTCGATTGGCCGGGGTCAGCCCCCCGCAGAAGTTAACGCTTGAAATGTTTGGTGGAACTGTAGCGACTCAACTTTGCCGACACCTTGACTCGGCGCTGATCCTTGAGCCAGATGACATTGGCTTGAGGATGCGGCGCTCGCATCGACTCGGAAGGCTCCCGTGAGGTGCTGGAACTTCCCCTCGTGATGATCGAAGAATCTTCTTTGATAACGATTTCGGTCCTGCCCAGATAAGCCTCGATCAACTGAAACTCGGCGTGGCTCAATCCACGCAACTCAAGCTCGGCGGGGGATTCGTTTCGAAGCCGCACCGCCGTTTTTGCTGTGTCCAGAGCCAGGCCCAGACGATCGATCAAACGGTCATACACATCAGGTTGCTCTACTTCATGCTGCAGCTCTGCCATCCGCTCACCTCACTGAAGATAAACACTTACCCCCGTCAGTGAGCTTAGCGCCACTGCAAAAACCGGCGCGGTGCCGCGACCAACGGCGGATGCCGCAGATGGCGAGTCTTGAGCACGCAATCAGGGTTTCCCTCGGCTTGGTAGCCTCATGTATGCTACGGCGCTTCCTGTAAATCCACTTCCGCCCAACCGGGCATGGATGCATCGCAATGCGGACGGCCTCGTCTGGCATGCGAAGGCTTCCTGATCCGGTCGCGCCGAGAAGCGGTCAAGGGTCACTCATTTCAGCCAAAAGTAGCCATGCACGAACTCTACCAGCCCCGCGAAATCGAAGCCGCCGCCCAGACCTTCTGGGACGAGCAAAAGTCTTTTGAAGTCAGTGAACAGCCAGGCAAGGACACCTTCTACTGCCTGTCGATGTTCCCTTACCCCAGCGGCAAGCTACACATGGGTCACGTGCGCAACTACACCATCGGCGACGTGATCGCCCGCTACCAGCGCATGCAAGGCAAAAACGTGCTGCAGCCGATGGGCTGGGACGCGTTCGGCATGCCGGCGGAAAACGCCGCGATGAAGAACAACGTCGCTCCTGCCAAGTGGACCTACGAAAACATCGCCTACATGAAGAACCAGCTCAAGAGCCTGGGTCTGGCGATCGACTGGTCCCGCGAAATCACCACCTGCAAACCCGATTACTACCGCTGGGAACAATGGCTGTTCACTCGCCTGTTCGAAAAAGGCGTGATCTACCGCAAGAACGGCACCGTGAACTGGGACCCGGTCGACCAAACCGTTCTGGCCAACGAGCAAGTCATCGACGGGCGCGGCTGGCGTTCGGGCGCGGTGATCGAAAAACGCGAAATTCCGATGTACTACTTCAAGATCACCGCCTACGCGGATGAGCTGCTGGAGAGCCTCGACGAGTTGCCGGGCTGGCCTGAACAGGTCAAGACCATGCAACGCAACTGGATCGGCAAATCCCGTGGCATGGAAGTGCAGTTCCCGTACGACCAGGCGTCGATCGGCGAAGCCGGCACCCTGAAAGTCTTCACCACCCGCCCCGACACCCTGATGGGCGCGACCTACGTGGCCGTTGCCGCCGAGCACCCTCTGGCGACCCTGGCTGCGCAGAACAATCCCGAGCTGCAAGCGTTCATTAACGAATGCAAAAGCGGCAGCGTCGCTGAAGCGGACGTCGCCACCCAGGAAAAGAAAGGCCTGCCGACCTCGCTGTTCGTCGAGCACCCGCTGACCGGCGAGAAGCTGCCGGTGTGGGTCGCCAACTACGTGCTGATGCATTACGGCGACGGCGCGGTCATGGCCGTTCCTGCCCATGACGAACGCGATTTCGAGTTCGCGACCAAGTACAGCCTGCCGATCAAAGCCGTTGTGCGCACCAGCGCGGGCGATGAAACCCCTGCGCCCTGGCAGGACGCATACGGCGAGCACGGTCAACTGATCAACTCCGGCGAGTTCGACGGCCTGGATTTCGCCGGCGCATTCGACGCCATGGAAGCCGCGCTGCTGAAGAAAGAACTGGGCAAGTCACGCACCCAGTTCCGCCTGCGCGACTGGGGCATCAGCCGCCAGCGCTACTGGGGCTGCCCGATTCCGATCATCCACTGCGACACCTGTGGCGACGTGCCTGTCCCGGAAGATCAACTCCCGGTCAAGCTGCCTGAAGACGTGGTACCGGACGGCGCGGGCTCGCCACTGGCGCGCATGCCAGAGTTCTACGAGTGCAGCTGCCCGACCTGCGGCGCGCCGGCCAAGCGCGAAACCGACACCATGGACACCTTCGTCGAGTCGTCGTGGTACTTCGCCCGCTACGCCTCGCCTCACTACGAGGGCGGCATGGTCGACCCTAAAGCCGCGAATCACTGGCTGCCGGTTGATCAATACATCGGCGGTATCGAACACGCGATCCTGCACCTGCTGTACGCGCGCTTCTTCCACAAGCTCATGCGCGACGAAGGCCTGGTTAGTTCCAACGAGCCGTTCAAGAACCTGCTCACCCAAGGCATGGTCGTGGCCGAGACGTTCTATCGCCTGGAAGCCAACGGCAGCAAAACATGGTTCAACCCGGCTGATGTCGAGTTCGAACGCGACAGCAAGGCCAAGATCATCGGCGCCAAACTGATTGCCGACGGCCAGCCGGTTGAAATCGGCGGCATCGAAAAGATGGCGAAATCGAAGAACAACGGCGTCGATCCTCAGTCGATGATCGACCAGTACGGCGCCGACACCTGCCGCCTGTTCATGATGTTCGCCTCGCCACCTGACATGAGCCTGGAATGGTCTGACTCCGGCGTGGAAGGCTCGCACCGCTTCCTCAAGCGCGTCTGGCGCCTGGCTCAGGCCCACGTGACGGCGGGCGCTGCAAGCGCACTCGACAAGAGCGCGCTGAACGACGATCAGAAGGCCGTTCGCCGCTCGATTCATCTGGCCATCAAGCAGGCCGGTCAGGACGTTGGGCAGCATCACAAATTCAACACCGCTATCGCTCAGGTGATGACGCTGATGAACGTGCTGGAAAAAGCGCCACAGGCTTCGGCTCAGGACCGCGCGCTGTTGCAGGAAGGTCTGGAGACGGTCGCGCTGTTGCTGGCGCCGATCACCCCGCACATCAGCCACGAGCTGTGGGCGGCACTGGGCCACTCCGACCCGATCATCGACGCCGGCTGGCCGGTGGTCGATGACTCGGCACTGGTGCAGGACACGTTGCAGCTGGTGATTCAGGTCAACGGCAAACTGCGTGGTCATATCGAGATGCCGGCCAGCGCCACCCGCGAGGAAGTCGAGACGGCCGCACGGATCAACGAAAACGTGCTGCGCTTCATCGACGGCCTGACCATCCGCAAAGTGATCGTGGTGCCGGGCAAACTGGTAAACATCGTCGCCAGCTGACGCAATCATCGGGCGCCTGTCTGCAGGCGCCGCATCAATTTCAAGAACCCGGGATGCCGGGTTCTAACGGATTCAAGGGAGCAACAAGATGATCAAACGCAATCTGCTGGTAATGGGACTCGCGGTTCTGCTGAGCGCCTGCGGTTTCCAGCTGCGCGGCACCGGCACCAACGCCCTGTCGATCAAGGAACTGGACGTGAGCGCGCGCGATGCTTACGGCGACGTCGTCACCCAGCTGCGTCAGACCCTGACCAGCAGCGGCGTGCACGTGTACACCGGCGCGCAGTACAAGCTGTTCATTGCCCGTGAAGACGAAACCCAGCGCACCGCGAGCTACGCCGGTTCCGGCCGCTCCGCCGAATACGAGCTGACCACCGTGCTGAAGTACGAAATTCACGGCAGCAAAGACGTCCTGCTGCTTGATGACTCCGTGCAGTCGCAGAAAGTCTTCGTCCATGACGGCAACAACCTGATCGGCTCTGACCAGGAAGCCGCGCAGATCCGTAAGGAAATGCAAAGCGACCTGGTGCAAAAAGTGCTGGCCCGTCTGCAGCAGCTGACGCCTGAGCGCCTCGATGAACTCCAAGCCAAAGCCGACGCCGCTGCCCGCGCCCAGGCCGATGCCGAAGCTGCAGCTCAACGCATTCGCGACGAGACGCCACAGCAGTCGCCTATCGAAATCCCGTCCAAGTGACGGCATCGGGGCCGGTTCGCCGGCCCTGATCTTTTCTGACCCATGAAACTCGCCCCCGCCCAGCTTTCCAAACACCTGCACGGCACCCTTGCGCCCGTCTACATCGTCAGCGGCGATGACCCGCTGCAGTGTCAGGAGGCCTGCGACGCCATTCGTGCGGCTGCGCGCCAGCAGGGCTATGACGAACGTCAGGTGTTCAGCGCCGATTCGAGCTTCGACTGGGGCACCCTGCTCCAGGCGGGCGCGAGCATGTCGCTGTTCGCCGAGCGCCGGCTGTTGGAGTTACGCCTGCCGTCCGGTAAACCCGGCGACAAAGGCGCCGCCGCGCTGCTGGAATACTGCGGCCGTCCCGCCGAAGACACGCTGCTGCTGATCAGCCTGCCCAAGCTCGACGGCTCGGCGCAGAAAACCAAATGGGGCAAGGCGCTGGTTGAAGGGCCGCAGACCCAGTTCGTGCAGATCTGGCCGGTGGACGCCAGCCAGCTGCCGCAATGGATTCGTCAGCGCCTGTCACAAGCCGGTCTGGCAGCAACGCCGGACGCCATCGAACTCATTGCTGCGCGGGTGGAAGGCAACTTGCTGGCCGCTGCACAGGAAATCGAAAAGCTCAAGCTGATGGCCGACGAAGGCCAGATCACGGTCGAGACCGTGCAGGCGGCGGTGGCCGACAGCGCGCGCTTCGACGTCTTTGGCCTGACCGACGCCATCCTCAATGGCGAAGCGGCCCACGCACTGCGAATGCTTGAAGGCCTGCGCGGCGAAGGCGTCGAACCTCCGGTCATTCTCTGGGCGCTGTCCCGCGAGCTGCGTGTGCTGGCCAATCTGGCGTTGCAGTTCAGTCAGGGCATTCCGCTGGACAAAGCCTTCAGTCAGGCGCGCCCGCCCATCTGGGACAAGCGCAAGCCGTTGATGAGCAAGGCCCTGCAACGCCACTCCGCGCGACGCTGGGGTCAGCTGTTGATGGACGCGCAACACATCGACGCGCAAATCAAAGGACAGGCCCAAGGCTCGGTCTGGAGCAGTCTGAGTCGACTGACGCTGCTGATGGCGGGACAACGGCTGGCATTGCCAGCGGAATAATCTGTAACCTTTCGATAGCTCAGGTTAATTGGACAGCGGCGCCGAAGTGGCCGAATATCCCCGCTGATGCACCCCACCACTTGAGCGAGAACGCCATGAGCAAAGCCAAAAAGCGGCCGAACAAGGCCAAATCCATCATCGCCCAGCCACTGTTCCGCAGCCGTCAGGAACAACCCGGCAAAGGCAAAGGCAGCTACCGCCGCGAAGCCTTCCAGTCTAAAAGCTGGGAGGCTTCTTCCGTTATGGCGGCGTGAAAACTTCAGGTTACTGACTGACGCCCCACCAGCAGGGCCGGCATGTTAAGGTCTGCACCTTCCGGTTTAGCACTGTGGACCCCAGAATGCCCCCAAGCTTTCCCCGTCGCTGGCACCTTCGCCAGTTGATCGCCGCCTCCAGCCTCTTCGCGCTGGTTGCCTGTGCCGAGCAGCCTACCGCTGCCGTTGCCACCCCTCTCCAGTCCGCGCCCGCGGCCCAAGTCGTCAAGAATCTGCCCACGCCTTCTGGCGCTGTTGCGCAACCCGACGACGGCAACTTTGAAATCCAGCCCGCAATGACCTTCAGCGAGTGGCAGAGCCAGTTCCGTGCTCTGGCGCTGAACGCGGGTGTGCGGCCCGATGTGTTCGATAGCGCGTTTGCCGGCGTCACGCCGGACATGAGCGTGGTCAAGGCCGATCGCAGTCAGCCAGAATTCAGCCGCCCGGTGTGGGAATACCTCGATGGCGCCATGTCGGCCGTACGCGTGCGCAAGGGTCAAGCCCTGCTCAACCAATACGCCGACGCGCTGAGCGCCATCGAGCAGCGTTATGGCGTTGATCGCCAGGCACTGGTCGCCGTGTGGGGCATGGAGAGCAGCTTCGGCCAGTTCCAGGGCACGCAATTGGTGATTCGTTCACTGGCGACGCTGGCCTATGAAGGCCGCCGACCGCAGTTTGCCCAGGACCAACTGATCGCCGCGCTGCAGATCATCCAGCACGGCGATATCGATGCGCCGAACATACTGGGCTCGTGGGCCGGCGCCATGGGCCAGACGCAGTTCATCCCGACGACCTACAACACTCACGCGGTGGATTTCGACGGTGACGGTCGCCGTGACATCTGGAACTCCCCCACCGACGCCCTCGCCTCCACCGCACATTACCTGCAAAGCTCGGGCTGGCAGAAAGGCCAGCCGTGGGGCTTTGAGGTGCAACTGGCTCAGGGTTTCGACTACGCGCTGGCCGACGCTTCAACCCGTAAATCCATCAGCGAATGGCAACAGCTGGGGCTGAAGCTGCCAAACGGTTCAGCGTTGCCGGCCAATTTGCTGCAACAGCAGGCGGCCTTGCTGTTGCCCGCCGGCTACAAAGGCCCAGCCTTTCTGGTGATGGACAACTTCCGCGCCATCCTCAAGTACAACAACTCGTCGTCCTATGCACTGGCCATCGGGTTGCTGTCCGAGCGGTTCAGTGGCGGCGGTTATGTGCAGGGCAGCTGGCCGCGGGGTGATCGTCCGCTGAGCCGCTCCGAGCGTATCGAGTTGCAGACGCTGCTCTCGGCCCGACAGTACGACGCAGGCGCCCCGGACGGGATCATCGGCGCCAACACGCGTAAGGCGATTCGCAGCGCACAGCAATCCTTTGGCTGGCCGGCAGACGGGTACCCGACGCAGGAGCTGCTGCAGCAGTTGCGCCAGCCGTAGATTCCGGCACAGCTAAACGCAACGCAAAAAAAACGGGCTGGATATTTCTATCCGGCCCGTTTTGCTTTCTGCATCAACGACGCTGTGATCAGCCCGCCGTGAGCAGCGACTTGACCAGCTTGGCTTGTTCGTCCGCGTGGTACGAGGAACGGACCAGCGGGCCAGAGGCGACGTTCTTGAAGCCCATCTTGTAACCTTCTTCGGCGAACCAGTCGAAGACGTCCGGGTGGACGAAGCGCTGGACCGGCAAATGGTTACGCGACGGTTGCAGGTACTGACCCAGGGTCAGCATGTCGATGTTGTGCTCGCGCATGCGCTGCATGACTTCGATGACTTCTTCGTCGGTCTCGCCCAGCCCCAGCATCAGCCCGGACTTGGTCGGGACGTGAGGGACCATTTCCTTGAAGCGCTTGAGCAAGGTCAGCGACCACTGGTAATCCGAACCCGGGCGCGCAGCCTTGTACAGACGCGGCACAGTTTCCAGGTTGTGGTTGAACACGTCTGGCGGCGTCGCGGCGGTGATTTCCAGCGCGATGTCCATGCGGCCACGGTAATCCGGGACCAGGGTCTCCAGCTGCACGTTTGGTGACAGCAGGCGGATCTCGCGAATGCAGTCGGCAAAGTGCTGGGCACCGCCGTCGCGCAGGTCGTCCCGGTCAACGGAAGTGATCACGACGTACTTGAGTTTCAGGTCGGCGATGGCGACGGCCAGGTTCTTCGGCTCATCGGTGTCCAGCGCTTTCGGGCGGCCATGACCGACGTCGCAGAACGGGCAGCGACGGGTGCAGATGTCGCCCATGATCATGAAGGTCGCGGTGCCGCCGGAGAAGCACTCGCCCAGGTTCGGGCAAGACGCCTCTTCGCACACGCTGTGCAGCTTGTGCTTGCGCAGCAGCGCTTTGATGCGGTCGACTTCCGGCGAGACCGGGATGCGCACGCGAATCCAGTCCGGCTTCTTCGGCAGATCGACCGTCGGAATGATCTTCACCGGGATGCGCGCGACTTTTTCCGCGCCGCGCAGCTTCACGCCGGCCTCCACTTTCGGACGCGCCACACGCTCGGGCGTGGTCACGCTCACTGTCGGGATCAGGGTCTGTACGGCATTCTCTGTATTCACGACAGTGTCAGCTGCCTCATACGCAGTAGTCATATCAATCGATTCCGCCCGTTAGGGTCGTCTGCTCAGCGTAGTCGAGGTGTTTGACGAGCTGCGCACGCAGCCGGGCACTAACCTCGGCAAATTCAATCGGACCTGCCTGTTCGCGCAGCTGGGTCATCGCCAGCCCCGCATACCCGCAGGGATTAATCCGTTTAAAAGGGTCCAGATCCATATCGACGTTCAACGCAAGGCCGTGAAACGAACAGCCGTTGCGGATGCGCAGCCCCAGCGAGGCAATCTTGGCGCCATCGACGTAAACCCCCGGTGCATCGGGCTTGGCTGCGGCGTCTACGCCGTAACTGGCCAGCAGATCGATCAGGCTGCGCTCGATCCGGGTGACCAGCTCGCGAACGCCAAAGCCCAGACGGCGCACGTCCAGCAGCAAGTAAGCGACCAGTTGGCCGGGGCCATGATAAGTCACTTGGCCGCCACGATCGACCTGCACCACCGGGATATCCCCCGGCAGCAGCAAATGCTCGGGCTTGCCGGACTGGCCCTGGGTGAAGACGGGCGGATGCTGCACAAGCCAGACCTCGTCGGCGGTTTCGCGGTCGCGGCCGTCGGTGAAGCGTTTCATAGCCTGCCAGGTGGGCTCGTAGTCGGTCAGCCCGAGTTCACGAAAGCCCAGAACCGGCCCCATCACAGCACCATGTGCACGAAGCCGGTGGCCCGCAGTTCGCTGTTGATGTCGTACAGCTGGTCTTGGCCGGTGGCGATGATGTGCAGCTGAACGGTGGTGTATTTACCGTTGCTGCTCTGGCGCTCGGCCAGGGTTTTCATGTCGACGGTGGCGTGCTTCTCGAGGATCTCGATGACCCTGTCTTTAAAGCCCACACCTGTGTCGCCGATGATCTTGATGGGATAGTCGGCGCAGGGAAATTCGATTTTTGGCGCTTTTACTTCGGTATCTGTCATGGCAGTAACGGCCTCGTAAGCCGGAAAACGGACAGGCCCCCGGCGCGTTCGGCGACGGGGGCGTACGGAGCAACGGTCAGTTTTTGATCAATCGTTGATCAGTTGAACAGACCGTAGAAGAACAGGCGGATGCTATCCCACAGGCGGCGGAAGATACCACCTTCGTCGACGGCGTCCAGAGCGATCAGGTTGGCGCTGTGCACGACCTTGTCGTCCAGTTTGACTTCAACCTTGCCGATAACGTCGCCTTTGGCGATCGGTGCAACCAGTTGCGGGTTCATGGTCATGCTGGCAGCCAGCTTCTTCAGCTCGCCTTTTGGCATGGTCATGGTCAGGTCTTCAGCCAGGCCGGCTTTGACTTGACGCTCGATGCCTTTCCAGACCGGCGCCTGAGCCAGCTCGGTGCCCTTCTGATAGAAGGTCTGGGTTTCGAAGAAGCGGAAACCGTAGGTCAGCAGCTTTTGGGTCTCGGCAGCACGAGCTTGCTCGCTGTTGGTGCCGAACACCACCGCGATCAGACGCATGCCATCACGAACGGCCGAGGACACCATGCAGTAGCCAGCTTCTTCGGTGTGACCGGTTTTCAGACCGTCAACGGTCTTGTCACGCCACAGCAGCAGGTTGCGGTTCGGCTGTTTGATGCCGTTCCAGAAGAACTCTTTCTGCGAGTAGATCGCGTAGTGAGCCGGGTCTTCGTGGATGATCGCGCGCGCCAGCAGGGCCATGTCATGGGCCGTGGCGTAGTGATCAGGGTTCGGCAGGCCGGTCGGGTTCATGAAGTGGCTGTTGACCATGCCCAGGTCGGCAGCGGTCTTGTTCATCAGGTCGGCGAAGGCGTCTTCGCTGCCGGCGATGTGCTCGGAAAGCGCAACGCTGGCGTCGTTACCCGACTGAATGATGATGCCGTGCAGCAAGTCGCTGACGGTGACCTGGCTGCCCACCTTGATGAACATCCGCGAACCACCGGTGCGCCAGGCGTTTTCGCTGACCGTCACAGGGTCGTTTTCGCCGATCTGGCCGCGACGGATTTCCAGCGTGGCGATGTAGGCGGTCATCAGCTTGGTCAGACTGGCCGGCGGCAGGCGCTGGTCGCCATTGTTTTCGACCAGAACGTTGCCGCTGTTGGCGTCCATCAGCACATAAGCCTTGGCAGCCAGTTGCGGTGGCGATGGCGTCATCTGTTCTGCCGCAAACACGGCAGGCGCGGTGAATAGCGGGATTAGCAGGCAAAGGCGTTTTGCAAAGCTGGTGATGTTCATCCGTCTCTCGAAAATGCTAATGGGCAAACATGCCCTTGCGGGCAAAGCGGGTGCCGGGCTACCCCGGCAAACGGGCTCACATTCTACAGAACGTGCCGTGAAAAGCTGCTGACAACGACACACCCGGTCGGCACGTCGTCGGTCAGGCAGCGAAACTCGCCTCCGTTTCCGGGGCAGGTATCGCTGATAAAAGCGTTACTGGTCTGACGTGACGACGCTCGGCGAGCCGAGATTGGCCGACCTTACGCTGTTTTGCAGTTGCTGGGCTTCACCCGGCGTGTCGACCGGTCCCATCCGCACGCGATAGAGCGTCTGTTGATTGCGTGCGATCGAACTCACGAACACCGGCGCCCGGACCATCCCGCTCAATTTCGACCTCAGGAGTTCCGCAGCGTCCGGGTTGGCGAAGGCTCCCACTTGGAGAAACAGCCCAGACGCTTGTCCGGAAGCGTTTTTTTTTGCGTCGATCGGCACGGGCGTGACCGGGGCGGCATGTTGCTGCGGCGGCGGTGTCCATTGTTCGATCGTACCCGCTGATGCGGTAATCACCGGAGCGCCCGGTTGCGGCTGACGCGCCGGAGGATTGCTGCTGGCCACCTGCGGCTGATCCAGCATCAGCGGCGCCGGTTTGCCGCGCTGCGCCCAATACTGAGAAGGGTCGATGCCTTCGACTTTTACCCGTGCTGTGCCGGTCTCGGCATAACCCAGCTTTTTGGCTGCGGCGTAGGACAGGTCGATGATGCGGTCGGAATAGAACGGGCCGCGGTCGTTGACCCGCAGGATCACCGTGCGGTTGTTGTCCAGATTGGTCACGCGAACATAGCTGGGCAGCGGCAGGGTCTTGTGGGCCGCGCTCATGCCGTACAGGTCATAGACCTCGCCATTGGCGGTGTTCTGGCCATGGAATTTGGTGCCGTACCAAGACGCCGTTCCCGTCTGGGAATAGGTCTTGGAATCGCTGAGCGGGAAATAGGTCTTGCCCAGCACGGTGTACGGGTTGGCCTTATAGGGGCCGGTGTGCAGGGTCGGAATGGCGTCGGGGATGCGCGAAACGTCAACGTCCCACCAGGGCGCGCCGTCTTTGTGCGCCCTGTTGATGTCCAGCCCGGGCTGCGAACGAATGATGTTGCCCTGCTGCCGCTGCGTCGTGGTCGTCGGGCGGCTGGTCGAGCAACTGACGATCAGCAAAGTCAGCGCCGTGAAGGCCATCAGTTTCAATGGTTGTTGCATCGGCAGTGGCCGCATTACTTGACGTCCCGGGCTTGAACAAGCATTTCAGACAGCTGATGCACGGCCATGGCGTACATCACGCTGCGGTTGTACCGCGTGATTGCGTAAAAATTCTTCAGACCCATCCAGTATTCAGGGCCTTTGTCACCATCGAGGCGAAACGCCGTGACCGGCATGTCGTCGCGCAGCGCATCATGACTCGCCCAGCCCAACGCTCGCAACTCCCCAACGTTTTTCACCGGATCGATGCCGGGGCTCAAGCCCTCGTCAACGCGGTCACCGCGAACGTCCGCGCGGCTGACAACCGGCTGACCGGCCACCCAGCCGTGACGCTGAAAGTAGCTGGCCACGCTGCCGATTGCATCGTCCGGGTCGTTCCAGATATTGATGTGGCCGTCGCCGTCGAAATCCACTGCATAGGCGCGAAAGCTGCTCGGCATGAACTGGGGCAGACCCATGGCGCCGGCGTAGGAGCCCTTGAGCGTCAGCGGATCGACCTGCTGTTCGCGGGACAGGAGCAGGAATTCACGGAGCTCCTTGCGGAAGAAATCAGCGCGCTGGGGATAGTCGAACGCCAACGTCGACAATGCGTCCATCACCCGGTAATTACCGGTGTTGCGGCCGAAAAATGTCTCGACGCCGATGATCGAAACGATGACCTGAGCGGGCACGCCATACTCCTGCTCGGCGCGCGCCAGGGCGGCCTCGTGCTGACGCCAGAAGTCGACGCCCCGGGCAACGCGCGCGTCGGTGAGGAACATCGGGCGATAGTCCTTCCACGGCTTCACACGTTCGGCAGGCTTCGAAATGGCATCGAGAATCGCCTGCTTGCGCTGCACATCGCGGAATACATCAATCAGTTGCTCGCCCGCAAAACCGTAATCGCGGGTCATTTCGCTGACGAACTGGGCGACTTGAGGAGAGCCGTCATAGTCACCGGCAAGTGATTCCTGCACTGAGCCGAAGATGCCCATCAGACCGACCAGCGGCGCATATCGAGCAGCCCAGCCACGCACTACTTGCATTGAGTTCTTCACCTTAATCAAACCTGAGCGATCCACTTGCGATGCGTGTGGATCGACATCAAAACACCAAACGCTGACAGCAGCGTCACCAGCGAAGTTCCGCCGTAGCTAATGAAGGGCAACGGCACGCCTACGACCGGCAGCAGACCGCTGACCATACCGATATTGACGAAAACGTAAACAAAAAAGGTCATGGTCAGGCTGCCCGCGAGCAGCTTGCCGTAGAGCGTCTGCGCCTGGGCGGTGATCACCAGCCCGCGGCCGATCAGCAGCAGGTAGATCAGCAGCAGCGCGCAAATCCCCACCAGCCCGAATTCTTCGCCGAGCACCGCAATGATGAAGTCGGTGTGGCTTTCCGGGAGGAAGTCCAGGTGCGACTGCGTGCCCATGAGCCAGCCTTTGCCGAACACGCCGCCCGAACCGATCGCTGCCTTGGACTGAATGATGTTCCAGCCGGTGCCGAGGGGATCGCTCTCCGGGTCGAGGAAGGTCAGGATCCGCTGCTTCTGGTAATCGTGCATGAAGAAGAACCACATGCCGACCGCCACCGGTACTGCGGCCGCCACCACGCTGATAATCCAGCGCCAGCGCAAGCCGGCCATGAACAGCACGAAGGTGCCGGACGCCAGAATCAGCAGCGAGGTGCCGAGGTCCGGCTGACGCACGATCAGAATGAACGGCAGACCAATCAACCCGAGGCTCACCGCCACGTGCTTGAGGTGCGGCGGCAGCGTGCGTTTGGACAAGTACCAGGCGATGGTCGCCGGCATGATGATCTTCATGAATTCCGAGGGCTGAAAGCGAATGACCCCGGGAATGTTGATCCAACGCGTGGCGCCCATGGCGTTATGGCCCATGACGTCCACCGCCACCAGCAACAAAACCCCGATCACGTAGGCGGCGGGCACCCAGCGGGCCATGAACCTGGGTTCGAGCTGGGCGATGACAAACATCGACACCAGGCCGATGCCGAAGGAGGTCGCCTGCTTGATCAGCAGGTCCCAGCTCTTGCCGCTGGCCGAATAAAGGACAAACAGGCTGCCTGCCGCCAACGTCAGCAGCAGGATCAGCAATGGGCCGTCGACGTGAATTTTCTGCAGAAACGTGGCGCGACGGCGCATCACATCTTCGCTGGACAGGATGCGGTCGAAATTACTCTTCACGGGCCGCGGTCTCCGGAGGCTGTGCATTGCTGGCGTATTCGGGTTTGAGGTGGCCCTGTGGATCAAGCAGCCAGGCGTCCATGACCTGCCGCACCACGGGCGCGGCAACGCCCGACCCGGACTCGCCGTTTTCGATCATCACCGCAACGACAATCTTCGGGCTGTCGGCCGGCGCAAAGCCGACGAACAAGGCGTGGTCGCGGTGGCGCTCCTGGACTTTCGAGCGGTCGTATTTCTCGCCCTGCCGAATGGCCACGACCTGGGCCGTACCACTCTTGCCGGCGATGCGGTACTGCGCACCAATGGCGGCTTTGCGCGCGGTACCGCGAGCGCCGTGCATCACTTGCTGCATGCCGTGGTTGACCTTGCCCCAGTCCGACGGATCACGCAGGACAATGTCCGGCATCGGGTTCTCGTCCACCGGCTTCTGCCCTTCGACGGTTTTTGCCAAGTGCGGACGGTTCCACTTGCCCTTGTTCGCCACCAGCGCGGTGGCCTGGGCCAACTGCAACGGCGTGGCCTGCATGTAGCCCTGGCCGATCCCCAGAATGAGTGTTTCCCCCGGGAACCACGCCTGCCGCCGGGTCACGCGCTTCCAGTCACGGGACGGCATCAGGCCGGGGGATTCTTCAAACATGTCCAGCGAGACCTTCTGGCCGATGCCGAACTTGTTCAGGTACGCCGACAGCCGATCGATCCCGACCTTGTGGGCCAGATCGTAAAAGTAGGTGTCGTTGGAGCGCATGATCGCCGTGTCCAGATCCACCCAGCCATCGCCGGTGCGGTTCCAGTTACGGTATTTGTGATCGTAGTTCGGCAGCATGTAATAGCCGGGGTCGAAAACCCGTGTGCTGGCCGTGACCACGCCGGTGTCGAGACCGGCAATCGCCACCGCCGGCTTGATGGTAGAACCCGGCGGGTACAGACCCCGCAGAATACGGTTGAACAGCGGGCGGTCAACCGAATCGCGCAGCTCGGAATAGGCCTTGAAGCTGATGCCGGTGACGAACAGGTTCGGGTCGAAGCTCGGCTGACTGACCATCGCCAGTACCTCGCCGGTGTTCGGGTCCAGCGCCACCACCGCGCCGCGACGCCCGGCCAGGGCGGCTTCGGCGGCTTCCTGCAACTGGATGTCGAGGCTCAGGACGATGTCCTTGCCGGGCACCGGATCGGTCCGTTTGAGCACGCGCAGCACGCGGCCGCGGGCATTGGTTTCGACTTCTTCGTAACCGACCTGACCGTGCAGCTCGGGCTCGTAGAAACGCTCGATCCCGGTTTTGCCCATGTGGTGGGTGCCGCTGTAGTTCACGGGATCGAGGCTTTTCAGCTCTTTCTCGTTGATCCGGCCCATGTAACCCACCGAGTGGGCGAAGTGCTCGCCCTGTGGGTAGTGGCGAACCAGCTGCGCCACCACTTCAACCCCCGGCAGGCGGAACTGGTTAACGGCGATACGGGCGATCTGCTCTTCAGTGAGTTCGAACAGGATGGGCACCGGCTCAAACGGCCGGCGACCCTGCTTCATGCGCTTTTCGAAGATGATCCGGTCGTCAGGCGTCAACTCAAGGACATGGACGATGGTGTCCAGCACCTGGGTCCAGTCACCCGAGCGTTCGCGGGTCATGCTCAGGCTGAAACTGGGCCGGTTGTCGGCAATGACCACACCGTTACGGTCGTAGATCAGCCCGCGGCTCGGCGGGATCGGCTGCACGTGAACGCGATTGTTCTCGGACAGCGTCGAGTGGTACTCGTACTGGATGACCTGCAGGAAATACAGCCGCGCGACCAGCACGCAGATCAGCACGACGACCGCGACTGCGCCGACCACGACTCGGCTGCGCACCAGGCGTGCGTCCTTTTCGTGGTCTTTCAGGCGAATCGGCTGAGACATTTAGGGCAGGTTCACAGTGAAGGCAGCGGCGCTACTTGTGATAAGGGTGACCGGACAGCACGGTCCAGGCACGATAAATCTGCTCACCGATGAGAATGCGCACCAGCGGGTGCGGCAACGTCAGCGGCGACAACGACCAACGCTGCTCGGCCCGTGCACAGACTTCCGGCGCCAGCCCTTCCGGACCGCCGACCATCAGGTTGACCGTGCGCGAATCCAGACGCCAGCGATCGAGCTCGCCCGCCAGTTGCTCGGTGCTCCATGGCTTGCCATGCACTTCAAGCGTGACGATCCGCTCGCCCGGCTGCACTTTCGCCAGCATGGCCTCGCCTTCCTGACGGATGAGGCGTGCCACGTCGGCGTTCTTGCCACGGGTGTTGAGCGGGATTTCCACCAGCTCCAGCGCCAGTTCGGATGGCAGACGCTTGGCATATTCATGCCAACCCTCTTCCACCCACTTGGGCATGCGGGAACCAACGGCGATCAGACGCAAACGCACAACGAAGCCTTAGGCCTGGTCTTTGTTCAGCTTGTCAAAATGCACGTGAGCGTTTTCCGGGCTGTGGTGTGCAGCGCTGGCCGAACGGCTCTGCTCGGCACCGGCCCACAGACGCTCGAGGTCGTAAAACTGGCGAGCGGAGGCGGTCATCATGTGGACGATGGCGATGTCCAGGTCCAGCAGCACCCAGTCGCTGTCGCCCTTGCCTTCTTCGCCCAGCGGCTTGAGGCCCTGTTTTTTGACTTCTTCACGGACCTTGTCGAGCATCGCGTTGATCTGGCGATTGGAAGTACCGGTCGCGATGACCATGTAGTCGGTGATGCTTTGTTTGTCACGAACGTCCAGCACCTGGATATCCTGGGCCTTGACGTCGTCCAGGGCAGCCCTGATCACTTCGATGATTGGGTTTACAGCGCGTTTGTCAGTCATAAAAAACTCTTTCAACTCGTATGTTTGGGCGTTTCTTCGCGCACTTGGCTGCGTAGCAACACACCTTCAGTTCGACGCACGGTACAGCCCGTGCGTATCGATATAGGCCAGTACCGCGTCTGGCACCAGAAAACGTACCGACTTACCGCTGGCCAGCAGTTGACGGATCTGGGTGGCAGACACCGAAAGCGGCGTCTGCCAGACGAACGTAATCTTTCCGCCGGGCCCTTTGAGGGCCTTCGGATCACTGACGGCACGTCCCGCGAGCAGATTTCGCATCGCATCCGGGGACTCGCTGTCGGCGTCCGGGCGTTGCAGCACCACGATATGGCAGTGCTCCAGCAACTCTTCCCACCGATGCCAGGAAGGCAGCCCGCAAAAGGCGTCCCAACCCAGCAATAAAAATAGCTGGTCATCGGCGGCGAGTTCCGCGCGCATCGATTCCAGCGTGTCGATCGTGTACGACGGCTTGTCGCGCAACAGCTCGCGATCATCCACCGTCAATGGCGGCACACCGGCCACCGCGCACTGGACCATCGCCAGACGGTCCTGGGCCGAAACGCTCGGCGTGTCGCGATGAGGCGGTCGGGCACTGGGCGTCAGACGCAGCTCATCGAGTTTCAGCAGCTCGGCGACTTCCAGCGCGCCACGCAAATGGCCAATGTGCACCGGGTCGAACGTGCCGCCGAGTATGCCGATGCGCTGGGGCATCCGTGCAGTGTTCAGCGGAACCGCAATCGGATCGGCCACTGCCTGGGCGCCGCTCACTGAAGCCTGACCGACGTCGGCCAAGTCAGACCGGCCCCTGCCCGCGCAATTGTGTGCCATCGCCGACGACGATGTATTTCTCGCAGGTCAGGCCTTCGAGCCCCACGGGACCCCGCGCGTGAATCTTGTCGGTGGAGATGCCGATTTCCGCACCCAGGCCGTATTCGAAACCGTCGGCAAAGCTGGTGGGCGCGTTGACCATCACTGAACTCGAGTCGACTTCAGCCATAAAGCGGCGAGTCTGGGCTTGCGAGTCGGAGATGATGGCGTCGCTGTGATGCGAGCCGTAGTGATTGATGTGTTCGATGGCCTGATCCAGACCGGTCACGACGCGGATCGAGAGGATCGGCGCCAGGTACTCGGTGTGCCAGTCTTCTTCAGTAGCCGGCAAAACGTCGATCAGGTCGCGGGTGCGCTCGCAGCCGCGCAGCTCGACGCCTTTTTCGCGGAACTGGGCGGCCATGGGCGGCAGGAAGTCTGCGGCGATGGTTTGATCGACCAGCAGGGTTTCCATCGCGCCGCAGATGCCATACCGGTAGGTCTTGGCGTTGAAGCTGATGCGTTGGGCGGCGGCCAGGTCGGCGTGGGCACTGACGTAGACGTGGCAGATGCCGTCCAGGTGTTTGATGACCGGGACTTTGGCGTCGCGGCTGACGCGTTCGATCAGGCCTTTGCCGCCGCGCGGGACGATGACGTCCACGTACTCGGGCATGGTGATCAACGCACCCACGGCGGCGCGGTCGGTGGTTTCGACAACCTGTACGACGGCGGCAGGCAAGCCGGCTTCGTCGAGGCCACGCTGGATGCAGGCGGCGATGGCGCGGTTGGAATTGATGGCTTCGGAACCGCCACGGAGGATGGTGGCGTTACCGGATTTGAGACAGAGGCTGGCGGCGTCGATGGTTACGTTGGGGCGCGACTCGTAGATGATGCCGACGACGCCCAGTGGCACGCGCATTTTGCCGACTTGTATGCCGGACGGCTGGAAGTTCATGTCGCGCAGGGTGCCGATGGGGTCTGGCAAGCTGGCGACCTGACGCAGGCCGGCGATCATGCTGTCGATGCGGGCCGGGGTCAGGGAGAGGCGTTCGAGCAGAGCGGGTTCGAGTCCATTGGCGCGGCCGGCAGCGAGGTCTTGTTCGTTGGCGGCGGTCAGCTCGGCACGGGAAGCGTCCAGCGCGGCAGCGGTGGCTGCGAGGGCGCGGTTCTTCTGTGCGGTGCTGGCACGGCCGATCACGCGGGAGGCTTCGCGGGCGGCGCGACCCAGGCGGGTCATGTAGTCAAGAACGGACTTAGTCATGGTCTCGGGGGTCTTGGCAAATGGGAAAGCGGCGGATTATAGCTGTCGGGCGTGCTGAACGACAGCGGCGACGGGCGGATGGTCAGAATAAGGGGGTTTTGTTGTTCTCAATGCGGGGGTTTGGTTGCTCCTTCGTCGCAATACCCTCACTCCGTTCCCGCTGCGTGGGCCCTGCGCTCAGCCTGCACCCAAGTCGCGTTTGGCGGTGTCTGGAATTTTTGCGTACGAAGATCAAGATCAAAAGCGCGTTTGGGCAGATCAAGGGCTTCCCGGCTAAAGCCGGTCCCACTATGTGAACACGGTGCTTTAGTGGGACCGGCTTCAGCCGGGAAGGCGCCCGTGTGGGCAATGGGATTTTTGATCTGCTCCCCGGTGCGTGCCTAGCCATTCAGCTCCAATTAAGGCCGATGTTGATATGATCGCGGTCCATTCTCTGACTGCCGTTGTTTATGCCTGACCAATCGCCACGCGCCCTGCCGGACAGTTTCTTTCATCGCGATGCTCAGACGCTTGCCCGGGATTTGCTGGGCAAGGTGATCCGCCACAAGGTCGACGGGTTGTGGTTGTCGGCGCGGATTATTGAGACGGAGGCGTATTACGTGGCCGAGAAAGGCAGTCATGCGTCCCTCGGTTACACAGAAAAACGTAAGGCTTTGTTTCTGGAAGGCGGGCACATTTATATGTATTACGCCCGTGGCGGTGACTCGTTGAACTTCAGCGCGGAAGGTCCGGGCAATGCCGTGTTGATCAAATCGGCTTATCCCTGGGTCGACGCGGTGTCCGATGAGAACGCCCTCGCCCGCATGCTGCTCAATAATCCCGACGCCAGCGGCAACGTGCGCACGCCAGAGCGGCTGTGCGCCGGGCAGACGCTGCTGTGCAAAGCGCTGGGCCTGAAAGTGCCGATGTGGGACGCCCAGCGCTTCGATGAAGAACGGCTTTTCGTCGAGGACGTGGGCCAGCGACCGCCGCGCATTATCCAAACGACACGCCTCGGCATCCCCGCCGGACGCGACGAGCACCTGATGTACCGGTTCGTTGACGCCGCCTATGCCCGCTTCTGCACACGGAACCCGGTCAGACGCGGGCAAGTCGAAGGACGCGACTATATTTTCATCGAGCAAGGAAACTGAACCCATGGGCGCGTGGCTCGACAGCATCACCTCCTGGCTAAGCGCCAACCCCTCCTGGCTCGGCGCGGCGATTTTCATCGTTGCGTTCATCGAGTGCCTGGCGATTGCCGGCATCGTCGTCCCCGGGACCGTTGTGCTGTTCGCGATCGCCGCACTGGCCGGCAGCGGCATACTCCCGTTGAGTGAAGCGCTGTTGCTGGGGTTCCTCGGCGGGATATTGGGCGATCTGGTCTCGTACTTCCTCGGCCGGCGCTTTCATCAGAAGATTCGTCAATTGCCCGGCCTGCGCAATCATCCGGAATGGATCGGCGGCGCCGAGACCTACTTCCAGCGCTACGGCATCGCCAGCCTGCTGGTCGGCCGCTTCATCGGCCCGCTGCGCCCGATGCTGCCGATGGTGGCCGGGATGTGCGACATGCCGTTCGTGCGCTTTGCCGGTGTGAGCTTGATTGCCGCTGCCGGCTGGTCTGTGGCCTACATACTGCCGGGCTGGGCGACCGGTGCGGCCATCCGCCTGCCGCTGCCGGAAAACTTCTGGCCCCAGGCTGCCGTGGTGGGCGGCGGGCTGGCGCTTCTGCTGGGCATCAGCGTGCAGAGCAGCCTTCGGCAAAAGCCCTACGCGACCAAGGTCATCGCCCTGACCTGCTTCGTGCTGCTGGGAAGTGTTTTTCTGGGCTGGCCATACCTGGCCGATTTCGATCAGGGCATCATGACCGTGGTCCAGGCCAGTCGGAGCGCTGCGGCCGAAAACTTCGTGGTGATGGTGACGGGCCTGGGGGATTTCCGCACTCAGTTCTGCGCCGCCGCCCTGCTGACGATCCTGCTGGTCGTCACGCGGCAATGGCGCCATGCGATCTTCGCGGTCGGCACCACCCTGGGCGCGGCGCTGATCAACCAGAGCATGAAATACACCTTCGCCCGCGCCCGGCCTGACGTACTGACGGAGGCCCTGGGGACCTACAGCATGCCGAGCGGACATGCATCGGCCTCGTTTGCGCTGTTCATGACGCTGGCGGTGCTTGCCGGTCGCGGTCAGCCGGTGCGGCTGCGCCTGACGTGGCTGCTATTGGGCGGCATTCCGGCGCTGGCGATCGCAATGTCACGGGTCTATCTGGGTGTGCATTGGCCAACGGATGTCACGGCGGGGATGCTGCTGGCGTTTTTCACCTGCGCGGCGAGCCTTGCGTTCGTGCAGAACAAAAAGCCGTTGGAGGCCCTGCCGATTAAAGTCTGGTGGCTGGTGCTACCGGCAATGGTGGCGCTTTTCGGCGGGTTCGGCCTGCACTCGTTCCCCCACGGTTTGATCCGCTACCAGTACTGAAACAGCTCAGGCGCGGCCTGCCGGAAGAACGATCCGGTCCGCGCCGCGCAAAACAACAGCATTCAGGCCTGCATGTCGCCCTGCATTTCGTCGAGCAGGTCCTGAATCGCATCGAGCCGTTGTTCGGCGTCTTCGATTTCCAGCAGCTCGATCTTGTCTTCTTCGGCGAAGGGCAGCAGGTAGGCCAGTTGATTGGCCAATGAATGCTGACCGCTGGCGGTGAGGCCCATGTTCAGCGCGGCCACCATCGGGTGCTCGGCCAGCGCGGCGAGTAACGCGACCAAATCGTCGTCCTCCTCTTGCAGCGGCTGTTCCTCGGGATCGTCGAGCCATTCGACCTCGCCGATCAGCAGGTTGTCGCGCTGGGTGCTGTAGTCCTTCACCCGAAAGCGTCGAGCACCCACTACCCGAATGCCGAGCAGGCCGTTGTCCTGCTTCTGGAAATCGGTGACCCGCGCTTCGCAGCCGATCATCGAGAAACCGTCCGGCACGTCGCCCGTCTCACTGCCTTCAGTGATGCAAACGACGCCAAAGCCTTCGCCCTGCTTCATGCAGCGGCTAATCATGTCGAGGTAGCGCGCCTCGAATAGCTGCAGATCGAGCACGCACCCCGGGAACAGCACGGCGTTCAGTGGAAACAGCGGCAGCGTAAACAACGGCAACGACATAAACCTATCCTCAAGCAACCAGAGACACCGCCAACGGCAGGAACAAGGCCGTGGCGACACCCATCAGACTCATCGCCAACGCCGCGAAGGCGCCGCATTCCTCACTTTCCTGCAGGGCCGCCGACGTACCCACCGCGTGGGCCGTCAGCCCAAGGGCCATGCCGCGGGCTTCCGGGCTGGTGACCCGCGCCAGCGTCAGCAGGCCGGGGCCGAATATGCCGCCGATCACCCCGGTTATCAACACAAAGACTGCGGCCAGCGCCGCCACACCGCCAATCTGCTCGGCGACCAGCATGGCGATCGGCGAGGTCACGGACTTGGGCGCCATGGTCATCAGGATCATGTGATCGGCGCCGAGCATCCAGCCCAGCCCGACGCACAGCCCGGTGGCCAGGACGCCGCCCACCACCAGCGTAGTCAATACCGGCCAGAACAGCTGCCGGATGCGCCGCAGGTTCAGATAAAGCGGCACGGCCAGCGCAACCGTTGCCGGGCCAAGCAAAATGCTGAGGATTTCGGTGCTTTTGCGGTACTCAACGTAGGACAGCCCGCAGCTCACCAGTACGCCTATCACCACCAGCATCGAAATCAGCACCGGTTGCAAAAACACCCAGCGGGTTTTCTCGTAGCCAGCCAGCACCAGTTGATACGCGCCCAGCGTGATGGCGATACCGAACAAGGGGTGATGAATCACCGACAGCCAGGCGCCGTGCCAGTCCAAACTCATGATGGCTCCCGGCGATTGGCCTGACGGTCGATGAGTTTCTGCATCAGCCAGCCGGCGAAGGTCAGCGACACCATCAGGGAAATCACCAGCGAGCCGACGATCGCCCAGAAGTCCTCGGCGATCTGGTCGGCATACACCATCACACCCACGGCGGGCGGCACCAGCAGCAGCGGCAGGTATCGCAGCAGACTGCTGGCCGCCAGGCTGATGGGTTCACTGACTTCGCCGCGGGTCATGAGGTAGATCATCAGCAGCACCAGCCCGATGATCGGGCCGGGCAGGATCGACAGAAACAGGTGATTGAGCGCGGTTCCGATCAGTTGGAACAGCACAAGCCAGGTCAGGCCTCTTAGCAACATAGAAAACTCCAGCAGATTCGCGGCGACATTATAGGCATGCCACCCGCGCTGCCTATGGGGCGGTATTCACCAGTTGAGACCACGTTGACCCGCGCAGTGGCGCGTGCTGATCTTCAATGCCAAGCAATAACAGCGCCGGCGTCACCTCGTCGACTGCGGTTCAAACTGTAGGAGTGAGCTTGCTCGCGATCTGACGCGAAGCGGCAGCAAACCTGCGAGCGCGTTGTGTCAGGGGGCCTGCCCGTGAAGATCCAGCGCAAAAACAATCACCCACTAGGAGAGTAGCGATGCCCCACGTACCCGTTGCAGAACTCAAGAGCTATGAAGGCAAGGACCTGGGATGCTCCGAGTGGCTGACCATTGATCAGGGACGCATCAATCTGTTCGCCGAAGCCACCGGCGACTTCCAGTTCATCCACGTCGATCCGGTAAAAGCAGCGCAAAACCCGTTCGGTTCGACCATCGCCCATGGCTTTCTGTCGCTGTCGCTGATGCCCAAGCTGATGGAGTCCTTGATGGTCGTGCCCGAAGGCATGCAGATGGCGATCAACTATGGCCTGGACAGCGTGCGCTTCATTCAGCCGGTGAAAGTGAACTCGCGCGTTCGTCTAAAAGTCACGCTGGCGGAGGTGACCGAAAAGAAGCCCGGCCAATGGTTGCTCAAAGCCTCCGCGGCCCTTGAAATCGAAGGCCTGGACAAGCCTGCGTTCGTGGCGGAACCGCTTTCGCTGTGCTTCGTGTAAGCCCCGCCGCCTCTCCATAACGCCTGCGCAAACCTTCCTGAAACATGAAACAGTCGTAACAGACTGTTTCATGAGCGTTCCTCGCTGCGGCATACTCGCTGCGGCTGTGTGAGCGACTCGATACACGTACGCGATCAGATCACGCCGAAACATCTTATTTTCGGGATTTACCATGCGCGCGTTTGCTCCTTTGGCCCTGACCTTCCTTCTTACCGCTTGCGGCGATGGCGAATCGCTGTTGCCCCCGGACGCTCGCCTGCCCGACGGCGGACGCTATCGTGGCGACGTGATCAACGGCGTGCTGCAAGGCAAGGGCCGGATCGATTATCCCAATGGCAGCTGGTACGCCGGGGAATTCAAGAACGGTCAGTGGAACGGCCAGGGTGAGTGGCACGCCAGCAACGGCGACGTGTACAAGGGCGGTTTCCAGGACGGGCTTTTCAATGGCCAGGGCTCGCTGACGACCAGCGCCGGCAGCTACGTCGGCGGCTACAAGCTGGGGCGGCGCGACGGCGAAGGCACGCTGAAAGAGCACGGCATGAGCTATCGCGGCGAGTTCAAGGCCGACCTGTACGACGGCGCCGGTCATCTGGAACTGGATGACGGCAGCGAGTATCAGGGCCAGTTCGCCCACGGCAAACCCAACGGCGAGGGCCAGCGCAGCGATTCGGCCGGCAACCAGTTCAGCGGCAAGTTCGTCGACGGGCAGCTTGAAGGCACGGGCAATTTCAACAGCGCCGATGGCGATCAGTACGTTGGCGGCTTTCACAACAATCAGCTCAACGGTCGCGGTCGCTACGAAAACGCCGATGGCGATGTCTGGTCGGGGCAGTTCAAGGATGGCGCGTTCACCGGCAAGGGCGAGTTGATCGGCGCGGACGGCACGCGCTACCAAGGCGACTTCAAAAACTGGCGCTTCGCAGGCTCAGGCAGCCTGAAGCTCCCGGACGGCAGCGTGTACATCGGGCAGTTCGAGAACGACAACTATCAAGGCAGCGGCGTGCTGACCACCGCGGAAGGCGAAGTCCAGAGCGGCACCTGGTCGAACGGCCAGCGGGTGCGCGATGCCGCCGGCAAGCTGCTGCCGGATCCGCTGGAAATCGGCTTGCTCGCCCAAGGTGCCCTCGTCGAAAAGGCCCTCGCCGCCGTGCCCGCCTCCACGCCGGCCATCGAGCTTTACAGCCTTGTCGTGGGCGGCGATGGCAAGCAGAGCGTCTTTCTGCGCGAGGCCGATTACGTCAACAAACTGCTCGCGACGCGCTTCGGCGCTTCGGGTCAAATCACCTTGGTGAACCATCGCGATCATATGGCCGATCGACCGCTGGCCACCCGCGAGACCATCAGCCGCGCCGTGCAAACGTTGGCCAAGCGCAGCGGCCCGGAAGATTTGATCTTCATTTACCTGACCAGCCACGGCACCCACGAACACGAGTTGGTGCTGGATCAGCCGCGTCTGGAGCTGTCCGACCTGCCTGCCAATGAGATGGCTGGCGTGCTGGCTCCGCTGAAGAATCGCGACAAGGTGGTGGTGATTTCCGCCTGCTATTCGGGCGGTTTCATTCCGGCGATCAAGGACGAGCGGACGATGGTGATTACCGCTTCACGTGAAGATCGAGTGTCGTTTGGCTGCTCTGAGGAGGCCGATTTCACCTACTTCGGCGAGGCGCTGTTCGGCAAGGCGCTGGTTGAAACCGACGATCTGGTGCAAGCGTTCAATGAGGCAAAAGACATCGTCGCCCAGCGTGAGACGGACGAAAGCTTCGAAGCCTCCGAGCCGCAGATGTGGGCGCCGAAAGGTGTGGTCGCCCATTGGCGGCAGCTGCGCAAGAGCCAGGCGGAGCGGGCGTTGAATACCGTTCGACGCTGAGTGCTCAGGCCCAAAAGCGGGGTCACTTGAACATTTCATGTGTTTTTGTGAAACCCTCCCGCTTCGCTCGCAGTCTGTTCCGGTACAGCGCCTATGCTTGTGGCGTATCAAGGGAGAAAGATCATGTACTTGACGCCTCAGCACATTTTGCTTGCCGGAGCTACCGGATTGACTGGCGAGCACTTGCTCGACCGCCTGCTTAACGAACCCACTGTCACCCGCCTCCTCGCCCCCAGCCGTCGTCCTCTGGCTGAACATCCACGGCTGGAAAACCCGGTCGGCGATCTCCAGAGTTTGTTGCCCACCCTCGAAGGTCCGGTGGACATCGCTTTCTGCTGCCTGGGCACCACGATCAAACAGGCCGGTTCCCAGGAAGCGTTTCGGGCCGTGGATCTGGACATGGTCGTGGCATTCGGCAAACGTGCTCGCGAGCTGGGCGCGCGTCATCTGCTGGTGATCAGCGCGGTGAATGCCGATCCGAAATCGAGCATCTTTTACAGCCGCGTCAAAGGCGAGATGGAAGAAGCGCTGAAGCTACAGGGCTGGCCACAACTGACCATCGTCCAGCCGTCGTTGTTGATTGGCGAGCGGCAGGATCAGCGGTTTGTGGAACAGCTGGCCGCGCCGATTGCCAAGTTGATCCCCGGCAAATACGGCGGCATCGAAGCCTGCAACCTCGCCCGCGCGTTGTGGCGCCTGGCGCTGGAAGAGCAGGAGGGGGTGCGGGTGGTTGAATCAGATGATTTGCGGCGGTTGGGGAAATGACTGAGCACTGCTCAAGCTGACAGCAAAAACTGTGTAGTCGTGAGCTTGCTCACGAACGCGGTTTGACAGTCACTTTTACAGGGCCAGTCATGTCGCAATCGCGAGCAAGCTCACTCCTACATGGAATTCATTCGGCCGGACACCGCAGCATATTGTAGGAGTGAGCTTGCTCGCGAAGAGGCCATCACATCCGACGTATCTCCGACAGGACATAGACCGCCGCGAGCAAGCTCGCTACCACATGGAATGCATTCGGCCCGGACACCGCAGCATATTGTAGGAGTGAGCTTGCTCGCGAAGAGGCCATCACTTCCGACGTATCTCCTACAGGACATAGACCGCTTTCGCGAGCAAGCTCACTCCTACAGGGATCGCCGTTCTGAGTTACATCCCGCCAGTAGCCTGAAACCCCACACCCAGCGCGGTCAGGATCGACAGCGGGAGCAGCAGCGTGTCGAGCAGCGCGCTGCCGGGCAGGTCGAGCATCGGGTATTTCGGCGCCTCGGTGCCGAAGCGGTCCTTCTCACAGCAGCCGCCTTCGATGGCGTACAGATCCAGTCGCGTCCCGGCGTACACGACTGGCGCGCCGGGCTGGTTGGCGTCGAGGGTGCGCACGGTCGAGCAGCCTGTGGTCAGCAACAGGCCCAAGGCAATGACGACGAGCTTATTCATCAGCGCCAAAGTGATGCTCGCCCCAACGGGGCAGCATGTCCTGCGGGATGTTAAGCAGGTTGAGAATCCGCGCGACGACGAAATCCACCAGATCGTCGATCGTCTGCGGCTGGTGATAGAAACCGGGCGACGCCGGCAGAATCACCGCGCCCATGTTCGACAGCTTGAGCATGTTCTCCAGATGAATGCTGGAGAACGGCGCCTCGCGGGGCACCAGAATCAACTGCCGACGCTCCTTCAACGTCACGTCTGCGGCGCGCTCGATCAGGTTGTTGCAGGCGCCCGTGGCGATTGCCGACAACGTCCCGGTCGAACACGGCACCACGACCATCGCACTCGGCGAACCGGAACCGGACGCCACCGGCGACATCCAGTCTTCCTTGCCGTACACCCGAATCTGGCCCGCGGTCGCGCCGGTGTATTCGTTTAGGAACGCCTGCATCATCTGCGGCTTGGGCGGCAGGTTGACGTCGGTTTCCGTGGCCATGACCAATTGCGCGGCCTTGGAGATGAGGAAATGCACTTCGCGGTCTTCGCGCACCAGGCAGTCCAGCAGGCGCAGGCCGTATTGCGCGCCGGACGCGCCGGTCATCGCCAGGGTGATGCGTTCCGGGCCGCTCATTGCAGGGCCTCCGCAAGTTTGCCGTGCAGGCCGCCGAAGCCACCGTTGCTCATGATGACTACATGGGTGCCGGGCACAGCCTGATTTTTCACAAGCTCGATGATGCCGTCGAGGCTGTCGCAGACCAATGATGGAATGGTGCATTGCGCAGCGGTTGCCGCCAGATCCCAACCCAGATTGGCCGGCGCATACCAGACCACCTGATCGGCCTGGACCACGCTTTCCGGCAGACCGTCGCGGTGGGCGCCGAGCTTCATGGAGTTGGAACGCGGCTCGACGATGGCGATGATCGGCGCATCGCCGACCTTCTTGCGCAGACCGTCCAGCGTGGTGGCGATGGCGGTCGGGTGGTGGGCGAAGTCGTCGTAGATGATGATGCCGCGCACCTCGGCGACCTTTTCCATGCGCCGCTTCACGCTCTTGAACGCACTCAGCGCTTCAACGCCCTGCTGCGGCACGACGCCCACGTGGCGGGCGGCGGCGAGGGTCGCCAAGGCATTGGCGACGTTGTGCTGGCCGGTCATGCCCCAGTCGACGACGCCCTGGACCGCACCTTCAAACAGCACCTCGAATGTTGAGCCGTCATCGCTGAGCAGGTTCGCCTGCCATTGACCGCCCTCGCCCGTGGTTTGCACCGGCGTCCAGCAGCCCATTTGAATCACGCGCTCAAGCGCGGGCTCGGTGGTCGGGTGAATGACCAGGCCTTCGCTCGGAATGGTGCGCACGAGGTGGTGGAACTGCCGCTCGATGGCCGGGAGATCGGGGAAGATGTCGGCGTGATCGAATTCCAGGTTGTTGAGGATGGCGGTGCGCGGGCCGTAATGGACGAACTTGGAGCGCTTGTCGAAGAAGGCGCTGTCGTATTCATCCGCCTCGACGACGAAGAACGGCGTATCACCGAGACGCGCCGAGACATCGAAGTTCTGCGGTACGCCGCCGATCAGGAAGCCCGGTGCCATGCCGGCGTGTTCCAGCACCCAGGCGAGCATGCTGCTGGTGGTGGTTTTGCCGTGGGTGCCTGCGACGGCCAGCACCCAGCGACCGCGAAGGACGTGATCGGCCAGCCACTGCGGCCCGGAAACGTAAGGCAGGCCCTTGTTCAGGACATATTCGACCGCGGGATTGCCGCGCGACATGGCGTTGCCGACCACCACCAGATCCGGTGCCGGTTCGAGGTGCGAGGGGTCGTAACCCTGCATCAACTGAATGCCCTGCGCTTCGAGCTGTGTGCTCATCGGCGGGTAGACGTTGGCATCGGAGCCGGTGACTTTATGGCCCAGATCCTTGGCGAGCACCGCCAGCGAACCCATGAACGTGCCGCAGATACCCAGAATATGAATGTGCATGACCGACCTCTTAGAACATGGGCCGCAGGTTAGCGTAGAAGGCAGTGGATGCGCACGGGGGAATTACCGAGAGCGAGTGAACGCCATGGTAGGACCGGCTTTAGCCGGGACGGCGTCGGGCGCTACGCCGCAGAACTGATGGCGATCACACCGGCCTCTTCCCGGCTGAAGCCGGTCCCACTAAAAGACCGCGTGCACATTGCAGAATTGATGGTGCCCACACTGGCCTCTTCCCGGCTAAAGCCGGTCCTACTGGCTGAACGCGACGCCCTAGTGGGACCGGCTTTAGCCGGGAAGGCGTCAGGTGCCACGCCGCAGTATCGAGAGAACTCACACCGGTCTCATCCACCCAGGATTTCAGCGATTAATTCCATGCTTGCGCAGCTTTCTGTACAGCGTATTCCGGCTCACGCCTAGCTCCCGGGCGGCGTGAGTCATGTGCCAGCGCTGGGTTTCCAGGGTGGAGATGAGCGCTGCGCGTTCGGCGTCATCCAGGGGCGAATGGGCCTCATCGGGCATCGTCTGCACACTCCCCCGCCGAATCGCCACCGGCAGATCATCAAAACCAACTCGCCCTTCATCACACAGCGCCGCCAGCGTACGCAGCACGTTGCGCATCTGCCGCACGTTGCCGGGCCAGTTGAAGTCGAGCAGCGCTTGCCTCGCCTTCGCTTCAAGCTCAATCGAAAGCCCGCCCGCCTCCTGTTTCAACAACAACTCCAGCAACTGCGCCTTATCACTCCGCTCTCTCAATGGCGGCAAAGCGATTTCCAGCCCGTTGAGCCGATAAAACAAATCCTCACGAAAGCTGCCGTCCTCCACCCGCTCCAGCAGATTCCGGTGGGTCGCGCTGATCAGTCGTACATCCACCGCCTGCGGCTCGCCGCCGATGGGCACTACCAGCCGGTCTTCCAGCACTCGCAGTAAACGGGTCTGCAAGGCCACCGGCATATCGCCTATCTCATCCAGAAACAACGTGCCGCCATCGGCCTGTTGCAGCTTGCCGCGCATGCCTTCTTTACGCGCGCCGGTAAAGCTGCCGCCGCGATACCCGAACAGCTCGCTCTCGATCAGGCTTTCCGGAATGGCCGCGCAGTTCAGCGCCACGAATGGCTTGGCGGAGCGCTGACTCGCCTGATGCACTGCCTTGGCAAACGCCTCTTTGCCAGAGCCCGTTTCACCGTTGATCAGCAACGGCACGTCACGCTCGAATACCTTCAGCGCGCGACGGAAATCAGTTAGCAGCGACGCATCGCCCAGGCAGATGTCGTTTGAAGGGAGCGGCACCGCCATCTTGCTGACCACCGGCGTAGCAAGGCCCCTCAGTTCGGTACGCGATTGCCCACGCAGCACGGCGAAGAATCCCCGCCCATCACGCGTGCGCAGCGGCCAACTGGCGGCGGCATCCGGCGAAGCGCGGCTCAGCAGTTCATCCCGCGAGCAGTCAAACAACGATTCCACGCCCTGCCCGACCAGTTCGTCACGGCTCAAGCCGAGCAGATTCAACGCGCTCTGGTTCAGCGCACTGACGCGACCTTCGCCATCAAACGCCAGCAGCCCTTCGCTGAAAAGACCAACCGCGCCGGCCTGAAGGTGAAAACGCAGCAGCCACTGGTCATTGAAATGGCGCAGGAAATAACTGCTTTCGATCATCTTCGCCGACAGATTCACCAGCGCCATGGTGTGAAACTGGCTCTGCCGGGACACGTCGTGACGGGCCGACGACACGTCCAGCACCGCAAGCAGATCGCCATGGGGATCGAACACCGGGCTCGCCGAACAGGTCAGCCCGGTGTGGCGCCCGCGAAAATGCTCGTCGCGATGGATCGTCACCGACTGACGCTCGACCAGGCAGGTGCCGATGCCGTTGGTGCCCTCCCGCGCCTCGCTCCAGTCGGCGCCCAGCCACAAACCGGCGCGCTCGAAAATCCGTCGATCGCCTGGCTCGGTCACGCAGTTGAGGATGATCCCGCGGGCATCGGTCAGCAGCACCGCGCTGCCGCCGGCAAGCTGACGGTGCAGGCTGTTCATCTCGTCGCCGGCGATGGTCAGGACCTGCTGCAACTGCTCGCGACTTTCCAGCACCCGCGCGTGCTCAAGCACGGTCGGCGCCATGGCTTGCGCGGGGTCGAGGTGATAGTCCTCCAGACACCGCAACCATGAACGGGCAATGGAAGGGTCGGTGGCAAGGTGATGGGGTGTTTTGCCCTGTGTAACGGTCAGCACTTGTTCGGCGTGGCGCGTCAGGTGATTGCTGTGCATTTTTATTCTTCATCCTGAGCCGGGGCTCTGCGGAGGATTTGCGACTCAGCATCCTCCTCGCCTGGACTCATTGCAATGCTGCGAAAGGCGGGGGCCACTGAGTTGTCACGCAAAGGGTACAAAGTGTCACTCGATCCGCCCCGCCGTTGATACACCACTCGGTCAGGACCACACGATCCATCCACAAAGTCCCCGTAAAACGGGCGTCAGACGGCAGTGGCCCGCGCTTTGCTCTACGCTCTAGCCATGCGACCTAGTCATACGCCGCAACGCGTTATCCCCAGACAATCACAAGAGCAAGGAGATATTCACCATGCGTTATGCCCACCCCGGTACTGAAGGCTCAATCGTCACCTTCAAGACCCAGTACGGCAATTACATCGGTGGCGAATTCGTGCCGCCGGTCAAAGGCCAATACTTTGAAAACACCTCGCCGATCACCGGCAAGTTGATCGCAACATTCCCTCGCTCGACCGCCGAAGACATCGACAAGGCCCTCGACGCCGCCCATGCCGCGGCCGATGCGTGGGGCAAAACCTCGGTGCAGGAACGCTCGCTGACCCTGCTGAAAATCGCTGACCGCATCGAACAGAATCTGGAATTGCTGGCGGTCACCGAGACCTGGGACAACGGCAAAGCCGTGCGCGAAACCCTCAACGCGGACATCCCCCTCGCCGTCGATCACTTCCGTTATTTCGCCGGCGTGCTGCGTGCCCAGGAAGGCTCGGCTGCGGAAATCGACGGCAACACCGTGGCGTATCACATTCACGAGCCGCTGGGCGTGGTCGGGCAGATCATCCCGTGGAACTTCCCACTGTTGATGGCCGCCTGGAAACTCGCGCCCGCCCTAGCCGCCGGTAACTGCATCGTCCTCAAGCCGGCCGAGCAAACGCCACTGGGTATTACCGTGCTGATGGAGCTGATCGGCGATCTGTTGCCCAAAGGCGTGCTCAACGTCGTGCAGGGTTATGGCCGCGAAGCGGGTGAGGCGCTGGCCAGCAGCAAACGCATCGCCAAGATCGCCTTCACCGGTTCGACGCCGGTGGGTTCGCACATCATGAAACTGGCGGCCGACAGCATCATCCCGTCCACTGTGGAGCTGGGCGGCAAGTCGCCGAACATCTTCTTCGAAGACATCATGCAGGCCGAGCCGGAGTTCATCGACAAAGCCGCTGAAGGCGTGGTGCTGGCGTTCTTCAACCAGGGCGAAGTCTGCACCTGCCCGTCACGCTGCCTGGTTCAGGAGTCGATCTACCCGCAGTTCATGGAAGTGGTGATGAAGAAGGTGCTGAAGATCCAGCGCGGCGATCCGCTGGACACCGACACTATGGTCGGTGCGCAGGCGTCGCAGCAGCAGTTCGACAAGATTCTTTCGTACCTCGAAATCGCCCAGGGCGAAGGCGCCGAATTACTGACCGGCGGCAAGGTCGAGAAGCTCGAAGGCTCGCTGGCGACCGGTTATTACATCCAGCCGACGCTGCTGAAAGGCAACAACAAGATGCGCGTCTTCCAGGAAGAAATCTTCGGCCCGGTGGTCAGCGTGACCACTTTCAAGGACGAAGCGGAAGCCCTGGCCATTGCCAATGACACCGAGTTCGGCCTGGGTGCCGGGGTCTGGACCCGCGACATCAATCGCGCCTATCGCGTAGGCCGGGCGATCAAGGCCGGTCGCGTGTGGACCAACTGCTATCACTTGTACCCGGCCCATGCGGCGTTCGGCGGTTACAAGAAATCCGGCGTCGGCCGCGAAACCCACAAGGTCGCGCTCGAGCACTATCAGCAGACGAAAAACCTGCTGGTGAGCTACGACATCAATCCGCTGGGCTTCTTTTGATTTAGCGTAATCGGGCGACAAGCAACGGCCTCTTCGGAGGCCGTTTTTTATTCGCGGATACCGGCGATTGAAGGTGCACGCGCGGCAGCGTGTCAGCGGACATCGCTGCTGCATGCCTTTATACTGCCGCGCACATTTCCCCTCTTCGCCCCGCACGACCCGGATCGGGTCTCAAAACCAGGTGCCTACATGGATTTCAATCCGCTTGATCTGATTCTTCACCTCGACGTTTACCTCGACCTGCTTGTGACCCAATACGGCACCTGGGTTTACGCGATTCTGTTCCTGGTGATCTTTTGCGAAACCGGCCTGGTGGTAATGCCTTTCCTGCCGGGCGATTCGCTGCTGTTTATCGCGGGCGCCGTGGCAGCCGGTGGCGGCATGGACCCGGTGTTGCTGGCCTGCCTGCTGATGGCAGCGGCGATTCTCGGCGACAGCACTAACTACATCATCGGCCGCACGGCCGGCGACAAGCTGTTCAGCAACCCGAATTCGAAAATCTTCCGTCGCGATTATCTGACCAAAACCCAGGAATTCTACGGTCGCCACGGCGGCAAAACCGTCACCCTCGCGCGCTTCCTGCCGATCATCCGCACCTTCGCCCCCTTCGTGGCTGGTCTTGGCCGCATGCCTTACCTGCGCTTTCTCGGCTTCAGCGTACTGGGGTCGGTGCTGTGGGTCGGCGGGCTGGTCACCCTGGGCTTCTTCTTCGGCAATATCCCGTTCATCAAGAAGAACCTGACACTGCTGGTGCTGGCGATCATCCTGATCTCGCTGCTGCCGATGATCATCGGTCTGATCCGCAGCCGCGCAGGTCGCTCCGCCGAGGCGCGCTGAGCCCATGTGGTCGTTCCGGGAATGGCGCAAACGGCGCACGCTGGCCCGCCATCCGGTCGATCCGCAACTGTGGGAGCGCGCACGCCGGCGCCTGCCAATCCTCGACGGGCTGAGCGCCGAAGAAGACCGCTACCTGCTCGACAGCTGCGTGCTGTTTCTGCAGGCCAAACACCTGACGGCGCTGGAAGGCGTCGAACTGGATGACGAATCGCGGCTGTTTCTCGCCGCTCAGGCGCAGCTGCCGTTGCTCGCCCTGGGCGATCTGAACTGGTATCAGGGTTTTCACGAAATCATCCTCTACGGCGACGATTTCATCAGCCCGCAACGCCATCGCGATGCCAGCGGCATCGAACACGAATGGGACGGCGAGCACAGCGGAGAGGCGTGGTCCCAGGGCCCGGTGATTCTGGCCTGGCCGGGTGTGCTGACGAGCGGAGGATGGGAAGCCTACAACCTGGTGATCCACGAACTGGCGCACAAGCTGGACATGCTCAACGGCGAAGCGAACGGCCTGCCGCCGCTGCACCCCGACATGCGCGTCAGTGACTGGGCCAGCGCCATGCAGAGCGCATACGACGATCTCAATCGGCAACTCGATGCCGACCCGGACGCCGAGACCGCCATCGACCCCTACGCTGCGGAAAACCCCGCTGAATTTTTCGCGGTTATCAGCGAATACTTCTTCAGCGCCCCGGATTTGCTCGTCGAGGCATATCCCGCCGTCTACGGGCAACTGAAAGCGTTCTATCGGCAGGATCCGTTGGCGCGGCTAACGGCACTTCAGCGCGACAACCCGGTCTATCAGGCTCAACACGACGCCTGAAGCCTGCCGTCACGCATGGCAACGCTGCGGGAATGTGCCTATAATCCGGGCCACTTTTTGGCGTTGCATGCCAGATTCTGAATGGTCAACCAAGGGGGCAAAGCCCAATGAGCTACAGCAAGATTCCGGCCGGTAAAGACCTGCCGAATGACATCTACGTCGCAATCGAGATCCCGGCCAACCACGCGCCGATCAAGTACGAAATCGACAAAGAAAGCGACTGCCTTTTCGTTGACCGTTTCATGGCCACCCCGATGTTCTACCCGGCCAACTACGGTTTCATCCCCAACACCCTGGCTGACGACGGCGACCCCCTCGACGTGCTGGTCGTGACGCCTTATCCGGTGGCTCCGGGTTCCGTGATCCGTGCCCGTCCGGTCGGCGTGCTGAACATGACCGACGACGGCGGCGGCGATGCCAAAGTCATCGCAGTCCCGCACGACAAGCTGTCCCAGCTGTACGTGGACGTGAAGGAATACACCGATCTGCCACCGCTGCTGATCCAGCAGATCGAGCACTTCTTCGCGAACTACAAAGACCTCGAAAAAGGCAAATGGGTGAAGATCGAAGGCTGGGCTGGCGCTGACGCCGCTCGCGAAGCGATCACCAAATCGGTAGCGGCCTACAAGGGCTGATCCGGTTGTGCCCCGCCGAAGCGCTCGCCGCTTCGACGGGGCCACGCTTTACCTGCACGTCCCCGCCTCCTGCTTTTTGAACACCCCTCTCCCATACATCCCGCTTTTTTTCGCCCTCCGCCCTTACACGAATGTTTAAAACTCGCCTTCCACACACAGCGTGTTTAATTGCGCCGTTAGAATTTCTTATCTGAGCAACACCGTTTGATTCAAACTTCCCTGCCGGCCGCTTTAGTCAGGCCTTTGCGCTCGCCAATGGCTTAAGACCAACAATGACATCGGCTTCAGCCATTGTTGATGCAAAAGAAAACAGTGAATGAATCGGCCTACAAAAACAGCCGAACGTTGTAATCCTTACATTCACGCCTAGGCATGACGGCGTGCTCATTTGAACACTTCGTTCATTTAAACGAGCTTCAACCCGCCGTAAACTTCGGCCCATGAATACATCAGGTGATCGACTGCGCGGCCTTTTGCGAGAGTGCCATCTCTCCGCGACGGACTTTGCCGCCAACCGAAAAGTTACGCCCCAACACGTGAACAACTGGTTCAAGCGCGGCATCCCCATGGCGCGTATTGAAGAAGTCGCTGAACTGCTGAGCGTCAACGCGCGTTGGCTGCGCAGCGGCGAGGGCCCGAAGCACCCCGGACAAGACCGCTCAATTGCCCAGCAGCCAGACACTCAACCGCCCCGGGCCGAGCGAAGCGTGCGCGAAGAACTGGAGATGCCGGTCTACACCGAGCTGGAGACTCAAAGCTCCGGCCGGACGGCGGTGGGCGAAATCCACAACCACAAAGTGCGCCTGTCCCGGCGTGTGCTCGAAACCATGGACGTGGAGCTGCACAACGCCATTTGTGTGGCAATGGTCGGCAACAGCATGGCGGACAAGATTCAGGACGGCTCGCTGATCGGCATTGATCGCGGACGCGTGCAGATCATCGATGGAGAAATGTACGCCCTGGAACACGACGGCATGCTGCGGGTGAAATACCTGTATCGCCTGCCGGGCGGCGGTTTGCGCCTGCGCAGCCACAATTGCGCCGAATACCCGGACGAGATTTTCAGCGCCGAACAGGTTCAGGCTCAGCACATTCATATTCTGGGGTGGATCTTTTGGTGGTCGACCCTCAATAACCGCCGTCATCCGGCAACATTGCGGCGAGGCGCGGAATGAGCGTGTTTCAGAACTGGGCAGATGCCAGCAACATGGGTATCCTGCACGCCTTCGTTTCAGCACCCGTCGGCCACACGCCGATGGGTGATCGACCTGGCACCGTCTCCGTGACCTGCCCGGTCTACCTGACAAGCGCCTCCTTGCAGCGCGCACTTTTGCGGACGGGTGCGGTTAGCCAAAAACTAATCAAACCCGTCACCGAGAAGCCGGCCACAAGCCGGCTTTTTAACTTCCCATGAATACGTCGCACCGCTAACCCACGCGGCGCCTCCGCGCGCCCGAAAATCGGCAATCAATGGACTGAGCGCCTTAGTCAACGAAGCGGACAACCGCCTTCGTTCCAATACAGGAAGTTCATCATGAGTTATCGCAACAAAACCTACATCGCGTTCGCCAGTGAAGACATCAAGCATTACTGGCTGATGAAAGCCTGGAAGCAGAACGAGAAAATCGACTTCGACTTTTTCAATGCCCATGACTTGTTCGAAGCGCGGGACAGCAGTTCGCCAGAGACCATCAAACGCCGACTGCGCGAACGCCTCAATAACACCAAGCAAGTCATTTTTCTGGGCAGCGAAGATGGCCGACGCAAAGGCGGTGATGGGGATTCGTTTCTTGCTTATGAAATCGAGGTGATTCTCGAACTCGATCTTCCGATCGTTATCGCCAATCTCTGCCAAAGCAGAAACATCGTCACGGACAACATCCCCCAACCGCTCATCGATCAAAAGCACTTCAACGTGTCCGTATCCTTCCAGCCAAAAATCATTCAGTACGCGCTGGACAACTACGTCGAGGGCTACGCGAAGAGCGAGATGCAGGGCCCCATCGATATGTCAGCAGAATCTACAACGAGCTGAGCCTGTGATGATCATTCTTCAGGACATGCAGACGTGGCGCTTCTGGCGCCACTTTCTGGTGGCGTTGTTCGCCTGCGTCGGCGGGCTGTCGACGATCATGCAGACCTTCAACGTCATTTACCCCGGCAGCCACGCGATGGAAGGGTTTGGCATCCTGATCGGGATCATCGTGGTGTCAGTTTCCGCCGCGTTGTTCAAGGCGTGGCCGCGCCCGATTGCCGAGGAGTACAACGCACCGAAAACGCGAATCACCATCGTGCCCGGCGACCTTCTCAAGGAGGACGGCCATTTGGTGATTGGCACCAACGACACCTTCGACACGGAAACGCCGAACATCATTGCCACCTCCAGCCTGCAGGGCCAGGCGCTGCAGGTGCTTTACGGCGGCGACCTCAAGGAGCTTGATCGTCATCTGGACGATGCGTTGGTCAACACGCCCTCTATCGGCACGCTCAACAAGCCAGGCAAACACGTGCAATACGGTGTCGGCACCATCGCGACGCTCAAGCACGCGCACCGGCTGATCTTCTTCCTGGCCTACTGCGAAATGGACACCCAGAACGTCGCGCGCTCCACGCCGGACAAAGTGTGGAAAGGCTTGCTCGCGCTGTGGGCCGAAGTATCCCGACGCGGCAACGGCGGAACGATTTCGATCCCGGTGATCGGCGGCGGACAGGCGCGACTGTCCAGCGTGCTGCCCGCCCAGGACGCCATCCGCTTCACCCTGCTGTCGTTCATGTTCGCCTCCCGCAACTCGAAGGTCTGCGACGAGCTGCGCATCGTCGTCCGCCCCGACGACTACCGAAAACTTGACCGGCTGGAGCTGCAGTCCTTTCTTTCATCGCTGAGGTCCTCATGAACCCGGAAACCAGCCTCGATCTGCCGGACAACCCCGACTGCGCGTTCTGCGCGTACCTGAAAGGTAAGCGGCCCTACACCATCCTCTCCTGCACCACACACACCGCGACTTTCGTGACTCGAGAACAACGGGGTCATCCGCACTTGCTGGTGCTGCCACAGCGGCACGTGCCCTCGTTGCTGGAAATGACCGACGAGGAAGTGGCGGCGGTGGCGGTCGAAGTGCGTAATGCGGCGAGGCTTATTGAAAAGGCGTATGCGAGAGCAGGGATTGCGGTTTGGCAGAACAACGGCGTGCCGGCAGGCCAGGCGATCGGGCACGTGCACTTTCATGTGGCGGGGACGTTGCCGGGCGGGGGGACGGAGTTTGGTGAGGTGACGGAGATATCGCTGATGGAGACGGATGAGATTGCGCGGCGGTTGCTGGAGGCGAGATAGGTGTGGCCGGTGCGCTAGTCGCTTTCGAACAACCCTGCGCCGTCTCCCAATCAGAATCCGAAAAGCTTTTTCCTTCGGATTTTAATTTCGCTGTCGAGCAATGCGGATACGGTGGTCAGGAATACATACAGGTCGCCTTCGAAGTAATCTTCGGCGAAGGAGGTGTCTTGACCAAAAGGCGGATCGACGTACTGCAAACCTTCGGTCGTCATATTCCTTCGGATGTAGGTCTTCATTTCTCGTTTAAAGAGGATTGCATGCAGCAGATCCAGAAACCCATAGCCGATGCATTCCTTGACTATCTGGGGAAGCGTGAGGGGTTCGAACTCTCCCTTTTCTTCTTCGGTTAGAAACTCGCCTACTGCATCACCGACGGAGAACATGAATCCATGTATATATGCGTATCGCATGTCCAGCCTTAGAAGCCTAAATTACATTGAACGGCACGATTAGAAGCGGAAAAACCTTTGTCGTCTAACCTTGATTTCGGCATCCAGCAAGACCAAAACGCTCGACAAGAAATCATAAAGATCACCCTCAAAATAATCTTCTGCGAACGACGTTTCCTGGCCAAACGGGGGGTATACATACGCTAAACCGTCTGCGGTCATATGGTTTCTTATATAAAGCTTTATTTGTCGCCTCAAAACCAAGGCATGAATCAAACTCAATACCCCGCCATTACCGAATGACTTTTTGACAATCTCGGGCAAGGTCAGCGGCTTGAATTCCTGCTTCTCCTCATCCGACAGGAATTCGCCGACACCTTCGCCTACTTCATACATAAAGCTGTGCAAGTGCATGTATTTGCTCAACGTGTCACCTCACAAGGATGGAAATGCAGTGACGATATAGTAAGGCATATGGTTATATTCTGAATATTTAATGGTTATGGTGATCTTTGACATCGTGATCGTCTTGGATTGATCCCACCTTGTGATGCCCCAGCCTACGGCGTTTTCCAGACTCGTATCAAAAGTGTATTGCTTGTGTCTCAGCAAAAATTTAGCTTTCGAATACATCAAGATCTTAAGCCTGTTTTTTTGAAGTGCACGACTTACGGCCCACTCCGCGATCTCCAGGTTGTAGAACGTGGATGACACGTCGACCTTCTTCGACGCGAATCTTGTTACTAGGTAACCAATGTCCTTGTCTACATGCTTGCGCCGCGCGTGCCCCCCGCCCAAGTTCTTAGGGACATTTGGTATTTTTTCGCTTGTGACGACTGAGATCCGACCTGCTCGCACAGACGACACTCTGAACGCGTTGTAAAGCGAAGCGGTTGAAAGCGGAACGGCAAACTCAGTTGCAAGACCGATAACCTGGCCAGCCGATTTAGACGTGCCGAGCGCTTCAGCGGCAGATGAGCCGGCTTTGAAAGCAAAAGAGTCAGTCTCTTTGCCTGTAAGGAGCTGTGTTGCCCCTGCGGAAAGCTGGTCGGAAGCATGCACACCCATTGCTACACATCCGATTTTAGTAATCATCGTTGGTTCGGGCACGGCGCAGAGAACCCCTGAACCTGCCAGCTCTACGATACCGCCAACTAGGCGGAGACTCCCGAAGATACGGTTTGACATTATCTCCGCAGGTGTGAGCGACTCTTGCGTCAAGATCGCAGCCATCTGAGCAAAGCTCAGCGCCACGCAAAACTCTCCATCGTCTGCCATGTTGCGTTTCCTTACGCGAATGGTTTGTTGGCGGTTCTGTCCCAACCTCCGGACACAATACCTGCGCTACCGCCATCAGCGCGACGCTGTTGGGAGTATTCGAACTTGATACGGCCATAGTTAAGGCTAATGATTTCCACAGGAAAACCACCTTGATCGGCGCCCTGTCCGCTGACGGTCGCGATCAAGACTTCCTCAAGCACGATGTCCATGTACTTGAATTTTTCACCACCAGAACGATGGATGCGAATCGTGACCGTCTTGATGTGCGAGCCTCGGCAGCACAGCTCGAAGAGCTTGGGCGTCGCTCGATCTATATATTTGCTGATCTGGAGATCGCCCAGCGCCACACCGCCTGCGGATGCCCCGCCGTTGGAACTCGCTGACTGACTGATCGACTGGATTGCGTCGTAATGATAAGAGAGCAGCTCGATCCAACCCTTATGGTCAGCATCCAACGACTCACCTTCTACCCCGTCCACTTGCATAAATGCGTCAAACGACATTGTTAGCTCCCTGCTTTTTTTCAAATGAAAAACAATGCTAGCTGATGAATCACATTGATTGCACCCCATTGACTGCACAGAAGGTGTGATGCAGACAACAATTTATCAATTCCATCCTCATATCAAAAAACACCAATACAGATGCTTCCTAAATCCTAATACAACCTAAATTTCGCATCTCGACTGAAGGCCAGCGCTAATTAATGAAAAGCCAGCGAGGCAGGCAACTGCTAAGTATTTCTTAGTCGTTCGCCAGAGTGAAAATGCCAGGTACGAGGGCATCGAGATTTCAGCGTCAATGCCATCGCTTGGGAGCGATATCGCGTGAGCCGCAGGCGTGCGACACAGTTCCGCCTATCAGCGGTGCCGTTGCGTGAACATCATTCAAATCTTGAAAAAACACTCTTAACCGTTCTACCGTCCAACGCCACTTCGGAGCACTTGGACGGTAGATCGTGTTCTGATTACCAAAGAATTCTACCTCGCGCACGGCTTGCGAAAGCGGGACCGTCTGCAGCCATCCAACGCCAACGAAGTTGGCGCATCGTTCCAGGTCATCGAAAAACTCAACATGATAACCGTGGATGACGAGCTAGAAGCTCGCCGTAATGCTCTTATCGAAGCCCTGGAGACGGGATTCCTTGTGCCAGCGTACCCAAACACTTTTCACTGTGCGCTGGGTTGAGCTAACACGTCGCCAAAGATCAATTTCAGAAACAACATTGTGCGCACATGTCGCCGCCAGCGACACGAGAGCAAAACGTGTCGCTGAAACCAAAATTTAGCGACGCGTTATTCACACATGTTTTCACTGACGCCACGAAAAGGGCGCTCACCACAGCGCCTTTGCCTTTAAATGTATATCCCAGGGATCAGGATCGCATCCATGACCGCAAAGCAACGCTCATGACGCGCTAGAAGCTGCCCCACACAGTTTCACCCCCCCGGATACCGCTTCCAAATCTCATCATCAAACTCCCCGCCATATCCCGTAAACACCCTCGGCACCCGCTCGATATCCTCCGCCACCGCTTCAATCACTTCACGCAATTCAAGCGGCGCAAGCCATCGATCCGGAATCGCTTCTACGCCGTGCTCAATACCCAGCAGATGCCCGGCAATCAGCCCGGTGCTGTCACTGTCGCCGCTATGATTCACGGCATTGATCACGCCGTCTTCGAACGATGTTGCAGTCAGTGCGCACCAGATGCCAATCGCCAAGGCTTCTTCCGCGATCCATCCGCCGCCCAATTCCTCGATCCGCTCGGGGGTTGGGCGGTGGCCTTCGTAGCTAAAGAACAGCACGCGCTCGACCAGGGCACGTGTTTCTTCCATACCGGGTTTCTGGCCGTGCTCGGACAGGCTTTTAGCGACGGCCTCTTCGAGGCTGTCCTGGCGGTCGACGATGCGCTGGAGGATGTCGGCGAAAAGACCGCCTGCCATGTAGCCCGTTGGGTGACCGTGGGTCAGACGGCCGGATTCGGCGGCGTTGTCGAACGCGTTGGGGAAGAACGCGCACGGCGCGACGCGCATGACGGCGCCGCAGCCTTTGCTGTCGTTTTGGGCGAAAGAGCCAAATTCCGTACTGGCCTTCAATGCGCTTAGACAGGTGAGGCCGGGCGCGCGGCGGGACCACAACTCGCGTTCATGCACCAGCCAGCCGTCCAGGCTGACGTCAGTGGCCGGCGAGTAGTCCTGGGTTATCAGCCAGCGCAGCAACGCATGGTGGATGACGCCGGGTACGTTGCAAATACCGCGGGAGATGCCGCGCACATAGGCGCGCAACAGACCTTCAGCGGTGAAGAGCACCATTTGCGTGTCGTCGGTGATGGCGCCAAGTCGACCGTAAGCGGGGACGAAATCGACGATGCCACGCGCACCGAACGTCGCGTGGATGGCGTTCCATTTGAGAAATTCGACCGGCGCACCCAGCGCATCGCCCACCGCGCCGCCGAGCAGGCAGCCTTTGATCCGTTCAAGTCTGTTCATCTGCGCTTACCTACACTGGCTGCATCATGGTTTGGAGCAATTCGAGCGTTCTTTCAAGTGGCTCAACATAGGCGCTTTCTGCACGCGAAGTCCTGATCCTCTATTTTTTAATCATCAAATTCAGGTTCCGGATCTTGCTCACGCCGACGCGACCTCCACCTCTTATACCCATCCGCAATCTCCACCTCGGTCATCACCATTCCGAACCTCGGACAAGCCTGCTTCAGCTCCAGCTCGGCCGGAATGAAGTAATCCCCGCCCCTGATTGATCGGAGCATACCGTTGGGCACCTCACCGAAGGCGATGAGACTCGGCGCCTCAACTGGCAGCCCTTTTCCTTCGTAGGCATCGTATGCAGCCATGTAGAGCACATCATTGATGTGGGCTTGAACACTCCGATCGCTACGCTTGAAGAAATGCACAGACTGGAGGCTTTCTTCCAACAGATCAACGTGTCGCTGGAGCTCAGACTGAGGCGGAATTTGCCCGAGAACATTACCCGCCAACACAAGCACTCCAAGAATGTATCGAGCGCTGAACTGCTGCAGAAAACCCTGCACGTCGTTGCGTTTCAGGCCCACAAACATCATCGCGTAGCGCGTGTCGACTTTCATGGCGAGCAGGACATGAGTCCTGCCGAATTTGGTGACGTGCAGTTGCCAGCGATCCACTCGATCGTGGGCTGCGCTGTCCGGTTCCAGCGATTGGGCAGCGGCGGAGGGCTGCACAGCGCTGATGATTTCGCCCTTCACTTTCTTGGAGAAGAAATCACAGGCGTCTTGGGTGCAATCAAAGATCAGCATGGGGATGGAGGGTCCATTCGGCGATGGTCGAGGATACCGACGCTGACCTCGAGGCGCCAACACGCGGAAAAGACGAATCGGCTGCCGGTAGCTTTTCGGTGTCTGGACAGGCCCCTTCCCGGCTAAAGCCGGTCCTACTAACTGACCGCGTGCATTCAGTGGGCCAGGCTCTAGCCGGGATGGCGTTAGAAATCCCAATACGGGGGAGTAAAACCCAGAACAGCTTGTCTTCATCGACTCATCTGCCTAACCCCAAGCATCACAATTACCGCCCCGCACACCCGATCAATCGCCTTCTTCTTGCTGGCATACGCCCCGGCAATCCGAGGCCGTGACAGCGCGGTCGCGATCAGTGCATACCAGGCAGACGACACGAGGCCGACCATCGCCAGCATCGCCGCGAAGGTTTCAAACTCGACATGGCTGGGTGCGGCAGCGGAAAAGATCGCGGCGTAAAACGCGACTGACTTGGGGTTGGCGATGTTGGTTGCGACGCCCTGTTTGAAGGCGCTTCGCAGGCTGGGCATCTCGCCGGCCCGGGCGTTGAGGGCGGGAGGTTTACCGGAGGCGAATATCAGGCGCATGCCGAACCAGACGAGGTAGCCCGCGCCGAGGCATTTGACGACGAACGCCAGCCACGGCAACAGCGAAAACACTGCGCCAATGCCCAGGATGGCGCACGTCGCCCAGAACAGATTCACCACCACGATGCCCGCCACCAGCATCAGTGCGTGAGCCGTTGTCGCAGAAACCGCTTTGTGCGCGACAGCCACGAAGTTAGGGCCGGGGATGATCACGCCAGCGCAGTAGACCGAGAAGACAGCTGTTACGGCGGGCCAATTAACCATGTGAACGTTCCTTGTCTTAAGGTGTGTAGGGGCGAGAATACCGGCGATCAACCTCACCCCGCCAACACATGCCTCAAAAACAACGCCCCCGCCACCGACAACCCCGCCCGCGACCTCACGCAAACGTTGAGTTCGCGACTGGCCCATCCCTCTTCCAGCTGAACCACTTTCGCTCCCTCCATTCGGTAAATCCCTACGCTGCCTTCGGGCATGATGCCGATGCCCACGCCTGCCTGAACCATCAGGCTCAGGGCGTCATAGCTGGCGACTTCCATGCGGATTCTCAGGGAGCGGCCGAGGTCGTTGGCGGCTTTGATCAGCTGGAAATTCAGGTGGGTGCCGCTGCGCAGGGCGACGTATTCGTGGTCGAGGGTGTCGCTGAAGCGCACTGACTCGCGGCCTGCCAGCGGGTGGTCGTTGGGCACGATCAACACCAGGCGGTCGGTGCGGAACGGGAAGACTTCGATGTCGGCGCCATGGGGCAGGCGCGTGAAGATGCCGATCTCGGCGCGGTTTTCGGCGACGGCTTTGGTGATCGCCAGGCTTTGCTGCTCTTCGAGGCTGATGTTGATCAGCGGGTAAAGCGCCATGAACGATTTGATCAAGCCGGGCAGGAATTGGGTGATCGCGGAGATGTTGGCGAGCACGTGCACCGAGCCGCGCGTGCCGTTGGAGTAGTCGCGCATCTGCAGGACGATGTCGTTGAGGTTGTTCAGCGCGCTACGGGCCATGAACAACAGCGACAGCCCCGCGTCGGTCGGCGTGATGCCTTTGTTGGTGCGGTTGAGCAGCCGGGAATCGAGCAGCTCTTCCAGTTCGCTGAGCCGCTTGCTGACGGCCGCCGCCGCAATGTGTTCGCGCTTGGCGGCAGCAGCAATGGTGCCTTCTTCAACGACGCTGACGAAGAGGCGCAGCGAGACAGGGTCGAGTTTCATGTGGGGTACCGGGCGTGCTGGCCTGAGTGGCCGCCATAGTACCCCGTCAGACATCGCCTCAGAACGCGCCCGACAACAGATGGCCGGCGTTCGGAACCTGCGCTTTGAGGCCAAGGGTTTTGAGCATCTGATAGACAGTCGCCACGGACGCAGATAGAACCGGCTTATCCAGCCGATCCTGTACGACCTGGATGGCGGGCAGCGATGGCATCTGCACGCAACACGACAGCACCACTCCATCAGCTTGCCCGATGTTGAGCCGGTCGGCGTGGGAAACCAGATCCATTGGGTCGAGGCGCCCGACTTGAAGGTTGTCGGAGACTTCCAGGCTGATGGCATCCACCACTTCGATGCCGGCCGCTTCGATGTAGTCGATGACCTGTTGGGTGAGTGGCTTCATGTAGGGCGTGATGATGGATATTTTCTTGTAGTCGAGCATAAGCAGGCTGTCGATCAACGCCCCGGCCGAGCTGAGCACGGGTGCGTCGGAAGCATTGCTGGCAACGGTTTTACTCAGACGATCCTGCGACACTTTATGGTAACCGGCGCCCTGGCACATGATTGCCACCAGGCAGGCGTACGCCATGACATCGACCCGGGCATCGCTCAATTCCAGAGCGCAGCGGTCGCTGTCGACGTCCATCTTTTTCAGCTCTTCGGGGCTGACTTTCATCATGCGCATGCGGGAGGAATGGAAAGTGAAGCGCTCGTCCGGAAACAGGGAATACCGCGACGTGAGCATCGCCGGGATCTCGGTTTCCATGGTGGTGTTTGAGCTGGGGACGATCTGGCCAATCCGGAAGTTTCTCACAGGGTCTTCTCCATTTCGCCGACGGCGAGGTCATGTGCGACCGATGCTAGGAGTGACGGTGAGCTGCGTATATCAGGCAATGGCGAGCCTGCCATCGCGGCTGGCGATGGCAGGCAAAAAGATAGGGATGACCGGGGCACGATATTAGTGCTGGCACCCGTTCATGTGGGAGCGAGCTTGGTCTGGGCCACATCCGGACGAAGAGGCAGAAACATCCGCTGAATCTTCGGCGACTGAAATACCGTCTTCGTGAGCAAGCTCACTCCCACAGGGACCGTGTTACTACGCGAAAGTGTGGAACGTCTGGACGCCGGGAATCTCCCAAAGGGAAAAGCGTGTGTCCGCTCTATCCCGATTACGCGTGAGAAAGCACCTCGCCCCGCGCAGGCGCTTCGGCCTTGTGATTGCCCAACATTGCCCGCGGGATGGACAGAATCAGTCCGGCGCTGATGAACAAGCAGGCGCCCAGCACGTAGGTGCCGTTGTTGATGTTGCCCGTCAGGTTCTCTGCCACGGCGGTGATCATCGAGCCGGTGAAGCCCGACAGGTTGCCGATGGCGTTGATCATGCCGATTCCCGCAGCAGCCGCGACGCCGGACAGCACGGTGCCCGGCAGGGTCCAGTAGATCGGCATCAGGCTCAGCACGCCGGAGGCGGACACGCTCAGGAAGATGATCGACAGCACCACGTTGCTGGCGAAGTAGGCGCTGAGGATCAAGCCGATGCCGCCGATGATGGCCGGAATTGCGGCGTGCCAGCGGCGCTCGCCGGTCTTGTTGGAGTGCCGCGCGTTGAGAGTCATGGCGATCACCGCGATGCCATACGGAATGGCCGTCAGCAGGCCAATGTCCATCGGGTTGGAAACACCGGCGCTTTTGATGATCGACGGCATCCAGAACGCCAGCCCGTAGAAGCCGGTATTAAACGTCAGCAGGATCAGCACCAGCAGCCACACGCGTCCGTTGAAAAACACCTCGCGCAGACTGGTCGCCTTGCCTTTGCTGTCGGTCTCCAGGTTGGCCTTGAGCATGGCCTTTTCCTGGGGCGACAGCCATTTGGCCGCATCGATGTTATTGGCCATGAACGCCAGCACCACAAAGGCCATTACCACCGAAGGCAGGCCTTCGATGATCAGCAGCCACTGCCAGCCGGCCATGCCGTTGACGCCCTGCATACGGGTCATCAACCAGCCGGAAATCACACCGCCCAGCGTCAGACTGATCGGCATCGCCATGAGGAAACCGGCCATCACCCGGCTTTGCCGACGGGTAGGAAACCAGTAGTTGAGGTAAAGGATGACGCCGGGAAAGAAGCCTGCTTCACAGATGCCGAGCAGAAAGCGCAGCACGTAGAACATGGTTTCCGACTCAATGTGGAAAAACTTCGCCAGCGGCACGGTAAACGCGACGGCCATGGATACGATGGCCCAGGTGAGCATGATCCGGGCGATCCAGAACCGCGCGCCGAAGCGATGCAGCAACAGGTTGCTGGGGACTTCGAAGAGGAAATAGCCCCAGAAGAACATGCTCGCGCCGAGGGCATAGATGGTGTTGCTGAATTGCAGATCGTTGAGCATGTCCAGCTTGGCGAAGCCGATGTTCACGCGGTCCAGATACGCCGCCATGTAACACAAGAGCAGGACGGGAAGGATGCGCAGAATGACTTTGCGGTAGGTGCGGTCTTCAAAGCTGGCGTGCCCGGGACCCGAGGACTCGGGCAGGCGCTGGGAAACGGTTTCCATGGTGGGACCTCCAGGCACTCGGAGGCGCCTGTATTGTTGTTATGTGAGGGTCGAAACACGGAGCGATGTTACTGACAGCGGCGTTGATTAGGATAATGACTTGTTTCCATTGATTGATAACGCTGCGTTATCGCTTACTGACGCGCCAGCTGCGCATTCGCCAGCAGAATTTCGGCAAATTCTGACGCCGCCCCGAGCAACGGCTCACCTCGGCGGGTGAGGATTCCGTAATCCTGGGGCGCTAGTTTCAGCGGCGTGTTCAGCACTTTCAGCAGGCCGGAATCCAGATGCGGCTGCGCCATGGAAGCCGGCAACATGGCGATCATCGGCCCTGCCTGCAGCACTTGCAGAAAGGTCTGCATCGAGATGGTATCGATGGTGTTCTTCGGCACGGGAATTCCAGCTTTGGCGAACGCCTGCTCCATCCGTGCGCGAATCGGCGTGCCCAGCGGGTACAGAATCCATGGCCAGTTTCCGAGCGCCTGCAGCGGCGTCTGTGCCAGTTCGGTCAGCGGATGGCGACTGTTGACGACCATGCAGAACGGCTCCGGCGCCAACGCCTGAAAGTCGTACACCTGCTGCTGGTTTTCATTGGTGTAACGCGCCACCGCGAGGTCGAGCTTCTTGTCGTCGAGCATTTCCATCAGGTGGTCGCTGGTCTGCTCCACCACTTCGATCGACAGCAGCGGCCAACGCTGTTTCAACTGCACGATAGCTTCCGGCAGCACCACCGCAGTCGCCGCGAAGATCGCCCCCACCTTCAGAAAGCCATGCCCGCCCTCGCGCAAGCTGCTGATTTGGTCAACGAACTTGCTCGCGTCATTCAGGGCGATCTGTGCGTAGCGCACCACATGTTCGCCGAGGGCGGTGGGCGGCATGTTGCGCGGCAGGCGCTCGAACACATCAAAGCCCAGCAGCCGTTCGATCTCCCGCAGCATTTTGCTCACCGCCGGCTGGCTGAGGTTCATGTGCTGCGCCGCCGCGTGCATGTTGCGGGTGCGCGCCAAGGTTTCGATGAGCACCAGATGCTTGAACTTGAGCCAGTTACAGACCGTGGAAAAGGAAATGTCTGACATGAGGAATGCCTCGATGAGCGATAACCCAGTGTTATCGATTACTGAGCAGATGTCATTGGAGTTTATCGCCGGTGCTGATTAGGGTCGTTCGTAAATCATAAAAAGCGTTGAGGACTTCACCATGCCCATCCAGCTCATTCCCGAAAACACCCTCCCCGCCGACGGCCTCAATGGCACGTTGATCGGTCGCGCGTGGGTGCCCGGACACGTCAGCGGCCCATCGCCTGTGGTGCTGCGCAACGACGGGGTGTTTGATCTTTCGTCGAGCTTCGCCACGTTAAGTGAGTTGCTGGAGCTGGAATCCCCTTTGGCCGCCGTGCGTGAAGCCCAGGGCACACGTGTCGCCAGCCTCGAAGAACTGCTGGCGAATTCGACCGCGACGCCTGATCCCAACAAACCGTACCTGCTGGCGCCAGCGGACCTGCAAGTGATCAAGGCCGCAGGGGTGACCTTCGCCGCAAGCATGATCGAGCGGGTGATCGAAGAACAGGCGGCAGGCGATCCGGCCAAGGCGGAGAGCGTGCGCGCGATCGTGCAGAACGCCATCGGCGACAACCTGCGCAACATCAAGCCCGGCTCCGAACAGGCGAGCACACTCAAGGCGCTGCTGATCGAGCAAGGCATGTGGTCGCAGTACCTTGAAGTCGGCATCGGGCCGGACGCCGAGATTTTCACCAAAGCGCCCGTGCTGGCGGCGGTGGGCAGCGGCAGCCAAGTGGGTATTCATCCGAAATCGGAGTGGAACAACCCCGAGCCGGAAGTGGTGCTGGCGGTGAACAGTCGCGGGCAGATCCACGGCGCAACCCTGGGCAATGACGTCAACTTGCGCGACTTCGAAGGCCGCAGCGCGCTGCTGTTGAGCAAGGCCAAGGACAACAACGCCTCGTGCTCGATCGGCCCGTTCATTCGGCTGTTCGACGAAACCTTCTCCCTCGATGACGTGCGCAACTGCGTCGTCGACCTGCAGGTAAAAGGCGATGACGGTTACGTGATGAAAGGCTCAAGCTCGATGTCGCAGATCAGCCGCGATCCGGCCGACATCGCCGGCCAGGCGCTCAACGCCAACCATCAATACCCGGACGGCTTCCTGCTGTTTCTCGGCACCCTCTTCGCCCCGACCGCCGACCGCGACCATGCCGGTGGCGGTTTCACCCACAAGCTGGGCGATCAGGTCAGTATCAGCAGCAGCCTGTTCGGCGGCCTGCACAATGAGGTGACCCACAGCAGTGACGCGGCGCCGTGGACGTTCGGCGTCGGCGCGTTGATACGCAATCTCGCCGTGCGCGGTTTGTTGTAGCGCTGAACACCTTACGCAGCACACCTAATTCCAAGAGAGACCCGAACCATGTCCGACACGCCGAAACGCCCCCTTCGCAGCCAGCAATGGTTCGATGATCCGGAACACGCCGACATGACGGCGCTGTACGTCGAGCGCTACATGAACTACGGCCTGACCCGCGAGGAGCTGCAATCGGGCCGACCGATCATCGGCATCGCTCAGACGGGTTCTGATCTGGCGCCCTGCAACCGTCATCACCTGGAACTCGCCCAGCGGGTCAAGGCCGGGATTCGTGATGCAGGCGGGATTCCGATGGAGTTTCCGGTCCACCCGATGGCCGAGCAGACCCGCCGTCCGACCGCTGCCCTGGACCGAAACCTGGCGTACCTCGGGCTGGTGGAAATTCTTCACGGCTACCCGCTGGATGGCGTCGTCCTCACCACCGGCTGCGACAAAACCACCCCGGCCTGCCTGATGGCAGCGGCGACCACCGACCTGCCGGCCATCGTGTTGTCCGGCGGGCCGATGCTTGACGGTCGGCACAAGGGCGAGCTGATCGGCTCCGGCACGGTGCTCTGGCATGCGCGCAATCTGCTGTCGGCCGGTGAGATCAACTACGAAGGCTTCATGGAAATGACCACCGCCGCGTCGCCGTCGGTCGGCCACTGCAACACCATGGGCACCGCGCTTTCGATGAACGCGCTGGCCGAGGCGCTGGGCATGTCGCTGCCGGGTTGCGCGAGTATTCCGGCGGCGTACCGCGAACGCGGGCAGATGGCCTACATGACCGGCAAGAGGATCTGCGATCTGGTCCGCGAAGACGTGCGCCCCTCGCAGATCATGACCCGCGAGGCGTTTGAAAACGCGATCGCGGTGGCCTCAGCACTGGGGGCTTCGAGTAACTGCCCGCCTCACTTGATCGCCATCGCCCGGCACATGGGCGTCGAGTTGAGCCTCGACGACTGGCAGCGCATCGGCGAAGACGTGCCGTTGCTGGTCAATTGCATGCCGGCCGGGAAGTATCTGGGGGAAGGCTTTCACCGCGCAGGCGGCGTGCCAGCGGTGATGCACGAGCTGCAGAAGGCCGGCAAGCTGCACGGAGAATGCGGCACGGTCTCCGGCAAAACCATTGGTGACATCGTGCGCAACGCCGTCGCCCACGACGCTGACGTGATCCGTCCGTACGAAGACCCGCTCAAACACCGCGCCGGTTTTATCGTGCTGAGCGGCAATTTTTTCGACAGCGCGATCATGAAGATGTCGGTGGTCGGCGAGGCCTTCCGCAAGACCTATCTGTCCGAGCCGGGCGCGGAGAACAGCTTCGAGGCGCGAGCGATCGTGTTCGAGGGCCCGGAGGACTACCACGCGCGTATCAACGACCCTTCGCTGGAAATCGACGAGCGCTGCATTCTGGTGATCCGTGGCGCAGGTACGGTCGGTTATCCCGGCAGCGCCGAAGTGGTGAACATGGCGCCGCCGTCTGCGCTGATCAAGCAGGGCATCGATTCGCTGCCGTGCCTGGGCGATGGCCGGCAGAGCGGGACCTCGGCCAGTCCCTCGATCCTCAATATGTCGCCCGAAGCGGCGGTGGGCGGTGGCCTTGCGTTGCTGAAAACCAACGACCGGCTGCGGGTGGATCTGAACAACCGCAGCGTTAATGTGCTGGTCAGCGACGAGGAAATGGCCGAACGCCGCGCGCTGTTCGAACCGAAGATGCCGGCCTCGCAAACCCCGTGGCAGGAGCTGTATCGGCAGTTGGTGGGGCAGTTGTCCACCGGCGGATGTCTGGAGCCAGCGACCTTGCATTTGCGGGTCATCGCACGAAGCGGAGAGCCACGGCATTCCCATTAACGCCGCAGATGTATCGCCTGGCATATAACTTGTGGGAGGGAGCTTGCTCCCGAAGGCGTCCGTACATCCACCAAATCTTCAGCGGTTGAAATCCCGTCTTCGTGAGCAAGCTCACTCCCACATATTTTGCGTTCGCTCAAGTTGGTGGCGCACCGCAGGATCCACTACAGACCTTGATCGTTCCCACGCTCTGCGTGGGAATGCATTCTGGACGCTCCGCGTCCGCCGTCAGATGACGCAGAGCGTCAGGGGCGGCATTACCACGCGGAGCGTGGGAACGATCACAACTCATACTCACAACAATGCCGGCAACCCCTTCTCCATTCCCGCAAAGCGGTTTTTCAACAGCGAATGCAACTGCTGCACCGCCGGGGAAAACTGTTTGCGGTGCGGGCAAACCAGATTCAGCGGGGTCGGTTCGCCCGGGTAATCCGGCAGCAACAGCTCCAGCCGCCCGGCGTGCACGTCCTCGCAGACATCCAGCCACGACTTGTACGCCACACCCTGCCCCGCCACCGCCCAGCGCCTCACCAGATCAGCATCATCGGTGAGCAACGGGCCTGACACCGAAAACACTCGCCCGCCCAGCCGCCATTTGTCGTACACCCGCCCCGCCAGCGTGAACAGCAAGCACTCATGGCGCAGCAAATCATCAGACACCATCGGACGGCCCTTGCGCGCCAGGTACTCCGGCGATGCCACCAGCACCCGGCGATTCCATGGCGCCAGCGCCAACGCAATGTAGTTCGCGTCTTCGATCACGCCGTAGCGAATGGCGACGTCCACCGGATCACGAAACAGATCGGCCACTTGATCGGAGATAAACAGGCGCAGATTCAGCGCCGGGTGCTGGCTGCGAAAATCCGTCAGCCAGGGCAGCAGCATGTTTCGCCCCAGATCCGACGGCGCCGCCACCTGCAGCGTGCCTTGCAGCTCAGCGCTTTCCCGCTGCAGCTTTTCCCGGCCATCCCGTAACGCATCGAGCACCGTCTGGGCGGTCGGCAGGTACTGCTCGCCTTCAGCGGTGAGACGCAAGCTGCGCGTCGAGCGGGCAAACAGGCGAATATCCAGCTCGCGTTCGAGGCGCTTGATGGCCGCCGCGACTTGCCCCGGCAACAGATCCACCTCACGCGCGGCATTGGAGAAGCTGCCCAGCGCGGCAGTGCGAACGAACAGAGTCAGGTCGTCGATGCGGATCATTTTCACTCCAGCGGTGAAAGTGTTGCCGGATTCTGCAGGTTTTTCTGCCTGACGAACAAGAACAAGATGGGTCCAACGTTTCAATACGCCTCTGTCATCCCATTTAGAGAGATCGCCATGAAAGCCGTCGCCTTCACCCAACACGGTCTGCCCATCGAAGACCCCAATGCGCTGCTCGACATGGACCTGCCCACGCCAACGCCCGGCCCTCGGGATTTGCTGGTCGAAGTCAAAGCGATTTCGGTGAACCCGGTGGACACAAAAATCCGCGCCGGCTCTGCCGCTACGGAACCCAAAGTGGTCGGCTGGGACGCCGTCGGGGTTGTTCGCGAAACAGGCAGCGACGTCACGCTATTCAAAGCCGGGGACGAAGTGTTCTACGCCGGTTCCATCGCCCGCCCTGGCAGCTACAGCGAATTCCACCTTGTGGATGAGCGCATCGTCGGGCACAAACCCAAGACACTCGACAACGCCCACGCCGCCGCGCTGCCGCTGACCTCGATCACCGCCTGGGAATTGCTGTTTGACCGTCTGGGCGTTGAAGAAGGCGGCGGCGAAGGTGACAGTCTGCTGATCGTCGGTGCCGGTGGCGGCGTCGGTTCGATTCTGGTGCAACTGGCCCGCCAACTGACCAAGCTGACCGTGATCGGCACGGCGTCCCGTCCGGAAACCCGCGAGTGGGTCGAAAGCCTGGGCGCCCACCACGTCATCGATCACAGCCAGCCGCTGGTCGAGCAGCTGAACCAGATCGGCGTCGGCCAGGTGAGCCATGTCGCCAGCCTGACCCACACCGATTCGTACTTCACGCAGCTGATCGAGGCCCTCAAACCACAAGGCCAGTTGGCGCTGATCGATGACCCGAAATCCCTGGACGTCGTGCCGATGAAACGCAAGGCCCTGTCGCTGCACTGGGAACTGATGTTCACCCGCTCGCTGTACGAAACGCCGGACATGATCGCCCAACATGAACTGCTCAATCGCGTCGCCGATCTGATCGACCAGGGCGTACTGAAGACCACCCTCGGTGAGCACTTCGGCGCAATCAATGCTGAAAACCTGCGCCGCGCCCACGCCGTGATCGAAAGCGGCAAGGCCAAGGGCAAGATCGTTCTCGAAGGTTTCTGAACCTGTTTCCATTATTTGAATGGCCTGCTGCGGCAGGCCGGGAGTCGTTTGTGTCCATGAGACAGAACATGATGGTGTCGGCGCTGGCACTCTCAGTCGCTTTGATCAGCCAGACCGGCATCGCCGCCACGATCGCAACCACCGCGCTACCCGCCAATGCACCGGCGGAAAAAACCATCGGTCAGCTGGAGCAGGTGTTCACCTTCCACGACGCCATGCCCACCGGCGTGACCGTGACAGAAACCGGGCGCATCTTCGTCAACTTCCCGCACTGGGGCGACGACGTGCCGTTTACCGTGGGTGAGATTCGTGACGGCAAAGTCGTCGCCTACCCCGATGCCGCCATCAACAAGGAAGACCCCAAAAACCCGGCCACAGGGCTGATCAGTGTGCAGAGCGTGGTCGCCGACGGTCAGGGCCGCGTCTGGTTACTGGACACCGCCGCACCGAATTTCGCCGCGCCAAAAGCCGGCGGCGCCAAGCTGGTGGCGGTTGATCTGGCCAGTAACAAGGTGGTCAAAACCCTGGTCTTCCCGGCAAACGTCATCCTGCCGAGCACCTACGTCAATGACATGCGCTTTGATTTCCGCAGCGGCAAGGAAGGCACGGTTTACGTGACGGATTCGTCGGTCTCCGGGCCTGGCGCGATCATTGTCATGGACATCGCCAGCGGCAAGGCGACCCGTCGCTTGAGCGGCGCAAAATCCACTTCGGCCGATTCTGACTTCAAACCGGTCGTCGAAGGCCAAACCGCACTGGTCAGCAAAGGCCCAGACGGCAAGCCAAAAACCATGGCCGTTGCGTCTGATGGCATCGCCCTGTCCCCTGACGGCAAGACACTGTATTTCAGCGCGCTTTCCAGTCGCCACCTGTATGCAGTGCCTACCGGGATGCTGCGTGATGCAAGTGTGAGCGAGGCGCAACTGAACGCTGCGGTCAAAGATCTCGGCGAAAAAGGCGCGTCGGACGGTCTGGAAGCCGATGCCAACGGCGCGGTCTACGCCGGCGACTACGAACACAACGGCATCCGCAAACGCCTGGCCGACGGCAGTTGGCAGACCATCGTTCACGACCCTCGCGTGCTGTGGCCGGACACCTTGTCGGTCGGGCCGGATGGCTACCTGTATTTCACCGCCAACCAGCTGCAGCGCCAGGCCGGTTTCCACGATGGCAGGGATCTGCGCGAAAAACCCTACAGCCTGCTGCGGGTGAAGATCGACGCCGCGCCTGCACCGACCCGCTGATTCCGTTTTCCAATTTCGGAGATTCATCATGCAACTGACCGCACTGGCAAAATCGCGCTACACCACGAAAGCCTACGACGCCTCACGCAAGATCCCGCAGGAGACGATCCACGAGTTGCTGGAGCAACTGCGTCACAGCCCGTCATCGGTGAACTCGCAGCCATGGCACTTCATCGTCGCCTCCGATGAGCAGGGCAAAGCGCGCGTGGCCAAGTCGGCGGAGGGTAGTTTTGCCTATAACGAAGCGAAGATGCTCAACGCCTCCCATGTGATCGTGCTCTGCACTTGCACTGAAATGCCGGAATCGCACCTGCAAGCCGTGCTGGCCCAGGAGGCGGCTGACGGACGTTTTGCCAATGACGAGGCCAAAGCCGGTCAGGACAAAACCCGTCGCGGTTACGTGAACATGCACAAATACGATCAGAAGGACGTGCAGCACTGGATGGAAAAGCAAACCTACCTGGCGCTGGGCACCTTGCTGCTGGGCGCTGCATCGTTGGGCCTGGACGCGACACCGATGGAAGGCTTCGATTTCAAGAAGCTCGACGAAGGATTGGGCCTGCGCGACAAGGGTTTCACCAGCCTGGTCGTGGTCAGCCTGGGCTACCGCAGCGACAGCGATTTCAACGCCAAACTGCCGAAATCGCGCCTGCCGGCCGAGACGGTGTTTACCTTCCTTTAACCCTTGCCGCACCCACCGGTAGGAGTGAGCTTGCTCTGGGCCGCATCCGGACGAAGACGGTCGTTCAGCCGCTGAAGATTTATCGGATGTCCCGGCCTATTCGCGAGCAAGCTCGCTCCCACGAGAATTGCATCTGCCTCGCGAGTGTTGGCCGCAGATTATGAACGTGTGGGAGCGGAGCTTGCTCGCGAAGACGGCATGACAGCCGCTGAAGGTTTAGCGACTGTCCCGGCCTATTCGCGAGCAAGCTCGACTCCCACATTAGCCCTGCGGCCTGACTCAGGGGCAGCAGCCGTCACCTGCACCCCCTTCTCATTTGCCCCGATGCGTGCGCTCTGCTAGTGTCGCGCCGGTTTAACGTCTACCGGGATAGCCGCCATGGCCCGCAAGAAAGCTGCACTGGATTTCGAACAGTCCCTCACGGATTTGCAAACGCTCGTCGAGCGTCTGGAGAACGGTGAGCTGTCGCTGGAAGACTCACTGACCGCCTTCGAGCAAGGCATCCGCCTGACCCGCGAGTGCCAGAGCGCGCTGGCCCAGGCCGAGCAGAAAGTGCAGGTCTTGCTGGAACGCGACGGCGAATTGGCCGAAGAGCCATTTGACGCGGAACAGCCGGAATGATCGCGGCGTATCAGGCACTCAGCCAGGCTCGCGTCAATGCGGCGCTGGAGACGCTGTTCGATGCGCCCGCCCCTGAATTGACCCGCCTTTACGCCGCCATGCGCTACAGCGTCACCAATGGCGGCAAGCGCGTGCGCCCGCTGCTGGTTTACGCCGCCTGCGAAGCCTTGGGCGGCAACGCCGAGCACGCTAACGGCGCGGCCTGCGCCGTCGAGCTGATCCATGCGTACTCGCTGGTGCACGACGACCTGCCAGCCATGGACGACGACGATTTACGTCGCGGCCTGCCCACCACCCACAAAGCCTTTGACGAAGCCTGCGCGATTCTCGCCGGCGACGGTCTGCAGACCCTTGCTTTCAGCGTGCTGAGCGATAACCCACTCACCCCGCAGAACGCTGACACCCGACTGAAAATGGTCGCCACCCTTGCCCGTGCATCCGGCCCTGCCGGCATGGTCGGCGGACAGGCCATCGATCTCGGCTCGGTCGGGCTCAAGCTCGACCAGAAAGCGCTGGAATTCATGCACCGGCACAAGACCGGCGCACTGATCGAAGCCAGCGTCAGGCTTGGCGCTCTGGCCAGCGGCAACGCAACCCAGGTTCAACTCGATTCGCTGCAGATTTACGCCCGCGCCATCGGTCTGGCTTTTCAGGTCCAGGACGACATTCTGGACGTCGAAAGCGATACCGCCACGCTGGGCAAACGCCAGGGCGCCGATATTGCCCGGGACAAGCCGACCTACCCCGCGCTGCTGGGTCTGGAAGAAGCCAAACATTACGCACTTGAATTGCGCGATCAGGCCCTTGTGGCGCTGCGACCGTTCGATGAGGCTGCGGAGCCCTTGCGCGCGTTGGCGCGTTATATCGTCGAACGCCGCAACTAGTCGAAGCCCGCAACGAGTCGAACCCCGCAACCAAGCGCAGGTCATAGGACTTATCGGGCGTGAGCGGCCTTGCTGCCGCTGCCCCATTTCGCCGGCAATCGTTTCTCCTGAACATCGCGTTGCTGCACATCGTGCGCAGCCGGTAATGCATCAGGTAAACTGCCGCCTCTTTTACTTATAACGATTCGCCTGATGCCCACGACGTTCAAAGAGATTCCCCGCGAGCGCCCGTCCACGCCGCTGCTCGACAAGGCAGCGACGCCGGACGGCCTGCGCCGCTTAGGTGAAGCAGAGCTTGAAGCCCTGGCTGATGAACTGCGCCTGGAGCTGCTCTACACCGTTGGCCAGACCGGCGGCCACTTCGGCGCCGGCCTCGGCGTCATCGAACTGACCGTGGCCTTGCACTACGTCTTCGATACCCCCGACGACCGGCTGGTCTGGGACGTCGGTCATCAGGCGTACCCGCACAAGATCCTCACGGGTCGTCGCGAGCAGATGTCGACCCTGCGCCAGAAAGGCGGCGTGGCGGCATTCCCGCGTCGCAGCGAGAGCGAATACGACACCTTTGGCGTCGGTCACTCCAGCACCTCCATCAGCGCCGCGCTGGGCATGGCGATCGCCTCCCGGCTGCAAGGCAGTGAGCGCAAGTCCATTGCCGTGATCGGCGACGGCGCACTCACTGCCGGCATGGCCTTCGAGGCGCTGAACCACGCGCCCGAAGTCAGCGCCGACATGCTGGTAATCCTCAACGACAACGACATGTCGATCTCGCGCAACGTCGGCGGGCTGTCGAATTATCTGGCGAAAATTCTCTCAAGCCGCACGTACACGAGCATGCGCGAAGGCAGCAAGAAAGTGCTGTCGCGTCTGCCCGGCGCGTGGGAAATCGCCCGTCGTACCGAGGAATACGCCAAAGGCATGCTGGTGCCCGGCACGCTGTTCGAAGAACTCGGCTGGAACTACATCGGCCCGATCGATGGTCACGACCTGCCTATCCTGATCGCCACCCTGCGCAACATGCGCGACCTCAAGGGTCCGCAGTTCCTGCACGTGGTCACCAAGAAAGGCAAAGGCTTCGCACCGGCCGAGGTCGACCCGATCGGTTATCACGCGATCACCAAGCTTGATCCACTCAACGCACCGGTCGTGCCCAAGAAAGCCGGCGGTCCCAAGTATTCCGGCGTGTTCGGCCAGTGGCTGTGCGACATGGCCGAAGCGGACGAGCGTCTGGTGGGCATCACGCCTGCCATGAAAGAAGGCTCGGATCTGGTTGCGTTCAGTGAACGTTTCCCGGAGCGCTATTTCGACGTTGCCATCGCCGAGCAGCACGCGGTGACGCTGGCAGCGGGCATGGCCTGCGAAGGCGCCAAGCCGGTCGTGGCGATTTACTCGACGTTCCTGCAGCGTGGTTACGACCAGCTGATTCATGACGTCGCGGTGCAGAATCTGGACGTGCTGTTCGCCATCGACCGCGCCGGTCTGGTGGGCGAAGACGGCCCGACCCATGCCGGCAGTTTTGATCTGTCGTACCTGCGTTGCATCCCCGGCATGCTGGTCATGACGCCGAGCGATGAAAACGAACTGCGCAAGATGCTCACCACCGGTCACCTGTTCAAAGGCCCCGCCGCCGTGCGTTACCCACGCGGCAACGGCCCCAATGCCGTGATCGAGAGCAGTCTCGAACCGCTGGAAATCGGCAAAGGCGTGGTTCGTCGTCAAGGCAGCAAAGTCGCGATGCTGGTGTTTGGCGTGCAGTTGACCGAAGCGCTGATCGTGGCGGAAAAGCTCGACGCGACCGTGGTCGACATGCGTTTCGTCAAACCGCTGGACGAGGCACTGGTGCGCGAAATGGCCGGCAGCCACGACTTGCTCGTGACCGTCGAAGAAAACGCCATCATGGGCGGTGCCGGTGCGGCGGTCAGCGAGTTCCTGGCGCGAGAGAACATTCTCAAGTCGGTGCTGCATCTGGGCCTGCCGGATGTGTACGTCGAACACGCCAAACCCGCGCAGATGCTGGCGGAGTGCGGGCTGGATGCTGCCGGGATCGAAGCGTCGATCAACCAGCGCCTGCTGAAGATGTAGACAGTTACAGGCGTAAGCGGGATGGCCGAGCGACCGGGTCATTCCGCAAACTTGTGAGAGTGAGCTTGCTCACGAAAACGTTTGTGCCTTCGACACATCTTCATCGCCTGACACTCAGCATTCGCGAGCAAGCTCGCTCCCACAGTTAATTTTTCAGCAGGTCCATCTCTGGCATTGTCCTGGCGATGGGAGGCGTGAGACTGTCCTGCTGTGGTTGTACACCGCAATCAGCTGACGAACGCGAACCCTGTGGGAGTGAGCTTGCTCACGAAGACGTTCGTGCCTTCGACACATCTTCATCGCCTGACACTCAGCATTCGCGAGCAAGCTCGCTCCCACAGTTAATTTTTCAGCAGGTCCATCTCTGGCATTGTCCGGGCGATGGGGGGCGTGAGACTGTCCTGCTGTGGTTGTACACCGCAATCAGCTGACAAACGCGAACCCTGTGGGAGTGAGCTTGCTCACGAAGAGGTCTGCCCATTTAACGTATCTTCATCGCCTGTAACCCGGCATTCGCGAGCAAGCTCGCTCCCACTGGGGCCAGGGGTGTCAGACAGCCTACTTGTATAGAACATGACCCTTTCCCGCCTCGCGCTCGCCTTCTCCCTCATCCCCGCCACCCAAGCCTTCGCCGATCAGCCTGATCGCGAAAGCGCCTTGAAGCTGGACAGCGTGGTGATCAGCGCCAATCGCCAAGTCGAGCAGCGTGATGCCAGCACTGCGGCGAGCACCGTATTCACCCGTGCCGACATCGAGCGGCTGCAACCCAGCAGCGTCACTGACCTGCTGAGTCGCGTGCCCGGCGTGCAAGTGGCGCCCAGCGGCGGCCGGGGCAGTTTGCCGGGGATTTTCATTCGCGGGACCAAAGCTGCGCAGAGCCTGGTGCTGGTCGATGGGCAGCGCATTGCCAATGCGACGTCGGCGGACAGTAACCTGCAATACCTCAACGTCGAGCAGATCGAGCGAGTGGAAGTGCTGCGCGGATCACGCTCGGTCATCTACGGCGCAGACGCCATTGGCGGGGTGATTCAGATCTTCACTCGACGGGGCGCCGAGCAAGGCCTCCAGGCCCGCCTGCATACGAGTTTCGGCAATCGAGGCACGCAGCAGCAGAGCCTCGGCGTGTCGGGCGGTGATCAGCAAACGCATTTCAACCTCAGCACCAGCCTGGATGAAACGGCAGGCATCGACCGCACCGGCCCGTCCTTCTCCAGCGATGACGATCACGACGCCTACCGCAATAAATCCCTGAGCCTGAACCTCAGCCACTGGCTCAGCGACGACGTGGAAATGGGCCTCAACGCTCTGGATAATCGGGGCAAGACCGAGTTCGACAACCCGTTCGGTCTGTTCGACCCGGTCACGTTCAACACGGTGGGTCAGCAGCAATACAGCAAGTTTGACCTGAGCAGCCTCGGCACCTACGTCGACGCCCGCATCAACCAGACCTGGAAAACCCGTCTGGAGCTGGGCCACAGCGAGAATCGCGAAAAGACGCTGGATAAGCTGAGCAACGATCACTACGAGTTCAACACCTACCGCGACTCGTTCAATTGGCAGAACGACCTGACCCTGGACGAGCGCAACAGCCTGATGCTGGGAGCCGACTGGTACGAAGACCGCGTCAACAGCAGCACGCCGTTCGACGAGGACAGCCGCTGGAACCGCGCGGCGTTCATCCAGCATCGTTTCAAAGGCGAGCACTTCTCGACCGAGCTCGGCCTGCGCCATGATCAGAACGAGCAGTTCGGCAGCCAGAACACCTGGAGCGGCACCCTCACCGTTCCGCTCAATGACGCCAACGACGTGCTGCTGTCCTACAGCGAAGGCTTCCGCGCGCCGACGTTCAACGACCTGTATTACCCGGACTTCAGCAACCCGAATCTCAAACCCGAGCACTCCAAAAGCTACGAGCTGCAATGGCGCAGTCGCCTGAGCGAAACCGCCCGCCTTGAGGCCTCGCTGTATCGCACTGATCTGCAGGACGCGATTGCCCTCGACAGCGACTTTCGCCCCCAAAACATCGGCTCGGCACGGATCAAGGGTGTCGAAGCGTCCCTTGAGCAGCAATTGTTCGGCTGGACCGGCAAGCTCGGCGCGTCGGTCATCGACCCGCGTGACCGTGACACTGGGCACACGCTCAACCGTCGCGCTCGCCGCACCCTGAACCTCGATCTTGATCGGCAGTTCGATCGCCTCGGTGTCGGCGCCAGTTGGCAGGCCGTCAGCGACAGCTACAACGACGAGGCCAACACCCAGCACATCGGCGGCTATTCGTTGTTTGGATTGCGCAGCAGCTGGAAAGCCAGCGACGAAGTGAAGCTTGAGTTCAAACTGGATAACGCCCTGGACAAACGCTACAGCCGCACGCTGTACAGTTTTGATGGCAGCAACTACGGCTATCGCGAAGAGGCTCGAACGTGGATGTTTGGCGTGACCTGGACGCCTGAGCTGTAGATTTGCAGCCCGACTGTTCAGCGTTCCGGCGCTATTACGCTGCACACCTTCGCCACCGCTTCCACCATCTGCCCGCTTGCTCGTTCGAAGCCTTTATCGGGCACGGCAAAAAGGCGACCGGCTTTTACGGCCTTCAACTGCGACCAGCTTTTCCATGCCGGCAACAATGCAGCGTCGCTGGCGAGAATCACGTCCGGATCTCGCTGCAGCACTGACTCGATACTCACCTGCGGCGCCGGCAGGGTCAGGTCTTCAAACACGTTGCGTGCGCCGCAGACGGTCAGTGCATCGCTGATGATCTGGCCGCCGCCTACGGTGTAAAGCGGCTGATCCCACACTTGGTAAAAGACTCTCAGCGAGACATCGCGGCGATAACGCTCACGCAATCCGGCCAATCGCTGACGGAAATCCCCCGCTACTTGTCGTCCACGATCGGCGAGGCCAAGGCGTTCGCCCATCTGCTCGATCTGATCAGCCAGTTCTTTCAGCGTGTGAGGCTCGGCGGTGTAGGTAGGAATATTCAGGCGCCTCAGTTGGTCGCGCTGGGTTGCACTGACGCTGCCGGGCCATAGCAGCAAAAGATCGGGCTGCAAACTGAGCAGGCGCTCGATGTCGAGCTGCCCGTAGCGACCCACCGAAGGCAGGCGTGCCACCTTTGTCGGACGTGGACCGCCGTCGACCACACCGACCAGCAGATCGGCGGCATCCAGTTCGATAACAATTTCAGTAAGAGAGGGTGCGAGGCTAACGACCCGCTGCGCAGCGCCGGCCTGAAAAGCAACCAGCAACAGGAGAAAGGCAACCCAGCGGCGCATCAAGCGCGTCCAGCCTGCGCCAGACGACGGCGCAGACTGCAAAGCATCACGCCGGATCGACTTCGCTCTGATGCTCGTTACCCATCATGTGACCCAGCTTGCCGGCCTTGGTCGCCAGATAGAGCTTATTGTGCGGATTGTGGCCGGTGTGCAGCGGCACACGCTCGGCGACAGTGATGCCCATGTCTGTCAGCGCTTTGACTTTGCGGGGGTTATTGGTCATCAAACGCAGGGACTGGATGCCCAGATGCTCCAGCATCGGCAGGCAAATGCCGTAATCACGCTGGTCAGCGGCGAAGCCCAGACGCTCGTTCGCTTCAACGGTGTCGGCACCGCCGTCCTGCAATTCATACGCGCGGATCTTATTCATCAAGCCTATGCCGCGGCCTTCCTGGCGCAGGTACAACAGCACGCCGCGGCCTTCGGCGGCGATGGCGCGCAACGCCGCCTCAAGCTGGGAACCGCAGTCGCATCGCTGACTGAACAGCGCATCACCGGTCAGGCATTCGGAATGCACACGGCCGAGTACCGGGGCCCCGTCTGACACATCGCCGAGGGTCAGCACGACATGCTCGCGACCGTTTTCCTGCTCGAGAAAGCCGTTCATCTTGAAAGTGGCAAAAGGGGTAGGCAGCTTGGAAGCCGCGACAAATACGACGGGCACCGGGTGCTCCTGATCAGTATGAGGGTTGGAAATTCGCAACATTGTAACAGCAGGTTCCGGCAGACGCTTAGGCTGAATTGTCGGCCAATCAGATCAACAAGTTTGATCAGTGGGCAGCGTCATTGCCGGATTGACGACCGTCTGTATCGAACGGATACGCATGCTTCCAGCGTGCAAAGATCGGCCGCAGCTTGCCGCTGTGCACAAGTTCGCCCATCCGTACGTCAAACAGATCCCGCAGCGCGTGCCCTCGCGGGGTATCAGCAAAGCTGAGGTACAAAGGAATGGAGGTGAGATAGGTCAGCCGATAACGCTGAGGATCGTCGCTTTGGGCGAGGACGAAGTCCATTTCCGGTTTGGCATCGATATACAGATCCGCGCGCCCGTATTCGAGCATCGGCAGAATGTGATCGCGCCGGGCGACCTCGTTGAAGTGCGTCACGTTGGGCAGATAGTGCTGATACTCGTAGCCACGCACCCAGGCCAAACGGTATTTGCCCAGCGTCTGCAGAGTAGGAAGCGGTTTGGAGGCCAGACCCAGCGTGTAAATCTCGTCGGTGTCGTAGTTCCACTTCGAGTAGAGCGTGCCCTCGACCTCATCCTTGTAGGCGGCAATCCACGCGTCGGCCTCGCCCCGCTGCACCAGCCCGACCGCGCGGGTGTACGGCTCGATGCGCTGCTCAACCCTGACGCCGGCCGGCTCGAAGATCTCCCGCATCAAATCCCAACCCAGCCCCGTGCCGTCGGTTTCGGTGTAACCAATCCAGTGCTCGCTGACCAGCTGGATGTCATTAGGCTTGTCAGACATCGGCGCAGGAGTTGCCCCATCGGCAGTCGCCCAGACACTTGTCATCAGCAACCACACAGCGAGCAGCCATCCCACCCCTGAACGCCTCATGAGCGTAGCCCCTACATCACGGCCCACAGCCAGACCAGCCCTTGCATCGCCAGCCATGCGAACACACCGGCCAGGACATCATCCAGCATGATGCCGACGCCGCCGTGCACGTGCTTGTCGATCCAGTGAATGGGCCAAGGCTTGAGGATGTCGAAAAAGCGGAACACCAGAAAACCCACCAGCAGCCAAGGCCAGCCTTCAGGTACCAGCCACAAAGTGATCCACATCCCGACCATCTCGTCCCAGACGATGCCTTCATGGTCGTGAACGCGCAGGTCGTCCGCCACTTTGCCGCACAGCCAGAAGCCGAACAGTATCGTCAGGCCGAGCACCAGCCAGTAGCCCCAGTCCGGCAGCATCTGCCACAGGGGAATAAACGGCACTGCGACCATTGAGCCCCATGTGCCGGGCGCTTTGGGCAATGTGCCGGAGCCGAAGCCGAAGGCCAGGAAATGCCACGGATTGGTCCAAACGGACGGAGGAACGTTCTCCGCCGGGACCTGATTAGGATGATCTGTCACCGTGTCTCCTGAAAATGTTGATAGCCCCGAATCAACGGGGTGACGTCCTGCCCAAGTGCGTCGATCAGCGCCACGCCGTGGCCTTCGACCACCCGACCCAGAACGAAAACAGGCAAGCCGGCGGCCTGCAGTTCAGCCAGCCATGATGGCGGCAACGTGAAAGCCAGTCTGTAGTCATCGCCCCCACTGAGCGCCGCATTCAACGCCGCATCAGGCCCGAAAAAACTCAGCAGCGCGTCAGACATCGGCACTTTTTCGCGCTCAACGAGCAAGCGCACGCCCGAGGCGGTGGCGATATGTCCGCAGTCGGCGAGCAGTCCGTCAGAGATGTCCAGCGCCGCGCTGGCCTTGCCGCGCAACGCGATGCCCAGCTCGAACTGCGGCTGCGGCGACCAGTAACGCGCCAGCAAGGCCTGAGTGGTAGACGCCTCGGTGCTGCGCTGGTTCAACACCAACGGCAGCGCTCCGGCCGCGTCGCCCAGCGGACCGCCCACGCACAACAAATCGCCGGGCCGTGCGCCGCTTCTGGTCAGGGCCTGCCCGTTGGGGACCGTGCCGAAAACGGTGACCGTCAGGCTGAACGGCCCGCGCGTGGTGTCGCCACCGATCAGGCGCAGGCCGCAGCCTTGGGCCATGGTGTTCAAACCACGGGCGAACGCTTCCAGCCAGTCGGCGGAAACCTGCGGCAGGGTCAGAGCAAGGGTAAAAGCGAGAGGACTGGCGCCCATGGCAGCCAGGTCGCTGGCCGACACGCCGAGAGCGCGCTGGCCGAGCAGAAAAGGATCGCAGACGTCGGGGAAATGCACCCCGGCGACCAGCGTGTCAGTGGAGACGGCGAGTTGCTCGCCAGCGGCCACCGACAACAGGGCGCAGTCGTCGCCGATCCCCAAGGCAACGCCTTCGCCGGGCCGCGCGCAGGGCGCGGCGGCAAAGTAATTGCGGATCAGCTCGAACTCGCCCATGGCGGAGACGCTCAGGTTCTGGAGAAACCCAGAAGCCTCAGCGCTTGTGCGCCTTCACTTCGACTTCGCGCAGACGCGGAGCCAGCTTGTCGAGCACGCCGTTGACGAACTTGTGGCCGTCGGTCGAACCGTAGACTTTCGCCAGCTCGATACCTTCGTTGATGACCACGCGGTACGGCACGTCGACGCGCTCCAGCAGCTCCCAGGTCGACAGACGCAGAACCGCCAGCTCAACCGGGTCCAGCTCGTCGATGGTCAGGTCCAGACATGGCGCCAGCGCTGCGTCGATCTTGTCCTGATTGCCCGGAACACCGTGGAGGATGTCGTGGAAGTAAGCGGCATCGACGGAGGTGAAGTCATTGTCGACGCGAAATTGTGCTTCGATTTCGTTCAGCGACTGGCCAGCCATGTGGCGCTGGTAAAGGGCCTGCATCGCCATCTGGCGAGCGGCACGACGCTTTTCGCTTTTCGATGGCTTGCCAGCGTCTGCCGCACGTGGATCACGCGGGTTGAACTGATCGCTTTCGTCGTTAATCACTTGGCCTCCAACTGCGCCAACAGGCTGACCATCTCGATGGCGGACAAGGCAGCTTCAGCGCCTTTGTTGCCGGCCTTGGTGCCGGAACGCTCGATCGCCTGCTCGATGGAATCGACAGTCAGGACGCCGAACGCGACCGGTACGCCGAACTCCATGGACACCTGGGACAGGCCCTTGGTGCATTCGCCAGCGACGTATTCGAAGTGCGGGGTGCCGCCACGAATGACGGCGCCGAGGGCGATGATGGCGGCGAATTCGCTGCGTTGAGCGACCTTCTGCACGACCAGCGGGATTTCGAACGCGCCCGGTGCGCGGATGATGGTGATGTCGCTTTCGCTCACGCCATGGCGAACCAGGGCATCAACGGCACCGCTCACCAGGCTTTCGACGACGAAGCTGTTGAAGCGGCCAACCACCAGGGCATAGCGACCTTGGGGGGCGATGAAGGTACCTTCGATGGTCTTCAGGGTCATTCGGCTGAGTCTCGTGTTCTCGTATTAAAGAGCATGAAAGCGCGCATCGGGCGCGCGCTTTCAGGGATTTTAGGCCACGAATGGGCGACTGCAGGGACCAGAACCACCCACGGCTGAACGCTGTCGGGGCCTGTCACCTGCCGGTCTTTATTCGGAGGGCACGTATTCTACAACTTCCAGATCGAAACCGGATATCGCATTGAACTTCATTGGCGAACTCATCAGGCGCATTTTGCGCACGCCGAGGTCACGAAGGATCTGCGAACCGGCACCGACGGTGCTGTAAGTGGTCGGCGTCTTGATCGGTGTGCCGCCAGCGGTTTCACGCACATGGGCCAGAACCGTGTCGCCATCGAGCGGGTGACCGAGCAGCAGCACGACGCCGCTGCCGGCCTCGGCCACGGTCTTCATGGCAGCGCGCAGGCTCCAGCGGCCGGGCTGCTTGACCATCAGCAGGTCGCGCAGCGGGTCCATGTTATGCACGCGAACCAGTGTGGCTTCTTCCGCGCAGATCTTGCCCAGCGTCAGCGCCAGGTGCACGTCACCTTCGACGGAATCGCGGTAGGTCACCAGATTGAAATGGCCCAGTTCGCTGTCGAGAGGCTGCTCGGCGATCCGCTGAACGGTACGTTCGTGGATCATCCGGTAATGAATCAGGTCGGCAATGGTACCGATCTTGATGTTGTGCTCGGCCGCGAAAGCTTCCAGTTCAGTACGACGGGACATGGTGCCGTCGTCGTTCATGACTTCGCAGATCACGCCGGTCGGCTCGAAACCGGCCATGCGCGCCAAGTCGCATGCCGCTTCGGTATGGCCTGCGCGGGACAGTGTGCCGCCGGCCTGGGCCATCAGCGGGAAGATGTGGCCCGGGCTGACGATGTCTTCGGCCTTTGCATCCTTGGCAGCAGCGGCCTGAACGGTGCGCGCGCGGTCGGCGGCGGAAATCCCGGTGGTCACACCCTCGGCGGCTTCAATGGACACGGTGAACTTGGTGCCGAAGCCCGAGCCATTGCGCGGCGCCATCAACGGCAGTTTCAGGGTTTCGCAGCGCTCGCGGGTCATCGGCATGCAGATCAGGCCACGGGCGTAACGCGCCATAAAATTGATGTGCTCGGCCTTGACGCACTCGGAGGCCATGATCAGATCGCCTTCGTTCTCGCGGTCTTCGTCATCCATGAGGATGACCATCTTGCCTTGGCGAATGTCTTCAACCAGTTCTTCGATGCTGTTGAGCGCCACGCGGCACCCCCTTCGATTCAGGATTTGAGGTAGCCGTTGGCGGCCAGAAAGCTTTCGCTGATGTTGCCGCCCTGGGCTGGGGTCGGATCGGCCGCTTTGTCACCGAGCAGCAAACGCTCGAGGTAACGCGCCAGCAGGTCGACTTCCAGGTTGATCTTACGGCCGGGGCGGTAGTCGCCCATGATGGTTTCGGCGAGCGTGTGCGGCACGATGGTCAGCTCGAACTCGGCGCCGTTGACGGCGTTCACGGTCAGGCTAGTGCCGTCGACAGTGATCGAGCCCTTGTGGGAGATGTACTTGGCCAGCTCGCGGGGGGCGCGCATGCGGAACTGGATCGCACGGGCGTTTTCTTCTCGGGACAGTACTTCGCCGACGCCGTCGACGTGGCCGCTGACCAGATGGCCGCCCAGGCGCGTGGTCGGGGTCAGGGCTTTTTCCAGATTGACCCGGCTGCCGGTTTTCAGATCGACGAACGCAGTGACGTTCAGGGTTTCGCGGCTGACGTCGGCCCAGAAGCCGTCGCCTGGCAATTCAACGGCTGTCAGACAGACGCCGTTGACGGCGATGCTGTCGCCCAGTTTGACGTCGGAAAGGTCGAGCTTGCCGGTCTCTACGTAAACGCGGACGTCGCCGCCTTTCGGAGTGATGGCGCGGATGCTGCCGATGGATTCGATGATGCCGGTAAACATGGGTGCTCCTGGAAAACAGGGCCAGCGCTGAGCGCGGAAGCCGGAATTATACGCCGGGGTGCGACGCGGGTATCGCAATGACTCGCCAGTCATTGCCGACCGCGCGCATTTCGACGATCTTGAGTTCGAGCGCCTCGCTCATCTGCGCCAGCGGCAGGTCCAGCAACGGTCGCGCCGACGAGCCCATGAACTTGCCCGCCACGAAGATCTGAAATTCATCCACCAGGCCCAGTCGGGTAAACGCGCCGGCCAGTTTGGGACCGGCTTCGACCAAAACGTCATTGACGCCCCGGGCCGCCAGTTCAACCAGCAGTTTGCGCAGGTCGACATGCCCGCCGCTGCTGGGCAGTGCCAGCAGTTCGTGGCCTTCGTCGTGGTAGCGCTCGCGGGCCGATGCAGCGGCGCAGGTCACCACCAGCGCGTTGCCCGCTGTAAAGAACGGCGCGTCGAGAGGCACACGCAAACGGCCGTCGATCAACACGCGCAACGGCGGTCGGGTCGCGGCCAGGGCGCTGAGTTCGGCGTTCAGGCCCAACTCGTCAGGGCGCACGGTGAGCCGCGCGTTGTCGGCGAGCACGGTATCGGCGCCGGTCAGCACCACGCTCGACTGCGCACGCAGGCGCTGCACGGCAGATCGCGCTTCAGGGCCGGTGATCCACTGGCTTTCGCCGCTGGCCATGGCCGTGCGTCCGTCGAGGCTCATCGCCAGCTTGACCCGCACGTAGGGCAGGCCGTGTTCCATGCGCTTTAGAAAGCCTTTGTTCAGCGCTCGCGCTTCGCTCTCAAGCACGCCGCTCTGCACCGCGATCCCGGCGTTCATCAGGCGCAACAGGCCACGGCCGGCCACATCGGGATTGGGGTCTTGCATGGCAGCGACCACACGCGCCACGCCGGCGTTGACCAGCGCGTCGGCGCACGGCGGGGTGCGGCCATGATGACTGCAGGGTTCGAGGGTGACGTAAGCGGTGGCGCCCTTCGCCTTGTCGCCCGCCTGGCGCAGCGCATGCACTTCAGCGTGGGGCTCGCCGGCGCGGACGTGCCAGCCTTCGCCGACAATGGCGCCATCACGCACGATCACGCAGCCAACACGCGGGTTGGGATGCGTCGAGTAGACGCCTTTGCGCGCCAGTTCCAGCGCCCGCGCCATGTAGGCTGCGTCGAGCACGCCTTGCTCTGTCGAGGTCATGCTCACTCTTTAACCGGCTCGCGGGCCAGTCGGTCGATTTCTTCGCGGAATTCGTTGAGGTCCTGAAACCGCCGATAAACAGAAGCAAAGCGGATGTAGGCCACTTCGTCGAGCTTCTGCAATTCGCCCATGACCAGCTCACCCACGATCAGCGATTTGACCTCGCGCTCGCCGGTCGCACGCAGTTTGCTTTTGATATGGGCCAGGGCCGCTTCGAGACGCTCGACGCTGACCGGGCGCTTCTCCAGCGCGCGCTGCATGCCGGCGCGCAGCTTCTCTTCGTCGAAGGGCTGACGGCTGCCGTCCTGCTTGATCAGCCGGGGCAGAACCAGTTCAGCGGTTTCGAATGTGGTGAAGCGTTCTTCGCAGGCGACGCATTCGCGGCGGCGGCGAACCTGATCGCCTTCAGCAACGAGGCGCGAGTCAATGACTTTGGTGTCGTTGGCACCGCAAAAGGGACAGTGCATGGTGGCAGGCAACAAAAAAAGGGAGGGCCATGGTAGCGCATCTCGCTGGCAAGACAAGTCCGGGGCTTTAAGGTATATAGACGCGCATTCAGTGCGGTGAAACCCGTCGCACTCAGCGATACTGCGCCATCCCGTGCGTATCTCGCCCGCATTCTGCTTTGTCTGGAGCTGTTCATGACGCTACGTACGCTTGCTGTAATCAGCCTTGTGGGCCTGCTCGCTGCCTGCAGCACGGCCGAAGCGCCAAAACCTGCGGCGCCCGCCAAACCTGCGCCCAACGCCATTACGCTGCCGGAAGGACAAGGTCCGTTGCAGCCGTTCCAGCGCGAATTGAGCGGCCAGTTGCTGGGCGTGCCAGCCGGCGCGGAAGTCGAGCTGGCGCTGCTGGTGATCGACGATCGCAATCGCCCGCAGAAACTGCTGGCCAGCACCAAGCTGCTGGGGAACAACCAGTCGCTGCCGTTTCAGCTGCGCTTCAATCCTGAGGCCTTTCCGGTGGGCGCGCGCGTTGAACTGCGCGGCCGCGCCAGCAAGTCGGGGCAGCTGATTCTGCATCTGCCGTCCGTGCTGATCACCCAGCCCACCACTCAGGCGCTGGGTCAGCTGCAATTCGCTCCCGCGCCGTGACCGCTCCGTTTCACCTGCAAGCCGCATTGGGCGAACTGTTGGGCGATGCGCAACTGGTTGCCGAAGCGCTGCCGGGGACGGACCTGAAGCTGTGGCTGATCGACGCGAACAATATGGATCGCGCGTTCAGCCCCGAGGAAACCCGGCGCATTCTCGAAGACCCGCCCTACTGGAGTTTCTGTTGGGCCAGTGGCCTGGCGCTGGCGCGCTTTCTCGCCGAGCAGCCGCAGTGGGTTGCGGGCAAGCGCGTGCTGGATTTCGGCGCGGGCTCGGGTGTCGCAGGCATCGCGGCGATGAAGGCCGGGGCGCTCGAAGTCGTCGCCTGTGATCTCGATCCGCTGGCGATCGAGGCCTGCCGAGCCAACGCTGAGCTGAACGGCGTGACGCTTCAGTATTCGGGGGACTTCTTCGCCGAAGACGATCGTTTCGATCTGATCCTCGTGGCGGACGTGCTGTACGACCGCGCCAACCTGCCGTTGCTGGATCAGTTTCTCAGTCGTGGCAAACAAGCGTTGGTGGCCGATTCCCGGGTGCGGGACTTTCAGCACCCCTTGTATCAGCGACTGGGAATTCTGGAGGCGCTGACGCTGCCCGATCTGGCCGAGCCGTGGCAGTTTCGCAAGGTGAGTCTTTATCACGCGGTCAGGTGATGAGCCGCTAGGCGTCTGCAATTTGACGACAGGCATCAACCCCGCTTCCGACAATCCCCCCAGCCCTTTATAGTTCGCGCCATCAAGCCTTCTTTCGAGACCCGCGATGAGCCAGGACACGCCGTACATCTTTGATGCGACCACCGCCACTTTCGATCAGATGGTCATCGAGAATTCCTTTCACAAACCCGTGCTGGTGGATTTCTGGGCCGAGTGGTGCGCGCCGTGCAAGGTGCTGATGCCGCTGCTGCAACAGATTGCCGAGAGTTATCAGGGCGAGTTGCTGCTGGCGAAGGTCGACTGCGACGCTGAACAGGACATCGTGGCCCGCTTCGGCATTCGCAGCCTGCCCACCGTGGTGCTGTTCAAGGACGGCCAGCCGGTGGATGGGTTCTCCGGCGCCCAGCCTGAATCGCAAATCCGCGCACTGCTTGAGCCCCATGTGCAAATGCCACCGCCGGCCGCCGCCGACCCGCTGAAAACCGCGCAGGCGATGTTCGCCGAGAGCCATTTCGCCGAAGCCGAAGCGGTTCTGCAGACCATCCTCGCCGAGGACAACACCAACGCTGCCGCGCTGATTTTGTATGCGCGCTGCCTGGCCGAACGTGGCGAGCTGACGGAAGCGCGCACGGTGCTGGACGCGGTGAAGAGCGATGAGCACAAAGCCGCGCTGGCCGGGGCGAAGGCGCAATTGACGTTTCTGGCTGAAGCCGCCGCGTTGCCTGACGTCGCCGAGCTGAAGTCGCGCTTGGCGCAGAACCCGCAGGACGACGAAGCCGCGCACCAACTGGCGATCCAGCAATTGTCCCGTCAGCAATACGAAGCCGCGCTGGAAGGACTGCTCAAGCTGTTCATCCGCAACCGCAGCTACAACGAAGGCCAGCCGCACAAGACGCTGCTGCAGGTGTTTGACTTGCTGGGGAATGATCATCCGCTGGTCACGACCTACCGTCGTCGGCTGTTTGCGGCGCTTTACTAGCCTTCCCTGCTGAAGCCGGTCTTTTAATGGACCGAGCCAGTTCCAAGGAATGTACGCGGTCTACTTGTGGGACCGGCTTTAGCCGGGAAGAGGCCCGCACCAGCACCCTCAATTTTGTGGTGTGACGGCTGAAGCATTCCCGGCTAAAGCCGGTCCTACACGGGTCCAAAAACGGTTGTGTGTATCATTCGATCCAGTGATACACCGGCGTGTCGCCCTGGCTTTCCACTTTCACGTTGGCGCTGTGGCGCATCCGCACCATCAGGCGTTTGCCCGCAGCGGTGCTACCCGACAAACCTTCCAGCTGACCGAGTAGATCCGGCCCGGTCAGATGGCCCGCTTTGCGCAACAGCTCTTGAGCGATATCCCAGACAGCATCGTTGCGACTGGCCGCAGGCTTGACGGACGTATCAACCGGCGCCGACGTTGCCTGCACCTGCGCGCCTGACTGAATGCCCAGCCGTGCCCAGTCGGCGTCGTCCATTTCCACAGTCAGATCCACCGGCAGATCGCCGACGGTTCCACGGATTCGCAGCATGGGGTGTGTCCTCTGATAGGGCGGACCGGCATGGTCCCACAGGAATTGTCGACCTGCACGTGATCCCTGAAAGCTCACCCTCCCACAAGGCTGATTGAAAAAGTTAAGAAACAGCGCAACGCATTGTTATAAGATCACATAACAAATTTCAGACTCGCCCCCGGAGCTTCCCCATGCGTCGTTTGCTACTCGCCCTGCCCTTCGCCTTGCTGCCCCTCGCTGCTGCTCAAGCGGCTGATGAACATGACCACGATCATGAGCACGGCAGTCTCGGCGCGCATGTGCATGGTGTCGCGCGGCTGGATATGGCGCTGGACGGTCGCACTCTGGAACTGGAACTCGACACGCCGGCGATGAACATCGTCGGCTTCGAGCACCCGGCAACCACGGACGCTGACAAGATGACCTTGGCCCTGGCCAAGGAAACCCTGCTCAAACCCCACGCCCTGTTCAGTCTCCCGGAGGCAGCCGGATGCACCGCGACCAAACAGCGGGTGGAAAGCACGCTGTTCGGCGACAAGGATGACGACGATCACGACCACGCCGATGGCGACGCGGCTGAACACGAGCACAGCGAAATTCACGGCCACTATCAGTTCACCTGCAGCGCGCCGAACGTGCTCAACAAGCTCGATCTGACCCAGCTGTTCAAAAGCTTCCCGGCCACCCAGACCATTCAGGTGCAGCTGGTGACACCGAAACGCCAGATGGGCGCTGAAGTGCGTCCGAGCAATCCGGTGGTCAAGTTTTAACCAACGCCACTCCATCAGCGACCGGGCTTCCCGGTCGATCACTTTTCAAACGCACGTGTGGCCATGACTCAAGCGCTCATTGAATTGTCCGAACTCGGCTTCAGCTGGCCGGGGCATCCGCAGCTGCTGGACATTCAGGCGTTTCGCCTCGATGCCGGCGAAACCCTGTTTCTCAAAGGCCCCAGCGGCAGTGGCAAAACCACGCTGCTCGGTCTGCTGGGCGGTGTGCAGCGCCCCAACCGCGGCAGCGTTCGCCTGCTCGGCCAAGAACTGACACAGCTCTCGGCCGGCGCCCGGGACAGGTTTCGTGTCGACCACACCGGCTACATCTTTCAGCAATTCAATTTGCTGCCGTTTTTGTCGGTGCGCGAGAACGTCGAGCTGCCGTGCCGCTTTTCCAAATTACGCACCCAGCGGGCCACCCAACGCCACGGCAGCGTCGACATAGCGGCCGAAACCCTGCTCGCTCACTTGGGTTTGAAAGACCCCGAAATGCTCAGCCGCCGCGCCGATTCGCTGTCCATCGGTCAGCAGCAACGGGTTGCTGCCGCTCGCGCCCTGATCGGCCAGCCGGAGCTGGTGATCGCTGACGAACCCACCTCGGCGCTGGATGCCGACGCCCGCGAAGCGTTCATTCAGTTGCTGTTCGCCGAGTGCCGCGAGGCCGGCGCCAGCCTCTTATTCGTCAGCCACGATCAAAGCCTGGCGCCGCTGTTCGACCGCAACCTGTCGCTGGCCGAACTCAATCGCGCCGCCGTCGCTGCAGAGGTTTGAGATGTATCTTCTTCGTCTGGCGCTGGCCAGCCTCGCCAACCGCCGCTTCACTGCCTTCCTCACCGCATTCGCCATCGCCCTCTCCGTCTGCCTGCTGCTGGCGGTCGAACGGGTGCGCACCGAAGCACGCGCCAGTTTTGCCAGCACCATCAGCGGCACGGACCTGATCGTCGGCGCGCGCTCGGGATCGGTCAACCTGCTGCTGTACTCGGTGTTCCGCATCGGCAACGCCACCAACAACATTCGCTGGGACAGTTTCGAGCACTTCGCCAACAGCAAGCAGGTGAAGTGGGCGATTCCGATTTCCCTCGGCGACAGCCATCGCGGCTATCGGGTGATGGGCACCAACGAATCGTATTTCGAGCATTACCAGTACGGCCGTCAGCAGCACCTGGAGCTGGCCGACGGCCGGCCGTTCGCCACCGACCCGTTCGAGGTGGTGCTCGGCGCGGAAGTGGCGGACGCGCTGCATTACACGCTGGGCGACAAGCTGGTGCTGGCCCACGGCGTCGCGACGGTGAGTCTGGTCAAGCATGACGACAAGCCGTTCACCGTCGTCGGCATTCTCAAACGCACCGGCACGCCGGTGGACCGCACGCTGCACATTAGCCTCGGCGGCATGGAAGCGATTCACATCGACTGGCACAACGGCGTGCCCGCCCAAGGCGCCGGGCGTATCAGTGCCGACCAGGCCCGCAACATGGACCTCACGCCCACCGCCATCACTGCATTCATGCTCGGGCTGAACAGCAAGATCGCCACCTTCGCTGTGCAGCGCGACATCAACGAGTTCCGGGGCGAGCCGATGCTGGCGATTCTGCCGGGGGTGGCGTTGCAGGAGCTGTGGAGCCTGATGGGCACGGCTGAAAAAGCGCTGTTCGTGATTTCGCTGTTTGTGGTGCTCACCGGGCTGATCGGCATGCTGACGGCGATTCTCACCAGCCTCAACGAGCGGCGTCGGGAGATGGCGATTCTGCGCTCGGTGGGCGCACGCCCTTGGCACATCGCCAGTCTGCTGGTGCTGGAAGCGTTTGCCCTGGCGCTGGGAGGATCGGTTTGCGGACTGGCGCTGCTTTACATCGGCATTGCCTCCGCGCAGGGTTACGTGCAGGCCAATTACGGTTTGTACCTGCCGCTGTCCCTGCCAAGCACCTACGAATGGACGCTGCTGGCAGGCATTCTCGGCGCTGCCGTGTTGATGGGCACCGTTCCCGCGTGGCTTGCCTATCGCCAGTCGTTGGCAGACGGGTTGTCGATTCGTTTATGAGGTCGTTGTGATGCGAATGGGTTGGCTGCTGTGGTTGATGATCGTCGCAACGCCGTTGTGGGCCCAGGACCTGCGCGTGCTGACGTGGCAGGAAATGATCCCGCCCGACGCGCCACCGGTGAAGCTGATCACCGCGCCGATCCATAACCTGTCGAGCATGGCAGACACCCTGTCCGTCGAGTCCGCGCCGGCCGCCCATCAACTGGCGCCCCATGCACCGGTGGTCAAGTCGCTGGACGGCGAGCGAGTGCGTCTGCCGGGTTACATCGTGCCGCTGGAAGTCAGCGAGGAAGGCCGGGTGACGGAGTTTCTGTTGGTCCCATATTTCGGCGCCTGCATTCATGTGCCTCCACCGCCGCCGAATCAGATCGTCCACGTGACCAGCGAACTGGGCGTCAAGGTGGACGAGCTGTACCAGCCCTACTGGATCGAAGGCCCGATGCAGGTCAAATCCTCGACCACCGAACTGGCCGACGCGGGTTACCAGATGGAAGCGGACAAGATTCTGGTGTACGAAATGCCAGATGAGCAGTGAGGGTCGTTAGCAGGCACACCCTAATTGCACTTTCATTGAGCCAGGTCAAAAACCGCGAAACAGACGCTTCGTAACATACGGCATCTCTTTTTATGCCCTTACGGAGCCCCCATGCACAAGTCCCTGCTCAGCGTGCCCCTGCTCGCGCTTGCACTCGGTGTCCCTCTCGCCGCTCACGCCCACCAGGCCGGTGACTTCATCATTCGCGCCGGTGCTGCCACGACGGCGCCCAACGAAGAAAGCGGAAACCTGAAGCTGGACGGCACCAAAGTCCCGGGTACCAAAGCGACGCTGGACAGCGACACCCAACTGGGGCTGGCCTTCGCCTACATGCTCACCGATTACGTGGGCCTTGAGTTGCTGGCGGCAACGCCCTTCCAGCACACTGTCGCGGTTAAAGGCCTGGGCCCGGGTCTGGATGGCAAGCTGGCGGACGTGAAACAGCTGCCGCCAACCCTGTCGCTGCAGTACTACCCGATGGACGCGACGTCGAAATTCCAGCCATACGCCGGTGTCGGCGTGAACTACACCTGGTTCTACGACGAAAACCTGAGCAGCGAACGCAAAGGACAGGGCATGAACAACCTGCACATCAAGAATTCGTGGGGCTGGGCCGGTCAGATCGGCGCGGACTACATGCTGACGGACAAGATCATGCTCAACGCCGCCGTCTGGTACGTGGACATCGACACCCAAGCCACGCTGGACGGTCCGTCGGCGCTGGGCGTCGGCCGAACCAAAGTGAACGTGGACGTCGATCCATGGGTGTACATGGTCGGCGTGGGCTACAAGTTCTAAGCGCTTGAAGTTCGAAGCGTTTGCGCCCGAACCAGCAGGCACAAAAAAGGCACCTCCTCGGTGCCTTTTTGCTGCGCGGGTTTCAGCGCCCCAGCAGCCGCGCCAGCCCGACTTTCAGCGGCGTCGGCTCGGGCACCTTAAAGCGCTCAAGCAGACGCTGATTGCTGGCACGTGAATGCTTGATGTCACCCGAACGTGCCGGCAGGTAGCTCACCGGCGGCAGATCTCCCACCACCTCGGCAAGGGCGCTCAGCAGCTCATTCAACGAAGTCGTCGCGTTCAGCCCGACATTGACTGCGCCCTCTGCCACCGTCGGCATCTCGATGCCCTGCACCACAAGGTCCACCAGGTCCTCGACGTAGAAGAAGTCCCGGGTCTGCTCGCCGTCGCCGAACACCGCAATCGGCAGACCGTTTACCGCCCGCTCTGCGAAAATGCTGATCACGCCGGAGTACGGCGAAGAAGGGTCCTGACGCGGGCCGAAGATGTTGAAGAAGCGGAAAATCACGGGCTCGAAACCGTGCTGGCGACGATAGAAATCGAAGTAGTGCTCACCGGCCAGTTTGTCCGACGCGTAGGGGGTCAGCGGCGCTTTCGGCGTGTCTTCGGTGATGGCCTCGCCTTCACCGTTATTGCCGTAAACCGCAGCGCTGGAAGCAAACACCACGCGTTTGATACCGGCCTCGCGCATCGCTTCACAGACATTTAGCGTGCCGATGAAATTGCTCTGGTGCGTCTTCACCGGATCATCCACCGAGGCCTGCACCGACGCGACGGCAGCCAGGTGCGCCACGGCCTGACAACCCACCGCCGCCCGGGCCACCAGCGCGGCATCGGCGACATCACCTTCGATCAACTCGACACGGGGATTGTCCAGAGGCAGGTTGCTGCGTTTGCCGGTGGAAAGATCGTCGAGGATGCGTACCGCGTAGCCCTTGGCGAGCAGCGCGTCGGTCAGGTGCGAACCGATGAAACCGGCGCCGCCGGTGATGAGGACAGGAGCATCAGACATGGCGGTAATAGCGGTCCAGTAGGTTGGGCAAACCAGCACGCCAGGCGCGTGGCTTGATACCGAAAGTGTGGAGAATTTTCTTGCAGGCGAGCACGGCGTTCTGCGGCTCTTCGCTGGCGTCCGGGCGCGCGGCGTGGGCCTGGGCGGTCGGCGTTTCGATTGCCAGCGGGCGCAGCAGACGTGCTTCGGTCAATACGGCCTGACCGAACGCCAATGGCGTGGTCGCTTCGTGCCCGGCGTAGTGGTAAGTGCCCCACAGCGGCGCGGCGCAATCGAGCTGTTTGAGCACCGAAATGATGACCCTTGCGGCGTCATCGACCGGGGTCGGATTGCCACGACGGTCGTCCGCCAGCAGCAATTCACCGGGGGATTCGGCGCGGCTGAGAAAGCGCCCGAGCACGCCTTCGGCGCTGTCGTCGAGCAGCCAGCCGAACCGAAGCAGCACGTGCTGCGGGCAGGTGGCGCGCACGCTTTGCTCGATGCGCCACAAGGCCTGGCCACGGGAACCCAGCGGCACGGGCTCGTCTTTTTCGCTGTAAGCCGTCGCCCGCGAACCGTCGAACACGCGGTAGCTGGACGGTTGGACGAGGACGATATTGTGGTGCTGGCACAGTTCAGCGAGACGCTCGACGGAGCGTTCCTGATTGTCCAGCCTGTCAGCGCTCACCCGCTCCGCCTGAAACCAGTCGAAGTAGTAAGCGAGATTGATCAAGGCATCCGGGCGGGTGTCATCGAGCAGTTGCGTCAGGCTTGCCGCGTCCCAACCGTCTTGGGGTGGACGCGGCGCGAGGAAACCAATGTTCTCCTCGGCACCTAGACGAATCAACGCCTGCCCGAGGGCATTCCCGCCGCCCAACAGCATAAGGCGCATTCGCATAGAGTCAGCAGGCTCAGTCTTCAGGTCGATTAAAAATAGGTGAAAAACGTCCGCAAACATAACACGTCATCGGGCAAGTCCCAACAACGGCGGGCATGCGCGCGTGCGGCGCCCTGAAACGCGTCTCCGATCACTCGCCCTTGTGTCTTCCCCTGAGCATCTGACCCTTGCATCTACCCGCCGGCGCCCGCATTAATTGCGCATGAACCTTCCCCAGACGCCCGACCCGGTGCTCGACGCCTTTCATCCGGCGGTCAGCGCGTGGTTTCGCTCCACGTTCCCGGCCATTACCGCGGCCCAGGCCCAGGCGTGGCCGCTGATCAAACGACGCGAGTCCACATTGATTGCCGCGCCCACCGGCTCCGGGAAAACCCTGACGGCGTTTCTGGCAGTCATCGATGATCTGGTGCATCAAGGACTGGAGCACGGCGGCGAGCTGCCGAATGAGACCTTCGTGGTCTACGTCTCGCCCCTGAAAGCGCTGTCCAACGACATCCAGATCAACCTGCAGAATCCGTTGGCGGGCATCACCGATCAATTGGTTCAGCAAGGCCTGCCGGGGCTGCGCATCACCACCGCCGTGCGCACCGGTGACACGCCGCAGAAAGAACGTACGGCCATGCGCAAAACCGCGCCGAATATTTTGGTCACGACGCCGGAATCGCTTTATGTGCTGCTGGGATCCGACTCCGGCCGGCGCATGTTGTCGAGCACGCAGACCGTCATCGTTGATGAGATTCACGCCATCGCTGCGGGTAAGCGCGGCAGTCATCTCGCACTGACCCTCGAGCGTTTGCAGGCGCTGTGTGCAAAGCCGCTGCTGCGCATCGGGCTGTCGGCGACGCAAAAGCCCATCGAGCGGGTGTCACGCTTTCTGGTCGGCAGCGATCCGCTCAGCCGTCCCTGCGCCATCGTTGACATCGGTCACGCGCGTCCTCGGGATCTGGCCATCGAAGTGCCGCCGGTTGCCTTGAGCGCCGTGATGTCCAGTGACGTCTGGCAACTGGTCTATGACCGGCTCGCGGTGCTGGCGCGCGAACACCGCACCACTCTCATCTTCGTCAACACCCGGCGGCTGGCTGAGCGCATGGCGCGGCATCTGAGTGAGCGACTGGGCAAAGAGGCGGTAGCGGCCCACCACGGCAGCATGGCAAAAGAGCAACGACTCGACGCCGAGCAGCGCCTCAAGCGCGGTGACCTGCAGGTGTTGATCGCCACGGCTTCGCTGGAGCTGGGGATTGATATCGGTGACGTCGATCTGGTTTGCCAGATCAGTTCGCCCCGATCCATCGCTTCCTTCTTGCAGCGGGTCGGTCGTTCCGGGCACCACGTAGGCGGGACGCCCAAGGGACGGCTGTTTGCTGTTTCCCGGGATGATCTGATCGAGTGCGCGGCGCTGCTGGATTGCGTGCGTCGCGGCGAGCTCGACACACTGGTCATTCCCGAGGCGCCGCTGGATGTGCTGGCGCAGCAGATCATTGCCGAGGTCAGCTGTCAGGAATGGCAGGAGCAGGACCTGCTGGCGCTGTTCCGCAAGGCCTCGCCCTACGCCGAAGTCGACGAAACCCATTATCAGGCGCTGCTCAGCATGCTCGCCGAGGGTTACAGCGGGCGTCAGGGCGTGCGCGCGGCGTACCTGCATCGCGACGCGGTAACCCGCACGTTGCGTGGTCGGCGCGGCAGCAAACTCACCGCGGTCACCAGCGGCGGCACGATTCCGGACAATGCCGATTACAGCGTGGTCCTCGAACCCCAGGCGCTCAACATCGGCACCGTCAACGAAGACTTCGCCGTGGAAAGCGCGGCGGGTGACATCTTCCAGCTGGGCAACACGTCCTACCGCATTCTGCGGATCGAGTCCGGCCGCGTGCGGGTCGAGGACGCCCACGGCATGCCGCCGAACATCCCGTTCTGGATGGGCGAGGCCCCGGGGCGCAGCGATGAATTGTCTTTTGCCGTCGCACGTTTGCAGGCCGACATCGATGAGCAGCTCAGCGCCCATCCCGGCAACCTTCTGGCCTGCACGGACTGGCTGATGAAAAGCCTGGGCCTGGATCTCGCGAGCGCCGAGCAGATCATTGAATACCTCGCCCGCGCGCACTCGGCCCTGGGTGCGCTGCCGTCACAGGACACGCTGGTCATTGAGCGCTTTTTCGATCAGTCCGGCGGCACGCAGCTGGTGATTCATTCCCCGTTCGGCAGCCGGGTCAATCGTGCGTGGGGCCTGGCGCTGCGCAAGCGCTTCTGCCGCACCTTCAACTTCGAGCTGCAAGCCGCCGCCAGCGAGGACGCCATCGTGCTGTCGCTGTCCACGGCGCACAGTTTTGCGCTCGATGAAGTCTGGCGTTATCTCAACTCCGCCACTGCCGAGCATTTACTGATTCAGGCAGTGCTGGATGCGCCGCTGTTCGGCGTGCGCTGGCGCTGGAACGCCGGTGTCGCACTGGCCCTGCCGCGTTACACCGGCGGGCGAAAAGTGGCGCCGCAGCTGCAGCGGATCAAGAGCGATGACCTGATCGCCACGGTGTTTCCGGACCAGATCGCCTGCCTGGAAAATCTGGTGGGCGAGCGCGACGTGCCCGAGCATCCACTGATCGAGCAAACTCTGGACGATTGCCTGCACGAAGCCATGGACGCCGAAGGCTGGCTCAAACTGCTGCGCCGCATGGAGAGCGGCGAAGTGCGTCTGGTCAGTCGCGATCTGCCCGCGCCCTCTCCACTCGCAGCGGAAATTCTCAACGCCAAGCCGTATGCGTTTCTCGACAACGCGCCGCTGGAAGAACGTCGCACCCAGGCGGTGCTGAATCGGCGCTGGAGCGATCCGGAATCCACCGATGATCTCGGCGCGCTGGATGTCGATGCGATCAAAGCGGTGGCCGATGAAGCCTGGCCGCAGCCGCAAAGCGTGGATGAGATGCACGAGGCGCTGATGACCCTGGGCTGCATCACCGGCGTTGAGGCCCGCGAGCACGGCGACTGGATGAAATGGCTGGAAAGTTTGGCCCGCTCAGGCCGGGGCACGCGCTTGCAGGTCACCCCGGAGCAGGCGTTGTGGATTCCGCTGGAGCGGCTGACCTGTTTGCAGGCGATCTATCCCGCCGCCGAAATGCACCCGCCCTTGGCGGCATTGGCCGGGTTCGATGAAACGTGGAGCGAGGACGAAGCGCGCGTAGAAATCGTGCGGGCGCGGCTTGGCGGTTTCGGCCCGCTGACGGTTCCCGCCATTGCCGAGCCGTTGGCGCTGACGCACAGCGAAGTCGCACAGGCGCTGGCCCAGCTGGAGAACGAAGGTTATGTGCTGCGCGGCCAGTTCAACCCTGACGCCCGCGAGGAACAATGGTGCGAGCGGCATCTGCTGTCGCGTATCCACCGGTATACGGTCAAACGCCTGCGCCGGGAAATCGAGCCGGTGTCGCTGCAGGACTTCACCCGCTTCCTGTTCGACTGGCAGCATCTGTCCGCCACGACCCAGAGTCAGGGCAAAGCCGCCTTGCCGGAAGTCGTCGCGCAACTGGAGGGTTTTTCGTCGGCGGCAGGCGCCTGGGACAGTGATCTGCTTCCAGCCCGCTTGAAGGACTATTCATCGATCTGGCTGGATGACCTGTGTCGGTCCGGCAAGGTGGTGTGGATGCGCCTGACCAGCCGCAACAAGGTCGGCAGCGCTGCGTTGCGCAGTACGCCGATTGTGCTGCTGCCGCGACCGCAGGTTCGCCTGTGGACCGGGCTGACCGAACAGCCGGCGCCGATCGAGTTATCACTGCGCGCGCAGAAGGTCCATGAAGTGTTGTCCAGCCAGGGCGCGATGTTTTTCGATGAGCTGACCTCCGAAGCTCACTTGCTGCGGGCTGAACTGGAAACGGCGCTGCAGGAATTGGTCGGCGCAGGGCTGGTCAATGCCGACAGCTTCGCCGGGCTGCGCGCGCTGATCACCCCGGCGAGCAAACGCAGCAGCCACACCAGCCGACGCAATCGCGGCGCCTTCATTGGCGGCATGGACGATGCCGGGCGCTGGGCGTTGTTGCGTCGCGCGCCGGCGAAGGAAGAAGGCGTGTCGCAACGGATCGACAGCGACACACTGGAGCATGTCGCCATGACCTTGCTGCGTCGATACGGCGTGGTGTTCTGGCGCCTGTTGGAGCGCGAGGCGGACTGGCTGCCGACGTGGCGCGAGTTGCTGCGCACGTTCCATCGGCTTGAAGCTCGCGGAGAGATTCGCGGCGGGCGCTTCGTTGCCGGCCTGGCCGGTGAGCAATTCGCGCTGCCCGAAGCCATCCCGTTGTTGCGCGAAGTCCGCAACCGCCCGCTGGACGGCAGCTTGATTGCCGTCAGCGGGGTCGACCCGCTCAACCTCGCCGGGACGCTGCTGCCCGGCGCGAAAGTCCCGGCGATTGTCGGCAACAAGCTGGTTTACCGCGACGGCATTCCCATCGCCGCCATCATCGCCGGCAAGCCCCAGTACTGGGGCGAGGTGGATGAGGCGCTGATGTTGCAGGTGCGTGATCGGCTGTTCCGGTAGATCTCAAACCGGGCTTTCGGACCCGTCCTTGTTCACCACCGATATCTTGCCGGGCAGCGCTTGTTGCTCAGCGCCCTCTTCCCCCTCAGGTGCCTGACGATTGTGTGGGCTCATCACCAGTTGTGGATAAGTTTGCGCGAATCGCACCTCAGCCGACTTATCCACAAGCCGCTTGAGCCGGTCGTTGAATGCACGGCTCACCGCGTACTGCCCACCCGAAGAGGTGCGGAACTGCGCCGTGATGACGATCCCATTCATGTCCATGCGGTCCAGCCCGAACACCTCCAGCGGCCCCTGCAGTTTGCTCGCCAGCAGCAAATCGTCGCTGATCGACTGGCCCGCTTCACGAATCAGCGAGGTCGCCGCGTCAACGTCCGTGTCATAAGTGAACTGGAACGAGAAAAACGCATAAGCGAACTGTCGGGACTGGTTGGTGACGGCCTTGATCTGTCCGAACGGCACCGAATGCACGAAGCCCTTGCCGTCGCGCAGACGCAGGGTGCGGATGGTCAGGCTCTCGACGGTACCGGCGTGGCCCGAATCCAGCACCACCCAGTCGCCGATGGAGATGGTGTCCTCGATGATGATGAACAGTCCGGTAATGACGTCCTGCACCAACTGCTGCGAACCGAAACCGATCGCCAGACCGACTACCCCGGCACCGGCCAGCAGTGGCGCGACGTTGATGCCCAGGTTCGCCATCGTCGTGATGGTGCAGATCACCACCAGGATGATCTTCATCGCGTTGCGCAACAGCGGCAGGATGGTCTTCACCCGCGTGCTCGGCTGACGCGCGGAACGTCCATTGGCCGGAGGCTTCAGGGCTTCCTGAATGGCCGTGTCCATTACCACCCACAGCAGCCAGGTCACCAGAAGAATCAGACCGATGCTGCTCAGCGAATCGCTGATCACTTTGCCCAGCGCATTGCGTTGGGCGAATTCAAACAGCGAGAAGCCCCAGATCCGGCCCAGCAACTCGATGAAGCCGATCGCCAGCGCGATACGCATGACGGCGTGCAACAGGCTCAGCAGACGCTCCTTGTAAACACTGTCGGTTCGCGCCTCGGTGGGCTTGAACACGTGCTGGAACAAGGTGCTGAGAAACACCGCGCCGATCAACAGGACCGTCGTCAGCAACGCGCAACGCAAGGCTTCCTGGCTGCCTTCGCCGGCGCCGATCAGATTCACCGCCGAGACCAGAATCATCAGCAGGATCGGCAAGTGCCACAGGCTGGAGAAAATCTTCAGCGTCTGTTGCACCGCGGGCCGCGCCAGCCGGGCGCCGAGGGAACGGTTGCGGATCAGATGGGCGATCGGCCGACGCATGCGGATGACGACCATGCCAAACATGACCGACGCCATCAGCCCGGTAAACGCGGCGATGCTGGTGGTCACGTTGCCGCCGAACAGCCGGGCAATCTGCGGACTGGTCAGCGCGTCGCTCAACGCCGCGAGAAAGCCGATGATGAACAACGGGTGCGGCGCGTAGTGACGAATGATGCGCACCGCCGGCCGTTTGTGGCCCGAATTGAACAGCACGATCAGCGACAACAGCACGGATGTGGAGAAAATTCCGCTGCTGGTCGAGTACGCCAGACACAGCGCCAGCGCGCGCCCCACCGAGGTCGGCATGAAGTGACTGACGTAGAGGGTCAGCGGCAGGCAGATCAGCGCCGGCACCATGTATGGCAGCACATAGCCCAGCACCCCGACCACGCGATCGCGGCGAATCAGGAACCGATGCCGTGATAACCGAGTGACCAGAAACGCGCCGATTCGGTTGAGCAGCAGGAACGCGCCCGCCCACACCAGGGACAGCATCACGAAATCGCCGGCAATCCGCCACGCTGAGCGCGACTGCGGCTTGTTGACCAGCGCGTCGATCTCGTCAGCGGCTCGGTCGGCGCGCAGGCGCCAGGAGTCGAGCAAGTGGCCATCCACATCGAGCTTGTCTTGAACGCTGTCGATGCTGGAACTGATGGCGCCGAGCAATCCGCCTTTGACCAGAATCTCCGCTTTGGCAGGATCCTCTGGCGCCGGGTCGGCAGGTGCGGCAGCGCCAGCAGTGGGAGCAGTGGCAGCGGCGGGGGCGTCGGCGGCTTGAACATTGACGCTGAAAACGCTTAACAGCAGGCACAGCAACAGAAAGGGTTTGAAATTCGGCAAAACGCGAGTCACTCCTTCGGTCAGGGAACCGTGGAAAAATCGGCCCTCTGGAACTGATCGAATTTCATCCAGCAAGTTCGTTTCCAAGGCGCAATCGTCATGTTGGCCGTTGACGGTCTGCCCGCCAGCAAATGTAACGAACCTTTACCGAGCCGCTTCGTCGTAGCCTTAACGAGGGCGACTGTCTCCAGTGCGCCCGCTCCGCCGAGGATCAACTCCATGTCGCTTATCCATCCCAAAGCTCATTTCCGTCCCTACACGTCTGCCGCCGGCGGCTGGGGCTCGGCAAAGTCGGTGATGGAGATCCTCTGGCGCGAGCAGGCGCCGATTCGAGCAGGCCTGCCGCTGATCAAGCAAAACAAGCCCGGCGGTTTTGCCTGCGTCAGCTGCGCGTGGGCCAAGCCCGGCAAACCCCACAGCCTCGAGTTTTGCGAAAACGGCGCGAAGGCCACTGCTTGGGAGCTGACGTCGCGCAAGACCGACCCGGCCTTTTTCGCCCGGCACACGCTCACCGAACTGCGCCAGTGGCCCGATTACGACCTTGAGCAACAGGGCCGCCTCACGCACCCCATGCGGTACAACGCAGCGACCGATCGCTATCAGGAAACCACGTGGGAGGAAGCCTACCGTGACATTGGCGCGCAGCTGAAAAGCATGACGCCCGACAGCGTGGTTTTTTATGCATCGGGCCGGGCCTCGCTGGAAACATCGTTCATGTACCAGCTCATCGCCCGCGCCTACGGCAACAACAATCTGCCCGACAGCTCGAACATGTGCCACGAGAGCACCTCGGTAGGCTTGCAGGAAAGTATTGGGGTACCTGTAGGAACGGTGACGCTGGATGACTTCGAGCACACCGACTGCATCCTGTTTTTCGGCCAGAACGTAGGCAGCAACAGCCCACGGATGCTGCATCAACTACGTGAAGCCCGGCAGCGTGACGTGCCGATCATCACTTTCAACCCGATCCGCGAGCGCGGCCTCGAGCGCTTCGTCAATCCGCAGTCCCCCGTGGAAATGCTCGGGCCGAAGTCGACGGTCATCAGCACCCAATACCATCAGTTGGCAATCGGTGGCGACACGGCGGTTGTGCTAGGCATCGCCAAGTCGCTGTTTGAAATGGATGAAGCGGCGCTGGCAAAGGGTCAGCCCGGGATCATCGATCAGGCGTTTATCGCCCAGCACACTGAAGGGTTTGCCGAGTTCTGCGACTGCGTGCTCCAAACACCGTGGGAAACCATCGAGCGTCAGGCAGGACTCAGCCGTAGCGCGCTGGAGGCAGTGGCGACGGTGTACGCCAGACACGAGCGCGTGATGCTGGTGTACGGCATGGGCATCACCCAACACCGGCGCGGGGTGACCAACGTGCAAATGTTGGTGAATTTGCTCCTGCTGCGCGGCAACATCGGCAAGCGCGGCGCCGGGATTTGCCCGGTGCGAGGTCACTCCAATGTGCAGGGGCAGCGCACGGTTGGCATTACCGAAGACCCGAAAAAAATTCCTGTGGATAAGATTGAGGCGCTGTATGGCTTCTCGGTCCCGTCGAAAAAAGGCTTGAACACCGTTGAGACCTGCGAAGGACTGCTGGATGGGAGCGTGCGCGGATTCATCGGGCTCGGCGGGAATTTTCTGCGGGCTATCCCGGACACTTCCCGCATGGAGCCGGCCTGGAACACGTTGGACCTGAACGTCCAGATAGCGACCAAGCTGAACCGCACACATCTAGTCCCGGGGAAAAACGCGTGGATCCTGCCCTGCCTCGGGCGCATCGAAAAGGATGTGCAAAATGGCGTCGAGCAGGTCTATACCACTGAAGACAGCACCGGCTGCGTGCGGGCCTGGCAGGGTAATAGCGAACCCGCCAGCGCCCATCTCCGCGCCGAAATCGCCATCCTCGCGGGCATCGCCGAGGCAACGTTACCTGGGACCACTCAAATCGACTGGGACGCCTGGCGCCGCGATTACGCGCTGATTCGTCAGGGCATCGCTCAGGTCTACCCCGAGATTTTCCACGACATGGAAACCCGCATGTGGGAAACCGGCGGTTTTCATCGCCCCATTGCCGCAGCGAAGCGTGAATGGAAAACCGAGAGCGGTCGCGCAATGTTCATTACGCCCGAGCTGCTTGAAGAAGACGATGACGTGTACCCGAACCATACTCGCCGCGACGTGCTGCAACTGATGACGCTGCGCAGCAACGACCAGTTCAACACCACGATCTACGGCTACGAAGATCGCTTCCGTGGCGTCAGCGGCACCCGCGCGGTCATCTTCATGAACCGTAATGATGTCCTGCGAATGGGCTTCAAACCGGGAGACTGGGTCAACGTCACCACCGCCATCGAGCCGCAGGTCACGCGTTCGGTAGGGCCTCTGCAGATCATCGCTTACGACATCCCCGAAAACTGCTGCGCAGCGTACTACCCCGAGTGCAACCCACTCGTTCCGTTGTGGCACCACGCTGAACGCAGCAAGGTGCCTGCGGCCAAATCCATCCCCGTTACGCTGGCCAAGGCCTCACCCAGCGCAGCCGATTTGAAACGTGCGCTGCCGGAGTCCGATCAGGTGCGTTGAGCCTGTTTTTGAATGAGTGGCTTGACGCAGGAGAACGTACGTTCTACCTTCTGCGTCATGAATATATCAACGAACCTCACCCGTGAGAAAATCCTCGCGACTGCCGAGCAACTCATTTATCAGAACGGCATCCAGGCCACCGGCATGGACCTTCTGGTAAAGACGTCGGGCGTCGCGAGGAAAAGCATCTATCGCTATTTCGCCACCAAAGACGATGTGGCCGCCGCTGCACTCAACGCCCGTGACGTGCGCTGGATGGACTGGTTCCGGACTGAGTCCGACAAGGCTGACACCTCTGAAGCGCGCATCCTGAATATGTTTGACGTGCTCAAAGGCTGGTTCGAGTCCGAAGGCTTTCGCGGCTGCGCGTTCATCAACACGGCAGGTGAAGTGGGCGACCCGCAAGACCCCATCCGTCTGATCGCCAAACTGCATAAACAAAAGCTGCTGGACTACACACTGGAGCTCTGCGAGCAGATTGGGATTGCCGATCCGCAAGCCTTGGCCAAGCAGTTACTCATCCTCATGGAAGGCGCGATCACCGTCGCCCGCGTCATAGGTGACTACAGTGCTGCTGAAAACGCCAAGGCGGTTGCGCAACTGATGCTGGAGCAGCGTTTGCGTTCCAGTTCCTAGCCTTAAACGTCCCACCCACCACCGAATCATCACCGCCTGGAGGTCCACCATGTCGTCCAATGCCCAGACTCGCCCGCCACTTCCCCCTTTCACCCGCGAATCCGCCATCGAGAAGGTTCGCCTGGCTGAAGATGGCTGGAACAGCCGTGACGCCGAAAAGGTTTCGCTGGCCTACACACTCGACACCAAGTGGCGCAACCGCGCCGACTTCGCCGAGAACCGTGAAGAGGCGAAAAATTTCCTGATACGCAAGTGGAACAAGGAGCTCGACTATCGCCTGATCAAAGAGCTCTGGGCGTTCACCGATAACCGCATCGCGGTGCGTTACGCGTACGAATGGCACGACGACTCAGGCAATTGGTTCCGCTCGCACGGCAACGAGAATTGGGAATTCAATGAAGACGGCTTGATGGCGCGGCGATTCGCTTGCATCAATGACATGCCGATCAAAGAAGCGGATCGCAAGTTTCACTGGCCGCTGGGCCGTCGTCCTGACGATCATCCCGGGTTGTCGGATCTGGGTTTGTAATCCTCGAACGCGACCCAAAACAAAGCCCCCGACAGCTGAGCTGTGCGGGGGCTTTTGTTTGCAGCGTTATTGCGTTTGGGTAACGCGCTGCTTAAAAATCTTCTGTACAGCTGAGGGAACTACTTCGCAGTAAAAATAGTTGTAAATCAGCCAGATGCCCAATCCCGAACGGCATTTTGTCTAGTATTTTGCTAAATTTCCACCTAAAAAGCGCCTTATTCTTTACATGTGCCACAACGAGCTATTCCTGTCTCCCCAGCAAAGGCAGAGAGGAAGCAGGTAACGGGGACAGAGGCTGCAATGACACCCGAACAGGTACTCGGGGATTTCGATCTCTGGCTTACCTGCCATGGCAAACGCTGCTCCCACGTCAACACGGGAGACGATGGATACGTAGGTTGTATAGGTGGAAGTATTCCCGTTAATTTCGTGACTGGATGTGTGATGAACGACGCACCCGAGCCAATGATGAGGGCGCTATGCAAGAGCTGACGACAACCCACCAGAACGATCAGCGTCGGCTCACAGCAGGTCGAATTTCAGACACTGACCCGGGTTCCGGCCGCGGTCGAGTGGTTTGCCAACCTGGACTACCCTCGAACACGACGCGCCTACCAAAATGATCTAGAAGACTTCTGCGGCTTTGTGGATTTGGCCTCCGCAGATGAGTTTCGCGTCGTCATCCGTTCGCACGTTTTGGCCTGGCGTGCCCAGCCCGAGCATCGCGGTTTGGCCGGCGCCACGATCCGGCGCAAATTGGCCGCGCTGGCCAGCCTCTTAGATCCCCTCTGGAGAGCAACGCGATCGCCGGCGGCAATCCCGTGCATGGGGTGAAACGACCGAAGATTAAAAGCAACGAAGGCAAAACCCCGGCAATGGGCGATCACCAGGCGAAGGCGCTGCTCGAGGCGCCCGATGAAACAACCCTGAAAGGGCAGCGCGACCGGGCAATACTGGCTGTTCTTCTTTATCACGGGCTGCGCCGCGAAGAAGCGGCCTGCTGCAGGTGAGCGACATCCAGGAGCGCCATGGTATTCAGCATTTGAAGGTGCATAGCAAGAGCGGAAAGGTGCGCTACCTGCCGATGCACCCGGTGGCAGCTGGGCGCATTCATCAGTACCTGGAAAGCTCAGAGCATCATATGGCCGACAGAAAGGTGCCGCTGTTCATACCGCCGCGAGGCAAGCTGGCCGGTGCCGGCATCACGGCCAACGGCATATATACGGTAGTCGCGGCGTACGCGAAAAAAGCCGGGATTGAAGTCGACGGCCTGGGCGTCCATGGTCTCAGCGTAACCGCAGCCACCAATGCCCTGGAGCACGAGGCCGACATCGCCAAGGTCCAGGCTTGGCTCGGACTTGCCAACATCAGCACGACCAAGATCTACAACAGCCGGGAGAATCGCTCGGGGTTTACATTTTCCGTGATCTGCGGCACGGGGGTTTAATGTGTAGAACGGCCCATGGTCGCGTCCTGAGTTGGACTAAGCAGATTGTCAGGCAGTGAGAGAACCTTGCGTTGAAAACTAGCGAATTTCATCGGTGAGTATGTATATGTTTTCACTAACAAGCTCGTATTAATAATGATTGACACACCCGTGAGCAGGGTGGCCAGCATTTTCATTTGACGTAGCATTAGACATTACCGCCCCGTGATACGACAGTGAAGTTCAACGATTGGAATTCATAGGTATTCTATGAACTACTAGCACGAGTGGCTCTGGCATAGGGTATCCCGACGAACACGATTTTGATCCCAAGAGTGGAATGCGGTGCAATACAGATTGCGTTCAGGTATCATTGCGAAACGAGCTTTACATTTCGCCAAACTCATGCATGGATGGACTAATGTTTTCTTTGCTTCAAAAATCAGTATATTTGTTTTTCTTAGGCATCATTAGCTTTACCGTAAGCGCTACCGAACTTAATCATTGGCCACCATCAATAGCGAGTCATCTGAACAATTTAATAAATTCAAATAAAAATATCGGCGCCTACGCAGTGTTTGACATGGACAACACTAGTTATCAATATGACTTGGAAGAAGCGCTACTCCCTTTTCTGGAGATGAAAGGATTACTTAACCGAGAAAACCTTGACCCCTCCCTAAAGCTCATTCCTTTCAAAGATGTAAACGGCCACAAAGAAAGCCTGAGCAGTTATTATTACCGGCTTTGTGCTTTTGACAATATGGTCTGTTACCCTTGGGCAGCACAGGTATATTCAGGGTTCACCTTGGCTCAGCTCAAAGGATATGTTGACGAACTAATGGCCTATGAAAAACCAATTCCTATCTATCAGTATGATAAAAACAATATTATTGAGATTCGCGAAGTTCGCGCACCTAAATTATATGCAGGCCAGCAGGAACTTTATCGTAAACTGATGGAAAATGGTATTAACGTTTATGTAGTGTCAGCAGCGCATGAGGAATTAGTGAGGATGATTGCTAGCGACCCCCGTTATGGCTATGGGGTAAAACCACAAAATGTTATAGGTGTTACGACATTGCTTAGTGATCGAGAAAGCGGAGAATTGACGACTTCGCGTAAGCAGATCGCAGAAGGCCGTTACAATTCTGTTGCCAATCTCAAGCTCAAAATGTCCTCATATTTGTGGACTCCTGCAACCTGGTTTGCTGGTAAGCCTGCTGCGATTTCTACCTACATTAATCAGTGGAAAAAACCTATTCTCGTTGCGGGTGATACTCCAGACAGCGATGGCCCTATGCTTTTCCATGCGCTGGATTCAACAAAAGGCGGTATGCGTCTCTGGTTGGATAATAATGCTAAATCTCGAACCGAGATCGACACTATGATCAAGGATAATGCCAAAGCTCAGGCCGAAAATGGAATAGCGGTAACCGCAGACAAAAATTGGATCTTTGTGAGGCCCGACCAAATCAACTAGGTTGAGGTGTGGATGGCCGTCACCGCAGAAAGGTTGACCTCGCTGGCTACCGGGCTGAGTAAGGAAGTTGATCAGTTTCGTTGAGTGATACACGCGCTGGCCGTGTACTCAGGGCGTAATCAACCGCCGCTGCCTGCACGTTCCAGCAGCCACTGACAGAAACTGCGTACCGAGGCTGGAGGGTTGCGGTGGTGAGGCTGCATCAGATGCAAGCGTCCTCGACTAACCATCGTATCTGGTAAGGCCATGACCAGACGCCCGGACGCCAGTTCGGTCTCCAGCAGGCTGCGCCAGCCCAGGGAAACGCCTTGCCCGCGGATGGCTGATTGCATCAGCAGTTCATAGCTGTTGGTGCGCAGTGCATGACGTGGGGTGCTGTACACCGCGCCGATGGCTGCAAACCAGTCCGCCCAGGTCAGCCAGTCATGGAAATGGTCTTCAACGATCAGCAACGTGTGGGAGGTCAGCAGTTGTTGCGCACTCTGAATAATGCCGCGTCGCGCCAGGTATTCGGGGCTGCATACGCTGATGACCTGTTCGTGCTGGAATACCGGCGATAGATCCAGTCCGTGGGGTGAGAGGAGTTCGTCCAGGTGATAGAACAATCCAAGATCATATTCGCTGACGTCGATATGTTGCGGGCTTTCGCTGCACAGGATGCGGATGTGTAGATCCGGGTGCAGGCTCTCGAACTCCGGCAGCAATTGCGCCAACCATATAGAGCTGATAGTGGGTGTGCTGGCCAGCGTCAGCTGACCATCCGCACCGCGACGACGCAGTTCCGCCGACTCGCGATCAAGCTCTCGCAACAGTCGTTGCACTGTACGGAAATACTGATTGCCAGCGGGGGTCAGGGTGAGTCCCGTTGCCTGTCTGTGAAATAAAGGTCGGGCCAGGTTTTCTTCCAGCCGTTTGATCTGGCGACTTACCGCACTCTGGGTCAGGTTCAATTCGTAAGCGGCCTGAGTGAAGCTCAGTTGGCGTGCAGCCGCTTCGAAGGTTTGTAGACAATTGAGTGGCGGTAGGTCGACATTACGGCGCGACATGGCAATTCCAGAGACGAGAGGCGGGCCCAGGCAGAACCGGCCTGCGGCCATCCTGCCATCCTGCCATCCTGCCATCCTGCCATCCTGCCATCATCTGTATCACAATGCGACTCGGGCCACTCGTTCCTCCCAGGTGCGGAGATGGATCTCCTTGCCGTTTTCTCGCGCCACTTGCTCAGCGCTGACATAGAACCACTGCTCATCAGCGCAGATACTTAATTGGCTATCAACCTCCACCCCCCATTCGTCCCGGCCTGCCCGGTAGGACCATTGGATATCCGCCCGGGCAGACAACGGATCCCACGGCAGGATCCGATATTGCTCGGAGCATTTCGGCGAAAGCCTTATCACCAGCAGAATCACCAGTTGGGTGTTTATATCCTCCATGTTGACGCTCTACTTGTAAAATCATGCCAAAAGGCAGCTTGACATAAACGATTGGCACCTCTGGTTGAGCCGGTCTGCATCTTGCGTAATTAATTTGCCTGAGCAATGCCTGAGGTGCCGCCGCCTTCGCCACGTTTAAGCATTCGGCGATAGGAGGACGGAACCATATCGACTAGCAGAAAATTTTAATCGTGCCATGCACAAGCCTCATACATCGGTTTGATCACGCGCTACCCCACGCGCTCTTGCGTCTTTTCCTGTGTTCTTAGAGGGCTTACATGCTGTCAATAAAATGCGATCGCTTATTATGTCATTGCGTTTACTTGCCGGGCTGATCGTGTCGCCTGTTAAGAGAAGAGAGAGGGGAGGCATACCCTATTGCCGAAATACCCCTTGCGTGTCGATCGCCTTGATGGCTAGAGTTGGGCACCGAAAACCGCAGGTCACGCAATGGAACTGCTCGATATTTACCTCCCTCATTACCATTTTCGTGAGCGTCACGCCCTCGATATTCGCGCTACAGCCGCCCAAGTAATGGGGGCTGTCGAAAGCTACGATAGTACCGAGGATCGACTCGTTCGGGCGATGACCGCGTTGCGCGAGATGCCGCAGCGGTTAATTTGGAGGCTAGGTAATGCTCCCGCTAGCAATCGTCCGCCATTCAGTCTTGAAAACTTTACCAACCTTGGAACCATTCCTGATAAAGCTCTCGCATTAGGTCTGGCGGGGCGCTTTTGGAAGCTAGACTACGGCCAAGAAATCGTCCCGGATGCTGAAAGTTTTAAGCATTTCGAACAGCCTGGCGCGGCGCGTCTAGTGCTCGGATTCAGCGCCAATGAACTTGGTGACGGTCTCACCCGCCTTGTTACGGAAACACGCGTGCAGTGCCTTGATGCCGTTGCCCTGCGCCAATTTCGCCCGTATTGGTACCTGATACGCCCCTTCAGCGGGCTGATTCGTAGACGTGTGCTTAAAGCCATCAAACGGGAAGTGTGCAGGATTCATCGCTAAAATTCACCGCAACTTCGGAGGTATAGGTAACCGGCACTTCGAAGAACTTATAGCTGCCTTCATCCACTTATAAGATGTCGATGTTATCGCCGGCCGGCACGGTGCGCGGCTAACTCTTTTTCCTTAGTCGCGATGCTTGAGGCGCACTGAAAGCCTACAGTTGCGGGACTCAATACTCCCCTACTTGAAAGGCCAGCACGCCCGATCCTTCATGCTGGGACTTTGCCGGACGATCGTCAGCTTGACCTTCTGCGGAGAATCAGCCCGAGGAGGGTTAGAGGGGCTGTGCTGAAAGGTGACGATGTTGTGAGCGCCGGTCGGGATAAAGTTCTGATCATTGAAGCTGGTTTGCCGAGACCCGGGGTTCGGACCTGTGTCCAACGATGTTGGATTCGAGCGTATGACAGAGCCTCTGTCCGCCTCTGCGTTCAACACCTGGGCTTTGGACTCCATCGACGGGACTTGTCGGTGGGGCCCCGATCGGATTGCCCACAGCAAAGCGCTGACTCCAATGACACTGCCTATTGCTAGGCAAGCGACAAGACTTTGCACGCCACGCCTGTGGCCTCTTCGGGTAATTCGTTCCGGGGCATCACTGAGTTCTGCTTTCATCCATGACCTATCTGTGATCTCTTTTTGCACATCGGCAACATTCTGGAAGCGATCTTCCCGTTGAACTCTCGGACGCGAAAGACGCGCCCTGCTACTGCCAAAGACATGTGGTGCACAGCAGACTTTTCTCTAACTTTCTGCCTGAACTTCCAACTTGGCGCACAGCGCTTTCAGCATGACGTTGTTTTCAACTACTAAATCGATTTTCTCAACCTCACGTAAGCTTGTCGCCAAACGTGCGATCATTTCTGCGTTGAGGTTGCGGTTATTCACCACCGCGCAGTGTTCCAGCCGTTCGCGCAACTCTGTCGGCAGTCGGAATGGATACGGGGCAGATTGCTTTTTCGTACTCATCGACTTTTCCTACTAATTTTCAAAAAAAGCCGCTACCCAGCCTTTTGCACCGTTGTATTCATCACCGCCTTCGGCAATGAAAATGTGATCTGTTTCATTCACAGCGTATACGCCTGGACTCTCATCGCTCGCGTCACGCAAGGAATCCTTCCAGCCGTACACTGCGCCTTGCCAGATCAGCACGACGCCGCCACGATGATCCTGGTTAGCATTTCGCCATTTTCTGGCAGTTGCACTAAGCGTTTCACTAAGATTGGTCACGGCTGATTTTCCTGGACGATCTGAGGTCCGATGATGCCCTGTTACTACTGACAAAGCCCGCACGGGGAGGACTTGTGGTGGATGCAGCGACATGTCCGTTATTTGTGTTGGTGGTGGACTGGGTGACTTCTCGCCGTGGTTACCATCAGCCATCAAGCCCTCAGGCGCGATAGCCGCTTTTCCTGCTCGATCACGGTATTCCTCTACGGCCACAGCCCCACTCGTGACGGGAATTGGGCGTTGCTCAATTTTTCTTACCTACACAGCTGCATCGCAATGGCATCGAACTCACGGTCAAAGCTAGCTTTCTCTGCCGCGCTCAAGAAACCCTGCTGCTCGACGAACCGATTAGTTTCATTCCGGACGTTCTCTACACGCTTCACCATGCGCTGTGCTTCAACCTCGGTAATACCACGGCCTTTTCTTGAGGTACTGATATCGGCACTTAGAACATTCGCTCTTACTGAGATATGTGCTTGTCCTGGATCGCTGATCTGCCCGCCAGTCTCGCCGGCTGTTTCTTGTTGGTTTTGGATGTCACAGCTTGGAAGATTGAGGCTTTGCTGTGCAGCTGTAGCGGTCAGGCTAAAAACAAACAACGAAGTGAAGAAAATATGTTTCATGACTCATTCCCTTTGATCGGATGTCAATCACGCGTGCATGGCACACCACGACCTAGACGGTGCTGCCTGGCAATTGATTAAGGCGAATCTGCTGCATGGGCTCGGCTAGGATATTTTCCAGAACCGGCATAGCGTTTGTCAGGGTCGGGGCCTTCATGTGCGCTTGCAATGCCGCTTCATCGTCCCAGCTTTCGTAGGAAACAAAGCGGGTGGGGTCTTCGAGATCCGTCAACAGCGCATAGGCCTGGCACCCAGGCTCGTGCTGGAATTGCGGCAGGGCGGATTGCAGCAGGTTTTTCAATTGCGCTTCCTTGCCTGGCTTGGCTTTCATGATCGCGACGACGCTAAGAGGTGAAGTCATGTGGGGAGTCCTGGCAATGCCGGCGCCGGAATGGAGCCGTCAGCGCATGAGACATGCCACGTAAGGTATTCATTCAGAAAAAACAGGGAGGCTACTGTTACTGCGCCGCAACCCTTTTTCCCACTTTGTGACTATGGAACGCCCTCGACGCTTGTGGGTGATGACAGGGCTAGCCCTGCGAGCGGTCACGTTCAACTTGGCGGCGGCTCAGTAAGCCGGGGTCGCAAGGTCAGCGTTCTGAAGACGTAACTGAAGACTTGCGATTCTAGGAATCTCAGATAAATAGTGACGTTTGACACGTCTGTTTTGGGTCAGATGTCGCCGGTTGCGACGGACGTCTGGTGATCCATATTTGTCATACAGTAGGTACGTTTTGACCCAGCTGTAAGCCAAGGTACTGGCTGCTACGGTTTGACATCGCAGCAGCCAGAGGGCTGTTTTAGAAAGCTGCCTTCAGGCGAGCGCCGGCATAGGCCTGTGCTTCCTGAGCCTTTACCACCACCGCAGCGGTGCCGAAAAACTCGTGCGTCACGCCGTCATACAGCTTGCGCTCCACGCTTACGCCCTGGTTTCGCAACGCCAGCTCCAGCTGCGCACCGTCATCACGCAGCGGGTCGATCTCGGCATTGATCAGAGTCACTGGCGGCAGACCGTGAAGGTTGGCGTGCACAAGGTCCAAACGTGGATCCTTCAGATCGGCAGAGCTTTTGGTCACATTGGCCACGAACCAAAGCATCATGGGGCGATTGAGTGGCTTGGCGTCAGCGTACTTCAAGTACGACTCGGTGTTGGTCGTGGTCTGCCCCACTGGGTACACAGCAATCACACTCTTGGGCGAGGTCAGGCCCTGATCGCGTGCTGCCACAGCAGTGGCGAGCGCCAGATTGCCGCCGGCGCTTTCGCCGGCCAACGCCAGGCGTTTAGGGTCTCCGCCAATGCTAGCAGCGTTGTTAGTGAGCCAGCGGTAGGCAGCAACAGCGTCTAGATGGGCTGCCGGGAATTTATATTCAGGCGCGCGACGGTAGTCCACTGACACCACGATAGCATTGGCCTGCTTGGCCAGGCCGCGGGCGCCACCGTCATACACGGTACGGTCCGCGATCACCCAACCGCCGCCGTGGAAATACAGCACTACCGGGAATGGTCCGTTACCAGCAGGGGTATAGACGGTTGCTGGCAAGTTCCCTGCAGCACCGGCTACGGTGATCTCATGGGTTGCCACGCCCGGGACCAGTGCTGTGGGGCTGCTGTCACGCTCCTGGTCGGCCAGTACCCGCTTTACGCCATCAGCCACAGTAGGCTGTTTACGGGCTTCGTCCGGCGTGATCTTTTCAATGGCTTTAGGATCGAACGCCGCTTGGGCGTTAAGCACTTTCTGCATGTCGCTGTCAGTGCGGAACAAGCTTTTGGTCGAGCTGACAGCTAATTCCGACAAAGTAGGTTTTTCCGGATCGCGAGCGCAACCGGCTAAGGTTGCCAAGCTGACGGCGGTTACTGCAGCAACCAGGGTACAACGTATTGGATGGGACGAACGCATGGTGAATCCTCGATGAGTGCAGCTATGGCCACGAAAGTGGCGGCGGGCGCTGCAGAAGACGCGCCTACGCTTTGTCCGAGGAAAACAAGTAGCGTTCAAGGCAGACAGCATTCATACGGATCAGCGGTAGGGAGCTAAATCCAATACTACGCGCGAGTACTTTATAGGTTTCGTACACATAGACACGATTTAACGCTATTTTGTGACTGAAACCGTTCTCAGTGGTCTCTAGAGAATCAATCATGAGGACGATAAGCAGGAACTGACGAAAACCCATCAGAACGATCAGCGTCGGCTCACGTCGGTTGAATTTCAGACACAGGCCCAGGTTCCCGCCGCAGTGGAGTGGTTTGCTAACCTGGACAACCCTCGGACACGCCGCGCGTATCAAAATGACCTGGAAGACTTCTGTGGTTTTGTCGGCCTGGCTTCGGCCGATGAGTTTCGCGTTGTGACCCGATCGCGCGTTCTGGCCTAGCGTGCCCAGCTCGAGCATTGCGGTTGGGCGGGCGCCACGATCCGACGCAAATTGGCCGCCTGGCCAGCCTGTTTGATCACCTCCTGGAGAGCAATGCAATCGCTGGCGACAATCCAGTGCACGGAGTAAAACGACCGAAGATTGAAAGCAACGAAGGCAAGACACCAGCATTGGGTGATCACCAGGCGAAGGCGCTGCTTGAGGCGCCGGATAAAACCACGCTGAAAGGTCTGCGCGACCGGGCGCTATTGGCTGTTCTTCTCTACCACGGGCTGCGCCGTCAAGAAACGGCGCTGCTGCAGGTGAGCGACATCCAGGAGCCCCGTGGTATTCAGCATTTAAAGGTGCATGGCAAGGGCGGCAAGGTGCGCTACCTGCCAATGCACCCGGTGGCAGCGGGGCGCATTCACCAGTACCTGGAAAGCTCGGGGCATCATGTGGCGGACAGGAAGGTGCCGCTGTTCATACCGCGGCGAGGCAGGCTGGCGGGTCACGGCCGATGGCATCTATACCGTGGTGGCGGCTTAAGCGAAAAAGGCCGGGATTCAGGTCGACGGCCTGGGGGTGCATTGACTCAGAGCCACCGCAGCCACCAATGCCTTGGAGCATGAAGCCGATATCGCCAAGGTTCAGGCCTGGCTGGGTCATGCCGACATCAGCACGAAAAAGATCTATGATCGACGTGAGAACCGACCAGAGGATTCACCCACCTACAAGGTGAGGTATTAAATAGAAGGCCGGCAAGAAAACTGACAGGAGCTGCACGACCAGCTAGAGTCGCGATAGAACTTCAGGATCCGGAACTCCAGCTACGGAGCGTGAAACGTAAGCCTGCGGCCGACCGTAGTGATACCCCTGAGCATAGTTACACCCATTGCTGGCCAGCCATGATGGAAGGGAGGGTGAGTGAAAATCCTCGATGCCTTCCGCCGTCACTTTCATATTCAGGCTACGTGCCATCCCTAAAATAGCTTCTACCATTGGACGATGATCAGTCTTACCGAGCTCAAAAAAAGATCGGTCTATCTTGATTTTATCAATGGACAAACGTGTCAAATGGTAAAGGCCTGAGTATCCAGTGCCGAAGTCATCAAGTGCCACTGTGATGCCATGTGCGTGAAGTCTGTTCAGGTTGCGCTCGGCAGCTTCGATGTTACCGACCAAGGCCTCTTCGGTTATTTCGACCTCAAAGCGGTCAAATGGAAACTGCTCATGGCGCAACTGATCCAGGAACCGATCAGGAAAAAGCTCATCGGTGATCATTGCTGCACTGACGTTTAGCGAAAGATGAAGATGATCGTCCCAATCCCTGGCAGCGTTACAAGCTTGCTTAACGAGAGATTGAGTCATCATGGGGATCAACCCTAGGCGTTCAAGCGCTGGAATAAAATCAGCAGGCATCCCAGTGCTCCCATCTGGCTTGAGCCATCTGGCCAAGATCTCAAATCCGACGACTTCCTGAGAAGGCAGTGCAACAATAGGCTGATAGAATGGAACGATCTCATTCAGTTCCACTGCCTGTTTAAGCGCAGCGTCTTCATCGATTTGAGCCTGATATTGGAGCCCATGCTCTGTTTCGTAAAAATGGTAGGTTGAACGACCCGTAACCTTACCCCTGTACATTGCTACATCTGCGCAGTGCAATAGCGCTGAGGTTTCGGTAGCGTCGACCCACGAACGAGAGATGC
>NZ_JACYVI010000010.1 GCF_014842265.1 Pseudomonas sp. CFBP 13711
ACGCCAACACTTTTACGGTAATTACTCAGCTGATAGCCATCAATGATGTAAACGTCGAGACCCGCCTCATAAGCCAGCTCGACCAGGTCGATGTGATAAACATTTGTTGCTTCAACTGCAATCGCGGTGGGCCTCGGCAACGTTTTAAGCCAGCGCTTTATGGCGGGCTTGTCGTTGGTTATCGAGGTGAGCAAATCCTGATCTGGCTCGTAAATAACGAGTTCAACTTTGGCGACATCCATGCCCACGATTGACTTCGAAACGTGCATTGCCATGGACACTTCTCCACGTTAAGGTTTTACGGCTTGGAGGGGTTTCACCCAGAGGCGCAGGCTTGTTTCTATCGTCGCTTGAACGAAGCATTCTTTATCGGCGCTTTTGGTGGAAGGGGTGGGGCGAGGTCTCCCACGGTCTGTACTGTTACAGCAGTCAGATGCGAACTGTTCGTCCCACCACCCCTTCAAGTCTAACCATACAAGCGAGCTCGCTCGCGAAGACTGCATTCCAGCCGCAGAAGATTTAGCGGATGTGCTGGCCTCTTCGTGAGCAAGCTCACTCCCACAGGTGTTGCGTCCGTCCAGTTACTGCGAGGTGTCAATACATCTCCGGCACACTGTCGCTGCATTCGCCTCTCCCCACCGAATCGTTTAGTATCCCCGCCGCCGGTTTCCGCTCGGAATTAATAGGGAATCCCCAGGCGCGTGCTGCGCGCTGAAAGGGAACTGTCCCCGCAACTGTAGGCGCTGAGCCCTGCTTCCTGTTTGCCACTGGGTCACCCCGGGAAGGCCGAAGCACGGCGATGAAGCGCCAGTCAGGAGACCTGCCGGCCAGCATATTCATTCACCGGCGGGGTGTCCGGGGAAGGACTCCCGTTCGCGTGCCGTGCGCGCACCATGAGCTCGCCCTTTTTTCCGGGGCGTCTGTCGGGATGGACTTTCCAGCGCCTGCTTCGCCAAGCATTCAGGCTATCTGGAGATCGCTGTTCATGCCGCTGCGCCGCCTCGCCGCCCTGCTCGTCACCCTGACCTTGCCCACTGCCGCCCTCGCAGCGTCGACGATTTACCCCTTGACCGTGGACAACTGCGGCCAAGCGCTGACCTTCACCCACGTCCCGCAGAAAACCGTGACCATTGGCCAGGCCGCCACCGAGATGCTGTATGCGCTCGGCCTGGGCCCGAACGTCGTGGGTACGTCGCTGTGGTTCAATCCCGTTCTACCGCAGTACCAAACCCTCAACGACGGCATCGAGCGTCTGGCCGACAACGCGCCGAGTTTTGAATCGGTGATCGGCAAACGCCCGGATTTCGTCCCGGTGCAGTTTGAGTGGATGGTCGGGCCACAGGGCGCCGTTGGCACCCGCGAGCAGTTCCGCGACCTGGGCATCCCCACCTACATCCTGCCGTCCGATTGCGAGGGCAAGAACAACCGGGTCGGCGCCGACGGCACGCGCCTCGAAGCCTTCCGCATCGACACGCTGTACAAAAGCCTGCGGCAGCTGGCGCAGATTTTCGACGTGCAGGACCGTGGCGAGCAGTTGATCGCGGATTACCAGGCGCGAATGGCTCGGGCTGTGGCGCAGGCGAACGCCCATGCCAACCCGCCCGTCTCGGCGGTCTTCTGGTTTTCCAGCCCGGACATCAACGTCGATCCGTACGTGGCCGGACGCAAGGGCATTCCCAACTTCATGCTCGACACCCTCGGCATGCGTAACGTCATCGACTCTGACGAGGAATGGCCGACCGTGGGCTGGGAAACCATCGCCAAGGCCAACCCGACCGTGCTGGTCATCGCGCGCATGGACCGCCGCCGCTTCCCGGCGGACGATCACGAGAAGAAGCTGGCCTTCCTCCGCTCGGACCCGGTCACACGGAATATGGATGCGGTGAAAAACAATCGCATCGTGATCATGGACGCCAGCGCCATGGAGTCCAGCGTCAGGCTGTTCGACGGCATCGAGCAACTGGCCCAGGCCATTCACCCCCAATGACCTCGCTCCGTACTCCTCGCTCAAGCATCGTCCGAATGTTCGGCCACGGCGCCTGGGCGACCGCGTTGCTGGCGTTGGCGGTGCTGGCGGGCGTGGCGATCGGCGAGACGTCGATCAGCCTGCCGGTGATCGTTCAGGTGCTGGCGAACAAGCTGTGGGCCACAGGCTATCCCCTCGACCCCATCGATGAGGGCATCGTCTGGAATTACCGCCTGACCCGGGCCATCGTGGCCGCCACCTGCGGCGCAGGGCTCGCCGTGTCGGGCGTGGTCTTGCAATCGCTGCTGCGCAACCCGCTGGCCGATCCCTACTTGCTGGGCATTTCCGCCGGGGCTTCGACCGGCGCGGTGCTGGTGGCGATCATCGGCATCGGTGCCGGGACGATCTCCCTGTCCACCGGCGCGTTTGCCGGGGCGATTGCTGCCTTCGCGCTGGTCGCCCTGCTCGCCCGCTCCTCTCGGGGCCAGACCGCTGCCGGCCAGATCATCCTGGCGGGCATTGCCGGGTCCCAGCTCTTCAATGCCCTGACCTCCTTCCTGATCACCAAGTCGGCCAATGCCGAGCAGGCCCGCGGGATCATGTTCTGGTTGCTGGGCAATCTCAGCGGCGTGCGCTGGTCGTCGGTGGCGCTGTCGGTGCCGGTCGTGGTGCTCGGCTTGCTGGTGTGCCTGTGGCATCGGCGCGCGCTGGATGCGTTCACCTTTGGCAGCGATTCAGCGGCGTCCCTGGGCATTCCGGTACGCCGGGTGCAGGCCGTGCTGATTCTCACCGCCGCGCTGATGACGGCGGTGATGGTGTCGATCGTCGGCTCCATCGGCTTCGTCGGGCTGGTGATTCCCCACGCGGTGCGCCTGATGGCCGGGGTGCGTCATGCCCGGTTGTTGCCCTTGAGCGCCCTGATTGGCGCGCTGTTCATGATTGCCGCCGATGTGCTGTCGCGCACCTTGATCAAGGGTCAGGTGTTGCCGATCGGGGTCATCACGGCGCTGGTGGGCGCGCCGGTTTTTGCCATGATTCTGGTCCGCGGGAATCGTCCTCGATGAACGCCCGTCAGGAGGTGCCCGGCACCATGCTGGAAGGGAGTGACCTGAGTTATTCGGTCAAGGGCGCGTCGCTGCTCAGTGGGGTGAGCCTGGCGATTCGGCCGGGGGAGAACCTGGGGATTGTCGGGCCCAATGGCTCGGGGAAGTCGACGCTGCTGAAGTTGCTGGCGGGGATTCAGTCGCCGTCTCAGGGCGATGTTCGCCTGGGCGGGCAGCGATTGTCGTCGCTGAGTCGGCGGGACATTGCGCGGCAGGTGGCGGTGGTGGAGCAGCACGCGCAGACGGGTGATTCGATCAGTCTGTTGCAGGCGGTTGAGTTGGGCCGTACGCCGTGGCTGTCGGCGCTGGCGCCGTGGGGCGCGGACGATGACCGGATTGTGGCGCAGGCGCTGGCGGATGTGAGTTTGCAGCACTTGGGGCATCGGGCGTGGCATACGTTGTCGGGTGGGGAGCAGCAGCGGGGGCATATTGCGCGGGCTTTGGCGCAGCGCCCGCAGGTGTTGTTGCTGGATGAGCCGACGAATCATCTGGATATTCAGCAGCAGTTGTCGATTTTGCGGTTGGTGCAGGATTTGCCGGTGACGACGGTGGTGGCGTTGCATGATTTGAATCAGGCGCTGGGGTGTGATCGTCTGGCGGTGATGGACGGCGGGCGGTTGGTGGCGTTGGGTTCGCCCTTTGATGTGTTGTCGCCGGAGCTATTGGGTGAGGTTTTTGGGGTGCGGGGGCATTGGTTGGTTGATCCGTTTGACGGGGCTAAGGTGTTGAGGCTGAGGGCGCCAGGATCAAGAGCGTCTGCCTGGGGGCAGAATGTTTCGCCTTCGGCGAGTTGCTTGGAAAAGCACCCCAAGTAACCAAGGGTGCCTGCTCCTGGTTGGGCCCTTCCTTCGTCAGGGTTCCTTCACTCCGGTCTCGCTCCGTGGGCCCGCGCCGAACGGGCATCCATGCCCTGACGGCGCTCTCGCCGCATCCATGCGGCTCGGCCCACTGCGCGAGACCTGCGTTCAGCCTGCACCCAAGTCGCGTTTGGCGGTGTTTGAGCCTTTTGGGTATGAAGATCAAGAGCAGATCAAAGGCTTCCCGGCTGAAGCCGGTCCTACAGTGAGGTCACGCGTCCCTCACTGGCTTGACGCGGTCTCGTAGGACTGGCTTTAGCCGGGAAGAGGCCAGTTCAGGCGCTGAAGGATCTTCGGCCTGAATGGTGTTTGTGGGAGCGAGCTTGCTCGCGAATGCGATATCCCAAACACCGATCATCCTGCAGAAGTAATAACCCCCAACCTCAATACCTCGGCTTCACCGCCTTCCACTCCGGTTTGTATTTCTGCATTTGCCGCACATCATCCCGCTGGCGAATCCCGCACGTCAGGAATTGGTCATTGAGTTTGCCCAACTGGTCATAGTCCAGTTCAAGCCCCAACCCAGGTTCGCGGGTGAGGTGGACGCAGCCGTCGATGATGGGGAGTTTGCCGCCTTTGATGACTTCTTCGTCCGGTTCTTGCCACGGGTAGTGGGTGTCGCAGGCGAAGTCGAGGTTGGGGACGGCGGCGGCGACGTGGGTCATGGCCATGAGGCTGATGCCCAGGTGGGAGTTGGAGTGCATGGAGACGCCGAGGCCGAAGGTGTCGCACATTTTTGCCAGCGCCTGGGTTTCGCGCAGGCCGCCCCAGTAATGGTGGTCGGCGAGGACGATCTGCACGCTGTTCAGCGCGACGCTGCGGCGGAATTCGTCGAAGTCGGTGACGACCATGTTGGTCGCCAGCGGCAGGCCGGTGCGTGTGTGCAGTTCGGCCATGCCTTCCAGCCCCGGCGTCGGGTCTTCGTAGTATTGCAGGTCATCGCCGAGCAGTTCGGCCATGCGGATAGAGGTTTCCAGCGACCAGTTGCCGTTCGGGTCGATACGCAGCGGATAGCCCGGGAAGGCCTTTTTCAGCGCTTTGATGCACGACACTTCGTGCTCGGGGTCCAGGGCGCCGGCTTTGAGTTTGATGCTTTTGAAACCGTACGCTTCGATCATCCGCCGCGCCTGGGCGACGATCTGCTCTTCGCTCAGCGCTTCTCCCCAGCTGTCGGGCGCGTAGGGCGAATCGGCGTGTTGGGCGTATTTGAAGAACAGGTACGCACTGAACGGCACGCGGTCGCGAACGGCACCGCCCAGCAGGTCAACCAATGGCAGGTTCATGGAACGTGCCTGCACATCCAGAAACGCCACTTCAAATGCCGAATAGGCATTGCTCACCGCTTTGCTGGCATGGGAACCCGGCGCCAGTTCGGCACCCGCTACCGAAGTGGGTTTGTTCGCCGCCACCGTGGCTTTGACCACCGCCCGCAAGTGGTTGAGGTTGAACGGGTCCATGCCGATCAACTGGCTCTGCAACTGCTGCTGAATCGCCAGGGCCGGGGCATCGCCGTAGCTTTCTCCCAGGCCGAGGTAGCCGTTGTCGGTTTCGACTTCAATGATCGAGCGCAGGGCAAACGGCTCGTGGATGCCGCTGGCGTTGAGCAACGGCGGATCGCGGAAGGCAATCGGTGTGACGGTGACGCGTGTGATTTTCAAATGACTTCTCCCGGTCAATCAGGGTGTGAGGCTAGGGTTTGACGCTTGACGATGAGCTGAGCGACGCGGCTGCTCGCAGTGGCGCAGCGTCCTCAAGCTTTGGGCGGTGTGGGTCGCCTTTCGGTGTGGTACGGGCGAAAAAGATCACCACGGCCGCCACCAATGAGGTGAGTGCCAGGCCGTACATGCCGCCTTGAATGGAGCCGGTTTTCTGCTCCAGAAAGCCGAACGCGGTGGGCGCCACGAAGCCGCCGAGGTTGCCGATCGAGTTGATCAGCGCGATCACCGCCGCTGCGATGCGCGCGTCCAGATAGCCTTGGGGAATCGGCCAGAACAGCGCGGACGCCGCTTTGAAACCGATGGCCGCGAAGCAGATGGCGACGAAGGCGAAGATCGGCCCGCCGACGGTGGACATGAACATCCCGCACGCGGCAATCACCAGGGTGACCGCAACCCACGCCTGTTGATGCTTGAAGCGAGCCGCCAGCGCGGCGAAGCCGTACATGGCGATGATCGAGATGATCCACGGAATCGAGTTGAACAGGCCGACTTCGAAATCGCTGAGGCTGCCCATCTTCTTGATCATGCTCGGCAGCCAGAAGGTCGCGCCGTAGATGGTCAGGGCCACGGAAAAGTAGATGAAGCAAAACAGCATGATCTGCCGGTCGGCGAGCAGCTTGAAGATCGACGGCTTGATCACTTGCGCCGCTTCACGGGCGCGCTGTTCGGCGTCGATGGCACTGATCAGCGCGCCCTTCTCTTCTTCGCTCAACCATTTGGCATCCCGGGGATGGGACTGCAGCCAGAACCAGACAAAACCGCACAGGGCGATGGAGGCGAAGCCTTCGATGATGAACATCCACTGCCAGCCGTGCAGGTTCATGCCGCTGACGCCGAGCAACGCCCCGGACACCGGCCCGGAAATCACCGACGCAATAGCCGAGCCGCTGAGGAAGATGGCCATGGCCTTGCCGCGTTCGCTGGAAGGCAGCCACTGGGTGAAGTAATAAATAATGCCGGGGAAGAACCCCGCTTCCGCCGCGCCGAGGATGAAGCGCAGCACATAGAAACTGGTTTCGCCGCGCACGAAGGCCATGGCCATCGCCGCTGCGCCCCAGGTGAACATGATGCGCGTCAGCCAGGCGCGGGCGCCGAAGCGTTGCAGAAGCATGTTCGACGGGACTTCGAACAGCGCGTAGCCGACGAAAAACAGCCCGGCGCCGAGCCCGTAGGCAGCGGCGCCGATGCCCAGGTCGGTTTCCATGTGGCTGCGGACGAAGCCGATGTTGACCCGGTCGATGTAGTTGACGATGAACATGATCACGAACAACGGCAACACATGACGCTTCACTTTCGCAGCCGCGCGGGCCAGAACAGTGGGATCGGCGCTGCTGATGGGTTCAGGCGTGGGAACGGTGCGGTTCAAGGTGCGACTCCCGGTCTTTGTATTTTTTTTGGGATGAGCGTGGGGAATGCAGGTGATGGGCCGATCATGGACCGCCGCATTGTTCCCGTCTAATCTAGATTGACTGTTGATTGATACCCGGAAGAGATCAATGTTCGAGCTTGCCCAGCTACGCTGCTTCACCACCGTCGCCACCGAACTCAACTTCCGCCGGGCTGCCGAACGGCTGAACATGACCCAGCCACCGCTGAGCCGGCAGATCCAGCTGCTTGAGCATTCCCTGGGGGTTCAGCTGTTCAACCGCAACACCCGCAGCGTCGCCTTGACCGCGGCGGGCCGGGCGTTTTTCATCGAAGCCCAGACGCTGCTGGAACGTGCGCATCAGGCGGCCATCGCCGCGCGGCGCTTTGCCGAGGGCGACATCGGCTCGGTGACCATCAGCTTCGTCGGCAGCGCGGTGTACGAGTTTCTGCCACGGGTGATCGCCGAAGCGCGGCAGAACCAGCCCCACGTGAAAATCTCCCTGACCGAACTCAATACCTATCAGCAACATGAAGCCCTGCGCGCCCGGCGCATCGATCTGGGCATCGTGCGCGCGCCGCTGCTGCAACCCGGTTATGAAACCGAATGCCTGGTCCGCGAGCCATTTGTGCTGGCGGTGCCCAGCAGTCATCCGCTGGCCAACACCCGGAACATCGGCGTGCAGGACCTCGACGCCCAGCCCTTCCTGATGTACTCCCACTCGGCTTACCCACCGTTCAACGAACTGCTCACCGGCATGTTTCGCTCGGCGCAAGTGGCGCCGGAGTACGTGCAGTGGCTGGGTTCGTCGCTGACGATTCTGGCGCTGGTGAATGCCGGCATGGGCCTGGCGCTGGTGCCCCGCTGCGCCGCCAATGTGGTGTTCAAGGGTGTGACGTTCCGCGACATCGATCTCGGCGAGGGGGTGCAGAGCGAGCTGCACCTGGTCTGGCGCTCGGACAACGACAACCCGGCGTGCCAGATGCTGCTGGAGGCGATTCGCGCGGCGGTGAAAGCCGAAGGGGTGTGAAGCGGATGCGGCCGGGAACGCGTCGGTGGTTACACCGCAAAGGTGGCGGTGCCTGCACTGGCCTCTTCCCGGCTAAAGCCAGTCCCACTAAACCATCCGCGTGCATTCAATGGGACTGGCTGGAACGACGACTTCTGGGACCGGCTTTAGCCGGGAAAGCGTCAGTGGGTACACCACAGAAGTGAGGCCCGCATCCATTTCAACACTCAGGTGCGCTGGGCGACTGCCGATGCATCCAGCGGCGCGGCATCCTCCGGCGTCGTGGAGAACGGCTCGATCTTGCCGACAATGAACAGATAGCTGAACGCCCCTAACAGCGCAAACGCCCCGGCGGTGAGCAGCGGCGCGGTGAACGAGCCGTTGCCGATCACCAGCATGAAGCCGGTGAAGGTGGTGATGAAGATGCCGGCGGTGTTCGACGCGAAGTTCTGAATGCCGCCAATCGACGCCACATGGGCCGGGGTCGGCGCAACGTCAGCAGGCAGGCACCAGATGCTCGCGCCGGCAAACGCCAGGCTGGCGTACGCCAGGCTGAAAAAGCCGAGCATCGCGTAGGTGCCATCGACGAACACCGACAGGGAAATGCTCGACGACATCAGCATGCCGCCGACGATGCAGGTCTTGCGCGCAGCGGTCAGGCTCCAGCCACGACGGTACAGCGCGTCGGAGGTGAGTCCGCCGATCCAGCCGCCGACGATGGACGCGATCGCCGGAATGGTGCCGAGCGTTCCGAGGGATTTCAGCGAGAAACCGCGTTCGGTGACCAGGTAGGTGGGGAACCAGGTGATGAAGAAATAGATCACGAAGTTCAGGCAGAAGAAGCCCAGCATCATCCCCCACAGGGTGCGGTGACGAAACAGCGACGCCCATTTCACTTTCGGCCGTGCGGCGTGGGTCGCCGCCTTGCCCGCCTCATGCTGCTCGATGGCCGCAACCGCCTGAGGCTCTTTGTAGACCAGGAACCAGCCCACGACCCAGATCAAACCCACTGCGCCGGTGATGATGAACGACGCGCGCCAGCCCCACAGCTCGATGATCAGCGCCACCAGGGGAATGGACAACGCCGAGCCGACCCGCGAGCCGCTGTCGAAAATGCTGGTGGCAAAGCCGCGCTCCTTGACGTCGAACCACTGGCTGACGATTTTCGCGCAGGACGGATACGCCCCCGCCTCCCCCACGCCGAGCATCAGGCGGCAACCGAACATCGCCGCCAGGCTGCCGGCCGCCGCCGTGGCCGCCGTGAACAGCGACCACCAGGCCACTGCGAGGGGCAGCGCGATGCGCGCGCCGACCTTGTCGACGAACCAGCCAAACGGCATTTGCATGAGTGCGTAGGTCCAGAAGAAACCGCTGAGCAGCAGGCCCATTTGCCCTGAGCCCAAACCGAGTTCTTTCTGGATATAGGGGGCGGCAACCGCGAGGTTAGCCCTGTCGATGTAGTTGATGGCCACCGCGAGGAAGCACAGAAAAATTACCAACCAGCGCCCTTTCTGCATGGCGAGTCCTCCTAATTATTTTTATGAGTAAGACGTCGTTAGAGCTTCGTATAGCGTCCGGGCCCTGATTCACACGCTGTTTACCGAGGGATAAAGCATCCTTCGGGAACCGCAGAATTGGCCTGACCAAATATCCGAATGCAGCCGATACTAGACCCGCAATCCGGGTTATGGAAATCGAAAAGGCGATTTATTTGCCGATTTATGGCTCGACGGTCGGGATTTGCATAATTTGGCCTGACCAATCTATGCTGCTGCGCACGCCACGCTCCGGCCGGCTTCAATGAAGCACAGGCGGTCTTGAGCGGCCCGCTCCCCATAACAACAAGGACTGCGCAATGAAAATGACCTTCCGTTGGTACGGCGACAGCGATCCCGTCACCCTGCCCTATATTCGTCAGATCCCCGGCATGACCGGCGTGGTCTCCGCCATCTACGACATCCCGGTGGGCGAGGTCTGGCCACTGGAGAAAATCGCCGCCCTGAAAGCCACGGTGAATGCCCACGGCCTTGAGCTGGAGGTCATCGAGAGCGTGCCGGTCCACGAAGACATCAAGCGCGGCCTGCCTTCCCGCGATCAGTTGATCGACAACTACGGCCAGACCCTGCGCAACCTGGCCGCCTGCGGAATCAAGGTGGTCTGCTACAACTTCATGCCGGTGTTCGACTGGACCCGCTCGACCCTGGCCATGGAGCTGCCGGACGGTTCGACCACCCTGGCGTTCGACGTGGCGGTAATCGAGCAGGCGAATCTCGACAACGGCATCAGCCTGCCCGGCTGGGACGTCAGCTACGAGCCGGAAGTCCTGCGCGCGCTGATCAACGAATACGCTCAGGTCGACGAGGCCACTTTGCGCGAGCGACTGGCGTATTTTCTGGAGCGAATCATTCCGGTGGCGAAAGATGCGGGCATCAAGATGGCCCTGCACCCGGACGACCCGCCGCGCTCGATGTTCGGCATGCCACGGGTGGTGAAGAACCGCGAGGACCTGGCGCACATTCTGGCGATGGTCGATGACCCGGCCAATGGCCTGACGCTGTGTTCAGGCTCCCTCGGCGCCGATCTGGGTAACGACATCCCGTCGCTGGTCCGGGAATTCGGCGGTCAGGGACGCATTCACTTCGCCCATCTGCGCAATGTGAAGGTCAACGAAGCCGGTGATTTCTACGAGACCGCCCACCGCTCGGAAGACGGCTCGCTGGACATGGCGGAGATCGTCAAGGCCTACGTCGAGACCGGCTTTGAGGGTTATTACCGCCCCGACCACGGCCGCATGATCTGGGGTGAAACCGGCAAACCGGGCTACGGCCTGTACGACCGGGCGCTGGGCGCGGTGTACCTGAATGGCTTGTGGGAAGGGATTCGCAAGACCATGGCGTGAGGCTGAGGACCTTTGAACAGCACCGCCTTGCGGCGGGCGACTGTTAACGCAACTCCGCGTCCATCCCGTCCAGCCAGCGCGCTTCGGACCGGCGCAGGTGTTCGCGCATGGCGGTCTGGGCGCCGATCAGGTCGCGGGTCTGCACGGCGTGCAGGATGGCTTCGTGCTCGGCCACCGCCATGGCCCAGGTTTCGCGGGTTTCGGAGTGTTCGCTGACGTGGGCGGTAAGCGGGCTGTACCGCTCTTCGAACAGGGACGTGATGATGCGCACCAGGGTCGAGTTGCCGCTCATTTTCGCCAGGCGCTGATGGAATTTGCGGTCGTCGTCCAGAGCCGGCACGCCTTTGAGCGCACCCTCGCGCATCTTGTCGATGCACCCCTGCAGGTAGCGGAAATCAGCTTTGCTGCCGTGCAGACAGGCCAGCATCACGCTCTCGCCTTCGATCAACGCCCGGGCCTGCATCAGCTCTGACGGGCTCTCGCCCAGGGTGCGGGTTTTGCCTTTGACGCCCAGCAGGTGCTCACAGACGTAGATGCCGGAACCCATGCGAATCTCGACGCTGCCTTCGATTTCCAGGGCAATCAGGGCTTCGCGCAAGGACGGCCGAGAGACCCCGAGCAACTGCGCCAGATCACGTTCAGGCGGCAGCCGCGCGCCGGGGGCGATGCCATGCTTGCGAATGTGCTCGCGCAATCGGTCGGCGGTGATCTGGTAAAGGCGGCGTTCGGGGGCTGGGCTTGGCGCGGTCATCAATCACGTTCCATCAAGATGCGCCGGAGGATATCACAGGCGTTGGGGCGCCTTGTCAGGTGGCCTTGCGGGCGGTGAACAACCTTAATTTATGATTGTTCCCCACGCTCCGCGTGGGAACACATCCCCTGACGCTCTGCGTCACACGAGGGGACGCGGAGCGTCCCGGGCGGCATTCCCACGCGGAGCGTGGGGACGATCATCAATGGATGCATCCCATTTAGTAGGACCGGCTTTAGCCGGGAATCAATCCGCCAACGCCCCCTTGAGCTTCGGCTGCTCCAACCCGGCGATCCCCCGCCCCATCTCCACCACCGGCAAGAACCGGCGGCGTTTCTTCTCTTCGTGGTTCTGCGCGATGTCGGCAATGCGGTGCTGCAAGAACGGGTTGAGAAAGCGGTCACGGACACTCGCCAGATAATCCCGCGCCTGATCCCCTTGGCCCTTCGCGGCAAACACCGGCAGCACCTCCCGCTCCCACAGATCCTCCAGGCTCTCGCGCAGCAGCGGGTCGTTCATCGCCTGAAACACGATTTCGTCGGACGGCCTGCCATCCTTCAACCACCGCTCGGCCAGCCAGGTGTGCCCGAGGTTGAGCATGAACAATTTGAACTGCTCGTACTGCTCCAGTTGATCCGTCACTACTACGCAAGGGTGCGTACACGGCAGCACCAGCCCCGGCTGACGCTCAATCGCCCAGATCGCGTACGGCTCGGCAATGGCACCCACCGGCTGAATGGGCTGCGAGACGATGCGATCAACTAACGAATTCGCCCAGCGACAGGTGTCGCGCAGATAGTGGGCAAACCCGCTATCGATGCCCCACTCCGCCGCCAGCGCAATGATCAGATCGCGCAGCACGTCGCCGTTGCGCGACACCAGTTCACAGGGGAACAGAGAGAGCGGCGCATCAGGGTTCGCCTGCCAGCGGTCATGGAGCAACACCAGCAGTTTCGCCGGAAAACTCTGGGGCGTCGGCGCCTCGGCGGCCAGGCAAGACGCCGTGTCCGCCGCGTCCAGCACGTAGCCTTTGTCGCCCGTGTTGGAGATCACCACCTGCACGTCGTGCCGTATCGCCTGACGAATCAACGTCCAGTCGGGACCGGCTTGCAGCGCGCCGGCAATCGATGTGGACCAATACTCCTCATCCACCGTGCGACCGCTTTCCGCGCCCTGAATGCGCACCGGATACCCCGTGCCACCGGCCAACGCCGCAACTCGCTGGGCGCTGTCGGCGCTGCCGGTGGTTTGCACGACGGTGATTCTGCCCAGCGCTTCGCCCTTCTCCAGGGCCTGGGAAATGAACAGGTCAGCATGGGCCTGAAGAAAACGGCTGGTGCCGAACTGCAGAATGGGGGTGAACGGGGTCGCGTGCATGCCCGCGCCTCCTAGCATTCGACAATGGCTTTGACGACCCGCTGGGCAGGGTCGAGCAGCGTGGTGAAGCGTTCGGTCACTTCGCTCAGGGCCATGCGGTGAGTGTTGAGCGCTGCGTCGGGGATCAGGCCGTCGCGCAGGCACTGCTCGACGTAGCGGAAGTCTTCGACGGTAGCGTTGCGACTGCCCATCAGGGTCGCTTCGCGCTTGTGAAATTCAGGGTCGGAGAAGCTGATGGTGTCGCGAACGATGGACACCAGCACGTACTTGCCGCCGTGGGCAATGAACTCGAAACCGCGCTCCATGGCCTTGGCGTTGCCGGTGGCGTCGTACACCACATCGAAAAACTCGCCCTGGGTCAATTGCTCCAGTTGCTCCTTGTCGTCTGCGCCGATCAGCACGGCCGAGTCGATCTGCAGATGCTGCTTGCAGAACGTCAGGCGGTCCTCGCGGGTGTCGAGCACAGTGACTTTCGCCCCACGCAGGCGGGAGAAAATCGCCACCGCCATGCCGATCGGGCCAGTGCCGACCACCAGCGCTCGCTGGCCGGATTGCACGTCCGAACGACGCACCGCGTGGGCGCCAATGGACAGAAACTCGATCATGGCCGCCTGATCCAGCGTGACACCGTCGGCCTTGAGCACGAAGCCATGGGGCAGGCTCAGGTATTCGGTGAACGCGCCATCGCGGTGGACGCCCAGCACTTGAATGCGCACGCAGCAATTGGTCTTGCCCTGGCGACAGGCGATGCAGTCGCCACAGGACAGGTACGGCATCACATAGACCACGTCGCCGGGCTCAAGGCCACTGCCCGCCTCGCTTTGCTCGACGATGCCGGAGAACTCGTGGCCCATGACCCGGGGGTATTCAAGGAACGGCTGGTTGCCGTTGAAGATGTGCAAATCAGTACCGCAAACCCCGACCCGCTTGATGCGAACCAGCGTCTCGCCGGGTGCGCGTTCGGGTTTCGGACGGTCGAGGGCCAGCAGGGAACCGGGTTTTTCGCAGACGACGGTGAGCATCTTCTCTCTCCAGACAAGGGACGCCGGCGTCGCTGAAACGGCCAGAGCCGCAGGTTACCGGGCAGTGATCTTGTTGTTGTGAGGTGGCTGATGAATTCCGGAAGCGCGGACCGCAGTTGCAGTGGCTTGGGCGATGACAAGTGCGGCGCTGCAGGAAAAAACTACACAGCCGCCCGACCATTGGCAAGACCAATTAGATAATTAAGCTATTGGTCTTACCAAATTAGCCCTTCAAGTTTTCGGCGCGATTGCCCGTGCCACAGCTATAAATCCCCTCCACCCATGGTTATGATCGGAGCCCATGAATTCCCCATTGCCGATCCGCTCGCCCTGCCCGCCCGGCGCCTGTCAATGCGACCGCGACCGACTGTTGGAGCTGGAGGGTGCTGACGTGCGCATCCTTCGCCTGACCCGGCAGGAAGAAAAACGTCTTCTTGAGCGTCTGGAGAATATCGCCACGCTGGAAGATCTGCAGCGCCTGCAACAGCGGATGTTTGACCAGCTCGGCATCCGCCTGGATATCGCTCCCGGCTTCAATGAAGTGCGCAGCATGCGCGGCATGGTCATCGACATTGCCGAATTGCCCGGCATGTGCCGCAAGACCCGCGCCGCGATCCCTGCGGCAATTCGCCGGGGCCTCGAAAAGAACCCCGAAATCGCCTGGCGCCTGCTCAACGCCCACGACTTGTTGCGGGATGCCTGAACGCGGTGACTGGCCCGCAGGGTCTGTCACTGGAAAACCAGCATCCCAACCGCCTTACTTCTCCCAGTCAGCATTGTCGATCTTCAACCCGTGCAGACCGTTGTAGGCCGCGCGTTTAGGCTGCTCCCAGCCCTGGAGCAACGCCGCATCAATGTCATAGATCTCGACGCCCAACGGCCGGCACACGGTCAGCGGGTCCTGAGCATCCGGGCCCCACATTGGCAATGAAAGGTCGCCGCCGGGGCACGTCGACAACGCGCAGAGCAGGTCGATTTCGGCGAAGAACTCAAGGTAATCGCCCTGTTTGGCCGGGCAGGCTTTCATGAAATAAAGATCGTCGTGATTCAAGCCGGTGCACTGAAAGATGTTCAGCACGTCGTGCACGTCGAATTCGGTCAGGCCGTGGGGCAACACGGCGCGGGTCAGGTTCGAATGGCAGTGATGGTGAAAGTCTTCGCCGGTGAGCATCTTGTTGACGTAGGGATCGCAGCGGGTGCCGAGCAGGTCATGCAGCCGACCGCCATGTTCGTCGATGCCATAGCTGGCGAGGCTGTCGTCGGTGATGGTGACCATCGGCCGCAGGAACGGCAGGTTCGACCACAACCGGTCATGGGTTGTGACATGGGCGCCCTGCAATTGCCGGGTGCGCGCGGCCCACATGCGTTCGCGCGGGTCGTCGGCGCTCCAGACATTGAAGTCGCCCACTTGCGGGCCCACCGGGGTGGTCACGCGGAACACCTGCCCGGCCTTGACCTTCCACGCCCGCCCGGTGCGGATCGGCACTTCGAACTGCTCGACCAGGGAGCGGCTGTCCTGCGCCTCACGGATGCGTTGATAAAACGCCGTGTCGACCTGCAGAGCCGAGCCTTTGCTGACCTGATAAGCAGCGGGATAGTCTTTGAACATGGGTGCTCCTGGCGAGTGATTGACTTCTAAAGGATTTGAGCAAAGCACGGCCCGTGCCAAGGGCTTTCAGAGATTAACGAACGTCCCTGATTTGGAATTTAATTTCCATCTGTACAAGCAATAGAACTGCGGCTAGCATTGCGACAGCCTCACCGAGGCCCCGAATCGACCTCAACAAGACCTCATCGAGAGGCTTCAGGGGATTCACATGCTCGACCGCGCCAGACGTTTTTCCATCAAGCAGATCGCAACCCAGGCCGGCGTGAGCAAGGCGACGGTCGATCGCGTCCTGCATCAGCGCGGCAGCGTGCATTACCAGACCCACCGCCGCATTCATCAAGCCCTCGAAGAACTCGAAGCCCAGGAAAAATCCGGGCCTGCGGTGGGCCGCACCTTTCATATCGACGTCATCCTGCACACGCCCAAGCGCTTCAGCGACGCGGTGCAGGAGGCGATTCTCGCCCAGCTCGGCAGTCTGGCGCCGTTTCGGATCTTTCCGCGCTTTCACCTGTATCAGGCCATCGGCACACAGCAGATGCACGACCTGATTCTGCGCTGCGTCGAAAAAGGCAGTCAGGGCCTGATCATCAAGGCGGCGGATGAATTGCCGATCAACGAAGCGGTGAATCAGGCCACGGCGGCGGGTGTGCCGGTGGTGACCTTTGTTTCCGATCTGCCCCAGAGTGAGCGCATCGGTTACATCGGCATGGACAATCGCACTGCCGGGCAGACCGCGGCGTACCTGATGTCGCGCTGGCTGGACGATGCCGCCCAGGACGTGGCCGTGGTGATCAGCAGTGAGCTGTTTCGTGGCGAGGAAGAGCGAGAAATGGGTTTCCGCACCTGGCTGCGCAGCCGTGCGGCGCATTTGCGCGTCGTCGACGTCACCGGAGGGTTCGGGGTGCATGAGCCGACTTTCGAGAAAGTGACTCGAGCGCTGCAGGACAATCCGTCGATCAAGGCCATTTACAGCGTCGGCGGCGGCAACCGCGCGATCGTCGATGCCTTCGCCGCACTGGATCGCCCCCTTGAGGTGTTCATCGGCCACGACCTCGATCAGGAAAACCGCCAACTGCTGGCGGAAGAAAAGATTGCCGCGATCATCGATCACAACCTGCAGGTCGACGCCCGCAACGCGTTTCTGCACATCCTGCAGTTTCATCGCCTGTGGAAGGCGGTGCCGATTCCCGTTTCCCACGTGCAGGTGGTCACGCCGTTCAACCTGACGCACTGATGTGCAGCCGCACCCGTTACGCCGATCACCCCATAACAACAATCCCGGAGATCCCCCCATGCTACGCATTGCTGTCCTCGGCGCAGGCCGTATCGCCAACATTCACGCAGCCAACGTGGCCGCCAATCCCAACGTGCAACTCACGGTGATCGCTGACCCCTGGCGCGAAGGGGTTGACGCCCTCGCCGGAAAGCTGGGCTGCGCCGCGGCCTATGACTGCGCCGAAGCCATTGCCCGTGACGACGTGGGTGCGATTGTCATCGGCACGCCCACCGACACCCACATCGACCTGATGCTGCGGGCGGTCAAGCTAGGCAAACCCGTACTGTGCGAGAAACCCATTGATCTGGATTTCGCCAAAGCCGCCCGCGCGGTGGAAGAGATCGAGCGCCTGAACGGCAAAGTGATGCTCGGTTTCAACCGCCGCTTCGACCCCGACACCCTGCAGATGCGCAAGTCCATTGCCCGCGGGGACATCGGCGAGGTGCGCCAGGTGGTCATCACCAGCCGGGATCCGGGTCTGGCGCCGGTGGAATACCTGACCCACTCCGGCGGCATCTTCCGCGACATGACCATCCATGATTTCGACACCGCGCGCACGCTGCTCGGCGAAGAACCCACCGAAGTCATCGCCATCGCCAGCCGACTGGTGGAGCCCGCACTGGCGCAAATCGACGACTACGACAGCGTGATGGTGCTGCTGCGCACCGCGTCCGGCAAACAGTGCCACATCAATTGCTGCCGCGAAGCCGTGTACGGCTATGACCAGCGCCTGGAAGTGTTCGGCTCCAAGGGGATGATCCTCAACGACAACCATCGCCCGAGCACCGTGCGCAGCTACAGCGCCACGCAGACCGAAGTGCGTGAGCCGCTGGAGAATTTCTTTCTCGAGCGTTATGCCGCTTCGTATCGCATCGAGCTCAACCAGTTCATCGACGCGGTGCGGGGCAACGAAACCTTGCCCACCAATGCCCGCGACGGCTTGAGAGCCTTGCATCTGGCCAACTGTGCCATCGAATCGATCAAGACCGGGCGGGCGGTGAAGGTGGAGATCTGAGTCGCGGAGAAACGCGTCGCCCGAAATCAGGATCGGGCAGGTGAACATTTTCTGGGGGATTGCCCGTCGTCAAGACGCCACGGTATCGCGCAGCAGATGCGGTCCATGTGGGAGTGAGCTTGCTCACGAAGACAGCATTCCAGCCGCCAAAGATTCTGTGGATGGACGGCCCTTTTCGCGAGCAAGCTCGCTCCCACAATGTTTATCCCCGGCATCTCGGCAATCACGTCATGTTCGACGTTTCCCTGCGCATCACTTGAAATCCCGGCTGCGCACGTCGAGCCCGGTGAGCATCGGCGTGAGGTCGAACAATCGCTGGGCGATGACGTGACGCACGCCCTTCTGGAATTCGAACTTGCCGAACACCTGCATCAACTGCGACCCCACCAGCACCTTGCGTTGACGCTCGGCCAGATCACGCCAGACCACGACGTTGATCATTCCGTGTTCGTCTTCCAGCGTCACAAAGGTCACGCCACTGGCGGTGCCGGGCCGTTGTCGACCGACGACAAGCCCGGCGACGCTGAAGCTTCGGCCATGTTCTTCATCCAGCAAATCCTTGGAACTGCGAAAACGCTTCGCTGCCAGTTTAGGGCGCAGCAAGGCCAGCGGGTGCGGGCCGAGTGTGGTGCCGAGGGAGTCGTAATCGGCAGCAAGGTCCTGGGCGACACTCGGCAGCGGCAGCGCGACTTGGGCCTCTTCGCCAAAACAGTCGTCGCCGAACAACGGCCGTTGCATCTCGACGCCGGCGATCTCCCAGCGCGCCCGATGCCGATGCCCCACCAGCCCGCGCAGGGCACCGGAATCCGCCAGGGCAGCACGGGCCCGGTTGTCCAGTTCGGCGCGAATGCACAGGTCGGCCACGTCCTTGAAATCTCGGACACCACGGGCCTGTTCGATGCGCGTGGCGTCCTCCTGGCGGAACCCCTTAATCATGCGCAGGCCCATGCGAATGGCCAGGTTCTGATTGTATTCGCGGCCGGCAACCGGCTCGAGCGAACAGTCCCAGTCGCTGTAACGCACGTCCACCGGGTGCACGTCGATCTGCTGGCGGCGGGCGTCCTGCAGCAATTGATCGGGGCTGTAAAAACCCATGGGCCAGCTGTTGATCAGCGCGCAGGTAAAGGCTGCCGGCTCGTGGCACTTGAGCCAGCAACTGGCGTAGGTCAGCAGGGCGAAACTGGCGGCGTGGGATTCCGGAAAGCCGTAGCTGCCGAAGCCCTTGATCTGCTCGAAAATGCGCTGGATGAACTCGTCCGGGTAACCCTTTTCCTTCATGCGCTCGCTCAAGCGGATCCGATGGGGCTCGAGACCACCATGGCGTTTCCAGGCGGCCATGGAACGGCGCAGTTGATCCGCCTCGCCGGGGGAATAATCAGCAGCGACGATCGCCAGTTGCATGACCTGTTCCTGAAACAGGGGCACGCCCAATGTGCGCTCGAACACCACTTTCAGTTCATCGGACGGGTACGTTACCTCTTCTTCGCCGTTCTTGCGGCGCAGGTACGGATGGACCATTCCGCCCTGAATCGGACCGGGGCGGACGATGGCGACTTCGATCACCAGGTCATAGAAGGTGTTGGGTTTCAAGCGCGGCAGCATGGACATCTGCGCCCGCGACTCGATCTGGAACACGCCGATGGTGTCGGCGCGGGTGATCATGTCGTAGGTCGGCTTGTCCTCGGCGGGGATGGTCGCGAGGGTCAGGTCGTAACCGCGATAACCCCTGACCAGATCGAAGGTCCGGCGCAGGGCGCTGAGCATGCCCAAGGCGAGGATATCGACTTTGAGCAGGCCGACCAGATCGAGGTCGTCCTTGTCCCACTGAATGATGGTGCGGTCCGCCATGGCGGCGTTTTCCACGGGCACCAGGGTTTCCAGCGGATGCTCGGAAATCACAAAGCCGCCGGGGTGCTGGGACAGATGCCGGGGGAAGCCGATGAGTTCGCCGGTCAGCGTCAGTACCCGCCGCAGGATCGGGCTGTCGGGTTCGAAACCGGATTCGCGCAGGCGTTCGGCGGGCGGCATGCTGTCGCTCCAGCGGCTGAAGCAGTCCGCCAGGGCGTTGATCTGGTCGGGCGGCAAACCGAGGACCCGCGCCACATCCCGTACGGCCCCCGCACCGTGGTAGGTACTGGCAACGGCGGTGAGCGCCGCCCTGCCCCGGCCGTATCGACGGAACACGTATTGCAGCACTTCCTCGCGCCGTTCGTGCTCGAAATCCACGTCGATGTCCGGGGGCTCGTCGCGCTCTTCGGAGATGAAACGCTCGAACAGCAGATTGCTTTTTGACGGGTCCAGCTCGGTGATGCCCAGGGCAAAACACACCGTGGAGTTGGCCGCCGAGCCCCGACCCTGGCAGAGGATATGCTGCTCGCGGGCGAAGCTGACGATGTCGTGCACCGTGAGGAAGTAACTCTCGTAACGCTTGGCCGCGATCACTTTCAGCTCTTTTTCGATGTTGCTGCGGGCGACCTCCGGCACGCCCTGAGGCCAGCGACGGCTGGCGCCCTGCTCGGTCAGGTGCCGCAGCCAACTGCTGGGGGACTGGTCAGGCGGCACCAGCTCATGGGGGTATTCGTAGCGCAACTCACTGAGGTCGAAGGTGCAGCGCCGGGCAATGTTCACGGTTTCAATCAGCAGGCTCGACGGATACAGCTCGCCCAGCACCGACAGCGGTCGCAAATGCCGCTCGCCGTTGGCAAACAGCCGATGCCCTGCCTCCGCCACGGTGGTGTGATGGCGAACGGCGCTCATGGTGTCCTGCAAGGCCCGACGACCGCGGGCGTGCATGTGCACGTCGCCACTGGCAACGGCAGGAATCGCCATGGCCCGTGCCATGCCGAGCAAGGTGTTCAGACGCTTTCGATCATCCGGACCGCAATGCAACTCGACACTCAGCCACAGATTCTGCTGAAAAATCCCACGCAGCCATTCACCTTGTTTCCGCCGGGTCGGGACGTCCTGTTCAAGATCCGGCAGCCACAGCGCCAAAAGCCCCGAGAGCGGCGGCTGGAAGTCCTCGCGCAGCAAGCGGTATTCGCCTTTCTTGCTACGACGCCGACCCTGGGTGATCAAGCGACACAAGGCCTGGTAACCGGCGAGGTTCTCCACCAGCAAGACGATTTTCGGCCCGTTCTCGACGGTGATTTCGCTGCCGATGATCAGCGGCAGTTCACATTCCTTCGCCGCCTGCCACGCCCGCACAATGCCCGCCAGGGTGCATTCATCGGTGATCGCCAGCGCTTGATAGCCATGCAGTTTGGCCCGCTCGAACAGCTCCTTCGCACTCGACGCCCCACGCTGGAAGCTGAAGTTCGACAGGCAATGCAGCTCGGCGTATGCCCCGCTCATGCGAACCAGCCGTGCAGCAACAGGCTGCTGTCGCCGACGCTGCGGTACGCCCAGCCGCGCTGGCCGTTGCGGGTTTCGACGAGGTAATAGTCGCGGCGCACGTCGCCGCCGTCCCACCAGCCCGACTCGATGCGCTCCGGCCCGGCCAGCACGCGCACGCCCGGCTCGGTCAGTAACTCGGGCTCAGGCAACAGCCAGCCGGGGCGCGGCACTTTATGGGTCAGCACCAGCGGCTTGTTCGGGCAAGCGGGCAGCGAGGCGTGTTCCGGACGATGGTCGGCATTGAAGCCCAGGCCAGCGACCGCTTCATCCCCAAGCCGTGCGCGCAAACGCTCGCGCAGTTGCTCCCAGGGCATGGTCTGCTGCGGACGGTCGTCGAACAGCTCGCGGTGGGTGGGCACGAAGGCCGGCAGATCCTTGGCCTGCAATCGCAACGCGCGCACCGGCGACGGCACTTCGACTTGCTCCAGACGGCCCCGCGCCAGCTCGAACAGCATGTTGGCTTCGCGCTCGGCACTGAGCAGGCCGACGGGAATCTGTGTGTCCGGGGCCACGCTGCCGACGCTTGGCACGTGTTCCAGATGAATCACGAAACGTTGCACGCCGCTGTCGCGCCCGGCCAGAAACACCGCCAGATCGGCAATCATGCGCTTGAGCGGGAACAGCAGCGCCTGATGGGATTCGACGTCGAAATTCAGCTCGATACGGGTATCGAAACGGTCCGGCGGCACATAACACTCCAGCCCCATGGGCCGGCGCCCGAACAGCGTGTCGAGGTGTTGCAGGACCGCCGCCGGGAAACGCCGGGCCAGGGTGTCACGGGGCAACGCCTGAACCTGTCGCACGCGATGCAGGCCCATGCGCGCCAGGGCCGTGGCCACCTCGGTTGGCAGGCCGATGCGGTTGACCGGCATCTGTGCCAGCACCTCATGCAGCGTGTCGCCATCGGTCACGGCGAGACCATCATGGGCGTTGGCAAGCATGCGGGCCGCCAGCGGATTGGGTGCCGCGACGATGCGGTGGGTGAAGCCCAGCTCGGTCAGTTCCTGACGCAGACGCGCTTCGAAGACCGGCCACGGCCCGAACAGGCCAAAGCTGGATTCAACCTCCATCAACAGCACGCGCGGGTACTTGAGGCTGACATGGGAACTGAAACGGTAGGCCCAGGCCGCCAGCAAACGATGCCAGCGCTCGGTTTCGTCGGGGTCGTATTCGACGGTGGCGAATTCACGGGTCATGGCATGGGCTGCGGTCAACGACTGGCCGGCACGCAGGCCCATTGCCCGGGCCGCCGGGTTGACCGTCTGCAGCACCCGGCGCTGCGCCGTGCCGCTGATCAGCGCCAGCGGTTCTTCAGGGTTTTCGCGACGACGTATGACGCCGTCCAGCGCCAGCTGCGGCAGGAGGACACAAGCCCAGAGCATGGCAACCTCAAGCGTCAGCAGTGAACGGAACGGGGGAAGCAGGCGGCAGCCCGCCGCGACACTTGAGCACCCGCAACTGACTGGGGCGCGCGTCGATGGCAATACGCAGCGCGGCCGGTGACGGATTGGCGGCCGCCTCATGCCCGCGACAGGCAAAGGCCAGGGTTTCACCGGTTTCGGCGGCCACCTGCAACCGACGCAGGGCGCGGTCGTCGACCTTGGTCGGCCAGCACAACACCGCGCCGCAACTGCCCGAGCGCAGGCATTGCTCAACTGCCCATAGGGCATCGCGCTCGTTGGCGTGGATGATCGACAACTGCCTCAGGTCGATGCCCGCCATCTGCCAGGCCTGGGCATAGGGGAGATAGGGAGGCGCGACCAGCACGATGCGTTCGCCGCTGTCAGCAAGCCGCGCCAGGGTTGGCCACATCAGCCGCAACTCGCCACTGCCGTTGGCTGCGACCAGCACTTCGGTCATCGCCGCAGGGGGCCAGCCCCCCATGGGCAACGCCGCGTCGAGGGCCGCATGGCCGGTGGGCTGCGCGGCCACGGAGGCAACCTGCTGACGCCCCTTCCAGACGCGCCGCTCGTCCAGCAGCGCGTCCAGGCTGACCACCGCGCCCATCATTCCCGGCGCACCAGGCCACAGAACACACCTTCGATGGCGAAGTCCTGGTCGGGCCGAACAATGATGGGTTTATACGCAGGGTTGCGCGGCAGCAAGCGCAGCTGATCATCGCCGCGCTCAAGGCGCTTGATGGTCACTTCGCCGTCCAGCCGGGCCACGATGATCTGCCCGTCGCGGGCGTCGGCGCTTTGCAGGATGCCCACCAGATCGCCATCGAAGATGCCGTCGTCGATCATAGAGTCCCCGCTCACCCGCAGCAGGTAATCCGGGACGCGCATGAAGGTGCGGCTGTCCAGCGTGAAGGTGTCGTGGTTATCGAGGTCGGGGCCGATGGGCGCACCGGCGGCTACCCGCCCGAGGACGGGAATGTCGAGCATCTGCGGCCGCGGACGGGTGTCCACCAGCCGGATGCCGCGGGCCTGATTGGCGGTGACTTCGATCAAACCGGCATCGGTGAGCGCCACGATGTGCTTGCGCGCGACACTGCGGGAAGCAAATCCGAAGGCTTCGGAAATTTCAGCCAGGCTGGGAGGCTGGCCATTTTGGGCGATGCGATCTCGAATGAACGTGAGGATGGCAGCGCGTTTTGGGGATAGGGTCGTCATGGAGCACATTTGTACTCTTCTCGACTAAACCTGACTAGCGCCTCTTGTCGATCCGGCTGCAATTTTTGTAACAGAGCGGCGAATACGGGGAATCACCACCCTGCTCAAAAGCCCTTTCTTTAGCGCTCAAACAGCGCTTGAATCTGCGGATACGCGAGGCTGGTCTCGATGACCGTTTCCGAGCGCCCTTCCTCCAGAAAGCCCCGTGCCAGTTGCTCGGCCTGTCCCCACAGGGTCTGGGCGATGCTGGATCCGGCGCTCAACCGGCGAACGCCCAATGCGGCCAACGCATCGGCGGCGGGCAGTCCCTGTCGCGCCAGCAGATTGAGGGGCAGACCGATGCCTGCAACGACGGCTTTGATCTGCTCGACATCCACCAGGGCCGCGACGAACAGGCCGTCCGCACCCGCCTCCCTGTAAAGCTGGCCTCGCTTCAGGGTTTCCTCCAGGCGCAGCTCATCAGGGACCAGACTCGCCAGGTAAACGTCCGTGCGGGCATTGATAAAGACGTCCAGCCCGTTACGGGCCGCCATGCTTTTGATCGCCTCGATCTTGCGGGCCAGCAGATCCGGCGCGTCGGAACCGTCCTCGATATTGATGCCGATCGCCCCGACGTCCAGCACCCGCTTGACGTTCTCCGCAACGGTTTGCGGGTCGTCCGAATAGCCGTTTTCCATGTCCACCGACAGCGGCACCTTGATCAATCGCGCGATGCTGGCCGCGACGCTGACCGCAATGCCGACCGGAAACACCCGGCCATCGGCATAGCCCTGGGCCCAGGCGACCCCGGCGCTGGTGGTCGCAATGGCCGTGGCGCCGAGGCTTTCGAACAGCCGCGCGCTGCCCGCGTCCCAGGCATTGGGCAGACGCAAAACGGTGGATTGGTGGTGCAGTGAGCGAAACGTCTGAGCGGAACCGGGCATGATCATCTCCATTGATTTAAGGGTCGGCCGTTGCGTACGTTTTCAAGCGGCGTGTTGCGTGAAGCTTTGCGTAAACCGTGAAGCGATTGATTCAGAACAGTGACGCCTGGGTCGAAGCCACTGCCATGACGCGCCTTCCCCGCTGTACCGGCTGATACCCCTCCAGGGTCAGCAGCAGGTGCTTGGCATCGAGGCCACCCGCAAAACCGGTCAGCGCACCGGAGCTGCCGATCACCCGATGACAGGGGGCGATGATCGAGATGGGGTTTTTGCCGTTGGCGGCTCCGACCGCGCGCACGGCGGCGGGGTTGCCGATCTGCAGGGCAATGTCTAGATAACTGCGGGTTTCGCCGAAGGGAATATTCAGCAAGGCCTGCCAGACTTTCTGCTGAAAATCCGTCCCATGGAATTCGAGTTCAAGCTCGAAGCGCTGACGGCGACCTGCAAAGTATTCGGCGAGCTGGCGTTCGGTCCGGTCAAGAATATCGCTGCCGTCATCTTCGCTCATGGCTCCGAGCAGCACGCGGTTCGGGCGGTCGTTTTCCCACAGCACGGCGGCCAGACGCGGGCCCTTGGCGATCAGTTTCAGCTGCCCAACCGGGGAATCGATGAAACGGTAGGTGAAGGTCATCGTCTGGCTCCTGCGCTGGTTTTTACTCTCGATACGGGCGCGCCGGGATTAACTGGAATCGTCCGTACGTCGACATACTACTCGCGCGCCCTTCCCGAACCACCCGGTTCTTGCGCTCGAACTCGCCGGTCAGCCGCCCTTCTGCTTGCCCGCCGCATCCGCCGCGGAATTCCAGATGTGCATGGCGGCGTAGGCGCGCCAGGGTTTCCAGGCGTCGGCCCGCGCCTTGTGCTGTGGCAGGCGCAGCAGGCTCGGCTCCTGCAGGGTCATGAGATTCATCAGCACCAGATCGGCGGCGGGCCAGGCGTCCGGGTCACGCCAGGCGCGCATGGCGATGTATTCCACGGTCCAGGGGCCAATGCCGGGCATGGCCAGCAACTGTCGCCGCACATCGCCGAGGTCGCCATGGCGCACGTCAAGGGACAGCTCGCCACTGGCCACCGCTGCGGCGAGACGCTGCAGGGTATCGACGCGCTTGCCGGGCATGCCGATCTTGTCCAGGTTGGCCTGCGCCAGGGCATCCGGCGTCGGGAATCGCCACCCCAGCTGTTCATGCAGACCCTCGCTGACCTGAACCCCGGCGCGCTGCACCAGACGACCGACAATCGTGGTTGCACCCTTGACGCTGACCTGCTGCCCGACGACCGTGCGCACCGCCAGCTCGAACCCGGAAAACGATCCCGGCACACGCAGCCCCGGACGACGCTGCACCAGCGATGCCAGCCACGGGTCTTGCGACAGGGCGTGGTCAATGATGTGAGGTTCGGCGTACAGATCGAACATGTGAGACACCGGCACGATCAGCTCATCAATGTGCTGGCTCACCTCGCCGTGGGCGGTCGCCAGCAGATGTTGCCCGTCCGGCGCCAGTGCGACCGACAAAGCACCGAGGCTGCCCTTGAAATCGATGTTGCGCAGGTACACCCCATCGACCACCGCCTCCACGCCCGCCGTCATCCGCGCCGCGAAGAAATCGAGCATGCGCTGCCAGTCAAACGGTGGGTGAAAGGGTATCAGGCGCGAGGCGTGGGGCTGGAGAGGTTGAAGCATGGGGGAACTGCCGGCAGTCAGGGTCGGCTGACGCTAGCGTAATCGATGGAGGCGCACAAACTTTTCGGGCGGGAACGCATAGTGAGGGTTATCACACTAGCCTCTTCCCGGCTGAAGCCGGTCCCACATGGAATCGCGTTCTAACTGTAGGACTGGCTTTAGCCGGGAAAGCGTCAGGGATCACAACGCAAGAATGAGGGTGATCGCACTGGCCTCTTCCCGGCTGAAGCCGGTCCTACAGGGATCGTGTTCTACGACGGATCCCGTGCATCTCTGTCAGCTCGGGCAGCCCACAGCACCGCCGTCAAGATTCTGCTTGTAGTTTTCATACTGCAGCGTGGCTTTGCCGTCGTTCCATTTGAGCGTCAGCACCAGCACGGAATCGAAGTCCTCGGCGACCCAGTCGTTGACCAGTTTGACCTTCTCGCCAGACGCTTCCTCGGCGACCTTGTTGATCAGCTCCGGCAAGTAGCCGTGGGACCAGGCGGTGTAGATGGTGGCGTCGTGGTATTTGTCGCGCATCAGCTCATCGGCCAGATCACCGGTGTCGTTGGCGGCGAAATCGATATTGACCGGCAGGCCCAGCTTTATGGCACTTGGGCCGACGGTCATCAGGGGGCGAAGGTAGCTGTAGGAATGATCGTGCTCGCCCTCTTCCACATGACGGCTCGGGTTGGCCGCGAAGATGAAATCGGCTTTGCCGAAGGTATTCGGCAGCACCGTGGACAGGTCGATGGCCCGATTGAGGCCCTGGCAGTTCAGCTGACCCAGGCCGGTTTCGGGCTTCTCGGCGTGGCGCAGAAACACCAGGGTCTGGGTGCCGTTCTTGGCCTCGGCATGAACCCCCTTACCGGCGGCGAACCAGAAAATGGCGGAAGCGATGAGGAGGGTCGGAAACAGAAAATAGGTCATGCGCTGCATCGCGCGGGACCACAGAGGAGGTGTTGAAAGGCTCATATCGGCATGGAGTTCTGATGGCTCGTGATGGGCGTGACGCCCGATGCAACGTCCTTGTCAGCGTGCGGCTCGGTGCAGTATGGCAAGCAAATATTTCCGTATAACGAATGCCCATCAGATCAGAAAACGCTCAAGAGGTTGCACGCAAGCGCCTGATTTGCCGAATTAATCGCCGAACGGTCAGAGTGTGTTGTTTTGGGGCACCGGTTTGTATCGACTGCAGACCACCGCGCTGAGCAGCACGGCGACCCCCGCTGTGGTGTAAATCCATGCAGGGGAAGCCCACGGCAGCAACACCCCGGCGAGCAGCGGTCCGACGCCTGCACCGACGTCGCGCCACACCGCATTGCCCGCCAGCGCCTGAACCCTGCCCGGCCCCGGATTGCGTTCGGCGACCAGGGTCGTCACCAATGGCAATTGCAACGCCCGCAGGATCAGAATCGCGCCGGCGCCGACGATCAGCCAGTGAAAGCCGAAGGCCGTCAACGCCAGTGCGGTCGAGGCGGAAAGCACCACCAGCATGCGCACAGCGCCGAAGCTGTCAGCCGCGCGCCCGCCCAACGGGCTGAGAAGCATCTCCGAGGCGTAGCGCAGGGCCAGCAACACACCGGCGATAAAGACCGCATTGCCGCCGAGCACCGTCTGCGCCTGAAGCGACAACCCGAAGATGAACAGCCCGTCCAGCGCCACGCCCTCGACGAACGACCACAGCGCCACACTGTCCGGCCGCTTGAAACGGCGCCCGGCGGAAGTGGGCAAGGGATGCGGCGCAGCGGGCAGCCCACGCGCAAACCACACCGCTCCAAGGGAACACAGCGCGAGGATGAAAAAGATAAGCCGCGGATCGTAATGCAGGCTGATCAGCGCGCCGATGGGCAGTGCCAGCATAGGGCCGATGGCGATCATCGCGCGGGATCGACCCGCCCGACGTGCCGCTCCACCTGGCTCCGAGGTCGCCAATGCCTGGGTCGACAGGTTCAGCGCCGCGTAACTCAGGCCCCAGCCCAGTCGCAGGATCAGCAACCACCAGAACCCGCTGATGAAGCTGTTGCCAAACGCGCAGACCGCCGATACCAGGGCCGCCAGCGTCAAGGCCGCGCGATCGCCCCGCGCGGCGTAGAAACGTACGACATAGCTGTAGCCGAAAATCCGGACCAGCCGGTTGGCCGCCAGCAGGATCCCTGCTTGGGCGAGGCTGATGCCGAAGGCCCCGGCGTTCATCGGCAGCAACAGATACAGAAGCACGTCGCTGGGCAGGCACAAGCTGAGAATGATCGCAGAACGGCGCGATGCGGAATCGGCGGAACGGGCAGTGACGGCGGACATGCTCGGAGAGGCCCTGTTGCAACGGTGGAGCGCCAGCATGCGGTTCTGCGCGTCGGCTGACAACCCGCAGCGCAGCGCAGCGTGCTGAGTCTTCGGACGGCGGAGATTGCCGCTGTTTGCCCAGCAACAGTCGATCAGCAGACTGTTGCATCGGTAGCACTTTCCCACTTGCCCGGCCCCGCAATCAGGGGACCTGGGCGGCGCCTCGCCAATGGCACAAAGCCTGCAATATTCCAATCAAGCAGATCGATTCGCTCCGACTGCTGATTTCGTCATAAGCAGCCGTGCGCAGCTTCCGCCCCTTGACTGGACACTCACCCATGACCGCACTTTCCCGTCTGCCGACGTCCTTCAAACTACTCGCCGGCGCGCTTGCACTGACGTTACAGCCGCTGGTCCAGGCTGCCGAGGCGCCACCGGCCGAGGTGCACCTGGATTACGCCTACTACTCGCCGGTCAGTCTGGTGCTCAAGCACTTTGGCTGGCTGGAAAAAGCCCTGCCATACAGCAAAGTCAGCTGGGTGTTCAGCCAGGGCAGCAACCGCTCGCTGGAATACCTCAACAGCGGCGGCGTCGACTTCGCCTCCTCCGCCAGTCTCTCGGCGGTGCTGGCGCGGGCCAACGGCAGCCCGATCAAATCGGTTTATGTCTACAGCCGCGCCGAGTGGACCGCGCTGGTGGTGCGCAAGGATTCGACCCTGCAGAGCGTTGCCGATCTGAAGGGCAAGAAAATCGCCGCTACCAAAGGCACCGACCCTTACCTGTTTACCCTGCGCGCCTTGCAGCAGGCGAAGCTGACCAAGGACGACGTCGAACTCTTGCATCTGCAACACCCGGACGGCCGTATTGCGCTGGAGAAAGGCGACGTCGACGCCTGGGCCGGGCTCGATCCGCACATGGCCGCGAGCGAAATACAGGCCGGCTCGCGCTTGTTGTATCGCAACAAGGACTTCAACAGCTTCGGCGTGGTCAGCGTGACCGAGCGTTATGCGAAGGAACACCCTGAAGCGATCAAAACCGTCCTTGGCGCGTACGAAAAAGCCCGGGAATGGTCGCTGAAAAATCCGGACGAGCTGGCCCAATTGCTCGCCTCCGAGTCAGGCCTGCCGCTGGATGTCGCCAAATTGCAGTTGACCCGCACTGACCTCGGCAGCCCGCTGCTGACCGACAAAGACGTGACCGCGTCGAAGGCCGCCGCGCCGATTCTGGTTTCCGAAGCGCTGGTGCGCAAAGGGACGAACGTCGATCAGGTCATCGACCAGTTGATCGACCCGAGCTTCGGCAACGCGGTCGTCGCCAAGCCATGAGCAACGCGCGGGGCAGCGAAGTCAGTGGCGGCGGTATCGGAAGCAGCGTCAGCCCCAGGGCTCAGGTGTTGAAGGACGAGGCGTTGGACGCGCAACCGGTTGTGCGGCGTGCACGTGGGAATGGGCAAACCCGCCTGAAGGGGCTTGCCGTGCCGGTGGCCCTTTTGCTGTTGTTGGAAATTGCCGTCCGCGTGGGCTGGGTGCAGTCCTACCAGATGCCGGCGCCCAGCGAAATCTCCACGACGCTGACGGACCTGGCCGACGGCGCGCTGTGGAAACACATCGGCGCCAGTTTGACGCGGGTGCTGTCGGGGTTCGTGATCGGTGCGGGTCTGGCGCTGGTGTTCGCGGCATGGGTCGGGCTCAGTCGCGAGGCGGAAGCGTATCTGGAGCCGACGTTCGCCGGCCTGCGCTCAATCCCGAGCCTGGCCTGGGTGCCGCTGTTGTTGCTGTGGCTGGGTATTGGCGAGACTTCCAAGATTGTGCTGATTGCCATCGGCGCGTTTTTTCCGGTGTACCTGAACGGCGTGGCGGCGATTCGCAACATCGATCGCAAGCTGGTGGAGGTCGGGCAGATATTTCGCTTCAGTCAGCGGCAGATGATTGTGCATATGTTTTTGCCCGCCGCCCTGCCCGGTCTGTTTACCGGCTTGCGCTCGGGGTTGAGTCTGGCGTGGATGTTTCTGGTGGCAGCGGAGTTGATCGCTGCGACGAAGGGGCTGGGTTATTTGCTCAGTGACGGACGCGAGACGTCGAGGCCCGACATTGTGCTGGCGGCGATCATTGTGCTGGCGGTGTTGGGCAAGTTGACCGATGGGGTGTTGGCGATGCTGGAACGGCGGTTTTTGGCCTGGCGGGATACTTTCAAAGGCTAAGATCAAAAGCGTTTGCCTAACGGCAAACTGTTTCGCCTTCGGCGAGTTACTTGGAAAAGCACCCCAAGTAACCAAGGGTGCTTGCTCCTGGTTGGGTTCCTCCTTCGTCGGAATACCCTCACTCCGACGACGCTCCGTGGGCCCGCGCCGAACGGACATCCATGTCCTGACGGCGCTCTCGCGGCATCCATGCCGCTCGGCCCACTCCGCGTCGTCTGCGTTCGGCCTGCACCAAAGTCGCGTTTCGCGGTGACCGGACTTTTTGTGTACGAAGATCAAAAGCAGATCAACAGCGGGTCATGCGGTAAGGACTTGTGGGAGTGAGCTTGCTCACGAAGGGGTCGGTACATTCAACGGATATCTGGTGTTTGAGATAAAGCATTCGCGAGCAAGCTCGCTCCCACAGGTAGGGGCGTGCTATCAGCAAAAAATGCCGGCGCCTGAGCCGGCCTCTTCCCGGCTAAAGCCGGTCCCACTAAAGGCACCGCGTACACCCTGTGGAATCGCCTCCAACTGTAGGACCGGCTTCAGCCGGGAAGCCTTTGATCTGCTTTGCTCCGCCTTTGATCTGCTTTTGATCTTCCTACGCAAAAAGCCCAGACGACACCCATCGCGACTTGGGTGCAGGCTGAACGCAGGTCTCGCTCCGTGGGCCGAGCCGCATGGATGCGGCGAGAGCGCCGTCAGGACATGGATGTCCGTTCGGCGCGGGCCCACGGAGCGAGACCGGAGTGAAGGAACCCTGAGGAACGAAGGGCCAAACCGAGAGCAAGCACCCTTGGTTACTTGGGGTGCTTTTCCAAGTAACTCGCCGAAGGCGAAACAGTCTGCCCCCAGGCAGACGCCCTTGATCTGAAAAACGCCGAAGGCGAAATATCTGCCGTTAGGCAGATGCTCTTAAAGCCATATTGACGCCACCCCACAATCTGGTGTCTCCTGAAACCGGTTTCAGAGCCCTACCGCTCTCCCCCATAAGCCTGCTGATAAATCCAATAAGGTCCAGGCCGTGAACAGCATCTCCACCCCGACGCGCACCCGCGTCACCATGAACGACGTCGCCGACCTCGCCGGCGTCTCCAAGGCCAGTGTCTCGCGCTTCATCGGCGATGACCGGCAACTGCTGTCCGATGCCATCGCCAAACGCATCGAACAGGCCATCGACACCCTCGGCTATCGCCCCAACCAAATGGCCCGCGGCCTCAAACGCGGCCGCACCCGCCTGATCGGCATGCTCGTCGCCGACATCCGCAACCCCTACTCCATCGCCGTCATGCACGGCGTCGAAACGGCCTGCCGCAAACACGGCTACAGCCTCGTCGTCTGCAACACCGACCGCGACGATGAACAGGAACGCCTGCACCTCGCCGCCCTGCGCTCCTACAACATCGAAGGCCTGATCGTTAACACCCTCGGCCATCACCTCGACGAACTGCGCGAACTGCACCGCGAACTGCCGATGGTGCTGGTGGACCGCAAGGTCGATGAACTGCACAGCGACCTCGTCGGTCTCGACAACGTCACGGCAGTCCGGCAGGCGCTGGATCATCTGCATGACGCCGGCTATCGCGATGTACTCATGGTCACCGAACCCCAGGACGGCACCAGTTCGCGGATCGAGCGGATGGACGCCTTCAAGAAACAGATCGCCGAGCGAACCGACATGCATGGGCAGGTCTGCGAAACCGGCGAATCATTACGCGATCGGTTGCGCCACTTCCTCGCGCAAGAAGGCCCCGGCCCCAAAGCGCTGTTCACCGCCAACGGCGTCGCAACCCTGATCACCACCCGCCAATTGCATGAGCTGGGCTGTCACTTGTTCAACGACATCGGCTTGATCGCCCTCGACGAGCTGGACTGGTACCCGCTGGTCGGCAGCGGCATCACGTCGCTGGCCCAACCTACCCATGAGATGGGCATCACCGCTTTCGAATGCCTGCTCAATCGACTGCGTGGGGATCAGGAGCCGGTGCGGCTGTACGACTTCCCCGCGCAGTTGATCGCGCGGGGCTCGACCCGACGACAGACCTGACATCCCACACAGATACCGCAGGTCAGACCCTGCACGCCGACACGAACTTTTACCCGGTTCGCTCGTTCGAACAAAAATGTAACCGGTTTCAGAGGACAATAATAATGACCCTACCATCCGTTGCCATTAGCCTCGGCGCCTTCGGTGCCGATCGTGTACGTACCCAAGGCCAGGCCAGTTTCATCCCGCTACTCGTTGATGCCGGCGTCAAGCGTATCGAGCTGCGCGAAGAGCTGTTCAGCCCCGGCGTTCATGACCAAGACTTCCCTGCCCTTGCCCGCGCCATTCAGGCTCAAGGCCTGGAGTGCCTGTACTCGGCGCCCCTTGAGTTGTGGCTCGAAGGCGACACGCAACCGAACCCCGAATTGAAATCGACCCTGGAGCGCGCCACCGCGTGCGGTGCGTTCTGGCTCAAAGTGTCGCTGGGGCATTTTGGCGAGCACTGCGACGTCGCCGCGCTGGCTGATCGCCTGGCGCCCTACGACGTTCACTTGCTGGTGGAAAACGATCAGACCGAACAGGGCGGCCGCATTGAGCCCTTCGTGGAGTTCTTCGCGCAGATCACCGCGCTGCAAATGCCCATTGGCATGACCTTCGACATCGGCAACTGGCGCTGGCAGGAGCAGTCCGCCCGCGACGCCGCCCAGCAGCTGGGCCGTTACGTCGAATACCTGCACTGCAAGGCAATCTCCCGGAGCGCGTCAGGCAAGCTCATCGCCGTGCCGCCTGCTTCAATCGACCTGCAACAGTGGGAATTGCTCATCCAGCACATGCCGGTAAACCTGCCCCGCGCCATCGAGTACCCGCTGCAAGGCGACGACTTGCTGGAGGTGACCCGCGAACAGGTTGCCCTGCTCGCCCGCCTTGGCCAGTCGCGACCCACTCACTCCAACGCAACGGAAACGGAGGCGCTGAGCCATGTCTGAGATCGATATTCTCTCCTTCGGCGAAACCATGACCATGCTGGTGGCCGAGCAAACCGGAGATCTGGCGCAGGTGCGCCACTTCGAGAAACGCATCGCCGGTGCCGACAGCAATGTGGCGATCGGGCTCTCGCGGCTGGGCTTCAAGGTGGCGTGGCTGAGCCGGGTCGGCAACGACTCCATGGGCCGCTTCGTCACCGACAGCCTGCAACAGGAAGGCGTGGACTGCGCTCACGTCACCGTGGACGCCGCGCACCCCACCGGTTTTCAGTTCAAATCCCTGGAGCTGGAAGGCGCAGATCCGGTGGTCGAGTATTTCCGTCGCGGCTCGGCGGCCAGTCACCTGTCGGTCAACGACATCGTTCCCGAGCTGCTGAAAGCGCGGCATCTGCACGCCACCGGCATTCCGGCGGCGCTGTCCGACACCTGCCGGGAGCTTTCCCACGTGCTGATGACGCAAATGCGCGAGGCCGGCCGCAGCGTGTCGTTCGACCCCAATCTGCGGCCTTCGCTGTGGTCGAGCCAGGCGACGATGATCCGCGAAGTGAACCATCTCGCCAGCCACGCCCACTGGGTCATGCCGGGTCTGGCCGAGGGTGAATTGCTCACCGGTTTCGACACGCCGGCTGACATCGCCCGTTTCTACCTGGACATGGGCGTCGAGGCGGTGATCATCAAACTCGGCGCCAAGGGCGCGTATTACCGCACTCAGCTCAATGAGGCGTTCTTGCCCGGCGTGCCGGTGGCCAATGTGGTCGACACCGTGGGCGCAGGCGATGGCTTCGCCGTCGGGGTGATCAGTGCGCTGCTGGAAAACCTCGGGTTCGAGCAAGCCACTGCCCGGGGCAACTGGGTCGGCAGCCAGGTCGTGCAAAGCCGTGGCGACATGGAAGGCCTGCCCACCCGCGCCGCACTCGATGCCGCCAACGTCTCGGCAGGCGCCCGACGACAGAGCGCCTGAACCCTTGCTTTCACACACACCGAACCTCCATCACCTGCTGCGACAAAAACAACATGCTCAGGGAGCCTGAAATGGAAAAGCTGCTCGAATCCGTGAAACACGCCGGCCTCAAACGTCGCTGGCTGTTGATCATGCCCATCGTCTTCATCACCTACAGCCTGGCGTACCTGGACCGCGCCAACTATGGCTTCGCCGCCGCGTCGGGGATGGCCGAAGACCTGCACATCACCCCGGGCATGTCGTCGTTGCTGGGGGCGTTGTTCTTCCTCGGTTACTTCTTCTTCCAAGTGCCCGGCGCCATCTACGCGCAGAAGAAAAGCGTCAAGAAACTCATCTTCGTCAGCCTGATCCTGTGGGGCGGCCTGGCCACCCTGACCGGCATCGTTTCCAACGCTTACATGCTGATCGGCATCCGCTTCATGCTCGGGGTGGTCGAAGCGGCGGTGATGCCGGCCATGCTGGTGTACCTCTGCTACTGGTTCACCAAGGCCGAACGCTCCCGCGCCAACACCGTGCTGATCCTCGGCAACCCGGTGACGATGCTGTGGATGTCGGTGGTGTCCGGTTATCTGGTCGCACACTTCAGCTGGCGCTGGATGTTCATCGTCGAAGGCCTGCCGGCGGTGATCTGGGCGTTTATCTGGTGGCGTCTGGTGGACGAGCGTCCGGCCCAGGCCAAGTGGCTGACCGCTGAAGAAAAGACCGAACTGCAAGCGCGCCTCGACGCCGAACAGGTCGGCATCAAGCCGGTGAAAAACTACGCCGAGGCGTTCCGCTCTCCGCGCGTGCTGTTGCTGGCCGCGCAGTACTTCTGCTGGAGCATCGGCGTGTACGGCTTCGTGCTGTGGCTGCCGACCATCATCAAGAAAGGCATGCAGATGGACATGGTCGAAGCCGGCTGGCTCTCGGCCCTGCCGTATCTGGCTGCGGTGATCGGCATGGTGCTGGTGTCTTGGGCGTCGGATAAAACCCAGAAGCGCAAAGCCTTCGTCTGGCCGCCGCTGCTGCTGGCCGCCGTTGCGTTCTACGGCTCCTACGCGCTGGGTACCGAACATTTCTGGTGGTCCTACTCGCTGCTGGTCATCGCCGGCGCCTGCATGTACGCGCCTTACGGTCCGTTCTTCGCGATCGTCCCGGAAATCCTTCCGGCCAACGTCGCGGGCGGCGCCATGGCACTGATCAACAGCCTCGGTGCGCTCGGTTCGTTCGCCGGTTCCTACCTCGTCGGCTACCTGAATGGCGTCACCGGCACCTTGAGCGCGTCGTACCTGTTCATGAGCGGCGCGCTGCTGGTCTCGGTGGTGCTGACGCTGCTGCTCAAGCCGGACAGCAAGGCCCGGCCGCTGAGCGACAAGCCTGGCGTTGGTCCTGCGCCTGCCCACTCCTGATCAGGAACTCTTTAGATGACTCACCATGTTGTGCTCTACAAAAAACTCTCGGGCCCGTTGATGCAACGCCTGCAAGCCCAGGCCGAGGTCACGCTGATCGATGATCCGAAATCCAGCAACGGCCTGGCACGCTTGCGCGACGCCCTGCCCCACGCCGATGCCTTGCTCGGCGCGAGCGTGAAGCTGGACGCCGAATTGCTGGACCTGGCGCCAAAGCTGAAAGCGGTGTCCAGCGTCTCGGTGGGGGTCGATAACTACGACATCGAGTACCTGACGCGGCGCGGCATTCTGCTGACCAACACCCCGGATGTGCTCACCGAAACCACCGCCGACACCGGTTTCGCGCTGATCATGGCCACGGCACGTAGGGTAGTGGAGCTGGCGAACATGGTCCGCGACGGCCAGTGGAAGCAGAACATCGGGCCGCAGCACTTTGGTTCCGACGTGCATGGCAAGACGCTGGGCATCATCGGCATGGGCCGGATTGGCGAAGCGGTGGCGCAACGGGGGCATTTCGGGTTCGGGATGCCGGTGATTTACCACAGTCACTCACCCAAGCCGGCGGTGGAAGCGCGCTTTGATGCCCGCTATCGCAGCCTGGAAGACCTGCTGCGCGAAGCGGATTTTGTGTGCCTGACCGTGCCGCTGACCGCCGAAACCGAGGGGCTGATCGGTGCCGAGCAGTTTGCGCAGATGCGGCCGGAGACGATCTTCATCAACATCGCCCGCGGCAAGGTGGTGGACGAGCAGGCGCTGATTGCCGCGCTGCAGAACGGCCAGATTCGCGCGGCCGGTCTGGATGTCTTTGAGCAGGAGCCCGTGAATCCGGACTCGCCGCTGTTGCAGATGGACAACGTGGTGGCGACCCCGCACATGGGCTCGGCGACCCACGAGACCCGCGAGGCCATGGCCCGCTGTGCCGTGGACAATCTGCTGGCGGCCCTGGCGGGCGAGCGACCGAAGGATCTGGTCAATCCCGCTGCGTGGAATGGCTGATAGATACTCTGTGGGATATGGGAATGCTTGCGATATCAGCCAGCTCGCAGGACCTCTGGGGGGTGACCGGGGTGAACTCAGGATCTTGGGCACGCCGCAGGACGTGTAGGAGTGAGCTTGCTCGCGAAAGCGGTATTTCTACGCGCAGAAATTCAGCAGATTCACTGGCCTCTTCGCGAGCAAGCTCGCTCCCACAGAATTGAGGTGAACTCAAGATTTCGGGCACGCCGCAGGACTTGTGGGAGTGAGCTTGCTCACGAAGGCGGTATTTCTACGCGCAGAAATCCAGCAGATTCACTGGCCTCTTCGCGAGCAAGCTCGGCTCCCACAGGATCGGGTTAGCCCCTCAAACTTGCGCACCCCGGACTTAACTCGTCAAATCACAAACTTAGCCACCATTGCTTTCAGATCAACCGCCAGTCGCGACAGCTCATGGCTGGCCGCGCTGGTCTGGTTCGCGCCCGCTGCCGTCTGCGCGGCGAGGTCGCGGATGTTGACCAGATTGCGGTCCACCTCCCTCGACACCTGCGCCTGTTCCTCCGATGCACTGGCGATCACCAGGTTGCGCTCGTTGATCTGCGCAATGGCCTCAGTGATCAACTCCAGTGCATCACCCGCCGAGCTGGCCAGGCTCAGCGTGGTGCGGGTGCTGTCGGTGTTGCGCGACATGGAGTGCACCGCCTCGCCGGTACGCGTCTGAATGCCAGCAACCATCTGTTCAATTTCTGTGGTCGACTGCGCGGTGCGATGGGCCAGCGCGCGAACTTCGTCGGCAACCACGGCAAACCCGCGACCCGCCTCCCCCGCACGCGCAGCCTCGATGGCGGCGTTGAGCGCCAACAGGTTGGTCTGCTCGGCGATCGAACGAATCACGTCGAGCACCTTGCCAATATCACGGCCCTGGGCCGCCAGGCCTTCGACCAACCCGGAAGTGGCCTGGATCTGCTGGGTCATGTCCTGAATCGACTTCACCGTCTCGACCACCCGATCACGCCCCTGACGTGCGGCCTGATTGGACTGCTGTGACGCTTCGGACGTCGACACCGCGTTGCGCGCGACCTCCTCAACGGCGGCAGTCATCTCGTTGACTGCCGTTGCCGCCTGCTCGATCTCGTTGTTCTGCTGCTGCAAACCGCGCGAGGACTCTTCTGTCACCGCGCTCAGCTCTTCAGCCGCCGACGCCAGCTGGGTGGACGAGCCAGAAATCAGCTCGATGGTCTGGCGCAGATTGCGCTGCATCGTTGCCAGAGCGCGCAACAACTGAGTCGCTTCGTCCTTGCCGTCGACCTCGATGGGGCGGGTCAGATCGCCCGATGAGATCTCTTCTGCGGCGCGAACTGCTCGGGTCATCGGGTTGACGATACTTCGGGTGAGCAACCACGCCAACATGATGGTGAGCAGGACGGCAACCACTGAAACAGCAATCATGCTCAGGTTGGCGCTTTCATATTCCGCTCTGGAAATCTCTCCCGCTTCAGTGGCGCTCTTCGTGTTCAGGGCGATCAACTGGTTGATCTGCACACCCATGAGGTCAGTGGCTTCTTTCATGCGGGTATTGATCAATGCGCGCATGTCCTCAACCTTATCTTGATGCGACAAGTCCAGCACTTTGGCCTGAATGTCGAGGAACGTTGCCAGCGTCGCTTCAAACTGGTTGTACACGGTCAGCTCATCAGCCTCGGCCGGGAGCGAGGCGTAGGCTTTTTTGGCTGTCTGCAACTTACCAATCAGTTCGGCGATCCGCGCATCGGTTTCGCGTAGCGATGTCGGTTCTCGGTTTACCAGCGTGCGAAACGAGGTGATGCGCAAGCGCAGGCTGTTCTCCAGCATCCCACTTAAATGACCAATACTCGGCAGTTGATTGGACTCCATGTCGATGGCGGTCTGGCGTATCTGCGCCATCCTGTGAACCGAGAAAACGCTCAAGCCAATGACCAGTGCGGCAATGAACGCGAATCCCAGGAATGCGCGAGGCGCAATATTCATGTTTCTTATCGACATGGATGATCTCTCTGGAAGGCTGATGCTGCGTCGATTCTTTTAATTGACGCTCGCCCTGCTATCGGCCGCCCATCAACTTTCATGCGGGCGCCTTGAGCATTTGGAGATATATATTTCTTCCACCTAACTCGTTAACGATGCTTTCAGATCGCTATAACGATTCAGCGCTGGTTCAAGCATGCATCCGCATATAAGCGATTCATGATAAAGATCAACGAAACATGAAATTCTCAATTGTGTAGGATTTATTTCCCGACACTGTCAGAACTCGGTGCTACCTTTACCTGACTCGTGGTCTGCGGGCCAGGCTTCCTCACGCGACGTGTCGATCGCTGCCGAGGCCTGAACAGACCTGCCGTTTTCCTACCCTGCGGAGCTTGTGAAGTGCTCGATTGAACGAGGTGGGTCCATGAACAAAGTGACATTCCCGAACGCCTGCCAGCTGATGCGCTGGCATTTTCATCCGGTGGGCTTCGAAGCCAACATGGACGCGCCCGGCAGTATGGTGGCCCGTCTTTTTGACCGGGCCAGCGGCGAGACCGTGATTGCCATCGCCGCCATTCCCTGCGCCACCGTGATGAACGCGACGGACGTGGAGCGCATCATCGAGGCCATTGAACTGGAGGTCGAGACCTTCATTCCAAGGCGCTCTCTGTACCTCAATCGGGCCTGACCACCTGGGCGTACTGCCCCTGTTCGACGGATGCGCCGAGTGGAGTGGCGAGTGCCGCAGCCCCTCGGCGATCGTCGAAAAATGCCTTGTCGCCTGCAACCCGTGCCGAGGCGCGCGGCATGTTCCCGTCGTCATTGCCCGCAACGTCGATGAACCAGTAGCAGTGGCGAACGGCGCGGGTGATCGCCACATAGGCCAGGCGTAACACCTCATCTTTCTGCGCGTTGTCGAACGCTTCCAGATCCCCTTCCCGCCCCAGACCGGCCAGCTGATAGACCTGATTCTTGTACGGCGACTGCGTCAGATGCTGACAATCCCCGAGCAGAAACACGGCGTCGGCCTGTAGGCCCTTGGCGCTGTGATAGGTCAGTTGCTTCAGACGACGTTCCTGAGGCGGCAGCCTGTAATCGGCATCGGCAAGGTCCTGCAAGGCTTCCGGCAAGCGGCTGCGTTCGCTGCCTTTGCGGTACAAGAGCAGCACCGAGTCACCGGCGTGGTAGTGCTCGGTCAGGCTGGCCAGCAAGCGTTCATCGTCGCGGTCCAGCACGGTCACCGGCAGCAGCTCCTGCACCGGGCCGCTGGCGCGGGCCTTCTTGCCGCTGATCGCCGGCGCGGCACGCACGATGTGCTCGGCGGCGTCGATGATGTGCTGATGGCTGCGGAAGTTGTCGCTGAGCATGACCTTGGTGGTCGCGGGCGAGGAAAACTCCTTGGGAAACTCCATGAAGAATTTCGGCGAACTGCCGCGCCAGCCGTAGATCGACTGCCAGTCATCGCCGACGCACAGCAGCGATGAACGCTGGGCACCGCGGCCCACATGCAGCGCCGGGCCGCGACTGCGGATTTCCCGCAGACTGGCGCGGATCCACGAGACGATTTGCGGCGAGACATCCTGAAACTCATCGATCATCAGATGCGAAAGCGGACGCAGGCCGGCATCGCTGACCAGCTTGAGGTTTTCCGGCGAGTTTTCACCGAACAGCGAAAACATCCGGTTGTAGGTCATCACCGGCGGTGATTGATCCAGCAGGTGGTTCTCGAAGGCCTTCCAGAACAGGCTCAGCGCTTCGAAGAAAAACCGGTCGGGGTCCTGATCCGAAAAGCTCATCTGCGCCACGGCGTCCGGCACATCCAGCCCGAGGTTTTCGATGAAGCTGGCGGCCGCGACGAAACAGTCCAGCAACGGCGCCGCGCTCAGCTCGCCTTTGACTTTGTAATCGAACCCCGGCCCCGCCACGGCCGCGCCGGACAACGACTGCATCATGCCGCGCGAGGCCTGGTAGTTTTCCAGCCAGATGACCGGCTTGCGGCAAAACGCCTGAAACAAGGTGCGCTTGATCACCCACTCGGCCCACACCGGCAACTTGGCGTCCGGACGGCGCAGGTGCTGGTCTTCGCTCGGGTCGAAACCCAGGACAATCCAGGCATCCAGCTCGGCCGCATAACCGTGGACGTGGAAGGTCAGGCCGCTGACTTCGACGGTCTGGCGCATCGGCTCGACGCCCTGAATCGGCCACGCGCCAGCGCGAATCCACAGGTCTTCGATGACGTCGCACAGCTCTTCGTCGCGCTTGGACGACAGGCCCATCACGGTGATGCGCTTCTGCACGTCCGGGTGATCGCGGTCCAGTTCCTTGAGTTGCAGCGACTGCCGGTACAGGGGCGCCATGACCTCGCGAAAACGCGGATTGGCGGCGTACAAATCCCGGTAGCACAGGTTCAGCTGTTGGCGCTGGGCGTCATTGATGCGCAAGTCGAAGGGGTTGCTGTCGGCGCTGTCGTCGAACAGCTGGCCGGACTGGCTGCTGAGGTTCTCGAAGGCCTGCAATTGCTCGAAACCCGGCAGGCTGCGCACCAGCGGCAGGATCCGCGAATGGAAAGTGCGCACCACCTCGCGGGCCTGACGCAGTGTCAGCTCATGGCCCCACAGCGCCATAATCTCGATGAGTTTGTTGATGAAATCCTTGCGTGACTCGCGGGTGAAGGTCACTACGGTCATCGAGTCCAGCTCAAAGCCCAGGTAGTGGTTCAGCAACAGCACACGCAACACCAGCGACGTCGACTTGCCCGCCCCGGCGCCGGCAATCACGTAGGTCGATGGCGTGTCGCTGAAAATCATCTTCCACTGGGCAGTGGTGGGTTGCGCGTGAGCGGGCAGCTTCTCGGCGACGTCGGCCTTGATGCGCTTTTTCAGCTCGTTGGTCAGCGGCAGGCGCCAGTCGTCGAACAGGTGGTCGTCAACCCTCGGACCACGGTGCTCAAGGGGCCGGGTGTCGCGAATCACCAGCACCTGACGGCCTTCTTCAATGCCATCCAGGTGACCTTCCGCGTAACCCTCGTTCATGCCCTCGGCATGACCGTTGAGGTAGCCATCGGCGTGGCCCTGGTGCCACGACGGCACGTGCTGCGCCTGCATGCGCGACAAACCGCTGCCCATCATGCGGGCAACGAGCCGCTTGAAGAACGGCAAGCGTTCAGGGGTATTCAGGTCGGGAGGCAGTTGGTTTGGCTCGTTGGGTAGCTCGGCGGAAAAATCGTGCGGCACGCGGGCTCCGGGTATCAGCGTTTTCGACAGGGCGCCTATGGTCGCCCCATTCGCGTTTCAGCTCCAGTGAAATGCTTTGCGGTCAGGGAGTTAGCCGATAAAGGGCCGCGTGTTTCTAGGCCCCATGATGGCCTACGTATCGAATTAACCGATCGCATTCATGCAGAACTTACGCTTTTTATCGATATTTAGTTGATAGATCATTGCTCCATCGACTGACAAGTCATCACCAGCGGCGCCCTGCCACAGGCCCGGCCCTGCTACGGAGGAACTGATCATGCTGCAACTTCGACCTTTCAAATCCCTTGGCGGCGCAGACCACGGCTGGCTGAATGCCCATCACCATTTCTCGTTCGCCAGTTACTACGACGAGAGCCGGATGAACTGGGGCCAGCTGCGGGTGTGGAACGATGACGTGATCGAAGCCGGCACCGGCTTCCCGCGTCACCCGCACCGGGACATGGAGATCATTACCTATGTGCGTGAGGGCGCAATCACTCACGAGGACAGCCTGGGCAACCGTGGCCGTACCGAAGCGGGCGATGTGCAGGTGATGAGTGCCGGCACGGGCGTGGCGCACAGTGAATACAATCTGGAGTCGAAGGAAACGCGGATTTTCCAGATCTGGATCATGCCGGACGAGGTCGGTGCTCCGCCTTCGTGGGGTGCCAAGCCATTCCCGAAAGGCGACCGCGAGGGTTTTGTGACCCTGGCGAGCGGCAAGGCGGACGATGATATCGAGTTGCGGATTCGGGCCAATGCCCGGTTGGTGGCTGCCAATCTGAAGGCCGGTGAGACGGCGGAGTACGTGCTGGATGCAGGCCGTCGGGCGTATCTGGTGCCTGCGACGGGCGTCATTGAGGTCAACGGTCTGCGTGCCGAAGCGCGGGATGGTGTGGCGGTTGAGGATGAGCGTGTGTTGCGGGTGACGGCCCTCGAAGACAGCGAGATCGTGTTGGTCGATGTCGCTTAGAAGCGGTAGATCAAGAGCGTCTGCCTGGGGGCAGACGTTTCGCCTTCGGCGAGTTACTTGGAAAAGCACCCCAAGTAACCAAGGGTGCTTGCTCTTGGTTAGGCCCCTCGTACCTCGGGGTTCCTTCACTCCGGTCCCGCTCCGTGGGCCCGCGCCGAACGGACATCCATGTCCTGACGGCGCTCTCGCCGCATCCATGCGGCTCGACCCACTGCGCGAGACCTGCGTTCAGCCTGCACCCAAGTCGCGATTGATGTCGTCTGGAATTCTTGTGGATGAAGATCAAGAGCAGATCAAGGGCTTCCCGGCTAAAGCCGGTCCCACAAAAGCAACGCGTGCAATCAGTGGAATTGGCGCTGACTGTAGGACCGGCTTTAGCCGGGAAGCTTTTGCTGTTGCTGTTGCTGTTGCTGTTGATCTTCTACGCGGTAGTCCAGACAGCACAAATCGCGACTTGGGTGCAGGCCGAGCGCAGACGACGCGGAGTGGGCCGAGCCGCATGGATGCGGCGAGAGCGCCGTTGCGGACATGGATGTCCGTTCGGCGCGGGCCCACGGAGTGTCGTCGAAGTGAGGGTATTCCGACGAAGGAGGAACCTAACCAGGAGCAAGCACCCTTGGTTACTTGGGGTGCTTTTCCAAGTAACTCGCCGAAGGCGAAATGTCTGCCGTTAGGCAGACTCTCTCAGCCGCACCACGAGCTCAGGCTCGACGCAAAAGCGTCAAGGCGCTATCGCGCCGTCAACAAGCACCTGCGCCTCAGCCACCAGACGCTTCAGATGCTCCTCACCTTTGAAGCTCTCCGCATAGATCTTGTAGATATCCTCAGTCCCCGACGGCCGCGCAGCGAACCAGCCGTTCTCGGTAATGACCTTCAAGCCACCAATCGCCTGATCATTGCCCGGCGCCTTGCTCAGGATGCTCTCAATCTTCTCCCCTGCCAGCTCCGTCGACGTGACCTGCTCCGGCGACAGCTTGCTCAACAGCGCCTTCTGCTCGAAGTTGGCCTTCGCCTCGACGCGGGTCGACACTGGTTCGCCCAACTCATCGGTCAACGCCTTGTACATCTCGCTCGGGTCACGGCCTTTGCGCGCGCGGATTTCTGCGGCCAGCAATGCCGGGATCAAACCATCCTTGTCCGTCGTCCAGACCGTCCCGTCGCGACGCAGGAACGACGCACCGGCACTCTCCTCGCCGCCAAAGCCCAGCGAACCTTCGTACAACCCTTCGGCGAAGAACTTGAAGCCCACCGGCACTTCGTACAAGCGGCGGCCCAGACGCTGGGTGACGCGATCAATCATGCCGCTGCTGACAACGGTCTTGCCGACGGCCGCATCGGCGCGCCAGTCAGGACGGTTCTGAAACAGGTAATCGATCGACACCGCCAGGTAATTGTTCGGCGCCAGCAGGCCGCCGGTTGGCGTGACGATGCCGTGACGGTCGTGATCCGGGTCGCAGGCGAAGGCCACTTGGAAGCGGTCCTTCAGACCGATCAGGCTCTGCATCGCGAAATTGGAGGACGGGTCCATGCGGATCTTGCCGTCCCAGTCCACGCTCATGAAGCGGAAGGTCGGATCGACGAACTTGTTTACCACTTCCAGATTCAGGCCGTAGTGCTCACCGATGGCCGACCAGTAACGCACGCCCGCCCCGCCCAGCGGGTCAACGCCCAGGTGCAGGTTGGCGCCACGAATGGCGTCCATGTCGATGACGTTTTTCAGGTCAGCCACGTACGTGTTGATGTAGTCATGGCGATGGGTGGTGTCGGCGCGCAGGGCTTTTTCGTGGGTGATGCGCTGGACGTTGACGATGCGTTCGGCGAGCAATTCGTTGGCTTTGTTCTCGATCCACTTGGTAATGTGCGAGTCAGCCGGGCCGCCGTTGGTGGGGTTGTACTTGAAGCCACCGCTTTCCGGCGGGTTGTGCGAGGGCGTGATGACGATGCCGTCGGCCAGACCGGTCGTGCGCCCGCGGTTGTAGCAGATGATGGCGTGGGAGATCGCCGGCGTCGGGGTGTATTCGTCACCCTCGGAGATCATCACGTTGACGCCGTTGGCCGCCAGCACTTCCAGCGCCGAAGCGGCCGCCGGGGTCGACAGTGCGTGAGTGTCGGCGCCGAGGAACAGCGGGCCGTCGATGCCGTTGGCCTGGCGGTACAGGCAGATCGCCTGACTGATGGCCAGCACGTGCCACTCGTTGAAGCTCAATTCGAAAGAACTGCCGCGGTGCCCGGAAGTACCGAAGGCAACACGCTGGGTCGCCACCGACGCGTCGGGCTGACCGGTGTAATAGGCCGTCACCAGACGAGGAAGATCGACCAGCAATTCTGCAGGCGCCAGTTTGCCCGCGAATGGACTGATACTCATGCGAAACCTCCGTGGATGAAAAATAGGGAAATGACAAAAAGAAAAAGTCCCGACCAGGCGGGAAACGCCCTGAAACGCCGCCAGAAATGCCAGTGACGCGGCAGTTTACTGGCAGTTGGACCGTGGCGCTCGGCTATCGATCCGTAACGCCTTGAGACAATTAGCTGCCCCTCATCATAGCTGCCACCACGCCGGTAACAGTTGCTGGATCTTGCGCTCGGCGAAGCGATCGTCGATCAGCACCACCACGCCGCGATCCTCAACACCCCGAATCACCCGGCCGGCGGCCTGCACCACTTTCTGCATGCCGGGGTACAAATAGGTGTAGTCGTAACCGGCGCCGAACAACAGGCTCATGCGCTGTTTAAGTTGCTCGTTGACCGGGTTGATCTGCGCCAGGCCCAGGGTGGCGATGAACGCACCGATCAACCGAGCCCCCGGCAGGTCGATGCCCTCGCCGAACGCCCCGCCCAGCACCGCAAAACCGATGCCCTGACTGGCCGGGGTAAAGCGATCGAGAAAGGCCTGCCGTTCGGCCTCGGCCATCCCCCGGGATTGTTTCCAGACAGGAACAGCCGGGTGGCTGCGCTCCATCAACTCCGCGACTTGCTGGAGGTAATCGAAGCTGCTGAAGAACGCCAGATAGTTGCCCGGCCGCGCTTCGAACTGCTGCGCCATCAGCTCGACGATGGGCGCCAGCGAGGCCTGCCGATGGGTGTAGCGGGTGGAGATGCGGCTGACGATTTCGACGTCCAGCTGCGAGCGTTGAAACGGCGACTCGACGTCGACCCATGCCGTGGTGTCGGGCAGACCCAGCAAGTCACGGTAAAAATGCCGTGGATTGAGGGTCGCGGAAAACAGCACCGCACTGATCGCAGCGGTCAGGCGCGGACGCACAAAACCCGCGGGCACGACATTGCGCAGGCACAGCCGGGACAGCGACTTGCTGCCCAGTTCACGCTTGCTGATATCGAACAGGAAGTGCTCATCGAACAGCTCGGCAATGCGACCGAACTGGATCGCCTCGAAATAGAAACTCTGCAGCTCGCCGTTGGCCGCATGGGGGTGCTCGTTGAAATAATCACCGAACGCGGTGATGCACAGATTGAGGCTGTTGAGAAACTTGGCCGGCGTGGCGGCGTAGGCCTGGTAAGGGGCGACTTGTTCCTTGTGCAGGGCATTCCAGTCGCGGTTGAGCCGCTGCAAGGCCTTTTTCACCGGCTCCGGCGCGCTCTGCCGCACCTGATTCATGCTGTGCTGATCGAGGGTCGCGCTGTACATCGACCGTGCCCGCTCGACCATGTTGTGCGCCTCGTCCACCAGCACCGCGACCCGCCACTGATTGAACTGGCTGAGCCCGAACAGCATGCCGCTGAGGTCGAAATAATAGTTGTAGTCGGCGATCACCACGTCCGACCAGCGCGCCAGCTCCTGGCTCAGGTAATACGGGCAGACCTGATGGCCCAGCGCGACCTCACGCACGCCCGCCTGATCGAGCCACGGCTTGATCATCGCCTCGCTGCGCGCCGCCGGCAGCCGGTCGTAAAAACCTTTGGCGAGCGGGCATGAGTCCCCGTTGCATGCTTTGTCCGGGTATTCGCAGGCCTTGTCCCGGGCGACCATCTCCAGCACACGCAGGCTCAGCTCCGGCGCGCTTCGACCAATCACACTCAGGGCATCCAGCGCCAGTTTGCGTCCCGGGGTCTTGGCGGTGAGGAAAAACACCTTGTCCAGCTTGCGTGTCGGCGCGGCTTTGAGCATCGGGAACACCGTGCCGATGGTCTTGCCAATGCCGGTGGGCGCCTGGGCCATCAAACAGCGCCCGGTGCTGACCGCCTTGTACACCGACTCGGCCAACGCCCGCTGCCCGGTGCGGAAATCGGCGTGGGGAAACTTCAGAGCGCTGAGCCCATGGTCGCGGGCGTCGCGATGGGCCAATTCCTGCCGCGCCCACTGCAGGAAGATGCCGGCCTGAGTTTCGAAAAACCCCTGTAACTCGGCTGCCGTGAAACGCTGCTGAATGAGGGTTTCCTGCTCACTGATGATGTTGAAGTACACCAGCGCCAGATTGACCTCGGCCAGCTGCAACTGCTGGCACAGCAGCCAGCCATACACCTTCGCCTGGGCCCAGTGCAGCTGCCGGTGGTTGGCGGGCAGACTGCTCAGGTCGCCGCGGTAGGTCTTGATCTCCTCGAGCTGGTTCAGCGCGGCATCGTAGCCATCCGCCCTGCCCCGAATCCTCAGCTCATGAAACACCCCGCTCAACGCCACCTCGGCCTGATACTGCGGCCCCCGCCGTGCTGCCACCGTCCGATGCCCGGCAATCCCTTCCTGCGCCGTGGGCGACGGCGTAAACCGCAAATCCAGATCCCCCGCCTTCGCCGTAAACTCACACAACTCCCGCACCGCCACCCGGTAACCCGTTTCCGGATCGCCAGCCGCCACCGCCACAGGCTCGACAGGAGCTGCGCAGGTATCGGGGGAAAGAGCGGAAATGGAAGTCACTGAAAAGGCTGGCCGTCGATCGGAACACTGGACGGACGTACAGATAACAGCTCAACGCCATCGAGGCAAACGGAAATGGATTGGCGGACAGATTTCGGCGCAGAGCGCCAGGGGATGCATACCCACGCAGAGCGTGGGGACGATCAACGGGTGCAGTCTGAAGCTGGTTTTAACAATCATAAGTGATGGCGCACCTACCGGCCTCTTCCCGGCTGAAGCCGGTCCTACCAGGGAAGCTTTTGATCTGCTCTTGATCTTCATACGCAAAGATCCCAGACGCCACCAATCGCGACATTGGTGCAGGCTGAACGCAGGTCTCGCTCCGTGGGCCGAGCGGCATGGATGCCGCGAGAGCCGCCCCCCGCCATGGATGGCGGATGGCGGCGGGCCCACGGAGCGAGACCGGAGTGAAGGAACCCCGAGGTACGAGGGGCCCAACCAGGAGCAAGCACCCTTGGTTACTTGGGGTGCTTTTCCAAGTAACTCGCCGAAGGCGAAACCGAGGCCGTTAGGCCGACGCCCTTGATTTTGATCTTGATCTGCATAAGCCGCACCGTTAAACAAGCCGCTCTTGGACCAACGCATTGCGAACAACCACCAGCATCGACTCAATATTCTGATCCCAATCCACCGTCCCGCTGATCCGCACACACTGCTGATGCAACCCCCGTACACTGAACAACTCCCCCGGCGCCACCACAATCCGCTGCTCCAGCAACCGATTGAACACCCGCGCCGTATCCACCCGATGCACACTCTCCAGCCAGAGGGAAGCACCACCCCGAGGACGCACAAACGCCACCTCATCCCCCAGATACGCCTCCACCCCGCTTGCCAACTCACCGACCCGCTGCTCAAGACAGCCACGCAACTCCCGCATGTGCCGATCAAGCTGCCCCGACGCATACAACCGCGCAATCGCCTTCTGCCGAACCGGCGGCAAACGGAACGAACGCAACACCCACTGCTGATGCAACAGCGCCCGCGAATGCCGGCTCAACAAATACCCGAACGGCGCCTCCAACCCGATCATCTTGTCAAACGCACCCACCACCAGCAGCCGCTCCGGATCAATCAAATCCCGGAACGGCGAACGGTCCTCCTCGAAACACAGGGCCCCATGGGTATCGTTCTCCAGCACCCACAACCCATGCAGATTCAACACCTCCGCCAACCGCGCCCGCTGGGCGGAAGGCATCAATTGCCCGCGAATCGGGTCCATCTGCGACGACACAATCGCCATCTTCACCGCTTCCCGCTGGATCACCGCGCTCAGCTCATCGACGTCGATTGCCCCCTGGGCGTCGGTGCAGACTTCAATCACCCGAATCCCGTACGTCTGCAGCGTGCGCAGGATGCTCCAGCCGCACGGCGACTCCACCAGCACGGCGCCGTCGCGCAGCTGCAGCGCTTCAATCACCGTCTTCAGCACGCCGGTCTTGTCCGGCCCGATGAACACGTTGTCCGGGTGCCAGCAATGCTCGGTGGACGAGGTGTAGTGGCCGGCCAGCGCCGTGCGCAACTCGACATCACCGAAGGGCTGAAAACGCGGGTCGGGCTGGCAGGGATAGTGACGCATGAGGTCGCGCTCAACGCTCAACAACGCGCCGTGAAGCGACAGCAACAGCGTCGGCTCGTCGGCGCCGAAGACGAACATGTCCGGGCGCCGGGCGCTGGCATGAAAACGCGTGAAGACGTCATCGCCTTCCAGCGGCATGTCGTTGCAGGGGTTGGGCAGCGCGAAATAACCGGACTTGGGCACGGAGCAGATGCGCCCTTCTTTTTCGAGCAGGCTATAAGCGTTTTGCACCGTGGAAATCGACACCCGCAGCCGCCGCGCCAGGAGCCGCAACGAGGGCAAGCGCACGGCCGGTCCGGCGGACAGTTCGTTGGTCAGCCTGAGCAGGTAGCGGTACACCATCTGATAGGCAAAGTCAGTCTTGTTGTTATTCATCGAGCACCCCTTCCGTGCGCCAGGCGCAGGGTCATTGAGAAAGCGCCCGTCGACCACCCGAGGCTCAACGCAGCACGTCGCGTCAGTTCACCTCGCAGCGTTCAACGCCCCGAAATCAGTTCCGTGGTCAGGGCGCCGGTGTGCGGATCGACCGTCGCCACCCGGCGCTTGTCGGGATCGCTGGCGCGGACCCGGGCGATGATCGAACGGTCGTCGTTGAAGTCCACATGGCGCTTGGCGTAGAGCGATTGCAGCCCCTTCAGGCTCAGGCCACTGACCTCCACCAGCCAGTGCGGCACCAGGTCCGGGACGAGTTGCCCGGCGAGGGTCTTGTGCAGATCACTGAGCCCCACCAGCATGCCGGGGTGATAGCGGCGCAGGAAATCCTCGAGCCGTGCGCCGGCGTCCACAAAGGGTGAAAACAGCAGGCACACCCATTGGGTCTCGCCCAGGCCGAAAGCCTCCTGACCGTAGCCTTCGGCAAGCTGCCGGCGATCGTCGATTTTTTCCGGGCTGTCGTAGGCGGACAGCGCCTGGGCGATCAATCGGGCAGGCATGCGTTTGCGGCGCATCATGGCCGCCGCCAGCTCCAGGTACTCAGCGATGCCATCGCTGTAGGCACGCCCTTCAATGAATTCGGCCTTGAGCCCGCGCAGATGGGCCATCAGCAGTGGATTGGCGCAGTCCGATTCACTGAAGCTGAACGCCAGGTCATCAAAGCGAAACCCCAGAAAATCAGTGAGCAGCCCCCAGTGTTCCTCCGTGCGAAAGCCGATGAGGTCCGCGGCGGTCAGCAAGGTCGGGGCAATGGTTCTATTCGGGTAGACCGGGGGCCGGCAGCAGCCCGACGCTTCCGCCGACTCGCCGTACAGCTCCTCGTAATAGGCGCGCCCGACACTGTCGATGACGCTTAATGCCCCGCTGAAACCCAAGGTGTGCCAGGGCTCGATTTTCTGCCCGCCATGGCGCGCCAGACGCATGATCCACGTCGCGTATTGCTTCTGCTCCTTGAGCGAGTCGCCGCTGATGACCGCATTCACCCCGCCACCCCAACAAGCAGCGCGAACCATGAAGTCCGCCATGCGCAGGTAGCAGCTGTTGCAGAAGGTAGTCCGCGCATCGCCAGCCGTCAGATGCCCGCCCAGCAGCACGTCGGAGCGATTCTGCTCACGACCCGCGGTCGAAAAAGGCAAATCGGGCTCGAAAATCTGCACGTACTGGTGATCGATCACCAACAGCTCGACCCTCGGGTCGTCGTGCAGAAACAGCGCCGAATAACAGCGGTCGATGTTGCCCATCACCGCCGAAGTAATACCTGCATGGCGCATATTGGCCACCCGCAGCCTGAACGTTGCCGGCCCCCGTGCGGCGATGCTCAGTTGAGCGGCACGCAACATGGCCACGGTATAGGCGCTGTCCTTGCCGCCGCTGAATGCCACCAGCACTTTATAGCCGCCGATCCTGTCTATGCCGCCCGCAGCGGCGATCAAACGCTGGATCAATAACTGAAGCGCGGTTCGTTCGTTGCGATTCAAATAACCCGACAGGCGCTGCAGCACTTGCTGATAGACGTAGTTCATGGCTTGTTCGTGCATTGAACTCATGGGTTCAATACCCGACGACTGATCAGCGCGGCAACACTGTTCCCTATTGTTGGCTTGATATCCATACATGAGGGAGTCCCGATAGTCATGAGTGCAGCGGGCCGGTTATCAGGCAAAGCAGAGGGCGGCAGGTCAACAGGCATCGACTCGTTCCTTGAGCATGTAATTATTGAAACTATTATCGACGCATGCGAAACAATTACAAGCCAGCTACTGCCGACACGTGAAGGTTCTCTTTTCGACAAATCCGAACAGGCATTAAACGAGGATGTTTAAATAAGAGTTTATTAAAACGAACAGTCCATTGACTCGAAAAGACTTATCAACCACACACACTTGGCGGATTGATCATTCAATTAAACATCCAATAAACAAAAAAGCCTTCCAGAACATTCGGGAAGGCTTGAGTGATACAACGTGACCCGTGACTGACAGGGCGGATACCTGGAACCCGGTCTCCGACACCTCAATCCCGACGCCAGGTCAAAAGCGTCGAGCATTCAATGAGCGCGATGGTCTGCACTCAGGATGGATCAACCTCAACCACTACGCGACCGCCCACTGGGCAACCGTCCATCAAACGGTGCGCCTCGACCAGTTGATCGAAGGGGAACACCTTGGTGATCTGCGGCACCAGCATGCCATCTGCCGTCATCTGGTTGATGTCGCGCAATGCACGCTTGATCGCTTCTTCGTCCTGCTTGATGCCCAGTTCAGGCTTGCCGGTGAAGTTGCCAACGCAGTGGACAAAGAACTGAATGTTCTTCTGGAACGCTGCACACGCCGGGAATGGCGTCTGGTTGCCGCCTTGCAGGCCATAGAGAATCAGGCTGCCACGTGGCGCCAGCACATCACCCAGGATCGACATCTGCGGACCGCCCAGACCGTCGAGGACAATGTCCACGCCGCGGTTGTCGGTGTAGCGGTTGATCGTCAGAAGCAGATCCTCTTCCTCGGTGACGATCACCTTGTCCGCACCCATTTTCAGCAGGTATTCGCGGCACGCGTCGGTCTTGGTCGCGGCAATCACCTTGATGCCGAGCGCCTTGCCCAGTTGCAGAAACGCAGGGCCCGCGCAGTGGCTGGCATCGGTGACCAGCGCCGTTTGCCCGGGTTTGGACCGTGCCAGTTCAACGAAAGCAAAGTACGCCACCAGCATCGGCGTGTAGTGAACGGCCGCCTGATTGGGCGTCAGCACGTCCGGGTAATGAGTCACGGAGGTGCGAGGCAACAGGATCAACTCGCCGTAGACCGGGTACACATTGACGTCAGCCGAAGGGAAGCTGGCAACCTTGTCGCCGACTTTCAGATCGGTTACGCCATCGCCAATGGCGGTAATGACGCCCGCCATTTCGGAGCCCAGACCGGCCGGCAGGCGAGCCTGGGATGAAGCCAGATTTTGTCGCCACAGCACGTCGTACCAGGTGACGCCGATCGCCTGGACGCGCACTTGCACCTCACCGGGTGCAGGCAACGCGACCGGCAGCTCTTCTACTTTGAGCACCTCGGCCGGACCGAACTGATGAAAACGGATCGTGCGGGACATTTCGAACCTCGCCTTATGAACCTTGATGCCATGAACTCTATCCGGGCGCCGCCGGTAACACTATCAGTGGCTATTAATAGTCGACATGCCTGCCATCGATTCTGATGGTGCAGGCAGCGCTGAATCTCAAGCGGCCGTCCCGGGCCTGCAGGGCGCACATTGTTGGGTGCGCACCGCGACATTGCAACCCGGAGGCCAAATATCGATGAATCCCTTGTTCCACGCTGGCTGCGTCGCCCCGGATTACAAAGGGCCAGTATGTAGGCATTGGTGTGTTTTTACTCGTCAAGGTTTCATCGACGCCTATCGGCGGCAGGACGGGAAGCTCATTTACAGGGATGCAGGAAAATTCAACGATGCAGACAACCGGTGTTTACCCGTAATATCCCTGCCTGAGCTGAACACGTGGCGCGCGTCTGGGCCGCCAATGTATCGACCAATGCCCCCGAGACCCCCGTCATGAATCGCAACGACCTGCGTCGCGTCGACCTCAATCTGCTCATCGTTTTCGAAACACTGATGCACGAACGCAGCGTCACCCGCGCTGCCGAGAAGCTGTTCCTCGGTCAGCCGGCGATCAGTGCGGCGCTGTCGCGATTGCGCGGGCTGTTCGACGATCCGCTGTTCGTGCGCACCGGGCGCAGCATGGAGCCCACGGCGCGGGCCATCGAGATCTTTGGCCTGTTGTCCCCTGCCCTGGACTCCATTTCCACCGCCGTCAGCCGCGCCGCCGACTTCGACCCGGCCACCAGCACGGCAGTGTTCCGCATCGGCCTGTCCGATGAAGTCGAGTTCGCCCTGCTGCCCTCGCTGCTCAAGCGCCTGCGCTCGGAGTCGCCCGGCATCGTGCTGGTCGTGCGCCGCACCAACTACATCCTGATGCCTGCGCTGTTGTCTTCCGGCGAAATCTCCATCGGCGTCAGCTACACTGACGACCTCCCCGCCAATGCCAAGCGCAAAGTGCTGCGCCGCAGCAAACCCAAACTGCTGCGCGCCGACACCATGCCGGGGCCGATCACCCTGGACGACTTCTGCGCCCGCCCCCACGCCCTGGTGTCCTTTGCCGGCGACCTGGGCGGGTTCATCGACGAACACCTGGAAAAAATCGGCCGCAAACGCCACGTCGTGCTGGCGGTTCCGCAATTCAACGGACTGGCGACGCTGATTGCCGGGACCGACATTGTGGCGACCGTGCCGGATTACGCGGCTGCCGTGCTGACGGCTGCGGGTGGTGTGCGCTCGGAAGAGTTGCCGATTGAATCGCGCACGTTTGAGCTGCACATGGCCTGGCGCGGCTCGCAGGATAACGACCCTGGGGAAAGATGGTTAAGGTCGCGGATTCAGATGTTTTTTGGGGATCCGGATAGTTTGTAATGAATGGCCCGACACATTGATTGAAGAGCAATCCCAACCATGAAAAATCGGGCACCCTACTGCGTGCTGTTTACTGTGATGCTTTCACTGTTGTGCCAACCCGCGCTGGCATCATCGTGGCAAATCTGCAGGATGCAGTTGCGCATTACTGATGTCGTGACAAACCCATTTCCCAAGTTGCAGGCCGAGATCCTGAAAGTAAGCGTAAAGACGGCCACGGTTATCTGTCCCGAGCAAGGGACGACTCTCATGTTTACGCCGGAAACGTCGGACTATAAGGCGGTACTTCCACGCCGAAGCTGGCCTAAGAAAGGGCAAGTGGTGCGCTTTGATTACCGGTACCTGGACGGCACCTGTAAAGGCGACGGTAATGCTTATCCTTGCCGCATCAAGCACTATTCGCTGCCGAAGAGATTGAGCGTTAAACCATAAACTGGTATGGCGCCTTCAGATGTAAGAATACTTTCACGCCATCGAATTAACGTTTTCGAGTACTACTCCTGGTCTGGCTACCATTTTCGAGCCTTGGTTAGGGGTTTCGAAAGAAGATCGCATCAACCCGCCCGTCCACCCAACGCCAGCCCGCCACCGCTCCCCGCCTCGCCCCAAAACGCTTCCGCCGCCTGACTCAACTGCGCCTTCGGCCGGGTCAGGTGAATTTCCAGCGGAATATCCCAGCTTTCATCCAGCGCTCTGACCAACCGCCCCTCCAGCACTTCCTGTTCGGTGAGGCTTTTCGGCAGCCACGCCACGCCTTTGCTTTCCAGCGCCATGGACATGAGCACCGCGGCAAGGTGGCTACTGAAGAGCGGTTTGAGGTGAAGGTAATCTTCCTTGCCCCGCAGTCGGTGCGCGACGATACGTCCCAGCCCGGATTCATGGGTGTACGCCAGATACGGCAACGCCGCCGGCGCGGTGCCGAATCGGGTCGATGTGCTCGCCAGGGGCACCAGCACGTCCTCACCCACTTTTTTGCTGATGAACTGATCAGGCGCCAGCAACGGAGGGACGTCGGGGTGGCGATGGCAGAGCATGAACTGCACCTGACCGTGGATCAGCATCTGCTCGCAGACGGCCATGCTGTCGGAATGCAGCTGCACGGCTTCGATGAGCGCGCCATTTTCCGAGCTTCGCAGCCACTTGGGGAAGAAGGTGAACGACAGCGAATGCGTCGCCGCGAATTTGAGTGACCGCGCTGCCATCCCGGCCACTTCCTGGGCCTCGTTGCGCATCCGGTACAGGTGCCGGGCGGCCTCCTGGGCGCTGGGCAAAATCTGCCGGCCAGCTTCCGTCAGCGTTGCGCCCTGGGGTGTACGCACGAACAACTCCACCCCCATCCAGTTCTCCAGCGAGCGAACCCTGCGGCTAAAGGCCGGCTGGGTAACGTGCCGTGCTTCAGCGGCACGGACGAAGCTGCCGTACTCCGCCAGCGCTGAAAGGTCTTCAAGCCAGACGAGTTCCAAGGGGCCATGCCTCCTGTGCATAGGGTGCGGCATTAATAGCATTGGGCAGGTCGCGCCGCAAAGCCTAACGTTGGGCCACGAACAACACCACGAACAACAAGAGTAACCCGCCATGCGCATCGTCGACATTCGTGAGAAAACTGTCTCCATCGCTTCGCCCATCGCCAACGCCTACATCGATTTTTCCAAGATGACCTGCTCGGTCGTTGCAGTGATCACCGACGTGATTCGTGACGGCAAACCGGTTATTGGCTATGGCTTTAATTCCAACGGTCGCTACGGCCAGGGCGCGCTGATGCGTGATCGCTTTCTGGCACGCATCACCGAAGCGGACCCCGACACCCTTGTCGATCACGAAAACAATAACCTGGACCCGTTCGCCATCTGGAAAGCCCTGATGACCAACGAAAAGCCGGGCGGTCACGGTGAGCGCTCGGTCGCCGTCGGTACCATCGACATGGCGGTGTGGGACGCAGTCGCCAAAATCGATGGCAAACCGCTCTATCGCCTGCTGGCTGACCGCTACCGTAACGGCGTGGCCGATGACAAAGTCTGGGTCTATGCGGCAGGCGGCTATTACTACCCCGGCAAGGACCAGACCAAGCTCAAGGCAGAGATGCAGAGCTATCTGGATCGCGGTTATGACGTCGTAAAAATGAAGATTGGCGCGGTGCCACTGGACGAAGACATCCGCCGCATCGAGGCGGTGCTGGAGGTGGTGGGTGACGGGCGTCGTCTGGCGGTCGATGCCAACGGCCGTTTCGATCTGGAAACCGGCATTGCGTATGCCGAAGCCATCAAGCCGTACAACCTCTTCTGGTATGAAGAAGTCGGGGACCCGCTGGATTACGCGCTTCAGGCCGAGCTCGCCAATCACTACGAACTGCCCATGGCCACCGGTGAAAACCTGTTCTCCCACCAGGACGCCCGCAACCTGCTGCGCCATGGCGGCATGCGCCCTGACCGCGACTTCCTGCAGTTCGATTGCGCGCTGTCCTACGGACTGGTGGAATACATGCGCACCCTGAAAGTAATGGAAGACATGGGTTGGTCCTCACGCCGCGTGGTGCCACACGGTGGTCACCAGATGTCCTTGAACATCGCCGCCGGTTTGCACCTGGGCGGGAATGAGTCGTACCCGGACGTGTTTCAGCCCTTCGGCGGTTTCGCGGACGGGATCAAGGTGGAAAACAGCTACGTCGGACTGCCGGATATCCCGGGTGTCGGGTTTGAAGCGAAGTCCGCCTTGTACGCCGTGATGCGCGAGTTGGGTGAAGGCTGATTGACGATCGCGTCAGCCCTCTTGCCCCACAGCTGATCCGCGAAGTGCTCCGGTCATTGCACCTCAGACGTGGCATGACCGGCATCTTCACGCCTGCAACTTTCGCGACAGGAAATCCCGAATGTACTGCGCAATCTCGGCCGCATGGGTCTCCAGGGCGAAGTGGCCGGTCTCAAGAAAATGCACTTCGGCAGTCGGGATGTCCTTGCGAAACGCTAAGGCACCCGGCGGGATAAAGGCCGGGTCATGCTTGCCCCACACCGCCAGCAATGGCGGTTGATGCTTGCGCAGATACCCCTGAAACGCGGGATACGCCGCGACGTTGCTGCGGTAGTCGAGAATCAGGTCCAGCTGTATTTCGTCCGCGCCGGGCCGGGCCATGTAAAAAATGTCCAGATTGTAGCCGTCGGGCGAGAGCTTCTCGGGATCAGCACCGGTGCCGTATTGCCACTCGCGGATGGTCTTGGGCGACAGCGACGGGCGACAGGCTTCGCGATTGGCTGGCGAAGGATCACGCCAATAGGCCTGCCACGGGTCCCACTGATCGCTGAAACCTTCCAGGTAGGCGTTGCCGTTCTGGCTGATGATTGCCGTCACCTTCTCCGGGTTCGCGGCCGCGAGGCGCAGGCCGGTGGGCGCCCCGTAGTCGAAGATGTACAGCGCGTATCGAGTCAGCCCCAGGGCTTCGGTGAAGCCCTCGACTACTTTGTAGAGGTTGTCGAAGGTGTAATCGAACTGGCCTCGCGGCGGTGCCAGGGTGTTGCCGAAACCGGGCAAATCCGGGGCAATCAGGCGGTATTGGCTGGCCAGGAGCGGCATGAGGTTACGGAACATATGGCTAGCGGTCGGGAAGCCGTGGAGCAGCAAGAGCACTGGCGCATCCTTCGCGCCGACCTCGCGGTAAAACACTTCGACATCGCCGACCTTTTGCGTGTGGAACGTGACCCGGAAGGCATCATCGAACTCGACGCTACTGTGCCGGGCAGAAGGACGTGCGCTGGCGGGTGCAGCGCTCACGAGTGAAGCAGCCAACGCAGACACTGCTCCAACCGCAGACGCTTGCAAGATGCCGCGGCGACTGACGCCGGGTTTGCTGTTCGAGGCGTTGGCCGAATCGAAAGTAGTCATAAGGAGACCTGCATGAGTGAGTTCATGCTGAATCCTATTGACTGCTGCAACGGTCGTGAATCACCAGGAAACTCAACTCACCATTGCGATTTTTGCAATGCTGGTAGAGGTCAGGCTAGCAACGACAGCGATCGCAGCAACTCATGCAATCCTTCCGGCACCAGCACGCCGTCATGACTCAACTCGACGCTGTCCAACCACACGGCGGTGAATCTTTCACCATTACCCTCCTGCCCTTCCAGGCCGTTTTGTTCGTAGAGTTCAGGGTCTGCGAATTCGGCGTCATACACCTGAACCACTTCATGGCCGGGGTTACCGAGGTAGGTGAACAGGCTTTCCAGGGTGCCGAGCAGACGAACGTTACGGATGGGGAGATTCAGCTCTTCGCGGATTTCCCGGACGATAGCATCGGCACTCCTTTCTCCGAATTCGATGCCGCCGCCCAGAGGACGAAACAGCGTTTGCTGCTTCACCGGATCGGGAAACGCGTTGACGAGGATCTTGCCTTGGTGATGGAAGACGCAGATGGCGATGTTTCGAATGCGAGGTGGCGACATGGGGTTTCCAGTGCGTGAATGCTGAAATCTAATATAAGACCGGCATTAGCCGGGAAAGCGTCAGTTGTAGTGGTCACGCTGCAAATGTGTGGGTGCTCATGCCGGCCTCTTCCCGGCTGAAGCCGGTCCCACTAAAAGCCCAGTGCATCCCGGTAGGACTGGCTTTAGCCGGGAAAGCGTCAGGCGTCACGCCGCAAATGTAAGCCCCGTCACGCACCTGGCAACGGACTTGCCACCGGCACTCTGTAATCGGCAACCCGCTCGACATGCTCCAGCACCAGCCAGTGTCCATTGCCCAGTTGCCAGTCGAAAAAGTCCGAGAAATCCCGGTTCACCAGCGCCCGAATGGTCTTCGCCACAAACCCGTGGCCCACCAGCAGAAGATCCTCGGCCGCAGGCAAGCTGATCAGGGCAATCAGACCGTCGTGAACCCGCTTGACCACGTCCGCGATTGACTCTCCTCCCGGCGGTCCGCTGTCCCACTGGCGCGTGATGTTGCGCTGCCACATCTCCGGATAGCGCGCCTGCGCTTCGGCTTGGGTCAGGCCCTCGAACACGCCGACATCCCTCTCGCGAAACGCCGGAATCACCTGCAAGGGCAGGTCCAATCGGTAGTTGAGAATGTCGGCAGTCTGCCGGGCGCGCTGCAAGGGCGAGGTGACGATGCGGCGGATCGAGTCAGGCCATTCCAGACGCAACGCCGCCGCCTGTTCGCGACCGGTCGCAGTCAGGCCGGGATCGAGGGCGCCGAGGTAACGGTGTTCGGCGTTGGCCTGGGTCTGGCCGTGACGTACGACGTATAAGCGCATGCAATGTCTCCCGTCGATGGCGGCAGATTCCGATGATGGCCCGCCGGATGGCAGGCCGGCGTGACCGGATCAGAAGCGGTAAGAAACACCCGTGGTCACGTTGATCGGATCACCAACGTAGAAGTTGGCCGAGTCTTGCCCTCGTGCGTCGTACGCCGTGTTGGACGCTGTGGCATAGCGCTCGTTGGTCAGGTTGCGGGCATCGACGAACACCTCCCATTTCCGGCCTGGCGCTTCATACCCTACTTTCGCCCCCCACAGCGTATAGGAAGGCGCATGCAACGAATTGGCGAAATCGACGTAGTAGCTGGAAGCAGAACGCGCGTTGACTTCGGCATAGAAACCGCTGGCCTGCCGATATTCGAGTGCGGCCTGGTAGACCTGACGCGGCAGACCCGGCAGCTCGTTGTCGCCGAAAGTCGCGTCATTGCGGTAATGGAAATCGTTGTACGTGAACGCCTGACGCAAGGTGAGGGTGTCACCCTGTCCTTCCCACAACAACGCGTTCAGACCGGCCTCGATGCCTTGATGAATCGTGCCGCTGCCGTTTGAGGTGGCGATCAACGGGTCCTGCGTCGCGGTGGCCTGACGCACCACCACCGACAGCAACTCCTTCTGCACCCACGAGCGATACAGCGTCAGGCTGCCGTCGAAAATCCCGTGCGCTCCTCGAATGCCCAGCTCAACCGTGTTGGCCTTCTGCGGCCGGACGTCCTGGATGTAGGGCGTCCCGGTGCTGCCCAGTTGCCAGGTCACGGGTGGGTCAATGGAACGGCTGACGTTGCCGAACAGCTCGAATTCGGGGGAGATTTTGTAGCGCAGGCCAATACGCGGCGCGAGGTCATGCTCTTGGTATTCGACGCCGTTGGGAAACGCGGTGGTATTGACCCCGGTGGTGTATTCGATTTCCGCCTTGCGCTTGATGTCGATGAACGACAGCCCGGTCGACAGCCAGAGGTCATCTGTCAACTGCAGCTCGTTGCCCAGCGAGAAAACCGTGTCACGCGAGCCGGTATAGTTCGCTTCCTGCTGTTTGGTCCCGGTCGCCTTGCTGTGGGATTTGACGTCGGCGAGGTACGCCTGGGTGGTGCTGAAGGTGGCGGTGCTGTCGCTGTTCAAACCCAGAAAAGTGTCGCCTGTGCGCAGGTATCGCAAGGTCAGGTTGATGTCCTTCGAGCGCCAGTCCTGGGGCGTCGCCGAGTAGCGCCAGCCGTTATAGAGCGGGTAATCGTTGTAGCCCAGGCCGACTTCCAGCTTGGCATTGTCGTCGAAGGTGTAAGTGGTTTTGCTGCCAAGCAGTGTCGTGCCGTCCTTCTTGCGACCGAATGGCACGGCGTTGCTTTTCGGGTCGTGTTTGATCTGGTACTTCGTCAGCGTGTTGCCCTGGCTGAGGGTCTCCTCTCGATAACGCAGGAAGAACCGGGTTCCCAGCTTGGGATTGAACACATAACCGAAGTTGGCGACGATGCCCTGCCCTTTATTCGCCGTGTCGTCCTGATAACCATCACGCTCGTTATGTTGCAGGCTGACGTAATAATCAGCGTTACCTTCTACGCCGCCGGTGCTTAATACCTGCTTGCGATAGCCATAACTTCCGGCTTCGAAGCGCGCGTAACTGCCGGGGTCGGTGCGGCCGGTCTTGCTGACGAAGTTGATCGCCCCGCCCAGCGATAACGCCGAATAGTTAAAGGCGTTGGCGCCGTATAACACTTCCGTGTGGTCAACACCGGCCATGTCGAGCATGTCTTCCTGAGTACCGCCGGGGCCGGTCAGCGGCAGGCCGTCGAACAGAAACTTGATGCCCAGCACATAGCCTTGATAGAAGGTGTTCAGTCCTGACCCTCGGATAGAGATCTTGTTGGCCGCTGACCCGCTGGTGGCCTGGGCGAATACACCGGGCTGCAAGGCCAGTACATCTTCGGCGTTGGAAGCGCGGCCTTTTTCAATCTCGTGGTTATCGATGACGGCCGTCTTGCCGGGTACGTTCGCCAGTTGCTGCTCCGCCTTCTGCGCTTCGCTTGCCGCCGCGCCGGTCACCGTCACGGTCGCCAGTCGCGGGTCTTGGGAACCCTCGGCGTCACCCTCAGTGGCGAACAATGGTCCGTGGACCAGCATTAACAGGACGCCCAGACTGGACGCCGTTGCCAAGGGATCGAAGCGCCGAGCGCGCGTATTAAAAGAGTGCTGTGTCAAAACAAGAGTCTCCGCAGTTAAATGTCAGTGGGAGCATCTATTCGTATAGTCGCGCTCGGCAGTGACTTTGCAGAGTTCATGCCACGTGTTATTGGCCCTGTTTATCCGGCGTTTACTATCTAAAACGTTGGGCAGGCGACACTTTGCTGCAACTCTGTCGGGTGACCAACACTTGCCAGGCATATAAAGGTGTTGCACCCCTGTTTATGACTTCCCCCCGAAAAACCCCTATAACCGGATGAAAGCGCCTCATAACCTCTACTGTTTCTGACGCAACACCTGATCGACAAAACAATGCTGATGGCACAACAGCAATTGTCGTGCAACGCTCTAGACCGGTCATTTTGCGGCGGATGGACACTTGGTATGGCTCTTGCTCCCTGAACTAAGCCGGTGCACGTGGCACCGGCATCAACAGGATCAAGGAACTTCGGTTCCGCATTGTTACGTTAAACAGCTGGGAGTTAATCAATGGCCAATGCCCAATCCGCCAACGCACTGAATGTGCTTTGGCGCCAGGCGCCGGGCGGGGAGTTGCTCGACCTGGGCCGGGTTTACCGAGGCCCTTTGGCGCTGTCGCGTCTGCAGACCACGCCCCGGCAGATATTGACCCGTCGCGAAGCAGTGCTGCTGGGCGTCTTCGCCCTGGTGTTGCACGGTGCGGTGATCTACTGGATCAACAGTTCGCCCGCCGCCACCCTGCCCGTGGTCCCGCCGGAAATCCCGCCGATGACCATCGAGTTTTCACAGCCTGCCCCTCCGGTTGTCGAGACGCCACCGCCCCCTCCCGAGCCCGTCGCGCAACCCGTGGAGGAGCCACCGCCACCGGTAGAAGACGAACTGGCCGTGAAACCGCCGCCGCCCAAGCCCGTCCCGAAACCCAAGCCCAAGCCCAAGCCGGTCGCCAAACCGGTGCCCAAACCTGTCGCCAAACCAGTGGAGCAGCCACCTGCACCGCCGACTCCACCGCAACCGGTGGCCGCGCCCGCACCGCCTGCGCCACCCGCGCCTGCACCGGTCACACCGGCTTCGGCCAATGCCGGTTACCTGCACAACCCTGCGCCGGAATACCCGACCCTGGCCATGCGCCGCAACTGGGAAGGCACCGTATTACTGCGGGTCCACGTGCTGGGCAGCGGTAAACCGAGTGAGATCCAGGTGCAGAAAAGCAGCGGTCATGAGCAACTTGACGATGCCGCTCAGGCGGCCGTGAAACGCTGGAGTTTCGTCCCGGCCAAACGGGGCAATGACCCCATCGATGGCTGGGTCAGCGTGCCCATCGACTTCAAGATCAGGTGATCGACCACCTGGTCGCAACATCGCGGGCTACCTGACAAAAGGCGCATCGCTTAACCCCTTTTTGCCTTGCTTATTTGCCTTGTTGGAGCCGCACATGAACCTTATCGCCTCACCTTTCGATTCCATCGAACACGCCGTCATCTGGGTGCTGATCCTCTTCTCCGTCGCCACCTGGAGCCTGGCCCTGCTCAAGGGCGTGCAGTTTGCTCGCCTCAAGGCGCAGGACCGAAAATTCCACAAGCAATTCTGGGCAGCCTCGAGCCTGGACTCGGCCGCTGAGCTCGCGCAGACCCGGCCGGGTGCCGCCGCCCGCGTCGCCCTGGCCGGTTACGCGGCGATTCAAGTGCCGGAAGGTGGCCACGCCGCTGATTTGAGCCAGGCGATCAACCATCAGGATCGACTCGAACGCGCCCTGCGTCAGCAAATCGTGCGCGAGCGGCGGTCGCTTGAAACCGGCCTGGCCATCCTTGCCAGTATCGGCAGCACATCGCCTTTCATTGGTCTGTTCGGAACGGTGTGGGGGATCATGTCAGCGCTCAAAGGCATCAGTGCGGCAGGGTCGGCCAGCCTTGAAACCGTGGCCGGTCCGATTGGCGCCGCACTGGTGGCCACCGGCGTCGGTATCGCCGTCGCCGTACCGGCGGTGCTGGTTTACAACTATTACCTGCGTCGCCTGAAGCTGACCGCCGCTGACCTGGACGACTTTGCCCACGACTTCTACAGCCTGGCGCAGAAGCATTCGTTCCGCGTGTTGCTGCATCCGGTGCTGAACAAATCGGGCGCCGCGGCTGGCACAACGGCTGCCGGCCAGAAAGTGAAGGAGGCGTCCTGAGATGGCTTTTTCCACACAAGACAATGACGAAGTGCTGAGCGAAATCAACGTCACGCCGCTGGTGGACGTGATGCTGGTGCTGTTGGTGGTATTCATCGTGACGGCGCCGCTGTTGACCAATTCCATCCCGATCAACCTGCCGAAAACCGAAGCGGTGGCGCCGGTGGAGCAAAAGGACCCGCTGGTGGTGAGCATCGACGACAAGGGCAAGCTGTTCATCAACAAGGACGAGATTCAGGCGGATCTGCTGGAAAGCAACCTCAGGGCGGCCAAGGACAAGAACGCCGACGTGCGCGTGCAGTTGCAGGCCGACAACGGCGTGAATTACGGCGAAGTGGCGCGGGCAATGGCCTCGATCGAGAAGGCCGGGATCACCAAGCTTTCGGTGATTACGGCTAAATGACTGTTTAGAAGATCAAGAGCGTCTGCCTGGGGGCAGACGTTTCGCCTTCGGCGAGTTACTTTTAAAAAGCACTAAAAGTAACCAAAAGTGCCTGCTCTCGGTTTGGCCCGACTTCGTCGGGTTCCCTCACTCCGACGACGCTCCGTGGGCCCGCGCCGAACGGACATCCATGTCCTGACGGCGCTCTCGCGGCATCCATGCCGCTCGGCCCACTCCGCGTCGTCTGCGTTCGGCCTGCACCAAAGTCGCGATTGGCGTCGTCTGGGCTTTGTGCGTATGAAGATCAAAGGCAGATCAAGGGCGGGTCAAGCGCCAAGGACTTGTGGGAGTGAGCTTGCTCACGAAGGGGTCGGTACATCCAACACATATCTGGTGTTTGAGATAAAGCATTCGCGAGCAAGCTCGCTCCCACAGGATGGGTGTGAGATCAGCAAAATTATTGGCGCCTGAGCTGGCCTCTTCCCGGCTAAAGCCGGTCCCACTAGCAGCAGCGCATGCATCCAGTGGGATTGGCTCCGACCGTAGGACCGGCTTCAGCCGTTGCCGTTGCCGTTGCTTTTGATCTTCCTCCACAAAAAGTCCAGACGACACGAATCGCGACTTGGGTGCAGGCTGAACGCAGGTCTCGCTCCGTGGGCCGAGCCGCATGGATGCGGCGAGAGCGCCGTCAGGACATGGATGTCTGTTCGGCGCGGGCCCACGGAGCGAGACCGGAGTGAAGGAACCCTGACGAAGGAAGGGCCCAACCAGGAGCACAAGCCCTTGGTTACTTGGGGCTTTATCAAGTAACTCGCCGAAGGCGAAACAGTCTGCCCCCAGGCAGACGCTCTTGATCTTAAAGATCTGGATCTTGATCTTGATCTCGCGTTTACCGCCTTTAAAACAACCCGGACGTCGGCGGCGGTGTCCCCTTGAGCTGCCAGGCCCCCACCGCCGCCGCCTTCCACTGCCGCGGATTGTGATTGGACACCGTGCGCGCGTTGCGCCAGTGACGATCCAGATTGTGCGCCCGCCCCGTCGTCGAAGCACCGCCTACATCGAACACCAGCTCTGCCGCTTTCAAGGCTGACTCGGCAGCCATGTACTGCGCCTGAGCCACATCAACGGCGGCTTGATCCACCGCCACCGCGTCCAGCTCGGCGGCCCACGCCCGGTCGATCGAGGCGGCGGCGTGCAATACCACCGCTTCCGCCGTAAAGGCGCGGGCCGCAATGTCGCCGACGCTCAGCTCGACGTAAGGATCATCCACCGAGCGCGTTGCCGTGCTGTGCTTGATCGGCCGTGCGTGGTCCCGGGCGAAACTCACCGCGTCGTTCAAGGCATTGCGCGCGATGCCGGCGTTGACCGCCGCCAGGAACACCTGCAGAAACGGCGTAACGATGGTGCGTTTGCCCTCCTCCACCGTGCGGGTGCGAATCTCCTCCGCCTTGACCTGCACATCGTGCAAATGCGTGGTGCCACTGGCCGTCAGGCGTTGGCCCATGGCGTCGAAGTCATCGACCAACTCCAGGCCCTGACGGTCGCGAGGCAGGATGAATGACACCGGCTGATCGTTCTCATCCAGCGCCACCGCGCTGACCCAGTCGGCGTACAGCGAACCGGTGCTGTAATACTTGCTGCCGCTCGCCCGGTAATCGTCGCCATCGCGGACGATACGCGCGCTGATCGCGCCGTTGACGCCGCCCACTTCCCAGCCGGCATTGCCCACCACCGCGCCCTGCAGGTAGCGGGCAAACCAGCGCTCGCGCTCAGCCTCGGCGTCTTCAGCCCGGGAGGCCAGCAGGCCTTCGACAAAGCCGAATCCGGGGCGCAACGCCTGGGCCACGTTGGAATCAGCGGACGCGATGCGGATCAGCAGCGCGATGACTTCCCTGACCGTCGCCCCGGCGCCACCGAAGCGCACGGGAATGCGCGCAGTGAACACACCAGCCTTGGCAATCTGCGCGACGGCCTCATAGGGCAATTGCCGATCACGTTCGCGCCGGGCCGCCCCTGCGGCGATGTCCGGCAGCAGGCGGTCCAGTCGCGCGTTGAGTTCTGCGACGGTGACGACCGCAGGTTTGGGTACAGCAGACAACGTACTCATGGCAGATCCTTGTTCTGAATTCGAACCTAAATGGCGATTTTCCACAGCCGGGATTCATCAAACAGCAGCACCGCGCTTTCCGGTTCCAGCGGCGGCACCACCAGTGTGGCGCCGGTACCGGGCAGACGCGGAACCGCACCCAGCAGGCGTCGGGTGTATTCGTGTCGGGGGCTGTCGAAGAGCGTCTCGACCGGCGCGCGCTCCACCACCTGGCCGTGACGCATGACCAGCACTTCATCGCTGACGTGGCGAATGACCCCCAGATCATGGGAAATGAATAGATACGCCAGGCCCAGCGACGCCTGAAGATCCGCCAGCAGATCGAGCACCTGGGCCTGGACGGACACGTCCAGCGCCGAGACAGGCTCGTCGCAGATGATCACTTTCGGGTTGCTGGCGATGGCCCGGGCGATGGCCACGCGCTGACGCTGTCCGCCGGACAACTGCAACGGCCGACGGCTCGACAGCTCAACCGGAAGACGAACTTCATGAAGCAGCTGGGCAATCCGCGCGCGCTGTTGCTCGAACGGCATGCCGGCCACATCCAGGGCGTCGGCGAGAATCTGGCCGACGCTCCAGCGCGGGTCGAACGAGCTGAGGGGGTCTTGATAAATCACGCTGATGTCGCGCCGATGCAGGCGCCGGGTTTTCTCCTCGACGCGCCCGCTGCCCGCCCCCGTCCACGGCACATTGAGAAACTGCACCGCGCCGGCATCGGGCTCCAACAGGCCCAGCACAATGCGCGCCACAGTGGTCTTGCCGGAACCGGACTCGCCGACGATGCCTAGGGTGCGGCCCGCACGCAGCTCGAAGCTGACGCCATCGACGACCTGCCGCACCTGTTGATCGGGGCCGACGTAGCGCTTGCCCAGCCCGGTAGCCTTGAGCAACACCGGAGAATCCACCCCCGCCCGAGCCTGCAGCGCTGACGCACCCTGCCCCGACCCACCCTGCGCCGATGAAAGCCGCGTCCCGCGCGCATGTTCGGCGGGCACGGCATCCAGCAATGAGCGGGTGTAGGCATGACGCGGGTTGCGCAGCACTTGCTCCATCGGCCCCTGCTCGACCACTTCGCCGTGGCGCAGCACCAGCACCTCATCGGCCAGTTGCGCAACCACGGCCAGGTCATGGCTGATGATCAACAGCGAGTCGCCGCGTTGGCGGATATGTTGCAGGACGTCGAGGATCTGCGCCTGCACCGTGGCGTCCAGCGCGGTGGTCGGCTCGTCGGCAATCACCAGTCCGGGATTCATCGCCAAGGCACTGGCAATCAGCGCGCGCTGACGTAATCCTCCGGAAAGCTGGTCAGGCCGCTGCCGTGCGCGCAGCCGTGGCTCGGGCACGCCGACGGTCTCCAGCAATTCGATAACCCGCTCGCCCCGGCTGACGCGATCGCCCCAGCCATGGGTCTGCAGCACTTCGAGAATCTCCTTGCCCACCGGGCGCAACGGGTCCAGGGACACCAGCGCATCCTGCAGCACGAAACCGATTTCCCGGCCGCGCAAGTCACGCCATCCGCGCTCCGACAGCGCCAGCAGATCACGTCCGGCATAACTCAGCCGGCGCGCCGTGACCCGCGCGCCCTCGCCCGCCAGGCCGATCAGGCTGCGCGCCGTCACGCTCTTGCCCGAGCCGGATTCGCCGACCAGCGCGAGAGTCTTGCCCGGTTCCAGGGTGAACGACAGATCACGCACCACCGACTGCCCGGCGAATTCGATGGACAGGCCTTCGACGATCAAACGTTTCGGCTCGCTCATGACAGTCGGCCCTCCAGACGTTGTTGCAGGTAACGACCGGCGACCGTGGTCGACAGCGTGGTGAGGACGATGAACAAGCCGGGGAAAAACGTCAGCCACCACGCGTTGGCGATAAAGTCGCGGCCCATCGACAACATGGTTCCCCATTCCGGCGCCGGTGGACGCGCGCCGAGGCCGAGGAAGCTCAGCGCCGACGCCCAGACGATGGCCTGACCGACGCCCATGGTCAGGGTCACGATCAGCGGCCGCATGGCGTTGGGCAATAGTTGCCGGGTGATGATGCGCAGTGGTGGATGGCCGAGGGCCTTCGCCGATTCGATGTAGCCGGCATTGCGCACCGCCAGCACCTGGCCGCGGACCATGCGCGCATAACCGGGGGCGCCGCCCAGACCGGTGGCAACGATGAGCGGGCCGATGCCGCTGCCAAAAATCGCCACGAACAGCAGCGCCAGAATCAGACTGGGAAAGGCAAACAGCATTTCAAGCACCCAGCCCACGGCGCGGTCGACCCGTGCGCCACCCAATCCGCCGAGCAGGCCGAGAACGATGGCGATGCTAATGGCAATGGCGGTCGCTGCCAGGCCGATGAACAGCGACTGGCGCGTGCCGTAGATCACTCGGGAAAAAATGTCCCGCCCCGATTGGTCGGTGCCGAACCAGTGCGCCCAGCCCGGTGGATGAAACGCATCGCGCGGCACGATCGCCAGCGGATCGCTGTGGGCGAACCACTGTGGCGCCAGGGCGGCGAGGATGACCAGCAGCAAAAAGGCCAGGGCCAGCGACGGGCCGATTCGCCAGGTGCGCGGCGTGCGCTGGACCCGGATCGCGGGCAGCGGCGTGTCGAGAATCAGGTCGCTCATCACGGGTTCTCCTGTTGGCGAGGGTCGACCCATTGGTAAAGCAGGTCGACCAGAATGTTGGCCAGCACATAACCGGCGGCCACCACCAGGCTGATGCCGATGGTCAGCGGCAGGTCCTGGGCTTGCACGGCCTGGTACAACTGACGTCCGAGGCCCTTGCGGGAGAAGATCACCTCGATCACCACGGCGCCGCTGATCAGCGCGCCGATGGCCCAGCCTGACAGCGAGATGCCCGGCAGCACGGCATGACGCAGCGCGTGTTTGAAGCGCACGTTGAAGTCGCTCAGCCCGCGGGTTCTGGCGGTCAACACGAAGGGTTGTTCAAGGGTCAGGTCCAGGGATTCGCGGGTGACCTGGGCGATGAAACCGGCCAGCGGAATCGCCAATGCGAAAGACGGCAGCACCAGTGTCCGCCAGCCGTCACTGCCCGCCGGCGGAAACAGCCGCAAGCCAAACGCGAACACGGCCAGCAGCAGAATCCCCAGCCAGAAATGCGGCAGCGCGGCGGATACCGTTTCTGCCAGCGACGCGAGGGTGCTAACCCAGCGGCGGCGCCCGGCGGTGAGCACCGTCAACGCCAGCACCAGCAGCCACGCCAGCGCCAGGGAGGTGAAGGTCAGTTCCAGCGTCGGCCAGGATTGCTCGGCGAGCACGCGGGTCACCGGCAGATGCTGGGAATAGGACATCCCCAGATCACCTTGCACCAGCCGCCCGAGGTACAGCGCGTATTGCACGGCCAGCGGTTTATCCAGGCCGTATTCGCGGGTGGCCTCGGCGATGGTTTCGGCGGTCGGGTTGCCACTCGGTCCACCGAGGATCGCCAGCACCGGATCGCCGGGCATCAGGCGCAAGGCGAAGAAGGTCAATGTCGCGACCGCCCACAGCACCAGAATCCCGCCCGCCAGGCGCCACAACGCGCGCTTGCCCAGCCGCTGCAATCGCTCGCGACGCGGGTTCGCGGACGGCGTCTGAGGGGCGGCCTCAGGGTTGTTGTCCAACGCGTTGGTCAGCCCGTTGCTCGACGCTGTATTGGTCATTTGTTCACCCATGCGTCATAGAGGTAAGTCACCGCCAGCGAGGTTTCCAGCCGCACGCCCTGGGTGGTTTTGTAGATGCCCAGTCGAGTGCTCTGCGGGTACGTGGTCAGTTGCAGGTATTGGCGGGAGGCAATCTGTTGCGCCTTGTAATACAGCGCCCGCCGCTGCTCGGCGTCCTGGGTGGCGAGGGCCTGCTGCACCAGCGAGTCGAACGCCGGGTCGCTGAAGCCGGCGGTGTTCTGGTGGTAGCCACCCACCCCTGCGGGACGAATGAACTCGCTGCCGAAGATGATGCGCAGTACGTCGGCGGTGTTGGTGTTCCAGTAGCCGAGGCGAATGTCGTAGTCCCAATCGGCCTGGCGCTTGGTCGCCTGCACGTCGCTCATCTGGTCGATGATCAGCTCGAAGCCGGCTTGCCGCGTGGTCGCCTGGACCTGTTCCCATAGGGTGTATTCGGAGGGTGGCGTGCGGTTGCCCATGACCACGTGAACTTGCAGGCGCTTGCCCTCCTTCGTCCGATAGCCGTCGCTGTCCCGTTGGGTCCAGCCGGCCTGATCGAGCAGTTGTGCAGCCCTGGCAGGGTCGTAATCCTGGGCGTGCTGGAAGTCCGGGCTGTAGAAGCGGGTGGCCGGGCTCAAGGGTCCGCCTGCGCGAGGGAATTCATTGAAGTACACACTTTTCAGGGCGCCATCGATGTCGGCGCTGCGCACGAACGCTTCGCGCACCTTGAGGTCGTTGAACGGCGCGCGGGTGATGTTCAGCGTGCCGTTGGTGGGGTTGCCGGGGCGCTGGGCGATGATCAGTTGCAGGTCGGGATTGCGTCGGGCCGCTTCATGGGATTCCGGGGGCAGCGCCTCGATGACGTCAACTTCACCGGCCTGCAGCGAGGCGAAGCGCACCGAGGGCTCCTGGATGAATTTCCAGACCACGCGGTCCAGCCAGGCCGGGCCCTGATGTTTGGCGGTGGGCGGCGCCCAGTTGTAGTCGGGGTTGCGCACCAGTTCGACCTGGCTCTGGCGGTCCCAGCGAACGATTTTGAAGGGGCCGCTGCCGACCGGGCTTTCGCAGTTGGTGTCACGGGGGCGCTGAAGGGCCGTCGGGGATTCGATGCCGAGGAAGCCCTGTGCGAGCACTTCGAGGAAGGCGGCATAGGGCGTCGCGAGGTGGACGACGGCGGTGTCGGCGTCGATCACGTCGGTGCTGCGGTATTGGCGAATGTAGCCGCCCGCTGTACTGGACTGGGTTTTGGGATTGGCCATGTGGTCGAGGTTGGCTTTGACCGCGGCTGCGTTGAACGGGGTGCCGTCGGTAAAGTGCACGTCGTTGCGCAGGTGGAAGGTGTAGGTCAGGCCGTCGTCGGAGATTTCCCAGCTTTTCGCAAGCCAGGGGCCGATGCGGCCTTCGGCGTCCATGGAGACGAGTGAGTCGAGGTACTGTTGGCCGATGAACACTTGGGGCATGTCGCCGGCGACGTGGGGGTCGAGGCAGGTCGGTTCGCGGTCGGTGGCATAGACGAGTGTGCCGCCTTTGACGGGTTGTTCGCTGCGGGTGACGGTGGAGGTGCTTTGTCCGCAGCCGAGCATGAGGCTGCAGAGGGTGGCCACGCCGAGGATGGCGGTGGGTTGGGTCCACGACCGGGGCCGAGGGTCGGGCAGTCGCAATGTGGGGGCGCGTTCTCGCATGGGTCCTGATGCCTTTGGTCCGGGATCAGGGTCATTGCACAAGGCATGCCGGGTTTTTCCAGCGGTAAATGCGGTGTGTCAGGCGGGTTTCGGGTTGCTGGCGGGGCAATTTGTGTGGCGGGTGTTGGTGGGGCAACAGCTCGGCTCTTTTTTTGGCTGCGCCGCGAGATCAAGATCAAAAGCGTCTGCCTGGGGGCAGACCGTTTCGCCTTCGGCGAGTTACTTGGAAAAGTCGAAAGTCGCACCATCCCCAAGTAACCAAGGGTGCTTGCTCCTGGTTGGGCCCTTCGTTCCTCAGGGTTCCTTCACTCCGGTCCCGCTCCGTGGGCCCGCCGCCATCCATGGCGGGGGGCGGCTCTCGCGGCATCCATGCCGCTCGGCCCACTCCGCGAAACCTGCGTTCAGCCTGCACCCAAGTCGCGATTGGCGGTGTCTGGACCTTTTGTGTTTGAAGATCAAGATCAAGAGCAGATCAACGGCTTCCCGGCTGAAGCCGGTCCCACTGACTGTACGCGTGCTTTTGTAGGACTGGCTTTAGCCAGGAAGAGGCCAGTTCAGGCGCCGGTATTTTTCGGGACGCAGCGCTGCTTTTGTGGGAGCGAGCTTGCTCGCGAATGCGGTATCCGATTCACTCGGGTCGCGCATGGAACGGTCACCCCGGAAACCGCAACGGCTTCGCCGGGTGACTCAATGCGGCCGGGTCGCGGTAGCGGGCGCCGAAGTGGTCGTTGGGCAGGCGTGACTGCCCCGCGCCGAAGAGGCGTTCGCGCAGGGTTTCGCCTTCGGTGTAGGACTCACGGAAACGACCCCGGCGGCGCAATTCCGGGATGACCAGTTCGATGAAGTCGCGGGCCGTTTCAAAGGACAGGTACTGGCGCAAGTTGATGCCGTCGATGCCATCGACGTCGAGCCATTTTTCGATTTCGTCAGCGACCACCGTCGGTGTGCCAGCCACAAAGAAGCGTTCGCGGTTGAAACCTTCCAGCTGACCGATTACGTCACCCACCCGCAGGTGGGGTTTGAAGCGGGATAGGCTTTGCCAGCCTTTGACCTCGCGTTCGATCAGCTCGCTGATCAGCGTGTCGCGCGGGTACGCGGTGAGGTCCACTGCCATTTGTGCATGGGCCAGTGACGCCTCGACGCTCATTAATTTGCGGTAGTCGTCGAGCTTCTGGCTGACCTCCGCATCGGTGCGGCCCACGATTACGCCGGCCATGACGATGAATTTCAGGCCGGCGGGATCACGCCCGTGAGCAAGGGCTTTTTGGCGCATGGCCTCGATATTCCCGCGCACCGCCGCCGTGTCCATGCCGCCGGTGAACACCACTTCAGCATGCCGCCCGGCGAACTCCATGCCTGCTGGCGAACCGGTGGCCTGGTACAGCACCGGTGTGCGCTGTCGCGACGGCTGACAGAGATGCGGGCCGGCGACTTTGAAATGCTCCCCGACGTGATCGATGTAGCGCACTTTGCTCGGGTCGGTGTAGATCCGCCGCTCACGGTCCTGGATCACCGAGTCGTCGTCCCAGGAGCCCTCCCAGAGTTTGTACAGCACGTCCAGGTACTCGTCGGCGATCTCGTAGCGGTGGTCGTGAACCACTTCCGTGTCGTGGCCGAAGTTGCGCGCGGCATTGGGCAGGTAGGAGGTGACGATGTTCCAGCCCACCCGCCCCTTGGTCAGATGGTCGAGGGTGCTCATGCGCCGGGCGAAGGCGAATGGCGGCTCGTAGGTGGTGGAAAACGTCGCACCGAATCCGAGGTTTTTGGTCACGGCGGCCATGGCCGGAATCACCAGCAGCGGGTCGTTGCTGGGGATCTGCATGGCTTCGCGCAACGCCGTTTCCGGACCGTCACGAAACGCATCGTACGTGCCGATCACGTCCGCCAGAAACACCCCGTCGAAGGTGCCGTATTCCAGCAACTGGGCGAGCTCCGTCCAGTAGTCCAGATCATTGAAGCGGTGCCGGTTGTTGTCCGGGTGCACCCATAAACCGTGGACGATGTGGCTGACGCAGTTCATTTCGAACAGATTGACATGCAGTTGCTTGGGCACTGCGCTGACTCCTTTATTCATACGCTGCTCATCCGGCGCTTGCCTCGTTTTGCGGACCTTTGATACCGCGTGTTCCCTGTGTGCAATGCAGCGAACATGCCACGGCTGATCTGCGGGTGAGGCCTGGGAAAAAGGTCATTTAATACCGGGCCATAACGGCGCCGGACATGCGAGTCTGTCTGCCCAGCCACAGACTGTTTAACCGCTGTTGAATAGTCGTTCCCGGCTAGAGTGGAAAAATCGGCCGGACGTGACGGTGTATCAGGGGGATGGCGTCGACGGCTGCCGGCGTGTTGAATGTGGGCAATGGACAGGTGAGAAAAATATGGCGCAGAACATCTACGACAACCCGGATTTCTTTGAGGGCTACAGCCAGCTGTCTCGCTCCATCGACGGCTTGGCCGGCGCGCCGGAATGGCCGGCATTACGCGCGCTGCTCCCTGATCTGCAAGGCCACGACGTGCTGGATCTGGGCTGCGGCTACGGCTGGTTTTCGCGCTGGGCAGCCGAGCACGGTGCACGCAGCGTGCTCGGACTGGACCTCTCGGAAATGATGCTGCAGCGGGCCATTGAAGCAGGCCACCATGAACGCATCAGTTACCGGCGGGAAGACCTGGAGCATGTGCAGCTCCCATTGGCGCGTTTCAGCCTGGCGTTCAGCTCGCTGGCGTTTCATTACATCGTTGACCTGGGTGCGTTGCTGCGCAGCATCCATGACGCATTGATCCCCGGTGGCCGTCTGGTGTTTTCCATCGAGCACCCGGTGTTCATGGCGTCCTTGCAGCCGCAGTGGATCGTCGACTCCCAGGGCCGCAAAGTCTGGCCGGTGGATCATTACCAGGCGGAAGGCCCGCGAAGCACCGACTGGCTGAGTCCCGGGGTCATCAAACAACACCGCACAATGGGCACGCTGCTCAATCTGCTCATCGCCAGCGGATTTACCCTCAACCATGTCAACGAATGGGGACCTTCGGCCCAGGACCTCATCGACCGCCCCGCCATGGCTGACGAAATTCACCGGCCGATGATGCTGATTGTGGCGGCCACGCGCTCGTGATCGGCTTTTAAAGGGGCTACCTGGCAGGACCGACTTATGCCGGGAATTCACTGGTCACGCTGCAAACGTGAGGGTGTTCATGCCGGCCTCTTCCCGGCTGAAGCCGGTCCCACTAAAAGCACCGCGTGTCCCGGCAGGAACGGCTTCAGCCGGGAAAGCGTCAGACTTCACACCGGACAGCTGATGTCGAGTGGACTATTTATCCGCGCAATAACGCGACGTTTTCATCAATCCGTGCCTGAAGCATCGCCAGGGTTTCCGGCGTGATAAGCCCCGGGCTGGTCTGTTCGGCGATCGCGGCGAACTGAGTCGCCACATCACAAATCCCGTCAATCATCCCGCCCGCTTTCTCCGCTGACACCTCGGCCTCATCGGCAAGCCGAAGCATCGCTTTACGCTCAATCGACAGCGCCTCACCCAGCACGTCCATCTGGTGATATCCCCCCGGCCCTTCGCAGAAGGTCACGTCGTAGGCCGGCGCCAGGGTCCAGGTGCCGGACGCCGACATGAGGTAGGCAAAGTTCTTCGGATGATCGTCGCGGTTGTTGAACGCCACGTTGAACACCGCACGCTCGAAGGCGATAGCTTTCTCGCGGACGTCGTTGGTGCAGAGTTGCGTCGCGCGCAGGAAGTTGACGTAGTCCAGCGACCCGGGCGAGGTGTAGTCCGCGCCAGTGAACGCGGCGAGGCTTTGCATCGGCACTCGCTTGCCCTGGATCCGGTCGAAGCGTCGGCTGGCGAACGCCGCCAGGCCATCGGGCAAGATGAAATGCTGAGTGTCAGGCGTATTGATGCCACACAGACGCAGGCACTGGGCATAGACCATCTCGATAGCGCAGACCTCGGCGTGTTCGCCTTTGGCCGGAAACTTGATCAGCCAGGCTTCGAAACCCGGTGTCGCGGCGGTGGTGAAGGCGCCTGTTTCGGGATCGCGGTAGACCAGCGCCTTGGGTCGCGCCCCCTGGGGCGAGCCGCCGACCCGCATCAGCGTGTGCAGGAATTCTCCGCCGTCACCCTGGACCACTTCCAGAATCTCGGCGGCCAGCAACTCGATGGGCACATGGGCCTGGGGCTCCAGTCCCTCGGGCGCGACTGGCTCGAATGACATTGCACCCATGGCCGTATTCCCGATGTAGGCCAGCCGCTCCAGCGGTCCGATGCGCGCCGCATTGAGCTGACGACGCCTGAACAAGCGGTCCATCAGCAGCATCCCCCAACCATCCGGCAACGCGTCATAGACCGGCCCCGGCAGACCGAGTTGGTGGGCGGCGAAGCCACGGCGCAGGCGCGGCGCAGGCGCGGACCCTCCAGCGGAAGCGTGTAACCCGACAGTTCCAGGCCCCTGGACCGGGCCTCGTCGCTGTACTCGAAAACAATCTGCGGACGCCCGGTGATGGCCGTCGTCGACACTAACGTACCCCACAGCCAGCGCTCGTCCCAGCCGTTGTAATACACTTCGACCTGCTCAAGCATCGCCCGACTTCCTTATACGTTGGCGCTCGGCAGCGGCCTCGTAGCGGCGAATGTCATCCAGGCTGTCGAGCCTGGGCATGAACAGCCCTTCCAGCTCCTTGGTTCGGCCGAGGACCATGGCCACGCGCACCAGATTTTCGAAGCTGACATTGCGCCCGGCTTCGAGATTTGAAACGGTATTGACGCCTACGCCGGCGCGGCTGGCGACGTCGGCCTGGGTCATCTGCAGCGCAAGGCGCTCGGCGCGTAACCGGGCGCAGAGGCGATCGACGATTTCATCGGGCTTGCTGAAGCTTAAATCCAACATGAGCGTGAGTCGCCTGTGTGCCTGTGACGCGAGCAAGTATGAGTCAGACCACCCTCAAGCTCAACCTACATAAATCCATTTTAATGGGGCTTATCTTCGTTTAACGCACATAAGACCCAAGATAATGGATTTATCTTAAAGCGCATCAGGACGGTGCGACGAATCGATTGCAGACCTTTTATCACGCCGAACATCATTACGACTGATAGTTACCTTCGCGTCATTCGATTCGTGCAATAACACCCCCGAGAACATCATCCGCCCATCTCAATAACATCGGCGGATTCTCCCATGCTTCAGTCTTTAACTCCTTTGCGCTATCCCCTCGCCGCGTTGACCCTTGTGGTCATCAGCGCGTGCGGCCGGACGCCTGAAGCGACCGTTGCGCCGGCGGCGGCGAAAGTCAACGTGGCCAAGGTGATCGAGCAACCGGTCAACGAGTGGGACGAAGTCACCGCCCGCCTCGAATCGCCGGAAACCGTTCAGGTGCGCCCGCGTGTTTCAGGCCAGATCGATTCGGTGGCTTTCACTGACGGCGAGCTGGTGAAAAAAGGCGACCTGCTGTTCCAGATCGACCCGCGCCCGTTTGAAGCGGAAGTGCATCGTCTGGAAGCGCAACTGCAGCAGTCCAAGGCTGCTGCCCAGCGCAGCACCAATGAAGCCCAGCGTGGCGAACGCCTGCGCACCAACAATGCGATCTCCGCCGAACTCGCCGATTCGCGCACCACCACCGCCCAGGAATCCAAAGCTGCCGTTGCCGCCATCCAGGCACAGCTTGATCTGGCGCGCCTGAACCTGAGCTTCACCCGCGTCACTGCGCCGATCACCGGCCGGGTCAGCCGCGCCGAAATCACCGCCGGCAACATCGTCACCGCCGATCAGACCATCCTCACCAGCCTGGTGTCGACCGACAAGGTCTACGCCTACTTCGACGCCGACGAGCGCGTGTTCCTCAAGTACAACCAGCTGGCCCGCGACGGCAAGCGCGGCGCGACCACGCCGGTGTACATGGGCCTGTCCAACGAGGCGGAAAACCCGCACCTGGGTCAGATGAACTTCGTCGACAACCAGGTCAATCCGCGCACCGGCACCATCCGTGGCCGCGCCGTGTTCGACAACAGCAAGGGCGAATACACCCCGGGCCTGTACGCACGCCTGAAGCTCGTCGGCAGCGGCACCTACTCGGCCATGCTGATCAAGGACGAAGCGGTCGGCACCGACCTGGGCAAGAAATTCGTGCTGGTGGTCGACAAGGACAACAAGGCGATCTACCGCAGCGTCGAGCTGGGGCCGAAGCTTGAGGGCTTGCGCATCGTGCGCAGCGGCCTGGGCAAAGACGACCGCATCGTCGTCACCGGTCTGCAGCGCGTGCGTCCGGGGTCGCCGGTTGACCCGCAAGACACGCCGATGGCCAGCGCCGAAACACTCACCGCACTGCAACAACAACGCCAGGCGCTCGAAGCCAGCAACACACCCAAGGCGCAGCCGAAGCTGGACGCCAAGGTGGCTGCTTCCGCCACGCCACGCGGTTAAGGGACACACACGATGAATTTCTCCAAGTTCTTTATCACGCGACCGATCTTCGCGGCGGTGCTCTCGCTGCTGATCCTGATCGCCGGCGCGATCTCGCTGTTCCAGCTGCCGATCAGTGAATACCCGGAAGTCGTGCCGCCGACCGTTGTCGTGCGCGCCAACTTCCCCGGTGCCAACCCGAAAGTGATCGGCGAAACCGTCGCCGCGCCACTGGAACAGGCGATCACCGGCGTCGAGAACATGCTCTACATGTCCTCCCAGGCCACGGCCGACGGCAAGCTGACCCTGACCATCACCTTTGCGCTGGGGACCAACCTCGACACCGCGCAAGTGCAGGTGCAGAACCGGGTCACCCGGACCGAGCCGAAGCTGCCGGAAGAAGTGACGCGCATCGGTATCACCGTGGACAAGGCGTCGCCTGATCTGACGATGGTGGTCCACTTGACCTCGCCGGATCAGCGCTACGACATGCTGTACCTGTCCAACTACGCAGTCCTCAACATCAAGGATGAGCTGGCGCGCCTGAACGGTGTCGGCGACGTGCAGCTGTTCGGCATGGGCGACTACTCGCTGCGTGTCTGGCTCGATCCGAACAAAACCGCTTCGCGCAACATCACGGCGACCGACGTGGTCAACGCCATTCGCGAGCAGAACCGCCAGGTCGCCGCCGGTCAACTGGGCGCACCGCCCTCCCCGAGCGCCACCAGCTTCCAGATGTCGATCAACACCCAGGGCCGTCTGGTCTCTGAAGAAGAGTTCGAGAACATCATCGTTCGCGCCGGCGACAATGGCGAAATCACCCGGGTCAAAGACATCGCCCGCGTCGAACTGGGCTCCAGCCAGTACGCGCTGCGCTCGTTGCTGAACAACCAGCCGGCGGTGGCGATCCCGATCTTCCAGCGCCCAGGCTCCAACGCCATCGACATTTCCAACGAAGTGCGCGGCGAAATGGAACTGCTGAAGAAGAACTTCCCTGAAGGCATGGACTACAGCATCGTCTATGACCCGACGATCTTCGTGCGCGGCTCCATCGAAGCAGTGGTTCACACCCTGTTCGAAGCGCTGATCCTCGTTGTACTGGTGGTGATCCTGTTCCTGCAGACCTGGCGCGCTTCGATCATCCCGCTGGCTGCTGTGCCGGTGTCGCTGATCGGTACCTTTGCGGTCATGCACCTGTTCGGCTTCTCCCTCAACGCGCTGTCGCTGTTCGGGCTGGTACTGGCGATCGGTATCGTCGTGGACGACGCCATCGTGGTGGTGGAGAACGTCGAGCGGAATATCGAGCTCGGCCACCAACCGATGGAGGCCACACAGATCGCGATGCGTGAAGTGACCGGCCCGATCATCGCCACGGCGCTGGTGTTGTGTGCGGTGTTCATCCCGGCGGCGTTCATCTCCGGACTGACCGGGCAATTCTATAAACAGTTTGCGTTGACCATCGCCATCTCGACAGTGATCTCGGCCTTCAACTCCCTGACCCTGTCGCCCGCGCTGGCTGCCGTATTGCTGCGCGCCCACGACGCGCCGAAGGATGGCTTCTCGCGCTTCCTCGACAAACTGTTCGGGGCCTGGCTGTTCCGACCGTTCAACCGGTTCTTCGTCAAGGCCAGTAACGGCTATGTGAGCACGGTGGGCCGGGTGATTCGCGTCAGCGGTGTGGCACTGGTGGTATACGCCGGCCTGATCGTCATGACCTGGCTGGGTTTCTCCACCACGCCGACCGGTTTCGTCCCGGCCCAGGATAAACAGTACCTGGTGGCCTTCGCGCAATTGCCGGACGCCGCGAGCCTGGACCGCACCGAAGACGTGATCAAACGCATGTCCGACATCGCGCTGAAGCAACCGGGCGTTGAAAGCGCCGTGGCTTTCCCGGGCCTGTCGATCAACGGTTTCACCAACAGCCCGAACTCCGGCATCGTCTTCGTCACGCTCAAACCGTTCGAAGATCGCACGGCAGCCGACCAGTCGGCCGGTGCCATCGCCGGTGCGTTAAACGGCAAATACGCAGGTATTCAGGAAGCCTACATGGCGATCTTCCCGCCGCCGCCGGTACAGGGGCTGGGCACGATCGGCGGTTTCCGTCTGCAGATCGAAGACCGTGGCAACCTGGGTTACGACGAGCTGTACAAAGAGACGATGAACATCATCGGCAAGAGCCGCAGCGTGCCGGAACTGGCCGCGCTGTTCACCAGCTACACGGTGAACGTGCCCCAGGTCGATGCCGCCATCGACCGCGAAAAAGCCAAGACCCTCGGTGTGCCGATCAGCGACATCTTCGACACCCTGCAGGTTTACCTCGGTTCGCTGTACGCCAACGACTTCAATCGTTTCGGCCGGACCTATCAGGTCAACGTGCAGGCCGAGCAGCAGTTCCGTCAGGACGCTGAGCAGATCGGTCAGTTGAAAGTGCGCAACAACCGCGGCGAGATGATCCCGCTGGCGACGCTGCTGAAAGTCACCAACACCTCGGGACCGGACCGCGTCATGCACTACAACGGCTTCATCACCGCCGAGATCAACGGCGCGGCGGGTCCGGGTTTCAGCTCGGGTCAGGCGCAGGCGGCGATGGAAAAACTGCTCAAGGAAGAACTGCCCAACGGCATGACCTACGAGTGGACCGACCTGACCTACCAACAGATCCTGTCGGGCAACACGGCACTGCTGGTCTTCCCGCTCTGCGTGCTGCTGGCGTTCCTGGTACTGGCTGCGCTGTATGAAAGCTGGAGCCTGCCGCTGGCGGTGATCCTGATCGTACCGATGACCCTGCTGTCGGCCATTGCCGGTGTGATTATTGCCGGGAGCGACAACAACATCTTCACCCAGATCGGCCTGATCGTACTGGTGGGCCTGGCGTGCAAGAACGCGATTCTGATCGTCGAGTTCGCCAAGGATGAGCAGGACAAGGGCAAGACCCCGCTGGAGGCTGTGCTTGAAGCCTGCCGCCTGCGTCTGCGGCCGATCCTGATGACCTCCTTCGCGTTCATCATGGGCGTGGTTCCGCTGGTGCTGTCCAGCGGCGCCGGTGCCGAAATGCGTCATGCCATGGGCGTGGCGGTGTTCTCCGGGATGCTCGGCGTGACCTTCTTCGGTCTGCTGTTGACGCCGGTGTTCTATGTACTGATTCGTAACTACGTTGGACGCAAAGAGGCTCGCAAGGCCGCCAAGGCGCAACGCATCCAGAACAACGCTGCGGAGGCTCATTGATGAAGGCTGCAAAACTCTTTCTGCCGAGCCTGCTGGTGCTGGCGCTGGCGGCCTGCGCCGTCGGCCCGGACTACAAGAAGCCGGAAACCGCGGCGGCCAACATTCAGGCCGCCACCCAGCGGGCCTACGACCGCAGCCACATCGAGACCGTCTGGTGGCAGCAGTTCGACGACCCGACCCTGAACAAACTGGTCGCCGAATCGCTGCAGGGTAACCGCGAGTTGCGCGTCGCCTTCGCCCGTCTGAAAGCGTCCCGTGCGATCCGGGACGACATCAGCAACGACGCCATGCCAGTGGTGACCAGCCGCGCCAGCAGCCAGGTCGGCCGCGCTCAGGTGCCGGGTGAAACCGAGCACCGGGTCAATCAGGAACGTTACGACCTGGGCCTGGACATGGCCTGGGAGCTGGACCTGTTCGGCCGCATCCAGCGCGAGCTGGAAGCCAGTGACGCTGATCAACAAGCTGCCGAGGCCAACCTCTATCAGCTGCAGGTAACGATGATCGCCGAACTGGTCGACGCTTACGGTCAGCTGCGTGGCGCCCAATTGCGCGAGAACATTGCCCGGGACAACCTGAAAAACCAGCAGGACTCTCGCCGGGTGACCGCCCAGCTGCGCGACGAAGGCGTGGGCAATGAACTCGACGTGGTGCGTTCCGACGCGCGTCTGGCGGCGGTGGAAGCCACCATTCCGCAGCTTCAGGCGGAGCAGGTGCGCGAACGCAACCGCATCGCCACCCTGCTCGGCGAACGTCCGGACGCCATGACCGTGACCCTCGCCCCGGCCAAACTGCCGGCGATATCCAAAGCCCTGCCGATCGGTGATCCGACCAAGCTGCTGGAAAACCGTCCGGACGTGCGCAGTGCCGAGCGGCAACTGGCGGCGCAGACCGCGCGAATCGGCGTGCAGACCGCCGACCTGTTCCCACGGGTCAGCCTCAGCGGTTTCCTGGGTTTCACGGCCAGCCGTGGTTCGCAGATCGGTTCCGGCGCGGCTCAGGCGTGGGGTCTCGGCCCGAGCATCACCTGGGCGGCCTTTGACCTGGGCAGCGTGAGGGCGCGGATTCGTGGCGCCAACGCCGATGCCGAAGGCGCGCTGGCCAATTACGAGCAGCAGGTGCTGCTGGCTCTAGAGGAAACCGAAAACGCGTTCAGCGACTACGACAAGCGTCAGCAGCGTCTGGTGTCGCTGGTGCGGCAGAGTGAAGCCAGCCGTTCGGCAGCGAATCTGGCGAACATCCAGTACCGCGAAGGCACGGCTGATTTCCTCGTCCTGCTGGACGCCGAACGCGAACGTCTGGCCGCCGAAGACAGCCAGGCCCTGGCTGAAATCGATCTGTACCGCGGCATCGTTGCCATCTACAAAGCCCTTGGCGGTGGCTGGCAGCCGAATGCCTGACGTCACAGGTTGAACAGCGGGATCGCTCAACCGGCGGCCGTCCTGTAGCCATGATCTGCCGCCCTGAAAAAGCCTCGGACCCACAAGGTTCGGGGCTTTTTTCTGGACTGAAGAAATCCCCTGCGCGCGCCCAGGGGCCGAATCCATCCCCACAGCGTTTGACACTCGGCGGTCTCTCCCCGAAGCTGCTGCACACGCAAACACGGAAACCGATATGTCTGAATCGTCTTCCCGGCGCACACCCGCCCAGCTCAAGGCTCGACGTCGCTGGCAGGTGGCAATTGCGCTGGCGCTGTTGCTGCTGATCATCGCCATGGCGATGCTGGTGCGAAACTGGCACGCGCCTCCAGCCGCACCGCAGGTCAATCACAGCTACGCCGAAGCACTGGAGCAGGCCCATGGCGGCAAGCCCGGCGCCGCGCGTGTGCTGTATCAGCAATTCAGTCGCACCGACCTGTCCGATATTCGCCGTGCCGGTCTGCTCGCCGAGCTGGTTAATTACCCGGGGGCCCAGGCGCTGAAAATTCTGCGCGCCGATCTCAAGCGCCCCGCGCCGCTGGTTCAGCAGGCGGCCATCCAGACGGTGTCGGCCATGCTGCCGGAGGAACAACGCAGCACGCTGATCGGCCCGCTGCTGGACGATGGCGACGATGAGGTGCGCTTCAGTGCGGTGCGCGCCTTGCTGCCGTTGGGCCCGGATGAATTGGGCCTGTATTACGGGGCGTTGCAGGAGGCGGCTCAACAGTATGAGCAGGCATTGAGTGCCCAGCCGCCGAGCGGGCAACGTCAGCTCGCGCTCGCGCAGCTCTACCTCAACAACGGCACCCCGCAAAAGGCGATCGATGCGCTGGAACTGGCCGCAAAACTGGAACCGGACAACCTCGAGACCGGGCTGGCGCTGGTGCAGGTGCTCGACCGCCAGGGCCAGGCCGATCGCTCGCGCCAGTTGCTTGCCCAGTGGCTGGAGAAACAGCCCCAGTCGTCCCTGGCGCAACACGCACTCGGCCAATGGCTGCTGCGTCATAAACAAAATGAATACGCCCTGCTCCCGCTGACCCGAGCCATTGAACTGGAACCGGACAACACCGGTTACCGCTACGACCTCGCCGTCGCGCTTCACGATCTGGATCAGCTCGAAGCCGCGCAGCGTCAGCTGGAGGACATTCTCCAGCGCGCACCCGCCGACCGTCGCGCGAGGATTCTGCTGATTCGCTACTGGACCGAGGCCGGGCAGCTGCAAAAAGTACAGGTGCTGCTGGCTGAACTGGAGCAGCTCAACGCCGACGATCCGGCCCTGCAGCAAGGGCTCTAGGACGGCACAGTTTCCGATAGCGCTAAAGTATAAGAAATGACTTACAACGGTTTGCGACTATTATTGTTTTTTTGTCAGACGGGCATATCGTCGCCGGAATCTTTCACTTAACAATTAGTCATCCCCTATTTTACAACGCGCAAAAAACGTGCATTATTTACTCGCGCCGCAACTGAACTACCCCGTATTGATACCCACCTTCATGCTCATGAAGTTAGTGTCGACGGCTGATCCTGATGTCAAGGACACGGTAGAAAGTGGTGAAACCAACACCAGCAGAACCCGATGCGCGTCCTTGTTACTCGCATTATTGCTTGCATTGAGCTGACGACAGCCATTAATTGCCGGAGTATCATTTTGTCCAGACTTGCCGAATTTCGCGCAGCAGAGAAAGCCCTTCAGGAGCAGCTGGCCCAGCTGGAGTATCTGAAGAACGACGCCGGACTGAAGAAGGAAATCGAGTTCGAGCAGCAGCTGCAGGCCCTGATGAGTACGTATGACAAGACCTTGCGCGACATCATCGCGATCCTCGACCCTCACACCGGCGCTTCCACCCTTGCGCCAGCGGCCCCGAAACGCCGCCGCCCGCGTGTCGTCAAAGTCTATCAAAACCCGCACACCGGTGAAGTCATCGAGACCAAAGGCGGCAACCATCGCGGTTTGAAAAACTGGAAAATACAATACGGTGCCGAAACCGTTGATTCCTGGTTGCGCGGCCGCTAGTCCTGTATCCCTTGCAGTGTCGAGAAGAAGCTCTGCTCGCGGGGCTTCTCTGAAAGTGTAGGGATGTCGCAGTGAAACAAGTGCTTTAAACGCGGCTGATTGCGAGCGAAGTCTTAGGCAGTTTAGATAATGAGTGCTGGTGTAGCCCCAGCGTTGAATATTCAACCTGACAATTAGCTGAACAGATTCGTATTAGTGTGATATATCGCTTTCAATAGGCGGCAGGCTTATAGCATGCTCAATTGCCGATGATTTTCCGCTTGTTAATTCCACTAAGTATGGCCAGTGTGCGCGGCGAAGCTGGCTATGAGCCTTCATGCATCAACAGATAAATTTCTCTTCTGCGGCCCAACGGCTCGCAAGCTTCACATTTTTTTCACACCGGCTTGTACAGGATGGAGGCTACTAAAGGATTAGTGCCCCAATGCCCGCTTCGGCGGGCTTCTTTATGCCCGTGATTTGTGTAAACCCCCGCCTCGACCTAAGGCGCCGATCCCAGGCGCAGGCCATTCCTGATCTGCAACACTTCGTTTTTATGGGCTGCGTAGCCTTCCGCCGAACCGGCATACGACAACGACCACGCCAACTGCGGACTGGCCGCCGCCACCAGCGTCTGGGTCATGACGTGATTGCCGTTCTGGGTAATCGTGCACGTGGTCTCCATGGCGGGGATGTGGCTCAGCGTGCTGTCCTTCATGTGCGTGCAAACGCTTTGGAAGCCACCGCGCGCAAAATTGACCTGCACCGCCTTGCGCATTTCCAGCAGAACGCTCTGCACGTTGACCGAGTGACCGGGCTGCAGCTGCGTCTGGGTCAGCTCGACCACCATGGCCGGATCACCGTTCTGATCGTTTTTAACCGCACGCTGTCGTATTTGCACGGCGGGCTGACCTTCGCTCGCCGGCGGCTGGGGCAGCGCTTCCACTTCCCAGCCTTCGGGCCAGATGATCATGGCGTCCGCCGACGACGCGACGCCCGGAATCATCAGCACGAGGCAGAAAGCAACGCGGGCGCATGGGCGCAATGAGAGATGCATGGGCGGTACCTGAAGGTCGAGCCGCGAAGTGTGAGCCGGTCATCCATCGCCCACAAGTCGAAAGCCGCGCTTTATGCGCCTTCGGTTTGGCGCGTCGGCCATGAGCCCGTATCATTACGCAACTTTTTAGCGTTAACCCGGAGACAACCATGAGTCTGCACGACCTGAACACCTTCCCCGGCGTCACGGCCACCCCGGACGCCTCGACCGCACAATTCGTGTTCAACCACACCATGTTGCGCGTCAAGGACGCCACCGCTTCCCTGGATTTCTACACCCGCGTGCTGGGTTTCAGCCTGGTGGAAAAGCGCGACTTCCCGGAAGCGGAATTCAGCCTGTACTTCTTGGCGCTGGTGGATAAAGCGCAGATCCCGCAGGACGATGCTGCGCGCAACGTCTGGATGAAAGGCATCCCCGGCGTGCTCGAACTGACCCACAACCACGGCACCGAAAAAGACCCTGCGTTTTCCTACCACAACGGCAACACCGACCCGCGCGGCTTCGGTCACATCTGCATCTCGGTGCCGGACGTGAAGGCTGCCTGCGCGCGCTTCGAAGAACTGGGCGTGGACTTCCAGAAACGCCTGACCGATGGCCGCATGAAAAGCCTGGCCTTCATCAAGGACCCGGATGGTTACTGGGTGGAAATCATCCAGCCGACGCCGGTGTCGGGCGAGTAATCGCGTCTAGCGAGTCGGACTGGCTTTAGCCAGGAATAAGCCTATTCGTGAGCAAGCTCACTCCCAAACGTTCTTCAGCGTGGCCAAGATCACGGGTCGATGATGAACAGGTGGGAGCCAGCTTGCTTGCGAAGACAGCGTCTCTCGCGCTGAAGATGCAGAGGATGTAATTGCCTCTTCCCGGCTAAAGCCGGTCCCACTAAAAGCAGCGCGTGCATCTAGCGATGACCCCGACCGTAGGACCGGCTTTAGCCGGGAAGGCGTCAGGCGTCACGCCGCTTCTATCACCTGATCCGCATCAGTCAGATCCGCATAAACCTGCGCGTTCGACGGTTCAGGCGTGAACGTCAGCGCGATGTTCTCGCACTGCTGTTTAAGCTGCTGCAACTTAAGCGGCCGGCTCAGGAAATATCCCTGGGCCTCTTCACAGCCGAAATCCCTCACCAGGCTCATGCAACGGAACGTCTCGACGCCTTCCGCCACGGTGCGATAGCCCAACTCGCCGGCCAGGTGCAGCACGGATCGAGCGATGATGCGGTTGCGCGGGTTGCTCTCAAGATCGGTGACCAGGGATTTGTCGAGCTTGAGGATGTTGGCCGGAATCTCGTGCAGGTAAGCAAAATTGCTGTAACCCGCGCCGAAATCATCGATGGCCACGTCGACGCCCAGCTCGCGGATTCGGGTGAGCTGCGCGATGACGCGTTTGTCGGCGCGGATCCACTCGCCTTCGGTGATCTCGACTTCCAGCCGTGAGGGATGCACGCCGTGTTGGTCGCAGGCGCTTTGCAGCGTCAAGGCGATGTCCATGTCGGCGAAGTCCAGCGGCGACAGATTGAGGGACAGGCGCACCTCTTCGTCGATCCAGCCGCTAAGGTCGGTCAGCGCGCGATCGATCACCCAGCGCGTCACCGTGCTGATCCTGCCGGCGCTCTCGACCAACGGAATGAATTCGCTAGGCCAGATCTTGCCCAGCATCGGGTGGGTCCAGCGAATCAACGCCTCGACGCTGAGCAGGCGGCCATCCTGCAGGCTGAAGCGTGGCTGGTACTCCAGATAGATGTCGCCACTGACCAACGACTCGCCGAGTTCACCAAGCAGCGTCAACGCGCGACGCTGGGCGCAATCCTCGGCTTCGTCATAGGCCGCCCACGGCACCTGTCGATAAACCGCCCTCCCCGCCGCGTGGGTCGCTTTGCCCATGAGCGTCGAGGCGGAATGTTCACCGTCATCACAGCACGCCAGCCCCACCGCCACCTGTTGGTGCGGGAAAGGCTCGGTAATCAGCGCCAGTAGCATGCGAATCAAATCGTCCCGGCGAAGCCGGTCGCAGCTCACCTGCAGGCAGAAATCCAGTTCGCTGACATGGTAAAGCTCGGCGATACCATCCAGACGCCGGCGCAGGGAGTTGGCCATATCGCAGCGCGACTGCTGCGCATCCAGATGACTGCTCACGCTGAGATCGGCCGCACTCGCCACCGGCTGGATGCGGATCACCACCATCAATCGCACCTCGCTCCCGGTCACCGCAAAGCCCTGCGTATCGAGCAGGAACTGCTGCAAATTCGGCAAGCGGCTGACAGGGTGACGGTAGCGCATCAGCTGACATTGCTCGACCTGCCCCATGACCAACTGAGCGAAATCTTCAAGGGCTGCCAGTTCATTGGATTCCAGCGTACGGGGCACCTGGTCGATCAGGCAAAAACTGCCGAGCACATCGCCGTGCTGGTTGCATAACGGCGCACCGGCATAGAAACGAATGCCACCCGGCGCCGTGACCAGCGGGTTGTGGGAAAAGCGCGGATCGAGTTGGGCGTCCTGAACCACCATGATCCCGGGGTTCTGGATGGTGTAGCGACAAAACGACTGCTCTATGGGCGTCTGGCTGGGTTCGAAACCCACTCGACCGGGAAACCACTGACGGTCTTTTTCCACCAGCGAGACCAGCGCCGTCGGAACGCGAAAGTGCGCAGCAGCAAGGCGACACAGGCGGTCGAAATCCTCACTATGGGCGGTTTCCAGCCATTGCAAAGCGTGAACCGCGGACAGGCGCTTCTGCTCAATTTCAAGCGAACCGATCATGGCGTGCGCCCTCCATTCCAAAAATACGTGTTGAATGATATCTCATGGCCACTATTGCCAGAACGGAATCGCGACGGAAGGTCGTTAACAACGAGCACGGACATGTAGAGAGAGTTCGGCTGAGAACAATAGAGTGATATCACAAAGACACTACTTAATCGCTTCAGTTCCAGAATTGTACAAATATATAATGTTGTACAACTATTTATAAAGTTAATACGATCCGGGCCGACAGAGGGACAAGAGCGAACCGGGCAGCCTTAGGGCTTGCGCCGAAAACGCCGTCAATTCCACTCAAGCCTGAGAAAAGGACCATTCTCACCGACGACAACCCAATCGCCCCGCTCCGGGGCTTTGAGAACAGTATGAACATTCTTGCCCCTGCCGTTTACCTGACCAACCGCCTGCGCTTTCCCGCCAAATTCGCGGTGCTGGCCATCATTGTGCTTTTGCCGCTGGCCCTGCTCGGCGCGCGCCTGCTGCATCAACTCACTACCAGCATCGATAACATTCATTCCGAACAAGTCGGCCAGCGCTATCTGATGGACGTCACCCCGGTACTGCGCCTGTCGATGCTGCAACGAGCATTGACCAACCGCCTGCTCAGCGGGGATCAAACAGCCCAACCTGACCTCGCCGCCAACCAGGCCAAACTGCTGGATGCGTACTCCAAACTGGAAACTACCGACCGCCAGCTCGGTGCGGGGCTTGAAACCGGAGATCGCGTACAACGCTTGCGCTCCGGGGCCGAAGGGTTGATCAGCCAGACCAAAACCGGGGCCGATCAGGCGACCCTGTTTGACGCCTGGAGCGATCAGATGACTCAAACGCTGAATTTCATCTATTTCATCTCCGCCACCTCCGGAATGGTCCTCGACGAAGACTACGCCTCGCTGTTCCTGATCGACCAAAGCACCCTGCGTCTGCCGCGCCAGATCAACGTGGTCGGCCAGTTGCGAGGTTTGGCCAGCGGCCTGCATGAAGGCCAGCCGCTGACAGACGCCACCCGTGGCACGATTAAATCGCTGCTCAAGCAAGAAGCCCAGATTCGCCAGGAGTTGCTGCAGAGCCTCACTCTGCTGCGTCGTCAGGAACCGGCCCTCGCCGACCGCATCCAGTCCCCCGTCAGCAGCGGGCTTTCGAGCCTGGACAGCTTTCGCACCGACCTGGAAACCTTGATCGGCTCCTCGCAAAACACCATCACCGGCATGCAGGGCCTGCCGGCCAAAGGCAACGCTGTGGTCGCCGAGCTGTACAAGGCGCAGGACGCTTTGCAAGCCGCGCTGTCAGCGGTGCTGGAGCAACGGGTCAAGGACAAGTCGGCCGAACGCACCGCCATGCTGGCCATGTTCGCCATTGCCGGCCTGCTGCTGATCTATGCCTTCAGCGGGATCTACAGCGCCATGCGTCGGGCCATGGAAGATATGTTGAGCGCCACCCGCCGCATCGCCCAGGGCGATCTCACCGCACGGGTCAACGTCGCCGGCAAAGACGAAATGGCCGACATCGGCACCGGTTTGAACCACATGGTCCAGGCCTTCGGTGAATCCCTCGCTCAGGTCGAGCGCAGTTCGAGTTCGGTGTCCGACGCAGCAACTCGCCTGAGCGCATCCATCGACCGCGCCAAGGTGTCGATGAACGCCCAGCAAGGGGAAACCGAACAGGTCGCCACCGCCATCAACGAAATGACCGCCAGTGTCGCCGACGTCGCCCAGAACACCGAAGGCGCGGCGCGTGCGGCGGAACAGGCCAGTCAGGCGTCCGGCAAAGGCCTGGGCGTGATGCAACAGACCCGCCAGACCATCGAGGCGCTGGCCGGCGAAGTCGACCTCAGCGCGCAAAAGGTCGCGGCGCTCGCGCTGCACAGCCAGGAGATCGGCGGCGTCATTGAAGTGATCCGCAACATCGCCGACCAGACCAACCTGCTGGCCCTCAACGCCGCCATCGAAGCCGCCCGTGCCGGCGAGCAAGGCCGTGGCTTTGCCGTGGTCGCGGATGAAGTCAGAACCCTGGCTTCCCGCACGCAAAACTCCACCGCCGAAATCCAGCGGATCATCCAGCAATTGCAACTGGCGACCAGCGCTGCCGTGGAGCAGATGAAAGCGGGCAAGGACCGGGCGCAGGATTGCCTGACGTCGGCCGATCAGACGTCCTCTAGCCTGAACGCGATCAACGAAGGCGTGGAATCGATCGTCGGCATGAACACCCAGATTGCCAGCGCTGCCGTTCAACAGCACGCCGTGTCCGAGGACATCAACCGCAACGTCACCGAAATCCGCAACGGCACGTTCATGCTGATGGAAGGCATCGAGGACAACGCGGTAACGGCGGACGAACTGTCGCTGCTGGCCGGCGAACTGCGCACCGTGGTCGGTCGTTTCAAACTCTAAGGATTGGACGCGCAGCGCAAAACGCTGCGCGCCATCCAACCATTAGTCAGGGCACCTGGGCCCCCGCCACCGCCACGTACACCGAGTACAACGACGTGTTCGCGGCGATGAACAGGCGGTTACGGCGCGGCCCGCCGAAGGTCAGATTGGCGACCTTCTCCGGCAGGCGGATCTTGCCCAGCAAGGTGCCGTCGGCGGCGAAGCATTGAACGCCATCGCCGGCGCTGGTCCAGATATTGCCCTGCACATCCACGCGCATGCCGTCCGGCACGCCCGGCTCAATCACCGCGAACACCCGCGACTGCCCCAGCTCACGCCCATTGATGACCTCGAACGCGCGGATGTGGTGAGGGCCATCGGGGTCGTGGGAGCGACCGGAATCGGCGATGTACAGGGTCTGCCCGTCCGGGGAGAACGCCAGGCCATTGGGCTGCACGAAGTCGTTGGCCATGCAGGCGATCTCGCCGCTGTCCGGGTCGATGCGGTAGACGTGGCGGCCCGGCTGCTCTTCGTCGGCCTGATAGCCCTCGTAATCGGTGAGGATGCCGTAGCTGGGGTCGGTGAACCACACCGCGCCATCGCGGTGCACCACCACATCATTCGGCGAATTCAGCCGTTTGCCTTCAAAGCGCTCGGCCAGCACAGTGATAGAGCCGTCCGGTTCGGTGCGGGTGACGCTGCGGGTGCCGTGCTCGCAGGTGATCAGCCGTCCCAATAAATCGCGGGTGTTGCCGTTGGCGAAATTCGACGGGGTGCGGAACGTCGACACGCCTTGCTCCGGGGTCCAGCGCAACATGCGCTGGTTGGGGATGTCGCTCCACAACAGATACCCGCCGTCGTTGAACCACACCGGCCCTTCGGCCCAGCGGCATTGGTCATACAGACGCTCGAGCTGGGTGTTGGGCAGGATCAGGCGGTGGAAACGCTTGTCATGGCATTCGTAGAGGTCGTCGGACACAGGTTCGATCCTTAATTCAGGCGCGGGCATGTTTGCGGCCGCTGACAGCGGTAATCACCGCAATGATGATCAGGCCGGTGAGGATCAGCCGCACCCCGGCGCTGGCGCCGAAGGTGTTGAGCATGCTCACCAGCAGGTAAAGGAACAGCGACGCGCCCCAGATGCCGGGCACGTTGGAAAACCCGCCGGCCACGGAGGTGCCGCCGATCACCACGACGGCGATGGAGGCCAGCAGGTATTCCTCGCCCATGCCCAGCGACGCACCGCCGGAAAACCCGGCCAGGGTTAGGCCGCAGAGGCTGCCGAACACCGCACAGAGCACGTAGGTGGCGAAGCGCATGCGGCCAACCCGGATGCCGGCCAGTTCAGCGGCGCGGGCGTTTTGTCCGATGGCCAGCACCGAGCGACCGTAGCGGGTGCGGGGCAGCACGTAGCCCATGAGCACCGCCACGGCGATCACCATGAGGGCCAGATACGGCACGCCGAAGACACGGCCGGTGGCGAAGGTGTAGAAACTGTCCGGCGGCGGCACCCGCACGCTGCGGCCATAGGCGATGGCCAGTGATTGCAGGATGAAGCTGGCCGACAGCGTCGCAATGATCGGCGGAATGCGCAGCAGGCGGATCAGCGCGAAATTGCCGCAGCCCACCAGCACACCGATGCCCAGCACGCCAATCACGCCCAGCCAGATGTTCGCATCCTGGCCGTCCATGAGCTTCATGCCCAGGGCGCCGCTGAGGGCGATGTTGGCCGGGATCGACAAGTCGATGTTGCCAGGCCCGGTGCTGATGACGAACATCTGGCCGATGCCGACAATCGCGAAGAAGGTCGAGAACGCCAGCGCGCCAGACAGCAAAGCGCCTGCGCCCTGCCCGCCGGTGAACACCAGGGTCGCCACCCAGATCATTAACGCGGCGAGGAATGACCACAGCCATGGCTTGCCGCGCAGCGCTGCAATAGTTGAAGTGCTCATAGCGGGCGTACCTCCAGACAATTGACCGCCGCACGCAGCGCCAGCACGAAAATCAGAATCGCGCCCTGGGCGCCGATCTGCCAGTCAGGCGAGATGCGGATAAACGACAGCAGCGAACCGGCCAGCACCAGGGTCAGCGCGCCAAGCACAGCACCCATGGGTGACACGCGCCCGCCGACGAATTCGCCGCCGCCAAGAATCACTCCGGCGATGGACAACAGGGTGTAGCGCAGGGCGACGTTGGCGTCGGCCGAGGTAGTCAGCCCCACCAGAAACAACCCCGACAACACGCCGAAACCCCCGGCCATGGCGTACATCGCCACTTTGATGCGCAGCAGCGACCAGCCGGCCTTGGCGATCGCCAGCGGATTGCCGCCGGCGCCGCGCAACACCACCCCGACGGTGGAGCGCATCAGGAAAAAGTGCATGGCCAGCCCGAGCACGATGCACACGATGATCGCCAGCGGAATCAGCGGTGGCTTGATCCGCACCAGCGCTTGCAGCCACTGCGGCGCCGTTCCGCCGGGTGACGGCAACAGCAGAATCGCGCCGCCGACCCAGATGAACGACATGCCCAAGGTGACGACAATCGACGGCAGGTTGCGGCTGTGGATCAGCGCACCGAGCAGCGCATACACACCGACGCACCCGGCCAGCGCCAGCCAGCCGAGGAACGGGTGCTGATCGAGCAGCGTCACGGCCACGCAGGCGACGAAGCTGATGAAACTGCCCATGGACAGATCCAGGTCGTTGACGCTGATAATCAGCATCTGCGCGATGGTTGCCAGGGCAATCGGCACCGCCAGGTTGAGCATCAGGTTCAGGCCCATGTAGCTCATGGCCCGGGGCTGCATGATGAAAATGGTCGCCAGCAAGACCACCAGCGACACCGCCGGCAAAGCGGCACGGAGCATGCGGGCACGGCGCGCGGCGTTGTTGCGCGTGGCGACGGGTGCGCGGGCAACGGAATTCAACGGGGCATTCATGGGGTTTCCTCGGCGAAGGAGCTGCGCAGGATGCGCTCCTCGCTCAATTCACTGCGCGGCATGTCGAGCACGGTCTGGCCGTCGCGGAAGACATACACGTGATCGCAATAGGTCAGCTCTTCCAGTTCGGTGGTGTACCAGATGAACGTGCGGCCGCGGGCGGCCTCTTCCATCAGAATCGAATACACCTCGCGCTTGGTGCCGACGTCGACGCCACGCATAGGATCGTCCATCAGGATGATCTGGCTGTCGGACGCCAGGGCCCGGGCAAACAAGGCTTTTTGCTGGTTGCCGCCGGACAGCGACAGGATCGGATTGCCCATGTCCGGGGTGCGAATGCTCATGCGCTTCATCCAGTCATCGGCCATGGCCTGCTCGGCGTCGGGGTTCAACAGCAGGCCGCGCTTGAGCTGGTTGAGGGAGCCGATGGTGATGTTTTCGCCGATGGACCACAGCGCAAACACGCCGTCGGTCTGGCGGTCGCCGGCGACGAAACTGGCGCCGGTGCCGCGCTTGATGCAGTCGCGCAGCACCTGGGTCAGTAACTGGCTCTGGCCGTGCCCGGCCAGCCCGGACAGCCCGACGATCTCACCGGCAAACGCCTGCACCGAGCGCTCATCGGTTTGTCGCGCCGGACGCTGTCGCACCCGCGGGCTGCCCTGCTCACGTCGGGAGGCGAAGTCCTGTGTCGCCTGCGCTTGTTCCCGTGCCGTGCCGCCCATGACTTCCACCAGCGAATCGTGGGTGAAGTCTTGCGCTGCTCGGGTTTCAACGATTCTGCCGTCACGCATCACCGCGATGCGGTCACAGGTGCCGAGCATTTCGCCGAGGATGTGGCTGATCAGCACGATGCTGCCGCCGCCCTCGACGAAACGCCGCACATGGCGCAACAGCTGCTCGGCGACCCGCGCGTCGAGGGATGAGGTGGGTTCGTCGAGGATGATCAGATCAAGGCGCTCATCGACGTTGATGAACGCCCGGGCGATTTCCACCATCTGCCGCTTGCCGATGGACAGGTCAGCGACGATGTCATCGGCGTCGATGCCGTGGCCGGGGAAAATCTGCTCGAGCATCGCTTCGATCAGCGCACCGGCCCGACGCCGCCAGCCGAAGCCGCGCAGAGCCGGCGACATCAGCCGGGTGTTCTCTGCCACGTTGAGGTTCGGGCACAGCGACAGTTCCTGGAACACGCAACGAATGCCGTGCTGACGCGCCACTTGTACCGAATAGCCTTCGCGCAGGTCGCGGCCTTCGATCAGTAACTGGCCGCAATCGGCGGCCAGGGTGCCGGCGAGCACTTGCATCAGGGTCGATTTGCCCGCGCCGTTGTGGCCGATCAGGCCCAGGCATTCGCCGGCGCGCACGATCAGGTCGACGTCACTCAGGGCGCGCACGGCGCCGAACGATTTACCGGCGCCGACGAAGGCCACCCGCACAGGTCCATTTGCGTTCATGGTCAGAATTCCTTGGCGGGCCGCAGGCAGCGCGGCCCGCGGTGCTCAAATGGAAAAGCTCACAGGGAAGCGGCGGGCTTGAGCTTGGCGACGTCGTCGACGCTGTAGGTCTCGCTGACGATTCCGCCCTTGGGCAGGTCCTTCAGGCTGGCGTCGAGGGTCTGCTGGGTGACGGTGACCGCTGGCGACAGCAGGTCATGGGGCATCTGCTTGCCGTCGAGCAACTGCTGCGCGACATAGAACGCCAGGCTGGAAATGCTCGGCCCGCTGCTGATCGAGAAGCTCTGATAGCCCTGGGCGTCGCTTTGCTTTTTCCACCAGGTCAGTTCTTCTTCGCGGTTGCCGAAGATGATCGCCGGCAACGGACGGCCTGCCGCGACGAAGGCCTGGGCAATGCCGACGCCTTCACCGCCCTGGGTCACCACGGCGTCGACTTTCGGCAGGCTCGGCAGCACGCCGGAAACGGCTTTCTGTGCCACGGTCGGTGACCAGTTGCCGTTCACTTCGCCGATCACTTTCAGGTTCGGGTGTTTCTGCGCGCCGGCGGTGATGCCGGAGTGAATGCGCTCGTCCACCGACACGCCGGCCAGGCCGCGCACTTCCAGGACGTTGCCGCCCTGGGGGAAGCGCTCGGACAGGTAATCCATCTGCTCGATGCCGGTCTGTTTGAAGTCCATGGAGATGCGGTAGGCGCAAGGCTCGGAGACGGTGCCGTCGAAGGAGACGACGATGATGCCGGCGTCGCAGGCCTGTTTCACCGCGCCGTTGAGCGCCGTCGGCGACGAGGCATTGATGACGATGGCGTCATAGCCCTGAAGGATCAGGTTCTGGATTTGCGCGGCTTGCTCGGTGGCCTGGTTTTCCGCCGTGGTGAAACTGTCAGCCGACGCGATCAGGCCATCCTTGACGGCTTTGTCGGTGGTCTGCTGCCAGCTGGCGAGCATCAGCTGGCGCCAGGAGTTGCCGGCGTAATTGTTGGAGAGCGCGATCTTCTTGTCGGAAGTATCGGCATGGGATGCGACAGGCAGAGCCATCAGGGGCGCCACGGCCAGTGCAGCGCAGAGCAATGAACGGCGTAGCGGATGACGACGACTTTTCATAGTTGAACCCTTGTTATTTTTATGGGGGCTGCAGGGTGGCCGACGGCGTCGGTCGCACCTTATTACGAACAGTACGCGGCGAGTCTGCACTGGCCGGCGCGGAGCGTCAGTGGTCAATCGTGCAGACCTGATGCGGGATCCCGCAAGCGACCTGCAGGATCCAGCGTTCTTTTTAGCGCACAGGGGCCATACTGTCCCGGCTGCCCTTTCGTTAGATTTCAAAAATAAAAACAGGTTGAAGCCCATGGCACAGCGACCGCACACCCTTGCCGAAGACGTGCTGCACCATTTTCTCGGTATTTCCCGCGCCCTCGCCGGCCAGCTGGATTTCCAGTCGATGATCGACGCCGTCTCCCGGGAAATCAGCCCGATCCTGCCCCACGACCACCTCGACGTCTGCCTGTTTATCCTGGACGGCCGCGAGCACATCACCTATGAAAGCGGCGTGCACACGCTGTGGGGCGATGTCGCTCAACCGATGCCGGTACACACCAGCCCCATTCGAGCGGTGCTGTTGGGGGAGCAGGCGTTTCTGCTGACCCACGACGCCATGAACGACGCACGTTTCGCCTTTCCCGGCGCCGCCAACCACCCTATTTTCGACGCCCGCCTGCGCAGTCGCCTGCACGTGCCCTTGCGCGCCCGGGGTGAAATCATCGGTGCGCTGAGCTGCTCGAAACACACCGAGCATTTCTACACCCTGGATGACGTGCGCCACACCCAGCACGTCGCCGATCTGCTGGCCTCGTACGTGTACGCCCTGCGCCAGACCGAACAGGCCAAACAACTGGCCATCGCCGAAGCCCAGGTGCGTGCCCGAGAAGAAGGCCTGCGCCAGGGCGCGCTGCGCCTGACCGAGGAACTGGAGCGTGAACGGCAACGGGTCGGCATGGACTTGCACGACCAGACCCTCGCCGACATGACCCGCCTGCACCGGCGCATCGCCCGCCTGCAAACCTTGCCCAGCGTGCCGGGCGAGGACTTGCGCGGCATCGCCTGCTCGCTCAAGGACAGCATGCAGGAGTTGCGGCAGCTCATTGATGCAGTGAAGCCGACGGTGCTGCAGTTGTTCGGCTTCGAAGAAGGCGTTGAAGACCTGTTGCGGCGCAGCGTCCGAGACAGCGGCCTGAGCATCGAAACGCGTCTGCAGGACAGCACCGACGGCATGGGCGATCGCTTGCCGGAGTCGGTGAAAGTCGCGGTGTTCCGCATCATTCAGGAAGCGGTGAACAACGCGATCAAGCACGCCATGCCGGACAGCATTGTCATCCACATCAGCCACACAGGCGCCCTATTGCAGCTGACCATCGACGATGACGGCATTGGGCTGGACGTCGGCCACCGGTTCAACAGCGGCGGCATTCAGAACATGCAGGTGCGCGCGCAACTGATGACGGCGCAGTTGTTTGTCGAACGCGGGCCCTATGAGCGCGGCACCCGGGTCCGGGTGTGCCTGCCGCTGGCGGATCTGCCGCTTATCGTTGAGCCTGCGCCGTCCGTTGAAACGGAGGTGCCATGCAAATCCTGTTGATCGAAGACGACCCGGTGCACCGGGCGTTCCTGCGCGAAGTCATCGAAGTGGCCCTGCCGGAATGCACGCGTTTACTGGAGGCCGAAGACGGCCAGATCGGCGAGCGGTTGTTCAGCGAGAGCCCGGTAGATGCCGTGGTGATGGACCTGCAGATGCCGTGCCGCACCGGCGTCGAAGCGGCCAAGACGATCTGGCGGCAGCAGCCGGACACATCGATTCTGTTCTGGTCGAATTACTCGGACGAGGCCTACGTAAGGGGCATCGCGCGGATCGTGCCCCAGGGGGCGGCATACGGTTACATCCTCAAGACCGCCTCGGAAGAGCGCTTGCGACTGGCCTTGCGGGGGCTGTTCATCGAGCAGCAGTGCGTGATCGACCGCGAGATTCGCGGCGTGCAGCTCAAGGCCCACGATCAGTTGTCCGGGCTGAGTGATGGCGAATACGAAGTGCTGCAGGACATCGCCCTGGGCCTCACCGACCGCACCATCGCCACCCGCCGCAACCTGTCGCTGCGCAGCGTGCAGAACCGGCTGCAGCAGCTGTACGAAAAGCTCGGCGTCTACCAGCCCGATGCGGCCGGCGAACGCAGCACCGCCTTCAACCTCCGCGCCCGCGCCGTCAACGTCGCCCTGCTCCGCCGCCTGCTCAACCGCACGGCGCTGGAACAGGCTGAGGCTGAACTCCAGCTGTGGCTGAAAAACCCCGCGCGGCATCGGTTTGGAGGGGGCTGAGGGGAGATCAAGAGCGTCTGCCTGGGGGCAGACTGTTTCACCTTCGGCGAGTTACTTGATAAAGCCCCAAGTAACCAAGGGCTTGTGCTCCTGGTTGGGCCCCTCCTGCGTCGGGGTTCCTTCACTCCGGTCCCGCTCCGTGGGCCCGCGCCGAACGGACATCCCTGTCCTGACGGCGCTCTCGCCGCATCCATGCGGCTCGGCCCACTCCGCGAGACCTGCGTTCAGCCTGCACCAAAGTCGCGTTTTGCGGTGACTGGGCCTTTTGCATATCAAGATCAAGATCAAAATCAGATCAACAGCTTCCCGGCTGAAGCCGGTCCTACAGTCGGAGGCGATTCCACAGGTGTACGCGGTGCTTTGTAGGACTGGCTTTAGCCGGGAAGAGGCCAGCTCAGGCGCCGACATTTTTGCTGACAGTCCCCCTCCTTGTGGGAGCGAGCTTGCTCGCGAATGCTGTATCACAAACACCAGATATCTGTCGGATGTACCGCCCTCTTCGTGAGCAAGCTCACTCCCACAAGTCCTTAGCGTCTGCTCTGTCCTCGATCTGCTTTTGATCTGCTCTAGATCTGCTCTTGATCTGCTTTTGATCTTCCTACGCCAAAAGCCCAAACGACACCAATCGCGAATTGGGTGCAGGCTGAACGCAGGTCTCGCGCAGTGGGCCGAGCGGCATGGATGCCGCGAGAGCCGCCCCCCGCCATGGATGGCGGATGGCGGCGGGCCCACGGAGCGGGACCGGAGTGAAGGAACCCGACGAAGTCGGGCCCAACCAGGAGCAAGCACCCTTGGTTACTTGGGGTGCTTTTCCAAGTAACTCGCCGAAGGCGAAATGTCTGCCGTTAGGCAGACGCTCTTCCCGGCTGAAGCCGGTCCCACTAAATGCAGGTGGGGAACGCGGGATCCCCCTGGCTTGTCGATTAAAGCAAGACCGCGACGCGTCGCTTAATCGAACGATGTCACCCAGGAGCATTGCCCATGTGCAGGAACCACACCCGTAACCCCATCCTCTGCCTCATCCCCCCGTACCTGCTCGACCAGATCGCCCGCAACGGCAACAAAGCCCAGCGCGAAGCGGCCCTGCGCACGCGCGCCAAAGACAACACCTTCCGCTCCCTGCGCCTCAGCGCACAACCCGACCGGCGCCTCGTTCACCTGGCCGCCGTAGCCCCCACCGGCAAACGACGCTCCATCTACACCGCCGACGGCGGCGAAACCCTGCCCGGCACCCTCGTCCGCGGCGAAGGCCAGCCCGTCAGCGGCGACATCGCCGTCGACGAAGCCTACGACGGCCTCGGCGCCACCTTCGACTTCTTCTTCGACGTCTTCGACCGCAACTCCATCGACGACGCCGGCATGGCCCTCGACGCCACCGTGCACTTCGGCAAGGGCTACAACAACGCCTTCTGGAACTCCGCGCAGATGGTCTTCGGCGACGGCGACCAGTCACTGTTCAACCGCTTCACCATCGCCCTCGACGTGATCGGCCACGAACTGGCCCACGGCGTCACCGAAGACGAAGCCGGGCTCGTCTACTTCAACCAGGCCGGCGCGCTGAACGAATCGATGTCCGACGTGTTCGGCTCGCTGATCAAGCAGTACGCCCTGAAACAAACCGCCGAGCAGGCCAGCTGGCTGATCGGTGAAGGCCTGTTCACCGACAAGATCACCGGCAGCGCCCTGCGCTCGATGAAAGCCCCCGGCACTGCGTTCGATGACAAGGTGCTGGGCAAGGACCCGCAACCGGGTCACATGGACGACTTCGTCCACACCTACGACGACAACGGCGGCGTGCACATCAACTCGGGCATCCCCAACCATGCGTTTTATCAAGTGGCGACGCGCATTGGCGGCCATGCCTGGGAAAAGGCCGGGCGCATCTGGTACGACGCGTTGCGCGATTCACGTTTGCGACCCAATGCCGGCTTCGTGCGCTTTGCGCGGATCACCCACGATGTGGCCGGCCGGCTGTACGGTGTAGGCGAAGAAGCCCAAATCGCGGTAAAAGAAGGTTGGGCGGCCGTGGGCATCAATGCGCAATGATCCGCCATGGCCATCTGGCAAAAGAAGGAGCCACCCACATGCGTATCTCATTCAGCGAAAGCGGCGGGGTCGCCTATTTTCCGGGCTTGAACAAGCCCAATACCATTGAAGTGGACGCCCTGCCGGAGGGCGACCAGAAGGAGTTGCGACAACTGGTCGACGCGTCCAAATTCTTCGCATTGCCGGAAGGTCGACACCCCGCCCGTGCGCTGCGCGGGATGCAGCATTACACGCTGACCATCAGCGAAGGCGACCGGGAGCGCACAGTCTGCGTTCCCGCTCCGGTGGAATCCGGTCCGTTGCAGGGCCTGATGCAGTGTGTCCGGCGCCACGTGTCCGGCTAGCCCCATGACCGCGCGCCGGGCAAACCGCTATGCTCGGCGCCATTACTCCCTGCTCTTCAGGAATCCTGTGCCCAACCTTCTCTCATCTGTCCTCCGTCGATTTACGCCAACAGCCCGCAGTGCCGACGCGTCACGCGGTGCCCATCGATGATGCCTGTCCGCCGCCTGTGCCTGGTCCTCGGCGATCAGCTGTCCTTCGACCTGGCCTGCCTCGCCGAACTCGACGCCGAGCGCGACGCCGTGCTGATGGTCGAGGTCATGGAAGAAGCCACCCACGTCGCCCATCACCCGCAAAAGATCGCCCTGATCTTCAGCGCCATGCGCCATTTCGCCCAGGCGCTGCAGGAGCGCGGCATCATCGTTCAGTACGTGACGCTGGACGACCCGCTGAACACCGGCTCGGTGCCGACTGAATTGCAGCTCTGGCATGCGTCCTTGCAGGCCGAAGAAGTCCACGCCACCGAATGCGGCGACTGGCGTCTGGAGCAGTCCATAAGGGAATGCGGCCTGCCGCTGGTCTGGCACAGCGACACGCGCTTTCTGTGCTCCCGCGAAGAGTTTGCCAAATGGGCCAGCGGCAAGATCCAGCTGCGCATGGAATTCTTCTACCGCGAGATGCGCCGCAAGCAGCGCCTGCTGCTCAACAGCGACGGCACGCCCGTAGGCGGTGCCTGGAACTTCGACGCGGAAAACCGCAAGGCGCTGCCGAAGCGGGTCTCGGCGCCCTACCCCGCGCGCTTCGCACCGGACGCCATCACCCGTGACGAGCTGGAGCTGGTGCGTGAGCGATTCGCCAGTCACTACGGCTCGCTGGACAATTTTGACTACCCGGTGACCCACGCCGACGCCCAGGCGCTGTGGCAGTACTTTCTCGATTACGGGCTGGCGGCCTTCGGTGACTACCAGGACGCCATGGCCATGGACGAGCCCTTCCTCTTCCATGCGCGCATCAGTGCGGCGCTGAACATCGGCCTGCTGGATCTGCGCCAGCTGTGCAGCGACGTCGAGTCGGCCTACTGGTCGGGAGGTGTCGCGTTGAATGCGGCGGAGGGCTTCATCCGCCAACTGATCGGCTGGCGGGAATACGTGCGCGGCGTTTACTGGCTGAAGATGCCGGATTACGCCGACGGCAACTCATTCGGCAATACCCGGGCGCTGCCGGAGTTCTACTGGACCGGGCAGACCAAGATGAACTGCATGAGCCAGGCCATCGGCCAGAGCCTTGAACACGCCTACGCTCATCACATTCAGCGGCTGATGGTCACCGGCAACTTCGCCCTGCTGGCCGGCATCGCGCCCAAAGAGATCTGCGAGTGGTACCTGGCGATTTACATGGACGCCTTCGACTGGGTCGAGCTGCCCAACACCCTCGGCATGGTCATGCACGCCGACGGCAGTTATCTGGGTTCCAAGCCCTATTGCGCCAGCGGCCAGTACATCAAGCGGATGTCCGATTACTGCGGCAGCTGCGCGTACAAGGTCAAGGAAAGCACGACGGAGGACGCCTGCCCGTTCAACTCGCTGTACTGGCATTTCGTGATGCGCCACAGCAACCTGCTGCGCGCCAATCAACGGATGGGCATGGTTTACAAGAACCTCGACCGGATGACCGAAGCGAAACAGGACGCGCTGTGGCAAAGGGGCGAGTCCCTGCTGGGCAAACTCGACGCCGGAGAGGCGATTTGAAGAAGAGCGAGCTGCCGGTAAAGACCTGCGTGGTGTGCGGGCTGCCGTTCACCTGGCGGAAGAAATGGGCGCGCTGCTGGGATGAGGTGCGTTACTGCTCGGAGCGTTGCCGACGGGGCAAGCGCTCCGGGTCGTGAAAGGGTTCAATCGGCGTCAGCGGGCCAATACGGGGGGGCAGCGCCTGATCAGTGGACCTGTGCGCGACTGGCTCTGCCGATCAGCCTGATCAACAACTGCTGCTTGGGGCCTGCGGTTGTCTCGCGGGCCACCTTGATCAAGTATTCCTGCGGGATCAGCCCGCCCGCCTCGGCCAGGGCTTCGTAAATGGCAAACAGCCGCGAATCAATCGTCGTCTCCTCCGCGCATTCGATCAGATAGGCAATTCCCGGATTGGCTTGTTCGTTCACAGTGGATCCTCCTTGTATGTCAGTTACTTCAAAGGAGAGGCACGCGCGGCGGGAGTTCCCACTTTCTGGACAGGGCTCACCCGAACGGTGGCACCCGCCTGCCGGCAGTCCTAAATATCAGTTTTCGCTTGCCAAAACCTGGTTGCCCCCTTAAACAGAGCGTGCCGTTTCAGCACCCGCGACGACTTGCCGCGCCCGTTCTGCCCGTTGCGCCCTCGCAACCCGGCGTCGGGACAGGCCTGCCGAAACGCCCAGACACCTGCAAATCATGGAGACGCCAGGTAAACCCGATGACAGGAAATACGTCAGACACACTCCCCCGCACCCGTCGCGCCCCCAAGGGTGAGAAACGCCGCGAAGAGCTGCTCGACGCCGCGCTGCAATTGTTTTCGCTGGAGGGCTACACCGGCGCCTCCATTGCCCGCATCGCCGACATTGTCGGCATCTCGGTAGCGGGCGTGCTGCATCACTTCCCGAACAAGGTCGCCCTGCTGATGGGCGTGCTCGCCCGTCGCGACGAGGTCAACCACAAAGTGATCAGCAGCCTGCACAGCGAGCCGACGCTGCAGGGCTTCGTCAGCGGCCTGCGGCAGATCAATCGTTCCAACGCAACGGCGCCCGGCGTGATCCGCGCGTTCAGCATGCTGAACGCCGAAAGCCTGGTGGACAGCCATCCGGGGTGGGAATGGTTTCAGTCCCGCTACGTGACGATTCACGGACGCATGCGCGCACGGCTCGACCATCTGGTGGCCACCGGCGAAGTGCGTGGGGATGTGGATCTGGACGCGATCGTTCACCAGATACTGGCGATGATGGACGGGCTGCAGCTGCAATGGCTGCGCTTCCCCGAGACGGTGGATCTGGTGCAGCGTTTCGACAGTTACATGGCACAGGTCGAGCGCGATATCCGCGCATAAAAAATGAGGCGATCCGGGCTGGCCGGATCGCCTCATTCTCTGTTTCTCAAGCTCAGGTTGTCACTCGGGTTCAGGCCTCAGCCAGCGCCGGGATCAAGTCCCCGGCGCCGACCTGTTGCTCAGCCCTTTCCCGTTGCGATCAATCAGTACTCGGTGTTGCCGTCGTAGTCCGTGTTGCCATTGGCTGCGTCGGTGTCTTCGGTCTGATCAAGCACACCGCCGGTCTTCACCGCTGGCAGGGTCACTTTGACCGAGTTCAGCGCCGAACGTGGCAGCGGGTTGCTGGTGGTGGTCGACAGTTCCTGACGGAACGGGTTGACCAGCTTGGCATTCAGACGGATGTCGTCCGAAGCCGCGCCCAGGCTGATGTTGAAGGTGTCGGCATCGATCACCCACTGCTTGCTTGCCTCGTCGAAGTACGCCAGCGAACGATCGTTCAGTTCGATGGTGACGTGACGGGTTTCGCCCGGCTGCAGGAAGACCTTCTTGTAGCCTTTCAGCTCCTTGACGGCGCGCTCGACTTTCGGGTTCTGCTGGCCGACGTACAGCTCGGCGACTTCGGAACCGGCACGCTTGCCGCTGTTGGTCAGGTCGAACGAGACCTTGATCGGCGTGTTGCCCACTGCAACGCCCGGGGTGACCGAGATGTTGTTGTAAGTGAACTGGGTGTACGACAGGCCGTGACCGAACGCGAACAGCGGTTTGGTGTTGGTCTTGTCGTAGCCACGGTAGCCGAGCATGGTCAGGTCGTGGGCGTAGGTGATTTCCTTGACCTTGGTGCGTGTGTTATCGAAGGCCGGGAAATCCTTGTACAGCGGATTGTCTTCGATGTTGCGCTCGATACTGATCGGCAGCTTGCCCGACGGGTTGACCTTGCCGAACAGGATCTCGGCCAGGGCCTGACCGCCGTTCTGACCCGGGTAGAACGCGTGCAGCGCAGCCGGCACCTGGTCGATCCAGTCGCTCATCTTCAGCGCGGTACCGCCGTGCATGGTCACCACGGTGTTCGGGTTGGCCTTGGCGATGTTCTGGATCAGCTCGTTCTGGTACTCAGGCAGATCGAAGCTGTGGTCGAAACCTTCACCTTCGTATTCGGCGCTGTTACCCACGGCAACCACGACCGCGTCGTATTGCGACAGGTCGGAAGGTGCGGTCAGCGAAGCGGTCGACATCTGCACGCCCACCAGGCCGCCCATGGTCGACAGGTAACCGTCACGGCGCGAGTACTCAAGCTTCACGTCGTAAGCCTTGCCGGCTTCCAGCTTGATCTTGCCGGAAACAGGGATGGTCGGCGGAATGCTCTTGTTGGTGATGTTCTCACCGTCGCCGTTGTCGATGATCTTCTCGCCGTTGACCCATAGACGCACAGCGCCGTCGGCACGGACTTTGAAGACCTGGTCGCCGCTGATGGTCGGGGTGACCTGACCGCTCCAGCGAATGGAAGTGTTGGCGGTGTCGCCGTTGCTCGGCACGCTGTCGGTGGACCAGTCCAGGTTGACGTAGGTGTCGATCTGGGTGGCCGACGGGTCGCCGGACCAGGTGGCGTTGTTGAAGTACTCGGTCTTCATGCCAGCGACACTGTTGCCTTTGCTGTCGGTGGTGGTCCAGTGCATGGCCGTTGGATCGAGGGACAGCGTGTCGAGGAACTCGACCTGAGCGCCCGGGGCGATCTGGCGCAGACCGCTCAGCTCGCTGATGTAACGGGTGGCGTCAACGTGAGCACTGCCGAAACCGGTCGGCGGCGCGTACTTGGCCAGGTCGCCAACGACGGCGATGCGCTTGACCTTGTTCTTGTCCAGTGGCAGCACGTCGCCCTGGTTTTTCAGCAGCACAATGCCTTCGCGAGCGATGTTCAGAGCGACCTTGTTGCTGGTGGCGCTGTTCATGTTGTGCGTGGTCAGCGGTGCAAACTTGTCGAACTGGTACAGGTAGATGTTCTTCAGGATGCGGCGGACCTTGTCGTCGATGGTCGCCATGTCCAGCTCGCCGCTGTCCAGGTACGGCTTGAGCACCGAACTGTTCATCTGGCCGCCCATCATGTCCAGGTCGGTGCCGGCTTGTGCCGCTGGCAGACCGTGGACGACGGCGTTGTAGTCACTCTGTACCAGGCCCTTGAAGCCCCATTCCTTCTTCAGGATGTCGGCGATCAGGTGCTTGTTCTCGCAGGCGTACTCGCCGTTCACTTTCTGGAACGAGCACATCATCATCGCCACGGTGCCGTTTTTGGTCGCGGACTCGAACGGCGGCAGGGTCATCTCGCGCAGAACGCGCTCAGGCATGACCTGGTTGAGGATGAAGCGGTTGGTTTCCTGGTCGTTACCGGCGTAGTGCTTGGCTTCCGCCCAGACGCGACGCTGCTGGATACCGTTGATGACCGCAGGGCCCAGGCTTGCGCCGAGGAACGGGTCTTCACCGGAGAGGTATTCGAAGGCACGGCCGCTCCACGGCATGCGGTACAGGTTCATGCCTGGACCGGTGACGAACTGGTAGCCGCCGCTGGCAGTGTCGTAGCCCAGGGCGCGGCCGAAATCAATGGCGCGACGCGGGTTGAAGGTGGCCGCCAGGTTCGGGCCGGACGGATAGACCACGCCCGGATCGTTGCCTTCGCTGGTGTAACGGATGCCCGCGCCACCGTCGGCGCCGTGGATCTGTGGCACGCCGTACTGGGTCAGCGGCTTGACGTCCCAACCACCGATGCCGCCGATGTAGGCCAGCTTTTCTTCCTGAGTCATCTTCGCCAGGGTTTTTTCTGCCGCTTTGTCAGCGCGCAGTTCCTTGGCCGCCAGTTGCTCTTGGGTCGTGGTGTCGGCTGCGTTGGCGTGGCAGATAGCCAGGCTCAACAAAGCCAGTGCCGAGTGGGCACCGAAAGTTTTACGGTTTCGCATAGGGGACGCTCTCCAAGTATCACCCGCGCTCATTTGTCGCAGTTGACACGCCACAAGCCTTTAATTCAGGCATGACTCGGCCTATACCGAAGTTCTCGAAAGAACATCGGTGAACGGGAAAGTGGCGTTACAACGTGACGATGAGTGTGGGCAATTTGATCTTCTGTAACTAACGTTAATGGCGATGAGCCACCGAACTGCACGAGCGTTGCCCGAGACGTTTAAATTAAGGCAATTGTTTTCAATTGATGTCAAACAAAAAAATCAATCTTCAACAAACTCAACATTTTTTGATACATCATCTGAACTCTTGCTAAACCTACAGGTCTGTAGGTTTAGCAATTTTCACCGCTCAATGCCTGAAACCCCGTAAAAACTGGGTTTCACCCCTGAAACGAGCGGTGGGTCCACGCTGAAGCCAGCGTTGCGATCATTTCAAACACATGACAAACATTGGAGAAACATCACATGAAACTGCCAGTACTGGGCGCCATCGCTGCACTGACCCTGTCGTTTGCAACTGCAACAATGGCCGCTGACTCCGATACTCAGGAAACTGTTTCCGGCGCAGCAGATTCCACTGTCATGACGCAAACACAAAAAGATGCCACCACCGTGAAAGCCACCAAACAGAATCAGGCTGATGAAAACAAGCGTGGCCGTCCGACCGCTAATACGTCGCCTGCGACAAACTAACGCACTCCGTTAGTTACTGTTTTATTACGGCTGTTTATACATCACCCCGAGGTCTCGCCAGAGGCCTCACTTATTTGAATCCCCGTTGTGTCCATAAAACTGTCCCCTATCAATAGCCAACAACTGACCGCGCACACGGCCGAAGCGCTGTGTGCGTGGCTGTTGGCCAATGCCGGGCTGAAGACAGGTGATCTGGAACGGGCACAGCGGCTGGCCCAGGAATCCGAAGGCAGCTCGCTCACCGAATTGCTGACCCGCCTGGGGCTGGTCTCGGAACTGGACCTGGCCAGGGCGTGGGCCTCGACGCTGCAAGCGCCCTTGCTGCTGGCGGAAAACGTGACGCTGTCGGGTGAACCGCTGCCGGAATTGAGCGAGCGCTTTCTGCGCCACTATCGCCTGCTGCCCATTGGCGCCCATGCCGATGGCGTGCATGTGCTGGCAGCCAACCCGGGCAATGCCTACGGGCTGGACGCCGTGGCCTACGCCTGTCAGGCGCCGGTGTATGTGTCGGTGGGTGCTGGCAGTGAGGTCGACGGGCTGATCGAGCGTTATTACGGCCAGGGCCGCTCGGCCATGGGCTCGCTGATCGAAACCCTCGACGAACACGGCGGCGCCGAAGAAGACATCGAGCACCTCAAGGACCTCGCGTCCGAGGCGCCCGTAATCCGGCTGGTCAACCTGATCCTGCAGCGGGCCGTCGAGCAACGCGCCTCCGACATTCATATAGAGCCGTTCGAAAGCCAGCTGAAAGTGCGCTATCGCATCGACGGCGTGCTCCACGAAGCCGAAGCGCCGCCGTCCAGTTCATCAGCGGCGATCATTTCGCGACTGAAGATCATGGCGCGGCTGGACATCGCCGAGCGTCGCCTGCCCCAGGACGGCCGCATCATGCTGCGCATCCAGGGCAAAGAGCTGGACCTGCGGGTGAGCACGGTGCCCACCAGTTTCGGCGAGTCGGTGGTGATGCGTCTGCTGGATCGGCAGACCGTCAGTTTCGACTTCCCCAGCCTGGGCATGGACGGCGAGCGCCTGCAGAACTTCCTCGACGTGCTGGAAAACCCCCACGGCATTCTGTTGGTGACGGGCCCCACCGGTTCCGGCAAAACCACCACGCTGTACACTGCGCTGTCACGGCTCAACACCGCCGAGCGCAAGATCATCACCGTTGAAGACCCGGTCGAGTATCAGCTTGAGGGCATCAATCAGATTCAAGTGAAGCCGGCCATTGGCCTGGACTTCGCCGGCGCCCTGCGCTCCATTGTCCGCCAGGACCCGGACGTGATCATGATCGGCGAGATGCGCGACCTGGAAACCTGCCGCATCGCCATCCAATCGTCGCTGACCGGTCACCTCGTGCTGTCGACCCTGCACACCAACAGTGCCGCCGCGAGTATCACGCGATTGCTGGACATGGGCGTCGAAAGCTACCTGATCGCCTCCACCGTTAAAGGCATTCTGGCCCAGCGGCTGGTGCGCAGGCTTGACCCGCTCACGCGCATCGCCTTTGAAGCACCGCCGGAACTGGTCGCCGAGCACGGGCTGGATCGCTTCACCGATCAGCGCCCGATTACTCTTTATCGTCCCGCCAGCGAATTGCCCGGCGGCGGTTATCACGGCCGTAGCGCCATCACCGAATTGCTGGTCATGAACGAAGAACTGCGCGGCCTGCTGATGCGCCAGGCCGATGCCTCGACGCTGGAGCAAGCCGCCCGTCGCGGGGGCCTGCGCACCTTATATGAGGAAGGCCTGCGTCAGGCAGTGGCCGGCGTGACCTCCCTTGAAGAGGTGCTGCGCGTTACGCGTGGCGACTGACCATGGCCCATTTCAAATACCGCGCACTGGATGCCGACGGCGTCGCCCAACACGGCACCCTCGAAGCGGCTGATCAAAACGCAGCCACCGCGATTCTGCACAAGCGCGGCCTGTTGCTGCTCAGCCTCGAAGCCAGTGCCAACAGCGGCCTGCGCGCGGCCATGCGCCGGGGTGCGATGAACGGCGCGGCGCTGGTGAGTTTCACCCAGCAACTGGCGACCCTGCTCGGGGCCGGCCAGCCGCTGGAGCGCGCCCTGACCATCCTCCTCAAGCAGACCCACGAGCCCAAGCGTCAGGCGCTGCTCGAACGGATTCGCGAACAGGTCAAGGCCGGTAAACCCTTGAGCCAGGCGCTGGAAGAAGAGCACGGCCAGTTTTCCAGCCTGTACATCAGCATGGTGCGCGCGGGCGAAGCCGGCGGGTCCCTGGAAAGCACCTTGCGCCAGCTCAGCGATTACCTTGAACGCAGCCAGATGCTGCGCGGCGAAGTCATCAATGCGCTGATCTACCCGATCTTTCTGGTGGTCGGCGTGCTGGGTTCGCTGGCCCTGCTGCTGGCCTACGTGGTGCCGCAGTTCGTGCCGATCTTTCGCGATCTGGGCGTACCAATTCCCTTCATCACCCAAGCCATTTTGTGGCTGGGTGAATTTCTCAGCGCCTATGGATTGCTGCTGCTCGGTGCGATCGTCGGGCTGATCTGGACCGTCGCCGTGCTGCGCCGAGATCCCCAGCGACGTCAGCGTCACGACCGGCGCCTGCTGTTCATTAAAGTCATCGGGCCGCTGTTGCAGCGGATCGAAGCCGCGCGTCTGGCCCGAACCCTCGGCACCCTGCTGAGCAACGGCGTTGCGCTGTTGCAGGCGATGACCATCGTCCGTCAGGTCTGCGGCAATTACGCCCTGCGCGCCCAGGTCGAGCAGGCCACCGAGTGGGTCAAGGGTGGCGGCACGCTGGCCCAGGCGTTCGGCGAGCAACCGCTGCTGCCGGAGCTGGCCCTGCAGATGATCGAAGTCGGCGAACAGGCCGGCAACCTGGACGGCATGCTGCTCAAGGTCGCCGACGTGTTCGACGTCGAGGCCAAGCGCGGCATCGACCGCCTGCTCGCGGCGCTGGTGCCGAGCCTGACCGTTGTCATGGCGGTGATGGTGGCGGTGATCATGCTCGCCATCATGCTGCCGCTGATGAGCCTTACCAGTAACATTTGAGGAAATAGACATGTCCCGATTCAACGCTGCCCAAGGCCGTCGCCAGGGCGGTTTCACCCTGCTGGAAATGCTCGCCGTGATCGTGCTGCTGGGCATCGTCGCCACCATCGTCGTGCGTCAGGTCGGCGGCAACGTCGACAAGGGCAAATACGGCGCAGGCAAGGCGCAACTCGCCAGCCTCGGCATGAAAGTCGAAAGCTACGGCCTGGACGTCGGTACGCCGCCGGCCAATCTGCAGCAGCTGGTGACCAAGCCGGCCAATGCCACCGGTTGGGCCGGTCCGTACGCCAAGCCTTCGGACCTGAAAGACCCGTTCGGCCACGCGTTCGGCTATCGCTACCCGGGCGAGCACGGCAGCTTTGACCTGATCTTCTACGGTCAGGACGGTCAGCCTGGCGGTGACGGCTACAAGGCCGACATCGGTAACTGGGAATAACATGCACGCCCTGCCCCGCGCCCGCGGCTTCACCCTGTTCGAATTGCTGGTGGTGATCGTTCTGATCGGCATCAGCGTCGGGCTGGTGAGCTTCGGCGTGGGTCGGGGTTTGCACGCGGCCAGTGAACGCCGGGCATTGAGCGAGGTGGTGCAATCGCTGCGGGCGGCGCGGGTGCAGGCGATCGTCACCGGGCAACCGGCGCAGACGCGCTTTGATCTGCGCAACGGTCGGCTTCAAGGCCCGCAACTGAAGCCGGTGCAACTGCCCACCGACATGCGGGTGCAACTGCAGACCGCCGACGGCCTCGGCCCGGCGTTCGAGTTCTACCCGGACGGCGGTTCCAGCGGCGGCCATCTGTTACTGGCCCGGGGCGACAAACATTGGCGCGTCGACATCAACTGGCTGACCGGCAACGTTCAGTTGCGCACGCTCAATTGAGGCGTCAGCGCGGTTTCACATTGCTGGAAATGCTCGCCGCCCTGGCTGTGCTGGCGGTGTGCAGCAGTGTGCTGGTGGTGGCGTTCGGGCAGAGCGCACGGGCCCTGCAGCAGGCGCAACGCAGTGACCGGTTAAACCTGGCCGCGCGTTCGCTGATCGATGAAGCCAGCGCCGGTCGCTTGCAGCCGGGTCGGACCGAGGGCAAGTGGAGCGGCGTGAACTGGCAGATGGACGTCAGCGCGCTTCCCCGCGGCAACAGCCCGGCGACGGCATGGCGGCTGGATCTCGAAGTGAGGGACGGAGCGCGCCGCGCCCATTACAGCAGCCTGCAAGTGCGCAGTGCTGACTCGGGTGCAGGGCAATGACGCGTCGAAGCCAGGGTTTTACGCTGCTCGAAGTGCTGGTGGTGCTGAGCCTGCTCGGGGTGCTGCTGACCATGGTCGGAGCGGCGATCACCGGGGCCAACCGCGCCATGGCCAAGGCCGAGCGTTACAGCACGCGGCTGGACGAAATACGTTCGACACAGAATTTCCTGCGCAGCGCCATCGGTCAGGCCCTACCCCTCGCGGCCGGCGGGGCCGAGCCCGGTCAGGCGCCGGTGTTCGAGGGCGACGCCCAGGCCATGAGCTTTTATGCGCCGCTGCCCGCCACATTAGGCGGAGGTTTGTACCGGCACAGCGTGACGCTGGCGGCCGGTCAGCGTTTGCAGATCAGCCTGGAGCGCTTGCGCGGTCAGGCCTTGCTGCCGGCCGAAGAACCCCAGGTGTTGTTGCATGAAGTGCGCGCGCTGCAACTGAGTTACCGCGGTGTGTCGCCCACCGGCGAATCCACGGCGTGGCTGGATCACTGGCCATGGCCGGGACGCCTGCCCGTCAGCGTGCGCATCGACGCGCAACTGGCCGGTCCCGTGCCGTGGCCGCTGCAAAGCATCAATCTGCGCCTGGATTTGTCCGGCGAGGCGCACACGTTATGACAGGCCGTCGGCAAAAGGGCGTCGCGCTGCTCCTGGTGTTGTGGGTGCTGGCGCTGCTCAGTACCCTGCTCGCCGGTTTGCTGGGCTGGGTGCACCTGCAGAACCGTCAGGCCCTGTGGCAACGCCAGCACACCCAGGCGGTACTCGCCGCAGAAGCCGGTATCGGCATGGCGGTGCTGGCGCAACTGGACCGCGACCCGCAACGGCACTGGAAAGCCGACAACCAGCCCCATGGATTGCGTTTCGATGAGGCCGCGCTGGCAGTGAGTCTCGGCAGCGAGACCGGCAAGCTGGACCTCAACGCGGCACCGGCGGAATCCTTCGCCCGCCTGCTGGTGGCGTGCGGGGCGAGTCCGGACCTGGCCCGGCAAGTGGCCCAGGGCCTGGAGCAACGTCGCGGCGGCGGCCGGGCGCCGCTGCGGATGGTCGAGGAAGTTCGGGAACTGCCGGGCATCGGCCAGCCGCTGTACCAGTGCGCCAGCCCGCACGTCACGTTATGGAGCGGCCTGACCGCGCCGGATCCGCGCATGGCGTCGCCCTGGCTGCGGCAGGCGCTGGGTCTGCCGCAAGCGGGACCTGCCAGCGAAGACGCAGGGCCGGTCGTCAGTATTCGAAGCCAGGCGACATTGCCCGGCGGTTACACCACGACGCTCAACGTCACGTTGTTATTGAACCCATCGAAGGAGGGAGCGCGACCGTATCGCGTTCTGCGTTGGCAAGAATGAAGCAATCACTTTTACAGCAGCTGGCGCCCTTGCAGGCCCGGGTGCGCAGTCAGTGGCGTGACAGCCCGGCGCAGCATCTGTGGCAGGCCTGGCTCGAGGAGTTGCAGGCGCTGCTGCCGGCCGGCGTTCGCGCACGGCTGATGCCTCAGGTGCGCGAGCGGCTGATTGACTGGCCCTTGCCCGAGCACATTGCCCACGAAACCGGCGAGCGGCTGATCCTGATGCTCCCCGCCGGCATGGTCCTGGCGCAGCCGCTGCAACTGCCGCTGGCGGCGCTGCGGGACCTGCACAGCGTGGTCGGTTTCGAGCTGGACAAATACACGCCCTACCCCCGCGAGCATATGCATTACGTTGCGCGCGTCACCGCCAAGGGCAAAACCCTCGCACAGGTGCTGCTGGTGGCGGTGCTGCGCGAGCGTTTGCAGCCGGTCATCGACACCTGCAAGGCACGCGGCCTGCCGCTGTATGCCGTGGATGCGCGCAACGCGAAGGGCGAACGGCTCAACGTTGATCTGCTGCCGGCCGAGCTGAAGCCGGCATCTGCAGGTTCCGCGCGCTTGCCGCGTTTCCTCGCCGTGGTCTGCGGCGCCTTGCTGCTGACCTGCATGGTGCTCTGGCTGGATGCGCGCACAGCGCAGGTCGAAGCGATGCAACAGCACGTCGACGAGCAACGCAGCCAGGTGCAAGCCGTGCAAAACCTGCGCCGCGAACTGATCAACACCCAGGGCGCCGCGCGTTACCTGGCCCAGCAAAAGGCCGCGCAGCCGACCACCTCCAGCGTGCTCGCCGACCTCACCGGTTGCCTGGGCGCTGACACGTGGGTCGAGCAGCTGGAAATCTCTGACGGCGGCAGCGTGTCGATCACCGGCCAGAGCGCCAAGGCCAGCGCCCTCATTAGCCGCATGAAAGACTGCCGCACCCTCACCGACGCGCAGTTCCAGGGGATCATTCAGCCCGACGCGCAGACCGGCAAAGAGCGCTTTTCCCTGCGCGCCCAGTTGCGCAAGGAGGCCGCCGATGCGCCGTGAACTGACCCCCCGTGAACGTCGCGGCGCCGCGCTCATCGCGCTGGCCCTGCTCCTTTGGGCGGCCTGGTGGCTGTTGGTGCAAAGCTGGTTTCTCGATCCGTTGAGCGACCTGCAGGACCAGGCCGACACTCTGCGCCAACAGGAACAACGCTACGCCGGCGCCCTCGCCCAGCGCGACAGCCTTGAGCAGCAATTGCAGGCGGCCCGCCGCGACCCGTCGAGCCGCAGCAGCCTGTTACCCGGCGAAGACCCGAGCGCCGTGGCCGCCGATCTGATGCAACGCAGCCTGGATCTGGTCAAGGCCCACGCCGATCAGGGCCCCGGCTGCCAGGTCACCCAGCGCATGCCGATCACCCCCGAGCGCGACAGTGCCGAGCCGTATCGTCAGGTCAAAGTCAGCCTGACCCTGGACTGCGCCATGGAGCCGCTGGTGGGCTTGCTGCACGAACTGGAATACGGCCAGCCGTTTCTGTTCATCGACAACCTGAGCATTCGCCGCGCCACAACGGCCCCCGCCACTGGCGGCGCCGGACGCTTGCAGGTGCATCTGCTGTTGCGCGGTTATCTGCAGCAGGCCGCGCCGCATAAGGCGCTGCCGTCCAAAGCCCCCGCCGCCGAGCCAGCGACCGAATCCCGGCAGCAGCCTGATCCCGCCGAGCAAGCCGATCTGGATGAGCAACCTGAACCGCCGACACCGTCCGAGGAGCCTGACGCATGAAGTTCGACTCCCTTACCCTAGCGCTTGGCGCGGCCACGGTTGCCCTCGCAGCCGTTGCCGTCAGCCTGAGCACCGGCGCCGGTCAGGACATCGACTGGTTGCCGGCCGGCGAAGCGCGCGAAGCCACACCATCGGCCGGGCCTGCGGCATTGCCTGCGCTGCCGGCCCAGGCCCTTGCGCTGACGTGGCAGCAGTCTATGTTCAGCCCGGATCGAAAGCCTGATCTGGTCACCGGCAAATCCCAGGCCTCGTCCCTGGACGGCATCAGCCTGAGCGGCGTGATCATCGACGGCGCTTCGCAATGGGTGCTGCTGCAGTTGCCGCAGAAGCGCCGCCTGAAGCTGGCCGTCGGTAGCACCCTGGACAACGGCTGGACCCTGGATTCGGTCACGCCGCAACACGCCACTTTCAGCCATCAGGGCCAGACCCGGGAACTGCGTCTGCCCATGCTGCGCCTTCCGCCGCCGTCGAAAGTCCCCCCTATTACCCTTCCAAACGTACCCACACCATGAACAATCGCACCCCTGAGTTTTCCCGTCTGCGCAGCCCGTTGTTGTGCCTGGCCACCGCCGTGGCCCTGGCCGGATGCGCGTCCACTCCGGAACGTTTCGAAAACGATCCGGCCCTGATGCAGGAAGCACTCAATGGCACCGGCTCGCAGCGAGGCCCGGTCAGCGATCCGGTTGAGGCGCCGAGCCCGAACAACCCCGGCGCCAAGCCTGCGCCCGCGCGCCAGCAGATCATTCGTGGCAACCAGACGTTCGTGCGCGGTGCGGGCCCGGCCCAAACGGGCGCGGGTGGGAAAGGCGCGCAGGCAGCCGCCGGTGACATCACCTTCAACTTCGCCAATCAGCCCATCGAAGCGGTGATCAACACCGTGCTCGGCGATTTGCTGCACGAGAACTACAGCATCAATCAGGGCGTAAAAGGCGACGTCAGCTTCTCGACCTCGCAGCCGGTGAACAAACAGCAGGCGCTGTCGATTCTGGAAACGCTGCTGTCGTGGACCGACAACGCGATGATCCGCCAGGGCGACCGTTACGTGATCCTCCCGGCCAATCAGGCCGTTGCCGGCAAGCTGGTGCCGGAGATGCCGGTGGCGCGACCGTCCACCGGGCTGTCGGCGCGGCTGTTCCCGCTGCGCTTTATCTCGGCCACCGAAATGCAGAAGCTGCTCAAGCCTTTCGCCCGTGACAACGCGTTCCTGCTGGTCGATCCGGCGCGCAACGTGTTGAGCCTGGCCGGTACGCCGGATGAGCTGGCCAATTACCAGGACACCATCGACACCTTCGACGTGGACTGGCTCAAGGGAATGTCCATCGCCGTGTATGGCCTGCAACGCGCCAGCGTCGGCGAGCTGATGCCCGAACTGCAGAAGATGTTCGGCCCGGACAGCGGTATGCCGTTGGCGGGCATGGTCAAGTTTCTGCCGATCGAGCGGACCAACTCGGTGGTGGCGATTTCTTCCCAGCCGCGTTACCTGAGCGAAGTCGGCGACTGGATTCACACCATCGACGAAGGCGGCGGCAACGAGCCGCAGATGTACGTCTACGACGTGCGCAACATGAAGGCCTCGGACCTGGCCAAATACCTGCGGCAGATCTACGGCAACGGCCAGATCAAGGACGACAGCGCGGCCAAGGTCGCACCGGGTCTGCGCACCCGTTCGCTGTCCTCGCTGAACGGCAGTGGCACCGGCAGCAGCGGCGGCCTGAGCGGCAGCGGTCAGGGCCTGAACAGCAGCTCCTCCGGGATCGGTGGCGGCATGGGTTCAGGAATGGGTGGCGCCAATGGTGGTTTGCAAACCGGCACTCAGCAAGGCGATGAAGAGCAGGACGGCGAGACGTCCGAAGACAGCGCCGACAGCAGCGGTCAGGGCGACACCTCGGACGCCGCGGCCAGCGGCTCTGGCGCCAGCAAGCGTCTGGACGACAGCACCCGCATCACCGCCCAGCAGAGCAGCAACCAGTTGCTGATCCGCACGCGTCCGGCCCAGTGGGCGGAGATCGAATCCGCCATCAAGCGCCTGGACAACGCGCCGATGCAGGTACAGATCGAGACGCGAATTCTTGAAGTCAACCTGACCGGCGAGCTGGACCTTGGCGTGCAGTGGTACCTCGGCCGTCTGGCCGGCAATTCCACCAGCACCACCGTGGCGAACACTGCCGGCAGTCAGGGCGCATTGGGCGGCGGCGGTGCTGGGCTCGGCGCCACCGATTCGCTGTTTTATTCGTTCGTCAGCAATAACCTGCAGATCGCCCTTCACGCGCTGGAACAGAGCGGCCGCACGCAAGTGCTGTCGGCGCCGTCGCTGGTGGTGATGAACAATCAACAGGCGCAGATTCAGGTCGGTGACAACATCCCGATCAGCCAGACCACGGTCAACACCTCGGCCACCACCGCTACCCTGAGCAGCGTCGAATACGTGCAGACCGGGGTCATCCTCGACGTCGTGCCGCGCATCAATCCGGGCGGCCTGGTGTACATGGACATCCAGCAGCAGGTCAGCGACGCCAATGACACGTCGACTGACGCCAACGGCAACCCGCGGATCTCGACCCGCTCGGTGTCGACCCAGGTGGCGGTGCAGAGTGGTCAGACCGTGTTGCTTGGTGGCCTGATCAAACAGGACAACGCCGACACCGTGTCCGCCGTGCCGTACCTGGGCCGCATCCCCGGCCTGCGCTGGCTGTTCGGCAACACCAGCAAGAGCAAGAAGCGCACCGAACTGGTCGTGCTGATCACCCCACGGGTCATCACCAGCAACAGCCAGGCGCGGCAAGTCACCGATGACTATCGCCAGCAGTTGCAGCTGATCAAGCCGACACCGCCGATGGGCAGCCGGTAGTTTGTTGATCGTCCCACGCTCCGCGTGGGAATGCCGCCCCGGACGCTCCGCGTCCGTTCGTTGGAGGCTGTTTAAGGTCTGGGGGCGGGATGACGCGGCGCGTCACGGGAGGCATGCCCACGCAGAGCGTGGGCACGATCAACAGAAGTGATTGCGCGCTTGGCAATCCGCCGGTCCGTGGTAAAACAGGTTTTCAAACGACCTTTTTATCGCGACCTTAAAGGACCAAGGCCCATGCCCTTCGATCTTCATCACCTTCTGCTCGTCTATACGGCCTACATCGTCGGCGCGGCGAGTCCGGGGCCGAGCAACATGCGCATCATGGGCGTGGCGATGCACCGGGGCCGACGCCCGGCGCTGATGCTGGCGGCAGGCGTGATCAGCGGGTCGTTTTTCTGGGGTTCGATGGCGGCCACCGGTGTTTCCGCCGTGCTCACGCAATACGCCGAAGCGCTCATGCTGCTGAAAATCCTCGGCGGCGCCTACCTGCTGTTTCTCGCCTTCAAAGCGGCCCGCTCCGCGCTAACCTCCACCGAAAAGGTCGAACGCGAGATCGCTGACGCACCGGCGCTTTCTGGCTGGCGCCTTTACCAGCGCGGCCTGCTCATGCACCTCACCAATCCCAAGGCGCTGCTGGGCTGGGTGGCGACGATGACGCTGGGGTTGGGTGCGCAAGCGACGCCGCAAACCGTCGCGGTCATCCTTGCCGGTTGCGCGGTGCTCAGCGTGACAATCTTCTGTGGCTACGCGCTGGTGTTTTCGACCGCGCCGATGATCCGTGCCTACCGCAGGGCGCGCCGCTGGATCGAAGGCACTCTCGCCCTGGTTTACGCCACGGCGGGCCTGAAATTGCTTTACTCGCGCCCGTGAAACTCTAAGCCGCCCGCGCACACCAAGACAGTACCCAACACTGGCGGGTATGAGCCCGAGAGAGAGCACGCAATTGGACAGCAACGACGGTTTGCATTTTCCCGACGACGAACTGGCGCAGGCACGGCGCTTCAACCAGAAGCTGGCCTGGCTGCCGCGCTTTCGTATCCGCAACCGCTTCACCCCGCTTTTGATTCAGTCGCTGTTGCGCGTCGGTCAGCTCAATGGCGCGGCGAAGCTGGCCCGCCATGGCCTGCACGCCGAACGCACCACGGCGTTTATCGACGGTCATCGCGTGCCGGTCCGGATCATCCGGCCCAAGGGCAAGGCCAAAGGCGTGGTGCTGGACATTCATGGCGGCGGCTGGGTGATCGGCAACGCGCAGATGAACGACGACCTGAACATGGCCATGGTGCGGGCGTGCGATGTGGCCGTTGTTTCGGTCGATTATCGGCTGGCGGTGTCAACGCCGGTCGAAGGGCTGATGGAAGACTGCCTGGTCGCGGCGCGGTGGCTGCTGGGTAACGGTTGCCCGGAGTTCGCCGGGTTGCCGGTGATCGTTGTCGGCGAATCGGCGGGCGGGCATCTGGCGGCGGCGACCCTGCTGCAGCTCAAGGCCTGGCCCGAGATGTTCAAGCGGGTGTGCGGCGCCCTGCTCTATTACGGGGTTTATGACCTGACCGGCACGCCGAGCGTGCGAGCGGCAGGCAAGGACACGCTGGTGCTGGACGGACCGGGCATGGTTGCCGCCCTGCGCTTGCTCACGCCAGACATCAGCGATGCCCAGCGTCAGGCGCCGCCGCTGTCGCCGTTGTATGGGGATCTATCCGGTTTCCCGGCCGCATTGATGTGGGTCGGCGAACTGGACCCGCTGCGCGATGACACCCTGCAAATGGCGGATCGCTGGGCGAAAACCGCCGGGGTCGAAGTGCACCTGTTGCCCGACGCGCCCCACGGTTTCATCCATTTCCCGACCATGATGGCCGACCGCGTGCTGGAGCACAGCCGCGCCTGGATTCGTCAGCGCATTTAATCTGCGGCGAGTTGATCGCTTTGGTTTTAGTGGGACCGGCTTTAGCCGGGAAGGCGTCTGCGGCCACACCGCAAAATTGATGGCGTGCACACCGGCCTCTTCCCGGCTAAAGCCGGTCCCACTAAAAAGCATCGCGTGCAGCCATCGGGATCCCGCTGATGCCGGTCCTGCAAAAAGCAACCTGATCGAACCCCTTGCGCGCTCCCGGGTCTGCTCATCTATTGCTTAACCGGAGAACCTTCGATGTCCCCGCATCACACCCTTGTCCTGCTTGCCCGTTCGGGCTACGCCGCCCGCGGCGTTCTGTACCTGATCATCGGCATTTTCGCTTTGCTGGCTGCCCGCGATTCGTCACGCCCCAAAGACAGCCACAGCAGTCTCGAAGCCCTGTTCAGCCAACCGTTCGGCCACATTCTGGTGGGGCTGGTGGTGGCGGGCCTGCTCGCGTTTGCTGCCTGGCGGGTATTGCAGGCGACGCGGGACGTGGACCATCACGGCAGCGAATTCAAGGGCCTGGTGATCCGTGGCGGGCTGCTCGCGGGTGGGCTGGTCAACGGTGCGCTGGCGTTCTTTGCCCTGGGCCTGCTGATCGACGGCCTGCGCAGTTCCGGCGGTGGCGGCGGTCAGACCCAAGACCTGCTCGCCACCCTGCTGTCGTGGAAACACTCCAACCTGGTGGTCTACCTCGTTGCGCTGGTGCCCCTTGGCGTCGGCATCGCGCATTTCTTCAAGGGCTGGAAAGCCTCGTTCGAGAAGTATTTCGAGGCCGACGAAGAGGTCATGAGATACGTGACCCCGGTGTCCCGCTTCGGCCTGATCGCGCGCGGCGTGGCGTTTGTCGAAATGGGCGTGCTGCTCGCCATCAGCGGTTCGAGCTATCAGGCGATGCACCCGCCCGGTCTGAAAGACGCACTCAACGCCCTGCAAAACCTGCCCGCCGGGGGCGTGGTGCTGATGGTCATGGCGCTGGGGCTGATCGCGTTTTCGGTGTACAGCTTTGCCGAAGCCGCCTGGCGCCGGATCAACATGGACGTGCCCGGAATGGCGCACGTCTGACTTTCAGTTCACTGCGCCCTCTTCAGGGCGCGGCTGCTGAATCGGCAGCTCGATACGGAACGTCGCGCCGACCCCTTCCACGCTGCGCACGCTGATCGTTCCGCGATGCTTTTGCACAATCCCGTACGACAGCGACAGCCCCAGCCCGGTGCCCTGGCCCACCGGTTTGGTGGTGAAGAACGGGTCGAAAATCTTCGGCAGCACGTCCGGGGCAATGCCGCTCCCGGTGTCGCTGATCTCAAGCCACACGCTTTCCCCCTGCACGCCGTTGCGCAAGGTAATGGTGCCGCGCTCCGGGCCAATCGCCTGGGCCGCGTTCACCACCAGATTCATGATCACTTGATTGAGCTGCGCCGGCAGGCATTCGATGTCCGGCAACGGCACATAGTGTTTGACGATGTCCGCCTTGCACTTGACCGCATAGGCGGCGATGTTCAGCGTCGAATCGATACCCCGCTGCAGGCTCGCCCACTGCCATTGCGGGTGGGTGTCGGCCCGGGAAAAGTCCTTGAGGTCCTTGATGATCTGCGCGGCGCGGGCCACCCCCTCCCGCGACTCCTGAATCAATAACGGGATTTCCGCCTCGACAAAGGCCAGGTCCAGGCGCGTTTTCAGGGCATTGAGTGATTCAAGCACCTCAGCCACTCCGAGCTGATCCTCGGCCGCTTTGTAGGCCTCAAGCACTTCCTGGATCTTGCCGAAATAGACCGCCAGGGTGCCGAGGTTCGACGAGATGAAACCGATGGGGTTGTTGATCTCGTGAGCGATGCCGGCGGCCATCTGCCCCAGTGAGGCGAGCTTTTCAGCGCCGATCAACTGGCTCTCCAGCTGCTTGCGCTCGTCGATCTCGACCTGCAACGCATGACTGGCCTGCCTGAATTCCCGGGTGCGCTCCTCGACGCGCTGCTCCAATCCTTCGTTGGCCGCCCGCAGGTCCTCGTTGACCCGGTTGATCACCTGATAACTGTGCAGCAGCCAGCGACCCAGCAGCACCAGCAGGCAGACGGAAATGATCGAGAATATCTGCAGGAGCAACATGATCGACCAAGCGCCTCAATCCGTGGACTCATGCCCTTGTGTCGGCCTGCCGAAGGTGAAGTTGAGGGGGCGATTTATATTGCGCAAAAGCCGCGAGGTCTCGCCATATCTCGACTAACCTTGCGGCATCCAGCTGTATTTGTCGGTGATGATGCCAGTCAGGATGGCAGCCAAGGCACGGGCACGATGTCGGTACGAACGGGGGTCAATCATGGAAGCCTCAACCAGTGTTTCGTTGCAGCACCGCCCCACCGTCCTGCTGGTGGACGATGAAGAATCGATTCTGAACAGCCTGCGCCGCCTGCTTCGCGAGCAGCCCTATGACCTGCTGCTGGCCACCAGCGGCGAACAGGCCCTGGCGATCATGGCCGAAAAGCCGGTTGATCTGATCGTCAGCGACGCGCGCATGCCGGGCATGGACGGCGCGGCGCTGCTGGCGCGGGTCTACAGCCTGTACCCGGACACCACGCGTATCCTGCTGACCGGCTACGCCGACCTTGAAACCATCGTCAAAGCCATCAACCAGGGCCATGTGCATCGTTACATCGCCAAGCCCTGGACCGACGAAGAGCTGGTGCTGACCCTGCGTCAGTCCCTGGCATTCCAGTTTTCCGAACGCGAAAGACAGCGCCTTGAACAGCTCACCCAGCGGCAGAACGATGAGCTGAAAAGCCTTAACGCCACCCTGGAAAAACGTGTACTGGCGCGCACCGCCGAATTGCAGCAGACCGCCGACATGCTTGATCTGGCCTATGACGAGCTCAAGCACAGTTACGCCACCGGCACCGAGGTGTTTTCGATGCTGGTCAATCAGCGCCTGCCCGTGGACAAGCAGACCAATCGCGACGTCATCGACCTGATTAACGCGTGCAGCAGCCAACTCAATCTGGACGAGTCCACCCGCCGCGACCTGTGCATGGCCGCCGCGCTGTACAACATCGGCAAGCTCGGCTGGAGTGACGCGCTGATCAACACGCCGTCGGACATGGTCAGCCACGCCGACCGCGACACCTGGCGCAGTTACCCGCGGCAGAGCGAATCGTTGCTGATGACCCTCGAACCCATCCAGGACGCTGCCAGTCTGATTCTGCATCACCAGGAGCGCTGGGACGGCAGCGGCTTTCCGGCGCACCTCAAGGGTGAAGCGATTCCCTACGGCGCACGGCTGCTCAAGCTGGCCGTGGACTTCATCGAACTGCAGCGCGGGCTGATTCTGGAAAGACACCTGAGCAGCGGCGAGGCCTTGCTGTTCATCCGCCGCTACGCCGGCAAGCTCTACGACCCCGGCCTGATCGAGGATTTCGCCAAAGCCTGCGCGGCGTACCTGGACGATGCGGTGCTCAACGACCCGACCGTCAAGGCCGTGACTACCCGCGAGCTGGTGCCGGGCATGATTCTGGTGCGCAACCTGAACGCCGACAACGGCATGCTGCTGCTGAACGCGGGCAAGGTGGTCAACGCCGCGCTGATCGACAAACTGGCGGCCTTCGAGGCCATCGAAAACAAGACCCGCTACAGCATTTTCGTGCGCCTGCCCGAACACGTTCCGGGGTCAGAACCGCCGAAAACCCACTGGACTCAGGTCGGTTGATGCGCTGAGCAATCGATGCACAGAAATCGACGGCGCCTGAACCGCCCTCTTCCCGGTTGTAGGACTGGCTTTAGCCGGGAAGGCGTCATGTGTCGCGCGGCAGAATTGAGGGTGAATGCACGGGCCTCTTCCCGGCTGAAGCCGGTCCTACCAAGCATGCGTGCATCCAGAAGTATCGCCTGCGCCGCAAAATTGTGGGACCGGCTTTAGCCGGGAAAGCGTCAGGTGGCGCGCTGCGAAACTGAGGGTGAATGCACTGGCCCCTTCCCGGCTGAAGCCGGTCCCACTAAAAAGCATTGCGTGCATTCAGAAGTATCGCGTGCGCCGCGAATTGTGGGGCCGGCTTTAGCCGGGAAAGCGTCAGGTGGCGCGCTGCAAGATTGAGAGTGAACGCACGGGCCTCTTCCCGGCTGAAGCCGGTCCTACCAAGCATGCGTGCATTCAGAAGTATCGCGTGCGCCGCGAATTGTGGGACCGGCTTTAGCCGGGAAAGCGTCGGGTGGCGCGCTGCAAAATTGTGGGTGAATGCACGGGCCCCTTCCCGGCTGAAGCCGGTCCTACCAAGCATGCGTGCATTCAGAAGTATCGCGTGCGCCGCAAAATTGTGGGACCGGCTTTAGCCGGGAAAACGTCGGGTGGCGCGCGGCAAGATTGAGAGTGAATGCACGGGCCTCTTCCCGGCTGAAGCCGGTCCTACCAAGCATGCGTGCATCCGGAAGTATCGCGTGCGCCGCAAAATTGTGGGACCGGCTTCAGCCGGGAAGGCGTCGGATGGCGCGCTGCAGAATTGTGGGTGAATGCACGGGCCTCTTCCCGGCTGAAGCCGGTCCCACTAAAAAGCACTGCATGCATCCAGTGCGGTGACCTGCAGACTCGCCCGAGCATGCTTCATGTTCAGCTCCGATTAAGTATCCGGGCGCTAACTTAGCGGAACGGGCATCCGCGAGTGCCAAATAACTTGAATGGAGCGGTTAAAAAATAGTGGCCAATTCGGCTGTTTATAGCCCTCTGTCGACAACTATCGAAATGCTGAACCCAAGCTGTCTGAACATTAAATAACAGCCCGTTTGTTAATACGTCACCCGAAACAAAAACAATACTCGAACAACCGTCACATTCAGCTGATAGCCCCGTAGCGACTGGCTATGGCGTACTGAAGAACACACACGGAAAACTGACGCAGCGCCCACGGTATTTTCATATTGGCGAGATTAACCTCCGGATAACGCAATACCCGAACCACTTGATCAGATCTGGTCATCTGATGAATAAGTCATCTATATGACGCGGTGCCCACTAAGGCACTGTGATGAATACCTGCACGCGATTTAGATGACTTTCCAGCCGGTGCACAGTGGCGCCAACGGACGGGTGTGTTCAAACCTTGAACTTCAGTGGGACGTCCTCTTTATGAATGAGGCTTTTCTTCCTTTTTCCCGCCCCAGTATCGGCGATGAAGAAGTGGCGGCGGTGACCCGCGTGCTGCGCTCCGGCTGGATCACCACGGGCGCCGAATGCCAGCAGCTCGAGGCACAGTTCGCCGAACGGGTCGGTGCCAGGCATGCCATCGCTGTTTCATCGGCGACAGGCGCCATGCACATCGCCTTGCTCGCGTTGGGCGTCGGCCCCGGCGATGAAGTGATCACGCCCTCGCAGACCTGGGTCTCGACCGCCAACATGATCTGCCTGCTGGGCGCCACCCCGGTGTTTGTCGATGTCGACCGCGACACGCTGATGACCGACGCGACGCTGATCGAACAGGCCATCACCCCACGCACCAAAGCCATTGTCCCGGTGCATTACGCCGGCGCGGCCTGTGATCTCGACCCGATTTATGCCCTCGCGGAGCGCCACGGCATCGCCGTCATCGAAGACGCCGCCCACGCGGCGGGCACGGCCTACAAAGGCCGGCCGGTGGGCAGCCGTGGCACGGCGATTTTTTCCTTTCATGCCATCAAAAACATGACCTGCGCAGAAGGCGCGATGTTGGTCACCGATCTGGCCGTATTGGCAGATCGGGTGCGTCAGCTGAAATTCCACGGCCTCGGCGTCGATGCCTACGACCGCCTGACCCTGGGCCGCAAACCCCAGGCCGAAGTCATCGAGCCCGGCTTCAAGTACAACCTGGCGGACATCAACGCCAGCCTGGCCCTCGTGCAACTGCACCGGCTCGATCACATGAACGCGCAACGCCGTCGGCTCGCCGAGCACTATCTGCAGCGACTGGGAAACGGCCCGGCCATGCCGCTCTCCCAGCCCGTTTACCCGCAACAACACGCCTGGCACCTGTTCATCCTGCGCATCGACCCCGAGCGCTGCGGTCTGGACCGCGACGGGTTCATGAAGGCCCTGCAAGAGCGCGGCATTGGCACCGGCATTCACTTCATCGCCACCCATCTGCACCGCTATTACCGCCAGCGCTTCCCGGACGTGCACCTGCCGAACACCGAGTGGAATTCGTCGCGGCTGTGTTCGATCCCGCTGTTCCCGGACATGACCGGCGACGATGTCGAGCGCGTGGTCGGTGCCATTGAATCCATCGTCGGAGCGCGCCCTTGAAAGCCTATCCCGTCCGCTGTGTGTCCGTTGTGATCCCGGTCTACAACGAGGAACAGAGCCTGCCCGAGTTGCTGCGCCGCACCGAGGCCGCTTGCGCCCTGTTGAACTGCGCCTACGAAATCGTCCTGGTCGACGATGGCAGCCGCGACGCCTCGGCCGAGCTGCTTCAAGAGGCCGCCGAGCGACAAGGCAGCCACGTGGTGGCGGTCATTCTCAATCGCAATTACGGCCAGCACGCGGCAATCATGGCGGGGTTCGAGCAGTGCAAGGGCGACGTGGTGATCACCCTGGACGCCGACCTGCAGAACCCGCCCGAAGAGATTCCCCGTCTGGTGCGACTCGCCGAGCAGGGTTACGACGTGGTCGGCACGGTGCGCAACCAGCGGCAGGATTCCGCCTGGCGGCGCTGGCCGTCGAAGCTGATCAATCTGGCCGTACAGCGCTCCACCGGCGTGGCGATGAACGACTACGGCTGCATGCTCCGCGCCTACCGACGCAACATCGTCGACGCCATGCTCGCCTGCCGGGAGCGCAGCACTTTCATCCCGATTCTGGCCAACAGCTTCGCCCGGCACACCACGGAAATCCTGGTCGAGCACGCCGAGCGCGAGCACGGCGACTCCAAATACAGCCCCATGCGCCTGATCAACCTGATGTTCGACCTGATCACCTGCATGACCACCACGCCCCTACGCCTGCTGAGCATTGTCGGTTTTGGCATGGCCTTGCTCGGCGTGCTGTTCGCTTTGGCGCTGGTCGCCCTGCGACTCATCTTCGGCGCGCCGTGGGCCGGGCACGGCACTTTCGTCCTGTTTGCGGTGCTGTTCGTGTTCACCGGCGGGCAGTTCATCGGCATGGGCCTGCTCGGCGAATACCTCGGCCGCATGTACAGCGACGTGCGCGCGCGGCCGCGCTTTTTCATTGAGAAAGTCGTCCGTGGATCCCCCGTGATTGCGCTCGACGCCCCCGCTTCTGCCCCCGCTTACGCCCACAAGGTTGCGCCATGAACAAGAAAGCTGTCGTTTTCGCTTACCACGATATTGGCTGCGTTGGCCTGCAGGCCCTGCTCGACGCCGGGTATGAGATCGCTGCGGTGTTCACCCACGCCGACGACCCCAAGGAAAAAACCTTCTTCGGCTCGGTGGCCCAGCTGTGCGCTCGACACGAGATTGCCGTGCACGCCCCGGAAGACCCCAATCACCCGCTGTGGCTTGAGCGCATCGCCCGGCTTGAACCCGATTTCATCTTCTCCTTTTACTACCGCCAGTTGCTCAGCGAACCGCTGCTGGCCTGCGCGAAAGATGGTGCGTTCAACCTGCACGGTTCGCTGCTGCCCAGGTATCGGGGCCGGGCGCCGGCCAATTGGGTGCTGGTGAACGGCGAAAGCGAAACCGGCGTGACCTTGCATCAGATGGTCAAGCGCGCCGACGCAGGGCCCATCTTCGCCCAGCAACGCATCGCCATCAGCCCGACAGAAACGGCGCTGACCCTGCACGGCAAGTTGCGTGAAGCCGCGGCGGACCTGCTCTCGGAAACCCTGCCATTGCTTGCCCGGGGTCAGTTGTCGGGGACATCCCAGGATGAATCCGCCGCCACCTGTTACGGCCGGCGCACCGCTGCCGACGGTTTGATCGACTGGTCGCTCCCCGCAACCCGGCTGGGCAATCTGGTGCGGGCAGTGACCCAGCCCTACCCCGGCGCCTTTTGCCCGGTCGGCGAACACAAACTGATTGTCTGGGCCGCGCGAGCAGACACCGGTTACACCGGCGAGGCGCCCGGTACGGTGCTCGGTTGCGAGCCGTTGCGCATTGCCTGCGGCGAAGGCTCGCTGGTGATCAGTGCCGGCCAGCGCGGCGACGACGGCCTGTACCTGAGCGGCGCGCAACTGGCTCGCGAGTTCGGTCTGGTGGAGGGTTCGCGCTTGCAGGGCATTGACCCGCGCCGCCCGGTCCGGCGCACCCGCGTGCTGATCCTCGGCGTCAACGGCTTCATCGGCAATCACCTGTCCGAGCGTTTGCTGCAGGACGACCGTTACGAAATCTATGGCATGGACATCGGTTCGGACGCCATCGAACGCCTGCGCGCCAGGCCGAATTTCCACTTCATCGAAGGCGACATCAGCATCCACTCCGAGTGGATCGAGTACCACATCAAAAAGTGCGACGTGGTGCTGCCGCTGGTGGCCATCGCCACGCCCATCGAATACACGCGCAACCCGCTGCGGGTGTTCGAGCTGGACTTCGAAGAAAACCTGAAAATCGTCCGTTACTGCGTCAAGTACAACAAGCGCGTGATCTTCCCCTCGACGTCCGAGGTGTACGGCATGTGCCAGGACGCCAGCTTTGACGAGGACACCTCGAACCTGGTGGTCGGCCCGATCAACAAGCAGCGCTGGATCTACTCGGTGTCCAAGCAGTTGCTCGACCGGGTGATCTGGGCCTACGGGCAGAAGGGTTTGCAGTTCACCCTGTTCCGCCCGTTCAACTGGATGGGGCCGCGGCTGGACCGCCTGGACTCCGCGCGCATCGGCAGTTCGCGGGCCATCACTCAGCTGATTCTTCACCTGGTCGAGGGCACGCCGATCCGGCTGGTGGACGGCGGTGCGCAAAAGCGCTGCTTCACCGATGTCGTCGACGGCATCGAAGCCCTGGCGCGGATCATCGAAAACAAGGGCGGCCACTGCAACGGCCAGATCATCAACATCGGCAACCCCGACAATGAGGCCAGCATTCGCCAATTGGGAACCGAGTTGCTGCGCCAGTTCGAGGCCCACCCGCTGCGCGATAACTTCCCGCCCTTCGCCGGTTTTCGTGAAGTCGAGAGCCAGTCGTTCTACGGCAAGGGCTACCAGGACGTGAGCCACCGCAAGCCGAGCATCGACAACGCACGGCGGCTGATCGGCTGGACACCGACCATCGAGCTCAGCGAAACCATCGGCAAGACCCTGGACTTCTTTCTGCGGGAAGCCATGGCCGAAAAGGCCGAACTGCCCCGTTCAACAGGCGCGCGCGTCTGATGAAGGCCGGCCTGCGCATCGACGTCGACACTTGGCGCGGCACTCGCGACGGTGTGCCGCGACTGCTGGACCTGCTCGACGAAGCGCAGGTCAAGGCGACGTTTTTCTTCAGCGTCGGCCCGGACAACATGGGCCGCCATCTGTGGCGCCTGGCGCGTCCGCAATTCCTCTGGAAAATGCTGCGCTCCCGGGCGGCCAGTCTGTACGGCTGGGACATTCTGCTGGCCGGCACCGCGTGGCCGGGCAAACTGATTGGCCGCGACCTCGGGCCGCTGATGCGCCGCGCCCGGGACGCCGGTCATGAAGTGGGCTTGCACGCCTGGGATCACCATGCCTGGCAGGCCAATGCCGGTCGCTGGAGCGAGGCTCTACTGAGTCATCAGATCCAGCGCGGCGTTGACGTTCTCAGCGATATTCTCGGCCACCCGGTGACCTGCTCCGCCGCCGCCGGCTGGCGCGCCGATGAGCGCGTGGTGCAGGCAAAAGAGGCATTCGGTTTTCGCTACAACAGCGACTGCCGGGGCACGTCGATGTTTCGCCCGATGCTGGCCGATGGCGCTCTGGCCACGCCGCAGATTCCGGTGGACCTGCCGACCTACGACGAACTGGTTTCGCCACAGCTGGACGCGCGGGCGTTCAACGACGACATCCTCGGGCGCTTCGCAGCCTCGAAGCTGAACGTCTACACCGTCCACGCCGAGGTGGAAGGCATCGTCATGGCCCCGGCTTTTCGCGCGCTGTTGAGTGAGGCGAAAAACCGTGGGATCGACTTTCAGCCCCTCGGCGCGCTGCTGCCGAATTCACTGGATCACCTGCCTTCAGGCCAGTTGGTGCGTGGCGCTTTGCGCGGGCGCGAAGGCTGGCTGGGGGTGCAGCGATGATCAAAGCCGAACAGCGCAACATCGCCCTGCTGGTGCTGGCCTTCGCCGCGTTCTACCTGCTGCCGCTGGGGTTCCACGGTTTGTGGATTCCCGATGAAACCCGCTACGCCCAGATCAGCCAGGAAATGCTGCACAGCGGTCACTGGGCCGCGCCACATTTCATGGGCCTGCGCTATTTCGAAAAACCCGCTGCGGGCTATTGGCTGATTGCCGTGGGCCAGGCGGTTTTTGGCGAAAACCTGTTCGGCGTGCGCATCGTGTCGGCGTTGAGCAGTGGTCTGAGCGTGGCGCTCGCGTACTGGCTCGCCGCGCGGATGTGGAACGACCCGCGCAAGAGTTTCGCCAGCGCGCTGCTGTTCATGAGCTTTGCGTTCATTGCCGGGCAAGCCGGTTACGCCAACCTCGATCCTCAGTTCACCCTGTGGGCCAACCTGACGCTGGTGGGATTCTGGTGCGCCGTTCACAGCAGCGGGCGTGCTCGACTGGGTGCCTGGGCTGTGATCGGTCTGGCCTGCGGCATCGGCTTCATGACCAAGGGTTTCCTCGCCTGGGCGCTGCCGGTGATGATCGCCCTGCCCTACATGCTTTGGCAGCGACGCGTCGGGGAACTGCTTCGGTACGGGCCGCTGGCGGTGTTGATTGCCATCGTCGTGAGCCTGCCGTGGGTGCTCACCGTGCATGCCCGGGAACCCGACTTCTGGCGGTTCTTCTTCTGGCACGAGCACGTGCGGCGATTCGCCGGGGCCGATGCCCAGCACGCCGAACCCTGGTGGTTTTACCTGCCGCTGCTGGTGGTGTCCTGCCTGCCGTGGGCCGGGTTGTTGCCGGTCACGTTCCGCCAGGCCTGGCAGCACCGGCGTCGACCCGACATCGGCTTTCTGCTGTTGTGGCTGCTGGTGCCACTGGCGTTTCTCAGCGTCAGCAACGGCAAGCTGCCGACCTACATTCTGCCGTGCCTTATGCCGGTGGCACTGTTGATGGCCGATGGGCTGATCGAGCGCCTCAAGCAAGGTCAGCTCACCGCGTTGCGCGTCAACGGATGGCTCAACGCCGCCGTTGGTCTGCTCGGATTCGGGGCGCTGCTGTACCTGCAAATCAAACAGCCGCTGTACGCCCACGAACCGCTGCACCTGTTCCTGGCGCTCATCGTCCTGACCGGCTGGTGTGCGAGCAACGCCCTGCAAGGCCTGCGACCGGTGAAGTATTGGGCGGCGCCGGCATTGGGCGGTTGGCTGCTGGTGGCGCTGTTGCCGGTAGCACTTCCCTATGACGTCGTGCACAACAAGACGCCTGACCAGTTGGTGCTTGCCCATCAGGCGCAACTGGCGGCCAGCACCCACCTGTTGAGCAATGACCTGGGCGCTGCGTCGGCACTGGCCTGGCGACTGAACAGAACCGACGTGTCGTTTTTCAACACCTGGAACGAGCTGGAATACGGCTTGGGTTATCCCGACGTGAAGGGTCGCGAAGTCACTCTTAAAGGGGTTGATGAGTGGATGACCCAGGCCCGGCGAGAGGGTCAGGTGGGTGTGGTCATGCGCGGCAGAAGCGACGAGGAGCTGCGCGAACTCGAACTGCTGCCCAAGGACGCCGAGCGCTTCGACGAAGGCAATCTGATCATCCTCATTTACGGGAAGACAGGGCCATGACCTGGCTGCTGCTGTTGGGCACCTGCGGGCTGACGTGTCTGGGCCAGGTCGCGCAGAAGTGTGCGGTGGAGCGTTGGCGCGGAACGTTTCCCGGCGTGTTCGCGGCAGCTCGCTCGTTCTGGTTGTGGCTGGCGGTGGGCTGTCTGGGATTGGGCCTCGTCGGCTGGCTGCTGGTGTTGCAGCGCCTGGAGGTCGGCATCGCCTACCCGATGCTGGGGCTCAACGTGGTGCTCATCACTTTGGCCAGCCGCTTTGTGTTCAAGGAGTCCATCGACGCCGTGCACTGGCTGGGTGTCGCGCTGATTCTGGCCGGCGTTGTGCTGCTCGGGCGCCAGGCATGAGCCGGTCGAGTGCGACCGTCTGGGCAATGGGCAGCGTGCTGCTGGTGAGTTCGGCGCAGCTTGGCATGCGCTGGGGCATGAGCCGTCTGCCCTCGTCTGCGCTGTGGTTTGAGCCGGGGAGTCTGGCGCGATTCGAGCCCGCAGCCGTGCTGGTGATCGGCGTCGCGATCATCGCTTACGCCCTGTCGATGCTCGCCTGGCTGCTGGCCCTGCGCGACCTGCCCCTAAGTCGTGCCTATTCACTGCTCAGCGTCAGCTACGGGCTGGTGTATGCGCTCGCCGCGGTTCTGCCATTTTTCAACGAGACGTTCACGGGATCGAAAACTTTGGGCGTCATGCTGATCGTGATGGGCGTGCTGACCATCAACCTTCGGCGCATTTCCAGCACTCCTCCACAGGGCTTTTCTTCATGAAAATCAGCGTTTTCGGTAGCGGGTATGTCGGGCTGGTGCAAGCCACCGTCCTTGCTGAAGTCGGCCACGACGTGGTCTGCATGGACATCGATCAGACCAAGGTCGAGCAGTTGCGGCAAGGTCAGGTGCATATTTTCGAACCGGGGCTGGCCAGCCTGGTGCGGGAGAATCTGGAAAACAAACGCCTGCAGTTCACCACCGACACCCAGTTGGCGGTCGAGCACGCCGAGGTGCTGTTCATCGCCGTCGGCACCCCGTCCCGGGACGATGGTTCCGCGGACCTGAGGGGTTTTTTCGCGGTTGGCGAGGCCATCGCCACTTACCGCTCCGAACCGCTGATCATCGTTGAAAAGTCCACCGTGCCAGTGGGCAGTGGCGACGCCCTGCGTGCACACATCGACAAAGCCCTGCGCCAGGCCGGGCGCTTGCTGCAGTTCGATATCGTCTCCAATCCCGAGTTTCTCAAAGAGGGTTCGGCGGTCAACGATTGCCGACGCCCGGACCGGATCGTCATCGGCTGCGACAGCGATGCCGTGCGCAAGGTGATGCGTGAGCTGTACGCGCCGTTCAACCGCAACCATGACCGGATCATGTTCATGGACCTGCGCAGCGCCGAGCTGACCAAGTACGCGGCCAACTGCATGCTGGCGACCAAGATCAGCTTCATCAACCAGATCGCCGAACTGGCCGAACACCTGGGCGCGGACGTTGAATCGGTGCGGCTGGGCATCGGCGCGGATTCACGGATCGGCTACGACTTCATCTACCCCGGCTGCGGTTACGGTGGATCGTGCTTCGGCAAGGACATCCGCGCCTTGATCCACAGCGCCCGGGAAGCCCACTGTTCCAACGACCTGCTGGCGGTGGTCGAAGCCATCAACGAGCGGCAGAAGAACAAACTGTTCGAGCGGGTCAAAGCCTTTTACGAAGGGGATCTGCGGGGCAAGACGTTTGCGTTGTGGGGCCTGGCGTTCAAGCCGAACACCGATGACATGCGCGACGCGCCGAGCCGGGTGCTGATGGAAGCGCTGTGGGATGCCGGCGCCACAGTGAGGGCATTTGACCCCGAAGCCATGCAAGAGACGCAGCGCCTCTACGGCAACCGCAAGGATTTGATTCTGATGGGCACGCCGGAGTCGACGTTGAACGATGCCGACGCGCTGATCATCTGCACCGAATGGCAACAGTTCAAGGCCCCGGATTTCGAACTGATCCAGCAACGCCTCGCCGCACCGGTGATCTTCGACGGCCGCAACCTGTACGACACCGAGCGGCTGGCGCGCAGCGGATTTCACTACTACCCGATCGGGCGTGGGGACTCCTGCGAATTGCCGATCCCGCAGAAGCAGTGGCTGCCGTACAAGAATGTGGCGGGTGGGGCGATGGTGTAGCAGCCGACGCCTTCCCGGCTGAAGCCGGTCCCACAAGGGGTTCAGTATCTGTCCCACAATTGAGTACGGCGCCAGTCCAGATTTAATTCCCGCGTCAGTCCCACGAGTTCTTCACACCCCTCAAACCAATTTTTGACAATCGCGGCCCTACTATCCCGCCACTGTCGCGAGGGTGGGATCATTTATATGCTGGTTGTTGAAGATCTGGTGCTGGATACCGGGAAGTACCGGGCGTTCCGCGCGGACAAACACCTGAAACTCAACCCGACCAACATCGACATACTGGCGCTGCTGATGCTGAAAAGTCCCGCCATTGTCAGCAAGGAAGAGATCGCCAGAATGCTCTGGGGCGAACAAGGCACTCACAAGAGCACCGGTCTCGGCACTCGCGTGCATCAAATCAGAAAAGTAGTCGACGACGGTTTTGCCTTCCCGCTGGTCCATACGGTGTATGGCGTCGGCTATCAGCTTTGTAAATAGCCGCACACGTCGGCTTACTTACCTTCCTTCATCGCCAATTGCTTCCAGTCCTCGGGATTAAGCACACCCCGGATAACCGGCCGACTGCGCTTATCCAGCGATATAAATACCGCACTGTCATATTCGCTGTTATCGGCATGGGGATAACCTTGCTCTTTTTCTATCTGGCCGATACAACCGCTGTGGGTCACCACCACCAGATTACGGTCGTTTGCCTTGTGCGCCATGACCCGGCCAAGGTTCATCTTCTCGCAGTCAAACAGCCAGTCCTGTGACGCAACCGGATGACCGAACAAGGCTGCGGCGGTTTGCTCCGTGCGCGTGGACGGGCTGGCGATGACATCGGTCTGGTCCAGCCCCAGTTGGCTTAATGATCGTCCCACCTCGGCAGACGCCTGGTTGCCGTTGCGGGTGATCCCGTCGTCTGGCCCGAGGCATTCCTTGTCAGAGCGGTCGCAGCGCTCGCCGTGGCGCACCAGCACAACCACCTCGCCTTTCTTCCAGCTCGCATAAAGCCCCGCCCTGTTCATGTTCTCACCGCTGGCGAGGGCAATCGGCGAACGCGGCCAATAGGTGTAACCCGTCAACAGCAGGAGCGACACGCCGATGGCCGCAGCGCTCAGCAGCACTCTAACTGTGTGACGGTTTCGAGGTAACTTGCCCGCCCTGAGTGCAAGCAGGACATTGGAATGATCGCGCATCGTGTTACTCCGACTATGAGCCCATCGGCAGATGGAAGTCTGTGTCCTTGAATGGGAGCAAGCGTAAACAGCGATGCATGATCGTTTGGTTAACGGCAGGTGAAAAAAACAGTGGCATTAAAAAGTCATTCATTCCGGGCAGATAGTTAAATCTTCACGCTTACACGCGCGCTTCAACTAACGAATTACACATTCCTCAAATCTGAATAGAGTTTTCACGTTCCCTTCACTGCCGCTTGACCTGCGCGTGTCTATGTTCCACCAGCGGCCGGCAATGGCCGGACGAAGTTAATAATGACGCTTATCGGGACATTCCAACGTGCGAAGCGAACGATCACGATTTTATGCCTGGAACCTGGGTTTACCGATCGCCATTGCGCTGGCGATATTCGTGGTCTTCGACCTCACGTCCCTGGACGAGATGATCAGCAACTGGCTGTACTACCCCAATCACGAGTTTCCTTACGGCCACAACCGCCTGTTCGAAAACCTGACCCACCGCTGGCCGAGGATCATTCCCGACCTCACCGGGGAAGCCGCGATCATTGGCTCAATCCTGTCGTTTATCTGGCCACTGTTCAAACCCGGGCGGCACGACCGGCTGATCAGGTCGCTGGAGACATTGCGCATCGCCCCGGTGCTGCGCTTCACGGCTCGCCACCGCCGGGACTTCCTGTACATCGTCGTGTCGTTTGCAATCATCACCGGCATGATCCATTTCTTTAAAAGCCACACCAGCATCTACTGCCCCGTGGAAACCACGCTGTACGGCGGGACGATGGAGAAAAGGGAGTGGTTCGAGAATTTCAGCCTGTTCCATGAAGCCGGCGCCGGTCGCTGCTGGCCGGGTGGGCATGCCTCCGGCGGCTTCACCATGGTCGCGCTGTACTTCGTCGCGCGGCGTCATCAGTGGCGCCACGCCCGGGCGATCCTTTACGCATCGATGGTTCTGGGCGCGATCTACGGCACCACGCGCGTCCTGCAGGGCTGGCACTTCATGTCGCACACGTTCTGGGCCGGGGTGATTGTGTGGATCGGTGCGCTGCTCACCGCCCTTGCCTTCTATGGCTGGCGACAGCTCGCCCCTGCGCCCGTCGACGAGGTCAGGCCCGCGCTACGGAAGCGGCCGGTGCCCGGCCCCAATCAGGTCACTGATCTGTAAGTGTGGCATGAGCGCGTCAGCCAGCCAGGCGTCGATCCAGCCGCGCATCTGCGTCGCCGGCATTGGCTCGGCGATCCCGAACCCCTGGACGACCTCACAACCAAGCTGCAAAAGGCGTGAGGCCTGGGCGGGGCTGTTGACGCCCTCGGCGATGACTTCGCGACCGAACGCACTGGCCAGGCCCAGTATCGCCTGCAGGATCGAGATATCACCGGGGGCGTCGAGCATGCCGTGAATGAACGTCTGGTCGATCTTCAGTTGCGCCACCGGCAAGCGCTTCAAGTAGCTAAGGGATGAATACCCTGTGCCGAAATCGTCCAGGGCAAATCTCACGCCCAGTTGTTCGCAGGCACGCAGGGTGCGCGAGACCCCTTCGACGTCTTCCAGCGCGCTGGTTTCGAGGATCTCGATCATCAGCATTTCCGGCCCGACATCAGGGTGAGCCGCAAGCCGTTCGGTCAGGTTGGCCACGAAATCAGGGTGTTGAAGTTGCCGTGCCCCAACGTTGATGCTCACGGCCAGAAGCAGCCCCTCCCGCTGCCAGCACTCGATCTGGCTCAAGGCACTTTCGAGCACCCACTCCCCGACCACTTCCGCCAGTGAGCTGCTTTCGATCAGCGGCAGAAAACTGCCCGGCAACAGCAGTCCACGCTCCGGATGCTCCCAACGCAGCAAGGCTTCCGCACCGACGACCGCGCCCGTGCGCAGGTTGACCTTGGGCTGAAAATACAGGCGCAGTTCCTCCTCGCGAATGGCCTGATCGATACGGTCCAGTCGCGCGTTGTGCCCACGCATCTCCTGGTCATGCTGCGCATCGAACACGCGGAAGCGATTCTTGCCCTCGAGTTTCGCCTGATACATCGCCTGATCGGCCTGGCGCAGCAACTGATCGGCGCTGATCTCGTTGTCCTGCGGGTAGTAACTGACGCCGATGCTCGCCGAGAGCGTCAGGTTCAGCGCGCCCACCTGCACCATTTCGCTGGCGGCCGCCAGCAGTCGCTCAAGCATCGGCGCGCTGTCGCAGACTTGATCGAGATCGACAACCAGCGCCACAAACTCATCTCCGCCCAGGCGTGCCAGCGTGCAGGCATCGCTTAGCGCCTGCTGCATGCGTCGCGACACGCTGGACAGCACCCGATCACCCACGTCATGCCCGTGCAGATCGTTGATCGCCTTGAAGCCGTCAAGGTCCAGGTAGCCCAGCGCCAGCCGGGTGCCGTTGCTCAAAGCATCGGCCATCGCCTGCTGCATGCGCGAGGCCAGCAGGACGCGGTTCGGCAAATGGGTCAGCGGGTCGTAATGGGCCACGTATTCCAGCTGACGCTGATAGCTGTGCAGTTCGGTGACGTCGGTGAACAGCGACACATAATGCTGAGTGACGCCACGGGCATCGACGATGGCGGTAATGGTCTGCCGCGCGGCGTACTCCGATCCGTCACGTCGACGGTTCCACAAGTCGCCCTGCCAGTAACGCTCCGAGAGCAGGCTGTGCCAGAGGCTGACGTACTGCGCACGCGGCGTCCTGCCGGAGGCTAGGAAGCGCGGGTTCTCGCCCATCGACTCCTCGCGTCCATAGCCGGTGATGGTAGTGAAAGCGTCGTTGACTTCGATGATCGCACCGGCCGGGTCGGTGATCATGATGCCTTCCCGCGCGTGGGTGAACACGCTGGCGGCGAGGTTGAGTCGCTGCTCGATCTGGCGGCGCGCGGTGAGGTCGGTGAGAGTCACCCGAATGCCACTTGACTCGCCGCCGGGGCGCGCGCAGTTCAGCCGCGCCTGCCAGTGCGTACCGTCGGTGCGCTCCAGGCTCAGATCGCACTCTTGCGCCTGGCCCGTGCGACAGACCCGGGCGAATACTTGCTGCCAATGGTCGCGGTCCCGGCTGACGACACGGCCGGCAAAACGGCGCTGCAGCAGGCGATGACGCGGGTAGGTCAACAGTGTCTCGCCGGTGCGGTTGACGGCTTCAATGACCCCTTGCGGGGTCAGCGTCAGGTAGCCCACCGGCGCGTTCTCATACAAATCCAGATAGAGATCGCGCGAGGCTTCCAATGCGGATTGCGCAGCGCGCAGTTCCTCGTTCTGAGTCTGCAATTCAACCTGATGCAATTGCAGGTCAAGCAGCAGCCGGGCGTTGTCATCCAGGTCGTCGAGCGGGTCGGCGGGTTGGGCGATATGGGGCGCAGAGGGCGGCGTCTTCATGGTCCTCCCGCGCCTCAGGTCTGCGAACGTTCAGGCTGCATCGCCAGCAGAATCAGGTGCGGACGCGTGCCGTCCCCTACCACCCGACGGGCATTCAGGGTGATCGCCCGCGGCCCTGAGCCGGTCAGCTCATGCTCCACGACGAAACCGTCGAAGCTGGTGTCACTTTCCAGAATCGTGCCGAGCTTTTGCCGCAGCGCCGGGATATCCCACTGTCGGTTGTTGAGTTCGAAGAGCTTGCGGCCGGTGGTCAACGGCTCGGTCGTCGGGAAGGTCCGGTAATAGGAACGACTGGCGGACACGACGCAGAGGTTTTCATCCAGCACCAGCAACGGCTCGATCACCGTGTCGACGATGGCCTCCGCCAGTTCCCGCGCAGCCTGCACAGCCTTCTGGTTAGCGATGCGGCTGTTGATGTCGTGAAAGGTCATCACCACGCCGTCGATGACGTTGTCCAGCGTGCGGTACGGTGCCAGCCGCGCCAGGAACCAGTTGCCCGAGACAGTGCACAGCTCGATCTCTTGCGGGATCAGCATGTCGAGCACCTCCTGTGCGGGGACCAGCAGGTCCAGGGAGTGAATGTACGAAGAGATATCGGCCAGTGGCCGCCCCACATCCTTGGGAATCAGGCGGTAGATCTTCACGGCATCGCGCGTGAAGCGGCGAATAATCAGCTTTGTATCAAGAAATATAGTCCCGATATTGATGCTGTCGAGGAGGTTCTTCATGTCGTTTTGCATGTCGCCGAGCTGCTCGATTTTCGCCTGCAGCTCGGCATTCACGGTGACCAGTTCCTCATTGACCGATTGCAGCTCCTCACGGGAGGTTTCCAGCTCCTCGTTGGATGACTGCAGCTCTTCATTGGTCGATTGCATCTCTTCGTTGGCCGCGCCCAGCTCCTCGTTCAGGTGCTGCAATTCATCGATGGTCGCCTGCAGATTCTCCCGCGTGTAAGCCAGGTCGTGCTCCAGCAGCCTGACCCGTTCGGGCGCCAGATGTGCGGCGGTGGCGGGCAATGCGTCCGGCGGGATATCTACGCCGCTGGCCGGTTCCTGGAACGTGATCAGCAGCAATTGCTCGCCCTGAGCCGTGTTGCCCATCCGACGCACGCTGAGGCTGACCCAGCGCGTCGCGCCATCGCTGCTGACCTGCAACGGCTGGGTCGAGGTCGGTTCGGCGCTGAGGGCGGCACGTTGCACCGCACCGCGCAGGTCCAGCTGCAGGCCTTCGCGGGCCATTTCGACCACGTTGAGGCTGGCCTGCCCCGGCGCCGGACGCAAGTAGCGTCCCGTGTCGCCGTGGACATACAGAATGTTGCCGGTCAAATCGGTGACCACCGAGGCAGGGCCGAAGTCCTGCAGCAGCGCCCGGCGGGTCAGTTCGGCAATGTTGGTTTCCTTGGTCATGGTCGCAGGGCGGTCCGCAGGTCGGCTGATGGGTTTGGGCAGCCACGACAGCGTGCTGTCCATCGGCATGGATTTGGGGGTTCGGGTCTTCACGGCCCGGTAGAATTTCCATTTGCGCTGCAACGGCGTGAACAGTGTGGCATGCCCGCCGATGCTCTCGGAGGGTGACAGAAACAGCACGCCGTCAGGCTTGAGCGCGTAGTGAAAGGTCGGAATCAGGCGGTTCTGCAGCGCATGCCCCAGGTAGATCATCAGGTTGCGGCAGCACAACAGATCGATGCGGGTGAAGGGCGGATCCTTGATCACGTTCTGCACCGCGAAGACGATCATCTCGCGGATTTCCTTCTTCACCCGGTAGCCGCCTTCAACGGGGCTGAAATAACGCTCCAGGCGTTCGGCGCTGACGTCACTGGCGATGGTCTGCGGATAAAAACCGGCGCGGGCGGTACTGATGGCGTCGGCGTCCAGGTCGGTGGCGAACACCTGAATGCCCGGCACCACACCGGCGGCCTGCCCCTGCGCGTGCAGCAGTTCATGCAGAACAATGGCCACCGAGTAAGCCTCCTCGCCGCTGGCGCAACCGGCGATCCACACTCGCAGCGGCTCATTGGGAGCCTTGGCGTCGATCATCGGCTGGAGGATCTGCCGTTGCATGACCGTGAACGCAGCAGGGTCACGAAAGAACTGAGTGACGTTGATCAGCAACTCGTTGAACAGCGACTTGCACTCCTCTGCCGAGTCCTTCAGCAGCCGCAGGTAATCATCCTCACCAGCGAGGTGCATGATCTGCAGACGCCGCTCGATCCGCCGGGCGATGGTGCTCTTTTTATACTGCGTGAAATCATGGCCGGTCATGCTGCGCAGGTGCAGAAGAATCTGCTGCATGGCGTCCCCCTGCCTGATCGACGGTGCAGGACCGTCCGGGTCCCTGGCGCCGGTGAGTACCCCAGGCATTTGCTCGACGCTCAGGACATGACTGGCGTTGCCCGCCTGAATCGCGCTGTTGGGCATGCCGCTGTAGGTCGCCTCTTCCGGCCATTGCACCAGGGTTCGGCCGCCATGGTCGAGGATTGCCCGGCAGCCGGCAGTGCCGTCTGACCCGGTCCCGGACAGAATGACGCCGACTGCCCTCGCCCCGTGATGCTCGGCCATCGACGCGAAGCAGGCGTCGATGGGCAGATGGTGGCCGCGCACCCCTTCGTAGCGGGTCAGGACCAATGCGTCGGCCGTGACGCTCAGGGCGTACTGCGGCGGGATCACGTACAGGGTGTCGGGGTCGAGGGTCGCGCCATGGGTGGCCTCGACGACCGTCATGCGGGTCGAACGGGCGAGGATTTCGGTGAGCAGGCTGGGCGTGGTCGGCGCAAGATGCTGGATGACCAGAAAGCTGATCCCGGAGTCGCTTGGCATCAATCGCAGGAAGCGCTGCAACACTTCCAGGCCGCCCGCTGACGCGCCAAGCCCGACGAGCAGGCGGCCTTGCGGGCGGTTGTGCAGCGCGGTGTCGGGCACGGGACGCCTCCATGTGTCGAATGGACGGGGATGATGCCCGCTGCCAGCCCACCCGGCAATGGCGGATATGCCACCATCGCCCGCCGGACACGCGATAGGCCAGACAGGCGAACGCATTACTGTCACACTGGCGCCCGCCCAGACCCTGATAGCTCAGTGCCATATCAATGCAGGACGGGTCACGGCGTGGCGCCTGATTGCCGTTCATCCAGAAGCGGAAATCTCTTCCTGCGTTCCCAGTCCATCCTTTCTCTGAACCACTGCGTCGAGACGTCACCCATGAAGTCGGACACCGTACAAATTGCCCCCCTGGATTTTCTCCTGGGCGGCGGCGAAATGGGGCAGCTGATCCGGGACTTCGACTGGGCGTCGACATCGTTGGGCGAGCCGGCGGGCTGGCCGCAGTCCCTGCGCTCGGCCATCAGCATCTGCCTGCATTCGAGTTTCCCGACGGCTATCTATTGGGGCGAGGATTTCTGCCTGCTGTACAACGACGCCTGGGCGCCGATTCCGGCAGACCGTCATCCGGCGGCGCTCGGCCGCCCGGCGCGTGAAGTCTGGTCGGCCATCTGGGACGTCGTCGGCCCGCAGTTCGAGGCGGCCTACCGAGACGCCCAAGGCTTTTCGACGTTCGACCAACTGTTGATGATGGAACGCGGCGGGCGGGCGCAGGAAAGCTGGTGGAACTACAGCCTCACGCCCATTCGCGGCGAAAACGGCCGCATCGCGGGCATCCTCAATCAGGGCCACGAGGTGACTGACCGGATTCTGGCCGAGCGTCGCCGGGCGCAAGAACTCGTCCGCCAGCGCAAGATGTTCGAGCAGGCGCCCGGCTTCATCACCGTGCTCAACGGCCCCGAGCACCGCTTTGAATTCGTCAACCAGTCCTACACCCGGCTGTTCGGCGAGCGCGACTACGTGGGCAAGACCATTTACGAAGCGTTCCCGGAGCTGGTGGGCCAAGGGTTTTACGAATGGCTGGATGAGGTCTACAGCACCGGCGAGCGGCTGGTGCAGCAACGCACCCCGATCCAGCTCAGTCATCCCGACGCCCCGTGCGAAGTGCGTTATCTGGATTTCATCTATGAGCCGCTGCTCGATGAGACCGGTCAGGTCACCGGTATCTTTTGTGAAGGCTACGACGTGACCGAGGCGCATATCTCCCGAGCCGCGCTGGAGGCCAGCGAAGCGGCGTTGCGCGAGGAAACCCGGACCCTGGAAACGCTGAACCGGGTCAATACCGAGCTGGCCCTGGAGCTGGACCTCAAACGCCTGGTGCAGACCGTGACCGATGCCGGCCGCGAGATGACGGGCGCGGAGATCGGCGGGTATTTCCACAATGCTACCAGCGGTCATTTTGACCTCTTCACGCTGTCGGGCGCTCAGTCGTCCGAACTGGCGTACTTGCCGGGGCCGCGGGCCTGTCCGGTGTTCGCACCGGCGTTCCTCACCGAGGGCGTGATGCGCTCTGACGACATCCTGCCGGACCCGCGCTATGGCGGCATCACGCCGCATTTTGGCTTGCCGGCCGGCCATGCGCCGGTGCGCAGCTACCTGGCAGTCTCGGTGGTGTCGCGCTCGGGTGACGTGCTGGGCGGCCTGTTCTACGGCCACACCGAGCCCGCTCAATTTACCCCACGCCACGAAAACCTGATGTCAGCCCTGGCCGCTCAGGCCGCCATTGCGATCGACAACGCGACGCTGTTCCAGCAGGTGCAGAGCGCCAATGAAACACTTGAACAACGGGTGCAGGCTCGTTCCCAGGAATTGTCCGAAGCCCATTCGGCCCTGCGCCAGGCGCACAAGATGGAAGCCATTGGGCAGCTCACCGGCGGCATCGCCCACGACTTCAACAACCTGCTCGCCGGCATCATCGGCAGCCTGGAAATGATCGAGCGGCGCATCGCCAACGGCCGGGTCGACGGCCTGGATCGCTACGTCAATGCCGCCCACGATTCGGCCAATCGCGCCGCCACCCTCACCCAGCGGCTGCTGGCGTTCTCCCGTCGCCAGACCCTCGACCCCAAGCCCACCGACGTCAATCGGCTGGTGGCGGGCATGGGTCAGCTCATCGCGTCCACCATCGGCCCGTCCATCAGCATCAGCACCATTGCCAGCGGCGACCTGTGGCTCAGCAAGATCGACGCACCGCAGCTGGAAAGCGCATTGGTCAATCTGACGCTCAATGCCCGCGACGCCATGCCCAACGGCGGCGTACTCACCGTGCAGACCCGCAACGTCTCGGCTGACCACGTCGCCGGGATCGCGGCGCAGCTGCCCCCGGGTGACTTCGTTGAACTCAGCGTGAGCGACAGCGGTACCGGCATCGCACCGGAGATCCTCGACAGGATTTTCGACCCGTTCTTCACCACCAAACCCATCGGCCAGGGCACAGGCCTGGGGTTGTCGATGATTCACGGTTTTGTGCACCAGTCCGGCGGCACCATTCAGGCGCGCTCCACCCACGGCGCGGGCACGACGATCTCGATGTACTTGCCGCGCCATCTGGGTGACCGCGAACAAGCGACTGCCCGCTGCCCGTCGCAGCCCCACAGCCGTGGCGAAAGCGTGCTGGTCATCGACGACGAGCCCCACGTGCGCATGCTGATGTGCGACGCCCTGCGCGAACGCGGTTATCAGGTCAGCGAAGCCATGGACGGGCCGTCGGGGTTGCAAATGCTCCGCTCGATGGCATCGATTGATCTGCTGGTGACGGACGTTGGCCTGCCCGGCGGTATGAATGGCCGACAGGTCGCCGACGCCGCCCGCGCCCTGCTGCCCTCACTGGATGTGCTGTTCGTCACCGGTTACGCGCAAAACTCGGCGGTGGGCGGGGATCAACTGGAAACCGGTATGGCCGTATTGCTCAAGCCCTTTGGCATGAACGTCTTCGCGCAGAAGGTCGGCGAGATGCTCCAGGCTGGCGCTCTCGCTCACGACTGATCGGTCAGGTTTTTTCGCCCTCTCACGGAACTCACAGGCCCGGCATGCCCCTAAGCACGACGTCAGCGAACCGGCACAACGCCAGTTCCACGAGAGGTTTAGGTTTCCATGTCTTCCAGCACCCCATCCGCCGCCATAGGCCAACCAGACGAGCAGCGCACTTCGCCGCGTCGTCTGATCTTCATCTCGGTCCTTGTCGCCACCATGGGCGCACTCGCTTTCGGTTACGACACGGGCATCATCGCGGGCGCTCTGCCCTTCATGACCTTGCCGCTCGATCAGGGCGGTCTTGGCCTGAACCCCGTCAGCGAAGGGCTGATCACCGCATCGCTGATCGTCGGCGCCGCCTTCGGCTCGCTGGCCAGCGGTTACCTGTCCGACCGTTTTGGCCGACGCGTGACCCTGCGCATGCTGTCGCTGTTGTTCATCGTCGGCGCCCTCGGTACAGCCACTGCGCCGTCGGTGCCGTTCATGGTCGCCGCGCGCTTTCTGCTGGGCATCGCCGTTGGCGGTGGTTCGGCCACGGTGCCGGTCTTCATTGCCGAAATCGCCGGGCCCTCGCGCCGCGCGAGACTGGTCAGCCGCAACGAGCTGATGATCGTCAGCGGGCAGTTGCTGGCCTATGTGCTGAGCGCGGTGCTCGCGGCGTTGCTGCACACCCCCGGCATCTGGCGCTACATGCTGGCCATCGCCATGGTCCCGGGCGTTTTGCTGCTGATCGGTACGTTCTTCGTGCCGCCGTCGCCGCGCTGGCTGGCCTCGAAAGGTCGTTTCGATGAAGCGCAGCAGGTGCTCGAACAACTGCGTGACACCAGAGACGCCGCCAAGCGCGAAGTCGAGGAAATGAAAACCCAGGAGAAAGAAGCCCACAAGCGCGTCGCCGCTCGCGAGTTGCTGCGTCAGCCGTGGGTATTGAAGCTGCTGCTGATCGGTGTCGGGCTGGGCTTTACCGCGCAGTTCACCGGCGTCAACGCGTTCATGTACTACACCCCGATCATCCTCAAACACACCGGCATGGGCACCAACGCTGCACTGACCGCGACCATCGGCAACGGCATCGTCTCGGTCATCGCGACCTTGCTAGGGATCTGGGCCATCGGCCGTTACGGGCGTCGGCACTTGCTGATGACCGGTCTGGTCATCGTGATCATGATGCAGGCGGCGCTGGGTTGCGTGCTGATGTTCATGCCGCAGAACCTGACCCAGAGCTATGCCGCGCTGGCGTGCATTCTGGTGTTCCTGCTGTTCATGCAGATGTGCATCTCGCCGGTGTACTGGCTGCTGATGTCCGAGCTGTTCCCGATGCAGGTCCGGGGCTTGCTGACCGGCACCGCGGTGTCGATGCAGTGGCTGTTCAACGCGACCGTCGCGTTCCTGTTCCCGATCGCGGTGGACACGATCGGCAACCCGACCTTTTTCGTGTTTGCGGCGATCAACATCGGCTCGCTGATCTTCGTCTTCCTGTGCCTGCCGGAAACCAAGGGCAAGTCCCTGGAGCAGATCGAAAAGCACATGAAGAAAGAGCTGTGAGACGAAGTTTCAGGCTCCGGGCCTTGGGTCCGGGACCTGAAACAGGAGGGCTGAGACCGCGCACGTTCAGCCAAGCAATTCGGTGATCCAGCGCACTTGCTGCGCGGTGTCGCGAAGCTTGTCTTCCGGCACCGCCTGCCGCGCACGTTGCAAGTTGGCCAACGTGCGCTGCCTGTAACGCAGCAGGCGCCGCCACTTGTCGAGAAACGCCGGGCTGCGCGCCGCCATCAACAACGGGCCGAAGTACAACGCTTCAGGGCTGTACACCACCGGCCCGCTGCGTTCGGCGACGATGATTTCGTAGTCGAAGCGGTTCTCCCGCAGCACGTCCTCATGGACGATGCGATAACCGTTGTCCATCAACCACCGACGCAGTTCAGGCTCGCCGCCGTTGGGCTGCAGAATCAGTTGTTCCTTTCCATTCAGACGCGATTTACCGGCCTCGAAGATGTCGCGAATCGTCTCGCCACCCATGCCGCAGAGGCTGATCGCGGTGATGCCGTCATCCGCTTCAATCGCCGCCAGGCCATCGGCCAGACGCACGCGGATGTGCTCCTCGAAGCCGTTCTCGCGCACCGAACGTTCGGCCGCCGTGAACGGCGTCGTCGCCACCTCCCCCGCCACGGCCATCGCGATGAGCCCACGGCGCATCAACGCCACCGGCAGGTACGCGTGATCGGAGCCGATGTCAGCCAGTCGCGCGTCGGCCGGCACCAGCGCCGCCACCCGCTCCAGGCGCCTGGACAATGTGTGTTCGTTCAACCTTGCCGCCCCTTATCTCGCCACCGCCCGGCACGACCTGCCGAAACGGGCCGTGAGTCTGTCGGGCTGTGGCGTGGATTTCAACTGCGGCGGCACTCGGCTGGCAGGTTGACCAGACAGCGCTAGGGCAACTTCGCGATGACCTTGATCTCGAAATCAAAGCCATACAGCCAGGTCACGCCTACGGCGGTGATGGTCGGGTGCGGCGCTTCGCCCCAGAACTCCGGCACCACTTCCCAGGCCTTTTCGAAGGTCGACTGCGGATCGACCATGAACACGGTGACGTCAATCACGTCATCGAAGGTGCAGCCGGCGGCATTGAGAATGGCGTTGAGATTGGTGAACGCCAGGCGGACCTGGGCGCGCAGATCGGGTTCGGGCGAGCCATCTTCGCGGCTGCCCACTTGGCCCGAGACAAACAGCAAGCCGGCGGATTTGATCGCCGGCGAGTAGCGATTGCGCTCGTACAATGCGTGGCGGCCGGGCGGGAATACAACGTCACGAACAGTCATGGGTCTTCTCCTTCAGCGGAGCGGGATGCTCCGTCGTTTCGATGGGCAGACTGTAGGGCGGCGGATTCGCTGGATAAACCAGCAGCCTTGATCAAGACTGTTTGCATTCTCCAAACAATCAGGTGGTGCGATGGACCGTTTCGACGCGATGCAGGCGTTCGTTCGAGTGGTGGAAACCGGCAGTTTCACCAAGGCCGCCGGCACGTTGCACATGAGCAAGACCACGGTCACCCAATTGGTGCAACAGCTTGAAGCGCGGCTGCGGGTCAAGCTGCTCAACCGCACCACGCGCAAGGTCAACGTCACGGCCGACGGCGCGGTGTTCTACGAACGTGCGCTGCGCGTGCTGGTGGATCTGGATGACGCGGAAACCGGTCTGTCCGCTGCCTCCGCCTCGCCCCGAGGGCGTTTGCGTGTCGACGTGCCCAGCCCGTTCGCACGCATGGTGCTGATCCCGGCACTGCCAGACTTCAACGCGCGCTACCCCGACATCCAGATCGACCTGGGCGTGAGCGACCGGATGATCGACCTCATCGGCGAGAACGTTGACTGCGTGGTGCGCGGCGGCGAGCTGACCGACCAATCGCTGATGGCGCGGCACATCACCGACCTGAAGCTGGGCGTCTACGCGGCGCCGACCTACCTGCAGCGCGCAGGCAAGCCGGCTCATCCCCGTGACCTCGAAGACCCGCAGCACCGCATCGTCGGTTACCGCTGGGCGCGCACCGGGCAGCTATTCCCGATGGTGCTGCAGCGGGACGGCGAAAGGGTTCAGGTGCAGAGCCGCTACTTGCTCACGGTGGACGACGGCAACGCGTACCTAGCAGCAGGCCTCGCCGGCATGGGCGCCCTCTGGCTGCCGCAGTACATGGCACAGGCGTCGGTGCTCGGCGGTGAGTTGGTTACGCTGTTCGACGACTGGCAGCTGGAGTCGATGCCGATGTACGTGGCCTTCCCGCCCAACCGGCACATCAGCATCAAGCTGCGGGTGTTCATCGACTGGGTTGTGGAGTTGATGGGCGACGGGTACAAGAGCCGATCTTCCGCAACAGTTGTACAAGGAGCGACGCGCAATGGATGAAGTGATCAGTTACCGACAAGCCATGGCCGAGGACGTGACGGCAATCTGCGAACTGGGGCAGCTACTCAACGCCATTCACCACGCGGAGCGTCCCGATATTTACACAGATGAAACCCTGGATCACACCCGCGATGCCCCTCACTGGCTGAGCTTTCTGAACAACCCGGAGCAGGTTATTTTCCTGGCGTTTGTAGGGGATCGACCGGCAGGGTTTGTCAGCGCGGGGATGTTTTCAGCAGGTGGGCCGTTGATGCAGCCGATGGAATTCGCGCGGATTGGCTCGGTGTGCGTGGCCCAGGTTTTCTGGGGGAAAGGATTGGGCCGTGGGCTGATCCAGCACGTGCAAGCGTGGGCGCTGGAACGCGGCGCGCAGGACATTCGCCTGTCGGTGTGGGGCTTCAATACCCATGCGCGGCGGCTGTATGAAGAGCTCGGGTTTGAGACGCGGGCGTATGAAATGGGGATGCGGTTGATGTAAGCGCCGTTCATCGCACGCATCTGTCATCTTGTAGACGACCGGTCAGTTTTGTCTTAAGGTGCTGCGCATTATGAAGAAACCCAACCTGGAAATGCGCCAACACATCATCGACGTCGCCAAGTCGCTGATGACCCACAAGGGCTACACCGCCGTGGGCCTGGCAGAAGTGGTGAGCGCGGCGGGCGTGCCCAAGGGCTCGTTTTACTATTACTTCAAATCGAAGGAAGAGTTCGGCGCTGCGTTGCTCGATGAGTACTTCTCCGAGTACCTCGGCCGTGTCGACACCGTCATGACGCGATCAGGCACCGGCGTCGAAAAGCTGCTGGCCTACTTCGACTACTGGATCGAGACCCAGGGCACCGATCACCCAGAAGGCAAATGCCTGGTGGTCAAGCTGGGCCCGGAAGTCTGCGACTTGTCCGAGGACATGCGCAGGGTGCTGGAGGCCGGCACGGCGCAGATCATCAAGCGCATCACCGCCTGCGTCGACATGGCCGTGGCAGACGGCAGCCTGCACATCGAAGAAGGCAGCGAAGCCTTCGCCGAAACCCTGTATCAACTGTGGTTGGGCGCTTCCCTTCTGGTGAAGGTGAACAAGTCCACCACCCCTTTCGACACGGCCATGCGCCTGACCCAACGCCTGCTGCGGTAGCAGGCGCTTTTTTTTCAAAGATTGGTAGACGACCGGTCAAATATGCGAGTAATTATCAATGAGTGATGTCAGTAACAGCACCGACTTGTTTTCCCCCGTCCGCATGGGCGCCATCGAAATGGCCAACCGCATCGTCATGGCCCCCGTCACCCGCAGCCGATACGAAGACGACGGCGTGCCCGGTGAACTGCACGCCACCTATTACGCCCAGCGCGCCACCGCCGGGTTGATCGTGGCCGAAGCCACCAACATCTCGGCCCAGGGATGCGGCTATGCGGCGACGCCCGGGATCTGGAGCGAAACGCAGGTCGCCGGCTGGCGCAAAGTCACCGACGCCGTGCACGCGGCAGGCGGCAAGATCGTCAGCCAGCTCTGGCATGTGGGGCGGTTCTCAAGCGTCGACCTGCAGCCCAACGGCGAAGCCCCGGTAGCGCCGTCCGCCATCCAGGCCGAGGGCAACACGTACACGGCCAACGGCTTCGTCCCGGTGTCGATGCCCCGCGCCCTGGAAACCGACGAAATCCCCGGCATCATCGAGCAGTACAAACACGCTGCCGAGAACGCCAGGCGCGCAGGGTTCGACGGCGTCGAGGTTCACTCGGCCAACAGCTATTTGCTCGACCAGTTCCTGCGCGATTCCACCAACCAGCGTACCGATCGATACGGTGGCTCGATTGAAAACCGTGCCCGGCTGACGCTGGAAGTCACCCAGGCCATCGTCGACATCTGGGGCCATGACCGCGTGGGCATTCGCCTGTCGCCGGTGACACCGGATGCGGGTAACACACCGCCGGACAGCAACGTCATGGCGTTGCATGGTTACCTGATTCAGCAGTTGAACCGCTTCAACCTGGCGTACCTGCACTTCGTCGAAGGCGCGACCGCCACCTCCCGTGAAGTGCCGGAAGGCGTCGACATGGATGCCTTGAGCGCCCAGTTCAACGGCCCGTTCATTGGTAACAACAACTACGACCTGGACATGGCCGTTGAGCGCCGCGCCCAGGGCAAGATCGACGCCGTCGCGTTTGGTCGCCTGTTCATCTCCAATCCGGACCTGGTTGCGCGTCTGCGCCATGGCGCCGAACTCACCATCGCCCCGCGCGAAAGCTATTACGGCGGCGGCGCCAAGGGCTACACCGACTGGCCGCTGGGCACTTACTAAACAGCGCTGGCAACCGCACCGCTTTCAGACACCGCATTCACTAACGGCTGAACGGCAAGGCTTTCCCAAGAAGGCCGACGCTGCCCGCACGCCTTGAATTTGAGGAAACATGATCATGAATTATCTGGACAAGAAAACCGCCATCGTCACCGGCGCGTCATCAGGGATCGGTGCTGCAACCGCCCGAGCATTGGCCGCTAAAGGGGTTAACGTCGTTGCTGCCGCGCTGGATGAGAAAGCCCTCGCCGCGCTGGTCAGCGAACTCCGCTCGACGGGTTACGAGGCGTCCAGCTTCGTCACCGACGTCACGGACGCTGAACAGACTCGCGCACTGTCGCAGTTCGCCAAAGACACCTACGGCTCCGTCGACATCCTCGTCAACAACGCCGGCCTGATGCTGTTCTCCCACTGGGTTGACCTCGTGACCCAGGACTGGAACGCCATGATAGACGTCAACATCAAGGGCTACCTGAACACCATCGCCGCCGCCCTGCCCTTCATGCTCGAACAGAAATCCGGGCAGATCCTCAACATGGATTCGGTGGCCGGTCATCAAGTCGGCCCCGGCGCCGGCGTCTACAGCGCGACCAAATTCTTCGTGCAGGCCATGACCGAATCCATGCGCAAAGAACTGGGCGTGCACCACGGCATCCGCGTCAACACCGTCAGCCCGGGCGTGATCAACACCGGCTGGGCGGACAAAGTCACCGACCCCGCCGGGCGCAAAGCCGCACAAGCGCTGAACGAAATCGCCATCGCGCCGGAAGACATCAGCCGCGCCGTGATCTACGCGCTGAATCAGCCGGCCAACGTCACCGTCAACGACCTGATCATTTCACCCACCCGACAGGACTGGTGATTGCGCAGCTGTTGGTCATTGAGGCTATCGCCTTCCTAACTCAAACCCTGGAGTCATAAACATGAGCAAGAACATCAAAGCCGTCGCTACACACGACTACAACGCCGTCATCGACACCGCCAGCCGCTACGTTGATGGGCTGCGTGAAGGCAGCGTTGCGACGATCAAACAGGCCTTTCACGAAGAAGCGGTGATGTACGGTTTCACCAACGGCCAACTGCTGGGTGGGCCGATCAGCAACTTGTATGACTTTGTTGAAAGCAACGGTAAGGCGGCCGAGATCACGACGCGGCTGGATGTGTTGGCGATTACGCCGACTACGGCTGTGGTGCGGGTGGATATGGAGAAGGACGCGATCGGCGCGGATTACAACGACTACCTGACGCTGATCAAGATCGATGGGGACTGGAAGGTGATTGCGAAGGTTTATCACCAGTTTGAGGGGTAGGTTTTACAGCGAGGTTTTTTATGGGCGCAGGTCTCGGGTTTTGGCTTCGGGGCCTGCCTGCCGGGTTATAGCGGCTGGGTATTGAGCGTTTTTTGAGTCGTAGCGTTGCTTATTTTTGGAGTAAGACGTGATGGTTTTAGTGGAGTACAGCGCTGGTTTGCCGTGCAGTACGGATCAGGCGTGGAAGGTGCTTCGGGACTTTGGCGGGATCGCGGCATGGCATCCGGCGATTGTGAAGAGTGGCATCGAGGGTGAAGTTGGGATTTTACGGGTGGGTGCGGTCAGGCGGCTGGCGCTTGCGGACGGTGCGGTGTTGCGGGAGCGGTTGATTGAGTTTGATGATGGGCTTAGGGCGTTGGCTTATGTGTTTGAGGAGTCGCCGTTGCCGGTGGATGGGTATCGGGCTGAGGTTCGGGTGGATGAGGTTGCGGGGTTGGTGGACCGGTGTGTAGTGCGATGGAGCGCGCGGTTTGAGGTGCAGGAGGTTGGGACGGAGGCGGAATTTGAGGGGTTGGTCAGGGGGTTGATTGTGCAGGGGCATGAGGGGCTGGAGGGGGTAATTCGGGGATGATGGCGGCGCGGGAGGGCTAGTTTTTTTTGGAATAATTCGACCGGTAGACAGTACGTTTATCGAGGAGTCTGACCGCTCCGCAGGTTTGCGAGGACCAAAAGTTGAGAGCGGGCCGTACAACTGTGGATCCGCCAATACTGCGCTGATCAGTTGGCCCAAGCCGGGATCGGCAAGTCGCTGACGACTGAGCCGCTGCGCGACGCATTCGGCAACTGGGGCTGCAACAACTGGCAGATCAAGATAGATGACGATATTTTATTGAAGCTACGGCGTTTTTGGCCGGTTATTGAGGTGCCGTATCTATTGGCTCCAAGCAAAACTGAAACGGCGGATCGAGACGCCAGTCCGGTTCATCACTGCTGTCAACTGGTCGCTTTCGTCGTAGCGATATATGGTGAGGGTTTCGACGGGTAGACCTGACGTTATGGCAGATTGTGTAGTGCGTATGAATACGCATATCTGGACATGACAAATGTTGTCCCGAACACTCGTTCTCACCACCGCTGAGGCAGTCGCTTGCCCGTGAATGAACCTTCAAAACAATCTACGTCCTAAAAGTGTCATTCTCCCGATAATAATTTATTTCATCAATAAGCCAAGCCGTGTCATGCTCTCCCGCCACCTTATTAGCCAATATATATGCTAAGGAGCTAACTAGCATCCAGCTGCGCAAACCTAAATTCTGGACCTGCAACGGCATCTCCATATCTTCATCATCCAGGTATATCTGATCGTCCTCTAGGCTCTGTAGATAATCCCACGGAATAAAATAGAAATCAGTATCTTCACGCTCTCGCCCCCAAGATTCGATGTTTGCGTATATCCACTCACCCGAATCTAAATCTGGAAGATCAGCGATCACTTGCCCTAACGAACTATAAGCTTTCATTTAAGTGCACCCTTTTTCTGCAACATGAACCGCCGCTCCGCCTTTTTTTGCCCATGGCAGCCTTACGGACGACAGTTCAAATGTCGGGAGTTAAAGACTGATTCATCAACCACTGTAGTGACCCGCCAACCTCTGATGATAATGCAAGATTCTTTCATATGAGGATCAGTCGGCGCCTTCCTTAGAAATGCAACGCGCACCGCTAGATCGCGCGTAGCATGCCGGCGATGGCTTCCAGCGATAGTTGCAGCTCAGGCCCAATGCGTTGCTATGACTGGCCATCACGCCTTCGGCGTAGCTGAACCGGCGCATGGAATCGCCATTGCGATTGATGTGATATGCGAGTATAGATTCCTGCCCAATAACCCAGGTGAAATCTAAGCTTTACAGCACCTTGATTTATAATCAGCCTATCGAGCTTTAGACTACTAGTGCTGAGTTAAATATCTCTCGACCAAGACATACCCGGAAACACCCATAAGTAAGTAGTCTTGATACTCCTCAATAGCCAGCACTCTCACGGGCTCACCACAACGATAGAGATCACCAGCCATATTGAACTCAAGACTCACCAATTTTTGATCTTTTATCGGGCCACTTCCAATCACAGGCCACTCTCCAGAAAGGAGTTTATCTACGGCAGTAAAAATCACCTCGAATGTGCCTCTATGGTTCTGAAAACTCAAGTAACTTACGTCTCCAGGAATCTTTTTTTCGTCGCCTACGGACAAAACGCAGAATGCAAATACTTTTTTAAAGGTTTGTCCTGAACTATTGCGCCCGATCCATATCGCCTGACAGACAGCTTGTCGCCCGTCAGCCATCGGTATGGTGAAATAATCACCGCTTCTCACTGTCTGTTTAGAACTCATAATCCCAGCGCCTTCATCTTTTTCAATGCATCAGATAACACGTCACTTCCCCAGCCGGAGCTATGCCCTGCAATATCATACGTTCCAGAATTTGGATTAGTCGGACTGTAGGACCTGATTTTATTAACTAGATTAGTTACTGCGTTAGTAGACTTAGCCCCGCCATTGAGGTCCATGATCTGTTGCTCAAGAAACTTAGCCTCAGCCTTTGTCAAATTATTATTAAAAATAACATATTGCTCCAAATGAGCCTTACCATCTGTCACAGCATGTACACCCAGACGGGAAGCGGCATCACCACGGCCAACATATTTTATTACACCATTATCGGCAAGGACATAAAGCCCTTGTCCTTTGACAGGATCGTACTTCGCACCAGTACCGCCAGCACTGCGCTGTGACGGTGTCCCCATACAAGGAGTAAGGCCAAACGGATCGACCCAGGCAATTGTATTGCTTGCATACTGATAAAGATTCCACCCACCAGCAACGCCAATTGGATCTTGAGTAATGAACCGTCCAATTTCCGGGTCGTAATATCTGAACGTGTTGTAGTGCAGCCCTGTTTCATGGTCAATGTACTGACCCTGAAACCTCAGATTCTGTTCAACCTCATTCAAGGCAAGCGTCTCGACCTCGCCCCATGCCTTGTACGTCGCCTGCCAAACGATCTGGCCATCGACATCCGTCATCTCAAGCGGAGTGCCTATCTGGTCGGTATGGAAGTAGTAAAGCTTCTGCTCTGCCTCACCTTCGTTTTGATCGACCCGTGCTAGCGGGGCGTAGCTACCTGGCTCGTAGATGTAGAGGCTGCTCTGTCCCGGCGACTCCTCGCGTAACATCCGCAGGCCTTGCCAGAGGAATTGCTTGTGGTCGATTCGCCCTTGAATCTCAGACGTCTTTCCAACCCGCCGACCCAGGCTGTCATACCGATACGTGCCGACGCTGTGCGTCTGGCTGTTGACCATTGTCTCCGCGCGAACAAGCCGGTTTTCGCAGTCGTAGGTAAACGTCTGCAGCTTGCCCAGCCCTACCCGCTTCTCAATCAGGTTGCCCCACGCGTCGTAGGTATATTCCTGGTCGCGCCATTGCTTGATCCGGTTGTCTTTCACCTGATCAAATTGGCTGGTGTTGAAATTCAGCCGGTTGGCCGCAGCGTCGTATCGGAACTCTTCGCTATCAACCAACCGCCCAGTGTTACGGCTATGCAGCTGGCCGTTGGCTTCATATTCGTACTTGATCTCACCGCGCAGTTTGTCCAGCGTCCGAACTAGCTCTCCCGCCGGGTCGTATTCATAGCGCCGGTGAATCGGGTTATATGCGTGATCGACCAGCAATGAGGTGTTGATGCCTGGGTTCTGGATCTGCGATAGCTTGTCAGCAGGAATAGTCGACGCAAACTGCCAGCTCTTGCGGCCCATCGCGTCGTAACCGAAGCAACTGGTTAGCTTGCCCTGGGACCGATAGACCTCGCGATGCAGGTCATCGCGCTCAATATCGCTGATGATCAGACCTACGGAATCGAACTGATATACGCGCCGCCGACGCGGTACAGATTGATCAGTGGCTGAACAGTGACACCCTAGATCTCCCTTCGCGGACACTGCTCAAGCGGACAAGTGTGGTTTACTTCACCACAGTAGAGCCCATCGACGCCGATTCATAAACCCGACATACTTAGAACTATATATAGGTTCTCCCCCACTTATCTGATGCGGACAAAAGATCTCGCTTAGAAACTTTACATACAACACCATCCAAGCTGAATACGAGTCGATAAGTAGCTCGCAAACCCGTTTCCTTTTGAATAGTATTTTTGCCATACGTCCATCCCATTCGATCTCGCCAATCTGACCATGCACCGGATCATATTCAGGATTGCGACCACAAACGAGATTTTTCAGCCGATCATAGTTTCTACCATTCTCGACTACATGCTCAGAGAATATTTTCAAAAGGTCCGATCTCATTCGCCTCTCTAAAGAACCATCAGACGCAGTCTCGTCAAAATCCGCAGCACTTTACTTGTAGCAATCAACCTCCCAGCGGTTCATTTTATCCATGAAAATACGCACTGCATTAGTTAGTTTTTCACGCAATTCGCCATTGAGGTCAGTTGAGAAAGACGCTGTCATCGAGCAACTCTCCATTTCTACATACGTTTTAAAAATATCTTGGTCGGCCGGGCGCCGCCATTGCCGTATTTGAACAGCAATTCTACATCTACAGGCCCGTTGTCGAAGCGGATACTCCATATGCACAATTCCTGAAGGGACCGTTTCGGTTGATCGCTTCAGTGAGCTGAAGGTTGTCGTCGTAGCGGTAATGGGCGAGGTTTCACCGGAGATTTTATTGACCACATAATTCAGTTAGGTCAGGCCGAACTTGGTCAGTAGCCGCGCTGATTACGCGGCCTCTCAAAAAACCACTACTATTGATAAAGATTCAACCATTAATATTCAGTTTATGGAAACCATGTTTACATGCCACCCTATTAACTAAAGTCCTACCTACTGCCCAAGGGGCCTAGTAACCCTTCTATAAGCTCTAGGTCAAATGATTTGTTTCTAATAATCTTTTTGTTGGTTTTTATCTTTTCAACCACTTCCTCACTTATGATTTTTGGATTACAAGCGACGGCACAATGAATAAACACTGCCGGATATGCATAGTCGGTAGGTGAGTGCAAAACATCCTCGATGGTCCTAGGGCCTGGCACTATACACCCCGTAATCATAGGGATATAGTAACTCTCCAGAGAGTTCCTAATTCGTTTACAAACAGACCCAACTTCTTCCGGAGGTGGAAGATAGATGCTGCCGTATACGTTATCGCTAAATTTTTTATCCTGTCTTCCAGACGTCGTAAACGCAAAGCATGCATCGCTAAACAAATGACTTTTGTAAGGAGGGTCAATTTTAGAGGAGCACTCAAAGATAGGGCCGCCAAAAACGCGGCCATTAAGGATATAGGCATTAGACTTTACCAAGTATTGAAAATCGAGCTCTGCAACAACTTTTTTTTCGTAGATAAACCTAACACCACTTTTCAAAACCTTAATCGATATTTCAGAACCCGCTATACCTTTAAGCTCCTGCAAAAGCTCATTTTCAAAATAAATTCGATTTTCTTTATTCATAAATCACCGATACTTTAAAACGTTGATAGTGGCATCATGTATCGCACCCTTGCCACCTAGATCTTTACCTGGCTTGCCCTTAGTGTCAACTTTGAAGGTTCCCGCCGTACCTCGAGATGTTTTTATAGTACCACCACCCAAATGCTGCGCAGTGTTAGCTGGACTAGACATATCGTAGACCCCAGAGGCTTTCTGGTTTTTTGTGAGCCCTCCAGAACCATGCTTTCTCGAAAACATGAAGGTTCTCATGCCCATCTTTTGCAACAATATCAGCGCGAACTCTACTGCCATTAACCTTCATTGTCACCTCTTGAGCGACAACCTCATACCCATTCTGTTCGAGGTCATGGACGGCCTTAGCCGTACCTTTGTCCCCACTTACGGAGCTTTTGCATAGGCCAAAAGGATCTATCCAGCTAGTGGTGTTGGGACCATATTGATATAGGTTAAATCCACCTAATAACCCAATCGGATCCTGCGTTAGGAACCGACCAACCTCTGGATCGTAATACCTGAAAGTGTTGTAGTGCAGCCCCGTTTCGTCGTCGATGTATTGACCCTGAAACCGCAGGTTCTGCTGGACTTCATTTACGGCAAGCGTTTCAACTTCCCCCCACGCCTTGTAGGTTGCCTGCCAGACGATCTGACCGTCGACATCCGTCATCTCAAGCGGCGTGCCGATCTGGTCGGTGTGGAAGTAGTAAAGCTTCTGATCTACTTCACCTTCGCTTAGGTCCAGGCGCGCTAGCGGCGCGTAGCTTCCAGGCTCGTAGATATAGAGGCTGCTCTGCCCAGGCATTTCTTCACGCAACATCCGCAAGCCTTGCCAGAGGAATTGCTTGTGTTCTGTCTCGCCGTTTATTTCGGAGCTTTTGCCAATCCGGCGGCCCAGGCTGTCATACCGATACGTGCCGACGCTATGCACTTGGCTATTAACCATCGTCTCAGCACGCACAAGCCGATTTTCGCAGTCATAGGTAAATGTCTGCAGCTTGCTCAGCCCTACCCGCTTTTCAATCAGGTTGCCCCAGGCGTCGTAGGTATATTCCTGATCACGCCACTGCTTGATTCGGTTGTCTTTCACCTGATCAAACTGGCTGGTGTTGAAGTTCAGGCGGTTGGCGGCAGCGTCGTATCGGAACTCTTCGCTATCGACGAGTTTGCCCGTGTTACGGCTATGCAATTGGCCGTTCGCTTCATATTCGTACTTGATCTCACCACGCAGCTTGTCCAGCGTCCGAACTAGTTCGCCCGCCGGGTCGTACTCATAGCGCCGGTGAATCGGGTTGTATGCATGATCCAACAGCAACGAAGTGTTGATGCCCGGGTTCTGGATCTGCGACAGCTTTTCCGCCGGTAACGTCGATGCGAACTGCCAGCTCTTGCGGCCCATCGCATCGTAGCTAAAGCAACTGGTGAGACTTCCTTGAGACTGATACACCTCGCGATGCAGGTCATCGCGCTCCATATCGCTGATCAGCAATCCATCGAGATTAAGCTGATGCAAGTGGCCGCTGGCGTAGTACAGGTGATTGAGATGTTGGCCCGTCGGCAAGGTCCGCGTGGTCAGGTTGCTGAGCGGATCTTATTCGTAGGAAAGCGCACCTTGCGGTGCGGTCTCCTTAATCAATCGGCCCAGCAGGTCGTAGGCAAATTCCAGCTTCTCTGCGCCGATGCCGAGGTTTTACCAATCACGTTAAGCAAACGCTCAATAGACCGTAAACAATCACGCTAGTCATAGCACTATTGCAGTTCATGGCCAATCGCGAAAGTTAACATGTGCTAACCAGCTCTTGACGTCCAAACCTAGGCATGGCCCTCGCTCATACCTCAATAAAAATCATCGTTCTCTAAATAGTAATTGATGGCATGAATATAATCATCGAGAAATGATTGTTCTTTTTTTTCTCGCTGAACATCAATAACGTTTTGGAAGATTTCGACGTCAAAGAAATATCGAGCATCGTTTTGGGTCGCTAAGACAGGATTCCCTTCCTCATCCAGATCCTCTAACTCATCATCTCCGATCAAAAGCAGAATCTCCGCATGCTCAGGGTCCGCCCTCCACTTCTTCCGATTAATATATAGGGTCCCGAACTTGTCAAGCCTCTCAGTATCTGCGATCAAAGCTGCAAGGTCTTTGTAAACTATCATATTCCCTATCTCCTTCAATTATCTGCAAGCACTACCGCCACCCCATCGCTTACGCCCACCCTCTCCTTTGGAGTGATAGTCAAGGTGACGAGATTTATGGTCTTTCATGTCTACCAGTTGCAATAAACCTCCAACTTGGCCGTGATGATGCCACGTCGTGCCAGGGAAGGCTTTTCCTCTGAACGTACCTCGCGTTGTCGGCGCAACATGCTTCTCGATCCCTGGGTATCGACCCTCAAGATTCGCTCTCAAAGCAGGATCGTTTTTCATCGCGTAGTGCAACTGGCGGTTCGATTCGCCGAAATGCACTGGATCAGGGAGCCTATACATTTCGCGCGAAGGTAACTTCGCCTCGAAAAAGACATCGTAGACTCCTGGGTTCGAGCTTGCTAAGCCCAAAGCATCGATCCACCCAATGGGATTTAACCCATACGAGTAAAGATTATCTCCCCCCAATAACCCAATAGGATCTTGCGTTATAAATCGTCCCACCGCCGGATCGTAATACCGGAACGTGTTGTAGTGCAGCCCTGTTTCTCCGTCAAAGTACTGACCCTGAAACCGCAGATTCTGCTCAATTTCACTCACGGCCAACGATTCGACTTCACCCCAAGCCTTGTAAGTCGCCTGCCACACGATCTGGCCGTCGACATCCGTCATCTCGAGCGGCGTGCCAATCTGGTCGGTATGGAAGTAGTAAAGCGTCTGCTCTGCCTCACCTTCGCTCTGGTCAACCCGGGCAAGTGGCGCGTAGCTTCCTGGCTCGTAAATATAGAAGCTGCTCTGCCACGGTGTTTCTTCGCGCAGCATCTGCAGGCCTTGCCAGAGAAAGTGCTTGTGCTCAGTCTGGCCATCAATCTCGGACGTCTTGCCAACCCGACGACCCAAACTGTCGTACCGATACGTGCCCACGCTGTGCATCTGGCTGTTAACCATCGTTTCAGCACGCACGAGACGATTTTCGCAGTCATACGTAAACGTCTGCAGCTTGCTCAGCCCTACCCGCTTCTCAATCAGGTTGCCCCACGCGTCGTAGGTATATTCCTGATTGCGCCATTGCTTGATGCGGTTGTCTTTCACCTGATCAAACTGGCTGGTGTTGAAGTTCAGGCGGTTGGCCGCAGCGTCGTATCTGAACTCTTCGCTATCAACCAAGCGCCCGGTATCACGACTGTGCAATTGGCCGTTGGCTTCATATTCGTATTTGATCTCACCCCGCAGTTTGTCCAGCGTGCGGACCAGTTCGCCTGCTGGATCGTACTCATAACGCCGATGAATCGGGTTGTAAGCATGATCGACCAACAGCGAGGTGTTGATGCCTGGATTCTGGATCTGCGACAGCTTGTCAGCTGGCAATGTCGATGCGAACTGCCAGCTCTTGCGGCCCATCGCGTCATAACCGAAACAACTGGTGAGCTTGCCTTGGGACCGATAGACCTCTCGATGCAGGTCATCGCGCTCCATGTCGCTGATGAGCAGACCGTCAAGGTTCAGTTGGTGCAGGTGGCCGCTGCCGTAGTACAGATGATTCAGGTGCTGACCCGTCGGCAATGTCAGCGTTGTCAGGTTGCTCAGCGGATCGTATTCGTACGTCAAAGCACCTTGCGGTGTGGCTTCTTTTACCAAACGACCCAAGAGGTCATAGCTGAAGTCGAGCGTCTCTTCAGCAACACCGAGCTTCTTGCCAATGCTTGAAGGCAGTCGGTGAATGCTGAGCAACCGATCCGCGTCGTCATATACGTAATCCTGCCGCGCATCTTGATTGACCTTCGCCAGCAAGCGGCCAATCACATCACGCTCAAATTCCGTACTCCGCTGCGGCCGCTCTGCCCGCTCCCCATAGCCGATTTCTTCAACCCGAGTCAGATGCCCGCCCAGGTTGTAGCTGAACCGCCGCGTCAGGTTATCGATGCGTTTCTCTTCGATCAGTCGGTCCGACGCATCGTAAGCAAACTCATAAGCCGCGTTGTTTTCATTAACCAGTGCCGTCAGCCGAATCGCTTTGTCGTACTCATAGCGAATGCGCTGTCCCTTCGCATCCTGTCGGCTAGAAGGGAGCCCGCGTGCAGTACGCAACAACCGCGTGGTCTGGCCCTTGCCATCGGTGTGTGTGAGCACCTGACCCAATGCGTTGTAGGTAAACGATTCGGACGTTCCATCCGGGTGCTCGATCCGCACCACTTCACCGTCGGGCTTGCGCTCAAGTCGTGTCGTCTGATTCAACGCGTCGGTGACGGCGATCAGATGAGCCCGACCGTCATAGCTATAAAACGTGCTTTTGCCCGAACAATCCTGAAACCGCTCGACCTGCGCCAAGCCATTCCACCACAGGTATTTCGATTTGTAGGTCGCATCGATAATGGTGTGCGGCAGACCCTCTTCGCTGTTGAGGTATTCAGTCTTGTGGCCCAGCGGATCGATCTCGGCGACAAGGTTGCCTTTGTCGTCGTAACGGGCTTTCCAGACGCTGCCGTCCGGGAAGGCGGTTTCGGTGATCAAGGTGGTACTGAGGTGGTAGCTGTAGGTGATGCTTCGACCGAGCGGGTCGGTCTCTTCGATCAGGCGCGAGAAATCATCGTACTTGAATGTCAGGCGATTCCCGTCGGGCAGGCTGATGCCGGTCGTATTCCCCGCTTCATCCAGATCGATGGCGTAACGTTCGCCGCCAAAGTCGCGACTGGCGATGACCCGTTTGTCCTCGTTGTACTGCACTTCCAGCTCGCGGCCAAGGACGTCGAAGGCCCAGGACGTTCTGCTCTTGAAGTCATAACGAAAATGAAAGTGTTCGCCATCACTGGTCCAGTGCTCGACGACCCGCGGCTGGCCGTCGATGGTTTCCCAGCGATAGTTGCAGCTCAAACCCAATGCGTTGCTGTGACTGACCATCATGCCTTCGGCATAACTGAACCGGCGCATGCAATCGCCATTGCGATTGATCACTTCGATGAGTTGGCCGTTGTCGTCGTAGCGGTACTGGACGAGCGTTTCCACGGCCAAGTTGTCGACGATGCGTTTGACGTCGCTCAGGCGGCCCAGCGGGTTGTCGTAATGCAGGTGGATCCGCACACCGCCCGGCGCGCTGATGTCGGTAGCGTGCCTTCGACCGTGCGGGTGAAATGCAGGTAATGACCCAGCGCATTTTCCAGACGCTGCAACGGCATCGAGGTGTTGTCGTCCGGCACTTCGCCGAAGTAGAAAAACACGTTGTCCAGAGTTTGCAGCAGGTAGTGCCCACCGAGGGTGCGTACCAGATGAATCTGCTCGTAGGGGTTGTAGATGCGCTCGCCGGGCTCGATGTCGACAAAGGGCACGCTGCGGCCCTGGTTGTCGGTGAGGTACAAAAAGCGGCCGCTTCTGCGCAGGCTTTGTTCCCAAGACACCACCCAGCCTTGGCCCAGGATGCTGTCGACGGTCAGGTCGCTTGCGTAGGAGCCATCAGATCCCGGCAAGACAAAATCGGTCTCACCCGAGTCCAGCGATATTTTGCGGCCTGTTGTGAGGTCCACGGGATTGCCGATAATCCCCCCAAGACTTTCCCGACAACGGGGCTAAAGACGTGCGGCCCGCGAGGTAGCTGGCGGCAACGATGGCGCCGAACCGCAGTGTGCAAGGGCCCTGCAGTCTCCAAGCCTTGCGTCAACCCCAGCTTGGCTACTGATACCACCGCTTTGACCATTGATGCGACGATCATCAGCGCGTCTACAACGACGAGAAGCCAGCCGGGAATCTGATCGTCAATATCGAGGTATTGAACCGTCCAGCCCCCGATGAACACATCGTCCGAGCCGGATGAAATCCTGACACCGGGGGTAAGCGTGTCATAGCGGCATGGGGAGTATTGATTCCTGCCCAACAACCGCGCTGTAAACTTAGCTCCCCTCTCTAATTAGCCTGTTGGCATCTCGACTACTAGTGCTGTTTTAAATATCTGTCGACCAATACGTACCCAGCCACTGCCATTTCCAAGTAGTCTTTATACTTCTCACCAGGGAGCACTTTCACAAACTCGCCACAAACATACAGGTCCCCTGCCATGTGGAACTCCAAATTTACCATTTTATGATCTACTATTGGACCACTTCCAATCACAGGCCACTCCCCAGAAAAAAGCTTATCCACGGCGGTAAATATCACCTTGAAAGTCCCCCTGTGATTCTGAAAACTCAAGTAGCTTACTTCTTCAGGAATATCTTTTTTATCTCCTACGGACAAAACGCAAAACGCAAAAACTCTTTTAAATGTTTGCCCTGAGCTATTTTTTCCGATCCAGATAGCCTGGCATATGGCTTGTCTCCCGTCAGACATCGGCATGGAGAAATAGTCACCACTATTTACCACCTGCTTTAAACTCATAACCCTATATCCTTCATTTTTTTCAATGCATCAGCTAGCACCTTATTTGCCCAATCGGAGCTATGCCCTGCTATGTCATAATACTTTACTGAGTTAGGGTTTGCTGGGCTGTAGGACCTGATTTGATTTTGTAGATTAGTAAATTCATTAGTAGATCTAGCCCCGCCGTTAAGATCCATGATTTGTTGCTCAAGATACTTCGCCTCAGACTTTGTTAAATTATTATTAAAAATTACACGCTGCTCTAAATGAGACTTGCCATCTGTCACCGCGTGTACAGCCAAACGCGACTTAGCATCACCCCGACCAACATATTTAATTACGCCATTATCAGTTAGCACATAAAGCCCCTGGCCTTTGACAGGATCGTACTTAGCACCGGTACCGCCTGCGCTACGTTGTGATGGCTTCCCCATGCAAGGGGTAAGCCCTAACGGATCGACCCATGCAATCGTATTGTTTACATACTGGTAAAGATTCCGCCCACCAGCCAATCCAATCGGATCCTGCGTAATGAACCGCCCAACCTCCGGGTCGTAATACCTGAACGTGTTGTAGTGCAGCCCCGTTTCATCGTCGAAATACTGACCCTGAAACCGCAGATTTTGCTCAACTTCACTCACGGCCAACGATTCGACTTCACCCCACGCCTTGTACGTTGCCTGCCAGACGATCCGGCCGTCGACATCCGTCATCTCGAGCGGCGTGCCAATCTGGTCGGTATGGAAGTAGTAAAGCGTCTGCTCTGCCTCTCCTTCGCTCTGGTCAACCCGGGCAAGTGGCGCATAGCTTCCTGGCTCGTAAATATAGAGGCTGCTCTGCCAAGGCGTTTCCTCACGCAGCATCCGCAGGCCTTGCCAGAGAAAGTGCTTGTGCTCGGTCTGGCCATCGATCTCGCACATCTTGCCAACGCGGCGGCCCAGACTGTCATACCGGTACGTGCCAACGCTGTGCACCTTGCTGTTTACCAACGTTTCCGCACGCACAAGCCGGTCTTCGCAGTCGTAGGTGAACGTCTGCAGCTTGGATAAGCCCGACCGCTTCTCAATCAGGTTGCCCCACGCGTCGTAGGTGTATTCCTGATCGCGCCATCGTTTGATGCGGTTGTCTTTCACCTGATCAAACTGGCTGGTGTTGAAGTTCAGGCGGTTGGCCGCAGCGTCGTATCTGAACTCTTCGCTGTCTACGAGACGGCCAGTGTCGCGGCTGTGCAGCTGCCCGTTGGCTTCATATTCGTACTTGATCTCGCCACGCAGTTTATCGAGCGTACGGGTCAGCTCTCCCGCTGGATCGTACTCGTAGCGCCGGTGAATCGGGTTGTACGCATGATCGACCAGCAACGAGGTGTTGATCCCCGGATTCTGAATCTGCGACAGCTTTTCAGCCGGAATAGTCGACGCGAATTGCCAGCTCTTGCGCCCCATCGCGTCATAACCAAAGCAACTGGTGAGTTTGCCCTGTGATCGGTAGACCTCTCGATGCAGGTCATCGCGCTCTATGTCACTGATGAGCAGCCCGTCGAGGTTAAGCTGATGCAGGTGGCCGCTGCCGTAGTAGAGGTGATTCAGGTGCTGGCCAGTCGGCAATGTCAGCGTGGTCAGGTTGCCTAGCGGATCGTATTCGTAAGCCAGCGCACCTTGCAGTGTGATCTCTTTGATCAAGCGACCCAACAGGTCATAACTGAAGTCGAGGGTCTCTTCCTCAACGCCCAGCTTCTTGCCAATGCTTGAAGGCAGCCGATGGATGCTGAGCAACCGATCCGCTTCGTCATAAACGTAATCCTACCGCGCATCCTGATTGACCTTTGCCAGCAAGCGGCCAATCACATCACGCTCAAACTCGGTGCTGCGCTGGGGCCGCTCTGCCCTGTCCCCGTATCCGATTTCATCCAACCGCGTCAGATGCCCACCCACGTTGTAGGTGAACCGACGCGTCAGGTTGTCTATGCGTTTTTCTTCGATCAGGCGATCCGAAGCGTCATAAGCAAATTCATAAGTCGCATTGTTTTCGTTGATCAGCGCGGTGAGCCGAATCGCCTTGTCGTACTCGTAACGAACGCGCTGGCCTTTGGCGTCTTGCCGCGAGCTTGGCAGGCCGCGCTCGTTGCGTTGCAACCTGATGATCTGGCCCTTGCCGTCGGTATGAGTGAGTACTTGTCCAAAAGCGTTGTACGTAAACGCCTCTTGGGTGCCATCGGGATGTTTGATGCGCAGCACTTCACCCGCAGGTTTAAGCTCCAGCTCGGTGGTCTGACCCAGCGCATCAGTGACCGCAACCAGCTGCAGGCGCTCGTTGTAGTGGTAAGTGGTGCACTTTCCAGAACAGTCCTGAAACTTCTCGACCTGTGCGTGGTTGTTCCACCAGAGGAATTTCGACTTGTGGTTGGCATCGATGATGGTGTGTACCAAACCATCATCACTGTGGAAATACTCGGTGCGCTGGTCTAGCGCGTCGTATTCCTCTATCAGGTTTCCCTTGTTGTCGTAATGGCCCTTTCAGGTACTCCCGTCGGGATAGCTGACCTGTTTAACCAGCGAGGTCAGATGGTGATGTTGATAGCGCGTGCTGCGACCCAGCGGGTCGACCTCCTCGATAAGCCGCGAGTACTCGTCGTATTTAAGTGTCAGCTGGTTGCCGTCGGGCAGTGTCAAACCTGCGATGTTGCCGAAGTCATCCAGATTAATTGCGTACTGTTCTCCGCCGAAGTCGCGGCCAGCGGTGACCCGGCGATCGGCGTTGTAGTGAACCCGCGCCTCGCGACCCAGTAGGTCTGTGACACGGGTGGTGCGCGCCTTGAAGTCGTAGTCAAAATCGAAATGTTCGCCGTCGCTGGTCCAGTGCTCCACCACACGCGGCTGGCCGTCAATAGTTTCCCAGCGGTATTCGCAGGCGAGGCCGAGCGCGGTGCTGTGCCGCGTCATAACGCCATCGGTGTAGCTGAAATAACGCAGAGTGTCGCCGTTGCGGTTACTGACCTGGCTCAGCTGTCCGTTGTCGTCATAGCGATAAGTGACCAAGGTTTCGAGCGCCTGGTCACCGACGATGCGTTTGACCTCGGTGAGGCGACCGAGTGGGTGGTTGTAGTGCAAATGCACGCGCAGGCCCCCGGTCGCGCTGATGTCAGTTAACTTGCCATCGGCCGTGAGCGTGAAATGCAGGTAATGCCGAGAGCCACGCCAGCACTAGCTGATCTCAGGCTGGCATGATTCGCCAGTTTTGCTCCGATCAGGAAACTAAAGCACCGAGGGAGATCACACCTCTTGCCTTTGAACCGTCCTTTTGGTGACGTCCTCTCTGGAACACGTACTCTCAGAAGCCTCGTTAAACGCGCTGCAGTCGTCGAATGCGGCCCAGCGCTCATGAATCAGTATAAAATAGGGACTTTCACACCGTTAACGGCGTGCTCTAATCGGGCTCGATAACTTGTAAAGACATGCATCCGTCAATTTCGTAAGTCCTCACATTTACGATAAAAATCAGTATATTTTTGTGGACTTTCATCGCTACCCAAGCCCGTTTATCAGAATTATCTTTATCCCTCAGAGATTGCAGACACTTTGTCGCACCGTTAAGCACGCGCCCCTGAGATTTTAGGTTATTAGCGCGAAACTCTATTATGGAACGGATTGTCGGCAACTCCTCTTCATTGTAGCTATTTACATCTAAAGGAATAGGGAGTCGGCCATTTGAAACTTTCGCTTTAGCTAGCACCTCAGCAGTTCGGCGATCAAAATGGCCAGATTTAATGAATCCTTCAAAGTCTGCGTTTTCTAATAAATCTTTAGAGTTCATTTGGATTAAATACCTTTAGGCCAGATCGACCCCCTTGCAGTAGCACTTCTGACTCACCATAAGCATCTGGAGAAAACTACCATGCCCACGCATCACCTGGCTTGGAGGCTCCTGTAGGAGTACCTAGCACACCGCCCCCCGGCCCTTCCTTTTCTGCCCACCATTTAGCAACTTTCGGATCGCGTGTCCAAGATGTAAATGGTCTATACTCGGAAACGCCGCCGAGGTTATGTGCCTCTTCGGACATAGTGCTATTAACATTCCCGGGCTCCACGACACCATTTTTCGCATTAGCAATCTCAGGATGATTAGCGCTCACGCCCCGTACAACTTCACACTGCCACCCTAGCGAGTCGATCCAACCACTTAGATTTAGGAGTATAGTTGTTGCCCCCCTGCAACCCAAATCGCATCTTGCGTCATGAACCTCCCAACCTCTGGATCGTAATATCTTACGCGTTATAGTGCAGCCCGTTTCGTAGTCGAAGTACTGACCCTGAAACCGCCCGACCTGCGCCAGCCCCTTCCACCACAGGCATTTGGATTTGCGTATGGCGTCGATGATGGTGTGCGGCAGACCATCGTCGCTGTTTAGATACTCATTAATATGGCCAAAGGCATCGACTCCAGCAACTTCCTTAAGCCTTGACGCACTTGTGCCCACTGAGCCTACATTTTGTAACCGTGCTTTGGCCCTGAAAAAACTCAACCACCCATAACTCAATCGTCAAGATCACCGGCAACCATCAATTCAAATAACTTCGACCACTCTAGAATCAGACCTCGGCTCGACTGTCCGCTTGAAGGGTTTGGATACTGTACTGAAGCACACGTCAAACCCATACTGCGTTTCGCCACTCTTACTGTAGGTATGGACACCAGCAACTACGACCCTATACAACCCACGTTGAATCGGGAGTTTTTTCCAACCAGTATAGTCTTCCCACTCCCAAAAAACCGCCATATCTGCAACATATACGTCATCAAGTGCAGACAGATAAAAAAACTTGTCTTCAAATATCACCCTTCGTCCTTCTTCCTCAGGCGACTCATCTACAAAAAAGCGAACCCGGTAGGTTCCATCGTCAATTCCCATTATAGGCAATGCAAGTCCCTGGTCTAGAACCTCATCTCCTTTTTCCGTGGTGGTAAACTCTTCTAATATATTCTGCGCACTGATTATTTTACCTCCGAATAGGCTAAGCAAACTCGGATAGACAAATATTATAATCCCATTGAAATCCACATCAACATCACACTCAAACTTCATGAGCAGCCTCCCTTGGCGCTTCACTTCTTCGTCTTCGTAAATGATGCGCTCGCCTTAGCGTCTTGGCGGTTTGCATGCCTTCTGTGAGCCGTGCGCAACAAACGCCTAGAAAAAGATTAGTGTCTATAGGGAAGGACTTACTTTGACGCCTAAATCTGCCAAAAAGGTTTTAGGGCCTAAACACGTAATACTTAAACCCAGAAAGCAGGATCCTCAACCCTAGGTCTTAGGTTTGGGGGTAAGGGGATAGATCAAAAGATCGCGAATCGCGCTGACTCGTACAAACTGCTATTTGAGTGCAGCCACGAAATTGTCAAACGACGAGATGACCGACTCCATCCGCTCCTCATCTTGAAGCCACAAGTATACTTTGCCATAGTCTTCATCTCGTAATGACAGCATAAACGTATTGCCATTATCATCATAAGCGAACGGGACCAGACTTTGCATTACGCCATCCCCGCGATTCAAATCTTTAATCAACGATTCAATTGATGGATTACCATACCTGATCGGGTTAAATCCCCCGATAGAAAAGCAGAAGTCGTCCCCGTCAAATTCTGTCTTAGAAGGGAATCCTCCATTATTGTGTAGATAGATTTTCTTAAACACTTGAGGAAGACTACCTTTAACGAGATTTTCGAGCTCGATAAAATCTTCAAAGCTAATCTTGCCATATGAACCTTCTAAATCTAGCACGCCGTTCCTCCTACTTTACCAGACTAGGGTTTAGTTGAAATTGAGCGCCTTGCTGGGAAAGTGTATGTTTTTCCAGTTGCCGCTTTGTATTGAGAAACTCCACCCTTGTGATTAACTCCTTGGTGAGCTCCTTACTCTACGAGCCGAATCGTACCTCTTTCGTGTTAGGATCGTAATCATCGACATGATGCCATACGTATCCGCGCGGGGCACTTTTTTTATTCAGACCTGGCGCTTTGTTGGCCAACTCGGGATCTTTGATGTAATCACCACTATATTGTATAGACGACAGGATTAACATTTGGATTCTTAGCGAATAACGCGTTACTTTTCGCACCGTCGAGACCTTCAGCAGTGTCTTGCACTACTCCACTATAGCTCCGCTCGGCAAGCTTGCTTACTGCATCTAGAGCTAGTGGGTCCGCCTAGCCTAAGGGTTATTAACATACTTGTACAGATTAAGAACGCCGGCGAGTCCAATGGGATCCGGCGTAATGAAGCGGCAAACTGCGGATCGTAATACCGAAACGTGGTGTAGTGCAGCCCGGATTCATCGTCGAAGTACTGACTTTGGAAACGCAGGTTCTGCTCAACCTTATTTACGGCTAGCGTTTCAACCTCGCCCCACGCCTTGTACGTCGCCTGCCAAACAATCTGGCCATCGATATCCGTCATCTCAAGCGGCGTGCCGATCTGGTCGGTGTGGAAGTAGTAGGGCTTTTGCTCTGGCTCACTCTCGTTTTGGTCGACCCGTTCTAGCGGCGCGTAGCTTCCTGGCTCGTAAATATTGAGGCTGCTCTGCCCAGGCGTTTCCACGCGCAGCATTCGCAGGCTTTGCCAGAGGAACTTCTTGTGCTTTGCTCGCCTTTCGATCTCTGACGTCTTCCCAACCCGCCGGCCCAGGCTGTCATACCGATAGGTGCCAACGCTATGCACCAGGCTGTTGACCATTGTTTCCACACGCACGAACCGGTTTCGCAGTCGGAGCTGAGTGTCCGGAGTTTCCCCAGCCTACTAGCTCCTCAGTTAGATTGCCCCAAGCTTCGTTGGAGATTTCTTCGCCGTCCCAGCACTTATTCGGCTGCCTTTGACCGGCATAGGAATAACGAACTAGGCACGATTATAGAGGTCATGCAAATCTCCATCAGCGTTCAGCTTGACGGTGGTTTCTCCCTCGTACAATAAAGAAATCGAGCCTTTTTGATCTCCGTCCTCAATGGCTCTAACACCGTCCAAAACGCATAGAAATCCGAAAACAGCCTCCTCCACTGACTTTTTTATTATCTGTTCAATGCACTGTTTATCATCATTATTTTGATTGTTATAAAATCTTGAAAGTTCAACAAGCTCCTTAGCTGGCTTTCTCCCGGGAGGCGAGTGAAGAACCGATACTACATCTGCAGCCGCTGCATCGCTCACCACAAGCCTTACTACTTTTACAAATTCTTCAGAGTTCATGATAAATCCTACTTAAGTAGCGCCTGCGGAAACATTTCTTTATTTAGTTTAATAAGATCTTTAATGGCCCCAGGCGGAGTATTGGTATAGTTTCGCAGGTCCCTTACATCTTTCGCAAGCAATTTTCTCGGCGTTCCATTATACGGCCCTTTTATAGTAGGGATCAGTTTATGTTCAGCTCTAGGCAGAGCTATAGATGGTGCTGTATTCGGATCATAGCCGCTGATTACCTGCTTTGCTGGATGTTGCTGTGCGACGTGGTGGATATCCAATCCATCACCCACCGCGGATTTTTTCTGAAGTTTATCAAATGCTCCTACTTCGTATTTTTGCGTCGGCTCACAACTCCACCCCAGAAAGTCGACCCAACCTATGGGATTATGCACATACCTATAAAGATTATCTCCCCCCAACAACCCAATCGGGTCCTGCGTTATAAACCGCCCCACCTCCGGATCGTAATACCTGAACGTGTTGTAGTGGAGCCTCGTTTCCTCGTCAAAGTACTGACCCTGAAACCGCAGATTCTGCTCGACCTCACTCACGGCAAGCGATTCGACTTCGCCCCACGCCTTGTACGTCGCCTGCCAAACGATCCGGCCATCGACATCCGTCATCTCAAGCGGCGTGCCGATCTGGTCGGTGTGGAAGTAATAAAGCTTCTGCTCTGCATCACCTTCGTTTTGGTCGACCCGGGCTAGCGGCGCGTAGCTGCCTGGCTCGTAAATATAGAGGCTACTCTGCGCCGGGGTTTCCTCACGCAGCATCCGCAGGCCTTGCCAGAGGAAATGCTTGTGCTCGGTTTGTCCCGCAATTTCAGACGTCTTTCCAACCCGCCGGCCCAGGCTGTCATACCGATACGTGCCGACGCTGTGCACTTGGCTGTTAACCATCATTTCGGCACGCACCAACCGGTTTTCGCAGTCATACGTAAACGTTTGCAGCTTGCTCAGCCCTACCCGCTTCTCAATCAGGTTGCCCCAGGCGTCGTAGGTATATTCCTGATCGCGCCATTGCTTGATGCGGTTGTCTTTCACCTGATCAAACTGGCTAGTGTTGAAGTTCAGACGGTTGGCCGCAGCGTCGTATCGGAACTCTTCGCTATCAACCAAGCGACCGGTGTCACGGCTGTGCAACTGGCCGTTGGCTTCGTATTCGTATTTAATCTCACCGCGCAGTTTGTCGAGCGTGCGGGTCAGTTCTCCCGCTGGATCGTACTCATACCGTCGGTGAATCGGGTTGTACGCATGATCGACCAGCAACGAGGTGTTGATGCCTGGGTTCTGGATCTGCGACAGCTTTTCAGCCGGAATGGTGGATGCGAACTGCCAGCTCTTGCGGCCCATCGCGTCGTAACCGAAGCAACTGGTTAGCTTGCCCTGGGACCGATAGACCTCGCGATGCAGATCATCGCGCTCCATGTCGCTGATCAGCATTCCATCAAGGTTGAGCTGATGCAGGTGGCCGCTGCCGTAGTACAGATGATTCAGGTGCTGACCAGTCGGCAATGTCAGCGTGGTCAGGTTGCCTAGCGGATCGTATTCGTAAGCCAGCGCACCTTGCAGTGTGATCTCTTTGATCAAGCGACCCAACAGGTCATAACTGAAGTCGAGGGTCTCTTCCTCAACGCCCAATTTCTTGCCAATGCTTGAAGGCAGGCGATGGATGCTGAGCAAGCGATCCGCTTCGTCGTAACTGTAATCCTGCCGCGCATCCTGGTTGACCTTAGCCAGCAAGCGGCCAATCACATCCCGTTCAAATTCCGTACTACGCTGCGGCCGCTCTGCCCGATCGCCGTAGCCGACTTCATCAACCCGCGTCAGATGCCCGCCATGGTTGTAGCTGAACCGACGCGTCAGGTTGTCGATGCGCTTTTCTTCGATCAGACGATCTGACGCATCGTAGGCAAACTCGTAACTCGCATTGTTCTCGTTGACCAACGCAGTGAGCCGAATCGCCTTGTCGTACTCGTAACTGATGCGCTGGCCCTTGGCGTCCTGGCGGCTGGCAGGCAGTCCGCGCGCCGTGCGCAGCAGACGCGTAATCTGACCCTTGCCATCGGTGTGCGTGAGCACCTGACCCAATGCGTTGTAGGTAAACGATTCGGACGTTCCATCCGGGTGCTCGATGCGCACCACTTCACCGTCGGGTTTGCGCTCAAGTCTTGTCGTCTGATTCAACGCGTCGGTGACGGCAACCAGATGAGACCGATCGTCGTAGGTGTAGAAGGTGTTTTTGCCCGAGCAATCTTGAAAGCGCTCCACCTGCGCCAGCTCGTTCCACCACAGGTATTTGGATTTGTGTGTAGCGTCGATGATGGTGTGCGGCAAGCCGTCGTCGCTGTTGAGGTACTCCGTCTTGTGGCCGAGTGCATCAACTTCAGCGATAAGGTTGCCTTTATCGTCGTATCGGGCTTTCCAGACGCTGCCGTCCGGGAAGGCGGTTTCCCTGATCAAGGTGGTACTGAGGTGGTAGCTGTAGGTGATGCTTCGACCGAGCGGATAGATTTCTTCAGCCAAGCGCGAGAAGTCGTCTTACTAGAAAGCCCGCTGATTGCCATCGGGTAGTGAGATACCGGTCAGGCTGCCGGCTTCGTCGAGGTCCATGGTGTAGTGCTCACCGCCTTAATCGCGGCTGGCGATGGCAAGGCGGTCCTCGTCTTAGTAAGCAGCATTATTTTAGTTGAACAGTGCCAGTCCCGCTAACCGCCTTGTCTTAGTCGTTTGGGTAGGCATAGAGGCCAACTGAACCCTATCTGCAGGACTAAGGTTTTTGAGGTTTTGGTCAGTGGCCAAGGCAGTGGCTGGAATAGCTCTCCAGTCACTGTCAACCTAGATCATTGAATGAACTCAAAAAGCCTTAAACAAACTAGAGCTGAAGCACTATCAAGCGCACTAATACCGATACCCAAGTTTTTACCCAGCATTTAAATTTTCAAAGACACTTAAAAGGCCCAGATCAAAATTCTTATTTTTTATAATTTTCTTATTGGACATAACTTCTTTGAGCTTTTCCTTGCTGATAATTTCTGGCTTTAAAGCAATCGCGCATCGAACAAACAGTGCGGGGTATGCGTAGTCTGTAGGAGATGCCAACACATCCTCAATGGTGCGCTGACTAGGCAGTATGCATCCTGCGACCAAGGGAATATAGTAGTTTTCAAGCGCGCACCGAATATGCGTGCACACCGCCCCGACCTCCTCAACTTTTGGAGCACTGATGGTTCCATAAACGTTTGTGCTGAACTTTTTGTCCTGCCGTCCAGACGTTGTAAACGAAAAACAAGCATCGCTTCCCAAATTACTTTTATAAGGAGGAATAGTCTTTGAGCAGCATTCAAAAATTGGCCCACCGAAGACACGACCAATTAGAGTATATGCTTGAGCCTTAACCAAATATTGAAAGTCAAGCTGAGCAACTAACTCCTTGCCAAGCCGAAATTTCAATCCCTTTTTCACAGCCGTAAGCGTCAATCCAGGCCACTCGAGGCTTCTAAGGCTTGCCAAAAGTTCGTTTTCGAAATAAATCCGTTCTTCTTTGTTCATAAATCACCGATACTTTAAAACACTAAAAGTCGCGTCATGTATAGCTCCCTTACCACCCAAAACTTGACCAGGCGGACCTTTTGTATCTACCTTGAAGGTTCCAGGGGTGCCTTGCGATGGTTTTATAGTACCACCACCTAAATGTTGCGTAGTGTTACTAGGGGTGGACATATTATAAACACCTGCGGCTTTCTGGTTTTTGGTAAGGCCTCCAGAGCCATGTTTTACTTCAAATACATGGTAGTTACCATGTGCGTCTTGAGCAACAATGTCGGCCCGCACCCTGCTACCATTTACCTTCATCGTCACCTCTTCCGAGACGATTTTGTATCCATTCTGCTCTAGATCATGAGTAGCTTTATTTGTACCTTTAACTCCACTTGCAGAGCTCTTACAGAGACCAGCTGGATCAATCCAGCCAGTGGTGTTGGGACCGTATTGATAAAGGTTGAATCCACCCAGTAAGCCAATTGGATCTTGCGTTAGGAACCGCCCTACCTCGGGATCGTAATACCTCAACGTGTTGTAGTGCAGGCGGGTTTCGTCGTCGAAATACTGTCCCTGGAAACGTAGGTTCTGCTCAACCTCACTCACGGGAAGCGTTTCGACCTCTCCCCACGCCTTATACGTCGCCTGCCACACGATCTGGCCGTCGACATCCGTCATCTCAAGCGGCGTGCCGATCTGGTCGGTATGGAAGTAGTAAAGCTTCTGCTCTGCCTCACATTCGTTTTGGTCAACCCGGGCTAGCGGCGCATAGCTACCCGGTTCATAAATGTAGACGCTACTCTGCCCCGGCGTTTCCTCACGCAGCATCCGCAAGCCTTGCCAGAGGAAATGTTTGTGCTCGGTCTGGCCGTCGATCTCAGACGTCTTGCCAATCCGCCGACCCAAGCTGTCATACCGATACGTGCCGACGCTGTGCACTTGGCTGTTAACCATCGTTTCGGCACGCACCAACCGGTTTTCACAGTCGTAGCTGAAGGTCTGCAGCTTGCCCAGCCCTACTCGCTTTTCAATCAGGTTGCCCCACGCGTCGTAGCTATATTCCTGGTCGCGCCATTGCTTGATCCGGTTGTCTTTCACCTGGTCGAACTGGCTGGTGTTGAAGTTCAGGCGGTTCGCCGCAGCGTCGTAGCGGAACTCTTCGCTATCAACCAAGCGGCCAGTATCACGACTGTGCAATTGGCCGTTGGCTTCATATTCGTACTTGATCTCGCCACGCAGCTTGTCGAGCGTGCGGGTCAGTTCACCTGCTGGGTCGTACTCGTAGCGCCTATGAATCGGGTTATATGCGTGATCAACCAGCAACGACGTGTTGATGCCTGGGTTCTGGATCTGCGACAGCTTTTCCGCAGGCAATGTCGACGCGAACTGCCAGCTCTTGCGGCCCATCGCGTCATAGCCAAAGCAACTGGTGAGTTTGCCTTGGGACCGATACACCTCGCGATGCAGGTCGTCGCGTTCCATGTCGCTGATCAACAATCCATCCAGGTTCAGTTGGTGCAGGTGGCCACTGCCGTAATACAGATGATTCAGGTGCTGACCCGTCGGCAAGGTCAGCGTGGTCAGGTTGCTGAGCGGATCGTATTCGTAGGCAAGCGCACCTTGCGGTGTGGTCTCTTTGATCAGGCGACCCAACAGGTCATAACTGAAGTCGAGGGTCTCTTCCTCAACACCCAGCTTCTTGCCAATGCTTGAAGGCTGGCGGTGGATGCTGAGCAACCGGTCTGCTTCGTCGTAACTGTAATCTTGACGCGCATCCTTATTCACTTTGGCCAGCAACCTGCCAATTACATCACGCTCAAACTCGGTGCTGCGCTGCGGCCGCTCTGCCCGTTCGCCGTAGCCGATTTCATCAACCCGCGTCAGATGCCCGCCCAGGTTGTAGCTGAAACGACGCGTCAGGTTGTCGATTCGTTTCTCTTCGATCATCCGATCCGAGGCATCGTAGGCAAAGCGATAAGCCGCGTTGTTTTCGTTGACGAGGGCAGTCAGGCGTATCGCCTTGTCGTACTCGTAACTGATGCGCTGGCCTTTGGCGTCCTGGCGGCTGGCAGGCAGTCCGCGCGCCGTGCGCAGCAGACGCGTAATCTGACCCTTGCCATCGGTGTGCGTGAGCACCTGACCCAATGCGTTGTAGGTAAACGATTCGGACGTTCCATCCGGGTGCTCGATACGCACCACTTCACCGTCGGGTTTGCGCTCAAGTCTTGTCGTCTGATTCAGGGCATCGGTGACGGCAACCAGATGAGACCGATCGTCGTAGGTGTAGAAGGTGTTTTTGCCCGAGCAATCCTGAAAGCGCTCGACCTGCGCCAGCTCGTTCCACCACAGGTATTTGGATTTGTGGGTGGCGTCGATGATGGTGTGCGGCAGGCCATCGTCGCTGTTGAGGTACTCGGTTTTGTGGCCGAGTGCATCGATTTCAGCGATCAGGTTACCTTTATCGTCGTATCGGGCTTTCCAGACACTACCATCGGGGAACGTGGTTTCAGTCACCAGCGTCGTACCGAGGTGGTGTTTGTAGCGGATCTTGCGGCCCAGCGGATCGGTCTCTTCGATCAGGCGGGAGAAGTCGTCGTACTTGAAGGCCAGCTTATTGCCATCGGGTAGCGTGATGCCGGTCAGGTTACTGGCTTCGTCCAGGTCCATGGCGTACCGTTCACCGCCATAATCGCGGCTGGCGATGACAAGGCGATCCTCGTTGTAATGCACTTCAAGCTCACGGCCGAGGACGTCTACCGCCCAAGAAGTTCTGTTCTTGAAGTCGTAGCGGAAATGAAAGTGCTCGCCATCGCTGGTCCAGTGCTCGACCACACGCGGCTGACCGTCGATGGTTTCCCAGCGGTAGTTGCAGCTCAAGCCCAGGGCATTGCTGTGGCTGATCATCACGCCTTCGGCATAACTGAAGCGGCGCATCGTATCGCCGTTGCGGTTGATCACTTCGCTCAACTGGCCGTCGTCGCTGTAGCGATACTGAACGAGGGTTTCGACGGCTTCATTGCCCACTACGCGCTTGACGTCAGTCAGGCGGCCCAAAGGATTGTCGTAGTGCAAATGCACCCGCACGCCGCCGGGGGCGCTGATGTCGGTAAGCGCACCGTCGGCGGTTCGGGAGAAATGCAGGTAATGCCCGAGTGCATTTTCCAGACGTTGCAAGGGTACGGAAGTGTTGTCGTCCGGCACTTCGCCGAAGTAGAAGAAGGTGTTATCGAGGGTTTGCAGGAGGTAGTGACCGCCGGGCGATCGGACCAGATAAATCTGTTCGTAGGGGTTGTAGACACTTTCGCCGGGCTCGATGTCGACAAAGGGCACGCTGCGACCTTGGTTGTCGGTGAGGTACACAAAACTGCCGCTTCTGCGCAGGCTTTGTTCCCAGGGCAGCACCCAGCCTCGGCCCAGCACGCTGTCGACGGTCAGGTCGCTCGCGTAGAAGCGGGACCACTCGATTGGCATCAGGCCCGGGAACACAAAATCGGTTTCGCCTGACTCAAACAGTAATTTTCGACCGCTGGTGAGGTCCACCGGATTGCCGGTCGCAGCACCTAGTGCGCCTCCAATCGCTGGCCCGGCGATGAAGCGACCGACCAGGTAAGTACCCGTCACCCAGCCCATAAATTTTAAAGCACAAGGGCCAGCAGCTTTCAGCCCCTTGGTCAGACCGAGGCGGAAAACATTACCCATTGCCCGCCACCCGCCCGCTGCAATGATCGCTATGTCGACACCAAAGCGCAGCTCGTCAGATATTTCCTCATCCACATCAAGATAACGCGTGGTGCCGCCGCCGATAAAGACGTTGTTTGACCCGGTTGCGATTCTCGCATCGCAGGTCACCTTATCGCCTTTACGCGAAGCCGCGACGTTATTGATGAACACGTTACTGGAACCTTCAGCGACCTTCACTGGAGGCGGATGCTTATCGCAGGTGGCCATGCTTAATATGGCATGAGCGGCATTGCGGCTATTGATATACACATCTGTAGAACAACCTGCCAACAGGATGCCCCCGGCAGGAGATGTTCGCGAAGATCCCCACGCTTCTCCGAGAGCAGGCACTACGCCGGCCCCCACCGAAAGTACGCCTATCAGGAGGATGGTGCCGAGGCCTAACGTGCAGGTCATCAACGCGCCAGCGGCAACTGCCATCGCGATCCCAATGACCGCACCCGCCAGGAAACCGCCCAAAGACCCGGTGTGTTCTATTCCGTCCCCCCAACGCGCCGCTTCGAACATGGGTTATTCCTGTTCGGTGTTGGTTGAGGCAACAATGCCCTCACGCGGCTGAAAGCTCGTAAGGAGCTTCAGCCAGTTTTCATCCTGCACAGCGCTGAAGTCGGCCTGGCTGGTCGTGGAAAAAACAAGAATGCGCCTTGGCTGAATCTCGAACGCTGCCTGCCGCTGGTACACCGGCCGACCATCGTTCATGTAATAGGCATCGACCTGAATTCCGGCAAATGTCTGGCCGGTGGATAGTTCCGCCGCCTTCTTGCCCAGTAAGGTGTAACCGCGCAACTTCGATGTGATGAGCTTGATCTGGCGGCTGATGTAAGCGTTCAGATCTTCGGCTGGAAGCATGTTGTCACGGCCGACCGTGATGTTCAGCGGAGCGGGAACGCTGTTACCGACCACGAACATATTGACAGTGCGGTCCTGAACGCCTTCCGGCAATGTGATCGATCCTTCTTGAAGCTGATAGTCCATTGAGGTGTGTCCGTAAAATTATAAAGAAGGGATTCAGAAAGCCGCGATGTTCTCGAGCATTTCGTCGAACTCGATCAGCCAGCTCGCCAGCGCGGCATGTTCTGGATTGATCACAGTCGACACGCTAAACCACTGGCGCTCTTTATCGTGGGCAGGCGCGATGATGGCGCTGGTTGCACGACCGTGGCGGCGCTCCTCCCCTGCCACGAACGCATAATCCAGCGAAACCGCCGGGCTGCCCGCCAACAGGCAGTCGCTCTGGCGCACAACGGTGACATCGCCATGATGCTTGCGCAGGTTGTCCACGTAGAGCTCGGCGGAGCGCTGCAGTGTCAGCCCCTCCGGCGCCGGGCGACGCTTCGCGCTGAACGTGACAGGTTGGCCCTCTCTGTCGAGGGTCATGTCAAGGTCGCGAAACGTCAGCGCGTGAGGCATCAGCAACGCCAAGCCGGCGATCTTCAATTCGTTGCGCGAAGGTTGCAGCGGTACCACCGCTGCGGGTTCAGGCTCTATGACGATCGCTGGAGCACTGGCCGCCTCCTCCGCCTGCTGCCGGGCCAGTGCCTCGGCGGCCAGGCGCTTTTCCGAGATGCGGTCGTACATGCTGGTTCTGGTGCTGGGAATCGACGAATTTCTCATTTGTTTATATCGACCCGTTTGCCGTGAATGAAGGTGTCATTCTTGCCAAAAATATCGACCGAATTGCTCGTGATCTCGATACGGCCATCCATGATTTTGATGCTGCTCTCACCGACCGTGAGGACGATTTCGGTGTTGGCAGTGATATGAACGAACTGTTTGTCGACCTCAATCGCCAACGAACCCTCTAGAATCTTCATCCGGGTGTCGTTCTTGATCGTTTCGGTGTGGGTGCCGCCTACGGTGATGGTCCTGTTATTCCCCACCTCGTGCTTTTCATCCACCTCAATCTCGGTGTCCAAGTTGCGTTCGGCGTGCATATGGATCTGCTCGGCGCCGGACTTGTCCTCAAAGCGGAAGAAGTTCGCCGTGGCCGCACTGCCCTTGGTCGAGCGCGTAAGAAAACCACTCTGGGTCTTGTTCGCCGGCAACGACCACGGTGGGGTGTTCTTGCTGTTGTAGACGCTGCCCATGATCAGCGGCCGGTCCGGATTACCATCCAGGAAAACCACCACGACTTCATCACCCACACGCGGAATCTGAATGCTGCCGAAACCGCCGCTGGCGCCGGATTGGGCGACGCGGACCCAGCAGGAGCTGTGATCGTTGTACTTACCGTTGCGGTCCCAGTGGAATTGGACTTTCACGCGGCCGAGTTCGTCGGTGAAGATTTCTTCGCCCGGCGGGCCGACGATGATGGCGGTCTGTGGCCCGGCGATGGTCGGGCGTGGCGTGGACAGTTGCGGGCGGAAGGGAATCTTTTTGCGCACGCAGGAGAAGGTGTTGTAGTAGCTCGCCTGGTGGCCGTTGAGGTAGTTGTTGTGGCCTTCGCTTTCAACGCCCATCAGCAGGAACTGGCGATCGTCGGCCGAGCCCTGATCGTGGTCGTAGTGCTGCACCAGCTCGAAGGTGTAACCGGGCTTCATCGCACGGCAGTTGCTCGCGCCTTCGAACTTCTTGCCGCGGATTTCCAGGGCTTCCATGCGCAGGCGCAACAGCGTTTCGCCCTCGTCGTAAGTGCCGTGGGTGTACTGGCCGGGGAAGTCGTAGATCTCGAACGTCTCTACGTCGCCCTGCTTGTTCAGGCTGTTCATCCCGACGGGCAGACGGTTGCTGGGCTGACGGTAGTCGAAGGTCTGCACGGCCATCTTCCCCGCCTGCAACTGGCGGTTGCCGCTCCACTTGGTGATGGAGTCTGCGGTCTCGGTGACGGACGCGGTGTGGAAGCGGATCTGCGGTTGTTCCGGCAACGGCTGCAGCATGCTGGAGTCGTCGCAGATGATCATGGTGTGGCCTTCGGCGGTGTGCTCGAAGTAGTAAAACATCCCTTCTTCTTCGAGCAGACGCTGGACGAAGTTGAAGTCGGTTTCACGGTACTGGGTGATGTAGGTGTAGCGCTTTTGCGGCTTGGTCAGCCGGAATTCATGTCGGGAGAATGCCGGGCACAGGGCGAACACCTGGGTCACCACTTCCTCGACGGTATTGCCCTGAAAGATCCGCGTGTCGAAGCGGTTTTTCAGCATCGAGAACCAGGGGTTGAGCGTCGCGGTGTAGCGGGCCATGCCGCCGTCGCTGCCGGTGCTGGCGAAGCGCGTGAGGTAACCGGCGATGTAGCGCGGCGTGCTGTCGGCCAGTTCGATTTCGATGGTGACCAACTGCCCCATCATCGACTTGAGCTCGACGCCGGAATCTTCGCAGATAAGCAGTAGCTCGAAGCTATACGCCTGGGACAGCGCTTCCCGACCTTTGAAGGACTCGAGCAGTAGTTGCTGTTCCGGACTGGCGAGGTTATTGAACTTGAACAGGCGCCGGTTCTGGGGCGAGAGCAACGCGGCAAGGTCCATCATCATGAAAATCTCCTGGATGGCACGGGGTAGAACGCTACCGCCATGCTCAGCAACAACAGGTTACGAGCCGACAAGGGGCCGGAGCCCTTGTTGCATCGTCGCTATCGGATGGATGACGCGCCATGGGGCGGGTTCGCCATCGGCCGTGGGGGCATTCCTACAATCACGTAGGACCCGAGCTACAGACGCTTCTTTAAAACAACAGTCTCGGAATCGACGGTCGGGTCCGCGCGCATGTGCGCAATCGGCAGCGCCGCCAGCAGGTTCCGGGTAAAAATTCAATTGCTGGACACTGCGACCGCGCAGCGATACGAAAGTGCCACCAGGCACTGTAAATCGCGAACGACATCACAGTCTCAGAATCGTTACAGATGTTTCACAGCGGCAAAGGAGACACTTATGCGCCTCCCGCTGTCAACCCGGTGAATCGATTTTGCGAAGGGTTGTGCAGGATTGTGGATCCCGTTTGAAATTTCTTATACGGCGGGCGAATATGTCGAAGTGTCCGTAATCACAGGCGCTGGCCAGGGGCTATAGACATCAGTTGGTTGAGTGAGAGTGTTCTGCCATCATTGCCGAGTGTAAAAAACCTGAGAAAAATGCGCATCGCCGGAAATTAAATCGTACGTTAGCGGTCGATAGCGGACTTAACGTCTACTGATGGCGACGTGCTAGCCATAACGATCAGCCGCAATAGACACGCTCATCGGGACGCTGTACAGCGCTTCCCCCTCAAGGACTGTGATGTGTAAATGGACCTATTAGCCAACGTGCCAAGCTGGGACGACATCGAGCGAAACCTCGACGAACAATTCAACGCCCTCAACCAAGGCGTCAGCAGCGGCTTGCAGAGCGCGAACGACGGTTGGGACGGTATGAGCCGCCGGCTCAGTAACGGCGTCAGCCAGGCTTACGGCTACATGGGCGGAGCCCGAATCGATCACGTCCGGCAGGCAATGGCCCTCTCCTACCCGATCATGCAGTCCGATCTCACCCGCAAATGGGCGTCGATCAACATCAAGGAAATTCTGCCGGTACTGATCAAGCTGGTGCAGCAAGTGGTGATGATCCTTGGGGGCAGCGTCGCAGTGGGTGGCGCTCTTGGCGGCGCTGCAGGCGCGTGGGCTTTTGGTATTGGTGCAGCACCCGGGGCCGTCGCTGGCGCGGGGATCGGCCTGCAAGTGGGCAACGTGATTCTCATGGCACTGGGTCTGTCGGCCATTGCGGAGTATTTCTACAAGGGCCTGCCTGCATGCTTGTCGACGTTGCAGGAAGGGCTCGCCACCGCATGGCACGCCGAAGATGGTTTGAAACCCGTAGGCCTCGACCCGAGTGGCGGTTCGGCTGCACAGGTCCAGGAGCGCACCGAACGCGCCGCTCGGCAGTTGGCCCGCGGGCAAGAGCAACTGGTGATGCTGCTGCTAACGGCCATCGTGACTTATCTGACACGCGGGCAGATGAAGGCCGGCGTGATGAACAGTCTGGAGAGCATCGCTACCCGCAGCGCCAAACTACAGGCCGATATTTCGAACAAGGAATTCGCGGCGTGGTTAGCGCGCAATGAGCAGAAGATTCTGGCTCAGCCGGAATTGCAGGCGAGAGATGTGACGCCATTGAAAAAGGCTGAGCCTGAACCACCGCTGCCCAACGAGAGCTCCAAATCTACCAAACCACCCAAAACACGCCCAACCTTCGAAGAAATCTATGCAAAAGCCGGTGCAGCTAAGGCCGAGATAGACGCCGTGGCTGATGAGATCGCTGCCAAGTACGGCGGCACGGTTGCAAAAGCACCGATCAAATCAAGGGCGCGAGCATTGGAAAAGATCGCCAATGACTACGGCGGTGACCCTACAAAGATCAAGGACCTGGCACGTAACACGATCATTGTGCCCGCAGACAAAATTGCGTCAGTTACTCAGGAGTTGGCGCAACGCGGTGCCAAGGTGAAAATCATCGATGGTGCTGCAGACCCACTTGGCTACAGTGGGGTCAATTCATCGTTCATGACCAAAGCCGGCATACCCGGTGAAATTCAAGTGAACTCTCCCCAAATGATTTTTGCTAAAGAGCCTGAGGCGTTGGCCAGAAACCTGTTGGGGAGCGACACCTATGACGCCGTGGCCTCCAAGGCCGGTGTGCCGGGCGGTCTTGGACATGCTTACTATGAGGATTGGCGAACAATGAGTCCAACTTCCAGCGGTGCCGAGGCTATTGCCACGAAAAGCAAGGCTTACTACGACACAGTGAGGGGATTGTAATGGGCATCAACAAGGGGGAGCGCTTTGCAAAGGAAGATGTTTACGTAGATTACCCATTCGAGGACGTCACTTACCGATGGGATCACGCTTCACAGCAGGTATTTGTGCGGTTCTATGGAGAGCAGGAAAGCCGCGAGCCCGTTCCCCACGAGAACCGTCTTTTCAATGACGCTCTTCGGTATGGTGAGGAGATGACTAAAGCTGAGTACGATCGAGGTAAGTAAGTCAACGGCACGCGGAATGGTTCACAGTAATCGCCGTTATGAGCCACGAGTCATCCTGTGCTTGATTCACAATACAGACCTCCATGCAGAAAGATTTACACCTGAATCACCAATCGTGTAAACGACAACAAGGAACGTTATTTTGAGCCGCTTAATCCGATGCTTGATTGCCTCAGCGATAGCCTTCTGCTGCATAACACCGACCTACGCTCAGGACAGTGAGCAAGCACTTGAAGCCGTGATTGCCGAGCAACAGAAACAGCTTCCCATCATGCTCGACCCTATGACCCGCATCGACAATATCAGCTATGCCGATCACACCGTGCTCTACAAGATCACGCTTTCTGTTTATGCAAATCGCCCAGGTGAACGGGTGTACTACGAGAGTTACCTGACTCAACAGATCCAGAAGGCGCTGTGCAGCCAGACTGCCTATTTGCTTATGCTAGAGCTGGGAAACAAGATCACTTACAGCTACTCCAGCAGCCAGGCCGAGCCTATTACTGAAATCACCTTCGGACCAGGGACTTGCCGGGAAACGTAGCCTGTAATCCCCGGTAGTTGAGTTGAGCTCGCGTCATCGGCTCAGGGCCTCTGGGATGACAAAGAGCATTTCGATAAGCGCGACGATGATCCGCATGTCCGCGTTACTACGCGCCGGGAATAAATACGAATGGGCTGAGCGTCTCGATCAGTATCGAGCAGATCTACCCCACGGCTACGACTTCGCCCTCTCACAGATAATCGGATTGTATGGAGGAATGGGGTCCCTGACTGACATGGTTTTGTACTATGACGACCAGCCCTTGATCGACGAGAACAATGAGTTTGCCGAATTACGCACCCGGTTATATGAGCTCTGCATGCAACACTAGCGATCCCTATACCCCATCGCTGTCGCATCCGCCGCCGAGCAGCAAGGTTGGGGGCAGCTCAAAAAAGCAGTACGGGCACAGGGAGCGTTGACAGTAATCACGCCGGGTATGCCATGAATCCAGCTACACCGCTCCACTCTCTAGAAAAAGCACCACCTACCCTGCCCCGCGCCTAAGGCCGCGCACCCATTCAAAGACAAGGACGCAAACACTCATGCAACCAAACAACCCCCACACCTCTTCCGACACCGGCGAGCTGATCGCAACGTTCCGCCAGGGCAAGGCCTTTTTGATTTTCGGCCTGATATTGGCCGTTGTATTTTTGGGCCTCGCCGCGTTCGTCTTTTATCTGAGCACGATTGTGCAGATGGGCCATAACGGCCCGGTCACGCTTCACACCTCCCGCGGGATGACCATGAATTTCGCCAGCCAGGACGTCGTATTTAGTTTCACGACCGGCTTATTGGCCCTTATCGGTCTATGCCTATTGGGTACCACCGCTTGGCACAAGAAGCTGCGCAGTACCGACTACGAAGTTTTTGAAAACGGCATCGTGCGCATTACTAAAGACCAGCGCGACTACACGGCGTTTGCCGAGATAGAGGACCTGTACCTGTTCAGCTCCGGGCAAACTGTATTGACCGGCCTGATCACAAACCTGGCCTATCGTCGTAATGCCTCAGAGCCCTTTCATCGAGTGGTTGATACATTGAAAGGCTTCCAGGCATTTCAGGAACTGGTCCGTGACTTACACGTCCGCGCACGCCTGCCGGCTGTGGCCGAAGCGCTGGAGGCGGGCCAGTCGGTCACCTTCAACTGCATCAGTTCAAAGCAAGTCTGGGGCAAGCGAGTAACCGGCAACTTCCTTAAAGTGACAACGGCGCCAATTCTTGTGAGCCGGGACTTCTTCGAGTACCAAGGCAAGAAAGTGCCGGTGTCGTCGCTGCGCACGGTAGACCTCAGCGCCTGGACCGAAAATGTAGTGATCAAGGATGAGAACGGCAAACCCGTATTGTCAACCATCGCCACCGGCATCCTGAGCCATGACCTGTTCCTCAACACGCTTGATGTCGTGTTGGCAGTTGAAGAGCAGGCACGCAAACCAGCCGCTAATGTTTTTGAGATGAACGTCCGATGATGATCTATCGGGGCGCAGGCTGGATGACGTTGTTCACACCATTAGCGATGTTGATGTTAATGATGTGGTTATGGCCGGATTCCAGCGTTAAGCCCGGAAATACATCGCTCATGCAACTCTTGATGGGCTTGGGTATTGGTTCAGCCATCAACGTTGTGCTGGGTTTTGTGTTGAATCGCGAGCTTCACCCCGATGGCGTTCGCCACCACTTCTTTTTTATACCGATGCAATGGCCGGCGCTGTTGATCATGCTGGCCTGCGCAGTGATCGCCTTGTTGAAATAAGCTCACCGACCGCTCAGCAAAGGCGGTCGGGTTTCGACCTGTTCAAGGCTTACACGGTAAGTGGTGTAAGTGTCCCCGTCTTTCAGGTAAAGGTCGCTGCTGTAATCCGAGATGGCTCCTTTCAGCTTGATATGCAGGCCGTTGGGGACACGTTGGATTTCCACGTCTTTCAAGTCGGTGTCCGAGACCAGGAAGGGCGGGGTCTTGCCCAAATACACCTTCATGGTTTCGTCAGTCGATTCACGATGATCCATGTAGAACTTTAGCCACTTGGGATCTGAAGGGTCCCTCCCCTCCTCCACGATATAAAGCCACTCCCCTGGTATGAAGTTTTGCTTCAGGACTATTTGAGGAGGAAGCTCAGGTTTGTGGATGTAGCCATAGATAAGTGCCCCTCCGAGGCAGACCAGGAAGAAAATCGCGAAGTACTTTTTAAGCCTGAGCTTGAGAGCTTGCCATTCTGTTTTATTCATAGACTTCAACATTTGGCGTCAATGGTTGTCTTGATAAGCGCCCAGCGTGGCGCAGTGACGACATTTGAACAGGTAGGCGGTAGGGCCATGATCCTTATCCAGAGCATTTAAAAACGCTTGCCACTGCGGCCCCTCCTCCAATCCCGTTGAGTCCTGAACGGCGGCGATGGCTGCCGGGCCCATTTCAATCAACTCTTTGTGGCCGGCCTTACCGATGAATTCGGCCGCGTCGTCGCAGTGAGTGAACCAGCATTCTTGCTGCCACCCGCTGAAACCAGGCGTGCGCTGACAGACTTCGGCGATCTGCGCCTCGCTCAGCGTGTCATCGCCATCCAGGCCAACGCTCTCGTCATCGACAAACGTCGCGCCCAGGCGCTGGTGCGCACTCCCGTCGGCAATGCACCAAGGGCAGATGCAGTTTTCGTATTCCTCAATGGCGTATACCGGCCCTGCGTATATGTAGCCGCGGGCCTGATTGCAACTCACGCACGTGACGGAAGAAGGTTGCACCGAACCGGTACCGACGGGATCGGGATGGTAGGTAAAGTGGGGCAGAGTCATAAACGCATCCTTGGTGATTGCTTAATCGCATTCTTGCACGCTACTTGAATCGAGTAAAAAAATGGCGGATTGCTCATCCAGGTGAACATAAATCGGCACATCTCCATGGCGATCAGCGAACACGCGCTTGGCTTGGAAACACAGCTGCGTGCGGAGCAAATTCACCATAGCTAATATCTAGCTTCAAGCTGAGGAGCTCATCCTACCCGGCCGGCGCGCATCACCGGTATGCTAGCGGGAGTGTGGTCACGTGCCCCGGGTAGGCCTTGGGCCCTGGAAACGAAAGGATTAATCATGCCGGATGCCACCCCCACTATGAACCGCAGGGAAACCGCCAAAAAAAACAGGTGGCCATCCGTGCAATTGACTGCGCAAGGACGTGAACCCAATGACAGATAACCTGGACAATGTGTTGCTGATCGCGCTAGCGGACGGCGCACTCGACAAATTTATCGTCGGCGAGCCTTTCTATTTTCAAGAAGCTAAGAGAGACACAGACGAACCGCAAAACGTGAGAGCGGCCTTCAACTTGCTGGTGCTCGACTATTGGACAAAGACTAAAGATAAAACGTTTCCGGGCGAATTAGTAACAGCAATGTTGATAGTTCTGAAAACCTATCCAGACAAAAATCGAGCGATCTATGCTGTATCTGACTGGATCTGTTTTTACCACGATTGTTTGGCCCAAAAGAGGCTAAATCCAAATGGCAAGTATCGTGAGCTTTTTGAAATGGACACAGACGTCGTCGCAGGTATGCTTAAGCAGGAGTTGGAGGTTAACAAAGCTGAATTGATTACCGATACTCGGTGGGGAGGCGCGTCGTGGAATAGTAAGCAAGGGCTCTGGGAGCCATTGATGCGCTTGGCATCATGGGTCCGAGATAAGCTTGAAGGTCCGAATTTCGTGCCTAACAATCTTTAGCGATGCCTTCGCCACATGGCACTTTCGCTTGAAGCTTTGACAGAGGCATGCCGGGCCCGTGAAAGCTGATTGTAATTTCAGGACCTGTGACCTTAGTTGAAAACTTTCACTCCATTATTGATCCCGGCAAATTATCCGCGGATCGATTTATGACCACTCTACTACCGAAAAGAACCTTATGAAATTTACAGACATTTACTTTAATCGCGAGGAGCGCTTTTCCCTAGGTATTGAGGAGTCCTCTGGGAAAATTTATGCTTCAATTCCGGTGACTAACGGTATGACTGACTATGAAGAGTATTACGAGATTAGTCATGCACAGCTCGAACTATTTAAAAAGGACCTTAACGCTGCATTAGCGTTTGTCACGAAATGTCGAAACAGACAACTGGACGAGTTGCTTATCCAAAAGCCTGGAGATGTGAGAGGTTCGCCTGACTGACACTCTCAAGCCAAACATAGTGATGGCAGCAGCTGCTGGAAATGGATAACCTCCGGTACCCAGCAGCACGGCGTTCTACTTTATTCCAAATCGCGGAGATTGGTCATCCGTCAAACCTATAGGTCCAATCAGGAATTAACCATGAACATCCCAAGACTCAAAGAACTAGCCATTGCACTTGAATACCAGCTGTTGATACATTCCAAGATAGATCCAGAAGCCGCGGCTCTTCATGCTGACTTGAAGCCATTATTGATACAAGCAAAAGCTGGCACTCTCACGACCCCGCTAGAAGTGCGAGACGTGCCGGGGCGTTATCGCTTTACAGAGAGAAACCTCCAGCAATATCGCGACCTGGAAAATGCATTCGCGGACTTTTCGATTGAGGCAAGAGGGGGAGAGACGCCAGCTTTGAAGTGGCTTCGAGAACAGATGAAGTGACAACCCACCTTCCCCAGACCACTGTCATTAGCTTCACCCCGGCGCCTGGGTCATTTGGTTATTCACGTTTTGTGCTAGCCTGACGTCGCGATATGACACCCTTCTGGATCAAAGACGCGAGACTGGATCGACATCTGCTAATGAGGAAACAGGGGCCGACAATTCGCACCCTGTTGCCTGAACCAATGCGTGCTAGCCTCAGCGGCAACGCTCATCTGTCTCCGCTCCAACCTGCGGGCATGAAAGTGAACGGGCTTGGCGCACAGCCGGACAACCCGGATGGTAGGGAATTAGCGATGAATATCACCAGACTAAGACGCACTGCCTTGGTTCTCCAGCATAAGCTCGATCAATACTCAAAAATAGATCCCGAAGCCGCTGCCCTCAATTCCGATTTAAAGCCGTTATTGGAGCTGGCGAAAGCAGGCAACCTATCCGAACCCATTCAGGTAGGAGCAGTACCTGGCCACTATCGCTTTACCGAGAAAAACCTTCAACAGTACGGCGAGCTTGAAGACGCGTACGCTGATTTTTCGATGGAAGTGACCGGCGGCGAACCAACGTCGCTAAAACTATGGATCGAATCCAGGAATAAAACCCAGAATTCTGAGTAAAGGCAATCCCGACTGCTCTCTCCACTATGCGAGGGTGCGTAGTAGACATCTCGATCGGCCCCACTAGGGTTGCTTCAGCGGCCCCCCTTTTCTGCGTCCACGTTGCGCTGGCTTCGCATTGAATAGCGCCCAGCTGCATGCGAAGGAATTCACCATGAGCAATATCCAGCTTAAAGCTGCAGCACTCAACCTGGAAACCGAGCTCAAGGCCTATGCCGATCTCGATGCTGAGGCAGCGGAGCTATACGCTGAACTGAAGCCTCTGCTAAAGCTCGTCATGGAAGGGGCGATTACGACGCCTTGGGAGTGGGGCCAGATTCCAGGGCGATACCGCTTTAGTGAGCGAGGCCTCCAGGCGTACGAAGCGCTTGAGCTGGCGTTTGCTACTTTTTGCATTGAGCTCACGGGAGGAAAAACGCCGGCCCTGAAATGGATGCGTGAATTCATGTCTCAAAACGACTAGGCGCTGATGGCGTTTGGTTGGCTTGAGCAACGCCCGCCCTCCCCAACCGGCGCACATCACCGGTATGCTGCCGACAGTCTTGGTCACGTGCGCGGGGATGTTTTGAATCCTGGAAACGGAAGAAAAGTCATGCAGGACGCCACCACCATGAACCGCAGCGAAACCGCCAAACAAAAAATAGAAGCGGCCATTCGTGCCATTGATTGCGCACTGACCGAGCGGACGCAGGCGATTGTTGAGATCACCACCGTAGATCAGCTCAATCGTTTCAAAGCAGAATTACTGAAGGCTTTGCACCTGATTTTGCGAGACGAGATCCCGGAACTGATCAGCCACCGTAAACTCGGAATGGGTAGAGTCATTACCGATCAGTGGCCTTACAACTTGAGACTGGGTTCGATCATTATCGAGGCTGAGCAAGCCTTCGAAGCGATCTAACTGTGGCCTGCAAATGCCTTCCGGCTCCATCCCGCCGGGCTATCGGATGAGGTCAACCCACACCGCGCCGTTTCCGTCGCTATAACCGTTCACAAATCAGCGATGCGAAATACCCACCAAACCAAGTCGAGACGAATCATCGAGCAATCAGTCATCCTGCGACACCCTCAAGACGCGATCGACGTGAACCATCTGCTCAAATACCAACGACTCCGCGCTTCACGGATTTGGTCAATTTGCATGAACGTGTAGGGCGTAGGCATTGATTGTTCTTGAAGGCGGAGCGCGCGTAGCCCCCTGATGATGTGCCGAGCGTGAAACAACGCGGCGATGCAAAACGCCTGCAGTCCAACCATAGCGACCATTGCAGCAGTTAAATGGCCGAGTGAATTTATAGTAATACTTGCCGCCAAGGTTGTAGCCCCGGCAACTAACACGGGATTATACGAGGCAACTGATCGCTGTCTATTCTCATACCTCGGCTGAACTTTTAGCCCGTCATATTCGAACGGATGAAAGGATGATCTACCTCTGGCCAGTGCATAGTAGGTCAGCAGCGTGATACCAACCGGCGCGCACCCTAGCAATAAGGGCAAAAGACCCTCTTTGCCCCAGATGCTTCCTGCAGCGAGATACGCGACCGAGCAGACTGGTAAACAAAACGCGCCTAAAAACGCCACGACCAGCGAAATCATATAAACGGTAAATCTCTCACAAAAATAAACCAGGTAGAGGGTCCACAGAATCGCTAGTAGGGCCACCACGAGGTACAGACGCCAGAAATATTCAAGATTTGATGGACCTAGGGCCATCATGGATAAAAGGAATGTTAGCAATGTCCAACTGACCTTCTTGAGATTATGCGCATCAATCATTACCGTTCCCTAGCCCATAAGCACATACATTCATCGTCGATCACTGACGGTTGACCAGACAAAAACTCGACCTCATTCGCACCGCCTTGCTCAACGACAACCAACCTGTGTAAAGCTTTGCGCAGCGAGCTTTATCAGATATTGCATAATGAGGCAGCGCTAAAGCTGCTTTAGCAAGCAAACTGGAGCCCTACGAACGATGACATTCAGCGACACTTACGTAAACCGAGAAGAAAGGTTCTGTCTTGGCATCGAAGAAACCTCAGGCCAGTTCTTTGTGGCTTTCCCTGTTTTCAACGGCTTGATCGAGTACGAAGAATATTACGCAATAGACCAACAGATGTCCGAACGCTTCCACCACGATCTCGCCTCAGCGCTTGAATTCGTCAACCGTTGCCGTCGGCGAGAGATGGACGAGTTGCTGATGCAAAAGCCAGGCTCGAAACGAGGCTTCGCTTGCTAGCATTGCGGCGAATCCAAAGACCATCGTTAGGTACCTCAGCATGAAATTCACCCGGATCCACGTAAACCGAGAAGAAATGTTCTCCCTGGGAGTCGAAGAAACCTCAGGCCAGTTCTACGTATCATTTCCGGTAAGCAGCGGCTTTGTGGACTACGAAGAATATTACGCAATAGACCAACAAATGTTCGAACGCTTCCACCACGATCTCGCCTCAGCGCTTGAATTCGTCAACCGTTGCCGCCGGAGGGAGCTGGACGAATTGCTGATGCAAAAGCCAGGTTGGAACAGAGGCACCGCGATCTAGCAAACGCCTCCGTACGACAGGGAAACGACCCGTTGAAAAAAGCCATCGACTACATCGACGAAGCCATAGCGATCACGCGCCAGAGGGAGGCATCGTGTCCAGCGTTCCCCCTTTACGCAAGCGCGCTGATCCAGCTCGACTTCATCAGAAACGTCTTGCTGGGCACCGAAAGAGACAAGAGCCGCCTGCACAGACTGACCATTGGCGCGTTGGCCGGGAAGGAGTTCGAGGAGACGGATCCGGAGCTTGCCCATGCACTCGGCATCGCTTACTACATCGGCATCCAGATCGGTCGCGGTTTAAAAATCAAGCTCCCCGACGGCCAGCCCCTGGAAAGCCTTCACCGCCCATCTCCCCGATCTCAGGAGTGAATTGATTGACGTCCACCGATCTGCAGCATCTCTACAACAAAGCCTGGCTGTTCGCTTCTCACGCCCACGTCGGGCAGATGATGAAGGGATCGAATCTGCCGTACACCACCCATGTTGCGATGGTCGCCAACGAGCTGATTTTCGCGGACCGGGAAAGTGACATCGGTGATCTGGCAATCGCCATGCCTGCCGCGCTGCTGCACGACGTGATCGAGGACACCGCGATCTCGGAGGAGGCATTGGCTGAAGTGTTCGGCGCCGTTGTCGCATCGACTGTCGCCTGCCTGAGCAAGAACCTGATCGTGCCGTTCTCGGACGAGCGCTATTTCCAGGCGATCGCCGCGCATTCCCGGGAAGCGGCAGCGATCAAACTGTGCGACCGGATCACCAATCTCCAATCCGCGCCATCGACGTGGTCGTTGGAAAAGCGCGCGTCTTATCACGAGGAATCTGCGCAGATCCTGGCGGCGCTTGGGCACACCAATGATTACCTGAAGCGCCGACTCAACGATGCCATGGCGCGCTACAAATCCTTGTACGTCGATGAGCAGCGGGACATCTGAAGACCTCTTCGTGAGCACGGTGAAGCGCCACTCCGGTCACTCCCACAAGTTTTCCGAAACTGGCCAACATATCGGCTCACCCCACCATCCCGTGGGAGCAAGCTTGCTCGCGAATGGTATTCCAGCCGACGGATATCTGCTGAGTGCACTGGCCTCTTCGTGAGCAAGCTCACTCCCACAGAATCTGCAGTGTGTCCCGGATCCGTGGCCCACATGAGACCAGTCGGGCCTTGCTCGCGAAGCGGTCTAGCCCAAAGGGTCCAGTCAGCCCTTCACTCAGCGCCCGGCTTGAGCTATGGGCCAGACGCAATCACGCTCACATACTCATCAAACAACCGCACCTGACCGCTCACCCTGCGCCATCCCCGATACGATTCCGCATCTCTCCTGTAGCGGGCAAAGGCTTCCGATTCCGGTCCGTCCGCGAACAGTGAAGCGATGGCTGCGCTTTGGAAGTACCAGTAAATTCCGTCACATTGCTCGGTGGCTTTGGCGTTGGAAAGGTCGATCGCCCTGGACCGCCATTGCGCTGCAAGCGCACGTCCCTCTTCCTGAGTAGGGTCCGGCAGCGCTCGCCAGCCAATCTTCTCGGCGTCGTCCACATAGGCGTGATACCTGGCGAGTAATGCCTTGTCTCTTTCCCAGACCGAAGGACAAACGGGCGGCGGCGTCGCGAACGCACCAGGCGCCTGACAAACCGGCAACCCGCTGAGAAGTTGCTGCACCCGCGATAACGGCTCCTCCTGCCCCTGCTCCTTGCCGTCGGCAGAAGCTGACTCTGACTTCGGCCCTGGCACAACCTCCTCCACCCGCCCCTCGCGACCCAGAATCGCCCTCAACCAACCTCGCATTTCCATAGCCCCGCTCCTTGATAAATAACGTCCACAAAAACACGTTCGACCCAAGCCAAAGACTCAAGCCGAACCTGCGCAAACTACATCACCCCTCCCCCGAAAAAATCCAATTTCCGCAAAAAAATCCCGAGACTTGCCACCCCCTCCGCCCCACTCGTTTCCACTCATTTTCCTTAGTTGCCCGCTTAGTTCAGATCAGTAGGTGAACCGGTTCACCTTTCCGCGCTTTTCTTTACACCTGCCGAAGGGATCCAATAAAACCCTGCAGCCCTTGATCCACAAGGGCTAGAGCCATTCCGACCACCCCATAAAGTCCCCTAGTAGCCTTGAGACATCATTGCGAGCTGTATCAAATGTGAGAAAAACTTCGCGTCTGTAGGAACTTTCCCACACAATTAACTGCCTGAGCTGACACTGCTGGCTACTAGCTATCGGTGTTCGGCCACGTTTCATGTGCCTAACCTTCGCATTGAGTTTTCGGGATGACTTTCATCCGAATCAGCTTTTCGAGAAGGTGTGCCAGCCGGGCGACGCGATCTCTTCACTATGTTTCGCCGCATTCGCCGCATTGTTGAGAAGGGTTCAGGGACGATGTACCAATGACTCAAACGTTTGACGTAGAAGCACTCATAAAGCTGCGCAGCCAGACCCGGGCTATTTCCGACGTGCTTAAAGCACAGGCGTCCGATTACCTGGCCACGCTGGCGCTGCTGATTCGTCCGCAGAATCTGTTTGGTGAGTACCTCCAGGGTGCCCAGCGCAGCAGTGGTCGGGAGACCCAGCATCACTTCAAGGAACTCAAAGAGCTGTACGACAGGATTGGTTCGGCGTCTCCGTTCCAGTTGGTCAATGAGATGGAAGTGCCGCTGAACCTGATCAGCACCACACCCGAGCTGTTTCCGCTGGAATACGACAAGGTCCTGGCCGACAGCGGTCAGACCATCCGCATCACCAGCCCGACGCGCTGGGTGATCGGGTTCAACTCCTTTGACTTGGCGCGCTTTCGCAGCGTCATCAAAGACCCCAACCGCAGCAGCGCCGAGTTGTACCGTTTCGTCGTGCACTACCTGGTGCTGTTTTACTGCGTCAGCAAATCACCGGGCCTTGGGCGTTTGTTTGACGGCCTGCGGTTTCCGGTGAGTTTTGAGCGACTGAAGGATTTTGGCGACCTGCCGTTCTGCGTGATCAGCTCCCCGGTGCGCTCGACGCTGCCGGACGACTCGGTCATTCGCAGCAGCACGCAGATTGCCGGGAACGCCAGTTTTGAAGAACTGGTGGGCCAGGACAGCATCATGGACATGAAAGATGAGATTCGTCAGCGCCTGCTGATGACGATCGAAGGACTGTAAAGCACTCGGCTCAACGTCGAGCCGACACGCAAAATGACTTGCAGCGAGTTGCTCGCACAGGAGAACACGATGGCGAAGAAGGAAAGTACCCAGCACAAACTCGACCGCGTTCGCGCCCCTCGGGTCCACATCACCTACGACGTCGACATCGGCGATGCTCAGGAAAAGAAAGAGCTGCCCTTTGTCGTCGGCGTGCTGGGCGATTTTTCCGGCAACCCCCTTGAGCCACTGCCCAAGCTCAAGGATCGCAAATTCATCTTCATCGACCGCGACAACTTCAATGGCGTGCTCAAAGGCATCAAGCCGCGCCTGGCCTATCGCGTCGACAACACGCTGGCCAAGAACGGCACGCAGCTGGGCGTCGAGCTCAACTTCAACGCCCTCGAAGACTTCGAACCGCAGAACGTGGTCAAGCAAGTCGAGCCGCTGCGCAAGCTGCTGGAAGTGCGCAACAAGCTTGCCGATCTGCGCAACAAGATGGGCGGCAACGACAAGCTTGAAGAGCTGTTGATGGACGTGTTGCAGAACACCGAGAAGCTGAAAACGCTGGGCAAGGAATTCGGTCGTGAAGCCGCCGTTCCCGCCACCGACGCCAAAGAGTAAGCAGGAGCACGACCATGAACGACAAACAAACCGTGGCCCAGCAGGACACTGATCTGGTTGAAGTGGAAAACTTCGCCCCGCAGTCTTCGCTGCTCGACAGCATCATTTCCGAAAGCCGTGTTGCCCGCTCCGAAACCGAACGCACCCGTACCCGTGATCTGATCGGCGAGCTGGTGGGCCAGGTGCTCGAAGGCGAAATGACGCCAAGCAAAGACCTGATCGCCGTGCTCGATGCGCGCATCGCCGAGATCGATTCGATGCTCTCCGAGCAGATGAACGAGATCATGCACGCCCGTGAATTCCAGCAGCTGGAAGCGTCCTGGCGTGGTCTGAAATACCAGGTCGACCAGACCGAGACCAGCACCACGCTGAAGATTCACCTGCTCAATGCGTCGAAGAAAGACCTGGTCCGTGACCTCAAGGCCTCGTCCGAATTCGACCAGAGCGCGCTCTTCAAGAAGATTTACGAAGAAGAGTACGGCACCTTTGGTGGCGCACCATTCGGCATGCTGCTGGGTGATTACGAGTTCAACCGTAACCCGGAAGACATGTACCTGCTCGAAGAGATCTCCCACGTCGCCGCCGCGGCCCACGCGCCATTCATTTCGGCGGCGTCGCCTGAGCTGTTTGGCTGGGACTCGTTCACCGACATGTCCGGCCCGCGTGACCTGGCGAAGATCTTCGACACCGTCGAATACGCCAAGTGGAAGTCCTTCCGTAATTCCGAAGACTCCCGTTATGTCGGCCTGACCCTGCCCCACGTGCTGGGTCGCCTGCCGTATGGCCCGGATACCACGCCGGTCGAGGAATTCAACTTCGTCGAAAGCGTCGATGGCCGCGACCACAACAAATACCTGTGGATGAACGCTGCCTACGCCCTCGGCACTCGCGTCACCGACGCGTTCTCCCGCTACGGCTGGTGCGTGGCGATTCGTGGCGTGGAAGGCGGCGGTCTGGTGGAAGGTCTGCCGACCCACACGTTCAAGACCGACGACGGCGAAATCGCCCTCAAGTGCCCGACCGAAATCGCGATTACCGACCGCCGCGAGAAAGAACTCTCCGACCTCGGTTTCATTCCGCTGGTGCACTGCAAGGGCACCGACTACGCGGCGTTCTTCGGCACCCAGTCGACGCAGAAGCAAAAGCAGTACAACACCGACATCGCCAATGCCAACGCCCGTCTCTCGGCGCAGTTGCAATACATCTTCGCCACCTCGCGCATCGCTCACTACATGAAGGCGATCATGCGCGACAAGGTCGGTAGCTTCGCTTCGCGCAAAGACGTCGAGATGTTCCTCAACAAGTGGCTGTCCAGCTACGTGCTGCTCGACGACACCGCCAGTCAGGAAGCCAAGGCCAAGTTCCCGCTGCGTGAAGCCCGTGCCGAAGTCTTCGAAGTGCCGGGCAAGCCTGGCGTGTACAAGGCCGTGACGTACCTGCGTCCGCACTACCAACTGGATGAACTGACGGCGTCGCTGCGACTGGTCGCCGAACTGCCGCAATCCACACGCGGTTAACCGAATCGGGTCTGCCAGGGAGGCAACATGAGTAGCCAACACAAGCTGTTGCCGTCACTGCTGGACCGGTTGCTGGACGACCGTCCGCACCAGTCCGTTGAAGCCTCGGCGCAACGCTTGTGTTCGCTGGCCGATTACAAGGCCAGCATCGTGCGGGACCTGGAAATCCTGGTGAACACCCGTCAGTCCCTGGTGGCTGGCGAACTCGCCGGTTTTCCGCAACTGCCGGGGACGATCCTCGACTACGGCATGCCCGATTTCACCAGCAAAAGCGTGCTCGACCCGCAGGACCGCTACCTGATTCAGCAGCAGCTGGAGAAAGCGATTTCCGACGGCGACCGGCGCTTTCGCAGCGTCAAGGTTCAACTGCTCGCACAACAAACCGGCCAACGCATGCTGACCTTTCGCGTTGACGCCGTACTGCGCCTGCAAGACATCTCCCGTCAGGTTTCCTTTGACGCGGTGTTGCAGGTCAATACCCAGGAATACACAGTACAGAACCTCAACTGATGCTCGACGACCTGCTCCCCTATTACGAAAAGGAACTGTCGCACCTGCGCTTTCTGGGCCAGGAGTTCGCGAGCCAGTACCCGAAAATCGCCTCGCGGTTGCTCATCGAGGGCGATAACTGCGAGGACCCGCATACCGAGCGGTTGATCGAGGCGTTTTCGTTTCTCGCGGCACGGGTGCACAAGAAGCTCGATGACGAGTTTCCGGAAATCGTCGAGTCGTTCCTTGAGGTGCTGTACCCGCACTACCTGCGCCCTACCCCGTCGATGTCCATCGTCGAGTTCACCCTGGGCAAGAACGAGAAAGTCACCGACGCCTATCGCGTCGCCCGTCACACCGAGATTCATGCCACGCCCATCGACAGCGTGGTGTGCAAGTTCCGCACGTGCTACCCGGTCGACCTGTGGCCGATCAGCGTGCAGCAGGCCTCGTTCGTGGAGATGGAACGCTCGGCGTTCAACGGCCATAGCGCGGACTTGGTGGCGCGTTTGCGCATCGGCCTGACGGCGACCTCCGACGTGCTGTTCGGCCAGATGGAGCTGGACTCGTTGCGCTTCTTCCTCGATGGCGAAAGCACGCTGATGCTGCAGCTGTACGAGTTGCTCTTCAACAACCTGGCCAAAGCCACGCTGACCTTTGAAGACGACGGCCGCATGCGCGAAGTGGCCCTGCCGGCCGACGCGCTGAAGGCGGTTGGTTACGGTCTGGATGAAGGGCTGGTGGATTATTCGGAGCGTTCGTTCCTCGGCTACCGGCTGCTGCACGAATACTTCACCTTCCCGGACAAGTTCATGTTCTTCGACCTGTCCGGTTTCCGCCGCATTCTGGCGGGCAAGAAGCTGGGCAAGGTCGAGATCAATTTCTACTTTTCCGACTACGACCTGCACGACCGCCTGGCCCGTCTGACCCAGAACATCGGCCGCGCCAACTTCAAGCTCAACTGCACGCCGATCATCAACCTGTTCCGCCAGCAGGCCGAGCCGATCACCCTGACCCATGCTCAGCATGAATACGCCATCATCCCGGACGTGCGCATGCAAAACACAGCCGAGGTGGTGTCCATTGACCGCGTGCGCCGGGTCAAGAAAGTCGGCGGCCTGGAGCAGGTCAGCAGCTGTCATCCGTTCTTCGAGCCGCGCGCCGATCAGGGTCCGGGCAACAGCTTCTGGATCGCCCGCCGACGCCCCTCCCAGAGCCGACAACGGGACGGCACCGACATGTTCATTCGTGTGGTTGACCGAGATCTGGAGCTGATCAACTCGGCCAGCGATACCTTGAGCATCCGCCTGACCTGCAGCAACCGGGACCTGCCTTCGCTGCTGCCCTTCGGTGGCGCGCGCGGGGATTTCAGCGTCCCGGCAGGCTCGGTCATCGACGACATCCGCTGCCTGCGCAAACCCACCGCGTCGGTGCGCGTGCCACTGGGCAACGGCGTGATCTGGCGCCTGGTCTCGCACCTGTCGCTGAACCACATGTCGCTGGTCAGCAAAGGCCGCGACGTGCTGCTGGAATTGCTGTCGCTCTACAACTACCGCAACACCTCGGCGATCCGTAAGCAGATCAACGGCATTGTCTCGGTCAGCAGCGAGCCGGTGGTCGCGCGGATCGGCCACCCGCGTCCGAACTTCGTGCGCGGCGTGGGCATCACCCTCAAGTTCGATGAAAGCCAGTACACCGGCAGCGGCGTGTTTCTGTTCGGCATGGTGCTCGACCATTTCTTCGGCCAGTACTGCTCGATCAACAGTTTTACCCAATTAACCCTGCGCACCTTGCAGCGCGAAAAGAGAGTGGTCCGATGGCCCCCGCGAACCGGCGATCAACCCCTGGTCTGATCGACCAGGCACGGGCTGAGCCGCACCGATTCGAATTCTTTCAGTTGGTGCGTTTGCTCCGCCTGCATTACAGCAGGAACGGGCAAATGGACCTGCAGACGCGGCCCCATGAAGACCCGTTGCGCTTTCGTTCGCAGCTGTCGCTGAATTTCCCGGCGAGCGAAGTCAGCGATCTGAAATTCGAGCGTGAAGGCAAGGTGTCTGCGGCCGGGCTGCCGCTGACCGAAGTGCAGGTGACGTTCATGGGGCTGGTCGGGCCGTCCGGCGTGTTGCCGCGCCCGTACACCGAGCTGTTGCTGGAGCGCCACATTCAGTACCGCGACGACGCTGCTCACGCGTTTCTCGACGTGTTCTCGCACCGCATGACCACGCTGTTCTACGAGGCCTGGCAGAAGTACAAGTTTTACATCGAGTACGAGCGCAACGGCACGTCCGACTTTGATCGCTACCTGCTGCACCTGGTGGGCCTCGGCCCGCAGGCGCAGAAACAGAAGTTCGGCCCTGAAGGCTCACCGCTGCGTCGGGAGCTGTTCAGCTATTTCTCGGGGATGTTCGCGCAGAAGCCGCGCAACGCGCTGAACCTGCAAGTGATGCTGAGCTTTTACTTCTCGCTGCCGTTCAAGGTCCGGCAGTTCGCCGGGCGCTGGCTGAAGCTCGACGTCAGCCAGTGCACCCAGCTGGGCCGCAAGAATGCCGCCCTCGGGCAAAGCGCCGGGGTCGGCAACCGGGTCTGGGATTACCAGTCCACCGTGCGCATCGACATCGGCCCGTTGACGCTGGCCGACTATCAGCGTTTTCAGCCCGGCACCGAGGACTACCAGAAGCTGGTGGAGCTGGTGCGTTTTTACGTTGGCGCGCACCTGGATTTCCAGATCGCGCCGACCCTCAAGCGCGAGGCGGTGCCGCTGGCGAAAATCGGCCGGCAGGGCAACGTCGCGCTGGGCTGGCTGGGCTGGTTGAAACGTCCGGGCGCCGATGTCGAGCCGGCCCGTTGTGCTCTTTTCCATATTCCTTTTGATGGGGTATCACTGTGAACCTGAAGTCGCTGTTCGCCAAACTGAACGAAACCAGTCGCACAGCCACAGAAGGCGCTGCCGCCCTGTGCTTGTCAGAAAATCATTACGACGTTGAAGTCGAGCACTTGCTGCTGCAGCTGCTGGAAAACAACGACAACGATCTGCCGGCGATCCTTCGTCACTACGACGTGGTCCCCGAGCGCCTGCAGGCGCAGTTGGTCACCGCCCTCGGCACCTTCAAGAAAGGCAACACGCGCACGCCGGCCCTGTCGCCGCACATCACTCGGATGATCGAGCAGGCCTGGGTTTTGGCCTCCATCGAATTCGGCCAGAGCCAGATCCGCACCGGCTACCTGATTCAAGCGTTGCTGGACGATGACGAGCTGCACCGCGTGGTCGTCGCCTCGGCGCCAGAGCTGGACAAAATCAACGCCGACGACCTGCGGGTCAACCTCGCGGCGCTGGTGGAAGGCAGCCCGGAATCGGGGCTGGCCAGTCCGCTGGAAAGCCCGAAAGCCGCCAATGGCCGCACTGTTCAAGGCAACGGCAAAACGCCGGGGCTGGATCAATACACCATCAACCTGACCCAGAGCGCCCGCGACGGTCGCATCGATCCGGTGCTGGGCCGCGAGTTCGAAGTGCGGCAGATGGTCGACATTCTGACCCGTCGCCGGCAGAACAACCCGATCCTCACCGGTGAAGCCGGCGTGGGTAAAACCGCCGTCGTCGAAGGCCTGGCGTTGCGCATCGTTCAGGGCGACGTGCCGTCGGTGCTCAAGGATGTGGCGATTCACACCCTCGATCTGGGCCTGCTGCAAGCCGGCGCCGGGGTCAAAGGCGAGTTCGAAAACCGCCTGAAGTCGGTCATCGAAGAAACCAAACGCAGCCTGCACCCGATCATTCTGTTTATCGACGAAGCCCACACCCTGATCGGCTCCGGTGGTCAGGCCGGGCAGAACGATGCCGCCAACCTGCTGAAACCGGCACTGGCCCGTGGCGAGCTGCGCACCATCGCCGCGACTACCTGGGCGGAGTACAAAAAGTACTTCGAGAAAGACGCCGCCCTCGCCCGCCGTTTCCAGGTGGTCAAGGTGGAGGAGCCGGACGAAGACAAAGCCATTTACATGCTCCGTGGCCTGCTCGGCAAAATGCAGGAGCACCACAAAGTCACGGTCATGGACGAAGCGCTGGTGCAGGCCGTGCGCCTGTCCAACCGCTACATCACCGGGCGTCAGTTGCCGGACAAAGCCGTCAGCGTGCTCGACACCGCCTGCGCCCGCGTAGCCCTGGCGCAGTCGGCGCAGCCCGGCCCGCTGGAAGACTGCAAGCGCCAGATCGACAACGTCCAGGCCGAGATCGCCGTGCTGCAGCAGGAAGCCGCCAAAGGCAGCGACCACTCCCGCCGTCTGGCCGCGCTGAACGAAGAATTGCAGAGCGTCCAGAACACCCGCGAGACCCTGGAGCAGCAATGGCAGCGCGAGCTGGATCTGGTCAAGAAACTCGCTGAACTGGGCAGCGTCGAGACACCCGATGTCAGCGAGATTTCCGCCGTGCGCGCCGAGCTGTCAGCCGTTCAGGGCGAGCAGCCGCTGGTCCACGCACTGGTCGACGGCGGCACCATCGGCGAGGTGATTTCCGGCTGGACCGGCATCCCGCTGGGCAAGATGCTGCGCAACGAAATCGACACCGTGCAGCGCCTGCCGGCACTGCTGGGCGAACGCGTACTCGGGCAAGATCACGCCCTGGCGGAGATCGGCAAACGCATCAAGATCTCCCGGGCGCGCATGGAAGACCCTAACAAGCCCATCGGCGTGTTCCTGCTGCTGGGACCGAGCGGCGTCGGCAAGACCGAAACCGCTCTGGCGCTGGCCGACACCCTGTACGGCGGCGAGCGTAACGTCATCACCATCAACATGTCCGAGTACCAGGAAGCCCACACCGTTTCCAGTCTCAAGGGTTCACCTCCCGGCTACGTCGGTTACGGCGAAGGCGGCGTGCTGACCGAAGCAGTGCGGCGCAAACCCTACAGCGTGGTGCTGCTGGACGAAGTGGAGAAAGCCCACCCGGACGTGCTTGAGCTGTTCTTTCAGGTGTTCGACAAGGGCGTACTGGATGACGGCGAAGGTCGCGAGATCAACTTCCGCAACACGGTGATCATCCTTACCTCCAACACCGGCACCGATCGAATCATGCAGCGCTGCCTGAACACCACCGAGCAGCCGACGCCGGACGAGATCGTCGAAGACCTGCGCGACGAGCTGAACCAGGTGTTCAAGCCCGCCTTTCTGGGGCGCCTGACCATCGTGCCGTACTACCCGGTTCAGGACGAGATTCTGGAGCGCATCGTTGCGCTGAAGCTGGAGCGCATTCGCAAACGCTTCGAGCGCAACCATCAGGCGGTGCTCGGCTACGACGAGGCGCTGGTCAAGGCCATCGCCGCGCGCTGCACCGAGGTCGACAGCGGCGCACGCAACATCGACAACATTCTGTCCAAGACCCTCATGCCGGAACTGTCCCAGCACGTGCTGGAACGCATGGCCCAGGACAAACCGATTCAGAGCCTGAACATCGAACTGAGCAGCGACGGCGATTTCGCCTACAGCCTCACGTGATCCGGCTTGATTTGATTGAGCATTCATAGGTAGCAGTCATGAACATGCGAAACAGGGAACGTCTTTGCGCCGGGGCCGGCTGGGCCACCCGTGTGACCCTTTTGACGGTCGTGATGGCGCTCACCGCCTGCGGCATCACCGACCGGGCCAGCAAGCGCGTCGATGACACGTGGGCCGGCGACATGCTGTTCGGCGACAAGGAAAAAGTCATCCTGACGGCCGACGGCGGCAACCAGCTGAACCCCGATGAGAGCGGCCGGCCGCTGTCGGTTGTGCTGCGGGTCTATCAGCTCACCGCGCTGGAGCGGTTTGCGTCCATCGACGCCGATTCGCTGTGGGACAACCCGCAGCAGGCCCTCGGCAACACGCTCATCGACAGCCAGGAAATCACGTTGCTGCCGGGCATGGGCCAGATCGACCAGTGGCCGCTGAACAAGGCCACCGGTTATGTCGGCATCGCTGCGTTCTTCCGCTCCGACGAGAAAAGCCACTGGAAAGTCGCCTTCGATGCCAACTCCCTGCGCAAGGACGGCATCTGGTTTTCCTCCGACGGCCTGCGTGTGCTGGTCGACAACAACCACGTGCTGGCGGTGCGTGGCAACGACGTGCTGAACAAGCCGCAGACCGAGGCGCAGTTCGCCAAAAGCAACGTCATGCCCACGGCCGAGCCCGCCGCCAATGCAGGCAATCCGCCCCTGAGCCAACAGGTGCAGGACGCGATGGTGCAAAAGGCCAAGGACACCGCCGTGGACTCTGCGCAACAGAGCGCACAGAAAGGCGTGCAGTCAAAGTTCGATTCATTAGTGGAAGGCGTTCATGAGTAAGCAGAGCCGCGTGATGTGGTCCGAAGGCATGTTTCTTCTGCCGCAGCACTTCCAGTATCAGGATGAATTCCATCAGCACCAGCTGGCCGAATCGACGCTGCGCAGCACGCCCTTCCATTGGGGCGTGCAGGCCATGCAGATCGACGAAGAAGCGCTGGCTGGCGGATCCCTGCAATTCAAGCGGCTGAAACTGGTATTTCCCGACGGCAGCCTGTTCGACGCGCCGTCACACGATCCGCTGCCGGAGGCGCGGGATTTGCGCGAGTTGCTCAAGGGCAATGACTTCAAGGTCTACGCCGCCCTGAAACTGCCGGAGCCGTTCGGCCTCAATTACGTCGAGGACGGCCAGGAACAGAAAAGCGCGCGGCGTTTCCGCAAGCAGTTCGACACCCTGCCCGACCTCAACGAGGGCGATCTGGAAAACGAGATCACCAGCCTGCGCCTGAACGTGGTCATGCTGATCGACGGCGACTCGCTGGACGGCTACAGCTACTGCCCGATCGCGCGGCTGTCGCGCAACAACATTGGCGGCTTCAGCCTCGACACCCACTTCGTGCACCCGACCTTGCACCTGGGCACCCACGAAACCCTGATCGGTCTGGGCAAGCGTCTGCTCGGCGCCCTGCATTCGAAGAGCAAGGCGCTGTCGGGCCGCCGCCGCGAGCGTGCCGACCAGATCGCCGAATTCGGCTCCAGCGACGTCACGCTGTTCTGGCTGCTCAACACGGTCAACCGCGCGTACCCGAATCTGGCGCACTTGCTCGCCCACCCGCGTTTACACCCGGAGCGTCTGTACCTGTTCCTCGCAGAGCTGGCCGGTGGTTTGCTGACCTTCTCGCTGGAGGTCGAGCTCAACGACATCCCCGAGTACAACCACCACGACCCGGCGGCGTCGCTGGTCACGCTGGACCAGATGATCCGCACGCTGCTGGACAACGTCATCCCGAACCAGTGCATCGTCATCAACCTGACCCAGACCAAGCCGTCGTACTGGCAGGGCCAGCTGCACGATCCGCGACTGGTCGATGCCGATTTCTATATTTCCGTGCACGCCGACATGCCGGGCTCCAGCCTGCTGGAACTGGTGCCGCGCGCGGTCAAGGTCGGCTCCCCGGAAGACATCGAAGTGGTGGTCAACAGCGCGATGCCCGGCGCTACGCTCAACCATTCGACACGATTGCCCAACGCCATTCCGGTGCGTCTGGACAATCACTACTTCTCCATCGAACCCCATGGCCGGGTCTACGAACGCATGATGAGCGCCCAGGCGATCTCGTTCTACGCACCCAGCGCTTTCACCAACCTCAAGCTTGAACTGATGGCAGTACTCAAATGAGCGAAGCCGTAATGCAAGGCGCCATGGCCGCCGACCAGCCAAAACCGACCCTCAAAGACCTGGTGCAGGATTTCATCAGCATGGCGCTGATCCTGCGTCGTGGCCGTCAAGTGACCTCGGTCAGCGCGTTCGAGGAAAGCGTCGACACCTTCTTCGCCAACCTGGAGCGAGAAGCCCGCGCCTCAAATTACAGCGTCGAGCAGGTCAAGGACACGCAATACGCTTTGTGCGCGTTTCTCGACGAAAGCGTGCTGCGGGCCAAAATGCCTGTGGCCCCGGTCGTGGCAAAAGCCGAGGAGTCGCCCGCTTCAGCCAACGCCGCACTGGCGGCGCCGGCGGAGAAAGTCAACGAGCTGCGCCGGCACATCGAAGTGTCGCCGCTGCAGTTCCGTCACTTCGGCGTGCACCTGGCGGGCGAAGGTTTCTTCGACAAGATCGAAACCCTGCGCGCCGACGTCAAACGCAACCTCGACGTGCTCGAGGTGTATCACCTGTGCCTGGCCCTGGGCTTCGAGGGCAAATTCAGCGTCGGTGAAGGCAAGGATCAATTGCGCTATCTGGCCAACACACTCGGTCAGGACATCGCCCGCTATCGCAAGACCCCCAAAGCGCTGTCGCCGGACTGGGCGCTGCCCGATCAGGTTTCGCAGATGCTGCGTCACGAGGTGCCGGTGTGGGTTTACCTGGCGCTGATCGCGCTGGTCTGTCTGGCGGTTTACCTGACGCTGGACTGGCTGCTGGGCAAGGACGTTGCCTTATTGTCCGAACACATCAGCCAATTGTTCAGTGCCTGAGCACTGCTCGGGTAAGCGAGTCAGGAAGACATGAAAACACTACTTCGCGCTCTAAAAAGTTTCTGGTTCCTCGTCATCACGCTGTGGCTGATAAGCCTCGTCGCCTGCGTGGTCATGGCGGCACGCAGCCAATGGTCGCGGGAATACCTGCTGCAAACCCTGCTCATCGTGAGCGGGTTTTACATCTTCGTCGGCTTTATCCGTCAGATACGACGCATTCAGAAAGAGCGCAATCTCGAAAAACTGGTGCATCACGAAGTTGACCGCTCACTGCCGGCCGACGGCGACTTCCGCGACCAGCAAGTGCTGCGCGACCGCCTCAAGCACGCGATCACCATGCTCCGCGCCGATCGCTCGGCAGGCGGCGGTGGCTCGTCGGCGTTGTACGAGTTGCCGTGGTACCTGGTCATCGGACAGTCGGCGGCCGGCAAGACTTCGCTGCTCACCCGCTCCGGGCTCTCGGCCACCACCGCCAGTGGCCAGAGCAGCGGCGAAAGCGGCACCCGCCACTGCGACTGGTACTTCAGCCCTGAGGCGGTATTGATCGACACCGCCGGCCGTTACCTGGCCGAGGACTCGGCCGCCAGCGAATTCACCGCTTTCCTGCAACTGCTGAAAAAGCAGCGCAAGAAAACCGCGATCAATGGTCTGGTGCTGGTGGTCAGCCTGCCGGAGCTGCTGGCAGCCACCGCCCATGAACGTGCGGAAATGGCGATCCAGCTGGTCGCACGCATCGAGGAGTACAGCCGCAGCCTCGACGCCCATCCGCCGATCTACCTGATGCTGAGCAAGACCGACCAGTTGCCGGGCTTCAATCAGGCCTTCGACGGTCTGGACCTGAACGAGCGCCAGCAGCCGTTGGGCATGACCTTCGCGCTGTCGGAAATCCGCACACAGGGTTTGAAGACAGTCCTCGACAGCAAACTGAAGAACCTGCACAACGGCGTTCAGCGTCACGTCGACGCGCAGATGATCAGGCTCGGTTCCGACGCCAACAGCGAGCTGCTCAACTTCCCGAACTACTTTGCCGATCTGTCAGGCGTGCTGGTGCCCTTCCTCGAGCACTTCACCCAGCCCGCCAGCCACGGCAGCCCGCTGTTGCTGCGCGGCCTGTATTTCACCAGCGCGCTGCAGACCGCCGAGCAACTGAGCCAGGTGTTCGACGACGATCTGGCCGAAGACTTTGCCCTGCAGCCGGCCAGCGACAGCGCGAATGCCGCGCAGGCCAATGGCCGGAAGACTGGCGACCGCAGCTACTTCATCACTGACACGTTCCGCCGGGTGATTTTTCCCGATCGCGACTTGATCTCGTATCAGTCCCGCGACGGCCGCGACAGGTCGATGACCCCGGTGGTCATTGCCGCCGCGCTGCTCGCAGGTCTCGGTTTCATTGGCTGGCAGGCGCTGTCGTTTCAGCACAACCGCGAGTGGATCGCCGCCCTGCAAGACAAGCTGACCGAGCTGCAGGATGCGCCCGACCGCGCCCAGCGCATGGCGGCAGGCGAAGGCCTGGAACTGCTGCGCCATGAACTGGCGCAAATCGAGAAGCACCGCGCCAAGGGCGTGCCGCTGCAACTGAGTGCCGGCCTGTATCGCGGTGACGAAATCTTTGCTGCCGCGCAAACGGCCTATCTGCAGCAACTGCGCAGCCAGGCCCTTGAGCCAGTCGCCCTGAAGCTGCAAATGCAGATGCGCGCGTTCAACGAGTTCACCAAATCCGTGGACCCGCAGAACGAACTCGCTGCCACTGCTGGTAAATCAAGCGGCAAGGCTGGCGGTAAAAACGACAAGGGCCAGAAGCTGGTCGATCGCGGCGTGCGCAGTTTTGCCGCCAACACCGGCAAGCCAAGCCTGAGCAGCATTCCGCGCAGCGTCGGCGATGTCGGCAGCCGCCTCAAAGGCGCCGTGCGCAGCAACGTGACCAAAACCCGCGAAGCGGCCCTGGCCGACCTGCGCAACCCCGCCACGGCCAGTGACGCCGCTGAACTGTCGGCCACCACCGGCGGCCTGTCGTTGTCCGAAGAAATGCTCGGCCGTCTGGATGAGCAGCAAGTCGCGTCGATCATCGAGTCCTACAATTCGCTCAAGCTGTACCTGATGCTGACGCAACCCAACGCCCATTCGGACCCGGAATTCGTCAGCGCTGCCTTGCCCGTCGCCTGGAGCAACACGGCGTCGGCGGACAGCCCGGTCAGCGACGAGGTGATCGCCGATAACGTGCCGATGTACGTGCAGTTGCTCAAAACCGGTCAGGCCCCTGCCCTGCCCCGCAACGATCAGCTGGTCGAAGAAACCCGCAAGAGCCTCAAGTCGTTCATGATTTCCAGCTCGCTGGTGGACCGTGAATACCTGCGCCTGCAACTGGAAGCCAGTCGGCAATTCCCGGCCGTGGGCCTCAACGAGCTGGTGCCGTTGCCCGGCCGTCAGTTGCTCTACGGCAGCGAAGCGGTGCCGGCGATTTTCACCCGCCAGGGTTGGGACGGTTTCGTCAAACCCGAGCTGATCAAGCTGATGTCGAGCAACCTGCGCAACGAGTCCGATTGGGTGCTCGACGGCGACGGCGGCGACAGCATCATCCAGAAAGCCAACTTCATGCGCGAGTTCATGGCGCGCTACAAGCGTGACTACGCCCAGTCCTGGTACACCTTGCTGAGCAGCGTCGGCGTGCGCCACTTCACCGACATGGCCAACGCCACGCAACAGTTGTCGCTGCTGAGTGACGTGCAGAACTCGCCGGTGAAAATCCTGTTGTCCGGGGTCAACGACAATACCCAGTGGGACGTGCCTGCGCCCCAGGTCAATCAACAGCCCGGCACGCCGAAGGCTGATGATTTCTGGAGCAAGGTCACCGGACTGGTCAGCGGCCCGCAAGTGCCGACTGCTGCCATGCTTTCCCCACTGCCAGCGGTGGATGACGGCAGCCTGGCCCAGCGCTTCGAACCGGTGTCGCGGGTCTTCGCGACGCAGAACGCCGAGGGTGCCGACAGCACGATCATGGATCGCTACTTGGCGGCGCTGCGCAAACTGAAGGTGCGGATGAACAATATCCAGCGCTCCCAGGATGTCGGCAAGAGCAGCAAGCAGCTGATCAGCGAAACCCTGGAAGGTCAGCCGAGCGAAGTCACCAACGTGCGCAACTACGTCGAGACCACGGTCGATACCAGCCAGGGCGGCTTGTCCGAATCGTTGCAGGGCCTGTTCAGCCTGCCGATCCAGTTCGCCTGGGAAACCCTGCGCGATCCGGCCGGCCAGCAGATCGCCAAGGCCTGGGCGCAGCAGATTGCCAAGCCGTGGGAGCAAGTCATGGCGCACCGTTACCCGATCGCCGCCGGCAGTCGCAACGAAGCGTCGGTCAAAGACCTGCAGCGTTTTGTCGATCCCGAGTCCGGCCTGCTGCCGAACTTCAAGCGCAACGAGATCGGCAACCTGTCCGGCGGTGAAGGCCTGGGCATGAGCAGCGGCGCCAAGACTGCGCCGCTGGTCAACCCGAACATGGTCACCAGCATCGACAAAGCCAGCTCCCTCGGCCAGGTCATCGCCAGCCTGTCGGACAAGGAAAACGGCTTCGAGATCATGCTGGAACCGTCGGCGTTCTTCACCGACATCATCTTCACCCTCGACGGTCAGGTTCAGCATTACCGCAACGGCAAGACCAGTTGGAGCCGCTTCTCCTGGCCGGGTACCACCACCGCGCCGGGCGCACGACTGGACGTCGTGACGCTGACGGGCGAGCGCATCACCGTGTTCGACTACCCCGGTCGCTGGGGCCTGTTGCGCATGAACGACAGCGCCCGGGTCGATGACCTCGACGGCATCCAGCAGCGCTTCAGCTGGAACACCGCCAACGGTCAGGTCAGCCTCGCGGTGCGCAACTACGGCGGGGTCAAGCTGACGGACCTCGCTAACGTCAAATCCTTGAGCGCGCTGAACACGCCGTCCAAGGACGTGGCGCAAGGATCGGCGAAGTGATGAGCGGCGCGCTGTTCTTTGCACGCTGCGGCGTGAGCGGCCGGGAGCGCCGTCGATGATCGGCTGCTTCGGCAAGCTGCCATCGAGCGCGGACTTCGTCAGCCTGCACGGCGCGGCGGATGACGTCTGCGAGTTCGACGGCTGGCTGCAGGCGTCCCTGGCGGCGATTCATGCGGGTGACGACTGGCGGGCGCAATTCGATCGCCTGCCGCTGTGCTTCTTCTCGTACCGCGCGCGCTCGGGCAACTGGTTGTTGGGCGGGCTGGTCAGTTCGATGGATTCCAGCCAGCGCCGTTACCCGCTGTTCATCTTCCAGTCCGTGAAGGCGGGGGATGGCGGGCCGCTGGTCAACCCGTTCACCCTGAGCGAATTGTTCTGCGCGCAGATCAAGCCGCTGCTTCACCTCGGTGCCCAGGGCGAGCGATCGGCAGTGCTGTTCGAGCGGATCAAGGCCCTGCGCCCGTTGCAGGGGCAGGATTTCGCCCTGTTCCGCCAGGTGCACGAGAAATTCCTGCGCAACTTCAACCTGCGGGACATCGCCACGGCGCTGGGTCACTCTTGGCCGGAGTTCGTCACCAATGCCGTGCTGACCCGCTTGCATGCGCTGCGCCGCCCGCTGAATCAGGCACAGGCGCCGGGCATCAGCCTGCCGCTGCCGGCAGAACGCGGCTTGAAGAACCCGACGGCGGATCTGTGGGTCGACTGGCTGACGCGGATGAAAACCGGCCGTGTGTCGCCCCAGGTCAGCGTGCTGGCCGATGACTTCATGCGGCCCAAGTTGCTGTGCTTCCCGTCGCGCAGCAACACCGGCCTGTACACGGCCCTGACCGACCCGGCCGAACGGCCGGAGCATTACGACGTGCTGGCGGATTTCGCGGCATTCGACGAACACCACCGCCCGCCTCAGTTTCCCGACACCGAACGCCCCCTTTATGACGTCATCGACCGTTTTGTCGACGCGCTGGATGTGAAGTCTGTATGAACAAGCTCAAGTATTACCTGCTGCGTTACCAACCCTACATTTTGGGGGTGTGCTTCTTTCTGACGATCTTCATCGTCTGGGGGCTGGGCCGCGCGCTGGACTTCAGTTCCCTGGGCAGCCTGCTGACCGGCATCGGCGTGTTTTTGCTGCTTTCGATTGGCTACGTGCTGTATCTCTACCGGAGCACTTCGCGGCAGCACAACCTCGAAGGGCTGCTGCGCGACGACGCCGATCAGGCGGTGTTGAACGCCAGCCCCGCGGACCGCGAAGAGGTCAGCCTGCTGCGCGAACGCCTGCTGCAAAGCATCGATCGCCTGCGCAGCAACACCCCGCGCGGCACCCGTGCCAAAGACGCGCTGTACGCCCTGCCGTGGTATCTGGTGGTCGGTCAACCAGCCGCCGGCAAGAGCACCATGCTCTATCAATCCGGGCTGAATTTTCCCTACGCCGAGCGTGAAGGCGTGCGCGTCGCTGGCTTGGGCGGCACCCGCAATTGCGACTGGTTCTTCAGCTCCGAAGCGGTGCTGCTGGACACCGCCGGGCGCTACATGACCGATCAGGAAGAAGCGGGCAAATGGCGCGGTTTCCTTCAACTGCTGCGCCAGCACCGCCAGCGTCGCCCGCTCAACGGGCTGATCGTGACGGTGAGCATCCACGACATCCTGCAGGCCTCGCTGGAAGACCAGGAACGTCTGGCCAAGCGCCTGCGTGAGCGCATTCAGGAAACCTACTCGCTGCTGGAAGTGCGCCTGCCGATTTATCTGGTCTTCACCAAGTGCGACCTGGTCCCCGGTTTCGCGCCGTTTTATCGCCAGCTCGACGAGGTGGGCCGTGGCGAAGTGATGGGCAAGACCTTCCCCCACAAGGACTATGAAAAAGCCGACTGGGCCCAGCGTTTCGGCGTGGCCATGGACGAGCTGGTCAACTACTGGAAGGAAGTGGCCAGCCAGCAATTGGTGATGCAGGACATCCAGATCACCCGTCGCGACTCGGCGGTCTACCGTTTCCCGCTGGAACTCGCGGCGCTGAAGCCCCGCCTTCAACTGTTCGTCGACGCCCTGCTGCGCGCCAATCCGTATCAGAACGCCGAGCTGTTGCGCGGCTTCTACTTCACCAGCGCACTGGATGCCGACGCGCCGGAACTGGGGGGCCACACCCGTCAGGTCAGCGAGCGATTCTCTCTGGAAGCCGAACATGCAACCGCTCACGGCCAGGCCCAGCCTCAGCCGCTGTTCATCAACAGCCTGTTCCGCAAAGTGATCATCCCCGACCAGCATCTGGTGGCGCTGTACACCAGCAACGTTCGCGAACGCCGTCGCAAGGCCGCGTGGGTCGGTGGTGCCAGCCTTATTGCCCTGCTGCTGTGCGGCGCGTGGGGCTGGTCGTTCTGGAACAACAAGACCGAGATCCAGACGCTGTCTTCCGAGCTGACCGCTGCGGCAGCCCAGGACAACGCGACGCCGGGGCAGTACACCGATTGGCAAACCCTTGACCACTTGCGTGTCCGGACCGCCGATTACTACGTCCGCCACCATGATCAGGGCGTGCCGCTGCGCCTGCGTCTGGGCCTTTATCAGGGCTACAACGTCGAGCCGCTGGTGCGGGCGCGTTACTTCAACCGGCTGGAAACGGTCATGCTCAAGCCGACTGCCGACAACCTCACCCGCTCGCTGTACCTGCTGACCACGATCAAGGTCTACCAGCGCAACGCCAAAGACCTGATGCCGGTCACCGGCGTCGACAGCGTCGAGCCGCGCGCCCTGCCCAACGACAACCGCGCGCAGTCGATCGCCGACTTTGGCAAGGCCACCCTGGAGACCTACGTTCAGCTCTCGCGGTCACAACGGGAAAAAGCCGATCCGGCGTTCCTCAAGGCGAATATTCCTGACTATTGGTACCCGGCCATCGCCAAACAGACCGGCAAAACCATCGGCGCGACGGGCGCTGCGACCAACTCGGGCACGGACTACGAGCTTGCCAGTCGCCAGGTCAATTTCTACAGCGACCAGATCCACGAACCGGACGTGCCGAGGATTCTCGACAACGCGTTCCTGACCTCCAGTTCGCGCAATTACATCAACAGCCTGCTCTCGCAGTCACTGCGCTCCATCGAGACCATCACCCTGGAATCGGACACCCTGTTCGCCTTCGGCCGTGCCGATTTCCAGAGCCTGAAAACCGAGGGCCAGAGCCAGCTGAGCGCCATCGCCGGCAAGCTGCTGAGCACGCCGAACATCGGCAAGATCGTGATCGCCGGTCACGCCGACCAGCTCGGCGACCGTCAGGGCAACCTGCAGGTGTCCAGGCAGCGGGCCCAAACCATCAAGACGTATCTGGTCGGCAAGGGCGTGCCCGCCGAGCTGGTGGAAGCCATTGGCGAAGGCAGCGAGAAGCCGCTGGTCAAGTGCGACATGCAGCAGCCGCGCGCGCAGTTGATCCAGTGCCTTGAGCCGAACCGGCGCGTAGAAATCGAGGTGCGTGCGCTCAACTGATTGGGCGCAGGCATCTGAAGAACCCGACGCCAGGGCCCTGTTGCATGAAGGCCCGGGCAGCGGCAACCGATTCCTCTGACGCTTCAGAGGGGTCAAATCAAGGGGCGTGACCTGGCCGCTGGGCGGCTAGCCTCAACCTGTAAGTAAGGAGAATCAAGAAATGGCATTTGACGCATATATTCAGATCGACGGCATTCCAGGCGAAGTTCTGGATGACAAGCACAAGGACTGGATCGAAGTACTCGGCTACGAGTACGGCGCCACCCAAGCGACGTCGGCGACTGCCAGCTCTTCGGGCGGTGCGTCCTCCGAGCGTGTCGCACTGAGCGATTTCAGCATCCGCAAAGCAGTCGACAAAGCGTCTGCTAAGTTGTTCGAAGCGTGCTGCAAAGGCACTCACATCGCCAAGATCCAGCTGAACGTCAACCGTGCGGGCGGCGACAAGCTGACCTACCTGACCATCAACCTGGAAGAGGTTGTGGTGTCGTCGGTCAAGGCCGTTGCCGGTGGCAGTCAGGATGGCGAAGACAAAGCCGTCAGCGACCTGCCGATCGAAGAAATCAGCTTCAACTTCGCTCGCATCAAGACCACGTACACCCAGCAGAGCCGTGCCGATGGCCAGGGTGGCGGTAACGTCACTGGCGGTTGGGACCGTACTGCGAACAAGGTTTTCGCTTGATCGAGTAGTCACAGCGGTCCGTTGCCTGGCGCAGCGGGCCGTATTCAACACCGCGTCGGCTGGATCGGCGCGGTGTTCTTTTTTCTTATCCCGAGTTGACCATGTCTGAATTTCTCAACGACCTTTCACTGACCGAACTGACAGCGCCGATCAATGGAGGAAGCGGCGAAGACCTGAGCTTTTCCAAGCTGTTCGACAACGTCAAGGAAGCTCGTCGAGCGGACCCTGATTACCTGACCCAGGGTGACTGGCAGACCGATCTGAAATCCTCGGATTGGGACTTGACGATCACCCTGGCTGCACAAGGCCTTGCTCAGCAGAGCAAGGATCTGATGCTGGTCGCCTGGCTCAGTGAAGCCCTGGCGCACAAATACCACTTTCTCGGCATCACCTTCGGCCTGACCCTGGCCGAGCGGATTCTTGAGCGCTTCTGGGATGACCTGTACCCGGCGCTGGACGAAGGCCTGGAAGAGCGCGCGGCACGCCTGGCCTGGCTGAAAACCACCCTGGCCGATGTGGTCGGCGGGCTGCCGATCACCCAGGGCGATCAGTTCGGCCTGCTGCGCTACGACGAATCCCGGCACATCGAAAACCTGGCCCTGCAGAATCCGCAGGCGATGCGCGTCGCACTGGACGAAGGCAAGATCAACGCGGAAATCTTCCAGCGTTCGGTGGTGCTGACCGACACCGAGCACTTTCTGCGCAAGGCATCGGAAATCACCGACAGCCTGCAGGCCTGCCGGCAGTTGCAAGCCACGGCCGATCGCCTGTTCGGTGTTGAGGCGCCAAGCTTTGCCGGTTTGAGCGAGATCCTCTCCCGCGCCGCGCAATTGGCTGAAAAACTGCTCAAGGACCGTGGCGTGGAAATCAATCCCGCGCCTGCCCAGCCGACCGCCGAACCTGTCGCCGAACCGGCCGATCAACCTGCTGCGGGGCCTGCCATGACCATCACCGTGAAAGACACCGCGTCGGCGCCACTGCGCACCACGCCGCTGACCCGCGACGAAGCCTTCACCATGCTCGCCGGCGTCGCCCAGTTCTTCAAACAGACCGAGCCGCAGAGCCCGGTGCCGTACCTGATCGAACGCGCGATCAAATGGGGCAACATGCCGCTGGAAGGCTGGCTCAACGACGTGATCAAGGACAGCAACGTGGTCGACAGCATTCGTGATGTACTGGGGACGAAAGAGCCGAAGGGCTGACACGAAACCCTGACGGGCAACCGAACGCTCATCAAAAAAGACGCCGCCGCCGTTACAGGTGGATGAAGATCTGTGGGATCGACCAGCGCTGTCAGCCCATCAGTTCGGAAATCTCGATCAGGTTGAGATCGGGGTCACGCACGTAAACCGAACGAATCGGGCCTGTGGCACCGGTGCGCTGGACCGGCCCTTCCACGATAGGCCACGCCTGCGCCTGCAAGTGCGCGATCACCGCGTCGAGGCGCTGGCTGGCGATGAAGCACAGGTCCAGCGCGCCGGGCACCGGCAGGTGAGCCTTGGGTTCGAACTCGTGACCGCGCTCGTGAACATTGATCTTCTGGTTGCCAAAGCGAAACGCCAGGCGGCCGCTGCCGAAGGTTTCCAGCTGCATGCCCATGACGCGGACGTAGAAATCCTTGCAGGCCTCAACATCGATGGTGGTCAGGACCAGATGGTCGAGGTGATCAATCATTGCGTGCGCTCCGTGGGCTAATGAGGTCGACCGTCAGGCAGTCCTGACGGACCTCAGTGTTCGTTCTTGTCCAGCGTTCTCAGCTTCTGCGGCAATGCCCACATTAACAGGCCAGCCGCGATCAGGCTGCTCACGCCGATGACGTAAAGCGCGGGCGTCGTGGTGCCGGTGAGGTCTTTGATCCCGCCGACCATCACCGGGCTGACGATGCCGCCAAACTGCCCCAGGGTGTTGATCAGCGCGATACCGCCCGCAGCGCCGGCACCTGCGCCCGCCAACAGCTTGGGCGGGAGGGTCCAGAATGCCGGAATGGCGGCGACGATCCCGCCACCGAGCATGGCCAGGGAGACGATCAGCAGGCTGGTGTGCTGGGCAAAAAATCCCGCGCTGAAGAAGCCGATGGCCCCAAGCACCATCAGCCCGCAGACGAATTTGCGGCGTTCGCCGCTGGCATCCGAGAGACGTCCGACAACGATCATGCTGACGGCGCCGAAGATATACGGAATGGCCGTGAGCAGCCCGATGATCACAGGGCTTTCGACGCCGGCGCTGCGAATCAGCTGCGGCGCCCAGAAGTTAAGGCCGTAGGACGCCACCTGAATCAGGAAATAAATCAGCCCGAGCATCAGGAAGCCCGGCATTTTCAGCGCGGTCAGCAGCGAACCGCCCTGCTTGTTCGGCTCATGCTCGGCGATGCGGCTGGAGAGGTAGGTCTTCTCGTCGTCGGTCAGCCAGTGGGCATCCGCGACACGGTCCTTGAGCAGCTTCAGCACAGCGAAACCGAGGGCAATGCAAGGCAGCCCACCGAGGAGGAACAGCCAGTGCCAGCCACGCAATTGCATCACGCCGTCCATATGACCGAGTACCAGCCCCGAGACCGGCGCGCCAAGCAACCCGGCGAAGGCCGACGCCAAGAATAGAATCGACGTAATGCGACCCCGGTAGGTCTGCGGGAACCAGAGCGTCAGGTAAAACAGCACGCCCGGTGCGAAACCCGCTTCCATGGCGCCGATGATGAAACGCAGCACATAGAACTGCCATTCGGCGGTGACGAAGACCATCAGCGCCGTGGCAACGCCCCACGACATCATGATGCGGGCAATCCAGCGCCGGGCGCCCACCTTGTACAGCATGATGTTGCTCGGCACTTCGAACAGCACGTAGCCGATGACGAACAGGCTCGCCCCCAGCCCGTACGCGGTGTCGCTCAGGCTCAGATCCGTCTGCAGCTGAAACTTGGCGAAACTGATGTTGATGCGATCAAAAAACGCGAACAGGTAGCAGACCATGATCAACGGCATCAAACGCCAGGCGACCTTGCGGATCAGTGCCTTTTCGGCGCTTACAACCTCGGCGAGGCTGCTGTTCGGGGTCAGAACAGAGACGGTCATTGCAATACTCCAGATGGACTCTCTGAGAGAGCCCTATTGTTTTTGTTGTCTGGACGCGCACGCAGCGAAGTGCGCGCGTTTGTGGGGGAAAACCGGGACGGGCGCCGCGTCAGCCGGGCAGATTTTCCGGCGCCGGGTGAAGATCACGGTTGCGCCCTGCCTTGGCCACCTGCCCCGGCATTTCATGGCCCAGCAGCTCCGGTAAGCGGCGGGACATCGTGAGCAGATGCGCCAGGTCAATGCCTGTCTCGATGCCCATCTCATCGCACATATTCACCAAGTCCTCGGTGCAGATATTGCCCGATGCACCCGGCGCAAACGGGCAGCCACCGAGACCGCCCAGCGAGGCATCAAAGCGCCGCGCCCCCGCTTCGTAAGCGGCGAGGACATTGCTAAGCCCCAGGCCGCGGGTGTTGTGAAAATGCAGCGTCAGCGCCGATGCCGGGACACGGGTCAGCACGCGCTGCACCAGCGCAAACACCTGACGGGGGTTGGCCATGCCGGTGGTGTCGGCCAGGGAAATGCCGTGCATGCCCAACGCCAGATAGGCATCAACGATCTGCAGTACACGGTCTTCATCGATGCGGCCCTCGAACGGGCAACCGAACGTGGTGGCGATGGAGCCGTTCAGGCTCAGCCCAGTGCCCGAGGCCAGCGAGACCACCTCGGCGAAGCCCGCCAGGGACTGCTCGCAACCCATGCGCATGTTCGCGCGGTTGTGGGTCTGGCTGGCGGACATCACCAGATTCAGCTCATCGGCACCCGCCTCGATGGCCCGCTGGGCACCGCGCAGGTTGGGAATCAGGGCGACGTAGATCACACCGGGCTGGCGCCGGATGCCGCGAAACACCTCATCCCCGTCACGCAAGGCCGGAATGGCTTTGGGAGAAACAAAAGAACCGGCTTCGATTCGGCTGAAACCGGCGAGAGAAAGTTGGTCGATCAAGGCGATCTTGTCAGCGGTGTCCACCCAGGTCGGCTCGATCTGCAAGCCGTCGCGCGGCGACACTTCCTGCACGATCAGGCGCTGGGAAAAGTCGGTGATCATTGCACCACCCCACTGTGCTTGAGCTGCGCAATGTCATCGGCGCTCATGCCCAGCTCGCCGAGCACACTGTCAGTGTGCTGCCCCAGCGCAGGGCCTTGCCAGTTCACCGAGCCTGGGGTTTCCGAGAGTTTCGGCACGATGCCCGGCATCTTCACCGTGGCCCCGCCCGGCAGATCGGCGTCGAGAATCATCCCGCGCGCCTGGTAGTGAGGATCGGCGACGATGTCCGCGACGTTGTAGATCCGCCCCGCCGGCACCTCGGCCGCCTCAAGCGCCTTGAGCACGTTGTCGATGGGCAAGGCCGACGACCACGCGCTGATCGCCCCGTCGAGCATGTCGCTCTGGGCGGCGCGGCCGTCGTTGTGGGCGAACTCGGGATCCTCGGCCAGATCGGCGCGGCCAATGGTCTGCATCAGGCGCTTGAAGATCGGGTCGCTGTTGCCGGCGATGACCACGTAGGCACCATCGGCGGTCGGGTAAGTGTTGGACGGCGCAATGCCCGGCAGTGCGCCGCCACTGCGCTCACGGACGTGGCCAAGCATGTCGTATTCCGGCACCAGGCTTTCCATGACGTTGAACACGCTTTCGGCCAGGGACACATCGACCACCTGACCATCGCCCTGGCCGGTCTTGACCCGCAACAGCGACATCAGCGCGCCCATCACCGCGTGCATCGACGCCAGCGAATCGCCCAGGCTGACCCCGACCCGCGCCGGTGGCGAGCCCGGCGTGCCGGTGGTGTAGCGGATGCCACCCATGGCTTCGCCAATGGCGCCAAACCCGGGACGGTCGCGGTAAGGACCGGACTGACCGTAGCCGGAAATGCGCACGAGGGTGAGTTTGGGGTTCAGCGCGTGGAGCACGTCCCAACCCAGACCCAGTTTTTCCAGGGCTCCGGGCCGCAGGTTCTCGATCAGCACGTCCGCGCTTTCAGCCAGCCGCTTGACGATGTCGATGCCTTCGGGAGATTTGAGGTTCAGCGAAAGGGATTTCTTGTTGCGCGACTGCAGGTACCACCACAGCGAGGTGCCTTCGTGCAGCTTTCGCCATTTACGAAGCGGATCGCCCTGCCCCATGGATTCGATTTTGATCACCTCGGCACCGAACTCGCCCAGCAGGCGGGCGGCAAAGGGTGCAGCGATCAGTGTGCCGATTTCAATGACGCGCACGCCTTGAAGGGGGCCTGTCATAGCGGTTACCTCGAGTCTTTCTTGGAATTTGTCGCCAAGACTAGAGGAACCGGGTTCGGCAAATCCAACCGTCAGTTGGCAACGACCGTTCGCAAAACGCGAACGCTCAGCCTCCGTGGCTCTGCAGATGCTCGAACAGCAACTGGCTGACCGGCGACAGCACCGCGGTGTCGCGCACCACCAGAATCAGCGTGCGCCGGGCCCATGCATCGCTCAAGCCTACGGCCCTGAGGCCCAGCGACGGACCGAGCAGGTCGAACGCCTTGCGCGGCAGTACGCCGATGCCCATGTCGGCCTGGACCATCCGGCACATGGCGTCGAAACCCGGCACGTGGATGCGCACCCGCAGCGGCCTGCCGTGGGCGCGAGCGGCGTTCTGGGTACGCATGTTGATGGAGCTGGCGGCGTGCAAGCCGATGTAGTCACTGCCGAGGGTGTCCTCGAACGCCACCTGTTGCAGCCCGGCGAGCGGGTGATCGTCACGCATCACGACGACCAGTTCGTCGCGGCGATACGGTGCGCTGTGAAGGCCCTGAGTGTCGGTGTCTTCAGAGCAGATGCCGATGTCCGCGACACCGTCGACCAAGCCCTGCACGACGCCGTTACTGGGCCGCTCTTCGAGATCGACTTTGACCAACTCATGAGTGGCCACGAAAGCGTGCAGGTCTTCCGGCAAGAACTGAATGATGGCCGAGAGGTTGGCCAGCATGCGCACATAACCGCGCATGCCCTGCAGGTGCTCGTCGAGTTCAAGGCCCATTTTTTCCAGATCGGAGAGCATCCGCCGGGCATGGTGCAGCATGGTCTCGCCTGCTGCGGTCAACAGCATGCCCTTGGCATTGCGCAGGAACAGGCCAATGCCGAGCACTTCTTCCAGCTCCATCAGCCGCTTGCTCGCAGCCGACACCGCAATCGCCTCCCGCGCCGCCGCCCGGGTCAGGGTGCCTTCTTCGTACACCGCCACGAAGAGCTTGAGGGTAATCAGGTCGAGTCGGCGGATGAGGTTTTTATGGAGCATGGGACGTACTCGAGCAGGGCGCGGCCGAAAGCATACACGCGCTGCTGCTTGGTAGGACTGGCTTCAGCCGGGAATCGGCCAGCGCGAGCACCATCAATTTCGCGGCGTGCCATCCGACGCCTTCCCGGCTGAAGCCGGTCCCACTATCGATACGCGCTGTGCTAGTGGGACCGGCTTTAGCCGGGAAGGCCAGCGTGTGCGCCATCCATTTACGTCGAGACAAATGACGCCTTCCCGACACGAGGCTGACATAACGGGGTTGCCGTCCGAGCCTGCGACGGCAACCGAATCCATCCAAAAGGATGGCCCAGACACTGCATTTCTGCCAAAAAGAGGATAATCCGCCATCAAGCTGAACCGATTCAGGTCGATAACAGGGGGATTCCTCTTTCTACGGACAGCCCCCAGATGAACCTCAGACGCCTCAACATTGCTCCCCGCTCGCTGATCTGCTTCGGCTTTTTCGCCGTATTGATCGCCGCCGTCGGACTGTTCTCACTGATGCAATCGTCCAGGCTGAAAGACGCCCGCGACGCCCTGCAGGACAACGTGCTGCCCACCCTCCTCGCCATCGCCGACATCAAAAATGACCTGCTGACCATCCGCCTCGGCAACACCAGCCTGCGCGCCGCACAAAGCCCCGCCAGCACCGACGCCGCCATGAAGCGCGTCAGTCAGGGCCGTGCCGAACTGGAGAAAGACGTGCAGGGCCTGAGGTCATTGCTGATCACCGAGCGTGGCCTGAACGCCTACCGCGAGATGGAGCGCGACATGCAGGCCTACCTCGCCGTGCACACGCGCTTTCTCGACGCCGTGGCGCAAAACGGGATGACATCATCGTTTCGCTGACCGAGCCGTCCGGGGAACAGACCCGCGCGGCCGACGCCCTCGCTAAGGACATCGCGACCATCGCCGACCTGGGCAACCAGAAAATGCAGGACTCGGATGTCGCGGCAGATGAAAGTTACGCTCAGTCCCGCGATGTCATCATTGGCGCCATCGTGATCGCCCTCGCTGCCACCCTCGCCCTGGCTGCGCTGTTTACCCGCAGCCTGGTCGCGCCCATCGCCAAGGCCCTGGCCGTCGCGGAGAACATCGCTGCCAACGACCTGAGCAAGCCGATTCAAGTGGACGGTTCCGATGAGCCGGGCCGCCTGCTGCAAGCGCTGTCGGTGATGCAGCAGAACCTGCGCCACACCCTCTCGGAGCTGGGCCATTCGTCCAATCAGCTGGCCTCGACTTCTGAAGAAATGACCGCCGTGACCGAAGAATCCCTGCGCGGGGTTCAGCGTCAGAATGACGAAATCAATCAGGCCGCCACCGCCATCAATCAGATGAGCGCAGCGGTGGAAGAAGTCGCCCACAACGCTTCCCTGGCCTCAACGGCGGCGCGGGATTCCAGCGACTCGGCGGAACAGGGCCGCCTGCGGGTCAACGAAACCATCTCGGCGATCAACGAGCTGCATGACTCGGTCGGCAGCACAGCGGATGAGATCAATGGCCTGGCCGGCCAAGTGCAGAACATCAGCGGCGTGCTGGACGTGATCCGCGGCATCGCCGATCAGACCAATCTGCTCGCCCTCAACGCGGCCATCGAAGCGGCCCGCGCAGGCGAAGCCGGACGTGGTTTCGCGGTGGTGGCCGATGAAGTGCGGGCACTGGCCCACCGCACCCAGCAGTCCACCGCCGAGATCGAAAAGATGATCGACTCGATTCAGGGCGGCACACACAAGGCGGTCACGGCCATGGGCCAGAGCAGCGAGCGCGCCCGGGTCAGCCTGGACGTGGCCGGTGCCGCCGGTCGTGCCCTCGCCGAAATCAAAACTGCCATCGTGTTGATCAACGAGCGCAACGTCAGCATCGCCACCGCCACTGAACAACAGGCCCAGGTCGCGCGGGAAGTCGATCGCAACCTGACTAGCATCCGCGACCTGTCACTGCAGACCTCTGCCGGCGCCCATCAGACCTCGGCGGCGAGCAATGAACTGTCGCAACTGGCGGTGGGCCTGAACGGTCTGGTGATGCAATTCAGAACTTAATGGCATCCGCGGAATCGCAACATTGAGCCGCCTGATGGCGGCATCAGATGATTTCGGAGGTAAAGCATGAAGTTTGTAAAGCTGGGTTCCACGGGTCTGGACGTGTCGAGGCTGTGCCTGGGGTGCATGACGTTTGGCGACCCGGATGCCGGCACGCACCCGTGGACGCTGGATGAAAACGCCAGCCGGCCGATCATCAAGCATGCCGTCGAGCAAGGCATCAACTTCTTCGACACGGCCAACAGCTATTCGGCGGGCACCTCGGAAGTCATCGTCGGCAAGCTGCTGAAGGAGTTCACCCGTCGCGAAGAAACCGTCATCGCGACCAAGGTGTTTTTTCCGGCCAACATGTGGGAAGGCTCCAAGCGACCCAACGAACAGGGCCTGTCGAGAAAAGCCATCATGGCCAACATCGACGCCAGCCTGACGCGGCTCGGCACCGATTACGTCGACCTGTACCAGATTCATCGCTGGGATTATCACACCCCCATCGAAGAAACCATGGAAGCGCTGAACGAGGTGGTGCGGGCCGGCAAGGCGCGCTACATCGGCGCGTCGTCGATGTTCGCCTGGCAGTTCGCCAAGGCTCAGCAGGTCGCGACAGCCCATGGCTGGAGCCGCTTCGTGTCCATGCAGAACTACCTCAATCTGCTGTACCGCGAAGAACAGCGCGAAATGATTCCGCTGTGCCTGGATCAGGGCGTCGGCCTGATGCCCTGGAGCCCGATGGCCCGTGGCAGGCTCACCCGGCCCCACGGTCAGCAAACCGAACGCACGAAAACCGACATCTCTGGCCAGTCGTTTTACGAGGCGACGGAAGTCGAAGATGGCCGCGTCATTGATGTGGTCGAGCAGATTGCCGGCGAGCGCGGCGTGCCCATGGCGCAGGTCGCGCTGGCCTGGGTGCTGGCCCAGCGGGGCGTGTCGGCACCGATTGTCGGTGCCTCCAAGCCGCACCATCTGGACGATGCGATCGCGGCGCTGGAACTGGTGCTCAGCGATGATGAAGTGAAACGCCTTGAAGCGCCTTACGTTCCCCATGCTGTCACGGGTTTCGCGTGAAGCCCAACGGTAACTCCGGGCTTGCCACCGGCCGGGCCGTCGTGTTGTTCGACGGCACCTGCAAGCTGTGCAATGGCTGGGCGACCTTCATCATCAGCCAGGACCGCGAGCACCGCCTGACGTTGGCGGCCGTGCAGTCGCCCGAGGGTCAGGCGCTGCTGAAATGGGCCGGGTTGCCCCAGGACAACTTCAACACCATCGTGCTGGTGGAAAACGACCGCTTTTATGTGCGTTCGGACGCGATGTTCAAGATCCTGGCCCACCTGCCCGCCCGATGGCACTGGCTGCTCCTGGCGCGGATTTTCCCGAGGGTTTTGCGCGACTGGCTGTACGACAAAATCGCGCTGAACCGCTACAAGCTGTTTGGCCGTTATGACGCATGTCGCTTGCCTGCTGCGGATCATCCCGGCCGCTTCCTGAACAAGAACGCCCTCAACCACCGCTAAATCTTCAGCGGCTGAAATGCCGTCTTCGTGAGCAAGCTCACTCCCACACGTCCTGCGCATGGCCCGAAATCTCAAGCCGTTCCGCGATCTTGTGGGAGCGAGCTTGCTCGCGAAGGCCATCTTCAGTTCGCAGAAAAAGTGGCCAAATGTACCGGCCCCTTCGTGAGCAAGCTCACTCCCACAGGTCCTGCGCATGACTCGAAATCTCAAGCCGTTCCGCGATCCCGTGGGAGCACTCCCACACGCCTTGCCCATCACTCGAAATCTCGAGCCGTTCCGCGATCTTGTGGGAGCGATCTTGCTCGCGAAAGCTATCTTCAGTCCGCAGAGAAAGTGGCCAAATGTACCGGCCCCTTCGTGAGCAAGCTCACTCCCACAGGTCCTGCGCATGACTCGAAATCCCAAGCCGTTCCGCGATCCCGTGGGAGCACTCCCACACGCCTTGCCCATCACTCGAAATCTCAAGCCGTTCCTCGATCTTGTGGGAGCGAGCTTGCTCGCGAAAGCTATCTTCAGTCCGCAGAGAAAGTGGCCCAATGTCCCGGCCCGTTCGTGAGCAAGCTGACTCCAACACGTTTAGAGCATGGCTCGAGATCTCGGATCAGCCTCAACTCGAGAGATCCCACTATATGGGACGAATAATCACATATTGAGGTATCAGGATATGTCGTCTATGGTGGGACGTCTTCGCTTCCCGCAGCTCCTTATATAAAAACAACAGGAAATCCCATGCCCCAGCCATTAATGGATTCGGGCCTGCACGTCAGCACCATGAAGCGCCTCAACCTCAAGTTGATCCCCTTCCTGATGCTGCTGTACATGGTCGCGTACATCGACAAGTCGAACATCTCCGTCGCCGCGTTGCAGATGAATGCCGAGCTGGGCCTGACCGCTCGCATGTATGGCATCGGAGTGGGGCTGTTCTTTCTGACGTACATCCTTCTTGAAGTCCCGAGCAGCGTCATCCTCACGCGGGTCGGCGCGCGGCGCTGGATTGCGCGGATCATGATCACATGGGGCATCGTCGCTGCGGGCATGGCCTTCGTGCAGAGCGCCAATCAGCTGTACGGCATGCGCCTGTTGCTGGGCGCCGCCGAGGCCGGTTTTACGCCGGGGATCATTTACTACCTGTCGCAGTGGTACCCGAAGACCGATCGGGCCAAAGCCATGTCGTTCTTCTACATCGGCGCCGCGCTGGCGTCGGTGATCGGCCTGCCGCTGTCGGGCGCATTTCTGCACCTGGACGGGTATTTCGGCGTCAGCGGCTGGCGCTGGCTGTTTCTGCTGGAAGGCCTGCCGGCGGTGATCCTCGGGATCGTTGTGTTGCGCTACCTGCCGGATTCGCCGCAGACCACCCACTGGCTGCACGCCGATCAGAAGGAATGGCTGAGCCGGACCATTGCTGCCGAGCAAGCGAGCTCGCCGATCTCCCACCATGCCGCCTGGCAGACCGCGTTTCGCAGCCGTCAGGTCTGGCTGTTGAGCCTGTTCTGGCTGTTGCAGGCGTTCGGCACCATCGGCATCACGCTGTTCCTGCCGCTGATCGTCAAGTCGGTGTCCGGCCAGGAATCGTTCACCGTCAGCGTCATGTCCGCGCTGCCCTTCCTGTTTGCCTGCGTGTTCATGTATTTCAACGGCACCCATTCCGACCGCAAGGGCGAGCGCGGCTGGCACCTGGCGCTGCCGCTCATGGCGGCCGGTGTGCTGCTGGCGCTGGCAGTGTGGACCAGCAACCCGTGGCTGGCCTACGGCTTGCTGGTGGTGGCGGTCGGTCTGAACTGGGCCGCCACGCCGGTGTTCTGGGCGACCACCACCGAATACCTGTCGGGTGCTGCCGCTGCGGCGTCCATCGCGCTGATCAACTCTATCGCCAACATCGCCGGCCTTGGCCTGCCGCCCGTCATGGGCTGGATCAAGGACGCCACGCAAAGCTACGACTACGCGCTGCTGCTGGTCTCCGCAGCTTTGGTCGCTGGCGGTGTGCTGGGACTGTTCCTGGCCCGCGCGCCCCGTGCCGCACCGGTCACCGCCCGCGCAACTGCTCCCGCTGCGGCGCCTGTCCCAAGAGGTTTAGATGAAGCCAAGGCTCCTTAAAATTGCCCGCTTGCCGGCCATGCTCGATGACGCGCTGAACGCGACCTACGAAGTGGTGGAAGCCGATCAGGACGGCACCGGCGTCGACGAATCGACCGCTGATATCCGCGCCATGGTCGCCAATGGCGAATCCACCGTTAGCCGCCAGTTGATCGACAGCCTCCCTGCGCTGGAAGTCATTGCCGTGTTCGGCGTGGGCTACGACGGCGTCGATGTGGCGGCGGCGCGGGAACGTGGCATCCGCGTCACCCACACCCCCGATGTGCTCACCGAAGACGTGGCGGATTTCGCCATGGCCTTGATGCTGGGCATCGCGCGCAACCTGCGGGTGGCCGACCGTTTCACCCGCTCGGGCGCCTGGGCAGATGGCCCCATCGCCTTCAGCCGCAAGGTCAGCCGGTCGCGACTGGGCATCATTGGTCTGGGCCGCATCGGTGCTGCCATCGCCCGTCGCGCTCAAGGCTTCGACATGTCGATCGCCTACACCGGGCGCCGGCCTCAGGACGTCGAGTTCACCTATTACGCGTCGGCGGTTGAACTGGCTGCGGCGGTGGATTTTCTCGTCGTCGCCGTCGGTGGCGGCGCCAGCACCCATCATCTGGTGGACGCGCAGGTGCTGGAGGCGCTGGGACCGAAGGGCTACCTGATCAACGTCGGCCGTGGCAGCGTGGTCGATGAAAACGCCCTCGCCCGGGCCCTCGCCGAAAGCCGTCTGGCCGGCGCGGCGCTGGACGTCTACGAAAACGAGCCCCACCCCGCCGATGCGCTGCTTGATCTGGACAACGTCCTGCTCACGCCGCACATGGCCAGCGCCACGTGGGACACCCGGCAGGCGATGTCCGATCTGGTCATGGCCAACCTCCACGCCTGGCACAGCGGCACAGACTTGCCCACGCCCGTGCCGGACTAGTCCGACGTCGCCAGCGGCTCGATGAATGAACAACCGAGCCGCAGCAGACAGAATGGGTTGCCTGTTTGCGATGAGGATTTGCAGGTATGGTGTGGCTTTCCCCTGCCAAGGAAGATCCATGGCCACGAACCCCTCCAGCCACGCTCAAAAACACCTCGCCGTTCTGATCGATGCGGACAACGCCCCCGCCGCCATCGTCGAAGGCCTGTTCGAAGAAATCGCCAAATACGGCGTCGCCAGCGTCAAGCGCATCTATGGCGACTGGACCGGGCCGCAGCTCGGCGGCTGGAAAAAGGTCCTGCTCGACCACTCGATCCAGCCCATTCAGCAGTTCGCCTACACCAAAGGCAAGAACGCCACCGACAGCTCGCTGATCATCGACGCCATGGACCTGCTTTACACGCGCCGCTTCGACGGCTTCTGCCTGGTCTCCAGCGACAGCGATTTCACTCGCCTGGCCTCGCGACTGCGCGAGGAAGGCCTGACGGTGATCGGCTTCGGAGAAGAGAAGACGCCGCGACCGTTCGTGGCGGCCTGCGACAAATTCATCTACATCGAACTGCTCCGCGAAGAGGTGATTGCCGCTGCCAGCGCAGAGCAAACGCTCGACGCTCCCGCGCAGTCAGAAATGGCCAAACCCGCAGCGACCGAGACGGCAAAACGGCCCAAGGCGCCCATCAGCTTCATCGCAAAAATCCTCGACGACATCGCCGACGAAGATGGCTGGGTGCAGCTCGGCGCCCTCGGCACCAACATCACCAAGCTGCGACCGGAATTCGACCCGCGCACCCATGGCTACAAAAAGCTCAGCGACCTGATCAAGGGCTACCCGCAGGCGTTCGAGCTGCAAGCCAGACCCGCGTCCAGTGGCACGGCGGTGATGTACGTCAGGCACAAACAAAACGGCAAGTAACCCGACCAGCGTTTCTCATCTATGGAGCCATGCATGCCCATCTATTCAGTCGACTACCGCTTCAACGCTGAACCCCGCAATCATCGCTTCGACCTGAATCAGCCGAAACTGTCAGCGAGCGACGCCGCGATGCACCTGCTTGAGCTGCATTTCGGCGACAGCGAAAACAGCCTGATCATGCCCAACGCCGATGCCGAACCGGATGAAATCATCGAACAGGCCGGCCAGCTCGGGCTGACGGAGATTCGCGTCACGCAGGTCGCTTCCGAGTAGGCCTGCCGACGACGTCCGGTAAAAACGTTGAACCCTGCAGCGGCACCTGCATCCGATCACTACGACTGAACATTTCCCGACTGACAGGTGCCCCATGATCGAGATCAACAGCTACACGACCGTCAAACGACGGGAGCGCGTGCCCCATGACGTGTTCGCCCATTACTGGCGCGACGTCCACGGCCCGCTGTGCTCGCGGCTTCCGGGCTTGGGCTTGTACATCCAGCACCACTTTTCCCGGCAGCAGGATGCTCACCTCTGGCCACTCGCCGATGGCATCAGCGAGATTCAGGATTACGAACTGGACGGTGGGGTGGAGATCGGTTTCGAGTCCGCTGCGGACCAGAAGCAGTTTCAGGAGGCCAGCCCGATTTTGTTTTCGGACGAGCAGAACATGTTCGACGAAACCCTGGCCTACGCCTTGCCCCAAGGCTCGCTGACGCTGACCAATTCGCTGTCGGATGAGCGGTTCAACGGCACCGACACCTTCGACCGCATTCACATCCACTTCAGCCCGCGGGAAACCCTCGCGCAGCTGCACGGATACTTAAAATCGAATCTGGGACCGCTGCTGGCAGCGTCCGATGAAGTGGTGAAAGTCTGCCTGCACCTCTGCGAACCCTTCGAGAACGATGGCCAGCACCCACCTGCGCCCAATGTCGCGCACTTTGCCAACCCGGCCCGCGCCGAACTGGCTGTGCTGGAAATCGCGTTCAAGTCGCCACTGGCGCGTCGGCGTTTTTTCCAGAGCGACGTGTTCCAGAACACCCTGCCTGAACAATCGAAGCACATCGCCCAGCTCAAGACGTTCGCTGTCTCCGGGCTCTACACCTACGTGCGCGACAAGTCCCTGACCACCGCAGGTTTGCGCGGCAGTCGGGCAGCCGAGCTGATTGAATACCTGGGCGCGGTGAATCAGGTTCAGCCGGATGTTGAAGAGCTGATGCTCAAAGGCACGCAGTCCCGCTGACAATTCCGGTCGGCGGCCGTAGACCACGGCTGCCGACGCCTTTCCAGCCTGTGAGCACCCGCCACGGCCTCGCAATTGATCCGATCTATGCATCAAAGGATGAAAAAATAACGATTATCGTCGTCTGAAAATTGCCACAGAATCTCCAGTTACAAGCGCTTACAAACTCAAAAAAAACGCTGGAGAACAACATGCATCAACCGCCAAGCCAGACCTCCTCCGGGAAGTCCAGGGCAGGAATGGTCTTCCGGGTCACCTCCGGAAACTTTCTTGAACAGTTCGACTTCTTCCTCTTCGGCTTCTACGCCACCCAGATCGCCTCCGCTTTCTTTCCCGCCAGCAACGAGTTCGCCTCGTTGATGATGACCTTCGCTGTCTTCGGTGCAGGGTTCTTGATGCGGCCGCTGGGCGCCGTGCTGCTGGGGGCGTACATCGACGACGTCGGCCGCCGTCGCGGTCTGATCGTGACCCTGGCAATCATGGCCAGTGGCACCTTGCTGATCGTCCTGGTGCCGGGTTACGCGACGATCGGCCTGTGGGCACCGGCGCTGGTCTTGCTCGGACGGCTGCTGCAGGGATTCTCCGCAGGTGCAGAGATGGGCGGCGTGTCCGTCTACCTCGCCGAAATGGCAACGCCGGGGCGCAAAGGTTTTTACGCCAGTTGGCAATCGGCCAGTCAGCAAGTGGCCATCGTTGTCGCCGCCGCCCTGGGTTACGGCCTCAATCAATGGCTTGCCCCGACCGAGCTGTCGGCATGGGGCTGGCGCATTCCGTTTGCCGTCGGCTGCCTGATCATCCCGTTCATTTTCCTGCTGCGCCGCAGCCTTGAAGAAACCGCAGAATTCACCACGCGCAAACACCGCCCGACGATGAAGGAAGTGTTCGCAACCCTCCTCGGCAACGCCAGTGTTGTCATCCTCGGGATGCTGATGGTGGCGATGACCACCACCGCCTTTTACATGATCACCGTTTACGCACCGACCTTCGGCCGCTCGGTGCTGCAGCTCAGTACCAGTGATGCGCTGATCGTGACGCTGCTGGTGGGGGTGTCGAACTTCTTCTGGCTGCCCATCGGCGGCGCGCTGAGTGATCGCATGGGGCGCAAGCCGCTGCTGCTGGCGATGTCGCTGCTGACGCTGCTGACGGCCTATCCCGCGCTTTCATTCCTGGCCCAGGCGCCGACCTTTGCCCACATGCTCGAAGTGCTGCTGTGGTTCTCGTTTCTCTACGGCATTTACAACGGCGCGATGATTCCCGCGCTCACGGAAATGATGCCCGTCGAGGTGCGCGTGGCCGGTTTCTCCCTCGCCTACAGCCTGGCGACAGCGATCTTCGGCGGCTTCACGCCGGCTGTCTCGACCTGGCTCATTCACCTGACCGGGGACAAGGCCGCGCCGGCCTACTGGATGATCTTCGCCGCCCTGTGCGCCTTTACCGCGACGCTGGTGCTGTACCGACGTCTCGCCACTCAGTCACTTGCCACTGCTTGAAGGACCCTGTCATGAACTCTTTACTAAAACCCCTCTGCGTGATGGCGCTGACCAGCTGCGCCTACGGCAATCTTGCGTACGCCGAAGCGCTGACCGTCATGACCTCGGGCGGCTTCACTGCCGCCTATCAACACCTGGGGCCGCAATACGCAGAGCACAGCGGCAACACGCTGAAAACGGTGCTCGGCCCGTCGATGGGTAAAGCGGCGGAAGCCATCCCCAACCGGTTGAGTCGCGGCGAGCACGCCGACGTGGTGATCATGGTGGGTTACGCACTGGATGATTTGATCAAGCAGGGCAAGGTCGACGCCGCCTCGCGTGTGGAACTGGCGGACTCGCGCATCGGCATGGTAGTGAAGGCCGGCGCCGACAAACCTGCCATCGGCACCGATGCCGAGCTGAAAGACACCCTGCTGGCGGCCAAGTCAGTGGCCTATTCAGACAGCGCAAGCGGCGTCTACATCGAGAAAGAGCTGTTCAAGAAGCTCGGCGTTCAGCCGCAGCTGGCACCCAAAAGCAAGATGATCGAGCGCATTCCGGTGGCCTCCGTCGTGGCCAAGGGTGACTACCAGCTGGGCTTCCAGCAGGTCGCCGAATTGTTGCCGATCCCCGGCGTGACCTTCGTCGGCAAGATTCCGGAAGACGTGCAATCGGTGACCCGCTATGCCGCCGGGATTCCGAAAAATGCCGATCACCCCGTTGAAGCGAAGGAGCTGCTGAAGTTTTTGTCATCCCCCGACGCCCAGGCGAGCATTCGCGAGACCGGCCTGGACTCAGTCCCGCGGTAACGTCCCGGGCAGCGCGCGAATCCGCTGCTCCAGCTCCAGTGCCGCGGGCGTCAATGTGCGTCCGCGGCGTTTCAGCACGCCCATCTGCCTGATCACCTCCGGCTCCACCAGCCGCACTTTGGCCAGGATCGGGTGGGCAGAGATCGGCATCGCAATGGACGGCACCACCGCAATGCCCAGCCCCGCCTCGACCAGGCCAAGCACCGTCGTCACGTGGCGTGCTTCGCAGACGCTGTTCCTGCCCGGCTGAAAACCTGAAAGCGCGCGATCCAGCACCAGACGATTGCCCGAAGATTTATCCAGCGTGATGCAGTCGTGTTCGCACGCCTGAGCCCAGGTGACGGTGTCGAGGACGGCCAGCGGATGGTCGCGGCGGCAGGCAATCACGTAGTGCTCTTCGAGCAGCGGACTGAACTCGATTTCCGGCGCCAGGTTGCCGGTGAAACTCACCCCGAAATCGGCTTCCCCTGACGCCACCGCTGCACTGACTTCGTTGGCCGAGACGTCGATCAGCCTGATGTTGATCAACGGGTATTGCCCGTGAAAGCTGCGGATCGCATGGGGCAGGAAATAGTAGGCCGCAGACGGTACGCAGGCCACGGTCAGCGTGCCCCTGCGGTTGGCGCCACCGTCGCCGATGCTGAGCAGCGCCAGATCCAGGTCATCCAGGAGACGTTCGACCTGGGGCAGAAACGCTCGCCCAACGTTGGTCAACGATACCTTTCGCGTGGTCCGCTCAAACAGCTTGACCCCCAGGGCGGACTCAAGCTTTTCGATGCGACGGCTCAGCGCCGACTGGGTGATGCGGATGGACTCGGCCGCCCGGCGAAAGCCCTGCTTTTCAACCACCGCACGAAAAGCCTGGAGGTCATTGAGGTCGAAGTTGATGTTCACGGCATGTCGTCGCTTTGATCGTAGACGGGCATCAATGGTAAGGCGCAATGCGTCGGCGAGCCATCCCCGGCCGAGTCCCACGGCTGCCCCTTGCACGGAACGACTGGCCTAATAAAGCGTGTCGGCGATCCGGCCCGGCAGCGCCTTGTCGTACGCGTCGCCGTCAATCGCTGCGTGCGAAACCGCCTTGAGAATCTGACCCGCTGTCGGCAGCGCGCTGCGCGGCACCTGCTTGGACGCATCCCACAGCCCTGCCCTGATCACCGCCCGGCTGCACTGGAAATACACGCTGGTGACGGTGATTTTCAGCACCGACTTCGGCGGCTTCCCGTCCACGGCAAAACGCTCCAGCAGATCGGGCGCGATGGAGATCTGCGCCGTGCCGTTGACGCGCAGGGTTTCGCCCACGCCCGGTACGAGAAACAGCAGCGCGACTCGCGGGTCTTCGACGATGTTGCGCAGGGTGTCGATGCGGTTGTTGCCGCGTCGGTCTGGCAGATACAGCGTCTGGCTGTCTTCGATATGCACGAAGCCTGGCTGATCTCCCCGGGGCGAGGCATCCAGGCCGCCTGCGCCCGACGAGGCGAGGATCACGAAGGACGCCGCTTCGATGAACGGCCGGTACACCGGGTGAATGTGGTCAACTTCTTTGACCAGAGACGGCGGCGCGATCGGGCCATACACCGCTTCCAGTGCCTCTACGGTTGTCAGGTATGAGCTGTCTTTAAGATCCATCGTGGTTCTCTGCGGTTTCTTCTTTAAAGGAAAGGGTCGGTATGCACTGACGCCTTGTCCCCGATTGGGGCAATAGTGGCAGACGCGTGTGGCAGATTGAGCGGCGATCTGATTCACTGCCTGCCTTTTCACCGTCCAGCATCTGCACACCGGGTAACCAGGCATGAACCGTCGCAAGAAACTTAACCAGATCCTCAGAGCCAACGCAAAAAAGGCGAGTGCCAAACTGGCGCCGAAGAACAAAGACACCTACGTCAGCAAGGCCGACCGGTTGAAGCTGGCTGAGGCCACTGCTGAATCCACGACCGAATCCACCCCTGACGCGGTCAGCCCTTCCGAGGCGGTTTGAACACCCTCCATTTGCGATGCGCCGCCAACCCCTGATAAGACCGGCTTCAGCCGGGAAGAGGCCAGTGCGTACGCCATCATTTTTTCAGTGTGATTACCGACGCCTTCCCGGCTGAAGCCGGTCCTACAGGGCGCGCGCGGTGTCAGTGGGACCGGCTTCAGCCGGGAAGAGGCCAGTGCGTACGCCATCAATTTTTCGGTGTGATTGCCGACGCCTTCCCGGCTAAAGCCGGTCCCACAGGGCGCGCGCGGTGTCAGTGGGACCGGCTTCAGCCGGGAAGCGGCCAGCGCGTACGCCATCAATTTTACAGCGTGACTACCGACGCCTTCCCGGCTAAAGCCAGCCCCACAGAAAGCTCCGGTTTCAGCCGGGAATGGTCTTCGATCACCGCCCGCACACGTTCGGCGTCGGCGGCGGTGACCGGGTTGTAGACGATCATCGACAGGTCCAGTCGCCCGTCCACCGCAAAGTTCGAGTATTCCAGCTCGATGATGCCATGGGGGTCATGGCGCAGGCGTTTGGTGCCTTCGCCCTGTAGCCGCACGTCGTTGTCTCCCCACAGCACCGCGAATTCCGGGCTCAGGGTGCATAGTTCTTCCGCCAGCCGGGTGACCTCGGACGCCGCGCCGGCGCGGGTCGCGTCCGCCCGAAACGCTGCGACGATGAAGCGCGCCACCGCATTCCAGTCCGCCTGCCGGGCCTGGGCGCGCGGGTTGCAGAACATCAGCCGCAAGATATTACGTTGCCCCACCGGCAGCAGGCTGTAATCGGTGAAGACCGCCGCCGCTGCGGTGTTCCAGGCCAGCACGTCCCACGTCGCCGTTTTGATGAACGCCGGGCTGAACGCGAGGGTGTCGAGGACCCGTTGCAGTCGCGGCGTCACCCCGTCGGGCGCGCTGTAGACCACTTCCGGCGGATGGCCGAAAGCGAGCATGAACAGGTGCTCGCGCTCGGGTTCGGTCATCAGCAGACTTTCCGCAATCCGGTTCAGCACCTGTGCCGACGGTGCCCCGCCGCGCCCCTGCTCCAGCCACGTGTACCAGGTCGCGCTGATATTGGCGCGCTGCGCGACTTCTTCCCGGCGCAGACCCGGTGTGCGTCGCCGGCCGGCAAAGCCGAAACTGGCCGGATCAAGGCGCGCACGGCAATCCTTCAGATACGTGCCCAGCAAATGAACAGAGGGGTTGGCCATGATGATCCTGTTGGTTTTTATACCCTGATAACGTCACGTCTTTTAAGCGGATAAACGTTACGCGCATCCTGCCGGCTTCAGCAAAAGGAGTTTTCAGCAATGCGCGTATTTCTCACCGGCTCCACAGGTTTTATCGGCTCCCACGTCGCCCGGGAACTACTCGCCGCGGGTCACCAGGTGCTGGGCATGACGCGCTCCCAAGCGGGCTACGACGAATTGCGGGCCATCGGCGCCGAGCCCCATCACGGCACCCTCGAAGACCTCGCCAGCCTCAGACTCGGCGCCGAGCAGTGCGACGCGGTCATTCACACCGCGTTCGATCACGACTTCGCCCACTTCGTCGACAACTGCCAGAAAGATGCGCGGGCCATCGCCGCACTGGGCGAAGCGCTGAACGGCTCGCAGCGCCCGCTGCTGATCACCTCCGGCACGCCGATGGGTTCGCCGGCACCGGGCGAGCCCGCCGATGAAGATCACTTCAATCCCGAGCATCCAAACCCTCGAGCCGCTTCGGAACGGGCAGCAGAGGCGCTGTTGCAACGCGGCCTCAACGTGGTGGTGATGCGTCTGTCGCAGATCCACGACACGGTCAAACAGGGCCTGGTCACCGAACTCATCAAGCACGCGCTGGGGACCGGCGTCTCGGCGTATGTCGACGGCGGAATGAATCACTGGTCCGCCGCGCACATTTCTGACACAGCCCAGCTGTACCGACTCGCGCTGGAAAAACACCAACCCGGCGCTCGCTATCACGCAACCGCCGAAAGCCACATCCCCTTCCACCTCATCGCCGAAGCCCTGGGTGAAGGCCTGGGACTGCCCGTTGTTTCAGTGCCAGCCGACGAGGCGATGGCGAGGTTCGGTTGGCTGTCGAGCTTTGTGGGACGGGATATGTCGAGCAACAGCAGCAAAACCCGGGCGCGATTGGGCTGGGCGCCGACCGGGCCGGGTTTGATTGAAGATCTCAAAGGGTGTTTTGAACGGCGGTGAATGATCCGTAGAGACGCCGAGCTGCCGATCCCAACCAAGGGCCCGTGCGCGCCACGGGCCTACAACGCGTCAGAACCCCACGAGAAGCGATAAGCGCGCACGGGCGCCGGCGGTTGGCAACGACCATTGTCCGCGTCGGCGCCGACGATCAACCACTCGGCCCTCGACGTTGATCCCAGCTGGCGAGCCTTGTCGGCCATGAAACAGCGCTCCAGCTCAGCGGCGGGCACCAGGGCAAAGGCGGATGGATGGGTGCGCAGCCAGAGCGCCGCGTGCTCGACGGCGGTTTGATCGGCAAACCCGAAATGCACCACCGGCTGGCGGGCGAACAGCCAGTGCCCTTCCCGCCAGCCGACCAGCACCAGTTCGGCGCCGTCGGTCAGCCGGGCCGCTTCGCCCATCAGCACCTTGTGGGGGTTGGGGCCCTCGGTGAACGGTTCGACGAAGCCACGGCCGAACCATAGGCAAAACCATGCCACCACCGCCACGCCAAACACAGCGCGGGCCTTCGGACGATTGCCAAACCAGCGGCGAAGCAGCCACGGAATCAGCGGCGCGGCGGCCAGCACCAGGCCGGGTAGCGCAGGGAAGATATAGATTTTGCGCTTGCCGGTGCTCAGGCAGAAAAACAGCACCACCAGGACCACCCAGCCCAGCAACAACAAGATCCGTGCGTCGTGCTTTCGCAATTGGCGACGCCAGGCGGGTACCAGCCACGGCAACGCCAGCACCAGCGGCAGCCAGTACTGCGGAATGACAGTGAGGAAATACCAGAACGGTTCGCGGTGATCCCAGGCCGACGCGTAGCGGCCACCGGTCTGGTGAAACAGGATTTCCTTCAGGTAGGCCACTTCGTCAGCGCCACCCTTGAGCCAGACCGTGGCGAGCAGCGGCACAAGCCAGACTGCACATCCCGCCAGCACCACCAGAAAACCGGCCGCCCAGCGAAGCCCCTGCCCCGGCATGACGGTCACACCAGGCCAGCCCTTTCGCACGGCATAGACGTAGGGCACCAGCATCAATGCCGGCAGAAAACCCACCCCTTTGCTGATGATGCCCAGGCCCATGGCCAGACACGCGACGTAGAACCAGCCCCACGCCGGTCCCAGCAGCAGATGACGGACCATGCCGTAGAAGCCGAGCGCGACCCACAGGCACAGGAAGCTGTCGATCTGGCCGGTACGCAGAATGCTGTAGGTCTGGTAAGTCGCCAGAAACAGCAGCACGGCGATGCGACCCACCCTGCGGCACCACAGGCGCCGGCCCAGGTCGTACAACACTGCGGTGGCCGTTCCCGCCGAGAGCAGGCCCGGGATGAAAAGTGCCAGCGACGGCGAACCGGTCAGCCAGGTGAAAACCGCGACCGTCCACATGAACAAGGGTGGTTTGTCGCCGTAGATTTCACCGGCCCGATGGGGGATCAGCCAACTGCCGCTGTGCAGCATTTCCAGCGCGACGCCCAGAAACCGTTCTTCGTCGACATTCAGCGGCTGCCGGATGCCAAAGCCGGCGCCGACCAGAATCAGCGCGAGCGCCACCAGCGCCAGGCACTGCAACGCGGGAGAATGAACACGTCCCACCGGCTATTCCTTAAGGTCTTTGTGTTTGGCAATCAGCTGCAGGTTGCGCAGGTAAACCACAAAGCCAAATGACTGACCGATGATGAACACCGGGTCTTCGCGGTAGATGGCGTAGAGCAGCAACAACGCGCTGCCGAGCATGCTCAGGTACCAGAAGCCCACCGGAATCACGCTGCGTTTCTTGATTTCGCTGTACAGCCACTGCAAGACGAAACGGCCGGTGAAGACCGCCTGCCCGAGAAATCCCACCGTGAGCCAGAGCGTTTCGCGGGTGAAATTCATCCGTTCATCTCCTCGGGCCGGGTGTTGAGTCGCGTGCGGCGCACCAGCCACCAGACCCCGAACAGGTCGAGGATGCCGACCAGTGCGCGGTCGAAGTTGCCGTAGTTGGAAACGCCGGCCTGACGATGACGGTGGTGAACCGGATGAACGATCATTCGGCCGTGATGGCGCTGGATCAGCGCGGGAATGAAGCGGTGCATGTGGTCGAAGTAAGGCAGCTGCAGAAACGCCGCTCGATGAATCAGCTTCAGCCCGCAGCCCGTATCAGGCGTGGCGTCCTTGAGCAGGCGGCTGCGCAAGGCATTGGCGAAACGGGACGCCCAGCGCTTGCTCGCGGTGTCTCGCCGGTCGACCCGATGCCCCGCCACCAACCTCACCGGCTGGCCCTGGTTCCGGTCATTGCCCTGCCCGGTATTGCGCACCAGCGCCAGCATGCCGGGCAAGTCGGCGGGGTCGTTCTGGCCATCGCCGTCCAGGGTCGCCAGCCACTCACCGCGCGCGGCCTGGGCGGCATGCCAGATCGACGTGCTCTGCCCGAGGGAAACCCCGTGGTGCAGGATGCGCAGGGGCTCAAATCCTGAGGCCTTGATCTGCTGCAGCACACGCAGCGTGTCGTCGGTGCTGCCGTCGTCGACCACCAACACCTCGTAGCGCTCCCCGGCCAGCGCGGTGCGTATTTCATGGAGCAACGAAGGCAGGTTTTGCGCTTCGTTTTTTGCCGGGATCAACACCGACACAAACACCGATTCACTCATCACGCCCACCGCGCCTCTTGTTTTGATTGTCTGGCCTGTTTGCTCTGGTCGCAGGAATAGAAGTCGCCGTACCAGCGCACGAATTCAGCCACGCCCTGCTCAAGCCCAACCTGCGGACTGAAGTCGATCCATTTCGCCAGCCCGGAGACATCCGCCCAGGTCTGCAGCACGTCGCCCGGCTGAAGCGGCAGATAGTTGCGCCTGGCCTGAATCCCCAGCGCCGACTCCAGGCAGTGGACGAAGTCGAGCAGCTTCACCGGCGCACCTCGCCCGATGTTGAAAAGCTGACACGGCGCGCGCCCTTCCATGAGTGGCGGTGGTCGGGGCAACAGCCGGTTCATCGACTCGATGATGTCGTCGACGTAGGTGAAATCCCGCGCCATCTCGCCGTCGTTGTAGATATCGATGGGCTCGCCTTTGAGGATGGCCCGGGTAAATTTGAACAGCGCCATGTCCGGCCGCCCCCAGGGGCCGTAGACGGTGAAAAACCGCAGGCCCGTCGCAGGAATCCGGTACAGATGCGAGTAGCTGTAGGCCATGAGCTCGTTGGCGCGCTTGGTCGCGGCGTACAGGGAAACGGGCTGTTCAACGGCGTCTTCCACGGCAAACGGCATCTTGGTGTTGGCGCCGTACACCGAGCTGCTCGACGCATAAACAAGGTGCTTTACGGGGTGTGCCCGGCAGGCTTCAAGGACATTGAGAAACCCGACCAGGTTGGCATCGGCGTACACGCCCGGGTGGTCGATGGAATACCGAACACCGGCCTGGGCCGCCAGATGAATGACCTCACTGAAGCCGGACGCGCTGAACAGCCCGAGCAAAGCCTGTGGGTCGACGATGTCGATGGGCTGAAACTGAAAGGAGGGGTAATTTTCCAGCTGCGCCAGTCGGGCACGCTTGAGATCGACGCTGTAGTAGTCGTTCAGGTTGTCGATGCCCACCACTTGAACGCCCTGGCTGCACAACTTCCTGGCCATGTGAAAGCCGATGAATCCCGCCACCCCGGTGATCAGCACCGTCATTGGGTTATCGCCTGGCGGTGGCATCGAGCCTGGGTAGGTCCTGCGTATCCTGCGCTTAAGACAGTGACATTCATTTCATGAGTCCTTTGACAGAACCGGCCAACCGCCCGAAATCCCTGGGTCAGCTGTCCGTTTCTGCTGGATGCTTGATCAAGCGACATGAAACTGTGTCACAGCAATATTTAAGCAATGTGAACAGGGTGAGCGGCCCATCGTGTGATGCGCTCGAGACGTGGACCGAGCGAAGCCCAAAGCTGTTGAGCCGCCCGCTCTCGCGCAGCCTGACGGTTTTTTGCCGACAGGGAACCTCGTTCGCATTTATTGACACCCACACGGTCAACCCCTGAGCGTCATTCCCTCGGCGCCTTCAAATCCCATCAAGCTCCATGTCAAAAGGACAATGTCATGGCTTCAAGAGACAGCAAGCCCACCATCGATTACACCGTACGAACCGGTCCAGGCACCGTGCAAGTGGACCCCTCCACGGGGGCCGATCAAACCTGGAGCATCATTCTTCAGCCGGACGGCAAGATCCTCGTCGGCGGCGAAAGCTTCCAGACCGCCATTGGTTATCCAGGCTCGCCGGGCGATGAAAGCTACGGAACACGCGGCAGCTTCACGTCGGTGCGCCTGAACAGCGACGGCAGCCTGGACAGCAGTTTCAGCCAGGACGGGATTGCCCTCGTGCCCGCCAGCCTGGATCCGGAAGATGAGGCTTACTACGTCATGGCCGTGCAGGCCGACGGTAAAGTCCTGTCGGCGCAGCCTGGGCTTGGCGGTTTGAAAGTCGAACGCTTCAACCTCGATGGCACCCTGGACACCACGTTCGGCAAAGGCGGCGCCGCAGCCCTTGATGTACCGATCAGCACCGATGGAATGGCGATTTACGCCACAGCCGATGGTTCGGTGTACGTCAGCGCTCGCGGCACCTCGCAAGCCGTGGTGTTCAAGCTGGACAGCAGCGGTACGCCGGCGGAAAACATCGGTGTCGACGGCACACTCGTCCTCAACCCGACCGGCTATTACGGCACCGGCAATATCGCCACCGTTGTGCAGCCCGACGGCAGCGTATTGCTCGGCAGCTGGCTGTACGTGGGCTCCGAGGGGCCTCACGACCCGGGCGATCCGGTGTATGCCGTTCAGCGACTTGCAGCCGACGGCAACCTGGATACCACGTTTGGCGTGGACGGCGTGGTGTACTTCGATACCGCCCTGGGGCTGGACTACCGCGCCGCGATGACCGTGCAAGCCGATGGCAAGATCATCATTGCCGGCGAGAGTCATGACAGTACCACCTTCAACGTACTGCGGCTGAATGCGGACGGTGCCTTCGACACCTCCTTCAGCGGTGATGGCAAGCTCACCCTTCAGGTGCCCCAAGGGGACTCCGCCTATGCCCACTCGGCCATCGTTCAGCCCGATGGCAAGATCCTTATCGCCGGCGACGTGATCACTCGACTGAACGCCGATGGCAGCCTGGACACCACCTTTGGCAGCCAGGACGGGCAATACCACGTGGACGGCTCCAGCGAGGCCAATCACCTGATTGGCAACGACACGGCAGAGATCATCCGCGGCCTGGGCGGTGACGACGTGCTGCAAGGCGCCGGTGGCCGTGACGTACTGACAGGCGGGATGGGCGCAGACATTTTCCGCTTCAGCCAGATCAGCGACAGCTACCGCACCGCTACGGAAACCGGCAGCGACCGGATTCTGGACTTCGACGCCTCCCAGGACCGCGTAGACCTGATTGCTTTGGGTTTCACCGGCATTGGCGACGGCCACAATGGCACGCTGGCCATCCAGGCCAACGCTGACGGCACCCGCACTTACCTGAAAAGTTTCGATGCCAATGTCGACGGGCAGCGCTTTGAACTGGCGCTCGAAGGCAACCTGACGGGGCAGTTGAACAGTAACAATCTGGTGTTCACGGCCCCCACCGTCGAAGGAACGGCTGGCAAGGACGTGATCACGGGGAGTGCCATGTCGGAGGTCATCTACGGCCTGGCCGGTAACGACCGCATCGATGGCGGCAGAGGCTCGGATGTGATCATCGGGGGCGCGGGTGCCGACCTGCTGAGCGGCGGCGACGACCCGAACCTTTCAGTCTATGGCCGAGATGGCATCAATGACGCTGACGTGTTCCGCTACACGGCAGCCAGCGACAGCTATCGCACCGACAGCCAGAGCTTCGTGGACCTGATTGTCCGGTTCGCCAACAACAACGACAAGATCGACGTGTCGGCGCTGGGTTACACGGGTTTCGGTGACGGTACCGGGACCACACTGAAAATGATCTATAACGACGACCTGGACCGCACCTACCTCAAGGATGTGGAAGCGGACGCTCAGGGCCATCGCTTCGAAATCGCCCTCACCGGCGACTGGACCCTGGACCTGCGCAACTCCGACATGATCTTTGCGCAGGCGCAGGAAGTGACCCTCGTGGGCATGGCCAGCGAGGCTGCCCTCGGCTAACAGGCGGGGTGCGACGAGGGGAACGGCTCATGCGCGTTCCCCTCGTTCAACGCTTAGCGCCGGTGATCCGCATCAACCCACTCGTTATAGGACTTCAAGATCCGCATCGGTGTAGCTGCAACCATCCAGCCGCCACTCCCGTCTACAGCCTTCGATTTCATGACCCCATGCTTTGGCTGCGCGTGCCCGCGAACACCAAACCTATGAGCCATCGGCGTGTCGTGACATGGATGACGCCACTGAATCAATGGGCCGTACGGATAATGACCTTACCGCAGGCATGCCCGGTGGCGACTTTCTCCAGTGCGGCGCGGGTCTCGTCCAGGGCGAAGATCGAGTCGGTCACAACCTGCAATTGCCCTGCACTGAACTGCCGCACCGCCTCCTGGAGATAGGGGGTGGCGCTGGCAAAGAACACGGCTTCCCCGGCATGGTCTTCGCGGGATTCGATGTCGAACTCCACGAGGGTCGCAATCCGTCCACCCTTGCCGAGTACCGACCAGGAGCTTTCCAGCGTCGGGCCGCCGACCGTGTCGAGCACCAGGTCGATGTCACGCAGGGTGGTGAAATCCTCGGTGCGATAATCGATCGCCTCGTCTGCACCCAGGCTTTTCACCCGCTCGATGTTGCGCGCCGAAGCCGTGGCGATGACATAAGCGCCAGCCGCGTGCGCCAACTGCACCGCCATGCTGCCCACACCGCCCGCGCCCGCATGTATCAAGACGCGTTGACCGGGCTTCAATTGCCCCACCTCAAACAACGCCTGCTGCGCAGTGCCGAAGGTCGTCGGCAGCGCCGCCGCCTGCTCGAAACTCATGGAAGCCGGAATCAGACAAAGCTCGGTGGCAGCGATTATCAGCTGCCGGGCAAAGGCGCCACCCGCAGTGGGGGTGCTGCGGCCGAACACGCGATCACCGGGTTTCAGGTGGCTCACCTGCTCACCGACGCTGCTGACGATGCCGCTGAAATCGGTGCCCGGGGTGTATGGCAGCTCAACCGGAAAGACCGGCTGCATGTACCCAGCGATGATCTTCAGATCCAGCGGGTTGACGCTGGCGGCCTCGACGCCCACGAGGAGCTCGTCAACGCCTGGCTTGCTCAGATCGAGGTTGTGCAGCGTGACGACCTCAGGACCGCCGAATACAGAAATGGACGCTGTTTTCATGAGGGCTTTCTCTTCGTTGCTCAGGCTTGAGGGAATTGACCGAGTTGCAGGAACAGACCGAACCAGTCCTCCATGTGCCACGTGGTAACGACCCGCCCGTTCTCCAGTGCGTGAAACTCATGCAAACGGAAGCTCACCTGTTTGCCCGTGGCGGCGATGCCAAATAGCTCGCCGAGGTGGGTGCCGGTTATTTCAGCCCGTACGGCGACCTGACCAGGGGCCTGAACCATGTTGTGAATGACGATGCGCACATCCGGAAACGCGTCGGCGAGGCTGCGGATAATCGGTTTGATGCCATCGGGGCCTGGGCCTTGCCCGGGTGCCAGGGGGATGTCATCCCAGTCGGCAGCCAGCACGCTGTCGACGAGGTCGGGATTGTTCTCGCTGAAGGCGCGGTAGAGGGTCTCGACGGCCTGGCGTTCGGTCTGAAGGCGGGTGGCAAGTTCTGCGGTAGACATAAGATTGCTCTCGGCGTGGGGTATGGCGAGAGTGTGAGCGCAGGGCTACCATCCGTATAACAAATGGCTCGTATATAGGTTTATTTGATTTATGGATTTTCATGGCATCGACCTGAACCTGCTCGCCGCATTCAACGCCTTGATGAACGAGCGCAACGTCACGCGCGCCGCCACCCAGGTCGGCGTCAGCCAACCGGCCATGAGTGCCGCGCTTTCGCGCTTGCGCACGCTGTTGGGCGATCCGCTTTTTTTGCGCAGCCCTGACGGCCTCCTTCCAACGCCCCGTGCCCGTGAGTTGGCCCAACCTGTCGCCGAGGCGCTGAGCCAGATAAAAGCCGCCCTGGTGAAAATGCCTGACTTTGTCCCGGCCGATGCCGTGCTCACAATGAACCTTGGCTTGTCGGACTATCCCGCCTTCGTGCTGCTCCCCACGCTGCTGCAGACCTTGAGCGAACACGCGCCACACCTGTCGATCAACGTTCACGCAGTCAATGACCGCGACCATGCCGTGGACATGCTGGATGCGGGAGTGATTGATGCGGCAATCGGCGTATTGCCCAGCCATCAAGACGGTCGCATTTTCACGCGACCGATTCTGCGTGACGCTTTCGTCACCCTCGTCGCCCATGGCCATCCGGCAGCCCGGCGCGGCATGGACCTGGACACTTACCTCTCGCTGCCCCATGTACTGGTCTCGCCCGAGGGTGATCGACACGGTTTGGTGGATCAGGCGTTGGCTCAGTTGGGCAAGCAACGCACCCTGGCACTGACGCTGCCGCAGATGTTCGCGGTGCCGGCGATCATCGCCTCTTCCCGCATGACTGCCACCGTCCTGAAACGCATCGCCCTCAGCTCGCCGACGGGAGGGAAACTGGTCCTGTTCCCGCCGCCGGTCGCGCTGCCGGAGATCACGTTTCATCTCATCTGGCATCGTCGTGGCAATGGGAATCCCGCTCAGGAATGGTTCAGAGGCATGATCGAATCGGTTGCAGCGGGGCTTTAAAGACAGCTGCGGCCTGATACGGCGCGACTGCGAAACGTGCTTGAAAAGGAGGTTAACGGCCCGGCCCGACCATCGACAGGGCGATGGCCTTGCCGGGCGACGGGCCACAGCGCATCATGCGCGATTGTTTATTTCCCGGCGCAGACTATCGATGGCCCACCATCCCGCCCCATTTCCTTTCAACGAGGAAGAGCGTGTCCTCTCGCTCGAACACCTGGACGTGCTGGACAGTGCCAACGAAAAGGCATTCGACGACATCGTTCTACTGGCCACCACCTTGTGCGACGCGCCCATTGCGCTGGTGTCGCTGGTCGATCGGGAACGCCAGTGGTTCAAGGCCTGCGTGGGCCTCGGGGTGCAGGAAACCCATCGGGATCTGGCCTTCTGCGGCCATGCGATTCTTGATCCCGTGCAAGTGCTGGTCGTCGAAGACGCGGCCCTCGACCCTCGCTTCGCTTCCAGCCCGCTGGTGCTCGGCCCGCCTTTCATTCGTTTCTACGCAGGCGCGCCCATTGTCACGGACAGCGGCGTCGCATTGGGCACTGTCTGCGTGATCGACACGCGCGCCCGTCAGCTGAGCGAACGCCAATCCCTCGCCCTCCAGGCATTGGCCCGGCAGGCCGCGGCGCTGCTGGAAGCCCGCTTGCTGAGCAAACAACGTGAACGGCAGCTGGCGCAATTTCAGGATCAATTCCAGCAAGCCGAACAGAACCCGAGCGAAGTCACCCCGCTGCTGCAAAATTCCGGCTGCATCTCCTCGCTGGGCATGCTCACCGCAAGCATTGCCCATGACTTCAACAACCTGCTGCAGAGCGTCAGCGCTGCGTTTCAGTTGACCCGCCTGCGTTCCCGGAGGCCAGTGGACGTCGAGCGTTTCGCCGAGACCGGCCTGCAGGCCGTTGAGCAAGGCCGGCAGCTCATCAGTTATTTGATGTCGAGCGTGCGCGGTGACGGCCCTGAACTGATCTGCATCGATGTGACCGCACGCCTCCACGCCGCGCAGCCGTTGATGCGCCATTCGATGAGTGAAGGCATCGACCTTGACTTCGATCTGGCGGAATGGGGCTGGGGCGTCCTCTGTGTCGAAGCCCAACTGCACGCGGTCGTGATGAACCTGCTCAGCAATGCCCGTGATGCGCTGAAGGGTTCCGGCCAGATTCGGGTGTCCACCCGCTGGGTGCATGTGGAGGATGATCTGTCGCTGCAACAGGGCGACTACCTTGTGGTCAGCGTCAGTGACAACGGTCCTGGCATGCCTGCCGAGGTCGCGCGCCAGGTGTTCGAGCCTTTCTTCACCACCAAAGCGACAGGCGAAGGCACCGGGTTGGGGCTGGCTCAGGTCAAGGATTTCGCAATCAAATCGGGCGGTGACGCGCGCATCGAAACAGCGCCCGGGGCGGGGACGACGGTGAGTCTGTATCTGAGAATTCTGGGCTGTATCGCCACGTCGGAAGCGGGTTGAGCGGTGTGCTGATTCGCTGAACAAATCATCAGGCGCCGACATTTTTTTTACATTCACGCGTTATAGTGGCGGCCCTTGTTGGGGAGTAGCCTGCTCTGGACCCCGTGTCACAGAGCGTTCGTGTCAACATTCTCGGCGGCCTGCCGTGGCACGAACACCTTCGGGTTGGCGAGACCAACGATGCATCCATGCCTAAAGTCGGGCGTGTGGCTGCGTCGTTGACTCATTGCCCGACTGGAACATAACCGTGAACCCGATTTCCCTCATCCTTCTTGCTTTGGCCATGTCCACGGACGCTTTCGCAGCGGCCATCGGTAAAGGCGCAAGCCTGCACAAGCCCCGTTTCATAGAAGCGTTGCGCACCGGCATCATCTTTGGCGTCATCGAAGGCATCACGCCCCTGATCGGCTGGCTGATCGGCCAGGCCGCCACGTCCTACGTCAAGAACTGGGATCACTGGATCGCCTTCACCCTGCTGGTGGTCCTCGGCGTGCACATGATCTACAACGGCCTCAAGCATGATGACGCCGAAGAAGAAAAACCCAATCAGCACTCCTTCCTGATATTGGCCGTGACCGCTTTCGCCACCAGCATCGATGCGCTGGCCGTGGGCGTTGGCCTGGCCTTCGTCAACGTGAATATCCTGGTGGCTGCCGCGGCCATTGGTGTCGCCACGACGGTCATGGTCACCATCGGCGTGATGCTGGGCCGCGTGCTGGGCACGGTGGTGGGCAAGCGCGCTGAAATCATCGGCGGCATTGTGCTGATGCTGGTTGGCGCGACGATTCTTTATGAGCATTTGTCGGCGGCGTAACGACGGAGTGAGCGCACGTGAACCGTGCGCTTCAGGCCTCAAGACGGGAGGGTTAATACCCGACGCCGCGCACGCCACCGGACGCCCTGATGGATTCACCGGTGACCCAATGGGAATCGCCGGAAGCCAAAAATACGGCCAGAGGTGCGATGTCCTCTGGCTCTCCGAAGCGTCCCAAAGGCGTACCCGCCAGTATTTTCTCTCCCAGCTCGCCCGCAAAGTGCCCGGCCGTTGCGGGCGTATTGGTGTGGCCCGGCAGGATTGAGTTGACCCGGATACCACGCGGCCCCAGCTCTCTGGCCAGAGCAAAGCTCAAGGTGTCGACGGCGCCCTTGGTGGCCGAATAGACACTCGACGCCAGGTAGGGGTCGGTGCTCAGGATCGAGCTGATATTGATGATGCTTGCACCAGGCCCCATCAGCTTGACCGCTTCTCGCACGGCGAGCAGGTAGCCGAGGACGTTCAGGTTGAATTGCGTGTGGAAGGCTTCCTCGGTGAGGTCATCAATCATCTGGAACACCGCCACCCCTGCGTTATTGACCAGCACATCCAGCGTCCCGTACTGCTCGCGGACGGTGTCAAACAGACGCGCGACGTCGGCCCCCTGACTCATGTCCGCTTGTATGGCGACGGCTGAACCGCCCTGGGCGGTGATGTGAGTGACCACCGCCACGGCGTCGGCCTTGCTGGAGGCGTAGTTGACCATGACGGTGGCGCCCTGGGCAGCCAGCGCCTTGGCGATTCCGGCGCCGATGCCTTTCGAGGCGCCCGTGACCAGTGCGATTTTTCCGTTGAGTTTCATACCGTGACCTTCTTGAAATGAGATGTTGTTGAGCGTCGTCACTGTCCGTCGTCAGCACCGGTCGTGAATACCGGGCCTTGATCGAGCTGCGTGGCGCCAGTATTCGGCCAACCATCGGATAGCGTTTGCCGGTTGTTCGCACATTCTTGCCTGATCTTCTCAATTGGCTTGCCAGGTACCGCTATGTAGCCCACGGTGGGGGATGGAAAATACAATTGCAGAACTGCGCCGTATCGTGATGAGCGGTCAGAACACTTGGACCGACACCGGTCTGCCCCGCGTTGCAATGGTCTGCGCCGAGGCCTGCGCAGATCAGGTCTATCAGCCGATGCTGCATTTGGTGCTTCAGGGCACCAAGACCTTGTCGATAGGCGAAGAGGTTTTTCGGTACACCGCAGGCCGGTATTTTCTGGTGCCGGTCGATGTGCCTGCCACGGGCCAGATCAGCGCCGCAGCGGCTGATTTACCCTATCTGGCCGTCAGCCTGACCCTGGACCTTGATGTCATTGCCACCCTGCTGATGGACGTGACCACAGCACCCGGGCCGGCGCGAAACGTGTGCTTCCAGGCTGTGGCTGCACCGGATGAAATGCTGGATGCATGGGTGCGGATGATGCGGCTGATTGATCGTCCCCATGACGCTGCCGTTCTGGCCCCGATGATCGAACACGAGATTTTGTACCGCGCATTGCAGGGACCTCTGGGCGGTATCCTTCGTGACATGGCGCGGCCGGATGGTCGGATGGCCCAGATACGCCGTGTCACTCAGTGGATTCGTGAGCATTACACCGAGCCGTTCCGCGTCGAGCCTCTCGCACTGATGGCCGAAATGAGCGTTGCCGCCTTCTACCGGCATTTCAAGTCGGTCACGGCCATGACACCCATTCAGTATCAAAAACGCCTGCGCCTGTTACGAGCTCGCTGGTTACTGCTGTTCGATTCGCTGGACGCCACGACCATTGCCTATAAGGTCGGCTACGAAAGCGCGTCGCAATTCAATCGCGAATACGCCCGGCTGTTTGGCCTGCCTCCCGTACGGGACGCCGCGCGGTTCAAATCGCCCCTCGCCACACAGGGCGAGACCACCGCGCCACCGGCAGCCTCATGACCGCCATTAACTGGCTGGCAGATCGGTAATGACCGTGCCTGCGATGCTCTGCGCAAACCTGCCGCCGAACACCTGAGACGGGGCCGAGAAACCTGCCCGCCGCTCACCGCCCAACACGCGGCGGGCAGCTTCAACCGCCGCCAGCGGCGTGTAGGTGTAGCCGTTGACGGTTTCTATGACAGACCGCGCCATCGAGCCATCCGCCCCGGTGATCTCAACCGCCGCGCGGGCGCGATGGGCATCACGCTCCGCCGCATTGGGGCCATCGGGAAGCAGTGAGAGGTCGCCCTCCGGGAACGCTTCGCCCGAGAGGTGGACATACATCGTGATGTCGGGAATGGCGGTCGCATGCCACGCGGTCACGAGATCTCCGAAAGAGAGCGGCACGCAGAGCAGCGGTCCCTGGCCGAAATCAAACTGACGCGGCTGTGCATGAGGTGTCGCGACCAGTTCACCCTCCACCCTGGCGAGTACACCGGCACCGATGATTTCGCTGACGCTCATGGCCGAGCCCCGAGACATCGACCCCGGGACCTGCAGCGCGATTTTCAGCGAACGCGGTTGATTAACGCGCCTGGCGACATGCACTGCGAGCGAGTCCGTAGGCACCACGTCCCAGCCGACGCCTGGCAACAACATGACGTCGCGTGCAGCCGCTACGGCCCCCAGCTGCTCGGCCAACCGGTACACGTTGATCTCTGCTGTGATGTCCAGATAGTCCACCCCGGCGTGGATGCAGGCGCGCATCAAAGGCTCGGCCGTGTGCGCAAAAGGCCCCGCTAAGTTAAGCAGCACCGAGATCCCTGACAGCGAAGCCGCAGCATCCCCGTCGGCATCGAACACCCGATAAGGCACGTTCAGTTCCGCAGCCAGTGCCTCTATTTGATGACGATTTCGCCCGGCGATGTCGAACGCCAGCCCTTGGGTTTTGGCGCGTTCTGCTGCCATTCGCCCGGTGTAGCCCGTGGCGCCGTAGATCAGAAGTGTACTCATTGGGCGTGCTGCCATTTTTTGTAGACGAATTCGAGGCTGTAGCCGTCCGGGTCCAGCACATTGGCGGCGTAGTAATCAGGGTCGTAGTGCAAGCGTGCGCCCGGCGCGCCATTGTCCACCGCTCCGTGATCCATGGCGGCGGCATAGGCCGCGTCCACTTCGGCCTTGCTGTTGGCGACGAAGCCGACGTGGACAGCACGTCCTTCGACAACGCCCTCGCGCAGCCAGAAAAACACCCGGCCATTGGCGCCGAAGCCTTTCAGGTCAGGGTGCCCCGGCGGGCCGTCCTTGCCGTCGTAATCCAGCCGCGACGTAATACCCAGCTCCCTCAACGCTGCGTCGTAAAAGCGGATGGAACGTGGGATGTCGCTCACTGACAGAAAAATATGGTCCAGCATGCTAAAAAACCTCCCGTGGTCAGATGTTGTAGCCGCCTGCAACTTCAAGGGTCTGGGCATTGATCCAGCCGCCCTCCTGCGACAGCAACATGGCAATGACGCGCGCAACATCCTCCGGCTCGCCCACTCTGCCGAGTGCGGTCTGCGCCGCCAGCATCGCTTCGAACTCATCGTTGAGGCCGCCGCCCAGTTCTGTGCGGATGGCGCCGGGTGATACTGCGTTGGCGCGTATCCGTCGTTCGGCAAATTCTTTGGCCATGTAGCGGGTCAGCACTTCAAGGCCGCCCTTGAACGCGGCATAGGGTGCAACGCCGGCCGTGGCCACTCGTGTCGTGGCGCTGGTGAGATTGACGATGCTGGCGTTTGCCGCCAGTAACGGCAGCAACGCCTGAGTCAGGAAGAACGGCCCTTTGAGGTGCACATTGAACAGCCCGTCGAACTGCGCTTCGCTGACCGTCGCCAAGGGGTTGAACAGGCCATAGCCGGCGTTATTGACCAGGCCACTCAACGTGGTGGCCGCCCAGGTTTCCCGAAGCGCCCCTACCACGGATTCGCGAAACGCCGCGAAGCTGCCGACGTCAGACACGTCGAGTTTCAGCGCAACGGCTTTCCCTCCGGCCTGTGCAATGCGCTCGACGACCGACGCCGCTGCCTGAGGGTTGGCGTTGTACGTCAGGATGACACCCATACCCCGTTTCGCCGCGTGTTCGGCGGCACTTGCACCGATCCCGCGGCTGCCGCCGGTAATAACGATAACGCCCATGTCGTGTTCCTCTGTGATTCAAACGTGACTCCACAGTACCTATCACAGCGTCCGAGGACGTGTCCGTTCCTGCTCGGAACCTGCCCGTTTCTGCTTTTCCCTTGCGCGGCATGACGCTCAGCCCTCAGCATGCTGCCCATGGAAAAACAACTGAACGAACTCCGATCGCTTGCGGCCGGTGCTGAAAACCGTCGCACCGAAACAGGCATCCCCCGGGTGGCGATGGTGCAGGGCAAAATCCCCGAGCATTTGCTGGCGGCGGTGTATGACCCGATGATCAACGTGATCTTGCAGGGCAGCAAAAGCATGACCGTGGGGGATCGAACGCTCAGGTACGACCCGGCGACTTACTTCGTCATGTCCATTGATCTGCCTGCGGTGGGTTCGGTACATCCCTCCGCGTCGGGCGAGCCTTACCTGGCGGTCAGCCTGACGCTGGACCCGGCGGTGCTCGCCACGCTGTTCGCCGACCTGCCCAAACCTGCCAGCCGCGCCGAACAGGATGCGGGGTTTTCTGTTGCGTTGATGACAAATGAATTGATGGATGCCTGGGTGCGAATGCTGCGGCTGATGGGCGACCCGGAAGCGATCGCCGCCCTTGCCCCTGTCTATGAACGGGAAATTATTTTCCGCGTGCTCCAGGGCCCGATTGGCTGGATGTTGCGCGAAATCGCCGCGCCGGACAGTGCGATGGCCCGGGTCAACATGGCCATTCAGTGGATCCGCCGTGACTTCGCCCAACCCCTGGGCGTGGAGCGCCTGGCCGAGCACGCTTCAATGAGCGTTTCGGCGTTCCATCGGCACTTCAAGGCCGTCACCCACCTAAGCCCCTTGCAGTACCAGAAGCGGGTACGCCTTCTACAGGCCAGAACGCTGATGGTTGCCCATGCCAAGAGCGTCATGGCCGCCGCGTTCGAGGTCGGCTACGAAAGCGCCACACAGTTCAGCCGTGATTACACCCGGGTATTCGGGCTGCCTCCCGCTCGGGATGCCGGGAGGATTCTCAGGGATACGGGGGTGGTCGGGCGGTGAAAGCACAGAGTACGAATGTATGCAGTGAAGAAAAATTCGGCAGAACTGCCCAAACTCAAGATTTTCTGATGGGACTGAAGGAAAATTGCGCGGCCATGGCCGCGGTGAAGGATTTCTCCTGAGAGGTCCAGTGCATGTGCCAGACAGCAGGAATCGTAGAAGCTTTCCAGTTTTTTACAGGAGTAAAAATCCATGACCTGCCTGATCCGCAAGGCAACGGATAAGGACGCCACCGCCATCAGCCGCGTTATCGTGGCCGCCCTGCGCGAGTCCAATCGCCAGGACTATTCCGCCGCCATCATCGCGCAGGTGGAACTGAGTTTTTCCCCGTCGGCGATCCTGCGCTTGCTGGCGCAGCGGCAGGTGTACGTGGCGACCCACGGCGAAGAAATCATTGCCACGGCGAGCCTCGATCAGGCCACCGTCCGCAGCGTATTCGTCGCCCCCGCCTGCCAAGGCCGAGGCGCCGGTCGCGCGTTGATGGCGGTGGTTGAATCAGCCGCCGCCATCAACGGCGTCAGTCAGTTGCGCGTGCCCTCTTCCATCACGGCCGAGGGCTTCTACCGGTCGCTTGGCTACTCAACCATTCGCGATGAATACCATGGCGAGGAGCGGACGATCATCATGGAGAAGTCGCTGACGTCTGCGGCCTAGTCAGCGACGCCACACCCGCCCTTCCGCGCTGACCAACCAGGGCGAACTGTCCGCAACAATCCGCACACCGCCGACCCAACGCTCTGCCGGATCAAGATCAAGCCAGTTCAACTCCCCGCGCACTACCCGCTCACCCTGCGCCGTCAGCCGGACAAGGCGCCTGGGCCATTCGCTGCCCGGTTGTTCGTGCAGCAGCGGTTGAGGTGCATCGATGAGAGGTCTCAGCAGCGCATGAAACATCATGTCGCCCAGATACGGCAGCGGCTCATAATTAAGCATCAAATGACCAAAGACCTTGCCGGCGGGCATTTCGCCTTTCTCCGCGAGAATGCGCAGGATCAATCGCTGGGTCAGGCTCAAGCCATCCTCGACGCCGGGCAGTTCTTGCAACTGCCTCGCCAACGCGGGGCCGAGCAGCGGCAGCGCCGAATGGTGTTGCGCCGCGAGCTCAGCCCAGCGACTTGGATCGGGGGCGGTGTAGGCGGCCCATACCTGCCGGGCCAGTGCCAGGGCATCCACACCGATGGCGCGCCGCTGGGGCCAAAGCCAGGCGAGCACGTCCGGGGCCAGTTGCCCGATGCCGATGAATCGCTCGACGCCGGGCACCCGATTGATCTCGATCAGCTCCAGCCTGCGCGGCACGCTGGGCAAACTCGCCAGCAGTCGAACCAGAAACAGTTGATCGTACGCATCGCCCTCGCACCACAGCACCAGTTCACTGTCGTCATTCAGGCGTGCCAATGCGTCACGCTGCATCGCCTGGCGCTGCTCGGCGTCACGGGGTGACAGCCCAAACGCCTGCTCGGCAAACGCGGCACGCACCGCCCAATACTCATCGTCGGGCAGCGCGGGCACCGGGCCCATGACCATGGGGTCGTCGAACATATGGAACGACCCTGCAAAGCCGGCAACCCGCAGGCTACGCTCGATGTCGTTGCCACAGCGCCAGTGCTGAACCTGTGCTTCACCCGTCGCCGCGAAGTCCGGATGACGGGCGGCAAATGCGACGGCGTCGGCATGGGCGATGAGCTTGGGCCAACTGGCGAACCCCACCTCGTGCGCCACCAGCCATTGGGTGTCGGCGAGCCGATAGTCGGGGCCCGGCAGGCCCATCGCGCGCAGTTGCGTACGGGCGTCGTCCGCTTCGTTGTTTTTCAGGGCTTTGAGAAGACGTTTTGCGTGCTTGCGCAGCGCAGGTAGATCGAGCAGACCGTGTTGACGGGACGCATTCGTGGCAGGCATGCCAACTCCTTACAAGGCTCGGTCCGCCGACAAGCCGGGAGCTGGAATGAATGATTGGGGAAACGCTTGCCTTGGGAAACCCCTTCGCGCGGACCGCAGGCGCAGCAGACGCCCGGAGACCGACTTTAGCGGGAAGGTCTTGAGGATGCAAAGGTTGGCGCGGGAATTGGGTGCGGGAATCGACTGGCATCACGCCGTGAGTACTGCCTCACGGCGCGTGCATCCCTCGGTTTACTGCCCGTTCTCGCGTTCAGGCAAGGAAGGGCCTGACGTTATGTCAAACGAGCCCAATCTCCGGATGATCCTGAGCCACGCCTACCAGCGCCACTGACACAGCGTCCGCTGTCGTGGATGGGCTGGCCAACAACGTTGAGGCATCGGCAAATATCATCGATTTTGAAGGGAGACCGGCGTTGAAATCACCGTCCAGCACCAGTTCGAACCGATGCCCTTGCACGTCTGCGTCCAGGTCCTTCAGGTAAACCCGGGTGTGCTCGGCGTTGGTGGTGAATTTCAAGGTGCCGTCATGGCCGTCGCCAAATCCGGTAAAGCCGAGGCCAGAGACATCGATGGTGTCGTGAGCGGCATCGAAGTCGCCGATGCGGTCGGCATGGCTGGCGGTCGCTGTTCTGTAGCTGTCGGACACCGAGGCAAAGCGGAACAGGTCCGAACCTGCGCCGCCGAACAGCACGTCCGCATCGGCGCCGCCGATCAGGGTGTCGTTGCCGCTGCCGCCGAGCAATCGGTCATGGCCGGCGCCCCCCCACAGCAGGTCCGCGCCCGACCCACCGTTCAATGTGTCTGCCCCATCTCTGCCATTGATGGAGTCGGCCTTGGCCGTGCCATCGAGGGAATCGCTGGCACTGCCGCCGTCGATGGCATTCAGCACGGGGTTGGTCCCGACGTGGTCACCCGCGCCTTGCAGCGATACCAAACCCTGCTGCAGATGAGCGAAGGTGTTGCCATAAACCGAATTGCTGCCTGACTGGCCGCTCTCCTCCGCCACGCCGAAAACGCTTTTGTCGCCGCCCGTGATGATGTTGTCGGCGAAGGTGTTGTGGTCAGACGGATGAACCTTCCCGGAGACGCCGCCGCGATCGTCGAACGGCTGGATCAGCACTTCAGGAATGCCGGCTTTCTGCGCGTTCTCGTGGATCAGATTGCCGCGGACTTCGACGTCCGTGCTGCCATAGACACGCACGCCGGACGTGCCGTTGTGGTGAATATCCACGCCGCTGATGTCAACGCCATTGGACAGTTTTACCAGCACGCCTTCAGCCGCGTTGCCGTAGACCTCGCCACCCTCGATAGTGATGTGATACGGCGAGGGAATGTTTTCGCTGCCGCGCTGGACGACGATGCCACCGCCGCCATTGTCGTGGGAGACGTTGTTCAGCAGCGCCAGGTCGTGGGTGGTCGTGACGATGTTGAAACCGTGACGGTCATTGTCGTAGGCCAGGTTATTGCGAAACGTGCTGTCGATCAGGTAGTCGGCAACGAACCCGTCCAGCCCGTTGCCGTGGGACACGCTGTTTTCGATGAGCATGTTCGCCGTGCGCTCGTGGGGGTCGAAGCCGTAGCCCGAGCAATCGCGAATCTCCACGCCGGACAGCGTGACATTGGAGTCTTGACCCGGCTGGCCCGGCAGAAAGCCGTTGTACCACCCATCGACCTTGCCGCTGGTGGCATCCCGGTTGCCATCGAGGGTGAGGTTGCTGACGCCGAAATCGTGGGTCGCCTCGCCGCTCGCCGAGCGGATGATGCCGGTGACCGCCTGATCGGTGCCGTCTGCCAGCTTGAGCACCGTGGCGCCCATGCCGTCGCCCTTGATGAACACGTTGCTTTTGAGCATTAGCGCGCCGTCGGCAGGCTTTCCGCCCGGGGTCAGGGTCCAGGTGCCGGCAGGAATATAAACATCACCGCCGCCGGCTTTTGCCGCCGCGTCGATGGCGGCTTGGATGGCTGCGGTGTCAGAGGTATGTCCATCGCCAACGGCGCCGAAATCCCGGACATTGAATTGCAGTGTCATAACGTGCTCCGTTTTGAATGAAGAGACGGGGGCAGTATGGGCATGCTGTGTGAAAGGCGGGTCATCTGATGGGACAGGCGACGAGCGGTGGGGTCGCGTGCCTACCGGGGATCACGGTACCCGGGAAGTCCGCCATTCACCCGGCCTTCAATTCTCTATCCTGCTCAAACCGCTGCTGCAGCAAGTGCCGCGCTGCACCTGCGTTGAGGTAGGTCCCGATCAGTTGGGCCAGCTCGGGGATCTTGAGCTTTTTGTCATCGCGGCAGAACTGGGAGAGGGGCAGCATCAGCCAGCGTTTCTTCTTGTTTAGCACGGCATCGGGTGAGAGGAACGAGCGTGGGGTCAGCTCGGGCAGCGGCGCGTCGTGTTCAAGCAGAACAGTCAGCATGAGCACATTGCCGACGTGAAGGCTGAAATCGGCGATGTCGCGAATCGGCAGCGGCGCTTTCAGGTTGGCGAACACAAAGTGATCCGGCGTCAGCAGCAGCGCGGTTTTATGGGCGCGTCTGAAGAAGCGCAATCCAAAGGGCAGCGTGCACAGCGTGATGAGCAGAGCGACGCCGCCACCGACAAAAAACGGCTGAGGATCACGCCCTGCCACCCCTGAAAACAGCAGTGGGGCAAGCAGCAGAGCCAGCCCCGCCAGCGCCGACAGGCCACTGAATCCGAGCAGGATCTGACCCCGCAGGCGGGCCCCTTCATGCAGTGCAACGTCGCCGGTTACGTTGCCGGCGTGGGTGCGCAACGTTTCAACGATCGCAGCGTCCTGCTGAACATGATGGCTCAGATAATCGTCCGTCAGGCGGCTGCGCAACACCTCGGGCCGCGCGAAGTAGCGATCCATCGCCGCACAGGCTTGCGTTGCATCCAGGGGTCGCGTGCCCGTGCGCACGGCATCGTCGATGGACACCTTGAGAGACGCCACGCGCTCGCCGTTTGAAGGGTGGGTGTCTGACGGGTGGGGCAGCTGAGTTGCCATCTCTTCTTCCGGCAAGGTCAGCGGCAGCGCAGCCATCTCATGCAGAAGTGCCGTGGGCAGGTCCTGAACGGCGCTCTGCTCAGGGGTGACATGAGTGGCTTGGGCGATATGGGTGGCCAGGCGGTCCTGAAGCAGCGGATCAATGGCAGAAATACGCACCAGGGCCGACGCGGCAGCCAGATTGCCCGCCAGCTGCGCACCGGCGGCATCGGCTTCCAGCTCGCGCACCCGGCTCCAGTGCATCACCGCGTGGTCGAAGCTTTCCATGAAGTAGGCACCCAGCATGAACGCCGGGTGCAGGGTCGCCCGTTGCAGCCATTCGCTGTCGACCAGGGTCTGGCCGATCACCACCAGGCTGCGCTCGATGCCGTGGTAGATCGGCACGAAGCGCATGCTGAACTCGGTGTCCGCGCCGGCAAAATGCCCCAGCTCGTGGCCGATGACAGCGGTGGTCTCGGCTTCGTCGAGGATGCCCAGATACACCAGCGGCACATGCAGGGTGCGGCCCGCCAAGGTGGTGTTGGCCGGCGCCAGGGCGATGTCGCCGGAAGTGACGTAAAAGCCGGCGGCCATGCCCAACACGATGTGATCGGGTGGCAATGCGCCCAGTTTTCGGGCCAGCTCGTTGACGTAAGCCCAAAGCGCCGGCGCCTGTTCGGCGGTGACGGCCTCTCCCATCACATCCATCGGCGTGGGCTGGAACATGTTGAGCATGACGCGCAACTGCGTGCCCATTTGCCAGATCGAATACAGGCAACCCGCGACAACTACCATGGCAGCGAACATGAATTTCATTTCGCCGGCGGACAGTCGCCCGGCGTGCCAGAGATTCAGCGCCTCGAAGGCGACGATGGCGGCGATGGCAGCCCCCATGACCACCACATGCCCCACCAGCACGAAGGGCAGCAGTTTGGTCACACGGGTAAAGCCATGCAGCAGTTGCTCCCGCGAATGCATGGCGCGCCGACCCGCCCAGTTAAGGCCGAACAAGCCAAGCCCGCCCACCAGGGCAGCCAGCAATCCCAGCGCGATGACGCCTGTTGCGAGCCAGACCATGACGTTGCTCAGCGGCAGCAGAGTGTCCAACTCGTCCTGCAACCTGGCGACGCGGGCCAACGCCTCGTTGACTTCCATTTTCTCGCCGTCGCCGACGTCGACCATCACTGGGCGCGAACCGCCTTTGGCGGCAATGGCTTGCAGCTCCGGACGCGCTTCATTGAGGTCAGCCTGATAGCCCGCGTAGACCTGGCGGTCCTCGGTGCTGCGTTGCAGCTCCCAGACCCCAAACAGGTTCAGCGCCAGCGGGAATAAAACCAGTACAGCGATGAGCTTCAGCTTTTTCATGGGGCGACCCCTTTCACAGCGCCGCCGAGTGCCATCCCTGGCGCGCGCCTGCTTCCCTGGACAAAGGGTCTGATGCCCTTTGCGTGCTTTACACAACCAAGGGATAACTCACCCTCGGTGCCGTTATCAGGTCCGGATTCAGCGACCCAGCAACACGGCCTGCATGCGTGTCTGCGCTTCCTGAACCACCTTGGCCTTGGCATTCAGGTCCTGCAACAGCGTGTTCAATTCAGCCTGGACCTTGGGGTCCGTCACTTGAATCACCGAGCCATTGATCTGGATCTGCGCCTTGTGAGCGTCGACGTAGTCCGCCACTTTGAGGCCCGATTCGAAGGTGCCGTTGACTTGCGGCATGACGGTCAGGAGCGTGTTGGCCGGGACGGTCACCGTGCGATCGTAGGCGCTGTCATACACGGTTTTCAGATCGTCCGGCTGCTTGAGCTGGGCATGGGCGGCGTCAGCTTTCGCCAACTGTTGCTTGAGCTGTGCGACCAGATCGTTCACGCCGGTTTGCACCGTCTTGAGATCATCGCGGCGCTCAATCACGTCGCCCAATGAATGGAACGCGCCTTTCTGCACGAAGCCGTTAAGGGGTTTCATGCTGGCGTCCATACCACTGTTGAAGTCAGTGATCACGGCGTAGTGCTGGGTGTAATCGCCGAAAGACTTCGATTCTTCCGGTGTCAGTTTGGGCACGTGGACGCCCGGCTTGTCGATGATGCGAGTTTGCAGGAACTGCTTGAACGCGGCGCGCTGGTCAGGCTCGCTGCTGCCGCAGGCGGTCAGGAGCAGCGGCAGTGCGAGGGCGAGTAACCAGTGGCGGCTGAATGAGACGGTCATTGTCGGGGAATCTCCAGGAAGTGAAAAAAGCCGTTGGCAGAGAAATCTTGCTTCGGGGCGGTACAGCGTCTGGGTTCAGTCGGCAGTTTGTCGAGGCCGATGAACCGTCTGTAAGCGTGATGCTAGATAGCTTACGGAAAAATAAATTCCCTTTGGATCCTATTATTTTGTAATTTTGCGAAATGTTACGCAGTCGGCGCAGTGGGTCCGAACGAGCACTTGAACCCTGTACCCCGATCATTCTCAAATCCGCGCACACCCGCTCCGGGCTCAAGGAAGACAACATTCATGACACCCAACGCGTTTATCGCAGCCCCAGGCTCCCCAAGCCTGCACACAGGAACTCGCCCATGATCGTCGGTATTGACCTCGGCACCACCAACAGCCTGGTCGCGGTCTGGAAAGACGATGCCAGCGTGCTGGTGCCGAACGCGCTGGGCGAGTTGCTCACCCCCTCCGTGGTCGGGCTGGACGATGAGGGCCGGATTCTGGTCGGGCAAGCTGCCCGCGAACGCCTGCACACCCACCCTTCCCTGACCACTGCGTTGTTCAAACGGCACATGGGCAGCGCCCACCAGACCGCCCTCGGCAACCACGTATTCCGTCCTGAAGAACTTTCTGCGCTGGTGCTCAGAAGTCTCAAGGAAGACGTCGAACGCGCCTATGGCGAGACGGTCGTTGAGGCGGTCATCAGCGTGCCCGCCTATTTCAGCGATGCTCAACGCAAAGCCACGCGCATCGCGGGAGAACTGGCAGGCCTGAAGGTCGACAAGCTGATCAACGAGCCCACCGCGGCAGCGCTGGCGTTCGGCTTGCCGCAACACGGCAAGGAATGTTCTTTTCTGGTGTTCGATCTGGGTGGCGGGACGTTTGACGTGTCGATCCTCGAGCTGTTTGAGGGCGTGATGGAAGTCCGCGCCAGTGCGGGGGACAACTTCCTCGGTGGCGAAGATTTTGACCGGCTGCTGGCCGAGGCCTTCGTTCGCGCCCAGGCCGACCAGCCAGGCTTTCCCGCCCCCGAATCCATCGCCCACGCGCTGCATCGCGAAGCCCAGCGCCTGCGCATTGCCCTGGGCCAGGTCCGCAGCGACGCGTTCGTGCTGCGGGTGGACGGCCAGCAGTGGCAGCAAACCTTCACTCAAGAGGACATGGCCGCGCTGTATGCGCCGTTGCTCGAACGGCTGCGTAACCCGGTCGAACGCGCCATGCGCGACGCCAGGCTGCAGATCGGCGATCTCGACGAAATCCTGTTGGTCGGCGGCACCACGCGTATGCCACTGGTGCGCAAACTGGCGGCGGGCATGTTCGGGCGCTTCCCTTCTATCCAGCTCAACCCCGACGAAGCCGTGGCCCACGGTGCCGCGATACAGGCGGCGCTGAAATCCCGGGATGCGGCCCTGAAAGAAGTCGTGCTGACGGACGTCTGTTCCTACACCCTGGGTATCGAGGTCGCAGAACGGGTCGGCCAGCACCGTGAGTATGGGCACTATCTGCCGATCATTGAGCGCAACACCACCGTACCCGTCAGCCGGGTGAAGACCGTTTACTCCGCCGACGCAGGGCAAACCGGCGTGACGGTGAGCATCTTCCAGGGCGAAAGTCGTCTCGTGCGCGACAACATTCCTCTGGGCGAACTGGAGATTCCCCTTCCGCCGCACAACAAGGGCAACGTCGATCTTGACGTCCGCTTCACCTACGACAACAACGGCATTCTCGAATGTCAGGTCACGATTCCCGGCACTGGCGATGCGTTCGCACTGGTGATCGAAAACAACCCCGGCGTGCTCAGCCCTGAGGAAATTGCCGAGCGCCTGCAAGCGCTCGCTGCGCTCAAGGTGCATCCGCGCGATCAGCAGATCAATACGCTGTTGATGGCGCGTCTGGAGCATCTCTATCAAGAGAGCCTGGGAGCACGCCGCGAACTGATCGGTGACTGGGCAGGCCAGTTTCAGCGCGCCCTCGACAGTCAGGACGAGCGCCTCATCCGGCAGACGCGCACGGAGCTGAACGAGCGGCTCAAACAGCTGGAACATGGCGGGTGGCAATGACCCATGGACACGACGTTCGATTGCTGGAAGATTCTCGACCTCCCTGCCCGCTCCGACGAGCGCAGTGTTAAACGCCAATACGCCAAGCTGCTGAAGGTTACCCGTCCCGACGAAAATCCGGTCGCGTTCCAGCAACTGCGTGAGGCCTACGAGCGCGCGTTGCAACTGGCGCGCGACGGCGAAGATGACAGCGCAGGCGAGACGTTGCGTGCGGAGGGTTTGGCAACGCCTTTGATGGAAAGGCCCGTGCCAGTCACTCGGCCAGTGGTGCGTTCCGCTCAGGAGCAGGCCGCTGAACTGCTCGAGACGTTCGACGATGCTGCCGTTGGTCAGTGCTGGAATGAGGCGATCGCACGGGGCATCGAATCGACCGTCGAGACCCTGCTGTTCATGCGTTGCGTACAGGCACCGGACGCCCACCCGAACCTGTTGCATTGGGGCCTTGAAACCCGCCAGTGGCTGACGCCGTGGCAGCAGATTCGCCCGCGGGAGGCCGATCAGCAGCGGCTTGGCCATCTGCTCTCCATGGGGTTGTACCGCCGGCTGGAGCAATACATGGCGGCCGGCGAAGAAACACGCTTCATCGGGTGCCTTGAGCACCACAGTCGACAAGGCTGGCTGGGCGATTTAGCGCGTCGCCAGACGCTTCACGTGCAGGTGCTCGATCTTTTTCTCGAACATAGGCACTGGTCCCCCGCGTTGTTTCAAAGGATTCGGCAACTGTTCGCCTGGGACAGCGAGTCAGCCGTTGTCCCCATCGTTGATGAGCAATGGCACGCGCTGCTCTGGCGCTGCGAAGAGAAGAAATGGGTGGACGAATTGCGTGCGCTGGTGCGCCAGGGCGAGGAGCATCCCTACCCTCGCGCCAATGCTGCTGCGCTGTTCCTGACGGGTTCGTCGGCGGAACGCCTGCAGGCACGCGTCGCGACATTCACCGAGGCTGACTGGCAGGCTTGCGAACAATTATCCGAGGACTTCACGAAGCGGTTTCCCGACTGGGCACGGAGGTTCCCGGACCACAATCCATGGTTCTGGCAAGCACTGGTGGGGCCGGAAAGTCCGCCCCACGTCACGCAGCGGGCGGGCATTGTTCTGACTATTACCCTCGCACTGAATGGCATACTCGACGTCCCCGCCCCTCTCCTGCTCTTGGTCGTCATATCGCCGCTCATCTTGATGACAGGGCTGCTACTCACGTACATGGGCAAGAAGCTGTATGAGCACTGGGTCAGATTCTCGGAGTACTTCTACGATGAGGATCAACGCTTCAGCGCATGGTGCGCACGCCATACACTGACGCGGAATCGGCGTTATCTGGTGATCCGCAACGGCGTACCGGTGCTGGCCCTGGCCTTTGTGCTCTGGAAATGGCTGGGACTTCTAGGGGTGGCCACCTACGTCATCACTGGCCTGATTGGCAGGCTGCAACCCAAAAGTGCAGTGCCAGTGGATCGCCCATATCGCTGGCGCAAGCCGCTGCAGGCGATCTACCGGATCGCCGGGCTCAGCCGCCTGCAGTGGCTGTTCTGCATCGTCATGGTGAGTGTGATTGCGTATGTGCAAATGGACATGCCCGGCACTCAGCTGACGCGAGGCACCTGAGACCGGGCCGCTTTCAGGAGAAGTCGCACGGAAGGGCTTGGCCTTAGAAAAAGAGGCCCCCTGCAGCGGTATCGCAGGACAACGCTACAGCCGAATGTCTTCCGGCCGCTGAATCAGCGCTTCGATCCGGGTGCCGGTGATCTGCTCTTCATTGGAAAACCCGTCATACCGCGTCAGCTCGCCAAAACGGATGCCGGTGAGCGCCTCAATCTGGGTGACGCTGCGTCGATACGTCCTCAGTGCGCCAAACACCAGTTCCAGCTTGCCCAGCTCGCGAGTCTGGTCGATCACGTACGCGCTGGCCGAAGGCTTGCCGTCATCGCCAAGGAACGCGACGACTTTCCAGAAGGCTCGGGGGATTTGCACGCCCCGGTACAGCGGGTCGTCACTGCGCAGGACCGGCCCGGTAAACACCGTGGCCCGCTCTTTCCAGCGGCGGGTGTTTTCCAGGATGAAGTCTTCGAGCTCCAGCCAGGTTTTCTGATTGAAGGCGGACATCTGCGGCGAGCAGTTGGTGAAGTGGAAGGTGTCCTGATTGGCGGTCTGCGCCTCGGCGCCCCAGTTGGGGTCCTGGCGGCGAACCAGATGGCCGCGATCGAGCAGGTTGTCGCGGTACAGATCGTCGCCAATCTGCGCCTCGACCGGCAGGCGACCGTCGTAGGCCCAGTTGCCCTGACTCCGCACGATCTCGACGCTGCTGCCACCCTCGATGTTCACGCCCACATACAGCGCAATGCGCCGACTCCGGGACATGCTGATGGAGAAGTGGGTGTAATCCAGACGATTGCCCGGATTGCCCACCGGGAACACGTCGTCCGGCGTTGATGTCGTCGGCCACGGCACGACGAATTCCCCGAGGAAATCGCCGCTGTAGCCTGAGCGACCTTCCAGTTGCGACGCCGGCGTGATCCGCCCTTGGGGGGTTGATCGCAGCGCGGTGGCATGGGATGACGGATCGGCGGTGATGGGCTGAAGATCAGCGAGACGGGGGCGGTGGGCGAGATCCACCTGAGCGTTATGTGTGGGCATCCTGCTACCTCTTGATTGATGGGGGTCCGTCGGACGGGCCCGGTTTAACACCGAACACGATCATGTGCCGCCAAGTGTGAATATCACATGACCTGAAGGGGGTATCGGCCAACTGTGGTTCACAGCACGAATTGATGTTGACCGAGAGGGCCCCTTCCCAGCTGAAGCCGGTCCTACAAAAGCATCGTATGCGTGCAGTGGGATTGGCGGTGACCTTGACCGTAGGACTGGCTTTAGCCGGGAAGCCTTTGATCTGATCTAAATGCGCTTTTGATCTTGATCTTCATACACGGCGAGTGCAGACGACACCAGTCGCGACTTGGGTGCAGGCTGAACGCAGGTCTCGCGCAGTGGGTCGAGCCGCATGGATGCGGCGAGAGCGCCGTCAGGACATGGATGTCCGTTCGGCGCGGGCCCACGGAGCGGGACCGGAGTGAAGGAACCCCGACGCAGGAGGGGCCCAATCAGGAGCACAAGCCCTTGGTTACTTGGGGCTTTATCAAGTAACTCGCCGAAGGCGAAACAGTCTGCCCCCAGGCAGACGCTCTTGATCTTCCATCAGCCGCACCACTGCCGGCAATGGACAGCGAGCGTGAGTCGTCACGACCCAATCCTTGCTATCATCCGCCCCCGCGCGCACGAATGATCGAGAGCCCCGCCTGCCGTTCGATACATGCGCCAAACGATCAGCTCGCAAAACCGGTTAACGCCCCAAAGGAACCCGAATGCAACACGTCACGTTGAACCGTTTCTACGCTGGGGTGCTCGCGCTGTTGCTGTGCGTCACCCTGCCCGCTTTCGCACAGGCCGCGGCGGCGCAGGTCGCGCCACAAACCGCACCGCAGGCCGCGAGCCAACCTGATGCAACGCCGGAAGTCGAGGCGCCAAGCCTGGATGACCTGAGCGAACAGCTCGACCAGATCCGGCAGAAAGTCACCGTCAGCGCCAACGATGACCTGCTGTCGAGCCTGCGCCAGGCCGCATTACAGGTGCAGAAGCAAGCCGATGACCTGATCGCCAAACAGGCGGTCGACATCGAGCACCTGAACGATCAGCTGAACATTCTCGGCCCGGTGCAACCGGACGAAGCGCCCACCCTGACCAGCCAGCGCAAGGCATTGACCGCCCAGAAAAACGCGCTGGTCAGCGACGAACGCCAGACCAATACCTTGAGTCAGTCGGCACGGGACCTGGCCACGCAGATCTTCAGCCTGCGCCGCAGCCTGTTCGACTCGCAAATCAGCACGCGCACGGCCAGCCCTCTCAGCTCGGCGTTCTGGTCGACCCTGATTCGCCCGACCGATGACGACCTCAGGCGCATGAACGGCCTGCTGGACGACGTCCGCAGCGTGTTCACCAGCGCACTGGCGCCCGGCAACCGCATGCTGTTTGCCAGCGTGGTGATCGGCGCGCTGCTGATCTGGGTGGTGGTGCGCCGCCTGCTGGAGAGCCTGCTGATCCGCCTGATGGTCCGTTGGCTGCCCGAGGGCCGTCTGCGCCGCAGCGCCCTGGCACTGGCCGTCGGTCTTTCGACCGTGCTCACCATCACCACTGCCACCTCCCTGTTGCGCTGGGGCATCACCAGCAATGCAGTGCTGAGCAACGACGTGGTCAATCTCCTCGACCAACTGCAGACGCTGATCACCTTCTGCGCCTTCATCGTCGGCCTGGGCCGCGCGCTGTTGATGCTGCCGCACCCCTCGTGGCGCCTGCCGAAGATTCCTGACGAGATTGCCACGGCCATGGGCCGCTTTCCGCCTGTGTTGGCCCTGGCGCTGATGGTCATCGGTACCCAGGAGCGGATCAACAGCGTGATCGCCAGCAGCCTGGCGCTGACCGTCGCGGTCAACGGCCTGACCGCACTGGCCGTTTCGCTGGTGTTCTTCTTCGGCCTGGTGCGCTACCGCCGCACCCGCCGCCGCTTTGCAATCGAGCGTCCGGGCGGCCTCGCCGGGCTGATCCCCTTCGTCGTCGCGGTGTGGGTCGGATTGAGTTTGCTGGCGTTGCTGAGCGGGTACCTGACGCTGGCCTACTTCCTTGCGGTCAAGCTGCTCTGGATGAGCGTGGTGGCATCGACCGCCTACCTGCTGGTGGCGTTCTTCGGCGACGTCTGCGAAACCCTCCTGTCGCCCAAGCAACCGGGCGGCATGGCACTGGGTTCGGCACTCGGCCTGTCCCCGCGCCATCAGGCCCAGGCGAGCACCATTCTGGCGGGCGTAGGCCGCAGCTTGCTGTTGCTGGCCGCCGTGCTGCTGGCCTTTCTGCCCTCGGGTTCAAGCCCGGGCGAGTTGCTCGAAAGCTTCACCCAGATGGAAGTCACAAACAAATCCCTGGGCAACCTGAACATCGTTCCAAGCGACATTCTCATGGCACTGGGTTGCCTGGTACTCGGCATGCTGGGCGTGCGCGTGCTGAAGGAATGGTTCGGCGAACGGCTGCTGCCGGAAACCAACATGGACGCCGGCATGCAGGCGTCCCTGGTGACCCTGATCGGCTACATCGGGTTTGTGCTGGTGATTGCGGTGGTGATGTCCACCCTGCACATCAGCCTGACCAACCTGACCTGGGTAGTGAGCGCCCTGTCGGTGGGGATCGGTTTTGGTTTGCAGGCCATCGTGCAGAACTTCATCTCGGGCTTGATTCTGCTGACCGAGCGGCCAGTCAAGGTCGGGGACTGGGTGAGCCTGGCGGGGGTCGAGGGCGATATTCGCCGGATCAACGTGCGTGCCACTGAAATCCAGATGTCCGACCGCTCCACGGTGATCGTGCCGAACTCCCAGTTCATTACTCAGAACGTGCGCAACGTGACCATGGGCAACGCGCTGGGCGTGGTCGGGATTTCCCTGACGCTGCCGCTGGAAACGGATGTCCTGCAGATCCGCGAACTGCTGTTGCAGGCGTTTACCGAGCACGAAGCCGTCCTCGATACGCCAGCGCCCTCGGTCACCTTCAAAGACTTGACCAACAAGGGCCTGATCATCAGCGCCAGCGGTTACGTCAACAGCCCGCGCTCGGTGGGCAGTGCCCGAAGCGACCTGTTGTTTACCGTGCTGGGCCGCCTTCGGGAAATGGGCATCGCGTTGTCCGCACCGCAGAGCATGGTGTTGATCAACGACGGGCTGAGCAAGGAGCAACCGCCGGCAGTCGCTGATTGATCACCCCGCCCCATTAAGACACGCGGCGCGGCAGTCGACCCTTTCATGACGGTCACGCCGCGCGAGCACCGGAATCAGCTTACGTCTTTGTTCGGGTCTTCGGCATGGGCCCAACGATAATCCAGACGCGGCGCGAACACTTTGATCCGGCGTTTGATCTTGATCAGGATCGGGTCATGCACTGGCTCCGGGTCTTTCAGGAAGGCGGTCAGCACGGCGCTCAGTGCGTACAAGCCGCAGAATGCCCAGACCACCCCTTCAATGCCGTAGCTTTCATTGAAAATCGCGACCACCGCCGGGCCCACCCATGTGGACGCCCCTGCCCCCAGGCTTAGCACCGACAGCGCGGCGGCTTTGTTATTCGGCGCCAACGCGGGTGCGAGTGCCGACAGCGGGACGAAACACGCCAGGGTCAGGCCGTAAAAGGCACCGAAGATCGAAGCGATCAGGAAATCGTGGGGAAACGCCTGGGGCATAAAAAAGAACAACGGCGTGCTGATCGTGCTGCCCACCGCGCCGAACCACAGGATCGTGTTGCGATAGCCGATCTTGGTGCTGATCACGCTTGAGCTCAGATTACCGATGATGTTGAACACGAAGACGATGGTCAGCAGGCGTAGCCACTCTTCCAGGGTGAAGCCGACGGTGTGCATGAAGAACCCGGGCATGACCACCAGAAAACCGAACATCGACGAGGTGTTGATCACCCGGACGAGGGCGGCCAGCGAGACTTTCGGACGCGTCCACATGATGGTGATGTTCTTCGCCATCGACACCATCGGCCGCTCACCCTCGGGCGCCAGTCGACGCATGCCGTGGGCTTCACGCATCCCGATCAGACCAATCGCGCCGCCGATGACCACCAGAGCAAAGGACAACCAGAAGGTCTGCAATGCGCCGATCAGCGGGATGGCGGCGCTCGCCACCAGAGAACCCAGCATCGGCAGGCCCGCAGCGTAAGCCACCCAGAACCAGCCCACGGCCATGCCCATTTTGCGGGACGGCGTTGACGCTGCGATCCACACCAGAAAGCCATAAGCGAACAATGGATAACCGAAACCGCGCAGGCCGTAGGTCAGGAGAATCATCGAGTAGCTCAGTTCCTGCAATCCGTAGATCAGGAAGAGCACTTCAAACACGCTCCAGATGACCAATCCCAGGAACATCACTCGTTTCGGGCCCCAGATATTGGAGAGCGCACCGGCGAGCCAGGATGAAATCCCGACCGTGACGCCGTAGAGGGTGAAGATCATGGCGATTTCGTCGCCGGGCATGCCGCGTTCACTGAGAAAGGGCGAGAGGTATCCGAGTTCTACGCCATCGCCGATCATGAAGATCAACAGGCCGACAAAGCCCCAGAACATGGGATAGGGAATTCCGACTTTTTCGCAGAATCGTGAGAGTGGAGTGTTCGGAGTGGATTGATCGCTCAATTTTCCGTTCCTTTTTTGATGCACGGCGTTTGGTCGCGCCGAATGAATGGCCTCGATGAGGTTGAAAGGCAGATGGGTGGCACAGATTTCCGCTTCGGGCAGCGAGCAAACTGGCTTGATGGGTAGCGGGCGGGGGTCGGACGTGACAGCAGCTGTCGTCGACCCATTAATCTATGTTTTTTCTAGATTTTCGGGCCCGAAGCCAGCTTTTTATGCCAGATGAATCGATTAAGCACAACCGAGCCGGGCTGCCTTGGGTGCGACAACGTGCCCGGTTGTATCGTCTGAGGGGTAGAGGGACTGGGCGATCGGGTGTTGAAGCTTGTGCATGAAAATAAATCAATCTTTTTCTTCAAGATGGCTCTGGTCCGCTCTTCTCGGCGGTTTCACCAAGCCGATGCCGCGCTTCAGGCAGGCGCGGGGAAGGGGGCGGCCAGTGAAATGCTGATCAACTTTGCCTGTCAGCCCCTCGCTGGCCACCTGTTCAGACCGAATCCGCCGTGCTCTCCTCGGCGTCGTGACATCTGAAGAGGACTGCCCTTTTCTATTATTCATAACTCTAGATACATCTTCCTCCTTGATCTAACATCGAGTGACTTTCACCATCCGCCCCACACTTCAAAGGGAGCTGCTGGTGAAAAGCAGGGAATTAATTGCAGAGTTAGAGGCCGCGGGCTGGACCTTGGCCCGAATCAGAGGCAGCCATCACGTTTACACACATCCGTGCAGCCCCAACTCCATCCCGGTCCCGCATCCGAAGAAGGACCTTCCCATCGGAACGATCAAAAGCATCAGGAGGCGGGCATGTCTATTACCTCTGGCACCCACTTGATCCTAGCGCAGGAGCACATCATGCAATATCCCATCGCCATCGAATGGGGCGACGAGACGACGGCTGTCGGCATACAGATTCCGGACATTCCCGGCGCGGTGACGGCTGGCGACACGTTCGAAGACGCTTACAACGCCGCGGTCGAAATTGCCCATATTTGTCTTGAAGAACGGGTTGCCGACGGTCACGCCGTGCCGATGCCATCATCGGCTCGAGCGCATCATGATAATGACGATTACGCAAACATGGGTTGGGGCATGATCGAGATCGACATCACCCCTTATCTGGGCAAGACCGAGAAGGTCAATGTCACCTTGCCAGGGTTCGTCATACAGCGCATCGACCGTTATGTTCGCGACCACAACGTCAAAAGCCGCTCTTCGTTTTTGGCGGATGCGGCGCTGGAAAAACTCGGGCGGGTTTGAATAGAAAGTGACCGCAGCAATACCACGCGCACCGGGTGGGACCGGCTTTAGCCGGGAAAGCGTCACACCGCAAACTGATGGATGCACACCGGCCTCTTCCCGGCTAAAGCCGGTCCCACCAATGGATCGCGTGCATCCAGAAAAACCGGCGGTGACCTCGATTGTGGGACCGGCTTAAGCCGGGAAGACGTCAGGCTGCAGTGGTCTAATTTCCCCGGACACCTCGATAAGTGGAAAATACATTTATCGAGGAGTTCTACATGACCAGAAAGCGCAA
>NZ_JACYVI010000011.1 GCF_014842265.1 Pseudomonas sp. CFBP 13711
TGCATTTGCGGGATTGGGCGGCGTACGAAAAAGACTCGGCTGTCGTCAGGCCAGGATTTTGGAAATCCGGATCGACCCTTCAGGTTCGCGTCGACGTTAACGACATCCATGGGGACTACCCCGGGCAACGCGGACTGAACGTGCGCAACAAGGCGAGCAAGGGCGCGATCATCGGCTGGCTGCCGCGTGGTGCGGAAGTCCAGGTCAGCGGCGAAGGCACTTATCGCAAGCTTGAAAACACCCCCGGCCCCGATCACCTGAAAGACGCCAGCGGTGCGTTGCGAGGTTATGTCTGCGCCGACTTCCTGCGATCCCTGGCGGGCGAGCAGCATCGGGTCGTTTCCGGGACGCCCCTGAACGTCCGTGCTCAGCCAATGGTTCGCAAAGGCAACGAGATCGGCACGCTGTATCCAGGCACCGAGGTGACGGTCAGTGGCACAGGCCGGTTTCGCAAGCTGGAGCAGGTCAATCAATACGTGCACTTCGCTTCGTTGCAGAGCGGCGCGGTCGAGCCGGAAGCGCGGGGCAGCGTTGTCGTTCTGGATAGGCCGGTTGCGATCAAGGCCGGTGAACTGATCGGGCACATGGGCCGATATCACGAAGGCGCCGTCGATTACCCGGAGAATCGTCTGCACCTGGAGGTGTTCAGCGCGGGCGACGTGAACATGTTCCTGCGCCTGAGCCGCCTTTGGGCAGACAAACTACCCGCCAGCAGCAGGGCTTGGCTGAAACTCGTCAAAGGCACACCCGTGGTCGCGCATCAGGGCACGTTCAGCAGCAAAAAACCGCCGACGTTGAAGGCGGCAGACACGCTCAGCGCCGCGCAATTGTTGCTTCCCAAAAGTTTGCTCGACGGTTTGCCGGCCGAGCGAAAAATCGCAGTGCCTGCCATTGGCGACAGTAAAGCGTGCAACTGGTATCGCCTCGACGGGCTGCTGCACGACGCCGACAACAACCTGCTCGACGGATGGGTACGTGAAGAAGTGGACGTGACGCCGTGGCTCAGTCTTTGGTCGTGGGAGGGTTACGAGACCTTGGCAGACTACGATTCACCGCGGAGCATGCTCGCCTCTTTTATGCGTGCATCAGGCCGGTTCAACGAGGACGAGATCACACGCCATGGCGCGGCGGCTGACAAGGCCGACCAAGGCCCGATCAAAAAGCGCCTGTTCGACATCATTGACCGCAACCGTGACGACAAGCTCAGCGGCAGCGAGATACAAACCGCACTGAGATTGCCAGCCCACGCGCAGTCGATTTCGCAGTTGATAGTTCGCTACCAAAGCGAATGGCATCACGTCCCGGGCAAGTGGGATGCGCTGGACGACTTGCTGGGGCACGGCGGCTCGACGCCTAACCTGAACTGGTTGGCGGAGAAGGAACGGATCAAGGCGATGAGTTGGTGGGCAGAGGTGGCCGGACGGCTTGGGTTGCCCGCAGATGGGAAGTTGCATCATCTGCATCCGATCGGGTTGATCGGGTGTTTTGAAAAGACAGGTGGCCTGATAGATGTCGAAGCATTTTTGACGTTGTATGCCGCGGAACACACCCGCTTCGCTCCGGGCACGCCTGCGCTTACGGCGGGTTCAAGAGAAAATCTGCGCAGGACCGTCCTGGCGATCAACAAGTATTACGAGGAATCCACCGACGTTGCGAGCGTGTACGAGGTTGCTTATATGTTGGCAACGGTCAGACATGAAACCTATCACTGGCCGTCACGCGAGTTTTTCAGCGAAAAACCTGAGATTGGAGAGCTTTCTTACTTTAATAAGTACGACCCTGTACTTGCTCCTAACCCAGGCCAGCGAGCGGAAGCTGTGAAATATGGAAATACCAGTAAGGGCGATGGGTTTAAATATCGAGGGCGCGGTTGTGTGCATCTAACATGGAAGACTAATTATCGAAAGTTTTCTGATTTGCGAGGCTTCGATTATGTCGCTGATCCGGATGCGGCGGCTAAAGTCGAGCATTCAGTGCCTATTATGATCATTGGTATGACCAAAGGGCTTTTTACAGGGAGGAAACTTTCTTATTATTTTAAAGGTGATACGCGCGACTATTTATATGCTAGGCAAATTATTAATAAGATGGATAAAGCAGCGTTGATTGCTTCCTATGCAGAGCACTTTGAAAAAATACTACAGCAGTCATCAAGACTGTCGGGAAAGCTATTATGAAAATTGAGCGCGCGACACTGATGTTCATGTGTTTGTCAATGTCTACTGGGCTAAGCGCGGATTTCTCCTTATCATCTAGTGCCGATAATACGATCTTAACAGCGCGTGTGGATGGTCATGAATTTAAGTACCCGGATATTATTGGTGACCAAGATGGTCTCTGGACGACGGACGGGCTGATCAATAATGCGCCCGCGCTCTACGTTTTGGGTCGAGATAGCTATTACTACACTTTAAAAACGCATGCAGGGGGTGTGCATATTGACTGTGCGTATGCCGATGCCAGAAATTCCACAAATGGGGCCAGAGTGCTTGCTGGTATGTGCGGGCTCGATGAGAGAATTATCGAAGACTTTCAGGTGATCGCTCAGAACTACTCAAACGACTGGCAAGACTCTGTCTACGGATTCGACACATGGCCAATGATCAGCAATAAAACCAGCGGAGACTTTCTCCTGGGAAAAATTGGCGAGGTTGAGGTATACGATCGATATGCCTCCATTGACGATCTCTTGAATGCAAAGCCCGAGAAATACGTAAAAACGTCGTCGGGCTGTTATTACTTCAAACAAAAGCTGGCCTTCCTGGTGTTTAACAAACCTCGACCGGATAAGCCTGTATTTCTAGACGTAATCCGCTCTCACGATCCATTTTTGTTAGATCGGTTAACAGAAGCCAAATTAACAAAAATGGCCGTCAGAAAGTGCCGTTAACAGGAACGGCACTAAGGCATTGACGCGTGCAAATAAAGACAGTTACGGCTAGCAACTAATTGATCCCGATGCACGGGACCTTTTAAAAAGAAAATTAAAGCAGTCACGAAGGCTGTCCGGAGAAATCGCTATGAAAATCGTGAAGGTGTTACTGGGGCTTATGTGCCTGTCGATGGCAACCGGGGTGAACGCAGCCTTTTCAATTTCTTCCAACGACAAAGATGGAACCCTGACAGCACCTGTTAGCGGTCAGGAGTTTCAATATCCCAATATTATCGGCGATCGATATGGCTTATCGACAGGCGTAAAGCTCATCAATAATGCGCCCGCGCTGTTCGCTTTCGGAAGAGACAGTTATTACTACACTTTAAAGGCAGATGCGCGCGGTGCGTATATCGATTGCGCGTATGCCGATGGCAGAAACTCGAGAAATGGCGCTGGAGTGCTTGCGGGGATGTGCGGTCTCAATGCAAAGATCGACGAAGACTCTCAGAGCATTGCACAGGAGCTCGCTAATACTTGGATGCATTCGGTCTACGCATTCGACACATGGCCAATGATCAGCAATAAAACTAGCGGAGATTTTCTTCTGGGAAAAATTGGCAAGGTTGAGGTATACGATCGATATGCCTCCATGGATGATCTGTCGAATGCAAAGCCCGAGAAATACGTAAAAACGTCGTCAGGCTGTTATTACTTCAAACAAAAGCTGGCCTTTTTGGTATTTAACAAGCCTCAGCCGGATAAGCCTGTGTATCTAGACGTTATCCGCTCTCATGATCCGTTTTTATTAGATCGGTTAACAGAAGCCAAACTGACAAAGATGGCCGTCAATAGATGCCGTAAATCCAAATAAAACCTGGGTGCGGGCGCACGAGCAAGCGCTACCCATAGGCAGTTTTCAGAGGCATCTAAAAATGCCTGAAGGACTACCAAACGCACGTTCTGAAGGGCTTTTCCTGCAATGCACATTTTGTGCGAAGCACTGTCACGTCCGGACTTCTGTGAGTTCGGCCGGATTCGATCAACTTTTATTTCTGCCATCAAGAGACAAACATCATGAAAAACATCATCCGCATAGGCGACACACACACCGGAGGCGGCCAGGTGCTTTCGGGTTCCGGGGTCATGAAATTCGGCGGCATTGGCGTCGCCCGGCTGAACGATCCTGTCTTTTGTCCGCTGCCCGGGCATGGCCCGACGTTCGTGGCCGAAGGGCACGCCGCCTTCAATGACAACGGTATCCCGGTCGCCTTTCACGGCCATCGCTGCGCATGCGGATGCCTGTTGATTTCGTCCATGCCGCAAGCGAGTGCACGTTAGTCATGCCGGTCAGACTGGATCAAGTGCCGTCCGTTGCTCAGCGACCCGGTCGGCCCCGGGTGTGGCTGTGGCTTGGCGCACTCGTCTTGCTGGTGATGGCGGGCCTGGCCGGACAGGTGCTGCTGATCCCGCCACCGGAGGAGGGCCGGCCAATCATCCTGGGGCCGGCGGTGTCTTTGTCGGCCATGATCTGGGCTGCCCTTGCCGGATTGAGAGCGATGATCTTCGCCGGCCAACAGCGCTCGGCCGACGGCTGGGATGAGGTGCGGGAAGAGGACCTGGCTCAGCGGATCAGCTGTGGTCGCCGCTCGCTTGACGTATTGGGCGCAAGCCTGCACACCGCGTTGCGAGCGCCGGACTCAGATACACACCCTCAGCTCGATCTGATGCTCGGGGACGAACCCGCCATCAAATCCCAGGTAACAAGACTTGGCGTTGTGGCACGTCACAGTCGCCTGCCCGGGGATGTAGCCGAAGCGCCTGAGGATGTGCTGGATGGGGCCTTGCGCAGAGTGCTCGGTGATCTGGCACCTGCATTGGCGCAGTTCCCACAAAACAGCCCGATTGCGTTGCTGCTTACGGTTGAGACCTGTGTACCCGAGGAAACGCTTCAAGACATCTGGAAACAGGCGTGGCAACAGTCAGGCATCCGGCACGCCCCAGTGCCCGTTGCCGAAACAGGCATGGCCGCTGTCGACCAATGGCTCGACCAACGCGCTGCGGACCAGAGCCCACTGATGGTCATCGCGCTGCAGATCGCCCCCTCGAACGCCGATGCAACGGCTGAGGCCGCCGTTGGGCTGCTGCTTGCAAACCCCACGAACCATAGCGGTGTAACGACGCTTGCCTGCCTTCATCGTCCTGAACCGGAGCGCGAGCAAGACGACACCTCATTGATCCGGGCAATGCGTCAAGCGCTGGACTGGGTACCGCTGCAGCCCGAGCAGGTCGGTCAGGTCTGGCGCGCAGGTGTCGATGGGGCGCGCAACGCCGCAATTGCTGCACAGATCCCAGCGGCCCTGCCGACGGCGGACGCCAAACCGGAGCTGATCGATCTCGACGCGTTGCTGGGCCACGCCGGACCTGCCGCGCCGTGGCTGCCCCTCGCCGCCGCTGCGCTGAATCTGCAGCACGAAGCCAAACCTCAATTTGTTTTGTCCGGGGAGGGTTCGGGTGAAACCGCACTCTGGGGCATGGTCTTGACGCCCGTCCCCGCGCGTCCCTAGCAGGAGCTTTTTTATGCGTATTCCACGTTCTATCGGGTTCGTTGTTCTCACAGCCATTTTGGTGGTGGGCTTCGGCCTGATAATTCTGATATGGCAGTTCCCTCACCTCATGGGCATCGCTGCCGGCAGCGAAGAACAAACCGCATGGCTGCTGGGTGTTGCGGCCGCCACAATAACGGCCTGTGCGGGCGCGGTGAGTTTTCAGTGGCTGACGCAACGGTTGGGGCGGGCGGAATATCTCAGAAAAGCCAGTGAAATCTCTCCCCAGCCAGCATCTGCCGAAGGGACTGGACCGGGCGAGGACAAGGCGCTACAGATCGCCGATGCGCTCAAAGAGCACCTCCACCACCAATACACCGCCTTCCAGCGCACCCGCACCCGCTTCATCCTGGTCGTCGGAGAGCCCAAGCAGATTGAAGCCATCGCCCCAGGCCTGGCCGACGCCCAGTGGCTTGAATCCCAGAACACCGTGCTGCTCTGGGGCGGCAGCCCGCAATCCCAGCTCTGCAAAACCGCCACCCGCTGGCACGACGTAACCCAGCGGCGCGGCCTGGACGGCGCTGTCTGGGCCCTCGATAAACAGCAAAGCGCCAACGCCGTGACGATGGGCAGTGGCGTCGCCGGTCTGCAGCAACTCGCGCGAACCCTGGGCTGGCAGTTGCCGCTGCACCTGTGGGAGGTCTGCGAGAGCAATCGGACGCAGCAAAAGCACGCACGCGGGCCCGCTGGGTCGCTGCTGCCCCCGCGCTTCCGCGGCTCGCAACTGCGGATGATATTGGCCCCCATCGACGACTCGTTGCATCAGATGGGCCTGGCCGAGCTGGCGGTCTACCCTGACCATGACTTTCTCTCCCGGTTGTCCTCCAACCTGAAAGCAGAGGGCATCGCCCGCTGGCACCAGGCCCTGACGCCGTTGCTGGGCAAGTTCGCGCGGGGCGTGCCGTTACGCGGGCTGTGGTTCAGTTTGCCGGCGCTACCGACCGAGTCCGTCGGCAATCTGTGGCTGCCGGGTCCGGCGTGGGCCGGTGTTCTCGCGGGCACACCTCGCGACGCCCGGCGCCTGGGCTGGCCTGTCACGCGCATCAGCTACGCCCTTGCCCTCGGCGCCATGCTGATCGGGTTAACCGGCCAACTGCTGTCGTTTTCCACCCACCGCGCGCAGATCCTCGACATCAAGTCGTCCCTCGCGGCCGTGGAGCCGTCGGGCAACGGCGATGAGCCGTTGCTCGCCCTCAACGCGCTGATCCTCGAAATGGGGCGGCTGAAGGACCGCGCACGCAGTGGCGAGCCATGGTTTCAGCGCTTCGGGCTGAGTCAGAACGATGCCTTGCTCGCGGCGATGTGGCCGCGCTACGTGGAGGCCAATAATCGGCTGATGCGCGACCCGGCGGCGGAGAACCTCAAGCGCCAACTCGCCGCCTTGGTGGCATCGCCCGCCGACAGTCCTCGGCGTGCCAAGGGCGCGCACAACGCATATGTGCAGCTCAAGGCCTATCTGATGATGGTCCGCCCGGAGAAAGTGGACGTGGGGTTTCTGGTCACGGCCCTCGGTCATGCCGAACCGACGCGCATGGGCGTGTCGCCGGGATTATGGAAAGGGCTGTCACCGACGCTGTGGCAGTTTTATGCCGAGCAACTGAAGGCCAATCCGCAGTGGCGCATCGAGTCGGATAACGCGCTGGTGGCCCAGGCGCGGCAGGTGTTGCTGGTGCAACTGGGCCAGCGCAATGGCGAAGCCAGCCTGTATCAGCAGGTGCTGGAGGCCGCCGCGACTCACGCTCCCGATCTCGGGGTTGAGCAGATGGTCGATGACAAAGAGGCGTGGCCGCTGTTTTTCACCGAGGCGCGTGTGCCGGGTGTGTTCACGCGGCAGGCGTGGGAAGGGCAGGTGCGTCAGGCGATCGAAAACATCGTCGCGGCCCGTCGCGAGCAGATCGACTGGGTGCTCAGCGACCGGGAAAACAGCGGCGTCGCGAATACCTCGCCGGAACAGCTGCGAGCGCGGCTGACCGAGCGCTACTTCCATGATTACTCCGGCGCCTGGCTGGAGTTTCTCAACAGCGTGCAATGGCGGCGGGCCGACAGCCTGGCCGACGTCATCGATCAACTGACGCTGATGAGCGACGTCCGCCAGTCACCCTTGATTGCCTTCATGAACACCCTGGCGTGGCAGGGTCAGGCCGGCCATCGCAGTCAGGGTCTGAAAGACTCGCTGATGCAGTCGGCGCAGAAGCTGATGGGCAGCGAGCGCCCGTCGCAGGTCCCTGCCATCAGCCAGCAGCTCGACACGCCGGCCGGGCCGCTGGATCCGACCTTCGGCCCACTGTTGGGGTTGCTGGGCAAGGACGCGGAAGGCAAGGGCGGCGATGACGACCTCAGCCTGCAAGCGTTTCTGACCCGCGTGACGCGGGTGCGCCTGAAGCTTCAACAGGTCAGCCATGCCGCCGATCCCCAGGGCATGACCCAGGCCATGGCGCAAACGGTCTTTCAGGGCAAGAACATCGACCTTACCGATACTCGGGCCTACGGCGAACTGCTGGCGGCCAGTCTCGGCGAGGAGTGGGACGGCGTGGCCCATGCGCTGTTCGTGCAGCCGCTGGATCAGGCGTGGGGCAAGGTCCTGGAACCTTCGGCGATCGCGCTGAACCGGCAGTGGCAGCAGGCGGTGGTTGATGAATGGGACAAGGCATTTCTCGGCCGTTATCCCTTCGCCGCCACCGGCAGCGACGCCTCGTTGACGATGCTGGGCAAGATGATCCGCGCGGACTCGGGGCGCATTGAGCAGTTCTTGCAGCGGGAGCTGACCGGCGTGTTGCGCAAGGACGGCGGTCGCTGGGGGGTGGACCCGGCCCACGGTCAGGGCCTGCAGATCAACCCCAGGTTTCTCGCGGCGGTCAATCAGCTCAGCCACCTGGCCGACGTGCTCTACACCGACGGCGGCATGGGCATCAACTTCGAGCTGCAGGGCAAGGCGGTGCGCGACGTGGTGCAGACCACCTTCGTGCTCAACGGCGCGCGCCATCAGTACTTCAATCAGAAGGAGAGCTGGCAGCGCTTTGCCTGGCCCGGCAGCAGCGATTACCCCGGCGCCAGCCTCACGTGGACCAGCGTGCGCAGCGGCGAGCGTCTGTACGGTGACTTTCAGGGCGCCTGGGGGCTGATCCGTTTGCTGGACGCCGCCACGGTCACCGCGCTGGACGACAGCGACAGCCGCTACCGCATCAGCGTGCCGGCGCCGGACGGCCTGGACCTGACCTGGCACATGCGCACCGAGCTGGGCGCGGGACCGATGAGCCTGCTGGCGCTGCGCAATTTCAAACTGCCGCGACAGATCTTCCTCAACGGCATCGCCAGCGCGCAAACCCCGTCGCGCGCCGAGGTGACGGAATGAGCCTGCAAGCGTTGATCGCCACGACGCTGGGTGAGCGCGACGCGGTGGCCCTCGCCAAGGCCCACGCTACCGAGTGGGCGTCATGGCTGGCTCCGATCAGTGGTGACTCAAATGTGGGTCAGGACCCCGGCTATGACGATGATTTCCAGAGCATGCGCGAGGAGGTCAACAAGCTGTCCGGGGCGGACGCCGATCGGGTCATCGTACTGGCGGAAAAACTCCTCAAAGGCACCTGCAAGGACCTGCGCGTGCTCACCTATTACCTGTGGGCGCGCCTGCAGCGGGACGGCGAAGCGGGGCTGGCGGACGGTTTGAATCTGCTGGCCGCCATGGTTGATCGCTACAGCGTCGAGGTGCTGCCGGCGCGGCCCAACAGTCGCAAGGTCGCGCTGGAGTGGCTGGCGAGCGCCAAAGTCCTCGACAGCCTGACGCTGTACCCGGAAGTGGTGAAGGCCGAGGCCGAACGCACCGTTGCCGCGCTGGCCTGGCTGGATCAGTCGCTGGAAGGATGGCCCGCAGAACAACGTCCGGAACTCGGCGCGCTGTACTCGGCGCTGTCGGCACGCCTGGCCCAGGCCGGCGGACTGGATGCCGTGGTGCCGCAATTCAGTGCCCGCCATGATTCTGCAACCCGCGAATCCCCCGGCCACGGCGCAGCACCCGCGCCACATTCCGTCCGCTCAGGCCGCGACCTGCTGGACAACGGCCGCGCGCTGGCCAGTTATCTGCGCGAGCAACCCCAGGGCTGGCTGGCCGCCCATCGCCTGATGAAAAGCCTGCGCTGGGACACCGTGCACCAGTCGCCGCCCCAGGACGCCAATGGCCGCACGCGACTGGCACCGCCGCGAGGCGAATACCGCGCGCAGCTCAAACGGCTGTACCTGCAACAGAGCTGGAACGAGTTGCTCGATCAGGTGGAGCGCATGTTCGCCGAGGGCGTGAACCATTTCTGGCTCGACCTGCAGTGGTTTCTGTATCAGGCGCTGAGTCGGCAACCCGCGCCGTTCGAGGGCTGGGCGCGGATCGTCAAGGACGACCTGGGCATGCTCCTCGAACGCCTGCCGGGCCTCGAAACCCTGTGCTGGGACGACGGCTCGTCCTTTGCCGACGAGACCACCCGCGAGTGGATCGTTCAGCACGTCAGCACCCAGGGCGCTGCGACGTGGCTGCCTACGCCGGCGGCTTCCACCCCCGACGAAGCCGACATTCTGGCCCTCGAAAGCGAGGCGCTGGCCCAGGCCGACCGCGACGGCGTCGAGGTGGCGCTGGCCTGGCTCGACACCCGACCCGACATTCACAGCGGCCGCCAGCGCTGGCTGCTGCAGCTGCTGATGGCGCGGGTCGCCGAGCAGTACGGCAAAAGCGAGCTGGCGTTGCACCTGCTCGGCGAACTGGACGCCACGGCCCAGCGCCATGTGCTCGCTCAGTGGGAGCCGGCGCGGGTGTTTGAAGTCAAGGCGCGGCTGCTCAAGTTGCTGCGCATGAAAGCCCAGCGCAGCGACGCCGACAAGGCTGCGCTGGGCAAACGGATGGAGCCGCTGCTGGCGGCTCTGGTGGCTATGGACCCGGTGCGCGCGGCAGTGCTGTGCGGCTGACACTTTCAACCAGGAGGTTTTTTTGAACACGGACAATCTGACCCTGCGCTACTTCGATGCGGAAATGCGCTACCTGCGCGAGGCCGGCAAGGAGTTCGCCCAGGCGTTTCCCGACCGCGCCGCTTCGCTGAATCTAGACAAGCCCGGCGCCCACGATCCCTACGTCGAGCGGCTGTTCGAAGGCTTCGCGTTCCTCATGGGACGGCTGCGGGAAAAACTTGACGATGACCTGCCGGAGCTGACCGAAGGCCTGGTCAGTCTGCTGTGGCCCCATTACCTGCGCACGATTCCGTCGCTGTCGATCGTCGAGCTGCAGCCCGACGTAAACCAGATGAAGCAGAGCGAGCAGGTCGCGACCGGCTTTGAAATTCAGTCGCAACCCATCGGCCCCCAGCGCACGCGCTGCAGTTACACCACCACCCAGGACTTGACCCTGCGTCCACTGGCGCTGGATTCGGTGCGCCTGGCCCAGGAACCGGACGGGCGCTCGGTGATCCGCCTGCGGTTTTCCTGTGGTGCGCTGAGCAACTGGGGCCAGCTGGATTTGCGCCGCATCCCGCTGTACCTCAACGCCACCCCGGCGGTGGCCAACGCGTTGCATCACGCGCTGACCCTGGGCACTCAGGCCCTCTACGTGCGTCAGCCCGGGGACGCGCAACGTCAACCGCTGCAAGGACGTTTCGGGCCCAAGGGCTTCGGCGATGACGACCGGCTCTGGCCGAAGGGCGACAGCGCCTTCAGTGGCTATCAGTTGCTGCTGGAGTACTTCAGTTTTCGCGAGAAATTCATGTTCGTGACCCTGCACGGGCTCGAAAACATGAGCATCGCGCCGGACGCGCCGTGGTTCGAACTCGAGGCTGTCCTGAGTGTGCCCTGGCCCCATGCATTTTCGCTGAGCAGCGAGCACATTCGCCTGCACGCCGTGCCGGTGATCAATCTGTTTCCGCTGGAGGCCGACCCGCTGTCCCTTGATCCCTTGCAGACCGACTATTTGCTGCGGCCCATGCGCCTGCAGGACGGCCACACCGAAATCTATTCGGTCGACCGGGTAACGGCGTCCCGCGACTCGGGGCGGGAAGAGTACGTGCCGTTTTCCAGCTTCCGGCACAAGGGCGGCATGCTCCGTGACGAGGCGCCCGAGCGTTATTTCCACACCCGCCTCAAGCGCGGCGCGAACGGGCTGCACGACACCTGGCTGATACTGGGCGGCGAGGGCGCCGACCTTGATCGATTGACCGAGCGGCCGTGCCTGTCCCTGCGCCTTACCGGCACCAATGGGCAACTGCCGAGGAAAGCGCTGCAAAGCACGATCCTTGATACGCCGCTGCACGCGACCCAGTCCGGTCTGCGGGTGCGCAACCTGTGTGCGCCGACCCTGCCGTGCTATCCGCCCAGCCGCGACCGCTTTCACTGGCGGGTGTTGAGCCATCTGGGCTCGAACTTTCTGCCGATGCTCGATAACGCCGAAGTGCTGCGTGGCACCCTGGCGCTGTACGACTGGACCGGCAGCGAGCTCAATCGTCGGCGTCTGGAAGCCATCGTTGAGGTGCGTCATCACCTCATCCAGCGCTTCGAAAAAGGTTTTTTGCTGCGCGGCGTGGACATCGAAGTGACCCTCGATGCCAACGGCTTTGCCGGCGAGGGCGACATCTGCCTGTTCGGCGAAATGCTCAACCGGTTCTTCGCGCTGTACGCCGACATCCACTTGTTCACCCAGATCACCCTGATTCTGCAACCGACCGGGAGGAGCCTGCGATGGAGCGAAAACCACAGCCAGCGGATTCCCGGCTAAGGGTCGCCGAATGGCTCGCTGCCGTGCAGGGTCGGGTGGCCGAGGCGAGCGTCTACCGCTTCTGCCAGTTGCTGGAAGCCGCGGCGCCGGAGCAGCCGCCGATGGGCAGCTCGGAAGATCCGGCGGATGATCTGGTGCGCTTCCGGCCCGATCCCGGCATGGGCTTTCCTGCCAGTGAGTTGAAAGCCGTGGAGTGGTCGTCTGAGGATCAGCCGCTACCTGCAACCGTGCGCACCCGCTTGCTCGGCCTCTACGGCGTGGATTCACCGATGCCGACGCGCTACCTCGACGACATCGCGCAAAAGCGGGAAGGCCACGAGGCGCTGGAGGGGTTTCTCGACATCTTCAACCACCGGGTCTTCACCCAGTTCTACCGGATCTGGCGCAAGTATTCCTACCCGGCCTCGTTCGCGCCCGCTGGGGCCGACCCCACCTCCCAGTGCCTGTTCGGGCTGATCGGGCTGGGTATCCCCGGTACCGCGAAGCGCATCGCCACGCCGCTGTCGCGTTTTCTGGCGTTGCTCGGCGTGATGCGTCTGCCAACCCGCAACGCCGAGGGCATTTCGGCGCTGGTGCATTTGCTGGCGTCTCGCACTCAGGCGTCGATCAAGCCGCACTGGCCGCGAAACATTGCCCTCGACGCGCCTGCCAGCCTGTCGTCCGCGCGGCCGGTGAGTCTGTCCCAGGGCACGCCGTTGGGCTGCGTGGGCCGCGACGTCAACAGCGAACTGTTGCTGACGCTGTTCACCGCCGACCACGACGAGGCGCAGGAATGGCTGCCCGGCGGTGGTTTGCACAGCGACCTGCGGGTGCTGTTGCAGGTTTACCTCGGTTGGCGCTGTACCGCGCGGTTGCGCCTGTCGCTGCCCATCGGCTGCCTGCCGCTGTCAGCGCTGGGCGGACGAGGTGTGCTGCTGGGCATGACCGCCGGACTCGGGTTGCAGGGCAGCGCTGCCGGGATAAACGACATCATCACTATCCATCTGGGCCGTTACCAGGGGCTCCACATCAATCCTCAGGAAAGAGAACCCACCCATGTCGCCTATTTTTTATAAAGCGTTGTCCGTCATCGTCCTCGGCCTCTTCGTCAGCGGCTGCGGGGTGACGCAGAGCGTGTCCGAATCCACCGCAGCAATGACCCAGGCGATTTTCTACAAACAGGTCAGGACCCTGCGTCTGGACTTCGACGGCCGCCTGGCCCTGAACACTCATGGCACGGACATGCGCGAGTTGTCGGTACCGGTGATGGTGCGGGTGTATCAGCTGCGCGATGGCAAGTCGGCGAGCAAAGCCACCTACGACGACCTGCTGCGGGACGCCGACCAGGTGCTCGGCGCTGACCTGCTGGATCAGCGATCGCTGGTGATCAAGCCCGGGGAGGGCGCGCCGCTGGATGTGCCGCTGAACGAAAACGCCGGAGTGATCGCCGTCGTCGGGTTATTCCGCGAGCCCGATCTGCAGCTCAATGAATGGCGCTTGCTGCTCACCCGCGACGACCTCGACCCGGACCGGCCCCGGGTCATCGAGCTGGGCGAAAGCCGGCTGACCCTGCGCCCCCTGGCCGAGGGTTGAGCCATGAGCGAGCTCAACCCTTCGCTGTACGAAACCCTGCTACAGAATTTCAGCGGCGAGCTCGACCTGTCCCGGGTGGGGGAAAACGATCAATACGTGCTCTCGGTGCTGGACAATGTGCAACGTGTGCTCAACAGCCGCGCGGGCACCCTCGCGCACTTGCCCGATTACGGCCTGCCGGACATGGGCGCTGTGCTCGAAGGCTTGCCCTCTGCCGCCCATGGGCTGATGCGAACCATCGCCGACACGCTGCTCAAGTACGAGCCGCGCCTGTTGTCGCTGGACATCGAATTGTTGCCCCAGACCCAGCCGGGCCATCTGGTCTACGCCCTCGACGCCACCCTTGAAGGGAACCGCACCGCGACGTTCGGCACGACCTTGAGCCCGGAGGGAAGGGCGGTGGTGCGTCATCTCAAGCGCCATAATGTGCAGGGCCTAACGTGAGCGGCCAGGCAAAAAGGCGGTCGGGCCTGGACATCCAGCCTGGGGGCGATCCGCGCGCGCTGCCCGAATACCGCATGCTGCGCACCGAAATGGCCAGGCTCGCTCATCCCGCCTGTCCTGATGTCGACTGGCGGCACGTCGAGCAGTGCTGCCTGGGTGTCTTTGCCCGCAATGGCGCGGACCTGCAAACGGCGGCGGGTTACGCCCTGGCGCGCAGTCATCTGGCCGGGCTGAACGGGATGTACGAAGGCCTGTCGGTCCTGGAAACCCTGTTGCGGGCAGACGCCCAACCCTGGCCGCGAGGGGGGCCGGCGCGGGCGGAACTCCTCAATGGACTGTTCGGCTCTTGGCAAGCGGTGCTGCGTGAACTGGAGATCAATGTCGGCGATCTGGCGGACCTCGGTCTGTTTTGCGTGCGGCTTGAGCACGTGCGCCGGACGCTGCTTGAGCGGCTTCCTGTGTCCATCAATAGCCTGGAAGGCTTGCGCACGCAGGTGGAGCAACGGGCGTCGCGGATCGAGCGCGAAGCTCAGGCCGCGGTGCTGGTCGCGCCGAACGCCATGCCGCCCCCATCGCTGCACATCGGGACTCATTCCTCAACCCAGAGAAACACACCAACCCAGAGAAACATCCCAACCCAGAGAAACTCTGCAGCCACGCAGCCAACGTCCACCGACATCAAGGTCACTGCAGAAAAACGCACCGCGATGTGGATCGGATTACTCATCGGCGGATTGCTCGGCCTGCTCGCCGCATTGGCCTGGCTGTGACAATACCCGTGTATCAAGGCTTGCCGACGGCCAAGGTCGCGCCGAGACCATACCGCCCGGCCGAACGTCGGCATTTCCCCGTCAGCCATATTTACAGCCGGGCACTGTCTCCATTAGTGTGCGCGCATCATCTGCCTCAACAGCGGCTGCCGCATGTTCAGGCACGTCCGCTCAGACCGGACACTTTCGCCCTTGGTTGAAATCACCCCTGCGTTGCGCGACCCTTGCGTCCCGGCCCCCTATGCCAGTGTCCTTCAGCAATTGCGAACGGCTACCGCCGTCCAGCACTCGACACTCGAAGCCCGACTGCCACTGACCCACCCCCAGCTTGATCTCGGCACCTACAAACGGATCATCGCGGCCTACTACGGCTTCCATCTGCCCTTGCAACAATCGATTGAGCGCTTTCTTGCGCCCCAGGCCATCGACCCCGCCCGGCAGAAAATCCCCGCGCTGATCAAGGATCTGCACGCCCTCGGCCTGGACGACCTGCAGATTCAGGCGTTGCCGCTGTGCACCGAACTGCCCGCCATCGACAGCGTCGCGCAGTTGCTCGGTGTGATGTATGTCATGGAAGGGGCTACGCTGGGGGGGCAGGTGCTGCGCCGGATCATCGCCAACAGGCTGGGCGTTGATGCCGACAGCGGCGGTGAGTTTTTGGACGTGTACGGCCGCGACACCGGGCGGTTGTGGAAGGCCTTCCTCAAGCAACTGGCCGAGTTCGATGCGCCGCTGCACAACGCCGAGGTGGTGCAGGCGGCCTGTGCCACTTTCCACTGCTTTCAAACCTGGCTGGAGCAAACGGGAGTGTTGAATGACGCTTGACCACACGCTGAACATGGATGAGCTGCTGGACACCTGTGCCAATGAACCCATTCGTATCCCCGGCGCCATTCAGCCCCACGGCGCTCTGCTGACCCTGCTCGAAACCGACTGGACCGTGCAACAGGCCAGCGCCAATGCCTGGCAGATGCTGGGCATCCCCGGCGACGTGCAGGCTGGCGACTCGCTGGTACGCTGGCTGGGCGAGGCGCAGGCCGAGGCCTTGCGCGACGCCGTTCAAGACGCGGATCTGCACAGCCTCGATCCATTGCCGACGCAATGTGCCGGGCAGGCATTCGATGGCCTGTTGCATCGCCACGACGGCCTGTTGTTTCTGGAACTTGAGCCCGTCGTCACACAGGCATCGATGCAGCACTTGGGGCCGCGCCTCACGCGCACCTTGCGTCGCCTGCAATCGGCCAAATCGCTGGACGATCTGTACGCCATCAGCGTCTCGGAAATCCGTGCACTGACCGGCTACGACCGGGTCATGATCTATCGCTTTGAAGAGGAGGGTCACGGGCAGGTCATTGCCGAGTCGGCGACGGCCGAACTGGACGCCTACCTGGGGCTGTTTTTCCCCGCCACCGACATCCCGCAGCAGGCCCGCGAGCTGTACCGCCTGAACTGGCTGCGCATCATCCCCGACGCCGCGTATGTGCCGGCGCCTTTGGTCCCGGCCCTGCGCCCGGATACCGGCGAGCCGCTGGACATGAGCCACGCGGTGCTGCGCAGCGTGTCGCCGATCCATTGTCAGTACATGCACAACATGGGCGTGCGCTCATCAATGAGCATTTCCCTGCTCAAGGATGAACGCCTCTGGGGCCTGATCAGTTGCGGCAATCGCGAGCCGCTGCAGGTGCCGCACACGCTGCGCTCGGCCTGCCAGACCATCGGGCAAGTGCTGTCGATGCAGATCAGCCTGCTGGAAGATCAGCAGACTCAGCGCCAGCGACTGGCCAAGCATCACATGCTGGACAGGCTGTCCAGGGCGATGAACGAGTCCGCTGACGACGTGTACAACGGGCTGCTTGAACACGCCCAGGCGCTGCTGACACTGGTCGACGCCAACGGTGCGGCGGTGATCATCGACGGTCAGGTACACCTGATCGGCCAGTGCCCGAGCACCGAGCAAGTGAGCGCGTTGCAGCAATGGCTGCAGAACCGGCCCGGATCTGTGTTCGAGACGTCCAGCCTTGGTGCCGTGTTCCCCGACGCCCAAGCGTACCAACGCGTGGCCAGCGGACTGCTGGCGTTCAGTTTGCCCAAGCCGGTGGCCAACGGGGTGCTGTGGTTTCGCGCCGAAGTCAGGGGCAGCGTGGAGTGGAGCGGCAACCCGCAACAGGCCAAACGGGTCGTCAATGACCGCCTGCAACCACGGGAATCCTTTGCCCTGTGGGAACAGCAGGTCGAGGGCAAGGCCAGAACCTGGAGCGCCGGTGAGGTCTACGCGGTGTCCGATCTGCGTCGCTCTGCGCTGGAGGCAGACCTGTCACGGCAGGTGCTGCGCGAGAAAGAGGCGGTGCGTGCCCGCGATGAACTGGTGGCCGTGGTGTCCCACGACCTGCGCAGCCCGCTGACGGTTATCGTCATGCAGTGCGGCATGATGCAGCGGGTGATCAACGCCGACGCCACAGCATCTACCAAACGACTCAGCTCTGCCGTCGACATCCTGCAGCGCGCGTCTTCGCGGATGAGCAGCCTGCTGGAGGATTTGCTCGATACGTCAAAGATCGAAGCCGGCCGCTACTTCATCGACGCCGAGCGGCTGGAAGTCAGCCAGTTGTTCGAAGACGCCTGGTCACTGCTCACGCCACTGGCACTGAACAAATTCATCGACCTGACCTTCCACGCCGAACCCGAGCTGACGGTTTTCGCCGATCCGGAGCGCATGTTTCAGGTGCTGTCCAACCTGGTGGGCAATGCGATCAAATTCACCCCCAAGGCTGGTAGTGTGAAGGTCACGGCGGCAGGTGCGGGCGACCATGTGGTGTTCACCGTGGTGGATACCGGGGAGGGTATTCGCAGCGATCAGTTGCCCCATGTGTTCGAGCGCTACTGGCGCAGACGTGAAGGCAACCCGAATGGCACCGGCCTTGGGCTCTATATCTCCCAAGGGATCGTCAAGGTTCACGGCGGTGAACTGACGGCCACCAGTGAAGAGGGCGTCGGCAGCGAATTCCGTTTCACGATACCGCGCGCGTCCAAGGCGTCGTGAATCGGGTGCGACCGCTTTAGCGGCAGGGGGTTATTCCTGACTGGAATCCCCCGCATGAAAAACATGAATTTTATTTATGGCCCCTAGCCCTCTACCGTGAGCGTATTCCGTTCACGGTAGAGCCGTCATGACCACGCCCTCTCAATCTCAGCCATCCCTCGTCGAAGAACACTGGAGGCGCAACCTGGCCGTCTGTGTGTTCGGCGCGTTCACCACCATCGTTGCGATGACCTTGCTGCTGCCGTTTCTGCCGCTGTATGTCGAGCACTTGGGCGTCACTGATCAGGCCGCCATCGTGCAGTGGTCAGGGGTGGCGTTTGGCGCGACCTTTCTGTCTGCCGCGCTGACCGCGCCGCTGTGGGGGCGGCTGGGTGATCGTTACGGGCGCAAGCTCATGCTGATTCGTGCCAGCCTGGGCATGGCGGTGGCGATGTCGCTGATCGGGCTGGCAGAGAACATTTACCAGTTGGTCGGGCTGCGTTTGCTGGCGGGGTTGCTCGGCGGCTATGCCTCCGGCGCGACCATTCTGGTCGCCACGCAGACGCCCAAGGCGCGCACCGGCTGGGCGCTGGGCATGCTCTCGTCGGGAATCATGGCCGGTAATCTGACCGGGCCGTTGATTGGCGGGCTGTTGCCGCCGCTGATCGGCATCCGCAGCACATTCTTCCTGGCCGGGGGCGTGATCTTTCTGACCTTCCTTGCCACGCTGTTTCTGATGAAGGAGGCGCCTCGGCCCAAGCGTCAGACTGGCGTGGCGAAAGCGCCGGCTGTGCGGGCCTGGGACGTCATCGCGGACAGGAAACCGGTGCTGACCATGCTGGTTGTGGCCTGTCTGGTGATGTTTTCGCTCATGTCCATCGAGCCGATCATCACCGTGTACCTGACCCAGATGCACAGCGAAAACGTCACGCTGATGGCCGGGCTGGTGATGTCGGTCACTGCACTGGCAAGTGTGTTGTCGGCCTCGCGGATCGGCAAGCTCGCCGACCGCATCGGCCACTGGAAAGTGGTCATCGGCTGTCTGACGGCGGCGGCTGTCTTGCTCATTCCCCAGGCGTTCGTCACCCATGCCTGGCAGCTGGTGCTGCTGCGTTTTCTCATGGGCATCGCCCTGGGTGGCCTGTTGCCGTGCATTGCGGCGATCATCCGCCATTCGGTGCCCGACGCCGTCGCCGGGCGCATGCTCGGCTACTCCACGTCCTGCCAGTACATCGGCCAGGTGCTGGGGCCACTGACCGGGGGATACCTGGGCGGGCATTTCGGCATGCCGGTGGTCTTCATCGTCACCTGCCTGCTGATGGGCGGGTGCGCGGCCGGCATGTTGCTCATGCGGCCGCTGATTTCCGCTGGGAACGGCTTCAGCCGCAAAGAGCGCGGCATTTGACAAAACCATGACATCCCGCACCGGATAATCGCCGCCGGTGGGGCCACGCCCCGGATTCGAGTACCGCCATGCACGGACCTTCATGGACATCAAACACAGCCTTAAACAACGGATTGTCATCGTATTTGCGTTGATGAGCGCGCTGGTCGCCGGGGTATTCGCCGTCGGCATCATCGCCACCGTGCACGTGGTCGAAAAGCGCCTGACGATCATGAGCCTGGGCGGCAATCTGCACCGGCTGCTGGCCGTGGACAGCGTCAACGACTGGCGCCACCGGCCGGAAAAAGACGAGTTGTTCTACGCCGACGAGGGCGTCGGTGACCTCGCCATGAGCGACGACCTCAAGGGCCTGCGCCCGGGATTCCAGGAGTTCTTTCGCGGCAAGAAAGCCTATTACGCCATGGTCTCCGAGGTAAACGGGCGCCACTACGTGCTGCTGCGTGATCAGCGCAAGTTCGAAAAGCGCGAGCGCATTCTGTTCGGTGTGGTGCTGGTCGGTTTCTTTCTCAGCGTGCTGTTGGCGGTGCTGCTGGGTCGGCTGCTCGCGTCCCGGGTGATCACGCCGGTGTCGCGCCTGGCCGGCCAGGTGCGTCATCGCGATCAGTTGCTGGAGATGGCGCCGGTGCTCGCCAGCGACTACGCCAACGATGAAGTCGGTGCGCTGGCCCGATCATTCGATGAAACCCTGGGCCGGCTGCGCGCCGCATTGAGCCGCGAGAAGCTGTTCACCAGCGACGTCAGCCATGAACTGCGCACGCCGCTCATGGTGCTGGCGACGTCCTGCGAATTGCTGATGGAATACCCGGCGCTGGACGACCGCTCCCGCACGCAGGTAAAGCGCATCGGCAAGGCCACGGCGGGGATGAACCAACTGGTCGAAACCTTCCTGCTGCTGGCGCGCACGGAGGGCAAGAACACGCCTCAGGGTCAGCGTTCTTCGCTGGTGCTGATTGCCGATGAGCTGGTGGACACCTGGCGCACGCCCATCGAAGCCAAAGGCTTGCGCTTTATCTATCAGCGCCACGACGGCGACGGTGAGGTCTACAACGCGCCCTTGCTGCGCTCGGTGATGGGCAATCTGCTGCGCAACGCTTGGCATTACACCGATCAGGGGTTCATTCAGCTGACCCTGCGCAGTGATGGTTTCAGCGTCGAGGACAGCGGCATCGGCATCCCGCTGGAAAAACAGCAGGCCATGTTCCAGCCCTTCGTGCGCGGCGATGAGCAACGCGGGGAAGGGCTGGGCCTGGGGTTGTCGCTGGTTCAGCGAATCTGCGCCAATCAGCACTGGACCGTGACCCTGACCAGCCGCGATGACGGCGGATGCTGTTTTACCGTGTTGCTGAATCTCGATGAGGCCGGGGAAAAACGGGTGTGAGCGCCCTCCGTTTTGCGTTGTAACGGCCGACGCCTTCCCGGCAGTAGGACCGGCTTCAGCCGGGAAGAGGCCAGTGGGTACAGTCTCAATTTTGCAGCGGGACTATTGACGCCTTCCCGGCTAAAGCCGGTCCTACAGTTGAGGTCGTAGCCAATCCAGCTCGGTGCACACGACACCGTTCACTCCATTGGTCCGGTGAACCGCACGAGTGCCTGCCGGTGCGCTCCAACACCTGCCTCCCTCAATGGACCTGCAACCATGTGCCCAGACCGCTCATCACTCGTTCGCGGGGCTGCTGACGATCAACCGGCTGACCCTGACGACACGCCTGAATACCCGTTGTCCGCCCCCATCAAGCCCGACGATCCCGAGCGGCGCACCGAGCAGTCCCAGGCCGAGACGGACGGCTGTGCCCCGGAACCCGGATCCGATTCGGTCGAGTGATAAACACCCGTTCGAATGGGTTTGCCGCGATGTCTGTCGGCGAATGCGTGTGAATCTGTCATGAGAATTGATGATTGCCCTTGGAAAGCTTCCTTAAAAACTCAATAATCCGCGATTAGTCGCGGACTTAACTCGCAATATTCACGACGCCAATATGGTGGCGGAGGAAGCAAATTTGAATCAGCTAAAACGCCTTCAGAGCGGAATTGAAGGGCTTGATGAGCTGCTAATGGGCGGTTTCGTTGCCGGATCCTCGTACATCATTCAGGGCCGACCGGGCTCCGGAAAAACCATTCTGGCCAACCAGATCGGTTTCAATCACATCCGCAATGGCGGCCGAGTGCTGTTCGCGACCCTGCTCGCCGAACCCCACGAGCGGCTGTTTCAGTTTCTTTCCACGCTGAGCTTCTTCGACAAGGACCGGGTCGGCGACCAGATCCAGTTCGTGAGCGCGTTCGACACCATGGAAAACGACGGCCTCGATGAAGTCGTCAAGCTGCTGCGCCGGGAGATCGTCCGCCAGAAGTCCACGGTGATGATCCTCGACGGGCTGCTCAATGCCCGCTCCAAAGCCGAATCCACCCTCAACACCAAACGCTTTATCTCCGAATTGCAGGGCCATGCCGCCTTCGCCGGTTGCACGGTGTTCTTCCTGACCAGCTCCCAGCTGGATGACGGCAGCCCCGAACACACCATGGTCGACGGCGTGCTGGAAATGGGTGAAGAACTGGTCGGCAACCGTTCCGTACGCCGCATCAAGGCGCGCAAGACCCGCGGCAGCGGCGCCATCCCCGGCGCCCACGAATGCGAAATCACCGAAAACGGCCTGGTCGTCTACCCGCGCCTCGAAAGCACCATCACCCACTCGGCGCTGCGCGACAGCGCGGAATTCAGTGTCGTCCCCAGCGGCATCGACACGCTGGACCCGTTGATTGGCGGTGGTCTGGTGGAATCGTCGGTGACCTTGCTCCTCGGCCCGTCGGGCACTGGCAAGACCACATTCGGCCTCAATTTCCTCGCTCGCTCGACGCCCGACGAGCCCGGGTTGTTGTTTGGCTTCTACGAGTCGCCCCAGCGCCTTCGGGTGAAGGCGGCGGCGCTCGGGCTGGACTTCGAAGCGCTGGAGCGCGCCGGTGCGCTGCACATTGCCTGGAAATCGGCGAGCGCCGAGTTGATCGACAAACTGGCCCTCGACCTGCTGCGGATCGTCGAGCAGCAGGGCATCAAGCGGGTGTTCCTCGACAGCCTCGGTGGCATGGCCCGCGCTTCGGCCGATCAATCGCGGATTCTCGACCTCTTCAGTGCCCTGATGAGCGAGCTTCGCGCCCGTGGCGTCACGGTGGTCTGCAGCTGGGAAATCCGCGGCCTGATCGGCGGCAAGATCGACGCCCCGGCCCCGGACATGTCGGGCATTGTCGACAACCTCATGCTGATCCGCTTTGCGCAATCGACAGCGGGGCTGACCCGCCAACTGTCGATCCTCAAAATCCGCGATAACCCCTACGACCCGGCCCTGCTGGACGTCTTGATTGGCGAGCAGGGTCTGACTGTGAAAAAGGCTGCGTTTCATGCCCTCGACGATTCAGGCAATGCAACGGCGTAGAAGTCGTCATCGAGCCGATGATCGCTCGTTCGCGCGGAGGGCTGCATGACCACGATTCTGATTGTCGATGATGAATACCTCATCGCCGACATACTGAGCTTCGCGCTGGAAGACGAAGGCTACCTGACCGTCACCGCCAGCAGCGGATTGAAGGCCCTCGGCATTCTCGAACGCGAGCGCCCGCAGCTGATCATCACCGATTACATGATGCCCGGGATGAACGGCATCGAGCTGGCGGAAGCGGTTCGCATGAATCAGAGCCTGGGGCAGATTCCCATTGTGCTGATGAGCGGTGCGCAGTCCCATCTGGGCATCGCCCGGCCCGATCTGTTCAGCAAGGTGTTCGACAAGCCCTTCGAGATCAGCGCGGTGCTCGACGCCGTGCGCGCGCTGCTGGGCACCTAGGCCGGCTTCAGCCGGGAAGAGGCCGGTACCGACGCCATCGTTATTGCGGCGCGGCAGGTGTTGCCGGGAGTGGATACACGCTCAGGAGAGCAGGGCGGCTGTAAGGCCGCCTGGATTGAATCAACGGCCGTCAGCAACCTTGCGTTCGATCTCAGCTGACTTTCTGTTCAGCTCTTCGGCGTCCTGTTCCTTTTCCCGAATGGAGGTCGGGGTGATGACTTCGTCCACCGCGCGGGTGTTGTCGTCGGTGTCGTTGAGGTCTCGCTGTACGACGTTGACGGGTTTGCCGGCGCTGTCGAGGGTTGGCGCGTCGGGCTGGGTGACGTTGTGTGGGTCGATTGGGGTGTCATTGCTCATGGATTCATCCTCGCTGTGGGGTATGAAGGTTGGATGTGTGAGCGGTCGGCGAGTTCGGTTTTTTTCGACGGCGCACTAACCTGATCCGCGGCCGATCAACGTTGCTCCACCAGATTGAGAAAGCGCCGCGTGCGCTCGTTGTCCGGGTCGACCAGCACCTCGGTCGGCGAGCCATCGGCGACGATGCGCCCGGCCTCCATGAACAGCACGCGGTCGGCGATGTCCTGGGCGAACTTCATTTCGTGGGTCACCAGCAGCATGGTCATCTGCTGCTCGTGGGCGATGGCACGGATCACCGCCAGCACTTCACCGACCAGCTCCGGGTCCAGCGCGGAGGTGACCTCGTCGAACAGCATCACCTGGGGCCGCATGGCCAGCGCCCGGGCGATCGCGACGCGCTGTTGCTGGCCGCCGGAAAGCTGCGCGGGATAGGCATCGGCCTTGTGGCTCAAACCGACCAGCCCGAGGTATTGATGGGCGCGCTCCAGGGCCTCTTCGCGACTGAGCTTGAGCACCTGAAGCGGCGCTTCGGTGACGTTCTGCTGCACGGTCAGGTGCGGAAACAGGTTGAACTGCTGAAACACCATGCCCACCCGGTGCACCACCGGTGGCTTTTTCGCGCCGGGCCAGTGCCAGCCGCCGGATTTGGCCGGCACCGGCGCGCCGGCCACCTCAATGCTGCCGTGCTGATAGGCCTCAAGGCCCTTGATCAGGCGCAGCACCGTGGATTTGCCCGAACCGCTAGGGCCGATCAGCGCGACTTTCTGGCCGGCGGGAATGCTCAGGTCCAGGTGATCGATGACCCGGGTCGCGCCGAAGTTTTTCACCACTTGCTTGAGGATGATCTGCGGCGAAGCGCCGGGCAGAGCGTGTGCGAGATCAGACATGGCTGCGCCTCTCGAAATATTTGAACAACAGGGAGGTCGGCACGCTGATCGCCAGAAACATCAGCGCCATCACCGTGTAGGGCTCGTTGTAGCGGTAGGTCATGCCGGCGATCTGTTTCGCCGCCTGGAACAGCTCGGGAATGGTGATCACCGCCAGCAGCGGGGTTTCCTTGAACATGCCGATGAGGTAATTGCCGAGCACCGGCAGCATCGGCTTGAGGGCTTGGGGCAGGACGATCCGCCGCCACGTCGTGGCGCTGTCGAAATCCAGTGCCCTGGCCGCTTCCCATTGACCGGCCGGCACGCCTTCGATGGCACCGCGAAAGGCTTCGGCAATGTAGGCCGCGTAGTACAGCCCCAGCCCGATCACTCCGGTGGAAATCGGCGGCAGGGTCAGGCCGGCCAGGGGCAGGGCGAAGAACAGCACGTACAGCTGAACCATCAGCGGCGTGTGCCGAAAGAAGCTCAGGTAGCCGGCGCTCAGTCGTTGCACCAGCGTTTTTTTCGAGCGCTGGGCGATGGCCAGCAGCAGACCGAGCAGCACCGCCAGCAGAAAGCCGAGGATCACCACTTGCAGCGTCACCAGCAGCCCCTGAAACAGATCGGGGACGATGGACCAGGCGAAGGCGTAATCGAAGTTCATGGCGCCACCCCGCGACGCCAGTGGGTGACCCGTCGCTCATAGCGCTTGACCAGCCAACTGAGCGGCCAGGCCATGACGAAATAACACACCAGCACAATGCTCCAGATCAGCGTCTGCTGACCCAGGGTGGTGATCAGTTGACCGCCGGAAAAGGTCAGGTCGCTGAGGGTGATCAATGACACCAGCGAGGTGGTCTTTAACAGTTCGACCAATTGATTGCCCATCGGCGGCAGCATGAACGGCAGCGCCTGGGGCAGGATGATTCGGCGAAACGCGTTGATCGCGTCGAAGTCCAGGGCCTTGATCGCGTCGCGCTGGCCCCGGGCGACGTTGCTCAGGGCCGAGCGGACGATTTCCGAACCGTAGGCCGAGAAGGTCAGGCCCAGGCCGAGAATGCCGGTGGTCATCGGGGCCAGGGTGATGCCAAACAGCGGCAGGATGAAGAACAGGTAAAACAGCAGCACCAGGGCGGATATGCCACGCAGGATTTCGACGTAGACCGTCGCGATCCAGCGCCAAGCGCGCCACGGCGACAGGCGCATCAGCGCGATGACAAACGACATCACCACCACGACGACTTGGGCGAAGAAGGTGATTTCAAGGGTGACCAGTGCGCCGTTGGCCAGTTGGCGGGCGATGAAGCGCGCGGTGTCCAGGGTGGAAGCATCAAAAAGCATGGGCCGTACTCGTATGGGCTGGGGCCGTTATGTTGCGGGGTGAAAAATCAACTTTGCGGTGTGCCTATCGACGCCTTCCCGGCTAAAGCCGGTCCCACTGAATGCACGCGATCCCACAGTAGGACCGGCTTTAGCCGGGAAGAGGCCCGTGCAGGCGCCATCAATTTTGCGGTGTGCTCACCGACGCCTTCCCGGCTGAAGCCGGTCCCACTGAATGCACGCGATCCCGCTGTAGGACCGGCTTCAGCCGGGAAGAGGCCCGTGCAGGCGCCATCAATTTTGCGGTGTGCTCACCGACGCCTTCCCGGCTGAAGCCGGTCCTACAATGGCATCGGCATCGGCATCGGCATCGGCATCGGCATCGGCATCAGCATCAGGTCGGCATCAGCGGTTGCAGCGTTGCTCGGCCGTCACGTCTGCGGGTGGCAGTTCGTTTTCGGTGTAGCCGTATTTCTGCAGGATCTTCAGCAGGTCGCCGGACGCGCGCAGTTTCGCCAGTTGCTCATTGAACGCCTGGGTAAACGCCGGATCGTTTTTCGGCAGGCCGTAGGCGTGGTAATTCCAGGTCGGTTTGCCGCCGGCATCCGGGATCTGCTCGAACGGCAGCGCCCGTTCAACCGGCGTGCCCTCGGCTTTTTTCAGCAGGCCGATGATCTCGGCATCCGGGAAGTACACCACGTCGACGCGGTCGGCCTGCAGCGCGGCGAGGGCTTCAGTGTCCTTGTCGAAGAGCACAACGTTGCCATTGCTGATGCCGCTGTCCTTGGCTTCCTGCACCTGATTGCTGCCGGGCTGGGTCGCCAGCCGCGCCTTGCCGTTGGCTGCGACGTCCTTGAGGCTGTGCAGCTTCAGCGGGTTGCCGGCCTTGACCAGAAACGCGCCGCCGGAACGGGTGACCGGGTTGGAATAGCCAATCACTTTGCAGCGCGCCGGATTGATGAACAGGCCGGCACCGATCAGATCGAAACGACCTGCCGCAAGACCCGGCACCAGCGAGCCGAACTCGGTGATCGGCAGCTCAACCTTGCTGATGCCCAGGGGCTCCAGAATGGCCCGGAGGATTTCGACGTTGGCGCCGACGATTTTCCCGTCAGTGCCCACGTACGCATAGGGTTGCTCATTGGCGATGCCGGCGGTCAGGCCCTGACTGCGGCCCTTTTCCAGCAGGCCGGCGACGGCGGAGAACGAAAACACGGCATTCAGCAGCAGGGCGGAGCCGAGTACGGCAGACAGCGACAGCGGTTTTAAGCCTTTCATCAAGTGCGCTCAAGAGTGGGAATGAAGGGTCAGGTGCAGCGGTTGGCAACGCCAGGTGCTCCATTCATGGCGTCCAGATGTCCACGTCCTTGGCATCCACAGCAGTGGGCAATAGCCCGGCCTTGAAAAAGGCATCGGCGATCTTCTGTTGTTCGCCCAGTTGGTCGGTCTTCACCGGCTCGACCTGATAACTGCGATGTGCGTTGGCGGCCTCGACGGTTTCCACGTCCAGATTGCCCCATAGCGGGCCGAGCACTTGCGCGGCTTCCCGGGGGTGGCCTTTGATCCAGCCGCCGGCCTCTTGCAGCTGTTCGTAAACCCGCTTCAGCACCTCGGGATGCGCCTTGGCGTAGGGCGTGCTGGTCAGGTAATAGCGCTTGTAACTGGCCAGGCCGACGCCGTCATTCAACGTGCGCGTCGGCAACTGGCGTTGCACGCTGGTGAGGAAGGGTTCCCACGTCACCCAGGCGTCGACCTTGCCATTCTCGAACGCCGCCCGGCCGTCTGCCGGGGACAGGTACGCCGGCTGGATATCGGAGAACGAAAGGCCGGCCTTGTTCAGCGCGGCGATCAACAGGTAATGGGTGCCGGCCGCCTTGGTCACGGCGATCTTCTTGCCTTTCAAATCCGACAACTGGCGGATCGGCGAGTCAGTGCGCACAACGATGGCCTGGGCGGCGGGCGAGGGCGACTCTTCAGCAAAATAGGTGAGTTTGGCCTTCGCGGCCTGGGCGAAGATCGGCACGGTATCGGCGACGTCCGCGCTGATGTCGACATTGCCGACGTTCAAGGCTTCAAGCAGGGGCAGACCGCTGGGGAACTCGTGCCAGGTGATGTCAATGTTGTCTTTCCCCAGTGCCTCCTCGAGGGTGCCCTGGGTTTTGAGCAGGGTGATCAGGGTGGAGGATTTCTGGTAACCGATGCGCACCGTTTCTCGAGCACTCGCCGACAGCGCGAAACCGCTCGCCATCGCAGCGACCAGGCCGGTCAGCAATGCGTTTCGAATGAAAGTGCCAGCGATGGTACGAAGAATGGGCATGGCGAACTCGTGGCGAGTGAGGCGCGAAAGGGCGCAAGCCACGAATCATAATGTTCTAAAAAGAATTGGATAAATATCGTTTGGTTATTAGTTTATGCACGGATGCCAGTTGGAGACTCTACTCCGGCGATGACCGTGATGTGCGAGGGACCGCTCTGGCACGCGGCCCCCCGTCAAAGTAAACCCAATCAGGCGGTAGTGGCCTTGTCCCGCACCGGCAGTGTCCAGTTTGGGCGAATGAAATGGCAGGTGTAGCCGTTGGGGATGCGCTCCAGGTAATCCTGATGCTCGGGCTCGGCTTCCCAGAACGGTCCGGCCGGGGCAATTTCGGTGACGACTTTGCCCGGCCACAGGCCCGAGGCATCGACCTCGGCCACGGTGTCCAGGGCCACGGCTTTCTGCTGGTCGTTGAGGTAGAAAATCGCGGAGCGATAGCTCACGCCCCGGTCATTGCCCTGGCGGTTCGGGGTCGACGGGTCATGAATCTGGAAGAAGAATTCCAGGATTTTGCGGTAGGAAATTTGCTTGGGGTCGAAGACGATTTCGATGGCTTCGGCGTGGGTGCCGTGGTTGCGATAGGTGGCGTTGTCAACGTCGCCACCGGAGTAGCCGACGCGGGTCGAGACGACGCCGGGGTAGCGGCGCAGCAAGTCCTGCATGCCCCAGAAGCAGCCTCCGGCAAGCAGCGCGGTTTCGGTGTGGGTGGTCATGGGCAAGTCCTTCCAGGGATTGAACGGTGTGTGTTTCAGACAAGCAGCGCAGTGTGCGTGTCTGCGAGCTTGTTGGCGAGTGTGCGGCGCAACGGCCGCCCTTGAAGATCAGATGACTGACGCGCGCACTCGTTCAGTCGCCGCCGAACTGCTGACGGTATTGTCCGGGCGTCACGCCAATGCGCTCGCTGAATGCCTTGCGCATGTGCCGCGCGCTGCCAAAGCCGCAACGACTGGCCACGACCTTGAGGGGCAGGTCGCTGCCTTCGAGCAGTTTGCGTGAATGGTCGATGCGCGCGTTGAGCAGAAATTGCATGGGCGTCAGGCTGACTTCGCGCTGGAACGCCCGAGCGAAATTGCGCGGGCTCATCGCCGCCAGGTCGGCCATTCGCTGCACGGTGTAGGGCTCATCAATGTGGTCGACGACGTAGGCCTGCACCCGGGCGATCGCGCTGTCATCCCGGGGCACCGCCGCCAGCAACGGGCCGTAGGGCGTTTGTCCGCCCTGACGCTTCATCACCACCAGCAGCACTTTGGCGACCTCCAGCGCGACCTCTTTGCCGTGGTCTTCGGCGACGATGGCCAGGGCCATGTCGATCCCCGCTGTAATGCCGCCGGAAGTGATCAGGTTGCGGTCGACCACGTAGATCTGCTCGGTTTCGACCCGGGAGGCGGGAAAGCGCCGAGCCAACCGCTCAACGTAGTTCCAGTGAGTGGTGCAGCGGTAACCGTCGAGCAGGCCGGCGTCACCCAACAGAAACGCGCCGGTGCAGATCGCCCCGAAACGCCGGGCGCTCTGGGCGGCGGTAGGCAACCAGGCGTCGAGTTGCGGATGGCTGACGCCGTACGCGCCCGGTCCGCCGGGGACCAGCAGCAGGTCGATGTCGGCTGGGAGATCGTCCAGCGCCAGGTCTGCCTGAACCTTGAGCCCACAGGAGCTGCGGATGAGCAGCGGGGGTTCGGCCACGGTGATCAGTCGGTATTGCTTCTCCGGCGCCAGCAGTCGATTGGAAATCGAAAAAACGTCCATGGGGCCGGTCACGTCGAGCATGAGCACGTCGTTGAACAGCACCACCGCCACTGTTTTCTGCTTTGGAATGTCGCGCATGCCTTGATCGCCTTTCTGTTACCGCCACTGCCAGCGCAGGGGGCACGAGCCTGAATCCAGGCGGCATTCTAGGGGATTGCGCGAACGAATGTGAATGATTGGCGTTTGGACACAATCGTGGGTGTGCGGCGTGGTTGGCGCGCCCGATTGAACCCTGTTTCATGAGGCGTCGTTGGGGGATGGCTAGAGGACGGGCAGCCTTTCAGTAACAGCACGTCGGCAGCTGAACGCGGATGCGCGCGCCACCGCTGGCCGAGGCTTGTGCCCAGATGCGGCCGTGATGGGCGTCCACCACCGCGCGACAGATCGCCAGCCCGACGCCGAGGCCGCTGCTCTTGGTGGTATAGAACGCGCCGAAGATCTGTTCGCGACGGTCTGCCGGGATGCCCGGGCCGTTGTCTTCGACGCACACCTCAACACCGTCATCGAGGGTGAACGAATTGATGCGCAGGACAGCGGCGGCGCGGTTACCGGCCATGGCTTCCACGGCATTGGTGATGAGGTTGACCAGCAATTGCTGCAACTGCACGGCGTCGGCGACGATGGATTGGTCGACGAACAAACCGGTTTCGAGCCGCACCCGCTGGGCGGTAAGCGCAGGCTGGGTGAGGCGTATGGCTTCGCGAATGACGTCGTCAATCTTCAGGATCTGCAGCTGCAAAGGCGTCTGACGGGCCAGCGCGCCCAGGGCCTTGACGATGTTGGCAGCGCGTTCGCAGCCGGCGCGGATGTCCTTCAGACCGGCAATGGCCTCTTCGATCTCTGGCACGTCGCGCTGCAGCCAGCGCAGGCTGGCAGCGGCATTGGCGGCGATGCCCAGCAGAGGCTGGCAGATTTCATGGGCGATGGAGGCGCTGAACTCGGCCATCTTGCGGGCGTGAAGGCTCTGGGCGTAATCGCTTTGCGCGGCGGCGTCCTGATTGCAGACGGGAGTGATGCGCGCGGCCGGGTGCGCAAGGGGCTGCAGAGAAGGGTGCCGAATCGCCTCCGGCCAGTGTTGTTCCGCTGGCGGCGGGAAGCGGTCATAAAGAGGAGATTGATGTTCGTCCAGCATCGTAGCCCCCGGCGGTTCGAAGTCCTGTGCTTCGTCGCGCTTGAGTATACGCAGCGTGTCCGGCTTGAAACGGCGGCGAAGGCGCTTTGGCAGGAACGGGCACCCTGATGTCTGTCAGGGTCCCCACAGCACCCGCCCAATTGGACCGCGCGCACATAGTGGGACCGTGATTACCTTGTAGGACTGGCTTTAGCCGGGAAAGGCTCAGTTGTCACACCGCTAGCAGAACGCCGCGCGCAAGCGCTGCCGGGTGGGCCGGGTAGGGCAGGCCCAGCCGTTCGCGCAGGGTCTTGCCGGTCGGCCCGTCGGCGGGCACCAGGCCGCGGCGTTTGAGCTCCGGCAGGATCAGCGCAATGAAATCGTCCAGTCCTTCGGGATAGGTCGGCGGCAGGATATTGAAGCCGTCGGCACCGTACCCTTCAAACCACGCTTGCAGTTGATCGACCACTTCTTCGGGTGAGCCGACCAGGGTCCAGTGACCCCGTGCGCCGGCCAGCCGCAGGTACAACTCGCGGATGCTCAGCCCCTCGGCGGCCAGTTGCAGAATCAATTGCTGGCGGCTTTTCGAGGCGTTGGTGGCAGGCAGGTCCTGGGGCAGCGGCCCGTCCAGCGGCAGGTGCGAGAGGTCGACGCCGCCGAGCAGCCCGGACAGCAAACTCAGGCCGACTTCCGGGTGCACCAGATTCTGCAGGCGCTGATGTTTGGCGTGGGCTTCGGCGGAGGTCGGCGCGGTGAAGATCGTCACCCCGGGCAGAATCTTGATGTGCTCCGGTTTGCGCCCCAGCACCGCCGCGCGGGATTTGATGTCGCTGTAGAACGCCTGGGCGTCGCCGAGATTCTGGTGCGCGGCGAAGATCGCTTCAGCGGTTGCGGCCGCGAGCGCACGCCCATCCTCGGAAGCACCCGCCTGCACCAGCACCGGTTTGCCCTGGGGCGAGCGCAGCACGTTCAGCGGCCCGCGCACATGGAAGTGCTCGCCCCGGTGGTCGGCCCGGTGCAGCTTGCTGCGGTCCAGAAACACGCCGCTGTCCTTGTCCAGCAGCAGCGTGTCGTCCTCCCAGCTGTCCCACAACTTGTCGACCACCTCATGAAATTCCCGCGCCCGGCTGTAGCGGTCGGCGTGCGCCGCCTGCTCGCCCTGATGCCCGCCGCCGAAATTCTTCGCTGCGTCGGGGTCGCTGCTGGTGACCAGGTTCCAGCCCACGCGACCGCCGCTGATCTGGTCCAGCGAGGCGAACTGTCGCGCCAGGTTGTACGGCTCGCTGTAACTGGTGCTGGCCGTGGCAATCAGACCGATGCGCGAGGTCACGGTCGCCAGGGCCGACAACAGCGTCAGCGGCTCGAAGCTCAGGCTCGGCGCGATGACCCGGTCGAACGTCGGTGCATCGATGCCCCTGACGGACACGCTGTCGGCGAGGAACAGCGTGTCGAACCCGGCCGCCTCGGCCTTGTGCGCCAGATCAATGAAGTGGTCCAGCCGAGTGCCCGCGTCGGCCTCGGAACCGCTGTCGCGCCACGCGGCGATGTGATGCCCGGTGGCCCGCAGGAACAGGCCGAGCTTGAGGGTTTCAGTGCGTTGGGTCATGGGGTGGCTCCTGGATCGGATCGGAACAGGCGAGGTCCGCGGCACGGCTTGTTGTGCGTAAAGCCCGAAAGCGCGGAGTGCTGTGGAGATAGCAAGGCGTATGCCCACGCCGCTGGGTCGGCTAGACGGCGATGCGGCATCGACAAAAAAGCCAGCCATGGCAATGCCTTGGGTAAGCGCGGTGCCAGCCTGTGCTTCGGACCTCCAATCATCGAAGCCGCTGACACTGTTGTCCCAGCAACAGCACTCCACCACTTGCCATGCAAAACAAACAGTTACGCCCCTTAACGACCCTCGATCGCGCTGAATCCCGGGACCTTCCGGCGTGGCATAAAGCCTGCAATGACCCACAAACGAACCCGCGTCGACCCACCCATGGGGTCGCGTTTTACCCGTCATTGGCAGGAGTTAATGTGTCTACCGCCCCATCAACGATCCTTCACAACCTTTCAGCCCCGGGACCGGCCGGTATCGATCCACCCGTCGATGGCGACAACCTCACCAACCAGGGCCAGGGTTGATATGGCGTTCGATGTTGAATTTGCCGTGTCCACGCTGCCCGCGTTCGTCAGCGCCGTCGGGGTCACGTTGCAAGTGGGCTTCATCGCCATCGGTACCTCGCTGTGCGTGGCGCTGATCAATGCCGCGATCACCGCGTTCGGCGTGCCGATCCTGCGTCCGCTGGTGCGCGTCTATGTGGAGCTGGCGCGCAACACGCCGTTGCTGATCCAGCTGTTTTTCATCTACTTCGCGCTGCCCACGCTGGGCATCCGCATCTCCGGGTTTGCCTCGGCGGTCATTGCCATGACCTTCATGGGCGGCGCGTACCTGACCGAGATCCTGCGCGCGGGCATCGACGCGGTGCCCAAATCGCAGATCGAATCGGGGCTGTCCATCGGCCTGTCGCGCTGGCAGTTGCTGCGCCACGTCATCCTGCCCCAGGCCGGGATCCTCAGCCTGCCGGCACTGTTCGCCAACTTCATCTTTCTGCTCAAGGAAACCACCGTGGTCTCGGCGGTGGCGGTGCCGGAAATTCTCTACACCACCAAAAGCTACATCGCGCTGTACTACAAAACCTACGAAATGCTCGCGGTCATGACCGGCCTGTGCGTGCTGCTGTTCGTGCCGCTGTCGCTGCTGCTGCGCCTGATTGAAAGGAGGCTCCAGCATGGCCAGTTCGGGTCTTGAATTGCTGTGGATTTCGGCGCCGCAACTGGCCCAGGGCATCGGTCGCACGCTGGGTATTTCGCTGTTGGCGATCATCTTCAGCAGCGTCGGCGGGCTGACCTATGGCGTGCTGCGCAACCTCGGCGTGCGCTGGGTCGACGGGGTGCTGCTGATCTACCTGGAGCTGTTCCGGGCGATCCCGGTGCTGGTCTGGCTGTACCTGTTCTTTTTCGGTTTGCCGATTTTTCTCGGCTGGAGCATCCCCGGTTTCTGGTGCGCGGTGCTGGTGCTGTCGCTGTGGGGCGCCAGTGAAACCGGCGAAGTGGTGCGCGGGGCGCTGCGCTCGATTCCGAAAGGGCAACGGGAAGCGGGGCTCGCGATTGGCCTCGGCCAGCTGCAACTCTACGGCCGCGTGCTGCTGCCCCAGGCGTTGCGGCGTATGACGCCGCCGCTGATCAATGTCTTCACCCGGCTGATCAAAACCAGCTCCCTGGCGGTGCTGATCGGCGTCGTCGACGTGATCAAGATCGGCCAGCAAATCATCGAGCGGACCTATGAGTCGGTGCTGATCTACGGCTTCCTGTTCGTGTTTTTCTTTCTTGCCTGTTATCCGCTCTCGGCCGCTTCGCGGGTGCTCGAGCGGCGTTGGAATCATTCATGAGCCCATTGATAGAACTGACCCGCTTCAGCAAAAAATTCGGTTCGGTGCCGGTGTTGCAAGACGTTGACCTGAGCATTCGTGAAGGCGAGGTGGTGGTGATTCTCGGCCCCAGCGGCTGCGGCAAAAGCACCTTGCTGCGTTGCCTCAACGGTCTCGAGCTCGGCCATGCCGGGCAGTACCGCTTTGCCGGTCAGGACCTGCCGGCCAACACCGATTGGCGCCAGGTGCGGCAACAGATCGGCATGGTATTTCAGAGCTACCACCTGTTCCCGCACATGACCGTGCTGGAGAACATTGTGCTCGGACCACTGAGCGTGCAGAAGCGCACACGCGTCGACGCGCAGCAACAGGCTGAGACACTGTTAACCCGCGTCGGCCTGCTGGACAAACGCGACGCCTATCCGCGCGAGCTTTCCGGTGGTCAGCAGCAACGCATCGCCATCGTCCGCGCGCTGTGCATGAACCCCAGGGTCATGCTGTTCGACGAAGTCACTGCTGCGCTTGATCCGGAGATGGTCAAGGAGGTGCTGGAAGTCATCCTCGACCTGGCCCGCAGTGGCATGACCCTGTTGATCGTCACCCACGAAATGGCCTTTGCCCGCGCGGTGGCCGATCGAATCCTGTTCATGGACGGCGGCCGTATCGCCGAACAGAGCGACCCCGAATCCTTCTTCAGCGCCCCGCAGACCGCACGCGCGCAGCAGTTCCTGGAGAAATTCTCATACGTAGAAAACATGCCAAAAAGGAAAGCATCGTGACCCTTAAATCTCCCCTCGTACTGCCACTGCTCGCCCTCGGATTGCTGGTCGGCACCGCTGCCGCCCATGCCGCCGACTCTGCCGCAGGGTCATTGGAAAAAATCAAGGCGCGAGACACGTTGATTGTCGGCGTTTTCAGCGACAAACCGCCGTTCGGGTTCGTTAACGAACAGGGCGACTACGTCGGCTTCGACACCGATCTGGGTCGGCGTTTCGCCAAGGATCTGCTCGGCGACGAGAAGAAGATCGAGTTCGTGGTGGTCGAGCCCGCCAGCCGCATTCCGTTTCTGCAGAGCGACAAGGTTGACCTGATCCTCGCCAACATGACCGTGACGCCGGAACGGGCGCAAGTGGTCGATTTCACCCACCCCAACCTGCGCGTCGCCGTGCAGGCCCTGGTGCCCGACAGCAGCCCGGTGAAGACGCTGGATGATCTGGCGAGCAAAACCGTCATCGTCACCACCGGCACCACGGCGGATATCTGGCTGACCAAGAACCACCCGGACTGGAAGCTGCTCAAGTTCGAGAAGAATTCCGAGTCGCTGCAGGCGCTGGCCAACGGCCGAGGCGATGCCTACGCCCAGGACAACCTGGTGCTGTTCAGCTGGGCCAAGCAGAACCCCGGCTACCGCGTGCTCGCACAGAAACTCGGTGAAGAAGCGCCGATCGCCCCGGCGGTGAAGAAGGGCAACACTGAACTGCGCGACTGGGTGAACACCGAACTGGCCAGCCTCGGTCAGCAGAAGTATCTGCTCTCGCTGTACAACCAGTACGTGCGCGATCAACTGGCGGCGGACACCGATCCGTCGGCGGTGATCGTTGAAGGCGGGGCGTGGAAGCCTTGATTGATCGCGAAGGGGCCCGTCCAGGCACCACCGCTTTGCAGTGATCAGGCGGCCTGGCTCAAGCGCTGCCCTCGCTTTCGATCACCAGAATCCTCGCTTCACCCAACGGGTGGGCAACGTGGGCCGTGCCGATGGAGGCGTAGAAAATATCGCCGATGTGCAGCACGGTTCTTTGCTCGACGCCGTCCTGCTTGAAGCGCATCTCCACTTGCCCGTCCAGCACCACAAAAACCTCCTGACCGTCATTCACGTGCCATTTGTAGGGCTGATCCGTCCAGTGCAGTCGCGTGGTGATGCCGTTCATGTTGGCGATGGCCAACGCGGCCCATGGGCGGTCACCGGTGAAGTCCTTGCTGCGGATGATGTTCATGGAGTGCCTGTTCAGGATGTGGGGTGTAGACCAATGAGCCCACTGGCATTGCCGAGGGTCGACCAACGTTCGATGCGCGGAATCATAAGCGCGGGACGACCGACTGCAACGGGTCGTCTGGGTAGATGAGCTCAAAAGCGCAAGATTCTGTAAGTGGCGTTGTCTGCGGCCGATGTCCGGAATCATTGCGGATCTGACATTGCCGGGTCTGCACGTGCGCTTTAGACTCCCGGCCATTCACTAGACGACTGGTCTACGCAGTGCGATCTAGCCAACACTTTCAACGACTTGAACGGAGTATCACCCATGTCCACTCAACCCTTGCTCACCCACGTCAACCTCGGTCGGCACGTGCTGAAAAACCGCATTGCCTTCCCGCCGTTGACCCGGCAGAGAAGCCTGCAGCCGGGCGATATCGCTTCGGACTTGATGGCGAGCTACTACCAGCAACGGGCGTCCGCCGGCTTCATGATCACCGAAGGCACCCAGATCGAGCCGCGCGGCCAAGGCTATGCATGGACCCCGGGCATCTACAGCGCCGAGCAGGTCGAAGGCTGGCGCAAAGTGACCGATGCAGTGCACGCAGAAGAGGGCGTGATTTTCGCCCAGCTCTGGCACGTCGGCCGTGTGTCCCATCACGCCTTGCAGCCTAACGGCGAAGCGCCGGTTGCCCCCTCGGCGATTCCGGCGGCCAACGCCAAAGCGTTCATCGAAACGGCGCCCGGCGCAGGGCAATTGGTCGTACCGCCGACGCCTCGTGCGCTGACCGTCGAGGAAATCCGCGAGCTGGTCAAGCTGTATGCCCAGGCGGCTAAGAATGCGATCGAAGCGGGTTTTGATGGCGTGGAAATTCACGCGGCAAACGGTTACCTCGTCAACCAGTTCATCTCCGAGCACGCCAACCACCGCGATGACGAATACGGCGGCTCGCTGGAAAACCGCCTGCGCTTCCTGCGCGAGATCGTCACTGCCGTCGCCGAAGCCGTAGGCGCGGACCGTCTGGGCGTGCGCTTCTCGCCGCTGTTCGCCAGCACCGACGAAGAACGCGTCTACATCGGCCTGGTGGAAAGCGACCCGCACCACACCTATGTCGAAGCCATCAAGGTCCTGGAAAACGCAGGCGTCGCCTACGTCTCCATCGCCGAAGCCGACTGGGACAACGCCCCCGAACTGCCGGACACCTTCCGCAAAGCCATCCGCGAAGCCTTCACCGGCCGCATCATCTACGCCGGCCGCTACACCGCCGAACGCGGCAACCGCCTGATCGACGCCGGCGTGGCCGACCTCATCGCCTTCGGCCGCCCCTTCATCGCCAACCCCGACCTGCCGGCCCGCATCGCCAACGGCTGGCCCCTCAACCCCGTCAATCCGGCCACGTTGTATGGCGGGACGGAAGAGGGGTATATCGACTACCCGGTTTATAACGCGGGTGAGTGAAGGCAGGGTGGTTAGCCGATTGGGGTGACGCGGAGCGTGGGAACGATCAGCGCGTCGAGTCTGGAGCCGGTTTCAACGGCCAAGATTAGTGGCGCATGAACTGGCCTCTTCCCGGCTAAAGCCGGTCCCACTAAGAGCAGCGCGTGCATTCAGCAAAATTGGGAGTGATTCGGCCTGCGAATTCCCGGCTGAAGCCGGTCCCACTAAGAGCAGTGCGTGCATTCAGCAAAGTTGGGAGTGATCCGGCCTACGTATTCCCGGCTAAAGCCGGTCCCACTAAAAAGCTGCGCGTGGCGCCATCAAAATTGATGGCGCCAGCACTGGCGTCTTCCCGGCTAAAGCCAGTCCTACCAAGAACGCGTTAGCTCTGCTTTTGATCTTCATACACAGAAGGTTCAGTCACCGCGAAACGCGACTTGGGTGCAGGCTGAACGCAGGTCTCGCGCAGTGGGCCGAGCCGCATGGATGCGGCGAGAGCGCCGTCAGGGCATGGATGCCCGTTCGGCGCGGGCCCACGGAGTGAGACCGGAGTGAAGGAACCCTGACGAAGGAAGGGCCCAACCAGGAGCACAAAGCCCTTGGTTACTTGGGGCTTTATCAAGTAACTCGCCGAAGGCGAAATGTCTGCCGTTAGGCAGACGCTCTTGATTTGGCTATTCCCGAGTAGCGATCTCATCGAGATGGTTGAGCAACGCCAGCGGATCCTCATACACCCGCAACGCCCCGGCCCGCTCCAGCTCACTCACATCGTAGCCACCCGAAAGCAACCCAATCCCCGTCGCCTTGCACCGCCGCGCCGCCAGCATGTCCCAGATCGCATCGCCGATCACCAGACAATCCTCAATCTTCGCGTCGATCTTCTTCGCAGCCGTCACAAACAAATCCGGGTCCGGCTTGCCATTCTTCACATCATCGCGCGTGATCAGATTGATCTTCTTCGGGTCCAGCCCCAACGCCTTCAAATTGATCTGCGCCGTCGACATCTCCCCACTGGTCGCGATGCACCAGGGGAAGCCCTCATCGTCCAGCGTCTTCAGCAAATCAACAGCGCCAGGCAAAGCAATGATCTGATCCTGAGTTCTCTCATACGCCTCGGCGTGCCTTTTACTCAACCGCTCGGCCTGCGCCTCGGTGATTTCCATCCCGGTTTCCCGGGACAGCATCTTCAGCATCAAACCGCCGCTCATGCCGATCTTGCGGTGGATTCGCCACATCGCCAGAGGAATGTTTTCCGAATCGAGGGCTTCTTTCCACGCCGTGACGTTCTGATAAACGCTGTCGGTCAGGGTGCCGTCGAGGTCGAAAAGAAAGGAAGTATTGGATCGCATGGTGTGGCTCCGTTGGTAAACATGTCATCCGCTGACAATGGCTAAAAATAAAAGGGACGGGCCCGGCGCTCAGGCAAGCCGCATAAAGCTGCTCAGGACAACCCGAGTGTCAGCCGTTTCAACCGCGACTCCACGACGGCGTCATAGAACTCGGAAAGCTGCTCGGCCTGCTGCGCGTCGATTCCCCCGCAGCAACGCAAACCGAGCACGAAGCCATTGGCCTGAGCGCCGCTCTTGACCACATCGATGGTCGAGCCAGAGGCGCGTATGTCGGCCAGGATCATTTCGCTTTGCGGTCGTAGCACGGGGGGCAAGTGATCAATGATGTCGGTCATGGGGAGGAGGCTGCCTTTCAGTTATCTGTCCGCCTGTCAGTGCCTGCACAGAAGCGGGTGAATGCTCATGCAAGACCTGACCGGGAGAGGGACGCAGCGGTTCAGACAAATTTGCCGAAATGGCCGCGAACGGCAGGGATACCGTCGCGGCCATCTGTTTGGATAAGCTGCTGTCAATCTATACGCGGGTGCTGCTGAACCAGGCTCTCGCGTTTGGCTTGCAACTCGGCAATCTGCGTGTCGATGTCTTCGATCTTCTGTTCGATATTGTCGTGGTGCTCCTGCAGCAGTTCACGGGCTTCGTTGAGGTCCGATGCCGCCGGCGCTGCGCCGCGCAAAGGCTTATTGGCGGTTTCCTTCATGGTCAGGCCGGTGATCAGGCCCACCACCGCGACGACCATCAGGTAGTACGCCGGCATGTACAGGTCCTGGGTGGTTTCAACCAGCCAGGCGACCACGGTCGGGGTCAGGCCGGCGATCAACACCGACACGTTAAAGGCACTGGCCAGCGCGCTGTAACGGATGTGGGTGGGGAACATCGCCGGGAGTGTCGAGGCCATCACCCCGATGAAGAAGTTGAGGATCACCGCGATCATCAGCAGGCCGGCGAAGATCAGACCCAACTGGCCGCTGTTGATCAGTTTGAACGCCGGAATCGACAGCACCAGCAGAGCGATGCTGCCGGCAATGATGAAGGGCCGACGGCCGATCTTGTCGCTGAGGAAACCAATCAGCGGCTGCACGAACAGCATGCCGACCATGATCGCGACGATGATCAGTACGCCGCGGTTCTCGCTGTAATGCAGGTTGTGCGAGAGGTAACTCGGCATGTACGTCAGCAGCATGTAATACGTGACGTTGGTGGCCGCGACCACGCCGATGCAGGTCAGCAGGCTGCGCCAGTGCTTGGTGGCGACCTCCTTGAACGACACTTTCGGGCCGTGGGCCAGGCCTTCGCGGTCACCCTGTTCGAGTTTTTCCACGTGCTGCTGGAATGCCGGGGTTTCTTCCAGGGCGTTACGCAGGTAGAGGCCGATCATGCCCAGTGGCAGGGCGAGGAAGAACGGCAGGCGCCAGCCCCATTCGAGAAATTTCTCCTCGCCGACGACGGAAGAGATCAGCACCACGACGCCGGCACCGAGTACGAAACCGGCGATCGAGCCGAAATCCAGCCAGCTGCCGAGGAACCCGCGTTTGCGGTCCGGCGCGTATTCAGCCACGAAGATCGAAGCGCCGGTGTATTCGCCCCCGACCGAGAAACCCTGGGCCATCTTCGCCAACAGCAGCAGGATCGGCGCCCAGATGCCAATCGTTTCATACGAGGGGATCAGCCCGATGGCGAAGGTGCTGAGGGACATGATGACGATGGTCGCGGCGAGGACTTTCTGTCGCCCGTATTTGTCGCCGATGGCGCCGAAGAACACGCCGCCGATGGGGCGAATCAGGAAGGGCACGGAAAAGGTCGCGAGGGCCGCGATCATCTGCACGCTGGGGTCGGCGCCGGGGAAGAAGATCTTGCCCAGTGCGTAGGCCACGAAGCCGTAGACGCCGAAGTCGAACCATTCCATTGCGTTGCCCAGGGCGGCGGCGGTGATGGCCTTCCGCATCTTGGCATCGTCGACAATAGTGATGTCTTGCAACCCGATCGGGTTGACGGTTTTCTTGCGTGATCTCATAAAAGTCCCGGCAGGTAGAGGTGTGACGTTGCGGCGATCAGTATCCCGACCAACGGCAGTCCATGCACTCCGTGGAGAATGTGTGCTGTCGTAGTAGTGGCAGACCGATCTGCATCTGATAGGTGCAGAGGGTAAATAATTCATTAACTGGCCTGGATTTCCCGAATTATCCGCAAATGAATGGTATTGATTGCGACGCAGGTCGTTGCATTATCCAAATAGGTTGGATCCAATAAGCTGAGTGCATTACCACTAGTCGGGTGGTAGTTAAACTCTATTGCCAGAGTGATGGCGCAATGACATATTCGCTCCCGTCATCCATCCTCACACACGGAAAACCAGATGCGCCCCTTCAAGTCACTTGTTGCAGCCTCAGTGCTGATCAGCGGGTGCAACGGAATGCCCACCGCTTTTACCCAGGATCCTGTCTTTGACCAAGCCTTCGTCGTCCACTCCGGTGCGCCGTTGCCCTATCTGTTGATGGGCACCGCGATCCAGTGGAATGAAGATTATGCGGTGACCGTCAAACACATCCCTTACATCTCGGGCGCGGTGTTTCAGGGGCAGGGCGACGTGCAGTTCTTCAAGCACAAGGCCGATTCCGTTCCGATGTGGCGTTCATACCAGCCGGGTGAAGAGCTCACCTCCGTGGGCTACAACTCCGCTTACATGTCGGTGAAAGGCACAGGCCATGCGCTGCCGGCGATGGTTCGCCTGGACGCAAAAGAAGGCAACGTGATGTACGGCACCCATGATGGCCCGGTGGCCAAGGGCATGTCGGGCGGTCCGGTATTCGCCGCAGATGGCAAGGTAGTGGGGATCACCGTGGCGTTGCTGACCTCCAGCGACCTGGCCAAGATCAAGCGTCCAGACCTGGCCAACCAGCCACGGATCAGCATCTTCATGCCGTACAACGAAATCAACCGCGAGTGGACCCGTTACATGGCGCAGCTCAAGCCTGCCACGCCAGCGCCGGTTCATCTCGCGGTCAACTGATCAACGCTCGCGCAGGGCTTCACGGGCGCGGTTGAGGGGCTTGATGAGGTAATCCAGCACGGTTTTTTCACCCGTGCGGATGTCCACGGTGGCGATCATTCCGGGGACGATGGCAAAGGTCTTGCCCGCCTTGTTGCGCAGCACATCCGAGTCCGTACGGATAAACACGCGGTAGTAGAAGATTTCCGGCTTGACCTCATCCTGAATCGTGTCCGGCGAGATGGTCACCACCTTGCCGTCGAGGCTGCCGTAGATCGAATAGTCGTAGGCCGTGATTTTCACTTTGGCCTGCTGCTCGGGGTGAATGAAAGCAATGTCCCGGGGCGAGATGCGGGTTTCGATCAGCAGTTGCTCATCCAGCGGGACGATCTGCATCAGCTGCCCATTGGGCGGCACGACCCCGCCGATGGTGGTGACTTTGATGTCCTTGACGATGCCGCGCACCGGCGAGCGCAAGGTCAGGCGTGACAACGAATCGCTGCGCCCACGGATCACCGCCGACAGCATCTGCGCCTCGGCATTGGCTTTGGCCAGGTCTTCGCGGGCATGCACCATGTACTCCGAACGCGCCTCGGTCGCCTTGAGCTCAAGCTCGGAGCGCTGGCGGTTCAGGCGCAGCACTTCGACCCGGCTCGACGCGCCGATCTTCGCCAGGTTCTCGGTGATGTCCAGTTCGCTGCGCACCAGCTTCAGCGAGCTTTCGATGCCGGTGAGGGTTTCGCTCAGGCCCCTGCGCCGGGCGTTGAACAAATCGGTTTCGGCGCGGCGCAGCTCCGGGTACTTATCCAGCGACGCGTCGAAGGTCAGCGGTTTCTCGCTGACTTCCGCCTGCAGCCGATTGACGCTGGCCAGCGCCGCCCGGTATTTCGCCTCGCTTTCACCGACGTTCGATTCACTCTTCACTGCATCCAGTTGCGCCAGCACCTGACCGCGCTCCACCAGCGTGCCTTCGCTGACGTTCAACTCCTTGATAATCCCGCCCTCCATGGACTGAATCAGCTGCTCCCTGGAACTGGGCACCACCTTGCCGGTGCCGGTGGACACTTCCACCACCTGAAACCAGGCCGCCCAGGCGATAAAGCACGCCAGCATCAGCGCGCAGGTCCAGATCACCCGCACGCTTCCGGTGATGCTGCGCTCGTCCTTGCCGTCGAGGTAGGTGATCTGGTCGGCGAGCCGTGGAGTTTGCTCCGTGGTCAGTGCGTTCATGCCTGCGCTCCTTGCGGCTGTCTGAGTCGGGTGAGGGCGGCGTCGCGGTGGTCATCGATGACGATGCGACCGTTGTCCAGCACGATGATCCGTTCCACCAGTTGCAGCAGGCTGACTCGGTGGGTGGCGACGATCAGCGTGCGGCCCTGACACCAGGTCGAGAGTTTTTCCAGCAACTGGCGTTCGGTGATGTCATCCAGTGACGCCGTGGGTTCGTCCAGCAGCAGCACCTGGGGCTGGCGAATCAGCAAGCGTGACAGCAGCAGGCTCTGGCGCTGACCGCCGGACAGGCCCAGACCCCCTTCGAGAATCAGGTGGTCCATGCCCTTGGGCATCTGGCGGACAAACTCCAGCGCGCCGGTCACCGACAGGGCGGCGATGATTTCCTGATCGCTGGCCTGGCCCGCGCCGAGGGTGAGGTTGTCGCGCAGAGTGCCGTGAAACAGCCGCGCCTGCTGCGACATCAGGCCGACGTCCCGGCGCAGGTCGGCCGGGTCCAGGTGAGCGAGGGAGATGCCGTCCACGGTGGTCTCGCCGCTGGACAAATCCATCGAACCCGCCAGCGCCTGCAGCAGCGTCGACTTGCCCGCGCCATTGCGCCCGAGGATGGCGACGCGCTCACCGGGCCGTATGTTCAGGTTGATACCACTCAGCGCGGGCGATGCCTCTTCGCTGTATTTGAAGCCGGCCTGACGCAACACGTAATCCCCGCGAATGGCGGGCATATGCACGCGCTGGCTGCCTTCGGGGTGATCGACCGGCATCTGCATCAGCCGGTTGAGCCCCTGCAGCGCGACTTTCGCCTGTTGCCAGCGGGTTAGCACGTGGGTCAGTTGCGCCATTGGCGCCATCATCCGCGAGGCCAGCATCGAGGCGGCCACCAGGCTGCCGGTGGTAAGGTCGCCGCCAATCACCATGGGCGCACCGAACACGATGACCACGGCAAACACCGCGCCCTGCACGTTCTGGGTCCAGGCCACCAGGCTGTTGGTCAGCGAACGCAATTTCAGGCTGCTGTCGGCAGACGCGGCGTTGTAGTGATTCCACTGCTGCTGGAAACGTTGCTCGGCCTGCAGCGCCTTGATGTCGTCCATGCCCTGCACGGCTTCCACCAGCATGGCGTTGCGCAGTGCGGCTTCGCGCATCGAGGCATTGGCCAGCCGCGCCAGTTTGCGTTGGGCAAAGACGCCGGGCAGCACCATCGCCACCAGCGCGACCAGAGGAATCAGCACCAGCGCCCCGCCAATCAGATAGAACACCAGCAAGAACAGGAAGAAGAACGGCATGTCCGCCAGCGCCGTCGCGGTGCTGGAGGTGATCAGGTCGCGGATCTGCTCCAGCTCGCGCAGCTGCGAAATGAACGAGCCGGTGGATTTCGGCCGCGCCGAATTGCGCAGGCGCAGGGCGTGGCCGAACACCAGGTCCGACACCCGCAGGTCGGCGCGCTTGCCCAGTACGTCGGTGATGCGCAGACGCATGATGCGCATGACGAAGTCGAACACCAGCGCCAGCATCACGCCGCCAAACAACACGTACAGCGTCGGCAGCGACTCGGCCGGAATCACCCGGTCGTAGACCTGCATGGAAAACAGCACGCCGGCCATGCCCAGCAGGTTGGCGACCAGCGACGCCAGCATCACTTGCCGGTAGGGGCGCAGGTCGCTGAGGACGATGCGCCGGAACCAGTGCTCGTCGTAAGGCTTGATGTAGTCGTCGGTGCGCACGTCGCTGAGGGGTTGGATGGGCCGCAGGATCACCGTGCGCAGCGCCTGCTCGGCAAGCACGGCCGGGTCGATGCGGCTTTGCAGGCCCTGATCGCCGCTGTAGGCGATGCCCAGTTCGCCTTGCTCGCTGACGCTTTCGATCACCCCGACCTGGCCGTCGCGCAGTTGCACCAGCAGCGGCGTGCGCCAGCGCGACAGGCTCTTGCGGTCATAGCGGGCGAACTTGACGCTCAAGCCCGCCTGGCGCGCCATGTAGCGAACCACTTCTTCGACACGACCCTCGCTGTTGGTGGATGCCAGGCGAATGCTTTCCGGTGACACGTCGAGGCGGTAATGCCGGGCGACGGTGAGGATGGCTTCCAGCCACGGCGAATAATCCGGACGATCGGGGCCTGCCGCAGGGGCTTCGGGGATGACGATGGTCTCGGTCATGGCAGGATCTCCACGTGCTGGATGGTGCTGTGATCGATGCCGAACGCGCGACGCAGCGCACCGCTGTTGTACAGGCAGTCGATTTGCAGGCGGCGCAGATCGGCCTGGGTGTTGGCCAGGTCGAAGCGCGACTGGTGGATTTCCTGCTCGGCGTTGAGCAGATCGAGCAGCGGCCGGGTGCCCAGTTCCAGGTACTGCCGGCCATACAACTCGCGGGCTTCGGTGATGCTGGTCTGCCGCGATTCCAGCGAGCTGAGGCGGCGCGTCAGGCCGGATGTCTGTGCCTGCGCTTCGCCCAGCCCTTGCCGCGCCAGCAAGCGGGCGGCGTCTTCGGCGGAATCGGCAGCGGTCAGCGCATAGTTGGCGGCGCGGCTGCGGGCGCTGATGGCGCCACCCTGATAAATCGGCACTTCCAGGTTGAGAAAGATCCCGGCCTGGGTGCGATTGATCCTCGAGTTCTGGTCGTCGTAGTGGTCGTCCAGATACTGGTTAATCGACGGCTGCAGCGACAGTGTCGGATAGGCTTCAGCTTTGGCCTGGGCCAGTTCGGCCTGGGCCTGGGTGCGCTGGGCCACGGCTTGCAGCACGGCGGGGAGGGCGTCTGTGCTCACGGGCGCGGTGCAGGCGTCGGTCATCGAGGGCGTGAAGGTGTCGCTGACCTGGGGCGGGGTCTGCCGACCGAGAAGGTTGGTCAGCGTCGACTGCCAGCGCGCGTACAGCGCTTTGTACTCCTGCAGCGTGGCCATGCCGCCCTCGGCGCGGGACTGCGCCTGAACCACATCGGAGCGAGTGCTCGCGCCCATGTCGCTGCGCTGTTTGGCCAGTTCGACGATGTCGCCGATGCCGCGGATCTGCTCCCGGGCGATGTCCACCAGGTGCTGGTAGCGCTGGACCTCGATGTAGGCGAACGCGGTGTCGCGGCTGACCTGATCGATGGTCAGCAGGATGCTTGCCTGGCTGCGCGCTACCTTGGCCCGGGCCGCTTCGACCGAGTTCGACACCTTGCCGAAGTCGTAGAGCATCTGTTTGAGGGAGATGCTCACCGACTGGCTGCCGTCATCGCTGCCGTAGCCGCTGGTGTAACCGCCTTTTATCCCGCCGGAGATCTGCGGGTAGTAACCGGCTTCGGCCACGTTGATGCCCTCGGCCTGTTGATACAGGGTGCCGACCGCTTCGCTGATGCTGGGGTGCCAGTCAACGGCGAGCCTGACCGCTTGTTCGAGGCCCAGGGTCTGGCTGTCTTCCTTGACCATGACCGCCCCGGGCCCGGAACGGTCATTTGTATTCCCCTTGGCATTGCCTTTGGCGCTGCTTTTGTCGCTGCCCTCAGGGCCATTGTCCTTGCGGCGCTGATCCGCAGGCGTTGCCTGCAGGCGCGAAGGGCTGATGCTGCGCAGGCCGGGATCGATTTGATCCTCCGCCAGCGCAACGGAAAACATCGGGTGACACAGGCCGAGGGTCAGGACGACCGCCGGCCATTTCTGCTTGCGAACGCGCTCCACATGGCTTCCTTACTGTACGAATACAGAGCTTCCCTTTTAGTGAATCAACCGGCCGACCCAATCAATCGGCCGGTTGAACCCCGCCGCTGGCAGCGCCAGACGGCGGGCTGATCAAACGACGTGAATACCGTTCTGCACCCACAGATGATGGGTTGGATCTTCCTGCGGCGTGTACTGGGTGTAATCGACGCCATCGGCCTGTTGCGCACCGCCGGCGACCCAGGTGTTGGTCATGTGTACGGTGTCCTCGCTGCCCCCCTTGATGATCAACGTGTTGTTGTCGGCCGAAGTAATGGAGACCAGGTCCGCCAGGCTGATGGTCAGCGCGACGGCACTGGTGTGGTTCAGGTCCAGCACCTCGATGTTGTGGATCCGGCTCTGCAGATCACCCAGGTTGATGGTCGCATCGCCCCCGGCCCAGAGCAGGGTGTCGGTGCCCGTACCGCCATCGACCGAGGCGAAATGCTGGTCGGCGATGATCAGCGTGTCGTTGCCGGCGCCGCCTTGCAGGGTGACCGCGCCGCCATGGGACCCGTCCAGCGTGTCGTTGCCCGCCGTGCCTTGAATCAGCTCGGCACCGGTGGTGGCGACGGCCGTCAGCGCGCTGTGATCATCGACGTTCGCCACGGTAGACAGCGCCGCGAACGAGGTAGTGACGACGGCACCGGCCTGTTCCAGATCAATGGTCAACGTCGCCGTGTCGGTGGTGCCGTTGGGGTGCTTGAGCTGGTAAGTGAACACGTCCTCATGGCCGATGACCGCATCGGTCTGCCCCGGCGTCAGCGTGTAGGTGTAGCGCCCGTCGGCCTGCACCAGCAACGAGCCATAGGTGCCGACAATCGTGGTGCCGTTGTAGCCCGGCGTCACGTAATTGCCGGCCGCCAGCACATTGAGCACGGTGTACGCCGAGCCCAGCACATCAGCGCCGCCGCCGGCGGTGTCGGTGAGCAGATTGCCCGCCACCGGCGTGTAGCTGCTGACCACGAACTGATTGGTGTAGGTGGCGTCGTTGATCAGACTGGCGTTGACGGTGCTCAACAGGCCGACGCCGCCCGTGCTGATTTTCACCTGATAGCTGCCGGCGGTCTGATCGTCGAAACGGATGCCGTAGTTGCCACTGCCCAGGTTCAACAGCGCATTGCCGCCGTAGCTTTTCACCAGCACGTACTGGTTGGTCGTGGTGTTGAGCTTGTACAGGCCGACGGTCATTGACCCGAGCAGACTCAGCAGGTTGCTCGAGTTGACGACCACCGTAAGGTCCGTGACGGTGCCGGCCGCCACACTGGTGGTCCACGAGCCGTTGCCGGTGCCGGCCAGCGGTACGCTGAAGCTGCCCAGCGCCGAGTTGGTGATGACCTCCTTGTTGACCAGGGTGATGTCGCTGACCGCGATGTCGTTGGTGGCGTCGACCAGCAAGGCCGGGCTGGCCAGGCTGCTGTCGCTCCACACCTCGGTGGCCTGCGGACTGTCGATGCGCACGTACAGATTGGCCGTGTCGCTGAGGCCGTTCGGGTGCACCAGCTGATAACTGAAGACATCCACTTTGCCGACGCTGGTGACCGCGCCGTTCGGCGTGTAGCTGTAGTTGCCACTGGCGTCGATGGTCAGCGTGCCGTACAGCCCTTGCACCGTGGTGCCCGCGCTGGCTGTAACGTAGCTGCCGTTTTTCAGCACCTGCAACACCGCGCCGTTGTCTGGGCCGGTCACGTCCGCCTGGCCGTCAACCCCCGGGTTGGTGATGACGTTGCCGGTCACGGCGGCACCGGCCACCCCGTTGAACTGGGTCAGGCTGGTCACGTCCAGCTGCAGTTGGGTGGTGACATTGGTCACCACGCCGATGCCGGTGCTCGACACGACCAGCCGGTAATCGCCACCCAGCAAATCACCGATGTTCACCCGCACGCCCTGGCCGGTCAGGGCCACGAGGTCGATCAGACCGCCGTTGCCGTTGACGTCCAGCGTGACCCAATTGCCGCTGGCATTCTTCACTTGCAGCGTGTAGACCACGCCGTCGAGCAAGGACACCGCACTGGCGGTGGTCAGCGTCAGGGTCGGATCAAGGCTGGTGCCGCTGTTGACCGTGAACACAAACGCCTTGGAGAACCCGGCCAGCAGCGTGGTGAAAGAGTCCGCAAAATTCTGCGTGGTCTTCACCGGTACCAGCGTGACCGACGCCGTGGCGAGGTTGTCACTGGCGATGACCGGGGTATTGACGTCGATGTCCGGCGCGGTGACGTTGGCCACCACCGAGAGGTTGCCCTTGATGTCGGTGAGGCTGACCAGCAGGGTTTCCCCATTGATCTGCGCAGGGGCGAGGGTGACGCTGAACTGCCCCGTGGCCCCGACGGTGCCCGTCCCGAGCACCGCGCCGCCGGTGGATTTGATCTGCACCGTCGAACCGACTTCCCCGGTGCCGCTGACCGTCAGGCCATCGACACTGACCAGCAGCGCACCCGGTGCCGCAGGCGGCGTCAGGTCAGGTGCGATAGCGCTGGCGGCCACCGACACATTCCCGGCGGCATCCGCCTGAGTGATGCTCAGCACCTGGTTATCGATCTGCGCGGCATTCAGTGCCACCGTGAAGCTGCCGTTGGCGGCCACTGTCGTGGTGCCGAGCACAGCTCCCAGCGCGTTGCGCACGGTCACCGTCGAGCCGGCGACACCGGTCCCGGTCACCACCGAACCGCTGGCATTCACGGTCACCGCTGTAGGTGCGCCCGGCGCCGTGATGTCCGGTGCCAGAAGGCTGCCGGCAGCCGACACGTTGCCGGCGACGTCGACCTGACGCACCGTCAGCGCCTGGCCGTCCAGTTGTGCGGCATTCAGGGTGACATTGAACGTCCCGCCAAGGCCTACCGTGGTGGTCCCCAGCAGCGTACCGCCGGCGTTGAACACGTTGACCGTCGCGCCGACTTCACCGCTGCCGGTGAGGGTCAGGCCGTTGCCGGCCAACAACAAAGCGGACGGTGCATTGGGCGCCTGAAGGTCGAGGGCATTAACCGTCGTGACGACCGAGACGTTACTCGCCGCGTCCACTTGCTGGACGCTCAGCACCTGACCATTCAATTGCGCGCTGGAGAGCGAGACGACGAACCCGCCCGCCGCATTGACCACTGCCGTGCCGAGCACGATGTTGGCTGCGTTGGTCACGCGCACGGTCGCGCCGGCTTCGCCGTTGCCGCTGACCTGCAGGCCCGCGACGTTCAGCGCGACGTTGGTCAGGGCGGCGGGCGGTGTGGTGTCGACGGCAGTCACATTGGCGAGCACCGAGATGTTGCCTGCGACGTCACGCTGACTCACCGTCAGCACTTGGCCATTGAGTTGCGCCGCCGACAGGTTGGCGTTGAACGTGCCGTCCAGGGCGACGGTTGCCGTCCCGAGTACGACGCCGAGGCTGCTGCGCACGGTCACTGTCGCGCCGGCTTCGCCAATCCCGCTCAGCACGGTGCCAGCGCCATTGAGAACCAGCGACACCGGTGCGTTGGGCGCGGTGATGTCGGGCGCAGTGACCGGCAGGACGGCCGACGGCAAGCCCGCGGTGTCGGTCTGATAGGCGTTGACGATCTGACCGTTGGCTTGCGCCGGGCTCAACAGGACGCCAAAGGTGCCGCCGGCATTGACCAGCGCAGTGCCAAGGGTGACGCCGTCGGAAGTGGTGATGGTCACCGTCGCCCCGGCTTCGCCACGACCGGTCACCAAGGTGCCGGTTGCATTGACTGCAAGGTCGGCGAGCGCCGCCGGCGGCGTGGAGTCGGCCGCCAGCACTGCAGCCGGCAAGGATGCGCCGCCCGCCCCGGTGCTGGCCGTCACGCCCAGGCTTTCGCCGTTGGTTTGCGCGGTATTGAGTGTGACGCTGAAGGTGCCGCCCGCATTGGTAGCCGCCGTCCCGAGCACTACACCCGTTGCGCTGTACACCGTGATGGTGGTGCCCGTTGCGGCGCTGCCTGTGACCGTCAGTCCGTCGGCGCTAACCAGCAGATTGGTTGGCGCATTCGGTGGAGGGGTCACGGGGACGGTAAGGCCGAGGGTCCCGGAGGCGTTGCCGCTGGCGTCCGCCTGACCGACCGTAAGGACGTCGTTGGCACTGATGCCGGCAGGCAGGCCCACCACAAAAGTGCCATTGGCAGCCACCTGTCCGATGCCGAGCGTGATACCCAGGGAGTCTTTGACGGTCACTGTCGCGCCCGCTTCACCGCGACCCGCCAACAGCAGGTAATCGGCACTGATCGTCAGGTTGCTGACAGGATCAGGCGCCTGAGTGTCCGGCACGGTGTAAACCAGCGGCGCGGAAGCGTTGTTGGCCGCGTCCGTTGCCGTAATGGAGATGACTTGCCCGTTGGTTTGCGCAGGATTCAGCCCGACCTCGTAACGTCCACCGGCGTCGGTCTGCGTGGTGCCCAGCAACGTGCCGTCGGCGGACCGCACGGTCACCGTGCTGTTGGCTTCGGCCGTGCCTTGCAGGATCGTGCCGTTGCCGGTAAGCGAGGTGAACACCGGCACTGCGGGTGGCGTGATGTCCGGCGCGATGACGGGAACCGGCGCCGAATCGTTCAGCGCTGCGTCGACTTGCACCACCGACAACGACTGACCGTTGAGCTGCGCAGTCGACAGCGCCACGCTGAACGTGCCGTCCGCGAGCACGATGGCCGTGCCCAGCGCAGGCGTGCCCGCGCTTGCGCCGGTCAGCGAAACGCTCACCGAAGCACCGGGTTCGCCGCGTCCGCTCAGCGTCAGCCCGTCCTGGCTGACCGAAAGGTTGGTCACCGCAGCCGGATCGGTCACGTCGGCAACCTGGTAGACCACGGTGCCGGAGACGTTGGTCGCCGCGTCGGTCTGGGTCAGGTTGAGCTTCTCGCCGTTCAGTTGGGCAGGGCTCAGCGCGACGCTGAATGTCCCGTCGGCCAGCACCGTGGCGCTGCCGAGGCTGGCGCCGGTCGCGCTGGTCACTTTGACCGTCGCGCCCGCTTCACCGGTGCCGGTCAGCGTCAGGCCGTTGGCACTCAGCGCGGTCACCACCGGCAGCGCCGGGGGCGTGGTGTCCGGTGCCGTTACCGGGGCGCCGGCGGACGGATTGCCCGCGGCATCCCGTTGCACCACGGACAGCAGCTCGCCATTGATTTGCGGTACCGACAGCGACACCGCGAAATTGCCGTCCACGCCGACCACGCCTGTGCCGACAATGTTGCCGGCGGCATCGGTGATCAACAGGCTGGCGCCTGCTTCACCGCGACCGCTGACCACCACGCCCGTGTTATCGATTTGCACGTTGGTGACCGCTGCGGGCGGTGTCAGGTCAGGCGAGGCGACGGAGCCGGCTGGCGAGGCATTGGTGGCCGCGTCGGTGAGCACGACGAATACGGGCTGACCGTCGTTCTGAGGCTGGTTCAAGGTGATCAGGAATTTGCCATCGACACCCACGGTGCCGTTGCCCACTTGCGTGCCATCGGCCAAGGTAATGCGCACCACCGCGCCCGCTTCGCCGCTGCCGCTGAGCACACTGCCGGAGGCATTGAACTGCAGATTGGTGGCGACCGCCGGGGGGGTCAAATCCGGCGCGATCACCGTTGCGGGCACGCTGACGTTGCCGGGCGGATCGGCCTGCTGAACGCTCAGTACCTGGTTGTTGATCTGCGGGGTGGAGAGGGTGACGCTGAACGTGCCATCGGTCAGCACCAGCGTTGAGCCGAGCAGGGTGCCGCTGGCATCACGGACGGTGACAGTGGCGCCGGCTTCACCGGTACCGGTAATCACCGCGCCGGCTGCGTTGATGCGCACGTTGTCGAGCTGTTCGGGCGGCGTGAAGTCCGGCGTGGTCAGGCTGGCCTGGGGCGACACGTTGCCGGCGGCATCCCGTTGCACCAGCGTCAGCACTTCGGCATTGGACAGCGCCGGGACCAGCACCAGGGTAAACGCCCCGGTGCTGCCCACTGTTGCCGTGCCCAGCAGGGCACCGAGGTTGTTGGTCACCGTGACAATCGCCCCGGCTTCACCGCGGCCGGTCAGCGTCGCGCCATCGCTGGAAATGTTCAGCTGGGTCAGGGCGAGCGGCGCCGTGGTGTCGACCGAGGTCAGGTCGGCGGGCAGGGACGTATTCCCGGCCGCATCGGTCAGGGTGACCGCCAGCAATTCGCCGTTGGCTTGCGGGGTGGTCAGGGTGAGCTGGAAGGTGCCGTCGATGAGCACGCTGCCGGAACCGATCAGGGCGCCGCTGGCGTTGAACACATTGACCGTGGCACCCGGTTCACCGGTGCCCGACAGCACCGCGCCGTCTGGCGTCATCGCCAGGGCGAGCGGCGCATTCGGGGCAATCAGGTCCCGGGCGGTCAGCGCGATGCTGGCCGATTCATTACCGGCGACGTCGGTCTGGCTGACGCTCAGGGATTGGCCGGCAATCTGCGGCGCGTTCAGCGTCAGCGAGAAGTTGCCGTCGACGCCCACTTGCCCGGTGCCGAGGATGACCCCGCCAGCGCCCAGCACCGTCACCGCTGCGCCCACTTCGCCGTGGCCGGTCAGGGAGACGCCGTTGGTATTGAGCACCAGATCGGTCAGCTGCCCGGGCGCGGTGACGTCCGCCGCCAGGTAACCGGTGGACAGCGAATTGATGCCGTCGCTGGACGTGGCGATGGCCGAGAGCGACTCACCGTTGAGTTGCGCGGCATTGAGCTGTGCACTGAACGTGCCGTCGCCATTGACCAGCGCCGTGCCCAGCAGCACACCGGAGGCGGTACGGATGCTGACCGTGCTGCCGGCGTTGGCGGTGCCGCTCAGCGTCAGGCCGTCGGCGCTGAGGGCCAGGTTGAGGGGCGCAGGCTCCGCCAGATTGCCGGGGGCTACCACCGTGCCGGCGTCGGACGGATTGCCGGCGGCGTCGGTCTGAATCACGGTCAGGGTAGAGCCAGCGGTCGCCGCCGGGTTCAGCCCGACGGTAAAGCTGCCATTGGCCGCCACAGTCGCGGTGCCCAGCGCGTTGCCATTGGCATCGCGCACGACCACCGTTGCCCCGGCCTCGCCGGTCCCGCCCAGGGTCAGGCCATCGGCGCTGACGGCCAGGTTGCTGGCAGCCGAGGGCGCGGTGGTGTCGGCGGCTTGATAAGCCGCGGGCACCGAGACATTACCCGAAGCGTCGGTGGAGGTGACGCTCAGGTTTTGGCCGTTGAGTTGCGGGCTGGACAGAGTGACCTGGAACACGCCGTTGGCCCCGGCGACGCCTGAACCTAGCACGTTGCCGGAGGCATCGCGGACAATGACGGTGCTGCCGGCTTCGGCGTTCCCCGCCAGTTGCACGCCGCTGCCGCTGAGCAGCAGGGCGGTCGGGCTGTCCGGCGCAGTGAGGTCCACGGACGTCACATTGACCGCCGTCGACACGTTGCCGGGCGGATCTTCCTGGGTGACGGTCAAGACCTCGGCGTTGATCTGCGCGGTGCTCAGCGTGACGCTGAACGCGCCATTGGCGGCCACCAGCGCCGTGCTCAGAAGGGCACCCCCGGACGTGCGCACCGATACCGTTGCGCCAGGTTCGCCACGGCCAATCACCGTCAGGCCGTCGGCGTTCACCGACACCTGGGTGAGGGCGGCAGGCGGAGTGATGTCCGGCGCCGTCAGGTTCGCCGACGGCGAGACGTTGCCGCTCGGGTCGGTCTGGCTGATGTCCAGAGCCTGGCCGTTGTTCGGCGCAGGCGCGAGGGTCACGGTGAAGGTGCCGTCATTTGCCACCAGCGCGGTGCCCAGCAGCGTGCCGCTGGCGTCGAGGACTTTCACCGTTGCACCGGCCTCGCCGGTCCCGGTAAGCGTGCGGCCGTTGGCGCTGATCAACAGGTTCTGTGGCAGGGCCGGCGGTGTGGTGTCCACCGTCGTCAGGGCTGTGCCGGCCGAGACGTTGCCCGCCGCGTCGGTCAGGGTGACGGTCAGCGCCGCGCCAGTGGTGACGGCGCTTGGCAGAGTGACCTGGAACTGGCCACTCTGATTGACCAGCCCCGTGGCGAGGATGTTGCCCGCGGCGTCGCGGATCGTCACCGTCGCCCCAGCCTCGCCGAGGCCATTGACCACGGTGCCGACGTTGTTGATGGTCAGACCCGTGGCGGCGTCGGGCGCCGTCAGGTCCGGCGCGATGATGCTGCCGGCCTGGGAAACGTTGCCCGCCTGATCGACCTGGGTCGCCGTCAGGGGCTGCGAATCCAGCTGGGACGGGGTCAGCGCGATGGTGACGACGCCGTTGCTCGCGACGATCCCGGAACCCAGCACCGTGCCGCCACTGTTCGTAATGGTCACCGTCGCACCGGCTTCACCGCGCCCGGTGACAGAGCTGCCATCGGCGTTGATGGTCAGCCCGGCCGGGGCTTCGGGCGCCGTCAGGTCGTTGGCGACAATCAGGGCGGTGACCGAGGTGTGTCCTGCGTCATCGGTGGCGACAACGTGCAAGGTCTGCGCATTCAGTTGGGCGAAACGCATCAGGATGCTGAAGCGGCCGAGGCTGTTGACCCTGCCGCTGCCCAGGCTGACGCCGTTGCTGTCGAGGATGTTGACCGTGCTCCCCGCAGTGGCGGTGCCGGTGAGAATGAAACCGTCGCTGCTGACGGCCAGGTCGCTGGGAGTCGCCAGCTGCGTGCCGTCCGGCCCTGGGAGGGTAACTGGGTTGGACGCGTTGCCGCCGGCGTCGGTGCTGATGACGTCGACGTTGGTATTGATGGCGGCAGGCGGATTGAGGCCGATGACGAATGCGCCATCCTGGCCGACGGTGCCAGTGCCGAGCAGTACATTGCCCGGCCCGCGAACGGTAACGGTGGTGCCGGGCTCGCCGACGCCGGAGACGCTCGCGCCGTCCGGGCTGATCGCCAGGTTGGTCACGTCGACCGGCCGGGTGGTGTCGGGGGCGAGCACTGGGGTCGCCAGGGCGTCGTTGGTGCCATCGGTGGCGACCACTTGCACCGTCTCGCCGTTTCTCAGGACGGACTGAAGGGTATACGTGAACGTGCCGTCAGGTCCGGCGGTGGCGTTGCCGATCAGAATGCCGTTGGCATCGAGGATTTTCACCGAGCCGCCGGGCACGGTGGTGCCGGTCAGCACGCCATTGCCGTCGAGCGTGAGGTCGATGACCGCAGGAGGTGCCGTGATGTCGGGCGCCGTAACAGATGCGGGGGGCGAGGGCAGGGTGCTGGCGTCGGTCTGGGTGACGCTCAGCACCTGTCCGTCCAGCTGCGCCGGATTCAGGGTCAGCGCAAAGCTGCCGTTGCTGGCGACGGTGGCGGAGCCCAGCAGGGTCCCGCTGGCATCGCGCACTTGAACGGTATCGCCTGCAACGCCTGTCCCGGACACGGTCAGGCCGTCATTGCTGATGGTGATGCCGGTCGGCGCGTCGGGCGCGGTGGTGTCAGGTGCGGTCAAAGAGGCCGCGGGAGAGAGGTTCCCCGCCGCGTCGGTCTGTTTGACCAACAGCACCTGGCCGTCGTCTTGAGCCGAATTGAGCGTGACGTCAAAGCGACCGGTCACGGCATTGGCCGTCGCGGTGCCCAGCAGCGTGCCGTTGGCATCCCGCACGTTGACCGTCGCGCCGGGTTCGCCCTGGCCGCTCAGCGTCAGGCCGTTGGCGCTCAGGGTGAGGCCGGTCGGGGCGTCGGGCGCCTGGATGTCCGCTGCCTGCAGTTGCACCGTCGGAGACGCCAGGGCCGAGCCATCCACTTGCGAGACGTTAAGTGCCTGGCCGTTGATCTGCGCGCTGGACAGGGTGACTTCAAAGCGTCCGTCACTGCCCACCACGGCACTGCCGAGGGTCGCGCCGAGGGCGTCCTTGACGGTGACAGTCGCGCCGATCTGGCCGTTACCGGTGACGATCAACCCGTTGGCCGACAGATCGAGGTTGGTCACCGGTGCCGGTGCGCTAAGGTCCGGCGCAGTGACCGGGACCGGCAGCGACTGGTTGCCCGCGCTGTCGGCCTGGGTGACTTGCAACAGCTGGCCGTCGGTTTGCGCCGCTGTCAGGGTCAGGGTAAAGCGGCCATCGGCGCCGGCCTGGCCGGTGCCGATGATGTTCCCGCCCGCATCACGCACCGTCACGGTTGCACCGGCTTCACCGGTGCCGGTGAGAATCAGCCCGGCGCCGTCGAGGGCAACGCCGGTAAGCGCGGCGGGCTCCTGAGTGTCGGGCGTGACAAAGGTCACGGGCAAGGCCGGATTGCCACTGCTGTCGCTGGCGCCAATCAGCAGGGTCTGGCCGTTGTTCTGCGGGCTGTTCAAGATCACGCTGAACTGGCCGTTCGCAGACGCAACGGCGGTGCCGAGCACGTTGCCGTTGACGTCGGTGACGGTGATCGTCGACCCGGCCTCACCGGTGCCCGTCAGCGTGGTGCCGCTGGCATCGATGCTGATGGCCGACGGTTGCAGCGGGCCATCCAGATCCGGCGCGGTGACCGGCGTCGCCAGGGACGGGTTCCCGGCGGCGTCGCTCAGGACCACCTGCAGCGCCTGACCATTGGTTTGAGCGGAAGCAAGGGTGACGCTGAAGTTGCCGGTCGCCGACGTTACGCCGGTGCCGATGACATTGCCCTGGGCGTCGCGCACTGAAACGGTCGACCCCGGTTCGCCGCGGCCGGTCAGGGTCAGTCCGTTGTTGGCCACCGCGAGATCAGTGGCGGCGGAAGGACCGGTGATGTCGGGCGCGGTGACGGGAACGGTGACCGAGCTTTCGCCCTGACCGTCCACCGCGACCACGTCGAGCACTTCGCCGTTGGCCTGGGCCGGATTGAGCACGACGGTGAAGCTGCCGTTGCTGCCAACCGTTGCACTGCCGAGCAGCACGCCGTTGGCATCGCGCACCTGGACCACCGAACCGGCGCTTGCGGTACCGGTCAGCTGGGTGCCGTCGGCGTTGATGACCAGCCCGGAAGGCGTCGCCGGCCCACTGGCGTCAGGCGCCGTGACCACCAGCACGGGGGACGGCAGGCCTGCGGCGTCGGTCTGGGTGACCTGCACCTGATCACCGGGGTTGACCGGCGGCGTCAGGGTTGTGGAGAAGGTGCCGTTGGCGCCGACCACCACGGTGCCGATTGCGGCGCCGGTGGCGTCGAGGAGGGTGACCGTCGCGCCGGCTTCGCCCTTGCCGGACACCTGCGTGCCGTCGGCGCTGATCACCACATCAGTGACCTGGGCGGGTGGCGTTGTGTCGGCCGCGGTCAGCTCGGCCGAGGCAGAGTTGCCGGCCGCATCCGTGGCAATGACGTTGAGTTTTTCGCCGTTGGTCTGCGCGGTGTCGAGGGTCACGCTGAACGTGCCGTCAAGGCCGGCGCGAGTGGCACCGATGACCGCACCCGACGCATTGCGCACAAGGACGCGAGAGCCCGCTTCGGCACGACCGGTGAGGATCAGGCCGTCAGCCGACAGGACGAAATCCGAGGGTGCCGCTGGCGGCGTGGTGTCCGGTGCTTGCAGTGGCACGTTAGGCGAGGTATTGCCGGCGGCGTCGGTGAGGGTGACCTGCAGCGACTGACCGGCAGTTTGCGGCGCGTTCAGGGTGATATTGAACAGCCCGTCGGTGCCCACAACGGCCGTCCCGAGGACGTTGCCGTTGGCATCGATGACGCTCGCGGTGCTGCCGGCTTCGCCACGGCCGCTGACGATCGCGCCGTTGCCACTGATGGCAATGCCGGTAGGTGCATCGGGCGGCGTGACATCCCCGCCGGGCGGAGTGACGTCGATGTCCGGCGCCTGGGCCCGAGCAGGTTGGGAGACATTGCCCGCGGCATCGATCGCATTGACGGTCAGCGACTGACCGTCGGTTTGAGGCGGAGTGAGGCCGAGGCTGAACGTGCCGTCTGCGCCGACCGTGCCGCTGCCCAGCAGGGTGCCATCGGCGGCACGCACCTGAATGGTCGCGCCCGCTTCGCCGGAGCCGTTGATGCGCGTGCCGTCCGCGCTGACCACGAGATTGCCCGGGGCATTGGGCGCGGTGGTGTCGACCGGTGGAACGTCGATGTCCTGTGCGGTCGCTTGAGCCGGCGCCGAGACGTTACCGGCGGCGTCGGTCGCCGTCACAGTCAACGCCTGGCCGTCGGTTTGCGCCGGACTGAGGGTGAGGCTGAAGGTGCCGTCTGCCGCTACAACGCCGCTGCCCAGCAGGGTGCCGTCGGCGGCACGCACCTGAACGGTCGCGCCCGCTTCGCCGGAGCCGTTGATGCGCGTGCCGTCTGCGCTGACCACGAGATTGCCCGGGGCATTGGGCGCGCTGGTGTCGACCGGTGGAACGTCGATGTCCGGTGCGGTCGCTTGAGACGCCGCCGAGACGTTACCGGCGGCGTCGGTCGCCGTCACGGTCAACGCCTGACCGTCGGTTTGCGCCGGACTGAGGGTGAGGCTGAAGGTGCCGTCTGCCGCTACAACGCCGCTGCGAAGCAGGGTGCCATCGGCGGCACGCACCTGAATGGTCGCGCCCGCTTCGCCGGAGCCGTTGATGCGCGTGCCGTCCGCGCTGACCACGAGATTGCCCGGGGCGTTGGGCGCGGTGGTGTCGACCGGTGGAACGTCGATGTCCGGTGCGGTCGCTTGAGACGGCGCCGAGACGTTACCGGCGGCGTCGGTTGCCGTCACGGTCAACGCCTGACCGTCGGTTTGCGCCGGACTGAGTGTGAGGCTGAAGGTGCCGTCTGCCGCTACAACGCCGCTGCCCAGCAGGGTGCCGTCGGCGGCGCGAACCTGAATGGTCGCACCCGCTTCGCCGGTGCCGGTCAGCACGCTGCCGGTGGGGTTGACCGCCAGATTGGCCGGAGCGCCGGGAGCCGTGGTATCTGGCCCAGGCTGATCACCGCCGGTGTCGGGCGTTGGCGCCTGGGTGGTCGGTGAAACGTTGCCTGCGGGGTCGGTGGCGCTGACCGCCAGAGGCTGGCCGCTGGTTTGCGGCGGGTTCAGGGTCACACTGAACGTCCCGTCCGGCGCCACGACACCGCTGCCGAGCAGGGCACCCGCGTTGTTGCGCACCTGAATGGTCGCGCCGGCTTCACTGGTGCCGGTCAGCAGAGTGCCGTCTGCACTGACGAGCAAGTTGCCCGGCGCCAGGGGCGCGGAGGTGTCAGCGGGAGCACCACCGCCGCCACCCCCACCACCGCCGCCGCCAACGCCGCCAACGCCGGCGGCGGCCGCACCGCCGGCGCCCAACAGGCCCAGCCCGGCAATCGCAAACGTAGGAGTCGAACCGCTCACTACGCCGGCGTCGGCGATGAGCTGGTCGAGGGAATCGACTTCGTCGAATGTGAAACCGTTGAAGGACTGGGTGTCGTACTGCGCCTGCCAAAGCGTGCCGTCTTCGCCCTGGAACACCATGTCGCTGTTGGGACCGTCAGGCGCGGTGTTGAAAAAGTTGGCGACTTTGATGTGTTCGCCATTTTTCAAGTTCACCACAAGGTCTTGCCCGTTACGGGACACCGAAGCTACTTGACTGGGAGGGACGGGCATTTGAACAACGGACGGTGAATTGAGTGAAAGATCTCCCCAGGTGTTGGCAGTGAGTTCAGACGTTGCTTTGTTGGCTACAACAATATTATCCATGTGACAGTCCCTTTCTTCGCTTTTAGCACTACAACAACGCGGTTAATGGCGTGTCATACCAGCCGCCCGATTCATAGAGCCAGGCGCAACTTCTTTTCTTGTTTGGGTGAAAGCCGTTTTGCACAAATTTAGAGTGGATCCATCCGATTTCAATAGGAAATTGTTTGACGATCATCTTAGGATTACAAAAATATGGCCGCAAGCTGCTGTTTTAAAAGATCTATTTTGGTAAGTCGGACAGCGCTACCGATCGTCGGCCGGTTTCGGGAAATGTTCTCAATTGGAGGTAAATGCTGGAGGCAGTAGCCTGTCGTTGACCTTGCCTAAAACATGTTTAAATCCAAGACCCCATTCTTAAACAGTGCGCGAAGGCAGGTTTACCTCGTTTGAATGTTTATCGTATTCAAACGAATTAGTTATCTTTGGCGCACCTGCGCTAATGCACCCACATCGCGTGGGTCGCCAATTAACCCGTCGTCCGGTGCCATTTAAACCCTCTCAAGCGTTAAATGCGGCTGTTGGCGGGATAAACATCTACCCCATCTGCAACGTCCCCAGCGCTATTCATATGGACATAATCAAACTGGCTAAGTACCTCTTTGGCTCGTTGTAAAGGCTGTAAAACTGAAATACTTGTTCGCGAATGTTGCAAACACTGTAAAGTGGTGGGTCCCCACCGTACGAGGCTATTTCGCTAACCCAGGAAGCTCGCACTCCAGCCCCCCATTGCACCCACCGCTCCATCGTGTGGCGTGAATTCAGCAGGAGTTTGCTCATGGAAAAGCTTGGAACGCGTTTGAGAAAAGAACGCAAACGGCTTGGTCTGACGCAAATTGCGTTCGCCAGAATTGGCGGCGTCGAACCTAACGCCCAGGGTCACTACGAAAGTGGCCATCGATCACCCAAGGCCGATTATCTTCAGCGCGTCTGTGACGCTGGCGTTGACATGCATTACCTGTTTTCCGGCAACGCCCTGGCGGGCACTGCGGACAGACAGGGTGCGGACGAGCAGCCGTCTGCGGGCAGGGCGCTCCCCGGCAATCACCGAGAAGTAACCATTTCAAATCGCAATGCGGTCGGTATTCTGGGCACGCTTCACCAGAGCCTCAACGACACGACGCAGGTCATCGCCGACGTTGCCATCTGTTTCAGCACGCGCCACCAGGACGCCCGCGAAGAGCAGTTCGCCGCCCAGGTCCGCGATTTTCAGGAAGACTCGCGACGCTTCATTGGCCTGGCCATGATGAAAGTCCAGCACAGCGTCTGATCGGCAACGTTCGTTGCCATCCTCTCAGCGGCGATAAGCGCCGCTGTTCTCTCCCCGGAACACCTTCACAGAACGACCGCCGCCGCAGGCGCGCTCGACGTTGAGCCGATCCACTCCAGGGTCTGCTCAAGGGGCATCGGCCGTGAGAACAGGTAGCCCTGCACCAGCGTGCAGCCCAGGGTCCGCAATGCCTCCAGCTCCGCGTCGGTTTCAACACCCTCACTGACGCACTGCAATTCCATGTCCTGGCTCAGGGCCAGCAGCGATTTAACGATCTTGAAACTCGCGGCGTTCTGGTGAATGTCGGTGATGAACGAGCGGTCGATCTTCAGCTTGGTCAGCGGCAGGGCGTGAAGCTGGCTGAGGCTTGAATATCCGGTGCCGAAGTCGTCCAGGGAAATGCCGCAGCCCAGCTCACGGAACGCGTTGATCGCCCTTTGCGCCTGAACGAGGTCTTTGATGACCGCGGTCTCGGTGATTTCCAGGTCCAGCCGCGAGGCGTCGAAACCGCTCTGACGGATCACCTCAATCAACTGTTCAACTGCCTCCATCGACGAGCAATCGTGGGCCGACAGGTTGAAGGCGAGCCTGACATCGTCCGGCCACAACTGCGCCGCTTGCAGGGCTTTTTCAAGCAGCGGTGGCGTCAGGCGGTGGATCAGTCCAATCCGCTCGGCCACACCGATGAAGTGGCCCGGCGCGACGTTGCCCAGCTTCGGGCTCATCCACCGGGCCAGCGCTTCGAACGCCACCGTGCGCGAGGTTCGGATGTCGACGATCGGCTGGAACACCAGGGTGAATTCTTCAGCGACATTGGCCTGGCGCAGTCCCTGCTCGGTAAGCATGTCGCGCTTGAGGCGTTGATGCTGGCCGGGCGAGAACATGCACAGCTCGCCGGGTGTTTCGCGCTTGCTGGTGTAGAGCGCGTAGTCGGCGAACTCATAGGCCTCGGTCGAAGTGCTCGCCAGGTCCGGAAAAACCACAAGGCCCATGGAGGCGCTGATGCTGACCTGAATGTCACCGATCACGAACGGCTGGCGCATGGTGCGGCACAGCGACTGGCCTTGTTTGATCAGGTCGCTTTCATCACCGGCCCTGACAATGATCAGCCCGAACTCATCGCCGCCCAGGCGGGCCACATGCAACTGCTCACTGGCGAACGCTCGCAATCGCTGGCCAACTTGACGCAGCAACTTGTCGCCCACGCCGTGGCCATAGGAGTCGTTGATCGGCTTGAAACCGTCCAGATCGATCATCCCCACCGCCAGTCGCGTGTCCTCGTGCCGGGCGTGGTTCAGTTCACGGTCGAGCAGGTTGAAAAACCTTCGCCTGTTGGGCAGGCCGGTGAGGCTGTCTTCGTTGGCCAGCCGTTCATTGTCATCACTGAGCTTTTCCGTGCGTATCTGCATGTTCACCAGCCGGGTGAACTCGCCGTAGTGGTTCTGCAGCACCACGATCATCGCCAGCGAGACGAGAAAGACATTGGCCGCCATCGCGGTGTACGTGGCATTGCCGGCGCTGGCGAAAAACGCCACGAAGGCGATGTTGACCACCGCCGTTGTCATCATCGCTGCAGAAGGCAGGTGCATCAGACAGAAGATGCAGACGATCACCGTGATCGCCATGTAGAAGGCCACGTGGGACTTGGTGTACGTATCGCCGTAGGGAAACAGCAGCAGCGCCCAGATCGTGAAGCCGAACGCAATGACCACCGTCACCTGATTGGTGCGGGTCAGTTTCTTGAAGATCTGCTCGGTGGTCAGGGTCTGACTGCGGCTCTGCCACCAGAGGACCGCGCGTACGGTGCCTACCAGGGTCAGCAACAGCGGGATGTAGACGGTCAGCCACAGCGGAGCGATGCCGTAATGGGTGGCCGCGAGGGCGAGGGTGTTGATCAGCAGGATGACGTACATCATGGGCAACTGTCTGGACAGCGCAATGTATTGCGCTTCCATCAGTCGCGTGTTGTCTCGCTGGACGCAGATCAGCGTTTTCAGTCGATCAAAAGACGGGAATTTCATGACTAGGAACCTAACGCGCGCAAAAGAAAAAACGGCGAACCCCACAACTTGCAGCGCTGCAGAACGTTATGACTGTTAGAGGATATCGGCGGCAGGGTTGGTTTCTATAGCCATTGCAGCGCTTGAGACGCCGAGCGCTCTGGCTCGCTGGCGTTGTGCAAAAAAATGACTTTTTTCAGCGTTGCCGTGCCCAACGGAAGATGCGCAACACACGGGCGCGTGGCGAAGCTGAAAGAACACCCGCCGTCGAGAAACTTCATGTACACCCTGGAAGGATGCAAAAGCGATGGTAATAGCCTGTTTGGGTTGGGGCTCATTGATATGGAAGCCGGACGCACTGCCGCTCGCCAGTGAGTGGTTTATGGACGGGCCGGCGTTACCGGTCGAATTTTCGCGGATAGGTGATGGCGGTGAGCTGGCCACGGCCATCTGCCTGAACGCGCCGCCATGCCGGGTGCTCTGGTCCGTCCTGGCGACCGATTCATTGGAGCAGGCGTGCAGTGCGCTGCGTGAACGTGAGCAGATCCCTGCAGAACGGGAGGACGGCATCGGCGTGTATCGGGTGGAAGCGTCTTCAACCGGGCCGCTGGCGCAGTGGGCCAGCGAGCGCCAGATCGATGCGCTGATCTGGACAGCGCTGCCGCCGCGCTTTCGTAGCGAGGGGCGCCTGCCAAAGAGCGAGGACGCCCTGGCGTACCTGCGAAGCCTGACCGGCGAGAAGCTCGAACATGCCCGGGATTACATTCGCCAGGTACCGGCCCAGATCGACACCCCTTATCGTCGTGACATCCAGAAGCAGTTGGGCTGGAAGTGACAGGCCGGCCCATGCCATGCCGGTGCATACCCTGCAACGGTTGTAACGACCAGCCTGTTTGGGTGGTTGTTCCTGGGCGTTTGCTATCAGATGAATGTTCAAGCGTACTGGCCCCCGTGAAACACGGTGAACTAACGAAGCGAGCGATGAACCCATCCCGTTGTTTTCGCGGGTGACCCGCGTCAATCGGGGGGCGTTTTGCCAGTGCAACTAGCGACGGCTACTTATCAATCCAATCAGGAGTTTTTAATGTTCAATCGTGGTGATGTCTATCAGGGCTGGGTGCAACTAACACTCACCGACGAGTCCTACAGCGAGGCGGCGGAAAATGGTTGTCAGCTGGAAGTTCGCGCCCGGGCCAATAACGACTTCGTCGAAGTATTGGTCTGCGTTTACGCAGCGGACGGGGAAAGGGTGGTGGAGCATCTGTTCAGGCTGCCGGCGTCGGAATCGACCGTCGAGCAAGGGCTTGAGCGGGGGCGTGATCAAGCCGAGCGCATTGCCGTTGGAGAGCCTGTGGACTGGGCGGGCACTGAAGCGGTGAGGCGGGCGAGCGACTGACGTGCTCATGATCGTTGGCGAAGTTGCCCGGGTTTTTCGTTGACGGCAGTCATGATGGCTACCCGATATCAACTGACGGGTCGTGTCCACTGCCACTGACGCATAACTAATCCAATGAGCCGCGCTGTTCGATGGTTAAGAGGCTTTGATAAGTGGCGGGTAAGCGGTGCGAGCTGTTTGTTGACCTGAAACGGCACCTATCCGAATGAATGATTCGAGGCTGCTGCCGGACTTAATACATCTCTTTGATTGATATAACGCGTCAACTAACAGTCTTAATTCGCCTCTGAGCCGCTCGTCCCGAAAGTTGACATTAAGGATGAACATACGGCTTCGGCACAGGGTCAACTTTTTACCGGCGCATTGTCTGCCCCGGTCTATTTTCATTTGATTGGATCAATGGGTTCCCCGCCCAGTTATAACGCGGCACGAAGCCGCCCTTGAAAGCCTGAGGCCTCAACTATGGAGACTTTCAATGCGGTCATTCCCTGAGAAGACGTTAGCCTGTTTCAGACCAAGCCTGGCCTTATCGGTCACCTTGGCCTGTGGTGCATTGAGTGGGTGTGCGGGTGATGACACTCGATCCAGTGTGCCGACTCCCGGCAAGCTGACCAGCGCAACCCTCGGCGTGCTCGACGCGGGTGCCGCGACACTGCAGTCGCGTCCGCCCATCGAAGCGCTCAACGCGTATCTGGATGGCTTTCATCTTTATAACGGTCATCCTGACGTGCAGATGGAAGCTCATCACTATTGCTCGGTGCTGAGTGAAGAGTTCATTCAGTGCGTGATTTACGACGGCAATGTTCGGGATGCCAAGTTGATGGGCGTTGAATACATCATCAGCGCTCAACTCTTCGAGAAGCTGCCCGATGGCGAGAAGCGCTTCTGGCACAGCCATGCCCATGAGGTGAAGTCGGGCCAACTGGTGGCTCCCGGTATTCCTGCCACCGCCGAACACGCTTTGATGGCCAAACTTGGCAATACCTATGGCAAGACCTGGCACACCTGGCACACCGACCAGGACAAGCAACTGCCATTGGGCGTGCCCCAACTGATGATGGGCTTCACCGCGGACGGCCAGGCGGACCCGGCCATGGTCGAGCAGCGCAACCGCCGCATGGGTATTGATACCCGGGAGAAACGCTCGGAACGCGCGGACATTCAGGCCCAGCCGGTGCTCAAGGGCGCCGACGCCTGGCAGCACGGCGATGCGGTGCAGTTGGCAGACCCCGCCGGTCGCGCCCACATCATGCAACCCACCCAACCCTCGCCGCCGGGTACCAACAGTCGATCCGCCGGGCCACAAGCGGATCCCTAGTCTGTCGCTCAACCCGCCTGCGGTGAGTCAGTCGTCCACCCAAGATGGAAACCAAACAACGAAATCGACCCCTGCACGAGATCAAGACCATGCAACATACCCAACACTACCGCATCGAATACCTTTTCCATGGCAAGCCACGCTGGTTCTACGTGTGCGCCACGCAAATGGACAACGCTGAGGCGTGGCACTGGGCTGCGGTGGACGCCGGTGTGGCCGACATCCCCAAATACCGGAGCGACAGAGCCATCAAACGCTCCAAGCCCAAGGCCGAGCGATTGGGGATAGATGCGGTGACCTGGAAGCCGGCGTGAAGCAGTAAGAGGGGTGGCGTTCATCAGTGCGCATTCCCGGCTAACGCCGGTCCTGCAACGGCACCGAATTCCCGTAGGACCGGCTTCAGCCGGGAAGCTCTTGGTCGGCTACGCCTCGGCTGGACCGGTTACCCCTGGATCCACACGTTTCAACCAAGCCCTGTAAGAGCCACCTGATTCGGAGCCAACCCATGACGACACCACTTGCTCAGCCAGGCCGAGCACTCAAACGCGCGGTCACAGGCCCCATGCTCCTGCTTTTCATTCTTGGAGACGTGCTCGGCGCCGGTGTCTACGCCCTGGCCGGGACCATTGCCGGTGAAGTGGGCGGGGCGATCTGGGTACCGCTGCTCATCGCCCTGTGCTTCGCGATGCTCACTGCGGGCTCTTACGCCGAACTCGTCACCAAATATCCCCACGCCGGCGCCTCTGCGGTGTTTGCCGGCAAGGCGTTCAAGTCGCCATTGATCTCGTTTCTGGTGGGCTTCTGCATGCTGGCAGCGGGGGTGACCAGCGCGGCGGGGCTGTCGCTGGCGTTCGCCGGCGACTACATGGCGCCCTTCATCGACCTGCCGCCTCATATCGTGGCGCTGATCTTCCTGGTGGTCATCGCCTTGCTCAACGCGCGGGGCATCAAAGAATCGCTGTCCGCCAACCTGGTGATGACGGTGATTGAAGTCTCGGGCCTGCTGCTGGTGATTGTCGCCGCCGTGTGGTTTTTCCGCTCCGGCGACGCGGACCTGTCACGCGCCGTGCAGTTCAAGGAGGGCGTCAACCCCGCGATCGCCGTGCTTGGCGCTGCGTTACTGGCGTTTTATTCGTTCGTGGGCTTCGAGACCTCGGCCAATCTGGCGGAGGAGGTGCGCAACGTGCGCACGGTCTATCCCCGCGCGTTGTTCGGAGCGCTGCTGATCGCCGGGGCCATCTACATGGGCGTCGGCATCGCCGCTGCCACCGTCATGCCTATTGAGCAACTGGTGCATTCCTCGGCACCGCTGCTGGAAGTGGTCAAGGCATCGCATCTGGGCATTCCGCCCCAGTTATTCGCTTTCATTGCGCTGGTGGCCGTGGCCAATGGCGCGCTGCTGACCATGATCATGTCCAGCCGTCTGGCGTATGGCATGTCGCGCCAGGGCCTGCTGCCCAACTCGCTATCTAACGTGCTGCCTGAGCGGCGGACGCCGTGGGTGGCCATTGTCGCAACGACAGTGGTTGCGATCATCCTGACCCTGACCGGCTCACTGGCAACCTTGGCGGAGACAGTGGTCTTGCTGCTGTTGTTCGTGTTTATCAGCACCAACCTCGCCGTGCTGGTCCTGCGCAAGGACACCGTCGAGGCTGACCACTTCCGCGTCCCGACATGGGTGCCGGTGCTGGCGATCGTGTCGTGCCTGATCCTGCTGACCCAGCAAAGTGCCGAAACCTGGCTGCGTGCCGGGGCGCTGATGCTGGTGGGGGTGGCGCTGTATTTCCTTGCGCGAGTGGGCGGGACGCGGCCTGCATTCAACACTCATCTGGCGGACGCCGACGCCGAGTCCTGATCCGGCGCCATGGGGATCGGTGGCGCAACGCCGCCGATTCCTGCCGGACCTCTGAACACCCTGTCACACCCCTCACTTCCCCGTGACTCCCCATCGCCATCATGCGCAAAAAGTTGCGCAGTGACGGTCGCCAATTGCTGGCTTACCGACCTGCAGGGCACGTCGCTCGTGGGCTGCAGAGGAGTGCGCAAGGACTTGCGCAGGGGTGCGCAACTTCTTGCGCACATTTCCCGTAAGTCCTGACCAGGCATCTCGCCCAGCCCGCAAGAATCTCCTGCAAACCCTTGTGGCACAAGGGCTCCGCGCCCGCTGGCACGGCCCTTGATATCTCCGTCGTCCTCTGAATGCGCGATCAACCCCGATCGGTCGTGATTTTCAGACCGCGGAGAGCACTGCCGACGCCTGGCGGTTCGCTGTCCTTCCACGCACTTGCAGTCGTTGATCACCCCCTTTGCATCGACGTCTGCCGCAACAGCGCATAAGGAACAAGGGATGTTCGCACCGGCCAACCAAGCCCAATTCAGCCTGACCCTCAACGGGCAGGACACGTTGTTTCAAGTGCTGTCTTTCACCGGTCGGGAGCGCCTCAACCAACCCTACGAATTCGAGCTGGAGCTGGTCAGCGAAAAGGCAGCGCTCGATCTGGAAAGCCTGCTGCACGCGCAGACGTTTCTGCAGCTGGCCGAGGACGGCACCGGGGTTCACGGGCTGGTTTACAGCATCGCCCAGGGTGATGCCGGCAAGCGCCTGACCCGCTATCGGATTTCCCTGCGGCCTCAGCTGGCTTATCTGGCGCACCGGATCAATCAGCGGATTTTCCAGCAGATGACGGTGCAGCAGATCATCAGCCAGGTCCTGGAAGAGCACGGCATTCTTTCCATCGATTACCGGTTCCAGCTCGGCGCGACCTACCCCGAGCGCGTCTACTGCGTGCAGTACGACGAATCTGACCTGCATTTCATCCAGCGGCTGTGCGAAGAGGAAGGCATTCACTTTCATTTTCAGCACAGCGCCAAGGGTCATCTGCTGGTGTTCGGCGACGACCAGACGGTGTTCCCGAAGCTGGCGCCGGTGCTCTACCAGCAGGACACCGGACTGGTGGCCGACGCCCAGGTGATCAAGCGCTTCGGCCTGCGCATGAACACACGCACCAGCCGCACCACGCGCCGCGATTACGACTTCACCAAACCGAAGTTCCAGCTGGAGAGCACGGCCAAAAGTGCGGCCGTTCCCGACCTCGAAGATTATGACTACCCCGGCCGCTTCGCCGATCGCGAACGTGGCCGCCATCTGGCCAATCGCGCCCTCGAGCGCCACCGCAGCGACTATCGGCTGGCCGAAGGCAGCAGCGATCAACCGCGGCTGGTCAGCGGCCATTTTCTCGCCCTGACCGGACACGCCAACCCGCTGTGGAACGACCTGTGGCTGCTGACCGAGGTTTTCCACGAAGGCAAGCAGCCCCAGGTGCTGGAAGAGGTCATCACCAGCGACGTCACTGACTTGAAAAGCGATTTCCATCAGGGCTATCGCAACCGTTTCAGCGCGACGCCGTGGGATGTCCACTACCGGCCACCGCTGGAACATCCGAAACCGAAGGTGCTGGGCACCCAAAGCGCCGTGGTCACCGGGCCCGACGGGGAGGAGATTTACTGCGATCAGCACGGCCGGGTGAAGGTGCAGTTCTTCTGGGACCGCGAAGGCGAGCACAACGACAAGACCAGCTGCTGGATGCGCGTGGCCTCGAACTGGGCCAGCCAGAACTTCGGTGCGATCAACCTGCCGCGGGTCGGCATGGAAGTCCTGATCACCTTCCTCGAAGGCGATCCCGACCAGCCCCTCATCACCGGTTGCCTGTACCACGGCGCCCATTTGCCGCCATACAAACTGCCCGATTTCAAGACCGTAGCCACGGTCAAGAGCAAAGAATACAAGGGCGGCCGCGCCAACGAACTGCGCATCGACGACACCACCAGCGAGATCAGCATTGCCCTGCGCAGCGATCATGGCGCCAGTGCCATCAACCTCGGTTACCTGACCCATCCGCGACCCGCCGGCGGCCAGCCCCGGGGCGAGGGTTTCGAGCTGCGCACCGACCGCCATGGCGCCGTGCGCGCCGCTGCAGGTTTGCTGATCACCACCGAGCCGCGTCCCAACGAGTCGAAGCACCACAAGGACCTGCCGGAAACCGCCGAACGCCTGGCCACTGCCGCCGATCAGCAGGACGGCTTCGCGCTGCAAGCCAAGGAATTGCAGGCCCAGGAACCCGGCGATCAGGATGACGTCGCCAAAGCGCTGCACGCCCAGCATCAGGGCGTGCTCGGCAGCGGCCCCGCGAACAAAAGTGCCAACGAGTTTCCCGAATTCACCGAACCGCATCTGGTCCTCGCCAGCCCGGCCGGCATCGCCCTGACCACCCCACGCTCCAGTCACATCGCCACCGGCGAGCACCTGGCGTTGAGCAGCACAGGGCACACCAGCTTTTCCGTGGGTAAACGCCTCTTGGCCAGCGCCAGCCAGGGCATGCGCCTGTTCGTGCAAAGCCTCGGCTGGCGTCTGGTTGCGGCGTCCGGCGACATCGACGTGCGTGCCCTGAAGGACAGCATCAACCTGCTGGCCAAACTCAACATCACCGCCAACGCCGAGCGCATCACCCTGACCGCCAAAACCGAACTGGTGATTCAGGGCGGCGGCAGCGCCACCACCTACAACGCCGCCGGCATCACCCACGTCACCACCGGCCCGTACACCGCCCATGCCGCCAACTTCGCCTATACCTCGGCGAAAAACCTCGCGGGCGTGTTCCCCGAGCCCCCGAAGCCGGGGCAGGGCGACCTTGAGTTGTTCAACCAGTACGCGGGGCAGCAAGGGATTCAGGGCGGCGGTTTCGAGGTGATCGATGCCTTGGGCCAGCGGCTTACAGGGTCCCTTGATGCCAAGGGATTCGCGACCGTTCCCGGCGCTGCGCCCGGGCCTGGACGGGTGGCCTTCGGCAAGGACCCGGCGGACACCTGGACGGAGAGCAGCTTCATCGGCAAGCCCGAATGGCCGGTCCTGCCGCCGAGTGCGGGGGAGGTTCCGGCGCTGTTAGAGACGGAGGTTAGCGAGGGGCTGCCGAGCAAGAACTGGGATGCTGCGCACGTCATGGCGGCCGCGGTTGACGCTGGGGCGGCGGGATTGGGCTTGCCGCCGCTGGCGACTGCGGCTCTGCCGATCGCTTCAGGTCTTCTGAGCGGGATGATCAAAAGCGAGAAGCTTCCGAGCCTGCCAGTGCCCACGGTGGATGAGGGCTTGCTTGAAGTGTCGGGCCTGCTGGCCGGCGAGAAGTTGTCATGAGCGCGGGCATTGCAGAGCGCGAAGCTCAGGTGGCGATTGTTCCGCTTGATCTGATTCAGCTTGAGGACGTCGGGGCGGGTGCGGCCAATGTCGATGCCTGGCTGCAGGACATCAGCGGCGGGGTCGTTTCGCTTGAGCGGATCAAGAACGCTGCGGGCTTTTTGCCCGTGGTGGGCAACGTCATGGCACTGGTCGATGCGCTGAATGACATCGTTCGGCTGGCCACGAGCGAAAAGCGCGACCCGCTGGATTGGGTGAGTCTGGGCATCAATTTGATTGGCGTCTTGCCGACGCCGCCGACCATGGCGGCAGCGCGAATGAGCCTGCGGCCGACGCTGTTTCTGGTGCGCCAGGAGATGCGTCAGGCGGGCAAGATGGTGCTTGGCGATTCACTGATCGAGGTGCTGATCGGGCACCTCAATGCCGACATCGTCGGGACGCTTGATGACTTTGTGACCCAGGCGCAGGGGAAGCTTCCGGGGATTCTTGAGGATGCCGGGAAACTTGGGGAAGACGTGCTCTTTGAGATCGCTGCCGGTCTTGAACAGCTGGTTGACCCGAAGCTGAACGCCAAGGCTGATTTGCTTGAGGCCGAGCAGTTGGTTCAGGCCGCTGGGGATCAGTGGGCCTATGACCCCAAGGCTGCGATTTCAAATATCTTCGTCGCGGCTGCTGATCTATGCATCGCTGCAGGTAAAGGCGCTGTTAACGGCGCCGTCGAAAATTTTGTGCCGGAGTCGGTTAAGAAAGAGATAGGTAGACAGGCCAAATTGTTGCGCGCCATGGTGCCGGAGCTTCGCACCAGGATGACTGGTCTGGCGGATCCTGGGGTTCAGAATTCCATTGGTTCGCTGCTGCTCACGCTGGGTGACGCCGTGGTCAGTTGGCGTTCGCGCAATGGGCATGGGCAAGCCTTCAACATCAAGCCGGGGGTTGTTAATCAGGCCAGGCGCCAGGGCGGCGAAGGGAAGCTGGAGACGGTTGGATTCGAGAAGCCTGCGAAAGCCCGGCCTAACAAGCGGAAGAACTGTACGTGTCCGTGCCCTTGTGAATGTGCCTGTGGGTCGACGGCCAGGAGCATCAGCTTTGCGATGGGTTCGGAGTCGGTTAGCCATACCGATTTCAGCCTGCCGGGGCCTTTTCCGATTGAGTGGACGCGGACTTACTGTTCGAGTCTTGATGCGTTTGATGATGATCTTATCGGTGCGCGCTGGATTACGCCGTTTACTACACGCTTCGATCTCGTCGGCGACGGTTTGGTGTTTCATGACTTCGACGGACGCAGCCATGAGTTCCCTCTTCCCAAGGTAAGACTCTTTCACTTCAACGCCATTGAGAACCTGACCGTCATTCGCCTCAGCAAGGATCGGTTGGTGCTGATGCGGGGCCTGGAGCACAGGGAGACCTATGTTAGGCGAGGTCAGCGGTTTGTTCTGATCAATAAGGTTTTGCCGAATGGCGCCGGGGTGATGCTGCATTACGAGCATCGGCATGGTGGGGGGCGGTGCTCTCCGAGCTGGTGACTTACTTTGAGAAAGATGTAAACAAAGTCCATCTTCGCCTGGGCACTTTGATTGATGATCAAGGGCGTTTGACGGGCCTTTGGGAAGTGCGTGATGGCGACGTCAAACGCCAACTGTGCGCGTATCGATACGATGATTTTGGTGACCTTGTTCTGGCTCAGGACGAGAACGGTTCGGCCTGGCGCTACCAGTATCAAAACCACCTGATCACGCGCTACACCGACCGCACCAATCGCGGTCTGAACCTGCAATGGCAGGGAACAGGTCCCGACGCAAAGGCTATTCGCGAATGGGCCGATGACGGCAGTTTCGAAACCCGACTGGCGTGGGACGAAAACATCCGCCTGACCTACGTCACTGACGCTTTGGGTCACGAAACCCGGCATTACTACGACAGCTTGGGTTACACCTACCGCATTTGTCATGCCGATGGCCGTTCCGAATGGTTCTTCCGTGACGCCGCGAAGAACATCATCCGCCACGTCCATACCGATGGCAGCACCGACCGTTACCGCTACGACAAACTCAGCAAACTGACCGAGCACACTCGCGCTGATCACAGCGTGATGAATTACGCCTACGACGATAAAAGCCATCTGATCAAGATCAGCGATGGCGAGGGTGGGTTGTGGAAACGGGACTACGACTTTCGCGGCAATCTAGTTGAGGCGATTGATCCGCTAGAGAACGTCACCGAGTACGCCTACAACACGTTCGGTCTTCCTACGGCGATCAAGGACGCCGACGGCAATACCAAGTCGTTGGCCTACAACGACGCCGGACAACTCGTTAAGTACACCGACTGCTCGGGCAAGGTGAGTAGCTGGGAATACGACGAACGCGGCCAGATGGTTCGCTTCACCGACCCGGCCGGCCATAGCACGACCTACGAGTACAACTTAGGTCAGTTGGCCCTGATCAAACACCCGGACAAGACCGAAGAACGTTTTAGCCGCGATGCCGAAGGTCGTTTGCTGGCTCATTCTGATGGGCTTGAACGCTGCACGACGTGGCGCTACACCGCCGCCGGCTTCATCGCCGAACGCGTCGACGCCGCGGAGCAAACCCTGCGCTACCGCTGGGACAAACTTGGCCGGCTGGTAGCGCTGGAAAACGAGAACGAGCGCCGTGCGCATTTTCACTACGATCCTGTGGGCAGGCTGCTGGAAGAGCGCGGTTTCGATGGGCGTTCTAGCCGCTATCAATACGATCCCGAAACAGGAAGGCTTGCTCAGACGGTGAACGGCCAGCGCACGATTGCGCTGACCTTCGACCCCATGGGCCGTCTCACCGAACGCCGCGCCACCCTCGGCGAACAAGCCCAAAGCGAAACCTTCGCTTACGACGGCAACGGCCATCTGGTCATGGCGACCAACGCCATCAGCAAACTGCAATGGTTCCACGATCCCGCCGGTAACCTCCTGCGCGAGCACCAGCATTACTCGAACCTGGATAAACCACTGGTTGCCGTGTGGCAGCACGAATACGACGCCCTTAATAACCGCGTCGCGACTATCCGCCCGGACGGACATCGCGTCAGTTGGCTGACCTACGGCAGCGGGCATCTGCTCGGCTTGAAGCTGGACGAGCACGAACTGCTCAGTTACGAACGCGATGATCTGCATCGCGAAGTTGCCCGCCATCAGGGCAACCAACTGCTGCAAACCCAACGCTGGGACCCGGCGGGACGCCTGCAAGAGCAACTGCTGGGACGAGCAGACGACAAATCCACGCTCATCAAACGCGCCTACACCTACGACGCTGCCGGGCAGCTCACCGACATCAACGACAGCCGTCGCGGTCCGCTCTCATACCGCTACGACCCGGTGAGCCGCCTGCTCGCCGCAACGAGTCGCCTGGGCACAGAAACCTTCGCCTTCGACCCGGCCAGCAACCTGCTCGATGACAGCGCCGCACCCGTACGCCGCCCACTCGACCCCGAACCGGTCCGCCATAAACTCGTGGACAACCTGCTGCGCGACTACGCCGGCAACCACTACGAATACGATGAACGCGGCAACCAGACCGAGCGCTGGACCAACGGCCTGCGCAGCGAACTGCACTGGGACCTCTTTGATCGCCTTGTGCATTTCCGCGATCCGCGCCTCACCGTTGACTTTGGCTACGACCCCCTCGGCCGTCGCCTCTACAAACTCTCCAAAGCCCACTACCGCCCGCGGCCCGAAGCCGGCACCGGCTGGAATGAAAACGAACACGCCAGCAAAGAGCGCGAGCTCGGCTGCGGCTTCACCCTGTACGGCTGGGATGGCGACAACCTGGCGTGGGAAAGCAGCCCTCCGCCCTATGCCGGCGCGCTAGGCCGCACGGTCCATTACATCCATGAACCCGGCACCTTCGTTCCCGTGGCGCAGGCCATCCGCCACGAAACCATCCGCCTCGTAAGACAACCCACTTACGAAGGGCGCTACAACTTCAAAGAAGATCCGCTCTGGACCTACAAGCCAGTCGCGCTGCCGATTGACGCACTCGCCTGGTACCAATGCGACCACCTCGGCACGCCCCAGGAAATCACCGATCAAAACGGCAACACCGCTTGGAGCGCGCAATACAAAGCGTGGGGCGAAGCGCAGGAACACCATTCTGAATTCGCCCAACAAGTCGGCCTGACTAACCCCATCCGATTCCAAGGGCAGTACCACGACCACGAGACCGGCCTGCACTACAACCGGCATCGGTACTATGATCCAAGGGTCGGTCGGTTTATTAGCAAGGATCCGATTGGCTACAGTGGTGGGCTAAATCTCTATCACTACGTTTCAAATCCGACGGGTTGGATCGACCCACTCGGTTTGCAAAAAGTTGTCGCAACAAATAGCCGTAGGAGCGCAATGAAAAAGGCCCAGCAACATGCTCAGGTACCGCGGTTAGGTAGAGGTGGGGAGGCGATCCCAATGAAAGATCTCAACCTGAGTAGCCATGGAGTGAATTGCAACTGTATGAAAAGTCGCGGGATCACCACGCTAGGGCGCAGGGATAAAAATGGGGTAGCAGAGGTGTTCGAGCATCCAGATGGGCACCCTGACTTGGTCGGAGATGATCAACCAGCTCACCATGAAATTCCACATGTTCACGCCACAAATACAAAGGGTGCGGTAATAGTGTTCACCTACCCGGCAGGACGTAAAGGAATCTGATATGAAATACTACAAGATCTTATGCTTTAAAGCCGAATTTGGTGAGTTTAAAAATCATGCTAACGATTTTATAAGAGAAATGTCCGCGGATGATACTGACGAGTTCGCCTTGGTGATGGCTACGAATCTGCAAGGAGGGGTTGGCTTCGGAACGACGGCCCAAGGTGAAGCGGCTATAAAAGCGCTTGTATCAAAATGCTATTCAGTCGATATAAATAATTTGAGTATAAAAATACCACTGGCGGAAGACGTCGAAGGAATGCCTCGGCTCCTGTTTCGAGGTAAAGCCGGCAAATTCGAAAGGCTGGTTCAAGAACATATGCAGTATGACAAAGACCTCAGGAAACACAACGTGATCTCGAGGCATAGGCCCACAACAATGCCTAAAAGTTCGATGCTAGCTAGTATTGTTCAGGCTCAATATTTATCGATAATCGGAAAAGAGTTGTATGAAGCACTACATGAAAGCTGCCACTACATACTACGAGCATTGGTGTCTGGAGAACATGGTCGTGATGCATTCTTTGTGTTCTCAAAGGACTTGGACTTCTTTTTTAGAGAGTTTGAAGAAATAGTGGGCGGTGATGCCGAGATTCGTTTCGTGAACAGCGTCCGCGAGTTAATCTTTTATTAATGTAGAGCATTATAGGGGGTGACCCCTCTTAATTGTGCAGATAAAAAGCGAAAGTGCGCTGCCCCCTTTAGCTGGCTTAAGAGGCTAAAGGGTACGGACCCCGTTAACTCTAAGCAAAATCTGAGTGAGTTAAAGGCAACACTTCTCAGGAAGGATCTTGCCATCCGTGACGATGCTTTCAAAAAGGCGGAAAATATATCGATAATGCGAGTAAGTGCGGAGGCGCAGATGCTTTTATCAGTCACACCTTTAGAGTGGAAGGCACTAGGCACGAACGTGTTGATCTTGGGCTAAAGGGGACAGACCCCTTTAACTCGCACATGCACAAAGAGGACCCATGTGAAAACCAGCTTGACGATAAAGGAGAGATAACAACCGATCCAGATAAGTACCATATTGGTATTCGTAACCCTAAAGACTTACCTATTGTCCGGGGGAGACCACGCGGATTATGAGCTATGAATTCAGATTAGTATTCGAGGACTCGTTTTCAGCTCGCAATGTCCTTGACTCGGTGAAAACCAGTACGGCATGCATTGGTGCGGCTGGCGAATGTATTTGCTTGAAAGAGCTGAGTGTGAACAGTGAAGCAGCCTATGATGTGAGACTAACGCTAGAGGACTCTAATTCACTCTGGCTCGAAGTAGGCTTTCGATCCCCGAATTTATACGAGTTGCTGAAGGCTGCAATTGACACCAAACAATACAGATGCTTAGAGGGTGGGGGGCAAGATGATGAAGTTCCATTACATAAGGCCTTTCGTCTTAAGCATCCTCCAACACTACAGAGTTGAAGGGGACGGACCCTTTAACTCTCTGAATTCGCCGAAGAAGTCGGCCTGACCGATCCGATCCGATTCCAGCGTGTTCGAATGGGACAGACTCCTTTATTTTTTCTTTATATCTCCCACTAACAGCTTGGTAAAATCGTGACCGACACACTGAACGTACCCCCGCTGATCGAACTTCCTGAAAGCCTGAGCCCGCTGTTTCTTGCCGCAGGCTGGCCCAGCACTTCCACCATACCACTACCGCATTATGTTCCACCCGAGCATCCTGCCGCTGCTCTACTTGAACAGCTTGTCGGGGTGAAGGTAGGCATCTGCGGCGCAGGAGAGGAGTGCGCTACCAGTGATGTCGCCTTTGGCACATTCGAACATCTGCATGGAAGCGAAGACTTCCTTGAGTGGCAGCAACGCCTGGGCAGTACCTTGGTGAGCATCGCCGAAGTCCATCATAGCCACGGAGCGCTGTTGATGGACGAAAAGGGTTGCTGCTACGTCTTGAGCTTCATCCACGACGGACTTTGGATACAGGGGCTGGGCTTTGCTCAAGCCATGGAGAACTTGATATTTGGGCGTAAGGCCGGTGGGCAGGCGCAACTCGCAACGCCAGGCGCGATACCGATCTTTTGCACCGGCACCCTATGAAAGACCTGCCCTGCGTTGGGGGCAGAAAATCTCGCTCGCCTGCGACCAATCAGGCTTAGAGGGACTGTTAAAGGGGTCGGACTCCTTTCGCTCAATAAAGTGAATCCTTCTGAAAAACACTCTAGATGATCATGGCACCGGCACGACGGATCCAAACAAAAGTCATATCGGCATTCGTATTCCCATTGATTTACCCACAGTTCGAGGGAGGCCGAATTGCTCATGAGTCATGAATATAGATTGGTATTTTCCAACGATCTTACAGCTCAGCGCATTATGGATTCTTTAAAGGCGAGTGAGTCTTGCGTTCGAGCAGATCAAGAATTTTTGTACTTGAAAGATCAAAATTCTAAGCCTGAAGCGGATTATGACGCACGCTTGAGCCATGATGATGACAGTACACTATGGCTTGAGGTCAATTTTAAATCGTCGGCGCTACATGATCTAGTGCGCGCAGCGCTGGAGAATAGGCCATGCAAGTGTTTGAGTGAGGGGGACGTTAATGAGGAAGTTGAGCTGAGCGAGGCATTTCAACTTGGACATTTTCATATTTTCGGACTGTGACACTTAAATCCTTAAGGGGACGGTCCCCTTAAGTCCAAGAGTGCGGAGGTAGACGGTCGTTTGACCGTCTTGTGATCCAGCCAGCCCCTTACACCACAAACCCAGTCCCACGCGTATTCACAAACAACGAATAAATCGAGTGACTGCTCGCCATGAACAACCGATTCCCTTCGCGTCCGCCGAAGCACAGGTTCGGGCAGCGTTCTGGCAACGAAATGTGCCCGATGGCCTTGCCCTGGGGGTTGAAGACCCGCACGCCGTCGAGTTTTTCGAGGTCGGCCTTGGGGTCGCCGTTGCCGCCCCAGCCACACCACAGGTTGCCCGCTTCGTCGCACTTCATGCCGTCGATGGCGGCGTAGTCCAGGCCTTCGATGTGTTTGCGGCGGTCGCCCAGGGTGCCGTCGTCCTTGACCGCGATGGCCCAGATCAGGCGGTTGGGTTTGGCGCGACCTTCGACGACGTACAGGGTCTTTTCGTCAGGGGAGAAGCACAGGCCGTTGGGGCCGGCGAGGTCGTCGATCACCCGGGTGACATTCCTGCTCTCGCCGTCGATGCGGTAGACGGCGTGGGGCTGGGTCGGGGTGATTTTGTGGCCTTCGTAGTTGTTGCTGGTCTGGAAGGGCGGGTCGCTGAACCAGATCGAGCCGTCGCTTTTGCAGACGATGTCGTTGGGGGAGTTGAAGGGTTTGCCGTCGAAGCTGTCGGCCAGCACGGTGATGGTGCCGTTGTATTCCGTGCGGGTGATGCGCCGGCCTTCGCTGGTCGTGGTCGAACCCTCGCAGACGATGAGGCGGCCGTGGCGATCGCGGCACATGCCGTTTGAGAAGTTGGAATGCTCGCGGTACACCGTGAAGGTGTCGGTGATTTCGTCCCAACGCATAATGCGGTTATTGGGAATGTCGCTGACCAGCAAGTAACGCCCGTCGCCGACCCACACCGGCCCTTCGGCCCAACGCATGCCGGTGGCGAGTTTTTCCACGCTGGCGTTGAAAACCCGCAGTTCGAGAAAACTGTCGTCGAGAATGTGAATGAGCGGATCCGGGTAACGCTGGCTCAGGGGTTCTGCGGCAGACGCGAGGCGGGGCAGAGCGGCGCTGCCCACGGTGGCCAGCGTGGCGGAAACAGCGAGGGATTTTTTCAGGAAACTGCGGCGCGTGTTGCCGCTTGAGTGACCAGCGGTTTCAGCGTGCGGGGGCAAGGCGGACAGGAATGAGTCCATGTAGCGATCTCCGTTCTATTATTCTTTTACGGGCCGCTAGTAATACCTCGTGATAAGACATCGTACAAGTGAATGATGGGTGGGTATCCAGCTCACCCTCCGACGATATCGGTGCGCAAACAGGCCTCTTCCCGGCTAAAGCCGGTCCCACTAAAAGCAACGCGTGCAGCCAGTGGGACCGGCTTTAGCCGGGAAGCGGTTGATCTGCTTTTGATCTTCAAACACAAAAAGTTCAGACACCACAAATCGCGACTTGGGTGCAGGCTGAACGCAGGGCCCACGGAGCGAGACCGGAGTGAAGGAACCCTGACGAAGGAAGGGCCAAACCGAGAGCAGGCACCCTTGGTTACTTGGGGTGCTTTTCCAAGTAACTCGCCGAAGGCGAAACGTCTGCCCCTAGGCAGACGCTCTTGATCTTGATCTTGATCTTGATCTTGATCTTGATCTTGATCTTGATCTTGATCTTGATCTTGATCTTGATCTTGATCTCCAACGTCATGCAGGCGGAAAAACTACTTCGCCCTCAACCCCTCACGCACATCCTTCACATCCGAACCGGACACCGCCGGCGCCGCATTGCCCCACGTATTACGCACATACGTCAGCACATCCGCGACATTCTCATCCGACAGATTCCAGCCAAACGCCGGCATCGCCGGAGCTGTCGGCGCAGCATCCGTCGCACCCGCACGACTGCCCGCCAGCACCACACGAATCAGCGACGACGGATCGTTGCTGTTCACCAACGGTGCCAACGCCAGTTTCGGGAACAGATTGGCCGCGCCTTCACCGGTCGGCGTATGACACGCCGAGCAGCGATCCGCATAAATCGCCTTGCCCGCCACCATCGCCGCATCATCCGCAGCGACTGGCTTGGCCGCCTCAACCGGCTTGGCACCGTCCTTCAAGTACACCGCCACCGCCAGCAAATCCTCATCCTTCCAGTGCTGCGAAGAATGCTCGACTTCCTCGGCCATTGGCCCGGAGGCGATGTCGAAACGGTTTGCGCCGGTCTTCAGGTACTTGACGATGTCCGCCTCGCTCCACGCACCAATGCCATCGTGGCCAGTGGAGGTGATGTTCGGTGCGACCCAGCTCTGCAGATTGGCGCCGGTGAGGAACTGATCGTTCTTGTCACCGCCAATCAGGTTCTTCGGCGTATGGCACGTGCCGCAGTGGCCCAGACCTTCCACCAGGTACGCGCCGCGATTCCACTGCTCGGACTTCTGCGGATCGGCTTTGAATTCGCCTTCCTTGAAGTTGATCAGGTTCCAGCCGATCAAGCTGGTGCGCACGTTGAAGGGGAAGGGCAGCTGGTTGGTTTCAACCTTGTTTTCCACCGGGTCGACCGTTTTCAGGTACGCGAAGATCGCCAGATTGTCCTCACGCAGCACCTTGGTGTACGCGGTGAACGGCATGGCGCCGTACAAACGCTTGCCGTCCAGGCCGTGGCCCTTGGACATGGCGTTCTGGAAATCCTCGAAGCTCCAGCGGCCGATGCCGGTCGCCGGGTCCGGGGTGATGTTGGCGCCAGCCAGCTTGCCAAACGGCGTGTCGAGGATCACGCCACCGGAGAACAGCGGCTTGCCCGGGATCGTGTGGCACGCGGTGCAGTCGCCCAGGGTGGTCAGATAGCGGCCTTTTTCCACGATGTTGTAGGAATCGGCGCCGGTTGCGGCATGAGCCAGGGAAACAGACAGGCCGATAACGCCTGCGCAGACCGTCAGAAGAGTCTTCATACGCTGATCATCTCCCCTGGACGCTTGAGGTAGCGGGTGCGGATGGCATCCGCCGCTTTGAAGGCCAGCGCCGCGACGGTGCCGGTCGGGTTGTAGCCCGGGTTCTGCGGGAAGGCGGAAGAGCCGACCACGAACAGGTTCGGCACGCCCCACACTTGCAGGTGCTTGTTCACCGAGCTGTTCTTCGGGTCGGCGCCCATGATGAAACCGCCGACGATGTGCGACGACTGATACGGCGCGCTGTTCCAGTGCCCTTGCTGGGAGCTGGGCACCATCTGCCGCGGGTTCATGCTCTTGGCGATTTCGCCGACCTTGCCGGTGACGTAAGCGGCCATCTTGCGGTCGTTCTCCGGGAAGTCGAAGGTGATGCGCAGCAACGGACGACCCAGCGGATCTTTATAGGTCGGGTCCAGCGACAGGTAGTTGGTGCGGGTCGCGTAGCTGCTTGCTTCGCAGCCGATGGACATGGTGCTGGCGTAGTTCTTCACCGTGGCTTTCTTCCACTCCGAACCCCAGGCCGGGGTGCCGGGCGGGAGAGGGCGGGAGTCGATGGGCGCGGCGCCGATCGGCGTCACGCGGGTGCTGCCGCCGCCGACGAAACCCAGACCCGAGTGGTCGAAGTTGTCGTTGTTGAATTCGTCGATGCCCATGCCGATGGCGCCGCCGCCGATAAACGGGTTGAAGTTCTTGTCATCGAAGAACATGCGCACGCTGTTGGCGGTCTGGTAGGCGTAGTTGCGGCCCGTGGTGCCGGTGTTGGTCACCGGGTCGTACGGCTGGCCGACGCCGGAGAGCAGCATCAGGCGCACGTTTTCGAAGATGAAGGCGCTGATCACCACCAGTTCGGCGGGTTGTTCCCACTCTTCGCCGTTCGAATCCATGTAGACGATGCCGGTGGCGCGCTTGCCGCTGCTGTCCATGGTCACGCGCAGGACTTCGCAGTTGGTCATCGCGGTGAAGTTCGGCTTGCGCACCAGCACCGGCAACACCGTGGTGATGGCGCTGGCTTTGGAGTAGTTGGCGCAGCCGTAGTTGGTGCAGAAACCGCAGAATGTGCAGGCACCCATGGCCACGCCAAGGGAGTTCACGTACGGACGCGATACCAGGGCCGAGGGCACCGGGAACGGCTTGTAGCCCAGGTTCTTCGCGGCTTCGGCGAACAGCGTCGGCGCGTAAGTCTGTGCTGTCGGCGGGTTCGGGTATTCCTCCGAGCGCGCGCCTTCGAAGGTGTTGCCGCCTTCCTGGATCACGCCTTTGATATTGCCGGCCTTGCCGGAGATGCCCGCAAGGCGATCGAACTTGGCGTAGAACGGCTCCATTTCGTCCCAGTCGGTGCCCCAATCCTGCAAGGTCAATTCAGGCGACAACTCCTTGCCGTAACGCTCGGTCAGGTGGCTGTGCAGCCGGAATTCATGGGGCTGGAAACGAAAGGTGATGCCGGCCCAGTGGTTGCCCGCGCCGCCGGTGCCGTTGCCCGGGTGAAACGAGCCCCAGCTGCGCATGGGTAGCGCTGTCTCGGTCACGCTGTTACGAATGGTCGTGGTGTTTTGCCGGGTCCTCAGCATCAGGTCCTGACGGCGGTTGTAGCGCAGTTCGTCCGCCGCCGACGCGACGTTGAAATCAGCGGCGGTGTCGCGCCAAGGGCCGCGTTCGAAACCGATGATCTTCAGATTTTCGTCAGCCAGTTCATTGGCGATGATGGATCCGGCCCAGCCGAGCCCGACAACCACGACGTCCGTGGAAGGTAGTTTTTTGGCCATGTCGAATTAACCCTTCTTGGTCCAGGCGGAGCTGCCGATGATGGAGAGCGGCACCAGATTCAGCTTCTGGTTGTGCAGCCCGATGTACTCGCGGTAGTCGTAGCGGGCACCGGGGAAGCCGATCATTTTCCACGACACCATGTCGCGGTTGCCGCCGTAGACCGGGTCGGCAAAGAAGCCTTCCATGGTGTTGCCGAGCACTTGCTGGAAGAACAGCTTGGCGTCGATGCCGTCCAGCGTGATTTCCGCCTTGTCCAGACCGGTCAGGACCTTGTCCTGTTGTTCTGCGGTCAGGCCGCTGAAGCTTTTCTGAAACTGCTTCTGGCAATAGCCTTCCAAGCCTGCGAGGCCGAGACGATAGCGCTGGCGCGGCACCAGTTCCGACTGGTCACCCTGCATCGGCGTGCCCTGAACGAACGGCCCCTGCATGTACAGACGGCTGAACGTGCCGTACTCGCTGGCCAGCTGACGGTCGATGAACACCGCGCAACCGGCGTCCTTGCCGCTGACGCTGAGGTCATCGGCAGGAATCAGTCGGGCGACAATGGCTTCCACCGCAGTGGCCTCGGTATCGGTGAAGAACTGCCAGCCGGGGGTGTCGTAGTGCATCGGACCGTTGTGGTCGAAGGGCACCCACTGCGGAACGCCAACGACGGTGGCGGCCTGGGCCGTAGCGGCGGCGCCCACGGCCAGCGTCGTGGCTGAACCTTTCAGCAACTGGCGGCGGGTGAGGCCTTTGGATTTCTCTGTCATTCAGGGCTCCTGCAAAACCACGCCCCCACAGGCCATTGGGGAATGGTCCGTGCCGGGGCTGTGCTCTGCGTTCTTTATCACGGGTATTGCCGCGCATACGATGTGCACGGCAAGTGGCTCTTGGCGGGGTGTGACATTGGGTCTCTGGCAGCCCGGCGGCCGAATAGCGCACGCTGGGCGGGGAGTTGCCGTAACTGATCCCTGTTTTTTCACGCCAACTGGCATGATAGATGTGTTACGAGGTGTTGCGGCGAGTGAATTCTGTAAATGACTCTTACCGATCCCGTAACAGTCACGGTCCTTTCGAGTAACAATGAGCCGGCGACGGCGCGTGTCGTTTCGCCTAATCGGGCCTTACGGTTTGAGTGTCAGCGCGGGCGGCGGCTCGAACCTGACAGAATCTTCATAAAGCCGAGTCCGTCGCCAGGAGCACTTCTTGGTATCGTGCACGCCATTTGCGTCCCGCCTATTCACACGGGGTGCTGACTGTGCTGTCCATCTGTTCACCGAGTAGCTGCAGAAATGCCCGATCCAATACCTTTAAAAGACCACGAGAAGGAAACCCGGCTGGTCAACAAACGCTTGATCGCCTGCGCCGTGTTCGTGGCCATGCTCAGCGTCGCGCTGGTGTGCCGCATGTACTTCCTGCAAGTCACCGAATTCGCCTACCACTCGACCATCTCCGAAAACAACCGCGTCCATGTCCTGCCGATTCCGCCCGAGCGCGGGCTGATCTTCGATCGGAACGGCGTGATCCTCGCAGACAACCGGCCTAGCTTTAACTTGACCATGACCCGCGAGCGCGCAGGCGACTGGCATGCGGTCATCGACGAACTGATGCAGATCCTGAATCTGCCCGACGAGGACCGCATCATCTTCGACAAGGCGATGAAAAACTCGCCGCACCGCTTCGTGCCGGTGACGCTGTTGTATGAACTCACCGAAGAGCAGATCGCCCTGTTGGCGGTCAATCAGTTCCGCCTGCCGGGCCTGGACGTCGAGGCGCAGTTCGTTCGCCACTACCCGCTGGCGGAGCACTTCGCCCACTCCATCGGCTACGTCGGGCGGATCAACGAGAAGGAAGCGACTCAGCTCGATCAGGTGGAATACCGCGGCACACAGTCCATCGGCAAGACCGGCGTCGAGCGCTTCTACGAAAGCGAGCTGCATGGCCATGTCGGCTACGAAGAAGTGGAAACCAACGCGCAGGGGCGGGTGTTGCGCGTGCTAAAACACACCGATCCGGTGGCCGGAAAGAACATCACCCTGAGCCTTGACATCAAGCTGCAAGAGGCGGCGGAACATGCCCTGGGCGATCGTCGCGGCTCAGTGGTGGCGATCGATCCGGCCACCGGCGAAGTGCTGGCGATGGTCAGCAAGCCGAGCTTCGACCCGAACCTGTTCGTTACCGGCATCAGCTTCAAGGAATATTCGGCGCTGCGTGATTCGGTCGACCGACCGCTGTTCAACCGCGTGCTGCGCGGCTTGTATGCGCCGGGTTCGACCATCAAGCCGGAAGTGGCGATTGCCGGGCTGGACAGCGGGGTCGTCACGCCGTCTACGCGGGTGTTCGACCCGGGCTATTTCCAGCTGCCTGATTTCGATCACAAGTACCGCAACTGGAACCACAGCGGCGATGGCTGGGTGGACCTGTACGCGGCAATCATGCGCTCCAACGACACCTATTTTTATGACCTGGCCCACAAGCTGGGGATCGACCGCCTTCACGATTACCTGACCATGTTCGGCATCGGCCAGAAGGTCTCGCTGGACATGTTTGAAGAATCGGCGGGGCTGATGCCGTCGAAAGAATGGAAGCGCATCACCCGGCGTCAGGCCTGGTTCCCGGGGGAAACGGTGATCCTCGGCATCGGCCAGGGCTATATGCAGGTGACGCCGCTGCAACTGGCCCAGGCGACGACCCTGATCGCCAGCAAAGGCATCTGGCACCGTCCGCATCTGGCCAAGGAAATCGGCGGCGTGGCGCCGGTCGACGAGCATCCGATGCCGAACATCGTGCTGCGCGATTCCCACGAGTGGGATCAGGTCAACAACGGCATGCAAGCGGTGATGCACGACCCGCGCGGCATCGCCCGTGCGGCCGCGCAAGGTGCGCAGTACCGCATCGCTGGCAAGAGCGGCACCGCGCAGGTGGTGGCGATCAAGCAGGGCGAACGCTACAACCGCGACAAGACTCTGGAACGGCACCGCGACAACGCCTTGTTCGTCGGCTTTGCCCCCGCGGCCAATCCGAAGATTGTCGTCGCGGTGATGATCGAGAACGGCGAGGCGGGCGGACGCGTGGCGGGTCCCGTGGTGCGGGAGATCCTTGATGCCTGGCTGCTGGATCAGGACGGCCATCTGAAACAGCAGTACGCGACGCCGAGTGTCACGCCAATCAACCCGAAGGTGCAGATCGCCGCGCCGAGCAAGGCGCCGGGCCAGCCGCCGGTGTGATAGCAGGCAGGTGTGGGTGGGCACGTTTGCCCACACGCACTGAACTGTGCCCGGCGTGACGGGTCGATTTGAGACCACGCGTGATGTCTGTTCCGGCACCGCGCGCTCATTCGACTCGACAAGGAACTTGCCCCATGTCCAGCAGAACCATCGCCGATTACCTCGCCCAAACCCTCGCCGCGGCCGGCGTCTCGAAGATCTGGGGCGTCAGCGGCGACAGCCTGAACGGTCTGACCGACAGCCTCCAGCGCCTGGGCAAGATCAAGTGGATGCACACCCGTCACGAAGAAGTCGCGGCGTTCGCGGCCGGGGCGGAAGCGGCGTCCACCGGCAAGCTGGCGGTGTGTGCGGGCAGTTGCGGCCCGGGCAACCTGCACTTGATCAACGGCCTGTATGACTGCCATCGCAGCGGTGTGCCGGTCCTGGCCATCGCGGCGCAGATTCCGTCGTCCGAGATCGGCCTGAATTACTTCCAGGAAACCCACCCCACCGACCTGTTCAAGGAGTGCAGCCACTTCGTCGAAACCGTCAGCACCCCCGAGCAGTTCCCTCGGGTGCTGGAACGGGCGATGCGCGCGGCCATCAGCCAGCGCGGCGTGGCGGTGATCGTGATTTCCGGCGACGTCGCCCTGAGTGCCGCGCCGGACATCAAACCCCAGTGGGTGGATCACGCGCCTGCGCGGGTCATCCCGGCAGAAGCCGATTTACAACGCCTGGTGGACCTGCTGGATAAGTCGAAAGCAGTGACGATTCTGGCCGGCGCTGGCTGTGCCGAGGCCCACGATCAGGTGGTTGCGCTGGCGGAGAAATTGTCTGCGCCGGTGGTTCACGCTCTGCGCGGCAAGCAGTACATCGAATACGCCAACCCCTTCGACGTCGGCATGACCGGGCTGATCGGTTTCAGCTCCGGCTACCACGCGATGATGGCCTGCGACACGCTGGTGATTCTTGGCAGCAGTTTCCCGTACCGCAATTTCTACCCGGAAAAAGCCACGGTCATTCAGATCGACATCGACCCGACCGCCCTCGGCCGTCGCGTGCCAGTGGCCATCGGTCTGGCCGGCGGTGTCGCTGAAACCCTCGACGCCGTACTGCCCCGCCTCAAGGCCCACACCGACCGCAAGTTCCTCGACAAGGCGCTGGATCATTACGCCAAATCCCGCGACGAGCTGGATGAACTGGCCACGCCGTCAGGCCATGGCGAGCCGATTCATCCGCAATACCTGACGCGACTGGTTGACGCCTACGCCGACCCGGACGCGATCTTCACCGTCGATGTCGGCACGCCGACCCTGTGGGCGGCGCGTTACCTGACCATGAACGGCAAGCGCTCGCTGCTCGGCTCGTTCAACCACGGCTCCATGGCTAACGCGATGCCACAGGCGCTGGGCGCGAAAGCGGCGTTCCCGCAACGGCAAGTGGTGGCGCTGTGCGGTGACGGCGGGTTGTCGATGTTGATGGGCGACTTGCTGTCGATCCGTCAGTTGAACTTGCCGGTCAAGTTGGTTGTGTTCAACAACAGCTCGCTGGGTTTTGTGGCGATGGAAATGCAGGCCGGCGGTTATGTGCCCCATGACACTGACTTCAACAGCACCAATTTTGCCAACATCGCCATCGGCGCTGGGATCTTGGGCATTCGCGTGGAAGACTCGGCGGACCTGCCCAATGCGCTGAAGAAAGCCTTCGAACATCCAGGGCCTGTGGTGGTGGATGTGGTGACCGCGAAACAGGAATTGGGCATGCCGCCGAAGATCAAACTCGCCCAGGCGAAAGGCTTCAGCCTGTTCATGCTCAAGGCCGTGATGAACGGTAAAGCGGATATGGTGCTGGAATTGGCGAAGACTAATTTGCGCTAACCACCTGCGGGTCGAGTGGGCGCTGTGTGCAATGCACAGCGTCTGTAGTTCAGGCGGCGTACTCGCTGCGAGCAGTGGTACGTTGCAGGATAAAAGGGAATAGTACGGTAATCCTTATTTCGGTTATTTATAAGCATTTAGATTGTTTGGAAGTAAGTTCAATTGCGAACCGCACTATCAATTTCCAAGCTGATGTATTCAAAGGGATTTTCTAATTCGCAATAAATCAGGTGGATTTCATCCTGTTTGAATGTGATCAGGCCAGGCGCTAGGCTCTGGAAACCGCAAACACATTCAAAGGATGAAAAGTCATGGGTAACGATAATCGCAACGGAAGCACCTCTCTTGCCAACGCCGCGCATGTTGCTGGGGATCAGGATCTGCAATTCGGCGGCAGTGGTTATGTCAGATATGTTCGTGATCCGTTTATCACTGATCCAACGACAGATACTGATCAAAGGATTTATGTCATTACCTACGGTACGAGTGCCAGTAACCCAAGTGTGATAGCTGGGCGGCTGCCGACGGGTGCTGTTGATCCTGCTTTTGGGAACTTGGCCCTTCCATTCGTCGATGACAGTTTAAGAGCCGTCATGGATGTTCAGGGGCTGATTTTTAATAACAACGGCAAAATTACCTGCGTTGGCGTTACGGAAGTTAATACCGGATCCGGTCGATATCTCCAACCTGCGGCAATCCGTATTACCACCTTAGGCACCTCAGCCGCAATCGATGAGGGTTTCGGGAATGAGGGGCGGATGATTTACGAGGTCGACTTGTCTAAAGAAGCGGCCAGCCGCGGTGTTGATTTATCTCACGTTGATAACTCGCGTCCGCCGCACACTCAAGCTGCTACCCATGGATTTGTCACCATCCGGCGCACTGTACAGGTAAGTGGAGACATACTTTTCTGTTGCAGTCTTTTCAACTACAACACCCAGGTTGAATCCTACCATCTGCTAAAAATTGACGAGAACGGCGCCCCCGTGACCACGTTTGGGACAAACGGCGTCTTGACGTTACCTGCGGCCAGTCCAGAACGCGGGCTGCAATGGGTGGACTATGGGATTGATGGTAATGGAAGCATCACGCTTGCTGGCAGGGCGCAGGGCCCCAATGCTATGGAGGGGGTCCTGGCTCGATATACCTCGGCCGGTAAACTCGATTCCGGCTTCGGCAATAGCGGTGAGCAGATCATCAAGATCGAAGGGGCCAACGTTTATGCTAAAAAAGTCACGGTCCTGGATGGCGGCGAAGTCATCATCCTGCTTTCAGTCAAGGACCTGCAATCGCAGGGAAGCGTGGAATTTGGTGTCATGAAGCTGGACAAGAACGGGAAGGAGGACGCAAGTTTCAATGGTGGTAGAGCGCTTTTGCTGAGCGAGATGGGCGGCATTTCAGATGCGTTGGTGTACATGGAGTTGGATAAACAAGAACGAATCATCGTGGCTGGACAGGATGCCGTATCGAAGCAGTATGCACGCATGACGCGGATAATGCCTGATGGGACTCTGGACAGCGAGTTTGGTATTAACGGCTCCAGAACTTATGACAATCTTAGTGGGTTCCGCAGGCTGGGGATTCAAAAAGGTACGGATATACTCGCGGTTGCTCAGGATCAGAAAACGCTTCCATCCGAAGTTTTGCTCTTCAGGTTTTTCGGGGAAGCAGGCAGTGAAAACCCTCCCGCCTCTCGGGCGAGTGGAGAGCTGGACCCATACTTCTTTTTTAGCGGTCCAGTCCCTTTGGCAGTATTCATCGACCCAAATCCGGATGCCGGTCAACGATTCTACGTGGTCGGCGAAGGGGATCTACCTAGAAAGAATAGCGACCAAGGGGAACAAACTGTAGAGAGGAAAAGCTGGATCTCTCGCTACAACGCCGACGGTCCTCTGGATACCTCCTTCAATGGCGGGAGGCTGGAGTTACCGTCGTTGCTGGTTGGAATTGCCGAATCCGCATACATCGTCATTGACGGCATGATCTTTGATTCGGATGGGTCGATTACCTGTGTGGGGGACGCCATAGCCATCTCCAACGATCCCGGTTATTACACTTCCTCTGCGGCACTGCGGCTCACTTCAACAGGGGAACTGGACAAAAACTTCGGCAGTACCGGTAATGGCACAGCCATCTTTGAAAACCGCCAGCCATTTGAATTTAGCGACCCCTCAAATGAGTTAAATCTTCGCTTTGCTACCTTTCGACGGAGTGAAAGAAAAGGGGCAGGCGGTAGCTTTTTCCTGTCGAGCATCCCAAGCAATGCCGACCGTCCTGAATATTATTCGGCGAACTATCTTGTCAAAATAACGTCGGACGGATTACCGGATACGGGGTTTCACGGCAGCGGCTTTCTCAAGCTGGATTCGAAAACCATAGGTAACAACTGGACTGACTATGGTGTAGATGACCAGGGGGGACTCATTGCGATTGGGGAGACCACTTCGGACGGTACAGTTCAGGGTGTGGTGGTCAGGTTCACGCCCAATGGCACACTTGATTCCACCTTTGGTTCCGGCGGAAGAGTCATGATTACTGGCCAGGGCGGTCGGCATAGATTGCTGCAGCTTGATGTCTCAGCTGACGGCAAAAGTACGGTGCTCCTTACGTTTCCTGAACAAGGCGACGACAAGATTGCGCTGATGAGACTGGCCGACAATGGCGCTGCCGACGGCACATTCAATAATGGGAACCCGCTTGTAATAGATTCTACGGCTGCCTTTAAGACCATGCAGGTTGACGGTGAAGGGCGTTATCTCGTTGCTAAATCCGACAATGGGAACACTCAGCCTCGTCTGTACAGGGTAACTCCCAATGGTTCGATCGATACTGGTTTTGGATCAAATGGCTCAGTCGAGTATCCGGAACTGACGGTGTTGAGGCTGTACGCGGTTCAAAACGGAACGGATCTGCTGGCTGCCGCTTTCAAGTTGAACACAGCAAGAGAATCATTTGCCCGGATTCTCGGGTCATGAGTGCAGCGATTCCGTTGCAAGGCCTTCAGTGTTCACACTGAGCCAACAGGGGAATCGCCGCCATCTGCTTGATAGCCAGATATTCCCAGATATTCAAGGATGAAAAGTCTTCCGAAGGAGGGCGGTAAAAAACTCGCTGTTGCTTACGACGGTCCCCGTGGATCGGCGAATTATTCGCCCTTCGCGGGTTCCGTTGTAGCCGGTGGTCAAGTTCGGGCTCAAGTCCGCAGATGTCTCGCCTGAAGTGGTCTTTCCGCACACCGGTCGGCTCCCGTTAGGTCATCCTGTACCAGTGAATATCGCCCACAAAAAGGGCATTTCCTCTCTCGTCCGCACCACCCTGAATCACCAAAATCCCCCGCCTGAAATCTCTTGAAAAAATCGTTGTAAGGCCGTGAAACACGATGTTATGTTGCTAACATCCTGTTGCAAAATGACCGCCGGATAACATTATCCCGGTCCACGCAACCCGGCTCCATCAGCGGAATTCCCATGGAAAAGCGTCCCTTCCTCGATGCACTGGAACAACGGTTCAGCGATCTGACGCCGACGGGTAAGCGCATCGCCGGCTACCTGCTAGCCAATCCGCAGAAGCTGCCGTTCGAGACCGCTGACAGCATCGCCCAGCAGACCGGCACCACCGGCATTTCAGTCGGGCGCTTCCTGCGTTCGCTGGGCTATCGCAATATCGACGACGTCAAACAGAGCCTGCGCGGCGACAGCGCCAGCCCTTGGGTGATCACTGATCGGCTCGGCGCCTTTCGTGAAGAAAACACCCAGGGCGATGCGCTGGAACGCTCGATGAACCGTGAGCTGGAAGCGATCCAGCGGGTCTACGCCCTGGCCCGTGGCGAAACCTTCGCCCGCATCGTTGAGCGGCTGCACAGCGCCGACGCGGTGTTCATCGTCGGCATCCAGACCACCCGCGGCATCCTCAACGCGTTTTTCAGTCACCTGGAGTACATCCGGCCCAAGGTGTACTACGTCGATGGTTTGTCCGGCACCTACGCCGAATCACTGAATTCCCAGTTCGAAAATCCCTACGCCGTGATCGCCGACTTCCGAACCTATTCCGCCGTGACGCGGACCTTCTGCGAAGTCGCCCATCAACAGAACGTAGGCCTGGCGTTTATCACCGACTTTCACTGCCCATGGGCCAGGGATTACCCGAGCGATCTGCTGCAGCTCAATTCCGATGTGGGGCAGTTCTGGGATTCCCTGGCGCCGCTGACCTGCCTGTTCAATTTGATGGTGTCGGCGGTGGCCGATAAATACGGCGACCACCTCGACCAGAGGCTGGCGAAGAACCGTGAGCTGCAACAACTGTTTGGCCAGTTTGAATAGATAAGGCTTCCCGGCTAAAGCCGGTCCTACGGGGGGAAGCATCGTCCCCAATACATGATGAATGAACACGCTGATCTGGAGTTTCGTTACGTGAATAGCCCCCTCGTCGAAGTCGATGCCCACGCGCTGCAGGTCGAGGTCGACCTGATCTACGCCGGCGTCGACAACCTCGCCGGCAAGCAGATTTACCAGGACCCGCGCTGCCTGCTGCATCGCGACGCCGAGCGTTGTCTGCGCAAGGCCAGCACCCTGGCGCGACAGGCCGGGTTGCGCCTGCGTATCTTCGACGCCTATCGCCCGGGGTACGCGCAATACCTGCTGTGGCAGGCGCTGCCTAACCCCGAATACGTGCGCGACCCCAGCCTGGGTTCCCACCACACCCGGGGCGTGGCCGTGGACCTGACCCTGATCGACGCCAGCGGCAACGCCCTGGACATGGGCACCGGCTTCGACGACATGCGCGAGCAGTCCCATCAGTTCTTCGCTGATCTGCCCGCCGACATACAGCGCAACCGCCTGCTGTTGCTGGGGATCATGCTGGCGGCAGGCTTCACCTACATCGACAGCGAGTGGTGGCACTACGAACTGCCCGACGCCGATGACTATCCGCTGATCGACGACGGCTCGATCCAGCCCGCTCACTAAAAACGCATCACGCATCACGCAACACCGCACACGACCGGGACAACCATGAATCCCGGCTGAATCTGGCGTCACCCGACCTCGCAAGAGCAGGGCGCGCCATTTCGCAGGCCTGAGGCCTGTGAGCTTGAACTGCCCGGTATAGCTTCAATAACAAACCTGACGAACTTTCAGACCTCGAACGATCAAGGAACCGGCATGAAATCACTCCTTACCCCACGCACGCTGGCGATGGCAGTCCTCTGCACCGCCATGGGCCTCGGCGCCTGGCAATCGGCCAGCGCAGCCGTGCCCCAGGACACCCTGATGATCGGCAAGCCGTCCGACCCGCAGACCCTCGACCCTGCCGTGACCATCGACAACAACGACTGGACCGTGACCTACCCGGCGTACCAGCGGCTGGTGACCTACAAGGTCGAAAACGGCAAGGGCAGCACCGAAGTGGCAGGGGAGCTGGCCAGCAGCTGGACCACCTCGGCGGACAACCTGACCTGGGAATTCAAGCTCAAGCCCGGCAACAAATTCGATGACGGCGCCGAGGTCAACGCCGAGGCGGTGAAGTTCTCCTTCGACCGGGTGATGAAACTCAAACAAGGCCCGTCCGGCGCCTTCCCCGAGGACATGGCCGTGTCGGTGGTCGATCCGCTGACCGTGCGCTTCACCCTGAAAGCTCCGTACGCGCCGTTCCTCTCCACGCTGGCCCACAACGGCGCGGCGATCATCAACCCGGATGTTGCGAAGAAAACCGAAGGCGCGGACGCCTACCTGTCCAACCACACCGCAGGTTCGGGCGCGTTCAAGCTGGTCAACTGGCAGAAAGGCCAGACCCTGACCATGGAGCAGAACAGCTACTACGCCGGCCCCAAGCCGACCCTGAAAAAAGTCGTGGTGAAGATCATCGGCGAGGCTTCCGTGCGTCGTCTGCAGCTGGAACACGGTGACCTGGACATCATCGAAGACATGCCCGAAGACCAGCTCGAAGCGCTGGCGAAAAAGTCCGGCATCGTCGTCGGCGATTACCCGTCGCTGCGGGTGACGCTGCTGTACCTCAACACCCAGAAAGCGCCGATGAACAACCCCGATGCGCGGCGCGCGATCGTCGAATCCCTGGACTACGACGGCATCATCAACGGCATCCTGAAAGGCAAAGCCAAGCCGCTGAACGGGCCGATCCCCCAGGGCATGTGGGCCTACGACGAGAAGCTGCCGGCGTTCAAGCAGGACATGGAAAAGGCCAAAGCCGATCTTGGGAAAGTGTCGCCGAAGGTCAGCAACCTGACGTTCATGTACTCCGACAAGGACCCGAACTGGGAGCCGATTGGCCTGACCCTGCAAGCCGGCCTGCAACCGCTGGGCGTGAATCTCAAGCTGGAAAAACTCGCCAACGCCAGCATGCGTGAGCGCCTGGGCACCGGTGATTTCGACATCGCCATCGGCTCGTGGAGCCCGGACTTCGCCGACCCCTACATGTTCATGAACTTCTTCTTCGACTCGAAGCTGAAAGGCCTGGCCGGCAACCGTTCGTTCTACGACAACCCGGCGGTGGACAAGCTGATCCGTGAATCGGCGACCACCAACGACATGGCCAAGCGCACCGAGCTGTATCAGCAGGCGCAGAAGATCGTGCTCAACGACAGCGTCTACGCCTACCTCTATCAGAAGGCCTACACCTTGCCGATGAGCGAGAAGGTCAAGGGCTACGTGTTCAACCCGATGCTGGAACAGGTGTTCAACGTCGGCACGATCACCAAGTAAGCGCTGCATCCCGTAAATCGCTGTGACTCACAGGGCCCTGCAAGGGAGGCGGGGCCCGGTGAAGCAGCGCTGTGTCCGCGAGCTGTTTCGCGTTATTGATCGACTGCGTGACCGAGGTGCCCCATGGCCTTCCTGAATATGCTGCGCAAACGCCTGGGCGGCCTGCTGCTGGTGGTGTTCGGCGTTTCTCTGATTACCTTTTCCATCTCGCACCTGATTCCGGGCGACCCCGCGCGACTGATCGCCGGGGACCGCGCCACCGACGCCATCGTCGACAACATCCGCCATCAGTTGGGGCTGGATCTGCCGCTGTATCAACAATACGGCCGCTACATGCTCGACCTGCTGCACGGCGACCTGGGCACGTCGATTCGCACCCATCGCCCGGTGCTCGAAGATTTGCAGGCGTTCTTCCCGGCCACGCTGGAACTGGCGCTGGCGGCGCTGACCCTGTCGATTCTGGTGGGCGTGCCGCTGGGTGTGCTCTCGGCGGTGTACCACAACCGCTTCATCGACCAGCTCGCGCGAACCCTGGCGGTGACCGGGATTTCGACCCCGGCGTTCTGGCTCGGGCTGGGCCTGATCGTGCTGTTTTACGGCCACTTGAACTGGCTGCCCGGCAGCGGTCGTCTTGATGAAGGGCTGGACCCGCCCCGAACCGTTACCGGGTTCTACCTGATCGACACGCTGCTGGCCGGCGACACCGGGCTGTTTTTCAACGCGGTGCAGCACCTGATTCTGCCGGCCATCACCCTGGGCTTCGTCAACCTCGGCGTCGTCGCGCGGCAGATCCGTTCGGCCATGCTCGACCAGCTCGGCGAAGATTACATCCGTACCGCGCGCGCCTACGGCCTGTCGAAGTGGGCGGTAATTCTGCGTCACGCCTTGCCCAACGCGCTGATTCCCTCGGTCACCGTACTGGGCCTGACCCTGGGTGATCTGCTCTACGGCGCAGTGCTCACGGAAACCGTATTCGCCTGGCCCGGCATGGGTGCCTACGTGGTCAAGTCGATCCAGTCGCTGGATTTCCCGGCGGTGATGGGCTTCGCGATCATGGTCTCTTTCATTTACGTGCTGCTGAACATGGCGATCGATCTGCTGTACCGCCTGATCGATCCGCGCATTGGCGAGGTCAACTGACATGACGACTCCGATCACCGCGCCCGCCGTGGCGCCACTGCCGGCCGCCTCGCGCTGGCAGGACAAATGGGCGTATCTGGCCCATCAGATCCGCCGCAGTCCGCTGACCATGGCCGGGCTGCTGATCACCGTGATGGTGCTGCTGGTGATGGCCTTCGCGCCCTGGCTCGCGTCCCATGATCCCAACGCGCTGAACCTGACCCAGCGCCTGGCCGCGCCGTCCGCCGCCCATTGGTTCGGCACCGACGAAGTGGGCCGCGACCTGTTCAGCCGCGTGTTGTACGGCAGCCGCCAATCCGTCGGCGTCGGTCTGTTCGTGGCCTTCGCTTCGTGTTTTGCCGGCGGCTTGCTGGGCTGCATGTCCGGGATCATCGGCGGGCGTTTCGACGGGCTGATCATGCGCCTGATGGACATCATGTTGTCGGTGCCGTCGCTGGTGCTGATCATGGCCCTGGCCGCTGCGCTGGGCCCGAGCCTGTTCAACGCCATGCTGGCGATCACCCTGGTGCGGATTCCCTTCTACGTGCGGTTGGCCCGGGGGCAGGCCCTGAGCATCCGCCAGATGGGTTACGTCAAGGCGGCCGAAACCTTCGGCGCCGGGCGCTGGCACATGGTCATCTGGCACGTGGCGCGCAACGCCATGCCGCCGTTGCTGGTGCAACTGAGCCTGGACATCGGCAGCGCCATCCTCATGGCCTCGGCCCTGGGCTTCATTGGCCTGGGCGCGCAACAGCCGACGGCGGAGTGGGGCGCGATGGTCGCCACCGGGCGCAACTACATCCTCGATCAATGGTGGTACTCGACCTTTCCCGGCGTGGCGATTCTGATCACCGCCACCGGTTTCAACCTTTTGGGCGACGGCGTGCGTGACTTGCTCGACCCACGGCAGCAGGGGAAATGACCATGCAGGCTTCCGTTCAACAACCCCTTGTCGCGCAAGCGCCGGTCTTGGTCATCGACGACCTGCGCATCGAGTTTCCGGCGTACAAAAGCACGGTCAAGGCCCTCAACGGCGTGTCGCTGCACGTCAATCCTGGCGAGATCGTCGGTGTGATCGGCGAGTCCGGCTCCGGCAAGTCGGTCACCGCGATGCTCAGCCTGCGCCTGCTGCCGGAGCGCGCCTACGAGGTGAAAAGTGGCAGCCTGAGCATTCTCGGCCGCGACATGCTCACCGCCAAAGAAAAGGACCTGTTGAGCGTGCGTGGCCGCGACGCTGCGATGATCTTTCAGGAACCCATGACCGCGCTCAATCCGACCCGGCGCATCGGTCGGCAGATGCTTGACGTGATCATTCATCACCAACGGCTGAGCAAAGCCGACGCCAAGACCAAGGCCATCGCGTTGCTGCGGGACATGCACATCGCCGACCCCGAGCAGGTGATGAACAGCTACCCCTTCGAGCTTTCCGGCGGCATGCGTCAGCGGGTGATGATTGCGCTGGCATTCTCCTGCGATCCGCAATTGCTGATCGCCGACGAGCCGACCACCGCGCTGGACGTCACGGTGCAGCGGCAAGTGCTGTTGCTGCTGCGAGAAAAGGCCCGGGCGCGGGGCACGGCGATTCTGCTGATCACCCATGACATGGCGCTGGTGTCGCAGTTCTGCGACCGGGTGTACGTGATGTACACCGGCGCAGTGGTGGAGCAGGGCGTCACCGCGCAAGTGATGGCGGACCCCCGGCATCCGTACACCCAGGGCCTGCTCAGCGGATTGCCGGAGCAAGTCGAACCGGGCCAGGACCTCAAGACCATTCCCGGACAGGTGCCCAATCTGTCGGCGTTGCCGCTAGGCTGCACGTTCCTGGATCGCTGCGCCCATGCCACGGCCCAATGCCTGCAACGCCCGCCGATGCAGACCATCGACGCCGCCGCCGACCGCAAAAGCGCCTGCTGGTTGAGCGCGCCCTTACACGCCACCCCACAGGAGTCGCGGCCATGATCCATTCAGCCCTGCAGACATCGCCTGGCGAGAGCCCGACCATCCTCGGTCTGCAAGATGTGCGCGTGCATTACCCGATGGGCAAGGACTGGCTCGGTCGGCCCAAGGCTTTGGCCCATGCCCTGAATGGCATCGATCTCCAGGTTCGTGCCGGCGAAACCCTCGGCGTGGTCGGCGAATCCGGCTGCGGCAAAAGCACCCTGGCGCAGTTGCTGATGGGCTTGATCAAGCCAACATCCGGGCGACTCGACTGGATCTACAACAGCGACAAGGAACGAAGCAGCAACGTGCAGATTGTGTTTCAGGACCCGCAGTCGTCCCTCGACCCCAGGCTGCCGGTGTGGAAAGTCATCACCGAGCCGTTGTTCGTCCAGCGTTCGGCGCCGCGTCAGGAAATGCGTGGCATTGCGGAGAAGGTGGCGGCCCAGGTGGGCATTCGCACGGAATACCTTGATCGCTTTCCTCACCAGTTTTCCGGGGGCCAGCGTCAGCGGATTGCGATTGCCCGGGCCTTGTCGTCCAACCCGGACATCATCGTACTGGACGAGCCGACCTCTGCACTGGACATCTCAGTGCAGGCGCAGATCCTCAATTTGCTGGCCGAGCTGCAGCGCAGTCGCGACCTGACCTACATCCTGATCTCTCACAACGTCTCGGTGGTGCGGCACATGGCTGACCGGGTGGCGGTGATGTACCTGGGGCAGATTGTGGAGTTGGGTACGGCGGCGGAAGTACTGGAGCGGCCGCGTCACCCTTACACGCAATTGCTGCTGGAGGCGGTGCCGCGTCTCGGGGTGACGGTGGACGACGCCCAGGTGTCGGCGCCGACGGAACTGCCGGGCAATCGGACGCTGCCGACGGGGTGTTTTTTTCGGGATCGTTGTCCGAAAGCCACCCAAGGCTGCGAAAGGCCGCAAGCATTACTACCGGCAAAAGGCGCTGGGGAATCGGTGCGCTGTCATCTGGTGTCGCAGCACTGATGCGCGGCCGCTCGCCCCTTTACTGCCCCCTTTACCTGACGTGAAGGGGCGAATTGGCCCCATGAGTCAATCAATGGCTGATCATCCACGGTCGGCCCGCCGGCTTGCCTTTCAGGGCGTGGGGATTGGCTTTGGTGGGTTGGAGTCTTTTCGTCGGGCCGCAGCAACTGCAGCCGCTGGGGTGCCCCCGGCTCTCTTTGTACTGGTCCATGGTTTTTGGCGCGTGGGCGCTTTGCTCGTTCCGGGCGATGGCGGTGCGGGTGTTGCCGGCCATCGTGCTCAGCCCCGGCGCGGACAGAATCACCCGCAGGCTCGATGCGCCGCATGCCGGGCACTCGCACGGCAGCGCGCTCTCGGCCATGGGCCGCAGCGAAGTGAAATCCCCGCAGTCAGGGCAGTCGTATTCGTACAGGGGCATGGCTCAAATCCTCTCGTCAGAGTGCATGCTGCAGGCGCGGATTCATTCGCGCCTGCAGGTCGGGAGTCAGCCCGGCGTTATTTATCCTGCGCGATCGGCAAGTCCACGGTGCCGTCGATGAATTTCGTCGGGCCGCTGGCGTTGGGGTTGATGTCGAATTTGAAGATCTCGGTCGGCAGCCACAAGGTGGCGCACGCGTTGGGGATGTCGACCACGCCGCTGATGTGACCCTGCACCGGTGCCGAGCCCAACAGCGAATAACCCTGGGCCGGGGAGTAACCGAACTTGGTCATGTAGTTGATTGCGTTCAGGCACGCCTGGCGGTAGGCGACGTTGACGTCCAGGTAGTGCTGCTGGCCGGCTTCGTCGACCGAGATGCCTTCGAAGATCAGGTAGTTGTTGTAGTTCGGCACGATGGGGCTGGGCTTGAAGACCGGGTTTTTGATCCCGTATTTGGCCATGCCATCCTTGATCAGCTCGACGCGCATGTGCACCCAGCCGGCCATTTCGATGGCGCCGCAGAAAGTGATTTCGCCGTCGCCCTGGCTGAAGTGCAGGTCGCCCACGGACAGACCCGCGCCGTCAACGTAGACCGGGAAGAACACTTTCGAGCCCCGGGACAAATCCTTGATGTCGCAGTTGCCGCCGTGCTCACGGGGCGGCACGGTGCGTGCGCCCGTGGCGGCGGCCAAGTCGCGGGCCGGGCCTTTGAGTTTGCCCAGATGCGCCGTGCTGGCGCAGGGCGGACAGGCCAGTGCCGGGACGCGGTCCGGGTCGGTGTCGATCAGTTCCTGCTCGCGCCGGTTCCACTCGGCGAGCATCTTGTGGTCCGGCAGACAGCCGATCAGACCGGGGTGAATCAAGCCTGCGAACTCGACGCCGGGGATGTGCCGGGAGCTGGTCATCATGCCTTTGAAATCCCAGATGGATTTCTGCGCCAGGGGGAAATGCTCGGTGAGGAAGCCGCCGCCGTTCTGTTTGGAAAAGAAGCCGTTGAAGCCCCATTGCGAATCGGCTCGGGCGCCGATGTCCAGCAGCTCCACCACCAGCAGGTCGCCGGGCTGGGCGCCATGCACACCGACCGGCCCGGACAGGTAATGCACGGTGGTCAGGTCGACGTCGCGCACGTCGCTGGCATCGTCGTCGTTCTTGATCGCGCCAGCGGTCCAGTCGTAGGTTTCGAGGATGAAATCATCCCCCGGCTTGACCCAGCAGGCCATCGGGATGTCCGGGTGCCAGCGGTTGTGGATCTGCTCGTTTTCGGTGACAGGCTGGTTGAGGTCGACTTTGATCAAGGTATCGGTCATGGGGGTTCTCCTTGGGTTCTCGGTAGGTGCTAATGACGCTGCATGTCTCCGGGCCTTGCTACACCGACAAATACCGACTGATCGTCGCTTCATCGACATTGGCCCGGGTTTCTTCGATGACGAAGCGGCCTTTCTCGATCACCAGCAAGCGGTCGGCGATTTCCAGGGTGAAGGACAGCACCTGCTCCGAGACGATGATCGTCAGGTTGCGCAGGGTGCGGATCTCTTTGAGGCTGCGGGCGATGTCCTTGATGATCGACGGCTGGATGCCTTCGGTGGGCTCGTCGAGCAACAACACCTTGGGATTGGTCGCCAGGGCCCGGGCGATGGCCAGCTGCTGTTGCTGGCCGCCGGACAGGTTCCCGCCGCGTCGGCCGCGCATGTCGAACAGCACCGGGAACAGCGCGTACAGGTCTTCCGGGACCTTGCCGCCGGCCGAGGCGGGGAGGCCGGTCTGAATGTTTTCCAGCACGCTCATGGACGGAAAAATCATCCGGCCCTGGGGCACGTAGGCCATGCCCTGGGCGACACGGTTGTGGGTTTCCATGGCGGACACGTCCACGCCGTCCAGCTGAACCTGGCCGCCCCATTGCGGCAGGATGCCCATCAGGCTTTTGAACAGCGTGGTCTTGCCCATACCGTTGCGGCCCATCACCGCGACGATTTCCTGCTTCTGCACCGAGAGGCTCAGGTCGTGGAGGACCTGACTCTGGCCATAACCACACGCCAGCTGCTGAATGTGGAACATGCTGCGCTCCTCAATGGCCCAGATAGACTTCGATGACTTTCGGGTTGTTCTGCACCGACTCCATGCTGCCTTCGGCCAGCACCTTGCCCTGATGCAGCACCGTGACCTTGTGCGCGATGCTCTTGACGAACTCCATGTCGTGCTCGATCACCAGCACCGAGCGGCCCTGGCTGATGCGATTCAACAGGTCGGCGGTTTGCGCCCGCTCGCTGACGCTCATGCCCGCCACCGGCTCGTCGAGCATCAGCAGTTCCGGGTCCTGCATCAGCAACATGCCGATCTCCAGCCACTGCTTCTGGCCGTGGGATAACAGACCCGCCTGCTGTTGCAGCCGGTCACCGAGGAAGATGTCGGCGGCCACTTGATTGACCCGGTCCAGCACCTCTTGGGTGCGCTTGAAGAACAGCGCGCCGAACACCGAGCGTCCCGCCGGAAACGACATCTCCAGGTTCTCGAACACGCTCAGGTTGTCGTAGATCGACGGCGTCTGGAACTTGCGCCCGACCCCGGCACGGACGATGTCGTACTCGTTCATGGTGGTCAGCTCGCGGTCCTTGAACTGGATGCTGCCGCCCGTGGCCCGGGTCTTGCCGCAGATCAGGTCGAGCACCGTGGTCTTGCCCGCGCCGTTGGGGCCGATGACCACCCGCACTTCGTTGCGGTCGATGTACAGGTTGAGGTCATCCACCGCCTTGAAACCGTCGAAGGACACGGTCAGGCCCTCAATGGCCAGGACCGGTTTGTTCATCTGAAAGCCTGTCGGGCGGGTCATGGCTGAATCTCCAGCGGGCTGGCGGCTTTCTTGTCGGCGGGGGCGGGGGGTGGCGTGATGACCGGGGCAGGGGAGGCAATCACCGGTGCCGGCTTGCGCGTGAAACCCGACAACCATTTGCGCCCGTGGCTTTCCCACAAACCGGCCAGGCCGTTGGGGAAATACATGACCACGGCGATGAACAGCCCGCCCATGAGGTACAGCCACAATTCGGGGAACGACTCGGAGAAATAGGTCTTGCCGTAGTTCACCAGCAGCGAGCCGTACACCGCGCCCAGCAGCGACATGCGCCCACCGACGGCGGCGAAGATCACCATCTCGATGGACGGCACGATGCCCACGAACGACGGCGACATGAACCCCACCTGCAAGGCGAACATCGCCCCTCCGATGGCCGAGAAACACGCCGCGACGCAGTACACGAACACCTTGAACGCCGCCACGTCGTAACCGGAGAACCGCACCCGCTCTTCCTTGTCGCGCATGGCCATCAGCAGCCGGCCGAGTTTGGAATTGAGGATGAATTTGCCGAACAGGATGCAGGCGAACAGCAGGCCTGCGTTGATGAAGTACAACAGCAGTTTGGCGCTGTCGCTGCGGATGTCCCATCCCAGCAGCGTTTTGAGATCGGTAATGCCGTTGATCCCGCCGGTCAGGCCTTGCTGGCCGATGATCAGCACCGTGAGGATCAACGCGATGGCCTGGGTGACGATGGAAAAATACACATCGCCCACCCGGCGTCTGAACAGCGCGACGCCAATGATCAACGCCAGCAGCACCGGCAACACGATGACCGCCATCACCGTGAACGTGAAGCTGTGAAACGGCACCCACAGCCAGGGCAGTTCGGTGATCTGGTTCCAGTCCATGAAGTCCGGAATGCCCGGAGTCGACTGGATTTTGGTGCTCTCCGGATCGGACGCTTCCAGCTTTAGAAACATCGCCATGCAGTAGCCGCCCAGGCCGAAGAACACCCCTTGCCCCAGGCTGAGAATGCCGCCGTACCCCCAGCACAACACCAGGCCCACGGCGACGAACGCGTAGGTCAGGTATTTGCCGACCATGTTCAGGCGAAAGGCGTCCAGAGTCAGGGGGAAGACCACCAGGATCAGGGCCGCGAGGATCAGCAGGCCGACCACGCCCTGGCGTCCACCGAGCATTTTATTTAGCGCGTTCATGGGGCTACCTCTCTGGCGCACACTTATTTACGAACCTTGCTGGCAAACAACCCCTGGGGGCGCATCAACAGGATCAGGATCACGATGGACAGGGTCAGGACCTTGGCCATCGAGCCACTCATGAAGAACTCCGACAGGGACTGGGTCTGGGCAATGGCGAACGCCGAGGCAATGGTGCCGAACAGGCTGGCCGCGCCGCCGAAAACCACCACCAGAAAGGTGTCGACGATGTACAGGGAGCCGGCGGTGGGACCGGTGGAACCGATGGTGGTGAACGCCGCCCCCGCGACCCCGGCAACGCCGCAGCCCAGGGCGAAGGTCATGCGGTCGACCTTGCGGGTGTTGATGCCCACCGCCCGGCTCATGATGCGGTTCTGCACCGTGGCGCGGACGTGCAACCCCCAGCGGCTGCGGTACAGCATGAGAAAAATCCCGCCGGTCATCAGCCCGGTCAGGCCCATGACGAACAGGCCGTTGCGCGGGATTTCGATGGATTCGGTGAGGTTGACCGCGCCCATCAGCCATTCGGGCGGGTTGGCGCTGACTTCACGGGCGCCGAAGATGGAACGGAACGCTTGCTGCATGACCAGGGACAGGCCCCATGTCGCCAGCAGGGTGTCGAGCGGTCGGTGGTAGAGGCGACTGATCATCACCCACTCCACCACCCAACCCACGGCACCGGCCACCACGAACGACAACGCGATGGCAAAGAAGAAATAGTACGGCTGCATCCACGGCCAATAGGTCTGTACCAGGGTCGACAGCAGGTAAGTGGTGTAGGCGCCGATGGTGAGGAATTCACCGTGGGCCATGTTGATCACGCCCATCTGACCAAAGATGATCGCCAGCCCCAGGGCCATCAACAACAGCACGCAGAACACGGAAAGCCCGTTGAACCCCTGCATGGCCGCGATGGCACCAAATTCCGATAGCCATTCCATGATGATGGTCTCCGAGGTGAAAAATTGATTGGCCATCCACGTGTGCTTGATCGTTCCCACGCTCAGCGTGGTAACGCAGCCCGGACGCTCCGCGTCCTGCATGGCCGCAGAGCGGCCGGACCGGCATTCCCACGCAGAGCGTGGGAACGATCAGCGCGCCATGTCAGCAGGTGTTATTGATAGCCCTTCGGAAACGGATTCGGCTCAATCAAGTCCGACTCGTAAACCACCTTGAACTGGCCATCGGCCTGGACTTCACCGATGCGGGTCTTGCTCCACAGGTGGTGGTTTTCGTGAATCTTCACGTAGCCTTCGGGCGCGGTTTTCAGCTCGATGCCCGGGGAGGCCGCCACCACTTTGTCGACGTCGAAGCTGCCGGCTTTCTCGACCGCGGCTTTCCACAACCACGGACCGAGGTAGGCGGCCTGGGTCACGTCGCCCATCACCGAATCCTTGCCGTACTTGGCCTTGAACGCCTCGACGAACGCTTTGTTGTTGGGGTTATCCAGGCTCTGGAAGTACTTCATGGAGGCGTAGAAGCCCTTCATGTTCTCGCCGCCAATGCCCAGCAGTTCGTCTTCGGTGACCGAGAGGGTCAACAGCGTCTGCTTGGTGGAATCAACGCCCGCGGCTTTTAACTGCTTGTAGAACGCCACGTTGGAGCCGCCCACGACCGCCGCGAACACCACGTCAGGTTTCTTCAATTTGACTTTGTTGATCAGCGAGCCGAACTGGGTATTGCCCAGCGGGTAGTAGTCTTCGCCGACGACCGTGCCGTGGAGCACGTTCTCGATGTGCTTGCGGGCGATCTTCATCGAGGTGCGCGGCCAGATGTAATCCGAACCGATCAGGTAAAAGGTCTTGGCGCCCTTGGTCTTGGCGATCCAGTCCAGGCTGGCGAGGATCTGCTGGGTGGCCTCCTGGCCTGTGTAGATCACGTTTTTCGACTGTTCCAGCCCTTCGTAGAAGGTCGGGTAGTACAACAGGCCGTTTTCTTTCTCGAACACCGGCAACACCGCTTTACGCGACGCCGAGGTCCAGCAGCCGAACACCGTGGCCACCTTGTCGTTGACCAGCAGCTTGCGGGCTTTCTCAGCGAAGGTCGGCCAGTCGGACGCGCCGTCCTCCTGCACGATTTTGATCTGGCGACCGAGGATGCCGCCCGACGCGTTGATCTGGTCGATGGCCAGGCGTTCGGCCTGGATCGAACCGGTTTCGGAGATCGCCATGGTGCCGGTGGCCGAGTGCAGCTGGCCGACGGTCACTTCGGTCGGCGTGACGGCCAGACCCGTGGTGTTGACATCGTCGGCCAGGGTCATCTGGCTGAACACGCTGGCGGCGATCAGCGAAAGGGCTGCCGCCCCCAATGCCAGGCGTCGGGGGAAAAAGCGCGTGGGGCCTGTCAGTCGTGAATCCATGTTCCCGCTCCTGTGCTGGTGATTCGCGGCGGCCGGGTGAGGGTCCGTCGCGAGCTGCGAGCAAGGATGAGGCGGGCGCGGGAATCGAGGTATACGCAGCGTGACGTATGCGCGTACGTCATTTGACGTAGGGCCGGGAACGCCGGACCGAGGCATGATTGCGCCCGCGGCACAGAAGTTGCTGTTTGAACACAGTTCTCAGTTTCGCGCCAGCAAGGACGGTGAGTGGCGAATTCGCTCTCTCTCATCAGGAACCCCTCAGTGCGACCCTCCGGCTCTCAACGCATCATCAAGGTGCGCCGCGATTACAATCGTCTGGTCGCCGACGAGACCATGGAAGACTACGCGTTGCGTTTCACGCCCAAGTCCTTTCGCAAATGGTCGGAATTCCGCATCGCCAACACGGCTGTCGGGGCCGTGTCGTTCCTGGCACTGGAAGCCATCGGCGGCGCGCTGGTGATGAGCTACGGCTTCACCAACACCTTGTGGGCCATCATCGCCATGACGGTGGTGATCTTTCTCACCGGGCTGCCCATCAGCTACTACGCCGCGCGCTATGGCGTGGACATGGACCTGCTGACCCGTGGCGCCGGCTTCGGCTACATCGGCTCGACCATCACCTCGTTGATCTACGCCAGTTTCACCTTCCTGTTCTTCGCCCTGGAAGCGGCCATCATGGCGCTGGCCCTGGAGCTGTACACCCACATTCCGCTGGCGCTGGCGTACGTGATTTGCTCGATCATCGTCATCCCGCTGGTGGCCTACGGCATCACCCTGATCAGTCGCCTGCAAATGTGGTCGCAACCGTTGTGGCTGACGTTACTGATCGTGCCCTACGTGTTCGTGATCTGGAAAAACCCCGACGCGCTGTCCGACCTCACCACCTTTGCCGGCCGGGAGGGCGAGGGCGGCACGTTCAATCTGCTACTGTTCGGTGCCGCGTTCAGCGTGGCGTTGTCCCTGGTGACGCAGATCGGCGAGCAGGTGGACTACCTGCGCTTCATGCCGGAGAAAACCCGCCGCAACCGCAAGCGCTGGTGGGCCGCGGTGCTGATGGCCGGGCCCGGCTGGGTCATCCCCGGCGGCCTGAAAATCATGGCCGGCGCCTTTCTCGCCTTCCTCGCCCTGCAACATCAAGTGCCCATCGAGCGCGCGGCCGAGCCGACGCAGATGTACCTGGTGGCGTTCAACGACGTGTTTGCCTCGCCGGAATGGGCGCTGGCGGCCATGGTGCTGTTCGTGATCATTTCCCAGATCAAGATCAACATGACCAACGCCTACGCCGGGTCCCTGGCCTGGTCGAACTTCTTTGCCCGTGTCACCCACAGCCATCCGGGCCGGGTGGTCTGGCTGGTGTTCAACGTCGCTATCGCGCTGATCCTCATGGAACTGGGCGTGTTCGATGCCATCGAGGAAGTGCTCGGCCTGTACGCCAACGTCGCCATCGCCTGGATCGGCGCGCTGGTGGCCGATCTGGTGATCAACAAGCCTCTCGGCCTGTCGCCCAAGTACATTGAATTCAAACGCGCGCACCTCTACGACATCAACCCGGTGGGCGTCGGCGCTATGTTCATTGCCTCATTGCTGTCGATGTGTGCCCATTTCGGTGCGCTGGGGGAGGTGGCGCGGGCTGCGCCGCCGCTGATTTCCCTGACCAGCGCCCTGGTCGCGGCGCCGTTGATCGCCTGGCTGACCAAAGGCCGTTACTACATCGCCCGGGAAAGCGACCCCGGTTTGCTGTTCCCCCTCGGCCGCCAGACCAGCCTGCGCTGTGGCGTGTGCAGCAATCGTTTTGAAACCCCGGATATGGCCTGGTGCCCGGCGTACGGTTCGCCCATCTGCTCGTTGTGCTGTTCGCTGGACGCCCGTTGCGGCGATCAATGCAAAACCCGCTCGCGGCTGTCGATGCAATTCGAGGACCTGATCGGCCGCCTCCTGCCACGCTTGCCGCGCCAGTACCTGCACACCCGGCTGGCGCACTACCTGGGCCTGCTTACCGTGTTGGTGCTGACCCTGACCGGGGCGCTGACGATGATTTACAGCCAGGTTTCACATGGGCTGATCGATCAATCACCGCAGGTGCATCACACCCTGATGCTGGCGTTTCTCAAAGCGTTCCTGACCTTTTGCGTATTCGCCGGCGTACTGGCCTGGTGGGTGGTGCTGACCCGCGAGAGCCGGCGCGTGGCCCTGGAAGAATCCGAGCGGCAGACAGCGTTGCTGATGCAGGAAATCGAGGCGCACCACAAAACCGATCAGGCGCTGCAGGAGGCCAAGGAAGCTTCGGAGGCCGCCAACGCCGCCAAGAGTCGCTACGTCACCGGGCTTTCCCACGAGCTGCGCACGCCGCTCAACAGCATTCTCGGTTTCACCCAGATCCTGCAGCGGGACGTCGCCACCCCGAGTAAACACCTGGATTCCCTGGCGACCATCATGCGCAGCAGTTCGCATTTGCTGTCGCTGATCGACGGCCTGCTGGACGTGGCCAAGATCGAAGCCGGCAAGCTGCGGCTGGAGCCGACGGAAATCCTGTTCCAGGAGTTTCTCGACGATCTGGAGAAAATGTTCGCCAGCACGGCCCGGGAGAAAGGCCTGCACTTTCGACTGGAGCTGATCGGACGCATGCCGGAGGTGGTGCGCGGCGACGAGAAGCGGGTGCGGCAGATTCTGATCAACCTGCTGGGCAACGCGATCAACTTTACGGACAGCGGAGAAGTCTGCCTGCGCGTCAGTTACCGGCGTGAAACAGCGACCTTCGACATCATCGACACCGGGATCGGCATCGCGCCGGAACAGATCGAACGGATTTTCCAGCCGTTCGAACGGGGCGGGCTGGTACGGCAAGACAACGGCGTGGGGCTGGGGCTGACCATCACGCGGATGCTCACGGCGTTGATGGGCGGCGCCCTGTCCGTCAGCAGCCAGCCCGAGGAAGGGACGCGGTTTCAGGTGCGTCTGTTCCTGTCCGAAGTGCGGGTGCCCAAGGCGATCATCGACGTCAATCACGACGTCATCGGTTACGACGGTCCGCGGCGGCTGATTCTGGTGGTGGACGATCACATCGAGCACCGCAAGGTCATCAGCGGCATGCTCATGCCGCTGGGTTTTGACGTGGCGCAGGCGGCCAACGGGCAAGAGGCGGTCAGGCAGGTGTCGCTGCTGCACCCGGACCTGATCCTGATGGACCTGTCCATGCCGGACATGGACGGTTGGGCGACCAGTCGGATGATCCGCCGCAACGCGCTGTCCCTGGCGCCGATCATCGTGCTGTCGGCCAACGCCAATGCCTTCGCCGATGACAAGGAACGCAGCCTGCAGGTGTGCAATGACTACCTGGCCAAACCCCTGCATTTGCCGCAACTGCTGGACCGCATTCAGCATCATCTGCAACTGACCTGGCAGCGGCGTTTGCGCAGCGCCCCGTTGCTCGTGCAGACGCCGGGGGTGTTGCCGTCGCGGGAGGATCTGGAAGAGCTGTATGAACTGTGCGGCCTGGGCTACATCCGTGGCATTCAACAAAAACTCGACGCCATCGAGCGCGAGAACACCTACAGCGCCGGTTTCGTCACCGGCCTGCGAACCCTGGCGTCCGGTTTTCGCCTGGATGAACTCAGTCTTCAACTGAAGGAGGCCCTTAATGGACGCCATGACCCGAGCCGCTGAAAACGGCGTCATCCTGATCGTCGATGACGTACCCGATAACCTGGCGCTGCTGTCCGATGCGCTGGACGAGGCGGGGTACATGGTGCTGGTGGCGCTGGACGGGCACAGTGCGTTGACCCGCATCCAGCGTCGGCGTCCGGACCTGATTCTGCTGGACGCGATGATGCCCGGCCTGAACGGCTTCGACACCTGCCGCCAGATCAAGGCGCAACCGGACACCGCCAACATCCCCGTGCTGTTCATGACCGCGCTGACCGACAGCGAGCACGTGGTGCAGGGTTTCGAGGCCGGCGCCATCGACTATGTCACCAAGCCGATCGAGTGCGCCGAAGTGCTGGCCCGGGTCGCTTCACATTTGCGCACCGCGCGCATCCTGCAAACCGCCCGCACGGCGTCGCAGCCGGTGACGTTCGAAGACAAATCCGCCTACGGCAAATTGTCCCGCCGCTTCCAGCTCACCGACCGGGAAATCGAAGTGCTGCGCTGGGTGTCCTGCGGCAAAACCAACAAAGACATCGCCGACATCCTGCAACTGAGCCCGCGAACGGTGAACAAACACCTGGAACACATCTACATCAAACTCGGCGTCGAAACCCGCACCGCTGCCACCTCCGTGGCCATGGCAGCGATGACCGATCGGGTGTGATCCCTCAAAAACTTCTCGGCTGAAGCTGGTCCTACCGTCGGAGTCGGTCGCAATTGGCTGCGCAAACAGATTGGCTATTAAACCTGCCTGTATTTAGCTCGGTTATATAAGCCCTATACAACCAACGGTCTTTATTGGATCCACTACTTGAACTAATGCCCCGCAATTGAATTGAAGTTGAACTATTTCTCCCCTCATAGAACAGCACTCAACTTTCATCGACAACCGGCCCTAAATTCCCCGGGTTCGCTGCCGAAACATCTTTCAGGCCGTGCCTTCTCTTTCCTGCAGCACCCGTGCAAAGCGCAGCGCACCTATCGGCATCGCACTCTTGTCGCTGTCATCTCTGTTATGGACACACGCATATGATCAAACGTCTGGGTTTCAGCAAAAAGATCTTGCTGGCCGCTGCACTCATCGTGGTAGTTGCTTTCTCGTGTTTTATTCTGGTGAACGATTATCGCCAGCGCGAAACCCTGAAGAACAGCGTCGCCTCCGAACTTCAACAGATGGGCAGTCTGACCACGCAAAACATTCAAACCTGGCTCGACAGCCGCACGCAGTTGCTCAACTCCATGGCCCAGCAGATCGCGGTGGACGGTCCGGCCCAGGGCAGCTTGCAGCGGGCGATAGGTTTGCCGGTGTATCCGGACAATTTCCAGCTCAGTTATTTCGGCAGCAAGGACGGCGTGATGTTCTCCGTGCCGACGGGCAATCGCCCGGCCGACTATGACCCGCGGGCCCGTGGCTGGTACAAGGCGGCCGACGCGGCGCAGGGCATTATCGTCACCGAGCCGTACATCGCAGCTTCGTCGGGCAAGCTGGTGGTGACACTGGCCACGCCGGTCCGCCAGCAAGGGCAGATGATCGGCGTCGCGGGTGCGGACATTTCCCTGGACGCCATCAGCAAGACCATCAACTCGCTGAGCTTCGGCGGCCACGGTTATGCGTACATCGTCAGCGCCGACGGCAAGATTCTGATTCACCCGGACAGCAAGCTGATCCTCAAGAACGTCAGCGAAGCCTACCCGAACGGTGCGCCAACCATCGCGCCGGGCGTGGCGGAAATCGAGTCCGGCGGCAAGGCGCAGATCATCTCGTTTACCAAGGTGGAGGGGCTGTCGTCGGCGAACTGGTACGTGGCGCTGGTGCTTGACCGCGACGCAGCCTACTCGATGCTGAGCGAATTCCGCTCTTCGGCGATTTTCGCGATGGTTATCGCTGTGGCGATCATCATGGTGCTGCTGGGCCTGTTGATCCGCGTGCTGATGCAGCCGTTGCACCAGATGGGCCGTGCCATGCAGGACATCGCCGACGGAGAAGGCGACTTGACCATGCGTCTGGCCATCGTGTCCCAGGATGAGTTTGGCGCGCTGGCGCAGTCGTTCAATCGTTTTGTGGAGCGTATTCACGGCTCGATCCGCGAAGTGGCCTCCACCGCCGGGCAGCTGGGTGAAGTCGCGGCCCGCGTTGTCGGCGCCTCGAACTCGTCGATGGGCAATTCCGATCAGCAGACCAGCCGCACCAGCAGTGTGGCCGCTGCGATCAACCAGCTCGGCGCCGCCGCTCAGGAAATCGCCCAGAACGCCGCGCTGGCGTCGCAGCATTCCAGCGAGGCCACGCAACTGGCCAGCGAAGGGCAGGGCGTTGTCAGCCAGACCATCACGGCGATGAATCAGCTGTCGGAGAAGATCAGCGAGTCGTGCGCCAACATTGAAACGCTGAACAACAAGACCGCCAACATCGGGCAGATTCTGGAAGTGATTACCGGTATTTCTCAGCAGACCAACTTGCTGGCGCTCAACGCTGCCATCGAAGCGGCGCGGGCAGGGGAAGCGGGGCGTGGTTTTGCGGTGGTGGCGGACGAGGTGAGGAATCTGGCGCACCGCACCCAGGATTCGGCGCAGCAGGTGCAGGGCATGATCGAAGAGTTGCAGGTCGGCGCGCGCGATGCGGTGATCAACATGACCGAGAGCCAGCGCCAGAGCGAGAACAGTGTGACCATCGCCAATCAGGCGGGCGAACGGCTCAATAGCGTGACCCGCCGGATCAGTGAGATCGATGGCATGAACCAGTCGGTGGCGACCGCGACCGAGGAGCAGACGGCGGTGGTGGAGTCGATCAATGTCGACATTACGGAGATCAATACGCTGAATCAGGAGGGCGTCGATAACCTGAAATCTACTCTGGATGCTTGTGCGCATCTGGAGCATCAGACGGCACGGCTGCAGCATCTGGTCGGCACTTTCCGGATCTAGATCAAGGGCGTCTGCCTGGGGGCAGACTGTTTCGCCTTCGGCGAGTTACTTGGAAAAGCACCCCAAGTAACCAAGGGTGCTTGCTCCTGGCTAGGTCCCTCCTTCGTCGGGATACCCTCACTCCGACGACGCTCCGTGGGCCCGCGCCGAACGGACATCCATGTCCGCAACGGCGCTCTCGCCGCATCCATGCGGCTCGGCCCACTGCGCGTAGTCTGCGTTCGGCCTGCACCCAAGTCGCGATTGGCGGTGACTGAGCCTTTTGCGTATGAAGATCAAAAGCAAATCAAGATCAAAAGCTTCCCGGCTGAAGCCGGTCCCACTAGGTACGAGGTGATCGTTCCCTACGCTCCGCGTGGGAATGCATCCCCTGACGCTCCGCGTCACAGGTCTCACCGACAGGATACGGTGCTCTTGTAGGACCGGCTTCAGCCGGGAACACGCCAGCCTTCACACCCCTAATCCCGCAGCGCGACCCCCGACGCTTTCCCGGCTAAAGCCGGCACCACTAGCGGCATCGCATTCTGCTAACGGACAAACGGCACGAATTATTTGTTTCAGCCCTTCCGCAATCCCCTTCACTGAATCCTCAACAACCCTCCAACTTGTCTAGCCCGCACCGCCGCTAGACCGCCCTTTAACGTCCTGATGTCCACAAACCCCCCAAAAAATTCCGCATCAAACCGTCTCCGAAGTGAAACGCCGCCGTCATCGTCGATTCATGGAACTGCCACAGGCTGCCCCTAATGTCACTCGCACCGAACGCGGCCAAGGACGGTCGTGCGGCTGATCATTCATCCCCAGCAGGACGCTGGAATCACAACACCAGAGAAGCCCATGACCGCAGCCATCCACGTCGACCGCTTGAACAAGACATTCGCCCGAAAGACCGCTTTGGTTGACCTTGCATTGTCTATACAACACGGGGAAATGGTTGCGCTGATCGGCGCTTCCGGTTCCGGCAAATCCACGCTGTTGCGCCATCTGGCCGGTCTGGCCTGTTGTGATCGCACCAATGGCGGCAGCGTCCAGGTGCTGGGCCGGGAAGTGCAGGCTTCGGGCCGGCTGAACGGCAAAGTGCGCCGCCTGCGCGCTGACATCGGCTACATCTTTCAGCAGTTCAATCTGGTCAATCGCCTGAGCGTGCTCGACAACGTCCTGCTCGGCTGTCTGGGCCGTATGCCTCGCTGGCGTGGCAGCCTGGGGCTGTTCAACGCCCAGGAGAAAGCCCGCGCCATGGCCAACCTTGACCGCGTCGGCCTTGCCGATCTGGCGCCGCAACGGGCCTCGACCTTGTCCGGCGGCCAGCAGCAGCGGGTGGCCATCGCCCGCGCGCTGACCCAGCAGGCCGAAGTCATTCTCGCCGACGAGCCCATTGCCTCCCTCGACCCCGAGTCGGCGCGCAAAGTCATGGAAATCCTCGCCGACATCAATCGTCGGGACGGCAAGACGGTCGTCGTCACCCTGCATCAGGTGGATTACGCCGTGCGCTATTGCCCGCGTGCCGTGGCGCTCAAGGGCGGACGGATTCACTTCGACGGCAACGGCGCCGAGCTCAACAGTCAGTTCCTCAACGACCTGTATGGCGCCGACGCCGACACCAGCCTGATGTTCGACGGCAGCGCGCGGGACACCGAACGACCGTCGCGACTGATGATGGCTCGCGCCTGACTCGGTGGCGGCACCGGTAACAGACAACACCCAACCCCACACCCAAAACCAGCTCCGGGAGTTCCCCATGTTGAACCGTATCGGGCGCGTGTTCGCGTCTGCCGCTGTCATCGCCGGTTGCCTGCTGGGCAACGCGCAGGCCGACGACAACGTCATCAACTTCGGCATCATGTCCACCGAGTCGTCGCAGAACCTGAAAAGCGTCTGGCAGCCGTTCCTCGACGACATGTCGAAAAAGACCGGGCTTAAAGTCAACGCGACCTTCGCCTCCGACTACGCCGGCCTGATTCAGGGCATGCGTTTCAACAAGGTCGACGTGGCCTGGCTGGGCAACAAGGCGGCCATGGAAGCGGTGGACCGTTCCGGCGGCGAAATCTTCGCCCAGACCGCTGCCGCCAACGGTGCGCCCGGCTACTGGAGCGTGATCATTGCGCGCAAGGACAGCCCGATCAATTCGGTCGAGGACATGCTCAAGCACGCCAAGGAACTGACCTTCGGCAACGGCGACCCGAACTCCACCTCCGGCTATCTGGTGCCGGGCTACTACGTGTTCGCGCAGAACCACGTCGACGCCGCCACCGCCTTCAAACGGACGCTGAATTCCAGCCACGAAGTCAACGCCCTCAGCGTGGCCAAAGGGCAACTGGACGTCGCCACTTTCAACACCGAAAGCTGGGACCGTCTGGAAGTCACCCAGCCGGACAAGGCCGCGATGCTCAAGGTGATCTGGAAGTCGCCGCTGATCCCGGCCGACCCGATGGTCTGGCGCAAGGGCATGTCCGACGCGGAGAAGAACAAGATCCGCGACTTCTTCGCCAACTACGGCGACACCGACGAAGAAAAGGCCGTGCTGAAGAACATGCAGATGGGCAAGTTCCTCAAGTCTTCGGATGACCAGTTGCTGACCATTCGCCAGCTCGAGCTGTTCAAGCAGAAGACTGAAACCACCGCCAGCACCACCCTCAGCGCCGACGAAAAGGCCACCCGCCTGAAAGACATCGACGCTGGTCTGGCGAAGCTGCAGGACCGTATTTCCGAGCTGGAAAAACAAGGCACCGCCAAGGCGGGTTGATGCACGGGGCACGCCTGCCTGTGGGGGTAAGCCCCGTGCAGGCACGGCGCGCCAGTCATGACGCCTCACCCGATCGCAACCGGACTTTTTATGACCACTCACGCTGCTTACATCCAGGCCGCTGGCAAGCGCAGCTGGCCGCAATACCTGGGCTGGGGCCTGTTCCTGGCAATGATGGCCTGGGCCTGGCACGGCGCGGAAATGAACCCGCTCGCCCTGTACCGCGACTCCGGCAACATGGCGACTTTCGCCGCCGACTTCTTCCCGCCCGACTTCCACGAATGGCGCGCGTACCTCAAGGAAATGATCGTCACCGTGCAGATCGCCCTGTGGGGCACGTTGCTGGCGATCGTCTGCTCGGTGCCGCTGGGCATCCTTTGCGCCGACAACATCACGCCGTGGTGGATTCATCAACCGCTGCGCCGGGTCATGGATTCGTTCCGATCAATCAACGAAATGGTCTTCGCCATGCTCTTCGTTGTGGCGGTCGGCCTCGGCCCATTCGCAGGCGTGCTGGCGTTGTGGATCAGCACCACCGGCGTGCTCGCCAAGCTGTTTGCGGAAGCGGTGGAAGCGATTGATCCAGGCCCGGTCGAAGGCGTTCGAGCCACCGGCGCCAGTGCCTTGCAGGAAGTGATCTTCGGGGTAATCCCGCAGGTGATGCCGCTGTGGATTTCCTACGCGCTGTACCGCTTCGAATCCAACGTGCGTTCGGCGACGGTGGTGGGGATGGTCGGTGCCGGCGGGATCGGCGTGATCCTCTGGGAAAACATCCGCGGCTTCCAGTTCACCCAGACCTGCTCGGTGCTGCTGGTGATCATCGTGGTGGTGAGCGTCATCGACATCTTCTCCCAGCGCCTGCGCAAGCAGTTCATCTAATGACCACGACAGGAGAGGGTGCAGACCCTTTTTTTAGCCATGCAGTTGTCTAGACAATCCGAAGCTCTACACCGAGAACCCATGTACCTCGAACTGGCGCAAACCCTGCGCCGTGAACTCGACCGCTACATCGCCGGCGAATACCTGCCCGCCGAAATCCAGCTGGCGGCGCGCTTTGAGGTCAACCGGCACACCGTGCGCCGGGCCATCGACGAGTTGGTGCGCGAAGGCAGCCTGCTGCGCCGCCAGGGCAAAGGCACCCAGGTGCTGGGCCGTCCGCTGGTGTACCCGGTCGCGGCCGGCAGCGCCTACAGCGAATCACTCGCGGCGCTGGGCCATGGCGTCGAAGCGGTGCTGCTGCAACGCCGTCACTGCACGGCGACAGCGGAAGAGGCCGGGCATCTGGGCCTCGAACCCCACGCGCCGCTGATCGAACTGCAAACCCTGCGCCGCCTCGACGGCCAGCCGGTCTGCCTGATTCGCCACCGCTACTGCGCCACCCGCGCGTCGTTGATCGCCGACTACGTCAGCGGTTCGGTGCGCCAGTTTCTCACCGAACGTCAGTTGCCATTGACCCGCACCTTCAGCCTGATCGGCGCGCGCCTGCCCAGTCGCGAGGAAGCCAGCGTGCTGCTGATGCCGCGCCACTTGCCGGCACTGACGGTGCTCACCCTTTCCCACGATGCGCACGGGAACCCGGTGGAGATAGCCCATTCCACCAGCCGCTCCGACCGCTTCCAGTATCAGATCGTCACCTGACGGAGATGCCCTCGATGACTGCCACACCCGTTTCTTCCAGCGCGCCCGACGCCCAAACACCCGGCCACGCTGCCCGCCAGCACTGGATCGGCGTGCTCTCGCGCAGCCGCCGCGCCGAACTGCTGATCCATGAAGCCGCGTTGCGTGACGCCGACTACCAACTGATCCGTGCGCCGGAAATCGGCATGACCCTGGTGCGGGGCCGCATGGGCGGCAGCGGTGCGCCGTTCAACGTCGGCGAGATGACCGTGACCCGCTGCGTGGTGCGCCTGGCAGACGGCCGCACCGGCTTCAGCTACCTGGCCGGGCGCGACAAGGCCCACGCCGAACTCGCCGCCCTGGCCGACGCGCATTTGCAGGGCGCCCAACAGGCGCACTGGATGACTGACCTGATCGCCCCCCTGGCCCGCGCGCAGGACCTGCGCCGGGCCCAACAACAAGCCGAAACCGCCGCGACCAAAGTGGACTTCTTCACCTTGGTCAGAGGAGAAAACTGATGAGCACCTCTCTCGCCACTCAATCCTTGCCCGCTTCGCTGTTGCAGCCGGCATTTGCCGATCCGGTGCTGGATGCCCAGCGCAGTTTTCGCGCCGCCCTCAAGGCGCTGGCCGGTCCCGGTGTCGCGCAAAGCCTGCTCGCCACGCAAACCCCGCCGCACCTCGAAGGCCTTGCTGCGGCCAGCCACGCCCTGTGCCTGGCCTTGCTGGACATCGACACGCCGCTGTGGCTCGCGCCGGCGTTCGACACCCAGGCCATTCGCGCCAACCTGACCTTCCATTGTGGCTGCCCGATCGTCAGCGACCGGCAGAACGCCCGCTTCGCGCTGCTCGACGACAGCCAGTTGCACGATCTCAGCGGTTTCGACCTGGGCAACGACCGTTATCCCGATCAGTCCTGCACGCTGCTGGTCCAGCTGCCGAGTCTGCAGGGCGGCACGCAACTGGCCTGGCGCGGGCCGGGCATCGAAAGCAAAAACCACGTCAGCCTGCCGTTGCAGGAAGCGTTCTGGCAGGAGCGCGAAGCGCGCAACGACTTCCCCCGTGGCATCGACGTGTTCTTCGTCGCCGGCAACGAACTGCTCGGTTTGCCGCGCAGCACTCAGGTGCTGTTCAAGTCCCAAACCTCAAGAGGAGCCGCCTGATGTACGTCGCCGTCAAGGGTGGCGAACAGGCCATCGACAATGCCCACAAACTGCTGGCGAAACAGCGCCGGGGGGACACCTCCGTCGCCGAGCTGGGCGTGGAGCAGATCCGCCAGCAATTGCCGCTCGCCGTCGCCCGAGTGATGACCGAAGGCTCGCTGTACGATGCCGAACTGGCGGCGCTGGCGATCAAGCAATCGGCAGGCGATCTGGTTGAAGCGATTTTCCTGCTGCGCGCCTACCGCACGACGCTGACCCGCTTCAGCGCCAGCCTGCCCATCGACACCTCAGCCATGCAGCTCAACCGTCGTCTGTCCGCCACGTTCAAGGACGTCCCCGGTGGGCAACTGCTGGGCCCGACCTTCGACTACACCCACCGTTTGCTGGATTTCACCTTGCTGGCAGAAGGCGAATTTCCCGGCCCTGAAGCCCTGGCGGACGCCGCTGTTCAAGACTGTCCGCGGGTGCTGGGGCTGCTCGCAAAAGAAGGCCTGATCAAGGAAGAACAGGACACCGGCGCGCCGGTCGCCGACATCACCCGCGAGCCGCTGGAGTACCCGGCCAGCCGCGCCGAACGTCTGCAGGCGCTGGCCCGGGGCGATGAAGGCTTTCTGCTGGCGCTGGGTTATTCGACCCAGCGCGGTTACGGCCGCAACCACCCGTTTGCCGGGGAGATTCGGGTGGGAGAAGTGGAGGTGTGGATCGAGCCGGAAGAGCTGGGTTTCCCGATCTCCATCGGCGCCATCGAAGTGACCGAGTGCGAGATGGTTAACCAGTTCGTCGGTTCCGCCACCGAGCTGCCGCAGTTCACCCGCGGCTACGGCCTGGCCTTCGGGCACGCCGAACGCAAAGCCATGGGCATGGCGCTGGTGGACCGCTCGCTGCGCGCCGGTGAGTACAGCGAGGAGATCGTCTCGCCGGCCCAGCAGGAAGAATTCGTCCTGGCCCACTGCGACAACGTCGAAGCCGCCGGTTTCGTCTCGCACTTGAAATTGCCGCACTACGTGGACTTCCAGGCCGAACTGGAGCTGATCCGCAAACTGCGCACGCCCTCCAGGGAGCAGGCCCAATGAATGCCGCCACGCCGCCACGCCCACAGCCTTTACCATCGACGCCGAGAGATGAGGCGTACAACTTCGCCTATCTGGATGAACAGACCAAACGCATGATCCGTCGCGGCCTGCTCAAGGCCGTGGCCATTCCCGGTTATCAAGTGCCCTTCGGTGGCCGTGAAATGCCGCTGCCCTATGGCTGGGGCACCGGCGGCATGCAACTGACCGCTGCGATCCTCGGCGCCGAGGACGTGCTCAAAGTCATCGATCAGGGCGCCGACGACACCACCAACGCGGTGTCGATTCGCCGCTTCTTCGCCCGCACCGCCGGCGTCGCCACCACCGAGCGCACCCCCGAGGCGACGATCATCCAGACCCGTCACCGCATCCCGGAAACGCCGCTGCACGCCGATCAGATCATGGTCTATCAGGTGCCGATTCCCGAGCCGCTGCGCTTCATCGAACCGTCGGAAACCGAGACCCGCACCATGCACGCGCTGAATGATTACGGCGTCATGCACGTCAAGCTCTACGAAGACATCGCCACCTTCGGCCACATCGCCACGGCCTACGCCTACCCGGTGACCGTCGACGAACGCTACGTCATGGACCCGTCGCCGATCCCCAAATTCGACAACCCCAAGCTGGACATGAGCCCGGCATTGATGCTGTTCGGCGCCGGTCGCGAGAAGCGTCTTTACGCGGTGCCGCCGTTCACCCGCGTCACCAGCCTGGACTTCGAAGATCATCCCTTCGAAGTGCAGAAGTGGGACCACAACTGCGCCATCTGCGGCAGCCAGGATTCGTTCCTCGACGAGCTGATCCTCGACGACCAGGGCACCCAGAGCTTTGTCTGCTCGGACACCGACTACTGCGCGCAACGGGTCAGTCAGGGGAGGGCCGCGCAATGAATGCTGCTCAACAGATCGACCGCGATGCCGTCAGCGATCGCACCCAGCCGCTGCTGAAAGTGCGTGGCCTGACCAAGTTGTACGGCCCGGAGAAAGGCTGCCAGGACGTCAGCTTCGAGCTCTATCCCGGAGAGGTGCTGGGCATCGTCGGCGAGTCCGGCTCCGGCAAGTCGACGCTGCTTTCACTGCTCAGCGGCCGTTGCCCGCCCGACAGCGGCGTCATCGATTACCGCCTCGCCGACACCCACAAAAGCGCCGGCCAGTGGGTGGATCTGTACAGCGCCAGCGAGGCCGAGCGGCGCACCTTGCTGCGCACCGAATGGGGCTTCGTCGAGCAGAACCCTCGGGACGGCCTGCGCATGGCGGTGTCGGCAGGGGCCAACATCGGCGAGCGGCTGATGGCCCAGGGCGTGCGCAATTATCAGGCGCTGCGGGCGGCAGGGCTGGACTGGCTCAATCAGGTGGAGATCGACCCGGCGCGCATCGACGACCTGCCGCGGACCTTTTCCGGCGGCATGCAGCAGCGCCTGCAAATCGCCCGAAATCTGGTGTCCGGCCCACGGCTGGTGTTCATGGACGAGCCCACCGGCGGCCTCGACGTGTCGGTGCAGGCGCGCTTGCTCGACCTGATGCGCGGCCTGGTGCGCGAGCTGGACCTGGCGGTGGTGATCGTCACCCACGACCTGGCCGTGGCCCGCCTGCTCGCCGATCGGCTGATGGTCATGCGCCGTTCCCGCGTGGTGGAAACCGGGCTCACTGATCAGATCCTCGACGACCCGCAACATCCGTATTCGCAGCTGCTGGTGTCTTCGGTGCTGCAGCCATGATCCGCCTTTCGGGATGCCTTCAATGAACACGCTGATCGAGGTCCGTGACCTCTCGAAAACCTTCACCCTGCACCAGCAGAACGGCGTCGTGCTCAACGTGCTGCGCGACCTGAATTTCTCCGTCAGCGGCGGCGAATGCCTGGTGCTCCACGGCCATTCCGGCGCGGGCAAAAGCACGCTGCTGCGCACCTTGTATGGCAACTACTTGCCGGCCGGCGGCAGCATTCGCGTGCAGCATCAGGGCGAGTGGCTGGAACTGGTCGGCGCTGCGCCTCGGGAGGTGCTGCAAGTGCGCCAGCAAACCCTCGGCTACGTCAGCCAGTTTCTGCGGGTGATTCCTCGAGTCGCCACCGTCGATGTGGTCATGGAACCGGCCCTGGCCCGCGGCTGGAAACGCGAGGACGCTCAGGCCCGCGCCGAGCATCTGCTCGCTCGGCTGAACATCCCGCAGCGGCTGTGGCAACTGGCACCGGGGACGTTTTCCGGTGGCGAACAGCAGCGCGTCAACATCGCCCGCGGCTTCATGGTGCCGTGGCCGGTGATGCTGCTGGACGAGCCGACCGCATCGCTGGACGACGGCAATCGCCAGGTGGTCCTCGAATTGATCAATGAGGCGAAGAGCGCCGGCGCTGCGGTGATCGGCATCTTCCACGACCGACTGGCCCGGGAAGCGGTGTCCGACCGTCATCTGGACATGACCCCGCCCGACCTTGATCCGCAGGCCTCACTGGCATCCATGGCATCAAGCCCGAAGGAGACCGAACAATGCTGAACGAACAGATCCTGACCCACGCCAAGATCGTCACCGCCGAGCAGGTCTTCACCGGCACCGTGGTGCTGCGCGACGGTGTGATCAGCGAAGTCGACGACAGCATCAGCCAGCTGTCCCAGGCGCAAAACCTCAACGGCGATTACCTGCTGCCGGGGCTGGTCGAGCTGCACACCGACAACCTGGAAAAACACCTGAGCCCGCGCCCCGGTGTGGACTGGCCGTCGGCCTCGGCGGTGATGAGCCACGACGCGCAAATCATCGCGGCGGGCATCACCACGGTGTTCGACGCGCTGTCCATCGGCGACGTCAATCCCAAGGGCAAGCGCATGCAGCAACTGCCGGGCATGGTCGACGCGATCGCCAAGGCCAACGCCGCCGACATGACCCGCGCCGAGCACCGCCTGCACCTGCGCTGCGAGGTTTGCCACCCGGACACCCTCAGCGTGTTCCGCGACCTGGTCGAGCAGCCGCTGGTGCAGCTGGTGTCGGTGATGGACCATTCGCCGGGCCAGCGCCAGTTCGCCCTCGAATCCAAGTACCGTGAGTACTACATGGGCAAATACCACCTGAGCATTGAGCAGATGGACGAATTCATCGTTGAGCAGGTCGCCAACTCCAAGACCTACAGCGACCGTTATCGCCGGGCCATCGTCGACATCTGCCTGGCACGCGGGCTTTCGGTGGCCAGTCATGACGACGCGACACTGGCCCACGTCGAGGAGTCGGCGGCCTACGGCATGACCATCGCCGAGTTCCCGACCACCCTCGAAGCCGCGCAGGGCTGCCGGCGTCTGGGCATGAGCGTGTTGATGGGCGCGCCGAACATCGTTCGCGGCGGCTCGCACTCGGGCAACATCGCGGCGGCGACACTGGCCGAAGAAGGGCTACTGGATATTCTCTCCAGCGATTACTATCCGGCCAGCCTGTTGCAGGCGGCATTCACCCTGGGCGCCCAGTTGGATGCAGCGGATGACTCGACAGGCGCCGGACTGGCGCGTGCCGTGACCACGGTGAGCCTGGCACCGGCCCGTTCGGCGGGCTTGCACGATCGCGGCGAGATTCGCGTCGGCCTGCGCGCCGACCTGATCCACGCCCGGGCTATCGGCACACTGCCAATCATTCAACAAGTCTGGCGACAAGCGAAGAGGGTGTTCTGATGGCAGGCAGGTTGATCTATCTCATCGGGCCGTCGGGTTCGGGCAAGGACAGCCTGCTGCACGCGGCACGCGAGGCACTGGCCGCCCGGGACTGCCGCATCGTGCGGCGGGTCATCACCCGTTCGGCGGAAGCCAAGGGCGAAGCGGCCCAGGCCGTTAGCGTCGAGCGCTTCGAGGCGCTGCAGGCCGAGGGGGCGTTTGCACTCGACTGGTTCGCCAACGGCCTACATTACGGCATCCCGAAAGAGATCGATCAATGGCTGGCCGACGGGCACGACGTGCTGGTCAACGGCTCGCGCGGCCATCTGCGCCAAGCGCGGTCGCGCTATCCGTCGCTGTGGGTGGTGCTGCTGACGGTGGATCAATCGGTGCTGCGGGATCGATTACTCAGCCGGGCACGGGAATCGGCCGAAGACATCGAAACCCGACTGGCGCGCAATGCCCAGTTTGCTGACGATTTGCAGGTGAATGACCCCTCGCTGATCGTGCTGGACAACTCCGGCGCGCTGGAACAAACCGTCGCCCGACTGTTGCAGCGACTGGAGCGAACCCCCGCATGCGCCTGACCCTGCTGGGCACGGGGGATGCGCGGCAAGTGCCGGTTTACGGCTGCGAATGCGTGGCCTGTTGCGCCGCCCACGCCGACCAACGCTTGCGCCGCCGCCCGTGTTGCGCGCTGGTGGAACTGGGGGAGCAACGCTGGCTGATCGACAGCGGCTTGCCCGACCTGACTGAACGCTTCCCGCCGCGCAGCCTCAGCGGCATCTTGCAAACCCACTACCACGCCGACCATGCCCAGGGCCTGTTGCACCTGCGCTGGGGCCAGGGTCTGGTCATCCCGGTCCACGGCCCGGTGGACCCGGAAGGGCTGTCGGACCTGTACAAACACCCCGGCATTCTCGATTTCAGTCAGCCCTTCATGCCGTTCGAAAGCCGCGCCCTGGGCGAACTGCAAGTCACCGCGCTGCCGCTGCTGCACTCCAAACCGACGCTGGGTTACCTGCTGGAAGGCGGTGGCCGCCGCATCGCCTATCTCACCGACACCGTCGGTTTGCCCCACGACACTCAGACCTTCTTGCAACGCCAGGCGCTCGACGTGCTGGTCCTCGACTGCTCCATGCCGCCGCAACCGCAGACGCCGCGCAACCACAACGACCTGAACCTGGCGCTGCAGATCGTTGAAGCGCTCAAGCCCGATCAGGCCGTGTTGACCCATGTCGGGCATGCGCTGGGTGCGTGGTTGCTGGAGCATGCCGCAGAGCTGCCCGACCACATTCGGGTGGCGCGGGACGCAATGGAGGTCTGAACGTTTGGCCAGTCGTCCTATAACCACCTGTCGCCCATGTCGGTTAGACCTCGGTCCGGCTTCAACTTTTCCCTGTCACGGCCGTTGCAAATGTAGCCCTACATTTCCTTCGGAGCTTGACCATGTCGTTGATTCCCCGCCGTATTGCTGGACGAATGACCTTGGGGATCCTGACATTGCTGATTCTCACGGCCGTCGCGATTTTCGCGGTCATGACCCTGGGGGGCAAACCCCAACTGGTGGCAGCCGGCACCGAGTCGGCGGAGCAGTCAGCCAGCGCCATTACCCGTCAGCTGGCGTTGCCATTGAGCCGCATCGAGGGGACCGCTGCCGCCATGGCGCTGCTGGCCGAGACACTGCCCCACGAAGAAACCCTGTACATGAGCAATTTCCCCGGCTTGATCGACAGCCAGGGGGATTCCGCCATCGCCGGTGGCGGCGTGTGGCCGGAGCCCAATGCCTTTTCCCCAGGCACCGAACGTCGCAGTTTTTTCTGGGCTCGAGACGCCAGCAACCGACTGGGCTTCTCGGACGAATACAATCAGGCCAAAACGCCGCCTTATCAGGCTGAATCCTGGTACACCGGGGCCAAGTCCGCACCGGCGGGCCGTTGCGTCTGGTCCGATGCTTATCAGGACCCGGTCAGCGGCGTGGCAATGACCACCTGCAGCGTGCCTTATCGGGCGCAGGGCGCGTTCGCCGGTGTCGCGACCATCGATTTGAAACTTGATGGTCTGGCAGCTTTCCTCAAAGAGAAAGGCGGCGTTATGGACGGCTACGCATTTGCGGTCGATCCTTCAGGGAATTTGCTGTATTTCCCCGATGCGAAGGGCACCAAGGGCCTGCTGACCATTACCGGTTTGAGCCAGGAACAACCCTGGTTGAAGCCGGTGGCTGATCAGCTCGCGAGCAACACTTCGGCCCTCTCGACCCTGAGGATTGAGCACGACGGTCGGCTCAACGGCCCGGCCTACGTCACCCTCGCGACCATGGCCGGCACGGGCTGGCGCATTGGGCTGGTGACCCCGGAAGCCCGCGTCGTCGGCCTGGCCAACCGCCTCACCGGCCAGATTCTGTTGTTTCTGCTGCCGCTGCTTGGCGTGCTGCTGGGTCTGGCCTGGCTGGCCGGCAAGCGCCTGTTGGCTCAACTGGAGGAAACCACCGCGCAGATATCCAGTCTGGGGCAGGGCGGTCAGATCGATACTCAACTGGCCATCGTGCGGGCCGACGAGATCGGCGCGCTGCGTGAGTCGGTCAACCGCTATGCCGGTTCCCTGCGCGACATGCTGCACCGCATCGCCGAGGAGTCGGTGTCTCTGGAACGCCAGGCCAACGAGCTGGCGCAGCTGTCCCAAGGCGTCGCCGAGCGGGCCGAATCCCAGCGTCAGGACAACACCTTACTGGCGACCGCAATCACCGAGATGTCGGCCAGTGCCAACGAAGTCGCCCAGAACACCACCGACTGCTCCGACACCGCACGCCGTTCCCTGGGCGATGCGCAGAAAAGCCAGGATCAGGTCAACAGCAACAGCCAGTCCATCGAAGTGCTGGCAACGGACATTGCCGGCGCGGCGGGCGCGATCACCCAATTGGGCGATGACATCGAACGCGTGGGCAGCGTGCTGGAGGTGATCAAATCGATCTCCCAACAGACCAATCTGCTGGCCCTGAACGCCGCGATCGAAGCGGCGCGTGCAGGTGAGCAAGGGCGCGGCTTTGCGGTGGTGGCTGATGAGGTGCGCACGCTGGCCGGGAGAACCCAGGCCTCGGCGAACGAAATCCAGGAGATGATCTCGCAACTGCGTCAGGCCTCCAGTGCGGCGGTCTCGACGATGCAGAACGGCGCCCATCGCACCCGTGAGTCGGTGCAGCAGGCGGTTAATGTTGCCGCCACACTGGGCACCACCGTCTTCAGCTTCGACGACATCGTCCAGCGCGCCCATCAAATCGCCGTGGCCGCCCAGGAGCAGAGCCACGTCACTCACGAAATCAATGAGCTGGCGGTGCGCATCCACGCCTCCAGCGAACAAGGCGCCCGGGATGCCGGCACCCTGCGCGAACTGGGCAAAGGCATGCAGTCGATCTCCGGTCGTCTGGGTGCGTTGAGCCGCGGAGGCAGCCAGGGCTGAGGCATCTTGCGCGCTGGTTAGGCCGGGCGTGAGCACGATCAAATCTTCAGCGTCCGACACGCCGTCTTCGTGAGCAAGCTCACTCCCACAGGGATGGTGGTTGCCAAGAGATTGATGGCGTCCACACCGGCCTCTTCCCGGCTAAAGCCGGTCCCACTAAAACACCGCTTGCGGTCATTAGGACCGGCTTCAGCCTGGGATGGACGCGGAGCGTCCCGGGATGCATGCCCACGCGGAGTGTGGGCACGATCAGACAAACGCCGTCTTCGTGAGCAAGCTCACTCCCACATGGATGGTGGTTGCCAGGAAATTGATGGCGTCCACACCGGCCTCTTCCCGGCTGAAGACGGTCCCACTAACACACCCCGCGCGGTCAGCAATCCTGTGGGACCGGCTTCAGCCGGGAAGCTCTTGATCTGCTTTTGATCTTGATCTTCATACACAAAAGGCTCAGTCACCGCCAATCGCGACTTGGGTGCAGGCTGAACGCAGGTCTCGTGGAGTGGGCCGAGCCGCATGGATGCGGCGAGAGCGCCGTCAGGACATGGATGTCCGTTCGGCGCGGGCCCACGGAGCGAGATCGGAGTGAAGGAACCCTGACGAAGGAAGGGCCAAACCAAGAGCAAGCACCCTTGGTTACTTGGGGTGCTTTTCCAAGTAACTCGCCGAAGGCGAAACCGAGGCCGTTAGGCCGACGCCCTCGATCTTGATCCTGATCTCGCGAAGCGCAAACAAGCACATATCTCCAATCCAGCCCCGCCACGAGCGACTACGCTCAACCTTCCCCCCGCACCCTATCCCGAGGACCGCATCCCATGACCACCCTGACCCTGAAAGACGGCACCGAATTCTTCTACAAAGACTGGGGCACCGGCCAGCCGATCGTCTTCTCCCATGGCTGGCCCCTCGACGGCGACGCATGGGATGCACAAATGCTCTTCCTCGGCCAGCACGGCTACCGCGTCATCGCCCACGACCGCCGTGGCCACGGCCGCTCCGGCCAGACCTGGGACGGCAACGACATGGACACCTACGCCGACGACCTCGCCCAACTGTTCGACGCCCTCGACCTCAAAGACGCCATCATGATCGGCCACTCCACCGGCGGCGGTGAAGTCGCCCGCTACATCGGCCGCCACGGCACCGCCCGCGTTGCCAAAGCCGTCCTCATCGGCGCCGTGCCACCCCTCATGCTCAAAACCGACGCCAACCCCGAAGGCCTGCCCATCGACGTGTTTGATGGCATCCGCGCCGGCTTCACCGCCGACCGCTCGCAATTCTTCAAGGATCTGGCCGTGCCATTCTTCGGCTTCAACCGCGACGGCGTGAAAACCTCCCAGGGCGCCATCGACGCGTTCTGGTCCATCGGCATGCTCGGCAGCGTCAAAGGCGAATTCGATTGCATCAAGGCATTCTCGGAAACCGACTTCACCGAAGACCTGAAAAAGATCGACGTGCCAACCCTGATCCTGCACGGCGATGACGACCAGATCGTCCCGATCGTCGCGTCCGGCTACAAGAGTCACGAGTTGGTAGAAGGCTCGACATTGCACGTGGTCAAGGGTGGTTCCCACGGCATGTGCACGGTTCAGGCGGAAGAGATCAACGCGATCCTGCTGGACTTCATCAAGGGCTGATCAGCCTGTCCGGCAAGGACTGGCAGTCTCGGGGCTGGGGGCTGCCAGGCGTTTCATGAGGCGCTGACAGCTCAGCCCCAAGGGCGTATTCAGCCGCCGGTCATGTTCATGAAGCGCACCACCTGCACGTCATCGTTGAGCTCGAAGTTGTGCTTCCACGGCTTCAATTGCATGGCGTTGACGATGGCTTTCTCGAGCTTGTCCGGCTGCCCCGGATTGGCCCGCAGCACGGCTTTCAGATCGGCGGAATGCTCGTTACCCAGGCACAACAGCAAACGACCTTCCACCGTGACCCGAACACGGTTACAGGTTGCGCAGAAGTTGTGGCTGTGGGGCGAGATGAAGCCGATGCGGATGTGCGGCGCTTCAGCCACTCGCCAGTAGCGCGAAGGCCCGGACGTGGTTTCAGTCGAGTGCACCAGGGTGTAGCGCTCGGCGATGCGTTCGCGCACCTGCTCGCTGGAGTAGAACGACTCGGCGCGGCTGTGCTCGCTGATCGTGCCCAGCGGCATCTCTTCGATGAAGGTGATATCGACGCCGCGATCGATGGCGAAGGCGACTAGATCATTAATCTCGTGGTCGTTGCGGCCCTGCATCACTACGCAGTTGAGCTTGGTGCGCTCGAAACCCGCCGCATTGGCAGCGTCGATCCCGGCGATGACCTTGCTCAGATCACCGGTGCGGGTCAACTCCTTGAAGCGCGCCGGGTCCAGGCTGTCGAGGCTGATGTTGAGGCGCTTGAGGCCAGCTTCGAACAGCGGCACGGCGAGTTTGTCCAGCTGCGAGCCGTTGGTGGTCATGCACAGTTCGCGTAGGCCGGGCAGGGCGGCGATGCTGCGAACCAGCCCGACGATGCCGGAGCGCACCAGTGGCTCACCACCGGTCAGGCGAATCTTCTTTGTGCCGAGCGCCACGAAGCGCTCGGCCAACTGATGGATTTCTTCGAGGGAGAGAATCTGCTGACGCGGCAGGAACGTCATGTCCTCGGCCATGCAATACACGCAGCGAAAATCGCAGCGATCCGTGACCGACATGCGGACGTAATCGACCTTGCGTGAATAGCTGTCCATCAGGACTCGATCTGACATTGATTACTCTCACAACGTGACGCGTGGCAGAAACAGGGTGCGCGCCTGCAGCAACGAAGCGCGCGGCTGCAGCGTTAAATCTGGCGACCGGTCTGCTGCTCGATACTCGCTGCAGCGACGCCGGTGGCCGAAGCCTGAATGGCTTTCGAATAGGACACGTAATACGCGAGCCCGACGAAAATTGCACCCCCCACGGCGTTGCCCAGGAACACCGCGACGAAGTTTTCAACGAAATCGGTCCAGCTCAGGGCGTCGGCAAAGATCGCCGCCGGGATCACGAACATATTGGCGACGACGTGCTGGAAGCCGATGGCGACGAAGGCCATGATCGGGAACCACATGGCAACGACCTTCCCGGTCACGTCTTTGCTGGCGTATGACAACCAGACCGCCAGGCACACCAGCCAGTTGCAACCAATGCCGGAAATAAACGCCTGGCTGAAATCAGCGCTGGCCTTGGCCTTGGCGATGGCCAGGGTCTTGGCCAGGTACGCACCTTCCGTCAGGCCCAGCACATGGCCGAAGAAGTAGGCGACGAACAACGCGCCCAGCAGGTTGGCGAAGGTGACCAGCGCCCAGTTCCGAGCCACCGCCGACAGCGGCACCCGACCGGCAAACATCGCCGTCGGCAGGCTCATCATGTTGCCCGTGAGCAGCTCGCCGCCGGCGAGGATCACCAGAATCAGACCCAGCGGAAACACCGCCGCGCCCAACAGGTTGCCCAATGAGGCCCACTGCGGCGGGATCATCGTGCTGACATGGATGTCCAGCAAAAAGCCCAGGGCGATGAACGCCCCTGCGAGAAAGCCCAGCACCAGGATCGCCGGGGTCGGCAGATGGGTCTTCTTGACGCCGGCCTCGATGGTGATCTCGGCGATCTGCTGCGGTGTATTGATGGACATAGGCTTTCAGGCTCGCAAGCAATGAACCGCGCCACGACGGAATGAGCCGTGACGCGAAAACGAAGGAGGGGTTCAAGCATCCAGTCTTGGTGCGCGGGAGTGTCAGCCGACACGGCGCCGATCTCTGATGGGCGCGCCGCTGCGACGTTAAAACGCATGGCAGAGGGCGCCCAAAAGGCCTGATCAATTAGTGAGCACGCTACCGATCGGGCTCTTGAGCGTCCAATCGCTTGTTCCGATAGGGTCATCGACGCTGTCTATCACGAGGGTTTTAGTCACAAGGCCAGCTCTGCAAATCAATGCGGTCGCGATCCCTGCGCTAGTCTTTGCTGTCTTTGGTGATGCTGCGCTCGTAGCGCTCCAGCAGCGGCTGAATGCTGATCCCGTGCAGAAGAATACTCAACGCGACTACCGACAGCGTCAGGCTGATGGTGGTGTGGACCGCCTCGGTCGGCAGACCATGGGTCAGCGCATAGCACAGGTAATACAGCGTGCCGATGCCGCGAATGCCGAACCAGCCCACCAGCGCTTTCTGCGGCCGAGTGAGCAATTTGCCACTGATCAGCAGCCACACGCTCAAGGGCCGGATCACGCAGAACAACGCCAGGCCCAGACCGACGGCGCGCCAGTCCCAGTAACTGGCGAGGGCCGCGCCGAGAAGGGTGATCAGCAGCACCTCCATGGCGCGCTCCACCAGGCTGCCGAACACCATCATGTCGCCCATCATCACGCCGGCGGCGAGTTGACTGTCGGACAGCGAATCACGGTCGCCCATGATCGCCGACTCCGGATCGCTGTGGGTGTGTCCCACCACCGGAATGGCCACGTGTTCCGACGGCACTTCCGACTGGGTGGTGTTGGACTCGGCGTGACGCACGCCAATGCCCGCCGCGAACACCGCCAGGAATCCATAGGCGCCCAGGCCTTCGGCGGTGACATAGGCAATCGCAATCAGCGCCAGGGCGAGGAAGTCATTCGGCGACAGGGTGCTGTCGGCGTTCTTGATGCGCAGGTAGATCATCAGATGCCCGACGCCACGGCCCAGGCCGTAACCCAGCATCAGCCCGACGGGCACGCCCCAGATGATGTTTTTCAGCAGCCAGCCCTGGGTCCAGTCGAAATCCGAAAAACCGTGGGTGATGAACATCAGCGCGAAAATCACGAAGGGGAACGCGGTGCCGTCGTTGAGCCCGGCCTCACCGGACAGGCCGAAGCGCACCCTGTCCAGGTCCTGGGCGCTGTTGACCTGGACCAGCCCCGCCAGCACCGGGTCGGTGGGCGAGAGCATGGCGCCGAGCAACAGCGCGATCGGCCATGACAGGCCGAACAGGTAATGGGCGGTCAGGCTGACGCCGGCAATGGTCGCCAGCATCACCGGTCCGGCCAGCAAATACGCCGAATGCCAGGCGCCACGGTGCAGGGGCAGGCGCAGCTTGATGCCGGTGTTGAACAGGGAAAACAGCACGGCGATTTCAGTCAGGCGTTCAAGCCAGTGGCGTGCGTCGCGAACGTCGAGCTGCGCGATGTCCAGGCCCCAGGGCCCGATCGCGGCGCCAAACGCCAGACACACCGCCGACGTCGTGACCGGCAGCCAGCGCAGGTAAGAAGAAGTCAGTGCCAGCAGCATCAGGAGGACACCGAAGACGGTCATGCAAAGAATGAAACTCATGCGGATACATCATCAGTCAATGGGCGGGAATGACTGTGTGACTGTGAGAGGGGGGGATAGTTGAAATAAATGTGGAATGGATCCCGCGACCGGCGCACTGCCTTGCCTGGCGCCTGTCGCTCGGTCTGACCCATACGTATTTCCCGACTAGACTGTGCGGCGCCCCCCCTTACTTGGACCAAGTCCCCATGGCCTTCGATTGGCACAGCGAATCCCTTTCCCGAGACACCCCTGTCACCCAGGATTACCGCAATACCCAGAACGTGCGCCGGTTCATGACCGCGCAGTGCGGGCCGGCCTTCAAGTTCGACCGCGACTTCATGGCCTGGATACGCAACGACAGCGCCAAGACCCTGGGCGATGTTGCGGATGAATGGCAACGGCGCCACGGCTATAAAGCCTGATGAGAGCGGGAGACAGCATGTTCAGATTATTCGGGGCCGACAGATCCGGCTCAGCCGCTATTGAGATCGCGCTCACGCTGTGCGGCGCCGATTACCGCTTGATGGGCGCAAGTTCATGGGAAGCCGGTGCAGGGCAGGACGAGCTGAAGCGCCTGAACCCGTTGATGCAGGTGCCGACGCTGGTCATCCCCGGCGGCGGAGTGATGACGGAGAGCGCGGCCATCCTCACGCACCTGGGCCTGGCCTTTCCGCTGTCCGGCCTGCTGTCTTCAGAGACCCTTGAGCGTGCCCAGCAACTCCGGGCCCTGGCTTACCTCACCACCAATTGTTACGCGTCCATCGGCCTGATCGATTATCCGGAGCGGTGGCTGCCTGACGCCGAGCCTGGCAAATTAGACCGATTGGTCGCAGGTGCCAGGAGCAAGCTGCACAGCCAGTGGGACGTGCTCGCCGATGTGTTTTACAACTCGGTAGCCTGGCATCCTCATGCGCCTGGCGCCGTCGAAATCCTCGCCTGCGTGGTCAGCCAGTGGAGTGGGGCGCGGGAACACCTCCGGGCATCCCGCCCCGAGTTTCATGGGGCCCTGGAGGTCGTCGATCACCACCCCGTCATAAATGGGGTGCTACAGCGGCACGGTTGGTGAGGTGAGATCAGCGGGTGATGAATCACAACGACGACTGGTTGCGCAGCTTCGCCGGGCTGATGCCCATGCGCAGCCGAAACGCCGTTGCCATATGCGCCTGGGAGCTGAAGCCGCAGGCGTGGGCGATCTCTGCCAGTCGCGCGTTTGAATCGCGCATCAGGGCCCGGGCCTTCGCCAGACGTCTGTCGATCAGGTAACTGTGCGGGCTCTTGCCCGTGGTGTGCTTGAACGCTCGAATGAAATAACCCTCGGACAACCCCAGCATCTGCGCCATGGCCTGCACTCCCAGCGGGCCGTCGATGCCGGCGTCGATGAACTCATCGAGGCTGCGCATCCGGCTGCCGTTGATCGAGCCTTGCAGCGGCGGGTCGAACGCGCTCTTGTTATCGGCCCGTTCAGCAAGGGCCAGCGCCCAGCCCTCCCAGTCATCCGCCGCCGAGCGCTGCAACAATGCCGCGCGCATCCTCATGGCCAGGACGATCGATTGAGCATCAATGCGGTTGTTGAAAGCGTGATCCCCCTTCAGAGCAAGCCCGTCGGTGCGCAGCAGCCGCAGGTATTCACCGCCCGCGGGCGACTCCGATAACACGTCGCACCCGGCGGGCACGAACGCCAGGCCGTTGGGCACTGCGTCGAAGGGCTGCACCCGGTCGCTGCCGATGGCGTGCAGACCACGCTGGCTTTCGAAGGCAAAGCCGATCGCCGCCTGGGTCGCCACATAGCGCGTGGCATAACCGGCGGCAGGCAGCAATTCGATCATCCACGGCCCTGCCTCGACACGGCGAACCGGTTCAGACGGGAGCAGGTGAGGCGGGCGTTTTGTCGGGTTCATGGCCCTCATAGTAATCAAGTGATTCAGCAAAAGTCAGGTCAGTTTTTTGAAAGCCGGCGGGGTGAGCGTCTGCCTAGACTGGGCCACATTTTCGAGGAGACAGGCCATGCACGGACTGACACGGGACGATATCGAACAGGCCGCTCGCCAGGTGTACGAGGTCATGCCGCCCACCGCCCAATACCCGTGGCCGTTACTGGCCGAGCGGCTGAACAGCACGGTGTGGGTCAAGCACGAAAACCACACGCCCACCGGAGCGTTCAAGGTGCGCGGCGGAATTACGTTCATGCACTGGCTCAAGCGCACTTACCCGACCGTCAGAGGCATCGTTACGGCGACGCGGGGCAACCACGGTCAGAGCCTGGCGCTGGCCGCCACCGCGCTGGGCTTGAGCGCGTCGATCGTGGTGCCCGCAGGCAACTCGCCGGAAAAGAACAACGCCATGCGTGCACTTGGCGGCACCGTCATCGAATGCGGCCGGGATTTCGACGAAGCCCGGGAAGAGGCCGCGCGGCTGGCGGATCTGCATGGGCACTACCTGGTCCCGCCATTCCACATCGAGTTGCTCAAGGGCGTGGCCACCTATGGGCTGGAGTTGTTCATGGCCGCGCCCGATCTGCACACGGTTTACGTGCCGATCGGCTGTGGCTCGGGCATTTGCGGCGTCATTGCCGCCCGTGACGCGCTGGGCCTGCAGACCCGGGTGGTCGGTGTGGTCTCCACCGAGGCAGCGGCCGCCAAATGGTCGTTCGAGGAAGGCACTATTTTGCAGACCCCGTCGGCGGACACCTTCGCCGATGGCCTCGCCGTGCGCCGACCCATTCCTGCGGCCTTCGCGATCTATCGAACCGGGGCGGAGCGCATTGTCGCCGTCAGCGAGGAAGAAATCGCCGAAGCCATGCGCGTCTATTACACCGACACCCATAACCTCGCGGAGGGCGCAGGGGCCGCTGCACTGGCGGCGCTCATCCAGGAACGCCGGGCCATGGCAGGGAAGAAGGTCGGGGTCATTCTGTCCGGGGGGAATGTGGACCGGGGGGTGTATGCGCGGGTAATAGGCTGAGGCGGCAGCGGCGGCCGTTCAGCGGGGCAGTGGGTGGAAGATGTAATCGTCGCTGGGTGAGTCAGCCAGGGGCACGGACTGAGCGTGGAGATAAGCCCTCAACGCCGGGTCTTCTGCCTTGATCTGCCAGGCTTGAGCAGCGGGGCCGGCATTGACCTCAGCGCTTTCGCAGGCGGCGAGCAGTGTTTCGACCGAGGGCTGGTGAATCACCAGACCGTTGCCTTTCCAGCCGGCGACGGTCAGGCCCAGGCTTTCGCACACTGCCACTTTGCGCCGGGCATCCTCGCGGTCGGTCTGGCGGGATTGCTGGACCAGCATCGCCAACCCCTGATCCGAGGCCAGCAGGCTGCCCTGTTGCCAGCTTTCCGGCGGGCAGTCCTTGGCTTCAGGTTTCAGCTCAATGAAAGGACTGATCTCCATCGGGTAAATCCGGCACACCAGCGGCCGCTCAAGATACACCGAGCAGAGCCCGTCTTTTTGAAGGTTCGGGCATTCAGGAATCGCGTTTGCCGCCAGAATCACCGTCACCCGCAGCGTACCCGAACCGCCGGTGACCGGCGCGGATCGCCCGGCGTTGTAGGCATATTCGGGTGAGTCGACCGGCCAGAGTGAATCGTCGAATGCCTCAAGCAATACCCCCACAGGATCGCCGCGTTTCAGCCAGGTCACGGCTTCACTTAGGGTCAAGGGCACGAAGCGGCCGCGACAGCACGCGCCACAGCCGACGCATTCGAAACGGACGTCGGCGTCTATCGCGAGGCCTTTGGCTGTGGCGATGACGCCTGATCCTCTGATGTCCATGTGACCTGCGTCCCTTTTCATTGAGCGGTCAATCATAACGGGATGTGCGCGATCAGTCAGTGGAGTCGGCTTCAGCCGGGAAGAGGACGGTCTCGGTATATGCAATTCCACCGGGTCGCGTAAGGCCCGATGCAAAGCAATGCCCGATATCCTGGAGGTCACTCCTTGGGCTCAACTCATCCAGTTACCACCATCAACGTTGTAGGTCTGGGCGACGACATAATCGCTCTCAGCCGACGCCAGAAAGATCGCCATGCCGGTCAGGTCCTGGGCAGTGCCCATGCGGCCGTAGGGCACTTCGGCACCGACGAGCCGCTTCTTCTCGCCCAGCGGCCGGTTCTCGTGTTTGGCAAACAGCGCGTCCACACCATCCCAGTGCTCGCCGTCGACGACGCCCGGGGCGATCGCATTGACGTTGATCCGGTGCTTGATGAGGTTCAGTCCCGCTGACTGGGTCAGGCTGATGACCGCGGCCTTGGTCGCGCAGTAAACGCCCACCAGTGCCTCGCCGCGCCGGCCGGCCTGGCTCGCCATATTGATGATCTTGCCGCCATGACCCTGGGCGATCATCTGCCTGGCCGCCGCCTGAAGGGTGAACAACGTGCCGGCCACATTGATCGAGAACAAGCGCTCGTAACTCTCGCGAGTGATCTCGGTTATTGGTGCCAGATCAAACAATGCAGCGTTGTTGATCAGGATATCCAGCTTGCCGGTGGTGGCGACGACGGCCGCAATGGCCGCGTCGATGGACGATTGATCGGTGACATCCATCCTCACCGGGTAGGCACTGGCGCCCAGTTCGGTGGCGGTCTGGGTCGCGCGCTCCAGATTGATGTCGGCGATGGCCACCGTCGCGCCTTCGCGAATGTAGGCTTCGGCGTAGGCCCGCCCGATACCCCGGGCTGAACCTGTGATCAGTGCGCTTTTACCTTCGAGTCGTTTCATTGAAAGAGTCATCCGTCATGCAGAAAGAGGCGGCAGGGGGCTGCCGACAGGGCATTTATTTTTTCGGGTAACCGGCGCGTTTCATTTCCCGCTCCGTCGTCGACTGCGCGGCCACCAGAGCTTGCTCGACAGTGGTCTGGCCGGTGAGCGCGGCCGAAAAGAGTTTGCCCACGGACGTGCCGATCGCCTGGAATTCCGCGATGGTCACGTACTGGATGCCGACGTAGGGCACAGGCTGGGCCGACGGGTGTGTCGGGTCGGCGTGCTTCATCATTTCCAGGGTCACTTTGGCGAACGGCGCGGCCTTGAGATAGGCGTCGCTGTAGGTGGAGGTGCGGGTGCCTGGCGGCACGTTGGTGATGCCATCCTTCTGCGCGACCAGCTGGATGTATTCCTTGGAGGTGGCCCAGGTGGTGAACGTCTTGGCGGCATCTTTGTGTTTGGAGGTCGCGGGGATCGCCAGGGACCAGGCGTACAGCCAGGACGAACCCTTGTCGGTCACTTCAACGGGCGCCGGGGCGAAACCCACGCTGTCCACGACCCGGCTCTGTTCTTTGTCGGTGGTGAACGAGCCTGCCACGCTGGCATCGACCCAGATTGCGCATTTGCCGCTGTTGAACAGCGCCAGGGTTTCATTGAAGCCGTTGCTGGAGACGCCGGGCGGGCCGTAGTTTTTCAGCGTATTGACGTAGAAGTTGGCAGCGGCCGTCCACTCGGGGCTGGTCAACTGGGGTTGCCATTGTTCGTCGAACCAGCGGGCGCCAAATGCGTTGGCCATGGTGGTCAGCAAGGCCATGTTCTCGCCCCAGCCGGCCTTGCCCCTCAGGCACATGCCGTACTGACCTTGATCCGGGTGATGCAGTTTGGCGGCGAACTCGCCGAGCTGTGTCCAGGTCGGGCGCTCGGGCATGCTCAGCCCGGCCTGTTTGAACAGATCGGTCCGGTAATAGGTCACTGTGCTCTCGCCATAGAAGGGCAATGCATACAGGGTGTCGTTGACCGACAGGCCCTGACGCACGGACGGGATGATGTCGTCTAGGTCGTAGCTGGCCGGCAAATCCTTCATCGGCTCCAGCCAGCCTTTCGCGCCCCACAACGGCGTCTCGTAGGTGCCAATGGTCAGCACATCGAACTGGCCGCCCTGGGTGGCGATGTCGGTGGTCAGTCGTTGGCGCAGCACGTTTTCTTCGAGCACCACCCAATTGAGCTTGATGTCCGGATGCTGCTCTTCGAATACCCTGGAGAGCCGCTGCATGCGGATCATGTCGTTGTTGTTGACGGTGGCGATTGTGATCGTCTCGGCAGCCTGACTGATGCCCGCCAGGGACAGACCGGCAGACAGCAGCAGCGCGTGTTGGGTGATCTTCATGGTGATCTCCATTCCACGCCGGTGGCGCGGAATCGTTATTGTTGTTTTTGAGCACTGCCGGTCCCTCTGACGTCTCACTTCGGGGCAGTGGCGTGCCGATTACAGCAGCTCGCACGCGCTGCAACAAACACGCTGAGGATGTCCCACTGATGCTTTTTTAACCGTGCAGCCCAGCCGTGCGCCCGGCTAAAAAAGTATCAGCGCGCAGTGACAGGCGAGGTGGAGCAGGGGGAAGCAAGAGGGGTATGGTTGTGTGGACGCTCGCGCCAACAACGACAAAAAAGGGGCAGACATGCCTGAAAGCCGAACCGCCTTATTCGAGCAGCTGCCTGCCGAGCTGGAAATCATCCTGCCGGCGCCCCAGCAGAGTTTTCGCTGGTACGAGCACGACTATCCCTATCCGCTCGCGCGCTGGAATCATCACCCCGAGTACGAAATCCATCTGATCCGCAAAGGCAGCGGCAAACTGGTGGCGGGCGATTACATCGGCGCTTTCGGCCCCGGCCATGTCGCGCTGATCGGCCCTGATCTGCCCCATGACTGGATGGGCGATCTTGCGCCGGGGGAGCACCTGCAAGGCCGTGACGTCGTGCTGCAATTCGACGGTGCTACGTTGCTGGCGCTGCGCGAAACACTGCCTGAACTGGGTGAACTGCAGGGGTTGTTTGACCGCGCCCGCCGCGGGCTGGAATTTACCGGCGGTACAGCAATTCAGGCGGCCGAGCTGCTTGAACGCATCGGCATGGCGCAGGGGTTGCCGCGCCTGCTGCTGTTTCTCGATCTGCTCAACATCCTGAGCACAGCGCCTACCCGTGAAGCTCGCACGCTGGCGAGTTCGTGTTACGCGCCGACCCTGGATGCCAAAAGCGCCGAGCGCGTTCACCGGGCGTTCGACTACCTGCAACGGGAGCTCACGGGGGACATCAGGCTGTCGGTGATCGCCGAGCGACTGCACATGAGCGAGCCGGGGTTCTCGCGGTTCTTCAAGCGCGCGACGGGCCACGGGTTTATCGACTTGATGCGCAAGCTGCGCATCCAGAAGGCCTGCCGGTTGTTGCTGCAGACACAGATGTCCATCGCCGATGTCTGTTTTGAAGTGGGTTACATCAACCTGTCGAACTTCAATCGACACTTCCGTTACGAGATGAACCAGACGCCGACCGACTACCGAAGAGGCACGGCAGCGACATTGTTCAACTTGAACACGTCGAAGGCGTCTTAGTTATTCTTCATCACACCTTCTATCGAATGTCGCAAGCGAGGCACTGTTGGACAGATTGAACGCACTGGGCGGGCTGGAAATTTTTGTCCAGACAGCACAAAGCCAGAGCTTTGTTGCCACCGGACGCAGTTTGGGCATTTCTGCTTCTGCGGTGAGTAAAAGCATCTCCCGGCTGGAGGCGCGGATGGGGGTGCGGCTGTTTCAGCGGAGCACCCGCACCGTTCGCCTCACCTCGGAAGGCGAGGAGTTTCTGCAGCGGTGTCGGCGCATCCTCGACGAAGTCCAGGCCGCCGAAGACCACATGTCCGCGATGACCGGGCGCCCGCGAGGTCGGTTGCGCGTCGGGCTGGCCCTGGCGGGAGGGCTGCCGCTGCCGGTTATCGCCGATTTCATGCAGGCCTACCCTGAGATCGAGCTGGACCTGGACTTTACTGACCGGCTGGTGGATGTGATCGAGGAGGGGTTCGACGTCGTCATCCGGGGCACCGATCTAAGCGACTCCCGGCTCAAGTCCCGGCCTTTGGGCCCATACCGCGCCTGCATCGTCGCCGCGCCTGGGTACCTCAACGCTCACGGTGTGCCGTCCAGCCCCGCAGACCTGCTGGACCATGCGTGCCTTCACTACCGCTGGCAGAATTCGGGAAAGCTGTATCAATGGCCTTTCAAACAGACCGCCGCCCGGTCAGCCGTCGGTCAACTGCCCGTCGCCATGATCTGCAGCGATGTCGCTGCCTTGCTGTACATGGCCAAAGCGGGTCGGGGGATTGCGTGTCTGCCCGATTTCGCGGTCCGTGACGCATTGGCAGACGGGCAGCTTCAGACGTTGCTGACAACGCACCTGACAGGCGCGAGCACCTTTCATATTGTCTGGCCGAGCAGCCGGCAAATGGCGCCCAGGGTCAGGGTTTTCGTGGACTTCGTCGTCGCTCATTTTGCCCGCGGCCTGGTGATTGAAAAGGCTGGCTAAGCCCGGCCGTTTCTTTACCCATTGCGGACACATTCGTCACCTATGCATGGACGCTTGACCCTCTTAATCGTCTACCTGAGAACGCCTACTCTGTTTCACCAGCGCGTTGTGCCTCTGCGCGATCTCCCGCTCGCTCCGGCAATGCAGGACTCGCGACGTGCCTCGCTCATCACTTTCATGAACAGAGGAAGGCTCAATGACTCATAAAATCCGCGTCGGCATCATCGGCACCGGCGGGTGGGCGCGCTACGGACACATTCCCGCCCTGCAATCCCTTGACGCATTCGAGGTGGTGGCGCTTTCCGGTCGTGACCTGCAAAAGGTGCGCGGCTATGCCGATGATTTCAAGATCCGCCACGCGTTCGACAACGCCGATGAACTGGTCAGCCACCCCGAAGTTGACCTTGTGGTGGTGCTGGCGCCCACGCCCGAACACGGTCGGCTTGCCCAAAAGGTGATCGAGGCGGGCAAAGACGTGTACTGCGAATGGCCACTGTCCACGACCACCGCGCAATCGGAGCAGATCCTGGAAATGGCCAACGCCAGGGGCATCAGCCATATCATCGGCCTGCAGCGCCGCTTCTCGCCGAGCTCGCGGTATTGGCACGACCTGATCCGGCAGGGTCACATCGGCAGCATCAGGGCGGTGCGAATGTCGGTGGGCGTGGACGCATTCGGTGCGGTCATGCCGGCATTTGCCAAGTGGGCGGTCAACACCGAAAACTTCACCCACCTGTTGTCGATCTACGGCGGGCACTTTCACGACATGCTGTTTCATGGCGTTGGCTTCCCACAAATGCTCGCGGCGGTTGCGCAGACTCAATTCCCGGTCACCACGATTGAGGAAACCGGCGAGCAGATTCCCTATGACGCCCCGAACGAAGTCATGATCATCGGCACGCTGCCTGGGGACGGCTTGTTCTCGGTTCAGCTTGAGGGAGGCCAGGACCACAAAACCGGCCTGCAGATCGACATCACCGGCACGGAGGGCGCGCTGCGGATCACCAATCCGCGCGGTTTCCAGAACACTCACGACAATGCTATTGCGTCGATGACCGTCGGCAGCGAAAGGTTCGTGGAATTGCCGATCCCTGCGCGGTACCAGACCCTTGACATGACGCACCTCGATGCCAGTGCGCAGGACGTGGCCTACCTCTACGCCGCCTATGCCGAGGACAAAGCCACGGGTTCCAGCAACGCGACCCGCTTTGAAGACGCCCTCCGCCAGCATCGCCTGATCGACCGGATCACCGAAGCGTACCGGACGTTCTTCAACGGGTGAACCCAAGGCCGCTACTCATCGGCGCCTTCCGGCCAGTCGGTTGTGTCAGTCAGCTTTGAACCACCTGGGGTGCAACGCGGGGAAGTGTTCACGCAACCCATCGGCAAAGGCATGGGAGGGCAGTCCTGCCGGGATGCCAGGCCGCTAATCCTGCGCCGACAGGTCTCGTTTGCCCAGCAACCAGCAGACCACGCCAAGCACCAGGGTCGCGAAGCCCAGCGCGGCAATGGTCGACGCCGGCGTGGTCAGGGTGTCGAGAATGACGAACTTGCGGCTCAGCGCCAGTAGCGCGATCAACAGCACCGTCCGCACCTGGACGACGCTGTTGCGCCGCAGTGCCGGGCGGATGATCGAGTGCTTGAATTCCAGTGCGATCAGCACGGTGAAAATCGAGCCGAACACCGACTGGAAGACGCCGTGGTCCAGCGGGTCGAGGGCACCGGTGATCAGCAACGGCAGCAGGCTGCGGCACAGCTGAAGCAGCGCGATGAGAATCACCACGGCGATGATCAGGCTGAGGGCGATGACCACCAGTTGCTCGAAGCGCTCGTAGGCACTCATCAACCGCCACTGGGCGCCCGGGTGCTTGACGGAAGATGGGTCGGATTTTGGGTGGTTGAGGGCATTACCGCGCATGATCTGGCGTCCTTCTCTCTCTCTCGCACTGGCAGGAGACTGGCTCCTGCCCGGTTCAAACTGAAGACAGAAGCCCAAGATAGGGACCGCGCCGATGCTTTCAAGAGGAGGTGGTGCCCTGTCATGCTTTCAGGCAGATGATGGCCAAGTGCAGGGGCTGTGCGGGGGAACTTACGAATAATGACAAGGGGAAGAGGAAATACAGCGGCGACTGACGTCAGTCAGCGCCGCCAAACGCTGATATCAAGCTCGGTTCAACGCCTGATTCACGCCTGTTCGTCTTGCTCTGCAGCATCATCGTCGTGCTTGAGCGCGGGCTTCATGCCTGGCTGCGGCGCGTGCACGGCATCCGGTGCGACTTCTTCGCCGTGGTTCTTCTTTTCTTGCTGGACTTTTTTGTCGTGGGCGACGTTGCGTGGATCGGTCATGGGAATTCCTTGATCTGGCAGATGATTCGAATGCTCGCCGACGCGACACGTTGGCCGTGAGCGTCGGGGCAAGATTTGGAGTCAAGGCCGGCGCCAGCGTTCAGTGCATTTCAAACCGCACTGACTGAGCCGCGCCGACTGGCCCGCGAAGACCCGGAAGCGCAGACGCTATGACCCGCGCACATGCCGACGATGCCTCAGCCTGCCAGCTGGGCAAACGATGAGTGGTTGTAGCAGAACAGACTCGAAGCAGGCTTCGGGCGGCCGTAGAGGTAGCCCTGGGCATAATCGCATCCGCTGTTGGCCAGCCAGGACGGCAGATGGGGCAGGTGGAACTCCTCGACGCCTTCGGCCGTGACCTGCATTTTCAGGCTGCGCGCCATGCCCAGGATGGCTTCGACCATGGGCAGGTGATCGGTTTGCCCGGGTTCAAAGAACGACCGGTCTATTTTGATCTTGTCGATGGACAGGCGGGTCAGGTGATACAGGCTGGAATAACCGATACCGAAGTCATCCAGCGCCACCGTAATGCCGTGGTCGTGCAATTTGCTCAGGTTCTGCCGCGCCACGTCCAGATTGCCGACCAGGGCTTCCTCGGTGATTTCGACTTCGAAGCGGTGAAACGCAAACTGCTCTCGCCGCAGTTGCTCCAGCAACTGATCGGGAAACAGCGCGTCGGTCACCATGGCGGCGCTGACGTTCATGGACAAGCGCAGGTGATCGTCCCAACGATTCGCGGCGCGACAGGCTTGGCTGATCAGCGAGCGGGTCATGGCCGGGATCAATCCCAGGCGCTCCAGCACCGGAATGAAGTCGGCCGGTGTGGCGGTGCTGCCGTCGGGCTTGAGCCAGCGTGCGAGGACTTCAAACCCCACAACCTCCTGAGAAGGGAGCGCCACGATGGGCTGGAAGTAGGGCACGATTTCGTCTGCTTCAACCGCCCGTCTCAGTGCCAGTTCAAGGTCGGCCTGGGCCCGGCGCTGCTTTTCGTATTCGCTGTCGTAGAAGTTGTAGGTCGAACGCCCGTCCTTCTTGCCTCGGTACATCGCCGTGTCGGCGCAGTGCAACAACGCCGAAGCCTCCTGTGCGTCGGTCCACGAACGTGCAATGCCAATGGTGGCGCCCAACGCTGAAGGTTCGACGGCGCCGGACAATGGCGCGCCAAGCCCGGACACAGCCGCCTCGGCGATCTGGCAGAGCTCGGCCTGGTGTTTGAACGTGAGAAACAGCAGGCAGAACTCATCACCGCCCAGGCGCACCGCCACGCCCCCGTTATCGTCGGCGATGGCTTCGAGCCTGCGCGCTATTTCCACGAGCACCGTATCGCCGGCGGCGTGACCGTGCTGATCATTGACCGCCTTGAAGTGGTCCAGATCGATAAGCATGACTGCCGCAGGCCGCTTCAAACCGAGCTGATTGCGAACCATGTCCATGAAGATGCGCCGGTTGATCAGCCCACTGAGCGAGTCATAAGTGGCCAGGGTTTCAGTCTGCGCCTGTGCCTGTTTCAGTCCGCGGAAGCTGGACTGGGCGTTGGCGATCAGGCGTTTGAGCAGGATGGTCGGGATGATCAACGAGATCAGGGAAAACCCTGTGACAGTGAGGACGAATCGCCATCTTTCGGCGTCTTCAAAGTCAGCGTCATAGGGCAAGGCGAGCCAGCGCATCACCCAGGCTTCGAGCTCGAATTCCCACACAATGGAAAGTCCGATCACCGTGGACAGCGTGATCAACAGCAGTACAGGCAGGCGACACGGGTTGCGGCGGTGCAGGTCATTCATGTCAGGCCTCGCAGGGCCGAGAAAATAATATGTGATGTCAGACTGCCATACTGTCACATAGGTTCTGACCGTTGATCGAAGAATTACGCCCGGGACGCTGAACGGTATCTCCGCTCGACCGGAAACGAGGAAAGGGCCGAACCATGTTCTGCCTTTCTGACAAAGCCTTGGGAGGAGGGCGAAAAACATCAACGAATCATCGGCCGCATGCTTTAAGGTGTCCCTAAAGGCTGACCGATGGGTTGGTCCAGATATCCCGACCCAGCAAGCAGGAGCCACTCATGACGGATTCTCTGTAGACATCCCCCTCAAGCAAATCGATGGCACGCCAGTCAACCTGGGCCAGTACAAGGGCAAAGTGTTGCTGGTGGTGAACGTGGCGTCCAAATGCGGGCTGACGCCGCAATACGAAGGGCTTGAAAGCCTGTATCAGAGCAAGAAGGACGCCGGACTTGAAGTGCTGGGCTTTCCGGCCAACAACTTCAAGGAACAGGAGCCGGGCAGTGACAGCGACATCCAGTCGTTTTGCTCGACCACTTATGACGTGCACTTCCCGCTGTTCTCGAAAATCTCGGTCGCCGGCGACGATACGCACCCGCTCTACCGCGAACTGACCGCCGCCCAGCCCGCTGCCACCGGCGACGGGCCGTTCCGTGAACGCCTCAAGGGCTACGGCATTGAAAGCGGCGCAGGCACCGACGTGCTGTGGAATTTCGAGAAGTTTCTGATCGGGCGAGACGGCAAGGTGATCGGGCGCTTTGCCCCAGACGTGACGGCGGACGATCCTCGCCTGACAGCGGCCATTGATGACGCCCTCGCTGTTTAAAGCATGAACCATCCGCTGTTTGTTTCTCTGGATGGGCCAAAGGGGGTGGGTAAAACCACCCTCCTGGAAGCCGTGACGAAATCTCTGAGGGCTGACCACAAGAAAGTGATTCGGCTGTGCGAGAGCAAAAGTGACCCCCACCGGGGTGAAACAATGGCGCTCGTCAACCAACTCGTCAGACACCCCGACCGGAATCTGGAGTGGGAGGTGTGTAAGCGTCTTGCTGACAGCCGTGGCTGGATTTCCCGAAACGTCCTGACGAAGCAGCCCGCCGACAGCATCATCCTCATGGATCGCTGGTACCCGTCCGATGCCGCCTTTCGCCGGCTAGTCCCGTTTGCCGAGATCCTGCAGTTGAACATTGACAGGAACGTGCGCGTGCCGGACTTGCACGTCGGGGTGGTCACTGCGGCGGAGATTTCATGGGGGAGGGCCGCCGCTCGACGCCGTGGGTTGAGCAGTACGGTGATTCACTCACTGGACGAACACGCTGCGTGCACCCAGGCGTTCGAGCGAGCGGTTTCAGAGAACGGCTGGGTGTTGTGTCGCAATGAAGGGCTGATCGAGGAGGCAACGAAGCAGGTGGTCTCGGAGATTGACAACGTGCTTCGAGGGTTTGCGCCGTAGAGCGTGCCCGTTTCAGCGTAATCCGGGAGGCGTGGAGGTGACAGGGCGACAGCTTCGCACTGTCGCCTTGACCCGGATAACTCGGGGTTAACAAGGCGCACCCCTGAAGTGCGCGACGTCGTCTCAAAACAACGAGATGGGGTAGTCGATAATGACCCGGTATTCGTCGGTGTCGCGCTGCATGTCGGTGCGGAACACGCCTTGGCGAACGGCCGTGCTCAGGCCTTTGGCGGGGCCGGATTGCACCACGTAGGCCAGCGTCGTGTCGCGGGTCCATTCCTTGCCGTCGGCGGCAGCGGTCTTGATGTGATCGCCATTGGTATAGACCGTCTTCAGCGACCAGCCCGGGAAGCCCATTCCGGCGAAGTCATAGGCGTAGCGCAACTGCCAGGCGCGCTCGCCGGCTCGCTGGAATTTACCGGACATGGTTTCCGTCATGAAGTAGCTGGTGGTGCCTGCGCCTTCGTTGAGCCAGACGGCATCGCTGCTGCCGTTGACTTGTTGGTAACCCGCAGAAACAGCGTGCGCGCCCAAGGTGTAAGTAAACAGCCCACTGGTCAAACGGCTGTCGACTTTGCCGCGGGTCACACCGTTGCCGTAATAGCCCGTACTGAAGTAATCAGGGTCATTACCGTTACGGCCATCGGAGCTGTTGTCCCAATGACGAATATCCGACGTTAAACGTCCCGGCCCCAACTGAAGACCATATAAGGCACCCAGAAAGTGCTGTTTGTAAAAGTTGCTCAAGTTGGCGTAATAGTATTGCAGAGTCAAATCAGGGGTGGCTTTGTATGAACCGCCGCCATACCAGAATTCATGGGAATAAGTGCTGCGCGTGGTATTGATGCCTGGATTGACCGGGTCAAACTTGGCATTCGACCCCGCGATCGAAAGACCTTCTTCATCGGTTGAACCGCGCTCTTTGACCTTGTCGATACGGCCGGCGGTGAGGGTCAGGTTATCGATCTCCCGCGACTCTACCTGGGCACCCTGAAAGGTTTGCCAGACCAGACGATCACTGGCGATCAGGATCGGCAGCTTCGGTTGCAGGGTGCCGTAACGGAACTCGGTTTTCGACACCAGAGCCTTGAGGGTCATGCCGACGCTGCTGAAGTCGTCGACCGCACGGCCATCGCCGTCGGTAGGGAAGATGTTGCCCTGACGAGCGCTGCCGGTGGGGTTGTAGTGCACGCCCTTGCCTGAGTCCAGCTTGATCCCCAGCATGCCCACGGCGTCGACACCAAAACCGACGGGACCCTGGGTGAAGCCGGAGGCGAAGTTCAGAATAAAGCCCTGGCCCCACTCTTGAGTGTAATTAGGCGCTGCGGCGCCATCGCGGTTATCGGCGTTACTGTAGAAGTTACGAGCCAATAACGTCGCGTGGCTGTCATCGATTAAACCTGCTGCCATCGCATTGTGAGCGGCCAGCAAGCCGAGAATCCCCGTGGAGTATTTAATCAAGGTCATGATGCTACCTAATGCCGTTGCATGAAGTGTGGAATACCGTGCGATTGGCAGTGTTGAGCGTGCGCGGTAGTGCGCAGGAATAACCGATTACGGCGCTGAGTCAGCCCCTGTTATTAATTGCCCGCCGTTGCAGGCAGCGTTTCCTTTGCGTGATCTGTGTCACGTCTTGCTGTTCTCGGCACAGCGCAAAACTACGCAAAGTTTTAATCGGCGGGTTAAGACAACTTCGCTCTGGCTGGATAACAAACACTTATGGATGTGCGTTGTGCATTTAATAAGTGCAGCGCCGTGATGGCCGGTGCAAAAGCGGTCATAAGTCGGGCTTATTGCTCCAGTTATAAAGGCTCTTGGCGTGCCACCCGGCAGCCTCGGTACATTGGCGGCAGACCCGAGTCATGACCGCTCGGCCGAGCGAGCAAGAGGCAGAAAAAAGAGATGGATCAACAGCGCATCAAACAACTGATCGACCTGCTTGCCGAGTCCGATCTGAGCGCACTGACGCTTAGCGAAGGCGGCACGACGGTCACGCTGAGCCGCCATGCCGGAGCGCCTGTCGCAACGCCCGTCGTCGAAACCACCGCTGTTCAACCAACCGTCGAGCCTGCTGCGGCGCCCGCAAATGCACCGGCAAACGCCCCGGCAGATGTGAGTCATTCGGAGCCGGTCCGCCAACCGGTGTGTTCGCCGCTGTACGGCGTCCTGCACCTGACCCCTTCGCCGGATGAGCCGCCGTTTGTGGCAATCGGTGATGCCGTGACCGCAGGGCAGACCCTGTGCATCGTCGAGGCGATGAAGATGTTTCATCAGGTCACGGCCATCCGCGCCGGGCAGGTCAACGCGATCCTCGCAGCGGGCGGCACCGAAGTGGAATCCGGTCAGCCGCTGTTCGACCTCATTTAGCCCCAGGCAGGTTTCCCATGTTCGACACAGTACTGATCGCCAACCGCGGTGAAATTGCCCTGCGCATTCAGCGCGCGTGCCATGGCCTCGGCTTGAAAACCGTCATGGTCTATTCCCAGGCCGATGCCCAGGCGTCTTACCTGCAGTATGCCGACGAAGCCTTGTGCATCGGCCCGGCCGCGCCCGGACAGAGCTACCTGAATCAGCAAGCGATCATCTATGCGGCACAGGCTTCTGGCGCCCAGGCCATCCACCCCGGCTATGGTTTCCTGTCCGAGAACGCGGACTTCAGCGAGCGGGTCGAAGCCGCCGGGATGACCTTTATCGGGCCGACCGCCACATGCATTCGGCAAATGGGCGACAAGGTGGCGGCCAAGCGTGCCATGCGCAAGGCTGGCGTGCCCTGCGTTCCGGGGCCTGAAGGCGCGTTGCCGGACGATCCGTTGCTGATCCAGCGCATCGGCGACGAAATCGGTTATCCGGTGATCGTCAAGGCCGCAGGCGGGGGCGGCGGACGCGGCATGCGCAAGGTCGAGCGCAGTGAGGATCTGCTGCCGGCCGTCAGCGTCACCCGTGAAGAGGCCCGACGGGCCTTCGGCAATCCGGAGCTGTATATCGAGAAATTCCTCGGCCATCCGCGCCATGTCGAGATCCAGGTGCTGTGCGACAACCACGGCCGGGGCGTGTGGCTGGGCAGCCGCGATTGTTCGCAACAGCGCCGCCATCAGAAAGTACTCGAGGAGGCGCCGGCGCCGGGTATTGATGCAGCGCTGCTGGCGGCCGTCGGCGAGCGTTGCGTGCGGGCCTGCCAACAGATCGGCTACCGCGGGGTGGGCACCTTCGAATTCCTGTTCGAAGACGACGAGTTCTATTTCATCGAGATGAATACCCGCTTGCAGGTCGAGCACCCGGTGACCGAACTGACCACGGGTATCGACATCGTTCAACAGCAACTGCGCATGGCGATGGGGGAACCGCTGACCTTCGAACAGCGCGACATCCACACGCTGGGTCATGCGCTGGAGTGCCGCATCAACGCCGAGGACCCGCAAACCTTCATTCCCACCCCAGGGCGCGTAACGCGTTGGGAAGTCCCCGGCGGCATGGGCGTGCGCGTCGATTCCCATGTAACCGCCGGCTACCAGGTGCCCCCGTACTACGACTCCATGATTGCCAAGGTCATCACCCACGGCGCGACCCGCGAGGAAGCGCTGGCGCGTATGCGCACGGCGCTCTCGCAGCTGCGCATCGAAGGCATCAGCAGTAACGTCGCGCTCCATCGCGACATCCTTCAAGACCCGGATTTCTGCGCGGGCTCGGTGGACATCCATCATCTGGAACGTTGGCTCAAGGCCCGACGGCAAGCGGAGTAAGCGCGATGCACATCAGCAAGATTCGACAGATCGTGGAATGGATCAGCAGCGCCAACCTGGCGCAGTTCGAGTTGCACAGCGGCGACTTCAGCTTGCGCCTGACCCGTCCGCTCGATCGCATCGCGTCCGGGGCTGCGGTGACGGCCCAGGCAGCGGAACCCACTGCGCCCGCGACCCGAATAGGTGCCATGGCCACGGTCTGCGGACGCTTCCTGTCCCGCCATCCCGGCCGCGACACGCCTGAAGTGCAGCCCGGCGATGTGATCGCCGTGGGTACATTGATCGGCTTGATCCAGGTCGGCGACGTTTTGCTGCCGGTCACCGCCACCGCAGCGGGCACCGTGGAAGCGTTCATGGTCGACGAACAGCAACGGGTCGAGTACGGCACGGCGCTGCTGTCGCTGGTCCACGCATGACAAGCAGGGCATAAGGAGCAGGGCATGAAAATCGATTTGAACGCCGACCTCGGCGAGGGCTTCGCGGCCTACCGGATGGGCGAGGACGAGGCGTTGATGCAGATCATTTCGTCGGCCAACGTCGCCTGCGGCTTCCATGCCGGAGATCCTCTGATCATGGACACCACGGTGCGTCTGGCGCTTGCCGGAGGCATCGACCTGGGCGCCCACGTGGGCTTTCCCGATCTGCTCGGTTTCGGTCGCCGGCCGATGCAGATCGAGCCGCGGGAACTGGCCACTTACGTGATCTACCAGCTCGGCGCACTGGCCGGGTTCGCCGCCGTGGCGGGGCATCGGCTGACCCACATGAGTTTTCACGGGGCCCTGGGCAACATGGCCGCGGCCGATGCCGAGCTAGCGGCGCCGCTGATCGCCGCCGTGGCCGCCTTCGATCCGAACATCATTGTCAGTTCGTCCACCAGCCGCGCCATCGAGGGCGCCGCCGAACGTCACCGCTTGCGCGTGGCGACTACTTTTCTGGCCGACCGCGCCTACGACAAGAACGGCCTGCTGGTGCCCCGCAAACTGCCCGATTCGGTGATCAAGGAGCCGGGCAAGGTCCGCGAGCGGGTCCGGCAGTTTCTCGACGACGGCACCGTGACCTGTTACAGCGGCGAGCGCATCAACATCGACGCCTGTTCGATTCTGCTCCATGGCGATACCGCCGGGGCGGTGCAACTGGCGCGGGACATCCGTGAAGAAATCCAGCAGGGCGGCGGTGACATTGTCCCGATCTCGCGGCTGATCCCCTGAATTCATTGGGCTGCAGCGGGCCATAAGCAGCGCTTATCGCCACACAGTGATTACGTCTTGGCGCCCGCAATCGTGGCCCAGTAGAGTCGTGACACAGGCCCGGCCCCTATTTTCCGACACCGGCAACACGGGGTCGCCGAACGATTTGATGAGGAATGAGAGATGCCATTTTCAGACTACAAGACCGCACTGGTGACCGGCGCTTCTTCGGGCATCGGTGCTGCCACGGTCGAGCGCCTGTGTCGCGAAGGCATCACCGTGCACGCGGTGGCCCGCAACGCCGAGAACCTCGCCGCCCTCGCTGCCCGTACCGGTTGCATTCCCCACGCCGTGGACGTGGCTGACCTGGCGGGCATTACAGCGCTGACCGAAGGACTGGACATCGACATTCTGGTCAACAACGCCGGCGTCGATCGCCCTGGCTCGATTCTCAATGCCGACGCCGAGGGCATCGACGCACTGATCGACGTCAACCTGCGCGCGGTGCTGCACCTGACCCGCTTGCTGGTGCCCGGCATGGTCACCCGCGACCGGGGCCATGTAATCAACATCAGTTCGATCGCCGCCGCTTACAACTTCGGTGGCAACTCGACGTACCACGCCACCAAGGCGGCCGTCAGCATGCTCTCGCGCAACCTGCGCATCGACGTGTTCGGCAAGCGCGTGCGGGTGACTGAAATCTGCCCCGGCCGCGTGGCCACGGACATCTTTGCCCACGTCCACGGCAACCCGGAAGAAAGCCACAAGAAGTACGTCGAAGGCTTCGAGCTGCCGGTCGCGGCCGACATTGCCGACGCCATCGCCTTTGCCATCGCGGCGCCGGTGTCGATGAACGTCGGCCATATGGAAATCACCCCGACGCTGCAGGTCCCCGGAGGTCTGCAAACCACGCGCCCCCAGGGGAGTTGAGGCGGCTGCCGGACAAGAACGGATGCATCCGTCACGCCCTTGCGGGCTCCGGCTTTCGATTGACGCTGCCGCTACAGACTTCCATAGGTGACTCCCATGATTAAAGGTTTCGATCTGGGGCCGATTCTGACCGGCGAATACGCCGCACTGATGCTTCAGGGTGCGCTGTTGACCCTCAAGTTGATGCTCTTCGCCTGGCTGCTGGCCATGAGTCTGGCGTTTTTGCTGGTGGTGGTGCGCCTGACCCACAACAAACTGGCCGAACACCTGGTCGCCGCGTATGTGGCGTACCACCGTAATGTCCCGACCCTGGTGCAGTTGATGCTCTGGTACTTCGGTGTGCCGACGCTCCTGCCGGAAAGCGTGCAGCTGTGGCTGGCCGATTTCAGCACTGAATTCATCTTTGCGGTGATCGCCCTGGGGCTGTGCCAGGCGGCGTATTTCGCCGAGGACCTGCGCGCCGGCTTGCGGGCGATTCCCGAGGGCCAGACCGAAGCCTCGCGGGCGCTGGGCCTGGGTTACGTGCGTTCGATGCGTTACGTGATCCTGCCCCAGGGCGTGCGCAACTCGCTGCCGTCGTTGATCAACCACACCGTCTTGCTGTTCAAGAACACCAGCCTGGCCATGGCCATCGGCGTGGTCGAGTTGACCTACGCCACCCGTGAAGTCGAGAACTACACCTTTCGCACCTTCGAGTCGTACCTGGTTGCCACAGTCGGCTACCTGGCGGTCTCGCTGGTGCTGATGGGTATCGGGGCGTTGATCGCTCGTCGTTTCGATCTGGCGCGGGCGAGGTAATCCCACATGTTCGATGTCTTTACTATCCTGCGGGGCAACTGGGAACTGCTGTTGATCGGCCAGTACCCAAGCGGGCCGATGGGCGGCCTGGTCAACACCCTGGTGCTGTCGGCACTGGCGCTGGTGATCGCCTTTCCGCTGAGCATTCTGCTGGCCATGGCGCGCATCTCGCCGTTCCGCGCGCTGCGCTACCCGGCATTCGTCTGGGTGTATGTGCTGCGCGGCATCCCGCTGTTGCTGGTGATCTTCTGGACCTACTTTCTGGTGCCGGTGCTGATCGGCCATAACATCAGCGCCTTCACCACCATGCTGTGCACGCTGGTGATTTACCAGAGCGCTTACCTCAGCGAGATCGTGCGGGGCGGGATCCAAGCGCTGCCCACGGGTCAGTACGAGGCCTCCCGGGCGCTGGGCATGGGTTACTGGCGGGCGATGAGTTACGTGATCCTGCCGCAGGCGCTCTACAACGCCTTGCCGAGCCTGATCAGCCAGTTCGTCTCGATCATCAAGGAAACCACGCTGGGCTACATCATCAACCTGCAGGAGCTGACCTTCTCGGCCAATCAGGTCAACAACCAGCTGCTGACCAAACCGTTCCAGGTCTATTTCATTCTGGCAATCAGCTACTTCTGCATCTGCTACAGCCTGACCCGGCTGGCCGGTGCCGTGGAACATCGCATCGAGCGCAAGCGCCAGGGCGATAACGGCAGAGCATCTGCCGCCAAGGCCATTCCCGAACTCGCCTCCACCGATCTGCCCAGGTAATCGCCATGAAACCCATGATCACGTTTTCCAACATCGACAAGTGGTACGGCGAGTACCGTGCCCTGACCACCATCAACGCGGAAATCTCCAAGGGTGAAGTGGTGGTGGTCTGCGGCCCCTCGGGCTCGGGCAAATCGACGCTGATCCGAACCGTCAATCGCCTCGAGGCCATCCAGGGCGGACAGATTCTGTTCGAAGGCCACGACATCCACGGCACCGATGCCAACGTCAATCGCCTGCGCAGCCGCATCGGCTTCGTGTTCCAGAGCTTCAACCTGTTCCCGCATCTGTCGGTGCTCGACAACGTCGTGCTGTCGCCGACCAAGGTCAGAGGCATCAAGGGCTCGGCCGCGAAGAAGCAGGCGATGGAGCTACTGGATCGTGTCGGCATGGCCCACAAGGCGGGTGCCTATCCCGGGCAGTTGTCGGGCGGGCAGCAGCAGCGCGTGGCCATCGCCCGGGCGCTGGCCATGGAGCCGCCGGTGATGCTGTTCGACGAACCCACCAGTGCCCTCGATCCGGAAATGGTCGGGGAAGTGCTGAGCGTGATGCGCGGGCTGGCGAAGGAGGGCATGACCATGATGTGCGTGACCCACGAGATGCACTTCGCTCGCGAAGTGGCCGACACCATCTGGTTCATGGACGCCGGGCAGATTCTCGAGAAAGCCACGCCCGAGGTGTTTTTCAGCGAGCCCGCGCACCCTCGCGCGCAACGTTTCATCAGCGATCTACGTTCTCATTGAGGCGCCGTCAGAGCCGCCCACGACCCTCGCGCGGCATACCCGCGCGCTCAGGCTGCCGCCCACACAACACCATTTTTTGAGGATGGATGCATGCGTATCAAATCGGCCTGTCTGGCCCTGATCGTCACCCCGGTAATCGCCATGGCGGCTCACGCCGATCAATGGGCGGATATCCAGGCGAAACAAACGCTGAGCTGCGGCGTTTACTCCGATGTGCCGCCGTTCTCTTCGCCCAACCCACAAACCCGCGTGCTCGAAGGCATGGACGTGGACTTGTGCAGCACGCTGGCCAAGCACTTGGGCGTGAAGGTTGAACTCAAGCCACTGTCGGGCGAAGCACGGGTGCCGGAAGTGAAGATGGGCCGCGTCGATGTGGTCATCGCCAACCTGGCGTACACCAAAACCCGCGCCCAGCAGATCCAGTTCAGCGACCCTTACTACGTGGCAAAGGAAATGCTCGTGGTCAAGAAGCCGCTGGCGGACCAACCGCGTTCGTACTTCGAAGGCAAGCGCATCAGCGCCACCAAGGGCTCGACCTCCGAGCAGTCGATTCGCATGGCCAAGGCCACCCCGGTGACGTTCCAGGACACCGGTTCGGCGTACCTGGCGGTGCAGCAGAACAAGGTGCTGGGCGTGGTGACCAATGCCATGTCGGCGGCCAAGCTGGTCGCTCAGGCCGGGGCCGGCGGTGTTGAGCTGGGCATCGTCAAAGAGCCGATGGCGCTTGAACCGGTGAGCGTCGGCATGCGCCTGGAAGAGCCCGCCCTGTTGGCGAAGGTCAACGACGCGCTGATGGCCATGGAGACCGCTGGCGAGATCGACCAGATCTGGGCCAAGTGGATCGGGCCAAACACCGAATACAAGATGGTGCGCGAAGAGAAGGTGCAGAAGCTCAGCGCGCTGAAGTTCGAACCGCTTGAATGACCACCCGATGGCGGGCCGGGTTTATCCATGAATCAGGGAGACTGCGCAATGAAACGATTAATGGTTGTTGCGGCGATGATGGTCGCCGGCAGTGCGATGGCCGCTGAGGACCTGTGCTCGCTGCAGTTGCAGAAGCTCGCCGATCAAGCGGCGATCACCAAGCCTTCGTCTGTCACCGGCCCTTCGTCCGAGGTCAATCAGCTGATTGCCGAGGCCAAGGCTTACGAGGCCAAGGGTGATCTGGACAACTGCGCGCGCAGCGGTCAGAAGGCCCTGACGCTGATCAAGCAGACCTCGGGCGGCTCGGCCACGCAATAAGCGCCCAGGCGGACTCGCGCCACCAAGGCCCGGCAATCATGCCGGGCCTTGGTGCATCTGCGGCACGGTGAAGTGGGCCATCCATTTAGGTTATGTCACCACAGTAAAGCGCTATTGGAGCCCGTCGGACGTTTGCTTTTATGCTTGTTTTGCCCCCCCCGATCCCGCAACCACGAAGACTGATGACAATGCCTGCTATCGCTGATCGCTTGAAAAACGTTTCCGTTTCCGCGTCCGTGGCCATGACCCAGAAAGCCCGTGACCTGGCCGCCCAAGGCATCAAGGTCATTGGCTTGTCGACCGGCGAGCCCGACTTCCCCACGCCCGAGCACGCCATCGAGGCCGCCTATGCGGCGGCCCGTGCCGGTGACACCAAATACCCGCCCACCGACGGCACGCCGGCCTTGCGCGCGGCGATTCAGCGCAAGTTCAAGCGCGATAACAATCTCGACTACGACGTTACCCAGATCCTCACTGCGGGCGGCGGCAAGCAGATCATCTTCAATGCCATGCTGGCGACCATCAACCCGGGCGATGAGGTGTTGATTCCCACCCCGGCGTGGATCAGCTACGCCGACATCGTCAAGTTCGCCGGGGGTGTGCCGGTGCCGGTCAATTGCACCCAGGCCAATGCCTTCAAACTGCGCCCCGAAGACCTCGAAGCGGCCGTCACGCCGAAGACCAAGTGGCTGCTGCTCAACTACCCGAGCAACCCGACGGGTTCGGCGTGCTCGCGGGCCGAGATGGCCGCCATTGCGTCGGTGATGCTGCGTCATGAGCACGTGTGGATCATGACCGACGACATGTACGAGCACCTGATCTACGACGATTTCGAGTTCTGCACCATCGGGGACGTCGAACCGCGTCTGCTCGACCGCGTGCTGACCGTCAACGGTGTGTCCAAGGCGTATGCCATGACCGGTTGGCGCATGGGCTTCTGCGGTGGCCCGGCGGATCTGGTCAAGGCGATGAGCAACGTCAACACCCAGAACAGCGGCGGGATCTGCACCCTGACCCAGGCGGCGGCGATTGCCGTGCTCGATGGCCCTCAGGAATTGCTCAAAGAGCGGGCGGCGATCTACCAGCAGCGCCGCGATTTCGTCCTCGGGCGGCTGGCGGATATTCCCGGGCTGCAGTGCCACAAGCCGGAAGGTGCGTTCTATCTGTTCCCGAACATCTCGGCGCTGATCGGCCGGACCTCCCGCGGTGGCCGCCGAATCGGCAACGACACGGATTTCGTCATGGCCTTGATGGAGGAGCACCATGTGACCACGGTGCAGGGCGCTGCCTACGGCATGAGTCCGTACTTCCGGCTGTCCTATGCCACCAGCCTCGACGTGCTCGGCGAAGGCTGTGACCGCATCGCCGAGTTCTGTGCGGGGCTGAAGTGATTTGAGTTGATTTGGCTTGTCGGCGATGGGGCCCGCCAAGGCCCTGTTGCCGGCAAGCCCGCCTTCTATCAGCGCAGGGCCAGCGCCTGCAGCATCCGGCCCACCCCCTGCAAATATCCTTCAAGCGCCTGTTCGGCAGCGATTGCATCCTGGGTGTCTGCCTTGACCAGACGAATCCGGCTGCCGATCGGTGCCTGCCCCAACCGCCAAAGGTCCACCTCGATAATCCCGGCGATCTTCGGGTAACCGCCAGCGGTGTTGGCGTCGCTCATCTGAATGATCGGCTCGCCAGCAGGCGGCACCTGGACGATACCGGGGACCAGCCCATAGGAACGCATTTCGACCACGGTTTCCGGCTGGATCGCCAGCCCTGACAGGCGATAGCCGGTGCGGTTGCTTTGCGCCGAGATCTTCCAGCTCTGCGCCCAGAAGCGCTCGGCATCGGCCTGGAACAACGCGTACTCACCCGCCGGAATCGCCCGTAGCAGCAGCGCCCCATCGTCGTCCACCGGGAAGCGCTCGCGCAAGGCCTGGCCTGGCGGTGTCACCCCAAAGCCTGCGGCGGGCAGCGCTGGGAGAGGTACCTCGAGCACCGCCAATGTGTCACCGGCAGTCAGGGTCCGGCCTTCGTGTCCACCGAAATTGCCCCGCAGCGACGTGCTGCGCGAGCCCATCAGCACCGGCACGTCGATACCGCCGCTGACACACAAGTAGCCACGGGCGCCACCCTTGGGGAAACTGAGCTCCAGTTCCTGACCGGCCTGCACGGTACAGGCCCACAAGGGCAGCATGGGTTGACCATCCAGACGCGCCTTGCAGTCGGCGCCAGTCAGCGCGATTGCCAGGGTGCGGGTAAAGCGCACCTTGAAGGGAAAGGTCTGGATTTCGATGGCGGCACAGTTGTCGGCGTTGCCGAGCATTAGGTTGCCGACACGCAGGGCGACCGGGTCCATGGCTCCGGCGGTCGCGACGCCGATGTTGCGATAACCGCGGCGCCCGAGGTCCTGCACGCTGTTGAGGGGGCCGCTGGCGATAATCTCGATCACAGTTCGATCCTTTCAGGCAAAAAACGTACGGTGTCACCCGGTGCAAGGGTGGCGGGAACGCTGGCATAGGGGTCGAACATCGCCAGATCGGCGCTGCCCAGGGCGTTCCAGCCATTGGGGCCGTCGAGTACCGAAAGCCCTGATTGCATGCCGCCGATGGTGACCATGCCTTTGCGCATGTTCAGCGAAGGGACCTTCTTGCGTGGCATGTAGATGGCCGGATCGAGGCCTGCGAGATAGCCGAAGCCCGGCGCGCTGGCGACCGCAAACACGGTGTAGGTCGCCTGATGATGACGCCGTATCACCTCGGTGGCGGGCAGCCCGGAAAAGTCGCAGATGGCTGGCAGGTCGATGGCGTGTTCGCCCCCGTAGCAGGTCGGAATCTCGATCAGCCGGCCCGGTAGGTCGAGCTCTCGCGCCAGGCGCCAGGCTTCGCGCAGTCGTTCGATGATCAGGTCCGGCGCGGGAGGCGTTTGCTTGAGCACCACCAGCAGATTGGTCATGCCCGGCACCAGCTCCTCGATATCGTCTTCGCGCTGCAGCGCGTTGCTCAAGGCCCAGATGCGCCGTTGCGCGGCCAGATCGAAATCGCCCGGAGCATCGATGAGAAACGCACGACTGCCGATCATCGAGACCTTGGCGGGCCCGTCGGTCAAAAGCAGCGCGGGGGCAGGGGAGGCACCGAGCGGCTGCGGACTGCTGTTCATGCGGAAATTCCTGTAGCGCAGGGGGATAAGAAAAGGGTCGGGTTCATGACGTGGCGCCTGCCGCCTGACCTGGAGCGGGCATCAGTTGCACCGTGGGCAGCCGCCGCAATATCCACAGCGCGATGACGGTCAGCACGGCGCAGGTCGCCAGCCCTATGGACATGGCCTCGACCAATGCCGTGCGTCCGAGCGTCAGCAGTGCAGGACTGAGCAGTGCAGGACCTGGCGCGTTCGCACCCTGGGACAGCACTTGCGGATCACTCAGCAACGACAGTGCCTGAGTCTGACCGGCCTGGGTCAGCAAGCGGCCGAGGTGCCAGGCATACAGCACGTTCACCAGCGCACCCATGCACGCCGTGCCCAGCAGGCCGCCGACCAGTCGCAGCGATTGCTGCAGCGCGGTCGCGATGCCCAGGTACTGTCGCTGCACCAGGGTCTGGGTGAACACCGACAGGTTGAGAAAGATGAACCCCAGGCCCAGGCCCGCCAGCAGGATCAACCCCAGCAGGGTGTTGAACCCGGCGCTCGGGCCGCTCAGCGCCAGGCCAAGACAGGCAACCCCCAGGGTGGCGAAACCGGCCTGGGGCAGGCGATTGGGATTGCGCAGGCGCGTCATGATCCGACTGTTGACGATCGCCCCCAGGGTGATGCTCAGCGCCAATGGTGTAATCAACACGCCGGCCTGTTGCGGTGAATAGCCATAGCCCCCTTGCAGCAACAGCGGCAGGTAAAACAAGAGGGTGAACATCACCGCGCCGGCCAGCAGCGCGAGGATGAACAGCACCCGCATGCTGTGATCGGCAAACAGCGGACCGGGCAGCAGGGGCGCCGCACTGCGTCGCTCCTGAAACCACAGCGCCGTGAACGCCGCCAGGCTGATAGCGCCCAGCGCCGTGCACACCGCCGCGCTGGAATGCCCCAGCCATTCGACGAACAGTTGCAGAGCGCCCAGGCCCAGCGCGATCAGGACGGCCCCGGTCCAGTCCATGCGAATCGTCCCGGTGGAGGCCGGCCGGTACCACGGCAAATGGCGCCAGGCGAAATACAACGCCAGCGCCCCCAGCGGCAGGTTCAGCCAGAACACCGAGCGCCAGCCAAAATGCGCGGTCATGAAACCACCCAGCCCCGGCCCGATGGCATTGACCACGCTGAACAGCGCGCTGAGCATGATCTGCCAGCGCAGGCGCTGGCGGGTGTCGGGAAACAGTTCAGGGACGCACGCGAAGGCCGTACCGACCAGCATGCCGCCGCCGATGCCCTGCAGCGCGCGTCCGGCCACCAGCGCAACCATCCCGTTGGCCAGCGCGCACAGCACGGAGGCGAAGATAAAGATCAGCGTGGCGGCGATGACGAAAGGCTTGCGCCCGTAGTAATCACCCAGGCGGCCGAAGATCGGAATGGTCACGATCGAGGTCAGCAGGTAGCCGGTTGCCACCCAGGCGTACAGATCAAAACCGTTCAGCTCGCTGACGATAGTGGGCAGCGCGTTGCCGATGACGGTCTGGTCGAGGGCCGACAACATCAGCACCAGCGAGACCCCGAGCATGGCCAGCAGCGCCTGGCGAAACGTCAACGGTCGGGTTTCGGCACGGGTCATGGGTGAGTGCTGCGATACGGATGACAGGCAGGCATGCGGCCGCTCCTCGGGTGTCGGTAGGCTAATTTAAGAGCTGAGGCGCGCAGGCAGAAAGACGTCTTTGTTCTGGACGGATAAGGCCTCCTTATGACGCACCCCGGGGGCCGAGCTGCACCAATTTGGTGGGAGGGAGGAGGGTGCCGCGTGCGGGTTCGATGCTGGAGCGCCCGGCGCGGGCCATAGGTAAAGGCGATGACCTGCGCGTTGGCCTGGATTTCACCCGGCTGGCGCGGCTCTTGCTCTGGCAAGGCCATGATCTTAAACAAAGGTGTGACCGCGTGAATTTTCGCCGTTTGAAGTACTTCGTCAAGATTGTCGACATCGGCAGCATGACCCAGGCGGCCAACGTCCTGCACATCGCACAGCCGGCACTCAGCCAGCAGTTGGTGACGCTCGAGACCGAAGTGCAGCAGCAGTTGCTGATCCGCACCAAGCGCGGCGTGACCCCGACCGAAGCCGGCAAGGTCCTCTACGGGCATGCGCAGTTGATCCTGCGTCAATGCGAACAGGCGCAAAGCGATGTCAATGCCACCGGCCATGCCTTGTCAGGCCAGGTGTCGGTGGGGCTGGCGCCCGGCACGGCGGCCTCGGCGCTGTCGGTGCCGCTGCTGCGCCGCGTGCGTGAGCAGCATCCGGGGATCCTTCTCTACCTCAACGAAAACTTCGGCACCACGCTCAGTGAGCTGATCATGAACGGGCGCATGGACATGGCGGTGCTGTACGGCGGTCGCGAAATTCACGGCCTGAGCTTCACACCCCTGCTGCGCGAGCAGTTGTACCTGGTCAGCGCCGATCCGCAGTTTGCCGCGCAGCCGAGCATTCCGCTGACCGAACTGGCCGCGCTCGACCTGCTGCTGCCGCGCACCTACAACATCATGCGGCGGCTGGTGGACGATGCACTGATGAAACTCAACCTCAGCGCGAAGGTGATCGCCGAAGTCGAATCGGCCTCGACCCTTGCAACCGCCGTTGCCGAACGCTTCGGATCGACCGTGCTGCCCGAGTCCGCTGCGCGTGCGATGCAGCAGCACCAGGACGTCCACCTGACCCGCATCGTCGAACCCGAGATCGAGGCGCCTCTGGCGCTGTGCCTGTCCGGGCATCTGCCACTGTCGGTGCCGGCCCAGGCGGTCAAAATCATCTTGCTGGACATGATTGCCGAAATGCGCGGAAGCCTGGGGGCCTCCCGTTGACAGGGGCATGACCGGTTGATGCGCGGATGACCGTCGCCTTTGACATAGCCCTGAGCGCCTGGGGATTCAGCCGCGCATCAAGCCTAAGCGCGATCATTCACCATTCGATTCACAGCAAACCACCGATGGGACGCGCTGGTATGAAGCGGCTTCTATACAATTGCGCCCGTTAATCTTTGCGCAGTACAGCAGACGGTCAGCCTCGGCCATGCTGTCTCTGTGGCTATTTTTGTCAGTCGGGCATACCGCGACGACGCCAGCGCTGATCGTAATGATGCCCAGGGCGCTTGTTGAATGTTGAATCTGCGCCTGTTCTATCGAGCGTCTCACTTTTTCAGCCACCACAATGGCACCCGCCAGTTCCGTTTCAGGAAGCAAAATCACAAATTCTTCGCCGCCGTAACGAGCGGCTATATCGAAAGGCCGGCTGGCACTTTGCGCAATGAGTGCAGCCACTTCAACGAGGCAGTCATCGCCCGGCAGGTGGCCGTAGTGATCGTTGTATTGTTTGAACCAGTCTATGTCCAACAGGATCACGGCAAGACTTGACTGGTTTCTGAGCGCGCGGCCCCATTCTTTCTTGAGGGCAACATCGAAACTTCGCCTGTTGGCCAATGACGTCAAACTGTCCGTCATCGCAATGATTTCCAGTTTGTCCTGCGCCGCATTGAGTTCGCTTTCTGCAACAAGCAGCTGCTGGATCTGGCGGTACAGCAACCCGCCCAGCAACGCCATCGCTAAAATGATCACCCCCATAACGATCATGGAATGGAAAACATATGACCACCACGGCGCGAACACTTGCTGATATGAGATCCCCGCCGCTGCGACGATGGGCGGTCCCGATAGCCGACGATAGGCATATATCCTTTCTACGCCATCCACGACCGATTTGATAATCGCAGTGCCACTATCGCTATGGGGAAGATAGCGACTGAAAATATCTCCCTTTGAAATATTGGTTGTCATCAGCGCATCCACCGTCGGACGCCGTGCAAGCAATTCGCCTTTGTCGAGAGCGAGGAAGATGACCCCGTCGTTATCAATGTCTACCCGCTTGAAGAAGCTTTGAAAATAGGCAACAGGAATCGTGGCGAGCGCGACGCCCGCAAATGTTCCATCAGACGATTCAATGCGGCGGCTGATGGGGATGATCAGTTCTCCGGTGGTTCTGCTCTCAACGATAGAACCAATATGGATCGCCTGGCTGGTGTTGTCGCGATGGTAAATGAAGTAAGCGCGATCACTGTTGTTTTTGGTCTGTATGCCCTGGGCAAAAGAGTTCGCAACTCAATTGCCTTTTGCATCGAATATGAACAGGCCCTGAATTCCGTCAATACGTTCGACCTGCCGAGCGAGCAATGTTGTCAGGCGAGTTTGCTGATCAGCAATGATCCCGTCATGGGCCACGCGCTCTGCGATGTCCTGTAAGGTGTTATCGGCCTGCAGCATCGTGTCACGCGCCAACTGTTCGGCGGCGAGGACTATGTTCGAGACAGACACTTTCGCAGCGTCCACTCGTTCATTGGCCGATTGCTGCATCTGCCAGGCGGTGGCGAGCACTAAAAGTACACAGACTAATGCGATGAAACCTATTAGCGAGTTGGACAGCGCTTTGGGTGTCAATCTTGTGGAAAAAAATCGAACCAGCGTCATGTCAGGCGTCATCTGATTGGCGATTGGATGAGCAAATGCAGTTTTCGTACCGCGCAGGGATGTGCCTTTGCGCCTCTGGATCAAGGAGAACTGGATCGCCAGGGAAGGGTCGTCGAGGCGCCAGTGTCACAGCGCCTCAACGGAGGGTGCAGAAGGGTTATGCCGAAGGCTTGAGCACGACTTTGGTCCAGCCGTCGTCCCGCTGATCAAAGTGCTTGTAGGCGTCCGGACCTTCGGACAACTTCAGGCTGTGGGAAATGATCTGCGACGGCTTGGCGCGGTCATGGTGGATCAGCTCGGCGAGGCGACGGTTGTATGCCTTGACGTTGGCCTGGCCAGTACGGATCTGCTGACCCTTGAACCAGAAGGAACCGAAGTCGAAGGCCATCTTGCCTTCTTTCGCCAGATCACTTGCAGCGTTGGGATCCTGGGGCACGAAGACACCCACGACGCCGATACCGCCGGTGGGCTTGGTGGAGGCGACCAGGTTGTTCATGGTTTCGTGATTGGCTTCATGGCCATGCTTGTCGCAGCACTGATAGCCCACGCATTCGCAGCCACGGTCAGTGCCTTTGCCGTTGGTGAGATTCATGATCTGCTCCACGGCCTGGGTCTGTGCCGTGTTGATCGGCGTGGCGCCCAGCTTGGCAGCGAGTGCCAGACGGTCTGGATGGTTGTCGACCACAAAGACTTGCGAGGCACCTTTGATCATCGCGGCATGGGCGGCCATCAGTCCGACCGGGCCAGCGCCGTAGATCGCGATGCTTTCACCCGGCAGCAAGCCGGACAACTCTGTCGCGTGCCAGCCGGTGGGAAGGATGTCCGAGAGCATAACGTAGTCGTCTTCCTTCTCCTTGGCATCTTCAGGCAGCACCAGGCAATTGAAGTCGCCATACGGCACGCGCAGCAGTTCAGCCTGACCACCCTCATAAGGCCCCATCTCGGCAAAACCGTAGGCGCCCCCGGCACTGCCAGGATTAACGGTCAGGCAGTAGCCGGTCAGGCCGCGCTCGCAGTTTTCGCAGAAGCCGCAACCGATATTGAACGGCAGGCAAACCATATCGCCCACTTTCACGCGATCAACTGCGGCGCCCACTTCGATGACTTCGCCCAGGTTCTCGTGACCCAGAATCCGGCCCGTTTCGAAGCTGGTGCGGCCTTCATACATGTGCAAATCGGAGCCGCAGATGTTGGTCGTGGTAATGCGGACCAGCACGTCGGTCGCCTTTTCGATTTTGGCATCGGGAACGTTCTGAACGCTGACGTCGTAAGGACCGTTGTAAATAATGGCTTTCATGGGTTCTCCAGAAAAATGAGGTGCAGATAGGGACATATATGCGCCAGATTTAGTACGACCGTACCGGCCTGTCGTTCAAAGAGATTGGCCGGGAGTGACGAACGGTAAATGCTGGCAAAAGGCTCTGAGACGCGGCTTGTGGCCACTCGATGGCGAAAGACGCGATTGCGTCTATGCAAGCCGTGGCAGCTCAAATAGGGTGAGTTCTGTACTGCCCCCAACCCAAATGTGACGGAGTGGAAATGAACATTCAGCTGAATAGCAAACGTGCGCTGGTCACCGCGTCAACCGGCGGCATCGGTTTCGCGATTGCCAAAGGTCTGGCCGAGGCGGGTGCCGAGGTGGTGATCAATGGCCGCAGTGAAAGCTCGGTCAAGCAAGCAATTGCCCGACTGATGAGCGCTGTGCCCGGTGCCACGATTACCGGCGTCGCCGCAGATCTAAGTGATGCAGGCGGTGTTCAAACGCTGCTGCGGGGGGCCGGGCCTATCGACGTCTTGGTCAACAACGCCGGGATCTATGGCCCCCAGGATTTTTTTGAAACCGAAGATGAGGTGTGGGACAGCTACTGGCAGACCAACGTGATGTCAGGGGTACGCCTGAGTCGCGCACTGCTCCCGGCAATGGTGGCCAGGAAATGGGGCAGGGTGGTGTTCGTGTCGTCCGAGTCCGCACGCAACATCCCCGCTGACATGATTCACTACGGCGTCTCCAAGACCGCGCAGTTGGCCTTGGCCCGGGGCCTTGCGAAACGGGTTGCGGGCAGCGGGGTAACGGTCAACAGCGTGCTGCCGGGGCCGACTTTGTCCGATGGCGCTGCCGCCATGATGCAAAGTGAAGTGGCGCGCACGGGCAAATCCCTGGAGGAAGTGACCAAGGCCTTCGTAACCGAGCACCGTCCCAGCTCGATTATTCAGCGTGCCGCCACCGTTGAAGAAGTCGCCAACATGATCGTCTACGTGTGCTCGCCCCAGGCATCCGCCACCACCGGCGCAGCGCTGCGGGTTGATGGCGGTGTGGTTGACGACATCGTTTAAGCCGCGTAAGCGCTCCCAACTCATACAGCACGTGGCCCGGGCAACGGCAGCTTCAGGTGGCTAACGCATCAAGGGAGGGGCTGGCGTTTGCTCGTCATCAGCATCGCCAGCACATCTTCAGCCAGCACCGGCGGACTGAGCAGGAAACCCTGGGCGTAAGGGCAGCCCAGTTCCCTGAGCTGATCGAGCTGGCCAAGGGTCTCGACGCCCTCGGCGACAATCGCCAGGTCCAGTGCCTGCCCCAGCGACAAAATACTGTTGACGATGGCGACGCTGCGTTCATGTTTCATCATGCGCGTGACAAAAGAACGGTCGATCTTGATCGCGTCAATGGGGTAGCGGTCGATGTAACCAAGGGAGCTGTACCCGGTGCCGAAATCGTCCAGCGCAATGCGGATGCCTTGAGCGCGGAGGTCTTCAAGGGTTTTGGCCACAATCTCCGGCTCATGGAGGAACACTGACTCGGTGATCTCGATCTGCAGGGCGCGGGCATCGAATCCGGTCTCGGCGATAATCTCGGCGACCTGCGTGACGAAGTCGCTGCGGTTCAGTTCAACGCCGGACACGTTGACGTTCAGCTTGAGGGTGACTGCTCCGGCGGCGTCACTCCATTTCTTGACTTCGCGACACGCGCTGCGCATGACCCACTGCCCAAGGTCGCAGATGACGCCAATGTCCTCTGCGACGCTGATGAACACATCCGGCGCGATGATGCCGAGAGTCGAGTGGCGCCACCTGACCAGGGCTTCAACGCCTACGATCGTCTCAGTCGCAATGGAATAGATCGGCTGGTACACCAGATAGAACTCATTGCGGGTGATCGCGTGCTTGAGCGCGTTCTGCATCAGCAGCATGTCGATCGACGCCTGACGCATCGAGAGGTCGAAAACGGCCCAGCTGCCACGGCCTTTCTTCTTGGCGGCGTACATGGCCACGTCCGCGTCACGGATCAGGTCTTCGGCGGTGGTGTGCTGAACGTCCAGCGTCGCAATGCCAATGCTGCAGGAGATAAAGAGTTGTTGCCCGTCGATGGCGGTCGGCAGGCTTAAGGCGTGGGTCACGCGCTCGGCCGTCTCGATGGCCTGTTCCTGATGGCCTTCGTCAGTCAACAGGATCGCGAACTCGTCGCCTCCGATGCGGGCAATCACCGCAGTGGGATCGATGCATTCGCTCAGGCGGAGGGCAACGCTTTTCAGCAGGCTGTCCCCGGCGTGGTGGCCCATGCCGTCGTTGACGTATTTGAATCGATCCAGATCCAGGTACAACACCGTCGCCGCGCCGGGCTTCTGCGTGGTCCCTTTGCTTAGGGCCGAATGGATGCGGGCCATGAAATAGCCCCGGTTTTTGAGCCGCGTCAACTCATCATGAAACGCCGCGTAGGACAACTCGTCTTGAATACGCTCTCTCTCGATCAACCTCGACTCGAGCGCCACGCGTTCCTCACGATCAAGCTGAGCCTGCCGAAAATGCTGCTCTGCGTCTTTGCGCTCGGTGATGTCGCGCTGAACGGAAACCCAATGGGTGAACCAGCCTTTCTCGTTTGCAACCGGCACGATGCTGAGCTGCACCCAGAACTGAGTGCCGTCACGCCGGGTGTTGATGAGCTCGACTTCAACGGGGTCCCACCGTTGCAGCGCATCCCTGATTTTTTGCAGCGTCTGGCGATCGGTCTCCGGGCATTGCAGAATCCGCGGCGTCTTTCCCATGACCTCGTCGAGGCTGAAACCGGTGGTGGTCAGGAACGCTGGATTGCAGTAAACAATGCGTGGCCCCGGCAAATCGATGGGTTCCGCCTCGGTGATCAGGATGGCGTCCTTGGCGTTGACCACCACCGACTCCAGCAAGCGCAGACGTTCGATCACCGCAGACGCGCCGGCCCCGTTTGCCGGGTCCATCTTCAGCGCGTCGTAAAGATCGGCGGCATGGGTTTGCAGGCCGTAGATGTGTGCGACGCTGAGTCGTGTATGGGGCAGCGGGATTGTCATCAGTACCGCTCCGGCCAGCACCGCGTTGCAATCCCTGATCGCAACGCACACCAGCGATGCGTTGACAATCTGATCGAGCCCGGCAGGCAGTACGGTGTCAGCGGGCATCGCTGCGCCTACGTCGACGACGTCACCGTAGGACAACATCATCTTCAGCCAACCACCGGTGATTTCGTCCGGACGCACCAGCGGTGCGGCGCCGTGGGTCGCTACCGTGTGCCATTGGTCTTCGTCTTGCAGGATCAGTATGGCGCCCGCTGCCCCGGTCAGGTGCGAAGCTGCGTCTAGAAAATGCCCCAGAACTTCATGATTTTTTAAACCGAGGTGAGCCTTTGCTGCCATGTGCATTACCTGAAAAGGGGGCGAAGTGTCAGGCCATCGTTCGACCCGCATCGGGTCGAGCAAGGGCGTGTACGGCTGTGCGGGAGAGCGGCCGCCCACGGGCAGATCGTTCAGCATCTTCGGTATCGGCGCGGCGATGAAGTTCAACAGGTCGTTCGAACGGACGAACGCGCGTACCGCCGCATCGCCCCGGGGCTTTCCGGGCAACGGAGCATGGACGGGCGCTTGACGGGCGCTCCGCAGCCACAGCCACAGCTCGCATCGCGGGCCGTCAATGCCCCATCAGTGTATGAACGCTGCCCGGTTTGTCATGGATGCCGAAGCGGTCCACCAGGGTGGCAGTCGCCCGATTCATCCCGATCACGTCCACCTGCACGCCTTCACGGCGAAGCTTCAACACCACTTTGTCCATAGCCGCGACTGCCGTAATGTCCCACAAGTGGGCCTCGCGCAGGTCAATGGCCAGCGTCTCCAATGGCTCCTTGAGATCAAAGGCCTCGGAGAACCGGTCCGATGAGGCGAAGAACACCTGGCCTGATACGTAGTAGGTGCGGTGACGATGTTCAGGATCGCGGCTGGACGTGACCTCCAGGTCATGCCCGATCTTGTTGGCGAAGAACATCGCCGCGAGCAAGGTGCCGGCGATGACTCCGAACGCCAGGTTGTCTGTGGCAACGACGACCACCACCGTGACGATCATTACGATGTTGGTTGGAAGGGGGTGCGCCTTGAGGTTGCGGATGGAATCCCAGCTAAAGGTGCTGATGGACACCATGATCATGACCGCGACCAATGCTGCCATGGGAATGCGGGCCAGCCAGTCACCCAGGAAAACCATCATGATCAGCAGGGACACCCCTGCGCTCAGGGTCGACAAGCGGGTTCGGCCACCCGATTTCACGTTAATCATCGATTGCCCGATCATGGCGCAACCCGCCATGCCACCGATGAGACTGGCCGCGATGTTGGCGACACCCTGGCCTTTGCACTCACGGTTTTTATCGCTCCCCGTGTCGGTGAGGTCGTCGACGATGGTCGCTGTCATCATCGATTCGAGTAGCCCCACCACGGCCAGCGCGGCAGAGTAGGGCAGCACGATCAACAGTGTTTCCAGCGTCAGCGGGACATCCGGCCACATGAAAACCGGCAAGCTGTCGGGCAACGATCCCATGTCTCCCACTGTGTGGATGCTCAGGCCCATGTTGATTGAAACAGCTGTGAGTACAACGATGCACACCAGCGGCGAAGGAAGCAGTTTCCCGAGCACGGGCAGGCGGGGGAAGAGGTAGATAATCGCAAGGCCTCCCGCAGTCATGGCATAAACCGGCCAGGTAACCCCGGTGAGCTCGGGGAGCTGCGCCATGAAGATCAGGATTGCCAGGGCATTCACAAAGCCGGTGACGACCGAGCGAGACACGAATCGCATCAGTTCGCCCAGCCGCAGGTAGCCAGCCATTATCTGAAGAACGCCACACACCAGGGACGCCACCAGCAGGTACTGAAGGCCATGGTCCTTGACCAGGTTCACCATCAACAACGCCATGGCGCCCGTGGCGGCGGAAATCATCGCGGGACGACCGCCAACGAAGGCGATGACCGTACAAATACAGAATGAGGCGTAAAGACCGACCTTGGGGTCGACGCCGGCAATAATGGAAAACGCAATGGCCTCGGGGATGAGGGCCAGCGCCACCACCAGGCCGGCAAGGACATCCGCCCTGATGTTTGATAACCAGGCGGTTTTGATAGGTTCGCGCATGTATTTACCCATAGCAGGCACGGCATGAGGCCCGGCGGCAAACGCTGAGGCATGCAGGTGCGTCTGTAATCAATAGAGTTTTTGGGGTCGCCGCGACGATCAATCAGGCACGGCAGAATTAGACCGCAATCAGGGGGCGGTCGGCGTGTTGAGAGGGGGGCGTAGCGCTAAGGCGGCGTAGGCAGCCAGAGGGACAAAGACACGGTGTCTCCTTCAATGTGCTTCAAAAAGCCAGTAAATGTTAAAGGCCTGCCGAGGCACCCTACAACCCCCGCCGGTCGACTTGCCGAGGTACAACGTTGTACATGCATAAATAAATGTACAACCCGGGCTCAAGTTCATGCCATCCGCAGCCGATGCGAATAGGCCAGCACGCACGTTTTGCACTGGCCAGGCCCGCCGATTGTTGCCTGGCCAGCGAACAACGCAAGCCGAGTTTCCCCGAGCTTCATCTCAGGCGACGCTCTCGAACGCTGGAAAGTGAATAGCTGCTGCTTGTTACTTTCAGGGAAGGAACCCCGCCCATCCAACTCCAATTAGCGGACCTGCCCCATGAACAACCGATCAAACCCTGCTGCCGAACTCGCCCAGGCCGGCGCTGACTTGAACTCCCTCCTGAGCGCCATCGACCGCTCCCAGGCCGTCATCGAATTCGACCTGCAGGGCAACGTGCTGTACGCCAACCAGAACTTCCTCGATTGCATGGGTTACGAAATCGAGGAAATTCGTGGGCGCCATCACCGGCTGTTTTGCATGCCCGACTATGCGACCAGCAAGGAATACCTGATGTTCTGGGAGAAGCTGGGCACCGGTAAGTTTGACGCCGGTCAGTACCAACGTCAGGCCAAGGACGGGCGCCAGATCTGGCTGCAGGCTACCTACAACCCGGTAATGGACAACAACGGCAAGCCTTTCAAAATCGTCAAATTTGCCAGCGACGTCACGGAAGTGCGCAATCGCAATGCCGAATGGGAAAGCAAAATCGCTGCAATCGAGCGCTCCCAGGCGTTGATCGAGTTCACGCCTGAAGGTTATGTGTTGAACGCCAACAGCAAGTTTCTCGCGGCCATGGGTTACAGCCTGGAAGAAGTCGTGGGCCAACATCACCGCATGTTCTGTGAACCCGAATACGCGGCTTCTCTGGCTTACCGCGAGTTCTGGGAGAAACTCGGCAAGGGGGAATACGACTCCAACGAGTACAAGCGCCTGAGCAAGGACGGTCGGGATGTGTGGATTCAAGCGTCCTACAACCCGATTCTTGATGCCCAGGGGCAGACCTACAAGATCGTCAAGTTCGCCACCGACGTCACCGAGACCAAACTGCGGACGATGGAGCACGAAGGCAAGGTCAACGCCATCAACCGCGCCCAGGGCGTGATCGAATTCGACCTGAGCGGCAATATTCTCTCGGCCAACGCTAACTTTCTCGATCTGGTGGGTTACCGGATGGAGGAATTGAAGGACCGCCATCACTCGCTGTTCTGTGAACCCGAGTACGTCAAGACCACGCCTTATCGTGAGTTCTGGGGCGCCCTGAGCAGCGGCAAGTTCTTCACAGGTCGCTTCATGCGCATCAGCAAATACGGGCAGAAAATATGGATTCAGGCCACCTACAATCCTGTGTTCAACGCGGTGGGGCAACCCTACAAGGTGGTCAAGTTCGCCACCGACATTACCGCCCAGGTCGAGCTGGAAGAAGCCATTGAAGCCAAGACCCAGGCCATGGATGAGTCAGTCACCCGCCTGATGCAGGCCATTGCCGAAGTGGTCAAAACCACCGGCGACGCCAACGATCAGGCACGCATTACCCAGGATGAAGCCCAGCGCGGCTCCCAGACCCTCAACGAGGCGTCCGCGGCGATGGACACCATCGGCAAGTCGGCCGAAGACATCCAGGAAATCATTGAGGTGATCAGTACGATCGCCGGCCAGACCAACATGCTCGCGTTCAACGCAGCGATCGAAGCGGCACGGGCCGGTGAACATGGACTGGGCTTTTCAGTGGTGGCGGATGAAGTGCGCAAGCTGGCTGAAAAATCCTCCCAGGCCACCACCAAAATCAACAAACTGATTCAGGAGACGGTCCGCCGCATCAATTCCGGCAGCGAGATCTCCCGCAGCGCGGGCAGTGCGTTCGAGCGGATCGTGGCCGGTGTCGAAAAAACCAATGGCGCGATGACGACCATCGGCGCGGCCACTCAGGAACAGCATCATCTGGCTGAGCGGGTAGCCGAACTGATCGGCGAGCTCAACCGTATCAAGCTGGCGACCGGGTTGGGCAAAGGCCTGAGCGTGCCAGGCCAGGTTGAAAGCCTGTGAGCGACGCCCTGGCTTTTGGGGTCGTCAAGATTGCCGGGCTGGAAGTCGCGATCGACGCCCACGCACTGGAACAGGTGATCAACTGGCCCGCCCGGCTGCAGCCTCACCCGCAGCAAGGCGGCGCGCTGCTCGGCATGTTCAGCCTGCGCGGGAGAGCGCTGCCGCTGATCGAACTACGGTCGTTGCTCGGTGAGCATGACGTCTCCTCTCACGATCCGCTGGAGATGGTCGCCATCGTCAATCATCAAGGCCGACGCCTTGGCATTGCGGTCAGCGGCGTCAGTGATGTGATGAAGGTCGAGCCGCGGAACCTGTGTCGGCTCAGCGGGGAGGGCACCGCGGTTGCGCTGCTGCCCGAACTCGCGCTGCTGGACAGTGAGCGAATGATCTACCGGCTCGATCTGCAAGCACTGTGCGGCTTGCCCCAGGTCTTGACTGCGCACTCCGGGGATGTAAACCAGGAGAAGCAGGTTCAGGACCCCGCCCGGGAGCTGCATCACTTGCTGTTGTTCGAGTGCGAAGGAAAGCGCTACGCCGTGGACGCGAAGGCGATCACCGAGCTGGTGGACCGACCGGAGATGCTGCCCAGCAAGCTGGGGGGCGACTATTGCCTGGGGGTGGTGAACCGGCGTGGCGTGGATGTGCCTGCCTTGAACCTGAACCGGGTACTGGGCATTGAATGCCCGGCGACTGAGCAGGCGCGCAACCAGACCCAATTGCTGGGGTTGACCTCGCGGGAAGGCTATCGCATCGGTCTGACCTATGACCGAATGATCTCGATCGTGCGCAAGCGTGCTCATGAAATCCTGCCGTTGCCGCGTTATGGGTTACGGGAGCCCGCGCTGTTTGCCGGTGTCGTCGGCCTGGAAAACGGAGAACAGGCGCTGTTGCTGGAACATCGCGCGCTGGTGGAGCGACAGGAGACGCTCAGTTTCGCCCGGATCTACCAGACCAGTCCGCCGATCCAGGACGCGCTGGGCTCTCGCCTCGCGCAGATGAACCAGACGTGCCTGGTGTTCCAGGCCTCTCAGCCGTTCGTGGTTCCGCTGGACCAAGTGCTGGAAATCCTGGATATGCCTGAGCACTTTGTCCGCTTCGCGCAACAGGAAACCCATTTGCTGGGCAGTTTCAATTTACGTGGCGAACAGATTCCGCTGGTCTGCCTGAGCAGTCTGATAGAAGGCGGAACGCCTCCCGACAATACGCTGGAGCGGGTACTGCTGGTCAAGGGCGAGCTTAATAGCTTCGGGCTGGTGGTCAACCGGACCGACTCCATTGAAACCTTCACCCACCCGGCCTCCGAGCATCCCGAGGGTTGGGAGCAGAGCGTCAGAGTCAGGGGGTCGGTCAACGACCGCCTGCGCAGCCTGGTGAGCATCGGCAAGGGTGATCAGGTGCGCTGGATGACGCTGATCAATCTGAGCAACGTCGTCAGGGGATTGGAGATGACCGGCACGCAGGGAGACATTCACCGAAGGACTGGCTGAGCCAGCGGCAGGTGATGGCTGGCGCATCGATACGAAGAAGAGGCTAGTACGACCGTGGCTGCCCATCGCTCAAAGGGATGGGTCGGGAGTGACGAGCGATTAAGGCAGCCGAAGGCTCTGGATTGGAGGTTTTGACCGTTAGCGGGTGACCTGGAGCACGCCGCTCTGCCTGGCGGTATGGGTCGCCAGGGCGTCCATCAGGGCTGGAGACAGGCAGTCGTAAGTCGGCAGGCCGAGTTCGTTGAAGCGCGCACGGATGCCATCCATTTCGGCCGGCGGCGTGCCGGCTTCAATGACCGACGAGACGAAAGCCGCAAAGCCCGGAGCAGCCCAGCCGGTCTGAGGCGACAGTTCGGTGTGCACGAAGTCCAGACCGTGGAAGGCATGGCCGGTGTTTTCGATGCGCCCGTACAGGTGCGCGCCGCAGTCTTTGCAGGCGTGACGCTGGATGGTCGCGGTCTCATCGACGATTGCCAGTTTTTCAGCGTTGGCAGTGACGCTGACATTGCCGCGGGGAACGACGGCAATGACCGCGAATGTGGCGCCTTCAGGCTTCCAGCATTTGCTGCAGCCGCAGGCGTGGTTGTGCAGGGTCTGAGCGTCGATTTTGACTTCGACCTTATGGGTCGCGCACAGGCACTGCAGGGTGCCACCGGTGAAGCCTGGCGTTTCAGGCGTGATGCCGTTATCCAGCGAAGGGTGCAGTTTTATTGGGCTCACTTTTTATCTCCAACGTTGCGGGGGGAATACGAAAAGCTCCCCGGGGGTGCGCGCCCCGGGCAACCTGTCAGTACTTGATGACGGTCCGAATCGACTTGCCTTCGTGCATCAGGTCAAACGCTTCGTTGATGCGTTCCAACGGCATGGTGTGGGTCACAAAAGGGGCGAGTTCGATCTCGCCTTTCATGGAATCCTCAACCATCTTCGGCAGTTGGCTACGGCCTTTAACGCCACCGAATGCCGAGCCTTTCCACGTACGGCCAGTGACCAGCTGGAAAGGGCGGGTTGAAATTTCCTGGCCAGCACCGGCAACGCCGATGACGATCGATTGACCCCAGCCGCGGTGGGCGCATTCGAGTGCCGCGCGCATCACGTGAACATTACCAATGCACTCGAAGGAGTGATCGACGCCCCATCCCGTCATCTCGATGATCACCTGCTGGATAGGCTGCTCGTGATCCTTGGGATTCACGCAATCGGTTGCGCCGAACGAACGGGCCAGCTCGAATTTCGACGGATTGGTGTCAATGGCGATGATGCGACCGGCTTTTGCCTGACGCGCACCCTGAATGGCGGCCAGGCCGATGCCGCCCAGGCCGAAGATGGCAACAGTGTCGCCCGGCTGAACCTTGGCGGTGTTATGCACGGCGCCAATACCCGTGGTCACGCCACAGCCCAGCAGACAGACGTGCTCATGGTTGGCGTCCGGATTGATCTTGGCGACTGACACCTCGGCGACCACGGTGTACTCGCTGAACGTCGAGCAACCCATGTAGTGATACAGCGGCTGGCCGTTGTAGGAGAAGCGAGACGTACCGTCCGGCATGACGCCTTTGCCCTGGGTCGCGCGCACGGCGGTACACAGGTTGGTTTTGCCGGATGTGCAGAACAGGCATTCGCCACATTCGGCCGTGTAAAGCGGGATGACGTGGTCGCCTGGCTTGAGGCTGGTCACGCCTTCACCCACTTCGACGACGACGCCTGCGCCTTCATGGCCCAGGACCACCGGGAACAACCCTTCAGGGTCATCGCCGGACAGCGTAAACGCATCGGTATGGCATACGCCGGTGTCGGTGATTTTGATCAGCACTTCGCCCTTGCGCGGCGGCGCGACGTCGATTTCAACAATTTGAAGCGGCTTGCCCGCTTCGAATGCAACGGCTGCACGGGATTTCATATGACGTTCTCCATGTGGTGATGCTCCCTGAACCCGCCATGCCGAAAGCAGACGGGCTTCAAGGGCCGGATTCCTGAGTGAGGGTTACTCGGGTGAGTGGCTTTTGCGGGAAGGTGACAGCGTTTGGTTCAGCCATTGCGAGAAGTCCGCCAGCTCTTGCGGCACGATCTCGTGGGACATTTCGTAAAAATGAGTCTGATGCTCGACGCCAATTCGGCTCAGCCACGCATCGGCCTCGTGTGCCCAATCCACGGGCAGGACATTGTCCCGATGACCGTGCGCGATAAAGGCAGAGACGTTCTTCAACCGCTCTGGCCCGGCGATCAACGGCTCGATTTCCCGCAGCATCCGGCCGCTCAACAGCGCAAAACCTGCGACGAGCTCCGGCTGCGTGACGCCAACGCTGGAACTCATGATTCCGCCCTGACTGTAGCCGGCAATCACGGTGGGCAGCGGTGGCAGCGCCTCGATGAACTGGATCAACAGCCGTCGGCTCGCTTCGGCCTGCTGCTGGTTGAACGAGGGGCCGTTGCTGGTGAAATTGACCTGGTACCAGGCAAATCCCTCGGGACCTAGCTGCAGCGGGCCGCGTAACAACAGGATTTCGATGTCGTCAGGGAGCGAAGTCGCGAGACTCGCCAGATTGGCTTCGTTCGAGCCCACCCCATGGAGCAGCAACAAACGGCCTTTCGGGGTTGAGCTGGTGCACGCCTTGCGGAAAAAAATACCCGACTCAGGCTCGCGGGCCGGGTCTGAAAAATGGAGGGTTTGCATGAAGTTATGCCACGCCTTTAAGGGGTTGAACGGATGTCGACGGTTCCTGACCGGGTGAGGTGAACAGGTAGCTGTCCATGGCCAATACCCCGTGGGTAATGCCGCCTTCCAGAACCTGTGTCTGATAATGTTCGCCTGCGGCACCCAGCGCGATGAACAGCGGCAGGAAGTGCTCATCGGTCGGATGCGCGCGCTCGGCAAAAGGCGCGTATTGCTTGAAATCAAGCAACTGGTCGGTGTTTTGCGCTTGCAGGGTTCGGCCGGTCCACGATGCAAACTGTTTGACGTAATCGGCACCGTGGGCCGTTGCGCCGCGGAACTCGTACAAGTTATGGGTCAAGCTGCCTGACGCAACAATCAGTACGTTCATGTCGCGCAGCGGCTTGAGCGCTTCGCCCAGTTTCCAGGCGCTGCGGGTATCGAGCGATGCCGGCATCGACACCTGCACCACCGGAATATCGGCGCCTGGTGCCAGGTAGCGAAGGGGTACCCACGCGCCATGATCCAGACCACGGTTGGGGTCCAGCCGCGAATCCCAACCCGCCGCCTGCAACAGCTCGACGATGTGACTCGCCAATGTCGGCGCACCCGGTGCCGGGTAGGACAGCTGATACAGCGCGTCGGGGAAGCCGCCAAAATCATGAATCGTCTCTGGCAGCGCGCTTGCGGTAACGCTGACGTGATCGCGGCTCATCCAGTGTGGCGACAGAATCACGATGGCATCAGGGTGCGGCAGTTGGCGCACGAGCGCGGCCAGTGTTTCGCCGGCCAGACCGGGCTCCATGGCGAACGACGGAGCGCCATGAGACACGAAAAGCAGGGGGAATGAAGTGTTCATGACGGCTCCTGTTAGAGGATCGAGTGGTTACTTGCTCAGCCAGGCCGGAGCCACCGAAGTGCCCAGACCTGCGCCATAGCCGAGGTAGATGTTGAAACCGGCCAGCGGCTCCAGGTAACGCGCGTTGACCAGTCCACCCGCGTCCACTGTTTTCCAGCCCAGGCTGCGCGCCAGGGTGACTGCAGTCTGCTTGGCGCGCTCGCTGTCACTGGCGACAAACACGCTGCCGGTCTGGTCGTTGGCGAACGTGGGGCCGTCGGCCAGCACTTGAGCGAACAGGGTGTTGAACGCTTTCACGACACGGGCCTGTGGCACGGACTTGGCAATTTCTTCCGAAGCACTGGTGACATGGCCAATGGTCAACGACATGTAGTCGGCGCTGAGCGGGTTGGTGATGTCGATGACCACTTTGCCGGTCAGATCGCCCAGGCTCTGCAGCGCTGGGACCGCATCGTCATACGGGGTGGCGAGGACTACCACCTCGCTGTCACCCAACGCTTCGGACGCTGGGTATGCGCTGACATTTGTGAACTGCTCGGCAAGGGTCTGAGCCTTGCCGGTGTCGCGACCGGTGAGGCGAACGATGTGGCCTGCAGCCGAGAGCTGTTTCGCAAATGCCGAACCCATGTTGCCAGTACCAATAACCGTAATTTTCATGACGACCTCTTCTGAGCGTTGAGTTGCGTTTCGATGGGCTCAGTCTTATGGATTGCCCGCATGGGATAAACCGGGCTAAATGTGATGAATAGTTCCACTAAACGAGACAATCATGGACAGAGCGCTGGAAATGCAGGTTTTCTGCACCGTTGTCGATAAGGGCAGCTTTGTGGGCGCTGCCGAGCCGCTGAATATGTCCAAGGCGGCCATATCCCGTTACGTGAGCGGGCTGGAGGAACGGCTGGGCGCACGCTTGCTGCATCGCACGACCCGTCGGCTTGCGCTAACCGACGAGGGGCGCCAGTTCTATCACCAGGCCCGCGAGGTCCTGGCCATGATGGATGAGGCGGAGGAAGCGGTATCGTCTTCGTCGCCTGAAGCCAGTGGCGTTCTTCGGGTCAACGCGCCGGTCAGTTTTGGCGTGCTGCATCTGGCACCGGTCTGGGCAGACTTCATGCGTGCCCACCCCAAGGTCGAGCTGGAGATCAGCTTGAGTGATCGGCTGGTGGACCTGGTTGACGAGGGGATCGACGCCGCCATTCGCATCGCGCGCATGGAGAACTCCTCACTGGTGGGTCGACGCCTGGCCAGCACACGTATGTGTCTGTGTGCATCGCCTGCGTATCTGGCCAGCCATCCGCCCATCCGCACACTCCAGGATATCGAGCAGCACGGGGTGGTTGCCTACAGCAACTTTGCCAGCGGCAATGAATGGGATTTCGAGGGGCCACAGGGCAGCGAGAGCGTGAGCACCCACTCGGTGGTTCGGTGCAATAACGGCGACACCTGCCGCGCCATCACCCTGGCCGGCGGCGGCATTTCTCTGCAACCCAGCTTCATGGTGGCGCAGGACCTGCGTCGAGGTGATCTGGTGGAGATACTCCCCGAATACCGATCGATCGAACTGGGTATCTACGTGGTGTACCCCACCCGTAAACATCTGCCTGCCAAAGTGAGGGCACTGATCAGCTTTCTGGTGGAGCGGTTTGCGCATCCCGTCTGGGAGGTCGCAGACCAGCCGGGATAAAGATCAACGGTTCCCCGGTATCGGCTTCCCGATAGCGAAGCGGACCTGCATGAGCAGGTCCAGCTGCAGCGGCCGGCGGTCCGGAGCCTGTAGCTTGCAATCAGCCTTTGATCCAGCTGCCATCCTTCTGCGCATCGATCTCGATGTCGAACGTCTGGAGGTAGCCTGACAACATCCGGTAATAACCCATCACGATGATGGCGTCGCTCAATTCCTGAAGCGAGAAGTGCTGCTGGGCGTGCTTGAACAGCACGCCAGGCGCCTTGCCCTTGTCGAGAATGGTTTTCCCGAATCGAAGCAGAACGCGCTCTTCCTCCTTGAACGCGGCGGGATCGTCGAGGCAGCCTTCAGCGATGGCGACGAACTGATCCGCACGAACGCCTGCCACCTGCGCGATGGACACGTGCTGCTCCCATTCATAAGCGACGTCTTCATGGGCGGCCACCAGCAACACCAGTAATTCCTTGTGGTAATCGGAGATCGTCAAATCCCTGAAGATGGCGTTGGTCAGGTCAATGACCGGTATAAACGCCCCGGCGCTGTAACCCAGCATCCGGAAGAAGTTAACTTTTGTCGGGAGGCTTTCAAACTTCTCCCTGACCGGTTCAGGCAGTTTTGAAAAATCGGGATAGTTGATCTGGACGTTGGAGCTGATGGAATCAATGGATACGTCGGGCTTGCTCATGGGGCACTCCTTCAGAAGCAAATCGGTTCTCGCGTGGTTTTTGACATGATTAACGGTATGGGTGGTGGCGCTGGCCAATGCTCTTAACGGCTGAAGCCGTCAAACGGCGTCATGTACACAGCGCCAAACGGATCCAGGCGTTTACGGATTTCGGCGTCAGGCGTGCCGTACACGATGAGGCGGGTGATGGTGCACAACTCCAGAAAGTGCGCGCCGAACGGGGCGAAAGTTGTGTCCACATGGCTGACGACGGACTCGACCTTGTAGCGCTCAAGGATGTGGGCAACGCTCTGATCTTCGTTGACGCTGTACTCGTAAACCAGTGTGTCCGGCTCTTGTTGGGTTGCCTCGACGATGCGTGCAATCAACGCTTTGAACGCCGGAAAATCGCCGGGTTTGATCGCCAGGGTGAACTGGCAGGAAATATAAGGATGCATGGGATGTGTTCCATCGAGGGCGCAAAAACGCTTGGGAGGATGCATCGCTGGCGGAGCCGATGCATTGAGTGCGCTGACACACATCAGGCTTTAGCGGGCCCTTCACCGAACAACTTGCCGGCACCCGCCCAGTCGCAGGGCGCCACGTCCTCGAAAATGACGTAGATGTATTCAGCCGGGGTACCGGTGTTTTTCACGATGCTTTCAGTGATCTCTGCCGCAACGGTGGCTTTCTGACCGTGCTCTTTTCCTTCGAACCAGCTAACGCGTACGACGGGCATGACATTTCCCTTTGGGTGGTGAAGCAGGGCCCAACTCAGGCCACAAGACGAGTCCATCCTAGGGTAGAGCGCGCTGGCGATAAACGGCCTGAAACTATAAATTGAGTAGACTTCATCTCTACAATTGCAGGGCTTATGGTTCCCATCGATTCCTTCCAGGGCGTCATTACCTTCGTCATGGCCGCCCGCTCCACCAGCTTCACCGAGGCGGCCACGCGGCTGGGTGTGTCCAAATCGGCGGTCGGCAAATCCATCGCCCGCCTAGAAGAGCGATTGGGCGTTCAACTTTTTCACCGAACCACTCGACGCATCTCGCTCACCGCCGATGGCGATGCCTACTTCATCGCCTGCTCCAACGCACTGGAAGAAATCGGGGCTGCCGAGAGCGGCCTTGGGCCGGGGACACGGGAGCCTGCGGGGCGTCTGCGAATAGACATCCCGGTGGCGTTCGGGCGCCGAGTGGTCGCACCGCTGTTGTTCGACATCGCCAACAAGTACCCCGCGCTGCAACTGATCATGACTTTTTCGGACCACCTGGTGGACCCGATCGAGGAGGGCATCGACTTGCTGGTTCGCTTTGGTGAGCTCGCAGACACCAGCGGCCTGGTGGCTCGCCGGCTTGCGCGACAACGCTGGGTGATCTGTGCCTCGCCAGGGTATCTGGAGCGCTTCGGCACACCCGATACGCTGGAATCGCTGGATCGGCACCACTGCATCGTGGGGCATCGTCGAGGCCAGCCGCTGTCGTGGCGGGTCCGGCAAGGCGAAGAGACCGTTCGCTTTTCGCCGCCGTCCACCCACGAGATAGGCGACGGCGAGGCGATGATTCTCGCGGCTGTGGCGGGCGTGGGTTTGTGCCAGATGCCGCGCTGCCTGCTCAGGGAGGATATCGACGCTGGCAGGTTGGTTGAGGTGCTCGGACGCTATGAACCCGAGCCGGTCGACGTCCATGCCGTATGGCCGAAGGTGTCCCACTTGCGGCCAAAGGTCAGGTATGTAGTCGATGAGCTGGTCCGACTCTGCGAAGACTGGCAGTAGTAACAGGGCCAGGTAGCACGGTCGGTTGGCGGAGGTAAGCCCTGCGGTCATCCGTTCTTTGAGACCTCGCGACGGCAGGAAGGACCGATACTAACTGGCGATGCTTTCGTGCAGATCGACGCCGGTAAGTTCGGCCATGCGCAGCCGGTAAGCCTCGACAGCGGGCGGATACTCGATACCGCCCACGATGGACATACTGCGCAAGGTCGCGAACAGATGGACATCATCTTCCGACAGCTCGCCATTCACCGCGTCCGGCGACTGGATCATTGGCGCCAGCGCCAGCAGATGGCGGTTCAGCGTGGCGATGTAGTCGGCGCTGGCCGCCATATGGTCCTTGAAACTGCCGAGCATGGCCTCTTTGTTGCGCGTGAAGTAGGCGCGCGCCGCCGGCGTGGAGAACTCTTCGAAGTCAGCGTTCGCCCAGCGTGGAATCGCCAGGGAGTAGAGCGGGCCGGTCACTTCGCTGTTCCACTCGCCCAGGGCGGGGTTGCTGGCGCCGGACAAGACTCGAGCGCCAGACAGGCCATCGACATAGGCAACGATGTCCATGCTCTCGGCGATGTAGCGCCCGTCGTGCTCCAGAATCGGGGCCATCTTTTTGCCGATCATCCGGGTTGGTGTGGCCTCGTCGTCGTTCAGCAGAATGACGAGCTCGAATGCGGTGTCCTTCAGCCCGAAAATCGTGCGTGCTTTCACGCAGAAAGGGCAGTGATCGTAAACGTAGAGCTTCATGGTGGTTGTACTCCAAAGCGTGGCGCTGCGGGACGCGAGCCCGATAATGGGAAGCGGATGGCGCCACCTTAAGAGGTCGATCATTGATAGAGAAGGCCCAGTAGTGAGAGCATGCCTTTCAAAAAAGAGAGGGCATAACAGTGGATCTCAATGTGGTGCAGATGCTGGTTACGATCGTCCAGGCGGGCAGCATGACGGCTGGCGCCGAACGTCTCGGCGTGCCACTGCCCACGGCGAGCCGGCGGATCCGTGCGCTGGAGCGGGCGCTGAACGTGCAGTTGCTGGAGCGATCAGCCAGAGGCGTAAAGCTGACCGAAGCCGGGATGCGCCTTTTCGAACATGCCAGCCGTGGCCTGGAGCTGCTGCAAGAAGGGCAAGACGCCGTGATGAGCGATCAAGCCCATGTTCAAGGCAAATTGCGGCTTTCAGTGCCGCCATCGTTCTCGCCCTGGTGGCAGCTTGTCACTGACTTTCAGAACGATCATCCCGATATCCGCGTTCATCTGCTGTCGACGGAGCGTCGTGTTCACCCGGTGGAAGACGGCATCGACGTGGCCCTTCGCGTCGGTGAGGTGGAGCATGAAGCGTTGATCGCCAGGCATTTGCTCGACTATCGACATGTGCTGGTCGCCAGCCCTGAATTCCTCGCCGCCCATGGTCGGCCGAATACGCCCCAAGATCTGAGCCGGTTCCCCTGTGCTACGTGGAGCCTTGGCACCAATACGAACGCGACCTGGCGATTCGCGGGCACATCAGTAACACCGAACACCGTGCTGTCGACAAACGACAGCATGCATCTGCTGCACAGTGTGTTGGCTGGGGAGGTGATAACCGAACTCCCACCGTTCATCGTCAAGGACGCTATAGAACGGGGCTTACTGGTGCCGCTGTTACAGGAATGTCCATTACCGTCAGTGCCTTTGAATCTTCTCTATCCTGCCCATCGTCATCCTTCAGCCGTGGTTCGCACCTACCTTGAATACTGCCGGCGAAAAATTCCGTGGCTGGTGGAGGCCTGTACGGCTGACGGGCGTGCAACCTAGTGCTACACACTTCATGAACAGTGCCTCTACGCTTGGCCTATTGCCGCCCGGTTCTGTTGATATCAGGATCGAGCCAGCACCTTTAAGAGTCGAATCATGTTCGCTGGTTTCGAGAAACAACAACGCCAGGTCAACGGCCTCACCATCAGCTACCGCATCGGCGGCACCGGCCCCGCGTTATTGCTGTTGCACGGCCACCCTCAGACCCATGTCATCTGGCACAAAGTCGCCGAGCAGTTGGCCAGCGAATTTACCGTGGTCGCCGCTGACTTGCGTGGCTACGGCGATAGCGACAGGCCGGCTGCCGATGCTGAGCATGCTCGTTACTCAAAGCGTGAAATGGCGCTCGATGCCGTTGAGTTGATGAAGTCTCTCGGTTTTGAGCAGTTCAGCATTCTTGCCCACGACCGAGGGGCGAGGGTGGCCCATCGCCTGGCCCTCGACCATCAAACCGCGGTCAGGCAAATGGTGCTGCTGGACATCGCGCCCACCCTGGCGATGTACACACAGACGGACGAAGCCTTCGCCCGCGCCTACTGGCACTGGTTCTTCCTCATCCGCCCGGCGCCGTTGCCGGAGAGCCTGATCGAGGCCAATCCCGAACTTTACCTGCGCAGTGTCATGGGCAGCCGCAGCGCTGGTCTGCAGCCCTTCACGACTGAGGCGTTCGCCGAGTACCTGCGCTGCCTGCACATTCCCGGCAGCGCGCGGGGGATTTGTGAAGATTACCGCGCCTCGGCGGGGATCGACCTCGAACACGATCGCGCGGATTTCGCTGCGGGCCATCATCTGACGCTGCCATTGTTGGTGTTGTGGGGCGCCGAAGGCACCGTGGGGGGCTGCTTCGATCCGCTCAAGGAATGGCGGCAAGTGGCGACCGATGTACGCGGCAAGGCGTTGCCTTCAGGTCATTACATCGCCGAGGAAGTGCCCGAGTTGCTGCTTGAAGAGGTGTTGGGATTTTTCGCTGAAGCGGTCTAGCCAAGCCGCATCAGTGGCGCAACAAGCGCTCATTGATGCGATGGTATTCTCGCGCTTCACACCGCCACCTATGCCACTTTTGATGATCAACCAGAAAGGCTCAATGCCCCTTCCCGAAGACCTGCGGGTGTTTCTCACCGTGATCCGCAAGGCCAGCTTTGCGGCTGCCGCCGATGAACTTGGCGTGTCGGCGGCTTATGTCAGCAAGCGTATCCAGATCCTTGAAAAGACCCTGGCGACCCGTTTGCTGCACCGCACCAGTCGCCGTATCACGCTGACCGACGATGGCGAGCGTGTAAAAGACTGGGCGGCGCGCATTCTGGAAGACTTTCAGCATCTTTCAGACGATCTGGTCGACGCCCATGACAACCCCCGTGGCCGACTGCATATCTGCAGCACCTTCGGATTTGGCCGCAATCACGTCGCACCCGCGCTGGCGTTGCTGGCCGACCGTTACCCTGAGCTGGAAATCCGCCTGGACCTGTTCGACCGGGTGGTGGATATCGTCAACGAAGGCTTCGATCTGGAAATTCGCGTGGGTGACGACATTCCCGGCCAGCACATCGGGCGTCAGTTGGTAAGCAACCGACGCGTCCTGTGCGCGGCCCCCAGCTACCTCGAACGCCACGGAGCACCTGCGCAGTTGAGTGACCTGGAACGTCATGAGTGCCTGGTCCTGAAGGAGCGCGATAACGCCTTCGGGGTCTGGGTGCTGGAGCGCGACGGCAAGCAGGAGAGCGTCCGGGTGGGCGGCCCCTTGTCATCCAACAGCGGCGAGATCGTGTTGCAGTGGGCGTTGCATGGCCGAGGGGTGTTGCTGCGTTCGCTGTGGGATGTCAAACCCTTGCTGGAGCAGGGCAGGCTGGTTCAGGTGCTCCACGATTACGGACAAAGCGCCAACGTATGGGCGGTCTACCCCACGCGGCTTGCCCACTCGGGAAAGCTGCGGGCCTGCGTGGAGTTTCTCGAGGCGCACTTCGCGCAGCTGTCGATCTGAGTGAAGAAGGGCGCACAGGGTTGTGCGCCCGACCGAGCGTTTAGCGAGAAGCCCTGCCGTCACGACAGCCATGGGTTTGCGGCCAGATGCTCGCGTTCAAAAGCCTGTATCTGTTCGCTGCGCTGCAGGGTGCTGCCAATGGCATCCAGCTCAAGCAGCAGCGCGGTTTTGCGCAGGGCATCGATCTGGAAGCGAACCATCTCATGGCCGTGCAGCTGGATCGTTTGTTCGTTCAGGTCGACGGTGATCTCGGCCGTCTCCGGCTGGCCGACGAGCTCGCCGATGCGTTGCACGGTGGCCGCCTCCAGGGTGATCAACAGCACACCGTTACGCTGGCAATTGTCGTAGAAGATGCCGGCGAAGCTTGTGCCAATCAACGCGCGAATACCCCGCTGTTTGAGGCCCCAGACGGCATGCTCCCGGCTGGAACCGCAGCCGAAGTTCGGGCCGACCACCATGAAGCGTGCACGCTGCCAGGCGGGTTTATTGAGCACGAATGCGGGGTCTGGCTGCCCTGACGGCAAAAAACGCACGTCATGAAACAGCCCCTGGTCCAGGCCGTTGCGGTCAATCCCCTTGAGGAATTGCTTGGGCATGATCACGTCGGTGTCCATATTGGCCGCCAACATCGGCGCTGCGGTGCCCGTGACGCGGGTGAAGGGATTCATGCTCATGGGCGTTCTCCAGCTTGCCGAACATCGGTCAGATGGCCGCTGATTGCAGCGGCCGCCACCATGGCCGGGCTCATCAAGTGGGTGCGTGCTCCGGCACCCTGGCGGCCTTCGAAATTGCGATTGGTACTCGACGCGCAGCGGTCGCCCGGGGCAAGCACATCGTCGTTCATGGCCAGGCACATGGAACAACCCGATTGACGCCATTCGAATCCGGCTTCCCGGAAAATGGCTGCCAGGCCCTCAGCTTCGGCCTGGTCGCGAACGGCGGTGGAGCCTGGCACGACCATCGCCCGCACGTGCGGGGCCACTTGCCTGCCGCGGATGACGCTGGCTGCATCGCGCAAGTCTTCGATACGGGCGTTGGTGCAGGACCCGATGAACGCGTGACTGATGACGATTTCATTCAGAGGGTCACCGGCCTTGAGCCCCATGTAAGTCAGGGCGCGCTGCATGTCGGCGCGCAGGATGAGATCACTGACCAGCAGCGGGTCTGGAACCCGCGCGTCAATGGCCACGACCTGATCGGGACTCGTGCCCCATGTCACCATCGGCAGGAGGGTGCTGACGTCGAGGGTAATCTCTTGGTCAAACACGGCACCCGGGTCGCTGCGCAGGTTGCGCCACACGTCCAGCGCACGCCGCCAATGCTCGCCTTTGGGTGCGCGGGGCTTGCCCTCAAGGTAATCAAACACCTTCTGGTCCGGTGCCATGAACGCACCACGGGCGCCGGCTTCAACGGCCATGTTGCACAGGGTCATGCGCGCCTCTACGCTCAGGGCATCAATGGTCGATCCGGCAAACTCGATGGCAAAACCCGTGGCGCCTGACGCGCCGATCTGACCAATCAGGGCCATGATCACGTCCTTGGCGGTCAGTCCAGACGACAAGACCCCCACGACGCTGACCCGCATGGTTTTCAGGCGTTTGTAGACGAGCGTTTGCGTGGCCAGCAGATGTTCGATTTCAGACGTGCCGATGCCAAAGCCGAAGGCACCGAGTGCGCCGTATGTCGTGGTGTGGCTGTCGCCTGCGGCAATGACCATCCCGGGGAGAATGAACCCCTGTTCGGGGGCGACGACGTGCTCGATCCCCTGGCGCTTGTCCAGGATGTCGAACAGTTCGATGCCGAAGTCCTCGCAGTTCTCGCCGAGATAGGACACCTGCCGCGCACCGCCCGCATCGGGCATCACTGCGGTGCGTTCAGGCGCGGTCGGATTGACATGATCGACCACCGCCAACGCCGTACCCGCGCGCCATACCGTTCGCCCGGCTTCACGCAAGCCGCTGAACGCCTGCGGACTGGTGTATTCGTTGATGACCTGACGATCAATGTACAACAGGACATGACCCTGGTCGTCCAGCGAGCACACCGTGTGCGCATCGATGTGCTTTTGATAAAGGGTTTTAGGGCTGCTCATGACGGACTCTCGGATGGGGAACACTCACGGGGACACCTTCAACAGCATAGGGACCGGGGTGTTGCCATCAAGAGCGGCTTCGGAACTCATGGATCTACGATTCGTGTACGTCCGACGAGTCATGTCGCTCGACCTGTGTTGCAGGCAGGGGGGATGCACCCTCGGTGCATCCCCTGGCAAGTGCCGTCAAAGCGCCCCATTCGTATGCTGCCCATCCACCAACCGCTGAATCCCCAACGGGTTGGCGTCTTGAAGTGCGGGTGGCAGCAGAGCGTCCGGGTAGTTCTGGAAACACACCGGGCGCAGGAAGCGGTCAATGGCCAATGTCCCCACCGATGTTCCGCGGGCGTCTGACGTCGCCGGGTACGGCCCGCCATGCACCATCGTCTCGGTGACTTCCACACCCGTCGGATAGCCATTCAACAGAATCCGGCCGACCTTCTCCTGCAGAAACTCGGTCAGCCAGCGGTATTCCAGCAGCTCTCCCGCTTCACCGAGGACGGTGGCGGTCAACTGGCCGCGCAGGCCATTGAGCGCGGCGGCCAGTTGCGCCTGGTCGGCCACTTCGATGACGATCGTGGCTGGCCCGAATACTTCTTCCTGGAGCAGTTCGTCACCGGTGAGCAGCAGGCTGACGTCGGCTTTGAACAACTGCGGTTGCGCCTGATTACCCTGTTGCGGACTTCCCGCCAGATGCTCCACGCCTGGGTGAGCGAGCAGGTGTTGCAGGCCCTTGCTGTAGCTGGCGAGGGCGCCGACGTTGAGCATGGTCTGCGCCGGTTGATCGTTCATCTGCGCAGCGAAGCGGGCCAGGAACGCCGTGAAATCGGCCGACTGCACGCCGATGATCAGCCCGGGATTGGTGCAGAACTGCCCGCAACCCAGGGTCACGGAACCCGCGAGTTCCTTGGCGATGGTGTCGCCACGCACCTTTAGGGCCTCGGGCAGGATGATTACCGGGTTGATGCTCGACATCTCGGCAAACACCGGAATCGGCTGGGGACGCTCCGCCGCCATCTTGCACAAGGCGTTGCCGCCTTTGAGGGAGCCGGTGAACCCCACGGCTTGAATCGATGGATGCTTGACCAACCACTCGCCGACGCCCCCGCCATAGATCATGTTGAACACACCCGCGGGCATACCGCTGCGCTCGGCTGCACGCATGATCGCGTCTGCGACCCATTCGGCGGTGGCCATGTGGCCGCTGTGCGCCTTGAACACCACCGGGCAGCCCGCCGCCAGGGCGGAAGCGGTATCACCCCCGGCAGTGGAAAACGCCAGCGGGAAGTTGCTCGCCCCGAACACGGCGACCGGGCCCACAGCGATCCGGAACTGACGCAAATCGGGGCGGGGCAGGGGTTTACGATCCGGCAAAGGCCGATCGATGCGCGCGCCGTAAAAGTCACCGCGACGCAGCACGTTGGCGAACAGGCGCATTTGCCCACTGGTGCGAGCACGCTCGCCCTGGATACGCCCGGCAGGCAACGCCGTCTCACGGCAGACGGTGCTGACGAAGTCGTCGCCCAAGGCATCCAGCTCGTCGGCGATGCTGTCCAGGAATTCAGCGCGGCAGAAAGCTGGCAGATGGCGGTAAATCGGGTAGGCAGCGCTGGCCGCCCTGGCTGCTGCGTCGACTTCGTCTTGGGTCGCCTGGGTGAAATGGCCGGGGAGGGCCTCGTTTTTGGTCGCATCGAAACTTTGCAGCTGCACACTGCCGGCGCCGAGTCGCTGTCCACCGATGTAGTTCAGACCGAGAATCTGAGTCATGTCAGGTTTCCTGTTTGGATGAGTAATGAATCTGCGAGACGGGAGACCCGCTGAATGAAGCGGCTCCGCGTCGTGCCGGACGACGGGAGCCGGCGTGTCGAAGGGGATGCAAAAGGGGGATGCAAAGTCTTAGGTGATGGCGCCGATCTGCCACGGCACGAACTCGTTCTGGCCATAGCCATGCTGTTCGCTTTTGCTTTTGTCACCCGACGCGATGCGCAGCATCATGCGGAAGATGTACTCGCCGCGTTCTTCGATGGTCATGGAGCCGTCGGCGATTCCGCCGCAGTTGACGTCCATGTCTTCTTCCTGGGTTTCCCATAGACGGTTGTTGGTGGCGAGCTTGATGGACGGCGAGGGCGCACAGCCATACGCCGAACCGCGCCCCGTGGTGAAGGCAATCAGGTTGGCGCCGCCGGCGACCTGGCCGGTGGCGGAGATCGGGTCGTAGCCGGGGGTGTCCATGAACACCAGGCCGTGCGCCCTGACGGTTTCAGCGTATTCGTAGACATCCACCAGATCGGTGGAGCCCGCCTTGGCGACGGCACCCAGCGACTTCTCCAGAATGGTGGTCAAGCCTCCGGCTTTGTTGCCCGCAGAAGGGTTGTTGTTCAGCTCGGCGTCCATTCGCTTGCAATAGGCCTCCCACCAGTGGATACGGGCGATGAGCTTTTCACCGACCGTCTGGCTGACGGCGCGACGGGTCAGCAGGTGTTCGGCGCCGTAGACCTCCGGCGTCTCCGACAGAATCGCGGTGCCGCCAGCCGCCACCAGGCGATCGACCGCATTGCCCAAGGCCGGGTTGGCCGTGATGCCCGAGTAGCCGTCCGATCCACCACATTGCAGGCCGATGATCAGGTGTTTGGCGCTGACGGGTTCGCGTTTGACGTTGTTGGCTTCTGCCAGCAATGACTTCACTTGGGCGATGCCACTGGCAATGGTCTTCGACGTGCCGCCGGTGCCTTGAATGGTGAACGTGCGCAGCGAATGGCTGCTGGTCAGGCCTTGGGCCGCCAGCAGATCGGGAATCTGGTTGGTCTCGCAACCCAGGCCGATCATCAGCACCGAGGCAAAATTTGGGTGAACGGCATAGCCCCCCAACGTCCTGCGCAACATAGCCAGTGCCTCGCCACCCGGGTCGACGGCGCAGCCCACGCCGTGGGTGAGCGCGACGACGCCGTCGACGTTGGGGTATTCAACCAGCGCCTCAGGATGAATGTCGCGGCGAAAGTAGTCGGCAATCGCCCGCGCCACAGTGGCCGAGCAATTGACCGACGTCAGAATACCGATGTAATTGCGAGTGGCCACACGGCCATCGGCGCGCACGATACCCATGAACGTCTCTGCGGTCGGGGCAGGGCTGCCCTTGGCGTCGACACCGAACGCATAGTCCCGAGAGAAATCCCCCATGGCGACGTTGTGGACGTGGACGTGTTGTCCCGCTTCGATGGGCTGGCTCGCGAAGCCGATAATCTGGCCGTAGCGGCGCACGGGTTGGCCCACGTCGATATGGCGCGCCGCGACTTTGTGACCGGAAGGCACAGGCTCCAGCACCTCGATACCTTCGGCTTGAAGCACCAGACCTTTGACCAGCGGTTGCCGCGCGATCAACACATCGTCCAGCACGTTGAGTCTGATCACGGCATTGGCAGCGGTGTCGCTGCCTGTTGTAGTTATGAGCTGCATGACGATTGCCTCGGTTATTCATTGAGCGCAATGGGAATGGGGAGAGCAGGGCAGGTCAGGCCAATCCACGCTCGCGGTAATCGATCAGGCTGGAGAACAGCATCAGCCCGGACGCCATGACGACGAAGAAGATCAGCGCCAGGAAGTACGAACCGGTGTACTGCACGATCAGGCCAATCAGGATGGGCACAATCACGCCGACCATATTCCCGCAGAAGTTCATGCTGCCGCCCAACACGCCCGCTTTGGACTGGCCGCCGAGGATCGCGGGCAGGCACCAGTACATGCCGCACCAGCGAATGAAAAACAGCGCGACGCACAGCAGCGAGATGACAGCGATGGCGTCGCTGGTATAAGCCACGGCGAGAATGCATAGGGCGGCAATGGCTGCGGAGCCTGCGAACATGCTGCGCATGACCGTGTTGGGTTGACCGCCGGCCGCTTTCCATTTGTCTGCCACCCAGCCGCCAAACAGTTCGCCGATGAACCCGCACATGAAGATCAGAAAGGTCGCGCCGCCCATGGCCTTGATGTCCAGGTTATGGGCCTGGTGCAAGTAGCTCGGCATCCAGGTCAGCAGGCCGTAAAACACGCTGTTGTAGCAAGCGAAGCCCGCGAACATGGCCAGCACGGAACGGCTCTTGAGCAATTCCTTGAGGATCGCCTTGCGCCCGCCCGTTGCTTTCCTGGCCGCCTCATTGGCGTCGGTGATGTACGCCAGTTCTGCGGCATTGACCTTGGGGTGTTCACTGGGGTGGTTTCTGATGTACCACCACGCCCAGACGCCTACGACCATGGTGCCGACACCCGCGATGACGAATGCGATCCGCCAGGAGCCAAACCAGGTGATCAATCCCGCGATGAGGATGGCGCCCAATGCAGTGCCCAGCGGTGCGCCGCCATCGACGAGGGTCGCACCGCGTCCGCGTTCATTGGGCGTGAGCCAGGCACCGTTGAGCTTGGCCCCGGCCGGCATGATCGGTGACTCTGCGACGCCCAGACCGATGCGCGTGATGAGCAGCGTGATCCAGTTGTGCGCGCCGCCCGCCAAGGCCTGAAAGAGGCCCCAGCCAATGGTGGCAATGCCGACAATGTTGCGGGTCTGAAAACGGTCGAGCAGCATGCCGCCAGGGATCTGCATCAGCGCATACGACCAGAAAAACGCGCTGAGCATCAAGCCTTCCAGCGCCGGCGTCATGTTGAAATCAGCGGAGATCAACGGCAGCGCAACGGACAGCGACGCCCGGTCGATGTAGTTGATGGCCGACAGGAGCAGCAGAAGCAGGAATATCCTCCACCGCACCGTGGTGGGACGGGCGCTCGCGGCACTCGTCGAAGCAGCAGGCGTAACGGCCTGTACATTGCCAGTGGTCATGTTCATCTCACTCTTATGTTTATTATGAAATGCATCCCTTGCTAAAGGCCCGATGCAGGGCCTGACCTGTCACAGCGACCTCACGTCTCCAATATTGAACGCAGAAGGCGCGACTTCGATGCTGTTGCACAGCGGCTTTCCGAACTCGTTCATGCTGATCTCGAACCGATCACCCGGCTGAGTTTTGACGTTGTCCGCGACTGAAAGGGTGGCCGTGCCGAAGAAGTGCACATGCACATCACCCGGGCGCAGGAACTGGGTGTACTTGAAGTGGTGGTATTCCAGATTCTCCAGGCTGTGACACATGTTGTCCTGGCCGCTGAGAAACTCTTTTTCCCAGAGCACCTTGCCGTCGCGCCAGATCCGGCTGGTGCCCGCCAGGTGCCGGGGCAACTCACCGACGCGCAGCTCTGGCCCGTAGGCGCAGTTGCGCAGCTTGGAGTGGGCCAGGTACAGGTAATTGCGGCGCTCCATGACATGGTCGGAGAACTCGTTGCCCAAGGCGAAGCCCAGGCGGTGAGGCTTGCCGTCATGGCCGATCACGTAGAGGCCGGTCAGCTCGGGCTCTTCGCCCGCATCCTCGGCGAAGCCCGGCGACTGGAAGGCCTGATTCGGCCGTACCACAATCGAACCGTCGCCCTTGTAGAACCATTCTGGCTGAACGCCCACAGCACCGGCTGCCGGGCGGCCGCCGTCGATGCCCCACTGGAACATCCGCGCGGTGTCCGTCATCTCAGCCTGATTGTCGGCTTTTTCCTGGTGCATCTTGTCGCGAGTCGAAGCGCTTCCCAGGTGGGTAAGACCAGTGCCGCTGATCAGGCAGTGGGCCGGGTCTTCATGGTCCAGTGGCGGCAGGACGCGGCCTGTGTCCAATAGATGGGTATAACTTTCGGCACTCAGTGCGGTGCCCGCGCTCTGAACTTCCTGCTGCAGACTGTGGCCATTGGCAATGGCGGCGAGGGCAAGGGTGCGCGTGCTGGATGTGCCGTTGACCACCTGAATCGAGTCGCCCTCGACCACGCCAACACGACGCTGGCCCGTGGAATCTTCAAACTGGATTAAACGCATGGTGAGGCCTCGGCTTGTTGTTATGGTTGAGGCCACTTTAAATTTCCAGTCTGCTGCTGCCTAATGAGAGTTACGACCCAAGCGATAACCTTTAGGTATAGCCATGCTGCCGTCCTTCTCATCCATGGTGTCTCGCCTGCGACTCAAGCAGCTGCGCCTGTTGATTGCCCTCGACGAGCATGGCTCGGTGCGCAAGGCGTCCGAGATCATGGCGCTGTCTCAACCGGGCGCCACCAAGGCGTTGCAGGAAATCGAGACGGTTTTCGGTTCCAGCCTCTTCGAGCGCACGAGCAAGGGTCTGGAGGCCAACGATCTTGGCCGCTGCGTGATTCGTTATGCCCGTTTGATTCAAACCGACCTTGAGCACCTTCGCGAAGAAATGGTCGGCATCCTGAAAGGACAAGGCGGGCGCCTGGCGATCGGTACGATCATGGGGGCCGTGCCGACGCTGGTGGACAGCCTGGCGCGACTGCGTGACAAACAGCCGGAGTTGTCAATTTCCATCGTCGAAGACACCAGTTCGCGGTTGTTGAGCTTGCTGGATCAGGGGAGGCTGGACGTTGCGATCTGCCGAACCAGCGTGAGCCCGCGTCCGGGCGCTTATCAAACCCGCTTCCGCGCACAGGAACCGCTGGTGGTGGTGGCGAATCCGGCGCATCGCCTCGCACATGCGCCGAAGCTGCACTTGGACGACTTGATGGACAGTCGCTGGGTGGTCTTCCCGGTCAACATGCCCATGCGCCTGACGTTGGAGCGCGAGTTTCGCCAGGTGGGGCTGAGCTTTCCGCTTTACGCGATTGAAACCTCGTCGACCTTCACGACGTTGTCGCTGCTGCTCAAGGATCCGAATCTGGTAGCCGTCATGCCGAACGACGTCGCTCAAATGGCGGTGGAGCACGGTATGTTGGTGAAACTGGCGCTGACGATTCAGTCCACTAGCGAGCCTTATGAGATTGTGACGCGATCGAATGTCGAGTACACGGCGTCGATGGTGTTGCTGATTGAGGAGATGACGGGGGTGGGGTTGGACTTGTCATCGGACGTTCAATAGATCGAGTTCCTGATTCGCCGAAGAACTCTCTGCATTTCGGTGTTCAACCAACCTCTGATGCCTCCTGGCGGCATAACCTGCTTGAATCATGGTGGCGCGGTTAACCGCCACGGATGACGGCCCCGGCTGAGCCTGGCCTGAGGCACATTCATCATCAATTGAAACTGCGTTGCATCGCAGCGTCTGGAGCATCTGCATGCGCAATCAAATCGACTCAGCCTTGACTCGGATCACCGAACGTAATCCCCAGCCACGCTGCATGCCCGCTGCCGCGATCAAGATCGCACTTACACCAATCCATTGCATCGTTCCCAGCCGGTGACCGAACGCAATCCAGTCCACCAGGATGGCAGCCACCGGGTAGATGAAAGACAGTGCGCCCGTCAGCGTCGTCGGCAACTTTTGAATAGCCCCGTACAGCAAGATGTACATCAAACCGGTGTGTACCACACCCAAGATACCCAGCGCGGCCCAAGATACTGGTGCCGAAGGCACACTCTGCCAATTAACTGTGGGAGCCAGTAGTGCGGCGCCGGTGATGACCTGAATGAGCGCAATCAAATGCGGTGGCACGCCTTGTAAGCGCTTAATGAGCAAGGCCGCGACGGCGTAGAGAAACGCGGCGGCTGCTGCCAGCGCCACACCAACGAGGTAATCGCTGCCACTGGTTTGCTGGTCACCGTGTGCACTGGCAATGGCTAGCATTCCCAAGAATGCAACCGACAGCCAGGCAAGCTTCTTCAACGTCACCTTTTCCCCGAGGAACACAGCGGCCAACACGACCAAAATAAAGGGCTGGACGTTATAGACCGCTGTCCCGATGGCGATCGACGCTTTGCTGTACGACCCAAACAGCAGCAGCCAGTTACCGACGATCGCCACGCCGCTGAGCACTGCCAACCCGAGTGTTCGCAGGGTAAGGAGGCGAATGCTCAGGTAACCCATCGTCTTGCAGACGGCGGCTAAGGTCACTCCTCCAATGACACAGCGCCAAAAGACGACTTCGACAAGCGGTACTTGGGATGCAAGCACAAACCAGCCGATCGTCCCGGAAATCAACATCGCGAAGACCATTTCCCATGTGCCGCGACGTACAGAATTGTCCATGATGTGCTCCTCGATTGAGGATAAATTATGGCAAGCTGAGTGCAACCGCTTCCATGCAACAGAAAAGGCCAAACGTCGTTTTGGCCTTTCTTTTGTAGGATAAATAGTATTTAAGCCTTCGAGCGAATAATGACTGACGCTATAGATCATTTACTCATCGCTGCACTGATGAAAGACTCGCGCCTGTCTCTGAAGGCTCTCGCCAACGTCAGCGGCCTTTCTTCCCCCAGCGTTGCCGAGCGGCTGCGCCGCCTTGAAGAGCGCGGAGTGCTTAACGCTTACACCGTGGAAATTGACCCAAAACAATTTGGTTACATGCTTCAGGCCATTGTGCGCATACGTCCGCTTCCCGGACAGTTGCAGGAGGTCGAGCGGCAGATTCAATCTATTCCGGAGTTTACGGAATGCGACAAGGTTACCGGCGAGGACTGCTTCATCGCCAAGCTGCATGTACGGACGATGGATCAGCTAGACGCATTGCTTGATCGCCTGAATGCCTATGCCGAGACTAATACAGCAATTGTCAAAAAGACGCCTGTAAAGCGCAGGTTGCCGCCGTTGACTGAATGAATTGGAATGCTTGTGGCTGCTCGCAGGCACTTCGTCCTGCGTTAGCAAACGGGTAGGCCTCTTGTGCAGATCAGTAAGGTGTCGAAAGATGCGCAAATGCGGGGCAGGGTAGATGACTTGTTCGGATGGATGCAGAAGTTGACCACCCCTAATTGATCAGGAAATTTAAGGTTAGTGGTGAGAGGTCAAAGCAACCGGCTCGATCACAGCTGTCACGTCCGTCAATCTCAGAGTCCAAAAACATCCCTGGATGCTTTTGGCTTCAAATGGGCCCATGTCAACGGCACTCTGATCCAGCTCAAATACTGCTGACCATGATTTCTGCATCCGTTGCCGGAGCTGCTGCGCAGCATCGGATCCTTCCTCAACATCTTCCTTAGCCCGATCAAAATCTTGCTCATCAAGCTCCGACGACCAGACATACCAGTTGTTGAGTACAAAATGCCAAAGGTCAAAGCAGGACAGGACAACCTGTTCGGAGGGAACGGCGAGTTGAAGCACCACAGGATCTCTAAGACCTTCCGCGTCTTCAATGAAGGGCTCAGGATGGCTCTCGTCACGCTTTACCCAGCACCACCAAGGAGATAAGCCCTGCGCGGGGGCGAGTATCCCAGCGCTGGCCATCGAGTCCTTCATCCAGGCATAAGCGTTCTGAAAGATGGGGTCATCATCGGTGTTGCTGATGGGGCACGTAAGCTCCCCCTCAGCCTTCAGCCGTTGCCAAGTCGAGCGCTCCATTACCGTCCAGCACGTTAGGCGACCGTTTTTGGAAAACTCCATTTGCCATTTTTGAATCACGGACGTCAGTGACGAATACATTATCTATTTAGCTCAAGAACCGATGAGGAGCGGTCATGCTGGTAGTGACCGCAAGACGTGAGCGATACAATCCGTCTGGTTCAACGAACGGTGTGTATGCTCCAGGCCCCTTTGGAATTCGATCAGCTTGCTCGAACTCAAAGTTTTTTAATTTGTGCCTGCGTGCGCTCTGGATTAATCATAGAACTTACCAGCTAGCAAAATAGCTGCGCAACGCTGCCATGGGTTTGATCCGGCGCGAGTCGGCTTGTGAAGGCTAGAGGTCAGTTTAAAGTAGCCCAACGCGCCCGCTGCACCTATCCGACACCAAACATTCCAACCTTCAGAAACAGAAAAGCCCGGCGAACCGGGCTCTCTTGAACCGAACGCTGCTTATCGAGCGGCTTTAAGTTTGATCACGTCACCGGATACGGTGGTGGTGTAGCCGTTCAGAACCCATGCCCAAAACCTCTTTTCCTGCACTTGAGTATTGATCAGCGCATCGCCACCTTTGGCTTGGATGGCGTAACTCTGAGCGCGGACGAAACGGTCGTTTTGACGAATCGGGATCAGACCGAAGAGCATCAGGCCAGTGGCGCTTGCCTCACTGTGGCCAACGACAGTGTACTGGCTGCTGTCGTATTGCTGGGTCTTCATGGCGGTGCCGGTGCAACCCGCTAGAACCAGACCACATGCTGCAGAAGCGATGATTTTGCTGAAAGACTTCACGTAAAACTCCATTGAAAAGAGCCCGAATCCAATTATTGGGCGGCGACACTTCACCCGAAGGGATAACACGTGTGCGCACCGACACTCTCAGTGGAGGAGTCTTTAATCCGGGCGATTCAGATCGCCCCGATTCTCTCAAGAACCGATGCGTGTAGACCGCAGCCTGGAAGGGGGGGCCGGGTTGGGCAGCAGCAGCCTTCAAGCTGAGCGCTGTCATCTGTGCGGTACAGAGTAAGCCTAAAGCCTGCGCTGCATTAGCGAATGCTCTTTGCCCCAGGCACGAAATGACTCTAGATACTCCCATCCTCGCTTTGCGTAATACTCACGTCGGTCATGTGTGTGCAAATACAGCTTCGGATGTCCGATTTCTTTTGCTGTGGAGCAGACCTCTGCAATTAGCTGTTCGGCCAAGCCACGCTTCCTTGCTGACGGTGCAACAAGCACACACGCAAGCCACGGCCCCACTTCTGAGTAATCGGGCGAGTCGTTTTTGGCCAGGGCGGCCCCTCCAAGGAGCTGACCATTTTCCAGAGCGATCACGGTTCGCCAGTTCCCGTCATTCTGGCCATCTTTAAATTCGCGCTGCCAATCAGGGAGCGCCTGAGTAGCGAATTCATACGCGAACTGTTCATGCAGCCACGATGCAAATGTGTCGCTATAGCCCATATGATCGCGAAGCAAGACCGTCTGGAACATGTGATTAATCCTTGAGATGAGCCGGTTTGTAGCGTCTGATTCAGGTACGCGCGCTGCGTCGGCATTCACGGCTGCCGCAACGTAATTGTTGGCATTCAAGCCATCACCCAGCGGTTTAGCGATGCCGAACTGACACAACAGTCGTGCGAGCCAGATGGGTCATATCACAGGTTTTAGGTGCAACAAGCCTAGCCTGTCAAAAAGCTGATGGGGCTGGTTAATGATGCCTGGCCGGTGCTGCAGTTTAAGCAAACACTTGGGAAAACGCGGGGCTTAGGGCGGCTTGACTTATCCTTGAGTAATACCTTGGTTGAGTGTGCCGTAAGCGTCCGGCGAACTCACCTAGCTGTGACCAAAAACCTAGTGAATCTATAATGAAAAACCTCTTTATCAGGATGATGACTGCCTTAATGAGTACGCGTAAAAGAAAGAAACTCCCGAAGGATTTCGATCAACTGCTGGAGCACGCTCCGTTTGCCGAGTTGATCGCAGTGTTCGATGTGTGCGACCTCGAAGCCACCGGTGGCTACAGCAAAAGCACCGCGCTTGGTTTTTATAATTGCCCCGATGATCTGGTTCGCTGGCTGGTGGAGCAGGGCGCAGACGTTGATGCTCGTGACCAGTGTCAGCGAACAGCCTTGCACCATCGTGGTTCGAGCTGGAAAGGAGGTGTCGATCTGCTGCTGGATCTAGGGGCCGATATCGAGGCTCAGGATTATCAGAGCGAGACACCGCTGCAAGCGGCGATCAAGAGTCACAAGGCCGATGCAATCGCTGCCCTGATCCGCCGAGGCGCCAATAAAGAGGTTAGAAGCCGCCAGGGATACAGCCTGCTGCACCTCGCACTGCTGACCACGTCCAACGCCGACATTACTGCCACTGCGAAAATCGCTCAGATCTTGTTGGAGGCAGGTTCGCAAGTCGAAGCCGCTATGCGTTCGGAGGTGGAGCGTATCGGCCGTGGATTCGAATTTCACCGAGCCGGCTTCAACCCTGATTACCTGCATGCAACGGATGCAGCCCTGATCACTCTCTATCGCCTTTTCAATGTAAATCCAGTTGCCGCGCGCGACATCCATGACGGTCAAGCTACGATAGTCGTGACACCAGCTGACTGGCCTGCCCAGCATCAGCAATTGTGGAAACTGCTGGTGCCATCCTCTGGTGCAGCAACTACGGTGCAAGGTGAAGTGATCCGCATCAGTGGCCGTATCTCGATAGAGATCAACGACAATGGCTCGGCCAACTGGGACGCGGATTTCAAGAAAATGCTAAAAGCGCTTGTGGAGCATCTAGGCAGTGCCGTGCCCTTAAGGGACCTGGAGCTGTCCGAAGCCCGCACGCTCGCTGCTGCACTAAAAAACGGTACCGACCCTGCCGAGTACAGTGATCGCCTGTGTGAACTGGCCGTATGCTGGGTCATCGCCAATCCGCGGCCAATGCCGATGAATACGCCTTCCTATAATCGCTGATGTAGCTCTAGGAGTTCTCGGCATCGGGTTATTGAACTGGCCCAGCCGTTCGGCGGAGTGTTTAGGAAAACCAGGCGAATGACTGATTACCGGCGTTCGGCTAACATCGGTCATATCAAAACGACCTTGGAGATTTAAATGTCCCGCCTTGCTGAATTTCGCAAACTTGAACAACAGCTCGCAGCCCAGCTCGCCGAACTTGAAACCCTGAAAAATGATAGCGGTTTGAAGAAAGAAATCGAATTTGAAACCAAACTGCGTGGCCTGCTCGGTGAGTACGGCTTCAGCTTGAGAGAGATAGTCGGCATTCTCGATCCTCAGGGAACCAGCGGTCGGCCGTCTGCTCCAGTGGCTGCCGAGAAAAAGACACGCAAGGCCCGAGAGATGAAGGTTTATAAAAACCCCCTGACAGGTGAGGTCGTAGAAACCAAGGGCGGCAACCACAAGCTGCTGAAGGCCTGGAAAGGCCAGTTCGGCGACGAGGTTGAGAACTGGTTGGTTAAATGACCCGTTGGAGTTGAAATAGCCGTCGTAAGACGGCTTTTTTATGGCTGCGATTGCGCTCTGACGAGAGCTGTGAAGCGTTTGGAGACGCTTCCTGGGCAGGACCTACCAAGCCGGCGTGTTTAGTACTCAGCTTGCGAACTTGTAATCACCGCCTTTTTTTACCGCACTGATATAGGCCGGCCGCGCCTGGAACCGGTCGATCCACGCGGAGAGGCCAGGGTAGTCGTGCAGCATGCCTTGGGACTTTGCAAACTCGCCAATAAAGCTCATCTGGATATCCGCGCCGCTGATTTCTTCACCCAACAAGTAGGGAGTAAGTTTCAAGGCGGTCTCCAGGTAACCTAGATAGTTGGCCAGTTCAGATTCGATTCGCGGCTGCAGCGGCTTGCCAGCTTCCCCAAGGCGCCCGACATAAAGACTCAGCATCAGCGGCAGCATGGCCGACCCTTCTGCGAAATGTAGCCATTGCACATATTCGTCATAGGTTGCGGTGGCCGGGTCAGGTTGCAAGCGGCCGTCGCCGTGGCGGCGGATCAGATAATCGACGATAGCCCCGGATTCGATCAGCACATGAGGACCATCCTGAATAACCGGTGATTTGCCCAGCGGGTTTATGGCTTTCAGTTCAGGTGGCGCCAGGTTGGTCTTGGCGTCTCTTTGGTAGTGCTTGATTTCGTAGGGCAGGGCGAGCTCCTCGAGTAGCCAGAGGATGCGCTGCGAGCGGGAATTATTGAGATGGTGAACGATGATCATGAAGATCCCTATGAGATGGAAAGGTGTGTAGGGACAGACTGTTGTGTCGCACTGTGGTTCTAAAAGGTTGCGAAATCAGTAGTCAGTAGCCTTCTCGAAGGCCGTGTCTCGGTCAGGATGGCGACGGGTAGGGGGGGTGGGTGTCATGCGGAGAAATCCAGAGGCTCATCCCCGCTGAACTAATCACTGCGCCCGTCCCCTAATTCTGCGCACGTTGCGCCAATCCCAGGCTGATCCTGGGTCACTCACATACGAAGGTTTGGTGAATCATGAAGAGCGAACAGGTAGAAGGCGTTGTAGAGCAGGTTGCCGGCAAAGCACAGAGCGCAGTAGGGAAACTGTTTGGTGATTCGAAGCTGGAGGCGGAAGGTACCGGTCGCCAGGCTTCTGGTCAGCTGACCCAAGCTTATGGCGATGCGATGGACAGCATCTCTGCGTTTGTTAAAGAGAAACCAGTCGCTGCAGTTGCCATTGGCGGCATTGCTTTGCTGATTCTGGACCGTCTCTTTCGCCGCTGAGTGAAGAGCGAGGGACGCTCCTACAGGGGCCTTCCAGTTCAGTTTAGATATGCCTGCCCCCCGAGGACTGCCCGCTAGCAGCTTCGGGGGGAGGATTGCGGGGACAGGAATCTCCTGAGGCTCCCCGTTTATTTGCTTACGATGCAAGTCCCCCGGAAGCAGTGAGGAACTCATTTAATTCATCTTCACATAACCTCCTGGCCGGTTTGCTTGGCTGGAGGAGGTGCGCTTGGAGCTAAAGGCGATGAGAGGGTGGCTGACTATCTATACTTCTTAAGTCGCTATCTGCCTCCCAGACTTCCGCCACCATCGACGCTGATCACCTGGCCCGTCACAAAGGATGCATTTTCACCAAGCAGGAAGGTGATCAGAGAGGCAACTTCTGATGGCGTTCCCAGCCTTTGCATCGGAATCGTGGATAGTATTTGACGCTCAGCATCACTCCCCACTGGTCTGGTGGCTCGGAAAAGCTCTGTTTCTATAGGGCCAGGCGCGACTGCATTTACTGTGATTCCGATCGGCGCCAATTCAAGCGCCCAAGTACGGGTAATGCCCACCAAAGCGCTTTTGGCGGCAGAGTATGCTGTTCGATCTCGTGCTCCATAAATGGCTCGGCTGCAAACATTCACTATGCGTCCTGCCGAGGACTGCTTGAGGGATGGCAGGCAAGCCTGAGTGACCTGTACCGACGCCCTCACATTCAGGTCAAGGACGCTGTGGAGTGTCTCAAGGTCAAGCTTTTCAAGGCTCTGCGGGGTCGCAATACCTGCATTGTTGACGACGGCGTCAATGGAAGTCCGCTCTAACAGTTTCCGAAGCATCTCACCCGTTTTCTGGGCGTTAGCTAAATCACACAGCACTAGCGTGCCGGGAAAATTGTCAATTGCTCGCCTGGCGATGCCAACCACATCCCATCCTGACTCTGTCAAATGGCAGCTGAGCGCTAAACCTATCCCTTTGGTAGCACCTGTCACCAATGCAGTTCGGGTGTTGTTCATGCTTACCTTCTTTTCATTCGGCACTAAATATCCTGATAGCACAGACCTCTCGGCGAACAAAGTGATGCCATTGTGATCTCATTCGTAGATCTCAACTTCTACGTCTCTCGCTCCCCGGGAAGGGCTTTGTGGCCAAACGGTTCCTCAGTACCTGGATTGTCATGTCTGTGATGTTGTGTCTGACTGGGTGCGCCTGGTTTCAGACAGTTCCTCTAACCGGAGCTTACGGGGAAGGTTTTCATCGTGGATGCGAAGCTCGGGAGCAGGGGTGGGGCTATGAGGCGCGGGATGCTGACGCCCGGGCTCATCTCCAAGGGCGCTACTGGCAAGGGTGGGGACGCGGTTTCAATTCCTGTCTGTCGCCTTGGGAAAAAGCGCAGCAAGACAAATGGCTGCATGGGGATGACAAAAAATACTGCACCAAGCATCAGAAAAAGCGCGGCCACTGCAAAGAGTGATGAAAGGCGACCTCGCTTCCCCGGTAAGTTGCGATGTCGCAGCGCTGACGTGTGTTAAGCGTCGGAACGACTGCGACTGATCGACCGACAGCATTGAGTCGTCGCATTGACTACTCAGACCTGGGGATTGGGCTTTCCAGGCACATTCGAAGCGATGAGTTCGCGTAGCCACATATGGGCGGGGTCTCGGTGCAGTCGCTCCGGCCATAGCATGAGCATTTCAAACCCCGGAATGCTGAGCGGCGGCTCCTGGACAAGGAGGGCCGGCTCATCACGTACCAGCCTTTCAGGCACAACTGCAACAAGATCACTGTGCGCCAATGCGGATAGCAGCGAGTTGAAGTTGGGCACCGACAAGACGACGCGCCGTTCCAGACCTTTGGCAGCAAGTGCCTGGTCAGTGCTGCCTACAAAACCCGCTCCGTTTGGAGACATGACCGCATGCTCAAGCTTGCAGAACGCTTTGAGGCTTAGCCTGGACGCCAAAGCCGGGTGATCACGCCGCCCGGCCAGCACGTAGCGCTCGTGAACCAATGAGCGTTGCCGTAACTTCGGCGGCGCTTCATCGCGGATGTGCAAAGCCAGGTCGAGCCGACCGTTCTCCAGATCATGAGCCAGGTCGGTCGGGTATTTGCTGAGCAGCGCCAATCGAGTGTTTGGCGCAAGGCGCCGCATCGGCCCGAGTGACGGCCATACCAGAGCGGCAGTGGCGTAATCACTGGCGGCCACCTTCCAGGTTTGAGTCGACAGTAAGGGCTCAAAGGCCACAGTGGGGCTGAGCGCGCCTTCTAAAGCCGCGAGTGCTTCACGCAGCGGTCCACGCAATTCGCGACCCCGCTCTGTGGGCAACATCCCTCGAGGGCCCGGCAGCAACAACGGATCGTTCAGCATCTCTCTGAGACGGCCTAGCTGCAGGCTGACAGTTGGCTGAGCAAGGTTCAGCAACCGCGCCGCTCGGGTAACGTTTTGCTCGGCCAACAGCGCGTCCAGCGTGACCAAAAGATTTAGATCCAGCCGATGCAAGCTATTGCTCATGTAAATACCATGTGTTTCGGGAATTCATTTCCAACATAGTAGACCCGACGCTACGGTGAGGCCATCAACCCACTCGGAGCCCGCAATGAAGCTACTTCTAATCTATGCCCACCCCGAACCTCGCTCTCTCAATGGCGCATTGAGAGATTTTGCGGTTGCCCATCTGACAGCCGCAGGGCATGACGTCCAAGTCTCGGATCTCTATCAGATGCGCTGGAAGGCCGCCCTGGACCCGGACGACGCACCCGGCTACGCCAGCGATAAGCCCTTCAACCCGGCGACAGAGTCCCATCGCGTATTTGTCGCCGGTACCCAGCCGGCGGACATCGAGACCGAGCAGGCCAAGTTGCTGTGGGCCGATGCCGTGATCTTCCAGTTTCCCTTGTGGTGGTTTTCCATGCCCGCGATTCTGAAGGGCTGGATTGATCGCGTGTACGCCCATGGTTTTGCCTACGGCGTCGGCGAACACAGCGAAAGCCACTGGGGGGATCGCTACGGCGAGGGAAGCATGGCGGGCAAGCGTGCGATGCTGGTGGTCACGATGGGAGGTTGGGAGTCCCACTACAGTGGCCGGGGCGTCAATGGTGCCTTGAATGACGTGCTGTTCCCTATCCAGCACGGTGTGCTTTTCTACCCGGGATTCACTGTGATGCCGCCGTTCCCGATCTATAAAACTAGCAAAACCGACGCCGATCGGTTCGAACAGATATGCGCAGCCTATGCCACTCGGCTGGATAACCTGTTCCTTGACCAGCCTTTGCGGTTTCGCAGGCAAAACGCTGGCGACTATGAAATTCCGGCACTGACGCTCAAGCCACACCTTGCGCCTGATCGGCATGATTTAGGAATCCACCTCCTTGGTGAGGAATAAAGGTAGTCGGACCTGTAGACGCGCGGTGCACGCGAACGACCCGCTCGCCAAGGCGCAGATTAGCTGACAAGCGCCTTGGATTCCGGCCCACGAAGTAACAGCACTGAGCTGACAAATCCCAAAAGCCCTACGCTCCCTAATGCTAACCAGGTCTCGACAGGGGTGCGGTTTAGTATGAGCCAGCTACCCACGTAATAACCGGCGGCGCCGCTGAGCGCCCCCACTGCGCTCATCACTCCGAAGAATGTTCCCTGACTCCCTTCCGTTGCCAATGATGCGGTCATGCTTTCGAGCGTGGGCAACAGGATGGTCTCGACGACTGAATAGGCGACGATAAACAGCAGAAACCATTGGATGCCGCGCAGCATAGCGAGACTGGCGAAGCTAGCTCCCGCCCCCAGATACGCCCAAGTGGTCAGTGATGCAGGATTTACTTTCGTCATCCACCCTTTCGCCAGAATGATAAAGGCGAGGCCGGCCACGCCATTGATGACATAAATGGCGGAAGCGGCATGAGGCCCGGCCAGTTATCCTGCGTACATTGGAAACGCAACGTAGAGCTGTGGGAACAGGAAAAACCACGGTAATGAAACCACGATCAACCGCCATAGCCCGGCATGTGTGGCGGCCGCCTTCAGGCTTTCAATCATGGACTGCCTTCGGGAGCTCACTGATGATCCGAATTTCGACCGGTGGGCGACGACGCTGAGGGTAATGAACAAAATGGCGCTGACTCCGAAAGCCACACGGATATCAGCCAGGCCCGCAAGACCGCCGACTGTAGGACCCACCACTGCTCCGACGTTCAGCATTTGGTTGTTGGACGCGAAGAGGGCTGAGTGGGATTCTTTGGGTTGCCGGCCGAAGAGGCCATACACGCCACCCTCGTAGCATGCGACACCGGTACCGGCGATCACCGCGAAGACTACCCAGGCGCTCACCCCCTCGAAATAGCTGAAACCCAGAAAGCCCAAGCCTCGCAGCAGGAGGCCCAAGGTGATGACCCTGTGTGAGCCGAACCGATCAGTAATCGCGCCTGCGGCGAGCGGCAACACCTGCGCGGAAAGCAAATTGGCGGACATCACCGACGCGAGTGCGGCAGCACCAAAATGAAGGTTCGCCGACATATACAGGGCCAGCAGTGGGATAGTCATAAAATGGGAGGCATTCATCAGACCCTGCATCCACAGCAATCTGCGGATATCGTGGGGCCAGAACGGTCGTTCGGGCTGCACTACCTTGATCATGTTGAGGCTCCGTAACCGTCAATGTTATTTTGATGGTTACTTAGATAAATGGCGTTTGCAATAGGAGAGGGCGATGCAACCTCAGCATCAAGCAGCACCGGGGGATCTCGAATACGTTCGACGCTTCATTAACACGTGGTCGATTCCAAACCAGACACGCACGGCAACGGATGACCTGCCGCTGCTTGCAAGGGATGCTGAAAGCTGGCGCGAGGCACTTTCGGTTCATCCTCCGGCCGATAAGGATTCCTTGGAGCAGCTACGGGAGTTGCGCTCGGACTTACGTAAGTCATGCGAGGGACTGGATGAGGCGAATGGTCTGCTGAACGCCTGGTTCTCGCGTGTCTCTCTGTCAGTTCGCGTTAAATCTGTGGAGGAGGGGGCGTCCCAACTCTGTGTGATGCCTGCAGACGGCAGTTACATTGCCTATATTCTTGCGGCGGTAGCCAATGCCATTTCGTCAGGTACATGGTCGCGACTTAAAACGTGTGGCGATTGCCGTTGGGCTTTCTACGACAACACCCGCAACGGCAGCAAGCGTTGGTGTGGCATGACCAAAGGCGGGGTGGATGGCAGGGCTTGCGGGACGATTGCCAAAGTTAGCGCCTTCAGGGCAAGAGCAGCCGCCAGAGCGAAGTCGGATCCGGGCGCACACTAAGTGGCGCGCAGAGGTCCGCCGAATGCTTATTGAGGACCACAAACATTCAAACCGTTTTTTTCGCCGCACACTTCTGCGGCACCACACATTCCAACCGCTAAAAACAGAAAAGCCCGGCGAACCGGGCTCTCTTAAACCGAGCGCTACTTATCGAGCGGCTTTCAGTTTGATCACGTCACCGGATACGGTGGTGGTGTAGCCGTTCAGAACCCATGCCCAGAACCACTTTTCCTGCACTTGAGTGTTGATCAGCGCATCAATATCCGGATTATCCGACGCCAACGCCATATCCGCGAGGTTGTGCCTGATCGAGCACGTGATGAGCCATAGACCTTTGAGATCGTGCACACCCAGCGAATCCTCCCTCGGAAACAGGCTCACCGCTGGCAACGGCTGGCTAGAATCAATATTCAGGTAAACCAGGTATCGGTCGAAAGTCCGGGAAAATGCCCGTGGCAAGGGAACCATTGAGCCATTCTTGGGATGGCTTTCCAGCCAGTCGCCACGCTCGTTACGCATGAACTGGTCGATACGCCCAGGGCTAGAAGCCGTACCAAGCACTTGCCACATCGGTCTGACCGTATACCTGGCGATCGTGAGGTACATTTCGATCAGGTGTGAGTTATGGGGACTAAGCAGGTTCGGTAGCGTCTTCAAAATCCACTTCATCACTGCATCCGAAATGGAGCCTCGAGCCTGTGGTTCCTTAAAGGACAGCCAGTCCAGCTTGGCAGCGGCTACGTTTGGCCTAGTGGCAGAGACGTCCTTCAAGTAGAAATCCATGAACTGCGTGACGCTCCTGATCTCACGCTTCCAAACATTCTTATCTATGGCGTCGCTCGAGTTCGCGGTGCGAGCGGTATGGAACAGTTTCCACTCAGGATTTATCGGGTAATCGCGGTAGTCCTTGCCGGAGCTAACCAAGAACCGCGGCTGAATGCTAGGACTGGCCCAGCCACTGTCAGGGGTTTGGACAAAGGCCACATAGTCTTTGAAGTCGGCGTCCGTCCAGTCCAGCAACGAGAGGTTGTTTGCGAAACTCCAGTTGAGCATCTTTTCCAGACCGTTGATGGTCTTGTAGTACTGAAGGTGTGGCGTCTGTGGACTCCAACTATGAGCAATCCAGTTCAAGTACCGATCGGCGTACCAGGCGCTCATGAACGGAAGGCAGGAGTCGTCAACTTCGTTCAGGCGAGCTGAGACGTGAGCGTTGACCGGGAACCGTTTTACTTGGTTGGGCTGCCAATGGTCGTACGATGGGAAAATCGGAAATGGGATGAACGGCCGCGTCATAGTGGAACCAGCAACCTAGAATCTTTGGGTGGTACCTATACGTGTAGCAGAGAGATTGAGGTACGGCCAGTCTGATCGTGACACGCGATGCTAACCGGCGATTAGTGAAACGGCAGCGAGAAGCGAACATGAGACAGGGGATGAGGATGAGCTTTCAAATAGCTGATTTTTCGAGAAACGGGGTTTTGTGCAAACGTGAACGGAGGTTAGTGACATTGGACACTGATGTACAACGTAAAGTGTTTCATAATTTAACATAATATATATTATGCGAAGCCTCTAATCCTTCCAGGGTGGGATGCCCAAGAAAAGCCAGCGAAGCAACGGGACGGCGAAAAAAGAGAAAACAAGGACGCCAATGGTGAAATAGAAAGCGGTCAAATCGCCGGTGAAACCATCGGGCGTTAGATTCAATTGAGATTCTCCTGGGCAAACGCGACGAGTTCAGCATCTAGCTGGACGTCGTCGAACCACCTGTCAACGCTCATGAAAACAACCTGTCCTGCAGGATCGAGAACCAGCCAACAAAGGAAATTGTCCTGGTGAATGGCGGCCTCGGCAAGTACATCATCAAGGTCGATGCAGGATCCGCAGCATTGGCCAGCGTGAGTTTGAGCAACAAGCACGTAACTCATTTGAGAACACTCCGACCGCCGCGACTGGTGTCCTCGACCACGGTGAAACGTTGGCCAGAGTTACCAGCAAGCGTGTTACCAAAAGCTGGCCGACCCTGTGGCGGCTCAGCGAGCTGAGACGCCGCCGGGTTCGGCCTTTGCTCTGCAAGGGACTTGTTGGGAACCTTGCCAAAGTTTTCGAGTGGCCAAGGACGAACCACGTAGACGACGTTCTGCTTGGACAATTTGATGCCGTACTCGGTGCGCTCTACGGTCCATCCCAAGGACGCTATAGAGGCACGGTTGAAACGTTCCTTGACGCGATAAGCACTGTCCAGCACGTCGATCTGAAACTCAAGCCATGGGCGCTGATCGCCCTCTACAGGCGTGCGCTCGAGGATAGCTGCAAGGCGCAAATCGTACTGGCTGGCGAACTTGTCGAAGTAGTCAATTGGTTCGGCCTTGGCTGCTTGGACACCAGCGGCAACAGAACCACCCTGCGTCTCCGGAGCCGGAGCCTGCTTTGTTTTCACCTCAGGGACATCAGCAGGCTTGGATTGGGCCTTGTCGACGACCTGGCTGCTGGTGTGATCAGACGTTGGGACCTTGGCGACTTCAGTGTGGTGAAAGAAGCTCCAAAGGTAATAGAGGGCATAAATCAAAATGCCGACGAATATCAGGCCGTAAACCTTGTGCTTAGTTTGAAAAATGCCGTAGCGCTTATCTTTGTAGTTGTCCTTATTCTGAGTTTCATCACGGTGCGACTTATACAAGGGAAAGAACGCCTTGTTGTAGGGCTTCTTGCCTTCAGCCGTGCGCTTGAAACGATTGCGACCGGCGTTGCTATAGCTGGCCCAATGAAACGAATCCTCCTTACCCATCATGTCGAGCTTGGTGTATCGGGTGTAACGCTGAAGGCGCTTACGCCAAGTGGTATGAAGCTCGGTTAGGTCCTGACCCATGATCAGAATATCGATGCCATAGTGACCGTGCTCGGTGACGAACTTTGCCCAGTTGGCAGACAGCGGCTGACGGTCAGGGGGCCAGAACTGGTTGATTTCATCCCATATCCAGAGCGAGTCAGTGACCTGATTGTTGAGAAATTGCTCTTTCACCCAGGGCACAACCTTTTCCTCTTCGTGATCCTCGAAAGGATGCTCAAGAGTGATAAGCAAACGATCGACAGTCGGAAGCGGGATAACACAATATTCAGAAATGGCTTTGCGGTTAATGCCGTGGATATTGGTGACCACGGTTCGACCCTTAACCAACGAATCGACAATATGCTGCATGGATTCAAGACTTTTGCCAGAGCGCGGCAATCCTTCACTACCGAAAATCATATAACCACCCTGCCCTTACCACTGACCAAGCGTCAGCAATTTACGAGTTAAACGGAAACCAACACCCAAGCCCAAAATTCCGAGCGCTTGAGGTATGCCAAACAGACCAACGAAGTAAAGAACCGCCTCGGGCAATTGGTTGAATAGAGACTGCAAACCGTATTGAGTGAGGAATTCGGGAGCGGGGATCATGCCCAGCAAATAGAGGACGCCATCGAGAAAGCCCTGCAAGACCTTTAAGGGGAAGTCGAGGATGAACGCCATGAAGTCCTTGAAAAGACCACCGAGCCATTCAAATATGCGAGCAAACCATTTAAGGATGGCACCGAACCAACTAACTATGGTGGAGATAATCGCCTGCATAAATACCTCAGTCTAATATGGCCTGACGGAATGCCAAGTAAGCGCATACGATGGAAAAAACTATCTTGGCGTACTGAGCCATCGAGACAAACCAAGGCTGGCAATAGAAGTCGAACACCAGATCGTATGAAAACATCGAAGCAAATACAGCGAATGAAACATTAGTGGACCAAGACGGACAACCAGCGGAAGCGTTGACAGTAAAGAATCCAGCAACAGAGGCAACTATCGGAAGCGCCTTAACACGGCTCGCATAACTGTCCAGTGCCTTCTCTTTGGTGTCCTTAGTGGGTTCATACAACTTCTCATACTTAGGACCATCACAGCCAGCGCCTGAACAGGGTGACGGAGTAGTCTTATCGTCGGTGTCGTCATCACTATCATCTGGATCAGCTTCGTCTGATGGTTGCTCGGTAGTGGTGGTAGTATCGCCGGGCTTACCATCGGTTGATGTTGTTGAAGTGCTTGACTTGTTATAAGTGAAAGAGGAAGGCCCGTAAGTAATATCATACTTGTTGTTTGTGGTCGTTGTTGTGGTAGACGTAGTGCCATCTGAATTGGCATGGGTTGACTTTGTTGTGGTACTACCGGCATCTACTGAGCTGGGACCACGCATGTCTAATTGACGTTGACGCAAACCTTCATAACAACGATCAGGCGCAAGAGAACCGGCGCACTGCTGTTTGAGGATGCCTTTAACGAAATCGGAATCTTGGTTGTTTATCCAAGTGTCCATATCGATGAAATCTTTATCAGTCAATGGAATATAGGCGCTGCCATAACAAGCACCTCTTGTCTGACTGTAATCAGAGTTTGGAGGACATCCACTACCAAACCTACGACTAGTAACACCAATAAGAAAATCACCCCTGTTGTTGTCAGCATGGCATTCAGCGGATGTTTCACGAATAACGTCCATCGTAAGAATTGCGCGATCACCCCAAGCCTGTACAACTCCAGTCTCTCGGAGCAATGCAAAACAGCCAGCTTCAGCGCTGGACAAAACTGAACCGTGATCACCCTCCCAGACGTAGTAATTGCCGCCGTTAGTTGCAGTTGTACCAGTTGTAGGAGTCGGCGTATTAGCATCACCCTTCTTAACGAAGGTGCCATCTTCCATGGCCCAGCCAAGCCCCTTAAGAAGTTGGTCGAGAGCGGCTCCGACGACAATACCAGCAACACCACCCTTGATTATTCCTTTTGTACCGGCCTTGATAGTGTTTAAGCCGAACTCAGCACCGCCCAATATGCCACGCACGGGAACATTCTTAGTTGCTGCTGGAATATATTCGCCTTCAATCGCCGTGCTGATGGTTAACGCATCATTGGCTAACGAGGCTGAACCATTTTCAACTTGCTGTGACAGTGAAGGAAGATTGACCTTCTTAGTTGCGGCCTCTACGGTCGGAAGAATGCAACACAACAAACACCAGCCGTAACAAATCCGCCAAAAGCCGCGATAACGAGCCATATCATGTTTCCACCTGCAGGACGAAGAGAAAAAAAAGGGCTCCCCGCGGGGAACCCTCGGTGCAGCAGAGCGCCAATCAGAAGAAGCTGGCAACCTTGTTTACGGCCCACTTGGCGAAGTTCGGACCGATCTTCACAACGCCCATAGAGACGATTGCAGCGATGGCAGTGGCACCGGCAATGCCGCCGATCATGGTGCTGAAGTCGATGTCGTTGCCAGCGGCGAAAGTCATCGGTGCAGCGACAGTTGCGGCAACGGAAGTTGCAACAGCAGCTTGAGTTTTGGACATGCTGAACAGCGCTTTGAGTTGTTTCATAGTTCTTCTACCTGTGACGTACTTGAGAAAAAGCCGGAGACTTCTCCGACAGTAGAGGCAACGGCAGCCAGGAAAAGTACCAAGCCGAACGTTGTTCCAAATGCGAGCCCGAATGCGGCGGGTTCCGGGTAAGCAAACAGGCCCGCAATTGTCATTGACCCGGCAAAGTCTGCCGGAGTCTGCAAAACATACCCTGTGCAGTCGCCTGAGAACTCACCTTGAGCGACCAGACGGTTATCAGAGTCGAGGACTACACAGAGCGGCAGCATGATTAAGCGTCCCCAGCGGCAGCGAGGCAGGCGCTACAGGCGTAATCATCGGCGCGGTAATTCTCCAGCGCGTTAGCCAGGTCGTCGTCAAACAACTGTTGGCCGCAGATCATGCAATCGGGCTGGTAATCGATTTGTTCATCAGAGTCAGACATAACGACCTCGCTAATTCAAAGTGAGTGGCTATTTCAACCGGCTTTTGACTGGTCAACTGACTTTACGACAGTTGGAGCGGCTGAACGGTCGACAAGGTGCAAAGGCGGGCCTTGAAGTGTGTAACGCTCTTGAGGCTTGTTATTGAACAACTCACATTCAACACGTACAGGTGCGAAAACCTCAGCGCCGATGTGGGTGCGATAGGCGTTGTGCAGGCCTTTCTTGTAATCGTTGCCCGCTACCATGATCTTACGGGTCATAGTGTGGCTAATGCCGTCACGATCGGTCGAGACATCATCAATGGCAACTACCGCATACGGGTTTTTGCCTTGAACATCTTCGTTTTTAATAATGACGGCCTGAACAAAGCCACTGAGAATAATCATCAGGAAAACTCCTTAGTGTTGAAATTCACGGGAGTTTGATCCCGGGATACGAAATGCCCACTGCGGAACGTCGCAGGGGGTGTCACGACGGAAAGTGCGAAACGCACGTTTTCCGGCAGCGCGTGCAATTTGTGAAGACGATATAGCTTTAACAAAGTCGTGCATAACAGCATCAGCGAGAGCACGAGCAGCAACAGGGTCAGAGATAGAGTTAGCAATGTGACACTCCACGGACCAGCGCAACAATTGATATTGGGACTTGTCCATCAGAATCCCATCCATTCAGCAATTGAAGGAGTGCCAGCTTGTGAGGATTCAGCACGACCGTATTGTGAATATTGCTCGACCATACGCCAATAACTTGCCGCATCAGCCTCGTCAGACATATTGAAGCAGTGGAGAGGCTTTGGAGGACCAACAAACATGCGAGAGTTCAGCGTGTCGCGGAGCTTGTCAAAGTCAGCAGATGATTGAAGCAGTGAAATAGCAGCTTGAGGGCGCATTTTCGCCTGGAGTTCAAGGTGTCGGCGCTGGGACGCACTCAAGGTCTTACCCTGCTGGCTTACACGCTTCATGCTGCCACCAGTTGAAGATGACGAGGGATTACAGCGTGACGGTAGAACGATGGAACAGGAGCTTCAAACCGACGCTCAACTTCGCGAACGTTGCGGATGAAAACGACACCGTGGCGAGTGGCATCAAATGGGATCTTGATATCAATATCAAGCTGCCGCAACAGAGCACGATGCTTCTTTACGGCGGACTTTTCAAAATCGAAAGTCTGGCCGCACTGCCACAGAGCAACATATCCGGCAGTTGTCATAGCTGCCTTTGTTGAAGAAACGATATTTTTAGCAAGTAATTCATCTTTAACGGTCAAAACGTCAAAGTTGTTGATTTCACATTTTTCGCCGATCATAAGAAAACCCCTGTGGATTTCCGCTAGTTTAGATTCATCAAATAAGCCCCAAAGATGAAGGCCTTCACGTTTCAAGAACTCAGCCCGACACTTAATTTCTGACCGGACCATACCAACAGAACGGCACCAATCTCGAAGTGCCGTTACATAACCTAACTCTTCGGAGTCTTCACCGAAGGTACGCTTAACACGGGGTAGCAGGTGAGCATCAAGTTCAGCAGCTTTAGCGTAATTACCAGGGTAAACTAGGCGGCCAGCTTTCTCGCCACCTTTAGGTGTCCAAACACAGGTATTTCCATCAGGATACAGATAAGCAATAGAATTACGGTAACGCTGACTAGATATACCGCGTAAGTAAGCTCGTTCGTTGCCCTGCCCTACATAAAAGTTGGAGGTCAGGTCGAGACGCTGGAAAACTGCACCATCAGCAGATATACCGCCGTCCTGCATGCGCTGAATAGTCTTGCACTTCGTCATTGGAGGAAGGTCATATTCGGCCAGCAAAGAATTGATAACACGCATACAACCGTCGAGGTCTGGAATGCCGAAAACGTTATCAAGGCGATTGAGACGGGAAGGATTACCGTCGACAGTGATGCGGCGCCCGCAAACGTGAATTCGAAACGTCGTCG
>NZ_JACYVI010000012.1 GCF_014842265.1 Pseudomonas sp. CFBP 13711
ATTGGCAAGCATCGAGGAAGAGGCATCGAGGCAGCACGTGGCATAAAAAGTATGCGATTGCATACCAAAGTGGGGGTGTTACAGCACCCCCACCCCGCCAGACCGGAAAACGCAAAATGCAAGAGCTCTGGAAGATCGTCGGAAAGGATGGAGTGGAGCTGATCCAGATCACGTTTGAAGAGTCGCGCATCAACGTCCGGTACGGACCCGCAACAGGCTTCATGACGCGCTCAGAAGAGCCGGCAGAGGCCGCCATCAAAATCCCGAACCGGGAAACCGCAGAAGCGCTGGCACTGATCCTACGAAATACAACGCACCAGGTGTTCAAAAACGCCAAGGTAATCAGGGCCTAAAAGCGTCTCCGCCTTCGCTACGAACAGGGGCTTGCCCCTGCGGCCGGAGGCCTACCCATCGCAGCCTCAAGGAAATTGCCTCCGGGACCAACCACCGAGTGGCCTTGCGGGATTGGTCCGTTGCGGTAAAGCGGGTGATCAATGGAGGGCGTGGCGGCGGAGCTGAAAATTAGCCTAGTCCCGAGAAATTAGGTAACGGCATTTTGGTTACCAGAAAGGCGACGAGCGGTGTATTTATAGTAACGTTACCAGTATCTTATTATTGGTAACGTTACTATAATAGATCCATGGAAACCAAACATGGAGACGCCGAAATGATCGACCACACCGACAAACAAACACAACAAATCAACTTCGAAGCAAAGCGCGGCCGTGGTCGTCCGAAGACCGGCACCGCGATGACGCCTGCAGAAAAGCAAAGGGCTTACCGAGAGAGAAATAAAGGTAACGTTACTGATAGGTCGGGAGAGATAGAAGCGCTAAAGAAGGAAATCGAGGAGTTGAAAATCGCCCTGGGGAAGGAGGTGGTAGCGCGGAAAAAAGCAGAGGAGAAAATATTATTGGTAACGGAAAAGGGGGAAGAAGAACAGGGCAAAAAATACTGGCTGCAGCAGCGTCAGAAAGGAGAAAGGAAGTGGGTATACGTGAACAAAGAGTGCGGATTTACAGAGCAAAAGATAGCGAATGCGTGCATGAAGCATCTTGAGGAGTGCACCACAGTGGAGGGTCAATCGGCGTGGGAGTTCAGGGTTGTGAAAGGATAAAGCCTCGCATAATGAACGTTACATTAAATCCTTGCCGGGAGGCTGCGCAATTGTCCCGGCTGCGGAATAAACGTAACGTTACAGATATTATGCGTAACTGGATATTACTGTGCTGGGGCGGTGTGACGGAGAATCGAATGTGCCGCCTCTTGAATCCACTGTCCCTGGTCTTTCTGCATGCGGCCTGACTAGCGACGTCAACGCTTACCCTCGACTTCGGCGTTTCATCGATTGCCAGGTTCCCGGCCGTATTCATCACGATTACTGTTCGCTGCCGCTGCCCACCCTGCAAGGTCGGAATTTGAATTCACACGGGCACTTGATAAGCGTCACAACTGCCTGGCACCCGAATAACCGCCGGTGCTCGCATCAAGTGAGCGCCGATGTCTAACCGGCGCCGATGACTCGCGCCGCAGATCGCATCACAGGCTCGGCCCCTAGGACCTATCACAACGCGGTCCAACAACACATGCCTGATCACCCGGATTTAAAGAGCGAACCCGCGATACCCAGTCACAACAGGCCCAGCCGTCCCCAGCCAAAACCCAGGACAGCCCGCACGGTAAGCCAACGAAACCACTTAACCTAAGGCAGTCTAAAGTCGAACATTTAAGCTCGATTACGGCCGAGTATTCCCTGAAAGCCCCGTAATACTGGCCCTGCAGCCCATATACGCGAGACTGACAACGCCCGTACAGTCAGCAATACCGCCGCATTCACGCGCCAAAACTGGCCTAAACCTCGCAAAACCGCAGCCCAATTCAGAAACAACCAGCCCAATGACCTGAGATGCCCAAATCAGCCCACAAAAGCCAGAGAGATCCAGGCACCCCGACTAACACACCCCAACCCACAAATGCAATATCCGATAACTGTCAGACCCGGATATTGCATATGCACGTCACCTGCAGGATCATGCCGGCACCTCCCGCACTCACAGCCAGCGAATTCCATGCCCGCGCCGTCGTCACCCCATCCGCTGTTTGAAACCTACGCGAAGTTCGGTGAGCTGAACTTCAGTTCCTTAAAGGAAGAGCTTCCGGCGATCCGGGATTACCTGGAGCAATTCCCTGCTGAAACCCAGGCGATCGAAGGCTACCGCGCCGTGCGCAGCTTTCTCAAGTCCTACGCCGGCAACGAATCCACGTTCAATTCCTACCGGACCCACGTCGAGCGGCTGCTGCTGTGGACGATGCTCAAATCCAGAACGCCCCTCCTCGCCATGCGCCGCACCCAGGCTGAAAACTTTATGGAATTCTGCCTGGCGCCCGATCCGGCATGGGTCGGTCCGGTGGTCAAATCCCGCTTCACCCGCCTCGGTGCGCGCAAAAAAACCGCAACGGACACCTACGTGCTCAACCCTGATTGGCGGCCCTTCAGCCAAACCGTCGCCAAGGAAGAACGCAAGCGCGCGCAGGAAGAAAACCGGCCCGCTCTTCAGGACACGTATCGGCTGGCCCAAGGCTCTATCGCGCAGATCTTCGCGGTGTGCGGCAGCTTCTTTCAGCACGCGATCGATGAGGGTTTCTGCGAGCAGAACCCGTTTCGCGCGGTAAAACAAAAGAGCAAATACAAAGAGCGCAACACCGATAACCAGGACACGCGCATCCTGACCTCGCTGCAGTGGGATTTCGTGTTGGAGACCGCCGAGTTGCTGGCGGCCGAGGACGCTAAGTACGAGCGCACGCTGTTTATCGTGGCAACGATATTCGCCATGTACCTCCGCGTTTCCGATCTGGTGGGCCGCGATAACTGGAAGCCGACCATGGGCGATCTGCGCAAGGACGGCGCCGGGAACTGGTGGTATCACGTGGTGGGCAAAGGCAATAAAGCCGGCAAGATCAGCGTGCGTGACGATTATGTCGAGAATTACCTCAAGCGCTGGCGCCTGCACCAAGGCCTGTCACCCCTGCCCGGCTTCCGTGAAAGCACGCCGCTGATTGCCACTCAGCGTGGACGCGCCGGGTTGTCCGACCGGCATATCCGCGTCCTGCTGCAGGAAGTATTCGACCGCGCGTTGCAGCGCATGCAGGCCGAGCACTGGCCGGATGAAGACGTCGGTCGCCTGCGCGCGGCGTCCTTGCACTGGCTGCGCCACACCTCGGCGACCTTCGATGCGCCGCACCGCGACATGAAGGATCTGCAGGTCGATCTGCGGCACAACAGCCTCAGCACGACACAGAACGTCTACTACAACTCCGAGGATGAAAAGCGGGCGTATTCGGTCAAGCGTCTGCCCATGAAAGAGCGATCGTGATCGGTCATTCCCTGGGCAGATGCTGAAGGTCAGCGGTCAGGCTAACTGTTGAGGATTGCCTGATGAATATGCTCCAGCGGCATGATCCGCTGGGCAGCGTTGAGCTTGATGGCCTCCTTGGGCATGCCGAACACCACGCAGCTCGCTTCATCCTGGGCCACGGTGGCGCCGCCGGCGTCGAGCATCTCCTTGAGACCGCGCGCGCCGTCATCGCCCATGCCGGTCATGATGATCCCGGTAGCGTTCTTGCCGGCGAACTTGGCCACCGACCGAAACAGCACATCCACTGAAGGTCGATGCCGGTTCACCTGCGGGCCGTCAATCACCTGGGCGTGATAATAAGCGCCACTGCGATTGACCATCAGGTGCTTGCCACCGGGCGCGATCAAGGCCAAGCCTGGGAGGATTCGATCGTTGTTCCGCGCTTCGCGCACCTCGATCGCACAGATGCTGTTGAGGCGCTCGGCAAACGAGGCGGTGAACTTCTCTGGCATGTGCTGCACGATCACAATGCCCGGACACACCCTCGGCAGCGCCTTGAGCACCGCTTCCAGCGCCTGGGTTCCGCCCGTGGAGGTGCCGATGGCGACGATGCGCTCAGTGGTCTGCGCCATGGCGTGGCCACTGGCGGCAGGCAGGATTGCATCTGCAGTCAACTTACCGGCCGGAACTGGCAACGGCGCCGGGCTGGCGCTGCGCTTTCCCAGGTTCCTGACGTTGGAGTTGGCGGCAGCGCGTATCGCGGCCACCAGCTCGGCCGCCGATTCGATCAGGAAATTTTTCAACCCGGTCGTGGGTTTGGTGATGATTTCCACTGCGCCTGCCGACAACGCCTGCAGGGAGGTTTCCGCGCCTTTTTGGGTCAGCGAGGAACAGATGACCACCGGCGTCGGCCGCTCGCTCATGATTTTCTTGAGAAAGGTGATCCCGTCCATCCGCGGCATTTCCACGTCCAGCACGATCACATCGGGCCATTCCCGGGCGAGCTTGTCCATGGCGAAAATCGGGTCGGACGCGGCACCCATCACGTGGATATCCGGCGTGTCGCTGAGAATGGCCATCAGCACCTGACGCACCACGGCCGAGTCATCGACCAGCAGTACGCTGATTTTTTTGGTAGGCATCTTGTTGAAGTGTTCCCATTGGTTGGTGCCGAACCCAGACGTTGCCGTTCCACACGTCGAACATGATCGTGCGGTGACCGGTGCTGCCCATGTCCTGAGCAGTCAGGTGCAGGTGGTAACGCTCGGCCAGGGCCAGCGCCGCGCGAATATTCATACTGGCGACGTCCTGCGTGCGCGGGTCGCGCGGCTGATCGGGAAACATTCTGCCGCCGCCGAACAGCTTGATTTGGTAGTCCTGGACGTGAGTCCCATTGGCGAGGGCATGTTGAAGCAGCAACTCCAGCGCCTCGTCGCCATATCGGCCGTCCAGCGGCTGATCGTGACGCAGGCGCCCTGGCAGCATGAAGTGACACATGCCGCCGATCAGCCGTTGCGGGTGCCAGAACGTGATCGCCACGCAGGAACCGAGCAGTGTGCGCAAGCGCGTCGGGCGCGTCGCGAAACTGACCTGACCCGGGACCAATACCACTTCGGCGGCACCGACGGGCATTTTCATGGCTTGCGGTAAATCGATGGCGCCACCAGCTTCAGGGTGTCATTCACACCGTGGAGGCTTTCCGAGTGACTGATGATCAAGTAGCCACCGGGCTTGAGTAGCGGCAGCATGCGTGCGACGACCTGGGCCTTGGTCGGCTGGTCGAAGTAAATCATCACATTGCGCAGGAAGATCACCTCGAATTCACCGAGCGCCGGCAGCGCTTCGTTGAGGTTGACCTGGACAAAATTGACGCGGCTACGCAGGGTTTTGTCGATCAGGAAGGTGCCCTCCTGGCGCCCGATGCCCTTCAGGCAGTACTTGACCAGCAGCGGCTGAGGCAACGTCTCGGCACGCCCCATGGCGTAATGGCCGCTGCGCGCCTTCGCCAGCACTTGAGTACTGATGTCCGAACCCACCACTTCCCAAGGCGTGGTACCCAGACCTTCCGCCAAGGTCATCGCCAGGCTGTAAGGCTCCTCGCCCGACGAACTGGCCGCGCTCCATACCCGAAACACCTTGCCCGGCGCAGCCTTGGGCAGCACCTGCTGACGCAAAAAGTCGAAGTGCTTGGGCTCGCGAAAGAAATAGGTTTCGTTGGTGGTCAGCAAATCCAGGGCAACTTGCAGCTCGCCCTTGCGCTGGTCATTCATGATCAGCTTGAAATACTCGCCATAACTCTGCAGCTCGTAATGCTTGAGGCGCTTGAACAGGCGCCCTGCCACCAGCGCTTTCTTGGCGGGCGACAGGTTGATGCCGGCCGCGCGGTACAGCCAGCTCTGGAACTGACCGAACTCACGGTCATCAATGGAAGCGGTGTCTGCCATGTTCGGGCCTCAACGCGGGTCGAGATCAAGGGACGGTGCCTGACCGGCTTCGGCAAGGCTGGACATCTCATCGATGGACAGCACGTTGTCCACGTCCAGCACAATCACGAACTTGCCATCGACCTTGGCCATGCCGTCAATGAAATCCGATCGAATCCGTGCGCCGAAGCTGGGCGGCGGCTCGATCTGTGTGGACGGAATCTCTTGCACGGCAGACACGGTGTCGACCAGCAAACCGATGTCCTGCGCCTGCCCCTCCTCGGTGCTCGCCTCAATGATGATGACGCAGGAGCGTCGAGTGATCGCGGAGTTCGCCCGGCCGAAGCGCGCCGACAGGTCGACCACCGGCACCACCGCACCGCGCAGGTTGATCACCCCGCGCACGAAGGCGGGCATCATGGGCACCACGGTCAGGCTGCCGTATTCGATAATTTCCTTGATCCCCAGAATGCCGATGGCAAACATCTCGCCGCCGAGCATGAAGGTCAGGTACTGCGCGTCCTCATCCACCGCAACTGCGGTTTGCCGAGTGGTCGTCACTGCGCCCATGTCGTTCTCCCTGTAGGCCCGCATCGATTGGTGTGATCAGAAGCGGGTGAATTCCGATTCGTCCGGGGCACTGGCCATGCTGTACGCGAACGCTTTGCGCGGCGGCTGCGGTTTGACCCGAGGCGGCTGATGGCCCGGCTTGCTGCCGGAGTTGTCCACGTTGTTGCTTTGAGCGGCGGGCCGTGGTGTTGAATCCAGCACGAAGAAACTCATGGCCTGTTGCAGCTGTTCGGCCTGGCTGCTCATCTCTTCGGCAGTGGCGGCCAGTTCCTCGCTGCTCGACGCGTTCTGCTGGGTCACTTGGTTGAGCTGGGTCATCGCCGTGTTGATCTGCGCGACACCGGCGGCCTGCTCTTCGGAGGCCGCGCTGATTTCCTGCACCAGGTCGCTGGTCTTGTTGATGGACGGCACCATTTCACCAAGCAACTTGCCGGCCTTCTCGGCCATGTCCACGCTGCTGGAAGACAGCTCGCCGATTTCCTGGGCAGCCACCTGACTGCGTTCGGCCAGTTTGCGCACTTCGGCCGCGACTACCGCGAAGCCTTTGCCATGCTCACCGGCCCGAGCGGCCTCGATGGCGGCGTTGAGGGCCAACAGGTTGGTCTGGTAGGCGATGTCATCGATGATGCTGATGCGCTGGGCGATTTTTTTCATCGCCACGACGGTCTGTTGCACCGAATCGCCGCCTTCGGTGGCTTCCTTGGCCGCTTTGCTCGCCATGCCATCGGTCACTTTGGCGTTTTCAGTGTTCTGGTTGATGCTGGCGCTCATCTGCTCGATCGAGGCACTGGTTTCCTCGACACTGGCCGCCTGTTCACTGGTCGCCTGGCTCATCGATTGAGCGGTGGCGCTGACCTGCTCGGACGCGCTGGCCAGGTTGTCGGCGGCGTTGCGCACTTCACCGATGATGTGTCCCAGCTTGCCGACCATGTTGCGCATGGCGTTGAGCACCATGCCGGTTTCATCCTTCGTCCCCGGTGCGATAGGTGCACTGAGATTGCCTTCGGCCAACTGCTCGGCGGCGGTGGCGGCTTGTCTCAGCGGACGCGAAATGATCCGCGCGATAAACACGGCCAGGCCCAGGCCGATCAATAACGCCGCCACCAGCGCCACGATGATCGCCAGGCGGGCGCTTTCATACAGCGCCGAGCCCTTGTCACCGGCAGCCGTTGCGCCGCCGTCATTGAGCTCGACCATTTTTTGCAGGCGGTTGGTCACATCATCAAAGCGAGTTTTGGACTCGCCCCTCAGCAAGACGCGTGCCCGGTCTTCTTGATTCTGCCGAGACAGTTCGAGCACCTGATTGCTGGTTGCCAGGTAGGCGGCCCATGCGCTTTTCGCAGCGGCCAGAAGCTGACGATCTTCGTCGTTCGACAGCAACTGCTCATAGGTGCCCACGCGGGTTTCGAACTGCTGGCGGGACTCGGCGGCTTCCCGCTCAGCCTGGGCCTTCTCTTCAGCGACGTCGGTCGTTATGGAGCGGTACTCTTTCAAGCGATAGTTGGCGGCAAAAAAACGCATGCCTGCCGCTGCACGCATGGAAGGCATCCAGTTACCCCGGATGTCCTGGGCCGCCTGGTTGACGGCCCCCAGCTGATGGATGGCAAAGACGCCCATCGCCGCGGTGAGTGCCAGGACCACCAGGAATGAGCTGATCAACTTGGTGGATATTTTGAGATCGTAAAACCATTTCATCGTGGAGCCTCCAGGGTGTTGCGAATACGTCAGCGGGCGACGACGGTTGGCGAATAAGCCGCCTGGGTCGTGCGGGCTTCCAGTTGTACGATTTGGTTGAGCAATGCCGGTATGTCGAGGATCAGCGCCACCGCCCCGCTGCCCAATATGGTGGAGCCGCTGATGCCGCGCAGTGCGCCAAACAACTTGCCCAACGGTTTGATCACGGTCTGGAACTCACCGAGCAGGTCATCGACGACCAGCCCGGCCTTGTGCTCGGCGTAGCGGACTACCACCACATTCTGGCGTCGGCCGGCGCTGCCTTCGTGGCTGAAGTGCTCGCGCAGGTCTACCAGCGGCAACACCTCGCCACGCAAATCCAGGTAACCCTGGTCGCGGCTCGACTGGCGCTGGTATTCGTCCAGTTCGATGCATTCCTGAACCATGTCCAGCGGAATCACGTAGGTGGATGTATCGATGCCGACCAGAAACCCGTTGATGATCGCCAGAGTCAGCGGCAAGCGAATGCGCACCACGGTGCCCTCGCCCGGGCGACTGTCCAGATCGACAGTGCCGCGCAGCAAGGTGATGTTGCGCTTGACCACGTCCATGCCCACGCCACGGCCCGACAGATTGGTCACCGCCTCGGCGGTCGAGAAACCCGGTTCGAAGATCAGGTTGTAGATCTCCTGATCAGAGAGCACCGCGCCGCTGGCCACCAGGCCGCGCTCTTGAGCTTTCTCCAGGATTCGTTCGCGGTTGAGTCCGTTGCCGTCGTCGGCGATTTCGATGACGATGCTGCCCGAGTCGTGGTAGGCGTTGAGGCTCAGATGGCCCTTCCCCGCCTTGCCGGCAGCGCGCCGGGCCTCGGCGCTTTCGATGCCGTGGTCCATGGCGTTGCGCAGCAGGTGCATCAACGGGTCGCCGATTTTCTCGACAACGGTCTTGTCCAGTTCGGTTTCTGCACCGCTGATGGTCAGCTCGATGTCCTTGCCCAGCTCCTGGCTGATGTCGCGCACCACGCGGCGGAAGCGGTTGAACGTGTCGCCAATGGGGATCATGCGCAGGTGCAGTGCGCCATCGAGAATCTCCTCCACCAGTCCCGATACCGTCGAGGTCGCCTCTTGCAGAGGGTCGTTCTGACAGGAACGTGCCAACAGGCTGGCACCGGCGCTCGCGATCACCAGTTCGCCGACCAGGTTAATCAGCTCGTCAAGCTTGTCCGCATTGACGCGCACGTAGTTGCCGTCCCGGGCTTTCGGCTCACTGGCCGCCGGTAGCCGCTGCACCGAAGCCGTCAATGGGCCCTGCTCCACCTGAGCAACCAACTCGCTGCCGACGGACACCGCACCGATTGACGCCTCATCGATGGCCTCGATGCGCACTTCACAGTCGTCACGCACAAAGTCGAAGACTTCGTTGAGGGTGGCGTGGCTGGCGGTCGAGCGCAGGTCGATCTCGAAACCCAAATAGCAGCTTTCCGGGTCCCAGCTGTCCAGTGCCGGAATAGTGTCGGTGAGAGTCGTGACCTGCGTGATCTGCCCCAAGGTTTCCAGGTAGCGCAGGAACGACAGCGGGTCCATGCCATTGCGAAACACGTCCACACCGAAGCGCAGGGAGATATGCCAGAGCACCTCGGCTGACGTGTCGGCAGAGCCGGTTTCGGTGTTTTGAACGCCGGTGTCGGGGTTACTGTGCGGGGCCTGATAGGTGCTCAACGCCTCGCGCAATGCCGCTTCACGCTCCAGGGCCGCCGGCTGGAGCGTTTCGCCACGGCTGGCGACGACATTGATCAACTCCAGCATATGATCGCCGCACTTGAGCAGCACCGCGATCAGCCCGGTGTCGACTGCCACACTGCCGTCGCGCAGACGGTCGAGTACGTCCTCGACGATGTGCGTGAAGCTGACGACGGGGTTCAGGCCGAACAGACCGGCGGAACCCTTGATGGTGTGCGCGGCACGAAAAATCGCGCCGATGGCATCCTGGTCAGCAGGCTCGGTTTCCAACTGCAGCAGGGATTGCTCCATCACCTGCAGCAGTTCGTGCGCCTCGACAATGAATGTCTGCAATGCCTGGTCGAGATTGATGCTCACCTGGACCTTCCTTGTCTATCAATGAACGTGCAATGAACGTGGCGGGGACTGGTGTGGCGGGCGCTGGCTATGAGGCCGCTTTGCGGCACAGCTCAAGGGCCTGCGTGACCGCCACGCTCTGGCCGGTGACGCTTAACGCCGTGCCAGTGCTGTCGGCTTCACGCTGGATGACCGCGAGCAACTGCAGCCCCGCTCCATCCATTTCTGTGACCTGCGAGAGGTCGAGCTTCAGGCGTGGCGCCTCACCCATCTGCGGCAATAGCGCGCCCGCCAGCTCGGCGACGGAGTAGATCGTCAGCTCTCCGTCAATACTGACGCAGGTGCTGTCGTCGAGTGTTTCGATGGTGATCGGCATCGCAGCCTCCCTCGCGCAAGGATTCAGGGCAGGATCAGTTTCGACACCGCTGCCAGCATCTGCGCGGGCTGGAACGGTTTGACCACCCACGCCTTTGCACCCGCCGCCTGGCCCTCGGCCTTCTTCGACTCCTGGGATTCGGTGGTCAGCATGATGATCGGGGTGAACTTGTAGCTGGCCAGCTTCTTGACCTCCTTGACGAAGGTGATGCCGTCCATGTTGGGCATGTTCACGTCGCTGATGATCAGGTGCACTTTCTGCCCGGTGAGCTTGCCCAGCGCATCCTTGCCGTCGCACGCCTCGATCACGTCGTAACCGGCGCTTTTCAGGGCAATGCCTACCACTTGCCGCACGCTGCTGGAGTCGTCGACCACTAATACATTCTTCGCCATGAGGGGCTCCTAAAAGAAGGTGATGTCTTGAGAGTTCTGCTGCACAGGCGTCTCGCCACGGTGGGTGCGCCGCTGCTCGTCAGTGGCGTAGGTAGCGTCCATGCGTGCCAGCCACTGGCGGGCATCAATGGACGTCGCCTGATCCGGGGCTTCGCTGGCCTGGAGCAGGTGGCCATGCAAGTCGTCCATGTTGTCGCGCACGTGGCTGAGGATCTGGCTCACACGGTCCTGGAATTGCAGGTCGACCAGCACCTCGGTCATCTCGTCACCAATGCCCCGGCTTTCCTGCTTGAGCAGGTCCGCGGATTCGGCCAGGCGGCCGGTGGTGTTATGAAAACGCTCGAGCACGACTTGGATGCTGTTTTCTGACGCGGCCACCGATTGACTGTCCTGATCGGCGCTGCTGGAGGCGGCGTGCACCAATTGGGTGATGCCGTTATTGATGATGTCGACCTTGGCCGACATCTGCTGGCCGGTCTCGCTGGATTTGCTCGACAGGCTGCGCACCGCGTCGGCCACCACGGCAAAGCCGCGACCGGCTTCACCCGCACGGGCCGCTTCAATGGCCGCGTTGAGTGCCAGCAGGTTGGTCTGCGCGGCAATCGCCGCCACATCGGCGGCCATGGTGCGCAGTTCGCCGGTATACGCGGTGAGGCCGCGCACCTGGGCCAGGGTCTGGTCACGGCTGGTTTGAGCGGCCTTGAGCGAGTTGATCACCTGGCTCAAATCGCTTTCGCTGAGGGACAGCACTTCAAGCGCCCCGTCCGCGGTTTGCCCATCGAGTTCGCCGGCAGCGCGCTGGGAAGCCTGAACCGTTTCCTGCAACCGCGCTGCGATTCCGATGAAGCGATTGGTCAGATTCACAATCGCTTCTTCGGTCTGATACCGAGAGCTTTCCACTTGCCGGGCCCAGATCGGCATGGCGCCCAGCAATACCTCATCGAGTTGTACCCGCGAGGTCATGCCGTTGCTCGCCGCGTCTGCCTCTGACTGATCCGCTTGTGCTCGGGCAGTGGCTCGCAGCACCACGTCACGTTGGGAAACAGCACTCCACACCCCCGCGCCGAGGCCGACCAGAACCAGTGCCGCGCACGCGATGAGGTTAGGGAGAGAGGTCGACTGGAACAGTATCCAGGCGACGGCGGGCACGACCGGAACGAGGGTGAACCCGAGAAAGCGCCGAGAGCGGAGAACGGAAATGGGGCTGGATTGACGCTGGGTCATGGGTTCGATCCTTGAACAATGTTGCGTATGTAACTGACATCACGGTTATCTGCCCAGCGCGTCACAACTTGAGTCACCCCCCCTGCCTTCCGTCTGGTTTATGACTGTCGCGTGACCGGCTCGGCGACTTCACGGTAATTGATCACCTCATCCGTTGAACCTGCTGCATCTGCCTGACCGCCAGGCCTAGACCAAGGCCGCAGCTTTATCGAGTTCATGGTTGAGCGGTTTGGTTGAGGCCCCTTTTTTCAATTCAGGTGCCTTTGGATTCATATACTGAAATGTGCTCGACAATCGCTGCCAATGCCTCTGCCGGGGAATCAAGTGCGGTGTCTACGGTGAAGGGATCTGTATCCCAAGGCTCATAGTCATGGTTCATAACGGATTGCCAGGCAGGAGGCGTCAGCCCCAGGATATCGACCTGCCGGGTCTCCACCCTGCGCCGATGCTCCGTCATGTCGGAACAGATGACCTGAACATTCATCAGTGGCGCGCCAGAGCGAGAGGATACGTCGGTCCACGCTCTCCGGCTCTCCATCACGGGATTCACACAGTCGACAACCACCGTGCTGCCCAAACCAAGGTTGCTGGCCGCCAACTCGTAGGCGATCTGATAACCCGTGCGGCCCACATCCCGCGCAAATTCCGGCGAATCACGAAGGGCTTGTTCAATCGTATCGATGCGCACATAGACGGCACCCAGCGTCGCGGCCAGACCCTTGGCGAGGGTTGTCTTACCGGTGCCGGGCAAACCACTGAAGACGATGAGCATCTTAGACTCCCCATAGGATGTACTGAAAAAGCAGGCTAATTTACTCATATGAGGGATGCCAGCGCCGCCAGTGGTGTTCAAGATCAAATAAATCAGACCCTTTGAAGACAACATTTTGAGTTGAACCACCCATGCACATCCGCGCCGTTTTGTTCGACCTCGACAACACGCTGGTCCATCGCCGGCAAAGCATCGATGCCTACGCGGAAGTGTTTGTGCGCGAGTATGCATCGCACCTTGGCAGCCATGATCTTGCGCTGATCGCCGACCTGATTGCAGCTCAGGACAACGGCGGTTATCTATCAGCGGACAGTCCTCACCCCACTATCAGAATGGCTGTCGCATCAGCGCTGGTTGAACGCCTGCAATGGCGGCTACCGGTGGACGTGGCAGAGCTGGCAGCGCATTGGGTCGAGCTGTTGCCGGCGCAAACCGTCGAGATGCCGGGCGCTTGGACGCTGATCGACACGCTGCTGGGACACGGCATCACCGTCGGTATCATTTCCAACGGCACCCAGCGATCACGCGAGCGCACAGTCGCTCGCCTCCCCTTTGCACGGCACGTCACGCATCTGGTGAGCTCCGAGGCAGCAGGCTGTCGAAAACCCGATCCGAGGATTTTTCTGCAGGCGGCTCAACTGCTGGGGCTCGATGCGGGCGAATGCATGTACGTGGGCGATCATCCGATCAACGACGTCAAAGGCGCTGAATCCGCTGGCATGAAGGCAGTGTGGTTAAGCGGGTTTCACCCCTGGCCGCAGTCGGAAGCGGCGCCCGTCACTACCGTGGATGCATTGGTGGATGTTCTGCCGCTGCTTGAGCAGGCAAACAGCGGCGGTAGATTCACCCGCGCAGACCCGTCCTGATCGGTTTTTTTTCAAACAGAGCTCGCTGCCAAAGCTGCCCCACCCAGGAACTCCACATGACACTGACTGCCTCCGGCCTCATCGATCTCGCCCTCTCCAACCCGATCAACGCCCAACTGGTCGAGCGGCTGCCATCGCTGGGGCTCAACCAGACCCTGCTCACCGCAGGCTGCCTGTTTCAGGCGGTCTGGAATCGGCTATCCAACCGTCCCGCCGAATGGGGCGTGAATGATTACGACGTGTTCTATTTCGATGAGGACCTCTCATGGGAGGCAGAGAACCGCGTCATTGTGGCGGCGCAGGCGCTCTTTGAGGACTTGGACGTCAAAGTGGAGCTGCGCAATCAGGCGCGCGTGCACCTGTGGTTCGCAGACCGGTTTGGCTATGACTACCCGCCGCTCCAGTCCGCGAAAGAAGGCATTGACCGCTTCCTCATCTGCTCGACCTGCGTCGGACTGCACATCGACACGGGCGAGCTCTACGCGCCCCATGGCCTGGATGAGCTCGAACCGGGAATTTTGCGTATGAACCCGAACTTCCCGCAACCGGCGCAGTTCCGCAAAAAGGCGCAGGACTATCAGGCTCGCTGGGACTGGTTGCGCGTTATTGAGTCCGGGCCAGATTCCGGTCTCTAAAACGGTTCTGGTGACCCACGCCAGCGCATTGAATTGACGCCAGACTTGAGTAAAGCAAACCCCTTTAAAAAGGATGGCGTCAAATTACCGACTGCCAAGCGACACCTAAATCAACACGACGCCTAAAGGCGTCATATTCCCGACGAAATGCATCTCTGCCGCATTGCCTTCTGCCATCACCTCCCCTCAAAATCGCCGCACACCCGCTGTCCCGCGCCGTGATTTGCCAAAAGGAATGAGAGCAATGAAGAGCATCTTTGTGGTTGTAATGACTATGTGTTCCGGTGGGGAAGGATGTCTGGACGAGAGCCAGCCGACGGCGTATTCGACCCGAGCAGAATGCATGGAGAGCGTTGCCGTGATGCCGACCAGAAAGGGCATCAAATACCGCTGTTCATCGGTGCCCCAGGTGCTGATTACCCAGCAGCGCCGCGCGACCCAGAATCACCTGGTGACCAACTCCGCCGAAGCGTCTGTCCGCCCTTGAGCGACAACGCCGGGTCAGGGATAGACCCGGCCCGGCGCAGTGCATTTACATAGCCGGCTGACTCAGCCCGCCGCTACCACTGTGATTTCCACCAGCAAATCCGGCGCTGCCAGGCGTGATTCCACGGTGGCCCGCGCGGGTGCGTGCCCCTCCGGCGCCCAAGCGTCCCACACTTCATTCATGCCGGCGAAATTCGCCGCGATGTCCGACAGCCAGACCTGCGCGGTAAGAATCCGCGTCTTGTCCAGGCCGGCCTTGGCCAAGTAGTTGTCGATCTTCTCCAGCACTTGCGCCGTTTGCCCCTTGATGTCCAACGTGCGATCCGTTGCGGTCTGGCCGCCGAGGAAGGTAAAGCCGTTGCACTGCACGACGCGGCTCATGCGTTGGTTGGTTTCGATGCGATTAATTTCCAGCATGTGAACTCCTGATGGGAGGGAGGGTGTTAAGGGTTTATCGAACGACTAAATGGGCGCCGCTTGAAATATCGAACTGTGGCGTTTTACAACGGGCGTCATCAAACCGGCCGATGTCGAACGCCTCCAGCGAAATGTCCGAATGCTCGCCGAGGATCTGCTGCGCCAGGCGCTTGCCGGTGCCGGGGCCCATCTGGAAACCGCTGCCGCAGAATCCGAACGAATAACTGAGATGGCTGGCCTTGCGGCTCGCGCCGATCACCGGCAAATCATCCGCGGTAAACGCTTCGACGCCGGCCCAGACGCGATTGACACCCAGGTGCTTGAGGTGAGGAAACAGGTCGGTGACGGTCCTCGCGCTGATGCCAAGGCGGGCCAGGTCCACTTCGCCGTGGCGCGCCGGGAAATCCACGCTGCCAATCAGTTTGCCGCCGATCACCACCGTGCCATTGGCGAACTGCTTGAATGACAGCGAGCGACCGGTTGCCCCCAGCACCGGCGCGCAAAACGGCGCGACGCGGTGGGTGACCATCAGCATCAAGCCTTCGGGGTGGGCCGGCACCGATTCGCCGACTTGTTCGGCCAACTCCCGCGCCCAGGCCCCGGCGGTGATCACCAGATGCCCGGCGCTGAACACCCCGGCGGGCGTGGTGACCTGCCACTCACTGCCGCGTTGCTCGATGCGTTGGGCCGATGTCGTTTCAAGCACCTTCACCCCGAGCTTTTCCGCCGCCAGCCGAAAGCTCGTCACCGTTCTGTAGGGAATGGCATAGCCGTCATCCTTGACCCAGATGCCACCCACCACATGCCGTGCCACCGTAGGGATGATCTCGAACACCTGCTGAGCGTCGATCAGCACTTCATGGGTGAAACCCAGGCGCTGCAAGCGGTTGACCCGCTGTCGGCATTCGTCGAGTTCGGCGGCGGTTTCTGCGAGTTTGAGCTGGCCGCTGGGTACGAAGCCGCCGTCATCACCCAGCGTCTGCGCCAGGTCGTGCCAAAGGGCGCGGGACAACAGCGCCAGGGGGATTTCCGCATCGTGACGGCCGAGGGTGCGCACCCCGCCGGCGTTGACCCCGGACGCATGGCGGCCGCAGTAATCAGCCTCCAGCACTGTGACCTCGACGCCGCGCTGAGCCAGGTGCAACGCAGTGCTCAGACCGTGAATGCCGCCGCCTATCACCAGCACGTCGCTGTGCCTTGCCCGCGCCTCACTCACCGGCCAGCTCTCCCAACGTGATGGGCTTGATCGGCGGGCGAATGCGGTAGTAACCGACTTCTGCCGCCGACACGCCGCGGGCCTTGGCGATCACTTCGGTGACCGTCAGCCCGCACATCCGCCCCTGACAAGGCCCCATGCCACAGCGGCCGAAGGATTTGGCCTGATTGGGGCCGGCGCAGCCCAGGGCGACGAATTTGCGCACGTCGCCCGCCGTGACTTCCTCGCAGCGGCAGACGATGACCTCATCGGCGGGGATGCGGTTCGCTTCCTTCGGCTGATAGAGCGCATCGAGAAACGGCCGAATGCGCAGGTTTAACGCGAGCTTTTCACGCAGCGGCCCTGCCCGTTCATCACGCTGACCTGTATCGAACCTGCCCAGCCGTTGCGCAATGCCCAGCGCCGCCAACTCACCCTGCAGGGCCGCGGCCTGGGCACCGCCAATGCCGGCGCCGTCACCGGCGACGAACATCCCCGGCACGTCCAGCTCACCCCACGGGTCGACCACCGGGCTGAAGCACAACTGATCGACGTCCCAGACATGGCGTGCGCGCAACGACTGACTGAATTGGATGTTCGGGACTACGCCCTGATGCAACAGCACGCAACGCGCGTCGATCCGCTGAGCCTTGCCGGCCACGGTGAAGGTCAACGCCGTGGCGGCGTCCTCACCCTCGATCGCCAATTGCTCGGCGCCGGTGTGGTGCGGGATGCGGGCGCTGCGCAGGCTGCGCATCAACTCCAGGCCCTTGCGCAAATACGGCCAGGCACGCAACGCCGCGAACAGATAACGCCGCGCCCGCCAGTAATCTTCCGGCCGCGTGGTGTCGACCAAGGCCTTGATCGGCACGCCCGCGCGCAGGTATTGCCAGCCGAGCAGGTACAGCAGCGGGCCACAGCCGGCCAGCACCACCGGCTCGGTCGGGGCCAGACCTGCGCTTTTCAGCAGAATCTGCGCGGCGCCTGCGCTCATGACACCGGGCAAGGTCCAGCCCGGAATGGGAAACGGCCGCTCCATGGCGCCGGTGGCGAGCAACACGGCCCTGGCCTGAAGCGTGTGCAAGCGTCCGTCGCGCAGGTAGCTGACCTGATGATCCCGGGTCACCTGCCAGACCGCCGCGCCTTTTTCATAACGCACCGATGACGACGCCAGGGCCTGGGCCAGCACGTTGCCATGGGCGTAATCCGCGCCGAGGAGATCCCTCCGCGACAGTGGCGCGAGGGTAATGCCGCGATAAATCTGACCGCCCGGACTGCCCTGCTCGTCGAGCAACACTACCTGCAAACCGAACCCGGCCAGGGCCACCGCGCCTGCCATGCCGGCGGCACCTGCGCCCACGACGACCACGTCCACAGCGTCCACGACGCCGCCAAAAAGATCATTCATGACTGCACCTCGACGGTCTGCACACTGGCGGTTTGCACATCGGCGTTCTGCACATCGCCGGGCTGGAAAATCAGGTCCCGCGCGCCTTCCTGGGAGCGGATGCGCATGCCGTCCGCCACTTCGATCAGGCAGCTCTGGCGGTTGGGCACGCCGTCGATGTCCACCAGGCACTCGAAGCACACGCCCATCATGCAATACGGCGCCCGAGGCGATTCGCTCACCGGCGTCGCGCGAAAACGGTTGATGCCGGACATCAACAGCGCCGCCGCCACACTGATGCCCGCCGGCACCTCGAGGGTTTGATCGTTGAAGCTGAGGCTGACAGTCCGCGTCGACCTGACTTCACTCATGACCGGTTGAAACAGCGGATCAGTGCGCATGGGAAAACACCTTGTCAGTCAGGAAACGCTCGCCGGCGAATGCGCCGAGCTCGTCAGGCATGGCACCGCCCATGACCCACGGCGCGATGCGCAGGGCGTGGGCGGCGGCCAGGGTCACGCCGCTGTGGCAAGTCACCACGAAGGCGCCCGGGTGGCTGGCCGATTGCTGATAAATGGGAAATCCATCGGGGCTCAAAACGCGCAGCGCCGCCCAGGCCCGAATCAGCCGCACCTCACGCAGCAATGGAAAGGTCGCGACACCGCGCCGGGCGATGGCTTCAAGCACGTGGGTGGAGGTGCTGTCGTCGAACCCCACCTCTTCCATTGAGTCGCCCAATTGCACGGTGCCTTCGTCGGTCTGCCGAACGTGGACCGTCGGGTGATCAAGAAACGGCCGGACCCGCTCGCTGACCAGCACTTGGCCGCGGTTCGGCGCCACTGGCGCATGCAAACCCACTTGGCGGGCCAGCCCCGGATTGCCCAGCCCGGCCGCCAGCACCACCCGTGGCGCGAGGAAGCGTTGAGTGCCGGCAGTGACGCAAAACTCACCGGTTGCACCGTCGATGCGATCCACCTGAATGCCGCCGTAAAGCCGCGCGCCTTTGGCCTGGGCCGAGGTGTGCAGCGCGCGTAGCAGTTTCAGCGGATTGACGTGACCGTCCTGGGGCGTGTAACTGGCGCCCACCACGGACGGGCCGATCAAGGGCAAGCGCGCCTTGAGGTCGGCGGCGTCGAGCATCTGAAAGGGATAGTCGCCGAGGGCGTCCTGCAGTGTTTGCAGACGCGATTGCCGCTCGATCAGCTCCTCGTCGCTGAAGCACATATGGAAACCGCCCGGCTGCCTGAGCTGCACGTCCACCCCGCTGTCGGCCATCAGCGCCCGGGCGAAGTCCGGCCAGCAGCTTGCCGAAGAACGCGTCCAGCGCGAATAGTCCGGCAAATCGTGGCCCTTGCCCTGAACCCAGACCAGCCCGAAATTGCCCCGCGAGGCGCGAAACGCATCGTCACCCTGGTCCAGCACCACGGTGTCGGCGCCGCTGCGGGCCAGGCCGTAAGCGACTGCCGTTCCGACCAGCCCGCCGCCGATGACGATCACGTCCGAGTGAATGACGCTCTGTGTGCCCTGGCTCATTTGCCTTCTCCAATCAAGACCCGGTCCAATCCGACCATTCGGTCCAATATCAGCATCAGCAGCAAGGTGCCGACGATCAGCACCGTCGACACCGCCGTGATCAACGGGTCGATGGTCTGGGAAATCTGGTTGTACATCGCCACCGGCAGCGTCGTAGTACCGGGGGTGGCGACGAACACGGTCATGGTCAGTTCGTCGAAGCTCTGGATGAACGCGAGCATCCAGCCGCCGACCACACCGGTGCGAATCCGCGGCAGCACCACCCGGTAAAACGCCGTCCAGCGGCTGGCACCGAGGGACAGCGCGGCGTGCTCGATGTCCCGCTCAAGGCCGATGGTCGAGGCCAGCGTCAGGCGCAGCGCATAGGGCAGCACGACAATCACGTGGGTCAGGGTCAGCGCCCAGAACGAGCCGCCGATCTGCGCCAGGGAAAAGAAGCGCAGGAACGCGATGCCGAGCACCACCGAGGGAATCATCAGCGGCGACAGCAGAAACCCGGTCACCGCACCCCGGCCGGGAAAGTCATAACGGCTGATGGCCAGTGCCGCAGGAATCGCCAGCAGCGCGGCAATGGTCGCCGACGCCAGGCCGAGTTTGATCGACAGCGCGAAGGCGTCGAGCATGTCCTGGTTGTCCGCCAGCGCCCGGAACCAGCGCAGCGACAGGCCTTCGGTGGGCAGCGACAGGTAGCCCTTGCTGGTGAACGCCATGGCCATCACCACCACCAGCGGCGCGACGATGAAGGTGACAAACAGGGCATGGAACAGCAGCGAGAAAAATCCGTTCTTGTGCATGGTCGGCTACTCGAAGACTTGCTTGAACCGGCGCTCGGCCAGTTTGCTGCAACCCAGAATGATGATCAGATTCGCCAGCAGCAGAAGCATCGCGATGGCCGCGCCGAGGGGCCAGTTGAGGGTGCCGAGGAATTCGTCGTACGCTGCTGTCGCCACCACTTTCAGGCGCCGGCCGCCGATGATCGCCGGGGTGGCGAAGGCCGACGCGGCCAGGGCAAAGACGATGATCGAGCCGGACAGCACGCCGGGCATGATCTGCGGCAGGATGATCCGGCGGAACACCGTCAGCCGCGACGCGCCGAGGGACAGGCCCGCCCACTCCACTTGAAGGTCCAGCCGTTGCAGGGTGGCCCAGACCGCAATGACCATGAACGGCACCAGCACGTGGGTCAGGGCAATGACCACGCCGACCTGGGTAAACAGCATTTTCACTGGTTGGTCAGTGATGCCCAGGGCTTGCAGGGCATCGTTGATCAGGCCGTTGTTGCCCAGCAGAATCGCCCAGCCCAGGGTCCGCACCACCACGGAAATCAGCAGCGGTCCCAACACCACCAGCAGGAACAGCGAACGCCAGCGCGGCGCCATGCGCGCAATGATGATGGTTTCCGGAATGCCCAACAGCACGCACAACACCGTGACCGCCAGGGCCATGCCGCCGGTGCGCAGGAAGATCTCGTGGAAGTAATCGTCCTTGAACACTTCGAGGTAATTACCAAGGCTGTAGCTCGGCACCACGCCGTCCGTGTCGCTGAACAGGTTCAATGACAGCACGGCGGTCAGCAGCAAGGGCGCCAGCAACAGCGCGATGAACACCAGCAATGCCGGCCCGCTCAGCAGCCACGGTGCCACGCCCACCCGTTCGGCGTCATACCTGGCCATGGGTGACCTCCCGGTCCAGCAGGCGCAGGTCGTCATCCGACCAGTCCAGCCCGACCTCACTGCCCTCCTCCGGCGGCGGTGTGCCGAGGTTTGGCAGGGTCATGTGCACCAGGCCCAGGCGACTTTCCACCGCCATCAGCCACAGATTGCCGAGGAACACCCGCAGCCTGACGCGCCCGGAAAACCGCCCGCTGCCCAGCGCCACCAGACGGATTTTCTCCGGGCGGATGTAGACGTTGACGTCATTGCCCAGCGCGCGGTCTTCGTGGGGCACATGCATTAGCGTGTCGTGGACTTGCACGTGACAGCATCGGTCGTTGCGCAATTGCACGGCACCGGCGAAGGCATTGGTCTTGCCGAGGAAGGCCGACGCGAAGGGCGAATGCGGCCGCTCGTAGGCTTCGAAGGGCGTGTCGATCTGCACGATGCGGCCCTTCTGCATCACTGCGATGCGGTCGCTCATGGTCATGGCTTCGACCTGATCGTGGGTCACCAGAATGGTGGTGATGCCCAGCTCGCGCTGAATCGCCCGCAGTTCGATGTGCATCTCTTCGCGCAGCTTGGCGTCGAGGTTGGACATCGGCTCGTCGAGCAGCAGCAGGTTCGGACGGATCGCCAGTGCGCGGGCAATCGCCACACGCTGGCGCTGACCGCCTGACAGGGCTTTCGGGTAACGCTCACCGAGGCCCGCGAGGCGCACCAGATCCAGCGCTTCGTCGACGCGCTTGCCGCGCTCGGCCCTGGGCACGCCGCGCATTTCCAGGCCGAAGCTGATGTTCTGCGCCACGGTCATGTGCGGAAACAGCGCATAACTCTGAAAGACGATGCCCAGCCCGCGCTGCTCGGGCCGCACGTGGGTGATGTCGCGGCCGTCGAGGACGATCCGGCCTTCGGTGGGCTGCACAAAGCCGGCGATGGATTGCAGCGTGGTGGTCTTGCCGCAACCGGACGGGCCGAGCAAGGCGATGAACTCGCCGTGCCGGACTTCCAGGTTCAAACCGTCAATGGCCCTGAACGTGCCGTAGGTCTTGACGATGCCTTCAAGGGTGAGAAATGCCATGGGCGTGCCACGCAGGCGGACCTGCGTCTCCAGAAGGGTGCTCGGGAAGATCGGCGGTTACGTCGATCAGCGACTGTCGATCAGCGAAAGGGATCGGTAGATCGACCGCTATCGCTCGACGGTGCGGTTCCAGCGCGTGGTCCACTCGCTGCGCTGCTGATTGATGGTTTCCCAATCGACCTTGATCAGCGCGTTGACCTTCTCCGGCCCGTACGGCATGCGCGCGGCGACGTCATCCGGCAGCTTGACGGTCTGGTTCACCGGCGCAAAACCATTCTCCCGCGCCTGGATTTCCTGCACTTCAGGTGACAGCACGTACTGAATGAACGCCTGGGCCAGTTCGGATTGCGCGTTGGGGGTCACGCTGCACGCGGCGACCTGCAGTGCGATGCCGCCTTCCTTCGGGTAAATGAATTTGAGCGGGAAGCCGGTGCCCTGCAACGCCACGGCCCGACCGCTGCCGTACACCGCCATGACGATGTCGCCGTTCTGCATCATGCCGTCCATCTCGCCCGGCGCCGACACCCATGCCAGCACGTTGGGGCCGATTTCATCCTTGAGCGCCTTGAAGCCGGGGTCGATGTTTTTCTCGCCGCCGCCCCTCAGACGGGCCATTTCCACCAGCGTGTGCAGGCCGTAGGTGTTGGTCACCGGCGGCATGCCGAGCAGTTGCTTGAAACGCGGGTCGGTGAGGTTTTCCCAGGAATCCGGTGCCGCCCAGCCGCGCTTCTTGAACGCGTCTTCGTTGTAGCCGATACCGGTGGCCACCACGCCAATCCCCGTGGCTTCAGGGCTCAGCCGCGCCAACGGATAAAGGTCCTTGTAGATCGGCGCGTCGCTGAGCTTTTCGCACAGGCGCATCTGCAACGCCTGGTACATCGGGCCGTCGTCCATCATCGCGACGTTGATCTGCTGACGGCCCTTCTGCGCCTGCAGCTTGGCCAGGGTCTCCGTGGAGTTGCCGGCGACGTAGACGACTTTGACGTTGTGCTGTTTTTCGAAAGCCGGGATGACGCGGTTCTTGTACATCTGCTCGGTAGAGCCGCCGACCCCGGCCACGTACAGCGTGGTCTCGGCGAAGGCCGGCGTGCTGCCCATTGCTGCGAGCGTCAGGGCAAGGGCCACGGCACTGCGATGGAAGGGACGAAACGGTCGTGCTGCTGAGGGAAGGTCAAGGCTATTCACAGACTATCTCCGAAGTGCGTGGGGCAGATCGAACAATGCGTCAGTCGCTTCGGCGTGAACCGAGGCCGTGCATGCAGCGTGCATGCTCCCGGCGAATCCATCGCGGGGTGGCGCATCTTCATGTGCGCTATGGGTGGCTGGTTCGAGTATTGCGACGGCCCCTCCATATGGTCAAATACGGATATCCGCCTTAGTTATTCATATCTGATATGGAGCGCGCCGTGAACCTGAGACAGATCGAAGCCTTCCGCAGCGTCATGCGCCTGGGTTCCATGACCGCTGCGGCGGAGGTGCTGTTTACCTCGCAACCCAACATCAGCCGGCTGATTGCCCAGCTGGAACTGATCACCGGGCTGACCCTGTTCAAGCGAGCGGGCGTCAGGCTGATTCCGACCCAGGAGGGTCAGGCGTTTTTTCAAGAGGTCGAACGAGCCTACGTCGGGCTGGACAGCCTCAAGCTCTCGGCGAAGAACATCCGTAACCTGGGCACGGGGCGCCTGCGGGTGGCGGCGGTGCCTTCGACCGGGCTGAGCATGATTCCCCGAGTGCTGAAGGCGTTTACCGAGTCGCGACCGGAGCTGACGGTTTCCCTGCACGTGAACTCTTCGCCCACCGTCGAGCAATGGGTGAAGTCCCAGTTCTGCGACGTGGGGATTGTGGTGCACCCCGGCGATGTCGACAGTCAGCAGATCGAGTTGCTCAGTGAAGTGGCGGCGGTGTGCGTGCTGCCGGCGGCTCATCCATTGGCGAGCCGGAAAGAGATCACCTTTACCGACCTGGAGGGAGAGACCTTTGTTTCGCTCTGCCACGGCGACGGCACCCGTGCGCTGGTCGATGGCCTGTTCGAGCAGGCGGGCGTGGAACGGGTCATGACCGTGGAGGCGCAGTACAGCGCGATCAATTGCGAGATGGTGGCGCTGGGCATGGGCATCACCCTCGCCCACCCCCTGGTGGCCCGGGATTATCGCCATCGCGACATCGTCATCCGCCCGTTCGTGCCGCAGATCCTCTTCCCCACCTACGTCATGTGGGCCCCGGCCCAGACGCGGACAAAATTGTCCGAAGAGTTCGTTGATACGCTGAAAGCGTTCTACCGGGACATCGTTTTTTAGGGCTGAAGGGGATGCTGCTGAATATTAGTTTTGTAGGACCGGCTTCAGCCGGGAAGACGCTAGTGTGAGCGGCACATATTCAGCGGTGTGACATCCGGCGCCTTTCCGGCTAAAGCCAGTCCTACAGGGTGACCGCATATCCCTAGTAGGACCGGCTTCAGCCGGGAAGNCACGCTGTCACCCAACGTGGTACCGAGCGAGCCGTGCCCGCCGGCCGAGATGACGACGTACTGCTTGCCGTCGCTGCCCAGGTAGGTCGAAGGCGTCGCCTGGCCGCCCGCTGGCAGCTCCTTCTCCCAGAGCACGTCACCGGTGTTGATGTCGTACGCGCGGATGAAGTTGTCCGCCGTGGCGCCATGGAACACCACGCCGCCCGCCGTCACCAGCGGACCGCCGTGGGCGACCATGCCCATCGGGAAGCCGATGGGGAAGCGGCCCGGCAGGAAGCTGGTCTTGAGGTTTTGGGTGGTGCCGGTGCGGCGCATCCACTCGGTTTTGCCGGTGGTCAGGTCAACCCCGACCATGCGGCCCCACGGCGGCGCGATGCACGGCACGCCCAGCGCCGAGGCGAACTGCTTGATGCGAATCGCGTAGTCACCGTTGAAGTTCTCGTTCCAGTACGGCGTGCCGTCCTGGGTGAACAGCCGTTTCTCGGCGGTTTCCGGGGTGCGCTTGATCAGGTGATAGGTGTAGGCCAGACGCACCGGCGCGGCGATCAGAATCTGCCGATCCGGGTCGACCGCCACCGAGCCCCAGTTGAACGCCCCGATGTTGCCCGGAAAGATCAGCGACCCCTGCTCGGTACTCGGCGTCCATGGATTGCCGTCGTAGCGCAGCGTGTTATAGGTCGTGCGGCAGGACATCTGATCGAACGGCGTCAGGCCCCACATCGATTTTTCGCTCAGCGGTTCCGGGATGAAGTTGATCTTCGACACCGGCTGGGTCGGCGCGAAATGCTCGCCCGGCACGCCGCCCTGGGTCGACACCTTGACCTGATCGACCGGGAAAATAGGTTCGCCGGTCAGCCGGTTCAGCACAAAGATGTTGCCCACTTTGGTCGGCAGGATCAGCGCCGGTTGCTGGCTGCCCGCCTTGCCCACGTCCATCAGGGTCGGCTGCGACGGGTTATCACGGTCCCACAGGTCGTTGTTCGAGGACTGGAATTTCCACTTGAACGCACCGGTGTTCAGGTCCAAGGCCACCAGCGTGTCGCGGAATTTTTCCGTGTTGCTGTTCGGGTCGCGGTTGATGCCGAGCTCGTCCGGCGAGGCGTTGCCGAACGGCACAAACACCAGACCGTTCTTCATATCGGCGCTCAGGGTGCCCCACGCCACGGGTGTGTCCTGCGGGTAGGTCTGGTCGGCCGCGATGGGCTGGGTCATGGCCGGGTTGGCCGGATCGAAATTCCACACCAGTTGGCCGGTCACGGCGTTGTAGGCGCGGATCACCCCCGACGGGTTGCCGTCGTTGTAGCCGTTGTCCATCACCGAACCGCCGACGATGACCAGATCACCGGCAATCAGCGGCGCGGCGGTCTGCATCAGCGCGTGGGGACGGATCTCGCCCATGTTGGCGCTGAGGTCAACCACGCCGTTGTTGCCGAAATCGCTGCACAGTTTGCCGCTGTCGGCGTCGAGGGCTACCAGCTTCGCGTCAGTCGTGGCGGTGAGGATGCGTTTGGCGCACTGGCTCGGCGAGGCCTTGGCCGCAGCCGTTGCGGCCGGGGCGTAGTAACTGACCCCACGGCAGGTCTGATGCTGCTGCAGGTAGGAGCGGTTTTTCTCCGGCGCCCACTTCCAGTCCAGCTTGCCGGTTTCAGGGTTCAGCGCGTGCACTTCGTTGTGCGCCGTGCAGACATAGACCCGGTTGTTGACCTTCAGCGGCGTGGCTTCGAAGGTGTACTCGCCGGCGTCTTTGGCGGCATCGCGCAGATCGCCGGTATGGTATTCCCACGCCACGGACAGCTTCTTCACGTTACCGGCATTGATCTGGTCAAGGCTGGAGAAACGCTGACCGTCGTTGGTGCCGCCGTAGGCGACCCAATCGTTAGCGGCTTCGCCCGTGCTGCGCGCTGCCTGCGGGGTGTCGATCTTGCCCGCCACCGGGTACGGGTCGTAGAACATCACCGCCAGCACGATCAGCATCATCACGCCCACGGTGCCACCCAGAAACGGGTGAAAGCGGCGCGTGTCGCCCGGGTTCTGCGCCTTGTACAGCGGACGCACCACCCACGGCAGCGTCAGCCACAGACCCAGCAGCGCGAACAGGTCACCGCGCGGGATCCACTGCCATTTGTCGAAGCCGACCTCGTAGACGATCCAGATCAGAATCCCCCACATCAGCAGCGCATACACCGTCAGCGCCGCTTTCCTTTTCAGGATCAGCAGCACCGCCGAAGCCAATACCGCGAGGGCAATCATCGAGTACGCCGCCGAGCCGCCGGCGGCCACCAGTTGCGCCCCCATGTACAACAGGGCAATGGCGAAAATCGCCATCACCACCCCAGTCACTCTCAAGATCATTGTTGGTTTTCCGTGTTGGGGCCGGTGATGGCTCCGTGTGGGAAGTGGGCGAAAGCGGGACGTCCGAGCCGTCCGTTCGCAAGCGTTCCTGCGCATATTAGCGCCCACACTGCGCACCCCGGAAAACTTTGTTACAGCTGCGCGAGCGTCTAGCGCAGGGCTTGTGGCGCGCCTGAGCCGTTTAATAACTGCATCTGCTGACGATAATCGTCGGTGACCTGGCGTGCCTGGCTGCTGCTGTTGATGACCCGCGGCGTGATCAACACCAGCAACTCGGTGCGGTCCTTTGACTTGCTGCGATTGCCGAACAGCCAGCCCAGTCCGGGCACCCGGCCCAAGTACGGCACCGCGCTGACGCTCTCGCTGTTGTCCTGCTTGATCAGCCCGCCGAGCAACACGGTCTGCCCGCTTTGCGCAGCGACCTGGGTCGACACCGAGCGCGTGGAGATGCGCGGGTTGCCGTTCACCGTCACGGTGTCGTCGGCATCGCTGACCTGCTGCTGGATGTCCATGTACACCAGACCGCCCGGGTTGATGCGCGGGACGACGTTGAGTATCACACCGGTCTGCAAATACTCGACGCTGCTCAGAGTGGTGTCCGAGGTGCCGGTGTTGACGGTGGTCTGGCTGATGGGGATGTTGTCGCCGACCTGAATCTGCGCGCTTTCGTTGTTCATCACCACCAGCGACGGCGCCGACAGCACCTGGGTGCGGCCGTTGGTTTCCAGCGCGTGAATCGCCACTTGCAGGTTGGTGCTGACAAAGGAATAGAACAGCGAATCGGTCGAACCCAGACCGGCACCGCCTCCCCCCAGCGCACCCTGACTGCCGGCAGTGTTGGCGACCGTGGTGCTGGTGGAATTGCCGGCCAGGCGTCCGAGGTACCACTGAACCCCCTGATCGAGCTCGCCGGTCAGCTTGACCTCGAGAATCCGCGTTTCGATCTGCACTTGCAGCGGCGCATTGTCCAGACGTTTGATCGCCGCTTCGATCTCTTTCCACTGCGCAGGACGCGTGCGCACCAGCAGTTGGTTGCTGCTTTTCTGCGCCGAGATGCGGGTGGTCGAGTCCAGGCCTCTCTGCCCGTTGCCCGAGGTGGCAGTGGCCGATAACGTGCTGTCGTCGGAACCGCTGTCGATGCCGGTGTCCGCGTCTTGCTCCTGCTCGTCGTCTGAGGTCGCTGTGTTCTGAGTCCCGCCCTGGGACATGCCGCCTTGGCCATTGCTGTTCAAACCGGCGCTGCCACTCAATCCGCTACCTGAACCCAGACCGCCAGACGTGCCCCCCGTCAACGACGACATCGAGCGCGTGCGCAAACCCGGCGCGACCTTCGCAGCGCTCTCCTTTTGTACCGCGCCCGTGCCGTAGATCTGCTTGAGGTATTTCGCCAGGTCGGTGGCCTTCATGTTGCGCACGTCGTACACGTACAGCTGCGGCTCGTTGCCGCCGCCCTCATCGATGGTGCGAATCCAGGTGCCCACTTCGTTCAGGTACTCGGGCTGGGAAGAAAACGCCACGACCGAGTTGGTCCGCTCGATCGGCAGAAAACGCACCATCCCCGCCAACGGCATGCCGCTGTCCGGCCCGAACAGCTTCTGCAGCTCCGGCATCAGCTCGCTGACCGAGGCCCGTTGCAGGCCGAACACGCCGACCGACATGCCCTTGAGCCAGTCGACGTCGAAGGTGTCGATGGTCTGCTGATAGTTCGCCAGCTCCTCAGCGGTGCCCGCCAGGCTCAGCACATTGCGCGCAGGGTCCACCAGCAGGAACGCGTTCTCCCGGGCGAACGGCTTGAGCAGCTTCTGCATCTCGGTGGCGGAGATGTAGCGCAGCGGGAACAGCCGCGCCGACAACCCGGCAGAGGGCTGGGCCACGGCCATTTCCGGCACCAGCTTGCCGGCAATCGCCTGGCTGGCCGGAAGGATGACGTAGCGATTGCCCTGGCGAATCATCGCGTTGTCGGTCCACGACAGCAGGGTCTCCAGAATCGACAGCGCCTGCTGCGGATTGACCGGCCGGGACGTGGAGAAACTCACTTCGCCCTTTACCCCTTGGGCAATGGTGTAGCTCTCGTGAAGCATGTCGCCGAGGATGCTGTTGACCACCGCTTCGATGGGCTGGTTGGCGAAATTGAAGACGATGTCGCCTTCCGCCGCGCGAGGCGTTGCGGCTGTCGGCGCCGGTGTTTTCACGAAGCGCTGGGTGCCCCTGATGATTTGCCGGGTGCCGGTGCTTGCGGTTGAACTGTCCGCCGCATTGGTCTGTGGCTGGACGGCCATCTGCTCGCTGCGTGGATCGATCGGCCGACGCTGGCTTCCGGTTCCGTCCAGCGCCTCGCGCAGCATGCCGTTGTCCGGCTCAAGGGTCGTCGGCGCGGTGGTGCAGCCGCTCAAGGCAACGGCCGCCGCCAGGCACAGCAAGGGCGAGCGCAGCGTCGCGACGGGTTTGGTGCTGCGGGCACGGCGCAGGGAAGGATTACGGGGCAGGTTCATGGAGGTCTTCACGGGAAAGGGAAAGCGGTGGTGAGTTCGACGGCGCAGGCAATCGCAGGCGCCGGACAGTGAGGGTTTCGGTGCGCTCGCCGAGGCTAAACGTGGCGCTCGTCGGGCTGATGGCGCGCAGGGTCCAGCCGTTGGGCAACGGCCCGTTGAGGCGGACTTTCAGCGCCGGGCCGGTGGCCGGTTTGATGAATGCCAGCTGCACCGTGCCGTCGAGCAGCACGCCGGTCAGGGTCAGCCCGCTCAGGCTGGACGCTGTCTGATTGGCTGGCTGTTGCAGGTCCGGGCGGCGGTCGACGCTGAACAGCGGGGTTTGCCAGGCGTTGGCCAGACTCGGCAATGCCACGGGCGCTAACACCGGCGTTTTTGCTGCGACCGCCGGGCGATGAGCCGGTTCGGCGGGCAGCCAGTCCGCCGACTGCCAGGTGCCGTTGAGCACCAGAGCGATCAGCACCAGCAGGACAAGGGCGACGGCCATCAGCGCGCGCTCGGCCGTTATCGGGGATCGCATCATGGGGCGGCCTGCGCGGCGTCGGGTTGATCGGCAGTTGCCTTGGCCGCAACCGGCTGCAAATAGCCGCGAATCAGCAGTTGCACCGCCAGCCGCCCTGCCCCGCCTTTGCCCGGCGCACTGCTCGCGCGGCGCACGCTCATGTGATCGATGAACAGCAACGGCCGCTGATACTCCAGCCCGTGCAACACCGCCATCAGCGGCTCGATGGCGCATTCCAGGGTGACGCTGACCTTGACCTGGCGAAACGGCTCGCTGCCGTCCTGCTCCGGGGTGATCGGCATCCGTTGAGTGAGCGTGCAGCCGGCGCCGTTCGCGCCTTGGGCGGTGATGACGTCAGCGACGTGCTGCATGAGATCGGCGGCTACGGCGCTGAGGTCTTCGCCAGTCAACAGGCTCGCGCTGCTGGCCGGGTCCTGCGCGGCCGTTTCCAGCGCTGCGTTCAGGCTTTCGCGCTGCTGCAGCACGCCGGCGTAGCGCTGCTGTTGCGACTTGAGCTGCTCGGTCTCTTCGGCCATGTCCCGCAGCGGTGCGGCGAACCAGCTGTCAATCAACAGCCAGTAGCCTGCGCCGATCACCAGCGCGAGGACGATCAAGGCAGCGCCGCGACGTTCACGGGGTGTCAGTGTTCGGCCCATCGGTGGCCTCCTGATGCAGGCGTGCGTGCAGGGCAAAGCGTTCTTTGCCGCTGGCGGCGTCGGGCTGGATCACGCCCTGAAACTGCGGGTTTTCCAGGCTGCGGCAGTCTTTCAAACGGCTGATCAGCGCACTGGCACGCACGCTCTGGCCGGAAAACGACACGTCGTCAGCGTCGATTTCGAGCTGCTCCAGCCAGGTGTCGTCGGGCAGGCAGGCGGTCAGTTCACTCATCAGCGCGGCCATGGTCGGGCGCGCAGCCTTGTGCCGGTTCAGGTAATCGGCGGCGCCGAGGGTGTTGGTCAGTTGCTGACGCAGTTGCTGGACCTGCGCCACCTCGGCTTTCTGGGCTTGCACCGTGGCGCGCATGTCTTGCAGCCGTTGCTGACGATCGTGCAGCCACAGGCCCATCAGCGTCACGAGCAGCACGGCGCATGACCCGGCAAGCACACGACGTCGGCCCACGCCCCCGCGCGGGTTCACCGGACGCGCGGCGTCGGGCAGCAGGTCGATGCCCAGCGGCGTGCCGTCCTCTGCGCAGACGTCCACCCGTCGCGGCATCAAGCCGAGGGCGGTGCAGTCCGCCAGAATCGCGTTCAGGCGCTCGCGGAGGATGGCGATCAAGGTGACTTGCAACCACCCGGCGCTGCGGCCGTCCTGGCGCACCACATAAAGCAACTGGTCGCGGGGATACGGCGTGTATTTGTCCAGCTCATAGCCGACCACGGCGGTGAGATCCCGCGACGCCGCCGTCGGCAATTGCAGGCGATGAATCATCACCAAGGGGGTCGGCAGCATCAACACTTGCCGGGCGCCGGCCTGCACTTCGGGGCCGGGCATCGTGATCGGCCAGCGATGGGTCTGCACGGGTACCTGGGCGCTGAAGCGATGACGCAAACGCGCCGGCACGCAGCCGCGCAATTCCGCCAGCCACAGCTGCCAGACACGTTGCGCCACGCTGCCCTGCCAGCGCCGTTCAACAGTGGCCAGGTATGCCCGAAGCGGCCCAGGGACTGAAAAGAGTGAATTCATTCTTGCCAACGCAGCACCCGATAAGGCTGAGCGTTACCCTCCGATGGGGACAGTAGAACGGTGGTCTGAAGCCGGGCGACAACGCCATCCGGCAGTTGCGCCTGACTGTCGATGCTCAGCACGCTGCCAGGGTCGGTGCCCGTGGCTGTCTCTTGCGGCAGATTCAAAGCGCTGCGCAGCAACGCCGAGGCGAATGCGGCGTCCGGCCGCGACAGCCCGCTCCACAGCGTCACCTCCGGGGCCATGCGCTGGTAAAGGCGTTGGGTCATACCCGGGACCTGGCGCAGTTCCTCGATAACCCGCAACGGCGCAGCGCTGCCGTCGCGACGCGCCTGCAGCGCCCGGCCCAGGCGGGTCGCGTCGTCGCGATCGGCGCCGCAGGCCTGGGCGACCCGGGTGATGTCCTCGTTGCTGGCCGCATTCAGATCGAGCTTGCCGCGCTCGCTGCTGACGCTGACCACCATCCGCGCGTCGTCGAAGGCCAGCGGCACGGTGCGGCCGTCGGCGATCCAGCGCGGTCGGTGATTCAGGTCCAGCAACGACTGCAACGCCAGGTTCATCCCGGCCTGGGCCGCCAGCAGCGCCTGGGTGTGCTGCCGCTGCCATAACGCTTGTCGGGTTTCCAGCTGCACCCAGCCGGCCAGACCGCCGAGCAACAGGCTCAGCGTCGCCACTGCCCAAAGCACCAGCAACAAGGCCACGCCGCGCTGCCGATTCATTGCGTGGCTCCTGCAGATGCCACAGCGCCGGACGCCCCGCCGGACAGGTCCAGCCGCAGGGCGATGACTTCGCTGGGCCAGTTCACCGGGCCATCCATCTGCACGTCGACGCGCACGGCGCGGGGCAAACGGTTGGGCCACGGCCACTCAGCCAGCCAGCCGGTCGCCTCACCTTTTGGCGTCATGCCGCGATAGCTCAACGACAAACTGTTCACCCCGTGAAGCAACACCTGGGGCTCACCCCACGCGCGCAATACGTTGTCCTGGACCTGGGCGAAGGCGATCTGCAAGCGACGGTCCGCTTCCGGCCCGGACATCTCCAGGGTGTGCAGCTGAATGCCGCCGCCCAGGTTGCCCGGCAAGGTCGCGGCAAACTGCATGCGTTGCGCCGAACCCACAAAGAGCCCTGCGCCGGAATGGTCGTTTTCCGCCAGATCCAGCGGCAGCGCCTGGCTGATGGCCTGACGCAAAAAGCCCTGGGCCGCCCGCCGCTCATCCAGCCGTGAGGTGTAATGATCGGCCTTCACCATCGCCCGATTCGCCCCCACCAGCGCGCCGCCGACCAGTGTCAGCAGCACCGCCAGCAGGCTCAGTACGATCATGATTTCCAGCAGGGTAAAACCCGCTTGTCGTCTGCTCACTGGGCGCCCGCCCTGGAAGGACTGACCAGCCGCAGGGTGCTGAACCGCGCCTCACGCCGGCCTTCGCTGACGATCACATTCACCCGCAACATTCGCGGCTGGCCGGCGTCGGTGGGCAACGCCCAGACGTTCATTGCCCATTCAATGCCATCGTCCATCACGCCGTTGCTCAGCCCCGGTTGCAACACGCCGACGGCCTGATCATCCAGCACCGAACGCGCTGCCTGGCTGAGCCGGTCCTCGCGATCAACCTGCTGTAACGAGCGAGCGCTCTGCCCGAACGCCATCAGCAGCACGCCACTGCACAGGGCCATGACCACCAGCGCGGCGAGCATTTCCAGCAGGGTGAAACCAGCCTGACCGTTGCGAGCCTTCATGGCAGAGCACGGCTCTTGACGCTGCCGGTGAGCCAGCCGATGTCGATGCGCCAGCGCCGCTCACCCTGGAACACCAGCAGATTGCCGCCGCTGGAACTGCCATCCGGGTAGAACGCGACAGCTGCATTCAGATCCGCCGCCGTGTTCAGCTGCACGCCCACTTCAGCCGGCCATTGCTGGGGCCGTTTGCCGGGGGCCTGAAAGGTGCGGCGGTCGAGATCAAATGAAGTCTCCCGAGGCTGCCCGCTGATGATCGCCGCGCTGCGGGTCGTGCGCAGGGCCTGAACCATTTGCCCGAGCAACTGGCGGTCCGCGGCCTGCTGCAACCCCTTGTGCAAGCCAAACCCGACCACGCCGATGCCGATGCTCATCAAGACGATGACCACCAGCATCTCCAGCAGGGTAAAACCGCGGCTTGCCACAGGCGCGTTCATGCTCGCCGATTACTCCCAGTTGCCCAGGTCGGCGTTGTAGCCTTCGCCGCCGGGCTGGCCGTCCTGACCATAGAAAATCAGGTCGAACGGGCCGTGCTGACCCGGAAAGCGATAGCCGAAGGCGTGACCGAAGGGGTCTTTGAGGTCCGACGGCTTGGCGTACGGCCCGGCCCAGCCTGAGGCGTTGGCCGGTTTTTCGACCAGTTGCTGCAGGGTTTTCGGCGGCGAACCCAGGTCCAGGCCGTAGCTTTCGATCTTCATGCTCAGGCTCGCCAACTGCGCCTTGCCGGCGCCGTACTTGCCCTTGTCGACGTTGCCGCCGACCTGACGCACAACGATGGTCGCGACGATGCCCAGCAGCACGATGACCGCGAGCATCTCCAGCAGGGTGAAGCCGCGCTGGCGGCGGGTGACAGCGGTGAACGGCGTGGGGCGCATCGGTCTGGTTCTCTGATTGAAAGGATTCGGGTTTCAGATATTGCTGGTCAGGCTCATCAGCGGCAGCATGATGGCCAGCATGATCACCGCCACCAGCACCGCCATGACCACGGTCAGGCTCGGCACCAGCGCGGCGAGCATGCGGTCGATGCCGCGTTTGGCCTCGACGTCGAACACGTCGGCCACCTTCAGCAACATGGTGTCCAGTTCGCCGGCCTGTTCGCCGACCTCGATCATTTGCAGGGCCAGGTCCGGCAGCAGCGGTTGCTCGCCGAACGCACTGGCCAGCGTGCCGCCGCCTTTCACCGACTCACTGGCCTGCTCGACCTGTTGCTGCAGCGCGCGGTTGCTGCAGACTTGCCGGGCGATGACCAGCGCCTGCAACAGCGCCACGCCGTTGTTCAGCAAGGTGCCGAGGGTGCGCGCCAGCCGGGCCGCTTCGATGCGCTGCAGCAACGGGCCAATCACCCCCATGCGCAGCAGACGCCGGTCACGTCGCAACCGTCGTTGGGGATCGCGGGCGCGCAAGGCGATGACCCAGACCAGCGCAATAGTGCCGGCCAGCAGCATCAGCCCGAAGTCACTGAGGAACTGCCCGAGCCAGAGAATCGCCTGTGTGATGAAGGGAATCGGCACGCCGAGGTCGCGAAAGATCGGCACGAATTGCGGCACGACGTACGCGAGCAGCAGCGCCAGGGAACCGAGCACGCCGACCACCAGAAATGCCGGGTAGATCAGCGCGTTGATCACTTCGCCGCGCAACATCTGGCTGCGTTCCAGGTATTCGCTGAGCTGGCGCAGGGTGTTTTCCAGCGCGCCGCCGGCTTCACCTGCGCGGACCATGCTGATGTACAGCGGCGAAAACTGCCGGCCCTCTTCTTCCAGCGCCACGGACAGCGGCTTGCCGGCCTTGACCTGTTCGCGAATGCGCTCGATCAGTGCGCGGGTCTGAATCTGGTTGCGGGACTGGCCGGGTTGGCGCAGCAGAATGGTCAGCGAGCGTTCCAGCGGCTGGCCGGCGCCGAGCAGGGTCGCCAGTTGCTGGGTGAAGCTCATCAGCGCGGCGCCGCTCAAGGTTCCGCGACCGAGGGCCTGACGCAGCCCGCCAAGACTTGACGGGTCGATCTGCAAGACCATCAAGCCGCGCTTGTGCAGCAGGGCGACGGCCGCGTCACGGTCGGCGGCGTCCAGCAGGCCATTGTGTTCAGCGCCCTGGCCGTCCAGCGCGCGGTATTTGAACGGCGTCATGTCATTCGCCTCGGGTCACGCGCAGGACTTCTTCCAGCGAGGTAATCCCCGCCACCGCCTGACGCAGACCTTCCTCATGCAGCGTGCGCAATCCGGCGCGCCGTGCGGCCTGCTCCAGGGTCGAGGCATCGGCGCGGCTCATCAGCAGGCTGCGCAGTTCTTCGTTCATAACCAGCAATTCAGTGATTGCACTGCGGCCGCGATAACCGCCGCCGGGCGCATCGCTGCGCGGGCGGTACAAAAGAATCGGACGCGCGTCGGTGAAGCGCTCCAGCTCGTGTTCGTCGATCAGCGCCTGGGGGGCTTCGAAGGCCTCGCGGGTGAGCGGATCGAGGCGGCGCACCAGGCGCTGGGCGAGAATGCCGTTGACCGTGGAGGCGATGAGGTAGCTCTCGACGCCCATGTCCAGCAAGCGGGTGATACTTGCCGCCGCGCTGTTGGTGTGCAACGTCGACAGCACCAGGTGCCCGGTCAGCGAAGACTGAATGGCGATGCGGCAGGTTTCCAGATCGCGCATTTCACCGATCATGATCACGTCCGGGTCCTGGCGGACGATGGAGCGCAGCGCCCCAGCGAAGTCCAGACCGATGGCCGGCTTGACCTGGATCTGGTTGATCCCTTCGAGCTGGTATTCCACCGGGTCTTCGACGGTGATGATCTTGCGCTCGGCGGTGTTGAGCCGCGACAGCGCGGTGTACAGCGTGGTGGTTTTGCCGGAGCCAGTCGGCCCGGTCACCAGCAGAATGCCGTGGGGCCGCTCGAGCACCGTTAAAAAGGCATCCAGCCGCTCGCCGTCGAACCCGAGGCTTGGGAAATCGAAATTGATGGTCTGCCGATCAAGCAGACGCATCACGACTGACTCGCCAAAGCTGGTAGGCACCGTGCTCACCCGCAGGTCCAGCTCCTTGCCCTGAATCCGCAGCATGATCCGCCCGTCCTGGGGCAAGCGCCGTTCGGCGATGTCGAGGCGCGCCATGATTTTCAGCCGGGAGATCACCGCTGCCGAAGAACTGGACGGCGGCGCTTCGGCTTCGTGGAGCACGCCGTCGATGCGATAACGCACTTTCAGCTGGCTCTCGAACGGCTCGATGTGAATGTCGGAGGCCCGCTGCTCGACGGCACGCTGCAGGATCAGGTTGACCAGCCGAATCACCGGCGCTTCCGACGCCAGGTCCTTGAGGTGTTCGATGTCTTCGGGCGAGCCGTTGTGGTCGTCGAGGGATTCGATCAGCGTGCCGATGGCGCTGCGGCCCTGGCCGTAATAGCGCTCGATCAGGGTGTCAACGTCATTGCGCGAACCGATCGACAGCCACACCGGCACCTGGCAGCAATAGGCGATGGCTTCGAAGGTGTATTGCTCGCATGGGTTTGCGGAGGCGACGTGCAGACCGTCTTCGCGCCACGCCAGGGGCACCACCTGGAAATGCCGCATGAAGCGCTCGGTCAGGGCCGGCAAGGGATCAAGCATGTCGGCCGCCGCGTCGAGCGTCAGGAGTGGCGTCTGCAGCAGCGCCGCCCAGGCCCGGGCCATCTCGGTTTCCGAGACCAGCCCCAGGCGGGTCAGTAAAGCCAGCAGCCCGGCCCCTTCGGATTCGGCCATCAAGCGCCGCGCCCGCTCCAGATCAGCAGCCTTCAGCCCGGCGTTCGCCGACAGCCAGGCGCAGACCTGCTCGGCGTCCGGAATCTGCAACTGTCTGGCGTCGAGCGGGTTTAGGGGCATGGCGGTTATGGGTCTGGATGATGGATTAACTAATGAATACGGCGGCCATTTAATAACGCCCACGCGTTATAAGCCGTGAATGATTCATCCAACGGCTTTCAATCGGCCTGCGTTTAACTTGGGTACTTTTTAGTTGAATATAAATAAACGACTGAATGCTATTAACCGCCATAGCTGGCGACTGTGTATCGGCAACTAAGGCGGCTAGGCAGTCATCTGAATGGTCGAGGATTACTCAGCGCGGAGAGAGCTTATCAGCAAGCTAAACCTAATAGCAATTAGGTTTTCTACATAGCAATATAAATCATGTTTATTCGTGATTATTAGCAATGAATCGCCAACTATGTCTCTTAAATGAGAGATTTATTGCGGTAAATTGTGATTCTTAGTCTGCCACTTAGCACTCTGCCCTGCCCGGGAACCCTCCTGAACGCGCCTTTTCGATCACCGCTCGTCTAATTTAAAAATATTCTTGCAAACCCTGAACTAATCAGTAGATTCCGCAGACTTAACGTTCGTCCTGTTCTCACGGGGCGGGTTTGCGCGTTCCTATATTTTCCACACCCCATCAATCGAGAAACAATCGATGAATAGACCCATGCTGTCTGTTTGCAGCGTCGTGCTTTTCGGCGCCTGCAGTTTTGCTGCTGTTGCGGCGGACTCCACGACCACTCAAACGACGAACTCGGCAGAAACACTTCGCGTAAATGTTGAGAAACAGCGCGATCAGTTGTCCGGCGTCGACAAAGTGGCCGTTCCGACCACCCAAACCTCTTCCGCCATGCTCGATGCGCCGGTCGACACCGGTGACGCGCCGGTTCTGGTGCAGAAGCCATGACCGACCCACGCACCCCGCCGTCCGGCCACCGTCAGCGACCAGTGAGCGCATTCCCGATGTCAGCTTTCAAACACACCCTGGCCTTGAGCCTGCTGTCCCTTGGCGTGCTGCAAGCCAACCTGGCACTGGCGGCGGTCACGCCCGCCACCGGCAACGCCGTGGAAGCCCGGGTCAGTTCGATCCTCGACAACATGAATCAATCCGAGAAGATCAACTTCACCCGCGTCAACGACGGCCACATGATCCCGTCTTTGCTCAAATGGGGCATCAAAGGCACCGTCGCCTATGACTCCTCCATGGGCGTGCACGTCAACAACGCCACCTTTGGCGCGCAGTACCCGTCGCAGTCCGCCCTCGCGGCGACCTGGAGCATCAACCGCGCCAAGGAATTCGGTCTGGCGATTGCCTACGAGACGCGGATCTCCGGCGGTCAGCAAATGCTCTCCCCCGGCGTCAACCTGTACCGCACGCCGTACAACGGGCGCTCGGCGGAATACGCCAGCGGTGAAGACCCGTTCATCGGCGCCGTACTGGCGCCGGCCGTGGTCAACGGCATTCAGGCTCAGGGCATTCAGGCGAGCGGCAAGCACTACCTGGCCAACGAACAGGAAGCCAACCGTCAGGCCGTCAACGTGGTGGTTGACGAGCGCACCCTGCGCGAGCTGTACCTGCCGGGCTTCGAGTCGATGGTGAAGAACGCCAACGTCGCGTCGATCATGTGTGGCTTCAACAAGATCAACGGCGATTACGCCTGTGAAAACCATCACCTGATCACTGACGTGCTCAAGGGTGAATGGGGTTATCAGGGCACCGTGATCAGTGACTTCAACGCAATCCATGACGCGTTCAAAGGCGCCTGGGCCGGCACCGATATCGACATGCCGTCGGGCCTGCAATTCACCGAAGCCAACCTGATGCCGTATGTGTGGAGCGGCCAGCTGAGCCAGAACGTCATCGACGACAAGGTCAAACGCAACCTGCGCGCCATCGTCAGCTATGACTTCCAGGAAAACCTCAACACCGCCAAGACTCTGGACCACCCCGAGTACGGCCAGCGCGCATCGCTGAACACGGCGCGTGAGTCGATCGTGCTGCTGCGCAACGAGAACACGGCGGCCGGCAAGCCGCTGCTGCCGCTGGCGCGCGACGCGAAGATCGCGGTCATCGGTGACTGGGCCTATCAGGCGCCTGCGTCGCCGTTCGGCACCGCCAACTCACCGCCCAACAGCTACGTCACCGAGCTGAGCGGTCTGCAGCAACTGGCGTCCAGCAGCACCAACGTCACCTACCTGTCCGAGCTGAGCCTGAACCCTAAAGCCTCGGCCTGGTTTCAGCCTGCGGTTGGCAGCAATAACGTCAACAACGCCGGCGTGAAGGCAGAGTACTTCTCCAACACCAGCTTCTCCGGCAGTCCGGCCGTGACCCGCGTCGAACCTGGCGTGAACCTCAACTGGACCACCGGCACCAACGAAACCAACGCCGGCACCACCGCGGTGTCCGGTTTCAGCCCGACCCCGGGCGCGTTTTCGGCGCGTTACACGGCCACCATCAAGCCGACCGTTTCCGGCGCCCAAGTGTTCAAGGTCCGTGCGGACGGCCCGTACAAACTCTGGGTCAATGATGAGCTGGTCCTGCAGAGCGACGGTGCGCCGTACTCTGCCGACGTGGTCAACGCGCTGACGACATCGGGCAAAACCGCCGCACTGGTGGCTGGCAAGTCGTACTCGGTGAAGCTTGAGTACCAACGCATTCAGGGCAACTTCATCCCGGCACTGGGTGGCGTGACTGGCGTGCAGATGAGCTGGGCCGCGCTGCGTCCACCGAAGGACCTGTCGAAGTACGACGCGGTCGTCATCGCAACAGGTTCCAACTACGAGCACGAAGGCGAAGGTTCCGACCACGGTTTCGAGCTGCCTGACCAGCAAGCAGAGCTGATCAGCTTCGTCACCAAAGCCAACCCCAACACCATCGTGGTCATGCACGGCGGCGGTTCGATGGACATGCAGCCGTGGGCCAACAAGGTCGGCGCGTCGCTGCAAGCCTGGTTCCCGGGTCAGCAAGGCGGCCAGGCCCTGGCCGAGATTCTGTTCGGCAAGGTCAACCCGTCGGGCAAGCTGCCGATCACCATCGACAAGAAGATCGAGGACAACCCGAGCTACGCGTCGTACCCGGATCCGGCAGCCTACCGTGGCGACAATGCGCTGACCGAAATGACCTACAGCGAAGGCCTGTACATGGGTTATCGCGGTTATGACAAGAAGCACGCCAAGCCGCTGTACCCGTTCGGCTACGGCCTGTCCTACACCACGTTCGGTTACAGCGACCTGAAGCTGTCGACCAACGTCATGGCGCCGGGCAGCACCGTCGATGTCACTTTCAAAGTGACCAACACCGGTGACAAGGCCGGGTTCGAAGTGGCCCAGCTGTACGTCCACCCGAACAACCCGGCGGTCGACCGTCCCGAGAAGGAGCTGAAGGGCTTCACCAAGGTTTACCTGCAACCGGGTGAAAGCAAGACGGTAAGCATCCCGATCGACTCGCGCTCCCTGGCGTACTACGTCGAGAAGACCGACAGCTGGGATGTCGACGCCGGCAAGTTCAAGATCCTCGTAGGGCCGGACTCCGAAGACCTGCCGCTGGATCGCACCTTGATCACGCTGTTCCCGGAACACCTGACCACCCGCGACAGCAACCCGCTGCCGATGCCACTGCGCAAGGCTGTGCAGGTCAGCGCTTCGCAAACCTACTGAGTGGGTAACCCGGTCGGGTTTCCGGTCGGGATTCAAACAGTCACTTCAAGCTCAGGGACGAGCTTGAAGGTCGGCTTTCAAACGGCGCAGATAGCCCTCGAACACGGCCATCACGTCGACATCTTCCGGGGCCCTGAGCCACTGGATCTGCACACCGTCCATGACCGAAAAAATCTCCTGAGCGAGCGCCTTCACGTCGATGTCCGAGCGCACCTCTCCCGCCTCGATCAACGCCTGCAGATGCCCCCGCGCATGTTCGTGGGTGATGTGAAAGCGCGTCTTGTACCAGTCGAAGGCCGGATGGGCCTCTGACAGGCTTTCCGTGTTGAGCACCATCGCCGCCTGGCATTCGGCCGCGTCCTGGACGCTGAAGCTCATGCTCATCCGCACGAATTTGATGAACCCCTCCAGCGTCATCTCCATGGTCAGTTCACTGAACCGCGACACCACCCGCTGATCCCGACGCTCCAGTAGCGCATTGAGCAGCGCTTCCTTGTTCGGAAAGTGATGCAGCAGGCCGACGGTGGTGATACCGGCGAGCTGCGCGACGTCCTTCATCGACGCACTGGAATAACCATTGCGGGCGAAGATCAGCGTCGCCGCATCGAGCAAGGCAGCGCGACGCATTTCACCCTTGGGCGCACGGCGGCGTTTCGGCGAGGCCACCTCGGGCGAGTCATTCCCTGATTCGTCGTCTGTCATAACACCTTGTCTCGTTGATTCGGATAAAGCCTGACAGAGCCCGGCATTGGCCTGCTCACGCCACGGCCTGGGCAGCGCCCCGGCGCTGAAAAAACCGTCTGGCGGTCAGGGACGCGATTGTAATCGAAGTCACGGCGATCAATGCGTTACCGGTCAGCATGGCCGGGAACGCACCGGCCGCGCCGAACAGGTGAATCCCGCCGAGCACGAACGGCACCGTCCCCAGGGTCGCCCGCAGCCAGGCGAACAGTGCCACCAGCCATGGGCGGCCCAGGGTGACGAACATCGCGATGGCGACGAAATCCAGCCCGATCAGCGCCCACAGCCCGCCGCCGACGTGGCAGAACGCAAGAAAGATCGCCCGACCGGTGCCTTCCAGCTGATAGGTGTCCGCCAGCGGATTCGCCTCCAGCAACAGCACGGCCCAGACCAACAGACCGTAGACGATCACCAACTTGCGACTGAAGCCAATGGCCTTGGCCACACGGGCGTGTCGATGGGCGCCGATGTTCTGCCCCAGCACCGGCGCGAGGGCGCTGGGCAGGGAAAAGAACACGCAGTAGGCGAACTGCATGACCCGGTCCATCACCGACATGGCCGCCAGCGCCGACGTGCCATAGGCGCCGATCGACGAAACCAGATAGGTCAGGCCCACGGGCGTCGCCAGATTGCCGACCATCGCCGGCAAACCGACCTGCATGACCTTGCGCGTGTGCAGACGCAGCAGTCGCCAGCGGATGGAAAACGGCATCGCCAGGCGCGTCCGCAGCCAGTGAATGCCCAGGCCCAGGGACACCAGCGCCGACAGCGCATAGGAAATCCCCGCGCCCTCAAGCCCGAGGCCAAAACCGAAGATGAACAGTGGATCGGCCAGGGCCAGTGTCGCCGCGCCCGAAAGCACCACGCACAGGGCGCGGCGGCTGTCGCCGCCGGTTCGCAGGATCTGCGCCGCCATTTGCATGGCCGATTGCAGCACGCTGAACGGCAGGGTCAGCCAGATGAAAATCCGCGCGGCTTCGTAGGTGCTGGCGTCCGCGCCGAGCCAGCGAGTAAGCGGCACCAACAGCGCCAGTTGCAACGCCGCCGCCGCGCCCGACGCGATCACCACCATCAGCATCAAGTGAGTGACCAGCCGCGAAGACGCTTTCGAGGCGCGATGACCGATCCGCTCCGACAACACCGTGGCGGCGGCGATGATCAGGCCGCTGGAGACGGCGCTGTTGAGGAAGATCAGCACCTTCGCCACCCCGGTCGCCGCGAGCAGCATCGGATCGTGGAGCATCGACACGTAGAGCAGCGTGAAAATGTCCACCAGAAACACCGCGAGCAGGCTCAACGCGCTGGTGCTCGACATCACCATGACGTGCCGGGCCACCGAGCCTTCGGTGAAAACAGCGCGCGGGTGAGTCATGAACACTCCAGAAATGAACAGTGGCCGGGTGCGGCAGCGGGTGTGATTAAAGAGGTGCTGCCGGGACAGCGCGGGCACTTTATACGTTTGTATCCGCCGCTGCCGCACTTCTCGCATCCAGCAGCGCGTGGAAGTCCGACGTGGTTAGCGGATGACTCAGAAAATACCCCTGACCTTCCTCGCACTGCACTGCCTTCAGCAATGCCAGATGCTCGGCGGTTTCAATGCCCTCGGCCGTGACCGTGAGTGAAAGCGCCCGGCCCAGCCCGACAATGGCCTGCACGATGGAGCGGTCGCCTTCGCTTTCACTGAGGCGGGTCAGGAAGCTGCGATCGATCTTCAGCCCGTCGAAGGGGAACGTGCGCAGGTAACTCAACGACGAATACCCGGTGCCAAAGTCATCCATGGCGATGCGCACGCCCAACTGCTTCAGCGTCTGCATGACATCGAGCGCCCCCACGGCGTCCTCGATCATCACCCCTTCGGTGATCTCCAGTTCGACCCGCGACGGCTCGATCCCGGTGGCCTTGAGGGCGAACTGAATGCGCGCCGGCAGGTTGCCGCGCTTGAATTCGGCAGGCGACAGGTTGATGGAAATGAACAGGTGTTTCGGCCAGCGCGCGGCTTCAGCGCATGCCTGGGTCATGACCCAGTCGCTCAGGGGGATGATCAGCCCGCTTTCTTCGGCGATGGGAATGAAGGTGTCCGGCGGAATCAGACCGCGCTGGGGATGCTGCCAACGCACCAGCGCTTCGGCGCCGACCATCTTGCCATCGGAAATGCGAAAGCGTGGCTGGAAATGCAGACGCAGTTCGTTGTGTTTGATCGCATAGCGCAGGTCGCTCTCAAGACGCCTGCGCTCGATGATTTTGGCGTTCATGTCGCCGGCATAAAACCGCCAGGTGCCGCGACCGCTGGCCTTGGCCTCATACAGCGCGATATCGGCGTAGCGCAGCAGCTCGGCCGCCTCGCGTGCGTCGGTGGGTGCCATGGCGATGCCGATGCTGGCGCTGACGAATATTTCCTGGTCGTCGATCTGCACCGGGCGTTCGATGGACTCGATCAGTCGCCGGCACAGCGATTCGACTTCGTCCTGGGTCTGGGCGTCGCTGAGGATCAGCACGAATTCGTCGCCGCCCACCCGCGCGACCAGATCGCCATGGCGCACGCAATCGGACAGCCGACTGGACACGTCATTGAGCACGCGGTCGCCGGCGGCGTGGCCGAGCAGGTCGTTCACCGGTTTGAAGCGGTCCAGGTCGATGCTCAGCATCACCAGCGGCTGGTCAAGGGTCGGCAACGCTTTCAGTTTCCCGTCCAGAAACTCCTGCAAGCGGACCCGATTGGGCAGCCCGGTCAGGGCGTCGTGCTGGGAGAGAAATTCGATGCGTCGACGGGCTTCCACCTCTTCGGTGACATCGGTGGCCGTGCCACGGAATCCACCCGCCGTCATAGAACGCGCTGACAGGCGACTGATGCGCTCGCGGCCGCAGGTCTCCAGGTAGCGGCACTGAATGGTGATGTCAGGGCGACGGTTGGGGATCGCCAGCCACTGGGTCACCTGGCCGAGCTCGGTCTGCAGCAGGTCGTCCATCAGTGCCCCGATCCACTGCGAGCGGTGCAGGCCGGTGACGCTTTCGAAACGGTCAGAGAGGTAGGTGAACCGCCCTACGCTGTCGATTTCCCAGACCCAGTCCGAGCTGGCTTCGACCACGTCACGAAAGCGCGCTTCACTGGTGGCGAGGGCGCTTTCGCTTTTTTGCAGGGACGCGTAACTGTCATCAAGGGAGCGCGCGGCGGCGGTGGTGCGACGCAGGATGGCCCAGGTCATCAGGCACACCAGCGCGGCGGCCAGCCCGATCAGCGGCAAACCGAGGGCCAGCAAACGCTGGCCAGGCTTGGGTGGTGTCCAGTGCAAGGCGCCGGCGACGCCGCCCTCGCCCAGCGGAAAGATCGAGACCTGATCGCGCTCGTCGGCCGTTGCAACGTGCAACCCCTCTACGCCGTATTCCTTGCCCAGAACGGCCAGCTTGGCGTCGTCCAGCACATCGACGAAGATCAACACCGAGGGCGTCCGGCCATCAGGCACGACGCTTGGATCGGTGCCGGGGGTGATGGCGGCTGCAGCGACCAGCGCGGGTGTGCCGTTCAAGTCAATGAAAGCGGTAACCGGGGTTTCTGTCTCGGCGCCCTCCCGGGCCTTGGCCAGCAACGCGTCCTTGGCAGGGCCCAGCCACGGCTCGGCATCGACCTTTTCCAGTTGCCCTTCGACCACGGCATACACCGTGCGGCCGGTGTCATCGATGACGAACACGCCCTGGAATCCGAAATCGCTGAATAGCGTCGGCCCGATGTTCTGACGGACAAAAGCCCAGTCGGGGTCGACACTCAGGTGCAGGTAACGGTAGGCATCGCCCCAGAACGCATAATCCTTGGTCGTGACGGTCAGCGTTTTTTGCAGCGAGCGCACCGCCTTGTCGGTGTAGAAAGCGCTCTCGATCTCCTCGGTGTGATCGAGGTCATGGGCGAGGAACGCCAACAGGTAAGCGGCCAGCAGAAACACGCCTGCCAGCAGGAACACAAATTTGAACAACGAGCCCCGCGCCAAAGCAACGGTCGAGGGGCTGGCGGATTTGATGACATCGGGGGTGGGCTGGTTTGGCATGGTTTTCCGCAAGCTGAAGACCGGCAGGTCGCTTACGTCTGTATCGGCGGCGGTGTGGCAATGATGAGCTGCACCTGAGCACGCAGGCTGTCGTTGTCTTCGGTCAAAGCAGCTATCTGCTGGTTGGCGTGCGCTAATTGCTCATTGGCCAGTGCCACTGCTTTCGCCAGAGATTTACTGTCCACTTTTATCGCCGCCAACTGCTCCTGCAGCTGCTCACGGGCGCCGTCGGCTTTCGCGGTGGCCATCTGCGCCTCGCGGAGATCGGTGGCGAGGCGCTGGGTCTGGTCATGCTGATCGGCCAGCGCCCGGGCCTGCTGACGCATTTCGCCGAGCAAGCGTTCGTTGTCGCGGTTCAGGCGCGTGGATTCATCCTGCTTGATGACCAGTGTCTCCTGAAGTTTTCGCTGTTCAAGCTGAATCTGCTGAAGCTGGGCTTCGTGGCGACGCTGATCCTGCTCGCGTTGTTCCTTGATGGCCTCGCGGTAATGCTCCAGCGCCGCGCGGGCGTGCACATGCTTTTCTTCGAGGGACTGGATCTGCAGGTCTTTGTCCTGCACCCGCCGTTCAAGGTCCTGGCACTGCTGGCTCAGACCGGCATTGCGCGTCAGTTCCGACTGCCAGGAAGAATGGGTGGTTTGCAGCTGGGCGCCCTGCTCGGTCAACGCGGCGTGCTGGGATTCGCACTGGTGCCGGGCTGATTTCAGCTCCAGCTCAAGGGCCTCCAGTCGGGCCTCCCAGGCTATCCGCTGACGATCGAAGTCCGCCTGGGCCTGGGCGACGACCTCCTCGCCCTCCTCCGTCAGCCGATCAAGCAAGCTTTCAACCAATGATTTGAGCTCTTCGCCCATGCGCTCTCGGGACGACGCTTCGGCCGGCGCTCGGGTGTCCAGCTCTTTGAGATAGCGGGCAATGGTGGTTTTCGAACCGGTGTTGCCCAGTTCCACGCGCACCGCGTCGATGCTGGGGTAAGCGCCCTTGCTCAGCAATGCCTGTCGGGCCCGCTCCACTACCGCCTTGTTAATGCCACCGCGTGCCATGCCATCTCCTACAATTTCGTACCGTGTTACGTAACACGCTATTACAGGTCACGATACCAGTTAAAACGTTGTGTGGAAATGTTTCTGCCAGGAGCCGATAATAGTGCTTTATCGCTTTTCAGACGCTGACGTCGCGATTTGAGCCAGCAAAGCGCCCGTGTCACGCCGATCGAGGGATGTATGGAAAAGGCAGATCGATACCTGTCAGCAGGAACCCGCGCCAACACGCGCCGCAGCTACCGGGCGGCGATCGAACATTACGAAGTGGTCTGGGGCGGTTACCTGCCCACCACGGGCGACGGTATCGTGCGCTACCTCGCGGAGTACGCCGACAAACACGCCATCAGTACGCTGAAGCAGCGTCTGGCCGCGCTGGCCCAGTGGCACGTCACCCAGGGGTTTCCGGACCCGACTAAAACGCCCACGGTGCGACAGCTGCTCAAAGGCATCCGCGTCGTCCACCCGGCGCAAGCCAAACAGGCGGCGCCGCTGCTGTTGCGTCACCTCGAGCAAGCGGTGACGTGGCTGGAGAACGAGGCCGATGCCGCCTGGGCACGCGGCGACCACAAGTCATTGATGCGTCACCGACGCTCTATCGCTCTGGTGCTGATCGGCTTCTGGCGAGGGTTCCGCGGCGATGAGCTGGCCAGACTGGACGTCGGCAACACCCAGGCCCAGGCGGGCGAAGGCATCAGCTTTTATCTGCCTTACACCAAAGGCGACCGTCAGCATGAGGGCACCACGTTTCGCACCCCCGCGCTGAAGACGCTCTGCCCGGTCAATGCCTATATCAACTGGATTACCGTGGCCGGCCTGACCCACGGTCCGGTGTTCCGCCGGATTGATCGTTGGGGCAACCTGTCCATGGAAGCCATCAATTCCCACAGCCTGGTGCCGATGTTGCGGCGCATCTTTAAAGACGCCGGGTTGCCTGATGACCTCTACAGCAGTCACTCAATGCGCCGAGGATTTGCAACTTGGGCGTCCGGTAACGGCTGGGATATTAAAAGCCTGATGAATTACGTCGGCTGGAAAGACATTAAATCGGCGCTGCGTTATGTAGACCCGACCACCTCGTTTGGCGGCCTGGCATTGAAGCCTGCTTTGAATACCGCTTTGCAGCCTGCAGCCCTGGCCGAAACGTGACGGCCGTTGATGTTGTAAAGCGGCCTGCGCCATTTGAACTGCCAGCTTTGCAGTCAAGGCAGGAAAGAAGGCAGAAAAGTTTGCTGTTAGTACTGGCATCCATGCACCCACTCGCACTACAGTGTCCACGGTCACACCAGTCACCACCGTGCGCTCCAATGTTCGCCAGTGCTAACGCCGCACGTCAGTATCAACAAACCGAAACATGGAGTTCCAATGTCTAAACTTGCTGAATACCGCCAACTCGAACGTCACCTTGCCGATCAGCTCGCGGCCCTTGAGGCCATGAAAGGCGATAAAGGCCTGGAACAGGAAATCGAATTCGAAGGCAAATTGCGTACGCTGCTCGGCGAATACAATAAGAGCCTGAAAGATATTATTTCGATTCTGGATCACCCTACCGGATCCAAACAGGGCAAGAACGCTACTGCCCCCGAGAAGACCACTCGCAAAGCCCGCGCCGTTAAAGTCTACAAAAACCCGCACACCGGTGAAGTCGTCGAAACCAAAGGCGGCAATCACAAGACCTTGAAAGAATGGAAAGCCGAACACGGTTCCGACACCGTCGAATCCTGGGTTTCCTGATGGGTCTGTGAACGGGGGGATAGGTGATTAACCTTCGCTCCGTTGCCGATCTCCCGATGCCCGTGCCCGTCGCGCGGCATCGGTGATTCGATCATTGTTCTCTTGTTAGTCTGCAATTGCCAATCGCGCAATTGAATCGTTTTAACCTCTTCGCCTCACACGTCAGCCCGGCATTCGTCAGGGCTCCCTCACTGCTGTCTGCCGGAGTACTCCCGTGAAGAATATAGTTGCTGGCGTGCTGAATGTTTCATATCGCGACATGGGCCCAGGCGATGGGCCGGTTGTGGTATTGCTCCACGGATTTCCCTATGACATTCACGCGTACGACGACGTGTCGACGCAGCTTGTCCAGGCCGGCTGCCGCTGCATCGTGCCTTATCTGAGGGGATACGGCCCTACCCGTTTTATAGATTCAGCCACGCCCCGCTCGGGCGAACAGGCCGCATTGGGCGCTGACCTGCTGGCACTGCTGGATGCGTTGAATATCCCGAAAGCCCTTCTCGCTGGCTATGACTGGGGCGGACGCGCGGCGTGTGTGGTGGCTGCGCTGTGGCCGGAACGGGTGACCGGGCTGGTCAGTTGCGACCCGGGCTACAACATTCAGGACATCGCTGCAGCCAACACACCGGCGTCACCCGAAACCGAGCGACGGCTCTGGTATCAGTACTACCTGCACGGTGAGCGCGGACGCGCCGGCCTTGCAGCCAATCGAAATGGGTTCTGCCACTTGCTCTGGAAATTATGGTCACCAACGTGGCAATTTGCAGAATCCACGTTCACTGAAAGTGCGCAGTCATTTGATAACCCGGACTTTATCGACGTGGTCGTGCATTCTTATCGACACCGCTATGGGCTGGCGGCGGGCGATCCTGCCTGCGCGGCGATTCAGGAGAAGCTCGCGCAGAAGCCCCTGATCACAGTACCGACGGTGATTCTGGCGGGAGCAGACGATGGCGTCTCATCGAAACGCGGGGACAGTGCTGCGGTACGGGGCTTTGCAGGCGCAGTCCGGCGGCAGGTAATAGCGAAAGTGGGCCACAATGTGCCGCAAGAGGCACCGAAAGAGTTTGCTGATTCGATATTAAGCCTGGTGAAAAATCACTGAGCACCGGTCACTGTCAGACCGCCGCTCGTTCAGGATTGCTCGGCATTGCTTAGTTCAACAGCCGACTTGGCGGCTTCCACTTCATCTTCGAAATACAATACGGCGCCCTCGTCATCTTTGACACGGAAGACAGCAGTTGCGCCCGACTGCCTGTGTTCGAGGGGGATGTCTTCACCTTCCAGTCTGACAACGGCCACGGCCATGATGATTCTCCTGCGGTCAGCACTGACAGCAAACGCAGCCGCTCACGCTGGAACTGGCTTGCGTCGTTTATCAGCTTGAATATTCAAGGGCCCCACTCGTCACGCGCGGTATTCAGCGTAGAACCGGGGTTGCGGGTGGATGCGTGGAGAGCTGAACAGTTGTGCACTTTGGGATGTGACGGGGAGCGGACGGTATTCAAGATCAATCAACCGAACCCCATTGATATAGGGTTGCCCACACGGCAATGCACCAAAGGCGGTGGCCAGCACAATCTGCTCGGGATCAAACAACACGATGGTTTCCGCGCTGACGGCGTCCATGTAAAGCGAATAGGGGCAGGAAGCGTCGGGACAAACTTGATGACGAAGTTCGTTCAACACACGTAAGCGGCGGTAGACGACGGTGCCTTCACCCAACGATTTGCTGTACCAGGTATTCATTGCACTGCCCATCTCAATAAGCGTTATCAGTATCGACCCTGGGCTGAATCGATTCGTTCAACGGCAATAACGATGGACTGCGAGAACCTTACAGGCGGGCTTAGCGGCGGGCTTGAAACAGGGTGTGAATCTTGCCGATGACCTGGTCGATATCAAATGGCTTTTCAATCACTTCATCAAACAGGTCTGGCCGCTCGGCCCCCATGTACGCCTGGGCGCCACTCATGAGCATAATAGGCGTCGACATGTGCACGTCCCGAGACTTGATCGTCTCGGCAAGTTCCAGACCGGTCATGCCGGGCATCATGAAATCGGTGATGATCAAGTCGGGGCGCTCGCGATCAAGAATCTCCAGTGCCTTGCGCCCGCTTCCGGCCACCACAGTCTGAAAGCCCTCGTCCTCCAGCGCGAAGCTGAGGATATCGGCAATCAGGTATTCATCATCGATGATCAGAATGGTTGGCATCAGAGGGCCATTTCCCGGCGGGCCCACGATGTCGCGAGGGTCAGGCACCTGGTCAGGTAACTCAATGGTTCTGGCCATCCCCACGTTGCGAATCGCATATCTCAGACCTTCTTCATGGTGATTCCAGCGTTGCTCATCACGACTTCAAGTGGCGAGGGATCGTAGGCGTTGTCTCTGATCTTCAGAATAGAAACCTGGCGTTGAAGTTCAGTCCGATGCTGAACGAACTGGACGAGCAGCAGGTTATCGACCACGCCGGAGACGTCAGGCGCCGGGATGCTCGTTTGATCGTCGAACAACCGATGCGCTTCCCAGGAAGCCATAACCGTGACGCCGCGCGCGCGAAGCTCGCCGAGCACGGTTTCGAGAACGTCCGGCACCCGACGCTGATCGGTGGCCGCCCGACTCAGGGCATTGAGACTGTCGATGAAGACGCGCTTGATCTGCAGCCGCTCCACCCTGTCAAGCAGGTCGTAACACACCCGGTCGATTAGCCCTGCCGATGCCGGTGTCCAGACGACGTGCAGCGCGCCCGATGCCTGCAGCGCCGTGAAGTCCACGCCCAGAGAACGCGCTTTGGTCATCGCCCGTTGCGGAGATTCATGAAAGCCGAAGTACAGCCCCGGCTCCTGCGCAGAGCACTGGCTCAGAAACTGGATGCCCAGAGACGTCTTCCCGGCGCCTGAAGGGCCCATGATCAGCGTCACTGACGACCGGACCAGACCGCCACCGATGTGTGAGTCCAGCCCGCCAATGCCGCTGCTCAGGAGGGTGTGAGGGTGTTCGGGCATGGCACCGGTTCGGGTGAGCATGCATTCAAGACGCGGGTAAATGGAAATGCCCTGGTCGTTGATCTCGAATTCATGGGCGCCGGGGATCGCGCCGCTGCCCCGGGTCTTGCGCATTTTGATCCGGCGCACCGTACGGGAGCCGACCATGTCTTCGCCCATCTCGATCACACCGTCAACCATGGTGTGCTCGGGACTGCCATCGTCGAGTTGCGAGCTGGTGAGAAACAGCACCGTGCAGCCGGCGAAAGCGGCATGGCCCTGCAGCTCGGAGATGAATTGCTTGGTGTCCAGCGGCGTCTCTGCCTTGGAGCGTGCGTTGAGCAGCCCGTCCAGGATCAGCAGGCTGGAATGCTGACGACTGATCTCGCGGCGCAGCAACTTGACGACCTCGTCGAGACCGTCGTTCTCCAGCGTGTCGAAGGCGCTGACAAACTGGATGCTCTGGCCCACCGCCTGGCGATCGAAAAAGCTCAGCGTCGAGAGGAAATGAAACAGCCGGTCGTGAGGCTCGGCCAGCAGTGTGGCGAACAGCACGCGGCCGTTCTGCCGGACGTGATTGAACCCCAACTGGTTGGCAAGGATCGTCTTGCCCGACCCCGGGCGTCCCTGAATGATGTATGACGCGCCCGCCACGAGGCCTCCTTTGAGCAGTGCGTCGAAGCCCTTGATCCCGCTTTCAAGGCGTTTTAGCTGATTCAAATCTGCTCCCTCTCCTGATGTGCATCAGGCCTGAAAATACGCATTGCCCACGCGCGAAAGGCAATACAGTGGCGGGTAATCGCGGATCAGTCCAGCCCGTCGCACTGTTGCGGGTGACGGGGCATGCCGGGGCTGCGCCGGGATCCAACTCTACCCCCTGATCGGGGACAAAAAAAAGCCCGCTTTCGCGGGCAAAATCGATGGAGTCGTAGCGGATCAGGCAGCCCGGCCAGCGGACGCTTCTATTGCATCTAACTTAGAAGCCACGGGCCTTAATGGAGTCTTTCAACCCCTTTTACGGACTTCGGCAACAGTCCGGCTTTGAATTGCTGAACAAACAACGCGGTTCTGAATCCACGCCCCAGCGTTGCAGCTTCTGCTTCGAAGCGGGTCACACAGGATGTGAAGTCCAGCTGAGCGTTGTCGTTGAACAACTCGCTGGCTTCATTGGGCGTCGAATCTTCCAATAACTTGTTCATCAGAATCTCCATGTCGTATGTGGTCTTGATCACATCGCCGGGAGAGCCGCTACGTATCGGCCCTCCCCTTATCGCGCTACTCAGCTTTACCCTGAGCCAGACCCGAACCAAGGTCGGCGCCGGTCATCGGGTCCGCTTCCAGATCAGACTTCAGACGCTCCTTCATCATCGTCAGGGTGACCGAGTCGTCCTCGCTCAACGTGACCGAAGCGGTACCGTCACCACCATCGACTGCCGGCTTTGGATTCTCGACGTATTCGAAATCTGCGTCGCTGTTCCACGGGCCACGTACGTTCGGCTCGCCGTTGGACATGCTGAAGTAAGTGCGGGAGAACTCCGGCATGCCTGGCAACTTGCCTTGCGGGAAGTTCGGCTGAATCGAGTGCAGCGCTTTCTCGAAGGAGATCTGATGCGCGATTTCGCGGGTCATCAGGAAGCCCAGGGCGTCCTTGATGCCTGGATCGGTGGTCACGTTCATCAGGCGCTCGTAGACGATCTTCGCACGTGCTTCAGCAGCGATGTTCGAACGGAAGTCCGCCGTCGGTTCACCAATGGTGTCGATGTAGGCTGCGGTCCATGGCACACCGGCCGAGTTGACCAGCGGAGCACCACCGCCGTACAGCAGGCTGGTGATGTGCGAGTCATTGCCGGCGCCGTTGATGTCACGGTACAGCTCGCCCTCGGCTTGCACGCCTTCGGCGAGTTTGCCTTTGGCGCCCTTGTTGAGCATCACGATGATCGAGCCAATGATTTCAAGGTGGCTCAGTTCCTCGGTGGCGATGTCCAGCAACAGATCCTTGCGACCTGGATCTTCCTCAGCCAACGCTTGGGTGAAATAACGAGTGGCCGCAGCCAACTCGCCCTGGGCGCCGCCGAACTGCTCCAGCAGCAAGTTGGCCAGGCCCGGATTAGGCTCGGCGACGCGAACCGTGTATTGAAGACGTTTATTGTGCAGGAACATAGTCTTACTCCCTTCTCAGGCTAATTTCGTATCAGGGTTTTTAACGACAAGTTCAGCTTTCTATTGCGGTGATCTGTCAACTAAGCAGACCGCACAGATATAAAGAGACATCGCTGAAGATGTAATTCAGGAAAGCGGAAATAGACCCGACCAATGGTTTCGCGCTGAAAGTTTATAACGGTTGATAATGTGCCGACGGGCGGTTTCTCATTTCATTCGAGCTCAGATAACTACTGAAAGGCGACCACAATAGGTCTAGATCGGCGGGGCGTCACAAGGATCGACGGCATTGCGCCGTCGATCTCCCTGAATTGTTCTAGCGAGGCCCGTTGGTGACCCGCGCAGGTTGTTTCAGCTGGTAACGGCACCCTTTGGGCCACTGGCGATAAGCGCCGCACCACAGGCGGTTTTCATGCCGTCTAATGCGACGGGAATTCCGTCGACTGTGTAAGTGCTGCTCCCTTCGGCGATGGGGAAAATGCCTTTGCATAATGGGCAACTGACGTTGTGTCCCACCCCGGCGATGGGCTTGCCGTTCAGGTCGGTCTGCGGAATGGCCTGAAGCACGACGCCGCCGTGAGTGGTGAGGTCGCCTAGGCAGATGATGTCTTTCATGTTTTGAGGCTCGTTGTTGGTTTTAGTGATTGATGCTTTGATTGCGGTGATTCTGGATTTAGTTGTTTGGCTCTACCCGTCGTATTTCTGTCGCTATTAAGTTTAGAGAAATGACTTACTGACGAGTGGGCTGTATCGGGCGATAGTTGTTGCACTGGCCTGAGCTGCTCGTGGAGTTGCAACTAAGAACGCGTCTGGAACTTTGAATGCCGATACAGTATTACCAACTTCCATAAGGGATGCCGTGTTGATCTATCCAGGCTTGTGCCGCTGGATTGGGTGCACGGTAAAACAGCCCTTTTCCGTCCTGGTTGGGGCCAAGCGGCTCGACTTTAGCTTGATAGCGGCCCACTTCTTTGAAGCTCAGGCAAGATCCGCCTAGCCAAACTTTTACAATCCCGCCGGGTGCCATGCCGAGTGTGATCGTCTCTCGATAGTCTGTTTTCCATTGCTGATTCCACTGGCAGAGAACACGCTCCGGTCTAACCATCTCTTCACGGACCCACTGCGGTATCCGGATACTGATTTTGTAAGCTTGAGGCTCTACGAGTGATTGCCAACGCAGAAGGAGTTGGTCTGGTAAGTCGACGTTACTTATGGGTTTCCCGCCAGATGTGCCCTTGTGCCAACCCTCGGGCTTACGCGTGTAACCGGCGACGCCGGCATGCACGTTGAAAAAAACGTATCCCCGCTGATCGAGCACATCGACGCTTTCCACCCACACTTCCATATGCCTCGGCGCGGCTAAGCCTACATACCACGCCGGATAAGGCAGCTTGACAGGTGGAGGCACTGAGCCTCCCTTTGCACAAGCACTCAGGCTGATTAGCAATCCCGCTGCAAACACCAGACGTCTCATTCTGGATAGCCTGGTTGCGGACGGTTGAGATGCACATTCCTACGATTCAGCGGTGCTGGCTTGCTAAGTAAGAAGAGGCCTAGTGGAGTCCAGTGCGCGGACAGGTGGATGTACCGCGCTCGTAGCAACGCCTCTTCCTCAGATTCAAGTCGTACCAGCCGGTCCGTCATCACCCGCTGCAAAATTCGCTTGGCGATAGGCAGGAGCTCATCCGGTAACTTGAAGCGTTTATCCGTCTCGGTAATAACGTCGAATGGCACCCCATGACGCACGCCCATCTCACGCATGACACGCAATGCAATGAGGCTCAGTTCGCCATGCACCGGGCGTTCGAGTAGCACTGTTATCCAGTAGTCCTGTAGGACAGGCTCGGCTTTGCCGCGAGGGTTAGTTGCTGCAGGCCACGCCTTGACCGTAATAAGGCCCTCGCGGGCGACGCCTGATTCGCGTAATACTTTGGCGTCCGCCTCGGCAAGGCCCCACGCGGTATGGGATTCAACCCTTTGGCCGGTCGGAACGCTGGCCTTGCGGGGTCGTGTCATCCACAACTTTTCTCGCGCGCGTGGGGGATAACCCCCACCAACATCGGAGTGAGCGCCCGGCAGGCCTATCTGAAGGTGCGTGTGGTGCACTTGATTAAGAGAAAAGTCGGCGCGGTACTCGTCGAGCGCCTGAAGCTGGATAACCTGCCGCGCGCAGTCGGGTGGCAGGTAGAGATTAACGCCACGATTGATGTCATCGCCGGGACTAAAGTCGCCGCGCCAAGGCGTTGAGATGGCCGCGACCGTATCGAACAGACCGACGAAATTGATGCACACATCAGCGGCCGAATCGAAGCTTCTCAGCAGCCCCGCCAGGCCACCCCGAAGCAGTTCGTTGAATAGCCCGCGACCTGGTTTAAGGACTTCATTAGCGCAATGCCGTGCAGCGGCAGCGCCACGGCTGAAGCCAAAAATGTCGAATTCGATACTATGGATAACAATGCCGGGATTAGTTTCGTGGAAACTACTCAATTGCTTTGCAACCAGATCGGGAACCTGCTTTACCCTCGCTACTACGCCAGTTTCGCCTTGGCCAAGGCCCTGCCCGATCAAGATGGCATCCTTGCCACCGCTGCGGGTGCCTATACCGTCTACGTACGCCTTGATGTACGCGGTTTTGGCTTTAGCCGAAATACCATCCACCGCGTTGTCCGGGTACAGCTGATACAAATACGCCACATTACTCGGCGCATTCCCGTAACTGTTATTCGGCGCGCTGTTAAACGCGCTGCCGTCAAACTCCCCAAACCCATACTGCTTGCACGTCGCCGCAATACTCTCCAGCTCTTCACGGCTGAAACTGTCCAGATCCGATTGTCGGCATTGTGCGGTCGCCGCCGCATTACTCTGATTATTCCCCGTCCCATCAAAGAACAGCCCGATGCGCAGGGTGATGCCATCGGTGATTTTCTCTTCCTCTTCTTCCTCCTCAAGTGGCTCGGGCTGTTCAACCGGCGCAGCATTTTTAATCATGCTCCGTTCGTAGTGAATGTTGCCGCCGCTGAAGCTGGGCCAGAACTCGTGCAGTTCAGGCGGGATATCCAACAGTGGTGGCAAGGCCGGAAGTTCAACCTCCTGCGCGGCTTTCGGTCTGAAGTCGAAGTGCGCGGCTTTGATGAGATAGTCGCCCGCGGTGCCGGACTCGATGCTGCACCGCTCAATGGCGAGGTAGCTGCCGCCAGCATTGAGGACGATCCGCTTCTTCGCCGTGATGTGAATTTCATCTTCGGTGCTGGTGATGTTTATGCCCTGCCGAGCCAGCAGTTCCAGACGATCGTTTTGCGCCTGGATGCTCACCGGGCCTTCGTTGGAAATCAGCTTGAGGCCGATCTTGCGAACGAACAGGCTCAGGCCCTGGCCGATACCCATGAACATTTTTTTGACCACGCTGATATCGGCGTGGCCGCCAGCGTTGAGCATCAGGTTGTCTTGCGCGGCGAGTTGCAGGTGCTTGCCGCTGGTCAGGGCAATGCCGTCCGGAGCGCTGAGCAGCAACACCAAGGATTTGAGCGCGTCCAGATCCTGTTTGAGCAGATCGAGTTGAGCTAGGACGTCTGCTGTGTCTGCCTGGCTAAGGGCGGCATCCGCCGAGATCTTTTCCATCTGATCGCCGGCATTTTGCAAGCGACCCACTGCAGCACTCATGTCGAGCTGTTTACCCTGCGCTTTGGTCTGCCCATCCGCACTGATAAACACCCCACGCCCCGCCCGAATCGCGCCCCAGCCATCGGTGCGCAATTCAAAGCCTTCGCCGCGCTTATCCTTCTCGCTGTCGACCAGATGCCCAAGGTTCAGCTGGCTCTTGCCGCTGTGCTCGGTGCTGAGTTTGATGTGTTCCTTGCCGCGATCGTCTTCCATGCGCAGCTTGTTGTTCGCCGGGGTGCGCAGCACGTTGCGTTTGTAATCGCTGCGCAGCAGCGTCACATGGTCGGGATGGCGACTGTCATGAAGCGCGTGAGCGATATAGGGTCGATCCGGGTCGCCCTGCTCAAAGGCAATAGCCACTTCGGTCCCGCAGATCAGCGGCAGGTGCAGGCCGTGGGTATCCCCCGCGTAAGGCCGAGCCAACCTGAGCCAGAGACTTTCCTCACCCAACTTCCAGCTGTCGCGGTCAAACAAAAAGCTGACCTTGTAGCGGCCTTCGCTGTCGATGTGGCTATACGGATCGTTGGCCAGCGAACTGGTCACGCGCGCCGGAACAGTGCCCGCTATCTCAGGTTTGGCCAGCAGCGGCGGCCGAAAACACACACTTTCCGAATACGGAATCGCCTCAAAACTCAGCTCAAAACTGCGATCCCGCGCAGCGCGCAGCTTCAGTCGTGTAATCACCGCCCCCGGTTCAAACGCCTGAGGCGCCCCACCGGAAATCGCCAGCACCTGCGCCAATCCCAACGAAGCACTGCTGCTTATACCGCTCAGGCGCGTCTGATCATTCAGATACCGCTCATGCCGCAACCGGGCATAAAAAAACCCGCTTTCCCCGAGCAGATCCTCGTCCTGATCCAGTTTGTCGCCCAATACCCGGTACGGCTCCGCATAGTGATACGCCTCGCCATAAGTCGTCGCATCACCACGCGTCTGGTCCACATCCCCATCCAGCCACGCACTGGCATCCCGATGGTGATAAGCACGAAAGTGAACGCTCTGCTCCACAACCCCATGACTGACCTGCAGCCCCCAAACCCCATCCTGGCCGCTGCTGCCCAACCCGGACTGCGGCCGAAACGGCAAGCTCACCCGCGGCCGAACGTAATGCCGCTGGTCATCATGAAACTCAACGACCGCAATACCCAATCGCTCATCGTTGGTGAAGCGATACCAGATCCCCACCTCCGCCAACAGCCGCGAAATAAACGCCAGATCACTCTCACCGTACTGCATCACCTGCTCACGCGTCGGATAGTCCCGCACCAGCGTGAACAGAAAATCCTGCCCCTCAAAGTCATGCCGCGACCGCAAGATACTCTCGACAATCTCCGGCACCGACTGATGCTGATAAATCCGGAACTGCCGCCCTCGACCCAGCAACGCCAGGCGCGGCTGCAAAGTAATCTCGTATCTGGCTTCGTCAGCAGAACAGGAAAGCCGCTTGAAACCCGTCACTACACCATGCAGCGTTCGCAACGGTTCAACGGACGGGACCGGCAAACCACAAACCGCCACTGGCAACGTATGCGCCGCCGCATGCAGACTGAACTGCGCGTCCCGCCCCAACACACGTTCAGCCCCGATGTCCTGCTCAACCGAAGTAAATTCCACGCGATACACAAACGGCTGACTCAGCCGCTCCTCGCCCTCAAACGCAAGTACATCGAGCGCTACAGGAAAGCGATGAACAACAAGCTTATGGCGACTGTGATCGAAGAAAGGTGGCAATACGGTGATCATGAATGAGCGTCCCTGGCAGGATTAAGCGCCCCTGACCGGTCTGCAGAAAACCGGATCAACTCGTCCATGAGAGAGGGCTGAAGCGGGCGAAGATGAGGCATTTCAAAGTGTGACTCCAGAGGGGGAGACACGAAGGAGACGGTTCCAGCGGCATTTACGGAGTAATCCTACAAACCGCAAATCGACAGCAAACCCAGGCCGCCATTCTCTGGCACAATCCCCTCTTTTTTCGAGCAGGACAGGCCAGAACATGGATCTGAATAACGTTTTTCAGCGCTTGAACACCGGCAGCAAGAAGTGGAGCCAGTACCCCGAAGACGTGCTGCCGATGTGGGTGGCGGACATGGATTTTCCGGTGGCAGCGCCCATTGTGCAGGCGCTGAAGAACCGTCTGGAGCATCCGCTGCTGGGCTATTCCGTGCCCCAGCAAGCGTTGCGGGAAACCTTGGTCAAGCATCTCGCCAACCGCTACGGCTGGCAGATCGAGGCGCAGGATCTGGTGTTTCTGCCCGGGGTCGAGCCTGGGGTAAACATGGCGCTCCACGCGCTGGTTTCGCCATCCAGCGCGGTGCTGGTGCAGACGCCCAACTACTCACCGCTGCTGCACGCGCCGGCCAACTGGAAACTGCCGCGCATCGATCTGCCCTTCCATGCTGACGCCCAGGGTGAATACCCCACCGACGTCGCGGCACTGGAACGCGCGCTGCCTGACCATGGCGCGCTGCTGCTGAGCAATCCCCACAACCCGCTGGGCAAGGTCCTCGAACGCGACGAATTGCTGGCCATCGGCGAAGCCTGCGTGCGGCGCGATGCACTGATCATTTCCGATGAGATCCACGCCGACCTGCTGTTCGACGGCCGTCAGCACACGCCGATCGCTTCCCTGAGCCCGGAGATCGCGGCGCGCAGCGTGACGCTGATGTCGGCGAGCAAGGCCTGGAACATCGCCGGTCTGAAAACAGCGTTCGCCGTGGTGCAGAACCCCGAGCTGCGCCAGCGTTTCAATGCCGGGCGGCTGGGGCTGGTGGACAGCGTCAACGCCCTGGGCCTGGAAGCCACCGAAGTGGCCTATCGCGAAGGCGGCCCGTGGCTGGAACAGGTCATGGCGTACCTGCAGGACAACCGCAATTACCTGGCCGAGGCCATCAAAACCCGCTTCCCCGGTATTACGATGAACCTGCCCCAGAGCACCTATCTGGCGTGGCTGGATTGCTCGGGCCTGGGGCTCGAAAGCCCGCAGCAATTCTTCCTTGAGCACGCCAAGGTTGCGCTGAGCGACGGCCTGGAATTCGGCGAGGACTGTGGCCAGTTCGTGCGTCTGAACTTTGGCTGCCCGCGGCCGATGCTGGAAGAAGGCCTGGCGCGTATGGAACGCAGCCTGCGCAACGCCTGACGCCTTCCCGGCTAAAGCCGGTCCTGCATGGCCGTGCTTAGAAGTATTTCAGCCAGGCGATGTCCCGGCGTCGCGCCTTGAGCGCCGCGAACCAGCTCACTGCCGGCAACAGCACGACAGTGAGCACCGCGGCGCAACCCCACAGGCCCAGTACCGAGGTAAACCCGAAGTATTGGCCCTGGGTGTTACCCCAGATCGCGACCGCGCCGACATAAAGCATCTTCAGCACGTACAAGTGCAGCAGATAGAAAAACATCGGCGCGGCGCCAAATGTCACCAGCGGTCGCAGCCATGGCCTTCCCTCCTGCCGCTCAAGCCAGGCCAGCACCAGCAAGCCGATGCCCAGGGTCAGGCTGATGAACAACAGCGACGGCGGGTATTTGGTGACGTTGAGGACGCTCATCAGCGTGTGGGCCATGGTGTCACCCTCCACCCACGGCTTCTCCCCATAGCCGTTGATGCCGCGCAGGGCGAGAAACAGCGTCAGTGCGCCAAACCCCCAGGCGATCAGGTTGATCTCGCGCTTCTCCGCATTCGCGTCGCGGCCAAACCACGGCCCCGCGGCGTAACCCACGGCGATCACGCCGATCCACGGCAGCAGTGGGTACGAGGTGCGCAAGCGCACACTGTCGCCGACCTCGATCCAGCCGCGGTCATGCAGAATCGCCCACGGAATGTGCATCGCCGAGCCCACGGCAAAATGCACGTTGTCCAGCAGATTATGCCCGGCGATGATCGCCAGCCCCAGCGCCGCCAGCACACCGCGCGGCAATACCACCATCGCCGACAGCGCAATCATGCTCAGGCCAATTGCCCAGATGACCTGCAGGTAAACCACCGTCGGTGGAAACTGGAACGTCCAGGCGAAATTCACCAGGGTCAGTTCCAGCACGATCAACACCAGCCCCCGCTTGAACAGAAAGCCCGCCACCGCGCCCTTGCCCGCATGCCGTTCGCCGTACAGCCAGGCGGAAAGCCCGGTCAGGAACACGAACAGCGGTGCGCAGAAATGCGCGAGGGTGCGGCTGATGAACAGATCGACGCTGGTGTGAGCGACATCCATCGGGTCGCTGACCTGGTGGTGCAGAAAGAACGTCTCGCGGACGTGGTCCAGCAACATGAAGAGGATGATCAGCCCACGCAGGGCATCGATCGATTGCAGGCGGCCGGGGTGGGCGATGGACGTGGCGGGAGATTGCAGAGGGACAGACAGGGTTTGCATACGCAGTGGACTCTCGAAGCGCGATAACCGACAGGCCCATGTCAGGCCTGTAAAAAACGAGTTATAACATAACACTTCAAGGTGTCCTGCGCGCAACCAAAATCACGCGCAGGGTGTGGCCCGAACCCACCACAATGCCTCGTCACCGGTCATGGGCACCCTGCCCCGTCCGGTGACTCGGCTGTCGCGCAGATCAATAGCCGAGCGACAACCCCGTGCTGCGACGCGGATCGTTGGCGCCGTAGAAACGGTTATTACCCACTGGCTTCCCACCGAGCAAAGGCGCGCCAACGAGAATGGCGGCCAGATGATTGGCGTCCTGAGGTCCGGCAAACTTGTGGCCCCAGCTTTCCAGGATCTTTTGGGTGTCGGGGCTGACGGCGAAGGTTTCCAGGTTGGTGGTTTCCGGCATCCACTGTTGGTGGAAGCGTGGCGCATCGACTGCTTCCTGAATATTCATGCCGTAGTCGATGACGTTGAGCATGGTCAGCAAGGTGGCGGTGATGATACGGCTGCCCCCCGGCGTACCGACGACCATCACCGTCTTGCCGTCCTTGGTGACGATGGTCGGGCTCATCGACGACAACGGCGATTTGCCCGGGGCGATGGCGTTGGCTTCGCCCTGAATCAGGCCGTACATGTTCGGCACGCCGACCTTGGAGGTGAAGTCGTCCATCTCGTCGTTGAGGATCACGCCGGTGCTGCTCGCCATCACCCCAGCGCCAAACCAGTCGTTGAGGGTGTAGGTGACGGACACCGCGTTGCCCCATTTGTCGACGATGGAATAGTGCGTGGTGTTGTTGCCTTCGTGAGGCGCGACGCCGGGTTTGATGTTCTGGGAGATCCCGGCTTTCTGCGGTTCGATGGCGGCCCGCAGCTTGGCGGCATAGTCGCGGTCGAGCAGATGGCTGATCGGGTTTTTGACGAAGTCCGGGTCGCCCAAGTAGCTGTTGCGGTCGACGTAGGCATGACGCATGGCTTCAATCTGGTAATGCAGGCCCTGGGCGGAGTGATACCCCAATTCCTGCATCGGGTAGCCTTCGAGGATGTTCATGATCTCGCAGATGACCACGCCGCCGGAGCTCGGTGGCGGCGCCGAGACCACGTGGTAGCCGCGGTAATCACACTCGATCGGCGCCAGTTCGCGGGTCGCGTACTTGTCCAGATCCGCCTGGGTGATGATGCCCTTCCCCGCCTGGCTGGAATCGACGATGGCCTTGGCCACCCAGCCCTTGTAGAAACCGTCGCTGCCTTTGGCGGAGATTTCCTTGAGGGTTTTGGCGAGGTCTTTCTGCACCAGGGTGTCGCCGACTTGAAGCGGCTGGCCCTTGTTCAGGAAGATCGTGCCGAGGTCTTTGGCGTCGGCCTTGAACTCGTCGGTGGCGGTGCCGAGCAGGTCAACGTCTCCCTGCTCCAGGGCGAAGCCGTTTTCAGCGAGCTTGATCGCCGGGGCAATGACTTCGGCGCGTTTCTTGGTGCCGTATTTGCTCAGCGCCATTTCCATCCCGGACACCGTGCCGGGCACGCCGACGGCCAGGTGACCCTTGGAACTCAGGTCCGGCACGACGTTGCCGTCCTTGTCCAGGTACATGTTGGCGGTGGCCGCCAGCGGCGCTTTTTCGCGGAAGTCGAGAAAGGTCTTGCGCCCGTCTGCCAGGTGGATGGTCATGAAACCGCCCCCGCCCAGGTTGCCGGCGGCGGGATAGACCACGGCCAGCGCATAGCCCACGGCGACTGCCGCATCGACTGCGTTGCCGCCCGACTTGAGCACGTCAACGCCCACGTGGGTGGCCAGGTGTTGTGCGGTGACGACCATGCCGTTTTCAGCGGCAGCCGGGGCCACGGAAGCGGCGTGAGCGCAGGGCAGACCTAGGATCAGCGCTGTCGCAACGAGGGACTGGGCGAAGGGTTCGAACTTCATGGTCGGTTTCTCTTTTTCTTGTGATGGGGGGACAGCGTGGGCAGAGGGTGCCCCGCACTAAACTAGCGCATGGAGGGAAAGTTGCCAGTGAGCGTTAAAAACCCGGCAGGGTGAATGCCGGGCTCGGTGCGTGTGTAGGCGGACGGCAGCGCTGAGTCTGCTTCAGAACCAGCGATCGTTGCGCTTGCGGCCCTTGGTTAGGGACGGGAGGATCAGTCCCAGCAACAGGCCCGCGCCGGCGATGCTGCCGCCGTAGACCATGTAGCGCATGAGCACCTGATTGTTCTCGTCACCCAGTTTCGCCTGGGTGGTGCGCAAGTCGGACTGCGCGCTGGCCAACTGCGCGTTCAGGTCCTTGGTGCGGGCCTCAAGCTCGTCGACCAGTTTCTTGCGCGACTCCAGGGTTTCCTGCATGCCCTGAACCTTGGTCTTCCAGTCGTCGTCGATGGTCTTCAGTTGCGCGCTGAGGTCCGCGGCTTTCTGCGCCAGTTGCGGCAAGCGCTCGGCTTGCCCCGGCACGTCCTGCAGGTCAGCGGTGGGAATCCAGACGTCGCCGCCGGCGCTGCCGCGCACCTGGCTGTAGTCGCCCTGGGTATTGATGAGCTCGACTTTCTGCCCGGATTTCAGCGTGCCGACGATGCGATAACCGTCGGTGGGGCCACTGCGCACGTAAGTGCTGAGTGTGTCGCTGACCCAGCGGTCCTTGCTCTGCGTTTCGGCGTGGACCAACGGGCTGGCAACGGCAACGGACAACAGCGAGGTCAGCAGGCCGGCGTTGAGCAAACGGCGTCGAACGCCCGGCACAGGGGTAAAGCGAAGGGAGACATCGGAGGGAGAAATTGGCATGGATAATCTTCGACAAATTGAAAAGAAGGCCGGTGGGCGGGCCGCATGCAAGGGAATCACGCCTGGTCGGACAGCGACGAACAACGCGCTGCAACTGCTGGAATAGGCATCTGGCGCGGGCGAAATTCAGCCGGACGTCGAAGGCCGTGGCCCCAGCGTACTGCGCGCGCAGTGGTCAACAGACCATTCAAAAGATGTCAGGTTCAGTGGCGAGGGATGACATTCGTCCGGGAAAGGTCCCACAACCTTTGTCGGCAGGGCAGAAACGACTGTGGGAGCGAGCCCGCTGGCGAATGCTTCATCAGGCGATCAGGTCGACTGATAGAACGCTATTCGCGAGCACGCCCGCTCCCACAGGTTCACAACAGTGTGGCGGAGGAAATCAACCCTCCTGCTGCAGCTGCTCCACGGTCGGCTTGAGGATCACTACACCCAGCGGTGGCAGATTCAAGGGCAGCGAGAACGCCTGGCCATGGCTCTTGATGTCGTCGGTGCGCACGCCACCGCCGTTGCCGAAGTTGGAACCGGCATAGATCCCCGCGTCGCTGTTGAACAGCTCGGCCCACTTGCCGCTGAACGGCACTCCGACACGATAGCCTTCGCGCGGCACCGGTGTCAGGTTGGCGACCACCAGCAACGGCTCGCCCTCCTTGCTCCAGCGCAGGTAGGCATAGACGCTGTTACCGGCGTCGTCACCGATTACCCACTGGAAACCCTGTGGCTGGCAGTCCTGCTCGTACAACGCCTTTTCCGTCCGGTACAGGCGGTTCAGGTCGCTGACCAGCGAGTGCACGCCCTTGTGCTCGGCGTACTGCAGGAAATGCCAGTCCAGTTCGGTGTCGTGGTTCCACTCGCGCCACTGGGCAAACTCGCAGCCCATGAACAGCAGCTTCTTGCCCGGGTGGGTCCACATGAACGACAGGTACGCGCGCAGGTTGGCGAATTTCTGCCAGCGGTCGCCAGGCATCTTGTCGATCAAGGAATGCTTGCCGTGCACCACTTCATCGTGGGAAATCGGCAGCACAAACCGCTCGGACCAGGCATAGACCAGACCAAAACTCAGCTGAGAATGGTGATGCTGGCGATGGATAGGGTCCTGCTCGATGTACTTGAGCGTGTCGTGCATCCAGCCCATGTTCCACTTGTACGAAAAGCCCAGACCGCCCTGTTGAGTGGGCTGCGAAACCCCCGGCCAGGACGTCGATTCCTCGGCAATGACCAGCGCGCCCGGCGCTTCGATCGCAACCACGTCGTTAAGGTGGCGGAGGAAGTCGATGGCTTCCAGGTTTTCGCGGCCGCCGTAACGGTTCGGGACCCATTCTCCGGCGTTGCGGGAATAGTCGCGATACAGCATGGACGCCACCGCATCGACGCGCAGCGCATCAACGTGGAAGTTCTTCAGCCAATGAATACCGGAGGCAATCATGAAACCGTGGACTTCAGTGCGCCCCAAGTTATAGATCAGGGTGTTCCAGTCCTGATGGAAACCTTCATGGGGGTTGGCGTATTCGTACAGTGCAGTCCCGTCGAATTGAGCCAGACCGTGTGCATCGGTCGGAAAGTGTGCCGGCACCCAATCAAGAATCACGCCGATGTCGTTACGGTGGCAGGCATCCACGAAGGCGGCGAAGTCTTCCGGTGTGCCGTAGCGCGCGCTCGGTGCGAACTGCGACAACACCTGATAACCCCATGAGCCGCCGAACGGGTGCTCCATGATCGGCATCAATTCGATGTGGGTGAAACCCAGGTCCTTGATGTAAGGAATCAGGTTTTCAGCCAGCTCGCGCCAGTCGTACGGGCGATCCGGCTCGTCATCGCCGCCGTGGTGCCACTGCCACGAGCCGGCGTGCAGCTCGTAGATCGACAGCGGCTGATGAATGTCATGCTTTTCGCCCCGGGACTGCATCCAGTCGTGGTCCTGCCACTCGAACGTCAGCGGTGCAGCGACTTTCGACGCGGTTGCCGGCGGCAGCTGGGTGGCCAGGGCCATCGGGTCAGCTTTCAGCGGCAGAACGCCGTGCTGGCCGAGGATTTCGTACTTGTACGCTTCGCCCGGGCCGATGCGCGGGATGAAAATTTCCCACACGCCGGTCGGATGACGCAGGCGCATCGGGTGACGACGGCCATCCCAGCTATTGAAATCGCCCACCACGGACACTCGGCGGGCATTCGGTGCCCATACCGAGAAACGCACGCCGTCGACGCCATCAACATTCTTGACCTGTGCGCCCAGAGCGCTGCTCAGGTCGCGGTGGTTGCCCTCGGCGAAGAGGTACAAGTCCATTTCGCCCAACTGCTCGCCAAAGCTATAAGGGTCTTCGGTGATTTGCTCGCCGGTGGCCCACGAGATTTTCAGCAGATAGGGTTCGCGAACCGCAAAGTGGCCGGCAAAGAAGCCCGGTTTGTCGGACATGCTCAGCTCGCCGAGGTCACGTTCGCCGTCGCGCGAGAGCACGCGCACGGCCAGGGCATTGGGCAGATAGGCGCGGATCACCTGGCCTTCAGCGCCATCGCTGTGGGGGCCAAGCATCGAGAACGGGTCGCGGTGCTCCGCGCGGATCAGCGCGTCCAGGTCGACGGCGCTGGGCAATATTGCGTGGTTGCCGTTACCGAATTGGTCAGAGGCACTCATTTTCATTCTCCATCAGACAGGTCGAGAAGCCCGCGCAAGCCTTGAAGCGGAACCGACAACCATGTCGGCCGATTCTCGGCCTCGTAGGCCACTTCATAAGCGGCTTTTTCCAGAGTGAACAGCGCCAGCGCGGCCGCTTCACCCTTGGCATCTTTCCAGTCGTGACCCACTTCGACGGTGGCCTTGCGATAGCCGTCGAGGAAGGCCTCGCGCGCCTGCTTCAAATACGTCTCGGCCACTTGCTGGCGGGCGGTTTCAGCCTGCACCGACGTGTCGGCACTTTGCGCGTTGCGCAGGGCCATCGCCGCAGCGTAGTCGAACGAGCGCAGTACGCCGCTGACATCTTTGAACGGGCTGTATTTGGCCCTACGTTCCTGCAGCGGACGCGCGGGCTCGCCTTCGAAGTCGATCAGGTAGGCATCGCCCTTCACCACCAGCATCTGGCCGAGGTGCAGGTCGCCGTGCACGCGCATTCTCAGGCCGCCGACTGACTGCTTGGCCAGGGTCTTCACTTGGGCCAGCAGCGCTTTGCGTTTGCCCAGCAGTTCAGTGATGAGCTGCTGATCCTGGGCCTCTAGGGAGTCGCGGTGCTGTTCAAGCAGCTGCAAGGCACGCTCGATCTGCGCCGAAACGCTCTTCGCCGAGGCCTCGCTGTCCTTGACGCTGGTGACTTCGGTCTTGAAGTCCGGGTTATCCGTCGGGGCGCCGAGGATCACGTGCATCTCGCCCAGACGCTGGCCCAGCAGGCCGGCGAAGTCTTTCAGCTCGATCAGCGCATTGGCTTGCTGCTCCAGCGCCGACTGACCGTGGGCCATGTGATCGCGCACAGCGCGTTCGAGGTTGTTCTGGGTCCATTCCCACGCATCGCCCTGATTGCTCAGGTAACCCTGGGCGATCATCAGCAGGTTTTTCTCGCCCTGCCCGTCCACGCGCACGACTGCGCCCAACAGCGGCGAGATGTGCGGGTAGCCGGCTTCGGTGAGGTATGCGCCCATTTCCAGCTCGGGGTGAGTACCGGCCGCGACACGGCGAATCATTTTCAGCACCAGCTTCTTGCCGACCACCACCGAGCTGTTGGACTGCTCGGCCGAAAGGTAACGCACCTCGGCGTCTTCGTTCAGGCCCAGCGGCGCCAGTTGCGACGTGCTCTGGAACTGCAGCTCACCGTCCGGCGTCGCCAGCACGGTGTTGTCCTGCATGCCTTTGATGACGTTGCGAATGAACGGCTCGAGGGTAAACGCATCAGTGATCAAGCCGACCTGACGACCACGACGCACGCGGGACAGGGCCAACTGTTGCGGCAAGGCGCTGCTGATGTCGTCTTCTGGCAACAGGCCGAACGGCAACTGGTAGCGCACCGTTTCGCCACCGGAGGTGACTTCGATTTCGCTCAGCAACGCCGGCCGCACCGTGGAGCCGAAGCGCACGGCGTAGGCGATGTGGATGCTGTCGATCGCCGTGCCTTTGCCGGCGAACCAGCGGCGCTTCGGCAGATAGACCGACAGCGACTGCTGCTCCATGGTCTGGCGCAGGGGTTCTTCGAGCAATTCTTCCAGGCGCTGCTTGAGCACCAGGGTCGGGAAGTCCGGCATGCTCTGAGCCGGTTCAACGTGCCAGCTGGGCATTTGATTCTCCGCGGCCAGCAAGAACCAGTAGAAGCCGTACGGCGGCAACGTCAGCAGGTAATTGAGCTGGCCAATAGGTGGAAAGGCGCTGCCGCCGAGCATCTCGACCGGAACCGTCCCGGCGTATGGCGCGAGTTCAAGCTCGGCGGCCTGGGAGGCGGCCGAGACGTTGGCGACGCAAAGGATGATTTCGGTCTTGCCGTCCGGCCCGGTGTATTCGCGGGTATAGGCCAGGATGCGGCGGTTGCTCGGCGAGAGCATTTTCAGGGTGCCGCGGCCGAAGGCTTTCTGCTGCCTGCGCACGGCGAGCATGCGCCGGGTCCAGTTCAGCAGCGAGTGCGGGTCGTGATCCTGCGCTTCGACGTTGACCGACTGATAACCGTACAACGGGTCCATGATCGGCGGCAGCACCAGGCTCGCCGGGTTGGCGCGGGAAAAGCCGCCGTTACGGTCGATGGACCACTGCATCGGCGTGCGCACACCGTCGCGGTCGCCGAGGTAGATGTTGTCACCCATGCCGATTTCGTCGCCGTAGTACAGGGTCGGCGTGCCGGGCATGGACAGCAACATGCTGTTGAGCAGTTCAACGCGGCGGCGGTCACGTTCCAGCAACGGCGCCAGGCGACGACGAATGCCCAGGTTGATCCGCGCGCGACGGTCCGAGGCGTAGTAATTCCACAGATAATCACGCTCGCGGTCGGTGACCATTTCCAGCGTCAGTTCATCGTGGTTGCGCAGGAAGATCGCCCACTGGCAGTTCTCCGGGATTTCCGGTGTCTGGCGCAGGATGTCGGTGATCGGGAAACGGTCTTCCTGGGCCACCGCCATGTACATGCGCGGCATTAGCGGGAAGTGGAACGCCATGTGGCATTCGTCGCCGTCCTTGCCCTTGCGATCACCGAAGTACAGCTGAGTGTCTTCCGGCCACTGGTTGGCTTCGGCCAGCAGCATGCGGTCGGGGTAGTTGGCGTCGATTTCGGCACGGATCTGCTTGAGGACCTGATGGGTCTCTGGCAGGTTTTCATTGTTGGTGCCGTCACGCTCGATCAGGTACGGAATCGCGTCCAGACGCAGGCCGTCGATGCCCATGTCCAGCCAGTAGCGCATGACCTCGATCACCGCCTTCATGACCTGCGGATTGTCGAAGTTGAGGTCCGGCTGGTGGGAATAGAAACGGTGCCAGAAGTACTGCTCCGCGACCGGGTCCCAGGTCCAGTTGGACTTCTCGGTGTCGAGAAAGATGATCCGGGTGCCGTCGTACTTCTGCGGGTCATCGGACCAGACGTAGAAATCCCGCGCCTTGGAGCCCTTCTTGGCATGCCGCGCGCGCTGGAACCATGCGTGCTGGTCCGAGGTGTGGTTGATGACCAGCTCGGTGATCACCCGCAAGCCACGGTTGTGCGCCTCGGCGATGAACTTCTTCGCGTCGGCCATGGTGCCGTAGTCGCTGTGCACGCCACGGTACTCGGAGATGTCATAGCCATCGTCGCGGCGTGGCGACGGGTAGAAGGGCAGCAGCCAGATGGTGTTGACGCCCAGCTGGGCAATGTAGTCGAGCTTGGCGATCAGGCCGGGGAAGTCACCGATGCCATCGTCGTTGGAATCGAAAAACGACTTCACGTGGACCTGGTAAATCACCGCATCCTTGTACCAGAGCGGGTCTTCGATAAAGGCAGCGTTGCGGGGTTTCTTTGCCATGACCACATCCTTTGAATTATTGGTTTGTGGCTTTGATGCGCCAGATACCGAACGGCTGGTACGAAGGGTCCAGGCGCATGAACTGGTACTTGCCATACCAGGTCCAGGAATGCCCGGTCATCAAGTCTTCGCCCAGGGTGGCGGCATCGTCCGGCAGGCCCATTTCCCACAGCGGCAGCTCGAACGTCGCTTCCTGCACGTTGCGCGGATCGAGGTTCACGGCGACCAGAATGAAATTGCTGCCATCCGCCGTGCGCTTGCCGAAGTACAGGATGTTGTCGTTGTACGCGGCGTAGATCTTCAGGCCCAGGTGCGTCTGCAGCGCCGGGTTCTGGCGACGGATGCGGTTGAGCTGGGCGATCTCGGCAATGATATTGCCAGGCGCGGTGAAGTCACGGGGACGGATCTCGTACTTCTCCGAGTCCAGGTATTCCTCCTTGCCCGGTACCGGCGCCGATTCACACAGCTCGAAGCCCGAATACATGCCCCACAGACCCGAACCCATGGTCGCCAGCGCCGCACGGATGAGGAAGCCCGGACGACCCGAGTCATGCAGGAACGGCGGGTTGATGTCCGGCGTGTTGACGAAGAAGTTCGGGCGGTAGCACTCGCGCCATGGCGACTCGTTGAGCTGAGTGAGGTACTCGCTCAACTCGGCCTTGGTGTTGCGCCAGGTGAAATAGGTGTAGCTCTGGGAATAACCGACCTTGCCCAGGCGCGCCATCATCGCCGGCTTGGTGAACGCCTCGGCGAGGAACATGACTTCAGGGTGCTTACTGCGCACGTCGGCAATCATCCACTGCCAGAACGGCAGCGGCTTGGTGTGCGGATTGTCGACGCGGAAGATCTTCACGCCCTCCTTCACCCAGCCGAGGATCACGTCACGCAGCTCGGCCCACAGGCCCGGAATCGCGTCCGGCGCATAGAAATCGACGTTGACGATGTCCTGGTATTTCTTCGGCGGGTTTTCCGCGTAACGGATGGTGCCGTCCGGACGCCACGAGAACCAGCCCGGGTGTTCCTTGAGCCACAGGTGGTCCTGGGAGCACTGGATGGCGAAATCGAGGGCGATTTCCAGGCCATGCTCGGCTGCCGCGGCGACCAGCTCGCGGAAGTCCTCGCGGGTGCCCAGCTGCGGGTGGATGGCGTCATGTCCGCCTTCAGCGCTGCCGATGGCGTACGGGCTGCCCACATCATCGGGCCCTGCGGTGAGGGAGTTGTTCGGGCCTTTGCGGTGAGCGCGACCGATCGGGTGGATCGGCGGGAAGTAGAGCACGTCGAAGCCCATGTCACGGATCATCGGCAGGCGCGAGTGGACGTCCTTGAAGGTGCCGTGACGCTCTTTGTCGTCGGTGATCGAACGTGGAAACAGTTCGTACCAACTGGCGAACTGGGCCAGCTCTCGTTCGACGTCCAGCGGGAATTCCAGGCTGCGGCTCAAGAACGCGTGGTTGTCGGCCTTGGCCATGACGCTGGCGGCGTCACTGCTCAGCAGCAGCGCCACCTTGGCCTCGTTTTCAGTCGCCTCGCCGAAGCGCGTGATCAACGTGTCGAGTTGCCCACGTACCTCCAGCTTGCTGCGCTCGGCGGCGTGCACCAGGTGCAGGCGCCCTTCTTCCAGCTCCAAATCGATGGTCACGCCGGCGGCGTATTTCTTTTCCAGCTCGTAGCGGTAGCTGCCGAACTGATCGATCCAGGCTTCAAGGCGATAGACATAGCGGGTGAAGGTCGGCGGGGTGAATTCGCCGATCCAGCTGTCATTGCCCAGCTCGCGCATGGGCACCGATTGCCATTCTTCGTCGTCGATGGCCCGGTAGACGATACGTACGGCCATCTTGTCGTGGCCGTCCGCGTAGATTTTGCTGGTGACCGTGACCGGCTGACCGACAACGGCCTTGGCCGCCAGCTGACCGTTATCGATCACCGGCTGGGTGTCCTCGATCACGATCCGCGGCAGCTGCAAGGCTTGGGTCAGTGGGATAGGGTGGATAGAGTGGAGAACATCGTTGGCCAGGGAATCCGGGCCGTACGGCTGATCAGCAGTATCATTCATCGAGCATCACTCCTCACGCCCAGGGACGCCCACCGTGGGGCGCCCATTGCTTCAGCGTCTTTGTCCATAACATAAGAGAGAGCCACGGGATCAACGCATCCGGACGTGGCAGCATAGGTTCCGAACGCCAGCCTCGGGCAAAAGTTCAAACAGCTTGCATGACGTTTGATCAAGTCACCCCAGGGATAATGGCAGGCCATGGGCTCCGGCGTAACGGGGTATCCAGGCGGATTGAGTGAATCATTGCCAGGGCGCTGCGGTCGACATGTGTGCGTGCTGACGGGTGTGCTGCAACGTCACCTGACACGCCCTCTCGACGAACCCAAGGAAGCGAAGACCATGAGCATTCCCGTTCCCGCAGAAACGCCCGATCCGAACATCGACGACCCCGAGCTGCCGGTGCCCAAGCCCGAGGAGCCACCTTCCCCGCTGATGCCTCCGGTGATCGAACCGCCGGTGGGTGACCCGCCAAGCGGCGAGCCCCCGGCGATTCTGGATGACACGTTTCCTGAGTAATTCCTTGGCCCAACGCGGTGTTGTGGGACCGGCTTTAGCCGGGAAGCTTCTAGAGGGCTAGCCGCTATGTTGAGGGTGCGCCAACTGGCTTCTTCCCGGCTAAAGCCGGTCCCACTATTAATCGAGCGTCACACCCTCAATACCCCGGAATAACCGCCGGACTAAGGCTCCTGTGCATCGCCACCCGTCCTGCGGGCAGGGTCGTGTGCACGTTCTTCCGCCGACTCAACCCGCCTGACGATCATGGGCATCAGGCTAAAGATGCCCAGTGCCAGCACCGTACTCAAGACTGCCGTCATCTCCCTGCCCATCCCGGCCGCGATACCAATGGCCGCGGTCATCCACAAACCGGCCGCCGTGGTCAGGCCTTTCACCTGAGTGGCATTGAGCGCATCACCCTTGAGGATGGTCCCGGCGCCGAGAAAGCCGATCCCCGCCACAATGCCCTGCACCACCCGGCTCAAAGCAGCGTCGTCGGCACCGGCCATGCGCGGCACCAGCACAAACAGCGCGGCCCCCATGCACACCAGCATGTGCGTTCGAACCCCGGCCGCCTTGCCCTTGTGTTCCCGCTCGAAACCCAGAATCCCGCCCAGCAGCGCCGCGATGACCAGGCGTATGGTCACGCGGGTGATCTGCCCGGCATCGGTGATATCAGAGAACTCGGCCTGCAGTGTGTCCACCACTTCTTCCCACCAGGCATTCATCAGCGCATTCCCTTCGGTTAACGTCAGTGCGGTATGGACCGCAGCGCGGGGCGAGAGTGCGGGAGGTGGATACCGAAGAGGTACGCCTGATCCGGTGGTTGTCAGCCGATCTGCATCTGTACTAATCCGCAGACCGAGGGCATATTCCGCTCCTGCAGCCGGGTCCTCCACCCTGCCCCAGTCGCTTGTGTATGGCGGCTGCACCCCAGAAGCCACTCAGCACGAGCCCGCCATGAAGCGCTATGAAAAGTTTGCTGACGACATTGCCGAGCTGATCCGGTCCGGGGTGCTGGCTGCAGGGCAACGGGTGCCTTCAGTGCGCTACGCCAGCCAGACCCACGGCATCAGCCCGTCTACGGTGTTCCAGGCGTACTACTTGCTGGAACGTCGAGGCCTGATCCGGGCACGCCCGCGCTCCGGCTATTTCGTCAACGACAGTGTCCGCCTGCAGGGTCTGGGCGGTGAGGTTTCAGAGCACGATGCGCGCCCGGCGCCACAGGTGAGCGAGTCCACCGAAGTCGACGTCAGCGATCTGGTGTTCTCGGTTCTCGAATCCATCAAGGACCCGAACACCGTACCCTTCGGCTCCGCCTTCCCCAGCGCCGGGCTGTTCCCGTTGCAGCGCCTGGCCCGTTCCCTCGCCAGCGCCACCCGCGACATGGACCCGCGCATGGTGGTCAGCGACCTGTCGCCCGGCAATCCGGCCCTGCGCCGGCAAATCGCGCTGCGGTACATGGTCGCCGGGCAAATGCTGCCCATGGACGAGCTGCTGATCACCAACGGCGCCCTCGAAGCGCTGAATCTGTGCCTGCAAGCGGTGACCGAGCCCGGCGATCTGGTGGCCATCGAGGCGCCGGCGTTCTACGCCTGCCTGCAGGTGCTCGAACGGCTGAAGCTCAAGGCGGTGGAAATTCCGGTGCACCCGCAACAGGGCATTGACCTGGCAGTGCTTGAACAGGCGCTCGAGCGCTACCCGATCAGAGCCTGCTGGAGCATGACCAGTTTTCAGAATCCCACCGGCGCGACGGTGCCTGAAGCGCGCAAACGGGAACTGGTGGAATTGCTGCGCAAGCACGAGGTGCCGCTGATCGAGGATGACGTCTATGCCGAGTTGTATTACGGCCAGCACGCGCCGAAACCGGCGAAGGCATTCGACACTGAAGGGCTGGTGCTGCATTGCGGCTCGTTCGCAAAAAGCCTGGCGCCCGGTTATCGGGTGGGTTGGGTGGCTGCCGGGCGTTACGCGCAGAAGGTCGAGCGGCTGAAAATCATGACCTCGCTGTGCGCCTCGATGCCGGCCCAGGCCGCCATCGCCGATTACCTGCAACACGGCGGTTACGACCGCCACCTGCGCAAGCTGCGCCACAGCCTGGAAGATCAGCAGCGCGCGATGCTCGGCGCCATCGCCCGGTACTTTCCGGCGCAGACCCGCGTCAGCCAGCCCACCGGCGGATACTTCCTGTGGGTTGAGCTGCCGGAACCGATCGATTCACTGAAAGTGTTTCAGGCCGCCCTCGCCCAGGGCATCAGCATCGCCCCCGGCCCGATGTTCTCGCCAACGCGGCGGTTCAAGCATTTCATCCGCCTGAACTACGGCAGCCCGTGGGGTGAGACGGCCGAACGGGCGATGGAGACGCTGGGGAAGATCATTCGCTCGATGATGGGTTAGCCGGCCTTGGATATGGCCGCATAGCCGTCAGCGCCCGCCGCCCAGATCAATGAACGAGCCCGTCGAATACGAGGCCTTGTCGGACAGCAGCCACAGGATCGCCTCCGCCACTTCATCGGCCAGTCCGCCGCGGCCCATGGGAATGGTCGGTTCCAGCTTGCTCACGCGATGGGGGTCACCGCTCAAGGCGTGGAATTCGGTGAAGATGTAACCGGGACGCACGGCATTGACCCGCACGCCCTCGCCCGCCACTTCCTTGGCCAGCCCGACGGTGAAGGTGTCCAGCGCGCCCTTCGACGCCGCGTAGTCGACGTATTCGCCGGGTGACCCGAGCCGTGCGGCAACGGACGACACGTTGACGATGCTGCCACCGCGTCCGCCGTGGCGGGGCAACATGCGCAGCAGTGCGTGCTTGCTGCACAGCATCGGCCCGACCACGTTGCTCATCATGATCTTCAGCAGCCGAAACTCCGACATGGTGTCCAGCCGCGACGCCTCGCCCACCGTGCCGGCGTTGTTGACCAGCGCGGTGATCCGCCCCATCTCCGAATCGATCCGCGCAAACAGACGAATGATCTCGTCTTCGTTGCTGACATCGGCCTGCACCGCGATGGCATGACCGCCCGTCTCGCGAATCTGCCCGCACAGCCGCTCGGCGGAGGCGTGATCGGACAGATAGTTGATGCACACGCGATAACCCTGCGCTGCTGCCAGAACCGCCGTGGCGGCCCCGATACCCCGGGAGCCGCCGGTGATGAGGAGATTTTTATCCATAAATGTTCCCGTTCGATCAATGCGTGGAGGTGGGGTGGGCATTAACACTCAATCCGTGATTTCGCTGACACGACGCCGCGCGGCTTCGATGTCTGCCATGAACCGCTCGGCCGGCAGCGGATAACCCAGCAGGTAACCCTGCAGCGAGTCGCAACCAAGGCGCGTGAGGAATTTCTGCTGGCTGGCGGTCTCGACACCCTCGGCGACGATGCGCAGGTTCAGAGCCTGGCCCAGCGCGACGATGGCCGACACAATGGCCGCGTCGTCGCTGTCGTGCTCCAGATCGCGGACGAAACCGCGGTCGATCTTCAATTCGTTGGCCGGCAGGCGTTTGAGGTACATCAGGCTGGAATAGCCGGTGCCGAAGTCGTCGATGGACAGGTCGACGTGCATGTCCGAGAGCTTCTGCAGCACGGTCATGCTCGCATCGGCGTCGCTCATGGCAGTGGTTTCGGTGATTTCCAGGGTCAGGCAGTTGGCCGGCAGACCGTGGGTGGCCAGCGCGTGCGCGACGGTCTCGACCAACCCGACATGGCTGAACTGCAACGCCGACAGGTTCACCGCAATGCGCCAGTGGGTAAAGCCGCTGTCGTACCAGCGCTTCATCTGCCGGCAGGCCTCGTGCAGCACCCACTCGCCAATGGGGATGATCAGGCCGGTTTTTTCGGCAAGGCCAATGAATTTGTCCGGCATCAGCAACCCGAGCTGCGGGTGATTCCAGCGCACCAGCGCTTCGGCGCCGATGGGCTCCTGGGTACCGGCGGAGAATTTCGGCTGGTAATGCAGGCAGAACTGCCCTTTACGCAGCGCAAGGCGCAGGTCCTGCAACAGCTGCAGCTGATTGCGCGCGTTGGTGTTCATCGACGCATCGAAAAAGCTGTAGCCGTTCTTGCCGGCATTCTTGGCGTGGTACATGGCGGCGTCGGCGTTCATCAGCAGTTCCTGCTGGGTGCGGCCGTTGCCGGGGTACAGGCTGATGCCGATGCTCACCGTCACCTGCAGATCATGTTCCTGCACGCTGAACGGCTGGCTCACCAGGGAAACCTGACGCGAGGCCACGCTGACCGCTTCTTCGCCATCGTCGAGCTCGACCAGCAGCACGAACTCGTCGCCGCCGATGCGCGCCAGGGTGTCGTGGCGATGGAAGTTTTCCCGCATGCGCACAGCTACCGCGCGCAACAGTTGATCGCCGACGTGGTGACCGAACGCGTCGTTCACCGGTTTGAAGCCGTCCAGATCCAGAAACATCAGGGCGAACATGCCGCCCTGGGCGTCGACCTTGCGCATGGCCTGATCGATGCGATCCGCCAGCAGGATGCGGTTGGGCAGCCCGGTGAGGTTGTCGTGCAGGGCCAGCTGGGTCAGCTCGCGGTTGGCTTCTTTCAGCGACAGCGACAACTGAGCGGTACGCGCTTCCAGCCGCGCATCGAGCACGGAGGTCAGCAGCGTGATGCCCAGCACCGCAAGACTGGTGACCAGCACCAGCTTGTCCAGGCCGTTAGTGTGCAGACCGTTGAGTGTCGCGCCGCAGAAACTGCCGTCGGGGAAGTTCGCCGCGCTCATGCCGGTGAAATGCATGCCGAGGATGGCGAAGCCCATGATCACCGCCGCACCGGCGCGGGCCAGCCGAACGTAAGGCGTCTGGCGGCGCAGACGCACGGCAATGGCCAGCGCTACGGCCGAAGCGCTGACGGCGATCAACAGCGAAAGGCCGAACAGGCCGGGGTCGTAATCGATGCCCGGCTGCATGCGCATCGCCGCCATGCCGGTGTAGTGCATGGCGCTGGTGCCAAGCCCCATGACCACTGCGCCAAACAGGAGATGCGGCAGCGGCACACGGTCGTGACTGACCAGCCACAGGGCGAAGCCTGAGGAAAAGATCGCGATGATCAGCGAGAGCACCGTCAGCGGGATGTCGTACGCCAGCTGGATCGGCAGGTTGAACGCGAGCATGCCGATGAAGTGCATCGACCAGATGCCGACGCCCATGGACAGCGCACCACCGCCCATCCACAGCCCGCGGGCCCGCCCACTGGCCGAGGCGATGCGCCCGGCCAGATCAAGGGTGGTATAGGACGCGAGTATCGCGACCAGAAACGAAATCAAAACCAGCGAATAGGTGTAATGGCCGATCAACATGGGCTGGCTCTTGGCTCAACGGAGTGCGGCCTTTCAGCCCTGATCAATTCGGCGGCGATTGTACCGAAATTCCCGTAAAAGTCCCGTCACTCCGTCGTAAAGATGGCACATCGCTATTTAGCTGTAATCAACGATCGGAAACTTCCGCGCCGGGTGTCAGTCCGGTCGCGGCGTCCCAACCGCCGCCCAATGCCGCAATCAACTGGGCGCTGGCGACCAACCGGCTTTCCAGTACGTTCAGCACGCTGCGTTCGTTACTCAAGGCGGTGGTCTGCACGTTGACCACGTCCAGGTAGCCAATCAGCCCGGCCTTGTACTGGTTGTTGGTCAGACGCAAAGAATCACGCGCCGATTGCAGCGCCTCATCGCGCACCCCGGCTTCCTCCTCATACACGCGCAACTGGGCCATGTAGTCCTCGACTTCCTTGAAGCCGGCGAGCACGGTCTGGCGGTACTGGGCGACGGTCTGGTCGTAGACCGCCTCGGTGCGGTCTACTTCGGCAGCGCGCTGACCGCCGTCGAACAGGGTCATCGCCAGTTGCGGGCCCACCGACCAGAAACGATTGGGCAGGGAAATCCAGTTGCTGACGGTGCTGCTGCTGTAACCGCCGCTCATGCTCAGGGTCAGGTCCGGGTAATAGGCGGCCTTGGCCAAGCCGATATTGGCGTTGGCGGTCATGACCGAACGCTCGGCGGCGGCAATATCAGGGCGGCGTTCAAGCAACTGTGACGGCAGCTGCGCCGGGATCTGCGGTACCGCCGGAATAGAGGTGGTCGCCGCGAGGCTGAAATCCGCTGGCGCCTGGCCCATCAGCACGGCAATCGCGTTTTCGAACTGGGCACGCTGCCATTGCAGGTCGATGAGGTCAGCCTGGGTGCTCTTGAGCTGCGTCTGGGCCTGGGCGGTAGCGTCGCGGCCGGAAATCCCGGCGCGGTACTGGTTCTGGGTCATGGTCAACGAGCGCTGGTAGGCGTCGACGGTCGCTTCGAGCAAACGCTTCTGCTCGTCGATCACCCGTAGCTGCAGGTAGCTCTGCACCAATTGCGATTGCAGGCTCAGGCGCATCGACGCCAGATCGGCAAGGCTCGCCTGGGCGCTGGCCTTGTCGGCTTCCAGGCCGCGACGCAACTTGCCCCACACGTCGGCTTCCCAACTGACGCCCAACTGCGCGTTGTAGGTGTCACGAATGCCACTGCTGGAACTGCTCAGGCTCGAACTGCTGCTGCCGGTGCCCTGGCTCGAGCGGTTCTTGCTGGTGGTCAGGTCCAGCGTCGGGAAGAACGCGCCCCGCGCACTGCGCACCAGAGCGGTGGCCTGCCGGTATTGGGCCTCGTACTGCGCCACGGTCTGGTTGGACGTGTTGAGTTTTTCCACCAGCGCGTTGAGCTGGGCGTCGCCGTAGATTTCCCACCATGCGCCGCGGGCCATCGCATCGCTCGGGTTGGCCTGGGTCCAGCCTACGGCCTGCTTGAAGTGCGCCGGGGTCGGCATGTCCGGCGTTTTGTAATCCGGGCCGACGGCACAGGCACTGAGCAGCAGCGCACAAAGGGCGACGCCGAACGTCCTGGGAAACGGCAACGTCCGCTGTGGGCCAGGGGCTTTCATCGAGTCGTTCATAGCGGAGTGTCCAGGGCAGCATCCGTCTGCACACCGCGCCATTGGTTGAAACGATGGCGCAGACGGTCGAGATAAAGGTAAACCACGGGCGTGGTGTACAGCGTGAGGATCTGACTGAGGATCAGGCCGCCTATGATGGTCAGGCCCAGCGGCCGGCGCATTTCCGCGCCTTCGGCACTGCTCAGCAATAACGGCACGGCGCCGAGAATCGCCGCCAGGGTGGTCATCAGAATCGGACGCAGACGTTGCAGGCAGGCATTGCGAATTGACTCCACCGGGGTCATGCCGTTCTGACGTTCGAGCTGCAAGGCGAGGTCGATCATCAGGATCGCGTTCTTCTTCACCACGCCGATCAGCAAAAACAGCCCCAGCAATGAAATCAGGCTGAATTGCCCGCCGGTGAGGTAGATGCTCAGCAGCGCGCCGACGCCTGCGGAGGGCAGCGTCGAGAGGATGGTCAGCGGGTGAATGTAGCTTTCGTAAAGAATGCCCAGCACCAGGTACACCGCCACCAGCGCGCCGAGAATCATCCACGGCTGGCTCTTCTGGGTGGCGGCAAAGGCGTCGGAGGTCCCGGCCATCTTGGCGATCACGTCCTCAGGCAGGCCCACCGCGGCGACGGCGCGTTCGATGGCGGCGTTGGCCTGATCGAGGGTGACGCCATCGGCCAGGTCGAAGGAGATGTTTTCCGAGGCGAACTGGCCGTCGTGGCTGACCCGGTCGTCTTCCAGGCTGCGCTCGTAACGGGCGATGGTCGACAGCGGCACCCGTGCACCATCGGCCGTGATCACCTGGACCTGCTCCAGCGTTGTCGGATCAAGGGCGTATTTCGGATTGACCTCCATGACCACCTGATACTGGTTCAGCGGGTCATAGATGGTCGACACCTGGCGCTGGCTGTAGGCGTTGTTCAGCACCTTGGTGACCATGTTCATGTCGATGCCCAGACGCTTGGCCGCATCGCGGTCGACGATCAATGTCACCTGCTGGGTGCCGCCGCCGTCGTTGGCGTCGATGGCGGTCAGCTCCTTGAGCGACTTAAGGGCGGCGACGATCTTCGGGTACCACAGGCGCAGGGTTTCCAGGTCGCCGCTTTGCAGGATGTACTGGTACTGCGAGGTGGTCTGCTCGCGGCCGCCGCCCAATTGCAGGTCCTGATCGGGTTGCAGGAACAGGCGCCCGCCCGGCACCAGCGGCATTTCCTTGCGCAGTCGCTCGACCACTTCCATGGCGCCGATGTTGCGCTCCTTGATCGGCTTCAGGCGCACGATGATGAACGCGTTGCCGGTGCCGCCGTTGCCGCCGATGAAGCCCGCGACGCTCTCCACGGCCGGGTCCTTGAGGATCGCCGAGCGGAACGTGTCCATCTTCGGCTGCATCACCGAGAACGACAGGCCGTCGTCGCCGCGCACAAAACCCATCAGCTGGCCGGTGTCCTGCTGCGGCAGAAAGGTCTTTGGCACCACGACGTACAAAGCGATGTTGCCGACGATGGTCAACAGCAGCGTCAGCAGGGTCAGGCGCCGATGACGCAGCACCCAGCGCAGGCTGCGGTCGTAGCCGGCGACCATGCGGTCGTTGACCCGCTGGCTCCAGCGCTGCAAGCGATTTTCCGTGCCCGGCACGTGGGGCTTGAGCCAGCGCGCGCAGAGCATCGGCGTCAGGGTCAGCGAGACCACCAGCGAAACGACGATGGACACCGACAAGGTGATGGAAAACTCGCGGAACAGGCTCTCCACCAGCCCGCCCATGAACAGGATCGAAACAAACACCGCCACCAGCGAGACGTTCATCGACAGCAGGGTGAAGCCCACCTCCTTGGCGCCCAGGTAGGCCGCTTCCATGGGCGGCACACCTTCGTCGATGTGCCGGGAGATGTTTTCCAGCACCACGATGGCATCGTCGACCACCAGCCCGGTGGCGAGAATCAGGGCCATCAGCGACAGATTGTTCAGTGAGAAACCGTACAGGTACATGATCGCGAAGGTGCCGACCAGCGACACCGGCACCGCGAGAGTCGGGATCAGCGACGCGCGGAAATTCCCCAGGAACAGGAACACCACCAGAATCACCAGCACCACGGCAATCAGCAGCGTCATTTCCGCTTCGTGCAGCGTGGCCTTGATCACCGGCGAGCGGTCCATGGCCAGGTCAAGCTTGACGCTGGCCGGGAGCACCGCCTGCAACGCCGGCAACTGGGCCTTGATCGCCGCCACGGTTTCGATGATGTTGGCGCCGGCCTGACGGTTGATTACCAATAGCACCGCGGCCTTGTCGTTGAAGAAGCCGCTGTTGTAGCGGTCTTCCACCGAATCCTTGACCTTGGCCACATCCTTGAGCCGCAATGCCGCGCCGTTGGCGTAATGGATGATCAGCGATTCGTAATCCTTGGCCTTCTCCAGCTGGTCGTTGGCCTGCACCTGCCAGTTGTGCTCGCTGTTCTCCACCGAGCCTTTTGGCCGGCGCACGTTGGCATTGGAGATGGTCGTGCGCACTTCATCCAGCGACACGCCGTACTGCGACAGCAGCTTGGGCTCCAGCTCAACGCGCACGGCAGGCAGCGAACTGCCGCCGATCTGCACCTCGCCGACGCCGTTCACCTGGGACAGGCTCTGGGACAGGATCGTCGACGCCATGTCGTACAGCTCGCCCTTCTCCAGCACGTCGGAGGTCAGTGACAGGACCATGATCGGCGCCTGGGACGGGTTGACCTTCTTGTAGGTCGGCATGCTGCGCATCCCGCTGGGCAGCAGGTTGCGTGCGGCGTTGATGGCCGCCTGCACTTCCCGCGCAGCACCGTTGATGTCGCGGTCCATGTCGAACTGCAGAATGATCCGCGTCGAGCCCTGACTCGAACGGCTGCTCATGGTGTTAACCCCGGCAATCACCCCGAGGGAGCGCTCCAGCGGCGTCGCCACGCTCGACGCCATGATTTCCGGACTGGCGCCGGGCAGCGAGGCGCTGACCACGATCACAGGAAAATCCATATTCGGCAGCGGCGACACCGGCAGCAGACCGAAGCTCATCCCGCCCAGCAGCATAATCGCCAGGCTCAGGAGCATGGTCGCCACAGGGCGTTTGATGAAGGGCCCGGAGAGGTTCATGGGGGGGAGCTCCAGGCGACAAGCTTCAAGCGGCAAGTGAACGCACCAGCCCCGGCCTGCGCGTTGCTGCTTCTGGCTTGAGGCTTAAAGCTTGAAGCTTGCAGCTGGCCGGTCATACCGCCACCTCGGTTTTCTCGTTGCGCTGGAACCGGCGCCCCAGCCGATCAAAGTACAAATAGATGACCGGCGTGGTAAACAGCGTCAGGACCTGGCTGACCAGCAGACCGCCGACCATCACCAGGCCCAGGGGCTGGCGCAGTTCGGCGCCCGAGCCTGAAGCGAACATCAGCGGAATGGCGCCGAACAGTGCCGCCAGAGTGGTCATGAGAATGGGGCGGAAGCGCAGGAGTGCCGCTTCGTAGATGGCGGTCTGCGGGTCGATGCCGCGGTTGCGTTCGGCGTCGAGGGCGAAGTCGATCATCATGATCGCGTTTTTCTTGACGATGCCGATCAGCAGGATGATGCCGATGATGGCAATCATGCCCAGGTCGTTGCCGCTGATGAGCAGCGCCAACAGCGCACCGATGGCCGCCGACGGCAGGGTCGACAGGATGGTGATCGGGTGGATGTAGCTCTCATAGAGCACGCCCAGCACGATGTACATGGTGATCACCGCCGCCAGCACCAGCAGCAATGTGCTGGACAGCGACGCCTGAAACGCTTCGGCCGCACCCTGGAATTCCGTCTGCACGCCGATCGGCATACCGATGTCTTTCTGCACCTGCTCGATGACTTCCACGGCCTTGCCCAGCGCGACACCGGGCGCCAGGTTGAACGACATCATCACCGCCGGAAACTGGCCGATGTGGGCAATTGCCAGCTGCGCCTGACGCTGTTCGACCCGAGCCAGACTGGACAGCTTGACCTGCCCGCCGTCGGTGGTCTTGACGTGAATCTGCTCCAGCGCCTCGGGCCCCAGTTCACTGCGCGAGTCCGCCTGCAGCACCACGCGGTACTGGCTGGCCTGGGTGTAGATGGTGGAAATCTGCCGCTGGCCGAACGCGTCATACAGCGCGTCGGTGATGTTGGCGACGGTCACGCCCAGCCGACTGGCGGCATCGCGATCGATGTTGAGGAAGACCTGCAAACCCTTGTCCTGCAAGTCGCTGGCGACATCGGTCAGTTCCGGGCGCTGCACCAGCGCCTCCACCAGTTTGCCGCTCCACAGATTGAGCAGATCGGCGTCCGGCGAGGACATGCTGAACTGGTACTGGGTGCGACTGACCCGGTCTTCGATGGTCAGGTCCTGCACCGGCTGCATGAACAGGCGAATGTCGGACAGCTGATCAACCTCGGGCTGCAAGCGCTGGATCACCTCGGACGCGGTGACATCCCGCTCGCCGTGGGACTTGAGGTTGATCAGCATGCGGCCGCTGTTGAGGGTCGCGTTGTCGCCGTCGACGCCGATGTAGGACGACAGACTGGCGACTGCAGGGTCCTTGAGGATGATTTTCGCCAGGGCCTGTTGGCGCTGACTCATGGAAGCGAACGACACCGATTGCGGCGCTTCGGAAATGCCCTGAATGACGCCGGTGTTCTGCACCGGGAAAAAGCCCTTGGGCACGGCCAGATACAGCAACACCGTAATCCCGAGGGTAGCGACGGCAACCAGCAGGGTCAGCGGCTGATGCTTGAGCACCCACTGCAACTTGCGCCCGTAGGCGGCCACCAGCCAGTCGATCCAGGCGCCGCTGGCCCGGTAAAAACGGCCCTGCTCTTCTTCCTTCGGCTCACGCTTGAGCAAGCGCGCGCACATCATCGGCGTCAGGGTGAGTGACACCACCAGGGAAATCAGGATCGCCACGGCCAGGGTGATGGCGAACTCGCGGAACAGCCGCCCGACCACATCGGCCATGAACAACAGCGGAATGAGCACGGCAATCAGCGAGATGGTCAGCGAGATCAGCGTGAAACCGATCTGCCGCGCGCCCTTGAGCGCGGCCTGCAACGGCGTCTCGCCCTCCTCCAGGTGCCGGGAAATGTTCTCCAGCATGACGATGGCGTCGTCCACCACGAAACCGGTGGCAATGGTCATCGCCATCAACGTGAGGTTGTTGACCGAGAAGCCGGCCAGGTACATCACGCCAAACGTACCGATCAGCGACAGCGGCACGGCCACCGAGGGAATGATCGTCGCGCTGAACCGCCGCAGGAATAGAAAGGTGACCAGCACCACCAGCACGATGGAAATCAGCAACTCGTGCTGCACGTCGCTGACCGAGGCGCGGATGGTCTGCGTGCGGTCGGTGAGCACGGTGACTTCCAGTCCGGCGGGCAGATTTTCGGTGATGCTGGGCAGCAGGGCCTTGATCCGATCGACCACGTCGATGACGTTGGCGCCCGGCTGACGCTGGATGTTCAGCAGCACGGCCTGGTTCTCATTGGCCCAGGCAGCGAGGCGATCGTTTTCAGCGCCGTCGACGATCTCGGCGACGTCCTTGAGCCGTAACGGGCCGCCGTTGTTGTACGCCAGAATCAGGTTGGCGTACTCCTCGGGGGACTTGAGCTGGTCATTGGCGTCGAGCATCGACACCCGCGTCGGGCCGTCGAAGTTACCCTTGGGCGTATTGACGTTGGAGGCGCTGACCAGCGTGCGCACGTCCGCCAGATTCAGGCCGTTGGCCGCCAGCGCGTCGGCGTTGACCTTGATCCGCACGGCCTGACGCTGACCGCCGGCAATGGTGACCATGCCCACTCCGCTGATCTGCGCAATCTTCTGCGCCATGCGCGTGTCGACCAGATCATTGAGTTTGGGCAGCAGCATGGTTTTCGAGGTGATTGCCAGGGTCAGCACCGGCGTGTCGGCCGGGTTGACCTTGTTGTACGTCGGCGGCGCCGGCAGGTCGTTCGGCAGCAGGTTGGTCGCACCGTTGATCGCCGCCTGCACTTCCTGCTCGGCCACGTCCATGTTGATCTCGAGGCTGAAACGCAGGGTGATGACCGAGGCGCCGCCGGAGCTGGTCGAGGCCATTTGCGTCAGGCCCGGCATCTGCCCGAACTGCCGTTCAAGGGGCGCGGTCACCGCACTGGTCATCACTTGCGGACTGGCGCCCGGGTACAGCGTCATCACCCGGATGGTCGGGTAATCCACCTGCGGCAATGCCGATACCGGCAGCAGCGTGTACGCGATCAGACCGGCCAGCACGATGGCGAGCATGCTCAGCGTGGTGGCGACCGGCCGGAGGATGAACAGCCGTGACAGGTTCATACGTCGCCTTTCTTCGCCGGCTCGGCACCCGCAGACTCACCGGGCTCCTTGGACGGCTTGCCCTGCAACTGCTGCCCCGGCGTGGCCGGTACGTCCTTGCTGTCATTGACCACGTCCACGGCGCTGCCGTCTTTCAGGCGGTCGGTGCCCTCAAGCACCACGCGGTCACCGGCCACCAGACCTTCGGTGATGACTGTGGAGGTCTCGTCGCTGGCACCGGTTTTAAGCGAGCGGATGCGCACGGTCTTGTCGCCGTCCATCACGTACACGAAGGTGCCGTTAACCCCGAACTGAACCGCCGCCGAAGGCACCAGCACCACGTTTTTCAGCGTGTTGGCCAGCAGCCGCGCGTTGACGAACTGATTGGGAAACAGCGCTTCATTGTCGTTATCGAAGCGCGCCTTGAATTTCAGCGTGCCGGTGGTGATGTCGATCTGGTTGTCGATGCTGGCGAGCACGCCCGTGGCCTGCAGCTTAAGGTCCCCGCGGTCCCACGCTTCCACCGGCAGCTTGCCGCCGCTGCGATAACGGCTGAGTACTTCGGCGAGGTCTTTTTCCGGCAGGGTGAAGTTGACCGTGATCGGCTTGGTCTGGGTGATCACCACCAACGGGTTGGTGTCATTGGCCGCCACCAGATTGCCGACGTCCAGCTGGCGCAGGCCGATGCGGCCCGAGATCGGCGCACGAATCTGCGAGAACTCCAGGTTGAGTTTGGCGTCGCCCACCGCCGCCTGATTGGTCTTGATCGTGCCCTGATACTGGCCCACCAGGGATTCGGCAGTGTCCAGGGTTTGCTTGGCGATGCTGTCTTCTTTGTACAGGCCCCGATAACGCTGTACGTCGAGTTGAGCATTCTTGAGCAGCGCCTGATTCTGCATCAGCGTGCCTTCGGCCTGCTGTAGGGCGATCTGATAGCTGCGCGGGTCGATCACCGCCAGCAGATCACCGGCCTTGACCTGTTGGCCTTCCTGAAAATTGATCTTCATCAATTCGCCCGCCACACGGCTGCGCACGTTGATCGTGTTCAGCGCCGTCACGGTGCCGAGGGCTTTGTAATAGATGGGGAAATCACCGGTGGTCGCTGCTGCCACCCGCACCGGTACCGGAACGGTCGAACCGCCGAACCCGGGCCGCTTGGCCACCGCTTTGCCGCCGCGGCTTGCGCTGGCCTGGGCCTGGTCGCTTTTCTGCGCCGTGGCATTCGGTTGCGACGCGGATCCCGGCCAGAAGCGCCAGCACAGGCCAGCGACGATCAACAGAACCAGCAGGCTTATCAGCCAGCGACGGGAATTACGGGGGGCAGACGATTGCATGAATAAATCAACCAGTGTGCGCGTGAGCGTCTTCGGGAGGCTGAACAATAAGCACAGACAGCGGACAGGCAAAGGGCCTTTACCGGCAATTTACCTGGTGCTTACTTTGGATAAGGTGCTGATGTACCAATAAAAACGGCCTGATTGAGTCAGGCCGCTTGTATGTTGCGGGATGTTACCGCGCCCGCTGGTGGCAATAAGCCGCCTGCGAGCTTACTTCAATACCGCCAGTGCTGCGTCGTAGTTCGGCTCCTGACCGATCTCCGGTACCAGCTCGCTGTGCAACACAACGTCGTTTTCGTCCAGCACGACCACGGCACGGGTGGTCAGCCCCACCATCGGCCCGTCGGCGATGGCAACGCCGTAGTCCTGCATGAACTGCGCGCCGCGCATGGTCGACAGGTTCTTCACGTTTTCCAGACCTTCGGCGCCGCAGAAACGTGCCTGGGCGAACGGCAGGTCGGCGGAGATGCACAGCACGACGGCGTTGTTCAGCTCGTTGGCCTGGGCGTTGAATTTGCGGATGGAGGTGGCGCAGGTCGGTGTGTCGACGCTCGGGAAAATGTTCAGCACCTTGCGCTTGCCGGCGAAGGTTTCCAGCGTGGCGTCGGACAGATCGCCCGCTACCAGTTTGAAGGCCGGCGCCTTGCTGCCGACTTTCGGCAGTTCGCCGCTGATCTGTACCGGGGAGCCTCTACGAGTCACTTGTGGCATGAGCTGAGTCCTTGTTTGAGTGGCATGCGAAGGCGGAAGTTAACCATGAAAAACCGCGGCAACCTACCGCCAGAAACGATTTTGTTGTCAGGAAACGCGGTGCATTACCGGTTTGTCCATCAGCCCCGGACGCGAGCACACGTCCACCACCCAGTCGACGAATACCCTCACCCGCCGTGAGGTCTGCCGGTGTGCCGGGTACAGCGCGGTCAAAGACAATAGTGGTTGTTCGACATCGCCCAGCACTTCGATCAGCTCGCCACGACGCAATAATTCGGCAACGTGGTAATACGGCGTCTGCACCAGTCCGTAACCCGCGCTGCACGCGGCGAGGTAGCCATCGGCGCTGTTGGTCGCCAGGGCTTTGGGCAGGTCCGGCGCCTGGGTCCGGCCGTCGATGACGAACTCCAGCCCGTAGCGCTTGTTGGTGGTCGAAGAAAAGTATTCGATGATCTGGTGATGCTGCAGATCGGCCAGTGATTGCGGCGTGCCCCTTCGCTGCAGATAGCCCGGACTGGCGCACACCACCTGGCGCATCTGAGCGAGCGGCCGGGCCACCAGTGAATGATCGAGGGGCTGCCCGCCACGGATCACGCAATCGTAGCCCTCCCTGATCAAATCCACCGGGCGATCGTTCATGCCTACTTCCATTTCCAGCCGGGGGTAACGTTCGGTGAACTCCGGCAACAGCGGCATGATAATCAGCCGACCGATGCCAGACGGCATGTCGACGCGCAGCACCCCTTCCGGGTCTTTGGCCACCGAGGAGAACACCGATTCGGCGGCTTCCAGCGCGTTCAGTACATTCACGCAGCGTTGGTAATAGGCCTGACCGTCCGGCGTTGGCGTCACCTGTCGCGTGGTGCGCATCAACAATTGCACGCCCAGTTCCGCCTCCAGTTGCTTGATCAGAATGGTCACCGAGGCGCGCGGCATGTGCAGGCTGTCGGCGGCTTTGGCGAAACCGCCCAGCTCGACGATGCGCGTGAAGGCTCGCATCGCATTGAATTTATCCATAACTCGTCACATGTCCGCTGAGGGATTGTTTAGAAATAACCAATAGTGAAAGCACTTTTAGCCGGTTTATCCCGACGCTGTCGAGGCGCAAGAATGGCGGTCCTCTTGATCGACAAGGCATTCATCATGCAAACGCGTCAACTTGGCAAAAATGGACCACAGGTCTCGGCCCTGGGTTTGGGCTGCATGGGCATGACCGACTTTTACACCACAGGCGGCAATCCCGATGAAGCGATCGCCACCCTTCACCGGGCGCTTGAGATGGGCGTCACCCTGCTCGACACCGCCGACATGTACGGCCCCCACACCAACGAAGAACTGTTGGGCAAAGCGCTGGCGGGCAAGCGGGATCAGCCGTTCATCGCCAGCAAGTTCGGCATCGTGCGTACACCGGGCGACGCCGGCGCGCGCGGGGTCAATGGCAGTCCCGAGTACATCCGCGCCGCGATCGATGGCACGTTGCAGCGGTTGAAAATCGACACCCTGGATCTGTATTACCAGCACCGCATCGATCCGGGCGTGGCAATCGAAGAGTCCGTTGGCGCCATGGCTGAGCTGGTCAAGGCCGGCAAGGTGCGCTTTCTCGGCTTGAGCGAAGCGTCGGCCAGCACCCTCGAACGCGCTCACAAGGTTCACCCTATTGCCGCCTTGCAGACCGAATACTCCCTGTGGAGCCGCGATCCGGAAGAAAACGGCGTGCTGGACACTTGCCGCCGTCTGGGTATCGCGTTTGTCCCGTACAGCCCGTTGGGCCGAGGTTTTCTGACGGGCGCCCTGAAAAGCCCGGACGACTTCGCCGCCGATGACTACCGCCGCAGCAGCCCGAGGTTTCAGGGCGAAAACTTCGCCAAAAACCTGCTGCTGGTGCAGAAGGTCGAGCAACTGGGGGCAGAAAAAGGCATCACTGCCGGCCAGCTGGCGTTGGCCTGGGTGCTCGCCCAGGGCAATGACGTGATTCCGATTCCCGGCACCAAGCAGCGCAAATACCTGGAGGAGAACGTCGCTGCGCTGGACGTGACACTCAGTGCGGCGGAATTACAGGCGCTGAAGGATCTGTTCCCTGTGAACGCGGTCGCAGGCGGCCGTTATCCGGACGCGGCGATGAAACTCGTCAACGGCTGAGGCGGGTTGTTCGGCGGCCGCTCATCCTTTGCGGTGTAATGCGTTAGACCGGCTTGTTGGCGGCTGCACTCCGCTGCTGGCAAGCCGGTTCCCTCCCCATCCGCCTCGTCCGATCAAAAATCTCGCTTATAGAAAATATCCAGCGAACTCGCAACGCCACCCGCGACCTCCAGATACACCTTCTTGCTCAACAGATAGCGCAAGGTCAGCGTATTGGCCGGTTCAAACACCCCCACGCCATAACGCAGGCTGAGCTTGTCGGTGATCTTGCCGCTGGCGACCACCGCCGTCTTGACGCCGCTGCCGGAGGTGTCCAGGTCGAAATCCTGAATCCCCAGCCCGGACGCCAGTTTGCCCGCCGTCGAGGAACCGCCAGCCAGACCCAACGCCAGCGCCGCCTGGGCGACCATGTTGCTGTCCTCACCGTTGGTGCTCAGCGGACGGCCCAGTACCAGATAGGACAGCGCCTGTTCCTGACTCATGGACGGTTCCGAGAACACCGTGGTGGTCGGTTGCTCGGCGCTGCCGCTCAGTCGAATGCCGGCAATCACGTCGTCGGTCTGGCGAATGGCTTCGATGTCCAGATACGGCTGATCCACAGGCCCTGCGAACAACAGGCGCGCCTTGCGAATGGTCAGGCGCTGGCCGTAGGCCCGGTAGCGGCCATCGTTGAGATTGAGCTCTCCGCGGGTGTCCATGTTGTCGCCGATGTGCACGTGCCCGACGAGATTGGCGGTCAGGCCAAAGCCGGTAAAACTCAGGGTTTCCTGCCCTACTTCGACGTTCACGTCCATGGCGATGGCCAGCGGGGTTTTGCCCTGTTTGGTCTGCTGGCCGACGATCACCGTGTCATCGGACACTTTAACGGTCGAGGGCGGCAGCTGCCGCACGGTGATCTCGCCTTTCGGAATCAGCACTTTGCCCGACACTGCCAGCCGGTCACCCTGCAAGGTGATCTTCAGGTCCGGCGCGGCTTCCAGCTTGGCGTACGGCTCAACCGTGATGGGCAGGCGCGTGCCTTTCACCGCAACGTCGACATCCAGCGCATCGGCCCAGGCCACATGCCCGCCGATACTGCCCTGACCCGCCACGCCGCTGCTCCATTTGCCGGTCAAATCCACACGTTCGCCGGCAATCAGGGCTTGAACGTTGAGTTTTTCAAAGCTCACAGGCACTTCCGGCCCCGACACCTCACCGTCGGCGAGCGCCACAGTGCCGTTAATCTGCGGCGCCATCAGGCTGCCCGAAATCCGGCCGCTGCCGTTGAGCTTGCCGTTGAGTTTCTCAATCATCGGGACAAAAGGCCGGCCCACTGAAATATCCAGGCCGCTAAGGGTGAAATCGCCGGTCACTGGTTTGTTTTTGGCGATTGGATCGATGCTCAGTCGGGCCAGCAGTTCGCCGAGCTTGCCGCCGCGGAAATCGAGGCTGGTGTCGACTTTCTTCGGGGTCAGGCTGCTGGTCAGCTTCAGCGTGCCGTAGGGGAAGTCCAGCCATTGGTTCTTGTCCTTGACCCGCAGCGTCCCGCCGCTGGCGTCGATAACCACCTGACCATTGGGGCCGGCAGCGGGAACGTCCAGCTGGATGTCGGCATTGAGCGCGCCCTTCCAGGCAAAATCCTTGGGCAGCCACTGCGCCAGGCTTTCCAGCGGGAAGCGCTTGAGGTGATAGCGCAGGCGCGGTTCCGGCATCAGACGCTGATCTTCGCCGCACAGACTCGCAGGCCCCGAGACCCAGCAATGGGCACCGAAGTTGACCTTGCCGTCGGCCAGACGCTCCAGTTTGGCCGGCTGTTGCAGCTTCCAGTCCTGCCCGCCGCTCTGGATGTCACCGCTGGCCAGACGCCCGCGCCAGTTGCCTTTGTCCAGGTTGCCGTCCAGCGCGAGGGCCAGTTTGAGCAACGGTCCCTGTAGGTCGAGTTTCACCTGCTGACGATTGATGTCGCCCTGACCGTTGACAGTTAAAGCGCCCAATGCGGTATCGCCGGCTTGAATGCCGGATGTCTTCAGATCAAGGGTTGCGCGCTGGGCGTTGTCGAGCTTGGCCGCCAACGTAAGGGCTTGCAGCTTGTTCGCCTCAAAGGCCAGTTGAGTGCCCTGCAACGCCAATTGCCCCTGGGGCGCCTGCACGGTGCCGGCGACATCAAGGCGGCCTTTCATCTGCCCTTGTAGCCCGGGCCACAGTTGACCCAGCCGCGGGAGGTTGATGTCCAGCTGTGCGGCGATTTTCTGCTGCAGGCTGCCCGTGCCCTGAATCCGGTTATCGCCCAGGCGGATGTCCAGGGCGTTGAGATTCCATTTATTGTCGGCCCCATCGGCCTTGGCTTGCAGGACCGCAGGTTGGCCGCGCAGACGCCCTTTCAGATCCAGGTCGGCATTCAGGTTCAATTGCTCGTTACGCAACGACCCTTTGCTGCGCAGCGGACCTGCCAGGGCGCCCGGCAACTCCGCGACCCAATAAGCGGGATCGATGGCGCTGAGATCCAGCGCCGTGTCCCAGGCGATGCCGTCGGCAAATTGCAGGTTCAGGTGACCGCTGGCCTTACCCTGCCCGGCTGCCAGTTCAAGCTGGGGCAGAAAGATCTGCTGCAGATCGCCGCTAAACGGGCTTTCCAGAGTGAAAGGACCGGCCGGCCCTTTGAAGTCCCCAGCGAAATGGCCGAGGTATTTGCCGTCGGTGTAGGACACTTCGCCGGTGAACGTATGAACGCTGACCTGCGGCTCATCGATCAGCGGGTACAGGCGATGCCAGGGGAAATCGAGCCAGTCGATTTTGGCGTCGGCGCGCAGGCCCTGTTGCCAATCCAGCTTGCCGCTGGCCTTGAGGCGCTGATTGTCACGGGCAGTCAGGTCCAGCGCCGCAATGTCCGCGCCCTTGGCGTCGACACGCCCTTGTAGCGCCAGTGCCACCGGACCTTTTTCAGCGGGAAGGCTGGCGCTGCCGGTGATGGCATAGCCCTGAGAAAGGTCGCCCTTGGCGTTGAGAACCAACTGATTGAGCTGCAGCGTGTCCGGTAAATCGGCACTCGGTTTGAACGCGTCGCTGGTGATGGCGATGGTTGCCGGCAGGTTTTCCACCAACGGCTGCAACTCACCGATCAGATGAGCGTCGATATACCCCTTGCTCTGCGCATTCAGCGTCAACGTATTGAGCAGATCGCCCTGAATGCTCAGCGCCAGTGACAACGGCTGACCGCTGATGTCCGGCAGCTTCAGCTGCCCCTCGGCGGTTAGCGGCCAGTCGCCCTCGGGTTTGAGCAGCCCCGACAGGTCGAGGGCGATGTCGTCACGACCGGCGTGCAGCGAATCGATCTTCAACCCTTCGGCAGTCCAGTGCGCCGCCAGTTGCACGTCGCGAACCTGTTCGGTGCCGTCCAGGTGCAGACTGCCGATCTGCACGCGACCCAGCTGCAAGGCCAGCGGCAGCTTGAGATCCGGCAGTTTGATGGGGCCGCTGCTGGCTTCGTCGGTCGAAGGCGGAAATTGCAGCCTGATGTCGCCCGTCTGCAGGTTGTCGATGCACAGCGTCATGCGCGCCAGGCACGCCGGTGACCAGTCGAACACCGGCGCGTCAATGTCGACTGTGCTCTGGCCTTGCTGCCAGATCAGGTGATCCGCCTGCCATGCGCCGCCCAGCCGACCGGAAAACCCTTCGACCGACAGGCCCGGCACCAGACCGAGCGCCCAACGGCTGCCGCTTTGGGTGCCGAGAAGGAGAGTCATCGTCAGCACCACGAGGATGACTAACGACAGCAGCGTGATCGCCGTGATTGCGACGGTGCGTTTCAACAAATCCCTATTCGTCACAGTTCAGGTCCCATCGAGAAGTGCAGACGAATACCGCCGTCTTCATCCAGTGCGTGGGCGAGGTCCAGGCGCAGCGGCCCGACCGGAGACACCCAGCGCACGCCGATGCCGACGCCGGTCTTGAGGCTCGGCAGGTCCAGGGTATTAAACGAGTTGCCCTGATCGACAAACGCCGCCACGCGCCACTTTTCGGCAATCGAGTACTGGTACTCGGCGCTGCCGGCGATCATGTAGCGGCCGCCGATCTTGTCGCCGTCGGAGTTTTCCGGGGACAGCGATTGATAGTCATAACCGCGCACGCTCTGGTCACCACCGGCAAAGAAACGCAGCGAAGGCGGGATCGATTTGTAGCCATTGGTGGCACTGCCGCCGACCTGCACCCGCCCGAGAAAGCGGTGGTTCTGCGCCACGGTGGTCAGCCCTTTGAGCATGACCGTGCCGTGCAAGAGGTTGGCATCCGAGCCCAGTCCTTCCTTGGCGACCTGAGTATCGAACTGCAGCCGGTAGCCATTGTGCGGGTCGATGCGGTTATCGCTGCGCAGGTATGAATAGCTGACGCCGGGCATGAGCAAGGTGCTGAGGCCTTCATCGTTGCCCAGTCGGTATTCTTCGCGCTGCCATTTCAGCGAGATCACCCGTTCCCAGCCGCTGGGCAATTTGCTGTGCCACTCGGGGCCGACGGTCAGGAGCTTGCTGAGGCTGTCGGTGTCGGCGATTTCTTCATATTGATAGCCGCCGGCGAATCGCAGTTTGTCGGTCAGAGGCGGGTCCAGCGGGATGTCGTAGAACAGGCCGACATTCTGCCGTGGCGCAGAAATTTCGGCTTCAGCGCCATAGCTGTGACCCTGGGGATTGACCCAGTGGCGCGTCCAGTTGGCTTTTACCCGAGGGCCAACGTCGGTGGAATAGCCGACGCCCAGCCCCATGGTCCGCGGCTTGCGGGTTTGCAGCTGGACGTCCACCGGAATGACCTGAGCCTGGGCGTCGGTGGGCGATGCGTTGACCCGCACGCCTTCGAAATAGCCGCTCGACTGCATGGCCTGATTGAGTTCGGCGATCAGTTCGGAGTCGTAGGGGGTGTCTTGTTTGAACGGCACCATGCGCCGCAGCAGGTCCTCATCGAACGGCGCGTCGCCGCTGAAGGTGACTTTGCCAAGGGAGAAACGCGGCCCGCTGTCGTAGACCAGTTCAATGTCGGCGACACCGGCACGGGGGTCAACGGACAGGCGCTGGGTCACGAACCGGCCATTGAAGAAGCCATAGCGCGCGGCCTGGGTTTCGATCAGGTGTTTGGCGTCCTCGTAGACACCATGGTTGAGCACAGCGCCGGGTTTCAGGGCGTCACCCTTTGGGACCCGAAAGCTTTTCAGCTGGGAGGCCTGCCCGGTCACGCGGATGGACACATTGCGCAGGTGGACGGGCTCACCCGCCTCCACCTTCAGCAGCAGTTGCAGGTTGTTGTCGACATGGCGGACTTCGCTGTCAATCTGCGCCTGATAATAGCCAAGGGCCTGAGCGGCCTTCTGCGCCTGCTCGACGGCCCCCACGCTGAAACGTTCGAGGGCTGGCTCGTCGCGCTCGCCGAGGCTGCCTACATACCCTTCGATGTTGGATTTGAGCGCGGCATTGGACGGCTTGATCCGGACCTCCAGCTGCGCATCGGCGAATGCCGCGCAGCTGGACAACATCAAGAGAAAGCCACTGGTGTATCGATGGGGAAACTTCATAGGCGCGAATGCTACACGAGCGACGCGGGCTGCTGGAACCCGCTCAAATGGGGAAGCTTGCGTAGCTCAAACCACAGAGCCCAATGAAACCTGGGGATTTGGGCGGAAAAATATGCGTTCTCGGACGGGTCCTACTTCCACTTCGCCGATTTCTTGATAACCGTGTCGATCGTAAAAATCCAGATAATGGCCATTTCCCGTGTCGAGGACGATGCCTTCCGAGTTTTTGTCCTGCCCACACCACTCATGCAACGCCAGAAGCAACTGCTCACCATAATGCCGGCCCTGAAAATCAGGATGGACGCCGAGCAGCGGCAGCACATGAACCGCTTCCGACGGCGCACAGGCCAGCACGTCATGGTAATACTCCAGGTAGCGCTGGGTCCCGCGCAGGCCGGTGCTTATCAACATGCGAATCCGCCAGGCCCAGCTTTCGGTGATGCCCAGTCGCCGCTGGGGAGGCGCAATCAGCGCAACGCCCACCAGACGGTCCGCGACGAACAGCCCCAACGCCGGCAAGTCCTGAAGAAAGTGCTGTTTGACCAACGCACGGATGGTCGCCTTGACCCGGTGGTCATAGCCGGAGCGGCCGGATTCGAACAGGTACGCGAAACTCGGCTCCTGACGGTAAGCGAGGTACAGCAACGTGCGGGTTTCGCGGGAATAGCCGCTGTCGAGCTGACGGATTTGCGCCGTTTCGCCAGGCAGTTCAGGCATGGTGTTCGTCCTTTTGATGAGCCCGGGGCGGTCGCTCGGGTGGCTGTCTTCAAGGCTTCGAGTCGCCACCCGCAAGCGCAGTTCCCACGACTTGGCCGTCGTTCAGAAATGCACGCCCCCCCGGTTCCAATGCAGCCGAGCGAACCGGGCGCTGGCCGTCACCGGGCAGGTCGGCTAGCATCGCCGTTTGTATTTGCAAGGAGCTGCCAGGAGCGCCGCCCATGAAACTTGTGTCTTTTAATATCAACGGCCTTCGCGCCCGACCGCATCAACTGGCGGCGTTGATCGAGAAACATCAGCCCGACGTCATTGGCTTGCAGGAAACCAAGGTCTCCGACGAGCAATTCCCTCAGGCCGATATCGAAGCGCTGGGCTACCACGTGCATTTCCACGGGCAGAAAGGCCATTACGGCGTCGCCCTGCTCTCCCGTCAGCCGCCGTTGTCTATTCACAAGGGCTTCGACAACGACGACGAAGACGCCCAGCGCCGCTTCATCTGGGGCACATTCGCCGATCGCAACGGTAATCCGGTGACGGTCATGAACGGCTATTTCCCACAGGGCGAAAGCCGTGATCACCCGACCAAATTCCCGGCGAAGCTGCGCTTCTACGCAGATCTGCAGAACCTGCTGGAAACGAAATTCAGCAATGACCAGCCGCTGGTGGTGATGGGCGACGTCAACATCTCTCCGGAAGACAGCGACATCGGCATCGGCGCCGACAACGCCAAGCGCTGGCTGAAAACCGGCAAGTGCAGCTTCCTGCCGGAGGAGCGCGAGTGGCTCGCCAAACTCAAGAACTGGGGCCTGGTGGACAGCTTCCGCCACCTGTACCCGGAAGTGGTCGATCAATTCAGCTGGTTCGATTACCGCAGTCGCGGTTTTGAAGACGAGCCCAAGCGCGGCCTGCGCATCGACCTGATCCTCGCGTCCCACGGCCTGCAACCGCGCATCAAGGGAGCGGGCGTGGATTATCACTTGCGCTCCATGGACAAACCGTCCGACCACGCGCCGATCTGGCTTGAGCTGGAATAACCGAACTATTAAATGATGAGCCGCATGGCGCCCTGCCTGCGGCTTGCTCCTCCAACGCGCACGACCCCGCGATCTGTCATCTGGCCGTCATCCGCCTGTCTTATTCTCCGGCCACCTCAGCTCATATAAAGATGCCGCACATGCTGCGCACTCGCGTTTTTCTTGTCCTCTCTTCACTCCTTGCCGCCGCCCTCCCGGTCAGCGCAGGCGCCGCTACGCTTCCGGCGCCGACTGACGGCTCGCCCGCCTTGCGCATTCAGGGCTCGAACACGATTGGCGCGCAGCTGGGGCCGGCGCTGGTCAAAGGCTTGCTCGCGCAGCAAGGCGCGCAATCGATACAGGAACAACCGGGCGCGCGCCCTAACGAACTGCGCATTACCGCGCAATTGCCGTCGGGCCAGAACGTCAGCATAGACATTGCTGCCCACGGATCGAGCACCGGGTTTGCGGCGCTGAAGGACGGGTTGGCCGATGTGGCGGCATCCTCAAGACCGATCAAGAACAACGAGGCTATCGAGCTGGCGGCCCTGGGCGATCTGCGCAGTCATGAGGCCGAGCAGGTCATCGCCATCGACGGCGTCGCAGTGATTCTTCACCCCGGCAACCCGCTGCGGGAGCTGAGCACGGCGGAACTGGCGAAAATCTTTTCCGGCGAGATCCACGACTGGGAGCAACTGGGTGCTCCGGCCGGGGCTATCCATTTATACGCACGGGATCAACAGTCCGGCACGTTCGACACCTTCAACGAGCTGGTGCTGGCCAAGTCCGCCAAGACGCTGTCGAAGGAGGCCAGGCGCTTCGAGTCCAGTGAGGAACTGTCCGACCAGGTCAGTCAGGACCGTCAGGGCATCGGCTTCATCGGCCTGCCCTATATTCGCCAGGCAAAGGCCGTGGCGATCATCGACGGTGAGTCAAAACCGATGCTGCCCACGGTCAGCTTGATTGCCACCGAAGACTATCCGCTGTCGCGCCGCCTGTATTTCTACCTGCCGCCGGACTCGAGGCAGCGCTGGGCCAAGGCGCTGGTGCGGTTCGCCCAGAGTCCCCAGGGCCAGTCTATCGTCGCGCAGAACGGGTTTGTGGCGCAGACGGTTCAGGCGGTGAAAGTGCGGGCGACGGCACAGATGCCGCTGGAATATCAGAATCTGGCGCGGGAGGCCGAGCGGCTGTCGGTGAATTTTCGTTTCGCCCAGGGCAGCGCGACGCTGGACACCAAGGCGATGCTCGATCTCAAGCGCGTGGTCGAGTACCTGAAGGCCCATGACAAGCTGGATCAGAAGGTGACGCTGGCGGGATTTGGCGACGCCAAGAGCGATCCGGCGCGGGCGCAATTGCTGTCAAAACTGCGCGCCATGGCGGTGCGCCGGGAGCTGCTGAAACATCAGGTGGTGCTGCGTGACGTGCGCGGGTTTGGCGACGAAATGCCGGTGGCGGCCAATGAAGGCGATGAAGGCCGGATCAAGAACCGCCGGGTCGAGGTTTGGGTCGAGTGAGGCGGCTCAGCCGCCCGCATCCGTGCCAGCAACCTACGGGTTGCTGGTGACGCCGTGGTCGATCACCGATGCTCGCCGCGCATCAACTCCTTCGGCACATATTTGCCGATCTCAAACTTCCCAATGGCCGCGCGGTGCACTTCGTCCGGACCATCGGCCAGGCGCAGGGTGCGCTGCATGGCGTACATATAGGCCAACGGGAAATCGCCGGACACCCCCGCACCGCCGTGCATCTGAATTGCCCGGTCGATCACCCGCAGGGCGACGTTTGGGGCGACCACCTTGATTTGCGCGATCTCGCTTTTTGCGACCTTGTTCCCCACGGTGTCCATCATGTAGGCGGCCTTCAGGGTCAGCAGGCGCGCCATGTCGATTTCCATGCGCGAGTCGGCGATCTTGTCGATGTTGCCCCCCAGTCGCGCCAATGGCCGTCCAAACGCGGTGCGCTGAACCGAGCGTTTGCACATCAATTCCAGCGCGCGTTCCGCCATGCCGACCGAACGCATGCAGTGGTGAATCCTGCCCGGGCCCAGACGACCCTGGGCGATTTCGAACCCGCGTCCGTCACCCAGCAGGACGTTTTCGTACGGCACGCGTACATTTTCAAACAGCACTTCGGCGTGACCGTGGGGCGCATCGTCGTAGCCGAACACCGGCAGCGGCCGGACGATCTTCACCCCCGCCGCGTCAGTCGGTACCAGAATCATCGAATGCTGCTGGTGACGCGGGCCGTCCGGGTTGCTCAGGCCCATGAAGACCATGATCTTGCAGCGCGGGTCACAGGCGCCGGAGGTCCACCACTTGCGTCCGTTGATGACCCACTCATCGCCATCGCGTACGGCGGTCGCGGCCATGTTGGTGGCATCCGAAGAGGCCACGTCGGGTTCGGTCATCGCAAACGCCGAGCGGATCTCGCCGCGCAGCAAGGGTTCCAGCCATCGCTCTTTTTGCGCGTCATTGGCATAGCGCACCAGCACTTCCATATTGCCGGTGTCCGGCGCGGAACAGTTGAACGGCTCCGGGCCCAGCAGCGAGCGGCCCATGATCTCCGCCAGCGGCGCGTACTCGAGGTTCGACAGCCCTGCCCCCAGTTCGGATTCCGGCAGGAACAGGTTCCACAGCCCCTCGGCTTTCGCCTTCGCCTTGAGCTCCTCCATGATCGCCGTCGGCTGCCAGCGATCGCCTTCGGCCACTTGACGCTCGAACACCGGCTCGGCCGGGTACACGTAGGTGTCCATGAAGGCGGTCACGCGCTCGCGCAGTGCCTGAACCTTGGGGGAGTAAGCGAAATCCATGGGGCTGCTGCCTTCTGTGAGGTGTTGTCAGGTCGTGATCCGATACTAGAACAGCGCCCCCCATTTATCTAACCTATTCTCGGCGTGTATAAACATTCATAACCGATATATGATTCGGCGCATTCCAAACAACAAGAACTGCACGAGGCGCACAGCAATGAACCTGAGCAAGGTCGATCTCAATCTCTTTATTGTGTTTGACGCCATCTACACCGAAGCCAACCTGACCCGCGCCGGCCAGATCGTCGGCATCACCCAGCCTGCCGTGTCCAACGCCCTGTCGCGCCTTCGCGAAACCTTCAACGATCCGCTGTTCGTGCGCACGGCCCAGGGCATGGTGCCCACGCCCATGGCGCAGAACATCATCGGCCCGGTGCGCAATGCCCTGTCATTGCTGCGGGTGTCGGTGCAGGAGAGCCGGATCTTCAATCCGCTGCAGGCCAACAAGAACTACCGCATCAGCATGACCGACCTCACCGAGGCGGTGATCCTGCCCGCGCTGTTCCAGCGGCTGCGGCGTCTGGCGCCGGCCGTGACCATTGAAAGCTTTCTGTCCAAACGCCGGGAGACGACCAAGGAACTCGCGGCCGGCCGGCTGGACTTCGCGGTGGACGCGCCGTTGAACACCGACCCGCAGGTGCGCCACGTCAAGCTGATGGAAGACCACTACGTGTGCGCCATGCGCCGCGGCCATCCGCTGGCGAACAAGGACGCCATCAGCCTGGATGACTACCTTGGCGTTGCGCACATTCATATTTCCAGCCGACGCAGTGGCTTGGGTTACGTGGATCTGGCTTTGGGCAAAATGGGCATTCAGCGCAAGGTCGCGTTGCGTTCGCAGCATTACCTGATGGCCTCGCAAGTGCTGCAGCAGACCGACATGGTCATGACCGTTCCCGAGCGCTTCGCCCGGCGCAATGACCTGCATTTCGTGTATCTGCCGGTGAACGACGTGCCAACCGTGGAGACGCACCTGTATTGGCATGAAAGCACCGACCAGGACCCGGCGAACCGCTGGATGCGCGAGCAGATTATCGAGCTCTGCCAACTCGTTACCGCGCAGGAACGCAAGTTGGGCAAAACCCTTGAAGCAGCGGTGAAGTAAGCGTTCAGCGGCGCATGCGGTCTTCGTAGGACCGGCTTTAGCCGGGAAGAGGCCTGCGTGGGCGCCATCAAATTCGCGGTGTGGCTGCTGACGCGGTCTCTGTAGGACCGGCTTTAGCCGGGAAGAGGCCCGTGTGAACACCATCAATTGTGCGGTGCGGCTGCTGGCCCTTTCCCGGCTAAAGCCGGTCCTACATTCAAACCGCGGTCCTACGATTGGCAAAAGGTACTCCCGCGCTTGATAACCCCCTTGACGTTAACGTAAAGCCCAACTTACGTTACGCCCATGCCTTCCGTATCGAGCACTGCCATGACCGCTACCACCTACAGCATCTCCGACCTCGCCCGCGAGCTGGACATCACCACCCGCACCATCCGTTTCTACGAAGAACAAGGCATGCTCAGCCCCGAACGCCGCGGGCAGGAGCGTATTTACTCCCCCCGTGACAAGGTCACCCTCAAGCTGATTCTGCGCGGCAAGCGCATCGGGTTTTCCCTGGCCGAGTGCCGCGACCTCATCGGTCTGTACGACCCCACTGGGGGCAATCACAAACAGTTGAGCACCATGCTCGAGAAAATCGCCGAGCGTCGCGCTCAACTCGATCAGCAGCTCCTGGACATTCAGCAGATGCAGCTGGAGCTCGACACCGCTGAAGAACGCTGCAAAGCCGCGCTGGAAATGTCCAGCTGATTCAACCAGATAACCCAATCACCTAAAGTCAAACCTCTCAGGAACGATGCCGATATGTCTCTCCCTCAGCGTGTGCGTCTGGTCGAAGTCGGCCCTCGGGATGGTCTGCAGAACGAATCCCGCCCCGTCAGCGTCAGCGACAAACTGCAGCTGGTGCATGACTTGGCCGACGCCGGTGTCAGCTATATCGAAGCGGGCAGTTTCGTTTCGCCGAAATGGGTGCCCCAGATGGCCGGCTCCGCCGAACTGTTCGCCGGCATCCAGCGCAAGGACGGCGTGACCTACGCCGCACTGGCGCCTAACTTGCGGGGGTTCGAAGACGCCCTTGCTGCTGGCGTGAAAGAAGTGGCCGTATTCGCCGCCGCATCGGAATCGTTCTCCCAACGCAACATCAACTGCTCGATCAGCGAAAGCCTGGACCGCTTCCTGCCGATCATGGAAGCCGCGCGCCTGCACGGCATCAGCGTTCGCGGCTACGTGTCCTGCGTGCTTGGTTGCCCCTATGAAGGGGACATTGCGCCGAAGCAAGTGGCGGCAGTCGCCAACGAGCTGTTCGCCATGGGCTGCTACGAGGTGTCCCTTGGCGACACCATCGGCACCGGCACGCCGGGGGCCACTCGCACGCTGTTCGACGTCGTGGCCGGGCAGATCCCCCGCGGCAAACTGGCCGGGCATTTCCACGACACCTATGGCCAGGCGCTGGCCAATATTTACGCCAGCCTGCTGGAAGGCATTCAGGTGTTTGACAGTTCCGTGGCCGGCCTCGGCGGGTGCCCCTACGCCAAAGGCGCCACCGGCAACGTGGCCAGCGAGGACGTGGTTTACCTGCTGAACGGCCTCGGCATCGAGACCGGTATCGATCTGGACACACTCATCAACGCCGGTCAGCGCATCAGCGACACCCTCGGACGGGCGAACGGCTCGCGGGTGGCGAGAGCACGTCTGTCGGCCTGATGTGCGACAAGTTGTCACACAGTGTTACCCTGCCCGCCATCGCGTTCAGGGAAACGGGTAACACGGAAACACCTGGCGACAGATTCAGCAGTGAATCCAGGCTGGTGAAGTCCGCAAAACCACGAAAACCGGGACCTTTCTAAAGTTGGCATGGCTTCTGCTATGTCTTACGTACAACAAAAATAACAAATGCAATAACCCAATAAAAACAAGACGTATCGGCTCTGACATAACAAGAACAACACGGACAGAGACGCAGCTAACTGATTTTTTTGGAGTGGATCGCTCTACTTGAGGCCCTGGCCTCACGACCGTACTGAGAACAATAAAACTGCGTTCAGGCAGCTACCAGTCGAGTCGGATCGAAAGATCGAAGCGGATCAGCGCTCAAAAAAATACGTTTGCTCTTGGCCCCGTTTGGGGGTCGCTCAGAAAAGCAAAAGAGGCTGGCTGACAAAAACAACAACAGGCCACCTAACAATAAAAACGAGCATGCAATCGAACTTGAAGGGGAGCCCAGGCTCCCCTTCGTGCTATCCGGCATTTGTAAACCTCTCCCCCTTCCATTATTCCCCGGGCCAATGCCTCGTTCCCGTTGACATCAACATGACGGCAGGCTTACGTTAACGTAAAGGTGCACATCATCTTCCCCCCCCTGACAGCCCTCCAATAACAACATGGGATGCAGTTCATGAATTACCCCACGCTCAACTTCGGCCTCGGCGAAACCCTCGACATGCTGCGCGATCAGGTGCGCGCCTTCGTCGCTGCCGAGCTTGCCCCGCGCGCTGCACAGATCGACAAAGACAACCTCTTCCCCGCCGACATGTGGCGCAAGTTCGGCGACATGGGGCTGCTGGGCATCACCGTCGATGAGCAATACGGCGGCGCGGGCCTCGGCTATCTGGCCCATGTCATCGCCATGGAAGAAATCAGCCGGGGCTCCGCCTCCGCGGCGTTGTCCTACGGTGCCCACTCCAATCTTTGCGTCAACCAGATCAATCGCAACGGCACGCCCGAACAGAAAGCCCGCTACCTGCCCAAACTGATCAGCGGCGAGCACGTCGGTGCCTTGGCGATGAGCGAACCCAACGCCGGTTCCGACGTGGTCTCAATGAAGCTGCGCGCCGACCGACGGGGCGACCGCTTCGTCCTCAATGGCAGCAAGACCTGGATCACCAACGGCCCTGACGCCAACACTTACGTGATCTACGCCAAGACCGACCTGGAAAAAGGTGCCCATGGCATCAGCGCGTTCATCGTCGAGCGCGACTGGCACGGCTTCTCGCGGGGCAACAAGTTCGACAAGCTCGGCATGCGCGGCTCCAACACCTGCGAACTGTTCTTCGATGACGTCGAGGTGCCGGAAGAAAACCTGCTCGGTGCGCTGAACGGTGGCGTGAAGGTGCTGATGAGCGGCCTGGATTACGAGCGTGTCGTGCTCTCGGGCGGGCCGGTCGGGATCATGCAGGCGTGCATGGACGTGGTGCTGCCCTACATTCACGACCGCAAACAGTTTGGCCAGAGCATCGGCGAGTTCCAGCTGATTCAGGGCAAGGTCGCCGATATGTACACCCAGCTTAACGCCAGCCGCGCCTACCTGTACGCCGTGGCCCAGGCCTGCGAGCGCGGCGAGACCACGCGCAAGGACGCCGCCGGGGTGATCCTTTACTCCGCCGAACGGGCGACACAGTTTGCCCTCGACACCATCCAGATTCTCGGCGGCAACGGCTACATCAATGAATTCCCGGCCGGACGACTGCTGCGCGACGCCAAACTCTACGAGATCGGCGCCGGCACCAGCGAGATCCGCCGCATGCTGATCGGGCGTGAGCTGTTCAACGAAACCCGCTGACCGCGCCGGAGGCCCCATGACCACTCTGCACACCCAGATCAACCCGCGTTCGCCGGAATTCGCTGCCAACAGCGACGCCATGCGCACGCAGCTCGATGCGTTGCACAGCCTGCTCGACCACGTCCAGCGCGGCGGCGGTGCCAAGGCGCAGGAACGCCATACCTCCCGGGGCAAATTGCTGCCGCGGGAGCGGATCAATCGCCTGCTCGACCTCGATTCGCCCTTCCTCGAACTCAGCCAGATCGCCGCCCATGACGTGTACGGCGAAGACGTCCCGGCTGCAGGGCTGATCGCCGGCATTGGCCGGGTCGAAGGCGTCGAATGCATGATCATCGCCAACGACGCGACGGTGAAAGGCGGCACGTATTACCCGCTGACCGTGAAAAAACACCTGCGCGCCCAGACCATCGCCCAGCAGAACCGCCTGCCGTGCATCTACCTGGTGGACTCCGGCGGCGCCAACCTGCCGCGCCAGGACGAGGTGTTCCCGGACCGCGAGCACTTCGGCAGGATCTTTTTCAACCAGGCCAACATGAGCGCCGAGGGCATCGCCCAGATCGCGGTGGTCATGGGCTCCTGCACTGCCGGCGGCGCCTATGTGCCGGCCATGGCCGACGAAACCATCATGGTCCGCGAGCAGGCGACGATCTTTCTCGCCGGGCCGCCGCTGGTGAAAGCCGCCACGGGCGAAGTGGTCAGCGCCGAAGACCTCGGCGGCGCCGACGTGCACTGCAAGGTTTCGGGGGTGGCCGATCACTACGCCGACAGCGACGACCATGCGCTGGCCCTGGCACGACGCTGCGTGGCCAACCTGAACTGGCGCAAGCTCGGCCAGTTGCAGACCCGCCCGCCCCAGGCGCCGCTGTATGCCGATGACGAGCTGTACGGCGTGATCCCGGCGGACGCCAAGCAGCCGTTCGACGTGCGCGAAGTCATCGCGCGGCTGGTGGACGGTTCGGTGTTCGATGAATTCAAGGCGCTGTTCGGGACCATGCTGGTCTGCGGCTTCGCCCATCTGCATGGCTACCCGATCGCCATCCTCGCCAACAACGGCATCCTCTTCGCCGAAGCCGCGCAGAAAGGCGCGCACTTCATCGAACTGGCCTGCCAGCGCGGCATTCCGCTGTTGTTTCTGCAGAACATCACCGGCTTCATGGTTGGCCAGAAGTACGAGGCCGGCGGCATCGCCAAGCACGGCGCCAAGCTGGTCACCGCCGTCGCCTGCGCGAAAGTGCCGAAGTTCACGGTGATCATCGGCGGCAGCTTCGGCGCGGGTAACTACGGCATGTGCGGCCGCGCCTACGACCCGCGCTTTCTGTGGATGTGGCCCAACGCGCGGATCGGCGTCATGGGCGGAGAACAGGCCGCCGGCGTGCTGGTCCAGGTCAAGCGCGAGCAGGCCGAACGCAGCGGCCAGACCTTCAGCGCCGAGGAGGAAGCCGCGTTGCGCCAGCCGATCCTCGATCAGTACGAGCATCAGGGGCACCCCTGGTACTCCAGCGCCCGGCTGTGGGACGACGGTGTCATCGACCCCGCCCAGACCCGCGACATTCTCGGCCTGGCCATCAGCGCCTCGCTCAACGCCGCCATCGAACCGACCCGCTTCGGCGTGTTCCGGATGTGACCCGAGAGAATCGCCCCATGAATGATTTTGCCACCCTCGACATCGCCCTCGACCCACGAGGGTTCGCCACGCTCTGGCTCAACCGGCCGGAGAAAAACAACGCCTTCAACGCGCAGATGATTCGCGAGCTGATCATCGCCCTGGATCAGCTGCAGCGGGACGACAGCCTGCGTTTTCTGCTGGTGCGCGGACGCGGCCGGCACTTCAGCGCCGGCGCCGACTTGGCCTGGATGCAGGAGTCGGCCAACCTCGATTACAACACCAACCTGGGCGACGCCCGGGAGCTGGGCGAGTTGATGTACAACCTCGCCAAGTTCAAGGCGCCGACCCTCGCCGTGGTGCAAGGCGCTGCTTATGGCGGCGCACTGGGCCTGATCAGTTGTTGCGACATGGCCATCGGCGCCGACGACGCACAGTTCTGTCTGTCGGAAGTGAAGATCGGCCTGGCCCCGGCGGTGATCAGCCCGTTCGTGGTGCAAGCCATCGGCGAACGTCACGCGCGACGCTATGCCTTGACCGCCGAACGTTTCGACGGCACCCGGGCGCGGGAAATCGGCCTGCTGGCCGAGTGTTACCCCGCCGCCGAGCTGGAACAGCACCTGGAACACTGGATCGCCAACCTGCTGCTCAACAGCCCCCAGGCCATGCGCGTCAGCAAAGACCTGCTGCGCGAAGTCGCCGACGGTGAGCTGACCCCTGCCCTGCGCCGTTATTGCGAGAACGCCATTGCGCGCATTCGCGTCAGCGCCGAAGGCCAGGAGGGTCTGCGCGCGTTTCTGCAAAAGCGCGAACCGGCCTGGCGCGGCGAACCCGGCACGCTGTCTCAAACACCACAAGCCCTGCGTGCCCCACAAGGAGAGTCGCACTGATGAGCGCCCCCCACACACAACCGCTGAATTCGGTGCTGATCGCCAACCGGGGTGAAATCGCCTGCCGGGTCATGCGCACGGCCAAGGCCATGGGCCTGACCACCGTCGCCGTGCACAGCGCCACGGACAGCAACGCGCGGCACGTCCGTGAGGCTGACATCGCGGTGAACCTCGGCGGCAGCAAGGCCAGCGAGAGTTACCTGCAGATCGACAAGCTGATTGCGGCCGCCAAAGCCAGCGGCGCCCAGGCCATCCACCCCGGTTATGGGTTTCTCTCGGAAAACGCAGGCTTTGCCCGCGCCGTGGAACAGGCCGGCCTGATCTTCCTCGGCCCGCCCGCCTCGGCCATTGACGCCATGGGCAGCAAATCGGCGGCCAAAGCGCTGATGGAAACCGCTGGCGTGCCGCTGGTGCCCGGCTATCACGACGATGCGCAAGACGCCGCAACCTTCCGCGAAGCGTCCGCCCGCATCGGTTATCCGGTGCTGCTCAAGGCCACGGCTGGCGGTGGCGGCAAGGGCATGAAGGTGGTTGAGCGCGACGAGGACTTGGCCGAAGCGCTGGCCTCGGCGCAACGTGAGGCGCAGTCGTCGTTCGGCGATTCGCGCATGCTCGTCGAAAAGTACGTGCTCAAGCCGCGCCACGTGGAGATTCAAGTATTCGCTGACCAGCACGGCCACTGCCTGTACCTCAACGAGCGCGACTGCTCGATCCAACGCCGTCACCAGAAAGTCGTCGAGGAAGCTCCCGCACCGGGCTTGACACCGCAGATGCGTCAGGCCATGGGCGAAGCGGCTGTGCGCGCGGCGCAGGCGATCGGCTACGTCGGCGCCGGGACAGTCGAGTTTCTGCTGGACGCCCGTGGCGACTTCTTTTTCATGGAAATGAACACGCGCCTGCAAGTCGAGCACCCGGTGACCGAGGCGATCACCGGGCTGGACCTGGTGGCCTGGCAGATTCGCGTGGCCCAGGGCGAGCCGCTGCCGATCACCCAGGCCGAGGTGCCGCTGAACGGCCATGCGATTGAAGTGCGGCTGTATGCGGAAGATCCGGCCAACGACTTTTTGCCTGCCACCGGGACGCTGACGCTGTATCGCGAATCGTCGCCAGGGCCGGGACGTCGCGTGGACAGCGGTGTGGCGGAAGGTGACGAGGTTTCGCCGTTCTACGACCCGATGCTCGGCAAACTGATTGCCTGGGGGGAGACCCGCGAACAAGCGCGTTTGCGGCTGCTGGCGATGTTGGACGAATTCGCCATCGGCGGCCTGCGCACCAATCTTGCGTTTCTGCGCCGGATCATCGCGCACCCGGCTTTCGCTGAAGCGGAACTGGACACCGGGTTTATCCCTCGCTATCAGGAGGAGCTGCTGCCAGCGGCTGAGGGTTTGACGGAAGCGTTCTGGCAACTGGCGGCGCGGGCGTACCTGAGCACCGCGCCAGTGGCGGTCAGAACCGACGACGCCCATTCACCCTGGTCAACCACCAACGGCCTGCGCCTCGGCGGTCCTGGCGAAGTGACGTTGCACCTGGCGTGTGGCGCCGAAACCCGGAGCATCGTGCTGCGTGGTGACTCGCAGCAAGGCGTTCGACTAGACGGCGAGCGCCTGTTGATCGAGCGGGACGGCGTGCGTCACCAGACGATTGCAATCCGTCGGGCCGACACGCTTTACCTGCAATGGCAGGGCGACGTACACGCCATTCAACAGGTTGACCCGATTGCCGAAGTGGATTCCAGCCACGGGCACCAGGGCGGCCTCACCGCGCCCATGAATGGCAGCATCGTTCGGGTGTTGGTCAGCGTGGGCGAACAGGTGCAAGTCGGTACACCGCTGGTGGTCCTGGAAGCGATGAAAATGGAACACAGCATCCGCGCAAACACGGCGGGCACCGTCGCAGCGCTCTATTGCACCGAAGGCGAGATGGTCAATGAAGGGACAGTGCTGGTGGAGTTGGCCGCTGAATAAATGTCAAAACCCCGGTGGGATCGGGCGTGAACGCGAATGTAGGACCGGCTTTAGCCGGGAAGACGTCAGGTGGCGCACCGCAAAATCGATGGCGTTCACAATGGCCCCTTCCCGGCTAAAGCCGATCCTACTAAGCGATGCATCCAGTTCGATCAGAGAAGGCCTGAACGACCTCCTCCCATTCGTCACGCCGCTACTTCATACAACTTCAGCACTTCAACCTCGCCACTGACCAAACTCTGGCGCATACGCGCCGCCTGCAGAGCCGCTGCCTTCATCGCGCTTTCCTTGACGTGACCATAACCGCGAATGCGTTCCGGAAGCCGCGCCAGACTCAGCGCGGTATGGCGGTTGCTCGCACTGAGGTGGCCAAGGATCAGTTCGATGTCGCCGACATAGGCATCAATCAACTCACGCTCCTGCCGACGCTCGACGCTGCGGCCGAACGGATCGAGCACTGTGCCGCGCAGGAATTTGAACCGTGCCAGGACGTCGAAGGCCTTCAACATCCACGGCCCGAAACTGCGTTTGCGCGGGGTGCCGTTGTTCGGGTCGCGCTTGGCCAGCCAGGACGGCGCCAGGTGAAACTCGATGCGGTAATCGCCTTCGAACTGCGCTTCAAGCTGACGGGTGAAGTCGCCATTGCTGTACAGCCGCGCCACTTCGTACTCGTCCTTGTAGGCCAGGAGCTTGAAGTAATTAAACGCCACCGCCTCGGTCAACGCAGGCGGCTGGCCGGGGAACAGCCGCGCTTCGGCATCCCGCACCCGATTCACCAGCGTCAGGTAACGCTCGCTCAACGCGCCGTTCTGATAGGCGATCAAACCATGGACGTTGCGTGTGACGCGCTCCTCAAGGGTCAGGTGTTCGGGGTCCGGCGCTGGCTGGGTCTGCGGATTGGCGGCTGCTTGCACTGCCGGCAGGTCAAACGCCGCACGACGCCCCCACAGGAACGCTTGCTGATTCAGGTTGACCGCCACGCCATTCAGCTCAATTGCCTTTTCAATCGCTGCAGAGGTCAACGGAATCAACCCCAGTTGGAAGGCATAACCCAGCATAAAGAGGTTGCTGGCAATGCTGTCGCCCATCAGTTTGGTCGCCAGGTCCGTCGCCTGCACAAAGTGCGTTTTCTCGGCGCCGACGGCTTCGCGGATGGTCTGCATCATCGCTTCAGCCGGGAACTCGGCGTCGGGATTGCGAGTGAATTCAGCGGTCGGCGTCTGCTGACTGTTGATCACCGCATGGGTTTTCGCACTGTTGAGCTTGGCGATCGCATCGGGCCCCGACGCCACCAGCAGGTCGCAACCGAGCAGCAGATGCGCCTCACCGGCGGCGATACGCACGGCGAACAGGTCTTCCTGCCGCGCGGCGATGCGGATGTGGCTGACCACCGGGCCGAACTTCTGTGCCAGACCGGCCTGGTCTAGCACGCTGCAGCCCTTGCCTTCCAGATTCGCCGCATAACCCAGCATCGCGCCAACGGTGGTCACGCCCGTGCCACCCACACCCGGCAGCAGAATGTTGTACGGCTCAGCAAGGCTCGGCAGTGTCGGCTGCGGCAGTTCAGCGAACGCCTGGGCCTGCTTGGGCAACTGTGGCTTGCGCAGCTTGCCGCCATGCACCGTGACAAAGCTCGGGCAGAAGCCTTCGACGCAGCTGAAGTCCTTGTTGCACGCGCTCTGGTCGATTTCGCGCTTGCGCCCTTCCGGGGTTTCCTTCGGCAGCACCGACAGACAGCCCGACTTGACGCCACAATCGCCGCAGCCTTCGCACACGGCCGGGTTGATGATGGCGCGCTTGTCCAGATCCACCATCGTGCCGCGTTTGCGGCGACGGCGTTTCTCAGTGGCGCAGGTCTGGTCGTAGATGATCACCGAGACGCCCTTGAACTCACGCAACTCGCGCTGCACGGCGTCGAGGTCGCTGCGGTGGTGGAAGGTGGTGATCGGCGCGAACTGCTCGCGGCTTGGGTATTTCTCCGGTTCATCCGACACCAGCGCAATGCGCTGCACGCCTTCGTTGAACACCTGGCGGCTCAGTTGATCCACCCGCAGCACTCCATCGATGGGCTGGCCGCCGGTCATGGCAACGGCGTCATTGTAGAGAATCTTGTAGGTGATGTTGACCTTTGAGGCGACCGCCGCTCGCAGCGCCAGGTGCCCGGAGTGGAAGTAGGTGCCGTCACCCAGGTTCTGGAACACGTGGGGGGTTTCGGTGAACGGCGCCTGTCCGATCCAGGTCACGCCCTCGCCGCCCATCTGGGTGAACGTCTCGGTTTCACGGTCCATCCAGATGGTCATGTAATGGCAGCCGATCCCGGCCAGGGCGCGACTGCCCTCCGGCACACGGGTTGAGGTGTTGTGCGGGCAGCCTGAGCAGAAATGCGGGGTGCGCTGGGTGTTGAACAGCGGCGCGGCAAGGGCCTTTTCCTTGTCGGCCAGAAATTGCAGACGCGCCTCAATTTTCGGGCTGCTGTAGATCGGCGCAAGGCGTTTGGCGATGACCCGGGCGATCATCGCCGGCGTCAGCTCGGCCAAGTTGGGCAGCAGCGAACGGCCTTCTTCATCGAACTCACCGACCACGCGAGGACGCTGATCCACCGGCCAGTTGTACAGCTGGCCGGTCAGCTGGTCCTCGATCACGCTGCGTTTTTCCTCGACCACCAGGATTTCATCCAGCCCTTCCGCAAAGCCGTGCACCGACACCGGTTCCAGCGGCCAGCTCATGCCGACCTTGAGCACGCGTATGCCCACCGACGCGCACAGGTCCTCGTCGATACCCAGTTCTTCCAGAGCCTGACGCACATCGAGGTAAGACTTGCCGGTGGTGATGATGCCCAGACGCGGCTTCGGCGAATCAATCACCACCTTGTTCAAGTTGTTGGCCCGGGCGAACGCACGGGCGGCGTAGATTTTGTAGGTGTTGAGGCGCGCTTCCTGAGCGAGGGGCGGGTCGGGCCAGCGAATGTGCAGGCCGCCTTCGGGAATCTGGAAGTCTTCGGGGATTTGCGTCTGGATGCGCAGCGGATCGACTTCGACCACGGCCGAGGAATCGACGTTTTCGGCGATGGTCTTCATCGCCACCCAGCACCCGCTGTAGCGCGAAAGCTCCCAGCCGATGATGCCGTAATCGAGGATTTCCTGGACGTTGCTGGGGTTCAGCACCGGAATCATCGAAGCGATGAAGGCGTGTTCGCTCTGATGCGCGATGGTCGAGGATTTGCAGCCATGGTCGTCGCCGGCGAGGATCAGCACGCCGCCCTTTTCGGCAACGCCCGCCGAGTTGCCGTGCTTGAACACGTCGCCGCAGCGGTCAACGCCCGGGCCTTTGCCGTACCAGAGGGCGAAGACGCCGTCGTATTTGCCGTGGGGGAACAGATTGACTTGCTGACTGCCCCAGACCGCCGTCGCGGCGAGCTCTTCGTTGACGCCGGGCTGGAAATGAATGGCGTTCTGCTGGAGATATTCCTTGGCGTCCCACAGGCTCTTATCGAGGTTGCCCAACGGCGAGCCGCGATAGCCCGAGATGAACCCGGCGGTGTTGAGCCCGCGGGCTTCGTCGCGCTGCTTCTGCAGCATCGGCAGGCGGGTCAGCGCCTGGGTTCCGGTCAGGTACAGATTGCCGGTTGCGAGTCGGTACTTATCGTCCAGACGAATATCAGCCAGGGACATTCAGGCACTCCTTTATTTTTATTAGTGCGTTTTGAATGCGGCGCCAGCGGCATTTTACAGCCTTGCCAGCGCCTCGCCGCCAGGACGGTTCAGCCCAACGGTCACAGACAAAATATTGCCTGCCCGGTACAGGCTTTTTCTTCCTAAATCGGCGCGAATCTGCTCATATCGTGCATGCCCGTTCCCGTTCAAGAATAAAAAAGGGTCAATTCATGCAGGTCAAGCTCAGCCCCATCGATCGCAAGATCCTCCGTCTGTTGCAACACGACGCCAATCTCTCCGCCGCCGAGATCGCCGAGCGTGTCGAACTCTCGCAATCGCCCTGTTGGCGGCGCATCAATCGCCTGGAAGAAGAAGGCATCATCGAGCGCAAGGTCGCCTTGCTCAACCCGGCCAAGCTCGGGCTGACCATGACCGTGTTCGTCGACGTCAAGCTGTCCGGGCACGGGCGCAAGTACCTGACGGAGTTCGAGGAGGCGATCACCGGATTTCGCGAAGTGCTGGAGTGCTACACCATGGCCGGGGACATGGATTTCTTGCTCAAAGTCGTCGTGCAGGACATCGCCAGCTACGAGCGTTTTCTGCGCGACCACCTGCTGCAAAGCCCCCATGTGCAGGAGGCGCATTCGAACATAGCGATGAGTGTGGTGAAGCGCACGACAGAATTGCCGATTGACTGAGCTGCCGGGTGACTAAGGCGGAGGCAAAGATCGCCCACGCAGAAAAACTCTTTTCACCGGCGGGCGGAAAAAGCATTGACTCTCAAATGGGAATGATTATTATTGAGCGCAACCGGTCGCGAGACTGGTTGGTAACCCAGAAGCCTTAGGTCGGCTTCCGGATTATCTCCTCATCAGGCTAATCACGGTTTTTGACCCGGCTTATGGCCGGGTCTTTTTTTTATGCCCTTTTCGGGTCTGGGTTCGGTCGGGTGTTGCGTCTTCAGGCTAATGAAGAGGGTTCGACAGTGATCTGCCTTTTCGATGGCGCGCATCATAGCAAATGGATCGAGCGATGGGCCGTTGCAGCTGTCAAAAACTGACACATTCAGTAAAAACCTCCACATTCACGACGTTGTTTTCCGCGACCGCCGCTATTCAAACAGTGAGCAAGACGCCATGACTCAGCTCCTCGACTCGTTGATGACCGCCTCCCCCGTGTCGCCCTCCCCGGGCCCGAGCGCCGAAACTGATCTTTACCGACGCCGCCTTCAGCGGCTGCCGCGCAGGGTGCTGCAGGTTTTCCTGCTGAGCCGTCTCGACGCCCTTTCCTACACTGATATCGCCCGCCTGCTTGACGTGGACGCTCGCACCGTCGAACGCTGCATGACGGTTGCGCTTGAGCACTGCGTCAGCGAGCCCGCCGAACATGACCCGTCCCGTGCGATTCTGCTTCAGGCCCTGGGCTGGTACGTGCACCTGCAGAGCCCCCAGGCCACGGCGAGTCAGCGCATCGAGTTTCGTCACTGGCTCGACGCCGATCCCCGGCACCTGGCGGCGTTTCAGAACAGCGAGCAGTTCTGGCGCACGTTGCATGCACCCGCCGCGGTCCTCGGCGCCAGTGGCTGGCATCGGCACAAACCGCGGGTCTATTTCGGCTGGTTGCTGGTGACGATGTTGCTGTGCGGCCTGCTGGTCACCGCCGAAGCCTATAGCTGAAGCCGCCCCTGACTCTTTGGCGAACTATTCTGTCGCCGTCCCCCTAGCGGTTGCGTGTAAAGTAATTGTCATAACAGCCCAGCGAGGCAATCAGGTATGGCCTGCTTGCCTCTCCGATGGCTTCGTAATGGCAGATCATGCAACCAGGACGCTCCCGTGACTCAAACCGCCCTTTCCATTTCCGCCGATTTTGACAGCGGCAACATCGTCGTGCTCGACGCCAGTGATCCCAAAGCCGTGCAACTGGCGATTCGCCCCGACACCCGCAGCGCGCATTTCCAATGGTTCCATTTCAAGGTTGACGGCCTGCAGATCGGTGAGCCCCACGGCTTCAGCCTGACCAACGCCGGCGAGTCGAGCTATAACCGCGCCTGGACCAGCTACAACGCAGTGGCCTCCTACGATCAGAACACCTGGTTCCGCGTGCCTAGCCAGTTCGACGGCAAAGCGCTGAACTTCGAGCTGACGCCCAGCGAATCCCAGGTGTGGTTCGCCTACTTCGAACCCTACAGCCGCGAGCGCCACGACTGGCTGGTGGGTCAGGCGCTGAACCAGGCCGGCACCCAGTTGATCGCCACCGGCAAGAGCGTCGAAGGCCGTGATATTCCGCTGCTGCGAAAGGGCGACGGCGCGGCGGGCAAGCGCAACATCTGGATCATCGCGCAACAGCACCCCGGCGAGCACATGGCCGAGTGGTTCATGGAAGGCATTATCGAGCGGCTCCAGGAAAACGACCCTGAGTTAGAGGCTTTGCTGGCCTCGGCGGACCTGTATCTGGTGCCGCACATGAACCCGGACGGTTCGTTCCACGGGCATCTGCGCACCAACGCCCAAGGCAAGGACCTGAACCGCGCATGGCAGGACACGACCCCCGAGCTCAGCCCGGAAGTGTTCTTCGTCAAAGAGCAGATGGAAAAATACGGCGTGGACATGTTCCTCGACGTACACGGCGATGAGGAAATTCCCTACGTCTTCACCGCCGCCTGCGAAGGCAATCCGGGGTACACCGACCAGCAAGCGCAACTGGAAGCTGACTTCCGCGCGCGATTGAGCGGCTTGACCCGGGACTTCCAGAGCCAATACGGCTATCCGAAATCGGCGCCGGGCAAGGCCAACATGAACCTGGCGTGCAACAGCGTCGGCGAGCGCTACAAGTGCCTGTCGCTGACGCTGGAAATGCCGTTCAAGGACAACGACGACGCCCCCGATGTCGTTACCGGCTGGTCGGGCCAGCGTTCGAAACAGCTGGCCCGCGATGTGCTGACCACCCTGGGACAGATGGTGTCCGTCTTGCGCTGAACCGCCGCCTGATGTCGACAGGTTGACCGGCGTCCATAAACGACATCGCCAGCGGGGTTAAGCCCACTGGCGATGTCGTCTGCCTTATTCGCAGCGGTCGATCACGGCAACATCAACCCCGCGATTTACCCCGCAGCATGCTGTCCAGCACCTCATCCCGCCTCACCCAGCCGTGAAACAGCGCGGCAGCCAGATGCGCCAGAATTGTCAGGAAGAACAGGTACGCCAGATAGGCGTGGGCCTTGCGCAGCAGCGCGAAGGTCTCCGGGTTTGCCGCGACGATGGACGGCAGGCGCACCGAACTGCCGAGCATGACCGGATCCCCGGCGGCTGAAATCATCGCCCAGCCAATCAGCGGCATCGCCAGCATCAAGCCATACAGCACGTAATGGGACAGCTTGGCGGCCAGCGCCTGCACGGCCGGCAAGTCAGCTGGCAACGGCGGCGTTTGAGTAGTGACCCGGACGACAATCCTGACGATGACCAGCAACAGAATCGCGATGCCGAGGGGCTTGTGCAGGTTCAGCAGCCACTCGTGGCGCTCGGACACCGAAGCCACCATGCCGGCGCCGATGAACAGCATGGCGATGACCATCAGCGCCATCAGCCAGTGCAGCAGGCGCGCCAGTGGGGCGAAATGCTTGACGGGCGTACTCATGGCTGTTTCTCCTGGGCGGGCTCGGCTTTCAGCTGATCGACTTCACTGGTGCGGCGCATGTAGGACGCAGCGTAGGCCGCCGAGCGCGCGGCGAGCAGCGGGTCATCCGAGCCTTCGATGCCGCTGGGCAAAATCAGCGGATCGTAATTGATGTCGCGGCAGTCGCCATCCAGTTGCGGGCTGTCGGAATTGACCACCAGGGTCCCGGCATCCACGGTCTTGTGCTCGCCGGTCCAGGCTTTGGACGCGTCGTTGGTCGGGTCTTGGGGGTTGGCCAGCGTCAGCATCAGCTTCCAGCGTTGTGGGCCGCTGGCCAGTCTGTCGCTGAGGTCCTTGTCCAGATATTCCTTGGCGTCAGGCGCCGGCGCTGCATCGGTGGCTTCCGGCACCAGACTCCAGCGCACAGGCTGGCGCTTGCCGCTGGCGTCCACCAGCACGAAGGCGTTGACGCTGTTGTAGGTCTCGGTGACGAAACTGGCCGAAGGCTTGGCCGTCTTGACCCACGCCAGAAAAGGCTGGGCTTCCGGGTGTGCGGCGAAGAACGCAGGGGGCTTCGCCGGGTCGGGTTTGCCGGTCTTGGGGTCAGGCCCGGTGGCGATCTGCAGGTCAATGAACGCTTCAGGCGTCGCGACCGGAAACACCGGCATGCTGTTCATGCCCGTGCGCCATTGCTGGCCGTTGGGCTGGGTGAACTGCACGGCGAAACTGCGCAGGGGCGCGGCGCTGTCAGGGGAATACGGGTTGCCGGTGGGCACGGCCAGACGCCCGATCACCGGCGTGCGCCCGCTGGCGAAGACTTCGGCCTTGGACAGGCTGGCCGCGGCCCCGTTGCTCTCGAAGTAGCCGGCCACGCAGATGCCTTTCGGGTGGTTGCGACGGTAACCGGGATGCACACCGTTGTTGCGTTCGAACACGTCAACGACCCGCGCGGGGGTCAGTCGCTGGGGGGCGAGGCTGCCATTGACGTAGGCGAAGGCGCCCGCGACGACCAGAACGATCAGGCCAATGCCGGCCAGGCGTGCGAGTTTTTGGGAATTACTGAGCGGCGGTTTGCGGGGATACGGTGGCTCACGGTCAATCATCGATCACACTCCGGGCTTTTAGCCTCTGGGGACATCAAGGTGCTTGGCACGCTTTGTTTATAGCCGGATGCTTGAGGTTTGTCAGGTTGAGGACATCGAGCGCCTGGCGGCTGGAGCAAGGCCGGAATCTGAGGCTGATCCCACTGGCGCCTTCCCGGCTGAAGCGAGTCCCACAAAAAGCATCGTGCGCGGCCAATGGTTCTGGCAGTGTCTCGATATGAGGAACGACGCGCACTTAGTGGGACCGGCTTTGGCCGGGAATGCGTCGGACGGCGCGCCGGAAAACCAAGGCTATACCGCTATCAGCCATCCAGCTTCGACGGATCGCTCTGCAGCAGCACCTTGGCGTGAATCCCGGCCAGGGTGCCTTTCAGCGTCGACGCGCCACGGCCCTGCTTCGCCTCTTTGTCCTGTTGCAAGGCCTGCTGCAGCACGCTGAGGAAGTTCTGGGTTTTGGAGGTGGAGGTCGGCGTGTGGGTGTCTTTCTCCAGGCGGCCCATTACGTACTTGGCAATGCGCGTCGACTGGCTGGCGGACTGACTCAGCGTCGCATCGACCAACTCACCTTTTTTATAGCCGATGCTGGTCTTGCTGCTGGCCTGGTCGCTGACCTGGTAATACAGGTAATTCTGTGTTGTCGGATCGGTGCTCAACGCCAGCTTTTGCCCGCCTGGCAGGGGCTTGTGGTAACTGGCGGTCAGCTGCGATTGCTGGTTCTGAACGATGGTCCGGTTCATCTGATCGCGTCCCTTGGACTGGGTGGTCTGCGACAAGGTGTAAGCAAAGGAATCGAGCTCACCGGGGCGGCCCGGGTTGCCCTCGACGCTCTTCTCGCTGACCGACGCGCTGAAGTCGCCGAGGCCGGTCAACAGGCCGTGGTCAGTGTCGGTCAGCTCAATCGAGTTGACGGTCTGCGGCGCCGAGGAAACGCGGGTGTCCGGGTACTGGCTGTGCAGGGTTTTGAAGGCGTCCTCAAACATCGACAGCAACTGTGCATCGCCGTCGCCACGCTTGCGCGCCGCCTCGATCTGGCTGACATAGCCGTCCAGCGCCTTGGCCTGCTGAGCGCTGTCACCACGAATGGCCGCGTTTTTCAGGTCAACCGAAAGGTCGAGATTGCCCAGCGCGCCACTCATGCGCACCGAACGCTGGTCGGCGTCGGCATGCAGATCAAGGGTCTGGGCGCTACCGTCTTCCAGCTTGAGGCTGGTTTTCAACTCTACGGAGGCGAAGGCCTTGGCGTCGAAATGGGTCAGGGCGTCGAGTTTCAGGGTCGGCGGCTTGGCCGTCAGGCCGTCGATCGCCGACTGAAAGCCGTCCGCCATGGCGTTCAGTGCGTTCAGCTCGTCGTCGCTGAGGTCGCCGCCGCTCACCTGGGCCTGCACCGCGAGGCCATCGTCCTGACTGGCAAGGCTGAGCTCGATGGTTTTGCCGCTGGCGGTTTTCAGGGTCAGGCTGATGCTGTTGGCCGGATTACTGTGCAGGCGGTCCTGGGCGGCAGCGAGTTCCGCCGGCTCCAGCGCTTTGCCGGTCGTCGAGCGCAGCACCGATTGGGAAATATTCTGGCCGGTCTGGGCCAACTGACTGAGCAACGTTGCGCCCAAGCCCTGGAAACGCCCCGCCGTGGCGGAGGTGCTGAAGTTGCCCGCCATCGCCAGCGAGACTTTGTCCTGGCGGGTGTACTCCCAGGCCGGCGGGACGTTGCCATCCCCCATCAGCCCGCGGACGTTGTAGGTCAGCGGCTCGCTGACCTTGGCGTCCTGGCCCAGCATGACGACGGACGACGGCGAGGCGCTGGTGGTGCCAGCAACGGCGCCGTCATTCACCGCGACGGTGGCCGCCGGTTTGACCACCGGCATCAATGCCGCGGATGAGGTGACCGAAGAAATCGCTGACATGGCACTTCCCTGTTCAAGTGAGTAATAGACTTCCTGAACAGGGTGTCGGCGGACGCCTTTGTAACTTGAGCGATACAAACCCGGGGCATTCCCGCTACACATTGAACGCGGCACGCTCGGCCAATGAGGGGTACGCCGAGAAGATGATGCGTGGGGATTTTCCATTCAACTGACCCATGCAAACAATTCAGTCGAACACTTTTACGTTATCGATCATAAATAAACAGCGAGCACTTATTCGCCGTCCTGCAACTTACGCAATCACTCGTTTGATTGAATAGTTATGGCGTGCTTAAACTTCACGCCCTCCAAATGAATAACCGTCCGCATTATCCAACCTGCCCCGAGAGCCACCGACGCATTTATATTCATCCCGATGGATAGAATTAAGACGACGCCGGGCGTTGACCAAACCGCTCGCCGTGGAACTCGCCTCCAATTGAGTCTCCCCCACCTTTGATCGGCGGAACGGGCCCGGTGAAGCCTGAGGGCCTGCGCGGCAGAGCGCCGCACGCTTCATGCGTCTGTCCGTTCGGGCAAGAACGTGTACTATCCACTGACACCTACCAGAACTTAATCCCATGTTTGCCGATAGCGAAGCAGGCCAACGAATTGCCACATGCCTGACCCATCGGGTCAATGGCAGCGCGGAACTTTCCGAGGTCGCTGAAGCAATTACTTCGATGTTCGAGGACATTAATACCTCCCTGACCCCAATCATAGGGCCGAAAGGTGTTGCCGCCCTGCATCGCCGCAGCCTTCATCTCTACATATCAAAGCACCCGCTGGCTGGAGACAACTACAAGATGCTGGCCGTGGGCATGGATCTTCAACAATTGAAGGCGTTACTGGCCGAAGAGTCGATAGCCGACGCGCTCTTGTTCGGCCAGGAAGTTCTGAACACTTTTCACGCATTACTTGCCACGCTGATCGGACCATCACTCGCTGCACGGCTGCTCCTTGACGTGTGGGAACACTCTTTCAGCGGCCCGCCTGCCCAGGACATTTCACGATGAGTAGTAAAGTCACGATCAACCGTCTGGCAACGGGCGTACCGGGATTCGACGAGATTCTGGGTGGCGGCCTGCCGGAGTTTTCCTTCAACCTGATCGCCGGTCCGCCCGGCTGTGGCAAGACCACGCTGGCCCATCAGATGATGTTCGCCCTGGCCACGCCCGAACGCCCGGCGATCTTCTTCACGGTGCTCGGAGAGCCGCCGCTGAAAATGCTGCGCTACCAACAGCAGTTCAGCTTTTTCGACGAAGAAGCGGTGAACCGCTCGATCCGCTACGTCAATCTGGCGGATGACACCCTGGCTGGCGATCTGGACGAAGTGCTGCGGCGCATCGTCGCCGAAGTCGAGGCCCACAGCCCTGCCCTGGTGTTTGTGGACTCGTTCCGCTCCGTCGTGCTGGCCAGCGAAACCGACTGCAATCCCAAAAACAACCTGCCGCAGTTCGTGCAGCAGCTGGGCATGCTGATGACCACCTGGCAGGCGACGACCTTCCTGCTGGGGGAGTATTTCAACGAGCTCGACAGCAACCCGATCTTCACCGTTGCCGATGGGCTGATCTGGCTGCGCCAGAGCGTTCAGCGCAACTCCATGGTGCGCAAGATGGAGATCATGAAGATGCGCGGCCAGCCGACGCTGCCCGGGCTGCATACCTTCCGCATCGCCGATTCGGGCATTACGGTGTTTCCACCGGCCGCGGTCACGCTTCAGGACCGCGCCGCGCTCAACCATGGCAGCCCTCAGCAGCGGCTGAAGATGGGCGTGCCGCATCTGGACGATATGCTTGGCGGCGGCCTGCCCAGGGGCTATTCGTTGCTGGTTGCCGGCCCTTCCGGCTCTGGCAAAAGCCTGCTGGCGGCGGCCTTTCTCGAAGAGGGTGCGCGCAACGGCGAAACAGGCGTGATCGCCGTTTTCGAACAGCGACCCAACCACCTGCATAACGCCGAACTCACGCGTCTGGTGCACATGGACAAAGTAGGCGTCGTCGACCGACGGGTGCCGGACCTGTCCATCGACGAGATTGTGCAGCAGCTGCTCAGCGAAATCCGCCGGCTGGACGCAACGCGTGTGGTCATCGACTCGCTGTCCGGGTTCGAGCTGGCCGTGGCGCCCGCCTTCCGCGAAGACTTCCGCGAATCCCTGTCGCGCATGGTCAATGCGTTGACCAGCACCGGGGTCAGTGTATTGATGACCTCGGAACTGGAAGACCGCTACACGGATCTGCGCTTCAGTCCTTACGGCACGGCCTTTCTTACGGATGCCATCATCGTCCAGCGCTACATCGAGATCGACAGCCGCTTGCAGCGCATCATGGCGGTGGTCAAGGTCCGGGCCAGCGCTCACTCGGATGAACTCCGGCTGTACCGCATCGACGATAACGGCTTGCAGATCGGCACCCGGCTGCATAATCAGGAAGGGCTGCTGGGCGGACGCCCGACGCGGCTGTCGCCAGGGGTTGCTGAACCGGGAGACACCATTCGATGAGCGCATTGCCATGAGCGAATTCGACAGCAAGGACGCAACCGGAGGCACAGACGCCGACCGAGAATTCGAGCGACTCGCGCACAAAAAGGAACGGGCCTTGGCGCACCTGGCGTTCCTGCGCCGAGAGCTGCACGAGGCCGAAGCCTCTGCCGGCGCCGGGCTGCATATCGAATTGCTGGTGGAAGCCAATCAGAAACTGGTGCTGGCGGCGTTGGCGGCGCAGGCGCAGGCACAAGCGCCCGCTGCCAGTGCGCACGCTGATGTCTATCAGGATCTGCGCGAGGCCAACGAGCATCTGGTGATTTCTGCGCTCCACGCGCAGACGTTGCAAGCCCAGGCTGAACAGGCGCTGGCCCAGCAACGCACGGCCATGGCCTCGGTAGCCCATGAAATGCGCAACCCGCTGACGCCCATCAGCATGATTGCCGAGCGCATGGTGCGCACGTCCAGCGACAGACTGCCGGAAATGCGCAACCTGATCGAAGGTCAGGTGCAACATCTGTCGCGCATGGTGGAAGACTTGCTCGACGTCTCCCGGGCAAGCACCGGAAAGCTGCGCCTGAGCTACGCCCACCTCGACATCGTGCAGATCATTCAGGAAGCGGTGGACGCCTGCGCGCCGCTGATGCACAAGAAAAACCTGCACATGGACGTCAGCCTTCCCGACGCGCCGGTACGGGTCAACGGTGATCACATCAGGATTGTGCAGATCTTCACCAACGTGCTGACCAACTCGGCCAAATACACGCCGTGCGGCGGCAACATCGAACTGCGTGCCGAGACCGTTCCGGAAGGCTTGAAGATCGTGGTCTCCGACAACGGCATCGGCATTTCCGCCCAGGCATTGCCGGTGATCTTCGATCCTTATGTGCAGGACACCCAGGCCATCGGCTTCAATGGCTCGGGACTGGGCATCGGGCTGACGGTGGTCCGGCAGCTGGTGGAAGCCCATGGCGGCAGCGTTACCGCCCACAGCGAGGGCGAAGGCAAGGGCTGTCATTTCACTATTTTGTTTCCACTGGTGGGATCTGCGCTGTAACTCGGCCACAATACGCCCCCGATCCCAGGCTCCAGGGCTTCACGCCTTTCGGTTCGCCGCCAAACCCAACCCCCCAGGACTGAGCAATGCCTCAAGAGCGAATCGCTGCACTTCGGCTTCCCAAACCCATTCAGGGTGCGATCGACGATCTGGTGCGCGCGTTGAACGCCGCCACCACCAAGGAAGACCTCGAACGCGAGGCCGCCATGGAAATCAGTTTCATCCTCAGCCTGGAGACCAGCAGACGTCTTCGCCCGCCAGACGTAGAAACGCTGTACATGATCTTCGACGACGCCGTACAGGAACGGCTCAGCCAACTGGCGGATCAGTCCTGACCGGACGGCTCGCCGCCTCCCTCGCTGGCACGTCACACCGCTGCTTTGTCATACCGCCGCCGCGCCGCCGTAAACCCCTCCGCCTGTTCGACGAGCAACTGGATGTGCGCGACCTGTTGCGCGCTCAGTCCAGGACTGGATGGGTGATCATCTCCACGGGCTGGCTCGCGATTAATCTCTCTGGGCAGATACGGATTTTTCCGGCGCAGACGCATCCAATGCCGAGACGGCCCCAGGGCCTGCACCTCAAATGGTTTCAGCAAAGGACCCCACATGACTTTTTACATTTACCTCATTGCCTGCTGCGCGGCGGCCAGCACCGGCATCATTTTCAAACCCGGCAGCTGGTATGAATCGCTGCAAAAACCACGGTTCACCCCGCCCAACTGGGTGTTTCCGGTGGCCTGGACGACCATTTATCTGCTGCTGGCCTGGGCCGGTTATCGCCTGACCCTGACCCCCGGCAGTGAGACCGTGCTGGCGTTGTGGGCCGCGCAGATTGCCTTGAACACGCTGTGGACGCCGGTGTTCTTCGGCGCCCACCGGATCATGGCGGGCATGATCATTATCTTGCTGCTGTGGCTGGTGGTTGCCGCGATGGTTGTGCTGGGGATCCAGCTGGACCTCATCACCGGGCTGATCCTGTTCCCCTATCTGGTGTGGCTGACCGTGGCGTCGGCGCTGAATTTTTCGATTCTGCGTCATAACCGATAACGCGGATCAGGCAGCCCTGGCGCGGCCGGCTCGCTGAATCACCAGACCGGCCAGCGCCGACACCGCCAGCAAGACCACCACCCCGCCATAGACATTCGTGGTGGTCACCAGTCCTGCCGTCTTGATCGACACGCCGGCCAGCAACGCCGGTATGCAAAACGCCAGATAACTCAAGGCCAGAAAGGCCGCCATCAGCGCACCCCGCGCTCGTGGGCGTGGGCCAATGGCAGCAACAGCCGCAGGGCGCCGAGGAAGCTGGCCCCGAAGCCAACCCCCGCGACCACGGCGCCGGTGAAGAACAGCCACAGCCAGCCCAGATTCACCGCCGCCAGAATCACTGAAACCCCGATCGCCAGAAAACTGCAGCCCACCAGCAATGCCAACCGGGGCGCGCGCAGGCGCAGGTTATGGATCGAAATCGCGCCACTGATGGTCAGCGCTGCCACGGCAAAGCCGCCGTTGAGTACCGAGGTCGAACCGGTCGCGGCAGTCAGCAGCGACGGCGCGAGCGACAGGAAAAACCCGCCCAGCGCCCAGGCGGCGATGTCCGCGGGCAACACCAGCAACAGCGTCCCCCGCGCCTGGGCCGGTACGGCGAGCCGCGGCCGCAGGGTTTTCAGCACGCCCGGTTGCGGCGTCACTGTTTCAGCGATCCACAACAGATACACCGCCTGACCGACGAACGCCGCCAGAAGCAAACCATAGGCGAGGCCCATGGGCAGCGGCGCGTATTCCACCAGCGCACTGGTGCCAAGGGCGCCCAGTGCCATGCCGAACATCGGCGTGATGCTGTTGAGCAGCGGACCCTGCTGCGCGTCACTGTCGAGCATCGCGGCACCCAACGCGCTGGTGGCGATGCCCGTCGCCACGCCTTGCAGCACCCGCGCAACGATCAGCCAGCTGACGTCGGTGGCAGCGATGAACAGCAGCATCGAGACGATCTCCAGCAGCAGCCCGATGAAGATCACCGGACGGCGACCGAGGTAATCCGACAGCGAGCCGAACATCAGCAGCGTCGCCAACAGGCTCAAGGCGTAGACGGCGAAAATCACCGTCAACAGCGCCGAGGAAAAGCCCCACGCCTGTTGATAGAGGTGGTAAAGCGGCGTCGGCGCACTGGACGCGGCGAAGAAACACAGCAGCACGAAAGCCAGAAATACCAGGTGGCTCCGCCCCCGACCATCGACTTGCGGGTTCTGCAAAGAATCAGACACGAGTACACTCTCCCGAAAAAGCACGCCACAAAAGCTATTAATTAGCTTTAGCAGTGTGCGAGCAGCGTCTGCTTAAAGCAAATACTTTGTGTTAGGGTCCGCACCATGGCTATCAAAGAAGGCATTCGCACCGGCGGCCGCAGTGCCCGGGTGCAGACATCGATTCACGCGGCGGTCCGCGATCTGCTCCAGGAGCAGGAGCGTTCGGCCCTCAGCGTGCCCATGATTGCGGCCCGCGCCGGTGTCACGCCGTCGACCATTTACCGGCGCTGGGGCGACTTGACCTCGTTGCTGGCCGACGCCGCTGTCGAGCGTCTGCGCCCCGACGAACCGGTGGATTGCGGCAACCTGCGCGATGACCTGCGCACGTGGGTCGAGGTCTATCTCGAAGAAACCAACTCGGCGCCGGGCCGCGAAATGATGCGCGACGTGGTCGCCAGCAGCGCGACGCTGTGCTCGGGCAAGTGCCTGAACATGGTCCGCGATCAACTGCAGATCATCATCGACCGCGCCCGGGAGCGCGGTGAACAGAGTCCTTCGGCGGATGATCTGGTCGACGCCGTCGTCGCGCCCATGGTCTACCGCATCTTGTACGCCGAATCGGCGCCGTCCCTTGAGCGCATGCATCAATTGCTGGACCGCTGCCTGAATTGATCCCTCACCCGTCGCGCTCGTAGCAAACGAGCAACGACCGGGCTGACTGGTTATCATGGCCGCCCATTGATCACAGGCACCCTTCCCCCCATGCACACCCTTGCAGACCTGCGTGCCGGCAAACTGGCAGGCATCACGCGGCTCAATCTCAGTGCCGACCTCAGTGGATTTCCCGAGGAGATTTTTAGCCTCGCCGATTCGTTGGAGGTGCTGGACCTCAGCGGCAATCGGCTGACTGACCTGCCCGCCGACCTGCACCGGCTCAAGCGCCTGAAAATCCTGTTCTGTTCGAATAATCCCTTTACCCGCCTGCCGGAATGCCTGGGCCTGTGCGAGCAGCTGTTCTTCGTCGGCTTCAAGGCCTGCGAGATCGTCGATGTTCCCCCTAGAGCATTACCGCCCTCGTTACGCTCCCTGGTGCTGACCGACAACCGCATCGAAACCCTGCCTGAAGCCATCGGCGACTGTGCGCACCTGCAGAAGCTGATGCTCGCGGGCAACCGGCTGCGGCAATTGCCGGAATCACTGGCCCGCTGTCAGCGCCTGGAACTGGTGCGGATCGCGGTCAACGATTTCCATGAACTGTCGCGCTGGTTGCTGGAGATGCCCGCGCTGGCCTGGCTGGCGTTTGCCGGCAATCCGTTGAACGACATCCACACCGAAGCGCCAATCCGGCAGATCCCGTGGCCGCAACTGACGCTGCAACAGGTGCTGGGCGAAGGCGCGTCCGGGGTGATTCAACAGGCCCAGTGGCGCCCGGACCAGGACGCGACGGCGCTGGACGTCGCGGTGAAGCTGTACAAGGGCGATGTCACCAGCGACGGCTCGCCGTTGAACGAGATGCAGGCGTGCATTGCGGCGGGTCGTCATGCTCATCTGATTCCGGTGCTCGGGCAGATCCAGGACCACCCGCAGGGCGCTCGCGGTCTGATGATGGAGCTGATTTCGCCTTCTTTCGTGACCCTTGCGCGTCCGCCGACCCTTGAATCCTGCACACGGGACACGTACGTCGACACCCGGCTGACTCTGTCCATCGTGAAGCGTATGGCCGCCGGGATCGCAGCGGCGTGCGCACATTTGCACGGGCATGGGATCAACCACGGTGACCTGTACGGCCACAACATTCTCTGGAACGAAGGTGGGGACAGCCTGCTGGGGGATTTCGGCGCAGCGGCGTTTTACCCGGATGAAGAAACGGGACGCAGGCTGGAGCGCGTTGAAGTGCGCGCGTTCGGGCTATTGCTGGGGGAATTGCTGGACTGCTGCCGGGATAGCGATTCGCAGGTTGCCGGGTTGCGGGCACTGGCGCGGCGTTGCGTGCAGGCGGATGTAATGCAGCGGCCCGGCTTTGCGGAGATCGAGCAGCAGTTTAATCAGTAGGACCCAATCAAGAGCACGCCGCGCAACCTGTGGGACCGGCTTCAGCCGGGAAGAGGCCAGCGTGGACACCCTCGATTTCGCAGTGTACCCATCGACGCCTTCCCGGCTGAAGCCGGTCCTACAACGACCGATTCAGTCAGTTGGCCCGGTCAGCCTTACCCCGCCAAGCCGACGTACACGTTTTGCACGTCATCGTGGCTGTCGATCGCTTCGAGGAAGGCTTCCACTTCGGCCATCTGCTCGTCGCTCAGGCCTTCAACCGGGTTTTTCGGGCGGTAGCCGATCTTGGCGGATTCAACGGTGAAGCCGAACTCGGGCAGCGCCTTGCACACGGCGTCGAGGTCGGTGGTGTCGGTGTAGAACGTCGCAACGCCCTCTTCGCCTTGTTCAACATCCTGAGCGCCGGCTTCGATGGCGGCTTCCTCGGCGTCCGCTTCGGGTGATGCAGCAACCGCATCGATCATCCCCAGGTGATCGAAATCCCAAGTAATCGAACCCTCGGCACCCAGTTGGCCCTTGCGGAACAGCACGCGGATTTCCGAGACGGTGCGGTTGATGTTGTCAGTCAGGCATTCAACGATGACCGGCACTTTATGCGGCGCGAAGCCTTCGTAGGTGAGTTTCTCGAAGTGCACGTGCTCGCCGAGCAAACCGGCGCCTTTCTTGATGGCACGCTCCAGCGTTTCGCGCGGCATCGAGGCTTTCTTGGCCTGCTCGACCACCAGACGCAGGCGCGCGTTCATGTCGGGGTCAGCGCCGGAGCGTGCGGCAATCATGATCTCTTTGGACAGTTTGCCGAAAATACGCCCCTTGGCGTTGGCTGCCGCTTCTTTGTGTTTGACCTTCCACTGTGCGCCCATGATTGCTCTCTTGTTCCGGTGGCGATAAATCGCTCGGATCCGACGCGTCTTGCGCGTCGGGCCGATGGCGATAAACGCTGAAAATAGGGTGATCGAAGATGACAAGCCGGGGGTGAACCTCGGCGACCGGCGCATTTTATACACGCTGGCGCCAGAAGACACCCCTGAGACGCGCCACCGCCCTGACCTGAATCAGCGATGCTTGAACGCCGGCTCGCGCTTCTCGATGAACGCCGCCATGCCTTCCTTCTGGTCCTCGCTGGCAAACGCTGCATGAAACACTCGGCGTTCGAAACGAATCCCTTCGGCCAGGCTGACTTCAAAGGCCCGGTTCACGCTTTCCTTGACCATCATGGCCGCCGGCAACGACTTCGCCGCAATGCCGGCCGCGACGTTGAGCGCCTCCTCCAGCAACTGGTCCTGGGGCACGATGCGCGCGACCAGCCCGGCACGCTCTGCTTCGACGGCGTCGATCAGGCGCCCGGTCAGGCACATTTCCATGGCCTTGGCCTTGCCGACCGCGTGGGTCAGACGCTGGGTCCCGCCCATGCCCGGCAGCACGCCCAGCTTGATTTCCGGCTGGCCAAAGCGCGCGTTGTCGGCCGCCAGGATGAAGTCGCACATCAGCGCCAACTCGCAGCCCCCGCCCAAGGCAAAGCCCGAGACGGCAGCAATGATCGGCTTGCGGCGGTTGGCCACCCGATCGCTGTCACTGAACAGGTCGTCCAGATAGATCTGCGGGTATTTCAGCTCGGCCATTTCCTTGATGTCAGCCCCGGCAGCGAAGGCTTTTGCCGAGCCGGTCAGCACGATGCAGCCGATGCCGTGATCGCGTTCCAGCTCATCGAGGGCATGGTTGAGTTCGCTAATAAGCTGCGCATTCAGGGCGTTAAGCGCCTCTGGACGATTGAGGGTCAGGAGTGCAACGCGACCTCTGACCTCTTTGAGGATTGTCGTGTAATTCATTGTTTTATAGACCTTTTATCATGTAGAACGCCAGTCAGCCGCTATCACAGATCTAACCTGCGAAACATGGCGCAACCCATTGATATCAAACGATAAGCTCGACCGCCATTGCCGTCGCCTCGCCGCCGCCGATGCAAATGGCCGCGACACCTCGCTTCAGTCCACGCTGCTTCAACGCCGACAGCAAGGTCACCAGAATCCTCGCCCCCGATGCGCCAATGGGATGGCCCAACGCGCAGGCGCCGCCGTGCACGTTGACCTTGTGATGGGGCAGTTCCAGGCGGGCCATGGTGACCAGCGCGACGACGGCGAAGGCTTCGTTGATCTCGAACAGATCGACCTCGGCCAGGGACCAGCCGGTCTTGCTCATCAGCTTATCGATCGCGCCCACCGGTGCGGTCGGAAACAGCCCCGGCTCATTGGCGTAAGCGGCGTGGCCATGGATGACCGCCAACGGCTTGAGCACACGTCGTTGTGCTTCGGACTGGCGCATCAGGGTCAAGGCCGCGGCGCCGTCGGAGATCGAGCTTGAGTTGGCGGCTGTCACGGTGCCGCCCTCGCGGAACGCCGGTTTCAGCAACGGGATCTTGTCCAGCTTCGCTTTGGGCGGCTGTTCGTCCTGGCGAATGGTCTTGCGCTCCTTGCCGACGGTGACTTCCACCGGGACGATTTCAGCGTCGAACCAGCCGCGCGTCATGGCCTCCTGCGCCCGGGTCAGCGAGGCGACTGCAAAACCGTCCTGGGCTTCCCGACTGAAATTTCCAAGCCCGGCGCACTCCTCGGCAAACGTGCCCATCAAGCGGCCTCGGTCGTAGGCGTCTTCGAGGCCGTCGAGGAACATGTGATCGATGATCCGGCCGTGGCCCATGCGGTAACCGCTGCGGGCCTTCTCCAGCAGATACGGCGCGTTGGACATGCTTTCCATGCCACCGGCGATGACCACGTCGGCGCTGCCGGCGAGCAGCATGTCGTGGCCGAGGATCGCCGCCTGCATGCCCGACCCGCACATCTTGTTCAGGGTGGTGCAGGTCGTGTCATCGCTGAGCCCGGCGCCCAATGCCGCCTGACGCGCCGGCGCTTGTCCCAGCCCGGCTGGCAATACACAACCGAACAGCACTTCGTCGACCTGCACGCCATCGATGCCCGCGCGCTCGACGGCGGCGCGGATGGCAGCGGCGCCCAGTTGCGGCGCGGTCAGGCTCTGGAGATCGCCCTGAAAGGCGCCCATGGGCGTGCGCACGGCGCTCACGATCACCACGGGGTCGTCGTTCAACATCTGGCGTTTGTTCAAAGACATGATGGGGTTTCCTCGATTAGCGAGCGGCCATGCGCAAGGCGCCGTCCAGGCGGATCACTTCGCCGTTGAGCATGCTGTTTTCGATGATGTGGCGGGCCAGCGCCGCGTACTCCTCGGGCTTGCCCAGGCGTGGCGGGAATGGCACGCCGGCCGACAGGCTTTCGCGCACTTGCGGGGTCATGCCGGCCATCATGGGGGTTTCGAAAATGCCCGGAGCGATGGTCATGACGCGAATGCCGTAGCGCGCCAGTTCACGGGCGGCGGGCAGGGTCAGGCTGACGATGGCACCCTTCGAGGCCGCGTACGCCGCCTGGCCGATCTGGCCGTCGTAGGCGGCGACCGACGCCGTGTTGATGATGACGCCACGCTCACCGCCTGCATCGGCCGTGCTTTCGGCGATAGCCACAGCGGCGAGGCGCAGCAGGTTGAAGCTGCCGATGAGGTTGACGTTGATCACCCGGCTGAAACTGTCGAGGCCGTGGGGACCTTCTTTGCCGAGGATTTTCTCTGCGCCGACGATGCCGGCGCAGTTGATGACGCCGTTGATATGGCCGAACGCACTGAGCGCTGCATCCACCGCGGCCTGAACAGCGCTTTCCTGGGTGATGTCGCTGACGCTGGCGCGGGCTTTGTCGCCCAATTTTTCCACCTGGGCCGCGAGCGCCTCGGCGTTGACGTCCACCAGCATCACGCTGGCCCCTGCGTCGATGAGCATCTGCGCGGTGGCCGCACCCAATCCGGACGCGCCGCCACTGACCAGAAATACCTTGCCTTGGATCTGCATGATTGTGTCGTCCTTACACTTTTATTGTTGGAGTGGCGAAATACTCCGCTCTGCCGCGCCGATGGGCAATGGTCAAAGCGCGCAGAACGTCTGGTGGTTTTGGCCAGTGGCGCTTCGTGTTTGCCAGCAGGTCAGGCCTTGGGTTGCAGCAGCGCTGCACCGGCCTGGGCCGACACCCGGCGGTTATCCAGCAGCGCCAAGGCCGCGATCACCGCGACGCCAATAAACGTCAGCTGGAAATCAGCGGTCATCGCCTGCCCGTCGTTGCCATGGAGGGCCATCGCGCCGCGCAACAACAGCGCAGCAATCGCGACGCCCAAGCCCATGCTCAACTGGAAGCACATGCTGAACATCGTCGACGCATCGCTCATCTGCGTTTTGGGCACGTCGGCGAAACCCAGCGTGTTGAACGCGGTGAACTGCATCGAGCGGGACAGCCCGCCGATGAACAGGATCAGCAGGATCATCGGCCAGCCCATGGCCTGATCGAGCAGCGCGCAGGCGGCAATCGCCGCCACACCGATGCAGCCATTGACCAACAGCACCTGACGAAAGCCCCAGCGCTGCATGATTGCGCTGGTAAAGGGTTTCATCGCCAGGTTGCCCGCAAACACCCCCAGCACCAGCAGCCCGGCGTCGAACGCGGACAGGCCGAAACCCAGCTGAAACATCAGCGGCAGCAGGAACGGCAGCGTGCTGATGGCGATCCGGAACACCGAACCGCCCAGCAGACTGACGCTGAAGGTGCGGATGTGCACCACCGCGACGTTCATCAGCGGCTGCGGATGCCGACGCATGTGGCGCCAGGCCAGCGCGCCGCAGACCACGCCGAGCGCCGTTACCGCAAGGCCCGGCCACTGACTGCCATCGCCCTGCCCCAGCCGTTCCATCCCGAACAACAGCGCCGTGCAGGCCACGCCCAGCAGCAGGAAACCTTTCAGGTCGAACGGCCGAGTGCTGACTTCATTGCGCTTGGGGATGAGGATGAGGGTGGCAATCAGCGCCGTGACGCCGAGGGGCAGGTTAAGGTAGAAAATCCACGGCCACGACGCGTGGGTAACGATGAACCCGCCCAGGGGCGGCCCGAGTATCGGCGCCACCAGCCCGGGCCAGGTGATCAGCGAAATGGCCCGCACCAGGTCTTTCTTTTCAGTGGCGCGCATGACCGCGAGGCGCCCGACCGGGACCATCATTGCGCCGCTCATGCCTTGCAGGACCCGGGCGGCGACGAACGTCTCAAGACTGTCGCTGATGCCGCACAGCATCGAAGCCACCGTGAACAGCACGATGGCGCCGCCGAACACCCGGCGTGAACCGAGTCGGTCGGCCAACCAGCCGCTGAGGGGAATGAACGCGGCGATCGCCAGCATGTAGGCGCTCATGCCGATATTCAGATCCACCGCCGCGACGCCGAAGGTCCGGGCCATTTCCGGCATGGCCGTGGCGATCACCGTGGCGTCGAGGTTTTCCATGAAAAAAGTGACGGCCACCAACAAGGCGATCAGCGTGGATTGGCGTTGCGACATCGTCGGGTCCTCAGGCGAGCGTGGCGTTGAACGTGCCGGGTCACGGCATCAGGTAGCGCATCACCGCATCACAGATCATCGCTTTTTGCCGGGCCTTGACCGCTTCGTCTTCCAGGTCGATCTGGAAAATCTCGGAAAAGGTATGGCGGTTCGACACCCGATAGAAACAGAACGAGCTCATCAGCATGTGCAGATCAACGGCCTGTACGCCTGGCCGGAACACGCCGTCCTGCTCGCCGCGCCGCAAGGTGTCGTCCAGCGCCTGCAAGACGTTCCGGCTCAGCTCGCGGATGGTCGGAGACTGTTTGACGTTGGCGCCGTTGTGGATGTTTTCGATGCACACGATGCGCACGAAATCGACGTTGCGGTCGTGGTGATCGAAGGTGAATTCCACCAGCCGCCTGACAGCTTCTTCAGGCGCGAGCACGCCGAGGTCAAGGCTGCTTTCCGTGGTGCGAATGTCGCCGTAGAGCTTCTCCAGCACTTCGGTGTACAGCTGCTCCTTGCTGTTGAAGTAGTAATAGATCATGCGCTTGGAGGTTTGCGTGCGTTCGGCGATCGCATCGACGCGGGCGCCGGAGAGCCCCTGGGCGACGAACTCGGCGACGGCCGCCTGAAGGATGCCGTCGCGGGTTTTCTCCGGATTGTTCTTGCGGGACTTGCGCGGGGCGTCTACGGGCGCTTCGGCGAGGCTGTCGTCAACGGTTTTCATGCGGGGCTCACGACCACGGTGGAATCGCGGGATTATGGGCTGCGCCTGTGCGTTACGGAAGTGGTGCGTGCCGATGCGCTACACGTCATCAGAACCGTGCGGAGCCGCTGCGGGCCCTGGCCATTGCCGCCAGGCGCACTGCCGCATTCGCCTCGCCGTACCCGGCGTAACCCTTCCTGCGCTGGAGGATTTCAAAAAAGAAACGCCCCTCGAACGCCTCGGTGAAGGCGTGAAACAGCTCGCCACCGTCGGCATCGCGGTCATACAGCACGTTGTGGTGGGCCAGTTCGTCAAGGAATGCGGCGTCGAAACCGAACCGCGCGCCCAGGTCATCGTAATAGTTCTGCGCAATGGCCAGCCACGGCACGCCTGCCGCTTTGGCGCGGGCAACCTGGGCGAAGATGTCGTCACAGGCAAAGGCGATGTGATGAACGCCAGAGCCACCGTAGCTCGACAGTGCGTGGGAGATTGCCGTGTTGCCGCGATCCGGTGTGTTCAGCGGCAGGCGCACGGTGCCGCAACGGCTGCGTAACGACCGGCTCCTCACCAGACCGTGAGGGTCAGGCAGCAGCTGGTCGGCATCGGCCACAAAATCCAGCACGCTTTTGTAGAACAGCACCCGGCTGTCCAGGCTGTCGGCCGGCAACGCCATGGCCACATGATCGATGCACTGCAAACCGCTTTGCGTCGGAGACTGCGGGCTCAGGATGAGGTCGCTGTCCCAGCTCGATTGCCCAGCCGCGGCAGGCTTGACCAGGTAAATACGGCTGCCGTCCGGCGCACGCACCGCCGGGAGCTCCCGATCATCAGGCCCCACCGGACCCCTATAGATTTCGGCATTGAACTGACGCGCCCGCTCCAGCGCGTCAGCGCTGTTGTCCACCCGCAACCCCATGGCGCGCAGCGACGGGCCGGGGGCTTCAAGGGCTGAGTCAGCGAAGGAAGCGGCAGCGAAAGGCATCTGAGGTAAGGACAAGCGCTCGGCGTTCAACACGATATTGATATCGCCCTGCCCCAGCATGGTCACGGCTTTGCTGCGGTGCTGACCCAGGGTGCCGAAGCCCAGGCCATGCAGCCAGCTGACCAATCGCGCACTCTGGGCATCCTCCACGGCAAACTCGAGAAACTCGACGCCGTTGCAGGCGCTGGGTGCCGGCGGATGGAACAACACTAACGGCGCGACGGGTTGAGATGGCTGCTCCAGCAGCGCGCGGGTTTGCTCCTCCAGATACAGCAACGAACGCAGGCCGTCGGCGGCGTTGGCCCGAGTGGGCGCGGCGCGAAACACGTCGTTGAAAATCTCCAGCGACAGCGGGCCGGTGTAGCCGCTGCGCAGGATCGCCGCAAGAAAACCGGGGCAATCGAACTCGCCCTGCCCCGGAAAACACCGGAAATGCCGGCTCCACTCCAGCACGCCCATGTTCAGCAGCGGCGCGTCGGCCATCTGCACGAAGAAGATCTTGTCGCCGGGAATCTGCGCAATCCCGCTCGGATCGCCCTTGAGCGACAGCGTGTGGAAACTGTCGAGCAGCACGCCGAGGGCGGGATGGTCGACCTGCCGGACGAGATCCCAGACCTGCTGCCAAGTGTTGACGTGACGCCCCCATGCCAGCCCTTCATAACCCACGCGCAGCTGACGCGCCCCAGCCCGCTCGGCGATCGAGCCAAGGTCACTGAGCAGTATGTTTCGCTCGCCCAGGGAATCGCTGGCGGTATTGCTGCACACCAGCATCAGGTCGGTGCCAAGTTCGTGCATCAGGTCGAATTTGCGCTCGGCACGGTCGAGGTTGCGCTGCAGGTGCTCGCGGCGACAGCCCTCGAAGTCGCTGAAAGGCTGAAACAGGGTGATGGCGATGCCCAGATCCGCGCAGAGCTGGCGCACCTGGCGCGGACTGCCGTCGTAACAGAGCAGGTCGTTTTCGAAGATTTCAACACCGTCAAACCCTGCGGCGGCAATGGCTTCCAGCTTTTCCGGCAGGGTGCCGCTCAAGGAAACGGTGGCGATCGATCGCTGCATGCGGGGGTGGCTCCTGAATAATCACATGGCGCTCGGCACGATGATGGGGCTCGAACCGGGCGGGCGTTCATGGGATTATTCGCGCCGCTGCATGGGACATCAACTGAAATGAACCATACGGTTAGTTTTATGACGCTATGCGGGGCCAAGGCCTTGGCCGCGCGGACATCACCATAACAATTTCAAAACAGGCTTGATGCTTATGCGGTCCCCTTCTGCTTCGCCTGCCCCGGTCGCCTCCCACCCTGCGCCTCCCCACGCCAGTGTGAGCGAAAAAATTCGCGGCGCCCTGGCCGTCGGCAAAACCCGTTGGGGCATGCTGGCACTGGTGTTCTTCGCCACCACCCTGAACTACATCGACCGCGCCGCACTCGGCGTGATGCAACCGATCCTGGCGAAACAGATGAGCTGGACGGCGATGGATTACGCCAACATCAACTTCTGGTTCCAGGTCGGTTACGCCATCGGTTTTCTGCTGCAGGGGCGTTTCATCGATCGGGTCGGCGTCAAGCGCGCGTTCTTTCTGGCGGTGCTGCTGTGGAGTGTTGCGACAGGCGCCCATGGCCTGGCCACTTCGGCAGCGGGCTTCATGGTCTGCCGGTTCATTCTCGGCCTGACCGAAGCGGCGAATTACCCGGCCTGCGTCAAGGTCACCCGGGTGTGGTTCCCGGCCGGCGAACGCGCCGTGGCCACCGGCATATTCAACGCCGGCACCAACGTCGGTGCGATGGTCACGCCCGCCCTGTTGCCGCTGATCCTCACGGTGTGGGGCTGGCAGGCGGCGTTCATCTGCATGGGCGCGCTGGGGCTGGTCTGGGTCATCACCTGGCGGCTGACGTATTTCAATCCGCAGGAACATCCCACCGTGCGCGCCAGTGAGCGGGCCTACATCAACAGCGAGGCCGAGCCTGAGACTGAGACTGAAGCGGAAAAAGTACCGCTCTCGCGGATCCTGAAGATGCGCGGCACCTGGGCCTTCGCCCTCGCCTACGCCCTCACTGCGCCGGTGTTCTGGTTCTATCTGTACTGGCTGCCGCCGTTTCTGAATCAGCAATACAACCTGGGCATCAGCGTGACGCAGATGGGCATCCCGCTGATGCTGATCTGGCTGACCGCCGATTTCGGCAGCATCGGCGGCGGCATCCTGTCGTCGTGGCTGATCGGCCGGGGCATGCGCCCGATGACCGCGCGCTTGCTGTCGATGCTGATTTTTGCGATGACGATCATTGGCGTGGTGTTCGCCGCCAACGCCAGCGGTCTCTGGGTGGCCGTGCTGGCGATCGCCCTGGCGGTGGGTGCGCATCAGGCCTGGACGGCGAACATCTGGAGCCTGGTCATGGATTACACGCCCCGGCACATGATCAGCACCGTGTTCGGCTTCGGCGGCATGTGCGCGGCCATCGGCGGCATGTTCATGACGCAGATCGTCGGCGCCGTCCTGACCGCGACCCACAACAACTACAGCGTGCTGTTCACCCTGATCCCGGTGATGTACTTCATTGCGCTGATCTGGATGTATTTCATGGCGCCGCGCAAATCATGAAGCCGCTGTCGTCAGCCACCCTTCTTGCGCTGTTGCCACGCCGCCGCCAAGCCGCTGAGGCAGATGATCGCAATGCCGGCCTGGGCGACAAGCGACGGTGAGTGATTGAAGACGATGTAGCCCCACAGCCCGGCGAAGACGATCTGGCAGTAACCGAACGGCGCCAGCATGGCCGGCGCGGCGAAGCGGAAGGCCTGGGTCAGCATCAAGTGCGCGACCATGCCGCAGGTGCCCAGCGCCAGCATGAAGGGGATGTGTTTCCACTCCGGCGACTGCCAGAAGAACGGCACGATGGCGCTCATCAACAGGCTGTTGAACAGCCCGGCGAAGAAGTTGCTAGTGGTCGGGCTGTCGTGGGCCGCGACCAGACGGGTCAGCAGCTGATAGCAGGCGAAACAGAACGCCGAGCCCAGCGGCAGTAACACCGCCGGCCGAAACAGCTCGCCACCGGGATGGACGATGACCAGTACCCCGCTGAAGCCCACCAGCACGGCGATCCATTGCCCGCGGCTGACCGTCTCCTTGAGCAGTGGCACCGACAGCGCCGTGACCAGCAGCGGCGCGAGGAAGTTGACCGCGGTCGCCTCGGCGATCGGGATGAACATCAGGCCACTGGTGAACAACAGACTGGTGCCCAGCAGGCACACCGCGCGCAACGCCTGCAAACCCGGGCGCTTGGTGCGCAGCACACGCAGGCCCGACGACGGCATGAAAATGCACGCCATCAGCCCGGTGTGCACCACATAGCGCACCCAGACCACCATCATGATCGGGTAGATGCCGGAGAGGTATTTGGACAGCGTGTCATGGCTGGAAAACAGAAAGGTCGCAAACAGGATCAGTGCGATGCCTTTCAATGGCTGGTTGACGCCGGAGAGTGGCGTGCTGGTGGTGCTCATCTGCGTTCCTTTGGCCTTGCGTGAATGCGGGTCTGTCCCTTGCCGTGTCGAGCGCCGGCCTTTCGTCGAGGAATCCAGTGTCAGCAAGAATATAGAAGGCGTCGCCGGAGCACCAAGCAAACATGACCGCCCGGGCGTTTTTCCGACTGTCTGGATCAGACCTTTCCGCTCGCCCGGATTTGCCGCAGACTGCCGCTCTCGTTGGCTCGAAACGGACGCTCAGTGGACCGCATTCAGGAAATGACCCTTTTTGCCGCCGTCGCCGAAGGCCCCAGCTTCGCGGCGGTGTCGCGCAATCTGAATGTGTCCACGGCCACCGTGACCCGCGCCGTCGCGCAACTGGAAGCGCGGCTCGGCACCTTGCTGATCGTGCGCACCACCCGGCAGTTGCGCCTGACCGAAGCCGGCGTGCGCTTCGCCGACGACTGCCGCCGCCTGCTGGCCGATCTGCACGAAGCCGAAAGCGCCGCTGCTGGCATTCATGCCACGCCCCGCGGGTTGCTGACCATTACCGCGCCCCAAGTGTTCGGCGATTTGCACGTCACGCCGGTCATGACCGACTACCTGAGTCAGCACCCGGAGGTGCAGATCCGGGGCCTGTTGATGGACCGGATTGCCGGCCAGCTGGAAGAAGGCATCGACGTCTCGGTGCGCATCGGCGAGTTGCCCGACTCATCGATGACGGCCATTCAGGTCGGCACCGTCCGGCGGATGGTCTGCGCCTCCCCCGCTTATCTCGCTGCCCACGGCACGCCCCGGCACCCCCACGAACTCATCGAGCGCGAAACCGTGTCCGTGATGATCACCGGTCGGAGCCCCGCGTGGACCTTCCGCATCGAAGGCCAGCACCAGGAAGTAAAGGTGCAGTCGCGGCTGTCGATGACATCGTTCACTGCGTCCATTCATGCTGCCATTGATGGCTGGGGGCTGACCCAGGTGCCGTCCTATCAGATTCGCCGACACCTGCAGGCGGGCACCTTGTGCGCCGTGCTCGAAGACTTCGAGGTCACGCCGATGCCGGTTTACGTTGTCTACGTCGAGGGGCGACGGGGGTCATCCAAGGTGCGCTCGTTCGTTGATTTCTGCGTGCAGCGTTTGCGCGCGGACCTGCATTACAGCGCCGGGCCGGGTTGATGGCGGGGCACTCCCACAAGTCCTGCACCCACCGAAAATCCCGAGCCGAACACCACCCCGTGGGAGTCGAGCTTGCTCGCGAAGGCTTACTTTCAGTCCCCAGAAAAGTGGCTGAATGCATCGACTTCTTCGTGAGCAAGGTGGAGCGCCACCCCGGTCACTCGCACCGGACACCCCAGTCTCTCCCTACCTACTGAAATAGGGTTAGAGTGGTCGCGCTGGCTCCGTCATCCTTCGACACAGCAACAAAAGGAACGGGGCGCTTTCCATCAATTGCCTGAAGGAAGACCCGCGTGAATCCATCGTCTCACCCAGCGAACATTGCCGAATTGATCGTCGCCGCCATGGGCGCCGGTCAGAAAATCACCGAAATCCGTCCCGAATACGTGCCCGACGACGCGGCCAGTGCCTACGCGCTGCAGCGCGAGATTCTGCGTCTGCGCGACACCACCGTGGGCGGCTGGAAGGTCGGCGCCAAGTCGCCGACCGGGCCAATCAATGGCGCGCTGTTGCCGGACGACGGTATTTTTGCCAGCGGCAGTCAGGTTGAGTGCGTCGACTATCCGTCGCCGATTCTGGAGCTGGAGATCGCGTTTCGTCTTGGCCGCGAATTCACCCCTCGCGACGAGGCGTATTCGGATGAAGACGTGCTGAGCAGCATCGCGACGATGGGCGCGACCATTGAAGTGGTGTCTAGCCGGTTCGCGGCCTGGCCGAAGATCGAGCCATTGCTGGCCCTGGGCGACCTGCTCAACCATGGGGCGTTGGTCATCGGTGAGTTTGTCGACTACGACGCCAGCTTTCCGTTTGTCGAGCCTGCGCTGAGCTTCACTTATGGCGATGAAGACATTGTGCCGGGCGATGGTGCGAATCCGGCCGGTGACCCTCGGCGGTTGCTGCCGTGGCTGGTCAATCACCACACGCAGAATGGGTTGAGCGTGACGCCGGAGATGGTGATTACGACCGGTTCCTATACCGGGATGTACAAGACCACCGGACCGGGTCTGGCGGTTGGCGAGATTCGCGGGCTGCCGGTGGTCTCGGTGGAGTTGATTTAGGTTCCTCGGTCGCCATTGGTGGGACCGGCTTTAGCCGGGAAGACGTCGGCGTATCCAATATATCTTCAGCGCCAGTTACAGCCCCTTCCCGGCTAAAGCCGGTCCCACTAAAAGCAGCGCGCGCTTTCTGGGCTGTTCCCGACTGAAGCTGGTCCTGCCGACCGCGCACGACCTGTGGGACCGGCTTTAGCCGGGAAGCCTTTGATTTGGGTGCTTCGGGGATCGTTGCTCATCCCTGGCGCCAATACGCCGGCCGGTTGTAGACCTCTTTCAGAAACGCGATAAAAAACCGCACTTTCGCCGGCAGGTAATGCTGCTGCGGGTACACGCCCTGGATGTCGTAGCTGGGCAAGGCGAATTCGTCCAGCACGGTGACCAGCGCGCCGCTTTCAACCTCGTTCTGAATCTCCCACGTCGAACGCCAGCTCAGGCCCAGCCCGCGCTTGGCCCAGTCATACAACAGCTCGCCATCGTTGCAGTACAGGTTGCCCGCAACCTTGATCGCCACCGGCTTGCCCTCGCGCTGAAATGTCCAGCCGCGATGCTGCCCGCCCTGCAGGTTGAACGACAGGCAATTGTGCTGCGCCAGATCCTCAAGCACCTGGGGAAACCCATGCTCGGCGAAATAAGCCGGCGAACCGCAGACCACGCGTTTATTGGCGTACAGCTTGATGGCGACGTAGTTCGGGTCCAGCACCTCGCCGATGCGGATGCTCATGTCATAACCCTCACGCACCAGATCCACCACGTTGTCAGTCAGGTTGAATGACAGCTGCAAATCCGGAAACCGCGCCTGGAATTCCGGCGCATGGGGCGCCACGTGCTGACGGCCAAACCCGGCGGGCGCCGAGACCACCAGATGGCCCCGCACGCTGCTTTCGTTCTCGCTGATGCTGGCGTCCAGCTCCTCGAACGACTGCAACACCAGCTTGGCGTTCTCCAGGTACGACTCGCCGGCATCGGTCAGGGTCAGGCCCCGCGTCGAGCGATGAATCAGCTTTACGCCCAGGCGATCCTCCAGCGCGCTCAATCGCCGGCCCATGATCACCGGCGTCACCCCCTCCACCAGCGCCGCGGCGGCAAAACTGCCACGGGTGGCCACCAGGACGTAGCTGCGCAATTCCGTATAGCGATCCATTCGATACTCCAGATACCGATAGAACGGATAAAAACAGCCATTCACAAAACATCGGATTCAAATCAGGCTGTTTACGTACAAAAACTATCGAGTTCAGGAGACTAACAAATGACCGTCATGAGAGCCATCGAAGCCGCCGTTCTGGTGATGCGTCGCGAAGGCGTCGACACCGCCTTCGGTATTCCGGGCGCTGCGATCAACCCGCTGTACGCCGCCTTCAAGAAACTCGGCGGCATTGACCACGTGCTGGCGCGCCACGTCGAAGGCGCTTCGCACATGGCCGAGGGTTACACCCGCGCCATCGCCGGCAATATCGGCGTGTGCATCGGCACCTCGGGCCCGGCCGGCACCGACATGATCACCGGTCTGTACTCAGCCTCCGCCGACTCGATTCCGATTCTGTGCATCACCGGCCAGGCGCCGCGCGCACGGATGCACAAGGAAGACTTCCAGGCCGTGGACATCGCCAGCATCGCCGCGCCGGTGGCCAAGTGGGCGACCACGGTCATGGAGCCGGGCCAGGTGCCCTATGTGTTCCAGAAAGCCTTTCAGTTGATGCGCAGCGGCCGACCCGGTCCGGTGTTGATCGACCTGCCCTTCGACGTGCAGATGGCCGAGATCGAATTTGACATCGACGCCTACGAACCGCTGCCGGTGGTCAAGCCCCAGGCCAGCCGCAAGCAGATTGAAAAAGCCCTGGCGATGCTCAACGCCTCCGAGCGTCCGCTGATCGTGGCCGGCGGCGGCATCATCAACGCCGATGCGTCGGACGCGCTGGTGGAGTTCGCCGAGCTGACCGGCATTCCGATGATCCCGACGCTGATGGGCTGGGGCACGATCCCCGACGATCATCCGCAGATGGCCGGCATGGTCGGGCTGCAGACCTCTCACCGCTACGGCAACGCGACGATGCTGGCGTCCGATCTGGTCCTCGGCATCGGCAACCGCTGGGCCAACCGCCACACCGGCACCGTGTCGGTGTACAGCGAAGGGCGCACGTTCATCCACGTCGACATCGAACCGACGCAGATCGGCCGTGTGCTGACGCCGGATCTGGGCATCGTTTCCGACGCCGGCGCAGCGCTGGAGATGTTCATCGAAGTGGCGCGCGAGTGGCACACCGCCGGCAAGCTGAAGGACCGCAGCCAGTGGCTCGCCAGTTGCCAGGAACGCAAGCGCACGCTGCAGCGCAAGACCCATTACGAGAACATCCCGGTCAAGCCGCAGCGGGTGTACGAGGAGATGAATCAGTATTTCGGCAAGGACACCTGCTACATCAGCACCATCGGCCTGTCGCAGATTGCCGGCGCGCAATTCCTCCACGTCTACAAGCCGCGTCACTGGATCAACTGCGGACAGGCCGGGCCGCTGGGCTGGACCATTCCGGCGGCGCTGGGCGTGGTCAAGGCCGACCCGAGCCGCCAGGTGGTCGCGCTGTCAGGGGATTACGATTTCCAGTTCATGATCGAAGAGCTCGCCGTCGGTGCGCAGTTCAAGCTGCCGTACATCCACGTGGTGGTGAACAACTCGTACCTGGGCCTCATCCGTCAGGCCCAGCGCAATTTTGACATCGATTACTGCGTGCAGCTGGCGTTCGACAACATCAATGCGCCTGAGCTGGAGGGCTATGGCGTCGATCACGTCGCGGTTGCCGAGGGCCTCGGCTGCAAGGCGATCCGTGTCCTTGACCCGGCGCACCTGCAGGCCGCCTTCGCCGAAGCGTCGAGCCTGATGCAGCAGTACCGCGTGCCGGTGGTGGTGGAGATCATTCTCGAACGCGTCACCAACATTGCGATGGGCATCGAGATCAACGCCATCAATGAATTCGAGTCCCTGGCCGAGAGCCGCGCCGACGCCCCCACCGCCATCAGCCTGCTGGACTGATCGCGCCTGGTTGCTCCAAACAAGAGCTCCCAACGCGAACCCGGAACACGAACAAGGAGTACGTCATGCCCCGTTTATGCGCCAACCTGTCGATGCTGTTCACCGAGCTGGCATTTCTGCAACGTTTCGAAGCCGCCGCCGACGCCGGGTTCAGTGGCGTCGAGTACCTGTGTCCCTATGACTTCAGCTCCGCCCAGATCAAAGCCGAGCTGGACCGCAACCGGCTCACTCAAGTGCTGTTCAACTTGCCAGCCGGGGACTGGGCCAAGGGCGAGCGCGGCATCGCCTGTCACCCCGATCGGGTCGAGGAGTTCTATGCCGGCGTTGACCTGGCCATTGCGTACGCCAAGGTCCTGGGCAACACCCAGATCAATTGCCTGGCGGGGATCAAGCCCCAGGGATTCGACGACGGGCTGATCGAGAAGACCTTCGTCGACAACCTCAAATACGCCGCCGACCGCCTGCAAGCCCAGGGCATCGATCTCGTGATGGAAATGATCAACACCCTGGACATTCCGGGGTTCTACCTGAACACCACCGCCCAGGCGCTGGCGATTCGCGAGAAGGTCGGCAGCCGCAATCTGTCGCTGCAATACGACATCTACCACATGCAAATCATGGAAGGTGACCTGGCCCGCACCCTTGAAAACCATCTGCCGGCGATCCGTCACGTGCAACTGGCGGACAACCCGGGGCGCCACGAACCGGGCACCGGCGAGATCAACTACGGCTTTTTGTTCAAGCACCTGGACCGGCTGGGTTATCGCGGCTGGATCGGCTGTGAATACAAGCCGCTGACCACCACCGAAGCCGGGCTTGGGTGGCTGAAAACCCATAATTTGACCTGATACCGATTCTTGTAGGAGTGAGCTTGCTCGCGATTGCGGTGGGCTGTTGACGATGCGCTGGCTGATAAATCGCAATCGCGAGCAAGCTCACTCCTACAGGAAGAAATATTGAGGCATGTACGCAACCCGTCTGACTCCTCCAAACAAGGGAAAAAATCTCATGGCTAACATCGGATTCATCGGCACCGGCATCATGGGCCTGCCCATGGCAGAAAACCTGCAGAAAGCAGGTCATCAATTGATTCTCTCCCGGCACTTCATTGCCCCGCCCGCGTCCCTGGTGGAGGGCGGCGCGACGGTGCTGGCCAACCCGCGGGAAGTGGCGCAGGAAGCGGAATTCATCATCGTCATGCTGCCGGACACCCCGCAGGTCAACGACGTGCTGTTCGGCGAAAACGGTCTGAGCGAGGGCGTCGATAGCCGCAACGTGGTCATCGACATGAGCTCGATTTCCCCCTCGGCGACGAAAGCCTTCGCCGAGAAAATCAACGCCACCGGCGCGCAGTACCTCGACGCACCGGTGTCGGGCGGTGAAGTCGGCGCCAGGGCGGCCACGCTGAGCATCATGGTCGGCGGCAAGCAGGCGACATTCGAGCGCGCCCTGCCCCTGTTTCAGACCATGGGCAAGAACATCACCCTGGTCGGCGGCAACGGTGACGGCCAGACCGCCAAGGTCGCCAACCAGATCATCGTCGCGCTGAACATCCAGGCCGTGGCCGAAGCCTTGCTGTTTGCCTCGAAAAACGGCGCTGACCCGGCCAAGGTGCGGGAAGCGTTGATGGGCGGTTTTGCCTCGTCGAAGATTCTTGAAGTGCATGGCGAACGGATGATCAAAGGGACGTTCAACCCGGGCTTCAGGATCGCGCTGCATCAGAAGGATCTGAACCTCGCCCTTGAAGGTGCGCGGGAGTTGGGCCTGAACCTGCCCAATACGGCCAACGCCCAGCAAGTGTTCAGCACCTGCGCGGCATTGGGCGGGAGTGGCTGGGATCACTCGGGGCTGATCAAGGGGCTGGAACACATGGCGAATTTTTCGATTCGTGGGGATCGCAGGCCTGACTGACTGGCATTGAGAGGTGTGTCGTCCATACCGGCCCCTTCCCGGCTAAAGCCGGTCCCACTAAAAGCAGCGGCATGCACTGTGTGGGACCGGCTTCAGCCGGGAAGAGGCCCGCCCTGCTGATACATATCCCGGCCAGTGACAAAAGCAAAAAAGCCAGGCTTCCTTTCGGACAGCCTGGCTTTCTTATGCAGCGGGGATTCACATCACCCGCCTCCCGATCAGAAAATATTGATCGGATAATCGGCAATCAAACGGAATTCCTTCACGTCGCCGTCAGGCTGGTCGCCGTTGGCGGTGTGCCAGGCCTGCCGCATGCGCAGGGACAAATCCTTCGCCGGACCGGACTGCACGACATACTTCGCTTCGAGGTTGGTTTCGTGGTGGTCGCCGTCATCGCCATAACCGGTGTAAGTGCTGTTCGATGGAATATGGGACCCATCGATGTCGTCACCGTGGATATAACGAACCATGAAACTCAGACCCGGCGCGCCGTAACTCGCCATGTTCAGGTCATACCGCGCCTGCCAGGACTTTTCCCCCGGACCGTTGAAGTCGGAATACTGAACCGAGTTCGCGAGCAGTATCGAGTCGCCGGTGTCGCCCGCGCCGTTATTACCGAAGGCCACATAATCGAACGGCGTGTCGCCATGCACTTTCTGATAGGCCAGGGTCACGGTATGAGCGGTCAGGAATGAATAGGCCGCCGCCAGCGACCAAGTCGTGTTGCTGATATCGCCCGCCCTGGCGGCACCGCTGTCGTTGGTGCGATAGATATTGAAATCGAAGTTCAACGACTGCTGATCAGAGATCGGCAAGGTGTAGTTGGCATTGCCGTAGTACTGATGCCAGACATCCTTGAGGTCCGAGCCGTAAAGGCTGACCGACAGATTATCGGTGAGCGCGTATTTGCCGCCGGCGTAGTCAATGCTGCTGGCTTCGACGTTGGCATACGCCGCCCAGATACCGTGATCATTGTTGGTGGTGATCGGGCCGTTGCTGCCGGTGAAGTGGCCGCCGTCGAGTTCCAGGTTGGCGATGTCGCTGCTCAGCAGGTTAAAGCCAGTGGCGGTTTGCGGGAACAGGCGTGAGCCGCCCGCGGCAAACACTGGCGCCTGGGGCTGCAGATTGCCGTAGCGCAATTCAGTCTTCGAGATGCGCATCTTCAGCGCCCCGCCGGCTGTGCCGTATTCATCCTGGGGATTGCCATGGCTGTCCACTGGCAGGTTGCCAGTGCCGGTGGTCCCGCCACCGCCATCCAGTTTCAAGCCCCAGTAACCGTAGGCATCAACGCCAAAACCCACAGTGCCCTGGGTGAAGCCGGAGCTGAAATTACCCAGCACGCCCTGGGTCCAGTCCTTGCTGTCGTCCTTGCCGTTTTTGTTGTCCCGGTTGAAATAATAGTTTTTCAGGTGGACGGTCAGACTGCTGTCGTCGACGAAGCCCTTGGCCTCCGATTGATCACTGACAACTGCTGCCGTTGCCAGTTGACTGACGCCCAGCGATACCGCCAGCGTCATCAGATTCCATTTCACGAAAGTCATTGTTATCCCCTGTCTCGATTAAGGCCCAGCGCGTGCGCCCCGAATGCGGGGCACTGTTTCAAGTTGACACGACGATTCAGCGCTGAAGCGGGCGTTGCGGCAGATGGAAGCGAAACACACATGCCAGTGACTGGACGGCTGTTCCAGCCAATGGAGCACATTGATTATTGTTGATACACATTCTGGCCAGGTCATACCACGCACTTGAAGGCCGAAAATCTTGTAGCACTATCCGACCGGCGGAATTCCCAACGAGTCTTGATAGTCACTATCAATCTTCGTAATAGTCGAAAACTTTAAGCCAGTGTTACCGTCGTCGGCGATGAAGAACACGACTCAATTGCCGGATGACTCCGCAGCTTCAGGCAATCGAATCATGCTCCGCTTCATCATTCCTTTGGTAAGACTTTTAGCCACCTCACGTCAGTGCGGTGGCTTTTTTTATGCCCTCGTTCTACCGGACGTTCGCGACATGTCCACGAACACCCAATGGCGGAAAAATTCCTTGTAAAAGGACCAACGGACTCTATTGCTTTAATAGCGAAAATATTTCGGCACTGCTCTGAAAACTCCGATATAAAGCGCACCAAGTAATAGCGTTCTAATATCACGAACGCCATCATTTCAGGTGCCCCTATGTTCAAAGATCTTTCAATTGCCAAGCGCCTGGGACTGGGCTTCGGGCTTGTCCTTGCGCTGATGATTCTCGTCACCCTGGTGGGCGTTAACAGGGTTCATCTGATGGAATCCGCCCTGACCGACGTCAGTGAGGACGCCACCGTCAAACAGCGCTACGCGATCAACTTTCGCGGCAGCGTGCATGACCGCGCCATTGCCCTGCGCGATGCCGTGCTGGTGCGCAACGACGCAGGCCTTGCCACGCACTTGCGTGACATTGAGCGCCTGGACGGCCTTTATCAGGCCTCGGCCGCGCCCATGGACCGCATCTACCAGACCAAGGGTGCGTCGCCCCGTGAGCAGGAGCTGCTGGCCAACATCAAGACCGCCGAACGCACGGCACTGAGCGCCACCGAGAAACTGCTGAAGCTGCGTCAGCAAGGCGAGATCGACCAGGCCCAGACATTGCTGATGGAGCAAGTGTCCGGCGCCTACAAAGACTGGCTCGCCCGTATCAACGCACTGATTGACCTCGAAGAAGCGTCCATTGGCGGGCACATCACTTCGGTACGAGCCACGGCCTCGCAATTCGCTTCGCTGATGCTGCTGGCTACCGGCATCGCCGTGGTGTTGGGCATCATTGCCTCGCTGCTGATCATCCGCAGCCTCAAGTCGACCCTCGGCGCCGAACCCCACCAGGTCGCGGCTTCAATCCGTCGTCTGGCGGCCGGCGAGCTGACCGACAAGATTGAAACGTCCTACCCCGACAGCGTCATGGGTGCGCTCAAGGCGACCAACCTGCACCTGTCGGCCACCATCACCGAAGTACGCTCTGCCGCATCAGCGTTGACCCACTCCTCCGCCCAATTGCTGTCCAGTTCCGACAGCAACAGCGAGCAGATGCGCCTGCAAGCCAGTGAAACCCAGCAGATGGCGACGGCGATCAATCAGATGGCCACCACCGTAAAAGAAGTCGCGGGCTACGCCGACCAGGCCGCCAATGCCACCCAGACGGCTGACCATGAAGTCGAAAACGGCAAGCGCGTGGTCGAAGGCACTGCCCAGGCAATGGACCAACTGGCGCGCAAGCTGGAAAGCGCCGCTGACTCGGTGGGCCAGGTGTCCAGCGACAGCCGCGCCATCGAGAACGTGGTGGCGGTGATCAACTCCATCGCCGAGCGCACCAACCTGCTGGCGCTCAACGCCGCCATCGAGGCCGCCCGCGCCGGTGAAGCGGGCCGCGGTTTCGCCGTAGTGGCCGACGAGGTTCGTTCTCTGGCCAATCGCACTCAGGAATCAACCCAGGAAATCCGCGACATGGTCGGCCAGTTGCAAGCGGGTGCGGTGAAGACCGCCGACCTGATGCGCGAAAGCCGCGAAATGGCCCAGCGCACCGTCGAGCAGACCCACGAAGCGCAAACCGCGCTGGTGAAGATCCGCCACGAAGTCGGTGCGCTGAACGACATGAACGCGCAGATCGCCAGCGCCGCCGCGCAGCAACGGGCGGTGGCCGATGACGTCAGCGTCAACATCAACCGCATCCACGATTCCGCACTGGAAACTGCGGTCGGCTCCAATCAGGTCGCACGCTCCAGCCGCGAGCTGTCGACCCTGGCCGACGTGCTCACCGACCGCGTGAGCTTCTTCAAGGTCTGAGCCTGCAAGGCTGCGTCGTTCAGGCGACGCAGCCATTTACGCCATCAGCCCGCCGCCCAAGTTTCCTCGTTAAAGACGTCTTGATTCCGACGCTGCCCCCGGCTTAATCGCTGGAGTCCTTCTGCACTTTCTGGTCTAGTAGCGATCCGATCATCGCGAGTCGACTGCCGTCGATTCCATCATCCATTCGCTGCAACTGCCGCCCTAGCAAAGGTCCCGCCGATGTCTGCCCACCGTTTCAAGCACGCCCTCTCCTGCCTGTCCCTGCTGGCCTGTCTGACCTCCACTGCCGCCTTCGCCCACGCCCATCTTGAAAGCCAGCAGCCGGCTGCCGACAGTGAAGTGAGCGCACCCAAAGAGCTGCGCCTGATCTTCTCCGAAGGCGTCGAGGACACCTTCACCAAAGTCGTGATCAGCCTGGACGCGCCCGATACGCCGACTGAAATCATCCAGACGCGCAACGTCGAAACCGACCCCAACGACAAAAAAGTCCTGATCGTGACACCGGCCGTGCCGATGGTCCCGGGCAAATACAAGGTGGAATGGCACGCCGTGTCAGTGGACACCCACAAGAGCGAAGGCACCTATCGCTTTCAGGTGACGCCATAACCCATGCACGAAGGACTGATCCTGTGCCGGTTCATCCACTTCGGCGCAGTGCTGTTGCTGTTCGGGATCGGTGCGTTCCGCAGCCTGTTGTTTGTCCCGCACCTGCTGCCTTTTGAGTCCAGCCCGGCTGGACTTCGCCTGAGTCGACTGCTCGGCTGGCTTGCCGTTGTGGCCTTGGCGAGCGCAGTGGCCTGGCTGATGCTGACGGCTGCTTACCTGAGCAGTGACTGGAGCAGCGCAATCGATCCGTCTACAGTCGGGCGGGTACTCGGCAATACCTGGTTCGGGCACGTGTGGATCGTCCATCTGTTGTTGAACGCGCTGGTTGTCATCCTCAATCGCCGGGCGAAGCCGAGGGTCATGCTGGTCCTCAATGCCCTGTTGCTGATGACCCTGGCGCCGGTCGGTCACGGCGCGATGTTTGACGGGCTGAAAGGCCAGTTGTTGATCCTCAATCAGATGCTGCACCTGCTCGGCGTCGGCACCTGGCTCGGCGGGTTATGGATGCTGGCCTGGCTGCTGAGGGCTGATCATGGCGTCGATCTCGCGGCGGTATTGCGGCGTTTCAGTGGCATCGGTTACGGGCTGGTGGCGGTGATCATCGCCACGGGCCTGATCAACGTTCGTGCGCTCAGCGGCGGGTTCTGGCCTGCACCTGCGCTTGCCGGGTTTGGCCTGGTGCTGGCGGTCAAAGTCTTGATGGTGCTGGGTATGCTGGTGCTGGCGGCGCTGAACCGGCAACTGGCGCGGGCGGCTGATCTGCCGGTTCAGCGCCTGAAGTTGAGCCTGTTTCTGGAATGCCTGTGTGGCGCCGGTGCGCTGGCGGCGGTGTCGTTGCTTGGCACCTTGCCGCCGATGCTGGGCTGATGTGAATGCGAGGTCCTGCGTACAAGAGTTTGAACGCAAGACTCGGAGTGTCGTCCTCCATCGCAGCGCTTACCGTACAGGCCAGTGAACAGTCAGAGAGCCGCCGCCAATGAGCCGCCAGCCGCGTAATCCGTCACCCGAAAGCGTCGATCTCGACCCGCGCTGGAGCGCCGTGCTGTCCCGGGACGCCAGCGCCGACGGGCTGTTTGTCTACGGCGTTCGCACCACCGGCGTCTATTGCCGCCCGAGCAGCAGCGCACGATTGCCTCGCCCGGAAAACGTGGTGTTCTTCGACAGTGCCACCGAGGCCGAGGCCGCCGGCTTTCGCCCGAGCAAACGCGCCGCCGCCGACCGCACCGGTCTGGCCGAACAGCATGCTGCCGTGGTGGCTGGCGCCTGTCGACTGATCGCCGACGCGGAGTTGCTGCCGACCCTCGCCGAGCTGGCCGTCCACGCCGGCATGAGCCCCTGGCATTTCCACCGCGTGTTCAAAGCCGTCACCGGCCTGACACCCAAGGGCTACGCCAATGCCCACCGCGCCGACAAGGTGCGCAGCAAACTGACGGACAGCGGGCGCATCACCGACGCCCTCTACGACGCCGGTTTCAATTCCAACAGCCGCTTTTACGAAGCCAGTGCCGGACTGCTGGGCATGAGCCCCACCGACTACCGCAAGGGCGGCGCCGCGCTGGAGATTCGTTTTGCCGTGGGGGAGTGCTTTCTCGGTGCGATTCTGGTGGCCCAGAGTGCGCGAGGCGTGTGCGCCATTCTGCTGGGCGATGACCCCAATCGATTGGTGCAAGACCTGCAGGATCAGTTTCACAGCGCCACGCTGATCGGCGGCGATGCCGACTTCGAGCGGCTCATGGCTGAGGTGGTGGGGTTTATCGAGGCGCCGAAGCTGGGCCTGAACCTGCCACTGGATTTGCAGGGCACCGCGTTTCAGCAGCGGGTGTGGCAGGCCCTGGCGCAGATACCGCCGGGCACGACCGCCAGTTACGCACAAATCGCCCGGCAAATCGGTGCGCCGACCGCCAGTCGCGCGGTCGCCCTCGCCTGCGGGGCAAACCGGATTGCCGTGGCAATTCCCTGTCACCGGGTGGTGCGCAGCGACGGCGGATTGTCGGGTTATCGTTGGGGGGTGGAGCGCAAGCGCGCGTTGCTCACTCATGAAGGTCAAGGAACGGAACCACAGCATTCACGCTGAGCTATTTTGATTGGTTTCAGCCCAGCTCAAACTTCAGTTCCGCTGCTTCCACGATCCTATCGATCCTCGCGGGTGTGCCACAGACGCAGCAGATAGATTGTGGAATTGGCTATCTCGTAGCGCATCTCGTAATGGCCGATCTGGATTCTGCGCACATCCCTCGGTTCAAATTCTTCAAGGCGTTCGCCGATGCGTGGATTAACGAGCAGCGTAGTCGGTGCTGCCGTGAGTTGCTGCACGGTTCGTGCGGCGGCAGGCTGATTGGCCGCTGCCAGAAACTCATAGAGCCGGGCAATGTCGGAAAGCGCCTTGCTCGTCCACATCAGTTCCATCAGTGTGGAACCGGCAACGGCGTGTCGGTGCTAAGGCTATCAGCCCAGGCCTGAACGGTCTGGTGGTCAATTACGTGACCAGCATCAACATCAGCCAATGCCTCGCGAGTCAGGCGACTGCGCTCTTCTTCCTGATCTATCCAGGCGGACAGGGCCTGTTTGACGATCCAGTTTTTGGAGCGTTCCAGCCGCTCCGCCATCAAATCGACTTTCTGTGCCAACGCCTCAGGAACGTGAGCCGTCACCGATCGGGTCTTTGCGGAAGTTGCCATGATAGGACGGTCCTGATTAGAGAGTGATTTAAAGTTAATCATAGTGAGTCATTAAAAATCGTCAAGAAAAGGGTCAGCTGTCGGATTGCGCTGTACGCCATCCGTTAGGCGTTTCCGGCTAAAGCCGGCTCCACTAGGGAAGCAAAGCATGCAAACGCCGGTAACAGCTTCTCGCTTGAGAAACCCTGACAGCGGCGTAAGGTCCCTGCACCGGATCTCACAAGGAGCATGGACGTGCCTTCGACTCTTCAAGCAGCGATAACCGACACCGCCCCCTCATTCTGGTTGATCGCCGACCAGCTCAACGCACGCAACGAAACCGAACGGCTGGACTACATCCGCTCGGGTTTCCCGCCCGGCTGGGTCAAGGTGCTGCGCAATGCCTTCCGCCTCAGCAACAGCCAGCTCGAAGCCTTATTGGCAACTTCGGTCTCCACGCTGGAGCGCCGCCAGCGTCAGCAACGACCGCTGGACATCGTCGGCTCCGAACGCCTCGACCGGGTCGCCGCCCTCGCCACCCACGCCGCCGAACTCTTCGAAGACCAGAACACCGCCCGCCGCTGGATGATTGCGTCCAACCGCGCGCTCAATGGGCAAACGCCCATTGCCCTGTGCGAAACCGAAATCGGCGCACGCCAGGCACGTCGGGTGCTCAGCGCCTTGCAGCACGGCGGGGTCGTCTGATGCAGGCCTGGAGGATCAGCAAGGCAAATGCCGCGAACGATCTGTCCGGCACCGGCGCCGCGCAGTTCGGCGGGCGCTGGAATCATGCCGACCAGCCTGCCCTCTACCTGGCGCTGAGCGCGTCAGGCTGCGCGCTGGACACTCTCGTCCAGTGCGCGAGCCTGCCGCAGCCTGGTTTCCAGCTGGTTCACCTGCAGTTGCCGGATGACCCGGCACTGTATTGGCAGCCTGCCCTCGCCCAACTGCCGCCCGGCTGGGACGTCACGCCGGCGGACAGACCCAGCATGGATTTCGGCAGCGGCTGGCTGGAACGGCGTGAGCAACTGGGTTTGATCGTGCCCTCTGCAATCATCACCCACACGCGCAACCTGCTGCTCAACCCCCGTCACCCTGCCATGGCGCAGGTCAGGGTGCTGGACGTGCGCCCTTTCACCTGCGGCTGATCAGCGCTGGGTGTCGACCACGATTCTGCCGCGCACCTGCCCGTCCATGAGCAGCTGCGCGGTTTCAACCACTTCACTCAAACCGATCTCCCGGCTGATCAACGGCAGCAGCGAGACATCGAGATCCCGGGCCAGACGCGCCCAGGCGTCGATGCGGTCCTGGCGCGGGCGCATCACACTGTCGATACCGGCCAGCGTTACACCTCGCAGAATGAACGGCGCCACCGATGCCGGAAAGTCCATGCCCTGGGCCAGGCCGCAGGTCGCCACCGTGCCCCAGTACCGTGTGCTGGCGCAGATATTGGCGAGCGTGTGACTGCCCACCGAATCGATCGCCCCGGCCCAGCGCTCTTTGGCCAATGGGCGGCCGGGCTCGGCAAGGGTCGCGCGGTCGATGATTTCAGCGGCGCCGAGGGACGTCAGGTATTCGCTCTCGCTCACGCGGCCGGTGGAGGCCACGACGCGATAACCGAGCTTGGCCAGCAACGCAATGGCGAAACTGCCGACACCGCCGTTGGCCCCGGTCACCAGCACCTCGCCCTTGTCCGGCGTCACGCCGTTTCTCTCCAGTGCCATGATTGCCAGCATCGCGGTGTAGCCCGCCGTGCCGATGGCCATAGCCTGCGCCGGTGTAAAGGCGCTCGGCAGCGGGATCAGCCATTTGCCTTGCAGCCGCGCCTTCTGTGCCAGGCCACCCCAATGACCTTCCCCCACGCCCCAGCCGTTCAGTAACACCTGATCGCCAGGTTTGAAGTCCGGGTCGCGGCTGTCCTCGACGGTGCCGGCCAGATCCACGCCGGGCACCATTGGGAACTGCCGCACGGTCGGCCCTTTGCCGGTGATCGCCAGGCCGTCCTTGTAATTCAGCGTGCTGTGGCTGACGCGCACCGTGACGTCGCCCTCGGGCAACTGACCGTCATTGATGTCCGCCAGCTCGGCACGGTAGCCGTTGTCGTCTTTGTTGATCAGGATGCCTTTGAACATTGCCCCTCTCCTATTTAGACCGCTCGTCTATAACCAAACCTGAAAACATCAGCCCGGCAAGCCGCGCAGAAAGCCGATGATGAAGGTGTTGAGCGGCTGCTCGTTCTGCACCAGTCGAGCCCGCAGCACGGCGCCCTCCCAGCCGATCCAGAAATACGCCGCCAGCTCTGAACAATCCGTGCGCGCCGGCAGTTCTCCTGCGGCAATCGCCGCCTTGAAGCAGACCGTCAGGCGCGCCTGCCAATCGAGGAAAACCTTTTCCAGCGCCTCGCGGAAACCCGCTGGCAGGACGCTCACTTCCTGGCCCATGTTGCCGACCAGACAGCCGCGGCGGAACTCATAGCGGGCGATGTTGACCTTTGATTCCTGAACGAACCCGGCCAGCCGCTCCAGCGGCGACAGGGTTTCATCCAGCATCCAGCGATCAAGGCGCCGGGCAAAGTACCCGGCGTAGCTGTCGAGCACCGCGAGGCCGAACACCTCTTTACTGGCGAAGTAGTGATAGAAAGAGCCTTTGGGCACGCCGACGCGTTTGAGGATGCCGTCGATGCCTGTGGCCATGAAGCCCTGCTCGGTCAGCACCTCGACGCCGCAACGGATCAGCGCCTCGCGGGTGTCGAAGTCATCGGGGCGCGCCACTTTGGGTGGGCGGCCGGGGCGTCGTGGTTTTGCAATGATGTCGTTCATGGGGTTGCATATTAGACCGAGCGTCTATTAAATCAACCGCAACTTTTTAAGTGCTGCTTTTTAACAGCCTTTTCGCTATGGAGACTCTGCCGATGATCGCCTGGCCCGACACCCGCCTGCTCAAACTGCTGGACATCGAACTGCCCATTCTGCAAGCACCCATGGCCGGCGCGTCCGGCTCAGCGATGGCCGTCGCAGTCGGCAAAGCCGGTGGGCTTTCCTCGCTGCCCTGCGCCATGCTCACCCGCGCGCAGATTCGCGAAGAAGTGGCGAGAATACGCGCGAGCACTCACGCGCCGCTTAACCTGAATTTCTTCTGCCACTCGACTCCGCCCGCCGATCCGCAGGCGGATGCCGACTGGAAAAACCTGCTCAAGCCCTATTACGACGAACTGGGTGCAGACTTCGACGCGCCGACGCCCACGTCCAACCGCGCACCGTTTGACGAAGCGGCCTGCGCCTTGATCGAAGAACTGAAGCCTCAAGTGGTCAGCTTCCATTTCGGTCTCCCCGAGGCTGCGCTGCTGGCGCGGGTGAAGGCGACCGGCGCGAAGGTGTTGTCTTCTGCAACCACGGTTGAAGAAGCGATTTGGCTCGAAGCGCGGGGCTGCGATGCGATCATCGCCATGGGCTACGAGGCCGGTGGGCATCGCGGCATGTTCCTCAGCGATCAGCTTCACACCCAGGTCGGGACCATGGCGCTGGTGCCGCAGATTGTCGATGCCGTGAAGATTCCGGTCATCGCGGCCGGTGGCATTGCCGACAGTCGCGGGATTGCCGCTGCGTTCATGCTCGGCGCGTCCGCCGTGCAAGTGGGCACGGCCTACCTGTTCACCCCGGAAGCCAAGACTTCCGCGCTGCATCAGGCAGCACTGAGCCGGGCGCAGGATAGCCAGACCGCTATCACCAACATTTTTACCGGCCGCCCGGCCCGGGGCATCGTCAACCGCATCATGGCTGACATCGGACCCATGGCCGATGCCGCGCCGGCCTTCCCCACGGCGGGCGGCGCGTTGATGCCGCTGCGCAGCAAGGCCGAAGCCCGGGGCGACGACGGTTTCATGAACCTCTGGGCGGGTCAGGCAGTGGGCATCAAGCACTCGCTGTCGGCGGAAGAACTCACCCGGACGCTGGCCATCGCCGCCCTGGAACGGCTGGCCGGGCGCTGAGCCGGTGACTTAAGCCGCCGATTTAAAACGCAGCGCGGCAAGATCCGGCTTCCGCGCAGGGAAGAGTCGCTATATATTTCGCTGCATAGCGTTTGACCGGCGTCCGGTTGGCGTTCTTCCTCACCCCCGTTTGCCACAGCCCGTTCCCCACCCCGGAGCCGTTCCATGCGCGCAGTTTCACACCGCTTCACCCTCACCTCACTGGCCATCGCCTTTGTCGCGCTGTCCTCGGGCACCGCGTTTGCCGATGAAGTCCAGGTGGCCGTCGCGGCCAATTTCACCGCGCCGATCCAGGCCATCGCCACGGATTTTGAAAAGGATACGGGCCACACACTCGTGGCCTCGTTCGGCGCGACCGGCCAGTTCTACACCCAGATCAAAAATGGCGCGCCGTTCGAAGTCTTCCTCGCCGCCGATGACACCACCCCGGCGAAACTTGAAAGCGAAAACGAGACGGTGAAAGGCTCGCGCTTCACCTATGCCGTTGGCACCCTCGCGTTGTGGTCGGCCAAAGACGGCTACGTCGACGACAAAGGCCAAGTGCTCAAAGACCGCAAGTTTGAACACCTTTCGATTGCCAACCCGAAAGCCGCTCCGTACGGCCTCGCCGCCACTCAGACCCTGGACAAACTGGGCCTGACTGACTCGACCAAAAGCAAGATCGTCGAAGGCCAGAGCATCGCCCAGGCCTATCAGTTCGTGCAGACCGGCAACGCGGAACTGGGTTTCGTCGCCTTCTCCCAAGTGTTCAAGGACGGCAAGCTGACCGGCGGCTCGGCGTGGATCGTGCCCGCCAACCTGCATGAACCCATCAAGCAGGACGCCGTGATCCTCAACAAGGGCAAGGACAACGCCGCCGCCAAGGCGCTGATGGACTACCTCAAGGGCCCGAAAGCCGCCGCGATCATCAAGTCCTACGGGTACCAGCTGTAAATGCTGCTGGGCAGTGCCGACCTCGCGGCCATCTGGCTGACGCTGAAACTGGCGTCCCTGACCACCGTGATTCTGCTGATCGTCGGCACGCCCATCGGGCTGTGGCTGTCGCGCACCCGCTCATGGCTGAAAGGCCCGATCGGCGCGGTGGTGGCATTGCCGCTGGTGTTGCCGCCCACGGTGATCGGCTTTTATCTGTTGCTGTTGCTCGGGCCGAACGGCGCGGTCGGGCAACTGACTCAGAGCCTGGGGCTCGGCACGCTGACGTTCAGTTTCACCGGGTTGGTGATCGGCTCGGTGCTGTATTCCCTGCCGTTCGTGGTGCAGCCGTTGCAGAACGCTTTCGCCGCCATCGGCCCGCGCCCCCTTGAAGTGGCGGCCACGTTGCGCGCAGGCCCTTGGGACACGTTCTTCTCGGTGATCCTGCCGCTGGCGCGCCCTGGCTTTATCACAGGGGCGATTCTGGGTTTCGCTCACACCGTGGGTGAGTTCGGCGTGGTGCTGATGATCGGCGGCAATATCCCGGAGAAAACCCGGGTCGTGTCCACGCAAATCTACAACCACGTCGAATCCATGGAATACGCCCAGGCCCATTGGCTGGCCGGGGCGATGCTGGTGTTTTCCTTTGTGGTGCTGCTGGCGCTGTACTCCAGCGGCAAGGCGCGTTCGGCGTGGAGCGGCGCATGAGTGCGAACATTGAAGTGCGCCTCCAGGTGGATTACCCCGATTTCGCCCTGGACGTAGACCTGACCCTGCCCGGTCGTGGCGTTACGGCGCTCTACGGCCATTCCGGTTCTGGCAAAACCACTTGCCTGCGTTGCATCGCCGGGCTGGAAAAGGCGGCCGACGGTTATATCCGCGTCAACGGCGAGGTCTGGCAGGACAGCGCCAACCATGTCTTTCTCCCCCCACACAAACGCTCCCTAGGGTACGTGTTCCAGGAAGCCAGCCTGTTCCCGCACCTCGACGTCGAGGGCAATCTGCTTTTCGGGCTCAAGCGCATCCCCGAGCGCGACAGGCGCATTACGCTGCAACAGGCGACGTCATTGCTGGGCATCGATCATCTGCTCAGCCGCGCGCCCGACAAACTGTCCGGCGGCGAGCGCCAGCGGGTCGGCATCGCCCGGGCGTTACTGACCAGCCCGCGCCTGCTGCTGATGGACGAACCCCTGGCGGCGCTGGATGCGCAACGCAAGAGCGAAATCCTGCCGTACCTCGAACGTCTGCATGACGAGCTGGATATTCCGGTGATCTACGTGAGTCACGCCCAGGATGAAGTGGCTCGACTGGCTGATCATCTGGTGCTGCTCAGCGACGGCAAAGCACTGGCCAGCGGCCCCATCGGCGAGACCCTGGCGCGGCTGGATCTGCCGCTGGCGATGGGCGACGACGCGGGCGTGGTCATCGAAGGCAGCGTGCTGGCCTATGACGCTGCGTATCAGCTCATCACCGTCCAACTGCCGCGTAGCCAGTTGAGCATCCGCGTCGCCCACTCGGCATTGCTGCCCGGCAAGCCGCTGCGTCTCAAAGTGCAGGCGCGGGACGTGAGCCTGAGCCTGCAACCCGACGCTCAAAGCAGCATTCTCAATCGCCTGCCGGTTACGGTCATCGAAGAGATCGCTGCCGACAACACCGCCCATGTGCTGGTCCGCCTCGATGCCGACGGCTCGCCGCTGCTGGCGCGGATCACCCGCTATTCCAGGGATCAGCTGCAATTGGCACCGGGTCAACGGCTGTGGGCGCAGATCAAGTCGGTGGCGCTGCTGGCCTAGGCCCGATCCATCGCACTCATCAGAACGCAATTATTCGGCACGACTGCGCAGCGCCACGGTCAATGCAAAAAGACCCCGCGTTTAGGACTGCCTTTCATGCCGGACACAATTCACAGCGAAGACCTGCCCAAAGATCTGCACTACGTCGACGACAGCCAGCCCGGATTCAGCCGCAAGATCCTGTGCGGCAAGTTCGCCTATTTCGACATCGACGGCCAACGCATTCGCGACGAGGACGAGATCAAGCGCATCAACGCGCTAGTGATCCCCCCGGCGTACACCGACGTGTGGATCTGCGCCGACCGCCAGGGCCATCTGCAAGCCACTGGCCGCGACGCCCGCGGGCGCAAGCAGTACCGCTATCACCCGCGCTGGCGCGAGATCCGCGACGAGAACAAATACTCGCGGATGATCGCCTTCGGCCAGGCGCTGCCCAAGGTGCGCAAGCAGCTGGAAACGCAACTGGCGAAACCCGGCATGGGCCGCGAGAAGGTCATGGCGGCGGTGCTGTCATTGCTGGACCAGACGCTGATCCGTATCGGCAACAGCCAGTACGCCCGGGACAACCGCTCCTACGGGCTGACCACGCTGCGCAACAAACATGTCGACGTGAAGGGCAGCAAGATCTACTTCGAGTTTCGCGGCAAGAGCGGCGTCGAGCACCGACTCAGCGTCACCGACCGACGCCTGGCGAATATCATCAAACGCTGCATGGAGTTGCCCGGCCAGAACCTCTTTCAGTACCTGGACGACGACGGCCAGCGGCATACCGTTTCTTCCCACGACATCAACCAGTACCTGCACACACTGACCGGCGCTGACTTCACCGCCAAGGATTACCGCACCTGGGCCGGCAGCGCGATGGCCCTGGCGACCCTGCGCAAGCTGCACTGGGAACCGGAGGCGGACGCGAAGAAACACGTTGTGTCCATGGTCAAGGAGGTCGCCAGATTGTTGGGCAACACCCCGGCCGTCTGCCGCAAATGCTACATCCACCCAGCCGTGCTGGAAGCTTTCGCCATGGGCGAACTGGCCAAGCTGCCGCGCATCCGCCAGCGCAAGGGCCTGCGGCTGGAGGAAGTGGCGCTGGCCGGTTTCCTCCAGGGCCTGCAGGCCGCCGAGGTCATTCGTGAAGCATCCGAAGAACTGACAGGAGAAACAGCATGACCACCCACGACGCTCATATTCCCGGTGAAAAACTCAATGACCCAGACGCGCGCCCTGCCGACGTAGCCGATGACCGCGACCGCACCGACGACGTGCGTGAGGACGAGCCGCTGACCGGCGGCGATCACGACGACGCCGGGCACACCCCCAAAGTGCCCCTCGCCGAGTAAACCCGTTCTTGTATTTCAGGATTCAAAGGCCTCACCCATGACCACACCGCCGCACCTGCCAGACGACGCCCGCCCTTCTTCCTTCACCGTAGATGCCGACCGTCCCGGATTCGTTCGAGTTCGGGGTGCCCGCGAGCACAACCTCAAGGACGTGGACGTCGACATCCCCCGCGACGCGCTGGTGGTGTTCACCGGCGTGTCGGGGTCGGGTAAATCCTCGCTGGCGTTCTCCACCCTGTACGCCGAAGCCCAGCGGCGCTACTTCGAATCCGTCGCGCCCTACGCCCGACGCCTGATCGATCAGGTGGGCGTGCCCGACGTCGACTCCATCGAAGGCCTGCCGCCAGCCGTTGCGCTGCAGCAACAACGGGGCACGCCGAGCACGCGTTCTTCGGTCGGCAGCGTGACCACCCTGTCCAGCCTGATCCGCATGCTCTACTCCCGCGCCGGCACTTATCCGCCCGGCCAGCCCATGCTCTACGCCGAAGACTTCTCGCCCAACCTGCCCCAAGGCGCCTGCCGCGAGTGCCATGGGCTGGGCCGGGTCTATGAGATTCCTGAAGAGCTGATGGTGCCGGACGATTCGCTGACCATCCGCCAGCGCGCTATCGCCGCATGGCCCTTGGCCTGGGGCGGTCAGAACCAGCGCGACATCCTCGTGACCCTGGGTTACGACGTCGACACCCCGTGGCGCGACCTGCCAAAAAAGGACCGCGACTGGATTCTGTTTACCGACGAACAGCCCAACGTACCGGTCTACGCCGGCCTGACGCCTGAAGAGACGCGTCTGGCGATCAAGCGCAAGGTCGAGCCCAGCTACCAGGGCACCTTCACCGGCGCCCGTCGCTACGTGCAGCACACCTTCGCCACCACGCAGAGCGCGCTGATGAAAAAGCGCGTCTCGCGGTTCATGCGCGGCAGCCCGTGCCCGTTGTGCGATGGCAAACGCCTGAAGCGTGAAGCCCTGTCGGTGACCTTTGCCGGCCTCGACATCGGCGAGCTGGCGCAAATGCCGCTGTTGCGGCTGGCCGAGGTGCTGCGGCCGGTGGCAGCGGGCGTCTTCGCTGATGAAGATCGCGACATCGCTGTGCTGGATCGCGAGCAAATGGCCAAAGCGAAAAAGAAGCGGGTCAGTGCAGGCGGCGCGGCCCACGACGCCGCCCCCGACGTACGCGCGACGCCCAACCTGTCTGTCGAAAAGCGCCTCGCCGCTCAGCGCATTGCGCAGGATCTCTTGGCGCGGGTCAGCACCCTCACCGAGCTGGGGCTCGGTTACCTGGCGCTGGATCGCAGCACGCCGTCGCTGTCGTCCGGCGAACTGCAGCGCCTGCGCCTGGCGACACAATTGGGCTCGCAGCTGTTCGGCGTAATCTACGTGCTGGACGAGCCGTCGGCGGGTCTGCACCCGGCGGACAGCGAAGCCCTGTTTACAGCGCTCCAGCAGCTCAAGGCGTCCGGCAATTCGCTGTTCGTCGTCGAGCATGACCTGGAAACCATGCGCCGCGCCGACTGGCTGATCGACGTCGGCCCCGCCGCCGGCGAGCATGGCGGTCACGTGCTGTACAGCGGCCCTCCCGCAGGCCTGGCCGAAATCGAGGCGTCGCAAACCCGCCAGCATCTGTTCGCTGAACACACGGAGTTGCGCGCCGCAAGAAGGCAGCCCACTGACTGGCTGCGCCTGGAAGGCATCACCCGCAACAACCTCAACGAACTGAGCGCAGAGTTTCCGCTGGGCTGCTTCACATCCGTGACCGGCATCTCCGGCTCGGGCAAATCCAGCTTGGTCAGCCAGGCGCTGCTGGAACTGGTGGGCGCGGAGTTGGGACGCCCGGTCGCGGAAGTCGAAGCGGAAGAATCCAGCCTCGAAGACGACGCGCCGCAACCCACCGGCGGGCACATCGCTGGCGGATTGAGCGCGATCAAGCGTCTGGTGCAGGTCGACCAGAAACCCATCGGCCGCACCCCGCGCTCCAACCTGGCGACCTACACCGGGCTGTTCGACAACGTGCGCAAACTGTTCGCCGCGACGCCCGATGCGCACAAGGCCGGCTACGACGCCGGACAGTTCTCCTTCAACGTCGCCAAAGGCCGCTGCCCGGTGTGCGAAGGCGAAGGGTTTGTCAGCGTTGAATTGCTGTTCATGCCCAGCGTCTACGCGCCCTGCCCAACCTGCCACGGCGCCCGCTACAACCCGGACACCCTGGCCATCAAGTGGAATGGTTTGAGCATCGCCGACGTGTTGCAGCTGACGGTTGAACGAGCGGTGGACGTGTTCGCCGAACAACCCGGCGTGCTGCGTTCGCTGACGGTACTGCGTGATATTGGTCTGGGCTATCTGCGCCTTGGTCAGCCTGCGACTGAACTGTCCGGCGGTGAGGCTCAGCGCATCAAACTGGCGACGGAGCTACAGCGCAGTCAGCGTGGCGCCACGTTGTACGTGCTTGATGAGCCGACCACGGGGCTGCACCCCACTGACGTGGATCGACTGCTGACGCAGTTGAATGCGTTGGTGGATGCAGGGCATAGCGTCGTTGTGGTGGAGCATGAAATGCGCGTGGTTGCGCAAAGTGACTGGGTGATCGACATCGGCCCGGGGGCCGGGGACAAGGGTGGGAATGTTGTGGCGTGTGGTACGCCTGAACAGGTTGCGGACGTGCCAGAGAGCCGGACGGCGCCGTTTTTGCGGAAGGTTTTGAGGGGGTGAAACGAAAAAGGCGCTTGAGGTTGCTCTCAAGTGCCTTTTTTCAGAATGGTGCCCCGAGCCGGAGTCGAACCGGCACATCCTTTCGGACGACGGATTTTAAGTCCGGTGTGTCTACCAATTTCACCATCAGGGCGGTAGCACATATCAGCCTTGACCATCGCGCGTCGTATCGCGAGGCCTGCTGACAAGAGTGGGGAATATATACATCCCTAGCCCTGGAGGCAAGTTCAAAGCTTTCGGATTCAATTGGTTACGTTTGTTTACCGTCGCAAGCTCGATACCTTGTCTATGCTCTCTCCCAGCGAAGGGTGACACGCTGGCGCAGCTGTCTTCCCTTCTTTTGACAAACTGAATGAGGTGTCTATGAAATCCGCTTTGTGGCTTGGCCTGATTGGAGCATTTTCGGTGAGCGCTCAGGCGGCGTCGCTCAATGTCCCGATGAACCTAGTGAGCGCTGATGGCGCCCCACAGCCTGTTGGCGAGGTCAATATCAGCGAGACAGCTTATGGGCTGGTATTCACCCCCGAGCTGAAATCCCTACCCGCCGGCATTCACGGTTTTCATGTTCACGAAAAAGCGAGTTGCGATTCGGGCATGAAAGACGGCAAAAAAGTGGCGGCACTCGCAGCAGGCGGCCATTTTGACCCAGCCAGTACCGGCAAGCATCTGGGGCCATACGGCGATGGCCACATGGGTGATCTGCCGGCGGTCTACGTCAATGCCGATGGTGTGGCCAACTATCCTGTGCTTGCACCACGCCTGAAGAAAATTGCCGACATCAAAGGCCACGCGCTCATGATCCATGTCGGCGGCGACAATCACTCGGATATGCCTATGCCATTGGGCGGTGGCGGTGATCGTATGGCCTGCGGTGTTATCTGATCGAGCTCAAATCGCGCTTGGCTTCCGCCGAACCGGTAACGGAGAAGAGTGGCTTGGGATGTGGGCGATCGTTTCTTGGCGTGTTGCGGAAACGATGGTCAGAGTTGCGGAGACTCTGGCCATTATGCCACCCACAAAAAAGCCCGTAAGACGTTGATCTTACGGGCTTTAATAGTGGAGGCCGAGGTCGGAATCGAACCGGCGTAAGCGGATTTGCAATCCGCGGCATAACCATTTTGCTACTCGGCCTCAAACGCTCAACGATCCAACCACTACCGCTAAACGCATACAAACTGGAGCGGGAAACGAGACTCGAACTCGCGACCCCGACCTTGGCAAGGTCGTGCTCTACCAACTGAGCTATTCCCGCTTTGTGTGTGCGCCATTCTATACACTCAAATGACCCCGTCAACCCCTTGATTTAAAAATACTTATTTTTCATCAGTGGTCGTGCGCAGATGCGGCCATGCCGCACGCAGGTATTGCACCATCGACCAGAGCGTAAGTCCCGCCGCGACCATCAACAGCACATAACCCAACACCACCCAGAAGGTAAACGCAGGCGGGTTTGCCAGCAGGATGACCAGCGCAAGCATCTGTGCAGCGGTTTTCCATTTGCCCAGGTTTGACACGGCCACTTGTGCCCGCGCCCCCAGCTCGGCCATCCACTCGCGAAGCGCCGAGATGACAATCTCGCGGCCGATGATCACAGCGGCGGGCAGCGTGAGCCAAAGGTTGGCGTGGGCTTGTACCAGCAACACCAGCGCAACGGCCACCATCAGTTTGTCAGCCACCGGATCGAGAAACGCCCCGAACGGTGTGCTCTGCTCCAGGCGTCGTGCCAGGTATCCGTCCAGCCAGTCGGTCGCGGCTGCCAAGGCAAATACCGAACTGGCGGCCATGTAGCTCCAGTGGTACGGCAGATAGAACAACAGAATGAAGATCGGAATCAGCAGGACACGTAATACGGTGATCAGATTAGGGATATTCATCGGCACAACTGGCTACGAGGTGAGCGAGCATTCTACTCGCTGTGCAGGTTTGCATAAATCGACTCTGCGAGCTTTTTGCTGATTCCCGGCGCCTTGGCGATTTCTTCGATGCTGGCCCGGGACAATTCCTGAAGACCGCCGAAATGCTTGAGCAGATCGCGACGGCGGGTCGGGCCCACGCCTGCCACCCCTTCCAGGGTTGAAGTACGACGGGTTTTACCGCGTCGCGCACGGTGCCCGGTGATGGCAAACCGATGGGCTTCGTCGCGGATCTGCTGGATCAAATGCAGCGCAGGGGAATCGCCCTTGAGGGTGAACTCATGGGCCGAGTCATTCAAGTAGAGCGTTTCGAAACCGGCCTTGCGTGTAGCGCCCTTGGCGACGCCCAGCAAAATGAGATCGGGAATCGCCAACTCGTTCATCACGTCGCGGGCCATGCTCAACTGGCCCTTGCCGCCGTCCACCAGCAGGATGTCCGGCAATTTGCCCTCGCCGTCCTTGATTCTGCTGAAGCGACGGGTAAGGGCCTGGTGCATGGCGGCGTAGTCGTCCCCCGCCGTGATGCCTTCAATGTTGTAGCGGCGGTAGTCCGACTTGATCGGGCCCTCGGGACCGAACACGACGCACGACGCCACCGTCGCTTCGCCACTGGAATGGCTGATGTCATAGCATTCCAGACGCTGCGGCGGCTCCTCGAGTTTGAGCACTTGGGCCAACGCTTCAAAACGCGCAGTGACGTGCTGCCGGTTGGCGAGGCGCGCCATCAGTGCCTGCTCGGCATTGGTCACGGCGAGTTGCTGCCAGCGCGCACGGGTGCCACGCACCCGATGGCTGATGATGATTTCGCGGCCGCGTGACGCATCGATGGCGTCGATCAGCGCAGGGAAATCCTCGCTGACCACGTTGACGATGACTTCGCCGGGCAATTCGCGCTCGCCACCGCCCAGGAAATACTGGGCAAGGAAGGCGGACATCACCTCGCCCACCTCCTCCTCGATCCCGACCTGAGGGAAGAAATTCTTGCTGCCCAACACCCGCCCGCCACGCACACTGATCAGATGGACGCAGGCGCCGCCCGGATTGACGAACGCCGCCACGACATCGACGTCGCCGTTACCGCCGTCCATGCTCTGCTGATCCTGGACGCGGCGCAGCAGGCCGATCTGGTCGCGCAGCTCGGCCGCGTGCTCGAAATCGAGGTTCATTGCCGACTTTTCCATCAGCGCATTGAGTTCGTCGGTGAGGGCATTACTGCGGCCTTCCAGAAACATCACCGAGTGACGCACGTCCTCGTTGTAGATCTGCGGCTCCACCAGGTTCACGCACGGCGCCTTGCAGCGCTTGATCTGGTACTGCAGGCAAGGCCGCGTGCGGTTCTTGTAGAAGCTGTCTTCGCACTGACGAACGTGAAAGGTCTTCTGCAGAATGCTCAGGCTTTCGCGAATGGCGCCGGCGCTGGGGTAAGGCCCGAAGTAGCGGCCCTTGGCCTTTTTAGCGCCACGATGAATGCTGAGCCGGGGAAATTCGCCGTCGGACAGGTGCACGTAGGGGTAGGATTTGTCGTCGCGCAGCAGGATGTTGTACGGCGGCCGCGACTCCTTGATCAGGGTTTGTTCCAGCAGCAGCGCCTCGGTTTCGTTGGCGGTGATGGTGGTTTCAACCTGAGCGATCCGCGCGACCAATGCGCCTGTTTTCGGGGCGTGGCCGGTCTTGCGGAAATAGCTGGCGAGGCGTTTCTTTAAATTCTTGGCCTTGCCGACGTACAGCAGCTTGCCGTCGATATCGAACATCCGATATACGCCGGGGCGGCCACTGCAGGTGGACAGAAAAGCACTGGGATCAAACGGCTGGGTCATTTATGCGCTGGCGTCGACCATGCCATGACGAACGGCCAGCAGGGCCAGCTCAACGTCACTGCTGATCGACAGCTTCTCGAATATGCGGTACCGGTAGGTATTCACGGTTTTGGGGGACAGGCAAAGCTTGTCGGAAATCGTCTGCACTTTCTGGCAGCCGACAATCATAAGGGCAATCTGGATTTCCCGCTCGGACAAGAGATCGAACGGCGAATTGCTGGTCTGCGGCTGGAACGATTTAAGTGCCAGTTGCTGAGCGATCTGCGGGCTGATGTAGCGCTGCCCTGCGAACACCAGGCGAATGGCCTGAACCATCTCGGTCAGACCGGCGCCCTTGGTCATGTATCCCGCCGCGCCGGCCTGCAGCAGCCGTGTGGGAAACGGGTCTTCTTCGCACACCGTGACCGCCACCACCTTCATGTCGGGGTGGCTGCGGATGAGCTTGCGCGTGGCTTCCAGTCCACCGATGCCAGGCATCTTCACGTCCATCAGCACGACGTCGGGTTTCAGCTCACGGGCCTTCTGCAACGACTCTTCACCGGACTCGGCCTGCCCCACCACCTGCAAGCCTTCGATGTCGGCCAACATGCGCGTGATACCTGTCCGAACCAGATCGTGGTCATCGACAACCAGCACCCTAATCAAGCAGACACCTCACCGAATGATTCATGGCGGCTACCCGCCACGTTAACAAAAGAAAGTACGCGACCCGCTCTGGAGCACTGCTCGTGCATATGTGCCAGATGATCTACAACGATGCCGACAAACTATCATCATCGACCGCAAAACTTGATAAAAATCTTCAAACATACGACCGCTGAATCCCTCGCAAAGTATTAAGGCTTCCTATCCGGAGCATAGCTGCTCTGGTATTCAGCCAGGGTAGTCGTCAGCCGGCAGATGGCATCCTGCTCTTCCTTGCCGAGGGTGCGGTAACTGCCCACCATCCACTCCTCGTTTTCACTCAGGCTGACGATGGGCACGGGGGTGCGCGACCCCGTCAGCACGTACAACACGTCAACACCGCGAAGTGCGACCCGGGCCAGGTAATCGGCCTTGGGCGTGCGCTCGCCGTTTTCATACTTGCCCTGTGCATTGGCTTCCACGCCGCCGATTTCACCGAATGCGCGTTGTGAAAGCCCCAAGCGCTCACGCTCTTCCCTAATTCGGGCACTTATTCCACTCATTTGAATGTATAGCCTTGTTGACATCACTCTTTTGAGTGATAGAATCGAAATAATTTGAACGAACTTGAACGGTTTTGAACTATGCCCGGAATCCGTACTGCCGCACAAGCCAAGGCTTGGCTGGAACAGCAAGGCAAATCGGTTCAAGAGTTTGCCAGGGAGCACAACGTGGACCCGGCGACGACCTATCAAGTGCTGTCCGGGCGAAAGAAGGGACGCCGGGGCGAGTCGCACAAAGTCGCGGTGCTGCTGGGAATGAAGATCGGCGTGATACCGCTTGAAGGCGGCCCTGCGAAAGTGCCTGAGGACTGAATCGGCATTTTGCCGTTTTAACTGCTTCTTGGTACGCAGCCGGCGTCAATCACCCCGATTGCAATTTCCAATTGAAGAATCCGACGGGTCTGAAGTAAGCTCGGCGGCATTTCACGGAGACAGACCATGTTGCCTTCCCCTTCCACCCAGTTGTTCGCCGCCGACGGTTCACGTCTGGCCGAGCGTGCGGCTGCCTGGAATGCGACAGCATCTATCGCTCCTGCATCTTATTTTTATGGGTATTGGTTTAGCCACTGGCGCGCCTGATACCCACACGGCGCCCTGAACTTCGGGACGCCCACCAGAGATAACTCTCACCCCCGGTCGGCTTCCCGACCGGGGGTTTTGTTTTTCTGGGCCACCCATTTTTGACCGATTGATTTGAGGAGCTGCACATGAACCACACCCACTATTACCGCTACGACACCGACTTCGCCTGGCGATTTAGCAACCTCCGTTCGGGACAGGCTGCCGCCTCCGATCGGTCACTGACAGGTGGCAACGCCCTGCTCCCAGCCAATCCGGCCAATTGTCGAACACCCCAGTAGGTCCGCGCGGGAACGCCCGCCGACCAGGAAGCCAGCACATGAATTCGCCCGTCGTCCGCAACACCCTCATCGATCTGCCGTCCAGCGCCGTCACCCTGAATGACAGCTCCCCTGCCCCGAAACGCCTGCCCACGCCGTTCGCGCTGAAACATCAGCTGCCGCTGGACGCTGCCATGACCGCACAGGTCGCCGCCCACCGTCAGTCGATTCGCGCCATTCTCAATGGTGAAGATTCGCGCCTGCTGGTCGTGGTCGGCCCGTGCTCGATCCACGACCCCCACGCCGGCCTCGAATACGCCGAGCGCCTGGCGCGCCTGGCTGCCGAAGTCAGCGACCAGATGCTGCTGGTGATGCGCGCCTACGTCGAGAAGCCCCGCACCACGGTTGGCTGGAAAGGCCTGGCGTACGACCCTGCGCTTGATGGCAGTGACGACATGGCCGAGGGCCTGGCCCTGTCACGGCAGTTGATGCGTGACATGGTCCGGCTCGGCCTGCCTATCGCCACAGAGCTGCTGCAGCCGATGGCGGCGGGTTACTTCGATGACGTCCTGAGTTGGGTGGCGATTGGCGCAAGAACAACTGAATCGCAGATCCACAGGGAAATGGCCAGCGGCCTCGGCGTGCCCACGGGCTTCAAGAACGGCACCGACGGCGGCATTTCCGTGGCCTGCGACGCCATTCGATCGGCGGCCCACGCGCACCGGCATTTCGGCATGGATTCCCAGGGCCACCCGGCGATTATCGAGACGTCGGGCAATCCCGACACCCACATCGTGCTGCGCGGCGGTCACGGCGGTCCCAACTACGACGCGGCCAGTGTCGCCGCGGTGAATGCCAGCCTGGCGAAGCACCGCATGGCCGCGCGCATCATGGTCGATTGCAGTCACGCCAACAGCGGCAAGGATCCGCTGCGTCAGCCGGCCGTATTCAACGATGTGCTGCAGCAACGACTGGCCGGCGACCGAACACTGATCGGCATGATGCTGGAAAGTCACTTGTTCGAAGGCTGCCAGCCCTTGAGTGCTTCACTCAAATACGGCGTGTCAGTGACGGACGCGTGCCTGGGCTGGGAGTCCACCGAGCGCCTGCTGCGCGAGGGCGTGAACAGACTGCGCTACAGGTAACATTTGCAAACGGGAAGCCGGTGCCAGCCATGCGTCCGGCTTCCCTCCGCGGCGTCGTCGTTGTCAGCCACCGCCCGTCACAGCTAAGACGCCGATCGTGGGAAAGCGCCCCACCCACCCGGCGGATTTGGGCCGCAACGGCTGCGCCTTTTCCAGCCTCCCCGGCAACCAAGGCCTGTAGCGGTCAAAGGCCCTCCACAATTTGCCTCAACCGGCGCATTGCCATGCACCGCCGCGCCCTTCCCCTATCACTTCCGCTGGTTAAGCTCGATCCCTCTCCGCCATACAAGGAATGATCGACATGTACAGGGAAGTCGCCACCAAGTATCCCCTTTTGCTGGTCCACGGCCTGTTCGGTTTTGACCGGATCGGCAAGGTGGACATGTTCCATGCCATCCCCGAGGCGCTGGAGAAAGCCGGCTGCAGGGTTCATGTGCCGGCGCTGTCCGGCGTCCACGACAACGAAACCCGCGGCGAGCAGTTGATTGACCAGATCGAACGCTTCCTGCGCCGCACCGGCTACCTGAAAGTCAACCTGATCGGGCACAGCCAGGGCGCGCTGACCTCCCGCTATGCCGCGGCGTTGCGTCCGGATATCGTGGCGTCGGTCACCTCGGTGAGCGGGCCCAATCACGGCTCGGAAGTAGCCGATCGAGTACGTCGGGCGCTGACACCCGGGCAAATGCCTGAAGCGGTCGCATCACGGATGACCGCAGGTTTCGCGCATTTTCTTGCGCTGTTGAGCGGCAACGCGGACTTGCCCCAGGACCCGATTCAGGCGCTGGATGCGCTGACCACCGAGGGCGTAGCAGCGTTCAACAGCAAGTATTCCCAAGGGCTGCCATCGACGTGGGGCGGTGAAGGCGCCGAACGGGTCCACGGCGTTCACTATTACTCGTGGAGCGGCTGCATCGACGGCTCACTGTTGTCCGAAGGCCGCAATGCCATGGACCCGCTGCACCTGGCATTGCGCAGTTACGCGCTGCTGTTCGAGAAGGAAGCCGCGTCCAATGACGGCCTGGTTGGCCGCTTCAGCTCCCACCTGGGCAAGGTGATCCGCTCCGACTACCCGATGGACCACGTGGACTCCATCAATCAGAGCGCCGGTCTGGTGCGCAAGCAGGTCGATCCGGTAAAGCTGTACGTGGACCATGCCGGTCTGCTGTTCAACAAAGGTCTTTGAGCGACGATGTCGTCTGTCACGGCAAGACAAAGGCGCCTGAACTTTCTCGGGAAACGCGGCCCTTATTCCGGTACGCTCGTTTCTTTTTTTTCACAGGAGTCATCAAAATGGCCAAAGCCACTGCCCGCCACATCCTCGTATCCAGCGAAGAGAAGTGCAACGAACTCAAGGCGCAGATCGAAGGCGGCGCTGATTTTGCCGAAGTCGCAAAATCCAACTCCAGCTGCCCGTCCAGCCGTCAAGGCGGCGACCTCGGCTCCTTCGGCCCGGGTCAAATGGTCAAGGAATTCGACACCGTGGTGTTCAGCGCACCGGTGAACGTCGTCCAGGGCCCGGTGAAAACCCAGTTCGGTTATCACCTGCTGGAAGTGACCAGCCGCCAGGACTGATCCTCCGCGCTGCTGCACGAACGGCCCGCCCTTGAAAGCGGGCCGTTTGTTTATCGGATCCCTGCTCCAACGCTGTATTGTCCGGTTACAAAGGCTTCGGCTTTGCGGTACCTTGCCACCGGGGTAACCAATAAAAAAACCGGATCGGCCAGCCGCGCCGTCATGACCTTCAACCCTGATATTGGTCACCAATGTCAGTCAGGATTCGTGCAATGCGTTTTGTTTTGTCATCGCTGATGGTTGCAACACTCGTCCTCGTTTCAGGTTTTCAGGTTCTGTCCGCCGCCCCTCAACACGCGTTGACCGTTTACGGCGAGGCGCCACGCTATCCGGCGAATTTCGAACACTTCGATTACGTGAATGCCGCCGCCCCGAAAGGCGGGAGCATGCGCCGCTCGGCGCAGGAAATCGGCCAGTTCGATCACATCATGCCGTACCTCGACAAAGGCACCGGCGTCTCCCAGGTCAATGGCTTGCTTTACTCGCCGCTGGCGGTCAGGTCGCTGGACGAGCCCTACACCGTGTATGGCCTGATCGCAGAGAAAATGGAGCGCGCTCCCGACGGCATGTCATTGCGTTTCTACCTGAGCCCCAAGGCGAAATTCTCCGACGGCTCGCCCATCACCGCCGAAGACGTGCGCTACACCTACAACCTGCTGATGACCCAGGGCAGCCTGTCGTACCGCACCGAGTTTCAGGACGTCAAAGGCGTGGAAGTCGAGTCGCCGACGCAAATTAGGTTTGATTTCAAAAGCAGCGAAAGCCGCACCCTGCCGCTGGATCTGGCCTCGCTGCCAGTGTTTCCCGAACATTGGTGGAAGGACCGCGACTTCGCCAACGGCGGCGGCTTCGAGATCCCGGTGGGCAGCGGCCCGTATCGCATCGGCAAGGTCGACCCGGGTCGCAGCGTCACCTTCGAGCGCAACCCCGACTGGTGGGGCAAGGACCTGCCGGTCAATCGCGGCCAGTACAACTTCGATCATTTCAGCGTCGAGTATTTCGGCGACACCGACGTCGCCCGTCAGGTGCTGCGCGGTGGCGGCTATGACTACAACCGTGAATATTCCGCCACCGGTTATTCGATCGGCTATGACAGCCCGGCCTTGACCGAGGGCCGTCTGCAGCGGGCGCACCTGGCCAAGGGTGCGGTGCAGAGCTCCCAGGGTTTTATCTTCAATCTGGACCGTCCGAAGTTTCAGGACCGTCGCGTGCGCCAGGCGCTGGCGATGCTGTGGGATTTCGAGTGGACCAACAAACAGATGATGCGCAACGTCTATGTGCGCCAGAACAGTTACTTCTCCAACAGTGATCTGGCGGCGACAGCGCTGCCCACCGAGTCCGAGCTGAAGATTCTTGAGCCGCTGCGCGGTCAGGTGCCGCCGGAAGTCTTCACCACGGTGTTCCAGACCCCGAAAACCGATGGCAGCGGTTTCATCCGCGATAAACAGCTGCAGGCCCTGGCGTTGCTCGAAGAAGCAGGCTGGATGCCCCAAGGTGACAAGCTGGTCAACGCCCAGGGCGAACCGTTGAGTTTTACTTTTCTCAACGGCCAGAGCGGCTTCGAGAAAATCCTGCTGCCCTACAAGCGCAATCTGGCGCAGATCGGCATCGATTTCGAAATCCGCCGCATCGACTCGGCACAGTACCTGAACAGGGTCATGGCCCGGGATTACGACATGATCGTCACCGGCTACGGCGTCTCAACCTCCCCCGGCATGGAGCTGTACAACAACTTCGGCTCGAAAGTCGCCACCGATTCCGGCTCCAGCAACTACATGGTCCTGCGCGACCCGGCCGTCGACACACTGATCGAGGGCCTGGCCAAGGCCGACAGCAAGCCCGCGATGATCGATTACGCCCATGCCCTGGACCGGGTGCTGCAGTGGGGCTTCTACTGGATTCCCAACTATTACCCGCCCGGCTCGTCCACGGTGTGGTGGAACCGCTTCGGCATTCCCAAGGTGCAGGCCAGCAACAGTGAGGCCATCGACACCTGGTGGGAAGTCAGCCCCCAGGCACTGACCAACGAAGAGTTCGCCCGACAACGGGGCGCTTCGGCCATTCCCTCGGAGGTCAAGTAATGCTCGGCTACCTGATGAGGCGCCTGCTGCTGATCATTCCGACGCTGCTGTGCATTCTGTTGGTCAACTTCTTCATCGTGCAGGCCGCGCCCGGCGGCCCGGTCGAGCAAGCCATCGCCAAGCTGCAAGGGGTGGCCGGGGGCACGATTGGCGCCGGCCACACCGAAACCATGAACGCCGGCCAGTCCCGAGCCAGTCGCGGCCTCGATCCCAAGCTGATCAAGGAAATCGAACACCAATACGGCTTCGACAAACCCTTGCACGAGCGCTTGTGGCTGATGCTGAAGAACTACGCGCAGCTGGATTTCGGCAACAGCTTCTTTCGCGGCGCCAAGGTGACGGACCTGATCCTGGAGAAAATGCCCGTCTCTATCTCACTGGGGCTGTGGGCCACATTGATTACCTACCTGGTGTCGATCCCTCTGGGCATCCGCAAGGCGGTCAAGCACGGCAGCCACTTCGACATCTGGAGCAGCACGGCAATCATCATCGGTTACGCGATGCCGGCCTTTCTGTTCGCCATGCTGCTGGTGGTGCTGTTTGCCGGCGGCACGTCGCTGAGCTGGTTCCCGGTGCGCGGCCTGGTGTCCGAAAACTTTGATCAATTGAGCACCCTGGGCAAGATCGCCGACTACTTCTGGCACCTGGTATTGCCAGTGACGTCGCTGGTGATTGGCGGCTTCGCGACGCTGACCATTCTGACCAAGAACTCCTTCCTCAACGAAGTCACCCGCCAGTACGTCGTGACCGCCCGGGCCAAAGGCCTGAGCGAGCGGCGGGTGCTTTACGGCCATGTGTTCCGCAACGCCATGTTGCTGATCGTGGCCGGCATTCCCCAGGCGTTCATCAGTGTGTTCTTTGCCGGTTCGTTGATGATCGAAGTGATCTTTTCCCTCGACGGCCTCGGCCGCATGAGTTACGAAGCCGCGGTGTCGCGGGACTACCCGGTGGTGTTCGGTTCGCTGTTCATCTTCACGCTGTTCGGGTTGCTGATAAAGCTGGTCGGGGACATCTGCTACACCCTGGTCGACCCCCGAATCGACTTCAGCGCGAGGAATGCGTGATGCGCAGACTGTCTCCGGTGGCTCGCCGTCGCTTCGAGCGCTTTCGCAATAACCGCCGCGGCTGGTGGTCGCTGTGGCTGTTCTGCGGGCTGTTCGTGCTCAGCCTGTGCGGCGAACTCATCGCCAACGACAAACCCTTGGTGCTGAGTTATCAGCACGAACTGTATTTCCCCGCCTTCAAGCGCCACACCGAGCAGGAATTCGGCGGCCAGTTGCCGTTTCAGCCGGATTACCGCAGCGATTACGTGCGCCAGCTGATCAGCAAGGGCGACGGCTGGATGCTGTTTCCGCCGATTCCGTTCAGCGATGACACCCCCAACTATGACCTGAACAAGCCCGCGCCGAGCCCGCCCTCCTCGATCAACTGGCTGGGCACCGACGATCAGGCCCGGGACGTGCTGGCCCGGGTGATTTTCGGCGCGCGGGTGTCGATTCTGTTTGCCCTGGCGCTGACCTTCATCAGTGCGCTGATTGGCATCGCCGCCGGCGCATTGCAGGGCTATTACGGCGGCTGGGTGGATTTGCTCGGCCAGCGCCTGCTGGAAGTCTGGTCCGGCCTGCCGGTGCTGTACCTGCTGATCATTCTGTCGGGCTTCGTCGAGCCGAATTTCTGGTGGCTGCTGGGGATCATGGCGCTCTTTTCATGGCTGGCGCTGGTGGACGTGGTGCGCGCCGAGTTCCTGCGCGGGCGCAATCTGGAATACGTCAAAGCGGCGCGCGCGCTGGGATTGAGTGATCGCAAGGTGATCCTGCGGCACATCCTGCCCAACGCGATGAACGCGACCCTGAGCTATCTGCCGTTCATCCTCACCGGGGCGATTTCCACGCTGACCGCGCTGGATTTCCTCGGCTTCGGCATGCCCGCCGGCAGCGCGTCCCTGGGCGAGCTGATCGCCCAGGGCAAACAGAACCTGCAGGCGCCATGGCTGGGCTTCACGGCATTTTTCACACTGGCGCTGATACTGTCGCTGCTGGTGTTTATTGGCGAGGCCCTGCGGGATGCCTTCGACCCGAGGTCCTGAGATGTCCGAAAACCTGATCGAAATCCGCGACCTCTCGGTGTCGTTCAACGACCACAGGGTGGTCAAGCACCTCAGCCTGGACATCCCGGCCGGCGAGTGCTTGGCATTGGTCGGAGAGTCGGGCTCGGGCAAATCGGTGACCGCCCACTCGATCCTGCAACTGCTGCCCCAGGCCGGCACGCTGAGCACCGGCAGCATTCGTTATCGCGGCAAGGAACTGCTCGGCGCCGATGGCAACGTCATGCGCGAGCTGCGGGGCAATCAGATCGCGATGATCTTTCAGGAGCCGATGACCTCGCTGAACCCGCTGCACACGGTGTCCCGCCAAATCGGCGAGACCTTGTTGCTGCATAAGGGGATGGCGGGCAAGGCAGCCCAGGCGCGGATCATCGAGCTGCTGGAGCTGGTCGGCATTCAGCACCCGAAGAAGCGCCTGAAGGCCTACCCCCATGAGTTGTCCGGCGGTCAACGCCAGCGAGTGATGATCGCCATGGCCCTGGCCTGCGAGCCGGAACTGCTGATTGCCGATGAGCCCACTACTGCGCTGGACGTGACGGTGCAGCGCAAGATCCTGCTGCTGCTCAAACAGCTTCAGCAACGGCTGAACATGTCGCTGTTGCTGATCAGCCACGACCTGAATCTGGTGCACAGCATCGCCCAGCGGGTGTGCGTCATGCGCGCCGGGGAAATCGTCGAGCAGTCCAATTGCCAGCTGTTGTTCAAGAACCCGCAACACCCTTACAGCCGCTTGCTGCTGGACGCGGAACCGGCGGGCGAGCCGTTGCCCCGGGACACCCGCGAGAAGGTCCTTGAGGTCGACAACCTGCGCGTCTGGTTCTCCCTCGGCGGCGGGATTTTCAACCGGCACCACGAGTACCTGAAAGCCGTCGATGACATCAGCCTGAGCATCGAGCGCGGCAAAACCCTGGGCATCGTTGGCGAATCCGGCTCGGGCAAGTCGACACTTGGTCAGGCCATCCTGCGCTTGCTGGAATCCCGTGGCAGTATCCGCTTCAAGGGTCATGGGCTGGACAGCCTGAATCAGAAGCAGATGCGCCCATGGCGCAAGCAGATGCAGGTGGTGTTTCAGGACCCTTACGGCAGCCTCAGCCCGCGCATGTCGGTGGCACAGATCATCAGCGAGGGCCTGGAAGTTCACAGCGACCTGGACAAGGCCAGCTGTGAGGCCGAAGTGATTCGCGCACTGGAGGAAGTCGGCATCGACCCGTCGAGCCGGCACCGCTACCCCCACGAGTTTTCCGGTGGGCAGCGGCAACGTATCGCCATTGCCCGCGCCCTTGTGCTTAAACCTGCCTTGATATTGCTCGACGAACCGACCTCTGCGCTGGATCGCACCGTGCAGAAGCAGGTCGTCGCGTTGTTGCGTCAGTTGCAGGAACGGCATGGCCTGACTTACCTGTTCATCAGTCACGACCTGGCGGTGGTCAAGGCGCTGGCCCATGACCTGATCGTGGTCAAGGACGGCAAGGTGGTCGAGCGTGGCGCGAGCCACGACGTGTTCGATGCGCCACAGCATCCCTACACCCGGGAACTGCTGGCGGCAGCGCACCCCGGTTTCAATTGAAGCCATTTTGAATTCGTAGTCTGTGCGGCCAGATGCCGAGGAACAGGAAGGACGGAACCGCACATGAAAGACAGTGAGAGCCTGAAGGATTACCGACGCGTTCGGCGACTGGCGATCCGTTCGCTTTTCGAGATCATCGAGCAGTCCAGCGAAGGCACGGTCATTGTCGACCGCGACGCGCGCATCGTCTGGATCAACGAGCGTTACGCACGCCGCTTTGGCCTCGAAGACCCCAGCCGCGCGGTGGGTCAGCCCTGCGAACAGGTGATTCCCGGCAGCCTGCTGCGCCAGGTGGCGAGCAACGGTCAGCCGATTCTGCTGGACATGATGGACACGGCGAAGGATCCGCTGGTGGTCATGCGCCTGCCGATTCATGACGACGGCGGCGCGGTGATCGGCGCCATCGGTTTTGCGCTGTTCGATGAGCTGCACGCGCTGTCGCCGCTGCTCAAGCGCTATTCAAGCATGCAGCAGGAACTGGCCTCGACCCGCTCCCTCCTGCGCGCCCGTCAGGCCAAATACAGTTTTGCCCACTTCATCGGCACCAGTGCCGCCAGCCTGGAAGTCAAACGCCGCGCCCGGCGCAGCGCCAGCACCGATTCGCCGGTGTTGCTGCTCGGTGAAACCGGAACCGGCAAGGAGCTGCTGGCCCACGCCGTGCACAATAGCTCGCCACGGGCGCACAAACCCTTCATCAGCATCAACAGCGCGGCCATCCCCGAAGCGTTGCTTGAGGCGGAGTTCTTCGGCACCGCCCCCGGCGCATTCACCGGCGCAGACCGCAAGGGGCGGCAGGGCAAATTGCACCTGGCCGAGGGTGGCACGCTGTTTCTTGATGAGATCGGCGATATGCCCCTGCCGCTGCAGAGCAAGCTGCTGCGCGTACTGCAGGAAAAAGAGTACGAGCCGGTGGGTTCCAACGAAATGATCAAAAGCGATGTGCGCCTGATCGCGGCGACCTCTACGGATCTCGAAGCGGCGATCAAGCGTGGGGAGTTTCGTGCTGACCTGTATTACCGGTTGAGCGTGCTGCCCATCCGGGTGCCGCCGTTGCGCGAGCGTCTGGATGATATTCCGGCGTTGACCGAAGCGATTCTCGAGGACCTGCGCAGCCAGCACGAACTGGCACCTGCAGCCATGGCCGCCCTCGCACAGCATGCCTGGCCGGGCAACATTCGCGAGCTGCGCAACGTGCTCGAACGTGCGGCATTGCTCAGCGACGATCTGCAGCTCAATCCCGGCGACATTCGCGCGGCCATCGGCACGCTGGTTCCCGTGACCAGTCCGCCGGCAACGGCCTCGTTGGCGTCCAATGATCAGACGTACAGCGAGGCGCGGCAGCATTTCGACCGGGAGCTGATTCAGACGAAGCTGGCGCAGTGTGCGGGGAACGTGATCCTCGCGGCCCGGCAGCTGGGACTGGGGCGTTCGACGCTGTACAAGAAAATGGCAGCGCTGGGGATCGCCGAGTCTCAATAGAGAGACTGGCTATCCATGATGCTGGACTGATCGATAGAAGCCTTGATCCAGAGCTGTCGCCACCCAGGGCAACGGGTTGGTCAGATGCCGAATTCCACAATCGTGGTCTCATTTTCTGGACGAATCTGACCCGCCGCCCTGACGCCACCAAGCAAATCCCTTAGGAATCAGCCAGTTAGCGCACTGGCATGAAAGTAGCTATACCTCCTGTTGCGCGGCCTCGCCGCACCCAAAACAAAAACAACAGGAGACACTCGATGAGTGTGATCATCGCTTTAGCGGCCCTTACGCTGCTGATGCTGGCTGCCTACCGGGGTTACAGCGTCATCCTCTTTGCCCCCATCGCGGCCCTCGGTGCCGTGCTGCTCACCGACCCCTCTGCCGTGGCGCCCGCCTTCACCGGCGTGTTCATGGACAAGATGGTCGGCTTCGTCAAACTCTACTTCCCGGTGTTTTTGCTTGGTGCCGTGTTCGGCAAGCTGATCGAGCTGTCGGGTTTTTCGCGCTCTATCGTGGCGGCAGCCATACGCCTGCTCGGCACCCGCCAGGCGATGCTGGTGATCGTGCTGGTCTGCGCGCTGCTGACCTATGGCGGTGTGTCGCTGTTTGTGGTGGTGTTTGCGGTCTACCCGTTCGCCGCCGAGATGTTCCGCCAGAGCAACATTCCCAAACGGCTGATTCCGGCGACCATCGCCCTCGGTGCGTTTTCGTTCACCATGGACGCCCTGCCCGGCACCCCGCAGATCCAGAACATCATCCCCTCGACCTTCTTCAACACCACGGCGTGGGCGGCGCCGTGGCTGGGCCTGATCGGCACAGCGTTCGTGTTCAGCGTCGGCATGCTGTTTCTGCAGCGCCAGCGCAACAAGGCCCAGCGTGCCGGCGAAGGCTACGGCACTGAGTTGCGCAACGAGCCGGACACCCCGGACGACATCGCCCTGCCCAACCCGTGGATCGCACTGGCGCCGCTGTTGCTGGTGGGGATCATGAACCTGCTGTTCACCCAGTGGATTCCCCAGTGGTACGGCAAGACTCACACCCTCGCGCTCCCGGGTATGGCGACGCCGGTGCAGACCGACATCGCCAAGATCACCGCGATCTGGGCTGTGGAAGCGGCGTTGCTGGTGGGAATTGTCTTTGTGCTGCTATTCGCCTTCAAGACGGTGAAATCGAAGCTGGCCGAAGGCAGCAAGGGCGCAGTCAGCGGCGCGCTGCTGGCGGCGATGAATACGGCCTCGGAATACGGTTTTGGCGCTGTGATTGCGTCGTTGCCCGGATTCCTGGTGCTGGCTGACGGGCTCAAAAGCATTCCCAATCCGTTGGTCAATGAAGCGATTACCGTGACCTTGCTGGCGGGGATCACCGGTTCGGCGTCCGGGGGCATGAGTATTGCGCTGGCGGCGATGTCCGATAGCTTTATCGCGGCGGCCCACGCGGCGAACATTCCGCTGGAGGTGTTACACCGCGTCGCGGCCATGGCCAGCGGCGGCATGGACACGCTCCCGCACAACGGCGCGGTCATCACCCTGCTGGCGGTCACCGGCCTGACCCACCGTGAGGCCTATAAGGACATCTTCGGCATCACCCTCATCAAGACACTGGCGGTGTTCGTGGTGATCGGCGTTTTCTATGCAACCGGCATCGTATGAGGAATCGAACATGAGTCTGCAAGGCAAAACCGCACTGGTCACCGGCTCCACCAGTGGCATCGGCCTGGGCATCGCGCTGACGCTGGCCAAGGCTGGCGCAAATCTGGTGCTCAACGGTTTCGGCGATGCATCGGCGGTGATCGAGCAGGTCAAGCAGTACGGCGGGAAAGTCGGCCACCACCCGGCGGACGTCAGCGATGTCGCGCAGATCGCCGACATGATTGCCTACGCCGAGCGTGAGTTTGGCGGCGTCGACATTCTGGTCAATAACGCAGGGATTCAGCACGTCGACGCGGTGGAGGATTTCCCGGTGGAGAGCTGGGACAAGATCATTGCCATCAACCTGTCGTCGGTGTTTCACAGCACGCGGCTGTGCCTGCCGGGCATGCGTGCCAAGGGCTGGGGGCGAATCGTGAACATTGCGTCGGTGCATGGCCTGGTGGGTTCGTCGGGCAAGGCGGCGTACGTGGCAGCCAAGCACGGCGTCATCGGGTTGACCAAGGTGGTCGGGCTGGAAACCGCTGCAAGCAATGTCACCTGCAACGCCATCTGCCCCGGGTGGGTGCTGACGCCACTGGTGCAGAAGCAGATCGATGATCGCGCTGCGCAGACCGGTGACCTGGAACAGGCGAAGCATGACCTGCTGGCGGAGAAGCAGCCGTCGCTGGAATTCGTGACCCCTTCGCAGCTGGGGGAGTTGACGGTGTTTCTGTGCAGCGAAGCGGGCGCGCAGGTGCGTGGCGCGGCGTGGAATATCGATGGCGGGTGGCTGGCGCGCTGAGCCTGGTAGGACTGGCTTTAGCCCGGAAAGCGTCGGTCGCTGCACCTCTAAAGGTGTGTTGCTCAAACCGGCCCATTCCCGGCTGAAGCCGGACCTACAAGGGTACGCGGACATCAGTGGGACTGGCTTTAGCCGGGAAAGCGTCGGTCGCTACACCTCGAAATGTGTGGTGCTCAAACCGGCCTCTTCCCGGCTGAAGCCGGTCCCACAAGGGTACGCGTCGGTGATGACACCGCAGAATCATCGCAAGGGAAACCTCAACTCCCCGGCTCATCCCGCTCATCCACCAGCCCCCAATCCTTCACATTCACCTGCGCAGCGGGCTGGGGCGCACGGGGCGGGGTGGCGATGGTGGATGGCCCGTCTTCGCTGTGCAACTTCAACCGCAGGCGCACGTTGTTGGCGGAATCCGCATTCTTCACGGCCTCGTCTTCCGTGATCGCACCCTCCACCGCCAAGTCATACAGCGCGTTGTCGAAGGTTTGCATGCCGAGGTTGGTGGACTTCTCCATGATGCCCTTGAGCTCGGTCAGCTCGTTGCGGTGGATCAGGTCTCGAATGGTCGGCGTGCCCAGCATCACCTCCACTGCCGCACGGCGTTTACCGTCGGTGGTCTTGACCAGTCGCTGGGAGACGAACGCCTTGAGGTTGTTGCCCAGGTCATGGAGTAACTGCGGGCGGCGCTCTTCGGGGAAGAAATTGATAATGCGGTCCAGCGCCTGGTTGGCGTTGTTGGCGTGCAGCGTCGAGATCGCCAGGTGGCCGGTGTCGGCAAATGCCAGCGCGTGCTCCATGGTCTCGCGGTCGCGGATTTCGCCGATCAGGATCACGTCCGGCGCCTGACGCAGGGTGTTCTTCAGCGCCGCGTGGAAGCTGCGCGTGTCGACGCCCACTTCGCGCTGGTTGATGATCGAGCGCTTGTGTTTGTGAATGAACTCCACCGGGTCTTCGATGGTGATGATGTGGCCGCTGGCGTGGCGGTTGCGGTGATCGATCAGTGCCGCCAGGGAGGTCGATTTACCCGAACCGGTGGCGCCGACAAAGAGCACCAGGCCGTGCTTTTCCATGATCACATCGAGCAGGATCGGCGGCAGGTGCAGGTCTTCGAATTTGGGGATGTCGAGCTTGATGTTGCGCGCCACGATCGACACTTCATTGCGCTGCTTGAAGATGTTGATCCGGAAACGCCCGACGCCGGACAGGGAAAACGCCAGGTTCATTTCCAGATCCCGTTCGAAATCCACGCGCTGCTCGGCGTCCATGATCGCGTTGGCGATCAGGCCGACGTCGCCGGGTTTGAACGCTTCCGTGCCCAGCGGCTTGAGCACGCCGTTGAACTTGGCGCAAGGGGGCGCGCCCGTGGACAGGTAAAGGTCCGATCCATCCTGGGTGGCAAGCACCTTCAACAACGCCGGAAAATCCATAAGGCAACACCGCACAAGAGGTTTGAGGAGACTGCAGGCCTACAGTGTGTCGACCTTCGGCCGGTTTCAACGTTCGGGCTGTTTGACTGGCCGGGTCGGGCGTGTCTCAGGTCCGATTTACACGTTCGTCCGGTCAAGGTGTGGGAAATTACCCGAAATCGCGCAGCAAAGGCATAATGCGCGGCTTTTTTATCGAGACGTCCGGACCATCATGAAAGCCCAAGCCCGCCACATTCTGGTCAAGACCGCTGAAGAAGCCGAGCAACTGAAGCAGCGCATTGCCAAGGGCGAAGCGTTCGACGTGCTGGCGAAGAAGTATTCGACCTGCCCGAGCGGCAAGCGCGGCGGCGATCTGGGTGAGGTGCGGCCGGGCCAGATGGTCGGCGCGATTGACCAGGTGATTTTCAAAAAGCCGTTGCGGACCGTGCATGGTCCGGTCAAAAGCAAATTCGGGTATCACCTGGTGCAGGTTTTTTATCGGGATTGAGGGTACAGCCGAGACCCTTGCAGCGATCTCAGGGCCCTTTCCCGGCTGAAGCCGGTCCTACAAAGGTCCGCATTCCCTCAGCCAATCCCACTGAATGCACGCGATTCTTTAGTGGGACCGGCTTTAGCCGGGAAGAGGCCCGCATGCACACCCTCGATTTCGCGGCATAACGCCCGACGCCTTCCCGGCTGAAGCCGGTCCCACAAGGGTCCGCATTCCTTCAGCCAATCCCACTGAACGCGCGCGATTCTTTAGTGGGACCGGCTTTAGCCGGGAAGAGGCCGGTGGCCACACCATCTATTTCCCATTCAGACCGGCATCACGCTGCGCGGTATCAACGCGCCCGGGTGCTGAATCACCAGGCTCGCCAACTGATGCCCGGCATTGGCCGCATCTTTTGGACCCCCGCCGCGCAAACGCCGAGCCAGATAGGCAGCACTGAACGAATCCCCCGCCGCCGTGGTGTCGATGACCTTCTGCACGGTGTGCGCCGGCACTTCATAACGCCGGTCGTCGACACTGACGAGACAGCTCTCGGCCCCGCGTTTCACCACCACCTCGCTGACACCCATGGCCCGGTAGGTCTGCAGAATCTCCTCGACGTCGCTGTAGTCGAACAGCGCCTGCTCATCCTCCTCGGTCAGCAGCGCTAGATCGACTTCGTGCATGACCGCGCGATACGCCTGACGCGCCTGTTCGACGCTGCGCCACAAGCGCGGCCGGTAATTGTTGTCGAACACCACCCTCGCCCCTCGGTCCCGGGCATCGCCAAGGGTCGAGAGCAGCCGCGCCCTGCCCGTTTCACCCAGCACCGCCAGGGTGATGCCGCTGAAATACAGCACGTCGTAATCCGGCAGCGCGGCCAGCACCGGCTCGGCCGCTGGCGTGGTGAAGCATTCGCGCACCGCCGCCTCGTTGCGCCAGTAGAGAAAACGTCGCTCCCCGTTGGCGTCGGTCTGAATGCAATACAACCCCGGCAGCCTCCCCGGCAGACGCTGTACCCGACTCAGACCAATGCCCTCATCTGTCCAGACCTGGCACATGGCGTCGCTGAAACTGTCGTCGCCCAGCGCCGTGACGTAATCCACCTGCGCCGCCGAACCCAGCAGGCGCGACAGGTATACCGCGGTGTTCAGCGTGTCGCCGCCGAAGCTCTGCTTGAGCGTGCCGTTGGCGTGCTGTTGCAACTCGATCATGCATTCGCCGATCAGCGCGACGCGCGGATAGCTGTGACTGACCATTTCACTCATCGCAAACTCCTGTCAGAAGCAGGTATCGAAGGATTCGATGACGCACAGATCATCACCCACCAGGCAACCCGTGCGCCATTTGTCGAAGGTCAGGCACGGGTGCGAGGTGCCGAACGAAATGATATCGCCCACTTTCAATTCGCAACCGGGCGCGACGGTCATGAACGCGTGCTGGTCCATCACAGCAGTGACTTTGCACGCGCTGACGTCCTCGCCAATCGCCGGCACCGCCCCCGGCGCATAGCGCTTGATCGGGTTGGGCATGCCGGCGTCGAACGCCACGTCGCGTTTGCCCATGGCGATCACCGCAAAACCCGGCTCCGGCATCGATTGCACATGGGCCCAGACCTCCATCGCTGGCTGCAAGCCCTCACTCAGGTCGTGACGTCGATCGAGCACGCAGCACTGCGCGTCTTTGTAGATGCCGTGGTCGTGGACCACGTAACTGCCGGGGCGCAACACGCTCAGGAAACGCTCGCGCACCTGCTGTTTGTCGAATTCTTCGGCGATCAGGTCGTACCAGGCCGAACCCGAGGCCGTGACGATCGGGCGATCCAGCGCAAACGCGCCCTTGTCCTGCAGCGTCACGGCCAGCCGCACCAGCGACGTGGCGAACGCGCGAATGCCGCTCACGGCTTGGTCGCCATGGATCACGCCCTCGTAGCCTTCGATGCCGGTCAGCTTCAGCGCCGGTTGCGCGGCGATGGCGTCGGCCAGGGCCATGACCTCGGCTTCACTGCGGCAACCGCAACGTCCACCGACCACGCCGTACTCGATCATCACATTCAAGTTCAGGCCCTTGGCGGCGAAGAACTCGCCCAGCGCCTTGACGTTGTCCGGGTGATCGACCATGCAGTGAAAGTCGAACATCCCGTCGGTGAGCATCTCGGCGATGATCGCCATGTTCGGCGCGCCGACCAGTTGATTGGCCATCAGCACGCGACGCACGCCATGAGCGTAGGCCGCGCGGGTCTGCACCGCCGTGGCGAGGGTCATGCCCCACGCGCCGTGCTGCAACTGCCGCAGAAACAGCGCCGGGACCATGCTGGTCTTGCCGTGGGGCGCGAGCTCGGCGCCGCTGTCACTCACGAACTTCTGCATCCAGCGCAGGTTGTGCTCCAGCGCCGTGTCGTGGATCACCAGCGCGGGCAGGCTGACGTCGCGCACCAGGTGGTCGCCGGGTTGCGTGGCGCCTTTTTCAATCGCGGCAATGCTCATCTCTGTTCTCCTGAATTTTTTGTTCGAGTGTACGTAAGGCCGACGCTATTCGATGACGCGCCGGGCCAGACCGTTGGCGGTGTCAATCAGCACGCGCCGGTAATGATCGTAATGGGCGGTGGCGTCGGCGCGCGGGGCGACGATGCACAGGGTCGCGATGCAGATGCCCTGTTTGTCCCGCACCGGCGCGGCGAAGCAATGGGTGAAGGTGTCGGCGATGCTGTCGAAGGAAAAGAAGCCGTCGTCGTGGGCCTTGCGGATCTCGGCGAGAAACGTCTCGATCGGCAGGCGCTGGCCGTCCGGCAGGATGAAGTCCTCGTCGTCGATCAGGTCGATGATCGCCTGATCGGTGAGGTGCCCGAGCAGCAGCCGCCCCGAGGCGGTCCACGGGATCGGCGCGTCCTCGCCGATGTCCGACGAAATACGAAAATGCCGCGCGCCTTCTTTCATCAGCGCGACGGTGTATTTGCGGCCGTTGAGCAGGCACATCTGCGCGGTTTCCCGGGTCTGCTCGACGATTTCACCCAAGCTGACTTCGGCCTCGCGAGTGAAGTCGAAGTGACGCAGATGCGCCTGCCCAAGGAAGTACAACTGCCGGCCCAGGTACACATGGCCATCCTTGCCGACGGTCTCGAGGACGCGCCGCTCCAGCAGCGAACTGACCAGCTCATACACCGTCGATTTCGGGCTGCCGATGCCACTGGCGATCTCGTTGGGCCGCATCGGCGTGCCGGTTTCCTTGAGAAAATCGAGAATATCGAACGCTCGGTCTAAACCACGGGCCCGGCGTTTGATGTCTTCGGTCATAAGAGCAGCTCCAGGCTAAAGGGCGCGGATGCAAAAACGCCTTTAGCCTTTAAAAATGGGGTAGGCAATTGGGCTGCAAGCTTCAAGCGGCACGTGTTGCATCAGCGCTCTACCGACTTGCAGCTTGCAGCTTAAAGCTTGCCGCTGCTCCTTACTTTTTCTTGTAGGCAATGCAATCGATCTCGACCTTGCAGTCGACCATCATGTTGGCCTGCACGCAGGCGCGGGCCGGGGCATGTTCCGGGGAAAAATACTCGCCGAAAACCTTGTTAAAGCTCCAGAAATCACGGGGGTCTTCCAGCCACACGCCAACGCGCACCACGTCTTCCAGGCCGTAACCGGCCTCGGTCAGGATGGCCACCAGGTTCTGCATGGTTTTATGGGTCTGCTCGACGATCCCGCCGTTGATGATCTCACCGTTTTCGGCCGGCACCTGCCCCGACACATGCAGCCAGCCATCGGCTTCGACGGCGCGGGCGAATGGACGTGGCTGGCCGCCACCTGCGGTACTGCCGGCACCGTAACGAGTAATGCTCATGAAAATCTCCTTTGATTGAGCGTCTTAAAAACGAATGTTCTTGAGGAATTCAGCCAGACGCGCTGACTTGGGTTGTTCGAATAATGCCTTGGGCGGGCCCTGCTCTTCGATACGGCCCTGGTTCATGAACACGATCTGATCGGACACCTCGTAGGCGAAGCGCATCTCGTGGGTCACCAGCAACATGGTCATGCCCTCTTCCGCCAGGCCCTTGATCACGCTGAGCACCTCGCCCACCAGCTCCGGGTCCAGCGCCGACGTGACCTCGTCGAACAACATCAGGCTCGGGTTCATGGCAATGGCGCGGGCAATCGCCACGCGCTGCTGCTGACCGCCGGACAACTGACCGGGAAAGTGATTGCGCCGCTCCAGCAGGCCCACGCGCTCCAGCCACTTTTCGGCCAGCGCAACGGCCTGGTCCTTGGGCAGCTTTTTTACTTTGAGCAGGCCGAGGGTAACGTTCTGCAGCGCGGTCAAGTGCGGGAACAGGTTGAACTGCTGAAACGCCATGCCGGTCATCGCCCGGTGCTGCGCGATGAGTTTTTCCGGATGACGCACGCGCTTGCCACTGACGTCGCTGTAGCCGATGTCCTGACCTTCGAGACGAATGTGCCCGCCCTGAAATTCTTCCAGCAGATTGACGCAACGCAACAGCGTGGTTTTGCCCGAGCCGCTGGAGCCGATCAGCGTCACCACGTTGCCTTTGTTCATCTTCAGGTCGACGCCCTTGAGCACTTCAACCGGGCCATAGGATTTGTGCAGCCCTTCGATGCTCAATAGAGCCGGAGCGGCAGGTGCGGTTTGAGTCTGTGTCATGGCAAGGCCACCCGTTTTTCGATTTGCCGCCCAAGAAGCTCGATGGCGTAGTTGATGACGAAGAAGAGAAAGCCGGCGAACAGGTAAAACTCGAGGGTCATGAAGTTGCGCGCGATGACCTGCTGGGTGCTGAGAAGCAGCTCGGCCACGCCGATCACCGAGAGCAGGGTCGAGGCCTTGACGATCTCGGTAGACGAATTGACCCAGGTCGGCAATATCTGCCGCAGCGCTTGAGGCAACAGCACATAACTGAGGGACTGACCGAACGTCAGGCCGATGGCCTTGCCCGCTTCCAGTTGCCCGCGCGGGATGGCCTGCAAGGCACCGCGCGCGATCTCGGCGACATGGGAGCCGCAAAACAGCGTCAGGCCCAGCGCACCGGCCTGGAACGCGCCGATCTGCCAGCCCAGCGCCGGTGCCATGTAGAAGCAGGCCAGCACCAGGACAAACACGGGCGTGCCGCGAATCAGATCGACGTAGGCGCGAAACGGCAGGCGCGCCCACCATTTCCCGTAGGTCAGGATCAGCCCGGCGAACACGCCGATCACCGTGCCGAACACGATCGCCAGTCCCGCGCACTGCACGCTGGTGAGAAACCCTGCCCACAACGCCTCCCGGGCAATCCACAATTCATGCAACCAACTGGGTTGTTCGTACATGGTCCGGGCCTCCTAGCGGCGAATCGCCAGACGCTGCTCGAGGTAACGCAGCAGCATGGCAATGAGGTAACAGGCCGCGACGTACAGCGCCGTGGTCACCAGCCAGGTTTCAATCACCCGGTAGCTCTCGACGTTGATCTTGCGCGCGTAATAGGTCAGTTCCGGCACCGCGATGGCGGCGGCCAGGGACGTGTCCTTGAACAGCGAAATGAAGTTGTTCGACAGTGCCGGCAGCACATTGCGCAGCATCACCGGGACGACGATGTAAGCGCGCACCTGCCATTCGCCGAGGCCGATCGCCAGCCCCGCTTCACGCTGGCCCTTGTGAATGCTCAGCAGCCCTGCGCGGAACACTTCGGTCAGGTACGCCCCGGCATACAGCGACAGGGTGATGATGAACGACGGGATCTTGTCCAGACGAATACCGAGCCCGGGCAAGGCGAAGTAGATCAACAGGATCAGCACCAGAATCGGCGTGTTGCGCACCACGGTGACGTAAACCGACGCCACGATGCGCAGGGCCCGATAGCGCGACAGCATCGCAAACGCGGCCATCATGCCGATCACGCACCCGATGGCGATGGCGATCAGGGCCAGTTCCAGGCCGAGCCCCAGCCCCGCCAGCAGACTGGGGAAATCCCGCCAGACCGCTGCAAAATTCAGCTGATAATTCATGGTCAGCAGTACCTGGGGCGGGACGGCACCACGGCCGTCCTCGCCCGCTTCAGTGGGCGACGCAAGCGGCGCGGGTTATTTGTATTCCATCGGGAAACCGATCGCAGGGGTCGGCAGGTCCACGCCGAACCACTTCTTGAACGACTCGGCATACATCGGGAACTCGACCCCGGTCATGGCTTCATGCAGGGCGGTGTTGACGAAGTTCAGCCAGTCCTGATCACCACGCTTCACGGCGCAGGCGTAGGTCTGCGGGCTCCAGGCGAACGCGGGCGAGCGATAGCGACCGGGGTTCTGCACCATCAGGTATTTCACCGACGACTGATCGGTGGCCGCCGCATCGGCACGACCGGAGTTGATGGCCTGGTACATCAGATCGACGCTGTCGTACTGATCAACCTTCGCCTTGGGCAGCGCCTGATGCACGAGCTCTTCGGCGTAGACGTTTTGCAGCACGGCAACGGTGACGCCATCGCCGGCGCCTTTCAGGTCATCGATTTCCTTGTACTTGCTGTTGGTCGGCAGCAACAGCGCGACGCCTTCGCGGTAGTAAGGCAGGGTGAAGGCCACCTGCTGGGCGCGGCTGGCGGTGACGGTGATGAACTGGCAGCTCATGTCGACTTTGTCGGTCAGCAGGTTCGGGATGCGCGCGTCGGAAGACTGCACGACGAACTCGACTTTGCTCGGGTCATTGAACAGGCCCTTTGCGACGATCCGCGCGATGTCGATATCAAAACCCTGCAACTTGCCGTCTGCACCCTGGAAGTGCCAAGGGGCATTGGTGCTCCCCGTACCCACGATCAGATGGCCACGTTGCAGAACGCTGTCGAGCTTGCTGTCAGCGGCGTACGCCGTCGTCGCAAACGTCGCTGCTGTTATCAGGGCCAGTGCACAAGCTTTCAAAGAAAGGGATCCGCGCCACATGAGAGAAACTCCGCCGGTTGTAATTATTCCGCTATAGCGGAACACTGTTTGCCACAACGGAATAGACAGCAGAAAGTGTGCCACAGACTCGGGCAGTAAAAGAAGGCGCAAGAATCACCGGTGTTTTCAATCACATGGGTGCAGAGCCAAGTGCGTGCAGGTCGAAACCTGGCGCGGGCCGAGAGAATTCAGCGCTACGGATCACCCCACGCAGTGAGCATTGGGCCCCATCGGTGTGCGGGCCGCGCCAGAAACGCGCATCACGTCTCACCTCCGCCGACCGTTCATCGCGCCAAGGGCACGATCGCCTTGGTGTGACCCCTAAGCATCGCGCCACTTCAGTAGTGGCACTTTGGGCTGTGCTGGGTCCAGCCCAGGCCGCTACAACACGCCGCCGGGCGGGTTGACGAAAATCTCCCCCCATTCCAGCTATGGTTTTGCTGTGACCGGCCGATTTATGTGGAGGTCAAGGGAACATTGGCACCGTTACTGCTTCAAACGTCTTTATGAAGCTTTTATGACAACCGCGTGAACATGCACGGACGGCAGGCGCTTTTACGGGTTGTACGGTGGAGGAACGCCAATGAAAGAACGAGCCACAGTCATTTGCCGCAGGGACAATCAGATCCTCTACGTGCGCAAATCCAAAGCTCGCTGGAACCTGCCGGGCGGCAAGGTCGAAGCCGATGAATCGCCCGCGCAGGCGGCTGCGCGAGAACTACGTGAAGAGACCGGACTGATCCTGGAAGACCTGGCGTACATCACCCGGTTTGAAGGCGGCACTGTGTTGCACCACGTGTTCGAAGTGTCGGTGACGATGATCGCCACCCCTGCCCCCCATAATGAAATTGCCGACTGCAAGTGGTTTACCACTGAAGAGCTGGGCAGCCAGAAAGTCAGGCCTTCTGCGAAGTCCATCGTGAAGGCTTTTCTGACCAACGCTATTTATTAACTGTTGTTGAGAGGTGTTCACAGGTTTTTCACATTGAGGGCGGTAGTCTTCAATTGCTCCTCCAAGACTGACTTTAAGCCCGCACCCCCCATCGCGGGCTTTTTCTTGTCCGGAATTCCTTGTCAGCGCCCTCCTTTTATCCACGCATGATCTATACACATTCTGACGACCGGGCTTAATTTCGGCATACGAACGCCGACATCAAGCAGAGGATATCCAAGGAGCGGCAGATGTTTAATTCCAAAGTCAAAAAGCAGGTGGCCACACTAAGCTCGGAGCTGGTCACGCTCAAAAATTTTCATGACGCCCTCATGCAGGAGATGCTGTCGCTGACGGTGGATTCCGACCTGCGCATCACGGACGCCAACAGCAAGTTCTGCGCAGCAATCGGTTACTCCCACGATGAACTGGTCGGCAACCCCATGGCGGCATTTATCCCTTCCTACGTGGCGACCATGCCATGCTTTCGCAACTTCAAGGCCGCAGCCACCAGCGGCACGGCAGTGACCGACGACTACCGCTTCGTCAGCAAAGGCGGTTCGCTGATCTGGCTTCACGCCACCTGGTCGCCGTTGAAAGATGAGCAAGGTCGCCTCGTCGCCTTCAAATGTCTGGCCACCAACGTCACCGCCGAAGTCAACAAGGCCCGGGAAAACGAGTCGTTCATCAACGCCCTGCTGCGGTCGACAGCGGTCATCGAATTCGACCTCGGCGGCCACGTGCTGAAGGCTAACCAGTCCTTCCTCCAGGAAATGGGCTACAGCCAGGATCAGATTCTCGGCAAGCACCACAGCCTGTTCTGTGACCCGAAATTCGCCGCCACCGAAGACTACAAAGCGTTCTGGAAACGCCTGAACAACGGTGAGTTCGTGGCAGACCGGTTCAAACGCTTGAACAGCCGTGGCGATGAAGTCTGGCTGGAAGCGACGTACAACCCGGTCCACGACACGCAGGGCAAGCTTTACAAAGTGGTGAAGTTCGCCACTGTCATTACCGATCAGGTACATCGCGAAGCGGAAATCAGCGTCGCGGCGGGCACTGCCTTCGAAATCTCCCAGCGCACCGATGTCTCGGCCCAGCGTGGAGCAGCGGTGATCAACAACACTGTGGAAACCATGAACGGCATTGCCGACCAGATGCTTTCCGCCTCCCATGGCATGGAAGCGCTGGGCAAGCAATCGCTGCTGATCAGCACCATCGTGCAAACCATCGGTGGCATCGCCCAGCAGACCAACTTGCTGGCCCTCAATGCCGCCATCGAAGCGGCCCGCGCCGGTGAACAAGGGCGTGGCTTTGCCGTCGTGGCGGATGAAGTGCGTCAGTTGGCCGGGCGCACCAGCACGGCCACCGAGGAAATTGTCGCGGTGGTGCAACAGAACCAGAAACTGGTGGATGACGTGGTCAAGGACATGGGCAGCACGCGGGTTCAGGCCGAACAGGGCCTGTCGCTGGCCAACCAGGCGGGCAGCGTGATCGTGGAAATTCAGGAGGGCGCGCGGCAGGTCGTGGGTGCGGTGCAGCGATTTACCCACCAGCTCTGACGGCCTCGGCTGCATCTTTTCGACGATCGGCCCCATGGCAAATGGTCGCAGAGAGCCGAGGGGGAGGATACGGGTGCAGCACAAGATGCTAATCTGCGCGACGTACATGCCCCGGCCGGTACGCCACTACACATCGATATGGAGCCGACAATGGCTTTGGATTCCCTGCTCTGCCCGGATTTGCTGACCATTGCCGAGCGTTCGGCGATCGCCGAGGTTGAGGCCACGACGAACATCCTCAGACTCGTGACCCGGCTGACCGGCATGCGTTTTGCGGGCATCGCCAAGTTCACCGACGCCGAGTGGGTCGCCTGCGCGGTCTATGACGAGATTCACATCGGTATCCAGGAAGGCGAAGTCCTGGAGCTGGAAACGACGCTGTGTAACGAGCTGATCGAAAACCCGAAGGCGCTGATCATCCCCAGCATCAGCAAAAGTGAGCGCTATGCGGGTCGCCCGGTGGTCAAGCGTTACGCCATCGAAAGCTACATCGGCGTCCCGATCTCCCTGCCCGACGGCCAACTCTTCGGCGCGCTGTGCCTGCTCGACTCCAGGGCCAGCACCTTCGAGAACCCCGACCTCGTCGAAACCCTGGGCCTCTTCTCCCGACTGATCGGATGCATCGTGTTTTCCCATTACTCCACGGTGAACAAAGTCAGAACGCAGGTCGAGCACGCTTGATCAGGTGATGCAATTCGGGAGCGGCGTCAGGGCCGCTCACGCTTAGCCACCTTCATCAGGCCACGTCACCTCATCGGTGACGTGGCGTCGTAGTCCCTGAGCGCCAGCGATAGCTTTTACTCACTCGCCGGTAACAGTCTTCACAAGTGCAGAGTGGCCTTTCGGGTTGTCCGCGTTGGTAATCACTGTTACGACTGCGGACTGTGTACCAGAGGCAGCGGCCACGGTAGTCGCGAGCATCGGCTTACCACCCGCACTGAAAGAAGCATCGAGCTGACGCAAGCCCAACCCACTGGCTTTAACGATGCTTTTTTCCCCAAGTTTTTTATAGTTTTGGTAATCGGTACGTTGTTGCAGCGCCGTGCCGGTCAGTAGACCGCTCAAGGCGGTTTCGTCGTTGTCGGAATCGACGGCTGTCGCAAGGGGAACCTGCCCGGTGATCAGCACGCTTTTTTCTGCTTTGTTGAGGTAGTTGGCGCCGGTCATGCCCATGGCAGTAGCTCTAGGGTCGATTGGCGTAGGATCTTTGACAAACCCCGCCGGTACGTTGACTGAAAGCTTGCCCCCTAACATCGAGACCTGCTGGGCGGTGTAAATGCTCTGCGCCTCTGGCGGTGAGGCGGCCAGAGCGGCCGTGACGCCAACGGTCATTGACACGGCCAGGCTCAATGTGAGATTCAGCGCGGCTTTTTTTAGCGATCGGTTCGTCACGGCAGGCAAATTCCATTTATTCAACATAGTCGATTCCAGAAATGATCATAGGTAGATTCAAGCGACTCTAGCCAGTACAGAGCCGAGCGTAGAGCCACCTTTACGCATTCAGCTGACAGGTCCTTCAGACATTTGTTCCAGAGTCCGCCATACAACTGTCGTCATACTTATGCGACACTACGCGCAATGTCTGGAACGAATCCCTCCTTTATCGCCATCGCCCAACAGCTCGGACGCCCCGTCCAGATGCTGCTCTCGACATATGCGCGCTGGCTCAGCTCCAGCGGTGATTGGGGGGAAATGGAAAACTCAGAAATGCCCCAGGATTGACCCAAGGTCACATCCAGCAACCCGCAACCCATTGATAGGTAAGGTAATTGATTTCCACAGCTAACATCACCATGCAGTTTGGCGCCAAGCCGCTGTTCGAGAACGTTTCGGTCAAATTCGGCGGTGGCAATCGCTATGGCCTCATCGGCGCCAATGGCTGTGGCAAGTCCACCTTCATGAAGATCCTCGGCGGCGATCTGGAGCCGTCCGGCGGCCAGGTGATGCTTGAGCCGAATGTGCGTCTGGGTAAATTGCGCCAGGACCAGTTCGCCTACGAAGACTTCACCGTCATCGACACCGTGATCATGGGTCACGAGGAGCTGTGGAAGGTCAAGGCCGAGCGCGATCGCATCTACTCGCTGCCGGAAATGACCGAAGAAGACGGCATGGCCGTCGCCGAGCTGGAAACCGAATTCGCTGAAATGGACGGCTACACCGCCGAATCCCGTGCCGGTGAGCTGTTGCTCGGTCTGGGCATCGGCATCGAGCAGCACAACGGGCCGATGAGCGAAGTGTCGCCGGGCTGGAAGCTGCGCGTATTGCTGGCTCAGGCGCTGTTCTCCGATCCTGAAGTGCTGTTGCTCGACGAACCGACCAACCACCTGGACATCAACACCATTCGCTGGCTGGAAAACATCCTGACCCAGCGTTCCAGCCTGATGATCATCATTTCTCACGACCGTCACTTCCTCAACAGCGTGTGCACCCACATGGCTGACCTGGATTACGGCGAGCTGCGCCTGTTCCCGGGCAACTACGACGAGTACATGACCGTGGCGACCCAGTCCCGCGAGCAGTTGCTGTCGGACAACGCCAAGAAGAAAGCCCAGATCTCCGAATTGCAGTCGTTCGTCAGCCGCTTCTCGGCCAACGCCTCGAAAGCCAAGCAGGCCACGTCCCGCGCCAAGGCGATCGACAAGATCCAGCTGGCCGAGGTCAAGCCGTCGAGCCGCGTCAGCCCGTTCATCCGCTTCGATCAGAACAAGAAGCTGCACCGTCAGGCGGTCATCATTGACCAAATGGCCAAAGGCTTCGACGGCAAGCCGCTGTTCAAGAACTTCAGCTTCCAGGTTGAAGCCGGCGAGCGCGTTGCGATCATCGGCCCGAACGGTATCGGTAAAACCACCCTGCTGCGCACACTGGTCAATGAACTGACCCCGGATGCCGGCACGATCAAGTGGACCGATGCGGCAGAGCTGGGTTACTACGCCCAGGACCACGCCCACGACTTCGAAGACGATGTCACCCTGTTCGACTGGATGGGGCAATGGACTCAAGGTGAGCAAGTCATTCGTGGCACCCTGGGCCGGATGCTGTTCTCCAACGACGAGATCCTCAAGTCGGTCAAGGTCATTTCCGGTGGTGAGCAAGGCCGCATGCTGTTCGGCAAGCTGATCCTGCAGAAGCCGAACGTGCTGATCATGGACGAACCGACCAACCACCTGGACATGGAGTCGATCGAGGCGCTGAACCTGGCGCTGGAGAACTACCCGGGCACGCTGATCTTCGTCAGCCACGACCGCGAGTTCGTCTCGTCCCTGGCCACCCGCATCATCGAGTTGAGCCCAAGTGGCGTGACCGACTTCAGCGGCACCTACGACGATTACCTGCGCAGCCAAGGCGTCGCGTTCTGATCAGGGTCATGCACTGACAGAGCCATGCTGAAAACAAGAAGCCCCGTCCATCGTGACGGGGCTTTTTTGTGACAGTGGGACCGGCTTCAGCCGGGAAGACGCCAGGCCAGGCGCCCCCGATCCTGCGGTGTGACATCCGACGCTTTCCCGGCTAAAGCCGGTCCTACGAAGGCAAATGCAAACACTCGCAGGACCGGCTTTAACCGGGAAAGGGCGAGTCCGGGTGTCCTCTGATTCTGGAGAAAAACCGTTAGCCAGCTTTCATTTCCTGACACCACGGGCGATGATGCGGCACTCCCACCGCTCCAGCGAAGAGTCCCCATGTCTGCCGCCCTGCCGCCCGATGCGCCTGCCCATTCCCCCACCCATGACGCCAGTTCGATGGCGATCACGCTGCAAATCGTCTCCATCGTCGTCTACACCTTCATCGCCTTCCTGTGCATCGGCCTGCCCATCGCGGTGATGCCCGGCTACGTGCACAACCAGCTGGGCTTCAGCGCCGTCATCGCGGGGCTGGTGATCGGCGCGCAGTACCTGGCGACGCTGTTGAGTCGTCCGGTGGCGGGACGCATCTGCGACACCATCGGCACCAAGCGCGCCATCGTTTACGGGCTGTCGGGCATCGCGTTGAGCGGCGTGCTGACGTTGGCAGCAATCCTTCTGGAGCGTTTCGCCGGAGTCAGTCTGACCATCCTGATCATCGCTCGCCTGTTCCTCGGTGCGTCCCAGGGCTTGATCGGCGTCGGCACCATCAGCTGGTGCATCGGCCAGGTCGGTTCGGAGCACACCGCCCGCTCGATCTCGTGGAACGGCATCGCGTCCTACGGCGCCATTGCGATCGGCGCGCCGCTGGGGGTGGTGATGGTCGGCGCGCTGGGCTTTGCCAGCCTGGGCGTGGTGCTGTTCGTGCTGGCCGCCGGGGCACTGTTGTTGATCCGCAACAAGCCGGCGATCCCGGTGGTGCGCGGCGAGCGCCTGCCGTTCTTCTCGGTGTTCGGCCGGGTGGCGCCGTTCGGCCTAAGCCTGACCTTGTCCTCCATCGGCTACGGCACGCTGACCACGTTCATCACCCTGTTTTACCTGGCCCGTGGCTGGGAAGGCGCGGCCTGGTGCCTGACGGTGTTCGGCGTTTGTTTCATCCTGGCGCGGTTGCTGTTCATCAACGCGATCAACCGCTTCGGCGGCTTCCGCTCGGCGATCGTCTGCATCTCGGTGGAAACCCTGGGGCTGTTGCTGTTGTGGCTGGCACCCGATACCACTTTCGCCCTGATCGGCGCGGGGCTGACCGGTTTTGGTTTGTCGCTGGTGTACCCGGCACTGGGCGTGGAAGCCATCAAGCAGGTGCCCAACAGCAGTCGTGGCGCGGGGCTCAGCGCCTACGCGGTGTTCTTTGACCTGGCCCTGGCCATTGCCGGACCGCTGATGGGCGCGGTGGCGCTGGGCATGGGCTACGGCTGGATTTTCTTCTTCGCGGCGTTGTTGTCGGTGGCGGCGTTGACGCTGGCAGTGGTGCTGTCGCGCAGGGCGCCGGTCGACACGCGGGTGTAGCGAGCGCAGCGCCTCAAAGCTTCCCGGCTGAAGCCGGTCCTACAGAGGGAAGAGGCCGGCGACTCTGCAACAGCGCTCACTGGCTGTTGAAATCCCCCGGCCACAGCCCGTCCCACCTAAAAGCTGAACTGCCGCCTCGCGTCCCGGTCCGAATAGCACATCCCCCGAACAGGAGTGAGGGCGTGACCCCCGATCCCGCTGGCTCGAACGCTACCCCTCCGGACCCGGCCACGTTGCGCGAAGTCCACAAACTGCGCGTGCTGACCGTGAACACCCACAAGGGCTTCACCGCACTGAACCGGCGTTTCATCCTGCCGGAGTTGCGTGAAGCCGTGCGCAGCACCGGTGCCGACCTGGTGTTTCTCCAGGAAGTCCTCGGCGGCCATGACCGCCACGCCGCCAAGTACGAAGACTGGCCCGACACGCCGCACTACGAATTTCTCGCCGACAGTATGTGGACGGACTTCGCCTACGGCCGCAACGCGGTCTACCCCGATGGCCACCACGGCAACGCGCTGCTGTCCAAATACCCGATCCTGCACTACCGCAATCTGGACATCTCGATCACCGGGCCGGAGCGCCGCGGCTTGCTGCACTGCGTGCTGCAAGTGCCAGGGCATGCCGAGGTCCATGCGATTTGCGTGCACCTCAGCCTGCTGGAAAGCCATCGCCAGTTGCAGCTGAACCTGCTCTGCGATCTGCTCGACTCCCTGCCCGAGGACGCACCGGTGGTGATCGCCGGCGACTTCAACGACTGGCAGCTCCAGGGCAACAAGCGCCTGCAGCGCTGCGGCTACCTGCATGAAGCCTTCGAGCGCAGTCAGGGCCGGCTGGCGAAAACGTACCCGGCGCGCTTCCCGATGCTGCGCCTGGACCGGATCTACCTGCGCAACGCCACCAGCCACCAACCAAAAATCCTCGGCACGCGGCCATGGACGCATCTGTCCGATCACCTGCCGCTGACCGTCGAAGTGCACATGTAACAGCGGGCATCACTCGTCACCGCCGTTGGTCTGCCAGCGAGTCGACGGGTTAAACGATTGCGTGAACGCCCCCTCACAGTTAAGGCGAGGCACCTGTCTCGCCTTCTCAATAACAAGAGGTCTGCGATCATGGCTAACACCGGAAAGTCGAACCCTGGCAATTTTGCGAACGATAAAGAGAAAGCGTCCGAAGCCGGCAAGAAAGGCGGACAGGCTTCAGGCAACGGCAATGCCGGAAGCGATATGAAGAAAGAATCGGGTGCAGGCGCGAGCGGCACCGGCAAGAAAGGCGGCTCAGGCGGCAAGTCGTAACGACGTGCGGCTGAGTGAAGCGAGCGAGGGCCAAGGCTCTCGCTCTTTTGTTTGAGCATCAGTCAAAAAAGCAATGTGGGCCTCGTAGCAAGCACAGGTTGTCAGCGGCACCCTCCCCCCTCATTTATCCGGATCGATCAGCGGCACCGTGGCGTCCCGATCAAACTGGGAACCCGGGTCTTCGTTGCCCGGATCCATGTCGGCGTCAAATCCTGTCTCTTCGTCACCCGGCTGGGGAGCGGGGCGCGGCGGAACGGGTGCAGCGTCAGGTGTATGGGATTGCATGGCAGTCACCTCTCGTTTCAATGTGGCCGATAATAGAGTCAGAGGGCTCGACAACGACCGGGTTCAATGGATCGAGCTTAGCTGGCGCTGACGGTCCAGTGCACGGCGTCTTCGGCAAACTGCAATTGCTCGACACGATGGGCAATGCCGCACGCCAGGGAGTCTTCGGCGCGGATCACCTTCTCCTCCGCTGACAGGCAGCGCCCTATGTCTAGCGGGTGCAGCGCGCTCACGGTCTCGCTCTGGTAGATATTCACGTAGCGCTGCAGGTCGTTGTCCAGGCTGCGCAGGTATTCGCGCATGCGTGAGTGGTCCACCGAGCTCTGGTTGAAGTACCAGCTCATGGGGTGGATCAGAAAACGCGAATGGGGGCAGACAATCCGCTCTTGAGCCGCCAGGTAGATGACGATGCCCATGGATTCGATGTTGCCGCTGTTCAACGCGCGGATCGGCACTTTCAGGGATTTGAGGAAGTTGTACAGGGTGAATCCCAGTGCGGTGCTGCCGCCGGCGGTCGACAGATTCAGCAGCAATCCGGTCGCGCCCTTGCCGAGGGCTTCCAGGCAGCGATCGCGAAAATGCTCGGTGCTGGCCTGATCGACCCCGCAGTGGAAATGAATGATGTGCTCGCTCATCGGCGGCCTCGCTGGTCATGGATGGCGTACTCACGGGCCTCTTCCCGGCTGAAGCCGGTCCCGCAGAGGAATCGCAGGAGCTGGTCCCAGTGAGGTACCGCAAATAGCGAGATTTGCATGGACTGAGGATAGCCGCTCACCGAGCATGTGAAAGTCCACCGCCGCGGATTACGAAGAACCCCTGCGGCAATCAACAGTCAGTAAAGAAGCTTCGCCGGTTTCATCGTGCTCGATCCGGGCCATGAACCGCGCGACATCCAACACGCCCCACCGCACAGGACATCTTCCATGAGTCTGCACGACAAGATCATCGGCCGCCTCGGCTTCGGCTCCGCACCGCTGGGCAACATGTTCCGCACCATCGACGAGGAGGAAGCAGCGGCCACCGTTCAATCCGCCTGGGACCAGGGCATTCGCTATTTCGACACGGCGCCCATCTACGGCGCCGGCTTATCCGAGCAGCGCCTGGGCAAGGCCCTCGCCGGCGTCCCACGCGACCAATACACCCTGAGCACCAAAGTCGGCCGGCTGATTTCCGACGAGATCGATACCGAGACCCGCAGCGGCCCGTTCGCCGAAGGCCTGAAAAACAAGATCGTCACCGATTATTCCGCCGACGCCACGCTGCGTTCCATTGAAGCGAGCCTGGAGCGGTTGAACACTGATCGTCTGGATATCGTGTTTGTCCACGACGTCGCGCAGGACGCCCACGGCGATGCCTGGATCGAGCATTTCAATATCGCCCGCACTGGCGCTTTCCGCGCCCTCACCCGCCTGCGCGAAGAAGGCGTGATCAAGGCCTGGGGCCTGGGCGTCAACCGCGTCGAGCCGTGCGAACTGACGCTGGATCTGGAAGAAGCCCAGCCCGATGGTTTCCTGCTCGCCGGCCGTTATTCGCTGCTCGATCACGACCAACCGCTGCAACGGCTGTTCGACAAGGCCCGTCAGCACAACGCCGAATTCGTCGTCGGCGGGCCTTACAGCTCCGGCGTGTTGGTGGGCGGCAAGCATTTCGAGTACCAGGAAGCGTCGCCAGCGATGCTCGACAAGGTGGCGCACATTCAGGAGATCGCCCGTCAGTACCAGGTCGACATCAAATCGGCAGCGCTGCAATTCGTCCTTGCCAACCCCCTGGTGGCGGCGGTGATTCCGGGTGCCAGCCGCCCTTCGCGGATCATCGAGGACGTCACCGCGCTTAACGCACAGGTGCCTGACGGTTTCTGGCAGGCCATGCGCGATCAGGGCTTCATCGCCCTGCAGGCGCCCGTGCCGATGAAAGACTGATATCGTGGGCAACGACGCCGGGCCAGACGCCCGGCCTTGTTTTCTGCGCGAGATCTGTCCATGCGAATTCTGATCGTCAACGTCAACACCACCGAATCCATGACCGAGACCATTGCCGAGCAGGCCCGCAGCGTGGCCTCGCCTGGCACCGAGATCATCGGCCTGACCCCGCGCTTCGGCGCCGAGTCGGTGGAAGGCAATTTCGAAAGCTACCTGGCGGCCATCGCGGTGATGGACCGGGTGATGTCCTACGAAGGGCCTTATGACGCGGTGATTCAAGCCGGCTACGGCGAGCATGGCCGCGAGGGTTTGCAGGAATTGCTCGATGTGCCGGTGGTGGACATCACCGAAGCGGCGGCCAGCCTGGCGATGTTGTTGGGGCACAAATACGCCGTTGTGACGACACTGGACCGCACCGTGCCGCTGATCGAAGACCGCCTGAAGCTGGCCGGGGTGTACGAGCGCTGCGCATCGGTGCGGGCCAGCGGCATGAGCGTGCTGGAGCTGGAGGCATCGCCGGAGCGTGCGGTCGAGGCCATTGTCGAGCAGGCCATCGAAGCGGTGAATCGGGACAAGGCCGAGGTGATTTGCCTAGGCTGCGGCGGCATGGCCGGCCTGGATCAACTCATCCGTGACCGCGCCGGCGTGCCCGTGGTGGATGGCGTGACCGCTGCGGTGGCACTGGCGGAATCACTGGTGCGTCTGGGGTTGAAGACCTCGAAAGTGCGGACCTATGCGACGCCACGGCCGAAGAAGATCGTGGGTTGGCCGTTTAAGCTCTAAGCCGGTGGTGTTGAGCTCACGCCGATGGCGCTGCAAACACATACCTTGTGGGAGATTCTATGGTTGTCATCAAGCCAAAATCCCCCCTTTCGGTTGATATTCGCTTTGGTTTTTCATCAGGGAGAACG
>NZ_JACYVI010000013.1 GCF_014842265.1 Pseudomonas sp. CFBP 13711
AATCTTGCGACTTCAGTCTTACAGCACAAGCACCCACACGAATTGCTTGATTCAGTTGTTAAAGAGCGGGTGGTTAAGATCTATCGTCTCAACCGAGGCGCGCATTCTACAGCGTCTCTTGTTTCTGTCAAGCGGTTATTTTAAGAAGTTTTCAAAGTTTCCTCATCAACTTCAACCACTTGCGCTTCGCTCGACTTAACGTCTCACGTCAGCGGGAGGCGAATTCTACAGCGTTAAAACCTGCTGTCAACTGCCTTTTTCACCGCTGTCGATTCAAGCATCTGAACCGAAGCATTCCTCGCTGCTTACTTCGTCCAACTCGTTGATTATCAAGGAGTTTTCCGTTTCGTCTGCGCCGGAAGTGGGGCGAATTATAGACAGATCCAGAGGGGCGTCAAGCACTTATTTCAACAGACAGAACAATCACTGATATTTGGCGCCTTTGCTGCTTAACAGACCGCTATCCATGGGTTCTTATAGGAGCGTGCGCTTCTTTAACCGCTCTCTATAGGGATCCAGAAAGCAGCCGCTCGCACGGCCATCGGCGTGATACACGATGTCACTGGCATTTGTCTCACTATTGAGCGATGTTTAGCCGGCGCGCCTTGACATGGTGCCGCCCCTCCACATGGACGTGACCGTTGGTGGCAGCATGCGAATTCTGGATAGTCACTGACCGCAACGTGTTGGTCAGGTAAGGATATGAATGAAGTACTTTTTAATGGCACTGGCAGCATTGGCGGTCGCTGGATGCGCAGCGACGTCTAAACCGGTCATGGGCAAACGCGGCATCCACATAAATTGCTCGGGCCTGTCGTCCTCGTGGGAGCAGTGCTATGACATGGCAACCAACTCCTGCGTATCCAAGCAGTATCGTGTGATCGCCAAGTCCGGTGACGGCGCCGAAGACACGGGGGGCTATCCGCTCGGTCTGAATCCAGCCGGCTATACCAGCCGCAGCATGATCATCATCTGCAAGAAGCCGACTAACCCCTAGTCGGCTACCGACAGCGCATCCACCTGCTGACACAGCAGGTCATGGCTGGCGTCCACCACGCGTTGCTGGAGCTCGGGCGTCGCCATCATTCGCGCGACCGTCAGAGCACCAACGCACTGAGCAATGGCTGCCCACGCCAGATCTTGGTCCCCCAGCACTTCAGCCCATGCCTTTTGTAATTCGCACAACCAGTGCTCGGCGCGCAGGCGAGCCGGTCCTTCTGCGCGGGCAATTTCGGCGCCCAATGCAGGAATGACACATCCACCCGCAGGATTCTGTACATGCGCCAGTGTCAGGTAATGCCGTAGACACTGCTTGATTCGGTCCCTGGTCAGCGACTCATCGGCACCGAGTAACGCCAGGCTGCGGGTCAACTCGCGCTCAACCACCGCCTGAAACAACGCATCCTTCGAAGAGAAGTGGCTATAGAAAGCCCCTCCGGTGAGGCCGACGGCTTTCATCAGACTGTCCACCCCCATAGGCGCGAAGCCTTTCTCCTTCACCAGAGCGGCGCTGCTGTCGAGCATGGCGCGCCGGGTTTGCTCTTTATGGTCGACCGAGTAGCGCATTGTTTTCCCACCGTTTACTTAAGTAAGTGCCTTGACGCCCTTGCGACCCTAGCATAACGTCCGTTAAGTAAACGATCGTTTAATAAAGGTGTCGTGATGACCATTACATTGAATAACAAGAAGGTCGTTCTGGTTGTGGGTGCAGGCAACGCGACAGGAGGCGCGATTGCCAGACGCTTCGCCCGGGAGGGTTACGTGGCGTGTGTCACTCGCAGGAGCGCCGACAAACTTCAGCCCTTAGTTGGCTCGATTCGGCAGAGCGGCGGCGAAGCTCACGGGTTCGCCTCGGACGCGCGCAAGGAAGATGACGTGGTGGCGCTGATTGAGCGGATCGAGACTGAGATAGGCCCGATCGAGGCCTTCGTTTTCAATATCGGCGCCAACGTGCCCTGCAGCATTCTCGAAGAGACGGCGCGCAAGTACTTCAAGATTTGGGAGATGGCGTGCTTCTCCGGATTTCTGAACGCCCGGGAGGTCGCCCTTCGTATGGCCAAACGCAAACGCGGCACCCTTCTGTTCACCGGGGCGACTGCAGGTCTACGCGGCGCTGCCAATTTCGCGGCCTTCGCCGGCGCCAAGCACGGGCTACGGGCACTGGCGCAAAGCATGGCCCGTGAACTGGGGCCGATGAACATCCACGTGGCTCATGTGGTGGTGGATGGCGCGATCGACACTGACTTCATCCGCACACAGTTTCCCGAACGTTACGCGCTCAAGGATGAGGACGGCATTCTCGACCCTGAACACATCGCAGAAAATTACTGGTATCTGCACAGCCAGCCCCGGGACGCATGGACGTTCGAGCTGGACCTGCGCCCCTGGAACGAACGCTGGTAAGCCCCTGCGTGAGCGAATCACATGGGCGCACGCCCGCATCTATATAAGAAGAAGGAATGCAACGATGAGCCGAAGCGTGGAGTTTTACTTCGATGTGGGCAGCCCGACCAGTTACCTGGCCTACACCCAGTTGCGGAAGATCTGCGACGAGACGTCAGCGACCCTGATCCATCGGCCCATCTTGCTGGGCGCAGTGTTCAAGGCGACAGGCAATGCGTCGCCCAACGACGTGCCTGCCAAAGCGCGTTACTCCATCAAGGATCTGGCGCGCTTCGCCAAGCGCTATCAGGTTCCCCTCACCTTCAACCCTCACTTCCCGATCAACACGCTCAGCCTGATGCGCGCGTTGACTGCTGCGCAGATGCTCCAGCCACAACGGTTCATTGAATTGCTGGAAATCACTTTCAGGGCGATATGGGTAGAAGCGCTGGACTTGAACGACCCTGGGGTGATGTCAGCGGCCCTCACAAGATCTGGCTTTGATCCGGCAGAAATCCTTGGCTGGGTCAGCAACCCCAGCGTCAAGGGCCAGCTGAAAATCAATACCGAAGAAGCTGTTGCACGAGGCGTGTTTGGCGCCCCGAGCATGTTCGTCGACGACGAGCTCTATTTCGGTCAGGACCGACTCGATTTCGTCCGGGAAGCGCTAACCGAGTAACCGCCTGTAATGCCACCGCCAAACAGGACGGTGGCGTTCAGGGTCAAACCGCCGCTGTCCGACCTTCCAGCCAGGCCAACGCAGCGCCCTCCACGAGTGGACTGAGGCGCTGCCTGACCTGGGCGTGGTATTCGTTCAGCCATTCACGCTCCTCTTGGGTCAGCAGGCCGATTTCCAGGCAGCGCGTGTCTATCGGACAAAGCGTGAGTGTCTCGAACTTGAGAAACTCGCCGAACTCGGTCTTGCCCGCCTCCTGATTGATCACCAGGTTTTCAATGCGCACGCCCCACTGCCCCGGCCGATACGTCCCCGGCTCGATCGACGTGATCATCCCCGGCTGCATCGCGGTTTGCGGCGTGGCGGCGGCCTGATAGGCAATCACCTGCGGGCCTTCGTGCACGTTCAGGAAATAGCCGACGCCGTGACCGGTGCCGTGCCCGTAATTGACGCCCTCGGCCCAGATCGGGGCGCGAGCGATGGAGTCGAGCAGCGGCGAAAGAATGCCCCGCGGAAAGTGCGCACGGGACAACGCGATGACGCCCTTCAAAACGCGCGTGCAGTCACGCTTCTGTTCAGCGGTCGGCGTGCCGATGGGCACCATGCGGGTGATATCGGTCGTGCCGCCCAGGTATTGGCCGCCGGAGTCGATCAGCAGCAAGCCGTCACCCTCAATTTGCGCGTGCTCTTCTTCGGTGGCGCGGTAGTGAGGCATCGCCCCGTTACCGTTGAAGCCGGCAATGGTGGCGAAACTCTGGGACACGTAGCCCGGCCGACGGGCCCGCGCCGCGCTGAGTTTCTCGTCGATGGTCAGCTCGCTGACGGGCTCTTTGCCCAGCGCTGAATCCAGCCAGGCGAAGAATTCGCACAGCGCCGCGCCATCCTGCTCCATCGCCTGACGGATGTGCCGGGTATCAGCAGCGCTTTTCTGCGATTTGAACAGGGTCGTCGGGTTCAAGCCTTCGACCAGCGTCACTTCGCTGTCGAGATAGTCCAGCAGGCCACAGGTGACCCGCGCCGGATCCACCAGCAACCGCGCGTCCTTGGGCACGTTGCGCAGCGCAGTGCCGATGCGGGTGTATTCATGCAGGGTGATGCCGTCTTGCTCCAGGGTGCTGCGCAGTCCGGCGTCGACTTTCTCTGATGCGACAAACAGGTTGACGCTGTTCGGCCCGATCAGGGCGAAGGAGATGAACACCGGGTTGTAGGAGACGTCGGCGCCACGCAGATTAAACAGCCAGGCGATGTCGTCCAGGGTGGCGAGAAAATGCCAATCCGCGCCGCGCTCGGCCATCACCGTGCGCAATCGAGTGAGTTTGTCCGTGCGGCTTTCGGTGGCGTGGGGCGCGGCGTGCTCATAGATTGCCTGGGCCGGCAACGCAGGGCGGTCGTTCCACAACTCCGTCAGAGGGTCGAGGTCGGTGCGAAGGCGCGCACCTTTTTCGTACAGATTGGCAGCCAGCGTGCGCGAGGACGCCACGGCCAGCACCGCGCCATCCACCGCGACGACGGAATCCGCTTTGGCCTGCTCGGCGAGCCATTCAAGTGGGCCGGTCTGGCCGGGCTGCAGCTTGACCAGTTCGATGCCGCTGCCTGCCAGTTCCTTGCTCGCCTGCTCCCAGTAACGGCTGTCTGCCCAGAGGCCGGCGAAGTTCTGGGTGATGATCAAGGTGCCGACGGAACCGTGGAAGCCGGACAGCCACTGCCGCCCTTGCCAGTAACCCGGCAGATATTCAGAGAGATGAGGGTCGGCCGACGGCACCAGCCAGGCGTCGATGCCCTCACGGCTCATCAGGGCGCGCGCCTGCGCGAGGCGTTGCATCGCCACTCCAGTGGTTTTCGACTGCGTATTCATTGAATCTCCTGGTGACCCGAATTGTTTGCGTCGCAGACCCGGATAATGGAGCAGCGATCAAGGCTGAGCAACCGCAGCGCCGCATCCACCCTTGGCCGCAGTAATGACGCGCCGGGGCCACTGCATGGCGCACTGATGAAGTCTTCGGTCATATCAACCACCTCACCCACATCGATGTATATATAACCGAACACAGTTCTATCTATAAAACCGCAACACCACCGTGATCGCTTAATTACAAACTTACCTCTCACTTGATTAGTTACCCCTCCGCATAAGTACGCGTGTATGACGGGATTCAATAATCGAGCGCCATAAAACCGTTACCCCCCATCCGCGCCCAAGTTCTGACGTTGGAAAAACGTCTTCCCGGTAATTTTCGATAGCCAAACAGGGGGTCTCCGGCAGTGCCTAAAAAGCGTCGCGCACCACGACAGGGCAGTGATGTTTTATTGACTCTGTTTAAAATCAATCACTTAGGCATGCCAATGATCCGCTTATCAAAAAATTAACAGAATGATGGCGAAATAATTTGACAGAAACTCTGCCTCCGTCGATATATAGGCACGTCCAATGTTTTCCTGTTTTTGCAGTGCGGCCCTAGAGCCGTGCGCCGAGAGCATTCCGACTTAATTACCCTGAGACTGCCCAAAAAGTTGACGATTCAAACGGTGTGAAATCAGCGCCGGTGGGCAGTTTTTGGTTCAAAGAAAGTTTTTTTCGAATTACTGAATGTGCTCGGTGGGGCGGTAGCTTTGCCCAACGCTTTTGTCAGCCAGTGCTGAATGAAGTCACCGTTTGAAATGCACGCCTAATTAGTACAACGGCAGGATCTGCAGATTCGGGCGGTAGCGTGCCTGAAGCACAATTCACTCCGCTGCCCTGCACTCCTCACTCTCTACGAGGGCCTGATGCAATGCCTTTATCTTTCGACATGGATGAGCAGCTGGTTCAGCGACTGGCTGACGAAATCGATACCAACGGCTTTGCAAAACTGAACGCGGCCGTGCCTGACACGGACCTGCAGCAGTTGCGGGCCTGGACTGACGAACAGGCGCAGAAACACCAGGGCGAATACTTTGCCTACCACGGTGAAGCGGCACTGAGCGAAAGCCTGCTGGCGAGTTACTGGTCCGACCCGCGTTTCAAGACGCTGCTCGGTCGCCTCTACAAGCATGCAGCCCGCCGCGACGCTGCCAGTGACCGCATTTTCCCGGTGCTGCGCTGCGTGCAGGGCAATCAGGGCAAGCGCGAATCCAACAGTTTCCACTACGACGCCAGCCTGGTGACCGCACTGATCCCGGTGTTCATCCCCAGTGAAGGCGAAGGACGCGGCGATCTGATGCTGTTTCCGAATATCCGCCGAGTGCGCTCATGGGTGGTGTTCAACGTCATCGAGAAGGCCCTGCTGCAGAACAAGATCACCCGCGGCTGGATCATCAAGGGCATGCAGCGCAACTGGCTCAAGCCGTATGTCCTGCGCCTGGAGCCGGGCAGCGTTTATTTCTTCTGGGGCTATCGCAGCCTGCACGCCAATCAGGCCTGCCGACCGGACGTGAAGCGCGCCACCGCGCTCTTCCACTTCGGCGACCCCCATGCAGGCAGCCTGGCCACCCGGTTGATCCTGAAAATCAATCAGGGCCGTGCGCGACGGATGAGTAGCAAGGCAGGCAGCCCGCCGCCGGCATCCACCCCCAATTGATTTCCCTCGAACCTGGCGTTGGCGGCCTGGCCTCAGACCGGCGCAACCGCATCACTGCCCAGAAAGCATTTTTTAAAAGCTTTGCATCTGAAATGGAGAATTCGATGATCAACGTCACCAAGACTTACCTGGGCGATATCGACAAGTTCAAGGGCTACGTCGAGGGCATTTATGCGCGCGGCTGGCTGACCAACCACGGGCCGCTGGTGTGCGAGCTCGAACAACGCCTGAAAGACTACCTGGGCGTCAAGCACGTCATTCTGACCAACAACGGCACCCTCGCCCTGCAGGTCGCCTATCGCGCACTGGGCCTGAGCGGCAGCGCAGTGACCACGCCGTTCAGCTTTGTCGCCACCAGCAGTTCGCTGCAGTGGGAAGGCATTCGCCCGATCTTCGCCGACATCGACGCGCAGACCTGGAACATTTCCCCCGACCACATCGAGAGCCGCATCGTCTCCGACACCACCGCCATTGTCGGCACCCACGTCTTCGGCAACCCGTGCGCCGTTGAACGCATCGAAGAAATCGCCCGTCGGCGCAATCTGAAAGTCGTGTACGACGGCGCCCATGCCTTCGCCGTGCGTCACGCCGGCCAGTCGGTGCTCAACTGGGGCGACGTCAGCACACTGAGTTTTCACGCCACCAAGCTGTTTCACACCATCGAAGGCGGCGCGATTATCACCAACGATGACGAAACAGCGCGCCGGGTTCACCTGCTGTGCAACTTCGGCATCGTTGACGTCGACAAGATCGACGGCATCGGCATCAACGCCAAGCTCAACGAATTCTCCGCCGCGATGGGCCTGTGCATTCTCGACGACATCGAGAACATTCTTCAGGAACGCGCTGAAATCGCTGACCGCTACACCACCCGCCTGGGCGATTACGTCGACCTGCAGCGGCCGGAAAGCAACAGCGAACTCAACCACAGCTATTACCCGATCGCCCTGCGCGACGAACAACAACTGCTGCGTTTGCGTTCGGCGCTGAACACCAACGGGATCAACCCGCGCCGCTACTTCTATCCGTCGCTGGACACCCTTGAATACCTGCAGCCGCAAGCGGCACAAACCGCCTCGCGTTCACTGAGCGAGCGCGTGTTGTGCCTGCCGATTTACCCGGGCCTGCTGCGCGACGATCAGGACCGCGTCATTCAGACGGTGATCGCCGAAACCAGCACCGCCCACTCGCCGTACCGTGTACCGTCCCTCGCGCAGGTCATGTAACGCCATCGCGCCATTCACCTAGATTCGCCGGAAGGACTTTCGATGCCAACCAAGCGCTCAGTCATACGCAACACTGCGTTGAGCTATGCAGGCCAGGCCTACACGCTGCTCGTGGGGATCCTGATCATGCCGTTCTACCTCGGCCACATGGGCGCCGAGGCATATGGGCTGATCGGGTTCTTCTCGGTGCTGCAAGCCTGGCTGCAATTGCTGGACGCAGGGTTGTCGCCGAGTCTGGTCAGGGCGGTGGCGCATCGACAAGGAAGCGACGGACTGGACCGCTACACCGGTCGCCTGCTGCGTTCGTTCGAGATTATCTTCCTGCCACTGGCGGGTTTCTGCTGCGTGGCGATGTATGCCGGCAGCGAATGGATTGCCGTTCACTGGCTCAATGCCCAGGAGCTGTCGACGCAGACCGTGGTGCAGTGCATCGCGCTGATGGGCATTGTCATCGCTCTGCGCTTGTTTTCGACGCTCTATAAAAGCGGGATTCAAGGCCTTGAGCAGCATGCATGGCTGAACATCGCCAACGTGATTATCGCCACGCTGCGCTACTTCGGCGGGCTGCTGCTGGTGAGCACGATCTCCAACGACCCGGTGCACTTCTTCGAATTCCAGGCGCTGGTGGGCTTGATCGAAGCGTTGATCTTCGCCGCCCGTGCCTATCAGCAGATGCCGAGGCCGTCGCCGCTGACCGGTTTCGACTGGGATCTGGTCAAGCCGATCATCCCGTTCGCGGCCAGCATGTCCGGCACCGCGGTGCTGTGGATCGTGCTGACCCAGATCGACAAGGTGCTGCTGTCCGAGCTGCTGCCACTTAATGAATACGGTTATTTCTCGCTGGTGGCACTGATCACCACCGGGATCATGATGCTCTCCAACCCGCTGGCGCAGACGTTACTGCCGCGCCTCACGGTGTTGATGGCCGAAGGGCGCCGGGATGACATGCATCAGCTGTACCTGGCGGCCAACCGGTTTGTGTGCACGTTCCTGTTTCCCCTCGCGGCACTGATCGCGCTGCACGCCGACGAGATGGTGTTTGCCTGGTCGGGTGATCGCCCTGCCGCCGAGTGGAGCCGGACGATTCTGCCGTGGTACTCCCTGGGCAGCGCCATCATGGCGGTCAGCGCGTTCCAGTTTTATCTGCAATACGCCTACGGGCGCATGCACCTGCACGTCTGGTACAGCATTGTTTCGGCGCTGATCACGGTGCCGGTGATGTTTCTGGCGATTCGCGGCTATGGCGCTTACGGCGCGGCGATTGCCTGGTTCGTGTTACGGGTGGTGTCCTTCGCCATCTGGCCGGTCATCGTCCACCAGCGCCTGGCCCCGGGCATTCACAGCCAATGGCTGCGCGACATCATCCGCATCAGCGTGATGACCGGCGTCGGCCTGGCGATTACCGAGCCCTTGCTGCGCCTGATCGCCAATGATAACCGCATCAGCGTCTTTCTGGGTCTGGCCGTCTGCGGCCTGCTCACGCTGCTGATTGTGGCCGCCAGCTACAAGCCGCTGGTGATGAAGATTTCCGTTCTGTTCAGCAAACCCAGTGTTTAACTCCGAGTACCCAAGCCATGGATGCTATTAGCAATAAGACGAGCTCTTCGCCGTCCGCCGCGCCCTTGGTCAGCATCGTCTGTCCAGCCTACAACCAGGAAGCCTACGTCGCGCAGACGCTGGAAGGCTTTCTGATGCAGCAAACCACGTTCGCCTTCGAAATCCTGGTGAACGACGATGCCTCCACGGACGGCACCGCTCGCATCATTGCCGATTACGTCAAACGCTTCCCGACGCTGATCCGCCCCTTCTATCACGAGACGAATCAGTACTCGCAGAACAACCCGCCGGTGCCGGGCCTGTTCGGCGAAGCCCGGGGCCGCTACATCGCTTACTGCGAAGGCGACGATTACTGGACTGACCCGCGCAAGCTGCAGATCCAGGTGGATTTTCTCGAGAACAACCCGGATTACGTGCTGACCTACCACGACGCGATCCCCTTCGACATCAGCGGCCAATACCCGATTCAACTGCAAGGCAAGCTGCGCGGGGATGCCACGGCGCTGGAGCTGCAGAAAGCGCGGCCGGTGTCGACGCTGACCACGGTGTTCCGCAACGTCTTCGATTCGTTGCCGCCCGAGCTGCGCGCCGCGCCGCTCAACGATCTGGTCTGGTGGTCGCTGCTCGGTGCCTACGGCAAGGGCAAATTCATGGGTGAGGTCAAGCCGGCCATGTACCGGTTGCACCCAGGCGGCGTGTTTTCCATGCGCTCCAACAAACGCAAATTGCACATGGCGCTGCAGACCTCGGGCGCCCTGGCCAACTACTACAACCGGCTCGGTCATCAGGAACTCTATGAGCATTTCCTGATGGAGCTGGTCGAGTACTCGCTGTCGGCGATCACCCCGAAACGCAAGATGCAGACGCTCCTGGCGGTCGGGCAGAACTTCAGCTCCAACATCAGCAAGAGACTGATGACGACCCTCAGCAAAGGTCATGTTCAATAACGTACTGGTGGTCTGCGTCGGCAATATCTGTCGCAGCCCCATGGCCGAAGCCCTGTTCCGACAACGCGTGCCGAACGCGCGCATCCAGATCTCGTCGGCCGGCACCCACGCCATGCTCAGCTCCACTATCGATCCGCTGGCCCAGGCCGTTCTGCAGGTCAACGGCGTCCTCGCCCACAAACATCGAAGCCGTCAGATCGATCGGCAGATGCTCCACGAAGCAGAGCTGATTCTGGTCATGGAGCATCGTCAGACCCAGAGCGTCCTCAAGCTGGCCCCCGAGGTACGCGGCAAGACGTTTCTGATTGGCAAATGGCAACAAGCGCTGGAAATCGCCGATCCCTATCGGCGCCCGAAACTAGCCTTTGAACAGACCTACGAGCAGCTTTCGCGTTGTGTCGACGACTGGCTTCCTTATCTTCAGTCAGGAGATCCAAGATAAATGACCGCTATGAACCGTACTTCTCTGGACGAGGTCCAGGACTCCCGGATCGATTTGGCGACTATCTTGCGCACACTTTTCGATCACAAAGGATTGATTGCGTCGATTGTCGGCATCTGCGTCCTGCTCGGCGCCACCTACGCCATTCTCGCCACGCCGATCTTCCAGGCCAACGCGATGATTCAGATCGAGCCGCGCAAAGTGGGCATCGAGGGCCGCACCGAAGTCTCCAGCAAGCCGCTGTCGGTTTCCCAGGCGACCACCGAAATCGAGCTGATCAAATCCCGCGCAGTGCTGGGCAAGGTCGTTGATGATCTCAAGCTGTACATCGTGCAGAAGCCCAAATACATCCCGGGGCTGGGCAGCTACATGGCGCGTCGGTTCAAGCCGGAGCGTGAAGGCGCGCTGGCCGATCCGATGTTCGGCCTGAACAGCTACGCCTGGGGCGGCGAGAAAATCGACATCTTCCAGCTGGAGGTGCCGGACGCGCTGCTGGGCAAAAAGATGACCATGGTGGCGGGCAAGCCTGGCACCTTCACCCTGTATGACGAAGACCGCAACAAACTGCTCAGCGGCCCAGTCGGTCAGACCGTCGAAGGCAGCGGCATCACCCTCCAGGTGGCTGCGCTCAATGCACGTCCGGGCACCGAGTTCACCGTCGTGCGTCAACGCACCCTGACCGCCGCGCTGGATTATCAGGACCGTCTGAAAATCATGGAAGCGGGCAAGGATTCCGGGATCGTCTACCTGTCGATTCAGGACCCGGACCCGGCACTGGCCAAGCGCATCCTCAACGAAGTCAGCCGCCTGTATGTGCGCCAGAACGTCGAGCGCAGTTCGGCTGAAGCCGCCCAGCGTCTGGAATTCCTGCGTTCGCAATTGCCTGCCGTGCGCAAGCAGCTGGAACAGTCGGAAATCGCGCTGAACAACTTCCAGATGGGCGCCAAGTCGGTTGACCTGAGCGTTGAAACCAAATCGGTTCTGGATCAGGTGGTCAAGCTGGAAGGCACCCTGTCGGACCTGAAAATGAAGCGCGTCGACGTCGAGCGTCTGTACACGCCGGAGCATCCGACCTACCGCGCCCTGATGACTCAGATCGGCCAGGTTGAATCCCAGAAAGCCGCGCTGCTGAAGAAGATCGAAGCCCTGCCGGCCACGCAACAAGAGTTGCTGCGTCTGAACCGTGACATGCAGGTCACCTCGCAGACCTACACCCTGTTGCTGGACAAGAGCCAGGAGCAGGACATTCTGCGCGCCGGCAGCATCGGTAACGTCCGCATCATCGACAACGCCGACGCCAACGTCGAAGAGCCGGTCAAGCCGATGCGCAAAATCATCGTGCTGGTCGCCGCGCTGATCGGCCTGCTGCTGGCCGTTGCCACCGTGTTTGTACGCCAGGCGTTCTATCGCGGCGTGGACAACCCGGAAGTCATCGAAAACCTCGGCATGCCGGTGTACGCCTCGCTGCCGTATTCGCGACTGCAGGAGCGCATGGAAAAGGCCGCCCAGAGCCGTTCGGCGAGCAAGGAGCCACGCCTGCTGAGCGTCAGCGCGCCGACGGAGCTGGCGATCGAAGCGTTGCGCAGCCTGCGCACCAGCCTGCACTTCGCCATGCTCGAAGCCCGCAACAACGTGCTGATGATTTCCAGCCCGACGCCGGGCGTGGGCAAGTCGTTCGTCTCCAGCAACCTGGCGGTGATCATTGCCCAGACCGGCAAACGCGTGTTGCTGATCGACGCCGACATGCGCAAAGGCTACCTGCACAAGATGTTCAACCTGACGCCCAAGCACGGTTTGTCGGACACCCTCGCTGCGCGTCTGGGCAGCAAGGAAGTCATCAACCACACCGAAGTGCGCAACCTGGATTTCATCTCCTGCGGTTACGCGGCGCCGAACCCGTCCGAGCTGTTGATGCACGACAACTTCAATAAAATGATCAGCGAGCTGTCGCCGTTGTATGACCTAGTGATCATCGACACCCCGCCGATTCTGGCCGTGACCGATGCCACGCTGGTCGGCCGCCAGTCCGGCACCTGCCTGCTGGTGACCCGCTTCGGCCTGAGCACCGCCAAGGAAATCGAAGCGTGCAAACGCCGCCTGATGCACAACGGCATTCTGATCAAGGGTGCGATCTTCAACGGTGTCCTGCGCAAGGCGTCCACCGCCGACTACGACTGCGCCGCTTACGGTTACGACTACACCACGGTCCGCAAGTAAATCGACATGCACGCCAAGGAGACACACATGGCCAGGACCCTTGCAGTGATGCAGCCCTATCTGTTCCCGTACCTGGGTTACTTTCAGCTCATTGCTGCCGCAGACGTCTTCGTCCTGGGAGACGATCTGCAGTATGTTCGGTCCGGCTGGGTCAATCGCAACCGCATCCTGCACAACGACGAAGCGAAGCTGATCAGCTTTCCGTTGAAGAAAGACCGCTTTCAGTTGCAGATCAATCAGCGCCAACTGTGTGATCATTTCAGCGATGAAGCGCCGCGGCTGATCGATCTGCTGGCCGAGAGTTATCGAGAGGCGCCCTGTTTCGCGCAGGTCATGCCCTTGCTGGAGCGGTTGATCCGTTTCCCGCAGCAGAACATCGCGCTGTATGCCGAACACGCAATCCGTGAAATCTGTGCTTATCTGCACATCGTGACGCCGATCCTGCGCAGCTCGGACCTGATATTGGGTAGCGCTGCGGACAAGCAGGAGCGCATTATCCGCATCGCCCACACGTTCGAAGCCACGACGTTCATCACCCCGGAAGGCGGATCGGTCATCTATGACCGTGATCACTTCGCCCGCAACGGCTTGCTGGTGCGGTTCTTCCGGATGAACCCCGTGGTGTACCGGCAGTTCCGGCAACCTTTCGTCGCCAATCTGTCGATCATCGATGTGCTGATGTTCAACTGCGTCGAGCAGGTGCAGCAGATGTTGACCGAATACGGGCTGGACAAGAATCCACCCAGCGCCCGGCCAGGCATGATGCACGGGCTGGCGCAAAAACCTGACGTTGTCCTGACCGGGTCGCACCGGATCGCAGTGGAGTGAAGTGTATGTCTGAAGTCGTCAATAGCGCCTGTGGCTCCGCGCGCTGGTACCTGATCCAGACCAAACCCCGCCAGGAAGCACGTGCGGCAGAGCACCTGCAACGTCAGCAGTTCGAGTGCTACCGCCCGGTCAAGCACGGCGAGAAAAAACGCGGCTCACGGGCACCGGCCGAAGAAGAGCTGTTCCCCGGTTACCTGTTCATCCACATGGACCAGGCCAGCGACAACTGGTACCCGATCCGCTCGACCCGAGGCGTGGCGCGCATCGTCACCTTCGGCGGCATGCCGGTTCCGGTGCAGGATGCGTTGATCGAGCAGATCCGTCAGCGTCTGCTGGCGCCGCCGGCCAGGGTCACCTTTCAAGAAGGGGAAACGGTGCGGATCACGGCCGAGGGCTTCAACGACGTCGAAGCGATCTTCCTCGCCGCCGACGGTGATGAGCGCGCGGTGATTCTGCTCAATCTGCTGCAACGTGAGCAGAAGGTCACCCTGCCGGTCAGCAGCCTGTCGCGGATGCAAGCGCAGGCGTGAGCCGTTAGCGTTTTCCGTACTGATCCACACATTCTGACCCACACATCCTGAATCCCACGGGGCTGATGCTTTCAGCCTCTTGACCCCCCTTCGCCCGGAACTCGCCATGACCCAGAAAACCACACTGGTGACGCTCACCTATGGTGATCGTTTCAACTACCTGCACACGCTGGTCAGCCGCTCGCTGGAAAGCCCGCTGATCGATCGCGTGATCATCGTCAGCAACGCGTCCACCGCACCGCTGGATAACCTGCGCCGCACCTGGCCGAATCAGGTCAGCGTGATCTACATGCACGAGAACACCGGTTCCGCGCGGGGCTATTCGGTGGGGATCCAGGCCGCACTGGATGCCGGGGCCGAACACATCTGGCTGATGGACGACGACAACGCGCCGACCATCAACGCCATCGCCACGCTGCATCAGGTGCTCGAAGAACGTAAACGCGTCGACGGCGAAGACAAGGCCGCCGTGCTGGGCTTTCGGCCCACCCATCAGGCGGACATCGCCGCCGGCGTGCCGAACCGCTTCGCCATTCAGCGCCGTTCGAGTTTCTTCGGTTTTCACATCGCACAGCTGCCCTACAAGATCTGGCGCCGGCTGCCGTGGGGCGCGCCGCAAAGCCCGCACCGCAAACTGCCGATGGTGCAATTGCCGTTCGCCACGTACGGCGGCCTGCTCGCCCACCGCAATCTGTATCGCCGCATCGGCCTGCCGCTGGACGCGTTGATGCTCTACGCCGACGACAGCGAATACACCTTTCGCATCACCGCCGGTGGTGGCCGGATCTTTCTGGTGCCGGACGCCTTGCTCGACGACCTGGAAAGCTCGTGGAACATCAAGGCACGCACCAACAACATCTACGAGAGCTTCCTGCTCGGTGGCTCGGACTTGCGCGCCTACTACGGCGCGCGCAATCAGGCCTGGTTCGACAAAAACATCTGGGCCAATTCGTCGCTGCTGTACGGCCTCAACCGCTGGGTGTTCTTCCGCCTGCTGCGGCTGATCGCCAAGCGACGCGGTGCCGAGGAGCGCCTTGGCCTGATCGAACAAGCCATCCGTGACGGTGAGTCCGGGGTACTGGGTCTGAATCAGTCGTATCCACTATGAAAATACTGTTCATCAGCAGCCTGTATGCCCCCCACATTGGAGGCGGCGCGGAAATCATTCTTCAGCGTACCGTCGAAGGCCTGCAGCAGCGTGGCTGTGAAGTCAGCGTGCTGGTGACCGGTCCCGACGCGGGCCTGAGCGTCGAAGCGGTGAACGGCGTCAAGGTCTACCGCGCCGGCCTGCGTAACTTCTACTGGCATTTCGGTGCGCAGCGGCCTGGCCGTCTGGCGCGCCTGGGCTGGCATCTGCGCGACCGCTGCAACGGCGCGATGCGCAGCTACGTGAAACAGGTCATCGGCAGCGAGCAGCCGCAACTGGTGGTCTGCCACAACCTGGCCGGCTGGTCGGTGTCCGTCTGGGACGAGATCACCGCTGCAAAACTGCCGATCGTGCAGGTGCTGCATGACATGTACCTGATGTGCCCAAGCAGCAACATGTTCAAGCGCGGCCAGTGCTGCCAGCAGCAATGCGGCAGTTGCCAGACCTTTCGCAAGGGCCACGACGCGCGCTCGGCCCAGGTCGCGGCGGTGGTTGGGGTCAGCCGCTTCATTCTGGACAAGCTGCAGCAGCGCGGCTACTTCAGCGCCGCCAGCCCGTACGTCGTGCACAACGCCAGCCCGTTCACGCCGCCGACCGCCTCGCCCCATCAGCGGCGGCAAGCGGATCTGGCGACGAAAAAAACGCCGTTGCGCTTCGGCTACATGGGCACGCTGTCCCATCAGAAAGGCGTGGCCTGGCTGATCGAGCAATTTCAGCGACTGCCCTTCGACGCCACGCTGCAGATTGCAGGGCGTGGCCAGACGGATGACGAAGCCACGTTCAAGGCGCTGGCGAACTCGTCGAAGATCAGCTTCGTCGGTTACCAGAAGCCTGAAGCGTTCTACCGCCAGATCGACGTCGCCGTGGTGCCTTCGCTGTGGAACGAGCCGTTCGGGATGGTCGCCGTTGAAGCCTGCGCTCACTCGGTGCCGGTGATTGCGAGCCGCATGGGCGGTTTGCCGGAAATCATTCAGGACCCGCTCAACGGATTGCTGTGTGACCCCCAGGACCCCGACTCCCTGGGCCAGGCGATGTTGCGCTTGCACCAGAACCCGGAACTGCTGGCGCGTCTGAGCGGCCAGGCGCGGGTCAGCGTGGCGTCGTTACTGAACCTGGAGTTGATGCTCGACAGTTACCAAAGCATTTTTGCCCAGACGTTGCTGGACGACACCGCCCAGCGCAACCGGCATGCCCTGCCCCACCCGGTCTGAACACATCGGCATGCCTGCAAGCGATGCCGACATTACCACCGACGGCCCGAGACCTACCTGAGCAAGCGCTCCGGACCGTGCCTCTTCACTGAGACAAGCCATGCTCATCCCTTACCTGACCCGGTTACGACGACCCTCGGCGGTCCTGTTGCTGGGCTTGTTGATCAGCTGCATTACGCGAGCGGACGAAGCATTCATCATCGGCGTCGACACGCACTTGATGAACAAACCCGGCACCTCCGTCCGCGCGTTCCAACTGCTGAAAGCGGCGGGAGTCGACTCGGTGCGCGACGATGCCTACTGGTCCAGCGCCGAGCCCCGACGAGGGTTATTGAAGATCGAGCCTTCGTGGCAGTCGTTCCTGAGCGCCGCCCAGGAACACCGATTGCGACCGCTGTTGGTGCTGGGCTACGGCAACCCGTTTTACGAGAACTACGCCAAACCGCGGAAACCCTCGGTGCGCGACGCTTACGGCAACTACGCCAGCTTCGTCACCCGCCAGCTCACCGACAGCGTGGACTTCTACGAGATCTGGAATGAGTGGGACAAGGAAAACCCGGTCGATCCGGGGTTCGCCAGGGACTACAGCTTGCTCATCGAACAAACCGCCCAGCGCATTCGCGCCAACCAGCGGCCGATGGTGATTCTGGCCGGCGCCGTCACCAGTCAGGGGATGGACCTGGGGTTTGCCGATCGGCTGGTGGAATCGGGCGTGCTCAACCATGTCGACGGGTTGTCGCTTCATCCGTATGTGTACTGCCGTTCGGATGAGCGCAACACCCCGGAAAACTGGATTGCCTGGCTGCGGCGGATCAGCGAGGACCTGAAGGACAAGAACCGCAACAACGGCCCGGTGCCGCTGTACCTCACCGAAATGGGCTGGCCCAGCAACGACGGGCGCTGCGGCGGTGATGAGAAGACCCAGGCGGCGTTTCTGGCACGCAGTTTCTTCCTGGCGCAGACGATGCCCAACGTCAAGGGCATGTGGTGGAACGGCCTGCTCAACGACGGCCCCGACGGCACTGATCCGGAGCAGAACTTCGGCCTGCTCAATCAGGACCTGAGCATCAAGCAGGCGTACCTGACGCTGAAGGCCATCAGCCCGACGCTGCATCAATTCCGTTACGACGCTGAAAAGAGTCGCGAAATCGACTCGCAATACCTGCTGCGGTTCGCCAAGGGTTCGGAGCAGATCATGGTCGCCTGGACCGCCGGGCTGCCGCGTTCGATCAAGGTCGACGCCAGCAGCGTGCTGCGCGGCAACGTGCAATACATCGACACCCGCCAGCCGCAACGCGGCCTGGTCGACAGCGGTATCCCGTGGAACTGCAACGACGGGCGTTGCTCGGCGCAAGTGCCGATCGATGACTTCCCGAAAATAATAAGCCTGGGCACACGCCCGGCACTGTTCGCCTTGCCCTGAATTCTGCCTTTTTTATTCCGGTCCGCCTTTAGAGCGCCCCTTCATTCAGGGCGCTGACGGCTCTTCACTGAGAGCGCTGATGCCCTTTTCACTCTGGGCGCTGATGGCTCCTGCGCACGACCCCTTTATCTCTTCTACAGGTCGACCACAATGATTGTGATCAATGCACGTTTTCTGACCCAGGAACTGCGGGGCGTTCAACGCTTCGCCGAACAGATCTGCCTGGCCCTCAAGCAACTGCGCGACGACGTGGTGTTTGTTGCCCCCCACGGCATTCAGATGCATGAGAGCGCCAAGGCCCTCGACGTGCAATGCATCGGCAGTCACAGCGGCCACCTGTGGGAACAACTGGACCTGCCCCTGTACCTGCGCCGTCAGGGCAACCCGCTGCTGATTTCCCTGTGCAGCACCGCGCCGCTGTTGTACGGCAATCAGATCGCGACCCACCACGACGTCACCTATGTGCGTCACCCGGAAAGCTACACACGCACGTTTCGCCTGCTCTACCGGACCATGACGCCGATCATGCTGTCGCGGATCAAGTCGCTGCTGACGGTGAGCGCCTTCTCCAAGGGTGAAATCTCGCAGTTCTACAGATTTCCGGAGAAGAAAATCTTCGTGGTGCCCAATGCCGTCAGCGGTGCGTTTCAACCGGGCCCGCCACTTAAAGAGCAACAGGACTACCTGCTGGCGGTGTCTTCGCCCAGTGCGCACAAGAATTTCAGCCGGATGATTCAGGCGTTTCTGCTGCTGCGCGGCCACGATGATCTGCAGCTGCGCATCGTCGGTGGCGCCAGCGGGATCTTCAGCGACGACAACCTGCAACGTCTGGCCAGTCGTGACCCGCGCATCCGCTTTCTGGGGCGCCTGAGCGACGACGAACTGATCAGCCAGTACCAGGGCGCAACGGCCTTTGTGTTTCCGTCGCTGTACGAGGGCTTCGGCATTCCGCCCCTGGAAGCCCAGGCCTGTGGTTGCCCGGTGCTGGCGGCGAACGCGGCGTCGATTCCCGAAGTGCTGCAGGCCAGCGCGCTGTATTTCGACCCGCTGGACATCGACCACATGGCCGCCGCCATGGAACGCATTCTGACGGACATGCCGCTGCGCCAGTCCCTGCGCCGACGGGGGCTGAACAACGTGGCGCGGTTCTCCTGGGAAGAGTCGGCACGACAGGTTTCCCAACGCATCGACGCGCTGCAGAGTCCGGCCAGAGACCGGCGCAGCAGCCAGGGCAGCGATGCACTGGGTCGCGAATCTTCCAGCAACTGAGGCACTGCCATGAAACGCCTTGCCTATCTCGACGCATTGCGCGGCATCGCCGCCTTGATGGTGGTCTTCACCCATTTGTATGCACCGGTCATCGGTCACGTCTGGGTGCTGGATTACCTGATCGACCCCGGCAAATTGGGGGTGCTGTGGTTTTTCATGATCAGCGGCGTGGTGATCCCCTACAGCCTAAAGCCGGTGCCGGACGGCGCTCGACGCTTTCTGATCTCACGCTTCATGCGCTTGTACCCGGCCTACTGGCTGTCACTGCTGCTGTTTGTGCTGATGCTGCAGTTGACCGGCGCGCCGCTGCCGTCCTGGCCGCAGATCGTCGCCAACCTGACCATGGTGCAGGCGGCACTGGGCTTCGACGACGTGATCGGCCTGTACTGGACGCTGTTCATCGAACTGGTGTTCTACGGCCTGTGCCTGGCGTTGTTCATCGCCGGCAAGCTGTACGACATGGCCTTCCGGGCGCGCTGTTCGCTGGTGTTTCTGCTCGCCGCGCTGGCGATGAGCGTTGCCCGCGCGCTGACCGAACACAAACTGCCGGTGGCGCTGCCCCTGGCGTTGTCGCTGATGTTCTTCGGCTCGGTGTGGCGTCAGTGGTTGCTGGCTGAACACAGCGCGGCGCTGACGCGGAACCTGAAGATGCTGTTCGTGGCCTTCGCCGTGCTGTTGCCGCCGACGCTGATCATGGCGTACAGCAAGGACATGGGCACCGGCGAAACCTGGGGCCGTTACTGCTTCACCTACGCCGTGGCCATCGTCAGCTTCGTGCTGCTGACGCGCAGCGTGCGCCTGAACCACCCGGCGCTGGTCTGGCTGGGCGCAGTGAGTTACTCGCTGTACCTGCTGCACCCGTCGATGGGCATGCTCAGCGAATTCCTGCTGCGCGGCACCGACGCTCCGGGCCTGCTGGTGGCGCTGGTCGCAACGGTCCTGACCCTGGGCGCTGCCCATTTGTGCTTCCGCTACATCGAACACCCGTTCATCCAGCTCGGAAAACGCCTCAATAACCGCAAAGCCGAGACGCAGCCTGTCAGCGTCTGATTTAGCGCCTGCGCACATGGAAAGGCATGGGATGGCCCTCGCGAGCCTGGCTCGACGTGCCGGGCGTCCCTCAGCCGTTAATGCAGAGAATTCCAATGAAAATTGCAATCGTCCACGACTGGTTGGTGACATACGCCGGTGCCGAAAGGGTTTTGGCATCGCTGATCAACATCTGGCCCGAGGCGGATCTGTTCTCCGTCATCGATTTCCTCAGCGACGAGGACCGCGCCCGACTGGGCGGCAAGGTCGCGAAGACCACGTTCATCCAGCGCCTGCCCAAGGCCAAAACCAAATACCAGCGCTACCTGCCGCTGATGCCGATGGCCATCGAGCAACTGGACCTGTCCGGTTACGACCTGATCATCAGCAGCAGCCACGCCGTGGCCAAAGGCGTCCTGTGCGGGCCGGACCAGTTGCACGTCAGCTACGTGCATTCGCCGATCCGTTACGCCTGGGACCTGCAGCATCAGTACCTCAAAGAGGCGAACCTGAGCACCGGCCTGAAAGGCAAAGTGGCGCGGATGATCCTGCATTACATGCGCATGTGGGATCAGCGCACGGCCGCGGGCGTCGACGACTTCATCGCCAACTCGCACTTCATCGGCGCGCGCATCACCAAGGCCTACCGTCGCGAATCCACGGTGATCTATCCGCCGGTGGACACCCTCGGTTTCGCGCTGCAGGAACAGAAGCAGGATTACTACTTCACCGCCTCGCGCATGGTCCCGTACAAGCGCATGCCGATGATCATCGAAGCCTTCGCGGCGATGCCGAACAAGCGTCTGGTGGTGATCGGCGACGGTCCGGAAATGGACAAGGCCAAGGCCGCTGCGGCCAACGCGCCAAACGTCACGCTGCTGGGCTATCAGCCGTTCGCGGTGTTGCAGGAACACATGAGCAACGCCAAGGCGTTCGTGTTTGCTGCCGAGGAAGATTTCGGCATCAGCCCGGTGGAGGCCCAGGCCTGCGGCACGCCGGTCATCGCATTCGCCAAGGGTGGCGTGGTGGAAACGGTCTGCGGCCTGGATCATCCGCAGCCGACCGGCGTGCTCTACCCGGAGCAGAGTGTGGCGTCGCTGATGGCTGCCATCGAGACGTTCGAGATCAACGGTTCACGCATCACCGCGCAAGCCTGTCGGACTAACGCCGAGCGCTTCAGCGAAGCCCGCTTCGAACTGGAAATGCGCCAGTTCGTCGAGACCCGCCTGAGTGCTGCGCGTCAAAGCCGCCAGCCTGCGCACATCCGGCCGATGCAGATCGCGCCGACGCTGGTCAGCAGCGACCTCTCCGCCCGCGTTGTTCCGATCAAATCCGTCTGAGCGAGCCCAGCCTATGCGCACTCCATTAAGGGGCATCCTGCATGCCCATTCATCGTCGCTGTCCGTCGCTCACCGGCTGCTCGATCTGGCGGTCATCGCGGTCGGCGGTTACGGCGTCAACCTGCTCACCGGCACGCCAATGAGCTCCGAAGCCTGGATGCAGATTCTGCTGGCGGCGGTGGCTTTTCACTGGCTGGCCGAATACAACCAGTTGTACGGCTCGTGGCGTGGCGAGCGCATTTTGCGCGAGCTGCTGAAGGTCGCCAATTACTGGGGCCTGGCCTTCGTGCTGCTGCTGTTCGTCGATTACCTGCTGTTGCAGCCCGACGATCTGGCGGACGACAGCCAGATGGCCTGGTTTGCCGCCGTGCTGGTGGCGCTGTGTGGTTATCGTCTGGCGATTCGCAGCGTGCTGCACGCGTTGCGCGCCCAGGGTTTCAACACCCGGCGCGTGGCGATCGTCGGCACCGGCCATTGCGGCGAACGCCTGGCGATGTCCATCGAACGCGCGCCGTGGATGGGCCTGAACCTGCTGGGCTTCTATGACGAAGCGCCGCAGCAGATTGACCTGGCGCGCATCGGCCGACGCATTCCGGTGCTGGGCGATCTGGATCAACTGATCCAGGACGCCCGCGACGGCAAGATCGACAAGGTGCACATCACCCTTGAACTGGGCGCACAGGCGCGTTTGCAGGAACTGATCAAAGGCTTGAGCGACACCACCGCGTCGGTCTATGTGATCCCGGATGTGTTCATGTTCGAGTTGCTGCATGCCCGCAGCGAAAGCATCAACGGCCTGCCGAGCATCAGCATTTTCGATTCGCCCATGGATGGCGCCTGGAGCGTGGTCAAGCGTCTGGAAGACATCGTGCTGTCGAGCATCATCCTGACCATGATCGCCCTGCCGCTGATGCTCATCGCCCTGGCGATCAAGCTCACCTCCCCCGGCCCGGTGCTGTTCCGTCAACGCCGTTACGGCCTGGACGGGCGGCCGATCATGGTCTGGAAATTCCGCAGCATGAGCGTGCAGGAAAACGGCTCGGTGGTGACCCAGGCCACGCGCAACGACAGCCGCATTACGCCGCTGGGCGCGTTCCTGCGCCGTACCTCGCTGGACGAACTGCCGCAGTTCTTCAATGTGCTGCGCGGCGAGATGTCCGTCGTCGGCCCGCGCCCCCACGCCGTGGCGCACAACGAGCAATACCGCAAGCAGGTGTCGGGTTACATGCTGCGGCACAAGGTCAAGCCGGGCATCACCGGCTGGGCCCAGATCAACGGCTGGCGCGGCGAGACCGACACGCTGGACAAGATGCAGAAACGCGTTGAATTCGACCTGCAGTACATCGAGCACTGGTCGGTCTGGCTGGACCTGAAAATCATCCTGCTGACGCTCTTCAAAGGCTTCGTCAACAAGAACGCCTTCTAAAAAGAAAATCTGCCAAAAACAACAAACATGGCCAAGGGCTAGTAAGCTCGGCGGGAGGTGCACGGGTGCATGAGCGAATGTGATCCGATGTTCGGTGTAAGTAAGGGATGCAAAGAAATCACTGCGGTGCCAGTACGCACCTATTAGGATTAGAAGGAACATTCATATGAAAGTAACGTTAGCGGTCGTGCTGCTTTCCAGTCTGGTGTTGCAAGGCTGCGCATTCGCCCCCGGTCAGTACATGTCTTACAGCGATGTCACCGACAACGACCCCGACGGTCCCCAGGTCACGCTGATCAACATCACCCCTGCCACCCTTGCGCAGCAGCAGAAAACGGCGGACGCCGCGGCCAAACCGCTGCCCCCGGAACTGCTGAACTACAAGACCCCTGAATACGTCGTCGGTCCGGGCGACGCCTTGCTGGTGACCGTTTTCGAACACCCTGAACTGACCGCGCCGGGCTCCCAGGAACAACTGGACGCCAACAGCCGCGAAGTGCTGAACGATGGCACCGTGTTCTTCCCGTACGTGGGTCGTATTCAGGCCGCCGGCAAGACTGTTTCCCAGATCCGCGAGCAACTGCGCATGGGTCTGGCGCCGCAGTACACCGAGGTGAAAGTCGACGTCAAAGTGCTGCGCTACAACAGCCAGCGCGTCCTGCTGTCGGGTGCGTTCAAGACCCCTGGTCCGCAAGCGATCACCAACATTCCGCTGAGCCTGGTTCAGGCCATCAGCCAGGCCGGTCTTGATTTGACCGACGCCAACCTCGCCGGCCTGACCCTGCGTCGCGACGGCAAGGATTACGTGATCGACGTTGACTCGCTGAACCGCAAGGACGCGCAGATCAGCAAGATCTTCCTGAAAGACGGCGACTACCTGCACCTCAACAGCAACTCGAAAAACAAGATCTACGTGCTGGGCGAAGTTCAGCGCCCGCAAGTGATCTCGTTCAGCACCACCAGCGTGAGCTTGCTGGAAGCGCTCGGCACCTCTGGCGGCTTGAGCCCTGACGCAGCCGATGGCGATGCGGTGTATGTGATTCGTGCACAGGACGCCACCCACGGGGCGACGGTTTATCACCTCGCTGCGAAGAAGCCGACCAGTTATGCACTGGCGAAAGGCTTCGAGCTGGCGGCCCAGGACGTGGTGTTTGTCGGCCCGGCCAACATCACCCGCTGGAGCCGTTACGTGAGCCAGTTGCTGGGTTCGAACAACATCATCCAGACCGGTGCGATGTTCAGGAATTGATGGGGCAGGCAGCTTCAAGCGGCACGTTTGGAGCTGCAAGCTGACAGCAGAGCAACAGAGCAACAGAGCAACAGAGCAACAGAGAAATCCTCGCAGTGGTCCGACTGCGGGGATTTTTTTTGGATTGAATTTGGCAGCGGCAAGTGTTGCTGAGGCAACACCGGATCAACAACTACGTGCGCCGGGATCAACAGTCTGGGGTGTCTGGCAGTATTGCAGCTGAGGCTGATCGCCGGATTCACGGGGGCAACGGACGATTGAGGGGGCTGGCACACATGCTGCTTCACTCCCTTCAAAGGGTCTTCACGCCCATTACTTCGCGTTGAACGCGGCCTGCACGGTGCCAAGCACCCCGGGTGACTGACCCCAAGGAAACAACACATGTTGGTAGTTTCGATTTCAGGTAGCCCTTCCACCCGATCGCGCTCGGGCGTGGTGCTGCAACATGCCGCGCACTGGCTCAAGGACCGTGGCGTTGAAGTGAACGGTGTGCGCATTCAGGATTTCGCCGCCGAGGATTTGCTCTACGCCCGATTCGACAGCCCACAGGTGGTGGCTTTCATCGACGCAGTGGCGAAGGCGGATGGTTTGCTGATCGGCACGCCGGTGTACAAGGCATCGTTTTCGGGGGCGTTGAAGACGCTGCTCGACCTGCTCCCGGAGCGTTCATTGCACGGCAAAGTGGTCTTGCCGATCGCCACGGGTGGGAGCATTGCGCACATGCTGGCGGTGGATTACGCGCTGAAACCGGTGCTGTCGGCGCTGAAATGCCAGGAAGTGCTGCACGGGGTGTTCGCCATCGACAGCCAGATCAGCTACGGCGAGAACGCGTTGGGCGGTGATCTGGATGAACTGCTGACCCAGCGCCTGCATGACGGTCTGGATCACTTTTTACTGGGCCTGCAACACCGGACCCAGGCGCGTCACAAGGAAGCGGGCGGGCATTTGAAGCTGGCGTTGTAAGCCTTCGACTTAACCCTGACGTGCTTTCGAAGCAACGCTGACTTCGGCATTGTATTCGCCACGGTTGTCGAACTCGTGGGCGCGTTGCAGTTGTGGCTGTTCCATCATTTGCGCCTTGCGGGCCTGGAATTCGTCGTAGGACAGGCCGCGACGGTTGAGGTCTTCGAGTGCCAGCTGGTGGGTTTCCTCAGCGCTGTAAGGGCGCAGTTCGGGATGATTGCCAGCGGCACAACCGGCGAGAACGGAGGCGGAGAGTAACAGGGAGAGGGCAAGAAGACGGTTCATTGGGAGCCTCCATTCGGCTCGTTTCTGGAATGAAGCCAAGGCTACGCGCCGGGCCTTTCCAGCAGAAATCAGTCGTCTTGATAGTGGCTATCGGGTTTGGCGCGCAATTGGCTGTTCGGCGATCTATCTAAGCGTAGAGTGCGTCGGCCTAACGGCCTCGGGTTTCGCCTTCGGCGAGTTACTTGGAAAAGCACCCCAAGTAACCAAGGGTGCTTGCTCTCGGTTTGGCCCCTCGTTCCTCGGGGTTCCTTCACTCCGGTCTCGCTCCGTGGGCCCGCGCCGAACGGACATCCATGTCCTGACGGCGCTCTCGCCGCATCCATGCGGCTCGGCACACTGCGCGAGACCTGCGTTCAGCCTGCACCCAAGTCGCGATTGGCGGTGTTTGGACTTTTTGCGTACCAAAATCAAAAGCAGATCAAAAGCTTCCCGGCTGAAGCCGGTCCTACAGACCCCGCGTAACCACTGTAGGACCGGCTTCAGCCGGGAAGAGGCCCGCATGACCGCCATCAATTTCTTGGCCAATACTATTCTGTGAGGCTGCTCACTCCCACAGGGTTTCAGCCTTGGCTCTCGGAAATGGTCAGACCAAAAAGTGCCACAACAGCGACGTCCCGATCAGCCCGACCACCGAGACAATCGTCTGCAGCACCGACCACACCCAAATCGTCTGCTTCAGTTGCAGGCCGAAGTATTCGCGGACCATCCAGAACCCTGCGTCGTTGACGTGGCAGAAGAACACCGAGCCCGCCCCGATCACCAACGCCACCAGTGAGGCTTCCACCGGCGCCAGCCCGGCCATCATCGGTGCAAGAATGCCCGCCGTGGTGGTGGTCGCGACGGTGGCTGAACCAGTGGCTTGACGCAGCGCGACCGCAATCAGCCACGCCAGCAGCAGGTACGGCATGTGCGCGCCTTCGGCCACTTTGCTGATGGTCTGGCTGACGCCCGCGTCCAGCAACGTTTGCTTCAGGCCGCCGCCCGCACCGATGGTCAACAGCAACACGGCAATCGGCGCCAGGCTCTTACGCAGCGTGCCGCCCACCTGCTCGCGGGAGATACCGTTGGCCCAGCCCAGACACACCGTCGCCGCCAGCACCGCAATCCCCAACGCCACCAGCGGCTCACCGAGGAATTTCAGCGTCAGCGCGATGTTGCTTTCCGGCTCCATGGCGATTTTCGCCAAGGTGCTGCCGAGCATCAGGATCACCGGGAGCAGAATGATCAACAACGAGATACCGAAGCTCGGTTGGCGGGAGGCGCTGGGTTTGGCCGAGAACAGCTCGCCCAGCTCTGCCGGTTCCTCGATGTGCATGCGCTTTGACAGCCAGTTGCCGTACAGAGGACCGGCCAGAATCACCGCCGGCACCGCCACGCAGAAACCCAGCAACATGGTCAGGCCCAGATCGGCGTGCAAGGCGCTGACAGCGATCAGCGGCCCCGGGTGCGGCGGCATCAGCGCATGCAGCGTGGTCATGCCGGCCAGCGCCGGAATGGCGATTTTCAGCAGCGGCTGATTCGACTGGCGGGCCATGACAAAGATGATCGGCACCATCATCACCAGACCCACTTCGAAGAACAGCGGCAGGCCGATGACCATGGCCACCAGGGCCATGACCCACGGCAGGGCTTTGCCCTTGCCCAGCCCCAGCAACGTCGAGGCAATGCGATCCGCCGCGCCGGACTCGGCCATCAGCGCACCGAGCATGGCACCGAGGGCAATGATGATCCCGGCCTCACCGAGAATCCCGCCCGCGCCCTTGCTGAACGCCTTCGCCACTGCCTCCGCTGGCAACCCCGCACCTATCCCTGCGATGAATGTGCCCACCAGAATAGACAGAAACGGCGGGAGCTTGGTCGCGCTGATCAGCACGATGATGGTGGCAATGGCGATCAGGCAGCAGATGATCAGGCGAGTGTCATGAAACACCCAGGCAGCAGATGACAGATCCAACGCGGAACCCCTTATCGGTCGGTTTTTATTTCAGGACGGATTGAAACAATATGTTTCAGCCGGCCGAACCATACCGGATGCGGCATTGCGTCGCAGTTAAATTTTCACAGGATCTGGCCGTTTCGCCACCAGTCTCCAAGCTGGAGCGCGATGTCACCCTGTGGGAGCGCGCTTGCTCCCCAAGGCATCATTTGAGTCACGTGCGCATTCGATCAGCACCTCGCGCAACCCCTGGGCGGCGGCTGACAATTGGTGGTCCGCCTGGGTCATCAGACCGATGCGACGCTCGATGCGCGGGCCTTCGAGGGCAATGCAGCGGGCACCGAGTTCTTCCATCTGCGCGATGCACAGGGACGGCACCGCGCTGACGCCCAGGCCGTTGGCGACCATGCGGCCCACCGTCGACAGCTGATGGCTTTCAAACGCCACCGACAGTTTGCCGTGCTGGCTCTGCAGGTCCTGCTCCAGCAACAAGCGCACGGCGGACGGGCGCTGCAGGGTGATGAAGTCGTGACGCAGCAACTCGTCCCAACTCACCTCGCTGCGCGCGGCCAATGGCGAATCCTTCGGCACCACGGCGACGAAGCGATCCATGTAGAACGGCGTAAAAATCAGGTGGGTGCCAGATTCAGGTTCGAAACCAATGCCCAGCTCCACGCGCCGATGCCCGACCATTTCCACCACCTGCTCGTTGATCACGTCGTGCACCGCCACGTTCACCCGTGGGTAGCGCTCGCGAAACACCTTCAGCGCGATCGGCAGCAGATTGCCTGCGTAGGACGGCATTGCCGCCACCGAGACTTTGCCCATTTGCAGGGTGAAACGCTGGCGCAGCAGCTCTTCGGTATTGTCCCAGTCGGCGAGCAACTGCCGGGCCAGCGGCAGCAAGGCCTCGCCCTCGGGCGTCAGGCTGACGTTGCGCGTGGTGCGGGTCAGCAATTGCCCGCCGAGGTCTTCCTCCAACGCCTTGATGGTCAGGCTCAACGCCGGTTGCGATAGATGCAGTCGTTCTCCGGCCTGAGCGAAACTCAAGCACTGCGCCACTGCCAGAAACGCCCGAAGCTGCTTCACATTCATATATTTGGAATACTTATCAATCGATCAAAAAAACAAAATTAACAAATCAGTGCATGCGAGAGAAGATGCGGCCAACGCTCTCCGATGCTTAGATTGTCGGACACAACTACAAATAAGGCGGGATCTCACCATGGCTGGACTCGACAAACGCGTGGCAACCTACGCTGAAGCCCTTGCCGGGCTGACCGACAACATGACCGTGCTGTCGGGCGGCTTCGGACTGTGCGGCATCCCTGAAAACCTCATCGCTGAAATCAAACGCATGGGCGTGAAGGGCCTGACAGTGGTTTCCAACAACTGCGGCGTTGACGGCTTTGGCCTGGGCATCCTCCTTGAGGACCGGCAGATCCGCAAAATGGTCGCGTCCTACGTCGGTGAAAACGCCCTGTTCGAGCGCCAGTTGCTCAGCGGCGAGCTGGAGGTCGAACTCACCCCCCAGGGCACCCTGGCCGAAAAAATGCGCGCTGGCGGCGCGGGCATTCCCGCGTTCTATACCGCCACCGGTTACGGCACCCCCGTTGCGGAAGGCAAGGAAACCCGCCAGTTCAACGGCCGCAACGTGATTCTCGAAGAAGCCATCACCGGCGACTTCGCCATCGTCAAAGGGTGGAAGGCCGACCACTTCGGCAACGTGGTCTACCGTCACACCGCGCAGAACTTCAATCCGGTGGTGGCCACGGCCGGCAAGATCACCGTGGTGGAGGTCGAAGAAATCGTCGAGCCCGGCGTGCTGTTGCCCACCGAAATCCACACCCCCGGCATCTATGTCGATCGCGTGATCCTGGGCACGTTCGAGAAGCGCATCGAGCAGCGAACCGTCAGAAAAGCCTGACATCAGCGTCGTCCTCGAACCGATTTCCCCTTTGTATTTCCGGCGCTGGGGCTTCCCACAGGCCGGACAGAATAAAAGAGACCCAAGACCATGGCACTCTCCCGCGAACAAATGGCACAGCGCGTTGCGCGCGAACTGCAAGACGGCTTCTACGTAAACCTGGGCATCGGCATTCCGACCCTGGTCGCCAACTACGTCCCGGACGGCATCGACGTAATGCTGCAATCGGAAAACGGCCTGCTCGGCATGGGCGCCTTTCCCACCGAAGAAACCATCGACGCCGACATGATCAACGCCGGCAAACAGACCGTGACGGCGCGCAAGGGCGCGTCAATTTTCTCCTCGGCCGAGTCCTTCGCCATGATCCGTGGCGGCCATGTCGACCTGACCGTGCTGGGCGCGTTCGAAGTGGACGTCGAAGGCAACATCGCCTCGTGGATGATCCCCGGCAAGCTGGTCAAGGGCATGGGCGGCGCGATGGATCTGGTGGCCGGCGCCGACAACATCATCGTCACCATGACCCACGCGTCCAAGGACGGCGAATCCAAGTTGCTCTCACGCTGCAGCCTGCCGCTGACCGGCGCCGGCTGCATCAAGAAAGTGCTGACCGACCTTGCTTACCTGGAGATCGAAAACGGCGCCTTCGTGCTGCGCGAAACCGCACCGGGCGTGACCGTCGATGAAATCATCGCCAAGACCGCCGGCAAATTGATCGTGCCGGATGACGTGGTCGAAATGACGTTCTGATGGACCCGGCAATGGCGCGGTTCTGCAGGATCCGCGTCATGCCCCACGTTTTCGCCGCAGCATAAGCATTCGACACACCCGCACCTTTGGTCAGACCGCCCTGCCCCTTCAGCGATGAAGGGGCTTTGCTGTATCTGAACCGGTGCTTTTTTCGCGTCACCGCCAACACTTGAAACTGCCGTCCAAAAAACCTGAACAATAACTCCAAGAGGTAATAAACGTGGCCGCCGACATCGAAGAAAGCCGCTCCGCCCGCTTTGCCCTGCGTTGCGCCAAATGGGCGGAACGCTGGTTCCCGGACTCGTGGGTGTTCGCCGCCCTGGCCGTGGTCATCGTCACACTTGCCACGCTGGTCATCGGCGCCAAACCCGCGGACACCGCCAAAGCCTTCGGTGACGGTTTCTGGAGCCTGATCCCCTTCACGATGCAAATGGCCTTCGTGGTCATCGGCGGCTACGTCGTCGCCAGTTCGCCACCGGCGGTCAAACTGATCGACCGCCTGGCGCGCATCCCGAAAAACGGCCGCTCGGCCGTGGCCTGGGTCGCGCTGATCAGCATGGTGGCCTCCTTGCTCAACTGGGGACTGTCGCTGGTCTTCGGCGGTTTGCTGGTGCGGGCCCTCGCCCGGCGTACCGATCTGAAAATGGATTACCGCGCCGCCGGTGCCGCGGCTTATCTGGGTCTGGGCGCGGTGTGGGCCTTGGGCCTGTCGTCGTCCGCCGCGCAGTTGCAAGCCAACCCGGCCAGCCTGCCGCCGTCGATCCTGGCGATCACCGGGGTGATTCCGTTCACCCAGACCATCTTCCTCTGGCAGTCCGGCGTGATGCTGTTCGCACTGGTGGTGGTCTCGATCATCGTCGCCTACGCCACGGCGCCCGGCCCGGCCAATGCCCGCGATGCCAAGGAATGCGGGATTGACCCGAGCTTTAGCCTGCCACCGCTGCCGCCGCGAACCCGCCCGGGCGAATGGCTGGAATACAGCCCGCTGCTGATCATTCTGATGGTCGCACTGGCGTCCGGCTGGTTGTACAACGAGTTCAGCACCAAACCCGCGATCACCGCGATCTCCGGCCTGAACACCTACAACTTCCTGTTCATTATGGTCGGTGCGCTGCTGCACTGGCGCCCGCGCAGCTTTCTCGATGCCGTGGCTCGCGCAGTGCCGACCACTACCGGCGTGCTGATTCAGTTTCCGTTGTACGGCTCGATCGCCGCGCTGCTGACCACGGTCAAGGGCGGTGACGCGCAAACCGTCGCGCACCACATCTCGACGTTCTTCACCAGCATCGCGTCCCACGACACCTATGCGCTGCTGATGGGCGTGTACTCGGCGATTCTCGGGTTCTTCATTCCGTCCGGCGGCGGCAAGTGGATCATCGAAGCGCCGTACGTGATGCAGGTCGCCAACGATCTCAAATACCACCTCGGCTGGGCGGTACAGATCTACAACGCCGCCGAAGCCCTGCCGAACCTGATCAACCCGTTTTACATGCTGCCGCTGCTGGGCGTGCTCGGCCTGAAGGCACGGGATTTGATCGGCTTCTCGTTCGTGCAGTTGCTGGTGCATACGCCGCTGGTGTTGTTCCTGTTGTGGGTGCTCGGCACGACGCTGGCGTACATCCCGCCGGTCATGCCTTGATTGAGTGAATAACGCCGGCGGGTGAATGTAGGACCGGCTTTAGCCGGGAAGGCGTCAACGGTCACACCACGAGACTGATGGCGCCAACACCGGCCCCTTCCCGGCTGAAGCCGGTCCTACAGTCGAGGTCACCGCCAATCCCACGGCGTGTACGCGGTTACTTTGCAAAGCTGTATTCGCGCTCGACTCTGGAAACCCGGGTCGTGCATCGCCGATACCAGGTCGAACGGCCACGCTCGCGGATTTCCCGGTGTTGCGGATGTTCCTTCCAGGCCAGGATCGCTGCTTCGTTCGCCCAGTAAGACACGGTGATCCCCAGCCCATCGTCGGTGCGTGCCGATTCCACGCCGAGGAACCCCGGCTGCTGACGAACGAGTTCAAGCATCCGCCGGGCGGCGTCGTCATATTCCTGAGCGTCGAGCTCAGTGCGGATTGAAGTGAAGATCACTGCGTAATACGGCACGCCAAAGGTGTTTGCCATCATCATGTCAAATCAACTCCGCCGCGCAGGCCAGCACAAACGCCTTCACCAGCGGCGGGGTGCTGCCCTCCAGCGCGGCGCGTTCCGGTTGAAACAACGCCGCGACGAAGAACGGATGACCGTCGAGTTCCATCGCGCGCACCTCGTCGTCTTCGTCATAGCCGGATACTTTCAGCGGACCGGCAAACACGTCGGCCTCCAGTTCCTTGCGCAAACCGTAGCGGCAGCGGTAGCGCTCGTGGGTTTCCAGTGCGCCGTACGCGGCGGCAATTCGCGAACCCGGGCGCAGGCGAATCGGCGCGAAGGCCTCGACCAGCGAGCAACTCAAGGGCGTGATGATGGCGTTCTCCGATTTCGGCGCGGTCTCGGCGTGTTCGGCATCAGCCCAGCCCAGGTGATTGCGCGCGTACTCCAGCAACGCATGCTGAAAGCCGCCGCACGTCCCGAGAAAAGGAACCTGCCGCTCCCGGGCGAAGCGAATCGCCGTCAGCGCGCCGTCCATGTCGCGATAAGGGCTGGCCGGCACGCACCAGATGCCCTCGAACGCCTGCAAGCTCACGCCGTGCCGAACATCCGTCGTCGGCACCCATGTGGCCTGCACGCTAAGCCCCGTTTCGTTCGCCACCCTGTCCAGCGCCACGGGTATGGCCTGATGTGCCGGCACGCTTGGGTCGTAGTCACCTACCAATGCAATCCGGATTTTCTGCCGCTGAGTCATGTGTGCTCCCTGATATCAAAACGCTTTGCGTGGGGTCCGGAGGCGACTATAAGCTTGTGGCCCTGCAATCAGAATGGGCGTCCGGGCAAGTGATCAATGCAGCTGCGCACTATCGAATCAACCATGCCGACCTCACCCTCATCCTCGCGCTGGTGCGGGGGAGGACGCTGGCCAAGGCCGCCGATCTGCTGAAGGTCGATGTCTCGACGGTGTTCCGCGCGGTGCGGCGGATGGAAAAGTCGGTGGGCACAACGCTCTTCGACAAGAGCCGCGCCGGCTACGTACCGACCAGCGCAGCACTGGCGCTCGCCCAACAGGCGGAGAGTGCCGAAAACGCGCTGGCCCTCGCGCAGTTGAGTCTCGAGCAGGGCCGGCAAGTCGTCAGCGGCACTGTGCGCCTGACCTGCACCGAAGCCGTCCTGCAAAGCCTGTTGCTTCCCGCCTTGAGCCGCTTCATGCCGGACTACCCGGGCCTGCGCCTGGAACTGAACACGTCCAGCACCTTTGCCAACCTGAGCCGCCGCGACGCCGACATTGCCCTGCGTCTGACCAACACGCCGCCCGAGCATCTGGTCGGCACTCGCCTGGGCACGGTCGGATATCGGGTCTGTTCGAGCGAGGCCTACGCGCGACGCTGCGGTGATCGGGCCCTCGACGACATGGACTGGATCGCCCCCGACGATTTCCTCCCCGACCACCCCACCGTGATGTGGCGCCGGCAGCATCTGCCCGGCGTTAACCTCGCTTACCGCTGCAGCTCCATGCTTGCCGTCGCCCAACTGGTGCGCGCAGGCATGGGCGTAGCAGCGCTGCCGGATTTCATGGTTCGGGACAGCGAGGTTCAGCCGTTAAGCGAGGCAATCGACGGGCATGACACCGGGCTGTGGCTGCTGACTAGGCCAGATTGCCGGGCGCTGCGCTCGGTGTCGGCGTTGTTCAGCGAGCTGACCAGGGCGATTGAGCTGTAAAAAGCGTCTCGCCCCTTCGATACAAAACCTGTGGGAGTGAGCTTGCTCACGAAGGGGCCGGTACATCCGCTAGATCACTCGCGGATGGAAGGCAGCCTTCGCGAGCAAGCTCACTCCCACAAGGGCCGCGTTCGCTGAAGATAGATGTGGGGCAGAACCAACCCGTTCAACCCCGCTCAACCACCCCGCCGCTCCCGGCGAAACTGGCCCGGCGGCATGCCGTGGGCTTTGCGAAAGCGCCGTGAAAAATACGCTTCGTCGGTAAACCCGCAGATCTCGGCGATGTGGCTCAGGGGTTTGCTGCTGTTCATCAAATGCGTGCGCGCCAGCCGCATGCGCCGCTCCAGGACCAGCTCGGAAAAGCTGTTGCCGGTTTCTTTGCGCAGCAGGTGGGTCAGGTAATTGGGCGACAGAAAGGCCGCCGCCGCGGCATCGGTGAGGGTCATGGCAGGATCGGCAATGTGCGCGCGAATATAGGCGATCACCCGACTCATCGCATCGCGCCGTCCCCGCCGCTCGGCCTTGTTCGCCGACAGCGCCAGCAACTGCGCTTCATAGCGATTGCACACCGTGCCGATCAGTTGCAGCAGGCAGCCCCGCAGAATGGCGCTGGAGCCCAACTGCCTGCCGCGATCCATGTCGCGCATCTGCACCAGCAGTGCGGTCACCTCGGCGAAGTCGGCGTCACCAAGGGTGAAATCCAGATGTTCCTGAAACCGGAACGGCGCCAGCTCAGGCGCCTCGGCGACGGGCACGTCTTCAAGGTCCATCGGATCGCACTGCAGATGCTGCAGGAGAAATTCCTGAGAAAAGTTGATGACGACAAAGTTGCCGTCTTCCGGGTGCGGAATCACGTGCAGGCGATGGGGCAGGATGAACGCCAGGGTGTTGCGCGGAAACGGCCTGACCGCGCCACCGATGTGCTGCACGGTGTCGCCGCCGAGGTTGATCTGAATCTGGAAATAGTCATGACGATGGGGCGCCGTCAGCGCGGGTCGGGCGGACTTGTCACGGATGTAGAAATCCATGCGGTCGCTGCGCTGCTGCATGCCATAGGTCTGGATGCGGGAGGGATGGGCCATCGCTGAAACACCTGAAATCGCGGGTTCGGACTGCCCCATGGTAGGGCAACGGCGGCAGCCGAACCAAAGGATTCTCAGGCGGGCGTAACGTGGGATCAGCCGATTGTCACATTCAGCTCGGCAATGCCTTCGATCCCGGCGGTGACCACATCACCGCGCTGCAAAGCGCCTACCCCGGCCGGCGTGCCGGTGTAGATCAGGTCGCCCGCCTTGACTCCGACCGACTGCGACAGGTAGGCGATCACGTCCCTGACCGCCCAGATCTGATCAGACAGATCGCCACGCTGACGGCGCTCGCCATTGACGTCCAGCCAGATCGCGCCGGCTTCCGGATGGCCGATCTCGCTGACCGGGCGCAGCGGCGTGGCGGGCGCGGAGGCGTCGAACGCTTTAGCCCACTCCCACGGCCGGCCCATTTTCTTGGCCTGGGCCTGCAAGTCGCGGCGCGTGAGGTCCAGGCCGACGCCGTAGCCCCAGACATGGGTTAAGGCGTCCTGCGGGTCGATATTCACGCCGTCCTTGCCGATCGCCACGACCAGTTCGATCTCGTGATGCAGGTCCTCGGTGAGCGGCGGGTAAGCAATCTGGCCTTCAGCGGGCACCACGGCGTCAGCGGGCTTCATGAAGAAGAAAGGCGGCTCGCGGTCGGGGTCGTGGCCCATTTCCCGGGCGTGATCGGAGTAATTGCGGCCGACGCAGAACACCCGACGAATCGGAAAACGGCTGGACGTCCCGGCGACGGCCAGGGACGGTGTGACAACGGGGGCGATAACGAACTCGGTCATGGCAGTGTCCTTGATTAAAGGTGGCTCGGCATGGGGTTGAGTGTGGCGGTTGATCGCTCAGCCGGGTTGGACAGATCCCATCTGGTTTTGGACAAAACAACGCAACGCAACGAGCCGAGCCGAGCCGACAGATCAGCCACGCCCCACAAACGGCATACCACTGGCCATGACGGTCATGTTCAGCACGTTGGCCGACAACGGCAGCCCGGCCATGTAACTCACCGCTTCGGCGACGTGCTGCACGTTCATGGTTGGCTCGACCTGCAGCTCACCGTTGGGCTGCAAAACGCCTTTGGTCATGCGATCGGTCATTTCGGTGAGGGCATTGCCGATGTCGATCTGACCGCAGGCAATATTGAACTGCCGACCGTCCAGTGCAGTACTTTTGGTCAGGCCCAATACCGCATGCTTGCTCGATGTATAAGGCGAGCTGAACAGCCGTGGCGTGTGCGCCGAAATCGAGCCGTTGTTGATGATTCGTCCGCCCTGAGGCACCTGGCGGCGCATCAGGCCGAAGGCGGCGCGCACACACAAAAACATCCCGGTGACGTTGGTGTCGATGACGTTCTTCCACTGCTCCACCGACAGCTCATCCATCGGCACCGCTGGTGCGCCGATGCCAGCGTTATTGAACGAAACGTCCAGTCGACCGAATGTGCGTTCAATGGTCGCGAACAACGCTTCGACGCTGGCCGGATCGCGCACATCCGTCGGCACCGCCAGCGCCTGCTGCCCGGCAGCCTCGGCCTGATCGACCAGCGCCTGCAACGGCTCGGGCCGACGTCCGGCCAGCACCACGGCAAAGCCGTCAGCCAGCAGTTGCAGCGCCACGGGGCGACCAATACCGCTGCCGGCGCCTGTGACCAGAGCGACTTTCAATACAGAAGATGAAGACATGGGCGATTCCTTTTTTGTCAGAGAGCGTACTGCGGTCGATATCGCCGCACCCACCGCGTATCAGCTGTGAACAGGCGTCAGCACCGGCTTGCCCGCGTAGAACGCCAGCAGGTTGTCGGCGACCATTTGCACCGTGTCGCGGGATGCTTCCGGCGACAATCCTGCCAGATGCGCCGTAAGGACCACGTTGTTCAAGGCTTTCAGGGCATCGGGGACGTGGGGCTCGTCATCGAATACGTCCAGCGCCGCCCCGGCCAGGCGGCCGTGCTGAAGCGCGTCGATCAGCGCATCGGTGTCGACGACACTGGCCCGGGCGATGTTGACGAGGAAGCCGTCCGCGCCCAACGCATCGATGGCGGCCTTGTCGATCAGGTGCCGCGTCGACCCGCCGCCCGGCGTCGCGACCACCAGAAAGTCCGACGCTTCGGCCAGCGCCAGCGGGGTTGCGCAATAGTTGAAATCCACGCCCGCGCGGGGTGAGCGGCTGTGATAGTGGATGACCATGTCAAACCCAAGCGCGCGTTTGGCGATGGCCATCCCGACCGAACCAAGGCCCAGAATGCCCAGGCGTTTGCCGGCGAACGAGGGCCGTGTGACCTTGCGCCATTCGCTGCGGCGCACCGACGCGTCGGCCTGGGGAATGTCGCGAACCGCCGCCAGCAGCAAGGCCATCGCGTGGTCCGCCACCGTCGGGGCATTCACCCCTGCTCCATTGGTCACCACAATGCCCCGCGCCTCGGCGGCTTCGAGGTCGACACGCTCGTAGCCCGCGCCAATCACACAGATGATCCCAAGGTTCGGCAGCGCCGCCATTTCCTCGGCAGTGAACCCCAGCGGCCCACGGGTCAGCACCGCATCAATCTCCTCACCGCCATTCGCCACCGCCTCGGCGCGCATCGCCGGCGTCGGCGCCAGAATCAGGCGAAAGCCGCTGCTTTCCAGAATCGGTAAATACATGTTCACGCTTTCAACCAGCACCAACACCGTTTTCATCATCCCTCCGCCAAGCGAAATTCGAGGTGCTGACAGTAGCGCGAGTGAGAGCGGTTGGGCAGGGGCGAACATGGAAATCCATAGTTATGACGCTGCGCATTAGCCCGGCAGACCCATTAACGTCACACGGAACGCCGACACTTTAAGGCACCCAATACCGGATCAACGGACCAGCTGTGGCCTCAACTATTTCCATCAAACCGACAGCCATTCCCCCAAAACGACAACCCCGGTTGCCCGCCATGCCCGTTGCTGTTTAAGGTTTGAGCCCTGCGGCACCTGATTTTTCACAACAAAACGATGTGCCACGCGGTGCGGCAACGGCTGCGCCATGAACGGACTTGCACAATAAGGAACGTCAGAACCATGTTGAAAGGATTAGCCAGAACGTTGAGCGGCGCCGCGATTGCCGGTGTGTTGTTGTCATCCGCCGTGGCCCTGGCGGCCACTGACACCGGCAAGGAACCGGGTCGGGCGCTGGCGGCGAAGATCGGCGTGCCATGGCCGGCGGTCATTGCCCATCGCGGTGCATCGTTCAATGCGCCCGAGGAGACGGTCCCGTCCTACACGCTGGCCCGCGAGCTGGGCGCGGACTACCTGGAGATGGACATCCAGCGCACCAGGGATGGCGTGCTCATCGCCCTGCATGACAACACGCTGGAGCGCACCACCAACATCGCCGAGGTTTACCCGCAACGGGCCAAGGACCCGCTGAACACCTTCACGCTGGAAGAAATCCAGCGCCTGGACGCCGGCTCCTGGTTCAACAAGGCCTACCCCGATCGCGCCCGCGCCACCTACGCCGGGCTGAAGATCCTGACGCTGGACGAGGTCATCGACATCGCCGAAGGCGGCAAGAACAAACCCGGCCTGTACATCGAAACCAAGGTGCCGGCGCAGTTTCCGGGCATTGAAGAGGATTTGAAGAAGAAGCTCGATCAGCGTGGTTGGCTGAGCCAGCGTCCTGCCGCCGAGAAAGGCTATGTCAACGTCGCCCACATGCCGGGCCGCGTGGTGCTGCAGACCTTTGAAAAACCAAGCCTGGAATTGCTGCAGAAGAGCATGCCCGACACGCCGAAAGTCCTGCTGCTGTGGCTGGGTGATGGCTCCATCGAAACGGCGTCGGGCAAGACCTTCAAGGACTCGGGGGCCAAGGACAAGGCCAGCTTCTACGCCAGCCAGCAGGTGAAATCGAAAGAGGAATTTGCCGCCTGGATGGACTGGGCCAAAGCCCACGGCGCGGTGGGGACCGGGCCGTCGGCAGCGCTGAAGAACGGCGGGGACCAGAGCTACAGTGATCTGGTGCAGCCGTGGATGAACAAGATGGCCCATGATCGCGGGATGATCGTTCACCCGTACACCGTGGATGACGCCGTGGATTTCAAGGCGATCAGCGAACAAGGCGTGGACGGGTTCTTCACCAACCGGGCTTCGGAACTGCTGAAGTTCTACGGCCGACCATCGAAGGAAAGCATGGACTCAATCCTGAAACGCAACGGTTTTTGAGCCAGAACCGCCGGCATTTGCCGGCGATTCAACTGCAAGAGCGGATCAAGCCAACTCTGCCACCACCGCCGCCAACGCTTTCGCCGGATCGACCGCCTGGCTGATCGGGCGGCCGATGACCAGGTAATCAGAACCCGCATCCAGCGCCTGACGCGGCGTCAGAATGCGACGCTGATCGTCCACTGCGCTGCCGGCCGGACGAATGCCCGGGGTTACCAGTTGCAGTGACGGGTGCGCCGCTTTCAGCGCCTGGGCTTCCAGCGCGGAACACACCAGACCGTCCATCCCGGCTTTCTCAGCCAGCGCCGCCAACCGCAGGACTTGCTCCTGGGGCTCGATGTCCAGACCGATCCCGGCCAGATCCTCGCGCTCCATGCTGGTCAGCACGGTCACGCCGATCAACAGCGGCTTGGGGCCGGTGCGCTGATCCAGCACGTCACGGCAAGCCGCCATCATGCGCAGGCCGCCGGAGCAGTGCACATTGACCATCCACACGCCCATTTCAGCGGCGGCCTTCACCGCCATCGCCGTGGTGTTGGGAATGTCATGGAATTTGAGGTCCAGGAACACTTCGAAGCCCTTGGCGTTGAGGGTTTCGACGATGTCCGATGCGCAGCTGGTGAACAGCTCCTTGCCCACTTTGACCCGGCACAACTTAGGGTCCAGCTGATCAGCCAGATTCAACGCGGCTTCGCGGGTCGGGAAATCCAGGGCGACGATGATGGGGGTCTGGCAGGCGGACATGAGCGGGTTCTCTGGCAAGTCGAAATCGGCGCGCATTGTAGCCGAACATCCCGCAGGGCGGGACCCGGCAATCGGTAAATGCCTGCCCGACCCGCGCCAGGCGTCGTGCATCTCCACAATTGAACCACTGGACAGCGCCGCTGCTCCAAGCCTTATCACAAGAAGGAGAGCGTTATGCCCTGGTATGCCTGGTTAATTCTGGTCGTTGCAATCGGCTCGATCGTCGGCGGTCTGCTGATGCTCAAGGATTCAGCGAAGAAACTGCCCCTGACCGATGAACAGCTCAAGCGCGTTCACGAGCGCAATGCCGAGATGGACGCAAAAGAAGCGCGAGACCGCTGAACTACCCTGCCCACCGATGCCGCTGAAGCACGCTGTGGGAGCGCGTTTTCAGCGCTCCCCCATCGCACCAGCCTTATCACCCGCTGCGCGTTCCCGGCAGGTAATAGGTGCCTTCGTCAGTCGCTCTTCGCACCTTCGCCCTGAGCCACCGCGTGGTGAGTGGCCTGCGGCGTCACAGCGATGCGAAACGGCTGAAAGATCTTGAACATCTCCCCGTTCTCTCGGAGTTTCTTCAGCAGTTCGCTGAAGCGTTCGCCGCTGATGGGTGCGTCCGGGCGCAACAACGCGTAGTGCCGATACACCTGATCCACGCGGTCCGACACCAGAAACTGATCGGCGTCCTGCGGGTTGTTCGACATGAACGTGCTCAGGTAGGAGCGCGTTACCAGTGCAATGTCCGCGCGGTCACGCAGCACCATCAGCAGGTTGCTGTCGTGGGAATAGGTCAGCGTGGCGTTGTAATTGTCGGCAAGAAATTTAGGGTCGGCGTCGAAACCCGCGAACGCATAGTGATAGCCGCTGAACAGTGCAAGGCGCTTGCCGTGCAACTCCTCGAAATACGTCTGGGTCCTGCCCTGCAAGCGGTGCGCCACGAAAACCTCGGCGTCTTCCAGCCCCATGTCGACATCTTCGTGGGGAATGCCTTTCCAGCCCCAGTCGGGGTTTTCGAAAATGGCCATGTCAAAGCGCGCCTGCTGGAAATCGCGAAACCGGCGCGGGATGGACGTGGGCACCGCTTCAAAGCGGTAGTCGTTCTGCATCGCGTTCAGTGCGCTGATCATCTGCGGCAAGAGCCCGGTGTCTTCACCGCGCTCGGGGCGGATCGTGTACGGCGGGAAATGCGCCGCGCCAATTCGCACGATCTGGGTCGCACCGGCCTGCCAGGCCCACAGCGTTGTGGTCGTGAACAGCAGGGTTTTAAAAGCCATCCGCATCGGCGTGGACATCAAGACAAGGACCTCAGGCGAAACGGAGTACGTAAGCTATGCGTTCGCGATCAATTAGACAACGGTCAAACGGAAGCTAAATCGCCTCTGTCGTTCCAACTCTCGCCCTCCTTGCGCCTTGCTGCCCCCTTTCCCTTTTGGCCCACATCCCGGCTGAGTGCGCGCGATGTCTTTGCAGGACCGGCTTTAGCCGGGAAGAACCCCGACTGAGTGCCACCCCGCTTTGTGGGGTGTCGCCCGACGCTTTCCCGGTTAAAGCCGGTCCCACCATAAAGCGCTGAAGCTGTCCTTGTCCTTTGCGTTATCGACCGCGCTGCGCTTTATATGAGGAGCGGGTCCGCATGCAATTTATGCCGAGGCGCGTCAGCCAGGCAAGGGCTGTCCCGGCCATTTGCCAGTCAGGCGCTACAAAAGAAGAGGGTCCTGCAAACCTTCCCGCCTGCCGCGAGTCCGAATCATGGATCATCCGCGCCGGGCAATTGGACGTGACGGCCGTGATGTGGCTACGCTCCATGGCGCTGCCGCAGGTTATGAAACAGGAGTTCGAGATGCCCTACTGGCTGGTGATAGACCTGGAGGCCACCACTGAAGAGGGCGGATGGCCGGTGGCGGAAATGGAAATCATTGAAATCGGTGCGTCGCTGGTCAATCAGGACGGGCGTGAAATCGACCATTTCGAACGCTTCGTGCGGCCCGTGCGCCGACCGTTGCTCACGCCCTTCTGCCGGGAGCTGACGCACATCCAGCAGAGCTTTATCGACAGTGCCTTGACGCTGCCGGCGGTATGGCCACAGTTTGAACGCTGGATTGCTCAACACCGCGAGCGACTGGTCGCCTGGTCCAGTTGGGGCGATTACGATCGGCAGCAGCTGCAACAGGACTGGCGCCATCACCAGCTCACCAGCGAACTTGCCACCCTGCCCCACATCAACCTGAAACAACGCTTCGCCAAAGCCCGTCACCTGCAAAAACCCTGCGGCCTCAACACTGCGCTGCAACTGGCGGGAATGCATTTCAACGGCCAGCAACACCGGGCACTGTCGGACGCGCGCAATACCGCACGTTTGTTACCGCTGGTGATTCCCGGCTGAAGCGTGACGCATCTCTCAAAGCGGATGACGGCCTTTTGTACGTTCGGCATACTGTCCGGCCTTTTCCAGCCCTTCCCAAGGAGATCAGCCATGTTCAAGGTCAACGAGTATTTCGACGGTACCGTCAAATCCATCGCCTTCAAGCAAGCAGCAGGCGACGCGACCATCGGCGTCATGGCTTCCGGAAAATACAACTTCGGCACCAGCGACCGCGAAATCATGCATGTGATCTCGGGCTCCCTGAAAGTGCTGCTGCCGGGCGCCAATGACTGGGAAACCTTCAACGCCGGTGAGAGTTTCAAAATCCCGGCCAACGTCAAATTCGATGTCGAAGCGACCGAAGAAACCGCCTACCTCTGCGAATACCGCAAAGACTGATGCGCAGATTCAGGTCGGCACTCAGCCGACCTGCTCCACCCCGGCATTGAACTGCAAGGCCGCCAGCCGCGCGTACAGCGGGTTGCTCGCAATCAGCTCGCGGTGGGTTCCTACCGCGACCAGTTTCCCCTGATCCATGACCGCAATCCGGTCTGCGTTCTGCACCGTCGCCAGTCGGTGGGCGATCACCAGGGTCGTGCGCCCCTTCATCAACGTCGGCAATGCCTGCTGAATCAGATACTCACTCTGGGCATCCAGTGCGCTGGTGGCTTCGTCGAGCAACAGAATCGGCGCATCGGCCAGCAAAGCTCGCGCGATGGCCAGCCGCTGACGCTGCCCGCCCGACAAGCCCATGCCGCCGTCGCCCAAGTGGGTTTGATAGCCCTGGGGCAGCAGCTGGATGAATTCATGGGCATGAGCAATCCGCGCTGCCGCCTCCACTTGCTCGACGCTGGCCGCCGGGTTGCCGTAGCGAATGTTGTCCTCCACCGAGCCGAAAAACAGCGCAGGGGTTTGCGACACCCAGGCGAAGCAGCGGCGCAAGTCCAGCGGGTCCAGGCGTTCGGCGGGGATGCCTTCGATCAGCACGCGTCCCTGCTGCGGGTCGTAAAAACGCAGCAGCAGGTCGAACAGCGTCGACTTGCCCGCACCGGAAGGCCCGACCAGCGCCAGGGTTTCACCCGCTTCGACGGTCAGGCTCAAGCCGTCCAACGCATTGCGCTCCGGGCGTGAGGGGTAGGCGAAACTCAGGTTTTCCAGCGCCAGGCGACCGCTGATGCGTTCGGGCAGCGTGAGCAGATCACTGGCAGGCGCAGTGATTTCGCTGCGCGCCTGCAGTAATTCGGTGATGCGCTCTGCCGCGCCCGCTGCCCGTTGCATCTCACCGATGACCTCGCTGAGGGTGCCGAATGCGCTGCCGACGATCAGGCTGTAGAACACGAACGCCGCCAGCTCGCCGCCGGAGATGCGGCCGGCGATCACGTCCATGCCGCCGACCCAAAGCATCACGCCCACTGCGCCCAACACCAGCACGATCACCAGGGTGATCAGCCACGAGCGCTGCAATATCCTCTTGCGCGCCGTCTCGAAGGCGCCTTCGGCGGTCTGTGCAAAACGCTGCCGATCCTGCTCCTGATGGTTGTAGGCCTGCACGGTTTTGATCTGCCCCAGGGCCTCGGACACGTAGCTGCCGACATCCGCCACGCGGTCCTGACTCTCCCGCGACAGACTGCGCACGCGCCGCCCGAAAATGAGGATTGGCGCGATCACCAGGGGTAACGCCACGACCACAATGCTGGTGAGCTTGGGGTTGGTGAAGAACAGCAGGATGATCCCGCCGATGACCATCAGCGCATTGCGCAGGAACATTGACAGCGACGAGCCGATCACCGATTGCAGCAGCGTGGTATCGGCGGTCAGGCGCGACTGGATTTCCGAGCTGCGGTTGTTCTCGTAAAAGCCGGGGTGCAGGCTGACCAAATGGTCGAACACCTGCTTGCGCAGATCGGCGACCACCCGTTCGCCGATCCAGGAAACCAGATAAAAACGCGAGAAGGTGCCGATGGCGAGGGCGACCACCAGCCCCATGAACAGGCCAATGGTTTCGTTGAGCAGCGTCGGCGAACGGGTCATGAAACCCTGATCGACCATCAGCCGGATGCCCTGCCCCATCGACAGGGTGATGGCGGCGGTGACCACCAGCGCGAGCAACGCACCGATGGCTTGCTTGCGGTACGGCGCGATCATGCGCAGGGCAAGACGAATGGCATGCCGCTGACGGCCGGAAAAGACTGAAGCCATGGAGGACACCCGGAAGACGAATCAGCCGCAGAGCCTACACCTCCCTCCCCGCGCACGCTCGTCCGCTTTCGCTGAACTCCGTCGGCCGTCGTCAGTCAAGGAATGCTGTCACGGCGCAGTCATACCGGCGTGATTACTATCGACGCGCACTTACCTGATGAGGAGACAGGCCATGAGCTTGCAAAGCAGCAGCAATCAAGAATCCGTGTTCCGCCCTCAACCCGAGCTGCAGCTGGGCGGCGCGATTCTCGACGGAAACGGCCAGGAAATCCTGATCACTGAAGAAATGGTTCAGGCGGCCTGTCAGGAATGCGAGAAGTACTGGGTACAGCCCGAAAAACAAGACTGATGTGCAGATTTGATTCCAACCCGGCCATGGCGCCGGGTTTTTTATGGGCGCCTATCAGTCACCCACAACCGTCGCACCCAAGGCCTCGACGATCTGACGCAAGGCCGCCGACTCGCCGTTGATGCGCACCTGCAGGCTGTCGATTTCCCGGCGGGGCGGGTAATGCTTGCGCAAGGCGTCGAAGGCAAGGCGTTGGCTACTGGCATGGCCCACCAGACTGCGGCGGAAATCCGCGTCGTCGCGGCGAGGATCGTAAACGCCCCGACACAGCGCGTTCAGTGCCCAGACCGGATCGGTGGCAGCGTCCAGCGTGACTTGCGCCAGCCAGGGCTTGGGCAGCAGGTCTTCAAGACGGATGCTCGCCGGCTGGTCAAGGTGCGCACACAGGGCGTGATAGATCTGCGCCGTGCCGCGCTGCCGGCCGTCGAGGCTGTAGCCAGCGATGTGCGGGGTGCCGATGACGCACAGCTCGGCCAGTTCGACGTCGACCGCCGGTTCTTTCTCCCAGACGTCCAGCACCGCTTGCAGGTCTTCACGTTCCAGCAGCACCTGGCGCAGGACGGCGTTATCGACCACCGGTCCGCGCGCTGCGTTGATCAGCCAGGCGCCCGGCTTGAGCTGCTGCAGCCGGGCGCGGTCGAACAGGTGCCAGGTGGGTGTATCGCCGGTTTTATCCAGCGGTGTGTGCAGGCTGATCACATCGCAGCGGGCGATGATTTCGTCGAGGCTGACGTAATCGCCGCCTTCGCTGGCCTGACGCGGCGGGTCGCAGACCAGAACATTCCAGCCCAGGCCGCGCAAAACCTTGATCAAGCGACTGCCGACCTGCCCCGCCCCGACCACGCCGTAAGTGCGGCTGGCAAGCTCGACGCCTTCGATTTCCGCCAGAGTGAGCAGGCTGCCCAGCACGTAGTCCACCACGCCACGGGCGTTGCAGCCAGGGGCGCTGGACCATTGAATGCCGGCTTCCTTGAAGTAATCGAGGTCGAGGTGATCAGTACCGATGGTGCAAGTGCCAACAAAGCGCACCGGCGTGCCTTCGAGCAAGGCGCGGTCAACCCGGGTCACCGAGCGCACCAGCAGAATATCGGCGTCGGCGACGGCAGCGCGGTCGAGCGTGCGGCCCGGATAACGCTGGATGTCACCGATGCCTGCGAAGAAGGCGTCGAGCAGGGGAATGTTTTCGTCGGCAACTATGCGCATGTCAGGGCTCCTGGAGTGGCCGCAGTGTAGGCGCCAGCGCCCTGCCGAGCCAGCGCGATGCGAAAAGCGTCAGCCGGTACGCAAACAATCAGTCGAACTTCTTGCGGATCCAGTAGAGGAACTCGCCGTCGCCCGCCTGTTTGTCCACCAGCTCGTGGCCGAGGAAGACACAGAATTTGGGGATATCCCGCTGGGTGGACGGATCGGTGGCGATCACCTTGAGCAGGCCGCCGGGGGGCAGGTCGCGTACTTTCTGGTGCAGCATCATGACCGGCTCGGGGCAATTGAGGCCGGTGGCGTCGAGCACGGCATCGACGGCGGGGCTTTCAATGGAATCAGACATGGGGGTGATCGAATCAGACATGAGGGGGGCTCCGAAAACAGGCCGGCATTGTCGCCTAATCGGTACAGGTCGCCAATCGGCACTTTGCCCCGGCCCCTTCGCGAGCAAGCTCGCTCCCACAGTAAGGCAGGTAGCCGCCAACCTTACGCGACACAGACTGTCAACTACGCTGCTGCCTACAAACTTTGTAGGATTCTGCGACATCTTGGCGTTTGGTCATCCCGGACCCTGCACGTATGATCCTTGACATTTCTCCGCAGATTAGAAACCTATGTCCCTGATAGTTCTACTGCTTCTGCCCTTCGTCGGCAGCTGTCTGGCGGCGCTTTTGCCGCACAACGCACGCAACAGTGAATCCATCCTCGCCGGCCTGATCGCCTTGATCGGCGCGGTGCAGGTGGCATTGTGGTATCCGCAGATCGCCCACGGCGGGGTCATCAGAGAAGAGTTTTTCTGGCTGCCCAGTCTGGGCCTGAATTTCGTCCTGCGTCTGGACGGCTTTGCCTGGCTGTTCTCGATGCTGGTGCTGGGGATCGGCGCCCTGGTGTCGCTGTATGCGCGTTACTACATGTCGCCGGACGACCCGGTGCCGCGCTTCTTCTCGTTCTTTCTGGCGTTCATGGGCGCCATGCTCGGGCTGGTCATGTCCGGCAACCTCATTCAGATCGTGTTCTTCTGGGAGCTGACCAGCGTCTTCTCGTTCCTGCTGATCGGCTACTGGCACCACCGCGCCGACGCGCGGCGCGGCGCTTACATGGCGCTGATGGTCACCGGCGCCGGCGGCCTCGCGCTGCTGGTCGGGATGATGCTGCTCGGGCACGTCGTCGGCAGTTATGACCTGGATCGCGTACTGGCCTCGGGCGATGCGATTCGCGCCCACGCGCTGTACCCCGTGCTGCTGACGCTGATCCTGATAGGCGCGCTGAGCAAGAGCGCGCAATTCCCTTTCCATTTCTGGCTGCCCCACGCTATGGCGGCACCGACGCCGGTGTCGGCGTATCTGCACTCGGCGACCATGGTCAAGGCCGGCGTGTTCCTGCTCGCCCGCCTGTGGCCATCGCTGTCGGGGAGCGAACAATGGTTTTGGATCGTCAGCGGCGCAGGGGCCGCCACGCTGGTGATCGGCGCCTATTCGGCCATGTTTCAAAATGACCTCAAGGGCCTGCTGGCCTATTCCACCATCAGTCACCTGGGGCTGATCACCCTGCTGCTGGGCCTGAACAGCCCGCTGGCCGCCGTCGCGGCGGTGTTTCACATCCTCAACCACGCCACGTTCAAAGCGTCGCTGTTCATGGCGGCGGGGATCATCGACCACGAAAGCGGCACCCGCGACATCCGCAAGCTCAGCGGGCTGATCAAGCTGATGCCCTACACCGCGACGCTGGCGATGGTCGCCAGCGCGTCAATGGCCGGGGTGCCGCTGCTGAACGGCTTCCTGTCCAAGGAAATGTTCTTCGCGGAAACGGTGTTCATCACCTCAACCGACTGGGTCGAGATCGCCCTGCCGGTGATCGCCACGATCGCCGGGATTTTCAGCGTGGCCTATTCCCTGCGCTTCACCGTCGATGTGTTCTTCGGCCCGAAAGCCACGCGCCTGCCCCACACGCCCCACGAGCCACCGCGCTGGATGCGCCTGCCGGTGGAATTGCTGGTGCTGGCCTGCCTGATCGTCGGCATTTTTCCCACGCACTCCGTCGGCCCGTTGCTGGCCGCCGCAGCGCAGCCAGTGGTCGGGGGGGAACTGCCCGAATACAGCCTGGCGATCTGGCACGGTCTGAACGCGCCGATGATCATGAGCCTGATCGCCATGGCCGGCGGTATCGTTCTGTACCTGCTGCTGCGCGGGCCGATCAAGCGCAAGCAGGTGAACGGGCCGCCGCTGATCTGGCGCCTGAACGGCAAGCGCATGTTCGAGCGCGTGCTGGTGCTGAAGATGCGCGGCGCCCGCCGACTGGTGGGGCTGTTGACCACGCGTCGTTTGCAGGCGCAGCTGTTTCTGATGGTGCTGGCCGCGCTGGTTGCCGGCTTCGTGCCGATGTACGAGAGCGGGCTGAGCTGGGGCGATCGACCGAAGATCCCGGGTTCCGGCGTGTTCGTGATGCTCTGGCTTATCGCCATTGCCTGCGCCATCGGCGCTGCGTGGCAAGCCAAGTATCACCGACTGGCTGCCGTGACCATGGTCAGCGTCTGCGGGCTGATGACCTGCGTGACCTTCGTCTGGTTTTCCGCGCCGGACCTAGCACTGACCCAACTGGCGGTAGAAGTCGTCACCACGGTGTTGATCCTGCTGGGCCTGCGCTGGCTGCCGCGACGCAACGAAAACGTGCCGCCCCCTTCCCAGGCGCGACGCCGGGCCAAGGTGCGCCGGATCCGCGATTTCGTCCTCGCCGTGGCAGTGGGTGGCGGCATGGCGGTGTTGTCCTACGCCATGCTGACGCGTCCGACGCCGAACGCCATTTCCGAGTTTTACCTGAGCCGCGCCCTGGCCCAGGGCGGCGGCACCAATGCCGTCAACGTCATGCTCGTGGACTTCCGTGGCTTCGACACCTTTGGCGAAATCACCGTGCTGGCCGTGGTGGCGCTGACGGTCTTTGCGCTGCTGCGTCGCTTCCGCCCGCCGAAAGAAAGCATCGCCCTGCCGGCCCAACAGCGTTTGCTGGCCCGTGACGTGGTCACCGATCTGGTCAATCCGCGTCATGCCGCCGACACGGCACTGGGCTTCATGATGGTGCCGGCGGTGCTGGTGCGCCTGCTCTTGCCGGTGGCCTTCGTGGTGTCGATGTACCTGTTCATGCGCGGGCATAACCAGCCGGGTGGCGGTTTCGTCGCCGGGCTGGTGATGTCGGTGGCGTTCATCCTGCAATACATGGTCGCCGGCACCCAGTGGGTCGAGGCCAACATGAGCCTGCGGCCGTTGCGCTGGATGGGCACCGGGCTGTTCTTCGCGCTGGCCACAGGGCTGGGTTCGATGGCCTTGGGTTATCCGTTCATGACCACCCACACCGCACACGTGGTCCTGCCGATACTGGGCGATCTGCACATCGCCAGCGCGCTGTTTTTCGACATCGGCGTGTACGCGGTGGTGGTCGGCTCGACCCTGCTGATCCTCACGGCGCTGGCTCACCAGTCGGTGCGCAGCCATCGCCCGACCTCGCTGCCGCAGCCCATTGAACCGGTCCCGACCGACAGCCCGATTTCACAAGGAGCCATCTGATGGAAGAAGTCATTGCCATTGCCATCGGCGTGCTTGCCGCCTCCGGCGTGTGGCTGATCCTGCGTCCACGGACCTTTCAGGTCGTCATGGGCCTGTGCCTGCTGTCCTACGGCGTCAATCTGTTCATCTTCAGCATGGGCAGTCTGTTCATCGGCAAGGAGCCGATCATCAAGGACGGCGTGCCCCAGGATTTGCTCAATTACACCGATCCCCTGCCCCAGGCGCTGGTGCTGACGGCCATCGTCATCAGTTTCGCCATGACCGCGCTGTTTCTGGTGGTGCTGCTGGCGTCGCGCGGCTTGACCGGCAATGACCATGTCGACGGTCGGGAGCTGGGTGAATGAGTGTGATGAATCAACTGATCGTCGCACCGATCCTGCTGCCGGTGCTGACCGCTGCGCTGATGCTGTGGCTCGGCGAGAAACATCGCCCGCTGAAAGCGCGGATCAACCTGTTTTCCACCGGGCTCGGCCTCGCCATCGCCATCACGCTGATGATGTGGGTGCAGAAAACCGGCACCACCGGTTCCATCGGTGTGTACCTGCCGGGCAACTGGGAGGCGCCATTCGGCATCGTGCTGGTGGTCGATCACCTGTCGGCGCTGATGCTGGTGCTGACCGGCATCGTCGCCTTCTGCGCCCTGCTCTTCGCCCTGGCCCGCTGGGATCGCGCGGGGGCGAGTTTTCACGCGCTGTTTCAGATTCAACTGATGGGGTTGTATGGCGCCTTTCTCACCGCCGACCTGTTCAACCTGTTCGTGTTCTTCGAAGTGCTGCTGGCGGCGTCCTACGGCCTGATGCTGCACGGCTCGGGGCGGGCTCGGGTGTCGGCGGGCCTGCATTACATCACCATCAATTTGCTGGCCTCGTCGCTGTTCCTGATCGGCGCGGCGTTGATCTATGGCGTGACCGGCACGCTGAACCTGGCGGATCTGGCGATAAAGATCCCTCAGGTGCCGGAAGGCGACTTGGGCTTGCTGCACGCGGGCGCGGCCATTCTGGCGGTCGCGTTTCTGGCCAAGGCCGGCATGTGGCCGCTGAATTTCTGGCTGGTGCCGGCCTATTCCGCCGCCAGCGCACCGGTGGCGGCGCTGTTCGCGATCATGACCAAAGTCGGCTTCTACACCCTGCTGCGGTTGTGGACGCTGCTGTTTTCCGGTCAGGCCGGCGCGTCGGCGTTCTTCGGCGGGGACTGGCTGATCTGGGGCGGCATGGCCACCGTCAGCGTGGCGGCGATTTCCGTGGTCGCCGCCCAGCGCCTGGAGCGCATGGCCAGTCTGAGCATTCTGGTGTCGGCGGGGATTCTGCTGTCGGCGGTCGGTTTCGCGCAGCCTAGCCTCACGGCGGGGGCATTGTTCTATCTGGTCAGCTCAACCCTGGCGCTGAGTGCGCTGTTCCTGCTGGCGGAGTTGATCGAGCGCTCGCGCTCGGCCAATGACATCGCCCTCGACGAAGACGCCGACCAGTTGCCCAAGGCGCTGGAGTCGTTGCACCCAGTGCCCGGGACCAATCTGGATGACGAGCAGAAAGCCGTGGTCGGCCATGTCATCCCTTGGACCATGGCGTTTCTGGGCTTGAGTTTCATTGCCTGCGCGCTGTTGATTATCGGCATGCCGCCGCTGTCAGGCTTTCTTGGCAAGCTGACGCTGATCAGCGCCCTGCTCAATCCCCTGGGCCTTGATGTGGCGAAGGCCGAAGCCATTCGAGCTGACAGCTGGACGCTGGTGGCGCTGCTGATTATTTCCGGGCTGACGTCGCTGTTTGCCTTCGTGCGTGTCGGCATCAAGCGCTTCTGGACGCCCCAGGAACATGCGGCGCCCCTGCTGCGGCTCAACGAATGCCTGCCGATCGCCTTGCTGGTGGGCTGCGCGGTCGTACTGACGTTCAAGGCCCAGGCGCTGTTGCATTACACCCAGGACACCGCCCAGGCGCTGCATGATCCGCAGCAATACGTGCTGTCGGTCAAGGCAGCCAGGCCGATACCGGGGCCGGCCTCGGCGACGCCGGAGGTGCAGCCATGAAGCGTCTGTTTCCAGCGCCGCTGTTGTCACTGTCGCTGTGGGGGTTGTGGCTGTTGCTCAACCTGTCCCTGAGTCCGGGCAATCTGCTGCTGGGCGCCCTGCTCGGTTTTTTCGCGCCCTACATCTTCGCGCCGTTGCGCCCCTCACCGGCGCGGATCCGCAAACCCGGCGTCGCCCTGGGCTTGTTCCTGCTGGTGGGTCGCGACGTGGTGGTGTCGAACCTGGCAGTCGCCTGGGGCGTGCTGCGCGCGGGGCGCCGTCCGCCACGCTCGATGTTCGTCAAAGTCCCGCTGGACCTGCACGACGCCCACGGCCTCGCCGCGCTGGCGATGATCTGCACGGTGGTGCCGGGAACGGTCTGGTCCGAACTGGCGTTGGATCGCAGCGTGCTGCTGATGCATGTGTTCGATCTGGACGACGAAGCGGCCTTCATCGAGCACTTCAAAAGCACGTACGAACGGCCACTGATGGAGATTTTCCAATGAGCGCCCTGCTCACAAACGCGATCCTTTTTACGCTGTCGGTGTTCGCCATCGCCATGGTCCTGACCCTGATTCGCCTGTTCAAAGGCCCGTCGGCGCAGGACCGGGTATTGGCGCTGGATTACCTGTACATCCTGGCGATGCTGATGATGCTGGTGCTGGGGATTCGCTACGCCAGTGATACCTATTTCGAAGCGGCGCTGCTGATCGCGCTGTTCGGCTTCGTCGGCTCATTCGCGCTGGCCAAATTTCTGTTGCGCGGTGAGGTGATCGAATGAATTCGTTGCAGGTTCTGCCGTTCTGGGTCGAAGTCCTGACCGCCGCGCTGCTGGTGCTGAGCAGCCTGTTCGGCCTGATCGGCGCGCTGGGTCTGCTGCGCATGAAGGACTTTTTTCAGCGCATGCACCCGCCCGCACTGGCCTCGACCCTCGGCGCATGGTGTGTGGCGCTGGCCTCGATCGTCTACTTCTCGGCGCTGAAGGACGGCCCCGTGTTGCACGCGTGGCTGATCCCGATCCTGCTGGCCATTACCGTTCCGGTGACCACTTTGCTGCTGGCACGCACCGGGCTGTTCCGCAAGCGCATGGCCGGCGACGACGTGCCACCCGAGGTCAGCGACGGCAGACAGCAGGGGCATTGAGCCTGGGCTAAAGGTTTTTTCAGGGCGCAGACGGGCCCGCTACCCATCGCTTGGGCGTGGGGGATGTGGGCGCGATCCGTGTGCAGGCGTATTGAAGCGCTGTGCTTACTCGCTGGCTTTGAACGTCAGTTCGCCCTTGCGCCATTTGGCGGCTTTGGCGGTGGCGGCTTTGAGGACTTTGCTCAGGCCAGTTTGAATCTGTTCGTGGGCGGCGAACACCATGAAAATGCTGTGGGACTCTTTGAAGACGATGCCGTGGCCTTCGGGCACTTCGACAAACGCGTATTCGCCCAGACCGTAGATGGTCATCTTGATGTCGCGGAAGCGGATTTCGAACTTGCCGCCTTCACGGCTGGGCAATACGGCGGCTCGGAAGTGGTCACCCACTTTGAGTTCCAGCCCGGGCTTATCATCGACCACCAGTGCGGTTTCGGTGTCGATCTCCGACATGTAAATGCCTTCAGGGGATTGTTCGATGACATAAACGAATCGCGCCTGGAACAGCTTTACCAACTTCGCGCGCACGTCTCCGAGCACGAATAATGCGTGGGTATCCAGATTACCTACTGCCAATGTACAAACTCCCAACCAGATAGGAACCCGCCCGGACAGCGGACCGGGCGGGAAAGAAACGAGAAATGGTGCGTCCTGAAGCCGGACGCTGGCGTTAGCATGGATTCTACCGGCAGTGAGTCTATACGGGATATATCCCTTTCGTACGGTGTGAAGTGGTTTTTGTCAGACGATGTTCAGTGGGACTGGCTTCAGCCGGGAAGAGGCCTGTTTGGGCGCCCTCAATTCTGCGGCGTGACACCTGACGCTTTCCCGGCTGAAGCCGGTCCCACTAAAAGCACGCAGGGTGTCCGTAGGACTGGCTTTAGCCGGGTAGAGGCCTGTTTGGGCGCCCTCAATTCTGCGGCGTGACACCTGACGCTTTCCCGGCTGAAGCCGGTCCCTCTAAAAGCACGCGAGTGTCAGTGCCCCTTCAGGCAATCAGTTAGAACTCTTGCCTGCCCCGCGCACTCCCATGCAACAGAAGGTTACTCACTGACCACGCCAATCCGGGTCCTTGACCCGTTCGGGAGAAAAAATGGAAATCATGACGCCGTCGCTTGAGCTGTTGTTCGAACAATTGGGGCTGGAGTCCGATCAGGCCAGCATCGACGCGTTCGTCGCCGGGCATCATCTGCCGGAAGGTGTGAAAGTGTCCGAAGCCGAGTTCTGGTCGCCGCAACAAGGGGCGCTGCTCAAGGAAAAAATCCAGCTAGATGATGACTGGGCACCCATCGTCGATGAGCTGAACGTCTTGCTGCACACTCCGACCTGACCCGTCGCACGTGCAAAAAAATGGCGGCCTACCAAGGCCGCCTTTTTTTTGCCGGATTCGCCATCATCGCCACCCGTTGCTTCAATGCCGCTCACTGTGGATAAGCAAGTTGACCGAGATTGGTGAACATCTGCCGGCCATTGAGCGCAGGGGCATGCACGAACAACCCATCGACCAACGCGTCGCGTCGGGCATTGTTCCAGTGGGCCGAGCGATGGATGTAGCGCCGATACAACAGCGTCTGCTCGGCGTCACTCAACGCACCGCCCTCCCCTTTGGCGTGGCTGATCAGCTTGGCGGCTATGGGCCGCAACTCCGGTGGCAAGCTTGTTTCCGCTGATTCTTTGATGGGCAGGAACGGCACGCCCTCGTCGCATGCGAGCGCGTGCATCAGCCGCAGGTAAACAAGGGCGAGGTGGTTGTAGACGCGTCGCTCCAGCTTCACCGTCGCCACCACTGTCTTGACCCCGCGTGAGCTGCTGGCGAACCGTTCGAAACATTCCACGCCCAGCGAGGCGCTGTCATCGGTGGGGTCGAGCAGACGCCCCGCATCAAGAGTGGACAGCTCGGCGTGGGCCTGCAGCCAGGCATCCGTCGTGTCATAAGGCGTGCTGACGCTGACCAGGCTGCGGCGAGGCCGGAACAGCGAGACTTTCTCCATTTCCTGGGGCTGATAGCCGCCACCGATGTCCGAATGGCTGCCGGGCAGTACGATTTCCTGGGGCCAGTCGGGCTTGACACTGTTGAGCACGAAGTTGCGCCGATGCTCATCGCCGGCCACCAGGTGCAGCACTTGCTGCGCGCACCCGGGGGGCAAAAACAGATTGACCCGCTTGTTGACCGCATCCCGAACGCTGCCCAGATCGGAAATCCCGCCCACGGCGGCGACCGTGTCGAACAGGCCGATGACCTTCAACCGCACGCTGCCACTGGCCCATGAAAAGCTGTCCGAAAGCGGCAGTTTGCGGGGGTCGAGCACGGGGTCCAGCGCGCCACGGGATTTTTTCAGCACTTCGTTGGCCAGATGCCGGGCCGACGCCGCTCCCCGACTGAAGCCAAACACGTCCAGCTCCAGCGCCCCGATGACACAACCCGGGTTGTCGCTTTCAAACGTGTGAAGTTCATCGGCAAGCTTTTTGATGCCACGCGACACTTTCGCCACCACGCCAGTGGTGCCGCGACCGAAGCCTTGGCCCGACAAGCGAGAATCGCGCCCGCCAGATGTTGTGCCAACGCCACTGACATACACCGCGCCATACACAAACAGGCCGTCTGCATTAACGATTGCCTTGCGCTGTTGTTTATATAACCCCGCCAGTCGCGCGATATTGGTCGGGCTGTTGCTGTAACTGCTGCCGGCGTCAGTGTGCCGACCGCCACATTCTTTTATATGCACGCCGCCGTAGACTTCCGCCATGGCCTGGCAGTCGGCGCCGATCTGGCTGTTCACCCGGTTATTGCCGGTCCCGTCGAAAAACACACCGAGGCGAACGGTGACCTGCTGCGCGCCGGCGCGGGAATCGGTCGACGCGTGACTGATAGTTGTTTTTGTCATTTGATTCATCCGTGAGTACTGACATGAGTCCCGAACAGGCGATTACATATTCGGACATATACTCACAGGATGATCGCAGTTAACGTTCCGTCAACCGATGGAACTGCACTTCAGACGCGTCCTACTTCAATATCGGACGGTTAAATAATTAAAGGGCCTAAGTCGTACAATTGACGCTCCCCGAAGATCTGCAAGCTTCAAGCGGCAAGCCACAAGACGCGCGATCACTGATAACTGCTCTTCACTTGCAGCTTGCAGCTTGATCCTCAGCTTTTCTCCGGCCTATAACCCAGCCGCAGCCCGCCCCAATGTCGGCCCTTGACGACGATGGGCACGGAAAGATCGTGCATCAGTTCGCCGGTGTCGCGGGTGTAGGTCTGCAACAGCACCGGCTGCTGGTGACTGCCGCAGCGAATGCCGGTGCGGTCGTCGAACTTGCGCTTGCTGCGGTTGTTCACCGCATCGACCGCCGTATCCCCCGTCAGCGGCCGGCTGAACACCTGATTGTGGGTCGGCACGTAGCCCTGCTGTGTGCAGGCGATGGCGAAAACCAGCCCCTCATGACGGGTCAGCAGCGGTTCCTGGATGGCCGGCAGCGTCTGATCGGTGTAGCGGTCGAAGCGGGTCTGGTACTTGGCGGGCGACGTGTTGGCGATGGGCTGGTAGGTGCGGTCGAACAGATCGGTCAGGCTGACCCGGCCTTGATCGATGTCCTGCTCGAACGTCGCGGCGATCTGGCTGGCGCCTTCCCGGGCGAGGTCATAAATGCGCTGGTGGTAGTCATCCAGGCCGACCTGAGCCAGGCGCTCGCTGATGGTTTCCGCCTGCTCTTCCATCTGCAACGCCGACTGCGCCAGGCGCCGGGTCTGGTCATCGCTGATCGCAAGGTCGCTGCGCATTTGCTCCACCGCCACGAACAGGCTGCTCAGTTGCTCCTGATTGGTCTGGGCGCCCCGCGCGATTTCACCCACCTGTTGCTCTACCCCAACCGCCAGTTGAGCGATGTTCGCCAGTTGCTGTCCGGTGGATTCGACCTGGGCGACGCCGCCACTCAGGTCGCCCGACAACTGCCGAATCTGCTCGACCACCTGACGGGTGCGCTGCTGAATATCGACGACCATCTCCCCCACTTCACTGGTCGCCGTCGCCGTGCGCCCGGCCAGCCCGCGCACTTCGTCGGCCACAACGGCAAAGCCACGGCCGTGTTCGCCGGCGCGCGCGGCTTCGATGGCGGCGTTCAGGGCGAGCAGATTGGTCTGGCTGGCGATGGACTGAATCACCGCCGTGACACGCTGGATGTCTTCGCTGCGCTGGCTGAGGGCTTCGATGAGTTCACGGCTGCTGTCGGCCCGTTCGCTGAGTTGGTGCATCAGGCCGATGGATTCATTGAGGACGCTGAGCCCCGCGCCGCTGCTCTCCCGCGCCTGGCTGGCGGCGGTCAGCGCTTGCTGGCTAAGCGTGGAAGTGGCGCGCTCGGTGGCGATCATCACGTCGGCGCTGCTGACGATCTGCTCGGCCGCGTTGACCTGGGACTGCAGCTTGCCCGCCAGTTGCCTGACCGAAAACGCCACGGCCGCCGCAGACAGCGCATTGTGACTGGTGCTCCGGGATAAATCGCGGGTCAGACGGGTCATGCCGTCTTCGCCCGCTTCTTCCTCTGCCACCGGCGTTCGGCCGGCGAACAGCGACGGTAAGAAAATTGGCAACCACAGGATCAACAGCCCAACGAGCAGGCACACGTAAACCGACACACCACCCCAGACCATCGCCGCGAACAGCAGGCACAGGCCAAAGCTTTGCAGGGCGGGCGTCAGCCAGCGCGAACCGGCGGCGGTCCGCTTGTCGGGAGCCCCGTGAGCGGGTTGAGAGGGTGTTGCGGCGTGACGACCTTTCGCATCCATGTCCGGGACCTGCCCTGCTTTCATTATTGTGAAAGCATTAAACGCCCAAATAGCGGCCATGCGCCATGAGTCATTGGTGGTAGTCGGTCGGAATGTGCGGCGAAGGAAGGGGCTTACGCAGTCAGCGCGTAAAGGGTACGCAATGGAACGGCTCGACCACCCGTTGCGGGCGGTCGAACCCGAGGGATCACGCCTGACGCTGGTGGCGGTCGATCTGCTCGTGACGTTCCTGAGCTTCGATGCAGTACTTGGTGGTCGGGCTGATCAGCAGGCGCTTCAGGCCAATGGGCTCGCCGCTGTCTTCGCACCAGCCAAAACTGTCGTCAGCGATACGGCTCAAGGCCATTTCCAGCTGTGGCAGCATGCGCTGATCGCGGTCAATCACGTTCACCAGCCAGTGGCGCTCTTCTTCCACGGAAGCGGCGTCGGCCGGGTCAGCCGGGGTGTCCAGGCTTTCGATCGCGATACGGCTCTGCTCGATGCGCTCGTGGATTTCGACTTTCATGGCTTGCAACAGGTCGACGAAGAACGCGTGCTGCTCGGCGTTCATGTAGTCATCGGCCGGCATCGCCAGCAACTTTTCCTTGGTCATTGATTTCTCTATAAAAAAACGTGCATTAAGGCGATCTCAAAGGTGCGCCTCAACCTGGCATTAAACGCGCCGTAGTCTCGAAGCGCCGCTTGGCACTCAATTTACGAGGGGCGGCAGTCTAAGGCCGGGTTCGGTACTCGGCAACATAATTGATCAGGATTCGTCCAACAAGGGTTTGAATACCCGGTGGCATTGGGTCGCGCCGGGGTTTGATCGCACCCTTCACCCGGCCCGGGCGTCCTCGAAACGAGGCAGATGGTGTCTGACCGACCGTGGCCTGATCGGTTCAAACCGATGAAAAACGAAAAGGGCCTGACAACAGGCCCTCTTCAATAACCCCTGAACGACTCAGCGCTTGAGCTTGCGCTTGTTGCGGTACTGATCGATGACCACGGCGATGACGATGATCAGGCCCTTGATGATGTCCTGTACGTAGGCATCGACGCCGACGAAGGTAAAGCCGCTGGCCATGACCCCGAGAATCAGCGCGCCGATGACCGTGCCGGTGATCCGACCGACGCCACCGGCGAGGCTGGTGCCGCCGATCACCGCCGCCGCAATGGCGTCCAGCTCGTAGGAAACGCCCATCCCGGCCTGCCCCGTGGCCGCCCGCGCCGAGGCGACAACGCCCGCCAGCCCGGCCAGCAGACCGGCGATGCTGTAGACGATCACCAGATGACGCTTGACGTTGATCCCCGAGGTGCGCGCCGCCTGCATGTTGCCGCCGATGGCGTAGGTGTATTTTCCGTATTTGGTGTAACGCAGGGCGATGTGAAAGATCACCGCGACCACCAGAAAAATGATCACCGGCATGGCGCCCTGGCCGATGGCGGTGTAGGAATCATTCAGCATGCTCACCGGCTGACCGCCGGTGTAATAGCGCGCCAGGCCCCGCGCCGACACCATCATGCCCAGCGTGGCGATGAACGGCGGGATGCCGGTGATGGCGATAATGCTGCCGTTGATCGCTCCCGCGAGCAGCCCCACCCCAAGCCCGGCGATGACCGGCGCCCACACCGGCAGGTCGGTCAGCGACGGAAACACCGCCCGGGTGTAGTCCGACGATTGCGCCAGGCTGGCGGCAATCATCGCCGACAGCGCCAGCACCGAGCCTGACGACAGATCGATGCCGGTGGTGATGATGACCTGAGTCACGCCGATGGCCAGCAGGCCAATGATCGACACCTGCAGAATCATCAGCACCAGCCGCTGGGAATTCATCAGAAAGCTCTGATCGCGGACGATCCAGCCGAACAGCTCGAAAATCAGGCCAATGCCGATCAGGACCAGAAAAATGCTCAGTTCGGTGGGCAGCCGGCGCTTGTGTTTGCGAGGCGCCAGCGCGGGTTTGTTTTCCAGCATCGCGTTCATCTTCATGTGTGCCTCTTGTTCTTGTTCGACCCGACCGGGGCATTGCCACTGGGGCGTGGCGCAGTGCTTGAATCGGCGCTTCTGTCGCCAGAGATCGTGTGAATGGGGATCAGTGAACAGGGTTTCCGGACGCCAGGTGCATGACCCGTTCCTGGGTGGCCTCGGCGCGGTCGAGGGTGCCCATCATTTCGCCTTCATGCATGACCATGACCCGGTCGCTCATGCCCAGCACTTCCGGCAGTTCGGAAGAAATCATGATCACCGCCATGCCTTCGCTGGCGAGCAGGGAAATCAGCCGGTAAATCTCGGCCTTGGCGCCGACGTCGATGCCACGGGTCGGCTCATCGAGAATCAGCACCCGCGGGTTGGTCATCAGCCAGCGCGCCAGCAGGGCTTTCTGCTGATTGCCGCCGGACAGCGTGTCGATGCACTGCTCAAGGGACGGCGTCTTCACCCGCAGTTTTTTGCACATGTCTTCGCACAGCACGCGCAGGGCTTTCTGATGGACGAAACCGTTGCCGACGTAATGGGGCAGCACGGCCATTTCCATGTTTTCACCCACCGACAGGCACGGAAACAGGCCGCTGAGCTTGCGGTCTTCGGTGAGCAGCGCGAAGCCCTTTTCGATGGCGAAGTGCGGGTCGCTGACACGGATCGGCGTGCCGTCGAGGAAAATGTCCCCGCGCGTGCTCGGGGTGATGCCGAAGATCGTTTCAGCGACGTTGGTGCGCCCCGATCCCATCAGCCCGGCGATGCCGAGTACTTCGCCCGCGTGCAGGTCGAACGACACACCCTCGAACACGCCGTCCAGCGCCAGGTCGCGCACCGACAGCAGCAACTTGCCGACGGGCTGGTCGCGTTCGGGAAACAGCTGGGTCAGTTCACGGCCGACCATCATGGAAATCAGGCTGTCGCCATTCATGCTGTCAGCCCGCTGCAGGCCGATGTAGGCGCCGTCGCGGAACACCGCCACTTCATCGGCGATGGCGAACACTTCGTTCATCTTGTGGGTGATGTAGATGATGCCCTTACCCTGGGCGCGCAGGTCGGCAATGATCGAAAACAGGTGGGCCACCTCCGTCTCGGTGATGGCGGAGGTCGGCTCGTCCATGATCAAGACGTCGGAGTCGTAGGAAACGGCCTTGGCGATCTCGACCATCTGCCGTTCGGCGATGCTCAGGTTGCCGACCATTTCTTCCGGATCGAGGTTGATGCGCAGGCGTTCGAGCAGTTCCGCCGTGCAGCGGTGCATGGAGCGGTGATCGACCATGTGCAGGCCGTTGAGCTGCTCGCGGCCGATCCAGATGTTTTCGGCGATGCTCATGTGCGGCATCAGGTTGAGTTCCTGATGGATCATGGCGATGCCTGATTGCAGCGCCGCCAGCGGCGACTGGAACACCACCGGTTTGCCGCGCAGACGGATTTCACCGGTGTCGGGCTGGTAGATGCCGGCGATGATTTTCATCAGCGTGGACTTCCCCGCGCCGTTCTCGCCCATCAGCGCCAGCACGCTGCCGGGCCGCACGCGCAGTTGCACGTTGTCCAGCGCCACCACCCCGGGAAAGCCCTTGCTGATGTTGGTGATTTCCAGCAGATAAGGGTGTTCGGCGTCGCTCGCCATCCCGGAAGCGGGTGGATTGTTTGAAGCCGAAGCGGTTGCGGAAGCGAACATGGTCACAGGCTCCTCGAGTGACAGGGCGGCAGAGGCACGGCGGCGTTCTGCCGGGTGTCAGTCGGTGTGAGGTGAGCGTTTATTTGAAGGTGCTGACGTTGTCCGGGGTGATCAGCTTGAAGGGAATCACGATGGCCTGTTCGGGCAGCGTTTCCTTCTTCGCCAATTTCACGGCCGTATCGATGGCGCCCTCGCCCTGCCCTTTGGCGTCCTGGAACACCGAGACCGAGAGGTCGCCTTTCTTGACCGCGCTCAGGCCGTCCGGCGTGCCGTCGACACCGGCCACAAACACCTCACCTTTTTTGCCGGCCTGCTTCAGGGCCATGGCCGCACCGATGGCCATTTCGTCGTTGTTGGAGATGACCGCCTTGAAGTCGCGGCCCTGGGTCAGCCAGTCATTGGTGACGTCCATGCCTTTCTGCCGCTGCCAGGCGCCGGTCTGCTCCTGGGTGACCTTGATGTCAGGGTAGTTTTTCAGCACTTCCTTGACCCCCGCCGTGCGGTCGCGGGTCGAGTTATTGGCCAGCTCACCGAGCAAGATGACGACGTTGCCTTTGCCGTTCATTTTCTTGGCCAGGTATTCCATCTGCATGCGCCCGGCTTCCTTGTCGTCGGAGGTCACGGAGGCAACGCCTGCGGGCAGCTTCGGATCATCCGGACGGCGGTTGACGTAGACCAGCGGAATGCCAGCATCCGTGGCCGCCTTGGTGATCTTCACGGTGGCTTCGGTGTCGACGGGGTTGACGATCAGTGCGTCGACCTTCTTGCCAATCAGCTCCTGCACCTGATCGAGCTGTTTGTTCACGTCATTGCGACCATCCACGAACTGCAGATCGACACCGCCCATGGCTTTGACTTTCTTGTCCATGTCCTCGCGCATGTAGGTCAGGTACGTATCGTCGAACTGAGACATGGACACGCCAATCTTCAGGTCGGCCGCCAGGGTGACGCCGCTGCTCAGCATCAGGGCCAGGGCGAGTGAGGTGAAACGGAGTGGGGTATTCATGAACGGTCTTTCTCCAGATTCTTGTTGTTGTAATAGCGGGATAACGACTGCTGGAGGTGCTGGCGTTTAGCGCGGAGCAGAAGACGCCGCGTCTGAAAGGTGCGCGACCGAACCGCCCGATGCCCCGCACACCATAACGCCGCGACTTTCGACGCAGAGCACGTGGGCGATGGTTTCGAGGGCGGATTCGAACGCAGGGGCAGCGTTGATGAATGTGCGGGAAACAGCTCGGGGAATGGCGGGAAGCGCGAGTAAGAAGGGGCGGCAAGCCTTGGCGGCTGATCTGAAAATGTTCATCGGCGGTACCTGTCTGCGATTGGCTTTCTTGTTTTTGTGTCGCTCGTTCGACCTGCTGCCGGGAGACCCGACACCAGGCGCTGACGGCGATCGTCGGCAACCTGGAAATGACTCTATTGGAAAATAATTTCTACTTCAACAGCTTTTAGAATTAATTTCTATTTTCGTTTTGATGCGCCCCGTCTGGGCTGTTGGTGGGTGTAGCGCAGTGCCTCACAGGGCATCTGCGTGTGCTTTTCACAGCACCACCACCCTGCCCTCCATCGCGCTGATTCTTGCGGCATCCAGCACCCTGGCCGAGGCCACCGCATCGTTTGCATCCACAGGATTACGCCCCTGATTCATCACCGCCTCCTGCCATTGCCGGTAAAACTCGGTCCAGCAGCCACGCTCCGACGGGACCCGCTCACGGTGCTCGCCCTGTTCGAACCAGCCCCAGCGTCGGTGTTCTTCCACGCCCCAGCGTTCGCCTTCGGACTTGGGTGACAACCCGGCCAGTGCGGCAGCCTCCTGACCGTCGAGGCCCTCGACGGTATAGCAGCCCTGTAAACCGTTGACCCGAAATCGCGGGCCCTGGGCGTTTTGCAGGCAGTTGCCCCAGAGGTGCGAAACCACGCCGTTGGCATGGGTCAGTGACATGAAGAAGCCGTGATCAACTTTCTGCCCAGGGGTCGCAAATTCAAGCTCGGCGTACACCCGCTTCACCGGCCCGAACAGCAGCAGCGCCTGATCCACCAGATGGCTGCCAAGATCCCGCAGAATGCCGCCGCCGCTTTCCTTGCCAACCGACGTGGGCGAATAGCGCTCGACACGGGACTCGAAGCGGCTGATGTCGCCGAGAACGCCCTGATCAATCAGTTTGCGCACGGTGAGAAAATCCGAGTCCCAGCGACGGTTCTGGTACACGCCCAATAGCACCCCTCGGCGTTCGGCGGCGTCTACCAGTTCCTGGGCGGCCTGGGCATCCGGCGCGAACGGTTTGTCGCTGACAACCGGGACGCCGAGCTCGATGGCGTCGAGAATCAATGCCCGCCGAGAGGCCAGCGGCGTCGAAATCACCACCGCATCGACCCCGGCCGCGACCAGATCGGCGAGGCTGTCGAAGGCCGGGACTTTGGGGTAGTCGTTCCGCAGGTCCTGCCGGCGTTCCGGCGAGCGGGTGACCACGCCGGCAAAGGTCACGCCGGGCAGGCTGGCGATCAGCGGTGCGTGAAAATAGCGCCCGCCCTTTCCGTAGCCGATGAGTCCGATTTTCATGGGTGAATGTCCTGTCCCTGCAGAAGCGTGTTCAATACTGACGGGCCTTGGCCAACGCCGCTTTTTGCCGTTCATATGCATCGGCCGTTGTACCCGCGGTCGACACCTGCGCCACGCCCACGCGCCACCACGACAGGTAGCCGTGGATCATGGTTTTCGGCAGCACCTTGATGTCGATCAGCGTCGAAACCGTCTGGGTACGCGCATCGGCCAATGCCGCTTCCAGCTCTTGAGCGTTGCTGACCTTGTAAGTCTTGCAGCCATAGGCCGCGGCACTCATCGCAAAATCCACCGGCACGAAGTCGCCATCCAGCTCACCGGTTTCGGGATTGCGGTAGCGGAACTCGGTGCCGAAACTGCCCATGCCGTTGCCCATCTGCAGATTGTTGATGCAACCGAAGGCCATGTTGTCGAGCAGCACCACGTTGATCTTGCGCCGCTCCTGAATCGAGGTGGCCAGTTCCGAGTGCAGCATCATGAAGGAACCGTCGCCCACCAGGGCGTACACCTCACGCTGGGGCGCTGCCATTTTCACGCCCAACGCGGCGTTGACCTCATAGCCCATGCACGAATAGCCGTACTCGACGTGATAACTGTCGACACTGGTGCTGCGCCATGCCCGCTGCAGATCTCCAGGCAGACTACCGGCCGCCGCGACGATCACCGCGTCCCCGGGCAATTGCTGGTTGAGCACGCCCAGCACTCGGCTCTGGGTCAGGCACGAACCGGTCATCTCGATGAAGTCGCGCAGCACCTGCGGGTCAAGGTGGCCGCTGACTTCCGGCTCGAAGTCTTCGGTCTGGTATTCCACGGCGTACAGCCGATCCACTTCCGCCTCCAGAGCAGCCCTTGCCTCGCGCGGCTGATCGCCCCACTGCGCGCGGTAGTCGCCCAGCTGATCCGCCAGGGAACGAAGCGCCAGGCGCGCATCGGCCAGCACCTGCACGCCATCGAGCTTCTGCACATCGAAGGCACCGACGTTTAGGTTGAGGAACTGCACCTCAGGGTTCTGAAACAGGGATTTCGAGCCGGTGGTGAAGTCGCTGTAACGGGTCCCGACGCCGATGATCAGGTCCGCTTCCCGCGCCAGGGTATTGGCCGCCAGCGTGCCGGTCTCGCCGATGCCGCCCATGTTCAGCGGATGGGCGGAAACGATGGCGCTCTTGCCGGCCTGGGTTTCGCTGAACGGAATGCCGAAGCGCTCGGCGAACGCCTGCAGCTCGGCGGCCGCGCCGGAATAACGCACGCCGCCGCCACAGATCAGCAGCGGTTTGCGCTTGCCCTTGAGCAGCGCCACGGCGTCATTGAGCATCGCTTCGGTGGGCGGACGGCGGTCGATGCGGTGCACGCGTTTTTGCAGGAAGGAATCGGGGTAGTCGTAGGCCTCGGCTTGTACGTCCTGGGGCAGCGCCAGGGTGACGGCGCCGGTTTCGGCAGGGTCGGTGAGCACACGTATGGCGTTGAGGGCCGCGCTCATCAGTTGCTCGGGGCGGTTGATGCGGTCCCAGTATTTGCTCACGGCCTTGAAGGCGTCGTTGGTGCTGATGCTGAGGTCGTGGAACTGTTCGATCTGTTGCAGCACCGGATCAGGCTGGCGACTGGCGTAGACATCGCCGGGCAGCAACAGCAGCGGTATGCGATTGGCCGACGCAGTGGCCGCGGCGGTGATCATGTTGGCGGCGCCGGGGCCGACCGATGAGGTACAGGCGTAGATCTTGCGGCGCAGGTGTTGCTTGGCAAACCCCATGGCAGCGTGGCACATGCCTTGTTCGTTGCGACCTTGATGGACGACGAGATCGCCGCGGTCCTGCTCAAGCGCCTGGCCCAGGCCGAGCACGTTGCCGTGGCCAAAAATGGTGAACACCCCGGCGACGAACTTGCTCTGCACGCCGTCGACTTCGACGTACTGGTTATCAAGAAACTTCACCAGGGCCTGGGCCATGGTCAATCGAGTCGTGGTCATGCTTGCACCTTGTTGTTATTGGCGGTGATGGATGCCCGGGGAATGGTTAGCGGACTTGGCTGACTGGGCTGAATATTCAGACTCAGCGATGATCCCTGTGGGAGTGAGGTTGCTCACGAAGGGGCCGGTCCGTCTGGCACATCCCCAGTGGCCATACCGCCGCCTTCGCGAGCAAGCTCGCTCCCACATTGACCGCGTACGACAGACGGTCAGCGCAAATTCCCTACTTCGCCGTCGGCATGCTGAATTCCGCGCCCTTGGCGATGCTGTCCGGCCAGCGCTGCATGACGCTTTTGTAGCGGCTGTAAAAGCGCAGGCCTTCTTCGCCGTAGGCATGATGATCGCCGAACAGCGAGCGCTTCCAGCCGCCGAAGGAATGCCAGGCCATCGGCACCGGGATCGGAACGTTGATGCCCACCATGCCGACCTTGATGTTGCGGGCAAAGGCCCGGGCGATGCCGCCGTCGCTGGTGAAGCACGACACGCCGTTGCCGAATTCGTGGGCGTTGATCAGCTCCACCGCCGAGGCAAAGTCAGGCACGTGGACGATGCCCAGCACCGGCCCGAAGATTTCTTCCTTATAGATAGTCATTTCCGGCGTCACGTCATCGAACAGCGTGGCGCCGACGAAGAAACCCTGTTCTGCGCCCGGCACGCTGAAGTTGCGCCCGTCGACGATCAGCTTCGCGCCTTCCTGCACGCCCTGGGCGATGTAGCCCTCGACCTTGGCCTTGTGCACCGCCGTGACCAGCGGGCCCATGTCCGAATCGGCGTTCATGCCGTTGCCGACCTTGAGCGCATCAATGCGCGGCAGCAGTTTGTCGATGAGTTTCTGCCCCACGTCTCCTACCACCACAGCAATGGAGATCGCCATGCAGCGCTCGCCCGCCGAACCGTAGGCCGCGCCGATCAACGCGTCGGCGGCCTGATCCAGATCGGCATCGGGCATGACGATCATGTGGTTTTTCGCACCGCCGAGGGCCTGCACCCGCTTGCCGTGGGCCGTGCCCTGCTGATGAATGTATTCGGCGATGGGCGTGGAGCCGACAAACGAAATCGCCTCGATGCCCTTGTGCTGCAACAGCGCGTCCACGGCCACCTTGTCGCCCTGCACCACGTTGAACACGCCATCCGGCAGGCCCGCCTGTTTCAACAGCTGCGCCATCAGCAGGCTCGCCGACGGGTCGCGCTCGGACGGTTTGAGGATGAAGCAGTTGCCGGTAACCAGCGCCATGGGAATCATCCACAGCGGTACCATCACCGGGAAGTTGAACGGCGTGACGCCAGCGCAAACGCCCAGTGGCTGACGCAGGTTCCAGTTGTCGATGCCGCCGCCGATGTTGTCGCTGTAGTCGCTTTTCAGCAGGCTCGGCGCGCCACAGGCAAACTCGACGATCTCGATGCCCCGCACCACTTCGCCCTTGGCATCGGAAAACACCTTGCCGTGCTCGCGGCAGATGATGGCCGCCAGCTCGTCGTGGTGCTGGTCAAGCAGTTCCTTGAACTTGAACATCACCCGCGCACGCCGCAGGGACGACTGATCCGCCCACGCGGGAAACGCCGCCTGGGCAGCGGCAACGGCTTCATCGACGGTCTTCAGTTCCGCCAGCGCCACCCGGGCCTGCACGGCGCCGGTGGCCGGATTGAACACATCGCTGAAACGCTCGGCGCTGTCGTGAATCTGGCCGTTGATGTAGTGGCCGATGATCGGGGCGTTGCTCATGACGGGCTCCTTCAAAAAAATTGGGTTACAGATCCAGCAGCCAACTGTGCTGCGGATCGTTGTGGAATTGCCATGCGCGCTTTGGCCCGGCCATCACGTTCAAATAATAGGATTCGTAGCCGTACGGCACGCTGACCGGGTGGTAACCCTTGGGCACCGTGACCAGATCGTTGTTCTCCACGGCCATGGCCTGATCGATGCTGCGATCATCGGTGTACACGCGCTGGAACACATAGCCCTGGGGCGGGTTGACCTGATGGTAATAGGTTTCTTCGAGGAAGCTCTGGTGCGGTAAATCATCCGTATCGTGCTTGTGCGGCGGGTAGCTCGACGAGTGGCCCGAGGGCGTGCGCACCTCTACCACCAGCAGCGAATGCGCCGGTTCGGAATCGGGAAGGATGTCGCAGACGTAACGGGTGTTGGCCGCCCGGCCGCGCACGCTGCGTTTCATCGTGTCGGGGGCGATCACGCGCGCCGGCAGGTCTTTGGACGCATCGCCCGGCGCAGCGCACACGGCAATCTGCACCGCGCTCAACGCCGTGACTTCGGCTTGACTGCCCGGCGGCAGGTACACCGCGAAGGGCGATTTGTCTTCGAACACCGATTGCCGATCACCGAGGTTTTCCCAGTTGAAACCGCCCTGCCCCGGCGCCTCGCCGCTGACGCTGATGCGACCGCTGAGCAGCACCAGACAGATTTCCTTGTCGCCCGCATTCACCGGCAGACGTTCGCCGACGCTCAATCGGTGGGCGGAGAAGCCGACGTACGTCAGCACGCCGTCGGCCAGCGCGACGACGTCGCGCCCTTCGGCCTTGCTCTTGACCAAGAGATTCATGTTCACAGGCTCCTCTGTTCAGGCGGTTGTTGAGGTGCGTTCCGTTGTTGGGCCGTGCTGTTCAACTGCGCGGCGGCCAGCAAATGGCGCAGGGTCTCATAGCCCTTCTTCGCGTAGGCATAGCTCGGCGCAACGGCCGGGTCCTGTTCCGCCTCGACCACCAGCCAGCCTTGGTAATCCGCTTGCATCAGCACGTCCAGCAGCGCGGCGAAATCGATGTCGCCATCGCCGGGCACGGTGAAGGTGCCGTTGACGATGCAGTCCGGAAAGCTCCACAAATTGTTGCGCGCCAGCTGCACCACCGGCTTGCGCACGTCCTTGAAATGCACATGGCAGACACGATCGATGTGTGTGCTCAGCACTTGAAGCGGTTCGCCGCCCCCCATGTAGCAGTGACCGGAATCGAACAGCAGGCCGACTTCGCCGCCAGTCAGTGCCATCAGCGTGTCGATGTCCTCCGGCGATTCCACGTACGCGCCCATGTGGTGGTGATAGGCCAGACGCACGCCTTGGGACAAGGTGAACCGGGCCAGCTCGGTGAGCTTGTCGGCGTAGGCCTGCCAGGCACTGGCGCTGTGGAAGCGCGGTCGTTCGACCAGTCGGATGCGCTGGCCCTGAATCGAATCGGCCACTTCGCCGTAGACCAGCACCGTGGCGCCGTTGTGCTTGAGCAGTTCGACGTGGCTGGCGATGGCGTCGATTTCCTCGGCCGCCGAACGGCTGGCGAGCCGACCGGAATACCAGCCCGACACCAGCGCCAGGTCATAGGGGTGCAACACATCGGCCACGCCCTGTGCGTCCTTGGGGAATTTGCCGTTGAGCTCGAAGCCTTCGTAGCCGATCTCCTTGCCCTCACTGAGCGCGGTGCTCAGGGGCGTCTCGCCACCGAGGGCCGGGAGGTCGTCGTTGCTCCAGGAAATCGGGTTGATGCCAATTCGGATTGCAGAAGCGGGCATGGCTGCACCTTTATTGTTGTTATCACGTTCAACTGAACACACAGGCCGCGGGTTCGGACTTCAAGCCCGGGCGTCGCGCCAGGACTCGATCAGGAAACCGAAGTTGCTCTGTACCCGAGTGATCAGGTCCGCGTCATCGATTTCGCCCTCCAGCCAGGCTCGGCTGGGTTCATGAAAAATCGTGCGGCCTACGGCAAACCCACGGCAGGTGGTGCTTTTCGCCGCCTGACGAAAGCCGGCCGCGAGGGTTTCGGCGGGCGCGTTCAGCCCCAGCAACACCACGCCCCGGCAGTACGGATCGCGCTCGTGAATCAGCGCATCGAGCTGTTCCCAGACCTCGGCGGACTGCGATTCGATTTTCCACCAGGCCGGGTAAATGCCGAGGTTGTAGAGGCGCTTGAGGGAACGGTAGATGACATCCGGATGGGTCGAAGGATGATCCTTCGGCGGAATCACTTCCAGCAGCAGTTCATGACCGCTGGCCAGCGCTGCCTGATATAGGCCCAGCAACTGCGCTTCCTGTTCCAGGCGCAGCATCGGTTCGTCGTCCGGGTGGTATTGCACCAGGCACTTAATGATCTGCTCTTGAGGCCAGGCCAGTAACGTGCTGCCCACCGAGCGCCCGTGCTCGAACGCCAGTGGGCGCGAGCCTTGCACTTCCACTGGACGTGCCACCCACCAGCCGCGCCCACTGGCCGCATTCAGTGAATCCTGACCAAAGCGCTGGTCCGCCAGCACGCCGACATCGGCGGCGATGCCGCGCTTCTCCAAATCGGCCTCGACCCGGGCGACCGCTTGAACGAACAACTGCTTGAGCTGGCCGATACACGCCGGATCGCGCCCGGCCTTTTGCGCCAGCTCGACCAGTTGCCCGCGATGATCGAAGGCGAAGATGAACAGCGGATGCCATTCGCGACGGGGCACGCTGACCCGGTGCAGACGTTGCAACACCGCGTCCTGATCGGGTCGAGTGATCGGCACCGGGCTGTTGAACAGGTATTCCAGCTCGACCAGCGTCGGCATGGCTGGCGCGCAGGCATGCCGCGACACCACCAGACCGCCGCAGGCATTGGCCAACTGGCAGCAGCGCTCGTCGCTCTCGTCGTTGAGCCAACCCTTCAGGAAACCGGACATGAACGCATCGCCTGCGCCGAGGACATTCAGCACTTCCACCCGTACGCCGGGGTAAATCGCGCCGTCTTCCAGCTTCGCCGGAATCGCCCCGTGAATCACCGTGCAGCCCTGGGGCCCGAGCTTCACCACCAGCGTCGCGGCACTGAGCTCGCGAACCCGGCGCAGGGCGCTGAGCAAATCGGTCGAGCCGCCAGCGATGAGGAATTCTTCTTCGGTGCCAACGATCAGATCGAAGCGCGGCAGGATGCGTTGCACGTGCTGGCTGACAGTGTCGTTGGCGACGAAGCGGGTTTCGCCGTCAGCCTTGCCGGCCAGGCCCCATAGCACCGGGCGGTAATCGATGTCGAGGACGCGTTTGACGTTGTGTTTTTCGGCGTAGTCCAGCGCCTGACTGCTGGCGCGAAACACCTGATCGGTGGAGAAATGCGTGCCGGTGATCAACAGCGCCTTGCTGGAGGCGATCTGCGCTTCATAGATGTCTTCAGGCTGCAGCGCCATGTCGGCGCAGTTCTCGCGGTAGAACACCAGCGGAAATGTTTCGCGGTCCTTGATGCCGAGCAGGACCATGGCGGTCAGGCGTTCGGCGTCGACCTTGATGCCGCTGACGTCGCAGCCCTCCCGCGCCAGGGATTCCACCAGGAAACGGCCCATGTGGTCGTCGCCAACGCGGGTCAGCATGGCTGATTTCACCCCCAGCCGTGCGGTGCCAAAAGCGATGTTGGCGGAGGAGCCGCCGAGGTATTTGGCGAAACTGCTGACGTCCTCCAGGCGCGCGCCGACCTGCTGCGCGTAGAGATCGACGCCCAGGCGCCCGAGACAAATCACGTCCAGCTGACGCCCGGTGGCAAAACGAGTCTGGCCCATGCCGGCCCCTCTTCTTTTATTGTTATGGGTTTGATTGCTGATGCCCTTGCCCACAAGCGAGGTGCTTGCAAGCGAGTTCGTGGATGCAGACTAGAACGGCGCCCGGGCTTGATCAATGAATTTTTCTAAATTATTTTCATGTGGAATATTTATTCCACTTTGCATTGCAGGTCGCACCCTGCAAAACTGGCCGCCTGTCCTCCCGGACACTCCGCCACGCCACCACCTGCCAAAGGATTCGCACGTATGTCCAGCCTCGATCAGCCAGGCTCGCCCGAAACCGGAGCCGACGGCGCAACGCCCGTCACCGCTGCGCCGGAGACTGCCGATGCCCTGCTCAAGCTGATCACGGCCGAATACGAGAGCCTGCCGCGCCAGCTCAAGCGCATTGCCAGTTACACGAGCCAGCAGAGCGACCGGATCATGGTCGACCGCATCAGCGACATCGCCCGGGAATGCGAGGTGCATCCGTCGGCCATCGTGCGGTTTTCCCAGCGCTTCGGCTTCAGCGGGTTCAGCGAAATGCAGGCGCTGTTCCGCGAGGCCTACACCCACAAAGCCACGCCGGTGCAGAACTACCAGCAACGCATTCGCAGCATGATCGCCAACAAATCCCAGAAGGCCAGCGCGGGCGACCTGGCCCGGGAATGCGTCAACGCTACGCTGTCGGGACTGGAGCGGCTGGCGCTGGAACTGGACCACGAGGCCTTCGAGAAAGCCGTGGACCTGGTGGTCAACGCCGACAACATCTACGTGGTCGGGGTGCGACGCTCCTTCGCCGTCGCCGACTATCTGGTCTACAACCTGCAGCACACCAACAAGCGCATCCACCTTATTTCCGGCCTCGGCGGCAGTTACCGCGAGCAGATGCGCAGCGTGCGCGCCAACGATCTGGTGATCGCCATCAGCTTCACACCCTACGGCAAGGAAACCCAGCACTGCCTGCGCATCGCCCAGCATCATCAGGCCAAGACGTTGATCATCACTGACAGCAACCTCTCTCCCCTGGCCAAGCGCGCCAATGCCGTGTTGCTGGTCAACGAAGGCAGCTCGTTCGCCTTTCGCTCGCTCAGTGCCACGCTGTGTTTATGCCAGGCGCTGTTCATTGCCGTGGCCTATCGCCTGGAGCTGAAGGTGGACGAAATCGCCGAACAGGCCGGTTTCGATGACTGATAACCGACAACCTTGTACAAACCCGACGAGCTGTACAAGTTCAGCATAGCTTTTTAACATCACCTGCGTAATGATCGGCTGCACTGCAAATGGAACACGCATCTGAGCTGCATCTCGCTCGCAAGGTCATGGATCAGGACCACACCTCAATCACTTGCCTGAGCCGCCATCATGTTTTTTGACTCGTCCAAGAATAAAATCATCCAGGACCTGCAACTGACCGTCGCCCATCAGGACAGTCTGTTGGAGGCGATCAATCGCTCGATGGCCAGCATCGAATTCGATCTGAACGGTGTGGTGCTCAAGGCAAACGACAACTTCTTCAAGACCATGCGCTACCGGCCCGAGCAGGTCATCGGTAAAGAGCACCGCATGTTCTGCACCCCCGAACACGCGCGCAGCCCCGAGTACGCCCAGTTATGGTCGCGCTTGCGTAATGGAGAGTTCGTGTCGTCGACGTTCCAGCGCGTGGCGGGCGATGGCAGCACCGTATGGCTGGAGGCCAATTACAACCCGGTCAGGGACTCGGACGGCAAGGTCACCCGGGTGGTCAAATACGCGATGGACGTCACCGCCAAACTTCAAGCCGAGAGCGAAGCCCACAATAAGCTGCAGGCCATCGACCGCGCCATGGCAGTCATTGAGTTCGATCTGGACGGCACGATCATCGCTGCCAACGACAACCTGTTGCGCTTGCTGGGCTACAGCCGGCAAGAGCTGCTGGGTAAAAGCCACAAGTTGCTCTGCCCCCCTGAGTTCACCAAAAGCACCGAGTATCAGGACTTTTGGCGTCGGTTGAACAAAGGCGAGTTTTTCAGCGATCAGTTCAAGCGCGTCGGCAAGCACGGCCAGACGCTCTGGCTGGAAGCGTCCTATAACCCGGTGTACGACGCCGCTGGCAAGCTGTGGAAGGTGGTCAAGTTTGCGTCGGACGTGACCGCGCGTATCGAAAAGCACGAGCAGGATTCCCAAAGCGCTGCCCAGGCGTATCACATTTCGGTGCAGACGCAGAAGTACGCCGAGCAGGGCACCCTGGTGATTCAGCAGGCGGCCAGTGAGATGCGTCAGATTTCGCAGAACATTGATGATTCGTCGCGGATCATTGGTCAGTTGGGTGAGCGCTCGGAGCAGATTACAGCGATCGTGAATACGATTCGCAGTATTGCGGATCAGACGAATTTGCTGGCGTTGAATGCGGCGATCGAGGCGGCCCGGGCCGGTGATCAGGGCCGTGGCTTTGCGGTGGTGGCCGATGAGGTTCGGCAGTTGGCGGGGCGCACGAGCCGGTCGACGCAGGAGATTTCGGAGATGATTCAGGTGATTCAGGCCGAGACGCGTCAGGCGATTGTGAGTATGGACAATACGCGGAGTACGGCGGTGAAGGGTGTGGATCTGGCGGATCAGGCGGGGGATGCGATTGTGCAGATCAGTTCGGGGACGAATGATGCGGTGGATGCCGTGAGGATGTTTGCCGGGCGGGATTGACCCTTAAGGTCAAGAGCGTCTGTCTGGGGACAGACTGTTTCGCCTTCGGCGAGTTACTTGATAAAGCCCCAAGTAACCAAGGGCTTGTGCTCCTGGTTGGGTTCCTCCTTCGTCGGAATACCCTCACTCCGCGTCGTCTGCGTTCAGCCTGCACCCAAGTCGCGATTGGCGGTGTTTGAACCTTCTCTGTATGAGATCAAAAGCAAAAGCTTCCCGGCTGAAGCCGGTCCTACAGTCAGAGCCGATGCCACTGACTGCACGCGCTGCTTTTTGTGGGACCGGCTTTAGCCGGGAAGAGGCCAGTTCAGGCGCTGGCGATTTCAGGATCTTCGCTGATCGTGCCCACGCTCCGCGTGGGCATGCATACCGTGACGCTCCGCGTCACCCGACACCGGTTCCACTGAATGCACTCGATGTTTTTGTAGGACTGGCTTTAGCCGGGAAGGGGCCAGTCCGGGCAACACTTTTTTTGGACTGAATTGAGCGAATGATTTATTTACGACGCCTCACTGTAAATTCGTCAGTCCCCGAGCTCCCGCGTCACTCTCCCACTCACAACTGCTCTTCATTCCTGAGCCGCATGGCTTTCGCCCGTTTTTCCAAAACAACGTAAACCACCAGCGCAATCATCAGCGGGATGAGGAAGTAGATCACCCGATAGCCAATCAGCGCAGCCAGCAGTTGGCCTTTGCTGAATTGGTGTTGCATGAGGGTGATGAAGACGGTTTCGAGCACGCCGAGGCCGGCAGGGATGTGGGCGATGACGCCGGCGATGCTGCTGATGAGCAGGATCCCGAGCACAGCCGGGTAGAAGGCTTTTTCCGGCAGCAGCACGTAGATCAGCAGCGCCATCAGTCCCCAGTTCAATGCGCCCAGCAAGGCCTGGCGCATGGCCTGATTCAGCGATGGCAGCACAAACTGTTGCTTGCGGATGGTCCAGGTGCGTTTCTTGGAGAAGCGGCAGGCCAGGAAGTACGCCAGGCAGACGGCCAGCAGGACGAAGCCGATCAGTTGCAGCGTGGTGTCGCCGATCTTCCAGCCTTCGGGCAGGTCAACGAAATCACCCGCGAATACAAACCCGGCCAGCAGCATGTAGCCCAGCCAGTTGGTGATCAGGCTCAGGCTGAGGATGCGGGTGATGGTCGGCACGTCCAGGCCGAGCCGCGAATACAGGCGATAGCGAAGCGCGATGCCGCCGACCCATGAACTCAGGTTCAGGTTGAAGGCGTAGCACACGAAGGTCACGGGGATGATCTGTTTGACCGCCAATTTGTGTTCGGTGTAGCGCCGGGCCAGGACGTCGAAGCAGCAATACGTCAGATAACTGCCCGCAGCGATGACGAAGCCCAGCGCCAGGGTGCTGAGCTTGTAGGACTCCAGCGCGTGCATCACCTCGTTCCAGTCGAGGTTTTTCATCAGTGTGAACAACAACACAGGCACGGCGATGAAGAAGAACAGCGTGAAGGCGCGCTTGGCCCACGTCAGCCACGGACGATTCTTGCCCGTGTCGGCCGGTTTCTGCTCGTGAGTGGACGCTTGGGAGACGCCGGTCATAGGGATTTCTCCTGATCGGCCGGTACTTCATTTTTAAGCGCAGCGGCTTCCGGCAGGGTTTCCGGCGCGCGCAGGGGTTTCAGGCGTGGGCCGTGCACCGGGAACAGACCGGCAATCGCCGGGAAGTGCCGCAGGAAGTGGAAGCTCAGAAAAATCATCGGCGCACGCCACCACTGCCCTTTCGCCAGGCCCTTGAGGTTGACTTGTTTGCTGTGGGCCACGGCCAGGTCGCGCAGGTGTTCGTGCAAGCGCTGGTTCAAGGCGTGATCGCGGATGAACAGGTTGGCTTCCAGATTTAGCGCAAGGCTCAACGGGTCGAGATTGCTGGAACCGACGGTTGACCACTCGTGGTCGATCAAGGCGACCTTGCCGTGCAACGCCCGTTGTTTGTATTCGTGGATGACCACGCCTTCGCGCAGCAGCCAGGTGTAGGTCAGGCGCGAGCACACGCGCACGAAGGGCATGTCCGGTTGGCCCTGAAGGATCAGCGTGACTTTCACCCCGCGTCGGGCGGCGTTGCGCAGTTCACGCAAGAACCGGTAGCTGGGGAAGAAGTAGGCATTGGCGATGGTGATGCGCTGAGTCGCGTTGCGCATCGCCAGCAGGTATTGCTCTTCGATGTCGGTGGTGTGGTTTCGGTTGTCGCGTTCGGCAAGGAGCATGCGAGCGCTGCCAGCCTGACGCGTCACCGGCTTGAGCGGCGTAAAGGTTTTGCGCACGGCCGGGCCGAGCATGCTCAGCGTCGAGCGATAGATGTCGGCAACAATCGGCCCGCGCACCAGTACGGCGTAGTCCTGCTTGGCAGTGATGCCGGTGTCGGCCATGTGGTCGACGCTGTAGTTGATCCCGCCCATGAACGACGTCTCGCCGTCGATCACCACCACTTTGCGGTGCAGGCGCCGGAACAGGTTGGTGCGCATGCCCATCAGTTTCGGGCGCGGGTCGAACAGCTGAATCTGCACGCCGGCTTCGATCATCTTGCTGACGAAGGCCGTGCTCAGGTCGCTGGTGCCGTAGTCGTCCACCGTGATGACCACGCGCACGCCACGGCTGGCGGCAGCAATCACCGCCTGCTGCAAGCCCTCGCCCACCCGGTCTTCGAAAATGATGAACGTCTCGATCAGCACCTCTTCGCGCGCCGCACGAATGGCGTCGAACACCCGGGCGAAAAAGTCTTCGCCATTGATCAACAACTCCACCGAGTTGCCGTCGCGCCAAAGGCCGCACATGGCGCCCATCGCTCTCATACCCCTCATAGCGTTACCTCCACCGCCAAAGGCGCATGATCGGAAAGGTGCGACCAGGGGCGATTGGACATCACCCTGGGCGACCGGATGTGCGCGTTGCGCACGTAAATGCGGTCCAGCCGCAGCAACGGAAAGCGCGCCGGAAAGCTTTTCGCCGGCGCACCAAAGGATTCAACAAAGACCTCGCGCAGCCCGGCAGGATTCAACACGTCATCGGCCTTCTGCCGCCAATCATTAAAATCCCCGGCGACGATCACCGGCGCATCGGCTGGCAGACGCCCCACCAGATCGGCGATCAACTTCAGCTGCTGCTGGCGATGGACCTCTTTCAGGCCCAGGTGCACGCACACCGCGTGCAGCTCGCCAAAATGCGGCACGTCCAGCACGCAATGCAGCAGGCCGCGTTCTTCGGTGCCGTGGATCGAAATATCGAGGTTGTCGTGACGGAGGATCGGGTACTTGGACAGCAACGCGTTACCGTGATGGCCGTGGGGATACACGGCATTGCGGCCGTAGGCGAAATCCTTCCACATGCTGTCGGCGAGGAATTCGTACTGCGAGGTGGTCGGCCAGTTCTTCACGTTCTGCGCATGGTCCTGATGCTCGCCGTGGACTTCCTGCAGGAAGACGATATCGGCGGACACCGAGCGCACTGCGTCGCGCAGCTCCGGGAGGATGAAGCGTTTGTTGAGGAAACCGAAGCCCATGTGCATGTTCATCGTCAGCACGTTAAGGGTGACCGAGGCCGACGCGCTTTGTCGTCGGCCGTTGAGGTCTTCGGGGATCAGGGCACTGGTCACAACGTGGCTCCATGCAAATCGCCTGGCGCAACTTCCAGGTTTTCAGTGAGTTTGAAACGCTCAAGCAACCGGCGCGCGTCGTAAGGGGCGCGGACCTTGATGTCATTGTCGAAATAGCAAAAAACGTCGCGGGACTTCCGCGCGCGCAGGGCTTTGTCCACGATCAGTTGAGCATCCTTGGGCTGCGCGCCCCGTTGCCAGGCATCGATGCGGTCGCCCCAGTGCCTGATCGCCTCGTCGGAATAGCCGCTGGCGTAGAGTTCCTTGTCGCCGTGCAGGCGCACGTAGACGAAATCGGTGGCAAGGTCTTCCACATGGGGCCACTTGCTGGCGGTGTCCGCCACCACCAGCGCCACCTTGTATTTGCGCAACAGCGCGACGAACTCAGGCACCAGAAAGCTTTCATGGCGAATTTCAACGGCGTGACGCAGCTTCAGGCGTGCCGGGATGTCCAGATAACCCGGCTGCTGCAAGCGCTCAGCGCATTTGCTGGCGCAGGCCTTGGCGGCTTTACCGTCGTGGGGCAGCAGTTTAAGAAAGTGCTCGAAACGCTCGGCGTCGAATTTGAAGTTGGGCGCGAACTGCCAGAGGATCGGTCCCAGTTTTTCCTTGAGCTGAAAAACACCGGAGGCGAAGAAATTGGCGACGGGTTCGTCGATCTCTTTAAGGCGGCGGACATGGGTGATGTAGCGCGGGCCCTTGACGCTGAAAACAAATCCCTTTGGCGTGTCGTCGTACCAGCGCGCGTACAGCTCAGGCGATTGCAGCGAATAGAACGAGCCATTGATTTCGATGCTGTTCACGGCTCTGGAGGCGAATTTCAACTCGTTTTTCTGCGTCAGGCCGTCGGGATAGAAATCCCCGCGCCATGGCGTGTAACGCCAGCCTGAAATGCCGATACGAATGTCGCCCATGCCTGTGCTCTCTGATGTCCTGCCGCGGCACCTGCCCCGACACTGGTGAACTAGAGATAAGAAGCTTGAGACCGTGGCAGGTTCCCTGGCTTTTTGCCGGCGTTGCGGCGCAGATTGCCGCAGGCTGCGCCACCCCCTGCCCTCAGGACTCGGCCGAGGCCCTTTTGATCTTTTCTCGCGCGCCGCAGATATTCATCTGGCACCAGCGACGGCGACCATTTTTCGAGGTATCGAGAAACAGCCAGTCACAGTCCGGCGTGGCGCAGGCCTTGAGACGGGCCATATCGCCGGAGGTGAGCAACGTCGCCGCCTGAACCGCGAGACGACCGATAAACCCGGCCGTCATCGAGCTCAGGTCTTCACCGACACGCCAACGCCAGATCACACCCGCCGGGGCCAGCACCAGCAGGCGCTGGTCGGCAGTGTCGGCCAGCGCCTGATTCAACCCATGAAGGCTGGCAGGGTCGGTGTCATGGTCCAGCGCTATGGGCAGCAACAGCCGATACAGCGCTTCGCGAAAATCGATCAACTGTTGAAACGCCGTGAGCGTGTGCCAGGAAGAACGCCCCACCACGGCCATACAGTGCTGATGCTCTTGAGCATCGATAATCCCGGCATGGAAGAACCAGTGGACGATGTCCTCCAGGTTGCTCAGTTTGTCGACAACCTCCCGCAACCCCGTGCCCGGGCGGCGGCCGTCACAGGTATTGAGGTAATCCAGCACAGCCGCCCCGCCAACGAGGCGGATGGCATTGATCTTCAGTTGTCCGATAGACATGGCATGCCCTCAGTATGCAGCGACGAGGGAATGATGACAGAGAAGTGATGGGTTGCTTAGGTTTCGGACGGTTGTGGGGTGGGTCGCCGCCACTGGCCTCACCCTCCTTATGAAGACGGCCCTCCAAGCTGCGCCAGACTTGCCGCCAGCTCGCTCTTGCGGAACGGTTTGGTCAGGCGCGGCAAATCCGGGTCGAGCCCTTCATGTTCGGCATACCCCGAGACCAGCAGGATAGCCGTCCCCGGCCGGGCGTTTCGGACCCGTCTGGCCAGGTCGGTACCACTGATGCCCGGCATGAGGTGGTCCGTTACGATCAGGTCGACATGCTGCCCGGCGCTCAGCAGTTGCAAGGCTTCCTCGCCGGAGGAGGCTTCGATCACGCGGTAGCCCAGGTCGGCCAGCATGTATGACGTGCTGGCGCGCACCAGCTCTTCATCGTCGACCAGCAGTGCGATCCCGCGCAGGGAGCGTCGGTCCGGCGCCTCGTCGATGCGCAAAGCGGCTGCCGGCAGGGTCATGGCGCGTGGCAGCCACAGCTCTACGTTTGTCCCCAGACCCGGCGAGCTCTGAATGGTCAGTGCACCGTTCAGCTGGGACGCCAGGCCATGCACCATCGACAGACCCAGTCCCGTGCCTTTGCCGACGCCCTTGGTGGAAAAGAACGGTTCCACCGCCCGGGCGAGCGTGGAAGCATCCATGCCAATGCCGGTGTCCGCGACGGACAGGCAGAGGTAGTCACCGGTCGGCAGCCTGGAGCGGTGACCCTTGCACACCCATTCGGTGCTCGCCGAGATCCGCATCGTCCCGCCTTCAGGCATGGCGTCGCGCGCGTTCACGGAGAGATTAAGCAGCGCCATCTCAAGCTGGTTCGGGTCCGCGATCGCGGCTGGCAGATCAGGTGGCGCATCGACGACGACCCGGATTTGCGGCCCGGTGGTGCTGGCGACGAGATCGCCCATGCCATTCACCAGCTTCGCCACGTCGACCGACACCGGCTGCAGCGGCTGACGGCGCGCGAAGGCCAGCAACCGCTGCACCAGCGTCCGTGCCCGATCAGCCGATTGCACGGCGCCGGAGATCAAACGCTGCTCACGTTCACCGCCCACGCCTCGGCGCTGGAGCATATCGAGGGTGCCGACGATGGGGGTGAGCAGGTTATTGAAGTCATGGGCCACGCCGCCGGTCAGCTGCCCCATGGCTTCCATCTTCTGACTCTGGCGCAGCGCCTCCTGGACTTCTTCCCGCTCGGCGATGGCCTTGGCAATCCGCCCTTCGAGCGTGGCATTGAGTTCGCGCAGCTCTTCCTCGACGTCCTTGCGGGCGGTGATCTCAACCACCGTGCCGGTGACACGCAGGCAGCGGCCGGCGGCGTCGAACACGCCCCGCCCCTTGGCGGCCACCCAGCGAATCACGCCATCGTCCCTGCCGACGGTGCGGTAGTCGACGTCATAAAGCGCGCGGCGTTCGGGGTCGCTGGCTGCCTTGAACGCCGCGATCGTGGCGTCCCGGTCCTCGGGGTGCAAGCCGTCGTAAAAGTCTTGAATCGTGACTGGCACGTCAGCCTGGATGCCGAACATCGCTTTGGTTCTGGGCGGCCAGATCAGCGTGTCGTGAACGATGTCAACGTCCCAGAAACCAATGTCGGCGTGTTCGACGGCAAGGCGCAGGCGCTCTTCGCTTTCGCGCATTCGCATCTCGGCGCCCACCCGCTCCACATGCGCCCAGCAGCGCTCGACGACTTCCCTGACCAGCAGGACTTCCGAGGGCAACCAGTCGCGAGGCTGATCCTGATGAACCGCCATCATGGCCGTCAGCCGGCCATTCTTGACCAGCGGGCAGCAGATGATCGCGTCGATGCCAATGCCCCGAAACATCTCTAGGCCCTCGCTGGCGCCGAGCTCTGCGCCCACGTCGCGCACGATCAGCGTGCGGCCTTCGCGCATGTCCGCCGCCGCCCGTGGGCCGAAAAGGTCGAGGCTGTAGGTTCCGGCCGAGCTCTGAATGCCAGCCGCGTTGTAGTCGCTGCGAATCCAGAAGCGGTCATTGTCGACGTCCACATCCGCGTAGGCGCAGCGCGACACGTTGAGCCTGCGGCCGAGCATCTCGGTGGCGACAAGCATCGCGTCTTCGGCCCGGCGAATATTGAAAAGGCGGCTGTCGAGCTCATCAAAAAAGCTCAGTCGCGCCGCGCTCTCTTGCAGCGCCGCTTCGGCCTGGTGCTCGGCCGTGCGGTCGCGGAAGATTTTCACGAAGCCGCCCTGCTCCGTGGCCAGCGGCATCATCAATCCAGAGCCCCAGAAGCGCGCACCATTCTTATCAACGTGCCAGCGTTCGTTGATGGCCCGCCCCCGCGCCATGGCGAGTTCCAGCTCGCCCTGGAACACTCGCTCGGCCTGGTCCGACTCGGTGTAGAACAGATCGCCCCCACGCCCCATGACTTCGTCGGCACGGTAGCCGATCACGCGCTGGGCGCCGATGTTCCAACCGGTGACCGCGCCTTTCGCGTCGAAGGTGATGATCGCGAAGTCCTCGGCGCCTTCGACGATCTGGCGGTAGCGCGCCTCGCTGCTGCGGATTGCGTCCTCGGCTCGCGCACGGTGCACGACGAGGCCCACCGTCTTGACCACGAAATCGCAGATCTCGAGATCCGCCGATAACGGCTCGCGCAGCTCGGCGTGATACATGACAAAAGTACCGAGCATGGCGCCCTGCGCCGACCGGATGGGGATTGACGCGCAGACGTGCAAACCGTGGCCGATGGCCTGCGCCCGGAACTCGGCACACTGCAGGTCATGGGCAATGTCGGACACGGACGCCAGTGGGTTCGGGGTCGTCGCGCGACTGCCTGAACCAGCACCTGGGCTGACGGTGATGTTTTCCACAGCGTTGATAAACGGAGGGGGCAGGCTCGGTCCGGCGCAATGCTGCAGCTGACCGCCCTCCTCGCTCAGAAGCAGGATGCTGCCCAGGAAGCGGGACGGCGACAGCGCCTCCACCTCGCGGACGATCGCGTCCAGGGCAACATTCAGCGGCGTTTCTTCAACAGCCAGTTCAAGGATACGGTTCTGCGCGGCCCCGAGCGCAGCCGCGCGATTGCGTGCCTGGGTCAGCCGTGCGTTCTCGATCGCGATGGTTGCCAGCCGCGCCAGGCTTTCCAGGCGCTTGACCGTGTCGTCGTCGTGACTGCGGACCTGCGACCAATAAGCGCCGAGCGCCGCGACCGGAACGGGTCGACCGATGGGTGCCATGACCAGGCTACGGACGAAGGTTGGCGCGTAGGCGTCCTGCGGAATGCGTGGATCGAGCCGGACATCACGAATCGCAATCGTCTCGCCGCGACGCATGACCCATCCCGAAACGCAGTGGTCGGCCGGATAGTTCTGACCCTGCCAGAGCGGCGAGACTGCATCCTCCGCAATATAAGAACAGCGTCCCTCATCCTGAATGATGACCGCAACGCCATCCGCGCCGACCGTGGCACGGGCCACGTCGCGGAGCACGGCGACGACCTCGTCCACTGATTCCGCCATCACCAGCCGCTCACTGGCGTTCAGCACATGAGACAGGCGCTCATCGCCGCTAGGATCGACTGGAACAGTAGTCAAACGGATCTCCCGACATCGCCACGGCATCCCGCAGACTGGTTCGAACTGGACAGGGTAAAGCGGCATTGTATCGGGTAACTCTTCGCCCTCGACACGGCTTGAATCAGCTTTTTCGGAAAAGCGACCAACGCGCGCGCAGGTCATTCTTTTGAATGATTCCGCAAACGTGAAACGACGACGCCGGCTGTCAGAAAACAGACCAACCTATTCGCGAACTCAGCAACTCCAGCGCCGCCATTCCGGCGAGGGAATTTCCAGCGGCATTCAGCTCCGGCGACCACACGCACACGGTGAACTGCCCCGGCACGATCGCCACGATTCCGCCCCCTACCCCGCTCTTGCCGGGCAACCCCACGCGGTAGGCGAAATTGCCGGCTTCGTCATACAGCCCGCTGGTGGCCATGATCGAGTTCACTTGCTGAGTCTGGCGCGGCGTCAGGATCTGCTCACCGCTGTGCTTGCAGAACCCGTTGTTCGCCAGAAAGCAGAACGCCCGGGCCAGATCGAGGCAGCTCATCTTCAGGGCGCAGCAACTGAAATAACTGCGCAGCACGGTTTCGACCTCGTTATGGAAGTTGCCGAAGGACTGCATCAGGTAGGCCATCGCCGCGTTGCGTGCGCGAAATTGATACTCGGAATCCGCCACCCGGGCATCGATCAAGACGTGAGGATTGCCCGACAGCCGCCGCACGAAATCGCGCATCGATAATGTCGGAGCGGCGAAACGGGATTGGTTGATGTCGCAGATCACCAAAGCGCCGGCGTTGATAAAGGGATTACGCGGCCGTCCGCGCTCGAACTCCAGCTGCACCAGCGAGTTGAACGGCTGACCCGACGGCTCATGACCCAGGCGCTCCCAGATGGCCTCACCGGAATGGCCGATCGCCTGAACCAGGCTGAACACCTTGGAAATGCTCTGCACCGAAAACGGCTCCAGCGCGTCGCCGGCGCAGTAATAGGTGCCATCGTTGCCATACACGGCAATGCCCAACTGCTGCGCCGGCACATCGGCCAGCGCGGGAATGTAATCAGCCACCTTGCCCTGGCCGATCAAGGGACGCACTTCGTCGAGAATCTCGTTCAACAGCGTTTGCATGGAAGGTCCTGGCGTTGATCCCCTGACGGCAGCAGGGGTTAGGGTTCATGACGAATGCCAGAGGGGCGGGATCACACAATTGGGCAGGATTTTGGTTTTTGTTGCGGGCGGGTGTGCATGTTGGGGTTGGCAAGCGTTGGTTGGCCGACAGCGCTTATGGGGCGGATTTTTTGGGAAGTTTGCCCTGCCATCAGATCGAGGTGTCGGGAGTGAATGCTTGCCGCAGCGCCGCGATGGCTAGGTCAACAGATGGGCCTTCTATGGATGGCGGATCAGGACGCTCACAGAACTCTCGCCACACGAACAGGGTCAGTTCTGCGCCGTCGGTTTGGTTGGAACCGTCTGGAAGCGAGCCGAAGGTTTGCAGCGATCTGTAGCGTTCGTCCTGCCAGAACAACGCCTCGACCCACGGGTAGATCGGGATGAAATGGAAGTGAATGGAGTGACCCGCGCCATGGCCGAAACGGCCGATGTAGAGGCGGTTGGGATGCAGGTGGGTTTCGATGGCTTGCTGGATTTGAGCTTGCAATACACCGAGTTCGGCTAGGGCTTCGATGGGTAAGGTTGCCAGCGCGTGGGTCATCTGCTTTGCGCTGAGCATCAGGTAGCCCGGGAGGTGGCTGTCCCGGCGGTGGTTGATGAGCCAGTGGGTGGTTTCGTGGATGACGAGATGAGGGGGTATATGCATAAGGTAGCCCTATGTGAACGCTGCAGCCTGTTCTGCCGAATGGCAAAAAGAGCAGGCATCTTATGGAACAGCTCACAGACCAAGCCAAGGGATCCATGAGGATAGCTTCGCGTGTCCACAGCGAAGGCAGGTGACTTCAAATGCTAACCTCTTCCAGCAAGCCTGCTGAATATATTACGTCTTCTGGCTTTAAGTTCGACATCAAGCAAAGTTAATACTTGAGTTAGAAAGGTGTACAGATCACCTTCGAAATAATCTTCAACGAAAGATGTGTCCTGCCCAAACGGAGGATGTACATACTCCAAGCCTTCGGGCCCCATATGACTTTTAATGTAATTTCTGATCTGTTTTTTGAGAAAAACGACATTCAATAAATTGCGCTCATCAACGTATTTTTCAACTATCTCCTCCAAATTCAGAGGCGTAAATTGCGCTTTGTCGTCGTCAGATAAAAATTCACCCACACCGTCACCGACATCGAAAATGAAGTCAGTCATTAATCCGTACGCCATAACGCTAGTCTCTTAATGATGGAACGGATGCCGGCGAGGCAGTTCAATCTATGGCGCCCGTCGCTGATGAACAAGCTCGTATGAATACTCGCGCTTGGCACTCTTCGCATCAAGCAATCCAGAACAGCGATTTTTCCCTGCATGAAACAGCGTCCTCCAAAGGATGGATGAGTCCATCAGATGTGCATCAGAAGGCTCCGGCGAAAAAGACTGAATGAGATATCTTGTCGAGCCCTGGATCTGCAGATAACCCAAGGACGCCAATGCTCAGTTCGCTCATCTCAAATGGTCAGCCAAATACACCCGACCGATTAGAACCGGTAGTTCCCTGGTGGAGCTTTACGAAAACAGTCCTGGCGGCAACGGCCCTCTCCTTAGTGCGTGATGGGCTGATCGGACTGGACGACGCTATCCCCGATCAGCTCTTCACATTGCGCCAACTACTGCGGCATGAGGCTGGGCTCGCTGATTATGGCGAACTGGTGGATTATCACGCCGCCGTTGCAAAGGGCGAGGCAGCGTGGTCAGCAGACGAGATGATACAACGCCTGGACGGCACTCGACTTCGATACAACCCCGGAACCAGTTGGCGCTACTCGAATGTCGGGTACATGCTGATCGGCAAGCTTATAGAGCGACTAACGGACCAGGCGCTTGATGATGCGGTGAGTCAACGAGCACTTAACCCGTTGGGCCTGTCGAACGTTCGCTTCGCCAAAACGCGAGCAGACTTACTAAAGCCCCCTCTTGGAAGTACCTCTAATTACGACCCCGCCTGGGTCTACCATGGCTTGCTCATCGGCCCGATTTCGCGAGCGGCGGTATTCTTGGATCGGCTCATGTCCGGTGGCCTTATCCCGACAAACCTGCTTCAGGAAATGCAGGCAGCACGAGCATTGGGCGGCGCGATCCCCGGTCGTCCGTGGGTCACGGCCGGCTATGGCCTTGGTGTCATGCAGGGTTCGATTGATGGCAGTTTTACCCTGTGCGGACATACCGGCTGCGGACCTGGCAGCGTCATTGCCGTTTACCGTATCTGCGACGGTGACACATCGGCGTGTTGCGCAGCGTTTGAAGTGAACGCCAGTGAAGGAGCGGTCGAAGCCTTTGTTGCTGAACAGCTGATCCAAGTCCTGCGTCAGGGGACGTGATTGCCGAGAGGTACCCCAGCGCTCAGGCCAGAAGCGGCCATTGGCGTCGGTACACACTCACGACCACTCACTGTTCAAAATGCCAACGGTCATGCAGCATACGTTGACGTTAACAGCAGCGGCGGAACAACCGTTCAGTCGCTCTTCAAGCAAACCCTAAACAAGGACGCGAGACGGGAAATGAAGCTAATCGCTGCGCAGATTCTCCCTGTGCCGGGGGAATACGAAAAAAACATCGCCAGACACATTGAGGTCATCCACTTGGCGGCAAGCCAGGGTGCCAATCTCGTGCTGTTTCCCGAGCTTTCCCTCACGGGTTACGAGCCGAGGCTGGCTAAAGTCCTGGCGGTGCATCCGAGTGATAGCCGTTTTGATGAGTTCCAGAGATTGAGCGACCGGTACGGGATGCTCATCGCTGTGGGTGCACCAACCAGGGGAGCTAAAGGCACCGAGATCAGCATGATCAGTTTCCAGCCCGGGCTGGAGCGCACCTGCTATTCGAAACAGCATCTGCACCCTGACGAATTACCTTTTTTCACACCGGGCACTCGGAAGCGTGTGCTGAGTCAGGCAGATTTAGTCCTGGCCCCCGCCATCTGCTACGAATCACTGCAACCCAGCCATGCAGAAGAAGCCGCAGCGTCTGGCGCTCAGGTGTATTTAGCGAGCGTGGCGAAGTCTGCGAGAGGGACTGCACTGGCAAACAGTCATTATCCGATGATTGCCAAAAAGCATTCCATGACGGTGGTGATGGCGAACTGCGTAGGTCCCGCCGACGATTATGTCGCCGCGGGTGGCTCTTCAATCTGGAACAGTCACGGTGAACTTGTGTGCAGCGCCGATGCCGTTAGCGAGGCATTGGTGGCGTACGACATTCTGACCGGAGAAGCGAGCGTTTTCAGCCTGGTTTGAAATCCGCTCATGCGCTCCCCCCCGTCAGGAATGACGGGCGACTTTGGGTCGATGGCTTTCCACTGCGACAGGCGCTGATCGACCAATAACGGTCGTTCGCAGGCTCGGCGCTAATGTCCTGGGTGTCGCTGTCGTCCAGGCTGTGGTAGTCGCAGCCGTCTCAGAGACGTACTTCAGCCACTCACCTGGCCAGGTGAACACTCAGCATTCGGCCTCGTTCGTTGAGGTGCCGATTTCCTGGCAACCGCCCTCCTGAACGTCATGCCCTCCTCCGAAGTCATAAAAACACTTCAGCCACGCCCATCAAGGTGCCTTATGCGTTTGATACCCGAACTGAACAGCGAAGCTAACGTGCTGATTTGCGGCGCCAGTCGAGGTATCGGCCTGGCACTCTGCGCGGCATTGCTGGCTCGCGATGAGGTGGCTGAGGTGTGGGCGGTGTCGCGAAGCGCCACCACCTCCACAGAGCTGGCAACCCTTGCAGCGCAATATGGCGACCGTCTGAAACGCGTCGACTGCGACGCGCGGGATGAGCAATCCATCGAAGCGCTCGTGAGCGAAACGCTTGCCGGATGCGGCCATCTGCACCTAGTTATCAGTGCGCTGGGCATTCTTCATCAGGACGGCGCCAGAGCAGAAAAAGGTCTGGCGCAACTGACCCTTGCAGGCCTGCAAGCGAGCTTCGCGACCAACACCTTTGCGCCGATCCTGCTGCTTAAACACCTGCTTCCGCTACTGCGCAAACAGCCTGCTACGTTCGCGGCGCTCTCCGCGAGGGTTGGTTCCATTGGGGATAACAGATTGGGCGGCTGGTACAGCTACAGAGCCAGCAAAGCGGCGCTCAACCAGTTGCTGCACACCGCCAGTATCGAATTGAAACGCCTGAACCCTGCCTCGACCGTCCTGGCCATACATCCGGGCACGACCGACACGGAGCTGTCTCGGCCATTCCAGGCGAACGTGCCTGAGGGCCAACTGTTCGAACCGGCGTACTCGGCGGACCGCATTCTTGAGGTGGTCGGCGCACACGGGCCGGCCGACAGCGGGACCTTTTGGGACTGGAACGACAAACCTATTGTCTGGTGACGTGTTCCACTCGCGGAAACATCAATTCAACAACTACTTCGCCAACGCTTTCACCAAGGCTGGCGTCACATAATGCGGGCCATCGAACAGGTAAAGCGGGTAACCGTCGTAGGCGGCCAGCTGCGGTTTGAGTTCGGCGGCCGTTGCGGAGCGGAAGCCGCCGCCGTAGTTGGGGCGGAAGGCTTCGACGATGATGCGCACGCGGTCCTTGCCCAAGCGTTCGCGCAGGGTGTCGGCGTAAGTGCGGGCGACCGGTGCGGTGCGGGCGTAGACGCCGACCCCGTCCTGAAAGAACACGCCGATGTCGTCTGGCAGCCATTGCTTAAGCCAGTCTGCTGTGGCGGCCGGGCCGATGTTGGCGCCGTCATAGACGCTGATCCACAACGGACGCGGAAGCTTGGCCAGCAGCGCGGGCAGCTCCTTGGCGCGGGTCCAGCTGGGGTCGACTTCAGCCGGGAAGTAATAGCCCGTCACGTGCAACGGCGTCGGCAGTCTGGCGATGCGCTCCGAGACGGCAGCCAGTTGCTCGATGTTGTCCCGGGAGCGGTTCTCGCTGAAATATCCGGCCAGGCCGATGATTACATCTTGGGCCCAAGGCTCTTTGGCAATACGTGCCCAATCGGGCAGCACCGGTACGCTCGGCAGACCGGTGCCTGGCACGAATGCCTGATCGTCGACCACGGTCCATTGCACCAGCAATTCCCTGGCACCCAGCTGGTCCCATTGCCCCTTGATGCCGACTGTTTTGTTATCGGGCTGCCAGACAATTCCAACGATGCCGGGGTCCAGCCGTTTTTGCGTGGTGGCGTAAAACATGGCGGTGCCTGTGACAAGTGTCGCTGCAAGCAGCAGAACACCTAGAGTGGCACGCCGGGGGGTCCTGCCGAGAACTTTCAAGGAAGCGCCTTTTTGATGCGCTGGTGCCACTGATTCAGCGACGTCACGCCCTTGGCGTTCCATTGGGTTGCTGCATCGGGGCCCAGGTGGAACTGACCCTCGTTGAATTGCCAGACGATCACCTGCGGCTTGTGCTGAGCAAAGTCCGGTGATTCCAGGTACTGCAGTAGTGTCGCCCAGGGGCCGACGTCGCCGGGGTTCCAGGTCAGTGTGACCGGGCGGTCCAGGGCGTTGGACAGTTTCTGCGTATAGCCAAGGTAAGGCTGCACGAAGCTGTTGCCGATGACCTGAACAGGGGCCGGGGCGTCATCGATCAGCAGGTCTTTCTCGACCTGATGGCGCACGGTGTAAATGTCTCGGCCGATGGCCTTGCGCTTGATGGACGGCAGAAAGTTGCTGGCCAGATCGCCGAAGGCGCGTTTGTCGAACCATTCCCCCAGCACTGCACCGCCGCCGGGCTCACCCTGCAGGCGATAGCGTGCGGTGATCAGTTTCGCAGTGGCATCGGCTGTGTTTTCAGCGCTCCAGGCGGTCCAGTGGTAGTCGGCCCGGTAAAACGCCGTCTGCTTGCCTTGCTCGGTGGCTTGCAGAATCGGCTTGATGTTCAGGGTCGTCAGGCCAGCCTTGGCCAGTTCGCCTTGCAAACGGTCATAGCGCTGCACCACGGCCGGGCTCAGCGGATGGTCGGCAGGCAGGCGCTGGGCGTAGAACGGCGCTTTCATCGGCACCACCAGCACCACGAGCGCGATTTTCTCGCGCTCAAGTTGGTGTTGGACGTCCTTGATCAGGGCGATGTCGCGCGCAATGCCGGGGTTATCGACGGTGTTCAGGCTTTCCCACGCAGGAAATAACCAGCCGCCCTGCCCGGTGATCACTGCCGAATCGGCCTGGGCAGCGGTGCCGGACAGGCTCAGCAGCGCGCCGGCGATCAAGCCGGATACCGAAGGGCGGCGCAGGATGTGGCGAGGTTTTACTAGGAAGGTCATGGGGCAGTCTGGTCAACGAGGCCGATCAGGCGGGGGGTCTGGCGTGAGCCGACCAGGAACAGGCTGTAACGGTCACCGGCCTTGAAGGGCTCAAGCTTGAGCGGCAGGCTGGCGCTTTGATCGCAGCTGGCAATAAGAGTCGCCTGCACCGGATTGATGGTCCGCTGCGCCTGGCCATTGAGCGGCAGCTGGCTGAACACGCTGGAACCGTTGGCCAGCTTGATCTCGGCTTTGTCACAGCCGGCGCTGAGGTTGTAGACGTTGAGTTCGGCGCGCAAGTCTTTGCCGCGCGGCTGCGGGTCGATCACCACCCGGGGGGCGGCCACCGGATCGCTGTTCAGAATCACCGTGACAAAGGCGTTTTTCGGAACGTTCAGGCCCTTGAGCTCACGCTGGTTGACCGTAATGCGCAGCGGTTGCCGCGAATCCACCACCTGGAAAGGACTGGCCACCACCGACTGCGCAGACAGGGCAACGCCGGGCTTGTTGTCCACGCTCACTTGCACGGCGCCGTCGGCGGGATTGACCACCCGCACCCAAGCCGAGCCTTCCGGCAGTTTCGGCGCATAGAGTTGAGCGATTTCCGACGCAGCCTGAGCCACTGTCGACGCCATGCCCAGGCTCAGTCCGAGCCCCATCAGCCAATACATACGAGGGTGCATATCCGTCCTCAATAGGAGTAAGTCAGGCGAGCGAAAACACCTTTGGCGCGGTCATCGCCAGACACTTTCACTCGGTATTGCAACGAAAAATCCACATAGGAGCGCGGCGCGTTGTACGCGTCTTCGCGGAACCAGTAGCGCACGTTGTTGCCCACGCCGACGCCAGCGGCATGGCCGGAAGAATATTCGGTGCTGCCGTCGGAGCGGGTGTCGCTGTCCATCTTCGAGTCGTAGTCGTACGCGGCCACCACGTGGGGGAATGTCACCCAGCGCGAGCCGGCACCGCCAATGGCGTAGCTGCGACCGCCTTGCCATTCGCTGTTGATGTAGTTGCGCGAGTCGTTGACGTAATGACCGGTCTCGGCGAACAACTGCGACGTCCACCAGCTGGGGACATCAACCCGCAAATCGGTGCCGATGCTGGCGCCGTAACCCAGGCGCAACAGCCAGTCGCCGTCGATGTCGGAGGACCCCAGGGGAAAGATCCGTTCCACGGCCGCCATGACGTTCAGCGAGGTGAACGGCTTGACCCGCACGCCCAAGGCGCCTTGCAGCGCATCCAGGCCGGTGTCCGAGTCGCTGTTCTTGCTCCACAGCGTATCGGTGACCCGGCCATACAGCTCGACGAAACGGGCGTTGCGGTAACCCAGCGGACGCCACGACAGTTCGGTGCTGTTTTGCAGGCTGTCGTTGCTGCTACTGCCGCTCCCGTTATTGCCATTGCTGGTGCCGGTGCTGGGCGCCGAGCTCAAGCCACTGCTGGAACTGTTGCCGCGATAACTGGTGGTGCTGGTCAGGCCCCAGGTGCGCGACACATCGGCCACGGCGCGGCGGGTGTCGAACAGCTGCTGGTCGGTCATGTCCAGTTCGCCGGCATTTTTGGCGTCGATAACCCGCTTGAAATAACCCACAGCGTGTTCGTCGTCACTGACCCGCATCGCGTTGTAGGCCGCGTCCTGAGTCGCCGTCGGCGCTAGAGGCGTTGCGGCGTCAGCTTTGCGGAATGACTCATGGGCGCTGTCATCGTCGCCGGCCTGCACCGACAGGTAAGCCACTTGCAGGTCGCTCATGCCGTCCAGCTCGCCAGCGTCGCGGGCTACCTGCAAACGTTCCCGCGCCGTGCGACGTTGGCCCAGCTCGGCATAAAGGCTGGCTTCTTCATACGTGGGCAGGCTGCCCAGGGCCAGGGCCTGGGTGAAATCCTTGCGGGCACCGGCATCGTCACCGGTCTGCTGGCGCAACCGACCGCGCTGGGCCAGCAGGCGGGCGTCGTCGCCATTGGCTTGCAGGCCATCGCTGGCCGCCGCTATCGCTTCGGGCAAGCGCTTCTGCTCGGTCAGGGCGCTGACCAGCAGGCTGCGATAGGCCGGATTCTGCGGCGCCCGGCGAATGGCTTCGCTGGCCAGAGCCGCAGCCGAAGCGGCGTCCTTTCGGGCCAGCGCAGCGTAAGCCTGCACCGCCGTGTCCGTGCCGCCATCGCGCTGGTTGCCCGGCCAGATATCGCAGATCAGGCCGAATGCGCTTTCCTGGCAGTTAAGGGCCGGCGCCGGAAAACGCGTCGCGGTTTTCAGGCCATTGTTCTTCTGGCGCAACGCGACCTGGGCGGCGGCGCGACGGCGGGCAACTTCACCGCCCGTGTCGGCGGGCAGTTTCTGCAACTGGTCCAGAGCCTGTTGCGGCGCGTTGTTGGCCAGCGCCAGGTCGGCGGCGAAAAAGCGAATCTCGCGCACTTCAGAATCCAGCAAGCCTTCGATGGACAAGGCCCGGTTCAAGTCGGCCTGTGCCGCCTGAGTCCTGCCCTGACGATCAAGTGCGTAGCTGCGCAGAATCCACGGCGCGGTTTCGCCATCGTCCTGGGCCAGCGCGCCGGTGGCGGCCAGTTCGGCGGCGCGGTAATCCTGGGTCGCGATCAGCGCGCTGATCAGCAACTGCTGGTGAGCGCCGATTTCCGGTGCCCAGGCCACGGCCTTGCGGGCTTGATCCACGGCCAGCGGCAGGTTGCCTTGTTCCAGGGCGCGATAACCGGCGATGGCCAGTGGCGCGGCCAGTTGGCGGCGAATGGCTTCGCGGCGCATCAACAGGGTGTCGTCATCCGGGAAAACCCGCAGAGCTTCGGTGGTGGCCTGATCGGCTTCTTCCAGATGCTGTTGGCGTTGCAGGGATTCGATCAGCAGCAGGCGATAATCCATGCGCTTGGGTGCCTGGGCGATCGCTTGGCGAGCGGACTGCGCGGCGACGCCGAAGTTGTCGCGATCATAGGCCTTGAACGCTTGGGCCGCCGCGCTGAAACCGGGGGCCGGGCGCGACGGCGACTGCGGGTAGCGCTTGGGGTTGTCGCGCTGTTCCTTGTCACGTTGTGCCTGCACGATCAGCCGGTTCAGACGGGTGACATCGGCCCGCTGACGCAAGGCTTCGCGGGCCTTGGCGATGGCCAGGTCGTAGTCCTTGCGGTCGTAGGCGCTGTAGGCCTCACTGGCCGCCTGGTAAGCGGGACCGGTCAACGGTAGGGGCAGAACTTCGCCATGGACCAGCGCAGGCAAAAGGGTCAGCCCCGTGGCCATGAGCGTCAGGAAGGGGCGGTTCATGCCGGGAGCTCCGTTGGGTAATGACTGTGCTGACGGGCCACGGCCTGTTCGATGGTGGTCCGAGGCAGCACGCCGCTGTCGACGAGATAGTCGCCAATGCGGCCGTGGTGCTGCGGGCGGTAATTGAGCATGGTGCGGTTGAACACGTCGCGGTCAAGCAGCCCCATTTCTATCAACAGGTCGCCCAGCATCGGCGCGCGGGCATTGGGCACCGGCTGGCCATCGAGCGCGTAGACGTTGCGCAATTGCGCGACGATCTCGCTTTCTCGGGCGATCAGTTGTACCGGCTCGCTGCCCAGCTCATCGCTGATCTGTTGCAGGCCTTCGGCGGACAGCGGGCTGGCGACAGCGATCTGCGCACGGCCTGCCTCGTTGGTCCCCAGCGGCACAACACGCCAGCGCAGGGCAAACTCGTCGGCCAGCAGCGAGGCGTCGGCTTTGTGGGCGACATCGAACACCCGCGGCAGATCGTTCTGGAAGGCGATGGCTTCAGCCAGGGTTTCGTCATCCAGCCAGCCGTGGCTGAGCAAAATGCGGCCCAGTGGCATATGGCGGGTTTGTTGTTCGTCCAGCGCCGTTTGCAGGTTGGCGTCGTTGATCGCCTGCCAGGACAGCAACACGCTGCCCAGCTTGCGCGGTGCGGCGGCCACCAGATCGGTAGACGGGAAGTCGTGCATGGTCTTGTCCCAGACCAGCTTGCGATTGAGCGCCTTGCCCACCAAAAACATGCGCCACGCCCGGGAGGCGGCCATGAAGTTGACGAAGTTGCCCACCACCATGCGCGGGATCGACAGCAGACCGTGCTGCCAGCCATACAGCACCGTCGTGAAGTAGCAGCGGTGCAGGATGCGCCAGCCCAAGGCCAGACCGTTGGCAATCAACAGGTACTTGATCCAGCCGTTGGATTCGAACGGCGTCGGGAAACTCACGTTCCACAACCCGCTCTGGCGCAGGATAATCAGCGCTACCAGTTGCACCAGGATCACGTAGGCCAGGATGCTGACAAACGCTGTCACCACGCCCTTGCGGTCGCGAAACAGCAGGTATCGGTTGGCCAGCGAGCCGTTCCAGCCCATCTGCTCCCAGCCTTGCAGGCCGATGCCGAGGGTCCAGCGCGCTTTCTGGCGAAACGCCGTGCGGAAGGTGTCCGGGAAGAATTCACGGACACACAGCGGCATTTTCAGGGTGGATTCGTAGGGTTTGCGGAACCACGATTTGCGCAGCACCCGGAATTCCACCGGGAAGCGTACGAAAATGGCGTTCATGCCGACTTTGGCCAGGCGCGCGCCAACGTCGTAGTCCTCGGTGAGGCTGTCGGTGTTGAACGGCTGGTTCTGGGTTTCCCCGGCCAGCACTTTCAAGGCCCGGTGCGAGAAGCAGGTGCCGACGCCGGCTGAGGGCACGGTATCGGTCATGCTTTCGCGGACCACCAGGTCCTTGCCGTGCCATTCGGCGAACTCGTCCATGTACGTGCCGGCTACCCATTCGTACCAGTTGCGTTCCAGGGAAACGACCGGCAGCTGGATCATGTCCTTGCGCGGCAACAGGTAGTTGAACAGGCGCAATTCCAGCGGGTGCAGCACGTCTTCGCTGTCGTGCAGCACGACGCCGGCGAAGGTCATGCCGTGGGTCTGTTCATGCAGGAAAATCGCCTGAATCACCCAGTTCAGGCAGTCAGCCTTGCAGGTCGGACCGGCATGGGGGACTTCCACGCGATGCAATTGCTTGTAACGCCGACGCATGCGCTCCACCTCATCGATGGTGCGCTGGTCGTTGATGTAAGTGCCGACGAAGACCACGTAGTTCTGGTAGTCGAGGGTCGACACCATGTTCTCGATCATCGGCGCGATGACGTCGTATTCCAGCCAGGCCGGAACCATGATCGCCAGTGGCTGTTCGTCCCGGTCCAGCAATTGCCGGGCGGTCAGTGGCCGGTATTTGCGGTCCGCAGTGAACTTGCGAAACAGGCGGCGAGACCAGTACCACAGGTCAATGAACAGATCGTCCAGGCTGGAGATCAGGATCAGCACCGCGACCACAATGGTCGCGACCTCCAGGAAGCTGTAGTAATGGGCCAGCCAGTACGGCCAATAAAGCGACGTCATCGAAGGGTTCCGTTACTGGCGATTGCGACGGGCGCTACGGCCAGCCAACATCAGGATGAGCACCAACAGGATGCCGCCGGGGATCAGCCACAACAGCGAAGGTGTGCGCCAGGCGTCCAGGCCCTTGGGCTCTTCTCTGTCGATGAACTGGCTGCCGTTTGGATCCTGGGTATCGAAGGTGTTCACGACACCGTTGTCGCCCAGGATTGACACGTCGCCGCGGGTCAACAGCACCGGCTTGGCGAACACAGGGGCTTCGCTGCCAAGAACGCGATAGACCAGACCGTGCTGACCACCGGCATCCACCGCCTGCAGTGACGCCAGGTGGTTGAGCGGCGACAGGTCCAGCAGCGGCTGGTCCTTGTGGTTGATACGCAGGCGACCCTGGTCATCGACCTGAACCGATTCCTTGCTGTCCTTGAGCGGCAGCTCGAAGGCCAGGAAGTCTTTGTCCGGCGTGACCGTGGCTTTAGGATCGCTGCTGACTTTCAGTTCAGCGCGCAGCGGCGAAACGCCCGCCCCGTCAGCCACCGAGATCACCTGCGGCAAGCTGCTGGCCGGGTGATCCAGGTAAGTCTGGGGCACGAGGATCTGAGTGTTCGTTGCGTAACGGGCGGCCATGCCGGAGAAACCGTCATCCAGGGAAATCTTGTCCAGCACGATGTGGCTGGTCGGCAATACGGAAACCGGGAACGCTTGCGGCGTTTCCAGGCAGCGATCACTGACGGGCTGACGCTGGAACGAGACCCGCAGGACGTTCCTGGAACCCAGGGCGTAGCTCGGGATGCGCGCTTCGATGCGTTGCTTTTCGCCGTTGGCAAGCAACTGTTGCGCGCCGATCAGGTAGTCGTTGAGGAACAGTGACGCCACCGGAGCGGTGTCCGACGCGCCAGGGGCGGCGGACACATCGATCACGGCCTTGACGGGCAGACGACCGTCGTAGGCCACGGTGCCCAGCGGGAACGAAGCGCTCCAGTCGGACTTGGCGAGCACGTCGATGGTGCCGGGGTTGCCGCCCAGATTGCTCAGGGCCACACGGCCGTCGGCACTCAGCGGCATCTGCGCTTCGCTGACGGTCAGCGTGCGACTGCGGGCCAGTTTGTTCCAGGCGCTGCTGAACAGGGCCATGGCCTTGCCGGCCGCGTCAGGGGCGATCATCAGTACCGGACGAGTGCCGAGCAGCGCCAGACGCACATTGTCCGTACCCTTGGCGGCCATACCGGCGTTCACGTGACGTTCGCGCCATTGAGTAAACGCACCGCCCGCTGAGGCATCCAGACCTTGAATCTGACTTTGCAGGGCGTCCAGGGATTCGTTGATCGCCTTGAGCAATTGCGGGTCGTTGATGGCCAGGTCGGCCTGCACATCGGGGGTCTGGCCGAGCATCAGCAATGCGCCGATTTCCGCCGGGTTGGCCAGCGTATGCGAGCCCTTGCCGTTGAGGGCGGCGAAGGCCGGAATGCTCTGCAGTTCGGCCGGAATGCGCAGGGCGCTGAGGTCAACGCTGTCCTGTACGGCAGGGAACGACAGGATGCGCGCATGTTTGCCGATCCGTTCCAGGGCCACGCCCAGGCGCCAGGCGGCGTCGTAAGAGCCGGCTGCCAGGCCGCCCGGAGCGACCATGATGCCCGGCTTGCCCGGCAAGGCACCCCAGGCAGCGCCGACGTCCTGCAACAGATTGGCGTCGTAGCTGTAATTGAGGCGGGTGTCGGGTTCGATGCGCAGTACGTTGCCAATCGCGCGTTCGTCTTCACACAACACGCGAGACACGATCGACGACCAGGCCACGCCCAAGCGCACCGAACCGCTGTTGCGAGCGGCTTTGTCGACGCCCAGCGTGGAGCTGGCGTTGCCTTGCGCTTCGCTGAGCCCTTCGGCCCGTACCGGATAACCGTCCAGGGACAACAGCAAGGTGTTGCGACCGCCCTCCCCGTTGAGGTAACTGGCATCGAAGGTCAGCGACGCGTCGGTCAATGGCACACCGGCTGGAACCGGCAGGTACAGTTCGCGGCGCGAATCCGTGGAACCGAGCACGATGGGTGCATCGATGCCCAGATCGCTCAGGCGAATCTCCCGGTGTTGCTGGGTATCGGCATTGAGTCGGTTGATCGCCTCGGTGAGCGGGCTGTCCGCCGCCAGGGCAAAGTTGGGCACGAGCGCGAGCAGGCTCACGCCACAGACAAGGGCGCTAAGCGCGCCCGTTTGGGTGGCAACGGAAGACTTCATTAAGGCAGATCTCAAGCTGATAGAGGGGCGGTCGTTCGATCGGTCGTTATTGGTACGTGGAAGCCGGACGGTCGCTGTCCGGTGCCGGGGCGCGTTGCCCATGCTCAAGGTATTTGGGCACGTGCAGCTGGCCGACCACGAAGTCGTTGACCGGGCGGCCCATCAAGGCATCGACGATGCGCGAACTGGCCTTGCCGTCGCCATAGGGGTTGGCCGCCTGGGACGCGCGTCGCCACAGCAGGTCATCGTCAAACAGCGCGTTGACGCCGCTGATGATCGAGTCCGGTGACGTCCCGACCAGCCGCACGGTGCCGGCGGCAACGGCTTCGGGCCGCTCGGTCACCTCGCGCATGACCAGTACCGGTTTGCCCAGGCTCGGCGCTTCTTCCTGCACGCCGCCGGAATCGGTAAGGATCACGTGGGCGCGCTGCATCAGGCGCACGAACGCCAGGTAATCCAGCGGTTCGATCAGGTGCACATTGGCCAGATCGCCCAGGTGCTCGGTCACCGGGCCCAGGACGTTAGGGTTTAAGTGCACCGGGTAAACGATCTGGATATCGCTGCGCTTGGCCAGTTGACGCAAGGCTTTGCAGATGTCCAGGAAGCCGTCACCGAAGTTTTCCCGACGATGGCCGGTCACCAGCAGGACTCTGCGGTCGCCCCGCAGGAACGAGAATTGCTGATCCAGCCGGGTACGCAGTTCAGCGTTTTCCTCAATGCGTCGAGCGGTCAACTGCAGGGCATCGATGACCGTGTTGCCGGTCACGAAGGAACGCCCTTGCAAGCGCTCGCTCAGCAGATTGCGGCGCGACTCATCGGTCGGGGCGAACAGCAGGTCGGCACTCAAATCGATGCAGCGGCGGTTCATTTCTTCAGGCCACGGGCTGTAGATGTCACCGGTGCGAAGGCCGGCTTCGACATGACCCACAGGGATGCGGCGATGGAAGGCACACATCGACGCCACCATGGCGGACGTGGTGTCGCCATGCACCAGCACACGGTCGGGCCGGGTGATTTCCAGCACCGGATCAATCGCTCCGTACAGCGCGGCGGTCAGCGAGTTGAGGGTCTGGTGCGGCGTCATCACATCCAGCGTGAAATCGGCTTTCAGATCGAACAGCTCCAGCACCTGCTTGAGCATGCTCTGGTGTTGGCCGGTGATGCAGATCTGCGAGTGAATACCCGGCTCTGCAGCCAGCGCTTTCACCAGCGGCGCCATCTTGATGGCTTCCGGACGTGTACCGAAAATCGACAGGATCTTAATCCCGGAATGACTACGAGCGATGATGCCCTCCTCACACGGCTTGTCCGCGCCTTCTCGATGCTCCAGGCGTGATCGCCTCTTGAGCAAACAGAGATATTGAGTTTATGGGGCCGGGGACTTAATCAGAATGGAGGCTTGATATTTCACTTCGTGTGAGATGGCGCATTGCCTTGCTTCCCGGAGCAGGCCGGATTATTAACATTAATATCGATGACTGCAAAGGCAGATATGCAAAATGAATGTTTAATTCGCCAGTGTGAAACTTTCGAAGTAATGGACAGTCACTTAGGGGTTTTGTTTTAGTTAAGAAGGGTAACTTACGAAGCAACTAAACAGGCGTTTGCGCCAGTGTTTCCGGGGAAACGAGCATTAACACGCGCCGCTCGTCTGCAAAATTGGATCTTTTCTTATATACCGTTGTCGCGACGAAAGCTATACCAGGGTTTGCATAGAGACAGTTAATCCAATGCACTTTCAATAGTCACCCTAATGGCGCCTGTATATTGTCGAAACCGATAGCGAGAGTGTCTGACAATACATGTCGAGTTGCAAGCCCGTTATGTATCGGAAAGGAAATAGTTGAGGTCGCCGCGCGGTGGCTTTCATGCAGCGCAAGGCATCTTCGCTGTACTTACCTGTTCAGCGTGATGCCTTCGGGGGGGGAAAATTCGCTTCGAATGGTCAGGGTCAGGGTCGGTGTGCATTAAACCGTGCCTCGCCTCGATCTCGCGCGACCTTGTCGCCCGCCAACAGGCCACCCTGAAAGCCCACGTCGGGCGCAAAGGGGAAGGAAACATCCACAGCCGACGCGCGCCAACCTGACTGCCGCTCCTGCCAGGCATGCCTCCCAGAAAGAAGCATGCGGCAAGAATCGTTTAGAGCGTGCCCGCTACGGTGCGCACCTCTTCTGGTGCAGCTTTGGTTTCTGACAAGGCGCCGGCATAGGCGCCAGCCGCCATGGCTACCGGATTGCCGCCCCCGCCGATCAGGCCTTTGGCCCCACCTTCGGCGATATGCAAACCGCCTTCGACACCGCCTTTGAGTATCCCGCCAACACTGCCATCAGACTCACCGATGCCTGTCGCCACGCCACTCAAACCGGGGACCATCCACATTGCCTTGCCCACTTCGCCAGCGGCGGAAGCCAGGCCGTTCTTGTCAGCACCTTTCTCGTCCACATGGGCATCCCTGGTCTGACTCCGGGCAGAATCGCCGGCGGAATGCGCACTCGCCCCGCCGCCGAACGGCTGCAGCAGAGCCCCGATTAACTTATCAAGCAGCTCCATCAAGGGAGAAGACGGCTTCGACGCCTCACCGCTGTTGCTCAACCCCTGACTTTGCTCAGCCAGCGACTTGTTTTGCATAACGGCCGGCCCGCCATTCCCGGCAGGGCTGCCATAGTTGACCGCGCCCGTGGCGGACTGCGTGGCGTACTGCGAATTCTGTGTGCTCTGATCAGCCCGATAAATCGCCGAGCCGCCGCTGGCCAGAGCCCCGGTGCCTTGAGCCACGTTGCTGAAGTTGCCGGTGGCTCGGCTGCCGCCATTGCCGGAATCAGTGGGGGTGTTCGACGGCTTTGCAGCGTCAGGGGTTGGTTTGCCGTCGGGCCTGGAGGCATGGGGGGTGATATCAGGTGTCTTGGGCGGCGAGGCGCCGAGTCCGGGTAATTTCACGTTTTTTCTCCAAACTGAAAGGTCGGTTGGCAGTGCCCCAAGCCCACTCATGACCGCTTGCACAGGTGCAGGCGTGCTGGATGTTGTAACGGGGCGATCGCTGTGAGGTTCGCGTGGTGAGTGGGTAGCCCTTGTGTGGCGCGGGAGGGCAGATCGGTTCCGCGTAAAGAAATGGGGCCGAAGGATGCTTATCTTTGCGGTGCATGCGGATACATCCGCAAACGAATGTTCTTCCCGTCGCGCGCTTCCGCGAGAGCGCTACTGCAAACGATGACCGAAAGAGAACGGCCATAAGCGTTCAACAAAATGCCCCTTGACCCATGCACCATCGCCATAGACGATTTCCCATCTCAAGACGAGGACTAAGACATGGTGCGGATTCTGGGCAGAGCGACTTCGATCAACGTGCGAAAGGTTTTGTGGGCCTGTACAGAGATCAACATCCCTTTCGAGCGTGAAGACTGGGGCGCAGGTTTCAAACCCACCAGCTCGCCCGAATTCCTTGCATTGAATCCCAATGCCATGGTCCCGGTCATCCAGGATGATGGTTTCACTTTGTGGGAATCCAACGCCATCATTCGCTACCTTGCCACGCGCTATGAGGCGTGGGGGCTGTATCCCACCGAAGCGAGAATAAGGGCAAGAATCGACCAATGGACCGATTGGCAAGCCTCAGACCTCAACCGGTCCTGGAGCTACGCATTCATGTCGTTAGTCAGGTATTCGCCTGCCCATCAAGATCCTGCCGCGCTTGCCGCCGGGTGCGCGGATTGGGCCCGGCACATGCAAATACTGGAGCGCCAGTTGGCTTCGACGGGCGCATATGTCGCCGGTGACAGGTTTTCGCTGGCTGACATACCGATTGCTCTCTCGGTCAATCGATGGTTTGAAACCCCGATGGAACATCCTGAATTGCCAGCGGTGAGGGATTATTATGAGAGGCTCAACGAGCGCGTCGGCTTTCGTTTGCATGGCAGAAATGGGGAGCCCTAGGGTCGATATTAAAAGGGGTACCCGTAAGGAGCGCCTGTTGCAGCTTTCGGCCCAGAGTGTGTAAAAAAGTACTGTCGGCGCATAGCGCCGACGGTTGTTAGCTAAGTAGGTTCGCGGCAAGCCCTTCTGCGTATGCGTCTGCTCAACACGTCTTGCTTAATGATCAGCGTTTGCCTGGGAGCAAGAAGTCTAGTTCGTAGATACACCGCCCCGCGCTCAAGAACGAAACCTCGCCCCCGAAATTCCATGCAGCAAAACCCCAGAAGCCACAAACGCCAACGAAGCGACCACCACATTCGCAAAATACCCGGCGCTCAAGCCATACAGCCAGGCGCTCAACAACCCACCCAGCGTGCCCCCCGTTTGATACACCGCATTGAGCGATGAATTAAGACTTCCTCTTCGCGACGCTTCAACCAGCCGCATGGCATCGCCCAATATCAGCGCCAGCATCAGGTCTCGTCCGAACGCGAAGGCCATGTAGGCCGCGCCTTGTGCAAACGGCGAGCCTTCGCCCCATGGGATCACCTGAATCACCGCCGCGATCGCTACCGAGGCAACGGCGCACAAACGCAACGGATTGTTGAATCGGCTGGCAAGCCTCGCGGAAAGCATCGCGCCGAAGAGTCCGCCGACCTCGCCAATGAAGATGACCGAGCCGACGGTATCGACGCTAAATGATGAAAGCCCGTGTTGCACGAGCCAGCTCGGGTAAAGCCCCAGAAAGACGTACACGCCAATCGACCAGCAAAAGTACGCCGCCATCAACGGGCGGGTTCCGGGGCTGGCCGACAGCGACGTCAATCGCTCCTTGTACATGGCCCGGCTAATTGTGGAGGAGGACAACGAGGCTGAAGGCGGTGCCTGGAAGGTGAGCGCCAGACCGGCAAGAGCGGCGCAGACAACCGCCAGGCCGATGACCGTGACTTGCCACGACAGCAGCCCTCCCACAACGACGCCCATGGAGAGTGAGCACAGAAAGGCAATCGGCGCTGCGGTGGTGACATACCCGGCCGCTCTGGCGCGCTTGGCCTCGGGGACATAGTCCGCCAGGGCGGCAAAAATGGATGCGCCGATCATCGGCATGAACAGGCCTGTCGCCGCACGGCTCAGCACGATCATCGAAGCACTGTGGGATGCGGCGGTGAGCAGCAGCGTGAGGCAGCAAGCCACGCCCCCCACGATGATGAACAGCTTCCTGCCGAGGCGATCAATCAGCGGGCCAAGCGCCAGGTTACTGATCAGCGCCACCACTGGAAAAGCAGCCAAAATCCACCCGGACTCGCTGGGAGAAAGGTGCAAATCACGCTGAATGAAAGGCAGCAGCGGAATCATCATCACTACGTTGAAGTTGATGATGAAAAACGCTATCCAGAGGATTCCGGTAACCAGCACGTGAGCCCCCCTTATAAGCGTGGTGTCCGACAGTCGAGCCGGCGTGTCAGGACGGCATCAGCAACTGCGGCAGTCCGGAAAGGTCCTTCAATACGGCGTCAGGTTTCCAGGCGGGATCGAGGGGTTCGCTCTCTCGATCAATCCAGACGCACCGGATCCCCAGTTCCTGGCAGACCTTCAAGTCACTGAACTGGCCCATGGCGACATGGATCGTCTCCTCTTTTGTAACACCCATCGTGGCGTAAGCGTGGCGGAAAAGCGCGTGATCAGGCTTGTAAGCCCTCGCCTGCCGGGCCGTGATAACGAAATCGATTGGCGTACCGATTGCCGTAATGGTGTCGGCGATAAGCTCATCCGAGGTGTTGCTGATGACGGCAATCCGGTAATGCTGGCGCAGCCGGGCAAGGGCTTTGGGTACGTCAGGGTGGGGCTCGATCCGCCTGAGGGTCGCGAGCAATGTCCCCAGGTCTGCCGCCGTGGCGTCATGACCGGCTTCACGCAACGCCTGGTTCAGGCTCGCACCGAGTACCGTTTCGTACTCAAGGAAAGGCGATTGTTGCTGATGCTCCATCGCTATCTCACGCAGGCGAGCCGCGAAACTTGCGATGCTTTCCTTTGAGGCCGTAACCGTCAGATGCCGCTCAAGGATGGAGGCAGCCGCGCGCCGTACGGCGTCATGCCATTGAACAAGGGTGCCATAGCAGTCAAAAGTGATGACTTTGGTGCGGGAATCAAGCTCAAGCATGGACGTGTTCTCCGAGGCTGCGCAGTGAGGTCGCGTGCTGATCAGGAATGTACAGGTACGCGCTTAAACTCAGTGGCCAGCATGCTTGAAGAGTTCCGCGGGAATGCGCGTCTGATCGGTCGAGCGCAGTCGGTTTCTTCGAACCACCACGTGGTTGCGCTAAACCCAAGCACATTCCCGCCATGACCGATCACAGGAATGCTTGAAGGTGAGAATGTGCGGTCATTGTTCGGGTCTTTTTTTGAGTAGATTCCAACCGAAGAGGCCCCGCCACCGATGAGGTCGCCAAACCCCTTTCATCTTGCTGGACTTTGTCTACGCTGAAAAGCGATGGGGTCATGAGGACCTCGACGTTCGCTCAGGAGTATTACCATGCACAAGCTCGTTTCGTCTGCGCTCATCACGGCGCTGATAACTGCGTCCGTTGTTCCTTTGGCCCTCGCCGAAGACGAAATGGCAAAGGGGATTCGTCACGACAATCGTGAGCTGGACAAGGGCGTGGATCATGATGCCAAGGAAGCAGACAAAGGCGTCAAGCATGACGCCAACGAAGTGGATAAAGGCGTTAAACATGACGACGATGAGCGTCATAAAGCGGATAAGCATCTGGATAAGGAAGCCAAGAAGCATCTCTAAGTGCGCTAATTTCTGTTTATTAATGGCTGTTATTTGAAAGGAGTGGTCGATGCGTTTTCTTTCTTCATCTCTGCTTGCAGCACTTATCGTCACAGGACCTGCGTTTGCCAAGGATGATCACCACGAGTGCGAAGCGGCACTCGAAAAGCTGAAGGCAGCGACGGAGGCTGACTTCACCTCGTCAGGTCACCATGAGCATCAACAGGCCAAAGCAGCCCATGAATCGGGCGACTTCAAGAAATGCGCCGACCAGGCGAACAAGGCGTTGTCCCACATCAAGGAGAAGTAACTGCGCGCTCAGCGGCTATGGGAGCGGCTCGTCTCAAGAAGGCCCCACCGGATGAATACGTTGATTTAGTGGGGCCGCCTTCAGCCGGGGGAGATCGATCTGGGCGAGGGGAATCACGGACTCGCACGGCGGGGGTGTTGGATCGCAACCCATGCGGCCATCGCCTACCCCCGCGCCAACAACCAGTCATCAATCATCCTCACCGCCCGCCCCACCTCAACCTGATCACTGCGAATATGCAGTTCCGGAAACACCGGCGGTTCATACGCCGAATCCACGCCGGTAAAGCCCGGAATCCCCCCAGCCCGGGCCCTGCGGTACAACCCCTTCGGATCCCGCGCTTCAGCCACCGCCAGTGGCACGTCCACAAACACCTCCACAAACCGCGCACTGCCAACAATCGTGCGGGCCAACTTCCGAGCCGAGCGGGTCGGCGAAATCAACGCCACCATCACCGTCAACCCCGCTTCGACCATCAACGCCGCGACTTCCGCCACCCGCCGCACATTTTCCTCACGATCCTCCGCAGAAAAACTCAAGTCGCGGCACAGACCGGTGCGCACGGAGTCGCCGTCCATAATGCAGGTCGTCAACCCGCGCGCCCGGAGCACCGGGTTGAGGCTGTCGACGATGGTGGATTTGCCCGCCGCCGACAGGCCGGTCAACCAGATGACCCGGGGTCTGGCGACGCACGTGGCCGGAATGATCGGAGTGAACGGATACGGCACCAGATTGTGGTGCTGCGTCAGGCCAGGGGTATGGCTGATCATGACAATGCTCCTCCTTGAGTCAGGGTCAGGCGTGGGCCTGGTGGATAATGAAGTCCACGTTCATGACGTCGTAGATCGGTTTGAAATCGCCGTACGCATGGGGGGCGCGGAAGCCGGCCGCGCGCAGTTCGTCCTGCAACTGGCGCGGACGAATCGGGCACACCCGCAGCCGATACTGCGCCCCGTCGGCAAAGCGGTAGACGAACTCGCACACCGACTCGTCCAGCTCGCCGAGGCTGACGCTGGCGGTGTCGCCGCAGTAGTAATAGCGCCCCGATGACCTGAAGCGGCCGGCGAGGATGGCTTCGAAATTGCGCTGATCGATCAGCAGCAGTCCACCGGGTTTGAGCATCTGCCGAAACCTTTTCAGCACGGCGATGCGAGCCTCGCGGTCGAACACGTGGCACAGCGAACTGCCGAGGCACAGCACCGCGTCGAACTTCCCCAGTACGCGGGCATCCAGCGCTTGCCAGTCGCAACGATGGACCGGCACGTCGACGCCCAGCCGATCGAAGTTGCGTCGGGCCCGCTGCACCATGGTCGGGCTCCCGTCAGAGGCGGTGACGTCGAAGCCGGCCTTGTGCAACTGCGCCGCATGAAAGCCGCTGCCCGTCGCGGCATCCAGCACACGCCAGCCCCCTGTCCGGCGCAGCAGATCATAAAAGAACGACCCCTCGCCGGCCGCGCGTTTGTCCCAGTCGATCAATTCATCCCAGCGCTCGACGAAGTCCACGGCGTATTGCCCGGCATAGTCGTGATCGGCGACGGCCAGTCGGTCAGCAGGCGAAAGCGCGATGACCGGCGGCATGGGCGGCGACTCCTGTGTGATGACCGCTGTTGTGCTGAGCGCCCTCGGCATACGCCAGGTATTTGCTACCCAGTTCCTCCGCCCAGGCGGCGGCGTCGCAGACGCGCATCTCGGCCATGGCGAAATTCAGTTCACGCTGCATGACCTGCATCTGTGCCTCACCGAACACCGCCGTGCCGTCGGCGCGAATCAGTTGGATGCCGTCCAGCCGCTGCCCCGCTTCGTTGACCTTGATCGCCTCTTCCCGGGTCACGCCGTAAGGCAGGTCGAGCAGCACCTTGCCCATGCCGACCTTGACCGGATAACCGCCGGGCAACCCCTGGGGGCCTGGACCGTGGACCCGCACCTCATGCTCGGCGTGGAGATTTTCCAGCACCGTCACGGCCGACATGGCGGTGAGATATTGCCCGTCGACGCCGCCCAACCGGCTGAATTCACGGGCGACGCAACCGAAAATAGCCTCCGCCGTGTGTTCGTCGGTGCGCTCTTCGCCATCAATCCAGTACGTCAGGTTGAAGCTGGCTTCGAGCCGTTGCGGCGGCAGGCCATGGCGGGGCACGCTGTGGCTGAAATAGTGGTGGCCAACGAGTTTGGCGCAGACCTGCGTTGGCAGGCAGCCGGACAGATGCGCTACGGCGCTGCGGGTGGCCGGAATCAGGTTGGCGATATTGCCGATGCCGATGTCCGGCGCCATGCCGACCTTGTAAAGAATCGGATTGACTGCATCAGGGAACGCCGCGTTGACCACCAGACTTTTCGGGCAGGACTGTTTGACGGCTCGCATCAGCGCGTAGGCCGGCGCCAGGTGCATCGGCAGCCAGGGCCCGAGCTGCGCCTGATCAAGAGCAGCAAAGCGTTCGGCCGGCAGTTGTGTGATCACCCGCCAGGATTGCAGCGAGGCACAGTTGAGAATGATGTCTGGCCGGATCTGTAACAGCGTTTCCGCATTGCGGCTGATGCACGACTCGCGCAAGTCCATCTGATGGCTGTGAATCTGGACCGTGACGTTCTGTTGCAGCGCGGCCAGTCGGATCAAATTGCACATCCGCGTGGCCTTTTCGAGATCGCGACCGGCGACGTGGAATTCAAATTGATTGCGCGGGGCCAGGATCTGCAGGATTTGCAGGCACAGGTTGCCGCCGCCAACGATGAGCAGTTTTTTGCGGTGCATGGTGTTCTCCCTGAAAGACGTGAGGGACGGTGGTGTTCCCGATCACTAGCGCGGGTAAGCGCCGTTATCCACTGCGATGACTTTTCCGGTCAGGTGCCGGCTCTGTTCCGACAGCAGAAACAGAATGACGTCGGCCACGCCGTCTGGCTGGATGGGCTCCTTGATGATTTCCTGTCGCTCGTACTCCCTGCGGCGGGGATCGGGAATACGGTCATGGATCGAGGTGTCGCGAATCAGCCCCGGGGACACGGCGTTCACCCTGATCCGGGGAGCGAAGTTCCAGGCGTTGGATTTGGTCAGGCCGATCACGCCCGCCTTGGTCGCGCCGTACCACGCATCCATGCTCCCGACCTCCCCTGCCACCGATGTGATGTTGACGATGCTGCGCGAGTAACCCGCCGCCGACTCCCGCCGCGCGAAGTCCTTGGACAGGAACCCCAGCGACTTGAGGTTGACGGCCCAGATCTCGTCCACTTCCGAGTCGCTGTAGTCGTAGACACTTTTGCCGTGATAGATCCCGGCGTTGTTGACCAGGGCATACAGCGCCCGGTGTTTGTGAAGGTCGTACAGGTTGCCGATAAACGACTGATAGACGTGCGCCTGGGAGAAATCCGCCAGGTGGGTTTCGAGTCGGTGCAGCGGCAGGCTTGCCTGAAGCGACTGCAGGCCCAGCCGGTCAATGTCCGCTGCGATGACGTAATAGCCGGCTCTGACGCAGGCTATGGTGGTGGCCTTGCCGATGCCATTGGCGGCGCCGGTGATGACGATTTTTTTCATGGCTGTCCCTGCTCGGTGAACTGATTCATACGCTCGTAGAAAGGTCGATGCAGCTGGTAATACGTCATGAGGTGGGGATTGGCGTGCAGAGGACGCTCATCGAAATCAGCACTGCCGGGCATGATCCTGGTGCTGTTCTCGGCCTCCTTGTGCCAGCTGCGCCAGGCCTTCCATTGCTCGGGGCACGTTGCACTCCAGCTCAATGCCTGGGGCATGAAATCCAGTTGCAGGTGGTCGCAAAGCCTGCGCACGGTGTGCTCCGGGTGGCTTGCGAGGTCCTCGGCGTTGATCACACAGGGGGTGTGGCCGGTCAGCCGCCTGACCTCCCGGAAGATTTCGTACAGCGCTTGATGACCGATCGCGTGCGCCGGCATCTGCGGGAAGATGGCGTGATGGGACAGAATCGCCCGGGCCGGATCGCGAATGATGAAGACGTTCTGTTGCTCCGTTAGAAACTCGGCGTCGGCCTTCAACCGGTCGAGGCAGTGATAGGCCATGTCTTTATGGAAAACATGGGCGCGCTGGCGGGTGTCACGCAACAGGGCCTTGATCGACTCGTAGTCACGGGGCATCCCGCAGTTGAGGTCCCCATGGGGAATGGCTGATTGTTCGTCGAACGCCATGTGCGAAAACGGCTCGTGGAAAACCTCGAAATCACCGCGCTCGATGAACACCCTTTCCAGCGCCGTCGATCGCGAGCGCGGATGGGCCCAGAGGCCAATCATCCGGTTCATGCCCGCCCCTCCACGGTCGCTGGACGACGCGCAATGCGAGGCGTGACACCTGGCGGATCCAGGGTGTCGTTGATGAAACCAAGCAGGCGCTGCACGCCCAGGCGTACGTCATTGCCTGCAGTCAGGAAGGCCGGATGACGGGCGTATTCGTCCGGGGTGAGGCCGCGTTCAAAGTACGCCTGGTTGAAATACGGAATGGCCAGGAGACGATCAAGGACTTTGCCGGGAATCTGCACCCATTCCGTCGCCGGGGCGATGCTGTGCCCGGCCTGCTGACGGCGCACGAGGAACTCGATGAGTTGGGGTGTCAGCGTGTACAGCGTGGTGTCGGCCCCGGTGCGCTGCAGGTGCCAACAATGCTCGCGTCCACGCGCATCGGTGTCGACCCTGATGCTGCACAACAACAGTTGCGCTGGTGTCTCGCGCCGCCGCATCAGGGCCTGCATCGCCTGATACACCGCCAGCTCGGCCCAGCGTTTATCCGTGCGGCTGAGGTGGATACGACTGCCCCGCGCTTGCCGCTCGAATTCCGCTTCCGCACCCAGCCGACCGATCATGAAGCTGACCACGTAACGCGCCCGCTCCGTGCTCACGCCGTTGGCGTGCGCCCGCTGACGCCCGGCGTGAATGGCCTTGAGGCAGGCATCCAGCTGGGAGACGGTAAAGCAGAAGGTGTTATTGATTGAGCAACCCCGCGCCACCAATTGTTCGATGGCGCGATAGCCTTGGGCGCTGCCGGGGATCTTGATCATGATGTTCGGCGCCAGCGCCGCCAGCTCAAGCCCGCGGACAACCAGCGCGTCCTGATTCATCCAGTGCCCGCCCTCGATTTGCGCCGACAGCCAGCCGTATCGGGCTCTTGAACGCTTGAACAGCGGCAGCAACGGTTGGGCGCTGTCGATGACCACCTGGTCGTAGAGCTGTCGCAGCCGAGCGTCTGCCAACATCGAAGGGGGCAGGGTGTGGAGAAAATCACGGTAATGAGCTGCATTGCTCATGACCGCCTGACTGATCAGCGTCGGGTTGGTGGTGGCCCCGCTGACGCCGGCATCCGAACTATCCGGTTCATTGGGCAATAATCCGGTAATAAAATTGTGCGCATCCGGATAAGCCCACAGCAACTTCTTCACGCAGCCTTTATATACAGTCGGCGACGAATCAAACCAGACTTGCGCATCAGAGTTATGACGTTTTAAAAGGTGAACGAAGCCTGAAACATCCATGAAGATGCCCTTTCCTTTTCGATAGATTCACAAACTTCGAGGCCCCGGTTGCATATGGGCAAAATGCCAGCTTTTTCAAGCTGATAGTCAGGGATCTGAGCCGTCGAGGCATTAAGATGGATCCAAGCGGGAAACCTGTCAAACGGAATTCAACGGAATTTTAATGCCAAATCAGAATAAGTAACGGCGCTGTTTATTTCTAATATGAATATGAAGGGATATTTAAAATTCTTCCACTATTTGAAGTTACTCAAACGAATGACATTAAAAATGAAGTACAGGAACAGGTGCAAAATAGTATGGAGCTGAAATAAGCAAATTGAATATCGGGCGCCATAATCTCTGAATTAATTAGTCATACCATTCAAGTTAGTTAGGCTTTCGGAAGGAGGAGTTAATGGGACGGGCAGGTTTCAAGGGCAAGTGGGTAAGGCCCCAGGCGCCGTTCGAATTGCACGTTCTCCTCGACGGCCGCCAGACGTTGGGTTATGAAAGCGCTGCGGCAGTGACTGCGCCGCGCCAGATCAAAAAAACAGACCAAGAGACCTGACCGTGAGCAAACCTTCCGATACCGAACGCTACAGCTACAAAGCCCGCTGGTTTCACTGGGTGATGGCGATCCTGATTGTGCTCGCCTACGCGCTGATCCTGAGCCGTACCCAACTGGCCCGTGGCAGTGACGCGCGAACCTTCGTCGTGCAAACGCATTTCTGGGTCGGCATCGTCGTGCTGGTCATGGCGTTTTTCCGCATCGCCGAGCGCCACCGCCATACGCCGCCGGGCATCACCCCGCCCCTGGAGGGCGTATTGCGTCTGGCGGCCACGTTGTCTCATTACGCGCTGTACGCTTTCCTGTTCGCGCAACCCCTGCTGGGTCTGTTCACCGTGCTGCTGGAACGCGGCGCCCTGCCCATCCCCCTGACCTCCCTGAGCATTCCGGCGCCGTTCGACATGTCCAAGGACACCGCCGAAACACTGGAGCATTACCACATCCTGCTGGGCACGATTTTTTACTACGTCATCGGCCTGCACGTGGTCGCGGCGATCTGGCACCACTTCGTGCGCAAGGACAACACTGTCAAACGCATGGTGTAAGCGCGACCTTTCATTCGTCAGCGCCTCTCGCTTCAGCCCTTTGCGTGGGCCTCGTCGAGCAGCTGGCGAATGACTTGCTCCTGGGTGTCGTAGGCGCCTTCGCCAAAGTGGGTGTAGCGGATATGCCCCCTGGCGTCGATGAGGTAATGCGCGGGCCAGTATTGATTGTCGAAAGCGCGCCAGATGGCGTAGTCGTTGTCGATGGCGATCGGGTAATTCAGGCCCAGCCTCGCGACATGCTTGCGCACGTTGTCGATGAGCCGTTCGTACGGGTATTCGGGCGTGTGCACGCCGATGACCACCAGGCCGTCCTTTTCGTACTTCTTCGCCCATTCGTTGACGTAAGGAACGCTGTGCTGGCAGTTGATGCAGTCAAAGGTCCAGAAGTCGACCAGCACAACCTTGCCGCGCAGGGATGCCTCACTCAGCGGCGGCGAGTTAAGCCACGCGGTAGCCCCGGACAACGAAGGCATCGCGCCCTGGCTGCTGACGTCCGGTGCCGCTGCGGCTTTGACGCTGGAGACGACGTAATCGATGACTTTGGGCACGCCGCCGAGCAGGCCCTTTTCCACCGCTGCTGCGCCCTCGGATGAGGTGCCGGCAAGCAGTTGATTCTGCGAGCCCGTGGCGAGGGTCACGGCCACCAGCAACGCAGTGAACCCAACGCCACGGCGCAGCCAGGCAGTGACCGGCAGCGACAGTTTCAGCCGCGCGAGCAACCCGCGTCCGGCGAAGATCAGCACCCCTAACGACACTGCGCTGCCAAGCCCGTACGCCAGCAGCAACAGGCTGGTCTGCGCACTGGGCCCTTGCAGCATGGCGCCAGTGAGGATGATGCCTAGAATCGGCCCGGCACACGGCGCCCACAGCAGGCCGGTGGCAACGCCGATCAGTAATGAAGCAGACGGACCGGACAAGCGCCGCGTCGCCGGGTCGAGCCGATTGCCGAGCGACACCAGCGGCAGCATCAGCCAGTGGCCCACGCGGGCGGAAAGCAGCGACAGGGCAAACAGCATCAGGATCACCAGCGCGATATTGCGGCCGATACCGTTTGCCGCCACGACCCAGTCACTGCTGACCACCGCCAGACTGGAGACCAGCGCAAACGTCAGCGTCAGCCCCAACAGGGTCATCAGTACCGAACCCGCCGTCCGATCGGCCCGGGCAAACAGAAAGGGTACGACTGGCAGGATGCAGGGGCTGAGCACCGTGACGATGCCGCCGAGAAAGGCGATCAGAAACATGGCCGGTCACCCACATCGCTGATGAGCTTGGCGGACAGAAAGGCGGAGGTGAGGTTTTTCCAGTTCATGGCGGGCTCCGGGCACTGGGCGCGTTGGTTGAAAGAGCGGCCGAGGCGTATTGCCTCGGAGCCGCCATTCAACGTCCGGGAGGTGTCGCGGATGTGTCCGGGAAATCAGTGAATGAATCAGCACGTATCTGCCGTGGAGCGGGATACACGGCGAGACAGGCGGGCCGATTCAGCGGCCGTTCACCGAATCCACCTTGCCATCCACGGGGTCCGGCGGCACGGCGCCGTCCTGACTGGTGTCGATGCTGACCACCACCGACATCCCCGGGCGCAGGCGGTCCACGTCATGCTGATCGTCGTCGATGGTGATGCGCACCGGAATGCGCTGGGCGATCTTGACGAAGTTGCCGGTAGCGTTGTCGGCAGGCAGCAGGCTGAACTCGGACCCCGCTGCGGGGGAAATGCGCTGCACCCGGCCGCGCATCTTCAGATTTTCCAGGGCGTCGACGGTGAAGCTTACCGGCTGGCCCAGACGCACGTTGGCCATCTGGGTTTCTTTCATGTTGGCGATAATCCAGCGCGGGCGCGGCACCAGCGCCATCAACTGCGCACCGGAGTTGACGTACGCCCCCAGGCGCACCCCGATCTGCCCCAGCTGACCGTCCCGAGGCGCAGTGATGCGCGTGTTGGTCAGGTCAATGCGCGCCAGCTCGATGGCAGCTTCGGCATTCTTCACCGACGCTTCCAGCGAGCCGCGATTGACGATCACGGTTTGCAGGTCCTGACGGGAAATCTCCAGCGCCGCCTTGGCTTCGGCCAATGCTGCCTTTGCTTGTGCATCTGCCGCGCGGGTCACGTCAAATTCGCTTTTCGACACCGAGCCATCGGTCACCAGTGCCTGACCGCGGCGAAGGTCGGCAGCGGCCTTGTCACTCTGCGCCTGGGCATTCGCGATAGCGGCCTGACGTTGGGCAATGGTGGCCTCGGCGCTGCGCCGCTGTTGCAGATTATTGGCCAGCGCGGCCTGCTGAACGCCCAACTGAGCAATGCCCTGATCCAGGTGCTGCTGATAAATCCGGTCGTCGATGCGCACCAGCAGATCGCCCTGCTTGACCCACTGGAAATCCTGCACCGGCACTTCGTAGACGTAGCCGCTCAGTTGCGGGCCGATGATCGTGGTCTGCCCGCGAATCAGGGCATTCTCGGTGCTTTCGATCGGGCTGCTGAACGGAGGCAGCTGCCACGCGTACAGCACGACCAGCACACCCGCCAGGGCAATGCCGCCGAACAGAATCGCCGACACCAGGCGTATGCGCGCCGAACGCGGTTGCGTGGTGGCCGGCATGACCGCCGGCGCGGGCGCTGCGGAAGTTGCCTGTGACGGGGCGGCGTTGGACGCCGCATTGCCAGAAGAGCCGCCTGAAGCGCTGTTTGGAGGGGTGCCAGAAGGTTTGCCAGGTTCTGTCATGAAGGTTGAGCGCCAGAAGGTGTTAAGGGAGATGCCGCAGGTGTGGCCGGCGTAAACGGCGCGACCGGCTCGGTGGTGATCCACAGCCAGGTGGCGCGGCTGGTGATCCAGATCATGGTCAGCACCGCGATGACTGCGATCAGCATAAATACGTCGTTGTAGGCCAGGGTATTGGCCTCACGGGTGGCGGCGGTTGCCAGCGAGCGAATGCCCAGGCTGGTACGCGCGGCCGGGTCGGCGATGGCCGAAATATACGCACCGCTCGCGCTTTGCAGGCGCGATTGCACCTGAGCGTCGATCAGCGTGACGTGCTCGACGATGTGCGCCGAATGAAATTTCTCGCGCCAGACCTGAAAGGTGCCCAGCAGCGCCGAGCCGATCAGGCTGCCGACGTTCTGGGTGATCCCGAACATCACCGAAAAACTGACCATGTTGCGCGGGTTGCTGATCACCCCGCTGATCCCCAGCACCAGGGTTGGCCCTAGAAAGAAGGTGCCGCCGAACGCCAGCAAAAACTGGCTGAAATACATCTGCGGTTCACGGGTGAGGCTGGTGGAAAAGCTGTCCATGCTCGAACCGATCGCCATCAGCGCTAGGGAGATGATCAGCGGCTTGAACAGGTGCTGCGGATCAATCGTCAGCGCGCTGACCGCCAGGCCCGCGACGCTGCCCAACAGCATGAACAGGTACAGCGTGTGCAGCTGCTCGGTGCCCTGATTCATCCCCTGAAGAAAACCGACCGCGCCGGTGGATTGCTCCGACAGCACGATCCGCGTCAGCAGCACGCCGAAGGCGAAGCGGATCATCCGGCCACTGCCCAGCCAGCGGGTGATCAACAACGGTCGGGTGCGATTGTGCTCGATACACAGCCCGGCAAGGATCAGCACGATGGACGACGCCAGGGCGATGCCGATCCAGGGCTCTTCAAGCCACCATTCAATCCGCCCCAGCGACAACGCCGCACAGAGCGCAGCGAAGCCTGAAGCGAGCAAGGCGAAGGTCAGGAAGTCGAGTTTCTCGAAGGCTTTGAAGCGGTCGCCTGGGGGCAGTTTCAGAATCAGCACGCAACCCAGGGACAGCAGGCACATGCCCAGTTCGAACAGGTAAAGCCCGCGCCATTCGGCAATCTGCAGCAGGTCTTCGGAAACCAGTCGCGCCAGCGGCGTGGCCAGTTGAGCGGTGCCGAGGCCCAGCACCAAGGCTTTCATGCGCCACTTCTGCGGGAAGGCCTGAATCATGTAGTACAGGCCCAGCGAACTCAGTGCCGCGCCGACCATGCCGTGGGCAGCGCGAACCGCGATGGCCGATTCGATGTCGTTGACGAACAGGTGCGCGAAGGTGACCAGCGCGTACAGCACCAGAAATACTTCGGTGAACGCGCGCAGACCAAACTGCTGGCGAAACTTCACCAGCAGCAGGTTCATCGACACGTTGGTCATGACATACGCGGCGGGCAGCCAGGCGATCTCGGCCTGGGTAGCGCCCAGCGAGCCTTGCAGATATTGAAGGTTGGCGACCACCAGCGCGTTGCCCAGCCCGCCGGTCAACGCCACGATCACCCCGACGATGGCATAGGCCCAGCGCTTGGGCGTTGCGTGCAAGGGCGTCGACGGCGAGCCCGGCAACGTCGGTCGCTCGTGGGGAGCCCAGTCGTGGGGTCTGTACTTGTCGTTCATTGAGCGGACCTGATGAATGCCGTGCCGAGCCACTGAAAAGCGATGGGGCCAGCCGCTATGAAAGCGGCCGCCTGTGAAGGCTAGCTGATCATGCTCAGCTAATCATTCTCAGCTCCCGCGCCTGCTCCAGTGTGACATCCACCGCATGAATGCTCGCCTGCCGGTGCTTGAGCATCCCGCCGCTGCGGCCGTTGAACACCGCGTTGATCTCGGCGAGGATCGACAACGCCACGCTGTGGGGCGCGTCACCGCCCAGGTCCAGCCCGACCGGGTAATGCAGGCTGGCCTGCGCAGCGGCTTCACGGGCCTGATCCGGCAGTTCGTCGAGCAAACGCTCGGTGCGGCTGCGTGGCCCGAGCTGGCCGATGTAGCGCGGCGTTGACTCGAGAACCTGCCCCAGCCAGTGGCGGTCCTGGCTCAGGCTGTGGGTCATCACCACCACGGCAGCGTCGGCGACCATCGCGTGGAGTTCGGGCATTGGCTGCAGCGGCGCCGACAGCACCTGATCGGCCTCCGGAAAACGCTGAGGACGGGCGAAATGCGAGCGCGCATCGATCACCGTGATGTGCCAGCCCTGCAGCCGCGCCATGCTGACCAAGGGCATCGCGTCATGCCCGGCACCGAAGATCACCAGCCGGCGCGGCGCTGCGATGTACTCCAGCAGCACTTCAACGGCGCCGTCCGCGCTGTCGTAGGTACGGGTGGCGGAGCGGCGGGCAGCGAGCACCGTTCTCAGGTCCTCGGCCACCGCCGTCGCCAGCCAGCGCTCACGCATGTCGATTTGCACCTGCCCGGATGAACGAATCGCCACCCGCTCGCCCAGCGCCGTATGACGTTCGCTTTGTGTGCCGATCACCGTCGCCAGCGCAGCGCCAACACCGCTGGCCTTGACCTCGCGCAACACGTCAGCCACCAGACTTGCCGCCTGGGGATCTATCCGTTCGAAGAGGATGTGCACCGTACCGTTGCAGCCCAGGCCGAAGCTGAGTTCGGCGTCTTCGAGTTCGTCGTCGTCCTCGCCGGTGCTGTACGTGCGCAGGGACGGCTTGCCATTGGCGGTCAGCCACCAGGCCTTTTTGCTGACGTCGCTTTCGAGGCAGCCGCCGCTGACGGTGCCGGTCGCCTCGCCCATCGGCGCGATCACCATCCGCGCACCCGGGCGTCGGTAAGCCGAACCCTCGACCTTGACCACCGTGGCGATCACCACTTCCTGCTGCCCGGTCTGCGCTTCATCAAGCGCCCCCAGCAGACTGGATAGATCATTCATGCGCGTCCCCAAAAACCGGTTCATTCATCTGGCGTGATTCATTTGTCACCTGACACATACCCTGAAAAGCCACTGCTATCTGTGACGCAAGTGCTGTTGTGCAGACTGTGAGTCGCCGCGCAGGTTCAGCTTTTGCCCGCGAAACACGTGTTGTGCGCAGTGCACTTGCAGCGAATGGCCAGCAGGTTACCGCAGACGGCGCGCAGATTGGCCATCGGTCACCGACTGCGCGAATCAGCCCGTGCCGGGACTACACTCGGTGCGTGCCGTTAAATCCATGCAAAACGCTGATGATCCAAGGCATCAACGTACTCGTGGGAAGTGGCCGTCCTTCATTTGGATATTTCGGTTGAACATTCCGCACAACGCACGCCTCAAACCCTGAATCGCCGTACCGCCTGGCTGCGTGGAATCACTCCACCGGGTCCACCGGGCATCGGCTACGCCGGAGAGCACCTGATGACGCGCCAATTACGCCAGCTTCGCGAAACATCCTCCACCCACACCCTGTGCCAGCGCTTTCAGAGCGTGCGCGACCGTACCGAATTTCTGGTCGAGCCCTTGAGCGCCGAGGACATGGTGGTGCAGTCGATGCCCGATGCCAGCCCGGCCAAATGGCACATGGCGCACACCACATGGTTCTTCGAAACCTTTCTGCTGGCGCCGAACCTGCCGGCCTACGAAGCGTTCGATCCGACGTTCGGCTACCTGTTCAACTCTTATTACGAAGCTGTCGGCCCGCGTCATCCGCGTCCGCAGCGCGGCCTGATGACCCGGCCGAGCGTCGATCAGGTCCTGGCCTATCGCAGGCACGTCGACGAAAACATGACGACGCTGCTGATGACGCCGCTCAGCGACGAGATGACCAGCCTGATCGAACTCGGCCTGGCCCACGAAGAGCAGCATCAGGAACTGCTGCTGATGGACATCCTTCATTTGTTCAGCCTGTCGTCGCTGAAACCGGCCTACAGCCCGCGCTGGCCGAAAGACCTGTCGGGCCGTCGCGGTCATTTCAAGCCGCTGAGCGCCGGCCTGACCGAAATCGGCCACGACGGCGACGGCTTTTCGTTCGACAACGAAGGCCCGCGCCACACCACCTATCTGCAGTCCTTCGAAATCAGCGACCGGCTGGTGACCAACGGCGAGTGGCTGAGCTTTATTGCTGACGGCGGCTATCACACCGCTGCCTTGTGGCTGTCCGAAGGCTGGACCCTTGTGCAGGAAAACGGCTGGAATTCACCCATGTACTGGCAGCACGACGAGAACGGCTGGAAGCGCATGAGCCTGCGCGGCCTTGAGTCGATCGACCCTTCGGCGCCGGTCACGCACATCAGTTACTACGAAGCCGCCGCCTTTGCTCAGTGGGCCGATGCGCGCCTGCCCACCGAAGCCGAATGGGAAGCCGCAGCCCGCGCCGGTTTGCTGGAGCAAGTGGACGACGTCGCCTGGCAGTGGACGCAAAGTGCCTACAGCGCCTACCCCGGCTTCAAGCCCTCAGTGGGCGCAGTCGGTGAGTACAACGGCAAGTTCATGGTCAATCAGATGGTTCTGCGCGGCGGTGCCAGCGTCACGTCGCCCGATCATTGCCGCCTGACCTACCGCAACTTTTTCCACGCCGACAAACGCTGGATGGTCTCGGGCCTGCGCCTGGCCCGGGATAGCCGTCAACCCGGCGTGGTTGACCCGAACGACAGCGAATTCGCCCGCGACGTGGTGGCCGGTCTCGGCGCCGCTCAGAAAACCCTGTCGCCCAAGTATTTCTATGACGCTGCGGGTTCCGACCTGTTCGAAGCCATCTGCGAAACGCCTGAGTACTACCCGACGCGCGCCGAAACCGGGTTGCTGAAACGCATCGCCGGCGAGATCGCTGCGACCATTCCGGCGGGCGCAGCACTGGTGGAATTTGGCAGTGGCGCCAGCGAGAAGACCCGTCTGGTGCTGGATGCCGCGCCGCACATCGCGGTGTACGTGCCGATCGACATCAGTGCGACAGCACTGAACAAGGCCGCGCGGTCATTGCGCCAGCGTTACCCGGCGCTGATCGTCGCGCCACAAGTCGACGACTTCACCCGGGTGCTCACCCTGCCTGAAGAAGCCGACGGCCACACCCGCGTGGGTTTCTTTCCGGGTTCCACCATCGGCAACTTCAGCCACGAGCAGGCCGTTGATTTCCTCCACAGCGCCCACGATGTGCTGGGGGAAAACGCCCACTTCATCGTCGGTGTCGATCTGGTCAAGGATGAGCAGACGCTGGTGGCCGCTTACGACGACGCCGACGGCGTGACCGCGCAGTTCAACAAGAACCTGCTGACCCGCATCAATCGCGAGCTGCACGCCGACTTCGACGTGTCTGCCTTCGATCATCTGGCCGTGTGGAACGCCGAACAGGCCTGCATGGAAATGCACCTGGTCAGCCGCAAACAGCAAAGCGTCACGGTCGCCGGACACACCTTCCGCTTCGCCGCCGGGGAACGCCTGCACACCGAGAACTCCCACAAATTCACGGTTGAATCGTTCACCGAACTGGCCGCGCGTGCGGGCTGGACCGTCAGCGAATGCTGGATCAGCGACGCGCCACAAACGGCGTTGTTCAGCTTGCAGGCGTGACAGGGGGCAACGGAAATCCTCCAACTTCCAGGATTTCCCAATGTGGCTCGGCTACCACAGATGGCGCAGCAGACGCGGACCCCGTGGGAGTGAGCTTGCTCACGAAGGCGGCATCTCAGGCGCTAAAGATATATCGGGTGTAAGGGCCTCTTCGCGAGCAAGCTCGCTCCCACAAGTCGGTGGTCAGCCAGCGATGGCGTTGTTCAGCTTGCAGGCGTGACAGCGCTGATGTGCTCATCCCTGCCGGAAACTTCATTGTCATTTGCAAAATGGCGCTGGTAGCATCCGTTAGCACCCTCACGGACCCCGGCGGTACAGCCGGGGATTGAGTACAACAATAATCAACAGGGAGTCAGCGATGACGGCTCAGGTCATACCTGCCGAATACGCGGCGCAGCAATCCGCCTGCGCGAGCGTTCTGTCCGACGTACGCAATCACATTGGTCACCTCACCCTCAACCGCCCCCAGGGCCTCAATGCCATCGACCTGCACATGGTCCGGCAGCTGCAGTACCAGCTCGACGCCTGGGCAAAGGATGACAACGTTTACGCCGTGGTCCTGCGCGGTGCCGGCGAAAAGGCCTTCTGCGCCGGCGGCGACATCCGCTCGCTGTACGACAGCTTTCAGGCCGGTCGGACCGAGCACCTGGATTTCTTCGTCGAAGAATACGCGCTGGACCTCACCCTTCATCATTACCGCAAACCCGTCGTCGCCTTGATGGACGGCTTCGTGCTCGGCGGTGGAATGGGCCTGGCCCAGGGCGCGGACCTTCGCGTGGTCACTGAGCGCAGCCGTCTGGCGATGCCGGAAGTGGCGATCGGTTATTTCCCTGACGTGGGCGGCAGCTACTTTCTGCCCCGTGTGCCCGGCGAGTTGGGGATTTATCTGGGCGTTACGGGCGTGCAGATCCAGGCCGCCGATGCGCTGTATTGCGGGATGGCGGACTGGTACCTCAACAGCGAACGCCTCAATGACCTCGATCTGCAGCTCAATAACCTGAAGTGGAGCCTGACCCCGCTCAAGGATTTGCAGGGCGCGCTGGCGAAACTCGGCGTGCAGCACTTGCCTGCGCCGCCGCTGGCAAAACTGCGCCCGGCCATCGATCATTTCTTCGGCCTGCCGGACGTCCCGAGCATCATCGAACAATTGCTAGAAGTCAGCGTCTACGACACCCATGCCTGGGCCCTCGACACGGCGCATCTGATGCAAACCCGTTCACCGCTGGCGATGGCGGTCACTCTGGAGCTGCTGCGCCGCGGCCGGCATCTGCCGCTGGAGCGTTGTTTCGCCCTGGAGCTGCATCTGGACCGCCAGTGGTTTGAACGGGGTGACTTGATCGAAGGCGTTCGTGCCTTGATCGTCGACAAAGACAAGAAACCGCACTGGAGCCCTTCCAGCGTGCAGGCATTGGATGCCGAGCACGTGGCAAGCTTCTTCAGCGGTCATGAGGGGTGACCTATGCAAGATCTTGAACTGACCGAAGAGCAAGTGATGATCCGCGACATGGCGCGGGACTTCGCGCGCAATGAAATCGCGCCCCATGCTCAGGCCTGGGAACAAGCCGGCTGGATCGACGACGCGCTGGTGGCGAAGATGGGCGAACTGGGCCTGCTCGGCATGATCGTTCCGGATGAATGGGGCGGCAGCTACATCGACTACGTCGCCTACGCGCTGGCGGTCGAAGAAATCTCCGCCGCCGACGGCGCCACCGGTACGCTGATGAGCGTGCACAGTTCAGTGGGCTGCGGGCCGGTGCTCAACTACGGCAGCGACGGGCAGAAACAACAGTGGCTGGAAAAGCTCGCCAGCGGAAAGGCCATCGGCTGCTTCTGCCTGACCGAACCCCAGGCCGGCTCCGAAGCCCACAACCTGCGCACCCGTGCCGAATTGAAAGACGGCGAATGGGTGCTCAACGGCGCCAAGCAGTTCGTCAGCAACGGCAAGCGCGCGCAGCTGGCAATTGTCTTCGCCGTCACCGACCCGGACCTGGGCAAGCGCGGCCTGTCAGCGTTTCTGGTGCCCACCGACAACCCCGGTTATCGCGTCGACCGGATGGAACACAAGATGGGCATCCGCGCCTCCGACACCTGCGCCGTGACCCTGAGCGATTGCCGGATTCCGGCGGAAAACCTGTTGGGTGAACGGGGCAAAGGACTGTCCATCGCCCTTTCAAACCTGGAAGGCGGACGCATCGGCATCGCTGCCCAGGCCCTGGGCATCGCTCGCGCGGCATTCGAAGCGGCACTGGGTTACGCCCGTGACCGCGTGCAGTTCGACAAGCCGATCATCGAGCACCAGAGCATCGCCAATCTGCTGGCCGACATGCACACCCGCATCAATGCTTCTCGCCTCTTGGTCCTGCACGCCGCGCGGTTGAGAACGGCCGGCAAACCCTGTCTGTCCGAAGCGTCCCAGGCCAAGCTGTTCGCCTCGGAAATGGCCGAGTGGGTCTGCTCCAAAGCGATACAAATCCACGGCGGCTATGGCTATCTGGAGGATTATCCGGTGGAGAAATACTACCGGGACGCGCGGATCACCCAGATCTACGAAGGCTCCAGCGAAATCCAGCGTTTGCTGATCGCCCGCGAGCTGCGGCACTACGCGCTGTAAGGGTCACGCCCCTCCCCCCCAGAAACCGCGAGCCCCTCAGGGCTCGGCGTCTGTCACTCAGCGCCCGCCCGGCGCGGGGCTTGGCGCGACAAAGCTGCGTCTTCCCAACTGGAGGACAAGCAGGGTCACCGAATCGGCATTGGCCAGGAGAACTCGACTGCGTTTGCGTGCATCGCCGAGAAACGCCTCACGGGCTTCATCCATGGTTTTGCTGCGGGTGAGCTTCAGGATTGCATCATGCTCGAAGCCCTCTTCCTCATCGAAATCACGCCATTCGCCCTCCTTCAAATGCAAAAACAGCTCATCTCTTGCGCTCAGATGCGACAGGCCATGGGTTTGCATGAGCTGGATATCCGCTTTCAGCTTGATGTTGTTGGCGTTGTTTTCCTGCAACAGGTCCGGATACGGTGCCGTGCTTTCCAGATAGGCAATGTCGTGGGTATCGAGCGCCAGGTGCGAGAGTTCGTGGATCAGCGTCGCGGCGCGGTAATGGGCCGGGCAATCGAAGCCTTGGGTGGCCGCCTCGGGCGTGAGCGGAAACTGCGGCGCATCGAAATACCGGTCAGTCAGGAACACGCGCTTTTTCGGGTCTCTTTTGATCACAAAGCCCATGGTGGCTGCGTGGCCCGCGCGGTTGGTGCCCACCACAAACCGGGGCGATGAGTAAGGCGACAACGACGCATCCATGACCTCATCGAACAGCGTCTTGATCGCGCGTTCGGTATCAACCAGCAACTCGTGATCGGGCGTACTGACACCGAAAAAATCACTGATGATCTGCGAGACGCGCGGGTGCAGTGGAGTCCCAGGCTCATGCACGTTCAGGTTATCCAGAGCGTTTTCAAGGTAGCGTTTGGCCTGCAGATGAGCCTCGCCGATATGCTGCGCGCGTTCCCGAAAAAACTTGCGTATCTCGGGCATGCCACTGGCTTCGATGAGCAACACGTCATCGGCGCTGACGTCCGCCGCGTGTGTGCGCAGCTTGGTCATTGCGCCGCCCCCGCCCTTCAGACCGGACTCGATGTCCAACTGCCAGCGCTGATTGTCATCCAGCCTGAGGCGCGGGCCGAGTGTGCGGTCAGCGCCAATGATCATCCATCTGCCATCCTTGGCCTGGCGGCGCACCTCATAGACCCGTCCGGCGACCGCCGCATAGGCCTTTCCGTTGGCGGGGTCCATAAACAGACTCAGCAATTCATCGCGACGCAGGTCTTTCAGCGAGATGTTTCGGGCTTCCAGCGCCTGCAAACGCTTCAGTTGCTCGGCGGTGAGTGTGACGCCGCCCCAGGAAAACTCTGGCGGCGTCAACTCCTCGTCCGTGACCAGATCGCCCCCGATCAGCTCGTCCTTCTCGGCCTGTTCCCTGGCCGTCACCATCACGCCCAACGCGGCAGAAAATTCGGAAATAGCCTCGCCCCAGTGACGCCCGGCCGCCGACGCAGCCGATGCACGAAACAGCGTATGGCTCTGCCAAAACGCGACCATGGCGGCGAACTTGCCGGGCACAATGCTCAGCGCCTGCTCCAACCCCAGCGAAGCCAAAAACTTGCGCGACGCCTGATCGGCCTCTTCGGTGGTGACCGTATCGGACGCGCCAATGTCCACCAGCAGGCTCACGGTGTCGGTGAACATGAACTGCAGCGAGTTGCCTTTTTCTTCAGCCAGCGAAACCGTGACCGGCCCCGGTGTGTGAGTGGGCACATCGCCCGGCCCCTGGTCAAAGAACGGCAGATGAGGCTCGATGAACCCGCCGTGCTCATATCGCTTGCGCACCTCCGGGTCCAGTCGCTCGAGCACCAGGTGTTGCAGCGTTGCGTCACTGCGCAGATCGGCCAGCAGCGCAGACAGGCTGGCGTACTCGCGGAAGACTAAATCCGGGTGGAACACCGCGTGCAAAATCACCGGGCCGCTGTCAGGGTGCTCGGCACAGATCAGGTAAACGCCCTTGACAGCATCGGGCGTCATTCCCTCATCGGCGACCAGCCGCAGGGTACTGATGATCGTGCGCTCACCGTCCAACGGTTCGCGGGCAATACCGTCGGGCATTTCAACCACCTGCGAGATGAATTCGCAGGCTCGGGGACTCAGCTTTCCTTGCAGCTTCTGCTGCATTGCCACCGCCTGCATCATCGGTGGCAGTTGATTGACAAACAGCGTGTTGCGCTTTCCCCAGTTGACGTCCGCTGGAGTCAACGTCTGCCGCAACAGGGTTCGGAACCCTGCGCCGACGTCCAGCCCACGGGCAGTCCTGCGCACATAGTCCGGGGTCATCAGGCGGCCGATATCGGGGTATTCGGCGGAGTGGATACTCAACGCCGCTTCTGGAAAATCAACGAAGCGATTGATGGCGTAATCAGTGAGAGACTCACTGTGCTCAAGGGTGGCGGCGGGAATCGCTGACGGGATCTGCCCAACGCCGGATGGCGCGGCGACATAACGACGCTGGGTAACGGTGATCTGGTCAGGGTCCAGATCGCGCTCGGGGAAATCCTTGCGCAGCTGATCGAACAACCTGCTGCGCGCGTATTCAGTCAGCGTCGGGAGGTCAAAGAGAAAATCCTCGTCACCTTCGCTGGCGAGAAAAAAACGACGCCATATCTCGTTATACGCACGAATGTCGCTGGCCGATGCAGACTTGAACCAGTCCGGCAACAGCTCTTCAAACAATGTGTTGTCGATTCGGACCGCCAGAGCGTCGAGCATGTCGACCAATTGCGCATCCAGTTCGGTGGCGCGGGCAACGCGAGTGAACAGCCCGGCTTCAAAACGACACCGCCGGGCACGGGCGCACAGTTGCTGGAGGTTCTGTAACTGGCGGTTAAACACAGTCTGTTGCAACGCCTCGATCGCATGGCCATTGCAGCGACTGAAATCAAAGCGGACCTGCTCCGCCGGTTGCGCCCGCAGGTGGTTGCGCAACAGCGTACGGTCGCGCTCCCCCACCAGAGCCAACCAGCGCTCGCTGTGCACGCTGCGCAATCGACTGCCTAGTTTGTCGGTCAATGCCTGCACGGATTCGAAATGCTCCCAGCCCTGCACGCTGCTCCAGAACATCAAACCTGCACCGGTCCGCCGCGGTTGCCAGAGCACCATTGAATCGCTGAGGGTGGCCTCGGCGCCGGATCCATATACCACCGACAGCGAAAACACCTCGGTCATCGACAGGCCCGATTCTGATCTCTGCGCACGGACAGGCGCGTTGAGCACTTGCATGACCATGTGCGCCGCCTCGCTCGGGACCACCTCCATTCGCTGCCTCAGCGCCAGGTCCAGGCGCAACGCGTCTTCCCTGAGCACCAACGCCATGGCAACCGGTTGCAGCTGCCTGTCGCCCAGACGCGCAAGGGCCGTGCGCGATCGTCCAAATCGGTCGAGGTAGCGCTCGACGAAGTCCGAAGCAACGCGCTCGAGCATGACGTTAATCAGTTCGACATCAAGGTGCGCCCCTGCAGCTTGAGAAGTGAGCAGCACCTGCGCCGTGTGCGAGAGGGGATCAGGACGGTGCCCACTGACGCGCTCAAGCAACAGCGCCACCAGATCCATTGACGTGGCGCGCAAGGACTCACTGATGGCGACAGAACTCGGCTCGACATCGGAGGCGGCAACCGGCAGCGATTCCAGCCAGCGCACCCGTATCTCACTCGCGCGCAGGCCGCGTGCCGAAGCCGCGCATAGATAGCATTGCAGTGCCTGCTCGGCGTAGCTGACCAGAAAGTTGTCCAACTGGCGCAGGTGGGCCGCACTGGCATCGGATACCTGGGTTCTCTCCAGCCACGACGGGGGCGACGGCTGTAGCGCAGTGGGCCGGGAAGGTCCGGAGGCGGAGGTTTCAAAGACGCCGCTCTCAGGCTCTGGCGCCGGGACGACCTGAATCAGGTCATCGTTGGCGCTGCTGCACCAGACGGCAGCGAAGTCCATCGGCTGATCGTGCCGCCAGCGCCCCGCCGTGAAATGCATCTGACGCGGGTCGATCAGGTAACGCACGTCCAGCGCATCGTCATACATCGCTGAGACCTTCACGGGCTCAGCCGACAACCCCGTCACGTACTGCAGGTTACGCAGCTGGAGCGCAAGGACGGAGTCCACCCGTTCGCGGAACAAGGGCCCGTCGATGCTATCCAGCGTAAGGGTCAAATGACCTTCACGCAGCAACAGCGGCTGGTCCGCCAGCGCCAGTGTTGGGCGCAACATCTCGCGCCCTTCCGGGGTCGAGCAAAAAGCACTCAGCGCTGTCAGGTTGGCAAATCGGCGCAGGCCGTGCTCCGGGGTAAACCACAGCAGCGGCAGCTCGGCCGGGGAGAAATCGAACACCAGTGTACCGGCCAGTTGTGTGGCTGTTCCGTCGGCCACGTGCAGCACAAGACGTCTGCAGCGCAGCTGAGCTTCCGACGAAATGTAGTGCGGTCCGGACATGAGCAACGGCCTCAGCATTTCGTGCTCCTGCCGACTGAGATTACCCTCGTGGCCGTAACGGTAGAGTTCATGGCACAGGCTGGTCGCGTAGACCTGGACCGCCACGTCGCGGCAGGAACCGGTCCCGCGTTGCTGGCTCCAGTAATCACGCAGCAGCCAGGCGAATTGGTCCGGCAGCGCAGACATCGTGTCGGTTATGGCCTGAGCGAACAATTGTGCGTCGCGTTCGCTCACCACTCGGCCCTGTGCATCCAGGAATTGCGGCGTCACGCCCGGCGCCTGCTCGGCATGGCAAAACGCTTCAAACGCCGTTTGAGACAGGGTCTGGGTCATCAGCACAAGCTCGTCGCCGGCACCGAAAGCCGGTTGCACCATCCGCATGAGGTGCCTCGCCGGATCAATCTGCTGATCCGGCAAGAGCCGACGCAGTTGCAGGGCCAACGCGGAGGTGACAGCGCCGACCAAGTCTGGCGTCAGCTTCAGTCGCTCGGTGAACTGCCTGACCGAATTTGCCTGATATTCGACGATGGCCTGCATCTGGGCCTGAAAAACGTTGTCGTCGATTTTCTCGTACTCGAACGCCGCCGAAGGGTCGTTGTTTGCAAACCGGCCGAGCAATGCCTCCAGCAACTGCTGGCGACCGTCGAAGGCCTCGACGCCGGACGCCAGCGTGAACAGAAATATCCGTGGGTCGCTGGTCTGGCCGTGGCTGAACATCAGCGCAGCACTGAGTTCCAGCGAAGTAGGCAGGCCGTCATTGAGCAGCAACCGATCGACCCTGACCGGATCGGGATCATCGGCGGCCATCGCGCCTGCCGCGCGTTTAAGCCAGGTCTGTTCAGATGAGCGGAGCACGCCGGCAGCAACGGCGCGGTCGACTTCGTCGAGAAAGCGCTGTCGCAGTGACGCGCTGTTGAAGTACGTGGTGGTAACGGTAGGCATTGCAGCTCCTTGAGCACAAACGCCCGCGGCTGGCATCGGCCAGGCAGGGGCAGGAAAGGCTGGGAGCGTAGGGAAGAAATCCACCGCAACTGCGGTACATAACGCTGTACACGGGGAGGGAAATTCAGGATTGAATGGCGAAGACGCGGCGACGTCCGGCCATGAATGCGAAAGGCCTGCACGTTGAGTGGCGTGCAGGCCCTTTCATCGGAAGACAATCCAGCCGATCAGGCTTTCGACGTGCGCTCAACGTGACCGGCGAAGGCGTCGATGATGTTCTGCAGGAACGGACGGGTTTTCTCGTTCAGCTTGCCCTGTTCGTCAAAGAAGGTGCCCGCGTTGCCCAGGTACGCTTCCGGCTGCTGCATGCACAGCACGTCAAGGAACACGAAGCACTGGCGCAAATGCTGGTTGGCGCCAAAGCCACCGATTGCACCCGGCGACGCACTGACCACCGCTGCCGGTTTCGCACTGCCCCAGGCGCTTTTGCCGTAGGGACGCGAGCCAACGTCAATGGCGTTCTTCAGCGCGCCCGGCACCGAGCGGTTGTATTCCGGGGTGACGAACAGGAAGCCGTCGGCACCCTGCAAGGCTTCACGAAATGCGGTGTAAGCCGCGGGCGGCGAATCATGGTCGATGTCTTCGTTATAGAGCGGCAGGTCGCCAATTTCGACGATGCTCAGTTTCAGGCTTGGCGGCGCCAGTTCGGCCAGTGCACGGGCCACTTTGCGGTTGATGGAATCTTTCCTCAAGCTGCCGACGATGACTGCAATCGAATGAACCTGGCTCATGAAACGGACCTTCTGCTGTTGGAGGAGATAACAGTTATAGATGAAACATGTGCGCAATTCTGTGTTGTTTTTCCGTTGCTAATCATCGAAGGGTTCGATGCTGTAGCGTGGGTTATCGGCGCATGTGCGTCGCGCGGGGCGCGCAACCTGCGCTCGCGACTATTTTTCCGGGCGCCGAAAACTCCCCCTGAAAACCGCGGTCTGACTGCCTTAGGCGAATAAGGTCCTGATAGAAATTTGGGAATTACCTTACAAGCGGACACGGTTTATTCACTCGCGGTGTTAGGATGCGAGCGAAAACGAGCAGTTATTTCCAGAGGTTACAAAGCAAATGGCTTCAGTTCTAGTTGGGCAATTTCATGCGCGGGACGCGGAGGGACGCGTTTACTCGGTGCATGAATTCCGTGAATCACAGCCTGATGAGGCTGATGGCAAGGAGCCCGTTTCAACTTATCGCCTGGCCATTGGCGACCGCGTCAAGCACTTGAGCGGAGAGGAATTCGAGTTGATTCAAAGCAAGGTCGTACTGACAAGAGAGCGCTGAGGCGCTGCTGCAAGCCCGGCTCCTTACACACAGGCCGCTCACGTCGCGCGGCCACGAGTCAGGCCATACGGGCTTGCAGCTTCAATCGACGACAGGCCCGTCGAACAGCAGATACCAGAAAATCGCCGCCTCTTGCGTACCCGGATCTATCGCGCGATAACGCAGATGATCCACCCCGCCGACCACAAATCCGTAGCGCTCATATAACCGACACGCCGCCAGATTATTGTTCTGGGTTTCCAGGGTAATGCCCGGCAGACCACGCTTGCGGCTCCAGAACTGCGCCACGTCCAGCAGCTTTTGCGCCACGCCATTGCGCCGCGCGCCGTTGTCGACTGCCAGCTCATCGATGTGGGCGAAACCGTTCCAGTGCTGGCTGACCACCACATGCCCGACCGGCTGTTCATCGAGCCAGGCCACCAGCACAGTGCTGTCGGCGGCGTCCCGATAATGGCAGAACTCTTCGGAATCGATACCGTAGTTTTTCAGGTAGGGCTCGACAGGTTCGACGGGCCACTGCGCCACGGGCTCGCCGATCTGCACCCGGGCATAACCGGTAACGGTGAACGTGAATTCGCTGTTGAGGATGTAATCCTCGAAGCACTCGTCAGCGACACGAATGCTGAAAGTCGGGCTGGACGTGTTCACCATGGGCCTCCTGCACCATTACCGGATCGACATCACCTTCTCTCAAGGCCGCTGCCTGGCGCAAGCAGGGCCTTGAACGCCGCTGCCATCGTCAGGCTTCGGCCTGAGTCTGCGCCTCGAGCAACTGAGTCCACAGGGCCGGGGCACCGGCGGATTTGGCGATCACGGCCAGACGCGCTTCGTGCTCCGCCAGCTCGGCCTCGCTGGCGACGATGATGCGGCCCGGCGTGCGGTTGGCGATCCGGCGGATCTCGGAAGGACGATCAGCGCCGCCCTCTCCATCGTTGTTGCCGGCCAGCGACAGGGTCGTCTGGCCACCGGTCATCGCCAGATAGACTTCCGCGAGAATCTCGGAGTCGAGCAAGGCGCCGTGCAGTTCGCGGCCGGAGTTGTCGACGTCGTAGCGTTTGCACAGGGCGTCGAGGCTATTGCGCTGGCCCGGATGCCGCTCGCGGGCCATGGCCAACGTGTCGAGGATGGTGCAGTAGCTGCTGAGGTTGGCGCGATCGTGCTGGCCGATCAGGGCGAATTCGTTGTTCAGAAAGCCGACGTCGAACGCCGCGTTGTGGATGATCAGCTGAGCGCCTTTGATGAACTCGAAGAATTCGTCGGCGACTTCGGCAAAACGCGGTTTGCCGATCAGGAACTGGTCGGTGATGCCGTGAACGCCGATGGCGCCCTCGTCACTCTCCCGGTCCGGTTGCAGGTAAACGTGGAAATGCCGCCCGGTCAGACGCCGGCCAACCAGCTCGACGCAGCCGATTTCGATGACCCGATGGCCATCGGTGACGGGCATACCGGTGGTCTCGGTATCGAGGACAACCCTTCGTTCAGTGATGATGTTTTGTACAGTCATTGCCTACCGCCTCAGCTTCAGGCGCGGATATTAGCATGGGGGTTTTGGGATGTGGGCGGCCTTGCCAGACCGCACCTGCCAGTGTGGGAGTGAGCTTGCTCGCGAAGAGGTCAGTGCCTCCACTCAATCTCTAGCAGCCGGAATGCCGCATTCGTGAGCAAGCTCACTCCCACAGGGTCCGTGTTTGCTCCACGACCGCGCAGCATCTGGACGACGGAGATCCCGCGCAGGACTCAGCCATCAGCCGTGCTTGATACCGCGCACTTCATCCACCCCACGGTTCGCCAACTGGTCGGCGCGTTCGTTGCCGGGATGGCCGATATGCCCGCGCACCCACTTCCAGCTCACGTTGTGCCGGCTGACCTGCTCGTCCAGCTGCTTCCACAGATCGGCGTTTTTAACCGGTTCCTTCGCCGCTGTCTTCCAGCCGCGCTTCTTCCAGTTGGTCATCCACTCGGTGATGCCTTTCATCACGTACTGCGAGTCGGTCACCAGGATCACTTCACACGGCCGCTTCAGCTCTTCGAGCCCGCGAATGGCGCCGAGCAGCTCCATACGGTTATTGGTGGTGTTGGCTTCACCGCCCCAGAGTTCTTTTTCAACGCCTTTGCACACCAGCAACGCACCCCAGCCGCCAGGGCCCGGGTTGCCCTTGCAGGCGCCATCGGTGAAGAGTTCTACGGTATCGCTCATTACGATGTTTCCAGAAAATTGAGAAAGCGTGGCGCCGGCCGGACAATCAAGGCTCGGGCGTGCGCCGATTGACCTTGGCCATGGGCAACGGCAGCAGTTTGCCCATCGGCTCGCGACGCGGCATGCGCACAGGCCGCAATCCGACACTCATCTTGCGCGCGATCAATAGATAGAAGCCGCCGCCGGGACTTTGCCAGCCATCGCCGAGACGTTCGAGTCCGGCCAGACGGGCCTGCCACTTGGGCGAAGCGAGCGGCGGACGATAGCACCCGAAGCGGCGTTTCTCCAGCGCGAAGCCCAGCAGGTTGAGCCAGTCGCCGACCCGTGAAGGCGAGATGCAGCGGGCCCTGCGCAAGGCATCGTTGGCAAAGAAATGACGAATGCCCCAGGTGCTCCAGGGATTGATCCCGACGATCACCAAGTGCCCGCCGGGACGCACGCTGCTGGCGGCTTCGCGCAACAGGCCGTGGGGCGACAGGCAGAAATCCAGGCCATGCTGCATGACCACCACATCCGCGGCGTGTTCGCTCAACGGCCAGGCCTGCTCTTCGCAGACAATTTCAACGCCCGGCAACGGCGCGCCCAGCCGCACATTGCGCTGAACTTGTTTCGCCGCTGGCGGCGTTTGTGCCGACGGGCCGTAATGCACCAGATAGCCGCCAAAAAAACGTTCGAGCTCTTGCTCCAGCACGCGGCTTTCTTCTTCCAGCAACAACTGCCCCAAGGGCCCGGACAGCCAGTCGCGGGCGGCGCTGATCAGCTCAAGCCATTCAGGATCGGCCTGGGCGAACGCTTCATCGGTCATTTCCGGTCTCCATGAGAGGGTCATTGCGATAGAGACTCGCCTCGAGTCTGTTCAGACCCTAAGATGCTTCTCTATGTTTCCAGCCAAGCGAACCGCGCCATGATACAGGTCGATGCCCTGCCCGCTTTCAGCGATAACTACATCTGGTTGTTACAAGACAATGCCGTCAAGCGCTGCGCCGTGGTTGACCCGGGTGATGCTGCCCCCGTCATTGCCTGGCTGGAACGCAACCCGGACTGGCGCCTGACCGACATTCTCATCACCCATCACCACGCGGACCACACCGGCGGCGTCGCGCAACTTAAAACGCTCACCGGCGCCAAGGTCTACGGCCCGGTCAATGAGAACATTCCGGCGCGGGACGTGGCCCTGTCCGACAACGACCAGCTCACCGTACTCGGCCTGACATTTGCCGTCCATGCAGTCCCCGGCCACACCCTGGGCCACATCGCCTTTTACCACGCCGACGCGCAACAGCCGCTGCTGTTCTGCGGCGACACGCTGTTCGCGGCGGGTTGCGGGCGGTTGTTCGAAGGCACCCCGCAGCAGATGCATCACTCCCTGAGCCGGCTCGCCGAGCTGCCCGACAGCACCCTTGTCTACTGCGCCCACGAATACACACTGAGCAATCTGCGCTTTGCCGTCGCGGTCGAGCCGGAGAATGCCGACGTAGTGGAACGCTTCGAGCAAGTGACGCAATGGCGTGCGCAAAATCGCATCAGCGTGCCGTCGACGCTGGCGCTCGAGCGCAAGACCAATCCGTTTCTGCGAGCCTCCGTCATCTCCGTGAAACAAAAAGCAGACGAACGGAGCGGAACCCACAACGCAACGCCCACAGAGGTCTTTGCGGTGCTGCGGGCATGGAAAGATAAGTTCTAAACAGGCGGCGAATCAGCACGGAAATTCTGAAAGGTTGACCGTTCAGCAGCCACTTTCTAGAATCGCCCGACATTTTCGCCTGGAACTATCCCCCAGCCAATGTCGTCATCTATACGTAAAACCTTCAATTCCGACACATTGACTCGGTTGGCCCAGGCAATCGCGGTGGTCGCGAGCGCGACACTGGCAGGCTGCCAGAGCACCGGCGGCCTGGAATCCGGCAGCGGCGCCAGCGCCGCTCACCCCGTCGCCAGCACCAAACCGAAACCTGTTTATATCGCGCGCAAACCCGTGCCGCTGGCCCCGCCCCATGATGTCTGGGAGCGCATGCGTCAGGGTTTCCAGCTGCAAGACGGCAACGACCTCAACCCGCGCATCGATCAGCAACGCCTCTGGTACGCGAACAACCCGTCGTTTCTCGAAACGGCCGGGAACCGCGGCAGCTTGTACATGCACTACATCGTCGAGCGACTGGAAGAGCGCAACATGCCCCTCGAGCTGGCGCTGCTGCCGGTGATCGAGAGCGCGTACAACCCGATGGCCTTGTCGCGCAGCGATGCGGCGGGGATCTGGCAGTTCATTCCGTCCACCGGCCGCTACTTCAACCTGCGCCAGACCAATTTCTACGATGGCCGCCGCGACATCACGGCGTCCACCACGGCAGCGCTGGATTACCTGACCAAGCTGCACGACATGTTCAACGGCGACTGGCTGCTGGCACTGGCAGCCTATAACGCCGGCGAAGGCACAGTCAGCCGCGCCATTGAACGCAACGAAAAGCTCAACCTGCCCACCGATTACTGGAACCTGCCGCTGCCGCAGGAAACCCGCGACTACGTGCCGAAACTGCTGGCGCTCTCCCAGGTGGTCATGTCGCCGGACGCCTATGGCGTCAACCTCAACCCGATCGACAACAAGCCGTACTTCCAGGTGGTCGAGCTGAATCAGCGCATGGACCTGTCGAAAGTCGCCGCCATGGCGAACATCGACGAAGACGAGCTGGTCCAGCTCAACCCTGCGTTCAAGAAGCGCCTGACCATCGACGGCCCTCAGCACTTGCTGGTGCCGACGTCGAAATCCCAATTGCTGACGGCGAACCTGTCGAACATGAAGCCCGAAGAGCTGGTCGACTGGCAGCAATACCGCGTACGCTCGGGCGACAGCCTGGCCAGCATCGCCAGCCGCTACAAGGTCTCGACCAGCACCCTCAAGGACATCAACAAGCTGTCCGGCAACCAGGTAAAACGCGGCCAGGCGCTGACGATTCCGGTGCAACCGGGCATGCAGTACGCGATGCCGGTGTTTGAGGAAGTCGCCGAGGTGGACGAGAAGCCCGCGCGCACCCGCAGCTACAGGGTGAAAAAGGGCGACAACCTGGTGCAGATCGCGCGTATCAATAAGGTCGACGTCAAGGATTTGCAGCACTGGAACAAGCTGTCCGGCCAGAACCTTAAGGTCGGCCAGACGCTGGTCATGCAGGACAACAGCAAACCGGCGAAAGCCAGCTCCCGTGCCGTGGCCAAGGCCGACAGCAGCGCCAGGGGCGAGGACGCCGGCAAGAAGTCGATGCAGTACAAGATTCAGAAAGGCGATTCGATGTACCTCGTCGCCAAGCGCTTCAACGTCGAAATGCAGCACCTCAAGCGCTGGAATCCGCGCAGCGGCCAGGCGCTCAAGCCAGGGCAGACGTTGACGGTTTATTTGCCCCATTGATCTAGCGCCCGCCGCGCTCTGGTGGGAGCCAGCGCGCTCCCCCAGGCTCTCGCCCATGTCGGCACCCTCCAGCCGCCCGCACCACCCTTTTTCCAGCCGATACAAGCTGTTACTGTGACCGACCGCTGCCTGGATCGACCGCCGACTTGATACGTCACCTGCTGCTGACTTTCAGCCTGGTCTTGAGCACGACAGCCGCCGCGACCATCAGCGAAAGCCATGGTTACGCACAATTCGGCGTCCTCAAGTACCCTGCCAGCTTCACGCATTTCGACTGGGTCAATCCTGAGGCGCCGAAGGCTGGCACCCTGCGAATCATGGCCAACGGCACGTTCGATACCCTCAACCCCTACACCTTCAAGGGCAGCAGCCCGATTTCGACGCCCAACTTCGGCCAGTATGGCGTCAGCGAGCTGAACGAACCGCTGATGGTCGGCACCGGCCAATACGACCCCTCCGGTGATGAACCGACCTCCAGTTATGGCCTGATCGCCAAAACCGTCGAATACAGCGACGACCGCAGCTGGGTCGTTTTCAACCTGCGCCCCGAAGCGCGCTTTCACGACGGCAAGCCAATTACCGCCTACGACGTGGCGTTTTCCTACAGAACGCTGCTGAAGGACGGTCATCCGCAGTACCGCACCGCGTTGCAGGAAGTGCAGCGGGTGGACATCCTCAACCGCCATCGCATTCGTTTCGTGTTCAAGCGCTCCGGCAATCCATTACTGATTCTGCGCCTCGGCGAGCTGCCGGTTCTGCCGCAGCATTACTGGAAGAACCGCGACTTCAAGGCCACCTCCTTCGAGCCTCCGTTGGGCAGCGGCCCCTATCGCATCACCCAGGTGCGGCCGGGGCGCAGTCTGGTGTTTGAACGCGTGAAGGATTACTGGGGCAAGGACCTGCCGGTCAATCGCGGCAAGTACAACTTCAACCGCGTCGAGGTGGAGTTCTACCGCGACGCCGACGTGGCGTTCGAAGCGTTCAAGGCCGGTGAGTTCGACATCTACATCGAGCATCAGGCGAAGAACTGGCTCACCGGTTATGACTTCCCGGCGGTGACCGAGGGCAAGGTGATCAAGGCGCAAATCCCGCACCAGATCCCCACCCAGACCCAAGGGCTGTTCATGAACACCCGTCGCGGCGCGTTCGCCGACATCCGCGTGCGCGAAGCCCTGGGGCTGATGTTCAACTTCGAGTGGACCAACCGCACGCTGTTCAACGACGCCTACATGCGCTCGACGAGCTACTACCCCAACAGCGAATTCACTTCCAGCGGACTGCCCGCCGGCCGCGAATTCCTCATGCTCGCGCCCTACCGCGAGCAGTTGCCGACCAGGCTGTTCACCCAGCCCTTCGAAGTGTCGAAAACCGACGGCGGCGGCGTGCCCCGGGATTCCATTCGCAAGGCGCTGGGGCTGCTGGCCGACGCGGGCTGGACATTCACCGAGCGCGGCTTGACCAACAGCGCAGGGCAGCCGTTGCGTTTCGAAATACTTCTGGTCAATCCCAACCTAGAACGAATCCTGCAGCCTTACATCGAAGACCTCACGCGGATCGGCGTCGACGCGCACCTGCGCACCGTCGACCGCGCCCAATACAAACAGCGGCTGGACCAGTTCGATTTCGACATGATTCTGATGACCCTGAACCAGACCCTCAGTCCGGGGCTGGAGCAATGGCAGTATTTCCATTCCAGCCAGGCCAACATCAAAGGCAGCAAAAATTACGCGGGGGTTGCCAACCCGGTGGTCGACAACCTGCTCAACCAGTTGCTGGCGGCAAAAACCCGGGATGACCAGGTGGCGGCCACCCGCGCCCTGGATCGCGTGTTGCTGTGGCAGCACTACATGATCCCCAACTGGTACCTCAATAATCATCGTCTGGCGTACCGCAACCGGTTCGCCATGGTCACCACCCCGCCCTACACCCTGGGCCTGCGTGCGTGGTGGCTCAAGCCTTCGGAGAAAACCCAATGACTGCCCTGCGCTCCCTGACCCGCGCCGGCGGCCTGTTTCTGAGTCCGTTCGTGCTGGCCCCGCTGCTGCTGGGCGTGACCGGTGCAGCCCACGCGGCCCCGCAACACGCCATCACCCTGTACAACGAAGCGCCGAAATACCCGGCGGACTTCAAGCATTTCGATTACGTGAACCCGGACGCGCCCAAAGGCGGGATTCTGCGCAGCGCCGGTTTTGGCGGCTTCGACAGCCTCAACCCATTCATCAGCAAGGGCGTGCCTGCCGACGACATCGGCCTGATCTACGACACCCTCGCCCGCCAGGGCCTGGACGAGCCGTTCACCGAATACGGCCTGATTGCCGGCAAGATCGAAAAGGCCCCGGACAACAGCTGGGTGCGTTTCTATCTACGCCCCGAAGCGAAATTCAACGACGGCCATCCGGTTCGCGCCGAAGACGTGGTGTTCAGCTTCGAGACCCTGATCAAGGACGGCTCGCCGCTGTACCGCAGCTATTACGCGGACGTTGATCAGGCCGTCGCCGAAAACCCGACCACGGTGCTGTTCAAGTTTAAGCACAACGATAACCGCGAACTGCCGCTGATCCTCGGCCAGTTGCCGGTACTGCCAAAACATTGGTGGGCTACCCGCGACTTCAGCAAGGGCAACCTGGAAATTCCGCTGGGCAGCGGGCCGTACAAGGTGGTCGAGGTCAAGGCCGGGCGCTCGGTGCGCTACGAGCGGGTCAAGGATTACTGGGGCAAGGACCTGCCGATCAACAAGGGCTTCTACAACTTCGACCGGTTGTCCACCGACTACTACCGCGACAACACGGTGGCGCTCGAAGCACTGAAAGCCGGCGCCTTCGACTACTGGCAGGAAATGGCGGCGAAGAACTGGGCGACGGCCTATGACGTTCCGGCTGTCAGACAGGGCCGTCTGATCAAGGAAGAAATTCCCAACGGCAACCCCCAGGGCATGCAGGGCTTTATCTTCAATCTGCGCAAACCGATGTTTCAGGACGTGCGCGTGCGTCAGGCCCTCAGCCTGTTGCTCGACTTCGAGTGGACCAACAAGCAGCTGTTCTTCGGCAGCTACACCCGTACCAAAAGCTATTTCGACAATTCCGACATGGGCGCCAAAGGCCTGCCGACGCCTGCCGAGCTGAAGATTCTCGAACCTCTGCGCGGCAAGCTGCCGGAATCGGTGTTCACCGAGGAATTCAAACTGCCGGTCACCGATGGCAGCGGCATCATCCGCGAGCAACAGCGCAAGGCGTTCCAGTTGCTCAAGGAGGCCGGCTGGAAGATCGTCGGCGACAAGATGGTCGACACCGAAGGCAAGCCCGTCACCATCGAGTTTTTGCTCGCCCAGACCGAATTCGAGCGGGTGCTGCTGCCGTACAAACGCAACCTGGCTGACATCGGCATCGACCTGGAAATCCGTCGGGTCGACGTCTCCCAGTACATCACCCGCCGCCGCTCACGGGACTACGACATGATCGTCGGCAGTTTCCCGCAATCGAGCTCGCCGGGTAACGAACAGCGCGAATACTGGGACTCCTCCGCCGCCGACAAACCGGGCAGCTACAACGTGATCGGCCTCAAGGACCCGGCGGTCGACACGCTGGTGAACGGCTTGATCAACGCCGACTCGCGCCAGAGCCTGATCGACCACACTCGCGCCCTCGACCGTGCGCTGCTGTGGGGCTACTACGTGATCCCGAACTGGCACATCAAGACCTGGCGGGTGGCGTACTGGGATCACTTGGGCCACCCGGGCAAAACCCCGCTGTACGACATCGGCACCGTGACCTGGTGGGTCAAACCCGACGCGACGCCGGCCATTCCCGTGCAAGTCGCGCCAGATCAAGTGCCGGCCGACGCCGAGTCATCAAAAGGCACGGAGCAATAACATGCTGGCCTACATCCTGCGGCGCTTGCTGCTGATCATCCCGACCCTGTTCGGCATTTTGCTGATCAACTTCGTCATCATTCAGGCGGCACCGGGCGGTCCGGTGGAGCAGATGATCGCCAAGCTCGAAGGCTTCGAAGGCGCCACGAGCCGCATCGCGGGCGGCGGCGCGGAAGTCTCGGTGGCCGGCTCGACCTATCGCGGCGCACAGGGCCTGGACCCGAGCCTGATCAAGGAAATCGAGCACATGTACGGCTTCGACAAATCGGCGCCGGAACGCTTGTGGATCATGGTCAAGAACTACGCCCATCTGGATTTCGGCGACAGCTTCTTTCGCGACGCCAAGGTCATCGACCTGATCGTGGAGAAGATGCCGGTGTCGATCTCCCTCGGGCTGTGGAGCACGCTGATCATGTACCTGGTGTCGATCCCCCTGGGGATCGCCAAAGCCACGCGACACGGCAGCCATTTCGACGTCTGGACCAGCTCGGCGATTATCGTCGGCTATGCCATCCCGGCGTTCCTGTTCGCCATCCTGCTGATCGTGGTATTCGCCGGCGGCAGCTATTTCGACTGGTTCCCGTTGCGCGGATTAACGTCGAGCAACTTTGATGAGATGAGCTGGCTGGGCAAAGTGGGCGACTACTTCTGGCACCTGGTGCTGCCGATCACCGCGCTGGTCATCGGCAACTTCGCCACCATGACCCTGCTGACGAAAAACAGCTTTCTCGATGAAATCGGCAAGCAGTACGTGATCACCGCCAAGGCCAAGGGCCTGACCCAACGCCGTGTGCTTTACGGCCACGTGTTCCGTAACGCCATGCTGCTGGTGATCGCGGGTTTCCCGTCGGCGTTCATTGGCATCTTCTTCACCGGCTCCCTGCTGGTGGAAGTGATCTTTTCCCTCGACGGCCTTGGCCTGATGAGCTTCGAAGCGGCGATCAACCGCGATTACCCGGTGGTGTTCGGCACCCTATTCATCTTCACCCTGCTGGGGCTGGTGGTGAAACTGATCGGCGACCTGACCTACACGCTCGTTGACCCACGCATCGACTTCGACCGCAGGGATCATTGATATGACGCTGTCCCCTCTCAATCGACGCCGTTTCGAACGCTTCAAGGCCAACAAGCGTGGCTGGTGGTCGCTGTGGCTGTTTCTGATCCTGTTCGGCGCCAGCCTGGGCGCCGAGCTCATCGCCAACGACAAGCCGCTGGCCGTGCGCTACGACGGCGAGTGGTACTTCCCGGTGTTCAAGCGCTACCCGGAAACCACCTTTGGCGGCGAATTCCCGCTGGAAGCCAACTACAAAAGCCCGTACATCAAGGAGCTGCTGGCGGCCAAAGACGGCTGGACGCTGTGGGCACCGATTCCGTTCAGCTACCAGAGCATCAACTACGACCTGAAGGTTCCGGCCCCTGCGCCGCCTTCGCGGGAGAACCTGCTGGGCACCGACGATCAGGGCCGTGACGTGCTGGCGCGGGTGATCTACGGCTTCCGCGTGTCGGTGCTGTTCGCCCTGACGCTGACGATCCTCAGCTCGATCATCGGCGTGATCGCCGGGGCGCTGCAGGGCTTTTACGGCGGCTGGGTCGATCTGATCGGCCAGCGCTTCCTGGAGATATGGTCCGGGTTGCCGGTGCTGTATTTGCTGATCATCCTCGCCAGCTTCGTCCAGCCCAACTTCTGGTGGCTGCTGGGAATCATGCTGCTGTTTTCGTGGATGAGCCTGGTGGATGTGGTGCGCGCTGAGTTCCTGCGCGGCCGCAACCTGGAATACGTGCGCGCCGCCCGGGCGCTAGGCATGGAGAACGGCGCAATCATGTTCCGCCACATCCTGCCCAACGCAATGGTCTCGACCATGACCTTCATGCCGTTCATTCTCACCGGCGCGATCGGCACGCTGACCGCGCTGGACTTCCTCGGCTTCGGCCTGCCCGCGGGCTCGCCTTCGCTGGGCGAACTGGTGGCGCAAGGCAAATCCAACCTGCAGGCGCCGTGGCTGGGCATCAGTGCCTTTGCCGTGCTGGCGATCATGTTGAGCCTGCTGGTGTTCATCGGCGAATCCGCCCGCGACGCATTCGACCCGAGGAAATGAGATGAATCAGGACAATCTGGTCGAGATCCGCGACCTCTCCGTCGAATTCGTGAACGGCACCAACGTGCAGCGGGTGGTCGAAGGCATCAGCTTCGACATCCGCAAGGGCGAAACCCTGGCGCTGGTCGGCGAAAGCGGATCGGGCAAGTCAGTCACCGCCCATTCGATTCTGCGATTGCTGCCCTACCCGCTGGCGCGCCACCCGACCGGGACGATTCGCTACGCCGGTGATGACCTGCTGACAGTCAGTGAGAAACGCCTGCGGGGCATTCGCGGCAATCGCATCGCGATGATCTTCCAGGAGCCGATGACCTCGCTGAACCCGCTGCAGTCCATCGAAAAACAGATCAACGAAGTGCTCGGCCTGCACAAGGGCCTGACCGGCAAAGCCGCGACGCGGCGCACGCTGGAGCTGCTGGAGCTGGTGGGGATTCCGGAACCGGCCAAGCGCCTGAAAGCCTTGCCCCACGAGCTGTCTGGCGGCCAGCGCCAGCGGGTGATGATTGCGATGGCCTTGGCCAACGAGCCCGAGCTGCTGATCGCCGATGAGCCGACCACCGCGCTGGACGTCACCGTGCAGCTGAAAATCCTCGAGCTGCTCAAGGAATTGCAGGCCCGGCTGGGCATGGCCTTGCTGCTGATCAGCCATGATTTGAACGTCGTCAGGCAAATTGCCAACCGAGTATGTGTCATGCAGCGCGGTTGCATCGTCGAACAGGCATCGTGCGAAGAGCTGTTCCGCGCGCCGCAGCATCCGTACACCCGTGAACTGCTCAGCGCAGAGCCCAAAGGCGGGCCGGCGAACAATCCGCCGGGCGCACCGATGCTGGAAGTCGAGGACCTGCGGGTCTGGTTTCCGATCAAGAAAGGCGTGTTCAAACGCACAGTCGATCACGTCAAGGCCGTCGACGGCATTCACTTCAGTCTGCCCAAGGGCCAGACGCTTGGGATTGTCGGCGAGAGCGGCTCGGGCAAATCGACGCTGGGCCTGGCGATCCTGCGGTTGATTCGCAGCGAAGGCGGGATACGCTTCCACGGGCAATCGCTGGGCGGGATGAACCAGCATCAGGTCAGGCCGCTGCGGCGGCAGATGCAGGTGGTGTTTCAGGACCCGTTCGGCAGCCTTAGCCCGCGCATGTCGGTGTGTGACATCGTTGGCGAAGGCCTGCGGATCCACAAGATGGGCACGCCGGTGGAGCAGGAAGCGGCGGTGGTCGAAGCGCTCAAGGAAGTGGGTCTTGATCCAGCGACCCGGCACCGCTACCCCCATGAGTTTTCCGGGGGACAACGGCAAAGGATCGCCATTGCCCGGGCATTAGTGTTAAAACCGGCGCTGATTTTGCTGGACGAGCCGACGTCGGCACTCGACCGCACCGTTCAGCGTCAAGTGGTGGAGCTGTTACGCTCCCTGCAAACCAAGTACAACCTGACGTATTTGTTCATCAGCCATGATCTGGCGGTGGTCAAGGCGTTAAGCCACCAACTGATGGTGGTGAAACAAGGCCAAGTGGTCGAACAGGGTGTGGCAGAAGACATCTTCGCCGCACCGCAACATCCTTATACACAGCAGCTGCTGGAGGCCGCCTTCTTGGCGCCGGCAGCTGTCGATTAACCTGAAGAGGAACAAAACAATGGGTTTTCTCGCCGGTAAGCGCGTCCTGATCGTCGGTGTCGCCAGCAAATTGTCCATCGCATCCGGTATCGCTGCCGCCATGCACCGCGAGGGCGCTGAGCTTGCCTTCACGTATCAGAACGAAAAACTCAAGAAGCGCGTCGAGGAATTCGCCGAGAGCTGGGGTTCGAACGCTGATCTGTGCTTCCCTTGCGACGTCGCCAGCGACGAAGAAATCGCCAAGGTTTTCGAAGAACTGAGCAAAAAGTGGGACGGCCTGGACTGCATCGTGCATTCCGTGGGCTTCGCACCGGGCGACCAGCTGGACGGTGACTTCACCCAAGCCACCACCCGTGAAGGTTTCCGCATCGCTCACGACATCAGCGCCTACAGCTTCGTGGCCCTGGCCAAAGCTGGCCGCGACCTGATGAAGGGCCGCAATGGCAGCCTGTTGACGCTGTCGTACCTGGGCGCCGAGCGCACCATGCCGAACTACAACGTGATGGGTATGGCCAAGGCCAGCCTTGAAGCCGGTGTCCGTTACCTGGCCCGCAGCCTCGGCCCGGAAGGTACCCGCGTCAACGCGGTATCGGCTGGCCCGATCCGTACCCTCGCGGCGTCGGGTATTTCGAACTTCCGCAAAATGCTGGCGGCCAACGAGGCGCAGACTCCATTGCGTCGCAACGTGACCATCGAAGAAGTGGGTAACGCAGGCGCGTTCCTGTGCTCTGACCTGGCGTCCGGTGTCAGTGGCGAGATCATGTACGTCGACGGTGGTTTCAACACCACGGCGATGGGTGATCTGGAAGGTTGATGGTTGCCTGCCCGTTTTCAGCGTGATGACGCTCTGAAGACGGGCGCAAGACCTGCAAGCGCCGGCTAGCTGGCGAAAGCGGTGGATCAGACGGCCCTGGGGCTTAATGATCTGCCGTTTTTTTTGCCTTGGTTTCTGCCTAACGGCAGAAGCTCTTGATCTTGCCCTACCCCAGCGAATACAAAAAAGCCCCGACTCTCGCGAATCGGGGCTTTCTGTTAACAGCATCCTGCGTCGATCAATACTTCTCGATCTTCGCCGCCGCTTCCAACTGCTTACGGTAGGCCGCGAAATCCTGCTGCCCCTCACGGGATGACAGGAAACGACGGTACTGGCTCTTCTCCTCATCCGACGCCGGAGCCGCCTGATTCACGCCGTTCAGACGCACAATCACAAAGCTGCCATCCGCTGCCGTCAGACTGCCATAAACCGGCTTGTCCTTGCCTTCCGGCTTCGGCATACGGAACACCGACTGCAGCACCTGAGGATCAACACCCTCCTGGCTGCGTGAGGCCGCTTCCACGACCTTCCAGCTCTGACCTTCCTGCTTGGTCGCCGCATACGGCACCTTGCCGTCACGCAGGGATGCCAGCAGCGCCTCGCCCTTGGCCTTCACCGCATCGCTGGCATGTTCTTTCGCCAGTTGCGCGCGAATCGGCGCCGACACCGCTTCCAGTGGCAGTTGCTCAGGCTGACGGTGCTCTTTGACATGCACCACCACCACGGTCTCAGGATCCAGCTCCAGCGCAGAACTGTTGGAACCCTCTTCCATCACTTCCGGACTGAAAGCCGCCTGAATCACCGCACGGTTGGCTGCAATGCCTTCGCCACCCTCGCGACCGAACGGCGCAGTCGTCTGCACTTTCAGACCCAGGTCCTGAGCCGGCTGAGACAGATCGGACGCTTCGAACGCCGCATCTTCCAGCTTCTTGCTCGCATCGACGAACTTCTGCTCGACCTGCTGAGACTTCAGCTCGTGGGTCAGCTTCTCCTTCAGGCTGGCGAACGTCGGTACCGACGGCGCTTCAACGCCCAGCAGCTTGATCAAGTGCCAGCCGAACTGACTGCGAACAGGGGCGGAAACCTGATCCTTGTTCAGCGCGTACAGCGCGTCTTCAAAGGCCGGGTCATAGACACCCTTGCCGGCGTAGCCCAGGTCACCGCCCTTGGTCGACGAGCCCGGATCCTGAGACAACTCCTTGGCCAGCGCAGCAAAATCTTCACCTTTGGCCACGCGCTGCTGGATTTCTTCAATCTTGGCTTTGGCCTGAGCGTCCGTGGTCTTGTCGTTGACTTCGATCAGGATGTGCGCCGCGCGGCGCTGCTCGGCCAGGTTGGCGATCTCTTTCTGATAAGCCGCCTGCAGGTCTTCATCCTTCACCGACACCTTGTCGAAGAACGAAGACTTCTTCAGTTCGATGTAGTCGAGCACCACTTGCTCAGGACTCAAAAACTCTTTCGCGTGCTGATCGTAGTGCGCCTTGACCTCGTCGTCGGTGACTTTCGCGCTGGTCGGATCGGCCGGCAACGTCAGGGTGGCGAAATCGCGGGTCTGCTTTTCGAGGCGGGCGAAGGCGTCGACTTGAGCGTCAGTGACGAATGCGCTGCCGCCGATACCGGCACGAATCTGGCCGATCAGCATTTCCTGACCCAGAATCTGGCGGAACTGCAGACGGGAATAACCGAGCTGGCGAATGACCTGATCGAAGCGATCAGCGCTGAATTTACCGTCGACCTGAAATTCAGGGGTCAGCAACATCTGTTGATCCAGAGCGGCTTCGGAGAAACCGAACTTCGAATCAGCGGCGCCCTGCAACAACAGCTTGCGGTCGATCAAGCCTTTGAGGGCCGAATCACGCAGCATCTTTTCGTTGAGCATTGCAGGGTCAAAATCCTTGCCCAGCTGTTGCATCAGCTGGCGGCGTTGCATTTCAACCGCTTGACCCAGTTCTGCCTGGGTGACTTCCTCGCCATTGACCTTCGCAGCATCCTGCGAGTGGCTGGTGGCCCGGAAAATGGCATCGAACCCGGTCAGGGCCATCAGAGCGATGATGACCCCGATGATGGTTTTGGCAATCCATCCCTGTGAATTGTCCCTGATATTCTGCAGCATGTATCCCCCAGAGGGTTGTACTCGACTCACCAGGCTGCTGCACACGGTAACGCGGAGCGTGGGTTGAATCCGGATAGAAGAAAGGCGCATCCGAGGATGCGCCTTCTCGTAACTTGCAAAGCGGACGGGGTTCGATGTGCGTTCCCCGAGTGACAGTCCAGCGCTTGAGCAACCGCACTTGCCGCTTCACGCCCCGAACAGAGATAACGCTGTCCTGGGCGGGCAAAGTAAAAAGAAACTTAGTTGACGGCTTCTTTCAGAGCTTTACCGGCTTTGAAGCCTGGTTTCTTGGCCGCTGGAATTTCCAGGGTTTTACCGGTCTGAGGGTTACGGCCGGTACGGGCAGGACGATCAGTGACGGAGAAAGTGCCGAAGCCTACCAGTACAACAGAGTCGCCAGCCTTGAGAGCGCCAGTGACGGATTCGATTACAGCGTCCAGCGCACGGCCAGCAGCAGCTTTCGGGATGTCAGCGGATGCGGCGATGGCATCAATCAGTTCCGACTTGTTCACTCTAAGTCCCCTTATATATTTGAGTATTTCTAAGTTTTTTTTGGTGTAACCAAACGAACACTGAGCGGCCTGAACAGGCTTGAAGAGCCGCTTTATAGCAAGGGCTCCAAAAACCTGTCAAGGAAGGCCTCCCAGACTAATGCGTGCTGATCCTCTCCTTGGCGTCAGACTCGCGCTTTTCATCCTTGGCAACCATCTCGGGAGCCACGTCCGGCAAGGGCTCCGGCGCGTATTGCAGCGCAATTTGGAGGACCTCGTCAATCCATTTAACCGGTTTGATCTGCAGGTCGGCCTTGATGTTGTCCGGGATCTCTTTGAGATCTCGCACGTTCTCTTCGGGGATGATCACGGTCTTGATGCCACCACGGTGAGCGGCCAGCAATTTCTCCTTGAGACCACCGATAGCCAGTACCTGTCCGCGCAGGGTGATTTCACCCGTCATGGCCACGTCGGCGCGGACCGGAATCCCCGTCAGTGCCGACACCAGCGCCGTGCACATGCCTACGCCTGCGCTCGGGCCGTCTTTAGGCGTCGCACCTTCCGGCATATGGATGTGCGTGTCGCGCTTCTCATGGAAGTCCAGAGGGATGCCCAGGCTCTTCGCACGGCTACGCACAACCGTCAGCGCGGCAGTGATCGACTCGACCATCACATCACCCAGCGAACCGGTCTTGATCAACTGACCCTTGCCCGGAACAACCGCCGCTTCGATGGTCAACAGCTCGCCGCCGACCTGCGTCCAGGCCAGACCGGTCACCTGACCTACCTGGTCCTGCTGCTCGGCCAGGCCGTAACGGAATTTGCGCACGCCAAGGAAGTTCTCGAGCATGTCCGCTGTCACGGTCACCGAAAAACGCTTCTCGTGAGCGTGTTCCTTGACCGCCTTGCGGCACACCTTGGCGATTTGACGCTCAAGACTACGCACGCCGGCTTCACGGGTGTAATACCGGATGATGTCGCGAATCGCCTCGACTTCGAACTCGATCTCGCCTTTCTTCAAGCCGTTGGCAGCGATCTGCTTGGGCGAGAGGTACTTGGTCGCGATGTTGATCTTCTCGTCTTCGGTGTAGCCGGGCAGACGGATGACTTCCATACGGTCGAGCAGCGCCGGCGGAATGTTCATCGAGTTGGCGGTGCACAGGAACATCACGTCGGACAGGTCGTAGTCGACTTCCAGGTAATGGTCGTTGAAGTTGTGGTTCTGCTCGGGGTCGAGCACTTCCAGCAACGCCGACGCCGGGTCACCGCGCATGTCGCTGCCCATCTTGTCGATTTCATCGAGCAGGAACAGCGGGTTACGCACACCGACCTTGGTCATTTTCTGGATCAGACGACCTGGCATCGAACCGATGTAGGTACGACGGTGACCGCGAATCTCAGCTTCATCGCGCACGCCGCCAAGGGCCATGCGGACGAACTTGCGGTTGGTGGCGTGAGCAATCGACTCGGCCAGCGAAGTTTTACCCACACCAGGAGGACCGACCAGGCACAGCACCGGGCCACGAATTTTCTTCACGCGCTTTTGAACGGCGAGGTATTCGAGGATCCGCTCTTTGACTTCGTCCAGACCATAGTGATCGGCGTCGAGGATGTCTTCCGCACGGGCGAGGTCCAAACGGACCTTGCTCTGTGCCTTCCACGGCACCTGGACCAGCCAGTCGATGTAGGAGCGAACGACGGTGGCCTCGGCAGACATCGGCGACATCTGCTTGAGCTTGTTCAGCTCGGCGGTGGCCTTGGTCATCGCGTCTTTGGGCAGGCCGGCGGCATCGATGCGCTTTTTCAGCTCCTCGATTTCGTTATGGCCTTCCTCGCTGTCTCCGAGCTCCTTCTGAATGGCCTTCATCTGCTCATTCAGGTAGTACTCGCGCTGACTGCGCTCCATCTGCTTTTTCACGCGACCGCGGATGCGCTTCTCGACCTGCAGCAAGTCTATTTCGGCATCCAGCAACGCCAGCACGTGCTCAACACGGGCCGACAGGTCAATGATTTCGAGAATTTCCTGCTTCTGCTCGATCTTCAGCGCCATGTGGGCAGCCATGGTGTCGACCAGACGACCCGGCTCATCAATGCTGTTGAGGGAGGAAAGCACTTCGGCCGGGACTTTTTTGCCCAGCTGCACGTACTGTTCGAACTGAGCCAGCAGGCTGCGAACGAAGACTTCGGATTCACGATCCGGCGCGTCGACCTCATCGATCAGCGCAACCTCGGCGCGGCAGTGGCCGTCCACCTCAATGAAGCGCTCGACCGAGCCACGCTGCTCGCCTTCGACCAGAACCTTCACAGTGCCGTCCGGCAGCTTCAGCAACTGCAGCACGGTGGCAACGGTGCCAACGTTGTACAGCGCCTCTTCACCGGGATCGTCATCGGCCGGGTTCCGTTGCGCCAGCAGCAGAATCTGCTTGTCGCCGGACATCGCCGCTTCAAGGGCTTCGATCGACTTCTCGCGCCCCACGAACAGCGGGATAACCATGTGCGGGTAAACCACAACATCGCGCAGTGGCAAGAGAGGCAGTTCAATGGTCGTCTTCATGATTTCGCCTCTACGGCGGCCTTCAGGCCATGGACAGATATAAATAAGCTGAAAATCAAGATGGGGGTTGAATCTTAAAAAAACAAGCGCCGGCTTGAGTTAAAGCGAAAGGACTCGGAAACGCAGACCGGCTTTGAAGGAAACGCGAAAAGGGCCCGAGGGCCCTTTTCGTTTCCAGTCGCCCTGTGCGTTGCCAGCAGGCTACGCGTCGGGTGCCGCCTTGGCAGGTGGCTCGCTGTTTTCGTAAATCAACAGCGGCTTGGAGGTGCCCTCGATCACGCTCTCGTCGATCACCACCTTGCTCACGTCGGACTGCGACGGGATCTCGTACATGGTGTCGAGCAGAACGCCCTCGAGGATGGAGCGCAGACCGCGAGCACCGGTCTTGCGCTCAAGCGCACGACGGGCAACCGATTTCAGCGCATCCGGGCGGAACTCAAGGTCCACGCCTTCCATCTCGAACAGCTTGCCGTATTGCTTGGTCAGCGCGTTCTTCGGCTCGGTCAGAATCTGCATCAGAGCAGCTTCGTCCAGCTCGTCCAGCGTCGCCAGAACAGGCAGACGACCCACGAACTCCGGGATGAGACCGAACTTGACCAGATCGTCAGGCTCGACTTCACGCAGGGATTCGCCGACCTTCTTGCCCTCTTCCTTGCTGCGTACTTCGGCGTTAAAGCCGATGCCGCCTTTGGTGGAGCGATTCTGGATGACCTTTTCCAGGCCAGAGAACGCACCGCCACAGATGAAGAGGATATTGCGCGTGTCCACCTGCAGGAATTCCTGCTGTGGGTGCTTGCGACCACCTTGAGGCGGTACGGAAGCCACGGTGCCTTCGATCAGCTTCAGCAGGGCTTGCTGTACGCCTTCGCCCGACACATCACGAGTGATGGAAGGGTTGTCGGACTTGCGCGAAATCTTGTCGATTTCGTCGATGTAGACGATACCCATCTGGGCCTTCTCGACATCGTAATCGCACTTCTGCAACAGCTTTTGAATGATGTTCTCGACGTCCTCACCCACATAACCGGCTTCGGTCAGGGTGGTGGCATCGGCAATGGTGAACGGAACGTTGAGCAAACGAGCGAGCGTCTCCGCCAGCAAAGTCTTGCCGGAGCCCGTCGGGCCGATCAGCAGGATGTTGCTCTTGCCCAGTTCAACGTCGTCGTTTTTCTTGTCGCGCTGGTTCAGCCGCTTGTAGTGGTTGTACACCGCTACTGCGAGAACCTTTTTGGCACGTTCCTGACCAATGACGTACTGGTCAAGGATGCCGCTGATTTCTTTAGGCGATGGCAGTTTATGCGCGCTGCTCTCGGCCTGTGCTTCCTGCACCTCCTCGCGGATGATGTCGTTGCACAGGTCGACGCACTCGTCACAAACAAATACCGAGGGGCCGGCAATCAACTTGCGCACTTCATGCTGGCTTTTGCCGCAGAAGGAGCAATAAAGCAGCTTGCCGTTGTCCTCGCCGTTGCGGGTGTCAGTCATTCGATCGATCCAATCCGGTAGGCTTGCAACACAAGATGAGGGCAATTGCTCGATTTTTCAAGTCCACAGGCGGCACGGATGTATCAACCGCCCGGGATTATTGCCCTTCACGCAATCATTTGGTCATTTGACGCCGGTCGATCACCGAGTCCACCAAACCGTATTCAGCAGCGCGTTCGGCGCTCATGAAGTTGTCGCGGTTGGTGTCGCGCTCGATCGCTTCCAGCGTCTGGCCGGTGTGGTGCGCCAGCAGTTCGTTCAGACGTTGACGGATGAACAGGATTTCCTTCGCGTGGATATCAATGTCCGACGCCTGGCCCTGAAAACCGCCCAACGGCTGGTGAATCATGACGCGGGAGTTCGGCAGTGCGAAACGCTTGCCCTTGGCACCACCGGCCAAAAGGAAAGCGCCCATGCTGCACGCCTGACCCATGACGGTCGTGGAAACGTCCGGCTTGATGAACTGCATGGTGTCGTAGATCGCCATGCCCGCAGTCACCGAACCGCCTGGGGAGTTGATGTAAAGATGGATGTCCTTGTCCGGGTTTTCCGCTTCAAGGAACAGCAGCTGCGCCGAGATGAGGTTGGCCATGTAATCTTCAACCGGACCGACCAGGAAAATGACGCGTTCCTTGAGCAGGCGGGAGTAGATGTCATAGGCGCGCTCGCCACGGGCGGACTGCTCAATAACCATCGGGACCAGGCCGCCAGCGGCCTGGATGTCAGAGTTCTGCTGAATATAAGAATTGCGGGACATGTCTCGCATTCACTCCCAAATAGTCATGTCTTGAATACGCATAAGCCAGCGCGAAGGCTGGCTTATGGTGTTTTCGAACGAGAGAAGGAAATCAGTCGGCTTGTGGAGCTTCAACCGGCTTGACTGCCTCTTCGTACGAGACCGCTTTGTCGGTCACGCTCGCTTTCTGCAAAACAGTATCCACAACTTGTTCTTCCAGCACAACCGAACGAACTTCGTTCATTTGCTGTTCGTTCTTGTAGTACCAGGCCACAACCTGCTCTGGCTCCTGGTAAGCGGAAGCCATTTCCTGGATCAGCTCGCGAACGCGGGTGTCGTCAGGCTTGAGGTCGAATTGCTTGACGACTTCAGCCACGATCAGACCCAGTTCGACGCGGCGCTTGGCCTGCTCCTCGAACAGCTCTGCCGGCAGTTGGTCAGGCTTGATGTTGCCGCCGAACTGCTGAACAGCCTGAACGCGCAGACGGTTCACTTCGTTTTCCAGCAGCGCTTTAGGCACTTCGATCGGGTTGGCGGCCAGCAGACCGTCCATTACCTGATTCTTGACCTTGGACTTGATGGCCTGACGCAGCTCGCGCTCCATGTTCTTGCGAACTTCGGTGCGGAAGCCTTCGAGGTTGGTTTCCTTGATGCCGAACTGCTTGAAGAACGTTTCGTTCAGCTCAGGCAGGGTCGGTGCCGACACGGTGTTGACCGTGACGGTGAACTCGGCGGTTTTGCCGGCCAGTTCAAGATTCTGATAATCCTCAGGGAAGGTCAGGTTCAGAACGCTCTCTTCACCGGCTTTGGCGCCGACCAGACCGTCTTCGAAGCCCGGGATCATGCGACCCGAACCCAGCACCAGCTGAGTACCGGTGGCCGAACCGCCAGCGAATGCTTCACCGTCGATCTTGCCGACGAAGTCGATGTTCAACTGATCTTCGTTTTGTGCCGCACGATCAACGACTTCGAAGCTGACATTCTGCTTGCGCAGGATTTCCAGCATGTTGTCCAGATCGGAATCAGCGACGTCAGCCGACAGACGCTCGACGGAAATAGAGTCGAAACCGGCAACGGTGAATTCAGGGAACACTTCGAAAGTAGCGATGTACTCGAGGTCCTTGCCCTTTTCGAAGGTCTTTGGCTCGACGGAAGGTGCGCCAGCCGGGTTCAGCTTTTGCTCGACGACGGCTTCGTAGAAGGTCGCCTGGATCAGGTCGCCCAGTGCTTCCTGACGAGCACCGTCTTCGTAACGCTGGCGGATCACGCTCATAGGCACTTTGCCTGGGCGGAAGCCCGGGATCTTGGCTTTACGTGCGGTCTGCTGCAGACGCTTGTTGACTTCAGTCTCGATGCGCTCAGCGGGCACGCCAATGGTCATGCGGCGCTCGAGAGCGGAAGTGTTTTCAACAGAAACTTGCATGGATATTCCTCGTTGCACAGACGTTAGCCGGCCGTTTCCGACCCCAGAATCAAGGGCAAGCATTCTAGTGGGTCAAACTCAAGAAGTCACCCTACTGAACAAGGGTAAATAAAGTGGCATGCAGCCCGGGAATCACAGACGACTGTTTCAGCCTGCGGGAGGTGTCTGGAACGCACCTGATACGCCCCTATATAAAGGAAGCAAAAGGACGACCGAAACATGATCCAGTCCCTGGAAGCACACCGGACGAGCCCTGTGTCATGGGCCCATCAAGCTCGCACTGCGTTAAAACGCAGTACGCTGAAACAAAAAAAGCCGCACAAGGCGGCTTTCTTTCATCCCTCAACACCCCGTTGCGAGAGCTTTAACTGGTGCGGACGGAGAGACTCGAACTCTCACACCTTTCGGCGCTGGAACCTAAATCCAGTGTGTCTACCAATTCCACCACATCCGCGTTTGAAGCGCTTAAAGCAAAGGCGCCAGATTATGAATCTGGCGCCTTTTCGAATATGGGGTGGACGAAGGGGATCGAACCCTCGACAACGGGAGTCACAATCCCGTGCTCTACCAACTGAGCTACGCCCACCATATTGCGTGTAACCGACGCATTCAAACTGAATGCTACTTGTGCCAAAGCTGCCTAATGGCGCACCCGGCAGGACTCGAACCTGCGACCATCCGCTTAGAAGGCGGATGCTCTATCCAGCTGAGCTACGGGCACTTATTTCATTTGCCTTCGTGAGACTGCAAATTAAGAGCTTTCAATCACGCTGAGCCGATCTTAACTCTACCTGACTTATTCAACCTTTCGACTTGATCCGCCGCTTCCGGCTTATCCTGTGTGGGGTTGTGCCCGACAAGTGCGACGAATCTTATAGACGGTCCAAAAGGTCGTCAACACTTTTTTCTAAAAAATTCAGTTAATTAAAGGGCTTAGCTTATTAAGCGGACCAACCGTCTTTGCCCATGCGTCAGGTCATGCGAGAATGCGCGCTCTTTTTCCCTCCCCTTCCGATGGTTAATCACGCGTAATGACTGCAAAACTAATAGACGGCAAAGCGATCGCAGCCAACCTGCGCCAGCAGATCGCCCAACGAGTCGCCCAGCGTCGCGAGCAAGGCCTGCGCACGCCCGGCCTCGCGGTGATCCTGGTCGGCAGCGACCCCGCCTCTCAGGTTTACGTCTCGCACAAACGCAAAGACTGCGAAGAGGTCGGCTTCATCTCCCAGGCCTATGACCTGCCCAGTGAAACCACCCAGACCGAACTGACCGATCTGATCGATCGTCTCAATGACGACCCGGCCATCGACGGCATCCTGCTGCAACTGCCGCTGCCCGAGCATCTGGAATCCTCCAGCCTGCTGGAACGCATCCGCCCGGATAAAGACGTCGACGGCTTCCACCCCTACAACGTGGGCCGGCTGGCCCAGCGCATTCCGCTGCTGCGCCCATGCACGCCCAAGGGCATCATGACCCTGCTGGAAAGCACCGGTGTCGATCTGTACGGCAAGGACGCTGTCGTCGTGGGCGCGTCCAACATCGTCGGTCGTCCAATGGCGATGGAGCTGCTGCTGGCGGGCTGCACCGTAACCGTGACCCATCGTTTCACCCAGGATCTGGCCGGACACGTCGGTCGCGCCGATCTGGTGGTCGTGGCGGCGGGCAAGCCGGGCCTGGTCAAGGGCGAGTGGATCAAGGAAGGCGCCATCGTCATCGACGTCGGCATCAACCGTCAGGATGACGGCAAGCTGGTGGGCGACGTGGTGTACGAAACCGCCCTGCCCCGCGCCGGCTGGATCACGCCGGTGCCAGGCGGCGTCGGCCCGATGACCCGCGCCTGCCTGCTGGAAAACACGCTGTATGCGGCTGAGACGCTTCACGGCTGATTTCCCAAGCCCCGAGTACCAAAGCGCGCACATGAATAACGGCACCCGAGGGTGCCGTTTTTTTATGCGCCGAACGTAGAAGCGTGCAGGTTACTTCTTCGCAGCTTCCCAGCTCTTCAAGAGGTCCGAGTAAGCGATGGTTTCGCCCTTCGGTTTCTCGTTGGCCAGTTTGCGTTGTGGGGCGAGGAATGCACCGTTGCTCTTCTCGGCCTTGGTGTACCACTCTTCGGCCGAGGTTTCCGGGTTCATCTTCGGCGCGCAACCGCTTGGTTCCTGGACCTTGGAGCGCTCGATGCGGGTCATGATCGCATCCTGATCCTTGGCCAGACCGTCGAGGGCCGCCTGCGCGGTTTTCTCGCCGGTAACGGCTTCAGCCACATGACTCCACCACAATTGAGCCAGCTTCGGATAGTCCGGAACGTTGGTGCCGGTTGGCGACCATTGCACGCGGGCCGGGCTGCGATAGAACTCGACCAGACCACCGAGTTTCGGTGCCAGGGCGGTCATCTCTTTGGAGTTGATGTCCGATTCGCGAATCGGCGTCAGGCCCACGATGGTTTTCTTCAGCGAGACGGACTTCGACGTCACGAACTGCGCGTAGAGCCAGGCGGCCAGGCGTTTCTTCTCTTCGGTGGACTTGAGGAAGGTCCAGGAGCCCACGTCCTGATAACCCAGCTTCATGCCCTCTTTCCAGTAAGGACCTTTTGGCGATGGCGCCATCCGCCATTTCGGCGTGCCATCGGCGTTCATGACCGGCAGACCCGGCTTGGTCATATCAGCGGTGAAAGCGGTGTACCAGAAGATCTGCTGAGCGACGTTACCCTGGGACGGCACCGGGCCGGACTCGGAGAACGTCATGCCCGCCGCTTCAGGCGGCGCGTAGGCCTTGAGCCAGTCGATGTACTTCTGAGTGGCGTACACAGCGGCCGGGCCGTTGGTGTCGCCGCCACGGGTGATGCTCGAACCGACCGGGTGGCAGTCTTCTACGCGAATGCCCCACTCGTCGACCGGCAGACCATTCGGCAAACCTTTGTCGCCGCTGCCGGCCATGGAGAACCAGGCATCGGTGAAGCGCCAGCCCAGGGACGGGTCTTTCTTGCCGTAGTCCATATGGCCGTAGACTTTCTTGCCGTCGAGCTCTTTGACGTCTTCGCTGAAGAACTTGGCGATGTCTTCATACGCGGACCAGTTCACCGGAACGCCCAGCTCGTAGCCGTATTTGGCCTTGAATTTCTCTTTCAGGTCAGGACGCTCGAACCAGTCGGCGCGGAACCAGTACAGGTTGGCGAACTGTTGATCAGGCAGTTGATACAGCTTGGCCGGCGTGATGACTTTGCCGGACGCGTCTTTGACTTCAGGCGACGTGGTGAACGAGGTACCGATGAAGTCCTTCAGGTCGAGCGTCGGAGAAGTGACTTTCGCCCCTTCCGGGCTGGCCATCAGGTCTGTCAGAGACATCGCCTTGCCGTAGCGGAAGTGCGTACCGATCAGGTCGGAGTCGTTGACCCAGCCGTCATAGATACTCTGGTTAGACTGCATGGCGGTCTGCAGCTTCTCGATCACGTCGCCTTCCTGCAGCAGGTCGTGGGTGACCTTGATGCCGGTGATTTCGGTGAACGCCTTGGCCAGGGTTTTGGATTCATATTCATGGGTGGTCAAGGTTTCGGAAACCACCTTGATGTCCATGCCGCGGAACGGCTCGGCGGCCTTGATGAACCACTCCAGTTCCTTGAGCTTCTCGGCATCGGAGAGCGTGCTCGGCTTGAACTCGCTGTCGGCCCACTTCTTGGCCGCATCCTCGTACTGGTCGGCCCAGGCCGACACGCTCAAGCCACTGAGCATTACCATCGTCGCTACCGTCACACTATGTCGCAGCTTGTTTTTCTTATTGAACATAGACACCTCTTGTGTTGATTCTTATGTGATCCCGCGTTTCAACCTTCGCTTAAACCTTCTCAACCCCAACGCATCACTACCAACAGCCAGACCAGGGAAAGCCCGGAGGCCACCCAGATATCCCAGCTCGTCGCGCCGATGACCAGCAGATGCAGGTAGGCACTTCCGAGCAGGCCGATGAACAGACGATCGCCGCGTGTGGTGGCAATCGGTAGAAAACCACGACGTTCAATGCTCGCCGAACGCAGTTCCCAGGCCGTCATCGCAACCAGAATCGCAGCGATGGACGCAAAGAAAATAGCAGTTGGCAGGGTCCAGGACATCCACTCCATTTTTCGACTCCTCAGACACGACCAAGAGCGAAGCCCTTGACCACGTGATTACGAACGAACCAGATAACCAGCATGCCCGGCAGAATGGTCAACACCCCCGCCGCCGCCAGCACCCCCCAATCGATCCCCGACGCCGAAACGGTGCGGGTCATGACTGCCGCGATCGGCTTGGCGTTAACCGAGGTCAGCGTCCGCGCCAGCAGCAACTCGACCCAGGAGAACATAAAGCAGAAGAACGCCGTCACACCGATGCCCGAGCCAATCAGCGGGATGAAAATCTTGCCGAAGAACTTGGGAAAGCTATAGCCGTCGATGTAGGCCGTTTCGTCAATTTCCTTGGGAACGCCGGACATGAAGCCTTCCAGAATCCACACCGCCAGCGGCACGTTGAACAGGCAGTGCGCCAACGCTACCGCAATGTGCGTGTCGAACAGGCCGATGGACGAATACAGCTGGAAGAATGGCAGCAGGAAAACCGCAGGTGGCGCCATCCGGTTGGTCAGGAGCCAGAAGAACAAGTGTTTGTCGCCGAGGAAACGATAGCGTGAAAACGCGTAGGCCGCAGGCAATGCGACGCTCAGCGATATCACCATATTCAGGCAGACGTAGTACAGCGAGTTGATGTAGCCGCTGTACCAGCTTTCGTCGGTGAAGATCACCTTGTAGTTCGCGAGCGTGAAATCCTGTGGGAACAGGGTCAGGCCGCCGAGGATTTCGGTGTTGGTCTTGAACGACATGTTGACCAGCCAGTAGATCGGCACCAGCAGAAACAGCAGGTAGATCCACAGCGGTATGAGCTTTTTGAACGACACTTTCTCGCGCTTGTTCATGGGCGCTCCTCAGTTCTTTTCGCTGTGGGTCATGGCGGTGTAGAACACCCACGACACCAACAGAATGATCAGGAAATACACCAGCGAGAACGCCGCCGCAGGGCCCAGGTCGAACTGGCCGAGAGCCATGGTCGTCAGGGTCTGGCTGAGGAAGGTCGTCGAGTTGCCCGGACCGCCACCGGTCAGCACGAACGGCTCGGTGTAGATCATGAAGCTGTCCATGAAGCGCAGCATCACCGCGATGAGCAGCACGCTCTTCATCTTCGGCAGCTGGATGTGTCGGAACACCGCCCAGTTGGATGCCCGATCAATCCGCGCCGCCTGGTAGTACACGTCCGGAATGGCGCGCAGACCCGAATAGCACAGCAACGCCACCAGCGAGGTCCAGTGCCAGACGTCGATGACCAGCACGGTCACCCAGGCGTCCGACGCATTGGCCGCGTAGTTGTAGCTGATGCCCAGCACATCGTTGAGGATCCAGCCCAGCAGACCGATGTCGCCACGGCCGAAGATCTGCCAGATCGTGCCGACCACGTTGAAGGGGATCAGCAGCGGAATGGTCATGACGATCAGGCACACCGACGACCAGCGTCCCTTGGTCGGCATGGTCAGGGCGATGCCGATGCCCAGCGGGATTTCGATCAGCAGCACGCAGGCGGAGTAGATGAACTGACGCAGCAGCGAGTCATGCAGGCGCGGGTCCTGCAGCACTTGCCGGAACCAGTCGGCGCCGACGAAATAACGGCTGGACTGGTCGAAGATGTCCTGCACCGAATAGTTGACCACGGTCATCATCGGAATGATGGCGCTGAACGCCACCAGCAGGAACACCGGCAGCACCAGCCACCAGGCCTTGTTGTTTTGCACTTTAGTCATGGGACACCTCGCTGGCCGGCAGTGTGTTCGCCGCGGCCTCCAGCAGAAATTCATCGGCGTAGAGCATCAGCCATTGCGCGGGGAAACTGATCCAGGCCTGGCCCTGGGGCACCGGCTTGTCTTCCTGCACGCGCACTTTCAACAGCTGGCCGGCCAGTTTCAGGGTGAGGATCTTGTAGGTCCCCAGGTCCTCGACGTAGGTCACTTCAGCCTGCATGGCGTCATCAACCGGGCCGTCCCAGACGTGCACGAACTCGGGACGAATCCCGACTTTCAACGTGCTCCACTGAGTGGCGGCCAGGCGCTGCTGCAAGGCTTCGGACAACGGCAGATGAATGCCGCCAAAGCCCACGCCGCCGGCTTCAGGCTTGACCTCGATGAGGTTCATACCCGGGCTGCCGATGAAGTAGCCGACGAAGGTGTGGTGCGGCTTTTCGAACAGTTCGCGTGGGGTGCCGAACTGGACGATCTGGCCGCCGTACATCACCGCAATCTTGTCGGCGAAGGTCGAAGCCTCCAACTGATCGTGGGTGACGTAGACCATGGTGATGTTGAACTGCTCATGAATCTGCTTGAGCTTGCGGCGCAGCTTCCACTTCAGGTGCGGGTCGATCACGGTCAGCGGTTCGTCGAACAGAATCGCCGACACGTCATCGCGGACCAGTCCGCGGCCCATGGAGACTTTCTGTTTTTCGTCAGCGGTGAGGCCTTTGGCTTTCTTGCTCAACAACGGCTGCAGATCCAGCACGTCGGCGATTTCCTGCACCTTGATCTTTACTTTCGCTTCCGGCATGCCCTGATTGCGCAGCGGAAACGCGAGGTTGTCGTACACCGTCATGGTGTCGTAGACCACCGGAAACTGGAAAACCTGAGCGATGTTGCGCTCCTCCGGCGACATGTCGTTGACCACCGTGGTGTCGAACATGACCTTGCCTTCGGACGGGCTGAGCAGGCCGGAGATGATATTGAGCAGGGTCGATTTGCCGCAGCCGGACGGGCCGAGCAAGGCATACGCACCGCCCTGCTCCCAGATGTGGGTCATTTCCCGGATGGCATAGTCTTCAGGGCCGGTCGGATTGGCGCTGTAGCTGTGCGCGAGTTTTTGCAAGCGGATCTCGGCCATCAGGCAACCCTCGCCATGCGCAGGCCCGGCGCCTGAATCAGGCCGCCCTGCTGATCGAATACGAACAGTTTGTGAGTCGGGATGTACACGCGAATCGGCGTGTCCACGTCGTACTCATGGACGCCCGGCAAATGCAGCACCAGCGAGAAATGCTCGTTGCGCACGTGCAGGAAGGTTTCCGAACCGCTGATCTCGGCAAGCTCGACGGTCACCGCCAGCTCGAGGTCGTCGTCGTTGGACGGCACCAGACTCAGGTGGCTCGGGCGCACGCCAAAGCGGTACTCGCCGTCGCCGATGGTGCGCAGGTCGACGTTCAGCGGGAAGTGCACGAAGTTGGCGAAGCTGACTTCGTTGCCTTCGATGCGACCGGGCATCAGGTTGATCGGCGGCTCGGAGAACAACTCGGCGGCCAGCACGGTTTTCGGCTGGTGATACACCTCGGGCGTCCGGCCGCTCTGGATCACGCGGCCTTCGTGCAGAATCGTGGTGGTCCCGCCCAGCGCCAGCGCTTCGTTCGGCTCGGTGGTGGCGTAGATAGCGATGGTATTGCGCGTTTCGAACAGCTGGCGCATTTCCTGACGCAGCTCTTCACGCAGCTTGTAGTCGAGGTTGACCAGCGGCTCATCGAACAGAATCAGCTCGGCGTCCTTGACCAGCGCCCGCGCCATGGCCGTGCGCTGCTGCTGGCCGCCGGACAATTCGAGGGGATGACGGCTGAGGAATTTTTCGATGCGCAGCATCTTCGCGGTTTCGCGAACCCGGCGCTCGATTTCGTCCTTCGACATCTTGGCCTGGCGCAGCGGCGAGGCGATGTTGTCGTAGACGGTCATGCTCGGATAGTTGATGAACTGCTGATAAACCATCGAGACGTTGCGATGACGCACCGCGACCTGGGTGACATCTTTGCCATTCATCAGTACCCGGCCGCTGTCTGGCTTGTCCAGACCGGCCATCAAGCGCATCAGGCTGGTTTTGCCTGATAAGGTGCGCCCCAGCAATACGTTGAATGAGCCGGGTTCAAAGCTCAGCGAAGCATCGTCGATCCAGATCTGACCGTCGACGGAGCGGCTGACGTGCTCAAGCGTGAGAGACATGGCGTGCCCTTTTTATTTGTTTTGTTCGGGGTGTTGCGTGTGTGCCGTATGGCAGGTCGTAACATCCGTTGACCGATTGTGCAGACCGCTTGTTGGATAGCGACAATCGTGCCAACCGGCCTGCTCAGGCGCTTTCTGGCTGGAATACGCGGACTAGAGCGGTTGCGACAATTTGCCGCACAGATTGGCATTCGTTGATGAACATAAATGAACAGGAAAGGCTGAACACCTGAACAAAATGAACATTGACTTTGAACAATCCTGAACAACAATGGGTGGACGTTTTCGAGCAGGGATGCTCTGCCTAGCGGCATCTCGACAACAATAAATAAAAGTACTCGGACGGAGCCATTTCATGGCCACAGCAGGCGCATCCCCCAGCCACGACAGCATCATTCAGGACTCGTGGGCCCGTTGCCGCGAGTTCGGCCTCGACCACCAGTCACGCCCGTCCTTCGGTCGCCTGCCCGATCAGCAGGTTTCGCAACTGCTCGAGCGCCATCATTCACTGGTGCAGACCACTCACCAGCAGGTGCTGCCCTTCTACGAGAACATCCTGAGCAATTCCAATTGCCTGATCCTGCTCGCCGATCAGCAGGGCCAGGTGCTCAATTCCTGGGGCAACAAGCGCTTCGTCGAGCCGGATCAACAGCCGGGTTTCGTCGCCGGGGCCAGCTGGCTGGAGCAAGGCGCGGGCACCAACGCCATCGGCACGGCCCTGGCCTGTGAACAGGCTGTTCACATTGAACACGATGAACACTTTCTCAAGGCCAACCGTTTCATGACCGGGTCGGCAGCGCCGATTTTCGATGCGTCGCGGCGGATGATCGCGGTGCTCGATGTGTCCAGCGACAGCTTCCTGCCGCCCTCCCACACCCTGGGGATGGTCAAGATGATGGGCCAGACCATCGAAAACCGACTGATCCTCGACCAGTTCCAGCACAGCCATTTCCAACTGGTGTTCAACACCGGCCTGAACAACCTCGACAGCCAGTGGGCCGGGCTGCTGGTATTCGACGAAAGCGGCCGGGTACTCTGCGCCAACCGCCGTGCCGACAACCTGCTGGGCGTCAGCCTGCTCAACGCCAACATCGAAAATCTGTTCAAGGCGCCGATCACCGACCTGTTAGATCAAATGGAAGGCCAGCCCTTTCCGCTTCAGGCCTCGGGCCACAACCGTTTTCATTGCGTGCTGAAGCGGCCGAAGGCGCCGGTGCTCAAGCTCAGAACGGTGCCCGTGCCGACTCCGGTGCAAGCACCTGTGTACCGGTCGGCCACTGTTGGCGCCATTGAGCCAGGGCTGGGGGATGAGCGGGTTGAGAAAGCGGCGCGCCAGGGTCAGCGACTGTTGGAGAAGAACGTCCCGCTGTTGATCCTTGGCGAAACGGGCGTAGGCAAGGAAGTGTTCGTCAAAGCCCTGCACCGCGCCAGCTCCCGCGCCGATCAGCCGATGATTGCCGTGAACTGCGCAGCGATCCCGTCGGAACTGGTCGAGGCGGAACTGTTTGGCTACGAAAAAGGCGCGTTCACCGGGGCTCACCATAAAGGCAGCATCGGGCTGATCCGCAAGGCGGACAAAGGCACGCTGTTTCTCGACGAGATCGGCGACATGCCGCTGCCGGTTCAAGCGCGCTTGCTGCGGGTGTTGCAGGAACGGTGCGTGCAACCGGTGGGCAGCAGCGAGTTGTACCCGGTGGACATCCGGGTGATTTCCGCGACCCATTGTTCACTGCGCGAGCATGTGCAGAACGGGCGGTTTCGACAGGATTTGTACTACCGCATCAGTGGCCTGAACTTGGAGCTGCCGCCGTTGCGCGATCGTAGCGATAAACCCGCGCTGGTGCGTGCCATCTGGGAACAGCACCGCGAACCGCAGCAGACAGCGGGCTTCGAGCCTCAGGTGATGGAGCTGTTTGAACGGCACCCGTGGCCGGGAAATCTGCGGCAGTTGAGCAACGTGATTCAAGTGGCGTTGGCGCTCGCCGACGATCAGCCGATCTCCACCGAGCATCTGCCGGAAGACTTTTTTGCGGACCTGGCGATGGGCTGCGAACGTGTCGAGCCCGAGACAGTGCTCAACCGCAAGGCTGCGCTGGATACGCCTGAGGAACTGAGCGAGTTGTTGCAGGCGGCAGGCGGAAATATCTCGCAGCTGGCGAAGCGGCTAGGGGTGAGCCGGAATACGCTGTACAAGCGACTGCGGGAACAGGGGTTTTGATTGGGGTTTGTCGCTAGTGCGCAGAGCCAGCAAAACCGGGAGGCGGAGTGTCAGACGAGGCATTCCCACGCGGGGCGTCTTCACAATCAGCACAGAATTGTAACGGTGGCTTGGGCAAGAAGAATTATATGGCTATATTTGGCCAATATTTCCGAATGCGAGCATACGTCATGATTATCGTCCCCCTCGGTGAGGCCAAGGACAATCTGTCAAAACTGGTAGATGACGCTGCGGCGGGCCAGACTATCACGATCGCTAAACATGGTCGCGCAATGGCGCGCCTCGTCCCGATCGGGCGGCCCACCGGTAAACGCATCGGTGCTATGAAAGGTATTCTCCAACTACCGGACGACTTCGATGCACCGCTTTCTGACTCTGTGCTGGATGATTTCGAAGGCAGCCGCCCATGAGGATACTGCTGGATACTCATATTCTTCTGTGGGCTCTGACTGACGACCCGAAGCTTTCTCCTAAAGCAAAAAAACTGATCGAAACCGCTACTGAGGTTTACATCAGCGCCGCCACGTTTTGGGAGATGTCGATAAAGATTGGCTTGGGGAAACTAACGGCCGATCTCGAGGAGATTCGCGAGTACTGCCGAGACAGCGGCTTTATCGAGCTCCCTGTCAGCGTTGAACATGCAATCGCAGTCAAAGATCTGGAACACCATCATCGCGACCCATTCGATAGGCTAATCGTTGCTGCCGCCATTACTGAACCGATGAAGCTAATTACGTCAGACGCGATGGTTGCCAGGTACACGTCACTTGCTGTTCTGGCCTAAAGCACCTAGGCGCCAAAAGCAGCAGGTCAGTCGACATCAACAATTTGCCAAACGAGCTCCGTGAGACTGATTGTTCCACCCAGAACGGGAACAATCACCGCAGATGTAACGGGTGACAGATGAACTGTGGGAGCGAGCTTGCTCGCGAAGAGGCCAGTACATCCGCCAAATATTCAGCGTTCGAAACGCCGCCTTCGCGAGCAAGGTGGAGCGCCACCCCGGTCGCTCCCACATCAACCGTGTGCGCGGCTGATCAATCCGCCAACCGCCATGTCGTGCTGCCCTTGCTGTCTTCCAGCACCACGCCCATGGCGGTGAGTTGATCGCGGATGCGGTCGCCTTCAGCCCAGTTCTTGTCAGCGCGCGCCTGCAGGCGTGCGGCGATCAAGGCTTCGACTTCGGCGGCATCCACCCGCCCTTCAGCGCCGGCGCGCAGGAAGTCATCGGCTTCCAGTTGCAACACGCCCAACACACTGGCCAGCTCCTTCAAGCGAGCCGCCAGACCTGCCGCTGCGTTGACATCGCTGTCGCGCAGACGGTTGATCTCGCGGACCATCTCGAACAGCACGGCGCAGGCTTCCGGGGTCCCGAAGTCGTCGTTCATGGCATTCGAAAAACGCTCGACGAACGCCTCGCCCCCCGCAGGCTCAGCGACCGGCAAGCCTTTGAGCGCGTGATAGAACCGCTCCAGCGCGCCTTTCGATTCCTTCAGACTGTCTTCGGAATAGTTGATCGCGCTGCGGTAGTGGCTCGACACCAGCAGGTAACGCACCACTTCCGGGTGGTATTTATCCAGCACGTCGCGAATGGTGAAGAAGTTGTTCAAGGACTTGGACATCTTCTCGCCATTGATGCGGATCATGCCGCAGTGCAACCAGGCGTTGGCGTAGGTCTTGCCGGTTGCGGCTTCGCTCTGGGCAATCTCGTTTTCGTGGTGCGGGAATTCCAGATCGCTACCGCCACCATGAATGTCGAAGGTCTCACCCAGGCAGCAGGTGGACATCACCGAGCATTCGATGTGCCAGCCCGGACGCCCGGCGCCCCACGGCGATTCCCAGCTCGGTTCGCCCGGCTTGACGCCTTTCCACAGCACGAAATCCAGCGGGTCGTCCTTGGCCTCATCGACTTCGATCCGGGCACCGATGCGCAGGTCTTCGATTTTCTTGCGCGACAGCTTGCCGTAGCCGAGGAATTTGCCGACGCGGTAGTACACGTCGCCATTGCCCGGTGCGTAGGCATAGCCCTTGTCGATCAGGCGCTGGATCATGTCGTGCATGCCGCCGATGTAATCGGTGGCGCGCGGCTCCATGTCCGGCTTGAGGATGTTCAGGCGCGCTTCGTCCTCGTGCATCGCGTCGATCATGCGCGCGGTCAGGGCATCGAACGCTTCACCGTTTTCACGGGCGCGGTTGATGATCTTGTCGTCGATGTCGGTGATGTTGCGCACGTAGGTCAGGTCGTAGCCGCTGAAACGCAGCCAGCGGGTAACCACGTCGAACGCCACCATGCTGCGGCCGTGGCCCAGGTGGCAGTAGTCGTACACGGTCATCCCGCAGACGTACATGCGCACCTTGTTGCCATCCAGCGGTTTGAAGACTTCTTTGCTCTTGCTGAGCGTGTTGTAGATAGAAAGCACGTTGCCTACCTTAGCTCCACGAATCGCGGAGCGTCACAGTCCGGTTAAAGACCGGATGACCGGGTTTCGAGTCCTTCAGATCCGCGCAGAAATAGCCTTCGCGTTCGAACTGGAAACGGTCTTCCGGCTGAGCGTCAGCCAACGACGGTTCAGCGCGACAACCGGTCAACACCTGCAGGGAGCCTGGGTTGATGTTGTCCAGGAAGGTCTTGCCCTCTTCTGCCTTCTCAGGGTTTGCCGACAGGAACAGACGGTCGTACAAACGCACTTCGCATTCGATGCTTTCGGCTGCCGGTACCCAGTGCACAACGCCTTTGACCTTGCGGCCTTCAGGGTTCTTGCCCAGGGTTTCCGGGTCGTAGGAGCAACGCAGCTCGACGATGTTGCCGTCGGCGTCCTTGATCGCTTCGTCGGCGCGAATCACGTAGCTGCCACGCAGGCGCACTTCACCGTTCGGCTCCAGGCGCTTATAGCCCTTCGGCGGCTCTTCCATGAAGTCGTCACGGTCGATGTAGATCTCGCGGGAAAACGGCAGCTTGCGCACGCCGAGCTCTTCCTTCTGCGGATGGCGCGGCAGTTCGAGGTGGTCAACCTGGCCTTCCGGGTAATTGGTGATCACGACTTTCAATGGACGCAGCACGCACATGGCGCGCGGGGCGTTGTGGTCCAGGTCCTGACGGATGCTGAATTCCAGCATGCCGAAATCGACCACGCCGTCGGAACGGTTGGTGCCGATCATTTCGCAGAAATTGCGGATCGACGCCGGGGTGTAACCGCGACGGCGGAAGCCCGACAGCGTCGACATGCGCGGGTCGTCCCAGCCGTGCACGTGCTTTTCATCGACCAGTTGCTTAAGCTTGCGCTTGCTGGTGATGGTGTAGTTCAGGTTCAGACGCGAGAACTCGTACTGGCGCGGCTTGCACGGCACCGGCAGGTTATCGAGGAACCACTCGTAGAGCGGGCGATGGCTCTCGAATTCCAGGGTGCAGATCGAATGGGTGATGCCTTCGATGGCGTCCGATTGACCGTGGGTGAAATCGTAGATCGGGTAGATGCACCACTTGTCACCGGTCTGGTGGTGATGGGCGTGACGAATGCGGTAGAGGATCGGATCGCGCAGGTTCATGTTCGGCGAAGCCATGTCGATCTTGGCGCGCAGGACGCGGGCGCCGTCTTCGAACTCGCCGGCCTTCATGCGGCTGAACAGGTCGAGGTTTTCTTCGACGCTGCGATCGCGGAACGGGCTGTTCTTGCCCGGTTCGGTCAGGGTGCCGCGGTATTCGCGAGCCTGCTCGGGGGTCAGGTCATCGACGTAGGCCTTGCCCGTTTCGATCAGATGGACCGCCCAGGCGTACAGCTGGTCGAAGTACTGCGAGGCATAACGCACTTCGCCGGACCACTCGAAGCCCAGCCATTTGACATCGGCTTCAATGGCGTCGATGTATTCCTGGTCTTCCTTCGCCGGGTTGGTGTCGTCGAAGCGCAGATGCGTGACGCCGCCGAATTCCTGAGCCAGACCAAAGTTGACGCAAATCGACTTGGCATGACCGATGTGCAGGTAGCCATTGGGCTCCGGCGGGAAGCGGGTCACGATCTGGGTGTGCTTGCCCGAATCCAGGTCAGCCTGCACGATGGGGCGCAGGAAGTTGGTTGGAATGGCTGGGCCTGCCTTGGAATTCGCAGCGGCATCTTGAGTGGGCTTGCTCATAGGATCCTTGTACGGGTCGCGGCCAGGAAGGCCGGTTAAATCAAAGCGCCTATCATAGCCGAAGCTGTCAAGCCCCTGACAGCGCGCTGTGACAAAACTGCCGAGATGGGCGCCCGGTCAGCGTCGGAACCTGCAGCTCAATCGCAACTACCCGCGCAACGGCTACCCTCTGTAAACTGCGCGCCTGGGGTGAATCCGCAGGACTGGCCGCGCATTCCGATGGCCGACTGCCGCGATCACTGCCTCCCATTGCGACTTCAAAGAGCGAGCTGACCATGTCGAAAGTAAAGCTGACCACCAATCACGGTGAAATCGTTCTGCAACTTAACGCAGAAAAGGCGCCGCTGACTGTCGCCAACTTCATCGAATACGTCAAAGCCGGCCACTACGAAAACACCGTGTTTCACCGCGTGATCGGCAATTTCATGATCCAGGGCGGCGGCTTCGAGCCTGGCATGAAAGAGAAGAAAGACAAGCGCCCGAGCATCCAGAACGAAGCCGACAACGGCCTGCCGAACAAGAAGTACTCAGTGGCCATGGCCCGCACCATGGAGCCCCATTCAGCCTCGGCGCAGTTCTTCATCAACGTCGCCGACAACAGCTTCCTCAATCACAGCGCCAAGACCGTGCAGGGTTGGGGTTACGCCGTGTTCGCTGACGTCGTCGAAGGCACTGATGTGGTCGACAAGATCAAGGGCGTCGCCACCACGTCCAAGGCCGGTCACCAGGACGTGCCAGCCGAAGACGTGATCATCGAGAAAGCCGAGATCATTGAGTGATATTGCTGATCTCCGATCTGCACCTGGAAGAAGGACGCCCGGACATTACCCGGGCGTTTCTCGGTCTGCTGAATGGGCGCGCGCGCGCGGCTGAATCGCTGTACATCCTTGGGGATTTCTTCGAAGCCTGGATCGGCGATGACGCCATGTCGCCCTTTCAGCGCTCGATTTGCCAGGCGCTGCGGGCACTGAGCGACAGCGGCACGCGGGTGTTCCTGATGCACGGCAATCGCGACTTCATGATCGGCCAGGGGTTTTGCAAAGCGGCGGGCTGCACGCTGCTCAAGGACCCGAGCGTCGTGAATTTCAACGGCGAACCGGTGCTGCTGATGCACGGCGACAGCCTGTGTACTCGGGACGAAGCCTACATGCGTATGCGCCGTTACCTGCGCCATCCGCTGACGCTGTGGGTGCTGCGGCATCTGCCGTTGAGCACACGGCACAAGCTGGCGCGCAAGCTACGCAGCGAAAGCCGTGCGCAGACGCGGATGAAGGCCAGCGACATTGTCGACGTCACGCCGGACGAAGTGCCACGGGTGATGAAGGAGTCTGGCGTGAAGACGCTGATTCATGGTCACACCCATCGGCCTGCGGTTCACGACCTTCAACTGGGTGAGACCATGGCGCAGCGCATCGTGCTGGGGGATTGGGATCGCGAGGGATGGTTGCTGCGGATCGATGAGTCGGGCTTTCATCTGGAGTCGTTTGCGTTTGAGGCCTGACCAGATCACCGGTGCGTCAGAAGTGAACACCGATGATCGTCGAACGCAGAACCTGTGGGAGCGACCGGGGTGGCGCTCCACCTTGCTCGCGAAGGCTTACTTTCTGACATCAGAGAAAGTGGCTGAATGTCCCGGCCTCTTCGTGAGCAAGCTCACTCCCACAAGTATTGTGTTTGACGCCGACAGCGCGGCGTCAATCAATGCCCTCCCCCAGGCGCCGCCTTCGCGGTAAACGGCGGTTTGGCCAGCCAGATGATCAGGATCAGCGACAGGAACACCCAGCCCATCATGTAGAAGTAGTCCACCGTGGACATCATGTACGCCTGGCTGGTGACCATCGAATCGAGCTGTGCATACGCCTGATTGCTCGCCCCACCCAGGGTCTCCAGCACATGTCGCGTCGTCGGCTCGTAGGCGTTCACGCTTTCGCTCAGATAGGCGTGGTGCTGATCGGCGCGGCGGATCCAGATCCACGTAGTCAAGGAGGCCGCGAAGCTGCCACCGAGGTTACGCAGGAAGGTCGCCAGCCCCGAGCCGTCGGCGATCTGCGACGGCGGCAGGTCGGAAAGCAGGATGCTCAAGGTCGGCATGAAGAACAGCGCAATGCCTGCACCCATGAACAACTGCACCAGGGCGATGTGCTCGAAATCCACCTGACTGGTGAAACTTGCTCGCATGAAGCAACTCAGGCCAATCCCCAGAAACGCGAGGCCGGCGAGCAGGCGCAAGTCGAATTTATGCGCATAACGTCCCACGAAGGGCGACATCAATACTGGCAGCACCCCGAGTGGCGCCACCGCCAGCCCTGCATAGGTCGCCGTGTAACCCATCTGCGTTTGCAGCCACTGGGGCAGAATCAGGTTGATCCCGAAGAACCCCGCGTAGCCCGCTACCAGGCAGATCGTCCCGTAGCGAAAGTTGCGAAACGCAAACAGCCGCAGGTTGACCACCGGGTGATCATCCGTCATTTCCCAGATGACAAATGCCGCCAGGCCAATCGCCGAAATCACCGAGCCGATAATGATGAAGTTCGACTCGAACCAGTCCAGGTCATTGCCTTTGTCGAGCACGATCTGCAGCGCGCCCACGCCGATGATCAGCGTAATCAGACCCACGTAATCCATGGGCTGGCGACTGGTGCTGACCGGCCGGGTAGCCATCTGCTGACGCACGACGAACGCCGCGAACAGTCCGATCGGCACGTTGATGAAGAAGATCCACGGCCAGCTGTAACTGTCGGTGATCCAGCCGCCGAGAATCGGCCCGGCAATCGGCGCCACGACCGTCACCATCGCCAGCAATGCCAATGCCATCCCCCGTTTCGCAGGGGGATAAACGGCGATCAGCAGCGTTTGCGTCATCGGGTACAACGGCCCGGCAACCATGCCCTGCAACACTCGAAAGCCCACCAGCTCAGGCATCGAGGTGGAAATGCCACAGAGAAACGAGGCGGTGACAAACAGCAGCGTGGCCCACAGAAACAGCTTCACCTCGCCGAAGCGCCGGCTCAGCCAGCCGGTCAGCGGCAGCGCGATGGCGTTACTGACCGCGAAGGAGGTGATGACCCACGTGCCCTGCTCCGAGCTCACGCCGAGGTTGCCGGAGATGGTCGGCAAGGCCACGTTGGCGATGGTCGTGTCGAGCACTTGCATGAAAGTCGCCAGCGACAGGCCGATGGTAGTCAGCAACAGGCTTGGCGGCGTAAAAGAAGCGGGAGCGTTAGTACTCATCGCGAATCCTTTGACACTCGAAGATCACCCCGGCCGGCAGATGCAGGCCGAGGCAGATGGATTGGCGAATCAGCGCTGGGCCGTCTTGCCGCTGGTTGACGCGCTGTTCTCGTGGATCACGCGGGCAATCATCGTGTCGGCGTCGGCCAGTTGTTTGGCGTAGACATCGGTGGTGAACAGCGGCTGCTTCGGCGGTTGCTGCGCCAGCACCGGACCGCTCTGGTCGTGCAGGTTCACGTCAACGGTGGTCGACAGGCCGATGCGCAGCGGATGCTTGGCCAGCTCGTCGGCGTTGATGTGAATCCGCACCGGAATACGCTGGACGATCTTGATCCAGTTACCGGTGGCGTTCTGTGCGGGCAACAATGCAAACGCACTGCCGGTACCGGCGCCGACGCTGTCCACGGTGCCGCTGTATTTGACGTCGCCGCCATACAGGTCGGCTTCGATGTCCACCGGCTGGCCGATGCGCATCTGGCCGAGCTGGGTTTCCTTGAAGTTGGCGTCGATCCACAGCTGGTCGAGGGGAATCACGGCCATCAGCGCAGTGCCCGGTTGAACCCGCTGGCCCAGCTGCACGGTGCGCTTGGCGACGTAACCGGTGACCGGCGCGATCAGCGTGCTGCGCGCGTTGCTCAGGTAGGCCTGACGCAGTTGCGCGGCCGCCGATTTGACGTCCGGATGCGAGGACACCTGGGTGTCATCCACCAGCGCGGTACTGGTCGCCAGCTGCTGATGGATGTTGGCCAACGCATTCTGCGCGCTGGTCAGGTCATCCTTGGCGTGGGACAGCTCTTCCTGGGAAATCGCCCCGCCCGCCGCCAGACTGCGACGACGGTTGTAGTTGTCCTGGGCCTTCTGCACTTCGGCGCGCTGGGCCGCCAGTTGCGCTTTCATGCCATCGACGTTGCTGTACAGACCACGCACCTGACGCACTACTTTTGCCAGATTGGCTTCGGCACTTTGCAGCGCCACTTCGGCATCATTCGGGTCGAACTGCACCAGCACCTGCCCCTCGCGGACCAGATCGCCGTCGTCGGCGCCGATGCTGACCACGGTGCCGGTGACTTGCGGGGTGATCTCCACGACGTTGCCGTTTACATAGGCATCGTCGGTGCTCTCGCTCCAGCGACCGTACATTTCGTACCAGGCCCAGACGCCAAGCACGCCAAGCACCACGACCAGCAGCAGGCCGAGCAACAGCAGCTTGCGCTTGCGCGGGTTCTTGGTCGGTTTGGTCTGCTCGGCGCCCTTGTCAGCGGCCTTGTCAGGCGCGGAGGCGTTGACGTCCTTTTCTTCGTTTGTAGCGTTGTTGTCGGTAGTGGCAGCGGCCATGACGATTACCTTAATGAGTCAGCGAAGCAGTTGACGGGACGACCGGGGCGGCGTTGTCGCCGGGCTTGCTGTCTTCGAAGCCTCCCCCGAGGGCCTGCATCAACTGGATCGAAAGATCGATTCGTTCCGCGTTGAGATCAGCCTGTTGGCGTTGCGATTGCAGCAGTTGTTGCTCGACGCTCAGTACGTCCAGGTAGTTGCCGATCCCCGAGGAGTAGCGCTGAACGACGGTGTCGTAGGATTTCTGAATCACGTCGGTCGCCTGCTGGCGCGCTTCGATCTGACGGCGGATGTCGCGCAACTGACCGATGCCATCGCTGACATCCCCCAGCGCCCGGACCAGCGTCTTGTTGTACTGCGCCACGGCGAGGTCATAGTCGGCGTCCCGCGCATCCAGATCGGCACGGCGACGGCCGCCGTCGAAGATCGGCAGCGACACCGTCGGCGCGACGTTGAAGAAGCGACTGGCCGAGCCGAACATCGCATCACCCAGCAGCGACTCCACCCCTGCCGACGCGCTCAGGTTGAGGTTCGGGTAGAAGTTGGTCTTGCTGACGTCGATGTTCTTGCTCGCCGCCTCAACCCGCCAGCGCGCGGCCACCAGATCCGGGCGACGGCCCAGCAATTCCGCAGGCACCACCGAAGGCAGGGCCACGACAGCAGGCTGCAGCACCGCAGGCCGGCTCAGTTGTTCGCCGCGGTCCGGGCCTTTGCCCATCAGCACGGCCAGCTGAATCTTGGCGCTGCGCAGGCTTTTTTCCGCGTCTGCCAACGACTCGCGGGAGTTGGCTTCCAGGCTCTGTGTCTGCTCGTACTGGTACTCGCTGTCGATGCCCGACTTGAAGCGCCGCGATCCCAGGTCAAGCAATTGACTCGTGCGCTTGAGGTCTTCAGCCGCCAGGTCACGGACGATGTAGGCCTGGCCCAGGTCGCTGTAAGCGCGGGCGACATCGGCGGCGAGGGTCAATTGCGCTGCTTGCTGATCGACTTCACTGGCACGGGCTTGGCCCAACGCCGCTTCCCAGGCCGCACGCTGGCCGCCCCACAGGTCGAAGTTGTAATTGAAGCCGGCGCTCAGGCTGCGCAAGGTGCTGTAGCGCCCGCCTGCCCCGGTCGGGTCCTGATCACGGGCCAGGCGCGAACGGCTGACGCTGGCGTCGGCATCCACGGTCGGCATGCGTTCGGCGTCGGCGGCATAGGCCTGCGCGGTCGCCTGATGGGTGCGGGCGGCAGCGATCTGCATGTCCGGACTGTCGCGCAGTGCTTCGGTGATCAGGCTATTGAGTTGTGGATCGTCCAGGCTGGTCCACCAGTCGCGCTTGGGCCAGGCGGCCGGCGACAGGGTGATGCCATTGAGGCTTTGAGCGGTCTGCAGACTGTTGGCATCGATGCCGACGGCTTCGGTTTTCAGGCCTTTGGAACTGGCGCAACCGGCCAGCACCAGTGCCACGACTATCAGGCTCAGGGACATGCGCAGGGTCGAGCCCCGCTGGAGGTGAGTGCTCATTGTTCGGCAATCCGGGCAATCGTAATGGGGTCGCCCGAGGCAACCAGAATTTTCGTCAGAATCTTTTCCAGGGCCAGCAGCTCGCTGTCTTCCAGCACCCCGACCATCTCGTTCATCGCGTGTGCGCCGATTTCCGGCAACAGGTCGGAGAGCGCCTTGCCTTCCTCGGTCAGCACCAGTTGCACCTGACGCCGATCGGATTCCGAGCGCGCGCGGGACAGCAGGTTTTTCTGCTCCAGACGGTCGAGCATGCGGGTCATCGAACCACTGTCGAGATTCAACATGCGGCAGATGTCGGCCGGGGTCTCAGCGCAGAAACGCGCGATCATCACCAGCACTTTGAACTGCTGCGCAGTGACGCCGTGGGGCTCGAGATGCCGGTCGAGGATGCGGTTTTTCAATTGTTCAGTCCGGCCCAGCAACATGCCCAGCAGACTGTCGTGAAAATTTTCAGGAGTGAAATGCGCCATTGATAGCCACCCATTATCTGCTTAGGCAGTGAATGGAGGGGATCTTACTGCCTAGGCAGTAAACACACAATGAAACAATATTTAGGGTGCGCGAATTCGGACGAACGTAGCTCGCCTGCTGAATGGGTTGTTTTCTAGAGTGGCTTAGAGCGCCGGCACACCGCTGTGGAAGCGGAAATCTTCATCCGGGCTCAGGATCAGCTCGCGCTCGGCCAGGCGGATTTCTTCGATCTTGGCGTCGACGTCCGCTTCAGTGCCGTAGGTGTAGGCGAGTTTCAGGTAGTCCTGAAAATGCCGGGCCTCGGACTTGAGCAGGCTGGCGTAAAACTTCGACAAGTCTTCGTCCAGATGCGGCACCAACGCAGCGAAGCGTTCGCACGAGCGCGCTTCGACGATGGCGCCGACGACCAGCGCGTCGGTCAGGCGATACGGGTTGTGGGTACGAACGAGTTTGCGCAGCGACCCGGCATAGCGCGCCGAGCTGATGTTGGCCATCGGAATGCCGCGCTTCTTGATGATGCCGATCACTTGCTCGAAGTGACGCAGCTCTTCGCGCGCCAGCCGGGACATCTTGGCCAGCAGGTCGAACTTGTCGTTGTACTGGAACATGAATTGAAACGCCGCGCCGGCGGCCTTCTTTTCATTGTTGGCGTGATCGATCAGCAGGATATCCAGATTCTGCAAGGCGGCCTGAACCCAACTGTCGGGCGTGGGGCACAGCAGGAAGGCGTCGATTTCTGGATAGATCTGCATGGGTTCACGGATGGCTGGCTGGGCAAGGCGCAGCATTATACGGAGCCTGACGGGCAGAGCCAGCGTGCGCAGATGAAAAGCGCAGGATTTACCGCTCGAGCGCGAGAGTCACGCCACTGTCAGACCGCGCCCATCGCATCCTTGAGGAAGCCGGGCGCGATGTAACGCTCGTAGTGCGCTTCGGACAGCAGGAAGAATTCCCGATCAATGGCATCGCGCAGCTCAGGCAGCGACCAGTCGCGAAACTCCGGCAGTAGCACCATGCCGTAGGCGTCCAGCTGGTTGATCACCCTCGCGCCCCGGGCAATCAGCTGGTAGGCCCAGCAATATTCCGACTGATGGGGAACGAAGCGAATCTTGCGCTGCTCCAGTTGCGCCCGCAGCCTGGCCGGGTCGAACACCTCGACTTTCCCCGCCATCACTTGCACCAGCAGCTGTTCAAGGCGCAGCCAGACGGCGCGCTTTGCATCCTCGTCGTAGCCGTTCCAGTGGATCACTTCGTGGTGAAAGCGCTTGCATCCCCGGCACACGAGGTCGCCGTAGACGGTGGAGCACAGGCCCACGCAGGGCGTCTTGATGATTTGATTGGGCATGGCAAGGGAACACGACGGCGAACGAAACAAGCCGGCATGTTAGCCCTTTGTCTAACGAGGTACACCCTTCAACCTGTAGGGGCTAACTTAACTTCAGCGTTTTTTTACCGTAGAATCACCGGGCCTTTTAAGGCGCCAATGTCCGTTGGAAGCTGTTTTCAAAGCGTCACGAGCACAGTCAGGGCTTTTTACGATAAGCCGGCGAGCCACTTATCGTACAAAGCCCGCCCCGCAGTCCGGTTTGACGCGAGTCCCTCGCGTCCCCTCCCCGACCGATCATGCAGGCGTAAAACTTTGAAAACAGCTTCTGTTGGAGATCGTCAGCTTCCTGCCAAGAAACTTTAAAAAGTTCGAGAGCGCCGATGCGGACCTTCTCTGGATGAGCGTCCCGGACACCCATTTGGGACCACTGATGAGGGTAATACTGTGCTTGAAGCCTACCGTAAACACATCGAAGAGCGTGCCGCCCAGGGTATCGTGCCCCAGCCGCTTAACGCCGAACAAACTGCAGGCCTGGTCGAGCTGCTGAAAAATCCACCGGCTGGCGAAGAAGCTTTCCTGCTTGACCTGATCACCAATCGCGTTCCACCGGGCGTTGACGAAGCTGCCTACGTCAAAGCCGGTTTCCTTTCTGCCCTGGCCAAGGGCGAAGTTCATTCCCCTCTGCTGCACAAGAAGCGCGCCGTCGAACTGCTCGGCACCATGCAGGGCGGCTACAACATCGTGACCATGGTTGATCTGCTGGACGACGCCGAGCTGGCACCCGTCGCTGCAGAGCAACTGAAGCACACCCTGCTGATGTTCGATGCCTTCCACGACGTCGCTGAAAAAGCCAAGAACGGCAACGCACACGCCAAGGGCGTGCTGCAGTCCTGGGCTGACGGCGAGTGGTTCCAGAAGCGTCCGACCCTGGCCGAAAAGATCAGCCTGCGCGTCTTCAAGGTCACCGGCGAAACCAACACCGACGACCTGTCGCCTGCGCCTGACGCCTGGTCCCGCCCGGACATCCCGCTGCACGCCCTGGCCATGCTGAAAATGGCCCGCGATGGCATCGTCCCTGACGTGCAAGGCTCCATCGGTCCGATGCAGCAGATTGAAGACATGCGCAGCCAGGGTTTCCCTATCGCCTACGTCGGTGACGTGGTCGGTACCGGTTCCTCGCGTAAATCGGCCACCAACTCGGTGCTGTGGTTCTTCGGCGACGACATCCCGAACGTGCCGAACAAGCGTGCCGGCGGCTTCTGCTTCGGCAGCAAGATCGCACCGATCTTCTACAACACCATGGAAGATGCGGGCGCCCTGCCGATCGAGTTCGACGTATCGAACATCAACATGGGCGACGTCATCGACGTTTACCCGTATGCCGGCAAAGTCACCAAACATGGCACCGACGAAGTCCTGGCGACCTTCGAACTGAAGACGCCTGTGCTGCTTGACGAAGTCCGCGCTGGCGGCCGTATTCCGCTGATCATCGGCCGTGGCCTGACCGGCAAGGCCCGCACCGAACTGGGCCTGCCGCCTTCGACGCTGTTCAAGCTGCCTGACGTTCCCGCTGCCAGCACCAAGGGTTTCACCCTGGCGCAGAAGATGGTCGGAAAGGCCTGCGGCACCGACGGTATCCGTCCGGGCACTTACTGCGAGCCGAAGATGACCACCGTCGGTTCTCAGGACACCACCGGTCCCATGACCCGTGACGAACTGAAAGACCTGGCGTGCCTGGGCTTCTCAACCGATCTGGTGATGCAGTCGTTCTGCCACACCGCGGCGTATCCGAAGCCGATCGACGTCAAGACTCACCACACGCTGCCTGACTTCATCATGACCCGTGGCGGCGTTTCCCTGCGTCCGGGCGACGGCATCATCCACAGCTGGCTGAACCGCATGCTGCTGCCGGACACCGTCGGTACCGGTGGTGACTCCCACACCCGTTTCCCGATCGGTATCTCGTTCCCGGCCGGTTCCGGGCTGGTCGCGTTCGCCGCTGCCACTGGCGTCATGCCGCTGGACATGCCGGAGTCGATCCTGGTTCGTTTCAAGGGCAAGCTGCAACCGGGCGTCACCCTGCGCGACCTGGTTCATGCGATTCCGTACTACGCCATTCAGAAAGGCCTGCTGACGGTCGAGAAGAAAGGCAAGAAGAACGCGTTCTCCGGTCGCATTCTGGAGATCGAAGGTCTGGAAACCCTGACCGTCGAACAGGCTTTCGAACTGTCCGACGCTTCGGCCGAACGCTCTGCCGCTGGTTGCACCATCAAGCTGTCGAAAGAGTCGATCGCCGAGTACCTGAAGTCGAACATCACCCTGCTGCGCTGGATGATCGGCGAAGGCTACGGCGACCCGCGTACCCTGGAGCGTCGTGCTCAGGCGATGGAAGCCTGGGTGGCCAACCCAGAACTGCTGGAAGCCGATGCTGACGCGGAATACGCCGAGATCATCGAGATCGATCTGGCCGACGTGAAAGAGCCTGTGCTCTGCGCGCCGAACGACCCGGACGATGCCCGTCTGTTGTCGAGCGTCGCTGGCGAGAAGATCGACGAGGTGTTCATCGGTTCGTGCATGACCAACATCGGCCACTTCCGCGCCGCCGGCAAGTTGCTGGAGCAGGTGAAGGGTCAGTTGCCGACGCGTCTGTGGCTGTCGCCGCCGACGAAGATGGACGCTCATCAGTTGACCGAGGAAGGTTACTACGGCATTTACGGCAAGGCTGGCGCGCGCATGGAAATGCCGGGCTGTTCGCTGTGCATGGGTAACCAGGCACGTGTTGAGCCGAATTCGACGGTGGTGTCGACGTCGACCCGTAACTTCCCGAACCGTTTGGGTGATGGGGCGAACGTGTATCTGGCGTCGGCTGAGTTGGCGTCGGTGGCGTCGATTCTGGGTCGTCTGCCGACGGTCGAGGAGTATATGGAGTACGCGGGCAAGATCGACAGTATGGCTGCCGATGTTTACCGTTACTTGAGCTTCGATCAGATCGCGGAATTCCGTGAGGCTGCAGCGAACGCTAATATCCCGGTTGTTCAGGCTTAATAGCTGAGACCGTGTTGAGAGAACCCCGCTTCGGCGGGGTTTTTTTATGGCTAGTGTATTAGTAGGACCGGCTCCAGCCGGGAATTGTGCGTTGACGCTGATAGGGTCTGCTTGGGGGCAGACTGTTTCGCCTTCGGCGAGTTACTTGGAAAAGCACCCCAAGTAACCAAGGGTGCCTGCAGTGGTCTAATTTCCCCGGACACCTCGATAAGTGGAAAATACATTTATCGAGGAGTTCTACATGACCAGAAAGCGCAA
>NZ_JACYVI010000014.1 GCF_014842265.1 Pseudomonas sp. CFBP 13711
TTTGCGCTTTCTGGTCATGTAGAACTCCTCGATAAATGTATTTTCCACTTATCGAGGTGTCCGGGGAAATTAGACCACTGCACGACGCCTTCCCGGCTAAAGCCGGTCCTACTGACGGTACGCGGTGTGAATGTGGGACCGGCTTCAGCCGGGAAGGGGCCTGAATGTGCACCCTCAATTTTGTGGTGTGACGCCTGACGCTTTCCCGGCTCAAGCCGGTCCTACTGACGGTACGCGGTGTGAATGTAGGACCGGCTTCAGCCGGGAAGAGGCCTGAATGTGCATCCTCAATTTTGTGGTGTGACGCATGACGCTTTCCCGGCTAACGCCGGTCCTGCTGACGTCGCCGATCTTCCGGCAGGTGAAGAACGTGTGGGAGCGAGCTTGCTCGCGAATAAGCCGGCACATCCGCCGAATATCCATCGGTAGAGATGCCGCCTTCGTGAGCAAGCTGACTCCCATATGACCGGTGTCCGCCGCATCGTTGCCAGCCACCTTCCCGGCCAAAGCCCATCCTGCCCATTGCGCGCAGTCCCGCCATGCAGAGTTGGCGTGCTTCCTGCTTCGTCTCCCCGATATCGCCATTGATCATCTTTTTGACGCCTGGCCGCATCACAGGGAAAACGTAATGCACCCTCATTCATCTCCGGGAAACACCATGCCGCTCGATGCCCAACTGACGCTTGTGGTCCTCACCCATGACCGGCCCGCGCTCCTGCGCCGGACATTGCAGTACTACAGTGCCTCGTCGGCTCATGTGCTGGTGCTCGATGCTTCGCAGCAGTCAGCCGCAGACATCGCCGCGCTGTTCCCGCAGGTGGATTACCGCCACGTGCCTCAGTTCGCCGAGACCGGGGTCCAGAGCAGGATCGCCCACGGCGTGACCCAGGTGGCTACGCCGTTCATGGCGTTCGTGGGCGACGAAGATTTTCTGATGCATGACGCGCTGGCCCAGTCGGTGGAATTCCTCGCCGCCAACCCGGACTACGGCCTGTGCCACGGCTATTGCCTGATGTACCAGGCCCACGGCGACAAGGTTGAATACTTCCGCCGCGACAAAAAGGGCCAGGAAGACTTCGCCGCCGACGAAAGCGGCGAGCGCGTCCTGAGCTTCATGGATCACTACATTCCGCCGTTCTACGCCGTCACCCGCACGGCGCTGCTGCAACAGTGGTTTGCCGCGTTGCCCCAGAGCATCAGCGGCGAACTGCAAGAGTTCGGCCACGCCTACTTCCTGCTCTCGGCCGCCAAGGCGCGAATCCTGCCGATCCCCTACGTGGTCCGCGAACTCCACCACCGGCTCTCCGACCGCCCGACCCACATGCTGAAAAAGCTGAGTGACAGCGATCCGTCAGCCGTCCTCGAACGGCACGAATTCGCCGGTTTTCTGGCAGCCCTGACCAAGGCCGACCGCGACCTGAATGCAGCCGACGGTATCGAGCAGGTCAAAAAGGCCTACACCGCCCTGCAGGTCTGTCTCGAAGATCAACATTCCCTGGGCCTGACCAGCATCGTGTTGTCCCGCTGGAACGATGTCTTCAGACCCGTGGACCGTCAGTTCGGGCCCCGGCAGTTCGTTGAGATGCCGTTTTACAACCATGCCTTTTTCGATGTGCTGACCGAGATCGAATTCCTGATCCACGCGCTGCCAGCCGGCAAGCTGCAAATGGAACAGCTCGAAGGCACCTGGGTTCAGCAGGAAGTGCTGCTGCGCACCCACGCCAACGACAACCCCGAAACCATCGCCAACCGGATGTGGGAAGCGATGGCCCTGAACATCTTCAACCCGCACATCGTCGAACCGCTGGCCGGTCTGATGGTGCGGCAGGGCGACCCCGAAGAAGCCGCGCAAATGTCGCGCTGGCTCGAGCGCCTGAACTCGGTCCATCGCGAGGACCACCGTGAACGCTTGGCCGATATGCCGTCGGGCCAGCTGTTGCAGTGGCTGGACGCACGCCAGCCGAGCCCGGGCGACGCGCAGGCCATCCTCAACCGCATCGACAGCCTTGGCGGCGCACCGCAGTTCGGCATTCTGTTGCTGGACCTCAACGATGACATGACCAAACTCCAGGTCACCCTGGACAGCCTGGTCGAAGGCCACTGCAAGACCTTCAAGGTCGTGGTGTTCACCAGCGGCGAGCCGCCGGCAGCGACCAGTGCGCAAAACACCCTGCATTTCGTCAAGGTCAGCAAGAGCAACTGGGTCGACAAGGTCAACCAGATCGCCCGCCAATCCACGTGCCATTGGCTGATGCTGGCGGAAGTCGGTGATGCCTTCACCGCCGGCGGCCTGTTGCGCGCCTCGCTGGAACTGCAGGCCGCCCCTGAGTGCCGTGCGGTGTTCGCCGATGAAGTTCAACGTGAGGCCAGCGGTGCGCTGACCCATGTCATGCGCCCGGGCTTCAACCTCGACCTGCTGCTGAGCAACCCGACGCTGATGTCCCGCCACTGGCTGGTCCGCCGCGACGTGCTGGTCGAGGCCGGCGGTTACTCCGCCGACTTCGCCCAGGCTGCCGAATTCGAACTGCTGCTGCGCATCATCGAGCAGGGCGGCATGGGCTGGCTGGCCCATCTGGACGAGCCGCTGCTGGTCACCGACGCGCAACCGCTGGAAGAAAACCCCCAGCAGCGTCTGGCCCTGACCCGGCACCTGAACAATCGCGGCTTCAAGGCCCAGATCAGTCCGGCGGCAACCGGCGCCTGGCGCATCGATTACCGCCACATCCAGCGCCCGCTGGTGTCGATCATCCTGCATGACATCGACGACCTGCCGGTGCTGCAGCGCTGCCTGGCCAGTGTGCTGCTGCGCACGCGCTACGCGAATTACGAAGTGCTGATTGCGGACGATCACAGCGTGTCGGCGGAGCTGAGCGAATGGCTGGGCCGCCAGGAAAAAGGCCGCGTGCGGGTGATTCGTTTCGATCAACCGCTGAACCACGCCGCGCTGATCAACGCCGTGGGCGCGCAGGCCAAGGGCGAATACCTGGCGCTGCTCTCGGCCCATGGTGAAGTCATCAGCCCGAACTGGATCGACGCCTTGCTCAATCAGGCGATGCGTCCGGAAGTCGGCGTGGTCGGCGCCAAGCTGATTGAACGCAACGGCACGGTCAGTCAGGCGGGGTTGATCCTCGGCATGAACGGCGGCGTCGGTTCAGCGTTCGTCGGAGAAGCAAAAGACGCTGCCGGTTACATGAGCCGTTTGCTGCTGGACCAGAATTACTCGGCGGTGTCCGACGCTTGCCTGATGGTGCGCAAGGCGCTGTTCGACGACGTCGGCGGCCTGGATCAAGGTCATTTTGCCGACGCCTTTGCCGACGTGGATCTTTGCCTGAAAGTGGCCCAGGCCGGCTACCTGACGGTGTGGACGCCTCACGTGCAGTTCGTCCATTCGGGGTCGTTGCCTGACGCGCCACAGACGCTGGCGGCGCTGCAGGACAAATGGTCCGGTGCGTTCGCCCACGACCTGGCGTACAACAAGAATCTGCAACTGACCGGCAAGGGCTTCACCCTCGCTCAGGCCGACGGTTCCAGTTGGGCCGAGCTGCTCGCTTAAGGCCTCCGGGTTAAAGGACTACGTCATGTTCAACGGCAAATCAGTGTTCATCTCAGGCGCAACCGGCTCGTTCGGTCGCATGTTCATCCGCTCGCTGCTGGCGCGTTATCAGCCTCGGCGCGTGGTGGTGTTCTCCCGCGATGAACTCAAGCAATACGAAATGCAGCAGGAATTCAACGCCCCGTGCATGCGCTATTTCCTCGGTGACGTGCGCGATGCCGACCGTTTGCAGCAGGGCATGCGCGGCATCGATTACGTGGTCCACGCAGCGGCGCTCAAACACGTGCCGGCGGCGGAATACAACCCGACCGAGTTCATCCGCACCAACGTCAATGGCGCGGAAAACATCATCTCCGCGGCCATCGCCAACGGCGTGAAGAAGGTCGTCGCGCTGTCGACCGACAAGGCCGCCAGCCCGATCAACCTGTACGGCGCCACCAAGTTGCTGTCGGACAAACTGTTCGTCGCCGCCAACAACATCGGTGGCGAGGAGCAGACGCGGTTTTCCGTGGTGCGCTACGGCAACGTCGCCGGCTCCCGCGGCTCCATCGTGCCGTTCTTCAACAAGCTGCTGGCCGGCGGCGCGGCTGAATTGCCGATCACCGACCCGCGCATGACGCGGTTCTGGATCACCCTCGACCACGGTGTGGATTTCGTCATGCAGAGCTTCGAGCGCATGCACGGCGGCGAAGTGTTCGTGCCGAAGATTCCGTCCGTGCGCATCGTCGATCTGGCCCAGGCCATGGCCCCCGACCTGCCGCACAAGATCGTCGGCATCCGTCCCGGGGAAAAACTGCATGAGCTGATGGTGCCCCAGGACGACGCGCGCATGACCCTGGAATTCGACGACCACTACACCATCGTGCCGTCGATTCGCTTCAACAACGTCGACACCGATTTTGCCGTCGACGCCACCGGCGCACAGGGCAAGGCGGTCCACGACGAGTTCGAATACCGCTCCGACACCAACCCGGACTTCCTGTCGATCCGCCAGATCGGCGAGCTGCACGCTGACGTAAAGCCATGATTCCGTACGGCAGGCAGAGCGTTGATCAGGCCGATATCGACGCCGTGGTCGAGGTGCTCAAGTCCGACTGGCTGACCCAGGGGCCGACCCTTGAGCGCTTCGAAGCCGCTATGGCCGAGCGCTGTGAAGCGGGTTTCGCGGTGGCGGTGTGCAACGCCACGGCGGCGCTGCACATTGCCTGTCTGGCGGCCGGACTGGGGCAGGGCGACTGGCTGTGGACCAGCCCGAATACCTTTCTGGCCTCGGCCAACTGCGGGCGCTATTGCGGCGCCGACGTGGATTTTGTCGACATCGACCCGCTGACCTGGAACCTCGACACCGATGCTCTGGCGCGAAAACTTGAAGCCGCCGAATCAACCGGCACGCTGCCCAAAGTGTTGGTGGCGGTGGCGTTTTCCGGCCAGAGCTGCCACATGCGCGCCATCGGCGAACTGGCCCGGCGTTATGGGTTTGTGGTGATCGAAGACGCCTCCCACGCGGTCGGGGCGCACTACGCCGGGCGTCCGGTGGGTTGCGGCGAGTTCGCCGACATGACGGTGTTCAGCTTTCATCCGGTGAAGATCGTGACCACTGGCGAAGGCGGCATGGTGCTGACCAATCGCCCTGAACTGGCTGAACATCTGCGCCGCCTGCGCAGCCACGGCATGACCCGTGACCCGGCGCAGATGGACGAACCGAGTCACGGCCCCTGGTATTACCAGCAAGTCGAACTGGGCTTCAATTACCGCATGACCGACATGCAGGCCGCGCTCGGGCTTTCGCAGCTGAACAAACTGGACGGTTTTCTGGCCCGTCGGCGAGAGCTGGTGGCGCGCTATCAGACGCTGCTCGCCGACCTGCCGCTGACCTTGCCGGCCCTTCAGGCCGAGGCCGAGTCGGCGTGGCACCTGTATGTCGTCCGCGTGCAGACCGACATGCTTTCGGTGAGCCATCGTCAGGTGTTTGAAGGGCTGCGCGCGGCGGGCATTGGCGTGAACGTGCACTACATCCCGGTTCATCTTCAGCCCTATTACCGCGACCTGGGCCACAAACCGGGTGATTTTCCCGAGGCCGAAGCCTATTACGCCCAGGCCATCAGCCTGCCGTTGTACCCGGCGATGACCGACGCGCAACAGGACTACGTGGTTGAGCAGCTTGGCCGGCTGCTTGGCGAAACGGCGCGGGCCAGCGACTGATGCGAGCGAACCCATGACAGGCCCACGAGCATGAACGCCGTCGCCATCATTCCCGCACGGGGCGGCAGCCAGCGCATCCCGCGCAAGAACATCAAGCTGTTCAACGGCGAGCCGATGATCGCCCATTCCATTCGTGCTGCGCTGGCGAGCGGGGTGTTTGATCAGGTTGTCGTCAGCACCGACGATGAAGAGATCGCCGACGTCGCCCGCCATTACGGTGCCGAGGTGCCGTTCATGCGCCCAGCGGATCTGGCCGATGCCTTCACCGGCACGGCGGCGGTAATCCAGCATGCCCTCGGCGCCCTCAGTTGTTCCTTTGATTACGCCTGCTGCATCTACGCCACCGCGCCGCTGTTGCAGGCGCGTTATCTGCGTCAGGGCCTGGAAGCGCTCGAAGCAGCAGCCGAAAAATCCTATGCGTTCTCGGTGTGCAGCTTCGGCTTCCCGGTGCAGCGTGCGCTGTTGATCGACAGCGACGGCTGCCTGGGCGCGATGCACCCGGAATTTCGCAGCGTGCGCTCCCAGGATCTACCCGTCGCCTATCAGGACGCCGGCCAGTTCTACTGGGGCCGCAGCGATGCCTGGCGGCGCGGCGACACGGTATTTTCCGAACTGAGCCTGCCGGTGATTCTGCCCCGGCATCTGGTGCAGGACATCGACAGCCCGGAAGACTGGCTGCGCGCCGAATACCTGTACGCCGCGCTCAAGGCCGGCGGGGAACTGCAATGATGCGCGTGCTGATCCGCGCCGACGCCTCGGTGACCATCGGCAGCGGCCACATTGCCCGCTGCCTGACGCTGGCGAACACGCTACGTGCAGATGGCGCCGATGTGCATTTTGCCTGCCGCGAATTGCCGGGCCACTTACTCCAGCGGCTGGCGGATCAGGGCTATGTCACCCATGTGCTGCCCGCACGCTATGGTGCTGAAGAAGACTCGGACATCGAAGCGGCGTTGCCGTGGCAGGCGGACCTGTCTGCCTTGGCCGAAGAGATTGAAGATGAGCCGCCCTTTGACTGGCTGATCGTCGACCATTACGGGCTGGATGCACGCTGGGAAACGGCGGCGCGCGGTCTCGCCTATCGGGTCATGGCGATCGACGATCTGGCCAATCGGCCCCATGCGGTCGAGGTGTTGCTGGACCAGAATTACAGCGCTCAGGCCCTGGATCAGCCCTATGCCGCTTGGGTTGGTCCTGAGAGCCAGACCTTTCTGGGGCCGAGATTTGCTTTGCTGCGCGACGAGTTTCAGTGCGAGCCCATCGCGATCAAGCCTCGGGTGGAGCGGGTGCTGGTCAATTTTGGCGGCTTCGATGCGGCCGGTCAGGTCTACGCCACGATGCAGGCGCTTCAGGGCTTCGCTGATCTGCAGGTGGATTTCGTCGCCGGTTTGCACAATCCGCACTGGCAGGCGATGAGCGAGCTGGCGGCCTCTCGACCTGAGTGGCGGCTGCACACGCTGACCGGTGATTTTTTCGCGCTGATGCAGGCGGCCGATCTGTTTATCGGCGCCGGCGGCGGCACCACCTGGGAGCGTGCAGCGCTGGGCTTGCCGACGATCTGTATTTCGGTGGCGAACAATCAGCAGCTCAATGCGCAATTGCTGGCCGAGGCCGGTGTGCATGAGTATCTCGGGCCCCATGTGCAGCTTGAGCCCTGGCGTTTGTACGACGCCATCGAGCGGCTTTGCGGTGATGCCCCGTTACGCCAATCATTTGCCGATCAATCGAGGTTGTTGGTGGATGGCCGAGGTGCCCGGCGCATCGCTGATGCATTGGCGACAGTTGCCGATAACGCGGCAAAGGGGCAGGGCGCATGAGCCACTGCCCGTTCTTATTTTCATCGTTTGGCCTAGTGCCGGCCGATGTCAGTGCAGCGAGTGAGCAACGATGAATTCTTTCAAGATCGGTTCCCGAACCATCGGCCCCGACGCGCCGCCGTTCATCATTGCCGAGATGAGCGGCAACCATAATCAGTCGCTGGATCAGGCATTGCGCATCGTCGAGGCGGCGGCCAAGGCGGGCGCCCACGCCCTCAAGCTGCAAACCTACACCGCCGACACCATGACCCTGGACATCGCCGAGGGCGAATTCTTCATCAAAGACCCCAACAGCTTGTGGGCCGGGACCTCGCTGTATGCGCTGTATGAACAGGCGCATACGCCCTGGGAATGGCATGCGCCGATCTTCGCCCGTGCGAAAGAACTGGGGCTGCTGGCATTTTCGACGCCTTTCGACGAGACCGCCGTGGACTTTCTCGAAAGCCTCGACGTGCCGGCGTACAAGATCGCCAGCTTTGAGAACACCGACATCCCGCTGATTCGCAAGGTGGCGGCCACAGGGAAACCGATGATCATCTCCACCGGCATGGCCAGCATCGCCGAGCTGGACGAAAGCGTGCGCGCTGCGCGTGCGGCGGGCTGCAAGGATCTGGTGCTGCTGAAATGCACCAGCACCTACCCGGCGACACCGGCCAACAGCCACGTGCGCACAATTCCGCATATGGCCGGGCTGTTTGGCTGCCAGGTCGGCTTGTCCGATCACACCATGGGCGTTGGCGTGTCGGTGGCGGCGGTGGCCATGGGCGCGACGGTCATCGAAAAGCACTTCACCCTCGACCGCGCCGACGGCGGGGTCGACGCCAGTTTCTCGCTGGAGCCAGCAGAAATGGCCAGCCTGGTCATTGAAACCGAGCGCGCCTGGCAAGGCATGGGCCACGTGCAATACGGCGCCACTGAAGCCGAACAGAAATCGCTGCAATACCGCCGCTCGTTGTACGTGGTGCGGGACATCGCCGAGGGCGAGGCTTTCACCCCGGACAACATCCGCGCCATCCGCCCCGGCCTCGGCCTGGCGCCCAAACACATCGACGCCGTCCTCGGGCGCAAAGCACGACACGCGCTGAAACGCGGCTCGGCGCTGAGTTGGGATGGGGTGGGTTAGCACTCGCGCGACCGACTAAGCTTGTGAGAGGGACCATTATCTTCAGCGCACGCAAAATCGGTGGGAGCGAGCTTGCTCGCGAAGGGGCCGGTACATTCGCCGCATTTTCAGCGTTTGAAATGCCGCCTTCGTGAGCAAGCTCACTCCCACAGTGGTTCTGCGCAATGACCATTATCTTCAGCGCACGCAAAATCTGTGGGAGCGAGCTTGCTCGCGAAGGGGCCGGTACATTCGCCGCATTTTCAGCGTTTGGAATGCCGCCTTCGTGAGCAAGCTCACTCCCACAGTGGTTCTGCGCAATGCCCATAATCTTCAGCGTACGCAAAACCTGTGGGAGCGAGCTTGCTCGCGAAGGGGGCTGAACATTCGCCGCATTTTCAGGGTTTGGAATGCCGCCTTCGTGAGCAAGCTCACTCCCACGATGTCACGTGTCGTCCGATGAATTAGCGTCTGACGCAATGCCGATGACACTGAACCACCCGCCACAATCCCGTGACATCTTCATGTCAATTGCCTGTCTGACCGGCGATCTGATGTTGCGCCGTACCTGTCGGTCAGCTAAAAGCTTGTAAAACTTTTGGTGACCTGTGGGTCATAACGGGCATCTTCACTGTATCGTGTTGGCGGGCCGTGACGTCGTCGGGCTGATTCCAGAGCGATTCTGGTACTGCCCTGACCTGTACGTTGCCCTTTTTTCAGGCCGCAAGCCCCGGATTTTCAACGCCCCGCCTAACCGCGCCGGGTGATGTTCAGCAGTTTTTTATTGGGAAGCCATGATGATTGGCATCAAGAGCATAGCGAGTTATGTGCCCACGGCCGGCGTCGACAATTACGCCCAGGGTGCCAAATTCGGAAAGGATGAAGACTTCATCCTTGGCAAGATCGGTTCTGCTTTTCTGCCGCGCAAAGACGACACCCAGGAAACCTCGGACCTGTGCGTCGAAGCGGTCAACCAGCTGTTCGCCAACAACCCCGGTCTGTCGCGGGACTCCATCGATGCATTGATCGTCGTCACCCAGAACGGCGACGAAGAAGGTCTGCCTCACACGGCCGCCATCGTTCAACACAAACTCGGCCTGCCGACCCACGTCGCCGCGTTCGACATTTCCCTGGGTTGCTCGGGTTATGTCTACGGTATCTATGCGCTGAAAGGCTTCATGGAAGCGACCGGGTTGAAAAACGGCCTGCTGGTCACCGCCGACCCGTATTCGAAGATCGTCGACCCGGAAGACCGCAACACCACCATGCTCTTCGGCGACGCCGCCACCGCCACCTGGTTGAGCGATGACGCGCCGTGGCAGCTGGGCAAATCCAAGTTCGGCACCGACGGCTCGGGGGCGGAGTTCCTCAAGACCACCGACGGCGCGTTCTACATGAACGGGCGTCAGGTGTTCAACTTCGCGCTGGTCAAAGTGCCGGCGCACCTCAACGAATTGCTCGAAGACTCCGGCCTGCAATCCTCCGACGTCGATGCGTTCTGCATCCACCAGGGCAGCGCGGCCATCGTCGATGCGGTCGCCCGTCGGTTCGAGGACGGCAAGTCGCCGGAGAAATTCGTCAAGGACATGCTTGAGACCGGCAATACGGTGTCGTCCAGCATTCCGCTGCTGCTGGAAAAACACGTCATGAACGCCACCTGGAAACGCATCGCGGTCAGTGGTTTCGGCGTGGGCTTGTCGTGGGGCTCGGCGATCCTTTATCGTCCCTGACATCGCGTCACCAGGCTGATCCCAGCCTGCACAACGGCGACGCTGATTTATCAGGTCGCCGTTGTGCTTTCTGCACCTCTCTCGGGAAAAGGACTGCCGTCATGAGCGAGTTTTTCCAGCGCAACCTCGCCGTGATCCGACAGCGCTGGCCTGACGTGGTGCAGCGGTTGAGCGCCGAACACATCGAATCCATTCCTGCGCAGTTGATCGAAGGCCGACAATCGACCCTCAGCATTGGCGGGATCCAGCTCACCAGCCGCCATGATCGCCTCGCCGAAGCGCACACCCAGGCACAAAGCCTCCCCGCCAACAGCCCCGTCGTTCACCTTTACGGCACCGCCCTCGGCGATCTGCAGCGGGTATTGCTGGCCGACGCTTCCCTGCAAACGCTGCACGTTCACATCCTCAATGGCGCGCTGTTCGCCCTGGTGCTGCAACTGCTGGAACAGGATGACTGGCTGTCCGACCCCCGCGTGAACCTCGCGTACGCTGATGCCCGGAGCGAAATCCTCCTGCCATTCTTCGCGCTGCCGGCCGAACTGGTGCTGGCCGACGACAGCAGCGCACGGATCCGCGATCGACTGGTCAGCGAGGTGCACGTCGGCTTCAACAATCACGCGTTCGCCGCCGACACCCCCGACAATGCGCGCCTGCTGGAACAGGGCAGGGCGCTGCTGCAACAGGACACCGATGTCGCCGAGTTGTTTGACACTCAATCCGGGTGCGATGTGTTCGTGATCGCCACGGGGCCGAGTCTGCAACAGCATTTGCCGCGCCTCTTGAGCACGTCGAACAGCGCCAACCGGCCCCTGATCATTTGTGTGGATACCGCCTACGTGCCGCTGCGCAACCAGGGCATTACCCCGGATGTGGTGGTGAGCATCGACCACCGCATCACCCCGCGACATCTCCCCGCCGAGGATTCGGCGCACATCACGCTGGTCTATGTGCCGGGCCAGGACGCCGAGATGCTGCGAAGCTGGCAAGGCCCGCGCTACGTCGGCTATTCCACCAGCCCGCTGTATGCGCGGCTGCGCGAGCAGATTCCCAAGGCCACCTTGCATGTGGGCGGCAGCGTCATTCATCCGGCCGTCGATCTCGCGGTCAAAATGGGCGCCGCGCGGATCACCCTCTTCGGCGCCGACTTCGCCTTCCCCGGCGGCAAGACCCACACCGGGTGGCAGGACGGCGATCTGGGGCCTGCCCTGAGCATCGCCAAACACTGGGTGCGCGACGGCCGGGGCAACAAGGTCAAGACGCAGCTCAATTTCCGCAGCTACCTCATCGAACTCGAACGCTTCATCGCCCGCCACCCCGAGGTCACGTTCCTCAACACCAGCCGCGACGGTGCTTTGATCGCCGGCGCCGACTTCGACCCGGACTGGACCGCGCCATGACCCTGCCTGAACACGTTGTAGAAGAAGCCCGCGACTGCGCGAAGCTGTTTCGTCTTGGCCGGGATATCGAAGGGGCCTTGAAAATGGTCGAACTGATTGATCGATCGCTGCCGCTGATGGATGGGGTTTCTGCTGATAGACAGGCTGAATGGGGGAGGGTGTTGAGTGCGATTCTGGCGTGCCAGGAGCGGCAGGATTGGTTGGGGGTGGCGGATTGGCTTGAAGTCGAGTTTCTTGAAGTCTGACACTTTCCCATTGTCGAGAAGTTGGAGAAATCTCCTACATTAGTTTCAGTTTGATCTGAATTAAGCGGCCCGCAGCGGCCGTTTTTTTATGTTTTTTTAATATCCATTCCAATTAATGCGTTAGCCAATTTGTTACCCTTCAACTGTCGTGATGGCGCAGCCTGCCTGACATGTTTGATATTAAAGCCACTATGCAAATCGTCGATACCGGGACTGTAGGTTCTCCGGGAGAAATGGACTTCCCCGATATTAGAGAACCCTCCGTTTCTATCAACGAGGAATTCAAAATGGCTTTAACCGTAAATACCAATATTGCATCGCTTGCTATTCAAACCAAACTCAATCGTGCGAGCGATGCGCTGAGTATATCTATGACACGGTTGTCATCGGGGTTGCGGATCAACAGCGCGAAGGATGATGCAGCCGGGCTGCAGCTCGCGACGATGATGACCAATGAGATAAGAGGGCAAAGCGTCGCGTTGAGAAACGCTAACAATGGAGTATCAATGGCGCAGACAGCGGAAGGAGCGCTCAACGAGACAGCAAATATTCTCACCAGGATGAAAGAGCTGGCGATTCAAGCTCGTGATGACAATAACGGTACTGCTCAGCGCGCCGCCATGCATGATGAGTTTGTTTTGATGAGCGCCGAGCTCACCCGAACTTCCGAAGATACGAAGCTCAATGGTCGGCGGCTTCTTGATGGTTCTGCGGGGGTCATGGAGCTGCAGATTGGTACCGACACGAGCGCCGCATCTCGAATTACTCTGGATTTAAGCGCTAAGTTCGATGCTGTTTCAATGGGAGTGGATTCCCCCACGTTGGCGTTATCAGGAGCGACCACTGCCGACGCCCATACGAATGCTGACGCGGCGATGCTAGCAATCGATAAAGCTCTGATGTCTGTTACGTCTACCCGGGCGGCCTTGGGGGCGTCGCAGAACAGACTGACCTCGACGGTCGCCAACCTGCAGAGCATGAGTGAAAACACTCAATCTGCTCGTGGCAGGATTCAGGATGTCGACTTCGCCGCCGAAACCGCGGAGCTAACCAAGCAACAAACCCTGCAGCAAGCCTCCATGGCAGTGCTGGCCCAGGCGAACCAGCTGCCGTCCGCCGTTTTGAAGCTTCTCCAATAAACAACCGCCTCTATAGATAACGCCAAGCAAAACCCGGGCGCGCCGAAGGGGGCGCCCGTCTTTTTGAGAACTGGTTAACAAATCGCCGGGTGAGGTTAAAGCTTCCAGGGGTTGCGCCGAAACGCTGTGTATCCCCGGACAACAAACTGCGGGGGTGGCGCTCTGGTGGCAAATAAATTTGAAAAAGCCCTCAAGCTCCTGGCAACCGCGACGATAAACATTACGTAGGTTCTCTAGGCCACACCCGGCGCTTGCCAGGGCCGGATAGCCGCAGCAAACAACTCACGAGGAATTCATCATGGCTTTAGGCGTAAACACCAACGTAGCTTCCCTGGCTGTTCAGAAGAACCTGTCCAAAGCTTCCGATGCACTGTCGACTTCGATGACTCGTCTGTCTTCCGGTCTGAAAATCAACAGCGCTAAAGACGACGCAGCCGGCCTGCAGATCGCAACTCGCGAAACTTCGCAAATCCGCGGCCAGACTGTTGCCATCAAGAACGCCAACGACGGTATCTCGATCGCTCAGACCGCTGAAGGCGCTCTGCAAGAATCGACCAACATTCTGCAGCGTATGCGTGAACTGGCTGTTCAGTCCCGAAACGACACGAACGGTACTGCTGACCGTGGCGCACTGGACTCCGAATACGCTCAAATGTCGGACGAACTGACCCGTATCGCCGGTTCGACCAACCTGAACGGCAAGAACCTGCTGGACGGTTCGGCTAGCACCGTAACCCTGCAAGTCGGTTCCAACACCGGTACTTCGAACCACATCGACCTGGTTCTGACTGGCAGCTTCACTGCTTCGGCTCTGGGCGTTGCAAGCGGCTCTACTTCGATCAGCGGCGCGGATAACGCTACTGCTCACACCAACGTCGACGCCGCTATCTCGGCAATCGACGCGGCTCTGGCAACAATCAACAGCACCCGTTCGAGCCTCGGTGCCGCGCAAAACCGTCTGACCAGCACCATCTCCAACCTGCAAAACGTTAACGAAAACGCCACCGCAGCACTGGGCCGCGTTCAAGACACCGACTTCGCCGCTGAAACCGCTAACCTGACCAAACAACAGACTCTGCAACAAGCTTCCACCTCTGTTCTGGCCCAGGCTAACCAGCTGCCATCCGCTGTTCTGAAACTGCTTCAGTAATAACGGCTAGAGTTTTGGCGGGGGAGTATGCTTGCGTGCTCTCCCGCTTTTTACTTTCAAGAGGTGAGTGGACATGGACATAAGTAGCAGGCTGAACGTGTCTTATTCGATGGTCCAGTCGTTGCCCGCGGTGCCTGTGGTTGCTGACAAGCCTGCCGTGGCGCCTCAAGTCGTTCCTGCTCCGGCGGCTTCATCGCAGTCAGGCACGTCGACAAGTAAAGACTCAGACCCGGAAAAGAAAACCGAAGAACTGGAAGCAGCCGTCAAACAAATGGAAAAGTTCTTTCAGTCGGTTCATCGCAACCTGGAATTTTCCATCGACGATAAATCGGGGAAAGTGGTGGTGAAGGTGATCGCCACGGAAACCGGTGAAGTGGTGCGGCAATTGCCGTCTGCCGAAGCCTTGAAGCTCGCCGACAGCCTGAAGAATGCAAACAGCCTGTTATTCGACGCGAAAGTTTAAATGGCATGAAAGGTGAACGCTGTGCATGTGGCATCGCGTGCTCGTCAAAATGCCGACTACAACTGAAAGGAGACTCACATGGCTAGTCCTATTACCCCCTCCACCGGCCTCGGCTCGGGCCTGGCAATCGGTGACATCGTCACTGCGCTGGTCAACTCCGACAAGCTGGCCAAGCAAACTCAGATCACCACCCAGACCAAGCTGGTCACCACCAAAATCTCCGGCATTGGCACGCTGACGAGTGCGATGACCGCCTTTCAGACCGCGCTGACGAACCTCGGCAAGACCGACACCCCTGCGTTCGCCGGTTATGCAGCAAAAGCTTCCGATGCGACCAAGCTAACCGTCACGTCCGACAACTCGGCCGTACCCGGTACCTACAGCATCACCGTCAAAGACCTTGCAACGGCTTCGAGTGTCGCCAGTGCTTCTTTTGCCGGCGGGACCACCAGTGCTATTCCGAGTGGCGATTTGACCCTCACTCAAAATGGCATTGACACCAAGATCACCATCCCGACCGGCGCCACGTTGGCGTCGGTCGCCAAGCAGATCAATGCGCAAACCGCGACGTCAAACATCAGCGCCAACATCATCACCGATGACAATGGCTCACGCCTGGTATTCAGCTCCACGGTGACGGGCAAGGGCACGGATATCACGGCCTCCAGCACGACGTCCAGCGAATTCAATATCGTCGCTGGCGCCAAGCTCGATCCGGCCAGCAAAACCAGTGCGGGTTACATTGGCGCCCAAGCGATCGACGCCAGTCTGACCGTCAACGGCCTGACCATCACCAGCGCCAGCAACACCATCGACAAGAGCCTCGGTGGCTTGTCCATGACCCTGTTGGCGCCGGGTGCTTCGACCGTTGCGGTGACCGGCAACAACGATGGCCTGAAAGCCTCGCTGCAAACCTTCATCGATGCCTACAACACCGTTGTCAAAGCCGTGGCCAGTGTCACCAAGGCCACCATCAGCGACACCCCGGATAAAACCACCGGTGCAACAGTGACCCCGGCCGCACTGACCGGCGATGCGTTGCCGCGCTCGATCCTTTCGGCGATTCGTGATCAGTTGGTAACGTCAGGGGCACCCGGCGGTATTTCCGTGCTCTCTCAATTGGGTATTACCACCGGTCAGTCCGACGGTACGCTCAGCCTTGATGCCAAGAAGTTTTCCGCCGCGATGGATCAGGGACTTGCGGGCGACGTGCAGCAGCTCTTCAGCGGCACTGACAGCACCAACGGCTTGCTGTCTCGGATGAAGGCGGCCATCACGCCGTACACCCAGACCGGCGGCATCTTGTCCACGCGCACCAGCAGCCTCAACAAACAGCAGACTGATCTGCAGAACCAGCAGACGGCGCTCGACCTGCGCGTGACCACGCTGACCGCCACGCTGACCGCCAAATACAACGCGATGGACTTGTTGGTGGGGCAGTTGAAAGCCTCTGCGACGAGCATTACCTCGTTCTTCGACTCGCTCAATGCCCAGCAAAGCGGCTGACCGTTGACGAGCTGATCAAGACCCGGCCCCCAGTGCCGGGTTTTTGGCATCTGGCCTTAAAGTTTTCCCGGGCCGTGTCGATACCCTCACTATAGAAACTTCGTTGCGCGAGGTAAGACAATGAACCGTATGGCAGCCCTTCGTCAGTATCAGAAGGTTAACTCACACGCCCAGACCGCCGTGGCCACGCCACACCGTCTGGTACAGATGCTGATGGAAGCCGGCCTGGACCGTATCGCCCAGGCCAAAGGCGCCATCGAGCGCAAGGACATCCCCGCCAAAGGACTGTTGATCGGCAAGGCGATTGAAATCATCGGCGGCCTGCGTGAAGGTCTGGACATGGAAAAGCAGGCAGAAGCCCTGGCCCATGTCGACAACCTGTATGTCTACCTGATGAAGCGTCTGGCGGAAGCGAACATCAAATCCGATCCGAAGATCCTCGATGAAGTCAGCGGCTTGCTGACCACGGTCAAGGAAGGCTGGGACGGGATCGGCGAACAGCAACCCGTGCTCTGAAGGAGAACCCCATGAGCGCTGCACTCAAGCGAATCGAAGAAACCCGTGAAGCCTTGGTCGATGCCCTCGAGCAGCGTGACTGGGAGGCGATCGGCCAGCTCGATATGGCCTGCCGGGCCTGTGTCGATGAGGTCATCAGTCAGGCAAGCAACGATGAGCCTGAGCTGCGAAATAATCTGGAAGAGCTGCTAGGCGTCTATCGCAAGCTTATTGACGTTGCTGTGGGCGAACGTCAAGCGATCGTCGACGAAATGTCGCAGATCCAGCGAGCGAAAAGCGCGGCAAAGGTTTACCATCTGTTCGGTTGACACTTGGTCCATAGCCAAAATAAGTACGCCATAAATTTGACTGTGTACGGTTTTTTGACTTAACTAGTGAAGTTCACTAATTTCGGTGATTGACACGTCTCAACGGACGATACGAAAGCCAAGCTTGCCCGTGATCGGGCATCGAGTTGACTAGGGAAGTTGCTATTGCATGTGGCGTGAAATCAAAATCCTGCTGATCGATGACGATAGCCAGCGCCGCCGTGACATGGCGGTGATCCTGAATTTTCTGGGTGATGAGAACCTGTCTTGCTCCAGCACAGACTGGCAGCAAGTCGTGGGTTCGTTGACATCCACCCGAGAAGTGCTTTGCGTGCTGGTTGGCAGCGTGAACGCCCCGGGCAGCCTTCAAGGCCTGCTCAAAACCGTGGCCGCGTGGGACGAGTTTCTCCCGGTCCTGCTGATGGGTGAGAATTCTTCGGCCGAACTGGCGGACGATCTGCGCCGCCGGGTCCTCTCCACCGTCGAGATGCCGCCCAGCTACAGCAAACTGCTGGACTCCCTGCACCGCGCCCAGGTCTATCGCGAGATGTACGACCAGGCCCGTGAACGCGGGCGTCAGCGCGAACCCAATCTTTTCCGCAGCCTCGTCGGCACCAGCCGTGCGATCCAGCACGTGCGCCAGATGATGCAGCAGGTCGCCGACACCGACGCCAGCGTGCTCATCCTCGGTGAATCCGGGACCGGCAAGGAAGTCGTCGCGCGTAACCTGCATTACCATTCCAAGCGCCGCGATGCGCCGTTCGTGCCGGTCAACTGCGGCGCGATCCCGGCCGAGCTGCTCGAAAGCGAATTGTTCGGCCACGAGAAGGGCGCCTTCACCGGCGCCATCACCAGCCGGGCAGGGCGCTTCGAACTGGCCAACGGCGGGACGCTGTTTCTCGATGAGATCGGCGACATGCCGCTGCCGATGCAGGTCAAGCTGCTGCGCGTCCTGCAGGAACGCACCTTCGAGCGCGTGGGCAGCAACAAGACCCAGAGCGTCGACGTGCGGATCATTGCTGCGACGCATAAAAATCTTGAAGACATGATCGTCATCGGCAGTTTCCGCGAGGATCTGTACTACCGTCTGAACGTGTTCCCGATCGAAATGGCCCCGTTGCGTGAGCGTGTGGAAGACATTCCACTGCTGATGAACGAGCTGATTTCGCGCATGGAGCATGAGAAGCGCGGGTCGATCCGCTTCAATTCCGCTGCCATCATGTCTCTGTGCCGTCACGGTTGGCCGGGCAACGTGCGTGAACTCGCCAACCTCGTTGAACGCATGGCGATCATGCACCCGTACGGTGTCATCGGCGTCTCCGAGCTGCCGAAGAAATTCCGCTACGTCGACGACGAAGACGAGCAACTGGTCGACAGCCTGCGCAGCGATCTCGAAGAGCGCGTGGCCATCAACGGCCATACGCCGAACTTCGCCAGCAGCGCATTGCTGCCGCCTGAAGGCCTGGACCTAAAGGACTACCTCGGTGGTCTGGAGCAGGGCCTGATTCAGCAGGCGCTGGACGATGCCAACGGGATCGTGGCGCGCGCCGCCGAGCGTTTGCGCATCCGCCGCACCACGCTGGTGGAGAAAATGCGCAAGTACGGCATGAGCCGTCGCGAAGGCGACGAACAGGTCGAAGACTGACTGTCGTTTGACGCGTCAAAAATAAACCGCTGATTTTTCAGCGGTTTTTTTTCGGCACGGGGATTGCTATGTCTCTGGGAACATACCGTTTACTGACGGTTCGCTACCCGAGAGATCAACTATGCCCCAGGCCGCTCAGATGTCTTCCGAACCCGGTTCAGCCATTGGTTCGTTAGTGCAGCAGTCCCCGGAAGTGGCCAGCAGGCAAGGCCTTGAACAGGCCTTCGCGCTGTTCAGCCAGATGTCGACTCAACTGACCGATTCCTACGGCCTGCTCGAAGCGCGGGTCACCGAGCTCAAGGGCGAACTGGCCGTGGTCAGCGCCCAGCGCATGGAGGAATTGGCGGAGAAAGAGCGTCTGGCGAACCGCTTGCAGCATCTGCTCGATCTGCTGCCCGGCGGCGTCATTGTTATCGACGGCACCGGCATGGTCCGCGAGGCCAATCCTGCCGCACTGGATCTGCTGGGCGAGCCGTTGATCGGCATGCTCTGGCGCCACGTCATCGCCCGCTGCTTTGCGCCGCGCGAGGACGATGGCCACGAAATCTCCCTGAAGGACGGGCGCCGGCTGTCCATTGCCACCCGTTCCCTGGACGCCGAGCCGGGCCAATTGGTGCTGCTCAACGACCTGACCGAAACCCGTCATCTGCAAAGCCAGCTGGCGCGCCATGAGCGTTTGTCGTCCCTGGGTCGCATGGTCGCGTCGCTGGCCCATCAGATCCGTACGCCGCTGTCCGCCGCCATGATCTACGCCAGCCACCTGGCCGAACAGGCCTTGAACGTCGAAACCCAACAGCGCTTTGCCGGACGTCTTAAAGAGCGTTTGCACGAGCTCGAGCATCAGGTCCGCGACATGCTGGTGTTTGCACGTGGCGAGTTGCCGCTGACCGACCGGGTGACGCCGGCCGCGCTGGTGGCCGCCCTCGAATCCGCCGCCCAGACCCATGTGCGTGATGTGGCCGTGCGCTGGCAGTGCGACAGCCCGTCGGGTGAGTTGCTGTGCAACCGCGACACGCTGGTCGGCGCGCTGCTCAACCTCATTGAAAACGCGGTCCAGGCCAGTGCCGGCCAGCCTGACGGGCGTCGCCGCCTCAAGATTCATGCGTACAACCGCGGCAACACATTGCGCCTGTGTGTCAGCGACAGTGGCAGCGGCATCGAGCCTGCGGCCCTGGCCCGCATCGGCGAGCCCTTCTTCACCACCAAAACAACCGGCACCGGTCTCGGTCTGGCCGTTGTCACCGCCGTGGCGCGGGCGCATCAGGGGCGTGTCGAATTCCGCTCACGTCCGGGCCGTGGCACCTGCGCCATCGTGTCCTTGCCTTTGGTTCCTGGCGCTGGGAGTGACACGGCGTCTGGTCCGTCGGTGATAACGGCAGGTGAGCGCTCATGACCATCAAGGTGCTGCTGGTTGAGGATGACCCGTCTCTGCGCGAAGCACTGGGCGAAACCCTGGCGCTGGCCGGCCATGATTATCAGGCGGTTGGCTCGGCGGAAGAGGCGCTGATCGCCGCTGCCGATTCGTCGTTCAGCCTGGTGGTCAGCGACGTCAATATGCCCGGCATGGACGGTCACCAATTGCTCGGCCAGTTGCGCAGCCGCTACCCGCAGTTGCCGGTGCTGTTGATGACCGCCCACGGCACGGTCGACCGCGCGGTGGAGGCGATGCGTCAGGGCGCGGCCGATTATCTGGTCAAACCGTTCGAGCCCAAGGCGTTGGTGGCGTTGGTTGCCCGCCATGCGTTGGGTCGCCTCGGGCCGGCCGATGGCGAGGGTCCGATCGCGGTCGAGCCTGCCAGCGTGCAGTTGCTCAGCCTCGCCAGTCGTGTTGCGAAGAGCGATTCGACGGTGTTGATTTCCGGCGAATCGGGCACGGGTAAAGAAGTGCTGGCGCGTTTCATTCATCAGCAGTCGCCGCGCGCCGGCAAGCCGTTCATTGCGATCAACTGTGCGGCCATCCCGGACAACATGCTCGAAGCCACCCTGTTCGGCCACGAAAAGGGTTCGTTCACCGGGGCCATTGCCTCTCAGGCCGGCAAGTTCGAGCAGGCCGAGGGCGGGACTCTGCTGCTCGACGAGATTTCCGAAATGCCCATGGGCCTGCAGGCCAAGCTATTGCGTGTGCTGCAGGAGCGGGAAGTGGAGCGGGTCGGTGCGCGCAAGCCTATCGAACTGGATATCCGCGTGCTGGCGACGACTAACCGCGATCTGGCGGGCGAAGTGGCGGCCGGGCGTTTCCGCGAAGACCTGTTTTATCGACTGTCGGTGTTCCCGCTCGCGTGGCAATCCTTGCGCCAGCGTCCCGCCGACATTCTGCCGCTGGCCGAGCGTCTGCTGGCCAAGCACGTCAATAAAATGAAGCACGGGCCGGTGCGTCTGTCCGCCGAGGCGCAGCAGTGCCTGATCAGCTACGCCTGGCCGGGCAATGTCCGCGAGCTGGACAACGCGGTACAGCGAGCGCTGATTCTGCAGCAGGGCGGTGTCATTCAGGCCGAGGACTTCTGCCTTGCCGGGCCGGTCACGTTCGCCGCTGCGCCGACCCCTCAGGTGTCGGCGGTCGCGACCGGCGCCATGGAAGTGTCGCCCGATATCGGCAGCGGGGAAGGGGCCGGCGCCCTGGGTGAAGACCTGCGTCGGCGGGAGTTCCAGATGATCATCGACACCCTTCGTGCCGAGCGCGGTCGTCGCAAAGAGGCCGCCGAACGCCTCGGTATCAGCCCGCGTACGTTGCGCTACAAGCTGGCGCAGATGCGTGATGCGGGGATGGATGTCGAAGGGTTTCTGTTTGCCTCTTGAGCAGGCGCGTGTGTCGGTGAAATGGATGCCTGCCTGACTGGAGCTGACGATAGATATCCGTCAACCCGCTGATTTTTCAGTGAGTGTGATGCCGTCTTCGTGAGCAAGCTCAGTCCCACAGGGACTGCGTCTGATAGGGCATCGCGCGGTGTCAATGCGTGAAGCGCCTCTGCGTTTATGTGTCCGTTCAAATACCCATCCGAACACTTTCATCAAACGTGGCACATCGCCGCTATTGGTCTGGCACCCTTGTTGCTAATGCTTAGGTAACCGCTGAATCCGTGTCAAAAATCTGCGGCCCTTTTGAGAGAAACGTCATGACCCAAGGTGTTGAATTTAATCGCTTGATGTTGGACATGCGCTCCATGCAAATGGACGCCATGGCTCAGCCCAAGGCCATCGCAGCGCCAGAACAGGCCGGTGCGAGCAGTTTTGCTGACATGCTCGGCATGGCGGTGAACAAGGTCAACGACACCCAGCAGGCGTCGAATCAGTTGTCGACCGCTTTCGAGATGGGCAAGAGCGGCGTGGACCTCACCGACGTGATGATCTCCTCGCAAAAAGCCAGCGTGTCGTTTCAAGCGCTGACCCAGGTACGCAACAAGCTGGTTCAGGCGTACCAAGACATCATGCAAATGCCGGTTTGAGGACGATTTAAGTCATGGCCGAAGCCGCCGTCGATAACGTACCCGCCAAAACGGGTGCGCCAGGAAGCAAGCCGCCGATGTTCGGGCTGGCGTTCCTGCAAAATCTCTCCGAGATGACCATGCTGCGTCAGGTCGGCCTCATGGTCGGTCTGGCTGCCAGCGTGGCGATTGGTTTCGCCGTCGTGCTTTGGTCGCAACAGCCTGATTACAAGCCGCTCTATGGCAGCCTGTCGGGCGTCGACACCAAGCAGGTGATGGACACGTTGGCTCAGGCCGACATTCCCTACACCGTCGAGCCTAATTCCGGTGCGCTGCTGGTGAAGTCCGATGACCTGTCCCGTGCCCGCATCAAGCTGGCCGGCGCCGGCATCGCCCAGAGCGACGGCAACGTCGGTTTCGAAATCCTCGACAAGGATCAAGGCCTGGGCACCAGCCAGTTCATGGAGGCCACTCGTTACCGTCGTGGCCTGGAAGGCGAACTGGCGCGGACCATCTCCAGCCTCAATAACGTCAAGGGCGCCCGCGTTCACCTGGCGATTCCGAAGAGCTCGGTGTTCGTGCGTGACGATCGCAAGCCCAGTGCTTCCATTCTGGTTGAGCTGTATGCCGGTCGTTCGCTGGAGCCGGGTCAGGTGCTGGCGATCATGAACCTGGTCGCCACCAGCGTGCCGGAACTGAGCAAGTCGCAGATTTCTGTCGTTGATCAGAAGGGCAACCTGCTGTCCGATCAGGCCGAGAACTCCGAGCTGTCCATGGCCGGCAAGCAATTCGATTACACCCGTCGCATGGAAAGCATGCTGACCCAGCGTGTACAGAACATCCTGCAGCCGGTGCTGGGCAATGACCGCTACAAGGCAGAAGTGTCGGCAGACGTTGATTTCAGCGCCGTCGAATCCACTGCCGAAAGCTTCAACCCGGACCAGCCTGCGTTGCGCAGCGAGCAGACCGTCAACGAACAACGCTCCAGCGGCAGCGGTTCAGGTGGCGTACCGGGTGCTTTGAGCAACCAGCCGCCAGGCCCGGCGACCGCACCACAGAACGCCACCGCCGGTGCTGCAGGTGCCGCGGGCGCCATCGCCCCGGGCCAACCGCTGCTGGACGCCAACGGTCAACAGATCATGGACCCGGCCACCGGTCAGCCGATGCTGGCGCCATACCCGGCCGACAAGCGTAACCAGTCGACCAAGAACTTCGAGCTCGACCGTTCCATCAGCCACACCAAGCAGCAGCAGGGCCGGGTCAATCGCCTGTCGGTTGCGGTGGTGGTGGATGATCAGGTCAAGGTCAACCCGGCCAACGGCGAAACAACGATGGTGCCGTGGACCGCCGATCAATTGGCGCGCTTCACCCGTCTGGTGCAGGACGCCGTCGGCTTCGACGCCAGCCGTGGTGACAGCGTCAGCGTGATCAACGTGCCGTTCTCCACTGATCGCGGCGAAGTGATCCCGGACATTCCGTTCTATTCGCAATCGTGGTTTTGGGACATCGTCAAACAGGCCATGGGCGTGCTGTTCATCCTGGTGCTGGTGTTCGGTGTACTGCGTCCGGTGCTCAAGGGCATCACCAATCCTCAAGGCAAGCGCCTTGACGGTGACTCCGAGCTGGGCGGCATGATCGGGATGGACGGTGAACTGGCAAACGACCGCGTCAGTCTGGGCGGTCCGCAAAGTATTCTGTTGCCGAGCCCTACCGAGGGCTATGACGCACAGCTCAACGCAATCAAGAGCCTTGTGGCCGAGGACCCGGCGCGTGTAGCGCAGGTCGTCAAAGAGTGGATCAACGCTGATGAGTGATAGAGCTGCTGCGCTTAAATTGACCCGCGTGGACAAGGCCGCGATTCTGCTCCTTACCCTGGGTGAGACCGATGCCGCGCAGGTCTTGCGCCACATGGGGCCGAAAGAGGTTCAACGTGTGGGCGTGGCCATGGCGCAGATGCGCAATGTGCACCGCGAGCAGGTCGAGCAGGTGATGAGCGAGTTCGTCGACGTGGTCGGCGATCAGACCGGTGTCGGCATCGGCTCGGACGGCTACATCCGCAAGATGCTCACCCAGGCACTGGGCGAGGACAAGGCCAACGGCCTGATCGACCGGATTCTGCTGGGCGGCAACACCAGCGGTCTCGACAGCCTGAAGTGGATGGAACCGCGCGCGGTGGCCGACGTCATCCGTTTCGAGCACCCGCAGATTCAAGCCATCGTCGTGGCCTACCTGGACGCCGATCAGGCCGGTGAAGTGCTGAGTCACTTCGATCACAAGGTGCGTCTGGACATCATTCTGCGCGTGTCGTCGTTGAACACCGTGCAGCCGGCGGCGCTGAAAGAGTTGAACCAGATCCTCGAGAAGCAGTTCTCGGGCAACGCCAACACGTCGCGTACCACCCTGGGTGGTATCAAGCGTGCGGCGGATATCATGAACTTCCTCGACAGCTCGATCGAAGGCCAGCTCATGGATTCGATCCGCGAAGTGGACGAAGACCTGTCGACGCAGATCGAAGACCTCATGTTTGTCTTCAACAACCTGTCCGACGTCGACGACCGCGGGATTCAGGCCTTGCTGCGCGAAGTCTCCTCCGATGTGCTGGTCCTGGCACTGAAGGGCTCCGACGACGCCATCAAGGAAAAGATTTTCAAGAACATGTCCAAACGTGCCGCCGAACTGCTGCGCGACGACCTGGAAGCCAAAGGCCCGGTTCGCGTCAGCGACGTGGAAGGCGCCCAGAAAGAAATTCTCACCATTGCCCGTCGTATGGCGGAGGCCGGGGAGATCGTTCTTGGCGGCAAAGGTGGCGAGGAAATGATTTAAGCGTAGGTGTCGTTGATGTCCAGCTCCGATAAAGCAGCACCCAGTGAGCTCATCCGCGCCCAGGATTTGCGCGGCCTCGACGTCTGGGCCTTGCCCAGCTTCGACCCGCAGGTGGAAACGCCCGAGCCGGAACCGGTCATCGAAGAAGCCGAGCTCGCCGAAAGCGAAGAAGTGCCGCTGGAGGAAGTCCAGCCGATGACCCTGGAAGAGTTGGAAAGCATCCGCCAGGACGCCTACAACGAGGGGTTTGCCATCGGCGAAAAAGAGGGTTTCCACAGCACCCAGCTCAAGGTTCGTCAGGAAGCGGAAGTGGCCCTGGCGGCCAAGCTCGAGAGCATGGAAACCCTGATGGGGCATCTGTTCGAGCCCATCGCCGACCAGGACGCACAGATCGAGAAAGCCATGGTGTCACTGGTCGAACACGTGGTCCGCCAGGTTATCCAGCGCGAACTGAAAACCGACTCCAGCCAGATCGGCACGGTGCTGCGCGAAGCGTTGCGACTGTTGCCGATGGGCGCCGCCAACGTGCGCATTCTGGTCAACCCGCAGGACTTCGCGCTGGTCAAAGCCATGCGTGAGCGTCACGAAGAAACCTGGCGCATTCTCGAGGACGATACGATCCAGCCCGGCGGTTGCCGTGTCGAGAGCGAGCACAGCCGCATCGACGCCACGGTCGAGGCGCGGATCAGTCAGGCCCTCGGCAAAATGTTCGACCAGTTGCACGAGCAGGCCCTTCATCCGGCGCCCCCCGATGTGACCATCGAACTGGAAGAGGCGATCCAGAGCGCCGAGAAAACCACTTACCCGCTGGGTGCTGTCGATGCGCCTTGAACGCACCAGTTTCGCCAAGCGTCTGAGCACGTATCCCGACGCCATCTCCCTGCCTACGCAGCCGATCGTCGAAGGACGACTGCTGCGCATGGTCGGCCTGACCCTCGAAGCCGAGGGCCTGCGCGCGGCCATGGGCAGCCGTTGCATGGTGATCAACGACGGCAGTCATCACCCGGTCGAAGTGGAAGCCGAGGTCATGGGCTTCTCCGGTGGCAAGGTGTTCCTGATGCCGGTTGGCAGCGTCTCCGGCATTGCACCGGGCGCCCGCGTCGTGCCACTGCCGGACACCGGCCGTCTGCCGATGGGCATGACCATGCTGGGCCGCGTCCTCGACGGCGCCGGTCGCCCCCTCGACGGCAAGGGCGGGATGAAAGCCGAGGACTGGGTGCCGATGGACGGCCCGACCATCAACCCGCTCAATCGCAACCCGATCAGCCAGCCGCTGGACGTGGGCATTCGCTGCATTAACGGTTTGTTGACGGTCGGCCGCGGTCAGCGTCTGGGTCTGTTCGCCGGTACCGGGGTGGGCAAGAGCGTGCTGCTGGGGATGATGACCCGCTTCACCGAGGCCGACATCATCGTCGTCGGGCTGATTGGCGAACGGGGTCGCGAGGTGAAGGAATTCATCGAGCACAGCCTGGGCGAGGAGGGCCTCAAGCGCTCTGTCGTCGTGGCCTCTCCTGCGGATGACGCGCCGTTGATGCGTCTGCGTGCGGCGATGTACTGCACGCGCATCGCCGAATATTTTCGCGACAAGGGCAAGAACGTCCTGTTGCTGATGGATTCCCTGACCCGTTTCGCCCAGGCCCAGCGGGAGATCGCCCTGGCCATCGGCGAGCCGCCTGCGACCAAGGGTTATCCGCCGTCGGTGTTCGCCAAGCTGCCCAAGCTGGTGGAACGCGCCGGTAACGCGGAAGCGGGCGGTGGCTCGATCACGGCGTTCTACACCGTATTGTCCGAAGGCGACGACCAGCAGGACCCGATCGCCGACTCGGCCCGGGGCGTGCTCGACGGCCACATCGTGCTGTCGCGGCGACTGGCCGAAGAGGGCCATTACCCGGCCATCGATATCGAAGCGTCGATCAGCCGGGTGATGCCGTCCGTGGTCGATCCGCAGCACATGGTTCAGGCGCAGTATTTCAAGCAATTGTGGTCGCGTTATCAGCAGAGCCGCGATCTGATCAGCGTCGGTGCGTACGTGGCCGGCGGCGACCGAGAGACTGACCTGGCGATTTCACTGCAGCCACAGTTGGTGAAGTATTTGCGCCAGGGCTTGCAGGAGAACGAGAGCATGCAGAGCAGTGAGGAGCAGTTGGCGAAGATTTTCAATCCTCAGGCTGGGGGTTAATCGGTCATGGCAGTCAGTCGCGCAGCCCGTCTGGCGCCGGTGGTGGAGATGGCCGAGAAGGTCGAGAAGGCCGCCGTGCAGCGCCTGGGGCATTTTCAGGGTCAGGTGCGGCTGGCTGAGGCCAAGCTGGGTGAGCTGGATAAGTTTCGCTCTGATTATCAGCAGCAGTGGATCGACAAGGGCGCCCATGGGGTGTCGGGTCAGTGGCTGATGAATTATCAGCGCTTTCTCAATCAGTTGGAGACGGCGGTGGCGCAGCAGCGTCAGAGTCTGGCGTGGCATGAGAATAATCTGAACAAGGCGCGCGGCGAGTGGCAGAAGGCGTATGCGCGGGTGGAGGGGCTGCGCAAGCTGGTGCAGCGGTATATCGATGAGGCGCGTGCGCTGGAAGATAAGCGCGAGCAGAAGCTGCTGGATGAGCTGGTACAGAGGTTGCCCAGGACGGAGCAGTTTTAGGAGCTTGAGATCAAGATCAAGATCAAGATCAAGACCCTTAAGATCACGAGCGTCTGCCTGGGGGCAGACTGTTTCGCCTTCGGCGAGTTACTTTTAAAAAGCACTAAAAGTAACCAAAAGTGCCTGCTCCTGGTTTGGCCCTCCTGCGTCGGGTTCCCTCGCTCCGGTCTTGCTCCGTGGGCCCGCGCCGAACGGACATCCATGTCCTGACGGCGCTCTCGCCGCATCCATGCGGCTCGGCCCACTGCGCAAAACCTGCGCTCGGCCTGCACCCAAGTCGCGTTTTGCGGTGTTTGAACTGGCGTGGGAGAAGATCAAAGGCAGTTGCACTGTAGGACTGGCTTTAGCCGGGAAGCTCTTGATCTGTTTTTGATCTGTTTTTGATCTGTTTTTGATCTGTTTTTGATCTGTTTTTGATCTGTTTTTGATCTGTTTTTGATTTTCGTACATAGAAAGCCCAAACACCGCAATCGCGACTTGGGTGCAGGCCGAACGCAGACGACGCGGAGTGGGCCGAGCGGCAGGGATGCCGCGAGAGCGCCGTCAGGACATGGATGTCCGTTCGGCGCGGGCCCACGGAGCGTCGTCGGAGTGAGGGTATTCCGACGAAGGAGGAACCCAACCGAGAGCAAGCACCCTTGGTTACTTGGGGTGCTTTTCCAAGTAACTCGCCGAAGGCGAAACGTCTGCCGTTAGGCGGACCCTCTTGATCCTGAAAGCCAAGTAAAAGCTAACGATTTGCCACGCCTCACAAGGGCTGCTAAAACTCAAGCGTCTGGCGCTGTTTCATACAAGGAATTTGCCAATGTCAGTTACCTCCGAACGCTCCAAAGATGGCCAAGAGCTGACCATCACCATCAAAGGACGCTTCGACTTCTCGAAGCACCAGGACTTTCGTGGCGCCTACGAAAAAGAACACGAGGCCAAACGCTATACGGTTGACCTGAAAGACACGACCTACCTCGACAGTTCAGCGCTCGGTATGCTCCTCCTGCTGCGCGACCATGCCGGCGGCGAAAGAGCCGAAGTCCAGTTGGTCAACTGCACCGCCGACGTCCACAAAATCCTCACCATCTCCAGCTTCTCCAAACTCTTCAAAATCGCCTGATGATCTCGCCTGCCTCCGATCGCCTGACGGTCCTCATCGCTGATGACAACGTCAGCGACCGGATGCTCCTGTCCGCCATCGTCAGCCGCCAGGGCCATGACGTCCTAACCGCCAGCGACGGCGCCGAAGCGGTCGGGCTGTTCGAGCGTCGGCGGCCGCAACTGGTGCTGATGGACGCCATGATGCCGGTCATGGACGGCTTCGAAGCGGCGCGCCAGATCAAGACACTCGCGGGTGACGCGCTCGTCCCGATCATCTTCCTGACGTCACTGACCGAAGGCGAAGACCTTGCCCGTTGCCTCGACGCCGGCGGCGACGACTTCATTGCCAAGCCCTACAACCAAGTGGTGCTGGCCGCCAAGATCAACGCCATGAACCGCCTTCGCGTGCTGCAGGAAACCGTCCTGCACCAGCGCGACCTGATCACCCGCCACCATAAATACCTGCTCAACGAACAGCGCGTGGCCAAGGCGGTGTTCGACCAGATCGCCCACTCCGGGTGCCTGAGTTCGCGCAACATCCGTTACCTGCAATCGCCCTACGCGCTGTTCAACGGCGATTTGCTTTTGGCCGCGTGGTCGCCGTCCGGCAACATGCACCTGCTGCTGGGGGATTTCACCGGCCATGGTTTGCCGGCGGCGGTGGGCGCGATGCCGCTGGCCGAGGTGTTCTACGGCATGACCGCCAAGGGTTACGGCTTGTCCGAAACCCTGCGGGAGATGAACGCCAAGCTCAAACGCATCCTGCCCGTCGACATGTTCTGCTGCGCCGCGTTGCTGTCCCTGAACTTCAAGCAGCAACTGGTCGAGGTCTGGAACGGCGGCCTGCCGGATGGTTACCTGCTGCATGGCGACGACCGGCCGCACACGCCGCTGATTTCGTCCAACGTGCCCCTCGGCGTCTTGAGCGCCGGCAGCTTTGACGACAACACCCAGGTGTATCCCTTCGGGCCGGGGGACCGGGTGTTTCTGCTGTCCGACGGCGTGGTCGACAGCACCGGCCAGGACGGCGAACTGTTCGGCGCCCGGCGTCTGCAGAATGTGCTGGTGAGCAACCGCAACCCGGCGCTGCTGATCGAAGAAGTGCAGTGGGCCCTGGCGCGCTTTCGCGGCCAGGCGCGGGACGATGTGAGCATGGTCGAAGTGGCCTTCACCGAGCCTGACTTGCTTGGCCCGCCCTCGGTCATCTATACCGACAGTGGCGATTCCAGCCCGCTGGATTGGTCCGCGTCGTTCGAGTACCGCGCGGCAACGCTCAAGCGTTTCAACCCGCTGCCGTATCTGTTGCAACTGCTGCAGGAGGTACATGGCTTGCGCATGCAGAGCAGCGAGCTGTATATCGTGCTGTCGGAGCTGTACAGCAACGCGCTGGAGCATGGCGTGCTCGGGCTTGACTCGGCGCTGAAGCGCGACGCCGCAGGTTTTGGGCTTTACTACCAGCAACGCGCCGAACGCCTCGATCGTCTGGTGGACGGCTTTATCCGCATCGATTTTCAGATCGTCCCGGACGGCGAGGGCGGTCGCCTGACGGTGCGGGTGCAGGACAGCGGTGCGGGTTTCGATTCCGATCGCGTGCTGGCGCTGCCGCCTGCGGTCACCCAATTGTCCGGGCGCGGCCTTGCGCTGGTCCGGCAGCTCAGCGACCGTTGTCGGTGGTCCGATGATGGCCGGACGGCCAGCGTGGAATTTGCCTGGGAGGGTCTGGCATAATCCCCGCGTCTTGATCAAGGAGTGAACAAGTGTCGAATAATCCTGTGGACTTCCACGTGCTCAGCACGCTGCGTGACGTGATGGAAGCTGAATACCCGGCGCTGCTGCAGGTGTTTATTTCCGATTCCATCAATCGGGTCAACGACATGACCCTGTTGTTGCGTGACCCTTCCTTCACTGCCTCCTCCAGCGCCTCGCTGCATCGCCTCGGCCTGATGGCCCACAGCTTCAAAGGCAGCACCGGCAACATGGGCGCCACGCATTTGTCAGAACTGTGCCTGCAACTCGAAGAGCAGGGGCGCGGCATGGTGACAGCGGATGACGCCCGGATAAGGCGTCTGGTGTTCGAGATCAAAGAGGAATTCTGCGCCGTCAGGAAAGTTTTCGAAGACGAACTGCAACTCTGCCACGCCAGCCACTGAGCCGGGTGTTCCCCTCCGGCTTTCTGCCTCGGACTCACGTTTAATCCAGCCTCTCTCGCTACCTGGCCCGCCATTTGCTTTGTCTCTCTGTAATTGTGCTCTTGCGGAGATTCACATGGCGCTCGCCACCAACCCATTACTGACGGCTTTGACAGCTGCCAAAGCCCAGAAGGCCGGGAATAATGCCCCGACCAAGGCGCCGGAACCCGTCAAGCACAGCAGTTCCAGCTTTTCTGACGTATTCGCCAGGCAGGCACCGGTCAAGTCTCACGGTGCGGATAATCCGGCGCCCAAGCCGGCAAGCGCCAAGAGTTCGGCAGCCGACGACAAGCCTGCCGCCAGCCATACGTCTGCCGCCGCCGACAAGACCGTTGCCGATAACGGCAATGGCTTGCCTGCCAAACCGGTGAACGGCAAGGCCGACGATGAGGCCGGCGCGGGCAAAGGCGATGCTCACGACAAGGATGACGGCACTGACGATGGGAAAGACCCGACCCTCGCGGATGCGCCGTCGGTAGACCCTGTGCCGGACCCGACACTGGCCGTCACGCCGCCGGTTCAAGAGCCCGTGGCCGTCGCGCCTCCCGTTCAACCTGCGGTAGATCCGGCGCTTCTCGCCGGCACGCTGCCCGTGATGCCGCCGCCTGCGGTGCAGGCGCCGACCGCTGCAACCGACGCAACCGACGCTGCCGGCGACGATTTCGATCCGTACGCCGATCCGCTGGAAGGCTTGACCGCTGTGCAGGTCGCCCTGGAAAACAAGGCCCAGCAGGCGGCGCAGAACAACGGTGTGCAGGGCGACGGCAAAGGTGGGGGCAAGCAAGACCCGAACGCCGATCCTTCGCAACTGTTGGCTACCAACCTGGCGGCGCTGGGCGACCAGCCTGTGGACAAGAGCACCACCGAAGGCGGCGGCGACAAAGCCTTCAGCGGCTTGCTGGCTGACGGCCTGAAAGACGTGAAGGCCGCCACCAGCGATACGCGAGTGGACAACTTCGCCGATCGACTGGCGGCCTTGTCCCAGGCCGCGCAAGTGAAAAACACGTCGACGTCGACTCCTGCCACGCCATTGCTCAATCAGCCATTGGCGATGAATCAGGGGGGATGGACTGAAGGCGTGGTCAACCGTGTGATGTACCTGTCGAGCCAGAACCTCAAACAGGCGGACATCCAGCTGGAGCCCGCTGAACTGGGCCGTCTGGACATCCGCGTCAATATGGCGGCGGACCAGCAGACCCAGGTCACCTTCATGAGCGCCCACGTCGGCGTGCGTGAAGCGCTGGAAAGCCAGATGTCTCGCCTGCGCGATTCCTTCGTCCAGCAGGGCATGGGCCAGGTCAACGTCAACGTCTCTGACCAGTCTCAGGGGTGGCAGCAACAGGCTCAGCAGCAGTCGGGCGGCGATGGTCAGCGCAACGGCGGCGGCAGCCGCGTTAACGGTGCCAGTGGCAGCGACCTCATCGCTGACGGTGCTCCGGTGGACGCCGCCTCGGCGGCTGCCAGCGCACCGCTGACCGTGGTGGGTTCCAGCGCGGTGGACTATTACGCCTGAAAACGCCCTGCCAACGCTTGGGCGTTGTCAGTCGCGGCAAGGGGTTAGCGGCAAGCGGCAGGTAAAAGTGGGATCAAGGGCGGCAGTGCGTGGGAGACCCCGGTTTCTCGGGCTCTGCCGCCTTTTGCTTTTACTTGCCGCTCACCCCTTGCAGCTTGCGGCTGCCGTTCTGGCACAACCCTTGCTCTTCCTCTGTCACGCAACACCGAACCCCTTGGATAGTGACGGATTATTGGCATGGCGAAGAGTGACGACGCAGCAGTGGCGGACCCTGCAAAAAAGGGCAAGTTGAAAGTCATCATCCTCATTGTGGTGGGGCTGCTGCTGGCCATTGGTGTGTCGGTAGGCGCGACCTGGTTCATCATGCACAAGGCCGAAAGCAAGCCGGACGCCGCCGCCATTGCGGAAGCGGCGAATGCCAAAAAAGAGGCGATCTTCGAACCGCTGACGCCGCCCTTCGTCGTCAACTACAACGTCAACGGTCGCCAGCGCTACATGCAGGTCAGCATCACCTTGCTGGCCCGCGACCACGCCGACCTCGAAGCGTTGAAAGCGCACATGCCGGTCATCCGTAATAACCTGGTGATGATGTTCTCCGGCCAGCCATTCGATACCATCGCAACGCCGGTGGGCATGGAAATGCTGCGCCAGAAGGCGGCAGCCGTGGTCCAGGAAGTGGGCCAGAAAGAGCTGAGCAAGAGCGTGATCGAACAGGTACTTTTCACTAACTACGTACTGCAGTAGGACCACGACATGGCCGTGCAAGACCTGCTGTCCCAGGATGAGATCGACGCGCTGCTTCATGGCGTCGACGACGGTCTGGTACAGACCGATAGTGTTGCCGAGCCTGGCAGCGTAAAGAGTTATGACCTGACCAGTCAGGATCGCATCGTCCGCGGACGCATGCCGACCCTGGAAATGATCAACGAGCGTTTCGCCCGTTACACCCGCATCAGCATGTTCAACTTGCTGCGCCGCTCGGCCGATGTGGCCGTGGGTGGCGTGCAGGTGATGAAGTTTGGCGAATACGTGCACTCGCTGTACGTGCCGACCAGTCTGAACCTGGTCAAGATCAAACCCCTGCGCGGCACCGCGCTGTTCATCCTCGACGCCAAGCTGGTGTTCAAGCTGGTGGACAACTTTTTTGGCGGCGACGGTCGCCACGCCAAGATCGAAGGCCGTGAATTCACCCCGACCGAGCTGCGCGTGGTGCGCATCGTGCTGGATCAGGCGTTCATTGATTTGAAGGAAGCCTGGCAGGCGATCATGGAAGTCAACTTCGAGTACATCAACTCGGAAGTGAACCCGGCCATGGCCAACATCGTCGGCCCGAGCGAAGCGATCGTGGTGTCCACCTTCCACATCGAACTGGACGGCGGTGGCGGCGATCTTCACGTGACCATGCCGTATTCGATGATCGAGCCGGTGCGCGAAATGCTCGACGCCGGTTTCCAGTCGGATGTCGACGATCAGGACGAACGCTGGGTCAACGCCCTCAAGCAGGATGTGCTCGACGTGTCGGTGCCGTTGCGCGTCGCGGTCGCTACGCGTCAGCTCAAGCTGCGTGACATCCTGCACATGCAGCCGGGCGACGTGATCCCGGTCGATCTCCCGGAACACCTGGTCATGCGCGCCAACGGCGTGCCGTCCTTCAAGGTCAAACTGGGTTCGCACAAGGGCAACCTGGCCCTGCAAGTCGTCGAACCCATAGAACGCCGCTGACGCTCCGTCGCCGGCAAAACGAATGTGCTGCGTAAACGAATCAATGTTCCCCGAGGACAACCATGGCTAATGACAACGATATGACTTCCGCAGACGACCAGGCTCTGGCCGACGAGTGGGCTGCTGCACTGGGTGAATCCGGGGACGGGCAAGCGGACATCGACGCGCTGCTGGCGGCCGACGCCGGCAACAACGCCAATCGCATGACGATGGAAGAATTTGGCGGCGTGGCGAAAAGCAACGGCGCAGTTTCGCTGGACGGCCCGAACCTGGACGTGATTCTGGATATCCCGGTGTCGATTTCCATGGAAGTGGGCAGCACCGACATCAACATCCGCAACCTGCTGCAGCTCAACCAGGGCTCGGTGATCGAGCTGGACCGTCTGGCCGGCGAGCCGCTGGACGTGCTGGTCAACGGCACCCTGATCGCCCACGGCGAAGTGGTGGTGGTGAACGAAAAGTTCGGCATCCGTCTGACCGACGTGATCAGCCCGAGCGAACGTATCAAGAAGCTGCGTTAAGTGCGCGGCGTGATCAGAACCCTGTCGAGCCTGCCGCTGCTGGCGATGTCCTGGGCGGTAATGGCGGCCGATCCGGCGACGCCTGCCGCGCCTGCTGCAACGACGGCGACGACGGCTGCGACGGCAACGCCTGCGGTCGCCGCGCCGGTGGCCGGTTCGGTGAACGGCGGGATGGCCGGTCAGTTGCTGCAACTGGTGCTGGGGCTGCTGCTGGTGATCGGGCTGATCTTCGTGCTGGCCTGGCTGATGCGCCGGGTGCAGCGCGCAGGGCCGGCTGGCAATCAGGTGATCAAGCTGGTGGGCTCCCGCGCGTTGGGGACGCGTGATCGGCTGGTGCTGGTGCAGGTCGGCAACGAACAGGTGTTGCTGGGAGTCTCGCCCGGCAGCATCACTGCGCTGCACGTGATGAATGAGCCGGTCGAGGTCCCTGACGCGCAAAACGCGCAGCCGGAGTTCGCCAGGCGTTTGCTTGAAGCGCTGGGCAACAAGGGCGCGGCGGGGCAACGCCCAGGCATGAATATTTTCGGTGCCGCCGGCAAGAAAGCAGGTACGCCAGGCACGACGGGTAAGCCAGATACTTCGGATCAGAAGGACATGAACTGATGCGCATTGTTTTGACGCTGCTGCTGTTGCTTGCAGCGCCGCTGGCGTTCGGCGCCGATCCGTTGTCTATCCCGGCCATCACGCTGGGCACCGGCGCCAATGGCCAGCAGGAATATTCGGTCAGCCTGCAGATCCTGCTGATCATGACCGCGCTGAGCTTCATCCCGGCGTTCGTCATGCTGATGACCAGTTTCACGCGGATCATCATCGTCTTCTCGATCCTGCGTCAGGCCCTGGGCCTGCAACAGACGCCGTCCAACCAGATTCTCACCGGCATGGCGCTGTTCCTGACCATGTTCATCATGGCGCCGGTGTTCGACCGGGTGAACAACGATGCGCTGCAGCCGTACCTGGCGGAAAAACTCACCGCCCAGGACGCCGTGGCAAAGGCCGAAGTGCCGATCAAGGACTTCATGCTGGCGCAGACCCGCTCCAGCGATCTCGAGCTGTTCATGCGTTTGTCCAAGCGCACCGACATTCCGACCCCGGATGCGGCGCCGCTGACGATTCTGGTGCCGGCGTTCGTGACCTCCGAACTGAAAACGGCGTTCCAGATCGGCTTCATGATTTTCATCCCCTTCCTGATCATCGATCTGGTGGTGGCGAGCATCCTGATGGCCATGGGCATGATGATGCTGTCGCCGTTGATCATTTCCCTGCCGTTCAAAATCATGCTGTTCGTGCTGGTGGATGGCTGGGCGCTGATCATCGGCACACTGGCCGGCAGTTTTGGTGGTGTATGAACCTGTTTGACGTGGAGTGCGCAGCATGACCCCGGAAGTAGCCGTCGACCTGTTTCGCGAAGCGCTGTGGCTGACCACGACCATGGTCGCCATTCTGGTGGTACCAAGCCTGATCGTCGGCCTGATCGTCTCGATGTTCCAGGCCGCCACGCAGATCAACGAACAGACCCTGAGCTTCCTGCCGCGCCTGCTGGTCATGCTGGTCACGCTGATTGTGGTCGGCCCGTGGATGGTGCGCACCTTCATGGAGTACATCACTAATCTGTACACCAGCATTCCCCAAGTGATCGGCTGACCCCTCGATGGAACCTGTGCTGGCGTTGACCGACACCCAGATCAGCACGTGGGTGGCGGCGTTCATGCTGCCGCTGTTCCGCATCGGCGCGCTGCTCATGACCATGCCGATCATCGGCACCACGCTGGTTCCCAAGCGGGTGCGGCTGTATTTCGCGCTGGCGATCACGGTGGTCGTCGCGCCGAGCCTGCCGCCCATGCCCGCCGTGCATGCTCTGGACCTCAGCGGGCTGCTGCTGATCGCGCAACAAATCCTCATCGGCGCCGGCATGGGCCTGTCGTTGCAGCTGTTTTTCCAGGCCTTCGTGATCGCCGGGCAGATCATCGGGATTCAGATGGGCATGGGCTTCGCGTCCATGGTCGACCCGGTCAACGGCGTGTCGGTGGCGACCATCGGGCAGTTTCTCACCATGCTGGTGACCCTGCTGTTCCTGGCCATGAATGCTCACCTGGTGGTGTTCGAAATCCTCATCGAGAGCTTCACCACCCTGCCGGTGGGGCAGGGCATCAGTACATCGGACATCTGGCTGCTGGTGATGCGTCTGGGCTGGGTGCTCGGCGCGGCACTGGTGCTGGTGCTGCCGGCCATCGCTGCGCTGCTGGTGGTGAACATCGCCATGGGCGTGATGACCCGCGCGGCGCCACAGCTGAATATCTTTTCCATCGGTTTTCCGCTGACGCTGGTACTGGGGATGGTGATTCTGTGGATCACCCTCGGCGACATTCTCAATCAATACCAACCGCTGGCGGTCGACGCCCTGCAGTTGCTCAGAGACCTGGTCAAGGCGCGCTGACATGGCCGAAAGCGAGAGTGGTCAGGACAAGACAGAAGACCCCACGGACAAACGCAAACGCGATGCCCGGGAGAAGGGCGAGATCGCCCGCTCCAAGGAGCTCAATACGGTCGTGGTGATGATCGTGGGCGCTGCGGGGCTGCTGGCGTTTGGCGGCTCCATGGCGGAAATGATGATGCAGTTGATGCGCGACAATTTCACCATCACCCGCGAGGCGATTCTCGACGAGCGCAGCATGGCGATCATGCTGATGGCCTCGGGCAAGGCGGCGTTGCTGTCGGTGCAGCCGATCCTGCTGGCGTTGACCGTCGCGGCGTTCGTCGGTCCCATTTCCCTCGGCGGCTGGCTGTTTGCCGCAGGCTCCCTGGCGCCCAAGTTCAGCCGCATGAACCCGGCCGCCGGGATCAAGCGGATGTTCTCGCCCAAGGCGCTGATCGAGCTGCTGAAGTCGCTGGCGAAGTTTTTGATTGTGCTGGCGGTGGCGCTGGTGGTGCTGATGAAGGACAAGGGCGACCTGGTGTCCATCGCCCATGAGCCGCTGGAAATGGCGGTGGTGCACAGTTTGCAGTTGGTCGGCTGGAGCACGCTGTGGATGGCGCTGGGCCTTTTGATCATCGCGGCGATCGATGTGCCGGTGCAGTTGTGGGAGTCGCACAAGAAGTTGCTGATGACCAAGCAGGAGGTGCGTGATGAGCACAAGGACAGTGAGGGTCGGCCGGAGGTCAAGCAGCGGATTCGTCAGTTGCAGCGGGAGATGTCGCAGCGGCGGATGATGGCGGCGATTCCGGAGGCGGATGTGATTATCACGAACCCGACGCATTATGCGGTGGCGTTGAAGTATGACGCGGAGCGGGGCGGGGCGCCGATTCTGTTGGCCAAGGGCAGTGATTTCATGGCGCTGAAGATTCGGGAGATTGCGGCGCAGCATGAGATTTTGTTGTTGCAGTCGCCGGCGTTGGCGCGGTCGATTTATTACAGCACGGAGTTGGATCAGGAGATTCCGGCGGGGTTGTATCTGGCGGTGGCGCAGGTGTTGGCGTATGTGTATCAGATTCGGCAGTATCGGGCGGGGCGTGGCAAGCGGCCTGATCCGCTGAGGGATAATCTGCCGATTCCGCCGGATTTGAGGCGTGATTCGTAGGGCTTCTAGATTGTTGAGATCAAGATCAACAGCGTCTGCCTGGGGGCAGACTGTTTCGCCTTCGGCGAGTTACTTGGAAAAGCACCCCAAGTAACCAAGGGTGCTTGCTCTCGCCGCATCCATGCGGCTCGGCCCACTCCGCGAAACCTCCGTTCAGCCTGCACCCAAGTCGCGTTTTGTGGTGTCTGGACTTGCTTCGTAGGAAAGATCAAAAGCAAAGCAAGGCAGATCAAGAGCAGATCAGTCGCTAAGGACTTGTGGGAGTGAGCTTGCTCACGAAGGGGTTGGTACATCCACCGAATTTCTGGTGTTTGAAATGCAGCATTCGCGAGCAAGCTCGCTCCCACAGGGAGGGAGACTGTCAGCATAAATGTCGGCGCCTGAGCTGGCCTCTTCCCGGCTAAAGCCGGTCCCACTAAAGGCACCGCGTACACACTGTGTGACCGGCTTTAGCCGGGAAGCCTTTGATCTTGATCTTCGTACACAAAAAGTCCAGACACCGCCAATCGCGACTTGGGTGCAGGCTGAACGCAGGTCTCGCGGAGTGGGCCGAGCCGCATGGATGCGGCGAGAGCGCCGTCAGGGCATGGATGCCCGTTCGGCGCGGGCCCACGGNACTTGGGGTGCTTTTCCAAGTAACTCGCCGAAGGCGAAACGGTCTGCCCCCAGGCAGACGCTCTTGATCTTCGTACGGAGGGCCGACGTCAGCTTGATGACAGCGCAAACCGAAAGCGTCTAGAGTGACCTCAGTCCCTTTCTAGGCCTCGCCACTTGACCATTCGATCGAATGCAGCGCCACTGTCTGACGCTCAGTCCAGCGCCGAAGCGTTGAATGTCCTGTTGCTGGCATGCGCCACAGGCAATCGGTTGGCGTTCGAAGCGATGTATCACGCCACGTCGTCCAGGCTGTTCGGTATATGCCTGCACTATTCCGGCAATCGGGCCGAGGCGGAAGAGGTGCTGCAGGAGGTGTACATCATGGCGTGGCTGAAGGCCTCTCGATTCGATCCGCAACGGGCCAGCGCCATCACCTGGCTCTCGACCATGGCCCGCCACAAGGCGATTGACCGGCGCAGGGCCCATCGCCGTCAAGATCCCCTTGAAACCATCCCCGAATTACCCACCCAGGACGACCCCATCCCGGACGCCCTCGAGCGCGAGCAGGAGGGCAGTCAGCTGGACCGCTGCCTTGAAACCTTGGAAGACGCGCAGCAACGCTATATCCGCGTGGCGTTCTTCGAGGGTTGTTCCTACGCCGAACTGGCCGAGCGCCACGGTATTGCGCTGGGGACGATGAAAAGCTGGATTCGCCGCGGGCTGCTTCGACTGCGCTTGTGCCTCGGCCTATGAACGAGCATCCCGTGCCGCCCGACGAGACCCCGGACCTGCTGATCGCAGAGTACGTGCTGGGCGTGCTCAGCCGCGAAGAGCGTGAGCGGGTGGAGGCGATGATTGCGCTGGAGCCTCGCCATCAACGCGCGCTGGCGCAATGGCAGGAGCAGTTCGCCGAGTGGCTCGGTCAATTGCCCGCGTCCAGTCCTCCCGCCGGTACCTGGGGCAGGATTGAGCAGCGGTTGTTTGCGGGTGCCAGCCATTCGCCGTCACGGGTGTCAGGCTGGTGGAACAGCCTCGGGCTCTGGCGCTGGACAACGGCGGCGCTGGCTGCCGGGTTGCTGGCGTCGGTGCTGACGCTTCAACAACCTGTTCCTGGACCGACGCCGGGGCCGGCCTTGTTGGCGCGTCTCGAACAGAGCGATGGCAATACGCTGTTTGCCGCGACGGTCAACCCTGACCGGCGAAGCGTGCTGTTCGTCAACACGGGCCGCGCCGACTGGCCGGGTAAAAGTGCCGAGGCGTGGGTAATCGCTGCCGATGGCAAGCCTCGGTCGCTGGGCCTGCTGCCGGCCAATGCCCCCGCGACATTGAGCGTAGCGCCGCCACTGGCTGACCTGCTCGCCAGCGGCGCAGTGCTCGCGGTCACTCTCGAGCCGTTGAACGGGTCACCGAGCGGGCTGCCGACCGGACCGGTCGTCGCCCAGGGAAAAATATCCTCACTCTGATGCATCCGTTCCGGCGCCCGCTTCGTATATCTCCCACCTTCATCCGAAGGACCTAAGAATCCGGGAGAACTACCATGTTGACCCTCGCCAAACGCATCGCCGCTGTCTCGTTCGCTGCCCTTTGTCTTGCTGCATCCCCCGGCTTTGCCGCCGATACCGTCATGGTCGGTGGCGCCGCCATGTACCCGACCAAGACCATCGTCGAGAACGCCGTCAACTCCAAGGACCACACGACCCTGGTGGCGGCGGTCAAAGCTGCAGGGCTCGTAGACACCCTCAACAGCAAAGGCCCGTTCACCGTCTTCGCCCCCACCAATGAAGCTTTCGCCAAACTGCCGGCCGGCAATGTCGAAACGCTGGTCAAGCCGGAGAACAAGGCTGACCTGACCAAAATTCTGACGTATCACGTCGTCGCCGGCACCCACACCGCCAAACAATTGATGGCGGACGCCAAAATGAACGGCGGCAAGGTGATGCTGAAAACCGTACAGGGCGAATCCCTCACCGTGATGCCCCATGACGGCAAGCTCTGGGTGATGGACGCCAAAGGTGGCAAAAGCGCGGTCAGCATCGCTGATGTGATGCAGTCCAATGGCGTCATCCACGTGGTCGATTCGGTGCTGATGCCGTAAGCGCTGACCTGATCGTTGCAGTACCCGGCGGACGCTCATTCCGTCCGCCGGGTCCATGGCCTGGCTTTTCTGCGGGCGCCATGTCGATCGACTCAATGCCCTTCTGCTCATCCCTCCCGTACTCCTGCTAATCCCCGCACAGATTTATTTTCAATCCGCTGCATCCAGTTCCCTTTCCCCCGGGTAGTACAAGTAGTAGCGATGGCTGCTGACCTGTTTATCCAATGGAGAGATGGCATGAACGCTAAAAAATTACTGGGTTCGTTCGGTGTTTCATTGGCTGCCACTTGCCTGCTGGCAACGGCGCCGGCGGCTTTCGCGCAGATGGCGTTGCCGGATGCGGTGAAGGTACCGGACGGTCACAAGATCGCCATGGAGACGGTAGGCGTGGGCGAGATCACCTACGAATGCCGCGACAAGCCCAACGCCGCCGGCCAGACCGAATGGACATTCGTCGGCCCGAAAGCGGTATTGAATGATCGCAGCGGCAAGCAGGTCGGCACCTACTTCGGGCCACCGGCGACGTGGCAGGCCGCTGACGGTTCGAAGATCACCGGCACCCAGCTCGCCGTGGCTCCCGCCGGGACGGGCGACATTCCGTATCAGTTGGTGAAAGCCAACCCTGCAGAAGGCAACGGCGCGATGAGCAACGTCAGTTACATCCAGCGGGTGGCGACCAAAGGCGGTGTCGCGCCGAAGATGGAGTGCTCGACGGCGACCAAGGGCAAGCAGGAAATCGTGAAATATCAGGCGGAGTATATTTTCTGGGCCGCGAAGTAGACCAACGTCCCACGTCAGGCAGCGTCGCTGACGCACAAAGTCATCTACGCTGCACCGACGCAACCCCGGCCTTTGGGCTGGGGTATTTCTTTTCGTTGGCGGTTGAACATTTTGTCCCTACCTGAAGACTGTTTTGACTACGAAGCCTGCCTGGCCGCGTGCGCCCGAGGTGAGCAGCAGGCGTTGCACGGGCTCTACACGCAAGAGAGCGCCCGCCTGCTCGGCGTCGCCAAACGGATCGCCCGCAGCGACGCGCTGGCCGAGGACATCGTGCACGACGCCTTCCTCAAAATCTGGACCCGCGCTGGCAGTTTCGACCCGGCGCGAGGCACTGCCCGTGGCTGGATCTTCAGCGTGACCCGGCACCTGGCGCTGAACTTCATGCGTGACAACGCGCACATCGTTCAGGTCAGCGAGCAAAGCGAAAACGCGGTGCTGGCCGAGGTCTCTCTGGAGGCAGCCACCGACGCCGACACCTTCGAATACCGTGCCCGCTCGGGGCGTATTTACGGGTGCCTCGAACAACTCGAACCGGCGCGTCGCAACTGCATTCTTCATGCGTACGTAGACGGTTTTTCGCATTCGGAGATAGCGCAGAAAATCGGCGCGCCACTGGGCACCGTGAAAGCCTGGATCAAACGCAGTCTGGTGGCATTGCGGGAGTGCATGGGATGACAGGCTATCCGTCGAACGACAGCGCCGATGAACTGGACGCACTGGCCAGCGAGTACGTGTTGGGCACACTGCCGGCTGAGCAACGACTCAATGTCCAAAACCGCCTCGCCACGGACGCCCACTTGCGCGCGGCAGTGGACGCATGGGAAGGGCGCCTGCTGGCCTTGACCGAACTCGCCGAAACGCACACCCCAAGCCCACGGCTGTGGGATCGAATCGAGCGCAGCGTCAACAGCCGTGCCCGCCGGGCTTCCGTCAAGACTCCGGCCGTGACGTCGCACTCCTGGTGGGATCTCCTGCCCCTGTGGCGCGGACTGGCCGGCGCAGGACTCGTTGCGACCCTGCTGCTGGGCTCGATGCTCCTGACCCGAACCGCCCCGGTGAACCCCACGACCTACCTCGTCGTGCTCGTTGCCCCGCAAAACCAGGCCCCCGGCTGGGTCATCCAGGCCAGCAACCCGGAAGAAATCCAGCTGATACCGCTCGGCGCCACCCCAGTCCCCGCCGACAAAGCCCTCCAGTTCTGGACAAAAGCCGACGGCTGGCAGGGCCCCGTGTCCCTGGGCCTGGTCAAACCCGGCCAGACCCTCTCCGTACCGGTGAACAAACTGCCGCCGCTGCAACCCAACCAACTCTTCGAACTCACCCTCGAAAACCCCAACGGCTCCCCGACCGGCAAGCCTACGGGGCCGATTCAATTCATCGGACGCGCCGTGAAAGTGATCTAGCGGCTGGACGCGGAGCGTCGAGGGCGGCATTCCCACGCAGAGCGGGGGAACGATCGGCCAATCATCTAGCGTCTGGAAGGCCGCTTTCGTGAGCAAGCTCACTCCCACATGAGCGTCGTTTGCCCTTGATGATTTGCGGTGTCACATCTGACGCCTTCCCGGCTGAAGCCGGTCCTACTAAGCGTAAGCGCGCTTCTGATCTTCATACGCAAAAAGTCCAGACACCACAAAACGCGACTTGGGTGCAGGCCGAACGCAGACGACGCGCAGTGGGTCGAGCCGCATGGATGCGGCGAGAGCGCCGTCAGGACATGGATGTCCGTTCGGCGCGGGCCCACGGAGCGTCGTCGAAGTGAGGGAACCCGACGAAGTCGGGCCAAGCCAGGAGCAGGCACCCTTGGTTACTTGGGGTGCTTTTCCAAGTAACTCGCCGAAGGCGAAACCGAGGCCGTTAAGCCGACGCTCTTGATCTTGATCTCCACCGCACCGGTGCAAAACCGTCGGACGAACACAAATCTAAATACTGGCACTCTGATATTTTCACCCAATCCCAAATGTTGGACCCCTTCTTGCAATAACCCCGATACAACGCTTCGGCGTCAAAAGATTGATTTAACGCGCAGGTGCCCATCGGTGGAACGCTCACAAATAATCTCCCACGCCAGAACCGGATTGATCGGCCTGGGCCGTGGACAACTTGGCGTCCCGCTACTGCTCCTCGTCATGCTCGCCATGATGATGCTGCCCATGCCGCCGTTCCTGCTCGACGTCTTCTTCACCTTCAACATTGCCCTGTCCATCGTCGTCCTGCTCGTCTGTATCTATGCCCTGCGGCCCCTCGACTTCTCCGTATTCCCGACCATCCTCCTCGTCGCCACCCTGCTGCGACTGGCCCTCAACGTCGCCTCCACCCGCGTCGTGATGCTCCACGGCCAGGACGGCCACGCCGCCGCCGGTAAAGTCATCCAGGCGTTCGGTGAAGTCGTCATCGGCGGCAACTACGTCGTCGGTATCGTCGTCTTCGCCATCCTCATGATCATCAACTTCGTCGTCGTCACCAAAGGTGCCGGCCGGATCTCCGAAGTGAGCGCGCGTTTCACCCTCGACGCCATGCCCGGCAAACAGATGGCCATCGACGCCGACCTCAACGCCGGCCTCATCGACCAGCCCGAAGCCAAACGCCGTCGTCTTGAAGTCGCCCAGGAAGCCGAGTTCTACGGCTCCATGGACGGTGCCAGCAAATTCGTCCGCGGTGATGCCATCGCCGGCCTGCTGATCCTCTTCATCAACCTCATCGGCGGCATGCTGGTGGGCATCCTGCAACACGGCATGAGCTTCGGCGACGCGGGCAAGGTCTACGCGCTGCTGACCATCGGTGACGGTTTGGTGGCGCAATTGCCATCCCTGTTGCTGTCCACCGCCGCCGCGATCATGGTGACCCGAGCCTCCGGTTCGGAAGAAATGGGCAAGCTGGTCGGTCGGCAGATGTTTGCCTCCCACAAGGCGCTCGCCGTATCCGCCGGCATCATGATCGTCATGGGCCTGGTCCCGGGCATGCCGCACTTCTCCTTCATCAGCCTCGGTCTGGTGGCCGCCGGCGGCGCCTACCTGCTGTGGAAGAAAGAGAACCAGGTCAAGCTGGCCGCCGTGCAAGAGGTCAAGCGTCAGCAAGAGCTGCTGCCATCGCCGACCCGCGCGCAGGAATCCAAGGAACTGGGCTGGGACGACGTGACCCCGATCGACATGATTGGCCTGGAAGTCGGCTACCGCCTGATTCCGCTGGTCGACCGCAACCAGGGTGGTCAATTGCTGGCGCGGATCAAGGGCGTGCGCAAGAAGCTCTCTCAGGAGCTGGGGTTTCTCATGCCGACCGTGCACATCCGCGACAACCTCGACCTGGCGCCCAGCGCCTATCGCCTGACCCTTATGGGCGTGACCCTGGCCGAAGCCGAGATCTACCCGGACCGCGAACTGGCGATCAACCCCGGTCAGGTGTTTGGCAGCCTCAACGGCATCACTGCCAAAGACCCGGCGTTTGGCCTGGAGGCCGTGTGGATCGAAATCAGCCAGCGTGCCCAGGCGCAATCCCTCGGTTACACCGTGGTGGACGCCAGCACCGTGGTGGCGACTCACTTGAACCAGATTCTCTACAAGCACTCTCATGAACTGATCGGCCACGAGGAAGTCCAGCAATTGATGACCCTGCTGGCCAAGGGATCGCCAAAACTGGCGGAAGAACTGGTCCCGGGCGTGCTGTCGCTGTCGGCCCTGCTGAAGGTGCTGCAGGCGCTGCTCGCCGAACAGGTGCCGGTTCGCGATATCCGCTCCATTGCAGAAGCCATCGCCAACAACGCTGCGCGTAGTCAAGATACCGCCGCGCTGGTGGCTGCCGTACGGGTCGGATTGTCCCGCGCAATCGTCCAAAGCATTGTCGGCATTGAGCCGGAGCTGCCTGTGATCACCCTTGAGCCAAGGTTGGAACAGATATTGCTAAATAGTCTGCAGAAGGCAGGTCAGGGTCAGGAAGAAGGCGTTCTCCTCGAACCGAGCATGGCTGAGAAACTTCAGCGCTCGTTGATCGAAGCGGCGCAGCGTCAGGAGATGCAGGGGCAGCCGGTTATTTTGTTGGTCGCAGGTCCGGTTCGCGCCATGTTGTCCCGCTTTGGACGGTTGGCTGTACCGAATATGCATGTTTTGGCTTACCAGGAAATTCCTGACAATAAGCAAGTCACCATCGTAGCGACTGTCGGGCCTAACGGCTGAGGTAGTGAGTCATGCAAGTTAAGCGTTTTTTCGCCGCCGATATGCGACAAGCCATGAAACTGGTTCGCGATGAGCTGGGCGCTGAAGCCGCCATCATCGGCAACCGGCGGATCGCTGGCGGCGTGGAACTGACCGCCGCCCTGGACTACAAGCTGTCTGCGCTGGCCCCGCGTGTGCCGAACATCGAACTCGAAGACGAGCTGCGCAAGACTCAGTCGCTCATCGTCACTGCTCAGGCTGAGCTGACCCACCGCAGCGAGCTGGACACTGTCGCCAACCGTCAGTTGTTCGCCGGCCTTGCGATGGATGACAGCAAGCAGATCGAACCGACGCTGGAAGAACCGTTTCGCCCGTCCGTCCACGCCGCAGTGGCCGCCGAACGCGCCGAGCGCAACGCCGAGCCGGGTGTTGGCGACCGCGCCTACGAAGCGATGCGCTCCGAATTGAACGGCCTGCGCGAACTGCTGGAAGTCCAGCTGGGCTCGCTGGCCTGGAACCAGCTGCGAGACGGCCGTCCGCAACAGGCCAATCTGTGGCGCCGTCTGCAACGGGTCGGCCTTTCCGGCCCGCTGTCCCGCGACTTGCTGGCGATGGTCCCGGACTCCAACGATCAGGCCCACACCTGGCGCATGCTGCTGGCCCATCTGGCCCGCATGATTGCCACGCCGGACGTCGAGCCACTGGAAGAGGGCGGTGTGATTGCCATGGTCGGTCCTGCCGGCATGGGCAAAACCACCACGCTGGCTAAACTGGCGGCCCGATATGTGTTGAAATACGGCGCGCAAAATATCGCGCTGGTGAGCATGGACAGTTTCCGCATTGGCGCTCAGGAGCAACTGAAAACCCTGGGCCGGATCCTCAATGTACCGGTCACCCACGTCGACCCGGGCCAGTCCCTGGCACAGGCGCTGGAGCCGCTGTTGCGCAAGCGTGTGGTGTTGATCGACACCGCCGGCCTGCAAGCCAGCGATCCGGCCTTGCGTCTGCAACTGGAAACCCTCGCCGGGCGTGGCATCAAGGCGCGCAACTACCTGGTGCTGGCGACAACCAGCCAGAAGCAGGTGCTGTCAGCGGCTTATCACAGTTACAAACGTTGCGGCCTGGCCGGGTGCATCCTGACCAAGCTCGACGAAACGGCCAGCCTGGGCGAAGTGCTCAGCCTGGCCGTGACACACGAACTGCCTGTGGCCTATCTCACCGATGGCCCACGGATACCGGATGATCTGCATTTGCCCCGTCGGCACCAATTGGTGAGCCGGGCTGTCAGCGTGCAGATGCAGGAGGAGCCGAGCGAGGAAGCGATGGCGGATATGTTTGCGGATCTTTATCACAGCACCGGCAAGCGCGCGGGCTAGGTGAAGAAAATGACAGTGGAATTTTCCTGCATCGATGGTCTGCCAGGCATTGTTCAGACACTGAACGTGCAGCCCGACATGTGGCTTAGGTCTAAGCAAGACAAGGTAAACAATTAACATGGGCAGCATGCATCCCGTACAGGTTATCGCGGTGACCGGTGGCAAAGGTGGCGTAGGCAAGACCAACGTTTCAGTGAATCTTTCACTGGCACTGGCCGAGCTGGGACGTCGCGTCATGCTGCTGGACGCCGATCTGGGTCTGGCCAACGTCGACGTATTGTTGGGTCTGACCCCCAAACGCACCCTGGCTGATGTCATCGAAGGGCGGTGCGAGCTGCGCGATGTCTTGCTGCAAGGCCCGGGCGGCGTACGCATCGTGCCGGCGGCATCGGGCACCCAGAGCATGGTCCACCTGACCCCGGCGCAGCATGCCGGGCTGATTCAGGCGTTCAGTGACATTGGCGACAACCTCGATGTGCTGGTCATCGATACCGCCGCCGGCATCGGCGAGTCGGTGGTGAGCTTCGTCCGCGCGGCCCAGGAAGTGCTGCTGGTGGTGTGCGACGAGCCCACATCGATCACCGACGCCTATGCCCTGATCAAACTGCTCAACCGCGATTACGGCATGAACCGCTTCCGCGTCCTGGCCAACATGGCCCAGAGCCCGCAGGAAGGGCGCAACCTCTTCGCCAAGCTGACCAAAGTCACCGACCGTTTTCTCGACGTGGCCCTGCAATATGTGGGCGCCGTGCCGTACGACGAATGCGTACGCAAGGCCGTGCAGAAACAGCGCGCCGTGTACGAAGCGTTTCCGCGTTCCAAATGTGCCCTGGCGTTCAAGGCCATCGCGCAGAAAGTCGACACCTGGCCGCTCCCGGCGAACCCGCGCGGCCACCTGGAATTTTTCGTAGAACGCCTCGTGCATCAAACCAGCGCAGGGCCCGTCTCATGACAGCAAGTGGCTATCGCATGTACAGCAAATCGTCCAAAGACTCCCAGTATGAGCTGATCGAGCGTTATGCCCCGCTGGTCAAACGAATCGCCTACCACTTGCTGGCGCGTCTGCCGGCCAGCGTGCAGGTCGAGGATTTGATCCAGGCGGGCATGATTGGCTTGCTCGAAGTCTCGACCAAATACGACTCCACGAAAGGGGCCAGCTTCGAGACGTACGCGGGTATTCGTATCCGTGGTGCGATGCTCGACGAAGTGCGCAAGGGGGACTGGGCGCCGCGCTCGGTCCACCGCAACACGCGCATGGTCAGTGACGCGATTCGTGCAATCGAAGCAAAAACCGGCCGTGACGCTAAAGATCACGAGGTTGCTGCCGAACTTGAAATGAGTCTCGACGATTACTACGGGATTTTGAACGATACCCTGGGCAGCCGCCTGTTCAGTTTCGACGACCTGTTGCAGGACGGCGAACACGAAGGGCTGCACGAGGACGGCGCGAGCCAGTCCCTCGAACCGTCGCGGGATCTGGAAGACGAGCGCTTCCAGGCTGCGCTGGCCGAGGCTATTGCCAACTTGCCCGAACGTGAGCGCCTGGTGTTGTCGCTGTACTACGACGAAGAGCTGAACCTCAAGGAAATCGGTGAGGTCCTGGGGGTCAGCGAGTCGCGGGTCAGCCAGCTGCACAGTCAATGCGCGGCGCGGTTGCGCGGTCGTCTTGGCGAGTGGCGCGCACGTTCGTGAATCAGGCGCAGGCTGCGAGGCCTGCGTGTTGCGTGTAAGACCGGCTGTGCAAGACGTGAGCGGGAAGCAAATGAGACACGGCAGGAGTCGGTCGAACCGGGTCGTAGATGATCCGGTTTCGCTGCGCTTGTTTCGGTCGATTCCACCCCCTCTTGATGTTCGGCACAGCCGGTATTGATTGAACGCGCGTTCAGGTGCTGAACGCGTTAAAGACTGCTTGGAGGTCGAATTGGACAAGAACATGAAAATCCTCATCGTTGATGACTTCTCAACGATGCGGCGGATCATAAAAAACCTGTTGCGTGACCTTGGGTTCACCAACACGGCCGAAGCAGATGACGGACTCACCGCATTGCCGATGCTGCAAAGCGGCGCTTTTGACTTCCTCGTCACTGACTGGAACATGCCGGGCATGTCCGGCATCGACCTGTTGCGTCAGGTGCGTGCCGACGAGCGTCTGCGCAGCCTGCCGGTGCTGATGGTCACTGCCGAAGCCAAGCGCGAGCAGATCATCGAAGCCGCTCAGGCCGGTGTGAACGGCTACGTGGTGAAGCCGTTCACCGCGCAAGTGCTCAAAGAAAAAATCGAAAAGATATTCGAGCGCGTCAATAGCTGATGTCCGCTGCGAGGGCGCTATGGATTCCAAAGATTCGACAATGGGTGACTTTGAGTCAACCCTGAAGAAACACGCACAAGAGCTGGTCGCGAGCCTTGAAAAAGGCAAGTTCGGCGACGCCGTGCAACTGATCCATGAGCTTAACCAGACCCGCGACCGCGGCCTGTATCAGGAAGTCGGCAAACTGACGCGCGAGCTGCACAGCGCGATCGTCAACTTCCAGATCGACCCGAACATGCCGCAGGCCGAGGAGGTCTCCCAGATCACCGACGCCACCGAGCGGCTGTCGTACGTCGTCAGGCTGACTGAAAACGCGGCGAACCGGACCATGGATCTGGTAGAGCTGAGCACGCCGTTGATGCACGGGCTCACTGAAGACGCCAAGTCGTTGAGCGCCGATTGGGGACGCTTCATGCGCCGCGAGATCAGCGCCGAAGAGTTTCGTGATCTGGCCCGCCGCGTCGATGTGTTCCTGACCCGCAGCGAGAAGGAGACCACCGAGGTCTCTGCGCACCTGAACGACATTCTGCTGGCTCAGGATTACCAGGACCTCACCGGTCAGGTGATCAAGCGCGTGACCACGCTGGTCACGGAAGTCGAGCGCAATCTGCTCAAGCTGGTGCTCATGGCGAGCCAGGTGGACCGCTTCGCGGGCATCGAGCACGACCAGGAAATGTTCCGTCAGCAAAAAGAACAAGAAAAACTTCACTCCAAGGGTGAAGGTCCGCAGATTCATGCCGATAAACGTGAAGACGTTGTATCCGGACAGGATGATGTTGACGATCTGCTATCCAGCCTCGGATTCTGATTCGGTCATTCTGTCTCGGACTTCAGGTTTTCTGTGAAAGTGGCTGCTGGACCCGTGCGCCAATGCTTCGACGAAAGCAATGCGCGCAGGCCGTCAGTGCAGCCTCCGGATCGGTTTGACGGTTAATTTTAGGAGCACCCCCCAATGAGCTTCGGCGCCGATGAAGAAATCCTTCAGGATTTTCTGGTAGAGGCCGGCGAGATTCTCGAGCTGTTGTCAGAGCAGTTGGTCGAGCTGGAAAGCCGGCCTGACGATGCGGACCTGCTCAATGCAATTTTTCGCGGTTTTCACACTGTAAAAGGGGGCGCCGGCTTCCTCCAGCTCAACGAGCTGGTTGAATGCTGTCACATCGCCGAGAACGTGTTCGACATCCTGCGCAAGGGTGAGCGTCGCGTCGACTCGGAGCTCATGGACGTGGTGCTCGAAGCACTCGACACCGTCAACAGCATGTTCGGTCAGGTGCGCGAGCGTTCTGCCGTCACCCCGGCCACGCCTGAATTGCTGGCCGCGCTGGCTCGCCTGGCCGAGCCTGCCTCGGCAGAAGAAATCGCTGCGGCACCGGTGGTGGTTGAAGAGCCGGTCGCTGAAGCGCCGTCCGAGGACATCACCGATCTGGAATTCGAACAGCTCCTGGATTCGCTGAACGCCGTCAAGGCGCAAGCGGCAGGTGCGCCGGCTCCGTCTGCGCCTGTCGCCCCGGCACCCGTTGCAGCAGCGCCGGCGGCAGCGGCTCCCGCTGCGCCGGCTGGCGCTGCGGCCAGCGATGAAATCACTGACGCCGAATTCGAATCACTCCTCGATCAGCTGCATGGCAAAGGCCAGTTCGCCGTTGATGCGATGCAACCGCCAGCGGCTGTGACGCCGTCTGCCGCACCGGCCAGTGACGAAATCACTGACGACGAATTCGAGTCGCTGCTGGATCAGTTGCACGGCAAAGGCTCGTTCTCACCGGACGCCGTCGGCGCTGCGGCTCCTGGCGCTGCGGCACCTGCTGCCGCTGCACCTGCCGCGCCGGTTGCGCCCGCCGCTGCGTCGAAAGCCGCTGCGTCGGACGAGATCACCGACAACGAATTCGAAGACCTGCTGGATCAGTTGCACGGCAAAGGCAAGTTCGAACCTGCCGTGGCTGCCGGCGCACCTGCAGCGCCGGCCGCAGCGGCACCGACCAAGAAGCCCGAGCCCGCCAACGCCGAACCGGCCAAAGCGACGCCTGCTGCTGCAGCGCCGGCCAAAGCTGCACCGGCTGCTGCACCGGCACCAGCTCGCGCTGCTGCTCCGGCGCCCAGCGAAAAACCGCCCTCTGAAGCGGAAACCACCGTGCGCGTCGACACCGCGCGGCTGGATGAAATCATGAACATGGTCGGCGAACTGGTGCTGGTGCGTAACCGCCTGGTCCGCCTGGGTGCCAACAGCGCCGATGAAGCCATGTCCAAGGCCGTGTCCAACCTGGACGTGGTCACCGCTGACCTGCAGACCGCGGTCATGAAGACCCGCATGCAGCCGATCAAGAAAGTGTTCGGTCGCTTCCCGCGACTGGTTCGCGATCTGGCGCGTCAGTTGAAGAAAGAAATCAGCCTTGAACTGGTGGGTGAAGAAACCGACCTGGACAAGAACCTCGTCGAGGCCCTTGCCGACCCGCTGGTCCACTTGGTGCGCAACGCGGTCGATCACGGTATCGAGTCGCCGGAAGAGCGCGAGGCGTCGGGCAAGTCCCGGAACGGTCGTGTGATTCTGGCCGCCGAACAGGAAGGCGATCACATCCTGCTGTCGATTTCCGATGACGGCAAAGGCATGGACCCTGCGGTCCTGCGTGCCATCGCGGTCAAGCGTGGCGTGATGGACAAGGATGCAGCGGATCGCCTCAGCGACACCGACTGCTACAACCTGATCTTCGCGCCGGGCTTCTCGACCAAGACCGAGATTTCCGATGTGTCCGGGCGTGGCGTGGGCATGGACGTGGTGAAAACCAAGATCGCCCAGCTCAACGGCTCGATCAGCATCAATTCCACCAAAGGCCTGGGTTCGAAGATCATCATCAAGGTGCCGCTGACCCTGGCGATCATGCCGACGCTGATGGTCATGCTGGGCAACCAGGCCTTCGCGTTCCCGCTGGTCAACGTCAACGAGATCTTCCACCTGGACCTGTCGACCACCAACGTCGTCGACGGTCAGGAAGTGGTGATCGTGCGCGACAAGGCGCTGCCGTTGTTTTACCTCAAGCGCTGGCTGATCAGCTCGGCGGCTCACGAGGAGCAGCGCGAAGGCCACGTGGTCATTCTGTCGGTAGGCACGCAACGCATCGGCTTCGTGGTGGATCAGTTGGTCGGCCAGGAAGAAGTGGTGATCAAGCCGCTGGGCAAAATGCTGCAAGGCACGCCAGGCATGTCGGGCGCAACTATCACCGGTGACGGCCGTATCGCACTGATTCTCGATGTCCCGAGCATGCTCAAGCGCTATGCGGCCCGACGGATTGGTTAAGCAGGATCGGCTTCGGTAGGGCGGCTTTCGATTTTTGGTGGGACCGGCTTTAGCCGGGAAGAGGCCGGTGGGGACACTCTGGATTTTCCGGTGTGACACCCGACGCCTTCCCGGCTAAAGCCGGTCCCACTAACAGCATGCGGAGGGCGCCTTGCGAGGTTTTTCAGTGGGACCGGCTTCAGCCGGGAAGAGGGCAGGGTGAACACCCTTGATCTTTCGGTGTGATACCCGACGCCTTCCCGGCTAACGCTGGTCCTACAAATAGACCCGGTCTCGTTTTAAGCGCGAAAACCGGTCCCACTGGCCTGTCTCGTTTTGCCAATGTGACCCAAGCTACGTGATTCAGGGCGTGCGGCCCCTCAGGGTGGCGCGCGCTCTTTGGAGTGTTTATGGCAGTCAAGGTTCTCGTCGTGGACGATTCGGGTTTTTTCCGACGTCGTGTCTCGGAAATTCTCTCCTCGGATCCCACGATCCAGGTGGTCGGTACCGCCACCAATGGCAAGGAAGCCATTGACCAAGCCCTGGCCCTCAAGCCCGACGTGATCACCATGGACTACGAAATGCCGATGATGGATGGCATTACCGCGGTCCGTCACATCATGCAGCGTTGCCCGACCCCGGTGTTGATGTTCTCTTCCCTGACCCACGAAGGCGCCCGAGTCACACTCGATGCGCTGGACGCTGGGGCGGTGGATTTCCTGCCCAAGAATTTCGAAGACATCTCGCGCAACCCCGAGAAGGTCAAACAGATGTTATGCGAGAAAGTGCACAGCATCTCGCGCAGCAATCGTCGTTTCAGCGGTTACGGCAGCACGCCTTCTGCCACCTCGGCGCCCGCGCCGTCTGCTGCGCCCGCTGCACCGCGCAGCACGGCTGCCGAAGCGCGACCATCGCGTCCGGCGCCAGCCCCTGCGCCTGCGCGTTCAGCCGCGCCGGCGTCGCAGCAGCCTGCAGCGGCGTCCCATCACCACGCGCCGACGTCGGCTGCGCCCAAGCGCAAAGCCTACAAACTGGTGGCGATCGGCACGTCTACCGGCGGTCCGGTGGCCTTGCAGCGCGTTCTGACCCAACTGCCGGCCAACTTTCCGGCGCCCATCGTGCTGATCCAGCACATGCCGGCCGCCTTCACCAAAGCCTTCGCCGAGCGCCTCGACAAGCTGTGCCGCATCAGCGTCAAGGAAGCCGAGGACGGTGACATCCTGCGCCCCGGTCTTGCACTGCTGGCCCCTGGCGGCAAACAGATGATGGTCGATGGTCGCGGCGCGGTGAAAATCCTGCCGGGGGACGAGCGCCTGAACTACAAGCCCTGCGTCGACATCACCTTTGGCTCGGCGGCAAAATCCTACAGCGACAAAGTCCTCGCGGTCGTCCTCACCGGGATGGGCGCTGACGGCCGTGAAGGCGCGCGTCTGCTCAAGCAGAGCGGCAGCCAGATCTGGGCCCAGGACGAAGCCAGCTGCGTGATTTACGGCATGCCCATGGCGATCGTCAAAGCCGAACTGGCCGACGCCGTCTACAGCCTCGACGACATCGGGCGCCACCTGGTGGAGGCCTGCAGCTGATGGATGTCTTGACGCTCATAGGGATCATTCTGGCGTTCGTCGCGATCATTGGCGGCAACTTCCTCGAAGGCGGGCACCTGGGCGCCTTGCTCAACGGTCCGGCCGCGCTGATCGTGCTCGGCGGTACGCTGGCGGCCTGCCTGCTGCAGACGCCCATGAGCGCGTTCAAGCGGGCGATGCAGATCTTCATCTGGATTCTGTTTCCGCCGCGTATCGATCTGGCGGGCGGCATTGATCGCGTCGTGTCCTGGAGCCTCACCGCGCGCAAAGAGGGCTTGCTCGGCCTCGAAGCCGTGGCGGATTCGGAGCCCGATGCCTATTCGCGCAAAGGCCTTCAGCTGCTGGTCGACGGCGCTGAACCGGCGGCCATACGCGGCATTCTGGAAGTGGATTTCATCACTCAGGAAAGCCGCGACATTCAGGCCGCGAAGGTCTACGAAAGCATGGGCGGTTACGCGCCAACGGTCGGCATCATCGGTGCCGTCATGGGCCTGATCCACGTTATGGGCAACCTGGCCGATCCCAACCAACTGGGCAGCGGCATTGCCGTGGCGTTCGTCGCGACCATTTATGGCGTTGCCTCCGCCAACCTGATTCTTCTGCCGGTGGCCAACAAGCTCAAGGCCGTGGCGATCCGTCAGTCGCGCTATCGGGAAATGCTCCTTGAAGGCCTGCTGTCGATTGCCGAAGGCGAGAACCCGCGCTCGATCGAACTGAAGCTGCAAGGCTTCATGGAGTGATGGACTGATGGCCCGCCGACGTCACCAGGAAGAGCACGAAAACCACGAACGCTGGCTGGTGTCCTACGCGGACTTCATCACCTTGCTGTTCGCTTTCTTCGTGGTCATGTATTCCATCTCGTCGCTGAACGAAGGCAAATACAAAGTGCTGTCCGAGGCGCTGGTCGGGGTGTTCAATGAGCCCGAGCGCAGCGTCAAACCGATCCCCATCGGCGAGCAGAAGCCGCAGACCGTGAGACCCGCCGATCCGCTGGTTCAGGACAGCGAGCAGACCGACGCCGCGCTGGGCCAGGCTGCAGACGACCCGCTCAAATCCATTGCCGATGACGTCAACGCGGCGTTCGGCGACCTGATCGCTTCCAAACAGATGACCGTGCGCGGCAACGAGCTGTGGATCGAGATCGAACTCAATTCCAGCCTGCTGTTCGGCAGCGGCGACGCGATGCCGAGCAATCAGGCGTTTGACCTGATCGACAAGGTCGCGAAGATCATCAAGCCGTTCGATAACCCGGTGCACGTCGAAGGCTTCACCGATAACCAGCCGATCAACACCGGGCAGTTCCCGACCAACTGGGAGCTGTCGTCGGCGCGCTCGTCGAGCATCGTGCGCATGCTGGCCATGGACGGGATCAACCCGGCGCGGCTGGCCTCGGTCGGCTACGGCGAGTTCCAGCCGCTGACCTCGAATGCCACCGCCGATGGCCGCGCCCGCAACCGCCGCGTGGTGCTGGTGATCTCGCGCAACCTGGACGTGCGCCGCAGCCTCACGGGCTCGGGCACCACGGCCAGCGCAAAACCCGATGCGGCGCTGCGTCGTGCTGGCACACAAACTGCACCGGTCCCGGCCAAGCCGCCGCAAGGCGTCAAATCTTCGTCATCTGCCCCTTAAACCCGGTCGTCGCTTTGGTCGGGGGGAAAACGAGTACATGAGAGTCTGGGCAGTAGCCAATCAGAAAGGCGGGGTCGGCAAGACCACCACCTCCATCGCTTTAGCCGGCTTGCTGGCAGAGGCGGGCAAGCGCGTGGTCGTGGTGGACCTCGATCCCCACGGCTCGATGACCAGCTATTTCGGGCAAGATCCCGATACGCTGGAGCACAGCAGCTTCGACCTGTTCCTCAACAAGGGCGTGGTGCCGGACGGTTTGCCTGGCCAACTGCTGCTGCCCACCAGTGACAAACGCATTTCCCTGCTGCCGTCGAGCACCGCGCTGGCCACCCTTGAGCGCCAGTCGCCGGGGCAGAGCGGGCTGGGGCTGGTGATTGCCAGGAGTCTGGCGCAGCTGTGGCAGGACTTTGATTACGCGATCATCGACAGCCCGCCGTTGCTCGGCGTCTTGATGGTCAACGCGCTGGCGGCCAGCCAGCAACTGGCGATCCCGGTGCAGACCGAATTCCTCGCGGTGAAGGGCCTGGAGCGCATGGTCAACACGCTGGCGATGATCAACCGCTCGCGCAAGGTGCCGCTGCCGTACACCATCGTGCCGACGCTGTTCGACCGTCGCACCCAGGCGTCGATGAGCACCCTCAAGCTGCTGCGCGACAGTTACCCGGAGCACGTCTGGAATGCGTTCATTCCGGTGGACACCCGGTTGCGCGATGCCAGCCGCGCCGGTGTGACCCCCTCGCAGTTCGACAACAAGAGCCGTGGCGTGCTGGCTTACCGCGCGTTGCTCAAGCACATGCTCACCGAACAGCTTGTCGGGCAGGTCGCCTAGTGTCCGCTGATCATTATTTGCCGAGCGGCGCGCCTGCACGCTCAAGTCCATCGGCTATGCAGCCGATAGCTGTATCAGGCGGCAATCGCATCACTACTTTTCGGGCTCCCGTATGAACCGCCCCCTGGACATCGCTTCACGACCACAACTGGCGCTGCAGAACTACCTGGACGCGTTGCTGCATGACGCGACCGAGGAGCTGGAGGCCGTCGAGTCCGTCGATGAATTTCAAGCGGCCGTGCTCGAAGAGCAGGCCCACGACGCACGCATGCGTTCTGCCGTTGCGGCAGCGGTGGCTGCTGCGCTGCCCCCTGCGTTGCCGGCGTCGCAGCCTGCTCCCGTGAGCCGGCCTGCGCCGGTCTCGCTCGCCTATACGGCTCAGCCTGAACCGGCCGCCGCGCGGGTGATGGAACGTCCGGTCGTTATGCCACCGGTGATTCTGCCGCCCGCCATCGTTCCGCTGGTTGAGCCGGTCGTTGAAGCGCCTGTGGTTGAGGCTCTGGTGGTGGAAGAACCGCCAACGGCGCTGGTCGAGCCGGTGGTCGACGTGCATCTGTCTGCCCAGCGCACACCGACGCCGCCGCCCACTGGCGATGAACGCCCGGCCTGGGCGGCCGAGCCGTTCGAATGCCTCTTGTTCGACGTCGCCGGTCTGACCCTCGCGGTGCCACTGGTGTGCCTGGGTTCGATTTACCCGTTGGCCGGCCATGACTTGACGCCGCTGTTCGGTCAGCCGGACTGGTTCCTCGGGATCCTGCCGAGCCAGGCCGGCAACCTGAAGGTGCTCGACACGGCGCGCTGGATCATGCCGGACCGGTACCGCGACGATTTCCGTCAGGGCCTGCAATACGTTATTTCGGTTCAGGGCTATGAATGGGGGCTGGCGGTGCATCAGGTCAGCCGCTCGTTGCGCCTGGACCCCAATGAAATCAAATGGCGCACCCATCGTGGTCAGCGACCCTGGCTTGCCGGGACGGTGATCGAGCACATGTGTGCGCTGCTGGACGTTTCCGAGCTGGCCGAGCTGATTGCCAGTGGCGCGGTCAAGCAGATGAAGACGCATCAATAAACATCATCAGATCAACACAGGCCGGCGTACGAAACGTCGACCGCACGGCACAACACGCAAGGGGTTAGGGGTATGAAGAAGTCGTCAGCACAGGGTTCCGAAGATCCGATTCTGCAATGGGTCACCTTCCGCCTGGACAACGAGTCGTATGGCATCAACGTGATGCAGGTTCAGGAAGTGCTGCGCTACACCGAGATCGCTCCGGTGCCGGGCGCGCCAAGCTACGTGCTGGGGATCATCAACCTGCGCGGTAACGTCGTCACTGTCATCGACACCCGTCAGCGCTTTGGTCTGCCGCCGGTTGAAGTCAGCGACAACACGCGTATCGTGATCATCGAGGCCGACAAGCAAGTGGTCGGGATCCTGGTCGATAGCGTGGCTGAAGTGGTTTACCTGCGTCAGTCGGAAGTCGAAACCGCGCCGAACGTGGGCAACGACGAATCCGCCAAGTTCATCCAGGGCGTCTGCAACAAGAACGGCGAACTGCTGATCCTTGTGGAACTGGACAAAATGATGTCCGAGGAAGAGTGGTCCGAGCTGGAGAACATCTGATTGATTCTCGATGTGGCGGTTATTTTTCTGGCGGTGTTGTGGGTCGTGAGCGTCGTGATGTTCATGGCCCACACCAAGCGCCTGCGCACCCTGGCCACGCAGCAGCTGGAGGCGGATTCGCTGCGTGACCAGCGCATCCGCGAGCTGGCCCGGCGCCTGGAAAATTACCAGAGCGGAACGGTGAGAATGGGCGAGGAACTGCACGAGTTGCGTTCCATCATCGCGCTGTTGCCGGACAAGATCACTGCCCTCGAGCAGCGCGATCCCTCGACCCTGTCCTTCGCCCAGGCCGCCCGCCTGGTCGGCATGGGCGCCAGCATCGACGAACTCACCCAGTCCTGCGGCCTGACCCAGGCCGAAGCGCAGTTGATGACCAAGGTGCATGGTCATAATCGGTAGGTGAGGGGGCTGTCGTCGCTGCTTCGCGTGCACGCTCAGTCCCACCCACCATGACGACACCGCGGAATTATCTGCCGATACATGAACTGTAGGAGTGAGCTTGCTCGCGAACAGGGTCTTTCAACCGCTGCATTTTTAGCGGATGTACCGGCCTCTTCGTGAGCAAGGTGGAGCGCCACCCCGGTCACTCCAACAGGTCCTGCAACAACCGGAAATCCCGAGCCGAATCACCCTCCGGTGGGAGTCGAGCTTGCTCGCGAAGGCTTACTTTCAGCCCCCTAGAAAGTGGCTGAATGTCCCGGCCTCTTCGAGAGCAAGGTGGAGCGCCACCCCGGTCACTCCCACAGGTCCTGCAACAACCGGAAATCCCGAGCCGAATCACCCTCCCGTGGGAGTCGAGCTTGCTCGCGAAGGCTTACTTTCAGCCCCCGAGGCAGTGGCTGAATGCCCCGGCCTCTTCGTGAGCAAGGTGGAGCGCCACCCCGGTCACTCCCACAGGCCCTGCAACAACCGGAAATCCCGAGCTGAATCACCCTCCCGTGGGAGTCGAGCTTGCTCGCGAAGACTTACTTTCAGTCCCCGAGAAAGTGGCTGAATGTCCCGGCCTCTTCGTGAGCAAGCTCACTCCCACAGGTCCTGCAACAACCGGAAATCCCGAGCTGAATCACCCTCCCGTGGGAGTCGAGCTTGCTCGCGAAGACTTACTTTCAGCCCCAGCGAAAGTGGCTGAATGTACCGGCCTCTTCGTTAGCAAGCTCACTCCCACAGGTCCTGCAACAACCGGAAATCCCGAGCTGAATCACCCTCCCGTGGGAGTCGAGCTTGCTCGCGAAGGCGTACTTTCAGTCCCCGAGAAAGCGGCTGAATGTACCGGCCTCTTCGTGAGCAAGCTCACTCCCACCGGTCCTGCAACAAGCGGAAATCCCGAGCCGAATCACCCTCCCGTGGGAGTCGAGCTTGCTCGCGAAGACTTACTTTCAGCCCCAGAGAAAGTGGCTGAATGTACCGGCCTCTTCGTGAGCAAGCTCACTCCCACAGGTCCTCCTACAACCGAAGATTTCGAGCCGAGCCACCCTCCCGTGGGAGTCGAGCTTACTCGCGAAGGCTTACTTTCAGCCCCCGAGGCAGTGGCTGAATGCCCCGGCCTCTTCGTGAGCAAGCTCACTCCCACAGGTCTTGCAACAACCGGCGATTTTGAGTCAGCCCACCGTCATGTGGGAGCGAGCTTGCTCGCGAATTGGACTTTTCAACCGCTGCATTTTTAGCGGATGTCCCGGCCTCTTCGTGAGCAAGCTCACTCCCACAGGGGCAGTGTTAGCCGAGCGACCGCGTGGCGTCGGCCGCGGGCGGGCCTCCACTCAACGCGGTGTGATATCCCGCTCCACCGGCCCGGCATTCGGGTCGAAGCCCACCGGAAACTTGCCTTTCAGGTGCCAGGCAAACGCGATGATTTCGGCGATGGTCAGGTACAGCTCCTGGGGGATGCTGTCGCCCAATTCCAGGCGGGCGAACATTTTTACCAGTTCGGCGTTTTCGTAGATCGGCACCTTGTACTCCCGGGCGATCGCCAGAATGGCTTCCGCCAGGCTGTCATCGCCCTTGGCCGTCAGCGTCGGGGCCTGGTGGCCGTCGTAGCTCAGGGCAATGGCCTGACGCGGGGTCTGTTCGGGTTTGCTCATCAGGCGTTCTCGTCGATCCAGCGTTGTTCGAGCACGGTCCGTGGCCCTTGGGGCGGCACGCCACGGTTGCACTCCAGTTCCTTGACGTTCAGACCGCACGCCACCAACCGCGCACGCAGATTATCCAGCTCGCTGGAAATCAACTCGGCGCTGCCTTCGCGTTCCGCCCACAACTGGCTGGCGATGCTGCCGGCAATCAGTTGCGCCTGCACTTGCAACGGGCCGAGGGGCTCCAGATCAAACGCCAGCTCCAACCGCCAGAGCTTTTCTCGCTCCTTGGCTTCCTGCACTGGCGTGTCGGAATGCTCGTCGCGCTCAGGCGTTTCCTCGCGCTGAACCTTGACTTGCAACGGCACGATGTCGTGGGCGTTGCGCATAGGAATCTCCAGCTGCCACGTGGTCACCTGGGTGCCGTCGGCATTGGTGCGGGTCTGCTCCAGGCCGCCCAGTTGATGGCTCTGCAGGCGCGAAATCGCCCCTGCCGCCAGCTTCAACAGCATCTCCAGGTCGTCCTTGCTCTCCGGATGGCCGAGGGTGCGCGGTGGTAATGGAAAGTTGATCGTATCGCTCGGCGGCGCCACCAGCCCCAGGGTGCCGAAAGCGCTGCGCAACACGCTGGGCATGGCCCGCGCCAGGGTATTGCCGGCGGCAGCAGCGTCATAACTGACGTTGCCCGGCAGCCCCGGCAGGAGTTGTGTGACCAGCCGCAGCAGATTGGCTTTCATGTCCGGCACCAGCGTCGGGTTCTGCCCGGCGAGCAAGCGTGACTCCATGAACAGCCCGCTGGCATTCAGCGCCTGGGCGACGCCCTTGGCGGTGGTCATCTGCGGAATGTCCGGCAGATCGGCCAGCAGTTGCTCGATGCTGGCCCGCAGCGACGGCGAAAGATCGTCGCCATCGGCAGCCGGCGGCGGCATGTTTTGCAACGCCGTGATCAGGCCCTGCAGCGAGCCCTGACGGCTTTGCTGCGTCGACAGCTGCTGCGCCAGGGCCAGTTCGTCCAGACGATTGGGCAGGGCGACGAAATTCAGCGCCTGACTGTTCTGCACCTGGGCGCTGAGCAGACTGCCGACCCGCAACGGCTGCGGGCTGTCGACGGTCAGGCTGGTGCCGGCCAGGGCTGTGTTAAGGAGTATGACGATGGAACGGTAATTGGCTGGCTGCGCGCTGGCTGAGGATTGCCCGAGGGATTGCCCCGCCAACTGCGCGACATTCTGCGCCGCGACTTGCGTGGTCAGCACTTTGCCTTGCAGCAGCGTGCCAGCGGGCAGTTGCCGCGTGTCGATGCTGGTGAGGCTGTTGGTGACGGCTTTCTGCAGGTCCAGCACGCTGATGGTCAGCGTGTCGGCGGAACCCTGGGCGACGTTGACGCTGGTGCCGGGCGTCAGCGGCAGCGAACTGCTGACGGGGAGGGTGGTTTGCCGGCCGTTGTCCATGGTCAGTTTGAGCAACAGCTGAAAGTCCTGCCCCAGTTGCTTGAGACTCACCACTTCAGCGCTGGCCACCTGACCCGAGGTCAACAGCCCTTCGCGCGGCTCCATCAGCTTGAGCACTTCGCCCGCCGGTACGCCTGCGCGCAGCAAGGCCGTGGCCGCTGCTACTGGAGAAAGATTGGGTATATCGCCTGTCATCAGATCCCGACTCGGTAAATTTGCGCTCTGAGTGGCGGGGCCGGGTATGTATAATCCGGCACCGACTGCGTCGGCGGTCCACCGTTAAGCTGCATCAGTATAACGGCCGTCATGATCCCGACTTGAACCGCCGTGCCGCTGCCACCGAAAAGAAGGTCCCCATGCCGATCCCCGTTCTTGAAGCCGTGGCGCTGACTTGCGAGCGTGACTGGCGCCTGCTGTTCGAGCATCTCGAATTGCGGTTGAGCGCGGGTGATATGGTGCAGATCAGCGGCCCCAACGGCAGCGGCAAGACCAGCCTGCTGCGCCTGTTGTGCGGGCTGATGCAGCCCACCGCCGGCAGCGTGCTGCTGGACGGCAAACCCCTCGCCAGTCAACGCGCTGAACTGACTCGCCACCTGCTGTGGATCGGCCACGCTGCCGGCATCAAAGATTTACTCACCCCCCTGGAAAACCTCGCCTGGCTCTGCGCGCTGCACACGCCCGTGGACGCCGCCGACATCTGGCGCGCCCTCGAAGCGGTCGGCCTGCGCGGCTTTGAAGACGTGCCGTGTCACACCCTGTCGGCCGGCCAGCGCCGCCGCGTCGCACTGGCCCGCCTGTATTTGCCCGGCCCCGGCCTGTGGATGCTCGACGAACCCTTCACCGCGCTGGACAAACAGGGCGTCGCGCAACTCGAAGCGCACCTAACGGCTCACTGTGAAAACGGCGGCGCCGTGGTGCTGACCACGCACCACACGCTGAGCCGCACACCCGCAGGTTATCGCGATCTGGACCTGGGGCAGTGGGCGGCATGAGTCAGGTGTTTACCCTGCTGATCGCCCGGGAAGCGCGCCTGCTGTTTCGGCGCCCGGCCGAGCTGCTTAACCCGCTGGTGTTCTTCGCCATCGTCATCGCGCTGTTTCCCCTGGCCGTCGGCCCTGACACGCAACTGCTGCAGCGCCTGTCGCCAGGGTTGGTGTGGGTGGCCGCGCTGTTGTCCGTGCTGCTGTCGCTGGACGGCCTGTTCCGCAGCGATTTCGAAGACGGCTCCCTCGAACAGTGGGTGCTGTCGTCGCAGCCGCTGGAGCTGCTGGTGCTGGCCAAAGTGCTGGCGCACTGGGCGTTTTCCGGGCTGGCGCTGGTGTTGCTGTCGCCGCTGCTGGCGCTGATGCTGGGCCTGCCCACTGCGTGTTTGCCGGTGTTGCTGCTGTCGCTGCTGCTGGGCACGCCGGTGCTGAGCCTGCTCGGCGCGGTGGGTGCGGCCTTGACCGTAGGGCTCAAGCGCGGCGGTTTGCTGCTGGCGTTGTTGATTCTGCCGCTGTACATCCCGGTGCTGATTCTCGGTAGCGGCGCCCTCCAGGCTGCACTTGAGGGCATGCCCGCGACCGGTTATCTGCTTTGGCTTGGCAGCCTGACGGCACTGGCGGTAACCCTGACGCCCTTTGCAATTGCCGCTGGTTTGAAGATCAGCGTTGGCGAATAATCGCACCCTGACCGAGCGGACAGTTTTTCCGTCGGCAGGTCCCGGACGCTTCAGCCATAAGAAGCGCCTTGCCCTGACAGCGCCTCTGGCTGAGACGCACTGTGATAACAAGCACCGTGATGAAAGCACCGTGATGAAAAGGCAGCGAGATGAACACAAGCGCCAAGGCTAAAGGCGGCATGAGTTGGGCCTGGTTCCACAAACTCGGTTCGCCCAAATGGTTTTACGGCATCAGCGGCCGTCTGCTGCCGTGGCTGAGCATCGCTGCGGCGCTGTTGATCGCCATCGGCGTGGTCTGGGGCCTGGCGTTCGCGCCCCCTGACTACCAGCAAGGCAACAGCTTTCGCATCATTTATATCCACGTGCCAGCGGCGATGCTGGCTCAGTCCTGCTACGTGATGATGGCCGTGTGCGGCGTGGTGGGGCTGGTCTGGAAGATGAAGATGGCCGATGTCGCCCTGCAATGCGCAGCGCCCATCGGTGCGTGGATGACCGCCCTGGCGCTGGTCACCGGCGCGATCTGGGGCAAGCCGACGTGGGGCTCGTGGTGGGTCTGGGATGCGCGGCTGACGTCGATGCTTATTTTGCTGTTTCTGTATTTCGGCCTGATCGCGCTGGGCAACGCCATCACCAACCGCGACAGCGCCGCCAAGGCCTGCGCCGTGCTGGCCATTGTTGGCGTGATCAACATCCCGATTATCAAGTATTCGGTGGAATGGTGGAGCACCCTGCACCAGGGCGCGACCTTCAGCCTGACGGAAAAGCCGGCCATGCCCGCTGAAATGTGGCTGCCGCTGCTGTTCACCGTGCTCGGGTTTTACTGCTTCTTCGGCGCGGTGCTGCTCATGCGTATGCGCCTGGAAGTGCTCAAGCGCGAGGCCAGGGCCGGTTGGGTCAAGGAGGTATTGATGAAGCACCTTGGCCACCCAGCGCCTCCGAGCAACGGAGCCGAACGATGAGCTTCGAGTCTTTCAGCGATTTTCTCGCCATGGGCAAGCACGGGCTTTACGTCTGGTCGGCCTATGGCATCTGTTTCACCGTGCTGGCGATCAACGTCCTGGCACCGGTTGTCGCGCGTCGGCGTTACCTGCAACAAGAGGCGCGTCGTCTGCGCCGGGAGAGCATCACGTGAATCCGCTGCGAAAAAAGCGCCTGTTGATCATCGTGGCGATCCTCGCCGGGGTCGGCATCGCGGTCAGCCTTGCACTCAGCGCGCTGAAGGAAAACATCAACCTGTTCTACACCCCGACCCAGATCGCCGACGGCGAAGCGCCCCGTGACACACGGATTCGCGCCGGTGGCATGGTCGTCCAGGGTTCGCTGCAGCGCTCGTCGGATTCGCTGGATGTCACCTTTGCCGTCACCGATTTCAACAAGTCGGTGCCCATCACCTATCGCGGCATCCTGCCGGACCTGTTCCGTGAAGGGCAGGGCATCGTCGCCCTCGGCAAACTCAATGCTGACGGTGTGGTCGTTGCCGATGAAGTGCTGGCCAAACACGACGAAAAATACATGCCGCCCGAAGTCGCGAAAGCGCTGAAAGACAGCGGCCAGCCCGCGCCCGCCGCCACGCCCGCCGCTCTCCCGGACAAACAGGGGTAAACGATGATTCCCGAACTCGGCCATCTGGCCATGATTTTGGCCCTGTGCTTCGCCCTCGTGCAGGCCATCGTGCCGCTGCTGGGCGCCTGGCGCGGCGACCGTCTGTGGATGAGCCTCGCCCAGCCCGCCGCGTGGGGGCAGTTTGCCTTTCTGGTGTTTGCCTTCGGCTGCCTGACCCATTCGTTCATGGTCGACGACTTTTCCGTGGCCTATGTCGCCGAAAACTCCAACAGCGCGTTGCCCTGGTACTACAAATTCAGCGCCGTCTGGGGCGCACACGAAGGGTCGTTGCTGCTCTGGGCGCTGATCCTCGGCGGCTGGACCTTCGCTGTGTCGATCTTTTCCCGACAGTTGCCCCAGGTCATGCTCGCCCGCGTGTTGGCGGTGATGGGGATGATCAGCGTCGGCTTTCTGTTGTTTCTGATCCTCACCTCCAACCCGTTCAGCCGCATCCTGCCGCAGATTCCCCAGGACGGGCGCGACCTCAACCCGCTGCTGCAGGACATCGGCCTGATCGTCCACCCGCCGATGCTCTACATGGGTTACGTCGGTTTTTCCGTGGCATTCGCCTTTGCCATCGCCGCCTTGCTCGGCGGTCGCCTTGATGCGGCGTGGGCGCGCTGGTCGCGGCCGTGGACCATCGTCGCCTGGGCCTTCCTCGGCATCGGCATCACCCTCGGCTCGTGGTGGGCCTATTACGAGCTCGGCTGGGGCGGCTGGTGGTTCTGGGACCCGGTGGAAAACGCCTCGTTCATGCCGTGGCTGGTGGGCACTGCGCTGATTCACTCGCTGGCGGTCACCGAAAAGCGCGGCGTGTTCAAGAGCTGGACCGTGCTGCTGGCCATCGCGGCGTTTTCACTGAGCCTGCTCGGCACCTTCCTCGTGCGCTCGGGCGTGCTGACGTCCGTGCACGCTTTTGCCTCCGACCCGGCCCGTGGCGTCTTCATCCTGATCTTCCTGTTGATGGTGGTCGGCGGCTCACTGACCCTGTTCGCCATCCGCGCGCCGGTGGTGAAAAGCCACGTCGGCTTCGGCCTGTGGTCGCGGGAAACCTTGCTGCTGGGCAATAACCTGGTGCTGGTGGTGGCGGCGTCGATGATTCTGCTCGGCACGCTGTACCCGCTGGTGCTGGATGCGTTGAGCGGGGCGAAGATGTCGGTCGGCCCTCCGTATTTCAATGCGTTGTTCGTGCCGCTGATGGGCTTGCTCATGGCAGTCATGGCCGTGGGCGTGCTGGTGCGCTGGAAGGACACGCCGGTCAAGTGGCTGTTGAGCATGCTCGCGCCGGTATTGGTCGGCAGCGCGGTGCTGGCAGTGATCGCCGGTTTTGCCATGGCCGACTTCCACTGGGCGGTGCTTGCCACCTGCCTGCTCGCGGCCTGGGTGTTGCTGGCCGGGGTGCGCGACCTGTTCGACAAGACGCGGCACAAAGGCCTGCTCAAAGGCATGCGCTCACTGACCCGCAGTTACTGGGGCATGCAAGTGGCGCACCTCGGCATCGCGGTGCTGGCCCTGGGCGTGGTGTTGTCCAGCCAGAACAGTGCCGAACGTGACCTGCGCATGGCACCCGGCGAGTCGGTGGAGCTGGGTGGCTATATGTTCGTGTTCGAGGGCGCCCAGCATTACCAGGGCCCGAATTTCACCTCCGACCGCGGAACCCTTCGCGTGCTGAAAGACGGCCAGGAAATCACTGTGCTGCACCCGGAAAAGCGCCTGTACACCGTGCAGCGTTCGATGATGACCGAGGCCGGCATCGACGCCGGTTTCACTCGCGATCTGTACGTGGCGCTGGGCGAACCGCTGGAAAACGGCGCGTGGGCGGTGCGTGTCCACGTCAAGCCGTTCGTGCGCTGGATCTGGTTTGGCGGGCTGATTACCGCACTGGGCGGGTTGCTGGCGGCGCTGGACAAACGTTATCGCGTCAAAGTCCGCGCGAGAGTGCGTGACGCACTGGGCATGACGGGAGCGGCGGTATGAAGCGCTGGATGTTGCTGCTGCCGCTGGTGTTGTTTCTCGGCATGGCGGGGTTGCTGTACCGCGGCTTGTACCTGGATCCGTCGGAATTGCCGTCGGCGCTGATCGGCAAGCCATTCCCTGAATTCAGCTTGCCTGCGGTGCAGGACGGCAAGCCGCTGAGCCGCGCCGACCTGCTGGGCAAACCGGCGCTGGTCAATGTCTGGGGCACCTGGTGCGTGGCCTGCCGCGACGAGCATCCGGTGCTGACCAAACTCGCGCAGCAGGGCGTGGTGATTTATGGGGTCAATTACAAGGATGTGAATGCCGATGCGCAGAAGTGGCTCAAGGATTTTCACGATCCGTATCAGCTGAACATCAATGATGAAGCCGGCAGCCTGGGTTTGAACCTGGGTGTGTATGGCGCGCCGGAGACTTTTTTGATCGATGCCAAGGGCGTCATTCGCTACAAGCATGTGGGCGTGATTGACGAGACCGTGTGGCGTGAAAAGCTGGCGGGCCAGTATCAGGCGCTGGTGGATGAGGGCAAGCAATGACCTTGCTTGATGACAAGGCTGTTATGCCAGACTCCATTTCCCCCGACGATGACGTCCATGTGGGAGCCGAGCTTGCTCGCGAATGCGTAGGTTCAGGCGCAGGAGATGTAGCGGCTTTAAGGGCCTCTTCGCGAGCAAGCTCGCTCCCACAGGGTTTGCGCGGTGTGCCTGCTGACGGCGATGGAGCTTTTGTGGGAGCGACCGGGGTGGCGATCCACCTTGCTCGCGAAGGCGTAAGTTCAGCCCATGGAGATGTGTCGAATGTTAGGACCTCTTCGCGAGCAAGCTCGCTCCCACAGGGGATTGGGGGTGTGTCTGCTGGCTTGCTGCTGAAGGGAGTGCGGCGGCTGGCGGCTGCTGCGGTATTGGCATTGGGCTTTGCAGGTGTGGCCCAGGCAGCGATTGATGCCTACACCTTCAAGGACGACGCCGAGCGTGCGCGCTATTCCGAGCTGACCCGCGAGCTGCGCTGCCCGAAATGCCAGAATCAGGACATCGCCGATTCCAATGCGCCCATCGCCGCCGACCTGCGCAAAGAGATCTACCGCATGCTCGGCGAAGGCCAGAGCAATCAGCAGATCATCGATTTCATGGTCGATCGCTACGGCGAGTTCGTGCGTTACAAGCCCGAGCTCAATGCCCACACCTGGCTGCTCTGGTTCGGTCCGGCCGGGCTGCTGTTGGGTGGCGCGGTGTTGATTGGCGTGATCGTCGTGCGCCGTCGTCGCTCAATCCGCGAAGACGCCGATGTGCTTTCCGACGAGGAGCGTCAGCGCCTCGCCCACTTGCTGGATAAAAACCGCGAATGATCGATTTCTGGATGGCCGCCGGCCTGTTGTTGCTGGTGGCCCTGAGTTTCCTGCTGATCCCCGTGGTGCGCGGCCGTCGCGCACAGACGGAGGAGGATCGCACCGCCCTCAACGTCGCCTTGTACCAGGAACGCATCGCCGAGCTGCAAGCGCAGCAGGAGGAGGGCGTGCTCTCGGCGGCGCAACTGGACGGTGGTCGTGCCGAGGCTGCGCGTGAATTGCTCGCTGACACCGAAGGCGTGGGTGCCGAACGCGTGTCGCGCCTGGGCAAGCCGCTGCCGCTGCTGGCGGCGATTCTGGTCCCGGTCTTGGCGTTGGGGCTGTATCTGCATTTCGGCGCGTCGGACAAGGTCGAGCTGACCCGGGAGTTCTCACAGCCACCGGGTTCGCTGGCGCAGATGACCGAGCGTCTGGAGCGTGCGGTCAAGGCACAACCGGATTCCGCCGAGAGCGCGTACTTTCTGGCGCGCACCTACATGGCCCAGGATCGCCCGGCCGATGCCGCCCGGATGTTCGAGCGCGCGGCCAAGCTGGCGGGGCGTCAGCCGCAGCTGCTGGGTCAGTGGGCCCAGGCGCTGTATTTCGCTGGCAACAAAACCTGGACGCCGCAGATTCAAGGGATCGCCGAAGAAGCGTTGAAGCTCGACCCCAGGGAAGTCACCAGCCTGGGCCTGATGGGCATCAACGCCTTCGAGAGCCAGCAGTTCGATCAGGCGGTGAGTTACTGGACGCGCTTGCTGGCGGTTTTGCCGCCGGACGATCCGTCCCGTGGGGCGCTGGAAGGCGGGATCAAACGGGCCAGCGACAAGGTCGTGCAAAGCGGGGGCACGCTGGAAAACACCCAGCCGGTGGCGGTTCAGGGCGCACGTCTGAAGGTGCGCGTCACGCTGTCGGAAGCGTTGAAAGCCAAGGTTCAGCCGGGCGACACGGTGTTTGTGTTTGCCCGTGCGGTGTCAGGCCCGCCGGCGCCGCTGGCGGTCAAGCGCGTGACCGTGGCCGACTTGCCGGTGGAGGTCGAGCTGACGGACGCCGACGCGATGATGCCGCAGCTGAAACTGTCGAACTTCGCCGAAGTCCAACTGGTGGCCCGGGTGTCCCGCGCCGGTCAGCCCACGGCGGGGGAATGGATCGGTCGCAGCCAGCCGTTGCCGAGCAACGTGACGGCGCTGCAGGCCCTGACCATCGACAGCCCCGATCAGTAACCCCGTTCACGCAGCGAGTAGAGAGCCCTTATGTATCGCGTCGCCCGTTTTGCCTTGTTGAGTCTGGTGGTGGGATTGACCGCAGCCTGTGCGGTGCAGCATCCGGGGCCACAGAGTTCCGAGCCGATTCCGACCATCCCCGGCCCGTCGCCGACGCCGCAGCCCGGCACCCCGCGCACGGCGCCAGAGACGCCGCCGTCTACGCCGATCCCGGCGCCGGGCCCGAAAACTTCTTCGCACTTCGCCCCGCCGCCCGGTGGCAACAGTCACTGGGATGCGCGCCTGGGTGTGCATGTGCTGGATAACGTGCCGAATACGTTCTATCGCCAGCGCACCTATTACCGCTGGAACAACGGCTGGACCTGGTCGACTTCGCCCAACGGGCCTTGGCAGGAGACCGATGCCAGCGGCGTGCCGCCGGGGTTGAGCAAGCAGTTCGGGAATTAAGGCCTGGTTCGGCGAGATCAAGATCAAGAGCGTCTGCCTAAGGGCAGACATTTCGCCTTCGGCGAGTTACTTGGAAAAGCACCCCAAGTAACCAAGGGTGCTTGCTCCTGGTTTGGCCCTTCGTTCCTCAGGGTTCCTTCACTCCGGTCCCGCTCCGTGGGCCCGCGCCGAACGGGCATCCATGCCCTGACGGCGCTCTCGCCGCATCCATGCGGCTCGGCCCACTGCGCGCGACCTCCGTTCAGCCTGCACCCAAGTCGCGATTTGTGGTGTTTGGGCTTTTTGCGTATGAAGATCAAAAGCAGATCAAGAGCTTCCTGGCTGAAGCCGGTCCTACAGTCGCGGTCGCCGCCACTTTTTCTGATTGTTCCCACGCTCCGCGTGGTAACGCCGCCTCGGACGCTCTGCGTCCCGCAGACGACGCGCCTTGAGTCCGGGGGAGTGACGCGGAGCGTCACGGGATGCATTCCCACGCGGAGCGGGGGAACGATCAACAGTCGTAGTGACCGCGCACACTTGTAGGACCGGCTTCAGCCGGGAAGCTGTTGATCTTGATCTTCAAACACATAACGCCCAGACGACACCCATCGCGACTTGGGTGCAGGCTGAACGCAGGTTTTGCGCAGTGGGCCGAGCCGCATGGATGCGGCGAGAGCGCCGTCAGGACATGGATGTCCGTTCGGCGCGGGCCCACGGAGCAAGACCGGAGTGAAGGAACCCTGACGAAGGAAGGGCCCAACCGAGAGCAGGCACCCTTGGTTACTTGGGGTGCTTTTCCAAGTAACTCGCCGAAGGCGAAACCCGAGGCCGTTAGGCCGACGCCCTTGATCTTTCTAAGCCACGCCGTAGGTCTAAAACCGCGTTTTATTTGGCCGGGTAGATCTGATCAAACACCCCACCGTCATTGAAGTGGGTCTTTTGCACGGTGCGCCAGTCGCCGAAGGTTTTTTCCACTGACAGGAAGTCCACTTTCGGGAAGCGGTCGGTGTATTTGGCCAGCACTGCGGGGTCCCGTGGACGCAGGTAGTTGGCGGCCGCGATTTCCTGGCCTTCCGGCGACCACAGGTATTTCAGGTATTCCTCGGCCACGGCGCGGGTGCCTTTCTTGTCGACCACTTTGTCCACGACGCTGACGGGCGGTTCGGCTTCGGCGGAGACGCTCGGGTAGACCACTTCGAACTGATCACGACCAAACTCGCGGGCGATCATTTCCGCCTCGTTTTCGAAAGTCACCAGCACGTCGCCGATGTGGTTGGTCATGAACGTGGTGGTCGCGCCACGGCCGCCGGTGTCGAGCACCGGCACGTGGCTGAACAGCTCGCCGACGAACTTCTTCGCCGCTGCTTCATCGCCGCCGTTTTTCAGCGTGTAGCCCCAGGCCGAGAGGTAGGTGTAGCGGCCATTGCCCGAGGTTTTCGGGTTGGGCACCACGACTTCAACGCCATCCTTGACCAGGTCCGGCCAGTCCTTCAGCGCCTTCGGGTTGCCCTTGCGCACGATGAACACCGTGGCCGAGGTGAACGGCGCGCTGTTGTTCGGCAGGCGGGTGACCCAGTCCTTCGGCACCAGCTCGCCGTTGTCGGCCAGCGCATTGATGTCAGTGGCCATGTTCATGGTGATGACATCGGCAGGCAAGCCATCGATCACCGACCGCGCCTGCTTGCTCGACCCGCCGAAGGACATCTGAATCGCCGCCGTTTCCTTGTGCTCGGCTTCCCAGTGCTTCCGGAACGCGGCGTTGTAGTCCTTGTAGAAGTCGCGCATCACGTCATACGACACGTTCAGCAGCGACGGCGCGGCGGCCTGTGCAGCGCTGCCCAGAGCCAGTCCTGCGGCGAGCAGGGAAGCGGCGAGGATCTTTTTCACTGTGGATTCCTTGTGGCGTTGAGCAGGGGGGCGTTTAGTGATTCGCTCTTGGAAGAGCCGTTGTTATAACCAGGCAAGATGGCCAATGGCTGGCGACTATAACCAAAGTCCCCAGCGGCTCAATAGATCAAAAACTCATGTGCTTATGTCCCGTTGCGCATCCGCGGGTGCGGCCATCGCGCCGAGCTTGGGAAACAGCGCATTGCCGCAGCGCGAACAGAACGCCGCGTTGGGTTCATGGGCGTTCTTGGCGCACACCGGGCAGTCGTGCTGCAGCTGATCGCCGCGCATGGCGTTGGCCAGTTCGGCGGTGAATATCCCGGTGGGCACGGCGATGATCGAGTAACCGGTGATCATCACCAGCGACGACAGGATTTGCCCGATCGGCGTCTTCGGCACAATGTCGCCAAAGCCCACCGTGGTCAGGGTGACGATTGCCCAATAGATGCCCTTGGGAATGCTGGTGAAGCCGTGCTCCGGCCCTTCGACGACGTACATCAGCGTGCCGAACACCGTCACCAGCGTCGACACGGTGGCGAGAAACACAATGATCTTCTGCTTGCTGCCACGCAGGGCGGCGAGCAGGTAGTTGGCCTGTTTCAGATAAGGGCTGAGCTTGAGCACGCGGAAGATCCGCAGCATGCGCACCACGCGCACGATCAGCAGGTACTGCGCGTCGCTGTAATAGATCGCCAGGATGCCCGGCACGATCGCCAGCAAATCGATCAGGCCGTAGAAGCTGAAGGCGTACTTGAGGGGCTTGGGCGAGCAGTACAGGCGCAGCAGGTACTCGACCGCGAAGATGAAGGTGAAGGTCCACTCGATCCAGGCCAGGGGGGCGGCGTAGTTGCGGTGAACGGCCTCGATGCTGTCGATGATCGCCACGAGCAGGCTGCAGAGAATGAGCACCAGCAGGATCTTGTCGAAGCGTCGGCCGGGTTTGGTGTCACTTTGAAAAATGATGATGCGTAGCTGTTCGCGCCAGCTGATGTTGCTGTCCATGGAGTCGTTCCGCGTGCAAGGTCGGCAGAGCGTGGGACAAAGCGCTCAGGAGCGCAACCTGTCATCACCGATAGCCTGACGCAGCAGCCGGGCGCTGGCCTGCACCAGCCAGCAGGCCAGAATGAACGGGGCGGTGAGCGTCGCCAGCCCCATGGCTGCAAACCCCGGCTGCAACAGAATCGACAGCGCAATGGCGCTCGCCGGTAACCAGGGTTTGTGCCGCGCCTGACTGAAGGCCAGCCCGGCCAGCGCCGGGTTGTAGCCGCACAGAGCGGGCAGTGGCAAGTCAGGCTGCGACTGCCACAGCACGAAGGTGACGCCGCTGAGGCAACCGACAAAGGCCCAGAGCGCGGCGCGCCGATTGGCGATCAGCAGCCCGACACCGATCATCACCCCGGCCAGCGGATGATCGAGCAGAAAGACCTGCCCGAAACCCAGGGGCAGCGCGTGGATCGGGTTCAGGTCTGCGATAGCCGCTTGCATCGGTTCGACAAACATCAACAACAGCCAGCCAAACAGCACGAAGGGCGCGGTGTAGGCGTTCAGGCAGGACGCCCGCGGCGTTCGCTCCAGCCAGGCGTGCATGAGCATCGCGCTCAGCCCGCCGCAGGCAATGGTCAGCAGCGGCACCAGTGGCGACCATTCGACCTGAGAGCCGATCAACAGCCCGAGCAAAATGCCGTTGTAGCTATAAAGCCCGTCCTGGCGCCTGCTTTTCGGGTAGCCGCGCCGTTGCGCCGTGAGCAAACCCGCGACGGCCCCCAGCAGCGCGTCGCCCAGGGAGGAGGGCGCGCTGATCAGAATCGCCAACAGACAGAAAACCCCGCACAGAGGGCTGCGTTGCAGCAGCACCTGACTGAAACCGTTGAGCAGGGCTTCGGCCCAGTCAGGGCAATGGTGGGGAGATGGGCGAGGAGGGCCGGCATGTCTGTATTCAATAATTGTATTTATTGTATACATAATGGCTTGAGGTACATAGTTCAGCAAGGCTGTAAGCGAGCTACATTCTCTCATCGCCACTCCAGCTGACACACCGTATATTTCTGTAGGACCGGCTTCAGCCGGGAAAGCCTCAGGCGTCACACCGCAAAATTGAGGGTGCCCAGGCCGGCCCCTTCCCGGCTAAAGCCAGTCCTACGGAAACACCGCGTACCCCTGTGGGACCGGCTTTAGCCGGGAAAGCGCCAGGCGTCACACCGCAAAATTGATGGCGTCAAAACGGGCCTCTTCCCGGCTAAAGCCAGTCCTACGGAAACACCGCGTACCCCTGTGGGACCGGCTTCAGCCGGGAAAGCCTCAGGCGTCACACCGCAAAATTGAGGGTGCCCAGGCTGGCCTCTTCCCGGCTGAAGCCGGTCCCACTAACACACCGCGTACCCCTGTGGGACCGGCTTTAGCCGGGAAAGCGTCAGGCGTCACACCGCAAAATTGAGGGTGCCCAGGCGGGCCCCTTCCCGGCTAAAGCCAGTCCTACGGAAACACCGCGTACCTCTGTGGGACCGGCTTTAGCCGGGAAAGCGTCAGTCGTTACACCGCAAATCTTATGGGGCTCAATCTGGTTGTTACACCCGAAACTGCCGCAACAACCCATTCAGCTGTTCACTCAACCCCTTGAGCTGATTGCTCGCCGCGCTGGACTGTTCGGCCGCCACCGCCGTGCTCTGGGACAACTGCGCCGCCTGGGTGACGTTCTGGTTGATGTCTTCCACCACGTGGGATTGCTCAAGGGTCGCACTGGCGATGGAGGCGTTCAGGCCGTTGAGGTTGCGCAGCGCCTGGCTGATCGACGTCAGGCTCTGGCCGGCCAGGTTGGCCTGCTCGATAGTCAGCTGCGAAGAACGACTGCTGTCGGCGATCACTTTCACCGCCGCATCCGAATGGGCTTGCAGGCGCTCGATCATCGCCTGGATTTCCGCCGTGGATTTCTGCGTGCGCTGGGCCAGCAGGCGGACTTCGTCTGCGACGACGGCGAAGCCACGGCCCTGATCACCGGCGCGGGCGGCTTCGATGGCGGCGTTGAGCGCAAGCAGGTTGGTCTGCTCGGCAATCGAACTGATCACCTCCAGCACGCCGCCGATCTGCGTGCTTTCGCTGGCCAGCGTGCGAATCACTTCCACGGCCTGATCGATGGTGCCGGACAGGTGCCCGATCTGCTTCAGGCTGCTGTCGATGTTGGCCTGACCCTGCTGCGCCTGGGATTCGGCGTTGCGCATCTCGCTGGCGGCGTGCTCGGCGTTTTTTGCCACGTCCTGCACGCCATAAGTGACCTCATTGACCGCCGTGGCCACCTGCTCCATCTGCAGCGACTGCTGCTGGCTGCGTTCCTGAGCCTGAATGGCGTTGCTGCCCAGCTCACTCGACGCCTGACCCAGGCCGACCGCAGACGACTGCAGCTCACTGACCACCCGCCGCAGCTTGGCGGTGAACGCATTGAAGTGCCGGGCCAGTTGCGTGACTTCGTCGTTGCCCTGGGTTTCCAGAGTGCGGGTCAGGTCGCTTTCGCCGCTGGCGATATTGGCCATCGCCTCGACAGTGGCCTTGAGCGGGCCGGCGATGCTGCGCGCGATGAGAATCAACAGCAGCGCCATGACCAGAATGATGCCGGCACTGATCGACAGCGCCTTGACCACCTGCTTGTAGAACTCGGCCTGCACGTCATCGATGTAAACGCCCGAGCCGATGATCCAGCCCCACGGCGCGAACAGCGAGATGTACGAGGTCTTGCCGACCGCATCAGTGGCGCCGGGCTTGGGCCACCGGTAGTTGACCATACCCCCGCCTTTGGCCTTGGCCAGGGTGACCATCTCGTTGAAGACCTGAAAGCCGTCCGGGTCTTTGATGCCGGACAGGTCCTGGCCTACCAGCTTGGGATTGGCCGGGTGCATGATCATCACCGGGCGCAGGTCGTTGATCCAGAAATAGTCGGTCTGGTTGTAGCGCAGCCCGCGAATGGCATCCATCGCCTGCTGCTGGGCCTGTTCGCGGCTCAGGGTGCCGGCGGTTTCCAGGCCATGGTAGTAATCGAGCAGGCCGCTGGCGGTCTGCACCACGTGCATGGTCTTGACGGTTTTGGCTTCGTACAGATCGTCGTGGATCTGTTTGAGCATCGCCGCCGCCAGCGTGAACAGCATCACCACGGCGACGATGAGAATCAGCCACAAGCGCCGGCTGATCGAAAGATTGCGCATATTCATGATCGTCACTCCGCTTCTTTATTCTTCTTGTTCGGCCAGGCCGCTCTATAACCGCTTGCACGACAGCCCATTGACCCGCATCCCTCAACGGAGGGAAGCCATGGTGTCATTAAGCATCTCGGCCTCACCGGTATAAACCTGAGTGTGGGCGCAGGTTACTGACACAGGTATAGCCAAAGGCTTACACGACCTGAGGAACTTGGCTCTAGGTTGAAACACATCGTCGCGGTACATTGGATCCATCAACTGCAGCAACGGACCGCTGCAGGATCAAGGACGATCGACCGTTGCCAGGCATTGGCGGCCAACAGGAAGTTGGACGGTGTTGCACAAACCCGCTTCGGCGGGTTTTTTATTGCCTGCGATTCCGTAAAGTCCCGTTTGTACGGTTTCATTTCCAGAATCTGCACATCGTTTCGACCAAATGTTGATTCCCAATGGAATTTCCGGCGCTCGCGCCGCTCACAGTACGGACTACACCCGAGTCCAGGACAGGGCCGGCCGGGCAGGCATGGGAAATAATTATTGTGGATGTGGCGCAAATGGCAGCAGACGTACCAAACATGGGACTCATTCTGGTGGTTGAGGACGAGGAGATCATTCGCGAGTTCGTTTGCGAAATCCTCGAGGATGAAGGCTTTACCACCCATGCGCTGGAGACTGCAGACGAGGCGGCGAAGTACCTCGAAAGCAACTCGGGCGACGTGGCGCTCCTCCTGACCGATATCCTCATGCCGGGCACCTTGAACGGTGCGGACCTTGCGAACCTGTCGAGCAACAAGTATCCGCAGATCCCGATCCTGATCATGTCAGGTCACGAGACACCCGAGAGCTCGGGTGTCGTACATCCAGTCGTGTTCATCCGCAAGCCCTGGAGCTTCGGCCAGCTCTTGCAAGGTGTGAACAGGGCCTTGGGCTACGACAAGGAAGAAAGCCAGTGACCTTCAGCGGTCCGGCTCACACCCTTTGAGCACTAGGCGGATGATGGTCTGGGCGGCCGCTTCGTAATCAGCGTCGTCCAGGGTCGCTTTACCCGTCACCGTGGAAATCTGCCAGTCGAAATCGGCGTAGGTCTGGGTCGCGGCCCAGATGCTGAACATCAGATGATGGGGGTCGATCGGGGCGATCAGGCCGTCATCGATCCAGCCCTGAATACATTCGATGTTATGCCGGGCCTGTCCATTCAGTTGCTCAACCTGCTCGGGCGTCAAATGCGGCGCGCCGTGCATGATCTCGCTGGCGAACACCTTTGAAGCGAAGGGCAGCTCGCGGGAGATGCGGATCTTCGAGCGGATGTAGCTCGTCAGCACTTCAGCCGGCACACCCTCGCGATTGAACGGCGTCGACGCCTGCATGATCGGCTCGATGATGCTTTCGAGCACCTCGCGATACAGGTTGTCCTTGGACTTGAAGTAGTAATAGACGTTGGGCTTGGGCACACCCGCCTTGGCGGCGATGTCGCTGGTCTTGCTGGCGGCGAATCCCTTGTCGGCAAATTCTTCGCTGGCTGCGCGCAGGATCAGTTCTTTGTTGCGCTCGCGGATGCTGCTCATAAACCGGTATGTCCTTGCCTGCTCGGCGGTGGCGAATGTTAGCACCGGCCTCGCAGCAGGCTCAACATTGCCTCGGCTGCGCAACAACATCCCCTTTGTCCACCGGCTTTGTCACTGGCGCGACCGCGCGCCAATGCTATTGTGTGGCGGGTTGTACCGGGAGCAGTAGCGGAATGGCAGCAACTAAACTGGCGCCTTATCAAGGCTGAACGCGTATTCGGTGGCGAGGTGTCGGCAGCATGAACAGCCCATTGTTTTCCAGCGTCGTTGCGTATGCCCAGCATTGCGAGCGTCAGCTGGTGGAAATCCTGCACCGCCGGCCGACGCTCGACCGGCAGCAGGTCATGACCTGGGTCGACGAGCAGAGTCATGCGATGAAAGACCGTGATCCCCTCGACCTGCTGCGCTCGCTGAACGCGAGGGTGCGAGCGGGCAAGCCGCTGCCGTGGGAAGGGCATTCCTGAGGGGGGGACCCTGGCCGCGTTTGCCTGAGCCCGTTGAACCTCAGCCTGTGTAGCGAGGGTTGAAGTGCTTCGGTCCCAGGCAAGCGCGCCTTACTTCGGTGGAGCGTGTCCTTACTTGTCGCTGATTACCGCATAGGCCGGCGCGGGCTTGCGGTTGTAATACATGGCGGCGCCCACCAGCAGCACCAGAATGCCCAGCAGTACCATCGACGAACCCACCGTCCCGAAGTCCAGGCCGCCTTTTTCATGGGGTTTGGTCAGCACGTCGCCCAACGTCGCCCCGAACGGACGAGTCAGCACGAAGGCGATCCAGAACAACGCCACCGAAGACAACCGGGTGGTGTAGTGAAGCACCACGACCACGGCAATCGCCGAGCCGATCAGCAACGCCCCGCCCATGAAACCCAATCCCGAGTCATCCGCCAGGAAGTCGCCCAGCGCCGTGCCCAGGGTGTTCGAGAACAGGATCGCGAACCAGTAGAACAGCTCGGCTTTCAGCGTGGTGACGCGGCTGACTGACAACGACCGTTCGCTCCAGTACCAGGCCGAGAATATAGCCAGCAGGATAGCCACCAGAATGGCCGAACCCGCCGCATACCCGAGGCCCAGCGTACGGTCCATGAAGTCGGACATGGTGGTGCCCGCGGTGCTGGTGGAAAGAATCACCAACCAGTACAGCGCCGGGTTATAGCGTTTGGAGGCCAGTTGCGTGATGAGCGTGACGACAAACACGCTGATCAAGATAAGGGAGCTGATCAGATAGCCAACGTCGAGGGTCATCGACAGCAAGTCGCCTGCTGTTTCGCCTAACGTGGTGGCACAGATTTTCATGACCCAGAACGCGAGCGTAATCTGCGGAAGTTTGTTCATTGTGATTACCGGGTGGTTCAGACAGGGAGGTTCGAGTGTCTGCCCGACAGTGGCCGACGGTGCCTATCTTCCCGGAGCGGAAGTTAAAAATCGGTCACATGAAAATGAAAAACGCATTAATTGCCCGGAGCGCAAGGCCCCAGGCATTCTGCAGTGGACGCCTGATGGCAACGGCCTGCGAAGGCGCTTGCCAGCACCGTCCCGAAGCGATCAGAAGAACACTTTCACCAGCAAACTCGCGGTGTTCTGGTCCGTGTCGAAAGAGCGCGTGTCGTTGATCCCGTACTTGTTGCTCCAGTAGTCGTACTCGACGCCTACGTACAACTGCCGGTCCGGAAGATTGAGCGCCTTGCCCAGGTCGTATTTGATCTGCGGGTTGAAGTGCAGGTTGGAGTGGTAATCGCCTTTGCTGTTGGACTGTTTGTTGTCCACGACCCAGTCCATGAAACCGTCGATAAGAATGTCGGACTTGCCCACCGGGATGGTGTAGGACCAGACCGGCGTGATCTGCCAGGCGCCGTAACCGGCGCGGTGGCCGTCGTTGTAACGCTTGTAGAAGTTCAGCTGGAAGTAATCGAAGCCGGGGATCTTCAAATCAAAACCCGGGCCGATGAGATACGACTCGACATCGCCTTCGCCAAACTCGTAAGTGGTTGCCAGCAACACGTCGGTGACAGGGCCGAACTCGAATTTCTGATCGAAGATCTTGCCCATCGACAGGCGCGGGGAAATCTCCCCGTACGTCGAGGCGTTACCCAGGCTGCCGTCTTTCTTGCCGTTGTAGTTGATGTAATCGAGGAAGACGAAGTTATCGCCGTATTTCCAGCCATCGGCATGTTCGTAGGTGAACGTCTGCTGGTTTTCAGGGTTCACGGCGAAGTTCTTGCCGTAGAGGTAAGTCAGGCTGTTGCTCTGCCACTGCAGCAGATCACCCGACATGGCCGGCGCGGCGGCAAGCAGGCTACTTGCGGCCATCAGGCTGGAAAGCGTGCGGTTCATGTAAATACTCCCTTGGATTGACGTCGTGGTTTTTTGCGAACTGACGCTCTGTTATGGCGCCTTGGTTTTAATCGATTAAGTTGTCTGTTTGGTCAGCTTCGAGTTGATAGCAAGAGCTGAGCCAACACCTTGAAAAAAGACGAAAAAGCCCCGCCGGCTGTTCAAAGAACAGTCGATTGGTCGATTTATCGATGCCGTTTGGAAGATGCACGGGCTGATCGGAGAGTTGTCCGGTCAGTCAGGTTAGTTGCAGTGTTGTTATTGGACTGAATTCGAGCGGCGGCGGAGGATACTGACTCGCGCGGTCGTGCTCAAGTGCTCTGTGACAGAGCACTCCCGTCGAAAACAGGGCAACCCCTCAGTGTGAATGCAGCGGTCCGGCCATCGCCGCGCGCTCGGCACCGCCGATGACATTGAACAGCAGGTTCAGCAACACCGCGCTCAATGTCGCCATGGCGATGCCGCTGTGGGTGATCGGCCCCATCCATTGCGGCAGCTGGCTGAAGAACTCCGGTCGCACCACGGGTATCAGGCCCATGCCGATGCTCACCGCGACCAGCAGCTGGTTGCGCCGGTCGGAGATGTCCGCTTCCTGGAGGATCTTGATCCCGGTGGCGGCGACCATGCCGAACATCGCGATGGCCGCGCCGCCCAGTACGGCAGGCGGGATCGAGGCCACCAGATACGCCGCTTTCGGCAATAGGCTGAGGACGATGAGGAACCCGCCCGCGACGATGGTCACCGAGCGGCAGCGCACGCCGGTCATCTGCACCAGGCCGATGTTCTGCGCAAACGAGGAATGGGTGAAGGTGTTGAGAAAGCCCGCGAGAAACGAGGCTGCCGCGTCGCACAGCAACCCCCGGCGCAACATACCCGGCGTGACTTCGCGGTCGGTGATCTTGCCCAGCGCGAGAAACATCCCCGTCGATTCGACAAAAATGATCACCACCACCAGGCACATCGACAGGATCGGCGCGAGGCTGAATTGCGGCAGGCCGAAGTGCAGGGGCGTGACCACCTTCAGCCATTCGGCCTGACCCAGACCACTGAGGTCGACCATGCCGATGAAGCCGGAGAGGATGTAACCCAGGCCCATGCCGATCAGCACCGAGATGTTGACCCAGAACCCGCGCATGAAGCGGTTGATCAGCAGGATGGTCAGCAACACCAGCGCGGCGACACCGAGGTAGACCGGGTCGCCGAAGCTCACCGCCTTGCTGCCGCCGCCGGCCCAGTTGACCGCCACCGGGAACAGCGACAGGCCGATGGAAGTGATCACGGTGCCGGTCACCAGCGGCGGGAAGAAGCGCACGATTTTCGACATGAACGGCGCGATCAGAATGCCGAAGAAGCCCGCTGCGATGGTCGCGCCGAAGATGCCCGGCAGGCCGACGCCACTCATCCCGGCCATCGCCACCATGCTGCCGACGGCGGCGAAGCTGGCGCCCATCATGATCGGCATGCGAATCCCCAGCGGACCGATGCCCAGGGATTGCACCACCGTGGCGATACCGGCGACCAGCAGGTCGGCGTTGATCAGAAAGGCGATTTCTTCCCGGGAAAGCCCGGCGGCCTGGCCGATGATCAGCGGCACCGCAACGGCACCGCCGTACATCAACAGGACGTGTTGCAGGCCCACCAGAATCAGTTGCAGCAATGGCAGGGGCTGTCGTGGCGGCGCGTCAGGAATGCGCGCGTGAGTTGACTCGGACATGCAACACCTCATTGTTTTTATTTTTTGGTTGGAGCGGATGGAGCGGATGGAGCGGTTAGCGACAAGCTTCAAGCGGCAAGCCTCAAGCCAAAGCCGATCGCGTACTGCTTCTGACTTGTGGCTTGCCGCTTGAAGCTTGCAGCTGACTTCAGTTCGTCTGCGCCCCCTTATCAATCCATTGCCCCAGCAGGTCACGTTCCTGTTGGGTCATCTGGGTGATGTTGCCCAGCGGCATGATCTGCGCGGTCACCGCCTGGGCCTGAATGCGCGGGGCCAGTTGCTGGATCTGTTGCGGCGTATCGAACATGATCCCGGCCGGCGCACTGCTGAACAGCGGGCTGGTGGGTTTGGCAGAGTGGCAGACGGTGCAGCGTTCCTGAATCACGCTGTGGACCTTCTCGAAATCCACGCCGCCGCTGCTGGCTTGCGCCGGTTGGGCTGCTGCCTCTGCGCCAGGTGCCGGGGCGGCTGCAGGGGCTGGCGCTGGTGCGACGTCAGGCTTCGCCTCGTCGGCGCGATGGCCACCGATGGCCGTGCCCGGCAGTGGCTGATACTGGATTTTCTCCGCCACGTCCGGGCCGCGAGACATTTGCGCGGGGCCGGTGACGTAGGCCAGGCACATCATTCCCAGTGCCCCGACCGGCAAGGCCCAGGCGTATTTGTGGCTGTTGTGACGGGTGTTGAAGAAGTGACGGACGAGCACCGCACACACCGCGATCCCCGCCAGAATCAGCCAGTTGTACTGACTGCCGTAGGTGCTCGGGAAGTGGTTGCTGATCATGATGAACAGCACCGGCAGGGTGAAGTAGTTGTTGTGCCGTGAACGCAGCAGGCCTTTGGCCGGCAGCGACGGGTCCGGCGTGCGGTTTTCGGTGATGGCGGCGACCAGCGCGCGCTGGGCCGGCATGATGATGCGCAGCACGTTGCCGACCATGATCGTGCCGATGATTGCACCCGTGTGCAGGTAAGCCGCCCGTCCGCTGAACACCTGGCTGAAGCCGAAGCAGGCCGCGATGATCAGCACGAACAGCACCAGGCCCAGCAGGGCAGGGCGCTTGCCCAGGGGCGAATCGCAGAGGATGTCGTAGATCGTCCAGCTGGCGATCAATGAGCCCACGGCGATGGCGATGCCTGCGCCGCCGCTCAGCGTGCTGCCGGGTGCCAGCAGGTAAAGGGTGGGGTTGGAATAGAACACGATGCACAGCAGCGCGATGCCGGACATCCAGGTCCAGTAGGCTTCCCATTTGAACCAGTGCAGGTCGTCCGGCATGGTCGGCGGGGCCAGTTTGTACTTTTCCAGGTGGTAGATACCGCCGCCGTGAATCGCCCATAGGTCGCCCGACAGACCGTCACGGGGGTTGGCGCGGTTGAGGTTGTTCTCCAGCCAGACAAAATAAAAGGACGCGCCGATCCAGGCGATCCCGACGATCATGTGAATCCAGCGCACGCCCAGATTCAGCCATTCCATCAGATGTGCAGCCACAGTCTTTACCCTTTGCCTTCCACCGCTTAACGGGTGGTCAGACCCTTCTTATAGTTGGGGATCGAGAACCATCTTCTGACTCTCTTCGAAGAAATGCTCATCGCAGTTATTGCCACTGCCACTGCGATCAACCACCAGGAAGTCATCCCGCTTTTCGATCGTCAGCACCGGGTGGTGCCAGACGCCGCGATGGTAATTAACACCCTGCCTGCCATTGGTGATGAAGGCGCGGGTCAACTCGGGTTCAGGTGCATCGCCAAGTGGCGCGACCACGACCAGAAAAGGATGGCCGAGCAGCGGAATGAAGGCCTGGCTGCCCAGCGGATGGCGCTCCAGCATGCTGATGGTCAACGGCATCTCCAGCGCCTCTGCGCGGAAGATGCTGATGATCGCCTTGTCGTCCGGCGTGGCCGTTTCAACCTCGGCCAGACGGTGAAAGCGCATGGTCGAGCCGTTATTGATCATGAAATGATCGCTGCCGTCGGTTTCGATGACCTCGCCGAAAGGGGCGAAGGCTGCCTTGGTCAACGGCTCGATGATCAGTGTGCGCATGCGGGGGTCTTCTGTTCATGTTTGGTGGATTGGTGATCGTTCCCACGCTCCGCGTGGGAATGCATCCCCTGACGCTCTGCGTCACCCTGGACGCGGAGCGTCCGCAAAGGGGTTACCACGCGGAGCGTGGGAACCATCAGTCATCAGAGGCCAAGCGTTTATTTCGCAACCTTGCCCAGCACCCGCAACCGGCTCACGCCGCCATCCGGGAACACGTTCAGGCGGATATGGGTGATCGGCCCCAGTGCCTTGATCTGCTCGAAGAAAGTGTGTTCGGCGTGCATTTCAAGCTTCTGGCTCGGCAGCAGTTCGCGCCAGAACAGGCTCTGGGTTTCGATCTGGCTGTCGGTGCCGCCTTTGACGAAGGCTGCCTGAATCGAGCAGCTGTCCGGGTAGTTGCCCTTGAAGTGCAGGGTGTCGACGACGATCTGCTCGACCTCGCCCGCATGCCCCAACGCCACGATTACCCAGTCATTGCCAGGCGTACGGCGACGTGCAGTTTCCCAGCCGTCGCCCATGTTCACGCCACGGCCCGGGTTGAGGATGTTGCTCATGCGCCCGAAATGCTCGTCGGAGCAGGCCAGCGCACGACCGCCATTCAGCGCGGCGGCGAGATCGATCTGCTCGTTGTCACCCACTGCCGACCAGTCCCGATGGGGCACGCCGTACACCCGCAGACGCGCCACGCCGCCGTCCGGGTAGATGTTGAAACGCAAATGGCTGTAAGCCTTGGCGTCACCGATCTCGTGGTAATGGTGGCTGTCGCCCTTGAGCTCCACGGCCGGCAACACTTCCGTCCACACGGTGTTTTCGTCCGGCTCGCCCGACGCCAGGAAGCACGCTTCCAGCGAGGCCGATGGCGGGTAGTTGCCGGTGAAGAACGAGGTGTCGATGTCCACGCCCTTGATCGAACCGGCAACGCCAAGGCGAATCACTGCACTGTCGTAGCCTTCAAAGCGCTTGCGGCGCGACTCCCAGCCGTCCATCCACTTGCCGTTGTCGTCGAACACGCCTTCTTTCCAGACCGCCGGGGTCGGCTGGAACAGGCGGTTGGCATCGGCGAACCAGTCATCGGTGACGGAAAGGATCTTCGTCCCCAGACGCGCATCGGCCAGGTTGACGAACTTCTCGAAGGGTGCGGCGTAAGCTTTCATTCTTTTTGTCTGCCTTTGATAGTGGGCGTGGGAAAGGTCGGTCAGAGGGCTTGCAGGCGGAACATCGCGATCTTGTTGATCTCGGCAAGGGCGCAGGCGAACTCGGCGTCGGCCGGGTTGTGAATGCGCGTCTCGAAGGCCGCGAGGATCTGATGCCGGTTGCTGCCTTTCACCGCCATGATGAAGGGGAACGCGAACTTCGCCTTGTAGGCGTCGTTCAGCTCGGTGAAGCGCTGGAACTCTTCGGCCGTGCATTGGTGGATACCGGCGCCAGCCTGTTCAGAGGTACTGGCTTCGGTCAGTTGGCCTTGCACGGCGGCTTTGCCGGCAAGGTCCGGGTGAGCGTTGATCAGCGCTAGTTGCGCGGCGTGATCGGCACTCAACAGGATGTCGCTCATGCGTGCATGCAGCGTCTCGATATCATCGAGCTCATGCCGCTGGTCCAGGTCATAAGCCTGTTCGGCGACCCAGGGCGAGTGTTCGTAGATGTCGGCGAACGCCTGGACGAATTCGTCGCGGCTGAGGGAAGAGGGCGTCAGGGTCTGAAAGCGGCTCATTCGGCGGCTCCATTGAAGGGGTGTACCTGATGCCAGTGCCGCGCGATCTCCACCCGGCGCGCAAACCAGACCTGCTCGTGGCCTTTGACGTACTCAAGGAAACGCTGCAGCGCGGCCAGTCGGGCAGGGCGACCGATCAAGCGGCAGTGCAGGCCGATGGAGAGCATCTTCGGCGCCTCGGCCCCTTCGGCGTAGAGCACGTCGAAGGCGTCTTTCAGGTAATCGAAAAAGTCCTCGCCCTTGTTGAAACCCTGCACCTGGGTGAAGCGCATGTCGTTGGTATCCAGGGTGTAGGGGATCACCAGATGCGGCTTGCCGGTGGAGTTGTTGGGCTCCCAGTACGGCAGGTCGTCGTCGTAGGTGTCGCAGTCGTAGAGAAAACCGCCTTCTTCCATCACCAGCCGCCGGGTGTTGGGGCCGGTGCGCCCGGTGTACCAGCCCAGCGGACGTTCGCCGGTGAGTTCGGTGAGGATGCGGATCGCTTCGAGCATGTGCTCGCGTTCCTGGGCCTCGTCCATGTTCTGGTAGTCGATCCAGCGATAGCCGTGGCTGCAGATCTCATGGCCCGCGTCGACCATGGCGCGGATCACGTCCGGGTGACGCTGGGCGGCCATGGCCACCGCGAAGATCGTCAGCGGAATGTCGAATTGCTTGAACAGCTTGAGCACGCGCCACACGCCGGCCCGGCTGCCGTATTCGTAGAGCGATTCCATGCTCATGTTGCGCTGGCCCTGCAGCGGTTGCGCGGCGACCATTTCGGAAAGGAACGCTTCGGACTCCTTGTCGCCATGCAGAATATTGCGCTCGCCGCCTTCCTCGTAATTGAGCACGAATGACAGCGCGATACGGGCATTGCCTGGCCAGCGGGGGTGGGGCGGGTTACTGCCGTAACCGATCAGGTCGCGTGGGTAGTCGGCGCTCACTGCAATCTTCCTTATCTAGCCTGTGTTCTGTGGCGGTGGTCGTCAGGGCGATGCATCAAGGTGCCGTGACGGTCGCTGTGATGGTAAGATTGTATACAACTTTATTTACAACGTGTAACCCTGTTTTTTCACTTCCCGCCACTCTCGGCCTCATGGGATCACTGTGCAAGAAACCTGCCTGAGTGGTCAGATATGGCGCTTGTCATCGCGTATTCATCTGCCTTGCGCCGCTATCCGGGGCATGGGGCCGCGGCGGGTGATCAGTGAAAATTTAGGTGATTTTAATTGTGTACAATCTTCGCATAAACTGTCTTAATCCTGCTCATGTCTTACCGCTGATGCCCTTTTCGGGTGCAGGCCATCTCTTAATCTCTCACTGAATGAGGCAACGACACGCCATGGGACGACTCACCACTCACGTGCTGGACGCTGCACATGGCTGCCCCGGCAGCTCCATCCGCGTTGCGCTTTATCGGGTCGATGGCGACCGGCTGGAGAAAGTCGCCGAGGCAGTGACCAACAGCGACGGCCGCTGCGACGCCCCGTTGTTGCAGGGCGATGACTACCAGTCTGGCGTCTATCAATTGCAGTTTCAGGCCGGCGATTACTTTCGCGGCAAAGGCGTGCAATCCGGCGAGCACGGGTTTCTCGATGAGGTGGTGCTGCGCTTCGGCATCGACGCCGGGCAAGACCACTACCACGTGCCACTGCTGATTTCGCCCTACAGCTACTCGACGTATCGCGGCAGCTAGATCGCTGCCGCTTGTTGCTCCCCGCGTTCCTCTTGCCCGCCCACACTGCGGGCTTTTTTTTGCCCTCGGTTTTTGTTGCTGAACTCAGCGGCTGATCAGGGCGACGGTGCCGGCGGTGCCGAACAGACCGGCGCTGATGCGGTTGAACCAGGTCTGGCCCTTACCGGTGCGCAGGTAGCGGGCCGCGCCCTGGGCGCTGAGGCCGTAGAACAATTTGCAGCTCAGGTCGAGGACGGTCCAGGTGATGATCATGGTGATCAACTGGCCGAAAAACGGCTCATCGGTCTTGAGAAACTGCGGCAGAAAGGCGGCGAAAAACAGGATGTCTTTCGGGTTGCTGCCGCCCAGCACAAAGGCGCGCCAGAACAGTGAGCCGAAGGCGGGTTTGCTGGCGGCCTCGGGCACCTCGGCGGCAACGGCGGGCCGGCGCGACTGTTTCCAGCTTTGCCAGGCCAGGTAAAACAGGTACAGACCGCCGACGATTTTCAAGGCGCTGAACAACTGCTCGGACGCCAACAATAAGGCGCCCAGTCCCAGGGCCGAAGCGCTGAGCAGGCAGATCGATGCGCAGACGCCGCCGAGGAAGGCGGGGTAGGAGCGCAGCAGGCCGTAATTCAGGCTGTTGCCGATCATCAGCAGCGACAGCGGCCCCGGAATCAGAATGACCACCAATGCCGCGCCGCTGAACAGCAGCCAGGTTTCCAGTGTCATGGGGTGTTCTCCTTGTTTATCTGAAAGCAGAAACGCCGCGGGCTGCGCGGCGCTTCAGGTCATGTACGGTGACGACTGCCATCCATCAGCAGTGCGGCGGCCGGAAAGCGTTACAAAAACACGAACTTGGCGATGAAGATTGCGCACAGCACCCACAGGCTGATGGAGACTTCCCGATGGCGGCCGGTGCCGGCTTTCAACACCACGTAGGTGATGAACCCCAGCGCGATTCCGTCTGCGACCGAGAATGTCAGCGGCATCATGATCGCCGTGACGATCGCCGGAATGCTGTCGGTGGCTTCGTCCCAGTCGATGTGCGCCATGCCGCCCATCATCAGCATCGCCACGTAAATCAATGCACCTGCGGTCGCGTAAGCGGGAATCATGCCAGCGAGCGGGGCGAAGAACATCGCCGCCACGAACAGCACGCCCACGGTCACGGCGGTCAGACCAGTCCGACCCCCGGCCGCCACGCCCGAAGCGCTTTCCACGTAGCTGGTGACCGGCGGCACACCGACCATCGCACCGAACACGCTGGATGCGCTGTCTGCCTTCAAGGCCCGCGAGAGGTTCTCGATGCGGCCGTCTTCACGCACCAAACCGGCGCGCTGTGCCACACCCATGAGCGTGCCGGCCGTGTCGAACATGTGCACGAACAGAAACGCCAGCACCACGCTGATCATGCTGACGTTGAACACGCCGGCCAGGTCCATGGCCATCCAGGTCGGCGCCAGGCTCGGCGGCGTGGAGAAAATGCCGTTGTAATGCACCAGCCCCAGGCCCCAGCCGGCCAGCGTTACCGTGATGATGCTGATGAGGATCGCGCCGAACACCCGGTGATAACTGAGCACGGCAATCATCAGAAAGCAGATGGCGGCGAGCAGCGGACCGGGTTCACGCAGCGAGCCGAGCTTGATCAGCGTCGCCGGGCTGTCGACCACGATACCGGCGGTCTTCAGGCCGATCAGCCCGAGAAACAGCCCCACCCCCGCGCCCATGGCATAGCGCAGGCTGACCGGGATGCTGTTGAGCAGCCATTCGCGGATCCGCGACAGGGTCAGGAACATGAAGATCACGCCCGAGACGAACACCGCGCCCAGCGCCGTTTTCCAGCTGTAGCCCATGGTGCCGACCACGGTGTAGGTAAAGAATGCGTTCAGGCCCATCCCCGGCGCCAGGCCCACCGGCCAGTTGGCGTACAGCCCCATCAGCAGACAGCCCAGCGCGGCGGCGATGCAGGTCGCGACAAACGCCGCGCCGTGATCGATGCCGGCGTCGGCCATGATGTTGGGGTTGACGAAGATGATGTAGGCCATGGTGATGAAGGTCGTGAGCCCTGCCAGCAGCTCGGTTCGGACGGTCGTACCGTGCAGGCTCAGCTTGAACAGGCGTTCAAGCAGGCCTTTGCGCGGCAGCGTGAGATCCAGCAGCGTGGCTTCGGTTTTGCGACTTTCCACAGTGAAATCCTCGGGACGTTTTTGTTGTTATGACAAAGCCGGTTGCGGGCTCCGGGAGGCGTATGGACCAGTCAGGCTGATTTGTTGACTGAAAGGTCAGAAACGTGCACGAAGGGATTATGCTTTTGTATACAAATAATGCAAATAATGTTTTCGATCCTGTGCGGAATATTTTGCGGATTGTGTGCATAACGCCCCGTCATTTCGGGGCCTGTGCAGACTTTGCCGGCTGTGTACAATGCGCCATTACTTTTACTGTGACTTTGCCGGGATATCTGCTATTGGTTGCTCCAACAGTGGTCGTACCCGCCCTGATCACGGCAAGGCCCCGCGCCGGATTCTGTTACCACGAGTGCCCATGAACGATCAGTTGCAACCCCTCAAGAAACATTCACGCACGGCCAAGTCCGGCCGCAGCGGCACCCAGGACGACATCGTCTACGCCCACATTTTCGAGGCGATCCTCGAACAGCGTCTGGCGCCCGGCACCAAGCTGAGCGAAGAAGCCCTCGGTGAAATCTTCGGCGTCAGCCGCACCATCATTCGTCGCGCACTCTCGCGACTGGCCCACGAAGGCGTGGTGTTGCTGCGTCCGAATCGCGGCGCGGTGGTGGCCAGCCCGAGCGTCGAAGAGGCACGACAGGTGTTCTTCGCCCGGCGTCTGGTGGAGAAGGCGATCACGGAACTGGCGGTCGAGCACGCCACGGCGGAACAGCTCAGTGAGCTGCGCCAGATGGTCAGCGACGAGCGCGACAGCTTTTCGAAAGGGGATCGAGGGGCGGGGATTCGTCTGTCGGGGGAATTCCATCTGAAACTGGCGGAAGCGGCGAAGAACGCCCCGCTGATCAGCTTTCAGCGCAGTCTGGTCTCGCAGACCTCGCTGATCATCGCCCAGTACGAAAGCGGCAACCGCTCGCACTGCTCGTACGATGAACACACCCAACTGATCGACGCCATCGAAGCCCGCGACGCGACCCTGGCGGTGAACCTGATGATGCATCACATGGATCACATCGACAGCAAGCTCAACCTCGACGAAGACAGCGCCTCCGACGACCTCCATGCGGTGTTCTCGCACCTGATGCTGCCGAAGAAAAAAGCAGGGCGCAGCACAGCGGTCTGATCCCTGCCCGTTCGCGGCGCAACCTGCGGGGAATATACCTTCGGAGGGAGCACAGCATTCTGGGCTAACACACCACTTGTGGGAGTGAGCTTGCTCACGAATGCTGCGGCGCAGCTGACAGATTAGTGTTGGATGTACCTCAGTCTTCGCGAGCAAGCTCGCTCCCACAAATTCTGTGCTGACTCCGGTAACTCTGGTCAGACCGAGGACCTGTGGGAGTGACCGGGGTGGCGCTCCACCTTGCTCACGAATGCGTTGTGTCAGCCACATCTGCCTGACTGGCAAAGCGCATTCCCGACCACGCTACGAACGCTTATGCACCAACACCCCCGCCGAATACGTTTCGCTGACGGTGCGGTCATCCCCCAGGGTCATCAACACAAACAGCTGCTCTTCAATGCTCGTCGCCTGACTCATGCGGTAGGACAGCAGAGGGGTGGCGTTGAAGTCCAGCACCACGAAGTCCGCTTCGCTGCCCGGCTGCAGATTGCCGATCTTGTCCTCCAGGCGCAGCGCCCGCGCGCCGCCCAGCGTCGCCAGATACAGCGACTTGAACGGGCTCAATTTAGCGCCTTGCAGCTGCATGACCTTGTACGCCTCGTTCAACGTGTGCAGCAGCGAGAAACTGGTGCCAGCGCCGACGTCTGTTCCGAGTCCTACATTGACCTTGTGCTTTTCGGCCATCGGCAAGTTGAACAGCCCACTGCCGAGGAAGAAGTTGGAGGTCGGGCAAAAGGCGATGGCGGACCCGGTTTCCGCCAGGCGCTCACACTCCTGGTCGCACAGGTGCACGCCGTGGGCAAACACGGAGCGCTCGCCGAGCAGGTTGAAATGGTCGTACACGTCCAGGTAATTCTTGCGCTCCGGGAACAGCGCCTTGACCCACTCAACCTCCTTCAGGTTTTCACTGATGTGGGTCTGCATGTACAGGTCGGGGTATTCAGTCAGCAACTGGCCGGCGAGGGTCAATTGTTCGGGCGTGCTGGTCGGCGCGAAACGTGGGGTGACGGCGTAATGCAGGCGGCCCTTGCCGTGCCAGCGCTCGATCAGCGCCTTGCTGTCGACGTAGCTGGATTCGGCGGTGTCCACCAGATAATCCGGGGCGTTGCGGTCCATCATCACCTTGCCGGCGATCAGGCGCAGATTGAGCTTCTCGGCGGCACTGAACAGCGCCTCCACCGACTCCTTGTGACGACTGCCGAACACCAGCGCGGTGGTGGTGCCGTTGCGCAGCAATTCCTTGAGAAAGATGTCAGCCACCTGCGCCGAATGCTCGGGGTCTTCGAACTGCTTCTCGCAGGGAAACACGTAGGTATTCAGCCAGTCGAGCAACTGCTCGCCGTAGGACCCGACCATGCCGGTCTGTGGCAAATGAATGTGGGTGTCGATGAAACCGGCGGTGATCAGCGCGTCCTGATAGCTGACGATTTCGACGTCGTCAGTGAGCGTGCCGAGCAGGTCTTCGGCAGTGCCGAGGGCGAGGATCTTGCCGTTTTCGACCAGCATCAGGCCGTCTTCGAAATACTCATACGACGCTTCCACCGCTACTTCGGCAGGGTCGGCGATGCTGTGAATGATGGCGGCGCGGTAGGCTTTTTTGGCAGTGCTGATATCTGTGGTCATGTCAGTTGATCGTTCTTCCGGGATTCATTGGGTCTGGCTGCGGCGGGACACCGGCAGCAGCTTGGCGACAGGTTCGGCGGTGGTGCTCTGCTCGCCGAAATGAGCGTTGTAGGTGGCGATCACTTCGCCGGCAATGGACACGGCGATCTCCATGGGCAATTTGCCTTTGATCTCGGTCAGGCCCATGGGGCAACGCATGCGCTGCACCACGGCGGCGTCGAAGCCACGATCTCGCAAGCGATGCTCGAATTTCACGCGCTTGGTTTTCGAGCCGATCAGGCCGAAATAGCTGAAGTCGCCGCGCTTGAGAATGGCGGCGGCGAGTTCCAGGTCCAGCTGATGATTGTGGGTCATGACGATGCAATAGCTGCCAGCGGGGAGGTTGTCGACTTCTTCGATGACGTCCTCGCTGAGGATCTGCGTCACGCCTTCCGGCAACTGCGCGGGAAATTCGGCCTCGCGGGAATCGATCCAGCGCACGCGGCAGGGCAGGCTGGCGAGCAGCGGCACCAGCGCCCGACCGACGTGGCCGGCGCCGAACACGGCGATGTGCGCCTGGGGCTGGCCCATGGGTTCGAACAGCAACACGTTCACGCCGCCGCAGCACTGACCCAGGCTGGCGCCGAGGCTGAAGCGCTCCAGGCGGGTTTGCTGGCTGCCGCTGGCGAGCATCTCCCGGGCGATTTCCATGGCCTTGTATTCCAGATGCCCGCCGCCGATGGTGTCGAAGATCCTCGCGGCGCTGACGACCATTTTCGAGCCGGCGTTGCGCGGCGTCGAGCCACGCTCCTCGATGATGGTCACCAGTACGCATGCCTCGCCCTGATGCTGCAAGTCGGCGAGGGCGCTGATCCAGTTATTCATGTGATTTCTCCTGATCGGCGGGTTGGCAGATCAAACATCGTCGTTGCCCGTGCCGGCCTCATCGCGAGCAAGCTCACTCCTACAGGGATCGCACTTGGACTGTAAGAGGGAGCTTGCTTGCGAAAGCGGCAGCACAGGTCGCCACTGTTTAATCGACGCGGAGAGTTTCGGGCTGCATTCCCACGCGGAGCCCCGGAGCAGGTTCTGAAACGATCTCGGCAGCGTTCTCTGTATTTCGGCGCAACGCCCGCATCTGCTCACACCCCCACAACACCCGTTCCGGTGTCGCCGGCGCGTCGATCTTCGGCTGGTGCCGGTAATCGCCCAGGCTCGCCACCGCATCCTTGATCGCACACCACGCGGCAATGCCCAGCATGAACGGCGGTTCACCCACGGCTTTGGAATGAAACACCGTGTCTTCGGGGTTCTTGCGGTTCTCCACCAGCTTCACCCGCAGGTCCGCCGGCATGTCGGCCACGGCCGGGATCTTGTAGCCGGCCGGGCCGTTGGTCATCAGCTTGCCCTTGTCGTTCCAGAACAGTTCCTCGGTGGTCAGCCAACCCATCCCTTGAATATAGCCGCCCTCAACCTGACCGATGTCGATGGCTGGATTCAGCGAGGCGCCGACGTCGTGAAGGATGTCCGTGCGCAGCATTTTGTATTCGCCGGTCAGGGTGTCGACCAGCACTTCGGTACAGGCCGCGCCGAAGGCAAAGTAATAGAACGGCCGACCCCGCGCCTGGCTGCGGTCGTAGAAAATCTTCGGCGTCTTGTAACAGCCGGTGCTCGACAGCGACACCTGGCCCATCCACGCCTGCTGCGCCAAGGTGTCGAAGCTGATGACCTGTTCGCCGACGCGGACGTGGCCGTTGCGAAACTCTACCCGCGATTCATCGCACTGGTAATGCTTGGCTGCGAATTCCACCAGCCGCTGCTTGAGGATTTCCGCTGCATTCTGCGCAGCCTTGCCGTTCAGGTCGGCGCCGCTGGACGCTGCGGTCGGCGACGTGTTCGGCACCTTGTCGGTATTCGTCGCGGTGATCTGCACGCGGTCGATGTCGACCTGAAACACCTCGGCCACCACCTGCGCCACTTTGACATTCAGGCCCTGGCCCATCTCGGTGCCGCCGTGATTGAGATGGATGCTGCCGTCGGTGTAGATGTGAATCAGCGCGCCGGCCTGGTTGAGGAAGCTGGCGGTGAAGGAAATGCCGAATTTCACCGGGGTCAGCGCCAGGCCTTTCTTCAGAATCGGGCTGTTGGCGTTGTAGGCCTTGATCGCTTTGCGCCGCTCGGCGTAGTCACTGCTTTCCTCCAGCTCGGCGGTCATTTCTTCGAGCATGTTGTGCTCGACCGTCTGGTAGTAGTGGGTGACGTTGCGCTCGGTCTTGCCGTAATAGTTGGCCTTGCGCACCGCCAGCGGGTCCTTGCCCAAGTGCCGGGCGATGGCGTCCATCACCTCTTCGATGGCGACCATCCCTTGGGGGCCGCCGAAACCCCGGTAGGCCGTGTTCGACGCGGTGTTGGTCTTGCAGCGATGGCCGTTGATCGTGGCGTCGCCCAGGTAATACGAATTGTCGGCGTGAAACATCGCCCGGTCGACGATGGACGCCGACAGGTCCGGCGAATAACCGCAGTTGCCCGCCAGCTCCAACTGAATGCCGTGCAGGCGCCCGTCGTTGTCAAAGCCCACGTCGTACTCGACGTAAAACGGGTGCCGTTTGCCGGTCATGATCATGTCTTCCATGCGCGGCAGGCGCATCTTGGTCGGCTGGCCGGTCAGGCGCGCAACCACCGCGCACAGGCACGCGGGGCTCGCGGCCTGGGTTTCCTTGCCGCCAAAGCCGCCGCCCATGCGACGCATGTCGACGACGATCTTGTTCATCGACACGTCCAGCACTTCGGCGACGAGCTTCTGCACTTCGGTCGGGTTCTGCGTCGAGCAATAGACGATCATGCCGCCGTCTTCCGTGGGCATGACCGACGAAATCTGCGTCTCCAGGTAGAAGTGTTCCTGACCGCCGATGTGCAGCGTGCCCTGAATCCGGTGGGGAGCAGAGGCCAAAGCCGCCGCCGAATCACCGCGCTGGTGGGTGTGGCTGTCGAGCACGAAGTGCTTGTTGCGGTAGGCCTGAACCACATCGAGCACGGGTTCCAGGTCTTCGTATTCGATGATCGCGGCCATCGCCGCCTTGCGTGCGGTTTCCAGATCCCGGGCGGCCACGGCAATCACCGGCTGACCGACGAACTCGACCGTGTCGATGGCCAGCAACGGATCGCCGGGCAGCAGCGGGCCGATGTCCTTGAGGCCCGGAATGTCTTCGTGGGTGATGGCGATGCGCACGCCGTCGAAGGCGTAGCAGGGCGACACGTCGACGCGGACGATGCGCGCGTGGGCACGGTCGGACAGCCGCGCATACACGTGCAGTTGGTTGGGGAATTCGAGGCGGTCGTCGATGTAGATCGCTTCGCCGGAAACGTGCTTGTCAGCACTGTCGTGTTTCACGCTGCGGCCCACGCCGGTGGTCAGGTCCTGTTGAAACAGGGCGACCATTTCTTCCTGGGACCTGGCTGAATGATGATTAGACATAAGCTGTCACCCGCGTCTGGATGTGAGGCGTTTGCACTTCAATGAAGTATTTGCGCAGCAGGTTCTGCGCGCTGAGCAGGCGGTATTCCTTGCTCGCGCGGAAGTCCGTCAGCGGGGTGAAATCCTCGGCCATTGCGGCGCAGGCGCGCTCAATGGTGGCCGATGTCCACGGCTGGCCGATCAGCGCCTGCTCGCAATGGGCCGCGCGTTTGGGGATCGCCGCCATGCCGCCGAACGCCGCGCGGGCGTCAACGATGGCGCCGTTTTCGATGTGCACGCGGAACGCGGCGCAGACCGCCGAGATGTCGTCGTCCAGCCGTTTGGACACTTTGTACGCGCGAAACGTCTGCCGGGGGTTGGCGCGGGGCACGATGATGCGCTCGATGAATTCGCTTTCCTGACGCACGGTCACGCGGTAATCGATGAAGTAATCCTCCAACGCCAAGGTGCGGGTTTGTTCGCCCTTGCGCAGCACGATCTTCGCGCCCAGCGCGATCAGCAGAGGCGGGGAGTCACCAATCGGGGAAGCGTTGCCGATGTTGCCGCCGAGGGTGCCCTGATTGCGGATCTGCAGCGATGCAAAACGGTGCAGCAGTTCACCGAAATCCGGGTATTCGCGGCTCAGTGCTTCGTAGCAATCGGTGAGGGCCGTCGCCGCGCCGATCTCAATGCGGTCTTCGAAGTGCTCGATCTTCTTCATCGCCGCGACGTTGCCGACGTAGATCATCACCGGCAGCGGGCGATGGAACTGCGTCACTTCAAGCGCCAGGTCGGTGCCGCCGGCCAGCAGCCGGGCTTGGGGATAGGCGTCGTAGAGATCCGCCAGATCGGCGACGGTCAGCGGCACCAGGCAGCGCTTGTCGCCGCTGTTCAGCTCGCCGGTTTGCGTCGGCGCGATGGCCTTCAGGCGGGCGATGGTCTGAGCCTTAAGGGCATCGAACTGGTCCGCTGGCGGTTGACTGCAGCTTTGCTCGGCCGCCGCGAGAATCGGTCGATAACCGGTACAGCGGCACAGGTTGCCGGCCAGGGCTTCGTGGGCCTGGGCGTGCCGGGTGTCGGAGGAGGCGGATTCGGCGCTGTTCTTTTGCAGCGCGAACAGCGACATCACAAAACCCGGCGTGCAGAAACCGCACTGGGAACCGTGGCAGTCGACCATCGCCTGCTGAACGCTGTGCAAGCGGCCCTGATGCTTGAGGTCTTCGACGCTGATCAGTTGCTTGCCGTGCAGCGAGGCCACGAAGGTCAGGCACGAATTGAGGCTGCGATAGCTCAGCTGCTCCCGGCCCGCCGCGTCAGTGGTCAACTCGCCGACGACCACGGTACACGCGCCGCAATCGCCGCTGGCGCAGCCTTCTTTGGTGCCGGACTTATGCAGGTGCTCGCGCAGGTAGTTGAGCACCGTCACATTGGGGTCCAGAGCCTGTTCGGTTTTCAGCTCTTGGTTCAGGAGAAACTGGATCACGGGTCGCGCCTCGTTCTTGTCATTAATAAGCACTGGTCACAGCTGCCGGCGGATGGGTCATCGAACATGTCGATGAATCTATCAGCTCTGACTATCGGGTCAATTAATTTCTGACTCAAAGGTCAAGAAATTCATTATTTCGAGAAATGGCCGATAACCCACCTGACGATAACGTCTAACGACTGAGTGCCTGTGATCAGAAACATGTCCGTGTTTCTGCTTAATTCGTGCCAGTTTCCACAGTATGGCCCTGCGCCACAGACCTGCAGTGCGATACACTCCGCCGCTTGTTTGCGACCAAAGAAGTTGAAGGTAAGAAATGACGTTCAAGGCACCTGACAGCCTCGCCGAGCAGATCGCTCACCACCTTGCCGAGCGCATCATCCGCGGCGAGCTCAAGCCAGGGGAGCGGATTCAGGAGCAGAAGGTCACGGCCGCGCTGAACGTGAGCCGTGGCTCGGTGCGCGAGGCGTTGCTGATTCTCGAGCGCCGCCATCTGATCGTGATCCTGCCCCGTCGCGGCGCGCAGGTCTCGGTCCTGACCCCACACAACATCACCAGCCTTTGCGCCCTGATGAGCGAGATGTACATCCTCCTCGGTCTGGCCGTGGCGCGAAGCTGGAAAGAGCCGGTCGACCTCGCGGCGTTCCAGCAGATTCAGCAGCGGCTCATCGCCAGTTGCGAGCGCCAGGACGTGAAGGGCTTCGTTGAAGAGAGCTTCAATGTCATGCGCGCGGCCTATCCGTTCGCCAACAACCCGTACCTGGAAGAGACCGTCGAGAACCTGCAGCCGTCCATGAGCCGCTTCTATTTCCTCGCCCTGGATCAACGCCAGGCGGAAATGAGCGAGTACCTGACCCTCTTCGGCCAGTTGCTCGAAGCGGTGGTGGCGCGGGATCTGGCGCGGATCCGCGACGTGCTGACCTGCTACGCCGAGCGCAGCTGCCAATCGGTGTTGTCTGCCCTGGCGGCCAGCTGATTCATGCGCCTCAAATGCATCAGGCTGGCCGGGTTCAAATCGTTCGTCGACCCGACGACGGTGAACTTCCCCAGCAACATGGCGGCCGTGGTCGGCCCCAATGGATGCGGCAAATCCAACATCATCGACGCGGTGCGCTGGGTCATGGGCGAAAGCTCGGCCAAGAACCTGCGCGGCGAGTCGATGACCGACGTCATCTTCAACGGCTCCACCAGCCGCAAACCGGTGAGCCAGGCGAGCATCGAGCTGGTCTTCGATAACTCCGACGGCACCCTGGTCGGCGAATACGCCAGCTACGCGGAAATTTCCATCCGCCGCAAAGTGACCCGCGACAGCCAGAACAGCTATTACCTCAACGGCACCAAATGCCGTCGCCGCGACATCACCGACATCTTTCTCGGCACCGGCCTGGGCCCACGCAGCTACTCGATCATCGAGCAAGGCATGATCTCCAAGCTGATCGAAGCCAAGCCCGAGGACCTGCGCAATTTCATCGAAGAAGCCGCGGGCATCTCCAAGTACAAGGAGCGCCGCCGCGACACCGAAAACCGCATCCGCCGCACCCACGAGAACCTGGCGCGCCTGACCGATTTGCGCGAAGAACTGGGTCGGCAGCTGGAGCGTCTGCAGCGTCAGGCCCAGGCCGCCGAGAAGTATCAGGAATACAAGGCCGAAGAGCGTCAGCTCAAGGCGCAGCTGTCGGCGTTGCGCTGGCAGGCGCTGAGCGAGCAGGTCGCGCAGCGCGAATCGGTGATCGGCAATCAGGAGGTCGGCTTCGAGTCGTTGGTCGCCGACCAGCGCAGCGCCGACGCCGCCATCGAACGCCTGCGCGACGGTCATCACGACCTGTCCGAGCGATTCAACCTGGTGCAGGGACGTTTCTACTCCGTGGGCGGCGACATCGCCCGGGTCGAGCAGAGTATCCAGCACGGTCAGCAACGCCTGCGGCAGTTGCAGGACGACCTGCGCGAAGCCGAGCGTGCGCGGCTGGAAACCGAATCCCATCTGGGTCACGACCGCACGCTGCTGGCGACCCTCGGCGAAGAGCTGGAAATGCTCGAGCCTGAGCAGGAAATCACCCTCGCCGCTGCCGAAGAATCCGCCGCCGCGCTGGAAGACGCCGAAACCGCCATGCATGGCTGGCAGGAACAGTGGGACGCCTTCAACCTCACGTCCGCCGAACCCCGGCGGCAGGCGGAAGTGCAGCAGTCGCGCATCCAGCAGCTGGAAACCAGCCTGGAACGACTGGCCGAGCGTCAGCGGCGCTTGGGCGAAGAGCGTCAATTACTCGCGGCCGACCCGGAAGACGCGGCGATTCTCGAACTCAGCGAAGACCTCGCCGCGCGGGAAATGGCCTTTGAAGAGCTGACCGCCGAAGAAGAACACCTGATCGAGCGCCTGGAGCAACTGCGCGTCGATCTGCAACAGGCCACCCAATCGCAACAACAGGCCCAAGGCGATCTGCAGCGGTTGAACGGCCGGCTTGCGTCGCTGGAAGCCCTGCAACAGGCGGCACTCGATCCCGGCACCGGCACCGCCGAGTGGCTGCGCGACCATCAACTGAGCGAGCGTCCGCGTCTGGCCGAAGGGCTGCGGGTCGAGGCCGGCTGGGAAATGGCCGTGGAAACCGTGCTGGGCGCCGACCTTAATGCGGTGCTGGTGGACGATTTCGCCGGGCTCGATCTGGCCGGATTCAGTCAGGGCGACTTGCGTCTGGTAAAGGCTGGCGCGGACGTCACGCGCATCCCCGGCAGCCTGCTGGACAAGGTCGACACGCAGGTCGATCTGACCCACTGGCTGGGCCAGGTCAAACCCGTTGAAACCCTCGACGATGCGCTGGCGCTGCGGGGGCAACTGGACGCCGGTGAGAGCCTGATCAGCCGCGACGGCTACTGGGTCGGTCGGGATTTTCTCCGTGTGCGCCGCGCCAGCGAGGCCGAAAGCGGCGTGCTGGCGCGGGGGCAGGAATTGCAGCGTCTGGAAGCCGAGCGTGAAGAACGCGAAGCGACGTTGGCCGCGCTGGACGAGCAGCTGTCGACCCAGCGCGAGCAGCAACGCACCCAGGAAGACAACCGCGAGCAATTGCGCCGTCGCCTGCAGGACGAAGCCCGTCAGCAGAGCGAACTCAAGGCGCAGTTGTCCGCCGCCAAAGCCAAGGTCGAGCAGTTGACCCTGCGCCGCACACGGCTCGACGAAGAATTGACCGAGCTCGCCGAACAGCGGGCCATGGAGCAGGAAACCCTCGGCGAATCCCGCCTGCAATTGCAGGACGCCCTCGACAGCATGGCGCTGGACACTGAACAGCGCGAGTTGCTGCTGGCCCAGCGCGACAGCCTGCGCGAGCGCCTGGACCGGGTGCGTCAGGAAGCACGCCAGCATAAAGACCACGCCAACCAGTTGGCCGTGCGCCTGGGTTCGCTGCGCGCGCAGCATGATTCCACGCGCCAGGCCCTGGAGCGGCTGGAGATGCAATCCGAGCGCCTGACCGAGAAGCGCGAGCAGCTGAGCCTGAACCTGGAGGAGGGCGCCGCGCCGCTTGAAGAACTGCGCATGAAGCTCGAAGAGCTGCTGGAAAAGCGCATGGTCGTCGACGAAGAGATGCGTACCGCCAAGAACGCCCTGGAAGACGCCGACCGCGAACTGCGTGAGGCCGAGAAACGTCGCAACCAGGCCGAGCAGCAATCGGCGCTGTTGCGTGGGCAACTGGAGCAGCAGCGCCTGGAATGGCAGACCCTGACCGTAAGACGCAAGGCGCTTCAGGAGCAATTGCACGAAGACGGCTACGACCTCGATGGCGTGCTGGCGACCCTGACCGCCGAAGCCAACGAGAAAGACGCCGAAGAAGAACTGGAACGCATCGCCGCGCGGATTCAGCGTCTGGGTGCCATCAACCTCGCGGCGATCGACGAGTATCAGCAGCAGTCAGAACGCAAACGCTATCTGGACGCCCAGGACGCCGATCTGGTCGAAGCGCTGGACACGCTGGAGAGCGTGATCCGCAAAATCGACAAGGAAACCCGTAACCGCTTCAAAGAGACCTTTGATCAGATAAACAGCGGAATTCAGGCACTTTTTCCAAAAGTTTTCGGTGGCGGCAGCGCTTATTTGGAACTGACGGGCGAAGATTTACTCGATACAGGGGTGACGATCATGGCGCGTCCTCCCGGCAAGAAAAACAGCACGATCCATTTGCTGTCCGGGGGTGAGAAAGCCCTGACCGCGCTGGCGCTGGTTTTTGCCATCTTCAAACTCAACCCGGCGCCGTTCTGCATGCTCGATGAAGTCGATGCGCCGCTGGACGACGCCAACGTGGGGCGCTACGCCCGGTTGGTCAAAGAGATGTCGCAGACCGTACAGTTCATCTACATCACCCACAACAAGATCGCCATGGAAATGGCTGACCAGTTGATGGGCGTCACCATGCACGAACCGGGTTGTTCGAGGCTGGTGGCAGTGGACGTAGAGGAGGCGATGGCGCTGGTGGAGTCATAGCGGGATGCGCAGTTGATCGCGTGGCGATCATGCAGATTTGCAGGGAAAAGTGGCGCACGGGCGTCCAGTACAGGAACCACCGCCGCAGCGTGACAGATGCTTGTGACCTGCCAGATGTAACAGACGGTGTAAAGTTGCCTTTGGTCGTGCTAGCTTAATGTCCACTTTTCCATTTCGCGTGGGTAAAAGGCCATTCAGAACATAGAGTTGGCTCCACGTTTTAAAGGGGTTTGACGCCCTTAATTTTCAGAATTTTATTAGAGGCACGGGACTACATGGAAATCGGTCTGCGAGAGTGGCTGATCGTCATCGGCATTATTGTCATTGCCGGTATTCTGTTTGACGGCTGGCGCCGTATGCGCGGCGGCAAGGGCAAATTGAAATTCAGACTGGACCGCAGCTTATCCAACCTGCCGGACGACGACGAACCGACGTCCGCCGAAGTGTTGGGCCCTGCGCGCGTTCTGGACACCCATAAAGAACCGAAACTCGACGAGCACGACTTGCCGACGATGAGTGCAGCGCCCCGCGAGCGCGCCGATCGTGAACCGCGACGCGGCAAGCGCAAGGACGAGCCGCATCAGGGCGACCTGAACCTGAGCGCCGGCCCTGACCTGTTCAGTGCCCGCGACGATGATTTCCCGGACGACAAGCCGAACCAGCGCATCACCGAAGACAAGGACCTGCCGCCGGTTGAAGAAGTGCTGGTGATCAGTGTGATCTCCCGGGACGAAAGCGGCTTCAAAGGTCCAGCACTGTTGCAGAACATTCTGGAAAGCGGTCTGCGCTTTGGCGAAATGGACATTTTCCACCGTCACGAAAGCATGGCCGGCAACGGCGAAGTGCTGTTCTCGATGGCCAATGCGGTCAAGCCGGGCGTGTTCGATCTGGACGATATCGACCACTTCAGCACCCGCGCCGTGAGCTTCTTCCTGGGTCTGCCAGGGCCGCGTCATCCGAAGCAGGCGTTTGATGTGATGGTCGCCGCCGCTCGCAAACTGGCCCATGAGCTGAACGGGGAATTGAAAGATGATCAGCGCAGCGTCATGACCGCGCAGACCATCGAGCATTACCGTCAGCGCATCGTCGAATTCGAACGCCGCGCCCTGACCCAGCGTCGCTGATTGGCGCTCCCACAGATTCAAGCATCACCAAATGAGCAGCTTCGGCTGCTCTTTTGCATTTCGAGAACACACCTATGAAAGCCGCCGAAACCCGCATCCTTGAACTGCGCGCTGAGCTTGATCAGCACAACTACCGCTATCACGTCCTCGACGAGCCGAGCATCCCGGACGTCGAGTACGACCGGCTGTTCCACGAGCTCAAAGCGTTGGAGGCGGAGAACCCGCATCTGGTGACCCCGGACTCGCCGACCCAGCGTGTCGGCAGCGCGGCCCTGTCGGCGTTCACCCAGGTGCGCCACGAAATCCCCATGCTGAGCCTGGGCAACGCCTTCGAAGAAACCGACATGCTCGAGTTCGATCGTCGGGTCAACGAGGGCCTGGACCTGCCCGCTGCCTCCAAGAAGGTGGAATACAGCTGCGAGCCGAAACTCGACGGCCTGGCGGTGAGCCTGCTTTACCAGAATGGCGCGCTGGTTCGCGGCGCCACCCGCGGCGATGGCACCACCGGCGAAGACATCAGCGTCAACGTGCGCACCGTGCGCAATATCCCGCTCAAGCTGCACGGCAAGGGCTGGCCGGACACCCTCGAAGTGCGCGGCGAAGTGTTCATGTCCAAAGCCGGCTTCGAGCGTCTGAACGCCAGCCAGCTGGAAATCGGCGGCAAGACTTTCGCCAACCCGCGCAATGCGGCCGCCGGCAGCCTGCGCCAACTGGATTCGAAAATCACCGCCAACCGCCCGCTGGAATTCTGCTGCTATGGCATCGGCCAGGTGTCCCATGACATCGCCGACACCCACACCGGCAACCTGGAGCAGCTCAAAGCGTGGGGCATGCCCATCAGCCGCGAGATGAAAATCGCCCACGGCATCGAAGACTGCCTGAAGTACTACCACGACATCGGCGAGAAACGTCTGTCTTTGCCGTACGAAATCGACGGCGTGGTGTTCAAGGTGAACAGCATTGCCGCCCAGCGTGAGCTGGGTTTCCGCGCCCGCGAACCGCGCTGGGCCATTGCCCACAAATTCCCGGCCATGGAAGAACTTACCGAGCTGCTGGACGTGGAATTCCAGGTCGGCCGCACCGGCGCCGTCACGCCGGTCGCCCGTTTGAAACCGGTAAAAGTTGCCGGCGTGACCGTCGCCAACGCGACGCTGCACAACATGGACGAAGTGGCGCGTCTGGGCTTGATGATCGGCGACACGGTGATCATCCGCCGCGCGGGCGACGTGATCCCGCAAGTGGTGCAGGTCGTCCAGGAGCGCCGCCCGAAAGACGCGCGCGCCGTCGAGATCCCGCAGACCTGCCCAGTGTGCGGCTCACAGGTCGAGCGCACGCAACTGATCAAGCGCAGCAAGGGCAAGGAAACCATCAGCGAAGGCGCCGTGTATCGCTGCGTCGGCCGTCTGGCCTGTGGGGCGCAGCTCAAGCAGGCGATCATCCATTACGTCTCGCGCCGGGCGATGGACATCGAGGGGCTTGGCGACAAGACCATCGAGCAACTGGTGGACGAGAAGCTCATCGGCTCGCCCGCCGATCTGTACAAGCTGACGTACGAGCAGATCATCGATCTGGAGGGTTTTGCCGAGATATCCAGCAAGAAGCTGCTCAAAGCCATTGATGACAGCAAGAAACCGACGCTGGCGCGTTTCATCTACGCGCTGGGCATTCCGGACGTGGGCGAGGAGACGGCCAAGGTGCTGGCGCGTTCATTGGGTTCGCTGGATCGAGTGATTGTGGCGCTGCCGGAGGTGCTGACGTATCTGCCGGACGTGGGGCTGGAAGTTGCCCATGAGATTCACAGTTTCTTCGAGGACGAGCACAACCAGAACGTGATCGGCGCGTTGCTCGGCGAATGCCAGATGCAGCTGCAGGACACGGGCGATCTGGGCGCGGAGTTCGCGGCGAGCGCGACCTTGGGCGGCATGCTGGACAAGTTGAATATTCCGTCGGTGGGGCCGGGTGCGGCGCAGAAGCTGGCGGACAAGTTCGGCACCCTTGAGGCGGTCGTCAAGGCGGACTGGCTGGATATGCGGCAGACGCTGCCGGAGAAGCAGGCGCAGGCGGTGAGGGCGTTTTTTGATGTCCAAGAGCAGGCGCAGCGCGCGTTGGCGATCGAGCAGCAGCTGAAGGATTTCGGCATGCACTGGCAGAGCGAGAAGAAGGTGGTGGAGGGCTTGCCGCTGGCCGGGCAGACGTGGGTCCTGACCGGTTCGCTGGAGTTGATGAGCCGGGACGTGGCGAAGGAGAAGCTGGAGGGGCTGGGGGCGAAGGTGTCCGGCTCGGTCTCGGCGAAGACCCACACGGTGGTGGCCGGGCCGGGGGCGGGCTCGAAGTTGACCAAGGCCAATGAGCTGGGACTTAAGGTGCTCGACGAAGAGGCGTTTGTGGGGTTCCTGAAGCAACATGGCGTTGAGGTCAGCTAGGTCAAGATCAAGTGCGTCTGCCTGGGGGCAGACTGTTTCGCCTTCGGCGAGTTACTTGATAAAGCCCCAAGTAACTAAGGGCTTGTGCTCCTGGTTGGGCCCTTCCTTCGTCAGGGTTCCTTCACTTCGGTCTCACTCCGTGGGCCCGCCGCCATCCGCCATCCATGGCGGGGGGCGGCTCTCGCGGCATCCATGCCGCTCGGCCCACTCCGCGAGACCTGCGTTCAGCCTGCACCCAAGTCGCGATTTGCGGTGTTTGAGCCATTTGCGTATGAATATCAAAAGCGCTTCAAAGCAGATCAACAGCTTCCCGGCTGAAGCCGGTCCTACAGTCAGAGCCAATCCCACTGGACGCATGCAATGTCTCAGTAGGACCGGCTTCAGCCGGGAAGAGGCCGGTTCAGGCGCCAACAATTTTGCTGATCGCACCTCCTCCTTGTGGGAGCGAGCTTGCTCGCGAATGCTGTATTTCAAACACTAGAAATCCGGTGGATGTACCAATCTCTTCGTGAGCAAGCTCACTCCCACAAGTCCTTCGCGTTTGATCTTCCCTCAATCCACCCTTGATCCGCTCTAGATCTGCTTTTGATCTTCATGCACAAAAATCCCAGACACCGCCAAACGCGACTTTGGTGCAGGCCGAACGCAGACGACGCGGAGTGGGCCGAGCGGCATGGATGCCGCGAGAGCGCCGCTAGGACATGGATGTCCGTTCGGCGCGGGCCCACGGAGCGTCGTCGGAGTGAGGGAACCCGACGAAGTCGGGCCAAACCGAGAGCAAGCACCCTTGGTTACTTGGGGTGCTTTTCCAAGTAACTCGCCGAAGGCGAAATGCCCGCCGTTAGGCGGGTCCCCGGATCTGGACCTGAGTGAAGTAGTCCCGCCGATAAGCGGGACCCAAGAGTAAGAAAATCCCACGGAACCCCCGTCATCCTTGACGATCTAGTGCTTGCAGCCCCATCAGGATATCGCCATGTTCCAGTTCTTCGAGCAACTCAGCACACGGATCGCGGCGCCATTCGCCGGCGAAAGCAAGCGCAACAGCAAGGTCTGGCAGTGCCATTGCGGGCAGTCGGTGTTTTTCCGCAACAGCCAGTGCCTGGCGTGTTCGGCGGCCCTGGGTTATCTGCCCGAGCAGAGCAAGATCGCCGCGCTGGAACCGGGCCCCGAAGCGCAAACCTGGCGTCTCAGCGACGAGCCCCAGGCCGGGCTCTACCGTCGTTGTGCCAATCTGGACACTGCGGCGGCCTGCAACTGGATATTTCCGGCGCTGAACGCCGGCGACTTCTGCATCGCCTGTAGCCTCAACAAGACCATCCCCGACCTGTCCGTGCCGGAAAACCCCGAGCGCTGGGGCAAGATCGAGACCGCCAAGCGTCGGCTGGTGGCGCAGTTGATCACCCTCGGCCTTCAGGTCATCCCGAAAAGCGTGGATGAAGAGCGCGGGCTGGCCTTCGAATTCCTCGGCGTCGACCTGGAAGGCAACCTGCCAACCACCGGCCACGCCAGTGGCTTGATCACCCTCAACGTGGAAGAAGCGGACGACGCCATTCGTGAGAAGGTTCGCGTGCAGATGCACGAACCTTACCGCACGCTGCTTGGACACTTTCGTCATGAAGTGGGGCATTACTACTGGGATCGCCTGATCGCCGATACTTACTGGCAGGACGGATTCCGTAACCTGTTCGGCGATGACCGTGCCAGCTACGCCGACGCCCTTGATCATCACTACCAGAACGGCGCGCCGGCTGACTGGCAGCAGAGTTTCGTCAGCGCCTACGCGACCATGCACCCGTGGGAAGACTGGGCCGAAACCTGGGCGCATTACCTGCACATGATGGACGCCGTCGACACCGCACTCAGCCTGGGCATGAGCGCTCGGGACATGGACCTCGACTACCAGCCGTTCCCCCTGGAAACCTTGTACGACCCTCAGCATCCGGGCGGGCCGGCGTTCCTGGCGTTCGTCAATGCGTGGATCGAACTGGCCGGCATGCTCAACGAGTTGTCCCGCGCCATGGGGCAGGCGGATTTCTATCCGTTCGTGTTGCCGCCAGCCGTCATCACCAAGCTGCATTTCATCCATTTGGTCATACAGGGCGCGGGCGGCAAGGCCGATGAGGTCCTGCAAGTGCAGTAACCACTCATGTGAGTGCGTGAAAAAAAGCGATCCGTACGAAGCGGTGAAAGGGATTCACCGCTTGTCCGCGACCCCTGCACACCGCAAAAAGCGGTGCTATTTTCCCTATACATATCGTTTTGATACTACTGGCGAAGCGGTTGGCGAAGCGGTCTAGAAGGGATTTCAGTTATGGCCACCAGTGCTCCACTGCCCAAAAACGAGCGTTCCCGGCTTTCACGCATTACCCACATGGGGCTCATCGATGCGACGGCTGACGATGTGCTCGACCACATCGTCTCGATGGTGACCCATTATTTCCAGGTCCCCATCGCTCTCGTTTCCATCGTCAGTGAGCACCGCCAGTGGTTTCGGGCACGGGCAGGCCTTGAGGAGCGCGAGACGCCGCGCGATATCGCTTTCTGTGCCTACACCATCCTCAGCCATGAGGCGTTTCAGGTTCCTGACGCGATGCTTGACGCGCGCTTCAGCGATAACCCGCTAGTGACCGGGGAGCCCCACATCCGCTTTTATGCCGGCGTGCCCTTGGTGACCGCCGATGGTCTTGCCCTCGGCACGCTGTGCATCATTGACAGCACGCCCCGGCCGCAACTTGATCCGCGCGACCAGGCCATGCTGGAAATGTACGGCCAGTTGGTGATGAAGCGCCTTAATAACCTGCGCAGTGCCAGCTTCGTCGATCAGCCCACGGGTTTGTTCAATCGCCTGCGTCTTGAGGAGGATCTGGAGGCGTTGCACGATCGCCGCAAATACGCGCTGGTCGCGCTGGACATGGTCGCACCGGCGTTCCTCGACAGCATCGTCAAGGCGCTGGGCTACAGCTTTGCCCAGGAACTGGTGCGCTGCATGATCGATAACTGCCGCAGCCAGTTGCCTGCCGACACCGCGCTGTACAAAGTCAGCCCCACGCGCATCGCGCTGATCACCCGTCATGCCCGCCCCGAGCAGGCCGAGAGGGTGTTTCGCCAGTTGCTCGAGCATTTTCGTCAGCCGCTGATCTGCCGCAATATTCCCATTCAGATGGACGTCGGCATCGGTGTGCTGCCATTGGGCCTGGACCGCTGCGATGAGCGCGACTGGATTCGGCTGGTGGTCAGCGCGGCGGACGAAGCCCGGGGCAAATCGACGGGCTGGCGTTGGTATGAGCCCCATCTGGACTTCGCCCAGCAACGAGCCTTTCTACTATTGGCCGCGCTGGCCGAGGCGGTGCGCAGTCCGGATCAACTGTCGCTGGTCTATCAGCCGAGGCTGGAAGTGGCGACCGGCCGCATTGTGACCGTCGAAGCGCTGCTGCGTTGGCAACATCCCATGCTGGGCCCGATCAGCCCAATGGAATTCATTCCCCTGGCGGAAAAGACCGCGCTGATTCGCTCCCTCAGCCTGTGGGTGCTGAAAAAGGCCGTTGCGCAAGCGGCGATCTGGCAGGCCCAGGGCTATGCCTTCAAAGTGGCGATGAACGTATCGGCGATCGACCTCGCGAACTCATCGTTCAGCGACGCGCTGTTCGAGCACTTGTCAGTCAGCGGTCTTGACCCGAGCGGCTTCGAGCTTGAATTCACCGAAAGCGCCTTGTGCGACAACCCTGAAGTGACCCGCCTGCAGCTGGAGCGCCTGCGTGGATTGAACATCGACATCGCCATCGATGACTTCGGCACCGGTTACAGCAACTGGACCTACCTGCGACAACTGCCGGCCACCACGGTCAAGCTCGACAAGTCGCTGGTGGAAAACATCGACAGCAACGACAAGGACCGCGGCCTGGTGGAAGCCATTGTCGATCTGGCAAAGCGCCTCGGCTATCGCGTCGTCGCGGAAGGCGCGGAAACCGAAGGCGTCTACGAAATCCTCTGCGAACTGGGCTGCCACGAAGTGCAAGGCTTCCTCGTCGCGCGGCCCATGACCGGCACCGCCCTCGAACACTGGATGAACGTCGAGCGCCGCCGCAAGGTTCGGCAGCTGCGATCACTGGCCCATTGAGCGTTACAGCGTGAGCAGCATCAACCGCTCAAAGCTGGCGTAAGCCGCATCGCTTTCGGGCAAATCCTGCCAACCCAGCGCCAGGTAAAGCTGGCGCGCCGGGTGATTGCCGGCCTCCACGGCCAGCATCAATTGCTCCGTGTCTGGCCATAACGCTCGCGCCAACCCCGGCAGCGCGCGCAGGCAACGCTTGCCCAGTCCCAACCCCTGAAGCCCTCTATCAATCATCAGCGCGTGCAATGTGGTGGTGATGCGCGGGCGGTCACGTGCCCAGTCCGGCAGCAGCGACCTGCGCTTGAGGACGAAAAAGCCCCGGGGGATGTCGTCGATGAGCAGCACGAAGCCTTGCCGGTCGACGACGGGACGTGCAGTAAGCGTGTGCAGGCCGCCATGAATGTCGCCGACGTGGCGGATCTGCTCGGGGAGCAGTTCGATCTCCAGCAACTGGCGCTGTTGCGTGGGGGAGAGGGATTCGTATGGGGTGAGCGCGAAATGCATCGGTGGTTCCTGTGTCTTGTGCCCCGGCGGGGCCGGGCAGGGGGCGAGCCACTTGCTGGAGGGAGGTGAAAATGCAGCCGCCATTGTGCCGCATTCGGCCCCTCAGCCGCTGCATCGCGCAGGCGGCGAGGGGCTGACGACGCTCAAAATCTTAATCTGAAACAAGAGGTTGTAACTTCGCGCGAGACCGGTACAATGGCGCGGCTCGCCACTGGCGAGCGTCGTTATGGTGACCCCATCGGTCCCCCCGCAACGATTACCCGTGAACCTGGTCAGAGCCGGAAGGCAGCAGCCACAGCGGGAACATTGTGTGCCGGGGTGTGGCTGGTGGGGTTGCCTCCATAACGCACCTTCTCTCCAAGTCCCTCGTCTCTGCAGGGATTTTCGCAGCAAAAAAATCTTGAAATCTGGCACGTTCCAGTTATTTCATATCAATGATGCGCGGTTGTTCCGAATGTATGTCTTTGTTTTTTATAGCCTTAGTCCCTAATTATTTATTTTCGGGACCACATAGCAATGGACTCGCTGGACCGTTTGATGGCGTTCATCAGTATTGATGCTGGTCAGCCTCAGTCTGCTCAGACATAATCAAAAATTGTCGCCCTGACCCATATGGAGATGGGGTGTGACTCTTGGATGTCGAGGTTGCAGTGGTAGCTATTTCTGTAAGTTTAATAAATATGAAAGGCGGCGTTGGCAAAACTACTCTCGCTGCGCAATTGGCGCATGCTGCTGATAGAAAAAACCTGAGAACCCTTGCAATTGATTTGGATCCTCAATCAAATCTAAGTCAGGCGATCATGGGGGCTAGGGGGTACGTAGATCACCTCAATAAGAAGAAGCCGACAGTAGTTAATTTATTTGAGCAGTATCTTCCGCCTACCATTAGTTCGCCAAGTCCGAGAAAAGCTAGTATTCATGACGTAATTATAAAGGAAGCTGGCTATTGGAATGGCACAACACTTGACCTAATTCCAAGTCGTTTAGAGTTGTCTAATACGCTGAAAAATCCAACAGGTAAGGAAAGAAAGCTTGCCAAGGCTCTTGCTTTAGTCAGTGATAACTATGACCTGATACTTATTGATTGCGCACCAACCGAATCGATACTCACTGATGCCGCGTATTACGCCAGTCGTTATGCGCTTGTTCCCGTTAAGCCAGAATTCTTGGCAACCATCGGTTTGCCGTTGCTCGCTAATTCGGTTCTTCAGTTCAAAGAGGAAAATAGCGATCACGCATTAGATATATGCGGGATAGTTTTCAATCATTCTTCATCTTATTCTGATGGCCCCGAAACCAATGCGTCAGTTGCAGAGGTAATGGAGGAAGCTGTCAAAAACTCATGGCATGTTTACGGAACGCATGTCAGATACTCACGGTCCTATGCTAAAGCTGCTCGTGAAGGCACTCCTATTGGCTCTACTAGCTATGTGAGGGGAAATGTTCAACAGCAGTTTGCCTCTTTTTCTGAAGAGTTTTTCAAGTCTATAGGTTTTAAGTAAATGACTGCTAAAGAACTTGTTGAAATTGATGTTGGTTTGATTTTATTAAGGCATGGCAAAGCAGCTGTGTTAACTGCAATCGCTAATCGGGTCGGGGTTTCCGAAGACGAGTTGTATAGGGAGATTGAGAGGCTGCGTGTTGCCAAGGAGGCCGCGATATCTAGGAAGAAGAAAATCGGAGGCAAATTCAATATAGAGTCATTTTTGATTGGCAGAGATAATAAAGCTGCTAGCCTCAAGAAGCTCTCTGAGCGATTTGATAATAGAACCTTTCTTCCTGAGCTTAAGGATTTAAAGCGGTTTTTCGAGCGTCACGGAGCCTCTGCTTCAAATTTAAAGTCACGTGTAAGCGCCCAAACCAAGCTTTTCAAGATGTTGGCAGATTTTGGCGAAGATGAACTTGAGAGGATACTCGCTGAGACGCCTGAGCGGTCTAGAGTGTCCTCTCTCGGCTTGATCTCGGATGAGATCCTTGGACGTAGCAGAAGGAGCGATTCTCAAAAGAAAGATGTTCCAAATAGTTGACGCTTCTCATGCGACTTACCCTAGCTTGGCGAAAGTAGCTGCTCGAATTTTTCATGATGGGCAGATCGATAATCGACCTGCCCTCTGGACGTCGCTCCCGCGTCGGACGTCGGCATCCAAAATTCGCAACTCACGTTCGTTCTAGGCACTGCACAAACCTACATTCTCAAGCAGCCCGGCGTTATCAGGGTGACCTTGTCGTGTTTCTACGCTGCAGATCAGTCTTATAACGTGATTTGTCCAGAAGCCGCTCAGAGTGACCTCTGTCACAATCAACGCTCAGTCATAAGAGTTAAGATTGTGTGCAGTTCCCCAATTATTCACGGCCCCAGAATGGAACCACTCGCAGAGACGCCCATGACGCCGATCCCGCGCGCTGGCTGTGCATCCTCCGCACGCCACCCCTCCGCTCAGGAATAACAACAATGACAACCGACACCCCATCACCCCTCCATCCAACACCCCCCATCAAACTCGTACTCTTCGATCTACTGACCGCCTTGCTGGACTCATGGGCCCTGTAGAGCTCCGTCGCCGGATCCGAAGCGCTCGGTCGCACCTGGCGCATGGCCTATCTGAAGGCGACCTACGGCTGCGGCCGCTATCGCCCGTATGAAACGCTGGTCGAAGAGGCCGCTTTGCAAGTCGGCCTGAGTAAGCACGCAGCAGCGGAGCTGGACGCGCGTTTAGGAAAGTTGCAGCCCTGGCCGGAAGCGAAAGCGGTGCTCGAATTCCTCAAGTCTCATTACAAACTCGGCATCGTCACCAACTGTTCGGAGCGGCTGGGCCACATCGCGGCGGATGTGCTGGGGATCCCGTTTGACGTGGTCATAACCTCGGAGAAAGCCGGGTTTTATAAGCCAGACCCGGCGCCATATCGCCTGGCGCTGGACACCCTGGGCGTCGATGCGAGTCATGCGGTATTTGTGGCGGGTTCGGCCTAAGACCTATTTGGCACAGCGAAAGTGGGGCTGCCGACTATCTGGCATAACCGCATTGGCCTGTCTGCACCCGAAGGCGCGCCGGCGCTTTTGATCGTGCGGCCTACGCTGGAAACCCTCGCTGCGGATCTGGCAAGCATGACGGTAACGAACTAAGCCAGCCACCCCGACAGACCCAAATAAATCTGCCCTCCATTTGGATCAATACGATAGTCTTCGCACCATTGTCGATACGGACACCTGACTGGAACGCGATTGATGGCCCCTGATGACTATCTGGTAATGAGCAGCGCGGAGTGGGCGGGGCTGCGCGCCAGTACGCCATTGACGTTGTCCGAAGAAGACCTCGCCGCGCTGCGAGGCGTGAACGAGGACATCTCGCTGGAGGATGTCGCCAACATCTACCTGCCGTTGTCGCGCCTGATCAATCTGCACGTCAGCGCTGCACGCAACCTCGACAGCATCAAGGACACCTTTCTCGGACGCCCTGCCAAACGCCAGACCTATGTGGTGGCGGTGGCGGGCAGCGTCGCGGTGGGCAAGAGCACCTTCGCCCGTGTTCTGCAGGCGCTGATGGCGCGTTGGCCGGATCATCCCCGGGTGGATCTGATCACCACCGACGGATTTCTGCACCCCAACGCCCGGCTCGTCGCCGACGGCATCATGCACCGCAAGGGTTTTCCGGAAAGCTACGATCGCAAGCGCATGGTCAAGTTTCTCTCGGACCTGAAGGCCGGCACGCCGGAAATCACCGCCCCGGTCTATTCCCACATCAGCTACGACATCGTCCCGGACCAGTTCTTCAAGGTCAGCCAGCCCGACATTCTGATTTTCGAAGGGCTGAATGTGTTGCAGACCGAGGGCAATGACGGGCAGAAGCCGGGCAGCATCGTCTCGGACTTCTTCGATTTCTCGATCTATCTGGACGCCGAAGAAGGTGACATCGAGCGCTGGTACGTTGAGCGCTTTCTGATGCTGCAACGCACCGCGTTTCGCGCGCGAGGCGCCTACTTCCGCGAGCTGGCCGACCTGCCGCCGGAGAAATCCCCGGACGCGGCGCGCAAGATCTGGCACGACATCAACCGTCCCAATCTGCTGGAAAACATCCTGCCGACCCGCGAGCGCGCCAGCCTTGTGGTGCGTAAGGCGTCGGATCATTCGGTGAAGGAACTGTGGCTACGCTGATGAGGAAGTCCATCGCGGCCGCGTCGGCGTTATTCGCGCTGTGCGTCAGCGCTGGCGCTCTGGCGGACGGCAACAAGTTGCTGCTTGAATGCCAGGACGGGATCAACAGCATGAGCGGCGCCGTGGCGCAGAACGGCGTGGGTGTCGGCCATTGCGTCGGGGTGCTGCAAGCGACGATGGACACCCTGGACCTGTTCCACGAAGCGGGCGGATTGCCCCGACTGGTGTGCGTGCCCGAGGGCGGTATTCCGATGATTCAGTCGATGCGCATCATTGTGCAGTCCTTGCAGGCGCATCCCGAGAGTCTGCATCTGAATGAGTCCGTGCTGGTTGTCGCGGCGTTGAAAAACGCGTTTCCCTGCCAGTAACCCTCACGTTTTGCGCTAGCCTTTGCTTGATCCAGACGAGATGCTCCGGGTCGACCTGTGCCGCCGCGTCTGCGACGGCCTTCAGCAAGGATGCCGACGATGCGGATCAACGCACTGATTGTGTTACTGCTTACCGGTCTCGTGGCCGCCACATACGGTTTCGGGATCTACCTCTTTGCCCAACTGGTGCCGGACATGCGCGCCAGCCTGGGCTTCGATATCGCCTACGTGGGCACCATCACCGCAGCGGGGCAGGCCGGGTTTCTCGCCAGTGCGTTGCTGGCGGCATGGCTGACGCCTCGTGTTGGCGGCGGTTGGGTGATTTTCGGATCGGGCGCCGTGTGTGCGCTGGCCTTGCTCCTTATGCCCCTGGCACAGAACGCGGTGCTGATCGGTCTGCTGCTGACGATTCTGGCCGGCACGGCGGCAACGGTATTCGTGCCGATGGTCGACGTGATCGCGCGCGCCGTGCCCTACAAATACCGCGGCATGGCCATGGGGCTGGTGTCGAGCGGCACCAGTTACGGCGTGTTCATCAACAGCCTGCTGGTGCCGTTTTATGCGCCCCAGGGCGAGTGGCGCACGGTGTGGTGGATCGTTGGGCTGATCACGGTCGTCCTGGCCGTCGGCGTGTTTCTGGTCTTCAAACGTGCGCTGCTCTTTATGCGCAACGACGAAAGTGCCAGTGATGGCGCGCCACGTGGAGGCGTTCTGCGTGAGGCGCTGCAGGGCTGGGTGTATGCAGTCTGGTCGATGAATTTTCTGATCGGCTTCTCCACCTTTCCGTTTCAGAACTACCTGTCTTCCTACCTGCGCACGGAGCTCAACTTCGGCGTCGAGTACACCGCGCAGATCTGGGCCAGCATCGGTTTCGTCGGCATGTTCAGCGGCCTGGCGCTCGGCGCGTTGTCGGACCGCATCGGCCTGCGCGCGGCAATGTTGCTGGTGTACGTCTGCGTGGCGACGGCGGCGTTGATTCTGGTCATCGCGCCGACCGGCTACTGGCCGCTCGTGGCAGGCGTCGTGTTCGCCGTGGCCTTCTACCCGATCTTCGGGCTGATCCCGGCGTACGTGTCAAAGATGGCAAGCGGTGCGGCGCTGGCCGTGACCATCTTCGGCATCGCCAACATCATGCAGGGCGTCGGCGGCATGCTCGGCAATTACTGCGCCGGGCTATTGGCCAGCGTCAGCGGTTCGTTCGTTGCGGTGTATGGGGTGATTGCGGGGGTCGCGGTGGTGCTGGCGGTGCTTACGGTTTGCTTGCCGAACGAGCCCGGCGGTCGGCAGGCGGCTTGATTACACATAAGATCAGCCCACCTGCCAGCGATGGTTGCGCGCGCGGCTACACTGGAACGAGCTACACCGGAAACTGCAGCGCGTTGCTCAGATCACCCATCGGCGTCTGCCCCCGTGCCGCCATGGCGTTGTCGCGCTCGGTCAATCCTTCCAGTTTCTCCAGACCATGCACCCGCGTAATCAGACGCAGGATCGAGGCGGTGTCGTACACCGTGTGGTCGACCGTGCCCTTGCGCGCGAACGGCGAGATGACAATCGCCGGCACCCGCGTGCCCGGTCCCCAGCGATCGCCCTTCGGCGGCGCGACGTGGTCCCACCAGCCGCCGTTTTCATCGACGGTGATGACGATCACCATGTTCTTCCACTGCGGGCTGTTGCGCAGCACTTTGATGGCGCGATCGATATGTCGATCACCCGCAGCCACGTCGGCGTAACCGGCGTGCATGTTGAGGTTGCCCTGGGGTTTGTAGAAGGTCACCGCGGGCAGCTTGCCGGCCTCGGCGTCGGCGAGGAATTTATTGGTGCTGGATTCATCCCCCAGGCCACCGTCGCGCAGGCGCTTCTTGCGCTCTGCCGGATTGTCCGGGCCTTGCTGCTTGAAGTAGTTGAACGGCTGGTGGTGGTACTGGAAATTCGGAATCTTCGGAATGCCGGTCGAGTCCTTGTACTCGTCCAGCGTCACTTGCCAGGCGCCGGCGTACCAGGCCCAGTCGACGTTCTTCTTCGACAGCTTGTCGCCGATGTGGTCATGGGTTTGCGGCACCAGCACGTTGGCCAGCCCCGGCTGCGAATAATCCGGTTTCTCCTTGTCCCGCAGCCAGGTCGGCCAGTAGGGCGGGGCCATGGTGTTGACGCCGTAACCGTCCGGCGTCAACGCGCTCGGGCCGAATTGCGGCGGGCCGGTCATGGCGCTGGCGGGTGACTTCTCCAGCGGTTTGAGCCGGTAGTCCAGAGGATCGCTGCTTTCCAGCACGGCGATCTGTGACTTGGCGGGGGAGTTCGCCGCGTCCGGGTAGAAGGGCGCCCGGGCCGAGATCAGGTACTGGTGGTTGAGAAACGAACCGCCGAAAGCGCCCTGGAAGAAGTTGTCGCAGAGCACGAACTCGTTGGCAACGTCCCACAAGCGCAGGGAATATTGGGTCTGGGCGTAGTAGCCCATGGTCAGGCCGCCGGAGTCGGCCCAGGCAACGAAAGCGTCGTTCTTGCCGCCGTTGATCTGCATCTGGTTCTGGTAGAACACGTGCCACAGGTCGCGGGTAACGACGCTCAATGGCAGGTCTTCGCCGCTCGGGCCTTTTAGGGGGAAGGGCGCGTTGGGCAGGTTTTCCTGATACTGCACGCCCGTCGCGTAGGTGACGCCGTCGACGCTTTGCGGGCCGATCTGGCAGACGCCACCCCAGCACTGCGGCAGGCTGTCGAGGACCTTGCCGTCACGGTCGCGCTGGCGGTATTGCTCGGCTTTCACGGCTGAAAGCGGGTGCTCAACGCCCGGGAAATTGGCGAACAGGTTATTAAAGCTGCGGTTCTCGCCGTAGATCACCACGATGGTTTTGATGTTGTCCTGCAGCGCTTTGTCCAGCGCCGGGCCGGTCAACAGGGTGTCCGTCGCAGGCTTGCCTTCAGGGGCTGCTTCGGCCGCCCCCACCACACCGCTGAGGGTCGCGCCGGCGCCCAGTACCGCGACGCCGCCGAGGAAGCGTCGACGGCTGCCATCCACCGGTGTCTGGGGGGCCGAAGCCTGTGCGGGATCTTCCGGTTTCTTGGTCATGGCGGGCGCTCGCAGGTCGAGTTGTTACAACATGTGTCGCCGGAGCCTAGCGAGGGAATATGACGGGATTGCTACAGCGATAGGCGACATCAAATTTGTGGTGTGCCACCTAATGCCTTCCCGGCTAAAGCCGGTCCCACTGAGTGCGCGCGATATTTTAGTGGGACCGGCTTTAGCCGGGAAGAGGCCAGTGTGTACGCCATCAGTCTTGCGGTGTGTCACATGACGCTTTCCCGGCTAAAGCCGGTCCTACAATCGGCGCCAGCCCCACAATCGAAGGTCGCAGCCAGTCTCACAACAGGAAAACGGCGCAGCCTCAATACGGGTCGTCGGGGTTGCCCGAATGCACCTGATACCGCTCGACAATCCGCTCGATCTCCCCGGACATCTTCATCCTCAGCAGCGTGCGCATGATGCGTTGCGCGGGTACGCTAGGGTCGTTGCGGGCGACGCAGCCCACGGGCTGTTCATCGATGATCCACACGGCCCTGAGTTTCTCGTCGGCTTTCTGGTCGCGGTTGTACCAGTCCAGCGACCACTGGGTGTCCACGGCGTATCGGTAGCGATGGGCCGCGAGCTTTTGCAGGACCTGTTCCTGGAGCCTGGCGTCTTCGCGGATCAAATCGCGCGTGGCGAACAGCGGGTCCAGCACCGGGTAGGCATAGCCCAGCACGGTGCCGATGTGATCGCCGAGAATCGCGCTCAACTGAAAGGGTGCGGTGTCGTAGGCACTGCCCACCAGCACGTTGCGCTGGGTCAGCAGTGGCAGGCTCCAGGTGTAGTCGCCCGACATGTCCGGCAACCAGGATTGCGCGGCGTAACAGCGCACATCGACATCACCGCGCTCGGTCGCCGCCTGCACCCTAAGCCGTGGATACACGCGATATTCAGCAGTCTGGCCGATCTGCCGGGCCAGGCTTTCCATGATGTCGAAAAGAATGCCGGTCTCAGGTCCGTCGGGACCCACTTGCATCAGCGGCATCGACCAACTGTCGGCCACGGCGAAACGCAGGGGCGGGCCTTGCGCCGCAGCAGGTGCGCTCAGTAACTCCACGGCGCCCAAAAGTCCCAAGCCACTCACCCACACTCGCATCCGGATCCCTCGAAGTAACAGTGCGACGCTTCAAGCCTGCTGTGTCTTCGGAATCCAGGTGCGGAACCTTATGGGGGAACCATCTCGCGGAGCCGTCTTGCGGAGCCAGGCCAGCCATAATAAAGCGATAAGCGTCGGACACCAGATGCAATTTTGCCCCTGCTCCGCTAGCATTGGCGGTCTTCCGCAACCCAGTCGCGACGGTTTTCAATGAGTTATCAGGTTCTTGCACGTAAATGGCGTCCGCGCTCGTTCCGCGAAATGGTCGGCCAGACCCATGTGCTCAAGGCCCTGATCAACGCGCTGGACAGCCAGCGCCTGCACCACGCCTATTTATTCACCGGCACGCGGGGCGTCGGCAAGACCACCATCGCGCGGATCATCGCCAAGTGCCTGAACTGTGAAACCGGTATCACCTCAACGCCCTGCGGCGAGTGCTCGGTGTGCCGCGAGATCGATGAAGGCCGCTTTGTCGACCTTATCGAGATCGACGCCGCCAGCCGCACCAAGGTCGAGGACACCCGCGAGCTGCTCGACAACGTGCAATACGCACCCAGTCGCGGCCGCTTCAAGGTCTACCTGATCGACGAAGTGCACATGCTCTCCAGCCACTCGTTCAACGCCTTGCTCAAAACGCTGGAAGAGCCGCCGCCCTACGTCAAGTTCATCCTTGCCACCACCGATCCGCAGAAGCTGCCAGCGACCATTCTGTCGCGCTGCCTGCAGTTCTCCCTGAAAAACATGACGCCCGAGCGTGTGGTCGAGCATTTGACCCACGTCCTTGGCGTGGAAAACGTTCCGTTCGAAGACGACGCGCTGTGGCTGTTGGGTCGCGCCGCCGATGGGTCGATGCGTGACGCCATGAGCCTCACCGATCAGGCGATTGCCTTTGGCGAAGGCAAAGTGCTGGCGGCCGATGTGCGCGCCATGCTCGGTACGCTGGATCACGGCCAGGTGTTCGACGTGCTGGCTGCGTTGATCGAGGGCGATGCCCGCTCGCTGCTTGAAGCCGTGCGCCATCTGGCCGAACAGGGCCCTGACTGGAGCGGCGTGCTGTCGGAGATTCTCAACGTGTTGCACCGGGTCGCCATCGCCCAGGCGCTGCCTGAAGGGGTGGACAATGGCCATGGCGATCGTGATCGCGTACTGGCTCTGGCCCAGTCATTGCCCGCCGAAGACGTGCAGTTCTATTACCAGATGGGCCTGATCGGTCGCCGTGATCTGCCGCTGGCGCCTGACCCCCGTGGCGGTTTCGAAATGGTGCTGCTGCGCATGCTGGCGTTCCGGCCCGCAGACGCCGACAACGCGCCGACGCAGCCGTTAAAGTCAGTGGGGATCAACCCGGCCACGGTTGATTCCCGGACAGCGGTGGCGAGTTCAGCATCCGCAGCACCCAACCCCATCACCGCCCGGTCGCCAGCGCCTGTTATCGACAAGCCTGCTCCGGTGGCCGTGCCCGACGCTCAACCTGCGAAGGCAAAGGCTGAGGAAGAGATCGACCTGCCCTGGAACGAGCCGAAGGTCGCGCCGCCAGCCCCTGCTGCCGAGCCCGAGGCAGAGCCTGAACCAGAGCCGTCTGCGCAGCCCGCTTCCGAATCCGTCGCCGAGATTCCCGAGCCCGTCCTCGACATTGTCGCCGAGCAGCCTGACTTGACGCCAATGCCGGTGCCGGTCCCCGCGAGCCCTGTGCCGGAAGCGCCCGAAGTCGAGTCGTCAGAACAACGGCAAGCCGCCGCCGATGCCGTGACATTGCAGATGATCGAGCACGTGCCCGACGCGACGCCTTACGTGCCGGCGCCCATGGACCGCGACGACGAGCCGCCGCCCGATGACGACTACAACGAGCCGGACATCGACATCGACCCGGCGTCGTTCGCTTATCTTGACGACCTGGCCCACGAAGCGGTCGAAGCGGTGGAGAAGGAGCCCGAGCTGTTGCCGGCCGCCAAGCCCGCCACCGGGTTGGCAGCCGACTGGCTTGAGCTGTTCCCGAAACTGCCGATTTCCGGCATGACCGGCAGCATCGCCGCCAACTGCACGCTGATTTCGGTGGAGGGCGACAACTGGCTGCTGCACCTGGATCCGGCCCACAGCGCGCTGTTCAACTCGACGCAGCAGCGCCGTCTGAACGACGCGCTGAACCAATACCATGAACGCACCCTCAACCTGAGTATCGAACTGATCAAGCCCGAGCAGGAAACCCCGGCTCAGGCAGCGGCGCGTCGGCGTGCCGATCGGCAGAAGCAGGCCGAGGCGGCGATTCACGGCGATCCGTTCATTCAGCAGATGATGCAGCAGTTCGGTGCGTCCATTCGCGAGGACACGATTGTGCCGGTGGATGCGCCGGCGCAGGCGCCGGTCTAGATGCTGCTTCAGGACCAATGATTTCCGGGGGCGCTAAGCTGATGGGGCGCCCCGATTGTTCAACGACTTTCTATCCAATGACTTCCGAGGAGTAACTCCCATGATGAAAGGTGGCATGGCAGGCCTGATGAAGCAGGCTCAGCAGATGCAGGAAAAAATGGCCAAGATGCAGGAAGAGCTGGCCAACGCTGAAGTGACGGGCCAATCCGGCGCCGGTCTGGTCAGCGTGGTCATGACCGGGCGTCACGACGTCAAGCGCGTCAGCCTGGACGACAGCCTGATGCAAGAGGAGAAGGAAATTCTCGAAGACCTGATCGCCGCAGCCGTCAACGACGCCGTGCGCAAGATCGAAGCGGCCAGCCAGGAGAAGACCGCCAGCATGACCGCCGGCATGCAGCTGCCCCCGGGCATGAAACTGCCGTTCTGATCGGACGGCCGTTGTGACACCCGAATGCCAGGCCCTCGTGCCTGGCATTTTTGTTTGGGGACGGCGTCAGGGCCGCGCCGGATTACGCGCGTCATATGGGACGCCACTTCCGACCGAACCCGATCGGCTGCCCACGGTCTGCTGTCTATACCCTCGCAACCCTTCATCATGGAGCCCATTCCGATGACGCAAGAATTGATCCTCAACCAGCGTGTGGTCCTGGCATCCCGTCCACAGGGCGCACCGACCCCTGAAAACTTCCGGCTCGAGCGCGAGGCGCTGCCTGACCTGCAAGACGGCCAGGTGCAATTGCGCACACTCTATCTGTCCCTCGATCCCTACATGCGCGGTCGCATGAGCGACGCCCCGTCCTACGCGGCACCGGTGGAAATCGATGCGGTGATGGAAGGCGGCGCGGTCAGCGTGGTCGAGCAGTCGCGCAACCCGAAATTCAAGGAAGGCGATCTGGTGGTGGGTCAGACCGGCTGGCAGACCCACAGCATTTCCGACGGCAGCAACCTGTTGATGGCGCCGAAAGACCTGCCCAGCCCCTCGATGGCGGTGGGCGTGCTCGGCATGCCGGGCATCACCGGTTACATGGGTTTGATGGACATCGGCAAACCGAAAGCGGGCGAGACCCTGGTCGTCGCTGCGGCTTCCGGGGCGGTCGGTTCGGTGGTGGGTCAGGTGGCCAAGCTCAATGGCCTGCGCGTGGTGGGTGTTGCCGGTGGTGAAGACAAATGCCGTTATGTGGTCGACGAGCTGGGCTTCGATGCCTGCATCGATCACCGCAGTGATGATTTCGCGGAGCAGCTGAAAGCAGCCGTCCCGAACGGCATCGACATCTATTTCGAACTGGTCGGCGGCAAGGTGCTGGAAGCGGTCATCCCGCTGCTCAATGAGCGTGCGCGGGTGCCGTTGTGCGGACTGATCGCCCATTACAACGCCCAAAGCCAGCCGGAAGGGCCGAATCAACTGCCGTTGTTAATGCGCACGCTGCTGACCAAGCGCGCTAAGATTCAGGGCTTCATCGTCTACGAAGAGTATTACCACCGTCTGGAAGAATTCATGCAGGCCATGATTCCGCTGGTAAAGGACGGCAAGGTGAAATTCCGCGAAGACGTGGTGGAAGGTCTGGAGCACGCGCCGGACGCGTTCATTGGCCTGCTCGACGGCAAGAACTTCGGCAAGCTGGTGGTCAAGGTCTCATGACCCTGATTTGACGGTAATCGGAGGCGCGGGTATAAACCGCGTCTCGTGTTTTTGTCGGACGTTTCTCCAATGAGCTTCAGCCCCCTGATTCGCCAGTTGATCGACTCCCTGCGCATTCTGCCTGGCGTCGGTCAGAAAACCGCCCAGCGCATGGCGTTGCAGCTGCTGGAGCGTGATCGCAGCGGTGGCTCGCGTCTGTCCCAGGCATTGAGTCAGGCGATGGAAGGCGTCGGTCACTGCAAACAATGCCGCACCCTCACCGAAGAAGAACTTTGCCCGCAATGCTCGGACGTCCGTCGCGACGACACGCTGCTGTGCGTGGTCGAGGGCCCGATGGATGTGTATGCGGTGGAGCAGACCGGTTACCGCGGGCGCTATTTCGTGCTCAAGGGGCATTTGTCGCCGTTGGACGGTCTAGGGCCTGAAGCCATTGGCATCCCGCAATTGGTGGCGCGGATCGAAGAGCAGGGCTCGTTCACCGAAGTCATCCTCGCCACCAACCCGACGGTGGAAGGCGAAGCGACGGCGCACTACATCGCCCAACTGCTGACCAACAAAGGCCTGGTTACCTCGCGCATTGCCCACGGCGTGCCGCTGGGTGGCGAGCTGGAACTGGTCGACGGCGGCACGCTCGCCCACTCGTTCGCAGGGCGCAAGCCGATTCAGTTGTAGGCAAAATCCCGGACTTCAAGACCGTGCTGTCTTGCAGCAAACACCGTACCTGTGGGAGCGAGCTTGCTCGCGAAGGTGGCCTTCCTACCGCTAGATATCTGGCGGCGGTACCGGCCTCTTCGTGAGCAAGCTCACTCCCACAATATCGTGTTCGCTCAGGAGCAGCAGTGTCAGCTGGCCTGACGTCTGGTGCTGTGATCAGACGTCTTCCATTGGTGGCTTCCTACTTATCCGTCAACGCAAACTCGGTCAAACAGAACGTCGGGATTTCCATGTCACGCAGGCGCTTTGAACCGCCCAGTTCAGGCAGATCGATAATCGCAGCGGCTTCGTGAACCTTCGCGCCCATGCGGCGGATCAGGTTAGCGGCGGCGACCAGCGTGCCGCCGGTGGCGATCAGGTCATCGAACATCACAACCGAATCCCCGTCGCACAAGCTGTCGGCGTGGACTTCCAGCAGCGCTTCGCCGTATTCGGTCTGGTAGGCCTCGGCCAACACGTCCGCCGGCAATTTCCCCTGCTTGCGAAACAGCACCAGCGGTTTGTTCAGCTCATACGCAACGATCGAGCCGATGAGAAACCCGCGCGCGTCCATGGCGCCGACGTGGGTGAACTCGGCATCGATATAACGCTGGATGAAGCTGTCGATGACCAGGCGCAGGGCCTTGGGTGACTGGAACAGCGGGGTGATGTCACGAAAAATCACGCCGGGCTTGGGGAAATCCACCACAGGGCGGATGAGGGATTTGATGCTGAATTCGTCGAAAATCATATGGATCTCGGGCAGGACATGACTCAAAAGACGCCAGTCTAAGCCCGCCCGGACCATGATGCATCAGCTTTCCAGCGATCCCCCGGCCAGCGCGCAGAGCTGAATCGGATCGAGGATGCGGATTTCCTTGCCCTCGGCGGCAATCAACTCGTTCTGCTGAAAGCGGGTGAACACCCGGGACACGGTTTCCACTGCCAGGCCCAGGTAGTTGCCGATCTCGTTGCGCGACATGCTCAGGCGGAACTGGTTGGCGGAGAAGCCCCGGGCGCGGAAGCGGGCGGAGAGGTTGACCAGAAACGTGGCGATGCGCTCGTCGGCGGTTTTCTTCGAGAGCAGCAGCATCATCTGTTGGTCATCGCGAATTTCCCGGCTCATCACCCGCATCAACTGGCGACGCAATTGCGGCAGTTGCACCGACAGTTCGTCCAGCCGTTCGAAGGGGATTTCGCACACCGATGTGGTCTCAAGGGCCTGCGCCGTGACGGGATACGCCTCGGCGTCCATCCCGGACAGCCCAACCAGTTCGCTGGGCAGGTGAAAGCCGGTGAGTTGTTCTTCGCCGCTGTCGCTGAGGCTGAAGGTTTTCAGCGCGCCGGAACGGACGGCGTAGACGGAAGCGAAGGTGTCGCCCTGACGAAACAGAAAATCGCCTTTCTTCAACGGCCGGCCGCGTTTGACGATCTCGTCCAGTGCATCCATGTCTTCCAGGTTCAATGAAAGCGGAAGGCACAACGGGGCCAGGCTGCAGTCCTTGCAGTGAGCCTGGGTGGGAGCGCGCAGTTTGACTGGCTCAGACATCGGGTAATTCCTTTTGCAGAAACACGCATAAGTCGTAAGGGTAACTCAGCGGTTAACCCTGCGACTACCACGCGCCTCCATGGCCAGAAATGATTCCTCCGCTCCAGGCGGAAAATGCCTGGATCACGCGGGCCTATATCACCCGGGAATAGCGCTGACGGTTTTGCGCGCCCAGATACCCGTCGAACACCATGCAGATCGAGCGCACCAGCAGACGTCCCGCCGGGGTGACGGTGATGCCTTTCGAATCCAGGTGAATCAGCCCATCCGTGGCCATGGTCAGCAATTGCGGCCACTGCTCGCAGAAATATTCCCTAAAGTGGATGGAAAATTCGTCCTCGACGGGGGCGAAATCGAGGCGGAAATGGCAGATCAGTTGGCTGATGATGGTGCGCCGTAGCTGATCGTCCTCGTTGCAACGCAAGCCGCGCTTGGTCGCCAGTTGGTCGCTGGCCAGCAGGGTCTGGTATTCGGTGAGATCGTTGGTGTTCTGCGCATAAAGCCCACCGATCCGGCTGATGGCCGAGACGCCGAGGCCGATCAGGTCGCAGTGACCGTGGGTGGTGTAGCCCTGAAAATTGCGCTGCAGCGTGCCTTCTTCCTGAGCGATGGCCAGGTCGTCATCGGGCAGGGCGAAGTGGTCCATGCCGATGTAGCGATAGCCGGCGCCGGTCAGTTGCTCGATGGTGCGCTGGAGCATCTCCAGCTTGTGCTCAGGGCTGGGCAACTGCGCCGTGTCAATGCGCCGCTGGGGCATGAATCGCTCGGGCAGGTGGGCGTAGTTGAACACCGAAAGACGGTCGGGCTGCAGGGCGATGACGTGCTCGACGGTACGGGCAAAACCCTCCGGGGTTTGCAGCGGCAGGCCGTAAATGAGGTCAATGTTCACCGAACGAAACTGCAAGGTGCGCGCGGCTTCAACGATGGCGCGGGTTTCTTCCAGGCTCTGCAAACGGTTGATCGCCCGCTGCACCAGCGGATCGAGGTCCTGCACGCCGAGGCTGACACGGTTAAAACCCAGTTCGCGCAACAGGCCCATGGTCGACCAGTCGGCCTCGCGGGGGTCAATCTCGATGCCGTAGTCGCCGGAGTGGTCATCCAGCAGGGTGAAGTGCTGGCGCAAATGGGCCATGAGCTGACGCAGTTCGACGTGACTGAGGAAGGTCGGCGTGCCACCGCCGAAGTGCAACTGCTCGACCACCTGACGATCATCGACATGGGCGGCGATCAGGCTGATCTCGCGTTCGAGGCGCTGCAGATAGAGCTGGGCGCGACCGCGGTCCTTGGTGATGACTTTGTTGCAGGCGCAGTAGTAGCAAATGTTGGCGCAGAACGGGATGTGCACGTAAAGCGACAATGGCCGCGACGCCATGCGGCTGTCGCGCAGTGCATGCAGCAGTTCGAAAGCGCCAACCTGCGAATGAAATTGCACGGCGGTGGGGTAGGACGTGTAACGCGGCCCTGCCAGATCGTATCGGCGGATGAGTTCAGAATCCCAACGAAGGTCGTCGAGCATGGGGGCGTTCCCGTGAAGGCTGGCGGTGCGGGAAGTGTAAGGCGCGCCCAGATCAAGGCGTTGATCTGGGTCAATGGACGGGGCAGCGATTACTCGTGGGCCATGTCTGCATGGTTCATGTGAGGAGTCATCGTGTGATCCATCCCGTGACTCATCGTGTGAGGCGTGTGCCCCATCAGCCACTGTTGATGGGGGCCGGGGAGTGTCCACAGGCCAAACAGAATCACCAGCAGCCCGCCGGCCACCCGTACGCTGCGGCGACGGAGCAGGGCGGTGATGCGCTCGGCGGCCAGCCCCGTGGCGAGCAGCACCGGCCAGGTGCCGACGCCGAACGCGAGCATTAATAATCCGCTGTGCAGCGCATTGCCCTGGCTCGCCGACCACAGCAGCGTGCTGTAAACCAGTCCGCACGGCAGCCAGCCCCACACCGCGCCCAGCAGTAAAGCCCGAGGCATCGTCGACACCGGCATCAGGCGGCTGGCCAGCGGTTGCAGGTAACGCCAGATCCAGCGGCCCAATCCTTCGATGCGGGTCAGGCCGCTCCACCATCCGGCCAGGTACAGGCCCATGGTTATCATCAGCAGCCCGGCGATCACCCGCAACAGCATCGCCCCCGGACTGTTGGCGACCGCCCAGCCGACCATGCCCGTCAGCAATCCGGCGCAGGCGTAGCTGAAAACACGTCCGACGTTGTAGGCCACCAGCAGGCGCAAGCGTCGGCCCCGTTGCTCCTTGGGAATGGCGAAGGTGAGCGCGCCCATCAGCCCGCCACACATGCCCAGGCAATGGCCGCCGCCGAGCAGGCCCAGCACGAGGGCGGAGAAAAGTTGGGGGATGAGGTCATGCATGGGCATTATACGAAAGCGTTCCGGTGAGTGTTATTACGCCATCGGGACAGATATCCCGCGGTCGATAGTCAGCCATCGTGAGCAAGCTCACTCTCATCAAATATGACAACACCGCAGATCTACCTGCGGACATAAAAATTGTGGGAGCGAGCTTGCTCGCGAAGGGGTCGAGATAGCCGCTGCATCTCTAGCGGCTGGAACGCCGTCTTCGTGAGCAAGCTCACTCCCACAGGGGTTGTGTTTGCTGCGAGACAGCGCGTCGTCTGGACGACGGGAGATCTCCCATAGGGACCGGGTTCACTTGGCAGAGTCCTTGTTATCGCCCGATTTCTCTTTCCCCGACATCTCATCCACTCCGGCCTTGTGCCCCGGATCCTGATCGTCGAACAAAATGCTGTGAGCCGGGCCGTCCAGGTCGTCGTACTGGCCGCTGTCCACTGCCCAGAAAAAAACGTAAATCGCCACCGCCACAATCAGCAGCGCCACCGGAATCATGATGTAGAGCGCAGGCATCGGGCCTCCGAATTCGGTCGTGTGGTCATGCGGGCACCGGTCGGCTTAGCCCGGGTGGTAGCGGATCGACGGGCCGATGCTTCATCCGCGTCAGACGCAACGCATTCAACACCACCACCAGCGAACTCACCGACATCCCGGCCGCCGCCCACAACGGCGTGACCCAGCCCAGCGCCGCGAAGGGCAGCACCAGCCCGTTGTACAGCCCGGCCCACGCCAGATTTTCCACAATGATCCGCCGTGTGCGCCGAGCGAGGCCAAAAGCCTCCACCAACACGTGCAGACGGTTCGACAACAACACCGCGTCCGCGCTGGTCTTGGCCAGGTCGGTGGCCGAACCCATGGCGATGCTGATGTCGGCCGCCGCCAGCATCGGCACATCATTAACCCCGTCGCCGATCACCAGAAGGGTCCGGCCCTCTGCCCGCAGCCGTTGCAGAATGGCGAGCTTGTCATCCGGCCGCAGGCTGCCCCGGGCGTCATCGATCTGCAACTGAGTCGCGACGCTGGAGACCATGGGTGAGCTGTCGCCGGACAATAACAACGTCTTCCAGCCGCGCTGTTTGCACGCCTCGACCAGCGCCGCCGCGTCGTCCCGCAGCCGATCATCCAGTACCAGCCAGGCGAGTGCCTGCGTGTCATCCCCCAGCAACAACCACTGACCGGGCTCGTCGGGCATCAATGGCACGGCGACGCCACTCAAGGCGCAGACAAACCCGGGCTGACCGATGCGTAACGGGCGCCCATCAACGACGCCTTCGAGCCCCAGCCCCGGCGTGGCGACGACCCCTTCAGCGGTCAGCGGCGTCTTGCCGAACGCCCGGGCAATCGGGTGTTCAGACCGACTTTCCAGTGCCGCCGCCAGGCTCAAGCAGTCGTCACTGCTCAGCGCGCCGAGGCTGCGAATGGCCCTTAACGTCAGGCGTCCTTCGGTCAGCGTGCCGGTCTTGTCGAAGATCACCGTGTCGATCCGGTTCAGCCCCTCCAGGACATGGCCGCGGGTGAGCAGCAGCCCGAGTTTATGCAGCGTGCCGGTGGCGGCCGTCAGGGCGGTGGGCGTCGCCAGCGACAAGGCGCACGGGCAGGTGGCGACCAGCATCGCCAGCACAATCCAGAACGCGCGGCTTGCGTCGAGCTGCCACCAGACCACGCCGACATACGCCGCCAGCACCAGCGAAATCAGCAAAAACCACTGCGCTGCGCGGTCCGCCATTTGCGCGAGGGGCGGCTTCTCCGATTGGGCGCGCTCCAGCAATCGGACGACGGCAGAGAGTCGCGTGTCAGCGCCGAGGGCGAGTACTTCCACCGTCAGCACGCTTTCCACATTGACGGTGCCGGCGGTGACGGCGTCTCCCACCTGACGGGGCTGAGGCAGGTACTCGCCGGTGAGCAGCGATTCGTCGATGCTCGAGCGGCCCGCGATGATTCGGCCGTCCGCCGGCAACAGCGCGCCGGGGTGGACCACCACGCGATCGTGCAAACGCAACTGATAGGTCAAGACGCGCTCGGTCTGGCCGTCCGCGTTCAACCGCAGGCAGGAAGCCGGCAGCAGATTGACCAGTTGCGCGGTCGCCGCGCTGGTGCGTTCCCGGGCGCGGCGTTCCAGGTAGCGACCGGTGAGCAGGAACAGCGCGAACATGCCGACCGCGTCGAAATACAATTCGCCCACGCCGGTGACCGCTGTCCAGAGGCCCGCGACGTACGCCGCACCAATCGCCAGCGACACCGAAACATCCATGGTCAGATGGCGCGCGCGCAGGTCGCGCAGCGCCCCTTTGAAGAATGGCGCACAGCTGTAAAACACGATGGGCGTCGTCAGAAACATCGCCACCCAGCGCAGGATCGTGTGCATCTCGGGACTGAGGTCGATGTTGAATTCGGGCCAGGTCGCCATGGTCGCCATCATCGCCTGAAACCACAGCAGCCCGGCGACGCCCAGTTGACGCAGGCTGCGGCGGTTTTCCCGGGCCAAGTGCTCGGTCGCTTTGTCCGCCTGATAAGGGTGGCCGGCGTAACCGATGCTGCGCAGCTCGGCCAGCACCTCGCTCAAGGGCAACCCCACGTCATGCCATCGCAGGTGGAGGCGATGGTTGGACAGGTTCAGCCGCGCCTCGACCACGGCGGGCAACGTGCGCAGATGTCGCTCGATCAGCCAGCCGCACGCCGCGCAGGTGATGCCCTCGATCATCAGCGTCGTTTCAGCCACATCGCCAGCGGGGGACTCATGGCGGACAAAGGGCGCCTGCACGTCGGGACGATCAAGGAGGGCTTGTTCGTCGGCCAGAGGCGTCGGTAATACCTGAGGATTGATCGACGCTTCGCTGCGGTGCAGGTAATAGCTTTCCAGGCCGCCGGCGACGATGGCGTGGGCCACGGCCTGACAACCGGGGCAGCAGAACTCCCGCGCCTCGCCCAGCACCGACGTGATGAAGCGCCCGCCCGGCGGGACCGGCAACGTGCAGTGGTAGCAAGACCGCAGGTGTTTGATCTCGGTGGTCGGCATTTGAGTGGCGTTCACATCAATGCCTGCCCGCGCCCTGAATCGGCTCGTCGCCCAGGGTCAGTGGCTGGCCGGGGACGATCCGTTCTTCTTCGAACAGGCGCCAGGTCCGACCGTTTTCCACCCCCAGCAATTCGACGAAACGTCGGCCTTCGACCCTGTCGCTCAACTGCCCGACATAACGCCCCGGTTGCGAAGGATTACGCGCCAGCACGATTTTGCGGTCCTTGTCCGGCTGAGTCGGAGAAATCAGGTTCAGCACCAGGGTTTCCGGCTGACTGGCGCCGCTCAGCTGCACATCCACTTCGCCGGTCAGCTCATCCAGGCCCACCATGGCTTGCAGATTGAGGGACTGAGCCAGCAACTCGCGATCCAGGGAGCGGTTGATGCCTTTCCCGGCCTCGTAATAATTGTCGGTGACGAGGTTGTCCGGGTGGGTGACGGCGATGGTGACCATGGCCAGGGTCAATGCCACCGAGCAGGTCAGGATGCCGATGATGATCCACGGCCATAAATGCCGGTGCCAAGGTGTTGCTGCGGTGACTGGGGTCATTTCCGACCTCTCTCAGCGAATGGACGGGCCGATGAAACGGCTCTTGGCGAGGACTTCGGTGTCGCTTTGCTCAATGTCCCTGAGAACGAAACTGACCTCGTTGGTGCCCGACGGCAGTTGCTCAGGCGCGACCGACAGCTCCACCGGCAGGCTGACGATCTCGCCCGCCGGCACCTTGATCTCGCGGCGCCCTTGCAGCTTCAGGTCCGGCAGCCCGGTGGCGTCGAGCACATACGTGTGGTCGATCTGGTCCTTGTTTATGATCTTGAGGCTGTAGACGTTTTCGATCCGTCCCTCGGCGTTTTCCCGGTACAGCATGCGGTCCTTGCTGACGTCGAAACCCACCAGCGAGCGCATGTAAAACGCACTGGTCAGCACGCCGATCATTACCAGCAGCACCAGGCCATAGCCGATCAAACGGGGCCGCAGTGTTTGGGTCACTTGCCCGGAAAGGTTGTGCTCGGTGGTGTAGCTGATCAAGCCGCGCGGGTAGTCCATCTTGTCCATGATCCCGTCGCAGGCGTCGATGCACGCCGCGCAGCCGATGCATTCAATCTGCAGGCCATCGCGGATGTCGATGCCGGTGGGGCAGACCTGCACGCACATCGTGCAATCGATGCAGTCGCCCAGGCCTTCAGCCTGGTAATCGGTTTCCTTTTTACGCGCACCCCGTGGCTCGCCGCGCCGTGGGTCGTAGGAAACGATGAGGGTGTCCTTGTCGAACATCACGCTCTGAAAGCGCGCGTAGGGGCACATATAAATGCACACCTGCTCCCGCAGCCAGCCGGCGTTGACGTAGGTGGCGAGGGTGAAGAAACCGACCCAGAAATACGCCCAGCCATCGGCCTCGCCGGTGAAGAACGCCTGCAGCAGTTGGCGGATGGGCGAGAAGTAGCCGACGAAGGTCAGGCCGGTGACGAGGCCGATCAGCAGCCAGAGGCTGTGCTTGGCACACTTGCGCGCGAACTTGTTGCCGTTCATGGGCGCCTTGTCGAGTTTGATGCGCTGATGTCGGTCGCCTTCGGTGACCTTTTCGCACCACATGAACACCCACGTCCACACGCTTTGCGGGCAGGTGTAGCCGCACCAGACCCGCCCGGCGAACACGGTGATGAAGAACAGCCCGAACGCGCTGACGATGAGGATGCCCGACAGCAGAATGAAATCCTGGGGCCAGAACGTCGCGCCGAAGATGTAGAACTTGCGCTCCGGCAGGTTCCACCACACCGCCTGATGGGCGCCCCAGTTAAGCCAGACCGTGCCGAAATACAGCAGGAACAGCACAACGCCGCCCCCCATGCGCACATTGCGGAACACCCCGGTGAACGCGCGGGTGTAGATCTTCTCCCGCGAGGCATACAGGTCAACGGTGTCGCCGTCCTTTTCAGTCGGCGGGGTGACGTTGTGCAGCGGAATCTGGTTGCTCATGGCAGCGTCCTGCGCCCTTCGGGCCGAATCATCAGGGTGTGCGACGGCGATATCCTTCACTCGGGCTTTGCCGCCGGTTCGTCCCCATGGGACAGGCTATATACGTAAGCCGCCAGCAGGTGCACCCGGTCATTTCCCTGCAGCAAAGCCTGTGCCGGCATCTGGCCCTGGCGGCCGTACTGGATGGTCTGCTGCAACTGGGCAAAGCTGGCGCCGTAAATGAACGCGCCGGGGTGGGTCAGGTCTGGCGCGCCCAATGCGGCAACGCCTTTGCCCTGCGGACCGTGGCAGGCGACGCAGGTGGTGGCGTAGATTTTCTGGCCCGCCGCCGGGTCGGCGTTCGCGTCGGCGGGCAGCGTACGGCCACCCAGCTGTGTCAGCACATAGGCTGACACGTCGCGCACGCCTTGATCGCCGATCACCGCACCCCACGCCGGCATCACGGCGTGACGGCCGTTCATGATGGTGGTTTTGAGGGACTGCGGATCGCCGCCCCAGCGCCAGTCAGCGTCGGTGAGGTTGGGGAAGCCATAGGCGCCTTTGGCGTCGGAGCCGTGGCAAACCGAGCAGTTCGACGCGAACAGCCGACCGCCCATCTTCAGCGCTTGTGGGTCTTTGGCCACTTCCTCGATGGGCATCGCCGCGAATTTTGCGAATATCGGCCCGAAGCGCGCCTCGGATTGCGCCATCTCCTTCTCCCATTCGTGCACGCCGGTCCAGCCGGTTGTGCCGTCGGAAAACGGGATTTTCTTATCGTTGTCGGCGTAGTCGTAACCCGGCAGCAGCCCCGTCCAGTTGCCCAGCCCAGGGTAGAACGCGAGGTAGCCCAGGGCGAAAATAAGGGTGCCGATGAACAACCAGAACCACCACTTGGGCAGCGGGTTGTCGTACTCCTCGATGCCATCGAACGCATGGCCGACGGTTTCATCGGTGGTGTCGGCGCGCTGGCCCTTGCGCGTGGCGATCAGCAGCCAGCCCATCGCGAAGATCGTGCCCAGCGTCAGCACCGTGACGTAAATGCTCCAGAAGGCGCTCATGGTTTCTGGCTCCTTTCGGGTGTTGACGGGGCGTGGGCTTTGCTCTGGTCTTGCGCCTGCCTGACCTGCGCAATCGCCTCCGGATCATCGGCAAACGGCAGCAGCGTCGCATCGTCGAATTCCGCCTTGCGCCGCGGGCTGTACACCCACAGCGCCAGACCAATGAAAGCCACCATCACGACGACGGTGCCCAGGCCTCGTATTGTTCCCATGTCCATGGCGATCACCGTTTGCTCTTGATGAGGGTGCCCAGGCCCTGAAGGTAGGCCACCAGCGCATCCATTTCGGTCTTGCCCTTCACCGCGTCGGCTGCGCCGGCGATGTCGGCATCGGTGTAGGGCACGCCCAGGCTGCGCAGCACTTCCATCTTCTTGCCGGTCAGCGTGCCGTCGATCCTGGTGTCCGCCAGGAAGCGGTAGGCCGGCATGATCGACTCCGGCACCAGGTCGCGCGGGTTGTTCAAATGCGCACGGTGCCAGTCATCCGAGTAGCGCCCGCCGACCCGGGCCAGGTCCGGCCCGGTGCGTTTGGAACCCCACAGAAACGGGTGATCCCAGACGCTTTCACCTGCCACCGAATAGTGCCCGTAGCGCTCGGTTTCGGCGCGGAACGGCCGGATCATCTGCGAATGGCAGCCCACGCAGCCGTTGGCGATGTAGACGTCGCGGCCTTCGAGTTCCAGCGCCGGGCGCGGCTTCATGCCTTCGACGGGCAGGGTGGTGACGTCCTGAAAGAACAGCGGAACGATCTGGGTCAGCCCGCCGACCGCCACCGCGATGACCATGAAGATCGACAGCAGGCCGATGTTCTTTTCCAGTGCTTCGTGCTTGATCATCAGTGAGCCCCCACGACGGCAATCTGTGCGGCGGCTTCCGCTTCTTCCGTGTTCGCTGCACGAATGGTGCGGAACACGTTGTAGGCCATGAACAGCATGCCGCTGGCGAAAATCCCTCCGCCCAACGCGCGGACGATGTACCCCGGATGACTGGCCTGCAGGGCTTCGACAAACGAGTAGGTGAGGGTGCCGTCGTCGTTGATGGCGCGCCACATCAGGCCCTGGGTGATGCCGTTGACCCACATCGCGGCGATATAGAGGACGGTGCCGACCGTGGCGAGCCAGAAGTGCGTGTTGATCAGCGCGACGCTGTGCATCTTCGACCGGCCGTAGAGTTTCGGGATCATGTGGTAGACGGCGCCGATGGAGATCATCGCCACCCAACCCAGCGCGCCGGCGTGAACGTGGCCGATGGTCCAGTCGGTGTAGTGGGAGAGCGAGTTGACGGTCTTGATCGCCATCATTGGCCCCTCGAACGTCGACATCCCGTAGAACGCCAGCGACAGCACGAGGAACCGCAGAATCGGATCGGTGCGCAATTTATGCCACGCGCCCGAGAGGGTCATCATGCCGTTGATCATGCCGCCCCAGCTTGGCACGAGCAGGATGATCGACATCACCATGCCCAGTGATTGCGCCCAGTCGGGCAGGGCGGTGTAGTGCAGATGGTGCGGGCCGGCCCAGATGTACAGGGTGATCAGCGCCCAGAAATGCACGATGGACAGACGATAGGAATAGATCGGGCGTTCGGCCTGTTTCGGCACGAAGTAATACATCATCCCGAGAAAGCCGGTGGTGAGGAAAAAGCCCACGGCGTTGTGCCCGTACCACCACTGGATCATGGCGTCGGTGGCGCCGGCATAGGCCGAGTACGACTTGAACAGGCTCACCGGTAGCGAGATGTGGTTGACGATGTGCAGCATTGCCGTCACCACGATGAACGCGCCGTAGAACCAGTTGGCGACATAAATATGTCGGGTCTTGCGCTTGACGATGGTGCCGAAGAACACCGCGCCGTAGGCGATCCAGACAATCGCCAGCAGGATCGCGATCGGCCATTCGAGCTCGGCGTATTCCTTGGTGGTGGTGTAGCCCATCGGCAGGGTAACGATGGCGCCGATGATGACCGCCTGCCAGCCCCAGAAATGAAAGGCCGCCAGGCCGTCGGAAATCAACCGCGCCTGACAGGTGCGCTGGACGACGTAATAGGACGTGCCGAACAAGGCACAGCCGCCGAACGCGAAAATCACCAAGTTGGTATGAAGGGGGCGCAGTCGACCGAATGTGGTCCACGGCAAACCGAAATTCAGGTCAGGCCACACGAGTTGGGCGGCGATGAAGACGCCCAGGCCCATGCCGATGATGCCCCAGACCACCGTCATGATGGCGAACTGGCGGACGACCTTGTAGTTATAAGCAGTCGGGCTGGGTGCTGTGCTCATGTCAGGTTCCACGGTGTGTATTTTATTAGTGTGGTCACAGCCGCACCTTCGATCGCGCGTAACCCATCACGCAGTGGCGTGGTTCGGGATCGACGGAAGCGAGGGACGCGGTGCACGCAGAGGCCCGTTTGCCGAAGCGCAATAGGGTTCTGGCTGAGTGGCCTGAGGGAAGGAAGACAGGTCGAGCTGGATCGCGCGCGTGAGTGGGAGGGATTGGATACAACCCTGCGGGTGAAAACAGCGCTGAGGCTGCTTGTCTGCAAGAGGGCTGCGTTGCCGGGCACAATCTTGTTGCTGGGCCTGTGGCTAGCTGTCGCCGGTCCACTGTGCGGACACAGCTTAGACGCGAATGATCGCGGAGGGAAGGCTTTGGAACAGCGCCTGCGACACTTGGCCGCGCTCGACGGAAAGTTGCCGCGTCCTTGGCGGGACGCGGCGATCAACCATTTCCGGAGATAGCTGAAACGCTTCTCTGCCTGCTGTTCCTGTGCATCGAGAGAGCATTTCGACTGCAAAGTTGTATACAAAAAGCCGCTGACATTGGCACTTTTATCTGCCCAAAAATATTTGGCCCGAGCTGGCAGAAAGGCCGGCGATCGTCACGGGTGATCGTCCGGAGCGGACAAAAAGCATATTCCGTCGATGAAACCGCCCGGTTGTGTGCAGGTTGGGGCGCTCAGGATTCGGTGCTCGTTGCCGAAGTGCCGGGCCAGACTAACGCCCAGGAGCTGAACCCTTGCTGTCGGAGCAGGGCAAACAGAGGGCAGGCTCATGGCACGCCGACGTTGCTGCATAATGCCGGCCGTGGTGCTCGCCTCAGTCGGCGGGTGGTCGATGTTTTGGTAAAAGAGACCTGCATGAGCAAACAACACGCGGCGAAGCGAACGGCGGATCACTGCGCGCAGCTGGCGCAAGAACACGGCTGGATCTGGGATGCGCCGACCGGCCAGGCAGCGGAGGCGCCATCGACGCTGATTCTCGCCCACGGCGCGGGCGCCCCGATGGACAGCGACTTCATGAACGACATCGCCACGCGCCTGGCGGCCTTGGGTGTTGGCGTGCTGCGCTTTGAATTCCCCTACATGGCCCAGCGCCGAATCGACGGGCGCAGACGACCGCCCAATCCCCAACCGAAGTTGCTGGAGTGCTGGCATGGGGTTTACGCCGCCGTGCGTGGGGGTGTGAGCGGGCGAGTGGCGATCGGGGGCAAATCCATGGGCGGACGCATGGCCAGCGTCATCGCTGACGAAGTCGAAGCCGATGGGTTGTTCTGTCTGGGCTATCCGTTCTACGCGGCGGGAAAACCCGAGAAGCCGCGGGTCGCGCACCTGGCGGGACTGCGGACGCCGACGCTGATCGTGCAGGGCGAACGCGATGCGCTGGGCAATCGAGAGGCGGTTGAAGGGTACGAGCTGTCGAAAGCTATCAATGTGCATTGGGTGCCGGCGGCCAACCATGACCTCAAACCGCTGAAATCATCGGGCCTCAGTGTCGAGGCGTGCATGCAGGAAATCGCCGGGCTTATGGCGCGCCCGCTGATCGGATAGCGGGATGTTCCTCGGCGTTAAGGTGACAGACCAGTTCGAACAGGCCGTCGGTCACGTGAAAGTCCTTGGTCGGGACCGCAAACTCGAAGTTGCCGTGCAGCTGTCCTGAAGTGGCATCGCAGCCCAACAGCGTCAGGTTGCCTTGCTGCAGATCGCGGGAGTGATAAATCTTCGCCATCCGCGTGGGGGTGAGGTGATAGATAACGGTTATCTGTTCGTTGCGCAGCAAGTTGTAGCTGCCGGGTTGCACTGTCTGGTCGATGAACAGGCCGATCATGGTGCGGTGCCGGCGAACCGTGCCGGTGGCGAGGATCTTCCAGATGCGGCAGGTGAGCGGATCCGACCGACCCGGACGCAGGCACGCCATGGCGCTCAGGCGGTGGGTGATGAAGGGGTGTCCGTTGACTATTGCGCTGAACGTGCCGCGCGCCGCCGGTGCCTGCGGGCGTTGAAGAGGAGGTTTTGCGGGCATTTTTCTGAGGTTTCCTTGAGTGGATTTTAAGGGCGGGGTGGGCGCTGCGCGTGTAAGACGCCGTCGGGTGGCGACGACGTCTTTGAAAGGGGTGCTGCTTAGGTGTCTAAGCGTGCTGGCGCGCGTGAGTGGCTGATTCGCGAATCAGCGGATTAGCTGATTAGCGAATAGCAACGCCCAGGCTGGAATTGATGTGGAGCAGTTTGTAGTCCTTGCCGGTGTTGAGGTTCTTCACGTAGTACCACTTCGCGCCGAACACGTTCTTGGCGACGGTGGAGGACCAATAGTTGGCGTTGCCCATCGGCCAGCGGTTGCCGTAGGCGTTATAGATCTCGATCAACTCGTGGATGCTCGGGATGCGCGCGCCAATGCGGTTGGCGGCGTTGGAGATCTGGGTGTAGTTGCCGGAGCCCACGCCGTGGCATTCGATGACGCCGGTGACGGAGACGGTAAAGCTTTTGCTCTCGCCCGCAGCGTCGGTCGCCGTGATGATTGAGCCGCCCCTGCTGCGTACCGAAACCAGGCCTGTGGAGTCAACATGTGCCACGTTCGGCATGCTCGAAGAGTAGGTATAAGGTGGCTTGCCGCCGGCTGCTACCCGCTTGATCGTGGTTCCGGTCGGGAAAACCGGAAGCAGGTCGGGATGTGCCGGAAGCAGATAGATCTTTCCGCCCAAGGTGGCTGGAGATGTGTCGAATTCCAGACCTTTGAGAACAGCGAGCGACAGTTCTTCAGAGCGGCGAGGTACGCCGTTTCGAATGACCTCATAGCTCAGTGTTGCCGTACTGCCTTCAGCTGCAGAGATCTGTGCTTTAGGCACATTGAAGACGAGAGCGTTTTGGTCTCCAACCGTTTGCGTGGCGGTATCAAACGCCGAGACGCTAGACCAGCGAGCGGTGACACGATCCTCAGGCGCCATGTTGCGGTAACTAACGCGAACAGTTGCGCCAGATTCCGGAACTAGTGAGGGGCGCAAAATTCCGTCAGCGCCGACTGAGTCCATGGCAGGCGCCGGTAGCTCGAGCACCGAACTCATAATTTGCAGGCTCACAACCTCGGACTGTTGCACGCCACCAGCGCGTTGCACGGTGTATGAGACATTGACCGTTTGACCATCGTTTGCGCTCACCAATTGGCTAGCAAACACGACCGATAGCTCTCGAAATGCGTCCTCGACCGTGATGACGTTGTTCTTTGTCCCGCTGCCTTTTGGACCGCTCCAGCGAGTTTCAACGATATCGCCAGCCTCCAGATTCGCATCGGAAGCAATCAAGACTGTTGCGCCGTTAGGTGCATCAGCAGGATCGAGCGTGTCCCCCTTCGCTTCCTTGACAGTGGGATTGGGCAACGGCGCGTAGACCATGCTACCGACACGAAATCGCAGTTGTGCGGAGACGAACTTCTGAGTGCCCCGGTCGACTTCGTACCAAGCGGTCACTTCGCTGTTTGTATTGGCCTCTACGACCCGCTTGTTGACCCTGAAAATCACTTCTCTGCTGACGGTACCGCTATTAATTACGGTGAAGTCACTGTAGCTGCCGCTGGATCCTTGGCCGTCCCAATGCAGTGTGACCTGATCATCCACGGCCATGCCGGGGTACCGTGCGATGCGTACCGTGGCTTCAAGGGCAATATTCGCGGGGTCCAGCACGCCACTGCTGTCCAGTTCGTCAATCGAGGGCGCTGGAAAAGAAACCCCAGTGTCATCGCCGACCAGAACATTCAGAACCGGCGACTTGAAGAACTCCCGCTCGAATGAAGTAACGGTGTAGTACACCTCCAGTGAACCGCCCGCCAGTGCGCTGACCTTCATGTCGGGAATCGCGTACTGCAACGTGTTGCCTATGTCGCCATGGCTGAGGTTTTTACGTTCCTCATGCATGACGTTCGCGCCGCCGGCCGTTTTGCCCATCCACACAAGATTGACGTCGTGGCCAGGAAGCATGAAGTAGTAAGGGGGGACCTCGACCAACACATTATGAGCAGTCGGATCCAGTACCCCTTCGTTTTGCTCGGCCAAAGGAATTCGTGGCGGATCCAGTTCCATCATCTTCCCGATGATCTTCAACGGTAGATTTTTTGATAGCAAAGCCTGGCCAGTGGTCTTCATTACCCGATACTTGATGCGGGCGCGGCCTTGGCTGATCGGTTGGAACAGGTCGTTTGGAAGCGAAAAGTCCAGAAATCCATACGGGTTTTGGACCACTTTAGTTGTCCGATAGGTCGGCAGAGGCATGCCCGAGCCCGTCTCACGTTCTACAGACAACATGACCTCATCGTTTTTAGCGATCTGCGGGTTGGACAGCACCAGAATCTGGACGGGCGAGCCATCCAGCTTTTCGAGATCAAGCTCCATGTCAGGTGCCTGCGGCGCGACAGGTGCCGGCAATGTATCCCTTCCAATTTCAACCTGCGCGTAGGTCGGCAGTGACCAGCGCGACCAGTTATTTACGACGTCTCGAATTTCATAGCGGACTTCGATCATGTCCGAACTGCCCGCGAATTCGATGGCGCCTTTGGGGACCTGAATGATGATTGGCTTACCGATCTCAGACTCACTCATGATGACCATCCGAATGAATTGTCCATGCCATGACAGCTTGACGTCGTCGCCGACGGTCATGTTCACGTATGGAGCGATTTCTACGGAGACGCCTTCTGGAGAGGTGATGATGCCGGGTGGGGAGACAACTGGTTTTGCAAGCGCCTCGTTCTCCCATGGAGTTGCTGGATTAATATCAGCACCACCAGGAACAGTAATTTTCACCGGAACAGTGATTGGGGGTGACTGGTTTTTAACACCGCCGATTGGCTCAGTCACTTCATAGTAAAGTGTGATTTCTTTTGGATGGATAAACTTTTGGTCGAGTGGAAGAACGACGAAAGTAGGAGTTTCAGGTGTAAGGTCTTCATCGCGAACTGTGTAATTCAGTGCGAGTTGGTTATCGCAGTAGAGATCAATGATGTCCGCTGCCGCGATTGTGACGTATGGCCCTACGCGGACCGACAATGGGACCTGTGGGTCAAGGGTATCAGCATAACCAATGCCGCTCGGGTCGTGCAGATTCTGCATCGCCGGTACGGGTAACAGCTCTGTGAAGGGAGTATTCATTTTACTTTCCATATAGGTAGTGGTAGGCGAGCCGTGAGGGCTCGCCAAATTGTTTAGCAACCCGATCCGGGGGTCGCCATGCGGATCAGTACGGGGGTACTTATTGAGTTAACTGGACCGCTTGGACCCTCAACCCGGTAATAAGCTTCTGCGCGTCCGGTACAGATAAGTCGAAGTTGGTGATCGGTGACGCGAAAGCTATAACCGTCCACTATTTCAAACTCATCAAGAACATGCGTCATTTCAAAGCTGGCGCCTGGTACTGGTGTATCGCCATTTGCCGCGTTATATCCGCGGAATACCACAGTGACTCGTGGATACTTTGCGATATTTTCGTATGGCGCAATATAAATGGGTGTACCATCTGGACTCAAAATAGGGCTGATTGCATTGTTGTGGTTTGCGTTCGTAAAAACTGGGCCTTGTAGGCCTGTCTCTCCACCCGGCAGGTCACCTTGAGAATGGACTGAGACGCTTTGCGCTGGCGATCGTGAAATATTTGGGCTGCTCGTTTGAGATATCGAGTAGAACACCTTGATATCTTCGCCCGTGCCTTCCCCAGTCAGGATTCTATTCGGAATGGTGAGCAACAGGTCTCTGTTAACGACGCTGGAACGCAACGTGTAGATCACCTGTTCATCGTGCGAGCCCCAAGTAAGCGTAAATACATCGCCGATGGCGAAATCGTCTCTCCAGCCAATTAGTGCGTAGGCGTCAAGTAGGAAATCGTCTTCGTCAATAACATTGTCTTCGTTGTTAGCATTGCTGCTGCCGCGGATAACAGGAAACGCTAGAGCTTCGTTCTCGGGTGTGCCCGGCTCCGGATCTTGCGGGCCCGGTAGCGTAATATTGACATCGACCACCAGCATTAAAGATGTGCCGATCAGCACATTATTACGGCGTACTTCATAATGTAACTGCGCAGGCCCGTCGCCTGCTAGTGCGACGATCCCATATCGTACGTTGATGGTGAACACAGGGTTGAACGTTTCGTCCCCAGGATTTAACTGGACCTCCGGCAGGGGGTAGCCGCCCCAGTAAAGGGTTACATTATCGCCGGGTAACGCATCGGGATACTGAGGAATATCTACCGCTACGCCTGCTCGGGCGTCGGCATCGTCCACAATCCCATCGCTTGCTTGAGAACAAACCGGGGCAGGGTAGTTATCTGGAATATCTACAAGGATCAAACGGAATGTAGTTTCATTGGACTTGATCGAATGATTTCCTGCCCGATCCGTGACAACGAAAGTAACCGGCTCTGCGACATCGCCTAAACTTTCTAGAAACTCACGAGGAAAGCTCAACATCACACGATCCATTGTCACCTCCGACGAGGTCACAGTGTGCTCAGGTCCGGCGGTCGACCCCCACATAGTTCGAATCTGGTCGCCCCATGCCATCCCTGAGTAACCCGGAACTTCAGCAACAAGAGTACCGCCAAGTTCAGTTAGCTCGTCTGCGGTCAGAATTCCGTCCTGCGTTTGGGAGGGAAAAATCATGGGGGCGATTAGGTCACCGCCGGGTGCGACTGTATCTACGATGAGCGGAATCTGCGGAGACTTTACAGATACCGCACCGCCCTCATTGGTTGCGGCGTAGCCGACATTATATTCTCCATCTCTGAGAAGTTCTGGCGGGACTACTAGGGATATGAGCGTGCCTGGTGTCTCGTCAGTGATAAAAAATTGGTCTGTCAGGGTTTCTTTACCCCAAGTAATTTGGCAAGAGTCCCCAGGCAGCGCCTCGTTCCAGCATGGAAATACGATCTGAACGGGCTGAAGGAGAGCTTCAAGGGTAAGCAAGCCGTCAATTGGATCAGCTGTTGGGATACTTGGCGTAGCGAGTGCCTTGGAAGGTCCGCGTGATTGACGGGTCACAGTCGAGCGATTTGTTGAATTGCACATTGTGTTTCTCCTGGAAAAAAGGCAGCCGATAGCATTGGCCAGAATGAGGCTGCCTGAATTTTTATATCGCCATCACGGAGTGTGATGGCTAATTGGCCGATGCTTGCGAGTTAAATCTTTTAGATAGTTACGCCACGTAATAGAGAAGTTTTCCTGCTGTCAATATTTATTGTGCGGTGACGTAGTTTTCAAAAAAGCTCGGTGGTCTCTGTGTTGCTTCAGGTACGTAATGTACATAATCTCACCTCGATCCAGCTGTCAATGCTGTGGCGGCATTTTTACATATAAGAATGCGATTCGCTGATCGATCGCTTTGATCAAGTGCTCCATATTCGATATGTCGTTGAGTGTTTCAAATATGCATATTTATATTTTTGCCGGGCAGCGTTGGCTGCAGGTTCGATAAATGTCCTATCTGTAAGAATGGGACTACAAAAAGTTCAGAAATTTCGGGGCAAAAAAAATAGTTTCGCTTGTACTTGGTTCGTATGGGTACTGCATTGTGAGCGCTCTTTTTTGTGATTGAGATGTCTATCGTGATTCAACGTACTTGTAAGCGGTCTATCGCTGCGTCTTATGGGCAAGCCGCCACCGTCATATTGAGTATGTCGCTGGCAAGTCAGGTGTCTGCAGAAGACCAAACTTCCAAATCCACTTTTTCGGTTATCGTCCCTGCCGGTCAAGTTGAGAATGTGGATCACAACACTGGTCTGGATTATGTGCTGGCCGGGCCCGGAGCAACCCTGAACTTGTCTCCCGGTGCTCAAATAAATAAGGTCTCCGGCCCAGGTTTGGGAGGGGTGCTTAATATAAATGGAGGTGCGGTACGGCATACCCTGAATGATGCCTTCACGGAAGCGGCGGTCATGCTTTCCGGGGGGCGGATTAATGCTGCTGGTGCGGTAATCAGCAGCTCGCCCCGACCAGCTATTCGGCTGCAGCGGCTTGGCGGCGCTGAGTCCCAAGCGAAGTTTCTCAGTAGTCAGATAGCTGGGCTGGGGAGAGGCATTGAGGTAGGTGCCGGCACCGTCACTCTTGAGGGTACGAGAGTGAATGCCGCAATGCGCGCAGATGGCGAGGGAACGGGAATCTACGCCGCCAGTTCCAAGGTCACGATCCAAGATAATAGCCTCGTAGAGGGCGATGGCGTCGGGTTGATCGCGACCTCCGCAGGAAAGGTCCCCGGTAGCGGCGACCCTGAACTGGGTGCGAACTCGATCATCATTGATCACTCTCAGGTAGTTGGCCTTTCGGACTCTGCGATTCGAGTCAGAGGCAATCACATGTTCCGTGGCATTGCTGAAATAACGGTTAGAAATGGCGCTGAGCTGATCGCCGGGAACGGTAACCTGATCGACGTCCAAGACAGTGGCGAAGTGCAACTGATTGTTGACAACAGCAGTCTTACGGGGAATTTCCTCGCGGGCGAAGGCAGTCAACTCGACATAACGTTGCAGAACAGCGCTCGCTTCAAGGGCAACCTGCTCAACGCCGAAAGTCTCACAGTTAATTCTGAAGCAGCGTGGATGCTGGTAGGCGATACCGTTCTTCCCAAGCTTACCTTGGGCAGCGGAACAGTGCGTTTTGAAGGGGCGACGTTCAACCAGCTTACGTTGGGTGAGCTTTCGGGGAGGGGTACATTTGATGTGCGCGTGAATCTGGACGATGGGACAAGCGATTTGCTGAATGTGGCAGGTGTCGCCAAGGGTATCCATCTCCTCAGCGTGCATAACACCGGCACCGAAGCCGTCCCTGCCGAGTTCGACCCGCTGCGGGTGGTTCACACCGAAGGCGGGGATGCCGAGTTCGGGCTGGTGGGCGGTCGGGCGGATCTTGGGGTGTATTCCTACGAGCTTGAGCGCCAGGGGACGGACTGGTTCATCGTCGGGTCCGGCAAGGAGATCAGTCCTTCCACGAAAAGTGCGCTGGCGTTGTTCAACACGGCGCCGACGGTGTGGAACAGTGAGCTGACGACGTTGCGCAGTCGCATGGGTGAAGTGCGCGGCCAGGAGCAGGGCGGCGGCTGGATGCGGACGTATGGCAGTCGCTTCAATGCGGCGCTGGATTCCGGCGTTGATTACCGCCAGAAGCAACAGGGTCTGTCTTTCGGTGCGGATGCGCCGGTTCCGGTGGGCAACGGTCAGCTGTTGTTCGGTTTGATGGGGGGTTACAGCAAGTCGGATCTGGACATCGGCCGAGGCACTTCGGGCCAGGTCGACAGCTACTACATGGGCGCGTATGGCACGTGGTTGTCGGAGGGCGGTTATTACCTGGACGGCGTGCTGAAACTCAACCAGTTCCATAACGAGTCGAAGGTGGCGATGAGCGATGGCACCAAGGCCAAGGGCGATTACAGCAGCAAGGCGTTGGGCGGATCGCTGGAAGTCGGCAAGCACATAAAGCTGGGCGATGAGTATTTTGTCGAGCCGTTTGCGCAGGTGTCCAGTGTCTGGATCGATGGCAGCAGTTACACGCTGGACAACGGCATGCAGGCCAGAACCACCCAGACGCAGTCGGTGCTGGGTAAAGTCGGCAGTACCGTGGGACGCAGCTTCGCCCTGAAGGACGGCGGCGTTGTCAAACCGTACGCACGGGTGGCGTGGGCCCACGAGTTCTCCCGCAGTAATGACGTCAGCGTGAACGGTCAGCGTTTCGACAACGATCTGTTTGGCTCCCGGGCGGAACTGGGCGCCGGCGTTTCGGTGTCGCTGTCCGAGCGACTTCAGGTGCACGCTGATTTCGATTACATGAAGGGTGAGCATGTCGAGCAGCCTTGGGGTGCGAACGTGGGCGTGCGTCTGGCGTTCTGACGCGCGCGTCAGCTAGTTGAAACGCGGTTTTGAAGCCCCGGCTGCAGCGATGCAGTCGGGGCTTTTTTACGTGGGCTTAGGGTTTTGGCTGCATCCGGCGCCGTCGCGGTGGACGGCCCGGAGGCGAGCCTTTGCCGCGTCGCTTCCTCAGGCGCGGCAAGTTGACGGTCAGCGTTTCCGAAATGCCGACGAGCTTGGCGCGCCGTACCACTTCATAGCGCACCTCGACGCATCCGCTTTCGTAGTCCGCCAAGGTTTCATTGTTGAGGTACTGAACCAGGCGAGGGCCTTTGCGGCCTTCTACCTTGCCGATGGTGGTGTAGAAGGTGTTGTGGCCCCAGCGCAGCTTCAGGTGATCCCCGAACCACAGCTTCGGTGAGCGCGGGATATTGATGTAGATGCCCACGTGCAGCTGTGCGTCGGTCGGGCCTTCGGGGTCGGCACCGGTGATGAAAGGCGCTTCGAATACCGGCGCCGGAGGCGGGTGCTTCATCTCGTGATGCCAGGGAAATCCCGGGGCATTCTGAAGCTGGCCGGCGTAGACCAACGCCTGTTCAGCCGCACTCTTGCCCGCGGGCGGTATTGCCTGCAGATCTTCGTAGAGCGGGATGGAACTCTTGTCGGGTGATTTGCCTTTCTTCCTGCGGGTCGTTCTCGGGTTAGGCAGTGTTACCTTGTTATCGTTATCGGACTCATTCGGCTGCGAGTGGGGTGGCGGCTGGATATCCGTTTCATCGTCCATTGGAACTCCTTGATCAGATCGCTAGTGCGAGGATTACAGGATTGGGTGTTGGCGCTTGCTTGTAGGACTGCGGCGCTGCACATGCCTATGATCGATTCGAAAAATAGGACTGTCAAACAAGCGAAGTGCATGGGATTGCATGGCTTCTCCGAAAAAAATTCGTGGTTGAATATATTTTTGATATGTGAATTCGGCGCTTTTCACGGTGTTTTTGAGCGATTTAAATAATTATGTATCGCGCGTAGTCTATAAAATTTTGATAGTCCATCAGACGCTTCCTACGGAGATGTAGGTTCTGTGGAATCGAGATGACAAAAAATAATTTAAATTATTTTTCTCTGGCGATTTTGTTGACAAAACCTCCACGCATTAGCGTGGAGGTAGTTACTTTTAGTATTCAGTTGAATAGCGGGAAAGCTGGTTACAATTTAAGTGAAACCAGGGTCGGCAGGCTAGTGATGGATGCATTGCCCGCCCGGTCGGTGACGACGTACTCGATGGACACGGTTTCAGCTGCATGGGTTTGCAGGTCTTCGCGGCTGAAAACGATTTCGACGGGTCGGAGGTTGAGCTCTTCCGCCTGGACCTGATGGGCGGGGCCTTCGACGCCGTTGAGTAATGTCTGGATGACATCGCCCGGTTCCATGCCGGCGTAGCCAGGGAGCAGGCCGACGAGTTGATCGCCGAAGGTGGCGGTGGCGAAGATGAGGGGAGCGAGGAGGGTGGCGCCGGGTTTGGTGCGGTCGACGTGAATCAACGCAGGTTTGGAATCCGCGGTGTTTCCGCCAGGGTAAGTAATGTATCGGTAGGCAATTTCGTACATGCCATCACCGACAAATTCGTTCCTTGGAATGTGAGCAGTCACCTTGGCGCTAGTTTCCGGATCAAGTATCGGAAAGGGTTGGCTGGGGCCAACTTCTATATTGTTAAGCAACAGCTGGTACGAGTCGCCGGTTTTCACGAAGTCCGGCACGTCAAAAGTGATCATTAGATCATTTTCGAGTTCGCTGGTAGGTACTAAGCCGTCCTGCTCAGCTGCGAGGACGAACGGGGAGCCAAGGTCTTCAGTTTTCATAAGTTTCTCCATCAAGCACACCCCTCTACTTTCCATCCGCAGAAAGAGTGCGCATTAAATTGATTATCCAGATCAACAAATACTCCACCCGTGGTGGTAACTATTTATCGTCTTTCAATAATCAACTAATAGAGGTCTACAAACCCTGTCAACAGCCAAACCCCCGCTTCAAACCAAAAACTGCTTCCCCAAATGATTTTCAGAAATGTCCTACTTAAAACCCCAATACAAACAAAAAGGCCCCGGCAGACAATCTGCCGGGGCCTTCGCATAACCCACCAATCACTCAGCGGTTAAAGCGTTCCACCAAGGAGTATTGCGTGTGAGCAGTTTGGGTCAGTTCGGCACTGAGCGTGGCAGAGCGACGGGCTTCGTCGGAGGTCTGGTCGGCCAGGTGCGCGATGGTGCTGATGTTGCGGCTGACTTCTTCTGCCACCGAGCTTTGCTCTTCGGTGGCGGCGGCGATCTGCGTGGTCATGTCGGTGATGTTGGCCACTGCGTCGCTGATGCCTACCAACGCCCTGTCGGCTTCCATGACCTGCTCGACGCCTTCTTCGGCCTGGCGCCGGCCTGTGTTCATGGTCTGAACCGCGTTGGTAGCCGTCTGTTGCAGCTTGGCGATGAGGGCGTGGATCTGGCCGGTCGACTCGGTGGTGCGTTGCGCCAGTTGGCGGACTTCATCGGCGACGACAGCAAAGCCGCGACCCATTTCGCCCGCGCGGGCGGCTTCGATGGCGGCGTTGAGGGCCAACAGGTTGGTCTGGTCGGCGATGCCTTTGATGACGTCGACGACGCCACCGATTTCGTCGCTGTCTTTCGCCAGCTGAGTGACGGTCAGGCCGGTTTCGCCCACCGAAGCCGAGAGACGCTGGATGGCTTCGCGGGTGTCGCTGGCGATCTCGCGGCCGCGACGGGTCAGTTCGTTGGCCTGTTGCGTGGCGTCAGCGGTGCGCTGCACGTGATTGGCCACTTCCTGGGTGGTCGCGGCCATCTGGTTGACGGCGGTGGCGACCTGTTCGGTTTCGACGCGCTGACGTTCCAGGCCGGTGGAGCTGGCCTGCGCGAGGGTGTCGGACTGACGCGCCTGGTCGTTGAGGTGTTCGGCGGTGTCCTGCAGGCGGGTAAGGCAGGTCTTGAGACGCGCTTCCTGGCTGAGGATCGACATCTCCAGCCGCGCCTGTGCGCCGCGACTGTCGGTGTACATCTGCGCGATCAACGGGTCGGAGGTGGTTTGCTCGGCCAGGCGCAGCAGGCGCTTGAGGCCACGCTGTTGCCAGCTCAACCCCAGCAGGCCAAGCGGTACGGACACTGCGGCGGCGAGCAGGAAACCCCAATGGGAATTCAGCCACACGCCAATCAAAAAACTCACCTGGCTCACCAGGATGAACGGCAGCCAGTCCTGCAACAGCGGCAGCCACTTGTCACGGCTTGGCACCGCGCTTTTGCCGCTGTTCAGACGTTTGTAGAGCGATTCGGCGCGACGCACCTGTTCAGCGGTCGGCTTGATACGCACGGACTCGAAGCCCACGACCTGTTTGTTCTCGAAGACTGGCGTGACGTAAGCGTTGACCCAATAGTGGTCGCCGTTCTTGCAGCGGTTCTTGACGATCCCCATCCACGGCTGGCCCTGCTTGAGGGTGGCCCACATGTGTTCGAATACCGCTGTCGGCACGTCCGGATGGCGCACGGTGTTGTGCGGTGATTTGATCAATTCATCTTGGGAAAAACCGCTGATTTCAATGAAGGCGTCGTTGCAATAGGTGATGACGCCGCGCGCATCGGTGGTGGAGATCAACCGTTGCTGCGCCGGGAAGGTCCGTTCGCGTTGAGTGATGGGCTGGTTATTTCGCATGAGCTATTCGATCCAGGAAGGCTGTGAAGAGTTATCGGCCCGAAGCGAAAAAAATTAAGCTTTTGTGAACTGCGTCATAGGTTGGGTGTCGCGGGCGGTTCTTCAGCGATCGAACATCGGATAGGTGAACAGGCTGAAATGCAGCAGGTTCAGGCCGAAGTGGGTGAGCACGGCAGCGGGCAGGCCGCCCAGTCGATAGGCAACGCCATAACCCACACCTGCGATGCCCGCCAGAAGCGCCCATTCCCAGCCAGCACCGATGTGCGCAAGACCGAACAGCAGCGAGGCTGTCCCGATGGCCAGGGCGTCGTGGCAGGGCAAGTGTTGCAGCCATCTTTTCAGGCTGCCTTGCAGGTAACCGCGAAAGAGCAGTTCCTCGGTCAGCGCGACCAATAGCAGGTTGTTCAGCGCCCAGATGCCCGTTTGCTCGGGCCACTTGGGCGACCAGCCGACGAGGCCCATCAGCAGCGCCGTTGATAGACACGCTGCGGCGGTGACGGGCAAGGCGATGCTGGTGACGCCCAGCCAGCGTCGGGGACTGAATGCGATAAACACCCAGGGGCAGGTGATGGCGATCCAGAAGCCGATAAGGGGCTTGTCGAGATTCAGGTACATCGAATACGGCGCGGCCTCGGGGCTGAGGCGCACGCCGGCAATCGCCCTTGCGCTGAGGAAACCGGGCAGCCAGTGACTGGCCAGCCCCGCTGCCATTGCAATAAACAGGGCGTGGCCGAAGAGGCGCACGGCGCGGTGCTGGAAATGGCTGACGCAGATGCCGGCCATGATCAGCAGTCCGAACGTGATGACCACGGGAACGCTGAGCTGGCCGTAAAGCAGCGCCAGGCAGTAGCCGAGAGAGAGCAGAAGGAGGGAAGTCCAGCGTTGCACCGACATGAAGTCGTCCTTGAGCGTCGGAATAGGCTGGCGATTTTAACGTTGATTAAACGCGTGTGTATGTCGGATCAACGGGGAGCTGGTCCGATTGTTTCGTGGATGCAGGGCGAAGGTCGTGTAGGGCGTTTCTGATAACAAGGGATTTGGGTTAGACGCTGGCAATTTGCGGTGAGGCAGACGACGCCTTCCCGGCTAAAGCCGGTCCCACTAACAGCACGCGATGTGCCCGTAGGACCGGCTTCAGCCGGGAAGAGGCCGGTTTGAGCACCATTGATATTGCGTTGTGGCATCTGACGCCTTCCCGGCTAAAGCCAGTCCCACTGACAGCGAGACCGGCTTCAGCAGGGGTGAGGCTCAGGACGCAATCAGCTGCCGCAAGACGTAATGCAGAATCCCTCCCGCCTTGAAGTACTCCACTTCATTCAGGGTATCGATCCGGCACAGCACGTTGATGTTTTCCTGCTGCCCGTCCTCCCGGGTGATCTGCACCGCCAAGCTCATGCCCGGTTGCAGCGTGGCGCCGGTGAGCCCGGTGATGTTCAGCACTTCCTTGCCGGTCAGGCCCAGGGTTTTGCGGCTTTCGCCTGCCTTGAACTGCAGCGGCAGGACACCCATGCCGACCAGATTGGACCGGTGAATGCGCTCGAAACTCTCGGCGATGACTGCCTTGACGCCCAGCAGATTTGTGCCTTTCGCCGCCCAGTCGCGACTGGAGCCCGTGCCGTATTCCTGACCGGCAATGACCACCAGCGGCGTGCCTTCGTCCTGATAACGCATGGCCGCGTCATAGATCGGCAGCTTCTCGTCGGTGGGCACGTGCAGCGTGTAGCCGCCTTCTTCACCGCCGAGCATTTCGTTGCGAATGCGGATGTTGGCGAAGGTGCCGCGCATCATCACCTCATGGTTGCCGCGCCGCGAGCCGTAGGAGTTGAAGTCCTTGTATTCCACGCCCTTGCTGCGCAGATAACGCCCGGCCGGGCTGTCGAGTTTGATGTTGCCCGCAGGTGAGATGTGGTCGGTGGTCACCGAGTCGCCCAGCACCGCCAGCACGCGAGCCTGCTGCACGTCGGCGATGACCGGCAATGGCCCGGCGACGTCCTCGAAAAACGGCGGGTGCTGAATGTAGGTCGAGTCCGGCTGCCAGACGTAGGTCGCCGCCTCGGGCACCTCAATGGCCTGCCACTGCTCGTCACCGGCAAACACCTCGGCGTATTCCTTGTGAAACATGCTGGTGCTGACGTTCAAGACCGCCTCGGCGATTTCCTGCTGGGTTGGCCAGATATCGCGCAGGTACACCGGCTGGCCGTCGCTGCCTTCGCCCAGGGGTTCGCTGCTCAGGTCGGTGCGCACGGTGCCGGCCAAGGCGTAAGCGACCACCAGCGGCGGCGAGGCCAGCCAGTTGGTTTTCACCAGCGGGTGCACGCGGCCTTCGAAATTGCGGTTGCCCGACAGCACCGACGCAACGGTCAGGTCCGACTGCTGAATGGCCTTTTCGATCGGGTCAGGAAGCGGCCCCGAGTTGCCGATGCAGGTGGTGCAGCCATAACCCACCAGGTCGAAGCCCAACTGATCGAGATACTGGGTGAGACCAGCCGCGTTGTAGTAGTCGGTCACCACCTTCGAGCCGGGCGCCAGCGAGCTCTTCACCCAGGGTTTGCGCGTCAAGCCTTTCTCCACGGCTTTTTTCGCCAGCAGGCCGGCCGCCATCATCACGCTGGGGTTGGAGGTGTTGGTGCAGGACGTGATCGCCGCAATGACCACCGCGCCGTTCTTCAGGCGATAGGTCTGGCCGTTATATTCATACTCAGCCTCGCCCACCTGCGCCGCATTGCCCACCGCGACACCGCCGCCACCTTCGCTCTCCAGTCGGCCTTCTTCGTGTTTGCTCGGGCTGACCGCCAGGCCCAGGAAGTCGCTGAAGGCCTTGGACACATCGGGAAGGGGAACGCGGTCTTGCGGACGTTTTGGCCCTGCGAGGCTGGCCACGACAGAACCCATGTCCAGCTCCAGCGCATCGGTGAACGCCGGTTCCTGACCGGGCAGGCGCCACAGGCCCTGGGCCTTGCAATAGGCCTCAACCAATTGCACCGTTTCGTCCGGACGGCCCGACAGGCGCAGGTAATCCAGCGTGACGTCGTCGACTGGGAAGAACCCGCACGTCGCGCCGTATTCCGGGGCCATGTTGGCAATGGTGGCCCGATCCGCCAGCGGCAAGTCCGCCAGGCCATCGCCATAGAATTCGACGAACTTACCGACCACGCCTTTCTTGCGCAGCATTTGCGTCACGGTCAGCACCAGGTCGGTGGCGGTGATGCCTTCGCGCAGTTTGCCGGTGAGCTTGAAGCCGATGACTTCCGGAATCAGCATCGACACCGGCTGGCCGAGCATGGCCGCTTCCGCCTCGATACCACCGACGCCCCAGCCCAGTACGCCGAGGCCGTTGATCATGGTGGTGTGGGAATCGGTACCGACCAGCGTGTCCGGGAAGGCGTAGGTGCGGCCGTCTTCTTCCTTGGTCCACACGGTGCGGCCGAGGTATTCCAGGTTGACCTGGTGGCAGATCCCGGTGCCCGGCGGCACCACGCTGAAGTTATCGAAGGCGTTCTGGCCCCAGCGCAGGAACGCGTAACGCTCACCGTTGCGCTGCATCTCGATGTCGACGTTCTCGCCGAAGGCCTTGTCGTCGCCGAAGCGGTCAACCATGACCGAGTGATCGATGACCAGATCCACCGGCGACAGCGGGTTGATGCGCTGCGGATCGCCACCGGCCTTGGCCACGGCCGCGCGCATGGCGGCGAGGTCAACCACGGCCGGCACGCCGGTGAAATCCTGCATCAGCACGCGCGCGGGGCGGTACTGGATTTCCCGATGGGATTTGCGCTCGGTCAGCCAGTCGGCTAGGGCCTTGAGGTCGTCGCCGGTCACCGTGTGGTTGTCTTCCCAGCGCAGCAGGTTTTCCAGCAGCACCTTGAGCGACATCGGCAATTTGTCGAGATTGCCCAGCGTGCGCGCGGCATCCGGGAGGCTGAAGTAGTGGTAGGTCTTGTTGCTGACTTCGAGGGTTTTGAGGCTTTTCAGGCTATCGAGGGAGGGCATGACTGACTCCTTGACGGTCCGTGCAGTACGCGCGGACGGGCGATCGACGGTAAGACGGGTCTTGCTTCGGCGCTCTGGGCGGCGCCTTTAAATGCTCATTGAGTAGTACTGGACCCGCCGGCTGAGCCAGTGGTTCCTGATTCGGCTATCATGCGCCGCTTTCGAGTCATTGAGGTTAATCCTCATGTACAGCTTGCGCCGCGACCTGATTCGTGGCGCGCGAGGAGACCGTCCCGTGAACACCCTTTTCATGCATTGCCGCCCCGGCTTCGAAAGCGAGGTCTGCTCGGAACTCAGCGAGCACGCCGCTCGCCTTGAGGTGTCCGGCTACGCCAAGGCCAAGACTGACGCCGCCTGTGCCGAATTCATCTGCACCGAGGCCGATGGCGCGGAACGGCTGATGAATAGCCTGAAGTTCCGCGAGCTGATTTTCCCCCGGCAGTGGGCCCGTGGCGGGTTTGTCCAGCTTCCCGAAACCGACCGCATCAGCGTAATCCTCGAGCACGTGGCCGGCTTTGCGCCGTGCGGCAGCCTGTGGCTGGAAGTGGTCGACACCAACGACGGCAAGGAGCTCTCGACCTTCTGCCGCAAGTTCGAAGCACCGTTGCGCAAGGCGCTGGAGAAGGCCGGCAAACTGGTCGACAACCCGAGCCTGCCGCGTTTGCTGCTGACGTTCAAAAGCGGGCGCGAAGTGTTCCTCGGGCTGGCCGACGCAGATAATTCAGCGATGTGGCCCATGGGCATTCCACGCCTGAAATTTCCCCGGGAAGCGCCGAGCCGCTCCACCCTCAAGCTGGAAGAGGCCTGGCACCACTTCATCCCCCGGGATCAGTGGGACGAGCGTCTGTCGGGCGACATGACCGGCGTCGACCTCGGTGCAGCCCCCGGTGGCTGGACCTATCAACTGGTGCGGCGCGGCATGCTGGTCACCGCCATCGATAACGGACCGATGGCCGAAAGCCTCATGGACACCGGGCTGGTGCAGCACTTGATGGCGGACGGTTTTACCTTCAAGCCGCGTCAGCCGGTGGACTGGATGGTCTGCGACATCGTCGAGAAGCCCGCACGCAACGCCGCGCTGCTGGAAACCTGGCTGGGCGAAGGTCTGTGCCGCGAGGCCGTGGTCAATCTGAAGTTGCCGATGAAACAGCGCTACGCCGAAGTGCGACGCCTGCTGGAGCGCATCGAAGACGGCTTCAAGGCGCGCGGCGTCAAGGTCGCTATCGGTTGCAAGCAGCTTTACCACGACCGCGAAGAAGTGACCTGCCATCTGCGGCGGCTGGACATGAAACGCAAGGGCTGACGTCGGCTTGAATCCGCTGCCACGCTGTTCATAATCAGCGGTGTGCGCCCGCGGGGCGAAGAGAAGGGGAGACGCAATGAGCGCTGCACACAAGGGACCTGACGCCGACATCCTCATCGTCGGCGGTGGCCTCAGCGGCACGATGCTGGCGGTGCAGCTGCTGCGCCTGCCGGTCCAGCGGCGGATCATGATCGTCGAATCACGCAGCGAGTTGGGCCGGGGCGAGGCCTACAGCGCCACCGAGCTGGGCCACACGCTGAACGGCAACGCCGCGCGCATGAGCGTTGACCCGGACGATATAGACGATCTGACCCGCTGGCTGACCGACTACATCGCCGCCGGCGGCTGGCCGGAGTCTGATCAGCAGCACGTGCCGGTGGCCGAGCTGTTTCCGCCCCGCGGGATCTTCGGTCTGTACGTTCAGCAGCGCCTGGCCGAGGCGCGGGTGGTCGGCGAGCGTTACGGTTCGACCGTTGAACACGTGCGCGGTGAAGTCACCGACCTGCAGACTCACGCAGCCGGCCTGCGCCTGACCCTCGCGAGCGGCGAGCACTTGACCGGCCGCTTCGGCGTACTGGCGACGGGCATGTTCGCCGCCGCGCGCACGCCCCAGCGCGATTCAAACGCCCTTAATGCCGCCGCTGTTGATCCGTGGGACGTAAGCGCCATGGGCCAGCTCGACCCCCAGGGCCGCGTGCTGATCATCGGCTCGGGCCTGACCATGGTCGACGCCGTGGTGTCCCTGGAGCAAGCCGGTCACCTTGGGCCCATCGACGTGTTTTCACGCCACGGCCTGCTGCCCCACGTGCGCCGTCAGCCGCCAACGTGGCCGGACTTCCTCGCCGCCGACCCGAACATTCGCAGTACCCGGCAACTGGTCAGGGCCTTGCGCGAGCAGTGCGCTCAAGCGGCGGAGCAGGGCATCGACTGGCAGGCGCCGCTCGACACTGTGCGCGTGCATATTCCACGGCTGTGGAGTCAGGCGTCTGACCTGCAGCGCCGCCAATTCGTACGCCATATCCGTCCGTGGTGGGAAAGCCATCACCACCGCTCGCCGCCGCCCAGCGCGCACTTGCTGGACAGGCTGATCGACGAAGGGCGCCTGCACATCCACGCCGCCTCGTTGCTCAGCGTTGAGGGCGCCGAGGCCCGACAGGTCTCCATCAGCGTTCGCTATCGCGGCCAGGACACGGCCAGCAAAGAGAGCGGCGCAGCGCTGATCAACTCGACCGGCATTCAATACGACTGGCGCCGGGTCGACCGTGCGCTGCCGCGCAATCTGCTGGCGCGCGGCCTGATTCAGCCGGGGCCGCTGGCGCTGGGCATTGCCGCCGATGCGGGGGGCGCGGTCATGGACGCCGAGGGGCGTGCCTCAACGCGGCTTTATGCCATGGGCCCGCCCTTGCGTGGTCTGTGGTGGGAAAGCACCGCCGTAACCGACGTGGCGTTGCAGGCCAAAGCGCTGGCGGCGCGGTTGGCGGCGTTGAGCACCGTACCGTCGTGAAGCCGCAGGAAATTGTGTCGACCACGACACACTTTCCGCAACCCCTCCTAAAGCACGCTCCGAACGAGCCGAAAGCCCAATATCGACCCGGTAAGACCGCCCGCTTTTCATCAAGAGGCGACAGGGACGTCAGCGAGTGCACAGGGCTATGGAGGCCATCGTTCATGTTGAGCTTGAGTTTCAGAAATCCTGCGGAGGCAGCACTGCTGCTGCTGCCGCCCTCCGTCGTGTCCACTTCTACAGCCGCCGACGACGCAAGTCAGACCGCCAGCGCCGCCGAGCAGGTGCGCCAGGGTATCGAAGTGCTGCTCTCGCCGGACGCGCAGAGGGTGCCGAAGAAGGGTGACAAGAACGCCGACATCGACGCCACCCACTTGCCTGACCGGATCAAGGAGCAGCTCAAGCTGATCCGCTCGATTCAGGAGCGCATTGCCAAACGCATGCAGGACATGCACGCGTTCATGAGCGACCGGTCGCTCTCGCCCCGCGCCCGGGAGGGCAAAATGCGCCAGTTGCAGATGGAAATCATGGCCATGACCAACTCGCTCATTCAGGCCACCAACCAGCTCAATCAAGCGATGCAGCAGATGCATCTGTCACTGGCGGACCAGACGTTGGCCGGCACCTTGGTCAGTCCGCAGAACCTTCAATCCTGATCCAGCAGGCGCGGCCCGGCGCCTTGCTCGCTCAGGCTGTCGCCGAAGTTGCGCAGCGGGCAGGCCTCCATCGACAGGCAGCCGCAGCCGATGCAGCCATTGAGTTGGTCGCGCAGGGCGGTGAGGCGGTTGATGCGTTCATCCAGATCGGTTTTCCAGCGCTCGGATAACCGGGTCCAGTCGTCAAGGCTGGGCGGTCGGTCCTGGGGCAGGGTCTGCAGCGCGGTCTGGATGGTCGCCAGCGGAATGCCCAGGCGCTGGGCGGTTTTGATCAAGGCCACCCGACGCAGCACGTCCCTGGGGTAGCGACGCTGATTGCCGGCGTTGCGCTGGCTGCTGATCAGGCCTTTGGCCTCGTAAAAGCGCAGCGCGGTGATGGCCACGCCGCTGCGGGCGGACAGCTGGCCGACGGTGAGTTCGCGGGCGATGGGCGGGATGTCCTGGGTAAGCATGCAATCTTCCTGTGTGCCGAACGACGCTTGACCTCCAGTTAACTGGAGGTTTTATCCTGCGCAGCATCCCTTGGCCGGACCGCCTTGGCAAGTGGGCCACCGGCGCAAGAAACGTAGGGGGCCATACCGGTTCGCGCAGCACCCTGTTCAGCAACAACCGTCATCTGTGGAGAACGTTCATGACACCAGCAGCCGCCCATCTTCCGTACAGTCAGTTCGTTGAGTTCGCTGTCGACCCGCAGCATCAGGCCGGGCTGGTCGGTGCGCTCAACGAGCGTTTCGAGCAGTTTACGCGGACCTACCCAGGCTTCGTCCGCGCCAGCGTGCAGGTCAGCGAAGACCGTCAGCGGGTGCTGAGCCATGTGCAATGGCTGTCGAAGACCGACTGCGAGCGTGCGTTCGAAAACGCCGAGCAGGGCGAAGGGGACATGTGGGAGTTGATTCGTCGACACCGTGCCACGTCGATGATCTTCAACGCGTACGAAGTGGCGGGGGAAATCGTAGGACCGCGTCAGGGGTGAGCGCAGTCCTACAGGTTGCATCGCTGTGGGATCACACCGACAAATGCAGCATCTGCTCACCCTGGGTCTGTTCACCGGGACGGCGCTTGTTGACGGCCAGTTCGCCGATCTTGATCAGCCGCGCGCGCACGACGTTGCGACTCAACCCCAGCAGTTGCGCGGTGTGCACCTGGTTGTAGTGGCTGAAGCGATAGGCCGCGCGCAACAGGGCGTCTTCGACCTTCTCGTGCAGCGCGCCGGCCTGCTCCTCGAACAGACGCTGGAACGCCCGGGCCAGCAGGGCGTCGGTGGAATCGTCGACGGCGGGGGCTGAGTCTTCCTGGCGTTCAAGGCGCAGGTTCGACAGGCGCAGGTCGCTCGACTGAATCACGCCGTTGCGGCAGATCAGCAGGGTGTGGTGAATGACGTTTTCCAGCTCGCGGATATTCCCCGGCCAGCCGTAGGTGCGCAGCTTGTGCTCGGCATCCGCGCTGATCTGAATCGGTCCGCAACCCAGACGCTGGCTGTAGACGTCGATGAAGTGCCGGCTCAGCGGCATGATGTCGCCCGGCCGTTCGCGCAGGGTGCTCAGCTCCAGATTGACGACATTCAGGCGGTAGAACAGGTCTTCGCGAAAATGCCCGGCGTTGATCGCGCGTTCCAGTTGCACGTTGGTCGCCGCCAGAACCCGCACGTTGATCGGCGTGCTTTTGCGCGAACCCAGCCGCACCACTTCGCGCTCCTGCAGGACGCGCAGCAGCTTGACCTGAATCGCCAGGGGCAGATCGCCGATTTCGTCGAGAAACAGCGTGCCGCCGTTGGCTTCTTCGAACCAGCCGGCCTTGGCGGTGAGGGCGCCGGTGAACGCGCCTTTTTCCTGGCCGAACAGCTCGGCTTCCACCAGCGATTCTGAAAACGCACCGCAGTTGACGGCTACGAACGGCTGGTGGCGACGGCTGCTCAGGTTGTGAATGTGCCGCGCCACCAGCTCTTTGCCGGTGCCGGTTTCGCCGATGATCAGCACGCTGGCATCACTGGGCGCGACTTGTTCAATGTGGGCCAGCAGCGCCTGGGACCTCGGGTCCTCGAACACCTGCGCGGTGGCGCGGATCGAAGTGGCCAGGGCCGGCGAGGGCGGTAGGGTCAATAGCTGCATGGGGATCACTTGTGGTTGGAACGGTAAGCTGGCTGTCATGAAGGACTCCTTGTCGCGATGGCCGTTGTCGCGCTGGCAGATCAACCGCTTCCCACATGCTGCGCGGGCGCGCAGCAGGCGGTTGTTTTCCAGGGGGGGCGGTGAAACTTACTTCTGCGGCGGCAAGTCGTTGGCAATCATCTCGCCGAACGGGCCGGTGAGGTTGGTGATGCCGCGGCCTGCGAGGCTCCGATACGGCTCGGGCAACAGCGGGAACACCAGCTCGGCGAAGCGATAGGCTTCTTCCAGGTGCGGGTAGCCGGAGAAGATGAAGCTTTCGATGCCCAGGTCTGCGTATTCCTTGATCCGCGCGGCGACTTCCTGGGGATTGCCCACCAGCGCTGTGCCCGCACCGCCCCGTACCAGGCCGACGCCGGCCCACAGGTTCGGGGCGATTTCCAGGTTGTCGCGACGACCGTCGTGCAGCGCGGCCATGCGGCGCTGGCCTTCGGAGTCGAACCGCGAGAAGGATTTCTGCGCGGCGGCGATGGTTTCGTCGCTGATGTGCTCGATCAGGGTGTCCGCGGCTTTCCAGGCTTCTTCGCTGGTCTCGCGGACGATGACGTGCAGCCGGATGCCGAACTTGACAGTGCGACCGTTGCGTGCGGCGCGCTCACGCACGTCCGCCAGCTTCTCGGCCACGGCGGCAGGGGGCTCGCCCCAAGTGAGATACACATCGACCTGCTCGGCGGCCAGTTCGTGGGCCGCCTCGGAGGAACCACCAAAATACAGCGGCGGATAGGGCTTCTGGATCGGCGGGTACAGGGCTTTGGCGTTCTGCACTTTCAGGTGCTTGCCTTCGAAGTCCACGGCTTCGCCCTGCAACACACGGCGCCAGATCTTCAGGAATTCGTCGGTGACTTCGTAGCGCTCGCTGTGATCGAGGAAGCTGCCGTCGCCACGGTTTTCATCCGGGTCGCCACCGGTCACGACGTTGATCAGCAGGCGTCCACCGGACAAACGATCCAGCGTCGCGGCCATGCGCGCGGAGACGGTCGGAGAAATGATCCCCGGACGAATCGCTACCAGATAACGCAAACGCTCGGTCAGCGGCACGAGGGCCGATGCGATCACCCAGGAGTCTTCGCAGGAGCGGCCGGTCGGAATCAGCACGCCGTGGTAACCCAGATCATCGGCGGCCTGGGCGACCTGCTTCAGGTAATTGAGCGTGACCGGGCGCGCGCCCTTGGTCGTGCCCAGGTAATGGCCGTCGCCGTGTGTCGGTAGAAACCAGAAAACATCCATGAGAAATCCTTCGAGCGGAATCGGTGGGCTTGTGACAAGTGCACCCGTTATAAAGGCTCCGATTTATTCCGTAAAAGAACTGAATCCCATATTTTTATAACCGTTAGAGATATGCCCGGATTTGTATCCTTTGAAGATGCAGCTGACGGGTAAGATCTTGTGGGAGTGAGCTTGCTCACGAAGGAGCCGGAACAACCGCTGCATTCTCGGCGCCTGAAACGCCGTCTTCGTGAGCAAGCTCACTCCCACAAGTCGTGCATTCCACGCGAATCTGCAGTGGGCCTGTCAAACCCGCCTACCTGATTTAGGGCGAGTTACAGACCTGCGCCGGGTCAGAACACCGCGCAAAAAAACAGGCGCCGAAGCGCCTGAAGGAGAGTACGGGAGACGCTTCGACATCAGAAAATCTGGGTGAACAGCCAGTACAGGCTGCCCGACAACAGGATCGCGGCAGGCAGAGTCAGCACCCATGCCATCGCCAGATTGCGCAAGGTGCGCATCTGCAGGCCGGCCCCGTTGGCGACCATGCTGCCGGCCACGCCCGAGGACAGAACGTGGGTGGTCGAGACCGGCAATCCATACATGTCCGCCGCGCCAATGGTCAGCATCGCAACGACTTCAGCCGATGCGCCCTGGGCGTAGGTCAGGTGGGTTTTGCCGATCTTTTCCCCGACCGTGATCACGATGCGTTTCCAGCCCACCATGGTGCCCAGGCCCAGCGCGATCGCTACGGCCACCTTGACCCACAGCGGAATGAAGCGCGTCGCGGTATCAATTTGCTCCTTGAACGTGTCGACTTTGGCCTGGGTGTCGGCGTCGAAGTTACCGACCTTGTTCTTGTCCATCACACGGATGGCTTCCGACGTCAGGTACATGTCGTTTCGTACGTTGGCCGTGGCTTCGGCTGGCACCTTGGCCAGTGATCCGTAACTGGCGACCTGATCGCCGATCTTGCCGGCCATCACCGCCAGCGCAGGGATCAGGTCAGGCGTGGCCTGCTTGTCGCGGATGTAAGTCGACAGCGTCTGGCGGGAATCGGCCGGCGCGGGAAGCGGCGCCGCTTTGGTCAGGGCCTGTTGAGTGACCTGGGCGACTGCAGCGAATTGCACCGATTGATCGGCCGGCATGGCGCGGTTCAGCGCGTAAGCCATGGGCAGCGTACCCACCAGAATCAGCATGATCAGACCCATGCCTTTCTGGCCGTCGTTCGAGCCGTGGGCGAAGGAAACGCCGGTGCAAGTCAGGATCAACAGACCACGAATCCAGATCGGCGGCGGCTTGTTGCCTTCCGGCGCTTTGTACAGCGCGCGGTTCTTCACGAACATGCGCAGCGCCATCAGCAACAGTGCGGCGCAGGTGAAGCCCACCAGCGGCGAGAGCAGCAGCGAATAACCGACCTTGGTCGCCTGGGACCAGTCCACGCCGCTGGTGCCGTCGCGGCCATGCATCAACGCGTTGGCAATGCCGACGCCGATGATCGAACCGATCAGCGTGTGGGAAGACGAGGCCGGCAGACCCAGCCACCAAGTGCCGAGGTTCCACAGGATCGCGGCGATGAGCAGGGCGAAGATCATCGCGTAACCCGCCGATGAACCGACCTGCAGGATCAGTTCGACCGGCAGCAGGGCAATGATGCCGAACGCCACCGCGCCGCTGGAAAACAGCACGCCCAGAAAGTTGAAGGTTCCTGACCAGACCACGGCGAAGTTCGGCGGCAGAGAGTGGGTGTAGATGACGGTCGCGACGGCGTTGGCGGTGTCGTGGAAACCGTTGACGAACTCAAAGCCCAGCGCGATGACCAATGCCACGCCAAGCAGAATGAACGGCGTCCAGGTCAGCACGACGGTACCCAGATCGTCCATGTCCTGCTTGAGGCTGTAGCCGGTATAGAACAGGCCCAATGCCAGCACAACGAAGAAAATCACCATCGTCGTCATGCCAGGCTTGCGCCCGAATTGAGCACTCAGTCCGGGTCCCTGTTGCAGAGAGCCTTGAGCCAGTGTGGGGGTCGCCATGGGGCACAATCCTGTTGATGAGGGATAATGACCATGATCATTACAAAATGTGACAGAGATGCGACACGGGTCACGTTTTGCGCGGATTTGCTGGGGTCAGAGACCAATGGACGCGCTAATGACGCTGCCGCTAATAGTCACGACTCTTGCGAAACGCCCACCTTCCCGCAATAAACGTAAACGTCGCCACCAGCGCGACCAGCACCCAGAACCCATGGGGATCGGACGCCAGTGGTATACCGCCGACGTTCATGCCGAAGAAACCCGCGACGATGTTGATCGGCAGCGCCAGCACGGTGACGACGGTGAGGGTGAACAGCGTGCGGCTGCTCTGTTCGTTGAGGTTGGCGGCGATTTCTTCCTGCAGCAGTTTGATCCGTTCGCCGAGGGCGGTGAGGTCGCTGATCACCAGCGCCGACTCTTCGGTGGATTGCCGCAGCTCCTGCAAATCCTCCTCCAGCAGCCACTGCGGCGGTCGGTGCAGCAGGCGCATCAGCGAGCCGGGTTCCAGGGCCAGCAGCCGTTGCAGGCGCACCAGCACCCGACGCATGGCGCCCAGTTCCGAGCGGTTGTTGCTCAGGCGTTGGGACAGAAGCTGGTCTTCGATTTTGTCGACGCTGATGCTGGTCTTGCGCATGAACTGGCTCAGCACGTCGCTCTGGTCGCGCAGCAGGTGGGCGAGCAGTTCCAGCGGGGAGCGGAAGGTTTCGCCCTGTTTCACCGACGAGCGCAGCCGGTCCACTGAACGCAACGGCTGATGGCGCGCGGAGATCATCAGGTTGCTGCGCACGCAGACCCACATCGTGGCGATGTCGGTGGAGACGCGGTTGAAGTCGAAGACCACGTCGTTGACCACGGCGAGCAGGGCAGAGTCGACGTGTTCGATGCGCGTGGAGCGCGACCCTTCGTGCAGGGCTTCGAGGAACTCGTCGGGCAGGTCGAGGTTGGTTTTCAGCCAGCGTTCACAGCTGGCGTGGGTCAGGTTCAGGTGCAGCCAGACAAACTCGTCCGGCGCGGTGGGCTGGCGCAGGCATTCAAGCGCCGCCGTCGAATCCAGTTCGCGGCCGGGTTCCTCGGGACGGAAGCGGAACCCGTACAGCAAGCCAAACAGATCGGAGTCCTGATGGTGGGCGATGCGTTGATTCATGAAGGCTCGCAGACGGGAAGTGCCCCGCAGGGCACGAGATCGAAAGCGGCATCATCGCAAGGGGTTTTGACAGTTTTGTGACGGTTTGTGTCGGCCAGTAGTCTTGTTCAGACCATTGACAGGCGCGTCTTGCGCAGGGGCGCCGGCCATGAGGAATCAATCAACAATTCATCCTCGATGGACAGCTCGATCTCAACCGCAGCGGCGTTCAATTCCAGGTGATGGGGCGTGACGGCCTTGGGAATGGCGATCACGCCGTCCTGACGCAGCACCCACGCCAGGCTGATTTGCGCCGGGGTGGCGTCGTGGCGTTCGGCGACTTCAAGGATGGCAGGGTTCATCAGCAAGTTGCCGGCCTGACCGATCGGGCAGTACGCCATCAGCGGCATCCGGGCGGTTTGCATCCAGGGCAGCAGGTCATATTCGATTCCGCGTTCTTCCGGGTTGTACAGCACCTGATTGGTGGCACATCCGCCGCCGAGGCCGAGCTCGTCCAGCTCAAGCAGGTCGGACACGTCGAAGTTGGACACGCCCCAGCGGCCGATCTTGCCCGCTTCGCGCAGACGCTCGAAGGCCTCGACGGTTTCTTCCAGCGGGTACTGACCGGCCCAGTGAAGCAAATACAGATCGATGTAGTCGGTCTTCATGCGCTTGAGGCTGCGCTCGCACGCCGCCGGAATGCCCGCGCGGCTGGCGTTGTGCGGGTAGACCTTGCTCACCAGCATGACCTCGTCGCGGCGCCCGGCAATGGCCTGGCCGACCACTTCCTCGGCGCCGCCTTCGCCGTACATCTCGGCGGTGTCGATCAGCGTCAGGCCCAGATCGATGCCCAGTTGCAGCGCCGAGACCTCCGCCTCGAACTGATGGCGGTCCTCACCCATGTGCCAGGTGCCCTGACCGATAACGGGGACGGTTTTGTCTGCCAGTTCAAGCGTGCGCATCGGGGGTGCCTCCGGGCGGATAGGACTGAATGATTAAAAACTCAGGCAGTGCTGGCCGGCAGGGGTTCAATCGCAAGCGAATGCGCGGTGCGTGAGTGGGACTGCGTATCTACTGTAGGACCGGCTTCAGCCGGGAAGAGGCCGGTATGAACGACATCAATTTTGCGGTGTGACCACCGACGCATTCCCGGCTAAAGCCGGTCCCACAATGGTGTTCCAGCCAGTGCCACTGGATGCACGCGGTCAATTAGTGGGACCGGCTTCAGCCGGGAAGAGGCCAGTCAGAACACCATGCATCTCACTTATGCCCGTTCTCCCAACCCCCACCCAGCGCCAGGAACAGGTCGATCTGTCCCATCGCCACCTGGGTGTTCGCCGCCGCCAGTTGCGCGGTGACGTCGGTGTAGGTGCGGGTGGCTTGCAGGTCGGCGAGGAAGGATTCGCGGCCGGCGAGGAAGAACCGATGGGTCTGGTCCGCCGCCTGTCGCGCCGACTCCTCGGTTTCCACCAGCGCATCGCGGCGTTGCAGCAGCGCGGTGTACTGGGATAAACCGGTCTGCGCCTCGCGGATGGCGTTGAGCACCACGCCATCAAAATGCGCCAGCGCCGCTTGGTTCGACGCTTCGGCGATGTGAATCCGCGCCCGCGCACCATTGGACGGGATGGTCCAATTGATCACCCCGCCGAAGCCCCAACGATTGGTCGACGGATCGCCCAGTTCATCGAGAATCCCCACAGTGCCCACCGTCGCGCCGATGCTGATGTCGGGATACAGCTCGCCCGTCGCCACACCAATGGCCGCCGTCGACATCGCCAGACGGCGTTCAGCCTGGCGCACATCGGGGCGACGCTTGAGCAGCGCGGCGCCATCGCCCACTGGCATGACCTGGGCAATGTGCGGCAGCTCGGCGCATTCCGCCACCCCTTGGGGCAGCTGATTCAGCGGACGGGCGAGGAGCATCGACAGGCGATACAGCGCCGACTTCTGCGCCGCTTCGTAACGCGGCAAGTCAGCACGCAGGGACCTGAACTGGGTTTGCGAGCGCGTCACCTGGGTTTCATCGCCACGGCCGGCGTCCCGCAGGCGTTGGGTCAGGCTCAGGCTCTGCTTCTGCAGGTCAAGGGAGTGCAGGGCGATGTTGCGCTCTTCGTTGGCGGCACACACTTGGGTGTAGGCGCGAACCACATCGGCCACCAGCGTGATGCGTGCCGTGTCGGCCGCCGCCTGGGTCGCGTCGGCGTTGGCCTGGGCGGCTTCGATGCCGCGCTGCAACACGCCGAACAGATCGAACTGGTACGAGGTGGTCAGGCCGACATCGCCGACGTTCGCGACCGGTACTTTTTCCGGCAGCAGATAGGCCTGACCGGCTTCCTGCAAGCGCTGCGCCCCGGCTTTGGCCGTGCCGCTCCAGCCACCGGCCGCATCCGCCTCGCTCATCTGAAAGCGCGCCCGTTGCAGGTTTGCCGCCGCGACGCGCAGGTCAGTGCTCGATATCAGCGCCTGACCCACCAGCTCATCGAGTTTCGGGTCGTGATACAGCCGCCACCAGTCAGCCGGTACCGGCGCCGACACCACGTTGGACGACGAACCGGCCAGTTCGCCCTGCAAGTCGGGGCGATTCACGGCGGCTTTATCGGGCAGCGTGTAATCCGGGCCGACCACCGTGCAAGCCGACAGCAGCAAACCCATGCACATGCTCATGCCCACCGTCAGCAGGCGTGCGCGGTGTTTCATTTCGGCGCTCCTGGCTGGACGGGTTGGTCATTTCCCTGAGCACCTGCGCGGGCGTCATCGATGATCGACACCGTCGCCGTGCGCCCGGCAATCATACGGAAGTCCGCCGGTACTTCATCAAAGGCGATGCGCACCGGAATCCGCTGGGCCAGACGCACCCAGCTGAACGCCGGATTGACGTTGGGCAGCAGGTTCGAGCCGCTGCTGCGGTCGCGGTCTTCGATCGCCGCGACAATGCTCACCACATGACCACGCAGGCGGGCGTTGTCGCCGATCACGCGGATGTCCACGCCGGAGCCGATGTGAATCCCGTCCAGTTTGGTTTCTTCAAAGTAGCCGTCGATGTGGAACGAGTTGCTGTCCACCACCGACAGCACCGGGTGCCCGGCGCTGACGAATTCGCGGTCGCGGGGCGCGCGGTCGTTGAGGTAGCCGTCCACCGGGCTGCGGATCACCGAGCGGTCCAGATTCAGTTGCGCCGAGTCGACCGCCACTTGCGCTTCATTCAGGGCTGACAAAGCACGGGCTTCCTTGGACTGGCTTTCTTCCAGCTGCTCGCGGGCGACCAGATTGCCGAGGCTGCGATTGCGACGGTTCTCGCGCTGGGCCTGTTCCCAGGTCTCCTTGCGCTCGGCGACCGTGGCCTGGGCCTGGCGCAGGGCAAGGCGGAAGCGGTCCTGATCGATGGTGAACAGCAACTGGCCTTTCTTGACCAATTGGTTGTCGCTCACCAAGACCTTCTCGATCAGCCCCGAGACGTCGGGGGCGATCTGGATGACGTCGGCGCGGATGTGCCCGTCGCGGGTCCAGGGCGCGTACATGTAATACATCACCATGCGCCAGACGACGATCGCGGCGAGGGTGACAACCAGCAGAGTCAGGACCACGCGGCCCAGCGTCAGAAGAGGTCTTTTCATTTCATCAGGTATCGACTTAGGGTATCCACGACGCCGAGCAGCAGAGCGTATAGACCGACGTTGAACAAAGCCCGGTGCCAGACCAGGCGGTAGAAGCGGGCGCGCGTCAACACGGCGTGCACCACCAGAAAAATCAGGTAAGCGATGCCCATCAGCACCAGAAAGGTCGGGAGGAAAATCCCGCTGATGTCCACATCACCGATCATAACGGCGCTCCATCGATGCCATAGGGCGGTTGTTCTTCCTGCTCGGCGAGCACATCGACGATCTCCACCCCCGGCAGCAGCGCCAGGCGCAAGCCACTGAGGGCGTGCAGCAGATTCATCCGCGCCGCGTCATCCCCCTCGCCATTGAAGGTCAGCGCGCGGCGGGCGCGGTCCATGGTCATCAACAGACCTTTGGGCGCCGGCAAACGCTCCCGGGCTTTCAGGCAGGCGCGGAAATGCGCACCGACTTCGGTCGCCACTTGGCGCAGCAACTGGCGCGGCACTGGGTCAACCCGCGGCATATACGCCAGCAAATCCAGCATGTTCAGGGCGACGCGGGCTTCACGCAGCGCGCTGGTGGAATCCTGCGCAGTGATCGCCAGACGCGGAAGATGCTGCATCAGCCGGTCGAGCATGCGCACGCCCATTTGCCGGTGCTCGGCCAAGGTGGCCTCTTCGCTGAGGGAGACGATGTCGCGCCAACTGAAGCGGGTCATGCGCTTGGCCGCCACTTCGGTGCCGAACGGCCTGACGATCAGGGTCCAGACGAAGGCGAACGCCAGACCCGCCGGCCCGGCCAGGTTGGAATTGACGAAATTAACGAAGTCGGCGTCGTAGGCGCTCTGGATGCTGATGAAGGATGAGGTATTGACGATGGTCAGCAGCGTGCCGAGGTAGAACTTCGGTTGCACGGTCAGGGTGCCAACGCAAATAAACGGCACCGAAAACGCCAGGACCAGCATCGGGAAGTCGTGCAGGTTGGGCAGCACCACGAACAGATAGAGGCTGGCGAAGATCACCGACATCATGGTCCAGAAGAAGAAGCGGTAGATCTGCGGCGCCGGGTCGTCCATCGCCGCGAAGAAGCTGCACGACACCGCCGCCAGCGCCACCGCGCTCGCGCCGTCTTGCCAGCCCAGCATGATCCACAGCACTGACGCGACGATGATGGCGCTGACCGAGGTCGCCACCGAATACAGCATCATCCCGCGGTCGAGGAACGGCGACAGTCGCCCCAGCCGCCAATGGCGGTACACCGCCCGCCAAGCCGAGTGATCGTCGGTCTCGATGGCGTGTTGCAGGCTGCGGCAGTCCTGCCACAAGTCGATCCATTCGCGCAGCCGATACAGCGCGTTCGACAGCAGCAGTTGCCGGCGATCGTCGATCTGCGCGGGTGTCGGTTGCAGGCGGTCGAGTTCGGCGTGCAGCGCTTTCCAATACTTGATCGGCGCGCCTTCGGCGGTCTGCTCGACCCAGTCGCGGCACTCGATCAACAGCGGCGCAAGGTCAGCGACGTGCTCGGGCGAACGCCGCTCCAGCGCCCAAAGGGCATCGTCCAGGGCATCAATCACCGGCAGCAGGTGAATCATCCGGCCGCGCAGCTCTTTGGCGTTGCGCACGGTCTGGCGATGGGCGCCTTCGTGGGGCAACTGGCCGATCATCAGCTCCAGGCTGTTGAAGGTGCCGACCATGGCCGTGCGCAGGCCGCCGACCGCTTCCGGCGTGGCGGTGCGGGAGAGAAATAGATCGCTGTAAGCCGAGGCGTCCTTGAACCACTTGCTCATCGCATCGACCAGCACCGGCGCCAGCCGACGTGGCCAGAACATCGCGCCGACCACGGCGGCGCAGACGATGCCGAGGAAGATCTCCTCGGTGCGCGAGACGGCGATGTCGAACACCGCCTGGGGGTTGTCGACCACGGGAAAGGAAATCAGCGGCATCGTGTAGCCGGCCAGCATCAGCGCGTAGCTGTTGGCGGTGCGCAAATGCAGGGACAGAAACAGCAGGGTGCCGGTCCACAGCGCGATGACCACCGCCAGCAAAAACGGCGTCTGCACGAACATCGGCACCAGCATCACCGAAGCGGCCGCGCCCAACAAAGTGCCGGCTGCGCGGTACAGCGCCTTGGAGCTGGTCGGCGCCACGAACGGGCTGGAAACGATGTACACCGTTGCCATCGCCCAGTAAGGGCGGGGCAGTTCCATCATCAGCGCGATGTACAGCGCCAGCATCGAGGCCGCGAACGTGCGCACGCCGTAGAACCAGTCGCGGCCCGGTGGTACACCGTCGAAAAAGCCTTTGAACAGGCCGCTCAAGATGACGACTCCGGCGCCATCGGTGTGGCCTGGGCAATGGCGTTGAACACGCGCAACGTCGCCTCAAGATCCGCCGGGTCGACGTGACTGAAGATGTCGCGGCGCAGGCGGATCAGCTCTTCCTCGATGGAATTGGCCAAAGCGCGGCCGGCGTCGGTCAGGCTCAAGGCCTTGGCGCGGCGGTCCGTGGGGTCTTCGGTGCGCTGCACCAGCCCGGCTTTGCACAGCTGATCGAGCAGGCGCACAAGTGACGGGCTTTCCAGCCCGCAGGCCTGGGCCACCGTCACTTGGCGCACGCCCTCACCCAGGCGCGCGATCATCAGCAACGGGCCCGCGCAGGCTTCGCTCACGCCGACGTTCATCAACGTGGTCTGGCAGACGCGGCGCCACTGCCGGGAGGCCGCGACGACGCCGCCGGTGATGCGCATTTGCAGGGTGTCAGGGTTCATGAAAAGGCCATTGGGGCGGTGTGGGTTTGGTTAGGAGCTGAATGATTAGGCGCTGCATTATTAGGCTGCTAACTAATAATATCTTGTTACACCCTGGTCTCGTCAAATGGAATGTTGGCAGAGACCTGCCCGGCGGATTGTCGCAGGCGGGCGTGTCCAGATTTTCAGTTGAACGGGAGGGGCCTGCCAGGCGCTCAGGACCGCGGAGCACGATGGAAGAGTGCAGTCGTGAAGGAACTTCCCGTACCGTCTGTCGGGTGGGTGCTCGCCGGCTGAACTATTTTTTTGAGGGCCGTCTAAGCGCTCTCCAAAAAAATGGCGCCAAATAATTAGCCTTCATCGCCCGGTTTACGCTGGCTGGGCAAATCTGGAAGGCAATGGGCCACTTTTACCCAGTAATGGCATTGTGATGGCCTTAACCGCCTCTTCAGGTGGCTCGGCGGTTTCTTGACTCCGGGGACGACTAAAGATCAAACGGTTCAGCCGATAGCAAAGATGACGGGAACGGCAGTGACAGGCCTGTTCCAGACACCTCCTTTGCTGTGCGCACCGCGCACCATGAGTGCACCATGATTGATCTCGCCATCTGGAATCTTTCTGTACCGGTCGGTATCCCAGCCGCCACTATCGACACGCCAAAACTGGTGGCCGGCTACAAGGATGGTTACTTCCGTTCAGGGGACACTTTGTTCTTCTGGGCACCGGTGACCGGGTCAAGGACTGACAACGCGATCTATCCCCGTACCGAATTGCGTGAGACCTACGCCAACGGTGCGGTGCACAACTGGGTTTACTCCCAGGCGGACAATTTCCTGCGCGCGGCGCTGACCGTGGACCAGGTGCCCTCGACGGGCAAGATCGTCATCGGCCAGATCCACTGCTATGGCAGCACCGAGCCGCTGATCAAGCTTGAGTACCAGTACAAGGAAAAACTCAAGAGCGGCAACATCGTCGTCAAGTTTCGCCTGACGCCGACCTCCGAGCCCGAGGTGATTCAGGTCGCGACCGGCGTGCTGCTCAAGGAGCGCTTCACCTACACCATCCACCTGACCGCCGCCGGCAACCTCACGGTCAACGCCCACGAGATGCAATGGGGCACCAAGCTCGACCCGTCGTGGAGCGGCAAGCCGCTGTACTTCAAGGCCGGCGTGTACACCCAGGACAACACCGGCTACGCCACCGAAGGCGGGGCAGCGACGTTCTACAAATTGCAGGCGACCCACGACAAGAAAGCGTGAGGCTTGGGGCAGACTGCTGTCTCGCCTTAAACACCGCCCTTGTGGGAGCTTGCTCACGAAGACGGTATTTCAACCACTGGATATGTAGTGGATGTACCGGCCTCTTCGTGAGCAAGCTCACTCCCACAGGTTCTGCGACATGCCGGATATCCCAGGCAGAATCACGGTCTTGTGGGAGCGAGCTTGCTCGCGAAGGCTGACCGTCATTCCCCAGAGAAAGTGACTGGCTGTCCCGGCCTCTTCGTGAGCAAGCTCACTCCCACAGGTTCTGGGACATGCCGGATATCCCAGGCAGAATCACGGTCTTGT
>NZ_JACYVI010000015.1 GCF_014842265.1 Pseudomonas sp. CFBP 13711
TTCTGTATTTCTTGGTCATGATCGTTCCTCAATGGGTACAGTTTCCCCCATTGAGGTGTCCGGGGTCATTAGGCCAGCTCAGTCGGTACATCCGCCGCATCTTCATCTGGAGTGAAAATGCCTTCGTGAGCAAGCTCACTCCCACAAGCCCAGCAGCGTGGCCGGGATACCAGGTTAAACACAACCCCTGGGGGAGCGAGCTTGCTCGCGAAAGCGTCGGTACATCCGCTGCATCTTCATCTGGAGTGAAGATGCCTTCGTGAGCAAGCTCACTCCCATAAGTCCACCAGCGTGGCCGGGATACCAGGGTGAACACAGCCCTTGTGGGAGCGAGCTTGCTCGCGAAAGCGTCGGTACACCCGCCGCATCTTCATCTGGAGTGAAAATGCCTTCGTGAGCAAGCTCACTCCCACAGGTCCCCCGGCGTAGCCGATATTCAGCGTCGTGCCCCCGGTCACTCCCACACCGCCCTCAAACCGCCAGCAAGCGCTCGCGCAGTTTGCCGATCTCGTCGCGCATCTGCGCTGCGGCCTCGAACTCCAGGTCGCGGGCCAGTTGGTACATCTTCTCTTCCAGCTGACGAATGCGTTTGGTGATTTCGCTCGGCGAGCGCAGTTCGGCTTCGTACTTGGCGTTCTCTTCGGCGGCCTTGGCCATGCCCTTGCGCTTCTTGCTCCGCGAGCCGGGCACGGTGGCGCCTTCCATGATGTCGGCGACGTCCTTGATCACGCTTTTCGGCGTGATGCCGTTGGCCAGGTTGAAGGCGATCTGCTTCTCCCGACGACGGTCGGTTTCTTCGATCGCGCGCTCCATGGAGCCGGTGATGCGGTCGGCATAGAGAATCGCGCGGCCATTGAGGTTACGCGCGGCACGGCCGATGGTCTGGATCAGCGAGCGCTCGGAACGCAGGAAGCCTTCCTTGTCGGCATCGAGAATCGCCACCAGTGACACTTCCGGCATGTCCAGGCCTTCGCGCAGGAGGTTGATCCCCACCAGCACATCAAAGGTACCCAGACGCAGGTCGCGGATGATCTCCACACGCTCGACCGTATCGATGTCCGAGTGCAGGTAACGCACGCGCACGCCGTGGTCGGCCAGGTAATCGGTGAGGTCTTCGGACATGCGCTTGGTCAGCGTGGTCACCAGCACCCGCTCCTCGATCGCCACGCGCTTGTGGATCTCGGAGAGCAAGTCGTCGACTTGGGTCAGTGCCGGACGGATTTCGATCTGCGGGTCGACCAGCCCGGTCGGCCGCACCACCTGCTCGACCACACGGCCCGCGTGCTCGGCTTCGTAAGGCCCGGGCGTCGCGGAAACAAAAATGGTCTGCGGACTGACGTTTTCCCACTCATCGAACCGCATCGGCCGGTTGTCCAGCGCCGACGGCAGGCGGAAACCGTACTCCACCAGCGTCTCCTTGCGCGAACGGTCGCCCTTATACATGGCGCCGACCTGGGGCACGCTGACGTGGGATTCGTCGATCACCAGCAGCGCGTCAGCCGGCAGGTAGTCGTACAGCGTCGGCGGCGGCGCGCCGGACGGACGCCCGGACAGGTAGCGCGAGTAGTTTTCGATGCCGTTGCAGTAACCCAGTTCGAGGATCATCTCCAGGTCAAAACGGGTGCGCTGCTCCAGACGCTGGGCTTCCACCAGTTTGTTGGCGCCGCGCAGGTATTCCAGACGCTCGTTCAGCTCGACCTTGATGCCTTCCATCGCGTCCAGCAGCGTTTCGCGCGGGGTGACGTAGTGGCTCTTCGGGTAGAAGGTGAAGCGCGGCAGCTTGCGGATGACCTCGCCGGTCAGCGGATCGAAGGCAGAGAGGCTCTCGACCTCGTCATCGAACAGCTCGATGCGGATGGCTTCCAGGTCGGATTCCGCCGGGAAGACGTCGATCACGTCGCCGCGCACCCGGAAGGTCGCCCGGGCAAAATCCATGTCGTTGCGGGTGTATTGCAGGTCGGCCAGACGGCGCAGCAAGGCGCGCTGATCGAGCTTGTCGCCACGATCCACGTGCAGAACCATGCGCAGGTAGGTTTCCGGACTGCCCAGACCGTAGATGCATGACACCGTGGTGACGATGATCGAGTCCTTGCGCTCCAGCAACGCTTTGGTCGCGGACAGGCGCATCTGCTCGATGTGGTCGTTGATGGACGCGTCCTTCTCGATGAAGGTGTCCGACGACGGCACGTAGGCTTCCGGCTGGTAGTAGTCGTAGTAGGAAACGAAGTATTCGACCGAGTTGTTCGGGAAAAACGCCTTGAACTCGCCGTACAGCTGGGCGGCCAGGGTCTTGTTCGGCGCCAGCACCAGGGTCGGGCGCTGCACTTGCTGAATGACGTTGGCGATGCTGAAGGTCTTGCCCGAGCCGGTTACACCGAGCAGGGTCTGGTGCGACAGGCCGGCGTCGATGCCTTCAACCAGCTGACGAATCGCCTCCGGTTGATCGCCGGCCGGCTCAAAACGGGTAACGAGCTGAAATTCGGACATAAGGTTCCTTTGGACGGCAACGCAATTGAGCACGGACGGCTGATCCCGTCACGGAAAAGACGTACATAGAAGAAGGTGATGGGACTACAGGTGGAGTCGACTGCGCCACCTTTCAAGCCACCTCCGCAGATTAGTCCGCGGCACTGGACTAACGGTCGAAAAATTTTCGCGAAATATCCGGAAAAACCTGCCCCGCCCTGTCGCCCGCACTGGCGCGGCCCTTTATACTTGCTCCCCGTTTGTGCACCGCTCTAGTGCAATCGGCTGGAGCGACGCGACCCATTCACTCCCCACTCAGAGCCCCCGCACAATGAGCCTGTTCTCCGCTGTCGAAATGGCACCACGCGATCCTATCCTGGGCCTCAACGAAGCATTCAACGCCGACACCCGTACGACTAAGGTCAATCTGGGTGTAGGCGTCTACAGCAACGAAGAAGGGAAAATTCCGCTGCTGCGCGCCGTTGTCGAAGCGGAAGAAAACCGGGTGGCTCAACACCTGCCCCGCGGCTACCTGCCGATTGACGGTATCGCTGCCTACGACAAGGCCGTGCAAACCCTGCTGTTCGGTGCCGAGTCGCCGCTGCTGGCCTCGGGCCGGGTAATGACGGTCCAGGCGGTCGGCGGCACGGGCGCTCTGAAAATCGGCGCGGACTTCCTCAAGCAGCTCTCCCCTGATGCCGTTGTGGCGATCAGCGACCCAAGCTGGGAGAACCACCGCGCGCTGTTCGAAACCGCCGGTTTCCCGGTGCAGAACTACCGCTATTACGACGCCGCCACCCATGACGTAAACCGCACGGGGATGCTGGAAGATCTGCAGAACCTGCCGTCCGGCTCGATCGTCGTGCTGCACGCCTGCTGCCACAACCCGACCGGCGTTGACCTGTCGCTGGAGGACTGGAAGAAGGTGCTTGAGGTGCTGAAGGCCAAGGGTCATGTGCCATTCCTGGACATGGCGTATCAGGGCTTCGGTGACGGGATCGACGAGGACGCGGCGGCGGTGCGTTTGTTTGCCGACAGCGGCTTGACATTTTTTGCTTCCAGCTCGTTTTCGAAGTCGTTTTCGCTGTATGGCGAGCGGGTCGGCGCGCTGTCGATTGTGACGGATTCGAAAGAGGAGACCGCGCGGGTGCTGTCGCAGGTGAAGCGTGTGATCCGCACGAACTATTCGAACCCGCCGACCCATGGTGCATCGATTGTGGCGGCGGTGTTGAGCAGCCCTGAGTTGCGCGCCAAGTGGGAGGAGGAGCTGGGCGAGATGCGCCTGCGGATTCGCGGGATGCGTGAGGAGATGACGCAGCGTCTGGCGAATAATGCGGCGGGGCAGGATTTCAGTTTTGTCGCGCGGCAGCGGGGGATGTTTTCGTATTCGGGTCTGACGACGCCGCAGGTTCATCGTCTGCGCAGCGAGTTCGGGATTTATGCGTTGGATACCGGGCGGATTTGTGTGGCGGCGTTGAACAAGGGGAATATCGGGGCAGTAACGGAGGCGATCCTGGCCGTTATCTGACGGCTCTTTTTAAGATCAAAATCAGGATCAAGATCAAGAGCGTCTGCCTAAGGGCAGACGTTTCGCCTTCGGCGAGTTACTTGGAAAAGCACCCCAAGTAACCAAGGGTGCTTGCTCTCGGTTGGGCCCGACTTCGTCGGGTTCCCTCACTCCGACGACGCTCCGTGGGCCCGCGCCGAACGGACATCCATGTCCTGACGGCGCTCTCGCCGCATCCATGCGGCTCGGCCCACTCCGCGTCGTCTGCGTTCGGCCTGCACCAAAGTCGCGATGGGTGTCGTCTGGACTTCCTTCGTACGAAGATCAAAAGCAGATCAAAGGCTTCCCGGCTGAAGCCGGCCCTACAGGTGCGCGCGGTGTTTCAGTGGGACCGGCTTTAGCCGGGAAGAGGCCGGTGTAGGCGCTGGCAGTTCCGCTGACCAAACACCGTCCCCGTGGGAGCGAGCTTGCTCGCGAATGCTGTTGCCGTTGCCGTTGCCGTTGCCGTGCTTTTGATCTTCGTACGCAAAAAGCCCAAACACCACAAATCGCGACTTGGGTGCAGGCTGAACGCAGACGACGCGGAGTGGGCCGAGCGGCATGGATGCCGCGAGAGCGCCGCTAGGACANATTCCGACGAAGGAGGAACCCAACCAGGAGCACGGCCTTTTTGGTTACTTTTTCGGCTGTTGGAAAAAGTGACCCGCCGTAAGGGCGGAAGGGTAAGTCAGCGCCACCTCCGATAATGGATATGCGTAAATCTCCGCGCATTCGCCCGCCTTTCGGGGCTCGTCCTCGCGATTAACCCTTCTTCCGATACGCCATCGAATCATCAATCCGCTTGAGTATGTAATCCCCCGCCGCCACCGCCGGATACCGACTGGCAGCCGCCTCGATTCCCAAATCGCATGGATCAACAACCGCCCCATAGGTCGGGTCATAAAACGTCGCGATCGAATACCGCTCATGCCCTGACTGATTGATCACCCGATGCAAGGTCGACCGGAACCGATCATTCGACCAGCGCGCCAGCAAATCCCCCACGTTCACCACCAGACTGCCCTCGATCGGCGTTGCATCAATCCACGCCCCGCTGCCCAACTCACGCACCTGCAGACCGCCGCTGTTGTCCTGATGCAACAACGTGATACAGCCATAATCCGTGTGCGGCGCCACGCCGAACTGATCGGCTTCGGCCCGGGGTGGATGGGGCGGGTAATAGACCATCTGCGTACGCTGCAAACGCTTGCCGTATTTCGGCGTGAAGAAATCGGGTTCGATGCCCAAACCCACCGCCACAGCCCTCAACAGATCAGCGCCGGCCTTGCCCATCTCCTCGTAGTACGCTTCCAGCGCCACCCGCAATGCCGGCATGAAATCCGGCCACTGGTTCGGCCCGCGCAACGCCTCCCCCGCCAGCACACTCGGGTCATCCTCCGGCAGCTCCAGGCCGATGCTGAAAAACTCCTTGAAATCCGGTTTGGTCGCCTCGTACATCAGCGCCCCGCCCAATGGGTGCCAGCCCCGGTGGCGCTTGTTCACCGCCACCTGGCGCTTTATTTCCGGCGCGAAGGCGAAGAAGGTTTTCGCGGCGGCCATGGTGCTGTCGATCACGTGTCGGGGCACGCCGTGGTTGATGATGTAGAAGAAGCCGCTCTCGCTGCAGGCAGTGCGGATGGCTTCGCCGGCGCGACGGATCGCGGCCTCGTCGCCTTCACGGACGCCGGCCATGTCGATGATAGGAAGGTTGGCGGTGACGGTCATGGCAGGCTCCGGGCGCAGGAAATGGACAGGGCGGTATAGACCGGATCAAGCATTTACTGTGCCGCGCCGCTTCTTTGAGTGGGACCGGCTTTAGCCGGGAATGCGCGAGTGCGTGCACCCTCAATTCTGCGGTGTGACATACGACGCCTTCCCGGCTAAAGCCAGTCCTACAGGGAGGTCATTAACGTCCTCAGCCGGCCGGCGTTTCCGAGCTGGCCTGCATCTTGCCTCAGCTGTCTATACAGCCTCCCCGCTTTCAGGCACGCCCCATACCTGACGCGAATTGATCGAGTGGATTCCATGAGCGACCTGCAACAGACCATCAGCCAGTTGCGCCAGGCCCTGGGCGATGCTCAGGTGCTGACCGGCGAGGCCATCAGCCCGCGGCATTACAGCGACTGGACCCGCCACGCGCCGGCCTGCCCCGCTGCGCTTGTCCTGCCGACCAGCACCGAACAGGTCTCCCTCGCCCTGCGCATCTGCAATGCGGCGGGCCAAAGCGTGGTGCCTCAAGGCGGCATGACCGGCCTCGCGGGCGGCGCCGTTCCGCGCACCACCGACATCGCGCTGTCGCTGGATCGCCTGCGCGGCATCGAGGAGATCGACACGGCTGCCGCCACCGTCAGCGTGCGCGCAGGCACGACGCTGGAGGACATCCAGCATGCCGTGGCCGAGGCCGGTTTTTTGTTTCCGCTGGATCTGGGCGCCCGGGGCTCGTGCCAGATCGGCGGTAACATCGCTACCAATGCCGGCGGCAATGCGGTGATTCGTTACGGGATGACCCGCGACCTGGTGCTCGGTCTGGAGGTGGTGCTGGCGGACGGGCGTGTGCTCGACCTGATGAACAAGATGATCAAGAACAACTGCGGTTATGACCTAAAACAGTGCTTCATCGGCAGCGAAGGCACCCTTGGGGTGATTACCCGAGCAGTATTGAAAATGGCGCCGCCACCCGGTCCGACCACCACGCTGCTCTGCGCCCTACCCGATTACCCCAGCGCGGTCGCCCTGCTGCGGCGGATTCAATCGAGCGTCGGCACGCCCCAGGCGTATGAACTGATGTGGCAGGATTTCTTCCGCCTCGGTGTGTCGTGGCTAGAGAAGCCCGTCGCGCCGATGCCCGATCATCATCCGCTGTACGTGCTGCTGGAGTCTTCCGGCCCAAGCGATGCGCTGGAGGAAATCCTTGAAGCGGCGATCGAGGCCGGTGAAGTCGTCGATGCCATCCTCGCGACCTCTCAGGCCCAGGCCCGCGGGCTGTGGAAGATTCGCGAGGCGACCGGCGAGTTTCCCCAGCGCATGGCGCCCCTGAATTTCGACATCAGCCTGCCCATCGGCCGCATCGGTGAGTTTGCCGAACGCTGCCGTGAGCGCATCGACGCGCGATGGCCGGGTAACCGAAGCGTGTATTTCGGCCACATCGGTGACAGCAATCTGCACCTGACCGTGGACTGCAACTCGCTGCCGCAGCCCGCGCCGGTGCTGGAAATCGAGGAGCTGGTGTACAGCGCCGTCGGCGAGCTGGGCGGCGCGGTGTCGGCCGAACATGGCATCGGCCTGCTCAAGCGCGAGTTTCTCCATCACTCGGTCAGCGTGCAAGCGTTGCAGGCGATGGCTGAACTCAAGCGCAGTTTCGACCCCAACGGCATTCTCAATCCGGGGAAGATCCTCGGCTGAGAGTCCCATGCCGGTTGTCTATACCGGTATGGCACGCTAACTGCAGTTGCAGAATCATTCACCCGCTCACCCAACATCCCACAGCCTTCGACGAAACACGCCGCATCCACCCAGGAGCCATCCCATGTCCCTCGACTCTGTGTTCCGCAGGACGTTTAACCGCTTGAGTATCACTGCCACGTTGACGCTGCTGCCATTCGCGGTTCAGGCCGACCAACTGGCCGATGTGAAGAAGACCGGTGAGCTGGTGGTCGGCACCGAAATGCAGTTTGCGCCCTTCGATTTCCTCGAAGCGGGCAAACAGAAAGGCTTGAACGCCGAGCTGTTCGAGGCGCTGGGCCAGGAGCTGGGGGTCAAGATCAAGTTCCTCGACCTGCCGTGGCCGAGTGTGCTGCCCGGCCTTGAGGCGAAGAAATTCGACGTGGTGGCCGGGCCGATCATCGTGACCAAGGCGCGCAAGGAGCGTTACCACTTCGTCTCGCCGATTGCCGAAGCGACCGTGGCGCTGCTGGCCGGGGCCAAGGACGACAGCATCGGCAAGCCTGAAGACATCGCCGGTAAAACCGTCGGTGCCGGCAAGGGCTCGGCGCAGCTGGAAGAGCTGAAAGCCTTCGCCGCGACCCTGCCGCAGAAGGTCACCATTCGTGAATACGTCGACAACAACCAGGCCTACGCCGACCTGGCCGCCAAACGCATCGTCGCCGTGGCCAACTCGCTGCCGAACATCTCCTTCGTCGCCGCGCAGAAAAGCAATCTGTACAAAGTGGTGCAGCCGCCGTTCGGCAAGAAATCCTACTTCGCCTACCTGGGCCGCAAGGACGCCGATGCCGACAGCCTGATCGCTGCGCTGGATGCCGCCCTGATCAAGATGCATGACGACGGCCGCCTGGCCGCCCTGCAGAAGAAATGGCTGGGGGCGGAAATGGACGTGCCGAAGGGTGATTTCGAGCCGACGTGGTAAGGCGCGTTTGATCCCTGTGTGTCGACTCGGGATTTCCGGGGCGACACCTAACGTGTAGGAGTGAGCTTGCTCGCGAATGCATGCTTGCAGCGAAAGAGGTGTCGCCTGACACACCGCTTTCGTGAGCAAGCTCACTCCCACAAGGTCGGCGCCTGAAGATCCACCCAGTGATGACTCATACAGTGATCATCCACAGTGTGACGATTCACTCAGTGACAATTCACCGGCTGGAGTACCACCGTGTTCGATTGGCCCTTGCTGCAGCAAAACGCGCCGCTCTTGCTTGGCGCTCTGTGGGTGACGCTACAGGTGTCGATGGCCGCGCTGGTGTTCGGCTTTGTCATCGGCATCGTCGTCGGCAGCCTGCGCCTGTCGCCGATCCCCTTGCTGCGCCGCCTCGGTGGCGCCTACATTTTCGTGTTCCGCGGCATTCCGCTGCTGGTGCAATTGCTGTTCATCTACTACTTCCTGCCCCGGGTAGGCCTGCCCAATGTCTCGCCCACGGTGGCGGCGGTCATCGGCCTGTCCCTGGCCGCCGGCGCCTATATCGCCGAGATCATGCGCGGCGGGTTTCTTGCGATTCCCGGCGGGCAACTGGAGGCCGCCGGCTTGCTGGGCATGAGCGACGCGCAGATGCTCATGCGCATCCGCGTGCCCCAGGCCGTGCGCCTGACGCTGCCGGCCCTGGTCAATGAAATGATTCTGCTGATCAAAGCCTCGTCGCTGGTTTCGGTGGTCGGGCTGGCCGACCTCACCCGCACGGCGCAGAACCTCGCCGCCAGCGATTACATGTTCGTCCAGGACTACCTGATGCTGGCCGGCTTCTACTCCCTGATCAACGTGCCGCTGGCCTACGCCGCGAGCCTGCTCGAACGACGCCTGAAGGAGCGCACGGCATGACCTTCGACCCCAGCATTTTCACAGACCACCTGGGCGACATCGGCTCGGGGTTTCTGGTCACCCTCGGCACCTGGAGCAGCGGCGTCGTGCTCGGCCTGGCGCTGGGCATGCTGATCGCGGTCGCCCAGGTATTCGGCAACCACATTGTGCGCGCGCCGCTGCGGGTGTTCATCGAGCTGATCCGCAGCACGCCGTTTCTGGTGCAGCTGTTTCTGGTGTATTACGGCGGGCCGTCGTTCGGCATCAGCCTCGACCCGATCCCCGCCGGCATTCTCGGCCTGGGGGTTTACGGCGGCGTGTACTTCGCCGAGATCTTCCGCACCGGCTTCGAGTCGGTCGCCCGGGGCCAGCTGGAAGCCGCCGATTGCCTGGGCATCACCCGCCTGCAATGCATCTGGCGCATCCAGTTGCCGCAGATGCTGGTGATGATTCTGCCGGCGCTGGTGAACATGGTCACGGTGCTGTGCAAGGAAACCGCCGTGCTGTCGATCATCACCATTCCCGAGCTGACGATGGTCCTCACCGGCATCGGTTCGGAAACCTTCGCCTTCGTCGAAACCCTGCTGATGCTGTGCATCGGCTACCTGATTCTGGTGGAGCTGTGCTCGCGGCTGGGCATGCTGCTGGAAACCCGCGTCGGCCGCTTCATGAGCAGGCAAACCCGATGAACAGTCTTCTGATACCCGGCGGCAGCGCGCCCGCCCCGACCGGCGAAACGACCGGCCAATCCCTGGATGAACCTATGAAAACCAACGGCGAGCCCTCGACCGTCCTGACCCTGAGCCAGGTGGGCAAAAGCTTCGGCACCCTGCGCGTGCTCAAGGGTATCGACTTGCAGGTGCAGCGCTCGGAAGTGGTCTGCCTGATCGGTCCGTCGGGCTCGGGCAAAAGCACCCTACTGCGCAGCATGGCGTTTCTGGAGGAGTACGACGAAGGCGAGATCCGCATCGAAGGCCAGTTGCTCGGCTGGCAGGACACCGACAAGGGCCGTCGCCGCGCGCCGCAATCACAGATCAACCAGGTGCGGCGCAACGTCGGCATGGTCTTTCAGCAGTTCAACCTGTGGCCGCACATGACCGCCCTCGGCAATGTCTGCGAAGCCTTGCGACGGGTGCGCAAGCTCTCGGCCGACGACGCGAAGAAGCGCGGCATGGCGATGCTCGACAAGGTGGGCCTGGCGCACAAGGCCGAGGCGTATCCCGCGCAACTGTCCGGTGGTCAGCAGCAGCGGGTGGCGATTGCCCGGGCGCTGGCGATGGAACCGCACATCATGCTGTTCGACGAGCCCACCTCGGCCCTCGACCCGGAGCTGGTGGGTGAAGTGCTGCAGGTGATGAAGACCCTGGCGAAGGAAGGCATGACCATGGTCGTGGTCACCCACGAGATGGGCTTTGCCGCCCAGGTCGCCGATTCGGTGATCTTTCTCGATCAGGGCGAAATCGTCGCACGCGGCACGCCCCAGCAGATTTTCCACAACGCCGAGCAACCCCGGCTGCAGCAGTTCTTGCAGAACTACCTGGACCGCAACGCGTTCTGGCAGGACGCCAAGGCGTGATGCGCTTTTTTTAGGGCCGTCGACGCACGCCTGTTCGGAAAGGGAGAGAAACGATGGATAAGCCGGCACCCCAGGCCCTTTATCGGCGGGCGAAATCCTTCGTTCACGGCAAGCTGTCGTCGGGCGAATGGAAGCCCGGCGACCTGATTCCGTCGGAGAACCGCCTGGTGGTCGAGCTGGGCATGTCGCGGATGACCGTCAACCGGGCGCTGCGCGAGCTGACCGAAGAAGGCCGCCTGCTGCGGGTGTCCGGGGTCGGCACCTTCGTCGCCGCGAGCAAGCCGCAATCCAACCTGTTGCGCATCACCAACATCGCCGACGAAATCCTCGCCCGGGGCCATCGCTATCGTTGCCAGGTGCTGCACCTGGCACGGGAATCGGCGTCGATGCCCATCGCCTCGGCCCTCTCGCTGGCCACTGGCGCGTCGGTGTTTCACTTGCTGTGCGTGCATTACGAGGACGATGTGGCGGTGCAGCTGGAGGACCGTTACGTTAACCCGCACGCCGCGCCGGACTTTCTGAACCAGCCCTTCGGCGACGCGTTGCAGTCGGCGCGCTATCTGTTGCAGATCATTCAGCCCGATGAGATGGAGCACATCGTCGAGGCCAGCCACCCGAGCGCCGAGGAGCTCAGGCATTTGCAGATCGAGCCGGGCGAGCCGTGTCTGGTGCTGATGCGCCGCACCTGGAACAGCGGCAACGTGGTGACCTACGTGCGCTTGGTGCATCCGTCCTCGCGCTATCGACTGGGCAGTCGCATGCCGGTGACGGGTGCGTATCGCGACAGCTGAAGCCTGCCGATCAGCACATGGATCGAACCCTTGCGCGCCGTTGCCCTCGATATCTGTACGTCCTGTGAACGGGACATGACAGAAGAGGTGCGTATGGCTACCCAGAACAACGATCAAACCGTCAACCGCAACGACCCGGCGATTAACCCTGCCGTTGAGAAAGTCAGGCCAGACAGCAGCCTGGCGCAGAACGATGCGCTGAAGAACCAAAGTGGATCACAGAGCCAGTCCGGTGGCGGCGCGCAGAGTCAGGAGAACAACGGCAACCTGACCGGCGAAAACAGCTTCACCCCTGATTTCGAGCCTGAGGAGCATGAGTCGCCGGATACTACCAAAGAGGAACGGCAGACGGGTGAGCTGGACAAGGACATTGATACAGCGGGGGGTTGAGGTCGGCCTTCTGGACCGGAGATCCAAAGCAGGTTTGTGAGTCTGGTTACTGGATTTGATTCCGGCCTGGCACTGGTGGGAGTGAACTTGCTCAGGAGGAGGACGGTACAGCCGCTGAATTTTTAGCGGCTGGGCCTGAGTATTCGCGAGCAAGCTCGCTCCTACAGGATTTTAATGTCGCATAACAGGATTTGGTTGCGCCCCGGACCTTGTGGGAGTGAGCTTGTTCACGAAGGGGACGGTACAGCCGCTGAACTTGTGGCGGCTGGGCCTAAGTCTTCGCGAGCAAGCTCACTCCCACAGGGGTTTCGTTGTCTGATAACAGGATTGGATTGCGACACGGACTTTCTGGGAGTGAGCTTGCTCACGAAGGGGACGGTACAGCCGCTGAATTTCTAGCGGATGGGCCTGAGTCTTCGCGAGCAGGCTCACTCCCACACGATTTCAATGTCGGATAACAGGAATTGGTTGCGCCCCGGACCTTGTGGGAGTGAGCTTGCTCACGAAGGGGACGGTACAGCCGCAAGATTTGTGGCGGCTGGGCCTGAGTCTTCGCGAGCAAGGTCACTCCTACAGGATCTTCAGTGGCTGCGAAGCCTCAGCTCCGCACCTTGGTACGCCGCCATCCGCTTATCCCGCGTATCTTTAATTGCGTAGCACCCTAACAAAACGGCACCATCACGCTTTCGTCTGCGCCTGCAGACCCGCCTGAAGTTCATCCCCCGGAGCGTTGTCGATAATGGTCCAGCCCGCCACTCAGGATGCCCCGCGCGTCGGTAACAAGCTCACGCCCCGCGAGTTTCGCGGCATGGCGGCGATTCTGATGTCCATCGCCCTCGCCACCCTCGATACCGCCATCGCCAACACCGCCCTCCCCGCCATCGCGGCAGATCTCAACGCCTCGCCGGCAGCGTCGGTGTGGATCATCAACGCCTACCAGCTCGCCGCCGTCGCCACGCTGTTGCCGTTCGCGGCGCTGGGCGGTGTGCTCGGTCATCGCAAGGTCTATCTGGGCGGGCTGATTCTGTTCGTGGTGTCGTCGGCGCTGTGTGCGCTGTCCTGGTCGTTGCCCACGCTGACCATCGCCCGCGTGCTGCAGGGCATCGGCGCCAGCGCGATCATGAGCGTCAACGCCGCGCTGATCGGCTCGATTTTCCCCCACGAACGGCTGGGCCGCGGCCTGGGCATGAACGCGCTGGTGGTCGGCACTTCGTTTTCCATCGGCCCGACCGTGGCCTCGCTGGTGTTGTCGGTAGCAAGTTGGCCGTGGCTGTTCGCGATCAACCTGCCCATCGGCCTGTTCGCCCTGGCGTTCGCCTGGAATTCGCTGCCCGCCACACGGCTCGGCAGCCTGACCTTCGACCGCATGACGGCCGTGCTCAATGTCATCACCTTCGGCGCGCTGATCTTTGCCCTGAGTCAGGCGGCGCAACTGGGTTCCATGGCCAGCGTGCTCATCGCCCTGGCGATCTTTCTGGTGGGCGGCGCGCTGATGCTAAAACGCGAGGTCGGTCATCCTGCGCCGATGTTTCCCCTGGATTTGCTCAAGCGACCGCTGTTTGCGTTGTCGGCGCTGACGGCGTTCTGTTCGTTCGCCACCCAGGGGCTGGCGTTCGTCTCGCTGCCGTTCTTTTTTGAAAGCACCCTGGGCCGCGACCCGATCCAGACCGGGTTTCTGATGACGCCGTGGTCGGTGGTGGTGGCGATGATCGCGCCGTTCGCCGGGCGCCTATCGGACCGTTATGCGCCGGGGCTGCTGGGCGGGATTGGCTTGGCGATGCTCTGCCTGGGAATGATTTCCCTGGCGACCATGCCCGCCGACGCCAGCGTGATGTCGATCATTGCGCGGATGATTCTGTGCGGCATCGGCTTCGGTTTCTTTCAGGCGCCGAATCAGAAAGCCCTGATGACCAGCGCGCCAAAGGAACGCTCCAGCGGCGCCAGCGGCACGATTGCGACGGCACGTTTGATCGGTCAGGCCACGGGCGCGGCGTTGGTGGCACTGAGCTTCGGGATTTCCAATACCCACGGCCCGGTGCTGGCGTTGAGCATCGGCGCGGGCTTTGCGGCGGTGGGCAGTGTGGCGAGCGGCTTGCGGTTGGTGACCAAGAACACGGCCAATCCGCGGGTGTGACATGCAGGCGGTGCGCACCTTGTAGGAGTGAGCTTGCTCGCGATCGCGGTGTGTCAGTGGATTCACCTATAACTGACACGCCCTGATCGCGAGCAAGCTCACTCCTACAGGACCGGCATTCTTCCCATGGCAGCGCCAAGCCGGGGCAGGATCAGGCAATCATCGCGTAGAACTGGGTCATCGGTTTCGGGCGCAGGGTTCCTACCATGGGGGCCGGCCATCAACGGCTTAGGCCACATGAGGAAACGCACAATGAGCAAAACCAAAACCCTGTTCGTCACCGGTGTCAGCAGCGGCTTCGGCCAGGCGTTGGCGCAGCGGGCGCTGGCGGCGGGTCATACCGTGATCGGCACGCTGCGCAACGAAGACGCCGTGCAGGCATTCGAAGCCCAGGCACCCGGTCGCGCCCACGGCGTGTTGCTGGACGTCACCGACTTCGACGCCATCGACCGCGTGGTCGCCGAGGCCGACACCGCGTTCGGGCCCATCGACGTGCTGGTCAACAACGCCGGCTATGGCCACGAGGGCATTCTGGAAGAGTCGCCGCTGGAGGACTTGCGTCGGCAGTTCGACGTCAACGTGTTCGGCGCGGTGGCGATCATCAAGGCTTTCGTGCCGCTGTTCCGTCAGCGCCGCAGCGGGCACATCCTCAATGTCACCTCCATGGGCGGCTTCATCACGATGCCGGGGATTTCCTACTACCACGGCAGCAAGTTCGCCCTGGAAGGCATTTCTGAATCCCTGGGCAAGGAGCTGAAGCCGTTCAATGTGTTCGTCACCGCGGTGGCACCGGGGTCGTTCCGCACGGATTGGGCCGGTCGTTCGATGCAGCGTACTGCGCGGCAGATTACCGACTACGACGCCAGCTTCGACCCGATCCGCAAGGCCCGCGAAGAACGCAGCGGCAAACAGCCGGGGGATCCGGTCAAGGCTGCCGACGCGATGCTCAAGCTGATTGATAGCCCCAACCCGCCGGCGCATCTGCTGCTGGGCAGCGATGCGTTGAAGCTGGTGCGGGAAAAGCTCGCGCAGCTGGAAGCCGAGTTTGCGGAATGGGAAGAGGTGTCGCGGCCGACGGATGGGTGATCCTTCGCTGGCAGTTTGGAAGGTGTAGTTGATGTGTGGGATGCAGGCCATGATGCGGTCCCTGTGGGAGTGAGTTTGCTCACGAAAGCGCCGGTCCAGCCACTGCATCTTTATCGGCTGGAAGCCAGCATTCGCGAGCAAGCTCGCTCCCGCGAGACCGCGGCTGACTTGAGATTTCGAGTCATACAGAGGACCTGTGGGAGTGAGCTTGCTCACGAAAGCGCCGGTCCAGCCACTGCATCTTTATCGGCTGGAAGCCAGCATTCGCGAGCAAGCTCGCTCCCACAAGTTCTCCGTTAACAGCGACATCTGCTGTGTTCCCGCTTTACGAGCTAAACCCCGCCGCGGCTAAAGATACGGATGACTTCATCCAGATGCCCCGCCATCGCCTGTCTCGCAGCGTCTGCATCTCGATTTTGCAGGGCGTCGAGGATCAGGCGGTGTTCGTGTTCGGAGCGGAACGGCATGTCGTCGGAGGTGTAGTGCGCCTGCAAACGCTGGAACATGCTGCCGTACTGATGCCCGAGCAGGTGTTTGATCATCAGCCCATAGGCCGGATTGCCGGAGGCCTGGGCGATGCGGATGTGGAACAGGCGATCGCCGGGGTGGGTGTGGGAATGCTCGCGGTTGTCGCGGGCGTTGCGTTCGAAGGCCTCGCGGATGGCTTCAAGTTCTTCATCGCTGGCGCTTTGAGCTGCCAGCGCCGCCGCTTCCGGTTCAATCAACCGCCGCGCCTGGAGCAAGGCAAACGGCGGAATCTCCGCGCTGAAATCCACCTCGATGCCCAGCTCCGGATCGACGTCTTTCCACTGATCGCGGGTGACCTGGGTCATCACCGGTTCATCGGACAGCTTCTGCACGGGCGGCTCACAGACCAGCACGCCATTGCCCACGCGCACATCCACCAGCCCGATCACCTCAAGGGCAATCATCGCCTCGCGCACCGACGCCCTGCTCACCCCCAGCATCTTGGCCAATTCACGTTCGGCCGGCAGGCGGCTGCCCGGTGGAAATTCGCCGCTGTCGATCAGCGCGCGGAGCTGATCGGCGATCTGGCGATAAAGTCTCTGGTTATCAATTACTTGGATTGGCATCGGGAATCGGCTCGGAATTTTACAGCGCACTGGATCGAAAAATGACCTTGTTGCAGTCCATGACTAGTGCTAAAAACAGGACCAATGGCCTGACCATTGGAGCGCTGCAGTGAGCGGAGCATAGCAAAACCCGTCGGGGTTCGGCGTGCTTCAAATCTCATGACGCGCTGCACGGTTCGATCAGCAGACCTCGACGGCAGCATGGCCAGTCAGGTCGTCTCAACAATAAAAACAAGGGATCAACATGGACCTCACCGGTAAGCGAGTGCTCATCACGGCCGCCGCCCAGGGCATCGGTCAAGCCAGCGTGGAGGCTTATCTCAAGGCCGGCGCGGAAGTCTTCGCCGTGGACATCAACGGCGCAGCGCTGGATCACCTGCAGGGCGTGCACAAGCGTGTGCTCGACGTCACCGATCACGCTGCCATCGAACGACTGGCCGCCGAAGTGGGCGCGCTGGACGTGCTGTTCAACTGCGCGGGCGTGGTGCACAGCGGCAACATCCTCGAATGCTCCGACGACGACTGGCGCTTCGCCTTCGATCTCAACGTCACCGCGATGTACAAGATGATCCGAGCGTTCTTGCCGGCCATGCTGGCCAACGGTGGCGGCTCGATCATCAATATGTCGTCGGTGGCCTCGGCCATCAAGGGCGTGCCCAACCGCTTCGCCTACTGCGCCAGCAAGGCCGCCGTGATCGGCATCACCCGTTCGGTCGCTGCCGACTTCGTCGGGCAGAACATTCGCTGCAACTGCATTTGCCCCGGCACCGTGGAATCCCCTTCCTTGCGTCAGCGGGTGGCTGATCAGGCGGCGCGCGAGGGACGCGAAGAGGCCGAGGTGTACGCGGCATTTGAAGCGCGCCAGCCCATGGGGCGCCTGGGCACCCCCGAGGAAATCGCCCAACTGGCGCTGTACCTTGGCTCGTCGGCCAGCGGCTTTACCACCGGCACGGCGCAGATCATCGATGGCGGCTGGAGCAACTGAGCCTGTTCACGACCTTCACCAATACCCACACCGAATTCTGATCACTCACCATTAGAGGACACCCCATGAAATTGCTGCGTTACGGCGAACCCGGTCAAGAACGCCCTGGCCTGCTGGACAGCGACGGCCGCATTCGCGATCTGACCGATCTCATCGGCGACCTGTCGGGCACCGCCCTGAGCCCGGAAAGCATCGCGCATCTGCAATCCCAGGACATCAACAGCCTCCCGCTGGTTGAAGGCAATCCCCGCCTCGGCCCGTGCGTGGGCAAGATCGGCAAGTTCATCTGCATCGGCCTGAACTACGCCGACCACGCCGCTGAAACCGGTGCGGACATTCCGAAAGAACCGATCATTTTCAACAAGTGGACCAGCGCCATCGTCGGCCCCAACGACAACGTGGAAATCCCGCGCAACTCGAAGAAGACCGACTGGGAAGTCGAGCTGGGCGTGGTGATCGGCAAGGGCGGTCGCTACATCGACGAAGCCGATGCCCTGGAGCACGTGGCGGGCTATTGCGTGATCAACGACGTGTCCGAGCGGGAATTCCAGATCGAGCGCGGCGGCACCTGGGACAAGGGCAAGGGCTGCGACACTTTCGGCCCGATCGGTCCGTGGCTGGTGACCCGCGATGAAATCGCCGACCCGCACCAGCTCAACCTGTGGCTGGAAGTCGACGGGAAGCGCTATCAGAACGGCAACACGCGCACGATGATTTTCCAGATCCCCGAGCTGGTGAGCTACCTGAGCCAGTTCATGAGCCTGCAACCGGGCGACGTGATTTCCACCGGTACACCGCCGGGTGTGGGCCTGGGCATCAAGCCGGAGCCGGTGTTCCTGCGCGCCGGCCAGACCATGCGTCTGGGTATTGAAGGGCTGGGTGAACAGCAGCAGCTGACGGTCGACGCCTGATGCAGCAAACACCATTCCTGTGGGAGCGAGCTTGCTCGCGAAGAGGCCAGTGCATTCCCTGCATATTCATCAGGAGTAAAGGCTTCGCGAGCAAGCTCGCTCCCACAGGTTCTGCATGCACTTGAGATCAGTGTTTTCCTCAGTTTTTCCAATACGCCGCGCTGCCCATAACAATGCCAAAGGGACCCGCCATGACCACCATCACCGCCTTGCGCGTTGAAGACATCCGTTTCCCCACGTCGCAATTCCTCGACGGCTCGGACGCGATGAACCCGGACCCCGACTACTCGGCGGCCTACGTCATTCTCGAGACCGATCACCCCACCCTGCAGGGCCACGGTCTGACCTTCACCATCGGCCGCGGCAACGAGATCTGCTGCGCCGCGATCAACGCTCTGGCGGGCGTGATGGTCGGGCTGAAGCTGGAATGGATCGCCGAAGACATGGGCCGTTTCTGGCGTCACGTCACCAGCGACAGCCAGTTGCGCTGGATCGGCCCTGACAAGGGCGCGATTCACCTGGCGACTGGCGCCGTGGTCAATGCGACGTGGGATTTGTGGGCCAAGTCCGAGGGCAAGCCGGTGTGGCAACTGGTGGCGGAAATGACCCCGGCGCAACTGGTGCGCTGCATCGATTTTCGCTACATCACCGACTGCCTCACCCCGGACGAAGCCCTGACCCTGCTGACCGAGCGCGCCGAGGGCAAAGCACAACGGTTGCGGACGCTGCTTGCCGACGGTTACCCCTGCTACACCACCTCGGCGGGCTGGCTCGGCTACCCCGACGACAAGCTACGCCGGCTGTGTCAGGAAGCGGTCGACGGCGGTTTTTCCCACATCAAACTCAAGGTTGGCCGCGACCTGCAGGACGACATCCGCCGGGTGCGCATCGCCCGGGAAGTGCTGGGGCCGGATCGTCATCTGATGATCGACGCCAATCAGGTCTGGGAGGTCGGCGAGGCCATCGACTGGGTCCGCGAGCTGGCGTTCGCCAAACCGTGGTTCATTGAAGAACCGACCAGCCCGGACGACGTCGAAGGCCATCGCACGATTCGTCTTGGCGTGCACCCGGTGAAGGTGGCGACGGGCGAGATGTGCCAGAACCGCATCGTCTTCAAGCAACTGATCATGCGTGGCGCCATCGACGTGGTGCAGATCGACGCCTGCCGCCTCGGCGGGGTCAACGAGGTGCTGGCGGTGATGCTCATGGCCGCCAAATACCGGCTGCCGGTCTGCCCCCATGCTGGCGGCGTCGGGTTGTGCGAGTACGTGCAGCACCTGTCGATGATCGACTTTCTGTGCATCGCCGGCACCCATGAAGGTCGGGTGGTGGAATACGTTGATCACCTGCATGAGCACTTTGAAGACCCGTGTGTGATTCGTGATGCGGCGTATTTGCCACCGGCCGCACCGGGGTTTTCGATTCAGATGAAAGCCGCCTCGCGGGCGCGGTATGCATACAAGGGCTGAGCACACTGCCGAACCCTTGTAGGAGCGCGCTTGGTCTGGGCGGCAACCGGACGAAATGGCCGGGACACCCGATGCAGGTGTGTCGTTTGTACCTAAGCCTTCGCGAGCAAGCTCACTCCTACAGTAATTGCGTGAGGCCATGAAACGGACGGAGTACAACAACAATGTCGTCCCGACACTCAAGCGTTCCGGCACCGCCCTTGCGGGTGGATGCCCATCAGCATTTCTGGACTTACGACGCCAGGGATTACCCCTGGATTGACCAGCGCCATGCTGCGTTGCAACGGGATTTTCTGCCGGGCGATTTAAAACCTCTGCTCGATCGGCATGGCATCGATGGCTGCGTCGCGGTGCAGGCGCGGCACAGTGTCGACGAGACGGACGCACTTCTGACCCATGCGGCCGAGCATCCGTGGATCTTCGGCGTGGTCGGCTGGGCGGACCTGCGGGCGGATGGTGTCGACGAGCAATTGGCACGCTGGGCGGACGCGGAAAAACTGGTCGGCCTGCGTCACTTGGTACAGGACGAACCGGCGCCGTCGCTGTTCCTCCAGGACCCGGCGTTGGCCCGGGGTATGCGGCAGCTGCAAACCCTCGGGCTGACTTACGACGTGCTGATAAAAGACAAAGACCTCCACGCCGCCACCGACTTCTGCCAACGCCACGACCGGCATCACCTGATCCTTGATCACCTCGGCAAACCGGATCTGTCCCTTGAAGACCCCATCGCCTGGGCCGATCGCCTTGCCCCGTTGGCCGCCCTGCCCCACGTGGCCTGCAAACTGTCGGGGCTGATTACCGAAGCCGACTGGCAACGCTGGCGACCGGTGGAACTGCTGCCGTATTTCTATCTGGCGCTGGAATTGTTCGGGCCGCAACGACTGATGTTCGGCTCCGACTGGCCGGTCTGTCTGGTGGCGGGCAATTACAGCGACGTCCACCAGTTGTTCGAAACCGCCATCAGCTCGCTCTCCGTCGATGAGCAAAACGCGCTGCGCGGCGGCACCGCCATTCGCCTGTACGGCCTGCAAGGAAACTGCCCATGAATCTGCACCTGCAAGACAAGGTCATCATCGTCACCGGCGGCGGCTCGGGGATTGGCGCCGCGATCTCACTGGGGCTGGCCGAAGAAGGCGCGGTCCCGGTGATCTTCGCCAATCAGCCGTTGCCTGCTGAATGGGCCGCCGAGCTGGACAGACGCCAGCCGCAGACCCTGTTCGTCCAGGTCGAGCTGCGTGACGAGGCCGAATGTGCGGCGGCGGTGAGCAAGGTGCTGGAGCGCTTTGGCCGCATCGACGGGCTGGTCAACAACGCCGGGGTCAACGACAACGTCGGGCTGGAGGCCGGTCGCAGCGCGTTCATCGAGTCGCTGGAGAAGAACCTCATTCACTACTACGTCATGGCCCATCTGTGCGTCGACGCGCTGAAAGCCAGCAAGGGCGCCATCGTCAACATCGGTTCGAAGACTGCACTCACCGGCCAGGGCGGCACCAGCGGCTACACCGCCTCGAAAGGCGCGCAACTGTCGCTGACCCGGGAATGGGCGGCGTCTTTGCTGAGCGATGGCGTGAGGGTGAACGCGGTGATTCCGGCTGAAGTGATGACGCCGCTGTACGAGCGCTGGATTTCCAGCTTCGACGACCCTGACGCGAAGCTGGCGAAGATCGTCGAGAAAATCCCCCTCGGCCAGCGCATGACCACGCCGACGGAGATTGCCGACAGCGTGCTGTTTCTGCTGTCCCCGCGAGCGTCCCACACCACCGGGCAGTGGCTGGTGGTGGACGGCGGCTATACGCATCTGGATCGGGCACTGACATGAGCGCGCTGACATGAATACCGGGAGGGTTGCGCAGCGTTTTTGTCTGGCCCTGGACATGGCTGATGACGACGCGTTGATCGCCGAGTATGAGCAACTGCACCGGCGCATCTGGCCGGAGATTGCCGAACACCTGCGCAGTCAGGCCGTCTTGGACATGCAGATCTGGCGACTGGGCACGCGGCTGTTCATGGTCATGGACACCGCCCCGGGCTTCAGCGCCGACGCGATGGACCAGGCGTCGGCGGCCAACCCCAAGGTGCAGGAATGGGAGGCGTTGATGTGGCGGTTTCAGAGACCGACGCCGTGGACGGATCCGGGGAATAAGTGGCAGCCCATGGCGCAGATTTTTAGCCTGTCGGATCAGCCGCCTTGAAGCGTTTCAATTGTGGGAGCGAGCTTGCTCGCGAAGGGGCCGAAACACCCCCTACATCTTTAGCGCCTGAAACGCCGTCTTCGTGAGCAAGCTCACTCCCACAGGTATGCGTGCAAGGCGTCGATCCCTGCACAACCGAACATCCGCTTCGTCACGCTTCACGCTTGAACAACAACAAAAAAGGAGAGCGTTATGTTGACCAAACACAGCAAAGTCCAGACCCCGGTGTACCAACGCGCTGCGCCGTCGGTGCGGGTGGCGTTGATGCTGGTGACCAGCCTGTTTTTCCTCTGGGGCCTGTCGTACGGGCTGCTCGATGTGCTGAACAAGCACTTTCAGGAAACGCTGCACGTCAGCAAGGCCCAGTCGGGTTTGCTGCAGGCGGCGTACTTCGGCGCGTATTTCATCATCGCCCTGCCCGCCGGCTTTCTGATGGACCGCTTCGGCTACAAGGCCGGGATTCTGCTGGGCCTGTGCCTGTACGCCACCGGCGCGTTGCTGTTCATGCCAGCGGCCAATGCGGCGAGCTTCCCGTTCTTCCTGTTTGCGCTGTTCGTCATCGCCCTGGGGCTGGGTTGTCTGGAGACGGCGGCCAATCCCTACGCCACCGTGCTCGGCGATCCGAATGGTGCGGAGCGTCGGCTCAACCTGGCGCAGTCGTTCAATGGCCTCGGCCAGTTCGTCGGACCGCTGTTGGGTGGCGCGCTGTTCTTCGGCGGCAGCAACGCCAGCAGTGACAACAGCTCGCTGCAAACCACCTACGTGGTCATCGCGGTGATCGTTCTACTGGTGGCGGCGCTGTTCGCCCGCACGCCGATGCCCGATCTGCGCGAGCAGGAATCGAGCATCCAGCGCCATGACAACAAGACCCTCTGGCAGCACCGGGAATTCGTCGGCGGCGTGGTCACGCAGTTTTTCTACGTGGCGGCGCAGGTCGGCGTGGGCGCGTTTTTCATCAATTACGTGACCGAACACTGGGCGAGCATGACCAGCCAGAGCGCCGCGTACCTGCTGTCGGTGGCGATGATCTGCTTCATGTGCGGACGTTTCTTCAGCACCTGGTTGATGGGGCGTATCCCGGCGCAGCGGCTGCTGATGGTCTACGCGTGGATCAACGTCGCGCTGTGCGCGGTGGTGGTCAGCGGCGTGGAAAGCGTGTCGGTGGTGGCGCTGGTGGCGGTGTTCTTCTTCATGTCGATCATGTTCCCGACCATCTTCGCCATGGGCGTGAAAAACCTCGGCCCCCACACCAAACGCGGCAGCTCGTTCCTGATCATGGCCATCGTCGGCGGCGCGCTGATGCCGTATTTCATGGGGCTGGTGGCGGATCATTTCTCCACGGCACTGGCGTACCTGCTGCCGCTGGGATGTTTTGTGGTGGTGGCGTTTTATGGGCGCAGCGGGTTGCGCGGGCGGGAGGCGTGATCTCGTTTTTGCGGCGTGGCGAGTGACGCCTTCCCGGCTAAAGCCGGTCCCACAGTTTGTAGGCGGTCAGTCAGGACAGCGGGCAGTTGGCGCAGTAGTCGAGGCCGTTTACACGGTAACGGATGCAGCACACCCGGCGTTGGCGCTTCAGTTCGTCTTGCCCTTCGACCTTGATGTAGCGCACGGGCTGGTAGAGCGGATTGCGGCGTCCGTCGGGGAGATGTCGGGCGTTGAGCAGGTGGTGGCCGTGACTCACATCCGCATGGGGCATCGCGTTTTCGAGCATACCCAACAGCCACTCGAAATAGTTGCCGGCGTTGCTCCACAGCACTTTTGGCGAAAGTCGAAAATGCCGCGCGAGGGCATCAATGAACGGTCTGAGGTGCTGCTCCAGCAAGTCATCGAAACGCTCGAAAGCATCGGCCGGACACGGCATCCATCGCTGCCCCGGGGCAGGCAACTTGAACGCGACAGGCAACCCGGCCTCGTCGAGGATCAGTTCCAACTGATCGAGGTGCAGCGGCAGGCGATGGTTTAGTATCAGCGAGGCCGCGACCACCGGCGGAATCAGTTTGATGAAGTAATACTTGCTCCAGATCGACGCCAGCCCGCGAGGGTCGCTGTCGGGGTAGGCGCTGGCGAATCGCGTGAGGACATCGTTCAGGTAGTCGCCGGTGAGAAAGGTGCGCATAGGCACGCCGACGCGGGGATCGTCCGGCAGCACGAGCGCGTCGCGGTAATGCTCGAAATCGGCGATGAACAGCGGCGCCAGCGCAGGAATCATGGCCCGATTCGCTGTGCTGGCCACCTGTTCATAGGGATGCGATCAATGAGACCGCTGCCGCGCCAGCACCCATAACCCCTGCTCCAGCGCGGGAAACAGGCTGTTGTTGAAGTTGTTCCAGCGCAGTTCGAGGATGGTGTCGTCCGGCGCGACGGGGGTGTCGAGCACGTCGAACACCACCTCACCGGAATCGATGCCGGTGTCGACGTAATGGAACGACGCGCCGGTCATGTTCACCACCGGCGTGTCGACCATCTCCCGCGTGGTCCAGTCGACCACTTTCTTGCCCCGGGCGCCGTACAGCGCGTCGAGGGTGGCGTAGGCGCCGCGCCGCTCGTAGGGCGATTCCAGACGCGTGATGCCCGGGTGCACGTTGAAGATACGCCGATGGAAGTCAGCCCCTTCGCGCACCAGTTCATCAAGGATCACCAGCAGCCCGTCGAGCACAACAACGTCGGCGCCCAGCGCGTGCAGCCGCTCGCCGAGACGTCGCTCGAAATCCGACTTGCCGGCCGGCCGTGCGCTGTCGCCCAGGGGCAAGGCGCGGTAGCTCGACGGCACGTTTTCCAGCAGGTCATCGACCTTGCGCCCCTGCACCGTCAGGCCCGCCGGGTAGAACCAGTGGGCGCCCTGCCCCGGCTTGAAGCCGTAGTCCTTGATGCTCTCGCGGTCCCGTGCGGACTCGGGGTTTTCGTCGTAAATGATCGCTTCCAGGGAGTAATGGTCGCCGAGGGCGGTGTCGTTGAGCGCCTTGACCAGGTACTCCAGCGGCGAGGTCATGTAGCGCTGCTCGCCGTGGTAATCGACGTATTGACCGGCCTTGTCCGCCGCGGCGTTACGCAGCGACCAGACGTAAACAAGCTTGGTTTTCTGCATGAATATCGGACTCAGGAAATGGTGTGCAGGGTGTTGCCGCTGACGCCTTCAGCCATGGCGACCACGACTTTTCGTTCGCCGCTGAACGGCTTGCGCGAGTGCGCCGTGAGCATGTTGTCGAGCATCAGCACGTCGCCGGTCTGCCACGGGAAGACCACTTCGCACTCGCTCAGCACGCCGCGAATTTCCGCCAGCGCATCGGCCTCCAGCGGGCTGCCGTCGCCGTAGTAGACGTTGCGCGGCAGGCCTTCTTCGCCGACGGTGTCGAGAAGGATTTCCTGCATCTCCTCGTCCAGGTTCGACAGGTGAAACAGGTGCGCCTGATTGAACCAGACCCAATCCTTGGTGCGCGGATGCTGGGCGACGCCTTGCACCAGTTGTCGTGTGCGCAGGTCGCCGTCCTCGTTCCAGTCGCACTGGATGCCACGGGGGCGACAGTAGTCTTCGACGTCGCTGTGGCGCTCGGTGTTGAAGACCTGTTGCCAGGTCAGGTCCAGGCCGTTGCCGTAGTTGCGCACGTACATCAGGCGCTTTTCTTCAAAGCGTTTGCGCAGCGCCGGACTGATGCGCTGGAACACCCGGCGGCTGTCGGCAATCGGCGTCTCGCCTCCGCTGACGGCGGCTTTGGCGCAGTAGAAAAAGATGCGCATGGGCCATTCGGTGGTGTAGGCCTGTTCGTTGTGCAGCGGGATCGAGCGGTGCGCCGGGTATTCGGTGGAGGTGTAGACGCCTTTGCCATCGACCTGGCTGCGCGGGGTGGAGCCGAATTCGTAGTTGAGCAGCGGGTGGCCGAAGGAGGCGGCGAACTGCTGGAAGCCTTCGACGTCTTCGCTGGAGAAGCCGCTGAAGAGGATGGCGCCGTCGCGCTCAAGCGAGTGGTCGACGACGCTGCGCAGGGCGTCGAATTCGGCGGCCAGGGAGACGCCGGTCTGGCCTGGCTGGACGCGCAGGGGAAAGCCGGCTTCGAGGCGCAGGCGTTCGGGGGTGAGCATGCGCATGTTCATGGGCGTTACGCTCCTGAGGCTGAAGGGGGTGGGTTCAGGCCATGGCCTTGCGCAGGCTGAGGGGGCGCATGTCGGTCCAGACGCTTTCGATGTGGTTGAGGCAGGTCTGTTTGTCGCCTTCGACGCCGACGCTTTTCCAGCCGTCCGGGATGGCTTTGTAGTCGGGCCAGATGGAGTACTGTTCTTCGTGGTTGATGACGACCCGGAACTGTGTGTTTTCGCTGTCGAAGCTCATGTGTAATCCCTCGTAGTGTTGGAACGGCGCAGGTAAGCGCGCCTTACCTGAAAGACGAACGAGGCGGCTAAGTGGTTAGTCTTTTTTGGTGAAAAATGTAAAAGCGGATCAAGGGCAGATCGAGGGCAGAGCAAATGCTGAGGACCTGTGGGAGTGAGCTTGCTCACGAAGGGGTCGGTACATCCACCGACTATCTGGTGTTTGGAATGCAGCATTCGCGAGCAAGCTCGCTCCCACAGGATGGGGTGCGATCAGCAAAAATTGCTGGCGCCTGGGCTGGCCTCTTCCCGGCTGAAGCCGGTCCCACTAATCAGACCGCGCGCGCCTGTAGGACTGGCTTCAGCCGGGAAGCCGTTGCCGTTGCCGTTGCCGTTGCCGTTGCCGTTGCCGTTGCTTTTGATCTTCGTACACAGGAAGTCCAGACGACACCCATCGCGACTTGGGTGCAGGCTGAATGGAGGTTTCGCGGAGTGGGCCGAGCGGCATGGATGCCGCGAGAGCGCCGTCAGGACATGGATGTCCGTTCGGCGCGGGCCCACGGAGCGGGACCGGAGTGAAGGAACCCGACGAAGTCGGGCCCAACCAGGAGCAAGCACCTTTGGTTACTTGGGGTGCTTTTCCAAGTAACTCGCCGAAGGCGAAACGTCTGCCCCTAGGCAGACGCTCTTGATCTTCTCGAGCCTGGCGCGTTACCAGCGGAACGCCACAGTCCCGAGCACGGTCCGCTCTTCGCCCCAATAACACCGACCCGCGTTATTGCAGCCGCTCACATACTCCTTATCGAACAGATTCTTCGCATTCACATCCACCGACCAATGCTTATCGATGTCATACCCCACCAACGCATCCACCAGCGTCACATCACCCGTCTTCAACTTCCCGTACAACGACGGCCTGGTATACGCGAACGTATTATCGAAATAACGCACCCCGCCACCCACACGGAAACCGCTCATCGGACCGTCGAGGAAGCGATACGTCGCCCACGTACTCGCCTGATTACGCGGTATGCCGGTCAACTGATGATCCTCGTACAACGAACCCGGACTGTCCTTCGTCACCCGCGCATCGGTGTAGGTGTACGACGCCGTCAGGCTCAGGTTCTTGGTCACATCGCTGTTGACCTCAAGCTCCACACCCTTCGACTCGCTCTTGCCGATCTGACGGCTGTACCCGTTCGAACCGGAAATCACGTCGTGGGTCTTGGTCAGGTCAAACACCGCCGCGCTGAACGTTGTGTTCCAGCCAGCCGGCTCGTACTTCAGACCCATCTCGTACTGCTCGCTGAGAATCGGATCGAGCAACTCGCCGTTCGGTTGCGACGACTGCTGCACTGGCGTGAACGCCGTCGAGTAACTCACGTACGGCGAAATGCCGTTCTCGAACTGGTACATCAAGCCGGTCTGCCAGCTGAAACGATGGTCCCAGCCGTCCAGGTCTGCGGCGCCACTGGCGGTTCCGGCGCGGTTGCGGTACTGGCTGTTGACGAAGTCCTGGCGACCGCCCAACAGATATATCCAGTTGTTGTACTTGCTCTGCAGCTGGCCGTAAACGCCGTACATCTGCTGGTCCAGTTGCGAGTTCTGCGCTGTAACGAGCATCCGTGGAGTGCCCGACGGAAACACCGGACTAAAGGCGTTGTAGGTACCGCCGTTACCGATCGCCCAGTCTTGGTTGTAAGAGGTGCGGTCGTAGCTTGCGCCCAGCAGCACGGTGTTTTCCAGTGCGCCGGAGGTGAAGTGGCCTTCGAACTGGTTGTCCAGCGAGTAGGTGATCGACTTGTTGTCGCGGTCGTAGGCTTGGCTGCTCAGCGTGCTACCGAAGCCAGAATTACTTAGGTCACCTGGCCAGGTCTCGTGACGGTCCAGACGCGATTCCATGAAGCGCGAGTTCTGGCGGAACTGCCAGGTGTCGTTGAGCTGGTGCTTGAACTCGTAACCCAGGGTCCAGGTTTCGCGCTCGAAGTCGTCCCAGTTCGGGTTGCCGTTGAACTGGTCCTTGCCGATCTTGCCGTTGACGTTGTTCAGCAAGGTGCCCGCAGCGGGGTAGCCGAGCAGCAGCTTGGTGCGGTCGCGCTGGTAGGACGACAGCAGGGTCAGCGCGGTGTCTTCGTCGAAGTTGAAGGTCATCGACGGCGCGATGTAAATGCGGTCATCCGGTACCGAATCGACCTGGGTGTCGGCGTTGCGACCGAGCATGACCACGCGGCCGAGGATGCGGTTGTCGTCGGTCAGCGGGCCGGAGACGTCGAGGGACAGTTGCCGACGGTTGTTGCTGCCGTAGGTGAACTTGGCTTCGCCCTGGGCGGTTTCCGTCGGGCGTTTGCTGACCAGGTTGACCAGCCCGCCCGGCGCGTTTTCGCCGTAGAGGATCGAGCTCGGGCCGCGGAACACTTCGGTGCGTTCCAGGCCATAGGGTTCGGTGGTGGTGTCGTAGCGGTTGCCCTGCAGACGCAGGCCGTCCTTGAGCAGGCCGTAACCGTAGTCGGTGGCGTTGTAGCCGCGAATGGAGAACAGGTCGCCCGCGAGGCCGTCGCCGACGGCAAAGGGCGGGGCGAAGATGCCGGGGACGTAACCGAGGATGTCGGTCAGGCTTTGCGAGCCCTGATCCTGAATGCGCTGGCGTGTCACCACTGACACCGAGCGCGGGGTTTCTGACAGCGGTGTGCTGGTCTTGGTGCCCGCCGTGCTGTTTTTAACTTGATAGCCGACGGTTTCCTGCCCTTCAGGCGCTTCACCGCTGACCACCGAATTCTGCAGTTCGATAGTGGCGCCCTGCTCGGCCTTGGCCGGGGCATCCGCCGCCCATGCCGCGCCGTGACAGGCGACCGTTGCGACCAGCGCTGCCAAGGCATTGACCTTGAATTGACCCTTGTTATTGCTCGCCATCCGAACTCCCCCTCCCTTTAAAATCACACGGGGCAAAGCCCCAAAATTGACCACCAATGTCAAAAAAGCGTGAAAATGTAACAAAGAACGTTTCTCATTACCATTCTTATCATAAAAAAAGGGCGAAGGGCCATCGCTGGTCCTACGCCCTGTTTCAACGCTGTTACACAAGGGTTTAACGCTGTTTGACGGCCGCTGAAACGGCGGCGGCAAAGATGTCGGCGATCTGGTCTATCTGCGCGGCGGTGACAATCAGCGGCGGCAGGAAGCGGATGACCGACGAGTGCCGCCCGCCCACTTCGATGATCAGCCCCCGCTGCAAACATTCACGCTGGATGGCCGAGGCCAGCGCGCCGCTGTGGGGGAAGTGGCCGAGGGCGTCGGGGCGGCCATCGAGATCGACCATTTCCACCCCGAGCATCAAGCCCATGCCGCGCACATCGCCCATCTGCGGATAGTCCTTCTGCAGCGAGTGCAGGTGGCCGATCAGACGCTCGCCCATGGCGGCGGCGTGCAGGTCCAGTTGCTGTTCGCGGACGATGCGCAGCGTTGTCGAACCGGCCACCATCGCCAGTTGATTGCCCCGGAAAGTGCCGGCGTGGGAGCCCGGTTTCCACACGTCCAGGGACTTGTTGTAGACCACCACCGCCATGGGCTGGCTGCCGCCGATGGCTTTGGACAGCACCAGCACGTCCGGCACGATGCCCGCGTGTTCGAAGGCAAACGGCTTGCCGGTGCGGCCGACGCCACACTGGATTTCGTCGAGAATCAGCGGCACGCCGGCGTCGCGGGTGATGCGGCGGATTTCCCGCAGCCAGTTCGCCGAGGTCGGCACCACACCGCCCTCCCCCTGCAGGGTTTCCAGAATCATCCCGGCGGGGGGCAACACACCGCTTTCCGGGTCGGTCAGCTGGTTCTCGATGTAATGCAGGCCGATGCGCTCGCCGGCTTCGCCACCGACGCCGAACGGACAGCGGTAGTCATAGGGAAACGGCAGGAACTGCGCGCCACCGGCCATGCCGTCCAGATAGGTCTTTGGCCCGAGATTGCCCATCAGCGCCAGCGCGCCCTGGGTCATGCCGTGATAGGCGCCGTGGTAAGCCATCAGATTGCTGCGTCCAGTGGCGGTGCGCACCAGTTTCAGCGCCGCTTCCACCGCATCGGTCCCGGCCGGCCCGCAGAACTGGATGCGCGCGTCCTTGGCGAACTCCTTCGGCAGCAACGCGAACAGCTCGTTGATGAAGTCGTCCTTGGCTTCGGTCATCAGGTCCAGGGTGTGCAGCGGGCGCTGGCCGTCGAGGGTGGCGCGCATGGCTTGGATCACCTCGGGGTGGTTATGCCCCAGCGCCAGGGTGCCGGCGCCGGCCAGGCAATCGATGAACCAGCGCCCTTCGCTGTCCTGCACGTGAATGCCCTGGGCGCGCTTGAGTTCCAGGGGAATGCGCCGCGGGTAGCTGCGCGCGTTGGATTCCACGGCGGCCTGCCGCTCCAGTCGCGGGGTCGGCGCAAAGCGGTAGTCGGCGTTGGCGACGGCGGCGTCCGGGCTGCTCGACAGCGCCTCGCTGTGGCGGGCGGCAATCGGCGTCACGTTGTGTTGGCTATGCATGTTCGTGCTCCTGGAAATCGTGGGAATGGGGGCGTTCGTTGACCTGCGCGAGGGCCTCGGCAAGTTGAGTGATGAACAGCTGATCACGGACGATCGAAAGGTGGTCGGCGTCGATCCAGGCCGAAACCTGCAAGCGAACACCCATGCCCTGCTCCAGAAGAGCCGGTGCGTTATCGTTATTTTCCGGCGAGCGCTCGGCCCACCAGGCGTAGACCGGCACGCTGAGGGCGTGGATCTGGCGGCATTGATTGGCCAACTGGCGCATGTGCCGCTCGACGCCGAGCAGCTGTTGCCAGTGCGCGTCGGCTTCCAGACCCTCGTCATCGGCGTCGAGAACCGGGGTTTCCGGCACGGCAGGACGCGGCTGACCGGCGCCCGGCACGTAACCGTCGATCAGGCCGACGAACTCGACGCGCTTGCCGAGTCGGGTCAGCAGCCGCGCCATTTCCAGCACCATCGTCCCGCCCATGGACCAGCCGATCAGCCGATATGGGCCGGACGGCTGCTGTTCGAGCAGCGCCTTGACGTAGTCGCGGGCCATTTGCTCGATGGAACTGTCGCGCCACTGGCCGTCCAGCACCTGGCGGTTCTGAATGCCCCACACGTCCCACTGCGCAGACAGTCGCCGGGCCAGTGCGTAGTAGCCGACCACCGTGCCGCTGACCGGGTGCACGCAGAACACCGGCGGCTTGTCGCTGGCGCCGCTGCTCAGACGAATCAATGGATTCGGCGCGCCGTCACGGCTGACGACCACGCTTTGCGGCGCGGCAGGTGTTGATGAAGGCAAGCTGTCCAGCAACGCCACCAACCCGTCGCGATATGACGTTTGCAGGCGTTCGATGGTCTGACGCTGATAACGCTGACCGCTGAAACGGAAGGTCAGCCCCAGTTGCCCGGCAAAGACCTGGCCGTTGATTTCCAGCTCGCGATTGAGCGGCGTGGACGGGGCGACCAGCGCGCCCGCCGACACCTTCGACGGCGAGAAGCGGCCATCGCCCAGGTCCTGATCGAACTGACCGAGGTAGTTGAACACCACCTTGGGCTCCGGCAGCGCGGCCAGTGACTGACGCGCCGAATCGTCGCCCAGATAACGCAGCAGGCCGAAACCGACGCCTTTGTCCGGCAAGCCCCGCAGGCTGTCTCGCACCCCGATCAGGGTCTGGCGGATATCGGCAGCGGCACGCACCCGCAGCGGGAACAGGCTGGTAAACCAGCCCACCGTGCGACCGACCTCCAGCCCCTCAGCCAAGGCTTCACGGCCGTGGCCTTCCAGTGCGACGAGGCTGTCAGGCTGGCCAGTCCAGCCCTTCAGCGCGTCGGCGAGCACCGCCAACAAAATTTCATCGGTGCGCGCTGCCAGTGCCGCCGGGGCTTCGCGCAGCAAGCGACGGGTCAGCCCCGCGTCCAGCAGCAGTTCGCACTGCTCAAGGTCCTGTTGCGTGGCGCGGCCTTCAGGGTGGTCCACCGGCCAGACCGGCTCGGCGGTGCCGACCTGTTTCAGCCACTGGCCCACTTCGGTTTGACGCTCAGGTGCCTGCGCCGCGTCGACCAGATGCCGCGCCCAGCGCTGGAAGCTGCTGGATTTCGGACCGAGATCCACCGCACCGCCCGAAGCGACCTGGGCGTACGCCCGCGCCAGATCTTCGAGCAACACCCGCCACGACACGCCATCGACCACCAGGTGATGGGCGACCAGCAACAGCTTTTGCCCTTCCGGCATCTGCGCCAGCACCACGCGCAGCACCGGACCGTCATGCAGATCGAGGCTGCGCTGGGCCTGTTCGCACAGCGCGGTCATGGCCCGCTCGTCGGCCACGTCACGCAGCCAGAGATTGTCGGCAGCCGAAGCGTCTCGATACTGTTGCTGCCAGCACCCGTCGGCGTGCTGATGGAAACTCAGGTTCAGGCCGTCGTGATGGCCCAGCAGCGCGACCAGCGCCTGGCTCAACAGCGCCGCCTCCAGTGGGCGCTGCACGTCCAGCAACAACGCCTGGTTGAAGTGAGCGCGGTTGGCCATCGGTTGCTCGAAGAAGTGCGCCTGAATCGGCGTCAACGGCAGCTCGCCCTTCGGCGCGTCTTCGATCAACAGCGCTGCGCTGGCCTCGATGACAGTCAGGTTCAGGGCCAGATCCTTGAGCCGGGGATGGCTGAACACGTCCTTCGGCAGAAGCTTGAAACCGACCTGACGCAGACGGGTGATGACCGCCAGCGACTGGATCGAATCGCCGCCCAGCTCGAAGAAGCTGTCCTGACGGCTGATGCTTTCAACCCCCAGCAACTGCTGCCAGACCCGCGCCAGCTCGACTTCGCGCTCACCTTCCGGCGCTTCGAAGGCCTGACTGCCGACCTGCGGATCAGGCAGCGCGTTGCGGTCCAGCTTGCCGTTGGGCAACTGCGGCAAGCGCGCCATGACCACGATGTGCGCCGGCACCATGTATTCCGGCAGGGTGTTTTTCAGCTGATCCTTCAGGCTGTCTTCAGACAAGTCGTTGCCACCGACATAGCCCAGCAACTGCTTGCCGTTGCCTTTGTCGCGCACGATCACCAGCGCTTCACGCACGCCCTCGCAGGCCTTGAGCGCCGCTTCGATTTCACCGGCCTCGATGCGGAAGCCACGGATCTTGATCTGGTGGTCGATACGGCCGAGGTATTCCAGCAGTCCTTCGCTGTTCAGGCGCACGCGGTCGCCGCTGCGGTAAATGCGTTCACCGGCGCGGAACGGGTGCGGCAGGAAGCGTTCAGCCGTTGCGCCCGGACGGTCCAGATAACCCCGCGCCACGGCGCCACCCAGATAGAGTTCGCCGGCAATGCCCTGGGGCAGCGGGTTCAAATCTGCGTCCATTACGTAGCCCTGACGATCCCCCACCAGATCACCAATCGGCGCGTACGCCGTGGTGAAATCAGCGGTCTCGGCGGAGGCCAGCCACAAGGTCGGCGTCACTACCGTTTCGGTCGGGCCGTAGCCGTTGATGATCCACAGCGGCTGCAAATTGCGAATCACGTCGTGAAGCATCTCGCGGCTGAAGGCTTCACCGGCGAAGCAGTAGGTTTTCACGCCCGGACCTTTGCCCTGCACGCCTGCCCAATCGGACAGCTGACGCAGGTAGCTCGGCGGGAACGACGCCACGGTGATGCCTTCGCGGATCAACGTGTCGTAGGTCTGCTCAACGCTCCACAGTTCCTGATCCCGCAGCACGACTCGGGCGCCGTAACACAGCGGCATCATCCAGCCTTCGTGGGCGCCGTCGAAGCTGATCGAGAGGAAGTGGAACTTGCGGTCTTCCGGGGTAAAGCGATAACGCTCGCCAATGGTCTGGATGTGCATCGAAATGTCGGCGTGGGCGATGGCTGCACCCTTTGGCTTGCCGGTCGAACCCGAGGTGTAAATCAGGTAGGCCAGTTGCTGCGGGTGAATCACCACATCCGGTGCCGTTTCCAGTTCGGACGAGCAATCGAGCTGATCGATGTTCAGCAACGGCACATCGCCGACGGGCACACGATCCAGCGCCGCATCGTGGCTGATCAACAGCTTCACGCCGCCGTCTTCGAGCATGTAGCGCAGGCGTTCGGTCGGGTAATCAGGGTCGAGCGGAATGTAAGCACCGCCCGACTTCAACACGGCGTAGAACGCCAGCCACAAATCAATCCCGCGCTCCATGGCAATCGCCACCCGAACTTCGGTGCCGATGCCTCTTGCGCGCAAGGCATGGGCCAGCTGATTGGCGCGTCGGTCGAACTCGGCAAAAGTCAGCCGCTGTTCGCCATGGACCAGCGCGATGGAGTCGGGACGACTACGCGCGTGCTCGGCGATCAGCTCGTGAATCGGCCGATCGACGTAAGGCGAAAACGCCGGCGTGTTCCACTGATCCAGCGCGGCCAGGTCCGTCTCGCCGAGCAACGGCAGGTCACCGATGGCGGCATGGGGCTGGGCGCAGATCGCCCGCAGCAACGTGACCAGTTGCTCGAACAGACGCGCCACGGTCGAGGCGTCGAACAGGTCGGTGGCGTAATCGAGGTAGCCGCTGATGCGGCCGTCGCGGTGTTCGAAGGTGCCCAGCACCAGATCGAATTGCGCGCCCTTGATGTCCCACTGGCGGGCTTCGCAGCTCAGGCCGTCGAATTGCAGCAGCGACAGATCCGGCTGTTGCTGGTGGTTGTAGCTGACCTGGAACAGCGGGTTGACGCTCAGGCTGCGCGCCGGTTGCAGCGCTTCCACCAGTTGCTCGAACGGCAGGTCCTGATGGGCGTGGGCGCCGAGCAGGTTGTCCTTGACCTGGGCCAGCAGCGCGGTGAACGGCTGGTCGCCGCTGACCTGGGCGCGCAGCACCAGGGTGTTGACGAAGAAGCCGATCAGGCCTTGGGTCTGCACCTCGGCACGCCCCGCCACCGGCGCGCCGATGCGCAGATCGCGCTGGCCGCTGAGGCGATAAAGCAGCGTGTCGAACGAGGCCAGGAACAGCATGAACAGCGTGGCGTCGTGGGCTTTCGCGGTATGGCGCAGCGTGTCGGCCAGGTCTTGCGGCAGCACGAAGGCATGGCGCCCGCCTTTGCCGTCGCGTTCGGCGGGACGCGAACGGTCCGCCGGCAGTTCCAGCACCGGCTGTTCGTCACCCAAGGCTTCACGCCACCAGTTCAACTGACGCTCACGCTCGGCGCCGCTCAGGTGTTCACGCTGCCACGCGGCGTAGTCGGCGTATTGCACGCTGAGCTCTGTAAGTTGCAGCTCAGCCAGTTGCACGTCGCTGCCTTGGGCAAACCGGCGATACAGCGTGGCGAAGTCTTCGAGCATGACCTGCACCGACCAGCCGTCGGAGATGATGTGGTGCATGCACAGCAGCAGGCGCCATTGATCGTCCGCCACCCGCGCCAGCGCCACCCGCCACGGCGCGCGCTCGGCGTTGAGGTCGAAGGGCTGATTCATGAACGCCTCGGCCAGCGCGTCGAATGCAACTTCCGGCGTATCGCTGTCGCGCAGGTCATGACGGGCGATGTGCACGCTGCTGACCGGCAAAACCCGCTGCTGCGGCACCGCCTCCCCGTTTTGCATCGGCGACGGGCGGAAGCAGGTGCGCAAGGTTTCGTGACGGGCCGCGAGGGCGTCGAAGGTCTGCTGCAGGGCATCGAGCTTCAGCGCGCCGCTGAGGTTGAGCACGCACGGCAGGTTGTACGCAACACTGTCGGGCTCCAGTTGCGCAAGGAACCACAGCCGCTGCTGGGCGAAGGACTGCGGGGCGAACTCGCGGTCGGTGCGCGGCTGCAGAACCGGCATCGCCGTGGCGAGCGCCTGGGTATTCAGGTACTGCGCCAGACCGGCGAGGACCGGCGACTCGAACAGCGCACGCAGGGGCAGCTCAAGCTGCAGGTCGCGGCGGATCTGCGCCACCAGCTGGATGCCGAGCAGCGAGTGCCCGCCGAGGGCAAAGAAGTTGTCCTGACGCCCGACCTGGGCGACGCCGAGCAGCTCTTGCCACAGTGCGGCCAGTTGGGTTTCGACGCCGGCCAGTGGCGCTTCGAAGCTGCGCTGCTGGATCTGTGGATCGGGCAGCGCCTTGCGATCGAGCTTGCCGTTGGCGGACAGCGGCAGAGTGTCCAGCGTGACGAAGTGGGCCGGGACCATGTAGTCCGGCAGGCGCTGTTTCAGCTGGGTGCGCAGGTGTTCTTCGTCGAAATCGTCGGCAACCAGATAGCCCACCAGCTGCATGCCGGTGGCGAGTTCACGGGCAACAACCACCGCTTCGCTGACCGCCGGGTAATCCAGCAGCGCCGCTTCGATCTCGCCGATTTCCACGCGCAGGCCGCGCAGTTTGATCTGGTGATCGAGACGGCCAAGGTATTCCACCACGCCGTCCGCACGCCAGCGCGCCAGGTCACCGGTGCGATACAGCCGCTCGCCGGTGCCGAATGGGCTGGCAACGAAACGCTCGGCGGTCAGGCCGGGACGCAGGTGATAACCGCGCGCCAGGCCGTCGCCGCCGATGTACAGCTCGCCCGGTACGCCGATGGGTTGCGGATTGAGGCGGCTGTCGAGGATGTGGATCTGCAGGTTGTTGATCGGGCGGCCGATAGGCACGGAAATGCCCGGCTCATCAACGCAGGTCCAGTGGGTGACATCGATGGCGGCTTCCGTCGGGCCATACAGGTTGAACAGGCCGGCATTCGGCAGGCGCTGCAGGGTTTCGCGGGCCAGATCGGCAGGCAAGGCTTCGCCGCTGCACACGATACGTTTCAGGGAGGCACAGCCGGTGAGATCGTCCTGGGCCATGAAGGCACCGAGCATCGACGGGACGAAGTGCAGCGTGGTGATCTGCTGTTTTTCGATCAGCTTGGTGAGCGCAACAGGATCGCGGTGATCACCCGGCTGAGCGACCACCAGACGCGCGCCGACCATCAACGGCCAGAAGAACTCCCACACCGACACGTCGAAACTGAACGGTGTTTTTTGCAGCACGGTGTCGGTTGCATCGAGCGCGTAGGCTTCTTGCATCCAGGCCAAACGGTTGAACAGCGCCGCGTGAGTGTTGCCCGCGCCTTTCGGTTTTCCCGTCGAGCCAGAGGTGTAAATCATGTAGGCCAGTTGCTCGGGGTGCAGCTCTACAGCAGGCGCGGTGAAGGGATAAGACGCCAGCGCCAGATGATCCAGATTTACGACACGAAGGCCTTCCACAACCGGCAGATCATCAATCACCGCATCGTGACTCAGCAGCAAGCCGATCCCTGCGTCTTCGAGCATGTAGCGCAGACGATCCGCCGGGTACTCCGGATCAAGCGGCACGTACGCCCCGCCGGCTTTCAACACCCCGTACAGCGCCACCACCATTTCCACCGAACGCAACGCCGCCACGCCCACCAGGGATTCGCGCCCGACGCCCTGCTCGCGAAGGTAATGGGCCAGTTGGTTCGCGCGCTGATCCAGGTCGCGATAACTCAACACCTCCTCGCCAAAGCGCAACGCTTCCCGCTCGGGATACAGCTGCGCCAGCCGCTCAAAATGCTGATGCACAAACGGCTCCGAGTCCCAATCACGCGCCGTGTCATTGACCAGCGCCAACTGCGCGCGGTCTTCAGCATCCAGCAACTCGAAGTCGCCAATTGCCGCGTCCGGCTGCTCGATCAACTCGATAAACAGCTGCTCAAAGCGGGCATGCAAGCGCTCGATGCTGCCGTGATCAAACAGGTCCGTGGCGTAGTTCCACGACCCACCCAGCCCGCCGTCGGCGTCCTCAAAGGTGTTCAACGCCAGGTCGAACTGGCTGCTGCCGTCGTCCAGCGGCAGCACGTCGGCACGCAGGCCGGGCAATCCAGCGAGGGATTCGAAGTCCTGCTGCTGGTGATCGTAGGCCACCTGGAACAGTGGGTTATGGCTCAGGCTGCGGTGGGGTTGCAGCACTTCGACCAGTTGCTCGAACGGCAGGTCCTGATGGGCCTGGGCACCGAGGGTCCGCGCCTTGGCCTGTTCCAGCACCTGGCGATAGGTCAGCTCGGCAGACACCTCGGCCCGCAGCACCTGAGTGCTGACGAAAAAGCCGATCAGCCCTTCGACTTCCAGCCGCGAACGGCCGGCAATCGGCACGCCGATGCGCAGGTCGTTCTGGCCGCTCAGGCGGTGCAGCAACACTTGATAGGCCGACAGAATCGCCATGAACGGCGTGATGCCCTGTTGTCTGGCGAACTCGCGCAGGCGCTGACTGAACGCGATATCGAAGGCGAACAGCACGCGATCACCGCGATAGCTTTGCTGGGGCGGACGCGGTCGGTCGGTCGGCAGTTCCAGCACGGGATGCTCGTCACGCAGTTGCTCGCGCCAGTAGTTCAACTGCCGCTCGCCCTCACCCGCCGCCAGCCACTCGCGCTGCCATGCGGCAAAGTCGGCGTATTGCACCGGCAATGGCGCGAGTTGCGGCGCGCGGTTTTCCACGGCCGCGCGGTACAGCTCGCAGAATTCCTGCAGCAGCACGCGCACCGACCAACCGTCCGAGATCATGTGGTGCAGGCACAGCAGCAAGCGCTGTTCGTCGGCCGCAACCCGCACCAGCGCCAGTCGCCAGACCGGGCTGCGCGAAAGCTCGAACGGACGCTTGACGAAGTCTTGAGCCAGGGCGTTGAAGGCTGCGTCGATATCTCCTTCATGGCTGATAGCCAGCCGCTCGATCTCTACCCTTGAGGCAGGCTCGATTTGTTGCATCGGCACGCCCTCGACCGCCAGGAACCGCGTGCGCAGCACCTCATGGCGCGCGGTGAGGCCGTCGAATGCCGCTTGCAACGCAACCTCGTTCAGCTCGCCGCACAAGCGCACGGCGCCCGGCAGGTTGTAGGCATGGCCGCCGGGTTGCAGCTGATCGAGGAACCACAGGCGCTGTTGGGAGAACGACTGCACGGCCCGGTCTTGCGAACGTGCGGTCAGCTCAAGCTGCTTGGCATCGGTGGGTGCCAACCCGGCAATGCGCTGGGCGAAATCACTGAGGCGCGGCGCGTCGAACAGCGCGCGCAACGGCACGCTCAGTTGATGCTCATGGCGCAGCCGGGAAATCAGCTGCATCGCCAGCAGCGAGTGGCCGCCGAGCTCGAAAAAGTGATCGTTGCGGCCGACGGCGTCGATGCCCAGCAGTGGCTGCCACAGCGCCGCCAATTGCTGTTCGAGTAGCGTTTGCGGCGCCTGATAGTCGCTGGAGATCACCTGCGGATCGGGCAGCGCGTTGCGGTCGAGCTTGCCGTTAGGCAACTGCGGCAGGCGCTCCATGACCACGATGTGCGCCGGGACCATGTATTCCGGCAGAGTGTTTTTCAGCTGCTGCTTGAGGCTGTCCTCGGCCAGACCGTTGCCGCCGACATAACCGAGCAAGACCTTGCCGTTTGTGCTGTCACGGACGATGACCAAGGCCTCGCGAACGCCCTCGCAGGTTTTCAGCGCGGCTTCGATCTCACCGGCTTCGATGCGGAAACCGCGGATCTTGATCTGGTGGTCGATACGGCCGAGGTATTCCAGCAGCCCTTCGCTGTTCAGGCGCACGCGGTCGCCGCTGCGGTAAATGCGTTCACCGGCGCGGAACGGGTGCGGCAGGAAACGCTCTGCCGTTGCGCCCGGACGGTCCAGATAACCCCGCGCCACGGCGCCGCCGAGGTACAGCTCACCGGCAATGCCTTGGGGCAGCGGGTTCAGATCCGCGTCCATCACGTAGCCTTGACGATCGCCGACCAGATCACCGATCGGCGCGTAGGCCGTGGTGAAGTCGGCAGTTTCAGCAGACGCCAGCCACAAAGTCGGCGTGACCACGGTTTCGGTCGGACCGTAGCCGTTGATGATCCACAGCGGCTGCAAATTGCGAATCACGTCGTGAAGCATCTCGCGGCTGAAGGCTTCACCGGCGAAGCAGTAGGTTTTCACCCCAGGACCCTTGCCCTGCACGCCGGCCCAGTCGGACAGCTGACGCAGGTAGCTCGGCGGGAACGAGGCGACGGTGATGCCTTCGCGAATCAGCGTGTCGTAGGTCTGCTCGACGCTCCACAGTTCCTGATCGCGCAGCACCACGCGGGCGCCGTAACACAGCGGCATCATCCAGCCTTCGTGGGCGCCGTCGAAGCTGATCGACAGGAAGTGGAATTTGCGGTCTTCCGGCGTAAAGCGATAACGCTCGCCGATGGTCTGGATGTGCATCGAGATGTCGGCGTGGGCGATGGCTGCGCCTTTTGGCTTGCCGGTGGAGCCCGAGGTGTAAATCAGGTAGGCCAGTTGCTGCGGATGGATCGTGACGTCCGGGGCTGTGAATGGCTCGGATGAGCAGTCCAGTTCGTCCAGATTGAGCAGCGGCACATCACCCACGGGCACACGATCCAGCGCCGCATCGTGGCTGATCAGCAGCTTCACGCCGCCGTCTTCGAGCATGTAGCGCAGGCGCTCGGTCGGGTAATCCGGGTCGAGCGGGATGTAGGCGCCCCCGGCTTTCAATACGGCATAAAACGCCAGCCACAGATCAATCCCGCGCTCCATGGCAATCGCCACGCGCACTTCGGTGCCGATGCCCCGGGCGCGCAAGGCGTGGGCCAGTTGGTTGGCGCGTCGGTCAAACTCGGCGAAGGTCAGGCGCTGTTCACTGTGGACCAGCGCAATCGCGTCAGGCCGAATGCGCGCGTGGTCAGCAATCAGCTCATGGATCGGTCGATCCACGTAGGGCGAGAACGGCGGCGTGTTCCAGGCGTGCATCGCGCTGATGTCGCGTTCGGTGAGCATCGACAGCTCGCCGATGCGCGCCTCGGGGAAGCGGCAGAGGCCGTCCAGCAACGCCTGAAAATGCCCGCACAAACGCTCGATCTGCGCGGCGCTGAACACGTTGCTGTGGTAGTTGACGTGAACGTGGGCCTGCTCGCCCGCCACCACGGCCAGGCTCAACGGGTAGTGGGTCTTGTCGCTGAGTTCGACGGAACCCAGGTTGACACCGTTGGCCTGCTTGTCCCGCAGCACCGCGTCCACCGGGTAGTTTTCGAACACCAGCAGGCTGTCGAACAGGTCGCGACCGGCGTGGCCCGCGTAACGCTGGGCCTCGAACAGCGGCGTGTGTTCGTGCTCGCGCAGTTCCAGGTTGTGGGCCTGCAGGTCATTGAGCCAATCGCCGACCTTCTGCTGCGCTTGCGGCGCCTGCACCAGCGGCAGGGTGTTGATGAACAGCCCGAGCATGCGCTCGATGCCCGGCACCTGCGCGGAACGACCGGACACCGTGGCGCCGAACGCCACGCGTTGTTGCCCGGTGTAGCGCTGCAACAGCAGGACCCAGACCGCTTGAATCAGCGTATTGACGGTCACGCGCTGACGGCGCGCGGCGCTGTTCAGCAGTTCGCTGTTCAGGTCCATGGAAGTGACCCGCACCTGATTCGGCAACGGTTCGCCAGTGGCGGATGTCGGCGCGGTCAGGGCTGCTGCCATCATGGTCGGTTGGTCGAAACCGGCCAGGTGGGTCTGCCAGAAGGTCTTGCTGCCCTCGGCATCGCGGCTCAGCAGCCATTCGACGTAATCCGCGTAATGCCCGGCGGGTTGCGGCGTGGCGTCGGACATCGCCGCCTGAATCACCTCCCCCAGCACCGCCGCGCTGCTCCAGCCGTCCAGCAGAATGTGGTGGAAGGTCCAGACCAGTTTCCACAGCGTCTCGCTCTGGCGAACCAGCAACACGCGCATCAGCGGCGCGGCGTGCAGGTCGAACGGGGTTTCCCGCTCGGCCACCAGCACGTCCGCGAGGGATTGATCGCCAGCGCGCAGGTCAAGTTCGCGCACGACCAGCGCAGCATCGCGACGAATCAGCTGCACTGGTTGTTCGCTGCCAGGCACGCGCAGGAACGCCGCGCGCAGGATCGGATGACGCTGCACCGCCGCGGCCCACGCCGATTTGAAGCGGGCCACCGGCAGGTGTTCGATGTCCAGCGCCACCTGATTGATGTACAGGTCGCGAGCGCTGGCGGGATCGGCGAACTCGCTGCCGCTCAGCTCGGTGTGGAACAGCAGGCCTTGCTGCATCGGGGTCAGTGGGTACAGCTGTTCGATGTCCCAAGCCGCAACCGGGAGTGCATCGAGTTGTGCCTGAGTCAGAGCAAGTGCCGGGAAGTCCGACGGGGTGACCGCAGAGTGCCGACGGCAGTGTTCGATCACCCCGTCCAGCGCTTCGGCATAGGCGTCGAGCAGGCGTTGAATCGACGCGGACTCGTGGCGCTCGTCGCTGAAGCTGCAGGTCAGGCTGAATTGGCCGTCACGGATCTGCGCGTCGATGGACAGCTCGCCATTGAGCGGCGCATCGGCGGCGCGCTGGGCACCGCTGCCCTCCTCGGCCAGACTGAAAAGCCCGCTGCTGTGTTGCAGCCGGCCCATGTAATTGAACAGCACGCAGCCGTCCAGCGCCGGCAAGGCTTCGCCGCGCAGATGGCGCAACAGGCCATAACCCAGGCCGCCATTGGGCACGGCGCGCAGGGTTTCCTTGGTGTGTTTGAGGGCGGCGTCGAGGTCGTCGTCGGCATGCAGGCTGACCGGGTACAGGCTGGTGAACCAGCCGACGGTGCGCGCCGGATCAACGCCGTCGAACAGGTCTTCGCGGCCATGGCCTTCCAGGGCGATCATCGCCTGGGATACGCCGCTCCAGCGCTTCATCGCCCGGACCAGCGCGGTCAGCAGCAGGTCGTTGATCTGCGTGCGATACGCCGCCGGGGCCTCGCTGATCAGCCGGTCAGTGCGAGCAACGTCCAGTTGCAGGTGCAGTTGACGCACGTGGTTTTGGCGCGCTTCGCCCTGGAGATTGGCGCACGGCAATGCGGGGGCTGACGGAAGGTTGCGCCAGTAATCGGCTTCGGCGAGCACGGCGTCGCTGTAGGCGAAATCCAGCAAGCGGTTGGCCCAGCGCTGGAACGACGCGGTCTTGTCGCCGAGGTCGATAGTGAGTCCTGCTTGCGCCTGGGTGTAGGCGTTTTGCAGGTCCTCCAGCAGGATGCGCCACGACACGCCATCCACCACCAGGTGATGAACCACCAGCAACAGACGCTCGCCGCCTTCGGCCAGGGTGAAATGCACGGCGCGAAGCAGCGGGCCGTCTCTCAGATCGAGGCTGGTTTGGGCTTCGTCGCAGGCCGCGGTCAGCTCGTTCAGGGGGATTTCACGCTGCCAGATCAGGCCGTTTCGGGACTGCTCGTCAGTAGAAAGCTCTGCACGATAGCGTTGCTGCCACTGGCCGTTGTCCTGCTGCACAAACCTCATGCGCAGGGCATCGTGATGGTTAAGTATGGCGTGAAGGGCCTGGGTCAGCGCCGGAAGGTCCAGGGCTTCGCTCGGGTTCAACAGCAGCGACTGATTCCAGTGACTGCGGTTCTTCATCGGTTGCTGGAAGAACCAGTGCTGAATCGGCGTCAGCGGGATGTCGCGGTTCAGCTCGATGCGCTCAACTGCGGGCGCGTCCTGAGTGACCACCTGCGCGACCTGGGCCAGCTCGGCGATGGTCTGGCGTTCGAACATCTGCCGGGGCGACAGCACGATGCCGGCCTTGCGGGCGCGGGAGATGATCTGCAGGCTGAGGATCGAGTCGCCGCCGAGGGCAAAGAAGTTGTCCTGACGACCGACCTGGGCGACGCCGAGCAGGTCTTGCCACAACGCCGCCAGTTGGGTTTCGACCCCGGCCAGCGGTGCTTCGAAGGCGCGCTGCTGGATCTGCGGGTCTGGCAGTGCCTTGCGGTCGAGCTTGCCGTTGGCCGACAGCGGCAGGCTGTCCAGGGTGACGAAGTGCGCCGGGACCATGTAGTCCGGCAGGCGCTGTTTCAGCTGGGTGCGCAGGTGTTCTTCGTCGAAATCGTCGGCCACCAGATAGGCAACCAGTTGCATACCCGTGCTGAGTTCACGGGCGATGACGACGGCTTCGCTGACCGCTGGGTGGTCCAGCAGCGCCGCTTCGATTTCGCCGATTTCTACGCGCAAGCCGCGCAGTTTGATCTGGTGATCGAGACGGCCGAGGTATTCCACCACGCCGTCGGCACGCCAGCGGGCCAGGTCACCGGTGCGATACAGCCGCTCGCCTTTACCAAACGGGCTGGCACCGAAGCGCTCGGCAGTCAGTCCCGGACGCAGGTGATAGCCGCGAGCCAGACCGTCGCCGCCGATGTACAGTTCGCCGGGAACGCCGATGGGCTGCGGATTGAGGCGGCTGTCGAGGATGTGGATCTGCAGATTGCTGATTGGGGCGCCGATCGGGACGGAAACGCCCGGTTCATCCACGCAGGTCCAGTGGGTGACGTCGATGGCCGCTTCGGTCGGGCCGTACAGGTTAAAAAGGCCTGCATTTGGCAGGCGCTGCAGGGTTTCCCGGGCCAGATCGGCAGGCAAGGCTTCGCCACTGCACACGATGCGTTTCAGCGAAGCGCAGCCGCTCAGATCGTCCTGAGCCATGAAGGCACCGAGCATCGACGGGACGAAGTGCAGCGTGGTGATGTGCTGTTGTTCGATCAAGGATTTCAACAGCAGCGGATCGCGATGATCACCTGGCTGAGCTACCACCAGACGCGCGCCAACCATCAACGGCCAGAAGAACTCCCAGACCGACACGTCAAAACTGAAGGGCGTTTTTTGCAGTACCGCGTCGGTGGTGTCGAGGGAATAAGCGTCCTGCATCCAGGCCAAACGGTTGAACAGCGCCGCGTGAGTGTTGCCCGCGCCTTTCGGTTTCCCCGTCGAACCGGAGGTGTAAATCATGTAGGCCAGTTGTTCGGGGTGCAGATCAACCATCGGGGCCGTAACGGGATAAGCCGCCAACGCCAGATGATCCAGATTCAGCACCCGCAGCTCTTCAACAATCGGCAGGTCATTGATGACCCCATCGTGGCTCAGCAGCAGACCAATTCCGGCATCTTCCAGCATGTAGCGCAGACGATCAGCGGGATATTCAGGGTCCAGCGGCACATAAGCGGCACCGGCTTTCAGCACCGCATACAGCGCAACCACCATTTCCACCGAACGCAACGCCGCGACGCCGACCAGCGACTCCCGGCCGACGCCCTGCTCCCGAAGGTAATGCGCCAGTTGATTCCCGCGCTGATCCAGCGCCTGATAACTCAGCACCTTATCGCCAAAGCGCACCGCCTCCCGCTCGGGATGCACCTGCGCCAGATGCTCAAAGTGGCGATGAACAAACGGCTCGGCCCCCCACTCCCGCGCCGTGTCGTTCACCGACAACAACTGCGCGCGGTCCTCAACATCCAGCAATTCGAAATCGCCAATCGCAATGTCCGGCCGCTCCAGCAACTCGGCAAACAGCTGCTCAAAACGCCCATGCAGGCGCTCGATGCTGCCGTGATCAAACAGATCCGTGGCGTAATTCCAGTTACCCGCCAGTTCCCCCGCCGCGTTTTCCCAGGTGTGCAGCGCCAGGTCGAACTGCGCGCTGCCGTTGTCCAGCGGCATCAGCGTGGCGTTGAGGCCGGGCATCAATTGCAGCGCTTCGTCCTGGCGTTGCTGATGGTTGTAGAGCACCTGGAACAGCGGGTTGTGGCTGAGGCTGCGCTCGGGCGCCAGGGCGTCGACCAGTTGCTCGAACGGCAGGTCCTGATGGGCTTGGGCGCCCTGGGACGCCAGGCGAACGCTGTCGATGATCTGCTTGAAACTGGCGTCGGCCTGGACATCGCCGCGCAGAATCTGGGTGTTGACGAAGAAGCCGATCAGACCCTCGGTTTCGGCGCGCTGACGCCCGGCAATGGGTACGCCGATGCGCAGATCGGTCTGCCCGCTCAGCCGTTGCAACAGCACTTGATAGGCCGCGAGCAGGACGGTGAAGAGTGTCACGCCGCGCTGGCGGGCCAGTTCACGCATGCGGCCGGACAGCGCCGCGTCGAAGCTGAACGGCAGGCGCGCGCCGCGGAAACTCTGGCGCGCCGGGCGTGGACGGTCCGCTGGCAGTTCCAGCACCGGCGGCTCGTCGCCCAGTTGCTGCTGCCAGTAGGCGAGTTGCCGATCACCCTCGCCCGCGTCCAGACAGGCACGCTGCCACAGGGCGACGTCGGCGTAGCTCAGAGGCAGCGGTGGCAGTGAGTCAGTGTCGTTTTGAAGGGCAGCGCGATAGGCTTCGACGAAATCCAGCAGCAGCACTTGAATCGACCAACCGTCGGCGATGATGTGGTGCAGACACACCAGCAACACATGCTCATCCGGGCCGCGTTCGATCAACGCCACACGCCACAGCGGGCCCTGGGCCAGGTCGAACGGGCGTCGGGCGAACGCATCGGCCAGCGCCTGCATTTCGGCTTCGTCAGCTGCGTGCAGACGTTCGAATGGCAACGACTGATCGCCGAGAATCACCTGCTCCGGCGTGCCGTCTTCAGCGGTGGCAAACACCGTGCGCAGGCTGGCATGACGCTCGGCCACGCGCTCGAACGCCGTTCGTACGGCTGCAACATTCAGCTCGCCTTTTAGGCGCAAGGCACCCGGCAGGTGATAGGTGCTGTTGCCCGGTTCCAGTTGTTCGAGAAACCACAAACGCTGTTGGGAAAACGACGCCGGGCTGCGCTCGCCCGCCACGCCCGGTGGCACCGGCAACGACGACGCGTCCAGGCCCTGCTCACGCAGCTTGTTCAGAAACACCCGACGCTGAGCGCTGCCAAGGCTGAGGAAACGCGTGGCCAGGGCCAGCAGCTTGCTCCGGGAAGTCATGCTCGGTTGCGACATCAGTTGCTTTCCTCCAGCTCATTCATTAACTCGTCCAGGGCATCGAGCCGGTCGAGTGTCAGGGTCTGCCCCTGCAAGGTGTCGATCAGCGCCGCCTGGGCGGCGACGGTGGTGGCTTCGAAGGCCTGGGCCAGCGGTATGCTCACGCCGAGGCGCTCGCGAATCCGCGACAGCAGCCGCGTCGCCAGCAACGAATGGCCACCCAGTTCAAAGAAGTTGTCGTGACGATCGACCTGCTCGATCTTCAGCAGGCTCTGCCAGAGTTCTGCGAGGACTTCCTCGCGCTCGCCCTGTGGCGCTTCGAACTCGCGTTCTTCCAGGCTCGGCGCCGGCAGCGCCTTGCGGTCGAGCTTGCCGTTGGCGTTGCGCGGCATCTGCGCCAGCACGACGATGTGCGCCGGCACCATGAACGCCGGCAGGGTTTGCGCCAGCGCGGTTTTCAGCACGTCGCTGGACAGCGCCTGCCGGGCCTCGGCGACCACATAGGCCACCAGTTGCGGGCCGTGGGCCGTCGGTTGCGCGCTGACCACGGCGTCGTGCACCGAGGGTTGCGCCAACAGCAGGTTTTCGATTTCGCCCAGCTCAATGCGCTGGCCGCGAATCTTCACCTGGAAGTCCGCGCGGCCGACGTATTCCAGCGCGCCGTCGGCGTTCCAGCGGGCCAGGTCGCCGCTGCGATACAGCCGCGCACCCGCCTCGCCAAACGGATCCGGCAGGAAGCGCTCGGCGGTCAGCCCTGGCCGCGCGGCATAGCCACGGCCCACTCCGACGCCGCCGATGTACAGCTCGCCCACCACACCGGGCGCGGCCAGTTGCAGGTTGGAATCCAGCACGTAAAGGCAGTTGTTGTCGGTGGGTCGGCCGATCGGCATGTTGGCGTTGAGCGCCGGCGCGGCGATCAGGGTGTGCAGCGCGACATCGTCGGCGCACTCCGCCGGGCCGTAGGCGTTGACCAGCGGCACCTCGGGGTAGCGCGCAAACCAGCGCGCGGCGAGGTCGGTGGTCAGCGCTTCACCCGTCGGCAGCAGCCAGCGCAAGGCATCGAGCCGCTGGGGCGCGACCGCGAGCATGGCGTCGATCACCGCCGGCACGCACTCCAGCACGCTGACCTGATTGGCCGCCACTTCTTCCAGCAGCCGTTGCGGGTCCTGCACCACGGCGTCCGGCAGAATCTCCACGCGCCCGCCGAACAGCGGTGCCGTCAGGAACTGCCACACGGAAATGTCGAAGCCGGTGGCGGCGGTCTGGGCAATGACATCGCCCTCGCCCAGACGCAGATACGGCAGCTTGGACATCTGGTTGTTGAGCATGCCGCGCTGGTTGACCATCACCCCTTTCGGCTCACCGGTGGAGCCGGAGGTGTAGATGACGTAAGCCAGTTGCTCGGCCGTCGCGTAGCGGCCGGGGTTCTGGTCAGCAAGGGAATCGCTTCCGGCCAGCACGTCCTCAAGCACCCGCACACGGGGCTTGCGTTCAGCCAGCGCAACAATCGCCTCGACCTGGGGCAGACATTCGCGGGGCGTCAGCAATACCGGCGCGGCGCTGCTGACCAACATGCGCGCGCTGCGCCCGGCCGGGTGACGATCATCCAGGGCCAGATAGGCCGCACCGGCCTTGAACGCGCCGACGATCATGCTCAACAACGGCAGGCCGCGCGGTGCAAACAGCGCCACTACATCATCGCCCTGCACGCCCGCTGCGATCAGGCCATGACCGATGCGGTTGGCCTGACGATTCAGCTCGCGGTAGGTCAGGCTGTGACCCTGACAGCGCGCCACTTCCTGGGCAGGATGGGCCAGCACCCGCGCCTCGAAACGCTCCAGGTAGCTGATGTCGTACCAGTGTTTTTGCACCGGGCCGAGCCCTTGGGCCAGCAACTGCTCGCGCTCCGTTTGCTCAAGGATCTGCAACTGACTCAGCGTCTGCTGCGGGTTGTCGATCAACTGCGTGAGCAGACGACGGAAGTGGCTGACCAGCGTGCCCATGTCGGCGTCGTTGAAGTGCCGGGTGTCGTAGGTCAGCTGCAGTTGCAGGGATTCGCCCGGCAGCAGCACCACGGTCAACGGGTAGTTGGTGTGGGTGCGGTTGGCCAGCGGGTTGATGCGGTATTCGTTCACGGCCTGCTGCACCTCGGCGCCCAACGGAACGTTCTCGAAAACAAACAGGCTGTCGAACAGCGGCTGGCCGCGCGGGGTGTCGGCGAGCAGCTGAATGTCGGCCAGGGACAGGTGTTCGTGCTGACGCATGTCGGCGTTCTGTCCCTGCAAGGCGTTGAGCAAGTCCAGCGCCGAGGCGCCGATGCCGGGCCGGCGGATGCGCAGCGGCAAGGTGTTGATGAACAGCCCCAGTGCGCCTTCGATGCCTTCCAGCTCGGTCGGACGACCGGCCACGGTGACGCCGAACAGCACTTCGTCGCGGTCGGCATGGCGCATCAGCAACAAGGCCCAGGCGGCCTGCACGAAGGTGTTGGCGGTCAGGCGATGCTGACGCGCTTGTTCGGCGAGTTTTGCGGTCTGCTCGACGCCCAGCGCCAGGGTGACGTCGCGCATCTGCGTTTCACCCTGCTGGTTACGCTGCACACTGTGGCGGTACGGCAGCGGCGTGACGTCGGTGAAGCCCGCCAGCGCGTTGCGCCAGTAATCACGGCTCACCGCTTCGTCCTGCTCGGCGAGCCAGGCGAGGAAGTCGCGATACGGCCGCGCCGGCGGCAGGCTGACCTGTCGGCCATCAAGGAACGCACGGTAATGGGCGAAGAATTCGGTGAGCATCAGGCCCCGGCACCAAGCGTCGATCAGCGCGTGGTGGTGGCTCTGGAGGATACGGAAGTCCGCCTCGCCGAACTTGATCAGGCGCAGGCGCAGCAACGGCGCGCGGGCGAAATCGAAGCCCTGCTCGCGCTCGCTTTTCAGCAGCTCTTCAAGCTCGGCTTCGGCGGCGGCGCGGGACAGATGGCTGAGGTCGATCAGTTGCACCGGCGACGGCACGCGACGCATGACAATCTGACGCTGCACGCCGCTCTCCAGGCCGTGAAACGCCGTGCGCAACGCCGGGTGGCGCTGCACCACGTGCTGCCAGGCGAACTTGAACGCGTCGAAATCCACGTGGGCGCCGACGTCGTACTGGTCCTGCATCAGGTAGATGCCGTTGCCCTGCTCCAGCAGGCTGTGCAGCAAAATGCCCTGCTGCATCGGCGCCAGCGGCAGGATGTCTTCGATCTCCCGCGCGGGAATGCCCAGCCCGTCGAGCTGATCCTGATTCAGGCCGGCCAGAGGGAAGTCAGACGGCGTCAGGCCGGCGTTGGATTCATCGCCGCAATGGGCGATCAGCTGCAGCAGCTGTGCTTCATACAGCGCCACCAGTTGCTCGATGCTGTCGCGGTTGAAGCGCGCGCGGCTGAAGGTCCAGTCCAGCTGCAACTGGCCGTCGCGCACCTGACCATCGACCGCCAGGGCATTGGCCAGCGGCCCTTGGGGGCAACGCAGATTGCCCGGCGTGCGGCTCGACAATGCGAAGAGCGCGCCCTCGCTGTCGTCGAAGCGGCCGAGATAGTTGAAGGTCACGCCCTGGCCGGTCACATCCGGCAACTCTGCGCCGGCGAGGTATTTCAGTACGCCATAGGCGAGGCCCTTTTCCGGCACGGCGCGCACGGTTTCCTTGACTGCCTTGAGGGTAGCGATCGCGTCATCCTCGGCGTTCAGCGCCAGCGGGTACAGGCTGGTGAACCAGCCGACGCTGCGGCTCAGGTCCAACTCGCCGGTGACGTCTTCGCGGCCGTGGCCTTCGAGGCTGATGACGTGGCGACGGCGGCCGCTCCACTGCCACAGCGCCTGGGACAGCGCCGCCAGCAACAGGTCATCGATGCGCGTGCGATACGCCGCCGGGGCTTCGCTGAGCAGGCGACGGGTAGCGGTCGCGTCGAGGGTCAAGTGCAGGGTTTCGCTGTCGCCGACAAGGCTTTCCACGGACGCATCGCCGGGCAGGATGGCATCGGCGGCGTTCAGCCCTTGCCAGTACGGCAGTTGCTTTTGCAGCTCAACGCTGTGCGTCAGGGTGCTCAACGACTGCGACCAGGTCTGGAAGCTGGCGGTTTTATCGGCCAATGCCACGCGCTTTCCAGCCGCCAGTTGGCTGTAAGCCAGTTGCAGATCTTCCAGCAGCACCCGCCACGACACGCCGTCCACGGCCAGGTGATGGATCGCCAGCAGCAAACGCGCCTCGCCCGATGACAGGCGCGCATGGACCACCCGCAGCAGCGGACCGGTGTCGATGTTCAGGCTGCGCTGGGCTTCATCGTTCAGTGAATCGAGGTCGTCTTCGCGGCTCAGTTCACAGGTCCACAGCACGCGCTCGGCACTTTCACTGTCGCGGTAACGCTGCTGCCACTGGCCTGCATCGTTCTGATGGAAGCTCAGGCGCAGGCTGTCGTGATGGGCCAGCACGGCCGCGAGGGCCTGTTGCAGACGCGCGGTGTCCAGCGCTTGGGGCACATTGAGCAGGAGCGACTGGTTCCAGTGCTGACGCTGGGCGATGGGCAGGCTGAAGAAGCGCGCCTGAATCGGCGTCAGGGCAAACTCGCGGGGTGCAACGGCCGCCGTAACAGGCGCGGCGACAGGTTTGGCTTCGGCCACCGTGGCGACCTGGGCGAGTTCGGCGATGGTCTGTTTTTCGAACAGCTGCTTGGGCGTCAGGCGGATGCCCTGACGCCGAGCCCGGGCGATGATCTGCAGGCTGAGAATCGAGTCGCCGCCGAGGGTGAAAAAGTTGTCGTGACGGCCCACCGCCTCGACGTTCAGCGCCGCTTGCCACAGCGCGGCGAGTGCGGCTTCGACCCCTTCACGGGGCGCTTCGAAATCGTCGGACGCCAGGGTCGGCGTCGGTAGCGCGCTGGCGTCGAGCTTGCCGTTGGCGGTCAGCGGGAAGGCATCGAGGGTCAGGATGTGGCTCGGCACCATGTAGTCCGGCAGGCTCTGGGCCAGCTGTGTGCGCAGCGCCTCGCCGTCCACCGTTGCACCACTCGCCACCAGCGCATAAGCGATCAATTGGCCGCGATCATCGACGCGCACGTGGGCGTCACGCAGGCCGTCCAGCTGGCGCAGGCGCTGGGCGATTTCACCCAGGGCCACGCGGTAGCCGCGCACCTTGACCTGATCGTCGGCACGGCCGAGGAACTGAATCTGACCGTTGGCCAGCAAGCGCGCGCGGTCACCGCTGCGGTACAACCGCGTGCCGTTGCCGCTCGGATCAGGAATAAACGCCGCAGCGGTCATCGCCGGACGCTGGTGATACCCGCGCGCCAGACCCGGCCCGCCGATGTACAGCTCACCCACGTCGCCCTGCACCACCGGCTGCAGATGGTCGTTGAGAATCAGCGCCACGGCATTCGGCAGCGGCCGGCCGACGGGCACGCTGTCGCCCATCGACTCTTCAAACGCCTCATTGCTCAGCACGCCGACGGTGGTTTCGGTCGGGCCGTAGTGGTTGATCACCCGGCAGCCGGGCTTTAAGCGCTTCACCTGCGCGACCAGCTCCCACGGCAGCGTATCGCCGCCAAGGATCAGCGCGTGTTCCGGCAGCACATCGGCCGCATTCGTCGCCTGCAACAGACCGTTCAAATGGGTCGGCACGATCTTCAGCACACCCACCTTGTGCTCGGCCATGTAGGCAGCGAAGCGGTCGGCGTCGTTGGTGCGGTCCGGGCTGATCAGGTGCAGCGAGCGCGCCGAGCAAAGCGCGCCGAACAGCACGGTGTGGCCCAAGTCGGCGCCGACGGTCGAGACCATGGCCATGCTCGCCTCGGGCGTCAGATCAAGCCGGGCGAGCAAGCCCTGGACGTAATCCGCCAGTGCACCGTGACTAATCACCACCCCTTTCGGCGTGCCGCTGGTGCCGGAGGTGTAGATCAGGTACGCAGCCTGATCGGCGTTTACGGGCACATCTAGTGCTGTCGCCGGCAGCGAACGCCACGCGGCATCGGCAGCCACATTGATAACGTCGCCAATGAAGTCGTCCGGCGCCGCCACATCGCTGATTAACCCGCTTGCGCCACTGTCCGCCAGCACAAACGCCTGACGCTCGGCCGGCCACTTCGGGTCCATCGGCACAAACGCGGCACCACTCTTGAGCACCGCCAGCAGGCCGACGACGAACTCCAGCGAACGCTCCAGCAGAATCCCTACGCGGCTTTCCACGCCCACACCGGCCTGACGCAGGTGCTGCGCAAGTTGGTTGGCCTGGGCATCGACCTCGGCAAAGCGGGCGCTGCGCTGTTCGTCTTGCAGGGCCAGGCGATTCGGCTGCGCGCTGACACTGGCATCCCACAGGCTCAGCACATCAGTGGCCGGGAACGTCACCGTTTCCGCCGCGACGAATGAAGGCTCGGCGCCGATCCGCAGATCAGCCAGCCGCACCTGAGGTTGCGCCACCACTTGCGCGCAGATCCACAGCAGATCACCCGCAAGACCGGCGATGCGCGGCTCGTCAAACAGGTCGCAGGCATAGGTGAAAACCGCCTGAATGCCGTCGGCATCGTCGGTGATGTCCAGGCCTAAATCGAAATGCGCCGAGTAGTCGTCGAGCTGGCTGACGTCCATGCGCACACCGGCCATTTCAACGTTCTGCGGCAGCGGGAACTGTTGGGTGAATTTCACCTGGCACAGCGGGTTGTGGCTGAGGTTGCGCGACACGCCGAGGGCTTCGACCAATTGCTCGAATGGCAGATCCTGATGGTGTTGCGCGCCCAGCGCGGTGTGGCGCACGGCCTCGATCAGCGTGCTGAACGACTGCTGCGGCGACACCTCGCTGCGCAGCACCAGGGTGTTGACGAACAGCCCGATCAATCCTTCGGATTCGGTGCAGGTACGCCCCGCCACCGGCACGCCGACGCGCAAATCGGTCTGGCTGCTGTAACGCTGAAGCAGGGTTTTGTAGGCGGCGAGCATGACCATGAACAGGGTCGCGCCGTGGCGGCTGGCAAGGTCGCGCAGACTTTGGCTCAAGTCGCGGTCGAGGGCGATGGCGTAGCGGGCGCCGCGGTGGCTTTGTTGCGCCGGACGCGGGCGGTCGGCAGGCAGATTCAAGACGGTCTGGGCATCACCCAATTGCTCACGCCAGTACGCCAGTTGCCGCTGACCTTCGCCACCGGCCAGACGCGCGCGCTGCCAGGCGGCAAAGTCGGCGTATTGAATCGGCAGTGGCGGCAACGCCGGATCTGCGCCCTGTACATGGGCGCTGTACAGCGCGGCGAATTCCTTGAGCATCACTTGCACCGACCAGCCGTCGGCGATGATGTGATGCAGCACCAGCACCAGTTGCTGCCGATCCGGCGCCAACCGCACATTGAGCACGCGCCACAGCGGACCGTTCTGCAAATCCATCGGTTGCTCGACGGCTACTCTGGCCAATTCGCCCAATGCTGCAACCGGGTCGGTGTCCTCACTCAGGTAATGGCGTTCGATCAGCACCGGGCCCGGCGCGTGAATGCGCTGCACCAGCTTTTCGTTGGCGTCGATGGAAAAGGTGGTGCGCAGGCTTTCGTGACGGGCGGCCAGGTCGTCGAAACTGCGTTGCAGGGCGGCATCATCCAGCGCGCCGTTGAGGCTCAACTGGCCGCACAGGTGATAGGCGCTGCTGTCCGGCTCCAACTGCGCGAGAAACCACAGGCGCTGCTGGGCGAAAGACTGCTCGGGGTCACTGTCACGGGAGGTCAGCGGTACGCCAGCAGGGCGTTCGGCGCTGCGGGGCTGGGTGGAGACGTGGACAGCGACGTGGGCGTTGAAGGCGCCAAGGGTCGGGTGTTCGAACAGGTGCGCGGGCTCAAGTGTCAGGCCCAGCTCACTGTTCAGGCGCGACAGCACTTGCACCACGCCGACCGAATCACCGCCACGGGCGAAGAAGTGATCCGCGGCATTCAGATCGCTTTTGCCGAGGACCTCCTGCCACGCGGCCAGGACTTCCGGCAGCAACGGCGATGCATCAGCGGGAACGTCTGCGCTGTCCGTATCGAGCAAGCGGCCGTCCTGCCAGATCGCGAAGCTGTCGAGGCTGCCGTTCTGCCAGCCGCTGCGGCAGGCGGAGCGTTGCAGCTTGCCGCTGGTGGTGCGCGGCAGTGCGCCCGGCTCCAGCAGCACAATGACTTTCGGCGCCACCAGAAACAGCTCGGACACCGCGTCGCGCACCGCTTCACAAATCATCGGCGGCTTCATCAGACGGCGCACGTTCCGGCTGATTTCCAGGGCCAGGCCAACGCCTTCGACGCCCTGCTCGTCCGTCACCGGGAAGGCGGCGATGCGCCCGCGACGCAGCAGCTCGACGCTTTTCTCCAGCGCCTGCTCAATGTCCTGGGTGTACAGGTTCTGCCCGTTGAGGATGATCAGATCCTTCAAGCGACCGGTGATGAACAGCTCGTTGTCGCGGGCAATGCCCAGATCGCCGCTGCGCAACCAGCGCTGGCCGTCTTCCTCGACGAAGGTCTGCGCGGTGGCTTCGGCGTTCTGCCAATAGCCCTGGGCGACGCTTGGCCCGGCTATCCAGATTTCGCCGACGTGGCCGGACGCGAGGGGTTGCAGCGTGGCCGGATCGACAATCCGCAGGTCATGATCGGGCCGGCACCAGCCGCACCCCGGCAGACGGCTTTTGGCATTCTGATTGGCGAACACCGCCTCGGCGGCATCCCCGGCGGCGAGCTGGCTGCCGTCGAAATGCTTGATGCCGAACGGCCTGTCGCGCTCGGCGGCGCTCACGTACAGCGTCGCTTCGGCCAGACCATAGCTCGGGGTCAGGGCGCGGCGATTGAAACCGGCCGGCGTAAAATGCTCGCTGAAGGCATCCAGGGTGGCGATGCGGATCGGCTCGGAGCCGGAAAACGCCAGGCTCCAGTTGTCCAGCGTCAGGTTTTTCACCGCGCTGGGTTTGATGCGCTCGACGCACAGGCGATAGGCGAAATCCGGGCCGCCGGAGAAGGTCCCGCCGTACTGACTCATCGCTTCCAGCCAGCGCGCCGGGCGGCCGAGGAAGTAGTTCGGCGACATCATCGTCAGGGTGCCGCCGTAGTACAGCGGCAACAGCAGACCGCACATCAGGCCCATGTCGTGGTACAGCGGCAGCCAGCTGACCCAGCTCTCCAACCCCGAATCGGAGACGAAGTGCCGGGCCATGGCGACTTCGTTGGCCATGAGATTGTCGTGGGAGACCATCACGCCTTTTGGCGCGCTGGTGGAGCCCGAAGTGTATTGCAGAAACGCCAGCGACGCGGTGTCGATCAGCGGCGCCTGAAAGCCTGCGTGGCCGTCGGTGATCTCTTCGACCGCAGCGAAACGCCCGCCGGCGGGCATGAACGGCTGCAACAGGTGCTGGAATTTATCCAGGTCTTCCCGGCGCCCTAGGACCATCTGCGGCGCGGCGTCGTGGAGGATGCCGGTCAACCGGTCGAGGTGGGTCTGCCGGTTGTACTCGGGGGCGAAGGCCGGCACCGCGATGACCCTGGCGTACAAACAGCCGAGGAACGCCGCCGCGTAATCCGCGCCGGTCGGCAGGATCAGCACGCACCGCTCGCCGCCCTGCGCGCCAAGGTGCTGCTGCAGGCAAGCGGCAATCGACCGCGCCTTGGCATCCAGCTCGGCGTAAGTGGTCAGCAGCGGCGGCTGGTCCTCGTGGACGATGTGTCGAAGGGCAATCCGGTCCGGCTGGGTCTGCGCATAAAAGCCCACCAGTTCGGGAAAATGCGCGGCCTGATCTCGTATGGATTTCATTCTTTCACCTATTTGTATCGGCAAGGCTCAACCCGCAGGCAGCGCAAAGGCGGCCCACAACGTTGTGAGAAAAGAGTGGGTGGCCGTTTACGACCACCGCAGTGACGGGCTTTTTTGAAGGCCCGGGCTTAGCGCGCGAGCTTCAGCGCTACGCGAGGCTCAGCCTGCAACGACCCATGCCCAGAGCGCGCCGAACACGGTTGCGCCTGATCGCCGAAGATCGATTCGACGACTTCCTGAGAGCGGATCGCCAGCACCGACAACAGCGTGTCGCTCAAACCGTGGCTGTCTTCGCAGCAACCCTGCAGGAAAATCCCCGCTTCGCTGCCGGGGGTCAGGGGCAAACGGTAGTGGCGGTCGACATTGGCGCCCTGGATGTATTGCTGAATGCCCGAGAGCAGCTCCAGGTGATAGTCGCGGCGGTAACCAGTGGCGAGCACGACAACGTCGAAGGACTCGCTGTGCATCTGGTCATGGGGCGCATCGCGCAGGAACAGCTCAATGCCGTCGGCGGCCACTTCGGCGTGGACCACTTCACGGTTGGTGAGCATGCGGTGACGCTCTTCGCCGCGCACCTTCTGCTGGTACATGCGCTGGAAAATCGTCTCGATCAGGTCGGTGTCGACCACCGAATAGTTGGTGTTGCGGAACTCGTCGAACAGCGCGACGCGGCGCTCCTGACTGTGGTTGAAGATGGTGTCGGTGAACGACGGATTGAAGATCTGATTGACGAAGGGGCTGTCATCGGAGGGCTTCAGCGCGCTGCCACGAATCACCAGGGTGGCCTCGACATTGTCGAAGCGCGAGGCCAGGTCTTCGAAGATTTCCGCCGCGCTCTGGCCGCCGCCGACCACCGCCACGCGCACCGGGCCGGGGCGATTGGCGAGGAGTTTTTCGATGCCGCCGCGATAGCCGGCAGAGTGCAGCACGCGCGCGTCTTCCAGGCCGTCGAAGGCCGCCGGCGACTGGGGAATGCCGCCGATGCCGAACACCAGATTGCGCGCGCGACGGCGGGAGATTTCGCCCTGTTCGTCCCGGGACAGCACGTCCATCGCGACAAAGCGGCCGTCTTCGAAATGCGGCTCCACCGACATCACTTCGGCGCCGTAATGGGCCTGTTCGTTGAAGTGCGACGCGGCCCAGGTCAGGTAATCGGTGTATTCCTCGCGGGTCGGAAAGAAGGTCTTCAGGTTGATGAAGTCCTGCAGGCGGCCACGCTCGTTGAGGTAGTTGACGAAGGTGAAACGGCTGGCCGGATTGCGCAGGGTCACCAGGTCCTTGAGGAAGGAAATCTGCATGGTAGAACCGTCGATCAGCATGCCTTCGTGCCAGTTGAACGCCGGCTTTTTCTCGAGGAAACACACGTGGGGCGCCAGACCGCTGCGCTGGGCATGCTCCTGGGTGGCAATGGCCAAAGCCAGGTTCGACGGGCCGAAACCGATGCCGATGAAGTCGTAGACGAGTTCCATGCTTCCCTCTCGTAAGGCGCGATGCGCGATCGACTCCGGCAGCCGGACGACAAGGTCGCTGGCGCCGGATGGCAGTTCACGCGCATCAAAAATGTTTAAGACTGATTCTCATTAACATGACGACTGAGGCTGACGGCTGTTTAGTCCCGGTCGCCGAAAATTCTTACAACGCCTCGGCTGTGTTCATCTGGTAGGCGGCGCCGATCTCTTCCACTGCGTCGCGGCTGGCGTTTTCGCGGCGATCACCCTGCAGCTCGCTGAGCTGCCCGGACTCCATCTTCACCAGACGGTCGGCGAGGTCGAAGTACTGGTCGTCGTGGCTGATGGCAAACACCGTGACGCCAGCCTTTTTGAACATCGGCAGCAGCTCGCGGTAGAAAAAGCGGCGGAACAACGGGTCCTGATCGGCGGCCCATTCGTCCAGCAGCAGAATGTCGCGCTTCTCCAGCAGCGCCAGCATCAGCGCCAGGCGCTTGCGCTGTCCCTGGGAAAAACGCGTGTCGAGCAAGTGCCCGTCGGCGAGCTGCACCTTGTGCTTCATGTGCAGCTTTTCCAGCCAGTGCTCGACATCCGCCACGTCAGCGTTCTGCCCGTCGGGACCGAGCAATTGCGCAAACAGGTGGAAGTCGGTGAACACGCTGGCGAACAACTGACGGTAGGCCAGCCAGTCGTCCGAACCGATGACCTGGCCGTCGATCAGGATCGCCCCCGCCGATGGTCGATACAGGCCGCTGAGCAAACGCGCCAGGCTCGATTTGCCGCTGCCGTTGCCGCCCATGAGGAACACGGTTTCGCCCCGGCGCAGGGTCAGGTTCACCGGGCCGACATCGAAACCGGGCTCGTCGCCCTGGGGCGCGTAGTGGTATTCGACGTCACGCAGTTCGAGGGTCTGCCAGTGACCGGCGATGTGGCTCGGGGCGACGTCGAAGCTTTCGTGGTGCTCGGCCAGGGCCAGGGACTCGACTTTATCCAGCGCCACGCGCCCGGAGATCTGCGCCGGAATCGCTGCCACCGCCAGCACCAGCGGCGTGCGCATGAACAGCACGGTCAGCGCATAGGTCGCCGCCACTTCGGTCGGCGCCCAGCCCAGGCCGTTGGCCAGGTAGAACGCCAGGCCGATGGTGCCGAGGACCATGATGTTGGCCCAGTTGCTGGCCAGGCCGTGATACCGGTCGGCCAGGGTGAAATGCTCGCGGTAGCGCTGGGCGGCGACGTCGAAGGTTTCTTCGTACAGCCGACGGGCGCGGTCGCGATTAAGGGTCAGCTCCTTGCGCCCGTCGATCACGCCCTGGTAGCTCTGATAGAGCTTGTCCTCGGACTCACGCAGCGCGCGGATGTGCGCGTTGAGCTTGCCCACCAGCAACCAGCCCACGCCCAGGGTGAACGCCATCCAGCACAGCGTGGTGATGAACAGCGACGGCGACAGCCAGGCCAGGTAACTGAACGACGCGACGCTGAGTACCGAGCCGTAGATCAGGTCCGGCAGCTGCACGAAGGCCATGGTCACGGCGCGAATGTCGCTGGACAGGCTGGCGAAGATCTTCGCCCCGCCGATGGATTCGATGCGCTCGATGTTGGTGTCCAGCAGGCGTTTGACCATCACCCGGCGCAGGCCATAAACAAATCGATGGCCCAGCGCGGTCAGCGACAACGACGCTCCGGACGCCAGCGCCAGCAGCACGGCGAGCATCAGGCCGAATTGCCACAGCGCGGTGCCGAGGCCTTCGTGGCTGCTGATCATGCGTTGGTTGACGAAGGCAATTACGCCGACGCTCAACAGCCCGCTGCTGACGCTCAGCAGCAGCACCATCGCAAGCGGCCAGCGGTATTGCTGGAAGACCAGACGAACTAATTTCATGAATGACTCCGGGCAGTGAAAACGAAAGACATGACGCGGCGATGCCTAGAGCTCGCCGAGCCGCGCGCGGCAGTGAGACAGGGTGTCGCGCAGGAGGAAATTGACCATGGTCGGCGAGGTGCCGATGACCTTGGCCACGTCGCGCTGGGTATAACCCTGGATCTGGCTGAGGTCGAAGACGATGCGCATGCGTTTGGGCAGTTCGTTGAGCGCGCCGACCAGTTGACCGAGGGACTCGCGACCGGCCAGCACACGCTCCGGGGACACCTCGAAACGGATCTGCTCTTGCTGCTCGGCTTCGGCGCCGTGGTTGCGTTCGAGACGCTGGCGGCGAAGACGGTCAATCGACAGATTGCGCACGACGCGAAACATGTAGCGCGCAGATTCCGCGGACGCGAGGTCGCTTTCGAGCATCTTCACGAAAGCGTCCTGGACCACGTCTTCGGCGCGGGCGCGACAGCCGAGGAATTTCGCCGCGAGGCGCAACAGTGCCTCGCGGTGGGTGTTGTAGGTGCCCATCAGCGCCTCGAGGCGCGGGTCTCTCGCGCCACGGGTGGCGCCAACACAAGGTGAGCCAAGCCGGGTGGGCTGGCTCATTGCAGGGCGAAAATCCATCTTGTTCGACATCCCTGGTAACAAAGGAACGCGAAGGATAACGCAAACGATTCTCATTGCAACGTAAGAAAGTTTACCGATGGGTGAAACTTTTTCGTCGCGCTTCGAGTCGTTCTGGCCCTGCCGTCTTCATTTCATCAGGCGCAGCTCCAGGTATTGCAGGAGCATGATGGTCTTGCCGTCGTTGATTTCGCCGCTTTCCACCATGGCGATGGCCCGCTCGAAATCCAGCTCCAGGACTTCGATGTCTTCGCCCTCCTCTTCCAGCCCGCCGCCGTCGCTGACCCGATCATGGGGCTGGTATTCGCCGATGAAAAAGTGAATGCGCTCGGTCACCGAACCCGGACTCATGAAGGCGTCGAAGATTTTCTTCACCGAACGCACGACGTAGCCGGTTTCTTCTTCGGCTTCCATACGGATGCGCTCTTCAGGGCTGGCGTTGTCCAGCAATCCTGCTGCGGCTTCGATCAAATAACCATCGTGGCCGTTGACGAAGGCCGGCATGCGGAACTGGCGGGTCAGCACCACGGTGCGGCGTTCGAGGTTGTACAACAGAATCGTCGCGCCATTGCCCCGGTCGTAGACCTCGCGGGTCTGTGACTGCCAACTGCCGTCACGGCGTTGCAGCTCGAAGCTGTACTTCTTGAGCACGTACCAATTGTCGGAGAGGAGTTGTTCATCGGTGATGCGAATGGGGGTGGAAGGCATGGTGGTCCTTATGGGTAGGGGGTGGTTGGATTGGGCTCGGGCTCTGGCGGCTACCGAGGATTAGGCAATGACGCAAACCTTGTGGGAGCGAGCTTGCTCGCGAAGGGGCCGGTACATCCGCCACATCTCCAGCGGCTGTAATGCCATCTTCGTGAGCAAGCTCACTCCCACAAGGGCAGCGTTTGCCTTGCGAAAGCAGCGCGTCAGAAAGATGGGCTCTGCTCAATCATGACCACACCAGAGATGTATCAGTTGCCGCAAATCCTGTGGGAGCGAGCTTGCTCGCGAAAAGTGGCGCAGCTGCAAGGGCATCTCTCTGAAAAACCCCGAACTATTATTTCCATCGATTGCCAACATAGGCACGAACGCCGTTCTGTTTGCCCGTGCAAATCCGGATGATGGCGGCACTGATTAACCAGACAAGGATTTGCCCGCAATGTCCATCAACATGACCATTCTGTTGACCCTGATTGTTTCGTTCTCGATCGCTCTGGCCGGCGTGGTGCATATCTGATCTGACACTGGCCGCACAAGCGCAGTCAGCGCTGAAGCCCGATCCAGCACACCAGACCGGGCCATCGATCGTCACTTATTTATTCGTGAAAAGCCGCCACCGTCTCCTTGCTGCCGACAAAAAAGCTGTCGGCGACGATGCGCAGCGGCTGCAAATCCAGATCGCTCTTGCCCGCGTCGATCAGGCGCGCGAAGTGCCCGTACATGGCCGGGTACTCGCCCTCCTCCGACGCGGTCTGCGCCACGCCGTCGATGCTGACCTGCGCGCCGCCGGCGTCCAGGCGCATGACGCCGTCGTTGCAGTGCAGCTCAATGCTCCACTGCTCGTTGACGCTGTGATCGAAATCCAGTTCGGCGATCACCCGCACCTCCTCGCCGGAACGCATCTGCAGCGACGCCGCAATCGGCGACTGGCAGTTGCTCGGCACGCTCAGGTTCGCCGATTCGACGAACAGCGCGCGGGGCAACAACTCGGTGACGATCGACAGCGCGTTGATCCCCGGATCGAACACCCCCAGACCGCCCGCCTGCCAGATCCACGCCTGGCCCGGGTGCCATTTGCGCACCTGCTCTTTCCAGTCAATTCGTACCTGCTTGAGGGTCTTGCCCTCCAGCCATTGCGCCGCGTTGCTCACGCCCGGGGCGAAGCGTGAATGCCAGGCAAACAGGCCACTGACGCCCGCTGCATTGACCTCGTCGATCAGGGCAAGCGCCTCGCCCAGGGTCGAGCACGGCGGTTTTTCCACCAGCACGTGTTTGCCGGCCTTCAGTGCTTGTTCAACCAGCGCAAAACGCCCCTGAGGCGGCGTGCAAAAGGCGATGGCGTCCACTGCCGGACCTTCTGCCAGCAGCTCAGCCAGCGAGCCGAAATTGGGCACGCCCGGACAGTGCTGACCCAGCGTCGCCACGGCCACCAGCTCAAAGCGGTCACTGGCGTGGATCGCCGGCACGTGCTGGTCCTGGGCGATCTTGCCGTAACCCACCAGCCCTAAACGAATCGGATGCATCGATGACTCCTGTGATGTTGTCGTTGTTATGACAGACGCGCCCCAAACGAAGCGCCCTAAAGCAAATCAATGAATCGGTGCTGCCTCGCCCTGCTGATATTGGCGGGGGGTGCAGCCGAACTCCCGGCGGAAGACCGTGTGCAGGTATTGCGCGGATTTGAAGCCACAGTTTTGCGCGATGTCGGCGATGGCCGAGTCACCGTCTTTCAGACCTGACGCGGCGGCCGTGAGTTTGAAGCTCAATATCTCGTCATGCACGCTGCAGCCGCGTTCCTTGCGAAAGTGCGATTCCAGGGAGGAACGGGAAATGCCGACGTAGCCCGCGACCTGGGCGGTCTTGATGCCCTGGCAGGCGTACTGGCGAATGAAGTGCAGCGCCTGCATCACATACGGATTGCCCAGCGGCTGATGCAGGCTGGAGGCCTGAACGTTGATGGCCTCGGGCGGCACCAGAATCTGGCTCGCGGTCGACGGCATGCCGTGGAGCATCTGGTGCAGCAACTGCGCCGCCGTGCGCCCCATCAGTTGAGTCTCCTGAGTGACCGAACTGAGTGGCACCCGCGTCAGGGTGCGGGTCAGCGGATCGTTGTCGATGCCGATCAGCGCCACCTGCTCGGGCACCGCAATGCCCGCCGTCAGGCACGCCTGCAGCAACTGCCGCGCGCGGGCGTCGCTGACGGCGATGATGCCGATGGGTTTGGGCAGGCTTTGCAGCCAGGTGATTTGCTGTTCGACGGCGCTGTCCCACAATGGCGCGCTGGTGTTCAGGCCGCGATAGACCTCGCCGTGCAAACCGTCGCGCTGCAACAGCCGGCGGAAGGCTTTTTCACGCTCCTGGGCCCAGCGATTGCTTTGCGCTTCCGGCAGGCTGAAACAGGCGAAGCGCGTCAGGCCAGCCTCGATCAGGTGTTCGTAGGCCAGCTTGATCAGGGCGAAGTTGTCGGTGGCGACGTAGGGAATGTGCTTCGGATAGGCCCGCTTGTCCTCGTAGGAACCGCCCACGGCCACCACCGGCACCGTGCTTCCGGCCAGGGCCTCGCCGATCAGCGGATCGTCGAAGTCAGCAATGATGCCATCGCCCTGCCAGCGCTCGATGCCCTTCAGGCGGCAGAGAAAGTCCTCTTCCAGAAACAGATCCCAGGTCGCGCGGGTGCTGCTCAGGTAATTGCCGATGCCGGTGATGATGCCGCGGTCGTAGATCTTGCCGCCGTTGAACAACAGGGCGATGCGGTGAGCGGGCGGGACGGTTTTCATTATTGTTCCCCGGGCCTGTGAAGCGAGTCGGCACAGACTAGGCCTGCGCCGGGGGAATCTCAATACTCAAAATCGAACACCGGGTTGGTGATTTTCGCAATCGGCGCGGACGGGGCCGTTGCTAGTATCGGGATCAGCCAAGAACAAAAACATGAAGACCGCCGTCAACAAAAACAATAAGGAAACCCCGATGCCCTGCTTCCCCGATGTCGACACCATTCGCTACGAAGGTCCCGGCAGCGAGTCGCCCCTCGCCTTCCGCCATTACGACGCCAACAAAATCATCCTCGGCAAGCCCATGCGCGAACACCTGCGTATGGCCGCCTGCTACTGGCACACCTTCGTCTGGCCGGGCGCCGACATGTTCGGCGTCGGCACCTTCAAGCGTCCGTGGGTCAAGCCGGCGGACGCCATGGACCTGGCGCGTTTGAAGGCCGATGCGGCGTTCGAATTCTTCTCAAAACTGGGCATCGACTATTACAGCTTCCACGACACCGACGTCGCCCCCGAAGGCGCCAGCTTGAAAGAGTACAGCCACAACTTCGCGCAAATGGTCGACGAGCTCGAACGCCATCAGGAACAGAGCGGCATCCAGCTGCTGTGGGGCACCGCCAACTGCTTCAGCAACCCGCGCTTCGCGGCCGGCGCCGCCAGTAATCCGGACCCGGAAGTGTTCGCCTTCGCCGCCGCCCAAGTGTTCAGCGCAATGAACGCCACCCATCGGCTCAAGGGTTCGAACTACGTGCTGTGGGGCGGTCGCGAGGGTTACGAGACGCTGCTCAACACCGACCTCAAGCGCGAACGCGAGCAACTGGGCCGCTTCATGCGCATGGTGGTCGAGCACAAACACAAGATCGGTTTTACCGGCGACCTGTTGATCGAGCCCAAACCCCAGGAGCCGACCAAGCACCAATACGATTACGACACGGCCACGGTGTTCGGCTTTCTGCAACAGTTCGGTCTGGAGAAAGAGATCAAGGTCAATATCGAGGCCAACCACGCTACCCTCGCCGGACACAGTTTTCACCATGAAATCGCCACGGCGGCGTCCCTTGGCATCTTCGGCAGCATCGACGCCAACCGGGGTGATCCGCAGAACGGTTGGGACACCGACCAGTTTCCCAACAGCGTCGAAGAGCTGACCCTGGCCACCTACGAGATCCTCAAGGCCGGCGGGTTCAAGAACGGCGGCTATAACTTCGATTCCAAAGTGCGCCGGCAGAGCCTGGACGAAATCGACCTGTTCTACGGCCACGTCGCCGCCATGGACGTGCTCGCGCTGTCGCTGGAACGGGCGGCGGCGATGATTCAGGACGATAAGCTGCAGGCGTTCAAGGACCAGCGCTACGCCGGCTGGGACCAACCGTTCGGGCGCGCCGTGCTATCGGGGGATTTCAGTCTGGATGCACTGGCGCAACATGCCATGGACAACGAACTCAACCCGCAGGCCGTGAGCGGTCGCCAGGAAATGCTCGAAGGCGTGGTGAACCGGTTTATTTATCCCTGACAACAGGCGCCCGCGATCTGCTGGATGGATGCTATGTCTTTCGTAGGACCGGCTTCAGCCGGGAAGAGGCCAGTGGTGGCACCCTCACATTTGCAGTGTGACGACTGACGCATTCCCGGCTAAAGCCGGTCCTACAGTCGAGGTCATCGCCAATGCCGTTGGATGGACGCGATGGGTGAGCAGGACCGGCATCAGAGGGGAATTACGTTGGTTACATTCTCACGACAATTCCCCGCTCGCGGCGCACAACCAGTATCTACAGTTTCACCGGAAAACCCGTACACGCTCGGACAGTGTCTCTAAACAAAAATAACAGGACGCACCCCCATGAAGAGTTTCAAGACCACCCTGCTCGCCAGTGCCCTGGCCCTGCTCAGCCTGCCCGTCATGGCCGATTCGGCCCATCCGAAAATCGGCTTTTCCATCGATGACCTGCGCCTCGAACGCTGGGCCCGGGACCGCGACTACTTCGTCGCAGCGGCAGAAAAAATGGACGCCAAGGTGTACGTCCAGTCCGCCGATGCCAACGAAGGCAAACAGATCTCCCAGATCGAAAACCTGATTTCCCGCGGCGTCGACGTCATCGTCATCGTGCCGTTCAACGCCACCGTGCTGACCAACGCCGTCGCCGAAGCCAAGAAGGCCGGCATCAAGGTGGTGTCCTACGACCGGCTGATCCTCAATGCCGACATCGACGCCTACATCTCCTTCGATAACGAAAAAGTCGGTGAGATGCAGGCGACCGGCGTGCTCAAGGCGGCCCCGAAAGGCAATTACTTCCTGCTCGGCGGCGCGCCCACCGACAACAACGCTAAGGTCCTGCGCGAAGGCCAGATGAAAGTGCTGCAGCCGGCCATCGACAAGGGCGACATCAAGATTGTCGGGCAGCAGTGGGTCAAGGAGTGGAACCCGACCGAAGCCCTGAGCATCGTCGAAAACGCCCTGACCAAAAACAGCAACAAGATCGACGGCATCGTCGCTTCCAACGACGCCACCGCCGGCGGCGCCATTCAGGCCCTCGCCGCGCAGAAACTGGCCGGCAAAGTGCCGATCTCCGGCCAGGACGCCGACCTGGCAGCGGTCAAGCGCGTAATCGACGGCACGCAAACCATGACCGTCTACAAACCGCTGAAACTGATCGCCTCGGAAGCGGCGAAACTGTCGGTGCAACTGGCGCGCAACGAGAAGCCTACGTACAGCTCGCAGTACGACAACGGCGCGAAGAAGGTCGACACCATCCTCCTGACCCCGACGCCGCTGACCAAGGACAACATCGATCTGCTGGAGAAGGACGGGTTCTACACCAAGGATCAGATCGCGGGTAAGTAGGGCATCAAGCTGAACAGGCCTGATTCGCCGCATTAATGCCAAGCCCTGTGGGACCGAGGTGATTCGGTGCCACGGGGTTTTGCGCAAACCGGCCGAGCTGCACCCGTCTTCTGCTTCTGCGCGAGATCCCGCAATGTCCGATTACCTGCTGCAAATGAACGGCATCGTCAAATCCTTCGGCGGCGTCAAGGCGCTCAACGGCATCGACATCAAGGTGCGGGCCGGCGAATGCGTCGGCCTGTGCGGCGAGAACGGCGCCGGCAAATCGACGCTGATGAAAGTCCTCTCGGCGGTCTATCCCCACGGCACCTGGGAGGGTGAAATCTTCTGGGACGGCCAGCCGCTGAAGGCGCAATCCATCAGCGAAACCGAGGCCGCCGGGATCGTCATCATTCACCAGGAACTCACCCTCGTCCCTGACCTGTCGGTGGCGGAAAACATCTTCATGGGCCACGAACTGACCCTGCCGGGCGGGCGCATGAATTACCCGGCGATGATCCACCGCGCCGAAGCCTTGATGCGCGAACTGAAAGTGCCGGACATGAACGTCGCCTTGCCGGTCTCGCAATACGGCGGCGGCTATCAGCAACTGGTCGAGATCGCCAAGGCGCTGAACAAACAGGCGCGCCTGCTGATTCTCGACGAACCCTCGTCGGCACTGACCCGCTCGGAAATCGAGGTCCTGCTCGACATCATTCGCGAGCTCAAAGCCAAGGGCGTCGCCTGCGTTTACATCTCCCACAAGCTCGATGAAGTCGCCGCCGTCTGCGACACCATCTCGGTGATCCGCGACGGCAAGCACATCGCGACCACGGCCATGGCCGACATGGACATCCCGAAGATCATCACGCAGATGGTCGGCCGCGAGATGAGCAACCTCTACCCCACCGAGCCCCACAGCGTCGGTGAAGTGATTTTCGAGGCGCGCCACGTCACTTGCTACGACGTCGACAACCCCAAACGCAAGCGCGTGGACGACATCTCGTTCGTGCTCAGGCGCGGGGAAATCCTCGGCATCGCCGGGCTGGTCGGGGCCGGGCGCACCGAACTGGTGTCGGCGCTGTTCGGCGCCTACCCGGGGCGCTACACCGGCGAAGTGTGGCTGGACGGCAAACCCATCGACACGCGCACGCCGCTCAAATCAATCCGCGCGGGCCTGTGCATGGTGCCGGAGGACCGCAAGCGCCAGGGCATCATCCCGGACCTGGGCGTGGGCCAGAACATCACGCTCGCCGTGCTCGATAGCTTCGCCCACCTGACCCGGATCGACGCCGAAGCCGAGCTGGGCAGCATCGACAAGGAAATCGCGCGCATGCACCTGAAGACTGCGAGCCCGTTCCTGCCGATCACCAGCCTGTCCGGCGGCAATCAGCAAAAGGCCGTGCTGGCGAAAATGCTGCTGACGAAGCCACGGGTGTTGATTCTCGACGAGCCCACCCGCGGCGTGGACGTGGGCGCCAAATACGAGATCTACAAACTGATGGGCGCGCTGGCGGCCAGCGGCGTGTCGATCATCATGGTGTCGTCGGAGCTGGCCGAAGTGCTCGGCGTCTCCGACCGGGTGCTGGTGATAGGCGACGGCCAGTTGCGCGGGGACTTTATCAACCAAGGGCTGACCCAGGAACAGGTGCTCGCCGCCGCGCTCAGTCAGTCCGACGACACTGCGTACAACAAAAACAATAACGACCGGCCCGATGCTGTGGGAGACGCGCGTCAATGAATCAGCTCAAGCAACTGTTCACCCGCTACAAAATGCTCGCGCTGGTGATCGCCATCGCGGTGATCTGGCTGTTCTTTAGTTGGCAAACCGACGGGGGGTTTCTGACGCCGCGCAACCTGTCCAACCTGCTGCGGCAGATGTCGATCACCGGGATTCTCGCCTGCGGCATGGTGCTGGTGATCATCAGCGGCGAGATCGATCTGTCGGTGGGTTCGCTGCTCGGCTTGCTCGGCGGCGTGGCGGCCATTCTCGACGTGGTCTACCACGTCCCGCTGCCGCTGAACCTGTGCATCGTCGCCGGATGCGGACTGTTGATCGGCCTCGCCAACGGCTGCATGACCGCGTACCTGCGCATCCCTTCATTCATCGTCGGCCTGGGCGGCATGCTGGCGTTTCGCGGGATTCTGCTGGGGATCACCGGCGGCACCACCATCGCGCCGGTGTCGCCGGAACTGGTCTACATCGGCCAGGGTTATCTGCCGCCGCTGGTGGGGATCGTGCTCGGCGTGCTGCTCTTCGCGCTGACGCTGTTCCTGACCTGGCGCCAGCGCAGCAACCGCGCGTTGCACGGGCTGGCCGCGCATTCGCTGGCACGGGATGTGGTGCGGGTCGTGGCGATCGGTGCCGTGCTGGCAGGCTTCGTCTACACGCTGAACAGCTATGACGGGATTCCGGTGCCGGTTCTGCTGCTGTTGGTCCTGCTTGGGGTGTTCAGCTACATCACCAGCCAGACTGTGTTCGGCCGGCGGATCTATTCGGTGGGCAGCAACATGGAAGCCACGCGCCTCTCCGGGATCAACGTGCAGGCGGTGAAGTTGTGGATCTTCGGCATCATGGGCGTCATGTGCGCCCTCGCCGGCCTGGTCAACACCGCCCGCCTGGCCGCCGGTTCGCCGTCGGCGGGCAACATGGGTGAACTCGACGCCATCGCCGCCTGCTTCATCGGCGGCACCTCCATGCGCGGCGGCTCGGGCACCGTCTACGGCGCCCTGCTCGGTGCCCTCGTCATCACCAGCCTCGACAACGGCATGTCCATGCTCGACGTCGACAGTTACTGGCAGATGATCGTCAAGGGCAGCATTCTGGTGCTGGCGGTGTGGGTGGATGTGAGTACGCGGGCGGGACGGCGGTGAGCGTGGATCCGGTCAGGCCGCTGCATTTTCGGCGCTTGGCAGACCGCCTTCGCGAGCAAAGTGGAGCGCCACCCCGGTCGCTCCCACACAAGGATTCCCCGTCAAGCCAATATGCGAGCCCGGCGCTGGAAGCAGTAGCTCACTCACCGCCCCTCCAGCAACTCCCCCGCCCGATCCAGCAACCCCAGCGGGTCGTCCGTCTTGTGAATGTCCACCGAGAGCATCTGCCGAAACTTGCGCGCCCCGGGGAAGCCGGTGCCCAGGCCCAGCACGTGGCGGGTGATGTGGTGCATCGAGCCGCCGTCGCGAAGGTGCGCTTCGACGTAAGGGCGCAGCAGCGCCAGGGCTTCGGCGCGGGTGATCTGCGGGGCATCGCTGCCAAACAGTTCGCGGTCCACGCCTGCCAGCAGGTACGGGTTGTGATACGCCTCGCGACCGAGCATCACGCCGTCGAAGGTGTTCAGGTGTTCCTGGCACTGCTCCAGGGTTTTGATGCCGCCGTTAAGGATGATCTCCAGCTCGGGAAAATCCTGCTTCAGTTGCGCGGCAATGTCGTAACGCAGCGGCGGGATGTCGCGGTTTTCCTTCGGCGACAGGCCTTCAAGAATGGCGATGCGGGCATGCACGGTGAAGCTGGTGCAACCTGCATCGCGCACGGTGCCGACGAACTCGCACAGCTGCTCGTAGCTGTCGCGTCCGTTGATGCCGATGCGGTGCTTGACCGTCACCGGAATCGTCACCGCGTCGCGCATGGCTTTGACGCAATCGGCGACCAACTGCGGATGCCCCATCAACACTGCGCCGATCATGTTGTTCTGCACGCGATCGCTCGGACAGCCAACGTTGAGATTGACTTCGTCGTAGCCCGCCGCCTGTGCCAGACGCGCACTGGCGGCGAGGTCGGCCGGGTTGCTGCCGCCCAGCTGCAAGGCCAGCGGATGCTCCGCCTCGTCGTGGCGCAAGAAGCGCTCGGTGTCGCCGTGGAGCAATGCGCCGGTGGTGACCATCTCGGTGTAGAGCAGCGCATGCTTCGACAGCAGACGCAGGAAGAAACGGCAGTGACGATCCGTCCAGTCCATCATCGGAGCCACGGAAAAACGCCGTGAAGGCTCGGACGGCAGGCGGTCGGTACGGGGTTCTGTGATAGGCAGCATGGGAGCAATAAGCAGGTCGGTCGAAGAGGACGCGCATTCTAACAGCTCGCACGCCCGGCTGAAGCTGATCCTGCGGAAAACACGCCCCTTGCAGGACCGGCCTCACCCGGGACTTGTATAAGCCGGTGGTGAAAAAGAATTTTTAACAACTAACTCGACAACACGCAGTCATAACCTGAACTCGCTCCCCAAACATTAGCAAGCTAACAACCTCCCGTTAAAAGCACCCCTTATTAACTCTCAATAGACGCTGTTTTAATACAGCCCGCTTCCTGGCAGATAATTTGACGCCATTAATTCGCACCCCTCTTGCGCCACCGCCTTTTAAACAAACTTATTTAAATAAGTACAGAAGTTGACGCCAACAAAATAAATGAACTTTATTTTAATTAACCACTGGCAAAGTATTTTTATTGAGATATAACAAGTAACAACCTGTACCCAAGATCGTACAAACATGACAACCCTTAACGTTATCGGCCTATGGCTGCTGCCCCTGTGCGCCGCAACTGCAGTGTTTGCTCAGCCCAGCGTGAATACTTCCGCGACGGTTGAACAACATCGGACGCTTAACCATCGTGATGTCGGCGGCATTGTGATCGGGCAGACCATGACCCTCGCAGGCCGGACGTTTTATGACAGTTTTGCAAACACCTGGCGGGAAAAAGATGAAGCGGAAACATTCACTGTGACCATCACCGAACGCCCTACTGCGCGTTTAGGCAGTCAGGTATTCGTGGATTATGGCAATCGCCGCTTGTTTCAAATGTTCCTGCCGCCCAACCGCACGCTTATTCCGGCCATTGCAGCCGACGCGGCCGGCCAGGTGTACCAGGCCATTCTTGATTATCAATTGGCACAATTCTTTGGCGACCCGGACATGGGACGAGACGAGCTATGAAAGCACTCACTATTAATCGCAGTTTGGTGGTTGTCGCCAGCCTCGCCTTGATGGCCGGCCTCTGTTCAGGCGTTCAGGCCAGCGAGTTGGCGTATGTGCCGAACAACCCCTCGTTTGGCGGCAATCCGCTGAACGGCCCGGTGCTGCTCAACCAAGCCCAGGCGCAAAACCATTACGTCGAGAAGTCTTCATCGTCGGGCGCTTCCGGGCAGACCGCGCTGACCCAGTTCAACAGCATGTTGCAGAGCGCGATTCTGAGCCGGGTGTCGTCGGCAGTGACGTCCAGCATCGTCGGTGCCAACGGCCAACTGGTGCCAGGCACCGTCGAAACCACCGACTTCCGCATCGCAATTACCAATCTGCAAGGCGGCCTGTTGCAAATCGTTACGACCGACAAGAACACCGGCCAGACCACCCAGTTTCAAGTGAATCAACCGTAACACCCGTCGCATCCGCTACCCCGCAACAACCCACTACAACATTGAATAAGGAAGATCATCATGCAAGCACGCAAGTCTTTACTGTCTCTGGCCATCCTGTTTGCTGTCTCCGGTGCGGCCATGGCCGATTCAAGCACCGTCAACACCACCCAGGCAGGTTCTGACAACGGACTGAACGTCGAGCAGCGCGGCGCCACCCAGTCTACCGTCACCGTCAATCAGAGCGGCGGCCGTAACACCGCAGGCGCTATCAACCAGACGGCCACTTACAGCAACCTGACGATCAATCAGACCGGCTACTACAACCTCACCAGCGCCAAACAGGCCGGGAACAACAATACGGGCTCGATCACCCAGAACGGTGGTGGCCCTCAACCGCAGATCGCCAGCCTGGATCAGTCCGGGGGTTACAGCAAAGCGACCATCGATCAACAGTCCAACTACAGCACCAGCGCCTCCATCACCCAGGGCGGCGGCAACAACAACACCGCCAGCACTTCGCAAATCGGCAACAGCACTCGCGTCGGCACGACTGTCTCCCAAGCCGGCAGCTACAACCTGGCGAGCGTCTCGCAGCAGAGCAACAACAACACCGTCACCAGCAGTCTCACCCAGGCGGGCAACGGCAATACCGGAATTGTTTCGCAACGGCATAACTCCCAGCAGGTGTCCGCCACCCTGCAACAGAACGGCAACAACAACCTCGGCTCGATCCAGCAGAACGACACCCTCGTCACCACCGCCAATGCTCAACAGCGCGGCGACTTCAACACGCTTTCCGTTTCGCAGAACGGCGCTTTGCTGAAAGCCGACGTCCAGCAGAACGGCAACAACAACCGCGCTGTCGTGAGCCAGACCGGCACGGGCACTTATCAGTCCGTCAACCTCGTCGGCCTGACCCAAACAGGCAACAACATGGTCGCCAACGTCAGCCAGACCGGCGGCAGCGGCAACAGGGCAACGATCTACCAACACTAAGATGATGTACCCCGCCAGGGTCTGGCGGGGTTTTCTTGCGGGAAGAAAAACAATGCGCGTCCGCCCCCTCATGTTGATGTTCACTGCCGTCATACTGCTTGCCGGCTGCACCACGTCCCGGCCTGCTGCGACCATTTCCCCGGCCACGCTGTCGCCTGCGACCCAGAGCCTGCGTGACCTGACCCATCTGCCGGCACCCGCCGGACCGATCAGCGTCGCGGTGTACGGCCTGCGCGACCAGACCGGGCAATACAAACCGTCCCCCGACAGCTCGTTTTCCACCTCGGTGACCCAGGGCGCCGCGTCGTTGCTGATCAGCGCCCTGCGCGACTCACGCTGGTTCAAGCCGGTGGAGCGCGAGAATCTTCAGGACCTGCTCACCGAGCGCAAGATCATCCGCGCGCTGGAACAGCCCCAGGATCAGGCCCAGGTGCAACTGCCTGCCCTGCGACCGGCGAACATGATCATCGAAGGCGCCATCGTCGCCTACGAAAGCAACGTGCGCACCGGCGGCATCGGTGTTCGCTATCTGGGTGTCGGGCCGTCGGAGCTTTACCGCCAGGATCAGGTGACCGTCAACCTGAGGGCGGTGGACATCCGCACCGGCGACATCATCCAGAGCATCACCACCACCAAGACCATCTTCTCGATTCAGGTCGATTTCGGCATCTTCCGCTTCGTCTCCCTCAAGCACCTGCTGGAGGTCGAGACCGGGGTGTCGCGCAACGAACCGGTGCAGCAATGCGTGCGCGAAGCCATCGAAACGGCACTGATCCACATGATTGCCCAGGGTGCCCGTGACGGCAGCTGGAACCTGAAAAACCCCGCTGACCTGAACAAGCCGCTGCTGCAGGGCTATCTGCAGAGCTACGACGAACAGATGACCACCTTGCCGCTGGCTGATGCGGACAAGGACATCGTTGCCACAGGAGATAAGAATGGAACGCAACGCTAAAGGATTCGGCTGGATCGCAGCGGCACTGCTGCTCACCGGCTCGCTCGCCCAGGCGCAGGATCTGGTGCGCGAAGCACGCTACGCGGACATCACCGTCGGCAACAGCGTCGCCACCATTCTGCAGATCGGCGCCTATAACAATGCGCGCGTCGACCAAAGCGGGGCCCGACAGAATCAGGCCGTGAGTCAGACCGGCAGTCGCAACCAGGCGGTGGTCAATCAGAGCGGCGTCAACAACGGCATCACCGCGCAGCAGAACGGCACGGCGAACACCGCGCAGGTCAGTCAGTCGGGCAACAACAACCAGACCGGCGTGACCCAGCACGGCACCGACAACGCCGCGAGCGTGGTGCAGACCGGCGCCTACAATCAGGCCTTCGTCGGGCAGTACGGTCAGGCGAATCAGGCCAGCGTCACCCAGGCCGGATTCGGCGGCGCCGTCTCCATCAAGCAGTTCGGCGACAACATGAACGCCAGCGCGACCCAACGGTGACCTCGATGATGGACTTCACGCAGTTGGTGGTGACGGTTGACGCCCAGCGCAGCGGTTCGACGGTGGTGATCCGCCCGCACCTGGAAAATCCTGGGCCGCTAACGCTGCAGTACCGCATGACCGTCAGGCAGACCAGCGCGCAAGGCACGTCGGCCATCAACCAGCAGGGCGATCTGCAGAACGGCGTGGCGGCAAACAGCGTGAGCCTCACCCTGCCGGCCGAGGCGACGTGTCAGGTTCATCTGGAAGTCTTCGACCGGACCACGCTGATCAAAGCGGTGGACAGCGATTGCGGCGAGACACCCGCTCGCTGATTCAGACCGCGGCAGGTTTGCGAAGATCAGCCGGTCAGAGCACCCTGCCCGGGCCAGTCCCTGACCGTCGGCGGATTAGATGCCAGGCGCCGGGAACATCCCGGGCGGTCCGGGCTCCAACCAGTCTGGATCGAGTATCCGCCCTCCTCGGGAACCGACAGACCATGACCCCGCGCCGCCCTTTGTAAAAAGCTCGCATCGCCCGGATCAAGGCTGACGCGCAGGCAGGCCGTTTGCGCAAACGCAGGCGTCTAAACCGGCGTGTCTGTCGCGGTTTACGCCCTTGAGTGACCGGCGGCGCTCGGGTAATGTCAGCACAACCACAGGACAGAGCACGCTCATGACTTCCAAGCTGGAACAACTCAAGCAATTCACCACCGTCGTGGCCGACACCGGCGATTTCGCTGCCATCGAAAAACTCAAGCCCGTCGATGCCACCACCAACCCTTCCCTCTTGCTCAAGGCCGCTTCCAGCGACAGCAACGCTGATCGCTTGAAAGAAGCGTTCACCGGCAGCAAGGGTGACATCAACGTCGCCAGCGACCGTTTCGCCGTCGCCATTGGCCGCGAGATTCTGAAAGTGGTCCCGGGCCGCGTTTCCACCGAAGTGGACGCGCGCCTGTCCTTCGACACCCAGGCCTGCATCGAACGCGCCGACCGCATCGTCGGTTTGTACGAAGATTTCGGTATCGGTCGCGACCGCATCCTGATCAAGCTGGCGTCGACCTGGGAAGGCATCAAGGCCGCTGAAGTGCTGGAAAAGAAAGGCATCCAGTGCAACCTGACCCTGCTGTTCTCTTTCGCTCAGGCCCAGGCCTGTGCCGACGCCGGCGTGTTCCTGATCTCGCCATTCGTGGGTCGCATCTACGACTGGTACAAGAAAGCCGAAGGCAAAGACTACGTCGGTGCAGAAGATCCGGGCGTGCAGTCGGTGACCCGCATCTACAACTACTACAAGGCCAACGACTACAAGACCGTGGTCATGGGCGCCAGCTTCCGTAACCTCAGCCAGATCGAAGAACTGGCCGGCTGCGACCGTCTGACCATCAGCCCTGACCTGCTGCAGAAGCTGGCAGAAGACAATGGCACGCTGGTGCAGAAACTCAAGCCAGGCAATGGCGGCGAGCCACGCGTGACCCTCAACGAAAGCCAGTTCCGCTGGGCTTCCAACGAAGACGCCATGGCCACCGAGAAACTGGCCGAAGGCATTCGTCAGTTCGCCCGTGACCAGGTGGCACTGGAAAAGATGCTGTCGGCCAAAGACTAACGCGTCAGGCATGTAAAAAGGGCGGCACCTGTGAGGGTGCCGCCCTTTTTTATTGCCTCGGTTCAGGACCGGGGCGTGTTACTGATCTTGCTGATGGCGTTGCTACTGGTGTTCGAGGGCATTGACCAGATCACGGAAGGCTTCGCGGTTCGAGTCGTTCAAGCCCATGAGGATCTTGTGGGCCTCCAGCACTTTGGCCTTGACCACGTCTTCGCACTGATCCTGGCTCGGCAGGTCGCTCAGGGCCTCAGGGCGGGGAATTGGCCGACCGACGATGTTGAACACCTGATCGAAGCCCATGGACTGCAACAGGCGCGTGATGTCTTCGTGGGTGGTCACGACTGTCGGCAACAACCCGGCCTTCTGGCGCGAGAGGATCGACAGCTTGGCCAGCAGACCGAGGGTCGTGCTGTCGATGCTGCGGGTTTCGGTCAGATCGATGACCACCGTCGAAAAGTTCATCGAGGTGAAGATCCGCTCAATTGTCGCATCCAACGCCGAGCACAGTGTCAGACGCACTTCACCCACAAACTTGAGGACGAATGTGCCATCTTGCTCGGCGAACTGGATTCTACCGGTACTCATTAAAGGTTCCTGCTCAACACTAACAAGGCGATATCATCCGGCATCTCCCCTAGCGTGGCCAATCCAAACGTCTGGCGCAGACCATCCAGGCTGCCCCCCGCCGCCTTGACCAGTTCGGGCAAGTTGGCTTCTTTCTCTTTGAGTGTATCACCTGGCAGAAGGTCCAGAATGCCATCGGACAGTAGCGTCAGACTAAAGGACTCAGGCAGATCGATGACGTGATCCGTGTAAGTCGCTTCGTTGAACAGCCCGACGGGCAGACCGCGGCCCTCAAGGTAATGCGTGTCGCCCGGGGTGTAGAACACCGGCAGCGGCAGATGACCGCCGACGCTGTAGGTCAATTGCCCGGTTTCCTCGTCGATCACGCCGCCCACCATCGTCACGTGCTTGCCCAGCTTGCAGCTGATCAGCCCGCGATTGATATGGCCCAGCACGTCGGACGGCTTGAACTCCGGCAGACTGCCGCCGCGCTTGGACTCGAACAGCAGACGCGTGGTCATGAACTTCAACAGCACAGTGATGAACGCTGACGATGCGCCATGGCCGGACACGTCCGCCAGATAGAACGCAACACGTCGCTCATCGACCCGAAAATAATCCACGAAATCGCCCGACAGGTACAGCGACGGAATGATCTCATGTTCGAATTCGAACGCGTCGATGGCCCAGGGGCTGGTGGGCAGCATGTTCATCTGCACCTGACGGCCTGCGTCCTGGTCTTCCTGCAGCAAATGCAGACTGGCCTCGAGCTCGCGGTTGGCGGTCTCCAGCTTCTGTCGGTATTCCTGGTTTTCGTGAATCAGGCGCGCCCGATCCAGCGCGCGTCGGACCGAGTGCTCCAGCACGGCGAGGTCTTCGAGGGGTTTGATCAGGTAATCGGCAGCGCCAAGGCGCAGTGCTTCGACGGCATCGCTCATGACGCCCGCGCCAGACACCACGATGACCGGCGTTTCCGGCGCGAGGCTGGTGACCTGACGAATCAGTTCGAGACCGCCCACCTGCGGCATGCGCAGATCGCAGATCAGCAGATCGGGCTTTTCCTGCTCGAAAGTCTGTAGACCCTGCAGGCCATTACCGGCTTGCAGAACGCTGAACCCGCTGTCTTCCAAATAGGCTGCGAGACTCGCGCGCACTACTTCGTCGTCATCGATGATCAGCAGCGTGGCACTGGTTTTTTGCATGTGGGCAAACGGCGCCAGATTAGGTTGGCGTAGGCGGCTGGTTGCAGTCAGCCCGCGTACTGGATTCGCTTCTAGCCTCTCTGGCTCAGGTAGCGGACTTTTGGTCAAACGCTTCACATGACAGAGCTGCCCTTCAAGGCGCAGACGGTACTCCCATCCGCCTGGCGTTTCAAGCAGGCCCCGCTGCCGAGCGGTGTCTTTACATCGCAAATCGCCCGGAGTTATAAGAACCCTTAATTCAGCAATCAAAACAAAGGATGTGCCATGGGCCAGCTCGATCGCGATTACGAAGAAAAACGGGATTACATTCGCATGCGGGTCGATGCGGACATCAACCTGATCTACGCCGGCCAGATTATCCCGGCGGTTTGCGTGGATCTCTCCAGCTCCGGCATGCAAATACAGGCGCCCCGCTCATTCCAGGTGGGCGACAAGATCAGCGTGAGCATTGATTCCGAGCACGCCGCGCTCAAGGGCCTGGAGGCCGATACCGAGGTGGTGTGGATCGCCGACATCGACGGCGGCGAGCAGAAACTGGGGCTGACGATTCTGGCGATGAAGTGACGGCAGCCCGGAACTCCGTCACATTTTCGAAAAATAGCGAAAATAAAAAGGCGACCCTCGGGTCGCCTTTTTAGCATCGTTTTGCAGACCGCTGGATCAGAAGTCGTCGACGACCTTGCCGTTTTTGACCTTGAACTCGCGGTTCTGCAGGTAAGCGTTGCGGATGAAGATGTACTTGTCACCATTGATCAGCTTTTCAGCCGACAGCAGGCTGGCGCGGGTATCGACCAGGCTTACGCCCAGCGCGGTGTTGCGCGTCGGCACGTGATCGATGTAGCGCCATGGCTGGGTGTAGGTATCCGGGTATTTGGCGAACGCGTCACGCACGGTACTTGGACCGAACAGCGGCAGCATCACGAACGGGCCGCTGGCAACGCCCCAATGACCGAGGGTCTGGCCGAAGTCTTCGTCGTTGCGCTGCAGGCCCATCTTGGTGCCCACGTCGAAGAAGCCGAGCAGACCAAAGGTGGTGTTGAAGATCAGGCGGGCGGTGTCGACGCCCGCGGCTTCAGGTTTGGCCTGGAGCACATCGTTGGCAAAGTTGGTCACTTCGCCGACGTTTTTGAACATGTTGTGGATGCCGTCTTCGAGGAACTGCGGCGTGATGAACTCATAGCCTTGGGCAATGGGTTTCAGCGCGTAGGTGTCGACGGTGTCGTTGAAACGGAAAATCGCACGGTTGACGCCTTCCCACGGATCTTCGTCCGCCGCATTTGCAGCCATCGGCGCCACGGCCAGGCTGGCCCACACGCACGTTCGAATCAGACGATTGATAAAGCCAGCACCGTTCTCGGGCATAGCTGAGACTCCCAGTCAAAGTAATCAAGTGGGCGCTACGCCCCAAACCAAAGGCGGGAGTATAAAGCGTTCTGTGACTATTTACGTCGCTGAAATGGTCGCGGTTTTGTAGGGCAATAAACATCTGCCGCCACTGTCATCGTTCGGTCATCGGTTTGTCATGGCAATCCCTTAGCGTCATCGGCTTTGAGAGGGAATGCCATGCTCGCCCCAGTCGCCGTCGCTGCGCCGTCGTTCACCGCTGTATTGTTCGGATTGAGCGGTTGCCTCGTCGACTTCGGCGCACAGGCGCGCACGCTGCTCGGCAGTGATGGCAAGTCTCTTGCCTCGCAGGACGCCCAGCCATTCGCAACGCTCGCGCCCGGTGCGATCAACGCGTTGAAGCATCTGAAGCAGCTCGGCATTCCCTGCGCCTGGATCGATGAATACCCCTCCTCTATCACTGACCAACTGGCTGCGCCACTCGGCACTCTGGTTCTGCCCACCCCCACTCCCACCAGCCGCTGGCCCGCGCCTGATGCGTGCTGGCAGGCGCTGATGACCCTCGGCGTCAGGCAACTGGACGGTTGCGTGCTGGTCAGCGGCGATCCGCGTCTGCTCATGGCCGGGATCAACGCAGGATTGTGGACGGTCGGGCTGGCGTCCTGCGGGCCGCTGTGCGGTTTGTCACCCGAGCAATGGGAGGCGTTGAGTGATCTGGATCGCGAGCGCCGTCGCGGCCGTGCCACCCTTGAGCTGTATGCCGCCGGCGCACATTCGGTCATCGACCATCTGGGCGAACTGGAGTCGTGCCTGGCAGATATCACGCTGCGCCGGCAGAAGTCGGAAAAGCCCTGAGCTGACAGGGGTCATGCACAGCGGCCGGGAGTGGATTAGTCTAAAGCGGTAAGGACCTTTGCCTGCGCATTGCGGTCCATCGTGAGACTAATCAGATTAAGGAAGACCCCATGTCCGTCAGTGACTTGCAACTACAACTCAACACCTTGCGCGAGCAACTTGAGCAGAATCCGCAGCTGACGCTGGAGGAGCGCGGGAATCTGACCGAGGTCATGGAGCAGATCCAGGCGCAGATCGAACTCGAAACAGTCTCTCAAGACCCGAGTATCTCCGATGGCGTCAACCTGGCGGTCGAGCGGTTTGAAGTCGATCACCCCACCATTGCCGGCACCCTGCGCAATGTATTGGTCACCCTGGGCAGCATGGGGATCTGAATCATCCCTCCCATTCATGTGAGAGCGCCACGCCGGTCGCTCCCACAGTCGTTCACTTGCAGAACATGAGTGAGGTATTACTGCCGCGCGAGACGTCCGTTCTCCAGCGTCAGCGTTTCGGTGCTGCGGTACGGGTTGATGTCCAGCCCGCCGCGGCGCACGTAACGTGCATACACCGTCAGTTTCTCCGGCTTCAGCAGGCGCTGCAGGTCCATGAAGATGCGCTCCACGCACTGCTCGTGGAAATCCGAATGCTGGCGGAAGCTGACGATGTAGGCCAGGAAACTTGCGTGATCAAGCGCCGCGCCACGGTACTCCACGGCGACGCTGCCCCAGTCCGGCTGGCTCGTCACCGGGCAGTTGGATTTAAGCAAATGGCTGTGCAGCGCGTCGTCTACCACTCTCGACTCATCGCAGCGCAGCAGTTCAGGTTGAGGACGGTCGTAGCTTGAAATGCTCACGTCAAGGTCATCCACGCACACACCCGGCACCGCGACGATACCCTCGGCCTCGATGTCCTTGAGGCTGCGAACGCGCACCCCCACCGGCTTGCCCGCGGCAGCCGACAGATCCTTCTCCAGCGTGGCGATCAGCTCGGCTTCAGACGCAAACGCGGTCTGATTGAGCGAATTGAGGTAGAGCTTGAACGACTTGGATTCGATGATATTGGCCGAGTCCGCCGGAATGCTGAACTCACCGATAGCCACCACCGGCTTGCCCGACGGCAGCAGCCAGGACAGCTCGTAGCAATTCCAGAAATCGACACCCTGATAAGGCAGCGTCTCGGCGGTCAGCCCCAGCTCTGCCCATTTGGCAGCGCGCGGTATCGGGAACAGCAGAGACGGCGTGTAGGTGGCGATGTACTCGCTGGACTTGCCCAGCGGCGAGTGTTCGGCTGCGGGATGCATGGCGGGACCTGAACCTTAAAAAGCGGCTGTTAAAAACCAAGGCCGCGAAGTTTATCGGGTTCGGACCGGGTTTTCAGCGTTTACTGACTGATCGCCACCTTGCCGACCATGCCCGCCTGGTAATGCCCGGGGATATTGCAGGCGAACTCCAGGCCAGTGGCGTCGGTGAACGTCCAGGTCAGCTCGGCGGTTTTGCCCGGTTCGACCAGCACGCTGTTGGGATCGTCATGTTTCATGCTCCCGGCGCCCTGCTCCGAGCCATGCGCCATGCCGTGGTCCATGCCGGCCATGTCGTGCTTCATGCCGGTCGGGGTGAGCATGCCGCTGGCCGTCATTTTCAGCATTTCCTGCTGATGCGCCGCGTGCATTGCCGCGTCACCCAGGTTGAACTCATGCAGCAGCCGGCCCTTGTTGACCAGCACGAAGCGCACGGTCTCGCCCTTTTTCACGTCCAGCGACTTAGGCTCAAAGTAGATATCGCCCAGGGTCACTTCAAGCGTACGCGTTGCCTGCGCCGCGTCGGCGGGATGACCGAAGGCGAAATGCTCGCCGGGTGACGCCTGCGCCGAGAGGCTTGCTCCCAGCACCAGGGCGATGGCGAAAAGACGGGGCATCCTCATTTCCTATTCGTAGCGCAAGGCGTGGGCCGGCTGGATCTGAGCGGCGCGGTAGGCCGGGTAGATCGTTGCCAGGAAGCTGAGGATAAACCCGGCACTGCAGATCAGCGCCACGTCACTGCCTTCGAGCTTCGACGGCAGATTGCTGATGAAGTAAACGTCCGAGGTGAAGATGTGCTGGCCCGTCACGCGCTCGACCCAGCCGACGATCTGGCTGACGTTGATCGCCGCAATCACGCCCAGCACGCCGCCGATCACGGTGCCGACGATGCCGATGACGGTGCCCTGAACCATGAAAATGCTCATAATCTGGCCGGGTGTCGCGCCGATGGTGCGCAGGATCGCAATGTCGGCGCCCTTGTCGTTTACCACCATGATCAGCGTGGCGATGATGTTGAACGCCGCCACGGCAACGATCATCAGCAGCAAAAGGCCGATCATGGTCTTTTCCATCTTCATTGCGCTGAACAGGCTGCCCTGGCTGTGGGTCCAGTCATCCGCCTTGTAGTCCGCACCGAGTCCGGCGGCAATCGCCGTGGACACCTGCGGTGCGGCGTACAAATCGGTCAGCGCCAGGCGCACACCCTGCACCTGATTGGGCTGCCAGCGCTGGATCACGGCGGCGTCCGCAACGTTCACCAGCGCCATGGAACCGTCCAGCTCAGCGCCGACCTTGAACACGCCGACCACCGTCAAACGCTGCAGGCGCGGGGTGATGCCACCCGGGGCACTGCTGATTTCCGGCACGATCAGGGTCAGTTTGTCGCCGACGTTCAGACGAAAGCGCCGGGCGGTGATTTCGCCGATCACCACCCCAAACTCACCGGCCTTCAAGTCCTGCAGCCGGCCCTGCACGATGTGCTGGGTCACGATAGAGACTTTGGATTCCAGGGCCGGGTCGACGCCGTTGATCTGGATCGGCTGCATCGAGCCCTTGTACGACAGCATGCCGTCCATTTCAGTGAACGGCACGGCGGCAGTGACTTGCGGGTCCTTGAGCGACGCCTTCGCGGCCGGCTGCCAGTCGTCCAGGGGCTTCACCCCGGAGATGACTGCATGGGGGACCATGCCGAGGATCCGCGAACTCATTTCCTGCTGGAAACCGTTCATCACGGACAGCACCACGATCATCGCCAGCACGCCCAACGCCAGCCCGATCATCGAGGTCATGGAAATGAACGAGATGAAGTGGTTGCGACGCTTGGCCCGCGTGTAGCGCGTTCCGATAAAGATGGATAACGGTCTGAACATTCGTGGAGCACCGTAACTAAGCAGCTAAAAGTAAAAGCCGATGCCCGAGAGACACCGGTTGTACGGGTCAGGCTTCGACCAGACGGCCTTCTTCAAGACGCCACACGCGGTCCATCTGCCGGGCCAGCGTCATGTCGTGGGTCACCACCAGAAACGCGGTGCGCGACGACGTGCTGAGTTCCAGCATCAGGTCCTGAATCCCCTGGGCCGTGTGGGAATCGAGGTTGCCGGTGGGCTCGTCGAGCATCACCAGACCCGGCTGGTTGACCAGCGCGCGGGCAATCGCCACCCGTTGACGTTCGCCGCCGGACAACTCCGACGGCTTGTGCGCCAGGCGATGCTTGAGCCCTACCCGCTCCAGCAGCGCGGTTGCACGCTGACGGGCTTCCGGAATAGGCGTCTTGCCAATCAACAATGGCATGCAGACGTTTTCCAGCGCCGTGAACTCGGCCAGCAAGTGGTGGAACTGATAGACGAAGCCAAGGGCGCGATTGCGCAGCAGGCCGCGAGCCTTTTCGTTCAGCGCCGAGAGCTCTTCACCGGCCAGCCAGACGCTGCCTTCGGTGGGCGTGTCGAGGCCGCCGAGCAGGTTGAGCAAGGTACTTTTGCCCGACCCCGAACTGCCGACGATCGCCACGCGTTCGCCCGGGTGCAATTCCAGTTGCAGCCCGGAAAGCACGACCACGGATTCCGGACCTTCCTCGTAGGATTTGCCCAGGTTGCGGCAGCTCAGTACAGCTTTATCACTCATGCCCGACTCACTCATAACGTAGCGCCTCCGCCGGCTGGGTGCGCGCAGCACGCCAGGCTGGATACAGGGTGGCGAGGAAACTCAGGACCAGCGCCGCGCCGCATACCAGCAGCACGTCCTGGGCCATCAATTGCGAAGGCAGATAGTCGATGAAGTAGACATCCGCATTGAGGAACTTGTGACCGATCAAACCTTCCAGCGCGGAAATCGCCGAACTGACGTTGAGCGCCGCGAGAATGCCGACACCTGCGCCGATCAGCGTGCCGACCACACCGATGACCGTGCCCTGGACCATGAAGATCGCCATGATCTGGCCCGGGGTCGCGCCCAGCGTGCGAAGGATAGCGATGTCACCGCGCTTGTCGTTGACCACCATCACTAGCGTGGAAATGATGTTGAACGCCGCGACCGCCACGATCAGCAACAGCAGCAGGCCGATGATGGATTTCTCCATGCCGATCGCCTGATAGAGGTTGCCGTGGGTGCGCGTCCAGTCGCGGGAGTAATACTGGTGCTCGCCGAGATTCTGGGCGATTTCGTACGCGGTGCGCGGCGCCTTGAACAGATCGGTGAATTTCAGGCGCAAGCCCTGCACCTGGTCCGGCTTCCAGCGGTGCAGCCGCGCCAGGTCCTGCAGATTGGTGACGCCCAGGTAGCCGTCCAGCTCGCCGGCGCCGACATGAAAGATGCCGACTACGGTGAAGCGCTTCATGCGCGGGAACATGCCGGCCGGCGTCACGGTGACTTCCGGGGACACGAAAGTGACTTTGTCACCCATGCCGACACCGAGCTTGGTCGCGGCCTTGTCGCCGATCACCACGCCGAAACCGCCCGCGACCAGATCATCGAGGCTGCCCTGCTTCATGAATCCGTCGATGATCGACACCTTGCGCTCCTGCGCCGGGTCGATGGCGTTGAGCAGGATCTTCTGCACATTGCCGTTGTTGGTCAGCAGGCCTTGCATCTGGGTGAACGGCGCAACGGCTTCGACCTGTTTGTTCTGTTTGACCCTTGCGGCCAGGGCCTGCCAGTCATTGATCGGTTCGCCGGACTCGATGGTGGCGTGGGGCACCATGCCCAGCACGCGGGTGCGCATCTCATGGTCGAAGCCATTCATGACCGACAGCACGACGATCATCACGACCACGCCCAGGGCGAGGCCGATCATCGACGTCAGGGAAATGAAGGAGACAAAGTGATTACGGCGCTTTGCACGGGTGTAGCGCGTGCCGATGAATACAAAAAGAGGTCTGAACATTTAGGCGCTTGTTCGGAGGAATGGGAACGTGCTTGTGGCGGGCCTGGGGCAAGCGGCTTTACACTCGAATCACCGCTGAATCATGCTCGGAAAGCTGAGCTATGATCTTGAGCAATCACTCTGACAACCGCCGCTACCATGGGTTCGCCATGCCGACACTAGATGAAGAAGAACGCCGCGAATACTACCGTATCGAGGACAGCGTCGCACTGGAAATTAACCGGATTGCCGGCCCCGGCACGGGAGACGAACCTGGCCATCACGACACTTCGACGCTCTTCGATCTGCTGAGCGAATTGCACGTCGCTGAGTTCGAATCCCAGCACCTGCTGCGTCAGCTGGATGATCGCGACCGCACCACCAACAGCTTCCTTAGGGCGATGAGCAAACGCATCGACCTGCTCGGCCAAGTGGTTGCGCACACCGCACTGGGCAAGCTCGGCGCCCCGCAGCGCGTGATCATGTCCGAGGGCGGCCTGCAATTCGAAACCCCTCAACCCTTCCAGCCCGGCACCCTGCTGTCGGTGAAAATGGTGCTGATGCCCCAGGCTTCCGGGATGATGCTGCGCGCACGGGTGACGCAGTGCCATGCCTTGACCATCGGCGATTTTGACGTCGGCACGGAGTGGATCGAGCTCACCGATGCCCAGCGCCAGCTGCTGGCCCGACACATCCTGCAACGACAAGCCGCTCAGAGGCGACTGGCCCGTGAGCAAAGTGACCCCGACGTAAAGCCAAACTGATTCCAGCGCCACTTTCCAGCTCGACTTTATTTCAGAGCGATTTATTCCCGCGCCATGCGTACCAAGGAGTGATTGTGACCCTTATTTACGGCCACCGCGGCGCCAAGGGCGAAGCACCGGAAAACACCCTGACCAGCTTTCAGGAATGCCTCAAACACGGCGTCAAACGCTGCGAACTGGATCTGCATCTGTCCCGCGATGGCGAGCTGATGGTGATCCATGACCCGACCCTCAAGCGCACCACCGACCGGCGCGGCAAAGTTGTCGAACACGATGCCGCCGATCTGGTCACCTACGACGCGCGCAAGGGCGGCCCGGGCTGGGTGCAGCTCTGCCCCATTCCGCGCCTGGAAGAACTGTTCGAGAAATGCCCCTTCGATCACTGGCAGCTGGAAGTCAAAAGCGCGTCACGCACCCGTGCCGCAACGACCGTGCTGGCCATCCGCGAAATGGCTCAGCGCCACGGACTGCTGGAGAAAGTAACGATCACGTCGAGTTCCCGGGAAGTGCTGCGCGCGGCGTTGGAACTGACGCCGGACATTTCGCGCGGGCTGGTGGCGGAATACGCCTGGCTCGACCCGCTGAAAGTGGCTCAGGGCTACGGCTGCGAGATACTCGCGCTGAACTGGACGCTGTGCACGCCCGAGCGCTTGAAGAAAGCCCAGAATCAGGGCCTGCATGTGTCGGTGTGGACAGTCAACGAGCCCGCGCTTATGCGCAGACTCGCCGACTTCGGCGTTGACAGCCTGATTACAGACTTTCCCGGTTTGGCCAGCGCCACCCTTGGGAAGTACTGAAATCGGTCTCCCCGGCCGGCTCAGGCCACCGGCCGGAGCCGCTCAAAAAAGCCGGTTGAGGCCGTCGTACGCCGCTACCCGATAGGCCTCGGCCATGGTCGGGTAGTTGAACGTGGTGTTGACGAAATACTTGATGGTGTTCGCCTCTCCCGGCTGGTTCATGATCGCCTGACCGATGTGCACGATCTCCGATGCCTGGTCGCCGAAGCAGTGCACGCCGAGGATCTGCAGGGTTTCCCGGTGAAACAGGATCTTCAGCATGCCGACCGGCTCGTTGGAGATCTGCGCGCGGGCCATGCTCTTGAAAAACGCCTTGCCCACTTCGTACGGCACTTTGGCAACGGTCAGGTCATGCTCGTTCTGACCGATCGAGCTGATCTCGGGGATGGTGTAGATCCCGGTCGGCACGTCGTTGACGAAGCGCCACGCGCCGTTGTCCACCGCGCTGCCCGAGGCCGACCGACCCTGGTCATAGGCCGCACTGGCCAGACTCGGCCAGCCGATCACGTCGCCTGCGCCATAAATGTTCGGCTGGCTGGTGCGGTAGGCTTCGTCGACATCGATCTGCCCGCGACCGTTGGCTTTGATGCCGACGTTTTCCAGACCCAGCTTGTCGGTGTTGCCGGTACGGCCGTTACACCACAGCAAGGCGTCGGCCTTGACCTTCTTGCCGGACTTGAGGTGCAGGATCACACCGTTGTCCAGCCCTTCAACGCGCTCGTATTCCTCGTTGTGGCGAACCATCACGTTGTTGTTGCTGAAGTGATAGCTCAGGCCCTGGGAGATTTCCGAGTCGAGGAAGCTCAGCAGTTGGTCACGGTTGTCGATCAGTTCGATCTCGACGCCGAGGCCACTGAAGATGGACGCGTATTCGCAGCCGATGACACCTGCACCGTAGATGATCAGTTTGCGCGGGGTGTGACCCAGGCTGAGGATGGTGTCGCTGTCGTAGATACGCTTATGGGAAAAGTCGATATCGGCGGGCCGATAAGGCCGCGAGCCGGTGGCGATGATGATCTGGTTGGCAACCAGTTTTTCCACGACGCCGGTGTTGCACACGACATCAATGCTGCGCTCGTCGGCGAAGCTGCCGGTGCCGAAAAACACGTCGACACGGTTGCGCGCGTAGTAACCGGTGCGCGACGCCACTTGCTTGTTGATGACCTTCTCGGCGTTCTTCAGAACGTCCGGGAACGAGAACCAGCGTGGCTCGCCGATGGCGCGGAACATCGGGTTGGTGTTGAACTGGATGATCTGTTTGACCGAGTGACGCAGGGCCTTCGACGGGATCGTGCCCAGGTGCGTGCAGTTGCCGCCGACCTGCCGACGGCTGTCGACCATTGCCACCTTACGCCCGGCCTTGGCAGCGTTCATTGCCGCGCCTTCACCCGCCGGGCCCGAACCCAGCACTACCACGTCGTAGTTGTAGACAGCCATGCGTACTCCTCAGAACTGGCCGAGCCACCACTCTGGTGCCTCTGGCTGAATCATGCCGCTCCGGGCGGCATGAAGGATCGAAACTCGCGGCGCAGTCTAGTCGCACCGAGGGCAAACGACCATTAACCCTTGGTCGCGTCCCTCGGCAGACTTCACTGCACTGTTGCAGGTCGAGGGGCGGAAGCCTTACTCGACTGCAGAATTGCTGCGGATGATAAATCCCTTGCGTGACGAATCCTAAAAAAATCGCACGTCCAGGCAACTGCCTCTGCAGCGGCCCTGGAATTTACTCGGCCAGATGCAGAAACAACCGCTGCGCGAGTTCCTTGCCGATGGCACTGCGATAAATGCTCACGACTTCCTTATTGTCCTTGGCCGCCTTGAGCATCGCCCTGTAACCCATCAGTCGCTGTTCAGGCAGTTTCAGGTGCGCGGCGGTGAAGGCGTCGGCTGCGGCATCTTCACTGGCGTAATGAAAATGCGCCCACCACAGCAGATGGTCTTCCTTGTCGCGAATGGCGTATTCCTGCACGAAGTCGTTGCGGCGGGCGCCCGACATATTTTTTCGGCCGTCAACCCGGGCGATGTGCACCTCGTGCTGGCGATCCAGATAACTGATCCGGCTGGCTGTCGGCGGCTGTCGCTTGATCATGTCGATGCGCAATTGCCGGCCCTGCTCGCGAAGTCGCTGCCCGGCCTCACGCAACTCGTCCAGCAGCGTCTGCACGGCCTGGGCCCTGCTTTCCCCCGCGTCGGAATCGTCCAGATGAATCTGCAGCTTCTCCGCCAGCTCACCGAGCTTGTCGGCCTTTTGCACCAGGATGTCTTCCATGTCCTCGGGCTCACTGGCGCGAAGGGATTGGCGCACCGCACTGGCGATGTCAGTTTCTATCCGTTCCAGCAAGGCGCGGCCGCGACGCATGAGCTCTGCCAGCGGGACGATGCTGTCACGATTGGCCGGCTGGCGGCGCTGGTCCTCGAGTTCAACCCACTCCCCTTCCGCGTGCTGGTGGTACGTGCCGACGACGCGATCACCGGTGGCGTCCTTGACCTCCACGACTTCACCCAGTGAAGGCTCTTCACCTTCGCGCAGACGGCCAATCAACGTGCGTTGGCCTCGGGTCTTGATCACCCGCTTGCGCGTCTGGGCCGCGCGCGGAACATATTCGGCAAGCGTCTCGGCGGGCTCCTCGCTCTCGCGAATGAGGTCCGAAAGCCGGTGCTCGGCGCGGTCGGAGATCAACGAAAGATCCTCGAGAAAACGATTGAAATGCCCGGTATTGACCGCTTCGGGCTCACTTTCAAAGGCTGCGAGCGCGACTATCGAGGCCCGGTCATATTCCCTGAGGGAGCTTTCCAGCACAGCGATCTGTTCGGCGATCGTGTAATCGTGTGGCCTTTCCAGCTCGGCCTGAGAGCTCAGCGCCGAGTGCAGCGAGTCGTCGTTGAGCATGCGCTTGAGCGTCACCGCCCTGTGGGTGTCCAGGATGGTCTCGGCGCTGAAACACAGTTCGAGGGACGACCACATGCGACTGGCGCGCCAATCAACGAGGGAGAACATCCGGTTGTTGTAAAACTCCAGCGCTTCCGTGCGCCAGTATGCCTCGCCGACTTTCGGCACCTCGCGCAACCGCTGCCACAGCCCTTCCCTGACCAGCGCCCAGTGCACTCCGCTCTCTTGCAGCACCAGGGACTTCTCGAACAGCCCCAGATAGATACCGACATTCTCGAGAGAGAGAATCCCGGACACCGCGCGCATCCGGGCCAATTCTTCTTTAGCGACGATGAGCATGTCGCTGAGCAGCACGCCTTCAAGCAGACAGATCCGCCGGGCGATGCCTTGCAGATCCTTGGCATAGGTTTTGTCAGGGGTGCGATCGGCAGGGCGCAATGACTGGTCGATAGCATTTTTGCGGTCGATGATCTCCATCACGGCGCGGATGTCTGTTTCCAGCAACGAAGTGATCTCATGGTGCCTTTCGAGCGGCAGAGCATCGATACGGTTGTCGTTCTCCACAATCCTGATGTAAAGATCGTTCTGGCGCTTGAGCAGCTCGGACTTTTCCGCGATGGCCAGCTTGAGTCGGGCGGCGTTTTCCAGCGCGAGTTGCCGGGCGCTGCGCTTGGGGCCGCCGCCGCGGAGGCGCAGACCCAGGTCGAGACGCCAGCCCTCACCCTCAAGCGCAAGCCAGGGCCCGGTGAGTTCATCGTTTCGCGGGTCGACAATCTGCACGTCGTCGCCCACCTGAACCCTGTACACCGCACCATCGATGCGCGCGTACCACGCGCCATTCAGCTCATACAGCCCTTGGGTGCCAGCGGCGGCTGATGGCTCCGTCAGCAAAGGCGCTGGCCGGACTTCAAACGCCTGCAGCGCAACCTGCTGGGCAGCCGTCAGGCTCAGATCGGCGCGCGACCAGGAAAAATCCAGCTGTGTTCTCACTGTGCCGGGCAGCGGGTCGGGCTCTGCTACAGGCGTTGGCTCCGGGGCAAGGGTCGGACTGGGTGCAGCCAGCAGGTCTGCCAGATTCGGCCGAGCTACCCCGGCTGATCGCCCGCGCGCCGGGAGGACACGATTAGCCTGGGTGCTATGCAACAGCAACATCGCCACGGTGAGCAGCAAATTGCCCATGGATTCTTCACGATCACGGTCAGTGGCATTGCGCTCAGACGCCAGGGCCCCTTGCGCCTCGTTCATCATCTGCACCAGCCACAGCGCATTGCCGACGGGGCCGGAGACAAACGGCATGAGGGTTTCCAGCGCCAGCCAGCCACCGCGCTTGAGCAAGGCCCAGCGACTTTCTGCGTTGGACGTGGACTGCCGGTCCGCCAGCTCGACCAACGCGGCTGCATTGCCCTTGAACAGCGCAACCAGCGGGTCACCGACGACCTCGTCGACAGCCAACTGTGCAGGCGCCGGGATTTCCAGGGGTGCGAACTCCGAGCCCTGGCCGAAGCGCACGATGTGCGGCTGATCGAAGCCGCCATTGCCGTACATCTGCCGCGCGTGATCGTCCATCCACGTCAGCACGTCATCCTGAAGCTCACCGGGTTCGACGATGGCGGCGCGCAGGGCTGCCCAGGATTCGAATTCGATCAGCGACTGACGGGAAAACGGTCGATACAGCACCACCGGATCCCTGGACGTATCGCGGTCACTGATCACGAACATGTTGGCGACCGCATCAGCCTTCCTGCCAACCATGGCGCGGAAGGCCAGTGGACGCAACGTCGTGTTGCGCAGCGCTGAAGGGCGCTGTTCTGGCGGCTGCACGAGGGCGGCAACACGCTGACAGGCGCTGTCACAAAAGTGCCCCTCGCTCCGCATTTTCAGTTCCAGCGCCTGCAATGGCAGTTGCGCACGAAGCTGGTCGATGTACACCGCCTGACGCTTGGCGGATTCACCGGGGTCAGTCACCAGCACCCGTCTCAGCAGCGCAGGATAATGGCGCCCGATGTCCACCTGACACACCAGCAGCCGCAGGTAATCGGCGCTGAACCAGTCCGGCGCCGGGGTGCCGTCCCTGTGCACGACGTGCAGCGCACCGGCCGGCTCGCCGGAAAGGTTTTCCAGCGCAAACTCGGCGAGGCTCATGCGCACTGGCTCGACCACGCCCGAGGTGACCACCTGACCACCGCCGGGAATCGCGGCGGCGACCACTTTACGGATAACGACGTCCAGGTCGGCTATCAGCAGATCTGCGGCCTCCGGGTGATCGGCGAGCATTTCGCGCTGCAGTTGCTGACTGGCGTAATCGAGCAACGGCGGAATGTCTTCGTTGAACGTGCTTCCTGCGCCCGCTGGAGCGCTCGCCAACGCAATCATTCGACGGCTGAAATCCATGCGGTCGGCAACGCTGGCGTTGCGCAACCAGTCAGGAAGGGTTTCGGGGGTTTCCATCCCGGGGATAGCGGGGATCAGATAAGGCGTGACGTCTGTGGCGATGGCCATCCGGCGATCAAGATCGGCAAAATCTTCTGCGTCGGCGTGATCGAGCCGGGTGATCTGCTGCAATTGGCAAGCAAGGATTGACTGGGCCAATGCGTTGAACAGGTCTCCCTCAACCTCGCGCAGTGCCCAGCTCTCGGGGTGGATGGCTGCCGGCGAAGTATCGAGGCTGGCCAGCAGATCAGCCAGCGAGCCATGCCTGACGATCAGACCCGGCGACTGCCAGGTGAAAAACATCTCCGTGCCGCCCCACACACCGGTCGCTGCCAGTACGGGCAGGACTGACGTCGGTGAGGAAGCGTCCACTGCCTGGGGGATGCAGGCACGAACGACATCGTCCGCATGGACTTTGTCGATACTCAGCATGAAATTGCGTTGGGTCTGGTCGGGAAAATAAGCGATGGAACGAAGGAAATCGCCCTCGTTTTTGTGCAGCGCCGGGGTGTCGTTCAACGCTCGCAGATAGCCCTTCTTCAGTGCATCAGACAGCCGCGCCCAAGGGCTCTGCCCATCGGCAGCCGGCGCTTCCCAGAAATCCATCAGCGCCTGCTGGAACTGTTCGTTCAGCGCCAGAGCAACCGTATCGACCAGAATATTCAGGTGATCGAAATCGATGGGCGTCGGGGTCGCGTCCTGTACGGCGGGATCGATGACAAGTGTGTTGGCCTCGGAGCGCCAGAGGGGAGTCTTGCCCGTCAGGAATGCCTGCTGCAGATTTCTCAACAGTGTTTCCGCACGCTGGGTGCCGTCGGAGGCGGTTCGGGTGATGACGCAAATCTCGGGATCGATTTCGAGGTCCGGGAATTGTTGTTGCAGTGCGGATTGCAGCTGTTTGATCGCGACGTTATGCAAGGTCGGTCGCCGGGAAACTCCAGCGATCAGATGAAGGGTTGAGCTCATTGGCCAGTTAACTCGTGCAATGGATTGAGGATCGCTCAGGGCACCGTGAGGCACTGAGAGAATGTGCGGGGAGTTAAACCGGGAACGAGTCCATCGATGGGATACATAAATATTGTTTTCACGCGGGCGCAGCGGGAGGTCCGTGGTCGATGGCCGGGGCGTTCTGATTGCCAACCGCCAGCTTTACACATATCGTTACAAATCTGGGGCGCCCGAGGCCAAGCGCGGGCGCCGCAGCAGAGGACGCATAAATATAACGGATCCCCCCAGCTAGACAGCTTAAGTGAGTAATTCCAGATGGCCTCGAACACGGGCAAAGGCAAGGCGATATTTCGCGTTGTGAGCGGCAACTTCCTTGAAATGTTTGACTTCATGGTCTATGGCTTCTACGCCACAGCCATCGCCAAAACCTTCTTCCCCGCCGACAGTGAATTCGCATCGCTGATGCTGTCGCTGGCGACCTTCGGCGCCGGTTTCCTCATGCGCCCGCTGGGTGCGATTTTCCTCGGCGCCTACATCGACCACCACGGCCGGAAAAAGGGCCTGGTCATTACGCTGGCGATGATGGCCATGGGTACGGTGCTGATTGCCTGCGTGCCGGGCTACGCGACCCTGGGCGTCGCCGCGCCGCTGCTGGTGCTGATCGGGCGTCTGCTGCAAGGCTTCTCCGCAGGCGTTGAACTGGGCGGTGTCTCGGTTTATCTGGCGGAGATTTCCACGCCGGGCCGCAAGGGCTTTTTCGTCAGCTGGCAATCGGCAAGCCAACAGGCAGCGGTGGTTTTCGCCGGTCTGCTGGGTGTTGGCCTCAACCACTGGCTGAGCCCGGAAGACATGGGCCAATGGGGCTGGCGCGTGCCGTTCCTGATCGGCTGCCTGATCGTTCCGGCGATCTTCGTGATCCGTCGCTCGCTGGAAGAAACCCCTGAGTTCGAAGCCCGCGCGCAACACCACCGCCCAAGCCTGGGCGAAGTGGTCAAGTCGATCGGCCAGAACTTCGGACTGGTCATCGCCGGCATGGCGCTGGTGGTCATGACCACGGTGTCGTTCTACCTGATCACCGCCTACACCCCTACGTTCGGCAAAAACGAGCTGCACCTCTCCGATCTGGACAGCTTGCTGGTGACCGTTTGCGTCGGGATTTCGAACTTCATCTGGCTGCCAGTGATGGGCGCGCTGTCGGACCGGATCGGCCGCAAGCCCCTGCTGCTGGCGGCGACCATTCTGGCGATCATCACGGCGTACCCTGCCCTGTCCTGGCTGACCGCCAACCCGAGCTTCGGCAACCTGCTGATGGTCGAGCTGTGGCTGTCCTTCCTTTACGGCTCGTACAACGGCGCGATGGTGGTTTCCCTGACCGAGATCATGCCGGTCGAAGTGCGCACCACCGGCTTCTCCCTGGCCTACAGCCTGGCGACCGCGACGTTCGGCGGCTTCACGCCGGCGGCCTGTACTTACCTGATTCACGTGCTGGATAACAAAGCGGCTCCGGGCATCTGGCTGAGCGGCGCTGCGGTACTGGGCCTGATCGCCACGCTGGTGCTGTTCCGCAAGGGTCAGACACGGATTCAGGGTGTGACGGCGGTGAGCTGATCGCTGAGAGCTTCAAGCTTCAAGCCATAAGCTCAAGCAAAAAAACGCCCCGATTGATTCGGGGCGTTTTTGTTTCCTGATGACACGGCCACCTTCTCTGGTGATTGACAGTCAGCCTTCGCGAGCAAGCTCGCTCCCACAGGATCGTGGGTCGCCTCGGGATTTCAGCCGTTTCGTAGGACTTGTGGGAGTGACCGGGGTGGCGCTCCACCTTGCTCACGAAGAGGCCGGGGCAGCCAACCACTTTCTCTGGTGATTGACAGTCAGCCTTCGCGAGCAAGCTCGCCCCCACAGGATCGTGGGTCGCATCGGGATTTCAGCCGTTTCGTAGGACTTGTGGGAGTGACCGGGGTGGCGCTCCACCTTGCTCACGGAGAGGCCGGGACAGCCAGCCATTTTCTCTGGGGAATGAAAGTCAGCCTTCGCGAGCAAGCTCGCTCCCACAGGATCGTGGGTCGCCTCGGGATTTCTGCCAGTTCGCTGGACTAGCTCACACATGAAAACGCCCCGAACCAGTCGGGGCGTTTTTTTGTGCTTAGCGTTTCAGCTCACCGCTTGCCGCTGCTCTCAGCCTACTTCGGGAAAGCTGGCGGGTTGACCCCGGTCATTTCTTCCATGACGCGGACCACTTGGCAGCTGTAGCCGAATTCGTTGTCGTACCAGACGTACAGCACAACGCGGTTATCCATGGCGATGGTCGCCTCAGCGTCAACGACGCCGGCGTAACGCGAGCCGACGAAATCGGTGGACACCACTTCCAGGGAGTTCACGAAGTCGATCTGTTTGTGCAGATCGGAATACAGCGCGGTGTGGCGCAGGTATTCGTTCATCTCTTCGCGAGTGGTCGCCGTCCCCAGGTTCAGGTTGAGGATGGCCATCGAGACGTTTGGCGTTGGAACGCGGATCGCGTTACCGGTCAGCTTGCCGGCCAGCTCGGGCAGTGCCTTCGCCGCAGCGGTGGCGGCGCCGGTTTCGGTGATGACCATGTTCAGCGCGGCGCTGCGGCCACGGCGATCGCCCTTGTGGAAGTTGTCGATCAGGTTCTGGTCGTTGGTGTACGAGTGAACGGTTTCAACGTGACCGTTGACGATGCCGAACTTGTCGTTGACCGCCTTGAGCACCGGCACGATGGCGTTGGTGGTGCAGGATGCCGCGGAGATGATCTTGTCATCGGCGGTGATCTGCTGGTGGTTGATGCCGTGCACGATGTTCTTCAGCTTGCCCTTGCCCGGCGCGGTCAGGACCACGCGGTCGATGCCCGGGCACTGCAGGTGCTGGCCCAGACCCTCGGCATCACGCCATACACCGGTGTTGTCGACCAGCAATGCGTCCTTGATACCGTACTGGGTGTAGTCCACCTCGGCCGGGTTCTTGGCGTAGATCACCTGAATCAGGTTGCCGTTGGCGCAAATGGTGTTGTTGGCTTCATCGATGGTGATGGTGCCGTCGAAAGGACCGTGGACCGAATCACGGCGCAGCAGGCTTGCGCGCTTGACCAGATCGTTTTCAGCACCCTTGCGGACCACGATGGCGCGCAGACGCAGGCCGTCGCCGCCACCGGTTTTTTCGATCAGGATGCGTGCCAGCAGACGACCGATGCGACCGAAGCCGTACAGGACGACGTCAGTGCCCTTGCGCTCGCCGGAGTTCTGCTGACCAATGACTTCGGCCATTTCTTCGCGGATGAATTCTTCAGGAGTGCGGCCATTGGCTTCGGCCTTGTACTTCACCGCCAGCTTGCCCAGGTCCACCGAAGCGGCGCCCAGTTTGAGCTCGCTCATGGCTTTCACGAGGGGGAACGTCTCGTGTACGGACAACTCGCTGGCGTCGGCCTGGCGGTGACGCGCAAAGCGGTGTGCTTTGAGAATCGCGATGACTGAACGGTTGATCAGGCTGCGGCCATAGATCGAACTCACCACATTATTATTGCGGTAGAGCTGACCGATAAGCGGGATCATCGCCTCGGCGAGGGCTTCACGATCGATCCATTCACCAAGACACTGGTCGGGCTTCTGAGTCACGGGAACCTTCCACATGTAGGGGCTGAAAAAAGGGACTACATTATGCACAGGCCTTTGTTTATGAGCAATCCAGACTTTTCACGAGCTGGAGCACTACATAATTCCCGGCGCACAAAACTGACAGCGTCTCTGCGGATTAGTTACACTCCCCGGCTTTGCCGCAACGCCTGGAGCTTTAACTTCCGTGCCCGTTCTGCGCCTTCCGATTCTGCCTGCTGCAGCAGGCAAACAACATTGGGGTAACCTCCCCGGTGCCGCCCTGAGTCTCGCCATCGCCGAGGCTGCCAGCGCCGCGAAACGCTTCACCCTGCTGCTTACCGCAGACAGCCAGAGCGCCGAGCGACTGGAGCAGGAACTGAAGTTTTTTGCCCCTGATCTCCCGGTCCTGCATTTCCCCGATTGGGAAACCCTGCCCTACGATCTGTTCTCGCCCCATCAGGACATCATCTCTCAGCGCATCGCCAGCCTGTACCGGCTGCCGGAGCTGGTGCACGGCGTACTGGTGGTGCCGATCACCACCGCCCTGCACCGTCTGGCGCCGACCAGTTTTCTGCTGGGCAGCAGCCTGGTCCTCGACGTCGGCCAGAAGCTCGACGTCGACGCCATGCGCACCCGCCTTGAAGCCAGCGGCTATCGCTATGTCGACACGGTGTACGAGCACGGCGAATTCACCGTGCGTGGCGCTCTGATCGACCTGTTTCCGATGGGCAGCAAACTGCCTTACCGCATCGACCTGTTCGATGACGAAATCGAAACCCTGCGCACCTTCGAGCCGGAAACCCAGCGCTCCATCGACAAGGTCGATTCGGTGCGTCTGTTGCCGGCGAAAGAATTCCCGCTGCAGAAGGAAGCCGTGACGCGCTTCAAGGCCCGCTTCCGCGAGCGCTTCGACGTCGATTTCCGCCGCAGCCCGATCTTTCAGGACTTGAACAGCGGCATCACGCCGGCCGGTATCGAGTACTACATTCCGTTGTTCTTCGAAGAAACCTCCACGCTGTTCGACTACCTGCCCCAGGACACCCAGGTGTTCTCGATGCCGGGGATCGAAGCGGCGGCCGAGACGTTCTGGAAGGACGTGCGCAACCGTTACGAAGAACGCCGTGTCGATCCTGAACGTCCGTTGCTGCCGCCGGCCGAGCTGTTCCTGCCGGTGGACGACTGCTTCGCGCGCCTGAAGAACTGGCCGCGGGTGGTTGCCAGCCAGGACGACGTCGAAAGCGGCGTTGGCCGCGAGCGTTTTCCGGCACAGGTGCTGCCTGATCTGGCCATCGAAGCCAAGGCCAGCCAGCCGTTGGCAGCGCTGTCGAAATTCCTCGGCGAATTTCCCGGCCGCGTGCTGTTTACCGCCGAATCCGCCGGTCGCCGCGAGGTGCTGCTGGAACTGCTCGAACGCCTGAAGCTGCGCCCGAAAACCCTGGACAGCTGGCAGGAGTTCGTCGACAGCAAGGAGCGCCTGGCAATCACCATCGCGCCGCTGGACGAAGGCCTGGTGCTGGAGCAGCCGGCGTTGGCGCTGGTGGCGGAAAGCCCGCTCTTCGGTCAGCGGGTCATGCAGCGTCGCCGCCGCGACAAGCGCGCCGACAGCCACGCCAGCGATGCGGTGATCAAGAACCTGGCCGAGCTGCGTGAAGGCGCCCCGGTGGTGCACATCGATCACGGGGTCGGCCGTTATCTGGGGCTGGCAACGCTGGAAGTCGAAAATCAGGTCGCCGAGTTCCTCATGCTGGCCTACGCCGAGGACGCCAAACTGTATGTGCCGGTTACCAACCTGCACCTGATCGCCCGTTACACCGGCAGCGATGACGAGCTCGCACCCTTGCACCGCCTGGGTTCCGAGACCTGGCAGAAAGCCAAGCGCAAGGCCGCCGAACAGGTCCGCGACGTGGCCGCCGAGCTGCTCGACATCTATGCCCGCCGCGCGGCTCGCGAAGGGTATGCCTTCGCCGATCCGAAGCTGGACTACGACACCTTCAGCGCCGGCTTCCCGTTCGAAGAAACCCCGGACCAGCAGACCACCATCGAAGCCGTGCGCGCCGACATGCTCGCGCCCAAGCCCATGGACCGTCTGGTCTGCGGCGACGTCGGTTTCGGCAAGACCGAAGTGGCCATGCGTGCAGCGTTCATCGCCGTGCACGGTGGCCGCCAAGTGGCGATTCTGGTGCCGACCACCCTCCTCGCCCAGCAGCACTACAACAGTTTCCGCGACCGTTTCGCTGACTGGCCGGTGACGGTTGAAGTGATGAGCCGCTTCAAATCGGCGAAAGAGATCAACGCCGCCGTCGCCGATCTGGCCGAGGGCAAGATCGACATCGTCATCGGCACCCACAAGTTGCTGCAGGACGACGTCAAGATCAAAAACCTGGGGCTGGTGATCATCGACGAAGAGCACCGTTTCGGTGTGCGTCAGAAGGAACAGCTCAAGGCCCTGCGTAGCGAGGTCGACATTTTGACCCTCACCGCCACGCCGATCCCGCGCACCCTGAACATGGCCGTGGCCGGAATGCGCGACCTGTCGATCATCGCCACCCCGCCCGCACGACGTCTGTCGGTGCGCACCTTCGTCATGGAGCAGAACGAGCCGACGGTCAAAGAAGCGTTGCTGCGTGAGTTGCTGCGCGGCGGTCAGGTGTACTACCTGCACAACGATGTGAAAACCATCGAGAAGTGCGCGGCGGACCTGGCCGAACTGGTGCCGGAAGCGCGCATCGGCATCGGCCACGGGCAGATGCACGAACGCGATCTCGAACAGGTGATGAGCGACTTCTACCACAAGCGCTTCAACGTGCTGATCGCCTCGACCATCATCGAGACCGGCATCGACGTGCCGAGCGCCAACACCATCATCATCGAACGTGCCGACAAATTCGGTCTGGCCCAGCTGCACCAGTTGCGCGGCCGGGTCGGGCGCAGTCACCACCAGGCCTACGCCTACCTGCTGACACCGCCGCGCAAGCAGATCACCCCGGATGCCGAGAAGCGTCTGGAGGCGATCGCCAACACCCAGGACCTCGGCGCGGGCTTCGTGCTCGCCACCAACGATCTGGAAATCCGTGGCGCCGGCGAACTGCTGGGCGATGGACAGAGCGGACAGATCCAGGCGGTGGGCTTCACCCTGTACATGGAAATGCTCGAACGTGCGGTCAAATCGATCCGCAAGGGCGAGCAGCCCAATCTCGACCAGCCGCTGGGTGGCGGTCCCGAGGTGAATCTGCGGGTGCCGGGGCTGATTCCGGAAGCCTATCTGCCAGACGTGCACACGCGCCTGATTCTGTACAAACGCATCGCCAACGCCGCCGACGAAGAGGGCCTCAAGGACCTGCAGGTCGAGATGATCGACCGCTTCGGGCTGCTGCCGGAACCGACCAAGAATCTGGTGCGCCTGACCTCGCTCAAGCTGAAGGCCGAGCAACTGGGCATCAAGAAAGTCGATGCCGGTCCCCAGGGCGGACGCATCGAATTCGCGGCGGAGACCCCGGTCGACCCGCTGACGCTGATCAAGCTGATCCAGAGCCAGCCCAAACGCTACAAGTTCGAAGGCGCCACGCTGTTCAAATTCATGGTGCCGATGGAGCGTCCCGAGGAACGCTTCGCCACACTGGAGGCGCTGTTCGAACGCTTGACCCCACCGCCTTCCAAAAAATCGGCTTAAGGATTCACCATGGGTTTGATCCGCTCCTTCACCCTGCTGCTGGTGCTGTTTGCCCCGGCGGCCTTCGCCGATGGCACCTATCAGGTGGAACTGATCCTGTTCCGTCAGAACGGCGAGCCGGCGGCGACCAATCAACCCGCGCCGGAAGACTGGGCCGCCGGGGCGCAACGGCTGGGCGCGGACAGCCAGACGCCCACGGCGCTGGATACGCTGGTGAACAAGCTCGAATCGAGCGATGGCTATAAAGTGCTGCTGCACACAGCCTGGCAACAGGACCTCAGTGCCACGCCGAGCAAGGTGGCGATCAGCGACGGCCAGGAGCAGTTCGGCCATTTCCCCATCGAGGGCACGGTGAGCCTGGGTCTGGCACGCTTTACCGACATCGACGCGAACTTCTGGGTCAACCAGCTGGACAGCCACGGCGTGCTGGTGACCAGCGAGCGCATGCGTCAGGCCACTCGCGTCAGAAACGGAGAACTTACTTATATGGACAACGGAAGCCTCGCCATGCTGATCAAGGTTTCCCCCGTCCAGCCACCGCGTTGACGCAGGCCTAGACGTGGCGTCCCTACTGGAAAAAGCCCTCGCCCTGCCGTGGGAACCGCTGTTCAAAACCCAGGCGGTCGAGCGGGGTCTGGAGTACGCGCGGCAGAAGCGCGTGATGCTCGAACACTTGAGCGGCGATGTCGTGCGCACAGTGTGCCGGGGTTCCAGCCTGGAGAACTACACCCAGACGCTGTTGTTCAAGGACCCGGAGCGCACGCGCAATTTCATTGTCGGCAAATGCACCTGCCCGGTGAGAAACAACTGCAAGCACTGTGCGGCGGCGCTGTTCTTCTTGCAGGACCCGGCCAACAGCCCCGGCATTCTTGCAGCGGTGGACGGCGAGCCAACTGCGCGCAGACCGAAAGTCGTCGAGCAAAAACCCAAGTTGCCCGAGCGCCTGGAAAAGAACATCAAGCCCGAGCCGCGGCTGATTCTCGCCAGCTTCGAGTACAGCGCCTACGAGCCGCGCAACGGCAAGATGCAGCGGCATATCCAGCACCGCGCAGCCCTGGCGTTTCGCTACCGTGAATCCTATGTGTCTGGCGTGCCCGCCCCCGGCCGTGGCGGCGACATCCTCTGGCATCTGCCGGACGAAATTCTGCGAACCCGCCGCCATCCGGAGCGTGAAGGCGAGTACCGCAAGCAGCTTCAGGAACTGGGCTTTCGCATCGCGACCCGGCAGAGCAAGGCGCTGCCGGACAGTGCCGGCGAGATGTTCGAACTGCCCACCGACAAGGCCTGGCTGAGCTTCATTCTCGATGACCTGCCCCGGCTGCGCGCCGAAGGCTGGCAGATCGAGATGAGCGAAGACTTCGGCTTCGACGTGACGCCGGTGGACGATTGGTATGCGGTGGTCGACGACGAGCCGGAGCGCGACTGGTTCGATCTGGAGCTGGGGATCATCGTCAATGGCGAGCGGCTGAGCCTGCTGCCGATTCTGATCAATCTGCTGCGCACGCACCCGGAATTGATGACCGCCAGCGGCATCGCCAAGCGCCGCGACGACGAGCAGCTGCTGGTTCAGCTCAACCATTTCACCCAGCGCGGCGGCGTGCCGATTCAGGTGGCGCTGCCTTATGGCCGGCTGAAACCGGTGCTGGCGACCCTCGGCGATTTTTACTGGCGCGAGGACGGCAACAACGCCATTCGCCTGAACACCGCCGACGCCGCGCGGCTGCGGCAGCTCGATGACCTGCCGCTGGTGTGGCAGGGCGGCGACCGGCTGCGGCAGTTTTCCGAGCGACTGGTGAACATCAAGGACGTGCGCGGTGAGGTGCCGGAGGGCCTGAACGCCACGTTGCGGCCTTATCAGCTGGAGGGCCTCAGCTGGATGCAGGCGCTGCGCGAGCTGGAAGTCGGCGGTGTGCTCGCTGATGACATGGGCCTGGGCAAGACCCTGCAAACCCTGGCGCACCTGCTGCTGGAAAAACAGGCCGGGCGTCTCGACCGGCCGGCGCTGGTGGTGATGCCCACCAGTCTTATTCCCAACTGGATGGACGAGGCGAAGCACTTCACGCCGCAACTCAAGGTGCTGGCGCTGTTCGGCACCCAGCGCCACCAGGATTTCAAACGGCTGCAGGATTACGACCTGATCCTGACCACTTACGCGCTGCTGCCCCGAGACGTCGAAGTGCTCAGCCAGCAACTGCTGCATGTGCTGGTGCTCGATGAGGCGCAATACATCAAGAATCCCACCAGCAAAGCGGCTCAGGCGGCGCGTCAGTTGAATGCTCGGCAGCGTCTGTGCCTGAGCGGTACGCCGCTGGAAAACCACCTGGGCGAGTTGTGGTCGCTGTTCCATTTCCTGATGCCCGGCTGGCTGGGGGATGCCAAGCAGTTCAACAGCAATTACCGCACGCCGATCGAGAAGTTGGGCAACGAGCAGCGTCTGGAGCACCTCAACGCGCGGATCAAGCCGTTCCTGCTGCGCCGGACCAAGGAGCAGGTGGCCACCGAGCTGCCGCCGAAAACCGAGATCGTGCATTGGGTCGAGCTCAACGACACCCAGCGCGATGTGTACGAAACCATGCGCCTGGCGATGGACAAGAAGGTCCGCGACGAGATCACCCGTAAAGGCGTGGGGCGCAGTCAGATCATCATTCTTGAGGCGCTGCTCAAGCTGCGTCAGGTCTGCTGCGACCTGCGGCTGGTCAACAGTGCGCCGGTCAATCCGCGGCAGTCGAGTTCGGGCAAGCTGGACAGCCTGATGGAGATGCTGGAGGAGTTGTTTGCGGAGAATCGCAAGATTCTGTTGTTTTCGCAGTTTACGTCGATGCTGGAGTTGATCGAGGCGGAGTTGAAGCAGCGCGGGATCGCGTATTCGCTGCTGACCGGGAAGACCAGGGATCGGCGGGTGCCGGTACAGGATTTCCAGAGCGGGAAGCATCCGATCTTCTTGATCAGTCTGAAGGCGGGTGGCACGGGGTTGAACCTGACGGCGGCCGATACGGTGATTCACTACGATCCGTGGTGGAACCCTGCGGCGGAGAATCAGGCGACGGATCGGGCGTATCGGATTGGTCAGGATAAGCCGGTGTTCGTGTACAAGATGATTGCGCGGGGGACGGTGGAGGAGAAGATTCAGCATTTGCAGCAGGAGAAGGCGGCGCTGGCGGCCGGTGTGCTGGATGGGCGCAAGGCCGGGGACTGGAAGTTGCAGGATGAGGATATTGCGGCGTTGTTTGCGCCGTTGCCGGTGGTGGCCAAGAAGGTGAAGCGCTAAGGCGGGTTGTTTTTAGGATCAAGAGCGTCGGCCTAACGGCCTCGGTTTCGCCTTCGGCGAGTTACTTGGAAAAGCACCCCAAGTAACCAAGGGTGCTTGCTCCTGGTTGGGCTCCTCCTTCGTCGGAGTACCTTCACTCCGGTCTCGCTCCGTGGGCCCGCGCCGAACGGACATCCATGTCCTGACGGCGCTCTCGCCGCATCCATGCGGCTCGGCCCACTACGCAAGACCTGCGTTCAGCCTGCACCCAAGTCGCGATTGGCGGTGACTGGTCTTCTTTCGTACGAAGATCAAAAGCGTTTAGTAGGACCGGCTTTAGCCGGGAAGAGGCCAGTTGGGGCGCTAAAAATGTTGCGGATGTACGGGGTCGGGGAAACCGGTGTCACCCAGTTGCCAATAGGTCTTCTTCCGCCCATTTCACGTAGCACACCACCACCGGCATTTCATGTTCGGCGCAGAAGTCGATCCAGCGCAGTTGGTTGTCTTGCAGGCGGTCGCCGGGGCCTTTGACTTCGATCATTCGGTAGCGGCGTTGCGCGGGGTAGAACTGGATGAGGTCGGGCATGCCGGTGCGGTTGGCTTTGATGTCTTGCAGCAGGCGTCGGAACCAGCGTTTGAGGTGTTGCGCCGGCAGGCAGTGCAGCGCTTGATCCAGCAGCTCCGGGGTCAGGGTGCCCCAGAACACGAAGGGCGATTGCAGTCCGAATTTGCTGGCGTAGGTGTCGCGGATCACTGCTTCGTAGCGCTGGTCGTCGAGCTGCGCCAGGCACTCGTCGAACAGGGCCGCGCGGCGCTGGTAGAAGTCCGGGCTGTAGAGGTCACTCGGTGCGCTATGGAACGGGTGGAAAAACGCGCCGGGTAGCGGCGCAAAGATCGCCCGCCAACAGAGCAGACCGAACAGCGAATTGACCAGCGCGTTCTCCACGTAGTGCACCTCGCTGCCCTCTTCCGCCAGGTGCTGCTGGATCAGCCGTTCGACGCTGTGATCGGGAAGCGGCAGCACGCTCAAATCAAGCCGAGTGACGGCTCGTTTCAACCGTTTCTGCACGCTGCCCTCGCCCAACTTGCGCTTCAGACGGGGTTGTATGCGCAGCAGGTGTTGGGTTTCTTCGTCGTTTTCCGGCGCCGATTGCGCTTCCAGCAACAGCGTCATCGCGTCGGTGAATTGTTCGCTGCGTTCGAGCACGCGGATCCTCCGCACACGGGCGCCGGGGTAGCTGGACTGCGCGTAAACGCTCAATGCCAGCGGCCAGTCCTGTTCACGCTCGGCCTGCTGACCGATCTTGAACAAGAGCTTGGCGCGACGCATGGCCAGCCAAGGGTTGTCGGTCTCGACGGCCAGCGCTTGAGGCGCCAGGTCGGCCAGTGCCATGCCGTCGTCCAGCGCCTGCCGGCAGGTGTGCAGGTGCAGGCAGATGTCGATGTCGGCGCGTTGATTGATGCCACGGGACTCGACGGAAAATTCGACTTTTTCGTAGCGATAGATGCCCAGGTCCGCCAGCACGAACTCCGACCACTCCTGGTAGAGATTGCCGAAGTACAGCAGGCGAAGCCGGTCGCACAGTGGCATGACCTGCAGCGCGAAGATCACTTCTTCGAACCCGGCAAACCAGTGCTCCAGGCGCTGGGGTGCTTCGTAGATCGGCAACAGGCGCTGCAGGAGGTCGGATTTTTTCTCGGCGCTTTTGACGCCGTGGGCCTTGAAGCACTGGCCCAGTTCGTCTTTGCGCAGCAACGCAAACAGGGCGTGGAGATCGAGATGGGGTTGGCCGTCCACCCAACCGGACTCCAGCAATGGCGCGGCGGCCAGTCGGACGTCGCCGATCTCGGCGTAATCCAGTTTGCTGGCGCGGAACAGCGTGCCTTTGCGCATGACCATGCGCACCAGCAGCGCCTGTGCAGGCTGCGGCAGTTGGGCAAAGTCGTCGATGAAACGCCGCTCGTCTTCATCGAGCAGGTCGTCGTAGCGCTGGGCGATCCAGTTCAGCACCTGGCGGAAGTTTTCCAGGTAGTAAAACGGATTGTCGAGGGGGGAAGGGCTCACGGCGAGGTCACGTAAAGGCTGACGGGAGAGCGTCAGGATACTGGTTATCCGTACAGATTCCAGCCCTGCCTGCTGTAGGATGGCGCCGGCCCGATCAACGGCGCGGACCAAAGAGCACTGCTCACCCGTTAGACTCGCTCCACGCATTTTCCAGGAGATCGCCATGCCTTCCGTCAGCCACCCCCTTATCTATCTCGCGGGCTTCGACGTATTTCGCGCCGACGCCATCGAGCACGGCCGCTATCTGAAAGCCCTGTGCGATCAGCACGGTCTTGAGGGTTTGTACCCGTTTGATAACGAAGTGCCGCAGGGGCTGAGCCCTGAAGAGGCGGCTGCGGTGATTTGCAACGCCAACATTGCGATGATCAAACGCTGCGACGCGGTGCTGGCCAACTTGAACCCCTTTCGCGGCGCCGAGCCGGATTCAGGCACGGCCTTCGAAGTGGGCATGGCGGTTGCCCTAGGCAAACCGGTGTGGGCGTATTTCGCAGCGAATGGCGCGTTGCGTGAGCAGATTGCCCATGATGCGGCGGGCTTTGATGGGCAAGGGTTTCAGGTGGAAGATTTCGGCCTGCCGCGCAATCTGATGCTGGCGTGTACCTGGGTTGGCAGTAGCGAAACGGCCGAAAAAGCGATTGAGGCATTGGCTGAGCATCTGGCTGGCTGAACCCAAACCCTGTAGGAGTGAGCTTGCTCGCGATGGCGTCGTATTTACCACTGAATATCCAGCGGATGTACTGGCCTCTCCGCGAGCAAGCTCGCTCCCACAAGGTTTGCATCTGCTGCGAGACCGTGGAACGGTTCACGACTGGAGATCTCCGACAATCGAGCGCCAGCGCCCCGCCTATTCCAGATTCGACGAACTGATGTCCAGCTTGTCGGCATCGGCAAACTCGTCCAGATCCAGTTCGCTCAAGTCCAGCTCGCCCTCCGGATCGCGGTCTTCGTCGGAATCGGCGTCGTTGAGGGGCGACTGATCGCCGCCGAAATGCTCGCCGTCGTGTGCCCAATAAGCAATTGCGTGGATGTCCGGCTGGTTTGTCTGTAGCTGCATCGTTGACGCTCCGTAGGTGAATGTCGTTAAGCAGGCTAACCCACCCGGCGGGGTAAAAGCACAGGTCACGACCAATTGAGGAAGGATCCGCCGTCATCGCGCAGCATCTGCACCATGGCGTGGGCGGCAGGCGACAGATAGCCTTCGCGGCGGAGCATGACGCAAATGGTCCGCGTCATGGTGGTCTGCTCCAGCGGCACCTCGCGCAGGTCCTGCATGTTCTTGCCGAACTCCAGCGTCTCCCGGGCGATGAAGCTCAGCAGGCTGGTCTGGGCAATCAACCGGGGCAGCAGGGAAATCGAATTGGACTCGATCTGCACTTCCGGCAGCGGCAGGTCGTGGCGGGTGAAGGCGTCGTCGACCCAGATGCGCGACGACACGCCGGAGGGCGGCAGAACCCAGCGGTAGCGGCACAGGTCGCGCATCTCGAACGGCGCCTGGAAGATCGGATGGTTGCGGCTGGCGATCACCACGGCTTCGTCGGTCAGGATCGGGTAGAAGCTGAATTCCTCCTCGGCACTGCGCTGGGCGCAGATGATCATGTCCAGGTGCCCGGAGCGCAGTTGCTCGCGCAGCATGTCGTCCTGACCGATCACCAGCTTGAGCGTGACCTGCGGCGAGCGTTTGAGCAGCGCACTGGTCAGTTCCGGCAGCAGGTACTCGGCCATGGTGGCCGCACAGCCCAGCCGGATATCCCCTACCGCGCCACTGGCGAAATCCCGCACCTCGCGCTGGGTCTGGGCAATGCTTTGCTGCAGCACCTTGCCCCGAGCCTGCAGCAGTTCGCCGACCGGCGTGAGCTTGATTCGGCGGCCGTCACGCTGGAACAGCTTGGTGCCGAAGGATTCCTCCAGCCGCTGAATGCTTTTGGTCAACGCGGGCTGGCTGCGATTGAGCTTTTCAGCCGCGCGCCCGAGGTGACCGAGCTCGGCGATGGTTTCGAAATAGGTCAAGTCACGGAGGTCCATATATCAACCAAAGTTATCGATTCATGATTATTAGAAAATAGACTTGATCGATTGCGCTGTCGATACTGGGCGTCATTGGAAATGCACTCGGCAGGGAAGCACTCAGGTCACTCCTTATCAGGAAATGCCAATGCTCTGGAGATCCGCGTTGCCACGCCCCGCCTCGTTTGCCCTCGCCCACCAGCACCCGCTGACCCAATGGCTGCTGCTCATCCTCATGGCCGGTAGCGCCGGCCAACTGTTCAAATACTTCCACATCCCCGCCGCGCTGTTTCTCGGGCCCATGCTGGTGGCGATAGGCTTCGGCGTCGCCGGGGCCAGCGTTCGTCTGAACAAGCAGGTGTTCCGCCTCGGCCAGGGCACGGTCGGCGTGCTGGTCGCCCACTCCATGACCGTCGGCGTGCTGCTCGCGGCGATGCAGTCCTGGCATGTCATGGTGTTCGCCACCTTGCTCACCGTCGCGTTGAGTGCCGTGGTCGGCATCGCCATGGCGCGCTGGGGCGGCATTCAGAGCAGCACTGCAGCGTGGGGCACTTCGCCGGGCGCGGCGTCGGCGATGGTCGCGATGGCCGAGGATGACGGCGCCGACTCTCGAGTGGTCGCCACCATGCAATACGTGCGAGTGGTCTGCGTGGTGATGGTCGGCGCGCTGGTCAGTCGGCTGATCGGTGCCGATGCCGGCGGTTCGGAGGCCCACAGCACGGACGCGCTGTTGCACGGGATGAACCTGCTCAACCTGGGTTTGAGCCTGCTGGTGATCGGGGTCGGCGTGATCCTCGGCAGTCGCTTGCCAGCCGGGGCCTTGCTGGTGCCCTTGCTGCTCGGCGGCGCGCTGCAGTTGAGCGGCCTGTTGCAGATCACCCTGCCTGGGTGCTGGCGATTGCCTACGGCGCGATCGGCAGTTACATCGGCCTGCGCTTTGATCGCGTGACCATCAGCTACGTCTGGCGGCGGCTGCCCGCGATGATCGCCGGGGCGCTGGTGCTGATCCTGCTCTGCGCCCTGTCGGCCTGGGGCATCGCGGAAATCATGGGCAAGGACTTCCTCTCGGTGTACCTGGCCACCAGCCCGGGCGGTCTTGATGCCATGGCGATCATTGCCATCGACACCCATTCCGACGTCGGCTTCGTGCTGGCGATGCAGACGCTGCGACTCTTTGCTGTGATCGTGACGGGGACCTATATCGCCCGGCAGGTGATTCGTGTGTCGCAACGATTTGCCTGACGGAGCGGAGCCGGCTGATTGAAGAGAAAGGCAGCGGCGCGCACGCCGATGGAATCTTCACCGATCCGGCGACCTCCAACGCTGCACACTCATTGGAGGCGAACGCCATGGCCACGCTGAAAATCGCCACGTTCAACATCAACGGCATCCGCGCGCGTTTGCCCATTCTGTTGCAGTGGCTGGAAAAGGAAGCGCCCGACATCGTCTGCCTGCAGGAACTGAAAGCGGCCGACACGGCCTTCCCCGCCGACGATATCCGCAATGCCGGCTACGGTGTGATCTGGCAGGGCGAGCCGTCGTGGAACGGCGTGGCGATCCTGTCCCGGGACAGAGAGCCGCTGGAAATTCGTCGGGGTTTGCCGGGCAATGAAAAGGACAAGCACAGCCGCTATCTGGAGGCGGCCGTTCAGGGCGTGATCGTCGGCTGCCTGTACCTGCCCAACGGCAACCCGCAGCCGGGGCCGAAGTTCGACTACAAGCTGGACTGGTTCGAGCACTTCATCACGCACGCCGACTCGCTGTTCAAGAGCGAGCATCCGGTGGTGCTGGCCGGGGACTACAACGTCATCCCTACCGACAATGACATCTACAACACGCGTTCATGGCTGAAGGATGCCTTGCTGCAACCGGAAAGCCGCGCGTGCTTTGAGCGGTTGCTGGACCAGGGCTGGACCGACGCCCTGCGCGCGAAATTCCCGGACGAGCGGATTTACACGTTCTGGGATTATTTCCGCAACCACTGGAAAACCAACTCCGGCCTGCGCATTGACCACCTGCTGTTGAGCAAGGATCTGAAGCCCAAGCTGAAAAACGCGGGGGTGGACCGCTGGGTGAGGGACCTGCCCCACGCCAGTGACCATGCACCGACGTGGATTGAGTTGAAGGTGTGAGGTTGATGCGCGGCTCGCCAACCCATTGCCCTTAATCAACATGACCACACTGCCGATGTACCTGCTGAAAACGGGACTGTGGGAGTGAGCTTGCTCACGAAGGCGGCAGTTCAGGCGCTAAAGATATAGCGGATGTACTGGCCTCTTCGCGAGCAAGGTGGAGCGCCACCCCGGTCGCTCCTACACAGATCGCGTTGGCCTCGAGCCCGCGCAGGATCCCGCGGACTAGGCCCGGCTCGCCAACGCCGTTGCCAGACTTTGTTCCAGCGGCAACACCGGCAGCAGCGTCGCCTGATAGGCGTGGTACAGGTCCGGCTTGCCGGCCCAGATATCGGCGCTGGGTTTGTTTTCAGGGTTGAGCTCGTGGCGCCAGCTGCCGTTTTCGTAGTCGATGAACAGCGTCTCGCTGAATTCCCAGAACGTCCGGTACCAGTCTTCGTATTGCTGCTCGTGGGTGCGCTGCAGCAGTGCGGCAGAGGCAGCAGCCGCTTCGGCGTGGGTCCAGTGCAGGCGATGGCGGACCACCGGGCGGTTTTCCCAGTCGAGGGTGTAGACGATCCCGGGCGCGCCATCGACGTCCCAGCCATAGCGGCAGGCGTTTTCGAATAAACCGCGAGCGTCTTCCAGCAACCAGGCCGGCGTTTCCAGCCCGGCCTTGCGCCGCGCCGCTTCCAGGTGCAGCACCAGCCGCGCCCACTCGAAGGCGTGGCCGGGCGTCGTGCCGTAGGGGCGGAAACCGTCGTCGGGCTTGTCGACGTTGTAGTCGAGAATCGGCTGCCACTGCAGGGTGAAATGCTCGATCACTTGATGGTTGTTGCCAGCGGCGTGCTGATGAATGACCCGCTCGACGATGCTCAACGCCCGATCCAGCCAGCGCGCATCGCCGGTGACGTCGGCCAGGGCGAGAAACGCCTCGGTGCTGTGCATGTTGCTGTTGGCGCCGCGATAGCTTTCCTCGTTGCTCCAGTCGCGGTCGAAGGATTCACGCATGGCGCCTTCCTCCTCGCTCCAGAAATGCCCGGTGATCACCTGAATCGCTTGTTCCAGCAACGCCTGGGCGCCGGGGCGACGGGCGACGACTGCCGAGCTGGCGGCCAGGGCGACGAAGGCGTGCAGGTACGCGTTCTTGCCGGTGTCAGTGCTGTGTTCCAGGGGTGTGGCGAACCAGCCGCCGTGTTCGGCGTCACGCAACGGCCCGGCCAGCGCCGCAATGCCGTGATCGACCAGCGCGGCGCAACCGGGAATGCCGTTGATGTGGGCCATGGCGAAACTGTGGGTCATGCGTGCGGTGTTCATGGTTTCGGCCACGGCATCGGCGGGGAGCCGACCGAGGTCATCCAGATTGCCGAAGCCCTGGGGCAGCTTCGAGGCCTTGGCAAACGCCAGCAGCCGATTGCCCTCCTGCATCAGCCAGGCCGCGTGGCCCGGGGAGCGCAGCCAACTGCTGAAATCGCGATTCACGTCATCCATTGCCCTTCACCTATCTCGTCGGCAGGTTCGGCCCGCCAGGAATTATTAGTCGGGGCGAATCATGCAAGCCGAGGGCAGCGACAGGCAAGTGAATGAGGTGAAAGGCTGCCGTTCTTGGCCTGTTCCCGGCTAAAGCCGGTCCTACCAGGAAGGCGTCATCTGTCACACAGCAAAACCGAGGGTGCTCAAACCGGCCTCTTCCCGGCTAAAGCCGGTCCCACTAATACCGCATTACCCTGTGGGACCGGCTTTAGCCGGGAAGCCTTTGAGACGTTGAGAAGAACCATCAAACCCGAAAGCGCGTGACCACCTGATTCAACTCCGCCGCCAGCCGGGACAGTTCGTTACTCGACGCGCTGATCTGGTTGGCGCCGGACGACGATTGCATCGAAAGATCGCGGATGTTGACGATGTTGCGGTCCACTTCCCGCGCAACTTGCGCCTGCTCTTCGGCGGCGCTGGCGATGACCAGATTGCGTTCGGAAATCTCGTTGATCGACGTAGTGATGCGGTTCAGCGACTCGCCGGCACCCTGGGCCAACCCCAGTGTTTCGGTCGCCCGTGAGCGGCTGATCGACATCGACTCCACTGCTTCGGTGGAACCGCTGCGCATGGTCGTCACCATTTTGTCGATTTCCAGGGTCGACTGCTGGGTGCGGTGGGCCAGGGCGCGCACTTCATCAGCGACCACGGCGAACCCGCGTCCGGACTCACCGGCCCGTGCGGCTTCAATGGCGGCGTTCAGCGCCAGCAGGTTGGTCTGCTCGGCGATGGAGCGAATCACGTCCAGCACCTTGCCGATGTCCTTGGACTGATCGGCCAGGTTCTGCACCAGGTCCGAGGTGTGCTGTACGTTGCCGGACAGGGTCTGGATCGAATTGACCGTGTCGATGACCCGGCTCTGGCCGTCGCGGGCCGCCGTGTTCGATTCGCTCGACGCCTGGGACGTCGACACCGCGTTGCGCGCGACTTCCTCGACCGCCGAAGTCATCTCGTTCACCGCCGTGGCGGCCTGTTCAATTTCGGCGTTCTGCTGGTGCAGGCCGCGATGACTGTCTTCGGTCACCGAGTTCAGCTCGGTGGCGGCCGACGCCAGCTGGCTCGCCGAATTGCCGATCAGGCTCAGGGTCGAGCGCAGGTTGGTTTGCATCTGCTGCAACGCGCTCTGCAAGCGCGTCACTTCGTCATTGCCCTCGACGCGAATGTCATGGGTCAAATCGCCCTTGGCCACGTATTCGGCAGCATCAACCGCTTCCTGCAGCGGGCGAACGATGCTGCGGGTCAGCCACACCGCGAGCACCACGGTGGCCAGTGCTGCGATCAGCACGAACACCAGCACCACGTTTCGGGAGTTGCCGTATTGCGCTTCGGCGGCAGCGCCTTCGAGCTCGACCTGATGGGAGTAGAAATCACCCAGATCGCCCAATTGCGCGCCGGAGTTGTCGACGGCGGTTTTCATGTCCACCAGCAGCAGTTTGTTCAGCGCCTTGAAGTCACCGCTCTCGGCGAGCACAAAAGACTGGGTCAAACCGCGCTGATAATCGACCAGGGTCGCGCGGAATTTGCCGTACAACGCCTTCTCTTCCGGGGTGTCGATGAAGGTGTCGAGGCTGGCGAGTTTCTCGTCGAGGATCTTCGCGCGCGCGTCCATCTGACCTTTGTAGACGCTGAGATTTTTCGGATCGGTGTCAAGGGCAACCCGCAGCGAGATCGTGCGAATGCGCAGCATGGCTTCGCGGATGTCGTTGACCAGACGCATGCTCGGCATCCAGTTGCTTTCAACCGCCACCTCGCTCTGTCGGATCGTCGACATCTGGCTCAGGGCGAACCAGCCGAGCAGCGCGACCAACAGGGAAATCAGGGTAAACCCAAGGCCGGCGCGGCGGGCGATGGTCAGGTTGCGTAGGCTCATAAAGGGTGGCTCATTCTTGGAGGGGCGGGACGCAAAGTGGTCATATGACTACGGCTTATCGACGTTGCCGCAGGCTTCTTTAACCAACGGTCCGTGAATAATCCGAACGCCCGTTCGAGAAAACATCGAACCCCGCCCGCTTGAGCGGTCTAGACCCTTAAGCCCGACATCACATTCAAGCGGAGGTGAATATGCATCTGGAAGGCTCCTGCCATTGCGGCGCCGTCGAATTCAGCCTGACAAGCGCCCAGCCCTACCCTTATCAACGCTGCTACTGCTCGATCTGCCGCAAGACCCAGGGCGGTGGCGGCTACGCGATCAACCTGGGCGGCGATGCGAAAAGTCTCGACGTCAAAGGCAAGGACAACATCGCCATCTACCACGCGAAGATGCGCGACGATGAGGGTCACCAAGCCTGCATCAGCAGTGCCGAACGGCATTTCTGCAAACGGTGCGGCAGCGGGCTGTGGCTGTTCAGCCCCGAGTGGCCGGAGCTGATCCACCCGTTTGCGTCAGCCATCGACACGCCATTGCCGACCCCGCCGGAGCACACGCACTTGTTGCTGAACTCCAAGGCGCCCTGGGTGGAAGTGACCGCAGGACCGAATGACCAGCAGTTCGAGGAGTTTCCTGACGAGTCGATTGCCGACTGGCATGAGCGGCTCAAGTTGACGCAATAGCCAGACGCAGTGAAATGACCTCGGAGTTTGGGCGTTCCTCCGGCAGTTGAAGCGAACGGAGCGCCCGCCCAACCGACTACCCGATAATTCCCTGAACCTCTCCCCCGACGGCCGACTCCCAACTAAAAGCCCCCAAGTCCAATAAAAGCCCACAAGGAAGCGCACATGCCTCTGCATCGAGTCGCCCCTCTGACCGATATTCAGCAAGACCGCGGTCTCCAGATCGAGTTTGGCGAAACCAAGGCGCTGCTGGTTCTGCACGGCGACGAAGTCCGCGCGTTTCAAGCCTTCTGCCCCCATGCCGGCGCGCCACTGGCCGACGGCGCCATCTGCAACGGTCATCTGATCTGTCCCTGGCACAAGGCCGAATTCTCCATCGACGACGGCCATCTCTGCGAACCACCTGCGCTGGATGCCCTGACCCAATACCCCGTCCACGTCATCGATGGCCATGTGCATGTCGATGACCAGCCCATCACCGCCGACACGCCGACGCTGGCCGAGGACAGCCGCTGCTTTGTCATCATTGGCGCCGGTGCGGCGGGTACAGCGGCTGCCTGCGCGCTGAGGGAAAAAGGCTTCAACGGTCAATTACGGCTCATCGACAGAGAAGCCGCGGCCGGGTACGACCGCACAGCGCTGAGCAAATTTGTCTTGTCCGCCGAAATGGATACCGATGAGATCCCGGCTCTGCGCGACGACGGGTTCTACCTGAGCAATCGCATCGAACGGGTGCACGGCGAAGTGATGAAACTGGACATCGTCAACAAGCGGGTCACCCTGGCGGACGGGCGCCGCTTTGACTACGACGCGGCGCTGGTCACCACCGGTGGCGAGCCCCGCGCGTTGACTCTAGAGGGCGCGGACCTGCCGCAAGTCCTGACCCTGCGCAGCCGCGATGACGCCAGCCAAATTCTCGCGGCGGTCCACCCCGGTAGCCATGCGCTGATCGTCGGCGACAGTTTTATCGGGCTGGAAGCGGCGTCGGCGTTGCGCACACAAGGTGTGAACGTGACGATTCTGGCCCGTCATGAGGTGCCGTTTGCCGGTCAGCTGGGGGAGCGCATCGGCAAAGCCCTGCGGGCGCTGCATGAGCAGCACGGCGTGCTGTTCCGCACCCACGTGGACGTCAGCCGTTTCGAGGGTGTTGAACGAGATGGGCAGCAGCAGCTGCAGACGGCGGTGCTCAGCAATGGCGAACGACTGCAGGTGGATCTCGCGTTGGTCGGCGTCGGCGTGAGCCCGGTGACGCATTTCATCGACGGCCTTCAACTGGAGGACGATGGCTCACTGGCGGTCGACGACGGCATGCGCGCGGGCAAGGATCTGTGGGCGGCCGGCGATATCGCCACCTTTCCCCTCAACCATCAGCCCCGGCGCATCGAGCACTGGCGCCTGGCCCAACAACAGGCACGCATTGCGGCGGGCAACATGCTCGGCGAGGACCTGCGATACACCGATGTGCCGTACTTCTGGACCTACCATTTTGAGAAGCGTCTGGATTACCTCGGCCACGCCGACGACTGGGACGACATCGTCTACTTGGGCGAGCCGGAACGTTTCGATTTCCTGGCGCTCATCTGCAAACAGGGCGTTGTCGCGGCGGTGGTCAGCTGTGAGCGGGAACGGCCCATGGCGATGCTCGCCGAACGCATGAAACGACCGCTGTTCAAAGACGAAGCGCTGATGCGGATCAACCAGATCGACCATTGAGCACGTGCTGCAAATCTGCCATTCACCCTGCACACCGGAGGGCGCCATGCCTGATAAAGAGTCCAATCGCGAAGACCTCGACCACAAGCCTGAAAACGCAGGCAAGGTCGGTGAGGAACACAAACAAGCCAATCAGAGCGGTGAACAACAGCGACCGCCGGAAACGGAGCATCCGGCAGATTCCACTGACGCCAAACCCTGAAACAGCCGGCTTAGCCGCGACTGGTGACCTGCTGGCGATCGTCCCGCCGTTTCGAGCAGCGGTCGGTCGCAGGCTCGGCAGCCTTGTCCACTTTCAGCCACCACGCCTCGCCTCGGCTGGGGTACTGAACGTAAAACGGCTGGCCCATTTCCGGCGTGGTGATGGAAATGCTGCGGTCCCACGCCAGCGCGAGAATCCGGTCGAACGGCTCGTGCCAGGCGTGCATCGCCAGGTCGAAGGTGCCGTTGTGGATCGGCAGCAGCCACTTGCCGCGCAGGTCGATGTGCGCCTGTAGCGTCTCTTCGGGCTGCATGTGCACGTCCGGCCAGTCTTCGTTGTACGCGCCGGTCTCCATCAGGGTCAGGTCGAACGGGCCGTACTGCTCGCCGATCAGCTTGAAACCGGCGTGATAGCCGGTGTCACCGCTGAAAAAGATGCGCTGCTCGCCATCAAGCATCACCCACGATGCCCACAGGGTCTGATTGCCGTCACGCAGCGTACGGCCCGAGAAGTGCTGCGCCGGGGTCGCCACAAAGCGAATGCCATGAATCTCCGTCGACTGCCACCAGTTCAACTGTTGGACCTTGGCGGCCGGCACGCCCCACTCGATCAGCGTGTCCCCTACCCCCAGCGGCGTAATGAAATGCTCGGCCTTGTCCTTGAGCACCTGAATGGTCATGTGATCGAGGTGGTCGTAGTGGTTGTGGGAGAGGATCACGGCCTTGAGCGGCGGCAGGTCTTCGAGGCGGATCGGCGGCTGATGGAAGCGCTGCGGACCGGCCCATTGCACCGGCGAGGCACGCTCGGCAAATACGGGGTCGGTCAGGAAGTATTCACCGCGCAGTTTCAGCAGCACCGTGGAGTGGCCCAGCCGGTAGACCGTGTTGTCGGGCGCCGCGAACAGTTGCTGGCGCGACAGCGGCTGAACCGGGATCTCCCCGGCCGGGCGGGTGTGGTGGGGTTTATTGAACAGGGCGTTCCAGAAGATGCGCAGGGTTTTGCCCACGCTCGAGCGCGCCATCGGCTTGTGATTGAAATAGCGACCTTCACGCCGAGTCAGGACGGGCAGCGCAGGATTTGAATCAAGATTTTTTTCGATCGAGGCCATGAGGGTGCTGACTCCATGAAACGGGTGAAGGTGGCGTTGCGGGAGCTGCAAGCTGCAAGCTGCAAGCTGCAAGCTGCAAGAGCATGCTGTACGCCGTAAGCTTGCGACTTGAAGCTTACAGCTTGAAGCTCTTGGCTGCCTCTACACTACACAGTGTAGTTTCAAGCTTGCACGATGAGCAAAGAGAAGTAAACTGCCCGGTGTAATTTTCTTGTCGGGCGGTTGAGTCGTCCGCGCCACCTCACAGAAGCGAATCCATGACTGCCCCACTGCGACTGACCGACCGTAAACGCGAAGCCATTGTTCAGGCGGCGATAGCCGAGTTCCGCGACAACGGTTTCGAGGTCACGAGCATGGACCGGATTGCCGCCCGGGCCGAGGTCTCCAAGCGCACGGTCTACAACCACTTCCCCAGCAAGGAAGAACTGTTCTCCGAAATGCTCCATCGCCTGTGGTCCTCCGCCGCGACGCAGACCGATGCAGTGTACAAACCCGGCGTGCCCCTGCGCGATCAACTGCGCGAATTACTCGACGCGAAGATGAAAACCCTCGGTGACAGCAACTTCATCGACCTGGCCCGTGTGGCCATCGGCGCGACCATTCACTCTCCCGACCGTGCGCAGATCTGGGTTAGCCGACTCAATCAACGGGAAGAAACCTTCACCGTCTGGGTGCGCGGCGCCCAGCAGGACGGACGCCTCAAGGCCGTCGAGCCGGTGTTCGCCGCGTCGCAGATCCATGCGTTGCTCAAGGCCTTCGCCTTCTGGCCGCAAGTCACCCTCAACGAGCCCCTGCTCGCGCCGGATAAGCAGCGCGAAGTGGTCGAGTCGGCGCTGGACCTGTTCCTCTGCTGGTATGAAATCCCGCTCAATAAATCTCCGATCTAATCCCGCCGTTAATCCATGGCCGCCGTGACGCGCTCGACAATCTGCCGACGCGCCAGCAAACCCTGCATGGCGCGATCGGTGGCGACGGCAAGGATATTCGCCGGTGCGGTGTCCGGTCGGCCGGAATCGTAGGGCGGTGCCGGCGCGTACTCCAATTGCAGCTGAATGGTCCGGGCGGTATCCGCGTCAAACACTTCGCTGATCAGCGTCAGCGCAAAATCGATACCCGCCGTCACGCCGCCGCCGGTCATCAGGTTGCCGTCGCGCACCACGCGCTCGTGCACCGGAATCGCACCGAACTGCTCCAGCAATGAATGGGACGCCCAGTGGGTGGTGGCGCGGCGGCCTTTCAACAGCCCTGCCGCGCCGAGCACCAGCGCGCCGGTGCAGACGGAAGTCACGTACTGCGCCGTGGCCGCCTGATGCTGGATGAAGGCCAGGGTTTCGGGGTCTTCCATCAATGCATCAACCCCTACCCCGCCCGGCACGCAGATCACGTCCAGGTCTATGCAGTCGGCGAAGGTCGCGGTCGGCACCAGGGTCAGGCCGGTGCTGGACTGCAGCGGCTCAAGGTTTTTCCAGACCAGATGCACGACCACGCCGGGCATGGTGGCGAAAACATCGTAGGGACCGGTGAGGTCCAGTTGCTGGACTTTGGGGAATACCAGCAGGCCGATATGCAGGGTCATGGTGTGTTTCCTTGTACTGAAAGTGATTCATCTGACGGTATGAAGTGACGCGGCCGATGGGGCTCGGCCAGCGACTGGACGAAACCACTGTAGCGAGCTAGCCTCTGGCGGATACGCCATAAAGCCGACAATTCACGCCAATCTTCACAGTGAGAGCGCCATGCCCCATCAGCCCAGGCCGGTTCACGTTCTGGCCTTTCCCAACGTTCAGTTACTCGACGTCACCGGACCGCTGCAGGTGTTTGCCTCGGCCAACGTCATGGCCCAGGAAGCCGAGCTGAACAAAATCCCATACCGGCCGGAGGTCATCGCTCGCGAACCCGGCAGCGTGGTCTCCTCCGCCGGGCTCGGGCTGCTTACCCACCCGCTGCCGTCCACGGCTTCGGATACCCTGATCATCGCCGGGGGCGGCGGCGTGCATACGGCGCTGCTGGATCCGGTTCTGGTGGACTGGGTGCGAACGCAATCCGCCAGTGCCCGGCGAGTGGCGTCGGTGTGTACCGGCGCATTTTTACTGGCGGCGGCGGGCGTGCTGGACGGCCATCGGGTGGTCACCCACTGGGACAGTTGCGACGAACTGGCGCGGCGTTTTCCGCAACTGCGCGTCGACCCGGACCCGATCTTCATCAACGAGAACACACTGTGGACGTCCGCCGGGGTGACCGCGGGTATTGATCTGGCCCTGGCGATGGTCGAGGCGGATCTGGGCCGGGACATCGCCCTGGCCGTGGCGCGGGATCTGGTGGTGTTTCTCAAGCGCCCGGGTGGGCAGTCGCAGTTCAGCACGGCGCTGTCGATGCAGCACCAGACCCGTGATCAAGGCAGCCGGTTTGGCGACCTGCACGCCTGGATTCTCGACAATCTGGCCAGTGACCTGTCGGTTGCCACACTGGCGGCGCAGGTGGGCATGAGCGAGCGCAGTTTCGTCCGCCACTACCGCGCCCACACCGGGAATACACCGGCGCGGGCCATCGAGCAATTGCGCGTGGAAGCGGCGCGGCGCCTGCTGGGGGACAGCGCGCTGCCAATCAAGCGCATCGCCGACCGCTGCGGTTTTGGTACGGAAGAAACGTTGCGGCGCAGCTTCATGCGTGCGGTATCAGTGACGCCCCAGGCGTATCGTGAGCGGTTCACTGCGGCATGAAGCGGCCGCGAAGGCTGACTGTCCTTCCCCAGAGAAAGGGGCTGGCTGTCCTGGCCCCTTCGCGAGCAAGCTCACTCCTACGAATTCACTGCATCGACCGGGCAATCGAGGTCGCGCACAGAGACCTGTAGGAGTGAGCTTGCTCGCGAAGGCTGACTGTCCTTCCCCAGAGAAAATGGCTGGCTGTCCTGGCCCCTTCGCGAGCAAGCTCACTCCCACGAGTCTCGGCATGGTTCGAAATCTCAAGTCACCCACGATCCTGTGGGAGCGAGCTTGCTCGCGAATGCTGACTGTCCTTCCCCAGAGAAAGTGGCTGGCTGTCCTGGCCCCTTCGCGAGCAAGCTCACTCCTACAAATTTGACTGCATCGACCGGGCAATCAAGGTCGCGCACAGAGACCTGTAGGAGTGAGCTTGCTCGCGAAGAGGGCCGTTCAGCCAATGAATTTTCTTCGCTGGATAAACCGCATTCGCCAGCAAGGTGGAACGCCACCCCGGTCACTCCCACAAGTCCAACCAACCGGCCGAAATCCTGAGCCAACCCCCGCTCCCACAAATGGATGGGTCGCAAAGCAAAACATCGGAGCGAAATTAATTTTCATGAATTGATCTTTTTATCCTGCTTCGTGTAATTTACTTTCCATCACGAAATCAGAGATAACAATAATGACTGCCTGTGATCGTCCCGCCCCTGCTCTTCTTTCGCCGTTCATGGCGCTTGCAACACCCACTGCCGAGATCGTTTTCACCGCCTGGCTGCGCACCGGTTAACGCCATTGCGCGGGTGAGTCCTGCTCTGTTGTAGCTCGACAGGCTCAGCCCCGCCGCCGCCCAAGCCCTGACCCCCTCATTCTCAGCAAGGAATCCGTTGCATGCCTCCGTCAACCGGCCTGTCTCTGTTGGTCTATGCCGCCGTCGCGATCATCGCCCTGATCGTGCTCATCGCGCGCTTTCGTCTCAATCCGTTCATCGTCATCACCCTGGTGTCCGTCGGCCTCGCGCTGGTCGCCGGCATGCCGGCCAATGCCGTCGTCGCGTCCTATGAGGGCGGCGTCGGCAAGACGCTGGGGCACATCGCACTGGTCGTGGCGCTGGGCACCATGCTCGGCAAAATGATGGCCGAGTCCGGCGGTGCCGAGCAGGTGGCGCGCACCTTGATCGACCGCTTCGGCGAACGCAACGCGCACTGGGCGATGGTCTGCATCGCGTTTCTGGTGGGGCTGCCGCTGTTCTTCGAAGTGGGTTTCGTGCTGCTGGTGCCGATCGCGTTCACCGTTGCGCGTCGGGTCGGCGTGTCGATTCTGATGGTCGGCCTGCCGATGGTCGCCGGCCTGTCAGTGGTCCACGCCCTGGTGCCGCCGCACCCCGCCGCAATGCTGGCGGTGCAGGCCTATCAGGCGTCGGTGGGCCAGACCCTGTTTTACGCCATCCTCATCGGCATCCCCACCGCGATCATTGCCGGCCCGATCTACGCGCGCTTCATCGTGCCGCACATTCGTTTGCCCGATGAAAACCCGCTCGCCAAACAATTTCTCGACCGTGAACCCCGCGCCCAGCTGCCGAGCTTCGGCATCACCATGGCGACCATTCTGTTGCCGGTGGTGCTCATGCTGCTGGGTGGCTGGGCCAACCTGATTTCCACGCCGGGCAGCGGCTTCAACAGCTTTCTGCTGTTCATCGGCAACTCGGTGATCGCGCTGCTGCTGGCCACGTTGCTAAGCTTCTGGACGTTGGGCATTGCCCAAGGGTTCTCCCGCGATTCGATCCTGAAATTCACCCAGGAATGCCTGGCGCCAACGGCCAGTATTACGCTGCTAGTGGGCGCGGGTGGTGGTCTGAACCGGATTTTGGTCGACAGCGGCGTGACCAACGAGATCGTCGGCCTGGCGCAGGACTGGCATCTGTCGCCGCTGCTGATGGGCTGGCTGTTCGCCGCATTGATGCGCGTCGCCACCGGGTCGGCCACCGTGGCAATGACCACGGCGTCCGGCATCGTGGCACCCGTAGCGCTGGGCCTGGGTTATCCCCATCCAGAGCTGCTGGTGCTGGCGACCGGCGCCGGCTCGGTGATTTTTTCCCACGTCAACGACGGTGGGTTCTGGCTGATCAAGGAGTACTTCAACATGACCGTGACACAGACCTTCAAAACCTGGACGGTGCTGGAGACGCTGATTTCGATGATCGCTTTCGTCCTGACCCTCGGGCTGGCGCAGGTGATCTGAGTGGACATTCTTTACCAGATCCGCGCCCGTCAGGAGTCGTTCAGCGCCGGCGAAGGCCGCATCGCCAGACTGGTGCTCAGCGACGTGGCGTTTGCCGCCAGCGCCAGCCTCGACGACCTCGCCGCCCGCGCCGAAGTCAGCAGCGCCACGCTATCGCGTTTCGCCCGCACGGTGGGCTGCAAGGACCTGCGCGACCTGCGCCTGCAACTGGCCCAGGCCAGCGCCGTGGGCAACCGCTTCCTCACCCCGGAGCAGGCGCCGGAGCAGTCGGCGTTTTTCACCCAGATCGTCGGCGACATCGAGTCCACCCTGCGTCAGCACCTGGCCGGTTTCGATGAATCACGCTTCCAGGCGGCGGTGGCCCTGCTCGCGCCGGCCCGGATGATTCACAGCTTCGGCATGGGCGGCGCGTCCAGCCTGTGCAGCGAAGAACTGCAGACCCGGCTGGTGCGCCTCGGCTACCCGATTGCCGCCAGCCGCGACCCGGTGATGATGCGCCTGATCGCCGCGACCCTGGGTCCCGAGCACAGCGTGATCGTCTGCTCGCTGAGCGGGCGCACCCCTGAACTGCTCGACGCAGTGGATCTCGCTCGCAGCTATGGCGCGAAAATTCTCGCCATTACCCTGCCCGACTCCCCGCTGGCGGAGCGGGCGGATGTCCTGCTGCCGCTGCAGATCGCCGAAACCAATTTCATCTACAAACCCACGGCCGCGCGCTACGGCATGCTGCTGACCATCGACGTGCTGGCCACCGAACTGGCGCTGACCGCGCCCGACGCCAACCGCGAAAGGCTGCGACGGATCAAGCTCGCGCTGGATGACTACCGCGGCGGCGACGACGGCCTGCCCCTTGGAGACTGACCCCATGCTTTACGACCTGATCATTCGCGACGCGCTGGTGATCGACGGTAGCGATACGCCCGGCTACCGCGCCGACGTGGCCCTCCGCGACGGCCGCATCCAGCGCATCGGCGACCTCCACGACGTCTCCGCCCGCGAGGAGATCAACGCCGCCGGCCGCGTGCTGGCGCCGGGTTTCATCGATGTGCACACCCACGACGACACAGTGGTGATTCGTCAGCCAGCGATGCTGCCAAAGATTACCCAGGGCGTGACCACGGTGATTGTCGGCAACTGCGGCATCAGCGCCTCACCCGTTTCGCTGGCGGGCGATCCGCCGGATCCGATGAACCTGCTGGGCCCCGCCGCTGCATTCGTTTATCCGCGCTTCAGCGACTACCGCAACGCAGTGGACGCGGCGCGGCCGGCGGTCAACGTCGCGGCGCTGATCGGCCACACCGCGCTGCGCAGCAATCACATGGATGATCTTTTTCGAACGGCGCGCGCTGATGAAATCAGCGCCATGCGCGGGCAATTGCGCGACAGCCTGGCGGATGGCGCGCTGGGCCTGTCCACCGGTCTGGCCTATGCCTCGGCTTTCTCGGCCGAAACCGACGAAGTGAAACAGCTGGCCGAGGAGCTCACAGCATTCGGCGCGGTGTACACGACGCACCTGCGCAGCGAGTTCGAACCGGTGCTGGAGGCCATGGACGAGGCGTTCGAGATCGGCCGTCACGCCAAATCGCCGGTGGTGATTTCCCACATGAAATGCGCGGGCGCAGGCAACTGGGGCCGCAGTCCGCAGCTGCTGGCGTCCCTGGAAAATGCCGCCCTGACCCACCCGGTGGGCTGCGATTGCTACCCCTATGCGGCCAGTTCTTCGACGCTGGATTTGAAACAGGTCACCGATGCGTTTCCGATTACCATCACTTGGTCGACGCCGCACCCGGAACAGGGCGGCCGCGAGTTGAAAGACATTGCCGCCGACTGGGAGCTTTCACTGGGGGACGCCGCCCGAAAACTGCAGCCGGCCGGCGCCGTGTATTACGGGATGGATGAGAATGACGTGCAGCGGATCATGAAGCACCCGCTGTCGATGATCGGTTCTGACGGGCTGCCGGAAGATCCGTTTCCGCACCCGCGCCTGTGGGGTGCATTTCCCCGGGTGCTCGGGCATTTCAGTCGGGATCTGGGGCTGTTTCCGCTGCACACCGCCGTGCACAAGATGACCGGCCTGACCGCCACACGCTTCGGGCTGCATGATCGTGGCTTCGTGCGCGAAGGGTATTGCGCGGACCTGGTGCTGTTCAACGCCGACACCGTGCGCGATGTCGCGGATTTCAAAGAGCCAAAGCGCGCGGCCGAGGGGATCGATGCGGTCTGGGTGAACGGGCATTTGAGTTACGCGGAAGGCAAACCGCAGGGGGAGCGGCAAGGGAGGTTCTTGCCGCGCAGTGGATCTCTGGTGGGTGGGTTTGGTTAATTTCTGTAGGACTGGCTTTAAACGGGAAGACGTAAGCGGCCATAGCTCAAAATTGATGGCGCACACACTGGCCTATTCCCGGCTGAAGCCGGTCCCACTAAAAACATGCGGTCTGTAGGACTGGGTTCAGCCAACCACCACCCCACGGCACTCGCCAAAGCCGATACTCACTTCGTCCTCCTTGCGGCAGCGCGCTTTGAGGATCACCTCATCGCCGGCCTCCAGAAAGGTTCGCGTCTCGCCGTTGGGCAATTCTACGGCGCGCTTACCGCCTTCGGTCATTTCCAGCAGGCTGCCGAGTTGGCCGGGCTGCGGGCCTGACAAGGTGCCGGTGCCGAACAGATCCCCCGCCTGCAGCTTGCAGCCGTTGACGCTGTGGTGGGCCACCATCTGCGCGACGGTCCAGTACATATTTAGCGTGTTGCTGAGGGACAGACGCTGGGGCGCGACGCCCTGCTCTCTCATCTGCGCGGTGAGCAGCAGCACTTCCAGCTCGATGTCCAGCGCGCCGCCGGCCTGATCCTGCTCATCGAACAGATAAGGCATCGGCTGCGGGTCACCCTCGGGGCGCGCCGGTTGAGCCGCGCGAAACGGCGCAAGGGCTTCGGCCGTGACCACCCACGGCGAAATGCTCGTGGCAAAACTCTTCGACAGAAACGGCCCCAGCGGCTGGTACTCCCAGGCTTGCAGGTCGCGAGCCGACCAGTCGTTGAGCAGACAGAAACCGGCGATGTGCTCGCCCGCCTTGCTGATGGCGACAGGCTCGCCCGCCTCGTTGCCCTGCCCGATCCATACGCCCACTTCCAGTTCGTAATCCAGGCGCTTGCTCGGCCCGAAATCCGGCGTCTCGGCACCCGGTTTCAAGGTCTGCCCGCTGGGGCGCCTGACCGGCATCCCGGACACACCCAGGGTCGACGCACGCCCGTGATAAGCGATGGGCACGTATTTGTAGTTCGGCAGCAGCGGGTTGTCCGGGCGGAACAGCTTGCCGACGTTCATCGCGTGATGAATGCCGACGTAGAAATCGGTGTAGTCGCCGACCTGTGCCGGCATGTGCATCTGGCAGTCAGCCATTGGCACCAGCAGACGGTCGCCCATGGCCTGCAAGCGCTCACGCTGCAGGGTTCTTTCGTCGAGCAGGTGCAGCAATTCATGGCGCAGCGCCTGCCGCGACGAACCGCCCAGGGCGAAAAAGTCGTTCAGTTGCCCGCGGCTGGCGGCCTCCACGGCCACGCGCGCGGCGCCGTTGAACAGGCTGGCCTCGAGGGCCGTTTGCAGGTCAAGAATGAAATCCCCGATGGCAACGCCGCCGCGCTTGCCGAAACCGGGGCGGCTGAACACGCCCAGGGGCAGGTTTTGCAGGGGGAAATCGGGATGGTCGTTGGCGCTGGCAACCCAACTGCGCGGGTGGTGTGAAGTGCTCATCGTTGGCTGTCCGTGTCGAAAGGCTTGAACGTTCTGGCGATGCCATCCCAGCAGGCATCGTAGTCGCTTTGCAACTGTGGGCATTCCAGCGCGTGGTAGCTGGGGCGCAGGACTTTGCCGGTCTCGAACATGAACGCCATGGTCTTCTCGATCTTGTGCGGCGTGAGTTCGGCGGCGATGGCTTTCTCGGCGCTGGCGTTGTCCGGGCCATGAGCGCTCATGCAGTTGTGCAGCGACGCGCCGCCGGGCATGAAACCTGCGGCCTTGGCGTCGTAGGCGCCGTCGATCAGGCCCATGAATTCGTTCATCAGGTTGCGGTGGAACCACGGCGGCCGGAAGGTGTTTTCCGCCACCATCCAGCGCGGCGGGAAGATCACGAAATCGACGTTCGCCTGACCGTCGACAGCACTCGGAGACGTCAGCACAGTAAAGATCGACGGATCGGGGTGGTCGTAACTCACCGTGCCCATGGTGTTGAACAGGCGCAGGTCGTATTTGTACGGGACGTTGTTGCCGTGCCACGCAACGACGTCGAAGGGGGAATGACCGAGCGTGGTCGCCCACAGTTCGCCGAGGAATTTCTGCACCAGCACGGTGGGCTGCACGCTGTCTTCAAAATGCGCGTGGGGCACCTGAAAATCCCGCGGATTGGCCAGGCCGTTGCTGCCAATGGGCCCGAGGTCAGGCAGGCGCAAGGCGCAGCCGTGGTTCTCGCAGATGTAGCCCCGCGCTGTGCCGTCGAGCAGCTCGACGCTGAATTTCAAACCACGGGGGAGCACGGCGATTTCCTGCGGCTCAAGGTCGAGCAGGCCCAGTTCGGTGGTGATGCGCAGCCGGCCCTGCTGGGGGACGATCAGCCACTCGCCGTCGGCGTTGAAGAACGCGCGCTGCATGGAGCGGTTGGCGGTGTAGACGTAAATGCTCACGCCCTCGGCCTGTTCGGCAGACGAGGTGCTGGCCAGCGCGTGCAGGCCATCGATGAAGTCGGTCGGCTCGGCGGGAATGTCGAAGGCATTCCAGCGCAGGCGATTGGGTGTCACGGGGCCTTGCTGTTGACCCGTGATCTGGCGCTCAAGGCGCTGAAAGCGGGGGTGCGCGGCGGACGGTTGAATGCGGTAGAGCCAGGTTCGTCGGGCTTCAGCGCGGGGGACGGTGAACGCGGTCCCGGAAAATTGCTCGGCGTACAGGCCCAGCGGGTGACGTTGCGGCGAGTTCTGCCCGTGGGGCAAACCGCCCGGCATCGCCTCGCTGCTGAATTGATTGCCGAAGCCGCGCTGGTAGCGCAAGGGCTCGGACCGGGGTGTTGTCGACATGACGACCTCTTATTGTTTTTATCGTAAGCGTGTTACGCATAACGTAATTTGAGTTTGAGGAAGGGTCAAGCTATAAAGCAGCCTTTCCAGACCGGGGGCCTCCCTTCCATGACCGACGATTCCACCCCCGCCACTGCGCCGCGCCAGCAGAAAGTCCAGTCGGCTGAAGTCGGCGTCGGCATCCTCAAGGCGTTGGCCGAACTGGCGCCCGCCACATCGTTGTCGAAGCTCGCCGAATACGTCGGCATGCCCGCGAGCAAGGTGCATCGCTACCTGCAGGCGCTGGTGGACAGCGGATTTGCCGAGCAGGACCCGGCCAGCAATCACTACCGTCTGGGGCGCTCGGCCTTGCAGGTCGGCCTGGCGGCGCTGAGCCAGCTGGATGTGCTGAAGACGTCCGCGCCGGCATTGATCGCGCTGCGCGACGAACTCAACGAAACCTGCTTTCTGGCGGTGTGGGGCAATAAAGGCCCGACAGTCGTGTATGTCGAACAGTCGCTGGGGGCGGTCACCCTGGTCACGCAGATCGGCTCGGTGTTGCCGCTGCTCAGTTCGTCCACCGGGCTGGTGTTCGAGACCTTTCTGTCGCCGACCGAAACCGCGGCGCTGAGAGAGGCGGAATCGGCCACGTTGAACGCAGCGCAGATGAAGGAGATTGATCGGCACGTGCGAGAGATCCGCAGCACCGGGGTGCATCAGATTCATGGCTTGTTGATGGCCGGCGTCAACGCGGTGTCGTCGCCGGTGTTTGCCATGGGCAACAAGCTGGTGGGCGTGGTGACAGTGGTGGGTTCAGCGTCGGTGTTTACCGATCAGCGCCAGGCCCTCGCCGCGCAAAAACTGCTGCAGAAGGCCCAGGCGATCAGCGCGCGGATGGGTGGGGAAATGTCGCAGGATCAGTAGCACCGCTCGCATCGAGTAGGACCGGCTTTAGCCGGGAAGGCGTCGGCAGCCACACCACACAACTGATGGTGTTCAAACTGCCCTCTTCCCGGCTGAAGCCGGTCCCACTAACAGCGCGCGTGCACCTACTTCAATCCACCGCCAACACCCCGCGTCGCACTTGATCGCGCTCGATCGATTCAAACAACGCCTTGAAATTGCCTTCACCGAAGCCATCGTCGCCCTTGCGCTGGATGAATTCGAAGAACACCGGCCCCATCAGGGTTTCCGAGAAGATCTGCAGCAGCAGGCGCTTGTTTCCGCCGTCGGAATTGCCGTCCAGCAGAATCCCCCGCGCCTTCAGCTCGTGCTCCGGTTCGCCATGGTTAGGCAGCCGGCCTTCGAGCATTTCGTAATAGGTGTCCGGCGGCGGGGTCATGAAGCGCATGCCCAGCGCCTTGAGCCGGTCCCAGGTGTCGATGAGGTTTTCGGTGAAGAACGCGACGTGCTGAATGCCTTCGCCGTTGAACTTCATCAAAAATTCTTCGATCTGCCCGGCGCCCTTGGACGATTCCTCGTTCAGCGGGATGCGGATCATGCCGTCCGGCGCGGTCATCGCTTTCGAGGTCAGGCCGGTGTACTCGCCCTTGATGTCGAAATAGCGCAGCTCGCGGAAGTTGAACAACTTCTCGTAGAAGTTCGCCCAATAGGCCATCCGCCCGCGATAGACGTTGTGGGTCAGGTGATCGATGAATTGCAGGCCGGCGCCCTTGGGATGGCGGTCGACGCCTTCGAGGTACACGAAGTCGATGTCGTAGATCGAGGTGCCTTCACCGAAACGGTCGATCAGGTACAACGGCGCGCCGCCAATGCCCTTGATCGCGGGCAGGCGCAGTTCCATGGGCCCGGTGCCGATCTCGACAGGCTGGGCGCCCAGTTCCAGCGCGCGTTTGTAGGCCAGTTGCGAATCCTTGACCCGGAAGGCCATGCCGCACACCGAAGGACCGTGCTCCGCAGCGAAGTAGGACGCTTCACTGTTGGGCTCGTTGTTGAGGATGATGTTGATCGCGCCCTGGCGGTACAGCGACACGTTCTTCGAGCGGTGTTGGGCGACTTTGGTGAAGCCCATGATCTGGAACACAGGCTCCAGCACATTAGGGGTGGGCGAGGCGAATTCAATGAATTCAAAGCCCATCAGGCCCATCGGGTTTTCGTAGAGATCAGTCACGGTCTTGCTCCTGCTAAATAGTGAGAGGCACAGCGGCTCGGATCACGATTCAGCGGGTGGCGCGCAGGAAATCCCCCGCACGCTGCGGGCGAGGAAGTCGCCGAAGATCAGTTGCAGACCGAAGCTTTTCATGTGGGAAAGATTACTCCGGCTTGTCCGATTGCGCATCGGGATGGGCGGACTGAAACGCTGGATGCTGCAACGCCAGCCCTTCGACCCGGCAAATTCGCGGGTACGGGCTCATGTCGACGTTGAAGCGCCGCGCCGCATACACCTGGGGCAGCAGGTACACATCGGCCAGGCCAACCGCGCCGAAACAAAATCCAGTATCGCCAATCAGGGCTTCCACGGCGGCGAAGCCTTGGTTGATCCAGTGGCCGATCCACGCCGTCACATCGCCTTCGTCATGGCCCATGCCGCGCAAACGATTGAGCACCGCGACGTTGTGCAGCGGATGAATGTCGCAACCGATCAGGGCGGCGACTTGCCGATGGCGCGCGCGGTCGAGCAGCGCGTCGGGGAGCAATGCAGGTTCCGGGGAGAATTCTTCGAGGTATTCGATGATCGCCATGGACTGGATGATCACTTCACCGTCGTCCAGCTTCAGGGCAGGAACCCGGCCCTGAGGATTGATCGCCAAGTAGTCGGGCTGGTGATGCTCGCCTCCGTCGCGGATCAGGTTGACGGGGATTGCGTCGAACGCGAGACCTTTCAGGGCCAGGGCAATGCGCACCCGGTAGCTCGAGGTCGATCGATAGTAGGTGAAAAGATCCACGGGAATGGCCTGTTATTGTTGTTTTGGTTTTTCACTACGGCGTAAGCGGCTTACGCAATGCGTAAACTGCGGCAATGGGTGAGGTCTGTCAAGCGAAGGTCCTATCAAGCGGAACTGCAGGCAAAGCTCCGGTGACTCAAGCCCAACCCTCCAGCCGCAACGTGGCGCGCACCAGCCGCTGCTCTTCGCTTTCGATCTCCCGCAGGTTGTCGCAGATGTTCTGGATGTGCGCCACAGCGGCCTTGCGCGCCTGCTCGGGCAATCGCCCGGTCACCGCGTTATAGAGCCGGGCGTGATGGCGGTCGATCTGCCGTTTTTGCGCGTCGCGGTGATAGAGGTTGTTGACCGAGGCGAATACCGTGTTCAGCAGCAGATCCGTCAACGAACGCAAGGTCTGCACCAGCACCGGGTTGTGGGACGCCTCGCAGATGGCCAGGTGAAACGCATGGTCGAGCCGTGCGTGTTCGGACGCCGCCAACGGGTGGTCATGGCCGGCAACCAAAGCGTCGTAGGCCCGGGTGATCAGAACAAAATCCGCGTCGGTGCCGCGCAGCGCCGCCAGCCGCGCGGACTCGCCTTCCAGCAGGCTGCGCACTTCAAACAGGTCGTACAGCGTGCGCGGCTGGGAAGCGAACAAGTGCATCAGCGGTGAATTGGCGGTCAGCCCCAGCCCGCCCATTTGCGCGACGAACGAGCCCTTGCCCTGACGGGTTTCGATGATGCCCCTGGCGCGCAGCAACTGCAGCCCTTCGCGCAGCGCAGTGCGCGACACCCCCAGCTTTTCGGTCAGTCGCCGTTCGGAAGGCAACAGCTGACCGACCTTGAGCACCCCGTCGACGATCAGCCGCTCGATGCGCTCGCTGACGACATCGGCGACCTGCTGCGGGCGTTTGGTGTGGGACTGGGCCTGAGTGATTTCCATGGGTCGGACCTGCTTCGTTGCGTTGGATGAGTGGGCGTTTATTGCTTGCCCTCACTGGTATGACCATGGACGGCGGTAAAAACCACAAGAATTGGCGTGAGATCTATCTCACTGATAAACAAGTCTTTTAGTTGTTTATTTGATTCAGCCCTATCACGAAACTGGTTCGACCACTGCTCCACCCGGTAGACACTAAGCCCGGCTGAGCCAATGATGCAAGCCAGCCATTCACGTTCCGCCACGGAACGGGCCTCCAATAAAAACAAGACAGGGTTGCGAACCCATCATGAATATCCTGTACGACGAACGCGTCGACGGCGTGCTGCCGGTCATCGACAAACAACAGCTGCTCCAAGCGCTGCAATCCCGCCTGCCTGATCTGGACATCCTCCACCGCGAGGAAGAACTGCGCCCCTACGAATGCGACGGCCTCTCCGCCTACCGTACGACGCCGATGCTGGTGGTGCTGCCCCAGCGCATCGAGCAGGTGCAGACGCTGCTGAAGGTCTGCCACGAACGCGGCGTGCCGGTGGTGGCGCGGGGTGCCGGGACCGGACTGTCCGGCGGCGCCCTGCCCCTGGAAAAAGGCGTGCTGCTGGTGATGGCGCGCTTCAACAAAATCCTCCACATCGACCCCGCCGGGCGTTACGCCCGCGTGCAACCCGGTGTGCGCAACCTGGCCATTTCCCAGGCCGCAGCGCCTTACGACCTTTATTACGCGCCAGACCCCTCCTCGCAAATTGCCTGTTCCATCGGCGGCAACGTCGCGGAGAACGCTGGCGGCGTGCATTGCCTGAAATACGGCCTGACCGTGCACAACCTGCTCAAGGTCGACATCCTCACGGTCGAGGGCGAGCACATGGTGTTGGGCTCCGACGCACTGGACGCGCCAGGCTTCGATCTGTTGGCGCTGTTTACCGGATCCGAAGGCATGCTCGGCGTGATCACAGAAGTGACGGTCAAACTATTGCCCAAACCGCAGGTGGCGAGGGTGTTGCTGGCCGCCTTCGACTCGGTGGAGAAAGCCGGTCGCGCGGTGGGTGACATCATCGCCGAAGGCATCATCCCCGGCGGCCTGGAAATGATGGACAACCTCGCCATTCGCGCCGCCGAGGACTTCATTCACGCCGGCTACCCGGTGGACGCAGAAGCCATTCTGTTGTGCGAACTCGATGGCGTGGAAGCCGAGGTGCACGCCGATTGCGACCGGGTTCGCGCGGTGCTGGAAAACGCCGGGGCGACCGAAATTCGCCAGGCAAAAGACGAGGCCGAACGCGTGCGTTTCTGGGCCGGGCGCAAGAACGCCTTCCCGGCAGTCGGTCGGCTGTCGCCGGATTACTACTGCATGGACGGCACCATTCCGCGTCGGGAATTGCCCGGCGTGCTGGAGGGTATTTCCGCGCTGTCGGAAGAATACGGCCTGCGCGTCGCCAACGTTTTCCACGCCGGCGACGGCAACATGCACCCGCTGATCCTATTCGATGCCAATCAACCGGGTGAGCTCGACCGCGCCGAAGCGCTGGGCGGGAAGATTCTGGAGCTGTGCGTGAAAGTCGGCGGCAGCATCACCGGCGAGCACGGCGTGGGCCGCGAGAAGATCAATCAGATGTGTGCGCAATTCAACAGTGACGAGCTGACGTTGTTTCACGCCGTAAAAGCCGCGTTCGACCCGGCCGGCACCCTCAACCCCGGCAAGAACATCCCGACCCTGCACCGCTGCGCCGAGTTCGGCGCCATGCACGTGCACATGGGCAAGCTGCCCTTCCCTGAACTGGAGCGTTTCTGATGGATGCCCAACGTCAGCCAGCCTTTGTGGCCCAGGACCGCGACGCCAGCGACGCACTGCTGGAACAGGTCAATCAGGCGATTCAGTCCGCCCTGCCGCTGCGGATTCAAGGCGCCAACAGCAAGGCATTCCTTGGTCGCGAGGTGGCGGGTGAAGTGCTGGATACGCGCAGCCACAGGGGCATCGTCACTTACGACCCGACCGAACTGGTGATCACCGCCCGCGCCGGCACGCCGTTGTCGGTGCTGAACGCCGCGCTGGAGGGAGCCGGTCAGATGCTGCCCTGCGAGCCGCCCAGCTACAGCGATGGCGGCGCAGGCGATGGCACCGTCGGCGGGATGGTCGCGGCAGGCTTGTCCGGGCCACGCCGGCCATGGTCAGGCTCGGTGCGTGACTTCGTGCTGGGCACGCGGGTGATCACCGGCCTGGGCAAGCACTTGCGCTTCGGCGGCGAGGTGATGAAAAACGTTGCCGGCTACGACCTGTCGCGCCTTATGGCCGGGAGTTTTGGTTGCCTGGGCCTGATCACCGAAGTCTCGTTGAAAGTCCTGCCCAAGCCGCGACTGTGCACCAGCATTGCGCTGGAGATCGACAGCGCCACCGCCCTCGCCCGCCTGGCGCAGTGGGGTCAGGAGCCCCTGCCGATCAGCGCCGCCAGCCACGACGGCCGCGTGCTGCGTTTGCGTCTTGAAGGCGGCGAAGGTTCGGTCGCGGCGGCCCATGACCGCCTGGGCGGCGAATCCATCGACCCGGCTTACTGGCGCGAATTGAACGAACACCGTCTGGATTTCTTCACCGATGGCCGTCCGTTGTGGCGCCTGTCATTGCCTGTCAGCACCGCTGAGCTGGACCTGCCGGGGGAGCAATTGATCGACTGGGCCGGTGCGCAACGCTGGCTCAAATCCGACGCCAGCGGCAGCGAGATTCGTCGCATCGTCAGCGCCGCAGGCGGCCACGCCACCTGCTACAGCCACGGTCTCGACGACAGCCCGTTTCAGCCGTTGGCCACGCCGTTGCTGCGCTACCACCGCCAGCTCAAGGCACAACTCGATCCGCACGGAATTTTCAATCCGGGCCGAATGTACGCGGAGATCTGAACCATGCAGACGACCCTGAGCGAACACGCTAGAAGCCTGCCCCGTGGCGAAGAAGCGGAAAGCATTCTGCGCAGCTGCGTGCACTGCGGTTTCTGCAACGCCACCTGCCCGACCTATCAGTTGCTCGGCGACGAGCTGGATGGGCCACGTGGGCGCATCTACCTGATCAAGCAAGTGCTGGAAGGCAAGGAAGTCACCGAAAAAACCCAGCTGCACCTGGACCGCTGCCTGTCCTGCCGCAATTGTGAGACCACCTGCCCTTCCGGGGTCGATTACCACAACCTGCTGGACATTGGCCGCGAGGTGGTCGACGCCGCCGTGCCGCGCCCACTGGGCCAACGGTTGCTGCGCGACAGCATGCGCGCCGTGGTCCCCAATGCCGGTCTGTTCAAGTCGCTGACCCAGCTGGGCAACTCCTTCAGGCCGCTGCTGCCGGTTGCGCTGAAGACCAAGCTGCCCGGCAACATTCGTCCCGCCAAGGCTCGGCCGACCCGGCAGCACGCGCGGCAGATGTTGATTCTCGAAGGCTGCGTGCAACCCGGTTTGTCGCCCAACACCAACGCCGCCACGGCGCGAGTGCTGGATCGACTGGGCATCAGCGTCACCTCCATCGCCCAGGCCGGTTGCTGCGGCGCTGTGGATTACCACTTGAATGCGCAGGAACAAGGCCTGCAGCGGGCGCGGCGGAACATCGATGCGTGGTGGCCCAGCATTCAGGCCGGTGCCGAGGCCATTGTGCAGACGGCCAGCGGCTGCGGCGCCTTCGTTAAAGACTACGGCCACCTGCTGCGCAACGACCCGGCTTACGCGCAAAAAGCGGCAGCCATCAGCGAACGCACCAGGGACCTGGTCGAAGTGCTGCGCGCCGAACCCCTGGAGCAGCTCGGTGGTTGCACGCGCCAGACCCTGGCCTTCCATTGCCCGTGTACGCTGCAGCACGCGCAGAAACTTGGCGGCGCCGTTGAGTCGGTGTTGACCCGACTGGGCTTCAATCTCACACCGGTGCCCGACAGTCACTTATGCTGCGGCTCGGCCGGCACCTATTCGATCACCCAGCCGGTGCTGGCGAAACAGCTGCGGGACAACAAGATGAACGCGCTGGAAAGCGGCAACCCGGACGTGATCGCGACGGCCAACATTGGCTGTCAGACCCATCTGGCCAGCGCCAACCGCACGCCGGTCAAACACTGGATCGAACTCATCGAGGACGCCCTGCCTCCAAGTTGATTGCAGGCGCACTGGCTCCGTATCAGACCGACACGCATGACACCCTTTGCCCTTCAGGAGAACTGCATGAAAACCAAATCCGTACTGACCCAGACCGAAGTCACCCAGATCCTCGCCGCGGCCCGCACCGAGGCGCAGAACAACGGCTGGGCAGTGTCCATCGCCGTCACCGATGACGGCGGTCACCTGCTGGGCTTCGAGCGCCTCGACGGCTGCGCGCCCATCGGTGGCTACATCGCCATCGAAAAAGCCCGCACCTCGGCGCTGGGTCGTCGCGAATCCAAGGGTTATGAGGACATGGTCAACGGCGGGCGCACCGCATTCGTCACTGCCCCGCTGCTGACCTCGCTGGAGGGCGGCGTGCCGGTGATCATCGACGGTCAGACCATTGGCGCTGTGGGCGTGTCCGGGGTGAAAGCCGATCAGGATGCACAAGTGGCCAAGGCCGGGGTTGCCGCGGTAAGCGCGCAGTAACGTCCGCAGCGATCGCCTGCAGCAACGCTGCAAACCCAATTCATGATGGAGACCCCAGATGACCGAGTTCGTCAATTGCCACAACCTCAAGGTGGCGGCCAACCTCAAGCGTTTCGTCGACGAGGAAGTGATCCCCGGGACAGGCCTGACCCCGGAGTTGTTCTGGGCCGATTTCGATTCGCTGGTCCACGACCTCGCCCCAGTCAACCGCGAGCTGCTGAAAGAGCGTGACCGCATACAGGCTCAGTTGGACAAGTGGCACAAGTCCAATCCCGGCCCGGTCACCGACATGCCGGCGTACATCGCGTTTCTCGACAGCATCGGCTATCTGAAGCAGGTGCCGGCGCAGGTTCAGGTGTCCACCCACAAAGTGGACATCGAAGTCAGCGAACAGGCCGGTCCGCAACTGGTGGTGCCCGCTGCCAACGCCCGTTACGCCTTGAACGCCGCCAATGCGCGCTGGGGTTCGCTGTACGACGCGCTCTACGGCACCGATGCCATTTCCTCGGCCAACGGCGCCGAAATCAAGGCCGGGTACAACCCGCTGCGTGGCGAGAAAGTCATCGCCTTCGCCCGCGCCCTGCTCGATGAAGCCGCGCCCCTGGCGTCGGGTTCCCACGTCGGCGCCAAAGCCTACGCGGTGGACAGCGGCGAGTTGCTGGTCACCCTGGCGGACGGCAGTCAGTCGCGCCTTGCCCAGCCCGAGAAATACGTCGGCTATCAAGGCGAGCCGCGCCAGCCGAATGCAATCCTGCTGAAGAACAACGGCCTGCACATCGAAATTCAGATCGACCCCGCCAGCCCGATTGGTGGCACTGATCCGGCCGGGATCAAGGACTTGCTGCTGGAAGCGGCGCTGTCGACCATCATCGACTGCGAAGACTCGGTCGCCGCCGTGGATGCCGACGACAAGCTGGTGATCTACCGCAACTGGCTGGGGTTGATGAAGGGCGACCTGACCGAAGCCCTGGTCAAGAACGGCAAGACCATCACCCGTCGCCTTAACGCCGACCGCCAGTACACGGCCGCCGACGGCAACGCGATCACCCTGCACGGGCGCTCGCTGTTGTTCATCCGCAACGTGGGTCACCTGATGACCAACCCGGCGATTCTCTACGACGGCAACAAGGAAATCCCCGAAGGCATTCTCGACGGCGTCATCACCAGCCTGATTGCCTTGCACGACCTGCATAACCGCACCAACTCCCGCGCTGGCAGCGTTTATATCGTCAAACCAAAGATGCACGGCCCGGACGAAGTGGCGTTCGCCGACACGCTGTTCAGCCGCATCGAAGACGCGCTGAAGATCCCGCGCTACACCCTCAAGATGGGGATCATGGACGAAGAACGGCGCACCAGCGTCAACCTCAAGGCGTGCATCGAAGCGGCATCGTCGCGGGTGGCGTTCATCAACACCGGCTTCCTCGACCGCACCGGTGACGAAATGCACAGCTCGATGGAAGCCGGGCCGATGCTGCGCAAGGGCGACATGAAAGCCACGCCGTGGATCAAGGCGTATGAGCGCAACAACGTGCTGGTCGGCCTGGCGTGCGGGCTACGCGGTCGTGCGCAGATCGGCAAGGGCATGTGGGCAATGCCGGACCTGATGGCCGACATGCTGGAGCAGAAGATCGCGCACCCGAAAGCCGGCGCGACCACGGCGTGGGTGCCCTCGCCGACGGCGGCCACCTTGCACGCGCTGCACTACCACAAGGTGGACGTGAAGGCGGTGCAGCAGGAACTGGAACAGGTTGATCTGGACAGCATCAGCGAAGACATTCTGCTGGACCTGCTTAGCATTCCCGTCGTCGAAAAGGCGGAATGGAACGAGGATCAGATTCGCGAAGAAGTGGAGAACAACGCCCAGGGGCTGCTGGGTTATGTGGTGCGCTGGGTGGAGCAAGGCGTTGGCTGCTCCAAGGTGCCGGACATTCACAACGTCGGGCTGATGGAAGACCGCGCGACGTTGCGCATTTCCAGTCAGCACATCGCCAACTGGCTGCGCCACGGCGTGATCTCCGAAGACTATGTGAAAGACGCTTTGAAACGTATGGCGAAGGTGGTCGACCGGCAAAACGCCGGTGATTCGGCTTACACGCCAATGGCCGGCAATTTCGAGAAGTCAGTGGCGTTCCAGGCCGCCAGCGCGCTGGTGTTCAAAGGTCGTGAGCAGCCGAGCGGCTACACCGAACCGCTGTTGCACGAGTTCCGGTTGGCGTTCAAGAAGGAGCATTGATCGAGCGGAAGCGCTGGGGATTGAAGTGGGGGTGACTTGCTCACGAATGGGGTGGGTCAGCAGCACTCAGGCTGGCTGACAGATTGCCTTCGCGAGCAAGCTCGCTCCCGCAGGTTCAGCGTCTGACGCAAGCTTTGCGGTGGATGGAGGCATTGTGGGAGTGGGCTTGCTCACGATGTAGGGGCCAGTCGAGCCCATGCATCTCTAGCGCCTGGAAGTCAGCCTTCGCGAGCAAGCTCGCTCCCACAGGATAGTGGCTCGACTCGAGATTCCGGACCGAGCCGAGGACTTGTGGGAGTGAGCTTGCTCACGAAGGGGTCAGTCCAGCCCATGCATCTCTAACGGCTGGAAGTCAGCATTCGCGAGCAAGCTCGCTCCTACAGGATCAGCGCCTGACTTTGGTTCGGGGCGGATGGAGGACTTGTGGAAATGAGCGTGCCCACGAAAGCACCTATGTGCTTTCCCGCACCACCAGTTCAAACCCGAGATCCACCTGGGCCTCATGAACCGTGCCGTCCAGCAAGCCGAGCAATAGTTGCGCGGCGCGCTGGCCGACCTGTTCGCGCGGGGTGCGGATGGAGGTCAGGCGCGGGACCATGTGCGCCGAGCCCGGCAGGTCGTTGAAGCCGATCAGCGACACCTGTTGCGGAATGCGGATGCCCTGCCGCAGGGCTTCCAGCGATGCGCCCTGGGCCAGGTCGTCGTTGCAGAAAAACACCCCGTCGACGTCCGGATGCGCTTCCAGCAATCGGGCGAACAGCTCGCTGCCCAGGCCAATGGACGACGGCAGCGGCGATGCCATCTGCAGCCCTTCGTCATACAGCCCTTCCTGCTCCAGCACGCCGCGAAAACCGACGCCCCGTTGAATCACCCGTGGATCGAGCTGCGCCGACACGTACGCCAGTCGCCGTCGTCCACGACTCAACAGATGCCGCGCCGCCTCGGCACCCGCCTGTTGCTGGGAAAACCCCACGCAGGGTTCGGCGCGGGTCGGGTCCAGTTCCATCATGTGCACGCACGGCACGCCGCTGGACGCCAGCAATTGCTGCGCCGCCACGCTGCGGTCAAAGCCGGTCAGCAGAATGCCGCGCGGTCGGTGAGACAGATGGCTGCGCAGCAGGTTCTCTTCTTCTATAGGCGAGTAGTGGTAATTACCGATCACCACTTCCAGCCCGCGCGGACGCAAAACCGTCTGAATGGCTTCGAGGGTTTCGATGAACAGCTGGTTGGACAGCGACGGCACCAGCACTACCACCGACTGGCTTTGCGAAGAGGCCAGCGCCCGTGCGGCAGGATTGGCGACATAGCCTAGACTCAGCGCAGCAGCGCGAACCTTTTCTACCAGTTCAGGCGCCACGGTGGCCACGCCACGCAAGGCTCGGGACGCGGTAATCGGCGAGACGGCGGCCAGTTTGGCGACTTCGTTGAGAGTAGGACGACCGGTGGAGCGGGAACCAATACGTGTCATGCGTTGCCAACTGATTGGAAGGAAGCTGCGGGGGTTGCGATTGTGTGGGATGGGCTCTAAGGTAGCGCTATCTCACGGAGGCCCGCAACTTTTCGATCGTCTAAACGACTGGATTGATGCATCTCATGGATCAGCGAGATACCCATAACAATGACTACACCTGGAAACAGTCTCGCCGGACTTGCACACCATTCGGCGAAGACAGCGCTGTCTCCGGGACGAGGTTTTTATGACTACTGCTCCACATGCTATTTCCGCCATCGTGGTAATGGGTGTTTCCGGCTGCGGCAAGAGTGCCGTCGGCGAGGCCATCGCTAAAAACAGCGGCGGTCGCCTGATCGAGGGTGATGCGTTCCATCCTCAAGCCAACATCGACAAGATGAGCGCGGGCCATCCCCTCGACGACAACGACCGCGCCGGCTGGCTGACCCGCCTCGGCGAAGAAGTTGCCGCCGCGGTAAAGAACGGCGAAAAGCCCGTTCTGACCTGCTCCTCCCTCAAGCTCATCTACCGCGAACGTCTGCGTGCAGCCGTCCCGGAGCTGGGCTTCGTGTTTCTGGAGCTGACCAAAGAACTCGCCACCGAACGCTGCTCCCATCGCCCGGGGCACTTCATGCCGGCCAGTCTGGTCGACAGCCAGTTTGCGACCCTCGAGCCTCCGTACAACGAAGACCGCACACTGGTGGTGGACGCAACCAAATCGATCGAGACCATCGGTAAGGAAGCGGCCACCTGGTGGAGCGAGTCTGGCTCCGAATCTCACACCCCATCTGTCACCGCGCGCACCGGCTCTTGATCCTCGATCAGGCGTGAGCGGCAAAGGTAGCGCTGTCTCTGATGACGCTGCCCTCGCTTCACAGGGCAGAGAGCAACAGCGTCAAGCAGTAGCTCCAAAAAAACAAAATACAACGGAGAGACACCCCCATGTTCGGCATGACTCAAGACACGTATCTGCTGGTCGATGCGTTGGTGACCATCATTGGCCTTGTGCTTCTGATCACCAAGTTCAAAGTCCACCCCTTTATTGCATTGACCATCGCTGCAGGCTTTCTCGGGCTGACCTCCGGGATGCCGGTCGACAAAGTGATGAAATCGTTCCAGGACGGTTTCGGCGGCGTGCTCGGTTTCGTCGGCATCATCCTTGGCCTGGGCACCATGCTCGGCAAGCTGATGGCCGATTCCGGCGGTGCTGACCAGATCGCCCAGACGCTGATCCGTCGCTTCGGCAAGGACCGCGTGCACTGGGCCATGATGTTTTCGGCGTTTCTGGTGGGTATCCCGCTTTTCTTCGAAATCGGCTTCGTGCTGTTGATCCCGCTGGTGTTCATCGTTGCCCGTCGCAGCGGTGTGTCCATCGTCAAAATCGGTATCCCGTTGCTGGCAGGTCTGTCGGCCGTCCACGGCCTGGTGCCACCGCACCCGGGTCCGCTGCTGGCCATCGGCATCTTCAACGCAGACATCGGCAAGACCATTTTCTACGGTCTGATCGTGGCGTTCCCGACTGCAATCATCGCAGGTCCCATCTACGGCAAGTGGATTGCCAAGCGCATTCCGGGCAACCCGTCGAAAGAGCTGATGGACCAGATTGCCAAAGAATCAACCAACGAAAACCTGCCGAGCTTCGCCATCACCCTGGTGACGATCCTGCTGCCGGTGTTCCTGATGCTGCTGAAGACGTTCGCCGACGTCGCGCTGCCAGCCGGTCACATCTTCCGCATCTGGATGGACTTCATCGGTCACCCGATCGCTGCCCTGTTGTTCGCCCTGCTGCTGGCGTTCTACACCTTCGGTTCGGCCCGTGGTTTCAGCCGTGACCACATCATCAAGCTGCTCGACCAAAGCCTGGCGCCCGTGGCCGCGATCGTGCTGATCGTCGGTGCCGGCGGTGGCTTCAAGCAGATGCTGGTGGACAGTGGCGTGGGTAACCTGATCGGCCACATGGCCGTGCAGGCGCAGATCTCGCCGATTCTGCTGGCGTGGCTGGTGGCTGCGGTGATCCGGATTGCTACCGGTTCTGCGACCGTCGCCACCATCACCGGTGCCGGGATTGTGGCCCCTGTGGTCGGCATGATCCCGGGCGTGAACCGTGAGCTGCTGGTACTGGCAACCGGTGCCGGTTCGCTGATCCTGTCCCACGTGAACGACGCAGGCTTCTGGCTGGTCAAGCAGTACTTCAACATGACCGTGGCCGAAACCCTGAAAACCTGGACCGTGATGGAAACCATCCTGTCGGTGGTGGGCATCATCCTGATCATGCTGTTGTCGCTGGTCGTCTGATGCTTTGATCGCGGCAAATTGACGCTGCGGTTTCTTCGCTGTTCCCATGCCCACCCTCGCGGTGGGCATGTCGTTTCTGCCCCCCCTCAAACCATTCACCGCCACGCTCCGGATGCTGAGGCTAGCGTCTGCAGGGCAGGTGAACCGGGCCTGATACAAAACCGTTCACACATGCCGTCATCAATTCGATTAAAGTTACCGCGTTTTGCCGGTACTCATTTGGGAAGTCTCCTACACTCCTTTCAGAGAACTCGTACTCAGCAATCTAATGAAAATTTCATCGCTGCCCGGCATGAGTTCTTTGCAATAAAGCTCAAAGGAGTGTGGAATAGGCGCCGCCCGGAATTCGGCTATCAGCCCGATAGCCGATTCGCGCGGGAATTTCCCGCCAGCATCAGGCAAGATTCACCTGCCGTTCGACCCAGGAGCCACGCTAACTGTGACGAGACGATGAACCTGGGGAATTAAAATCGTACCAATGGCGTCATACTGATGACCGCATTTGGATGCATTCGGCAATTACCATCACCCAAAGGCTCACGCCAGCCTCCCGGTAGAGGCGCTTCATGAGGCCATCAAGGAAAAGATTATGTTGATACTCACCCGCAAAGTCGGCGAAAGCATAAACATTGGTGACGACATCACCGTCACCATTCTGGGCGTTCAGGGCCTCCAGGTTCGTCTTGGCATCAACGCTCCGAAAGATGTTTCCGTGCACCGCGAAGAAATCTACAAGCGCATCAAGGCCGAGACTGCACCTGACCAGGATCCGCAATAAACCCACCGGTTTATGCTTATTCGATAACTGTCAGCGGCCACCCGGTGCTGACAGATCGGCGACGGCGACTGACCAGACGCCGTTTTTTTTCGTCTGAACTTTGGATCCATGGAAATCGCCCCGCGGACAACTAAGCCCGAGCGAAGACACTGATTCAGCGTAATTGACGATGCACTTCCGGATGTCGAGGCAAGTTGTCAGACATCGGGTATCGCCAACTAAAAACGGCCGACCTCCATAAGAGATCGGCCGTTTTAGTAACTGACCCGTTTAACCCGATCAGTCCGGGGTGTTCAGGTGACTGGCGATGGTGTCTTTTGCCTGCAACCGTTTTTCCTTGAGTTTCTTCAACTCCTCGTCGGGGATATCGCCCGCCTCTTCGGCGCTGACAATCTGGATGTCCAGCTCATCATAGTGCTCGACCAGGGCATTGAGCTTCGCGTCGCTGCCTTTGCGCTTGGCAAGCTCTTCCTTGGTGATGCTCAGGTCCGCGTACAAATCGTGCTTAACCGGCATGGGATGCCTCTCCTTTGATGGCTGATGTAGGAATGTTGAGGGTAGCCCACCTGAAAGGTTCGACGTTTTTGCTGACGTGAATAACGTGTTTTGACATGCACGATCCTGTGCAACGGGCTAGGGTGTCGATCGAGTCCTCTTCATGCCATTACAAGGATCGACAATGACCTCACCCTTTTCCCGCTCCCTTCTCGCCAGCGCGCTGGCCTTCGGTATCGCGTTTTCAGCGGCAGCCCCTGCGTTCGCCGAGCCCGACAAGCAGGTCCAGGCAGATGCCGAGCAATACAAGGACGAAGCGTTGAAACTGCTGGAGCAGCTGGTCAATATCGATACGGGCTCCGGCTATGAGCCGGGACTGACCCAGGTGCGGGACATCGTCGTCGCCCAGCTCAAGGCGCTTGGCGCAACCATCGAGACGATCCCCAATACCGCGCCGGACAAGAGCCAGCATGTGGTCGCGACGCTCAAGGGCGCCGGCAAGGCGAAGATCTTGCTGATGGCGCACATGGACACCGTATTCAAGGAAGGCTCCGCCGCGGCCCGGCCTTTCCACATCAAGGACGGTCGCGCGTACGGGCCGGGGGTGATGGACGACAAGGGCGGCATCGTCGCCGGGCTCTACGCGCTGAAGATTCTGAAGAAACTCGACTTCAAGGACTACGCGCAGATTACCTTCCTGCTGGACGCCAGCGAAGAAACCGGCTCGGCCGCCGCCACGGCGCTGATTCAGAACGTCGCCAAACAGCACGATGTGACCCTGAACCTGGAGCCGGGACGTCCCGCCGATGGTTTGGTGGTCTGGCGCAAAGGCAGCGCCACCGCCGTGGTCGAGGTCAAGGGCAAGGCGTCCCACGCCGGCGTCGCGCCGGAGCTGGGGCGTAACGCGGCCATGGAGGTGGCGCATCAGATTCTGCAACTGGGCAAACTGGGCGATGCCGAGAAGAAGACCACGATCAACTTCACCGTGCTCAACGCAGGCGATCGTACCAACGTGATCCCCGATCAGGCCACCGCCAAGGCCGATGTGCGCGCCGCCGTGCCGGAGGAATTCGACCGCATCGAGAAGGACCTGGCCCGTGTCTCGGCGGACAAACTGATCCCAGACACCCAAGTGACGACCCGCCTGGAACGTGGCCTGCCACCTATGCCGCAGACGCCGGAAACCGACAAGCTGGTCGATATCGCCCAGGGCATCTACGGCGAGATCGGCCGCAAGCTGACCATCGAGGGCAGTGGCGGCGCGGCCGATGCGAGCCTCTCGGCCGGGGTCGGTGTGCCAACGCTGGATGGCTTCGGCATCGTCGGCGGCAACATTCACACGCCCGAGGAATATGCCGAAGTCGACAGCGTGTCGCCGCGCATTTACCTGCTGACGCGGATGATCATGGAACTGGCGACGCACACCCCGGCCAAATGACTGACACCTGCTCCCCGGCGCTGTCACGCGAGGCGCCGCGCCTCATACGCGCGCAGGTGCAGAGACACGTAATCGAGTGCCGACAGTGAACCTTCAGGTGACCTGTCGGCGCCTGGCCGGCGGGCAATCAGCTCACCGAACACATGTTCCACTTCAATCGGCGCGCCGCGCTCGATGTCCCTGAGCATTGAGGCGGTCATCTTCGAGCCGGGAGCGGTCAGCATGTTCTCGAAGCGCTGGCGGACTTCACTGCGCAGCGGGTGCCCGGCGTGCTCTGCCACTTGGGCGCACTCATCCAGCAACTTCAGAATCAGCCCTTCCCCGCCACTGGCGACCACGTCGCCGATGCTCGCGCGCATCGATCCGGTAATGCCGGCCCCGGTCGCGATGAAGCACCATTTTTCCCACATCTCCTGAGTAATCTGCTCACTCAGAATCGCGTCGAACCCTGCATTGCCCAGCGCCTCGGCGACCTGCTGAATGCGCGGCGTCAGCCCACCGTCCCGTTCGCCAAACGAGAGCTGGTTAGTCTCGTTCAAATGAAGGATGGCGCCCGAGGCATCGCGATCCAGCGAGATCAGGCATTGGCCGCCGAGCACGTTTGCGGGGGAGAACCGCTCGGCAAGGCGATCCAGATGCGCCATGCCATTGAGCAGCGGCAGGATCAACGTCTCCGGGCCGACCGCTGGCGCGAAGGATTCCATGGCGGTGTCAAGGTCGTAGGCCTTGCAGCTGAGGACTATCAGGTCGAATGGCGTGTCGAGCATCGCCGCCATGACCTGCGGCGGCGACGGGTATTCGATGTTACCCAGCGGGCTGCGCACGATCAGCCCGTCACGCTCCAGTTCCTGCGCCCGTCCTTCGCGCACCAGAAACGTCACGTCTCGCCCGGCGTCCAGCAATCGGCCGCCGAAATAGCCGCCGATCGCGCCCGCGCCCACCATCAAAATACGCATTGGTCAGTTCCTGTTCGATGCAACGCCGAGGGTCAGGCAAGCAGAATAGATCAGCGGCCGGACTCTGGCGAACTGCTTATATGGCGGCCAACATCTAGTTTGCGCGACGGCATCACGGGCAAAAAAAATCCCGGGCTGCCTAACCAAAGGAGCGCCGGGATTCGGGTGTTGCAAGGAGCATCAGGACTGCGCGTTAACCAGCACTGGCCAAAGGAATGGCAGGCGTTCTTCGCTGCGACTGGACACCAGCCGTGGCGCAGCAGGGATGGGCTGCACGGCCGGGGTCTGCAAGCGGGTCAGGACCGAGTCGATCACCACGCCGCTGGCGTCGTGATGGAACTGCCAGACGCCGTAGATGCGGCCGTCAAACGACGCTTCGCTCCCCAGTCGCGGATCAACCCCCAGCCCTGCCCCCAGGCCGAACAGGTGCAGGCCGTGCAGGCGCTGACCGCTGGCATCCAGCGGACAGCCCGACGGGTCGGAATCCAGTCCGCCCTTGACCTCCATCAGCGTGATGGCCTCCCCCCCGGCATGACTCAATGCCGGCAGCACCGGCTGATAACCGGTGCACTGCACGACAATGTCGGCTTCCGCCAGCGCCTGACGGGCGCGCTCGAACTGATCGGCCGGGCCCTGATGGGTCTGCAGCAACTGCACGCGGACGCCGGTCTTGCCGATCTGGCCTTTGGACAGGGCTTCACGGCCCACGTCCAGCGCCCGGTAGCGCAAACCGCCCGAGCGGTTGACCCGACCCGAAACCGGGCAGACATCCCTGGCCGCATCGAAGGCATAGCCGGCGTCCAGCGCGGCCTGAGCGGTTTCATAAAACAGGCGGATCGGCGAACGGTGGACCAGCGTCACTTCCTCCAGGCCGGCGAATTCCAGCGCGTCGGCCAGGTTTTCCAGCACCGAGAACGCGCTGTGGGAGCCACCCACGACGCACACACGGCCCTTGGACGCCAGCGTGGTCGCGAAGAGGTGGCGCAGTTGCACGGCGTTCATTCTCAGCAGTGCGTCGGCGCTCTCGATCCGCGCGGAAGGTGGTACCGCGAGGCCTTGATCCGCCAGGCTGTCGAGCAGGTGCTGCGGGTCCTGCCAGCCGCCCAGATTGAGGACGACGGAGCGGCTGCGAATACGCCGACTGCGGCCTTCGGACTCGACCCACACTTGGTAATCGTCACCTTCGCGCACGATCTCGGTAATCGTTGTGCTGCTCCATAGCTTCACGCCGTAGCGCTCGACGATAAAGTCGAGCACCAGCTTCGAGGCTTCCGCCAGCAGTTCAGCGACGTCCGCCAACTGCGGCGCGCTTTGCGCCTGACGACGGATGCGCCAGTAGGCGGGCGAATGCTCGAGAGGTTCGAATACATCACGCAAAGCCGGGTCGCGCAGACAATCAAGGAACACATCGCCCACTGAGTTGGCGGTGATCCGGTAATCGCCCAAACGGCCCGTGCCCGGCGTGGGACTGGCGTCGACAATGATTAAACCTTCCTTGGCCAGTTCTGGCATGGCGCCACTTTTCAAGGCGTTGAAAAGCAGTCCCATCCCCGCAGGTCCGGCACCTCCTACTACGCAACCGCAAACGGTTTCCAGATGATCTCCTTGCATAACTATCACTCCACGCTGGGTCGTTACCGTATCGCCACGTGCGTTATAAACCGCCCCACTTATGTGGGCGTTCAACCGCTACCGCTGAAGCGATGTCTGGACTTTCAAGTTGAAAAATAAATGAGCAATGACTGAACTACTGCACTTCTGGCAGACACGACTACCGCAGTGATTTGCATCACGTCGGTGGTGATAAAGGGTCGGATGACCGACGCGAGGTCGATCGATTGGCGCAGGCTCTGGGACGCCGCTTTCGGGGCAGCAGCTCGTTTCATGAGCCGGCCGGTCGCCACCTGTTGAGGCTTCCCTTCGTCAGGTTTCTTAGAAGGACGCTACCGCCAGCTCATCGCGCGTCTAAAGGGAATAATCCTGAAACGAGAAGTATCGGGCGCTTGCACTAAGCGCGGGGTTATCTAAGTTGAAAACGTAACGTGATGTTTGCAGGGATTAGATGAAGTGTCAATTTTTTGAGAAAACGCTGCATCAGCCTAACTGGAGACATAACTCATTGTTTTTAAAGGAATTAGCAAATATGACGCCATTATTACGTCGCCTCATCAGAGACCCATGTATTTATAAAATAAGAAGGCTTGGCAATTTAGCTGCAAAACTCAGGTCGCCGATGGATAAGTGCTCTTATTCGCAATAAGGCATTGGGGTAAGCGTCATCCTTAGTTGCAGTTGCCAATCACCGGGGACGTCTTGCAGCGTTTATTGACGTCAGAAGTTTTTCAGCTTCATATACATTTACTTCCCCTTGAAGAGCAGAGGCACTCTCTGGCGTATCCGATGAATGGAGAATTATCGTGAGCGGCGATGAGAACTATTCCGCCCTGGCATGTCTCCATTGTCATGCTGAGCACTTTCCCACGGACAGAGAGGTGACCCTGATGAATGCTGATAAAAACCGTCGGTCCAGCATTGCCGAAATTGATTATTCGCGAGATACGCTGTTTGGCCCTATTCCCATGCAGGCCACCTGCCGAGTGCGACTGGCCACCATCGAACATGACGGTCACAGCCTGCGCGAGCTGACGATCATCGGCGACGTGCCGGATTATTTGCACAAGTCAGCGATCATTCGCGTTGCGATGGATGGACGCATGGAAGCAGGGCCTGTGCGAGAACACTATGCGGTTCAAGACAACGGCGAAGAGCAGTTCAAACTGCTCTTCGAAAACGAGCACCGTCGCCGGATGCATTGAGAAAGGTAGGATTACTGCTGGCCGATGTGCACGTGAATGGCCTGAGCGATGCCCAGCGGTTTGCTGGATCGAGTCTCTGAAGCACCCAGCGCTGAGGGGCTCAGCGGTGCAGGCGTCAGTGGTGGTGAGCTGAAGAGCAGCGCCGCTGCGGAGGCAGACGCCTCTTCTGACGTAGCGGACGTGCCGCTCTCCGGCTGACCTGCGGGCGCGATTGCGGCGCCGTAGCGCAGGCCTTCTACTTGGGGTTTGACTTCCAGCACCGGCTCGGCGGGAAGAAGCTGTTGTCGCTCCAGGGATGTCATAGGCGGCCGGAAGCTGGCATTTCGCGTCTCCAGATGCTCCAGCATCGTGACGATCGTCGCCGCGCCCACCACAACAATCCCCAGCAGGCAGCCGACGCCGATCATGACCTTGCGACGGCGGCGCAGAGGCGCCACTCGTTCCTGCTCTCGTATCACCTCGATCCCGGGTTGCGCGTGCGCCATGCAAATCCTCAATATCCCGCCTGGCCGCTTTGGGCCGATACAGACCAACATAAGGCCGAATGGCGATTATTGCTAGAGCCCCGCGCTCACCCCGCCAATGCATGGGGGTAATGCCTGGCGCTTTCGAGCTCGGCCTGGAGATCTCGAATCAGTACGCACAAGGCGTGGCTGTTATCGAGGGAATCCAGGGCAATATTGGAAGCGAACAATTCGACGTGCTCGGTGACGGGGTCGATGACTTCAACCGTCATCACATCCTCCAGCACCGTGCAGTTGCAGCGCAGAGGCAGAAACGCACTTTCTATGATGCTGCGCAGTTCAAGATTAGAGAGCGTACAGGCAATCATCGTCAATCCTCCACAGGCAGGACTGGGTGATGCGTTCAGCCACTCGCCTGACTATAAGTAACCACTTCCAGGACGCTGGAAATGTTTCCCGTGCCTGCCTGCCATTCGGCAAACAGGAATATCCAAGTTATACGCCGCGCCCCAAAGTGAAGCAAACAACCGCGATTGCCCGCACTCAATTGCGCCAGACACAGGTTGGCCGAGCAAAATCGATTCATCGGAATAGAACCTTCCCCGTTAATCGTTTAACTAGCGGGGTCAGTGGATCAATCGACACGATCAGGCGGCGAGCATGCGCTCAGCCATTCGTCGGGCGTCCTTGGGCAGCCCGACGAGTGACGTTATTTGCTGATGGGATCAGCTGCGTGGCAACTTGAGATGAATGAGAGCAACGCGAGCGCCCTTTTTGTCCTGACGCTCTTCAATGGCGAAGGGTTTGAATCCTAGCTTGGGGTAGAAGAGCAATCCGGGAACGTTATGGTTGAAGCAGGAAGCGGTCAGTTCCGCCGCTTCATGTTTGCCGAACGCCAGTTCCATCATGCAGCCAATCATGTAGCGGCCAACGCCCTTGGAGCGAAAGCGCGGGTCGATAATCACGTTGCCCATGGAGCAACGGCCTCTGAAGTCATAGCGGGAGAAGTTGGCGAATCCTACCACTTGGCCGTCCAGTTCAATAACGGTGTTGTCCGAGCGCTGCGCGATGGATTCATTGAGCTGCTCCGGTGTCAGCGGGAACACCGCCTTGGGAAACATATAGAAGAGCTCGTCAATGCTCTGAGGCATGTCGCAGATGAAAGGGACGTCTTTTTCTTCCAGGGGGCGATGGACAAACATGCTGGGTTACCTCTCGAAGAAACAGGGGCTGTGGGCGGACTATAGCTGTCAACCTGCGGGGCTGACGTTATAAGACACCATCCAGGCATAAATGTGCCGGAATGTTGCGCATTGACGGAATCCGTCGCAGAAGATTGTCGCAAACCTCTGACAGCCATGGAAATCCCGTCACCGGGCAGAACGCATCCGCACTTTTGGGACGTTCATGCATTTTGCACGGCCTCTCTAGATAACTGAATTTACAGGTCATTGATTTTTAAGAGTTTTTATTTGAATCCGTAGCTGGCACAGGCAGTGCACCGTAATGGGGAGAAGCACAACATCATTCGCACGGAGCAGCACAATGAACGTCTCACCTGATTCTTATCCTGCCGCTGTAGAAGAGTCCTCCTCGGTCTCGGGCGTGTCCTGGGGAGCCATCTTTGCTGGCGCCGCCGGTGCCGCCGCGTTGTCCCTTATCCTGGTTCTGCTGGGTTCGGGTCTTGGTTTCTCGGCGATGTCGCCCTGGGCCAACGAAGGCGCGAGCGCCAAGACCATCGGTATCTCGACGGTTGTCTGGCTGGCGCTGACGCAGATCGTGGCATCCGGTCTTGGCGGTTACCTCGCCGGTCGTCTGCGCGTCAAATGGGCCAACATGCACGGTGACGAAGTCTACTTCCGTGACACCGCACACGGGTTCCTGTCGTGGGCTGTCGCTACGCTGGTGGCCGCCGTGTTGATCGTCGGTTCGGTCAGCGGCATCGTCGGCAGCGGCGTGAAAGCCGGTGCTACCGCGGTTGCCGGTGTTGCAGGTACTGCCGCCACTGCGGCCGGTTCTGCAGCGGGCAATACCAGCAGTGACCAATACGGTTACTACATCGATTCGCTGTTCCGCGATGATCGTCCTGCTGCTGTCAGCGATGATGCTGCCCACGGCGTGGTGGTGCGTATCTTCACCAAGACGATGGCCAACGATGGTCAGCTGGCTCCGGAAGACCGTACCTATCTGGCACAGCTGGTCGCTCAGCGTACCAACCTGAGCCAGGCCGATGCCCAGGCGCGTGTTGATCAGGTTTACGGTCAGGCCAAGCAAGCTGTTGCCGATGCCAAGCTGAAAGCTCAACAGGCTGCCGATGCTGCCGCCAAAGCCGCTGCAACGGCTTCGCTGTGGACATTCGTTTCGCTGCTGTGCGGTGCGTTCGTGGCCAGCCTTGCCGCCATCTGGGGTGGTCGTCGCCGTGATGCGGTGACGTATGTCGAAACCCGTGCTTATTCCACTACTTCCAGCATTCGCTGATTAAGGAGAGTCATCATGCGTTCACTACTTCTGTGGTTCCTCGGCATTCCAATCCCGATCATTATTTTGATTGCACTGTTTGTGCATTGATTGAGTGATTGATCAAAGATCCGCGCTGTTCTCCCCGAGGCAGCGCGGATTTTTTTCGTCTGTTGGAAAACCGAATTGTCTGTTGTAGAGATCAAGAGCGTCTGCCTAACGGCAGACATTTCGCCTTCGGCGACTTACTTTTGAAAAGCACCAAAAGTAAGCAAAAGTGCCTGCTCCTGGTTGGGCCCTTCCTTCGTCAGGGTACCTTCACTCCGGTCTCGCTCCGTGGGCCCGCGCCGAACGGGCATCCATGCCCTGACGGCGCTCTCGCCGCATCCATGCGGCTCGACCCACTCCACGAGACCTGCGTTCAGCCTGCACCCAAGTCGCGATTGGCAGTGTCTGGACTTTTTGTGTACGAAGATCAAAAGCGGGTTTAAGCAGATCAAGGGCTTCCCGGCTGAAGCCGGTCCTACAAGAGCCAATCGCGCTGACTGCAAAGGTTGCTTTTAGTGGGACCGGCTTTAGCCGGGAAGAGGCCAGTCCAGGCGCCAACAATTTTGCTGATCGCCCCCTGCCTGTGGGAGCGAGCTTGCTCGCGAATGCTGTATTCCAAACACCAAAAATCCGGTGAATGTACCGACCCCTTCGCGAGCAAGCTCACTCCTACAAGTCCTCAGCGTTTGATCTCCCTTGATCTGCCCATGATCGTGATCTGCTGTTGATCTTGATCTGCTGTTGATCTTGATCTGCTGTTGATCTTGATCTTCATGCACAGAAAGCTCAGACGCCGCCAATCGCGACTTGGGTGCAGGCCGAACGCAGACGACGCGCAGTGGGCCGAGCGGCATGGATGCCGCGAGAGCCGCCCCCCGCCATGGATGGCGGATGGCGGCGGGCCCACGGAGCGTCGTCGGAGTGAGGGAACCCTGAGGAACGAAGGGCCCAACCAAGAGCAGGCACCCTTGGTTACTTGGGGTGCTTTTCCAAGTAACTCGCCGAAGGCGAAACGTCTGCCCCTAGGCAGACGCTTGTGATCTTGATCTTAAGCGCATTCAGCCACGCCATGAATCATGGCATCCCCAACCAGTTCGGCAGCGCCAGCGAAATGTACGGCACGTACGTCACCAGCAGCAGGAACACCAGCAGGATCGACAGCCACGGCAACGCTGCGCGAATGGTCTCGCCCAACGTCAGGCCCGTCACCGCAGACGTCACGAACAGATTGAGCCCCACCGGCGGGTGGACCAGTCCGATCTCCATGTTGACCACCATGACGATGCCCAGGTGAATCGGATCAATGCCGAGCTTCATCGCGATCGGGAAGAAGATCGGCGCCAGGATCAGGATGATTGCCGACGGCTCCATGAAGCTGCCCGCGACCAGCAACACAATGTTCACCATGATCAGGAAGCCGATCGGAGTCAGGCCTTCGGAGATGACCCACGCGGTAATCTGCTGTGGGATTTGCTCTGTGGTCAGAACGTGGGCAAACAGCATGGCGTTGGCGATGATGAACATCAGCATGATCGACAGCCGGCCCGACTCCAGCAGCACCATCGGGCAGTCCTTGAAGCTCATGTCCTTGTAGACGAACAGCGCGATGAACGCCGAATACACCGCCGCCACCGCCGCGGCTTCGGTCGGGGTGAACATGCCGCTGTAGATCCCGCCGAGGATGATGACCAGCAGCATCAGGCCCCAGAACGCCCGTTGCGCTGTGTGCAGCCATTGGCGGAACGTGACCCGTGGCTGGGCCGGGAGTTTCTTGACCCGGGCGACGATGTAGATCACCACCATCAGGATCACGCCGAGCAGAATCCCGGGCACCACACCGGCAATGAACAGCTTGCCGACCGAGGTTTCCGTTGCAGCGGCGTAGACCACCATCACGATCGAAGGCGGAATCAGAATGCCCAGCGTACCGGCGTTGCAGATGATGCCCGCGCCGAATGCCTTCGGGTAACCGGAGCGCACCATGCCGGCGACGGCTATCGAACCCACGGCTGCAACGGTCGCGGGCGATGAACCGGACAGCGCCGCAAACAGCATGCACGCCAGCACCGCCGCAATCGCCAGGCCGCCGCGAATGTGGCCGACGCAGGCGTTGGCAAAATCGATCAGCCGCTGCGCGACCCCGCCCGTGGTCATGAAGGCGCCAGACAACAGGAAGAACGGGATCGCCAGAAAGGTGTAGCTGTCGGAGGTTTCGAACAGTTTGATCGCCAGCGAACTCAACGAGTCCGGGCTGAACAGCAGGATCGAAACGGCCCCGGACAAGCCCAGGGAAATGGCGATGGGCACACCCAGGAACATGAAAACGAACAGCAGCAGGAACAGGCAGATAACGGTCATCAGTGCTGCTCCTCGGCAGGGTTGGCGAGTTTGCTCGCTTCAGCCGCTTCATCGGCCAGACCCAGCCCGGTCTGCCGGTGCGTCCAGATGCGGTAGAGGATTTCCAGGTAACGGGCGATAACCAGAGCAAAGCCGATCGGCACGATGACCGCGATGTACGCGACCTTGATGCCGTAACGATCCAGGTCTTCGGCACCGATGCCGGCCACGAACAGCGCTGACACCCACTTGTAACTGGCAACGAGGAACAGACCGGCGTACGCCAGGCAGCAGGCACAGGCCAGCATCGCCAGAATTCGCTGAACCGGCTTGCTGGTTTTCTTGACCAGCGCGTCGACCCCCAGGTGGCCCGCCGTGCGCACGCCGTAGGAAATCCCGAAGAAGATCAGCCAGCCAAACAGCGCTTTGGTCAGCGCCACGCTCCAGGTCATGCCTTGGGCGTAGCCCATCAGGTGGTCGCCGATGGCGGCGAAAAAGTCGCTGCTCACCGTCCATTGATCGCTGAGGGAATAAAACAGGGTGTAGATGTTGTTCAACGCCACGTAGACGAAAGTCACGAGGGTCATGGCAGCCAGCAGGAAGGCAATGATGCCCTCCTCCAGATGCTCCCAGAGTCGCGTCAGCGGGTGCATAAGCATTCTCCGAACGAAGCCGAATGTAGCCGGGCAGAGCGACGGCCGTGGAGGCAGACCACCCGCGAAACGGGTGGCCGCCGGGCCGTCACGGTCTGTATCGAGAAGCGTAGGAAGGGCTCAAGGCGCCTTGTTCGAATCGTCGGCGGCCTTGATCAGGTCAGCACCGATTTCTTCGGAGAATTTGTCCCAGACCGGCTTCATGACGTCACGCCATTTGGCGCGCTGCTCGGGGGTGAGCGTCACGATTTCGCTGGTTTTGGAATCGATGATTTTCTGCTTGGCCGTCTGGTTCAGCGCTTCGGCCTGCTTGTTCACCTCGACGGTGACCTGATCGATGATCTTTTGCAGTTCGTCACGCACATCCGCCGGCAGGCCGTTCCAGAACTTGGAGTTGGTGATCACCATGTAGTCGATTAGGCCATGGTTGGACTCTGTGAAGAACGGCTGCACCTCGTTGACCTTCTGGCTTTCGTAGTTCGACCAGGTGTTTTCGGTGCCGTTGACGGTGCCGGTCTGCAGGCCCTGATAGACCTCGGCGAAGCTCATCTTGCGCGGGTTGGCGTGCAGGGCGACGAATTGGGCTTCGAGCACGCTGGAGGCTTGAACGCGGAACTTCAGGCCACGGGCATCTTTCGGTTCAACCAGCTTTTTGTTGGCGGACAGTTGCTTGAGGCCGTTGTGCCAATAGGCCAAACCATGAATGCCCTTGTCGTCCATTGCGGTCAGCAGCGCTTTGCCTTGAGGGCCCTGCTGGAAGCGGTCAACGGCGGCGAGGTCGTTGAACAGGAACGGCAGGTCGAAGATCTGCACTTTCTTGGTGTACTGCTCGAATTTCGCCAGGGACGGCGCCAGCATCTGCACGTCGCCGAGCAGCAGGGCTTCCATTTCCTTGCCGTCACCGAACAGCGAAGAGTTGGGATAGACCTCGACTTTGACCTTGTCCTTCAAGGCCGGGTCGGCGGCGACCATCTTCTGGAAAAGCAGCGCGCCCTGCCCCTTCGGCGTGTTTTCCGCCACCACGTGGGCGAACTTGATCGTGATCGGGTCAGCGGCCTGTGCAAGGCCGGCCATAGACACCGCAGCCGCGCAGAAGAGCGCTTGGGTCAGCTTCAACATCGATATCACCTTTTTATTTTTGTAGGAGCTTATGTTTGAAGGAGCAGGTGGAGCGCATGAGCATAGTGCAAACCCACGATGACGAAGCCCCGGTGTTTAGAGAATCAGCATTTGTGTAAGCCGGCGTTCGGGGTTGATGAACGCGATAACGCGTTAACGCGATCGCCGGAGATGGGACTTACCCTGCCGCCAGCGCCAACAACCGTTGAGCCCTGAGCAGCACCGGCGCGTCGACCATTTGTCCTTCCAGCTGAAACGCACCTGCCCCCTTGGCCGCCGCGCTAGCCTTGATGACCTTTTGTGCCCAGTTCAGGTCATCAGCGCTGGGGGTCAGAGCGGCATGGATCACCGGCACCTGGGCGGGATGGATGCACAGCGCGCCGCCGTACCCCATGTCGTAGGCGTGGCGAATGGCGCGGTGCAGGCCTTGGGGGTCGCCAATGGCCGGGTGCACACCGTCCAGCGGTGGCAGCAAATCCGCGCCTCGTGAATGCAGTTGCACCGACATCCGCGCCTGATCGAGAAACATCTGCGCGGCGTGGGTGCCGCTGTTGAGGTTCAGGTCCAGCGCCAGGTCGAGCCCGCCAAACGACAAACGCTCGACACCCTGGGCACGGGCGATCTGCTCCAGGGCCAGCAGGCCCTTGGCGCTTTCGATGATCGGCAGGACCGGTTTGCCGGTCTGCCAGACCGCCGCGACGTGAGCAGCGCTTTCGACCTTCGGCAGCAGCACCCCGGCGACGCCCGAGTGGTGTCGGCAAAACCCTAGATCATCGGCGTGTTCGGCATGAGTCGGCGCATTAACCCGCACCCACACAGAGGCTTGGGGGTTGTCGTTCAGGAAGGTCGCGAGATTGTCCCGGGCCTGGCGCTTGAGGGGTTCTTCGACGGCGTCTTCGAAATCAACGATGACCGCATCGGCGCCGGCCGCCAGCGCTTTGGCAAAACGATCGGGGCGACTGCCGGGGACGAACAGAGCGGAGCGGATGAGGGTGTGAGCCATGTCGGTGTCCTGAGGGTGTCCTGTAGGAAGGGGTGCGCCGCGCAAAAGAGCCTTTTGCAGAAACAGGCGCTAGACCACTCCGCCCGCCGCCATCCGCGCCTGGTCTTCCGCCGAAAACCCCAGCTCGCCGAGGATGCTGCCGGTGTGCTGGCCCAATCCCGGCACGCCGTCCATGCGCGGTGTGAACGCAGTGTTATGGCCCGGCGGCAGCAGCGACGGCAGCGGGCCGGACGGGCTATCAACTTCGCGCCAGCGATCGCGGGCCTTGAGCTGCGGGTGGTCCCAGACGCCTTGCATGTCGTTGACCCGCGCATTGGCGATTTGCGCGTCTTCCAGACGGGCCACCACGTCATCGACGCTCAAGGACGCGAAGCCGTCGACGATGATCTGCCGCAGCACCTCACGGTTTTCCGAGCGTTTGAAATTCGCCGAAAAGCGCTCGTCGGTGGCCAGCGCCGGATCGAGCAGGACCTTTTCGCAGAACAGCGCCCATTCGCGTTCGTTCTGCAGCCCCAGCATGATCGTGCCACCGCCGCCGGTGGGAAACGGCCCGTAAGGATAGATCGTCGAGTGGGACGCACCGGCCCGTGGCGGTGGCGGCGCGCCGTTGTAGGCGTAATACATCGGGTAGCCCATCCACTCCACCAGGCTTTCCAGCATGCTGACGTCGATGCGGCTGCCCTCTCCGGTCTTGTCCCGCAGCATCAGCGCCGACAGAATCCCGGTGTAGGCGTACATGCCGGCAGCGATATCGGCGATGGAACAACCGGCCTTGGCCATCTCGTCTTCGCCAGGGCCTCCGGTGACCGACAAAAAGCCGCCCTCGCTCTGGATCAACAGGTCGTAGGCCTTCTTCTTCTCGTAGGGCCCGCCTTCGCCGTAGCCGGAAATGTCGCAGACGATCAGGCGCGGGAAGCGTTCGTGCAGGGCGTCGAACGACAAGCCCATGCGTGCAGCGGCGCCGGGTGCCAGGTTCTGCACCAGCACGTCGGCCTTGGCGAGCAGCGATTGAAGAATGTCGCCGGCCTCGTCCTGCTTGAGGTCCAGGGTCAGGCTTTCCTTGGAGCGGTTGGTCCAGACGAAATGCGAGGCCAGGCCGTCGACGCGCTGGTCGTAGCCGCGGGCGAAATCGCCGACGCCGGGGCGCTCGATCTTGATCACGCGGGCGCCCAGATCCGCCAGTTGACGGGTGCAGAACGGCGCCGCGATGGCGTGCTCGAGGCTGACGACGGTGATGCCGTCCAGAGGACGCGGGGGTTGTTGAGTCATGTTCGTAAACCTCTTCAAATCCCCTGTAGGAGTGAGCTTGCTCGCGATAGCATTTTGTCAGTCAGGGCTGATGGGGCTGACACACTGCAATCGCGAGCAAGCTCACTCCTACAAGGGTTGGCGTTCGCCTTAAATCAAATTGACCAAATCGCGCGCATCGCGCAGCTGCCAGACCCGCTGAATCAATGCCGTGCCCTGCTCCACCGTGCGTGCGCCGGAGAACGCCAGCAGGCGCTGAAACTTGTCTTCCAGCTCAGGCCGCGACAGGGTGTTGCCCGGATCGCCTTTCGGCTCATCAATGCCGGCGCTAAGGGTGCGGCCATCGGTGGTGGTCACGATCACTCGACCCAACCAGCGCCCGGGATAGGCGCCATCCACTTCCGGGTCCAGCTCCATCGTTACCTTTTCGCGGAAAGCGGCGACGTCGGCATCGGTCAGGGCCAGGTCGCGGAATTCGATCAATTGCGCGCTGCCGTGAACGGCGATCAGCCCGAGCACCGCGCCCATGGAAAACTTGGCCTGGTGCACGGTCTGCGGCACATCGACCCGGCCGAGCACATCAATGGCGCCTTGATGAACCCGCGTGACCACCTTGGCGATCTGCTCATGGCGCAGGCCTTCGCGCTGCATCAGGTGCAGCAAAGCATCGGCCGCCGGGTGGGTGTGGCGACACGAAGCGTGAAACTTGAACGACGTCTCGACCAGCGCCCAACGGCTGCCAAGCCGATCGGACAGCTTCGCGGGATCGCTGTCGCTGGACATCCCTGCGGCCATGCCCTGATCGCCTTCGAGAATATTGCGCGCGCCGGTGAGGCCGTCTTCCGTGAGGTACGCTGCCAACAGGCCATCGGCCGCCGCCTTGGCGGTGTGCAGCTGTTTGGAATCCGCCGCGTCACGGAGAAACTCCCACAGCCCGGCGGCCTGGGTGCCCGCCGTGCCCAGCAGGTTGATGAACTGCTCTTTGTCGAAGTTCAGCAGCTTGCCCACGCCCACCGCCGCCGCGAGGGTGCCGACCGTCGCGGTGGTGTGGAAGATGCGGTAGTGGGAGCGGCCCATGAATTCGCCGATGCGGATGCCTGCTTCATAACCGGCGACCGACGCCAGCAATAAATCCTGGCCGGTTTTGCCGAGGTCCTGAGCCGCTGCCAGTACGGCCGAAAACACCACGGTCGCGGGGTGCAGCACCGAGCTGTTGTGCAGGTCATCCTGCTCGACCAGGTGCGAAGACGCCCCGTTGACCAGCGCGGCGAAGTACGCCGAGGTGCCGCGACCGCTGACCAGAATCTTCGCCTTGCCCTCTCGCGGGCCCATGCGTTCGGCGTAGCGCTCAAACAGCGGGATGGGCCGCGCGCCCTGGCTGGCCAGCGCCGAACCGATCCAGTCGAGGAACAGGTCTTCGGTGCGGTCCAGCACGACGCCGGGAATCTGCTCGTAGGTCAGCTCGGCGAGAAAACCCGCCAATGCCTGGGTATGGCTCATTTCGGCGTCCTCAGAAGCTGCGTGGCAGGTCGAGCAGGTGCTCGGCGACGTAGGAAAGAATCAGGTTGGTGGAGATCGGCGCCACCTGATACAGACGGGTCTCGCGGAATTTGCGCTCCACGTCGTACTCGCAGGCGAAGCCAAAACCGCCATGGGTTTGCAGGCAGGCATTGGCAGCTTCCCACGACGCTTTTGCCGCGAGGTATTTGGCCATGTTGGCGCTGGCACCGGCGTTCTTGCCGCTGTCGTATTCCTCGCAGGCGCGCCAGCGCATCAGGTCCGCCGCTTCGATTTCGATGTGCGCTTCGGCGATGGGGAACTGCACGCCCTGGTTCTGCCCGATCGGGCGGCCAAACACCACGCGATCACGGGCGTAGGCGGCGGACTTTTCAATGAACCAGCGGCCGTCGCCAATGCACTCGGCGGCAATCAATGTGCGCTCGGCGTTGAGGCCGTCGAGGATGTAGCGGAACCCTTTGCCTTCCTCGCCAATCAAGCTGTCGGCGGGCAGTTCGAGGTTGTCGAAGAACAGTTCGTTGGTTTCGTGGTTGACCATGTTGGCGATGGGCTGAACGGTCAGGCCGTTGCCGATGGCGTCGCGCAGGTCGACGATGAAGATCGACATGCCTTCGGACTTTTTCGTCACTTCCGCCAGCGGCGTGGTGCGCGCCAGGAGGATCATCAGGTCGGAATGCTGCACGCGGGAGATCCAGACCTTCTGGCCATTAATCACGTACTTATCGCCCTGCTTCACCGCCGTGGTCTTGATCTTGGTGGTGTCGGTGCCGGTGCTGGGCTCGGTCACGCCCATGGACTGCAGGCGCAGTTCGCCGCTGGCAAGTTTGGGCAGGTAATAGCTTTTCTGCGCGTCGCTGCCGTGACGCAACAGGGTGAACATGTTGTACATCTGGCCGTGCACGGTGCCGGAATTACCACCACAGGCGTTCACTTCTTCGAGGATCACCGAGGCTTCCGCCAAACCGAGCCCGGAGCCGCCGTATTCCTCAGGGATCATCGCCGACAGCCAGCCCTCATCGGTCAGCGCTTTGACGAAGGTTTCCGGGAAGCCTTTCTGTTCATCGATCTTGCGCCAGTATTCGGCCGGAAACTGGGCACACAGCGCGCGCACGCCGTCACGGATGGCATTGAGGTCTTCGTTTTCGTAGGGATTCATGGTGTCCACTCGCATCGGCCGGCGGCCATGGGATCGGCGCGCCTGGCTGTGTAAAGGAAGGATTCAGTCAAAAACGACTTCGGCGCTCTGGGCGACGCCGGCGTCATTGCCGGCCCACAGCTGCGCCTTGCCCGGCTCGACGACTCGCCCACCGGCGCGGAAGGCAGCAGGCACGTTCAACGGGCGCACGCCGCGATAGGCGAAATGCCGCACGCGCTTACCGGGGTTGGCACGAATGAATGCGCGCAGGTTGAAGGTGGCGATCATCGGGCCGTGCACGACCAGCCCGGAATAGCCCTCGGTGTCGGTGACGTAGGGGTAGTCGTAGTGAATGCGGTGGCCGTTGAAGGTCACGGCGGAGTAGCGAAACAGCAGCGTCGGCGTCGGCTCAATGACCTCGCTCCACTCGCCCTGCTCTGGCGCGTCACCGCTGTTGAGCTTGGGTGGATTGGGCTCGCGGTAAACGATGTCCTGCTCTTCACGCAAGCACAGCTCGCCGTGTTGCGAGTAGTCGTGGCGCACGGTCACGAACAGCAGCGAGCCGGTACGGCCGTGCTTTTCCTCGATGTGCAGGATGGTCGACAGGCGATGGGCATCGGCGCCGACTTTCAGCGGCTGAATGAACTCGACGCGGCCACCCGCCCACATGCGGTTGCGGTTGTCCGCGGGGGGAAGAAAGCCGCCACGGGCCGGGTGGCCGTCACCGCCGAGTTGCGCTTCAAACACCGGCTCTTGAAAAAAGCACCACTGCCACAGCGGCGGCAACGGGTCGCCGACAGCGGGCGTGGGCTCGCCAAAGGTGGCTGCGATGCGCTTGATCAGGTTTACGCTCAGATGATCCTGGGCTTGTTCGGTGCGGCCAATCCAGTCCGTAAAATCCACGGATGACTCTGCAGCGCTCATGGGCGGGAACCCTCTGGGTTTGTTGTTATGGCCCGATCATGGAAGTGCGCCGGCATTCTGTGAATTTGCATTTGCGTATAGCGGCGTTCGGGTATGCTGAACGCCTTCTGCAGCGTACGGACACCTCCCATGCATTTCGACCTGGCTGACTTGCGTCTCTTCATTCATATCGGCGAATCACCGAGCCTGACCCAGGGCGCGCGCCGGGCGTTTCTCTCCCCTGCGGCGGCCAGTGCGCGGATCAAGGCGCTGGAAGGCCAACTCGGCACGCGCCTGCTGTACCGCGACAGCCGCGGCGTCGAACTGACCCCGGCCGGCCAGCGCCTGCTCAAGCACGCGCGACTGATCATGAGCCAGGTGGATTATCTGAAAAGCGAGTTCACCCGCTACGGGACTGATTCGGCCGGGCACATTCGTATCTTCGCCAACACCACCGCTGTCACCGAGTTTCTACCCGAAGTGCTGGCCGGGTTTTTGGCGAAACGGCCCGGCGTCACGGTGGACCTGCAGGAGCGTCTGTCCCGGGACATCGTGCGCGGCGTGCTCGACGGCAGCACCGACATGGGCATCATCGCCGGGCCGGTGGAAGCGGCGGGTTTGCAGGTCATCCACTTCAGCACCGACCGGCTGGTACTGATCGTGCCCGTGGGCCATGAGCTGGCGGCCGAGAAACAGGTCACCTTCAAGCAGACCCTGGCGTTCCAGCACATCGGCCTGCACGAAGGCAGCACGCTGCTGAGTTTTCTGCGCGATCACGTTGAGCGCCTGGGGCAGAGCCTGTCGCTGCGGATTCAGGTATCGAGCTTCGAGGCCATATGCCGGATGGTGGAAGCCGGGGTGGGCATCGGGGTGATCCCGGAGTCGGCAGCGTCGCGGCACAGCCGGACGATGGAGCTGGTCACCATCGAGCTCGACGAGCCATGGGCGGTGCGCGAACGGAGCATTCTGGTCCGCGAACTGGACGCCCTGCCGGGTGTGGTCAGGGCGTTGATTTCGGTTTTGTTGCCTGCGCCCGAAGCTGAAACCGAGCCCGCAACGCCCGAGGCGTAATCAGATCCAGACGTCGTTCTGCGCGGTGCGCTCGTTAGTGTCGTCACCGGTGTTGATCACGCCGCTGGGCTCGATCAGCATCAGCTTCACTTCCCTCTCGGCGTAGGGTTTGTGCTCGACGCCCTTAGGGACTACGTACAGCTCGCCCGCGTTGAGCTCGACGAAACCGTCGCGAAAATCGATGCGTAAACGGCCTTCGATCACGATGAAGGTTTCGTCGGTGTCAGCGTGGCTGTGCCAGAGAAACTCCCCTTCCAGCCGCGCCAGCTTGAACTGGTAGTCGTTCATCTGCGCGATGACTTTGGGCTGCCACTGCTCGGTGAACAGGCTGTATTTCTGGGCGAAATTGACGGGGGTGTGTTGGGTGGTGGACGTGGACAAGAGGGCGGCTCCGAGGGGGTTGATGTGAGGCCAATCTAGAGCGCAGGGGTGGGTGGGGTCTTGTACGTTATTGCAGGGTGACGGGTGGGTTGGTGTTGCGGTGCTTCAACTGATGCCTTCCCGGCTAAAGCCAGTCCTACAAAAAGCGCGCGGTGTGTCAGGAGGGATTTTGCGGTGTGACGTCTGTAGTGGTCAACTAATTCCGGACACCTCGATAGGTGGTTTCAAGGCCATCGTCCGTTCGTAAACGGTCGGTGGCAGATAA
>NZ_JACYVI010000016.1 GCF_014842265.1 Pseudomonas sp. CFBP 13711
TCAACGACCCGTCGGTGCGCCAGTCTTACGGCTTCGGTAATCAGTCGCAGATATTCGTGATCCGCGGTTTGCCGCTGGCAGGCGACGATATCTCCTACGGCGGTCTGTACGGCGTCCTTCCTCGGCAAATTCTCTCCACGGACGCGATTGAGCGGGTGGAAGTATTCAAAGGCCCCAACGCTTTTATCAACGGCGTGAGCCCCACCGGCACGGGCTTGGGTGGCAGCGTGAATTTGCAGCCCAAGCGTGCGGAAGACGTGCCGACTCGACGTTACACCCAAGACATCAGTTCTGACGGCCGCGTTGGTGAGCACCTGGACCTTGGCCAACGCTTCGGCGAGGGCAATCGATTCGGAGCGCGAGTCAACCTCAGCCAACGCGAAGGCGACACTGCGATTGATGACGAAAACCAGCGCACCAAGTTGTTCGTCGCTGGACTCGATTATCGGGGTGACAACTTTCGCGTCTCTACCGACTTTGGCTACCAAAAACAGCGCATCAACGGTTTACGCAACACCGTGCAATTGGGTAATGCGACCAAAATCCCGACCGCCCCGGACGCCAGCCACAACTACGGCCAGGACTGGACTAATGCCGAAACCGAAGACACGTTCGGCATGATGCGTGGCGACTGGGACCTGAATGAAAGCTGGACTGCCTACCTTGCCGGGGGCGCCAAGCATACGCGTGAAACTGGCGTATACGGCACGCCAACCCTCGTAGGTAATAACGGAGTTGCAACTGTCGGCGGCTCCGAGATCCCGCACAATGAGGACAACACCAGCTTTGCAGCGGGGCTTAACGGTCATGTTCAAACCGGGCCGGTGAGTCATCAGATCGCGATTGGCGCCTCCACCCTCTGGACCCAGCAAGAGAACGCCTACACCTTCTACCGCTCGGTCACCGGGAATACCAATATCTACACCACACCTGACCTGCCCAAGCCAACGGCGGTCTCCCTCACCGGCGGCGATATGGGCGATCCGGGTGTCACCGGCAAAACCCGCAACCGAAGCCTGGCCGTTTCCGACACTGTTGGCTTGTTCGACGATAGTTTGCTCCTTACCTATGGCGTACGCCGTCAGCAACTACGCGTAGAGAACTACTCCTACGACGGCACCACCTCCAACGGCGTGGCTAATCCGGCCAATGACGGCAGCCGTACTTCGCTTTACGACGAATCCATCACCACTCCGGTGTACGGCATCGTCTATAAACCGACTGACACCGTTTCCCTGTACGCAAACCGCATTGAAGGCCTGGCCAAAGGGCCGGTCGCGTCCGGTACCAACGTCACCAACCTTGGGGAGGCCTTCCCGCCTGGCCGCACCAAGCAACTGGAAGCGGGTATCAAGCTGGACANACAAAGGTGTTGAGCTGAGCGTGTTTGGTGAGCCCATCGAAGGCCTTCGCCTGATGGCAGGCGGCACGCGCATGACCTCGGAGCTGAAGAACACCGCGGGCGGGCTCACTGATGGAAACCATGCCATCGGGGTGCCCACCTTCCAGCTCAATGCGAGCGTCGACTGGGACGTTCCTGGCCTGGAGGGAGCTGCCCTCAGCGCCCGTATGCTGCGTACCGGAGGCCAGTATGCGGATCAGGCCAACAACCTGAGCCTTCCGACCTGGAACCGGTTCGATGCCGGGGCGCGCTACAAACTTAAGGTCGATCAAAGGGACCTGACGTTGCGCGTCAATGTGGAGAACATCACCGACAAGAACTACTGGGCTTCAGCCAACGGTGGCTATCTCAGCCAGGGCGACCCGCGTCTGGTCAAAGTCTCGGGCACCATCGATTTCTAAGTCGAATGGTTTGCGCCAAGCCCCCTTTTAATCGATCTGGTGCAATGTGCCCTGCAGGCCGGCGCGCCTTGCGGTAATGACGCAATGGCCGTCCTACGTCTCTCGCGTGGCCAGATCAGCGGTAGACGTTCTGCGCAAAACCGACAGCATTTAGGGTACGGAAACTGCATGCGTCGTTGTCTTACAGCCAATCTGATGACGAATCTATGAAGTCTTTCTACCTTGTATCAACAAGGCTCTCTCCCTCAGCGCTTACCAGAGCGCTGATCGGCTTCATTGCATTAGTGTGTATATCGCTGATCCTGGCTACAGCGTGGCAGATAAATCAGTCTAGGCACGAACGCATTGCTAACGCTAAAGTTGCAGTTTCGAATATCGTTCGAGCCGCTGAACAACAAGCTCAGGACACCATTCGCCAAGCTGATAATACACTGCGACATCTTGTCGAACGCGTGGAGCACGATGGTGTAGCGAAGGATCAGCTATCACGGTTGGCGAAACTGATGGCTCAAGACGTGGTAAACGTAGAGGGGATCCAAGGGCTATTTATTTACGATGCTCAAGGTAATTGGGTTGCAAACTCCTTTTCAAGTGGCGCGCAGACGCTGAACAACGTCGACCGCGCATACTTCGTTTATCACCGCGACCACACCGATGAATCCATTCACGTTGACTCCATTGTAAAGAGCCGCACTACGGGCGACATGGTCATACCGGTCAGCAGGCGTATCAATGCTGCTGACGGATCGTTCGCAGGTGTTGCTCTGGCAACCGTGCCTGTCGCATATTTCCAAACGTTCTTCCAGCGCATGGATGTAGACGACCAGGGCGTTATTTTCCTTGCGCTCAACAACGGTGATCTACTAGCTCGGCGGCCTACGTTGACAGCGTTGATGACCACCAATGTGGCAAAGGGCGATATATTTACCCTCTATCTGCCAAAGAGCGATCATGGCAACGCGGTGATTAAGTCAGTGGTGGATGGCGTAGAAAGGATTTATGCCTACAGGCGGGTATCTGGATTGCCCATCGTTGCCGCTGCTGGTGTATCCAGCCAACATATCTTCGCACCTTGGTGGGCATACGCGTATAGGTCCATGGCGCTCATCGGTATAATCACTTTGGCCTTGGTCTTGTTGGGCGCCCTGCTGTACCGGCAGATCCAGCAGTTAATCACTGCGGAAACTGAGCTGAACATCGCTAGAACCGAACTTGAGATCATCGCCCGGACCGATAGTTTGACACATATGGCTAACAGGCGATGTTTCGATGCTACCTTGCAGCAAGAATGGGGACGGGCAAGCCGGAACAGATCAACCATAGCCGTTATCTTGCTAGATATCGACTGGTTCAAGCAATACAACGATCTTTACGGCCATCTGGGGGGTGACGACTGCCTGAGGCAAGTTGCGGAAATCATCGGCACCTGCGTCAATCGGCCGGGCGATCTTGCGGCCCGCTATGGTGGCGAGGAGTTTGTGATCCTGCTGCCTGAAACTAATCTCGCTGGGGCTTTAAACGTCGCAGCCAATGTCAGGTTGTCCATCGCCAATGCACTCATAGATCACTCAGGTAGCCCGTTGGGAATTGTAACGATCAGCTCAGGCGTGGTGGCGATCAGTTCACCCTTGAAGGAAGGCTATCGAGCGGCCCTGGAAGAGGCAGATCGACTTCTCTATTGCGCTAAAAATAAAGGCCGTAACAGCGTTGAAGGTCGATTGATAACCTGTGTAAGCAATCCACACCCAACGGCCGTTGTTAATTTTCCTCGGTAAGCCAGCATCATGACACGCTTAAGAAAGTGCCCGTTCAATCGCTGAGTAATGCTGACTGTACGCCAGTGCAGTGACAAGATTGGACTGTCACCGGATTCGTAGATGCTCTTTTCATGCCCTAAGCCAGTGGGCATACCACACGCTGTTAAGCCATTTCTTAGCGGTACCCAAAAAATATTTATCCCATTATCAGTTACCATGACAGCGATGCTTGTTCTGTAGCAGTTGTTCACTCGGCAGCGGAGCGCCGCACAAAACAGCGGTTCACGCTGCGAAAGCATCGTGAACGCTCGTTGCGAACATCATAGATCAGCTGCATGGCCTGCTCTCCAGTCACAAGCCCCTCTCTTCGTGCCTGCTCGATCCGAATGAATAACCCATTACAGTCATCTTCCAGCTTGGCCCAATGGGCTGTATGCAGATTACGAATGGATTGCTTGAGAGCATCGAGCATGGGATCCCCTGAATATCACGCATTACCTTGTAGCAGCAAAGCTGCTGAACACGGAAGACTACAAATCCATCAATACCCGGCTTGACCTGAGAACTGCTCTACAGCAGTCACAACACTGTTGGCACCTTGCTGAATGTCCTTGATCACCTCGTCTGCCTCACTGGCCAAATCAAGCGCTTCCCCGGCCTGCTGCCTGCTTTTTCCAATAATGCTCACCGCAGTCGAGGCCAGTACCTGGTTCTTTTTTACCACCTCGACGATCTCTGCAGTTGCTTTAGTGGTTCGCATGGCCAGATTTCTGACCTCGTCAGCGACCACAGCAAAACCCCGGCCCTGCTCCCCGGCACGTGCCGCTTCGATTGCTGCGTTCAAAGCCAACAAATTAGTCTGGTCTGCGATGCTGCCGATGGTTTTCACGATGGTACCGATTTCCTGGCTCTGGGCATCCAGCGCTTCAATGCCATGGGCAGCATCTTCCATCAAGGCCGAAAGCGTATTGAGAGTGGTGACGGTGTTCTGAATGACCTCGCGACCTTGCTGTGCACTGGCGTTGGTTCGAACTGAGGTGCCGTGCGCCATGCCAGCTGCTTCGGAAACAGCGCGCTCTCGAGTGACCTGGTCGGTGATAACGGTGGCCAACTTGGCAATCTTGTACAGCTTGCCATTGGCATCCACTATTGGATTGTATGAAGCTTCCAGCCACACTTCCTTGCCGTGTTTATCCGAGCGGCAAAACCTTCCAGCAACGTACGATCCCTTTCGCAGGGTGTGCCAGAACTGTTCATAGTCTTGTGACTGAGCGTCAGACGGCAGGCAAAAGATCCGGTGATGCTGGCCCTGGATTTGGGGAAGCGTATAGCCCATAGCATTCAGAAAATTATGATTGGCTGTCAGGACTATTCCGTCCAGCGAAAATTCGATAACGGCAGTGGACCGCATCAGTGCCCCCACCAGCGCTTCGTTCTCTCTGGAGGCCTCGATTGTCCTTGTCAGCACGCTGGAATACACAACGATTCGTTCTACACGTCCGCTCTCACCCGCGAAAGGTATAACCATTGCCCGTAGCCAGACGTGCCGACCTTCACGGCTGCACAGACGCAATGTGCCGCTGTAATGCTTGCCCTGGGCCACTGCATCAAGAGCCCGACGCTGATGTACGTCACCGCTTAGTTCAGAGGGACTGAACTCACGCAGGGCGCGGCCTGACAATTCCGCCCGGGTGAATCCCAGCTCTGTTTCAAACAGAGCATTCACCTCCAGGATGACACCTGCCGCATCCAGGGTGACCGCCACGGTTTCGAGATCCAGAGTCGCCTTGACCTGCTCAAGAGCCCCCAGCCGTGTTTCCAATTGCTGGATTCTGTTTTTTAACCGGTTGTTGAACATGACAGTGACCCGCATTGACATAAAATACTATCGACGGGTCGAGGGAAACCTTGAGGATTACCCACCGAAGCAGTGCGCATAGCCACATCAGTAACAAGTCTGAAAAGCTGAGGTTGTTGCGACCAGACATTGCAACGGGATGGGTGTACGGATGGGTGTGCGCTTCGAGTGCATGTCTTACAGATAGCTGCCCGGGCTTTATTACATCTTAGGCTGTGGTCCAGTCCGCCTAGGGGTAGCACGCTTGATTTGGAGGTTAGGCGGCGCAGCAAAGAAAACCTAAAAAAGTCCGACGGCATTCTGCTCAGCGAAATTGCGCCTGGCGGATGACTCGCAAGCATCAGACGTTATGGATCTAACAGGTTTGAGTTTCTCACCGGCGGCAGCTGCTCCTTTAAAGATACAAGACGGTCTTCAAAAGCCCTTTCAAAGGCTACACCCAGCGCATTGAACTGCGCACCGGAGATTGCTTCAGCCACGCCCAGACCCGTGCTGAACCCTAAAGCGCGGCCATGGGCATGGCACAGCTCCATAATGCTCTCCGCGCTGCTAATTCGCTCAATACATGTACGTAGGCACTGCTGCAGATCGCGTGGTACCCCCGACATGCTAATCATACGATGCGGATCAAGACTTGAGTTGAGCAGGCGATAGCTCACGAGGCCTTCTCCTGATTTGAAACTCTATTTTTAGGCGTAATAGTTCATCACTGCTCGCATTTTGCCAACTGGAACTGCTGGACGATCAGCCTCCAGTTCAGCGCAGTTTGACGCCTAAAAACTCGATCCGCCATGTATCTTCGCGCTTAGACTGCACTCCGTTTGAGCGTCCGACATCCAGAGATATCGGACGAACTCGCCATCAGGTATGAATGCCTTAGACCTTGAAACGATTGACCAGCTGATTCAGGTTAACCGCAAGCTTCGACATTTCGTTACACGCACTTGCGGTCTGGCTGGCGCCTGCCGAGCTTTGGGAGGCCAGTTCTCGAATGCTGACCAGGTTGCGATCAACTTCCCGGGCGACATGCGCCTGTTCTTCCGAAGCGGTGGCGATCAGGATGTTGCGCTCGTTGATGCTCGTAATGGCGGTGGCGATCTGGTCAAAAGAACTGCTGGCATCGCCAGCGACACTCAGGGATTCGGCAGCCAATTCTCTGCTGGTGGCCATTGCTTTTACGGCCTGGTCGGAATCGTTTTGAATAGCCTGGATCATCTGTTCGATTTCTTGCGTCGACACTTGCGTGCGGTGAGCGAGGGCTCGAACTTCGTCGGCGACGACTGCGAAGCCTCGGCCCTGTTCACCCGCCCTAGCGGCCTCAATCGCGGCGTTGAGCGCAAGAAGATTGGTCTGCTCAGCAATGGCTCTGATCACTTCAACCACTGTTGAAATGTTCTGTGCACGAGTGGACAAGCCAATGATTTGCTCACTGGTGTCCTGCACGTTGCTCGACAACTTCTCTATGGCCTTCAGCGTCTGCGATACGCGTTCGAGGCCAACCTCCGTGTAGCCCTGGCCTCGTCTGGACTCTTCAGAAGCCGATTCGGCATTGCGTGCCACTTCGTCTACCGCAGCGCTCATCTCGGTGACGGCAGTTGCAGCCTGATTTACTTCATCGTTCTGTGACACCAGGCCAAGACTGGATTGCTCAGTCACCGCAGTCATTTGTTCCGATGCGGCAGCCAACTGGGATGAGGAGTCCCCGATCTGCATGATCGTGCTTCGAAGGTTCTGCTGCATTTTGGCCAATGCACTCAAAAGCCTACCTGCTTCATCCGTTCCGCTGACTTCAACCTCTTTTGTCAGGTCGCTAGAGGCAATGCGTTCAGCGACACCGAGAGCGTTTCCTAGGGGCGACGTGATCGTTTTAGTCAGTAGAGTTGCCAAACAAAGGGTCAGGAGCGCGACGAAGATAATCAAGCCGACGACGAGGTAAAAGCCGGAGTCATAAACTTGCGTCGCTTGAGCGCCGGCAAGGGTGGCGCCTTCGTTGTTAAATTGAGTCAGCTCCTCGATCTGGCCCTCCATCTGATTTATCAGAGGACGGATACTGGTAGCGTCGAGCTTAACAATGGCGCTTGTATCGCCTGATTTCAGCAAAGACTCCAGCAGGTCTAGCTGACCGGCGTAGTCGTCATAAGACTTTTTTACAGCCAAGAACAATTGCCGCTCCCGATCACTCGCAATGAGCGGCTCATAGTTGTAGACCGCATCTTTCGAGGCTTTGCGGTAGCCGGGAAATTTGTCGACTGTTTGTTGAATGGTTTGGGGATCCGCGAGTGCCCGCTGCGTCTCGAGGCGTATGCGAAGAATGGTCGAGTTCATCAGCGCGGTTTGCCGGATACTGGGCATCCAGTTGAGTTCGACATCCTTTTCCGTATCGCGAAGCTTGTCCATCTGCAGTATGGCGATGACGCCCAATACCACGACCAGCATAATGATGGCCGAAAAAAACAGGGTGGCGCGTGGAGCAAGGTTTATATTTCTGAGGCGCATTGGACTTCTCACTGCAAGATGGCCAGAGGCCTGGTCTTGAAGCTATCGGCTAGAAATCCTGAAGAATGAGGGCTGCCCGTCAGCTCGCTGAAACCACGTCCCCAGCGACAGCTCCCTTGTGATATCCACCCCCACTAGCGTCCTGATGCTGTCATCGTGAACGTGTTCAGGAGGTAGGGTTCAACCGATAAATGACTTGCAGCACCGCTTCGCAATTGTCAGCAAATCATCGACTGAAATCTCGCGTTTTTAACAGATACGATGTGAAATCCGGGCCCACACAGCAGGTGGGTTGCACTTCAACGCAACGCCCTCATCCCCTTAACCCATGGAGCTTGTAAACCGATGTTGGACACCGTCGCAGTATTTCTCAGCATCACCGCGGTGCTAGCGTTTCTCAACAGACGGTATGTGGGTTTGCCGCCCGCCATCGGCGTAATGAGCATTGCGCTAGCGCTTTCGCTCGTCAACATGGCGCTCAGTGCACTGGGTTTTGAGGCGCTGCATACATTCGAAACCTCACTGGTGGAGTCCATCGACTTTTCAGAGCTGTTGATGCAAGGCATGTTATCGCTGCTGCTGTTCGCTGGCGCACTACACGTAGACTTGTCGCAGCTACGTGCCTACCGATGGCAAGTTGCATCACTGGCGGTCATTGGAACGACGGTTTCGACGCTGTTCATTGGTTTTGCGCTTTGGGCGCTGCTCTCGCTTACTGACCTGGCTCTGCCCCTTTCGTACTGCCTGGTATTCGGTGCGCTCATCTCTCCAACGGACCCCATCGCGGTAATGGGCATTTTGAAGTCAGCAGGTGCACCCGCAAGCGTCGAGCTGGTGATATCGGGCGAATCGCTGTTCAACGATGGAGTCAGCGTCGTGCTGTTTTCGCTCATTCTGGCGATGATTGTCAGAGGTGATGCACCCTCAGTGCTTGGTGCTTCACAACTGTTGGTCGAGGAGGCAGGCGGCGGCGCATTGGTTGGCGCGGTGTTGGGCTACATCACCTATCGAATGCTCAAAAGCATCGACAGCTATCAGGAAGAAGTACTTATCACCCTGGCCGCAGTACTTGGCGGCTACGCTTTAGCAAGTCATCTGCACGTCTCGGGCCCGCTGGCGATGGTGGTAATGGGCCTCATCATTGGCAATCAAGGCCGCTCCCATGCCATGTCGGAAGAAACCGAGAAGAACCTTGATATGTTCTGGGAGTTGATTGACGAGATCCTCAACGCGGTTCTTTTTGTGCTCATTGGCCTGGAAGTGGTGCTGATTCACTTCTCAGGTACGCTTGCTGTCACAGGACTGGCCGTTATCGTGCTGACATTGCTGGCCAGGTTGCTGACAGTTGGCGCTCCCGTCGCAGTGCTGGGCAAACGCTTTCGGCTGCCTGCCGGCGCCTGGAGCGTTATGACGTGGGGCGGATTACGGGGAGGGATATCAGTAGCACTGGCACTGTCACTTCCGGCGGGGCATGCCCGGGACGTGGTGGTATCGCTGACCTACATGGTCGTCGTGTTCTCGATTTTGGTTCAGGGCATGAGCATCGGAACGCTGGTGAAGCGAGTTATCCCTTGTAGGAAATGAGCACGGATCGCCAAGGCTGACGGCGGGTTCACGGGAGCAAGGCGGCAATGCACGCTCTCAACCGCGCCTTGTCACCGTCAAGCGTCATCGCCGCCTCCGCCCGTTCGAGGACGACGCCGATGTGACGGGCGCCCAAGTCGGCGTACAAAGCCGGGCAGCAATGCGCAAGGCTTGCAAGCGCTTTGACCAGACGGATGTTGACCTCGATAAGTGCTGCGCCGTCACGCGCAATCGGCGAAAAGAAGTCGTCAAACATGTCTTCCACGGAGAGCCCGCGCACATGCACGCAACTGCACTGTACTTCAGGCTTTTCCAGCGTCCCAGACCTAGCCTGTGCATTGAACGCGCGAATTCCTCTGCCTATGACATCGATTGCCGTGCCCGGGTCGTTTACGGCGGGCGAAAGCGCCCTTGATGCGATCTCCGACAACACGGACAAACCAAAGCGGGGGTCGTGCTCGTACGTTCTGCTAACACCAAGGGTGATAGCGGACAGGATTTGCCTTACGTGAGGTTCATCCAGCGGTTCTGTGTTCGTTCTCATTACCTGTGCCAGCAGCTCGCCCTCATTTATGAAGCTGCCCGGCAGTATCTCAAGATAAATAAGCGCAGCATGTTTCTGTGCGAAGGCGTCCAGCGCAGGCACGTCGATGTGCTGCACGTAGCCCACCTCCCGACTGCGGATCGGGAGCAGTGGCAGCACCTGACCCGGAGGCTCCGGGTAGGCGCATCCGCCTAGGTAAGGCAGTTGGCGGCGTTCCGTGAGCGCACTGATGGTGGCGGCCTCGACTCGGTCGATCGTCTCACCTACCCGGCCAAGCCTGGACAGATGGTCGATCCATCGCAGCAAGGTGTAGACGATCAGTACCACCACGGCGAGTGTGACCGCGAACAAGATAACCCGGCCCTGAGCGCCATACGCACCCGTGCTTAGAGCGATGATGCCGACCAGGCTAAACAGAAAGGAGCCAATGAAGGTCGACAGCGCGTTCTGAGTGGTCGAGTCCTCCATGACCAGTGTTGTGGCGCGCGGGGTGGTACCCGTGCTGGCTGCTCCATAGGCCGTGACCATGGTACTTAGAGAAAACGTTGTGACGGCCAGCATGCTGGACGCGATGATGCCCAGAATCTTGTCGACGGCGTCAGCGCCTATCTTGCCAGGCAGGTCTATAGGAATGTGGTCTCTGAGAACGACAGCCAGCAACGCCGTCACAACGCCCAGTAGGGAAAACAGTCCCGCTCTGAACCACAGACGTCTGGTCGTGCGAATCAACAGCCATTGCCACCGAGCAACCATTGCGAAACTCCGCTGTTACGTGAGGGTGAGTTGGATGATATCTGTACCAACTAACGACTGGCCGGCTTTCTGAAGTTGAACAAGCCCCACAGCAAACCCACCACTGCAGACGCAGAGGAAGCGCACAGCACGCTCAGCTTCGCTGCTGCCAATAAACGGTCGTCGTCATAGGCCAGGCCCGCGATGAAAATCGACATCGTGAAGCCAATGCCGGCGAGCAGGCCTACAAGCATCACCCCGCGCCAAGTCACCTGTTCCGGCAGTTTGCAAAGCCCCGTGCGAACCAAGACGAAAGTAGCGAGCACCACGCCGATGGGCTTACCAAACACCAACGCCATTACGACGCCATAGACGACCGGAACTACAGCGGCATCGCTTAGCTGAGCGCCATGGAAGTTGACCCCTGCGTTCGCCAGTGCGAACAGCGGCATGATCACGAAAGCGACCCACGGATGGAGAGCCTCCTGAACTCGTTGCACAGGGGGCATCACTTCACGCTCGGCAAGCCGGATTTGCTTGAGTGGTGCTGAGACCTTCTTCTCGCCCTGGTCTACCCGGTGCGTGAGATCTCGGAATGCCTGAGACATGATTTCGAGTGGCCGCTCCCGAGACGGTGCCGACCATACAGGTGTTACAAGCCCAAGGATCACGCCGGCCAGTGTTGGATGTACACCGAGCTTGAGAAGGCCTCCCCAGACAATCGAGCCCGGCAGCAAGTAGAGCCAGGCCGAGCCGATTCCCATCCTTTGCATCACAAAGACAAGCGCGAGACCTGTGCCTGCGATCGCCAGCCCTACAAGATGCAGGCTTGCGGTGTAGAACAGCGCGATGATGAGGATTGCAGCAATGTCGTCGATGATTGCAAGAGCCAGCAGAAAGACTCGCAAATTGGCTGGAATTGATTTGCCCAGCAGAGCAAGAACTCCCACGGCGAACGCGATATCGGTTGCGGTCGGGACTGCCCAGCCGTGTGCAGACGCCGTACCCATGTTGTAAGCAAGGTAGATTCCCGCAGGGACTAGCACACCACCCAGTGCCGCACCTAACGGGAGCGTTGCCAGCTTTGCGTTCGACAGAGCGCCGTCTTGGATCTCTTGACGAATCTCCATTCCGACCACGAGAAAGAAGATGGTCATCAAGCCGTCATTGACCAAGAAGTGCAGCGACTGACCTACGCTAAAAGATCCGATGGTGATGGCGACTGGGGTGTGCCAGAAGATTTCATAGGAAAGGCTGGGCGAGCTGTTGGCCCAGAGCAGTGCAGCGATAGCGGCGAGTACAAGAACGACGCCACTGAGGGCTTCGATATGACTGAATCGCTCGACCGCAGCCAATGCTCGGCTGGTGAGGATTTGCGGCCGGGGGATAACAGTCGATGCGGGCGTATTTGGCGCAGGCACGGGCATTCCTCACCGGCGGCCCGACCGATATTGGAATTTAACCTGCGGATCAGCACATCGCTTTACGCACCCAGGTGGATTGTACGCACGGGCTAATGGCTATCGCAAAGTTTAGAGAATTCCTGCTTCCTGATTCCTGCAGGAAATTGAGACAATGCAGGTCGGCCATCCGGCTGCATGCTTCTCAACGCACAGGTACACCATGGCGCTTAATTCTGATCGCCGGATTACACAAGGTCCTTGGAACGCCCGTTACAGCCAGGATCTGATTGAACACCTTCCCGTCGGGCTCTATATCTGCGATCGAAATGCCGTCGTTGTTGCTTACAACCTCAAAGCAGCAGAGATCTGGGGAGAGACCCCAGTCAAGGGTGATCCCGAGGTGAAGTTCTGCGGCGCTCACAGACTTTATGCAGGTGACGGCACCTACCTGCCCCATGACCAGACGCCAATGGTGCAGGTTCTGGCCACAGGTGAGCCCGCACTGAATGTCGATGTGATCGTTGAGCGGCGTGACGGTAGCCGTCGCAACGTTATTGCAAACGTCACGCCTCTTTTTGACGAAGGTGGACACCAGATCGGCTTCGTTAATTGCGTGCAGGACGTCACTTTCCTTAGGCAGCGTGAGGAAGAGAGGGTCCAGATGATCAGCGATCGGTTTCAGGCTCAGAAGATGGAAATCGTAGGCCAGCTCACCACGGGCATCGCGCATGACTTCAACAACATGCTGACGGCCGTAACGGGCTCGGCAAGTCTCGCTGAGCATTACCTTAAAAACGATAAGCCCGACCATGCAAAGAAGCATCTGGCCAATGCACTGCGCGCGTCCCAGACCGCGAGTACGATGACAGCCCGGCTTATGGCTTTTTCCAGACGGCACAAGCTTGGTTCAGAAGTGATCAATGTGAATCCGTTAATCACTTCGCTAATTGAGCTTGGTCGTGGAAGCTTGGGATCAAAGGTCTTATATGAGACTGATTTGGCGTCCAACCTTTGGCTGACGAAGGTCGATCCACACCAACTGGAAAGCGCCGTGTTCAATCTGATGGTCAACGCCCGGGATGCGATGCCAGCAGGAGGCACCATTTCGATTCGCACCTCCAATGTAGATGTCAGTGAACAGATGGCTGCCAAGGGCTCCCTACTGGTAACCGGTCAATCGTGTGTGCGAATTCAGGTGTCTGACACGGGCACCGGAATGCCTGTGGCGCTTATCGAGCGGATCTTCGAACCCTTCTTTACAACCAAAGAAGAGGGAAAAGGCACAGGTCTCGGCCTGACGATGGTCTACGGGTATGTCATCCAGGCGGGAGGATGCCTTACGGTTGAGAGCCAGGAAGGCCACGGCACAACTTTTTCGCTGTTCATGCCGAGAGACGTTCTTCCAGAGGTCGACGCGGTCATCTGAGACAGAGCAGGTTTGCCCGCAATCAATCAGGCTAGCTGGCTAGGCTGGCCTTTACTTGCCGGTGTAAGAAATACGTTATCGCCAAATAATGCCGTTTATCGGTTGCGCAGGCATAGACAGCGCTAGACGTTGCTTTCGTGACTGAATAATTAAGCAATGGTCAATAACGAACCAATAATGAGATAACTATGCAGGAACTGACGAACGCCAGACATAACGATCAGCGTCGACCCACGTCGGTCGAATTTCAGACGCTGGCCAAGGTTCCGGCCGCGGTCGAGTGGTTTGCCAACCTGGACAACCCCCGAACACGACGTGCCTACCAGAATGACCTGGAGGACTTCTGCGGTTTTGTTGGATTGACGTGGGCCGATGAATTTCGCGTGGTCACCCGATCACATGTTTTAGCCTGGCGCGCCCAGCTCGAGCATCGCGGTTTAGCCGGCGCCACGATCCGCCGCAATTGGCCGCGCTGGGCAGCCTCTTTGATCACCTTCTGGAGAGCAATGCGATCGGCGGCGGCAATCCCGTGCACGGCGTAAAAGAGCCCGAAGATTGAAAGCAACGAAGGCAAGACGCCGTCGCTAGGTGATCACCAGGCGAAAGCGCTGCTCGAGGCGCCGGATGAAGCAACACTTAAAGGACAGCGCGACCGGGCGCTGTTGGCTGTTCTTCTCTATCACAGGCTGCGCCGTGAGGAAGCGGCGCTGCTGCAGGTCAGCGATATCCAGGAACGCCGCGGTATCCAGCACCTGAAGGTGCACGGCAAAGGGGGCAAGGTTCGCTATCTGCCGTTGCACCCGATCGCGGCCGGGCGTGTTCATCATTACCTGGAAAGCTCGGGGCATCATTTGGCGGACAGGAAGGTGTCGCTATTCATCCCGTTGCGGGGCAAATTGACCGGTGCCGGCATCACGGCCAACGGCATCTATACCGTGGTGACGACCTGGGCGAAGAAGGCCGGGATCGAGGTCGACGGTATGGGCGTGCACGGACTCAGGGCCACCGCAGCCACCAACGCCCTGGAGCACGAAGCCGACATCGCCAAGGTCCAGTCATGGCTGGGTCATGCCAATATCAGTACGACCAAGATCTATGATCGCCGGGAGAACCGGCCGGAGGATTCACCGACCTACAAGGTGAAGTATTGATAGAGGGGCTGAGTCCTGAGCTACAGCTCCGTGCAGCGCAAAACGTGAGGCCAGCTTCACCCACAGATCGATTTCGTACTTGATGAACCGGCTAGCATGATTCAATTACGGATATGAACCATGTAGTTAATTAACTAATACTAATTGTTACAAGCTCACATGACCATTTTCAAATATGACAGAACGGCTAAAGGCGGTAACATACAGTGAAGGAGCGGAAATTAAAGGATCCAAAAAATATCGGAGCAGACCAATTGTGAAAAAGAATATCTCTTCAGTGCATTTGAAAACAGAAGATGAACTGATCGAATACTACAATAATTGTGGACTATCCCCAGCACTCAGTTTTGAATCAGCAAAAGAATTCGATTACAAGAAAATTACATATTCAATTGGAGACATTGACCTATGTACAACCCAGAGCAAGTCCGGCTGGGGATTTGAGAAACAGATAAGCACAGATGTCTATTTTGTTTCTTTCACCTACGCAGGCCTCTCAGCCTGGGAAATGAACAAGCTCGGGAGAGTTGATGCACTAAATCAAATGTGCGTCATAGATAGTTCACGGTTGGTGCAGGGACAGTTTTTGCGCGGAACGCTAACGGATACGCTAATGATAAAGGCAGAAACTATTCATAACGAGTTTCATGCTCTTCATGGGTATCCGGTTAACCACAGGATAGATTTCCAGCCTTTACTACCTGCAGAATCACCGGCATGGAAGCGGATCAATCATATTGCGGGATGTCTAAAAAGCAGTTTTGACGATACCTTTTCTATGATGTCACCTATTACGAACTCTTATATTAAACAAGCTCTGCTAACTTCTATATTAGAGTTCACCCCACATAATCAATCTATCAGATCAAACGAATGTAGTAATTTGCCAAGATACATTTCACGCTCTATAGAATACATGTATACCCATGCGGACCAACCTATACTGCTTGCGGATATTGCGAGCAACTCTTATACGAGTATTAGGAACCTTCAAATAGGTTTCAGAAAATACAAAGGGACGACGCCAATGAGATACTTAAGGCAAATTCGACTCAACAGGGTTCACAATGAGTTGTCAAACATGTCATCGCTAGCATCCTGGCAGTGTGTTGCGGCAAAGTGGGGGTTCAATGACACCGCAGCGCTCTCTAAATACTATAAAGAATTATATGGGGAAACTCCGTTCCAGACCTTGTATCGCAATAGTTGACCGTAAGCATTTAAAATGCACAAGCTGCTTAAGTATTCTCGAGACTAAAGCACTAAGAAAACGGGCTCAGGTGACAGGTTAAATCAATAGCTCACTGAAAATCTTGCATGTGGGCTAAAATGTCTCTCGCCCAGGACTTTCAAACAGTAAAGGAAGGAGGCAGTTTTCACGTAACGCTACCTAAAAGAAATTTGCTTCTGACGAAAAGCGAAGAAAATAGTGGTAAAAACGAATTGTTTCATCCGTGGTGATGTTTTACCTTGCCAGACTGCTATTCGGCAATATGATGAGGATATCAAAAGTCGGAGCACGAAATGAGTACAACTTCATCGCAGTTAGGACAGGTCCAGCGCGCCACGAATCACTGCTTACAGCTGGCTCGGCAGGTAGTAGACTTATATGTTGAAATAAATGAACAAATGACAAGATATGAGTTTAACATAGCAGTCGTTAAAAATAAGCTTATCACCGCAAGGTTTAGTGAAGTCAACTGTCCAACCCCTACATCTAATGGTACTAAAGAGCTACCGGAAACAACCTTGCTCGATCAGGAAGCAAAAGCCTTGAAGGACAAGGTTAATCGCGCGTGCTCCCACCTTATGGGTAAGCTGGGCGAACACCTTGATGCTATACGCACAGAGATAGAGAATATCCTCTGCGTTGCAGAAAGCGAAGAGCTTCCTCAAGCTGATCTGCTGATGCTCCATGAAACTAGCCATCTATTAGATGAAGCTTTCCGGTATCTTGGAGTGGCGCAGTTTGGTGATTCTCAATGTATGTTCAATGTCTTCAAGGCAGTAGATAACCTTCAATCCCTGTGCAGCAAAAAAAAGTAGCCTGTGATAGAGCAGTTTTTTCCCATTTGATTCTGACTTAAAAAAATATACCTTCAACTCTTAATATAGTTCGAAAAAGCTACGAGCATAGTTGTGCATTGCTGCCCAGATAAACAGATCGAATTAAAATTCTGGAAGAATTTTCAAATTATTGAACATGCCCTGCCGCATTTACCAAAATTCGACACAGTCCAAAAGATCACCCAGGGCATTCAAAGATGGTTCATCAGTGAGCCACCAACGCCCCTCAACTCGAGCGCTTGAGATGCTTAAGACCATCAAATCCCGTTACGCAGCTTCATTCATAGGCTTTGTACTATTGATCGGCGTCTGCACGGCCCTAGGGGTAAATACCTTTATTACACCGGACCTAACCCAGTCTGATGAGCGCCAATTAGTGGCTGAAGCAGATCAGCTTGGCGAATTGATCAAAGCTGAACTTGCCAAGGTGCAAGCTCAGCAGCGTGTAATCACCGAGACAGTTCCCCTTCTTGAGAGCAATAATATTGATATGCTGCTTCCCAGCATGATAAATCAGGATGGTGAGATTAAGGTGTTCGGCGGTGGGATCTGGCCTTTGCCCGAAAAACGCGTCACTGGGAGAATGAAGGCCAGTACCTTTTATCATCGCGATAGCTCCGGCAAGCTTGTTCTTAATAGCCACTGGAATCTGCCAGAATCTCCCAACTATTTCGATCAACCTTGGTACACAGGCGGCATGAATAGCCCAGTCGGCCAATGCGCCTGGGCAGCTGCCTACAAGGATGACGCCAGCCCGCAGCCTCGAACCAACTGCGCAATGGTCATAAAGAAAGATAACGCGACGTATGGAGTGTCCACGATTGATGTGACACTGGGCTTTTTCGACGAACTAGTGGCCAATAAAGAACGTGAGATAAATGCAGAGCTGATGATCGTTGAGAGAGACGGCAAAATTTTGAGTAATCAGCCGGAAATTCCAGGGAACAACGTTCTCAAGAATGTTAGTGACCTTGCGGGTCAGTATCCCTTCGCCGAAGCGTTGCGTAAATTGCTTCATAGACAGACGATTGATAGCCAATATGAGGACGTTTATACCGGAAAAAATGGCATTGAGTACAAGCTGTTCCTATCACCTATCGAAGGCACACCCTGGGTTATGGCAGTGGCGCAGTCCACTGATGTCCTAAACGCCCAAAGTCACAAAATATTGAAAGCTTTGGCTTGGCTACAAATTCCCGTCTTATTATTGATGCTAATCATCATCGTTATCGCGTTAGGGCAATTGATGAAGCGCTTAAACACCTTAACATCGAATATCGATGTGCTCTCAAGCGGCGAGGCGGATTTGACTAAACGCATACACGTCGATGGCCATGATGAGGTCGATAAGATTGGCTCTTCAGTGAATAATTTTGTCAGCTACCTGCAGACGCTTATATCTGATGTGTCTCTTTCGTCTTCCGCTATAGCCAATGGTGTGAGCGAGTTGCAGGGTCGAACGCTGGAAACCCGGATGATACTAGACCGCCATGTCAACGAGACTAACCAGGCCGTTACAGCGATAACTGAGATGAGCTCCACAGCAGAAGATGTTGCAAGAAATGCTGCCGATACTGCCAGCCTGACCCGCGTAGCCAATGACCAGGCACTGAGCTCTAAGAAAATTGTCGAAGATGCTTCTCTGAGCGTGCATGAGTTGATATCAGAAGTAGATCAAGCAACCCACAAGGTGAGAACCATGGAGCAAGATGCACGACGCATTAACTCAGTGCTTATGGTCATTGGAGAAATTGCAGGACAAACAAATCTTCTGGCCCTAAACGCTGCAATTGAAGCAGCAAGAGCAGGAGAACAAGGTCGCGGGTTCGCAGTAGTAGCTGATGAAGTCAGAGCGCTAGCAGGACGAACACAGGCCAGTACTTCCGAAATAAATGAAATGCTTTCCCGCCTTCAGGAAGGTGTGAGTGCTGCTGTTTTGGCGATGGAGGCAACAAAAGAAAAATGCCAGTCGACGGTCGAGAAGACAGCACTTGTTACTGATGGCCTTGATGTTATGGCGGACTCAGTAAGTAGGATCAATGACTTCAGCACGCAAATCGCTACAGCAGCGGAGGAACAGAGTGCGGTGAGCGATGAAATAAATCGTAATATGGTCACTGTGCGTCAAATTGTTAATGATCTGGTATCTGGCGCCAGTGCGAGTGAGCAAAATTCTCAGTCCCTCACAAATTCCAATAAGTCATTAATTGGGTTGGTCAAACGATTCAAGGTCTGAGTGCTAACGGCTGATGTATAGCTTGCGATTATCAAACCCACGACTGAATCCCATAGCTTCTGATTTATCTACCACTCATGTTGCTACGTGTTGGCATCACGATTTACCTCAGGAAAGGTCTTGATTGGAAGGTCCATATGACAGCTAACCATGCCCTATGTGAATGGAACAAGAATTGGCGCTTGATAGCAAATGAGGTTGTGTGCCGAGCATGTGGGGCATCGCAGATTGAATTAGGCGGAAATCGTATATTCACTCACCATCCAGGCTGTGCCAATAAATTTCTGCTTCTTCCATGGTCTGAACTGGATGATATAGTCGAAAAAGTCAGCAATTCATGCGATGATCCATAGAAATATTCATCCATCGCACTTTTCATCCTGATATTACGCACGACCTTACAGCCTAGGTTTCGAACAATTGTTTGTGGATTGTCTGCTTGAAAGCGCGATGGGCCGCCTGATCAGCAATCTGGCGGCCTGAGGGGTAGTTGGTCAGCGCTGATCATTCGTTACTTGAGTGCTGCAACGCGCCCCCCCTTTTCTGCAAACGGAGGACAGCTCGGTTCGGCAGTTGCACGAGGAAAGGTTTCACTCTCAAAAGGTTCCGCCTCATTATTAAGTGCGCGATTCATTTTAGCGTTATCCAAGGCACCTACCCACTTGGCAATCGCCATTGTACCAACGCCATTTCCTATCGTATTGGTGATGGCCCGGGCTTCTGACATGAACCTATCCACCCCTAACAACAGCACCATACCCGCCACGGGAATTGTACCCAAAGAGGCTAGCGTCGCTGCGAGAATGATGAAACCCGAACCTGTTACCCCGGCCGAACCCTTAGACGTAAACATCAGCACTGCAAGAACGATCAGTTGATCTGTGAGGGTCAAAGGTGTGTTGGTTGCTTGAGCGATAAAAATTGCCGCGATAGTGTAATAAATTGCCTGGCCGTCAGGATTAAATGTCAAACCTGAAGGTATTATCATACCGGCAACCGGCTTGGAGACACCGGCTCTCTCCATTTTTGAGATCATCTGTGGCAAGACGGATTCGGACGAACTTGTGCCCAACACAGTGAACAATTCTTCCTTGATAAAGCGCAAGAATTTCCAGAGGCTGAAACCACTGTAGCGGCAGATGGGCCCCAGCACACAGATAACGAACACCCCGCACGTCAGGTACACACAGGCCATCAATTTTCCGAGGGAGAACAGCGAACCAAAACCATACTTGCCAATGGTGAACGCTATAGCACCGAATGCGCCGATGGGTGCCAGGCGCATGACCATGTTGACGATCCGGAACATGCCCTGCATGAGGCTGTCCAGAGTGTCCACGAAGGTCTTTGCGCGCGGGCCTACCTGCGCCAGGGCCACGCCAAGCAAAATCGAGAACAGCAAGATTTGCAGCACGTTCCCCTTGGCGAAGGCGTCCACAATGGTGTCAGGAATGATGTTCATGACGAAATCCATGAACGAGGCGTGTTTGGCAGCCGTGGTGTAAGTCGCAAGGCTCGAAGTGTCAAGACTGGCGATGTCGACGTTCATGCCAACACCCGGTTTGAACACGTTGACCACCACCAGCCCGACCACCAGCGCCAGGGTCGAGACCACCTCAAAATAGATCAGGGCACGGAAGCCGACGCGCCCCAGTTCTTTCATACTCTCCATTTTGGCGATCCCGGTTACCACGGTGAGGAATATCACCGGCGCCAGAAGCATTTTGATCAGTTTGATGAAGGCGTCGCCCAAGGGCTTGAGCGCTGTGCCGGTCTCAGGCACCAGTACCCCGATAATGGCGCCGAGGATAACGGCCAGCAGAACCTGTACGTAGAGCTTTCCAAAAATTCTTTTCATGACGGGGCCCTGATTTTTTATTGTTGTCAGGAAATGCCCAAGGGTCGGATCCATGATCCCCCCGGGCGTTGTGCCGCAGCAGTGTTTGAATCGGCAGAACGTGGCGCCGTTGACTCAGCGATTGATCAGTGCAATGACCGCATCGGTGATCTCGCGCGTGGTTGCCGTGCCGCCCAGATCAGGTGTATGCAGGCCGCTTTCAGTCACCGCTTCGATCGCCGACATCAGTTGCTTGCCGGCGGCAGGCTCGCCGAGGTACTCAAGCATCATTGCTGCGGTCCAGAACGTCGCGATGGGATTAGCGACGCCCTTGCCAGTGATGTCGAAGGCCGAGCCGTGAATCGGTTCGAACATCGACGGGAATTGACGTGACGGGTTGAGGTTGGCGGTCGGCGCAATGCCCAGGCTGCCTGACAATGCGGCCGCAAGGTCCGACAGGATATCGGCGTGCAGGTTGGTGGCGACTATGACATCAAGTGTCGAGGGCTTGAGCACCATGCGCGTGGTCACGGCGTCGACCAGTTCCTTGTCGATTTTGACGTCCGGGAAGTCTTTCGCCACTTCGTAGAAAATCTCGTCCCACAGCACCATACCATGGCGCTGAGCGTTGGACTTGGTGACCATTGTCAGGTGTTTGCGCGGACGGCTGCGTGCCAGTTCGAAGGCAAAGCGGTGAATACGTTCAACCCCTGTACGGGTGAAAATTGACACCTCGGTCGCCACCTCTTCCGGCAGGCCACGGTGGACACGGCCGCCATTTCCCGAGTATTCGCCTTCGGAGTTTTCCCGCACCACCACCCAGTCAATCTGATCGCCGTTGTGCAGCGGGCTCTTTACACCGGGCAGTACGCGAGCCGGCCGTACGTTGGCGTACTGGTCGAAACCCTGGCAAATCGGCAGGCGCAGGCCCCACAGGGAAATATGATCGGGGACGTTCAAGGCACCCACAGCGCCGAAGAAGATGGCATCGAAGGTCTTGAGCTCTTCCAGGCCATCTTCGGGAATGTAGTAGCCGTTTCTCAGGTAGTTATCGGAGTTCCAGTCGAAGTCCTTGAAGGCCAGGTCAAAGCCGGATTTCTTCGACAGGGCCTTGAGAACTTCTACCCCGGCGGCGATCACTTCTACGCCAATGCCGTCACCCGGAACCGCTGCAATTTTGTATGTACTCATCGTCAGTAACTTCCCGCTCGGTTTTTATTTTGTCCGTTGAACAGGGCTGTCCAATCGGGGTGTGAGCGGAGTATATGTATGACTGAGAACAGTGTGAGTGTCTCGAAATCACTACATCCATAACCCTGAGTTACTAATGAGTCAGACTCTGGACCTCTCGTTTTTCCACCTGCTGGCCAATCAGGGCAGCCTTGCCGCGACCGCGCGTGAGCTAGGTGTGACGCCGCCTGCAGTCAGCAAACGCTTAACAGCACTGGAGGCGCGCCTAGGTGTTCGTCTTATCAACCGCACCACTCGGTCGATGAGTCTGACGGCGGAAGGCGAGCTGTATTTTTCCCATGCCGCGCGGATTCTCACTCAGATCGACGAGGTTGAGCAGCTGGTCAGCAGTAGTCGAGCAACCCCTAAAGGCTTGATACGTGTCAATGCTTCACTAGGCTTTGGGCGTCGCTACATCGGTCCAGCGCTAGCCGCGTTTTTCTCGCGCTACCCCGAGGTGCAGATCCAACTGGAAATCAGTGATCACCCGCTGGATCTCGCGACTCACGGCTTTGACTTGGGCATTCGTTTCGGCACGCTGCCGGATGCTGCTTTTCATGCGCGCAAGATCGCCTCCAATCGCCGTCTGCTATGCGCCTCTCCGCTTTATCTAGAAAAACATGGTGTGCCCCAGCGGCTTGCGGACTTGCAGAACCACAACTGCATCTTTCTGAGGCAGAACGAAACGCCCTACGGTGTATGGAGCTTCGCTAATGGTAGTCGCACTCAGAACATCAAAGTTCGAGGAGCACTGGGCTGTAACGATGGGGAAGTCGCCCTGAATTGGGCGCTGGAAGGCTACGGCATCTTGCTGCGGGCCGAATGGGACATAGCACGCTATGTACGCAGTGGTCGTCTGCGGCTCCTGCTGGAAGATCAAACACCAGCGCGAGCGGATGTTTATGCGGTTTATCCACAGCAGTTATACCTCTCCGCACGAGTGCGCAGTTTAATCGACTTCTTGGTCGAGCGCTTCGACCATATCGATAACCTGAGTGGACACGATGTGCCCCTCCCGTGAAAGCATTGCAGCGATTTATGAGCTTGTCTCAGCGCCGTCGATCCTAACGCTGGTAGCTCCCAGCCGCGAGGCCAGTATCGAGCTGCTGCTTGAGCAAACGAGGATTTTGAACGACAGCGGATTTGCCGCTGGAGAGCATCTGTTGTTGCGAATCCATATCGGCTTGCTAAAAGACGCGCTCGCCGGGGTTACAACTATGGGACCATGCCCTGTGATGCTTACGTCAATGTCGAGTACATCCCTTAAGTGAACAATGTGTCTGCCACCCGAACGAGGAGCTAGTCATGCCATTATCCAAATCTATGCAGTTTTTTTCCCGATGTCCCCATATAGCGCGCCTCACTGCGCCCGCTAGCCGCGTGCAATTTGTGATCCTGCGCAGCGAAGCACTGCGGGTGAATCACTTTTGCCCCGGGCTGGATATTCGATGAGGAACCTTGGGATCCCCGTCCTTCTGCAGCTTCTTTCGCGTGAGTCAGTTGTGGCCTTCCACAGAAAGCCCCCAGACTTCACGCAAAGTCCTGGGGACTATTTAACGGATATACCGTTACTGGCAAAACGCATCCCTGTTCGCCGGCACCCGTCCCGGTTTACTTTCGGCCAAGAATGAATTCGATTGAAAATGCGAGTTGACACTCATTTGGTCGGGTATCTTCCTCGGCTAGCCCAAATTGCGGTTTTATTCACCTACGTGCCTAGCAAGGCTATCCACTTGAGTGAGTAAGGCACTGTATACTCATACAGATCTACTACTCGCCTCACTCAGACCAGGACCTCTGTTCGAATGCCAAACTCAAGCTTTGCGATCGACGTTGCTTCAATCAAACAGATGGAGAGCATTCCGCTGATTCTGAGGATGGTCAAAGCCACTACTGGCTTGCGATTCGCGGCGGTGGCAAGGGTTACGGAATCGCGCTGGATCGCTTGCGCAGTGGATGATGATGCAGGACTGGAACTGGACGTCGGCAGTGAGCGTGTGAGCGCGCAGACCTTGTGTGATCAGGTTCGCCGAATGCGTCGATCATTGGTTTATGGCGAGGGTTTTTACGAACTAACGCGATCTGACTACCCAGTCTGTGCGCCGAGTGATATTCCATCCGCTCAAAGCCACATATCAATCCCCATCATCACAGCTGACGGGCAGTTCTTCGGTACGTTATGCGCACTGGACACAGCCTCGGTCGTACTGAACGAGCAAAATGTCGTCACTACGCTTGAGCTGTTTGCTCAGCTGATTGCTTCAAATTTGGACCTTCACGATCGCCTTCGGCGCAGTGAATCGCAGTTGGGCGAATCAATCGAAATTGGGCGGCTGCGCGAGCAGTTCGTCGCGGTACTCAGCCATGACCTTCGTACTCCGCTAAGTGCCGTCAGACTGAGCGCAGACGCCTTGCACGGTGATGTCTCCGAGAACCGTCGCCGAGTATTGGCTGACGCCATCCGAACGAGCGCTGCACGCATGTCGGCATTGATCGAAGACGTTTTGGACTTTACGCGCTGTCAGTTGGGAGGGGATGTCAGCATTAAACCTCGCCGGGTTGCAGACATTTTTGGAGCGCTTGAACCTGTGGTACAGGAAGTGCGCTTGGCTAATCCGCAAGCAAACATTGTTTTTCAACACACAGGTGCGGCAACCCTGCTATGTGATCCAGGCCGGATCAAGCAACTGCTGTCCAATCTGGCTGCCAATGCTGTGGCCCACGGCCTTAAGGGTGGACCTATCCTGATCAAGGGACAGGTCAACCAGAGCACGCTGCAGTTGACGTGCACAAATGTCGGACAGCCTATTCCCGAATCGCTGCTTGGCTCACTTTTCGAACCCTTCACTCGGACAAAACACGACAGCCCCTCGGAAGGACTGGGACTGGGACTGTACATCTGCTCGCAGATCGCTAAGGCGCATGGTGGCACGTTAAGCGTATGCTCCTCAGAACAGGCCACTACATTTTCAGTGACACTGCCAATTCGATCGTGAGGCACTTCTAGGGCCTTGGGATATCGACAAATGGCAGCAGAATGTCTGAATCGCAACCCCCATCGCTGGTCACAACAGGATCCTCGCTGAAATTATACGGTTATGAACTCAATCATCGTTGTCGAAGACGAAGAACTGATCCTTGAGCTGATGGTGGATGTGCTCGAACTGTACGGCTACACCGTGCGGCCGTTCATCAGAGCTGATCTGGCCTGGCAGTTCATACAGGCGTGTGATCATCCACTGCGCTTGCTGATTACTGATCTGAAAATGCCCGGCACGATCGACGGTGTAGAGCTAGTCAAGCTTGTTCACCAGCTCCAGCCTGACATACCTGTTGTCGTCGCCTCTGGTTTCCACTCTGCCTCTGAAACCCTGGCTGACGAGGGGGTAGTCTGGTTGCCTAAACCATTCAACATCGATCAGCTTTATACCATTTGCCAGCGGCTCGCGCCTCTTCCCCTGATTCCTCTTGGCTAAGCCCTCAGGTCGATAACACACGCTTGCTTTCATTACGGAACTTAGATGCCGAACCAATCAACGCGCGTTAACAACAGTTCCACTGGTGACATCAGCGGTTCGGACCACAATATTTTTTTTGCGGCGGTCGAGACCACCCGCATGCCCATGATCGTCACTGACCCGAAGCGTCCCGATAACCCCATTATCTTTGCGAACAACGCTTTCATTGATATGACTGGTTACCGCCGCGATGAGATTGTGGGGTCCAACTGTAGGTTTTTGCAGGGCCCAGAAACCGATCGCGAAGTGGTGCGGCAAGTACGCCAGGCGATCGACTCACAGAGTGAGATCGCCGTCGAGCTGGTCAACTACAAAAAGGATGGCTCAAGCTTTTGGAACGCGTTGTTTATCTCCCCTGTGTACAACGATGCTGGCGATTTGATTTATTTTTTTGCCTCCCAGCTGGACGTAAGTCGCCGCCGCGATGCTGAAGATGGACTCCGGCAGGCACAAAAAATGGAAGCCCTGGGACAGCTTACAGGCGGCATCGCGCATGACTTCAACAACCTGCTGCAGGTGATGATCGGCTACCTGGACATGATCCAGCGCACGGCCGACAAACCTCAATACGACCAGCAACGAATACTACGCAGCGCTGGAAATGCCCGAGACGCGGCGGAGCGTGCGAAAACGTTGACTCAACAACTCCTCGCGTTCTCTCGCAAGCAAAAGCTTCAGGGAAGGGTGATCAATCTAAACGCCACCGTCACCTCTGCCCAGGAAATGGCTGTGCGCACATTGGTGGACACCGACATCAGATTGGTACTCGAGCACGACTTGTGGAACTGCAGGGTCGACCCGACGCAGACTGAAGTCGCTCTCCTTAACATTTTCATCAATGCCAGGGATGCGCTGGAAGCTGCCGAAAATCGGCAACTTACTATTGAAACCAAAAATGTGGCGGTCCAGGATCTGGCTTCAACCTCATATGACGGTTTGATGCCCGGGCGGTACGTGAGCGTCGCGATTACCGACAATGGTTCCGGAATGCCAGCGGCCATCGTCAACCGTGTCATGGACCCTTTTTTTACCACCAAGGAGGAAGGCAAGGGTTCTGGCCTAGGCTTGTCCATGGTGTACGGATTCATGAAGCAATCCGGTGGCACTGCGAGGATCTATTCCGAAGAGGGAATCGGCACCACGATCCGCATGTACTTTCCGGCGGATGATAGTCAACTGCACATGCTTACGGCTGCGGAGCAAATTCTGGAACAATCAGGCCATGAACGCATTTTGGTCGTGGAAGATCGCCCAGATGTCGCGGAGCTGGCCAGAATGGTATTGGAAGAATATGGCTATTCCTGCGCGCTCGCACTCAGCGGCAAGGAGGCGTTGACCGTTCTCAAAGACGACGGTCCATTTGACCTGCTGTTTACCGACTTGATCATGCCAGGCGGCATGAATGGAATCATGCTGGCCCGGGAAGCCAAGCGTCTTTACCCTGCCCTGAAAATTTTGCTTACAACCGGATATTCAGAGAACTCGCTTGAGCGGACCGATACAGGTGGCACTGACTACGACGTCATATCCAAGCCTTATATTCCGACCGACCTTGCAAAGAAAATCAGACAAGTCATGGAGGGTCCCAACGGAGTGAGCTAATGGATAGAAAGCCAAGCAGTGCCGATACTCGCGATGATGGGTTTTGCCCGCTCCCCCAAAACGTGGCGAGCAAGAAGCGCGGTTGAATAGCCCCGGTATGCACTGCGACATCAGTACTCAAAATTATAAGAAACTCGTTATCAACAATTATTGGGAGGATCTCACCGTGGTGTCATACGTCAACAATGTGCACGACGAAAGATACAAGTGTGTCAACAGAGAGTGTCAACGCACTGATTTGGAGCCGGACGCCGTGAACATGGAAAAGTGGACCTGTAAAACTTGCAAAAAACCCGTGCATGTCAAGATCAAAGATGCAGGTCGTCCGCTCTGGGTGAAGCGTATTCGCGCTAAAGCCGTAAAAGCAGGAACCGACATGGTGTATTTGCCCCATAAATTCGATCGGGCGTTCCAGGTGAAAACTTCGGCAAAAGGAACAGGAAAAGACCACAGCCATCAATGGATGCTGGTTTTGGCAGATAATGGATCAACCCTATATCGAATGCCTGACGATTACGTAGATGTCGACGCATGAATCACCCTGCCGATTCTAATGCCGGCGCAGCAAGACACAGCTGCAGATCGCCGGCAAACGCCGTCTGACCGCTGCCGAGTTTCAGATACTGGCTGAGGTGCCGGCAGCGGTCGAATGGTTCGCCAATATCGACAACCCGCGCACACGGCGGGCTTATCAGGCCGACCTCGAAGACTTCTGTGGATTTGTTGGCCTTACTGCAGCAGGGGAATTTCGCTCGGTCAATCGCGCACACGTTTTAGCCTGGCGCGCCGAGCTGGAACAGCGCGGCCTCGCCGGTGCCACGATCCGCCGCAAACTCGCGGCGCTGGCCAGCCTGTTCGATCACCTGCTGGAGAGCAACGCAGTCGCGGGCGGCAACCCGGTGCACGGGGTCAAAAGACCTAAAATCGAAACCAATGAAGGCAAGACTCCAGCGCTTGGTGATCACCAGGCCAAGGCCCTGCTTGATGCGCTAGATCCGGACACGCCCAAAGGCAAGCGCGATCGGGCGATTCTGGGGGTGCTGCTGTACCACGGGCTACGCCGCGAAGAGGCTGCGCAGTTGATGCTCGCCGACCAGTCATTTGCCTTCGCGCATTCAGCTGCTCCCCTCGCAGTTCGTGAGCGCACGTACATGGTGCGAATGACCTTCCGCTTTTTGCCATTGCCCTGGACAAGATCCACGGCAAAGACCTTGAACTCCTTGTCCTTCCAGAAGGCGTGAGCGTCAGCCTCGTCACCGAACAGCATGCGCTCTTGCTTGGGCGCTGGAGCGATGGCCCGTTCCTCGGCTTGCTCCTGGGCGACTTCAATGACCTTGGCAGCGGTCAGCTGCGCATCCATGCCCTTGCCCCAGGATTGCTGCATGTAGAACGGCTGCGCCTCAACGACGCCCGCTGCGTCGGAATGACTGATGGCCATCGACTCGGCCACCGCCTCGATCACTGCGCCTTCCCACTCGAAATACTTCATTGCGGCCTTCCCACATAAATGCTTATGTGGGAATTTTAGGTGCGTTAAAAGCACCTGTCAAAACCATTTTTGCACCGGCTCGCTTAATTATTGGCCCCCAGCTTTCGAGGGTATAAACCGGCCCCGATTTGATGATTTTGACCCCCGCCTGTTCACCCGCTTGGGTTATTAGATTGGTGACGGTCTTCTTGTCGAGTCCGGTCTTTGCCGCAATTTTTACCAGCGTGGCGTCGGGTATTGAGTCGATTGCAGCAAGCACACAGAGCATGCGCCGCAGGTCGCCTTTTGGATAACTCACAACATCGCTCATAAGGCTGCTCATGGGTGCTATTAACGCACCCATTCTAGACGTGGCCATGTGGCTTTGTCACGCTCATAGGGGCAATCTCAAACGCTGGACGGATAGCGCCTTGGTCACCCCTTAAATGGGGCTTACTGTGGTCCAGGCACGCATGGGGGCAGGTTTGCACCCGAAACCGACTTAGCCTAAATCGGTTGCCCGTTTACCCCAAGTCGGTAACCGAAAGGCATGAAAAAGGCCCCCGGACGGTGGGAAAGTCCGGGGGCCTATTTAACGGATATCCCGTTATTTCCAGTGACCGATCGCCGATGACCTAGGACGGGTTTTGAGTGTTGGAGGGGCATTCACGAGGTTGGAATTCACCCGGAGAGTACCGCACGCTGCTGCCCACTGACTGGAAGGACTGCACCCTCCGGCACATAGGCCGCAATATCTACAGGTTGATCTAAGCCTAAGCCGAGGAGTGGCTGGGCATGGCCATAGAAACCGCTGGCGGGCCGCTGCCAGACGCCGGTGAGAGTTTATACCGGCTCTTTGACGGCCTGCGAGGCGACTGAACTCAGAGTTTCGTGTTGAGGTTGAGGGTCGGCGTCTCGTCGAAGAAGTTCCATGGCTTGAGCAGTAAGTGCACCCACTCGGTCGGCATGATCGGCCATTCCTCGGCCCGAGCCACGTGTGTGGTACCGGTGGTCAGCCACACCACGTCATCGGTGTTTTCGATCGACTGGTTGTTCGCCGTGAACTGCCCCAGACCGCTGTCGGTTGCCGAGCGGTTCGGGTACTTGCCTTCCGGGAACCGCTCCTGCGGGTCGTAGCGGGTCACCCAGATCTGCTTGTCCATGAAGCTGAGGCGATTGTATAGCCACTCGTCGCTGTCGAAATTGGCGCCCTTGGCCACCGGATGCGTGCCGCCGGCATAAGGAATCAGTTGGTAGGAGACCGGGTAGCCCATTTTGTTTTCCTTGCCCGGGTTGCTGATCAAGCGGATGGTCGCAGGGTCAAATTTCTGCGAGGCCTGCTGCTCGGTGCTTACCACCTGCTGGTCGATCTGCATGGTGCTGGTACGCGGGCCGCCACGGTTGTTTTTGGCCACAATTGGGTTCAGCTCAACCAGCGAGTTGTTCTCGCCGTCGACGTCCATGTCCAAGCGGAAGTTGTAGATGTGTTGGTGGGTAGTGCCGACGATATTGTGGTCGATCAGCGTGCCGTAGCGGGTGTCTTCCTTAGCGGTGGCATCATGGAGGGTGGTGGACTTCACGCCCTTGACCGCTTCGATGCCGGTAGCGCCGGCGTCGATGCCGATCACGCCGTTTTCCTGGAAGACCCAGTCGAAGATGTAGTCGTAGTTGCCCACGGTGCTGATCCAGCGCACTACCAGTTCGCGGCGCTCGGTACTAAGGTTCGGCTGGCCCATTTCCGCGTGCTTGTACTCAGGGCCGGCGTAGCGCTCGAATATGGCCATGGCGCGTGGGATCTTGGTCGGTGCGCCTGTGTAGTCAGCGATGGTAGCATCCAGCAGCACAGCGTTCTGCGGTGCGTCCTTGCCGGGCTGGATCGGCGAGGTAAGGGTGCCCATGCCGTAGTCGCCTGAGTCCAAGTAGGCCTTGAAGTACCAGCCCACGTCCGGGTCACCGTAGGGCACGATCATGCCGCCAAGGTTGCCTTCGTACATGATTTTGCGTTTCCTACCTTGGTCGTTGTAGGTCACGGTTGAAATTACCGGGCCAACGCGGGAGTCGAGGTGCAAGTGCAGGTCCCAGTTCTGCCAGTGGATGCTGTCACCGGTAATGGTGTAGTTCTTGCCCTCGGGCTCGGTGATGTCCAGCGGCTTGACCGTGGCGCCCTTGCGGCCGCGGCCATCGTAGGGGGTAGGCTTCATCGGTACAGGAATCACGCCGGAATCTTCGATCTTGAGGATCGATTTGGTCTCCAGGTCGACCACCGCCACCAGGTTTTCGATAGGGTGAGCCCAGTAGTTGCCGTCGCCGACATCGAGATAGCTGACTATCTTGAGCAGGCGCTTGTCCTGGGTGAGGCCGTCCTTGCCGTCGAAGTAGCCGACAGTCAGCGGCGTGGCTACCACCTTCTTAACGTTGGTAATACCGCGCTTGGCCAAGGCCTGGGCGTATTCGGGGCTGGCTTCGATAACATTCTGCACCGTGGCGAAGTCGTCCAGCAGGACCATGCCGTGGGCATCCTTGATCGGCTCCCAGCTCAGCAGTTGCTTGCTCTTGAGGTCGACCACGGCCTCGATCACGTACTTTCCGTCGAGCACCACCACATCGGCTTGGCGGGGCTGGCTTACCGCTTTGCCAGTGAGGACGAAGTCCCACACTTCGCTCTTTTTTGGCTCACGCAGGGAGATCGCGGTATAGCGCAGGTTGCTCTTCGCATGCGCCGACGCCTGGACGGCGGCCACGGCGGTTTTTATTTCATTGACGCTCAGCGTATTGAGCGGGTGCGGGCGGGTTTCAACCACAAAGGTTTTATCCAAGCCCGATTGGAAGACTTCGTTGATGAAGTCGTGGGACATGTAGGCAGTATTGTTCTTGAACACCACCGGCACGCTCATTTCCAGACGTTTGCCATTGAGCATAGCCACTTTGCTATTAGGCTTGACCTTGACATAGGCACCGTCCTTGGAAATCACGAAGACGTTAGCGTAGTCATCATATTTAACCGTAGCGCCGAAAGTTTCGAGGGTGCTTTGCAGCGGTACCATTTCTGCCGCGCCGCCGTGGGCCTGGGCCTGGGGCGTGAGGCTGACGAGGGCCAGCGCCAGGGCCAACGGGGCCATGGCGAAGCGCTGATGTTTGAACATATTACCCATGAGTGTGTCCTTGAGTTCCCGGCCAAGTGAGGTTGTTTTTTATTCCGGTGACGGCTGGATACCGTTCTTTTGCGCACGTGCCAGACAACTTTTTATACATGCCAAGGTTCGGCGGTTGAACTGGCCTGCGGATTCACTCTACGGCTGAGAGCGGGCGGGGAATTAACACAAAGTGGCAACCGGTGATTTCACGGCTTGAATTGTATGCTTGTACTATAGCGGTGCACAAAGTTGAGGCGGCGATGCTGCAAATAAGGGCAAATTGACATTTATTTCGGACAGGAAAGACACGTCACGGGGCGGCATGACAGTTGCAAACATTTTGTAACATCTGCTCATTCGCGAGCGCGCCCTTTCGAGACTTCGTATGCACCAGTCCCTGCACACCACTGATATTTTCGAGCACGCCAATGCCTTGCCGGGCTGGCAACAGCAGTACGATCAACTCAGCAGCGGGGGGCTGGACGGCTGGCTGGACGTAGCCCAGGTGGACGATGTGCAGCTATTTCGCGAGCGCCTCAACCAGCAAGTGGTGCAGTGCATCAACTTTCCGTGCGATGCGGTCAATATCCTGCTGCCGCTGTCGTGGCCGCAAGAGGATGAACAGGGAATGATCGCCCAAGGCCGCGCCACGGTGCTTCCGGCAATCGACGAGTATCGGGTGGTGACGCCGCGGGGCATGGATGTGCTGTGCCTGTCGGTACCGTTCAATTCGCTGCAGGGATTGCTGGACGAGGCCGCGCTCGAGGTGTTGATGGTATCAACCGCGTCCCGCCGGGTATGCCTGCCGCCTGCGCGACTGGCCAAGGATATTCGCGCGCTGCAGGAGCTGATGGTGCAGTGCATCGGTTGGCAGACGCTGCAGATCAAGCGCAGCTTGACGATGCTGATGGTCGAGTGGCTCGAGACCGTGGTTGACACAGGCAAGGCGTTGCCGCGGCCGAGCACCCGGGGCTATATCGTCGAGCGTTGCCACCAATGGCTGATGGAAGCCCCTGACGCCGCACCCAGCGTTCTGGAGTTATGCAAGCGGCTGAAGGTCTCGCGGCGCACCTTGCAGTACAGCTTTCAGTCAGTAGCGGCAGTGACGCCGGTGCAATACCTGCGCTCAGTACGCCTGAACGGCGCGCGTCGTGCCTTGAAGCAGAACCCCCATGCCAATATCGCCGAGGTGGCGGAACGCTGGGGGTTCGGCCATTCGAGCTATTTCACTCTGGAGTATCAGAAGCTGTTTAATGAGTTGCCTTCGGCGTTGTTGCGGCGCAGAGCATCAGAAGGGTTTGAGCAGCAGTTTTGGCGAGCGCCTGGCATGCTTGACTGACCTCACATGCCCATCGGCTTAAGCCGTGAGGCCGAACAGCCCGCTAACCGTGTGAAAAAGGATAGGAAGGCGAAAATGGGGTTTTGCTGGCTTTCAGTAGAATTGCATGAACAGTGTATTGTTATCAGCAGAATCCATAGGCAGTAGCTGCCTGCGGCAGGTTCAAACTGCTGTCAGTCAAACCTTGAGCTGGCCTGGTTTACCAAAAATCCGTTATGCGCAGTCAAGACGCAGCAAGATGCCGAAGGGCTGAGCGACGCTTTGGATCGATAGCGGTCGGCCGTGGATCACCGCTTTCGACCCGCAGCCATGTGTGACGAGACAGAACATGGTTTCGCTGCGCTTGGTCATTTAGTCACGATGCTTGAGGCCGATTGAGGCGTGGCAATTTCGCGATTCGATACTTCCCTGTCTGTAAGGCCAGCACGCACGTTCTTTCATGCTCGGCGACTGCCGGACGATCGTCAACTTCGGTTTCTTCGGAGCCTCTGGCCTTGGCGAAAGATCGGAGCTAACTCGAAAAGCGACCACATTGTCAGCGCCTCTAGGAACGAAGTTCTGATCATTGAAAACCGTTTGCCTAGGCGCATTGTCTGGTGAACGGATTTCCGATGATGCTCGAAGCCATGATGAATTGAGGTCCTGCCTCGGCGGCATCGGATTTATGACAGTCAGTTGTTCTTCCCGTCCAGTCGAGCTCTCCGTCCGCTTGTATGCTGAGTCGAGGCTTGGAGCTCGGCCAATCAACTGAAGTGTAGCTACCGTCGCCAAGCTCGCGATTAGCACACAGATCGCCATATAGAGGACGTTATGTTTGTGATGCCCTCGGAAGATTCGCTCAGGGGCATCGCTAATGTCGGCTTTCATATCCATTCTCCGGCACATCCTTGAAGACCTGGAATGGTCCATTTCTTAGGCGCTTTGCTAGCAAGGGCACGGGGGTGCGGATGCAACGGATTCTCGGCCCGATTGCATCAAATCAGGCGCGATACGCACCGAAGGTTTCTAGCCAACAGCGAGCAGTCATGACGGCGTGTCGTGCATTTCAGTTACATCGACTTGACCGATACGACTTCCACATAGCGGTATTTCCTCCTGGCTGCCTTTGTGGCTTCCTGCTCCGCCAGTAGAGTACTCAGGGTATCGGCCTCATGTAGGATTTCATACGTCTTGCCTTCAAACTCGTTGCTTACCCGGAGTGTGACCAGCAGCCTCGGGGTGAAGGTCTTGGCAGGCTTCTTTTTTGCCGCCCTTGAGATGGGCGCCTCGACCTCTGTCAAGGACGGCGGGCTTACTCGCGCGGATATTTGAGCGTTCCCGAACAACGCTTGACGCATCTCTTCTTCGGTCAATTCTTTGCTCATTTGACGTCTCAGAGTTTCATCGTAAAACCGACGGGATTCTACCAGCTAGTCCTGGCCAAAAAGTGGCTGCCATGGCAATGCAAACAGATACGAGGTCCGTATGCAGCCAAGGCTAGCTAATTCAATTAGGTACTCCGCATCTTTTACGATTGGACTCAGCAATCCTTGAACCTCCTACCGATAGGAGGTCTTTCCATGAACACTGTAAAACGAACGAATGGCTCACCGTGGAACAAGGGGAAGCTTGTCGGACAAAAGTCCGGCGCATCATTCCAGATGAAGCTCCTTTCAGATATCCCGCCTTGGCTTCGGCTTCCTCTTCGGCGGTGGACCACAAATTTCGCAGACGTCGCCAAAGCTGTCGTCATATTCCCTTTTGCTGACGATGATGTGATTTAGCACCCGCTTTATCGTCGGGTTCTACACAGTCATCGCACAGTGGCACGGTGGGGCATTGCTCAGCAGCGCTGTCGGATGCTCGTTTCTAGCCGCCCAGGTACGCGCGGCGAGCTCCTTTTTCTACGTTCATGCGCCTGCGGTCATTCACTGACATTTTTTGCATCGTAGGAAGTCAGAGACCGCGACCAACTTGGCATCTTTGACGCTGTCGATCTCTACTATGCATCAAGCATCGGGGTTGCTTACCAGTGCAATAAATACATTACCAACACTTTTGGAGGCAGAGGGGTGCATGGCCCTTTTTGATCCCATCCGCGACTATTTCCGATGCGCGGGAGCAACAACCCTTAGCCCTGGTGGGTGTCGCCGAAGAAATCATCCTCGGCCACTAACCCGAAATCATCGCTCAACATGCCATCATCATCGCAAAACAAGTTCTGCACACGGCGTTGCTGTTTGAGATTAGCAACTGCCTGAAAAAAGCACCCCTCACAGAGGTGAAGCTCGTAGCGCTCGCCGTCGTGCTCGGCGCCATACCCCCAAAGTGCTTGCAGCGTGGCAAATTGCAAATTACCGCTCTCTGATCTGGTGGTGAGTCGGCAGACGTCGCATAAAACATCTGTGATGGCTTCGATCTCAACTTTACCGGTGATCTTCATGACTCCCTCCACTCAAGCACTCGACCGATGTACTCAGATTACATCTTATGCGCTTCATCGGTCAGTTCAGTGCGAGATTCGAATCATTGATTCCCATCTCATGGTCCTCATTGCGGTGTCCGAGATACCGCAAGCGGCCGCTATGGAGCGGGAGCCCGCATTCTCAGCGCGCCCGGCTTAGGGACACTGAGTATTACGATCAACGCGCGTACTCCCAGCACTCCGTTGAGAACAGGGAGCTCAGCAACGAATTCGGCACTGCGCACAAAAGCGGGGGCCACACCGGTTTTACGAACGCGACAGGTTTATTTCGCATGCGACGGACTTAATTCACAAAGATCAGCGCAGTACGCTGTGGATAACTTATTCCACCGTCACGGACTTCGCCAAATTACGCGGCTGATCCACATCCGTACCCTTGAGCACTGCCACGTAATACGAAAGCAGTTGCAGCGGAATCGTGTAAAGGATCGGCGTCAATGCGTCGAGGATGTGGGGCATGGAAACCACGTGGGTCCCCTCTCCGTTGACCAGCCCGGCCTGTTCGTCAGCGAAGACGATCAGCTCGCCGCCCCGTGCACGCACTTCCTGCAGGTTGGATTTCAGTTTCTCCAGCAGCTCGTTGTTAGGTGCCACGGTGACGACAGGCATGTCGCTGTCCACCAGTGCCAACGGGCCGTGTTTCAGTTCGCCCGCCGGGTAGGCTTCGGCGTGGATGTAGGAGATCTCCTTGAGCTTCAACGCCCCTTCCATCGCCACCGGGAATTGCGCGCCACGACCCAGGAACAGGGTGTGATTCTTCTCGGCGAACAGTTCGGCGATTTTCTCCACCGTCGTGTCCATCGCCAGTGCTTCACCCAGGCGGGTCGGCAGGCGGCGCAGCTCTTCAACCAGTTCTGCTTCCACGCCAGCGCCCAGCGTGCCTTTGACCTGACCCAGTGACAGCGTCAACAGCATCAGCGCGACCAGCTGCGTGGTGAACGCTTTGGTCGACGCGACGCCGATTTCCGGGCCGGCCTGAGTGAGCAGGGTCAGATCGGATTCACGCACCAGCGAACTGATGCCTACGTTGCAGATCGCCAGGCTGGCAAGGAAACCCAGTTCTTTGGCATTGCGCAGCGCGGCCAGGGTGTCGGCGGTCTCGCCGGACTGCGAGATCGAAACGAACAGCGTGTCCGGCTGGACCACGACTTTGCGATAGCGGAATTCGCTGGCGACTTCGACCTGGCAGGGAATGCCGGCCAAGCCTTCGAGCCAGTAACGCGCGACCATGCCGGCGTGATAGCTGGTGCCGCACGCGACGATTTGCACGTTGCGTACTTTGGCGAACAGCTCCGCCGCTTGCGGTCCGAATGCCTGCACCAGAACCTGCTGCTGACCGAGGCGGCCTTCCAGGGTGCGCTGCACGACTTTTGGCTGCTCGTGGATTTCCTTGAGCATGAAGTGGCGGTACTCGCCTTTGTCCGCCGCTTCTGCGCCCTCGTGGTACTGAACGATCTCACGCTCGACGGGCAGGCCGGATGCGTCCCAGATCTGCACGCTGTCGCGACGGATCTCGGCGATGTCACCCTCTTCCAGATACATGAAGCGGTCCGTCACCTGACGCAACGCCAGTTGATCGGAGGCGAGGAAGTTTTCCCCAAGGCCCAGACCCACAACCAGCGGGCTGCCACTGCGGGCAGCAATCAGGCGATCCGGTTGATGTGCGCTGATGACCGCAAGGCCATACGCGCCGTGCAGTTCCTTGACCGTGGCCTTCAGAGCCGCAGCCAGATCGGGCGTGTCCTGCAGTTTATGGTGCAGCAGATGGACGATGACCTCGGTGTCCGTGTCAGACGTAAACACATAACCCAAGCCCTTCAAGCGCTCGCGAAGCGGCTCATGGTTTTCGATGATGCCGTTGTGCACCACCGCCAGTTGCTCGTTGGAAAAATGCGGGTGAGCGTTGCGCTCCAACGGTGCGCCATGGGTCGCCCAACGGGTGTGGGCGATGCCGAGGCGGCCTGTGACAGGTTCGCCAGCGAGCGCCCGCTCCAGTTCGCTGACCTTGCCGACCCGACGACAACGCTCAAGCACGCCGGCGTTGTTGAATAACGCCACGCCAGCGCTGTCGTAGCCCCGGTATTCCAGGCGCTTGAGGCCCTCCAGCAGGATGGCAGTAACATTCCGTTCAGCAACAGCGCCGACAATTCCACACATGGTTCTTCTCCTAGGAAACAGCAGCGCAAATCAAGGTTACGCCGCGAGCCTGAATTTGTTCGCGTGCCTCTTGAGGCAGGCGGTCATCGGTAATGAGGGTATGGACGCTGCCCCAGGGCAGCTCCAGATTGGGAATCTTGCGACCGACCTTATCGGCCTCGACCATCACGATCACTTCCCTGGCAACTTCGGCCATCACCCGGCTGAGCCCAAGAAGCTCGTTGAATGTGGTTGTACCGCGGGTAAGATCAATGCCGTCGGCGCCGATGAACAGCTGATCAAAGTCGTAGGAACGCAGCACCTGCTCCGCCACCTGACCCTGAAACGACTCTGAATGCGGGTCCCATGTGCCGCCGGTCATCAGCAGGACCGGTTCGTGCTCCAGTTCACCCAGCGCGTTGGCGACATGCAGGGAATTGGTCATCACCACGAGGCCCGGCTGCAATCCTAGCTCCGGGATCATCGCAGCCGTTGTACTGCCGCTGTCGATGATGATCCGTGCGTGTTCCCGAATGCGGGCAACAGCCGCGCGTGCGATGGCTTGTTTGAACCTAGAAACGGGCTGGCCGGGTTCGCCGATCAATTCCTGGGGCATCGGGATGGCGCCGCCGTAACGACGAAGCAGCAACCCGTTGCTTTCGAGCGCAGCCAGATCCTTACGGACCGTCACCTCGGACGTTTCGAAGCGTTTGGCCAACTCGTCCACGCTTACCTCCCCCTGCTCATTGAGCAGAGCAAGAATGTTGTGGCGGCGTTGAGGCGTGTTACGTTTCGACATGATTGCCTTAAGTTTCGTTTCGAAAGTTAACGAACGCAATGAAAGCTCATCGAAAGATATACGTCAAGGGGGAGTTGGATTTTTGGGGAGGATGGTTAAACGATTTTGTAGAGGGATGGTTGTTTAGCGACTCGGGATCAGCTGCCTGCCTGGCAAGCAGCCGATGTGACCTGTGGATAACTTAGTCTTTCTTGATTTTCACGGGTCGTTTCCAGCCTTCGATGTTGCGTTGGCGAGCACGGGCAACCGCAAGCTGTTCGGCCGGCACATCCTGATTGATGGTAGAGCCAGCGGCAGTGCTAGCGCCTGCCGCGATATGCACAGGGGCGACCAGCGAGTTGTTCGAGCCGATGAACACGTCTTCGCCCATCACCGTCTTATGCTTGTTCGCGCCATCGTAGTTACAGGTGATGGAGCCAGCGCCAATGTTGGTGCGCGCGCCGATCACTGCGTCACCCAAATAGGTCAGATGGCCTGCCTTGGCGCCCTCGCCCAGATGAGCATTCTTCAATTCGACGAAGTTACCCACATGGGCACGGGCGTCGAGCACGCTGCCCGGGCGCAAACGAGCAAAAGGTCCTGCATCCGCGCCTTCGCCAACGATCGCCCCTTCAAGGTGACTGTTCGCCTTGATGATTGCGCCCTTGCGCAAGGTGCTGTCCTTGATCACGCAGTTCGGCCCGATGGAGACGTCGTCTTCGATGACGACTCGCCCCTCAAGGATGACGTTCACGTCGATCATCACGTCGCGGCCAACAGTGACGTCGCCACGAACGTCGAAACGCGCCGGGTCGCGCAACGTGACACCCAACGCCATGAGTCGGCGGGCTTCGCGCTGCTGGTAATGACGCTCGAGCTCGGCAAGCTGTTTACGGTCATTGGCGCCCTGCACTTCCATGGCGTCGTCGGGCTGAGCAGTCGCGACCACGAGGCCATCATTGACGGCCATGGCAATAACGTCAGTCAGGTAATACTCACCCTGGGCGTTTTTATTGGAGAGGCGGCCCAGCCAGTCGGCAAGGCACTTGCCCGGTACCGCAAGGATTCCGGTGTTACCTTCCTTGATAGCCTTCTGCTCTTCAGTTGCATCCTTGTGCTCGACGATAGCGCTGACGCGATGCTGCACGTCACGGACGATGCGGCCATAACCGGTCGGGTCTTCCAGCGTGACCGTCAGCAGACCCAACTGCTGATCATTTACCAGCGCGAGGAGGCGGTGCAGGGTCTCTACTTGTATGAGCGGGACGTCGCCATAAAGAATGAGTACCGTCTCGGCCGTCAGCGCTGGCAACGCCTGAGCAACGGCGTGGCCAGTGCCCAATTGTTTGTCTTGGAGCACGAAATTCAGATCATCGCTCGCCAATTGCTCTCGGACCCGCTCTGCTCCATGGCCTATGACCACGTGAATGCCCTGGGGCGAAAGCTGGCGTGCGCTGTGAATAACATGGCCGAGCATCGATTTACCGGCTACAGGATGCAAGACCTTGGGCAGAGCGGAACGCATGCGAGTGCCCTGACCCGCGGCGAGAATGACGATATCGAGAGACATGAAGGGATTCCAGACGAGCAGGCCACATTAGCCGGGCTGATGATTCAGGCGAGAAGCCGAAAAAAGAAAAAGGGTAGCCGAGGCTACCCTTTTACTCAATCGCGCAACGGGTCGCCGGGGTTAGCCGCCGAACTTCTTGCGAATTTGCTGGACGGTGCGCAGCTGAGCTGCGGCCTCCGCCAGACGTGCAGCAGCAGCTCCGTAATCGAAATCTGCGCCTTTTTCATTCAGAGCACGCTCGGCAGCCTTGACGGCTTCCTGAGCTGAGGCTTCGTCCAGATCTGCAGCGCGTTGCACGGTATCGGCAAGCACTTTGACCATGTTCGGTTGAACCTCAAGGAAACCACCGGAGATGTAAAACACCTCGGCTTCGCCACCCTGCTTGATCAGGCGGATCGGACCTGGCTTCAGATCGGTGATCAACGGTGCGTGGCCTGGAGCAATACCGATATCACCCAGGTTACCGTGTGCAATCACCATCTCGACCAGACCGGAGAAAATCTCTCCTTCCGCGCTGACGATATCGCAATGGACTGTCATAGCCATTTGCATGCCTCAACCTGATTAGCGCCCGTTGCCGGGCGCCTGGATTACAGTTTCTTGGCTTTCTCGATCGCTTCTTCGATGCCGCCGACCATGTAAAACGCCTGTTCAGGCAGATGGTCGTAGTCACCGGCGAGGATGCCTTTGAAGCCAGCAATGGTGTCTTTCAGGGAAACGTATTTACCCGAGGCACCGGTGAAGACTTCAGCCACGAAGAACGGCTGCGACAGGAAGCGCTGAATCTTACGAGCGCGGGATACCAACTGCTTGTCGGTTTCCGACAGCTCGTCCATACCCAGGATCGCGATGATGTCTTTCAGCTCTTTGTAACGCTGCAGAACATACTGAACACCGCGAGCGGTGTCGTAGTGGTCCTGACCGATCACGTTCGGGTCCAGCTGGCGCGAAGTCGAGTCCAGTGGATCGACCGCTGGGTAGATACCCAGGGAAGCGATGTCACGGGACAGAACGACGGTGGCGTCCAGGTGAGCAAACGTTGTGGCTGGCGATGGGTCGGTCAAGTCGTCCGCCGGTACGTATACCGCCTGGATCGAAGTGATCGAGCCTTCCTTGGTCGAAGTGATGCGCTCTTGCAGCACGCCCATCTCTTCAGCCAGCGTCGGCTGGTAACCTACTGCAGAAGGCATACGGCCCAGCAGTGCGGATACTTCAGTACCGGCCAGTGTGTAACGGTAAATGTTGTCGACGAACAACAGAACGTCGTTACCTTCGTCACGGAACTTCTCAGCCATGGTCAGGCCAGTCAGGGCGACGCGCAGACGGTTACCCGGCGGCTCGTTCATCTGACCGTAGACCAGCGCTACTTTGTCCAGAACGTTGGAGTCCTTCATCTCGTGGTAGAAGTCGTTACCCTCACGGGTACGCTCGCCCACACCGGCGAACACGGAATAACCGCTGTGCTCGATGGCGATGTTACGGATCAGTTCCATCATGTTTACGGTCTTGCCGACACCGGCACCACCGAACAGACCGACTTTACCGCCCTTGGCAAACGGGCAAACCAGGTCGATGACCTTGATGCCGGTTTCCAGGAGGTCGTTGCCGCCAGCCTGATCAGCGAACGAAGGTGCAGGACGGTGAATGCCCCAGCGCTCTTCGGTTTCGATCGGGCCCGCTTCGTCAATCGGGTTGCCCAGTACGTCCATGATCCGGCCCAGCGTCGCTTTACCGACTGGTACGGAGATGGCTGCGCCGCTGTCGATAACGTCCAGACCGCGCTTCAAGCCTTCGGTGGAACCCATCGCAATGGTACGAACTACGCCGTCGCCCAGCTGTTGCTGAACTTCCAGAGTAGTTTCCGCGCCTTGTACTTTCAGCGCGTTGTAGATGCTCGGTACGCTGTCGCGTGGAAATTCCACGTCGATCACGGCGCCGATGATTTGAACGATACGTCCGCTACTCATTAGCTGGATCCTCTGAATATTTGAACCGTTAAACCGCGGCAGCGCCGCCGACGATTTCCGAGATCTCTTGGGTGATCGCTGCCTGACGCGCCTTGTTGTAGATCAGCTGCAAATCGCTGATCAGGTCACCGGCGTTGTCAGTGGCGTTCTTCATCGCGATCATCCGCGCAGCCTGTTCAGCCGCGTTGTTCTCGACCACCGCCTGATAGACCTGCGACTCCACATAACGGACCATCAAGCCGTCCAGCAGCTCTTTGGCGTCGGGTTCGTACAGGTAATCCCAGTGGTGCTTGAGTTCTTGATCCTGGGTCGCGACCAACGGAATCAACTGCTCGACCGTTGGTTGCTGAGTCATGGTGTTGATGAATTTGTTGGACACCACGGACAGGCGATCAATACGGCCCTCCAGGTAGGCATCCAGCATCACCTTGACGCTGCCGATCAAATCGTTGATCGACGGCTCTTCGCCCAAGTGGCTGATCGCAGCGACAACGTTACCGCCGAAGTTGCGGAAAAACGCCGCACCTTTGCTGCCGACCACGCACAGATCGATCTCTACGCCGTTTTCACGGTTCTTCGCCATGTCCTTGACCAAAGCCTTGAACAGGTTGGTATTCAAGCCACCACACAGACCACGGTCACTGCTCACCACGACGTAACCGACGCGCTTTACTTCGCGTTCGATCATGAAGGGATGACGGTATTCCGGGTTAGCGTTGGCGAGATGACCAATCACCTGGCGGATGCGCTCCGCGTAAGGACGGCTAGCAGCCATGCGCATTTGAGCCTTGCGCATTTTACTGACCGCCACTTTTTCCATGGCGCTGGTGATCTTTTGCGTGCTTTTGATGCTCGCAATCTTGCTGCGAATCTCTTTTGCGCCTGCCATGTAACACCTATCAGGTTAGCAAGCGGGAGCCTCGCGACTCCCGCTGCGGCTTACCAGGTTTGGGTGGCCTTGAACTTCTCGATGCCGGCTTTCAGGCCAGAATCGATTTCGTCATTGAAGTCACCCTTCACGTTGATCTTCGCCATCAAATCGGCGTGATCTCGGTTGAAGTAAGCAATCAGCGCTTGTTCAAAGCTGCCAACCTTGGCGATTTCGACGTCAGTCAGGAACCCACGCTCAGCGGCATACAGCGACAGCGACATGTCAGCGATCGACATTGGCGCATATTGCTTCTGCTTCATCAGCTCGGTAACGCGCTGACCATGCTCAAGTTGCTTACGGGTCGCTTCGTCCAGGTCAGAGGCGAACTGGGCAAACGCTGCCAGTTCACGGTACTGAGCCAGAGCGGTACGGATACCACCGGAGAGCTTCTTGATGATCTTGGTCTGAGCGGCACCACCCACACGGGATACCGAAACACCGGCGTTCACTGCCGGGCGAATGCCGGAGTTGAACATGGCCGATTCCAGGAAGATCTGACCGTCAGTGATGGAAATCACGTTGGTCGGAACGAACGCGGAAACGTCGCCAGCCTGGGTTTCGATGATCGGCAATGCGGTCAGGGAGCCGGTTTTGCCGGTCACTGCGCCATTGGTGAACTTCTCTACGTACTCTTCCGAAACGCGGGATGCACGCTCCAGCAGACGGGAGTGGAGATAGAACACGTCGCCTGGGTAAGCTTCACGGCCTGGTGGACGACGCAGCAGCAGGGAAATCTGGCGATAAGCCACAGCCTGCTTGGACAGATCGTCATAGACAATCAGTGCGTCTTCACCGCGGTCGCGGAAGTATTCGCCCATGGTGCAACCGGCATACGGAGCCAGGAATTGCAGCGCAGGCGATTCCGAAGCACTGGCCGCCACGATGATCGTGTTGGCCAGAGCGCCGTTTTCTTCCAGTTTGCGAACAACGTTGGCGATGGTCGATTGCTTCTGACCGATTGCAACGTAGACGCAGAAAATACCGCTGTTTTTCTGGTTGATGATCGCGTCGATCGCCAGAGCGGTTTTACCGATCTGACGGTCACCGATGATCAGCTCGCGCTGGCCACGGCCGACAGGGATCATCGCGTCGACAGCCTTGTAGCCAGTCTGTACAGGCTGGTCTACCGACTTACGCCAGATCACGCCTGGAGCAACTTTCTCGACCGCGTCGGTCTCGGTGTTGTTCAGCGGACCTTTGCCGTCGACAGGGTTACCCAGTGCGTCGACTACGCGACCCAGGAGTTCCTTACCAACCGGAACTTCGAGGATGCGGCCGGTGCACTTGGCACTCATGCCTTCAGCCAGAGAGGTGTAAGCGCCCAGTACGACAGCACCCACGGAGTCTTGCTCCAGGTTCAGTGCCATACCGTAAACGCCGCCCGGGAACTCGATCATTTCGCCGTACATAGCGTCGGCGAGACCGTGAATCCGCACGATACCGTCAGACACGCTGACGACTGTGCCTTCGTTTCGGGCTTGGGAGGCAACATCGAGGTTCTCGATGCGGCCCTTGATGATTTCACTTATTTCGGAAGGATTGAGTTGCTGCATTGCTCTGCTGCCCCTTCAAACTCAAGATTTCAATGCTTCGGCTAGTTGCGCGAGTTTGCCGCGAACTGAGCCATCGATAACCAGGTCGCCGGCGCGGATGATGACACCACCTATCAGGGCGGCATCCTCCGCAGCGTGCAGGCGCACTTCCCGGCCGAGCCGTGCACTGAGAACCTTGGCGAGTTTGTCTTGCTGTTCTTGGTTCAATGCAAAAGCACTGGTCACATCCACATCTACCGATTTTTCCTGCTCGGCCTTGTAAAGCTCGAACAGTTCGGAGATCTCCGGCAGAAGCTGGAGACGGTCGTTTTCAGCAACGACGTGAATGAAATTCTGTGCCTTGGCATCGAACTTGTCGCCGCACACTTCAATAAAAGTGGCGGCCTTGTCTGCGCTCGTCAGTCGCGGGGCCTTGAGCATGCGCTGCATCGTGTCGTCTTGCGACACTGCAGCAGCCAGGCCGAGCATGGCTGACCAATTGGCCAGTTGCTGGTGCGCCTGTGCATGCTCGAAGGCTGCCTTAGCGTAAGGTCGGGCCAACGTGGTCAGTTCTGCCATGATCGCCCTCGCTTAAATTTCAGCAGCCAGTTTGTTTACCAGCTCCGCGTGCGCGTTTTGATCGATTGTGGCACCCAGGATCTTCTCTGCGCCGTTGACTGCCAGGCTACCCAATTGGGCGCGCAGCGCGTCTTTGACGCCGTTCAGTTCCTGTTCGATCTCGGCCTGAGCCTGAGCCTTGATGCGGTCAGCTTCAACGCGAGCCTGTTCACGGGCTTCGTCGACAATCTGGGTACCGCGTTTCTTGGCTTGCTCAATGATCTCAGCTGCCTGAGCCTTAGCTTCGCGCAGTTGCTGACCCACTTTGTCTTGGGCCAGCTCCAGGTCGCGAGCTGCTCGTGTAGCAGCGTCCAGTCCATCCGCAATCTTCTTCTGACGTTCGTGCAAAGCCGCGATGACCGGAGGCCACACGAACTTCATGCAGAACAGCACAAAAATGAAGAACGCAACGGACTGGCCAATCAGGGTTGCATTAATGTTCACGCCAACACCTCGCTCGTTCGTTGTCCATCACACCAATCAACTCGAAAATTCGAGTGATCAGCCAGCGAGTTGACCAACGAAGGGGTTCGCAAAAGTGAAGAACAGAGCGATACCAACACCGATCATGGTCACGGCGTCGAGCAGACCAGCCACGATGAACATTTTAACTTGCAGCATTGGAACCATTTCCGGTTGACGCGCAGCGCCTTCCAGGAACTTACCGCCCAGCAGGCCGAAACCGATTGCAGTACCCAGTGCGCCCAGGCCGATCAGCAGTGCAACAGCGATAGCAGTTAGACCAACTACAGTTTCCATCTTTCCTCCCGACTTTTACGTCGTATTGGTTAGGTTTTCTTAGATTAAAGCGGTAAAGCAAAATCGTTTCTTACATCAAGCCCTCGCGGGCACCCCCTCACCTAAGCGAGGGGATCATCAGACTCGCCAGGCGGGTCTCAATGGTTATCTTCGTGAGCCATCGACAGGTAGACGATGGTCAGCATCATGAAGATGAACGCTTGCAGGGTGATGATCAGGATGTGGAACACAGCCCACGCCCATTGCAGGACCACGCCCAGACCGCTGAGCCACAGCAGGCCGCTGCCGAACATGACCGCGATCAGAATGAACACCAGTTCACCCGCGTACATGTTGCCGAACAGCCGCAGTGCCAGAGAGATCGGCTTGGCCACCAGCGTCACGAATTCAAGCAGGAAGTTCACCGGAATCAACAGCGCCTGAACGAAAATGTTCTTGCTGCCGAACGGGTGCAGGGTCAATTCGCCGATGAAGCCGCCGATACCCTTGATTTTGATGCTGTAGAAAATGATCAGGGCAAACACGGACAGTGCCATACCCAGCGTCGCGTTCGGATCGGTGGTCGATACGGCGCGGAAAGGAATGTGGTGATCACCGGTGATCATGATCGCCAGTTGCGGGATCCAGTCGACGGGAATCAAGTCGACGGCGTTCATGAGGAACACCCAGGCGAAGATGGTCAATGCCAGAGGAGCGATCACGGCGCTACGGCCATGGAAGCTATCCCGGACGCTGCCGTCGACGAACTCTACGAGCACTTCAACGAAGTTCTGCAACGCGCCCGGCTGACCGGAAGTCGCCTTTTTTGCGGCCATGCGGAAGATGAGGACGAAGATCAGACCCAGTGCGACCGACCAGCCGAGGGTATCGACGTGGAAAGCCCAAAAGCCCATTTCTTTTGCTTCCGCTGCGGAATGCGCGAAGCCCCAACTGCCGTCAGGCAAATGACCAAAGGTCAAGTTCTGCAAGTGGTGCTGGATATAGCCCGAAGCTGTTTGCTCTGCCATGGTTGCCTCAAACGCCCTAAGGTCTCGAAAGTCTTGTTCTCATTAGCAGGGGCGCAAACCAACTGACCAGTTGGGTCAGTATGAAAACGCCAAAAACCGCCAGCGGAGCCAGCGGCTTTACTCCTGCAAACGTCAGTGCAAAGAGCACTGCCGTAAAAATCAACTTGCCTGCCTCGCCGGCGTAGAACGACCGAACGATAGCCTGCGCTGCCCTGGCCCCGGAGTACCGGAATGCCTTATGAGCAAAATACACATTCGGCAGCCAGGCTATCAGGCCACCGCAAAGCCCCGAATACCCGGCTACGACGCCGTGCCACTGCCAAAGCGCCAGCGCTGCCCCCAAGAGGACAATCAACTGAGCCAGCAAGATCGGGAAAACAGCCAGGCGATGGAATGGCAGGCGGTTTGGCGTGCGTGTCTCCATCACATGGGCTCCTCGTGAGCCGGCCGCCAAAATCAACAACTTGGCATAAATTGTGCCGACAAAATGCGCGCAGAGTATAGGGGCGGTTCAGCCCCTATTCAACTGTCAGGTAGTGATTTCCGACTACGCGCTACGCATGATTTGTTTCAGCGAATGTGAGCGAGCACACCCTGCAGCTCATCCAGCGAGTTATAACGGATGACCAACTGACCTTTGCCCTTCTGTCCATGGCGGATTTGCACCGCGGAGCCCAGCCGCTCGGCCAGGCGCTGCTCCAGGCGAGTGATATCAGGATCGGCCTTCACAGGTTCCGCAGCCTCCTGTTTGCCGCTCAGCCACTGGCGAACCAGTGCTTCAGTCTGGCGCACGGTCAAACCGCGTGCGACAACATGTCGCGCCCCTTCAACCTGCTGATCTTCGGGCAGTCCCAACAATGCACGGGCATGGCCCATTTCCAGATCTCCATGGGAGAGCATGGTCTTGATCACTTCCGGCAATGCGATCAGTCGCAGCAAATTGGCGACGCTGACTCGGGACTTGCCCACCGCCTCGGCAACTTGCTGCTGGGTCAGCTGAAATTCCTGCTGCAGACGCTGCAGGGCAATCGCCTCCTCGATCGGATTCAGGTCTTCGCGCTGGATGTTCTCAATCAACGCCATCGCGATGGCCGCTTCATCGGGCACATCACGCACCATGGCAGGAATCGACTCGATCCCGGCCTGCTGGCTGGCGCGCCACCGGCGTTCACCGGCGATGATCTCGAAGCGGTTGTCGGCAATCGGGCGGACCACGATCGGCTGCATAACCCCTTGCGCCTTGATCGAGTTAGCCAGTTCTTCCAGCGCCTGGGGATCCATATCACGACGCGGCTGGTATTTGCCTCGTTGAATCAGGTCCAGCGGAATGTGTTGAAGCTCGCGCTCACTCGCCTTCACCGCCTGTTCTTCCAGTGCGGTGACGGTGGGGTTGCTCAGCAGTGCGTCCAGCCCACGTCCGAGTCCACGTTTCTTGACGGCCATGGAATTTCCTTAAGTGGGCTGAGCCGCGGTGCGACTGCCGCGACGTTGGCGACGGACCATTTCGCCCGCAAGCGCCAGGTAAGCCAGCGCGCCGCGAGAAGTCTTGTCGTACGCCAATGCCGGCATACCGAAGCTAGGCGCCTCGGCCAGACGAATATTGCGCGGAATAACGGTGTCGTACAGCTGCTCGCCGAAATGTTCTTTGAGCTGCGCCGAAACATCGTTGATCAGGCTAAGCCGCGGGTCATACATGGTCCGCAGCAAGCCTTCGATCTTGAGTTGAGGATTGAGCAGTTCACCGATGCGCTTGATGTTATCCACAAGGTCGCTCAAACCTTCGAGCGCAAAGTATTCGCACTGCATGGGGATAATCACGCCGTCGGCCGCGACCAGCGCGTTGAGCGTCAGCATCGACAAAGATGGAGGGCAGTCGATGAGAATGTAATCGTAATTCTCGCGGATGGGTGCCAGTGCTGCTCGCAGACGCGATTCCTTCATCTGCATTTCCAGCAGGACCACCTCGGCAGCGGTCAGATCGCGGTTTGCCGGTAGCAGCTGATAACCGCCGTGCTCAGAAAAGTGCATGGCCTGATTCAGGTCGCACTCGCCGATCAGCAAGTCGTAAACCGAATGCTCAAGCCCGTGCTTATCCACACCACTGCCCATGGTGGCATTGCCTTGCGGATCGAGATCGATCAACAGCACCCGACGCTTGGTTGCCACCAGCGAAGCCGCGAGGTTGATGCAGGTTGTGGTTTTACCCACACCCCCTTTTTGGTTCGCTATCGCGAATACCTTAGCCATTCTTGCGTGTGTTCCCTGTCATGCCGTGCGGCGCAGTATCAGCAGATGCCGTTGACCTTGGCAACCGGGTACGGCCAAGGCTTGCGCGCTTTCCAGATGAAAATCTGCGGGCAATGCTACCAGTTCATCCACTGGATGCAGACCCTTCATTGCCAACCAGCGTGTTTCGCCGTCGCCCATGTGCCGAGTCCACTGGGTAAAGTCTTCCAGACTGCTGAAGGCGCGGGAGATGATGCCGTTGAACGGCAGCTCGGGCTGGAATGCTTCGGCACGGCTGTGGATAACTTCGAGGTTGGTGAGCGCAAGCTCGAGTTTGACCTGTGTCAGAAACCGGGTCTTCTTGCCGTTGCTGTCCAGTACCGTGACTTTCATCTCCGGAAACAGGATGGCCATCGGAATGCCGGGCATCCCGCCGCCGCTGCCGACATCCAGCTGACGCTCACCCTCGATAAAACGCACCACGCTCAAGCTGTCCAGCAGATGGCGAGACACCATCTCATCCGGATCACGAACGGCAGTCAGGTTGTAGGCCTTGTTCCACTTGATCAGCAAAGCCAGGTACGCCAGCAACTGACGGTGCTGGCTTTCGCTCAACTCGACACCAAGCTCTCGAGCGCCAAGGGTCAGTTCTTCTGCATGCTGCGGGGTAACCATCGAACTCAAGCGCTTTGCTCCAACTGACGGCCCGCGCCGCGTTTTTTCAAATGAATCATCAGCAGAGAAATCGCCGCTGGCGTGACGCCGGGAATCCTCGAGGCCTGTCCCAGCGTCTCCGGACGAGTTATCCCCAGCTTGCTCTGGATTTCCTTGGACAGACCGGAAATCCCGGTGTAATCGATATCCGCAGGGAGCCGGGTGTTTTCGCTGGCCCGCAGACGAGTGATCTCGTCTTGCTGACGGTCGATGTAACCGGCGTACTTGGTCTTGATTTCGACTTGTTCAGCGACCTGCGGGTCAGGCGAGCCGTTACCGGTCAGCGCAACCAGACTGGCGTAGTCCACTTCGGGACGGCTCAGCAGATTCAGCAGATTGTATTCGTGGGTCAACGGGGTACCAAAGTGAGCCGAGACTGCGTCGCCCTGCTCGGTACCCGGACGAATCCAGGTGGATTTCAGACGCTGTTCTTCCAACTCGATGCCTTCACGCTTGGCACAGAACGCCGCCCAGCGGGCATCGTCGACCAAGCCGAGCGCCCGACCTTGTTCGGTCAAACGCAAGTCCGCATTGTCTTCCCGCAAAATCAAGCGGTACTCGGCACGCGAGGTGAACATCCGGTACGGCTCCTGGGTGCCCAGCGTAATCAGGTCATCCACCAACACGCCGATGTATGCCTCATCGCGACGCGGACACCAGCTGTCCTTGCCTTGAGCCCGAAGCGCTGCGTTGGCGCCCGCGAGTAAACCTTGGGCACCGGCCTCTTCGTAACCGGTTGTGCCGTTGATCTGTCCTGCGAAAAACAACCCACCGATAACCTTGGTTTCCAGGCTGTACTTCAGGTCACGCGGATCGAAGTAGTCGTACTCGATGGCATAGCCAGGCCGCACGATGTGGGCGTTTTCCATTCCGCGGATAGACCGAACGATCTGCAGTTGGACGTCAAACGGCAGCGAGGTCGATATACCGTTTGGATAAAGCTCATGGGTCGTCAAACCTTCCGGTTCGATAAACACCTGATGGCTTTCCTTGTCGGCAAAACGATGAATCTTGTCTTCAATCGACGGGCAATAACGCGGCCCGACCCCTTCGATTTCCCCGGCAGCGGAGTACATCGGCGACCGATCAAGATTGGCCGCGATGATTTCGTGGGTCCGAGCGTTGGTGTGGGTAATCCAGCAGCTGACCTGACTAGGGTGCTGAGCCTTGGAACCCATGAACGACATCACGGGAATCGGCGTATCCCCCGGTTGTTCAGTCATCACCGAGAAATCCACAGATCGGCCATCGATGCGCGGAGGTGTGCCCGTTTTCAGGCGGCCCACTCTCAGCGGTAGTTCACGCAGCCTGCGTGCAAGCGCAATGGACGGCGGATCACCGGCGCGACCGCCCGAATAGTTCTGCAGACCGATGTGGATAAGTCCGCCCAGAAAGGTACCGGTGGTGAGAACCACAGAGTCGGCCAGAAAACGCAGGCCCATCTGGGTAACGACGCCGCGCACCTGGTCCTGCTCGACGATCAGGTCGTCGCATGCCTGCTGGAATATCCACAGGTTGGGCTGGTTTTCGATGATTTCTCTGACCGCTGCCTTGTACAGCACGCGGTCCGCCTGGGCACGGGTCGCCCGGACTGCTGGGCCTTTACGGCTGTTGAGCACACGAAACTGGATGCCGCTTTTGTCAGTGGCCGTTGCCATCGCACCGCCCAGTGCATCGATCTCTTTGACCAGATGACTTTTACCGATGCCACCAATGGCCGGGTTGCAACTCATTTGGCCGAGGGTTTCCACGTTGTGCGTAAGCAGCAGGGTGGTAGCACCCATACGTGCGGACGCCAGTGCTGCCTCGGTACCGGCATGACCGCCGCCGATGACGATCACTTGAAAACGGGAAGGGAAATCCACCACGCACCTCGTGCCTGTTATTTGGGGGGAATAGGAATGGCGGCAAGTATAGGGACTTACCCCCCCTTAAGAAACCCGTTGCGCAAAATCTAACCAGCTGTGGATGAATGGCGGTTATAGAAATTAAAAAGAAAGAACTTTATAAGAACTTTGTTTTTATGTTTATTTCTACTGAGCCACATTTCTGTGGATAAAGCTCTGAAAGCTTTATATTGCCTGATGTACAGGGAATCAAAAGCCTGTGTCCATGTGCCAAAGAGCCCCTTGGATAACCTGCCGGAGCCTGTGGATTAAACCGATGGTTGTCCACAGGGCGAATTATCCTCAGCTCAGATGCCTGCTTATCAACCGAGCTTAGCCGCGGTTATGCACAGGGCTTATCGGTGCAAACAGGTGCTGAAGAGTGGAACTTGAGGCGCAATTGCGCCCTCCCGCCATTTATTGGGAGCCTGGAAAAGTCAGAAGAATGAATCGAGATGGGGCAGATCCGGAGAGATTGACCTGCCTAGGGATAGAGCGAGGCGTTATTTGCCGATGCAGAAGCTGGAGAAAATTCGTCCCAGCAAATCGTCCGAACTGAATGCGCCGGTAATTTCGCCCAAGGACTGCTGCGCCTGGCGCAAATCTTCGGCTAGCAACTCACCGGCGCCCGCCAGGGTCAGCTGCGAGCGACCATGCTCAAGAGAGGCGCTTGCCTTGTGCAGCGCCTCGAGGTGGCGACGTCTTGCACTGAAGCTTCCTTCAGCGGTTTGCTGATACCCCATGCACGCCTTTAGATGCTCGCGCAGAAGCTCCACGCCATCACCACCAGCCTTGGCGCTGAGACTGATGGTCACGTGGCCATCGATGCTGGTCACCAGTTCCACCGGCTCATCACTCAGGTCGACCTTGTTACGAATCAAGGTGACATGGGCAGGATCAGGTCGTTGATCAAGAAACTCCGGCCACAACGCGAAGGGATCGACTGCCTCTGGCGCTGTCGCATCCACCACCAGCAAGATGCGGTCTGCCTGACCTATCGCCTGAAGTGCGCGTTGTACGCCTATCTTCTCCACCTGATCGTCGGTGTCGCGCAACCCGGCCGTGTCCACGACGTGGAGAGGCATGCCATCAATGTGGATATGTTCGCGCAGGACATCACGGGTTGTGCCCGCGATCTCAGTCACAATCGCCGCCTCTTTGCCTGCAAGTGCGTTCAGCAGACTGGATTTGCCAGCATTGGGTCTGCCCGCAATGACTACATTCATGCCATCTCTGAGCAAAGCGCCCTGGTTGGCTTCGTGCAGCACTGTGGATAACTGACTGCGAACGTTGTCCAGCATAGCCAGAACATGACCGTCGGCGAGAAAGTCGATCTCTTCCTCAGGGAAGTCGATTGCTGCTTCGACATAAATGCGCAGGCTAATCAGTTTCTCCGTGAGCTCATGCACTCGCTGGGAAAATGCTCCCTGCAGCGATTTCAACGCGTTACGTGCGGCCTGTGCAGAACTCGCTTCGATAAGATCAGCGATGGCCTCGGCTTGGGCAAGGTCGAGCTTGTCGTTGAGAAATGCGCGCTCACTGAATTCCCCTGGCCGTGCCAGACGGCACCCCAACTGCACGCAACATTGCAGCAACATGTCCAGAACCACGGGCCCGCCATGCCCTTGAAGCTCGAGCACGTCTTCTCCGGTGAATGAGTTAGGGCCGGAAAAGTAGAGACCAATGCCTTCGTCGATAACTGCGCCGTTTTCTCCCTTGAAGGCGCCGTAATGCGCGTACCGAGGTTGTGGCAGTTTGCCGAGAATCGCCTCTGCACACTTGCCGGCCTGGGGACCGGAAATGCGGACGATACCGACGCCTCCTCGTCCGGGAGCCGTTGCAATGGCCGCAATGGTTTCAAAACGTACGTTCATGGGCCGACTCCTGGACAACCGACGGATAGCAAAACGCCCCACGAGGGGGCGTTTTGAATGACTTGTTAACAGGGTAGATCAGGCTTCAGCTTTCTTGGCTTTCGCTTCGATGCTGCGGGTGATGTACCACTGTTGAGTGATGGACAAGGTGTTGTTCACCACCCAGTACAGCACCAGACCGGCCGGGAACCACAGGAAGAAGAACGTGAAGATGATTGGCATCAGCTTCATGACCTTGGCCTGCATAGGATCCGGAGGTGTCGGGTTCAAACGCTGCTGGATGAACATGGTAGCGCCCATGATGATCGGCAGGATAAAGAACGGGTCCTTGATCGACAGGTCGGTTATCCACAGCAGCCAGGGTGCCTGGCGCATTTCGACGCTTTCAAGCAGTACCCAGTACAGCGACAGAAACACCGGCATCTGTACAAGGATCGGCAAGCATCCACCCAACGGGTTGATCTTCTCTTTCTTGTACAGCTCCATCATCGACTGAGAAAGCTTCTGACGATCGTCGCCATGTTGTTCTTTCAGCGCGGCCAAGCGCGGAGCGACAGCACGCATGCGTGCCATGGATTTGTAACTGGCCGCCGACAGAGGGAAGAAAAGCCCCTTGATCAGCATGGTCAGGAAGATGATCGACCAGCCCCAGTTACCCACGATGCTGTGGATATGTTGCAGCAGCCAGAAAATAGGCTGGGCAATGAACCACAGAATCCCGTAATCCACTGTCAATTCCAGACCTGGGGACAACTCCTTCAGGACTGCCTGACTCTTCGGACCGGCGTAAAGCGTTGCAGTCGTCTCGGCTTTCGCGCCAGGTGCGACCGTCAATGCCGGGCCTGTGAAACCGATGATGTAATTGCCGGCACTGTCCTTACGGGTGGTGACGGTGTTGCTGTCAGTCTTGTTCGGAATCCAGGCGGTCACGAAGTAATGCTGCAACCAGGCAACCCAGCCACCCTGAACAGTATCCTTCACCGACCCTTTGTCGATGTCCTTCATGGAAACCTTTTTGTAGGGTTCCGAAGGTGTCCACATGGCAGCACCCAGATAGGTTGCGGTACCAGTGGCAGTCGTCGAAGAAGGATCAGCGCTCGCATCGCGTTTCAGCTGTGCGAACAGGTTACCGTTCCACGGCTGAGCGCTCTGGTTGTCAATCACGTAAGAAACGGTCAGGTCATACAGGCCGCGTTTGAACGTGAAACGCTTGATGTAGTTAACGCCGCCGTCGCTGAATTTCAGGTCGACGACCAAGTCGTTCTGACCGTCAGCCAGTTGAAAACTTTTCTGCGTAGCCGAATAAACAGGACGACCGGCGGCACGGGCATCAGGACCGTTCGCGCCAGTCAGACCGCTCTGAGCCAGGAAAATCCGCTCGCCGCCGTTATCGAACAGTTGGAAAGGAATCTCGGGGTGATCCTGACGGCGTGGATAAAGTGGCAAACGAAGCTGCACCACGTCGCCGCCTACCGGATCAATCTCCAGATTGAGGACGTCTGTCTTCACCTGGATCAAATCTTTGCTGGTAGCCACCGGCATTTCCGCCGGCGCAGCCACTTCGCCGGTCGCGCTAGGAACGTCCGCATTGGCAGTCGCTGAACCTTGCGGAGCATCAGGAATAGCGGATGTGTTGGTGTTGGCAGCAACATTCTGAGTCGGCAAGGCAGCCTGACCGTAGTCCTGGTTCCATTTCAGGACACCGACATAGGTCACGATTGCCAGGGCGACGATCAGGATCGTGCGTTTAATATCCATGATTACTCGGCCATCGAAGAGGAACGGGAGGTGGGAGCAGGTGGAACCGGGTCATAACCACCGGGATTCCACGGATGACACCGACCTAAGCGACGTAAGGTCAGCCAGCCACCGCGCACCAGACCATAATTTTCAATGGCCTCGTACGCGTAGCAGGAGCAACTGGGGTAGAAACGACAGTGACTGGCCATCAGAGGACTGATGGCATAGCGGTAAAACTGGATCGGAACGAGCGCCAGTTTACGCATCAGGACTGTCTACCCCCGCAGTTTCGGTTTTAAGTTCGGGATCGGGCCGGCTGCGCGCCAGACGTTTCCAGAGCTTGCCGAAATGCTGAATCAATTCGGGGTTTTCAATGTCACCCAAGCCTTTGCGTGCGACGACGACGATATCCCATCCGACCAGTTTGTCCTGGTGAAGGCGAAACGACTCACGCATCAGGCGTTTCAAACGGTTGCGCTCGACGGAGAGCTTCACGCTCTTCTTCCCGATCACCAGCCCGAGACGGGGATGATCAAGGTCGTTGTTGCGCACAAGGAGCAGGAGATTTTTCCCCGGAACCTTGCCGGTGGGGGAGTCAAAGACTGCCTTGAAATGCCGGGGTGTCAGCAAACGCTTTTCCCGACTGAAGTCCTGACTCACCACCTGTGCCGATTAATCAAACTGCCAGACGCTTACGGCCTTTGGCGCGACGACGCGACAGAACTGCGCGACCGTTTTTGGTGGCCATACGAGCACGGAAACCGTGGGTGCGAGCGCGCTTGATAGTGCTGGGTTGGAAAGTACGTTTCATGGCGTGTTACCTGGTTCGTCCACAACGGGCCGGAATGGCCCCCGTTTTAAGAGACCGGGGATTCTAGAGAAAGCGGGCACGCAGGTCAATTTCCAACCAACGTTTCTTGCATTTACTTGCTGAGTGCATTCCATCGACAGCGAGTGATCGGACGAGGCATTCTTGAAACGTAAATATAGAAATAAAGAAGGAAGGTATTTAAAGCTTCTTTGTAAAGCTTATAAAAGCTTAGGGCGAGAATTTCTGTGGATAAGGTTCTGCAGGCCACGTAGCGCTTGATGTACAGAGCGAATAAAGTCTGTCCACAAGCGGTGCTGCGGTTGTGCGGCAGCTGGCTACAACCTGTGTATAGAATGTGTAGTTATGCACAGGTGCTTTATCCACAGGTTTCAGGCGGGGGTTATGCAACGAGCTGAGGGTGGGTTATCCACAGACCTTAACTATCCACCGGCGATCGTTTTTTCCAGGGATTTTTGTCGGGTTTGATGCCTTAGCGCCCTACCTTCATGTGGATAAGTCCGCTACGGGTGGTTACAATGGCCGCTTGTTTTTGCCGCGCCGGCTTCAGAATCTAGGGGATATTTGTGTCAGTGGAACTTTGGCAGCAATGCGTTGAGCTTTTGCGCGATGAGCTGCCTGCCCAGCAATTCAACACCTGGATCCGTCCGCTACAGGTTGAAGCCGAAGGTGATGAACTGCGCGTGTATGCGCCCAACCGATTTGTGCTGGACTGGGTCAATGAGAAGTACCTGGGTCGATTGCTCGAGCTGTTGGGCGAGCACGGCCAGGGAGTCACACCGGCGCTTTCCTTATTAATAGGCAGCAAGCGTAGCTCGGCGCCACGTGCGGCCCCGAATGCACCGCTCGCTGCAGCCGCCGCCGCATCTCAGGCCGCTCAGCTGGCAACCACCAGCGAAGCGCCGGTGGCCTCACGGGCACCGCAGTCCGTCGTGACGCCTGCTCCGATGATTCAGACCTCTTTGAATGTCGAAGACGAGCCCTCCCGGGCGAGCTTCGATCCAATGGCTGGCGCCAGTTCCCAGCAAGCCCCTGCTAGCGCCGAGCAGCGTAATGTTCAGGTTGAAGGCGCGCTGAAGCACACCAGCTATCTGAACAGGACATTCACGTTCGAAAACTTTGTCGAAGGTAAATCCAACCAACTGGCCCGGGCGGCCGCCTGGCAGGTAGCGGACAATCCCAAGCATGGCTATAACCCTCTCTTCCTGTATGGCGGCGTGGGCTTGGGTAAAACTCACTTGATGCACGCTGTGGGTAACCACCTGCTCAAGAAAAATCCGAATGCCAAGGTTGTGTATTTGCACTCCGAGCGTTTTGTCGCGGATATGGTCAAGGCGTTGCAGCTCAATGCAATCAATGAGTTCAAGCGCTTCTATCGCTCAGTCGATGCACTGCTGATCGATGACATTCAATTCTTTGCCCGCAAAGAGCGTTCCCAGGAAGAATTTTTCCACACCTTTAACGCCCTTCTCGAAGGGGGTCAGCAGGTTATTCTAACGAGTGACCGCTACCCTAAAGAGATTGAAGGCCTGGAAGAGCGCCTGAAGTCTCGTTTCGGTTGGGGCCTGACGGTCGCGGTCGAGCCGCCTGAGCTGGAAACACGGGTGGCGATTTTGATGAAGAAGGCGGATCAGGCGAAGGTCGACCTCCCTCATGACGCCGCGTTCTTCATCGCGCAGCGCATCCGATCCAATGTGCGTGAGCTCGAGGGTGCGCTGAAGCGCGTCATCGCTCACTCACACTTCATGGGCCGGGACATCACGATCGAGCTCATCCGGGAGTCGTTGAAGGACTTGCTCGCGCTCCAGGACAAGCTGGTGAGTGTGGATAACATTCAGCGGACTGTTGCTGAGTACTACAAGATCAAGATCTCCGACCTGCTGTCCAAACGCCGTTCCAGATCTGTAGCGCGACCGCGACAAGTGGCGATGGCATTGTCCAAGGAACTGACCAACCACAGCCTTCCCGAAATTGGCGATGTGTTTGGCGGCCGCGATCACACAACCGTGTTGCATGCGTGCCGGAAGATCAACGAATTGAAAGAATCCGATGCGGACATCCGCGAGGACTACAAGAACCTGCTGCGGACTTTGACAACGTGATGCCAACGCAGCTTATCGAGGCAAGGGACTAGACCATGCATTTCACCATTCAACGCGAAGCCCTGTTGAAACCCCTGCAACTGGTCGCGGGCGTTGTCGAACGCCGTCAGACCTTGCCGGTTCTGTCAAACGTGCTCCTGGTCGTAGAGGGCCAGCAGTTGTCTTTGACGGGTACTGACCTGGAAGTCGAGCTGGTCGGCCGCGTCCATCTGGAAGAACCTGCAGAGCCGGGCGAAATCACCGTTCCTGCGCGCAAGCTGATGGACATCTGCAAAAGCATTCCCAATGACGCCCTTATCGACATCAAGCTCGATGAGCAGAAGCTGATCGTTAAAGCAGGCCGTAGTCGCTTCACGCTGTCCACCCTGCCTGCCAACGACTTCCCAACCGTCGAGGAAGGCCCGGGTTCGCTTACGTTCAGCCTTGTTCAAAGCAAACTGCGCCGGTTGATCGAGCGCACCAGCTTTGCCATGGCTCAGCAGGACGTACGCTACTATCTAAACGGCATGCTGCTTGAGGTCCAGTCTGGCATTCTCCGCGCGGTCGCAACTGATGGTCACCGTCTGGCGATGTGTTCCATGGCTGCAGAGATCGAGCAGGCTGACCGTCACCAGGTGATCGTCCCGCGTAAGGGCATCCTTGAACTGGCACGACTGCTGACCGAGCAAGATGGTCTGGTCAGTATCGTGCTAGGTCAGCATCATATTCGTGCGACCACCGGTGAATTCACGTTCACATCGAAACTGGTTGACGGTAAATTCCCTGACTATGAGCGAGTCTTGCCCAAGGGCGGCGACAAGCTGGTTGTAGGCGATCGTCAGGCGCTGCGCGAGGCGTTCAGCCGGACCGCGATTCTCTCTAACGAGAAGTATCGGGGTATCCGCCTTCAGTTGGCGAACGGTCAGCTGAAGATTCAAGCGAACAACCCGGAGCAGGAAGAAGCCGAGGAAGAAATCAGCGTCGACTACAACGGCAGCTCACTCGAGATCGGATTCAACGTTAGCTATCTGCTCGACGTATTGGGTGTCATGACCACAGAGCAAGTCCGTCTGATTCTATCGGATTCGAACAGCAGCGCCTTGGTGCAGGAGTCCGGCAATGACGACTCGGCCTATGTCGTTATGCCGATGCGTCTGTAACAGCAGTTGATTAATGTCTCTTAGCCGCGTCTCGGTCACCGGGGTGCGCAATCTGCACCCGGTGACCTTCTCCCCTTCTCCCCGCATTAACATCTTGTACGGCGCTAACGGCAGTGGGAAAACCAGTGTCCTGGAAGCCATCTATCTACTCGGTTTGGCGCGCTCCTTCCGCAGCGTTCGGCTGCAACCGGTCATTCAATACGAACAACCTGCATGCACGGTCTTTGGCCAGGTTGAACTCGCTGAAGGTGGCCACAGTAGTCTTGGCGTCTCACGTGACCGTCAGGGGGATTTTCAGATTCGCATCGATGGTCAGAATGCGAAAAGTGCCGCGCAACTCGCCGAGACGTTGCCACTGCAGCTGATCAATCCCGACAGCTTCCGGCTGCTTGAAGGTGCTCCCAAGATCCGGCGTCAGTTTCTGGATTGGGGAGTGTTCCACGTGGAACCTCGTTTTATGTCGACTTGGCAGCGGCTTCAGAAGGCCCTCAGGCAGCGGAACTCGTGGCTTCGCCATGGTACACTTGACGCCGCTTCACAGGCCGCATGGGACCGTGAGCTGTGCCTTGCGAGCGATGAAATTGACGAGTTTCGGCGCGCCTATATCAAGGCGCTGAAGCCGGTGTTCGAGCAAACCCTGAGTGAGCTTGTTCAGATCGATGGGCTGACGCTTAGTTACTATCGAGGATGGGACAAGGAAAAAAACCTGAGTGACGTACTCGCATCGTCCCTCTACCGTGATCAGCAGATGGGTCACACCCAGGCAGGGCCTCAACGCGCAGATTTACGGCTGCGACTCGGCGGTCACAACGCGGCGGACATTCTTTCTCGCGGGCAACAGAAACTCGTGGTCTGCGCCCTCCGCATTGCTCAGGGACATTTAGTCAGTACGGCCCGTCGTGGCCAATGTATTTACCTCGTCGACGATCTGCCATCAGAGCTCGATGAGAATCACCGCAGTGCGCTATGTCGCCTGTTGGAAGAATTACGCTGCCAGGTATTCATCACCTGCGTAGATCATGAATTGTTGAGGGAAGGCTGGCAGACGGAAACGCCAGTTGCTTTGTTCCACGTGGAACACGGCAATATCACCCAGACCCACGACCACCGGGAGTGAAGGCATGAGCGAAAACCAAACGTACGACTCGACCAGTATTAAAGTGCTGAAAGGGCTCGATGCCGTACGCAAACGTCCTGGTATGTATATCGGCGACACAGACGACGGCAGCGGCCTGCACCATATGGTGTTCGAGGTTGTGGACAACTCGATCGACGAGGCGTTGGCCGGTCACTGTGACGATATCAGCATCATCATTCACCCGGATGAGTCGATCACTGTTCGCGACAACGGTCGTGGCATTCCGGTTGATGTGCACAAAGAAGAAGGCGTGTCCGCTGCCGAAGTCATCATGACTGTGTTGCACGCCGGCGGTAAGTTTGACGATAACTCCTACAAGGTATCTGGCGGTCTGCACGGTGTGGGCGTGTCAGTCGTCAACGCGCTGTCCGAGGTTTTGAATCTCACCGTTCGCCGTAGTGGAAAAGTCTGGGAACAGACCTACGTACACGGTGTTCCACAAGAACCGATGCAAATCGTTGGCGAAAGTGACACCACGGGAACAGAGATCCACTTCAAGCCCTCCTCTGAAACCTTCAAGAACATTCACTTCAGCTGGGACATTCTGGCCAAGCGGATTCGTGAGCTGTCTTTCCTGAACTCCGGCGTGGGTATCGTCCTTAAAGACGAGCGTAGCGGCAAGGAAGAGCTGTTCAAATATGAAGGTGGTCTGCGGGCATTCGTTGAATACCTGAACACCAACAAGACGCCGGTGAACCAGGTCTTTCACTTCAACATCCAGCGTGAAGACGGCATCGGCGTAGAGATTGCTCTGCAGTGGAATGACAGCTTCAACGAAAACCTGCTGTGCTTCACCAACAACATTCCGCAGCGCGACGGCGGTACCCACCTCGTGGGTTTCCGTTCTGCCCTGACGCGTAACCTGAACAACTACATCGAGCAGGAAGGTCTGGCGAAGAAGCACAAAGTCGCCACCACCGGCGACGATGCGCGTGAAGGCCTGACGGCGATTATCTCCGTCAAAGTCCCTGATCCAAAGTTCAGCTCGCAGACGAAAGACAAGCTGGTGTCTTCGGAAGTGAAGACCGCGGTTGAACAGGAGATGGGCAAATACTTCTCTGATTTCTTGCTCGAGAACCCGAACGAAGCGAAAGCCGTCGTCGGCAAGATGATCGACGCAGCACGTGCTCGTGAAGCTGCGCGTAAAGCCCGTGAGATGACTCGCCGCAAAGGTGCGCTGGATATTGCAGGCCTGCCCGGCAAACTGGCTGACTGCCAGGAAAAGGACCCTGCCCTTTCCGAACTGTATCTCGTGGAAGGTGACTCTGCTGGCGGCTCCGCCAAGCAGGGACGGAACCGTAAGACTCAGGCCATCCTGCCACTCAAGGGCAAGATCCTGAACGTGGAAAAGGCGCGCTTCGACAAGATGATCTCGTCCCAGGAAGTGGGCACGTTGATCACGGCACTGGGCTGCGGTATCGGCCGTGACGAATACAACATCGAGAAGCTGCGCTACCACAACATCATCATCATGACCGATGCCGACGTCGACGGTTCGCACATCCGTACCCTGTTGCTGACCTTCTTCTTCCGTCAATTGCCGGAACTGGTTGAGCGTGGCTACATCTACATTGCCCAGCCGCCGCTGTACAAGGTGAAGAAAGGCAAGCAAGAGCAGTACATCAAAGACGACGAGGCCATGGAAGAGTACATGACCCAGTCGGCCCTGGAAGATGCGAGCCTGCACCTGAACGAATCGGCACCTGGCATCTCCGGTGCAGCTTTGGAGAAACTGGTTCACGATTTCCGTATGGTCATGAAGACCTTGAAACGTCTGTCCCGCCTGTACCCGCAAGAGCTGACCGAGCACTTCGTCTACCTGCCGGCTGTACCAATGGAGCAGTTGTCGGATCACGCAGCCATGCAAGACTGGCTGGCGAAGTTTGATGAACGTCTGCGTGTGGGTGAGAAATCCGGCCTGGTCTACAAAGCCAGCTTGCGCGAAGACCGCGAGCGTAACGTGTGGCTGCCAGAGGTCGAGCTGATCTCCCATGGTCTGTCCAACTACGTGACGTTCAACCGCGATTTCTTTGGTAGCAATGACTACAAAACAGTCACTGCGCTGGGTGCTCAGATCAGCACGCTGCTGGAAGAAGGCGCTTACGTCCAACGTGGCGAGCGCAAGAAAGCGGTCACAGAGTTCAAGGAAGCGCTGGCCTGGCTAATGGCAGAGAGCACCAAGCGCCACACCATCCAGCGCTACAAAGGTCTCGGTGAAATGAACCCGGATCAGTTGTGGGAAACCACGATGGACCCAAGCGTGCGGCGCATGCTCAAAGTGACGATCGAAGACGCCATCGGCGCTGATCAGATCTTCAACACCCTGATGGGTGATGCAGTAGAACCACGCCGCGACTTCATTGAAGCCAACGCACTGGCGGTGTCGAACCTGGATTTCTAAGGTCTAGCCGCTGAGAAAAGAGCCCCAACGATGCGAATCGATTGGGGCTTTTTTTGTCTAGAGTTTCAGCTCACGGTCTTGACTGGACTAATCGGCGATCGGGCCCGCCCTCTCCTGCTCAAGCGTTTGCCCCATTCGATACCGCGCTGTTCAATGAGGCGGTAGCTGACCGCAGATATACCCACGATGATGATCAACAGCCCAAGCAGCAGAGAGTTATCAGCCACTGCGTTGTTGAAAGAAAGCATCGGGCCTGGCGCCGCAGCAGCGTAAGTGACAAAGGTGTGGCCGACGACTTTTCCTAAAAGAAGCATGGCCAGGGTGAAAGCGAACAGTACCATCGCATGGGTCATGTAGATCGAGTAGGACAGCACGCCCAGCTTCTCGAACGGGCGAGCTTTCAGCAAGGTCGAGATCACCCCTCCCTCAAAGGAGAAAATCAACATGACCGCGCAGAACACCAGCATCAGAGCGATCTGTTTGTGATCGATGTTACTCACCAGCACACTCACTGTGAGGCAAATCCCGACTACTTCCAGGCCAGTGTGCAGCCAGCGCGAAATGCTCTTGGTGTGGATAACCTGATAGAGGTGATAGGTCATCACCCCTGCAAAGAAACAGGACAGTCCCTGCAATGCGGGCTCCACCAGAGAGCCAAGTCCCAAGGACAAACAGACCATAGCTACCAACGAGATTATCAGAAATATCAGCGTGGCAAGGCGTGTGGCGTGCACAAGAGTATCCCCGCGAAGATCATGTAGATGTAGTACTCGACACTGATGCTCCACGCCGGAAAGTTGAATGACTGCGGATTGAATCCCGGCCACCACGATTGCAACAGAAGCAGATTGGGGATGATTTCCTGGGGCGCGCGCTGTCCGGTGAAGCTCGGCTGATTGAACGCTATGCCAGCATGCTCTGCGGCCAGCTTCAGCACCTCCAATGCGATGGCGAGCACGAGCACGAAGACGTGCAGGGGGTACAGTCGGAAGGTACGGGTGATAAAGAACTGCCTGAACTGGTCCGTCGTTGCGAGCCGCTGTCCGTAGGTGTGGACCATGACGAATCCGCTCAGGACAAAGAAAAAGCTCACCAATAATGAGCATTCCTGAAGAACGCCCACTCGCCGAAGCTCTGTGGAATGTGGATGTGATAGACCGCAACGCTGAGTGCGCAGATGCCCCTAAAGCCGTCCAGCACTTGGAACCTCTTCATCCCCAACTCCCTGTTGAATCGATACTGGATGCGTTACTCGGCGCTTTCGGTACGCAGGTCGTTATGCAGTGCGCTTCCCGGTCCTCGCCCGGCGGGTTTTCAAGGTGTCCATTCCACTACCCAGAACCGTAGTCAGCCGACGGCGCCAGGCCATAGCTGGCTTCTCGATGAAATGCCAGGAGAACACCGCTGCCACTAACGCAAGCGGGAACGCGAGAAACATCATGCTGGCGGGGCCGATACCTTTGAGCAGGTGGGCGAGCATTTCCTGAATCGGGAAGGCATAGATATAAACGCCGTATGAGTAATCACCCAGCTGGTTGTAACGGTCGACCACGGGGTGGGTTGCAAACCCGAGGTAGAAAATCAGATACGTCCACGCCACGGTAAAGCACTCGAAGAAATACGGCGTGCGCCATGTGCAGGCGGCTAATACGGCAAAAGGCAGGAAGCCGATGAATCGATGCGCGATGTGATGACGATATCGATAGAAAGACATGCCCAGCACAAACGGTAAACTCCACCTGAAGAAAAACTCGGCACGGTGGAAGTCATTGAGCAGAGCGCTGCTCAACATCAAGCATTTGAAGGCGACGTACAGCGCCGCGTAACACAGTAGAAAGCCGGTGAACTTACGCCCTTCGCTGAAAAAGGCTAATGCGCCAAGCGTGCCGACCAGAATGTAGAGAGCGACCTCATAGAAGAGCGTCCACAGCGACCCATTGATGCCGGGCCAAGGGGTGTTCTCGAACACGCCTGGGAGCTGGAATTTCATGCTGAAGAGCGTCAAATTGTGGGTCAGATAACCGTATGTTTCACCTGACCGGAAATATTCCGACGCACTCAGTGTCGTAAACAACGGCCCGATCAGAAACGCGCTGAGCAGCAGCACGAGTGTCAGACCAGGGTAGATGCGCAAAAACCGAGCAGTGAAGAAATCCACCGTACTGCCGGCGCGATCACGGCTAAGCGAGATAAAAAAGCCGGAGACGCAGAAGAATGTGATTACTGCCAGTTCCCCGAGGGAAAGGCCAATCCAGTCCGAGAGCGGCTCGACCGCATCATGGCCGAGTGCGAGAGGGTAACTGTGGGAGATCAGTACCGCAGTGGCGGCAAGCATTCTGATCAGGTTGAAGTTGTTGTTTCGTCTGGACGCCAGGTCACCCAACGTATTCATACTGCCTCCGCGCGCGATCAGGGTCATGTCGGTTCGATCCATTCACCGCTGTGACGCTCACGCTGTCGGAGACGCGCGATATCGCGAGGGTTGGAAATGGTGTTGAGCGTGAACGATACACCGGGCGTGGCGCGCGTCTAATTGGCATCCCTAATCGGGACGCGGATTACCTGCATGCCCTGTCAGCCAATAATTTGGCCCTGAAACTCGAACGATAGTTTTTATTGGGCAGGACTGTGTCACTGCGCCTCGATTGGGCGATGACAGCGGCAAAAACTTAAAGAACCCGTCGAATGACCCGTTGCATCAGGACAGATGTAAGACCAAGGAGCCTCAGTTATATGTCGATTCGCAAATACCAGAGAGTGCTGGCCATCCCACGAGTGCTGCCCGCGACATTGTTCATGTTCGTTGCGGGTTTGCCGCTGACCATCATGGGGCTCACGCTGAGCTTGCATGTACTCAACGAAATGGGCGGTAGTTATTTTGATGCGGGCGTGGTGGGGACAGCGACCGCCCTCGGGTTTGCGGTGGGCTCTCCCCTTCTCGGCCGGATGATTGACCGTCATGGCCTGCGCCCGGTAGTGGCCGTGTGCGGGACGCTGTCGACCCTCGCCTGGGTGTTGCTACCGATGGTGAGTTACTGGCTCTATGTCTTTCTGGCTTTTGTTGCCGGTCTCTTTACTGTGCCAACGGGCTCGCTCGCCAGGCAGTTCATCGCCAGTCTGGTGCCGGAGGATCAGCGCCGGCCTGCGTATTCTCTCAACATGATGCTTATGGAACTCTCATTCGTCATTGGGCCGGCGAGCGGCATTTTGCTCATCACCACGTATTCGGCGACGGCCACGCTGGCGGGCATCGGCCTCTGGCGGGCGCTCTCCTATGTCGTGCTCTATGTGTTGAACTGGCCGACGCGCAATGTTGACGAAGTCGCCGCAAATCCTGATCGCGTCCGACCCAAACTCCGCACATGGATGAGCGGCCGTCTGCTGGCCGTGATGTTTGTCAGTGCGGGTGCGTTGTTCGTGCTCTACGGCACCGAGCTGGCACTGATCGCTGTGCTGCGCGCCAGTGACCAGCTTGCCTTCACTGGGTATGTCATCGCCGCCATGTCCATCGCGTCCATTGTGGGTGGATACGTTCATGGGATTGTCCACAGGTCGTGGTCGCAGATGAAACTCGCCTTGGCAATGAGCCTGCTGCTGCTGCCCGTAGTGTTTTTTGATGACGTCTGGTGGTGGCTGATGCTCGCGCTGCTGCCCACCAATCTGTTGTGCACGCCGACGCTGGCCGCAGGCTCGGAAGCGGTTGCCAAGCTAGCGCCTTCCAGCGTGAGAGGTGAAGTAATGGGGCTGCACGATTCGGCGTACCGAATAGGCCAGACGCTTTCGGCGCCAATTGTAGGATTCGCCATCGACAGTGTTTCTCCCGCCATGGGATTTGTCGCAGCGGCGTGTGGAGGGATTGTGCTGGTGGGTCTAGGAGCGCTCTGCAATCTGCGGATATCAGCGCCGGCCAGAGCGGCTTGATCCACAGATCGGTCTCGGCCGCACAGGCTCAAGACCGGTCTTTTCAGGTCATCGGCAGACGATGAGAAAAAACTTATGCACGTATTGGCGTTTTAAGCGCTCGAAGAAATAAGCATTAAAATTAATGAGTTAGAAGTGAATTTCTCGAATTTCTACTTATTCGTGCACAGGTTATCCACAATTCACGCCGGTGATTTCTCGGGCGCAGGCGCAGGCATTGCGGGCGATCCCAAATCACGCTGGGTTTGCTCGTTCCAGGCCGAGACGCGATCGTTCAGCGCAGCGATTGCGCGAGGGCCAGTGCCCTCTGCGTACATCGGTTTGCCAATCACGACTTCGATGGTCCCCGGCTTTTTACCCCAGCCCTCTTTCGGCCAATAGCGGCCGGCGTTGTGGGAAATGGGCAGGACGGGCAAGTCCGCGTTAACCGCCAATGCCGATCCGCTGCGCGAGAACTTTCCGATCTGGCCGTACGGCACGCGTGTGCCTTCAGGGAAGATCAGCACCCAGACGCGATCTTTGAGCAACTCATCGCCTTTCTTCGCCACGACCTTCAGCGCCGCTTTGGGGTTATTGCGATCAATGGCGATGGGACGCAGCATCGCCATCGCCCAGCCGAAGAAAGGCACGTAGAGCAACTCCCGCTTGAGCACTTGGCTCAACGGCTGGAAATGCGCCGAGAGAAAAAACGTCTCCCACGTGCTCTGGTGATTGGAGACGATCACGCACGGCGTCTCGGGAATGTTTTCCTGGCCGGTAACATTGACCTTGATGTTGAGGAACACGCGGGTCAGCCACAAGGCGCAGCGGCACCAGTACACATTGATGAAGCGATAACGAAGACGGAACGGCAGGAAAGGTGCAATAAAGAAACTCAGCGAACACCACAGCAGGGCGGTAGTGCCCAGCAGCAGGTAAAAGAAGAAAATCCTGATGGCCTGCACAATCGACATAGCTGCTTTTACCGTTACGGGGCAATTGCCCGAATTGAGCGAGCCGTTGATAGCCGTTAGCCGTTCAACGGGGCGCTGTTGTGGATTAGTTCTGCGGCAACCGCCGCCAGATCATCGAAAACCAACGTGCCTGCGGGCAATGCACCGCTTCGCGTCTTCTGACCTTTACCGGTCATGACCAGAACAGGTTGTGAGTCGACGGCCACCGCCGCCTCCAGGTCACCCTTGCTGTCGCCCACAAACCACACGCCGCGTAAATCGACGGCGTAATGGCGGGCAATGGTCTTCAGCATGCCCGGTTTTGGCTTGCGGCAATCGCAGCCGGCGTCCGGGCCGTGGGGGCAATAAACAATCAGTCCGACCTCACCACCCTCCTCCGCCACGAGTTCACGCAAGCGTGCGTGCATGGCATCAAGGGTGGCGAGATCGTAGTAACCGCGAGCAATGCCGGACTGGTTGGTGGCCACTGTCACCGTCCAGCCGGCTTTACTTAGTTGCGCAATGGCCTCGATGGAGCCGGGAATCGGAACCCACTCGTCCACCGACTTGATGTAGGCGTCGGAGTCCAGGTTGATCACCCCGTCTCGATCGAGAATCAGCAACTTCACTGGCATGCGCTCCGCTGTCAGCCCAACAAGGAGATGTCGGCGACGCCGAGGAACAGATTGCGCAGGCGGGCGAGCAAGGCGTATCGGTTAGCCCGCACGCTGGCGTCCTCCGCGTTGACCATCACGGCCTCGAAAAACGCATCCACAGGCTCGCGAAGTGCCGCAAGACGCGTCAGCGCTTCGTTGTACTGACGGCTGGCGGACATCGGCGCGACGGCCTGATCTGCCTGCTGAATCGCCGAGTACAGCGAGAACTCGTTGGCGTTATCGAAGTACTTCGGCTCGACGGTCTGGGCGATGTTGCCATCTGCCTTGCTCAGCAGATTGGAAACCCGCTTGTTCACGGCGGCCAATGCTGCAGCCTCAGGCAATTTGCGGAAGGCCTGAACAGCCTGAACACGTTGATCGAAATCCAGCGCCGAAGCGGGCTGCAAAGCGCGCACCGACAGGTAGACAGAAACGTCGACGCTTTCGTCTTCATAGCGCGCGCGCAGACGATCGAAGATGAATTCGAGAACCTGCTCTGGCAGACCAGCAGGCTTGATCTTCACACCGAACTGAGCGACGGCGAACTGTACGGTTTTGACCAGATCCAGATCCAGTTTCTTCTCGATCAGGATGCGCAGGATGCCCAGCGCGGCCCGACGCAAAGCGTACGGGTCTTTGCTACCGGTCGGCAGCATGCCGATGCCGAAGATGCCCACGAGTGTGTCGAGCTTGTCGGCAATGGCAACAGCGGCGCCAGTCAGAGTGCCCGGCAATTCAGCACCAGCGCCACGTGGCATGTACTGTTCGTTCAACGCCAGCGCGACGTCTTCGGGTTCGCCGTCGGCCAAGGCGTAGTAGTAGCCTGCAACGCCCTGCATCTCGGGAAACTCGCCAACCATTTCGGTCGCCAGGTCGCACTTGGAGAGCAAGCCTGCACGCGCGGCGCGCTGAGCATCGCCGCCAATGCGGGGCGCGATGAACGCAGCGAGCTTGGAAACACGTTCGGCTTTGTCGAATACCGTGCCCAGTTGCGCCTGGAACACCACGTTCTGCAGACGCTGGTTGAATGTCTCCAGCTTCTGCTTCTTGTCCTGCTTAAAGAAGAACTCAGCGTCGGTCAGACGCGGGCGAACGACTTTCTCGTTACCGTGGACGATCTGGGAAGGGTCCTTGCTGTCGATGTTCGCGACAGTAATGAAGCGCGGCAGCAGCTTGCCTTCGGCATCCAGCAGGCAGAAGTACTTCTGGTTGTCCTGCATCGTGGTGATAAGGGCTTCCTGCGGTACTTCAAGGAAACGCTCCTCGAACGAGCACACCAGCGGCACGGGCCACTCGACCAGCGCAGTCACTTCATCGAGCAATGCCGGCGGCACGATGGCGGTGCCTTCGTGTTGCGTGGCGAGCTCTTCAACGCGCTTGCTGATCAGCTGACGACGCTCGTTGAAGTCCGCGAGCACGTAGGCCGCGCGCAAGTCGCTGGCGTAGTTGGCCGGCGAGGTAATGCGCACGCTGTCCGGATGATGGAAGCGATGGCCACGGGATTCACGGCCGGACGTCTGGGCAAGAAGGGTGCAATCGACGACTTGATCGCCAAACAGCATGACCAGCCACTGGGTCGGACGTACGAACTCTTCCTTGCGCGCGCCCCAGCGCATGCGCTTCGGAATCGGCAGGTCGTTGAGCGAATCTTCGACGATGGTCGGCAGCAGGCTCAACGTTGGCTTGCCAGGGATGCTCTGGCTGTAACGCAGCTTCGGGCCGCTCTGATCGATTTCGCTCAGGTCGACGCCGCACTTCTTGGCGAAGCCCAACGCCGCCTGGGTCGGGTTGCCCTCGGCATCGAACGCGGCTTGGCGTGGCGGGCCGTCCAGGTTGACGCTGCGATCCGGTTGCTCGGTGGCGAGCTGGGTAATCAGCACGGCCAGACGGCGTGGCGCGGCATAGACCTGCTTGGCGCTGTAGGTCAGACCGGCAGCCTGCAGGCCTTTTTCAATACCGGCCATAAACGCATCGGCCAAGGTATTCAATGCTTTGGGTGGCAGTTCTTCAGTGCCCAGTTCAACCAGAAAATCGTGAGCACTCATTGCGCAGCCTCCAGCTTGGCCAACACTTCATCGCGGATATCGGGCGCGGCCATCGGGAAACCGAGCTTGGCCCGGGCCATCAGGTACGCCTGGGCCACGGAGCGAGCCAGGGTGCGGACGCGCAGAATGTACTGCTGACGCGCCGTCACGGAAATCGCGCGACGGGCATCCAGCAAGTTAAAGGTGTGAGAGGCCTTGAGGACCATTTCGTAGCTCGGCAATGGCAGCTCGACTTCGATCAGGCGCACGGCTTCGCTTTCATAGAAATCGAACAGCTCGAACAGCTTGTCGACGTTGGCGTGCTCGAAGTTATAGGTCGATTGCTCCACTTCGTTCTGATGGAACACATCGCCGTAGGTGACTTTGCCGAACGGGCCGTCAGTCCAGACCAGGTCGTAGACCGACTCGACGCCTTGCAGGTACATCGCCAGACGTTCGAGGCCGTAGGTGATCTCGCCCGTGACCGGGTAGCACTCGATGCCGCCGACTTGTTGGAAATAGGTGAATTGCGACACTTCCATGCCGTTCAGCCAAATCTCCCAGCCCAGGCCCCAGGCGCCGAGGGTTGGGGATTCCCAGTTGTCTTCGACAAAGCGGACGTCGTGCACGAGCGGGTCGAGGCCCACGTGCTTCAGGGAGCCGAGGTAGAGCTCCTGGAAATTGTCCGGGTTGGGCTTGAGGACGACCTGGAATTGATAGTAGTGCTGCAGGCGATTCGGGTTCTCGCCATAACGGCCATCGGTAGGACGACGGCTCGGTTGTACGTAGGCGGCGTTCCAGGTTTCCGGGCCGATGGCGCGCAGAAACGTAGCGGTGTGGAAAGTGCCGGCGCCCACTTCCATATCGTAGGGCTGAAGTACCACACAACCTTGCTCAGCCCAGTATTGCTGGAGGGCGAGGATCAAGTCTTGGAAGGTACGCACGGCTGGCGTAGGCTGGCTCACGAAATTCACCTGTACTGGGGGGCTGCGATTTAAAGAGCGGGAGTATACCCGATTCGGCCGCGCCTCCACCCTTGGGAGCCCTATGCCACGCTGCTTTTGGTGCAACGAAGATCCGCTTTACATGGACTACCACGATCAAGAGTGGGGTGTGCCGTTGCGCGATGCGCAGATGCTGTTCGAGTTCCTGTTGCTCGAAGGGTTCCAGGCAGGGCTGTCGTGGATCACCATCCTGAAAAAGCGCGAGCGCTACCGCGAAGTGATGTTCGGCTTCGACGTCCAGCGCATCGCCGCGATGACCGATGCGGAAATCGAGGCCCTGATGCTGGAGCCCGGCATTGTGCGCAACCGTCTCAAACTCAATGCCGCGCGCAAGAACGCTCTGGCCTGGTTGCGGCTCGAGGATCCGGTCGCGTTTGTCTGGTCCTTTGTCGGAGGCGAGCCGAAGGTCAATCACTTCAAGGATCGCAGCGAGGTTCCGGCCATTACGCCTGAGGCCGAAGCGATGAGCAAAGCGCTGAAGAAAGCCGGCTTCACCTTCGTCGGCCCGACCATCTGTTATGCCTACATGCAGGCCACCGGCATGGTGATGGACCATACGGTTGATTGCGATCGATACGCCGAGCTGGTGGGTGATGTGGATAATCGGCTTCCATGAATGGTTACAATGGCCGCCTCATGTTTTCGGGAGTAATCTGTGGATAAGTTCAAAGGCGCCTTGATGGTCGGGGTACTGCGTCTGTTTGCCCTGTTGCCGTGGCGCGCAGTGCAATGGGTCGGCACCTGCATTGGCTGGCTGATGTGGAAGTTGCCTAACCGGTCTCGCGACGTCGCGCACATCAACCTGTCCAAGTGCTTCCCTGAACTTAGCCCTGAAGAACTCGAAGCACTGGTCGGCCGCAGTCTGATGGACATCGGCAAGACCCTGACCGAAAGCGCCTGCGCGTGGATCTGGCCGGCGCAGAAGTCGATCAATCTGGTTCGCGAAGTCGTAGGGCTTCAGGTGTTGAAAGACGCTTTGGCGTCGGGCAAGGGCGTCGTTGGTATTACCAGCCATCTCGGCAACTGGGAAGTGCTCAACCACTTCTACTGCAGCCAGTGCAAACCGATCATTTTCTACCGGCCACCCAAGCTCAAGGCCGTGGACGATCTGCTGCGCAAGCAGCGCGTACAGTTGGGGAACCGCGTCGCAGCGTCCACTAAGGAAGGCATTCTCAGCGTCATCAAGGAAGTGCGCAAAGGTGGCTCGGTCGGCATTCCGGCGGACCCGGAACCCGCTGAGTCAGCAGGCGTCTTCGTGCCCTTCTGCGGGACGATGGCCCTGACCAGCAAGTTCGTCCCGAACATGCTGGCGGGCGGCAAAGCGGTGGGCGTTTTTCTTCACGCGATGCGTCTGGAGGATGGCTCTGGCTACAAAGTCGTACTCGAAGCCGCGCCTGACGACATGTACAGCACCGATACCGCTACGTCGGCAGCTGCCATGAGCAAGGTGGTTGAGAAATACGTGCGGGCCTATCCAAGCCAATACATGTGGACCATGAAGCGCTTCAAGAAACGCCCCGAGGGTGAGAAGCGCTGGTATTGAGCTTTTAAAAAAAGCTCAAACCCACCTGAAACAGCCGCTCCACGTCGCGGATGTACTTTTTATCCACAAGGAACATGACCACGTGATCGCCCGATTCGATCACAGTGCTGTCATGGGCAATGATCACCTGATCGGCACGGGTGATGGCGCCAATGGTCGTGCCGGGCGGCAGGTTGATGTGCATGATGGCTTTGCCAATCACCTTGCTGGATTTGGCATCGCCATGGGCGACGATTTCGATGGCTTCCGCCGCGCCCCGACGCAATGAATGCACGCTGACGATATCGCCGCGCCGCACGTGCGCCAGCAACGTGCCGATGGTGGCGAGCTGAGGGCTCACAGCGACATCAATTTCCCCGCCTTGCACCAGGTCGACATAGGCCGGGTTGTTGATGATAGTCATCACCTTCTTCGCGCCGAGACGTTTGGCCAGTAACGACGACATGATGTTTGCCTCGTCGTCGTTGGTCAGCGCCAGAAACAGGTCGGCATTGTCGATGTTCTCTTCCACAAGCAGGTCGCGATCCGAAGAGCTGCCTTGCAGGATCACCGTGTTGTTGAGCGTGTCAGAGAGGTGACGGCATCGTGCCGGGTTCATCTCGATGATCTTGACCTGATAGCGGTTCTCGATGGCCTCCGCCAGCCGCTCGCCGATCTGCCCGCCGCCGGCAATCACGATGCGCTTGTAGCTCACATCCAGACGACGCATCTCGCCCATAACGGCGCGAATATCCGCTTTGGCAGCGATGAAAAAGACCTCGTCGTCAGCCTCGATAACCGTATCGCCCTGAGGAATGATCGGACGGTCGCGACGGAAAATAGCCGCGACGCGAGTCTCGACATTGGGCATGTGCGTACGCAGTTGACGCAGTTGCTGCCCCACCAGAGGGCCGCCGTAGTACGCCTTGACCGCCACCATCTGCACCTTGCCGCCGGCGAAGTCGATGACTTGCAGCGCGCTGGGGTATTCGATGAGCCGCTTGATGTAATGGGTGACCACTTGCTCAGGGCTGATTAGCACGTCCACGGGAATGGCGCCGTTGGCGAACAGGCCTGAGCGGGTCAGGTACGCCGACTCGCGAACACGGGCAATCTTGGTCGGGGTCTGGAACAGTGTGTACGCGACCTGGCAGGCGACCATGTTGGTCTCGTCGCTGCTGGTGACGGCCACCAGCATGTCAGCGTCGTCGGCGCCGGCCTGACGCAGCACGGTCGGAAATGAGCCGCGACCATGAACGGTGCGGATATCGAGGCGATCACCCAACGCTCGCAGACGATCCTGATCGGTGTCCACGACGGTGATGTCGTTGGCTTCGCTGGCCAGGTGCTCGGCCAGCGTACCGCCGACCTGCCCTGCGCCGAGAATGATGATCTTCAATCAGTCTCTCCTTGAAATGATGATTCCGTCACCCCGGGTACTTGTCTTCACGCCGCCGCAATCTTGATCAGTTTGGCGTAGTAAAACCCGTCATGCCCGCCTTCCTGGGCCAGCAACTGACGGCCGTGGGGCTGCTTTAGACCGGGAGGCGGATTGCCTTGCTGACCGGCAATGTCCAGCTCCCGAGCCCCCGACGTACGCGCCAGGAATGCATCAATGACTTCGGTGTTTTCAGTCGGCAGGGTCGAGCATGTGGCGTACAGCAAGATCCCGCCGACCTGCAGCGTCGGCCACAGCGCGTCGAGCAATTCGCCCTGCAGCGCGGCGAGGGCAGGAATATCATCGGCCTGACGGGTCAGCTTGATGTCGGGGTGGCGGCGAATGACGCCAGTCGCCGAGCAAGGCGCGTCCAGCAGAATGCGCTGGAAGGGTTTGCCATCCCACCATAGATCCGTGGCGCGGGCGTCGGCGGCGATGAGTTCGGCACTCAGGCCCAGGCGATCCAGGTTCTCTTTGACCCGCACCATGCGCTTGGCTTCAAGATCCACCGCAACGACGCCTGCCAGGCCCGGTTGGACTTCCAGCAGATGGCAGGTCTTGCTACCCGGTGCGCAACAGGCATCCAGCACACGTTGACCCGGCGCCAGCTCCAACAAGTCGGCGGCCAGTTGCGCTGCCTCATCCTGAACGCTGATCCAGCCCTCGGCGAAACCCGGCAGCGAGCGAACATCGCCCGGTTCGGTAAGCACGATGCCGTCCTGGCTGAACGTGCTCGGCGCCGCTGCGATGCCTGTGTCCAGTAACAGCTGAAGGTACTGCTCGCGGGTTTTGTGCCGGCGGTTGACCCGTAAAATCATCGGCGGGTGGGCGTTGTTTGCCGCACAAATCGCTTCCCAATGCTCAGGCCAGGCGGCTTTCAACGCTTTTTGCAGCCAGCGTGGATGAGCAGTGCGCACCACCGGATCGTGTTCCAGTTCTGTCAGCAGTGCCTCACCTTCCCGTTGGGCTCGACGCAGCACGGCGTTGAGCAGCGCTTTTGCCCACGGTTTTTTCAGTTTGTCGGCGCAGCCCACGGTTTCGCCGATAGCGGCGTGGGCAGGAATCCGCGAATAGAACAGCTGATACAGGCCCACCAGCAATAAAGCCTGCACGTCGTTATCAGCGGTTTTGAAGGGTTTCTGCAGCAGCTTGGCCGCCAGCGCGGAGAGCCTTGGCTCCCAACGCGCGGTGCCAAATGCCAGATCCTGGGTCAGGCCGCGGTCGCGGTCTTCAACCTTGTCCAGTTGCGTGGGCAAGGAGCTATTCAGCGATGCCTTGCCACTCAGTACGGCAGCCAGGGCCTTGGCAGCGGCCAGACGCGGGTTCATTGAGCATCCACCGCTTGGCCGAGGACAGTGCCGACGGCGAACTTCTCGCGGCGGCTGTTGAACAGGTCAGCGAAGCCCAGCGGTTTGCCGCCGGGGAGTTGCAGACGCGTCAGACGCAGCGCGCCGTCACCGCACGCGACCAGCAGGCCGTCTTTGCTTGCGTCGATGATGCTGCCGGGCGTGCCCTCCCCGTCGGCGATCTGCGCGGCCAGAACCTTCAGCGCTTCGCCGTTGAGCGTGGTGTGGCAGATCGGCCATGGGTTGAAGGCGCGTACCAGTCGCTCCAGCTCGACGGCCGGGCGGGTCCAGTCGATACGTGCTTCATCTTTGTTCAGTTTGTGCGCATAGGTGGCGAGGCTGTCGTCCTGTACTTCGCCCACCAGCGTACCGTCTGCCAGGCCGGCAATGGCATGAATCACCGCAGGCGGGCCGAGCTCAGCGAGACGATCGTGCAGCGTACCGCCGGTGTCGTCGGCCGTGATCGGGGTCGTCACCTTGAGCAGCATCGGGCCGGTGTCCAGCCCCGCTTCCATACGCATGACCGTCACGCCGCTCTCGGCATCGCCGGCCTGCACCGCGCGCTGGATCGGCGCAGCACCGCGCCAGCGTGGGAGCAACGAGGCGTGGCTGTTGATGCAGCCCAGACGCGGAATATCCAGTACGGCCTGCGGCAGGATCAGGCCATAGGCGACCACGACCAGCAGGTCCGGTTGCAACGCGGCCAGCTCGGCCTGGGCTTCGGGTGCGCGCAAGGTGGGCGGCTGCATGACAGGAATGTTGTGCTGGAGGGCAAGCTGCTTGACCGGGCTCGGCATCAGCTTCTGACCACGACCGGCCGGGCGATCTGGCTGGGTGTACACCGCAATGACGTCGTGGGGACTGTCGAGCAGGGCTTTCAAATGCTCGGCGGCGAATTCCGGGGTGCCGGCGAACACGATGCGCAGTGGCTCAGTCATGGGCTTCTCTTGAGTATGACGGTAGAAACGCGCTTGCCCGCGATGGCGTGGTGTCAGCCGACAAATGCGGCAGAGGACAGGTCGCTATCGCGGGCACGCGGGCTCCTACGGTAGAAAGGAGGATGGCGGGATCAGGCGTTTTGCTTGTGGAGTTTTTCCAGCTTCTTCTTGATCCGGTCGCGCTTGAGATTGGACAGGTAATCAACGAACAGCTTGCCGTTCAGGTGATCGCATTCGTGCTGGATGCACACGGCGAGCAGGCCTTCGGCGATGAACTCGTAGGGCTGGCCGTCACGGTCCAGCGCCTTGACCTTGACCCGTTGCGGGCGATCCACGTTTTCGTAGAAACCTGGAACAGACAGGCAGCCTTCCTGGTACTGGTCCATCTCTTCGGTGAGCGGCTCGATCTCGGGGTTGATGAACACCCGCGGCTCGCTGCGATCTTCGGAGAGATCCATCACCACCACGCGCTTGTGTACGTTAACCTGCGTCGCGGCCAGACCGATGCCAGGCGCTTCGTACATGGTTTCAAACATGTCGTCGACCAACTGGCGAATGCCGTCGTCCACTTCAGCCACCGGCTTGGCGATGGTGCGCAGGCGCGAATCGGGAAATTCGAGGATGTTTAGAATGGCCATATACGTAAGGGATGCACTGTAGGGTAAAGTCAAAATCGGCTGCTAGGCTTGGGACGTCACAAGCTGCAGCCCTAGTAAAACCGGAAGTCTCGCAAGACTCAGCGTTTCACGCGAAGCCAACATGATAAAGGGATTCACCGCATGAGGAAATCACTACTCGCCCTGCTGCTGTTGGCCGCGACAGGCCTTGTCCAGGCGCAAGTACAGCTCAGGGATGGCCATCCACAGAGTTACACCGTCGTCGCCGGTGACACACTTTGGGACATTTCCGGAAAATTTCTTAACCAGCCGTGGAAGTGGCCCCAACTCTGGCGCGCCAATCCGCAGGTTCACGACCCTGATCTGATCTACCCCGGCGATACGCTCAACCTGATTTACGTCGATGGTCAGCCACGCATCGTCGTCAATCGCGGTGAGTCTCGCGGCACCATCAAACTCTCCCCGCGTGTGCGCAGTACGCCGATTGCCGAGGCGATTCCCACCATCCCGCTGGGCGCGATCAATGCGTTTCTGCTGAACAACCGAATCATCGACAACGCCAGCCAGTTTGAAGTCGCGCCTCATGTCGTGGCCGGCCCCGGCGAGCGGGTGCTGAGTGGTGCGGGTGATCGCATCTATGCCCGCGGCCAGTTCGAGCCGAGCCATGTGTCGTACGGCATCTATCGCAAGGGCAAGACCTACGTCGATCCGGTGAGCGGCGTGGTGCTGGGCATCAATGCCGATGACATCGGCAGCGGCCAAATCGTTGCCAGCGAAGGTGACGTAGCGACGTTGCAACTGCAGCGCTCGACCCAGGAAGTACGCCTCGGCGATCGGCTCTTCGTCAGTGAAGAACGCGGAATCAATTCCACCTTTGTCCCTAGTGAGCCCCAGCAACCGATCAGCGGCAACATCATCGACGTGCCCCGGGGCGTGACCCAGATCGGCGAGTTCGACGTGGTGACCATCGACCGTGGCCGACTGGATGGCTTGGCCGAGGGCAACGTATTGGCGATCTACAAGACCGGCGAGACGGTGCGTGACCGGGTCAACGGTGATCAGGTCAAAATTCCCGACGAGCGCTCAGGGCTGCTGATGGTCTTCCGCACGTACGAGCGACTGAGCTACGGCATGGTGCTGCACGCAACCCGATCTCTGGCGGTGCAGGACAAAGTCCGCAATCCGTAATGCTATGTATCAGCTGCAAATCACTTTTCTCCACCGGCATGCTTCACTTATCAAATTGTTGTTAACAGACTTATCCACAGCTTGATCCACTGATTAAGGTGGGTCTCGGATCAAGGAAGATGACATGCCGTTGTTCGAAAAGGCCGGTCAGTCGCCGGCTGAGCTGGAAGCCCGTTTGCGTCTGCATCGGCTGCCGGAAGTCGGTCCAAAACGTTTTCACACCCTCATCGATGCGTTCGGCAGCGCCTCTGCCGCGTTGAGTGCGCCGGCTTCGGCATGGCGATCTCTGCGGCTGCCGGCGGCCAGTGCCGAGGCCCGTCGCAGTGCCGAAGTGCGCGACGGTGCCAGTGCTGCACTGGCCTGGTTAGAGCGTCCGGGCCAGCATTTGCTGATGTGGGACGACCCTGACTACCCCGCGCTGTTGGCAGAAATCCCGGATCCACCGCCCCTGCTCTTCATCGCCGGAAACCGTGCATTGCTTGATCGTCCGCAGTTGGGAATGGTGGGCAGTCGACGCGCTTCCAAGCCTGGACTCGACACCGCGGCGGCGTTCGCGCGGAGCCTGGCCGGTGCCGGTTTTGTCATCACCAGCGGGCTGGCGCTGGGTATCGACGGCGCCGCGCATCAAGGTGCTCTGGACGTAAAAGGCGGGACAATCGGCGTACTGGGCACCGGCATCGAAAAACTTTATCCACAGCGGCATCGTCAACTTGCAGCGCGTATGGTGGCCGAGGGCGGCGCAGTGATTTCCGAGCTGCCGCTGGACGCAGGCCCCCACGCCAGCAACTTTCCCCGGCGCAATCGAATCATCAGCGGTTTGTCCCTGGGCGTGTTGGTGGTCGAGGCCAGCGTTGCCAGCGGATCACTGATCACGGCACGGCTTGCCGCCGAGCAGGGCCGTGAGGTCTATGCCATCCCCGGCTCGATCCATCATCCGGGCGCCAGGGGTTGTCACCAGCTGATCCGTGAGGGGGCAGTGCTGGTGGAAACCATCGACCATATTCTTGAGGCGCTGCAGGGCTGGAAAAACGTCGCGCCGAGTTCGGACGTCGTTGATAAACCGTCGACCCCGCTTCATCCGCTGCTCGCCCTCTTGCATGCAGCGCCGCAAACCGGCGAGGCGCTGGCCCATAACAGCGGTTGGCCGTTGCCAAAGGTCCTGGCGGCGCTGACCGAGCTTGAACTCGACAGCAGCGTGGCCTGTGAAGCCGGGCGATGGTTTGCCCGGGCACGCTGAGGTTAAACTGCCCGCCTGCGTAATTTGGGAGAACGGACGATGGTCAGCAGTTGGCGAGTGCAGCAAGCCGCACGAGAAATTCGGGCCGGGGCGGTGATTGCCTATCCAACCGAAGCGGTGTGGGGGTTGGGTTGTGACCCCTGGGATGCAGAGGCGGTGTATCGCCTGCTGGCAATCAAGGCGCGGCCTGTTGATAAGGGCTTGATCCTCATCGCAGACAACATCCGTCAGTTCGATTTCCTCTTCGAGGACTTCCCTGAGCTGTGGATCGATCGCATGGCCAGCACCTGGCCGGGACCGAACACCTGGCTGGTGCCACATCAAGGCCTGTTGCCGGACTGGATCACCGGAAAGCACGACACCGTCGCCCTCCGGGTCAGCGATCACCCGACCGTACGCGAGCTGTGCGCCTTGACCGGTCCACTGGTGTCGACCTCCGCCAACCCGACCGGCCGCCCCGCAGCCCGCTCACGACTGCGCGTTGAGCAGTATTTCCACGAGCAACTGGACATGGTGCTGAGCGGCAGCCTTGGCGGGCGTCGCAACCCGAGTGTGATACGGGATCTGGTCACCGCTGAGGTGGTAAGGGCAGGTTAATGCCCTTCCACTGTTTCGCAGGTTGAGATCAAGGCACCAGAATGATCGACCCAACCGTTCTGCGCCCTGCCAGTTCGGTATGGGCCTTCGCGGCATCCTTGAGGGGAAACTTCTGGATGTCGTCGACCTTCACCTTGCCGCTGGCGACCATTTCAAACACCTCATCCGCCATCGCCTGCAAGGCTTCCGGGGTGTTCGCGTAGGAGCCCAACGTCGGCCGGGTGACGTACAGCGAGCCTTTCTGAGCGAGGACTCCGAGGTTCACCCCGGTCACTGCGCCTGACGCATTGCCGAAGCTGACCAGCAGGCCTCGCAATTCCAGGCAATTCAGCGACGTTTCCCACGTGTCTTTGCCCACGCCGTCATAGACCACCGGGACCTTCTTGCCGTCGGTCAATTCCAGTACACGCTGGACCACGTCTTCCTTGCTGTAATCAATCACTTCCCACGCGCCGAGCGCTTTGGCGTGCGCGGCCTTCTCTGCCGAGCTCACCGTGCCGATGAGCTTGACGCCCAAGGCGTTGGCCCACTGGCAGGCGATCGATCCCACGCCGCCGGCAGCGGCATGGAACAGGATGGTTTCTTCAGGGCGGATTTCGTAGGTCTGACGAAACAGGTATTGCACGGTCAGACCCTTGAGCATGACGGCGGCGCCCTGCTCGAAGCTGATACCGTCAGGCAGTTTGGCGATGTTCGCTGCCGGCGTTACGTGAACGTCCCCGTAGGCACCCAATGGACCGGTGCCGTACACCACCCGGTCGCCGACTTTGACGTGGGTGACTTCGCTGCCGACCGCTTCAACCAGTCCCGCGCCTTCGTTGCCCAACCCCGACGGGAACGAAGGCGCCGGGTACAGGCCGCTGCGAAAGTAGGTCTCGATGAAGTTGACGCCAATCGCCTTGTTACGCACGAGCACGTCTTTGGGGCCTGGTGCCGGGGGTTCGAATTCTACGTACTCGAGGACTTCGGGACCGCCATACGCCTTGAACTGGATACGTTTTGCCATTTGCTTTCTCCGTCATGGATCGGACTTGCAGAGGATGACTGTCGATGCGAAAGGGCTCTATCGGACTCCTTCGTTGGCGCTTCGTCAACTGCGGCAGCCGCCGTGCCGGTGATATGCTACGGGCCAAATTTCGCCGACGGGGTTTGCTGAGCGAGGCGTGCTATCAACGCCAAGCCCGGTCGAATCCCGCTCCCGACGCACGTTTCAGTTTATGCAGGTACCGCCATGTCCTTTCGCACCGATGCCGTCAAAGCCTACTTGCTCGATCTTCAGGACCGCATTTGCGCCGCGCTGGAAACCGAAGATGGCAGCGCCCGTTTCGTCGAGGACGCCTGGGAGCGGCCTGCCGGGGGTGGCGGACGGACCCGCGTGATCGAGAATGGCCATATCCTCGAAAAGGGCGGGGTCAATTTTTCCCACGTCTTCGGCGCCGGCCTCCCCCCATCGGCCAGCGCCCATCGACCGGAGCTGGCAGGACGTGGTTTCGAAGCACTCGGCGTGTCGCTGGTGATGCACCCGCACAATCCTCATGTGCCGACTGCCCACGCCAATGTGCGTTTCTTCATTGCAGAGAAAGAAGGCGAAGAACCAGTGTGGTGGTTCGGAGGCGGCTTTGACCTGACGCCCTATTACGGCGTCGAGGAAGACTGCGTTCATTGGCACCGCGTCGCCGAGCAGGCCTGCGCGCCGTTCGGCGCTGACGTCTATCCCCGTTACAAGGCGTGGTGCGATCGCTACTTCCATATCAAGCACCGCAATGAACCGCGCGGCGTGGGCGGCCTGTTTTTCGATGACCTCAACGAGTGGGATTTCGACACCAGCTTCGCCTTCATTCGCGCCATCGGTGATGCGTTCGTCGAGGCGTATGTGCCCATCGTTCAGCGCCGTAGAGACACTCCGTACACGCCGCAGCAACGGGAGTTTCAGGAGTTCCGCCGTGGGCGTTACGTGGAATTCAATCTGGTGTACGACCGCGGCACCTTGTTCGGGCTGCAGTCGGGTGGCCGGACTGAATCCATCCTTATGTCGCTGCCGCCGCAAGTGCGCTGGGGCTATGACTGGAAAGCCGAGCCGGGCAGCGAGGAAGCACGCCTGACGGAGTATTTTTTGCAGGATCGCGACTGGCTGGCTGAGGCGGCACAGTGATGACTGATCAGTACGTTGTCTTCGGTAACCCCATCGCCCACAGCAAGTCGCCGCTGATCCATCGCTTGTTCGCCGAGCAAACCGGTCAGGCGCTCGACTACCAGACCTCACTGGCCCCGCTGAACGGCTTCACCGCGTTCGCCAAGGCATTTTTCGAAACAGGCCGTGGCGCCAACGTCACCGTGCCGTTCAAGGAAGAAGCGTACCGGATAGCTGATCAGCTGACCGAGCGCGGCCGTCGTGCCGGGGCGGTCAACACGCTGGCGCTGCAGGCGGATGGCAGCCTGCTGGGTGACAACACGGACGGAGCCGGTCTGGTTCGGGACCTGACGGTCAATCATGGCGTAACGCTCAAGGACAAACGCATCCTTGTGCTCGGAGCTGGCGGCGCGGTGCGTGGCGCGCTGGAACCCTTGCTGGCGGAAGATCCCTACGTGCTGGTGGTCGCCAATCGCACAGTGGAAAAGGCCGAGCGATTGGCCGAGGAGTTTGCCGACATTGGCCCGGTGCTGCCCGCCGGCTATGACTGGCTGGAAGAGCCGGTGGACATCATCATCAACGCCACGTCGGCGAGCCTGTCGGGCGAAGTACCGCCCATTGCGCCCAGTCTGATTCAGCCGGGCGTGACCATTTGCTACGACATGATGTACGCCAAGGAGCCGACCGCCTTTTGTCGCTGGGCCACGGAGCACAGCGCCGGACAGGCAGTGGATGGTTTGGGGATGTTGGTCGAGCAGGCCGCCGAGGCGTTTTACCTGTGGCGCGGCGTGCGACCGGAGTCAGCGCCGGTTCTGGCGGAACTGCGACGGTTGATGGTGCAGAACGGATAACGCTCACGTTCCAGGCTGACACTTATTTTGTGGTGGATGCCTGGTCGTCCAGACGCCGCACTGTCACGCTGCAAGCGCGCTCCCACAGACTGATGTTGGTCCTGTAGGAGTGAGCTTGCTCGCGATGCTTCTTGTCGGCGCTTACAACTTGGCCTTAACCGCTGGCAGCGCGTCTTTGTCGTCAACGGTTTTCACGCCGTCGAGCCATTTGTCCAGCACCGCCGGATTGGCTTTCAGCCACGCTTTCACCGCCTCGGTGTTGCTGACCTTCTTGTCCACCACGGTCTGCATGATCGAGTTTTCCATGTCCTGGGTGAACACCAGGTTGGAAAGCAGCTTGGCCACATTCGGGCAGGCGTCGGCGTAACCTTTGCGCGTCACGGTGTAAACGCTGCCGGTATCACCGAAGTATTTCTCGCCGCCTTTCAGGTAGTGCATGCCTTTGATCTGCACGTTCATCGGGTGTGGCGTCCACCCGAGGAACACCACGAATTCCTTCTTCTTCACGTTGCGCTGCACTTCGGCCAGCATCGCCTGCTCGCTAGACTCAACCAACTTCCAGTCACCCAGCTCGAACTCGTTCTTCTTGATGATTTCCTGAATCGACGCGTTGGCCGGAGCGCCCGAGCCGATGCCGTAGATCTTCTTGTGGAACTTGTCGGCAAATTTGTTCAGGTCGGCGAAGTCGTGAACGCCCGCGTCATAGACGTAATCGGGAACCGCGAGGGTGAACTCGGTGCCTTCCAGGTTCTTCGCGTATTGCGTCACGTCACCGGTGGCGATGAATTTGTCGTAGAAGCCCTGCTGCGCCGGCATCCAGTTGCCCAGAAAGACGTCGAGCTGCCCGTCCTTCAGACCGCCATAGGCGATGGGCACCGCCAGGGTGTCGATCTTGGTTTTGTAGCCCATGCCGTCGAGCAAAAAGCCTGCGGTGGCGTTGGTGGCAGCGATATCGCTCCAGCCTGGATCGGCCATCCGCACAGTGCTGCAGCTCGCGTCGGCGGCATAGGCCACGACGCTGCTCAAGCCCAAGACCCCAACCGCCAGCGTGGTGAACAGCTTATTCATGGTGTGCCCCTTTTTGATTTTCTAGGTGTTGGCAGGGTTCAAGGTTGCGGATAACGGGCCTTGCGCTCCAGATCGTCCAGATCAATATGGTTGCGCATGTACTGCTGACTGGCGTCGACCAGCGGCTGGTGATCCCAACTCTTCAGCTTGCCGATGGCCAGCGACTCGGCGACAAAACGCCGGCGCCGCTGACTGGCGAGCACCTGGTGGTGTATCGCCGGAATGTCCCACTTGGCCTGTGCTTCGGCCAGGAACGCAGCGAACAGGTCGCGATGAGCCTCGGATCGACTCAGCTCTTCCTGCTCCTCCGGATCGTTGCGCACGTCATACAGCAGACATGGGTCCCGTTCCGAATAAATGAATTTGTACGCGCCGCGACGAATCATCATCAGCGGACTGTTGGTGCCCTCGGCCATGTACTCGCCAAACACCTCGTCGTGACCGCCCTCACCTTCCAAGTGCGGCAACAGTGAACGGCCATCGAGCGGCAAACCGGCGTCCAGTTGACCCTCAGCCAATGCCACAAAAGTCGGCAACAGGTCGGCGGTGGACACTGCCGCCTGAACACGGCCGGCCTTGAACTGCCCCGGAGCGTACACCAGCAGCGGCACCCGCGCCGACATCTCGAACCAGTGCATTTTGTACCAGAGCCCGCGCTCACCCAGCATGTCGCCATGGTCGCCGGAGAACACAATGATCGTGTCGTCAGCCAAGCCTGTTTCTTCCAGGGTTTTCAGCAGTTTGCCGACGTTGTCATCAATGTAGCTGCATGCGCCGAAATAGGCGCGGCGCGCATCGCGAATCTTTTGCTCGGGCAGAGGCTTGTCCCACAGGTCATAGACTTTCAGCAGGCGTTGAGAATGCGGGTCCAGTTCGGACTGGGCCAACCGCGCGTGGGGCATCGGGATGTCTTCGTCGCTGTACAGATTCCAGTAGGACTTGGGGATGGTGTACGGATCGTGGGGATGGGTCATCGACACCGTCAGGCAAAACGGCTGATCGCCGTCTTCGCGCACATGGTCGAACAGATACTGCTGCGCCTTGAACACCACTTCTTCGTCGAAATCGAGCTGATTGGTGCGTACGCAAGGACCGGCCTGCAGCACCGAAGACATGTTGTGGTACCAGGTCGGGCGCACGTCCGGCTCGTCCCAGTTCACAGCCCAACCATAATCGGCCGGATAAATGTCGCTGGTCAGGCGCTCTTCGTAGCCGTGCAGTTGATCAGGGCCACAGAAATGCATCTTGCCGGACAGCGCCGTGCGATAGCCGAGACGACGCAGGTAGTGGGCGTAGGTCGGCACATCAGCGGGAAAATCAGCAGCGTTGTCGTAGGCGCCGATCTTGCTCGGCAACTGACCGCTGACCAAGGTGAAACGCGACGGCGCGCACAGCGGGCTGTTGCAGTAGGCGGCGTCGAACACCACGCCTTCAGCGGCGAGGCGACTCAAGTGGGGCATCTTGATGGGGGAAGAGGCGTACATCGGCAACATGGGCGCGGCCATCTGATCGGCTATGATGAAAAGAATGTTCTTGCGCTTCATGTTTTCGCGGCATCCCATAGTCATTATTTATGCGAAAGTGCTCCGACCGAGGATGGTGCCCATGCCGTCCGCGGTAAAGCCCATGTGCGGCAATGCTTAGGATAAGTACAGCTTATGTTTGAAGCCCTTGGTGCCATGTCACTGGATTTGCTACGCGGCTTTGAGGCCGCCGCACGGTTGCGCAGTTTTACCGCTGCGGCTATCGAGCTCGGCACTACTCAGCCGGCCATCAGCCAGCAAATCAAGCGACTGGAAGAGCAACTGGGGACGCGGCTGTTTGATCGCATCTATCGCGGCATTGAGCTGACGGACGCCGGGCAGATTCTCTTCAATCACGTACAGACCGGGCTCGAATCGATGGACGCGGGCCTCAGCGCAATCACCGAGCAGCATCAGCACGAGGTTTTGCAGGTGGCGACCGATTTCGCCTTCGCCGCCTATTGGCTGATGCCGCGCCTGCACCGTTTCCACAAGGACAACCCCGACGTCGACGTCAGCCTGGTCACCAGCGAGCGCAGTCACAGCATGCTGCGCGCGGATATCGATGTGGCCGTGTTGTTCGGCGACGGGCGATTCAAGCAGGGAGAAAGCCATTGGTTGTTCAGCGAGGAAGTGTTCCCGGTCTGCAGCCCGCGATTGCTGAAGGGGCGCGACCTGCCCTTGCCCACCAAGGCGCTGAAAGACTTCGCGCTGCTGCACTTGCGTGGCGAGGGCGGCAATAACTGGTTTGACTGGAGTGGCGTGTTTCGCGCCCTGAATATCCCGCAAGCACCCGCGCCGGGGCAGCTGCGATTCGACAACTACACGCTGCTGATTCAGGCGGCGATCGGCGGCCAGGGCGTGGCCATCGGCTGGCGACATCTGGTGGATGATTTGCTGGAGCAGGGTTTGCTATGCCGCCCGATCGAAGCGAGCGCCGTCTCCGGATACGGTTATTACATCGTCCTGCCGCAACGCAAGCGACGCGTGCAGATCGTTCAGCGGTTCGTGGAGTGGTTACGAAGTGAACAGGCGTTGAGCGGGGATTTGCTGAAGGGTAAGGAGCTGCCGTCGATTGCGGTTTAGGGCCTTCGTGACAAACATTGACGCTGATCTGGCGGCCTATCGATGGTGCCGAAGTTGTAGCTGCGACGCACGACTTGTGGGAGCGAGCTTGCTCGCGAAGAGTCCGGTAGATCCGCTAGATATCCAGCACCGGAAATGCCGTATTCGCGAGCAAGACGGAGCGCCACCCCGGTCACTCCCACATGGACGTGCCTTAGTTCAGCACGCCATCCAGAATTTCATAAACGATCCCGCTGCCAATGGCGATCAGCACAACGTCCGGGCCCAGGCGGCGCCACTCGTAGCCGTCGTATTGAGGCAGATATTGCAGCGAGCGTTGGTCCAGTCGACGGCCGTAACCGCGTGGCAGCGGGTGGCCTTTGACGATGTGGACGCCAGGGGGCAGCGGCTGACCGCGACCGATGACTTCCCTGTGCTCGCTGATGGTCCGGCGCACATCGCCGAAGTCGGCAGGAGGACGGCCGCCACGCTGGTTATTGCCACGGTTATCCGCACGCGGTTCGTTGCGATGGTCGTTGCCGTTGCCGCGATCGCCCTGCGGACCGCCTTGCGGACCATTGGGTTGGCCGTGATCCTGATGCTGGCCCGGGCCGTTGTCATCGCCCCCGCGTTGATCCGGTGGTGCAGCCTGAACCAGCGCGCTGGCGCTGAGCATCAACACGCCCAACCCGGCGATCAAACGATTCGAGACTTTCATGTAGCGCGCTCCTGAGCAAATACGGGCAGCAAAAAGGGGTTCAGGACGTGGTCCTGAACCCCTTCGCTGTACGGCTTAGTGTGCTGCCAGAGACCGAGATTCCTCTGTATCAGAAACTTTACCTTCGGCTACGCGGGCTTTACGCACGCCTTGGGACAACTGCGCGCACAAACCCAGCACGCCGCTGACCGCATGTTCCGGCGAAGACGCGTTGGCGATCTGATCGATCAGTGCCGAACCGACGACGACACCGTCGGCCACGCGCGCAATGGCGGCCGCTTGTTCAGCTGTGCGAATACCGAAGCCGACACTGATTGGCAGATCGGTATGGCGGCGAAGGCGTTGCACGGCGTCCTTAACGTGATCAATCGTTGCAGAGCCCGCGCCTGTCACGCCCGCCACCGACACGTAGTAAACGAAACCGGAGCTGCCGTTGAGCACAGTCGGTAAGCGAACGTCATCAGTGGTCGGCGTGGTCAGGCGGATGAAGTCCAGACCTGCGTCCTGCGCTGGGTCGCACAACTCGGCGTTGTGCTCCGGCGGCAGGTCCACCACGATCAGCCCGTCGACACCCGACGAATGAGCTTCGGAGATGAAGCGGTCAATGCCGTAGTTGTGGATGGGATTGTAGTAACCCATCAGCACCAGCGGAGTGACGCTGTCCTCTTCACGGAATTCACGAACCATCTGCAGCGTCTTCGCCAGGTTTTGCTTGGCGTTAAGGGCGCGAATGTTCGCCAGCTGAATTGCCGGGCCGTCGGCCATCGGGTCAGTGAACGGCATACCCAGCTCGATTACATCGGCACCTGCCTTCGGCAATCCCTTGAGGATCGCCAGCGAGGTGTCGTAGCCCGGGTCGCCTGCCGTGATGAACGTCACCAGGGCTGCGCGGTTTTGTTCTTTCAGTTCAGCAAAACGCGTTTGCAGGCGGCTCATCAGTGTTTCTCCTGCTGGGACAGATCCAGGTGGTGCATTACGGTTTGCATGTCCTTGTCGCCACGACCGGACAGGTTGACCACCATCAGGTGATCCTTCGGCAGGTTTGGAGCGCGTTTGAACACTTCAGCCAGGGCGTGGGCGGTTTCCAGCGCCGGGATGATGCCTTCGAGGCGGCAGCACTGGTGGAACGCAGCCAGTGCTTCATCGTCGGTGACCGAGGTGTATTCGACGCGACCGATGTCATGCAACCAGGCGTGCTCAGGGCCAATGCCTGGGTAGTCGAGGCCGGCTGAAATCGAGTGGGCGTCGATAATCTGACCGTCGTTGTCCTGCAACAGGAAGGTGCGGTTGCCGTGCAGTACGCCCGGAACGCCGCCGTTCAGGCTGGCGGCGTGCTTGCCGGTCTCGATGCCGTGGCCGGCCGCTTCGACACCGATGATGCGCACACTCGTGTCATCCAGAAACGGATGAAACAGTCCCATTGCGTTCGAGCCACCGCCGATGCACGCCACCAGACTGTCCGGCAGACGGCCTTCGTGCTCTTGCATCTGAACGCGGGTTTCCTTGCCGATCACGGACTGGAAGTCACGAACCATTGCAGGGTAAGGGTGCGGACCTGCGACGGTGCCGATCAGGTAGAAGGTGCTGTCGACGTTGGTAACCCAGTCGCGCAGTGCCTCGTTCATGGCGTCTTTCAGCGTGCCGGTGCCAGCGACCACCGGAATGATCGTGGCGCCCAGCAGCTTCATGCGGAACACGTTGGCTTGCTGACGCTCGATGTCAGTGGTGCCCATGTAGATGACGCATTCCAAGCCAAAGCGTGCCGCCACGGTAGCGGTGGCAACGCCGTGCATGCCGGCGCCGGTCTCGGCGATGATGCGTTTTTTGCCCATGCGCCGCGCCAGCAGGATCTGGCCGATACAGTTATTGATTTTGTGCGCGCCGGTATGGTTGAGCTCTTCGCGCTTCAGGTAAATCTTCGCGCCGCCACAATGCTCGGTCAGGCGCTCGGCGAAATACAGCGGGTTTGGACGACCCACGTAATCGCGCTGGAAGTACTCCAGATCTTTCAGGAACGAAGGATCATTCTTTGCGATTTCGTATTCGCGGTTCAGATCAAGGATCAGCGGCATCAAGGTTTCAGCGACGTAACGGCCGCCGAAGGCACCGAACATGCCACGGTCGTCCGGGCCTTCGCGGTATGCAGTTTGGGTCTGGGTCATGTGGACCTCCGGAGATACGAATAGAGTTAGCCGTCAGGCAGTGATCACACTCTAACCAGCGCCAGCGACGATGAAAACCGATAAGATCGGGGCAACCTGTCAGGAAAACTCACACATCCCATGAGCCGAGACCTTCCGCCCCTCAACGCATTGCGTGCTTTTGAAGCCACCGCCCGGCTGAACAGTGTCAGTCAGGCGGCTGAGCAATTGCACGTCACCCATGGTGCCGTGAGTCGCCAGCTGAAAGTGCTGGAGGAACACTTGGGTGTGAGCCTGTTCAGCAAAGATGGACGTGGCCTGAAACTCACAGATGCAGGCATTCGGTTGCGGGATGCGAGTGCCGAAGCATTTGATCGTCTGCGCGGTGTCTGTGCTGAGCTTAGCCAGGGCAGCGCGAATGCGCCGTTCGTATTGGGCTGCTCTGGAAGCCTATTGGCACGCTGGTTCATTCCAAGGCTGGGGCGCCTGAATGCTGACCTCCCCGACCTGCGCCTGCACCTCTCCGCAGGAGAAGGCGACCTTGACCCGCGACGTCCCGGGCTGGATGCCCTGCTGATTTTCGCCGAACCGCCATGGCCTACGGACATGCAGGTCTTCGAGCTTGCCAGCGAGCGCATCGGGCCGGTGATGAGTCCACGATTCGCGCGGTTCGACGAGCTGCGACACGCCCCGGTCCATGCGCTGTTGGGCGAGCCATTGCTGCAGACCACATCGCGGCTGCAAGCCTGGCCGGCATGGGCGACGCAAAACGGCATCGAGCCCGACGCGCTGAGCTACGGACAGGATTTCGAGCATTTGTATTATTTACTGGAGGCGGCTGTTGCAGGGCTTGGCGTGGCGATCGCGCCGGAGCCGTTGGTGGCTGACGACTTGAAAGCCGGACGCCTGGCCGCGCCATGGGGTTTCAGTGAAACCCCGGCGCGGCTGGCGTTATGGGTACCAAAGCGCGCCGCGGATGGGCGCGCTCAGCACCTGGCTCGATGGCTCAAGCAGGAACTCGAGCGATCGGGGCAGGCTTGATCAGCCGCGCTTGCACAGCAGGTAAGCTGCCAGCAGGCCGATTGCGCCAACGGCGACGCCTGCGGTAGTCCAAGGGTGCTCTTGGGCGTAGTCACGGGTCGCAACGCTGGTTTCGCGAGTTTTGACTTTGACGTCTTCGTAGACATCGCTCAACAGACTGCGCGAATGGCTCAGCGCGCTTTCAGCGTTGGCTTTCAGGTTTTTCAGAGTCTTGCGCGACTCGTCGGAAGCGTCGGACTTCAAGCCTTCCAGCGACTTGAGCAGACTCTCGATCTCGGCTTCCATGCTTTGCAACGACGCTTTACGGGATGACGTGAATGCCATGATTTGACTCTCCTGCTGTGATGAGTGGCGTGTGTTGTTTCCGACTACAGGGTTTCGAGAAAGTGCAGTGCGTAATGCGAAGTGCCGTTTCTTCTGAACTTTTAGGCCGCATTTCGGCACAGAGATAGTGAACACAATCACTGCGGCGCTGCCACCGCGCAACACCTTTCAGGAGAACTGCCATGTCTGATCATCACACCTACAAAATGCTGGAGCTGGTCGGGTCATCGACCGTGAGCACCGACGACGCGATCCAGAACGCGATTGCCCAGGCTGCCAAGTCCGTGAAGCTGATGGAATGGTTCGAAGTGCTGGAAACCCGCGGCCACATCGAAGACGGCAAAGTCGGTCACTTCCAGGTGACCATCAAGGTTGGCTTCCGCATCGACAACAGCTGAGTCGCTGAACTTTTGGAGTGGCCGAGTGCCACAACCTTCGCTATACATACCGCGCAGTCGTGACTTTTTCCAAGGTTCATGACGCTGGTTCATGTAGTCAGGCCGCCCCGATTGGAGCGGCCTTGTTGATCCGAAAATGCGCCTGACGAGGGGATGTACCGATGAAAAAAGTTCTGTTGGCCATAGGGTTGTTGAGCATTGCGGGCACTACGATGGCCGCTGGTAAATCGTGCGATGACGTGAAAGCCGACATCGACGCGAAGATCAAAGCCAAGGGCGTCGCCTCCTACACGCTGGAAGCTGTAGAAAAAGGCAGCTCGGCGGACGGTAAGGTTGTTGGCACCTGCGAAGGCGGCAACAAAGAAATCGTTTACAAGCGCGGCTGATCTCGGCCCGCTGATACAAAAAAACCGGCGCACATGGCGTCGGTTTTTTTGTTTATGGCAGGACAGGTTTCAGCGAAAGGCCGTGACTCAGCCCCTCGCCGCCTGTGCCAGGATCTCGTAAGAGCGCAGGCGATCGGCATGTTCGTACATGTCGCAGGTGAAGATCAGCTCATCTGCGTCTGTCTGCTCAAGCAGCACATCCAGCTTCGCGCGAATCTTCTCCGGACCGCCGACGACCGCCAGCCCCAGGAAATCCATCACCGCATCACGTTCATGGGGCAGCCACAAACCATTCATGCTCTCGACGGGCGGCTTCTGCATCAGACTCTGCCCACGCATCAGACTCAGGATGCGTTGGTACACCGACGTCACCAGGTATTCAGCTCGCTCGTCGGTCTCTGCGGCGGCCAACGGGACGCCGAGCATCACGTAGGGCTTGTCGAGGACGTCCGAAGGTTTGAAGTGACTGCGGTAGACGCGAATCGCTTCGTGCATGAAGCGTGGCGCGAAGTGCGACGCGAATGCATACGGCAGCCCCCGCTCACCGGCCAGTTGAGCGCTGAACAGGCTCGAACCCAATAGCCAGATTGGCACGTTGGTGTTGGTGCCGGGCACAGCGAGAACGCGCTGATGGGGCTGACGCGGCCCAAGGTAGTTGACCAGTTCAGTCACGTCATCCGGGAAATCATCGGCACTGCCTGAGCGCTCGCGCCGCAGGGCGCGGGCGGTCATTTGATCGGAACCCGGCGCGCGGCCAAGGCCGAGGTCGATCCGCCCCGGAAACAAGCTTTCCAGCGTGCCGAACTGCTCGGCGATTACCAGCGGTGCGTGGTTGGGCAGCATGATCCCGCCCGACCCAACCCGAATGGTCGACGTGCCGCCGGCCAGATAGGCCAGCAGAACGGAGGTTGCCGAACTGGCGATGCCGTCCATGTTGTGGTGCTCGGCCACCCAGAAACGGTTGTAGCCCCATTTCTCGACGTGTTGCGCCAGGTCCAGCGCATTACGCAGCGATTCCGCCGGGCCTTTGTCTTCGCGGACGGGCACCAGATCGAGCGTCGAAATCTTCACATCAGCTAATCGTTTCATAGGCCGTTGTTGATCCTCTTGAGGCTTGAATCGGCGCATCCGTCGGGACATCACGCGAGCAAACCGGCATTAAGACTAAATATTTGCGTTAAGCCATAGGATAAGGGCGGATTTCAGAGTTGCAATGGGTAAGGCGAAATTTCCTACTAATTTGGTCGGATTTAACGTTGCGCCCATCCGCAAAAAAGCACATGGGGCATAAGCGTTGAACTAAGTCCCGCCTACACTCCTCAGAACTTTGGTCCGCGTGCGAGCGAAATCGCACTTTTCATGAGGAGACACCATGAGCATCGTCAAGAAAGCATCCGCCCACTGGGAAGGTGACCTGAAGTCGGGTATCGGCAGCATCTCTACTGAAACCGGCGTCCTGCGCGAAGCGCCGTACGGCTTCAAGGCCCGCTTCGAAGGCGGCAAGGGCACCAACCCGGAAGAACTGATCGGCGCAGCCCACGCTGGCTGCTTCTCGATGGCACTGTCGATGATCCTCGGCAATGCGAATCTGAAAGCCGACAGCATCGACACCACCGCTGACGTCACCCTGGATCAAGTTGATGGCGGCTTCGCGATCACTGCCGTGCACCTGACATTGAAGGCTAAAATTCCGGGCGCAACCCAGGAGCAGTTCGAGAAACTGACCAATGATGCGAAGGAAGGCTGCCCGGTTTCGAAAGTGCTGAACGCCAAGATCACGCTCGATGCCACGCTGGTGAGCTGATTCGCGTTACTGTTGCACTCGATGGCCCGCAATTGCGGGCCATCTTCGTTATGGACGTGCCAGAACCGGCGTGCGCCCCCACGGTCACATGTTAGGCCGATGCGTATCGCACGGTGCCGAAGGAGTCGAACATGAAACGTATCGCCGCAATCCTGATTCTTGGTGCTCTGACCACCAGTGCCTTCGCTGCGCCCAAGCCGTGTGAAGAGCTTAAAGCTGAAATCGAAACGAAGATCCAGGCTCAGAGCGTCAGCTCATACACGTTGGAGATCGTGGCCAATAAAGATGTCACCGACCAGAGCATGGTCGTCGGTACTTGCGAAAACGACACGAAAAAAATCATCTACCAGAATAACGGTCGCTAGTCCGGGCGCGAGCTGAAGTAGTTCGTAGGCTGTGTGTAAGCCATCTCGTGTGCGTGGCGAGGCCGAGATAACGCGTCACGGAATACAGAAAATGTCCCCCTCCTCCGCGAGCACGTTGCGTTGCTCGTCCCGCAACTGTGCGTCGATGCTGTTGGTGATATTGCGCACGTCGAGACGATAGCGGTGGCCGGCTTCGAAGCGGTCGTAGTTGATCGTTACGTAGCAGGTTCGCTCGTTGTAGATGTCCATCGACAGGCCCATCGCGCCGGGAGCGTAGTCGTAGTCATACCGAACTTCGAGCTTGTGTTTGCCGGGACTTACCTGAAAGAAGCGTCCGTCGTAGGTGCGCACGCCGTCCAGCTTGTCCGCCATCAGGGTTTTGCCAGTAAAGGTATGCAGATCGACCCACGCCTGCTGGGGATCAACCGCAGGCAGCGGCCCCGCGCATCCGGCCAGAAGACTCAGGGCAACGAGGGACAGAGGCAAGCGCATGATGAACTCCGCAGCAGGACAAGTGGCGATGATGGTTGCGTCAGAGGCAGGCTGTCCGGCATAACGCTGATGTTTGCACTTCATGAATATCGACGTTAAGGCTGCTGCATGATTCGATCGAAAAAGGCCTGGCTGCATCGCGGCCTGCCGGTGCTGGCGACTTTACTCCTCGGCGGCTGCTCCAGTCTTTCCTATTACTCGCAACTGGCCGGCGGCCAAATGGCCCTGTTGCGGGCGCGCGAACCGGTTGCCGACGTCATCGCTGACCCCAATCGCGACCCCACGCTGCGCGATCATCTGCGCACATCTCAGCAGGCCCGTGCCTTTGCCACCGAGCATCTGCATCTGCCGGATAACCGCAGCTACCGCCTTTACGCCGATATCCATCGCCCGTATGTCGTCTGGAACGTATTCGCGACCGGCGAATTTTCCCTTGATCCTGTCACCCATTGCTTCCCCATCGCCGGGTGCGTGGCCTACCGCGGCCACTACACCCAGGGCGCCGCGCGGGGGGATGCGGCTGTTCAGAAGCTGGAGGGTAAAGACGTGTATATCAGCGGCGTGGAAGCGTACTCAACGCTCGGCTGGTTCGATGATCCGATTATCAGCTCGATGATGAACTGGGGCGATGAGCGTCTGGCCACGCTGATCTTTCATGAGTTGGCGCACCAGCGGTTTTACGTGAAGGACGACAGCGAGTTCAACGAGTCCTACGCCAGTTTCGTGGAGCAGGAAGGCACACGTCAGTGGCGCGCGGCGCGGGGTTTGCCTGCGGACGGCGGGTCTTCGGAAGCGCGGCGACGCGATCAACTCACCCAGTTGGCGCTCGACACCCGGGATCGGCTGAAGGCGCTGTATGCGGAGCCGCTGAGTCCGCAGGTGATGCGTGAGCGCAAGGCCGCTGAGTTCGAGCGTCTGCGCAGCGAGTATCGGCAGCTGCGCGACAGTCAGTGGGGCGGCGACAAGCGCTTTGACGGCTGGGTGTATGCACCGATGAACAACGCACGCCTGCTGCCCATTGGTTTGTATGATCAATGGGTGCCAGCGTTTGAAACGTTGTTCAGGCAGGTGAACGGCGATTGGCCCGCATTCTATTCGGCGGTGGAAAAGCTGGGCGGACTGCCCAAGGATGAACGCAAGGCGGCGCTGCAGCGGCTGGCCCAAAAAGCCTAAGCGGCATGATCGCTCCCCCGCTCCGCGTGGGAACGATCATCGCTTGCCTGATTGAGTGCTCTCAGCTTTTGAGAAACGCCTTATGTAGCGCGCTCACCGAATCAAAATGATAGGTCGGCGCCTCGGCCTCCAGCTCTTCGCGACTGCCAAACCCGTAACCCACCGCTACCACATCCAACCCGTTGCGCTTGCCGCCAATCAAATCGTGTTTGCGGTCGCCGATCATCAGCGTCTGTTTCGGGTCGAGCTGCTCTTCATCCAGCAAATGCCGAATCAGCTCAACCTTGTCAGTGCGGGTACCGTCCAGCTCGCTGCCGTAGATCAGCTTGAAATGGCGCGCGAAATCGAAATGCCGGGCGATTTCATGGGCGAACACCCAGGGTTTGGACGTCGCGATGAACAACGTCCGGCCCTGATCCGAGAGCATGTCCAGCAATTCGAACACGCCATCAAACACCAGATTCTCGTAAAGGCCCGTCACCTTGAAGCGCTCGCGGTAAAAGCCCACGGCCTCCCAGGCCTTCGCTTCGTCGAAGTCGTAGGCGCGCATGAATTGCTGCAACAGCGGCGGGCCGATGAAGTGCTCGAGCCGGGTGATGTCGGGTTCGTCGATGCCCAGCTTGCTCAACGCAAACTGGATGGACCGGGTGATGCCTTCGCGCGGATCGGTCAGGGTGCCGTCCAGGTCGAACAGAATATTCTGGTAATGCATGGGTGCTCTCAGCAGGGTTTGTCGAAGCCTTCGGCCAGATGCTGGTCTTTCAGCTTTACGTAATTGGTCGCGCTGTAGGGGAAGAAGGCGATCTCTTTCTCGGTCAGCGGACGCATTTGTTTCACCGGACGCCCGACGTAGAGGAACCCGCTCTCAAGGCGTTTGCCGGGCGGCACCAGACTGCCCGCGCCGATGATCACCTCGTCCTCCACCACCGCACCGTCCATGATCGTGGTGCCCATGCCGATCAGGATGCGATTGCCGACGGTGCAGCCGTGCAGCATGACTTTATGGCCGATGGTCACTTCGTCGCCGATCAACAGTGGAAAACCGTCCGGGTTGAACGGCCCGGCATGGGTGATGTGCAGCACGCTGCCGTCCTGCACGCTGGTGCGCGCGCCGATGCGGATGCGGTGCATGTCGCCACGGATGACGGTCAGCGGCCAGACCGAACTGTCGACGCCGATTTCGACATCGCCGATCACAACCGCCGAATGGTCGACAAACGCCCGCTCGCCAAGGGTCGGGGTGTGCTGCTGGAACGTGCGAATGGCCACGATAGGCTCCTTCTCTGGCGCCGATAGCTGCGGCCGACGCCGATTGTAATTAAGATGCGTGGGTGTTTCTTTTAGCCAAGGTGCCAAACCGTGAGCGCGAACAACCCTCTGTTGCAATCCTACGACCTGCCACCTTTCTCGGCGATTCGCGCCGAGCATGTGAAACCTGCCATCGAACAGATTCTCGCCGACAACCGCGCCGCGATTGCCGACATCCTCGCCAAGCAAGGTTCTCAGCCTACATGGGCTGGTCTTGTGCTGGCGATGGACGAACTGAATGATCGCCTGGGCGCCGCCTGGAGCCCGGTCAGCCACCTGAATGCCGTGTGCCACAGCCCGGAACTGCGCGAGGCCTATGAGTCTTGCCTACCGGCACTGAGCGCCTATTCGACCGAAATGGGCCAGAACCGCGAACTGTTCCAGGCCTTCGAAGCCTTGGCCAACAGCCCGGAAGCGGCCAATTTCGACGTCGCCCAGAAGACTATTCTTGAACAATCGCTGCGTGATTTCCGCCTGTCGGGCATCGACCTGCCGCCAGAACAGCAAAAACGCTACGCCGAGGTGCAGAGCAAGCTGTCCGAGCTGGGCAGCCAGTTCTCTAACCAACTGCTCGACGCGACCCAAGCCTGGAGCAAGCACGTCACTGACGAAGCTGCCCTCGCCGGCCTGACCGATTCGGCCAAGGCGCAAATGGCCGCCGCAGCCCAAGCGAAAGATCTCGAAGGCTACCTGATCACGCTCGAGTTCCCGAGTTACTACGCCGTCATGACCTACGCCGAAGACCGCGCGCTGCGCGAAGAAGTCTACGCCGCGTACTGCACCCGCGCGTCTGACCAGGGCCCCAACGCTGGCAAAAACGACAACGGCCCGATCATGGAACAGATTCTGGATTTGCGTCAGGAACTGGCCAAGCTGCTGGGTTTTGCCAGCTTCTCCGAGCTGAGCCTGGCCACCAAAATGGCCGAGTCCAGCGATCAGGTCCTCAGCTTCCTGCGTGATCTGGCCAAGCGCAGCAAGCCGTTTGCTGTTCAGGATCTGCAGCAGCTGAAAGCCTATGCTGCCGAACAAGGCTGCCCGGACCTGCAAAGCTGGGACAGCGGTTTTTACGGCGAGAAGCTGCGCGAACAGCGCTACAGCGTTTCCCAGGAAGCCCTGCGCGCCTACTTCCCGGTCGACAAAGTGCTGACCGGCCTGTTCGCGATCGTACAAAAACTGTACGGCATCGAAATCGCCGAGCAGAAGGGCTTCGACACCTGGCACCCGGACGTCCGCCTGTTCGAAATCAAGGAAAACGGCCAGCACGTCGGGCGCTTCTTCTTTGATCTCTACGCCCGCGCCAACAAGCGTGGCGGTGCGTGGATGGACGGCGCCCGCGATCGTCGTCGCACCGCTGAAGGCACGTTGCAAAGCCCGGTGGCCAATCTGGTCTGTAACTTCACCCCGGCGGTCAGCGGCAAGCCGGCGCTGCTCACCCACGATGAAGTCACCACCCTGTTCCACGAATTTGGTCATGGCCTGCATCACCTGCTGACCCGCGTCGAACACGCGGGCGCGTCGGGCATCAATGGAGTAGCGTGGGATGCGGTCGAGCTGCCGAGCCAGTTCATGGAAAACTGGTGCTGGGAGCCGGAAGGCCTCGCGCTGATCTCCGGCCATTACGAAACCGGCGAGCCGCTGCCTCAGGACCTGCTGGAGAAAATGCTGGCGGCGAAGAATTTCCAGTCCGGCCTGATGATGGTCCGCCAGCTGGAATTCTCGCTGTTCGACTTCGAACTGCACGCCACCCACGGCGACGGCCGCACCACGCTGCAAGTGCTGGAAGGCGTGCGTGACGAGGTGTCGGTGATGCGTCCGCCTGCGTACAACCGCTTCCCGAACAGCTTTGCCCACATCTTTGCCGGCGGTTACGCGGCGGGCTACTACAGCTACAAATGGGCCGAAGTGCTGTCTGCCGATGCATTCTCGAAGTTCGAGGAAGAGGGCGTGTTCAACGAGCAGACCGGCCGGGCGTTCCGTGAAGCCATTCTGGCGCGGGGCGGGTCACAGGCGCCGATGGTGCTGTTCGTCGACTTCCGCGGACGCGAGCCTTCGATTGACGCACTCTTGCGCCATTCGGGCTTGAGTGAGGAAGCGGCAGCATGACCGAGACACCACGGGTGATTACCAAGAAGCGCTTCATCGCCGGGGCGGTTTGCCCGGCGTGCAGCGAGCCTGACAAGTTGATGATGTGGAACGAAGACGACGTGCCGCACCGTGAGTGCGTGCACTGTGGTTATTCCGACACCCTCAATGCGCAGGGGCAATCGATCCCGACAGAACTTGGCACCCGGGTGAACAAGCCTGTGGTAAAGCCGGCCGATCCCAAGGTGCAGGGCGTGCAGTTCTTCCCGAATCCGAAGCTGAAGAAGCCGGTTGATCCAAGCTGATATCGCTGCATTTCAGTGGGACCGGCTTTAGCCGGGAAGAGGCCGGTGCGAACACCCTCAATTTTGCGGCGTGGCGCGACGTCTTCCCGGCTAAAGCTGGTCCTACAAAATGCCTGCTAACGCCAGCCATACAATGTGCAAACTGTCCGGCTTCACAACCGCCACAGGATCGTCTGCACTCCCACCCCATCGGTTTTCTCGAACCAGCCCTTGACCGAGCACCGGGCAAACACGCTGGTGCTGCATGCACCCGTGTCCATCGCCGACTTCAGCGCCGCCACATCGACGTTGTTGATGTAGGCAATCCCGCGCTTGAGGCTGTCTTCGTCGCCGTAACCGCCATGCTCCATCTCATCCAGCGCCGCCTGTTTGCTCCAGCCCTGAGCGACGATGCGGTACATCGCTGCCACCAGACCGGTCCGGTCCAGGCCATGCTTGCAGTGAATCAGCACCGGTCCGTTTTGCTGCGCGGTCTGGATGGCGCGCAGGCTTTCGATCACGTCCGCGTCGTCGATGTGGACCACCTGCAACGGAATCTGCACTTGCACAACGGAGGCGTCGGACAGCCATTTGTTGTCACTTTCCTTGAGGAAGTTGATCACCGTGTGAACGCCAAGCCGCTGCAGAAGCGGCTTTGCTGCGGCGTCCGGCTGGCGACTGCGGTAAAGCGTCGGCGTGATCTGGTAGAGGTTGTAGTGCGGGTCGACGAGTTGCGCCCACTGCGCCGGGCGTGTCGATTGCGCGGGTGAAACATCCTCGGCTTGAGCGAGAGAGGCAGATGACACGACCAGCAGCAGGAGGAGTTGAGCAGCGAGCGGGCGAAGGCGCATGGAAGACGTACCGTGGAAACCAGCCATTTATCGATGGCGCAAGTTTTCGCTCCCCAGGGTCAAGGCGCTGTGAGGCGCGTGTCAAAAGTTGGTGAAAGTCATTGATCGGCGCCGAGGTGTTTTTTCCGGATCCGCGCGTGAAGGGCATGAGCGTTTCGCGATACTGTATGTATAACCAGTTATCAAGGAGTCGTCATGTCCATTCAGTTGCCCCCACGCGGGCGCGGCACCGCGACCAACCCGCATAACCGCTTTGCGCCCAACCGATCCGTCGCCGAAGACGACGGCTGGTATCAGGAAGTGCCGCTGACCCAAGGCACCACCGTCACGCTGGAAATCGCCAAGAGCATCATCGCGCGCAACTCATCGCCCGACATTCCCTTCGACCGCTCCATCAATCCGTACCGGGGTTGCGAGCACGGTTGTATTTATTGCTACGCCCGGCCGAGCCACGCGTATTGGGACATGTCGCCGGGGCTGGATTTCGAGACCAGGCTAATCGCCAAAACCAATGCTGCTGCCCTCCTGGAGCAGCAGCTGTCCAAGCCTGGCTACACCGTTGCGCCGATCACCCTGGGGGCGAACACCGATCCGTATCAGCCCATCGAGCGCGAATACACATTGAGCCGGGCGACGCTGGAAGTGCTGCTGCGCTACCGCCATCCGGTGACGATCATCACCAAAGGCTCGCTGATTCTTCGGGATCTGGACCTGCTGGCCGAGCTGGCAAAGCTGCGGCTGGTGTCGGTGTTCATCAGCCTGACGACGCTGGACGATGAGCTCAAGCGCATCCTTGAACCCAGGGCTGCCGCGCCCAAGGCCCGGCTGCGGGCGATCAAGGTTCTGCGTGATGCCGGTGTGCCGGTGGGCGTTTTGCTGGCGCCGATGATTCCAATGATCAATGACATGGAGCTGGAGAAGCTGATGGCCGAGGCCAAGGCCGCCGGCGCGTTGAGTGCGAGCTACGTGATGCTGCGTCTGCCGCTGGAGGTCGCCCCGTTGTTCGAAGAGTGGCTCCAGGCGCATTATCCGCAGAGGGCCGAGCATGTAATGAGTCTGGTACGGCAGAGCCGCGGCGGGGAGGTGTACGACAGCCGCTTTGGCTCGCGAATGCGCGGTGAGGGGGTGTTCGCTGAACTGCTGGCCCAGCGTTACAGCCTCGCGATCAAGAAGCACGGCTTGAACCGGCGGGAAAGTTTTCAGCTGGACTGCACCGCGTTTTGCCCGCCTGGCGGTCAGATGTCGCTGTTATGACTTGAGCGGCGTCTTAAGGGTGTTGCGCCACGACAGGCGCTTGCGATTTAGATTTTCTAACGCAAGAGCCCCGATCTAGAGCCACGCATTCAGTTTCAATTAAGTTTGCGTCGTTAAGGTGAGTCGGAAGTGACCGATTGGTCTTGTAGGAAAATTAACGCAAGAAGACCAGAAAAAAGTGGGTCATCCACAGGATTCGCCGGAAAATCCACTTAAATCCGTCAGAGAGGATGAAACATGAGTGACCAGGATAAGCAGCCCAAGGCTGCGACGACAGGCGTAACGCCTCAGGTGGAAACCGCCGAAATGGCGCTGAAGCAAATTGTTGATGGCTTCAAGCATTTCCGCCATGACGTCTTCCCTCAGCAGGAAGAACTGTTCAAGAAACTCGCCACCGCCCAACATCCCCGGGCCATGTTCATCACCTGCGCCGACTCGCGCATCGTCCCGGAACTCATCACGCAAAGCTCGCCGGGCGACCTGTTCGTCACCCGTAACGTAGGCAACGTCGTTCCGCCTTATGGGCCTATGAATGGCGGCGTTTCAACGGCTATTGAATATGCCGTCCTGGCCCTTGGCGTCCAGCACATCATCGTTTGCGGCCACTCCGATTGCGGGGCGATGCGCGCCGTTCTCAACCCCGACACCCTGGAAAAGATGCCGACTGTCAAAGCCTGGCTGCGCCATGCCGAGGTCGCCAAGACCGTTGTGCAGGACAACTGCAACTGCACCGGCGAGCACGAAACCATGCACGTGCTCACCGAAGAAAACGTCATCGCGCAGCTGCAACACCTGCGTACGCACCCTTCCGTGGCGTCCAAACTGGCCAGCGGTCAGTTGTTCATCCATGGCTGGGTCTACGACATCGAGACCAGCGAAATCCGCGCCTACGATGCCGAGCAGGACTGCTTCCTGCCGTTGGATGGCGACCATCCGGTGCCGATGGCGTCGATCCCCCGCGGTCGATATTGATCGCCGGCTGACCCGCTGCGCCTGAGTGCAGCGGCGTCGGCCCTGACGCTTCCACCCTCATACAAGCTCGTAGCGGCCGCGTTCAGCGCGTGCCGCCGGGCGTTGTCACGTCTGAATTCCGGAGAGTCGTCATGGCTACTACTGATCTGAAAGCGTTGTTACCACGGGAGCTGCTGGCTTCCGTGGTGGTTTTTCTGGTGGCCCTGCCGCTGTGCATGGGGATCGCCATTGCGTCCGGCATGCCGCCGTCCAAGGGTTTGATCACCGGCATCATCGGCGGTCTGGTGGTGGGCTGGCTGGCAGGCTCGCCGCTTCAGGTCAGCGGCCCGGCGGCAGGTCTGGCGGTGCTGGTGTTCGAGCTGGTCCGTGAACACGGCATGGCCATGCTCGGGCCGATTTTGCTGCTCGCCGGTGCGCTGCAGTTGCTGGCCGGTCGCTTGAAGCTCGGCTGCTGGTTTCGCGTCACGGCGCCGGCGGTGGTGTACGGCATGCTGGCGGGCATCGGCGTACTGATCGTGCTTTCCCAGGTCCACGTGATGTTCGACAGCGGGCCCAAGCCTTCCGGGCTGGACAATCTGGTGGCGTTTCCGCAGACCGTTATCGGTGCGATGGGAATGGGCAGCGCCATGCAGGCCGGTCTTCTCGGGCTGGGCACCATCGCCGTCATGTGGCTGTGGGAAAAGCGTCGGCCCCATGCACTGCGGTTCGTACCAGGCGCGTTGCTAGGCGTCGGTATCGCGACGGTGGTGAGTCTGGTGATGAGCTTGCAGGTCAAGCGCGTCGAGGTCCCGGCGAACCTTGCCGAGGCCATCGACTGGCTGCGCCCTGCAGACCTGCTGAACCTGGCGGACCCTGCCATCCTGATCGCGGCCATTGCCGTGGCCTTCATTGCCAGCGCTGAAACCCTATTGTCAGCAGCGGCGGTGGATCGCATGCACGACGGCCAGCGTTCGGACTTCGACAAAGAGCTCAGCGCCCAAGGCGTAGGTAACATGTTGTGCGGTCTGGTCGGCGCGCTGCCGATGACGGGCGTGATCGTGCGCAGTTCGGCCAACGTGCAGGCGGGTGCGAAGACGCGGCTGTCGGCGATGTTCCACGGTCTGTGGCTGCTGGCGTTCGTACTGTTGCTGTCCAGCGTGTTGCAGAGCATTCCTGTGGCCAGCCTGGCCGGCGTGCTGGTCTACACCGGCGTGAAGCTGGTAAATATTCAGGCGCTCAAGGGGCTGGGGCGTTATGGCCGCATGCCGATGTTCATCTATGGCGCGACCGCCAGTGCGATTGTCCTGACCGACTTGCTGACGGGCGTGTTGATCGGCTTTGGCCTGACCCTGGTGAAGCTGGCGCTGAGCGCATCGCGCCTGAAGATCAATCTGGTCGACCTGCCGGCCGAGGGGGAAATGGAGCTGCGCCTCAATGGTTCTGCCACGTTCCTCAAGGTGCCGGCGCTGACGCAGACTCTGGAAACCGTGCCGCCTGGCACCACGCTGCATGTGCCGCTGGGCAACCTGAGGTATATCGACCATTCCTGCCTGGAGCTGCTGGAGGAATGGGGCCGCGCCAACGCCGCGCAGGGCTCGCGTTTGCTGCTGGAGCAACGGCTGCTCAAACGTCGCGTGGAAGGGCGGATCCGCACGTCGATCGGAGGGGCAGCGTTGCACTGAGGCGGGTAAAGGGGGTGCGGGGTCAGTCTTTCCCGCGCTCCAGTTCCAGCCCTACGCCCAACTGACGTGACAGGCTAGGCCAGCGTTTCCACGCCGCATCGGTGTCCGGGCTGGCGAGGCGCTCGCGGTAGGCTTCCACCGATTCCAGCGAGAAGCTGTCGTCATTGAGCATTTCGTCGATGGCGTGATGCACCACTTCGTCCAGCTGATTGGCAAACGATTCGCCGATCAGTTGGTGGGCGATGACGCTGGCCACCGTGGTGTTCATCGGGATCAGCGGCTGGCCGAAATGCTTGATGTACAGATCGTTCACTTCTTCCACCAGCCGGTGGGCCAGATAGGCTTCGTCCAGCAGACCGTCCAGCCCTTCATGGCCCGCCATGATGGCGGGAGGCGCGCTGAAGAATTGCTCGGCGATTTTCAGGACCGGCTTGATCTGGCTTTCAATGCCCGCCTGCAACGCGACGTCATGGGCGGCGTCCAGCAAGTCCGGCACCTGACCGATGTAGGCAATGACGAAACGCGTCAGCACGCCTCGCGCGTCTACGTCAGGCAGGTGAATGGAGGGGTGCAGATGAGGAAGTTGCGACTCCAACTGGCGCGCTAGCTGACCGGATTGGTTTTCGTGTTCCTGAGCTCGGGTGATCTGCTCGCGCAATGCGGCGGTGTTCATGGATGCTCCATAGGCAGTGAAACCAGACGGTCATTATAGGGAAGTCCATACCTTAGCTTGCCCACAAATGACGCTAAGACGTAATTGTCATAACAGTTTCATGGTTATGTGCATAATCGCGCGACCGTGGAACACTCATTGTGCTGAAGTCATGACCCGAACCCAGAAAACCGTTTTCATCCTGGCGGCCATCGTGGCGCTGGTGCTTGGCCTGACCGTCTACCGTGTGCTGTCCGGTCCCGATCAGGGCGACCAGACCGCGCTCGTCGACGCAGGCATTATCCTTCTCCCGCAGAGCCGCACTGTGCCGGATCTCTCGCTCACCGATCAGGACGCCCAACCCCTTTCACTGAGCCAATTGAAGGGCAAATGGACGGTGCTGTTCTTCGGTTACACCTTCTGCCCGGACATCTGCCCGACCACCCTCGCCCAGCTGCGTCAGATCAAAAGCGAGCTGCCCAGTGAGGCCGTCGACAAACTGCGCATTGTGCTGGTCAGCGTCGATCCCGATCGCGACACCCCGCAACAGCTCAAGCAATACCTGGGGTATTTCGACAAGCAGTTCATCGGCCTGAGGGCGCCGGTGGATACGCTGCAGAAGCTGGCGAATGCCGTGAGCATCCCGTACATCCCGGCGGACACCAGCAAGCCGGGCTATACAGTCGACCACAGCGGCAACCTCGCCCTCCTGGGCCCCGACGGTACCCAGCGCGGTTTCATCCGCGCGCCGCTGAACAGCCAGAAGCTGGTGGCGCAGTTGCCGATGCTGGTTGAGAGAAAGTAAGGACTGATGATCTCGGCGTTGCGCCGAGATCATTGGTGTGTGGCGATCAGAACGCCGGAACCACGGCGCCTTTGTACTTATCAACGAGGAATGCCTTGGTTTCCGGGCTGTGCAGCGCGGAGACCAGTTTCTGGATGGCCGGGGCATCCTTGTTGTCTTCGCGGGTCACCAGGATGTTCGCGTATGGCGATTCCGCCCCTTCGATGATCAGCGCATCCTTGGTCGGATCAAGTTTGGCGGTCAGGGCGTAGTTGGTGTTGATCAGCGCCAGGTCCACCTGCGTCAGTACGCGTGGCAGGGTCGCCGCTTCCAGCTCGCGGAACTTCAGGTTCTTCGGGTTCTGCTGCACGTCGCTTGGCTTGGCGGTGATGCTGGTCGGATCCTTCAGGGTGATCAGACCGGCCTTGACCAGCAGCAACAGGGCACGGCCCTCGTTTGTGGCGTCATTCGGGATGGCGACATTGGCGCCATCCGGCAGCTCGGCCAGGCTCTTGAGCTTGTCCGAGTACGCGCCAAACGGCTCGATGTGAACCTTGGCCACGCTCACCAGATGGGTGCCCTTGCCCTTGTTGAACTCATCCAGATATGGCTGGTGCTGGAAGAAGTTGGCGTCCATGCGGTTCTGGTCGACCTGCACGTTCGGCTGAATGTAATCGTTGAACACCTTCACGTTCAGCGTCACGCCTTCCTTCGCCAGCATCGGCTTCACGAACTCGAGAATCTCGGCGTGTGGCACGGCGGAGGCCGCGACGGTCAAGGTCTCATCAGCATGGGCGGACAGGGCCGCCACAGCAGCGAATACGGCCAACAGCTTCTTCATTTCTACTACTCCTGAAATGCACGCGCAGCGGCGTGCACCTGCCGGTCAGTGACCGGCGAATTCGGTTAACGGTGTGAAAAGTGCGCGACCAGTCTGTCGCCAACGGTTTGCAGGATCTGCACCAGCACCAGCAGCAATACGACCGTCACAAACATCACATCGTTCTGGAAGCGTTGATAGCCGTAGCGAATCGCCAGATCGCCCAGACCACCGGCGCCGACCGCACCGGCCATGGCCGTGAACGACACCAGCGCAATCGCAGTCACGGTGATCGCCGCGAGGATGCCGGGGCGTGCTTCAGGCAACAGCGCCTTGATCACGATCTGTCGGGTCGTTGCGCCCATCGCCTGAGTAGCCTCGATGATGCCGCGATCCACTTCCCGCAGGGCGGTTTCCACCAGGCGCGCGAAGAACGGCGTAGCGCCTGCGATCAATGGCGGCAGCGTGCCGAGAATGCCCAGCGAGGTGCCGGTGATGACTTCCGTCAGCGGCATCATCACGATCAGCAGAATGATGAACGGCAGCGCTCGCAGCATGTTCACGATCAAGCCGACGGTGGTGTAGACCGGCTTGTTCTCAAGCAACTGACGCGGCGAGGTCAGGAACATCAGCACGCCGAGCGGCAAGCCCAGCAATACGGTGAAGGCAAGCGAGACGCCGAGCATGATCAGGGTGTCGCCGGTCGCCAGCCAGATTTCGTACCAGTCGACGTTGGAAAACAGGTTGAGAAAAGTGTCCATCAGCGCAGGACCTCCATGTGAACGTCGGCTGCGGTGAAGCGGGCGAACGCGGCGTCCATGTCACCACCGGTGATGGCCAGCGTCAGTTGCCCGTAAGGCGTGTCTTTGATGCGGTCGATACGGCCGGCCAGAATGCTGTAGTCCACGCCGGTTTCCCGCGCGACCGTTCCCAGCAATGGCGCGTAGGTCGCATCGCCCTGAAACGTCAGGCGCACGATACGGCCCTGAACATGGGCGAAATCGCTGTTCAGCTGGTTTTCGTCGACTTCTTCGTCTTCCTGCACAAAGCGGCGAGTGGTCGGGTGCTTGGGATGCAGAAACACATCGGCCACAGCGCCCTGTTCGACGATCACGCCCGCATCCATGACCGCTACCTGATCGCAGACGCGACGGATCACGTCCATTTCGTGGGTGATGAGCACGATGGTCAGCTGCAGTTCGCGATTGATCTCGGCCAGCAGCTGCAACACCGATGCCGTGGTTTGTGGGTCTAGGGCGCTGGTGGCCTCGTCGCACAGCAGAATCTTTGGCTTGGTCGCCAGCGCGCGGGCGATGCCGACCCGCTGCTTCTGACCGCCAGATAACTGCGCCGGGTATTTTTTGGCGTGATCGGAAAGACCCACGCGGGCGAGCAGTTCGGCCACGCGCTGATCGATCTGCGCGCGGGACATGTCCCCGGCCAGCGTCAGCGGCATGGCGACGTTATCGGCCACCGTCTTGGACGACAGCAGATTGAAGTGCTGGAAGATCATGCCGACCTGGCGGCGGAAGCCGCGCAGACCGTCGGCGTCCAATGCGGTGACATCGACGTCATCGACCAGAATCTTGCCGCCGCTAGGGGCTTCAAGGCGGTTGATCAGGCGCAGCATCGTGCTCTTGCCGGCGCCGGAGTGGCCGATCAGGCCAAAGACCTGGCCGTTTTCGATGCGCAGGCTGGTGGGGTGCAGCGCGGGAATTTCCCGGTCGGCGACCCGATAGGTTTTGTGGACGTTTTGGAACTCGATCACTGAGCGAACCTTGTGGGGCGCGTTGAAAAATCAGCGTAGAGACTCGGGCCTTCATCACGCTGCTGAGCGATGCCATTTCGGCTTCGGCTGGGTAAACCGGGCGCGCATTTTAGCCTGTGAAATCCGGGTTGGGCTCAGCCTTCTTAGCATTTATTTCGCACTGCACCTGCCGAATGGTCATATGGATGGCCGCCTGTCAGTCTGGCGATGGAAATCGAAGAATCGGAAAAACAAACGGAACGGCTGATTTCATCGTCAGTCATTTACTTAGCGCCTGAATATTGCCTGGCTGCATGTCAGGCATTTCCGCCTACGAGCTTCTGCTGCCTCCACGTCGTTGGAGGCTAAAAAAGGAGCCGTCCGAACTGAGGAGTTTTGCCTGATGAGTAAGAACACCAATCCACCTGTTAGCCCCAACGGCAACAGTGAACTGGCTGGCACTGACACGCTGGACCGTGGCAACACCAACGCCAAGATCGAAAGTCTTGAAACGTTCCGCTCCGACGCTACCGGCGAGGCTTTGCGCACCAATCAGGGCGTTAAGATCTCCGACAACCAGAACACGCTGAAAGTCGGATCGCGCGGCCCTTCGCTGCTCGAAGACTTCATCATGCGCGAGAAGATCACCCACTTTGACCATGAACGCATTCCGGAGCGCATTGTTCACGCGCGCGGTACCGCGGCCCACGGTTACTTCCAGACCTACGAGAACCATTCGGCGCTGTCCAAGGCGGAATTCCTGCGTGACCCGGGCAAGAAAACCCCGGTGTTCGTACGCTTTTCCACAGTTCAAGGCCCACGTGGCTCCGGCGATACAGTCCGTGACGTACGTGGCTTCGCGGTCAAGTTCTACACCGGCGAAGGCAACTACGACTTGGTCGGCAACAACATGCCGGTCTTCTTCATCCAGGACGCCATCAAGTTCCCCGATTTCGTACATGCCGTGAAGCCAGAGCCTCACAACGAAATCCCTACCGGCGGCTCGGCCCACGACACCTTCTGGGACTTCGTTTCCCTGGTGCCGGAATCCGCGCACATGGTGCTGTGGACCATGTCGGACCGTGCGATTCCGAAAAGCCTGCGCTCGATGCAGGGTTTCGGCATCCACACCTTCCGCATGATCAACACCGAAGGTAAGTCCTCGTTCGTCAAATTCCACTGGAAGCCCAAGTACGGCACCTGCTCCCTGGTGTGGGACGAAGCGCAGAAGCTTGCGGGCAAGGACACCGACTTCCATCGCCGCGACCTGTGGGAGTCCATTGAGATGGGCGACTACCCGGAATGGGAACTGGGCGTACAGATTGTCGCCGAGGAAGATGAGCACAAGTTCGACTTCGACCTTCTGGACCCGACCAAGATCATCCCGGAAGAGTTGGTGCCGGTAACGCCGCTGGGCAAAATGGTGCTTAACCGCAACCCGGACAACTACTTCGCCGAAACCGAGCAGGTTGCGTTCTGCCCAGGCCACGTCGTGCCGGGTATCGACTTCTCCAACGATCCACTGCTGCAGGGTCGTCTGTTTTCCTACACCGATACGCAGATCAGCCGACTGGGTGGGCCGAACTTCCACGAGATCCCGATCAACCGTCCGGTCTCGCCGAACCACAACAACCAGCGTGATGCGCAACACCGCACCACCATCGACAAGGGCCGTGCTTCCTACGAGCCTAACTCGATCGACGGCGGCTGGCCGAAAGAAACCCCTGCAGGTCCTGAGGATGGCGGCTTCGAGACTTATCACGAGCGCGTCTCGGCAGAGAAGGTGCGTGAGCGCAGCCCCTCATTTGGCGATCACTTCTCCCAGGCCACGCTGTTCTTCAACAGCATGAGCGAGCACGAGAAAGAGCACATCATCGCGGCGTACAGCTTCGAGCTGGGCAAGGTTGAGCGTGAGCATATCCGCGCACGTCAGGTGAACGAGATTCTCGCGAATATCGACCTCACCCTGGCTGCACGTGTGGCTGAAAACCTTGGCTTGCCGGCGCCGAAAGCAGCGACCGTCCAAGCGCAAAGCAACGGCAAGCTGAGCGTCGACAAGTCGCCGCTGCTGAGCCAGGCGAACCTGCTGCCTGCCGACATCGCTTCGCGCAAAGTTGCCATCCTGGTCGCCAATGGCGTCGACGACAAAGCGGTAGCGGCGATGAAAGCGGCGGTGGAAGCCGAAGGCGCACACGCCAAGGTGCTGGGTCCTACCTCCGCGCCGGTCAAGACCGCAGGCGGCGCGTCCCTGGCCGTTGACGCTTCGATGGAAGGTTTGCCATCGGTTGCGTTCGATGCCGTGTTCATCCCGGGCGGCGACGCTTCGATCAAAGCCCTGAGCGGCGACGGCGTGGCACTGCATTACGTGCTTGAGGCGTACAAGCACCTCAAAGCCATTGCTTACGCGGGTGATGCACAGAAACTGATCGACCTGCTGCATCTGGAAGCCGATGCCGGCTTGCTGGCCGTTTCGGACAGCGCCTCGTTCAAGGCGTTTTTCGATGCGATCCAGCAGCACCGCGTCTGGGCTCGTGAGCCAAAAGCGAAGGCAATTCCTGCGTAATCTGCAGGACTAGCTGGTAATAAGAAAGGCGTTGCCCGCGAGGGCAACGCCTTTTCTTTTGATCAAAAATTGATCAAAAATTGATCAAAGCTGAGCGGGCTTCAACACAATCTTCGCAGGCTCGGTCCGCTCGATTTCGCGCTGCATCTTCAACTCGAAATCGGGGTTGATCTTCGTGACACGCTTGGTCAGCAAGGTCGCCAGCCAAGGGTAGTCGTCGGTGCGCGGCACCTGCACAGTGACGTCGCAATTGAAGGCTGTCACGTCTTCAGCGATGTCGCTCAGCTGACGTCGCAGCTGTTTCATGTCGCTGAGCTTCAGCTCGATGGTCATGCTCTCGGCGCTCGGGTCGATTACTTTCGCCTTGCGCTTGGCTTCGGCAGCCCGCAGATCGGCTTCTGCCTTCTCCAGCTCGGCTTTACGGGCGTGGGCGATGGCACCGTTGACGCCGCTGGTCAGCGCCGGGGCTTTTGGCATCAAGGCACGGGCGCGGCTGAGCGCGGTTGCGGCAGCGTTCATGTCGCCCTTTTGCAGCACGATCTGGCTACGGCTCAGGTACGCCTCGGCCAATTGACGCTGGTACTGCTCGAGTCGGGGATCGTCCGGGGATTTGCTTTGCAGCGCGGCGAGTTGATCTTCGGCGGTCGCCAACTCGCTGCTGGCGATATTCTGTTCCAGCTGCTGATAGGCATCGGGCGCAGCCACAGGCGCGGGCTGCTCGACGGGCTTGCTCTGGCAAGCGCTCAACAGAACGGAAAATGCAGCAAGCAGCAGATAACGGGATGCGAACGGCTTCATTCCTGCGATTCTCTATTTGCGCAAAAAACGAGCAAGTCTACACACAAGTGACTTGCACCGAAAATAACTGATGACTATCGGTGGGCGCGCAAGGAGTCATTGCACATTGCCGCCATTGGATTATTGCGGAGTATGACTCTACCCGCCACCCAAGGTTCTACCGCTTGGGCAAAAGGAAGCTGAGCAGAAACAACGCCGCTGCCGAGACCACGATGGACGGGCCTGCCGGGGTGTCCTTGAACCATGACAACGCCAGACCCGCGCACACCGCAATGACGCCGATGATGCTTGCCCCCAGGGCCATTTGCTCCGGCGAGCGGGCGTGACGCTGTGCCGCAGCGGCGGGGATGATCAACAGCGAGGTAATCAGCAACACGCCGACGATCTTCATGGCCACCGCGATGACCACGGCAATCAGCAGCATCAAGGTCATGCGCAGGGTCGCCACCGGCAGACCTTCAACCGTCGCGAGTTCTTCATGCACGGTGATGGCCAGCAGCGGTCGCCACAGCGCACAGATCAACACCAGCACCAACGCGCTGCCCGCGAGAATCCACGCCAGATCGTTCGGGCTGATGGCGAGCAGGTCGCCGAACAGATAGCCCATCAGGTCAATGCGCACGTCACGCATGAAGCTCAGCACCACCAGCCCGAGGGACAAGGTGCTTGGCGCCAGAATGCCCAGCAGCGTGTCGGAGGCCAGCGGTTGACGCTGCTGCAGGGTCACCAGCAACACTGCCAGCAACAGGCAGCCCACGGTGACGGCGATCGTCGGACTGATATCCAGCAGAAAGCCCAGCGCCACGCCGAGCAGCGCGGCATGGGACAGCGTGTCGCCGAAATAAGCCATGCGCCGCCAGACCACGAAAGACCCCAAAGGGCCTGCCACTACCGCTAACGCGAGGCCTGCGAGCAAGGCGTAAAGAAGAAAATCAGCCATGCTTGCAGCTGTCCCCGTGGTCGTGAGTGTGGGTATGAACGTGATCGTGGACTTGAGCGGGTTGGCAGACTTCGCCATGCAGGTCGTGCGCATGATCGTGATGGTGGTGATAGATCGCCAGGCTCGGCGCGTTCAGGCCGAACAGCTCAACGAAAGCCGGATCGTTACTGACCTGCTCGGGGTGACCGGAGCAGCACACGTGGCGATTGAGACAGACCACTTGATCGGTGGTGCTCATCACAAGGTGCAGGTCATGGGAAACCATCAGCACACCGCATTGATGCCGATTGCGCAGCTGAGTGATCAGCGCGTACAGCTCGGCCTGTCCGGCGACATCCACGCCCTGCACCGGCTCGTCGAGCACCAGCAGCTCCGGTTTGCGCAATAGCGCTCGCGCCAGCAGCACGCGCTGCATCTCGCCACCGGAAATCCCTTGCAGCGGGCTGACGATGACTTTCTCGGCGCCGACCTCGACCAGCGCTGCCCGAGCGGTGTCGCGATCAACGCCGGGCACCAGCCGCAGGAAGCGCAGGACCGACAACGGCAGCGTGGCATCAATGTGCAGCTTTTGCGGCATGTAACCGACGCGCAGTTTCGGCTTGCGCCAGATATCCCCCGAGTCAGCCTTGAGCAGCCCGAGCACGGCGCGCACCAGCGTGGTCTTGCCCGCCCCGTTGGGGCCGATCAGGGTGACGATTTCGCCCGAGCTGACGCTCAGCTGAATTTTTTCCAGCACGCTCTGGCCGGCGCGGGTCACGCTGACGTCCTTCAGGCGGATCAGTGCATCGCTCATCAGGCGGCCTTGCATCCGGCACACACGCCAACGACTTCGACGGTCTGGGCTTCAACGTCAAAGCCCACCTCGTTGGCAGCGTCGACGATGGCGGCGCTGATGGTGGCGTGCTGCAACTCGATGGCGGCGTGACACTCGCGACAGATCAGGAACTGTCCCTGATGCGCGTGGGTGGGGTGATTGCAACCTGCGAAGGCGTTCAGCGACGCGATGCGGTGAACCAGACCGTTTTCCAGCAAGAAGTCCAGCGCGCGGTACACGGTAGGCGGCGCGGCGCGGCGGCCATCTTCTTCGCTGAGCACGGCGAGGATGTCATAGGCGCCCAGCGGCTTGTGGCTCTGCCAGACCAGCTCCAGCACGCGACGACGCAGGGCCGTCAGGCGCAGGCCTTTGCCCGCGCACAGCGTGTCGGCTTCAGTGAGCGCACTGTGCACGCAGTGGGAGTGATCGTGGGGGCGACTGGCCAGGGGTGTTTTAGACATGAGCGGCGACGGCCTTTGAGAGAGACGTTATTATGTTACCCGTTCCTGCCCCCATGAGTGGTTATCGTGTCCCGACTTTTTTTACTTTTTGTCGTATTTATTACCGGTTTTTCAACCATCACTGCTGCTGAAGCAAACGTCCGCGTCCTGACCAGCATCAAGCCGCTGCAACTGATCGCCGCGGCTGTGCAGGACGGAGTCGCGGTGCCGGAAGTCCTGCTTCCGCCGGGCGCATCCCCTCATAACTACGCGCTACGGCCGTCCGACGTACGGCGCGTACAGGAAGCCGATTTGCTCTACTGGATTGGCCCGGACATGGAGACGTTCCTGCCTCGCGTGTTGTCCGGGCGCAGCAAAGCCTCGGTCCCGGTCGAGTCGTTGCCCGGCATGCACCTGCGTCATTTCACCGCCAGCGCCGAGCATCACGATGATGACGAAGACGAGCATGACCACGATCATCGCCCGGGCAGCGTCGATGCGCACTTGTGGCTGTCGTCAGTCAATGCGCGGGTAATTGCGGCGAAGATGGCCGCTGACTTGAGCCAGGCCGATCCGGCCAATGCGGCGCGTTATGAGAGCAACGTCAAAGCCTTCAGCGCACGCCTTGACGCGCTGGACGCCAAAATCAAACAGCGGGTCGCCGGTATTTCAGGCAAGCAGTATTTCGTGTTCCACGAGGCGTTTGATTATTTCGAAGAAGCTTATGGGTTGAAGCATGCGGGCGTCTTTGCCGTCAGCAGCGAGGTTCAGCCGGGTGCTCAGCACGTCGCTGCCATGCGCGCGCGGTTGACCGAATTCGGCAAGACCTGCGTGTTCAGCGAGCCGCCTCTTCGCCCGCGTCTGGCCGACACGTTGAGTGCGGGTCTGCCGGTCAAACTGGCCGAGCTGGACGGATTGGGCGGCTATACACCCGCCACCGCCCAGGGTTATGAGCAATTGCTGAGCAAACTGGCGGATGATCTGGCGGGGTGTCTGGAAGGTTTGTAAGTGCTGGGCCGATGCCTTCGCGAGCAAGCTCACTCCTACAGTTGAACGCGGTCCCTGTGAGAGTGAGCTTGCTCACGAAGCTTTCTGATGTCTACAACGCAAACGGCAACGGGATATGGGTTTCCTGCCGCTGTTCCAGGCGTTTGCGGAATTCGTCCGGATCATGGATCAGCACGTCTTGGCCGGCGAAGGTTTCGGCGGCAATGAGGCGTGACAGCCAGAAGCGCACGCAACCCACACGCAGCATCGTCGACCACAGCTCGGCTTCGGCGGCTGTAAACGGCCTCAGCGCGGCATACGCACCCAGAAACGCCCGGGCGCGCGGCGCATCGATGGTGCCGTTCTCAAACGAGCACCAGTCATTCACCGCAATCGCCACGTCGTACAGCATCGGCCCGGAACAGGCGTTGTAGAAATCGATCACGCCCGTCAGGTGGGTGCCTTCGAACAGCGTGTTGTCGCGGAACAGGTCGGCGTGCAGATTGGCCCGCGGCAGCGCCATGATGGCCGCCTTGCGACGCTGAATTTCCTCGACGGCTTTGGTCAGCAGCGCGCCCTGCGCCTCGTCCAGGTGAGAGATGAAATTACCGCCCTCCTCCAGCATCCAGTCCAGACCACGGTCGGTTTTACGCTCGATAGTCGCGCTGCGTGTGGCCATGTGCATGTGCGCCATGAACTCGCCAATTTGCACGCAGTGCTGGGTGTTGGGTTCGGCCGGGTGCTTGCCGGACAGACGCGGTTGCAGCAGCGCCGGTTTGCCTTTCAGCTCGCGCAGGGCCTGGCCGTCGGTGGTGCGCAGTGCGTAGGGCACGGGCAGGTTGGCATCGTGGAGGACGTCCAGCAGCTCGATGAAAAACGGCATTTCCTGAACCGGGCCGCGCTCGACCAGGGTCAGCACGAATTCGCCCTGCTCCAGGCTGATGAAGAAATTGGTGTTTTCACTTCCAGCGGCAATGCCCTGAAAATCACGCAGGGCGCCAAGCCCGTACGGGGCGAGAAAAGCTTCCAGCTCGGGCCGAGCCAGGGGAGTAAAAACGGACATAGAAGACTGCCAGCAAGAGAGTGAATGTAGGGCGTTACCAGCTGAATAGTACCCATTGGGGTATCAGCATGTCCGGTTGATCCGAACGTATGAATTGACCACTTGTGCCGTCGGCGCGCACCAGATAATAAGGCTTGCCGTGTTTGGGCGTGATCTTCACGGCGTACACGAATCCGTTCGCACGATACTCCGTGATGAAGCCGTCGCTGTCCTGACGGATGGTCACATCAGGCTCTGCCGATGGCGCTTCTTCATCCGCCGCGACCGCCAGCCACGAACAGGCCAGCAACCCGCCGAGCAGTAACAGGCGATTCTGCGCGCGCATGATAACCTTGTGCCTTTGTCGTCAACGGTCCGCGCATTCTAGCGCCGACCCCGCCGAAAAGGTTGATCTTGCACATGAGTCTTGCGCCCCTCGTCCTGGTGGACGGTTCTTCTTATCTTTACCGCGCGTTCCATGCGCTGCCGCCGCTCATGACCTCCAAAGGCCTGCCCACCGGTGCGGTCAAGGGCGTGCTGAACATGCTCAAAAGCCTGCGCAGGCAATATCCTGAAAGCCCGTTTGCCGTGGTGTTCGACGCCAAGGGCGGGACGTTTCGCGACGCGCTCTACGGCGAATACAAAGCCAACCGCCCCAGCATGCCGGACGACATGCGCGTGCAGATCGACTTCCTGCACAACTGCGTGCGAGGCCTCGGCTACCCGCTGTTGTGCGTTGAAGGCGTGGAGGCCGATGACGTGATCGGCACATTGGCGCGCAGCAGCGCTGCCGCCGATCGCCCGGTGGTGATCTCCACCGGTGACAAGGACATGGCGCAGCTGGTCGACGGCCACATCACGCTGGTCAACACCATGACCGGCAGCGTGCTGGATGTCGCCGGCGTGAAAGAAAAGTTCGGCGTCGGCCCGGAACACATCATCGATTACCTGGCGCTGATGGGCGACAAGGTCGACAACATCCCCGGCGTGCCCGGTGTCGGTGAGAAAACCGCAGCAGGCCTGCTGGTGGGCATCAACGGCGGCCTGAAAGAGCTTTACGCGAACCTCGACAAAGTGGCAGCGCTGCCGCTTCGGGGCGCCAAATCCCTGCCGGCCAAGCTCGAAGAACACAAGGAGATGGCCTTCCTGTCCTACGAGCTGGCGACCATCAAGATCGACGTGCCGCTGGACATCAAGCTCGACGCTTTGCACTGCGGCGAGCCTGATCGTGAAGCGCTGATGGCGCTGTACACCGAGCTGGAATTCAAAAGCTGGATCACTGATCTGCAGCGTGATGCCCGCCAGGAAGGCGCGGAAGTCGTCCCCGCTGCCGAGCCGGCGCCGATCATCGAAGCCACGTACGAGCTCATTCTTGAGCAAACCCAATTCGACGACTGGCTGAAGAAGCTCAACGCCGCGCAGTTGTTCGCCTTCGTGGTGCAGAGCAACGGCACCGACGCCCAGCGCGCGCAGATCGTCGGTCTGTCGTTTGCGATCAAGACCCACGAAGCCTGCTACATCCCACTGACCCATTCCTATATGGGGGTGCAGCAGCAACTGGATCGCGACGCGGTGCTGAAAGCGGTCAAGCCCATCCTGGAGGACGCGAGCAAAATCAAGGTCGGCCAGCACGCCAAGTTTGCGATCAACCTGCTGGCCAACTGCGCCATTGACGGCGACCAGAGCCAGGGCATCAACGTGCAGGGCGTCAAGTTCGACACGATGCTCGAATCCTACGTGCTCGACTCCACCGCGACGCGCCACGACCGTGACAGCCTGGTCGCCAAGTACCTGGATCACACGCCGGTCAATTTCCAGGACATCGCGGGCAAGGGTGCGAAACAGCTGAGTTTCGATCAGATCGCGCTGGAGCAGGCCGGCACCTATGCGGCTGAAGAGGCTGACCTGACGCTGCGCCTGCACGAGGTGCTGCAGGAGAGGCTGGCCAAGACGCCGAGTCTGGCCCCTGTGCTGAACGACATTGAAATGCCGCTTATGCCCGTACTGGCGCGCATCGAGCGTCAAGGCGCGCTGGTCGATGCCAATCTGCTGGGCAATCAGAGCGTCGAGCTGGGCAACAAAATGACCGAGCTTGAGCGCGAAGCGTTCGCCATCGCCGGTGAGGAATTCAATCTCGGCTCGCCCAAGCAGCTCGGGGTGATTCTCTATGAAAAGCTCGGCATGCCGATCATCAGCAAGACCGCCACCGGCCAGCCGTCCACGGCTGAAGCGGTGCTCGCTGAACTGGCCGAGCAGGAATATCCGCTGCCGAAAGTGCTGATGCAGTACCGCTCGATGAGCAAACTGAAGAGCACGTACACCGATCGCCTGCCTGAGCAGATCAACCCGCGCACCGGGCGAATTCACACCTCCTACCATCAGGCGGTGGCGGTGACCGGACGTTTGTCCTCCAGCGACCCGAACCTGCAGAACATCCCTATCCGCACCGCCGAGGGTCGTCGCATTCGTCAGGCGTTTGTCGCCCCCCAAGGCTACAAACTGCTGGCGGCGGACTACTCGCAGATCGAGCTGCGGATCATGGCGCATCTGGCCAAGGACGAAGGCTTGCTGCACGCCTTCCGCAACGATCTGGACGTACACCGGGCGACGGCGGGCGAGGTGTTCGGTGTCGAACTGCCGGACGTGACCAACGACATGCGCCGCAGCGCCAAAGCGATTAACTTCGGTCTGATCTACGGCATGAGCGCGTTCGGGCTGGCCAAGCAGATTGGTGTTGATCGCAAGCAATCCCAGGCGTACGTGGATCGCTACTTCGCGCGCTATCCCGGCGTGCTGGATTACATGGAGCGCACCCGTGCGCAGGCGGCGGAACAAGGGTATGTCGAGACCATCTTCGGTCGTCGCCTGTACCTGCCGGACATCAACGCGAAGAATCAGGCGCTGCGCAAAGGTGCCGAACGCATGGCGATCAACGCGCCGATGCAAGGCACGGCGGCGGACATCATCAAGCGGGCGATGGTCGCGGTGAACGGCTGGCTGGAAGACTCAGGTCTGGATGCTCGCGTCATCCTGCAGGTTCACGATGAACTGGTGCTGGAGGTGCATGAGGATCTGGTCGAGCAGATCAGCAAGGACATCCGCGTGCACATGAGCGGCGCCGCCGAGCTGGACGTTCCGCTGTTGGTTGAAGTGGGTGTGGGGAACAACTGGGACGAGGCCCATTGATACTGGTTTGCCGTTCCGATTCTGCAGGGAGTCGGAACCGCGCCATCATTAAATTTCCGCCGGTTTTGAACTTCGGCGGACAAAACCCGGTCTGAGTTTGCGAATGGCTGACGTAGCCATTCATGCTCCTATGTTGTGTTAAGTGTTGGCAGATATCCGGACCCCTTCCGAGAGGTCTGGACTTGGACCCCGAACTTCCCCTCCCCACATGAAGTCCGGGGTTTTTTTTGCCTGCGATTCAGGCCGCCGGTGCCTTGTCTTCCAGTTCCATCCAGTCCGCCAGCACGGTGTAAGCCTCTTCCAGGCCCATGCGCTTGGGTGCCGAGAACAGCTGGATGGTGATTGCGTCACCCCAACCGCGATGGATTTCCGACTGGACTTTGAGCAGCGTGTTTTTCGCCGCGCCGAAGGTCAGCTTGTCGGCTTTGGTCAGCAGAATATGCATCGGCATACCACTGGCGATGGCCCAGTCGAGCATCAAAAGGTCGAAGTCGGTCATCGGGTGGCGGATGTCCATCATCAGGATCAGCCCCTTCAGACTTTCACGGCCGCCCAGATAGGCTTCGAGGTGGCGCTGCCAGTGCAGCTTCAGCGGAATCGGCACTTTCGCGTAACCATAGCCAGGCAAGTCGACCAGACGGCGGTCGTCGTCCAGGCTGAAGAAGTTCAGCAGCTGGGTGCGGCCAGGGGTTTTCGACGTGCGCGCCAGGCTGGCGTGAGTCAGGGTGTTCAGCGCGCTGGATTTACCGGCGTTGGAGCGGCCGGCGAACGCGACTTCAAAGCCTTCGTCATCCGGGCATTGGTCGACTTTGGCAGCGCTGAGCATGAACTTGGCTTGTTGGCACAGGCCGAGAATAGGGTTCTTGAGTTGCATGGGATATCCGGTGAGGGCGTTGCGACGTGCGCGGCAACGGGGTGTCTTTTTCCGTTCAATGGGCGCGAGTATATAATGCCGCGGATTTTCATGTGTGCCTTGTCCTGCCCCCGCAAGGGTGTTGTCGACGCAAGAGCCCGCCCGGCATCTGCACTGAAACGTCCAAAAACAGGCCGCTTCTTCTCAAGCCAGCCCATCATGAGGGCCGTACTTTCAGCCGCATCGGATCAACCCATGAACGCATTTCTGTCGAGCCTGCTGTTGACCCTGAGCCTGAATGGCGTCGTGCAGGCCGCTGAATCGCCCGTGGGCGATCCGCTCGCCGGCCAAGGGAAAACAGCAGTCTGCGGCGCCTGCCATGGGCCCGACGGTAACAGTCTGGTGCCCATCTTCCCGAAGCTCGCCGGCCAGGGCGAACGCTATCTGCTCAAGCAGCTGCACGACATCAAGGACGGCAAGCGGGTTGTGCTGGAAATGACTGGACAGCTTAATCCGCTCACGGATCAGGACCTGGCCGACATCGCCGCTTACTACGCCGGCCAGAAAGGCAGTGTCGGCACTGCCGATCCCGATCTCGCCGCCCGAGGTGAAGCGCTGTTTCGCGGCGGCAAGCTCGATGAGGGCATGCCGGCCTGCATCGGCTGCCATTCTCCACACGGCGCGGGCATTGCAACGGCAGGCTTTCCGCACGTGAGCGGGCAGCACGCCGATTACATCAAGAAACAGCTCACGGCGTTCCGCGCAGGTGACCGCACTAACGACGGCTACACGCTGGTCATGCGCACCATCGCCGCGAAGCTGAGCGATAAGGATATCGACGCGCTCGCGGCTTACATTCAAGGGCTGCATTGAGCGTCAGGGCAGCGATCCTGACGGACACGGCTGGTAAAACAAATTGCTCACAGACCTGCCCGGACGGGCCAAAAAGGGTAGCGAACGGCTGCCCTTTTTTGTGGCTGCAGGCGTTACACTTGCGAACTCATATCACCTCGGCCGGTCGAACTGCGGCCACCGAAGTGACCTTCCATGCCCAGGAGTTAAGCATGCGTAATCTGATTCTCAGCGCCGCTCTGATTTTCACCAGCCTGTTCGGTCTGACCGCTCAAGCAGCAGAGCCCATCGAAGCCGGCAAGCAATACGTCGAGCTGAAAAGCGCTGTTCCTGTTTCCGAGCCGGGCAAGATCGAAGTCGTCGAAATGTTCTGGTACGGCTGCCCGCACTGCTACGCCTTCGAGCCGGTCATCAACCCATGGGTCGAAAAACTTCCCGCCGACGTCCACTTCATCCGCGTTCCCGCCATGTTCGGCGGCCCTTGGGACGCTCACGGCCAGCTATTCATTACCCTCGACACCATGGGTGTGGAGAAGAAAGTCCACACCGCCGTGTTCGACGCGATTCAGAAAGGCGGCAAGCGTCTGACCGACCCGAACGACATGGCTGACTTCGTTGCCACCCAGGGCGTCGACAAGACCAAGTTCCTCGAAACCTTCAACTCGTTCGCTGTGAAGGGCAAGATCGCCCAATACAAGGAACTGGCCAAGAAGTATGAAATCACTGGCGTTCCTACCATGATCGTCAACGGCAAGTACCGCTTTGATCTCGGCACTGCCGGTGGTCCTGAGCAAGCGCTGCAAGTGGCCGATCAGTTGATCGCCAAAGAGCGCGCGACGCTGACCGCCAAGTAAGCGCTGACCATGGCGCGCTGGGGAACTACTGAACGGGTCGTTGCCCGGCACAAGCCGAAGGTCAACGAGCATCATCTTCACGAAACAGGGTTGCCGGCCGACGGTCGGCTTCGCCTGCTCAGCTTCAATATCCAGGTGGGTAACAGCACCGAACGCTACCGGCACTATCTGACCCGGGGTTGGCAGCATCTGCTGCCCCACAATGGCAGAGCCGGGAATCTGCAGAAGATCGGCGACCTGCTGCGCGACTATGATCTGGTCGCGTTACAGGAAGCTGATGGCGGCAGCCTGCGTTCGGGCTACATCAACCAAGTCGAACACCTTGCCCAGCTCGGTTCTTTTCCGTACTGGCACCAGCAACTCAATCGAAACCTCGGACGCCTCGCCCAGCACAGCAATGGCGTGCTCAGCCGTTTGCGTCCGTGGGACATCGAAGACCATCCGCTGCCAGGCCCGGCCGGGCGTGGCGCCATTCTCGTTCGCTTCGGCGAAGGCCCGGATGCGCTGGTCGTGGTGGTCATGCACCTGGCACTGGGCGCGCGGACCCGTACACGGCAGCTCGCGTACATTCGCGAGCTGATTGGCGGGTATCGCCATCAGGTGCTGATGGGCGACATGAACACCCACGCCAATGACCTGCTGCAAACCTCGCCACTGCGCGATCTCGGCCTGCTCGCCCCGCAGATCGAAGCGACTTTTCCGAGCTGGCGTCCCCAGCGATGCCTGGACCACATCCTTCTGAGCCCGACCCTGACCCTTGAAAAAGTGCAGGTACTGGCGCAGCCCATTTCCGATCATCTGCCCGTCGCGGTGGAGATTCGCTTGCCGGCCTCATTAATCGGTGACTCGCTGCCGATAACAAGCACATCTCCTCGCGGACCTGTGGAATGACCGACGAAGCGCAGCGCTGGAAAGAAAAGTACCTCAAGAGCATCGAGCAGCAAGACAAACTGGAGCGGCGCTGGAATGCGCGGCTCGACTTGCTGCGTCGAGGCCTCGTGCGCAGCAGCCTGGCGGCCGAAGGTGCCGACAAGGCGGTGGATGCGTGCATGAAGGAAATGCGCGAAATCGTTCGCAAGGACGACATGGACGCAGGCCTGGCAGCCTTGATTCCGCGCCTGGAAAAAGCGGTGCTGGACTCCGAACAGCGTCGCGAGCAGCGCGTCGAGCAGATGGGCACGGCGTTGACCTCGTTGGTCACGCAGTTGCAGGCGTTGCCGCTGCCAAAGGACGTCAGCAAGCCGCTCAAGCGATTCGCCAAGGGCCTGGAAGATCGCATTACCCAAGCCCGTGAGCTACCGCTGTTATTGAGCGAGTTGAGCGGACTTCAGGGGCAGGCGCTGTCGCAGATCGAACACCCGGATGAAGCGTCCCGCCCGGGTTTCCTGCAGCGATTGTTTGGCAGTCACCGTGAGGCTGGCGGCGAAGGTGATGAGTCGGCCCCGTTGCCCCATTCCGTTACCGAGCCGGCCGGGCTGCAGGCTTCCGATGATGCGCCTCAGCATCCGGCCGCCGTGCCGGAAGGTGCCCCAGAGAACACTGAGCTGGAGGCTGAACTTCGCAGCACCGTCCCGCCGGTCCCCCAGCCTGTCGCCGAAGAGCCCGAGCGCTCCATTCCGACGCCCCCCTTGGAAGTTGCAGTCCAGCCGGTAATGCCCGAGCCCGAGCCCGAGCCGGCCCGGCCAGACCAAGAGCCCGAGACGCCGCTCCACACCGCTGATGTCCCACAGGCCTCCGCCGCCGAGTCTCCCCACGACGAAGCATCCGAGCCTGCGGCTGAAGCGCCCTCTCCCGATCCCGAAGAGATTGCTGAAGCCGTCGTTATTGCCGACGACACCGAAATCGTCGCTGAAGACGAAGAGCCTGACGAGACCTTCGCCGAAGAGGACAGCTCCTACGCGCTGCCCTCCTCGCCCGAGCCGAGTTACAGCTCGGTCGCCGCCCACATCGAAGAAACGTTGCTGGGCCTGCTCGACGAACTGACGCTGCCTGAACACCATCGTCCGCAAGCCGAAGCCATGCGCGCCCGGCTTGAGCATGGGCTGAACTGGTACGAACTCCTGCCGATCCTCGACGATCTCGCCGTGCTGATGCTTGCTATCACCGACAGCGGCCAGCACGAATTCGAGGCTTATCTCAAGCAGCTCAACGAGCGCCTTGAGTCGTTTCAGAGCGGCTTGCTGGCTGCCAGTGAAGACCACGCCGATCAGCATTCGGCGTCGCGTCAACTGGATCATCAGTTGCGCGAGCATGTCGACGACCTGCAAACCAGTGTGCAGCAGGCGGCCGATCTGGACAGTCTGAAGCACGTGCTGGAAAGCCGTCTCGAAGGGCTGATTGGCACCATGGATCATCATCAGCAGCAACGCGATCAGCGCGAACAGGAAGTCGCCACCCGCCTGCAAGCCCTCTCCAGCCGCGTGGCCACGATGGAGCAGGAAGCGCTGGGCTTCCGGGTTCATCTAGAAGAACAACGGCAGAAGGCGCTGATCGACACACTGACAGGCCTGCCGAACCGCGCGGCGTGGAACGAGCGGCTGGAGCATGAGATCGATCAGTTGCAGAGGAAGCGTTCAAGCCTGCTGCTCGGCATTCTCGACCTGGATCACTTCAAGCGCATCAATGACGGTTACGGCCATCTGGCGGGCGACAAGGTCTTGAAGATCATCGCCGGTCAGCTGCGAAAGCGGTTACGGGCTTCGGATTTCATTGCGCGTTTCGGCGGAGAAGAGTTCGTGATCCTGCTGCCGACCACGCCGATGGATGAGGGGCTGGCGCTGTTGGAGCGTCTGCGGGAGGGCATCGAGCAATGCCCGTTTCACTTCAAGGGCGAGCGGGTGACGGTCACGGTGTCCATGGGCATCACGCTGTTTGCTCCGGGTGAGCGCAGTGATGTGGTGCTCAAACGTGCGGATCAGGCGCTGTACCGCGCCAAGCACGAAGGGCGTAACCGCATCGAGCAGGGATGAACGCTTCGTCTGGTTGGCTGCGTTGGCTTGATGCATTTTTGAATGCGCCGCCGACGTTACGTTACACTGTTGCATTATTTGCCTACACGTCGTGCCGCCATGAAGTCTTTTTCCGCCCTGTTTCTGTTGTTGCTGCTGACCGCTTGCAGCAGCGGTCCGAAGATCGACACCAGCCACCCTTCCGTCAATTTCGACAGCCGCGTGCAGTTCGTGGTGGTTCATTACACCTCTGCTTCCCTCGACCGGTCGCTGGCCTTGCTGACCCACGGTGAGGTCAGCGCGCATTACCTGATCGGCGACGGTCCGGCCACCACCTACAAGCTGGTCGACGAATCCCAGCGCGCATGGCACGCCGGTGAAAGCGAATGGGACGGGCGCACCTGGCTCAACTCAAGCAGCATCGGCATCGAGATCGTCAATCCGGGCTATCGCGACACGCCCACGGGTCGGCTTTGGTATCCGTACAGCGAAGCGCAGATTCAGGCGCTGATCGTTCTGCTCAAAGACATCGTCAAACGCAACCACATCGAACCCCGTCACGTCATTGGTCACAGCGACATCGCGCCGTTGCGCAAGCTCGATCCGGGACCGTTGTTCCCATGGAAGCGGCTGGCCCAGGAAGGCCTGGGCATCTGGCCGGATGAACAACAGGTCGCACAGCGTCAAACCCAGTTGATGGGCGTCGTACCAAATATCGTGTGGTTCCAGCAGCAACTGGCGCTGCTGGGTTACCCGACGCCGCAGACCGGTGAGCTGGACATCGCAACACGTCACACACTGGCTGCGTTTCAGATGCACTATCGACCACAAAAATTTGACGGTGAGCCGGATCTGCAAAGTGCAGCTATGCTGCAAGTACTTAACTTCAGGCACTAAATTCCGCTAATTGCCGGTTTTTTCGGACTATTTCTGCGCTTGTTGCTATACCTCAGTGGTTATGGAAATCCCACCATCTGGATGACTGCCGATGTTCACGGCGACGCCGCGACTGCGCTCTTTACTTTATCGTCCCTGGCTTCTGGCATTAGTGGCCGCGCTGTTAAGCGCGGCCGTCTTGCTGGCGGGCAGCTTCGGGCTGGCGATGCATCAGGCCCGGCAGGACGAACGTGCCCAAATGAATGCACAGGGCGAGCGCTTTCTGGTGCGATTGGAGCAATTATTCGGTCAGTTGAGGGCCGGGCTCGATCAACTTGAAGCGCAGCCGTTGCGCGGTTGCAGCCCCGCAATGATCGAGCAGTTACGTCAGGTGAACTCGCGCTACCGTTTTATCTACGAAGTGGCGTACGTCAGCGAAAGTCAGTTCTGTTCAAGCTGGACGCGGCAGAGCCTGATTGGCAAGCCCAGGCCGCCGGACATTCGCGGCCCCACTTATGATTACTGGCTGAATACCTCCACCCAGCCTGACGACAACCTGGCTTCACTGATGCTCGGGCGCGGGGAGTTTCGTGTTTCCACCTCCCGCGGCCATTTGACTGACGTCGTTGACCTGCCGGCGGGCGGCAGCCTGGTGGTGGTGTTAGATCGTGGCTCCAAGGCAGTCCCGGTCCTGGGCCCGCCTCAGACATGGCCGCCCACGCCGGACTGGTCGCCGACCTCCACCGAAACGCTGATGTCCACCCAAGACAAACTCGTCTACCGGATGCCGACCCAGAGCCCGGAATATCAACTGGTCCTGATTACCCCGCGCAGTGCCTTGCAACAGAAGATCACCGGTGCGTGGTGGCTGCTGGTCCCGGCCAGCCTGTTGATTTCGTTGTTCATCGGCATTCTCGTCCTGCAACTGGTGCGTCAACGGCAGTCATTGGGCGGTGAGCTGCACGGGGCATTGCGCCGCGGAGAGCTGAAGGTTTTGTATCAGCCGATTTTCGACCTCAACACGCGGCTGTGCGTGGGCGCCGAGGCGTTGGTGCGCTGGCGGCGACCGGACGGCACGTTGACCAGTCCTGACCTTTTTATCCCGCTGGCGGAAAACACCGGGCAGATTCGTCAGATCACCGATTTCGTGCTCCAGCAATTGCTGGAGCAGCTCGGCCAGCTTTTACGCGCCAATCCGCACCTGTACGTGTCAGTCAATCTGGCAGCGTGCGATGTCATGGCCCCACGCATCGGCCGAGTGACGGCGAAGCTGCTGGCGTTACACCGGGTGGCGCCTCGGCAGATTGCGTTTGAAGTGACCGAACGCGGTCTCGTGGACGTGGTAGTCGCGCGCAATCATCTTCAGGCGCTGCGCGATCGGGGCCATCAGGTGTTGATCGATGACTTCGGCACCGGCTATTGCAGCCTCGCCTATCTGCAGACGCTGCCGGTGGACTGTTTGAAAATCGACAAGGCGTTTATTGACGCCCTCGGCCACGATGCCGCGAGCAGTGGCGTGGCGCCGCATATCATTCGGATGGCCCATGCGCTGCAACTGCGGGTGATCGCCGAGGGCATCGAGTTCGAGTCACAGGCGATGCTGCTGAAAAGCGAAGGGGTGATGTATGGCCAGGGCTGGCTGTTCGCCCGGCCCCTGAGCGCGACCAAGTTCACTGAACTGGTGACCGGCGGCAGACGCAGCGCCGGGCGGCGTGCGGATGATGTGGCGTAGCGCAGCAATGCCGGTCTAGAGCGGCAGCGCCATGTAGAACTGCGTACCCTGCCCAGGTCGGGAATACACGCCCATTCGCCCGCCGTGCAACTGAACGATTTCCTTGCACAGGGCCAGCCCCAGGCCTGCCCCACCTTTCTTGCGTCCAACCTGAACGAAAGGCTCGAAGATTCGGGCTTGCTGGCCGTAGGCAATGCCCTCGCCGTTGTCTTCCACGCTGATGATCAACCGCTCGCCATGACGCCGCGCCTGCAAGCGGATCAGGCCGGATTTCGGGGTATGGCGCAAAGCGTTATCAAGCAGGTTGTCGAGCACGCGGTCCAGCTGCGCCTTGTCCGCCTGTACCCGCGGCAGTGGCTCCTGGGTTTCCAGCAGCACCATGACGTCCTGATCGTGGGCGGTATCGGCAAAGCGCTGACGCGCCGCTTCGAGCAATTCGTTGATATCACAGGGCTCGAGCGTCAGCTTCTGCAGGCCGTTCTGGTAGCGCGAGAAGTTGAGCAGGTCGTTGATCAACTGCATCAGGCGCTGCATTTCTTCATTGACGGTGTCGAGCAGGTCCTTCTCTCGCGAATCCGGCGGGAAATGCACGCGCTCCTGAAGCAGGCCGAAAGCCATGTGCATGCCGGTTACAGGCGTGCGCAACTCGTGGGAAGCGCGCAGCACGAACTCGCTGCGTACCCGTTCGAATGCCCGCTGCTCGGTGACGTCGTGCAGCACCATCACGGCGCCGACGATGTGCCCTTTGGTGTGGCTGACCGGCGTGAGGCTGTAGGTCAGCAGGCGGACTTCACCGTCGATCTCGATGGAAAGGTCATCGGGTGCCCGTTCCAGCGTGCCGCCGCGCAACACCAGATACAGCTGCTCGTCCAGTTCCGGGCGTTGCAACGCTTCGCCGAGCCCTTGGCCCAAGCGACTTTCTTCCCAGCCCAACTGTCGTTGCGCGACCGGGTTCAGGTGCTCAAGCCGCCCTTGTCGATCAATCATCAGCAAACCGTCGTCAATGCTGTCCAGCACCGCCTGCAAGCGCTGTTGGCCGGCGAGCAGTTCATCGACATTGGTTTTCTGATGCTGGCGCAATGCGTCGGCCATCATGCCGAAACGGTGAGTCAGCAGATTCATTTCATCCGACGAGGATGTGGGCAGCGTAACGTCGAAATCCCCTTGGGCAATCCGGTCCGCCGCCTTGGCCAGCTGCTCGATGGGGCCGCCGAAACGCCGGGCGATGCCGTGGGCGGTGACGAAGCCGATAACCAGCACCGCCAGCCCCACCAGTCCCAGCAGCGCGGAAACCCAGAGCGCTCGCGATCTCGACGCGGTTTCAGCCTGGCTGATGTTCTCAAGCGCCTGACGATGGGCGTCGAGCAAGCCGTTACGCAACGTGTTGAACGCCTCTGTCACGGCCTCATCGTCGCGGATCGCGTCACCATGTTCGCTGGATTGCTCAATGGTTTTGACGAAGCGGGCGTAGTTCACCCGTGCCGCTTCGAATCCGCTGGGAACGCCGGTCTGCTGATCATGATCAATGCCCTGATCGAGCAGGTTCTGGAACTCCTCCTGATTGCGCTTGATCGCCGCTTGATCGGGGTTGTCCTGGAGCATCAAGACCAATTGGTCGCCCAGGTTCTGTCGCAGCTTCAGGCCGATATCGAGGGTGATGAAGTTGTGCCGAATTGATGATTCCTGAGATTTGGCCATCTGCATGACGCTGACGAGCCCCAGCACCAGGCCCAGCAGGGCAACGGTGATAAGGGCGGAAATACTCAGGAAGAGTCGGGTGCGCAACTTCATCGCAAACATCATCGGCGCCCTGTCACAGGTTGTACTGCTTGCGTTTTCGGTACAGCGTCGAGGCGTCGATGCCCAGCGTGCGCGCGGCCTGATCCAGCGTATCGCTGGTGGCCAGTACTGCGCCGATGTGGGCTTTCTCCAGCTCATCCAGGCTCAACGCTGCGCCGACACGCGGGGCATTGTTGACCGGTTGTTCGGCCATGCCCAGATGCGTAATTTCGACTTTTTCCTGTGGGCAGATAATGCTCGCCCGCTCGATCACGTTACGCAGCTCTCGGATGTTGCCGGGCCAGCGGTAGTTGAGCAGCGCACTGCGCGCCTGTTCGCTGAAGCCACGCGCCGGGCGGCTGTATTCCTTGACGAAGCGCGCCAGAAAGCGGTCCGCCAGCGTCAGGATGTCTTCGCTTCGTTCGCGCAGCGGCGGCAGGTTCAGGGTGATCACGTTCAGGCGATACAACAGGTCCTCGCGGAAACGCCCTTCGCGGACCATGTCTTCGAGGTTCAGGTTGGTCGCCGCCAGGATGCGCACGTCGGCACGACGGGTGACGGGGTCACCGACGCGTTCGTATTCCTTGTCCTGAATGAAGCGCAGCAGTTTCGGTTGCAACGTGAGCGGGAAGTCGCCGATTTCATCAAGGAACAACGTGCCGCCGTCCGCCTGATTCACTCGACCGAGGGTGCTTTCGCTGGCGCCGGTGAAGGCGCCACGGCTGTGGCCGAACAGTTCGCTTTCCATCAATTCGGCAGTGAGCGATGGACAGTTGATGGTCACGCAGGCCTTCTTGGCGCGCTTGCTCCAGCCGTGAATCGCCCGCGCCAACTCACCTTTACCCGTACCGGATTCGCCGAGGATAAGAATGTTCGCGTCAGTGTTGGCGACCTGGCGGGCGGTTTCGAGGATCGCCATCATCGACGGGCTGTGTGAATCAAGGCCGTCCTTCGGTTTGCGTACTTCGCCTTCCAGCGCTTCGAGTCGCGCGGACAACTGGCGGACTTCAAGCTGCTTGGCAGTGGCGAGGCGCAGTTGATCCGGGCTGCAGGGTTTGACCAGGTAATCGGCAGCGCCGGCCTGTATCGCATCCACGGCGGTGTCGACCGCTGAGTGCGCAGTCACTATCACCACGCGCATCCAGGGCGCCTGCACGCGCATTTGCGCCAAAACGTCCAGCCCGTTGTCCTCGCCCAGACGCAGGTCGAGGAAGCACACATCGAATACCTGACGCTGCAGCAGCGATTCCGCCTGCGCCGCGCTGTTGGCGGTGGCTACGCTGTAGCCCTCGTCTTCCAGGCAATAACGGAAGGTGCGAAGGATGGCGGATTCATCATCCACGAGCAGAATACGGCCCTGATTCTCAGCGGCTGCTTCCATTTTTCCTACGCTCCTCAGTGAATAGTCTGTGTTAGTCCCGGAAAGATCGGGCAAGTTGCATGGTTCATTCTGATTGATTCTTTACGCTGCATGGTAGCGATCTTCTGAAAAAAGCCGTTATGCGCTGATCCATGGCAGGGCACGTGGGATTACCGTTGCCCCGAATCTCCATGTGGGCAAAATCAGGCCGCGCCGAACATCTGGGCGAAAGACCAGTCTGTCCAGAGGTACCTTTTGCAATTGTCTGGAGATTCCCATGCCCCCGTTGAAGAAGATCGCCCTGGCCATCACTACCGCCAGCCTGCTCGGACTGACGCCCGTCATCGCTCACGCCGCAGCCGCCGATCTGCCGACCCAACTGGCCGAAGCGCGCCAAGAGGGCTCGATCTGGACCGCCTTTGCCCTGAACCGGCATTTGAGTCCCTTCAAGATCAGCGTGGATGTGGAACAGGGCACGGCAATCCTCAAAGGCAAGGTCGAAAACCAGGTCGACAAGGATCTTGCCGCGCAGATAGCGGGCGACATTCAGGGCATCAACAAGGTCGATAATCAGCTTGAGATCGATCCGCAGGTCGCGGCCGATCCGGGCACCAAAGCCACCATGGCCCAGCGTTTCGACGACGCAACGCTGATAGCAACCATCAAATCCAAGCTGCTTTGGAACAGCGTGACCGAGGCATTGAATATCGATGTCAGCGCTGCTCAGGGTGTCGTCACCCTAAAGGGACAGGCGAAAGACGCAGATGCCAAGCAGCTGGCCGGAAGCCTGGCCACCAATACGGACGGCGTGACGGAGGTGAACAACCTCATCAGCGTCAGTGCGCGAGATACCCAGGCCATCAAAGAGCAGAGCGAACTCCAGGCCAATGCCGTTCGCGAGGAATTCAGCGATGCATGGATCACCAGCAAGGTGAAATCCAGCCTTATATATAGCCGCACCCTCGATGGCTTGAACATCAAGGTTGAGACCAAAAACGGAGTAGTCACGCTGGACGGTGTGGTGGCCAATTACGCCGAGAAGGAACTCGCGGTCGAAATCGCGCGCAATATTCGCGGGGTTAAAGGCGTCGATGCCGACACCCTGCGCGTCACGGCGCGCAGCGCAGGCTAGAGCGTTACGCGGCGGTCGAATGACAGTTCTGAGATTAGAAATTACATCCTGAATGAATTCGGCCGCCAACGTGGTGTCAGGCGGTTCGTGCATTCCGCACGATGGCAAATGTTCAATCGTGCAGCTTGCGCGTAAGACGCTTCCGGGTGGTAGTTATAAGTTATTGATTTATAAAGGTTTATTGGCCTTCAGAAAGCTGGCACACAGCGTGCAACACCCTTGGTAACAAAGGCCCGAACAGACGGCCGACAAGATTGCCAGGAGTCCGCTGAATGAACGCTCAACATCTCGCCAACAAACTGCGTATCTCACCGCTGCATTTGCAGCAGGTTTTGTTTGCCAGTCTGGCGCTGATGATCACGCTCATTGGTGTGCAGCAGTTCAATCACTGGAATCAGAAGCAGGAAGTGACTCAGGTCCACTACTCCCATGCCCACACCGTACCGTTTGCCAAGGCAAGTGCGCTGAAAGCCTCGGATGTCGCCCTGAGCATGCAAGTTGATGACGCGGCCGCTACTCCTGATGAAGCGCCACGTCAGCAAAGCTGGGTTTTCTGAACTTCCGGGTCGAAGACGCGATCTACCCCGAGGGTCATTCCGACGCCTCGACGTAGCAAAAAAATCAATAAACAGTAAGGAGATTCACCATGTTGAGTTGGGCAATCACATTTCTGATCATCGCTATCGTTGCAGCCGTCCTTGGTTTTGGTGGTATCGCAGGTACTGCTACCGGCATTGCCAAGATCCTGTTCGTGGTCTTCCTGGTCATGTTCGTGGTGTCGTTCTTCTTTGGCCGTCGCGGCCGAGGCTGAATATGGGCTTCAAGCATTTCCATGCACTGACATTGGCGCTCCTTGGGAGCGCCAGCGTTACAGCGATGGCGGCCAACGATGGTCAGTCTCGGGCGAACGAGCTTTTGAGCTCCAATCCCGAGTACCGCGAGACGTGGTCGAGCGTCGTGAAGAAGGAAGAGCGACTGCCTGACTGGGTGATCAATCTCTCGGGTGCCGCGGAGCAAATGAACGCCGTGACCGAAGACGGTGACAAGTATCTGGTAGGGCCGCTCTGCGAAACCCAGGACACTTGCCGCAACAAGCGTCTCATCGTCGCTTTCAGTCTCGACAAATCCCATGCTTACGCCATGTTGGTCGAAGTGCCGGCGGGACTTCCCGCAGACAAATCGCCGACGCGTCATGCGGATTACCGGTTTTTGGGCAAACCGGACGAAGGCATGCAAGGCCTTCTGAAAGAGCAGCTCAAGAAAGACCCGAACTGGTACTGATTTGAATGAGGGGAGACCTGTCCCTGACAGACCTTCCTGATAGGCGCGCAGCCCGAAGACGGTGCGCGTATGACCAAGGGGCCGGGGCGTTACGATCAACGGAGTGATTGAAGCGTCCTAGGTGTACAAGGAGTACTCCCACACGTGGGCCGGGTCAGGCAAGCCGCAACGCAAGTCCATCGTCCGATACGGTTTTAGCCTTTATCCGACAGTGGACTTGTGAGGCGCAAATATCCTCTATTTTCTTCAAGGTCTCCGGTCTTCAAGAGTCCTACAGAGCTGCTTCTACGTTTCCTACGACCGTATATCGCCAAAAATCCCCCGCTTAAATGGCTTGTCGGCCACCTTTGACCAATCTGTCATATTGCCACCACGCCTCGCGTAAATCGGCTACAGGCGACGTTTTAGCCACTTCTCAGCATTCTCCAGTCAACTACGTTCGCCCTCTTTTGGCGCACTGCAACGTAAGTGATTGATTTTCATCATGCCGATTCGGCATGGGGTAGTCATTTACGGCATTAGACGATGACAGTCACCGTGGGAATAGTTGCGCCTTTTTCGCCTGCTCAGAGCTCGGATGCTCGCCTGCGGCCACTTACGAGACAGTCCTGACGGCGACCGCGGCGTCGCGCTTGCTGGCAAGCGCAATGATGAACGTGTGGTTGGGGGATGTCCCGGCAATGACAACAAGGTAATGACATGAAGAAGGCAAAACTGAGCCTCGCCTGGCAGATCCTCATCGGCCTGGTCCTGGGTATCGCCATCGGCGCCGTCCTGAACCACTTCAACACCGAGAAGGCCTGGTGGATCAGCAACATCCTGCAGCCGGCGGGCGACATCTTTATCCGCCTGATCAAAATGATCGTTATCCCGATTGTGATCTCCTCTCTGGTCGTAGGCATTGCGGGCGTTGGGGACGCCAAGAAGCTTGGCCGCATCGGCCTGAAGACCATTCTCTATTTTGAAGCCGTCACCACGATCGCCATCGTTGTGGGTCTGCTGCTGGCCAATGTCTTTCATCCCGGCACCGGCATCGACATGAGCACGCTGGGCACGGTGGATATCTCGCAGTACGAGAAGACCACCTCCGAAGTGCAGCATGACCATGCCTTCGTCGCGACGATCCTCAATCTCATCCCGTCGAACATCTTCGCGGCGGTCGCCCGTGGCGACATGCTGCCGATCATCTTCTTCTCGGTGTTCTTCGGGCTGGGCCTGTCGAGCCTGAATGCGGAAGTGCGTGATCCACTGGTTAAGGTCTTCCAGGGCGTGTCGGAGACCATGTTCAAGGTCACCCACATGATCATGAATTACGCGCCGATTGGCGTGTTCGCGCTGATCGCCGTGACAGTCGCCAACTTTGGCTTTGCCTCGTTGCTGCCATTGGCCAAGCTGGTGATTCTGGTTTACGTCGCCATCGCCTTCTTTGCCTTTGTGGTGCTGGGCCTGATTGCGCGCCTGTTTGGCTTTTCGGTGCTCAAGCTGATGCGCATCTTCAAAGATGAATTGGTGCTCGCCTATTCCACCGCCAGCTCCGAGACCGTGCTGCCGCGCGTGATCGAGAAGATGGAAGCGTACGGGGCGCCCAAGGCCATCAGCAGCTTCGTGGTGCCGACCGGTTACTCGTTCAACCTCGACGGCTCGACGCTGTACCAAAGCATCGCGGCGCTGTTCATCGCGCAGCTGTATGGCATTGATCTGTCAATCGGCCAGCAGTTGATGTTGGTCCTGACCCTGATGGTGACGTCCAAGGGCATTGCCGGTGTACCGGGCGTATCGTTTGTCGTGCTGCTGGCAACCTTGGGCAGCGTGGGCATTCCGCTGGAAGGCTTGGCGTTCATTGCCGGCGTCGACCGCATCATGGACATGGCGCGCACCGCGCTGAACGTGATCGGCAACGCGCTTGCGGTGTTGGTGATCTCGCGCTGGGAAGGCATGTACGACGACGCCAAGGGCGAGCGCTACTGGAACTCCCTGCCGCACTGGCGTGGCAAGGACCCTCTGCCGGCGGGTCAATCGACGGTGGAGTAATCACTGTCTGGCGTGAATCATCAAACCCTGGCCCCGGCCGGGGTTTGTTGTTTCTGCCCCCGCCGTTATCATCGCCGCATCTTGCGAGGGGATTTGTATGCTGAACGGCCTATGGCTTGGTTTTTTTGTGGTCGCGGCGATTTCTGCGCTGGCGCAGTGGCTGGTCGGGGGCAACGCTGGCGTTTTTGCCGCCATGGTCGAGAGCATCTTCGCCATGGCCAAGCTGTCTGTGGAAGTCATGGTGCTGTTGTTCGGCACCCTGACCCTGTGGCTGGGCTTTCTCAACATTGCCGAAAAGGCGGGTATCGTTGACTGGCTGGGCAAAGTCCTGGCGCCGCTGTTTCATCGCCTGATGCCTGAAGTGCCGCGCGGCCACCCGGCGTTAGGCTTGATCACCCTCAACTTCGCCGCCAACGCGCTGGGTCTGGACAACGCCGCCACACCCATCGGTCTCAAAGCCATGCGCTCACTGCAAGAGCTCAACCCCAGCCAGACCATCGCCAGCAACGCGCAGATCCTCTTTCTGGTGCTCAACGCCTCTTCGCTGACGCTGCTGCCGGTGACCATCTTCATGTATCGCGCCCAGCAAGGCGCTGCCGATCCCACCATGGTCTTTCTGCCGATCCTGCTCGCCACCAGCGCCTCGACGCTGGTCGGTCTGCTGTCAGTGGCGTTCATGCAGCGCCTCAAGTTGTGGGACCCGGTGGTGCTCGCTTATCTGATTCCCGGCGCTTTGCTGCTGGGCGGCTTCATGGCGGTACTCGCCGGGCTGTCCGCTGCTGCGCTGTCGAGTCTCTCGTCGGTGCTGGGCAACGTGACGCTGTTCGGCATCATCATGCTGTTCCTGGTGGTTGGCGCGCTGCGTAAGGTCAAGGTGTACGAAACCTTCGTCGAGGGGGCGAAAGAGGGCTTCGACGTTGCCAAAAACCTGCTGCCTTATCTGGTCGCGATGCTCTGCGCCGTCGGCGTATTGCGAGCGTCCGGCGCGCTGGATCTGATTCTTGAGGGCATTCGTCACGGGATTCAGTGGGTCGGCCTGGACACGCGCTTCGTTGATGCGCTGCCGACGGCGCTGGTCAAGCCGTTCTCCGGCAGCGCGGCGCGGGCGATGCTGATCGAAACCATGAAAACCCAAGGCGTCGACAGCTTCCCGGCCCTCGTCGCGGCGACGATTCAAGGTAGCACCGAAACTACGTTCTACGTGCTGGCGGTGTACTTTGGCGCCGTGGGCATTCAGCGCGCGCGACACGCAGTGGGCTGCGCGCTGCTGGCGGAATTCGCCGGTGTGGTCGCCGCGATCGCCGTCTGCTATTGGTTCTTCGGCGCGACGGTGTAACGCTTTTCACCCTGCTCGACAGTCCATTGCAACATTTGGGCGGCCAGCGTATCGCTGGCCTGACCGAATGCCGAGACCACCGCTGACACCTGCTTGTCGGCCACTGGCTGATGCACTTCGAAGCGCCGGTTCGCCACAATCCGCTGGCGATCATCAGCGAGCCGCGCATCCAGGCGAATCACCACTTCAATGGCGGCCCCGCGATACTCGCTCTGAAACGCCTGCAGCTCCCCGCCCAATTCAAAATCAGCCTGCAGATTACTGTCGTCGGTGCTGATCGACTGCACTCGCCCGTCACGGTAGAAAGCATCGGTCAGGCGGTTGCGCAGCAGCACCGGCGCTGGATCACTCCAGCGCGCGCCCTTGTAGCTGCTGATGACATTGCCCTGAGGGATGACGGCGATGCGGGGGCTGTCCAGTGTCTCGCTGGATTTGGGCCGCACCACCCGCAACGACCACGCCACCGGCGCCGCCCCTTTGCTGGCGGGCGATGCCGTCGGCAAACGGTAGACGTCTGACGGCGCCTGCTCGGGAAGGATCGAACAGGCGCCGAGGGACAACAGGGTTACCGCCAACAACAGTCGATTAATGGACTGACCGACAAGCCTCATGGCTCGAACTCCTTATTCTTTTCACTGCCCAGCAAATAGCCGCTCGGGTTGGCGTTCAGGCTGCGCGAGATGGTTTTCAATGAGCTGAGGGTTTCACGCAGCTCGCGAATCGCCGGGCCCAGTTCGCCCAGCCCTTGCAGGCCATCGTTCACCGAATTCTGGTTGTTCTTGAGCAGCGCATTGATGGTCTGGCTGCTCTGTTCGAGGGATTTCATCGCCTGCTGCGCACTGGCGATGGTTTGCCTGCCGTCGCTGGTCAGCAGCTGGTTGGCGTTGCGCATCAGCGTAGAGGTCTGCTCCAGCGTCGCGCCGGCCTGCTTGCTCAGCAGCGTCATCTGCTTCAAGGCCTGACGAATGTCGTCGCGCTGATCGGAGATGGCCCCGGTGGTTTGCTCCAGATGCTGCAAGGTGCGTGACAGCGTCTCCACGTTCTCGGAAGAAAACATCGCGTTGGCGTTGTGCAGCAATGCGGTGCTGCCGCTCAGCAAATCATCGCTGTCGTTCAGCAGCCGCGAAATGGGCGACGGCGAGGCGATGATCACTGGCAGGTTGCCGCCCTCGCCTTTCAGCGCCTCGCTTTGCGGTGTGCCGCCGCTGAGCTGAATAAGCGATGTACCCGTGATGCCGGCCAGTGCCAGTTTGGCGAAGGTGTCGCGCTTAATCGGGGTTTCACCGGCCACACGGATTTGCGCCAGCACGCGGCGAGGGTCCTGGGGATCGAGGCGCAGCTGCACGACGTCACCCACCTTGATCCCGCTGTACTGCACCGGACTGCCGCGAGACAGCCCCGTCACCGCTTCGTTGAAGACAACCTGATAGTCCTTGAACGCCGAGTCGACGCTGGACTTTGCGAGCCACAGACCGAACAGCAGCGCGGCAGCGACCACGATGACCGTGAACAGGCCGATCAGAACGTGATGGGCGCGGGTTTCCATCATGAGACCTCGTGTGGGTGGGTGGCCGCCGAATAGGCCGAGCGGCCGCGCGGGCCATGAAAGTATTCGTGAATCCAGGCGTCCTTGGTCGCCGACACCCTGTCGATGGTGTCCGCAACCAGCACGCGCTCCTGCGCCAGCACGGCAACGCGGTCGGTGATTGTATAAAGCGTGTCGAGGTCATGGGTGACCATGAACACGCTCAGCCCCAAGGCGTCGCGCAGGGTCAGAATCAACTGATCGAAGGCGCCGGCGCCTATCGGATCGAGCCCGGCAGTGGGTTCGTCCAGAAACAGGATGTCCGGATCCAGCGCCAGCGCTCGTGCCAGCGCCGCGCGCTTGATCATGCCGCCAGAGAGCGACGCAGGGTATTTGTGCGCCGCCGACAGCGGCAGCCCGGCCAGCGCCATTTTGATCCCGGCCAGATGCTCCGCTTCCTCGCGGCTCAAGCCGGCGTGTTCGATCAGCGGTAGCGCGACGTTCTCCGTGATGGTCAGCGAGGAGAACAGCGCGCCCTTCTGAAACAGCACCCCGAAACGTCGTTCAACTTGGGAGCGGGCTTTGTCGGACAGATTCAGCAAATCCTGACCCAAGACGCGGACGCTTCCTGCGGCAGGCCTTTGCAGCCCGACAATGCTGCGCAGCAACACAGATTTGCCAGCGCCGGAACCGCCCACCACGCCAAGGATTTCCCCGCGATACAGGTCCAGATCGAGGTTCTCGTGCACCACCTGCGCGCCGAATCGATTGCTCAAGCCGCGGACCTCAATCACCGTCTCGACGGGTTGAACGCAACGGCGGGTCACCAGCCGATCTCCATGCAGAACATCGCGACCAATGCGTCCAGTACGATGACCACGAAAATGGACTGCACCACGCTCGACGTCGTGTGTGCCCCAACGGACTCAGCGCTGCCCTCGACCTTGAAGCCCTCCAGGCAACCGATCGCTGCGATGAAGAATGCAAAGATCGGCGCCTTGGCGATGCCGACGAGAAAGTGTTGCACGCCGATGTCGGCCTGCATCAACGACAGAAACATCGCCGGCGAGATGCCCAGCGACAGAGCGCAGACCACGCCGCCACCGACGATGCCGCAGATCATCGCGAGAAAGGTCAGCATGGGCAGCGAGATAAGCAACGCGATCACGCGAGGCAATACCAGCAGCTCTGTTGGACTCAGTCCCAAGGTTTGCAGCGCATCCAGCTCTTCGTTGGCTTTCATCGAGCCGATCTGCGCAGTGAAGGCGCTGGCCGTACGACCGGCCAGCAGGATGGCAGTCAGCAGCACGGCGAACTCCCGCAGGAACGAGAAGCCGATCAGGTCAACGGTAAAAATCGTCGCGCCAAAGGCCTTCAGCACCGTGGCACCGAGAAAGGCTACCACCGCGCCAACCATGAACGTCAGCAGCGCCACAATGGGCGCGGCGTCCAGGCCGATTTGCTCGATGTGGGCGATGACGGACGTGGTGCGCCAGCGTTTGGGGCGAAACAGGGTGGACGCGAAGGTCTGCAGGATGAGACCGATGAAGCCGAGCAGCTGCAGCGTGTCCTTCCAGATCACCTCCACTGCCGAGCCAATTCGCGACAGCAGCTGCATGCCCACGGCCGCCTCGGGCTCTCGGACTGGCTGGCAATAGTCTGCCAGTGCGCTCTGGATGGTCTGCATCAGCGCGCGGCTGGATTCCGGCAGGTTGGGCGCTTGCACGGCCAGTAGGCGCAGGCGCTGTACGCCGAGCAGTTCCACGAGCAGCGACGCACCGGCGGTATCGAGGGCGCCGAGTTCGTCCATGTCCACGAGGGTGGCTGGACCAAATCCGGCGCTCAGCGCATCGGTCTGGCGCTTGAGTTCGCGGTAATGGGCAAGCGTCCAGTCTCCGGCAATCCGCAGTTGCACGGGATTGATCGAAGTGTCCAGTAAGACGCGTCCTGGAACCTTGGGCGCGGAGGAAGCCTGCGTGGTCAGTGGGGTCATAGCGACGAGCTTAGTTGGTTTTGGCCGGGGCAGATGGGCTCTCGGCTGGCGCACTGTCCGCAGGTTTTTTCGCCTCCGAATCATCCGGATCCGCAGCGTCGGTGCCTGGCTTCAGGCCTGCCGGCTTGATCTTGTTGCGCGTGACGGCAGGCTGGTCGCGCTCGGTGACGTCAAAGCGCAGCACACCAATCATCTGCCCGTCCTCAGTGAGCACCCTCACCTGCCATTTACCCAACACGTCCGGCGGAAAATTCTGTTTGTGCGTCCAGGCCCGGTAGCCTTCCTCACGACCGCCCTTGATGTCTAGAGCAATGCGCTCTATTTCCTCGCCGTTATGGCGCCACACATGATAAATCCGTTCATTCAGGCCGCGCGGGGCGTTGATCGAGGTGTAGGCGTAGAGCCCGGCGCTGCGCAGCTGGTTGACGCCGATCTCCTGAATGCTCTCGCCGGGGGTGCGATTCTGGTTATCGAAGCGCGTGCTGATCGCCGCCTCGGTCAGCCAGAGCGTCGCCGGCGGCACCCAGAATCGCGCCATCCAGCCCACCCCTCCGATGGCCAGTGTCATGGCCACCACACCGAGGCCGCGTTTCCAGTTGTTGATCGGGTAGCCCGATGCCAGGCTCGGGAACGACAGCAGCATCGCAATGCCCAGTGCCAGCTTGTAGCTCTCGGCCGTGGTCAGGTGAACGATGATCGGCAGCGCCGTGAGCAGTGCGGCGAACAGCGTCAGGGTATGCAGGGCCATGAACAGCCAGCGGCGCGGCGCCAGCCATTTGTAGTACAGCGGGTCGATGATCGAAATCAGGCCTGCCGCCCCGAGCAGCCCGGTGAACGCCAGCTGGCCGCTGTACCACGTGGTGGTGACGAAGAAGAACGGCAGTACGAAAAACAGGCTTTCCTGATGAATCATCTGAGTGCCGTAGCGCAATAGCGGCTGCGGGATCTCGCGTTTGAACAGCTTCGCGAACAGGGCGACGGCGCTGTTTTCAACCATCAGCCAGATCCAGCTCACCAGCAGAATGACCGCAATCCAGGTCGCCAGCTTGGCCTGGCGATCCACCAGAATGAAGCTGCCGATGCCTGAGCAGAACCCGAAGAACGCAATCAGCCCGGGGTAGCGCTTGATGAACTCCAGCACGCGCTGTACCAGCGAGTGCTGAATGATTGCGTTAATGTCTGGCATCTCGGGGCGTCGCTCTTCGTGGGTGAGTCTTGGTGTTGGAGTATGGATGTACGGAGCTGGGTGTATAAAAAATAACCAAGCCGGACTGCGCCCACTTCGTCGAAATATTGAAACGCCAAGCGCCTCGCTTACAACGGTCTCTTCTTGTATACCCGCCACCGCCAGAGGATCAGCAACGCCACCAGTGCCGTCAGAAGGCATCCGACTGCGTACAGCTCGTCGTAGCTGAGCAGTGGCTCCTCAACGCGAAGATACCCGGGTTGCGCCAGCAATTGACGCATCGCCTGATTGGCCAGATCCAGACTCACGCCTCGGGTCCTCTTGGCCGGATCCTCAAAGCGGCCATCATCGTAATCATTCAGCGCACCCCAGTAATAGTCGGCCAACGCGCTGTTGCCTTGAACCGCCCAGGCCTGCCTGGCAATGGACGCCTGCTGTAGCCGCGCAAAGGTCGCCGGGTCCATGCCTTCCTTGCGCAGCCGCTGGAGCATCGAGCGTACCGCCGCCGTGGCCGAATCGACGTCTTCGCGGTTGAGATCAGCGTTCAGGCTGAGAAAACCGGTGTCCCCAAATGCTTCGCGATCGGCCCATGGCCCGTAGGAATAACCCTTGTCCAGACGCAGTTCGCTGTACAGCGCCCAGTCCAGATACGCTTTCACCAGATCCCAGGTTTCATCGTGCTGCTCGCCCATGTCTGGCTCGGGGAACAGCAGATGCAGCTTCGCGCCATCGCCCAACGCGCCCCGCACTAGCGTGCGCTCAGGATCGGCCTTTTCAGTGATCGAGCGCAGCGGCGGATGTTCCGTCGGATCCACCGCATTGAGCTGACCGAAGGTGCGCTCAAGGTAGGCAGGCAGCAGTTTGTCGAGGTCGCCCACGATAATCAGCGTCATGTTGTTGGAGGCGTACCAGTTGTCGTGGATATTCTCGATCTGCTCCAGCGTCAGGTGATCGACCTCAGGCCGCTCCGGGCACTTGAGGCCAAGCTCCACGGCAAGCTGGCTGCTGGCGCCGTGGCCCAGATCGCGTTTGTCCAGCCAGCGTTGCAAGTGCGAATAATGGCCCCCGTCTTCACGAGCGACGATGCGCTTGGCGGTGTCCAGATTGGCTTGATTGATTTGCGTGTGGGTCAGCAGATTGAGCAGCAGGTCAAGCACCTTGCGCTGATTCTGCGCCGGCGCCTCGATGACAAAGGTGGTGTCGGTGTTGCTGGTGAACGCGTTCCACTCACCGCCCAACGCCTGCATCTGCTGCTCTAGGCCGCCCTCACCGCTGTTGTCGATCCCGCTGAACAGCAGATGCTCAAGCAGGTGCGGCAGTTCTTTGTCTTCGCATTTGAAGTCATCGAAGCCAATACCCACGACCAGGCGGATAGCGACATGACCTTTGTCCGCAGGCTTGAGCAGCAACTGCAAACCGTTGGGCAGCACGTAGCCCTCGACCTGAAACCGGTCGAGGGCCATGGAAGAAAGGGATGTCAGAACCAGACAAACGAACAGCAGGCAACGCATAAAAACGGGCTTCCTTGCGGGCCGGTATGTGTAACAGACTTCGCAGAGGCCCCTGCGTTCACCACGATTAATCCGCGTTGCCCTCGCTGGACAAGGCGCCTGTGTCGGTGGTTTCAAGGACCGCGTAGGCGCTGCTGCAGAACAGCGAGTTCAGGCGTTTCATGTCGGAAATCAGCTCGAGGTGCAGAGAACTGGTCTCGATACTCTGCACGATCTTGCGTTGCAGTCTGCTGACATGGGCGTGGGCCAGCCGCCGCTCCTGTGCCCGAAAACGACGTTTCTCGCGCAACAGCTGGCGCGCGCTTTCCGGGTCACCGCTGAGGAAGACCGACAGGCCAAGACGCAGGTTCGCCATCAGTTGCTCGTGCAGCCCTGAGAGTTCTTCCAGGCCGACGTCGGAAAACGACCGTCGCTGCGACGTTTTCTGCTGCTGGACCTTGCGCAGCATGCGCTCGATCAGCCCGCTGGCCAGCTCCAGATTGATCGCCAGCTCGATGATCTCGGCCCAACGGCGATTGTCCTGATCGCTGAGGTCGTCGCGGGGCATTTGCGCCAGGTACAACTTGATGGCGTTATAAAGCACCTCGACATCGTCGTTGAGCCGACGTACTTCCTGAGTGACCGCCGTCTGGTTGCCACGCAGCACTTCTTGCATGGCATTGAGCATGCTGTCGATCAGATCACCCATGCGCAAGGTTTCGCGCACCGCGTTTGCCAGCGCCAGGCTTGGCGTGGCGAGTGCGGTCAGGTCCAGATGGCGAGGCTTGGTCTGGCCGTTGATCTCGGCCTGCTGCGGCAGAATCGAAGCGCACAGGCGCCCCATCGGCCCCACCGTCGGCAGCATGATCAGGCAGCGCAGGGAGTTGTAGATGACATGAAAGCTGATGACCAGGCTCGACGGACTGACATTCAGCGTGTCCATCCACGCCACCAGCGGGGTCAGCACCGGGGTGATCAGCAGCAGGCCGATCAGCTTGTACAGCAGGCTGCCCAGCGCCACTTGCCGACCGGCGACGTTTTGCATGCTGGTGCTAAGGAACGCCAGCAGACCACTGCCGATGTTGGCGCCGATCACCAGCCCAATCGCCACCGGCAGGCTGATGATTTCCGCGCCTGCGAGGGTCGCCGTCAGCAGCACGGCCGCAAGGCTTGAGTAGGAAATCAGCGCGAACATGGCGCCGACCAATGCGTCGAGCAAGAGATCACCCGTCAGTGACGCAAACAACACCTTCACACCAGCAGCCTGGGTAATCGGCGCGGCGGCAGTGACGATCAGTTGCAAAGCGAGAATGATCAGGCCCAGGCCAATGCCGACACGACCCAATTGGCCCACACGGGTTTGTTTGCGCGACAGAAAGAAGATCACGCCCAGAAAGATCAGCAGCGGCGACAGCCACGACAGGTCGAACGTCAGTATTCGCGACATCACCGCTGTACCGACGTCGGCACCGAGCATGATGGCCAGCGCGGGCGTCAGGCCCATCAAGCCCTGGCCAACGAACGACGTCACCAGCATTGCCGTGGCGTTACTGCTCTGCACCAGCGCGGTGACGAGTATCCCCGCGACAAATGCCAGCGGGCGTTTGGACATGTTCTGGCCAATGACTCGGCGCAGCTGCGAGCCGTAGACACGCAGAATGCCGGTCCGAACGATGTGTGTGCCCCAGATCAACAGCGCGACGGCGGAAAGCAAATCGAGCAGGGTCAGCATACGGAGAGCCCCCTGTTGGTTGCCCATTGGGCAAAGTTAAAAGGTCCAGCGTGTAGCGAGCGTAAGCGCTTGAGGTGCATCGAACAGCGCGCTCAACTAAAGCTTTAGTCGGCCTGTGGCCTTAATGCCAGCATGGCACAGCGGATTATTTCTTGAAACAAATCTGTCATAAATCAGGTGTTTGAACGCCACACCTTTGCGCTCTGCCAATAAAAAACGGGGCATTCACAGCCCCGTTGTTTTCACGTCTGTGCGGCGGACGTTATTGACCCGGCACGTCCTTGTGAAGTTTCACAGGGTCCTGCATCGCACGTTTTTTAGCCATCGACGTGCGCATCTTGATGTTGATCGCTTCGACTGCCAGCGAGAACGCCATGGCGAAGTAGACGTAGCCCTTCGGCACATGCACATCGAATGACTCGGCAATCAGGACCGTACCGACGACGATCAGGAACGACAGCGCCAGCATTTTCAGCGACGGGTGCTTCTCGATGAAGTCGCTGATGACGCCCGCGCATAGCATCATGATCAGCACCGCCACGATGATCGCCGCCACCATCACCGGTACGTGGGACACCATGCCGACAGCAGTGATGACCGAGTCCAGCGAGAATACGATGTCGATGATTGCAATCTGAATGATGGTGTACAGAAACATGCCGCCCTTGCCTTTCGGCTCGTCCAGCGTCTCTTCTTCGCCTTCCATGCCGTGGTAGATCTCTTGCGAGCTCTTCCACAACAGAAACAGGCCACCGAAAAACAGAATCAGGTCGCGTCCGGAAATGCCCTGGCCCCAGACCACGAACAGGTCGTCGGTGAGGCGCATGACCCAGGTGATCGACAGCAGCAGCAGAATCCGCGTCACCATCGCCAGCGCCAGGCCGAAGATACGGGTGCGCGGCTGCATTGCCTTGGGCATGCGGCTGACCAGGATCGAGATCATGATGATGTTGTCGATGCCCAGCACGATTTCCAGGGCGGTCAGCGTGAAGAAAGCAACCCAGATCTCAGGGTTGGTCAGCCATTCCATTACGTATTCCTTTGAGCGTTCGTTTTCCCTCCGGCACGGTTGCGCCAGAGGGAGCGTTGAGTTGCGTTTATAGGCTGCTGAAGAACGGGAAGATTCCCATCAGCAGCGCGGCGATCAGAATGCACACGCACACCAGCACGGCCCATTTGAGGGTAAAGCGCTGGTGATCCCCGAATTCGATGCCCGCCAGTGCTACCAGCAGATACGTCGACGGCACCAACGGACTCAACAGGTGGACGGGCTGGCCGACGATCGAGGCACGTGCCATTTCCACCGGGCTGATGCCGTAATGCGAAGCGGCTTCGGCCAGTACCGGCAGCACGCCATAGTAGAACGCGTCGTTGGACATGAAGAAGGTGAACGGCATGCTGACCACCGCTGTGATCACGGCCAGATAAGGGCCCATCGCTTCAGGGATCACGGCCAGCAGGCTCTTCGACATCGCGTCGACCATTCCGGTGCCGGACAGGATACCGGTAAAGATCCCCGCAGCAAAAATCAGTCCGACCACTGCCAGCACGCTGCCGGCGTGGGCAGCGACGCGGTCTTTCTGTGCTTGCAGGCACGGGTAGTTGACGATCATGGCGATACTGAACGCAATCATGAACAGCACCGGCAGCGGCAACAGGCCCATGATCAGTGCCACCATCAGCGCCAGCGTCAGTGCGGCGTTGAACCAAATCAGCTTGGGACGGCGGGCTTCAGGAAACTGGGAAACGCTGATGTCGCTGTGATCGCCTTCGTCACCGGGCAAGTGCAGTTCGCCCAGGCGCGCACGTTCACGTTTGCCGTAGAAGTAGGCAATCACCAGAATCGCCACAACGCCCGCCAGCATCGCCGGAATCATAGGCACAAAGATGTCGGATGGATCGACATGCAGGGCACTCGCCGCACGCGCGGTCGGGCCGCCCCATGGGGTCATGTTCATCACGCCGCCGGCCAGAATGATCAGGCCCGCCATGATGCGCGGGCTCATGCCCAGACGGCTGTACAGCGGCAGCATGGCGGCCACGCAGATCATGTACGTCGTGGCGCCATCACCGTCCAGCGAGACAACCAGCGCCAGCACCGCTGTACCGACCGACACTTTGACGGGGTCGCCTTTCACCAGCTTGAGGATCTTGCGCACGGCCGGGTCGAACAGCCCGGAGTCGATCATCAGCGCGAAATAAAGGATGGCGAACATCAGCATCACGCCCGTTGGCGCAAGTTTGGTGATGCCGGCCAGCATCATCGGGCCGATTTCGGAGGCAAAACCACCGAACAGAGCGAAAACAATAGGAACGATGATCAAGGCAATCAGCGCTGACAGGCGCTTGCTCATGATCAGGTACATGAAGGCGACGACCATGGCGAAGCCGAGGAAGGTCAACATAGCAATACTCCAGCGTTACGCGGCGGGGAACGGACGAGACGAATCGATCAGCTCAAAACGAGCGGCGCGTGGAGTCGGGGATTACGGAGGGGGTACTGCAGGGCACATGCAAGCATCGGGAATCACCTAATTGTTGTTGTAGATGGGCCGGAGAACGTCAAGCGCGTTCGTCCTGGCCGACCGGTCTGTCGCCGGCGGTGAGGGGATGCTAAACGGGGAAGCTTTCAGCCAGCTTTCGTTGCACTTCTGAAGTTGACGAGCGGGAGTTTGAGTTATCGACCCCAGGATGCGGTCAGACCCCTACATAACCTGGAGATTGCTCATGAGTGAATTGCATACCGGCGGATGCCATTGCGGCAATCTGCGTTACCAGATCGATGGGCCCGTGGATGACGTTGCCCACTGCCACTGTACGATTTGTCGGCGCACGTCAGGGGGGATCGTCATGACGTGGACCAGCGTGCCGGTCGAGGCTTTCAAATGGTTGGCGGGAAGTCCGACCCCCTATGATTCAGGGCCGACGTGCGTCAGGTATTTTTGCAATAACTGTGGGGCGCAGGTCGCGCTGTTCAGCCGCAACAGCCCGGAGACTATGGACGTGACTATCGCCACCCTTGATCGCCCGGAGCTCACGCCTGCCGATCGGCATATCTGGACCGACAGCCGCCTGCCCTGGCTGCACCTGGACGAGCATCTGCCGGGTGAGCCTGGGGAAACTGACTGAATCATCGCGGGGCGTGCAGTTGCGCAACGATCAAGGCAGCTCCAGGCCGCCGGCTGCTTTGTGCAATGCCCGCAGGTGATCACCGACCTGCTTGAGATTGTCTTCGGTCGCAGCAATCTCGGCGGCGCGGTCGGGATCAAGCAGCGCCCTCACCTCTTTATCCAGATCACCGCTGAGCCGCTGCAGTTGTTTCTGGCGCTGGCTACTTTCGTCTTCCAGACGCTGCCACTCGCCCTCCTGCGGCAGACCGTAGCCGCCGCTGCCGAGCAATTCCGCCGGGCGACTCAGGAATCCGCTGTTGGCCAGAATGTCCTGCAATGTGCCGGTCGCCTTGGAGACGCCGTTATCCTTTTGCTCCACAGCACTGAGGTAGCGCTGCTTGACCTCATCCTGCGCGAGCAATAACTGACGACGCAGCCCGGCCTGTTCCAGCAGCAGCATTGCCGCGCTGGTACGCAGGTCAGCCTGAGCGAAATACGGACGCCGTTCCTGCGGCGTCAGTGCCAGCCAATCTTCAACGGTGGTCTGCTTGACGTTGGTGGTCTTGCGCAGCACATCGAACATCGCCTGATAACGGTCGCGGTACGAGTCGAAGCGGTAGCCCATGCGCAGCGCCTTCTTGGGATCGTCCAGCACGCTGGTATCCGCCAGCCCCCTGCCCTTCAGCACTTCCAGCAGCCCGTTGGGCATGATGCTGTCCAGCCCGACAAGCCGCGGATCGTTCGTGCCGCTGCGCAGCAGCTTCAGGTTTTCCACCGCGCAGTTATTGGACAGGAACCAGTAATCCCCGTCATAGGCCCAGTGCATCTCGGCTGCGTGCTGAACCAGACCGTTGATCTCCTCACGGGAGAGTTTCAGCGGGACCGAGGCCAGGCCACGCAGTTCGGTCTTGGTGTACTCATCGATCACCTGACCCAGTGGCAGGACAAACAGGCGCGACGGATACTTGCCGGTCAAGCCGCTCCAGCTGGACAGCTGCAGATCATTGACGAACGCGCGATACGACAGCACCAAGTGCTGATCCAGGTCCAGCCGGCAGTCAGGGCCGCGTGGGCGACCGGGCTTGCAGATCACCAGCCGCAGCATGCTGTGACCCCAACGGCTCGCCAGATTCTGGTTGGCCTCAGCCAGCAGGTAATCGACCTCATACACCCGCTCGGGGTCGAGCTTGCCCAGTGGCTCTCGGGCAAAGTCGTTACCGGCGTTGAGATAAGGATAGGACGTCGGGCACTGATCCTTCGTCGCTGGCGCCCAGTCGAACCGAGCCTTGTAATAGTCGTACAGCGCCGGACGGCGGCAGGCGTAGGCCGGATCGAGGAGGAAGTACTCCATGTTCACCGCAACGAATTCCAGCGGGCTGCTGATTTCGTAGATATCCGGGCTGCGCGCGACCTGGCCATTGCGCTCTTCCCTGTCACCGCGGCGGCCGACGTACTGCGGCCATCCCGCCAGATCCAGAAGGCGCGGATCATCACTCAGCGTGAAACGTCGGTCGGTCTGCCCCCGGCAGCTGTCACGCAGGCCAACCTTCCCCACGCTCTTGCCCTGCCGGGCACACGCAACGATCAGCTTGCGGTCTTCAGGGGACCAGAGCTGCGCGTGATCATAAATATGGGTCAGCTCATGCAGGACCGTGGCGAGCATTTCCTCCCGCACGGTGCCGTGAGGACGGCTGGTTCGTGTCGTTGCGGCGCTGCCGTCGGTCAGGCCTGCGAGCAGGTGCTCATTCAGGTCCAGACGGTAGGGACCGTCTGCACGGCCGTAAGCATTGGACGGCATGTCGTCGGTCCAATGCACTTCCACCTTGCGATCAAGCTTGCTGACGAACAATGGCGGCAGGTGCGCCATGGCTTCGTCGAGCAATGTCTGGCTGGCCTTTTGTTGCGCAGGACTGAGCCCGTCGTTATGCAGCGACAGGCTGAGGTCGGCGAAGGCGCTCGTGCAAATCAGCGAGAGCGCCGACGTCAGCAGCCAGACAGCGAGGCGTTTCACAGTGCGAGGATGGCCTCGGCGAGGTCCTGATCACTGGCATTACGGGCTTCAGGCAGGCGGTCACGCAGTGTGATGAAGGCTGCGTCGAGCAGTGCGCCATGGATGTCACCGTTACTGGCGACATAGCTGGCGGCGTCGTCGCGCGCTTCGAGGACGAGTTTCCAGTTGCGCACGGATGAGGTGGTGTCGGAGGTGAAATCGATGCTGCGGCCGAGGGCGCGAACGACGATGTTACTGGTGGCCTTCAGGGTTTGTGCCTGTGCCATATCAGTCAGCAAGAGCAGGCCAAGGGCGGCAGCGATCAACGGGGTACGCATGGAACGTCTCCAAAATACGGTAGTTACAAAAAAAGTGACTATTGGACGAGGATTGCCTGCGCCAGTTCAAGGTCGCTTGCATGAAGTTTTGGGCGGGTTTGACGCAGGTACGCCAGCGCAGACTCCAGCCGTGCTCCTCGCAGTTGGCCGTCACTGGCGACAAACACTGCAGCATCATCCTGGGCGGCAATTATCAACTTGCTATCGAAAGGCCCTGTCGTCACCTGGCTGGTGGCGTATCCGGTTTTGACCAGGCTTTGTATTGTCACGTCGAACGCCAGAACCTGAGTTGAAATACTCAAGGCTGCGGTGACGGCAAGCACGAGGCGAGACAACGAATGCATGGCTATTCAGGGCTGTTCAGGTTCTGCGAAAACGGGTCGCAAGGCTAGCGCAACATCCGGTTCAGAGCTAGTGCAAAGACCCAGGCGTGTGCTGGAGAACCTGTCTGGAAGCTGAATCAGATGGCAAGGATTGCTTGGGCGAGTTGCGCGTCCGACGCTTGCAGGCCCGGTGCAACCTCGCGAATGTGTTGCAAGGCGCCCTGTAGCTTCACGCCTCGGATCTCGCCTTCGCTGGCAACGAAGCTTGCGGCGTCGTCGCGGGCGGCCAGAACGATCTTGTCATCGTGGAAGGAGGACGAAATTTTAGACGTGGCGTTGGACGAAGCATCGAGCGCACGGACGATGGTGTCCGTTGTAACCACAAAGCTGGAAGCCTGGGCTCCGGTGGCAGCGACTATCAGGAAAGCGGCACTCAACAGGCGAACGCGAGACATACAGGCACTCCAAAATAACGGGATTCGAAAACCACAGACGCATAAATCGGTAAGCTCGGCGAGAGCTGTCTTGTGACTGCGTGGTCAAGGTGGCGCAAGATTAGCTTATAAGCGGGCTGCCGAACTATCCCGGCCTTGTGCCAGTCGCCGCTACGTAACTCTATATGTGCCGCAATTACCCGTGATCGTTGGACTGTAATGGGATTTGCTGAGTTGCGTAAAACTGTACTGGTCGGCCCTTAGCGTGGTTTGCCCGACCCTAGAACGACAAAACCCGCCAGCAGTGACCTGCTGACGGGTTTTGTTTGAACAATTCGGATTGCTGGTGAGAGGCGCTCGGCCTGGGACCAGCAGACGCTAACTTAGCGCCAGAACGGCTTGCTCAGCTCTTCGTAACGCTGGGATTCGCTGATACCGGCGTCAGCCAGCAAACGTGCATCCAGGCGAGCCAGTTGATGGCGGCTGGACAGACGACGCTGCCAGAGCATCAGGTTGGCGAACATGCGCAGCGGCAACGAGGCTTGTGCGGTTTTTGCGGTGTCTTCGTAGAACAATTCGGAACTGACGGTGCGTTCCATGATGCTTCTTCCTTCCGCTTGTGGCGGGATTAGAGATTGACTTGATTGGTGACAATATTCCTCTCATTGCCCGTCTCTCTCTAGACACAGTTCATTTGTATTGTGCTGCTCCAGTTAACTGTTAATCACCACTGTTTTGTTCGGAAGTGGGGCAACTGTACGGGTCTGCACCAGAAGTGTGCTTTTTTGTCAGTTGGGCCAGTCATTTCCCATTAGAAGTACGTGAAATCACCCGTACAGCAGTACAGTTTTTGCAGAATTTGCGTTCAGGTTGCTAGCTGTGACGACGAAAGGTCGTCGCCACTGACAAACTGTGTCTTCAGATCGCCAACATGCGGCCGGTTTCTTCCAGGTTTAGGTGCCAGCTGAGTGCATCACGCAGCACATGCGGTGTGTGACCGCCAATTGCACAGGCGCGGCGGAAGTAGTCATTCAGCGCCTCGCGATAGGCCGGATGCACACAGTTGTCGATGATGACCCGGGCGCGCTCGCGGGGTGCCAGGCCTCGCAGGTCTGCCAGTCCGATCTCGGTGACCAGAATGTCTACATCGTGTTCGGTATGGTCTACGTGGCTGACCATTGGCACCACGCTTGAAATGGCTCCGGCTTTGGCAATGGACTTGGTCACGAAAATGGCGAGATGGGCGTTGCGGGCGAAGTCGCCTGACCCGCCTATCCCGTTCATCATCCGTGTGCCGCCCACGTGAGTGGAGTTGACGTTCCCGTACAGGTCGAACTCCAGGGCAGTGTTGATACCAATGATGCCCAGGCGGCGGACGACCTCCGGATGGTTCGAGATTTCCTGGGGGCGCAGTAACAGTCTGGATCTGTACTGCTCCAGATTGTCGTAGACCGCAGAGTGCTTGCGCTCGGACAACGTCATGGAACAGCCCGAAGCGAAATCCAGCTTGCCCGCCTCGAACAGATCGAACGTCGAGTCCTGCAGCACTTCCGAATACATGGTCATGCCGTGAAAGGGTGAATCGATCAGCCCGGTCATGACGGCATTGGCGATCGTACCTACCCCCGCCTGCAGCGGCATGAGCTGATTGGTCAGTCGGTTCAGCCGCACTTCGCCTTTGAAGAACTCGACCAAGTGGCCCGCGATAGCCTGAGTGTCAGTGTCTGCCGGCAACACAGTCGACGGCGAGTCGGGTTGATTGCTGATCACGATGCCGACGATCTTGGCCGGATCAATCTTCACGGCCTGACTGCCGATTCGGGTATCGGTCTTGAGCACCGGGATCGGCAGGCGTGTTGGCCGGTAGGTGGGTATATAGATGTCGTGCAGCCCTTCGAGCTCCATGGGTTGGGCAAGGTTGATCTCGATAATCACGTGTTCGGCAAGAATGGCGAAGCTCGCCGAGTTGCCGACTGACGTGCTGAGCACCAGATGTCCCTCTTCGGTGATTGCTACGCATTCGATCACGGCGATGTCCACGGCCTTGATCTGGCGATTGCGCAGCTGCTCGACGGTGTCCGACAAGTGCTGGTCAATGAACATCACGGTGCCGTCGTTGATGGCCTTGCGCAGGGTGCTGTCGACCTGAAACGGCATGCGGCGGGAGAGCACGCCGGCCTCGGTCAGTTGCTTGTCCAGATCGTTGCCCAGGCTGGCGCCCGTTATCAGGCTGATCTTCAGCGGAACTGTTTTGGCGCGTTCGGCCAGCGCCTGAGGCACGGCCTTGGCTTCGCCGGCGCGGGTGAAGCCGCTCATGCCGACGGTCATGCCGTCCTTGATCAAGGAAGCGGCGTCGGCCGCGCTCATTATCTTGCTCATCAGCGAGGGCAGACGGATTCGTTCACGGTGCATGTTGTTTAATCTCATGACAAAGATGCGTGAGCGAAGTCTAGAGATTTGAGGAGCGTTCGTCCCGCTACCAAGGTCGCACTAAAGGCTCTAATTAGCGCCTTTGCGCGAGAAACACTTTTACCCGGGCTGTAAAAAACCCTCGGCCATCACCTGCGCCGAGGGTTGTTTCATCGCGAGTTGCAGCGATTATTCGATCGCTTTGACCATGTCCTCGATGACCTTTTTGGCGTCACCAAAGACCATCATGGTTTTGTCCAGGTAGAACAGTTCGTTATCCAGGCCTGCATAGCCGCTGGCCATGGAGCGCTTGTTGACGATGATGGTCTTGGCCTTGTACGCCTCGAGAATCGGCATGCCGGCAATCGGCGACTTGGGATCGTTTTTCGCCGCCGGATTGACCACATCATTGGCGCCCAGCACCAGGACGACGTCCGCCTGACCGAACTCGGAGTTGATGTCCTCCATCTCAAACACTTGATCGTAAGGCACCTCGGCTTCCGCCAGCAGCACGTTCATGTGCCCCGGCATCCGGCCGGCCACCGGGTGGATCGCGTACTTCACCGTAACACCCGCGTGGGTCAGCTTTTCGGTCAGCTCTTTCAGCGCGTGCTGCGCTCGAGCAACCGCCAGCCCGTAACCCGGCACGATGATTACGGTGTCGGCGTTGGTCAGCAGGAAGGTTGCATCGTCAGCCGATCCCGATTTAACCGGACGGGCTTCCTTGCTGCCGCTCGTAGCACCGGCATCCACTGCGCCACCGAAGCCGCCGCCGATCACGTTGAAGAACGAGCGGTTCATTGCCTTGCACATGATGTACGACAGAATCGCGCCGGAGGAGCCGACCAGAGAGCCGGCGATGATCAGCATCGAGTTGTTCAGCGAGAAGCCAATACCCGCCGCTGCCCAGCCCGAGTAACTGTTGAGCATCGACACCACAACCGGCATGTCTGCGCCACCAATCGGGATAATCAGCAGCACGCCAATCACGAACGCCAGGATCAGCATGACGCTGAACGCGAACAGGCTACCCGTCAGCATGAACGTGATGCCGAACAGCAGCGTCGCCAGACCCAGAACCAGATTGAGCTTGTGCTGACCGGCAAACTGCACCGGTGCGCCCTGGAACAGGCGGAACTTGTATTTGCCCGACAGCTTGCCGAAGGCGATGACCGAACCGGAGAACGTAATCGCCCCGATCGCCGCGCCCAGGAACAACTCCAGACGGTTGCCCGCAGGAATCGGATCGCCCAAGTGGTGAACGATGCCCAGCGACTGTGGCTCGACCACCGCAGCGATGGCGATGAACACGGCTGCCAGACCAATCATGCTGTGCATGAAGGCGACCAATTCCGGCATCTTGGTCATCTCGACGCGCTTGGCCATGATCGAACCGGCAGTACCGCCGACCAGCAGACCGATAAGGATGTAGCCAATGCCTGCGCTGGCGCCGTCGGTAGATAGCGCAGCCAGTTTGAACACCAGTCCGATCGTAGTCAGAACAGCCAGGCCCATGCCGAGCATGCCGAACAGGTTGCCTCGGCGCGAGGTGGTTGGGTGAGACAAGCCCTTCAGCGCCTGGATGAAGCAGATCGCTGAGACGAGGTACAGCAAGGTGACGAGGTTCATGCTCATTACTTGGCCACCTCGTCTTTTGCCTTGGGCGCTTTCTTTTTGAACATCTCAAGCATCCGCCGGGTGACCAGAAAACCGCCGAAGACGTTAACGGCCGCCAGCGCAACGGCCAGGGTGCCCATGGTTTTGCCCAGTGGCGTCACTGTTAGCGCGGCGGCAAGCATGGCGCCGACGATGACGATGGCCGAGATAGCGTTCGTGACTGCCATCAGGGGCGTGTGCAGTGCAGGCGTCACGTTCCAGACCACGTGGTAGCCGACGTAAATGGCCAGCACGAAGATGATCAGGTTGTAGATACCGGGTGAGATGAACTCTTCCATTATTTTTATCCTCAGCCGTTCTTGCGGATGACTTGGCCATCGCGGCACATAAGGCACGCGGCAACGATGTCGTCTTCGAGGTTGATCTGGAACTGGCCTTCCTGGGTGAAGAGCAGCTTCATGAAGTCCAGCAGGTTGCGGGCATAAAGAGCAGACGCATCCGCCGCGACCATGGCGGGCAGATTCGTGTGGCCAACGATGGTCACGCCATGCTCGACCACCACTTGGTCGGCTACCGTCAGAGGGCAGTTGCCGCCCTGCGCTGCCGCCAGATCGATCACCACCGAGCCGGGCTTCATCTGCGCGACCGTTTCAGCGCTTAACAGCACCGGAGCCTTGCGACCGGGAATCAGCGCCGTGGTAATCACGATGTCCGCCTGTTTGGCGCGCTCATGAACGGCCACAGCCTGACGCTGCATCCAGCTGGCCGGCATCGGGCGGGCGTAACCGCCGACGCCCACGGCAGCTTCCCGCTCCTCGTCAGTCTCGTAGGGCACGTCAACGAACTTGGCCCCTAGCGACTCGATCTGCTCCTTCACCGCTGGACGTACGTCCGAGGCTTCAATGACCGCACCCAGTCGTTTGGCAGTGGCGATGGCCTGCAGCCCCGCAACCCCCGCTCCGAGAATCAGCACGCGCGCTGCTTTCACTGTACCGGCCGCTGTCATCAGCATGGGCATGAAGCGCGGATAGTGCTGCGCCGCCAACAGCACAGCCTTATAGCCAGCGATGTTGGCCTGGGAAGACAGCACGTCGAGGCTTTGCGCGCGAGAGGTGCGTGGCGCGGCTTCGAGGGCAAAAGCGGTGATACCGCGTTCAGCCAGCTTGGCGATCATGTCGTTATTGAAAGGGTTGAGCATCCCGACCACCACTGCGCCGCTTTTGATCAGCGGCAACTCGGCGTCGTTGGGAGCGGAGACCTTGAGGATGAGTTCAGCGCCGAACGCATCGGCGGCGCTGCCCATTAATGCACCTGCCGCCTCATAAGCACTGTCGGTCACGCTCGCCGCAATGCCCGCGCCGTTCTGCACAGTCACGGTGTGGCCTTGGGCGACGAGCTTTTTGATGGTTTCGGGAGTGGCGGCGACCCGGGTTTCACCAGGCTGGGTTTCGAGGGGGACTCCAATGTGCACGTCAAATCTCCTGCGTGATCTTATTGTCTTAATTAGGCCAGCGCGCTACGGCCCGAGGGCTGGGATTGCGATCACTACGCCCGTTAAAACAGCCGGGCGCGGCATTTTGCAGGGGATGCCAGAGGCCTTCAAGGGTTTCTGTAACTGAACGAAAAATGTACTACAAGTCACCCCGTGACCGATTGACGCACAAAACCGATTAAGTCATTGATACCAGACGCATTTTCATGGTTACGGTTTCTCACAACCGTGGTAAGGCAAAATTTCTAAAATGAATCGAAATCAGGCTGTAGAGCGCTATTTGTATGACTATTGGGATAACGCGAGCACAAAGAAGCGTGTGTCGCAAATGCGACAAATCAAGATATATGTAGGTTTTAGGATCTTCGTACTACACGGAAACGTGCGTGTTGTGGATAGGCATTCAGGGCAGGGAGTAGGTCTTGGCCTGCTGAATCAGCCAGTCACGAAACGCCTTCAGCGACGCTGATTCCGTTTTGCGCTCCGGAATCATCAAGTAATAGGCCTTTGAGCTTGAGAGCTGGTGAGGGTTGGCAATCACCAGGCGTTTTTCGGCCAGTTCATGCTGAATAAGAAATGGTGGTATGAGCGCCACACCCATGTCGTGCATGGCTGCCTGAGCGAGCATGGAAAATAGCTCGTATCGGGGACCTGTCATGTCGCGAGCCACCCCCATGTCCAGCGAGTTGAACCACTGCCGCCAGGCGTAGGGCCGAGTGGTTTGCTGGAGCAGCGGCATCTCGGCCAACTCTTGAGCGCTGATGCTGTGCCGTGCCCCAAGCAGTGCCGGACTGCAGACCGGCATGGGATTTTCGCCCATCAGTCTGTGGGACTCGGTACCAGACCAATCAGCATCACCGAAGTAGATAGCTGCGTCGAATTCGGTATCGGCAAACAAAAACGGTCGCGTGCGGTTGGTCAGGTTGATAGTGACGTCAGGGTGGTTCTTCTGAAAATCCTTTAGGCGTGGCAGTAACCATTGCGTGCCAAAGGTGGGCACTACCGCCAGTTCGATCACATTGACGCCCTGATGACCCATCACTGACAGCGTGTCGCGTTCAACAGCGTCAAGTTGCGTTGCGATGCGCCGGCTGTAGGAAAGGCCAGCCTCAGTAAGCTTCACACCCCGTCGCGAACGTCGGAACAGGCCGACATTCAAGAACTCTTCCAGGCTCGCGACCTGACGGCAGATCGCGCTCTGGGTCAGAGAAAGCTCCTCAGCCGCCTTGGTGAAGCTCTCGTGCCGCGCGGCTGCCTCGAAGCTCACCAGCGCAGCGGTGCTTGGGATTTTACGACGCATGTACCTTTGCCTCACTCACAGCGACGGCCCGCTGGCACCGGCCGTGTCTCGGAGTGAGAAATTAACACAGGATGATGCGAAATCGTCGTTTGCTCGATCCAGGGTTCAGGCCTAGGCTCGCTTCATTACTTCTCCGGCAGGTCCGGAAGCGCATTTGGTGAGGAGAGAGTCATGAGCGGCAAGGCAAGTTTCAGTTGGATCGACCCCCTGTTGCTGGACCAGCAACTCACCGAAGAAGAGCGCATGGTTCGCGACAGCGCCGAGCAGTTCGCCAGGGACAAACTGGTACCGCGTGTGCTTGAAGCCTTCCGCCATGAAAAGACAGACCCGGCGATCTTTCGCGAGATGGGTGAGATAGGTCTTCTCGGCGCCACGATCCCGGAGCAGTACGGCGGCAGCGGTCTGAACTACGTGTGTTACGGCTTGATCGCTCGCGAAGTCGAGCGCGTCGATTCCGGTTATCGCTCGATGATGAGCGTGCAGTCCTCCCTGGTCATGGTGCCTATCAACGAATTTGGTACCGAAGCGCAAAAGCAGAAATACCTGCCAAAGCTTGCGTCCGGTGAATGGATTGGTTGCTTCGGCCTTACCGAACCCAATCATGGTTCGGATCCGGGCGCGATGATCACCCGTGCGCGGAGCGTCGAAGGCGGCTACCGTCTAACCGGCAGCAAAATGTGGATTACCAACAGCCCGATTGCCGATGTCTTTGTTGTCTGGGGCAAAGATGACGCTGGGGATATCCGCGGCTTCGTACTGGAAAAGGGCTGGCAAGGCCTGACTGCTCCGGCGATTCACGGCAAAGTCGGCCTGCGCGCTTCGATCACTGGCGAGATCGTGATGGACAACGTGTTTGTGCCGGAAGAGAACATTTTCCCGGACGTCCGCGGTCTTAAAGGTCCGTTCACGTGCCTGAACTCCGCCCGCTATGGCATTTCCTGGGGTGCCTTGGGGGCTGCCGAGTTTTGCTGGCACACCGCGCGTCAATACACACTGGATCGTCAACAGTTCGGCCGGCCGCTCGCTGCTAATCAGCTGATTCAGAAAAAGCTCGCTGACATGCAGACCGAGATCACGCTAGCGCTTCAAGGCTGCCTGCGTCTTGGCCGGATGAAAGACGAGGGCACTGCAGCGGTTGAAATCACCTCCATCATGAAGCGCAATTCCTGCGGCAAGTCGCTGGACATCGCGCGTATGGCGCGTGACATGCTGGGTGGCAACGGCATCTCTGATGAGTTCGGTATCGCCAGGCATCTGGTCAATCTGGAGGTGGTAAATACCTACGAAGGTACCCACGACGTCCATGCGCTTATCCTTGGTCGCGCGCAAACCGGCATCCAGGCCTTCTATTAAGGAGCCAGCAATGGGCGCGTTATCGCATTTGCGTGTGCTGGACTTGTCCAGGGTCCTCGCCGGCCCTTGGGCAGGGCAGATTCTGGCGGACCTCGGTGCCGAGGTGATCAAGATCGAGCGCCCGGGTAACGGCGACGACACGCGCGCGTGGGGGCCGCCCTTCCTGAAGGATCCGCGCGGAGAAAACACGTCTGAAGCTGCGTACTACCTCTCAGCCAACCGCAACAAACAGTCCGTCACCATCGACTTCACCCAACCCGAAGGCCAGAAGCTGGTCCGCGAACTGGCGGCGAAGTCCGATATCGTCATCGAGAACTTCAAGGTTGGCGGGCTGAAGGCCTACGGTTTGGATTACGAATCACTGCAACTGGAGAACCCCAGGCTCATCTATTGCTCCATTACCGGGTTCGGTCAGACGGGACCCTACGCCAAGCGAGCAGGTTACGACTTCATGATCCAGGGGCTTGGTGGGCTAATGAGCCTTACCGGTCGTCCCGAGGGGGAGGATGGCGCGGGACCGGTGAAGGTCGGCGTGGCGCTGACGGATATTCTGACGGGGCTGTATTCGACTTCTGCGATTCTTGCTGCTCTGGCGCATCGGGATCAGGGAGGGCCTGGTCAGCACATCGACATGGCGTTGCTGGATGTGCAGGTCGCCTGCCTGGCAAATCAGGCAATGAATTACCTGACGACGGGCGTATCGCCAAGGCGACTGGGTAATGCTCACCCGAATATCGTGCCCTACCAGGATTTTCCCACCGCCGATGGCGATTTCATTCTCACGGTGGGGAACGACAACCAGTTCCGCAAATTCGCGGAAGTGGCCGGGCAACCGCAGTGGGCCAGCGATCCGCGGTTTGCGAGTAATGAGCAGCGCGTGTCGCATCGTGCCGAGCTGATCCCGCTGATCCGGCAGGCCACCGTCTTCAAGACCACGGCTGAATGGGTCACGGCGTTGGAGGGGGCCGGCGTACCGTGTGGGCCTATTAACGATGTCGCCCAGGTGTTCGCAGATCCGCAGGTGCAATTCCGCGGTCTCCAGGTCGAGTTGCCTCATGCATTGGGCGGGACTGTTCCTCAGGTTGCCAGTCCGATCCGTTTATCTGCCACGCCTGTTGAATATCGGCGTGCGCCGCCGTTGTTGGGAGAGCACACACTGGAAGTTCTAACCGGATTATTAGGATTACCTGACGCTGAGGTAATTGCCTTGCGTCAGAGGGGCGTTCTCTAAGGGCTGGTGCTCTTGCAGGAGTCTTTAGCCGGTCTCTATATAAACAGAAGGAAGTGTCGGATTTCGTTAGGGTTTTGGCTTTTTCTCCAAAAGTTCAAATTAGGTGTTGACGCTCCTCTGGATCTGTCTATAATTCGCCCCACTTCCGGCGCAGAAGAAACGGAAAACTCCTTGATAATCAAAGAGTTGGACGAAGTAAGCAGCGAGGAATGCTTCGGTTCAGATGCTTGAATCGACAGCGGTGAAAAAGGCTGTTGACAGCAGA
>NZ_JACYVI010000017.1 GCF_014842265.1 Pseudomonas sp. CFBP 13711
CAACATGACGCCCAATCAGTACGAGCGGCAAGCGGTCTGACAATCACCGATTGAGGTGTCCGGAAAAAGTTGACCACTTCAAATGGATACGGGCGAATGTGGATGCGGTGGGGTGTGATTATGAGGGGATGGTGCGGGTGTTTGAGCGGTGTGTTGGGGGGACGATTGGCGCTTCGCCTGAATAAGCATCCCCCGTCTGCGGGGCGCAGATGCCGACACCATTTGTCAGGTCGGCGATGACTCCATTGAGCGCCTTATCGGAGGGTCTTCGGCCGAAGCTCACGTATCACGGGGCTCTCCAAGGTTGAGGTCGTTTGTCGCACACTGACCTGCGTCACGAACGCGCTCACATGTCGAAATACTCATTCCCTCCAATACCATATCGTGTGTATTCTTACGCCACAGACCACTAGATAGGCGATTCAGAAGCATCGAATCGTTGACAGGTCAAGAACAATCCAGCACTGATTCGCCAATCCGAACAGTCGCTGAAATGACAGACAAAAGGGTCGCAGCAAAGACGTACGGAGCAAATTTCCGTATACTCGCGCCCCCCAATCAAGGACAACGCCATGACCACCTGCGCACCCAAAGCCGACCGGATTCCTATGGTCACCGTGCGTTTGCCGCGTCAGCGTTTTGCTCCTCTCCCGGGTGACAGGCCTAGCGCCTGACAACGTCAACCGGAACACCGAATACCTAGATTTTCAGAGAGCCCTCTCTCGACCGCTGTATGGCGTGACCCGTGTCACAACGGCAGCAAACCGATTACTCAAATCCACAGGCCGCGTAAAACCGGTCCTCTAGCAGGAGCCTCCTCACCATGCTGAGCTGGGACGAATTCGACAAAGAAGACGCCGCTGAACCCGCCAAAGGCGCCAACGCCGGCCACGCTTCCGAAGCCGCGATGGACAAACTCGACAGCGCCGGTGGTGCTGCTGCGCTTGAAGCCCGTGCCGTCAGCGCAAACGACTCCGACGCCATTGCCCGCGCCAAAGCCGCGCTGGACAAACTGGACGTCGCTGAAGGTCTTGCCGAACTCGAAGGCTCCGCCGCCCGCGTCGCGGTCGACGAAAAACGCATGATCAACTGCCGCGCAGACCTCAACCAGCTCGTGCCCTTCAAGTACGACTGGGCCTGGCAGAAATACCTCGACGGCTGCGCCAACCACTGGATGCCGCAAGAGGTCAACATGACCACGGACATCGCCCTCTGGAAAGACCCGGAAGGCCTGACCGACGACGAGCGCCGCATCGTCCTGCGCAACCTGGGCTTCTTCTCCACCGCCGACTCCCTGGTTGCCAACAACCTCGTGCTGGCCGTGTATCGCCTCATCACCAACCCTGAATGCCGCCAGTACATCCTGCGCCAGGCCTTCGAGGAAGCGATCCACACCCACGCCTACCAGTACTGCATCGAATCGCTGGGCATGGACGAAGGCGAGATCTTCAACATGTACCACGAGATCCCGTCGGTCGCCAAAAAGGCAGCCTGGGGCCTCAAATACACCCGCTCGATCTCCGATCCGAAGTTTGAAACCGGCACCGTCGAAACCGACAAAGAACTGTTGCGCAACCTGATCGCCTACTACTGCGTTCTGGAAGGCATCTTCTTCTACTGCGGCTTCACCCAGATCCTCTCCATGGGTCGCCGCAACAAAATGACCGGCGTCGCAGAACAGTTCCAGTACATCCTGCGTGACGAGTCCATGCACCTGAACTTCGGCATCGACGTGATCAACCAGATCAAAATCGAAAACCCACACCTGTGGGACGCCGAAATGAAGGAAGAAGCAACCCAGATGATCCTGCAAGGGACCCAACTGGAAATCGAATACGCCCGCGACACCATGCCCCGCGGCGTACTCGGCATGAACGCAGCGATGATGGAGGACTACCTCAAGTTCATCGCGAACCGTCGTCTGTCGCAAATTGGTCTGAAGGAAGAGTATCCAGGGACCACGAACCCGTTCCCATGGATGAGCGAGATCATGGACTTGAAGAAAGAGAAGAACTTCTTTGAGACGCGGGTTATTGAGTATCAGACGGGTGGGGCTTTGAGCTGGGATTGATTTGATCTCGACTCAGTGAGCTGCACACGAAAGGGCTGCCAGAAATGGTGGCCCTTTTTATTGCGCTGCTGACTGCCTGATCGTTCCCACGCTCCGCGTGGGAATGCAGCCCTCGACGCTCCGCGTCCATCGCGCCGGAGCTAACTAACCAATCTGAAGCACCCAGCAACACCAACCCGGTTCTACCAACCGCTCGCCTCCACTAGCCTCCAACGCTCCGCCCCCATTTCAGGTTAAAGGATGAATCCATGGGCCGAAGCCGCTACACGATTACTGAAATCGACAAACCTCACTTCCTGACCTGCACAATCGTTGAATGGCTACCGCTCTTCACCCGCCCGGCCTTGGTCGATATCGTGCTCAACACGTGGCGCTTTCAACAAGCGAATCAAGGTCTACAGCTCTATGGGTATGTCGTTTTAGAAAATCACCTTCACTATCTCGCTCAGTCTCCAGACCTCGCAAAATCCGTGGCTGGCTTCAAGTCCTACACGGCGCGAAACATCATCGACTACCTCCAACTCGCGCATGCTGAAAGCACTCTTCAGCGACTTCGATTCGCTAAGCGCGCGCATAAGGTCGACCGTGTTTATCAGGTCTGGCAGGAAGGCGTTCATGCGGAAATGGTCTACAGCGAGAGTGTCATGCAGCAAAAGCTCGACTACATACATCAGAACCCGGTGAAGCGAGGGTATGTGGACTTGGGGGAGCAATGGCGATATTCGAGTGCGCGGGATTACCAAGGGGAGAAAGGGCTGATCGACGTGCAGCGTTGGTACTGATGGACGCGGAGCGTCCCGGGCTGCATTACCACGCGGAGCGTGGGAACGATCATGTTCACACTCGCTGGTAATTCCAGATGGTGTAAACCAGTTGTAACAAGACCCTTCATTGCCGCAACATTCCTTTCCTACAAAGGGCATGGAAAAGGACTACGTTGTGGCAAGAAAAAAACCGGCTGCGGTCTCCACCGGCGTCTATGCCTCGGAGCTTCTCCAAGAGGGGCACGTCTACACGCGAAATGACTTGCGAGACCTCTTCTCCATAACTGCCTCTAGTATCAACAACGGGATCTTCAAGCCTTCAGCGTTCGATTCAGTTTGGCTTTTCGTCACCGAGCAAAAAACGGCAGACCGTACTCAATATGATGATCTTCTTACTGGCGACATACTGCACATGGAAGGGCAGACGCAGGGAGGCACCGACCATCTTTTGGAAGAGCACGTCGAACGAGGGCTAGAACTACTCCTTTTTTATCGCAAGAATAAATTCGAGCACCCGGGTGCCGGCTTCACTTATAAAGGCAAATTTCTTTACCAAAGCCGGTCAGGGTCACTCCCTACGAGCTTCACCCTCATTCAAGCGAGCAGCCCAACGCTGACCAGCTCGTTTATCGAAGCGAAGTTACAAACGGCAGGCGAATTCAACCCTAAAAACATCGTCGATGCCCGTACGAAAGTGCTTGCATCCATAGTTCGTCGCAAAGGACAGAGTAAATTTCGATCAACTTTGCTCAGAGCTTACAACTACAGATGCGCAGTGACGGGGTGCGAAATAGAGGCCCTGCTGGAAGCTGCTCATATCGTCCCTTATCAGGGAGCTGACACGAACGTCGTCAGCAATGGCCTGCTACTCCGCGCTGACATTCACACCCTATTTGATCTTGGCTTGTGTTGGGTAGATCCGACCAAGCTGGTCGTCAAGCTAGCCGAAGGTTTAGAGGGCAGCGAGTACGAGGCATTGCGAGATCAGCCGATCAGTCTTCCTGAAGACGTATTCGACCGGCCCAATGCGGATGCGCTAAGGTGGCATTTCAACGCTCTAAAATCATATTGAGCGGGGTTTCAGGAAGTGACAAACAGCATTGAGAACATCCAGCTCAAGCTGCATTAACTAGCAATTCAACCCTTCATCCGCTGCCGATACTCCTGAACCATGCCCTTTGTTACATCTTCTTTGAAGCACAAAGGCGCATACCCTCCTGCACGGTTATAGGCGCTGCGTTTGCCGCAGCGGCTGCCGTTGCTAGCCGAGTTATAAGGGCATGGACAATTTTTGGGATAGGAAGAGATTGAGTCCTCAATGAGGATCTGCGCTATCGCGTCATCGGTGAGTCGGATTTCTTTGGCGGAGACGGTAAAAGCGGAGAGGAGCGCGAGCGCTGCAATGAAGCTGAGTCCTACATTTCTCATGGCCATTCCTTAGCTGTACGGACGAAGATTCCGTGCAGCCTTGTACCATGACATCATTGAGCCATCACAATGAGTTTTCTCTATGGATTTTCTGACTTTTCCGTAAACCGTTTACGGTAAGTTTCATAGACGACTTGCTTCATTCCGGTAGCCTCCTCCTGGGTGCATTTGCGAAACGCGAAGGGTGTGTGTGGAGCGCTCCAGATGTGAGGGATAGGCAAAAGGACCTAAGCCCTATTGCAACGAATCAACTCGCCGATACGCTGACATCTGCCACGCCGCATCGCGAGCAAGCTCACTCCTACAGGTTCAGCAGCGCTCACCAAACTTCCACCACAACGGACTCAAGAAAAGACCACGGATATGGCCAAGAAAACCTCCAATCTAGAAGCCCTCATTTTTCTCGCCAGCAAGCTCCCTTGGTGGATCAGTGCTGTTCTCGCCGTGGCGTCGGCAATGTGGCTGCACTCGGTGGCCATTGCTCCGCTCCCTACAAACCTAGATCCGCGCCATTTCGACAAGATGGTTTCCGCGTCGGCCTTTCGGGGCATGGCCACTTTCGGGCAATTCTTTGTTCCCCTGATACTCACCGCCGGCGCCATCGCCTCAATCATCGGCCGTCGCAAACGCCGCAATCTCCTCGAATCCGCCGCCACCGCCAAAGGCAACCCACTACTGAGCACCACCTGGCACGAGTTCGAATTACTGGTAGGTGAAGCCTTACGCCGGCGCGGCTACTCAGTACGAGAAACAGGCAAAAACGGACCAGACGGCGGCATTGATCTGATCGCGCGGAAGGACGGCGAGACGTACGTGGTGCAGTGCAAGCAATGGCGATCAGTGCAGGTCGGTGTGCCGGTGGTGCGGGAGTTGTATGGCGCGATGGCGGCTGAAGGCGCTGTCGGCGGTTTCGTGGTCACCAGCGGGACGTTCACCAAACCGGCGAGGGATTTTGCGGCGGGGCGCAATGTGCAACTGGTCGATGGATCGGTGTTGAAGCAGTGGATCGCCGAGGCGAAGAAGCCTGGTCCAGGGCCAACCGTCGAGGTGGTGGCTGAGCGTGTCGAGCCAGCAATCGTTGAGCCGGAGGTGGTGGTTACTCCAAGTCCCGCTCCAGCTCCGGTTCAAGCGCCAACTCCAACAGCGACGCAACCCGCCACACGAGAAGCCGAGCCTGAACCTGCTGCGCCCCTCTGCCCGCACTGCCGCAAAACCATGGTGATACGTGTCGCGAGAACCGGCGCCAACGCCGGCGGGAATTTCTGGGGCTGTGTGGCTTATCCAAAATGCCGTGGCATCCGGCCGATTTTCGCGCCGATGACGGTGAAGTAAAAACCGCAGAATAGGACGTCAGCCCAAGCCTGACGTCTTGCCCACAAAGTTTACGCCCACAGCCAACTCATCAACAACCAGCGCACCGCAGTACCGCCGCACCAACAAGAGACCAACGAATAACCCCGCCTGGCATACCCAAAAAGTTCCCGCCCCGCCCCCTCCCCGCACATAACAATTTCGCTAACAAATAGTTACCCGGGTTTCATTTGCCCCTGCCGCCCATCGTTCCTAAAGTGGCTTCACCCCATCGAACCCGCCCAGCGCGGGAACGATGGAAACCCACACCCAAGCCGGAGAACGTCAAACGCCTGATCAGCTTTTAGCATTTTGTTTCTGTCGTTTCGCTACGTCGTTGCTCCCGACGTGGTGCCTCCAAGCTCCAAACTTCAGCCGCTCCCCAGCGGCTTTTTTTTGCTCAGGATTTGCTGAATCCGATCTGCTATCTGCGCCGTATCAGCAACCGACCGAGCATGCAGCCGACCGCAAGCGCCAACGTGCAAAACATCACCCAGCAGTCGCGCCACATCCAGCATATCCAGCGCGTCCATGCCTTGCCGCGTGATGAATTGCGTGCCAAGCCGTAGCGCCTGATGCCCAGCGCGGGAAGGATCGACGCAGGTGCCGATGAGAATCCCCTGAGCTTGCAACGCATGCATCACAGCGCGCGGATCAGCATCAAGTGACAGCGGCAGTAGGAGTTGATGGGTGTGCACCTCGCCGTCATTCGCCCCTATGACAGGCAAACCCGCATCGACCAGCGCGCGATGCAGCGCCGCGCTGTTGCCTACAATACTGGCGGCATATTCGCGGCAAGTAGCCTGGGCTTCGGTGAGGGTGACCGCCAGGGAAGGCAGCCGACCGGCGTCGTAGTTGGCGATCATCCGGGTGTCGAGCAGTTCGCGCAGAGCGATTGCATCGTCCGGGTCGCGGCCAAGCACCAGCCCTTGCGTGCGGCCGGGCAGGGTTTTGTAGGTGGAGCTGCTGATGAGGTCGACACCGGCGTCAAAGGGGTTGGGGTACGTGCCGCCGGCAATCAGGCCCAGCACGTGGGAGGCGTCGAACAGTGTTTTGGCGCCGACCGCGCGGGCCGCGCTGACCACTGGGGCGATGTCGTCGGCCTTGATCATGACGCTGCGTCCGAGCACGACGAGCCTGGGCCGCGTTTGGGTAATCATTTCCGCCGCGCGCGCTGCGTCGAGCTGGCAGTTGCGGCGGTCGAACGGCAGTTCTTCAACCACCAGACCCGCCAATTCTGCAGTCCCGCCACGGCGTTGGCTCAGATGCCCACCGTGCTCGGCAGCGGGTGCCAGCACTTTGTCGCCCGGTCGGCAGTAGGCGTGGAAGATGGCCAGGTTGGCGAGGGTGCAACTGGCCAGGCGGACTTCGGCCCATGCCGCGCCGAACAGAGTCATGGCGGCTTGGCTTGTGAATGTTTCAAGCTCGCTGACCAGTTCGGTGTCTGGCTGTTCTTTGTGGCCGGTCGGGCCCATCGCCGGGTAGGCGCTGAGCGCGGGGTTGTACGCGGCGATGGCGCGGGCGCTGGGGAGGTTGGCGCCGGCATAGAGCATCAGGCGCTGGGTTTCCAGTTGCGGCAACCGGTCGGCGCAGGCGGCGAGCAAGGCATTGAGATCGCGGGGCATGGTCGGCAGCTTCCTTGATGATGAGTCAGCGGCGAATGGAGTCCGGGTGCTCGGACTCATCCCTGACCAGCAGCATCAGGGCATCGCGTTTTTCCAGCAGGTGGTGGCGCAGGATGCTGCTCAGGCGCTTGCCGTCCCGGGCTTGCAGGGCCTCGATCATCTCTTCGTGGTCGTGAAGTGCGCGGTCCCACTTCGGGGCCTGGTGATTGGACAGAAAGCGTAAGGCGTGGATGCGCCGGTTCAGCGACAGGTAGACCTGACGCAGCGCCGAGTTGCGCGCGGCCAGGTTGATCAGGTCGTGGATGGCGCGGTTGCGCTGGTAGTAACCCGGTAGATCGTTCTGGTTTTTGCTGACCACCATGGCGTAGTGCAGCGCCTTGATGTCGTCGATTTCCTGGGCAGTGATGCGCTCGCAGGCCAGCTCCCCGGCGAAGGCTTCGATGCCGCTCATCAGTTCGAAGGTTTCGCGGATCTCCAGCTCCGACATGCGGGCAACGCTGGCGCCCCGGTTCGGGTTGATTTCAATCAGCCCCTCCACGGCCAGCACTTTCAGCGCTTCGCGCAACGGCGTGCGGGAGATGCCGAGGGTTTCACACAGCTCGCGCTCGTTGAGCTTGGTGCCTGGGGCGAGCACGCCTTCGGTGATAAAGCCGCGCAGGTGATCGATGACGATGTCGTGCAGGCGCTGGCGTTCGACTTTAGGCATTGGCCGGGCGTCGGGCTGTGCGCTCATTTTTTCAGTATTTTGCATTCAATACATCCTTCCTGGACCCGCTCTGGCAAGGAGTCCTTATTCGAAAATGCTCCAGTTCGCTGGAAAGATTAGCGCAGTTAGGCCGTTTGACACAGCATCGCCCTGTGCTAGGTTAATTTTGAATTCAAAATACAAAATTATAAAAAGACAAGGAGACACCGATGCTGAAGCTCGATTTCCACCCCGCCGGTCGCCACTTCCTTCAGATTCCGGGGCCTAGCCCGGTGCCGGATCGCATCCTTCGCGCGATGAGTTACCCCACCATTGACCACCGCGGCCCGGAGTTCGGCGCGCTGGGGCTCAAGGTGCTGGAAGGCATCAAGAAGATTTTCAAGACCGTGCATCCGGTGGTGATTTATCCCGCGTCGGGCACCGGTGCCTGGGAAGCGGCGCTGTGCAACACCCTGAGTTCGGGCGACGAAGTGTTGATGTTCGAGACCGGCCACTTCGCGACGCTGTGGCAGAAGATGGCGTTGAGTCTCGGCCTCAAGCCGCAGTTCATTGGTCGGCCCGGCATTGAGGGCTGGCGCGGTGGCGTCGATGCGCAAATGATCGAAGACCACCTGCGCGCTGACGGCGGGCATCGCATCAAGGCGGTCTGCGTCGTGCACAACGAGACCAGCACCGGCGTGACTTCGGATATCGCTTCCGTGCGCAAGGCCATTGATGCGGCGGGCCACCCTGCCCTGCTGCTGGTCGACACCATCTCCGGCCTGGCGTCCGCCGACTATCGTCATGACGAGTGGGGCGTGGACGTGACCGTTTCCGGCTCGCAGAAGGGCCTGATGTTGCCGCCGGGCATCAGCTTCAACGCCCTGTCGCCCAAAGCCATCGAGGCCAGTAAAAGTGCCGGTCTGCCCTGCAGTTTCTGGGCGTGGGACGAGATCATCGAGATGAACAAGACCGGTTACTGGCCCTACACGCCGAACACCAACTTGTTGTACGGATTGTCCGAAGCGCTGGACATGATCCTCGGCGAAGGCCTGGACAACGTGTTCATCCGTCATAACCGCCTGGCGAAGGCCTGTCGCACCGCCGTGACCGCCTGGGGCCTGGAAATCCAGTGCGCCGACCCGAGCGTTTACAGCCCCGTGCTCACCGGCGTGATGACGCCTGAAGGCATCGACGCCGACCAGGTGCGCAAGACCATTTACGAGCGCTTCGACATGTCCCTGGGCACCGGCCTGGGCAAGATGAAAGGCCGCATGTTCCGCATCGGCCACTTGGGCGACTGCAACGACCTGATGCTGATGGCCACCCTGACCGGCTGCGAAATGGGCCTGCAGATGGCCGGCGTAAAACTTCAGTCCAGCGGCGTTCTGGCCGCCATGGATTACCTGGGAGGGCAATCGGTGCCGCTGCGACGCGACTAATGCCACACCCCGCTGCGGCACGCCCGCAGCGTTTTTGACACATCTCACTATCCCGAATCATCGCGTTGTCAGCGAACACAATAAGAAACTGGAGATAGCACATGAAGTTTTTACGTCTGCGCCCCACCACGGTGGTGCTGTTCATGCTGTGCGCCATGTATTTCATTACCTACCTGGACCGCGTCAACGTCAGCACCGCCGCGGTCGGTTTCGGTAAAGAGTTCAACCTGAGCAAAACCGAGATCGGCATCGTCTTCTCGGCCTTCGCGTACCCCTATCTGATCTTCCAAATCATCGGCGGCTGGGTCAGCGACCGATTCGGCGCCAAGCGAACGCTGGTGGTGTGCGGGCTGATCTGGGCCAGCGCCACGGTGCTGACCGGCCTGGCCGGCGGTTTCGTCTCGCTGATCGTCGCGCGGATACTCCTCGGCCTCGGTGAAGGCGCGACGTTCCCCGCAGCAACGGCGGCAATGTCCCGCTGGATCCCGAAGGAAAAACGCGGCTTCGCCCAAGGCATCACCCACGCCTTCGCCCGCCTCGGTAATGCACTGGCGCCAGCAGCAATGATCGCGGTGATGGCCACGTATGGCTGGCGCGAATCGTTTTATGTCTGCGCGGCCACCAGCTTCGTCTGGGTCATCCTGTGGATGGCGGTGTTCACCGAGCATCCGAAAGACCACCCGCACATCTCCAAGCAGGAACTGGGCACCCTGCCGCCGCCGAAAGTGAAATCCAGCGTCGTGCTGCCGTGGGGTCGCCTGTTCAAGCGTATGGCCCCAGTCACCATCGTTTACTTCTGCTACGGCTGGACGCTGTGGCTGCTGCTCAGTTGGGTGCCGATGTACTTCATGAACATGGGCCTGGATTTGAAGGGCACGGCGATTTTCGCGTCGACGGTGTTCTTCGGTGGCGTGGTCGGCGACACCTTGGGCGGCATCGTCAGCGACCGCATTTATACGCGGACCAAGGACCTGAACAAGGCGCGCAGCCTGATGGTCGCCGTGTGCCTTGGCCTGACGCTGCTGTCGCTGGTGCCGTTGATGTTCACCAAGGACATGCACATTTCCCTGGCCTGCCTGGCCATCGGGTTTTTCTTCTCGGAGATGACCATCGGCCCGATGTGGGCGATTCCGATGGACATCGCGCCGGACCATTGCGGCACCGCGAGCGGCATGATGAACACTGGATCGGCCATGGCCGCCATCGTCAGCCCGGTGGCCGCCGGTCTGTTGATCGACAAGTTTGGCAACTGGCAGCTGCCGTTTCTGGTCAGCATTGTTCTGCTGGCGATTGGCGTCGTGCTGTCGTTCCGCATGAAGCCGCAGAACCGGTTTGAATATGGGCAGCCGGCCGCGCCTCTGACACCGAGTGCGGAACCGGCGCCGGTGGTCAGTAAATAAAGCCACAACAGAAGCCGCCTTCGGGCGGCGATCTGATCCATGAAGCTTCAGCCCCGCACGCTGCAATCGAACCCCTTCACCGGAGAACCCTTTTGGACACTGACACCCAACCTTCGCGCCTGGCGCAGCTGATCGTCGATGCGCAGAACAAGCGCAGCCTGTTAGGCGAGCTGGAATTCGACCTGAACCCGACAGACCGCGACGCGGCGTACCTCACGCAACAGAAAATCCTGCGCTTGCGTGGCGTTGAAGCGGGCGGCTGGAAGATTGGTTCGAAGTCCACGGACGGGCCGATTCAGGGCTCGCCCCTGCCCCGCGACTGCCTGTTCCCGTCGACCGGCACACTGGACCGCAGCGTCTATCCGCCAGTGGGTCTGGAGCTGGAGATCGCCTTCCGCTTCAACCGCACCTTCAGCCCTCGGGATGAGGCGTACAGCGACGAGGAGGTCATGGCCGGCATTGGCGAGATGGCAGCGTCCATCGAGGTGGTCTCCAGCCGGTTCGCGGCGTGGCCGAAGATCGAGCCACTGACGCAACTCGCCGATCTGCTTAACCACGGCGCCTTGGTGGTGGGTGATTTCGTACCCTACGACGCGTCCTTTCCCTTCGTTGAACCGACGCTTTCATTCACGCTGAATGGCGAGAGCGTTGTGCCGTCGAAGGTCGCCAATCCTGCGGGCGACCCGCGCCGGTTGTTGCCGTGGCTGGTCAACCATCACACCCTGAACGGTCTGCCGTTGCCCGAGGATTTCGTCGTCACCACGGGTTCTTATACCGGCATGCATTTCGCCCAGGGCATGGCTGAGGTGCTGGGACAGATCGACGGGTTGCCACCGGTTTCATTGACGCTGGCCTGACGCTTTACCTCGCTGCCATAAAAAACCCGCCGAGCTGGCGGGTTCTTTTTGCTGTGAAGCTTTTAGTCAGGGCGGCGGGCATACGACCGGTAAACCGGCTGCCAGAAGTCCTTCTCGATGGCCGCTGACAATTCATCTTCCGATTGCGGCGGCGCCACACTGTCGCGCTGGGCCGCCATGCCGACGGCGAACGCGATGCGTTTGCTGACCGCTTGAACATCCCGCAACGGCGGCAGCATCTGCCCTGTCGCTGCGCATTCAGCCAGTGCCTGGGCCGACGCCATCAGCATGCCGTCGGTGACGCGGGTCGCCTTGCTCGCGATGGCGCCGAGGCCAATGCCGGGGAAGATGTAGGAGTTGTTGCACTGCGCGATAGGAAAGGTTTTGCCCAGCACCTCAATAGGCAGAAACGGGCTGCCCGTCGCCACCAGCGCCTGCCCGTCGGTCCATTGCAGAATGTCCTTGGGGTGCGCTTCGATCTGCGAGGTGGGGTTGGACAGCGGCATGATGATCGGCTGCGGGCAGTGGCTGTGCATCGTCTCGATGATCTGCTGGGTGAACAGTCCGGCCTTGCCCGACACGCCAATCAGCACCGTGGGTTTGGCGTTGCTGACCACCTCAAGCAGCGAGGGCCAGTCGGCGCTGAAATCCCAGTCGCTGAGTGAATCACTGGAGTGGGCCAGTCGCTGTTGGAAGTCGTAGAGGTCCGGCTGGCGATCGGTCAGCAGGCCTTTGCTGTTGAGCAGAAAGACCTGACTGCGGGCCTGGGCTTCGGACAAGCCTTCGAGCTGCATGGCGGCGATGATCTGCTCGGCGATCCCACAACCCGCTGACCCGGCGCCGACGAAGGCGACAGTCTGATCAGACAAGCGCTGGCCCTTCATCTTGCAGGCGGCCAGCAAGGTGCCGACGGTGACGGCGGCGGTGCCCTGAATGTCATCGTTGAAGCAGCAGAGTTGATCGCGAAAGCGCGCGAGCAACGGCATGGCATTGGTCAGCGCGAAGTCTTCGAACTGCAGAATGGCTTCCGGCCAACGACGCTGGACGCCTTCGACGAATGCCTGCACGAACGCGTCATATTCGGCGCCGCGAACACGCTCCTGGCCACGGCCGAAATACAGGGGATCCGCCAGCAGCGCCGGGTTGTTGGTGCCGACGTCGAGCACCACCGGCAGCGTGTAGGCCGGGCTGATGCCGCCGCACGCCGTGTACAGCGACAACTTGCCGATAGGGATGCCCATGCCGCCGACGCCCTGATCGCCGAGGCCGAGAATGCGCTCGCAATCACTGACGACGATGACTTTGACGTTGTCTTTGGTGACGTTGTTGAGGATCTCGTCGATGCGGTCCTTGTCGGCGATGCTGATGAACAAGCCGCGATGGCTGCGGTAGATGCGGGAAAATTCCTGGCAGACCTTGCCGACGGTGGGGGTGTAGATGATCGGCAGCATCTCGTCGAGGTGGTCGTCGACGACGCGGTAGAAGAGTGTTTCGTTGGAATCCTGGATCGAGCGCAGGAGGATGTGTTTGTCCAGATCGGTCGCGCAGGCCTGGTATTGGTGGTAGGCGCGGCTCGCCTGTTGCTCGATGGTTTCGACGCGTTCGGGGAGCAAACCCTGCAGGGCCAGCGCTTCACGCTCGTCGAGGCTGAACGCGGTGCCTTTGTTGAGAAGTGGGGTGCCCAACAACGTGGGACCGGCGAAAGGGACTTGCAAGGTGCGATCAGCGGCATGGGTCATGTCTGTCTCCTGTGCTTATTGTATTTTGAATTCAATGTACACCTTTGGCCTGGAAAGCCAATGCACGAATGGAAATCTGCGGTGCTTGAACTGGCGTCTTCCCGGCTGAAGCCGGTCCCACTAAACACCGCGTACACCCATTGAATTGGCTCATGCCGCACACCCTGTGGGACCGGCTTTAGCCGGGAAGGCGTCAGGCGTCACGCTGCACATCTTGTGTTGTACATCCCGGCCTCGTCCCGGCTGAAGCCGGTCCTACGTAGATACCCGTTCGCCCCATCGGACCGGCATTAACGATTGCCGCTGACACCCTTACCCTCACGACTATCAACCTGCCATCACCCTCAGGCAAAATGCCGGACCTATGTAGGAATCATCCCCAGGAGTGGTCGGAATGCGCTTGTTCAGTTTAAGAATCCTGCTGGTCTGCACCGCGTTGGCTTCATGCCTGGGCATGGTCGGCGCGCAGGCCGCGACCAAAGCCAAACCCGCGCCGAAACCTTCTGGGCAAAAAGTCGCGATGCTCGGCGGCAAATTTGCCTTCACCCTGCCGAAGGACTACGTCAAAGGCCCCATGGAAGAAATCGATGCCAAGGCCAGGGCTGCAGGCGTCACCGGCTCGCTCTACATGAACAAGCCAGCCAAGCGCGTGGTCATCATCACCGAAGCGCCGCTGCCCAATGACCAGAAGGTCGGCGCCAACGACAAGCCAACCCTCGACGGCATCATCGCCGACACGCTGCAACAGCAGCAGTCCAGCTACAAGGACTTCAAGAAGCTGGGCGAGAAGAAAATCGTACGAAAAGGCCTCGGCATGCGTCAGCTGGATATCTCAGGGAGCGTAGACGGCGGTCGGGTGCTGAGCACGACGATTACCGCGGCCTACGGCAAACGCACGGCGATGGTGAACGTGATCTCCCTGGCGAAGGATGCCAAGGCCCACGCCGAGGTGGTCAAGGGTGTGACCGGCGGGAAGTGAGAGTTGCTGCTTTTGCGGCAGCGGTTGCAGCCGAAAAAGCAGCGATGTCAGATCATCAATCTGATCACGTGGGCCTGATCATTCCGGCAACGTCAGTTTGGTCCCGCCCGGATGCGCCTTGATCACGCTGTAAGGCACGGTCGACCATTCGGGACTTTCACACGCGCGCATGACGCGAGCGAAAGAGGGGCCGAACACGATGCCTTTTTCAGTGAAATACCACGACGGAAACTCCCAGACCGACGGGTCTGTGTAGTCGCAGTCGTCTTCGGTAGCAGGCTTCACCATGTCTGCAGGGTGCGCCGCTTTTAACTGCTCAACGAGCCAGGGGGCGAAGGCTTTGCCGCGGTAGTCCGAATACGTGTCGAAACTGACACCACCTTCTTCATCACGTTCGTAATGAAACGGCGCGCCTTTGCCGACCCACACCACGTCTTCCAGCGTCAACTCTTTCCCCGTGCTGGCATCCAGATTCAGCGGCGAGTCGCCGAAGTCCGGGTGCGCGCCGCCGCAATCATAATCGGTGAAGACGCTTAGGCTCACGATGCCAGGCGTCAGCAAGCGCGGCGTGACCGTCTGCGCAAAATCACCACCGTTGCGACTGGCATTGAGCATGCACTGGTTGTAGCTGACAACCTCCTGCCACAAGCGCGAGCGCAGCTGCTGATTGATACGTGCGGCCCGCTCCGGCGCGTAACCCGACGTGATTTCAAACATCGAGACGCCCGACTCCGGCTCCACCCACCATTGCAGCCCGTGGCCCATGAACGTGGCTTTTTTGTCTGCCTTGAGCGGCAGGTGTGTGAGCCGCAGGTAGTCATAGGTCGACTGTTTGTAAATGTCCTGCCAACCCGGTTCGGCGGAAGCATCCGGTGCGGTGACGGCGCGCTCGGCCAGTTGCACCTTGTAGGACTTGCCCTTGCTGCTCCAATCCCCGGTCCAGGTCGCGTCCGGATTTTTATGAAGGACCAGCTTCGGCAACTTGGCTTCGTCGTCGTAGCTCAGGCCCTCGGTCAGCATCAGGTCATTGCCCTTCGAGGTGCCGGAAAGCGGCAGGTCCTTGTGGTACTTCTCGTAGAAATAGCGGCCCGTCACGTCTTCAGCGCTGGTGAGATCCAGCTCGACGACGATGGGCGATTTACCCAAGGTGCCTGTCAGCACATGGACCGCATTCTCGGCGTGCAGGGTAAATGGCGCGATCAGCGCGGCGAGGCAGGTGATACGCAAAACGGAGAGAGAAACAGGCATCAGACGTCCTTTGTGATGATGCTAACGAGTCGGGCCAGTAATCTCCTGAATCGCGGAGCGTCTGGCAAGGGCCAGCCGTGATTTCCTCGAAGCGTGACAGCGCGGTTACCGCCTGCCCTCCGCCGCCATCCGCACCGCAAACCCGAACAACACCGTGCCCATCAGCCAACGCTGCACGGTCGCCCAACCGGGCTTCTGGGTCAGAAAAACGGCGATGGAGCCCGCCGCCATGGCGACCGTCGCATTCACACTCAGGCTCACCAGAATCTGCGCGCTGCCCAAGATCAGCGACTGGCTGAGCACGCTGGTGCCGTTGTCGACGGTGATGAACTGCGGCAGCAGCGACAGGTAAAGCACCGCCACTTTGGGGTTGAACAGGTTGGTCATCAGGCCCATCAGGAACAGCTGTCGGTTACTGTCCTGAGGCAAATCCCTCACTTGAAACGACGAGCGACCGCCCGGTTTCACAGCCTGCCAGGCGAGGTAAAGCAAATACACGACACCCGCCATGCGCAGTGTGTCGTAGGCATACGGGACCGCCATGACCAGGCCGGTGATGCCAAAGGCCGCGCAGAGCATGTAGAAGATAAAGCCGACTGCCACGCCGCCGAGGGAGATCAGCCCCGCCTTGCGCCCTTGTGAGATGGATCGCGAAATGACGTAAATCATGTTCGGCCCTGGCGTCAGCACCATACCGAGGGCTATCAGGGAAAAAGCGATGAGGTTCGAGAGTTCGGGCATCGTGGGCTCCTGCCGGCGTGACGGAATATGCATCCGGACCGCGCCGAATTGCCGCCCCATTTCAGCCAACCTTTGTAGAACGGTCTATACACAGATGCCCGGAAAACACGCCATGACAGACGACACCCAACGCTGAGCCAAACGACACATGCATCACAGCACCCTGTGGCGACAGCCGGCGTGAATTATTTGCTCAATAGTGGCAAAGGGCTCTTCCCAGCGTCCCGTTGGCGAGGGACACTCGGAGTCGTTGGTCGTGACCGATGTGGCAGTCGGGATGCAGCGTCACAACCCGGTGAAGCGCTATGAACACTTCGGTCCCAAAAGGTCTCTCCTTCGCCAGACGCATGTACCTGCCGCGCAGTATCGGTCTGGGTATTGGGTTCTTCGCTGTGGCTGCAGCGCTGTACCCTTCCCATCCGCCGGCCTGGGTGTGGATCGCCATGATCGCCCACGGTTACGGCTGGCCGCACCTGGCTTACCTGCTCGCCAAGCGTTCACGTCACCCGTACGCCGCCGAACGCCGCAACATGATTTATGACTCGCTGGGCGGCGGCTTCTGGGCGGGGGCGATGGGGATCAGTCCGCTGCCCACCGTGACGGTGCTGTCAATGATGGCGATGAACAACATCGCGTCCGGTGGTTTGCGTCTGTTTGTATTGGGTTCGCTGGCGCAGGTAGCAGGCGCACTGGTGGCGTACAAGATATTCCTGCCGGCGTTGTTTCCGCATGTTACTCAGCTGCAAGTCTTCGCCTGCCTGCCCATGCTGGTGATCTACCCGATGGCCATCGGGCTGGTCTGTTATCGCGTGGCCGTGCAGCTGTCCAGAAGCAAGAAAGCGCTGGAAAAGCTCAGCACCACCGACAGCCTCACAGGCCTCATGAACCACGGCGCGTGGAAGGATCGACTGGCGCTGGAGTTCGATAAATGCCAGACGCTCAATCGCCAGCACAGCGTGGCACTGATCGACATCGACCACTTCAAGACCATCAACGACACCTACGGCCATATCACCGGCGACAACGTGCTCAAGCAACTGAGCAACGCGCTGTCCGCCAGCCTGCGGCAGACCGATCTGGCCGGCCGTTACGGCGGCGACGAGTTCTGCGTCATCCTGCCCGACACCACCCTGACCCAGGCGATCGAGATACTCGAACGCCTGCGCCGCACGGTCCATGAGCACGCCCACTCGGCCCTGCCCGATCTCAAGCTGAGCCTGAGTATCGGCGTCGCGGCGTACGGCGCGCACCAGACCGACGCCGGCATGTGGCTCCACGAAGCCGACATGGCGCTGTACGACGCAAAAAGCGCCGGGCGCAATCGGGTCACGCCAGCGCAGCCGTCCAGCAAAGCGGCTGCGCGCGAGGGTGCTGCGCTGGGTGAGTCAGCGACGTAATTGAGGTCCGAAAGATTCGCTATTCACTGCAGGCCATGGCATCGGTAGGTGCCTTAACCTGCTTGAGCAGCTCAAGCGGTGTCATGAGTGACAGCAAATTGTGCAGGCTGTCGCCCAATATCAGCGGCCCATACAGCCCTTCTTCCCGATCCAGATGCGTTTGCTGCACGTCGCGGTAGGCCTCGGGGTAGATGCTTTTTTCGATCGGCAGCAAGCGGTCGTAATGTTCGAGCAAGCCGCGAAAGACGATGCGCCGCTCGGTGACGCCGCGGGTGGTGGCGATGAGTTTGATGAAGAAATCCGAGTCGCTCTGACGCATGGCTTCGTACGCGGCGTATCGCTCCGCCAAGGTGTATGCGTCGGTCTCGTTGAACACCACGCAGCACAGGTCCTGACGCGAGCGTGAGCCGAACGGGTTGTTCACCGCGCGCCGGCGATTGCTCTGCGCCAGCGCGAAGGCCACCGCCCGTTCGGCCTCGTTCATACGCTCTGCGCTGCCAAGGCTGGAGAGATCATCCAGCGCAGGAGCCTGACGCCCCAGTCGCTCGACCTCTGCGCTGAAGGTGGCAAACACGCCATGGGGCCCGAGCCATCGCTTGTGCAGCTCGCTCAGTTGGTCTCGGGACAGCCGGCTTTGCTCATCGACCAATTGCTGAAACGCGGACGAGGCGTCCACATTAAAGTCTGCATCGATGCACGCTTGCTTCAAGGGCTCAGAGGTTGCGATTTGAAGGGTCATCGATTCCATCCTTATTATTGGTTGTTATTTTGGGTGCGCCATGGCGAGCACTTTTATTGAAAAAACAAAAAAGCACTGGCAGCGAAGTAGTAACGCAGAAAACCGCGCATCGCGAAATCAACTTCACCGTAGCAAATCACGCTGCCGACGGATTGGAAGTTTGGTTATCAAATTGGGTTAATTATGCACTTACCGTTCAACGGAACAATCCGTCAGATGTAGGGGTGGGAGTAGTTTTTTCTTTCGAGACGCCGTGATGTGCAGTGCAATGAGCTGTGCGCGGTTCTTCACCTCGTTCTTTCGCAGCAACGCTGAAACGTGGTCGCGGGCCGTGTAATCACTGATCCCCAGCCGCTGCGCGATGTCTTTGTTGGTATGCCCCTGCAGCAATAGAAGCAGGACTTCCTGCTCTCGGGGAGTGGCTTTGTTCAACCGTTTGCGCTTGCGTTCTTCTTCCAACATTGGCCCTCAACCGTCTCCGCGACTTGCCGGCCATGGCATTACATCTGCCAGGGCCGTGACATTGTTTTTATTGATATTCAGGTTTTTAGCGCTTTAATCATTTACACGGTCAAGCCCGGTTAATAACCGAACAATAACAAGTAAATTTTCCTACAGATATTTGCGAAGCATCCCTACTTAAACACGCAGACAAGGTATTCGAACACGCCCCAAATGCAGGCCGTGTGGATATATAAAAGCGGGTCAGTTGTATAGACGGGGACAATAAACGCTGCAAATGATAATTACAATCATCTGTTACAAATCAGCGGGTCAATCTGAGCTGTAATGGCACGGATTTGAAATCCGCATCATCGAGTCGACACGGGCGCCATTGCGACGCCCTTTGCCCTCTCAGTTTCCAGCCTGCACTACCCGCGGATCATCGACCTGCATGCCCTTGCGCAGGCCGAAGAACATGGCCGTCACCAGACCGACCGCGCCCATGATCACGCAATAGCCCACGCACACCCACGGACTCCACGGCATCAAGGCGATCAGCGCCAGCGGCGTGGTGCTTGCCCACAGCGCGTAGCTGATGTTGTAGGTCAGCGAGATGCCGGAGACGCGAATGTTCGCCGGGAACAGTCCGACCATGACCGAAGGGACGACGCCGACGATACCGCTGGCCAGGCCCGCCACCGCGTAAGCAAGGCTCAACGGCAGCCAGTGACTGACCAGACTGGCGTAGAGCACGCCAACACCGATGGGCAGCAACAGGCTGTACAGCACCACGCCGCGCCAGGCGCCAATGCGATCGACCAGCATGCCGGCCAACACGCAACCGATGTTGAGGAAGACGATGCCGACGCTGCTCAGGGCGAAGGTATCGCTAGGGCTCATGCCGAAGCGCTGCTGCATCACCGTAGGCGTGATGACCACCAGCGTTACGACGGCGGAGGTCAGCACGCAGGTCAGCAACGCAGCCGGCAACAGAGATTGCCGGTGCTGGCGTAGGACAGCGCGCAGCGGCAGTTCAGTCATGCCCTCGCGCTGGGCGTGCATCGCCATGAACACCGGCGTCTCGCTGAGCCAGCGTCGCAGCCACACACCGATGACGCCGAAGACGCCGCCCAGCAGAAACGGGATGCGCCAGGCGTAATCGAGGATTTCCGCGTGGCTGAACACTTTCGCCAGCCAGGTCGCCGTCAGCGCCCCGATCAGGTAACCGAAAGTCAGACCAGCTTGCAGAACACCCAGCGCATAACCGCGATGACCTTTCGGCGCGTGCTCGGCGACGAACACCCAGGCGCTCGGGACTTCGCCGCCAACGGCCGCGCCCTGAAGGATGCGCAGCGCCAGCAGGATCAGCGGTGCCCAGTAGCCGATTTCAGCGTACGTCGGCATCACGCCGATCAGCAGACAGGGCAGCGCCATCATCAGAATGCTGAGGCTGAACACGCGCTTGCGACCCAGTTTGTCGGCGAAGTGCGCCATCAGAATGCCGCCCAGCGGCCGCGCCAGGTAGCCGGTGACGAAGATGCCAAAGCTTTGCAGCAGGCGCAGCCACTCGGGCATTTCCGGCGGGAAGAACAGCTGACTGAGCGTCAGGGCGAAAAACACGAAGATGATGAAATCGTAGATTTCCAGCGCCCCGCCCAGTGCCGCCAGGCCAAGGGTTTTGTAGTCTCCCCGGCTGATGGGTTGTGGGCGTGGTCGAAGAATGGCTGTCATGAAAGACCCCAAATCACAGGTTGAAACGCACGCGGGTGCGACAAAGGCGCGCAGGATAACAAAGCTGACGGCTTGCGGGCGGATCGCTGACGGCTGACGCGTTTCAGCGGCTGATTTAAAAATTCACCGTCGCCGAAACCCGCGCCGTACGCGGTGCGCCGAGGAACAGGTAATCGTCCCCCAGGTATTCGCCCGCGTCGCGCCAGTAGCGCTTGTCGAACAGGTTGTCGACGGTCAGGCGCAAGACCGTGTCGTAGCCCTCGATTTTTGTCGTGTAGCGGCTGCCCGCGTTGAACACCGCGTAGTCATCGACTTTCACCGAGCCTTCGCGGTTGGCGAACTTGCTGGAGCTGTATTGCACGCCGCCCAGCAGCGCCAAGCCTTGAATCGGCAGTGCGTAATCCGCTGACACACTGCCGCGGAATTTGGGCACGTTGATCGCCTGATGATCTTCGTAAGCCGCTGTTCCGCTGTCTTCAACCCGCGCGCGAATGGCCGCGACGCTGGCCGACATCTGCAGCTGGGAGGTCACGTAGCCGTTGGCGCTCAGCTCGACGCCGGTGTTCTTCTGCTGGCCCTGCTGGACGAAAGTCAGGCTGCCGTCGTCCTGGGGTTTCGAATACTGATAGGCCTGACGGGTTTGAAACACCGCTGCGGTGAAGCTCATGCGGCGCCAGTCGTATTTGACCCCGGCTTCCAGTTGGCGAGAGATCGTCGGCGCGAGGATTTCCCCGACATTGCTGTCGAACACCGACGCCGTGCCGCCCAGGGACAACCCTTTGCTGTAGCTGGTGTACAGCGAAACGTTGTCAATCGGTTTGTAGATCAGCGCAGCCTGGGGCAGGAAGATCGAGCGCTCGGTGTGACGGTTCTCGCTGCCGTCCTCGTTGTAGGCTTTTTCGTCGAGCTTCACTTCACGCCCGCCGATCACCGTTTGCCAATGCTCGTTGAAGCTGATGCGATCGGTGGCGAAAAGCCCGTACTGCCGGCTGTCCAGGCGCCGTTCGGTGTGGCCCACGGACAGCTCCGACGGCGCGAAGGTTTCCGGCGTCTCGTGGATGTTGCCGGAGCCGACGTATTCGCTGAAATATGGCCGAGTGTCGACCGTGCGCCGGAACGCGCTGCTGCCGAAGGTCAGCTCATGCTTCAGCCAGCCGGTGTCGAACAGGCCGGTCATCGACGCTTCGACTTCATCGTTGCGCCGCGTGTCGTCCGGGCTGCGGAAATCGTAGATGTCGTAGCCGCCGCTCGGCGTAAAGTGCCCGGTCAGCGGCTCGGCAGGGCAGTCGCTCTGGTAATAGCAGCCGTAAGCGAAAGCGCTGTAGTCGTCGATGACCACGCGGCTGCGAGATGCGCTGAGGCTGGCTTTCCAGTCGTCGCTGAGGCGGTATTCGTAGCGGCCGGTCATGTTCAGCGAGTCGATGCCCACCGGATTCGAGCCGCTTTGATAGCCCAACAGTTTGCGCGGTGAGGCGTCGTGGGGCAGCTCGGTGCCGCCCAGCAGCTGATAGCCCGGCACCGAGCGCTGTTCTTTGGTCTGGTATTCGACGTCGAGCTGCAGGGTGGACTGGTCGTTGATGTTCCAGTCGAAGGCCAGCGAGGCGAAATCCCGTTGGCCATTGGCGTGCTCGACGTAAGAGCGAATGTCCTCGTGGGCGACGTTGGCGCGCAGGCCGAATTGTTTCTCGCTGCCGAACCAGCCGCCGACGTCCGTGGCGATGTAGCGCTCGCCGTGCTCGTTGGTCGAGACCGTCACCGAGCGCACGTCTTCCGGCCGCTTGGTCTTGTAATTGATCACACCCCCAGGCTCCGACACGCCACTCTGCAGGCCCGACAGCCCCTTGAGCAGCTCGACCTGTTCCTTGTTTTCCAGTGCCACGTTCTGCTCACCGGTGATGCTGCGCCCGTTGATGCGGTAGCTGTTGGCCGCATTGAGCGAGAAACCGCGCACGACGAAATTCTCGTAGTAACCCACCGGCGCATAGCTGTCGCCCACCGACGCGTCGTTGCGCAGGACATCGCTGAGCAGCTTGGCCTGCTGGTCCTTCAGCCGCTCGGCGGTGAACACCGATATCGAGGCCGGCGTATCGCGCAGCGGCGCTTCGCTGAACCCGCCAACCGACGCGCTGCTCGCCTGATAGATCGACTCCTGCTCCCCCGTCACCCGCAGCGCATCCAGCGTCACCGGCTCGGCTTCCTGAGCCGCCAGCCACGGCGAAGCGAAAGCGATACTCAGCGGCAACAGCCGACGGGTGAAACCGGCAGCGGGACGGGACGAGGTGATCATCGGCGGGTGAGTTCCTGGTGATGGACAGTCGGGCAGGGAGAAACGCAAGCCAGTTCGGCGGCGCCTCTTTTACGTTCTGCGCGGCGTTTTTACAACCGGGATTGACTTGGAATTCGGTGTGCAGGTGATTTTTGCAGGACCCGCTTCAGCCTGGAGGGCTGCGGTACTGATGAGAGAGATATGTCGAATGTACTGGCCCCTTCCCGGCTAAAGCCGGTCCCACAGTCCATTACTGGCTGGAATAGAGATGGTGAGCAGGACGAGCTTTTGTAGGACCGGCTTCAGCCGGGAAGACTGCGGCATTGGCGAAACAAATGCGTTGAATGTACCGGCCCCTTCCCGGCTAAAGCCGGTCCCACAGTCCACTTGTGGCCGACATCGCGATGTTGAAGAACGAGCTTTTGTAGGACCTGGTTCAGCCGGGAAGACTGCGGCATTGGCGGAAAAAATGCGTCGAATGTACTGGCCCCTTCCCGGCTTAAGGGGGTCCTACTAGATGCAGTTAATCAGGCGTTTGGGCGATAATTTCAAGGTAGGGCTATTGCTCTACCTTCAACCCCACCTTCAACAACTTCCCGTTGTCCTCGTCCGTCAGCACATACACATACCCGTCCGGCCCCTGCCGCACGTCGCGGATGCGGGACTTGAGCTCACCGAGCAAACGCTCTTCGTGCACCACCTTGTCGTCCTTGAGCTCCAGACGAATCAGCTCCTCGGACGCCAGCGCGCCAATGAAGACGTTGTGGTCCCACGCCTTGAACGTGCTTGAGTCGTAAAACGCCATGCCACTCACGCCCGGGGATTTCTCCCACACGTGGAAGGGATTTTTCACGCCCTCGACGGTCTTGCCTTTGGATTCGGAAATCGGCTCACCGCTGTAGTCGATGCCGAAGGTCGAGATCGGCCAGCCGTAATTGGCGGCTCGCTCGATGATGTTGATCTCGTCGCCGCCACGGGGGCCGTGCTCGTTGGTCCACAGCGTGCCGGTCCAGGGGTTGAGCGCGGCCCCCTGCTGGTTGCGATGGCCGTAGCTCCAGATTTCCGGACGCACGTTTTTCTGGCCGACAAAGGGGTTGTCCTTGGGCACGGTGCCGTCGGGGTACAGACGCACGACCTTGCCCTGAAGCTTGTCGAGATCCTGAGCCGTGGCTTTGTCGTTGTTTTCGCCCAGGGCGATGAACATGTAACCGTCGCGATCAAAGACGATGCGCGAACCGAAGTGGTTGCCCACGGACAGCTTTGGTTGCTGCTGGAAGATACGCGTGAAGCCTTCCAGTTGAGTCATGTCTTCCGAGAGTCTTGCGCGCCCCGCCGCCGTGCCGCCGGTTTTGCCATCGCTCGCGGCCTCGGAGTAGGTCAGGTACACCATGCGGTCCTTGGCGAAATCCGGCGATAGCTCGACGTCCAGCAGACCGCCCTGCCCCTGCACCCAGACCTTCGGCACGCCGGAGATCGGCGCCGACAGTTTGCCGTCAGGCGTTACGCGACGCAGGTTGCCCGTACGCTCGGTGACCAACATGCCCTGGGCGTTCGGCAAAAACGCCACGGCCCACGGATGCTGCAACCCGCCGACGACCTCATCGACGGTCAGCGTGCCAGTCTCGCTCTGGTAGGTCGCGGCTGTGGCCTGCACGGAGAGGCCCAACAATGCGGAGGCGCATAAGGTCGCTAGCAAGGTTTTGCGGAGAGTTGTGGTACGCAACATAGGCGATTCCTTCGAAATGGAAGAGATGCTGGCGGTGGTTTCAGTTGCTGCGGCGTTCGGTATCGCTGGAAGGTCGAGCAGGTTGTTGCCGGGTCGGATAACCGTTGCCGATGCCACCGTTTTCAAGGGTGGGCGGACGGGTTTGAGTGGGCCCTATATTAGGCCCACCGACACGTGGTGCGATGGATTCGGTGCCCTGACGGCTGTTGGGGTTGGCGCGGCGGACGGCGCCGTTGTCGGGAACATTGATCGAGCGGCTCGGATACCCTGCGGCCGCCAGAAGCGGCGGCGAGTGCGCGGTGTGATCATCAGCCTGCGCCAGGCCAGCGGATAACAGCCCGCCGAGCAAGACGACGGCGAGGCGTCGCGGAAAAGGGTTCATCATTTACCTTCTGTGGGATGGGTAACGATTCCGGTCTTTGATGGCGCTCGAGCGCGTAGGTTCGCGCTGTCACAGTGGATGAGCAACGTGTAGGACGATTCGCTTTGTAACAAGAATAGTCGCCGCCCTGCCGGAACCGTCCCATGCGCCGACACTTCGTCGCCCGCTGCACAATTCTTCCAGACCTGCCGTAAGCGGCGCGGTAACGTGTCCAAGAATGATTGAATGCCCTGACCAGCCACCCCTCCCGAGGCCCCGCAATGTCCGACCGCAACTGGATCGAGCTCAAGCAGGACGCCGCGTCCGGCATCGAGACAGTGCGCGCGCATTTCGAGGGCCATGCCTACGATCCGCACTGGCACGACAGTTATCTGGTGGGCATCACCGAACAGGGTCTGCAGCAATTCAATTGCCGTCGACAGCAGCACAACAGCACGCCGGGCAAGGTGTTCCTGCTCGAGCCGGGCGACATCCACGACGGCACAGCACCGGAAGCGGGCGGCTTCACTTACCGCACGTTGTACCTGGACCCGCGCTGGCTGGACCGGGAGTTGCGCGCGCAGTTTGAAGAAGCGCCGGACAACGCCCAACTGAGCTTCGCAGCGACGCTGGCAGAAGACCCGCGCCTCGCCATCGCCACCGCCGACGCCTTCGAAGCGATGCACCATGATGAACTGCGCATCGTTCGCCAGACCGCGCTGGATCACCTGCTCGCCAACCTGACCAGTCACTTGCGTTGGCGCACCCTGGTCGATCCCGATCCGCGTCTGCCACTAGTGGCCCAGCGAGCGCGTGATTATCTGCACAGCCACTTGCATCAGGACATCGGCCTGGACGATCTGGCGCAGGTGACAGGCGTTGACCGCTTCCGCCTGAGTCGCGCGTTCAAGGCCGCGTTCGGCCTGGCGCCCCACGCCTACCTGATCCAGCTGCGCCTGACCCGCGCCCGCCATCTGCTGGCGCGGGGCGAGGCGCCTGTCAGCGTCGCGGCTGCGTTGGGTTTCGCGGATCAAAGCCATCTGGGCCGCTGGTTCCAGCGCGCCTATCGCATGACCCCGGCCGACTACCGCCGACGCTGCTCAAACGTTCCAGACTGACCGCCGACTGCGCGCCGATCATTGCTCCACGATCAATGACCGCCGAGTGGCCTTATGCAAACCCTCCTGCCCTTTCTGCTGTTCGCCTTCGTCGCTTCCATCACGCCCGGCCCGACGAACATCCTCGTACTGACCAACAGCTCGCGCTACGGCCTGCTCCGCACGTTGCCGATTGTCCTCGGGGCCTGCGCCGGTGCGGCATTGCTGGTGCTGATGGTCGGCACTGGGCTGGGGGATGTGCTGGTCCGTCATCGACAGGTGCAAACGCTGATGTCATGGGTCGGCATTGGCTGGCTGACCTGGCTGGCGTGGCAGATTTTCACCGCGCCCGCCGAAGCAGTCGACACGACGCAAACCCGCAGCGGTCCGACTCTGGGCTTGTGGGGCGCGGCGAGCCTGCAACTGGTCAACCCGAAAACCTGGATGATGGCGCTGGCCGTGGTCAGCGTCTTTGCGGGCACCGACGCCGACCGCATGCTGCGGGTGATGTGGCTGTCGCTGGCGTTCTTCCTGGTGTCGATCCTGTGCATGAGCGCCTGGGCCTACCTGGGCGTCAGCGCCGCTAAATTCTGCCGCTCGGCGCAGAGCATGAAGCGCTTCAATCAAGTAATGGCGGTGTTGTTGCTGGTATCGGCGTGGTTGACGTTGGTGGTGTGAAGGGCGGGCAGCAACGCGCGGGTCGGCGTGATTTAATGCGCGCTGACTCCCTGATCCGGACTGACCATGGCTCGTTTCTACGACGCTCGCGGCAATATCTACGCGGTGATTGCTCCCGATGCCCTGCGCACCCTCGGAGTTCTCCTTCCTCACTCACCGACGGAAGCCGCCACTCGCCGCCACGCCTGGACGGCTCAAGCCGTCGCAGTGATCTGTGACTGGCCTGCTGGCCAGCGCCCACCCGGCAGCAAATCTCATCGCTCGGACGGTCTTCTGGTCGGCCCGTTTCAGGACGCGGCGCCGTTCGACCTGTTGATCGTCAACACCGACGGCACCCTCGCCGAACGCAGCGGCAACGGCCTGACCATCTTCGCCCAGTCACTGACCGACGCAGGCCTTATCACCGGCAGCGCGCCGTTCACCCTGCGCGTTCATCACGACAATGCTGACTCGCCCAGCCCCGTTGCAACCCAAGCTGTCCCGGCAACGGTCGAAGGCGTGAATGGCTTCTGGCTGGACATCGGCGCGCCCGGTTTCGGCCCGCAGGCAGTGGGCGCGACAGGAACCGGTGTCGGCAGAGCGATGCTCAATGAGCGGGAGGTCAACCGGGTCGAGCGCGTGGCGGAATTGCACCCGGCATGGCAGACCAGCGTGTTCGTCAGGGTGGGCAACCCGCATTGCGTCACGCTGGTGGCGGATGTGGATGATCTGCCCAGCTTCGAAAACCTTCACCAAACCGAGTTGAACGCTGCCCTGACCCGCATCGCTTTCGTCGCTGGGGAATCAGGAAGCGGCGATCCCTGCGCTGGCGGGGTCAATCTGCAATGGGCCGCGCGCCTGGGAGCGAATCGAATCGCAGCGCGCGTGTTCGAACGGGGCGAAGGCCCGACGGCGTCATCCGGCACCAGCGCCAGCGCGGTTGCATCGGCGGCGTGGCTCTGCGGTTGGGTTGAAGCAGGCCTGGTAGAAGTGGTGATGCCCGGCGGCACTGCGCCGTTGCGCCTGATCGAGCGCGACGGGCAGTTGCAGCAGGTGCAGTTGTTCGGGACGGCGCGAGTCAAAGCCTGACGCTGACTACTCGCCAATGTCCTCATTCCATAGTTCAGGCTTGTCGGCAATGAACTGCTTCATCAGTCCGACGCAGGTCTCGTCGTGCAGCACATTCACCTCCACGCCACGGGACTTGAGCAGCTCTTCTTCACCCATGAACGTCTCATGTTCGCCGACGATGATTTTGCGGATGCCGTACAGCAGGATCGCGCCGCTGCACATCGCGCAGGGCGACAGGGTGGTGTAGAGCGTGGCTTCGCGGTAAACGCGGGCGGGCTGGCGGCCGGCGTTTTCGAAGGCGTCCATTTCGCCGTGCTTGATGGCGCTGCCTTCCTGGACGCGACGATTGTGGCCACGGCCGATGATCTTGCCGTCGTGGACGATGACCGAGCCGATGGGAATACCACCTTCGTCCAGGCCCTTCTGCGCTTCATCAATGGCCGCTTGCATGAACGGGTCCATGGTCTCTCCTTTCCTTCGTGACGGGGGATGATCGAAAAAACGCTTTAGAACAAGCGCGCGCTCAAGGCTTGGCTTTTTTCAGCGCGTTGTCCAGCGCGGTGGACACGTAAACCTTGAGCAGCTCGCTGGAACGGTCCTTCATGTCAGCGCCAACGTCGCGCTGCTTGTTGCGGAATTTGTTGGCGACGTCTGGCGCGGGGTCTGCGGCGTCCAGTGCTTGCAGCTCTTCGGGGCTGAACGATGCGGCGTAGGCGGCCGCGAGGTTGCGGTCCCATTCCTGCTGATACTGCGGCTGCAGGCTTTGCAGTTCGTCCTGCACGATTTCCTGCGCCTTGGTGCGGCCGACGGTTTCGACGATCGTGGCGAAGGTCACCGTGTGGGACGCCACCTGGTAGCCGAGCCAGCCCAGACTTTCGCCCAGATGCTTATCCTGCACGAAGGTCAGCGCGGAATCCCCGGCCACGGGGGCAGGTGCGGTTTCGCCGGCCAGTGTCACGTTCTGCAGCGCCATCAGGCCCATCAACGTCAGGCCGAGTGACGCCTTCATCATCGTCATTGCTGTCGATCTGCAATACCCCATGTCCTCTCCCGGCGACTTTTTATCGGTGATCAACGCTTTGATTGTCAGCTGGACGCTAACAGTTGAGGGGCGAGATATCCATCCCGGCTGCGCAGGGAAACGTGTAGGACTGGCTTTAGCCGGGAAGGCGCCGGATGTCATGCCACACAATCAAGAGTGCCTGCGCTGGCCTCTTCCCGGCTAAAGCCGGTCCTACGGCGTGTTGAAAAAGCCGGTCCTACGGGGATCGCGTACTTTGTGGGACCGGCTTTAGCCGGGAAGGTCTCAAGCCAATTCTGCTGAGCAACCCAGCGCCCACTGCTGTGCGGTCATGCGGTAAACCCTCACGCCCTGGCGATGATACTGGCTGTGGACGAACCCACCGAACCCGAGTTTTTTGATCACATTGACCGATGCAAAATTAGTCGGCTGGACGATGGCGATCAGCGATGACAAGCGCAGTTGTTCAAAGCCATAAGCCAGAGCACCGCGCGCCGCTTCGGTGCCCAAACCCCTCCCCCAGAACCCGGTGGCGAGCCGGTAGCCAATCTCGATCTCGTGCTGCTCATCCACCAGCTCGGCGTTGAGACCGCAGAAACCCGCCAGGGTTGAGGTGGATTTCTCCACCACCGCCCAGGGACCAAAGCCACGTTCACGGTAGGAAAACCGACACCAGTCGATGAACTCGCCGGTGGCCTTTTCCGACAACGCGCCCGCCACCGAATGCCGCATCACCTCGGCATCGCCCAGGATTTGCGCCAGCGCCGGGGTGTCGTCAGGGGTGAGTTCGCGCAGGATCAGGCGGTCGGTGTGCAGAGGAATGAATGAGGGGTTCAAGAAGTGTCACTCGTGCATGGACGGGATTGCCTGTGGGACAAGCGGCGGCCCGCTTGTCCCACAGTTTGAAGAGAAAGCGCTTACAGGCCCGCCTTCACCTTGCTGGCAACCTCAGCCGGCACCCAGGCGGTCCAGACGTCCGGGTGATCCTTCAGGAAGCTTTTCGCCACAACGCTTGGCTCCAAGCGCTTCTCACTCATCTCGCCCAGGGTTTTGTTCAGCTGGTCGATGGGCAGGTCCACCTTCTCGAAGAAGCTCACCAGATCCGGGTACTGCTGACGGAACGGTTCAGACACGCCAATGGCCAAGTGCGCAGCGAGGGAGCTGGAGCCGATCGGGTTGGGATTGCTGGCGTCGGCGAGGGTTTTCCAGGCGGCTTCGTTGAACGGTGGCTCTTCCAGCTTGATCAGCTTGAAGCGACCCAGCAGCGGCGTCGGCGACCAGTAGTAGAACAACACCGGCTTACCACGGCGGATGGACGATGCGACTTCAGCATCCAGTGCCGCGCCCGAACCGGTGCGGAAGTTCACGTAGGTGTCGTTGAGCTTGTAGGCCTTGAGCTTCTGGGTGTTGACGATTTCCGAGGTCCAGCCGGTCGGGCTGTTGAGGAAGCGGCCCTTGTCCGGGGATTCTGGGTCCTTGAAGACGTCTTTGTATTTGGGCAGGTCCGACACCGATTTCAGGTCCGGCGCCAGCGGTTTGATGCCGCGTTCCGGGTCGCCCTTGATGACAAACTCCGGCACCCACCAGCCTTCGGTCGCGCCTTTGACGATGTTGCCCAGGCCGTGGACCTTGCCTTCAGCCTCCGCCTTGACCCACGCAGGGCTGCGTCCGGCCCACTCTTCGCCGATCACCTGAATGTCGTTCTTCGCCAGCGCCGCTTCCAGACTCACCGTGCTGCCGGGCAGTTTGTCGGTGGGATAGCCGTAGCCTTTTTCCACGATGGTGCGCAGGATTTCGGTGATCAGGCTGCCGCTCTCCCAGGTGATGTCACCGAAATGAATCGGCGCGGTTTTTTCTGCGCCGTACGCCGAGCCCGTCAGGGCAGCCAGTGCCAGCAGCGAGCCGCCCAGCAATTTTTTGATTGGTGTCATGGATGTCTCTCGTCGCTCGGGGATGGGAGGAGCTCAATCGGTTTGGCACAGTTGGCCGGGCACAGCACACGCTTTATTCCAGACAAGCGCGGAGGCAACAGGTTTCAGCCTTATCCATGTAGTCGCTCACCGAACGCTGCGAAATGCCCAGCCGCGCGGCGATTTCAGGATAGGTCAGACCGCTGCGGCGGGAGAGCACAAAGGTTGATTTGATCTTTGCCGGCAGGCGGTCAAGGCGGCGATCCAGACGGTCAAGGATTTGCAGCGTAGCGGCGTGGCTTTCGGCGGACGCAAAAGGAACAGCGTCTTCCAGGGCCAATCCCTCCAGATAATCGCGCTCCTGATCGCGCCGCCGCCAGCGCTCATACACCAGTCGCTGGGCGATGGTAGTCAGCAACGCCCGCGGGTCGCGAATCGGCACAACGTTGGGCGAGGCCAGCAATTGCAGGAAGGTTTCGGACGCGACGTCTTCGGCGCTCTGCTCGGAGTCGAGCAGCCGACGCAAGCGCAGGCACAGCCACGCGTGGTGCTGCACAAAGAGTTCGCTGAGGTAGTGGCGATGCATAACGTCGGCGCCAGCCATAAGACATCCCCTGCCCTGAAATTTTTATCATCGGGACTTTCCGAGAGGCCATGCTAGCAAGCGCGGTTATGCAGTAAAAATACTTAAAAGTGATTCTTATAGATCATAACGGAATAACTAAAGCAACGGCAAACCCAGGGATACAGCCTGCCGCTGGTAGTCGAGCAGCACCTGGTAATCGGGCTCGCTCGCCGGTAACACCTCGCTGATCGCCAACAGGTGGGCAACATCGGGGAGTTCCCTCAGCGCCTGATTCATGGCCGCGCGGATGGCATCAGCATCTGCGCCGAGCCGCGTGATGTAGGGCAAGCACGGCCCCTCCGCCGTACGCGCAATCACCGTTACCCCGGCGACCTCCTCGCTGGCGTCGCGGGCCAAGTAGTCGAAGGTCACGCTGTCGATGGCCGCCAGATCACCATTGCCCGCTTTGATCGCAGCAAGGCTGGCGCGATGACCGCCGGTGAGCGTGGTGTCGGCGAAGAACCTGCCATCCTGTTGAAGTGGGGCTAATGCGTGCCGGAACAGGTTCATGCCCGAATTGGAATCCCGCGAATTCAGCAGGCCATGACTGCCCCTGAACTCGACGAGAGCCTGACGCGGATCGTCCTCACGGGCGACCAACAGGCTGCAGTGATTGCCGTTGGCGCTGTGGGGCAATTGGTACACAGGACGCCCGACCACCTGAACCCTGCCCCGCAATTCAGTCATCAACGGATAACCGCAGGTTTGCGTCAGCAGCAAGTGCGGCGACAGCCACAGCGCTTTCAGATCCAGATCCGCAGCATCGAGACGCTCCACGCCAAGGATTTCCACTGTTCGTTTCAGCCACTGCCCCTGCGCCTGCTGAACGCGCGGCGGCGCGACGTACATCAACAGTTCGGCGAAGCCTTGGGGCATGTTCGATATTCCTGATCAGACGTAAGGATGTTGCGGGCTGTCGATAGGATTGAAGCTGTGCCGGCGAAAGAGTTCCGCGTAACCGGCCACCAGAAATCCGCCGCTGCGCGTCAGCCACGCCTCGCGCCGCGCCCGATACACGACGGGCATGTGATACCACGACAAGCCGGGCAAGTCGTGGTGCACAAGGTGCAGATTCAGATTCAGGAACAGCCAGGCCCACGGCCATGAGGCTTCGTTGATCACCGTGCGCTCCTGGGGTTGCTCGCCCGGACGGTGCTCGTAGTAGGAGCGAACCATCGACACCGCCAGCGCCGGGACGCTGCAGAAGAGCACGTAATGCAAGGCCGAGATCGCGCTGTAATGCTCGATGAACCAAAACATCAGCACCAGCAATCCACCATGGGTGGACCACATCGCCCAGGCCTGGCGCTCGCCACGCAGCAATCGCCGGGTTTCGCCAACGATCAGACTGCTCAGCGCCAACGGTACGCCAAACACCAGACGCCCCGGCGGGGTCTTGTCGAGCCAGCGCAAGAAACGCATCACTTTGCCAGTCTGCTTCCAGTGCAGCTGACTCAGGTAGCGGCTCTCCGGGTCGCGGCCGGGCACGGTCAGGTCTTCGTCGCAGTGGTGCTGCATATGGGTGTCGCGATACAGGGTGTACGGGTACCACACCGCAAATGGTGCGTAACCGAGCACCTTGTTCAATCGCAACGAACGGGTCGGATGGCCATGGAGCACCTCGTGTTGCACGGACATCCACAGCACCAGCAGCGGGATCATCAACAGCGTCGTCGGCCACACGCCCAAGTGCGGACTGGCAAGCAACAACGTCGGCCAGCCTGTGTACAGACCGATCAGCAGCAACCAGGTCGGCCACTCCGTGCGGCCCGTAAAGCTTGCGCGCAAACGCTTGATCTCTTCGCGCTGCGCGTCGTCCAGGTAGTGGGGCATTGCCGGTTCCTGCATTCGGGCTGATAACCGGTTGTGCAACGACGCAGGAAAAACTTGTAGATCGATTGGTTATGACGGTAGAACCATGCGCCCATCGATCCTTTATCCGACGCCCGCAGCCCATGCCCGACATCCAGTTTTTGCCCCTTCCCGACGTGCAGCGCCCGTTGCTGGAGAAGTTCTACCGCGCCCATCGCTCACCCATGCGCGCCAGGGGCGAGGCACAGATGTGGGTGGCGCGCAGGTCGGAGATTGTTAGCGGTATGTGCTTGACGCCTGTTGCGGGTGGGCACTGGTTGACCGGGCTGTTCGTTGCGCCCGCCGAGCGCGGGCGGGGTGTCGCGGCGGGGCTGATCGCCGCAGCGCTGACGTCGGTTGAAGGAAACGTCTGGTTGTTCTGTGAACCTGAGCTGAACGGCTTTTATCAGCGACTCGGTTTCGTAGAAACATTGCAGCTGCCCCAGGAACTGGCCTCGCGCCTGGAGCGTTATCACCAGACCAAGCGATTGGTGGCACTGGCTCATTTGACTGGCCCGTAACGCAATAGCGGCTTAGAACCTTTCCTGCGGTGGACCAAACCAAACGCGCCATCGAAGGCCTGGCGTCCCGTGCTAGCCTCGCCGATCATTTCTTGGTCAGGCAGGACGCACATGAAGCCGGCGCTTATGGTTTTCTCCCTCGCGGCACTTTCGGCAACGGGCTTGGCAGTGGCGGCGAGTGCTGCGCCCGAATCCACCGTCAGTCACGAGCAGTTCGCGACCCTGCTGGGTGGCGACTGGCGAGTGCCGCAAAATGCGGCCCGCGATCAATACCGTCACCCTGAGCAGACGCTAACGTTTTTTGGCCTGCGCCCTGATCAGACGGTCATCGAAATCACGCCGGGCAATGGCTGGTACAGCGAACTGTTGGCGCCGCTGCTTAGGGATAAAGGCCATTACGTGGCCGCCATCGTCGACCCCGCCATCAGCGATTACGCGAAGAAATCCGCCGACAGCCTGAAGCAGAAATACGCCGCTGACCCTGCCCATTACGGCAAGGTCGAGGTCGTGGCCTATGCGCCTCAGGCGCCGGTGTTCGGCACGCCAGGCTCGGCCGACACGGTGCTGACCTTCCGCAACGTGCACAACTGGGTCGACGCCGGCAACGAAGCGGCCACATTCAAGGCGTTTTACGAGGTATTGAAACCGGGCGGGACGCTGGGCGTGGTCGATCACCGGGCCAAACCCGGCACCACCGCCAAGGAGAACGAAAAGAACGGTTACCTGCCGACGGACTACGTCGTGAAACTGGCGCAGCAGGCGGGTTTCAAGCTGGCTGGCGAGAGCGAAATCAACGCCAACCTCAAAGACACCAAGGACTACCCCGACGGCGTCTGGACACTGCCGCCGGCGCTGGTCAAGGGTGAGCAGGACAAGGCGAATTATCTGGCAATCGGCGAGTCCGACCGCATGACCCTGCGGTTCATCAAGCCAGATAAATAATATGAGCTGCAGATAGTCCAGGCGGAATGTGTTCGCCCTTGATAACGCTGAAAAGCCTGTGGGAGCGAAGTTGTTTACGATGCCGCTGCAAAACTTGTGGGAGTGAGCTTGCTCACGAAAGCGGTGGCTCAGCCGCCGAATGTTTAGCGGATGTACCTGCCTCTTCGCGAGCAAGCTCACTCCCACAGGTTTACTCGTATGCCGACAAGTTTCGTTGCACAACGAAGCCGTTATTCGTCCGCGTTCGGGTCCATCCCCGGGAACAGCACTTCGATGAAGCCGAAGCGGCTGAAGTCGGTAATGCGTGACGGGTACAACCGGCCGATCAGGTGATCGCATTCATGCTGGACGACCCGCGCATGAAAACCGCGGGCTTCACGCTGGATAAGCTTGCCGTCCGGGTCGAAACCCTCGTAGCGGATGTGCTCGTAGCGATCAACCACACCGCGCAGGCCCGGCACGGACAGACAGCCTTCCCAGCCCTCTTCCAGGGTTTGCTCAAGCGGCGTAATCAACGGATTGAGCAGGATGGTCTGGGGAACGGCCTCCGCATCCGGATAACGATCGCTGCTCTCGAAACCGAAGATCACCAGTTGCAGATCAATGCCAATCTGCGGCGCAGCCAGGCCGACACCGCCGACGCTTTCCATGGTTTCGAACATGTCCTCGATAAGTGTCTTCAGCTCTTGCGAACCGAACATCGACTCGGGGACAGGCGGCGCGATGCGCAGCAAGCGCTCGTCGCCCATTTTCAGAATTTCGCGAATCATTGCGGACCCTCTGCAACGGGCAGAGGCCCCACAAGCGGGCGCCGTCTGCCTAGAGCGTGATCAGAATTTGTCGGTCTTCAGCACCGGCGGCGTTGGGGTGTAATCGTGGTCATGGCTGTGATCGCGGCCGAGACCCGAGACGTGCTGCTTGAGGTGCACCGTATTGAAATCGGCCGTGCCATCGCGCTCACCTTCTTCCTTCTCGCCTTTCTCTTTGCCCTCGGCTGACATGTGCTCGATCACCGCGTTCATCTCGGCGCCCAGCAACAACACCGCTGCCGAGATGTAGAAATACAGCAACAGCACGATGATCGCGCCGATGCTGCCGTACATCGCATTGTAGTCAGCGAAGGTTTTCACGTAGTAGGCAAAGCCCAGCGAAGCAACAATCCACACCACGACCGCAAGCACTGAGCCTGGGGTAATGAAGCGGAAGCTCTGTTTAACGTCGGGCATGACGTAGTACATGATCGCCACCGCCACCATGAGCAGGATGATGATCAGCGGCCAGCGCAGAACCGTCCACAAGGTGACGATGAAATCTTCCATGCCAATCTGCGCGGCGAGCCAGTTCATGACCACCGGGCCGGTGACCATCAGCGCGGCAACCGTTAACAGCATGCCAGCGATACCGATGGTGTAGAACACCGACAGCGGAATGCGTTTCCAGGCCGGGCGCGCTTCGACTACGTCGTACGCGGCGTTCATGGCGCTCATCATCAGGCGCACGCCAGCCGAGGCGGTCCAGAGTGCGATGACGATACCGATCGACAGCAAGCCGCCTTTGGATTGTTGCAACTGGTCAATGACCGGATTGACCTGGTCGAGGGCCTGGGGCGGCAGGACCAGTTCGGATTGCAGCCGCAACCAGCTGAAAAAGTCCGGCAGGTGCAGGAAGCCGATGAGGGCAATCAGGAAGAGCAGGAACGGGAACAGCGAAAACAGCATCTGGTAGGCCAGTGCCGAGGCATAGGTCGACATCTCGTCATCGAGAAACTCTTTGACCGTTCTGACCAACACTGTCTTGATGCTGAGCTGGCGCAAGTCCGGGAATATCATGGCGTCTCCTTCGCGACACAGATGTAGCCGAAGCACGGTTATTGATTCAGGCGTTTCTACAAGCGGTATGCATACGAGCGGGCAATTGCGTTGAAATTCCGTCAGTTGCCCGAACGGGCTGGCTTTTTACAGGGCGCCCGGGGTATTGGCTACATTTGATGTGTTTCAGGCGGTCGAGGGCGCAAACGATAACGGCCATCGAAGGATGGCCGTTACGGTGATGCAAATCAGGTCGCCGGGAGCATGGCAGCCCCGAGCGCAAGGGATTTAGACCTTGTCGACGCCTTTTTTCACAGCGTCTTTTGCGTCGCCAACGGTTTGTTGCGCTTCGCCTTTGATTTCCTGCGCTTTGCCTTCGGCACGCAGTTTGTCATTGTCGGTCACTTTGCCGACGCCCTGCTTGACGTTGCCTACCGCTTCGTTGGCCAAGCCTTTGACTTTATCGCCGGTGCTGCTCATAGGGTTAACTCCAGGGTGAGAATAGGTTGTCATTACCTCGACACTAGAACTGACCGGAGCGGTGAATCAGAGGTTCAATTATTTCGCGAATGGATTGAAATGGCGCCTTGAGTTTGGGTTTTCCATGCACCTGGAGGGATCGGAATCCATCCTAATAACCAGCGGTAGGCACATCAAAAGCTTCCCGGCTGAAGCCGGTCCTACGCGAGGCGCCTCCGGTCGCACTGACGGCACGCGGTGCTTTTTAGTGGGACCGGCTTTAGCCGGGAAGAGGCCAGTCCAGGCGCTGACATTTGATCGTTCCCACGCTCCGCGTGGAAATGCAGCCCGGGACGCTCCGCGTCCCCATGAAAGCCCGCGAATCGCGCCAGCCAATTTTGCCTTTATGTTTCCCCGAGAACCCCGGAGAATGCGCGACCGAACCGGCGGCGCTCAGGGCGTCGGGCCAGGTTGACGAGACCGTGATCCAGGAATGTTATGAAACTCGATAAGCAGCAGGCCATTGCGCGCCGTAATGAACAGCTCGGCGGCGCCGTGCTCGGCACCAATAACACGCACTTCGCCGTGCTCGACCCCAAGCGCAATATCTGGTGGTTTGATTTGCCCATGAGCCGTCTGGCGGTGGGTCAGTACGAGTGGCTGCATCTGCTGTTGCACACGCCGAGCACGGATGAGTTGATTCACCTGAAGGTGACCACCAAGTTCCTGCGCGATCAGAAAGACGCGGTGGTGGTTCGCAACGAAGGCAAGCGCAAGTCCACCGTGAGCCTGGAGCTCTCGGCTGACAAGGATTCGTACTTGAAGGACATGCGCCCGAACGGCGCAAACCTGAGCTTCGCCAGTTTCATACAGAAGTGATCTGGCAAGACTAATCAGACGACCGCAGCGCAGGCCATCCCGCGCTGCAGCCGAGTGTCACGTCAGACCAGTTCGATACGGTCGGCGTGGATGACGATCTGGCCCTGTTTGTACAGTGCGCCGATCGCTTTCTTGAAGTTGCCTTTGCTGACGCCGAACAGGTTGCTGATGACCTGCGGATCGCTCTTGTCGCTGACGGGCAATACGCCGTTGTTGTCACGCAACTTGCCGAGGATCTGCGCGTTGAGGCTGCTGGCAAGCTGCTCGCCCACCGGTTGCAGGCTCAGGCTGATGTTGCCGTCGCTGCGCACTTCCTTGATGAAGCCTTTTTCCTGTTTGCCCGAACGCAGGAACTTGAACACCTCGTTCTTGTGAATCAGGCCCCAGTGCTTGTTGTTGATGATCGCCTTGAAACCCATCGCGGTTTCTTCCGCCACCAGCAAGTCCACTTCCTGCCCGACGGTGTAGTTGGCCGGCACCTTGTCCAGATAACGATCCAGACGCGTGGTAGCAGTGATGCGGCGGGTGTGCTTGTCGAGGTAGACATGCACAACGCAGTAATCACCGGCCTTTAGCGGCTGCTTCTCTTCCGAGTACGGCAGCAGCAAATCCTTGGGCAGACCCCAATCCAGAAAGATGCCAATGCTGTTGACTTCAACCACTTTGAGGCTGGCAAATTCACCCACTTGAACCTTGGGTTTCTCGGTGGTGGCGATTAACTTGTCATCGCTGTCCAGATAAATAAAGACGTTGAGCCAGTCTTCATCTTCGCTGGGAATATCTTTGGGAATATATCGGTTGGGCAGCAAAATTTCGCCGTCTTGTGCCCCGTCCAGATATAAACCGAAGTTAGTGTGTTTAACCACTTGCAAACTGTTGTAGCGCCCGACTAAAGCCATGTGCAGATACCCTCGTTACGTGGGCGGCATTCTACCCGAATTCGGGCGGGCATTCCGGTGGCCATTTCGGATCGACATCTGCCGCCGGCATCGCCGCCCTGGAAATCAACGCCTTGATGAACCACGCAACGCAAGCGGTGCCGAGCTAAAGCCATTCGTCAGGTCGTCGAGCCGTTCGGCCGCCTTGAACGCCGGGCATAATCGACGGAACGCCAGATTAAACATCGCAATTAAAACAGTCATTTAGCCGCTGCTTTCGGAAAATAATTGCGCTCATCCTTGCGACCGTGACGCCTCCCCCCGTCCGATAATACCCAAGCAATTTCCGGTCAATTCCGATAGGATGGCCGGCCGTATTAAATTTATATAGGTCAATAGCAGCCATGCGTGTAAAAGCATCCAATTCGAAAGCCAAGCCAGCTCCTGCCGTTGAGACCAGCGATTCGATCAACGCACAAATTGCAGCTTTCCTGAAATCCGGTGGCGAGATCCAACAGATCGCCAAAGGTGTCAGCGGCCAGACCTTCGGCCCATCCAAACAGATCTCCCTCGGCAAAAAGTAAATTTTCTCCCGCCTCCGCGGTCGACATCCAGGCGCTTTGATCACAAAGCGCCAGGTCTATCGCTCCCTCGCTGTACAAAGCTCTGCTTTACTCTCGTCACATGACTGCTCCTCGATGCTGTTACCCATGGGTCATGGAAAAGAGCGGACGATGCCCTGATCTGCTGACGTCTCTGCGGAAACCGATATGAACAAACGGATGATCATTGGCGCCCTGCTCAGCCTCGGGCTCACCGGCTGTGTGACCCACGGATGTGACACCTCGATACCGGGCAGCGCCTGCCGTGCCGACTACCTGCTGTACCAGAACGACATGCTCCAGGCCAAGCTACTGACCAACGAACGTCGCGCCGAAAACGACGAACTCGCCAGCGCGCTTCTTGAACGGGCAGCACGCGAAGACACAACCGGCGAAGCCGAGTTTTACCAGGCCATACTGCTTCTGCGTCAGAACGCCGAGCCGAAGCTGATCGATGCCAGGCTCAATGATTCTGCAGATCGCAACTACCCGCTGGCCATCGCCCTGCTTGCGCAAAGGGCCGGAATGGACGATCAGGAAAAGGCACAGAAGTACCGCACCCAGTACGAAAAACTGGACGTAGCCACCAGCGGTTATCCGTCTTTTCCTCAAGCCTTGATCGTCGTCAATCAGCTGATTTCCCCCGCGAACTGATCGCAAAGTTCTGCGCATCTGCCTCGAATCGACCAATGGTCGTGAGATGGCGCCAATCGGCGGTATCCTTGCACCGCTCTAGCTCGCGGTTCTTGCCAGGCCATTCGGCTTTCGGATAGAAACCTTCGACCCACTCCTCTGAAACCTGAAAGGAGTGAAGCATGCCTTATGCTCGCTGTTTCAACCGTTGGACCGGTGCGGTGTTTACCTGCGCCGCCCTCATGCATCACGCCGCCAGCGCTCAAGTCATCGAGCGGGAACTGGGCGACTTCAGCCTGAAGCTCGGCACGACGCCCAGCCGCACCATGGCCCAGGGCCTGGTGACACCGAGCGGTGCCGATACCAAGTTCCACGGCGGACTCGATCTGACCCACGACAGCGGTTTCTACTTCGGGCAATGGTCCCCCAGCGCAGGGCTGACCCCCGACACCGCGCTGGAAGTCGACTCCTACATGGGCTTCAAGAAGCCCTTCGACAAAACCCTCGGTTACGAGCTTGGCGTCATTCGCTACAGCTACCCGAATACCGACCAGCTCGACAGCCACGAGCTTTATGCCGGTTTCCGCATCTTCGACAGCCGCATCGGCACTGCCTTCAGCACCGACGCCGGTCGCCAGGACAGCACCGTGTTTCTCGACCTGGGCAGCATGATTCCCCTGGGCCTGGACCTGCGCATGCAGTACGGCAACCACCAGCTCGATTCGCCCACGATCATCGACGGCGGCGGCGTGGTCAACGCCTACAGCGACTGGTCGTTCAACGTGTCGCGCCCTGTTCTGGGCATGGACATGAACCTGATGTACAGCGGCTCGAGCCTGACCGGCGCCGATTGCAGCGCCTACAGCGGCCACAACACCCAGTGCGAAAGCACCGTTACCCTTAAGGTCGTGCGCTCGTTTTTCTGATGGGTTGAACCGCCATGACCTGACTTGCTCTATAACGGTGAGACGAACCGGCAAGGAGCTGTCATGGGCATTGTGTTGAAGACCTTTATTTCGCTGTGGCTGAGCCTGACGCTGTTGGCGGGGTGCAGTCAGATTGGTCTGACGTATCGACATCTGGACTTCATCATTCCCTGGTCGCTCAACGACTACCTGGACATGAACGCTTCGCAGAAAGACTGGCTCGATGAGCGCTTGAAAGAGCACTTGAGCTGGCACTGCACCACTCAGATTCCCGGTTACCTCGACTGGCTGGACCGTCTGCAAGGGATGGTCGAAAACAACCAGGTCAATCAGGAGCAGCTCAAGGCACGCACCGCCGAAGCGCGGCAAGCCATCGCCACCCTCTCCAAAGAAATCACGCCCTCGGCGGTCGAGCTGCTTCGTCAGCTGGACGATCAGCAGGTGGCCGAGATGGAAGCCGCATTCGCCAAGGACCTGCGCAAGCATGAGGACGAGTACGTCGACCAGCCGCTGGACAAGCAGATCAGTGAACGCGCTCAACGGATGGAGAAACGTCTGACGCCCTGGATGGGCAAGCTGAATGCAGGCCAACAGGCTCGCGTGATGCAGTGGTCGACCTCGCTAGGCGAGCAGAACCGGCTGTGGATCGACAACCGCGCGCACTGGCAGTCGCTGCTGCTCGCGGCGGTCAAACAGCGCAAGGCCGGGGATTTTGATCAGAAGATTGCCAGTCTGTTGCAGGATCGCCAGACCTTCTGGACACCCGAGTATCGCGCCACCTACGACCATACCGAGCAGGCAGCGATTTCTTTGATTGCGGATCTGATGGCGCAGAGTACCCCTGATCAACGGCAGAAGTTGCTGGCGAAAATCGCCGATGTGCGCAAGGACTTCACAGACTTGAGTTGCTACAAGAGCATAAAAAAAGCGTCCTGATCAGGACGCTTTCAGCATCAGGCGATTTGCGCCTTTGAGGCCACCTCATCAAAGGTCGCCTTATCCAGCGCATCGGCCTGTTCATCCAGCACCTGACGCGGATGGTCGTTGCCTGGAATGCTGCTGTCGATCATCGCCAGCAAGCTCGCGCCTCGAGGCGTAAGGGTCGCGCCTTCGCCATTCCCGCCATCACCACTCGTGTGGGCGGCAATGAACCCACGTTCGAGCAACAACGCTCTCAATTCTGCGGCAGACGCTTCTGATGCATCGGCAATTGCGACGCTGTTTTGTACGTGGTGCAACAGACGCTCGATCAGGTCCCAGTCGTATCGTTTAGACATGTTTCATCCTCCAGTGGGCCAACAGGGCAATACCCGTGACGTCCGGTCATCGGGCTTGATGCTCAGTGGTTGTGACCCAGTGCAGGGCCAGCCGTTCAGCGGGCTGGCCGGGAGGCAGAATGGGGTTATTCAGCGACTGGCGGACGCGTGACGCGCTTTTTCAGCGGCGCCATCCCGTCCTGGCTGACCAAAGGCTCGGCCTTCGGACGATTTACCGATTTGCGCTTGGTCGGGCCCTTGGCGACGGCTTTCTTTTTGTCGCCCTTCTTGTCACCTTTGCCATCGGTTTTTTTCTTCTTCACTCCGACCGCCTTGCCCGACGCCTTGACCTTCTTCGGCCCGGTGTAGGTGCCTTTGACTTCCTTGATCGTGCGGCGCTCGAACTTCTGCTTCAGGTAGCGCTCGATGCTGGACATCAGGTTCCAGTCACCATGGGTGATCAGCGAGATCGCCAGACCTTCGCCGCCGGCACGGCCGGTGCGGCCAATGCGGTGAACGTAGTCGTCGCCCGTGCGCGGCATGTCGAAGTTGATGACCATGTCCAGGCCGTCGACGTCCAGACCACGGGCCGCGACATCGGTCGCCACCAGGATCTTCACGCCGCCCTGCTTCAGACGGTCGATCGCCAGCTTGCGATCCTTCTGGTCTTTATCGCCGTGCAGCACGAACGCCTTGTACTCGAGCGCCACAAGGCGACCGTAGATGCGGTCGGCCATGGCGCGCGTGTTGGTGAAGATGATTGCTTTCTGGTAGGTCTCGTTGGCCAGCAGCCAGTTGAGGACCTGCTCTTTGTGCACGTTGTGGTCGGCAGTGATGATCTGCTGACGGGTGCCCGGAGCCAGTTCGCTGACACTGTTGACCTGCAGGTGCTGCGGGTCTTTCAGGACTTTGCCGATCATTTCGCGCAGGCCCGAACCACCGGTGGTGGCCGAGAACAGCATGGTCTGCTGACGGTTGGCGCATTCGCCGGCCAGACGCTCGACGTCTTCGGCAAAACCCATGTCGAGCATGCGGTCGGCTTCGTCGAGGACCAACAGTTCAACCTGCTTGAGGTCGAGGTTGCCCGCGTTGAGTTGCTCCAGCAGACGGCCCGGCGTACCGATCAGGATGTCCGGCACTTTGCGCAGCATCGCGGCCTGGACCTTGAAGTCTTCGCCGCCGGTGATCAGCCCGGCCTTGATGAACGTGAACTGGGAGAAACGCTCCACTTCCTTGAGCGTCTGCTGGGCCAGCTCGCGGGTCGGCAGCAGGATCACCGCGCGGATGTCGACGCGAACCTTGGCCGGGCCCATCAGGCGATTGAGCATCGGTAACACGAACGCGGCAGTCTTGCCGCTGCCGGTCTGCGCCGTCACCCGTAGATCGTGTCCTTCCAGCGCCAGCGGAATGGCCGCTGTTTGCACAGGCGTAGGCTCGACGAAATTGAGTTCGGCCACGGCTTTTAGCAGGCGTTCGTGCAGGGCGAATTGGGAGAACACGGGTGTTACCTCGGCGTAATACAAAAAAACAGTCGCATAGGTTACCGGTTTAAGCCGGATTCGCCGAGCCTCTTTAGCTCAAAGGGCCTATTTTGTTACCGGATTTGGCCTACCCTGCCCTCGCTTCCCTATCAATGCTCTAATCGCGCCCCCCATTTTTGATCAGGAGATCCAGCGCCCATGGACACCCATTCGCTTTGGCTACGCGCCCAGGAAATCTGGACGCTGCTGGAAAACCAGCCAATGCTGCGCACGATCACCGGCTTGCTGTTACTGCTCATCGCCGCCTTCGTGCTCGGGCGGCTGGCGCGATGGATGATCCTCTACGCCATGAAAGCCCTGAGCCGCCAGCCGTCGCTGTTCTGGCTCAATGACTTTCTCCATAACAAAGTCTTCCACCGACTGGCCCAGGTCACGCCCTCGGTAGTGATCCAGTTCGGTCTCAATCTGGTCCCGAACCTCAGCAACGCTGCCAACCACGTACTCGGCAACATCGCGCTGGCGTTCACCATCCTCTTCCTCATGCTCACCGTCGGCGCGCTACTCAACGCGTTGCTGGATATCTACGCGCGCACCGAACACGCCCGCACCCGCTCGATCAAGGGCTACGTGCAGCTGACGAAAATGATCCTGTACGTGTTCGCCGGGATCATCATCGTCGCCACGCTGATTGATCGATCGCCGTTGCTGCTGCTTTCCGGACTCGGCGCGATGTCAGCGGTGATTCTGCTGGTCTACAAAGACACCCTGCTGTCCTTCGTCGCCAGCGTGCAACTGACCAGCAACGACATGCTGCGGGTCGGCGACTGGATCGAAATGCCACAGGTCGGCGCCGACGGCGACGTGGTGGACATCACCCTGCACACCGTCAAGGTGCAGAATTTCGACAAGACCATCGTCTCGATCCCGACTTGGCGCCTGATGTCCGAGTCGTTCAAGAACTGGCGCGGGATGCAGCAGTCCGGCGGGCGCAGGATCAAGCGCAGCCTGTTCATCGATGCCAGCGGCGTGCGGTTCGTCTCCGATGAAGAAGAACAGAAGCTGACCCAGGTCCGCCTGCTGACCGACTACATGGGCCGCAAGAAAGCCGAGCTCAAGGCATGGAATCAAGCCCAGGGCAACGTCGCCGAGATGTCGGCCAACCGCCGCCGCATCACCAACATCGGCACGTTCCGCGCCTACGCCCTGGCGTACCTGAAAAGCCACGCCGACATTCACCCGGACATGACCTGCATGGTCCGCCAGATGGAAGCCACGGCCCAGGGTGTTCCGCTGGAAATCTACTGCTTTACCCGCACGACCAGTTGGGGTGACTACGAGCGGATTCAGGGGGATATCTTCGATTATCTGCTCGCGGTGCTGCCGGAGTTCGGGCTGGGGGTTTATCAACAGCCGAGTGGGGCGGATTTACGGTTGGGGCTGGAGAAGATGTCGTCGAATCAAAGTCTGCAGCAACCGGGCGGCGTTTAACGACCAAGTGCAGCTATGGCGCATTGTTTTCAGTGCTGACCCCGAATCGAATGGAGAACTCTTTCGTTCCCTTGGGCGTCAACGCCAGCGCCCTACTGTCGAGGTCCTGAATAACCCATTTGCGGCTGGTCGCTATGTGCAGGAAGGCAGCACCCAGTGCTCCGGCGAGATGCGGGCGGCGCATGCTCCAATCCAGGCATGAGCAGGCGAAGCGACGTCGCTGCGCCCTGACTGTCCCTACATCGAGCCCCAAGTCGGCCATCGCTTTTTCGCCGCTGACAGTGAGTTGATAATTACCGTCGTCAGGGGCTGACATGGTCAGCCAGCCTGACTCGAGGAAACGATCGTGCAGTTTTACGGCCAATGAACCCGCCATGTGGTCATAACAGGTGCGTGCGATTTGGAGTCGACCCGGGGTATTCGGGACGAACCGGGCGTCTGGCTTCTGACTGATCACCATGAGGGCCTCAATCGCCCGGGCCACGTCTGCGTCCGCCAAACTGTAATACCGATGCCTGCCCTGCGTGTGCAGCTTCAGCAGCCCGTCCTCTTTGAGCCTCGCCAAATGCGCGCTTGCAGTAGAGGCACTTACGTCGCCGATGACAGCCATTTCTGTGCTGGTACGTGCATGCCCATCCATCAACGAACAGAGCATCTTCGTCCTGGCTGGTTCGGCGATTGCGCCGGCGACCCTTGAAATGGCGATGTCATTGCCTGGGGAGTCCATATTTCGTTCCTGAACGAATCGTTAACGTGCGCAGTGCCGGATATTAGCCGTTCCTTGTGAACAGGACTTTCAGAAATGACGCCGTTTGAAGCAGCCAGCCATGCCGACCCTTATATTTATTACGCTGGTTTAAGGCAACGAAAGGGGCTGTTGTTCGATGCAGATCTACGCATGTGGATCGCCAGTGATGCCAGTGCCATAGAGGCCATTCTGGAACATTCGGACTGTCGAGTCCGTCCTCTTGATGAGCCGGTTCCTCTCGCCATTGCACAGGGCGCCGCGGGACGTATTTTCGGTCGTCTTATGCGCATGAACGAAGGAGCTGAACACCAGTGTCCAAGAATGGCCATCGCGCCCGCTTTGGCTTCTGTGCATGACCAAAACATCGCAGAAATAGTGTCGCAGTTGTTCGAGTCCCTCCATGCCCCGGTTGACGACCTCAACGAATTGATGTGGACGTTGCCCGTATCCGTCACGGCAACCTTGATGGGCGTTCCTTTCACCCAGTTACGTGAAGTTGTGACCCTGACCCAGAATTTTGTGGGCTGCCTTTCCCCCATAAGCGACAAGACCAAGCTGGATGAGGCCGATGCCGGAGCGACTCGGTTGAGTCAACTGTTCGCAGAGTTGCTGCTTGGCGAGGATGAAAGAAGTCGCTTCATGAGCCACGTGTTGAGGGAATGTGACGTGACGGGCTGGAAAGATCGAGACGCATTGATCGCTAATCTGATCGGCCTGTTGTCACAGACCTGCGAAGCCACCGCAGGCTTGATCGGCAACACCCTCATAGCAATTCATCGTAACCCCGACCTGTTTGAACCCCCTCAACAACCGGCGCGTGTTGCAGAGTGGGTAGCCGAGGCGGCGCGCCACGACTCCCCCATACAAAACACCCGGCGGTTCGTTGCCGGGCAGTGTGTTATCGAAGGCAGCGTCCTGAAGGCCGGGGATACGGTTCTTTTGTTACTGGCTTCAGCGAACAGGGATCCTTGCGCAAACCCGGATCCCGACAACTTTTTGCTCACACGGCCACACCGTCGAATATTCAGCTTTGGCTCAGGCAGACACGAATGCCCAGGCCAGCAACTCGCTTTGCGTATTGCCTCTGAAGCGGTTTCAGAACTGTTGCGTAGACGGCCCAACGCCGCTGTCCGCGCTCATCAATGGCGCTACTTGCCCTCGCTTAATGCTCGGATTCCTTATTTCCATCGCAGCCGGGAGACTCAACAATGATCGCTGTTATTTTTGAAGCGTGGCCACATGAGGAGCAATACCAGCGGTATCTTGATCTTGCGGCTGAACTGAAGCCATTGCTGGAAGGTTTGGATGGGTTCATTTCAGTGGAGCGTTATCAGAGCCTCAGCGAGCCAGAAAAAGTTCTGTCGCTGTCATTTTGGCGTGATGAGGAAGCCATTAAACGATGGCGCGGCCTTGAGTTGCATCGTGCCGCGCAACTTACGGGGCGTAGGCAAGTATTCGGTGATTACCACTTGCGCATTGCTGACGTGGTGCGAGATTACAGTCTGGAGAATCGTGCTCAAGCCCCGCGCGATAGCCGACGCGCTCATGAATAAAAAGAAATTAAAACAACAAAAAGCCCGGCATCTGCCGGGCTTTTATTGTGGGTCTTGTTACACCCAGAGACTTACTGATAACGCTGATAGCTCGACCCGAACTCTTTGCGGTTTTCAGCAACGGTGACGGTGCCGGAGGTCTGAGTGGCGAAGGGCTTGACCGCCTCTCTGCTGGCGACTTTGCTGTCCAGAACGGTAGCGCTGGAAGCGTCGACGATGGCGCGTTGGTGGATGTGCTCAGGGCTGGCGAAGGCAGAACCGGCAGCCAGGATGGACAATGCGAAACCGAAGGCAATGGACTTTTTCATGATGTAGATCTCCGCGTAGTTGCTGGTAAGTGGGTTAAGTCGTTTCGTTGGGGCCAATCTATTCGCTTGATCCCAACATGAAAAACCACGCATGAAGATATCTAACATCACCCTCGCTGATGTCGGTGACGCGGGCGTCTAACCCGGCTGTTTCAGAGAATGGCCCGGCGTTGAACAAGACCGCGCCGACTGATCCACACCGAAGAAACAATCACCAGCCCGCCTAAAAACAGCTTGCCGAGGTCCTCGTTCTGTCCCCAGATCAACAGATTGATCAGCAGCCCCACCGGCACGTGCAGGTTATTCATCACCGCGAGTGTGGCGCCATTGACCAGGCACGCGCCCTTGTTCCACCAATACATGCCGAGGGCGGTGGAACACAGGCCGAGGAACAGCAGCACAACCCACTGTTGAGGCGCGTCCGGCAGATGCTGCGGATTCCCGAACAGCAGAAATGCTGGCAACGCCACGGCCAGGGCGCCGAGGTAGAAATAGCCGAAGCGACGGTAATGCGGGAGATCGCTGGGGTAACGGGCCACCAGGTGTTTGTAGAGCACCTGCCCTGCGGCGTAGGTGAAATTCGCCACCTGCAGCAGCAGGAAGCCGCCGAGGAAATTCGGATCAACCCGGTCGTAACGAATGATCACGGCGCCGAGCACCGCGACCATGGCCGCCAATAGGCCCCACGGATTGAAGCGCCGGTTAAGAGCGTCTTCGATCAGCGTGACGTGGAGCGGCGTGAGGATGGTAAACAGCAGCACTTCGGGGACCGTCAGCACGCGAAAGCTCAGGTACAGGCAGACGTAGGTGACGCCGAACTGAAGCGCGCCAATCAACAGCATGCCGCGCATGAATTGAGGCTCGACGCGACGCCAGCGCGTCAGCGGGATGAACACCAACCCAGCCAGCACGACGCGAAGCAGCACGGCAAAGTAGCTGTCGACGTGCCCGGCCAGATAGACGCCGATCAGGCTGAAGGAGAACGCCTGAATCAGCGTCACAAAAAGTAGATAGCCCATGGTTGCCCCTTTTTTGAAGGCGGCGACCTTAGCCGGTTGGCCATGCCCTGTCTATTAAGCAGTCGGCTCGCCACCGTTGGCGGCGACTCGGGACCCGGAAAGAAAAAACCCGATAGACCCGGCGCAATCCTGCGGGTCGATCGGGCAATGCACTCAGGAGCGAACGAGTGCCAATGGAGTGTCGATGAACGCGAGCATCTTCAAGGGGCGGGATTAACGGGCGATTAAGGCGTCCAGGCGGATGCCGCGCCAGCGTTCGGAGGGCAATCCCCTCGCCTACCGACGGCAGGCATATCGATCAAAGAAGCCAGCTTTCGACTCGAACCCATCCAAGAATTTGTTTTATCGACGAAGCCGACGTACGCTCCGTCGACGCTGATGCGTGGGTTACAGAGGCTCGCAGCTCAGGGAGACGCGCAGTTTGACGATGTCGCGGGTGAACTTCGCGGTGACTTCGGTGCTGCTTTTCGGCGCGACCTGAACCCGGCGCGTGCGCGGGGCTTCCGGCCCGTTGCGAAAGACCACGCTGCACTTGGCAGGAACATCGCCAAAGTTATTCAGGGTGATGTTGCCGATGTCGTAGGCAACGTCATGACTGTTGTAGTCCACCTGCACGCCCTTGATGTCTTTCTCGACGTCAATCGGGTAGGCAAACGCGCTCAGCGGCAGCATCGCCAGCAGCACACAACAGATTCTTTTCATGGGGCAGTCTCCATTCAGGGACCGCCAGCTTAGGACAACAGGAGCGAGAGATGAAAGCGCCCCGCGTGACCCTTGATCAATGGCGCACGCTGCAAGCCGTTGTCGACCATGGCGGCTTTGCTCAGGCCGCCGAAGCGCTGCACCGTTCGCAGTCCTCGGTCAGCTACACCGTCGCCAGGATGCAGGACCAGCTCGGCGTTCCGCTGTTGCGCATCGACGGCCGTAAAGCCGTGCTCACCGAGGCCGGTGAAGTCTTGTTGAGACGCTCGCGGCAACTGGTGAAGAACGCCAGTCAGTTGGAAGACCTTGCCCATCATATGGAACAGGGTTGGGAGGCCGAGGTGCGTCTGGTGGTCGATGCCGCTTACCCGAACGCCCGGCTGGTGCGAGCGCTGACAGCTTTTATGCCGCAAAGCCGCGGATGTCGGGTGCGACTGCGTGAGGAAGTGCTGTCGGGGGTGGAGGAAGTGTTGCTGGAAGGTGTTGCCGACCTCGCCATTAGCGGCTTCAGCATTCCCGGTTATCTGGGTAATGAGATGAGCAAGGTGGAGTTCGTCGCCGTGGCCCATCCCGGCCATGCCTTGCATCAACTGCAACGTGAGTTGAATTTCCAGGATCTGGAAAGCCAGTTGCAGGTGGTGATTCGTGACTCCGGGCGCAATCAGCCGCGCGACGTCGGCTGGCTCGGCGCCGAACAGCGCTGGACGGTGGGCAGCCTTGCGACGGCCGCTGCGTTTGTCAGCAGCGGGTTGGGCTTTGCCTGGTTGCCGCGCCACGTCATCGAGCGGGAGATCCAGGAGGGCGTGCTGAAAATTCTGCCTCTTGATAAAGGCGGCAGTCGGCATCCCACGTTCTATCTGTATTCCAGCAAGGACAAACCGCTCGGGCCAGCGACGCAGATCCTGATTGAGCTGATCCAGAGCTTCGACACCGCGCCGCTGGACGCGCCCTTCCCGGCGCCGCAGCAGATGCTGTAAACAACGCGTGCAGTCAGTGGGACCGGCTTTAGCCCGGAATGCGTCAGGGGTCACACCGCAACACTGAGGGTGATAAAGCAGGCCTCTTCCCGGCTGAAGCCGGTCCTACGAGAACGATGGGTGTGGTCCCACTGAAATCAGCGCGCGCCACACCCCCCACTGTCCAAATCCGCGCAAACGTGCTTCCCTTACGCCTGTTTTTTCGCAGTCGACATCAATTTCAGGACTCTGCCCATGCTGAAGAAAATCGCCCTCTCCGCCGCTGCCGTGTTGTTCGCCGGCAATCTGATGGCCGCTCCGGCGCCTCACGTTGTGCTGACCACCAGCTTCGGCGATGTGGAAATTGAGCTGAACCAGGACAAGGCGCCCGTCAGCACCCAGAACTTCCTCAAGTACGTCGACAGCAACTTCTACAACAACACCATTTTCCACCGCGTCATCCCGGGCTTCATGGTCCAGGGCGGCGGCTTCACCGCGCAGATGCAACAGAAATCCACCAACGACCCAATCAAGAACGAAGCCGATAACGGCCTGCACAACGTGCGCGGCACCGTCGCCATGGCGCGGACCTCGGACGTGAACTCGGCCACCAGCCAGTTCTTCATCAACGTCGTTGACAATGCCATGCTCGACCACGGCGCCCGTGACTACGGTTACGCCGTGTTCGGCAAGGTCGTGAAAGGCATGGACGTCGTTGACCAGATCGTCAACGTGCAGACCGGCAACAAAGGCGGGATGCAGAACGTGCCGGTTGACCCGATCCTGATCAAGACGGCCAAGCGCGTGAACTAAGCCTGCCGCAAGCGCAAAAGCCGGGCGTCTGCCCGGCTTTTGCATTTTCAGGCCCCGGCCCTTGAATCAGCGTGAGCAATCGCGTTTTCATGCGGTCTGAACCGAAGACTGTCATTGAGCTGCTCTCAAGCCGCTGTGTTCAATCCCCACCAAAAGGAGAGCCCGCTCAAGCGTGGGCGTCATTGCCAATGCTCTATCGCCGTTTTGAACAGCTGATCGATATCTTCCGCGACGCCCCCACCGCCGCCCCGCCCAACACTGTCACGTCGTTCTACGCGTATTACCTGCGTCAGGTCTGGCCCAGCTTTGCCGCATTGCTGGTAGTGGGACTGATCGGCGCGCTGATCGAGGTGTCGCTGTTCAGCTACCTGAGCCGCATCATCGATCTGGCCCAGGGCACGCCCAACCCGAATTTCTTCAGCGAACATGCGTTCGAGCTGACGTGGATGGTCGTCGTCGCGCTGGTGCTGCGGCCGATCTTCGTTGCGCTGCACGACCTGCTGGTGCATCAGACCATCAGCCCCGGCATGACCAGCATGATCAACTGGCAGAACCACAGTTACGTGCTCAAGCAGAGCCTGAATTTCTTCCAGAACGACTTCGCCGGGCGCATCGCCCAACGTATCGTCCAGACCGGTAATGCGCTGCGTGATTCCGCGGTGCAGTCGGTGGACGCGTTGTGGCACGTGCTGATCTATTCGATCAGCGCGCTGGTGCTGTTCGCCGAAGCCGACTGGCGCCTGATGATCCCACTGCTGAGCTGGATCATCGCGTTCGTCCTCGCCCTCCGGTACTTCGTGCCGCGGGTGAAAGCGCGCTCCGTTATCTCTTCCGATGCGCGCTCCAAACTGATGGGCCGCATCGTCGATGGCTACACCAACATCGCTACGCTCAAGCTGTTTGCCCACACCAATTCCGAGCAGCAGTACGCCCGCGAGGCCATCAGCGAACAGACCGAGAAGACTCAACTGGCCGGCCGCGTGATCACCGAAATGGACTCCGTGATCACCACCCTCAACGGCATCTTGATTGTCACCACCACGGGCCTGGCGTTGTGGCTGTGGACCCAGTCGCTGATCTCAGTGGGCGCGATTGCGCTGGCGACCGGTCTGGCGATCCGGATCGTCAACATGTCCGGCTGGATCATGTGGGTGGTCAACGGCATTTTCGAAAACATCGGCATGGTCCAGGACGGTCTGCAGAGCATCGCGCAGCCGGTGGGCATTACCGATCGCGACGCTGCGCCGAAGCTGACCGTCAGCCGTGGCGAAGTGAAATTCGAAGACCTCAACTTCCAGTACGGCAAGGGCAAGGGCGTGATTCACGGCCTGAACCTGGACATCAAGCCGGGCGAGAAAATTGGTTTGATCGGGCCGTCGGGCGCCGGTAAATCAACCCTGGTGAATCTGCTGCTGCGTTTGTATGACGTCCAGGGCGGGCGGATCCTGATCGACGATCAGGACATCTCCCACGTCGCTCAGGAAAGCCTGCGTTCGCACATCGGCATGATCACCCAGGACACGTCGCTGTTGCACCGCTCGATCCGCGACAACCTGCTTTACGGCAAACCGGACGCGACCGACGCTGAATTGTGGGAAGCCATGCGCAAGGCCCGCGCCGACGAGTTCATTCCGCTGCTGACCGATTCCGAAGGTCGTACCGGGCTGGACGCCCATGTGGGCGAGCGCGGCGTGAAGCTGTCCGGTGGCCAGCGTCAGCGCATCGCCATCACCCGCGTGCTGCTCAAGGACGCGCCGATCCTGATCATGGACGAAGCGACGTCAGCGCTGGATTCGGAGGTGGAAGCGGCGATTCAGGAGAGTCTGGAAACGCTGATGCAGGGCAAGACGGTGATTGCGATTGCTCACCGGCTGTCGACCATCGCACGCATGGACCGCCTGATCGTGCTGGAAAACGGCGTGATCGCTGAGAGCGGGACCCATGGCGAGCTGCTGGCGCACAAAGGGTTGTATGCCCGGCTGTGGGCGCATCAGACCGGTGGGTTTGTCGGGGTGGATTGACCCTTGAAGAAATAGGCGCGCGGCGGATGTCCTGGGAGGTTCCGATGCCGCCTTCGTGAGCACGCTCACTCCCACAAGGATTGAGCTTGCCACGAGACAGCGGTGTCAGGGCGAAGCCAACAAAGCTGTTCACGCTTGATCGGACCCAGACAGATCGAGCTACACCTGCCGATACGGCAAGGCCCCGCGCGCTTCTTCGGCGTACGCCAGAATCCCCGCCCGTTCCTGGGTCAGAAAATCCGCCACCGCTTCTCGCAGTCCCGGGTGCGCCAAGTAGTGCCATGAGTGGGTGATGACCGGCTCGAAACCGCGAATCAACTTGTGCTCCCCTTGGGCGCCAGCGTCGAAGCGCTTGAAGCCATTAGCGATCGCGTAATCCATGCCCTGATAGAAACACGTCTCGAAGTGCAGCCGGTCGAACTCGGCCAGGCAGCCCCAGTAGCGGCCGTAAAAGCTGTCGCCGCCGATCAGGCTGAACGCCATCGCCACCGGCCGCGAACCCTGTCGCGCCAGCACCACACGAATCGCGTCGGGCATGCGCTCGGCCACAAGGCTGAAGAATTCCCGCGTGAGGTACGGCGTTTGCCCACGCACTTCGTAGGTATTGGAATAGCAGGCGTAGACGAAATCCCAGTGCGCCTCGCTCAGCTCGTGCCCTTCCAGCCAGTCGAAATCAAAGCCCTGCCCCGCCACTTGCTCGCGCTCTTTGCGCATCTGCTTGCGCTTGCGTGAGCTCAAGGCATCGAGGAAATCCTGAAAATCCCGATAGCCGCGGTTCTGCCAGTGGTACTGGCAGCCGATGCGTTGCAGCCAGCCGGGCTGTTCGGCAAGCAATGCGTCGGCGACCGGGTCGGTGAAGTTGACGTGAACGCTGGACAGCTCCTCGCCCTGGGCATAGCCCGGCAGGCAGGCGAGCAGTTCGCGGCCATCTTCGGGGGTCTTTGCCAATAGGCGCGGCCCGCTGACCGGACTGAACGGCACCGCCACCAGCAGCTTGGGGTAATAGGCCAGACCGGCGCGCCGGCAGGCGTCCGCCCAGGCGTGATCGAAGACGTACTCGCCGTAAGAGTGCCACTTGCGGTACGCCGGCAGCGCAGCGATGAGTTGCTCGCCCTCGTAATGCAGCAAGTGCTCGGCGCGCCAGCCGGAACGGGGCCCGAGGCTGCCGCTGTCTTCCAGCGAACTGAGAAAGGCATGGCGCAGAAAGGGTGAGTCGCCAGGTATCAGGGCGTCCCACTGTTCAGGGGCAAGGTCCGACAATTTATCCAAACGGTGTAACGACATTTCGCCACTCCTGGTGCAGTCGTGTGGTCGCGCTAACGTCTGCGCAGTATCACTTATTCACAGGGTCTGCACGTGAATTTACTCGACAGAACGCTCTAGCCCGCAGGTCCAACGAAATTTTCACATGTCATCCACATGCCATCACCTTGCCACTCTTTCGTCATAAACGGCCGCAATACTGGCGCCTGTTTTTAGAGCATCAGGTTCTAAGCGCTCTGACCTTTCCCCGCCCGCCAATGGTCGGTTGATCCCTGGATGATTCGGTCATCCCTTCTCAGTTACGGAGATTGATATGCGTCTTGCTTCCACGAAAACTGCGGCAGCCCTGTGTGGTGGTGTGCTGCTGGCCATGAGCGTTCCGGCCAGCGCCGCAGTCGACGCGAAACTGCTCGACATGCTGAAGGCCAACGGCTCGATTTCACCTGCCCAATACGCCGAACTGCAAACCGAGCTGACCAAAGACCAGCTGGCTCAGCAACAGGCCCAGAAAGCGACCTCCGACCAGATCGCCGCTGCCACCGCTGCCAAGTCCTCCGAACTGTCTGCCTTCGAGCAGAAAGTGGCATGGGCAGCGAAGACTCAATTCAAGGGCGACGTTCGCGTTCGGCAAGAGACGGTCAAGATCGACGACCAGAACAACAGCCAGGACAAAAACCGTCAGCGCATCCGTGTGCGTCTCGGCGCCTACAGCGAGATCAACCCGCAAGTCAGCACCGGTATCCGTATCGCCACCGGCGGCGACAACAAGGCCAACTCCACCAACGTTGACCAGAACGACTACTTCACCAAGAAAGACCTGTGGCTGGATCAAGGCTTCATCGACTACCACCCGACCGCAATCCAGAACCTGCACGTCATCGGCGGCAAGATGGCTCAGCCATGGGTCAGCGAAGGCGACGTGATCTGGGACAACGACATCAACCCTGAAGGGCTGGCCGCGACTTACAGCCTGCCGATCAACAAGGGCTTCGAGCTGTTCGGCAGCGCCGGTACCTACACCCTCAAGGACAACATCAGCGGCGAAGGGACGCAGTTCAAGAACGACCTGCGCCTGAACGCCGCTCAGTTGGGTACGCGGATCGCCATCACCGACAACGTGAAGATGACGGTCGGTGGTTCGGTCTACAACTACGAGAACTCCAACGACTGTAATCCGGCCGCTGCCAGCACCAGCACGACGTTCTGTGGCTTGAGCATCAATGGCAACAACACCACTGACTTCCGTCTGTATGAAGGCTTCGGTCAACTGGACCTGACCGGCTTTGTCGTGCCGGTCGGCCTTTACGGTCAGTACGTGGTCAACAGCGCCACCAACAGCGACGAAGACACGGCCTGGCTGGCCGGTGTGAAAACCAAGGTGTTCGGTTTCGGTCTGGACTACAACTACCGCGATACCCAACGTAACGCTGTGGTGGGTGCTTTCACCGACTCCGACTTTGCCAACGGCACTACCGGTTCGCGCGGTCACAAGCTGGCTATTTCCTACGACATCGACAAGAACTTCGCGGTCGGCGCGACGTACTTCCTGACCAAAGCGGACTTCGCGACTTCTGCGCTGCCGCGTGATCAGGATGCGAACACGCTGCAACTGGACGTGCTGGCGAAGTTCTAAGAAAGGCAGCTACGAGCTATAAGCTGCAAGTGACAAGCTGAAAGCTTCAAGCGGCGTTTTCTTGCCGTTTGAAGCCGCTACAGACCTCAAGCCCGCCGTTGCCCTGTCGGATCCCCATCATCCGTTCCGACAGAGCAGCGCCGGGCTTTTTTTGTGGACTCTAGGATCTTCTGCGGATCCCACAACTGTACGAGAGATTCCCTCTCGCGCAGCTGGCACAGTCCCACATGTTTAGCCGGCAGTCATGCCGCACGCATCACTTCTTGCGCAGAATCACGCTACCAATCGAATACCCCGCACCGAACGAGCTGAGCACGCCCAGCGCGCCGCTTGGCAGGTCGTCCTGGTGTTCGTGAAATGCGATGACCGAACCGGCGGAGCTGGTGTTGGCGTAGCGGTCGAGGATCACCGGGGCTTCCTCGACCGTGGCGTCGCGGCCCAGCAGTTTCTTCACGATCAGGTGGTTCATGCTCAGGTTGGCCTGATGCAGCCAGAAACGCTGCACGTCGCCGACGTTCAGCTGGTTCTCGTCCAAGTGCGCAGCCACCAGTTCGGCGACCATCGGGCAGACGTCGCGGAACACCTTGCGGCCCTCCTGCACGAACAGTTTGTCCGCCTTGCCCTCGCCCTCTTCCGCCGTGCGGTTGAGGAAACCAAAATTGTTGCGGATGTTATTGGAGAACGTGGTCAGCAGCCTGGTGCCAACGATGTCGAACTGGTGCTCGGAAGTCGCCAGGTCAGCGCGCTCGACCACCACCGCCGTGGCTGCATCGCCAAAGATGAAGTGGCTGTCGCGGTCGCGGAAGTTGAGGTGCGCGGTGCAGATCTCAGGGCTGATGACCAACAGCGCCCGGGCCTGGCCCAGCTTGACGCTGTTGCAGGCGGTCTGAATGCCGAAGGTGGCCGAGGAGCACGCCACGTTCATGTCAAAGCCGAAGCCCTGAATGCCCAGCGCCGCCTGGATTTCGATGGAGATCGCCGGGTACGCGCGTTGCAGGTTGGAACAGGCGACGATCACGCCGTCGATGTCAGCGGCGGTCTTGCCGGCACGCTGCAGGGCCTGCCTGGCCGCGGCAACGCCCATCTCGCAGAGAATCGACCATTCGTCATTGGAGCGCTCGGGCAGGCGCGGCTTCATGCGCTGCGGGTCGAGAATGCCGTCCTTGTCCATCACGTAACGGCTTTTGATGCCGCTGGCTTTTTCGATGAACGCCGCGTTGGATTCCGTCAGTGCCTGAACCTCTCCCGCTTCGATCGCGGCGGCATTTTCGGCGTTGAACTGGGCCACGTAGGTGTTGAAAGACTGCACCAGCTCATCGTTGGAAATACTGTTGGCGGGGGTGAAAAGCCCGGTGCCACTGATCACGACTTCGTACACGGTCGTTCCTCTCGAGATAAAAGCAGCTCATTGACGGCAGCAGCTGAACAGCCAGCACAAGCAGGGCGTCGGTGGTTCTGGGACGAAAGTCCCAATGCAACGAGGCAGCAACCCGCTTGGCGGACGACGGATGTTTGTGACGCTATGAAGTTTAGCCGCGAAGTTTGCCATAACGGCCGCCATTTCGCGCTATCGGGTAATGTAATCGGGACTGCGGGCCGAGGGGATCAACCCTCGACCTGGGTCCATTGCTTGTTCAGGCGCTTGTCCGAGATCGGTACTTTGGTCCCCAGTTGCTGGGCAAACAGCGACACGCGGTATTCCTCCAGCCACCAGCGATACACCACCAGTTCCGGGTCGCGCTTGCCTTCCTGAGCGTGTTTGTCGGCGCGGGTCTGGTACTGCGCCCAGAGATTGCCCAGTTCGATGCTCCAGACCCGGTCTTTCTGCGCCTGGCTGCCGAGTTTCTCAAGACGGATTTCGATGGCCTTGAGGTAACGCGGCAGTTCCTTGAGCCACACCGCCGGCGTCTCGCGGACGAAACCGGGATACACCAGCTTGCTCAACTGACCCTTGATGTCATTCAGCGCCACGGCCTGGGCCAGATCGATCTTGCCCTTGAAGCGCTTTTGCAGGCCGTGCCAGAGCTTGAGGATTTCCAGCGTCAGCCTCGCCAGCCGCTCGGCATGCTCGGTCAGACCGCCACGCTTGCGCTCGGCCAGGGACAGCAGGCCGGCGCCGTCTCGGGGCAACGTCGTTTCGCCTTCAAGAATGCAGCTGTCGAGGCTCGCCAGCAGGATGTCTTCGATCAATGCATCGACCCGACCCAGGTCGCGGTACAGCAAGGCCAGCTCGGTCTGTCCCGGCAACTTGCTGCGCAGGAACTTGGTCGGCTCTGCCAGTTGCTGCAACAGCAGACGTTGCAGGGCTCGACGGTGCTGGTATTCGGCCTCGGCCTGGGTCGAGAAACGCCCTTCCTTGACCGCGCCGCCCTCTTCCACCAGCGCCGGATACACCGTCATCGACAGCCCGGCGATCTGCTGTTGAGTCTTTTCGGCCACTGCCGCAAAGCCCTTGGCCTCGACCGGCTGCTGACCTTTCGCCGATTGCGGCACCGCCAACGCGGCTTGTCCGGCCTCGGCGAAACGGGCGGTCAGCTCATCCAGCTCACGGCCTTCACCGAGGAACTTGCCGTTGGCGTCGACCACTTCAAGGTTCATTTTCAGGTGACTTTCCACCTGCTGCGCGGCCTCGGCCCAGGCTTCGTCGGTCATCCGCACGCCGGTCATGCGCAGCAGCTCGCGGCCAAGCGTCTGGGGCAGCGAGCCTTCGGCAAAGACCATCCGTTGCAACGCGGCTTTGACGAAGTCAGGCACCGGCACGAAATTCTTGCGCAGCGCCTTGGGCAGATTGCGCACCAGCGCCACGCATTTGGTTTCCAGCAGCCCCGGCACCAGCCACTCCAGGCGCTCGGCCGGCAACGACAGCAACAGCGGCGCCGGCACCCGCAGGGTCACGCCATCGCGCGGGTGGTTGGGCTCGAAGTGGTAAGTCAGCGGCAAGGTCAGTTCGCCCAGGCGCAAGGTGTCCGGGTACTGATTGGCCGTGACCTCGCTGGCTTCACGGGCGAGCACATCTTCCTCGCGCATGATCAGCAGCTGCGGGTTCTTCTGGCTTTCCATCCGGTACCAGGCGTCGAACGTCGCGGTCTGGTGGATATCAGCCGGCAGGCGCTCGTCGTAATAGCGGTACAGGGTTTCTTCGTCAGCCAGGATGTCGCGGCGCCGCGCCTTGGCTTCCAGTTCGTCGAGCTGTTCCAGCAGCTTGGTGTTGGCTGTGAGGCATTTGGCCCGGGACTGGATCTCGCCGCGCACCAGCCCTTCGCGAATGAAGAACTCGCGGGACACCACCGGATCGATCGGCCCGAAATGCACCGGCCGACGCCCCACGACGATGAGGCCGAACAGCGTGATTTGCTCGAAAGCGACGACCTGGCCGCGCTTCTTTTCCCAATGGGGTTCGAAGTGGTTTTTCTTGATCAGGTGCCCGGCGAGGGGTTCGATCCAGTCCGGTTCGATCTTCGCCACCATGCGCGCATACAGCTTGGTGGTTTCCACCAGCTCGGCAGCCATGATCCATTGCGGGCGCTTGCGGCCCAGCCCCGACGACGGATGCACCCAGAACCGCCGCTGGCGGGCGCCCATGTAATCGCCGTCTTCGGTCTTCTGACCGATCTGGCTGAGCAGGCCCGAGAGCACCGCCTTGTGGAATTTCGGAAAATCGGCGGGCTCTTTGTTGACCGTTAATTGCAGGTCGCGGCAGATCAGGCTCAATTGACGATGGGAGTCACGCCATTCCCGCAGACGCAGGTAATTAAGGAAGTTGCGCCGGCACCAGTTACGCAGCGGACTGGCGGTCAGAGCCTGACGCTGTTCTTCGAAGCCGCGCCACAGATTGACCAGCCCTGCAAAGTCGGAGTCTTGATCTTTCCACTGCGCGTGGGCTTGATCGGCGGCCTGCTGACGCTCCGGCGGACGCTCGCGCGGGTCCTGAATCGACATGGCGCTGGCGACAATCAACACTTCCTGCAAGCTGCCTTGCTTCGCCGCTTCCAGCAACATGCGCCCCATGCGCGGGTCCACCGGCAGGCGGGCCAGTTGTCGGCCCATCGGCGTCAGGTTGTTCTCGCGGTCGACCGCCGACAGCTCCTGCAACAGGTTGAAACCGTCGCTGATTGCCTTGCCGTCCGGTGGCTCGATGAAGGGGAAATCCGTGATCTGGCCCAGTCGCAGATGCAGCATCTGCAGGATGACCGCCGCGAGGTTGGTGCGCAGAATTTCCGGATCGGTGAATTCAGGCCGCGAGAGGAAATCTTCTTCGCTGTACAGGCGCACGCACAGGCCCGGCTCGACCCGACCGCAACGGCCCTTGCGCTGGTTGGCGCTGGCCTGGGAAATCGCTTCGATGGGCAGGCGCTGCACTTTGGCGCGGTAGCTGTAGCGGCTGATGCGCGCGGTGCCGGTGTCGATGACGTAGCGAATGCCCGGCACGGTCAGCGAGGTTTCGGCAACGTTGGTCGCCAGCACCACGCGACGGCCCGGGTGCGACTGGAAGATGCGCTGCTGTTCGGCCGGAGACAGGCGCGCGTACAGCGGCAGGATTTCGGTGTGCTTGAGTTGAGCCTTGCGCAGCATCTCGGCGGCGTCACGGATTTCCCGCTCGCCGGGCAGAAACACCAGCACATCGCCAGGGGACTTGCGCTCGCTGCGTTCGAAGGCGGCGAGCTCGTCCAGCGCGGCGAGAATGGCCTGATCGACGGTCAGGTCCTCCTCGATGCTGTTGCCCTCTTCGTCTTGCTGGGCGGTCATCGGCCGGTACCAGGTCTCCACCGGGAAGGTCCGGCCTGAGACTTCGATGACCGGCGCCTTGTCGAAATGCTCGGAGAAGCGTTCGAGGTCGATGGTCGCCGAGGTGATGATGACTTTCAGGTCCGGGCGACGGGGCAGCAGGGTTTTCAGATAACCGAGGAGGAAGTCGATGTTCAGACTGCGTTCGTGGGCTTCGTCGACGATGATCGTGTCGTAGCGCTCAAGATAGCGGTCGTGCTGGGTTTCGGCGAGCAGGATGCCGTCGGTCATCAGCTTGATCAGGGTGTTTTCATCGCTCTGATCTTCGAAGCGCACCTGATAACCCACCAGACCGCCCAGTGGCGTGCCGATTTCTTCGGCGACCCGGCTGCCAACGCTGCGCGCTGCGATTCGACGCGGCTGGGTGTGGCCGATCAGACCGTGCTGACCGCGACCGATTTCCAGGCAGATTTTCGGCAGCTGCGTGGTTTTGCCCGAGCCGGTTTCGCCAGCGATGATCAAGACCTGATGTTCAAGAATCGCTTTTTTGATCTCGTCGCGCTTGGCGGCGATGGGCAGGTTTTCGTCGTAGCGCATCGTCGGCACGCTTTGGGCGCGACTCTGCACACGGGCGCACGATGCCTGCACGCGCTCGACCCATTGCGCCAGCTTCGTCTCGTCCGGTTTCTTGCGCAGCTCATGCAATTGCCGGCGCAAGCGATGACGATCGCTGATCATCGCGTGGTCGAGGTTTTTGAAGAGTTGGTCGATGGAAGTCGAATCGTCGGTCATCAGGGCGCGGAATCTTTCTATCTGAATGCAGGGCGCGGATTGTCGCAGATTTGGTGGGGTGGAGGCAGGTCTGCATATCTACGCCCTCATAGATCATGTGGCAGGCCACCCAATGTGGGACAACGCGAACCCTGTGGGAGTGAGCTCACGAAGGGGCCGGGGGCGTTCAGCCACTTTCTCTAGTGAATGAAACTAAGCCTTCGCGAGCAAGCCCGCTCCCACAGGATCGCAGCCAATTCGAGGTCTTTTACCAACCCACAGGATGGGGATGGACTCAGCCTCGAGAAGGCCGCTGGACCTGTGGGAGTGAGCTTGCTCACGAAGGGGCCAGGGCATTCAGCGATACCGCCGTGACAATCCATGCCCGCCTTAAACAACAAACCCCGCACGCTGGCGGGGTCTGTGGGTGTAACGGCTGACTTACGCCGGCTTCTTCAGCGCCAGCTTTTTCAGCTCTTCGTCACGCAGTTCGCGGCGCAGGATCTTGCCGACGTTGGTGGTCGGCAGGGCGTCGCGGAATTCCACGCTGCGCGGCACTTTATAAGCGGTGACGTTGGCGCGCATGTGCTCCATGACCTGATCCTTGCTCAGGGTCGTGCCTGGCTTGCACACCACGAACAGCTTGATCGCCTCGCCGGATTTCTCGTCCGGAATACCGATGGCCGCGCACTGCAGAACACCCGGCAGGGTCGCCAGTACGTCTTCCAGTTCATTCGGGTACACGTTGAAGCCGGAGACCAGAATCATGTCTTTCTTGCGATCAACGATGCGCATGTAGCCATCCGGCTGGATGATCGCGATGTCGCCGGTTTTCAACCAACCGTCGGCATCGAGCATCTCGTCGGTGGCGTCCTGACGCTGCCAGTAACCCTTCATCACCTGCGGGCCCTTGATGCACAGCTCGCCCACTTCACCCAACGGCAGCTCTTCGCCAGCGTCATTGATGGTCTTGCACAGGGTCGAGGGCACGGGAATGCCGATGGTGCCCATCTGGATTTTCTGGAACGGGTTGACCGACGCCACCGGGCTGGTTTCGGTCATGCCGTAACCTTCGCAGATCGAGCAGCCGGTCACTTCTTTCCAGCGCTCGGCCGCGGCGGTTTGCAGGGCCATGCCGCCCGAGAGGGTGAGCTTCAGCGAGGAGAAATCCAGGTGGCGGAAGTCGGCGTTATTGCACAGCGCAACGAACAGCGTGTTGAGCCCGACGAAGCCGGAAAACTTCCACTTCGACAGCTCTTTCACCATCGCCGACAGATCACGCGGATTGCTGATCAGCACGTTGTGGTTGCCGCTCAGCATCATCGCCATGCAGTGAAAGGTGAACGCATAGATGTGGTACAGCGGCAACGGCGTGATCAGAATCTCCGTGCCTTCGTTGAGGTTGGCCGCCATCAGCGCCCGGCATTGCAGCATATTGGCGATCAGGTTGCGGTGGGTGAGCATCGCGCCCTTGGCCACGCCGGTGGTGCCGCCGGTGTATTGCAGCACCGCGACGTCGTTACCGTTCGGCGAAACATCCTGCACCGGCTGGCCGTGACCCTTGGCCAGCACGTCGTTGAACTTGACCGCCTTGGGCAAGTGGAACGGCGGGACCATCTTTTTCACGTACTTGATGACGCTGTTGACCAGCAGGCGCTTGAGCGGCGGCAGCAGGTCGGCAACTTCGGTGACGATGATGTGCTTGACGCCGGTCTTGGGCACCACCTTCTCGGCCAGGTGCGCCATGTTCGCCAGGCAGATCAGCGCCTTGGCACCGGAGTCATTGAATTGGTGTTCCATTTCCCGCGCGGTGTACAGCGGGTTGGTGTTGACCACGATGAGCCCGGCACGAATAGCGCCGAACACCGCGACCGGGTACTGCAGCACATTGGGCAACTGCACGGCGATGCGGTCGCCGGGTTGCAGGTCGGTGTGCTGTTGCAGATACGCAGCGAAGGCACCGGACAGCGTGTACATTTCGCCGTAGGTGAGGGTCTTGCCCAGATTGCTGAACGCAGGTTTGTTGGCGAAACGCTCGCAGGACTGTTTCAATACGGCCTGTACGTTCGGATACTGATCCGGATCGATATCGGCGGCGATACCTGTCGGATATTTATCCTTCCAGAAGTTTTCGAGCATAAAAGCCGACTCCTCAGCGACAGCGTTTCTACACACCGCTTGATGCGATGATTTCTTGTGTTTGGAATTTTGTAGTCACCGCTTTTTGTTGACCGATGGCACAAAAAGCGGGGCGAGCGTATCAGCTTTGCCAGAGGCCGCCTAGAGCCAAAAGCGGGCTCTCCAGTCACATATCTGACTCTTGAATATGCGACGGTCACGTTTAGAGCAATGAACCTAAATGTCGGAAACGTCCTACGTCGATGTTCATTTAACGCGGTCCGATTAAACTCAGCAGCAAAATACCAGGCAAAAAAAACGGCGTGATCAACACGCCGTTTTTCCTGGGTTAGAAGCTGATGAGCAATCGCCGCAGCCTCAGGCGATATCCCGCAACTCCCGCCGCAGAATTTTCCCCACCGGCGTCATCGGCAACGACTCACGCAGCACGATCTGCTTGGGGATCTTGTAGCCGGTGAAGTTCTCCTTGCAGTATGCCTTCAACTCCTCGCTGGTCAGCGATGCATCCCTCGGCACCACGAACAGCTTCACAGCTTCGCCCGAACGGTCGTCGGGAACGCCGATCACCGCACAGTTCGCCACTTTCGGGTGCCGCGAAACCACGTCCTCGATCTCGTTCGGGTAGACATTGAAGCCCGAAACGATGATCAGGTCCTTCTTGCGATCGACGATGCGGATGAACCCGTCCGGGTCGATCACCGCGACATCGCCGGTTTTCAGCCAGCCTTCGCTGTCCAGCACCTCGGCGGTGGCCTCCGGTTTGTTCCAGTAACCGCGCATGATCTGCGGCCCCTTGAGGCAAAGCTCGCCGCGCTCACCGACGGGCATTTCGATCCCGTCGTCGCTGATGACCTTCGCCGTGGTGCCCGGCACCGGCATGCCTACCGTCCCTAGCCTGGACTGATTGCCATAAGGATTGGCGGTGGCGACGGGAGAGGTTTCAGTCAGGCCGTAGCCTTCGACGATCGGGCAGCCGGTCAGCTGCAGCCAGCGCTCGGCGGTGGCTTTAACCAACGCGGTGCCACCGGAGTTGGTCAGGCGCAGGGTGGAAAAATCGAGGTTCTTGAATTCGGGATGGTCCATCAGCGCCACGAACAGCGTGTTCAGGCCGAGCATCGCCGAGAACTTCCACTTCTTCAGTTCCTTGATGAAGCCGCCGATGTCCCGCGGGTTGGTGATCAGCAGGTTTTGATTGCCGCTGACCATCATGCACATGCAATTACAGGTGAATGCATAGATGTGATAAAGCGGCAGCGGCGCCACCATGATCTCGCTGCCCTGCTTGAAGATCGGCTGCCCGTCCGGCCCATGCTGCTGCATGCAGGCATAGACCTGCTGCATGTTGGCGACCAGATTGCCGTGGGTCAGCATCGCGCCTTTCGGCGAACCGGTGGTGCCGCCGGTGTACTGCAATACAGCAACGTCTTTCAGCGCCAGCGGCACTTGCTGCAGACGATCGCCCTTGCCGAGCTTGAGCACACGTTTGAACGGGATCGCCTGGGGCAAATGATACGCCGGCACCAGCTTCTTGACCTTCTCGACCACCGTGTTGATCAGCCAGCCTTTGGCCGCCGACTGCATGTCGCCCATTTTCACTTCGATGAGGTACTGAATATCGGTGTCCGGCAGCACTTCCTGCACGTTCTTGCCGAAGACGTTGAGGTAGACCAGTGCGCGCGCGCCGGAATCCTTGAACTGGTGGCGCATCTCCCGGGCGGTGTACAGCGGGTTGGTGTTGACGACGATCAGGCCGGCGCGCATGGCACCGAACACGGCGATGGGGTACTGGATCAGGTTGGGCATCTGCACGGCGATGCGGTCGCCGGGTTTGAGGTCGGTCTGCTGTTGCAGGTAACCGGCGAACGCCGCCGATTGGCGTTCAAGCTCTGCGTAGCTCAGGGTGACACCCATGTTGCTGTAGGCTGGGCGATCGGCGTATTTGCGGCAACTGCGCTCGAAGACCTCGACCACCGAGCTATACGCCTGAAGGTCCACCTCAGAAAGAACGCCAGCGGGACGCTTGTCGTTCCAGAAGTCAGGTTGCATGTTGTTTTTATCCTCTTACCTGAGTGTGCTGGCCCCGTGGAATTTAAACGGGCGTTTGCCGGACGTTAGCAGCTATGGCATAGAAGGCAAATAGTCGTCGCCGCGTCATCACCGGTGTGAATCTTGCGGGTAACCAGCCTGCCATCCGGCTACCGCTATACACTCAAGCGAAGCGCTCGCCACTGCGTTTTTTGAGACAACTTTTTACAGGGGCCAGGGAACCGCGATGGAACACGAAGCTTTTTGGCTGGACGCTCAAGATCACAGTCGCCTCTATGTGCATGCCTGGAGACCGATGGGCAATGCCCGGGCGGTGGTCCTTTTTTCCCACGGCATGGCTGAGCACGCCGGGCGCTATGACAGATTGGGCAAGGCATTGATGCGGGCAGGTTTCGCCCTGTATGGCGCCGATCAGCGTGGCCACGGCCATTCGGCCACCTATGGCACCCTGGGCCATTACGCCGATCAGGACGGCTGGAACAAAGTGGTTGGCGACCTCGCCACGCTGAAAGCGTCGATTGCGGTGCGTCATCCGGGGGTGCCGGTGTTCTTGCTGGGTCACAGCATGGGCAGTTACATCGCCCAGGGTTATTTGCTGCACCACAGCGCCAGTTTGCAGGGCGTGATTCTCAGCGGTTCGAATTACCACCCCGTCACCTTCTATCGCTCGGCGGCGCTGGTCGCTCGTATTGAACGCTGGCGGAAAGGCCCGACCGGGCGCAGTGCGCTGATCGAACACTTGTCGTTCGGCTCCTTCAACAAACGCTTCAAGCCCGCACGCACCTGCTATGACTGGCTCAATCGCGACCCGGCCGAGGTTGACGCCTACAGCAACGACCCGCTGTGCGGCTTCCGCTGCACCAATCAACTGTGGATGGACCTTCTCGGGGGCCTGCAGCAGATCAGCAAGCGTTCGAACCTGGCGCAGATCGATCCCGGACTGCCGATCCTGATTATCGGTGGCGAATGTGATCCGGTGAGCGATGGCAAGCGTCTCACGCATCTGGCCGACGCTCTGAGCGGCACCGACCACCCGTTTGTTACGCTGAAGGTCTATCCGCAGGCGCGTCACGAGATCCTCATCGAGACCAACCGTGAAGAAGTCACCCGGGATCTGCTCGCCTGGCTTGAACAGGCGCTGCAGCAGCCAAGGCCGCGCCGCAGCGAATGACGTCAGTGGTTCATCTTTCTTAATTGTCACAGGACACCCCATGACCCAAGTCACCAACACGCCGTACGAAGCCCTTGAAGTCGGTCAGACTGCCAGCTACAGCAAAACCGTTGAAGAGCGTCATATCCAGCTGTTTGCCGAAATGTCCGGCGACCGCAACCCGGTGCACCTGGACGCCGAATTCGCGGCCAAAAGCATGTTCAAGGATCGCATCGCCCACGGCATGTTCAGCGGCGCATTGATCAGCGCGGCGGTGGCCTGTGAACTGCCTGGCCCGGGCACGATTTACCTGGGTCAGCAGATGACCTTCCAGAAGCCGGTGAAGATCGGCGACACCCTGACCGTACGCCTGGAAATCCTCGAGAAACTGCCGAAATTCCGCGTGCGCATCGCCACTCGCGTGTTCAACCAGAACGATGAGCTGGTGGTGGATGGCGAGGCCGAAATCCTCGCGCCACGCAAGCTGCAGACCGTGACCCTGGCCGACCTGCCACCCATCACCGTGGGTTGAGCCGGCGCCAGCCTCCTTCCGGCGCAGCAGTCAGCACGCACGGCCACCACGCAAAAAAATGGGCAACCGAAGTTGCCCAAAATGCCTTGCGTGCTCTTTGTGTAGAAGACTCAGCGTCTTCCGCGCCGGGGTGAGTCTCTCCAGATGAACAGTCCGACGCTTGAATAAATCACCATCGCCAGCCCCACCGTCATGACGCCGGCTATCACTGCGTGGTCGAGAAACATGCGCACTCCTTCTGCCCGAGTCTGTTTAATGGGCGCAGAGTAATCAGTGGGGTGACGAGAGGAATTGACTCAGGTCAATGCCGGCGTGAATCACAAAGAGCAGCCGGCAGACGGGGGACGAACGGAAGGCGGGTCAGCGTTTTTTCGGTTTGCTCTTGGCTTTCTTCTTGCCCTTGCCCAGCGGCATGGCCTGCTCGAAAGCGCTGCGGACTTCGTTCAGGCGTTTGTCATTGAGGTCGTGAACACGCTTGGCGCGCTCGGCGCTCAGGTCTACCAGTTTTCCGTCATCGCTCATGGCGTATCGCTCGTGAATAGCTGTTGCCGCCAATAATGCGCAATCAAGGCGGCGCTGACCAGCGCCTCAGACTTTCAGGTCGACCCACAGGCCCTGGCGCGGCTCGTCGTCGATGATCGGCACCACCGGCACGGTGTCGTCGGCATTGAGGAAATCCCCGGGAATGGCCGGGCCTTCTTGAAGATCAGGGTGACGGTCGGCCACGCGCCGGTCGCTGCGGCGGCGTTGGTGGCGACGTTGTTCCTCGCGCAGCAGCAATTCGGCCTGCTCGCGGTCACGTTCGCCCAGGTCGATGTTGGTTTCGCTCGAACTCTTTTGAATCGGCGTTACCGGCGGGATGTCCGGGGTGGGTTTGACCGGGTCCAGCTGCGAAGTCACGGGGGCCGCGCTCAGTGGGATCAGCGGTGGCAGCATGGTAATGGTCTCCTGTTATCAAGCTGTCGGCTGCCGTTTCGTCGACTTGAGCCGATTCAAGCGCGATTTTCGACTATGTTTTTCGCAGCAAGTGCCCGCCTCAGGCGCGCCACCCAATATATCCGGGCGTTTTTACAATGTGGCTTTGGCCTGGGCGCCTTGTTCCGTTAACATAGTCGGCTTTTTCAAGGCGGGAGTCAGGCAGCATGTCGCAGCAGTATCAACCGGGGCAACGCTGGATTAGCGACAGCGAAGCCGAGCTGGGTTTGGGCACCGTTCTGGCTCAGGACGGCCGCTTGCTGACCGTGCTCTATCCGGCCACTGGCGACACGCGCCAGTATGCTTTGCGCAATGCGCCGCTGACGCGGGTGCGCTTCTCGCCGGGTGACACCATCACCCACTTCGAAAACTGGAAGATGACCGTCCGCGAAGTCGACGACGTCGACGGCCTGCTGGTCTACCACGGCCTCAACGCGCAGAACCAGCCCGTGACCCTGCCGGAAACCCAGCTGTCGAACTTCATCCAGTTCCGTCTGGCCACCGACCGCCTGTTTGCCGGGCAGATCGACCCACTCCCGTGGTTCTCCCTGCGTTATCACACCCTCGAACACACCAGCCGCCAGCTGCAATCCTCGCTGTGGGGCCTGGGCGGCGTGCGCGCACAACCGATCGCTCACCAGCTGCACATCGCCCGTGAAGTCGCCGACCGTATCGCGCCGCGGGTTTTGCTGGCGGACGAAGTGGGGCTGGGTAAAACCATCGAAGCCGGTCTGGTCATCCACCGCCAGTTGCTCTCGGGCCGCGCTAACCGGGTGCTGATCCTGGTACCGGAAAACCTGCAGCACCAGTGGCTGGTGGAAATGCGCCGCCGCTTCAACCTGCAGGTCGCGCTGTTCGATGCCGAACGTTTCATCGAAAGCGATGCCAGCAACCCGTTCGAAGACACGCAACTGGCGCTGGTGTCGCTGGAATGGTTGGTTGAGGACGAGAAGGCCCAGGATGCGCTGTTCGCGGCGGGCTGGGACCTGCTGGTCGTCGACGAGGCCCACCACCTGGTCTGGCACGAAGAAAAGGCCAGCCGCGAGTACTCGCTGGTCGAGCAACTGGCCGAGGTCATTCCCGGCGTGCTGCTGCTGACCGCAACTCCCGAGCAGCTCGGTCAGGACAGCCACTTTGCCCGTCTGCGCCTGCTGGACCCGAACCGTTTCCATGACCTGCACGCCTTCCGCGCCGAGAGCGAAAACTATCGCCCGGTGGCCGAAGCCGTTCAGGAGCTGCTGGACAAAGGCACGCTGTCGCCAAAAGCCAACGAGACCATCCGTGGTTTCCTCGGCGCCGAAGCCGAAGCGCTGCTGACCGCTGTTGCCGCCGGCGACGCCGAAGCCAGTGCCCGCCTGATCCGAGAACTGCTTGACCGTCATGGCACCGGCCGCGTGCTGTTCCGTAACACCCGCGCTGCCGTGCAAGGGTTCCCGGAGCGCAAGCTGCACCCGTATCCCCTGCCCTGCCCGGCTGAATACCTGGAACTGCCGATTGGCGAACACGCCGACCTGTACCCGGAAGTCAGCTTCCAGGCCCAAAGCGAGCTCAGCGAAGAAGAGCGCTGGTGGCGTTTCGATCCGCGCGTTGACTGGCTGATCGACACCCTGAAAATGCTCAAACGCGTGAAGGTGCTGGTCATCTGCGCCCACGCCGAAACCGCGATGGACCTGGAAGACGCCCTGCGCGTGCGTTCCGGTATTCCGGCGACAGTCTTCCACGAAGGCATGAACATCCTCGAGCGTGACCGCGCGGCGGCGTATTTCGCCGACGAAGAGTTCGGCGCCCAGGTGCTGATCTGTTCGGAAATCGGCAGTGAAGGCCGCAACTTCCAGTTCTCCCATCACCTGGTGCTGTTCGACCTGCCTGCGCACCCGGACCTGCTGGAGCAGCGGATCGGCCGTCTGGACCGGATTGGCCAGAAGCACATCATCGAGCTGCACGTGCCGTATCTGGAAACCAGCCCGCAAGAGCGGCTGTTCCAGTGGTATCACGAGGCGCTCAACGCATTCCTCAACACGTGCCCGACCGGCAACGCGCTGCAACATACGTTCGGTCCGCGCCTGTTGCCGCAGCTGGAAGGCGGCGACGAGGACGACTGGCAGGCGCTGGTGACCGAGGCCCGCAACGAGCGCGTGCGTCTGGAAAGCGAACTGCACACCGGCCGCGACCGTCTGCTGGAGCTGAATTCCGGCGGCGCCGGCGAAGGCGAAGCGCTGGTGGAGGCCATCCTTGAGCAGGACGATCAGTTCACCCTGCCGATTTACATGGAAACCCTGTTCGACGCGTTCGGCATCGACAGCGAGGACCACTCGGAGAACGCGCTGATCCTGCGGCCGAGCGAGAAGATGCTCGACGCCAGCTTCCCGCTGGGCGACGACGAAGGCGTGACCATCACCTACGACCGTAATCAGGCGCTGGCCCGCGAGGACATGCAGTTCATTACCTGGGAACACCCGATGGTGCAGGGCGGCATGGATCTGGTGCTGTCCGGCTCGATGGGCAACACCGCCGTGGCACTCATCAAGAACAAGGCGCTGAAGCCCGGCACCGTGTTGCTGGAATTGCTCTACGTCAGTGAAGTGGTCGCGCCGCGCTCGCTGCAACTGGGCCGCTACCTGCCGCCGGCCGCGCTGCGTTGCCTGCTGGACGGCAACGGCAACGACCTGTCGGGCCGCGTGTCCTTCACCACCCTGAACGATCAGCTGGAGAGCGTGCCCCGGGCCAGCGCCAACAAGTTCATTCAAGCACAGCGCGACGTGCTCAACCCGCAGATCAACGCCGCCGAAAGCAAAATCGCGCCGAAGCACGCTGAACGTGTGGCGGAAGCGCAGCGACGTCTGGCGGCAGACACCGAAGAAGAGCTGGCGCGTTTGACCGCGTTGCAAGCGGTCAACCCGACCGTGCGCGACAGCGAACTGGCGGCATTGCGTGAACAACGTGAGCAAGGCCTGGCGATGCTGGAAAAAGCCGCGCTGCGCCTTGAAGCGATTCGGGTGCTGGTCGCCGGCTAATCAGGTTCGCCGCAGGAAATGTGGGAGTGAGCTTGCTCACGAAGGGGCCGGGACGTTCAGCCATTTTCTCTACTGACTGAACTTAAGCCTTCGCGAGCAAGCTAGCTCCCACGGGATAGCGCTCGGCTCGGGATCTTCTAGACCCCACAAAGCGCATGTGCACTTACTTTAAAGTAGGCCGCTGTGGTGTGGGAGTGATCGGGGGATCACGCCACCGACGGCTTCACCCCCTGCCCCACCGGCTCATCCGCCACCATCCCCTCGCGCATCCGCTGCGCATCAGCGCTGAAGCACTTCGACGCGCGCACCAGAAACACCAACACGAAAAACAACGCCACCGGTATCAAATACATCGCATCGTGCAGCCCCACCGCCTTGAACGGTTCGGTCATCTGCTCGACCTGCGCGGCGTACATGGCCGAGTGAGCGAAATGGTCCGACAACAGACCTACCACCACCGGTCCCAGCCCGCCGCCCAGCAGATACAGACCAGCAAAGAACAGCGCCATGGCCGTGGCGCGCAGTCGGGGCTGCACCACGTCCTGAATCGCGGTGTAAACGCAGGTGTAGAAGTTGTAGGAAAACAGCCAGCCAAGACTGAACACCCCGACGAACACGCCGATCTCGATGCGTCCGGCGTGCAGCGCATAACCGGTGCACAGCGTCGCAACCACCATGCTCATCGCGGCAAACATCAGGCGGCCGTTGCTCCAGCGTTGATGCAGCTTGTCCGCCACCCAGCCGCCGACGGTCAGGCCAACGAGACCGGTCACGCCGACGATCATGCCGGTGGCCATCGCCGCTTCCTGCAAGGGCAGTAAAAAATAGCGCTGCAGCATCGGCACCATGAACGAGTTGCACGCGTAGGTGGCGAAGTTGAACGCCAGACCGGCGAGCACCAGCCAGCGGAACGTAGGAATCGACAGCACGCGACGGATCGGCCGGTCGATTTTCTCCTGGGAAATGGCCACGCTTTCAGCGGCGCCCCGGGCCGGCTCGCGAATGAAGAACATGAACACCGCCAGCACCAGCCCCGGCACCGCGGCGATGAAGAACGGCGCGCGCCAGCTGCCGAACGCCTGCACCATCGCGCCGATGGTAAAAAACGCCAGCAGCAGCCCCAGGGGCAATCCCAGCATAAAGATGCCCATGGCCCGGGCGCGGCGGTGGGCGGGGAACAGGTCGCCGATCAACGAGTTGGCCGCGGGCGCATAGCTGGCCTCACCAATGCCCACGCCCATGCGCACCAGCAGAAACGCCCAGAAGTTGCCGACCAGACCGTTTACCGCCGTCAGGCCGCTCCACACCGCCAGCCCCCAGCCCATCAACTTGCGCCGTGAGCCGTTGTCGGCCATGCGCCCCAACGGCAGCCCGGCCACTGCGTACACCAGGGTGAAGGCGGTGCCGATGATGCCGAGCTGAAAGTCGCTCAGCGACCATTCCTTGCGGATGGGCTCGATGATGATCGCGGGAATCGTGCGGTCGAAGAAATTGAACAGGTTGGCCAGAAACAGCAGAAACAGAACGCGCCAAGCGTTCCTTGCCTGAGTCGATTGATCCATGGGGCGCTCTCTTTCTTGTTATAGGAGGCTATCCCGGCTGACGCCTCCGGTTTGCCTGAAATCTAGTCACGCCTTGGCACTCTGTCTGTGAACATTCGCCCCGCTGATACCCATCCATTGAACGTCCGCCAGAAATCCCGGAGCGACCCTGATGGTTTTCCCAAAATGAAGCATCGATTCGGTGAGACATTCCGCTACCGACGACACACCGGCAGTTACCGCATTACCCACTTTGCCATCATCCGACGCACCATTTTTGAGCAGCGACCAGCGTCACGCCCTCTCGTGGATCAACACCCACGGCGCGACAACCACTGCCCAGAGAGGCGGATTGCGCTCGAAAAGATCCAGAGCCTTTGATTCAGAGACCTTGCCGACGTCCCCACTCTTGAGCCACGCAGCCACTTGCGCCTCACTGTTCTCGGCAAATGCCTGGGCCACGGCGATCAAATCCAGGCTGGGCTCGACCCACAACAGGGCACCCTTCGCAAAAAATGGTTGCAATTCATTCCACGTAATCGAAGCCGTTTCGCCAAGCAGTTTGGCATAGAGGGTGCTAGGTTCTTGCGTCATGGGTTTTCACCGTATTGGAAAATCGGCGCAATGATAGCGCCGCCCTCCGTACCGACAAACCCGGATTCAAGTGATTGATTGCAGGGAAGTTCGCCCAAGCCGACCGGTTCGTTGCCCGACAGGGTTATAGAGCAGGCTTGATTGTGTATCTTTCTGTCGATTAAGCGACATCCACAGGTTTTGCCCCCCGCAGCCAGCTATTCAAGCGATCGACCGGCGCTCTAAACTGTTCCGGTACAGTTGCTGGGGGTGCGGCCTGGAAATTCAATCCGGTCCTGCAGCTTTGGCCGTCAGGATTATAAAAACGACAACGCAAGAGTGGAGCATCATGACTAAGGGTATTAATCAGATTTCCAAGCTGTTTGCCGCACTGGTTCTGGCGGGGGTTGCCAGTCACTCGTTCGCAGCTGACACAATCAAGATCGGCATTGCCGGCCCTAAAACCGGTGCTGTGGCCCAGTACGGCGACATGCAGTTCAGCGGCGCCAAGATGGCCATCGACCAGATCAACGCCAAAGGCGGCATCGACGGCAAGAAGCTTGAAGCGGTTGATTACGATGATGCCTGTGACCCTAAACAAGCGGTCGCCATCGCCAACAAAGTGGTCAACGACGGCGTCAAGTTCGTGGTCGGTCACCTCTGCTCCAGCTCCACTCAGCCTGCTTCGGACATCTACGAAGACGAAGGCATCATCATGGTGACTCCGGCGGCCACCAGCCCGGAAATCACTGCCCGTGGCTACAAAATGATCTTCCGTACCATCGGCCTGGACAGTGCGCAGGGACCGGCTGCCGGCGACTACATCGCCAAGCAGGTCAAGCCGAAGATCGTTGCGGTCATCCACGACAAACAGCAATACGGTGAAGGCATCGCCACTGCCGTAAAGCAAACCCTGGAAAAAGACGGCGTGCAGGTCGCCCTGTTCGAAGGCATCAATGCCGGCGACAAGGACTTCTCCTCGCTGATCGCCAAGATGAAGCAAGCCAACGTCGACTTCGTCTACTACGGCGGCTACCACCCTGAACTGGGTCTGATTCTGCGTCAGGCGCAGGAAAAAGGCCTGAAAGCCGGCTTCATGGGTCCGGAAGGCGTGGGCAACGCCTCCATCTCGCAGATCGCTCAGGACGCGTCCGAAGGTCTGCTGGTGACCCTGCCGAAATCCTTCGATCAGGACCCGGCCAACAATGAGCTGGTTGCTGCGTTCAAGGCGAAGAAAGAAGACCCGAGCGGTCCGTTCGTGTTCCCGGCCTACGCTGCCGTGGAAGTGATTGCTGAAGCGATCAAGACCGCCAAGTCCGAAGACACCGCGAAAGTGGCAGCCGCCATTCACGCCGGTACGTTCAAAACCCCTACCGGCGATCTGAGCTTCGACGCCAAGGGTGACTTGAAAGACTTCAAATTCGTCGTTTACACCTGGCACAAAGATGGCACCAAGACTGAAGCCCCTGTGAAATAACGCGGCCTTCATGCTTACCCGAAGCCCACTGCAACCGCAGTGGGCTTTGTTTTAGCTGGGCAGCGAATTTCACAAGAATTCCGACCCCTGAACATCTTGAAACCGCACCAGTGAACCACTGGGCTCGTGCCGGACGCGGACGTAGATCACGACGCGCGAGCGGGAAAAAGACACCACCAGTGAAACACCAGGCAGGTTTTTAGGAGCACTCAGCAATGCCGATAGATCTCTATCACTTTCTTCAACAGCTGGTTAATGGGATGACCATTGGCAGCACTTACGCCTTGATTGCCATTGGCTACACCATGGTTTACGGCATCATCGGCATGATCAACTTCGCCCACGGCGAGGTGTACATGATCGGCTCGTATGTGGCGTTTATCGCCCTGGCCGGTCTGACCATGCTTGGCCTGGACAGCCTGCCCCTGCTGATTACCGCAGCTTTCGTCGCCAGTATTGTGGTGACCAGCGCCTACGGTTACGCCATCGAGCGAGTTGCCTATCGCCCGTTGCGCGGCAGCAACCGTTTGATCCCTCTGATTTCCGCCATCGGCATGTCGATTTTCCTGCAGAACACCGTGCTGTTGTCGCAGGACTCGAAAGACAAATCGATCCCCAACCTCATTCCCGGCAACTTCGTTTTCGGCCCCGGCAGCACCCATGAAGTGGTGATCTCCTACATGCAGATCCTCATCTTCATCGTCACGCTGGTGGCCATGCTCGGTCTGACCTGGTTCATCTCGCGCTCTCGCCTGGGTCGCGCCTGCCGTGCCTGCGCCGAAGACATCAAGATGGCCAACCTGCTGGGGATCAACACCAACAACATCATCGCCCTGACCTTCGTCATCGGTGCCGCCCTGGCGGCGGTCGCTGCGGTGCTGCTGAGCATGCAGTACGGCGTGATCAACCCCAACGCCGGTTTCCTCGTCGGCATCAAAGCCTTTACCGCCGCAGTACTGGGCGGTATCGGCAGTATCCCGGGCGCGATGCTCGGCGGTCTGGTGCTGGGAATCGCCGAAGCCTTTGGCGCCGACATCTTTGGCGACCAGTACAAGGATGTGGTGGCGTTCGGTCTTCTCGTATTGGTGTTGTTGTTCCGGCCAACCGGCCTGCTCGGCCGTCCGGAGGTTGAAAAAGTATGACCAGGAATCTCAAATCGGCCCTCTTCAGCGCAGTGCTGGTGCTGGCCGTCGCTTACCCGATCCTCGGGCTCAAACTGGACATCGTCGGGATCAATCTCGCGGTGGTCGGCGCCAGCACCACCACCGTGCTGCTGATTTTTGCCGCGGCGTTGCTGATGTTCCTGCGCGTGCTGTTCAACGAACAGATCAGCGCCATGTGGCGTTCGCGTCCGCAGAAACAGCTGATGTCGGACAAGACCAGCAACTTCCTGACCCTGCCTTCCACCCAACGCTGGTTCCTCGGCGCGCTGGTGATTGCTGCGCTGGTGTGGCCGTTCTTCGGCTCGCGCGGCGCGGTGGACATCGCGACCCTGATCCTGATCTACGTGATGCTCGGCCTGGGCCTGAACATCGTCGTCGGTCTGGCGGGTCTGCTTGACCTCGGTTACGTCGGCTTTTACGCCGTGGGCGCGTACACCTACGCCCTGCTGCAGCACTACTTCGGCTTCGGTTTCTGGATCTGCCTGCCGCTGGCCGGCCTGGCGTCGGCGACGTTCGGCTTCCTGCTGGGCTTCCCGGTCCTGCGGCTGCGTGGCGACTATCTGGCGATCGTGACGCTGGGTTTCGGTGAAATCATTCGCCTGTTCCTGCGTAACCTGACCGACATCACCGGCGGCCCGAACGGCATCAGCAACATCGAAAAACCGACGCTGTTCGGCCTGACGTTCGAGCGCAAGGCTGCAGAAGGCATGCAGACGTTCCACGAATACTTCGGTCTGGAATACAACTCCATCAACAAGGTGATCTTTCTCTACCTGATCGCCCTGCTGCTGGCGCTGTTGGCGCTGTTCGTGATCAACCGGCTGTTGCGCATGCCCATCGGCCGCGCCTGGGAAGCCCTGCGTGAAGACGAAATCGCCTGCCGCGCGCTGGGCCTGAATCCGACCATCATCAAGCTGTCGGCCTTCACCCTCGGCGCTGCATTCGCCGGTTTCGCCGGCAGTTTCTTCGCCGCGCGTCAGGGTTTGATCACCCCGGAGTCGTTCACCTTTCTGGAGTCGGCGATCATCCTCGCCATCGTGGTATTGGGCGGCATGGGCTCGCAGCTGGGCGTGATCCTCGCTGCGGTCGTGATGATCCTGTTGCCTGAACTGCTTCGCGAATTCAGCGAATACCGGATGCTCGGCTTCGGCGCCTTGATGGTGCTGATGATGATCTGGCGCCCTCAGGGCTTCCTGCCGATGCAGCGTCCCGTCATGAAACTCAAGGGGGAGCGCTGATGAGCCGTCCACTTCTGCAAGCGTCCGGCTTGTGCATGCGCTTTGGCGGTCTGCTGGCCGTCAACGGCGTCGGTCTGACCGTCAACGAGAAGCAGGTCGTGTCGATGATCGGCCCGAACGGCGCCGGCAAGACCACCGTTTTCAACTGCCTGACCGGTTTCTACAAACCCACCTCCGGCACGATCCTGCTGGACGGCGAGCCGATTCAGGGCCTGGCCGGCCATGAGATCGCCCGTAAAGGCGTGGTGCGAACGTTCCAGAACGTGCGCCTGTTCAAGGAAATGACCGCGGTGGAAAACCTGCTGGTGGCCCAGCATCGTCACCTCAACACGAATTTCCTGTCCGGCCTGTTCAAGACCCCGGCGTATCGCAAAAGCGAGCGCGAGGCGATGGAGTACGCCGAGCATTGGCTGGAAGCGGTTGATCTGAAGGAGTTCGCCAACCGTCCAGCCGGCACCCTGGCCTACGGTCAGCAACGACGTCTGGAAATCGCCCGCTGCATGATGACGCGCCCGCGCATCCTGATGCTCGATGAGCCGGCGGCCGGTCTGAACCCGAAAGAAACCGAAGACTTGAAAGCGCTGATCGGCGTGCTGCGTAACGAGCACAACGCGACGGTGTTGCTGATCGAGCACGACATGAAGCTGGTCATGAGCATTTCCGACCATATCGTGGTGATCAATCAGGGCACGCCGCTGGCCGATGGCACGCCCGAGCAGATCCGTGACAATCCTGAAGTGATCAAAGCCTATCTGGGGGAAGCGTAAATGCTGCAGTTCGATAACGTTTCCACGTTCTACGGCAAGATCCAGGCATTGCACGGTGTCAGCATCGATGTGCAACAGGGTGAGATTGTCACGTTGATCGGCGCCAATGGCGCGGGCAAGTCGACGCTGTTGATGACGCTGTGCGGTTCGCCGCGCGCGCACAGTGGCAGCATCCGCTATATGGGTGAGGAACTGGTCGGTCTGGAGTCGTCGGTGATAATGCGCAAGAGTATTGCGGTGGTGCCGGAGGGCCGTCGTGTGTTCGCGCGTCTGACGGTGGAGGAGAATCTGGCGATGGGCGGGTTCTTCACGGACAAGGCCGATTATCAGGTGCAGATGGATAAGGTGCTTGAGTTGTTTCCGCGTCTGAAGGAGCGCTTCAATCAGCGCGGCGGCACGATGTCCGGCGGTGAGCAGCAGATGCTGGCGATCGGGCGTGCGTTGATGAGCAAGCCGAAGCTGTTGTTGCTGGATGAGCCTTCGCTGGGTCTGGCGCCGATTATTATTCAGCAGATTTTCGAGATTGTTGAGCAGTTGCGGCGGGATGGTGTGACGGTGTTTCTGGTGGAGCAGAATGCGAATCAGGCGTTGAAGATCGCTGATCGTGCGTATGTTCTGGAGAATGGCCGGGTGGTGATGCAGGGGTCGGGGGCGGAGTTGCTGGTCGATCCGAAAGTGCGGGATGCTTATCTGGGCGGGTAAATCTGGAGCAAGATCAAGAGCGTCTGCCTGGGGGCAGACGTTTCGCCTTCGGCGAGTTACTTGATAAAGCCCCAAGTAACCAAGGGCTTAGTGCTCCTGGTTGGGCCCTTCCTTCGTCAGGGTTCCTTCACTCCGGTCTCGCTCCGTGGGCCCGCGCCGAACGGACATCCATGTCCTGACGGCGCTCTCGCCGCATCCCTGCGGCTCGGCCCACTCCACGAGACCTGCGTTCAGCCTGCACCCAAGTCGCGTTTTGCGGTGTCTGACTATCGCGTAGAAGATCAATTGCAAAAGCAAAAGCTTCCCGGCTAAAGCCGGTCCTACAGGAGTCGCCGTCGGTGCCGCTGGCTGCACGCGTTGCTTTTTGTAGGACCGGCTTTAGCCGGGAATAGGCCAGTGGCTGCGACATCAATTTTGATTTCTGTTTACAAGGGACTGATTTATTTACAGCGCTTCACCGTAAATTAATCTGTCCCCGCTCGATTTGATAACCCCAGAAGTCAGAGCTGTTCCAGCGCCGCAGTGCTGCGCTCGAACCATTCGCCTAAATAATCCGCCATGACTTGCACCCGCCTCGGCAGCCGTCCTTCAAAAGGGTGAACCAGGTAAAGGGACGAAACCGGCGTCTGGTAATCACGCAGCAACCAGTGCAACCGTCCTTCTTTCAGTTCCTCATGGACCATGTACGACGGCAGGCGGGCGATGCCGGCGCCGACGAGGGCGGCTTTTTTCAGGAGGCCGTAGTGGTTGCTGGCGAAGGTGCCGCGGACATTGACGCGGGTCAGTTCGTGTTTCTGGTGGTAGCCCCAGGATTCGCGGCCGGCGTGATGGCTGTTGAGCAGGCATCGATGGACGCGCAGTTCTTCCGGGGTTTGCGGGGTGCCGTGTCTGGCGAGGTAGTCCGGGCTGGCGCAGGTCAGCTCCTGTAGCGACAGCAACGGCTTGGCCACCAGGCGTTCGTCGATCCCCACGCTGGAACGTATGCCCAGGTCGAAGCCATCACGGCGCATGTCGCGGAAGTGGTTGTTGAGGTCGAGTTCCACCTGAACGTCGGGGTAGGTGCGGGCGAATTCGGTGAGCAGGCCTTCGAAGAAGGTTTCGCCCAATGACACCGGCACGGTCAGGCGCACGGTGCCGATCAGGCTTTCGCTCAGGTAGGCCATGGCGTCGCGGACGCGGTCGCGTTGGGCCAGCAGCGCGCGGGCTTCGGGCAGGAGAATGGCGCCCGCCGAGGTCAGCGTCAGGCTGCGGGTGGTGCGATGGAGCAGCGTAACGCCGAAATTCTTTTCCAGTTTGCTGATGCGCTTGGACAGTTGACTGGTACTGGTGTCCAGCCATTGCGCGGCCAGGGTGAAGCTGTTGGCCTCCACCAGCATCGCGAACGCGGCCAGGTCGTCCATTTCGCTCATGATTGTTTCCTTTCTGACAAACCGGGATTGCCGTTTAGCCCCTGTTTCGGTGGGAAAAGGCGACTCACACTGAGCGCCTGATCCATACCAGGGAAAACCGCATCATGAAAATTCTATTGATTGGCGCCAGTGGCACCATCGGCTCGGCGATCGAGAAAGAGTTGGCGCCACGCCACGAGATCGTTCGCATCGGCAGAACCGGCGCGGACGAGCACGTCGATATTAGTGACAGCGACTCGATCCGCAAACTATTCGAACGGACAGGCCCTTTCGACGCATTGATTTGCGCCGCCGGCAATGTCACCTTCGCGCCGCTGGGCGAGATGACCGCCGATTCCTTCGCCCTGGGCCTTCGGGACAAGCTGATGGGTCAGGTCAATCTGCTGCTGATCGGTCGGGAATTCGCCAACGACGGTGCGTCCTTCACCTTCACCACCGGCATTACCAGCGTCGATCCGATTCGCACCGGGGCGTCTGCCAGCCTGGTCAACGGCGCCATCGACGCCTTCGTGCGAGCCGCCGCCATCGAGATGCCGCGGGGCATGCGGGTCAATTCGGTCAGCCCCAACGTGCTGGTCGAAGCCATGGGCAGCTACGCGCCGTACTTTCGTGGCTTCAAGCCGGTTCCCGCAGCGGATGTAGCCTTGGCGTACGCAAAAAGTGTCGAAGGGCTACAAACCGGACAGACGTATCGCGTTGGCTAATCGCCCCTTGTGATGAGCGAGCAGGCTGAGTAACGTGGCGGCACTTGTCTGGAGACCGCCCCATGTCCGCTGCTCGTTCCGCCCTGATGTTCGCCCTGTTGCCCCTGTTTGCCGGCTGCCAGTTGATGCCCATGTCGTCCAGTGACAGCAAGGTGTCGACCGCTGGCATGATCCGCATGCAGGGCACCCTCAGCGGTGACGGCGGCAAGCTGTTCTTCGCCCCGTGCAACGAACAGCGCCGCTATGCAGTGACCGACAAGGGCAACACCGGCGTCCTGCAGGAAGCCGCTTCGGTGGTGGACAAGAACGGCAAGGCGTTCGCCGATGTACGCGGCAACTTCGTCGCGAGCAAAGCACAGGGCAGTGACGGTCAGGCTGACATCTACCAGCTCTACCGCGTCGAGCGCCCGAGCGGTGCCTGCGAGGACCCCAACTTCAAGCGCCTGACGATTCATGCCAGCGGCAACGGTCCGAAATGGAACCTCAACGCCAGCGGCAAGGGTCTGGTGCTTGAGCGCGAAGGCCAGGAGCCGTTCGCTGTGCCGTACATGGAAGAGCAGATGCCCGAGGGCCGCTTCAATCTGATCACCGACGCCAACAATCAACACGTCGAGCTCTACGTCGCGCCGCTGCGCTGTGTGGACCCGTCGAACGGCTCGGTGCAGCACCTGACCGCCGAACTCCGGGTCAATGGCCAGGTTCAGCGCGGCTGCGCGTACTTCGGGGCGATGCGTAACGATTGATAGCCTTACGCTGAACCTGAAACCTCAAACCTGAATCTGTATAGGCGCAACACTTGTGGGAGTGAGCTTGCTCGCGAATGCGGTAGGTCAGGCGCTCACAGCGCTGACTGACAAGACGCTTTCGCGAGCAAGCTCGCTCCCACCTGTTCCCCATCAGCCTCGAGAATCAAGTTTTCCCAACTGACTCGGTGCAAAGCTAAACGGCGGCTGCGCGGCGGATGTCGTCGCTCGGGCCACCGCTCCCTGCTCAATGTGGCTTATAATCGCGCGCTCTTGTAGTGCTGCCGGGCCGATCCTGCGGCCCGAAACCGGATCTTTCAATGTTACGAATCACCGAATTCAAACTGCCGCTGGACCACGCGGACGACGAACTGCGCCCCGCACTTCTGCAACGCCTGGCCATCGGCAGCGACGAGCTTCTGGATTTCACCCTGTTCAAGCGCAGCTATGATGCGCGCAAGAAATCCACCGAGCTGCAGTTCATTTACACCATCGACTTCCAGGTGCGCGACGAAGCCGCCCTGCTCCAGCGCCTGAGCCACGACAAACACATCGGCCCGGCGCCAGACGTCAGTTACAAAGTGGTCGGCCACGCCCCTGCCGATCTGAGCCAGCGTCCGTTGGTGGTCGGCTTCGGCCCGTGCGGGATTTTCGCCGGCCTGTTGCTGGCGCAGATGGGCTTCAAGCCAATCATCCTCGAACGCGGCACCGAAGTCCGTCAGCGCACCAAGGACACCTGGGGGCTGTGGCGCAAGAACGTGCTCAACCCGGAGTCCAACGTGCAGTTCGGCGAAGGCGGCGCCGGGACGTTCTCCGACGGCAAGCTCTACAGTCAGATCAAAGACCCGAAATTCATCGGTCGCAAGGTCTTGCACGAGTTCGTCAAAGCCGGCGCGCCGGAAGAGATTCTCTACGTCAGCAAGCCGCACATCGGCACCTTCCGGTTGACCGGCGTCGTCGAGAACATGCGTCATCAGATCGAAGCGCTGGGCGGCGAAGTGCGTTTCCAGCAGCGGGTCACCGATGTGCTGATCGAAGACGGCCAGATGCAGGGCGTCGTGCTCGATAGCGGCGAGCGCATCGACTCGCGGCACGTCATTCTGGCGCTGGGCCACAGCGCCCGGGACACCTTCCGCATGCTTCACGGGCGCGGCGTGTTCATGGAGGCCAAGCCGTTTTCGGTCGGCTTCCGCATCGAGCACCCTCAGGGCTTGATCGACCGCGCGCGACTGGGCAAGTACGCCGGTCACCCCAAGCTGGGCGCTGCCGATTACAAGCTGGTGCACCACGCCAAGAACGGCCGTTCGGTGTACAGCTTCTGCATGTGCCCCGGCGGCACCGTGGTGGCGGCAACCTCTGAGCCCAACCGCGTGGTCACCAACGGCATGAGCCAGTACTCGCGCAACGAGCGCAACGCCAACTCCGGCATCGTCGTCGGCATCACCCCCGAGCAGGATTATCCGGGCAGCCCGCTGGCCGGCATCGAACTGCAGGAGCGACTGGAGTCCCACGCCTACATCATGGGCGGCGAAACCTACGAGGCTCCGGCGCAACTGGTAGGCGATTTCATCGCGGGCAAGGCGTCAACGGCGTTGGGCGGCGTAGAACCTTCCTACAAGCCGGGCGTCAAGCTGACCGACCTTGCCGACGCATTACCCGCCTTTGCCATCGAAGCCATTCGTGAGGCGCTGCCGGCGTTCGAGAAACAGATCAGAGGATTTTCGCAGCACGACGCGATCCTCACCGGCATTGAAACGCGCACCTCCTCCCCCCTGCGCATCACCCGTGGCGAAGATCTGCAGAGCCTGAACGTCAAAGGCCTGTTCCCGGCGGGCGAAGGCGCGGGCTATGCCGGCGGCATCCTGTCGGCCGGCGTCGACGGGATCCGCATCGCCGAAGCGTTGGCTCGAAATATCCTGGGCATCACTGAATAAGCCACTTAAAGGCATCGCCCTACAGCACTCGGAAACGAATCCATACGATTCGTGAGCGGTGTCTGTAGGGCGTTATTTTTGATTACAAATTCGGCTTCAGATCCTGTTTTCAGACACCAGAACGCGCGTTAGGGTGGCGCTCCTTTTCAGGCTGCCCTTGGAGCGTCACCTTGCCCGTACGCAATACATTCAGACGTTTCTTCCAGCTGGAAGCCGCCGGTGGCTTGCTGCTGATCGCCGCCGCGGCCCTCGCCCTGATCATCAACAATTCTCCCCTGTCCTGGCTCTATAACGGCTGGCTCGAAACGCCGGTCGTTGCCCAGATCGGCGCGTTGCAAATCGCCAAACCGTTGCTGCTGTGGATCAACGACGGCCTGATGGCGTTGTTCTTCCTGCTGATCGGGCTGGAGGTCAAGCGCGAGGTGCTGCAAGGGCACCTCTCGCGGCCCTCGCAAATTGTCCTGCCGGGCGCGGCGGCCATCGGCGGCATGGTTATCCCTGCCCTGCTCTTCTGGGCGCTTAACTCAGACAATCCCGCCGCCCTGAGTGGCTGGGCGATTCCCATGGCCACCGATATCGCCTTCGCCCTCGGCGTGCTGGCGTTGCTGGGCAAACGGGTGCCGGTGTCGCTCAAGCTGTTTCTCATGACCCTGGCGATCATCGATGATCTGGGCGCGATCATTGTCATCGCGCTGTTCTACTCCGGCGAACTGTCCAGCCTGGCATTGGCGCTGGCAGCCGCGTCGATTGCCGGACTGATCACCATGAACCGCCTGGGCGTGACCAGACTCGCGCCCTACTTGCTGATCGGCACCGTCTTGTGGGTCTGCGTGCTGAAGAGCGGCGTCCACGCCACGCTGGCCGGCGTTGTGCTGGCATTCTGCATTCCGCTGCGGACGCCCAAAGAAGTCGCCTCCCCCCTGCAGCAACTCGAACACGCCCTGCATCCCTGGGTGGCGTATTTCATTCTGCCGCTGTTCGCGTTCGCCAACGCCGGCGTCCCTTTGGCCGGCGTTACGCTGGAGAGCTTCACCCATCCCGTACCACTCGGCATCGCACTGGGTCTGCTGCTGGGCAAAGTCATCGGTGTGTTTGGCCTGACGTGGCTGGCAATCAAGACAGGGCTCGCATCACTGCCGACCGGCGCAAACTGGGGGCTGGTGCTGGGGGTTTCGATGCTGTGCGGGATCGGCTTCACCATGAGCCTGTTTGTCGGCTCACTGGCGTTCGTGCCGGGACAAAGCGAGTTTGCCGGGATGGATCGAATGGGGATTTTGACGGGGTCTGTTCTTGCCGCGCTGATCGGCTACGGCATCACCGCAATGGCCAGTCGCAGCACGCGCTCAGCAGCGTTGAAATGAAACGCTGAAATGCAAAACGCCCCGAATGATCGGGGCGTTTTCGCAAGCGGACATTTTACGCCCAGCTTCGAGACATGCAGCGCGGTTTAGTGGCTGACGCGGCTGGTGCCGTTGACGGTCATGATGCGAACGCGCTCACCCACACGGAAGATCTCGTTTTCCTGAACTTCCTGCACATAAGCACGCATGGTGCCATCGTCTTCACGCACGGTGATCTCGACGCCTTGAGCACGGGTCAGGCCGCCTTCCGCTGCCGAACCCAGCAGACCACCGGCGACTGCACCGATCACGGCCGTCACGATGCTGCCGCGACCGCCACCGATGGCGCTGCCACCCACACCACCGACAATGGCACCGGCGCCTGCGCCGATCGGGGTTTTGGTGCCTTCAATCTTCACCGGACGCAACGATTCGATCGTGCCCAGCCGTACGGTCTGCACCTGACGAGCTTCGTCGCGCGAGTACGAGTCACCGGTGAGGCTTGAAGTACAGCCGCCCAGCGTCAGCGCCATGGCGGTGAACGAAGCAACCAACAGAACAGACTTACGCATAACAGTTATCTCCAGAGGTACAGGTAGCCATTAGACTCTGCGACGCCAATCGATGTCACGGTCCTGTACCGATAATTTACGTTTATTCAGGCGTGATACAGCAACCCGCCGACGTCTACTTCAGTGGACGACGGCGCCGGAAATTGATTCAAAGAAAAGTGTGACAGCGACCCTGGAACTGACAGCACGGTAGTCCGAAAGACCCGCACTCAGGGCGCGAGGCGCTCGCGCTGCCACTCATCTTCCAGCAGAAGATAGTTCAGGCGGTCATGCAGACGGCTTGGACGTCCCTGCCAGAATTCGATGCGATCCGGCACCAGACGATAGCCGCCCCAGTGATCGGGACAGTCAGGCTGGGCGTCCATGAAACGCGCCTCGGTGGCTTTAAGCAAACCTTCGAGCTCTTCACGGTCGGCGATCACCCGGCTTTGCGGGGATGCCCAGGCCCCCAGGCGGCTGCCGAGGGGGCGGACCTGAAAATAGGCGTCGGATTCTTCGTGGCTGACCCTGGATACGCGGCCTTCGATGCGCACCTGACGTTCCAGCGAGGGCCAGAAAAACGTCATGGCGGCAAAAGGACGGGCGCTCAACTGCTGGCCTTTGGCGCTCTCGTAGTTGGAAAAAAACGTGAAACCCTGAGCGTCCAGACCTTTGAGCAGCAGGACCCGGCAGTGAGGGCGACCGTCGGCGTCGACGGTCGCCAGCGTCATGGCGTTGGCCTCGACCGGCGCTTGCTCGGTTTCGACCGCTTCGTTGAACCAGCGATGGAACAGTGCGAAGGGCTCTTCCGGAGCCTGGGCTTCGGTCAACCCTTCGCGGGCATAGTTGCGACGCATATCGGCCAGACGCTGGCTCATCACTGCCTTCCTTAATCGAGATTCGTGAACAGAATCCCGATCTTAACCTCAGTTGCTGGCTTGAGCATCCGGGGCAGGTTTTTTGGCCGCTGCTTTCGCAGGCGCTGCCTTGGCTTTCACCGGCGCAGCTTTCTTCACAGGTGCTTTCTTGGCCGCAGGCGCTTTGGTTGCGGAAGCCTTGGTAGCAACGGCTTTCTTGGCCGGCGCAGCCGATTTGGCAGGCGCAGCAGCCTTGGTCGGCGCAGCAACCGGTGCCGGCGCCGGCGCGTTGGCGGTCTGCACGGCCAGCAGGGTCGGCGCTGGCGGCAGGTTGTACTTGGCCATTTCGGCAACCATGGTGTCCTGCGGCGTCAGGATGATTTCCACGCGACGGTTAAGTGCGCGACCCGGCGCGCTGTCACCGGCCGCACGGGGCATGTCGGCGCCCATGCCACGCAGGTTCAGACGGTTACGCTGCAGGCCGCTGAGGCGGAAGATCGCCGCAACCGATTGGGCGCGCTGCTGACTGATCTTGAGATCGGCATCACTGGAGACGTCGCTGTGGCCCAACACCAGAACGGCGGCGCGCTGGTCGACTTCAACGATCTTGGCCATGCGGCTGATCGGGCCGAGGTTGGTCGGCAGGAGCATTTCCGGACGCTTCGGGTTGAAGGTGCTGTCGACCGGCGCGGTGACCACGAGGATGTCGTCACGGCGCTCAAGCTGGAACTGGCTGTCCTTGATCGCTTCGCGAATTTTTGGCTCGTTCAGATCCAGCCAGGCCTGGGTCACCTTCGGGTCGACTTTGGGAACAGCCGGCGCGGCGTCTTTTTTGGCTTCGGTTGCGCCGAACGGCCACCACCACTTGTTGGCGTCGCCGGCCTGGGCAACCGCCGGCGCAGCAGCCGGCTGGGTGGCGGCTACTTCTGGCTTCTTCTCGGTTTCGCCGTGGTCAGAACCAAACGGCCAGTACCAACGTGTACCGGTCTCGGCCTGGGCCTTTGCCACTTGGGCAGCCGCCGGGTTTGGCGCTGGGGCTGCAGGCGCTGCATCGGCGCCCTTGCTCGAACCGAACGACCACCAGTGGTCATTGCTGGCCGACTGATCCTGAGGGGTTTGCGCACAGCCGGTGACGGCGATGCAGATGGCGAATGCGAGGCTTTTGTTAGCTGACATGGGTGACCCACATGAATAATTGATCAGAAAATGAACGAAGCAGCGCTCATATAACACGCATAAAGACCGTTTTGGAAAAAGAAACCGCCCTACGGCTCGGTTATCCAGATTTAACTGACAGTCGGTAGAACAAGCACTTAACGGCGATAGTTATTGCAAACACTCACCAAGCACGCGCACCAGACCCTGAGCCCGCGGATCCATCAGCACGTAAGGACCAAGGGTGTTGGTCACGAACCCAAACGCCACATCGCGCTCGGGATCGGCGAAGCCAACCGAGCCACCTGCGCCAGGATGGCCAAATGACTTGGCACCCAGCCCGAACGTCGCGTTAGGCACCGCGGGTTGATCGAGCATGCAACCCAGCCCGAAGCGGGTCTGGGTCAGCAGCGTCTTGTCCTGGCCGATGCTGTGCTCGCGCGTGAGCTCGTTGAGCAAGTCGCCGTCCAGCAGGCTGCCGTCGAGCAAGCCGCTGTAGAAGCCGGCCAGACTGCGTGCGTTGCCGTGGCCATTGGCGGCAGGCTGCTGCATGCGCCGCCATTCCGGCTTGTTGGTGCTGGTCATGATCGACGGCGGGTTGGTGAACGCCCTCGCCGTCATGGACGCCGGTTCGCGCATCGTGGTCTGCAGCAGTCGCTGCGCGGCCTCATCACCGGCATTGCCCTTGCCTCTGGCAATGTGGGCGACGCGGTGAAACTCCTCGTCGGCAAGACCGACGTGGAAGTCCAGGCCCAGCGGACGTGAAATACGCGCAGCGATGGACTCACCCGGCCCGCGGCCGTCGGCGCGACGAATCATCTCGCCCACCAGCCAGCCGTAGGTGATCGCGGCATACCCATGGCCCTGACCCGGTGTCCACCAGGGTTCCTCGGCAGCCAATACGCCGGTCATGGCCTGCCAGTCGTAAAGCGCTTCGGCCGGCAATATTTCACGGATCGCCGGGAGCCCGGCCTGATGGCACAGCAACTGGCGCAGCGTGACGGACTGTTTGCCGTTGGCCGCAAACTCGGGCCATAGACGGGCGACAGGCTCATCCAGATTCAGCTTGCCCTCGCCCACCAGCTGCAAGGCCGTGACCGCCGTAAAGGTCTTGGTGCAGGAGAAGAGATTGGCAATGGTGTCGCTGTGCCAGACTTCGCTGCCATCCTTGTCTGCCGTGCCCGCCCACAGATCCAGCACCGTCTCGCCGCCAATCTGCACGCACAGCGCAGCGCCACGCTCCTGCGAGTCGTCGAACAGCGCGGCGAACGCCTCGCGTACGGCCTCAAACTGAAGCTCGAAATGGCCTTGAATCTGCACGGTCTGGCTCTCCGGTCGGGCTGCAAAAATGGCGAACATTGTTCCAGCGATTGAACGCTTTGGGAACCGCCCGGTTAAGGGCGTTTGCCGATCACATCCACGACCTGTCCATTGGCCTTGCGCACTGCCTCAACGAAGCCCTGGTACGGCACGTCGGTGATGCCCACCAGCCCGAGATGGCCGTTTTCGCCATCGAGCAAGCGGCCGGTAACAGGCTGATCCAGGTACTGGAACCAGTGCACGCCGATGATGGACGGCTCGGCCAGCGCGCTCTTCAGGAAATTGGCGTACGCCGGGCCGCGATCTTCCTCACGGGGCACTTCGAGCACCCCGCCCCAGAACGGCCCGCGATCACGGGAGCCGAAGTGAAACTCGGTGACCATCACAGGCTTGTCGAGCACGCGCAGTTTCGCGAAGTCCACGCCGTCCTGGGGTTTGAGGGTGTAGACGTTGAAGCTCAGCACGTCGCAGAACTTGGCGCAGGCTTCAACCGCCTCGGGACTGGTGACGCCAAAGCGACCACCGAGCAGCAGATGGTTCGGCGCATGCCACTTGAGCGCGTCGGAAATGGTTTTGAAATAGGTCTCGGCGAACACGCGCTGGAAATACCGGAAGTCGTTTTCGATCTCCGGGTGCTCTGCGCTGGGCACCGGCGGCTCGAACCCCGGGTCTTCCATCAATTCCCACGCGGCAAGATGGATGCCCCACGCCTTGGACAGCCCTTCTTCGTTACGGTACTTGTCGCGCAACTGCTTGAGAAACGCGCGCTTGGCTGGCACATCGGTGGTCAACTTCAGCGTGCCGTAGGCCAATGCGTAGCGATCCTTCGGATCGTTGCCCGGCGCCGCCCAGGCCAATTCGTTATCCGCGAAGTAACCGATCAGGTACGGATCATCTCGATGGTCGCGTGCAGCGATGGCGACGGCCCGTTCTGTGGCCATGGCGAAGCGCGGATCGAACGGGTCAGGCATGCCCCCCCACCAATCCAGACCGGTGCTGATGCTCACGTAATCACCCACGATGGACAGCGGCAGCGTGTAGGGCACGCGATCTTTTTTGCTGCTTTCCAGGTTCTGCAGCGACGAATCGCTCCAGTTGCCAACGGTGTTGAAGCCCCAGGCCTGCAAGCGTTGCAGGGTGTGATCAACCCAGCGTTTGCTGTCCACGATTACCGGCTTGCATTCAATGGCAGGCGCGGGCGTGGCGGGCTTCTCGGGCTGCAGCGCTGGCGCGCTCTGCTCCCCAGAGCTATCGCCAGTGGATACGGTCGTTGCAGAAGTGGTTGCTGGGCTTTCGTCTTCGTCGTCAGCCGGCTCGACCGGCTTTGAGACTTCCCCGCACTTCGGCACGCCGTACGTGCGTTGCAGGTTGGCGCCATAGAAATCGAACCAGCGGCCCTGATCGAATTGGCGGTTGCGGTTGGCCCCCGTCTCGCGGTTGTCATCGCCCTTGCCGTAGAACACGGCGAGCGGATCATCACTGCCGGGCAGGCCGGTGAACATGGCTTCGCGGCCTTCGACGTAGGTCTGGCTGTCGTCAGCGGAGACCGCGTTTATCCCCAGCGAGTAGAACGGATGGCCTTCCGGCGTCACCAGATACCAGCGATCGTCGCGCTTCTCGGTGCGGAAAAAGCCCTTCGCTTCGAAGGACGGGCCGCTGAGCAAACCACCGTATTTGTCGTGGGCCGGACGGTCTTTCAGCCAGGTTTGCAGCTGTTGCTGTTCCTTGGCCGCCAGCGCCTTGAGCTGATCGTCGCTGGTGACCTTCTCCGGCCACTTGCCCCGGGTGAACTGACCGTAGCCGTCGACCAGGTTGCTGTAGGCCGCGGTTTGCAGCGCGTCGCCCTCTTGCACGCCGAACTTCTCGATCAAGACGGACTGGGCAACGTTGGGTTGAGACATCGACACGGTGACCGATGAAACTTCAGCGCTGTTCAGCTCACCTTCGGTGTTGGCCAGCAACACGCGCTGCCCTTCGTACATCCATGGCATCGGTGGGCCGGCGCGCATACCCTGGGTCATCGGCGAACTGGCCTTGAGCGGCAGCACCAGGGTTTGCGCCGGGCCGGCCGGCAGGTCGATGCGGCTAGTGAGGATTTTGCCGTCGCGGCTTTCGATCTGCACGTACACCGTCAACGCCCAATCCATCGCGCTTTGCAGGCGCAAGGTCATGGCGCTGTCGTGGCTCCAGTCCCAGACGCCGGTCTGCGGGGTCAGTTGCAGGCTGGGTTTTGCGACCGGATTGAAAACCACCCGGCGCAGCACTTCGCCTTCGGCGGTCTGTTCGGCGTTCGCCTGGGGAAACCCGGCATCCTGGGTCGTGACCTTCACCACGTCGGCGGGCCGCACGAAATTGAACAGCGTCTGCTGCACGTCAGGCGCGGCGTGGGCCATGCCGGCGCACAGCGTGGCAATGATGGCGGACAGTGAACGGCGAATCATGTGATCGGAAGCTCCTTGATCATCTGAGGCCCGGAGCACGACAGAGGTCGCGCGCATCCGGACGGACCAGGAATAAGACCCGGTCAACCGTGTTTCATTTGCAACACGGGTTCAGGAAATTTCGCGCCGGAATGGCGGCAGTGCATTGAGGATGGCTTTGCCATAGCGCTGGGTTACGACCCGGCGATCCAGCAGCGTGATGATGCCGCGGTCCTGTTCGGTGCGCAGCAGACGACCGCAGGCCTGGATCAGCCGCAACGAAGCGTCTGGAACGGCGATTTCCATGAACGGATTTCCGCCTCGCGCTTCGATCCACTCCGCCAGTGCGGCTTCGACCGGATCATCCGGCACGGCGAAAGGAATCTTGGCGATCACCACGTGCTCGCAGTAAGCGCCGGGAAGGTCGACCCCCTCAGCGAAGCTGGCCAGCCCGAACAGAACGCTTTCATCGCCACCGTCGACCCGCGCCTTGTGCTTGTTCAGGGTTTCCTGCTTGGACAGGTTGCCCTGGATGAACACCCGCTTGCGCCAGTCCCGCTCCAGCCCGTCAAACACTTCCTGCATCTGTTTGCGCGAGGAGAACAGCACCAGCGTGCCTTTGGAGCCTTCGACCAGATTCGGCAGTTCACGGATGATGGCCGCCGTGTGTTCGGCCGCGTTGCGGGGGTCGGCTTTCAGATCCGGAACGCGCAGCACGCCGGCGTCGGCATGGTGGAAGGGGCTCGGCACCACGGCGGTGACCGCGTCTTTCGGCAGCCCGGCGCGCATGCGGAAACGGTCGAACTTGCCCAGCGCGGTCAGGGTGGCCGAGGTCACCAGCGCGCCGTAGGCCACATTCCACAGGTTGCGGCGCAGCATTTCGGCGGCAAGGATCGGGCTGGCGTTGACCTCGATGTCGAACAGCGAGCCGCTGTCGGCCAGGGTCAGCCAACGCGCCATGGGCGGGCTGTTTTCCGGGTCTTCAGCGGTGAAAGCCGTCCACAATTCCCAGTTGCCATGGGCGCGGGCCAGCAGGCTGCCGAACAGCGGGTACCACTCTTCCGCCTGATGGCTGGCGATGCCGATGTTGACCTCGCCGTCCATGCCTTCTTTCAGCAGCTCGGTCAGGCGCGTGAACAGGTCGTCGAGTCGGGCAAAGCCTTTTTTCAGCTCGATGCCCATCTCGCGCATGTGTTCGGGGACCACGCCGCCGACGAAGCGATGGCGCGGACGCTCGCGGCCTTCCATGTCTTCGCCTTGCTTGAAGTCGGCCAGTTGCTCGCAGGCGGTGAACATGAATTGCTGCTGGGTCTTGATCTCCCGAGCCAGCTCGGGGACCTGTTCGATCAGTTTGCCCAAGTCGCCCGGCAGCGGGTGCTGCGCGAGCAATTTGGTGAGGTTCTTGGCGGTCTGCTCCAGCCAGTCGGCGGTGGAGCGCAGGCGACTGAAATGAGCGAAGTGGCCGATCGCCTTGTCGGGCAGGTGATGGCCTTCGTCGAAGACATACAGAGTGTCGCGAGGATCGGGCAGGACGGCACCGCCGCCCAGCGCCAGGTCGGCCAGGACCATGTCGTGGTTGGTGACGATGACGTCGACTTTGCCCATGCCTTCGCGGGCTTTGTAAAAGGCGCACTGCTGGAAGTTCGGGCAATGGCGGTTGGTGCACTGGCTGTGATCGGTGGTCAGGCGCGCCCAGTCCTGGTCGGCCAGTTCCTGAGGCCAGCTGTCGCGGTCGCCGTCCCATTTGTTGCCGGCGAGCTTTTCGATCATGGTCGTGAAGAGCTTCTGGCTGGCCTCATCCACTTCGATCTTGAAGCCTTCTTCTTCGAACAGCTGCGCGGTCGCGCTCTGGGCGTCGCCTTCCTGCAGCAGCATGTCGAGCTTGGACAGGCACATGTAGCGGCCACGGCCCTTGGCCAGCGCGAACGTGAAGTTCAAGCCGCTGTTGCGCATCAGGTCGGGCAGGTCTTTGTAGACGATCTGTTCTTGCAGCGCGACGGTCGCGGTGGCGATGACCAGGCGCTTGCCAGCGGCCTTGGCGGTCGGAATGGCCGCGATGGCGTAGGCAACGGTTTTGCCGGTGCCTGTCCCTGCCTCGACCGCCACGACGGCGGGATCACCCGAACGGCGGCCTTCTTCGTCGGTGTCGACATCGCCCAGCACCTTCGCCACTTCAGCGATCATCAGGCGCTGGCCGTACCGAGGCTTGAGGCTCTTGGCTTCGAGGAAACGCGAGTAGGCGCCCTGAATCTGGGATTTGAGTTCGGTGCTGATCATGGGCTGGGTCGTTGGCTCGGCGTCACGGGTGCTGAATGAAAACACGAAAACCGCTGGATATATCTTCAGTAGTCGCAGCGGGCGGCTATCATACCGCGCTAATTCTTTCTGCGCAGATCGGAGTTCTCGATGTCACCTGTAGCCTTTGTCTACGCCTTGCATGTGTTAGCAGCGATTGTGTGGGTAGGAGGCATGTTTTTCGCCTGGATGATTCTTCGACCGGCGGTCATCGCGGCCCTTGAAGGCCCGGCCCGGTTGAAGCTGTGGCTGCAGGTGCTGCCGCGATTCTTCGTATGGGTCTGGTGCGCGGTGATCATGCTTGCGGTGACCGGCATTGGCATGATCAACGTCAACTTCAGCGGCTTTCAGACCGCGCCACGCTATGTGCAGGTGATGATGGGTCTGTATGTGGTGATGGTGGCGCTGTTTCTGCGCGTTTCGACGCTGAACCTGCCGCAGTTGCGCAAGGCTGTGCTCGCCGAGCAATGGGCTGAGGGTGCCGCTGCGCTGGGCGGGATGCGGCGTCTGATGGGGATCAATCTGATGGTGGGGGTGGCCGTTGTGGCGATCGCTGCCATCAGGCCAATGCTTTGAGAGTTGGGGAAGAGCTGCTCGCGAAAAGGCGGTCCACCCGCTGGATATCCGGCGGCTGAAAGGCCGTCTTCGTGAGCAAGCTCACTCCCACATGAACCGTGTCGGCTCCACGAAAGAGAGCCGTCTGGACGGTATATAACGCCTGTGGGCTATCCGGCTTATAAGTTACGAACCACGATAGCGCCCGTTGGCCCTGCCGCGCCGGACTGGCCCTTGTCGCCGTTCTTGCCGGACTTGGCGCCGTCAGCGCGATAGACCACGCAGCCTTTGGACGCGCCGCCTTTACCGCCGCGACCGCCGTCGCCGCCGATACCACCGGCACCGCCCTGGACGTTGACCTTGATGCGGTCATTGCCGAAGGCCGCTGGCAGCTCTAGACGAACGAGCGCACCCGGCGCGCCGTCACGGCCGTTGCCGCCATTGTCGCCGTCGATCCCGCGACTGGCGGAACCCCATGTGCAGCCCGGATCGATGCCGTTGCCGCCGTCAAGGCCGACGTAACCGGGCGAGCCCGCACCACCGCGTGCGTCGACGAAGAGCTGGTCAGCGTTGAGTTGTTCGATCCGCAGGTTGAGGTTGCGGCCTGGGGTCGGCGGTTTTTCGAAGGTGCCCGGGGCGCCCCGCGCGGTGATTTCGGCGCCGCTGCCGAGGTCGGCCTGTTTGACCTGCAGGCTGAACGCCTCGCCGCTCGGGACGATGGCGATGCGTGACTCATGGCCCATGATGAGTTGGCCGACTTTGACTTCGGTGAGGCCGGCCGGGATCAGCAGGGTGCCGTAGTCGGCGACTTCGAGTCGGTCCAGTTGCAATACGCTGGTTTTGGAGGGCAGGCGCATGAGCGAGTGGGTTTCGACGGAGATGGTCTGGGCCATGATCCAGGGGCTGGTCAGGGCGGACAGCAGGCCTGCCGTCATCAGCATCGCGTTACGCATGGTGTACCTCCGCCTGTGGGCGTTTGAATGTGTTCAGGTGAAATAGGCCGAAGAGCAGAATCTGGAGGCGATCGCGCCAGGGATGGGGGCGGCCGCGCAGGCTGGCGTTGTAGCTGATCAGTTCGATGATGTGGGTGAGCAGCAACAGGCCGCCAGCCAGTTTGAACAGCAGGTCGAAGGGGTGTGGCATGGCGATGGTGAGGCTGGTGATTATCAGTAGCCAGAATGCTGTTGTCAGTACTTTCCCTGTTCCCCAAATCACACTCATGTGGTGCCTCTGCAGTTTTTGGTTTTGTGCGATGAAAACGGTTTGCGCACAGTACGGTGAGGCGGGGGACTATGCCAGAGGCAGGCTTTAAAGTTTCTGGTGTTTGACGGCTTGGATTGGGTGAATATCCGTAATCTCGGGTGGTGCCGAGATGAGGTCTGCCTAGGGGCAGACATTTCGCCTTCGGCGAGTTACTTGGAAAAGCACCCCAAGTAACCAAGGGTGCCTGCTCCTGGTTAGGCCCTTCCTTCGTCAGGGTTCCTTCACTCCGGTCTCGCTCCGTGGGCCCGCGCCGAACGGACATCCATGTCCTGACGGCGC
>NZ_JACYVI010000018.1 GCF_014842265.1 Pseudomonas sp. CFBP 13711
GCAACATGACGCCCAATCAGTACGAGCGGCAAGCGGTCTGACAATCACCGATTGAGGTGTCCGGAAAAAGTTGACCACTTCACCGGCCTCTTCCCGGCTGAAGCCGGTCCTACGGGGGGCGGCGCCGGTTTAACTGACTGCAAGCGGTGCTTTTAGTGGGACCGGCTTTAGCCGGGAAGAGGTCCGTCCAAACGCTGACGTTCGATCGTCCCCACGCTCCGCGTGGGAATGCATCCCGTGACGCTCCGCGTCACCTCCCAAGGCCTGAATGCGCGTCGTCTGCGGGACGCGGAGCGTCCGGGGTGGCGTTACCACGCGGAGCGTGGGAACGATCAGTAATCTGCGGTCGGACACCCATCCTGTGGGAGCGAGCTTGCTCGCGAATGCTGCAGTGCAAACAATCACTACTCAGCGGATGTACAAACGCCTTCGTGAGCAAGCTCACTCCCACAGGGAGGTAGTCCGGTCTGCAAAACTGCCAGCGCCCATACCGGCCTCTTCCCGGCTAAAGCCGGTCCCACTAAAAAGCAACGCGAACACCCTGTGGGACCGGCTTCAGCCGGGAAGCTTTTGCTTTTGCTTTCGCTCTCGCCTTTGCTTTTGATCTTCTACGCAGGAAGTCCAAGCGACACAAATCGCGACTTGGGTGCAGGCTGAACGCAGGTCTCGCGCAGCGGGTCGAGCCGCATGGATGCGGCGAGAGCGCCGTCAGGACATGGATGTCCGTTCGGCGCGGGCCCACGGAGCGAGACCGGAGTGAAGGAACCCCGACGCAGGAGGGGCCCAACCAGGAGCACAAGCCCTTGGTTACTTGGGGCTTTATCAAGTAACTCGCCGAAGGCGAAACAGTCTGCCCTTAGGCAGACGCCCTTGATCTTGCTTTAGATCGTGATCTTGCCAGACGCAGGTCAAACATCTTCAATCCGAATGACTTCGTCCGTCACTTCCTCAAGCTGCCGCACGATCTGATAAATATTCGCCACCGCCAACAGCGTCGTCCTCGGGATGTACTTGCCGGCCTTGACCTTATACAGCGTCCGCGCCAGCCAGATACTCTGCACCACCGGAATCCCCGCCTTTTTTGCCCGCGCGATCAACGCCAGCGCCTCATCATCCTCACCCTTGCAGTGAATCTGCGGCAGCGGCGTCGTGCCGGGCCGGTAATAGAGCGCCACCGCGTAGTGGGTCGGATTCACCACCAGCATGTCCGCATCCTCCACCGGCTTGGCCGGCGCGGTCGGCGCCTGGTTCAACAACTCATGGGCCAGCTGCCGACGATGCCCCTTCACATGGGGGTCGCCCTCTGACTGCTTGTACTCCTTCTTGATGTCCTCATGGCTCATCCGCAGCTTCTTGGCGTGGAAGTACTTCTGCAGCGCAAAGTCCACCGCGCCGATCACCAAAAGCAGCCCCAGCGTCGCCCGCAAAATGTGCCGGAACACCTGCAACAGCGCATGCCAGTACGTCGTCAGGTCGGTGCTCGACAGCAAAATCAGCGTGCCCAGCGACGGCTTCACCACCACATACAGCGTCGCCGCGATGGCCGTGGCTTTCAGGATGCTGAGCAGCAAGGTGGTCAGGCTTTGCGACGAGAACATCTGCTTGGCGTGGGCGAACGGGTTGAGTTTGTTGAAGTCCAGCTTCAGCGCCTTGGGCGCGAACAGAAACCCGATCTGTATCCAGCTGCCCACCAGCCGCATCAACATCGCGATGCCGACGCTGCTAAGGACGAAGCCGATCAACACGCTCGCGCCTTCGCTGGCGACCTGCTCCAGTGTGTGCATGAAGGGCTGGCCAACGCCCTGAAACGACAGCGTCATCAAGTGCAGCAAGCGCGCGACGCTTTCGTCCGCCAGGCCGAAGGTCACTTCGCTGACGACCAGCAACACCAGCAGTTTGCTCAGGTCCTGGCTCTGCCCGACCTGGCCTTTTTCGCGGGCGTCGCGCAGTTGTTTGGGCGTGGCCTTTTCGGTTTTTTCGCTCACGGCACATGCACCAGTTGGCCGAGCAAATGCTTCAGCTCGGCGAGCTGCATGATCTGGCCGTTGCCCAGTTCCAGCAGCGTCGGCAGGTAGATGAGCAGGAAGGCGATACCCGCCATGCTCTTGGCCGGCATGGCCAGGATCGACACGTTCAGTTGCTGCGCGTACAGCCCGATGATCGCCAGCGCGGCCTCGATCAACAGCAGCAAACCAATGAACGGCGCGGCGTAGAGCATCATGTGCTGGAGGGTCTGGTTGAGTTGTTCGAGAAACAGGTCGAGCCCGTCGACGGTCATGCCGGGCAGCCAGGCGGTGGGCGGCCAGACCTGATAACTGTCCCAGATCACCTGGGTAATCAGCGACAACCCGCCGGACAGGATCACCAGCATGATCAACGTCTCTTGAAACAGCTCGCCCAGCGGCGTCGCATCAGGCCCCAGCGCCGGGTTCAGTTGACCGCCGCTCAAGGCGCCGCGCTGGCTGTCGAGCAATGCGCCCACCGAAGCGAACATCCAGAACGGCGCGTACAGCAACAGGCCGAGGAGGGTGCCAAGCACCGCCTCTTTAAGCAGCAGCGCGCCGATGGAAAACCAGTCGTCGTTCATGCCCGACAGGGCGCGGCTGATGCTCGGCGCCGGGATCATCGACACCACCAGCACCACCGCGTAACGCAGCGGGCCCTTGAGGTATTTAAAGCAGAACGCCGGCACCAGAATCATGCACGGCAGGATGCGCGCGGCCGCCAGGCCCATGCCCAGCATCAGTTCGAACAGCCCCTGAGCGTCGAAGGGCATCTAGTGCGCGCCGCCGGAGCGGGCGATCAGGTCGAAGGCCATGTTGATGAACTGGACCAGTTCGACACCGATCCATCGCCCGGTCATGGCCAGGGTCAGGCCGACGGCGGCGAGCTTTATGCCGAAGGGCAGGGTCTGGTCCTGGATCTGCATCAGCGCCTGCAGCAGCGAGGTGATGACGCCCACCAGCACGGCCACCCCCAACGGCGGCGCCGTGAGAATCACCACCAGAAACATGCCCTGTTTGAACAACGCCAGCGCTTCCATCACCGCCTCACATGTACGAGTAGAAAAGGCTGTCGAGCAGGCGCGTCCAGCCTTGCACCAGCACGAACAGCAGCAGTTTGAGGGGCAGCGAAATGGTCATCGGCGAGACCATCTGCATGCCCAGCGCCAGCAGCAGGTTGGAGACGATCAGGTCGATGACGATGAACGGGATGTAGATCAGAAAGCCGATCTGAAAACCGGCCTGCAACTCGGACAAAACGAAGGCGGGCACGGCCAGCAGCAGGTCGCTTTTGCTGGCCTGGTCGGCCATGTCCTTGGGCCACATGCGCTGGGTGTTGTCGAGCAGGTGGGCAACGACTTCCGGGTCGGTGTTACGGCTCATGAACCGTTGCAACGGCTCGATGACGGTGTTGGCGCTGGCCTGCAATTTCTCGGTGCTGCCCATCTCCAGCGGGCGGTCGTGAACCCGCTGCTGGATTTCGTGGGCGACGGGGGCCATGACGAACATGGTCGCGGCCAGGGCGATGCCGTACAGCGCCATGTTCGGCGGCACTTGCTGCACGCCGATGGCGTTGCGGGTAATCAGCAGGGTCATGGAAATTTTGAGGAAGGCCGTGCAGACGATCAGCAGAAACGGAATCAACGACAGGGCGCCGAGGAACAGCGCCAGCATCACCGGGTTCATCCCGTCCATGATCATGCTTGAGACGCCATGCGGGTGATCTGCAGACCGAGGCGGCCCTCGACGCTGACCAGCTCGCCCTCCGCGACGACGCGCTCGCCGTGGCACAGGGTGGCGAAGCCGGGTGTGACGCCGTTGACGGGTAATACGGTGCCGGCCGCGATGCGGCGCAGGTCGCCGAGGGTCAGTTCGAGGCTGCCGCAGCGCAGGGTCAGGGCCAGCGGCAGTTGGTCAAGGGAATCGAGGGATGTCTGGGTTTCTGTTGATTGAGGCTCGTAAGGTTCGTCCGCGTAGCCATCGGAGGCGGTTTCATCCTGCCACTCGTTTTCGGCGGTTTGATGCTCGGCGTCGTGAAAAGCTTCCCGGCTAAAGCCGGTCCCACGGTCGACAGTTTCAGGGCTGTAGCCGGCGCCATTGTTCAGTGCGTCCTCGGTCGACTCATCGTCGGCAAGGTCCTCGATCTCGTCTTCGTACAATTCTTCATTGACCATGTCCCAAGTCTTCCTCGTGGCTGAACCGTACATACAGCTGCTGGGCGCGGCTGTCCGTCTGCACTGCCCATTGCCGACCCGCCAGTTGCAGGCGGCCGCCGCCTTCTTCGTCGAAATGACACAACGACGGCAGCAGCACGTCCCCCGGTTGCAGCGACGCCAACTGGTCGAGGCTCAACGACAGCTCGCCCAGCACCAGCGGCTGTCGGATGGGCCAGTCTGACGCGACGTTCTGCCGGTGCGGCTGCCAGTGATGGCTGCCGAGCAGTTGCAGCAAAACCCGCGCCTCGGCCCAGAGCTGTGCGTGCAACACCTGCGAACCCAATCGCAGTTGCAATCGGCAGGTCATCGGCGCGGTATTCGGGCTTTCGCCTTCGGCGGACAGCGCAGTGATATCGCTGAGTGGCCGCAGAGGGCAAAGCAGTTCCGCCAGTTCGGTACTCATGCGTTGATTCACCAGTTGCCAGTACCACGGCTGATGTTCGCCGCCGAGGGTGACCGGCAGCTCGCCGAGCAGGCTCAGCACCGCTTCGGCGTCGCTCAGGGCGAAGGGGCCGAGGGCGCTGTCGAACCAGGTCAGCGACGACGCGCTCCCGGCTGAAGCCGGCCCTACGAGGGGCGAGCCATCCCGGTTTGTATCGTTGGGCATCGATCGCAGGGTTAGCTCGCCGCGCTGACCCTGGGCGGTGTAGCCGCAGCTCACGCCGGCGCCGAGCAGACGCGAGGCTTCGGCAAAATCGCCGCTGACTTCCCGCATCTTCAGCGGACTGAATGGCGGGTTCCCGGCTAAAGCCGGTCCTACGGTGTTCAGGTCGCTCGTGCCCACGTTCATGCCCGAGTTCCTCTCCGAATTCATGGTCGAGTTCATGTCCGGCGTCATCCCTGCGCCTCCTCAAAGGACAGATCAACGTCACAACCCAGCGCCTGCTCCAGCGCGCTTTCGCAGTTGCGTTGATGGGGCTGCAAGCGTTTCAGCACGCCACGTCGGGTGAAGCCCAGTTCGATGCTCCACTGGTTGTCGCGCTTGTTGGCGTTGACCTGCACCTTTCCGAGATTGGGCATCAGCAAGGTCAGGCTCAACGGGCCGTCCGGTTGCTGGGGCAGGCGTTGGGCGAGCTCGTCGATGAGCTGCGTTGGCACGCCTTCACTGGGGAACAACGTGCTGAAGCTGCTGCCGGCGAAACCCGATTCGCTCTGCTGCTCCGTCACCGGCGGCACCAACAGTTGGGAGAAAAACATCCCGTCAGCACTCAACGAGGCAGGCGAGGCGGATTCATCGCACAGCCGGCGCAGGCGTTCGGCATCGGCGCGACGCACAGGGGACGACGGCTGGCGCGTGTCGCCCGGCGCGGCAGGGGATGGCGAGGGCGCGCGCGACGTTTCGGCACGGGGCTGCGGTTGCGGGCGAGGCGGGTGTTGCACCGGGCTGTTCATGTCGATTCACCTTCTTCGTTGAGGGCCTCGGCCAGGCAGGCGAGTTTTTCCACGGCCCGTTGGGACGCTTTCGCTGCGTTTTTGGCCTCGGCCAGCCGCTGCTGTTGCTCCTCGATGCCCAACTGCTGGCGAGCCATGTCCTGGCGGATATAAGCCAGCCGGTCGAGCATGCGGTTTTCCTTCTCGTGCCAGCGTTCGAGGTCGTCCAGCGACATCGACTTGTTGACGTGGGCGCTGCTCAACACCTGCCGGCGTTCGCGCTGGTTATGGCGTTCTTGCGCGTACGAATCGCGAGTCTGCTGCAGATGCTCGTGCAAGTGCTCCAGGGTTTTTTGCGCCTGCCGTTGCGCCCGTTCGGCGCTGGCCTGGCGATGCTGACGCAGCGGCGTGAGCACGCTGATGACCTGTTCCATGGCGAGGGTTTGCGGATCGACTTCAAGCTCTTCTTCCACGCCATCACTCCGGCAGTTGCGAGGTGAGTTGCATCAGTGCGGCGAGGGTTTCCTCAAGCGGCACCGGCTCGCGCAGGTCCTGGCGCAGAAACGCATTGATTGGCTCGTTCAGCCGTACCGCGCAGTCGGTCACCGGGTCGCTGCCGGGCTGGTATTCGCCCAGGCGCAAGAGCATTTCCACCTGCTTGTAGGCCGCCATCAAACGGCGCAACCGGTTGTTCGCCTGCTGGTGCTCGCGGCCGGTGACGTTGCTGATGATCCGGCTGATGCTGGCCTGTACGTCGATGGCCGGGTAATGCCCGCGCTCGGCCAGTTTGCGCGACAACACGATGTGGCCGTCGAGCAGCGAACGCACCTCGTCGGCGACCGGGTCGTTCATCGAATCCTGTTCGATCAGCACGGTATAGAGCGCGGTAATCGAGCCTTTCTCGCTCATGCCGGCCCGTTCAACCAGGCGCGGCAGCAGGGTGTAGACCGAAGGCGGCAGGCCGCCGCGCCCGAGGGGTTCGCCGGCGGCAATGCCGATCTCGCGCTGGGCCCGGGCGAAGCGGGTGAGGGAGTCGAGCAGCAACAACACTTTCAGGCCGCGCTCACGAAAGGCTTCGGCGATGGCGGTGGCGGTGAAGGCCGCGCGGGCCCGTTCCATGCTCGATCGGTCCGATGTGGCGCAGACCAGCACCGAACGTGCGCGCAAGGTGGCGTCCAGTTCGTGGTCAAGAAACTCGCGCAGCTCACGGCCCCGCTCGCCGATCAGGCCGAAGACGATCACGTCGCAGTCCATGTTGCGCGCCAGCTCGGCCATCAAGGTGGTCTTGCCGCAACCGGCCCCGGCGAACAAACCGACGCGCTGGCCTTCGCCGAGCAGAATCGCGCTGTCGATGGCGCGCACGCCGGTGGGCAACGCTCTGCTGATCCGTGGTCGCTGGGTCGGCGGCAGGGCGTCGGCGATTACCGGCAGGGTGACGCGCCGATCACCGGGGCCGGCGAATGCGCCTTCTGAATCCCCCAGCAGCGGCCGGCCGAAACCGTCGAGCACGCTGCCCAGTAAACGGTCGTCGACGCCGATGCGGTGGGCCATGCCCAGCGGCCGAATGTGCGCGCCGACCTGAATGCCGTCCGGGGTGCCGAGGGCACTGAGCAGCGTGCAATCCCGGGTAAAACCGACGATTTCCGCGAGCATGGTGCTGCCATCGGATTTGCTCACTTCACACAGGTCACCGACCTTGGCTGCGGGGATCTGGCACTCCAGCAGGATGCCGCTGACGGCACTGACCCGGCCGCTGACCTTCACCGCAGAAAATCCCTTCAGGCGCTGATGGTGGGCGGATTTCCATTGATCCAGCGCCGCGTTCACCAGCTCACCTCGTAATGGCGGTCGCCGTCGAACTGGATGCGGTTGTCGTCGATGCGGGTCAGGCGCAGCCCGGCCAGCTCGTCGCCGACGTACAGCCGCCGACCGTCCGCCGTGACCAGATGGGCGTGGGGCCCGGACATGATCTGCACGATGGTGAACGGCAGGCCACTGGTGCCGGCGGCGACGTTGTCGATCAACGCGACCGGCGTGTCATAGCGGTCCCTGAAGCGCTGAAGCATGCGCTGATACACCAACTGCGATTCAGGCTTGAGGTTGCCGCTCAACGCCAGACCGTCGGGCGTCTGCTCCACGCTGACTTCGCTGAGCAGACGCTCGCTGAGCATGGTGTTGAGCTGGCGCTTGACGTCATCGACGCTGGTCAGCCGGATCCGCTTGCTCGCCGGCTGATCGGTTGTTTTGCCCTTCGTGGTCGAAGGTCTGACGGGCTCTTGTTTAGCGAGCTGCTGCGCCGGCGTACTGATTGCCATCGCGTCTGACGAAGGCGCAGCGCTGCGGCTCAGGCTCCAGGCGCTGCCGGCAATGCCGAGCAACACGCCGATGACCACGCCGGTGGTGCGGTTGAAAAAGCGCGAGCGCGACTCGACCTTTTCCAGCGGCGCGCTGGCCGGCGCTTCGGCCTGGGACGTCTGCTCGGACTTCGCTTGAGGAATCACCGCCGGCAGCGAAGGCCAGGGGTCTTGCGCCGGGGACACGCACAGCCAGACCGAACCCAGCACAAAGGCGGTGTTGGGGGTGAGCAGGGTGCTGGCATGAAGGTGTCCCTCTTCATCGGCGATAGAACCGTCGGCAGCGTTGAGCCGCCAGCCTTCGCCCTGGCGTTGCAGGCGACAGTGCAGCTGTTCGACGCCGGGATCATGCAGCGCCAGATCCTGATCGGCGTCAGCGCCAATGCCCCATTGCTCACCCACCAGCGGCAGCGCGGCGCCCTGGTGCAGGCCGGTCAATACGCGTAATTCAAACATGTGACGCTCTCCAGGCACTCAAGCGGCGTACTCGTTATCCAGCGCGTGCGGATCGTCTTCGTGATCGCTCTCGAAGTCGTCTTCCAGGTCGAAGCGACCTAGCACTTTCACCTGCGCCGCATTGCTGATTTCGGCAAACGACAGCACCGGCACGTGATAGAACTCCTCCTGCAGCAAGGTCCGCAGCGGGCTGCGCAAATCCTGGGCGACCAGCAACACCGCGCGCTGGGCGGTGCGCAGGGGGAAGGCGATGTGCAGCTGCTGGACCAGCAACTGGCTGGTTTCGTTGTCCAGCGCGAAGAAGGTTTCGGTCTGGGTCTGGCGCAGGCCGTCCCGCAGAATGCCTTCGCTTTCCGGCGTCAGTACCCAGACCAGCAAGCCCTCAGGGCCGCAATACTGGTGGTAGATCTGCGATTTCAGGGCGATGCGCACGTAGTCGGCGAGCACCGTGACTTCGCGCTCGTGCTGGCCGTGTTCGATGAGGGTTTCGGCGATAACCCGGATCGCCCGTAGCGGCACGCACTCCGAGGCCAGGCGTTGCAGCACCGCCGAGAAGCGCGCCAGCGGCAGCACGCGCTGCATTTCCTGGGCAAGCTCCGGCTGCTCCGATTCCAGCCAGCCGAGAATCGCTTTGGTCTCCTGCAGGCCGATGAACTGCGGCCCGCACGACTGCAGCGCGCGCTCCATGCGCTCGATGATCAGCGTGGTCGCGTCGATGCGTTCGATGTGGGCTTCCTGCAGTTGCGGCGCGTCGGTCGGCAACCACAACCATTGGCCTTCCTCGCGCTCGAGGCTGCCGTACACCGCTGACTCCAGCGAGGCCGACTCCGGCAGGCCTTCCACTGAACGCGCATCGACCGCCACGTGGGTCTGGCTGAGCGTGGCCCGGAGCAGGGGGACCTCGTAGACCGAAAAGCGAAACTCGTCCGGCGGCAACAGCTCGCTGGTTTCGATGATGAACGAGGGCAGGGTCAGGCCGTATTGCACGACCAGCCGATTGCGTCGCTGACGGATTTCGCTGACCAGCGCTTCGATCTGCGCAGGGTTCTGGCTGGGGTGAAACTGCATCACGAACTGACGGCTCGGGGAGAAGGTACGCAAGTCCTCACGGCCGTTCATTTCCGGCGCGACGGCCACGGCCTGGGCCTGCTCGGCCTTGGGCTTGGCGCGGTGCAGCTGGAGCAGGCCGCCGACGCCGCAGATGATCGAGATGACCACGAACACCGCCGTCGGCATGCCCGGCAACGCGGCGAAGCCGAGCATCGCCACCGCCGCGATGATCCACGCCTTGGGCTGGCTGGTGATCTGCTCGGCGATCTCCCGGCCGATGTTGGCTTCAACGCCGTTCTCGCCACTCGGCACGCGGGTGATGATCATGCCGCAGGTGACCGAAATCAGCAGCGCCGGGATTTGGGCGATCAGGCCGTCGCCGATGGTCAGCACGGTATAGACCTGCAAGGCGTCGCCGGCGGTCATGTTGTGCTGTACCACGCCGATGGCGATGCCGCCGATCATGTTGATGGCGACGATGATCAGGCTGGCGATGGCGTCGCCGTTGACGAACTTCATGGCCCCGTCCATGGCGCCGAACAGCTGGCTTTCCTTGCCCAGTTCGGCGCGCCGCTTGCGCGCTTCGTGGACGCTGATCAGGTTGGCGCGCAGGTCGCTGTCGATGGACATCTGCTTGCCCGGCATCGCGTCGAGGGTGAACCGAGCTCCGACTTCCGCCACCCGTTCCGAACCCTTGGTGATCACCAGAAAGTTGACCACGGTGAGGATCAGGAAGATCACCAGGCCTACCGCCAGGTTGCCGCCGACCACGAACTGCCCGAACGCTTCGACGATGTGCCCGGCGTCCTGATTGAGCAGGATCAGGCGGGTGGTGGAAATCGACAGCGCCAGACGAAACATCGTCGTCAGCAATAGCACCGCCGGAAAGGTCGAGAACGCCAAGGGGCGCGGCAGGTGCATCGCCAGCATGATCAACAGGCAGGAAATGCAGATGTTGATGGCGATCAGCACGTCCACCAGGCCGGTGGGCAGCGGGGTGATCATCATGAACACGATGGCGATGACCACGAACGCACCGACGATTTCCGAGCGGCGCATGGCGGCAAGCGCGATCGCATTGAGCAGGTTAATGACACGATCCATCAGGCGAGGCCCCCCTGGAGCTGGTTCTGTTCCTGCCGAGTCAGTTCGGCCATGAGAATGAGCAGGTTGCCCAAGGCGTTCTGGCGGCTTTTCAGGTCGCGCCAGAGCAGAATCGGCAGTTGTTGCAGCATGGGCCGCAGCCCGTTGAGAAACGCCAGTTGATGCTTGAGCTGCTTGCCGCCGATGTGTTGCGTCAGCTGCAGGGTTTCGCCCAGGCTCATGCCCTTGCCCGAAAGCGCCAGCAGGTGTTTGAGAAAGGCCGCCGCATCCACTTGCAGCCCGGGATTTTTGTTGCGCATGCGGCCCAGCAGATGCTCGCAACTGCGCAGCAGGGTGGTGACGTGCCGCGCGGTGTTCAGGCCATGCATCAAGGTGCGCAGTTGCGCCGGCGAGGTGGACGGGGTGAGGGATGAAAGATCGTCGGCGAGGGCGCTGCGCATGTCCCGCAGGTTCAGCTCGAATTCGCCGGGCTCTTCCTGTTCGTTGATCAGCGCGTCGATCAGCCCGGTGATGTTCTGCTGCCCGGCCACCGCCACGCTGTACAGATTGCGCAGGGTGCCGCGGCGTTTTTCCGAGGTCGGCCGGGAAAACGCCTTGGCGCTATTGATGCCGGCCCGGGTGCGCTTGCCGTATTGGCGACGCAGTTGCTTGAGCTGCTGGCTCAGCACCACGTGCTCGCCCATTTCGCCGTCGGCCTGGGCCTGCTTTCTCGCCGCCTGCAGCATCACATGGGCCTTGGCCGGGTCGCCGTCGGTGTAGCTCAGAATCTGCGCCAGGCTCGACGCGTTCTGGTTTTGCAACTGCTTGCGCAAGTTGCGCGCGGCGTCGTCGAGGCCTTTGTCCTGGCTCCCCATCAACAGCTGATACAGCTCGCCCAGTTTCACCGCCCGGGATTGCAGCGCGTTGCCGCTGGCCAGCAGCTCCCGCTGGCTGAGGCTGCGGCTCTGCTGAACCAGTGCCGAGGCGAACCGCGCGACCTGTTGCGGCGAGGTGCCGTTGACGTTCGGCGGATTGACATGCAGCGGCGCGGGCGCAGGCGCCTGCATTTTTGCCGGCGCGATCGCGGGTGTTTGCAATGCCTGTGGGGCAATGGGGGCGGCGATCTTCATAAGTCGGCTCTGGATAGCTCGGTTCGGGGCCTGGTCATGGGTCCTGAGTGGAGCGCAGCCGCAATGCGGTTCCATCTATTTGTGCGCGGACGTGGGGCAGACCGATCTGTGCCAAATCTCGTCGGAGAAACAGCGTGTTCGCGCAAAGATTTGCACAGCGTTGTTCTTTTTATTTTTATTTGTACATATAAATCAAGGGCTTACATTATTTCCTTGGATGGCACGCATATCGCTATAGGGCTATTACACTCAAAACAAGGAAGAGCCCTGATGTTTTCCAACCTTGCGATTCTCGACATTGACTCCCCAGTGCGCCGTCCCGCCCAAGGGATACGTCACCTGACCAGTGATCAGATCAAGATGATTCGCGGCTTCATTCAGAAGCGGGTCATGAACCCGGAAGATGTCGACGACATTCTGCAAAGCACCTTTCTGGAAGCGCTGCGCAGCGAGCACAAGTTTCAACACGCAAGCAAACCCCAGACCTGGCTGTGCGGCATTGCGCTGAACCTGATCCGCAATCACTTTCGCAAGATGTACCGCCAGCCGTATCAGGAAAGCTGGGAAGACCACACCCATTCCGAGCCCGACAGCCATGGCGACATCGGCCATCAGGTCGACGGCCATCGTCAGTTGATGCAGGTGGTCAGGGCCATCGGCACGCTGCCGTCGAACATGCAGCGGGTGATCGAGGTGTCGCTGGAAATGGACGGCAATTATCAGGAAACCGCGTCGTCCCTCGGCGTGCCGATCGGCACCGTGCGCTCACGCCTGTCCCGGGCCCGGGAGCAACTCAAGCGGCAGATGGACCCGTTTGCCTGAGTATCCAGTGGGGCTGGCTGGACGCGGACTTTGTGGGACCGGCATTAGCCGGGAAGACGTCGGGCGTCACGCCGCAGGATGGATGGTGTTCAAAAAGGCCTCATCCCGGCTGAAGCCGGTCCCACTAAAAAGCAGCAGCCTGCTCCGTGTCCGAGTAACAAGCTGAAACATTTATCGGAACCGACGCGGCGCAGCAGCCACACAGTTGCCATCCTTCACGCCCGGATGACGACTCATGCGTATCTTAAGCACTCCTCCCAACGCCGCTGCTTCCCAATCTGCTGGCGCCGATACCGCCCAGGGATTGCCGCTGACTGACGCCAAGCCGGCGCTGTTACTGAAGGGGGGCGTCGATCCGACTATTCGCTTCGGCGCGTCGACCCAGCCATCGCCGGCGAACGGTGCATTTGCCGGCAATAGCCTTGGCAGCACAGGCGCTGCGGGCAAGGCTCAGAGCATCGAACAGCAACTGCTTTCATTGCTGACCCAACTCACGCAGCTGTTCAAGGGACAGGCGCCATCGTCGCCCGAATCCGCCACGTCATCCCCTGACGCCGCCGCGCAAAACGCACCCGCTTCCGGTGCCGTTCCCGCAGCCAGTCCGCAACCTGCCGCTCCAGTCACGGCCGCTGCCCCCGCAGCGCCAGTCGAGGCCGCAAAACCCGCCGAAGCTGCTCAATCCGAAGCACCCAAAGCCAGCGAAGCAGCGTTTCTCGATGACTCGAAATACTCGTCGCCCAAGGAGCTTGAGCGTTGGGCGCCGATGGTTGCCAACCTGCCGCCGGACCAGCGCGAGCAGGCGGCCAAAGAGCTGAATCGACCCATCGCCGCCGCGCGCATGGCCGCTGAAAAAGGCCCGGATGCGGCCAAGGCCATGGACTTCATCAACGCCAACCCGTCGCTGAAAACGGCAGTCGATACCGGCAAGCACGGCGGCAAAGCGGACGGCAAGATCACCGACGGCGACCTCAAAGCCTTCGCCAAGAACATGCAAAAAGCCGCCGACAGCGCGGACAAGGACATTGCCAACTACCAGAAAGACCATCCGGACGCCGACCCTCAATCCCTGGAAATGATCCGCAGCGCCGCGTTGATGCGCGCCAACGAACCCTTGACCAAGGCCGCCGATCCCAAGCATGCCCTGGGCGCCGACGGCAAAACCAAGGTCGATGGCCTGACCAGCGCCGACGGCCTCAAGGCCATTCAGAACGACAACCCGGGCCTGGCCGGGCCTTTGAAGCAGGCGGCGAAGACCTGGTCGCAACCCGGCTTTCTCACGCAGATCGATCAGGGCGGCCTGAGCGGTCGTTCGCTGGCGGCCCACAGCCCGGACAAGCTGTTCAACGCCAAGAACATCAGCGACTGGATCAGCAAGCAGGCGCCCACCAATGGCGGCGAATTTGCCAGCGTGCTCAGCGATGCCGCCACCCTCAACTCAGTGGCCAATGTCGATATTTCCAAGTTGGGCAAGGATGTGTTCGACAACCCGTCCGCCTACACCGGCGAGCAGAAAGCCGCGGTCATGATCAAGCTGCAACAGACCCAGCAGAGCGTCGTCGCCGGCCAGGACCTGCGCAAGACCGGCAAGACCGAAGAGGCGTTGAACGAGAAGATCGGCCAGCTCCAGGCCGATCCTGAGGTGCAAGCCTTCCTCGACAAACAGATACCGCAGCAGTCCCGCGCGCTGGTCGCCAGCACGCCATCGTTGCAGAAAGCCGTCACCGAGCAGATGCAGAAGGTTAACAGCGGCGAGGCCCTGCAAGCGGACCTGAACACGGCTGACAAGGCCACCAAGAAGGACAAGCCGAACGCCGATTACAGCAGCGCTTTGGGCGGATTGTCGGCGCAGTTGCAGATGCAGAAAGACCTGCTCGGTGACAACGCGAACGTGCCGACCGCGCAACAGGTACTCGGTCAGCGGCCTGATCTGCAGGGCAAGATTCAGGATTCGTACGTGCGTAACTTCAGCGAAGGCGGCGCCGTCCGGCAGTTGCTCGATCAGAAGAAAGCCGACGGTGAAGAGGCATTGCAAACCGCCGACGCGCAGAAGGCCGCCTACGACAGCGTGATGCCCGACACCTTCGTGCAGAGCCAGCAATCGCGCTATGTGGATTCGACCTTCCACCATCTGGAAGACACCAAGAGCGGTCGCAAGGTGCTGGAAAACGCCAAGGGCGATAAAGACCACGCGCCGTCGATGGCCGCACAGATCGCCTCGAATATGGGTCCTTCGGCGCTGCGCTCGGTGGCAGGCTTTGCCTCGGTGTCAGACATGCTCGCCCGCGGCGACAAGACCGATGCCGCCAAGACCATTTACGACAGCACCAAATCCGGCCTCTCTGCGGCTAAGCACGGTTATGACGCCGTGGCGAAATCCGCCGGGCGCGCGGGGCTGGGCGAGGTGGCGGCGAAAGTTGGCGGTCGCGTTGCCGGCATGGTCGTGGGAGAGGCAGCAGGTTTGGCCGCCGGCGCTGCCATTGGTGCGTCCATTCCGGTGATCGGCTGGATCGCCGACGCCGCCATGAGCCTGGGTTTCGGCATCTCCGCCATCATCGAAGCCGTCAAGAAACACAAGGCCCAGAAGGCCTTCGATCACAACGTCGACCCGGTCCTCGATCAGTTCGGCATCCCCAAAGCCCATTGATGTTTCCTGACCCGAAAGAGGTAAGTGATCATGAGTATCGGTATTTCCCAGGTTCGGCCGTTGAACGATCCCGCCGCCCACCCGGATTTCTCCTCCCTGAGCGGCAAGCCCGGCCAGAGCAATTCCCTGGGCGGTGGCGGCGGCGCCGGTCAGGCCCTCGACGCCAGTTCGATCCTGTTTGCCCATGCCGGGCAGTCCCAGGTCAACTTCGGTTCCCCTCAAAATCAGGACCCGACGACCAACGCCGCTAATCCCCTCACAAGTGGCGCAGACCAGAACGGCATCGCCCAGCAACTCATGGCGTTGATCATCCAGTTGATGCAAATGTTGATGCAGAACAACCCCAATCAGACCGGCAATCCCGCTGCGCAGAATAATGCAGTGACCGGCGGCGGGGGAGGTGGTGGCGGCGCGACCGAGGGTGCAGCCGGTGGCGATGGTGCTGGCGCGGCGGAAGGTGCCGGCGGTGGTGCCGAAGGTGCTGGCGCTGCTCAGGCGGCTGCAGCGCCTGCGGCCAATGCTGGTGCGGTGTCGAACGATACGTCTCTCAGCGGCTCAGGCGATTTGCATCTGCCACAACAGCTCGAGCCCTATCGCAACGACATCATGGATGCGTCCAGGGCCACCGGCGTACCGCCGAGCATTCTGGCCGGACAGATCTGGGCAGAGTCCCGTGGCCAGTTGGGCCAAGACACCACCAACGTCAACGGCAAGACCGATGCGGGCGTGATGCAGGTCAACGCCGACACGTTTGCGGCCCTCAAGCGAGACAACCCCAAAGAGCTCGGCAACGCCGACGTCAACAACGCCCACGACAACATCATGGCCGGCGCGTTGTACATGCGTGATCAGAAAGCGACCTTCGGTGACTGGGATTCGGCGCTGCGCGCCTACAACTCGGGCCCGGACAAAGTCAACAAGGGCAACCTCGCGGATGCTGGCGGCGTGGGCGATCCGAAGTACGTCGAGAACGTCATGAACTTCGCAAAAATCATCGAAAGCGGTCAGGGGCAATTGCCGGCCTGATGTTCGGTGTGAATCCATAGGGGGCGGGGCGCGCAGATGTCGCGCTCCTTCCACAGCGTGAAGTGCCACCGACCCACATGGGCGTTAAGAGATCAGAGCCTTTGCCATGAACACGCTGTTGGGATCATCCTGGTAATCACCGAATGGCCCTCGACGCTGATACCCGTTGCGCTCGTAAAACGAGATGGCTTCGTGTTGCAGATACCCGGTCTCAAGCATGACTCGCCCGCAGCCTCGTCTCCGAGCCTCATCTTCCAGAACACCCAGAATCCTGCCGGCAAGGCCCTGCCCGCGGAAGGCAGGTTGAGTGAACATCCGCTTCAGCTCGCCGTGAGTCGCGTGCACCACCAGCGCCCCGCAAGCCACGGCCTCTCCATCGCTGGAGCGGGCAACGGCGAAGCCTGTATTTTTCGAAGAAAGCGCTTTTATATCGATGCCATGATGACTCTCAGCCGGGTAGAGAGGCACCTGATAGGCATCAAGCGCTTCAATGAGGGCGATCACTTCCGGCTGGTCGGGTGATTCAAGGGAAACGGTGGGTGGATTCAAACGCCTGCGCTCCGTTGGCCAGATGCCAGATCAATGGGATGCGACGGATATTCGCTCGATCACGTCCCATGAATCAATCCACGCCAGTGGAGCAGTAAACGCCTTTGTGCATTCCAGGCAGGCTTGCCCTGCCTGGAATCATGCTTTACCGATTACGAGTGACCCGCCAGACGGTGTTCGCCAGGTCGTCGGCGATGATGAGTGCACCGCGCGGGTCCACCGTCACGCCGACTGGCCGCCCGCGGGTTTTCCCGTCGGCGCCGCGAAAGCCGGTCGCAAAGTCAATCGGCGCACCGTTCGGACGGCCATTGCTGAACGGCACGAAGATGACTTTGTACCCGACTGGACTTTCCCGGTTCCAGCTGCCGTGTTCGCCCACGAATACGCCGTCGGCATACTTTTCACCCATCGCCGGGATGGAAAAATCCACGCCAAGCGCGGCGGCGTGGGAACCGAGGCTGTAGTCGGGTTTGATGGCGGCAGCGACCATTTTAGGGTTCTGCGGCTGGGCACGCGTGTCGACGTTTTGACCCCAATAGCTGTAAGGCCACCCGTAAAATCCACCCTCGCGAACCGAGGTCAGGTAGTCCGGGACCAGATCCGGGCCAAGTTCATCGCGCTCATTGACCACCGCCCATAACTTCCCGGTTTGCGGCTGGATGGTTAACGCCGTCGGGTTGCGGATGCCGGTCGCGTACGCTTTGTGGGCACCGGTTTCGGCATCTACCTGCCAGACCCTGGCCCGGTCGAGTTCGACCTCCATACCGCGCTCGGTCACGTTGCTGTTCGATCCGATGCCGACATACAAGGTGCGCCCGTCGTCACTGACAGCCAGTGACTTGGTCCAGTGGTGGTTGATTTCAGCGGGCAAGTCAGTGACTTTGATCGGTGGGCCGCTGGCCTTGGTCTGGCCCTCTTGATAATCGAAACGGACCAATTCGTCCTGGTTGGCCACGTACAATTTGCCGTTGGCAAACGCCAGCCCGTAGGGCGCGTTGAGGTTTTCCGCGAACACCGTCTTCGTCTCGTAGACGCCGTCACCGTCTGCATCCCGCAGCAAGGTCAGGCGATTGCCGCCTTTGACCTTGGTGTTGCCTTGGGCCTTGATGTACCCCGCGATCACGTCCTTGGGTTTGAGTTTCGCGGCGTTTCCGCCACGGCCTTCAGCCACGAGGATATCGCCGTTGGGCAGCACAAGCGTCTGGCGGGGAATCTGCAAGTTGGCGGCGATGGCCGTCACGCTATAGCCCTCAGGTACAGTGGGCTTCTGGTCACCCCACAACGCCGGTTCGGCAATCTTCATGCTGGGTAAAAGACCGCGTTGGGCAGCCGGCAATTTTGGATCGGGCCCCAATGCCTGGGTGGCATCCCCGGCGTCACCGCAGCCACTTAACAACAACGCGACGCTGATCGCGGTCAGTTTGATCGAGTGGCTCATTGTCCTTCTCCCGAACGGAGGCTGGTGAGTCCCAGCCACGCCGTCACGGCAATCAGCAGCGTGGTCAGTGCGGAGAGAATGAGGCCCGACGGCATGCTGGCGAAGGCATCCTTGGCGTGTTCAAAGGCGTTGACGAGCCCCAGTGCCCAGGTCACCACCAACAAGACGAGGTAGACCATGGGGCGCCCGGCTTTGCGATCGGCCCGGATCAGATTGACCAGCGCGAACAGTACGGCGAGTCCGCAGAACACCAGCCCCCCGGCGATAAGCCAGGACGCGAAGTTGCTCCATTGGATCTGATAGGTCTGGTAGTAGGTGATGTCGCTCAGCAATGCGCCGAGAAACAGCGGGACGGTGCCGGCCAGCAATATCGCGTGTAGCGGGCCTGGCGGGTTTCGGTAGACAAGATGGGCGGTAGTGTTCACGACGGCTCCCTATTTTACTGACGCTTATGCTGTGCTGAACTGACCCATCAGGGCCGCGCAGGGTGCGCATCGTTTGGGATCAATTGGTCAGGAACATAGTTCACGCTATTTGGGCGTTCCGAATATGCAGTTACAACTGCACATTCGGTGGCCACGGAGGTGAACTGGACGTTACCCATATGGCCACTGATGTTTAGCGTGACGGCCGACCCGCGCCAAATGCCTCATCGACCCGCGCCAACTGCTCACCGGTCAGGGTGCCGGCGTAGTAATGCAGCTTGATCCAGGCCATCAAGTACTCATATCGAGTCTTGGCCAGGTCCTGACGGGTGCTGTAAAGCTGTTGTTGCGCATTCAGTTCGTCCAGGTTGACCCGCTCGCCACCCTTGATGCTGTATTGCGTGGACACCACCAATGCCTCCGCTGAAGCCAACGCCTTGTCGTAAGCGCGGATTTTCCGTACGCCCGTGGCGCAAGCGTTGAACTGTCGGCGCAACTGGATCAACGTCTCACGGGTTTTGCCCTCAAGGTCATACTCCGCTTGCTCCAGGCTACGACTGGCCTGGCGGCTGGAGGCGCTGACCCCACCACCTGCGTACAGCGGCAGGCTGATTTCCAGGCCAATGGTATTGGTGTCGTAACGCTGGTTGTAGGTATTGCCGCTGTCGGATTCCATGCTGCGCACCGTGGCGTAAGCGTTGAGCTTGGGCAGATGCCCGGCGACGTTGCGTTTCACCTCCTGATGCGCGACTTCCAGCAGCTGGCGCTGGGAGGCGAGGTCGGCGTTCTCACTCAAGGCGATGGCATTCCACGCTTCGTACGTGGCGGGCGTCAGCGCAAGGAAGTTGAACGGCGTACGCAGAGGCGCCAGTTCGTCGATGCGCACCTCAGGCACGCCGATCAAGGCCCCGAGCTCGCGCAACGCTGCGTCCTGCTCATTCTGCGCTTCGATTTCCTCGGCTCCGGCCAATTCGTAACGGGATTCGGCTTCCAGGATGTCGGTGCGGGTGCCTTCGCCCTGATCGAACATCTGTCGGTTTTGCTCGAACTGCCGCTCGAACGCCTTCTTCTTTGCCTCGGCAATCTCGATCTGATCGCGACTGAACAGCGCCTGGCTGTAAGCGGACAACACCCGCACCAGCAACTCCTGACTTTTGCCTCGAAAGGCCTGGTCGGCAAACAAGGCCTGTGCCACACCCTTGCGGTAGTTGGCGTAGGCCTCGTAGTCGATGATCGGCTGCTGCACGCTCAGCGTCGAACCGAAACTGTTGTAGTGACGGTCCTCGCGGGAGTTGGGGCGATCGTCGCTTTTGTAGGTGGCCCTCGAGTCGTTGCGTCCCTTGTTGTAGTTCCAGGCCACGTGGGGCAAGAGCCCGGCACGGCCGATATTACGATTCTCCAGCCCCGCGTCACGCTCCTTCATGGCGCCGAGGAACACCGGGTCGTTACGCAAGGCCTGCTCATAAACGTCAAACAAGCCCATTGCCTGGGCCTGCATGTTGGCGCTGATCCACAGCAGTGCTGCCAGCCAGATTTTCATGTACCGAAACATCCTATTCCTCGGTCAGTGCCATTCCTGCGCGATCCATCAAAGGCTTGAACAGGTAATTGAGAAGAGAGCGCTCGCCTGTGCGCACGAACATCTGCGCCGGCATGCCGGGTTTGATCACAAGGCCCTTGAGTGTGGCCAGCGCCTGGTCGGTGACAGTGCTGCGCACGATGTAGTACGGCTGACCACTGCGCTCGTCGAGCAACTGATCGGCGGAAATCAGGCTGACCGTGGCATTCACGCGCGGCGTACGGCTCTGATTGAACGCGGTGAAGAGCACATCCACTGGCAGCTGTTCGGCCACCTTGTCGACCATGTTCACCGGCAGGTGGCCTTCGATCTCGAGGCCCTCGCCCTGGGGCACGATTTCCAGCAGCGATTCACCGCCATGCACCACCGCGCCTTCGGTGTGCACCGAGAGGTTCACGGCAATGCCATCGGCCGGAGCGTTGATTTCACTGTGGGTCAGACTGAATTGTGCCGAGGCCAGTTGCTGGCTCAGCGTGATGCTTTTCAGCTCGGCATCGGCCAGTTGCCCGCGCACTTCCTTTTGATACTCCTCGACACCTTGCTGCAGGCTCAGCCGTGATTGCTCGATTTGCTGAGCGACCCGGCCTGTGTCACCGGTGTTCTGTGCCAGATCACGTTGCACCTGAGACAGTTGCCGGTCGTAGTCCATCAAGCGGTTGCGGGCGATGTAGCCTCGTTCGGCCAGCGGCCGGAGGTTTTCCAGTTGCTGGCGCAAGGACTCGGCCTGGGCTTGAAGGTCATTGCGCGCCTGGCGCATGCCGGCGAGTTGGGCAATGCCACCTTCGATGCTTGCATGGATGCCTGCCTGGGATCGCTGAAACGCCTGATGACGGCTGCTGAACAACTGCCGCTGGCCTTCCAGCACGCCGAGCAGCTGTGGAGACGCTTGCTGTAACAGGGCCTCGGGAAAGCGTACCTGCACACTGCCGTCTCGTTCTGCCTGGAGCCTGGCGATGCTGGCCTGGGCCAGTTCGTACTGGGCACGCAACGATTGCACGTCGGCCTGCACCTGGGTGTGGTCAAGCTGGAACAGTGGTTGGCCCTGATGCACTAATTGGCCCTCGCGCACCATGATGCGACTGACCACGCCGCTGTCCACCGACTGCACCGCTTTGCGCTTGCCGGAGACCACCACTGTGCCAGGCACGGCGATGCCTTGGTCGAGCGGGGCAAGTGCAGCCCAGAGGAAAAAGCTGCCGGCACCGAGCAGGGCCAGCCACCAGCCTGCGCTGACGAAAAACTGTGCACTGCGTTCGGGTTTGATGATGTGTTCATTCATGGCGCTGGCCTCCTTGCTGCGCGCCAAGCTGGCGACTGGTACTTACCCCTTGCACCCCTTGCACCCCTTGCGACCGTTCAGGCGCAGGCTGGGTACCGGAGAGCGCTTTCAAAACATCACGCGCCGGGCCGAACAATTGCAGCCGTCCGTCGTTGAGCACCAGCAGACGGTCAGCCTGATTCAGTACGGCAGAGCCATGGGTAATCAGAATCACCGTGCAACCGCGAGCCTTGAGCTGCGCGATGGCAGCGGCCAATGCGGCTTCGCCGTTGCTGTCGAGGTTGGAGTTGGGTTCGTCGAGCACCACCAGCTTCGGCTCGCCGTACAGCGCACGGGCCAGCGCCACGCGCTGCTTCTGACCGCCGGACAGCCCGGAGCCGCCATCGCCTAACTGCGTGTCATAGCCTTGGGGCAGACGCAGGATCATTTCGTGCACGCCTGCCAGTCGGGCTGCGGTCACCACCTGGTGCGGATCGGCGCTGGTAAAGCGTGCGATGTTGTCGGCAATGCTGCCACTGAACAGTTCGATATCCTGGGGCAGATAACCGACATGGGCGCCCAGCGCGGTCCGGTCCCAGCGGTGCAACTCAGCACCGTCCAGACGAACCACCCCGGCCAGGGGTTGCCAGACTCCGATCAAGACCCGGGCCAAGGTTGACTTGCCAGAGCCGGACGCCCCCAGCACACCGAGGGTTTCTCCGGCATTCACGGTGAAACTCAGTTGCTGCAGCGTCACGGTGGTCCGCCCCGGTGGTGCGGCACTGAGTTGCTCGACACTGATATGCCCGGTGGGAGCGGGCAGGGGCATGGGCGTCGGACGTTCGGGGTGGGCGATCAGCAGGGCGTCGAGGCGCTGCCATGCCAGCCGCGCGGAACTCCACTGTTTCCAGACCGCGATGAGTTGATCGATCGGGGCCAGCGCACGACCCATCAGGATGGAGCCGGCGATCATCATGCCGCCGCTCATCTGGCCTTCGATGACCAGCAGGGCACCCAGCCCCAGCACCAGTGATTGAAGGCACAAACGCAGGCATTTGCTGAACGAACCGATCAGCGCGCCGATGTCGCTCGCCCGGTTTTGCCGCTCCAGAAAACGGCTGTGCACGGCGAACCATCGCTGGCGCAACGGTACCAGCATGCCCATGGCCTGGATCGCTTCGGCATTATTCAGGTGGCTGCCGGACAACTGGCTCGATGCAACAGAAAAGTGCCCGGCCTGGGCCAGTGGCTTGCGGGTCAGGGTTTCATTCAGCCAGGCGAGGGCGATCAAGATCACCGCACCCACAGTGGCAAACACGCCCAGCCAGGGGTTGAAGAGAAAGATTACCGCCAGGTAGATGGGGAACCACGGCGCATCGAAGAAGGCGAACAACGCCGGGCCGGTGGCGAACTGCCGGACCAGGGTCAAATCGCCCAGGGCCTGTGCAGCATTGCCTTCGCCCAGGCTGAGGTTGCGTTCGAAAGCCGCCTGGTACACCTGCAGGTTCAGGCGTCGCTCCATATCGCTGCCGATACGGATCACCACAAAGCTGCGTATGGCTTCCATCAGCCCGATGAACATGAAAAAGGCGACGACCATCACGGTCAGCATCGCCAGCGTGGTTTCGTTTTGCGATGACAGCACCCGGTCGTAAACCTGCAACATGTAGACCGAGGGCACCAGCATTAACACGTTGATCAGCGCGGTGAAGGCGCCGATGCTGAGCAGGATGCCTTTGTAGGCCTTGAGCGTGGCCCACATGGGCGCGCGCGGCAGGGGGCTTGGCCGGCCTTGGGTCATGGGGGTTCATCCTTGAAAAAGAGTCAGGAGCGTGGGGTGGTGCTTGCGGCGTCGCGTTGCAGAAAAAGGGTGCGGCCGTCGGGCAGTCGGGCCATGTAGAACCCTTCTCGCTGGCGACCCATGTGCACCAGGAGTTCATCGTGGTTGTCGACCAGCGCGATGCCATCAGGCGTCGGGTACCAGGTGGCCGGTGTGCCGCCCAGCCAATGGCCGGCGCAGGCCAGATCCCCGGCAAGCTGTCCGTCCTGTTCTTGCAGAATCAATGTGCAGGGTTTCTGCGCATCGTCCTTGGGGTAAAACTGCCAGGGACCGGCCAGTTCGGCGGGGCTCGCGAGACGTAGGCTGCTGGCCATGAGGGGGGCTCCGCTTAAGGTGAAAAGCGTCGTGAACAGACACGCCGCGGTCTTCCAGTTCATTGATCTGCTCCGGATCAGGCAGGGACGGCGTTTGCACGCCGCCCCCTCAGGCTTAAACCACGATGTCTGTCGTGGCGGCCTGGCCTACGGTGTTAACCAGGAAATCGGCCGCACGGTCACCCGTGAAGTCAATCGACAAGGCGCTGCCGGTGCTGATCTGGGACAACACGGCCTGACCTGCCGTGCCGCTGAACGCACTGACGAACGTCAGCGGAATGTGGCTTGTCGCAAACTCCGGCATGGCCGACAGATCGATTTTGTCCTGACCGCTGACAAAGTCCATGATCTGGTCCGGGGTCGACGGCCGTGAGTCGCTGCTGGCCGCGAATACAAACGTATCCGCGCCCGTACCACCCCACAGTTTATCGGCACCGCCGCCACCGAAGATGATGTCGTTGCCGGCACCGCCACGGAGTTCGTTGGCTGCGCCATTGCCAATGATCAGGTCATTGCCCGAGCCGCCAATGGCGTTCTCGATGACCACACCTTTGGCAATGGACACGTTGCCCGCCAGGCCGCCGACATCCGAAAACGAAGCCTCGTTGAGGTTGATTTTCTGGTTGTTGGTGTAGCCGGAGAAGTCCAGGGTGTCCTTGCCACCGCCATCCCATACCGCGAACACCAACTTGGACGACGAAGACGTCGCCGAGTAGTAGTCACGATCTGCCGTGGAGTTGAACCCGTAGGTGGTGTCTGCGGCGCGTGTCGCGAGATTGGCACCGTACAGCTTTTGTACGGCGGTAATATCGTCGAGCAGGGGTGCCGAAGCGTAGGCCCCTTTGGCGTTCTGGCCGGTGTTGGTTTCGCTCCAGTAGCTCATCACGCTGTAGCCGCGAGTGTCCTGGGCGTAGGTGGCATCGGCATAGGTCGGGTTGCCGTTGCCGGCGTTGTAATCGCCGGGGTGCGACAGGCCCAGTGTATGGCCGATTTCGTGGGTGAGGGTCTGGCGCCCGTAATTGTTGGTGCCAGGGTTGGCGTTGACCTGGTAGCTGCTGTTGATCATGTACCAGGACTGACCTGCATACGATCCGCTATCCGGGAGATAGGCAAACGCCGCGCCGCCGTTGTCACCGCTGTAGTTGCCGAACGTCATGTGCCCGTCACCGCCGGAGTTGGCTTGGGTGAAGGTGACTTTCGCTACATCGGCCCACGACTGCATCGAAAGCTTGGCCTGGGATTGTTGCAGTGCCGAAAAGGCGCTGAACGTGCCCAGGGTGCGATCGAAATCGGCGGGTCGGCTGGTCAGGAAGGTGTAGGTCAACTCGATGGTGCCGCTCCTGTTTGAGTCTGCCCATGCGGCATGGTCGCGCAAGATGTAGTCGGCTGCCTGGTCCACCGTGTACGACGGTTTTCCATTGATCGGGCTACCGCCTCGGTCGTACTGGTGGCTGAACGTGTTGATCTGGTTGTATGCAGCGCTTGGGCCCTGTGGCGTGACGCTGAGGGCATTGAGTTTAAGTTTCGACATTCAGACATATCCTTGTCTGCGTGAAAAAAAACGACCGAATGACCTCAGGTGCGAGGTCATCCAATCACTCGCTTGGTGCATGAAGCGAGGAAAAACTGGCACAGGGTTGGGACGATGGTCCAGCGATTTCATCGAAAATGTATCAAGATTTCTCAAATCTGTAACAAATTCGACAAAAATTTGTACTCAGGTGACACGCTGGCGTTACACCTTCTGAGTTTTGGGGTGGTCAGCAGCCCTGCGCGACAGGGTTGTCAGCGACGGGGAAATTGAGGGTGATAAACCGGTCTTTCCCAGACCGCTTTGATGGGCAAACGAGTAATGGATGGCCATGCTTCTGTTGGTCTGAACTTTGCTACAGCCCTGTTACAGGCGGCCTCGATCACAGAAAATTGGCGCGAAGGCACTCCTGAAATTACCTTTAGTTTTGAATCGGCATGCCCTACGACGCGCATGCCCGGAGCCGGCCATGAGTACTCTCTCGGAAATTGCAGCAAACCTTTTGAAACGCGAAGACAGTCCCGAGAAAGCCGCTGCGCAGGCTGGCCCCCGTGGACCGATGGGTTGGGAACAACTGATGATGCTCTCGAAAGAGAAAGACATCGTGAAGTGGCAGGCCGCGTTGTCCCGGCTCATTGCAGACAATCCCGGTCAGCGTCGCGTAACCGTGATGCGCGTCATTCAGGGCGGTCTGGCCTGACATTACCCGGGGTGTGGTTGGTCCGCTTGTCGACGCAATGTCTGGCAAGCGGCTCCCGCTGCTTCTAGTGGGACCGGCTTTAACCGGGAATGGGTCATCGGTAGGTCCAGATCGTCCGGAGTGTCCGTTAGCCGCTATTGATCGCCATATTGGCGTTAGTCGGCAGGTACATTGCGCGCTAAAGTGACGGGCATGTTCCTGGCACCTTCGGATGACGCAGATGACCCGCCCCCGTTTTCTCCCTGACAATTTCACCCTCATGCTGATCACCGTGGTGATCATCGCGAGCTTCCTGCCGGCCACCGGGCAGGTGGCCGTCGGTTTTGGCTGGCTGACCAACATCGCCATCGCGCTGTTGTTCTTTCTTCACGGCGCCAAACTGTCCCGCGAATCAATCATCGCCGGCGCGGGGCACTGGCGCCTGCATTTGCTGGTGTTCGGGCTGACATTCGTCCTGTTTCCCTTGCTCGGCCTGGCACTCAAACCCGTGCTGTCGCCCCTGATCGGCAAAGACCTGTACATGGGCATTCTGTACCTGTGCGCGCTGCCCGCGACGGTGCAGTCGGCGATCGCCTTCACCTCACTGGCGCGCGGCAATATCCCGGCGGCGATCTGCAGCGCGGCGGCCTCCAGCCTGTTCGGGATATTCCTGACCCCGCTGCTGGTCACGCTGTTGCTGAACGTCCACGGCGAAGGCGGCTCGACCCTCGATGCGATCGTCAAGATCAGCGTGCAGTTGCTGCTGCCGTTCATTGCCGGCCAGATCATGCGGCGCTGGATCGGCGCCTGGGTCGGACGCAACAAGAACTGGCTGAAATTCGTCGATCAGGGCTCGATCCTGCTGGTGGTCTACGGCGCGTTCAGCGAGGCGGTCAACGAAGGCATCTGGCAGAAGACGCCAATCTGGGACTTGGCCGGGCTGGTGTTGGTGTGCTGCCTGCTGCTGACGCTGGTGCTCGTGGCTGCGACCTTGCTGTCCAAGCTGTTCGGCTTCAATCAGGAAGACCGCATCACCATCCTGTTCTGCGGCTCGAAGAAAAGTCTGGCGACCGGCGTGCCGATGGCGCAAGTGCTGTTTGCGGGGAGCACGATTGGGTTGTTGATCTTGCCGCTGATGCTGTTTCACCAGATTCAACTGATGGTGTGTGCGGTGGTGGCCCAGCGGTATGCGAAGCGGGCGGAGCCAGTGGCGGAGTTGATGGCGCAGGTTGATCCTTGATTCTGGTGATCAACTGACTGGCGTGATGGAAAAGCCCCGATGATTCGGGGCTTTTTGCGTTTGGAGGGGGGCGATGGTCAGTTAGTCTGAAATGGTTGATTGCATCAGTCTAAAAGGACTGTCGCTGTCAGACTGATTTCCTGGTTTCGTATTGCCTCCTGGCAGCGTCAGCCACATCTTCATCCTCAGCACTTAACAGGTTTACAAGTACTTCCAAAGGAGTCTTTTTGTTCAAAGCTATTCCACTTTTCACCATAGGATCAGGATCTTGCGAAAGGAACGCAAACAACTCCAGCGACAGTTTTCGCTTACTTGCTATGAAATACCTGCTTTCAGGATGCGACTCGCATAGCTCTTCTAGGATCTCAAGTGGAATTGTTTTGTTGTGTATTACCCATTGCACGTAATCGGGATATCTCTAGATCAGTTCACGCCATACAGCAAGAGGCGCGTCCTCCATGGCAGACCTGTCCTATTCAGCCTTGAGACGGCTAGCGCGTAGGGTTACAAATTCTTCAGCCGATGTGATCATGTTTGCCTTGCATATGAAATTTTTGGATGTCGATGGGCTAAGCCGTTTAACCTCAGGTTAAAAGTATTAAAGGGGGCCGTCCCCTTTTAGCCCCTATCGCCCACGACCAGCTATACCCGTATAAGAAATTTCTATGGGCGTAAAAGTAGGGTAAGTGAAGTTGAAAGCGTCCTTGCCCAGCCACTTTTGATCTATGCAAAAACGTTACTGAGATCTAACCCATTCAACCATTTTTTTGATGATGAGCTCCAACAGAGACACCCTTGCTATGATTACGAGTACACAACCCATGTCCTTGTCGCGATACGATACTAGTGAATCAGTGTCCTCATCGAGCACTATCCTAAGGATTTTACTGGTAGTTTTATTTCGTGCCGAGAATATAGGATTACCGTCCCTAAACGGCGTGCCGTTTGAAAAGGCAGTATTATAAAAAGGTGCCTTGAAGTTTTTTGAATCTACTCCGCTCGCGTGACACTCAGTTAAGAAATAATCATATAGGTATTGCTCCAGCTGAACATACAACTGCTCGTCATTCAAGTAATCGTCGAACATGAAGTTATTCCGTAAACGCCTTGCCAGTAATAATTTCAATATCAATACGTTCGTGCTTGGCGTCTTTCACCTTAAAGGTGCGACTGATCGAAGCATCTACACCCCCGCACTTTGCCCCATTGTTGATGTATTTTCCCGCTCTTCTGAAAGCATTCTCACGGACGTCGAGATCCTTTTTGTGAAGTTTTGCCTCTAGCTAACTTAGCTGTTGGGAGGAAAGGGGCAGATTTATTTATAGCGTTAAGCAAGTGAACTTCCTGGTTTGCAAGATGAGGTTATAGAGTTGTAATATTAAAGGGGGTCAGCCCCTTTAGTTAAGGAAGTTTTAGCCATCAAGGCCCGTGCCAGGGGTCAGTAAATCGCCATAAAAAAATGTGTCTTCAAAAGAATATATAGCCTTCGAGCTATTGACCACTAGCAGAAGGGAGTCTTCATCCGATGGGTAGAAAAAATCGTCCCAGGCTTTTATAAATATATCCTTGGGAACTATCGCCGCTGAGCGTCCACCCCAGACAAACCAAATAAAGCCAGCCTCATTTAATCTGAACTTGAAGAACTCGGCTGACTCAGCACTTTCAGAAAAGCTTAGTGTAGATTTTTCATGGCGCTTGAAATTGTTACTAGTTAGCTCCATCAGGTTTTTTGTGGGAATAAATGCGTCCCAGAGCCGTTGTGATTGGGGTTCATTAAACAAAATAATGCTTGCCTTTTCCTGGTCAGACAGCAGGCAATCATTAGAGTTGAATCGCCAAGCGACAGGGTATGTCTCGACATCAAAAAAATAAGCATTTTTAGTCATGGAATATGTGCCCTGCTTCACCTGTTTTCTTGCCCGCACTCCAGTCTTTCCACTTGATGTAGGGAGGAGCTAAAGGGGTCCGTCCCCTTAATTCGTCTGCTTAAACATGCTTGTCTTTAGCTTCCAAAGCCTTGACTAGGCGACGGTAAGCGGACGAATAGTGCCGCTTCTTCAGAGTAATGCGACTCCGTTCAAATATGTGAAAGTCCATTGTATATTTTATAGCGTTGGTCGCAGCTTTGTTTAGTATCCCCATTTCATCATAATCACTTTCTAGAGTCTCAACCTGATAGCCATCCCTCTGGTTTTTATGGCTAAACCGCACTACCAGTGAATCATCGAAAATTACCGCACCATCTTTTTTGTCATGAAAAAAATAGAACGTCAGCGGTTTAATAAGTTCAGGATAGTGTTGACTGTAGCTAATGTATTCCTTTAATAAGGATGTAAGCCTAACTCCTTTCAAGACTCTGAAGCCACTCCCTACTTGCTGGTCCTTAAAAAAATAGCGCTTGAATACCACACCTACAGAGCTTGTTTTGTGAGTTACATTGTAGAGTTGCTCAAAAAAGTGATAGTCATCGACTTCGCCTGCTAGCTCGTAGTCGTGAGCGATAAGTTCGTCTGGTGAAAAGCTCTTGAGTCCGAGTGCCTCAGGGCTTTTGATTGTGGCATCCTTTAAAAAGAGTAAGAGGATCTCGAAAAAAGATAATTTTAATGCTTTCATGATGGCTCCATTTTTTTATTTAGAGATTGGATTTGTTCCGTTGGCGTAATGTTTCTTCAAGATGCTACCTACCTCGTTTAGCTCAGTGACCCTTCCGGAGTTTGGGTTATGCGAAATTCCTGCCTGTGCAGCTTTGACCAGGCGATCCACATTTTTCGAGTCGTCAAGATAGCTGGCCACACACTTACATGCTTTGCGCCAGTGAGATTTGCTCATGTTGCGTGTCGCTCTATCAGCCGGCTCAAGTATCACATGCGAGCCTTCTGTATCCGGTATCAAAGTTATATGGCCACCCTTTCGGCGATAGGCCTGGTCCGTAAACATTGACGTGTACACCTCGCGCTAGCACATCCGGTCCGGCGGTTTGTGCTTTTACTTCGTGACCCGCAAGTCCCAGAGGATCAACAAAGCCGACTGGATTGGCTGCGTACGTATAGAGGTTTAACCCCCCCGTGTAACCTATCGGATCCTTGCTGATAAACCGCCCGACCTTTGGATCATAGTACCGATGGCGGTTGTAGTGCAGGCCGGTTTCGTGGTCGTGGTACTGGCCCTGGAACCGGATCGGGTTGGTCAGGCCGACTTGTTGGGCGAACTCGGAGCGCTGTTCGGTTGCTTCACCCCACGCTTTGTATTGGGCGCTCCAGGCGGTGTTGCCGTTTTGATCGGTGATTTCCTGGGGCGTGCCGAGGTGGTCGCACTGGTACCAGGCGAGGGCGTCGATTGGCAGTGCGACTGGCTTGTAGGTCCAGAGCGGATCTTCTTTGAAGTTGTAGCGCCCTTCGTAAGTGGGTTGGCTTACGAGGCGGATGGTTTCGTGGCGGATGGCCTGCGCCACGGGAACGAAGGTGCCGGGCTCATGGATGTAGTGGACGGTGCGGCCGAGGGCTCCGGCGTGGGGCGGAGGGCTGCTTTCCCAGGCGAGGTTGTCGCCGTCCCAGCCGTACAGGGTGAAGCCGCAGCCGAGTTCGCGCTCTTTGCTGGCGTGTTCGTTTTCGTTCCAGCCTGTGCCGGCTTCGGGACGTGGCCTGTATTGCGCTTTCGAGAATTTGTAGAGGCGGCGTCCGAGGGGGTCGTAGCCGAAGTCCACAGTCAGACGCGGATCTCGAAAATGCACAAGGCGATCAAAGAGGTCCCAGTGCAGTTCGCTGCGCAGGCCGTTGGTCCAGCGCTCGGTCTGGTTGCCGCGTTCGTCGTATTCGTAGTGGTTGCCGGCGTAGTCGCGCAGCAGGTTGTCGACGAGTTTGTTTTGAGCCGGCTCGGGGTCTAGTGGGCGGCGCGCGGGTGCGGCGCTGTCATCGAGCAGGTTGCTCGCAGGGTCGAAGGCGAAGGTTTCCACGCCCAAGCGGCTGGTTGCGCTGAGCAGGCGACTGACCGGGTCGTAGCGGTATGAGAGCGGGCCTCGACGGCTGTCATTGATGTCGGTGAGTTGGCCAGCTGCGTCGTATCGGTAAGCACGTTTGATCAGGACGGATTTATCGTCGCTGCGCCCTAACAATTGTTCCTGCAAGCGTCCCGCTGGGTCCCAGGTTTGGGTTTGCAGCAAGCTGTTGCCTTGATGGCGGGCCACTTCGCGGTGCAGGTCATCGCGTTCGTAACTGAGCAGTTCGTGCTCGTCGAGCTTCATACCGAGCAGATGGCCGCTGCCGTAGGTCAGCCAGCTGACGCGATGGCCGTCCGGGCGAATGGTCGCGAAGCGGTTATTGAGCGCGTCGTACTCATGCTGCCAGACGGCAACCAGTGGTTTATCCAAGTTCGAGTAATGCTGGTGCTCGCGCAGTAAATTGCCAGCTGGGTCGTGAAACCATTGCAGGCGACTGGCCGCGTTGGTCGCCATGACCAGATTTCCGTTGCCGTCATAGGCGAAGGTTTCGCTTTGCGACTTGTCGCCGAGGGTCGCATGGCGTTTGGCCAGGCGGCCCATGGGGTCGAAGGTCAGCGCAATCGTGCGCTGGCCATTCACCGTCTGAGCAAGCCTTCCTGTTTCGGGATCATATTGATAGCGGCTAGAACGCCCATCGAAACCTCGCTCTTCCAGCAGCCTGCCCACAGGATCGTAGTGAAAATGCGCACTGCGTTCGTTTTCGTTTTCCAGCGCCACCAGCCGGCCAAGTTTGTCCCAGCGGTAACGCAAGGTTTGTTCGGCGGCATCGACACGTTCGGCGATAAATCCCGCAGCGCTGTAGCGCCAGGTGGTGCAGCGCTCCAGGCCATCGGAATGGGCGAGTAAACGACCTTCGGCGTCGCGGCTAAAACGTTCTTCGGGTTTGTCCGGATGCTTGATCAACACCAACTGGCCGGCTTTGTATTCGTACGTCGTGCTATGCCCGGCCGGGTCGGTGAAGCCAACCATCTGGCCGCGTTCGTCGTATTCCCAAGTGCTGACCTTGCCCGAGCAGTCGGTGTACTTAACGAGCTGACCCGCGTCGTTGTAGGCCAACGACTTGGTATTGCCGTTGGCGTCCTTGATCGCCGTAGGAAGACCAAACGAGTTGTAGGCGTACTCAGTGACGTTCTCTAGCGGATCAATCGCCTCAACGAGATTGCCGCGAAGGTCATAGTCCCGTTTCCACAGCCCACCCTCGCCATCGCTGATTTTTATCAGATGGCTTTTTTCGTCGTAGGCGTAATTCATCACGCTGTGATCAGCGCGGGTGTGCTCGGTCAGGTTGCTGAGTTTGTCGTAGCGATAGCGGTCGGTACTGCCGTCGGTATGAACGTGGCGGATGATGTTTTTCGCGGCGTCGCGGAAGAACCATTCGGAACGGCCATCGGCATGACAAATGCGGTAGGTGTAACCCAGGCTATCGTAGTAATGCCGGGTTTCATGACCCAAAGCGTCAGTGATGTAGGTCAGACGGATGTTTTCATCCCACGCCAATCGCGTGTCAAAACTGCCGTCGTCCGCCCATTCGCGGATGGCTTTCGCGTCGGGGCCCGTGCCTTGCCACTGCAAATTCAAACCACGACTGGTACGGTCGGTGTAACGAGTAATCAGGTGGTCCTGATACTGATAACGCCAGGCAGCGCCGTTCTCGTCCTGAGCCAGAACAAGGTCACCAAAATCATCGTATCGATACGCGCACAGTTGGCGTTTGACGTCGCCATCACGCACTTCCCAAAGGCCCGTCAGACGCCCTTGGTCATCAATCAACGTGCCCAGGCGAAGATGGACTTTACGGGCGTCCTTCTCCCGATAAGTGACCAGCTCGGAGAGCACCAACCCCCCACCGTGCCGATGCTCGTAATGCAGCATCACCCCGGCGCCATTGGGCAAAACCTTGTTGATCAGAACAAAACGGTCACCCCGGCGAACATAGGTCTCCCTGTGCTCCAGGCCCCGCATCAGCACCAACCGATCCTTGCTGAGGCGAATGACGGTCAGATTTTCAATGGCGTTGAAGTGAAACAGCTTGACCTTGGGAAGGGGGAACTCATGGCTGCGTCCGTCGAAGTCATGAAACACTAAACCGTCGCCGACGAGATCGAAGCGTGTAGTAAACGGCGTGATCCAGCGTGCGCCAATGACGTCCTGATCGTAAGCATCCAGACTCGAACAATAAGTCCGCGTCCACTCAATGGGAAAAGGCCCCGGCAGGCTGAAATCGGTATGGCTTACCGACTCCGAACCCATCGCAAAACTGATGCTCCTCGCCGTCGACCCACAGGCACATTCACAAGGGCACGGACACGTACAGTTCTTCCGCTTGTTAGGCCGGGCTTTCGCAGGCTTCTCGAATCCAACCGTCTCCAGCTTCCCTTCGCCGCCCTGGCGCCTGGCCTGATTAACAACCCCCGGCTTGATGTTGAAGGCTTGCCCATGCCCATTGCGCGAACGCCAACTGACGACTGCCCCAGCCAACGTCTGCAGCAACGCCCCAATCGAGTTCTGAACCCCTGGATCCGCTAGACCATTAATCTGGACCCGAAGCTCTGACCCCATGGCACGCAACGACTCGACCTGCCTGCGGATCGGGTCTTTCAGCGCTTCAGGCACAAGATGTTCGATGGTGCCGTTGACGATTTTTTGGCCGGCGGCGATGTAAACATCGGCAACCGCGATGAAGATGTTGGAAATCGCGCCTTTGGGATCGTAGTCCCACTGCTTGCGCCCATCGCTGATCAGTTGCACCGCCTCAAGCAGATTGCCCTCGGCATCGAGATCGCCGTTGACCACGCTTTCCAGACCCTTGGCGATCTCATTCAGCACGCCTTCGCCGAGTTTCCCCGCGTCATCGAGAATTCCAGCAAGCTTCCCCTGCGCCTGGGTCACAAAATCATCAAGGGTCCCGACGATGTCGGCATTGAGGTGCCCGACCAGCACCTCGATCAGCGAATCACCCAGCACCATCTTGCCCGCCTGACGCATCTCCTGGCGCACCAGAAACAGCGTCGGCCGCAGGCTCATTCGCGCTGCCGCCATGGTCGGCGGCGTCGGCAAGACGCCAATCAGATTGATGCCCAAGCTGACCCAATCCAGCGGGTCGCGATTCTCGCTCGTGGCCAGCCGAACGATGTCATTCAGCGCATCGACCAGTGCCATGATGTTGCCCACCACGGGCAAAAATCCCGCAGCGTTCTTGATCCGCTCAAGCGAAACGACCCCGCCGCTGATGTCCTGCAGCCAGGCATCGACGTTCGCCGCACCGGCGCCAACGTCCTCAAGCTGAATCAGATCAAGCGGAACGATCGCCACCTGAGGCTCGTTTTTTGCGTCACTGCCGGACGTAACTGCGGGGTTTGCCAACGATGCTCTCCGTGCTCAAGAAACCATCCGAAAAGGCCTGAATGCCAATCCGGGGGCCACGGAGATATCAAGGGCTGTGCCAGCTATGATTTAGTCGATAAAAATCAATGAGTTAAGGAGGAATGCGGAAGGTTTGAGCGAACGCCAAACCAGAGAACCCATAAAGCCTGCGCAAGAAGTTGCGCACGGCTGTGCAACGTCTTGCGCACTCGCCTGCAGGCCAAAAACGACGTGGCTTCTAGAGCTGTAGGGCCTCTAAAGCACGCAATCAAGTGCGCAACTTCTTGCGCACTCCACCAGACCCGCACCCAACCGCTCTTCACCCGAAACACGGCATCGCCAACAAAATGCGGCAGCGAAAAACGACCAAAAAAAAGCCCCGAAATTCGGGGCTTTTCAGCATTCAGAGCGGCTCAAGCTTTGGCCAATTGCTCCTCATACTCCTTGTGATACTCACGGGCCAGCGATTGCTTCTGCTTGTCGTCCAGCAGTTTGCCCGCCGACTGGAAGAACTTCTGCTCTTCTTCCTTCAGGTGGTGATGGACCTTCTCCGACAGCTTCTTGGCCGTGGCCATCCAGGACGGGCTGGACATCTCGGTTTCGTCGAGCTCTTCCATCATCTCATCCATTTCATGGTGCTCGGAAATGGCATGGCGGCTGAGGTCGACGCCGTTGTCGAACTGCATCAACGGGATATAGAAGAAGCGCTCTTCGGCGGTTTCGTGGGCCTGCAGTTCAGCTTTCAGCTGTTTGTAGACCTCGACACGCTCCTCGCTGTCGCCATGGGTTTGGATCAAGGCATCGGCATAGCCGCGTTGCCGGTCATGACTCTCTCTCAGGGCTTCAAAAATGTTCACGGGTGCTCCTTGGTTCGGCGACGGACTGATGTGCTTATCCCTAGACCGCAGCGGGTATTCAGCCGTTCCGTTGCGCTTCGGGCATATGCATAGATCTATAAGTTTCTTTCATAACCCACGTCGTTTTTTATAATGAAAGTGAAGCTGTTTCGATGTGCTCATTCGTTTTTGCGCTGAGCGCTCCTCCTGTGCCCGTTCAAGGATCCTCATGTCCCTGCGAAAGATCATCGTGGCCGCAGCATTAATGCTGGCGACCCTCACCGCTCACGCCGAGCAGGTCATCAACATCGGCTATCAGCGCTCGTCCACGCTGTGGATTCTGCTCAAGAACGACGGCCAGTTGGAGGAACGGCTCAAGCCGCTGGGCTTCACCGTCAACTGGCATGAATTCAGCAGCGGGCTCTTGAGTGCAATGAACGCCGGCAGTGTGGACCTGCATGCCGATGTCGCCGATGCGTTTGCCTTGTTCACGCAAGCGGCGAATGCGCCGCTGACCTACTACGCCCGTGAGAATCCTTCCCCGACAGCGCAGGCCATCATCGTCCCGGACAGCTCACCGATTCGCAGCGTTGCCGACCTCAAGGGCAAAACCGTCGCGGTGTCGAAGGGCTCGGGCAGTCATTTTCTGTTGATTTCGGCCCTGAAGAGCGCCGGGCTGACCCTCAAGGACATCAAGCCGATTTACCTGGAGGCGCCCGATGGTGTCGCCGCGTTTGCCAGCGGCAACGTCGACGCCTGGGCGATCTGGGACCCTTTCCTGGCGACCCAGCAACGCGAGCATCATGTTCGCGTGCTGACCGACGGCTCCGGCGGCATTGCCAACTACAACCGTTTTTACGTGGCCAACACGAGCTTCGCCAAGGCCCATCCCGAGGTGCTGCAAGTGGTGTTCGAAACCTTGCATCAGGCCGGGCAGTGGGTGAAAGGTCATCCCAAGGAAGCCGCGGCGAATCTGGCGCCGCTGTGGGGCAACATCCCGCCTGAGACCGTCGAGCTGGCCAACAGCCGACGCAGCTACGACATCGTCCCGGTCAAGGTGGATGAACTGGCCGAACAGCAGCGCATCGCCGACTTCTATTTTGAAGCCGGGATGATCCCCAAAGCGCTGAAGGTGTCCGACATCGCTGTCTGGACCCCGCACGCCCAATAAGTCAGGAGCGCGATCATGAGTCGTCACATTCACCTGTCGGCGTTCCTGCTGACCGGGCCGGTTATTCACAGTCATGCGGTCTGGCGCCATCCCGAAACGGTCGGCCATTACCTGGATCCCGAGTATTACGCCCGCACGGCGCGGGTGGTGGAGGAGGGCCTGTTCGATTTTCTGTTCTTCGCCGACCGGCTGGCGGTGGGTGACCAGATGGGCGGCTCGCGGGACGTGGCCCTGCGGTATGGCGCGCAGGATGCGACGCGTCTGGACCCGCTGCCGATTCTGTCCTACCTGGTCGGGCAAACGAGCAAGCTCGGCCTGGGCGCTACCCGCTCGACGACCTATTACGAGCCGGCGCACATCGCTCGGGAGTTCGCCACGCTGGATCATCTGTCCAAAGGCCGCGCTGCCTGGAACATCGTCACGTCGATGAATGACAGCGAAGGGCGCCTGTTCGGCAAGGACAAGCACCTTGAGCACGACCTGCGCTATGACCGCGCTGACGAGTTCGTCGAAGTGACGCTGAAGTTGTGGCGCAGCTGGGGGCCGGATGCGCTGAAGCTGGACCGGGAAAGCGGCGTGCTGGCCGACCCGTCGAAGATCACCTCGGTGAAGCACCACGGCGAGTGGTTCAAGGTTGAAGGGCCGCTGAACATCCCGCGCACGCCGCAGGGGCGTCCGGTGCTGATTCAGGCCGGCTCGTCGGGGCGTGGACGGCGTTTCGGCGCGCGCTGGGCCGAGGCGATTTTCACCATTCACCCGCACCTCAAGGCCATGCACGCGTTTCGCCAGGACGTGCGCGAGCAGGTCGTCGAGCAAGGCCGCCACGCCGACAGCTGCAAGGTGCTGACGGCGGTGATGCCGTTTATTGGTGGCAGCGAAGCCGAGGCGCGGGCCAAGCGCGACAAGCACAACGCATTGGCGCGCCCGGAACTGGGTCTGGTCACCCTGGCGTCGCAACTGAACGTCGATCTCTCTCCGTTTCCGCTGTCTGCGACGCTGGCAGAGATCGCACGCTCGCCGTCTATACCGCCTGCTGCGGCGGAGAAGCTGCTGATGCAAGGGCCGGACACGACGCTGGAGGAACTGGGCCGGATTTTCGCCAGCAGCGTACGGGTGCCGCAGCTGGTCGGCACGGGGGCACAGATTGCCGATCAACTGGCGGAGATGTTCACCCTGGGCGGTTGCGACGGCTTCGTCATTTCCCCGGCATATCTGCCGGGCTCGTTCAGCGAGTTTGTCGAAAGCGTCATTCCACACCTGCAACGCAAAGGGCTGTTTCGCACAGCGTATGAAGGCTCGACCCTGCGTGAGCATCTGGGGTTGGAGGCGCTGGACTCCTGAACCCTGCGCCTGAGAAATTCATACTCCGTACAGCCAGCTGACAGCTTTGCGCGATCATTGACGGGCTGACATTCGCGACATGCTGCGTATGATGAGCCCGACGTTTTTCGCAAAAAGGCTCACGCTCATGATGAAGTTTTTCGCCGCGCTGCTGTGTGTGTTTACCGGCATGGCCCACGCAGAACCCGCGCTGCTCACCGACCTTGGGCTGCCGTATCTGGCGGCGGCGCCCGCTGAATCCAGAGACAAACCCCTGATCATTTTCCTGCACGGCTATGGCAGCGACGAGCGCGACCTGCTCGACATCAAAAACGATCTCTCCCCGGGTTACACCTACCTCTCCGTGCGCGCGCCGCAGGAAGTCGACGGCGGCGGCTACAAGTGGTTCACCCAGGACACCGACCAAGCCGAATACGAAGGCGTGACCAGCGATGTCGACAAAAGCACCGACTTGCTGCGGACCTTCATCCAGCAGGCCACCGAGAAATACCAGACCCAGCCCGACAAAGTGATCCTGGTCGGCTTCAGCCAGGGCGCGATGATGAGCTACCAGATCGGCCTGCAATACCCGGAACTGGTACACGGCATCGCACCGCTGAGCGGCAAGATTCTCGCGTCCCTCCATTCACGCCTGAAGCCCGATGAGCGCCTGAAATCGCTGAAAGTGTTCATCGGCCATGGCTCCGCCGACACCCGCGTGCCTTACTCGGGCGCAACCGATGCCAAGGCGGTGCTGGAGAATCTGCTGATCGTTCCGGAGTTTCATTCCTACGCCGGGGCGGGGCATACGATTACAACGGCTGAAGTGGCGGACTTGAAGCACTGGCTGGAAGCGCAACTGCAAAAATAATCACTTGGAAGAGGCCAGGGCCGCTATAGGCCCTGACTGCCACGAATCAATTCATACGCCCGGCGCGCCAGCGGATTTACCGTATTGGGACGAATCCACAGGTAATAAGTGACGTCGGGCATTCGCGGCAGACCGTCGGCTTCCCCCAGTACCCGCATGTCCGGCCCGAGCATCTCCATGCTGCGCGCCGTGACGCCAAGGCCCGCGCGCGTGGCCGCCTTGATGCCGATCAGGTTTGACGCCAGGTACGCCTGACGCCACTCGATGTCGGCGCGCTCCATTGCTTCGATGGCATAGCGCCGGTAAATACTCGGCTCGTCCACCAGAATGAGCGGTATCGGTTCGCCCGGGACATGCAGGTACTGCGCCGAGCAGATCCACCAGACCGGCGACGTGCGCAGGGCGAATCCTTCCAGCGCCGAATCCTCGCGGGTCGAGATCACCATGTCGACCTTGCCCCGATGCAAATCCTCCATCAGAAACGGGCTTCGACCGACGTCGATCTCCAGTCGCAGCTTCGGCGCAGAACGGGCGATGTGGCTGAGGATGGGCGGCAGGATGGTGTCGGCGATGTCGTGGGGCGAGCCGATGCGCAGGACGCCGCTCATAGTGCTTTCGCGAAGGGAGTTGAGCGCGTCGTCGTTCAGCGAAAGCATCTGTCGGGCATGGCGTAACAGCTGCCGACCGGGTTCGGTGAGTTGCTTTTGACGGCCCTGTTTCTGGAACAGGCTGACGCCAATCTGCTGCTCCAGACGCTGCATGTGTTGCGTCACCGACGACTGCGTGCGCGACAGGTGCGCCCCCGCGCCAGCGAAGCTGTGGTAATCGACGACGGCGACGAAAGTGCGCAGCAGTTCGAGGTCTAGGGTCGAGGACATTGGTGGTTACTCGTTTAAACGGTTCATTACCCGAAGCGCTATCCCTTGTAGGAGTGAGCTTGTATTACATCAGCTGAACGGGCTAATACATTACGTTTTTTTATGAATGGGGAAAGCCCTGTCTCTAAAAATATCGATCAGACTCAACAAAACTGCGCTTATGCTTTTTTGTTTTAAGGCCCGAAATCAGAAAGTTATAACCATATTTGATATTTGCATTTCCGCTCCGGCAGTTCCCTCCCTAGCATGCAGCTCATTACAAGGCGCTGACGCATAACCCGTCTCAAGCGCCGAGCCGATGTCCATCTGAGGGGAAGTCCATGCCGTCCACGCGTTTGCCGATTGCTCGTATCCTGCCGCTGATGATCGGCGCCGCCGTGATGCTGGGCGCCAGTTTGGCGGCGCAGGCCGATGCCACGCTTGACAAGATCGAGCAACGCCATCGTCTGGTGGTCGGTGTGCTGCTGTCCGGCGGCCCGTTTGGCTCCATTGACCCGAAGACGCAGAAACCCGAGGGCCTGAATGTCGACATGGCCCAAGACCTCGGTCGTCAGCTCGGCGCCGACGTGGAACTGGTGCCCGTGCTGCCCGCCAACCGTGTGCAGTTCCTGCAGCAGGGCAAGGTCGATCTGCTGATCGCCAACATGGAGTGGACCGCCGAGCGCGGCCAGCAACTGGGCTTCGTACCCACCCCGTTCTATCGCGTCGGCGGCACGGCGGCCGTGCTCAAAGACAGCAAGATCACCCGCTGGGAAGACCTGAAAGGCCAACCGGTCTGCACGTCCCAGGGCAGCAGCTACGTCAAGCCGCTCACCGAATTCGGCGCTGAACTGAAGGCATTCAAAAGCTCCTCGGAGTCGTTGCTCGCCTTGCGGGGCAACAACTGCGTCGCGGCCGTGCACGACGCCACGCTGATCAATCCATTGGTGGCCGACAGCCCGGAATGGCAGAACTACCGCGCCTTCAGTCCCGAACTCAATCCTGCGCCGTCTGTGATCTGGACCCGCCCCGGCGAGACCGACACCCAGGCGAAACTCGACGCCATCGTCAAAGGCTGGCACCGGACCGCCTGGCTGATCGACGCCGAGAAGCGCCACCACATCACCCCGGCCTCGCCAGCGCTGGTCGAGCTGCACGACAAGTTCCAGGCCGCGGGCGCCTGAGTTGCTGCTCTTTTTCGCCCGGTTTTTCAGGTTTCCTACAAGGCATTCGTTCATGAGCAGCTTTTCCATCGGCAAGACCCTGTCCGCTATTGGCCTCTCGATCGGCCTGGCAATGGGGGCGACCCTGGCCCACGCCGACGCGACGCTGGACAAGATCAATCAGCGCCACAAAATCAGCATCGGCGTGATCCTCAGCGGCCCGCCGTTCGGCACCATCGATCCGAAGACCGGCGAGCACCTGGGCTACAACGTCGAGCTGGCCAAGGGGATCGCGCAGAAGCTCGGCGTCGAAGTCGAAACCGTTTCCGTGCTGGCCCCCAACCGCGTGCAGTTTCTGCAGCAGGGCAAGGTCGACATCCTGATCGCCAACATGCAGTACACCGATGAGCGCGCCGAGATTCTCGACTACGCGCCGACGCCCTACGAAGAAGTCGGTGGCGCCGCGCTGATCCGCAAGGGCGCGGGCATCAGCAAATGGGAGGACCTCAAGGGCAAGCCGGTTTGCGTGTCTCAGGGCAGCAACTTCATCAAGCCATTGCAGGAAACCTACGGCGCTGAAATCAAAGCGTTCCGCAGCCAGTCCGAGTCGCTGTTGTCCCTGCGTGGCAACGGCTGCGTGGCCGCCGTGCACGTCAGTCCGACCATGCGCGCGCTGCTGGATGATCCGGAGTGGGCCGACTACAACCTCCCGCTGGCCAACGACCTGATCCCGTCGAAATCGGTGATCTGGGTGCGCAAGGGCGAGCACGATACCGAGGCAAAAATCGACGCGATCATTCGCGACTGGCACCGCAGCGGCTGGCTGATCGAACTCGGCGAACGCACTGGCATGGCCCCCTCTCAAGCCCTGCGTGACCTGCACGAACAGTTCCGCAACGCAGCGCCGCTTGCCACCAAATGACCCCAGGAGGCCAGCGATGAACAGCGATCTGTTCCAGACGTTGCAGCAACTGATCGGCGCCAGCCATGTGCGGCCGGGCGCCGAATCTGCGGCGCAACTGACCGACAAGCAGGGCAGCTACGTCGGTCGGGCGCTCGCTGTCGTGCGTCCGGCCAACACCGACGAGGTCGCGGCGGTGGTCCGCGCCTGTGTCGCCCACATGGCACCGATTGTCGTGCAGGGCGGCAACACCGGCCTGATGGGCGCGGCAACCCCGGATGCCAGCGGGCGTTCGGTGCTGTTGCTGCTCGATCGCTTGAATCGCGTGCGCCAGATCGATACCGACAACGACACGCTCACTGTCGAGGCCGGCTGCATCCTGCAGAACATTCAGGAGGTGGCCCGGGAAGCAGGGCGTCTGTTTCCCCTCAGCCTGGGCGCGGAGGGCAGTTGCACCATCGGCGGCAACCTCGGTACCAATGCGGGCGGCACCGCGGTGCTGCGTTACGGCAACACCCGCGAGCTGACCCTGGGCCTGGAAGTGGTCACCGCCGAGGGCGAGATCTGGCACGGGCTGCGGGGTCTGCGCAAGGATAACACCGGTTACGACCTGCGTGACCTGTACATCGGCAGCGAAGGCACCTTAGGCATCATTACGGCGGCGACGCTTAAACTGTTTCCGCTGCCCAAAGCGCAAAGCACTGCGTTTCTGGCGTTCGATTCGCTGGGCCAGGCGGTGAGTTTCCTGTCCCATGCCCGCGCCGGTTTCGGTGCCAGCCTGACCGCATTCGAACTGCTCACCGCCGATTGCCTGGCGTTGTTGCGCGAGCAGTTCCCCGAAGGTCCGCAGCCGTTTTCGAATGCCGCTCAACCCTGGTTCGCTTTGCTGGAACTGTCCGATAACCACAGCGAAGCACACGCGCGTCAGGCGTTCGAGGACGTGTTGGGCAGCGCCTTCGAAGAGGGCCTGCTGGCTGATGCGCTGATTGCCGAAAGTCTGGCCCAGAGCGAGGCGCTGTGGCTGCTGCGCGAGAACATGAGCGACGCGCAGAAGCGGGCCGGACGCAACATGAAGCACGACATCTCGATCCCGATTTCGCGCATCGTCGAATTCGTCGAACACACCGACGCCTTGCTGCAACAACACTTCCCCGGCGTGCGCAATTTCACCTTCGGTCACCTGGGCGACGGCAACCTGCATTACAACGTCGCCCACCCACTCGATTCCACCGTCGAGGCACACATGACCCATTACTCCGAACTCAGCCAACGGGTGCACGACAGCGCCCATGCGCATGGGGGTTCGATCAGCGCCGAGCATGGCATCGGCCAACGCAAGCTGAGCATGCTGCCGCGATACAAAAGCGCCGTCGAACTGGACCTGATGCGCCGCATTAAACAGGCGCTGGACCCTCTCAATCTGCTCAATCCAGGCAAGGTCCTGGCGAGCGTCGAAAGCCGGAGCACCGCCCCATGAGTGTTCGTTTGTCCAAGCGTATCCAGCGCGTTTCGCTGTCCGCCAACGCGGCGGCCAAATCCCGGGCCAGCGCCTTGCGTGAGGCCGGTCGCGACATTCTGGACCTGACCACCGGCGAGCCGGATTTCGACACACCTGAGCACATCAAGCAGGCCGCGTACGCCGCCATCGATGGCGGTGCGACCAAGTACACACCGACACCCGGTGTGAAGGCGTTGCGCGAGGCCATTCAGCGCAAGCTGCAGCGAGAGAACCGGTTGGACTACGCGCTGCCTTCGATTGTCATCGGCAACGGCGCCAAGCAGGTCATCTTCAACGCCTTCGCCGCGACCCTGGACGAGGGCGATGAAGTGCTGGTGCCGGTGCCTTACTGGCCGTCGTTTCCGGACATCGTGCGGGTCAACGGCGGCGAGCCGGTGTTCATCGAATGCGGCCTGGAACAGGGCTGCAAACTGACCCCCGCGCAAATGGAACAACACATCAACGATCGCACCCGCTGGCTGATCCTCAACGGCCCCGGCAACCCGAGCGGCGCGGTGTACAGCGAAGCGGAGCTGCTGGCGCTGGCCGAGGTGTTGCGTCGTCATCCCCACGTGCTGGTGCTGCTGGACGAGCTGTACGAGCACATTCGTTTCGACGGTCAGTCTGCGCTGAGCCTGCTCAACGTCGCGCCGGACCTGCAATCCCGTGCCCTGTTGATCGGCGGGGTGTCCAAGACCTACGCCATGACCGGCTGGCGCATCGGCTTCGGCGCCGGCCCTCAAGCCCTGACCGGCGCGATGACGGTCATGCAGTCGCAATCCACGTCCGGCGCTTCGTCGGTGGGGCAGGCGGCGGCATTGGCAGCGTTCGAAGGCGGCCTGGGTTTCTTGCCGGACCAGATCCAGGCTTACCGGCAACGCCGCGATCTGTTGGTGGCCGCGTTGACCGACGTAGACGGCCTTGATGTGCTCCTACCCGAAGGTGGATTTTTTGTCTTTGTCCGCTGTGCCGGATTATTGGGACGCGTTCGTCCCGATGGCCAGCGCCTGACTAACGACAGCGACGTGGTGGATTACCTGCTGGAGCAGGGCGTGGCCGGGGTGGCCGGCAGTGCTTACGGTCTGTCCCCGTGGTTCCGTTTGTCCATCGCAACGGCCACCAGCAGCGTGATCGAGGCTGGACGGCGCATCGCCAACGCCTGCGCCCGGTTGCGGGTCGAGGCGCTGGCATGAGTCATTGGCTTGAAGGGTTCGTGCACTGGACGGCCGCGTTCGGCCTGAACTACAGCTTTTTGCTGGACGCCTATCAGCGCGGTTCGATGGTCAATGGCGCGCTGACCACCGTCTTGCTGTGCGTGTTCACCCTCATCGGTAGCCTGATCGCGGGCGTGGGGCTGGCGGCGATGCTGACCAGCGGCAAGCCCTATCTGGCCAGACCTGCGCGGGCGTTCATCGAAGTGACCCGCAACACGCCGACGCTGGTGCAGCTCTACTGCGCGTTCCTGGTGCTGAACATGCTGCTGACTCAGGCCGTTGGCGCTGCGAACCCGCTGACGCCGTTCGCCTGGGTGGTCATCGTGATCTCCCTGCACAAGGGCGCGTTCCACGCCGAAGCCTTGCGCGCCGGCATTGAAGCGGTGCCGAGCGTGACGCTGGAAGCGGCGAGCTCCCTGGCCTTCAGCAGCCGCCAGTTGCTATGGAACGTGCAACTGCCGCTGGCGATGCGTTTTGCGCTCCCTTCGCTGATCAACAACCTGATCGATCTGGTGAAAATGACGGCGGTGGCGTCGGCCATTGCCGTAGGCGACATCACCTACGCCTCGATCATGATCTGGACCCAGAGCGACAACGTGCTGGAACTGATGATTCTGCTGCTGGCGTTTTTCGGCCTGCTCAGCTTCGTCGTCAACTGCGTGGGCCGTGCCCTCGAAGCCAAATTGAGGATGCCCGGTTATGGCCATTGATTCGTCTGTGGGCGTGCCGGCCGGGTGGCCGCGTCGGCATCCGGGCACGCTGGTGCTGCTGGCCGCGGTGCTGCTCTGGCTGGTCTTCGGCGCCCCGAAAAGCCCGGTGTTTGCGGCGCTCCTGGAGTGGTCGCCAGCGCTGGCGACGGGCTTTGCCCAGAACATTCTGATCAGCCTGCTGGCGATTGCCATCGGCTCCGTGCTCGGCCTGCTGGTGGGTGCGCTGGCGGTGTCGCCGCTGTGGATCACCCGGCTGCCCGCGAAGATCTGGGTGCAGGTATTTCGTAACGCGCCTTGGCTGGTGCTGATCTATTTCACCACCTACGTTTTCCCATTCGAGCTGCACATCGGTACGTCCTGGATCTCGTTTCCGGACTGGGTGAAAGTCACCCTCGGCCTGGCGTTGCCCGCCAGCGCCAACGTCGCGGAAATCTTTCGCGGCGCCATCGGTTCGATACCCGGCACGCAGTGGGAAGCCTCCCGCTCGCTGGCCTTCACACGCGGTCAGATCTTCCGTTCGATCATCCTGCCGCAGTGCTTCAAGCGCATGTTGCCGCCGTGGATGAACCTCTATGCGGTGATCACCATGGGCACCGCGCTGGCCTCGCTGGTGGGTGTGCATGACCTGATCGACACCGCGCAGATTGCCAGCAACACGGTCAACCGGACCGGCTTCACGGTGCTGATCTACTTCAGCGTGCTGGCCCTGTTTTTCGCCTACTGCTATCCGATTTCCCGATTCACTCAATTCCTGGAGCGACGTTATGCCTTCTCCTGAAACGCGCGTCGGACAACCCCTGGTCAGTCTGCGCGACATTCACCTGTCGTTTGGCAGCAATCGAGTGCTCAAGGGCATCGACCTCGACGTGCAGCGCGGCCAGGCGGTGTCGATCATCGGCCCTTCGGGTTCCGGGAAGTCGACCATCCTGCGCTGCATCACCGGCTTGCTGCAGACCGAGCGCGGCAGCATCCGCGTGGGCGACACCGATGTGCACACGCTCAAGACCGAGGCGCAGCGCATCGAACTGCGCAAACGCGTGGGCTTCGTGTTCCAGCAGTACAACCTGTTCCCGCATTTGTCGGTGCTGGAAAATCTGGTGATCGCGCCGCGCAAAGTGCTGGGCGAATCAGCGGCCAACGCTGAAAAGCACGCGCACGAACTGCTCGCCAAAGTGCGCATGGAACACAAGGCCGATGCCTATCCGGGTCAGCTGTCCGGCGGTCAGCAGCAACGCGTTGCCATTGCGCGGGCATTGGCGATGAGGCCGGAACTGATCCTGTTCGATGAAGTGACGTCGGCCCTCGACCCGGAGACCGTCGGTGAAGTGCTGGCGGTGATTCGCGAGCTGACCGAAGAGGGCATGACCTGCGTGCTGGTCACCCACGAAATGCGTTTCGCGGAGGACATCAGCGATGTCGTGTATTTCACCGAAAACGGCCTGATCGTCGAGCACGGCAGCCCCGAACACATCTTCCAGCGCCCGACCCATGAGCGGACCCAGACGTTTTTGCGCCATGCCCTGGGCGACGCCGGACGCCGTCCGGTCGCCAGTGGCGACCCGTTTCTGTTGAGCAATATCAGCCGTTACAGCCTGTCGGTCTGAGCCGGGCCTGTTGGCCTGAACACACATAAGGAGCACCTGATGAGCATCGAGAACCGCAGCCAAGTCGTCGAAGCCTTTCTGCAACAGATACGCGCGATTCACCAGCGCGGCGTCGATCGCGAGGCATTGAAAAGCATCGTTACGCTACTCGAGGGACTGGCGGAGCGTCGTGATCTGTTCAACTTCGACACCTTTCCTGCACCCGTGCCGGGGGAGGGCGACACCGCGTTCCGCTACCGTCTGAACGACGACGGCGAGACCCCGACGCTGTACATGAACTCACTGCTGCCGGGCAAAAGTACGCTGCCCCACAACCATGAAACCTGGGCGGTGATCGTTGCGGTCGAGGGGCAGGAGATCAATTACGTGTGGGCGCGCACGGACGACGGCAGTGATCCGGCAATCGCCCGGCTCGCGCTGGAAAAGGAAGTGGTGGTGCAGCCCGGAACGCCCATCAGCTTCCTCGGTGAAGACCTGCACGGCATCAAGGTCGAGGGCGAGCAACCGACCCTGCATTTCCACTTGTACGGGCGCCCGCTGGAATCCTTGAACGGGCGCTATGGCGTGAACCAGGAAGGCAAGGTGCTCAATTACAACGCCTCGCAAATGGCCCCGTCGATCAAGGCCTACGCCTGATGGCGCTCTACAACAGAATCACGAGAACGTCATGAGCCAGAAAGTCACCCCGCACCAATTACACGCCTGGCTGTTCGACGGGCAGGAAATCGCCGTCTTCGATGTTCGTGAACACGGCCAGTACGGTGAAGCGCATCTGTTTCATGGGGTAAATCTGCCTTATAGCCGCCTTGAGCTGGACGTGCATCGCCTGGCCCCCAATCCTCGGGTTCGCCTGGTGGTTTACGACCGCAATGATGGCGACCTCGCCTCACGTGCCGCGCAGCGTCTTGAAGCGCTGGGCTATAGCGGCGTGCATATTCTTGAGGGCGGCACCGATGGCTGGCGCGCCGCCGGACGGGAGCTGTTTGCCGGAGTACACGTGCCGTCGAAGGCCTTTGGCGAGTTGGTCGAAGAGGCCCGCCATACGCCACACATCAGCGCCTCCGAGCTGGCGGCGATGCAAGCCAGTGGCACGCCACTGGTGTTGCTGGACGGCCGGCCGTTCGATGAATACCGCAAGATGACCATTCCCGGTTCCGTCTGCTGCCCCAATGGCGAGCTGGGCTATCGGCTTAACGAGCTGGTGCCGGATGACACCACGCCCATCGTGGTCAATTGCGCCGGCCGCACGCGCAGCATCATCGGCGCGCAGACGCTGATCGACCTGGGGGTAAGAAATCCGGTCTACGCCCTCGAAAACGGCACCCAGGGCTGGTACCTCGCCGACTTGCCGCTGGAACATGGCAGCGAGCGCCGATACCCGAACTTCCCGCCGGGCGCTTCGCTGGAGGCGCAACGTCAGGCGGCTCAACATCTCGCCCGGCGCGCCGGGGTGCAGGCGGTGGATGCGCCGCAGGTTCTGGCGTGGTCTGCCGACCAATCCCGGAGTCTGTTTCTGTGCGACGTGCGTACCCCGGAAGAATTTGCGCTGGGCAGTTTGCCGGGCGCGCAACACACGCCGGGTGGGCAGTTGATTCAGAGCACCGACCTGTACATCGGTGTGCGTCAGGCGCGGTTGGTGCTGGTGGACAACGACGGCGTGCGCGCGCCGATCGTCGCCGCCTGGCTGCGTCAGCTGGGCCACGACGCCTATGTACTGGAAGGCGGGTTGAACAGCGGCTTGCACCTGCCGATCGACAACTCCGGTGTCTTGCCGCCCCTGGCTGAAGTGGGCGCTGCCGAACTGGCAGATGCGCTCCGAGACAATACGGTCGTGCTGATCGACCTGCGCGGCAGCATGGCGTTTCGTAAAGGCCATATCGAGGGGTCGCGCTGGTCGATCCGTCCTCGCTTGGCTGCCGATGTGGTTGGGCAAGGCAGCCCCGTCGTGCTGGTGGCGGAGCAATCGGCCGTGGCGGCGCTGGCTGCACTGGAGTTGCCGGAGGAGCTGCGCGGCTCGGTGCGCTGGCTGGATTTCAATGCATGGCAGGCGGCAGGTTTCAACCTCAGCGAAAGCGCCGGTGATCCGCCTGACGAGGACTGCATTGATTTTCTGTTTTTCACCCATGACCGTCATTCGGGCAACAAAGCGGCGGCCCGGCATTACCTGGCCTGGGAGATCGGCCTGCTGGGGCAAATGACCGAGCAGGAGATCGCCAGTCTCAAGCCCTTGCCGGCCATCGCGGAGGATGATCGCGTTCGTACCCGGCTGGTGCATGCCGCCCGAGGCGCAAAGGGCGACGGGCCGCGCGGCGTGAACCCGCCGGTCACGCGAATGAGCACCGTGTTATTCGATAGCCTTGGCGACATGCGCGACGCACGCAAGCGCCGCGACACTGAGCGTGTCCTGAGCTACGGCGCGCGTGGTAACCCGACCGCGTTCGAACTGGAAGACCTGATCACCGAGCTTGAGGGCGGTTACCGCACTCGCCTGTTCGGTACCGGCCTGGCAGCGGTTGCGCAGACATTTCTGGCCTACCTGCGCCCAGGCGACCATGTGCTGATTACTGACGCGGTGTATTCACCGGTGCGGCAGATCGCCGAAGCATTTCTGGCGCCGTTTGGTATCCAGTACAGCTACTTTTCTGCCGACGGCAGCGGCTTGGCGCAGCAGCTGCAAGCCAACACCCGAATGGTCTACACCGAGGTTCCCGGCTCGCTGCTGTATGAACTGTGCGACCTTCCGGCGATTGCTGCGCTGTGTAAGTCGAAAGGGATTTTGCTGGCAGTCGACAACACCTACGGCTCCGGGTATCAGTACCGGCCTCTGGCCCTGGGCGCCGACATTTCCATCATGGCCCTGACCAAATACCTGAGCGGTCACAGCGATGTGGTCATGGGCAGCGTCTGTACCACCCAAGCCGTCTGGCAGCGTCTGGCCGTCATGACCGACACCTTCGGCAACACCGTGAGCCCGGACGATGCTTATCTGGTGCTGCGCGGCGCCCGCACCCTGGCGGCAAGGTTGGACGTCCACCAGCGCCAGGCCTTGCAGGTCGCGCACTGGCTCCTGGAACAGCCGCAGGTCAAAAACGTGTTCCATCCTGCGCTGCCCCATCATCCGGGCCATGCCCTGTGGAAGCGCGACTTCAGCGGCAGCAACGGCTTGCTCACCTTCGAACTCGCGGACGCCGACCCCCGCTATCTGGAACGTTTCATCGACGCGCTGCAACTGTTCGGCCTGGGCGCGTCGTGGGGCGGGTTCGAAAGCCTGATCATCGTTGCGAATGTCGGCGACCGTGATAACGCTTCGGACAAATCCCTGAATCCGTTGCTGAGGCTGCACATTGGGCTGGAGGATGTGGAGGCGTTGATTGAGGATTTGCGGAGGGGGTTTGAGGCGATTGTCTGATCGACGAATAGGCCTTGATTCGTGACCAGCCCCGCAAATGTTGGATCGGCTGCGTAAACGTCTTTACCAGGCCGTGCAGGCGGCAAACCCGAAAGAGTTGATCGTTCGAAAGGCCAAAATTTCGGTCGCGATAAATATGTACCGCATGCTGGTCGGATGCTTTCGCCATTATTCGCTGCCTCGGGTTTGGACGAATATGGCGATGGGAAGGCATGGAAAGGACACCAAACTGCGTGATCAGATCCTTAAATCGGAGGCGCGCCAGCAGGTCAATAACGCCGTTGGCAACTCGCTCAAGCTAAACGCGCTGGGTGTTAATGGAGGGTTAATACGCTTTGCGCCTATAGATTCAGCCGCGATAGAGATCAGTCATGGGTGGTATGGCAGCTCATATCCATGGGGGGACGTACCGAGGTGGAAGCGCAAAGATGCCAGAGGGCTTGATCTCGCCCTTTGGCACGCCGATGAACTTTGCGGTTTGTGTTATGCAACACCGCGAAGGAGCCGTTTGCGGATCAAGGTCATCCTGCTCGAGGGGCAGCCGAACACGAACCATCCCCTAAAAGGACTGGTGGCCCGGATGATGTTTCTAGCGGTAGGTGTTTACGCAAGGATGCTGGGCTGTGAAGTCATCCAGATTGAGAGCCCCGAGCCAGGTGTGGTGAGTTACTACCAAAGGTTGGGTTTCCAGTTCGATGCGGATGGATGCCTTGTCATTTCGGCAGGTCGTTCCTAATATGACTTTCTCAACCAGGGCAGGGAGGTGCTCATGAACACAAGGAAACGCAGAGAAAAACTGCAGTCGATCGCTGAGTTCCGAGCCTCAGCGCGCAAGCGCGCTGTTGAAATAATCCCCTCGCAGATGCACTTCCTGCGCGGAGCGCTCGAGATTGAAAGAGAGCTTGAACCCGCCGGCCCGATGGCTGGGTTCAGGGGCTGACTCCTCAAAAGAAAACCGCCGACATCGTCAGTTTTGTTGTTCTAGGATGTCCCCAGGACCACAGCAGGGAGGTGCTTATGAACATCAAAAAACGCAAGGCCAAGATTCGGGAAATGACGGAATTCAGTGCCGAAGCGCACAAGCGTGCTGCGGAGTATGCTCAAGCTCAGCTGCATTTTCTGCGCGTAGCAATCGAAATTGGAAGAGACCTTGAACCAGCTGGCCCGATGGCTGGGTTCAGGGGCTGACTCCTCAAAAGAAAACCGCCGATATCGGCGGTTTTTTCTTGAGCGGCAATCAGCGCCTCACCCCTATGGCCTCAGCATTCGTGAGGTGCTGTGTTCCATTCTTCATGGCCGTGAGTTCTTCAAAAACCCTAATAACGCCAACACCGGAAATACACTCCCCACGATCACAATCCACACCCAGCCACCATGGTCATACAGCGCACTGGCGACCACCGAACCAATCGCGCCGCCGATGAAGATGCTGGTCATGTACAGCGCGTTGAGCCGGCTGCGGCTTTTGGCGTCGAGGGCGTATACCGCGCGCTGGCCGAGGACCATGTTCATCTGCACGCAGAAATCGAGGATGACCCCGGTGAATGCCATGCCGATCACGGCGTATGCCGGTTCGATCAGGCTGGGCAGAAAGCTCAGTGCGGCGAACAGCATGGCGCACAGGCTGGCGACGCGGGTGTGGCCGGCATCGGCCAGGCGGCCGGCGATGGGCGCGGCGATGGCGCCGATGGCCCCGACCAGGGCGAAGAGGGCGATCTGGCTTTGCGACAAGCCGTGATCGCGCGCCAGTTCCAGCGGCACGGCGGTCCAGAACAGGCTGAAGGTGGCGAACATGCACGCCTGATAAAACGCGCGCTGGCGCAGGACCGGCTGTTTGCGCAGCAGGGTCCATAACGATTTGAGCAACTGGCCATACGTGGCGCTGTGGGCAGGCTGATGTTTCGGAATGGTGGTCGCCAGCACCACGCTGATCAGCAGCATCACCACGGCGGCCGTGCCGAACACCGCGCGCCAGCCGAAATGGTCGGCGATCAGGCTGGCAGCGGGTCTGGCCAGCAGAATCCCCAGCAGCAGGCCGCCCATGATGCTGCCGACCACGCGCCCGCGTGTTTCTTCCGGCGCGAGGTTGGCGGCCAGCGGCACCAGAATCTGTACCGCCACCGAGCTGAAACCCACCAGCAAAGAAGCGATCAGGAACAGGTTGGGCGTCTGCGCGAACGCGGCGCTGAGCAGACTGAGCATGGCGACGCCGGTGGTGACGATCATCAGGCGACGGTTTTCCAGCAAGTCGCCCAGCGGCACGAGGAAGAACAGGCCGAGCGCGTAGCCGATCTGGGTCAGCGACACGATGAAGCTGGCGAGTGTGCCGGACAGGCCGATGTCCGGTGCGATCAAGCCAATGATGGGCTGGGCGTAATACAGGTTGGCAACGATCGCGCCGCAGCAGAACGCGAACAGCATCGCCAGGCCCTTGGTCATGGTGGCGCCGTGGGTCGCGGGAGAAATGGACGTCATGGGAATACCTGGAGAGGTTGCAGGCTCGGCAGAACGATTCTGGTACGGCGTGCAGAAAAGAGTGGCGCGAGGTTAACGCTTTTTCGTTGCGTTAAGAAGGGGTGGCAGTGGAATGGCGCAGCGTTGGTCGGCGCACGTTATGGAGTGACGCCTTACCCGCACCAAAGCCGTGCAGCCCACGACAATCGCGACGTTCCGGTCGCCCGGCCGAAACTTTTCCACGTGCGCTTCGGTCACTGCTTACACATACCCCCCTCACACCCCATCGGAAATAAAAATATGCCTCGGGCAATCTGGAAAGGCGCGATCAGTTTTGGACTGGTGCATATTCCTGTGGCGCTGGTGTCGGCGACGTCCCGCCAGGGTGTCGACTTCGACTGGCTGGACAAGCGCAGCATGGACCCGGTCGGTTATAAGCGCATCAACAAGGTCTCCGGCAAGGAGATCAATAAAGAGAACATCGTCAAGGGCGTGCAGTACGAGAAGGGGCGTTACGTCGTCATCAGCGAGGACGAAATTCGCTCGGCGCACCCCAAATCAACCCAGACCATCGACATCTTCGGTTTCGTCGACAGCGACCAGATACCGCTGCAGCACATCGACACCCCGTACTTTCTCGCCCCCGACAAGCGCGGCGAAAAGGTCTACGCGTTGTTGCGCCAGGCGCTGGTCGACACCGGCAAGGTGGCGCTGGCCCATGTGGTGATTCGTACCAGCCAGCACCTGGCGGCGGTGATGCCGCTGGAGTCGGCGATCGTGCTCGTGCTGCTGCGCTGGCCCTCGGAAGTGCGCGGGCTCGACAGCCTCGAGCTGCCCAAGGAAGCCACCGACGTCAAGCTCAGCAAGAGCGAGCTGGACATGGCCAAGCGCCTGATCAAAGACATGAGCACCGAGTGGACGCCGGACGCCGAAGAATACCGCGACACCTTTCAAGACCAGATCATGTCGCTGGTGGAAACCAAGGCCCGCGAAGGCAAGATCGAGAACGTCGAGACCGATGCTGGCGACACTGAGCGTAAGTCGGCTGATGTCATCGATCTGACCGAACTGCTCAAGCGCAGCCTGGGCGGTCGCGGCACTGCAGCGAAGGCGGCGCCTGCCAAAGCCAAACCGGCGAGCAAAAGCAAAGCCGAGTCCAAGGACGATGCGCCGGCGAAGCGCCGTGCTCCGCCCCGAAAGAAGACCACCAAGGCCTCTTGAACGCGTGTCCTGTAGTAGCGTTAAAAGATGCACCGTTCCAATGCGCAGAGGTTCATCGTCATGACAAAACCTGTGAGTGAATACACCCGCAAGCGCAACTTCGATGTCACGTCCGAGCCGGCCGAAAGCGAGGGCAAGACGCGAAGCAAGAAAGGCAAGGCGCTGAGTTTCGTCATTCACAAGCACGACGCGCGCAACCTGCATTACGATTTTCGCCTTGAACTGGATGGCACACTTAAAAGCTGGGCGGTGCCGAAAGGGCCGAGCCTGGACCCGAAGAACAAACGCCTGGCGGTGCACGTCGAAGACCACCCGCTGGGCTACGGCACGTTTGAGGGCAGCATTCCTGAGGGCGAATACGGCGCAGGCGACGTGATCGTCTGGGACCGCGGCATTTGGCAGCCCCACGGCGACCCTCAGGAAACCTACAAGGCCGGCAAGCTCAAATTCACCCTGATCGGCGAAAAGCTCACCGGCGACTGGGCGCTGGTGCGGACCCGCTTGCCCGGCAACAGCGACAAGGAGCAGTGGCTGTTGATCAATGAAAAGGACGATGCCGTGCGCTCGGGCGAGGAGTACGACATCGTGGCCGACAAGCCGGCAAGCGTAGTCAGTGGCGCGACGGTGGGCGAAGGACGCAAGCCGGCCAAGAATGCCAAACGTAAATCGGCGGCATCTGAACCCGCTGCCGACACCTCTGCCGCGAAGACGCCCGCAAAGAAGCCAGTGCAAAAAAAAGCCAAAACGCCTTCGCCCAAAAAGAGCAGCGTGCCGGCCAAGCTCTCGCCGCAGCTGGCGACGCTCATGGACACCCCGCCCGAAGGCACATGGCTCTACGAAATCAAGTACGACGGTTATCGGATTCTGACCCGCATCATCGATGGCGAGGTGAAGTTCTTTACCCGCAACGGCAATGACTGGACCGATCGATTGCCGCTGCAGGCCAAAGCCGTTGGCGATTTGAAACTGGACAACACCTGGCTGGACGGCGAGGTGGTGGTGCTCAACGACGCCGGGTTGCCGGACTTTCAGGCGCTGCAGAATGCATTCGACATCGACCGCAGCATGGACATCATTTATTACCTGTTTGACGTGCCGTTCCTGAACGGTGAAGACCTGCGGGAGATGCCGGTCGAAGACCGTCGTGCGGCGCTGAAGAAAGTGCTGGGGCGACAGAAAAAGGGCCTGCTGCGGTTCTCCGAAGCCTTCTCTGCCGGCCATCGCGACATCATCGAAAGCGCGAGCCTGATGTCCCTCGAAGGCGTCATCGGCAAGCGCGCCGGCAGCGTGTACCAGTCCAAACGCAATGCCGACTGGATCAAGCTCAAGTGCAAGCTGCGCCAGGAGTTCGTCGTCGTCGGCTTCACCAAACCTCAGGGCGCGCGCAATGGTTTTGGCGCGCTGCTGCTGGCGGTGAACGAGGAGGGCGCGGGTCTGGTGTATGCCGGTCGGGTCGGCACGGGGTTCAATCAGCAGATGCTCGGCGACGTGCTTGAGCAGATGAAGCCGCTGGAACAGGACGCCTCGCCGCTGGCGAAGAAGGTTACCAGCGCCCAGGGCCGGGGTGTGCACTGGATAAAGCCGACCTTGGTGGCGGAGGTCGAGTTCGGCGAATGGACCCGTGACGGCATCATTCGTCACTCGGCGTTTGTCTCACTACGCAGCGACAAGCCGGCCAGTGAAGTGGTCCACGAATACCCCAGGACGCCGAGAGACATCAAGGCACCGTTCAAACCCAGCGCCGCCAAAGCCAAAGCGCGGAGCAAGAAATCCGCGACCCGCGCCGATCCTTCAGCCGAGAAGCCCAAGCCGGCCAGCAAACGTGCAGGCAAGGACCGCATCGACGTGGCCGGCGTGATGGTCAGCCACCCCGAACGGGTGATCGACGCGGAGAGCGGCCTGCACAAGATCGAGCTGGCGCAGTATTACGAATCAGTGGCGGACTGGATTTTGCCGCACCTCGACCATCGGCCCGTGGCGCTGTTGCGCTGCCCCGAAGGCGTGGCGGGCGAGCAGTTTTTCCAGAAACATTCCGAGCGCATGGCGATCCCCAACATCAAGCAGTTGGACCCCAAGCTCGACCCCGGACACGCGCGTTTGATGGAGATCGACAGCGTCAAGGCACTGGTCGGTGCGGCGCAGATGGGCACCATCGAACTGCACACCTGGGGCGCGACCTACGATCAAATCGAGCTGCCAGACCACTTCGTCCTGGATCTCGACCCGGACGACCAGTTGCCCTGGCGCAGCATGATCGAAGCCACACAACTGACGTTGTCGACCCTCGACGAGCTGGGCCTGGATGCGTACGTCAAGACCAGCGGCGGCAAGGGCATGCACATCGTCGTGCCGCTGGCGCGCCGGGCGGATTGGGAGTCGGTCAAAGCCTTCGCCAAGGCGCTGGCGCAATTCATGTCGCGGGAGCTGCCGGACCGATTCACCGCCACGTCCGGGCCGAAGAACCGGGTGGGCAAGATCTTCATCGATTACCTGCGTAACAGCCGGGGTGCCAGTACGGTCGTGGCCTATTCGGCGAGGGCGCGGCCGGGGTTGCCGGTGTCGGTGCCGATCAGCCGTGACGAGCTGACCGAGGTGAAGTCCTCGGCGCAGTGGAACATCGCCAACCTGCAGCAGCGTTTGCGCAAGCTGAAAGCGGATCCGTGGGCCGGTTACAAGAACACACAGCGCCTGACCAAACCGATGTGGAAGCGTCTGGGCGCCACGCCGCCGGCGTGAAGCGTTGAGTCACTCGCGCTGTGACGGGTGTCTGGCCAGCCATGCCCAAGCCGCCATCGCCGCGGGCGCGACCCGTGAAGAAGTCGCCGCCGCCCTGGCTACCGCGATCTCGTTGAATGCGGGCGCTGCGTACATCTATTCGATGCACGCGCTTGAAGCGTATGACGCGCTGAAGCCATAAATCGCGGTAACTCGCGGCGATACGCAAAGGCTGGCGGGGTGCTTGCCGGCCTTACGCGTCGCTTCCGCACTCGGTTAAATCACTTGACCCCGTCAGTCCGCTCGCCCACCTCCGCTGGATAAAACTCCCCTTCAAGCCCTGCGGTCAGAAGGCGTTCACGCACTTGTGTTTCGACTTCGAGCACCTGCTCGGAGTCGTCAATGTCGTCAACCACCAGCCAGACCGGCATGACGTTCTGACCATGGGTGCCTTCGCTGAGCATGTCGTGGGAGAACACCTGGTTGGCGCGCCACAGGCACAGTTCGTCATCGGTGTGATGGGGTTCGCGAACGGCGGTCGGTGAGGTCAGCCAGATTTCGGTGTAGGGGCGCAGGTCTGCGTTGGCGAGTTCGTTCAGGGTGATAACGGTTTTCATTTTGTGTCCTCCAGTGTTCAAGATGGAGTTGTGACGCATGGGGCTGCCCAGCGTTCCCGCGATCTGCGCAGATGGTCGCAGTATCTGCCGAGATCAAGAGCGTCTGCCCGGAGGCAGACTGTGAAGATCAAAAGCGCTGCGCAGATCAAGAGCTTCCCGGCTAAAGCCGGTCCTACAGTGCGCCGCCGATGCCATGGGATGCACGCGCTGCTGTTTAGTGGGACCGGCTTCAGCCGGGAAGAGGCCATTCCAGGCGCTGATGTCCGATCGTTCCCACGCTCTGCGTGGGAATGCATCCCGAGGCGCTCTGCGTCATTCCGGGCCGATAGGAGGAATGATTGAGTTCCAGCGCCAACCCGCGATCTGCGCTGATGGTCGTGCGGACTTGAACCGAGGCCGCCTGCGTGGGGTCGACCATTCACTGTGCGCTCACGTCAGCCCGACCCGGAGACATGCCCGTGACCGACCCACACCTGCTCACCCGCAGACGATTGCTTACCCTGGCGGCAGGTGCGTCGGCGGCGCTGGTGTTTGACTCAGCGGTCGGTGATGCAAGTGCAGGCGTCCACGCCACAGCATCCGAACCGCCACACCCCGGCACATCGCCCGTTCAATCAGGAGAGCGGAACATGCTCACGCGAGACATTCCATCCAGCGGCGAAGCGTTGCCGATGATCGGCCTTGGCACCTATCGCGGGTTCGATGTCGAGCCCGGCAGCGATGCGTACAAACTGCTGCCCGCCGTGGTGGATCAGCTGTTCCACGCCGGCGGCACGGTGATCGACAGTTCGCCCATGTACGGCCGCGCCGAGGAAACCACCGGCGAGTTGCTGGCGATCCAACAGCCGTCATCGCCAGCGTTTCTGGCGACCAAGGTCTGGACCCGGGGAAGCGTCGTTCCGGCTGTTGCGGACCAAACGCGTCGACCTCATGCAGATCCACAACCTGCTGGACTGGAAGACCCACCTGCCGACGCTGCGTCAGTGGAAAGAAGAAGGGCGCATTCGCTACATCGGTCTGACGCACTACACCCCGTCGGCCTACGCCGAGGTGGAAGCTGCGCTGAAGGCCGAGGCGTTCGATTTTCTGCAGATCAACTACGCGCTGGATGATCGGGCGGTCGAGGCGCGGCTGCTGCCGCTGTGTCGTGAGCGCGGGGTGGCGGTGCTCTGCAATCGGCCGTTCGGTGGAGGCGGTCTGCTCGGCCGCTTGCGCAACACGCCGCTGCCGGGGTGGGCGGGAGAAGTTCAGGCCAGGAGCTGGGCGCAACTGGCGCTGAAGTTTCTGATCTCGCACCCGGCAGTAACGTGCGCGATTCCCGGTACGGGAAATCCGAAATACATGAAGGAAAACGCCGAAGCCGCCAGAGGGCCTTTGCTTACCGATGCCCAGCGCCAGCAGCTGATTGCCTTGATCGGCTGATTTTGCCTACCTCCGGTTGGGCCGTTTCATATGAACGGCGCGAACTGAGGCGATCAGCGTTTGACCGGCGCAGGCAGAGTGACCAGATCCACGTACGCATCCCAGAACTTCTTCTGATCCACGGCGTACACCACTTTCGCCTTTTGTGTGCCGACGGGCGCGCCCTTCTTGTAGCCCATGGAGCGGCCGTAATCCGGTCCGAAGTGGGCGTCGACATCGACCCATAGGTCTTTGGACTCGGTGACCAGTGCCGGATGCACCAGGTACAGCGCAGGCAGGCTGTCCCAGGTGAAGCTGTGGTGGTTCGGGTCCTTGTCGAACTCAGGCCCCAGCACCGTTTTGTACAGGTTGGGAATCACGCCTTTGCTGGCGACGATGCGCTGGTAGACCGAGCTGTCGAAGATGACCTTTTCGCAGACATCGTTGGGGAAAATCACGTGTTCGATGGGCGAGCGCAGGACGATTTTTGCGGCCTCGGGATCGAACCACCAGTTGAATTCCGCCGCTGGCGTCGTGTTGCCGGGGATCTCGATTGCGCCGCCCATGTACACGATGCGTTTGATCAGCGGCACGATTTCCGGCGCGCTGCGAATCGCCAGAGCGATGTTGGTCAATGGGCCAACGGCGAGAATGGTCACCTCGTGGGGGTTTTCCTTCACGCTGTCGACGATGAACTGCGCGGCGGATTTGCTGCGCAATGAGGTATGCGTAGCCAGCCCGTCCGGCGGAGAAACCAGTTGCGAGGCCGAGGTCGGACGCGGGGTCTTGAACGCCCCCGGCCAGCCTGCGCCGAACAGGGCTTTTTCCTGGTCATACGTGGCGAAGTCGTGCAGCAGCGGGTAGGCCGCGCCGGAGTACACGCCGATGTCCTTTTCCACGCCCATGCGCTCGACAGCCTTCAGCGCATCGACCTGTTCCTGATCAACCCACGCGTTGCCACTGACGAGGGTCATGCCCAGCAGGTCGATGCGCTTTTGCTCGTGCAGTTGCGCCAGCATGATGAAGGCCTGGCCGTCGTCGTTGAGCACGTTGAAATCGGTGTCGAAGATGACCTTTTCCGCGGCCTGCAAGGAGGTCGCGGAAAGTCCCAGCGTCAGGGCCAGGGCACAGCTTTTCACAAACGCCTGCATGGTCTGATTCCACAGTTGTGATGGGATGAATGGGATTCGCCGGGTTGGAGCGCTGCGTGTCCCGCGAACGCGGTGGGTCAGGGAGCGAAACGTTGACTGATACACCGCATTCGCCAGCAAGCTGGCTCCCCCGGGATAGGCGTCCAGCGCGACGAGTTACCGATTCACCAGCTTTGCCGGCAGCGCAACCACCAGCAGGCTGCTCAAAATCAGGCACCCGGCAAAGAACCACAACGCCCCGGCGCTGCTGCCGGTCACGTCGATGGCGATGCCCATCATCGAGTTGCTCACCAGCCCGGCGATGTTAGCCAGCGAGCAGGCCAACGCGAAACCCGTCGCTGCCGCCCGGCCCTTGAGGAACGTTGCCGGCAGGCTGAAGAACACCGGGACCGCGCCGATGATCGCGGCCGAAGCGACGGCAAACAGCGCGACGGTCGCGACCACGTTATGGGTAAAGAACGGGCTGGCGGCCATGGCCATGGCGCCGATCCAGAACGGCACGATGATGTGCCAGCGCCGTTCGCGACGACGGTCGGAGCTGGCGCCGATCATCAGCATGCCGATCAGCGCCGCTACGCTGGGCAATGCCGTCAACACGCCGATGTGGAAGGTGTCGGTGACCCCGGCGTTCTTGATGAACGTCGGCATCCAGAAGCCCATGGCGTAGGCGCTGAGCAAGATCGAGAAATCGATGCCGCCGAGCATCCAGACTTTCAGATTGAAAAAACCGTCGCGAAAGCTGTGCTTGCTGTCTTTGCCCTCAACGTCGTCCAGGCGCAGCTCGCCTTCCAGCAAGGTTTGTTCGGCGCTGTTCAGCCATTTGGCTTCTTTCGGATTGTTCGGCAGCGCCCAGAACGTCATCACGCCGAGCAGCACGCTGGGAATGCCCTCGATCAGGAACAGCCACTGCCAGCCACGCAGCCCGGCAGTCTGGTCGAAATGGCCCATGATCCAGCCCGACAGCGGGCCGCCGATGACGCTGGAAAGCGGCAGGCCGATCATGAACAGCGCGATGATGCGGCCACGGCGGTAGGTGGGGAACCAGGTGGTCAGGTAAAACAGCACGCCGGGCAGAAAGCCCGCTTCAGCGGCGCCGAGGAGAAACCGCAGCACGTAAAACTGCGTCGGCGTGCTGACGAACAACGTGCAGGACGACAGCAAGCCCCAGGTGATCATGATCCGCGCGATCCAGATCTTCGCGCCGACCTTCTCCAGCACCAGATTGCTCGGCACTTCGAACAGGATGTAGCCGACGAAAAACAGCCCGGCGCCCAACCCGAACGCGGTCTCGCTGAAGTGCAACTGGTCGAGCATTTGCAGCTTGGCGAAACCGATGTTGATGCGGTCCAGGTAAGCGGCCAGGTAGCAGAAACACAGGAAGGGGATGAGCTTCCAGGTGATCTTGGTGTACAGCGCTTTGATCGGGTCCGCGGCTAGGTTCGCGGAGGTTTCTACATTCGCAGAGGGCATGGGTGTCTCCTGGCGTTTCTCGACCGGTGAGCGCGGCGGCTGATTTTGCCTGCGTTTGCGGTGTTGTCATATGGGGACGAAGCGGCAAGCGCCAAGCTTCAAGCTGCAAGAGGGGACCGCATGCTCTTGACTTGCGGCTTATCGCTTGAAGCTTGCAGCTCGCAACTGTGTCATCGCCTCCTGCTTGCTCACCACATCTCCGTACTTGCTGTCGATGTCGAACAGGTTCGCTTCATGGGGATCGGGATGCCGGTCGCCCACGCATTCGCGCACGACGATGGTCCGGAAGCCATACTGCACGGCATCCACCGCGGTCGCCCGGATACAGCCGCTGGTGGAGCAACCGGCCAGCACGACGGTGTCGATCCCTTGGGCGTGCAGCATTGATGCCATTGACGTGCCGAAGAACGAACTGGCGTACTGCTTGCTGATCACGACCTCTTCGGGCAATGGCTGCACGGCCTCGCAGAACGCGGCCAGCGGGTTGCCTTCGACCATGTCCTTCATCACCGGCGCTTTTTTCACCCACATGCCGCCGTCCGCGAAATGCGTGGGGTGGTAGCGGATGTTGGTGTGCACCACCGCGATGCCGTGTTCCCGCGCGCAGGCCAGCAGCTCGACGCTTTCGGCCACCGCACTGACCACGCCGAGCGCATATAAAGGCGCGCCGGGTTGGGTGTAGCCCTGCATGAAATCGATCATCAGCAAGGCCGGTTTCGCACCAAAACCGATGCGATTACCCCAGACGCCCTGATAGTTGGCGTCCGCGCTTTGTGGGTCGGTCATTGCGTTCTCCTGTTCATCGTTTTAAGCAAGGACCGTCAGGTCAGCGGCGTACCGAGAAAGTCACCGAACGCGGCAAAGAAGCCCGGCAGGTTGTCCCACGGAATCATGTGTCCGGCGTTTTCCACTCGCGCGATCAGGATGTTCGGTTGCAGCTGTCGGATTTCGGCTTCGTCTTCCGGCTGAATCACGCCGCCGCGGCCAGCGACGATGAGCAGGGCAGGGACCGGAAGGTTCGGCAGGTCCTGGTGGAAATCCACGTCGTGGAAGTCATTGAAGGCGCGGACGATGGCGGGCTCGTAGCAGGTGTGCAGCCACTCTGCGCGCAGCTGCAGTTGCTCCTCGGTCCAGCTCGGGCAGAACGCGCGCATGTCTTCGGCGCTCATGCCCTGTTGCGACTGGCGGATGGAGTCGACATACCACGGCAGCTTCGCCGGGTATTCACGACGGCCCGGCCCGGACACCGGCGGATCAATCAGGACCAGGCTTTTCAGGCCCTGGGGGCAACGAATCGATGCCCGAACGGCAAAACGCGCGCCCATCGAGTGGCCGGCGAGGTGATAGCTGTCGATGCCCATGGCGGCGGCAAACGCACCGATGTCATCGGCGCAAGTGTCGACGCTGTAATCCAGATCCGGCCCCGTGGAAGAAAGCCCGCGACCGCGCGCATCCAGTACGTAGGTGTCGAACGACTGACCCAAACGTTCGGCGACGAAACCCCAGGTGATCGCCGGGCTGGTGATGCCCGGGATCAGGATCAGCGCCGGTTTGCCGGAGTGAATGTCGCCGCCGTAGCGCAGGTAATGCTGACGGATGCCGTTGGCCTGGACGTTGCCGCCATGGATGAATGTGCTCACGCCGCCACCCCCGATTTCAGCTCCTGGCCATACAGGTCGTAACCGTAGACCCAGGCCGGATCTTCCTGGGTGCGCAGCCAGGTGTTGGCGTTGGAAACCGCTTGCACCCGAGAGGCGCGTTCCTTGCGATTGGCTTCGTAGAGCTGGAACGCCGTGCGGTAGTCAGTGAGGCCGGTTTCCTGCAGGCAGCGGGTGAGCATCGCGGCGTCTTCAATGGCCATGCCGGCGCCCTGGGCCATGTGCGGCTTCATCGGGTGGCAGGCGTCGCCCAGCAAAACGAGGCGACCGCGACTCCACAAAGGCAACGGGTTGCGGTTGAGCAGCGGCCACTTGGTCACGCTGTCGGTGGATTCGATCAAGGCCTGCACGGTGGGGTGGTAACCGGCGAACGCTTCATACATTTCGTCCCGGCTACTGTCGACCCAATTGCCCTCGAAGTCCCACGCTGCATGGGGCACGCCGGTCACGTAGTAGTACTCATCGCGCTTGCCGGTGGTGTGGTAAACCATCATGTGACGGTCCTCGCTCCACCATTTCACGCAGTTCTCGAATTCCAGGTTGTACTTGGTCAGCACCTCGCTGGGGATCAGCGCGCGGTGGGCGACCCAGCCGCTGTACAGCGGTTTTTCATGGCCCAACAGCTCTTCGCGAATCTTGGAGTTGATGCCGTCGGCGCCGATCACGATGTCGGCGTCGGCGTGGGTGCCGTCGGCAAAATTCAGGCGCACGCCGTTGTCGCGTTCTTCCAGCGTGGTCAGGCATTTGCTGAAGTGCACGCTGCCCGGCGCCAGCGTCGACATTTGCAGCGCGTGCAGATCACCGCGGTGCACGGTGATGTAGGCCGCGCCGTACTCCTTGAGGGAGAACTCGCCCAGGGCGATGCGCGACAGGTAATCGCCGGTCGCACCGTCGCGGCTGAACCAGAAATCCGGGTGCGAACCCATGTCGCTGAGCTGTTGCTCGATGCCCATGCGCCGGAAGATTTTCATGATGTTCGGGCCCATGTGGATACCAGCACCGATACGAGAAAACGCGGGGGCTTGTTCGTAGATATCGACGTGGAAGCCGGCTTTCTGCAACAGCGTCGCAGCCGCAGCGCCCCCCAGACCGGATCCGACGATGGCGATTTTTTGCGTGGTTGGCATGGCGCGCATTCCTTTGTGTTTCATGAGCTCTGAATGACCGGAGCTCTGGATGACGGCGAGGCGAAAAGAATGTATCGCGTCGCTGGATTTTTAAAGTGTATACGCTGATATTTTTAAAAGTGAACCGATATTTCCAGAAACGGCAGGCGGTGTCGCAAACAGGCATGTCACCTGCTGTAACCCTTATTCATTGGGATCTGTGTGGTTGGGTAACAGAGTGGCGTGCCTATTGCAGCGGCGTCCGGATTGATGTCTTATCGCTTTTAATAAGTGTGTACGCTTTAAAAAATGCACTGGTCTGATGCGCGACGCCTTGCAATGGTGCATCCGGCTCGTCATCCGCCCCAGAGGAGAAAAGAGATGCCGGTTAGCGATTGCGAATTGACCCAGATGTTCGAACACGTGCTGAAACTGTCGAAAGTGGACGCGACCCAGAGCGTGGCGGTGCTCAAGAGCCACTACTCCGATGGGCGCACGGTGCGCGCCGCGATGGACGCGGCCCAACGTCTTGGCGCGAACGTGTATGCGGTGGAGCTGCCTTCGTTCAATCACCCCAAAGCCATGGGCAACGACATGACCGCCTACTGCGGCGACACCGCGCTGACCGGCAACATCGCCGCGCAACGTGCCCTTGAGGCGGCAGACCTGATCGTCGACACGATGATGCTGCTGCACTCGCCGGAGCAGGAGCAGATCCTCAAGACCGGAACGCGGATTCTGCTGGCGGTGGAGCCCCCGGAAGTGCTGGCGCGGATGCTGCCGACGGTGGCGGACAAGGAACGGGTGCTGGCCGCCGAACAGGTGCTGAAGGCAGCGCGCTCGATTCAGGTGAAGTCACGGGCCGGCAGCGATTTCCGTGCGCAACTGGGGCAATATCCTTCAGTCACCGAATACGGTTTCGCCGACGAGCCGGGTCGTTGGGATCACTGGCCCAGCGGGTTTCTGTTTTCCTGGCCCAACGAAGAGACCGCCGAAGGCACGCTGGTCATTGATGTCGGCGACATCGTGCTGCCGTTCAAAACCTATTCCCGCGAGCAGATCACGCTGGAGATCGACAAGGGGTTTATCACCGGGATTCACGGTGGTTTCGAGGCGGAGTACCTGCGTGATTACCTGAAGTACTTCAACGACCCGGAGGTCTACGGCATTTCCCACATCGGCTGGGGCCTGCAACCCCGCGCCCAGTGGACGGCCATGGGCCTGCACGACAAGAACGACGGCATGTGCATGGACGCCCGGGCGTTCTACGGCAACTTCCTGTTTTCCACGGGGCCGAATACTGAAGTCGGCGGCACCCGCAAAACCCCGTGCCATCTGGATATCCCGCTGCGTCGTTGCGACATTTATCTGGACGACCAGGCCGTGGTGCTGGCGGGGGAAGTGGTGGCGCCCGAGGCATCGAAAGTCTGAGGCAGGCCTGCATTTGGCTTGCGCTACGCGGGACTCAGGTTGTACGCAAAACTTGTGGGAGTGAGCTTGCTCACGAAGACGGCATGCCAGCTGCCGAAATTCTGGAGGATGTACCGTCCTTTTCGCGAGCAAGTTGAAGCGCCACCCCGGTCGCTCCCACTATTCATCTGTCGGCGGATACACCAGCGACACAACTCACTCGTTCCGAAGATTCCCCTCAACTCCCGCAGACGTTACTGTAGCCACCACTTTCCAGATCCCGCCGAACGAGCCACCCGTGTCCACTGACAACCCTTCCAATAACAATCCGTCCTACACCTTTTCCGAGCAAGTGGGCCATCTGCTGCGCAAGGCCTACCAGCGTCACTTGGCGATCTTCCAGCAGAATGTCGGCGATTCGCAGCTCACGGCGGTGCAATTCGTGACCCTGTGCGCTCTGCGCGATCACGGCCCCAGCTCGCAAACCGAGCTGGTCAAGGCCACGGCCGTGGATCAGGCGACCATTCGCGGCATCGTCGATCGCCTGAAAGCCCGGGACCTGATCAGCCTCGACCCGGACCCGCAGGATCGCCGCAAAGTCATCTGCAGCCTGACCGACAGCGGCCTGCAACTGGTACAGGAAACCGTGCCCCGCGCCGCGCAGATCAGCGAGCTGACCCTGAGCAAACTCAACCCCGCCGAACGCGTGGCTGTACTGTTTCTGCTGCGCAAACTGATCGACGAGGGCGATGAGTAACGCCGCCTGACAGCACCGCTGTAGGAGCGCGCTTGCCCGCGAGTACGATCTGCCCGCGACATTTATGTGCCTGACCCACTGCATTCGCGAGCAAGCTCACTCCTACATGGAGAATGTTCAGTCCACCCAATTGCGACGTCGAAACGACCAAACCCACCCCAATACTCCAACGTCCTACAGCCTTTTCTCCGCTGGCATGCTTCCTGCTCTCGTTTCATGAAGTAATCACTTCATCAAATGCAAGCTACAGCGGGTAACACATGAAGGCTGACACAAGCGAGCTGCAGCGGGCGGCGGAGAAGACCGTGACCCTGAACGTCAACGGTCAGGCCACACGTGTCACGGCAATGCCTGACACGCCGCTGTTACTGATCCTGCGCAATGACCTGCACCTTAATGGCCCCAAATACGGCTGCGGCCTGGGCGAGTGCGGCGCCTGCACGGTGATCATCGACGGCGTCGCCGCACGCTCCTGCGTGTTTCCACTGGCCGGCGCCCAAGGGCGCGAGATCACCACGCTGGAAGGCATCGGTTCGCGAGACCGCCCGCATCCGGTGCAGCAAGCCTTCATCGACGAGCAGGCCGCGCAATGCGGCTACTGCATGAACGGCATGATCATGACCGCCAAGGCCTTGCTCGACCGCAACCCGCACCCCACCGAAGCGCAGATCCGCAACGAACTGTCAGCCAACCTGTGCCGCTGCGGCACGCACCTTGAAATCCTCAGTGCGGTCATGCGTGCCGCGCGTCATCAGCCCAGCCCGGATCCCGCCCAATGACCCAGACTTTGCCCACGCGCGATGAATTGCTCGCCCGAAACGGCGTGCTGCTGATCGTCGACGACATCCTGCCGCCATCCGGTCCGGTCGCCAAAGGCGGCACCCCCACCGTCCGGCCCGTGGAATTGGGGCTGTTCATTGCCATCGATCAGGACGGCCGCGTCTTCGCCTTCAACGGCCACGTCGATCTGGGCACCGGCATTCGCACCTCGCTGACGCAGATCGTCGCCGAAGAGCTGGACCTGCAGATGGATCAGGTGACGATGATTCTGGGCGACACCGAGCGTGCGCCGAATCAGGGCGCGACCATCGCCAGCGCCACTTTGCAGATTTCCGCCATCCCGTTGCGCAATGCGGCGGCCGAGGCGCGGCGCTACCTGCTGCAACAGGCCGCGCAGCAGTGGTCGGTCGATGTGGATTCGTTAGTCATCGACAGCGGCGTGATCAAGGCACAGGACGGTCGCGAACTGACCTTTGGCCAGCTGCTGGTGGATCAGCGCGTGGAGCTGCGCATCTCCGGCAACGCACCACTCAAGCGGCTGGAGGACTACAAACTGGTGGGGCAGGGCGCCGCCCGTGTGGACATTCCGGGCAAGGCCACCGGTGAATTGACCTACGTCCACGACATGCGTTTACCGGACATGCTCCATGGCCGCGTCGTACGGCCGCCCTACGCCGGTTATGACACCGGCGACTTCGTCGGCACCAGTCTGCTGGACGTGGACGAATCTTCGATCGCCCACATTCCCGGCATCGTCCGCGTGGTGGTGATTCGGGATTTCGTCGGCATCGTCGCGATGCGCGAAGAGCAGGCGGCCAAGGCGGCGCGGGAACTCAAGGTCACCTGGAAGCCTTGGCAGCACAATTTGCCGGACATGAGCAATATAGAGCAGGCGATACGCGACAACCCGAGCATTCAGCGGGTGGTGCTCGATCAGGGCAATGTCGAAGAAGCGTTGGCCCAGGCCAGCGAGCGGATGACGCGAACCTATCTATGGCCCTACCAGATTCACGGCTCCATCGGACCTTCGTGCGGGTTGGCGGACTACAGCGAAGAAGGCATTCGGGTCTGGTCCGGCACGCAGAACCCCCACATGCTGCGCGCCGATCTGGCCTGGCTGCTGGAATACCCCGAAGAACGGATCGACATCATCCGCATGGAAGCGGCCGGCTGTTACGGGCGCAATTGCGCTGATGACGTCTGCGCCGATGCCGTGTTGCTGTCCCGCGCCGTGGGCCGGCCGGTGCGCGTGCAACTGACCCGCGAGCAGGAACATGCCTGGGAGCCGAAAGGCACGGCGCAGTTGATGGAAGTCGACGGCGGGATTAACGCCGATGGCGGCATCGCCGGTTATGACTTCAGCACCCGCTACCCGTCGAATAACTCGCCAACCCTGGCCTTGCTGTTGACCGGGCGCGTAGAGCCGGTGGCGACGATGTTCGAAATGGGCGACCGCACTTCGATCCCGCCCTACGACATTGAGCACATGCGCGTCACCATTCACGACATGGCGCCGATTGTGCGCGCGTCATGGATGCGCGGAGTGTCGGCGCTTCCCAATACCTTCGCTCACGAGTCCTACATCGACGAGTTGGCTTTCGCCGCTGGCGTTGACCCGATCGAATACCGGCTTCGTTATCTGCACGACGAGCGCGCCGCCGAACTGGTTCGCGCCACCGCCGCCCGGGCTGACTGGACACCGCGCACCCAACCGATGCAGATCCCCGAAGAAGATGGCGTCCTGCGCGGGCGCGGTTTTGCCTACGCGCGCTACATCCACAGCAAGTTTCCCGGCTTCGGCGCAGCGTGGGCGGCGTGGGTGGCGGACGTGGCGATCGACAAGCACACGGGTGATGTGTCGGTGACCCGCGTGGTGATCGGCCATGACGCCGGCATGATGGTCAATCCCGCCGGTGTCCAGCATCAGATTCACGGCAACGTCATCCAGTCCACCAGCCGGGTGCTCAAGGAGCGGGTGACGTTCGAGGAATCCACCGTGGCGAGCAAGGAGTGGGGTGGCTACCCGATTCTGACGTTCCCCGAAGTGCCGAAAGTCGACGTCATGATGATGCCGCGCCAGGCCGAGCCGCCCATGGGCGCCGGGGAGTCGGCGTCGGTGCCGAGTGCGGCGGCCATTGCCAATGCCGTGTATGACGCGACCGGGATTCGCTTTCGCGAGCTGCCGATCACTGCGGAACGCATTCTCGCCGCGCTGAACAGCGCGGGCGTGGAATCCAACAGCCAGCCGCCGCAGTCGCCAAAAGCTAAACGCTCAAAGTGGCTGTTCGGTTCGTTGTTTGCTGCGTTCGGCGCGTTGCTGGGCATGGCCGCGACCGCGTTGCCCTGGCGTGCTGAAATCGCGCCGATCACGCCGCCCGCTGCGGGCACCTGGTCATCGGCGACTCTGGAGCGCGGGCGGTTGCTGGCGGCCGTGGGCGATTGCGCGGTCTGTCACACCGCCCCGACTGGCGCCAGCAATGCCGGCGGGCTGGCGATGCAAACGCCATTCGGCACTTTATATAGCAGCAACATCACCCCGGACCCGGAGACCGGCATCGGCAACTGGTCGTATCCGGCGTTCGAGCGGGCGATGCGTGACGGCATCAGTCGCGATGGCAAACACCTTTACCCGGCGTTTCCCTACACGGCTTTCAGAAACATCGAGGACGCCGACATGCAGGCGCTGTACGCGTACCTCATGTCGCAGACGCCGGTGAAACAGGTCCAGCCCGCCAACGACATGCGTTTCCCGTTCAATGTGCGGCCGTTGATGGCGGGCTGGAACGCGCTGTACCTGCGCAAAGGCGAGGTGCAGACGCAGCCGCAGCAAAGCGCGCAGTGGAATCGCGGTCAGTATCTGGTCAATGGATTGGGGCATTGCGCCGCCTGCCATTCACCCCGGGACTTGCTGGGGGCGGAGAAGGGCGGCACCTCGTTTCTCGCGGGCGGCACGGTGGACGGCTGGGAAGCGCCGGCGCTCAACAGCCTGTCGAAAGCGCCGACGCCCTGGACCGAGGATCAGTTGTTCAATTATTTAAGCAGCGGGTATTCCGATGCCCATGGTGTCGCGGCGGGGCCGATGGGGCCGGTGGTGTCGGAGCTGGCGAAACTGCCGAAGAGCGATGTGCGGGCGATTGCGGTGTATCTGGCGGCGTTGAATGAGCCTGCGTCTGGCAGTGCTGACATCAGTCCCGCGACGGTGACCGGTCTGGCAGAGAAACCGAGCGTTTCGCCTCAGTCATTGAGCAATGGTCAGCGGGTGTTCGAAGGCTCGTGTCAGGGTTGTCATGCCGACGGTCTGGGACCGAAGCTGTTTGGCGTGAGCCCGTCGCTGGCGACCAATACCAATGTCCACAGCGCGCTGCCGGACAATCTGATCAAAGTGATTCAGCAGGGAATAGACAAACCGGCGACGGCAGATCTGGGTTACATGCCGGGCTTCAAGGACAGCCTGTCCGACACCCAGATCAGCGACCTGGCCGCGTACCTGCGCAGCCGCTTCGCGCCGAAAGAGCCGCAGTGGGAAGGGTTGAAGGACAAGGTGGCGCATTTGAAAGCCAATCCCGGAACGCACTGACTCGGCGAGCCTCTTTGGGTGACATCCCGCTTCAGGCAACACGCTGACGCCCGGCAAAATACGGTCCCGTGGGAGTGAGCTTGCTCACGAAGGCTGCATCTCAACCGCTAAATATCTGGCGGATGTACTGGCCTCTTCGCGAGCAAGCTCGCTCCCACAGACTGCATTTCAACCGCTAAATATCTAGCGGGTGTACTGGCCTCTGTGGGAGTGAGCTTGCTCACGAAGACTGCATTTCGATCGCTAAATATCTGGCGGATGTACTGGCCTCTGTGGGAGTGAGCTTGCTCACGAAGACTGCATTTCGACCGCTAAATATCTGGCGGATGTACTGGCCTCTTCGCGAGCAAGCTCGCTCCCACAGACTACATTTCAACCGCTAAATATCTGGCGGATGTACTGGCCTCTGTGGGAGTGAGCTTGCTCACGAAGACTGCATCTCAACCGCTAAATATCTGGCGGATGTACTGGCCCTTGTGGGAGTGAGCTTGCTCACGAAGACTGCATTTCAACCGCTAAATATCTAGCGGGTGTACTGGCCTCTGTGGGAGTGAGCTTGCTCACGAAAGCGGTATCTCAGCCCCAGAATATTCAGCGGATGTACCGGCGCCTTCGCGAGCAAGCTCGCTCCCACAGACTGCATTTCGACCGCTAAATATCTGGCGGATGTACTGGCCCCTGTGGGAGTGAGCTTGCTCACGAAAGCGGTATCTCAGCCACAGAACATTCAGCGGATGTACCGGCGCCTTCGCGAGCAAGCTCGCTCCCACAGACTGCATTTCAACCGCTAAATATCTGGCGGATGTACTGGCCCCTGTGGGAGTGAGCTTGCTCACGAAGGCTGCATTTCGACCGCTAAATATCTGGCGGATGTACTGGCCTTTGTGGGAGTGAGGTTGCTCACGAAGACTGCATCTCAACCGCTAAATATCTAACGGATGTACTGGCCTCTTCGCGAGCAAGCTCGCTCCCACAGGTGCTGCACCAGTCGGCCTACTCCGGCAATACCCTAACGCCACGCATCACCAAGTCCTGAATGAACGCCAACCAATCCGTCCGCTCCCCCTCCGCGGCCATGTCCTGACCCAGGAACGAGCTGAGGGTGTGCAGGTTGGAGTTATAGAAGTAGCACAGCGACGCGATCATCAAATACACGTGCTTGATGTCCAGGTCCTGCCGAAACAGACCCTGCGCCTGACCGGCGTCGATGATCGGTCTGAGCACGCCGACGGCTTCGCCTGACAGGCGTCGCAGCTCACCGGACTGGCGCGCGTGCCTGCCCTTGTGCAGGTTTTCGATACTGAGGATGGCGACGAATTCCGGGTGGCTGACGTAATAGTCCCAGACAAACGCCACCAATTGCCGCAGCGTCTGCTCCGGCGTCGACGGGTCCAGTGACAGCAGGCTTTCGGCGCGGGTGAACTGCTCGTAGGTGTGCTCAAGCACTTTGACGAACAGTTTCTCCTTGCTGCCGAAATAGTAATAAATCATCCGGTCGTTGGACTCGGCTTCGGCGGAGATCTTCTCGATGCGCCCGCCGGAATAGCCGTCGCGGGTGAACACCGTGATCGCCGCCTGAAGAATGCGCGCGCGGGTTTGATCGGCCTGTTGCGCGCGAACGCCAGTGCTTTTGCCCATGGTCGTCAGAGAATCCGGTACAGCAGGCGCTCGACGCGGACCCGGCTGACCCGCCGCAGAAAGGTGCGCACGCCAACCGGGTATTCGCTCAGGGTATCGAGCTCGTCAAACTTGCCGACCCGATGGGTATTGCGCATCAGCAGCGCGATTTCCTCGGCGCGCGGCTTCAGCCATTCGCCCTTGGGGTCATCGATCAGCACGGCGTTTTCCAGGTCCAGCTGAAAGGCCCGCGGGTTCAGGTTGTTGCCCGTCAGCAAGGTATAGCGGTCGTCCGACCACAGGCCCTTGAGGTGATAGGTGTTGTCGCCGTCTTTCCACAAATGGATGTTCAGCTGGTGCTTGGCGATCGCCGTCTGATGCTTTTGCATGAAGCGACGCAGGCTGATCTCGTACAGATATGGCAGCGCGGAGATCACCTTGAACGGCTCCTCCGGCGAGATGAAAAAGTCGTTGGCGGTCTTGTCGCCGATGATGATGTCGACCTTCACACCCCGCTTCAGCGCGCGATTGATCTCGCGTTTTACCACCAGCGGCATGTTGAAATACGGCGTGCACAGCGTCAGTTGTTCATCGGTCGCGGCAATCAGATCACAGAGGGTTTTGCTCAGCGGGTTCTTGTTGCCGATGCCCAGCAGCGGAATGACGCGCATCTCGCCGTTGTCACGCACGCCATCATTGACGTCGTAACTGGCGCGCTTGAGGTGCTGGCGGAACTGACGAATCTCCCCGCGCAGGCTGCGAGAGCTGGGCGGTGAGGGCAGGTCGAGGCGATGCACCGCGTCGGACGGCAGAATGTCCTGCTGGACCAGACGCTGAAACGAGTCGGCCAGGCCTTTGCTGTCAATCAGGTGATAGCGATCGAGCCGGTATTTGCCGAGCTTGTGCAGATAGACGTTATTGATGCTGGCGCCGCTGTAGATCACGCAGTCGTCGATGACGCAGCCCTTGAGGTGCAACACGCCGAACAGCTCGCGGGTTTGCACGGGCACGCCGTACACCGGCACTTCCTGATCGTGTTCCAGGTTCTGCGCCTGATACCACGCCGAGTTTCCGGCCTGCTTGCCAGCGCCGATCAGGCCGCGTTGGGCGCGGAACCAGTCGACCAGTACCACGACGTCCAGCTCCGGTCGCGCAGCCTTGGCGGCATACAACGCATCGAGAATTTCCTGACCGGCTTCGTCCTGCTGCAAGTACAGGGCGACGATGTAGATCCGTCGGGTGGCGGCGGCAATCTTCGCCAGCAGTGTTTGCCGGTAATCGGCCGCACTCGGCAAAATTGTGATCGCCGTGCCGGAGGATTCAAAACCACGCAGCGCTGCAAGGGTAGAACGTCGGAAGGGAGCCCGCATAAGCCTCTCGATGGGTCGGATCAACAGCGCACGAGCTTACACCAGAGTGCGCCCTCTGGTGGTTTTGGCAGCGTTATCCGTGAGTTGTTCAGCGGATTATCAGCGAGGGTTCACAGGTTGAGCCCACCCATTCAGCTCACACCTTCAAGATCAACTTACCGCTGTTCTCGCCCTTGAACAGCATCTGCAGGGTTTCGGGGAAGGTTTCCAGGCCTTCGACGATGTGCTCTTTGCTTTTCAGCTTGCCCTGGGCCAGCCAGCCGGCCATTTCCATCCCGGCCTTGGCGAAGTGTTCCGCATGGTCCATCACCACGAAACCTTCCATGCGCGCGCGGTTGACCAGCAGCGACAGGTAATTGGCCGGGCCTTTGACCGCTTCCTTGTTGTTGTACTGGCTGATGGCGCCGCAGATCACCACCCGCGCCTTCAACGCCAGGCGGGTCAGGACCGCATCGAGGATGTCGCCGCCGACGTTATCGAAATACACGTCCACGCCTTTGGGGCATTCGCGTTTCAGCGCCGCATGAATGTCCTCGTTCTTGTAATCGATGGCGCCGTCGAAGCCGAACTCATCAATCAGGGTCTGGCACTTTTCCTTGCCGCCGGCGATGCCGATGACCCGGCAGCCTTTGATTTTGGCGATCTGCCCGGCGATGCTCCCGACCGCACCGGCGGCGCCGGAAATCACCACGGTGTCACCGGCCTTGGGCTGGCCGACTTCGAGCAGGGCAAAGTAGGCCGACATACCGGTCATGCCCAACGCCGCCAGGTACACCGGCAGTGGCACCAGTTTTGGATCGACCTTGTTGAAGCCCTTGGGCTCGCCGACGAAATAATCCTGCACCCCGAGCAAGCCCTGAACGTAATCGCCCACCGCGAATTTCGGGTGTCGGGACTCGATGACTTTGCCCGCACCCAACGCGCGCATCACCGCACCCAGCTCGACCGGCGCGATGTACGACTTGCCTTCGTTCATCCAGCCGCGCATGGCCGGGTCCAGGGACAGGTATTCGCTCTTCACCAGGATCTGGCCGGGAGCGAGGTCGGCAACGGGCACGGTCTGGAAGGTGAAATCTTCACGGCTGGCGGCACCCACCGGGCGGCGCGCGAGGAGGAATTGGCGGTTGTTCAAGGCGGTCATGGCAGGGCTCTTGATTATCGGCGAAGCGGCAGTGATAGACCGGAACGGCCCGGACAGCAAGGATTGCCACTGCACCGAATGCCCGCCGATCCATGCTAATGATGGCGCGCTTCACGGATCATCATCGCCACCAATGGCCCGGCAACCGGCCTCTTGATAGTGCTGACGCTGACTGTGTTGCGACCGCTAAGCTGCGGCCCACCAGGCGTTTGCCGAGCTCTTCAATTAATAAGTACAAAAAGGACGATCCCATGAGCATGACGTTTTCCGGTCAGGTCGCGTTGGTCACCGGCGCCGCGGCGGGTATTGGCCGAGCGACCGCGCTGGCGTTTGCCGAACACGGTCTGAAAGTGCTGGTGGTGGATCTGGACAGCGAGGGAGGAGAGGGCACGGCCGAATTGATTCGTCAGGCGGGCGGCGAAGCGCTGTTTCTGCGGTACGACGTAACAAAGGACGCCCAAGTGCAGCAGGTGATGGCCCAGGTCGTGGACGCCTACGGCCGCGTCGATTACGCCTTCAACAACGCCGGCATCGAAATCGAGAAGGGCCGACTCGCCGAAGGCAGCGAAGCCGAGTTCGACGCGATCATGGGTGTCAACGTCAAGGGCGTCTGGCTGTGCATGAAGTACCAGTTGCCGCTGATGCTGGTCCAGGGCGGCGGGGCAATCGTCAACACGGCATCGGTTGCCGGGCTGGGCGCGGCGCCGAAGATGAGCATCTACAGCGCGTCCAAGCACGCAGTGATCGGTTTGACCAAATCGGCCGCCATCGAGTACGCCAAGAAACACATCCGCGTGAACGCCGTATGCCCGGCGGTGATCGACACCGACATGTTCCGCCGCGCCCACGAAGCCGACCCGCGCAAGGCCGAATTCGCCGCGACCATGCACCCGGTCGGGCGGATCGGCAAAGTCGAAGAAATCGCCGCCGCCGTGCTCTACCTGTGCAGCGACGGCGCCGCGTTCACCACCGGGCATTCACTGGCGGTAGACGGGGGCGTGACGGCGTTCTGATCGGTCAGACCGCTCGGCGAAAAAGCAGACCGGCGCTCCCGGCGAGGTATTCAGCTAAGCTGCACGGGCTGTCCACCCCCAGGGAATGTCGATGGATCATTTGTGGTTCGCCTATCCGCTGATCAGCGCTGCCGTGCTGCTGGTCATCGACCTCACGCTCTGGCAGTGGCTGCACCCGCGCTGGCTGCGGCGCAAGCTGGCGTGCCGGCTGGTGCTGTTCGTGCTGTTCAGCATGGCGCTGCTCGATGGCGGACTCAGCCCGCTGTATCCGGTGCCCGCCGACTGGTCCGTTCCCCGCCATGTGCTGGGCACCATCCTGACCATCGCCTGGTGGCTGTTCGGCGCGCGGACACTCACCGTGCTCGCCGTCGTGGTCATGGAGCCGCGGATCGGCGGCAAGGGTCATCTGCTGCAAGACGTCATGGGCGCAATCATCTTCCTCGTCGCATCAGTGGCGGCGGCCGGCTACGTGCTCGACCTGCCGGTCAAAGGGCTGCTGGCCACCTCCGGCGCCGTGGCGATCATCTTCGGCCTTGCCGTGCAAAGCACCCTGGGTGACGTCTTCTCCGGCATCGTCCTCAACGCGACCAAGCCGTTCCGGGTGGACGACTGGATTCGCGTCGACGACATCGAAGGTAAAGTCATCGAAATCGACTGGCGCTCCACCCATCTGCTGACCTCCGAAGGCAGCATGGCCGTGATCCCCAACGCCATGGCCGCCAAGACCCGCATCGTCAACTTCAGCCGGCCAGATCATTTCCACTCGGTCACCCTGTCCATCGAATTGTCGACCCGCCTGCGACCCAGCCTGGTGCTGGACTCCCTGGAGAAAGCGCTGCTCGGCTGCCGCGAATTACTGGCCCAGCCCGCGCCCTCAGCGGTCGTGGTCAAGTCCGGCCTGCGCATCGTCGAATACGAAGTCACCGGCTACGTGAAATCCCGGGACCGGCGCTCAGCGGTGCGTAACCAACTGTTCGACCTGATCCATCGGCAGCTCGCGTCGACCGAAACCCGCCAGGACCAGCAGCGCGCCGCGACTCGCCAGTCTGCCGTGCTGAATACCGTGAATGCGCTGCGCATGCTCAGCGACGCCGACCGCGCGCAACTGGAACAGCACATGCGCCTGGGCGCGTATCCGGCGAAAGACGTCGTGCTCGCCGAGGGCGTGGTGCCTGATGCGCTGTTCATTATTGAGTCCGGGGTGGTATCGGCGTCGCTGCAACGGCCGGACGGCTGGCTGGAAGTGGGGCGCATGGGGCCGGGTGAGCTGCTTGGTGAAAGCGGGTTTGTTGACGGCACGCCGACGCTGGCGCGGTTCTGCGCGTATACCGACTGCATGATTTATCGCATCGACAAGGCCGATCTGGAGCCGTGGTTGGCGGAGCATCCGGAATTGATTGGGGCGCTGGCGGGATTGGCTAAGTTTCGGGCGAAGGCGAGGGCGGCGATGTTGGAGGCCAAGCCGGTCGTGGCCGATACGGGTGGGTTTGTTAGTTGGTTGCGCAAGAATGTCAGGCGATTTGAGGTGACGCGCGGGCAGGGGCCGGATGACAAGAAGCGCTGATGAGCCTGCCGGTTGATGAGAAATAAAGCTGGCGCAGTCAGTTTATGGTTCGCAGATGTGGGTTATTAGGTGCAGCTAAGTGCGTGATCTGAGCCGCGTCGCGGGTAATGAGGCTCAGAAGTGGGCAATAACAGAGAACCGTGGACTCTCTGCTTTGCGCGATAGCAGCCCTTGGTGACTGGCAATTTTTTTGCCTAAAGCTGCAGGCAACAATCGGATCAGAGCGGCCTTTGATGCGTGTAGCAAGTCAGGCCTGAGCTGAATTTCTCTAAAAAGTAGTCCTGCGAATTGAAAATAGCGACAGATAGCCTATACCTAGTTTCGGGATGGGACTCCAACTCCAGAGAATCCGCCCATTTTCGGGGTATGAAAAATGGCAAAAGACGAGAAAACCAGCAAAGGCGTGGCGTCTAAGGCAAGCGAGCAATTGAAAGACAAAAAATCTTCACCTGCTGAGAAGTCTGTTGCAGGCTCGGCGCTAACGCAGGCGCCAGATAAGAAAAAGAAATAATAATGTACTGGGGTAGTTTTATTAAGTGCTGTCAACTTAATAGATTTCGCCCCATTTGATTCTAAGCATTAATGAGCACGAGTCTCCGTGTGTTTTTCAAACTACATTCAATTTCTTTTTGCAGGTAGTGTGCTCCGGCCGCCGGTGGCTCTGAATCGATGATGATCCGTATGGCCAAAAAGAAAAAAAGGGCATGGATGTACTTTTCAAGAAGGAGTGGGGCGAGAAAATTCGCTTTTTTTGTTAGGTGCTTATAGTTAGGGTTTCAACTAGTGGAATATGACGAAGCTATTCAGTATAACGCTCTACAAATTCAACCATGTATTGCTCCATTGATGATCTATCCAAAAGGATTAGATGTGGGTGCCAATGAGTGGAAATGTGGGGGGACATGTTTTTTCGTAAAATCAGGAGCTGCCACGTATCTTGTCACTGCTGCCCATGTATGGGATGAGGTTGAGAACTGTGGGGCGGAATTTTTCCCATTGCTCTTACCCGTCAACGGCGCCGAACCAGTGGATATATCAAAATGGCGGATAATATCGAAATCAGCATTTCTCGATATCGCTGTGGTGGAGGTGCCAACTAGTTTTCAACTCGCCTCTATCGGGAAGGATGCAATAACCTACAACTCTTCGCCTGAAACAAGAGTGGCATTAGATGAGTCAGTTTTTTTTATGGGATACCCTGGAGAGCATCGAACAGCTGATAGTCTAAAAATAATTTTAAGAATGACCCCTTGCATGGACTTTGTGACCTCCGTAAATGATCGTGCCTTTTTCATGTCAGACGATTTTCGTGAAAGACAAAGTAGCTCATTTGATCCAGGCGTCAGTGACATAAAATCGTTTGGTGGTTTGTCCGGGTCACCAATGCTAGTGGTACGGGATGGGATATTTAACCTAGTGGGCATCTTCATTGAGGGTGGATTTCAAGATGAGGGGATCCACTCTCCTTTTAAGGGGGCTCACTTTGACTTTATAAATGCTGATGGTTCGCTGGATGAACTTCGTATTCCATATTGAGCAAACGATGTAGGTATCCGCTGAGCAATTGAGTAGTAAGAGCGAAGCAGCGAAAGATAGGGGCAGATTTATTTTCCGGGAAGTAAGCTGTACCCTCTATGCCGGCTCGCCGCAGGGGCGCCCGTGCCGGGAGGTGTCGCAGCGTGTGGACTTCGCGCTGCGACAATTGCGCAGCCTAAGTCCGGCCGCAATATCTTCGTCTCTGACGACGGCGGCCGGCGGCTTCACACCCTATCCTCCTGCTCCCTTAAGCCGGGCTTTGCGGCGGCGTGTGGTAAACGGATTCGCTGTCCGGCAAACCCGGCGTCGCAGTGTGATAGCTGGATGCGTCTTCATCCGAGGAATCATCTGTCGGCCCCGGTGGTTGAGCTTATAGAGGGGCAGGTGGCTCCGAAGACGCCGACCCAGGCCGCGCGGCCTCGCTGGAGGGGCCGCCGCTCAACAAATAAGGTAACTGATTTAATTTTTAGCTGAAATAAATCCGTACCTTTATCTCTGGGCGCCTATTCTAATCGTTTAGTAAAAAATCCTAATGCCATTTGCTCAGGCACTGAAGCTGAATACATTTTAAAAGCCGGAGTACGACTTACATAAGCAAAAATTGCCTGCAGTTGTTCATTACTCACAGAAACCTTGTCTTCATAAAGGCTGAAGAGCGACTCTCGTAGCTCGGCGCTGGTGAAGCTAACGCCTTTTGCAATGGGATCCTCATCAGGGATCGCACTGTCTTCGGTGGATAGAACACTGCGCGGCGAATGTAGGCCGAGTTTAAAGCGCGTTCCGATCGCGATACGTTCAGTGCCGGCAAGCAGTATAAATGTACAGGCGGATGCACACGTATCTGTATATCTAACACCTGACTCTGGTTGAAGCCCGGCAACGCCAAACGACATGTCTCCAACGCAAGTATTGAGCTTATGCTTCTGTATTTCTGAAGCTATTTCAGCTGCGCTGTCGTTATCCCCTCCGGTCGAGTTCAGGCACACCATATTTACATTCGCATGCGCCTCAAGCAGTTTCGACAGTTTATCTCGAAATATCTTACCGTCTCCAGGCTGAATAGGCCCTGCTAGATTAAAAGACTGAATACATTGCTCTGCAGCCTGATCGCAGGTTTTGCCGAGCTCAAGCGTGATCTCGCTAGTATCCGCGAACAACCGATAGACAAGCAATGAGGGACGAAATAGAAAATTACTCCAAGACGAAGGCAGTGCCATCGTTATCGGTGTATACAAAAAAATCTTTAACATCATAAATCCTGCGAAATAAGCCAAGCCTAATCCCGTTACACCCAATGCAGTTCTAACCTTGCTTTTTAGGGCAGGTAGAACCCATTTCTTTATCGACAATTTTGACATGTATATACCCCGTATCAGATGAAAGATGTTTTACGCAAGCCGCCGCTGCACTTCAAGCTAGCACGAATATTCGTATTATTGCATCAATAATTAATCCTTAACCCAGAACTAAAGTTAATATTTATTCAGTCATCTATAAGCGGGCTTTTAAAGAGCTTCCCATCATATCTAGCGCCGTGTGAGCAGCCATCCATTGATTGCAAAGTTTCAATCTCTCTTGAGGAATGTTCGCTAAGAACAAGGAAGAGCATACTAATTTTTCTAAATAGAACTAAATCTGTTACTGAGGCTAGTAATGACCAATCTGAGACCCCTGGATGCCCAATGATTTTTTAATAAAGGATGCAATTACTTTCATTAACCTCCGATCCACCAGCTTGCGGCCTGGCTACAGGCAGCTTTGGATCGAATTCTACCAGCGGCGACTGACGGCCGCCGAAGCGCTTAGGTACTCTGTGTAGGCCCCGCCCAGTGCCCGATAAAGTCGCCAATTTTCCGCTCGATGTCACTCTCAACTGTCCGCAGCCGAAGGATCGGAATACCACTTTTGGCCAAAATCTCATTTTTCATGGTGTCCCGAGCCGCTTGAACAGGTTGGTCGTGGTACCCCCCATCAACCTCAATTACCCCTATCGGCTTCTTGCCAACTTTGAAATAGATCACGAAATCGCAACTGGCGCGCCTCATGAACGCCCGCTGGCGCTCCGTCCAGTCGAGGCTACCCGGCGATGCAAGCTTATCTAGCTGGATCTGGGTGTGATATTTCAGTGCCTGATAGGCCGGGGCTGACAGCGCCTCGCGCAGTAACTGAGCAATGATCTGCTCGGACTTGTAGCGCGAATCCTCAGCCCTAAGGCGCGCGTCCAAGCGGGCGAGAGACTGGTCGTACTCGCGGTACAGCAAGTCAAATGCCGATACCACGGGCGCGCGCACGATTTGCTCGCCTTGCGCGTAATAGCTGATGTAGCGGATCAGCGCGGCGATATGGCCATTGTTGTCAGTAAACACCTCGTCGCCGGTCACCAGGGTGAAGCGATGTTTGGCCCGCGAAACCGCGACATTGACCATGCGTGGGTCGTCGACGAAAGCCAGGCGTGTGCGCGCTTGGTTGTAGCGCTTCTTGTCCAGCACTGTGGAGAAGACGATCTCGTTGCATTCACGGCCCTGAAACTTGTGCACGGTGTCTTTGACAAAATCCGTCGGCAAGTGCGTGCCGGAAAGGTTAACTTGCGCCCGAAAAGGGGCGATGTAACCGCGGCCGTCGCCGTCCATTACGGCGGCTGGTCCCTCGTCCTCAAGGACCTTCAGCAGAGAGTCCAATTCCCGAAGATTAGTGTTCTTCCTGGCGTGGTTGCCTCTGGCTGTCACCACCAGGCGCAGGGGGTCTTCGCCGTTGTCCTCGGTCATTGGCACCAGCGCGTTGTCGTAGAACTGCTGATTGCAGAACTGGATGATCCTGGGGTGGCAGCGGTAATGTTCTTTCAGCAGGGTTCTGGGCAGGCCGTCCCCGAACACGGCAATGCACGAATCAAGCAGGCTGTAGCGCTCGCAATCGTAGACATCGGCGGGCGCTTGATGCCCGAGTGACACAGGTATATGCGGCAACTGTCGGTTGTCTCCAACGACGATCAGATTCTTTGCACAGCCTAGTGGGAGGATGCCTGGCACTATGTCCTGCAAAGAGGCTTCGTCAATGATCACGTAGTCGAGAACCGCTCCCGGCGCGATGGAGTTCACGATCGAATGCGTGCCGCTGCCAAGGATAGGGAAGCGCTTCACAAAGACGTCGAAATGCTTGCAGTAAGTTTTGGCATCAAAGCTATCCGCCGGCGGTTCCTGAAGTTGCAGATGCTGCTTCAGATGGTGCATAGATGCGGATGTTAGTTCGTTCAGCAAGGCTGTGAAATTCGCACATGCCAACGATTCACGGCACGCCCGCAGTTCCGCTTCCTTGTCCCGAAGCGACTCATCGTAGTAATGCATCTGCAATGCTTGGAAAACAGCCATGCGCGCTTCGCTATCGGCGAATGGCTTGGTACGAAAGATTCTGAATTTGAACAGTAGCTCGATTCGGTCTTTGAGATGAATGCGCTGCTCGCCGAGGTAAGCCAGGTAGGCCATGAGGTCCGTAGTCTTGCGCGGTGTCAGGCCGTACTTGTCGAGCGAGCCTGTGAGCTGCACATCGCTTTCTGCTTGCCATTGCTGCAAGTGGCGTCGCTCAATGACCAGCTCGTCCAGCTCAATTTGCAGTTGTGCCGCCCTGTTGTGGTCTTGCAAATGCTGCTTCAAGCGGGTCAACAACGCCTGGATATCCTCTAGGGACGGTGCGGGCTCAGGCGCGCTTGTTGGCCAGGCAGGCAGGTCAGCGAAGAAGGCCTCACGTTTTTTCTGGTTCCCGAGTTGGGCGACCAAGTGGCCCAGGCCGTACTTCTCCAGCTTTTCATAGACGTTCTCTACGGCGGCATTGTTGTTCGACAGCACCGCTACCGTCTGCCCACGTAACAGAATATTGGCCAGTATATTGAGGATTGTCTGGGTCTTGCCGGTCCCTGGCGGGCCCTCGATTACGCTGACTTGCGCGCTGAACGCTCGCTCGACCGCCTGAAGCTGACTCTCGTTAAGCCCGAACGGGTAAATAAGCCCTTGACCCGGCGTCAGCGTGCCGTTGCGGCCCGTACAATAGGCGTCCAACGCGGTACCAGCGATGGCGGGAAGTTTGTTGAGCTGGCGCACCACATTGTCGGCAATTTCGCGATCGGTTTTGGACTCGGCTTGATCCCGCCGGGCATTCGCCACGATGGTGAAATAGCGGAAGACCGGCGTTTCCTTCATCAATGTCGGCGCGGTCAAACAGATGCTGTCCATCTTGTAGACATAGGGCTTTTCGGCGCCTGGGTAGTGCACTACGGCGTATCGCTCGTCGTAAATCGTAACCTTGGCAATGGGCGTAGCTATCATGCTGCCGGGCTTTTGCAGCAATACATTGGTCAACTCGCGGCTGGGCGAAACCTGGCAGTTACTGAGCGGGCGGGTGTATTTTTTCTTGGAAGGGAAGTGACAGGTCAGTTCCAGCGTTTTGTACTTGTCGCTCCAGCGAATCGTCCAGTCGCTGATCGTTGCGGTCTTGTCCTCACCATCCACCTTTATCGAAGCCATCTTCCCTATCCCTATGCGCATGACGTCCGGCTTGCTTTGCGCCGAACGTTACCTTTCTCCTAAGGGGAATAGTGCCATCGTTGCATGCAAGGTCGATAGCCGGTTAATGCGTTTAGTCCTCTCCCGTGGTTCAGCGTAGAGAGATGGATTTATTTTCTGAGTTAAATAAATCCCTCCACTTATCGATGCATTTCCACTGCACCCTGTCCATCGAAGGAAGCCAAGCCGGTGGTGGCCGATTCGGGTGGGTTTGTTAGTTGGTTGCGCAAGAATGTCAGGCGATTTGAGGTGACGCGCGGGCAGGGGCCGGATGACAAAAAGCGCTAACCAAGACAGCGGGTTGTCGAGAAGTAAAACTCTCGCAGGCAACTGACACCCGCCCGAGGCGTACCTCGGATGCTGCTGAACGCCTGATCTGAGCTTTGCCTCGGGCGCTTGGGCCTACCTGCTGGCTGACCTGAATTCGACTCATCGAAAGCCACTTGATCCCAAGGGAATGATGATGCCTATCCCTTGGGAGCGCTGACTTAGAAGTCTATGGTGCCCGAGAGTTTGACCAGACGCGGGTCGCCCTGGCTGAGATAGCCACCGTTGGCTGAGGCCCAGTAGTTCTTGTCGGTGATGTTCTCCACATTGACGCGCAACGTCAGGTCCCTTTGATCGACTTTAAGTTTGTAGCGCGCCCCGGCATCGAACCGATTCCAGGTGGGAAGGCTCAGGTTATTGGCCTGATCCGCATACTGGCCTCCAGTACGCAGCATACGCGCGCTGAGGGCAGCTCCCTCCAGGCCAGGAACGTCCCAGTCGACGCTCGCATTTAGCTGGAAGGTGGGCACCCCGATGGCATGATTGCCATCAGTGAGCCCGCCCGCGGTGTTCTTCAGCTCCGAGGTCATGCGCGTGCCGCCTGCCATCAGGCGAAGGCCTTCGATGGGCTCACCAAACACGCTCAGCTCAACACCCTTGTTCACCTGCTCGCCGTCGCGAATGTAGAGGCGCTGAGTCGCATCGACGTACCCATCGCTGGGCTTCTCGATTCGGAACACGCCAAGATTTGCGCCGAACGATTGCATGTCCAGCTTGATACCCGCTTCCAGTTGCTTGGTGCGGCCAGGCGGGAAGGCCTCCCCAAGGTTGGTGACGTTGGTACCGGACGCGACCGGCCCTTTGGCCAGGCCTTCAATGCGGTTTGCGTACAGGGAAACGGTGTCAGTCGGTTTATAGACGATGCCGTACACCGGAGTGGTGATGGATTCGTCGTAAAGCGAAGTACGGCTGCCGTCATTGGCCGGATTAGCCACGCCGTTGGAGGTGGTGCCGTCGTACGAGTAGTTCTCTACGCGCAGCTGCTGACGGCGTACGCCATAGGTAAGGAGCAAACTATCGTCGAACAAGCCAACAGTGTCGGAAGCGGCCAGGCTTCGGTTACGGGTTTTGCCGGTGACACCCGGATCGCTCATATCGCCGCCGGTGAGGGAAACCGCCGTTGGCTTGGGCAGGTCAGGTGTGGTGTAGATATTGGTATTCCCGGTGACCGAGCGGTAGAAGGTGTAGGCGTTCTCTTGCTGGGTCCAGATGGTGGAGGCGCCAATCGCGATCTGATGACTGACCGGCCCGGTTTGAACATGACCGTTAAGCCCCGCTGCAAAGCTGGTGTTGTCCTCATTGTGCGGAATCTCGGAGCCGCCGACAGTTGCAACTCCGTTATTACCTACGAGGGTTGGCGTGCCGTATACACCAGTTTCACGCGTATGCTTGGCGCCCCCTGCAAGGTAGGCAGTCCAGTTTTCATTCAGGTCCCAGTCGCCACGCATCATGCCGAACGTGTCTTCGGTTTCGGTATTAGTCCAGTCCTGGCCATAGTTGTGGCTGGCGTCAGGGGCGGTCGGGATTTTGGTCGCATTACCCAATTGCACGGTGTTGCGTAAACCGTTGATGCGCTGTTTTTGGTAGCCAAAGTCGGTAGAGACGCGAAAGGTGTCACCACGATAATCGAGCCCCGCGACGAACAACTTGGTGCGCTGGTTTTCGTCATTAATCGCAGTGTCGCCTTCACGTTGGCTAAGGTTGACTCGCGCTCCGAATCGATTGCCCTCGCCGAAGCGTTGGCCAAGGTCCAGATGCTCACCAATTCGGCCATCGGAACTGATGTCTTGGGTGTAACGGCGAGTCGGCACGTCTTCAGCACGCTTGGGCTGCAGATTCACGCTGCCACCCAAGCCCGTACCGGTGGGGCTCACGCCGTTGATAAAAGCGTTGGGACCTTTGAACACTTCCACCCGCTCAATCGCGTCCGTGGAGAGAATTTGCCGGGGAAGGACGCCGTACAGACCGCCGTAGGAGATATCGTCACCTGCCAGCGGCAAACCGCGGATCACGAATATCTGCGACTGATTACCGAAGCCGTAAGACTGGCGCACCGACGGGTCGTTGA
>NZ_JACYVI010000019.1 GCF_014842265.1 Pseudomonas sp. CFBP 13711
TTTCTGTATTTCTTGGTCATGATCGTTCCTCAATGGGTACAGTTTCCCCCATTGAGGTGTCCGGGGTCATTAGGCCAGCTCACGGTGGGTGCGCCATAAGTTTTGCGGTGCCTCTGATCGTTCCCACACGCCGCGTATTTGTGGGAGCGAGCTTGCTCGCGAAGCCATTGGTACATCCGCCGAATAATGGGTGTTTGAAATGCAGCATTCGCGAGCAAGCTCGACTCCCACAGGGATGGTGTCCGATCCCGGATTTCCAACGCGGATTCAGGCTTGGGGGTGACGCGGAGCGTCGCGGGATGCATTCCCACACGGAGCGTGGGGACGATCGAATGTCAGCATTTGGACGGGCCTCTTCCCGGCTAAAGCCGGTCCTACTAAGCGTAAGCGCGCTTTTGATCTTACTGCGCAAAAGGCTCAGTCACCGCCAATCGCGACTTTGGTGCAGGCTGAACGGAGGTCTCGCGGAGTGGGCCGAGCGGCATGGATGCCGCGAGAGCCGCCCCCCGCCATGGATGGCGGATGGCGGCGGGCCCACGGAGCGGGACCGGAGTGAAGGAACCCTGAGGAACGAAGGGCCCAACCAGGAGCAGGCACCCTTGGTTACTTGGGGATGGTGCGACTTTCGACTTTTCCAAGTAACTCGCCGAAGGCGAAATGTCTGCCGTTAGGCAGATGCTCTTGATCCAGATCTTGAAAGCGAGCCCCGCGAGCGCGCTATTGCAAAGCATCACTAAGATGCCCCAACCCCGCCAGCTCCAGCTCCTGCCGACGAATACTGTCCAGACTCACCGCCGCCCCCTGCGCATCGGGCACCGCGTGCCAGACCACAAAATCCCGCTGCACATCCAGAAACAGAAAGAAATCGTTAAACAACTCCGCCTGCGAAAACCGCCGCTCCAGTGCATCGCGCAACTGCTCCGGGCGCAAGGCCCGGCCCTCGATATGCAGCGCGATGCCCCAGTCCCGATGCTCACGTCGACTGACAAACGCCACACCCGTCGCCACCGGCCAGATCGCCGCACGCTCGGCGGCGACGTGGGCGTAAAACGCTGATTTTTCCGATACCCGAATCATGCTCAGTCCTTCAATGGCACCACAGTAAAATCCTGCTCATGGTCACGCTCATCAATCCCCTGACGCATGTCCGGCGGCCACCAGATCACCAGCTCCCGGTCATTGGAATCGGGCCGCTTGCATGAATAACCCGAGCAGCCATGGGTGGCGCACCCCGCCAGCGTGGCGGTCACCAGAAACAGCAAAAGCAAACCGCGCAGGTTCATCGTGTAGCCCCCTTGAGCAGCGAAGGTCGGTTCTGTTTGGCCTTGCTCGACACCTGCGGCTGGCGCAGGGCGATGTAGATTTCACTCTCCGCCCCCGGCTGCAGCCACGCATGGGGCCAGGCGCTGACACCCATCACCCAGCGACCGCCACAGCGGCTTTCGTCGATGCGCACCGGTTTGCTGGTGGTGTTGCGCGCCACGACCACCGCGATGCCCCAGTCCTTGCGTGTAAACCACTGGGAACGTTGGCGATCCATGGTCAGGCCGATGCCCGGATCACACAGGCTGTCGGCTTCGAACGGCAGGGTCTCGCCGCTGTTGAAGCCCAGCGGGGTGACGCCGTCGAGCAACTGGGTGAAGGCGTTCTGCAAGTCGCTGCGGGTCGGTTGTTCGCCACCGTCGCGGCGTTCCTTGATGCGTTTCATCTGGTCATCAACATCGTGGGGGTTGCCGTTCTGCACGTAACGCGCCGGGTTGATCTGATCGCCTATCAGCCTCGGCGTGAGAATGAACAGGCGCTCACGCTGGTTCAGCTCGCGACTGCGGGACTGGAACAGCAGTTTGCCGATGACCGGGATGTCGCCCAGCAGCGGGATTTTGTTGACCTTGTCGGTGGTTTCCAGCCCGTGGAATCCGCCGATGACCAGCGACCCGTGCTCAGCGATCACCGCCTGGGTGCTGACGTTGCCCTTGCGCACCGCCGGCTGGTCTTCGTTGATTTGCGAGGTGTCGATCTGGCCGTCTTCGATGTCGACGATCAATTGCACCTGGGATTTGCCGTTCTGGTCCAGGGAGCGCGGAATCACCTGCAAGCTGGTGCCCGCCGTAATGGGGACAATGTCCGCGACGCGCTCGGACGTGGCGGTGAGGTATTCGGTGCGGCTGAAGTCGATCACCGCCGGCTGGTTTTCTAGGGTCAGGATCGACGGATTGCCGATCACCGACGCCGCACCGTTGCCTTCGAGGGCATGCAGGTCTGCGGAAAACTTGCCGGCATCCTGAATGAACAGCGTGGTGCTGGTGCCCTGCTCGAACAGATTGGCGCCACCGCTCACGCTGCCGCCTTTGAAGTTCCAGCGGCTGGACAGCTGCGCCAGCTCGTTGCGGTCGATGTCGAGAATCACCGCGTCGATCTCGATCAGGTTACGCGGCGTATCCAGTTCCTTGACCAGCTTCTCGTACATTGCCCGGCGCTTGGGCAGGTCGTAGATCAGCACCGAGTTGTTGCGCACGTCGGCGCTGACGCGGATCTTGGAACGGCTCGCCGATTCGCTGGACGACCCGCCGCGTTTGCCCTTGGAGCCCAGCACCCGATCCAGCCCCTGTTCGATGGCCCCGGTGTCAAAGCCCTGGCTTTGCATGCCGCCGTAGTTCAGGCCTGAGGACGTGGCGCCGCCACCTGCAGATCCCCCCGCGCCGCCCTGCCCTTGCAGCAGATTGACGCCGTTGATGGACTCGCCACGGGAGCGGCTTTCCAGCAGCTCCTGGAGAATGCTGGCGACGCCGGCCACAGTGAGTTGCTGATCGCGATAACGAATGGTGCGGTCGGCGGCGTTGGCGTACTTCAGCGGGAGGACCACGATGTCCTGCTTCTCGGCTTTTTCCGGCGCCTCGACCTTCTTGCTGTAACTGCGCACAAAGTCGACGTACTTGGCCGGGCCGCGCACCAGCACCACGCCTTCGTCGGGCAATGCGCCCCAGCCGAAGCGCTTGTCCAGCAGGCCGACATCGGACAGCGCCTGCTGCAGGTCATCGACCGCTTCCGGCGACACTTCGATGCGCGCCGAGGTCTGCTCGCTGGTCGGGCTGATGTACAGGGTTTCGTTGTAGACGAACCACTGGAAGTGATGCTCCTGACCCAGCCGGTCGAGGAATTCCTGGGGGTTCTGCGCACGAATGCGCCCGTCCAGCGTGCCCGGTATCGCCGGCATGTCCAGGCCGATGCCGAACTCCTTGGCGAAGTCTGCCAGCGCAGTCGCCAGTTCGGTCTGCCGCGCGTCGTAGGCGTAGGCGGTGTGTTTCCAGGCGTCAGGCACCGCGGCCAGCGCCGGCGCGCTGATGCCGATCATCAGCAAAGGCAACCACATTAAGGCCTTGCGCATTTCACACTCCCGGTTGCCAGGTTCTGAGGGTCGAGCGGGACGACGAGGCGGTCGCGCTGCGAATCGAGGTTTGCATGAGGCTGAGCATCGCGGCGCGCTGATTGGCCAGGCGCTCCAGACGTTCGAGCAGTTGCGTGGGGTTGCAGGGGTCGGGAATCCAGCTCACCAACACCACGCAGCGGGTGTCGGGGTCGATGGCCAGCCCGCCCTCACAGGCACAGGCCACGCCGGCACCGCCCTGAGCGAGTAACGCGTCGAGGCGTTGCGGGTCGCTGCCGTCGTAGGGATCGAGCACATCGAGGCTCAGGCGAATGCCGTTGCCCGACGCCGCCAGCCGCGCGTTGGCGTCATCGATCCAGCAGTCCAGCGGCGCGAGCGGACGGCGCTCGCACCACTGGGCGAGGATCGCGCTGAATTCACTGAATTCCATCGATGATCGCTTTGGTGATGCCGTGTTTGGCGCGCAGCCCTTCGTTGAGAATCATGTTGGCGACGTTGGTCTGCTGCGAGGCATCGCTGAACGCCTGGAAATCTTCCATGGTGCCGCTTTCCGAGGCGGTTTCGGCGGCGTCCTGCATGTCGTCCTGGGCGCGGGAATAGGAGTGATCGAGGTGGTTTTGCAGGGATTTGAAACTGATCATGCCGGTGGCTCCAACTGAGGGATTCAACCCCTGAGTGGAACCTGCGGCCGCTCCGGTTCCATGAACCGTCACAACCGGGTCAAGAAAAACTCATGAATGCGCCGTCGGCCCCGCGAGCCCACGGCGCAGGCTGTCCCAGTCGATGTCGAACGCGCCATTGGCATCGCTCAGGCGCAAGGTCTGTGGCGCCAGCGCCGGGTCACCTTTTAGCTGCCAGTGATCGGCAAAGCGACTGGCCGACAGCCACTCACCAAGGCTGTCGAGCATGTCGGGATGGGCGCTGAGCACGGCCCTGGTTTCGACGGTCTGGCCGGCGGCAAGATTCCTCATCAGCGCGCGACTGCGTTCAGCGAGTGTCGTCTGGTCGAGCAACTCGGCGAGGGCCTCATTAAGCAGGGCTTCAACAGCCTCCATGGATTCCTGCGCCAGCGCCGATCGCTGCTGCTCCAGCTGCTGCAGCAAACCGTTAGCGCTGTCCCAGAACTGCGCCAGCGCCTGATCCTTTTCCTGCTGCGCCTGGGTATGTGCATCGGCAAGAATCTGCTCGGCTTCAGCGCGGGCGTTGTCCAGCACTTCAGCGGCGAGCACGGTACCGGCCAGGTCTTCGCGACGCAGAATGTCGGTGACCAGCACGGCAGAGGAAGACAACACAAGACGACGCTTGGCGAGCATGTTCAGCTCCTGAAGGACAATGGGGTAACCGCACTCATCAAGGTGTCGTCACCCGCCATAACACCGAGTGCCACAGGGTGTGCAGCTTGTTCTCGGGCAGCTCGGCGCAGGGCGGCGGCAGGGCATCCGGCGCCCAGGACAGCCGCAGCCGCGACCAGCAAGGCTCACCCGCCCACGCCGCCAGCAAAACCCGCGCATCCGTCACCGAGGCGTCCAGCCATAAACCGGGCCGCAACGCTTTGGCCACCGCGCGGCACCAGGGCTCATGCACGTGCCCGGCGTCATCGGCGCCAGCGCGGTCGGCCTGGCCGAAACAGATTCGGCCCGCCAGGGACAGCGCCCGGTGCTGCTGCGCTTCATCCAGTCGCAGCCACTGCATCAGCGAATCAACAGGCGGCGGCGGTTGGCTCGGGACCACGCCGACGCTGTGCAGAAACACGTCGTGGCGAGTGCCGAGCAGTTCCGTACAGTCCTCGCGGGTGATGCCGCAATGGTCGGCGAACACGTCGATCCAGTCGGCGTGGGCCCACTCCCAGGGCGCGCACCACCAGCGAATCCAGTGCTCCTCAACGCTGAGCATTACGCCCGCACCGGCATGCTCGTCCGGGCACTGCGGCGCAGGCCGATGCGTTGCAACAGCGCATTGCGCCAGTCGCCGCGCAGGATCAACACGATCAAGGCAATCAGCAGCAGCGCGGCAAACGGCGCGAGCCACAGCATGCGATTCCAGAAGTCGAGGTTGGCGCTGTCGATCAGAAAGGGCCCGAAGTTCACCAGACGTTCAGTGTCCTGAAATTCCGCCGCCGGCACGAACACGATGGCGAATTTCTTCGAATCCAGCGGCTCGCCGGACATGCCGGGGATGCTGCTGGCGACCATTTGCTGAATACGCCCGCGCACGCTGTCGGGGTCGAGGGCCGATGTGTGTTTGATGAACACTGCCGCCGACGCAGGCTGCACCGGCTCACCCGGCGCGATGCGTTCAGGCAGCACGACATGGACGCGGGCGACGATGACGCCGTCGATCTGCGACAGCGTCGCTTCCAGCTCCTGGGACAAGGCGTAGATGTAACGCGCGCGCTCTTCCAGCGGCGTGGAAATCACCCCTTCCTTCTTGAAGATTTCGCCCAGACTGGTGCGCGATCGCCGTGGCAGGCCGGCGGCATCGAGGATCCGCACGGCGCGATTGATCTCGGCCGTCGGCACGCTGATGACCACGCCGGTCTTCTCGCTGCGCTTGCGCGCGTCGATGTGCTGGTCGGCGAGGCTGGCGATCACGTCGTTGGAATCCTGCTCGGACAGCCCGGTAAACAGGTCCGTGTCGTCGCTGCACCCGCTGAGCAGCAGCATCAGGCAGATCAGTCCCGCAGTCAGGTAGTTCACGGTATGCCTCTACTGCAGGTTGGTCAGTTTATCGAGGGCCTGGGCGCTCTTGCTGACGACTTTGGTGGTCAGCGCCATCTGCAGTGAGTACTGCGACAGCGACCGGCTCATCTGGGAAATTTCCAGCGGGTCGTCAGTGGTGGACGCCCGTTTCATCTTCCGCGCGGCTTGCTGCGACAGCTTGTCGGTGGCGCCAAGGCGGTCCGACAGCGCGCTGGCGATCTGTTCGGATAAATGACTCTGCTGCATCGACAGCTCGGGGCGCATGGCGGCGTTGAACAGATCGACGTCCGCCTGCGAAGGCCCGCTGACCAGTCCCTGATCCAGGCGCGGCTCAAGATCGGTGGACGGCGATTTGAGTTGGTTGACATTGGAAAGGGTCACGGGCGTTCTCCGGCAGACGGTGTCGATGCGTACGGTTGGCTTCAGGAAAGGCTGTTGCTGTTGTTGCCGCCACCCACCAGGGCCGAGACAAGGGCAGTGGCGGCCTGGGCCAGCATGTTTTGCTGATCCTGCTGGGCGAACGGATTGGTTTGCCCGCCTGCGCCGTTGACGCCGGCTCCGTTCTGTTCGGCTTCGAGGCCTTTCTTGATCAGGCCGCTGAGCAGTTGCCCCAGGTCCTGGGTCACGCTATTGGTGGCACCAGCCGACTGAGACGCATCGTTCATCGGCGTACCGAGGCCGCCGCCGACGCTGGCGTTGACGCCCTTCTGCAGCAGGTCACCCAGCAGTTGGCCGAGGTCTTGATTGACGCTGTTCGGGGTCTGCGCAGCGCCGCCCGACGGGTCGGTCGGTGACAGGTTGCTCAGTGGCGATCCGCTGCCGGCATCACTGAGGCCGTTCTGTTCCTGACCGAGCTGGCTGCCCAGCGAGTCCAGTGCAGAACGAAAGGCAGCCGTTTCTTTGCCGTCGAGGAAATTGTCGCCCTCAGCCGTGAGTTCGTTCTTCCAGGAGCCCGAATCCGGCGCCGGAAACTTCTGCGGATCCTGGGCGGTGCGCTGGTCCATGAATTCGGCGATTTTTTCCAGCAGCGGCATGTCGCCCTTGGAGAAGGTCGTGCCTTGATCCGTTTTGGTCAGCAGGTCATCCAGCGAGGCCTTGGCCAGACCGTTGAGGGTCTGCGACATCAGGTCCGGCGCGCCGGCACCTGCCTGGCCTGCATCGGCGGCAGCACCAAAGTTTTCCCCCAGTTTGTCTTTGATCAGGTCACCCAAAGCAGCCTTGATCATGTCCGGATTGCCGCCAATCAACGACGCCAACGGGTTGTTCTTCTCCATTTGCTTGCCGACCATCTGGCCCAGCGGCGATTCCTTGTCCAGGTGCCCGCCTTTGGTCAGCGCCTGAGCGAGCTGATCGATCACGTCCTTGAGCGACTGCGGGGTCTTGTCGCCGCCCAGCGTCGGCTGGGACACCACGGTGCCGATGTGCAGGTTTTGCAGCGGATTGGTATTGGCATTGAGACTTAGCATGAAACCTCCATCCTCAGGTGGATGCCCCCTTTTTCAGGGGGCGCTCGGACCGATCAGTAGCTGATGCCTTTGGCGTTCTGCGCCTCGGCACTGATCGCCTTGTTGGCGCTGTCTTCCTTGCCGGAACGGATAGCGCTGAGGACATCGTTGGTCTGCTTGCGGATGTCGGCTTCGGTCTGCATGGCAATCAGGCGCGCCTGGCTGGCATCGGCCTTTTCGGTGGCGGCGTTTTGTGCGGCTTCGGCCTTGGAAGGAGCGGCAGATTCGGTGATCTGGTTTTCCTGCTTGACGTTGGTCACAGCGCTGGCTGCCTGCTGAGTCATTTGCCCGCCCGCGTTGATCGCGCTGTTGGCGAGGCCACCGACCATTGAGATTGGATTCATGTCGAACACTCCTGAGTCATCACCAGCGAAAGTGCTTGGTGCCAATGGGTGGCACCGACCTCGGGATCGGTTCCGCATGGGGCTCAATAAAATTCGGGATGTTCACGGAAGCTGCGGATATGGACGTGTGGACGAGCAGGTGTCGCCAGAAGCAGCGAGGTGAACGGGAGGTCAGACGTCCAGTTCTTTCATGCGGTGGTAGAGCGTGCGACGGGGGATGTCGAGCTCCTGACTCACCGCTTCGACGCTGTTGTTGTGGCGCTTGAGCGCCGCCTGAATCAGTGCTTTTTCGATCACCCGCAACTGCGATTTCAGGCCCGATGACTCGCCGTCCTCACCGGACTCGCCGCCCAGCAGCGGAAAGCCCATGACGTGACGCTTGGCCGCTGATTTCAGTTCGCGGATGTTGCCCGGCCAGTCATGGTTGAGCAGGACGTGACGCAGCACGCCGGTGGTCTCGGGCACCGGAATACCCGACTCCTGCGCCGCCGCCTCAGCGAAGCGGGTGAACAGCGGAAGGATACGGGCGCGCTGTTCGCGCAGGGGCGCCAGCGTGACGGTCAGGACGTTCAGGCGGAAATACAGATCCCGGCGAAAACGACCCTGCTCGACCATTTCGTCGAGGGAGCGCTGAGCCGAGGCAATGACGCAGACATCCAGAGCGATGGGTGTCGTCGAGCCGAGCCGCTCGACCGAGCGCGTTTCCAGCACCCGCAGGAGTTTGGCTTGCAGGCTCAGGGGCATGCTGTCGATCTCGTCCAGGTACAAGGTGCCGCCCTGGGCCGCTTCGATGTAGCCGACTCGCGCCTTGTCCGCGCCGGTGTAGGCGCCACTGACCACGCCGAACAATTCGCTCTCGGCCAGGGATTCCGGAATGGCGGCGCAGTTCATCGCGACCAGCCGGCCCTTGCGTCCGGACAGCGTGTGGATCCGGCTGGCGACGGTGTCCTTGCCGGTGCCGGTTTCCCCTGACAGCAGCAGGTCGATCCCCAACTGACCGAGACTTCGGGCCACCACGCGCAGGTTCGGCACCTGATGGTCGTCCTCCAGTTGCTCATCGAATAACTCGTACACACTCATCCACGACCTCTGGTATTTCAGGGTTACGCGACATTGGCTGCGCGAGATTGGCTGCGAGGCGTCCATTGCGAAACAGCGCGCCTGGTGCGGCAGGTATGTGTGGGACTCTGGGCAGGACTCGCTTTCGTGGGACCGGCGTTAGCCGGGAAGGCGTCAGGCTCTACACCACACGATTGATACGGAACACACTGGCCTCTTCCCGCCTGAAACCGGTCCTACGAAATCGCCGCTTCTTCCGCATCGTTCATGCCCAACTCTTTCATCCGGTGATACAACGTGCGCCGGGGAATTTCGAGCTCCTGCACCACGGCTTCCAGGCTGTGCTTGTGGCGCTTGAGCGCGTCTTCGATGAGCATTCTTTCGATGACACGCAGCTGGGTCTTCAGGCCGGTTTCCAGATCGCGATCCGGAGGCGCATCGCCGCCCAGCAGCGGGAAGCCCAGCACGAAACGCTTGGCGGCAGACTTCAGTTCGCGAATGTTGCCGGGCCATGAATGGCTGAGCAGCAGTTGTACCAGGCGGTTGTCCAGCTCGGGGACCGGGCAGCCGAAATCGGCGGCGACTTCCTGGGTGAACTGGTCGAACAACGGCAGGATCTGTTCGCGACGCTTGCGCAAGGCTGGCATTTGAATGGTCAGCACATTGAGCCGAAAAAACAGGTCGCGACGAAAAAGCCCTTGTTCCACGAGTTCATCCAGAGGGCGCTGCGCCGACGCGACGACCCGAAGGTCCACCGGAATGAAGTCGGTCGAGCCCAATCGCTCGATGCCCCGGGTTTCCAGAATCCGCAGCAGCTTGGCCTGCAGGCTCAGCGGCATGCTGTCGATCTCGTCCAGGTACAGCGTGCCGCCGCAGGCCGCTTCGATGTACCCCTCCCGGGACCGGCTGACACCGGTATAGGCGCCATTCACAACACCGAACAACTGACTTTCCGCCAGCGATTCCGGAATGGCGGCGCAGTTCATACCGATGAAAGAACCTGTCCGACCGGACAAGTCATGAATACGTTTGGCCAGCGTGTCTTTGCCTGTTCCAGTCTCCCCGCAGAGCAGCAAATCCATACTCAGGTTGGCGGTATTCAATGCTATCTGCTGGATATCCAGCGCCACATTTTCAGGCTGACACGAACAGTCGCTTACATCGATTTCTTCTTTCATCGATACCTCTCGTAGTGGGAGCAAGCGATTTATTAATACCACGCATTTCAAAGGCAGCAATAATTAAATTTAGTTCCCCAACGTCGTGAGACATACTTCACACCGCCAACGTGATAGCACTTTGACTTTATTGACGGAGTTAACTAATTATCTGCAAAACATTCAAACGGCTATTTAAAATCTTCCGGTGCCCCCGACTGGACAATGAGTCATTGGGGGCGTCCAAGGGCACGGCCGGCCTGGCGCCTGCATCACAATAGCTTAACAATCATCGGGTTATGCTCTGCCATGGTGCATTTCATCCCGCCCTGCACGATCGATCCTCCCTCTGCGTAACCGTTAACCATCGAACGCTCTTATTAATGCCGCGTACGACTCGCTAACATTCATCGAGCCTGCCTCACCGACGACTATTAACTACCCGCCCGCGCCTGACATTAATCAGAACTAAATGCCTTGTTGCACTTATGAACTGTCGGCCCCGAGAACTTATATAACTCTCTGCGAACTTTATAAGTTGTTTAACAACTTGCGTATTGCTTGCTAGTTCTCAGGACCATTAGTTTAACTACGTTCGGAAATCCGACTGCTCCAACTCGGTTTTCCGAACACGCTTTACTGTACTCCCGCGTATAGGTCTAAACCCCTTGAATTTAGAGGGTCGGGCATGGCGGTCATTTTATTTTCGACTATTAAATGCAAAGCAAAGGTTTGCGCATCAGTGCTGATTCGATAATGGGATCCAACTATTCATTGCCGTTGAGTACGACTTGTCCGGCACCGCTCACCGGACCTGAGCACTCATCAACCTATGGCAGTGGATGTTTCTAATTGTGTCTTCGGAGGCGACTGGCCATGATGTATCGGCGTTTTTACAACGCGTCTGAAAAGTTCGGTGAAATTTTTGTTAATTGGTTCTATGAATAAGTCTGACCCGGCTCATCCGGGGCGATCGGGATGTGAAAAGCACACGGCCGGATTGTGTCCGTGCCGACACACGACGAGCCCATTGCTGCCAAAAGTGGGCCCGAAGCGGACAAATTGGTGACTGGAGTGTCGCTTCAGGGACGCACAATCCCCGCTGACGCCGTGGCAGTGGTCACCGCCAGTGCCTCGTTACCGGGCATGACGTCGTCGGTCATTTTGCCGAGGGTGGCAGAAAGCTGCTCGAACTGGTCGCGAGGCACGAGCACGCGGGAGGGCCCGTCGGCGGTTTTTTTGCGAAGAAACGCCGGATTGAGGTTCAACAACACCGAGCGATCAATGCCGGCACTGGCGGCGAGGCGCTCCAGATCCACCGGCCGCGCCAGCTCCAGCACCGTGAAATACGGCGCGTTGGCCACCGGGCTGAGCTTCACGCCATAGGTCTCGGGTTCGCGCACCAGCATCGACAACGCCAGCAGTCGCGGCACGTAATCCTGGGTTTCCTTTGGCAGGCTCAGGTGCCAGTAATCGGTAGGCAGGCCTCGGCGCTGATTCGCGTCGATGGCCCGGCTCACCGTGCCCTCCCCTGCGTTATAGGCCGCCATCGCCAACAGCCAGTCGCCGCCGAACTGGGTGTGCAGGCGCGTCAGGTAATCCATCGCCGCTTTGCTGGACGCCACGACGTCCCGCCGGCCGTCATACCAGGCGGTCTGGCGCAGGTTGAAATCGCGCCCGGTGGCCGCCATGAACTGCCACAGGCCGGCCGCGTCACGGATCGAATTGGCTTTGGGGTTGTAGGCACTCTCGATGATCGGCAACAAGGCCAGCTCGGCCGGCATCGCCCGCTGGTCGAGGGTTTCGACGATGAAATGCAAATATGGGCTGGCCCGCTGACTGGCATTGCGGATGAAGCCTGCGTTGCCCAGCAGCCAGTCGCGCTGCCGCACGATGCGTTCGTTGACGCCGTTGTCGTCGGCCAGGCGAAAATCCTGTCCCATCCGTTGCCAGATATCACTGCCGTCGTAGGGTTGCGTCGACCGCGAATAAGCCACCGGCTCTTCGCTGCGATGGAGCCCTGCCACCAGGCGCGGCGTGCGTTCGGTGCTCGCCTCGGGCGGGCCGTAAGACTGGCAACCGGCACACAACATCGCAACAGTCAGTGAAGCGAGGCGCATCGGTCGAACGACACGCAAAGCGCCCGAATACAGGCGGAAGGCAGGCGGCATCGGAGGTCATCCTGAGAGGTTTATGCTGTGTGGCACGGGCGCTTGAATGGTTCCAATACGCCCGTGCTGTCACCCCCTCCTCCGCGCCTCCTTATATAGAAAGCCTCTGAATCACGAATGCATCACCTTGTCGTGATCGCGAACGCTGTATTTCACCACGCCCCAGATCAGCAACTCGTCGCCTTCCATGACATAGCGCGGCGGGTATTTGCTGTTCTCGGACTTGAGGATGACCTCGTTACCCCGCATGTGCAGGCGCTTGCAGACTGGCTCGGTATTCAAGGCGGCGATGACAATGTCGCCGTGCTCGGCATACAGGCTGCGGTCGACGATCACCAGATCGCCGCAATAGATGCCCGCGCCCTGCATGCTGTCGCCCTCTATTTTCACGAGATAGACATGGGGCGCGCGGATGTCGAACAGCTCGTCCAGCGAGATGTGCCGCTCGATGTGATCGGCCGCCGGCGAAGGAAAACCTGCGGGCACTTGAAAGGCATAAAGGGGAAACCGCTCGCCCGCCGCCGATAACCGGCCAAGGATGGTGACACTCATGGGACTGACCTTGTGTTTGTTAACTGTACGTATATACAGTTAACGTTCTCAGCCGCGTGCGGTCAATCTGGTAAGCAGGAAAATTCGACGGGTGACATATGTGCGGACGCTACTCGATCTACGAGCCAATGGACCATTACCTCAAGACGCTCGCGCCAGAGCAGTTGGTGATCAACGGCTACGATCTCTGGCCCATCGAGCGCTACAACGTGGCGCCGACCACCCGCGTCGAGATCATCCGCCCGGTGGCTGACGGCCTGAGCGTCGATAAGGTGCGCTGGGGCTGGTCGCCCTACTGGGCCAAAGGCAAACGGCCCGACCCGATCAATGCGCGGGTCGAAACGGTGATGACCGGGAAGTTTTTCAAGGATCTGTGGCCGAACGGTCGCGCCCTGGCCCCGGCGAACGGCTGGTTTGAATGGGTCAAAGACCCCAACGATGCGAAGCGCAAGCAGCCGTACTTCATTCATCTGAAAGACCAGGGACCGATGTACTTCGCCGCATTGGGCCAAGTCAGGCCCGGCCTGGAGCCGGACGAACGCGACGGCTTCGTCATCATCACCGCCGCCAGCGATGCCGGCATGCTCGACATCCACGATCGCCGCCCGCTGGTGCTGACGCCCGAGCTCGCCCGGGAATGGGTCGACCCGCAGACGCCGGCGTCACGGCTTGCGCAAATCGCCCAGGAAGGCTGCCGGCCGGTCAGCGATTTCCACTGGCATGCCGTGGGCAAGGAGGTCGGTAACGTGCGCAACGAAGGCGCGAAGCTGATCGAGCCCTTGGCCGGGCTCGATTTGCTGACGGAGGATCAGGACAAGGACGTCTGATCGCAGTGCGTTGCGATCAAACGATGTGCCGGGTGCGGCGAGTGATCAGAGCGTCCACTTCACCGAGAACATCAGGTTGCGCGGATCGCCGTAGACGCCGGTGCCCGAGTTCGTCGGGATGCCCTGCCAGTAGCGAGTATCGAACAGGTTATTGACGTTGACCCGGCCGTCCCAGTGCTCGTTCAGCTTGTAACCGGCCATCAGGCCGACGATGCCGTAAGCGTCCTGATCCGCCTGGCCGTCGCCGACGCGATTGAAGGTCTTGCTCTGGGCCAGCACGTCCGCGCCCACTCGCCATTTGTGCAGCTCGCCCGGCAAGGTGTAGCTGGTCGCGGCTTTGAACAGGTGCTTCGGCTGCTCGGGGGCGAACAATTTGCCTTCGTTGCTTTTGGTACCGTCTTCGACAAACTGGCTCAGCACGTAGGTGTAGGACGCCGAGAACTGCCAGTCCGGCGTCAGCGCGCCGCTCAACTCGGTGTCGATCCCGCGGCTGCGCACCTTGCCCGCTGCGCCGTAGCAGCTGGAAGCCGGAAAGCTCGGGCAATTGGTGGAATTCTGGTCCTGCAGCAGATAGGCGCGGTTTTCCTGCTCCATCTCAAACAGCGCCACCGATGCATTCAGCGCGCCGTCGAAGTATTCGCCCTTCAGGCCGATCTCGTAGTTCTTGCCGGTCATGGGCTTCAACACCGAGCGCGAGGAATCCACTTCGGTCTGCGGCTTGAAGATTTCGGTGTAGCTGGCGTAGGCCGAGTACGTGTCGTTCAGGTCATAAATGACGCCAGCATACGGCGTGACTTCGCGCACCACCTTGTAATCGCCACTGCCGACGCGGTTGTCGAAGTCATACCAACTGACGCGGCTGCCAAGGATGACGTGCAGCGGGTCGATGGGGTTCAGGCGCGCCACGGCGTACACGCCTTCTTCGGTGGCGGCGTTGCGGGTTTCGTACAGGCTGGTGTCGACGTCAGGTTTGATCACTGAGTGGGTCGGGTTGTAGAGATCAATCGGCGTGCCGTCGGTCCAGCCGCCCCACTGGTGAAACTTCTCTTGCCGATGGCTCACGCCCACGACCAGTTCATGCTCGCGACCGAACATCTGAAACGGCCCGCTGAGGGACGCGTCAAGGTTGGTCTGGTCGTCGTCGTCGCGGTACTTGCCGTGGTACTGCTGAAAGCCCAGACCGTCGTAGTTGCCGACGTAGCTGGAAAACGTGTCCGCCTCGGCCCAGATCTTCTGCCCCGCCAGCTTGGCCGACCAGCCGTTGTCGAAGCGGTGCGTGACGTCGGTGAAGAACATGATGTTGTCTTTGTTCCAGTACGACCAGTCGTTGCTGAGGAATGTCGAGCGCTTGAGGTGCAGGTCTTCGCCGTTCGGACCGCTGGGCAGACCGCCCCAGTCCGAGGTGTTGTCATCACGCTGTTTGGACGCGCCGACGGTCCAGGTCGTCGAATCATTCAGGTCTGCTTCGAGGATGCCGTAAAAGGTCTGGCGCTGATTCTTGCGGATGTCGGAGAAGCTTTTGTCGTCTTCGTACGCTGCGACCACACGGCCGCGAACGGTGCCGGAATCGTTGAGCTTGTTCGACGCATCGACCTCGGTGCGATACCGGTCCCAACTGCCGGCGCTGGTGGTCACACTGACCTGCGGCACGGCGGTCGGGCGCTTGCGCACCAGGTTCAACGTCGCCGCCGGGCTGCCCGCGCCGGTCATCAGCCCCGTCGCACCGCGGACCACTTCGACGCGGTCATACATGGCCAGATCCGCGCCGGAAATCACATCCTGGGTGTAAGCGCTGATGCTGCTCGGCAGCCCGTCGTACATGATGTTGTCGATCTTGAAACCGCGCGCCAGAAACTCCTGACGGTCCGATGCGGTTCGGTGCAACGTCACGCCGGGCGCGTATTTCACCACGTCGTTCAGGTCGTTCATGCCCTGATCGTCCATGCGCTGGCGGGTAATCACACTCACCGACTGCGGCGTCTCGCGAATGGACAGCGGCAGCTTGGTTGCCGTGTTCATGGAACCCGTTGTGTACGAGCCCGAATTCTCCGTGGTCGCTTGCCCCGCGATGCCGTAATCGGCGTTGATGCTCAAGCCTTCCAGCGCGACCGCGCCCGGTGCCGGGTTGCCGCTGGCACTGCCCGGTTGAGCGGGCGACGTGACCGATGGCTGATCGGCTACATCCTGCTGCGCCGGCGCTGCGAGGGAATGGCTGGAGAAACCAAGGGCGACGAGTGCCGACAAGGCTGGCAGGGCGGGACGTAGCATCGGGTGCTTCCTGGAGAGGACGAAGGCGTGCTGATCTGCGGCACGGCACCCTGACGAGGGACGCTCCGCATGGCGAAAAGCTATGAGGACGCGGATCGTAACAACTTTTTTATAAATTGGTAATGCAAAGCGTTATCAGCTGTTAAGGTTTCTGATTCGTCTTGCCACGCATGGTATTTTGAAAGGACTAAAAGGCAGCCAGATGCTCTGTGATTACGGTCGCGCGAGGTTCGAGACAGGCCGGGAGGGATGCCTACAAAATCTTTTCTAAAGATTTCAGCCGCGCTGCCGACACGCACCTACAAGCCTTTCTACTATAGGGAAATGAGATGGCGATGGTATTTTGTCGTGGCTGTGCAAAGGAGCTGCATGAAACGGCAGTCACTTGCCCACAATGTGGCGCGAGTCAAATCACCTCAGCAACGCTCCCAATCCCCCCTGCAAACGCTGGCTCCCCCTGGATGGCAATCCTTTCGCTCGTGCTCAGTATCGTGTGCACGCTTGCACTCTTTGACGACAGTGAATGGGACACAGAGACGATTCAGGGCCTGGGCCTGTTCTCTGTCATCGCCCTGATTCTGGGGATCATCACTATCAACACCAAAAGACCGGGCTATGGCATGGCCATCGCCGGGACTGTGTTATCCGGTGTCTCGCTGCTTATTTTCGTTGGACTGTGTGTTAATTAATCAAAGGAAGATTCAAATGGCATTTTGTCGTGGTTGTGCAAAGGAAATCAGTGATGGTGCTGTCACGTGCCCGCAGTGCGGCGCGCCGCAGCTGGCGTACGCAGGCGGCGGCAATAGCGCTGCCGTTGTCGCCCAGCCAGGTTTTTTTCACTGGTATGTGGACGTTCTGAAGAAATACGCGGTGTTCAGCGGGAGGGCGCGGCGCAAGGAGTACTGGATGTTTTTCCTGATCAACGTCCTGATCTCTATCGCGATTGCCGTTGTCGACGCCATCATCGGCACCAACTCCATGCTCTCGAATGTGTATAGCCTTGCGTTATTGATACCCGGCCTCGCCGTTGGCGTTCGCCGACTGCACGACACTGATCGCAGCGGCTGGTGGCTCATTGTGCCTTTCGCCAACATCGTGTTCCTGGCTACAGAAGGTCAGAAAGGCGATAACCGCTTCGGGCCGGCTCCCCTGTAAGCTGATCGGAAGTGCGCCGTCCTCGACGGCGCACTTGCCTGAATCGGGTTTGAATCGCGAAACCCTGATCCCCGCGCATCAAGCGGTCGCTTGTCGCCCACGGCTGAACAACTTGGGCCCAAGCAGATTTACCGTCAGACCCAACATCACAAGCACACCCCCCGCGCATTGCAGCACGCTGAGTCGCTCGCCCAGCACCAACGCTGAGGAACTGAGGCCGACCACCGGCACCAGCAGAGAAAATGGCGCGACCTTGCCCGCTGGATAGCGCGACAGCAGCTTGCTCCAGCTGATGTAGCCGAACAGCGTGGCGACGAAAGCCAGGTAAGCGAGCGACAGCACTGAACTCCATCCCAGATTAAGCAACGAATGCTCAATGAGCGCTGGCCCCTCCAGCCACAGCGACATGGCGAGAAACGGCAGCGGCGGAACGATCGCACCCCAGACCACCAGGGCGACGAGATCGACGTTCCCAAACCGGCGCGTGATGATGTTGCCCAGCGCCCACATCGAGGCCGCGCACAACACCAGCAACACCGCCAGAAGCGGGGTCGCAGCCCCCGTGCCCATGCCGATAAGGGTCAGTCCGCCAGCAGCAATGACTAAGCCCGCCACGCTATACACGCGTAATTTCTCACCGATGAATATCGCCGCAAACAGCAGCGTGAAGAATGCCTGCGCCTGCAGCAGCAAGGAGGCCAGCCCCGGCGGCATGCCATGGGCCATGCTCTCGAACAGAAAGGCGAACTGACCGAAGGAAATGGTCGCTCCATACGCGAGCAGCCAGAACCAGGGCAACTGCGGACGGCGAATGAAAAACACCGCGGGAATCGCGACCAGCGTGAACCGCAGCGCGCCCAGCAACATCGGCGGCAGGCCATCCAGGCCGTATTTGATCACGATGAAATTCAAACCCCACGCAATGATGACCAGCAATGCCAGGCAAAGGTCTTTAAACGGCATAGTGTTCCTTAATAGTTGGCAGGTATTTCGGGGCGATCCCGAGAAGCAATAATCGCCTCACGCTCGCCGCGTTTGCAAACCCATTGGCAGTGTTAAATGAAGAATTAGTTAATTGATTATTTAGCACTGAGCAAACACGCGATCATGATAGCTATAGGCCTGCCTTTCCGCTGGACGTACCTTAAGTAATCGAAAATCCGGCAGACACGTTAATAGCTGGAACGGACCTCAGCATTCCTTTGGAGCTCCGGAGAGACCCACATGCAACTACAAAACTTTAAGATTTCGACCAGAGCGCTGCTCTGCTTTGGTCTGATTACGCTCATTCTGCTAGGCCTTGGCCTGTTCGCCTACGTTCAAATTGATGAAATGCGTACCACTGAACAAAAGCTGGAAACCGACGTGGTGCCCAGCATTCAGGTGATTGACGATATCCAGATCGCCCTGCTGCATACCCGTCTGGAAAGCATACGATCGCTGGCGGTTGCGGGCTCAGACGCACAACGCAAGGTCACCGATAGTATTTTTCAGGACATTGCCATGCTCGAAGACAAGACGGGTTACTACCGAGCACACCTGGTTACTGACGAAGAGGATAACAAGCAGTTTCAGACCGCGAACGGCCTGATGGAGAAATACATAGCTGGCGTCAAAAACATTATTTCGTTGAATAAAACCGACCATCAAAGCGCGCTGGACTATGCCAACAACGAACAGGCGCAGACCGCGACGCAGTATCAGGCAGAGCTCACAAAGCTGCGTGACCTTAATTCACAGAACGCAGTTAACGCCGGGCATCGCGCTGCAGAGGTTTACAGCCACAGCATCATGGTTCTTATCTCGGTTGTTCTGGTTGCATCGGTGCTCACCATAGGCCTGGCGTATGCCCTGACCCGAAGCATCGTAAGGCCGGTTGCCAGCTCATTGACCTTCGCGGAGCAAATCGCGACGGGCGACCTCTCCGGTGTCCTCGCCGTGACGGGGCGAGATGAGGTATCCAGTTTGATGATTGCGCTCAATGTCATGGCCGGCAATTTAAAGACCACGATCACTGAGATATCGGGAGCAGCCGACCAACTGAGCACCGCCTCCGTCGAAATGACATCGATCACCGAAAGCGCAGATCGGACACTTCAAAGACAGAACAGCGAGATCGAACAGGCGGCCACTGCGGTCACCGAAATGAGTGCGGCAGTGGAGGAAGTGGCGAGAAATGCGAACTCAACCTCCGAGGCCGCGAAGTCATCCAGCACATCCGCCGAAGAGGGCAACCGCAGGGTCGTCAACACGGTGACGGCCATGACGAGCCTCGCCGACCTCGTGGACAACTCAGTGGTTCAGGTCAAGGCCCTGGCCAGTCAGGCGGACGATATTACAAAAGTGCTGAGCGTCATCAGGGCCATTGCCGAGCAGACAAACCTGCTCGCGTTGAACGCAGCGATTGAGGCGGCGCGCGCCGGGGAACAGGGACGAGGATTCGCTGTGGTGGCAGACGAGGTTCGGGCACTGGCGCACCGGACCCAACTGTCCACGCAGGAAATCGAGCAGATGATCACCAAGGTCCAGTCAGGGTCTGCCGCTGCCGTGGAGTCCATGGACAAAAGCAGGCAGGAGGTTTACAGCACGCTGACCTCTGCGAAAGACGCCGGCTCGTCCCTGCGCCTGATCACCGATGCGGTCCTGGAAATCAATGAACGAAATATGCAGATTGCGACGGCGTCGGAGGAGCAAGCCCATGTTGCCCGCGATGTGGACAGAAACCTGGTGAGCATTCGGGACCTGGCAATGCAGAGCACCGAGGGCGCGAGACAGACACTGGAAGCAAGCAACGAGCTGTCGAAGCTGGCGGTCCGGCTCAATGACATGGTCGGCAAGTTCCGGCTTTAGCCCACCGCGGCCTGAAGCACGGACTTCAGAGCCCATTTCCAACCAGACCCCGGAAACTAAAAAAGCCCTGCATAAGCAGGGCTTTTTACTGTGTTTGGCGGACCTGAAGATTTGAACCCCGGAAACGGTCTCAACCCTCGCCGGCTTTCAACACCACTGGTTTCTACCGCTCACAGATGCCGCTCCGGTAGATGTCTTGCGCCCATGTCAGACGCTCAGGATGGCCTATGCTTCGTTGGCCTGGAATAGCCAGGCTATTTCATAAGGGCGTAGAAAATGGCTGACAATTTAGGTAATCGCGGACCACAGGACAGAGCCAGAGTGAATATTTCTGAAGCCTGGGAGCTGCAGTACTGGACTAACGAGTTTGGGGTGACCGAAGAAGAACTCAAAGCCGCAGTAAAGGCAGTCGGTCCAATGGTGGTGGACGTACGTAAAAAGCTGGGCAAATAAATCAGACATTCCCTGCGGAGTGCCGAGAAGCGCAGCCCAATGTGACAAAGGTCTGCGCTTTTCTCTGTCTAAACAGAAAGACCTCTGATTTACAGAAGCCCTCTGATTTGCTCGCTCAGGGTCAAGAGATCCAAGTTAGCCTTGGCAGTGTTAAACGGTTACGGCTGGAGATCGCCTTTGCTACATCTGAAACTTGCTGACTTCCACTTGCAGGCTGGTAGCAAGATTTTTCAACCCGCCGCTCGTCTTCAGCAGGCCCTGAATGGACATATTATTTTGTTCAGCCATCTGCGCAGTGCGCTCCACATTCCGAGCTACATCCTGACTAGCCGCCGTCTGCTCTCGCAAGGCCAGGGAAATCTGGTCTACAACTTCGAGTACCTTATTCGAGCTGTCGCGTATCTCGCCTATTGCCGTGCCGGCACTACCCGCCATTTCCACGCCGTCATTCACTTCCTGGACCCCGCTGCGCATGCTTTCTACGGTTTCGCGGACGCCAGATTGAATCTTTCCGATCATGGTTGCGATTTCCTTGGTCGATTTGCCAGTGTTCTGCGCTAACAAGCGCACCTCGTCGGCCACTACTGCAAATCCACGCCCCTGTTCACCCGCCCGCGCCGCCTCAATGGCGGCGTTAAGGGCGAGTAAATTGGTCTGGTCAGCGATACCTTGGATCACACTGATAATTGAAGAAATCTGCTCGGAATGCTGGCCCAAGCCTGCGACCTGTGTAGAGGAAATCTGCACTGTTTTTGCGATGCCCATCATACTGGACAGGGTGCTTTCTATAACTTGCGCACCATCCTTCGATTGCTGGCCTGAGCGGGTAGCCAACGTGTGAGCTTCATCCGCATTTTCGGAGACATGGTGAATGCTGACGGTCAATTCTTCGACAGTTGCAGCCATCATTGACGCGGACGTTGATTGCTCTTGAATAGCGCCGGAAAGTTGCTCGGATGCCCCCGAAATTTGTTGCACAGCGACAACTAGCTGACTGGCAGCGAGGCTGATTTGCTGGATCATCTCTCTTAGCCGAGTCTGCATACGCAAGAAGGCTTTGGGCAGCTCATCATGGCTACTGGTGTCAATAACGGTATCCAGCTTACCGTTGGCGATTGCAGTGGCTGCGTCGATAGCGAGTTGCAGGCGTGCGGTTGTACTACGGCCCAACGTGGTAGCCAAGATGACGGATAGAACCGCTGCTGCGATGCCTCCCCAGATCAGAACCAACAACGCATCATGCTTGGCGTCCGCCATTGCCTGGTTTCGGACTTCAAGCAACCTGTTCTCATCAGCGGTGATGTCTCCCAATACAGCCCGCATGCTGTCCATTTTGGCCTTGTCAGCCCCTGAGATAATACGCTGGTCCAAAGGGTCATCGGGGGCACTGCGCTGAGTCAAATCTCTGCGCATAGCGATGATCGGGTGCACGTCTTCGTCAATCCACCGTTTCTGAATTTCGCCAAGCTGGGCAAGTCTTTGTTGCTGTTGCGGGTTATCGGCGGTCAAGCTTTTGAGCAGGTTGAGCACCTCGGCGAACTGCTTTTCGCCCATCATCGTGGGTTCTAGAAATGAGTCTTTTGACGAAATGACGAATCCGCGCATGCCAGTTTCAATATTAATCAACTGTTCCAGTGCGACCTGTGTTCCGCTAAGCACTTGATAGCTATGCACATTGCTCCAGGTTGCGGTTTCAACCTCTTCAAACCCCTTGTACGCGCTTCCTACCAACATCCCGATTAGCAATACGATAACGAAGAAACTGAAATACAGCTTTTGAGATATGCTTAGCATACTTAGCATTATCTAAATCCCGGCAAAGCCCTTCCCTGGCTGATAATTGAGCTTAAGGTGGCGCGTGAGTGCGCGTTTGAAAGTCAGGCTCGCCCAGGGTCGAACTGTGCTCAGACCTTAATCAAAGTGTCGACAATTAGGCTTTTTACTTGAGGAACTTTTTTCGAGCGTGGTTGTATCGCAGGTGCTGCGAAAGCCCGGCGGGCTCGTGCCGTAGATCACGGAACGTCTTTGAAAAATACGTGGTCCCCGAGTTTCAGAGTCCGCTTAGCCCTGGCAGCCCACTCCGGAGCCTTCGACAGAGTGGTCGCGTAGTAATGAGTTGCCCCACCGGTGGGGTCTGGCACCTTCCCGTCGATCACTTGGTCAGCAGCGATTTGGCACTGCGCCAACTCCCTGAACGGGATCTGTCGCGTGCCGCTCAGGAATGGATAGTTTGGGTCGCCCCTGTTCCAGCAACTGAACTGATAGGGTTTTTGGCATACCCCGGCATAGCCCTCGCCCCACCATGATTTTTCTTGTCCATCATTCACGCGGTTGCGGATCGTCCAGGCCACGGCAACCATTCCGGCAAGCCCTTCCCCACGAGCTTCGCCGTACACCGTGCGAGCGAGAACATCGCGATCTTTATCAGTCACGGTCATGACTATCCTCCAGGCAAAAAATCCGCTCATGGGTGCGTCCAGACTCGACGCACCTCCAATAAACGGGCTTACTTATTCTTGCTTCGAACGATCTGCGCATCGACTTGGTCGGCGCATGTGTCGAGCAGCTTGATGGCCTGATCCTTCAGCTCCCATACGTCGCCGTTGTCACGCAGATCGGTATCCTCCGCATTGACCCGCTCGCACGGAGTCAGCTCAGGGGCTTGCAGCCTTATGACTGTGGTCTTTGTTACCACTGGCGGCTTTGCCGCGCAGGCCGTCAGGCAAAGGCTGAGCAGCCCAATCACGAACAGGTTTACTGGTGCGCTTGAGGTCATCGAACTCCTTCCTCGCCTTCTTGGCTTTGTCTTCACTGGCCCTGATGCGCTTGTTCAGGTCGGCGGTGTAGTCGGCGTTAAGCTGTGCTTCAGCGCGCAGCGTCGTGATCGTGGCCTGGCTTTCCTTATTGGCGTCGACGGCTTCCTGTTTGGCTTTGGCCTCGACACTGATGGCCCCTTGCAACGTGACCACGCGGATCTGCTGGATGGCAATCAGCAGGCCCATCACGATGACAATGACTATGGCGACCGCGACGGCTCGCAAGGTGGCGCCAGCTTTGGCTACTGCGGCAATGGGTTCGAGGCTCATAACGAATCCGCCTTGCGTCCGAGGAACCGGATGATCAGCTCGCGGATCGCCGTCACGCCGATGAACCCGATGGTGCCGCCGGCGGCAACGGACAGGCTCGACGGCCAGGCCATCCATTCGATGACGCTGCTGGCTGACAGGCTCAATGCACCACAGATCAGCGCCTCAAGCACAACGCGCCATTTGTTGGCTTCTTTGCCTTCATAGACCACGCGCAATAGAGAAATGGTTGCGGCCATGATCGCTCCTTGCCAGAGCGGCGTCGTGATGATCAGCCAGACGTGGGCCCAGAAGTCAGGTGTTTTTTCCGACATCTTCGTCGACCTCCGACAGTCCGCCCTCTCGGGCTCGGGGAATGGGGCAGCCCCGCAGCACGCCTGGCTTAGAGCGATAGGCGTGGCAGGGCTAAATACGAAAAAGCCTCGGTGAATGCCGAGGCTCTGAATAAGTGCATGTCGTTCAGGCTGCTCCGTCGGAGCAGCGCATATGCTGTTATATAGCGTTCTGGATCGGGTGTTCACACACGCGGTCACTGGAAGAATGGGAAGGAGAGCCTCCCGGAATGGGAGGCTCAGGCTCTGCTAGCCAGACCTACGCTTGTGCATAACCCCACTGAGTGATGCGCTCAGCGAAGTATGGCTTCACCATCGTAACCGTTGCCGCTTGGTTACTCGCTTCAAGGCTCATCTTCTCGCCGTCAGTGCCCGGACCCGCGACCCATAGGGTGACGGGGATTTTCTCAGCCTTGGCTTTGTCGAGAAGATTCTTCAGCGCGGTACGGCCAGCGTCCGTTGGTGGAATGCCAGTCTCGCCGATGAATGCTGCCATCTTGTTGGCTTTGGCGTAAGTCAGAAACGGACCCACGATTTGGTCGCGTAGCGCCGTTGGCGAAATTTGGGTGTTGTCGCCGTTGTAGGCACCGCTCGATCCGCCATCGACGTCAGCATAGGCGTGCGCTTCCCACACGATAGAATTCGCCGGATCCACAATCTTCGACTGTAGATTCGCCGAGACACCCGCCCAGTCCTTGGCACTCGCGAATTGCAGGCCGCAGATGAAGACTGGCTTTTTGGAGCTATTGCGCAGGGCCTTCAGCACGGTATTCATCGTGTTGATGTAAAGGGTTTCCAAATCGCCCGACGTAATGTAGTCCTTTGCGCCGGCGTTGGGGTTTGGATAGGGCTCGTTGCCCAAACCCCAACCAAGAACCATAGGGTCGTCGCACGCAACAACCAACTTCTGGTGGAAGTTCGCCAAGTGGACCGCACTCCAAGAGCCACCACCGACGGAGTTACCATCCTGGATCAGAACCTGCTCCGTAACCTTCCAACCGTCTTGGTTACCCGCCTCTTTACTTGGGTAAAGCTGACCGGTCAGTTGGCCATTCGCATCGGTCTGGTAGCGATGCAGGCGCATGTAGTGATGCGGATCGGGGATGATCCTGGCTTCACCGTTAGAGTCATCGCTGATCGCCTTCAGCATTTCCTTCCACTTGTCCACGAACTCCTGCTTCAAGTTCGCGCCTTGACCTGGCAGACCGTCAATTGTCGACAGCTCAATGGCGCGCTGCAGTTCGAACGGAAAACGGATAAGGCGCACACCGAGGTTCTTCACCCAGTGAGTGATGGTGTCCCGAGTGGGCCATTGATAATGAGTGCCGGCCGAACCTGGAAGGATCTGGCCAGCATTGGCGACCGAGCCCAGGTTGATTCCTACCAGAGGAATGTTTTTGAGCTGGGCGATTACTGAGCTGCTATTGGACATTTTGATTACCTTGAGTCGAATGATTTTTAGCGGAGAATTCCGCATTCATGTCGCTCAAAGGCGATAGCTCGGGGCACGTGGCCCTCACATGATTCAACGTCCCGCACCGGGCACACTTGATCTGGAGCTCCGTCATCTCACCGATACGGGCAAGAAGTCTTTTGCACTTTCCACATCTGCAATCTTTCAACATTCTGCGAAGCCTTTTGGATTCTGCCAGGCTCCGCCCCGCTCGCGCGGAGAGTAAGGGCCTCGGCTGGTTTGCAGGTACAACCTGCGATCTGGCGATCCCTGTGGGTGTTAGTGCACCCGCCTGACTGCCCTCTCTTTCTTCGTTGATTTCCCGTCTGGCCCTGTTGCCAAGGCCAGCCAGCGAAATCGGTGATTCCGTCCTGCTAAAGAGCTTTGATCCAGTCGGTCCCTTGTCGGGGCTGGGAGACCATTTCGCTGGTCCCTGGCTATCTGGCGGCTTCACCAGTCATGTACCGCAGCGGTAAGTCGCTGCGATGGACGTAAATTAGCAAACGCTAAATCTAGCGTCAATAGCTAAAGCTAAATTATTTCCGCGCTTGGAATGGGTGCTGGTCGCTCGAAGCAGATCGATATTTCTGACAGGGGTTTTGCAAACAGCTGACTGCCGTTATGCTTGCGAAAGCTGTACGCATATACAGTAATCAAGGAGAAACTGATGTCCCTGCCAGAGAAGAACAAGCCTCAAGAGCGCGAGCCCATGTCCGGCCTTGAGCGCCTGAACCTAAGGGTCGCGAGCATGATCAACCACCCCATCGCTCAGGATCAGATGTGGGTGACGATCCATAAGCTGGAGACTGACGGCGAAAAGGAGTGGGACGAGGTGATGGGGGCGATCGCGGAGGTGGATGGGATAGAGATGGTTTTCAACGATGAACACCGTTCGGTCACGCTGAAGTGGGAGGCGCCGTCAGATGACGATCCCCGCGTTCAGGTGCGGGACGAATTCGAAGTATTGGAGGAAGCCGCGCCTTTCTAAGGGCACAAAAAAGCCCGCTTGATTGGCGGGCGTATGTACCTTCAAGAAACCCCATGTGCCGGCCATTAGTCGGCCACATCGGCCAGCGCAACTAGGCTTTCCTTGCGTTCCAGATCAATAAAACCTTCGCATGGATCGTCACATCGTCGACCCTTGCCGTCTGGTTCTCATAATGCTGATTGTCTGAAATAAGCCTGTAATTCTCTTCGTCCAGTCGCATCACGCGCTTGATGTACAGCTCTTGATGCCAGGTCAGTACGTAGATGCCCTCACCGATGAAGTCCTGCACGCCTTTGTCGACGATCACCAAGTCTTTATCGTTGATGGTTCCTTCCATGCTCTGACCCCAGCCACTGATCATGGCCAGAGCTGTCTTCGAGGTGTAGGTCACACCTTTCTCGCGAAGAATCTCCTCTCTGACAACCAAGTTGCGCACTACCTCATTGTAATCAGGCGGCACCTGTCCGTGACCCATCGCTGCACGTATGTCGTACTGGCGAATCACAATCTCTTCATGGGTAGGACGAAGCGCGGCGTAATTGGCCGGAAGCACGTCTGTGCTCTGGTCATCCGGGTCGGCAGCCGCCGCCACAATCCGGTCCCGCGCCTCATTTGAAAAGCCTTTCACCTTGGCGAGGGACTGCTGGAGCTGTTCCAGTGCCGAAAGCCCGGCCTTCACTGCTGTCGCGGAAGTCTCGGACGCAGCAGGGCTGACCAGGCTTCCCGAAGGAAGGCCAATCTTCTCTTCCAAATTCGCAGCAGCTTTCTCGCCGAGATTTCTGTGCCCGTTAAGAATCTGGGACAGATACGACGCATCAAGGCCGTGCCGATTGGCGAAATCTTTCTGGGAGGCCCCGGCCATCAGGGCTTTCAGGGCGTCAGCTCTAAGCTTGTTAATGTCCATGTCCAATCATCGCTTCGGGTTAGCATACAGTAAATGACGGGCTGCTATCAGCCACATGATTAGCATCTGCTAACTTTGGGCAGCGCGGGCTGGATGATCCGATAGATTACGATCAAAAGCAGCCGAGCAAAAACCAGACCCCGAAAACGAAAAAGCCCTGCATGAGCAGGGCTTTTTACTGTGTTTGGCGGGGAACTAGGGATTCGAACCCTAGAAACGCTATTAACGTTCGCCGGTTTTCAAGACCGGTGCATTCAACCACTCTGCCAATTCCCCGAAGCATCTGGCGTCGGAAGTTTTTCACCCCTCCGTCGCTTTGCGGGCGCCATAATACCGTAATGAAACAAGCTGTCAAACTCTCCGGCTAGCGCGCTGCCTCGCCTCTGTTATGATCTTTGCAACTTGAGGTTTCAAACCCTTCGTTTTCACCATCAGGAGTAGCGCCATGCGCGAACAGGATTACGCAGTCAACAACCGCGTGCAGGTCGAGCAGCTAGAGGTTAGCCGCGTCCTGCGCAACACTTACGGCCTTCTGGCCCTCACCCTCGCCTTCAGCGGCGTCATGGCGTTCGTTGCACAACAGATGAACGTGCGTTACCCGAACGTCTTCGTCGTACTAATCGGCTTCTACGGTCTGTTCTTCCTGACCAACAAATTGCGCGATTCGGCGTGGGGTCTGGTCTCGGCGTTCGCGCTGACGGGCTTCATGGGGTTCATCCTCGGCCCGATCCTCAACCGTTACATCGGCATGCAGGGCGGCGCTGAAGTCGTTGCTTCCGCGTTTGCGATGACGGCACTGGTCTTCGGTGGTCTGTCGGCCTACGTGCTGATCACCCGCAAGGACATGAGCTTCCTCGGCGGCTTCATCACCGCAGGCTTCTTCGTGTTGCTCGGGGCCGTGGTGGCCAGCATGTTCTTCCAGATCAGCGGCCTGCAACTGGCGATCAGCGCCGGCTTCGTGCTGTTCTCGTCGGTCTGCATTCTGTTTCAGACCAGCGCGATCATCCACGGCGGTGAGCGCAACTACATCATGGCGACCATCAGCCTGTATGTATCGATCTACAACCTGTTCATCAGCCTGTTGCAGATCTTCGGCATCATGGGCAGCAAAGACTGATCAGTTTGCCCGCTTAAACAAAAAGCCCGCTTCGGCGGGCTTTTTGCTGTCCGGCGTTCATGAATTCTTTATCATTGCGCCCATGTTCCCTGCCAGCGCCCCACCGAGCCGCCCATGAAGTTCGCCATCGCCCTGCATTCGCCCGCCCACGCGCCCTCCTCACGGCGTGCGCTGCTGTTCGCCAAAGCCGCATTGGCCCAGGGCCATGAAATCGTCCGCCTGTTCTTTTATCAGGACGGCGTACACAGCGCGTCCGGCAATGTCGTGTCGCCTCAGGACGAGTCGGACACTGCCGCGCAATGGCGTGATTTCGTCACCACCCACCAGCTTGATGGCGTGGTCTGCATCGCAGCGGCCCTGCGCCGGGGCTTATTGAATGGCGAAGAAGCGGAACGCTATTCGCGACCTGCGGCGAACCTTGCTGCACCGTGGGAATTGTCGGGGCTGGGTCAGTTGCACGACGCGGTCCAGGCGGCCGACCGTTTGATTTGTTTCGGAGGGCCGTGACGTGGCGAAGTCATTGTTGATCATCAGCCGTCAGGCGCCCTGGTCCGGTCCGGATGCCCGCGAGGCACTGGACATTGCCCTGGCCGGCGGCGCGTTCGATCTGCCGGTCGCCCTGCTGTTCATGGACGACGGCGTGTTTCAGCTGGCGACGGCGCAGAACGCCAGCCAGGTGCAGCAGAAAGACCTGACCGCCAACCTGCAAGCGTTGTCGATGTTCGGTGTGGAAGACCTGTTCGCCTGCGACACCAGCCTGAATCAGCGTGGGATGCAGCCAACCGGCTTGAGCGTCGAACCCCTTCAGGTACTGGATGACTCGCAAATCGCTGGGCTCATTGACCGTTACGACCAGGTGATCACAATCTGATGGCTACCCTGCACGTACTCTCTCACTCCCCTTTTACCGACTCGCGCCTGAGCAGTTGCCTGCGCGTGCTCGGCAGTCAAGACGCGATCCTTTTGTGCGGCGACGCAACCTATGCGTTGCGCGCAGACACCGCTACCGCCCAGACACTGAGCGCGAAAACGGGCAGCCTGAAACTGTTCGTGCTCGATGAAGACGCCACCGCTCGAAACATCGCGCTGCCTGACTGGGTCCAAGGCGTCGACTACGCCGGCTTCGTCGCGCTCTCGGTGCAATACGACAAGGTCAACACATGGCTATGAAACAGCTCATCGTCGACGGGCACAGCATCGCGCTGGACAAAGACGGCTATCTTGAGGACCTCCACGACTGGTCCAATGAAGTCGCCGAAGCCCTGGCCCTTGAAGAAGACATCGCCCTTACTCCCGATCACTGGGAAATTCTCGAACTGCTGCGTGCGTTCTACGCGGAGTTTCAGCTGTCCCCGGCCACGCGGCCGCTGGTCAAGTACACCGCGCTGAAACTGGGCGCCGACAAGGGCAACAGCTTGCACTTGAATCGTCTGTTCAACGGCACTCCCGCCAAACTTGCCGCCAAGCTGGCGGGCCTGCCCAAGCCGACCAATTGCCTATGACCGACTTCACTCCCCTCGTCATCGAAACCCCTGCCGAGCATCCGTTCGCGCCCTTCGTGCGCATTCTCGGCAAGGGCAAGCGTGGTGCGCGCAACATGACCCGCGCCGAAGCGCGGGAAGCCATGGGCATGGTGCTCGATGAAAAAGTCGAAGACACCCAACTCGGCGCGTTCCTGATGTTGCTTCGACACAAGGAAGAAAGCCCGGATGAGCTCGCGGGTTTCACCGAAGCGGTGCGCGAGCGGCTGCATGCGCCGGAACTGAAGGTCGATATCGACTGGCCCACGTATGCCGGCAAAAAGCGTCATCTGCCGTGGTACCTGCTGGCCGCCAAGTGCCTGGCACAGAACGGCGTGCGCGTATTGATGCACGGCGGCGGCGCCCACACCGCCGGCCGCCTGTACAGCGAGCAGTTGCTGGAGCTGTTGGGCATTCCGCTGTGCCGAAACTGGCAGGCGGTGGGTGAAGCGCTGGAGCAGCAGAGCATTGCGTTCTTCCCCCTCGGCGACTGGGCGCCGCAGCTGCAGCGCATGATCGATCTGCGCAACACGCTGGGTCTGCGCTCGCCGATCCATTCCCTGGCGCGCATCCTCAATCCGCTGGGTGCCCGCTGCGGGCTGCAGAGTATTTTCCATCCGGGCTATCAGGGCGTACACCGCGACGCCAGCAGCCTGCTCGGCGACCACGCCATCGTGATCAAGGGCGACGGCGGTGAAGTCGAGATCAATCCCGACACCATCAGCCACTTGTATGGCACGACTGACGGTGAGCCGTGGGACGAGGAATGGCCGGCGTTGTCGGACCGTCGCCACGTGAAGCCGGCCACCCTCGATCCGCAGCATCTGCTCGCGATCTGGAAAGGCGACATCGAGGACAGTTACCCGCAACTGGCGCTGATCGCCACCATGGCGCTGGCACTGCGGGGCCTCGGGATGCCGCGAACTGAAGCCTTCGCGCAGGCCGAGCAGTATTGGGCGAACCGAAACAGATCGATTTAGCCGATAGCTACCCCCCAGTCTTTGCGTTATTCGTTCGAACGATTGCCTTTAGACTGATCTCCAACGTACTTCGGTACAGCTCACTTTGGAGTCAGACATGGGCCTTCTCGTTGAAGGACGCTGGCAAGACCAGTGGTACGAAAGCAGCAAAGACGGCGCTTTTCAGCGCGAGCAAGCCAAGCGCCGGAACTGGGTTACCAGCGATGGTCGGCCCGGCCCGTCCGGTGAAGGCGGCTTCAAGGCGGAAGCCGGTCGCTACCATTTGTACGTTTCCCTGGCTTGCCCGTGGGCCCATCGGACGCTGATCGTCCGTAAGCTCAAGGGCCTGGAAAGTCTGATCGACGTCTCCGTGGTCAGTTGGCTGATGCGCGAGAACGGCTGGACGTTCGACAAGCAGAAAGGGTCTACCGGCGACGCGCTGGATGGCCATACGTTCATGTACCAGCGCTACCTGGCCGACACCGCCGATTACACCGGTCGGGTGACCGTGCCGGTGCTGTGGGACAAACAACTGAATCGCATCGTCAGCAATGAATCATCGGAAATCATCCGGATGTTCAATTCGGCGTTCGACGACCTGACCGGCAATCACCTGGATCTGTATCCGGAGCCGCTGCGCGACGAGATCGACCGGCTGAACGACCGAATTTATCCGGCCGTGAACAACGGCGTTTACCGCGCCGGGTTCGCCACGTCACAACGTGCGTACGAAGAGGCCTTCGACGAAGTGTTCGCCGAGCTTGATGCGCTGGAAAGCCTGCTCAGCGAGAAACGCTACCTGGCGGGTGAATACCTGACCGAAGCGGACGTGCGCCTGTTCACCACGCTGATTCGCTTTGACGCGGTGTATCACGGGCACTTCAAGTGCAACCTGCGGCGCATTGCCGACTACCCGAACCTGAGCAACTGGGTGCGCGAGATGTACCAGCTGCCGGGCGTGGCCGAGACAGTGGATTTCGTGCACATCAAGCATCACTACTACGCAAGCCACGCCACCATCAACCCGACCGGCATCGTGCCAAAAGGCCCGCAGCAGGACTTTAGCGGCGAGCATGATCGCGGGCGTTTGAGCGGAAAAGGGATCTTGCACAACGACTGATGGGTTTCAGTTAAAGACCTGAAACCCGTCACTCGGTGCATGATCATTGTGGGAGCGAGCTTGCTCGCGAATAGGCCAGTGCATCCGCAAAATTTTCAGCGGCTGGAAGGCAGTCTTCGTGAGCAAGCTCACTCCCACAAGAATTGTGTAGCTCTCGCGAAGCCAGGCAGGCGCATGTCGTGATCAGACGCTAGCCTGCGCCCCTTCGAACCACGCCAGTTTTTCCCGCAACTTCACCACTTCGCCCACAATCACCAGGGTCGGCGCATGAACCTCATGCTCCGCCACCAGTTGCGGCAGATTGGCCAGCGTGCCGGTGAAGACGCGCTGGTTGACTGTGGTGCCCTGCTGAATCAGCGCCGCAGGGGTTTCGGCCGATCGGCCGTGCTTGATCAGCTGTTCGCAAATGACCGGCAGCCCGATCAGGCCCATGTAGAGCACCAAGGTCTGGGATGGTGAGACCAGGTCTTTCCATGGCAGATCGGTAGAGCCGTTCTTCAGATGACCGGTCACGAAACGCACGGACTGCGCGTGATCGCGGTGCGTCAGCGGAATGCCGGCATAGGCCGCGCAACCACTGGCCGCCGTGATGCCAGGTACGACCTGGAAGGGAATGCCGTGGGCCGCCAGTTCTTCGATCTCTTCACCGCCACGGCCGAAGATGAACGGATCACCGCCCTTCAGTCGCACCACGCGTTTGCCCCGCTTGGCCAGATCCACCAGTTGCTGGTTGATCTGATCCTGGGGCAAGGCGTGATCGGCGCGCTGCTTGCCTACGTAGACGCGGTCAGCGTCGCGGCGGCACAGATCCAGAATCGCCGGTGCTACCAGGCGGTCGTACAGAACGACATCCGCCTGCTGCATCAAACGCAGCGCGCGGAAGGTCAGCAGATCAGGATCGCCCGGCCCGGCGCCCACGAGGTACACCTCGCCGGTCGTGGCCGGCGCATCGCCGTCAATCTTTGCCTGCAACAGCCGCTCTGCCTCGGCGCCCTGCCCGGCCAGTTGCCGGTCAGCAATGGGTCCCTGAAATACATCCTCCCAGAACGCCCGACGCTGCTGAACGTTGGGAAACAGCCCTTTCACCTGATGGCGAAAGCGCGCGGCCAGACCGGCCAGATGCCCGTAAGTCGGTGGAATCCAGGTTTCGAGCTTGGCGCGGATCAGCCGTGCCAGCACCGGCGCATCGCCACCGCTGGACACCGCAATCACCAGCGGCGACCGATCGACGATGGCCGGGAAGATCACGCTGCACAGCGCAGGCGCATCCACCACGTTAACCGGCACACCGCGCTGGCGGGCATCGGCTGACACTTGCGCATTGAGTGGCTCATCGTCGGTGGCGGCAATGATGAGCACGCAACCATTGAGGTCCGACTCGGTGTAGCCGCGCAGAATCTCTTCGCCGCCGCTGCGCTCGATCAGCTCGCGCACCTCCGCTCCGATCTCGGGGGCAACCACGCGCAGCACCGCCCCGGAATCAGCCAGCAGGCGAGACTTGCGCAAGGCAATCTCGCCGCCGCCCACCACCAGCACCCGAGCGCCCCGAAGGTTATGGAACAGCGGCAGAAATTCCATTTAGCCGATCACCTCGATGCCGCCCATCCAGGGCTTGAGGACGTCCGGCACGCGGATCGAGCCGTCGGCCTGCTGGTAGTTTTCCAGCACCGCCACCAGCGTACGACCCACCGCGAGACCCGAACCGTTCAGCGTGTGAACCAGTTCCGGCTTGCCGGTTTCCGGGTTGCGCCAGCGCGCCTGCATGCGACGCGCCTGGAAATCGCCGCAGTTGGAGCACGACGAGATTTCACGGTATTTGTCCTGACTCGGAATCCACACTTCCAGGTCGTAGGTTTTCACTGCGCTGAAACCCATGTCGCCGGTGCACAGCGCCAGTACGCGATACGGCAATTCGAGCAGTTGCAGAACGCGCTCTGCGTGACCGGTCAGGCTTTCCAGTGCTTCCATGGATTTTTCCGGCTCGACGATCTGCACCATCTCAACCTTGTCGAACTGGTGCTGACGGATCATGCCGCGGGTATCACGGCCCGACGCGCCGGCTTCGCTGCGGAAGCAAGGGGTGTGGGCGACGAATTTCAACGGCAACTGCTTGGCGTCGATGATTTCCCCGGAGACGATGTTGGTCAGCGACACTTCGGCGGTCGGGATCAGGTACAGATCGGCCTCGCCTTCGCGGGAGATCTTGAACAGGTCTTCTTCGAATTTCGGCAGCTGGCCGGTGCCCTGCAACGCAGGCGCCTGGACCAGATACGGCGTGTAGGTCTCTTCGTAACCATGCTCGTTGATGTGCAGCGTGATCATGAATTGCGCCAGCGCACGGTGCAGGCGCGCAATAGGGCCCCGCAACAACGCGAAACGGGCGCCGGACAGCTTGGCGGCGGTTTCGAAATCCAGCCAGCCGAACTTCTCGCCCAGGGCAACGTGGTCCTGAACCGCGAAATCGAACGACGCCGGCGTGCCCCATGTGCGCACTTGGACGTTCTCTTCTTCATCAGCGCCCACCGGCACCGATTCGTGGGGCAGGTTCGGCATGCTCAGGGCCATGGCGTCGAGCTCGGACTGAATGGCGTCCAGCTCTTTCTTGCCGGTGCTCAGCTCTTCGGCCATGCGATCAATGTCGGCCATCAGCGGCGCGATGTCTTCGCCGCGCTGCTTGGCCTGGCCGATGGATTTGGAACGGGCGTTACGCTCGGCCTGAAGCTGTTCGGTGCGGGTCTGCACCGTCTTGCGCTGGGCTTCCAGCGCTTCGATGCGGCCCACGTCCAGTGTGTAGCCACGGGAAGCCAGGCGATCCGCTACGTCCTGAAGTTGAGTACGCAGCAGTTTGGAGTCGAGCATATCGGTCTCTCGTATATTAAATTCGGGTCAAAGACAGGCCGGCCCATGTTGCGAGCAGCCCGCCCAGTACGCTGATGAGGGCGTAACCAATGGCCAGAGGAGCCTGGCCGCTTTCAAGCAGGCGAATCGTGTCCAGTGAGAAAGACGAAAACGTCGTCAAACCACCGAGGAATCCCACCATCAAACCGGCGCGCAACTCGATCGGGACTTCCGGGCGAATCAGAAACAGCCCGTAGAGCAAACCGATCAGCAGGCAGCCCACCAGATTCACGGCGAGCGTTGCTGTGTAGAAATAGCGCGGCCAGTTCGCAGCGACCACGTTAGCCGTCGCGAAACGCAGTAATGTACCAGCCACGCCACCGGCGGACACGGCAAGAATCAACTGAATCACTATTTTCTCCTCTGACGTGGGCTGGCGCGATCGAGCGCCGACAGGTGTTTGAGCTTTTCGCCGATCTTCAGCTCAAGGCCGCGGGGGACAGGCTGGTAATACTGACGCGGTTCGAGTTCGTCGGGGAAGTAGTCTTCACCCGCCGCGTAAGCGTCCGGTTCATCATGGGCGTAGCGGTATTCTTCGCCGTAGCCGAGCTGTTTCATCAGCTTGGTCGGCGCGTTGCGCAGGTGCAACGGCACTTCCAGCGAACCGTGCTCGGTGGCTTCGCGCATGGCCATCTTGAAACCCATGTACACGGCGTTGCTCTTCGGCGCACAGGCCAGATACACAATGGCCTGGGCCACGGCCAGTTCGCCTTCCGGACTGCCGAGGCGTTCCTGCACATCCCACGCCGACATGCACAGCGGCAAGGCGCGCGGATCGGCGTTACCGATGTCTTCGCTGGCCATGCGCACCACGCGCCGCGCCAGATACAGCGGATCACAGCCGCCGTCGATCATCCGCGCGAACCAGTACAACGCGGCATCGGGGTTGGAGCCGCGAATGGATTTGTGCAGCGCGGAAATCTGGTCGTAGAACGCTTCGCCGCCCTTGTCGAAACGGCGACGGCTGTCACCGAGCAGGCTTTGCAGCAATTCGGGATCGATTTCGCTGCCGTCTTCCGCCAGATCAGACGCATTTTCCAGCAGATTGAGCATCCGCCGACCGTCGCCATCCGCTGCGGCCAGAAGCGTCGTGAACGCCTCGTCGCCCAGCGTCAGATGCCGATTGCCCAACCCGCGCTCTTCGGTCAGCGCGCGGTTGACCAACTGACGTAGCGCCCCTTCGTCCAGGCTCTTGAGCACATAGACCCGGGCGCGTGAGAGCAGCGCGTTGTTCAGTTCGAATGACGGGTTTTCAGTGGTGGCGCCGATGAAGATCAGCGTGCCGTCTTCCACGTAGGGCAGAAACGCATCCTGCTGCGATTTGTTGAAGCGGTGCACTTCGTCGACGAACAGAATGGTCCGGCGGCCGTACTGACCCGCCTGCTGCTTGGCGATCTCTACGGCCTGCCGGATCTCTTTGACCCCCGCCAGCACCGCCGACACCGTTTCAAAATGCGCGTCGGAGACTTTCGCCAGCAACCGCGCCAGCGTGGTTTTGCCCACGCCGGGCGGTCCCCAGAAAATCATTGAATGCAGCGCGCCCTGCTCCAGCGCTTCACGCAGTGGCTTGCCGTGGGCGAGCAGGTGCTGCTGGCCGACGTACTCGTCCAGATTGGTCGCTCGCAGGCGGGCGGCCAACGGTTGCGCGATCGGTTCAGTGCTGAACAGGTCCATGAAACAGGCGAACCCCTTTTATTCCTGAATGACGTCAGCGCCTTTCGGGATCTGGAACTTGAATTTGCTCGCCGCGACAGGCTCGTTGGCCTTGACGCCGGTGAACAGGATATTGGTGCGCTGGCCGACGCTGTCGATCAGTTGCATGTCGTTGATCATGCCGTTGCGGAACGACAGGCGCAGGCTGTCGAACAGCGTGTCCTTGGATTTAGGCTTGAGCACGAAGTCGATCACGCCACCCGCTTCCTTGGCAGTGATGTCGAAGCTTTCGCTGATTTTTGATACATCGCCGGACAGCAGCAGTGCTGGGGTCTGGGTCAGACGCTGGTCGAGGGTCTTGATGGTGACCTGCTCCAGGTCAGGGTCCCACAGGGAAACCTTCTTGCCGTCGGAGACCATCGTTTGCTCCTGCGGCGGGTCGGTGTGCCAGTAGAACAGGCCCGGGCGCTGCAAGGTCATCTCGCCGGCGGTTTCCTGCAACTGGGTGCCGCCACCGTCGAGGGTGAGCTGGGAGAAACGCCCGCTCAAGGTTTTCGAGTTTTCCAGCAGTTGGGTCAGGCGCGCCACGTCCTTGCTGTCGGCGTGGGCCGAGACAGCGGAAAAAGCCAGTGCAGATACCAACAGCATGCGGATAAGACGCATGGGATTCCTCTTTGAGTGTGGTTGAAGCCGGGCGCCGCCGCGGTGGCGACGCCCGGTAACGCATGACCGGGAAGTGTCAGTCACGCACAGGGGCTGGCGCAATCACTTCGCGCGAGCCGTTGGTGTTCATCGGCGTCACGACGCCCGCGTTTTCCATGGTTTCGATCATCCGCGCGGCGCGGTTGTAGCCAATCTTCAGCTTGCGCTGCACCGCAGAGATCGACGCACGACGGCTTTCCAGCACGAACTTCACGGCTTCGTCGTACAGCGCATCGCTTTCGCTGTCTTCGCCATCACCGCCGCCACCGCCACCGTCGATGCCGCTGCCCGGCTCTTCGACGCCGGCCAGGATGTCATCGTTGTAGTTCGGCGTGCCGCGCAGCTTCCACGCCTCGACCACGCGGTGAACCTCCTCGTCCGACACAAACGCGCCGTGCACACGAATCGGCAGGCTGGTGCCTGGCGGCATGTAGAGCATGTCGCCGTGCCCGAGCAGTTGTTCAGCGCCGCCCTGATCGATGATGGTCCGGGAATCGATCTTGCTCGATACCTGAAACGCCATGCGCGTCGGGATGTTCGCCTTGATCAGGCCGGTGATCACGTCCACCGACGGACGCTGGGTCGCGAGGATCAAGTGGATGCCTGCCGCACGGGCCTTCTGCGCGATACGGGCGATGAGTTCTTCGACCTTCTTGCCGACGATCATCATCATGTCGGCGAACTCGTCCACCACCACAACGATGGTCGGCAGCTTGGTCAGCAGCGGCGCTTCGTCGTGAATGCTTTCGCGGTGGTACAGCGGGTCGGACAGCGGCGTGCCAGCCTCCTCCGCTTCGCGCACTTTCTGGTTGAAGCCCGACAGGTTACGCACGCCCATCTTGGCCATCAGTTTGTAGCGGCGTTCCATTTCAGCCACCGACCAGCGCAGGGCGTTGGCGGCGTCTTTCATGTCGGTCACCACCGGGCACAGCAAATGCGGGATGCCTTCGTAGATCGACAGCTCGAGCATTTTCGGGTCGATCATGATCAGCTTGGCGTCTTCCGGCCCGGACTTGAACAGGATCGACAGGATCATCGCGTTCACGCCCACCGACTTACCGGAACCGGTGGTACCGGCGACCAGCAGGTGCGGCATCTTGGCGAGGTCGGTAATGACCGGCTTGCCGCCGATGTCGTGACCCAGCGCCAGGGTGACCGGTGATTTCGCGTCGTCGTATTCCGGCGTCGACAGGACCTCGGAGAAACGCACGATCTGACGATCTTCGTTGGGGATTTCGATACCGACGGTGGTCTTGCCGGGAATGACCTCGACCACACGGACGCTGGTCACTGCCAGGGAGCGCGCCAGGTCTTTCGCCAGGTTCGAGATACGGCTGACTTTCACGCCGGCAGCCGGCTGGATTTCGTAACGGGTAATCACCGGGCCGGGGTGAATCGAGTCCACGGTGACTTCGACGCCGAATTCCTTGAGCTTGATCTCCAGCAGATGACCCACCGCTGCCAGGGATTCAGGCGAATAGTTGAGCTGCTTTTTCTCTGCCGGGTCGAGGATCGAGATCGGCGGCAAGGTGCCTTCTACGGCGCTGTCGACGAACAACGGCGCCTGTTTCTCTTTCTGTACGCGCTTGCTCGGCTCCGGTGCCCGTGGAGGTGCCGGCGCAATGACGGCGGGCACGTGCTTCTCGCGGGCGGCCATGTGCTCGGTCAACGCCTGTTCGCGCTCGATCAGGCGCTCCTTGGCTTTGGCTTGCTCCCGTCGATCCGGGGCAACCGGAGCAACTACTTCGTCGACACGCATGTCGACTTCACGCAGCTGAGCCACCATCTGCTTGCGCTCGTTGCGCGCGGTCCACCAGCGGTTGAGCGAGCCCGTGAACAATTCGATCAGGTCCAGGGTGATCTTGCCGGTGTTGTCCATGACCTTGAACCAGGACAGATCGGTGAACACGGTCAGACCGAACAAAAACAAGGCGATGAACAGCAATGTGCTGCCCTGAACATTCAGCGCGCGCTTGGCCAGATCGCCCAGCACTTCGCCCAGCACGCCACCGGCAGAACCCGGCAGGCCCGATGCCGAATGAAAGTGCAAGTGCGCCAGCGAAGCGCCGGCGAGTACCAGAAACACCAGACCGATCATGCGCCAGGAAAACAGCCAGCCGCTCCACTGCCACGGCTCATGGCGATGGCGGAAAACCTGATAGGCCTTGATCCCCAACAACAGCGGGAAGATGTAGGCGAAGTAGCCGAGGATCATGAACAGGATGTCGGCAGAGTACGCACCGGCGAAGCCTGCGGCGTTCTGAACCTGGGCAGAATTGCTTGAGCTGCTCGTGTGGCTCCAGCCTGGATCGCCCTGATCGTAGGTCAGTAGCGCCATGATCAGATACAGACACAGCGCGCCGAACGCGATCAGTGCACCTTCCTTGAGCCGGTAGTGCAGGTGCTGCCGCCAGAGCGGAACGGGGGTGGGTGCTATGGTGGATTTCTTCAAAACGCTTCAATTCCTGCGCGCAAGCGCGAACATCTGATGATTGACTGTGTACGACTGCCTTGACGAAATGGCAGTGCCTTTCCCGAACATCGGCCTGAATATCGGTCCGACGGTCAGCATGACCACCGGGGAAAACACGACTGCGATAACGCACGCTCGACAGGTGACTTGAAATGAGGTTAAACAACATCGGCATTGTACGGATTTGCGCGCCGCGCGCTACGTTAGTCTGGCGCGGAGCTTGCCGATCTTCAAGCTTCGACGGCTGCAGACAATTGCGGCACGCATTTTCTTTGCCGACAAAGGCTTATGACGCGTAGCTACTGGTTCCTTGAACTGTCAAAAGGCCATGCTGGAATGAAGAAATCAAGCGGTCCGACATCCCGGTTCGATCAGGCGGCTTGTGACCCCGTTTGCAGCACGGAGTTGCAATTCGCAATGACGACCCGCGCTGACTCCCCTCCCCTCTCGTAAAGTCTGGATGCCATGCTGACCTGGTTACAACGCGACACCCTTGATTTTCCTGCGCTGGAAAAAGCCATGCGCGAGCCCAACGGACTGCTGGCCGGCGGCGGCGATTTGTCTGCCGATCGCCTGATCGCCGCGTACCGCCATGGCTGTTTTCCCTGGTATCAGCAGGGCCAGCCGATTCTGTGGTGGTCGCCGGACCCGCGTACCGTGCTGTTTCCGGATGAACTGCATGTGTCGCGCAGTCTGGGCAAGTTGCTGCGCCAGGGGCGTTATCGGGTCACGTTCGATCAGGACTTCCCGGCGGTCATTCAAGCGTGCGCCGAACCTCGGGCCTACGCAGACGGCACGTGGATAACCGACTCCATGCAGGCGGCCTACATCGAGCTGCACGCGCGTGGGTTCGCCCATAGCGTTGAGGTCTGGGACGGCGACGCCTTGGTGGGCGGCTTGTATGGATTGGCCATGGGCCAGTTGTTCTTTGGCGAATCCATGTTCAGCCGCGCCGACAACGCTTCAAAGGTCGGCTTTGCGACGCTGGTCGAACATTTGCAAACGTGGGGATTTGTCCTGATCGATTGCCAGATGCCGACCGAGCACCTGCTAAGCCTTGGCGCTCGGTCGATTCCACGGCAGATCTTCGCCGACTGTCTGCGCGAACATCTGGATAAGAGCACTTGCGCCGACTGGCTGCCTAGGCGAGTTTGAGTCGGCTGGCATACACTCTTAACTCAAGGTTTTTCTCGAGGGTTGATCATGACCGAGCTGGCGCGGCTGAAGTTCTATGCCACTCAACCCCACTCCTGTAGCTACCTGCCCGAGGAACAAGCCACCACGCTGTTCCTCGACCCCAGCCAGCCGATGGACGTCCAGGTCTATGCCGATCTCTCGGACATGGGGTTTCGCCGCAGTGGCGATCATTTGTACCGTCCGCACTGCCAGAACTGCAGCGCCTGCGTGCCCGCGCGCATTCCGGTCGGGCTGTTCGTGCCTGATCGTCAGCAGAAACGTATTTTCAGAAGGAACGCCGACCTCGAAGTGACGAGCACCAAGCCGCATTTCAGTGAGGAGTACTTCGATCTGTATCAGCGCTACATCGAGCAGCGCCATGCGGACGGCGATATGTTCCCACCAAGTCGCGACCAGTTTTCCACGTTCCTGGTACGGGACCTGCCGTTCTCGCGGTTTTACGAATTTCGCCTGGAAGGCCGGCTACTCGCCGTGGCCGTCACTGACCTGCTGCCCAACGGGCTTTCGGCCGTTTACACGTTCTACGAACCCGCCGAAGAGCGCCGCAGCCTGGGGCGTTACGCGATTCTCTGGCAGATCGCCGAAGCCGCACGCATGCAATTGCATGCCGTGTACCTCGGCTACTGGATAAAGAACTGCAAAAAGATGAATTACAAGACCCAATATCGCCCCATCGAGCTGCTCACCAACCAAAGATGGGTCACTCTTTACTGAAGCCCTTGGCTTAAACCTCAATTTTCGGGCACAATGCAGCCCGCTTTTGCCTGGCTGCCGTTTGCACCGGGCCATTCATTGGATACCGAGGGCTTTACTGCATGTCGAAAGAAGACAGCTTCGAAATGGAAGGCACTGTCGTCGACACCCTGCCCAACACCATGTTCCGTGTGGAGTTGGAAAATGGGCACGTCGTAACCGCGCACATCTCCGGCAAGATGCGCAAGAACTACATCCGCATTCTTACCGGCGACAAGGTCCGCGTTGAGCTGACGCCCTACGACTTGAGCAAAGGGCGCATCACTTACCGCGCCCGCTAACAGGTCTTAACAAAAACGCCCGGCCCATGCCGGGCGTTTTTGTGTGCGCGGAATATAGAGGCGGCATCACTCGATCCCACAGACCGCGGCACGTTGCAAAAAAGGCAGAGCACTCGGTCCGTCAGAACGCGGCACGTTGCAAAAGATGTGGGAGCGACCGGGGTGGCGCTCCACCTTGCTCGCAAAAAGGCCCGAAGGGCTTCAAAGTAACATTCTCAAGCCAACCCAAACCAAACCCCACAAACCAGCCAGACACAAAAAAGGCGCCAATCGGCGCCTTTCAGGTTTGTTGCATCAACCGAAGCGTCAGGCCAGTTCAGCCGTGGTTTCGTAATCGAACGAGATCTCGCCGTCCTTGATGTCGATGTGTACCACACCGCCATGCTCGGACAACTCGCCGAACAGAATCTCCTCGGCCAGCGGACGCTTGATCTTGTCCTGGATCAGACGTGCCATCGGGCGTGCACCCATCGCTGCGTCGTAACCCTCCTCGGCCAGATAATCCCTCACCGCGTCGGTCACCTCCAGCAATACGCGCTTGTCTTCCAATTGCGCCTGAAGCTCGGTGAGGAACTTGTCCACCACGTTCTTGATAACCTCATGGCTGAGGCGACCGAATTGAATGATGGTATCCAGACGGTTGCGGAATTCCGGCGTAAAGCTCTTCTTGATCACTTCCATCGCATCAGAGGAGTGATCCTGATGGGTGAAACCGATCGAAGCGCGCGCGGCCGTTTCAGCACCGGCGTTGGTGGTCATGATCACGATCACATTGCGGAAGTCCGCCTTGCGCCCGTTGTTGTCGGTGAGCGTCCCGTGGTCCATCACCTGCAGCAGCAGGTTAAAGACTTCAGTGTGCGCCTTCTCGATTTCATCGAGCAGCAGCACGCAATGCGGCTGTTTGGTGACGGCTTCGGTCAGCAGACCGCCCTGATCAAAACCGACATAGCCCGGCGGCGCACCGATCAGACGCGATACGGTGTGACGCTCCATGTACTCGGACATGTCGAAACGCACCAGCTCGATACCCAGAGCCTTGGCCAGCTGACGCGCTGCCTCGGTCTTGCCGACACCGGTCGGACCTGCGAACAGGAACGAACCGACAGGCTTGTCCGGGGACTTGAGGCCTGCACGGGACAACTTGATCGCGGTGGACAGCGAGTCGATGGCTGCGTCTTGACCAAACACGGTCAGCTTCAGGTCGCGCTCCAGGTTACGCAGCAACTCCTTGTCGGAGCTGTTGACGTGCTTCGGCGGAATCCGCGCGATCTTCGCGACGATGTCTTCAACCTGCGGCACTTCAATGCGCTTGACGCGCATTTCCACCGGTTGCAGCCGCTGATAGGCGCCCGCCTCGTCAATCACGTCAATGGCCTTGTCGGGCATGTGACGGTCATTGATGTAGCGCGATGCCAGTTCGGCAGCGGCACGCAGGGCTTCGTCGCTGTATTCGATATTGTGATGCTGTTCGAAACGGCCCTTCAGACCGCGCAGAATGCCGATAGTGTCTTCGACAGACGGCTCCGAGACGTCGACCTTCTGGAAACGACGGGCCAGCGCACGGTCTTTTTCGAAGATGCCGCGGAATTCCTGAAACGTGGTCGAACCGATGCAACGGATATCACCCGACGACAGCAACGGCTTGAGCAGGTTGGACGCATCCATCACGCCACCGGAGGCAGCGCCGGCACCGATGATGGTGTGGATTTCGTCGATGAACAGGATCGCATGCGGACGCTTCTTCAACTCGCCGAGCAGCGCCTTGAAGCGCTTCTCGAAATCGCCACGGTATTTGGTACCGGCCAGCAGTGCGCCCAGGTCGAGGGAGTACACGACGCTGTTGGCCAGCAGATCGGGCACCTGATTGTCGACGATGCGTTTGGCCAGGCCTTCGGCAATGGCGGTTTTACCCACCCCGGCCTCGCCCACCAGCAGCGGGTTGTTCTTGCGGCGCCGCGCGAGAATCTGAGCGACGCGCTCGACTTCCATCTCGCGCCCTACCAGCGGATCGATGCGGCCTTGACGGGCCAGCTCATTCAGGTTGCTCGCATAGGCATCCAGAGGATTGCCTGAGGAAGAAGACTCACCGCCCTCGTCATCCTGCATATCTTGCTCACCTTCAGATTGATCGCCATGCCCCGGCACTTTGGAAATACCGTGGGCGATATAATTGACGACATCGATACGGGCAACGCTCTGCTGCTTGAGCAGGAACACTGCCTGGCTTTCCTGCTCGCTGAAGATCGCCACCAGCACGTTTGCGCCAGTGACTTCTCGCTTGCCGGAGCTCTGCACATGGAAAACCGCACGCTGAAGAACGCGTTGGAAGCCGAGTGTAGGTTGGGTCTCGCGATCCTCGTCATGCACGGGGATCAGCGGCGTGGTGGAGTCGATGAACTCCTGGAGGTCGTGTTTGAGTTTGTCGAGGTTTGCGCCGCAGGCACGCAGTACGGTGGCGGCAGCCTCATTGTCCAATAGGGCCAGCAGGAGGTGCTCGACGGTCATGAACTCATGACGTTTAGAGCGGGCCTCCTTGAAAGCCAGATTGAGGGTGACTTCGAGCTCACGGTTTAACATAGCTTCACCTCATACCCAAGTGTCCGGCGTTAACCGTCCTTCTCGATTTCACAGAGTAGCGGATGCTGGCTTTCCCTGGCGTACTGGTTGACCTGCATAGCCTTGGTCTCGGCGATGTCGCGGGTAAACAATCCGCAAACGGCCCGTCCCTCTGTATGGACGGCCAGCATGACCTTGGTCGCCAGCTCACGATTCAGGTTGAAAAACACCTCGAGCACTTCGACAACGAAATCCATCGGGGTGTAGTCATCGTTGAACAAAACCACCTTGTACATAGGCGGCACCTGCAATATCGGCTTGGCTTCCTGTACAGCGGTGCCCGACGCATCGTCCTCATGGGGATGCGGGTCATCCTGATTGAATGTTAGTCGAATCTTGCTGATTGCATGCATGGTAAAGAAGGTTCACAGAGGACGTGATTGAAATAAGTGGTGGCGGTGATACCGGTTTTCAACTGGACCGCCGCTTGACCTTGACTATCGGCCAATCGGTGTTACAAACAATAGAACCCACATTGGGTAAAAAGGGTCCGCGCAGTCAACCAAAATTTTTTAGGTCCGGCGGATGAGAGGTGATGATACTCCCATCGGAGTCCTTTGCAGAGGGATGTGACTATGCTAAGCGGTAAGGTCAAGTGGTTTAACAACGCCAAGGGGTATGGCTTCATCGTCGAAGATGGCAAGTCCGAGGACCTGTTTGCACACTACTCGGCGATCAGTATGGATGGCTATAAAACCCTGAAGGCCGGACAGCCGGTAAATTTCGAAATCATCCAGGGACCGAAAGGTCTTCACGCCATTAAAATCAGCGCGAAGATCTCCGCTGATAACCATCAGGCCGTCCCTCATCACGAGAGGCAACCCGAGGAACAGCGGGCATAGCGCAACAATCACGCCTGAGCCGGACCGTTCAAGCGCGAGATTCGATAAGCCGGTCAATCCATCAGGGTTGGCCGGCTTTTTTTGTGCCTTCGCTGCCCCGTTGCGCGCATCTATCGTGCATCTATATAGGGAAGCGAGCCAACGCAACTGTGGCCCAGGTGCTCCTTTAGTCGAAATCCGCCTCGTTACGCGTCGGGACGGATTCACACCCGCTAACTGCGACAGGTTGCCGCAGGCCCCGTGGCGCAAGGGCTGCACGGTTTTCCCGGGGAATCCTCACGCATCCCGAGACCTGCGCAATCGTCCCGGGCACCGCAAAGCCGTCACACGAGTACCGTAGTAATGGCCGGGTGCAGTGATATACTCAGCGCCGGTGACCGTTGGGTCATTGGGGGCCGAACCACCTGAACCCAGGCTTTCAGCCCTCGACAGGCCGGACCGCTACCCGGGTCCGACCGTTTGACGCTCGACTGATGCACCCCCTATCACGCGACGAAATTCTCGACTTTCGGCTCATCGATACTTTGGGCGAAAGTGCCTACCCTGCGCATCTCGAAATTTTGTGTACGCTCAGCAAAGAAGAGAGTTATCCCGAATATGTCCAACCGCTCGAAGATCATCTACACCTTCACTGACGAAGCGCCAGCCCTCGCCACCTACTCACTGCTGCCTATCATCGAAGCGTTCACCGCCTCCGCTGACATCGCCGTTGAAACCCGCGACATCTCGCTTGCAGCCCGCATCCTCGCCAGCTTTCCCGAGCGCCTGGGTGACAAGAAGGTGTCCGACGATCTGGCAGAGCTGGGCCAACTGGCGACCACGCCGGAAGCCAACATCATCAAGCTGCCGAACATCAGCGCTTCGGTTCCACAACTGAAGGCCGCGATCAAGGAACTGCAAGCCAAGGGCTACGACATCCCGAACTATCCGGATGAAGTCGTCACCGAAGCCGACAAGGTTGCCCAGGCTGGCTACGACAAAGTGAAAGGCAGTGCCGTGAACCCGGTGCTGCGTGAAGGTAACTCTGATCGCCGGGCGCCGCTCTCCGTCAAGAACTACGCGCGCAAGCACCCGCACAAAATGGGCGCCTGGTCTGCGGACTCCAAGTCCCACGTGGCGCACATGGACAACGGCGACTTCTACGGCAGCGAAAAATCCTCGCTGATCGAAGCCGCTGGCGCCGTGAAGATCGAGCTGATCGGCAAAGATGGCAGCACCACCGTGCTGAAGGACAAGACGTCGGTACTTGCGGGCGAGATCATCGACTGCGCGGTCATGAGCAAGAAAGCCCTGCGCGCTTTCGTGGCCCGTGAAATCGAAGACGCCAAGAAGCTCGGCGTGCTGTTTTCCGTGCATTTGAAAGCCACCATGATGAAGGTCTCGGACCCAATCATGTTTGGCGAGTTCGTCGCCGAGTACTATCAGGAAGCGCTGAGCAAGCACGCTGAGGTCCTGAAAGAAATCGGCTTCAACCTGCACAACGGCATCGGCGACCTGTACGCCCGCATCAAAGACCTGCCCGCCGACCAGCAAGCGCAGATCGAAGCGGACGTCAAAGCCGTCTATGCGACCCGCCCTGCCCTGGCGATGGTCAACTCCGACAAAGGCATCACCAACCTGCACGTGCCGAGCGACGTCATCGTCGACGCCTCGATGCCGGCGATGATTCGTGATTCCGGCAAGATGTGGAACAACGACGGTGTCCTGCAGGACACCAAGGCCGTGATCCCGGATCGCTGCTACGCAACCATCTATCAAGCCGTGATCGAAGACTGCAAGCAACACGGCGCCTTCGACCCGACCACCATGGGCAGCGTGCCAAACGTTGGCCTGATGGCGCAGAAAGCCGAAGAGTACGGCTCTCACAACAAAACCTTCCAGATCGAAACCGATGGCGTGGTCCGCGTGACCGACGACAAAGGTCAGGTTTTGATGGAGCAGAACGTTGAAGCCGGCGACATCTGGCGCATGTGCCAGACCAAGGACGCGCCGATTCAGGACTGGGTCAAACTGGCCGTCAACCGTTCGCGCCTGAGCAACACCCCGGCCATTTTCTGGCTGGACCCTGAGCGCGCCCACGATGCGGCGATGATCAAGAAGGTCGAGCACTACCTGAAGGATCACGACACGGCAGGCCTGGACATCAGCATCCAGTCGCCGGTCGACGCGATGAAGGTTTCCCTGGAGCGTATCCGCGCGGGCAAGGACACCATTTCGGTGACCGGTAACGTGCTGCGCGACTACCTGACCGACCTGTTCCCGATCATGGAGCTGGGCACCAGCGCCAAGATGCTGTCCATTGTGCCGCTGATGAGTGGCGGTGGTCTGTTCGAAACCGGCGCAGGTGGTTCGGCGCCGAAGCACGTTCAACAGCTGAACGAAGAGAACTTCCTGCGCTGGGATTCCCTGGGCGAATTCCTGGCACTGGCTGCTTCCCTCGAGCACTTGGGCAACGTCTACGACAACCCGAAAGCGCTGGTACTTGCTACTGCTCTGGACAAGGCCACCGGTCAGTTCCTGGACAACAACAAGTCGCCATCGCGCAAGGTCGGCGGTATCGACAACCGTGGCAGCCACTTCTACCTGGCCACCTACTGGGCTCAGGCTCTGGCGGCACAGACCGACGATACGGCGCTGCAAGCCAAGTTCACCGAGCTTGCAAAAACCCTGGCTGACAACGAAGCGACCATCGTCGCCGAACTGAACAGCGTGCAGGGCAAGCCACTGGACATCGGCGGCTACTACTTCCCTACCCCGGAACTGGCCAGCAACGCGATGCGCCCAAGCAAGACCCTGAACGACGCGATCAATGCGTTGAAGTAAGGCGGTAAGCGCTACGCAGTACTGCAAGGATGCAAAAAGAAACCCGGCCTCGCGCCGGGTTTCTTTTTTTGCGGGTCACTGAGGCCGGCAAAACGGCCTGGCATTGCTATGGCCGGGAAGGCTTCACGTTGAGCGTATGCCTGGTGTTCGTGTAATCGCTGGGCTCACAGCGGTCAAAGGTGGGCGTGGCTGGATCCGTTTTCTTGCAGAAAATACTTAACGATTTGGCGCCTTCGCTGTTGATGGCCTCTAGCTTCACGGCGACCGAAGGGGGGTCAAGCGCCTCATTGACCAATGTGGGGAATCGAACGTCAGGTTGCTCGGTCTCAACCCCTGCGTCTGTCTGGATTGAATACCGGGTGGTTGACGGATCACCCCTGTCCCAATCGAAGATGACCCCACCACCTGGCATTAACGTGCCTTTTAAGTCTATCGGCATCGAGGGGCGGCCGTGATACATCACGAGCTCCTTAGGGGCTGAATGGTTACCCGCCGCATCATAGGCCCTAAGACCAAAGGTATGGTTTTCGCCAGTGCTGAGGCCCAGATCGGCGGTCTTGACGGGTCTTTCGCTGGCGGTTTGTACTACGTTTCCATCCACCGATAGTTCGTAGCCGGCCACGCCGGTGTCGTCGGTCGCATCCTCCCACTTCAAAAGAGGCGTGTCTGTTTCAGCACCATTCGCGCCATAGGCATAAAAGAACGGCGCAAGCACTGGCGCAACCCGATCAACAAGCAGCAGGGCGCGGGCAGATTGATTGCCGGCGGCATCGAACGCTTCCAGGTGAAAGGTGTAGGTCGTTGCGGGGGTCAGGCCCGATGCAGTGAACGTCGTCAGATCAGTTTCACCGATCGCCTCAGGCAGATCATCTCGGTAAATGTGGTAGCCCGTTACGCCGACATCATCGGTGGAGGCGGTCCACTGGATAAGCAACGTGGTGCCTGTGTCCTCGCTGTATCGGGCCCCGGACGGCGCTGACGGTGGTTCGCGATCCACCAAAAGCATCGTGGGCTGCGATGGGTTAAGGTTGGCGTCGTAGGCGCTCACACTGTAACGATAAGTCGTCAGGGGTTTAAGCGTGGTGTCGTGGTAGTCGGGGGTTTCGGTATCGAAGGTCGCGCCATCGTCCCGCACAATGCGATACCCGACCACACCCACATTGTCGTGTGAGGGAAGCCATGAAAGTTTCAGCGACGTCGGTGTCACATCGCTGTATTCAATGTCACGGGGCGTAGACGGCGCTTCACGATCAACGAACACAGAAACAACAGCTGACTGGTTATCAGCGGCGTCCCTGGCCTGGACAGCGAAGGTGTAGTTCACACCGATCTCCAACCCCTCGACAGTGAATGTCGTGCCTGCTGTCTCGGCCAACAGGCTGCCATCCCTGTAAACCGCGTACCCCTTCATTTTCGTCTCGTCAGACGACGCGGCCCAGCTCAATTTCAACGAGTGGCTTTGCAGGTCACTGAAACTCAAGTCTGAAGGTGACTGAGGGGGGGTCCTGTCGATAAACAGGGATACGGGCGCCGAATAAGTGTCATTAAACTTGTGAGCACGAAGGGCCAGCATGAAGTTGAGCGGTGTTACAGCTTGGTCGATCGCTATCGACGTTTGGGGCGTTACCCCTTGCACCTGTCCATCGTAGGAAATCTCATATGCCAGGCTGCTTGCGGAGCCCGCGATCTCATCCCAGCTTATTTCAAACAGCCCGCCCTGGTGATTGACGACCTTCAGCCCTGTCGGCGTGGCAGGCGGTGTGGCATCGAACGCCGGAATCGCTACGGATGAGGGCGCAGAACGATTGCCATCAAAGTCGACCGCTACGACGGACACCTCACTGATGCCTTGCGTGTTGAATTCATAGAAGTTGGTGTGGGTACTTCCCAACACTCGGCCATCACCCGATATCTCGAATTCGGCGATGCCATCCTGGTTTACGGAATCGTCCCAGTAGATCACAGACGTTCCAGGGGTCACTTGCTGTATGACCGGCTTTGTGGGCAACACCTCGTCAAAGGTGCGGGCACAATACATTCTCATGCCGTTCAGGGCAGTGTCGTCACCCTCCCCCTGATAACCCTCGAGCCGCGTTATAAACCCTGCGGCGTACAGATCCGCAGGACAGATAAAATCGCTGCTCCAGACTCCCCAGTCTTCAGGCATGGCTCCGCCAATTCGGGTACCGTCCTGGCAGACGCCGATGAGGTCGGTTGCGACCACCTCGTCGCTGTGATCTCTGGGCCATAGCGTCCTCATGGCAAAACCCTTGAGCGGCCCGTTCGAAGGGGTGCACTTATACGTCGCGCTCCAGTCCCCCCAGCTTCCTCCCGCACTCTCGATCGGGTTTGACTGAGCGTCTTCTGAACAAAACATTCTGACTGAGTTGAGCCCTGTGTTATCTCCGCTACCCTGGTTCTTTTCGATTTTCAAACTGAACCCCCAGGCAAACCGGCCGACCGGGCACTGAGCTTTAGCCCCCCAACTACCAAAAGAGCCATCGGCCTCCGCACTTGTTGGCACGACGTCCTGGCCCGTAAAGCTGTCCAGTGACACCTTCATATAAGAGACCTTGCCCGCCAGTTGCTGATCGCCCCCATATCGAACAGCCAATACCGATCCGTCAGCACTTTCCGTGCTCGCACCGAACCCATCCAGATTGGCAATGCTGAAGGGAGCGGTCATGTCCTTGCGTACAAATAATCTGACGCAACCCTGCGAACAGGTTTCGGACGCATCTTTAGTACCAAAGAGCGTGATAGTGCTGCCGGCCAAAGCCCCCGTCAGCACAAAGGACTGGGCATCATCGTTTGAACATCCATAAGCATCACCATTGCCGCCCAACTCAAATGAAATGGCCGCATCCACCGGAACAGAGCAAACGTCATTGTCGCTGTCGTCAGCCAATTTTATTTTAGGCATGATGCTGCCTGTCTCGGGCTCGATAATGATGTGTGAGACCTTGCCATCAAGACCGTTGTGAGGGTGATAGGTCACCTCTACATCTGCGTTGGTGTAAGAGCGCTCATAACTGCCCACCACGACTCGCTCGCTGAGCCCGATGTCACGCAACACGTTGATGACGGTGTAGTCGTCCGACTTGCTCGCATTAGGTTGATCGAAGACTTTTATACTGGTGCCTTTCTTGACACCCCTAAGTGCAAGGGATCGTGTTTCGTCGTTCTCGCACCCTGCAGCTTTTAAGCGAATATCCCACTCGACACTGGTGGGCAAGACGCAGACGACGTCTGAGTTCAAAGCACTGGTGGGACCTGCGTGAAGCGTTGAATCTGGATGAGCCTCGGAGACACCGTTGTTATCCTCATAGAAGTAGACGCCGCCCTCGGTCAATGCACCAGCATAGGCGACCGCATCACCCACTTGGGAGTAATCCAGAGCGAGGAAGTTGGGAATCAACCGTTTCTCATTTGCGACCGCGCACGCACGGTCAATCCGGTGTTCCATCCACGTTAAATTATTGTCGATCTGGGCGGCATGGGCGGGGGAGGAAAACAACGTGTGGAACTGATTCAGGGTAAAAAGCCTGGGCCACGATGTAAACCCGACTTCCGAGGCGTAAGGAGTTGTCAGCGGGATGTCTGACCAGCGAGTAACACACTCCCAGTTATCAGAGGTTGTAGACCCCAGATCATAGGTATTCTCCACCTTGAAATTTGAACCCTTGGCCAGGTAGACAGGCTTGGCCGGCGTTGGATACTCACCGTTGAGGTTCTCAACGAAAAAGATGATCCTTTTGTGACTGTCGATTATTTGCTGCAACGTTGGCCAATGATCATCGCGAATGTAGTCTCTTACATCAAATACGTAGTCCGACAAACCAGGCACGCTGGCAAAGGCCTCTTCGATAAATCGGCGTTCGACTCGATCTTGCAGCAATATAGTAACGACAGCGGATTTATTCTCTTCCTTATCAAGAAACCGCATGACTTTTTGCAGTTCGTCCTTGAATGGTTTTCTTGTTTTGGATGCAGGAGCGCACGGACTCTCCTCATAACCGCCCAAGGTTTCATGACACAAATAGGCCTCGGTCCAGTAGTCGGGATAGGCCCCCAGCCTGAAGGGGTGAACGTCCCACATCAATCCGCGAACACCTCGCTCCAACTGTTCATCCAGGTCATTCAGATAACCGTTATGAGCCGTTACCCAGACATATTCATTATAGGGCTTGGAAAAATCCCGAATGTATGGCGCGCTGTTGCCTACTCCGGCGTGGTCGGGTTCAGGTTTCTGAAGACTGCGGTCTTTGGCTTGTAATATTAGCTCCGGCGACGCTGCTGCACTGCCCCGCTGCTCGCCTCCCACTTCAAGCGGCCCCGCCCACCCTCTTTGCATTAATCCAATTAGAAGTATCACCCCGAAAACGATAGGTCGCCATCCAATAACGTCTACATACCGACAGGCGCACGACCGGCCTTTATCACCATCCATAGTGTTCATGTACTTCTCCATTTATAACGGGCGACGATATCCGGCACTCAATGAATGCGGACTTGCGCACTGATACAACAACCTTATCTTTCAGTTAAGCACTATTTTTCCCTGGCAAGAAAAGCAAATGCTGGATAAGACCAACGGTAGCCAAGAGGACGGGTTTGAGGCAGGTCACTGTAGCGGCTATGCTCCGAAACCTTATTTATATTCTCCGAGCTATCCATGACTTGGCACCCCCACATCACCGTCGCAACCGTCATCGAAGACGATGGCCGTTTCCTGTTCGTCGAAGAATTGAAAAACGGCAAGCTCGTGCTCAATCAGCCTGCCGGGCACCTCGAGCCTGATGAAACGTTGCGCGAAGCGGCCATCCGCGAAACGCTGGAAGAAACCGGCTGGGACGTCGAACTGACGGGCGTCGTCGGCATTTACCTGTACACAGCGCCATCGAATGGCGTGACCTACCAGCGCGTGTGCTTTTCGGCCAAAGCAACGCGGCACCACCCCGAACGTGCGCTGGACACCGGCATCGTCGGCGCGCCCTGGTTCAGCCGCGACGAACTCGCCCGTCAACCGGAGCGCTGGCGCAGCAAGCTGGTATTGCGCTGCATCGACGACTACCTGGCAGGCCCGATTCACATTCTGGACGTTGTACGCGACTGACTGGCCCTTTCCCGGCTGAAGCAGGTCCTACTCATCCCATGCGTCTGTGCAACTGAATAGCTTTTAGCCTTGGCGCCGACTCCCTGCTAGAATCGCGCCCTTTCCTGCTGCTACCCAATCGAATTCCTATGTCTGATTCAGCCTTTTCCGATACAGAAAAGAAGCGCGTCATTGTCGGCATGTCCGGCGGCGTGGATTCTTCGGTCTCCGCCCTTCTGCTCATGGAGCAGGGGTACCAGGTGGAAGGCCTGTTCATGAAGAACTGGGAAGAAGACGACGGAACGGAATACTGCACCGCCATGGACGACCTCGCGGACGCCCAGGCTGTGTGCGACAAGATCGGTATCAAACTGCACACCGTGAATTTCGCGGCCGAGTACTGGGATCACGTCTTCGAGCATTTCCTCGAAGAATACAAAGCCGGGCGCACGCCGAACCCGGACATCCTGTGCAACCGCGAGATCAAGTTCAAAGCCTTTCTCGACTACGCCTTCATGCTCGGCGCTGACCTGATTGCCACCGGGCACTACGTGCGCCGCCGCGACATCGACGGCCGCACCGAACTGCTCAAGGGCCTGGACCCGAACAAGGACCAGAGCTACTTCCTGCATGCCGTCGGCGGTGAGCAGATCGCCAAGACCCTGTTCCCGGTCGGTGAACTGGAGAAGCCCGAGGTGCGTGCCATCGCCGAGAAATACCAGCTGGCGACCGCGAAGAAGAAGGACTCGACCGGCATTTGCTTCATCGGCGAGCGTCGTTTCACCGACTTCCTCAAGCAATACCTGCCTGCGCAGCCCGGCGAAATCAAGACCACCGAGGGCGAGGTCATCGGTCGGCATGCCGGCCTGATGTACCACACCATCGGCCAGCGCCAGGGCCTGGGCATCGGCGGACTGAAGGACGCCGGCGATGAGCCGTGGTACGTGCTGGTCAAGGATCTGGAGCACAACGAGCTGATCGTCGGCCAGGGCAACGAACACCCGTGGCTGTTCTCCCGCGCCCTGCTCGCGTCGGAGATCTACTGGGTCAATCCGATCGACCTCAGCAGCCCGCGCCAGCTGACCGCCAAAGTGCGTTACCGCCAGAGCGACCAGAGCTGCACACTGGAACGTACCGAGACCGGCTATCGCGCCACCTTCGACGAACCGCAACGCGCCGTGACGCCGGGCCAGTCCGTGGTGTTTTACGACGGCGAGGTCTGCCTCGGCGGCGGCGTTATCGAAATCGCCGAGCCGTGGCACACCAGGGATGCACGTTGATGACCCCGATTCAGGAACAACTTGTCGCCCTGGCCGGAGTCTTTCAGGCCGCTGTGCTGGTCGATCGCATCGCCAAGACCGGCCAGGCCGGTGAAGCGGCTGTTGGCTGCCTGATGGGCACGCTGCTGGTCATGGACCCGAAAGACACGCTGGACGTGTTCGGTGGCGACGACCTGAATCTGCACGAGGGCTATCGCGCCCTCGCCAGCGCTCTGGAACGGGATCCGGCCACGCTGCAACGGGAACCCCTGCGTTATGCCCTGGCGATGCTGGGCCTGGAACGTCAACTGTCCAAGCGCGAGGACATGCTCGACACCATCGGCAAGCGCCTGCCGCAGATCAAATCCCAGGTCGAGCATTTCGGTATCGTTCACGAGAACGTCATTGCCGCCAGCGGCGCGCTGTATCAGGACACCCTGAGCACCTTGCGTCAGCGGATTCAGGTCCACGGCGACATGCGCAATCTGCAGCAACCCAACAACGCCTCGAAAATCCGCGCGCTGTTACTCGCCGGTATTCGCTGCGCGCGCCTTTGGCGACAAGTGGGCGGCCACCGCTGGCAACTGGTCATCAGCCGCCGCAAGTTATTGAAAGAACTGTATCCATTGCTTCACCGCTGAGTGGCCAACCCCATTCAGCCCGCTCCGAACCTGACATCGCGCGAGTCATAACGGTCAGCCAGCCTCGGCTGACCGGAATTTTCATGTATGATACGCGCCCCTTTTCGTCGCCTGACAGTCCGAGAACACCCCATGCAGCTTTCTTCGCTCACTGCGGTTTCCCCTGTAGATGGCCGCTACGCCGGCAAAACCCAGGCCCTGCGCCCGATTTTCAGCGAGTACGGCCTGATCCGTTTCCGCGCCCTGGTGGAAGTACGCTGGCTGCAACGCCTGGCGGCTCACCCGCAAATCCCTGAAGTGCCGGCATTCTCCGCCGAGGCCAACGCCCTCCTCGATGCCCTGGCTAACGATTTCGCTCTCGAGCATGCCGAGCGCGTGAAAGAGATCGAGCGCACCACCAACCACGACGTCAAGGCCATCGAGTACCTGCTCAAGGAGCAGGCGGCCAAGTTGCCGGAGCTGGCCAAGGTCAGCGAGTTCATCCACTTCGCCTGCACCAGCGAAGACATCAACAACCTGTCCCACGCGCTGATGCTGCGCGAAGGCCGCGACACCGTGCTGCTGCCGTTGATGCGGGAAATCGCCGAGTCGATCCGCGAGCTGGCGATCCGCTTCGCCGCCGTGCCGATGCTCTCGCGCACCCACGGTCAGCCAGCCTCGCCGACCACCCTGGGCAAGGAACTGGCCAACGTCGTTTACCGCCTGGAACGCCAGATCGCTCAAGTCGCTGCCGTGCCGCTGCTGGGCAAGATCAACGGCGCCGTCGGCAACTACAACGCGCACCTGTCGGCCTACCCGGACATCGACTGGGAAGCCAACGCCCGCGCCTTCATCGAAGACGAGCTGGGTCTGGGCTTCAACCCCTACACCACGCAGATCGAGCCGCACGATTACATCGCCGAGCTTTTCGACGCGATCGCCCGTTACAACACGATCCTGATCGACTTCGACCGCGACATCTGGGGCTACATCTCCCTGGGCTATTTCAAGCAGCGCACCATCGCCGGCGAAATCGGCTCGTCGACCATGCCGCACAAGGTCAACCCGATCGACTTCGAAAACTCCGAAGGCAACCTCGGCATCGCCAACGCGCTGTTCCAGCATTTGGCCAGCAAATTGCCAATCTCCCGTTGGCAGCGTGACCTGACGGACTCCACTGTGCTGCGTAACCTCGGCGTGGGCTTCGCTCACAGCGTGATTGCCTACGAAGCGAGCCTGAAAGGCATCGGCAAGCTGGAACTCAACGAGCAGAAGATCGCCGCCGATCTGGACGCTTGCTGGGAAGTCCTGGCCGAGCCGATCCAGACAGTCATGCGTCGCTACGACATCGAGAACCCGTACGAGAAGCTCAAGGAATTGACCCGCGGCAAGGGCATCGGCCCTGAAGCACTGTTGACCTTCATCGACGGTCTGGACATGCCTGCCGAAGCCAAGGCCGAGCTGAAAAAGCTCACGCCGGCGAACTACATCGGCAACGCCGTGGCGCAAGCCAAGCGCATCTGACCGCACTGCACACGCTCTGAACGCCCGGCTGAGCCGGGCGTTTTTATTCCCGTCGTAAAAACTCGTTTTTTCAATAGGTTACACATGAATCCTGACATCCCTCTTCAGCTCCTAGGTGGCATCACAGCGCGCGAGTTCCTGCGTGACTACTGGCAGAAGAAACCTTTGCTGATCCGTCAGGCCATTCCGGATTTCCAGAGCCCGATCGACGCCGACGAACTGGCGGGCCTGGCGCTGGAAGAAGAAGTTGAATCGCGCCTGGTCATCGAGAAAGGCGAGCGCCCGTGGGAGCTGCGCCGCGGCCCGTTCGCCGAAGACGAATTCAGCAAACTGCCGGAGCGTGAGTGGACCTTGCTGGTCCAGGCCGTGGATCAGTTCGTGCCTGAAGTCAGCGAACTGCTGGAAAACTTCCGCTTCCTGCCGAGCTGGCGCATCGATGACGTGATGATCAGCTACGCCGCGCCAGGCGGCAGCGTGGGTCCGCATTTCGACAACTACGACGTGTTCCTGCTGCAGGGTCACGGCAAGCGTCACTGGCAGATCGGTCAGATGTGCGACGCCGAGAGCCAACTGCTCGAGCACGCCGACCTGCGCATCCTCGCCGACTTCCAGGGTACCGACGAGTGGACGCTGGAACCGGGCGACATGCTCTATCTGCCCCCGCGTCTGGCCCACTGCGGCGTCGCCGTGGATGAGTGCCTGACGTACTCGGTGGGCTTCCGCGCGCCAAGCGCCGCTGAAGTGCTGACCCACTTCACGGACTTCCTCAGCCAGTTCATGTCTGAAGAAGAACGCTACACCGATGCCGACGCGCAACCGGTCAGCGATCCGCACCAGATTCAGCGTGATGCCCTTGATCGCCTGAAGGGCTTGCTGGCCGAGCACATGGGTGACGAGCGCCTGCTGCTGACCTGGTTCGGCCAGTTCATGACCGAGCCGCGTTATCCCGAGCTGGTGGTCGGCCCGGAACTGGCCGAGAGCGAGCTGCTCGACAGTCTGGAACAGGGCGCCGTGCTGATCCGCAACCCGAGCGCGCGACTGGCGTGGTCGGAAGTCGACGACGACCTGCTGTTGTTCGCCAGCGGTCAGAGCCGTCTGTTGCCGGGCCATCTGCGCGAACTGTTGAAAATGATCTGTGCAGCCGATGCGCTGCATATCGACAATCTGGGCCAATGGCTGGCAGATGACGATGGACGTAACCTGCTCTGTGAGCTGGTCAAACAAGGAAGTCTGGGGTTTGCTGATGAATAAGATCCACGTACGGGTAGCCGACTGGCAGAAAGACAACGCCGACATCCGGCGCATTCGCGACGCTGTATTCGTGTCGGAACAGTCGGTGCCGCCCGAACTGGAATGGGACTCGGAAGATGCAGACGCTCTGCATTTTCTGGCGCTGGAAGGCGATTACGCCGTGGGCACCGCGCGCCTGTTGCCGGACGGTGAGTTTGGCCGATTGTCCGTGCTGAAAGACTGGCGCGGGCTGAACGTAGGCGAGGCGCTGATCACCGCCATCCTCGCCGAAGCAGAGCGCCGCGGCCTGAAACAGCAGCGGCTCAGCGCTCAGGTTCATGCCACGGCACTCTACGAGCGCTTCGGTTTTAGCGTGGTCAGCGACGAGTTCCTCGAAGCCGGCCTGCCCCACGTGGACATGGTGCGCCACTCGCACTGATTGCCCATTGCTGCACCCGGCGCCCCGGCGTTCGCGCCTCAGCTGTCTATGCTGAAACGCGAGCACCGGGGCGTTTTGCTGCCTGCGATTCAACTTGGTGCTGCGCGGGCCGACAAACTGGCAAACTCGTCGTTCAGACGCGCCCCTCGCGGAGACCACATCGATGTCATTACGCACCCTCCTCGCTTCACTGTTGTTGGCTTGCAGCTTCACGGCCGCGGCCGCCACTGAAGTCATCCCCCTGAATTACCGCACCAGCGACGATCTGCTGCCCACCGTAAAGTCGTTTCTGGGCAACGAAGGCAGCGTCAATGCCTATGGCAACAAGCTGATCGTCAACGCCGAACCAGACAAGATCAGCGAACTGCGCGACCTGCTCGGTCAACTCGATACCGCGCCCAAGCGACTCATGATCAGCGTCGACACCAGTGACAGCACGGTCCAGAGCGACCAGGGTTACTCGGTCAATGGCACCGTGCGTTCCCAGGACGGACGCATCAGCGCCGACGGCCGCACGCGCATCCAGAATTACGGCACCGCAAGTCGCGACGGTGGCGTGCAACAGGTTCAGGCCAACGAAGGGACGCCGGCGCTGATTCAGATGGGCCAGAGCATACCTATCACCACGGTGCAGTCCGATGGCTATGGCTACCCGCAGACCAACACGCAGTATCGAAACGTGACCCAGGGCTTCTACGTCACCGCGACGGTCACCGGTGACATAGTCCACCTGAGCATCAGCACCAACAACGACCGCATGAGCCAGCAACAGGCCGACGCCATCAAAGTGCAGAGCACCGACACGCAAGTCAGTGGTCGGCTGGGTGAGTGGATCACGCTGGCCGGCGCCAGCGATCAGTCCCGCGCCGACGAGCATGGCGTCGTCCGACGCTATTCGACACAGGGCAGCAATGACATGCAGCTGCGGGTGAAGGTCGATAGCCTGGATTGAGGGGAACCGCTCGTTATCGCAATGCCAAGCCAAGGGTGATTTAGCCACTGCGCAAAATTGTGGGAGTGAGCTTGCTCACGAAGAGGCCGGTGCAGCCAATGGCTCTCCGGTGGCTGACAAAAGGCTTTCGCGAGCAAGCTCGCTCCCACATGGACCGTGGCCATCCGTGCTATTCCGGTTAGATACCGCCAATTATGTAGTGCCCAATCCGGCACTACATCCTGCCTCCATACCGTGACCGCCCAGTACCCGCGTTGACTTCCCCTTCTCAGCACTCACACGCCTGAAACTGACCGACAAGTCGTATTAGACGAAGAATGTAGTGCTCTCAAAAAAGCACTACAAAGTGTTTGACGAGGCAAAATCGGCGAGGCATGATGGCCTCGCTCCCGCTGATCGGAGGTCGTGCAGAACGCCTCCTGATCGCGCTCGAACTCTGCATGTTCGTGCCGATTAGCGTCATTTCCGCCCAAAAGGCAGCTTCATCGCCTCATCATCCTGATGGCGAAAAAATCTGACTGAGAATCCATGCTTTCCGATTCAGTGAGCAGCCATCAGTGCGCCTTGAAGAAACCCGGCGCCGGCGAAGCAAGGAGCTTCACCTCAAGACCCACAACACCAAGCAACGAGGTTTACCCCATGGCACTGACACGCGAACAACAAATTGCAGCCATCGAGAAAGACTGGGCCGAGAATCCACGCTGGAAAGGCGTAACCCGCACCTACTCCGCTGCTGACGTCGTCCGCCTGCGTGGCTCGGTTCAGCCTGAACACACGTTTGCAAAGCTGGGCGCTGACAAGCTGTGGAACCTGGTGACCCAGGGCGCCAAGCCGTCCTTCCGACCCGACAAGGATTTCGTCAACTGCATGGGCGCCCTCACCGGCGGTCAGGCCGTGCAACAAGTCAAAGCCGGCATCCAGGCGATTTACCTGTCTGGCTGGCAAGTCGCGGCGGACAACAACTCCGCCGAATCGATGTACCCCGATCAGTCGCTGTACCCGGTGGACTCGGTGCCGACCGTGGTCAAGCGCATCAATAACTCGTTCCGCCGTGCCGACCAGATCCAGTGGAAAGCCGGCAAAAACCCGGGCAACGAAGGCTATATCGATTACTTCGCGCCGATCGTGGCCGACGCCGAAGCCGGTTTCGGCGGCGTGCTCAACGCCTACGAACTGATGAAGAGCATGATCGAGGCAGGCGCAGCGGGCGTGCACTTCGAAGACCAACTGGCGTCCGTGAAAAAATGCGGTCACATGGGCGGCAAGGTGCTGGTGCCCACCCAGGAAGCCGTACAGAAACTGGTGGCTGCCCGCCTGGCGGCTGACGTTGCCGGCGTGCCGACCATCATTCTGGCGCGTACCGATGCCAACGCCGCAGACCTGCTGACCTCGGACTGCGACCCGTATGACCAGCCGTTCGTGACCGGCACCCGCACGCCGGAAGGCTTCTACAAAGTACGAGCCGGCCTCGACCAGGCGATTGCCCGCGGCCTGGCGTACGCGCCATATGCCGATCTGATCTGGTGTGAAACCGCCAAGCCGGATCTGGACGAGGCCCGTCGCTTCGCCGAAGCGATCAAAAAGGAATACCCGGATCAGCTGCTGTCCTACAACTGCTCGCCTTCCTTCAACTGGAAGAAGAATCTGGACGACGCGACCATCGCCAAATTCCAGCGCGAGCTGTCGGCAATGGGCTACAAGCATCAGTTCATCACGCTGGCCGGCATCCACAACATGTGGCACAGCATGTTCAACCTGGCGCACGACTACGCCCGCAACGACATGACCGCCTACGTGAAACTGCAAGAACAGGAGTTTGCCGACGCGGCCAAGGGCTACACCTTCGTGGCGCACCAGCAGGAAGTGGGAACCGGCTACTTCGATGACATGACCACGGTCATTCAGGGCGGCAAGTCTTCAGTGACCGCACTGACGGGTTCGACGGAAGAAGAACAGTTCCATTAAGCCACTACGCATTGGGAATTCAGAGGCCGCCTACGGGCGGCTTTCTGATGACAGTGAGGGATTAAACCTACGTTGCTGGTCAACTATTAACGATAGACAACTCAAATCAGCGTCTAAAAGTTAATTAACCACACACTCAATAACCGTCTTCCTCTCCCGGCTAATTAAACGGGAACTTCGTCACGTTCCAGTGACACACATCAAACCCAGCCGCCAAATGATATTTATTATCATTTAAGTCAGGTCGAACTGTCGCCGCGCCGTAAGAAACATATTTCTCCAAACCCTCTTCGATGCCCGTCCCCGCTGGGGCTAAGCATGAAAACCGTGACCTATCTCATTAATCCTGCGAATAAATTTGATGCAGAAAATTTACTTGCCCTCCTTTTGCACATAAAATCCCGGAATTGATCGCACTGCGACATATCGTCACTGCTTCTACTTCTTTTCCAAGCCCAGAGACCTTTGCTCTCTGTTAAGGACTGCCAGCATGCCCGACTCGACAGGATTGATTGCCCACAATTGGGGCTTCGCCGTGTTTCTCCTTGGTGTCGTCGGCCTCTGCGCCTTCATGCTCGGCCTTTCCAGCCTGCTGGGTTCCAAAGCCTGGGGCCGCAGTAAAAACGAACCGTTCGAATCCGGCATGCTGCCCACCGGCGGCGCCCGTCTGCGGCTCTCGGCAAAATTCTATCTGGTCGCGATGCTCTTCGTGATTTTCGACATTGAAGCCCTCTTTCTGTACGCCTGGTCTGTGTCCGTCCGCGAAAGCGGCTGGACCGGCTTCGCCGAAGCGCTCGTTTTCATAGCAATTCTGTTGGCAGGTCTTGTCTACCTATGGCGGGTAGGGGCGCTCGATTGGGCTCCCGTTGGTCGTCGTAACCGGCAGGCGAAGCTAAAACAATGAGGCTTTGGCAATGCAATATAATCTCACCAGGATCGACCCGGATGCTCCTAACGAGCAGTACCCCATCGGCGAACGCGAAGTCGTTTCCGATCCGTTAGAAGACCAAGTCCACAAAAACATCTACATGGGCAAGCTCGAAGACGTGCTGAATGGCGCGGTCAACTGGGGTCGCAAGAACTCCCTTTGGCCGTACAACTTCGGCCTGTCGTGCTGCTATGTGGAAATGACCACCGCGTTCACGGCGCCCCACGACATCGCGCGATTCGGCGCCGAAGTGATCCGGGCATCGCCGCGCCAAGCGGATTTCATGGTCATCGCCGGCACCCCGTTTCTGAAGATGGCCCCGATCATCCAGCGCCTCTATGAGCAAATGCTGGAGCCCAAGTGGGTCATCTCCATGGGCGCCTGTGCCAACTCCGGTGGCATGTATGACATCTATTCCGTGGTTCAGGGCGTGGATAAATTCCTCCCTGTGGATGTTTACGTGCCCGGCTGCCCGCCCCGTCCAGAGGCATTTCTGCAAGGCTTGATGCTGTTGCAGGAATCCATTGGCCAGGAGCGTCGTCCCCTTTCCTGGGTCGTCGGTGATCAGGGCGTTTATCGCGCCGAGATGCCGTCGCAGAAGGAACAGCGCCGCGAACAGCGTATTGCGGTGACCAACCTGCGCAGCCCCGACGAAGTCTGATCCAGTTTTTCTTTTACAAAAAGAAGCCTGAACCTGGGTTCATTCTGTACGTTGACCGATAGCGATCGAGACCTATGACTGCAGACACCGCTCTGTACATCCCGCCTCACAAGGCTGACGACCAAGAGGTCGTCGTTGAACTCCATAACCGTTTTGGCGCTGAAGCCTTCAGCGCCCAGTCCACCGTCACTGGCATGCCCGTGCTGTGGGTGCAACGTGCGCGGCTGATCGAAATCCTGACCTTCCTGCGTCAGATGCCCAAGCCGTACGTGATGCTGTACGACCTGCACGGCGTCGACGAACGCCTGCGCACCAAGCGCCGTGGCCTGCCGGACGCCGACTTCACCGTGTTCTATCACTTGATGTCGATAGAACGTAACAGCGACGTCATGCTCAAGGTCGCGCTGTCCGAAAGCGACCTGAGCATGCCGACCGTGACCAGCATCTGGCCGAACGCCAACTGGTACGAGCGTGAAGTCTGGGACATGTTCGGGATCGACTTCCCGGGCCACCCGCACCTGACCCGGATCATGATGCCGCCGACCTGGGAAGGTCACCCGCTGCGCAAGGATTTCCCGGCCCGCGCCACCGAATTCGACCCCTACAGCCTGACGCTGGCCAAGCAGCAACTGGAAGAGGAAGCCGCGCGTTTCCGTCCGGAAGACTGGGGCATGAAGCGTTCCGGCACCAACGAGGATTACATGTTCCTCAACCTGGGCCCGAACCACCCTTCGGCCCACGGTGCGTTCCGCATCATCCTGCAACTGGACGGCGAAGAGATCGTCGACTGCGTGCCTGACATCGGTTACCACCACCGTGGCGCCGAGAAAATGGCCGAGCGCCAGTCCTGGCACAGCTACATTCCGTACACCGACCGCATCGATTACCTCGGCGGCGTGATGAATAACCTGCCTTACGTGCTCTCGGTCGAGAAACTGGCCGGCATCACCGTGCCGGATCGGGTCAACGTCATCCGCATCATGATGTCCGAGTTCTTCCGTATCACCAGCCACCTGCTGTTCCTGGGGACCTACATCCAGGACGTGGGCGCCATGACCCCGGTGTTCTTCACGTTCACCGACCGTCAGCGCGCCTACACCGTGATCGAAGCCGTCACCGGTTTCCGTCTGCACCCGGCCTGGTTCCGCATCGGCGGTGTCGCCCACGACCTGCCGCGCGGCTGGGAAAAACTGGTCAAGGATTTCATCGACTGGATGCCCAAGCGTCTCGACGAGTACACCAAGGCAGCGCTGCAGAACAGCATCCTCAAGGGTCGTACCGTCGGCGTCGCTGCGTACAACACCAAGGAAGCGCTGGAATGGGGCGTCACCGGGCCCAGCCTGCGCGCGACCGGTCTGGACTTCGACCTGCGCAAGGCACGTCCGTATTCGGGTTACGAGAACTTCGAATTCGAAGTGCCCCTGGCCCACGACGGCGACGCCTACGATCGCTGCATGGTCCGCGTCGAAGAGATGCGCCAGAGCCTGAAAATCATCGAGCAGTGCATGCGCAACATGCCGGCCGGCCCGTACAAGGCGGATCACCCGCTGACCACGCCGCCGCCGAAAGAACGCACCCTGCAGCACATCGAAACCCTGATCACCCACTTCCTGCAGGTTTCGTGGGGCCCGGTCATGCCGGCCAACGAATCTTTCCAGATGATCGAAGCGACCAAGGGCATCAACAGTTATTACCTGACGAGCGACGGCGGCACCATGAGCTACCGTACCCGGATTCGCACCCCAAGCTACCCGCACCTGCAGCAGATCCCTTCGGTGATCAAAGGCAGCATGGTCGCGGACTTGATTGCGTACCTGGGTAGTATCGATTTCGTTATGGCCGACGTGGACCGCTAAGCATGAACAGCACGCTTATCCAGACAGACCGTTTCGCCCTGAGCGAATCCGAGCGCTCGGCCATCGAGCACGAAATGCATCACTACGAGGACCCGCGCGCGGCGTCCATCGAAGCCCTGAAGATTGTTCAGAAGGAACGCGGCTGGGTGCCGGACGGCGCCATCTACGCCATCGGCGAAGTGCTGGGCATCCCTGCCAGCGACGTTGAAGGCGTGGCGACGTTCTATAGCCAGATCTTCCGTCAGCCGGTAGGCCGCCACATCATTCGCGTCTGCAACAGCATGGTCTGTTTCATCGCGGGTCACGAAGACATCGTCAGCGAGATTCAGAGCAAGCTGGGCATCGGCCTGGGTCAGACCACCGCCGACGGCCGCTTCACGCTGCTGCCGGCCTGCTGCCTGGGCAACTGCGACAAGGCGCCGGCGGTCATGATCGACGACGACACTTTCGGCAATCTACAGCCTGCGGGCGTCGCCCCGCTGCTGGAGGGTTACGTATGACCATCACTTCCTTCGGCCCCGCCAACCTCATCACCCGCGCTCCGGAAACCCATCCGCTGACCTGGCGTCTGCGCGATGACGGCGAGCCGGTGTGGCTCGATGAATACCAGAAGAAAGACGGTTACGCAGCGGCGCGCAAAGCGTTCGCCACACTGTCGCCTGACGAAATCGTCCAGGCCGTCAAAGACTCCGGCCTCAAGGGTCGCGGCGGCGCAGGCTTCCCCACGGGCGTGAAGTGGGGGCTGATGCCCAAAGACGAATCCATGAACATCCGTTACCTGCTGTGTAACGCCGATGAAATGGAGCCGAACACCTGGAAGGACCGCATGCTGATGGAGCAACAGCCCCATCTGCTGATCGAAGGCATGCTGATCAGTGCACGCGCGCTGAAGGCCTACCGCGGTTACATCTTCCTGCGCGGCGAATACACCACTGCGGCCGTGCACCTGCGCCGTGCGGTAAAAGAAGCCGAAGCGGCCGGCCTGCTGGGCAAGAACATCCTCGGCAGCGGTTTTGATTTCGAGCTGATCGTGCACACCGGCGCAGGGCGTTACATCTGCGGCGAAGAAACCGCACTGATCAACTCCCTCGAAGGCCGTCGCGCCAATCCGCGCTCCAAGCCGCCCTTCCCCGCTGCGGTGGGCGTATGGGGCAAGCCGACCTGCGTGAACAACGTCGAGACGCTGTGCAACGTCCCGGCCATCGTCAACAACGGCAACGACTGGTACAAGTCCCTCGCCCGCGAAGGCAGCGAAGACCACGGCACCAAGCTGATGGGTTTCTCCGGCAAGGTGAAGAACCCCGGCCTGTGGGAACTGCCATTCGGCCTGCCGGCCCGCGAGCTGTTCGAAGACTACGCCGGCGGCATGCGCGACGGCTTCAAGCTCAAGTGCTGGCAGCCCGGCGGCGCCGGTACCGGCTTCCTGTTGCCGGAACACCTCGACTGCCAGTTCTACGCCGGCGGCGTGGCCAAGGTCGGCACCCGGATGGGTACCGGTCTGGCGATGGCGGTGGACGACAAGGTCAACATGGTCTCGCTGCTGCGCAACATGGAAGAGTTCTTCGCCCAGGAGTCGTGCGGGTTCTGCACGCCGTGCCGCGATGGCTTGCCGTGGAGCGTGAAGATGCTGCGCGCCCTCGAAAACGGTCAGGGTCAACCGGGCGATATCGAGACGCTGCTGGGGTTGGTCAACTTCCTCGGCCCAGGCAAAACCTTCTGCGCCCACGCACCGGGCGCCGTGGAACCTCTGGGCAGCGCGATCAAGTACTTCCGGCCGGAATTCGAGGCAGGCATCGCACCGACACGTGCGGGCGACCTCAATCAGGTCATCAGTCCGACCATGGTCGGCGCATAACACAATAAACGGTCGGCGGCTCACAAGGCCGCCTTCCCTGCATCCGACGACGCCGCGAGGCTGTTTGAGTCGGATGGCACCGAGATTCCATTAGCCACGCCCGCTGACACCGGGCCAACGAAGAACTTTGAACCATGGCCACTATCCACGTAGACGGCAAAGCGCTCGAAGTCGATGGCGCAGACAACCTGTTACAGGCGTGTCTGTCGCTGGGCCTCGACATCCCTTATTTCTGCTGGCATCCGGCACTTGGCAGTGTTGGCGCCTGTCGCCAGTGCGCGGTCAAGCAGTACACCGACGAGAACGACACCCGTGGTCGTATCGTCATGTCCTGCATGACACCCGCCACTGACAACACCTGGATCTCCATCGAAGACGACGAATCCAAGGCGTTTCGCGCCAGCGTCGTCGAATGGCTGATGACCAACCACCCGCACGACTGCCCGGTCTGCGAGGAAGGCGGTCACTGTCATTTGCAGGACATGACGGTGATGACCGGCCACAACGAGCGCCGCTATCGCTTCACCAAGCGCACCCACCAGAATCAGGAGCTGGGGCCGTTCATCGCACACGAGATGAACCGCTGCATCGCCTGCTATCGCTGCGTGCGCTTCTATAAGGACTACGCTGGCGGCACTGACCTCGGCGTGTTCGGCGCCCACGACAACGTGTACTTCGGTCGCGTTGAAGACGGCACCCTGGAAAGCGAGTTCTCCGGCAACCTCACCGAGGTCTGCCCGACCGGTGTATTCACCGACAAGACCCACTCCGAGCGCTACAACCGGAAATGGGACATGCAGTTCTCGCCGAGCATCTGCCACGGCTGCTCAAGCGGCTGCAACATCAGCCCGGGCGAACGTTATGGCGAAATCCGCCGTATTGAGAACCGCTACAACGGTTCGGTGAACCAGTATTTCCTCTGCGACCGTGGCCGTTTCGGTTATGGCTACGTCAACCGCACGGACCGTCCACGCCAGCCGCTGGCCGAAGGCATCAAGCTGGGCCTGGACGCTGCGCTGGATAAAGCGGCTGACCTGCTGCGCGGGCGCAACATCGTCGGCATCGGTTCGCCCCGCGCCAGCCTGGAAAGCAACTTCGCCCTGCGCGAACTGGTCGGCGCCGAGCATTTCTACTCGGGCATCGAAGCCGGTGAGCTGGAGCGTCTGCGCCTGATCGCCCAAGTGCTGAAAGACAGCCCGCTGCCGATCCCGACCTTGCGTGAAGTCGAAGAGCACGACGCCGTGTTCATCCTTGGCGAAGACGTCACCCAGACCGCTGCGCGCATGGCCCTCGGCTTGCGTCAGTCGGTGAAGAACAAAGCCGAAGACATGGCCGCTGCGATGAAAGTCCAGCCATGGCTTGACGCTGCGGTGAAGAACATCGGTCAGCACGAGTTGAACCCTCTGTTCATCGCCAGCCTCACCGACACCCGCCTCGACGACATCGCCGAAGAGTGCGTGCACGCGGCGCCTGACGACCTGGCGCGCATCGGTTTCGCGGTGGCCCACGCCATCGACCCGAGCGCTCCGGCCGTTGTCGGCCTGGACAGCGAAGCGCTGGAACTGGCCGAGCGCATTGCCACCGCGTTGCTTGAAGCCAAGCGCCCACTGATCGTCTCCGGCGCCTCGCTGGGTTCGAACGCGCTGATCGAAGCCGCGGCGAACATCGCCAAAGCCTTGAAGCTGCGCGACAAGCAGGGTTCGCTGAGCCTGATCGTGCCGGAAGCCAACAGCATGGGCCTGACCCTGTTCGGTGGCGACTCGGTCGACGCTGCGCTGCAGGCCGTGATTTCCGGCCAGGCCGACGCCATCGTCGTGCTGGAAAACGACCTGTTTACCCGCGTGGACGCGGCAACGGTCGAGGCTGCATTGAAGGCCGCCAAAGTGGTCATCGTTGCCGATCACCAGAAGACCGCCACCACCGACCGCGCGCATCTGGTGCTGCCGGCTGCAAGCTTTGCCGAAGGCGACGGTACGCTGGTCAGCCAGGAAGGCCGCGCCCAGCGCTTCTTCCAGGTCTTTGATCCAACTTACCTGGACGCAAGCATTCTGGTTCACGAAGGCTGGCGCTGGCTGCATGCCCTGCGCGCTACCCTGTTGAATCAGCCGGTTGACTGGACTCAGCTCGACCACGTCACTGCCGCCTGCGCCGCCAGCAATCCGCAACTGGCCGGCATCGTCGGTGCTGCGCCGTCTGCTGCGTTCCGCATCAAGGGCCTGAAACTGGCTCGCGAGCCGCTGCGTTACAGCGGCCGGACCGCCATGCGCGCCAATATTAGCGTCCATGAACCGCGTACGCCGCAGGACAAAGACACCGCGTTCGCGTTCTCGATGGAAGGTTACTCGGGCTCTGCCGAACCCCGCTCCCAGGTGCCGTTCGCCTGGTCGCCGGGCTGGAACTCGCCACAGGCGTGGAACAAGTTCCAGGACGAAGTCGGTGGTCACCTGCGTGCTGGCGATCCGGGCGTGCGCCTGATCGAAAGCAGCGGCGACAAGCTGGGCTGGTTCGCCAACGTCCCGCGTGCCTTCTCCCCTGCACAAGGGACCTGGCAAGTCGTGCCGTTCTATCACCTGTTCGGCAGCGAGGAGACTTCCTCCAAAGCCGCACCGGTTCAAGAGCGCATTCCTCAGGCGTATGTGGCGCTGGCCAAGTCCGAAGCGGACCGTCTGGGCGTCAACGACGGCGCACTGCTGAGCCTGAGCGTTGCCGGACAGACACTGCGTCTGCCGCTGCGCATCAGTGAAGAACTGGGCGCAGGCCTGGTGGCATTGCCGTCCGGTCTGGCGGGCATTCCTCCGGCGTTGTTCGGCAAAACCGTCGACGCACTGCAGGAGGCCGCTCAATGACCTGGTTCACCCCTGAAGTGATCGACTCGATCATCGCCGTCGTCAAGGCCATCGTGGTGCTGCTCGCCGTGGTGGTCTGCGGCGCGCTGCTCAGCTTCGTCGAACGTCGTCTGCTGGGCTGGTGGCAGGACCGTTACGGGCCGAACCGCGTCGGTCCGTTCGGCATGTTCCAGATCGCCGCCGACATGCTGAAAATGTTCTTTAAAGAGGACTGGAACCCGCCCTTCGTCGACCGGGTGATCTTCACCCTGGCGCCGGTGGTGGCCATGAGCGCGCTGTTGATCGCGTTCTCGGTCATCCCGGTGACCCAGACCTGGGTGGTCGCCGACCTGAACATCGGTCTGCTGTTCTTCTTCGCCATGGCCGGTCTGTCGGTCTATGCGGTGCTGTTCGCCGGTTGGTCATCGAACAACAAGTACGCCCTGCTGGGCAGCTTGCGTGCCTCGGCGCAGACCGTGTCGTACGAAGTGTTCCTCGGCCTGTCACTGATGGGCATCGTGGTGCAGGTTGGTTCGTTCAACATGGGCGACATCGTCAAGTACCAGGCCGATCACCTGTGGTTCATCATTCCGCAGTTCTTCGGCTTCTGTACCTTCTTCATCGCTGGCGTCGCCGTGACTCACCGTCACCCGTTCGACCAGCCGGAAGCGGAACAGGAACTGGCCGACGGTTACCACATTGAATACGCCGGCATGAAATGGGGCATGTTCTTCGTCGGTGAGTACATCGGCATCATCCTGATCTCGGCGCTGCTGGTGACCCTGTTCTTCGGTGGCTGGCATGGCCCGTTCGATATCCTGCCGCAACTGTCGTTCATGTGGTTTGCCCTGAAAACCGCGTTCTTCATCATGCTGTTCATCCTGTTGCGTGCTTCGATCCCTCGTCCGCGTTATGACCAGGTGATGGATTTCAGCTGGAAGTTCTGCTTGCCACTGACCCTGATCAATTTGCTGGTGACCGCTGCGGTCGTCTTGGCGGCTCAGTGAGGATTTGACCCATGTTCAAATATATTGGCGACATCGTTAAGGGTACGGGTACCCAGCTGCGCAGCTTGATCATGGTCTTCGGCCATGGCTTCCGTAAGCGTGACACCCTGCAATATCCGGAAGAGCAGGTCTATCTGCCGCCGCGCTACCGTGGCCGCATCGTCCTGACCCGCGACCCCGACGGCGAAGAGCGCTGCGTGGCGTGCAACCTGTGCGCCGTGGCGTGCCCGGTGGGTTGCATCTCGCTGCAGAAGGCCGAGACCGACGACGGTCGTTGGTATCCGGAGTTCTTCCGCATCAATTTCTCGCGTTGCATCTTCTGCGGCATGTGTGAGGAAGCTTGCCCGACCACCGCGATCCAGCTGACACCGGATTTCGAGATGGCCGAGTTCAAACGTCAGGATCTGGTGTACGAGAAGGAAGATCTGCTGATCTCCGGCCCCGGCAAGAACCCTGATTACAACTTCTACCGCGTTGCGGGGATGGCCATCGCCGGCAAGCCGAAAGGCGATGCCCAGAACGAAGCCCAGCCCATCAACGTCAAGAGCTTGCTGCCTTAAGGAAGAAAGATGGAATTCGCTTTCTATTTCGCATCCGGCATCGCTGTGGTGGCCACCCTTCGGGTGATCACCAACACAAACCCGGTGCACGCCCTGCTCTACCTGATCATTTCGCTGATAGCCGTGGCCATGACGTTCTTCAGTCTCGGTGCACCGTTTGCCGGTGCCCTGGAAGTCATCGCTTACGCGGGCGCCATCATGGTGCTGTTCGTCTTCGTGGTGATGATGCTGAACCTGGGCCCGGCCTCGGTTCAACAAGAACGCGCCTGGCTCAAACCCGGCATCTGGCTCGGCCCGATTCTGCTGGGCGGCCTGCTCCTGGCGGAGTTGATTTACGTGCTGTTCGCCAACTCCACCGGCGCTTCCATCGGTCACACCACGGTGGACGCCAAAGCCGTCGGCATCAGCCTGTTTGGCCCTTACCTGCTGGTTGTCGAACTCGCCTCGATGCTGCTGCTTGCGGCAGCCGTGACGGCGTTCCATGTCGGCCGCAACGAGGCGAAGGAGTAAAGCCATGAACTCAGCAATCCCTCTGGAACATGGTCTGGCGGTCGCCGGCATCCTGTTCTGCCTCGGCCTGGCGGGCCTGTTGGTACGCCGCAACATTCTGTTCGTGTTGATGAGCCTGGAAATCATGATGAACGCAGCCGCGCTGGCCTTTGTCGTCGCGGGCAGCCGTTGGGCACAGCCTGACGGCCAGATCATGTTCATTCTGGTGATCAGCCTTGCCGCAGCCGAGGCCAGCATTGGCCTGGCGATTCTGCTGCAACTGTATCGCCGCTTCCACACGCTCGATATCGACGCTGCCAGCGAGATGCGCGGATGAACCTACTCTTTCTGACTTTCGTATTCCCCCTGATCGGTTTCCTGCTGCTGTCGTTCTCGCGCGGCAAATGGTCGGAAAACCTCTCAGCCCTGATCGGCGTGGGCTCCATTGGCCTGTCGGCCATCGTGGCCGCTTACGTGATCTTCCAGTTCAACGTCTCACCCCCGGAAGGCGGTCACCTGACCATGGTGCTGTGGCGCTGGATGTCAGTGGACGGCTTCGAGCCCAACTTCGCCCTGTATGTCGATGGCCTGTCCATCACCATGCTCGGTGTGGTGGTCGGCGTTGGCTTCCTGATTCACCTGTTCGCCTCGTGGTACATGCGCGGTGAAGACGGCTATTCGCGCTTCTTCGCCTACACCAACCTGTTCATTGCCAGCATGTTGTTCCTGATCCTGGGCGACAACCTGCTGTTCATCTACTTCGGTTGGGAAGGCGTGGGCCTGTGCTCGTACCTGTTAATCGGTTTCTATTACAGCAACCGCAACAACGGCAACGCGGCACTGAAAGCCTTCATCGTGACCCGCATCGGCGACGTGTTCATGGCCATCGGCCTGTTCATCCTGTTCCAGCAGCTGGGCACGCTGAACATTCAGGAACTGCTGGTTCGTGCACCACAGCACTTCAAGGTCGGTGATTTCTGGATCGTTCTGGCCACACTGATGCTGCTGGGCGGTGCTGTCGGTAAATCCGCGCAACTGCCGCTGCAAACCTGGCTGGCGGATGCGATGGCCGGTCCTACTCCGGTGTCGGCACTGATCCACGCCGCCACCATGGTGACCGCGGGCGTTTACCTGATCGCGCGGACCCACGGCCTGTTCATCCTCGCTCCGGACATCCTGCATCTGGTCGGCATCGTCGGGGGCGTGACCCTGGTACTGGCGGGTTTCGCCGCACTGGTGCAGACCGACATCAAACGTATCCTCGCCTACTCGACCATGAGCCAGATCGGCTACATGTTCCTGGCGCTGGGCGTGGGTGCATGGGACGGCGCGATTTTCCACCTGATGACCCACGCCTTCTTCAAGGCGCTGCTGTTCCTCGCGTCCGGTGCGGTGATCGTTGCCTGCCACCACGAGCAGAACATCTTCAAGATGGGCGGTCTGTGGAAGAAACTGCCATTGGCCTACGCCAGCTTCATCGTCGGCGGCGCAGCGCTGTCGGCCTTGCCACTGGTCACTGCGGGTTTCTACTCCAAGGACGAAATCCTCTGGGAAGCGTTCGCCAGCGGTCATCAGTACCTGCTTTATGCCGGTCTGGTCGGTGCGTTCATGACCTCGCTGTACACCTTCCGCCTGATCTTCATCGCCTTCCACGGCGAAGCGAAGACCGAAGCCCACGCCGGCCACGGGATTTCCCACTGGTTGCCGCTGGGTGTGCTGATCGTGCTGTCGACGTTCATTGGCGCCTGGATTCATCCGCCACTGGCCGGCGTGCTGCCGGAAAGCGCAGGGCATGCTGGCGGCGAAGCCAAGCACAGCCTGGAAATCGCCTCGGGCGCCATCGCTCTGGCCGGTATCCTGCTGGCGGCGGTGCTGTTCCTCGGCAAGCGTCGTCTGGCCACGGCCATCGCCAACAGCGGTCCGGGTCGTTTCCTGTCTGCATGGTGGTTTGCGGCGTGGGGCTTCGACTGGGTGTATGACGTGCTGTTCGTCAAACCTTACCTGGCAATCAGCCGCCTGCTGCGTGGCGACCCGCTTGACCACACAATCGGCCTGATTCCGCGTCTGGTCAAAGCCGGCAACGGCTTGATGACCCGCACCGAAACCGGTCAGCTCCGTTGGTACGCCGCTTCGATCGCCGCAGGTGCCGTACTGGTACTCGGCGCGATTGTGCTGGTCTGATGAGTCGAACTGACATGAACCTTGCGACTTTGCGAAAGGAATTGAGCCCGTCATGATTCTGCCCTGGCTAATCCTGATCCCCTTCATCGGCGGCCTGCTGTGCTGGCAAGGTGAGCGCTTCGGCCCTACCCTGCCGCGCTGGATTGCGCTGTTGACCATGTCTCTCGAGACGATTCTGGGCCTGTGGGTCTGGAGCACCGGTACGTTTACCTATGCTCCCGCTCCGGGCGCCGATCCGACCTGGGCCCTTGAATTCAAGCTTCAGTGGATCCAGCGCTTCGGCATCAGCGTGCACCTGGCCCTCGACGGCCTGTCCCTGCTGATGATTCTGCTGACCGGCCTGCTGGGTATCCTCTCGGTACTCTGCTCGTGGAAAGAGATTCAACGTAACGTCGGCTTTTTCCACCTGAACCTGATGTGGATCCTGGGCGGTGTCGTCGGCGTGTTCCTCGCCATCGACCTGTTCATGTTCTTCTTCTTCTGGGAAATGATGCTGGTGCCGATGTACTTCCTCATCGCGCTCTGGGGTCACAGCTCGGCGGACGGCAAGAAGACGCGGATCTACGCAGCGACCAAGTTCTTCATCTTCACTCAGGCCAGCGGCCTGATCATGTTGGTGGCGATCCTGGGTCTGGTACTGGTGCACTTCAACCAGACCGGCGTGATCACCTTCGGCTACGCGGACCTGCTGAAAACCAAGCTGTCCCACGGCACCGAATACATCCTGATGCTGGGTTTCTTCATCGCGTTCGCGGTGAAGCTGCCGATCGTGCCGCTGCACTCCTGGTTGCCTGACGCTCACGCCCAGGCGCCGACCGCAGGTTCCGTGGACCTGGCGGGCATCCTGCTGAAGACCGCTGCGTATGGTCTGCTGCGTTTTGCGCTGCCGCTGTTCCCAAATGCGTCGGCCGAGTTCGCGCCGATCGCCATGGTGCTGGGCCTGATCGGTATCTTCTACGGTGCTTTCCTCGCCTTCGCCCAGACCGACATCAAGCGCCTGATCGCGTTTTCCAGCGTTTCGCACATGGGCTTCGTGCTGATCGGCATCTACTCCGGTAGCCAGCAGGCGCTGCAAGGCGTCGTCGTGCAGATGCTCGCTCACGGTCTGTCGGCCGCCGCGCTGTTTATCCTCAGCGGTCAGTTGTACGAGCGTCTGCACACCCGCGACATGCGCGAAATGGGTGGCCTGTGGAGCAAGATCGCGTACCTGCCGGCCATCAGCCTGTTCTTCGCCGCTGCGTCGCTGGGCCTGCCAGGCACCGGTAACTTCGTCGGTGAATTCCTGATCCTGATCGGCAGCTTTGTCAGCGCGCCGTGGATTACCGCCATCGCTACATCCGGTCTGGTGTTCGGTTCTGTCTACTCGCTGATCATGATCCACCGCGCCTACTTCGGCCCGGCCAAGTCCGACGCGGTCTACAAAGGCATGGACGGTCGGGAATTGATCATGGTGCTGGGTCTGGCGGTGTTGTTGATTCTGCTGGGCGTGTACCCGCAACCGATCCTCGACACATCCTCGGCGACCATGCATGGCGTGCAGCAATGGCTCGGCACCGCCTTCACTCAACTCGCTTCGGCCCGGTAAGAGCGCTATGGACCTGACGATTCAACACTTTATTGCGCTGGCGCCGCTGCTGATTACCAGCATCACCGTTGTGGTGGTGATGCTGGGCATCGCATGGCGTCGCAGTCACTCGCAATCATTCCTGCTGACGGTAGCGGGACTCAACCTGGCTTTGCTGTCCATCTACCCGGCGCTGAAAGTCGCGCCGCTGGTGGTCACGCCTTTGCTGCAGATCGACAGCTTCGCCTGTCTTTACATGGGCATCATTCTGGTGTCGACCCTGGCCTGCGTCACCCTGGCTCACGCCTACCTGGGTGAAGGCAAGGCGGGTTATCCGGGCAACCGCGAAGAACTTTACCTGCTGATCCTCATGGCTGCGGCCGGCGGGCTGGTGCTGGTCGCCGCGCAACACCTGGCAAGCCTGTTCATTGGTCTGGAGTTGCTGTCGGTGCCGGTCTACGGTCTGGTGGCCTACGCGTTCTTCAACAAGCGCTCGCTGGAAGGTGGCATCAAGTACATGGTGTTGTCGGCAGCCGGCTCGGCGTTCCTGCTGTTCGGTATGGCGCTGCTGTATGCCGAATCCGGCAGCCTGGGTTTCAGCGAAATCGGCAAGGCCATCGCCGCCACCGGCATGCCAAGCCCGATCGCCAGCCTGGGTCTGGGCATGATGCTGGTGGGTCTGGGCTTCAAGCTGTCGCTGGTGCCGTTCCACTTGTGGACACCGGACGTGTACGAAGGCGCCCCTGCCCCGGTAGCGGCTTTCCTCGCTACGGCCAGTAAGGTCGCGGTGTTCGGCGTGCTGGTTCGCCTGTTCCAGATATCTCCGGCAGCCACCAGTGGCGTGCTGACGGACGTGATGTCGGTCATCGCCGTGGCGTCGATCCTGGTCGGTAACCTGCTGGCGCTGACGCAGAACAACCTCAAGCGTCTGCTGGGTTATTCGTCCATCGCGCACTTCGGTTACCTGATGATCGCGATGGTGGCGAGCAAGGGCATGGCGGTCGAGGCGATCAACGTCTATCTGGTCACCTACGTGCTGACCAGCCTGGGCGCGTTCGGCGTGGTCACACTAATGTCGTCGCCTTACAGCGGCCGCGATGCCGACGCGATGTTCGAATACCGCGGCCTGTTCTGGCGTCGTCCGTACCTTACGGCCGTGCTGACCGTGATGATGCTGTCCCTGGCGGGTATCCCGCTGACGACGGGCTTCATCGGCAAGTTCTACATCATCGCAACCGGCGTCGAAGCGCACCTGTGGTGGCTGACCGGTTCCCTGGTCGTGGGCAGCGCCATTGGCGTGTTCTATTACCTGCGTGTGATGGTGACGTTGTACCTGCAAGACTCGAAGATCCAGCGCCACGACGCCCCGTTCAACTGGGCGCAACGTGCAGGTGGTGTGATGCTGTTGGGGATTACGCTGCTGGCGTTCTTCCTGGGCGTTTATCCGCAACCGCTGCTGACGCTGGTGGGCCATGCGGGTTTGTGATGGTTGAGTGATGCACAAAAAACCCTGCCTTCGAGCAGGGTTTTTTTATGGCTTTGATTTAGTACTTCGGCACACTTCAGGATCAAGAGCGTCTGCCTAACGGCAGATCGTTTCGCCTTCGGCGAGTTACTTATGGGTGGCTCCCAAGATCAAGAGCGTCTGCCTAACGGCAGACATTTCGCCTTCGTCGAGTTACTTGGAAAAGTCGAAAGTCGCACCATCCCCAAGTAACCAAGGGTGCTTGCTCTCGGTTTGGTTCCTCCTTCGTCGGAATACCCTCACTCCGGTCTCGCTCCGTGGGCCGAGCCGCATGGACGCGACGCTTTAGATCTTGATCTTAGAAGCACACGCTAACCGGGCAATCGAACGGTTTTCTTGTCGCCGGTAAACAACGCCCACGTCGACATAAACAACGCCGCCACCATCGGCCCGATCACGAACCCGTTCAACCCGAACACCGCCATCCCGCCCAGCGTCGAAATCAGAATCAGGTAATCGGGCATCCGCGTGTCCTTGCCCACCAGAATCGGACGCAACACATTATCCACCAGCCCGATCACAAACACCCCGAACAGCCCCAACACCACGCCCTGCCAGATCATCCCGCTGAGCAGGAAATACAGCGCGACCGGCGCCCAGACAATCCCCGCCCCCACCGCCGGCAGCAACGACAGAAACGCCATCATCACCGCCCACAGCAACGCGCTCGGGATATCCAGTGCCCAGAAAATAAACCCGCCCAACGCGCCCTGCGTCACCGCCACCACAATATTGCCCTTCACCGTAGCGCGAACCACACGGGTGAATTTCAACTGCAAGCGGCGCTTCTGCGGCTCGGCCAGCGGAATCGCGATGCGGATCTTGCGGGTGAGGTCCTGCCCATCGCGCAGGAAGAAGAACAGCAAGTACAGCATGATGAAAAAGCTGACAACGAAATCGAAGGTACCCTGCCCAAAACTGAATGCCTGCGTGGCCAGGTAGTTGCTGCCCTGCATCGCGCTTTTGGCAATCTTGTCGCGCAGCCCGTTGAAATCTCCCATGCCCAGGCGATCAAGCCAGTGCTGCACATAGGGCGGCAGCAAGACCTTGAATTCAGCCAGGTACTTGGCGATGTCGAGCTGACCACTTTCCACATTCTTGTAAAGCGTCGCCCCCTCCTGAACCATCAACGCCGCGATGACGATCACCGGCAGAATCGCGATCAGCAGACAAATCGTCAGCGTGCACAAAGAAGTCAGGTTGCGCTGCCAACCGAAGCGGGCCAGCAGACGGCGTTGCAGCGGCGCAAAGATAATCCCGAGGATCACCGCCCAGAACACCGCGCCGTAGAACGGCAGCAGGATCCAGATGAACGCGATGGTCACCAGTATCAATAACAGCAGCAGGGTTTTGTTTTGTAGCGCGGTTTCGTTCATGTTTCTTCCATGTCATTACACCGCGCCAAGCACACGGTCTGATGCTTAGTCCGTCAATCGCCACAGGAGTGCCGCGGCTGAAGTGCAAGGTCAATGGTGGAGGTGCGGACAGCGAGCCCCGAGCGAGGCCCGCCACCCCGGTCTAGATTCTGAACTGCCGGACCAACTGGCCGAGACGCTGATTCAGCTCTGTGAGGTTGCGCGACGTGGAGGCGCCGTGGCGGGTTTCATCGGCCACGCTTTCGACCGCCACGGCAATCTGGTGGACGCTGCGATTGATCTCTTCCGCCACGGCCGTCTGCTCTTCTGCGGCGCTGGCAATCTGCGCGTTCATGGCGTTGATCGTGCCGATCAGTTGACCGATCGTATCCAGCGACGCGCCGGCTTCATTGGCGCGCGCGGAGGTCCCGTCGCCCGCCTCGCTCGAGCGTCGCATCGCCTGCACCGCGCCCTGTGTGCCCTGCTGCAAGCGTTCGATCATGCCCTGGATTTCCTGAGTGCTTTGCTGCGTACGGCTGGCCAGTGCACGCACCTCATCCGCCACCACTGCGAACCCGCGGCCCGCTTCGCCGGCACGCGCAGCTTCAATGGCAGCGTTGAGCGCCAGCAGGTTGGTTTGATCGGCGATGGAACGAATCACTCCGAGCACGCCGACGATCGACGACACGTCATTCTGCAGGCTGTCCAGTGAAGTACCGCTGTCGCGGATGTCGTTCACCAGCGCGTGAATCTGCTGGATGCTGCCGTCGACCACTCGCTTGGCGGCCTGACCTTCGGCATCGGTTTGCTGCGCCGCAACCGAAGCACCTTGAGCGCTCTTCGCGACTTCCTGCGCAGCGGCCGACATCTGATTGATCGCCGTGGCGACCTGATCGGTCTCGTGACGCTGACGCTCCATTGCCTGCTCGGAACGTTGCGCCTGGTCGGTCACTTCACCCACCAGCCCGGTCAGTTGTGCGGTCATTTCGGCGATCTGCCGGACCAGCCCATGAATCTTGTCCACAAAGCGGTTGAACGACCCGGCCAGCTCGCCGAGTTCGTCCTGGGAGGTCACCGCCAGGCGCTGAGTCAGATCACCCTCTCCGGCGGCGATGTCATCGAGGTTGGCTTTCATCAGACGCAGCGGCCGCAGAATACCGCCCGCGATCCAGAAACCCACCGCTGCGATAATCACCAATACCAGCAGCGTGATGCCAATGATGCTGACCAGCATGTTCTGCCGGCGCTCGGCGACATTCTTCTGCAGCTCCTGGACCTTGGCATCGATGTTGTCCAGATTGATCGATGACCCGAAGGCCATGTCCCATTTCGGCAGGTATTCGGTGTAACCCAGTTTGGGAACCAGATCGCTCGAACCGGGCAGCGCGGAGGAATATTCCAGGTAATGAGTACCCGCTTTCGCCACGTCAACGAGACCGGCATTCACGAAAACGCCTTTTGGATCGCGGGCATCCTTGAAGCTCTTGCCGATGCCGTCCGGGCTATTGCCCTTGAACAGCCGCACCGCCTGAGAGTCGTAGCCGAAGAAATACCCGTCCTTGGCGTAGGTGACCTGGGAGAGCATCTTGATGACCTGCGCCCGCGCTTCCATGTCACCCGGGGCCGACGCGTCATAAAGCGGTTTGATGGTGCCCAGCGCAACGGCCACGTAACTTTGCAACGTGGCTTTGGCCTCAGCGAGCAGGTGCTGGCGGGTTTCTTCGACGTCGCGCTTGCCCTGCTCACGCAGCATGATGACGGTGCTGACGCTGATGATCAGTGCGAACACCAACACCGGAAGCACGGCAAGCGAAAGTACTTTGGCTTTGAGATTTAGCCGCATGGCAGTCATGACCCTTTGTTTTTGTGCGTTGAGCCGTTGGGGTTCCTTTACGGTTAACGGCCCGGCGCACAAAAAGTTGAGGTCACTAGGAATGAGGCGCGCTTTCGCTCCCCGGCAGTTGCGGGCTGAGTCGCTCGGGCAGATCGATGCGCACTTGCAGCCCGCCCATGGGGCTGTCCAGCAACTGAATGCGCCCGCCCCACGCCTCGACGATATCCTTGACGATGCCGAGGCCCAGACCGTGGCCGGTCACTTGCTCGTCCAGGCGATTGCCACGGCCGATCACTTCATCGCGATGCTGCGAGGGGATGCCCGGACCATCGTCGTCGATCAAAAGACAGTAGCCATCAGCGCCTTTGGCAATGGTCAGCCTGACCTGGCTGTCGGCCCACTTGCAGGCGTTGTCCATCACGTTGCCCAACAGCTCGAGGATGTCCTCCCGATCCCACGGCAGGAACAGATCCGCAGCGATCTCACTGCTCAGCTCCAGATGCTCGCCATGAATCATGCGCAATGTGGAGAACAGCCCGGGTATCTCCGCAGCACAATCAAACCGCGCACCCGGCAACGCATCGCCTGACAAACGTGCGCGATTGAGCTCACGCTCCAGACGCTGCTGAATGTGCTGCAGCTGATCGCGCAGGGTATCGCGCACATGCGGATGACCTGCCAGCCTGTCGCCTTCGGCCAGGCTCATCAGCACGGCCAGCGGCGTTTTCAGCGCGTGGCCCATATTGCCAAGGGCATTGCGGGAGCGCTTGAGACTGTCCTCGGTGTGGGCCAGCAGATGATTGACCTGCGCGACCAGCGGTTCAAGTTCCACCGGCACTCGCTCATCAAGTTGCGAGCGCTGCCCTTGTTGCAGCTGGAAAATCTGTTCTCTGGCCCTTTCCAGCGGGCGCAATGCGCGGCGAACCGTGACGCGCTGCAACACCAGAATCAATATCAGGGCCATCAGCCCCAACCCGAGACCGATGCGCTGGACCAGCGCGAAACTGTCTCGCACCGGGGTGTAGTCCTGAGCAACGGTGATGGAGATGGTCTGTCCGAACTTGCGATAATCGGTGTGCAGCAGCAACAGCGATTGGTCGGTCTTCTCAAGCGCGAGATCGGCGTGCAGACCGGGCTTGCCCGGATGCGGCAACTCCAGATCCCACAACGAGCGCGAGCGCCAATGGCCCTGGTCGAAATCAATCCGGAAATAATGGCCGGAATAAGGTCGTTGATAGCCGGGCGACAGCCGATGCTCATCGAGCTGCAGGCCGTCAGGGCCGCGAACCAGTGCCACCAGCAGCAGCTCGCTTTCATTGCGCAGGCCAGACTCGAGATAACGCTGCAAGCCGACTTCAAACAACCACAGGCTGATCTGCGCCAGGACCAGTCCCACAATCAGCAGCACGCTGATCAGGCCCAGGCTCAAGCGTCGCTGTATCGACCTCACTCGCCCGTCCCGGCAAAACGATAGCCTTGCCCGCGTCGTGTCTCGACCACGGCCCGCCCAAGCTTGCGGCGCAAATGATTGACGTGGACCTCGATCACGTTCGAGTCCCGCTCGTTCTCCCCGTCATAAAGATGCTCGGCCAGATGACTTTTGGACAGAATCTGCCCGGGGTGCAGCATGAAATAACGCAGCAGGCGAAACTCCGCCGCCGTCAGCTGGATGTCCTCTTCCCCGCGACTGACGCACTGGCGCCCTTCGTCCAGGTGCAGGCCGGCGGCTTCAAGTTTCGGCTGATTGGCCAGACCACGGACACGGCGAAGCAGCGCCTGAATGCGCAGCTGCAACTCTTCGGGATGAAAGGGTTTGGTCAGATAGTCGTCGGCGCCAGCCTTGAGTCCTTCGATACGTTCGGCCCACGAGGCCCGCGCCGTCAGAATGAGTACGGGGGTGGACAGCCCGCCGGACCGCCATTTCTGCAGGACCTCTAGTCCCGGAACGCCTGGCAGACCGAGATCAAGCACGATCAGGTCGTAAGGCTCGGTAGCTCCTTGATGAACCGCATCGCGGCCGTCAGCCAGCCAGTCGATCGCGTAACCCTGCCTGCCAAGCGTACTGATGAGCTCGTCCGCCAGGGGAACGTGGTCCTCAACCAATAACAAACGCATCAATCGTCTTCCTTGTCTTGCAACAGGCGGCTGTCACCGGCATCGAATTTCAGCTCGCGCACCACATGATCGGCAGTGAGCAGCTCGATCTCATACACCAACACGCCGTGTTTCTCCTCAAGTTCGGCTTCAAGCAGCTTGGAGCCGGGGTAACGTCCCAGTGCCTGATCAATGAACTGCTCAAGTGGCAGAATCACGCCTTTCCTGCGCAGCTCAAGCACCTCGTCCTGATTCAGATCCCGAGCCAGACACGCTAGGCTCGGCGTGACCGCACACGCGGCCACCAGACAGTAAACGAAACGCTTGGCGGGACGCTTACTGGAGATCATCAGGCGTCCTGATGGTCTTTAAGGATCTGCCCGCTGACGGCGTCGACTTCAACGTCCCACTCCACACCTTGCGCATCGCGCAGTTCGATCTGGTAAACATACTTGCCATATTCCTGTTCCAGCTCGGTGTCAGTGATGGTGGATTTCGGGTGCTTCGCCAAGGCGACGGCGTTGAGCTTTTCAAAGGACTGAATAGTACCTGCATCGCGCAGTTTCAGCGCCTCATCTGGACCCAGATCCCGGGCCTGGACATAACCGGCTGTAAGGGTGAGTGCAGTCGCAGCGATAAAAGCAGTCAGGAATTTCATGGTGGATCTCCGTAGTGGTCTGGTTGTTTACGGAGCCAACGATAACCGGGCGAACTTAATTGAAGCTGAATTCATCTGGCTACGTGCCACTACCTGGCGAGCCGCCAGCGGATGTAAGCGAGATCCACGATATGATTCTCCCCTGTCAGACCCCGGAGGGGCCATGAGCAACATTCACATCAAATACCCAGCATTGACTATCAAGGCCGGCAGGCGCGCGATAACGCGGATCAGCGAGCAAGGGCTGTCGCCGATAGATGTCGGCATCATCCCGGGCGCGGCGGGTGGACCGAAAGCGCTGGGGATTCAGGGGCTGGATCTGGCGCTGTTCGGCGAATGGCTGCCCCGGGCTCAGCGGGAGCGCTCGTTAATTGGCGCCTCCATCGGTTCGTGGCGCTTTGCAAGCGCATGCTTGCCGGACCCGGTTGCAGGGATCCAGCGACTTGGTCGGCTGTACAATGAGCAGAGTTTCGCCAAAGGCGTGACCATGGCTCAAGTCACCCGCAGCTGTATGACGATGCTCGACGCGCTTTTGCAGGCGGATGATGCCCACGTCCTGACGAACGCCCATTATCGGCTCAACGTGATGATCGTCAGAAGCCGCGGTTTGCTCGCCCGAGATCATCGTGCTGGGTTGAGCCTGGGACTGGGAGCCGTGATCGCAGATAACCTGCTCGGGCGCGCGCGCCTGTCGCGGCATTTCGAGCGGCTGGTCATGCACGACCCACGCCTCGCCCCTCCCCTTCTGCCAATGACTGACTTTCCGTCTCATTGCTTGCCACTGAATACGCTCAACCTGCGCCAGGCATTGCTGGCGTCAGGCTCCATTCCCATGGTTATGGAGGGCGTTGCAGAGATCCCCGGTGTCGGCGCAGGGATGTTCCGCGACGGCGGCCTGCTCGACTACCATCTGGATCTTCCATACAGCGGAAGCGACATCGTGCTGTATCCGCACTTTACCGACAAAATAATTCCAGGCTGGTTTGACAAGGCACTGCCCTGGCGCAGAGGCGACCAGACTCGGCTTCAAGACGTCGTACTGCTTGCGCCCTCAAAGGAGTATCTGGCTACGCTGCCCTGTGGCAAGCTGCCTGATCGAAGCGACTTCAAGCGGTTCGTCGGGAGGGATGCGGATCGTCAGCGGTATTGGCGGACCGCAATGGAAAGCAGCAGGCGACTGGGGGACGAGTTCCTGGAGCTCGTCGACACAGGCCGTCTCATTCAACGCCTGCAGCCCTTGGCTTAACCATCTGGTCAGGTTCCGCCTGTCACTCGCGAAACCATTACTGATAAACTCGCCGCTTGCATTTATCGCTCTGGCGATCGCCACTTCTCAAGGCTCATATCACCGTGGAAATTTTTAAAGAATTTACGTTCGAGTCAGCTCACCGGCTCCCTCACGTGCCAGACGGCCACAAGTGCGGACGCCTGCACGGTCACTCATTTCGTATAGCGATCTACCTGCAAGGCGAACCCGATCCCCATACCGGATGGATTCGCGACTTCTCCGAGATCAAGACGATATTCAAGCCTCTGTACGAGCGTCTGGACCACAACTACCTCAACGACATCCCCGGTCTGGAAAACCCGACCAGTGAAGTGTTGGTGAAGTGGATCTGGAAGGAGTTGAAGCCGCTGCTGCCAGAGCTGTCCGCCATACGGATTCACGAGACATGCACCAGCGGGTGCGTGTATCGCGGCGACTGATCAGCGTTAGAGAATGAAGACCACCCCACGGGTGGTTTTTTTGGACCGCCGTTTAACAGCTTTTCCGCGCGCAAAAACAAAACCCCATCTGCTTTCGCAAATGGGGTTCTGGAATTTAATCTTGACGATGACCTACTCTCA
>NZ_JACYVI010000020.1 GCF_014842265.1 Pseudomonas sp. CFBP 13711
TGCATTTGCGGGATTGGGCGGCGTACGAAAAAGACTCGGCTGTCGTCAGGCCAGGATTTTGGAAATCCGGATCGACCCTTCAAGTTCGCGTCGACGTTAACGACATCCATGGGGACTACCCCGGGCAACGCGGACTGAACGTGCGCAACAAGGCTAGCAAGGGCGCGATCATCGGCTGGCTGCCGCGTGGTGCGGAAGTCCAGGTCAGCGGCGAAGGCACTTATCGCAAGCTTGAAAACACCCCCGGCCCCGATCACCTGAAAGACGCCAGCGGCGGGTTGCGAGGTTATGTCTGCACCGACTTCCTGCGGCCCCTGGCGGGCGAGCAGCATCGGGTCGTTTCCGAGACGCCCCTGAACGTCCGTGCTCAGCCAATGGTTCGCAAAGGCAACGAGATCGGCACGCTGTATCCAGGCACCGAAGTGACGGTCGGTGGCACAGGCCGGTTTCGCAAGCTGGAGCGGGTCAATCAATACGTGCACTTCGCTTCGTTGCAGAGCGGCGCGGTCGAGCCGGAAGCGCGGGGCAGCGTTGTCGTTCTGGATAGGCCGGTTGCGATCAAGGCCGGTGAACTGATCGGGCACATGGGCCGATATCACGAAGGCGCCGTCGATTACCCGGAGAATCGTCTGCACCTGGAGGTATTCAGCGCGGGCGACGTGAAAACGTTCCTGCGCCTGAGCCGCCTTTGGGCAGACAAACTGCCCGCCAGCAGCAGGACCTGGCTGAAGCTCGTCAAAGGCACTCGCGTAATCGCGCATCAGGGCACGTTCAGCAGCAAAAAACCGCCGACGTTGAAGGGGGCTGGCACGCCCAGCGCCGCGCAGTTGTTGCTTCCCAAAAGTCTGATCGACGGCTTGCCGGCCGAACGAAAAATCGCGGTGCCTGCCAGTGGTGACAGTAAAGCGTGCAACTGGTATCGCCTGGACGGGCTGCTGCACGACGCCGACAACAACCTGCTCGACGGTTGGGTGCGTGAAGAAGTGGGCGTGACGCCGTGGCTCAGTCCTTGGTCGTGGGAGGGTTACGAGACCTTGGCAGACTACGATTCANCGATCAAAAAGCGCCTGTTCGACATCATTGACCGCAACCGTGACGGCAAACTGAGCGGTAGCGAGATACAAGCCGCGCTAAGACTGCCAGCCCACGCGCAGTCGATTTCGCAGTTGATAGTTCGCTACCAAAGCGAATGGCATCACGTCCCGGGCAAGTGGGATGCGCTGGACGACTTGCTGGGGCACGGCGGCTCGACGCCTAACCTGAACTGGTTGGCGGAGAAGGAGCGGATCAAGGCGATGAGTTGGTGGGCAGAGGTGGCCGGGCGGCTTGGGTTGCCTGTAGATGGGAAGGTGCACCATCTGCATCCGCTGGGGTTGTTAGGTTGGTTGTGCTCCGAGGAGCCGCGTAACGATTTAGTAGTAGAGCGAGGACAAGTCACTTTCGACGCCGAAGGGAACGACAATCCATCAAGCTATTACTTTAGCCGACAGTTGCATTGGCCAGGCGGTGCCTCGGGCGTCACCCTTGGGCGCGGTTACGACATGCGCCACAGGACAAAAGCATCCGTGTGTGCAGACCTGATGCAGGCGGGTCTGGATGTGGAGACATCCCGAAAATTCTCGCAGGGTGCCGAGCTCTTCAGTGACGCCGCTCGTGACTTTGTGACGGCGAACAAGGCTGCATATGGGGTTATTTCCACACGTTCACAGCGCGTTTTGTTCGAGACGGTGGTCTACCCCCGGTATGCAATCGCCGCTCAGCAGCAATACGAGTCAGTTGCAGCGCCGGGTACTCCACTATGGGAGGATCTTGATAGTCGGGTAAGAGATATTGCCGTGGATTTGACTTACCAGCAGGGCAGCATTTGGAAACGGCAACTGCCACACATTTCAGCTAACGATAAACAACGTCTCGCAAACTACATTGAAAGCACTCCAGAGCTCTTGAGATATGAGCGAGGGCGAAATCGTGCGCGTTACTTAAGAGCTGGAGACTGAGATGAAACGCATTGCATTGACCATGTGCCTCGCGTTACAAGTTGCTGTATCGAATCCGGCACGATCCGCACCTGTAGCGGAGGACAATTCACATTCCATTGTCGTTCCTGATGCGTCTTGGGAGGGTACCTACACCGTAAGCAGCTTGCTTTGCACCTCGCCAGAGGACGGCTCAAACTGCTCAAAGATTTTTAGCGACAGTCTGCAAATCCGGAAGAAAGGTAACGACTACCAAGTGACGCTAGAAAGCACCCAAGCGAATCAGCATGTCTGTGCGTTTTCATTCCAGATGAAAGTAACAGGCCGGAGCTTGGTTCATGAAACTGCGTATGGGCGGATCCTCGTGACGAGAAAGAAAGCAGGTTTAACCATTATTTCCTACAATGTTGACCCAACTGCGTTGGGTTTGGGTATTTGTGGAGCACATGCTGATATCAACGGATTGGTGTTTCCACGGGTAAGCAAGCGGCACGGTGGATGAGATCACTAACCCGCAATGGCGGGACCAGGTTATGAAGGCGATATGGAACATCGTCTTTTTATGGCTGGAGCTCACAAGCGCAACCGTATTTGGAGCTGGGGAGAAGCTGGGCCATGCTAAAAGGCCTGACTGCATGGAGGAGTATCAGAGCTTTATCTCGGATAGATATAAAGACTATGAGCGCACCTACCATATAACGACTTGCAAAATGTGGCCCGCTACGGGTCTAATGATTTTCGCTACATCGATCATCTTTGGCGAAAATGCTGATTTGGAGATGGTAGTCCTGGATCCGCTTACAAGAAACGTTATGGGTGAAAATCGCGAATCGGGAGTGCTTGACGCCGGCGCTATTCATAGTCATGAAGTGATAATCGATACTGCCCCTTATCAACTGAATGAAAGTCATACTGCGTTCGGGATCCGAATCTTGTGGACAGGATCGTCACAGCCGAACCCCTACAGCTCCACCTCGCTCAACTTATACATCCTACTCGACAAAATGCTAATTAATATATTGAAAGGGCTGGCCGTCCAGGAGCGTATCGGTGAATGGGACATGCGCTGCGCCGGAAGTTTCCAAGACAGAACTATGACACTGCGAATGAAGCATGCCCACACTCCTAATGCTGACATAGTTGTTAGGGAGACCGTGATTAATACGACTTCACAAGAAACAGATGAGAGCTGTAAAACCAACTTCATAAAGCGGAGGGTCAATTCCTATACGTTGAAGTATAACGATGGTTATGCGGCCCCCGACAATCTGAAAGCGCTAAGTTACAGATGATGGAGAGGCGTGATAAGACAAACTTTTTAAGCCTGGCATTCGTCTGTATATCTTTCACAAGTGGAACCGTATCTGCCAGTGAAGACGTCAGTTGCGTCAAAAACGAAACCCCCATTGCCGGTTGCCGTCTTGATGAGCAAAAGCAGCGGTCAGTCTCTCTGTGCAGCAGTGCCAACAAAGAAACCATCACCTATCGATTCGGGACGCCTGAAAAGGATGAGATGACGCAAACATTCCGAGCAACCCGCCCGCTTTTTCGGTGGGTAGATAAGGCGACATACACCACCTATTTTGGATTTCGCACGGGTGATTACGGATATGTCGTAGGTGTGCCTCAACAAACCTTCGGTGCCAAAGCGTTTCTAGAGGTACTCAAGCTCAACAAAACCATCATGAGCAAAACCTGCACCGCGAACTCGTTCGGCTCGGAGCATCTGAAGAATGTTGCGATAAAGGAGCTGGATGACGGCTCGGTTCGAGCACAGCATTTTTCATTTCCGCCGTGATCCACGCATAAAGAGGAACAGTGTCCTGTGGACGCAAACCTTGGTCAAAAAAAAAACACCCCGACCACTCGGGGTGTTTACTTTCTGCGCTATGGGGTTCAGCCATAGGGTAAAACGCGGAGGACTTCAGTGCGCTGTAGCTGTGATCAACGTTGCACGCTCCCCGCTTGTTCGGTCAGCCGTTAGCGCACGCCTTCCTGACGCAGCGCGTTGGGCTGGAAGTCGCTGACAGTGGCGGTAAAGCCGAAGTCATAGGCTTTTTTCTCTTCGTTCTTCATGCCCAGCGCCAGGTAGCGGCCTGATTGCAGGTCGTACAGAGCTTCGAGGGCATACCACGGCACTTGTTTGTCGTAGTAGTTTTCGGCGTGGGCTTCAGCCACGCGCCACAGTTGACCACGGCCGTCATAGTGATCGATGACCGCGGCCTGCCAGGTGTCTTCGTCGATGAAGAAGTCACGTTTGGCGTAGATGTGACGCTGGCCTTCTTTCAGCGTGGCAGTCACGTGCCAGACGCGACGCAGTTCATAGCGCGCCAGGTCCTGATTGATGTGGCCGGCCTTGATGATGTCGGTGTATTTCAGCTTCGGATCGTCGAGCTTGTAGCTATCAGAGGCGATGTACATTTCTTGTTTGCCAATCAGCTTCCAGTCGTAGCGGTCTGGCGCGCCGTTGAACATGTCGAGGTTGTCGGAGGTTCGCAGGCCATCGGCGGCGGTGCCCGGCCCGTCATAGGACACTTGCGGCGCACGGCGTACGCGACGTTGACCCGCGTTATAAACCCACGCCGCGCGCGGCTCTTTGACCTGATCGAGGGTTTCGTGCACCAGTAGTACGGAACCTGCCAGACGCGCCGGCGCCGTCACTTCCTGTTTGAAGTAGAACAGGATGTTGCCCGGGTTCTTCGGATCGAAATCCTTCATCTTGTCGCGGAAGACGAACTCGTCGTGGAAGTACACCGGGTTGAACGAGCCGTTGGTCTGCGGCGTGGCCTGGGTAACCAGACGCGAGACGCTGCCGCCGCGATAACGGGTGATGTGGTTCCAGATGACCTCAAGGCCATCCTTCGGAATCGGGAACGGCACTGCGGTTTCGAAATTCTCCAGGCCGTTGCCGCCACCCACCAGCTTGGTGTTGGTGGCGTTTTTCTTGATGGCGGCGAATACGTCAGCGGGCACAGTCGCGCCACGATGGGACGGGTAGACCGGCATCTTGTAGGTGTCCGGGTAACGCTTGAACATCGCGTACTGGCCCGGGGCGAGTTTGTCCTTGTACTGATCCACGTTCTGCGCAGTGATGGTGAACTGCGCTTTTTCATTGGCGTACGGGTTGGCCAGGAAGCCTTTGTCGTCCACGGCGCCAGCATTGGTCGGCATCGGGCTCCAGGCCGGAATGGTGTTGGCAGCGTTGCCGGCTTTTTCCGCGCCCATCGGCGTCAGCGTGGTGCCCAGCTTGGCGGCTTCGGCGTCGGACACCGCAGCCATCACGCTGGTCGCCAACAACGACAGACCCAACACGCCAACCTGCAACAGACCCTTCGTGATTTTCATTTTCATTATTGTCCTTAGAAGTTCATGCCGAAGCTGAGCGCTACGAAGTCGCGATCGTCCACGGTGGTGTACTTGCCGTCGAAGAAGTTGGTGTAGGAAAGGTTGGCGGTGTAGGTGTTCTGGTACTCGGCGTCGAGGCCCAGACTCACGGCCTTGCGACCTTCCTCGAAGTTGCCGCCAGGACCTGGCGAGTAGCCGTCGACGTCGTGGGACCAGGCCACGCTCGGACGCAGGTTCACCCCGGCGAAGACGTTGTTGTAATCCCAGATGGCGCGAGCGCGGTAACCCCACGAATCGGTGGTGGTGAAGCCATCGTTTTCGCAGTAGCGGCTGAGGTTGTTCTGCGCGGCAGTGCCCAGGGTGCTGGCGTTGAGGGTCTGACATTGACCGCCTGGCAGCGGGCCCGGCCCATAGCTCGGGTCGCGGCCATAACGCAGTTTCGATGTACTTTCCAGCCCGCCGACGTGGGTCCAGCCCACCTCACCCACTACGGTCAGACGTTCGGCGCCCATCACCTGGTCGAAGAAGTGCGTGAAGGTGGTCTGCGCCTGGCTGATTTCCTTGCGGCGATAGCCTTTCTGGTCCTGGCCGGGTGCGCCCTGCAGCAGCGACACGTTCGAGTTCAGCGGCGACAGGCCGGAATACAGGATGTCGGTAGTGTTCAACTGCACCGGTGCGTTAGGGCGATAGCTGACTTCGCCGCTCCACGCCGTGCCGGTGGGCAAGGTGGTGGAGAAGCTCAGGCCGAACAGGTGAATGTCTTCCGGGTATTCAACGTAGTAGCTGGAGTTGGCAGCGACCACGACGGGCAACAGGGTTGGCGCGAGGGCCGCCGCGACGCCTCGAGGAACGCCGTTGGCCGCCAGACCGCCAACCAGGCCCGCTGCGCTGTAGGCGCTTGCCGGCCCGCCCTTGCCGCTGAAGATCGGCAGACGGCTGTGGTAGTTCATGTAATAGGCGCCGAACTCGGTGTCCAGCGGCTCGAAGTTGTAGTGCATGGCCAGGCCGTACTGGCCACTGTCTCGGGCATCGCGATCAGGGCCGCGGGCGACCACTGCGCCCTCGTCAGGATTACCAAAGTTCACGCCGCGCGCAGCCAGCGTGTTCTGAACGGGGCCACGCAACGCGGCAGGCAGAGCCGCATTGAGGCTGTTGCGGGTACGCAGTACGGCCAGGTTGCTGTTGCAGCCGTCCGCGATCACGTCCGGTTGCGAGAAGAAGGTGCCGCAGTTGTCGACGACGGTCTGGTCCCATTCCAGCTGGTAAAAGCCTTCAGCCGACAGGTTTTCGGTCAGGCTTTGCGACAGGTAGAACATGTTGACCGGAATCAGACCTTCCTTGATTTCCGAGCCAGGGCGACGGAACGCGGACACGTCGACCGGGTTGATGCTGTTGATGCCGCCCTGGATGAAGGTACTTTCACCCCAACTGACGACTTGCTTGCCCAGACGCACCGAGCCCGGCTCATCGGCAATGGAGTAGTTGTGATAGACGAATGCGTCGAGCAGCTCGAAACCTGAGGATTTGGCGCCTTCCTTGCGGCCGGAATCGCTGATGTCCTTGAAGTCGCGGCTTTCGTCCTTGAGCTCGAAGTCATACCAGTACTTGCCCCGCAGGAACACACCGGTGTCGCCGTATTTCAGTTCAAGATCGTGGATGCCCTTGAAGATCTTCGAAAACGTTTCGCCGCTTTTGAAGTTCAAGTGACCGTCGTCGGAGGTTTGCGAAAGACCGTGACCGCCGTTGTTGGAGCCGATCAGGTTCTTGTTGGCGTTCTGGGTGGACCAGCTTGCCCCTATTGAGAGCGACGAGTCGAAGTTGCCTTCGATTTCTCCGATATTGAAACTGACGCCGAATGCAGGGCCGGCGAGCGTGGAAGCGAGGCTGACGGCCAGGGGCAATTTAGCCCGGCGCCAGAACTGGTTAGCTGATGTCATCGACGCTACTCCATGTGCTTTTATTTTTATGGCAGTGGGTGCTTCCAGAAACGACTCAGGCGGACGGGCCGCAGTGCCTGGGTGTCAACGCCGATCGGGCAGCCAAACAACTGCGAAACGATCAGTGCGCTTTTTCTCCGGTACCTACCTACTGCCGACTATAGCCAGCAGGTGCTGCTGCTTGATCCCTCTAAAGTGTGATTTGCAGCGCCAACACCTCTGGCACGCCGACTCCAGAGTGGCAAATCACAACGCAGGGGGAGCATGGCTGAAAAAAGAGAATTGGCAAGGAAGACGCCGGATTAGAGCCTTCGCGGCACATTTTCACGGGGATGAACCGATGAAATGGCCGCGAAGGAAAGCGTCAGAGTGTGGAGAGGAAAGCGCTGTTACTGCCCTGCCACTCAAGGATGTTCTGACGTATTTGCTTCTTGTCGAGCTTGCCGACGCTGGTCTTGGGAATTTCGGTAACAAGGGCGATCTGGCTGGGGATCGCCCACTTGTTAATGTGCCCCTGTTCCACAAATGGCTTGAGATGTTCCTTAAGGGTCTTGGCATCCAGGACGTGACCCTCGCGAGCGACCAGCAGCGCAAACGGGCGCTCGCCCCACTGGGGGTCGGCGATGCCCACCACAGCCACTTCGCGCACACCGGGATGACGACTGCAGAGATCCTCCAGCTGCAGCGACGATACCCACTCGCCGCCGGTCTTGATCACGTCTTTGATGCGGTCGCGTATGTCGATCCCGCACATGCTGTCCAGCGTCGCCACGTCTCCGGTGTGCAGCCAGCCCCCAGCCCACAGTTCGGCGCCCTTCTCCGGCTCGCGGTAATAACCTTCACTCAGCCACGGTGCGCGCAGCACCAGTTCGCCCTGGGTCTCGCCGTCGGAAGGCAGGAAATTGCCCTCACCATCGACAATCGCCGCCTCAACCAGCACGCCCGGCGCGCCGGCCTTGATTCGGTAGGCGGTCCGTTCGTCTTCACTGGCGGCCATCAAGTCGTCATTCAGGTGCGCAACCGACACCAATGGCCCGGTCTCGGACATGCCGTAGGCGGCAGACAGCTGAATGCCTTTGGCCTTGGCTGCCTCGTACAGCGAACGATTGAGCGAGCTGCCGCCGATAATGATGTGCCAGCCGGTGAAATCCATGTTCTGGGCGGCTTTGGCGTTGAGGACCATTTGCATGATGGTGGGCACGCAGTGGGAAAACGTGACCTTTTCCTTCTGCCAGAGCTGCACCAGCAACTCGGGGTCGTAACGGCCGGGATACACCTGTTTCGCGCCCAGCATGGTCGCGGCATACGGCACGCCCCACGCATGAACGTGGAACATCGGCGTGATTGGCATGTAAACCTTGTCGCCGCCCAGAATGCCTTCGACGCTGCCCATGATCGTCGCGACGGCCATGGTGTGCAGCACGAGCTGGCGATGGGTGAAATACACCCCCTTTGGGTTGCCCGTCGTGCCGGTGGTGTAGAACGTAGTCGCCACCGAGTTCTCGTCGAAATCCTCGAATTGATAGTGCGGATTCGCCGCGGCCAGCAACGCTTCGTACTCGCCCAAAAGATTGGGCAGGTCGGCGGTCGCGCCATCGGTGTCGGTCAGTAACAGTGTTTTTTCGACCGTCGTCAGTTGCCCGGCGATGGCGTTGTAGAGGGGTACGAATTCGCTGTTCACCAGCACGAGCTTGTCTTCGGCATGGTTCATGGTGAACAGGATCTGCTCGGGCGAAAGCCGGACGTTGATGGTGTGGATCACCGCGCCAATCATCGGAATCGCGAACATGCACTCCAGGTAACGATGGCTGTCCCAGTCCATCACCGCCACGGTGTCACCCGCCTTGACCCCGGCCGCCGTCAGCGCACCGGCCAGCCTGCAGATGCGCTCGTTGAGCATTTGATACGAATAGCGCGAATGGTCCCGGTAAACGATTTCACGGTTTTTTTCGTAGCGCACGCCTGACAGCAGCAGTCGCTTGATCAACAGAGGATACTGGTACGCCCCTTCGGCGGGCGGAATCACGCGGGTGTGCAGCATAGGAATCCCTTTTCACGGTGCAGGTGCGGGGGCTGAAAATATGCACTGTAGGGCCTGGGCGCGTCGATCGGATCAGCCGAAGGGATGAATTGTTGGTCTGAGGTGCCTAAAAAATACCAACTTGGCCTAGGAAATTCTGGACCGGTATAAAGAATTTTTTCGGTGCCGCCGAGATCATAAGAAAGGTGTCATTGGAATACCTAACCGCTCAAGAATGTTCCAACGTTGCTGAATAACGATGCAGCAGCGGTCAGGATTGATTTTCTTCGGATGAAGCTTTAGCTTTCACGTTCAATGCTGGCCATTATGAGGAATCGGTGTGGACAAGAAATTACTTGACGAAAGCAGCAAGTTTTTAAGTTATGTCTTAAGGCATGAACCAGAAGCCATCGGCTTGGAGCTGGATTCAGATGGATGGGCCGATATCGATGCGCTAATCCTGTGCGCCTCGAGAAATAATCGCGTTATTGACCGAGACCTGTTGGAGAAGGTGGTTAACGAAAGCGAGAAGAAAAGATTTATTATTTCAGAAAGCCGACAACTTATCCGAGCCGCGCAAGGTCATTCAACTCGCACAGTAAATCTTCAACACACGCAGACGATACCGCCCACACTCCTCTACCATGGTACGGCCACCAGATTCTTGGAATCAATCTATGAGAAAGGACTCATTCCGGGAATACGTCATCATGTGCACTTGTCGGAAAGCCCAGAAACTGCACATTCCGTAGGGCTTCGCTATGGCAAGCCAGTTGTCCTGAAAATTGAAGCCCTTCGAATGCATGAAATGGGCTTCAAGTTTTATAAGGCCGAAAACGAAGTGTGGCTAATCGATAAAGTCCCTGCGGAGTGGCTTCCTCTCAAGACTGGTCTATAACTTCGAATGACTGCGCTACGATGTGAAGTGCTGCCCCTTCAGATTGAAGATACAACCGAAAGTGCCTAAAATTGGCCGAGCTAGACATTTTATTAGCGATATCCACGATTTCTGAGCTTTTATACTCAACCAAGCAACTCAGCAACGATAAATCCCGGTCGTCAGGGCAACTAAAAAAGCTATGACCCGGGAACGGAGTCTTTACAAAATAGCTAGGCCAGAAAAATCGAAGGCTTTTCTTTACGCGTGTAGGCGCAGAAAGCTCCGGATCGTAATATATATCGAGTGTAAGATAGTTCTCAGCATAAGACATTGAAAAATCATCTTCACCATCTGAAGGTAGAAAGGTATCAAGATCTAAAAGCTTTTGGGGTTGAGATAGCTTCATTAATTATTACCTTCTTGCATTAAGTACGGAGCCGCCGTAATTCTTTCTAAGCTGCTCTTTGACAAGCTCGTCGAAAGTTGTATTCTCAAAAGCTACAACACCTGTTTTATTAGCCCCATACCACTGACTCTTGGGTATACCAGCATTTATAAGCGCTGTTGAGCTTCGGGTATTTGCTATGACATTGTGCCCATCAACAACAACGTAATCAAGAGGTACTTGCCTAGGGGTTATGGCGCCAGTCTCCAAGGCACTCGTGAGATCGGACACTGTATTTATGGGCTGCCCTGCAGCCATAGAATAAATATTTTGTCCGTCTTTGCTAAACGCCTTGGTCGGCTTAGACATTTTTTGTGCGAACACACTGTCTTCCAATACACCTAAAACGGGATTTCCTTTAGGAGGTGGTTCGTCGTCTTTTTTATCAGTTTTTGGTTTTTCTGGCTGTATCGGGGCGCTAGTTTCTTGCTCTTTTTTAGTAATTTCTGGCCTTTCTGTCTGCTTTTTAATCTCGGCTTCAAGTTCTTGTTTAGCCAACGGTATCGGCTCGCGTACTCGCAATTCAGGAAGTGCCAACAAGCCTTGTTCATTTCGAGCTAACCAACCAGCAATCTCTTTGTTAGTCATGTCTGCTTGAAGCTTTGCGCTACGCGCGGCAATGCTGTCCAGGCTGCTCACGACTCCAGCCTTAATCTGTCCTCTAGAGATATAAGTAACAATGGCTGTCAGCAACAGCATTACCAACTGCTCCTGACCTCTGGCAAGCTTCCTCGCTGCTGCGTCTATACGCTCGTCCACTATCCATGCGGACGCGCCTGTAGGGTCAAGTCCGGCAGGTCTGACGCCATCTTCAGCGTTCCATGCGGTAACGATGCCCTCATAAATGCTTGCGAGACAAGGAGGTAGCCCCTGGTAGAAATAATCGGCGATGGCTGAAAGCCCCATCCCCAGCAGAATCAAGTTGCCAACTTGCGCGCCTATGCCCCCACCCACCACAGCTCCCGGTAACGCACCCGCTCCAAACGCTAGCGATCCAGCCGCCCCACCGGCAACGGCCCCTACAGCTACGCTGCCGCCCATGATCATGGCGACCTCTTTAACCAATTGCAGCAACGTGGGCAGGATATCGGCGATGTTGATGGATGCCCATTTGCGCGTCAGATCTAGTTGGATAATGGGATAGGACTTGGCCATCGCCGACCTGACCGATTCGATGCGGCTTCCCCCTACACTGCCGTAGGCCAGAGTGGCCTCGGTGCTCACGCGTCGAGTGAAGCCATTCCAACTGCCGAGCGTGCTTTCCCAGCCCTGATCTAACGACTGGTTTAAATTACCGAACTTTTCTTCAAGATTACGCGCTACATCATCCCAACTGGGAACATCGGTTAGAAAATCCATTTACTCATCCCTGCCGTCTAAAGGCGGTAGTACCCAACCTAATTCCTTAAACAGTGGTACTTCACTAAACCCAACATCAATGCATCTCCGTCAACGCCAGCTTCAAACCCAGCGCAACAAGTACCCCACCCATCGCCCGATCAAACCAATGGCCCATCCGCGCAAAGCCCGCACGCACGCGAGGCTGGCTGAACAGGCGTGCCACCAGGCAGAACCATGCGCCGGTCGCGAATGCCAGGTAAACGCCATAGCCCGCCTGAACCAGCATCGGCGTGTGCGGGTTGATCACGACGGTGAACAGCGACAGGAAAAACAGCGTCGCTTTCGGGTTCAGCCCGTTGGTGACGAACCCTGCCGTGAAGGCGCCCCGCGCGGTGCGCTCGCCTTTGGCGATGTCCACGGGCGCATCCGATGCGTTTGCAGGTTTGGCGCGCGGTGCTTTGATGCCGATGTAAATCAGGTACGCCGCTGCCGCCCATTTCAAGGCATTGAACAGGACGATGGACTGCGAAACGATCAAGCCAATGCCCAGCAGCGAATAGCCGACGTGCAGGAAGATCGCGGTGCCGACGCCCATGGCGGTGTAGGTGCCGGCCTTGCGACCGTGGGTCACGCTTTCGCGCACGACGACGGCGAAATCCGGACCGGGGCTGGCGACGGCCAGCAGGTGAATCAGCGCAACGGTTAAAAATTCGGTCCAGTACATCGAAGTTCTCCAGGCGTTATGGCGAGCGGCAGGCTCTGGTAGGCTCGTCACATTACGCCTCCCACCCACCGAGCAAAAGGTACAGCTGATGCCCAGTCAACGCCGAGCAGTTTTCCTGGATCACACCTCTCTGGATCTGGGGGATCTCGACCTCGCGCCGTGGCGTGAAACCTTCAGCGAACTGGTGCTGCATGGCAGCACCACACCCGATCAGGTGGCCGAGCGTTTGAAGGACGCCGATGTGGCGATTTCCAACAAGATCATGATCGATGCCGCCACGTTCGCCGCCTGCCCGAAGCTGAAACTGGTGCTGGTGACCGCCACCGGCGTCAACAATGTCGACCTCGACGCCGCGCGTAAGCATGGCGTGGTGGTCAGCAATTGTCAGGGCTACGGCACCCCTTCCGTGGCTCAGCACACGCTGATGTTGCTGTTGGCGATGGCCACCCGCTTGCCTGACTATCAACAAGCGATTCATCAAGGCCAGTGGCAGAAATCGAAGCAGTTTTGCTTGCTGGACTTCCCCATTGTCGAGCTGGAAGGCAAAACATTGGGGCTGCTGGGCCATGGCGAGCTGGGCGGCGCGGTCGCGAAGCTGGCCGAAGCTTTCGGCATGCGCGTGCTGTCGGGTCAGATTCCCGGTCGTCCTGCGCGCCCTGATCGCGTGCCGCTGCATGAGCTACTGCCCCAGGTCGATGCCCTCACCCTGCATTGCCCGCTCAACGAGCGCACTCGGGACATGATTGGCGCCCATGAGTTGAGCCTGCTGAAACCCAAAGCCTTCATCGTCAATACCGCGCGCGGCGGCTTGATCAACGAGCAGGCACTGGCCGATGCCCTGCGCAACGGCCATCTCGGCGGCGCGGCCACCGACGTGCTGACGGTCGAGCCCCCGGTTAATGGCAATCCGCTGCTGTCGGGCGATATTCCGCGCCTGATTATCACGCCCCACAGCGCATGGGGCAGCCAGGAAGCGCGGCAGCGCATCGTCGGCCAGATCAACGAAAACGCTCTGGCGTTCTATGAGGGCAAGCCGGTCCGCGTCGTCAGCTGACACGGAGCTTTTCGCAGGCTCGCCACTCGGCCGCACAGCGCGTGCGCGGCGTGGCAGGCCTGTTAAACTTCGCCCTTTTTTCGAGGAGCCGATGATGGACCCGCGCAGTGAAGTGTTACTCCGGCAGGCCGATTTGTTTCAGGGTTCCTTGCTGCTGACCGGCCTCCCTGCCGACGACTTGCTGAGCAAGCTGCCCAACGCGCGCGGCTGGAGCTGGCACGCTGGCGACTTCGACACCCTCGGTACACGATTTCCCGAGCGCGTGCACTTCGGCACCGAGGCCCCGGGCGAACCCTTTGAAGCCGCGATGGTGTTTTTGCCCAAGGCCCGCGACCTCGCTGATTACCTCATCAACGCGCTCGCGTCGCGTCTGGCCGGACGTGAGCTGTTTCTGGTGGGCGAAAAACGCGGTGGCATTGAAGCCGCTGCCCGCCAGCTGAGCCCCTTCGGGCGTACGCGCAAACTCGACAGCGCCCGGCATTGCCAGCTCTGGCAAGTCACCGTCGAAACGCCTCCGCAAGCCGTCGAGCTCGACAGCCTGGCCAAACGTTTCGACATCGAAATCGAAGGCGGCGCGTTGAAGGTGGTGAGTCTGCCGGGCGTGTTCAGCCACGGCCGTCTGGACCGGGGTTCGGCCCTGTTGCTGGAAAACATTGATCGACTTCCCGCCGGCCATTTGCTCGATTTCGGCTGCGGCGCGGGCGTTCTCGGTGCTGCGGTGAAACGCCGCTACCCCGAAACCCGCGTGACCATGCTGGATGTCGATGCGTTCGCCACCGCCAGCAGCCGTCTGACGCTAGCCGCCAATGGCCTTAAAGCCGACGTGCTGACGGGCAACGGAATCGATGCCGCACCGAAGGATCTGGATGTGATTCTGACCAATCCGCCGTTCCATACCGGCGTCCACACTGATTACGCCGCGACTGAAAATCTGCTGAAAAAAGCACGAGAACATCTGAGAAAAGGAGGCGAACTGCGCCTGGTTGCAAACAGCTTCCTGCGCTACCAGCCGATCATCGAGTCGCATCTGGGGCCGTGCGCAATCATGGCCGAGGGCCAGGGTTTCCGGGTTTACCGTGCGAAACGTGCGTGATAATTAGCGCTTGCCGAACACGAGACGTGTAGGCAGAATCCGCACCGTCCTAGGGGAGTAGTCTCCCACGAGCGCCATGCTCGTCCGGCACGCATCAACATACTTGGTCCACAGACCATGGTGCGTGCGACCCCAGATCCGCTCAGACGGATCGGTGGTTTGACAAGACCTATGACACGAACATCCTGACCCGGGGCGGGGAGGTTGTACGTGTCATAGCCGTGTTGACCCGCCCCTTAGGAAAACCCTGATGCTGGAATCCCTGTTGGTCCCCACCGCTGTCGTCGCACTGGCTGAAATCGGTGACAAGACCCAACTCCTCGCGCTCGTTCTTGCCGCTCGCTTCCGCAAACCCTGGCCCATCATTGCCGGGATTGTCGCAGCCACGCTGGCCAACCATGCTGCGGCCGGTGCCGTTGGCGCATGGTTCAGCAGCTATCTCTCCGACGCCGTCCTGCACTGGATCCTGGCCGCCAGCTTTACCGCCACGGCGCTGTGGACGCTGGTTCCGGACAAACTGGACGACGACGAAGCCAGCACCAGTCGCAAGTTCGGCCCCTTCCTGACCACGCTGATCGCGTTCTTCATCGCGGAAATCGGCGACAAGACGCAGATCGCGACCGTCATGCTGGCGGCGCAATACCCAAGCTTGTGGCTGGTGATCCTCGGCACGACGCTGGGCATGTTGCTGGCCAATGTGCCGGTGGTGCTGGCGGGTAATTTTGCTGCGGAGAAACTGCCACTGACGCTGATTCGTCGTCTGGCAGCGGGTGCATTTTTCGTTCTGGCGATCGTTGCGGTGTACAAGGCGATGCAGATCAGCGGCTGGGCGTAGCCGCAGACACCAGCCCCCTGTAGGAGTGAGCTCGCTCACGAAGACGGCCTTCCAGTCGCTGAAGATGCAGCGGATGTCCCGACCTCTTCGCGAGCAAGCTCGCTTCCACATGACCGTGTCTGCTACCGGGATCAGGCGTTGATCAGCCCTTCGGCGCCTGCTGATACAACGGCATCACTTTCGGAATCGCCGCCTGCAGCGAGGCGATCCGGTTGGACGAAGCCGGGTGGGTGCTCATGAACTCCGGCTGCGACGCGCCGCCTTGAGCTTCCATCTTCTGCCACAGCGTGATCGCGGCATTCGGGTTGTAACCGGCGCGAGCAGCCAGCTCGAGGCCCAGCAAGTCCGCTTCGTTTTCATTGGCGCGGCTGTTCGGCAGCGTCAGGCTGTAATCGACCACGGTGTCGGCCAGCGCCAGACTGTCCTGCCCCAACCCCAACAATGCACCGGCGCCCTGCTTCGCCATCTGCACACCGTAGGCCTTGGACATGGCTTCACGGCCGTGTTCGCGCAAGGCGTGCGCAATTTCGTGGCCCATGACCGCCGCCAGTTCGTCATCGCTAAGCTTGAGCGTATCGATCAGGCCGCTGTAAACGATGATCTTGCCGCCGGGACCGCAGTTGGCGTTCAGCTCATCGCTTTTGATCAGGTTCACATCCCACTGCCACTGCGCCGCGTCGGGCCGCAATTTCGGTGCCTGGGCAATCAGACGCTTGGCGATGGCCTGGACGCGCTTGCCCTCGGCGCTGCTGTTGTCGAGCACGCCTTTGGACGTGGCTTCGCTGACCGTCTGCTGATAGGACTGGGCGTACATCTTGTTGACTTCGTCCGTCGACAGCATGCTGAACATGTATTGTTTGCGCTCGACACCCACCGAATCGCCGGTGGTGGTATTGACCGCCTGACACCCAGCCACCAGCAACGCTGCCGTTACGCCACAAAGAGCAAAAATCCTGCGCATTTCGTATCTCCATTGAAACAATCGCGCCATCCTAGGCAATACGCGGGCCGAGCACCAGATGCCAGCCGTCTGCCATGTGAAAAGGCGCAGGAAAACGCGGCTGTGTAACAGGAAAGAAACACGGGATCGCGATTCACACCGTGAGACAGCACTACAACGGCGTCAGGCATTCCGGCGCGTTGAGCTTCGGATCGTTCACCAGATTGGCCAAAGGCCGTTCGCGCAGTTGCATCTGCGGGGCGGCGAGCATGGCCTGCAAAGTGATCAGCGGGCAGTCCGGATCAAGCCAGGCGCGCTGCCCTTCTTCGTCGAGAATCAACGGTCGACGCTGGCTCATGGCCGACTGCGTGACCACAGCAACGCTCAGGTAGGTGTGGCCTTCAACGGGATAGGCCTCCCAGATCGCCGCGAAATACAGCGTCGATCCTTCGGCCGGCGTGAGCCAGAACGGCCGCTTGCGCACGCTGCCACGCCACTCATAAAAGCCGTTGGCCGGCAGCAGGCAACGTCGCTCACGAAACGCCTGTTTGAACATCGGCTGCTCCGCTACGGTTTCAGCGCGAGCATGGGCCGGCGTGCGCGACATGTCGGTCAGCCAGGGCGGCGTCAGCCCCCAACGTGCCCGCGCCACTTCGCGTCCGCGCTCGGCGCCCTCCTCGACCTCGCCTGGCGCTGCCCGAACCATCAAGACAGAAGCGGCAGGAGAAATATTCCACTGCGCTTGCTGGTCGCTCGGAAATCCGGGCAGGGCCGCAAAGGCAGGCGACCAACGAAACAGCGCATAACGTCCACACATGGGTTCAGCACAACTCTTTTTGAAAGCGAATGAGGCGCGCGCGAACCGGATTCAGCACAGCAACACATCGGGATAGCTGTCCGGCTCGTCACCGGACAGCGGAAAGGCGGCATTGTACTCGGTGATCAACAGACGCGCCCGCTCGGCCTGGTCATCCTCGACCGTCAGGCCCAACAACCCGAACGCCGGCAAATCCCCAACGGCGCCCAGTAAATGACGCCCGGTGATGTGGGACTCGATGCCTTCGCTGGCGAGCATGGCGTGCAGCAGCTCACCTTCCATCAGGTGTTCGGGCTCATAAATCTTGCGCATCACTCGTTCTCGCTGCGGACGTCCAGCGTCCACTCTTCCCCATCGGTTTGCAGGCTGAAGATGATCGGCCGGCAGCAGACGGGGCAATCTTCAATGTAGGTCTGATCGCCGCCGGACAGATCCAGCGCCGCCTCCACCGGTTCGCCACAATAAGGGCAGTCGTAATCCTGTATTTCCTGCATCGCAGTCTCCGGGCCCAGTTTTGCGTATAATCGCCGACTTGTTTGCGGGTCGAGCTTTATTCCTCAGCATCCGGGCATCAGCCTGAGTCGACACCTTGAGCGAAGCCGCCTTGTTGTGCGGCCGCCGCCCAGGCATCAAGCCTGTGGTGTCGTGACTCGCTGCTGCACCGGACTCGACCTCCATTACCTTAGCCGTTTCCGACAAGAGAGCATGATGGGCGAATTCGATGCCATCCGACCGTACGACGACACCGAAGTAAAAGCCGTACTTGATCGGCTGCTGGGTGATAAGGCGTTCCTCGCGATCCTCACGCATTTCCGATTTCCGCGTCTGGCCGGCTCCCTCGGCTGGATTCTGCAACCGGCCATCGCGCGCAAGTTGCGTCGCCAGTTCGCCGGCATCGACACCGTCGCGGCCCTGCAGGACAAGGTCGAGCATTACGTCGATCACACAATCGAACGCGCCACTGACGGTGTGACCTACACCGGCGTCGAGCAGTTCAAGTCAGGGGTTGCGTACCTGTTTCTGGCCAACCACCGCGACATCGTGATGGACCCGGCTTTCGTCAATTACGCGGTCTACCACGCGGGCCTGCCAACGCCGCGCATCGCCATTGGCGACAACCTGCTGCAAAAGCCCTTCGTCAGCGACCTGATGCGCCTGAACAAGAGCTTCATCGTGCACCGCTCGATCACCGGACGTCGCGAGAAGATGGCGGCTTACCAGTTGCTGTCGGCGTACATCAATCATTCGATCCGCAATGACTGCCAGTCGATCTGGATCGCCCAGGCTGAAGGCCGCGCCAAAGACGGCGACGACCGCACCGAGTCGGCCATCCTCAAGATGTTCCACATGAGCCGCAAGGACGAGCCGTTCGGCGAAGTCATCCAGTCGTTGAACCTGACGCCGGTGTCGATCAGCTACGAATACGACCCGTGCGATCACGCCAAGGCGCGGGAGCTGTACATCCGCGCCACCACAGGCAGTTACACCAAAGTGCCGGGCGAGGACGACGTCAGCATCGCGCTGGGGATCACCGGCTACAAAGGCCGCGTGCACGTGAACTTTGCCCCGCCGATCACCGAGCTGTTCGAGGACACCAAACTGCTGGCCATCGAAATGGACCGGCAGATTCTCGGCGGCTATCGGCTGTTCCCGGTGCACTACCTCGCGTACGCGCAATGGGCCAACGCCGAGCCGGCGCTCCAAGTGCCGAACGCGGCTCAAGTGTTCCCGGTAGACGAACTGGAACGCGCTCAAGAGGAATGGCAGCGCCGACTCAATGGCTGCCCTGCCGAGCACCGTCCGTTTCTGATTCAGCAATACGCCATGCCGGTGCGCAATCAGTACCGGGTGAAGGCCGGGTTGCCGCTTTAAGCCCCCTTCCCTCCCCCGAATAAACGGCGCCCTCAAGGCGCCGTTTTTCGTTGTGCGCCTCCGTTGCCTTGGCGATATCAGCCTTCACAAATGTGTCACCGCTGACACACTCAAGCGTAAGACTGGCTCGCTAAGGTCGTCGCCTATCCAAATGAGTGAAGGCGTACGCTATGCGATCCAGCAAACCGGTTGCCCAGGTAATGGTGTCTTCCCTGGTACTTTCAGTGCTCGCCGTATCGGTCCAGGCCGCGAGCAGGGCGGGAGACGACACCATCAACGGTGTCGACCTGCTTTCCGGATTCAATACCTTATGGACGACCGGCGCGACCTGGGACACGGGTACACCGACCGCCCTGGGTCAGAGCTTGCTACGGCGCAACCTGCAAATCGTGGTCGACCGCGCCAACGCCCGCACCCTCGCCCAGGAAACCGCCGCCTACTTCGATGACCGCCGTGACCAGAGCTACAGCGCCATCAGCGGCCTCGGCTCGTTGAGCGCTGCCTACAAGGCAGGCGCTGGCGCCTTCACGACCATCACGCAATTCGACGACAGCAACAAAACCGTCAGATACGACGACAAAGGCAATGGCGCAGGCAGTTCGTCTTCGGCGCTGGGCAAAGTCGTCGACCTGGTCAGCGCTGTACGCAACGACGCCTCGACAACGCCCGCCAAATCCCACTATTTGTATCCGCGGCCATGGCGTCAAAGCCTGGATGGTCAGAGCCTGGACTTCGTGGTCGCGCCCTCCCTGCGCCCGGCGGAAAGCACCACGCCCGCCAGCGACTCGGGTTTTCCCAGCGGCCATACCAATGCCGCGTACCTGTCTTCATACGCACTGGCCTATGCCATTCCCGAGCGTTTCAGCGAGTTGATGCTGCGCGCCTCGGAAATTGGCGACAACCGCATTGAAGCCGGCATGCACTCGCCGTTCGACGTGATGGGTGGACGCATCACCGCAACGTACTTCGCCATCGACAACCTCTCCAATCCGGCCAACGCCCAACTGCGCGCCGATGCGCGTGCTCAGGCACTGAGTTATTTCACGACGCAATGCGGCGGCGACGTCAACAACTGCATGGCGAGCATTGACCCGGCGACCGATCGCACGTCTCAACACGCTCAGGACAAGGCGCTGTTCACCTCGCGCATGACCTACGGCTTCGATCCGGTGGGCCCGACTAACCTGGCCGCCGTGGTGCCAACCAACGCCGACGTGTTGCTGGAAACCCGCTTCCCTTACCTGGACGCCAGTCAGCGGCGCGAGATTCTGGCGACCACTGAAATCTCCTCAGGCTATGCGGTGATCGATCAGTCAGGTGGCTACGGCCGCCTGAACCTGTACGCTGCGGGCGACGGTTATGCGGCATTCAATTCCAACGTCACGGTCAACATGGACGCCAGCCTCGGCGGCTATAACGCCATCGACGCCTGGCGCAACGACATCAGCGGCAACGGCGGGCTGATCAAAAACGGCAGCGGCAATCTGATGCTGACCGGCAATAACACTTACTCGGGCGGCACCGTGATCAACGGCGGCGTGCTGACCGGCCATGCCAAGGCGTTCGGCAGCGGGACGATCACCGACAACGCGACGCTGGTCGTCGATCAGTCGACCAACGACACCCTCGCCAACACCCTGACGGGCAACGGTGCGTTGATCAAACGTGGCGTCGGCTCGCTTAACCTGACGGGCAACAACAGCCTGTCCGGTGCAACGACGGTGCAAGCGGGTCGGCTGGCGGTCAACGGTGACCTGGGCAACTCCATCGTCAGCGTGCAGCAAGGCGCAACGCTGGGTGGCAATGGCACCGTCGGGGGCATCAATGTCGCTCGGGGTGGCGTGGTTGCACCGGGTAATTCGGTCGGGCAACTGAACGTCAACGGTGATGTGAACCTTGCTCAGGGCTCGGTCTACCAGGTCGAATCGGACGCCAATGGCAATGCCGACCGCATCGTCGCCAGCGGCCGTGCAACCCTCAATAACAGCACGCTGTCGCTGGTTGAAGGCGGTAACTGGCTGGCCGCGAGCCGTTACTCGATTCTCTCGGCAGCCGGTGGCGTCAGCGGTACGTTTGCCAATGTGCAAACCAACTTCGCCTTCCTCACCCCGACGCTGAACTACACGGCAACCGATGTCGGGCTGACGCTGGACCGTAACGCACAAACGTTCGCCAGCCTGGCGACGACCCGCAATGCCCGAGCCGTCGCCCAAGGGTTGGACAGCGCGGGCGCTGGCAACGCGCTTTGGCGTGAAGTGGTGCAGGACGATACGTCGACCGCCCAGGCCACGTTCAAGGCACTGTCCAATGAGCCGCATGCGTCGACGCAGTCCGCGCTGATCGAGGACAGCCGTCTGGTGCGCAACGCCGTGAACGATCGCTTGCAACAAGCGCAGTCAGCACCGGCACTTCGCGGCACGACGCAAACCCACGTCGGTGACGACTCCCGTGGCGTGGTTTGGACTCAGGCCATCGGCGCGACCGGCAAAACCGACAGCACCAGTGATGTCTCGGGTCTCGACACGCACAGCAGCGGCATATTGTTCGGCGCAGACGTGCCACTCGACGACACCTGGCGCGTGGGTGCCATGGCCGGTTTCAGCAACAGCAGCTTCGACCTGCGCCATGCCTCCGGCTCGACCGACAGCGACAACTACCATCTGGGCGTCTATGCCGGCGCCAAGTGGGGTCAACTGGGCCTGCGCCTTGGCGCAATACGCACCTGGCACGATCTGACGGCCAAGCGCACGCTGGACTTGCCAGGGGCTTCCGAGCACTTCAAGGAAGATTACAACGCGGCGACCAATCAGGTATTTGGCGAACTGGGTTACGCCATCGAGCTGGGCAATGCGCAACTTGAGCCCTTCGCCAACCTCGCCCATGTGCGACTGGACACGGATTCCTTCGATGAAAACAGCAACGCGATCAGACTGGAGAACAAGTCTCAGGACAACAACATCACCTTCAGCACCCTCGGCCTGCGCGCCGCCACTCGCTTGAATGCGGGCAGCGTCGCGATCAAGCCCAACGCGACACTGGGCTGGCGTCGTGCCTACGGCGACGTGACGCCAGAGAACCGCGCGGCCTTCAGCGGCGGCGACACCTTCGATCTCTCCGGCGCACCGATTGCCCGCAACGCAGCAGTGCTTGGTGCGGGGGTCGATCTGGGCTTGAGCGACACGCTGAGCGTCGGGCTGAGTTACAACGGACAAGTGAGCAGCGATGCGTCGGATCAAACCCTGAACGCCAGGGTGACGCTGGCCTTTTAAGCGATCACAGCTTGGTGCTCACCCACGACAACAGCAGCGCGAACGCGAGGCACGCCGTGCCGAACCGATAGCTCAGGCGGATCATGCGCAAGGTGGGCACATCCATCAGGTGCATGGGTTCGTCGATTGGGGCTTGTTCGGTGAGATGGTGCAGATGGGCCATCTCCCGCTGCTCGCGAGTACGGGTGGTGTGCAGCAGCCAGATGCCGGGGCCGGCGGCGAGCAAGGCGCAGAGGTTGATGGCGAGACCGGGGGCGTGATGGATAAGCGACATGGTGCCTCGATGACGCCGGATTAATGGGCGCCGCAGACTCTGTTTGGATCTGTCGCTCACACTAGTCGCTGTCACCTTAACGTCACCTGAACCGGGCACTGTGTGGGACCTCAAATCGACCCACCGCCACGGAGAGCGTCATGCTGCACGCCCACAACCAGGACCGCCTTTACCTCATCGCCCCCAGCGACGAACAGGAAGCATTGATCGACGCACTGGCGTTCAACGTTCAGGACAGGCACTGGCTGGTGTACTGCGCGCTCGGCGGCCATGCGCACAACGATCTGCCAGAAGTGGATCTGCAGACCGGTTTCAGTTTTCTGGACTTTTATCAGGCAGCTTGACCCCCGCGCTGCGAGCCCCAGGTGACGCCGCTGAACAAACAAAAAGCCCCGGCTTCTCGCGAAACCGGGGCTTTTTTGTACGTCAGAATCAGGCGCTGAACTTACTGGCCGAGGGTGCGGCCAATCGTCTGATCCTGGAACAGGCGGGTCAGTGCGTCACTGAGCACGTCGCTGATCAGCTTGGTGTTGGTCTCTTCGTTTGGCGCCATGCCGAAGCGTTGATCCAGTGAGGCCGCGTAGCGACCGCTGTAGTTACGGCCGGCGTTCTGAACGTCAGCGCGGAACGTAGAGCTGATGTTGGCTTCGGTGACGTACAGGCCTTCTTTCGGCGATTGATACTTCAGGTCTGCCAGGGTGACGGTCAGCTGCGGACCATTACCATTCTGCACGGGCGTGAAACCCAGCAACCGCACGCCGGCTTCAGCCTGAGCCTGCAGCTGCGGCAGCAACTGCTGACCATTGACGGTGATCGAACTGGTTTCCGGGTACAGGCCACCACGAGTGCCCAGTTGCTGCGACTGACGACCGTCAACCACGCGCACGACCACTTGCTGGCCGTGGCCGACCGGCGCCAGTTGAGCGTTCAGCTTGGGTTCCGGGGTAAGGGATTGCGGGCTGTGGGCACAGCCCGCCAGGGTCAGACTGCCAGCGGCAAGCAAACCGAACAGAACGCGACGCAACATGCTCATTTCTCCATGGGCCAAGGCACAAAATGTGCCGCAGTATAGCGACCTCCCAAGGCCGCTCACTAGGGTAAAGATACGACAAAGTGCCATCCCACCGGTTCCGGGCAGACGACGTTGTCCACAGGATCAAAATCAACACAATTGCGCAATCGCAACGTCACAGCGGTGTCATGCCTGCCGGCCATACTTTTTTCAACTCTCCAGCAAGGAGTCCTGCCATGGACTTTCTTTGGTCGTTGTTCTCGTTGCGCCGCCGTCATCGTCACTATGCCCGTCTGGACCAGCACGGCATTTGCCTGGCATTCAAGCACTGCGCGGAAACGCCCTTTGGTCAGGGCTGGGTCGAAGTCCACGAAGCAAACCTGTGCTGGCTGCAGCGCCCACTCCCCTCCAGCGCCCGCGTGACTTCTCGGTCACGTGCGATTACCGCCCGGCATATGCTCAGCATCTGACCAAAAGACGAATAAAAGTCATTTTTCCTGGATCATTTCTGCCCGTTTCATCGCTATAATCTTCCCCCGATTATAAGGACGTCTCCTGATCGGGCCTCGCAGCATCGTCGATAGCCATTATCGACTCCTTCGTAACGCCCACAGAGAGCCTTCCACACAGACATGTGCAGCCCGATGTGGCCGCAGCGCAGACGCCGGATCGTCGATTAATCCGAACGTCCTTCGCCAGTTCCTGCCTCACATCGCGTATGAACCTGATCTGCAGAGCTGCCATCGCGCAGCCCTTTTTGAGGTTCGCGTCTCCAAAAGAGCGTGAAAAAAACGGGTTTTCACAACTTCACAAGAGTGTGGCAAGCAAATGAATAGTTTCGCGTTTGTAAATGCACCGTTAGCGTCTGACCCAGCCCCCTTGCAAAGGACCGACCGCACCGCAGTCTCCGTCAAAAGAGCCTGAAGCCTGTCCGCTACGGATTTGGTTGCACAACCGGACGCCTTGACGATAGTCGAATGGCTGTACGGGCCGAAAAATGCGTTCATGCTTGCCTTATAAAAGCATCAACCAGGCTCGTTCGGTGGCGTCCGCTGAAGATGCAAAAAATTGCGAAGAATCGGACATGGCGATCCCGGCCAGGTTGAACGAGGCACTGCGCGAACACCGCGCCGCCCGAACCTGGCGACTGACCACGGGAACGCATGCCGTCAATTTGGTGCTGCAGATTTTGGAGACGCGTTAATGGCGCATAACGAAGCAGTCGACGTAGTGCTGGTCGGGGCAGGCATCATGAGTGCCACCCTCGCCGTGCTGCTCAAAGAGCTAGACCCGAGCCTCAAGGTTGAAGTCGTCGAGCTGATGGATTCCGGTGCTGCAGAGAGCTCCAACCCCTGGAACAACGCAGGTACCGGCCACGCCGGGCTGTGCGAGCTGAACTACACGCCGGAAGCGGCCGACGGCTCGATCGACACCAAGAAAGCGATTCACATCAACACCCAGTTCGAAGTCTCCAAACAGTTCTGGGCCTACCTGGCTCGCAAAGGCACGTTCGGCTCCTCGCGCTCGTTCATCACGCCGGTTCCGCACCTGAGTTTCGTTCAGGGCGAAAAAGGCATGGCGTACCTGAAAAAACGCTACGAAGCACTGCGTCCGCACCACGCCTTTTCCTCGATGGAATACACCGAAGACAAAAGCAAGCTGGCAGAGTGGATGCCGCTGATGATGCCCGGCCGTCCAGCCGATGAGCCTATCGCGGCGACGCGAGTCATGCACGGCACCGACGTCAACTTCGGCAACCTGACCAACATGCTGCTCAAGCACTTGGCCAGCGCGCCCGATGCGCAGGTCAAATACTGCAAACGCGTCACCGATCTGAGCCGCCAGGGTGACGGCTGGACCGTCACCATCAAGGACGTGAACAGCGGCGAGACTCGCAACATCGACGCCAAATTCGTGTTCCTGGGCGCAGGCGGCGCGGCGTTGCCATTGCTGCAGATGTCCGGCATTGAGGAGGGCAAGGGTTTCGGCGGCTTCCCGGTGAGCGGCCAGTGGCTGCGTTGCGATAACCCTGAAGTGGTGAAGCATCATCAGGCCAAGGTGTACAGCCAGGCGGCAGTGGGGTCGCCACCAATGTCGGTGCCACACCTGGACACCCGCGTTGTCGACGGCAAGAAGTCCCTGCTGTTCGGACCTTACGCCGGCTTTACCACCAAGTTCCTCAAGCACGGTTCGCTGCTGGACCTGCCGCTGTCGATCCGCGCAGCCAACATCGCGCCGATGCTGGCAGTGGCCCGCGACAACATGGACCTGACCAAGTACCTGATCAGTGAAGTGCGGCAGTCGATGGAACAGCGGCTCGATGCACTGCGCCGTTTCTACCCGGAAGCCAAAGCCGAAGACTGGCGCCTGGAAGTGGCCGGTCAACGGGTACAGATCATCAAGAAGGACCCGAAAAAAGGCGGCGTTTTGCAGTTCGGTACCGAGCTGGTGTCGGCGAAGGACGGCTCCCTTGCCGCACTGTTGGGCGCCTCGCCGGGCGCTTCAGTGACCGTTTCGATCATGCTGGACCTGATCGAGCGTTGCTTCCCGGACAAGGCGCGCACCGAGTGGGCCACCAAGCTGAACGAGATCTTCCCGGCTCGCGAAAAGGCACTGGAAACCGATGCGCAGCTTTATCAGCGTGTCAGTGCTCAGAGCGATGCCAGCCTGGATCTGGTGCAGAACAGCGAAGCAGCCACTTTCGCCTGATCGTTGGGTTGCTTCAAAAAGCTGTAAAAGAAAACCCCGCCAAACCAGGCGGGGTTTTCTGTTTTTGCACTCAATGGCAGCCGCTTTAACCGGAAGATCCGGGCTGCAGCTTCAACGCTACTTCATCACAAATCTGACGGAGTACGCCTGCATCGAGTTCGTCCCTTTGGTCACCGATGCGATGCATTCCGCCGGTACTGTTCCGAGCGACCTGCCCGTTGCCGACTTCTCCGGCGCCGGTGTGATCGAGACCCAACTGAACGTCACCGAGTGGGCTGCCGTGAACTCGCAGGTCTTGCCTTCGCCGCTCACGCGGAAGCTCGCAGAATCATTGCGAGGATTCTTCAGCGGGATGGACACAGATGCAGTGGGTGCGTCAGCCGAAAAGCCGTAACCGGTGTAATCAGCATTGGGTTTGGCCCAGCTGGACCATACCAGCGCGAGGTCGATGCCTGTCTGATTCCACATTTCCATGTTGAGCTGGATTTTATTGGGGTAAGCCGCCTGAGCGGATGCTGCCGCGACCATCATTGCGATGGCGGCGATTGTGCGTGTGAAGCAAGTCTTTACGTTGTTCATGTCATGAATTCCTTTTCGCTTGATGATGCGAGCGTCCTGCTCGCATTCCTGTGAGCGTTGTCACAGGGCTGAGTATGAATCAGCGTGCCGCTTTCGATAGTCGCAAACGCCGAAGGAGGAGGTAGGAAGGGTCTTTCGGTTCTGTAGTGAGAGCGCGTAAGCAGGAATCTGATTACCGGAGGGAAGCATCAGGCGCCGAGGGACGGCGCCCGGGAAGCGGGTCGAATCAGCCTTTCGCCCTGTCGATCAGTTCGATGTATTCCTCGGCATTGCGTTGATCCTTGATCAGCGCCACGAAGTCATTGCCGTGTTCGTCTTTGCCGTCGAGGTCGTAACCGGCTTCCTTGAAGAACGTCAGAAACCGCGCGAAATCGTCAACGCGCAGGCCTCGATAAGCCTTGATCAGCTTGTGCAGCGACGGCGAAGTCGCGTCAACCGGCTCGAAATCCAGGAACAGCTTGATCTGGGCGTCGCCGATTTCATCGCCAATCACCTGCTTTTTATCTTTACGCATTGCTGACTCCAACTGACTTGCGGGACATTTCACGGGCGGGCAGTTTACCCCCCGCCCGGTCGCCGGCTCAACGCGCGCGTACGCTGCCGGTGTGCAGGTCGGCCCAGACGTGACCGTTGGCATAGCTCAGGAATTGGCAGTAGACCTTTTCGTTACGCAGCAAGTCCACGAGCACGCGGTATTGCGTCGCCGGGTAATAGAGCGTCAGCGTGCGCGACGGCTCGTCGTACGTCGGTTTTTTCAGGCTTTTGCTTTCGCCGTCGAAGTGGATCAGCACGTCGGCAATGGTCGCTCCCTTGTTCATGGGCTTGCCTTTCAGGCGCAGAATCAGCGGCGAGGTGACCGGGATCGGTTGCTGATTGGACTGACGCTGGCTGCCGACCACCACCGAATACTCAGTGATCTGCAGCAATTGCTGCTGCTCGGGTTCGCCCTCGCGCACGGACAACTCGTCCGGCGGCAGGTACTGCGCGTGCATGGGTTCGGCGAGTGCGGGGAGCGGCAGCGTCAACAGCAACATCAACGCGGCGGTACTTCGAAACGATAACGGCATGGGCGCCTCCCGAAAAAGTGGGAGGCACTCTAGCATGGGCTATGCCCGGATCAGGCAGATCCTGTGGGAGCGGCCGGGGTGGTGCTCCCACAATAAAGCGGTGCTTGCTGTTACATCCCCTTCACGGCATAGATCCCGGCCGCGTTGCGCCAGTAGCCTTTGTAGTCCATGCCGTACCCGAAGATGTAGCGGTCAATGCAAGGCAGACCGACGAAGTCTGCTTTCAGGTCAGGGCGCGCCTTGCGGTCGTGGTCCTTGTCGATCAGCACAGCGGTATGAACAGCGCTTGCACCGGCATGTTTGCAGAAGTCGATGATCGCCCCGAGGGAGTGACCTTCGTCAAGGATGTCGTCAATGATCAGCACGTCACGGTCGATGAACGAAACTTCAGGTTTGGCTTTCCAGAACAGGTCGCCACCGCTGGTTTCGTTGCGATAGCGGGTAGCGTGCAGGTAGGACGCTTCCAGCGGGAAATTCAGATGAGTGAGCAGCTTGCCAGCGAAGATCAGGCCGCCGTTCATGACGCAAAATACCACCGGGTTACGGTCGGCCAGCACGCCATTGATTTGCTCGCCGACGCGGGTGATGGAGGCTTCGACTTCGGCCTCGCTGTAAAGGCAGTCAGCCTCGCGCATGACTTGACGGATATGCTCGAGATCAGCGGACATGACGCTCTCCAAGGGGGCTGTGTAAGGAAAAGCGGGCAAAGGTACGCATCCGCCGACATCAGGGCAAGTGTTTCTGGACTAACGTTGCACTGCCGTTCCAGAAATCTCGACACGCGAACCTAACCGTCAGGACAAGTTACAGCTGAATAGATTAATCTAAGCCGTTTTTTTTGCCCGCCCGCTGGAGCCTTTCCCCTATGCCCATTCGTGAGATCCGCCATCCGCTGATCCGCCACAAGCTCGGCCTGATGCGCCGTGCCGATATCAGCACCAAGAATTTTCGTGAACTGGCTCAGGAAGTCGGCGCGCTGCTGACGTATGAAGCGACCAAGGATCTGCCGCTGGAAACCTACGAGATTCAGGGCTGGGCCGGCACGGTTCAGGTCGAGAAGATCGCCGGCAAGAAGATCACCGTGGTGCCGATCCTGCGGGCCGGCATCGGCATGCTTGAAGGCGTGCTCAGCCTGATCCCGGGCGCCAAGGTCAGTGCCGTGGGCGTCGCGCGCAATGAAGAAACCCTCGAAGCCCACACGTACCTGGAAAAACTCGCCCCCGAGATTGACCAGCGTCTGGCGCTGATCATCGACCCGATGCTCGCCACCGGCGCCTCCATGGTTGCCACCATCGACCTGCTGAAAAAAGCCGGCTGCCGCGACATCCGCGCGATGGTGCTGGTTGCCGCGCCGGAAGGCATCGCCACCGTCGAGAAGGCCCACCCGGACGTCAACATCTACACCGCGTCCATCGATCAGAAACTGAACGAACACGGTTACATCATTCCGGGCCTGGGCGATGCCGGCGACAAGATTTTCGGCACCAAGCAGAAGGACGCCTGATGAAGCCGGATGAGTTCAACGATCCACTCTGGCGCACCATCTTGTCGGGCGCGCAGATGCTGTTCGTGGCATTCGGCGCGCTGGTATTGATGCCGCTGATCACTGGCCTCGATCCCAACGTTGCGCTGTTCACGGCAGGCCTGGGCACCCTGTGCTTCCAGGTGGTGACAGGCCGTCAGGTGCCGGTCTTCCTCGCGTCGAGCTTTGCTTTCATTACCCCGATCATTCTCGCCAAGGGCCAGTTCGGCCTGGCCGCGACCATGGGCGGGGTCATGGCAGCAGGCTTCGTCTACACCTTCCTCGGCCTGGCCGTGAAGATCAAAGGCACCGGTTTCATCGACCGCCTGCTGCCGCCGGTGGTCATTGGGCCGGTGATCATTTCCATTGGTCTGGCGATGGCACCCATTGCCGCCAACATGGCAATGGGGCGGACGGGTGACGGCGCCGCAGAGCTGATCCCGTACAACACCGCCATCATCATTTCGATGGCGGCGCTGCTGACGACGTTGATCGTTGCCGTGTTTGGCAAAGGCATCTTCCGTCTGGTGCCGATCATCTCGGGCGTGCTGGTGGGTTTTGCGCTGTCGTTCTATTTCGGCGTGGTCGATGTGGCGAAAATTGCTGCCGCGCCCTGGCTGGCCTTGCCGCACTTCACGGCACCGGAATTCAACTGGCAGGCGATCCTGTTCATCGTACCGGTGGCACTGGCTCCGGCCATCGAGCACATCGGCGGCGTGATTGCGGTCGGCAGCGTGACGGGCCGTGATTACCTGAAGAAGCCCGGCCTGCACCGCACCTTGCTGGGTGACGGCATCGCGACGACCGTGGCTGGCGCTTTCGGTGGCCCGCCCAACACCACCTACGCCGAAGTGACCGGCGCAGTGATGCTGACCAAAAACTACAACCCGAAGATCATGACCTGGGCGGCCATTTTCGCCATTACCCTGGCCTTCATCGGCAAGTTCGGCGCGTTGCTGCAAAGTATTCCGGTGCCGGTCATGGGCGGGATTCTGTGCCTGCTGTTCGGCTCGATCGCGGCGGTGGGCATGAACACGCTGATTCGCCACAAGGTCGACCTGGCCGAAGCGCGCAATCTGGTGATCGTGTCCGTCACGCTGGTGTTCGGCATCGGCGGCGTGCTGATCGGCACCGGCAACGGCCCTGATGATTTCGGCATGAAAGGCATCGCGCTGTGCGCCGTGACCGCCATCGTGCTGAACCTGATCCTGCCGGGGAATGACGCGTGGAAGAACAAGCACCTGGATGATCAGTTGCCGTAGTTCGCAAGCGTTATGAGAGAGGGGGCATCACACACGTGATGCCCCCTTTTTTTGGGATTCTGTAGGAGTAGCTTAGATTTGCGGCGTACACCGAAACTGTGGGAGTGAGCTTGCTCACGAAGGCGGCGCATCAGGTTCATCAATGCCGCTTGAACAGACGCATTCGCGAGCAAGCTCGATCCCACGGGGAATGAACACAACACCTAATTTCAGGTTATTACACCACCATCGCCGGTGCCTTTTCGCACAGCGTGTTCAGCGCTTTCGCCCAGTTTGGATCGTCGTTCAGACACGGAATCAGCACCAGCTCCTCGCCCCCGGCTTCCCTGAACACTTCAGCCCCGCGATCACCAATTTCTTCCAGCGTTTCGATGCAGTCCGCGACAAACGCCGGGCACATGACCAGCAGTCGCTTCACGCCTTGAGCAGCAAGCTCCTCCAGATGCGGTTCGGTGTAGGGTTCGATCCACTTGGCGCGGCCCAGGCGCGACTGAAACGACACTGACCACTTGCCATCGGCAATCCCCATCAGCTTGGCGAACTCTGCCGCTGAGCGCATGCACTGGGCGCGGTAGCAGACCGCCAGGACCTCAGGCGACGCCGTCTCACAGCAGTTGCCGCTCTTGAAACAGTGATTGCCGGTCGGGTCGAGCTTGGTGAGATGCCGCTCGGGCAGACCGTGAAAACTCAGCAGCAGGTGATCGTAATCCTGCTGCAGATGCGGCCGCACGCTCGCCACCAGGGCGTCGAGGTATTCCTGGTGATTGAAGAACGGCGTCAGCAGCGAGAAGTCAAAATTCAGCTTTTTCTCACGCACTACGCGCTTGGCTTCTTCAATCACCGTGGTCACGGTACTGTCCGCAAACTGCGGATACAGCGGCGCCAACGTGACCTTTTTGATGCCCTGGGCTGCCAGGCGCGTGAGCACGGTCTCGATCGACGGCTCGCCGTAACGCATCGCCAGTTCGACCGGGCCGTGTTTCCATTCCTTGACCATGGCCTGCTGAAGTCGCTTGCTCAGCACCACCAGCGGCGAACCCTCGTCCCACCAGATTGACGCGTACGCATGGGCCGACTGCTCCGGGCGCTTGATCAGAATCAGCGACACGATCAGGCGACGCACTGGCCACGGCACGTCAATAACGTAAGGGTCCATCAGGAACTGATTGAGGTAGCGGCGCACGTCAGCGACCGACGTGGACGCCGGTGAACCCAGATTAACCAGCAATAAAGCGTGATCGGTCATGCAACACCTTGATGTCAGTGGCGGCCCAAAAGGTTTTCCAGGGCCGCGCGCAGATCAGTGAATCGGAAAGTGAAACCCGCCTCTTGCAGGCGGTCTGGCCGGGCGCGTTGACCGCCCAGCAACAGGATCGATAGTTCGCCCAGCAACACTCGAAGCGCAACGGCCGGCATCGGCATGAAGGATGGTCGGTGCAGCACGGACGCGAGGGTCTTGGCGAAATCCCGGTTGCGGGCCGGTGATGGCGCGCAGGCATTATAAGGACCTCGGGCATCGTCCCGGTTCATCAGAAAATCAATCAGGGCGATTTGATCTTCTATATGAACCCACGGCATCCATTGGCGTCCGTTGCCGATTGGCCCGCCCATGCCCATCTTGAACGGCGGCAACAGGCGCTGCAGCATGCCGCCTTCGTCGGCCAACACCAGTCCGGTGCGCACCAGCACCACGCGAATGCCCAGGGTCTCGGCACGTTGCGCGGTCTCTTCCCAGGCAATGCACAGACGGCTGGCGAAGTCTTCGCTGACCGGTTGCGCATTTTCGTCGAGCTCGCGCTCACCGCCGTCGCCATACCAGCCTACCGCCGAGCCGGATATCAACACGTCGGGTTTCTGCTCGCGGCGCTCAAGCCACGTGACCAATTGCTCAGTCAGGGTGATGCGGCTGTCCCACAGCAGTATTTTGCGTTTGCGGGTCCACGGACGGTCGGCGATGGGTGCGCCGGCCAGATTGATCACCGCGTCGACGTGCTGGCTGCCTATGTCGTCGAAGTGAGCTATCCCGCGAACGTTGGCGCCGCAGAGCCGCGCAACGTCATCGGGTTTGCGACTCAAGACCGTCAGCTGATGGCCCTGCGCGAGCCAGTGTTTACACAAACGACGCCCTATCAAGCCTGTACCGCCGGTCAGCAAGATGTGCATGACTGAGTTCCTTACGTGGCGTTCATCGCAATTGCGGAGTCTATTTCTTCACAAGCCATGAGCTCGTGCGCGGAGTGATCACTCAACTTTAGGTCAGGTTAGAGCGATCCACTTCACTGCTGTTCTTTAGGACAGCACGATCGTGCAGTTGAACGATTGAAGCAAAGCGTCAGACTTGTCAGCGAGCCCTTGGAAAGGTCCGCGTCCTGCATGTGCAGGGCGACAACTTATACCGAAAAACGGCATTGTACAGCTTTTGCCTGAGGCGTAGTCTGTGCAGACAAGGTAACGAGGCCCCTATGACTGTCCCCATTGCAATCATCGGTACCGGCATCGCCGGACTCTCCGCCGCCCAGGCGTTGCAAGCCGCCGGGCATAGCATTCATCTCTTTGACAAGAGCCGCGGCAGTGGCGGCCGGATGTCCAGCAAACGCAGCGATGCCGGCGCACTGGACATGGGCGCGCAATACTTCACCGCCCGCGACCGTCGCTTCGCCGCCGCCGTCCAGCAGTGGCAAGCCGAGGGCCACGTGGCCGAGTGGAAGCCGCTGCTCTACAACTATCACGGCGGAAAACTCAGCCTGTCGCCCGACGAGCAAGTGCGCTGGGTCGGCGCGCCGCGCATGAGTGCAATCACCCGGGCCATGCTCGGCGACATGCCGGTGACCTTTTCCTGCCGCATCACCGAAGTCTTCCGTGGCGAACAACACTGGAATCTGCTGGACGCCGAAGGCCAAAGCCACGGCCCGTTCAGTCAGGTCGTGATAGCCATCCCTGCGCCCCAGGCCACGACCCTGCTGGCCGACGCGCCGAAACTGGCGAGCGTTGTCGCGGGCGTGAAGATGGAGCCGACCTGGGCGGTCGCGCTGGCTTTCGATACCCCGCTGGACACGCCCCTCGAAGGCTGCTTCGTGCAGGACAGTGCCATCGACTGGCTGGCTCGCAATCGCAGCAAACCCGGGCGCGACAGCCAGATGGACACCTGGATTCTGCACGCCACCAGCGCCTGGAGTCGCCAGCATGTGGACATGGCCAGGGAGGACGTCATCGATCACTTGCACGGCGCGTTCGCCGAGCTGATGAATTGCGCGATGCCGGCCCCGGCATTCACCCTCGCCCACCGCTGGCTGTACGCAAGGCCGGCTGGCGGACGCGAAGTCGGCGCGTTGTCCGATGCAGATCTGGGTCTGTACGTCTGCGGCGACTGGTGCCTGTCGGGCCGAGTCGAAGGCGCCTGGCTGAGTGGTCAGGAAGCCGCGCGACGTCTGCTGGAACACCTCAAATGAATCGAATCAACCCGCGCAAGCTGCTGCTGTCGAAATGGACGGCAGCGTCTCCTCAAAACCGTGAAAAGCACTTTTTGGTCACCGAGTTGTTTTGTGATGAAGAAGGGACGGTGCTGGAGATCGAACTGCAAGCCGTCATGACCAAGCGCAGCCAGACGCTGGCTTGGCAGACCCTGCAGAATGACCAGAGCTGGCAGATGGGTTGGAAGTAAACCCTTCCCAACTGCCGCTTCAGCCCGTCATTACGGCTGAATTCCCGCACCTTGTCGTTTCATTCACCGATCTTGTACAAATTATTTGACTTGCACTGCTACAAACCTATGATGGGCAAATGTTGTACAGAGAAACGGATATGTATAAGAAGTTCATCGAGGGTTTGTCATGTCTGCTGTACTCGATCATTCATCAGAGCAAGCCTCCAAACCCAAGCTGGGCGTCAGCGCCTGCCTGATGGGTGTGGAGGTCAGGTTCAATGGCGGGCACAAGGAATCGCACCTTCTGACCCGGGCCCTCAACGAATACTTCGATTTCGTGCCGGCGTGCCCCGAGGTCGCCATCGGTATGGGCATCCCTCGCGAAGCCATTCGTTTGGTGGGGGACACAGATCACCCTCGGGCGATCGGCACGGTTCATCACGCCATGGATGTTACCGAGCAACTGGCTGATTACGGCGAGCACATGGCTACTGAGATGAGCGACATCTGCGGCTATATCTTCATGCAGAAATCGCCGTCGTGTGGCCTGGAGCGCGTCAAGGTGTACCGCGATAACGGCGTGCCATTCGAAACCGGCGGACGTGGCATTTATGCCCAGGCGTTCTGCGCGCGTCATCCTGATCTGCCGGTTGAAGAAGACGGCCGTTTGAACGACCCGGTGCTGCGGGAGAATTTCATCACCCGTGTGTTTGCCTATGCCGCGTGGCAAGAGCTGCTGAAAAGCGGCATCACCCGCCGTGCGCTCACTGAGTTTCACGCCCGCTATAAATACCAGTTGATGGCCAACGATCCCGTCCAGTACAAGGCGCTAGGGAATCTGCTGGGCACCATGGGCCGGAATGACCCTGCCGAGATCGCCCCGCGCTACTTCAGTCAATTGATGAGCGCGCTGAAAAAACCGGCGACCCGGCGCACCCACACCAATGTGCTGCAGCATCTGTGCGGTTATCTGCGCCAGACCCTCAGCGCATCCGACAAGAAAGAAATCCAGGGCGTCATCAATCAGTACCACCAGGGCATCGTGCCGCTGGTTGTGCCGCTGACGCTGCTCAAACACCATTTCCGCCGACACCCCGATCCGTACATTGCGCTGCAGGTTTATCTGCAGCCGCATCCGGAAAACCTCAGTCTGCGCAACGCGATTTGAACATGACAACTACCGAGCAAGAACCGCCGGAAGGCGACCCGCAGGACCCCGCGAACGCCTTTGAAAACGGCTGGCTGCCGATTCGCGAAATCGCCCGACTGACCGGTGTGAACGCAGTGACCCTGCGCGCCTGGGAACGTCGATATGGCCTCATCGTTCCGCACCGTACAGCCAAGGGCCATCGTCTTTACAGCAACGAACATGTCGACCGCGTGCTGACCATCCTCACGTGGCTGAATCGCGGCGTGTCGGTCAGTCAGGTCAAGCAGTTGATCGACGATCAGCAGGCGCCAGCGCCCAGTGTCGAGAATGACTGGGACATTCTTCGCCAGACTCTGCAGGAAGCCATCGGCGCCCTGGCCGAGCGGCGACTCGATGATTCCCTCAACCGCGCGATGTCGCTGTATCCGCCGCGCACGCTTTGCGAACAACTGTTGCTGCCGCTGCTGGCGTCACTTGAGCAGCGCTGGCAAGGCCAGTTCGGCGCGCAGCTTGAGCGGGTGTTTTTCTATTCGTGGCTGCGCAGCAAGTTCGGCGCCCGGCTTTACCACAACAACCGTCAGGTCAGCGGCGCGCCCTTGCTGCTGGTCAATCAGTCCGACCTCCCGCTCGAGCCGCATCTGTGGCTGACCGCGTGGCTGCTCAGCAGCGCCGATTGCCCGGTGGAAGTGTTCGACTGGCCATTGCCGGCCGGCGAGCTGGCCCTGGCCTGCGAATACCTCAAGCCGCGCGCAGTGCTGTTGTATTCCAGCAAGTCACTGAACGTCGGCCAGTTGCCTCGCCTGCTGCACAACATCGAGTGCCCGAAGCTGATCGTCGGGCCTGCGGTGCGCATTCATTCGACGGAATTATCCGCAGCCGAGGGTGAAGTCTCGGGCCTGTCCCTCGCCGAAGACCCTTTGACCGCCCAGGCTGCCTTGCAGCGGCTGGGGCTTATCTAAGGAATAACTATGCAATTGATATGGCTGCGCAGTGATCTGCGTGTGCACGACAACACCGCGCTGAGCGCTGCCATGGAGCAGGGCCCGACTCTGGCCGTGTACATGATCAGCCCGGGCCAGTGGCAGAGCCATGACGATGCCCCATGCAAAGTCGATTTCTGGCTGCGCAACCTTCGCGAATTGAGCAAGTCACTTGCGGCGCTCAACGTCCCTTTGCTGATTGTCCATGCGGACACATGGGCGCAGGCACCCAAGGCGATCCTGAAGCTGTGTCAGCAACACGGGATCGAAGGCATACACGTTAACGACGAGTACGGCATCAACGAGACCAAACGAGACCGTGAAGTGGAGGCGGCTCTCGACGGCGCCGGCATTCTGTTTCGTCGTCACCTCGACCAGCTGTTCTTCCAGCCGGGCAGCGTGCTGACCAAAAGCGGCGGCTATTTCAAGGTCTTCACGCAATTCCGCAAGGTCTGTTACGCACGCTTGCATTACTCGATGCCGGCCCTGGTTGCGCTGCCCAAGCCACAACAGAAGTTGTCCGTCAAAAGCGATGTCGTGCCGGATGCGGTCAAGGGTTTCGCCGCGCCGACCGAGACCCTGCGCTCGCTCTGGCCGGCCGGCGAAGATGAGGCGCGTGATCGCTTGCAACACTTCACCGACGAGCAAGTGCATTACTACGATCAAGAGCGCGACTTCCCCGCCAAGCCCGGGACCAGCCAGCTGTCTGCGTACCTGGCGGCCGGGGTGATCTCGCCCCGCCAATGCCTGCATTCAGCACTGCGCAGCAACAACGGCGAATTCGAGACCGGTAATCCGGGCTCAGTCACCTGGATCAACGAGCTGCTCTGGCGTGAATTCTACAAGCACGTGCTGGTGGGCTTCCCCCGTGTCTCCCGTCACCGCGCCTTCCGCCCGGAAACCGAAGCGCTGAAATGGCGCAATGCGCCGAAGGATCTGGAAGCCTGGCAACAGGGTCGTACCGGGCTGCCGATTGTCGATGCAGCCATGCGCCAGCTGCTTGAAAACGGCTGGATGCACAACCGCCTGCGGATGATCTCGGCGATGTTCCTGACCAAGAATCTGCTGATCGACTGGCGCGAGGGTGAACGCTATTTCATGCAGCACCTGATCGACGGCGATCTTGCGTCGAACAATGGCGGCTGGCAGTGGAGCTCATCGACCGGTACCGACGCATCGCCCTACTTCCGGATTTTCAATCCGCAAAGTCAGTCGGAGCGCTTCGACCCTGAAGGTCGATTCATCAAGCAATGGGTGCCTGAACTGGCTGAGTTGAACAAGCGCGACATTCATAACCCGTCCGCGCTGGGCGGGCTGTTCGGCGTGGAAGGTTACCCCGCGCCCATCGTCGATTTGAAAGCCAGCCGCGAACGCGCCCTGCAAGCGTTCAAGTCGCTGCCCCAGCGGCAAGCCGAGACGCAGGAGAATGGGTGAGCATTCGTCACGCCGGTTAGCGGTCTACTGCGCGGTGATTTAAACTGCCGCCCATGACGACTGTGATCCCTTCGCTGCAACTCCCTGACGAACCCGCAATCACGTGTTCCACCTGCGCGGCCTGCTGCTGTCAGCTGGAAGTCATGTTGATTACCGACACCGGCGTGCCCGAACGTTACATCGACACCGATGACTGGGGCGGCGAAGTGATGCTGCGCCTGGACGATGGCTGGTGCGCGGCACTGGATCGCGACACGATGATGTGCACGATCTACGACCGTCGACCGTTGATTTGCAGGGAGTTCGAAATGGGTGCGCCGGAGTGTATTGCCGAGCGAGAAGGAATCGCGACCGCTTATCTGTGATGGTCGCGGCAAGCAGGAAGCACGGGATTTAATGTTTGCCTGGATCAGCTGCTTTGGCTGACACGTTCCCGGCTAAAGCCGGTCCTACGAGGTGGTTTTTCAGTAGGACCGGCTTTAGCCGGGAAGAAGCGGGTAGTGCATTGCAGGTGCGGTTAAATCCGCTTGTGCAATAACGCAATCAAACGCTTAGAACGGCATCGTGTAGTGAATCGCGTAGCTTTCGATACCGTCGTTATTGGTGGTCATGCCGCCGTTGGAGTAGTGAGTGGCGCGCAGGCCAACTTCATGTCCACCGGCAAAGCGCAGACCGAAACCCAGACGGTCTTCAAACTGGAACGCGCTGCCCAGCTTGTTGCCTTCCACTTCGGTGCGCTGGAATACAGCGGCGCCGATACCGGCTTCAATGTAAGGCTTGACGCTCTCACCCGAAAACTCATAAACGAATACCGGAGAGAACGACAGGCTGTTGTTGCTGGAGCTCTTGTCGCCTTCCCAGTAGGTGTAAGCGCCGCTCCAGTAACCGGTCAGGCGACCGACACCGGTTTGCCACCAGCTTTGATCCCAATCAAATTGCGCGCCCAGACGATAAGTCATCGTGGATTCGCCAGTGTGTCCTACGGAAAACTCGACCCCATCAGCTTGAGCAATTGCGCTTTGCCCCAACAACGCAGCCGCAATCGCAGCCAAACAAAACAGTCGCTTCATCTGAAACATCCTATTTTCGAAAGCAGTTAAAAATTTTTTATATCGACAGAAGTGCTGTAGAAGCCGGCGGCTGAACTTTAGTTCACCCACAGCCGAAGCGATTCACGTTTTTTTCACGAAACGAAGCTTCGCACATTGTCGGAGTTGATACAAAGCACGCGTAGGACGTTTCTGAAATCTTCTGGATCACCGGTCGTCCAGAACTGAGCAGTCCGAGGATGACCGCTCGCCAGCAGCTCGCGCTCGCCCAGTAACCGCTGCAACTGCCGGGCTACAGCGGCACCGGTGTCGATCAGCGTGATGGAGGCAGGGATCATTTCCCGCAGCAATGGCTTGAGAAACGGGTAATGGGTGCAGCCCAGAATGATGGTGTCGCAACCCGCCGCGAGTAACGGCGCGACGTAACCCTGAAGCAACTGGCGAATCGCCGGGCTAACCAGATCGCCCGTTTCGATCAGCTCCACCAGGCCCGGACACGGCTGCGTGATGACTTGCACATCTGCCGCAAAGCGATCGAGCAACGCGGCGAACTTGGCGCTTTGCAAAGTGCCGGTGGTCGCCAGCACGCCGACGACGCCGGTCCGCGTCGCCGCAGCTGCAGGCTTGACCGCCGGCTCCATGCCCACAAGTGGCCAGTCAGGGTAGCGGACGCGTAAGTCGGCGATGCCGGCCACTGTTGCCGTATTGCAGGCGATCACCAGGGCCTTGGCGCGCTGGCTGTGGAAAAACTCGGCAATCGTCGCGCAACGTTCGCGAATGAATTCCGGGGTTTTCTCGCCGTAGGGAATGTGGCCGCAATCGGCGACGTAGAGCAACGATTCCCGTGGCAGCAACTGCTGTATTTCCGCCAGCACCGACAACCCGCCGACGCCGGAATCAAACACCGCCACCGGCGCATCGCTGTCTCTATTCATGCTCGGCGGTAACTCGGGGCCCGGTACCGCACACACTGCAGCCAGGGTCGCGTTTGACTTTCAATTCGCGGAATCGCGTGCTCATGACATCAATCAGCAGCAGTCGCCCTACCATCGGCTCGCCAAATCCGGCCAGCAGCTTCAGGGCTTCGAGGGCCTGCAAACTGCCAACCAATCCTACCAACGGGCCGATCACGCCGGCCTCGCTGCAGGTCAGTTCGGTCTCGCTGCCGTGCCCGTACAGGCAGTGGTAACAAGGGCTCTCCGGACGACGCGGATCGAACACCGACAACTGCGCCTCCAGGCGAATCGCAGCGCCGCTAACCAATGGTTTGCAGGCGGCGACGCAGGCGGCATTGACGGCTTCACGCGTCGTAAAATTGTCCGAGCAGTCCAGCACGAGGTCTACTCCGGCAACTGCTGCGGCCAGGGAGTCAACATCAAGGGCGGCGCGATGGGGCACCAGTGTGATCAACGGATTGATCGCAGTCAGCCGCGCAATGGCTGAATCAACCTTACTCAGCCCCACGCTCTGGGTGTCGTGAATGATCTGGCGTTGCAGGTTGGTGAGATCGACGCTGTCGAAATCCGCCAGATGCAGTTCGCCGACGCCGGCCGCCGCCAGGTACAACGCCACCGGCGAACCCAGCCCGCCGAGGCCGACGATCAACACGCGGCTCTGCTTGAGGCGCAACTGACCGTCGATGTCGACCTGTTGAAGAAGGATCTGCCGGCTATAGCGCAGCAGCTCTTCGTCCGTCAGCACGGCACTCGCCCGAAGGTAATGCGCTCGTGGTCGCCCAGGTCGCGGCGGGTCTTGATCTCTTCGAATCCGTGCGCAAGCAACAACTCGCGAACCGCTGCGCCTTGATCGTAGCCATGCTCCAGCAACAGCCAGCCGCCAGCTTCAAGGTACGCGGGCGCTTGCGACACAATCAGGCGCAGGTCGTCCAGGCCATCGGCGCCGGAGACCAGCGCACTGCTTGGCTCGAAGCGCACATCGCCTTCGACCAGATGCGGGTCATTGGAGGCAATGTAGGGCGGGTTGCTCAGGATCAGGTCAAAACGCTGACCTTCGACGGCACTGAACCAGTGGCTGTGCAAGACCTTCGCGTTGTCCAGATGCAGGCGCTGACGATTGCGTTCGGCAAGCTCGACCGCCTCTTCAACGCGATCCACCGCCGTGACGCTCCACTGCGGACGATCCTTGGCCAGCGACAGAGCAATGGCGCCGGTGCCCGTGCCGAGGTCGAGCAGCGTGTGAGGAATCGCACCAGGCAGAAGCTCCAGCGCTGTTTCCACCAACATCTCGGTTTCGGGCCGAGGGATCAGCGTATGGGGAGCGACTTCCAGGTCGATGTTCCAGAACCCTTGCAGGCCCAGGATGTACGCGACGGGTTCGCCGGTTCGACGACGCTTGAGATAGCCGTCGAAAGCGTGCGCCGCTTCGGTGCTGACAATACGCTCGGGCCAGGTATGCAAAAAGCTACGTGGCTTGCCCAGGGCAGCGGCCAGCAACAATTCTGCATCCAGACGCGCTGTCGGAGAATCCGGCAACTCGGCGCTTCTTAACAAGCTGGCGATGATGGTCATTTAATCACCCAGTGCCGCAAGTTGGTCTGCCTGATACTCGGCAAGTAACGGTTCTATCACTGCATCGACCCCGCCGGCCAGAACTTCATCAAGGGAGTAGAGCGTCAGGTTCACGCGGTGATCCGTGACTCGCCCCTGTGGGAAATTGTAAGTACGAATGCGTTCCGAGCGATCCCCGGAACCGACCAGCAATTTACGCTCACTGGCGATGGCGTTGGCCGCCGCAGCGGTCTGCTGATCGTTGAGCTTGGCCGACAGCCAGGACATGGCCCGCGCACGGTTCTTGTGCTGCGAGCGTTCTTCCTGACACTCCACCACAATGCCGGACGGCAAGTGCGTAATGCGGATGGCCGAATCGGTCTTGTTGACGTGCTGACCACCGGCGCCGGACGAGCGATAGGTGTCAACGCGCAAGTCGGACGGGTTGATCTCGATGGTCTGCTGTTCGTCAGGCTCTGGCAACACCGCGACGGTACACGCAGACGTATGAATGCGGCCCTGGGATTCGGTTTCCGGCACGCGCTGAACGCGATGCACACCCGACTCGAATTTCAGCTTGCCGTAGACGTGCTCGCCTTCGACCCGCGCAATGACTTCCTTGTAGCCGCCATGCTCGCCCACGTTCTCCGACAGGATCTCGACACGCCAGCCACGCCGCTCGGCATAACGGGAATACATGCGGAAAAGGTCGCCGGCAAAGATCGCGGCTTCGTCACCGCCCGTGCCGGCGCGGATTTCCAGAAACACGTTACGGCCATCGTTCGGGTCTTTGGGCAGCAGCATTTTTTGCAGGTCAGCTTCAAGGACCAGCAACTGATCCTTGGCTTCGCGCACTTCCTCGACTGCCATTTCGCGCATGTCGGGGTCGCTGTCCTTGAGCAGCGCCTGCGCGCCTTCGAGGTCGCTCTGCACTTTCTGCAGCTGCCGGTACACCTGAATCACTGGCTCGACTTCGGCGTACTCACGGGAATACGCGCGAAATTTGGTCTGGTCGGAGATGACTTCGCCATCGCCGAGCAGCGCGGTCAATTCCTCGAAACGGTCGCTGAGCACGTCCAGCTTATTAAGCAGTGAAGCTTTCATTGCGGGGATTTATCCGTGGAGCCCTCGTTGAGGGCAAAGAGTTCCTGGGCCATGGCCAGCGCATCGACGCGGCCTTCAGCGGAGAGCTTTTTGAGCTGCACGCTGGGGGCGTGCATCATTTTGTTCGTCAGGCCACGTGCCAGCGCCATCAATACATCTTCGGCGTTGCTGCCATTGGCCAGCATGCGCTGGGCTTTCTGCAATTCTTCGTCACGCAGGCGTTCGCTCTGCTGACGATACGCCTTGAGCACGTCGACCGCCGCCAGTTCGCGCAGCCGCGACATGAAATCGTCGACGCCCATGCTGACCAGTTCTTCGGCCGCCTGCGCCGCGCCCTGGCGGCTTTTGAGGTTTTCAGCGACGACTTCGTGCAAATCGTCGACGGTGTAGAGGTAGACGTCGTCCAGCTCGCCGACCTCAGGCTCGATGTCGCGCGGCACGGCGATGTCGACCATGAAGATCGGCTTGTGCTTGCGCAGTTTCAGCGCGCTTTCCACGGCGCCCTTGCCCAGAATCGGCAACTGACTGGCCGTGGAGCTGATGACGATGTCGCTGTTGACCAGCTCGGCCGGGATGTCGGCCAACAGCACCGCATGAGCCCCGAACTGCTCGGCCAGAATATTCGCGCGTTCGAGGGTGCGGTTGGCAACAACGATACGCTTGACCCCGAGATCATGCAGGTGACGCGCGACAAGCGTGATGGTCTCCCCCGCCCCGATCAACAGCGCCTGGCTGCGCTGCAGGTCGCTGAAAATCTGCTTGGCCAGGCTGACGGCGGCAAAGGCGACGGACACCGGGTTCTCGCCGATGGCGGTGTCGGTGCGTACCTGTTTGGCAGCGCTGAAAGTGGCCTGAAAAAGACGCCCGAGCAGTGGGCCGACGGTGCCGGCCTCCCGGGCAACGGCATAGGCCGATTTCATCTGACCCAGGATCTGCGGCTCGCCGAGCACCAGTGAGTCCAGGCCCGACGCCACGCGCATCATGTGTCGCACTGCCGCGTCGTCTTCATGCACATAGGCACTGGCGCGCAGCTCATCGACATTCAGGTGGTGATAATCCGCCAGCCAGCGCAACACGACGTCGGCGGTCAGCTGATCCTGTTCGATATAAAGTTCGCTGCGATTGCAGGTGGAGAGAATGGCCGCTTCCCGGCTGCGGGTCAGGCGGCAGAGCTGCTGTAGCGCCTCAACCAGCTGCTCAGGCGTAAATGCCACGCGCTCGCGGACATCAACTGATGCAGTCTTATGGTTGATACCCAGAGCAAGAAAGGCCATTCAAGGTCGCTGATGGTGACGTGAAGCCGGCAATTGTCCTACTTCGATAGAGTCAGGACAACCACCGCAATACATTCAGAACGTCCGCAGCACACTATTGTCCCTATACAGGTTGCTTATCACCGCCTCTGGCCTGCGACAAAATGTCCACGCACAGGCTGTAGATTAAGCATATCCAGATTTCGCGCGGGCTGTGGGTTTGCTCCCGGCCTTGTGTCATGATGCTTCCAAACCGCAGGTAAGCCGCCCCTCCTCTATATGAATAAATCCTCCGCGTTGTTCCTTGCCCTTGTCGCTCTGAGTGGCTGCCAGTCTACGGCCTCCGTTTCTACGGAGCCTTCTGCTCCCGCGAAAGAAGCGCCGCCCGCACCCGAGGCCAAACCTCAGGTGTACGGCTCGTTTACTCAGGAAACCGTCGTCAGCCTGCTGACCGCCGAGCTTGCCGGCCAGCGCAACCGCTTCGACATCGCGCTGGACAACTACGTGACCCAGGCGATCCAGACCCAGGATCCGGGGATTTCCGAGCGCGCCTTCCGCATCGCCGAATACCTGGGGGCCGATCAGGCCGCCCTCGACACCTCAATGATCTGGGCGAAAAACGACCCGAGCAATCTCGAGGCACAGCGCGCGGCAGCCATCCAGCTGGCGCGGGCCGGGCGCTACGACGATTCCATGCGCTATATGGAGAAGGTTCTTCAGGGCCAGGGCGACACGCATTTTGATTTCCTCGCGTTGTCTGCGTCGGAAACCGATTCCAATACGCGCAAAGGGCTCATCACCAGCTTCGATCGCCTTCTGATGAAGTATCCGAAAAACGGCCAACTGATCTTCGGCAAGGCGCTGTTGCTTCAGCAGGAAGGCGACAGCGCCGCCTCGCTGAAACTGCTCGAAGACAATCCGCCGGGTGAAGGTGAGGTGGCGCCGATCCTGTTGCGTGCCCGACTGCTGCAAAGCATGAACCGCGGCAAGGAAGCGATCCCGCTGCTCGAAAAAAGCATCAAAAAATACCCGGATGACAAGCGCCTGCGCCTGACCTATGCGCGCATGCTAGTGGAACAGAACCGCATGGAAGACGCCAAAGTGCAGTTCTCCAGCCTGGTTCAGCAGTACCCGGATGACGACGAGCTGCGTTATTCGCTTGCCCTCGTCTGCCTGGAAAACAAGGCATGGGATGAAGCGCAGGGTTATCTCGAAGACCTCGTTGCACGCGGCAGTCACGTCGACTCGGCCCACGTAAACCTCGGCCGCATCTACGAAGAGCGCGACGATCCGCAAACCGCGCTCGCCGAATACGCTCAAGTGGGCCCCGGCAACGACTTCCTGCCTGCGCAGCTGCGTCAGGCCGATATCCTGATGAGCAACGGCAACACTGCAGAAGCGTCGAAGCGGCTGGCCCAGGCACGTGCCGATCAACCCGATTACGCCATTCAGCTGTACCTGATCGAAGCCGAGACCCTGGCCAACAACAACCAGAGCGACCGCGGCTGGCAAGTGTTGAGTCAAGCGCTCAAGCAGTACCCGGATGATCTGAATCTGCTCTACACCCGCTCAATGCTGGCCGAGAAACGCAACGATCTGAAACAGATGGAGAGTGACCTGCGGGCCATTCTCAAGCGCGAGCCGGACAACGCCATGGCGCTGAACGCTTTGGGCTATACCCTCTCGGACCGCACCACACGCTACGCCGAGGCCAAGGAATTGATCGAGCGCGCGCACCAGCTCAATCCGGAAGACCCGGCGGTGCTCGACAGCCTCGGCTGGGTCAACTACCGCCTGGGCAATCTGGATGAAGCCGAGCGTCTGCTGCGCCAGGCGCTGGAGCGCTTCCCGGATCACGAAGTTGCCGCGCACCTGGGCGAAGTCCTGTGGGCCAAAGGCGAGCAGCGTGAAGCTCGCAAAGTATGGGGCAAGGCCCTTGAACAACAACCTGACAGCCCGGTTCTGCGCAGCACCATCAAACGCCTGACCGGCGCCGAGACCCTTTGAATTTATGCAATTGCGCCACGTACTCGTATTCAGTCTGATCGCCGTGCTCGCCGGCTGTGCCGGCATGTCCTCCCGCGAAGCCGTGCAAGGCAAGGGGGACGCCAATCAATGGCGTGTGAACAAAGAACAACTCAGCAGCCTCGATGGCTGGCAGATCAACGGCAAGGTCGGCATCCGCGCGCCAAAGGATTCCGGCAGCGGCACGCTGTTCTGGCTGCAACGCCAGGATTACTACGACATTCGCCTGTCGGGCCCGCTCGGTCGCGGTGCTGCCCGCCTGACGGGTCGACCTGGCGCTGTGTCGCTGGAAGTCGCCAATCAGGGCCGCTACGACGCGCCGGACCCGGAAACCCTGCTTAAGGATCAGCTCGGCTGGAAATTGCCGGTGTCGCATCTGGTCTGGTGGGTGCGCGGTTTGCCCGCGCCGGACAGCAAAAGCAACCTGACCCTTGACGGTGACAGTCGCCTGGCCAGTCTTGCGCAGGATGGCTGGCAGATCGAATACCTGAGCTACACCCAGCAAAAAGGTTTCTGGCTACCTGAACGCATGAAGCTGCACGGGCAGGATCTGGACGTCACGCTGGTCATCAAGGACTGGCAACCACGCAAACTGGGGCAATGAGCATGTCGCAACCACGACTGACACTGCCCGCCCCTGCCAAACTGAATCTGATGCTGCACATCACCGGACGCCGCGCCGACGGTTATCACGAACTGCAGACGCTGTTCCAGTTTCTCGATTACGGCGACGAGCTCAGCTTCGCGCTTCGTGACGACGGCGAAGTGCGACTGCAGACGGAAATTGCCGACGTCCCCCACGACAGTAATCTGATTGTCAGAGCGGCTCGCGCCCTCAAGCAACAATCGGGTTGCCCGCTTGGCGTTGATATCTGGCTGAAAAAAGTCCTGCCCATGGGTGGCGGCATCGGCGGCGGAAGTTCCGACGCGGCAACCACACTGCTGGGCCTGAATCACCTTTGGCAACTGGGTTGGGATGAGGATCGGCTGGCGGCGCTGGGCCTGCTGCTTGGGGCTGACGTGCCGGTTTTCGTGCGCGGACATGCTGCTTTTGCCGAAGGCATCGGCGAGATCCTGACCCCCGTAACCCCCGAAGAACCTTGGTATCTGGTGCTAGTGCCGCAAGTATCTGTAAGTACAGCAGAAATTTTTTCAGATCCACTGTTGACACGTGACACTCCTCCCATTAAAGTGCGCCCCGTTCCCAAGGGAAACAGTCGAAATGACTGCTTACCGGTTGTAACGAGGCGGTATCCAAAAGTTGGTAACGCTTTGAATTTGTTAGGTAAATTTACCGAAGCAAAATTAACCGGAACTGGAAGTTGTGTGTTTGGGGCCTTCCCAAGCAAAGCTGAAGCTGATAAAGTCTCGGCCCTTCTTACAGAGACCCTTACAGGGTTTGTAGCAAAAGGCGCAAACATCTCGATGTTGCACCGGAAGTTACAGGCGCTGCTCTAAAAGGAACCGAGTGCCAGGCACTCGTGCAACAGATACAGGGGCGTCGCCAAGCGGTAAGGCAGCAGGTTTTGATCCTGCCATGCGTTGGTTCGAATCCAGCCGCCCCTGCCATTTTCCTATAGTCATCCAGGCATACCCTAAGCCTCCAGGTACTGCGCGTGTCCAAGATGATGGTCTTTACGGGGAACGCCAACCCCGATCTGGCTCGGCGTGTCGTACGTCAGCTGCATATCCCTCTCGGTGACATCTCTGTTGGAAAGTTCTCCGACGGTGAGATTACCGCTGAGATCAATGAAAACGTTCGCGGTAAAGACGTCTTCATTATTCAGCCGACCTGCGCTCCGACCAACGATAACCTGATGGAACTCGTCGTGATGGCAGACGCCTTCCGTCGCTCCTCGGCCACTCGTATCACTGCTGTGATCCCTTACTTTGGTTATGCCCGCCAGGATCGCCGTCCGCGTTCTGCCCGTGTGGCTATCAGCGCTAAAGTGGTTGCGGACATGCTCACCGTCGTCGGTATCGACCGTGTGCTGACTGTCGACCTGCACGCTGACCAGATTCAAGGCTTCTTCGATATTCCGGTAGATAACATCTACGGCTCCCCGGTTCTGGTGGATGACATCGAAGACCAACGCTTCGAAAACTTGATGATTGTCTCCCCGGATATCGGCGGCGTCGTGCGTGCACGTGCTGTTGCCAAATCCCTGGGCGTCGATCTGGGCATCATCGACAAGCGCCGCGAGAAGGCCAACCACTCCGAAGTGATGCACATCATCGGTGACGTTGAAGGCCGTACCTGTATTCTCGTCGACGACATGGTCGATACCGCGGGCACTCTGTGCCATGCGGCCAAGGCGCTGAAAGAACACGGCGCTGCCAAGGTCTTCGCGTACTGCACGCACCCTGTTCTGTCGGGCCGTGCGATCGAGAACATCGAAAATTCCGTGCTGGACGAACTGGTGGTGACGAACACCATCCCGTTGTCCGCTGCTGCACAGGCCTGTGACCGTATCCGCCAACTGGATATCGCACCGGTAGTCGCTGAGGCGATGCGTCGCATCAGCAACGAAGAATCGATCAGCGCGATGTTCCGATAAGGGTCCTGCCCTGCCGAACCATCCGTTGACGAAAAGCGCCCCGCCCCGACACTCAATGCCGGGGCGGGGCTTTTTTGCCCATACCGTGTCAGGCGCTGGTCGCAAACGCCGCTCGGTCATGGCTATTTTGGAGATACAAAATGAACGAATTTACTCTGAACGCCCAAGCGCGTACTGACCTGGGGAAAGGTGCGAGCCGCCGCCTGCGTCGTCTCGCCGCCTCCGTCCCAGCCGTTGTCTACGGTGGTGGCCAGGAAGCAACTTCGATCACCATCGAAGCCAAAGAACTGGCCAAGATGTTTGAAAACGAAGCTGCCTACAGCCACGTTATCGAGCTGAACATTGCTGGCGCCAAGCAGAACGTCATCGTTAAAGCGATGCAGCGTCACCCTGCCAAGCAGTTCATCATGCACGCCGACTTCATCCGCGTCGTGGCTGGCCAGAAACTGACCGCTATCGTTCCAGTGCACTTCATCAACGAAGAAGCACCGGTCAAGAAAGGCGGCGAGATCTCGCACACCACCACTGAGCTGGAAGTGACCTGCCTGCCGAAAGACCTGCCTGAGTTCATCGAAGTTGACCTGGGCGCGCTGGAAATCGGCGACAACGTTCACCTGTCCGACGTTAAAGCACCTAAAGGTGTTGAATTCGTTGCTCTGGCGCACGGCAAGGACCTGGACATCGCAAACGTCCACGCTCCTCGCATCGTCCAGGACGAAGAAGAAGGCACCGCAGAAGGCGAAGCAGAGTAATCATTACTCGCTAGCCGGTTGAACCCGTGATGATGCTCGCCATCATCACACTCGACCCAAGGAAGAGCCCCTGACGTGACCGCCATCCAACTGATCGTCGGCCTGGGAAATCCAGGCCCCGAATACGAACAGACCCGGCATAACGCAGGGGCTCTTTTCGTTGAGCGCATTGCCAGCGCACAGCGTGTCAATCTGACCGCTGACCGCAAATATTTCGGCCTGACGGCTAAGTTCAGTCATCAAGGCCAGGACGTTCGTCTGCTGATTCCCACCACCTACATGAACCGCAGCGGCCAGTCCGTCGCAGCTCTGGCGGGTTTCTTCCGGATTCCTCCGCAAGCCATTCTGGTGGCCCACGACGAACTCGACCTGCCTCCGGGCGTCGCCAAACTCAAACTGGGTGGCGGGCACGGCGGGCATAACGGGCTGCGCGACATTATTGCGCAGCTCGGCAACCAGAACGGCTTCCACCGCCTGCGGCTTGGCATCGGCCACCCGGGCGACGCCAGTCTGGTATCCAATTTCGTACTGGGTCGTGCGCCACGCGCCGAGCAGGAAAAACTGGACGCCAGCATCGACTTTGCCCTCGGCGTGCTGCCGGATGTACTCGCTGGCGACTTCGCCAAGGCGATGCGCGTCCTGCACAGCCAGAAGGCCTGACATCACTCGAGGGGAAACACCATGGGATTCAACTGCGGCATCGTCGGCCTGCCCAACGTCGGCAAGTCCACCCTGTTCAACGCCCTGACCAAATCAGGTATTGCGGCGGAGAACTTTCCCTTCTGCACCATCGAACCGAACACCGGCATCGTGCCCATGCCGGATCCGCGCCTGCAGGCCCTGGCCGACATCGTCAACCCGAAGCGCATCCTGCCGACCACGATGGAGTTCGTCGACATCGCCGGGCTGGTAGCCGGTGCCTCCAAAGGTGAAGGCCTGGGCAACAAGTTCCTCGCCAACATCCGCGAGACTGACGCCATTGCTCACGTCGTGCGCTGCTTCGAAGACGAGAACGTGATTCACGTCTCCAACAGCGTCGACCCGAAACGCGACATCGAGATCATTGATCTGGAACTGATTTTCGCTGACCTCGACAGCTGCGAGAAACAACTGCAGAAAGTCACGCGCAACGCCAAGGGCGGCGACAAGGACGCAGTGGTCCAGAAAGGCTTGCTGGAGCAACTCATCGCTCACTTCACACTGGGCAAACCTGCGCGCAGCCTGATGAAGAGCATGAGCGCCGATGAGAAAGCCGTCATCAAGGGCTTTCATCTGCTGACCACCAAACCGGTCATGTACATCGCCAACGTCGCTGAAGACGGTTTCGACAACAACCCGCACCTGGACGTGGTTCGCGCCATCGCTGAAGAAGAAGGCGCCATGCTGGTGCCGGTCTGCAACAAGATCGAAGCGGAAATCGCCGAACTCGACGACGGCGAAGAAAAGGACATGTTCCTGGAGGCCCTGGGCCTTGAAGAGCCTGGCCTGAACCGCGTGATCCGTGCCGGCTACGAGATGCTGCACCTGCAGACCTACTTCACGGCCGGCGTCGAAGAAGTGCGTGCATGGACCGTCCGCGTCGGCGCTACCGCGCCACAGGCTGCGGGTGTGATCCACACCGATTTCGAAAAAGGCTTCATCCGCGCCGAGTGCATCGCCTACAACGACTTCATCCAGTACAAGGGTGAGGCCGGTGCCAAGGAAGCGGGCAAATGGCGCCTGGAAGGCAAGGATTACATCGTCAAGGACGGTGACGTTCTGCACTTCCGTTTCAACGTCTAACGCGCGCGTGGACCTCCACGACCCCCGTTGAACATCAAAGCCCGCGTATCACTCAGTGATTCGCGGGCTTTTTGCTTTCAGCGCTTTGTATCTGTCAGCAACGCCCGCCTGCCTCGGTGCAGCTCAGACAATCGGCTGTGCTGCGCGGAACAGCAGAACGACGCCTTCGAGCCTGAGCGTCACATCGCGAAAATGCATGCGCAAATGCGCTTCGAAACCGGCCTGGGTGTCGTGGCTGTTTCCGAAGATGCCTTTCTTGTTGTAGACCGCCATCAGCTTGCGGCCAAAGCCATTGTGACCCGCCTCGTCCCCCAGAATAGTCGCGCCAAACAACACGCCGTCCGGGTTCAGGTTGTGCTTGAGGTGAGCGAAGATCGCCGCCTTGGCGTCCAGCGGGCCCGGCAGGCAATGCAGCAGGTAAAACAGCGATATCGAATCGAAGCGCTCGTTTCCGGGTATCGGCGTCATCACGTCATGCTGGAGGGTGCGCGTGTCTGGCCGGCCGATCCTGCGCTTGGCGGCGGCGAGGCTGCTCGGGTTGAGGTCCATCAGGGTGATTCGGGTGTTCGGCGGCAGCTTGGCTTTCGCCAGGTAGTAACCCGTGCCGACGCCAATATCCAGATGATGAGCACGTACGTTGGCGCGGAAGAACGGCAACAGCACGTCATCGGTCGGGCAACGCCAGGCATACCGGTTGGAAATGCCCAGCACCCACGCGTCGTACAACGCTAACGTCAGGGGCGAATAAACCGCCGCACCCGCGGCACTGCTGTCGGTCATGGAAAAATCCCTACGGCGATGGGTATCGAAATACGGTGAGAAAGCGACAAATCTTATACGTCGCCTGGCTTTCGTCTTTCAACCCACACCCCATGCGCACCCGTGAAAACGTGCTCGCTGATCGCCCTCGTGCCTTGCTTGCTCGGCTTACCCCAGCTGGAATCTCGCGGTGTTGTCGCTCAAGGCCCGGCTGCCTTTGGTCAACGTGTCTGCAGCCTGATTGACCGCACGCGCGCCGTCCAGCAGACGGCCTGCAGCCTGATCCACCTGTTGGATGTTGCCACTGACCTCGTCCGCTGTTGCGGCCTGCTCTTCAACCGCGGTGGCGATCTGCGCCAGCGTGTCGGTGACGATCTGCACGGCGCTGGCAATCTCTTCCAGCCGCTCGCCCAGCCCGGTCACCGACTGCGCATCACTCACCGCCTGGCCACACGCCGCTTCCATCAGGCTGACGGCTTGGCTGACGGTCGAGCGCAAGCTGTCCACGGTCCCGGCAATTTGCGCGGTCGACGCCTGGGTCCGCTGGGACAAACTGCGCACTTCGTCAGCGACCACGGCGAAGCCACGGCCCTGCTCGCCCGCACGCGCCGCCTCGATGGCGGCATTGAGCGCCAGCAGGTTGGTCTGTTCGGCGATGCCGCGAATGGTGTCGACCACAGACTGGATCTGCTGCCCCTGCTCACTGACCTTGCCCAGCGCGTTGGCGGTATCGGTCAGTTTCTGGTTCAGTTGCTGAATGCTCGCGGTGGTGCGCTGGCTGTCGCGACTGCTGTCCTCAGCGATGCGTCGGGTGGCCTGGGCGCTGCCGGATGCGGCTTCACAGCTGCGGGCGACGCCCATGGACGTCGCGGCGAGCTCAGTAGCCGCCGCTGCAATCTGGCTGATCTGCTGTTGTTGATCTTCGACTTCGTTGAGCGTGCTGCCGGACTGCGCATTAAGGGTCAGCACCGCAGAGCCCAATTGCTGGGTTTCGTGGTTGACGCCTAGCAGACTGGTGCGCAGTTGCACCACGGCAACGTTGAGCGCGGTGCTAATCGCAGCCAGTTCGTCACGCCCTTCAACGGCGACCTCGACGCACAAGTTGCCGTCACGCAGGGACTCGGCCAAGGTCGTGATGCCTTTGGCGCTGCGCTGAATCGACGCCTGGAGGCACATGAAGAGGTACAGCGCCGCGAGCGCGAGAATGCTGAATATCGCGGCCACCGGCACAAACTGCTGAGTAGCCTGTTCATGGTAATAATCGAGCCGGCCGGTGAGTGAAGACAGTGACTGCTTGCGCAGGGCCGCCAGTCCGTCGCTGACGTTATCGACGCTGCGTTCGAAACCGGCCGGGTCGAGCTTGATGCTGCCGCCGAACACACCGTCGTCGAGCACTTTCAGTTCGGTATCGAGGCGCTGAAGACTGTCTTCATACTGACGCGTCCAGACCTCCATACCCGGGTAAGCCTTTGCTTTTAGCGAGCCTACTGCTTTGACCAACTGATCGCGGGCGTCGCCGATGCGACTGCGCAGGTCGCGCATCTGAAGACGGCTTTGCAACGAGAACTGTCCGGACGCGATCGACGACTGGCCGATACTCGCCATGCGCCCTACCCGCTCGACAAGGTCCGGCGCCTGCTGCGTCGCGATCTGCATCAGCAAGTAGGTTTCAAGCCAGGGGTCTAGGATCAAGCCGCTGTCCATGGCGATCTGTTCACGCAGACTCTGCAGCGCCGTGAGGGCGGAGGTAAAACGGTCGTAGCCGTCCGGCCACCAGCCGACCGTCCGCAAGGATTCCGAATCCATGCCTTTGACCAACGCCTGCAGCGCTTGATAGCGGGTCATGATGTCCGCGCTGGCATTCTGTGCCTTGAGCTCATCGCCAAGGGACGCCAGGGATCGGCTCAGGTCAGGGTTCGCAGCATCCAGCGCGCCCATGGCTGCCTTCGCGGCCGGCGTTGGATCATGAAGAATGTCAGCGGCCTTCCAGCGCGCGGCGCGGTTGCGCTGGGCCGTCAGCTGCACATCCAGCGCATCAAGCGCCATGAGCTGGCGCACGCCGGCTTGCTCCTGAGAAATCACCGCCAGCTTGCTGCGGTAATCCTGGCCAATCATCCACAGGCTGCCGGCAAGCGGCAAAATAAACAGAAAGAAGAGCACCTGAAACTTGCGTGCGAACCCGAGACGTCCGAGCAGGCGGATGCCTGGCGACAAAAGACTCTGCATAGCCGACTACTCCTCACCGACAAACGCTGCATGACAAATGATCGTCGCTGCGCTGCCTTACATTCTTACCGGCAAAATGCCATGTCTTTGTTTTGAAAACGATAACCGCCCATCTTTTGAACAAGGGAAGCGTTGGGGCCTATCGAAATCTGCTGCCGCTTTCATCTATAACGGCAGCGTTGCGGCAGGCATAAGCAAGAACCGGACCGATAGCACGAAGCCATCAAACCGGGCACGAGCCCGGGGACGGTGCAGGATAGGTGCGCGAAAGTGGGGCAAAAGCACTCAGCGCCGAGTCAGAAACTGTCACCGACGTGCAGGGATGAGGAATGGCTGAAGGGCCGCGAGGCTAACCGATTGATCGTGTGGATAAATTTTTTCAAAGAGACGCTTGACACATATCCCGTCTGAGCGAATAATGCGCGCCACTTGGCTACATAGCTCAGTTGGTTAGAGCATAGCATTCATAATGCTGGGGTCCGGGGTTCAAGTCCCTGTGTAGCCACCAAGTACCTCAACAAAGCCCGCCTTGTGCGGGCTTTGTTGTTTCTGGCTTTCCGTGGCTAAAGTGGGATCCCAATACGCCGATAGCCCTGTACTGCATCTCGCAGTGCACGGAGGCAATATGAAGAAGATCGCTATCGCTGGACTGGTCGCTCTGCTTTCCATCGTTTCACTCTCCGCGTCGGCGTGTCCGAAAGGCACCCATCCGACAGGCGGGACGGGCTCTCACCACAAAGGCGGGACCTGCGTATAAGACCAGCCCGGCAATTGCCGGGCTTTTTGATGCTGTGGTCTGGTCTGAGGCGTCCAACGCCAATCTTCCTGTGGTCCGGGCACAAGCGGCAATCCGTGACAACCGCGCCCTCGTCCAATAGATTACGCCCCTCGAAACGCCCCGAGCTTTTCGCGCCTCAACCCCAGTTAACGAAGCAGTGGATGTTCAATGTCTGATTCCCATACCGATCCGGCGGCAAACGCCGTGTCGTCGAAGCAAGCCTACGAAGAAGCCATCAACCTTTCACAACACGTGCCACAGGCCAAAACCATCAGCGAGATGGTGCTCGACGCCTTCCAGAGCGCGAAGGAAAGCGACCAGATTCGCGATCTGCGCCTGGCCATACGCGCCGCCCATGACCGATTCGACGACGACCAAGCCTACGAACTGATGGGTCAGCTTAAACAGCTCAAGGACGCCGAAGCCGCTGACATGGCCGCGCTGGAAGACCTGAGCGCGAAGTTTCCGATCAGCCGGATTCTCTCCAGCTATAAAGACGATCCGAGTTTTCAGGAGCTCGTCTACAGCCTGGCGTTGAAGGTGCTGAACCAGACCCATCAAGCGGTCAGCAACCCGAGTGGCGGCAAGGGCAAAGCGACACGGCCGAAGAAGGAAGCCGAGGTTTTCGTCATCAGCAAGGACGGCGCCAGCGTCACCCTGCCCCTGCGCACGCCACGCTCGAAAGCCAACATGGACCGCGAAGCCTTTGAATTCCTAGGGTTCTCGTTCGTGGGTGAAGGCGATGAGGCCGAACTGCAGAGCGAAGTGTTCGTGGACAAGGACGGCAACCAGCAGCCCGCCACGCGCAAGAACATCGTCAGCGCGATCCAGCAGCAAACTGCGTTCGAAGGATTCAGCGCCGTTCAGCAATAAGCGGCAGCAAGACGCTCGGCCCTAAGCCGGGCGGCAAGCTCAACACCAGGACCGGTGGCGATCGTAGCGCCATGATGTAACCTCAGAGGCTGGCCACAGCGGTACCCACTGACGGTCGCCGCCCTCGAGAGGTGTTGAGCAATGCAGATTCTTGGTGAAACGATCATCGGACAACGTGCTGTGCGTGGCCAGGCCGGAGAGGTGTTCGCCCTCGCCGCCACCACGGGTGAACCCCTGACACCTTCGTTTGGCGCCAGCACGCTGGAAGACGTCAATGCCGCGTGCGAACTGGCCGAAGCTTCGTTCGACAGTTATCGACAACTGAGTGACGACCAACGCGCCACCTTTCTTGAGGCCATCGCCCAAGGTCTTCTCGATCTGGGCGATGTGCTCACCGAACGCGTGCATGTCGAAAGCGGCCTGCCCAAGCCGCGCCTTGAAGGCGAGCGGATGCGCACGGTCAATCAGCTCAAACTGTTTGCCAGCCTGCTGCGCGATGGGCGTTGGCACGGTGCCGTGGTCGACACCGCGCTGCCGCAGCGCCAGCCCCTGCCGCGCGCCGACTTACGTCTGCGGCGCATCGGCCTTGGTCCGGTGGCAGTGTTCGGTGCGAGCAACTTCCCCCTCGCCTTCTCGGTTGCGGGCGGCGATACCGCCTCAGCGTTGGCGGCCGGTTGCCCGGTCATCGTCAAGGCGCACCCGGCTCACTTGGGGACCAGCGAACTGGTGGGGCGCGTGATCCAGAAAGCCGCGCGCGACACCGGCATGCCTGAAGGCGTGTTCTCGTTACTGATCGACAAAGACATTGCTGTCGGCCAGGCGCTGGTCAGCCACCCGTTGATTCAAGCCGTGGGCTTTACTGGCTCCCGCCGTGGCGGTCTGGCGCTGGTGGCGGCCGCTCAAGCGCGTCCGGTGCCAATTCCGGTGTATGCCGAGATGAGCAGCATCAACCCGGTGTTCCTGCTGCCGGCCGCTTTGCTGGCCCGCGCCGAAACCATTGCCAAAGGTTTTGTCGAATCGCTGGTCATGGGCGCGGGGCAGTTCTGCACCAACCCCGGCATTCTGCTGGCACTGGAAAGCGACGCGCTGGAAACGTTCGTGTCGGCTTCGGCCAAGGCGCTGTCCGAGAAGCTGCCGACCACCATGCTGACGCCGAACATCCACGGCGCTTACTGCAACGGGCTGAATAATCTGCACAGCGCATCCGGCGTGACGCTGGTGGCGGAGGGTCAGGAGGCCGAAGGTTCATTCCAGGCCCGCCCCGCATTCTTCCGTACCGACTCGGCCACCTTCCTCGCCAACCCTGCGCTGGAAGACGAGAACTTCGGGCCAAGCGCGTTGTTGATCGTTTGCACCGACGTCGCCGATCTGCAGAAGGTCGCCGCCAGCTTCGATGGTCAACTGACCGTAACCCTGCAATTTGACGATGGCGATGAGGCAACTGCTCAGGCGCTGCTGCCGATTCTGGAGCGCAAGGCGGGACGGATTCTGTTCAACGACTTCCCCACCGGCGTCGAAGTGAGTTATTCGATGGTCCATGGCGGACCGTTCCCGGCCACTTCCGACAGCCGCAGCACCTCGGTGGGCGCGACCGCTATTGATCGCTTCCTGCGGCCTGTCTGTTATCAGAACGTGCCGGACTCGCTGCTGCCCCCTGCGTTGAAAGCCAGCAATCCGTTGAAGACCTGGCGTCTTGTGAACGGCGAACTGTCGAAGGACTGAGGTGCATCGGTGCCCGCCGCGCGCCAGCCTGGCAACTGAAAACTGCGTCGCCGCGCCCCTTCAGCCAAGGGGCGCGGTCCTATCCAGTCCGGTTTGGGTCAGTCAGCGGATCGCTGCAAGACCTTCCCATCCACGCCATCGCCGATTACCAGAAAATGCCCGCCTGCCACATGGTGAAGGGTGCGCAGCGCGTCATGCCCCTCGAAATGCCAGTGCCCTTCGGAGAACACGCGCTCATCCGCCCATGCTGCGACCACTTCGCCAATGAACAGATCATGCGCGCTCTGATTGTGCGGCTCGGGAATCAATCGGCATTCCAGCCAGCCCGCGCAGCCTTCCAGCAACGGCGCTTCAACGTGGGAGCCTGCGAAGGTCTCCAGACCATAAGCCTTGAATTTATCCAGGCCCTGCTCCTGGGAGATCTCCAGCCCTGAGGTCGAGCCGACCGTTTCGACGATATCGATCTGGCTGAGGGTCGGCACGTTGATCACGAACGTGCCCGAGTCTTCGAGCAACTGCCGCGTCCACACCGACTTATCCAGGACGACCGTGACTTTCGGTGGCTGGAAGTCCAGCGGCATCGCCCACGCTGCCGCCATGATGTTGCGCTGACCCTCGTGAGCGGCGCTGATCAGTACAGTCGGGCCGTGGTTGAGCAGGCGATAGCATTTGGCGAGGGGTACCGGACGCCGGTGGGAAGCGCTCATGGGGATCATCCTGACAAAGAGAAAAGTGATCGAAAACTACAGGGTTTATCGCGCCGGGGAAACGCCACCCTCCGCAGCGTGATGGAAACTGTCGCCTGCCTGAACTTCGCCCAAATCGCGCTTTGCAGATCAACCTAAAGGTGATGTAATACTATAACAAAGCATTTCAGGCAGTCCTTTTTGTGAAACGCGATTCCCGGCTTCCTTCCTCCCTTGCAAGATCCGCACTGGCTCAATCGGCCGGCAAACGCGTGTTGATTTCCTTCGCCATGCTGGTCTTGCTGTGGATCGGCGTTGCCTGGGCGGTGGCGATCCCATGAGTGCCGCCATCGACCTCCATGACCTGACACTGACCTACGAACGCCGGCCAGCGGTGCATCACGCCAACGGCCGATTCGCGGCGGGCAGCCTGACGGCGATCGTCGGCCCCAACGGCGCCGGTAAATCCACGCTGATCAAAGCCATCGCCGGCACGCTCAAACCCGCGGTCGGGCGCGTCGAGCGCAATCAGTTGGCAACACGGCATATTGGTTATCTGCCCCAAGCCGCCGAGATCGACCGCAGCTTTCCGCTCAGCGTAGCCGACACCGTAATGATGGGCGCCTGGCGCAGCATCGGGGCGTTCCGGGGCGCCACGCGACAGCATGCTCAACAGGCTCAAGAGGCGCTGGGAGCCGTAGGTCTCGCAGGATTCGAGCAACGCAGCATTAGCTCGTTGTCGTCCGGTCAGTTTCAGCGCGTGCTGTTCGCCCGGCTGTTATTGCAGGACGCCTCGGTGATTCTGCTCGACGAGCCGTTCACAGCGATCGATGCACGCACCACGCGGGACTTGTTGCAGTTGATCCGCACCTGGCACGGCCAGGGCCGAACCGTCATTGCTGTGCTGCATGACATCGAGCAAGTGCGCCAGCATTTTCCGAGCACGCTGTTGCTGGCGCGAGAAATCATTGCCTGGGGCGACACCGCCGACATCCTCAACGACGACAACCTGCGCCGCGCCAAGAACATGGCCGAGCACTGGAACCCTGACGCACAACCGTGCGACGCCGATGCGGAGCAAACGCTGTGACGCTCTATAGCCTCTTGATCCAGCCCTTCGTTGAATTCGGTTTCATGCGCCGCGCCCTGGTGGCATGCCTGGCGCTGGGCATCGGCTCCGGCCCGGTCGGCGTGCTGCTGATGCTGCGGCGCATGAGTCTGGTGGGCGACGCCATGAGCCACGCGGTGTTGCCGGGTGCCGCCGTGGGCTTCCTCTTCGCCGGGTTGTCACTGCCAGCCATGGGCTTCGGCGGTTTGATCGCAGGTCTCGCCGTGGCGTTGCTCTCAGGGTTGGTGAGTCGCTACACAACGCTGCGCGAAGACGCCAGTTTCGCCAGTTTTTACCTGACGTCCCTTGCTGCCGGCGTGCTGATCGTTTCTCTGCACGGCTCCAACGTGGATCTGCTTCACGTGCTGTTCGGTACCATTCTGGCCATCGACGATCAGGCGATTTTCATGGTCGGCGGCATCGCTTCATTCACCTTGATTCTGCTCGCGCTGATCTACCGCCCGTTGATCCTCGAATGCTTCGATCCGGGCTTCCTGCGCGCGGTGGGCGGGCGCGGGTCGCTATATCACGTGCTGTTTCTGCTGCTGGTGGTGCTCAATCTGGTGGCGGGCTTTCAGGCGTTGGGCACGTTGATGGCCGTCGGCATGATGATGCTGCCCGCCACGGTCGCGCGGTTCTGGGCGCGCTCGTTGACCGGCATGATCGTGATTTCGACTGCAGTCGCCACGCTCTCGGGCTTCATCGGCCTGATCGTCTCCTACCACGCCAGCGTCGCTTCGGGCCCGGCCATCGTGCTCACCGCCAGCGCCTTCTACGGGTTCTCACTGTTCTTTGGACGCAGCGGCTTTGTGCGCCGACTGTTCCCGAGGGTTCATCTGTCCGGCTGATCGTTCTCTTACCGCAAGGAAACCACCATGAAACGTTTCACGCTTCTGACCGCCGCGCTGGCGTTGTCGGGCCTGGCCAACTTCGCCCAGGCAAAAACCCTGGAGACCGTCGCATCCTTCACCGTCATCGCCGACATGGTGCACAATGTCGGCGGCGATCACGTGCACGTGACCTCGCTCATCGGGCCCAACGGCGACCCTCACGTCTACGAGCCCACCCCCAATGACGCCCAGGCACTGAAAAAAGCCGACGTGGTGTTCGTCAGCGGTTTGCATCTGGAGGGCTGGCTGGATCGGCTGATCACTGCCTCCGGCTACAAAGGCCAGCCGATCGTGCTGTCTGACGGGATGATGACCCGCAGCATGGAAGAAGACGGCAAGAAGATTACCGACCCCCATGCCTGGAACAGCGCGGTAAACGGCGTCGTTTACGTCAGAAACATCATCAAGGCCTTACAGAAAGCCGACCCGGACAATGCCGCCGATTACAAAGCCAACGGTGAGAAATACATCGTCCAGCTGCAGGATATGGATGCCTACGCCCGCGCGCAGATCAGCGCCATCCCGGTCGCACAGCGCAAGGTGCTGACGTCCCACGACGCCTTCGGCTATTTCGGCGATGCCTATGGCGTGACCTTTCTCTCGCCACTGGGCTTTTCCACTGAAACCGAAGCCTCGGCAGCTGACGTTGGCAAGCTGATCCAACAGATCAAGCAGGAGCACGTCAGCGCCTACTTCTTCGAGAACTCTGGCGACCCGCGTCTGGTGCAACAGATCGCAAAAGCCAGCGGCGCGCACCCGGGCGGCGAGCTGTATGTGGAATCGCTGTCACCTGCAAACGGCCCGGCGGCGACCTACGTGGCGATGTTTCGTTACAACGTGGACAAGCTGACGGCGGCAATGAAAGGCCAGTGATGTAGCGTCGCGACGGCTCACTGATCTCTGCTGCGCAACGTGCGTGGCAGAGGTCCGCGACCGCCATTGCGAACCGGCTGCGCAGGCGCGGGTCAATCTGTATGCTGGCGCACCGTCCGCCGACATCGACAGGATGATCCATGACCGCCCTCTCCTTCGCGCCTTTTCAGTCCCTCGCCGACCTGCTGATTCCCCACACCGTGGCGGAGAGGCTCGACGGCTCCCACGACGTATCCCACCTGCACCGGGTCTGGACCAACGTCTGCGCTATTCGCAACACCGAAGGCGGCGATCATCAAATCCTGCTTGCCGCAACCCTGCTCCACGACTGCGTCTCCGTGGAAAAGAACTCGCCGTTTCGCTCAAGCGCCTCGCGTCTGGCAGCGGCAAAAGCGACGGAGCTGCTCGCAGAGATGGGCTGGGAAGAAGAGCGCACCCAGGCCGTTGCCCACGCTATCGAGTCCCACAGCTATTCCGCCGACATCACGCCCACCTCGCTGGAAGCGAAGATCCTGCAGGACGCCGACCGTCTCGACGCCCTCGGCATGGTCGGCGTGGCACGGCTGTTCTACGTGTCCGGGCGCATGGGCAGCCACCTCTACGACCCCGCCGACCCCCAGGCGCAACAGCGAGACCTGGACGACAAACGCTTCGCCGTCGATCACTTCACCACCAAGATCTTCACTTTGGCGCAGGGCTTTCAAACGGCCACGGGGCGTCACATGGCGCAGGTCAGGCATGCACGCGCGGAGCGGTTCTTGATGGAGTTTATGGAAGAGATTGGTGCTTAGGGAGCCTGGAAGGTCATAGCGCTATTTCGGACGGCTCATGGGTTTTTAGCCAGTCTACCAGCGCGGCATTCATTCGCGTCTGCCAGCCCGGTCCTGACGCCCGGAATTGCTCCACCACGTCATGCTCCAAGCGAATGGTAATCCGCTCTCGCACAACCACAGCACGTGGTCGGCCACGCTTGACCAACTGATCACCCACGTGTTCATCAGCCTGATCGAAGTATGCATCGGACAATTCGGGTGCATCGTCGGGATCAACCCAGTCGATGCCGGTAGAGGTTTTGTTCGCGCTCATTGGCTTTTCTCATGGAAATGATCGGCGAGCCGCGCCGCGCGGTGTCCAGACCAGGACCACCATACGTTCTGACGACACACCAACCGTGATGTAGCGGGCCTTTCCGTAATCCTGCCGGCAATCTTCGCTGGTCAAATGTCTGCCGGCGAACACCAAGCCGGCATCCCCAAAGTCGAGGCCACGCTTAAGAAGGGTGATGTCGCGTTTTGCGATGTCGAAGATTATCTGCATTGAATTATTGTATGTACAGAAAGTAACTCAACAAGGCCGCCGAGACTCGCAGAGACCTATCCCACAAACAGCGTTGACATTGCCCACCCGACTACCCCCTCACATCATTTTCAATCGCATCATCTGACCGTACCGCAACAATTCCGAAACATCTCCAGCAATGTCATAAAGACATCACGGAACACCTCTATAACCATCTCTCCGGTGTTTTCGTCGATGGGATGGGTGGCAGTGAAAAGGTTATTGCGTCGTGTGGTCCGTCCTTCCTCCAAACCTGCATTCCTGCGTCGCTTCAGGATTACCCAGCGGTTGGTGCTGTGCTTCGGCATGACCGCGCTGTTGCTGGTGGCGCTCGGTGTGTTCTGCCTGTTGCAGATGCAGAGCATCCGCGATCAGGGCGAAGCGGTTGAGAGCGGGTCGCTGCCCAGTATCGCCATGGCCGACGCGATCGCCATCGACCTGATCAAGTTGCGCGGCGAGAGCGCCAGGCTGATTGCCAATGCCGACGATCCCGGCGCAGTGGTGACCAGCAAGATCAATGTCGAGCAACTGAAGAATGAAGTCGAAAAAGGCTTCGCCGATTATCTTGCCCATGCCACCGACAGCACCGAGCGGGATTCCATCAAGGCCCTGCAAGATGCCTATAACGCTTTCATGCCAGGGCTGCACGACGAAATCACGCTGATCGAACAACGCAAACTCGATGACGCGCGCATGCTGCTCAACACCACGCTGAGCCTTCAGGGTGACCTGATGGACATGCAGGTGCAGTTGCTGCGCGAGTTGAACAAGCAAAGTGCGGCGGGCACCGTCGACGCGGCCGGCGCGCGGTTCCAGCAGACCCGAATCATTGCCGTCAGCGCCATCGTGGTGGCATTGGTGCTGACGTTGCTGCTGGCGTGGCGATTGAGCCTGAGCATCATTCGTCCCCTGCGTCAGTCGCTGCATATCGCCAGCACCATTGCTCAAGGCGATCTGAGCCCCCAGCCGATTCCGGAAGGCAAGGACGAAACGGCTCAACTGCTGAAGACCTTGGGCCTGATGCGCTCCAATCTGCATGGCACGATCGATCAGATTTACGCTGCAGCGGGCCAGTTGAGCCAGTCGGTCCACGAAATGGGCGCGATTGCCGAGGCCAGCGCGAAGAACCTGCAATTGCAGAACGATGAGATCGAACAGGCGGCAGTTGCGGTGAACCAGATGAGTCAGGCTGCCGGGGAAGTCGCCGACAACGCCAGCAGCACGTCCAGCGAGTCGAAGGCGTCCAACGAAGCGGCCGCCGAGGGTCGTCTGCGCCTGACCGGCACCATTGATTCGATCAAGGAGCTGACCGACAACGTCCTGGATTCTTCTCACCAGGCCGACGGTTTGGCCGAGCGCACGCTGAGCATCAGCAAGATTCTCGAAGTCATCCGCGCGATCGCCAACCAGACCAACCTGCTTGCACTGAATGCCGCCATCGAGGCCGCACGGGCTGGCGAAGCAGGCCGCGGGTTCGCCGTGGTCGCCGATGAAGTGCGCTCTCTCGCCCAACGCACCAGCGCGTCGACCACCGAGATCGAAACCCTGATCAATGATGTACAGAAAAGCACTCAGGAGACCGCGCAAACCCTGCGCGTCACCGCAGCCCAGGCCAATCTCACCCTGGAGCAGGCCGCTGCAACCGATCACGCACTGACCGTCATCATCAGCGCAACGTCGACCATTAGCGACCGGAACACGCTGATCGCCAGCGCCGCCGAACAACAGGCGCAAGTGGCTAACGAAGTTGACCGCAACCTGAGCAGCATTCGCGATCTGTCGTCGCAATCGGCGTCGGGCGCTCAGCAAACCACGGTGGCAAGCAATGCGCTTTCGATGCTGGCTACGGACCTGAACACGATGGTTCAGCGGTTCGTGCTTTAACGAGCGCGCCATTGAAAATGGCCCCGCAGCCATCGTTGCCCATTCCCAGTCATGTCCAAGTGTTTCATCATCGAAACACCACCCACGCAGAGGGGTGTCTACGCCAACAAGGACATGAGCATGAAAAAAACAGCTGCATTGAGCTTCGCCCTTACCGCATTGACGCTGAGCCTCACCGCTCAGGCAGACGTCAACGTCAAACTGGGGAGCAAGGAACGCGTCACACACCTGTTCGCCTACCCGAACAACTGCAATGTCATCTGCTTTCGAAACTGGACGCTGGAACAGACCGTCGAGCACTACCTCACGCAAAGCGTCCAGCGTGACGGTTACGCCGCGGCCAAAGTTGCGGTGCACAACGACAACGACGTGATCTACGCCGACATCACCGGCGTGCCGGACGGCTACGACAAACCGCTTTCAGCGCTGCTCGACGCCGGTGATCTGGCCTACGCTGGCGCAAGCAAACTCAACGCCGATAACAAGTTCGCCTACAACTGGTATCTGTTTTTGCCGCTGGGCATGGCGCTAGAAAATCGCAAGAGCGTCGAGCTGCTGCATTTCCCGCCGGACTACTCGCTGACTCAGGCTCAGGACTATCTGTTCTCGGCGACTACCGACCGCTGGTCCGAGCTGCTCACAGATAACGGTATCCCCAAGGAGCAGACGCCTGCTTATCAGACCATCATCGACATCGCGCCCATTGCTGCGCCCTCCAACGCCGGCAAGGACCTCGAGAACGTCTACAGCTACTTCACCGATTACCAGACCAACATGGTCAAGCAGCTGACCCAAAGCGCGGCGGGCACATCGCTGCCGATGGTCGCGTTCGGTGCGCCGGTGCGCGCGTGGCTCAAGCAGCAGTACAACGTGACGGTGCCGGTGTTGGGTCTGGCGAGCATCAGTCCGGCAGGCGGGCAAAGCGTCCCTGTGCTGGGTTCAAATCACCCAAGCTATATCTGGAATGCGGCGGACAAAAGCAATTACGGCGGGGACGAAACCAAGGCGGATGAAGCCGGCTTGAAGGTCATGGGCCAGGACCTGAGCGCGGCGTGCTGGCAAGCCGGCATGGGCCAGAAACCGACAAGCGACCCGGCGGCGCTGTTGAAGCAGTGCACCACCAACTGGCAGGTGACCAACAAGGTTGAGACCTGCAAGCTGTTCTTCAGCACAGTACGCAAGTTGACGCCGGATCAGGCGGCAGCGAAGTGCCGGACGGGTGAAGTGTCGCGGCAGATCAAGCAGCTGCAGAAGCCGCTGCCGGAAATGAAGAACGCTCAGCTCTAACACAACGATCCTGCAGGAATGAGCTTGCTCGCGATGTCTTCAATTCACATCGATGTGACTGGATTAACGCAACCGCGAGCAGGCTCACTCCTACCATTTTGATGGACGCTTGCCCTACCCGATCACTCCCCCTGCGGACGCAAGCGATACTGTGGCGGCAATTGCTCCGGCCCGCTGATGGTCGCGTTCAGACTCTTCCATCGCCCATCCTTGATGCCATAGATGCAACCATGGACAGACAACTTCTGCCCGCGATGCCAGGCGTTCTGCACAATGCTGGTGTGGCCAACGTTAGCGACCTGCTGAATCACGTTCAGCTCGCACAGCCGGTCGACCTGTTCTTCCTCAGTCGGCAGCTTGGCCAGCAGCTCACGGTTTTCGTAGTACAGATCGCGAATGGTGCGCAGCCAGCCGTCGATCAGGCCGAACTGGCGATCCTGCATCGAAGCACGCACGCCCCCACACCCGTAGTGACCGGTGACGAGAATGTGTTTGACCTTCAGCACGTCGACTGCGTACTGAATCACCGACAGGCAATTGAGGTCTGTGTGCAGCACGACGTTGGCCACGTTGCGGTGCACGAACAGATCGCCTGGCAGCATGCCGACGATTTCATTGGCGGGGACACGGGCGTCCGAACAACCGATCCATAGAAATTCCGGCGTCTGCTGGCGCGCCAGCTTGGCAAAGAACTCGGGGTCTTCTTCCTTGATGGCGGCAGCCCAACGTTCGTTGTTGTCGATCAAGTCTTGTAGTTCGTTCATGCGTTGATGCCTCGGAAATGATGCTCAGCTATGACTGGGGCTCGGCGCTTCGGGTCACGCGGGAAGATCGACCGACCAGCGACGACCGATCAGGAACCGGATGGAATCTTCGCCATGTCGTCCGGTCCACCCATTAGGACCGACATTATTGAGGATTTGCCATGAACGATTCACGCCGTCCATTCGATGCCACTCAACCCGAGCCCATCGATGACAACGAAGACCGCATGGGATCAATGGAGGAGCTCAACTTCAACGATAACAATGAGCCGAGCGGGCGCATTGGCGACATCATTCCTGAAGAAGAGCTTGAAACGTTGATTCCTGATGAACGCGTACGTGAGGCAGGGCTGACCGGTGCATCTACCGAAGATCACAACCCGACCGATGACGACATGAGCCCTGAAACATTGATCCGGGAAGACGGTGCGCGCGGTCCCCGTGAAGCGGGTGAAGATGGCCCGGCTGACCTGGATTTGAGCATCGTTGATGAAGATGACATCGGCGGTGGGGATGGTCTGGACGAAGAAGAGATGGCCATTCTTGATCCGCTGGATGGCAAGCCTGGCGTTTGATCAGCGGCTTAGTCGTGTGGGGATGAACCCTGTTCGCCCCCACGACAAGCCTCTGACTATTCGAACAGCGTGCATGCCATGACGATTGCGTCTTCACGCCCGCCCACTGCCGGGTAGTAGTCCCGCCGCCGACCTATTTCGTTGAAACCGTATCGCTCATACAAACGATAGGCAGACCGGTTGCTGTCTCGCAGTTCAAGAAAGCATTCCCGGCCATTGATCTCGTAAGCGCGCTTCATCAGCTGCTCCAGCAGCATCAGCCCCAAACCACAGCCCTGACTCTCCGGTTTAACGGTGATGTTGAGCAAGTGCGCTTCATCGATGATCACGTTGATCACCCCGTGCCCCACCTGCTGACTGCCTTCGAACATCAGCCATACTTCGTATGACTTCAGCGCATCGATGAAAATGCCCCGCGTCCAGGGATGACTGAAAGCGGCGTATTCGATCTTCAGCACGGCATCCAGGTCAGCTTCGGTCATGCGGCGAAACGTTACTGCGTCATTCATCTACGGTCTTCCAACGGCCCATCAATTGACGCATGGAGCGCCACACTTCGGCCTTTCGCTGCGGCTCGTCCATCAACAGTTCCAGACCCGGCAGCGCCCAGGCTAACCCCAGGCCATCGACCTGGAGCTCAAGATTGTAAGATTCAGCATCCGTTTCAGCCGCGAAACGCAGCGCCGGAAGGCCGATCAGCCATAGGCAGGTGCAGGGTTGTTCTTCGACGCGTGCGTACAGAAAACCCTGAACGAAATCCCGCGCTGCTTCGGGCCCTTGATCCATTTGCCCACGCACCAGCAGCGGCCAGCGCACAGGCTCGCCGATGATCTGCGGACTGTCCGGCAGGCCGGCGGCGCGGAGCATGTCTTTGAGCAACAGATAGGAAGGGTCGCGGCTTTGGAACGGCTCGCCGGTCACCAACTCCACGAGCAACAGGCAACTCCCGGCGCGCAGCAGTTGCAGGGCAAAACGTGGCGGCGGCGCAACCGGCGCTTTCACCACGGCCGGTGCGGCCTCTTCCTCCTGCACCACTTTTGGCTTGGGCGCGCTGGAGGGGCGAGGGATTTCGATCTTTGGCCGCTCGACGGTACGCGCAACGGGTGTCGGCGCGACGGAGGGCGAATCGCGATCCGGCGCGCGAGGCGTATCCGCCTGAATAACCGGCGCAGGCGCCTCTTCAAGCTGCGGCACCGGCGCAAGCAATTCGGGACGCGATGGCGCAGCAAAAGGCAATTCAGTGCGCGGCAGCCAGCTGACCACCTGCATGGCGGTCAGATAAGCGCGACGACGAGGCTCGTTGAGCAAAGGTCAGCTACCTGTGGATAAAGTCAGGCGGAAGATTCTACAGGCCTTCACCGCTTCACGCCGCTGTTGATCGACTGAGGGTGAAAAACGAGCCCGGCGATGCAGTACAATCGCCGCTTTTATTTGCCAGTCAGCGACCATCCGATGATCGAACCTAAGCGCGTCCTGCGCGCCCTTGCCGAACACTGGGCGCTTCTCGAGCCACTCTGCGAGCACTTCGACCAGGGCACTCTGAGCCTGAGCGAACTGCGTTTGCAGCTGGCGGCCCAGCAACTGGAAAGCACGCCCCAGGACATCACCACTCTGCTGGACGTCTGGATTCGGCTCGACATTCTGGTGCCGGTCGCAAAAAGCCCGAACCGTTTCGAGCTGAACGCGCAGATCCACGATTTCCTGTCCTACCTGCGGCGCGAGCATCGGCTGGGCTTGTGCCTGGAAATCGAAGCGTACCTGCGCCACCTCGAACGGCTGGCCGGCTATATACAGGAAGCCTTCGACGCCCGGGACGCCAATGACCTCGCGCGGCAACTGCGCCTGCTCGACATGCGCGTACGCGACGTCCTGAAGAAGCTCGCCAATGACGAACAGGCCCTTGTGTCCGTGGCCGAACGCGCCAAGACCAGTGACCGGCAGATTCCGCTGCGTCAGCGTTACGCGGAAGTGCTGGCGACCTGGGATGAATACGTCGAGCCGATGATCCAGCTGGTGAACGCCGATGGCGCCTTCGAACAGGGCGTGCGCAAGGTCGAGAACGTGCTGCTGCGCATGCTCACCGACCAGCAACGTCTCGGTCATCTGGTTGACGACGACATGCTCCTGCGCACCCACGCCCGCATCCTTGAAATGCAGACCAGCGCGCAATTGACCTTGCGGCACGCGCGTGAACTGCTGCTGCCACTGCGTGAAGAAGCGCGTCGCCACAACGCCGTGACGCGCGGTGCTGCCCTCGCGCTGTCGGCGATTCGTCGACGGGGGCTCGACGCGGTGCCACAAGCGGCGATGCCGATGTTCACCCGCCCGCAAAGCACGTTCCTCGGCAGTGCCAATCAGGTTGAAGCGTACGTGTATGCGCTGGCGCGCTTCGAGCCGAAACCGGCGCGCTTCCCCAAGGCCAATATCACCCGAAAGGGCGAGCCGCCTCGCGCGCCGCGCACGGTCAGGGAAATGGTCGAGCGCTGCGAAGACGCTCTGCCGATGCCGGATCTGATGGTCTGGCTGCTGGAGCAGGAGCCCACCGGCGCGACCGATGAATTGCTGTATTGGTTTTCGCGGCTGTCGCGAGACAAACGCTTCAAGCGCGAGCGCCTTGAGCGCCGCGAATACCTGACCCAGGAGCACCGCGTCAGCCTGCGCTCCTTCGCCCTGCTCTCGAGCAAAGACGCCACCCCAGAGAATTCCGAGGGCACCGCCCATGCATCTTGATCTATCCGAAATGACCCAGCTGGCGCCGATCTTCCGCGAGCTGTTCAAGGGCTACCACGTCAGCCGCCGCGACCCGGAGCTGTACGCGCAACTGTCCAATCTTCAGGACCAGTACCGCGGCCTGTTCAAGGCGTTGGGCTTCGAGCTGGTCTGCGACACTCGTGGGTTCTACTACTTCGTGCCTGATCTGGCAGCCGCGCAGGTCAACAAGACCGCGCAACGTCTGGCGCTGTTCACATTCATCCTCGTCGAGCATTTGGCCGACCAGGGCCGCGATCCGGTCGCCGTGCTCGATGGCGGCAGCCTGGGCCGTGACGAATTGCCCTCGCTGCTGGAAAAGTACCGCGATCTGTTCCTGCAAGCTGAGGTCCAGACCCAAGAAGAGCTGGAAGAAAAAATCATGCGCCGCATAACCCAGCTGGGATTCGCCGCCGAAGAAGTAGGCATTTATCGCTTCCTGCCGCCGATGCATCGCTTCCTCGACGTCTGCCTGTCCGTGCAGCAGGACCGTGATCTGGCGGCCAGCCTGCACAGCGCCCTGCCGTTGCCGGCCCCGGTGCTGATCGACGAAGACAGCGATGAGAGACTGCTGGAAACCGACGACCCGCTGGACCTCACCGAATTCGATGAATCCGCAGAAACCGAAGAGCAAGCGCTAGCCCGGGCAATCGCTGAAGAACAGGAGCATGACGCATGAGCCAGGAACGCTACGGCATACGCCGCTTTGCGCTGCTGAACACGGCCGGTTACAGCCTCGGGTTGTTTCCACTGGAGCATCCGCTGTCGGTCTACGGCGCGAATAACCTGGGCAAAAGTGCGTCGATCAACGCTCTGCAGTTCCCGATTCTGGCGCGCATGTCGGACATGAGCTTCGGCAAATACAGCCTCGATCAATCGCGCCGCTTCTACTTCGCTTCCGACACCAGCTACATCCTCGTCGAAGTCTCCCTGCCCCACGGCCCTCATGTGATTGGCGTGGTCGGTCGAGGCCCGGGCGGCGGTTTCGGTCATCAGTTCTTCGCCTATGCCGGCAAGCTGGACCTGGCTCACTACCAGAAGGACGACACCTGCCTGCGCCAGAAAGAGCTGTTTGCCAATCTGGAAAGCCAGGGCCTGAAAGCCTATGAGCTCAAGCCCGATGAACTGCGCCGTTTGCTGGTCGGTGGCCATACGTCGATCCCGCTGGACCTGACGCTGATTCCCCTGCGCTCGACCAGTGAGCAGAGCCTCAAAACGTTCCGGGCGCTGTTCATCAACTTGCTGCACATGCGCGAGATCACCGCTGCCAAATTGAAGCAGCTGTTTCTCGACGCGTTTGAGCACAGCCTGCGTTCCGGCAGCGTCGATTACATCGCCGCGTGTGAAGAAGCCTTCCGTGACGTACGACGCATGGAGCAGGACTACAACGCACTGGTGCTCGCCGGGCCGCTGGTTGAAGCGCTGGCCAATGGCGTGAGACAGCGCGACATCCTCCGCGGCAAGCTGCATCGCCTGTCGCCATTGCTCGACTCGCTGCTGGGCACATGGCAGGACTACTCCAACGCGCGCAAAGAAGAGTTGGTCATCCAAAGCGAGCACTACCGTAACGAACAGGATTCGCTGCAGAACGACCAGCGGGGCAGCACTCAAGAGCTGATGCGGCTGGAGCGTGAGATCAGCAACATCCAGCGCTGGATCGGCGAATTGGCGGTGTTGAAGAACCGCTTCGCGCTGGTCGACGACGTTAAAATCCTGGAACAACAGTTACTGGCTGCAAAAGACGCCCACGATGAACTGGCCGGCGCGCTCGCGCAGTCGCGTCAATTCAGCGCCGAGGATCTGGATGAGCGCCTGCGCGATCTGGAAAAACGCCTGAAATCAGTCAAGCAACAGCTCGATCATGCGGACAACAACAGTTATGCCCGCCTCCGCGAAGAGTTCTCGCAGCCTGATGTAGAGCGTCTTATGCGCCTGTTCAACAGCGCGCTGTTCAGCTTGCCACTGGGCGAGCAAGGCATCGCGCTGGATGATGGCGATGCATGGGTCAAATCCCTCGAAGCGATTCTCGATGGGTTCAAGGGCGAACGCTTTGAAGTACCCGGCCTGACTGTCAACCTGTCGAACATCGAGCCACCTGCCCTCCAGGCGCTGGCCGATCGCGCCGCGCTGCGTGATCAGAAGGAACGCCTGGAGAAGGAACTCAAGCAGCTAAAGACTCAACAAGCTGTCGCGGCCGACCGTGCGGCGAGCAAAACCCAGACTGAAGCGTTGTATCAACAGGTGCTGGACGCGCAGAAGGCGCTCGAAGACTTCCGCCGCGCTCAAACATTGAGCGCCGAAGAGGGCGAGAAGCTTGAGCAGTTGGCCCAGATGGAAGCGGCGCAGGATGAGCTCAAGCGCTCCAGTGATGCATTCACCGAGCGCGTTCAACAACTGTCGGCCAAGCTGCAGCTGATCGGTCGTCAGATCGGCGATCTCGAATCCAAGCAACGCACGCTGGATGACGCGCTGCGTCGTCGTCAGCTGCTCCCGACCGATCTGCCGTTTGGCACGCCGTTCATGGAGCCGGTTGATGACTCGCTGGAGAACTTGCTGCCACTGCTCAATGATTATCAGGACAGCTGGCAGGGCCTGTTGCGCTGCGATGGTCAGATCGAAGCGCTGTACGCGCAGGTGCGTTTGAAAGGTGTCGCCAAGTTCGACAGCGAAGATGACATGGAGCGGCGTTTGCAACTGCTGATCAACGCTTACGCTCACCGGACTGATGAAGCGCTAACTTTGGGTAAGGCACGTCGTGCCGCTGTGACCGACATCGCTCGGACGCTGCGCAACATCCGCAGCGACTACGACAGCCTTGAGCACCAATTGGCGCTGTTTAACCGTGAGATCAACCGCCGGCAGGTTTCCAACCTGGAGAGCTTCCGTATTGTGCTCGCGCCGAACAAGGAAGCGCTCAAGCACATCGACCAGATCATCCATAGCGCCGGTCAGTACGAAGAGGGCGAGACACTGTCGGTGTTCGATCTGAGCCAGAGCGCCGAGCAGGACAACAAGAACGAGGAAGCCAAAGAGTATCTGGCTCGCCTGGTTGCAGCTAACCACAACCAGCTCGGCTTGAAGGACTTGTTCGAACTCGCGTTCGAGATCACCAAGGTCAACAGCCAGCCGGTTATCCATACCGACATTGATGGAGCGGCGTCAAATGGCACGACCATGACCATCAAGGCACTGACCAACATGTACCTCTTGCTGCACCTGATGGATCGCGAGCAGGCTGGACGGATTCGTCTGCCCTACTACCTCGACGAAGCCGCTGACATTGATGAAAGAAACCAGGCAGCGTTGCTGGAAACTAGCCTGCAACTGGGCTTTGTACCGATTCTGGCGAGCGTTAAGCCTCAAGTGTCGGCACATGTGGCCATTGACCTGGAAGGCGGCAGTGGGCCAGCCGGGATCTACATTGACGAAGCAGACTGGAAGTACATTCAACGTCGTGATGGGGCTACTCCGTTAAAAGCGACCCAAGCAGTTGAAACGCTAAGCGAGTAAGTAAGTCGCCTGGTAGCAGAAAGCCCCGCAGTGATGCGGGGCTTTTTTATGGGCGCTGATTATTGGCTGCTTACTGTTGGCTGTTGGCTGTTGGCTGTTGGCTGTTGGCTGTTGGCTGGGCAAATAACTTTTCCGCGCGCAAAAACAAAACCCCATCTGCTTTCGCAAATGGGGTTCTGGAATTTAATCTTGACGATGACCTACTCTCA
>NZ_JACYVI010000021.1 GCF_014842265.1 Pseudomonas sp. CFBP 13711
ACTCAGCAGTGAAACGATGCATCGCCGATGGTAGTGTGGGGTTTCCCCATGTGAGAGTAGGTCATCGTCAAGATTAAATTCCGAAACCCCATTTGCGAAAGCAGATGGGGTTTTGTTTTTGCGCGCGGAAAAACTGTTAACAACTCTCCACAGTAAAACCCACCCATCAGCAATGCTTGACTACGCCTTGTACCCTGCACGGCACGCTTGCGTAGGTCGGCTAGATGGCTATCATGCGCGTCTTACAACCAGGCGCTGAAATCCATGCATACGTTGCTAAAGCTACTTGGAGATGGGGCGTTTCACTCCGGCGAGGATCTGGGGCTCGCGCTGGGCGTCAGCCGAAGTGCTGTCTGGAAGAAGCTGCAGCAGGCCCAGGCTGAGCTTGGCATCGAAATTTACAAGGTGCGCGGCCGAGGTTACCGTTTGGCTTCCCCACTTTCGTTGTTGGACAGTGAGGTGCTGATCGATGAGCACGAAAGATTGGGTTGGACATGTAGCATTCACGAAACTATCGACTCCACGAATGCCGAAGCCATGAGAATGGCAAGTTCAGGCGCAGCCCTTCCTGCTTTGGTTCTTGCAGAGCAGCAGACAGCAGGCCGCGGCAGGCGTGGGCGTCAATGGGTAAGTCCTTTTGCTGAAAACCTCTATTACAGCCTTGCTTTGCGTATGGATGGCGGTACCCGTCGGCTCGACGGTCTTAGCCTTGTCGTAGGGCTTGCAGTTGTAGATACGCTGCGAGAACTCGGTATCCATAGAGCGGGGCTAAAATGGCCTAACGACATTCTGGTTGGCTGCAAAAAACTCGCTGGAGTGCTGCTCGAGGTAACCGGCGATCTCGCTAATGTTTGCCATGTAGTTATCGGTATTGGGATCAATATCAATATGCGTGATTCCGTTGACGTCGATCAGGCTTGGACGTCGGTGGCCCTTGAGCTGGGAGATATTCAGGACAGAAACAAGGTCGCCTGCGCGCTAAGTCGAAATCTCAGTGGCTATCTTGCTGGCCATCAGGAAAGAGGATTTGCAGCGTATAGAAAAGCGTGGGAGGACAAGCATCTATGGCAAGGCCTCGCGGTCGCTCTCACCGCGGGTACGAACACCACCCAGGGCGTTGTGAAGGGCATTGGTGATGATGGGGCGTTACGCCTGGAGGTAGATGGGCGTGAAGAGCATTTCAGCGGGGGGGAGGTGACTCTCAGGCTCCAGGGTGGTTAGGGTAGAAATCAGAGTTAGTAAGATCGGCCTGTATTCAGGTGCGTATCGTTAATGAGGTGGGTATGCCATGGACGTTTTTGTTGTTACTCATGTTGAACGGTCTGTATTTCTTCTGGCATCAGCAGGATGCGCCGCTGCGTCCTAAAGAGGTCGAGCCGCTGCTGACTCATCGAGCGTATGGCCAAAATATTCGTTTGCTGGGCGAGTCGGGAGTCGGTGGTGGTACTGCGCGTACCTCTACAGGACAAGAGAACTGCCTCTACCTGGGGGGAACTGCCAAGCAGGCTGAAGCCGCACTTCTCGAGCAGCGTCTTGTTGCCTTAGATATCGATACTCACCTTGAAAAGCGCCTGGATCAGGAAGGCGGCGTGTACTGGCTGAAAATTGCGCCTGCTAGCCGGCGCTTGGTCAGCGAGGTTTTGATTGCCGAGCTCCGCAGGGATTTTCCCATGCTAAAAAATGAAATAATGTCATGTGAAGGCATTGCAACCGTAGATTAGTTTGAATAGAATGGCGCCCGCTTCGCAGTGCAGATCAATTGATAGGTACTGATGTAGCGATGGTCAATGCTTGTAACCTCAAGTTTTTATTGAGAAAAAGATTGACAGAAGGGTAGCATGATATAGAATGCTGCCTCGCTTAGGAGGGGTTCCCGAGCGGCCAAAGGGATCAGACTGTAAATCTGACGTCTACGACTTCGAAGGTTCGAATCCTTCCCCCTCCACCATATTTTGAGCGTAAGCAGCAAAGCTCAGCGGGTATAGTTTAGTGGTAGAACCTCAGCCTTCCAAGCTGATGATGCGGGTTCGATTCCCGCTACCCGCTCCAAGTTTTCTGGTTGTGCAATGTGTTTTGCTCTTGTAGCTCAGTTGGTAGAGCACACCCTTGGTAAGGGTGAGGTCAGCGGTTCAAATCCGCTCAAGAGCTCCATTACTAAGGCAGATATGTGAGTATCTGCCTTTGTTTTAGGCGCTACGAATACCAAGGTTTTCAAGGTCTTGGTGAGGTGGCGCCGCAGTGATTCGACGTGCATAATCGCAGTTGTCGAGTTGCTGTTGAAATCTTCCTGTCAGGTCCGCATAATGTTCGGCCTGATTTTGCTTTTAGGTCAGTAGCTCAATTGGCAGAGCGACGGTCTCCAAAACCGTAGGTTGGGGGTTCGATTCCCTCCTGACCTGCCAGATTCTCCAAAGTATCTGGCTTTCTTTTCACAGGATTTTAGTAGATGAATCCAAAGGCTGAAGCCCAAGACTCCCGTTTTGATCTCGTGAAGTGGCTTGTAGTAGTGCTTCTGGTAGTCGTGGGTGTCGTTGGAAATCAATACTACTCCGCGCAGCCAATCCTGTATCGCGTTCTTGCCCTGCTTGTGATCGCCGCCGTGGCAGCCTATGTGGCTCTGCAGACGGGGAAGGGTAAGGCTTTCTTTGTTTTGGCCAAAGAAGCTCGCGCTGAGATTCGTAAAGTCGTGTGGCCTACGCGTCAAGAGACTACCCAGACCACTTTGATCGTGGTTGCAGTGGTTCTCGTAATGGCGCTGCTGTTGTGGGGTTTAGATTCCCTGCTCGGCTGGCTTGTTTCCTTGATTGTCGGCTAAGGGTGTCCCGTGGCTAAGCGTTGGTACGTAGTGCATGCCTACTCGGGTTACGAGAAGCATGTCATGCGCTCACTGGTTGAGCGTGTAAAGCTTGCAGGCATGGAAGATGGCTTCGGCGAGATTCTGGTCCCTACTGAAGAAGTAGTGGAAATGCGTAACGGCCAGAAACGCAAAAGTGAACGCAAATTCTTCCCTGGCTATGTGCTTGTCCAGATGGACATGAACGAGGGCACTTGGCACTTGGTCAAGGATACTCCTCGTGTCATGGGTTTCATCGGTGGCACGGCAGACAAGCCGGCCCCTATTACCGATAAAGAAGCCGAGGCAATTCTGCGTCGCGTTGCTGATGGCAGCGACAAGCCGAAGCCAAAAACTCTGTTCGAGCCGGGCGAAGTCGTCCGTGTTACAGATGGTCCGTTTGCTGATTTCAACGGTACTGTCGAAGAAGTCAACTACGAAAAGAGCCGAATCCAAGTGGCGGTGCTCATTTTCGGACGCTCCACTCCGGTGGAGTTGGAGTTCAGTCAGGTCGAAAAGGCGTAACTGAACTCAGAATCCCATACCCCGCAGCCCTGGGCTGTGGGGTTTTTTCGTCACCGGGATAAACGCGCAAGTAACCGGGGAGCCTTTCGAGGCGCTAGAACCCGTAATTGGAGTGCCTCATGGCCAAGAAGATTACCGCTTACATCAAGCTTCAAGTGAAAGCCGCTCAGGCTAACCCGAGCCCGCCTGTTGGTCCTGCACTGGGTCAGCACGGCGTGAACATCATGGAATTCTGCAAAGCGTTCAACGCCCGTACTCAGGGTATTGAGCCAGGTTTGCCGACCCCTGTGATTATCACTGTTTACAGTGACCGCAGCTTCACCTTTGAAACCAAAAGCACCCCGGCTTCGGTACTGCTGAAAAAAGCAGCTGGCTTGACCAGCGGCTCGGCTCGTCCGAACACCGTAAAAGTTGGCACAGTAACCCGTGCTCAGCTGGAAGAAATCGCCAAGGCAAAAAATGCCGACTTGACCGCTGCTGATATGGACGCCGCCGTGCGCACCATCGCCGGTTCTGCTCGTAGCATGGGCCTTAACGTGGAGGGTGTGTAATGGCTAAGCTGACTAAGCGCCAAAAAGCTATCGCTTCCAAAGTCGAAGCTGGCAAATCTTATAACTTCAACGAAGCCGCTGCTCTGCTGGCTGAGTTGTCGACAGTGAAGTTCAGCGAGTCTGTAGATGTCGCTGTGAACCTCGGTGTTGATCCTCGTAAATCCGATCAGGTCGTACGTAGCGCCACCGTGCTGCCTCACGGCACTGGCAAGACCGTTCGTGTCGCAGTATTTACTCAGGGTCCAGCTGCTGAGGCTGCTTTGGCTGCCGGCGCTGATCGTGTTGGTATGGACGATCTGGCTGCTGAAATGAAAGGCGGCGACCTGAACTATGACGTCGTGATTGCTTCCCCGGACGCAATGCGTGTTGTTGGTCAGCTGGGTCAGATCCTCGGCCCGCGCGGCCTGATGCCTAACCCTAAAGTCGGTACCGTTACTCCAGACGTAGCCACTGCCGTGAAAAACGCCAAGGCTGGTCAGGTTCGTTATCGCACCGACAAAAACGGCATTATCCATACCTCCGTTGGCAAGGTCGGCTTTGATGCAGACAAGCTGCGTGAGAACGTTGAAGCTCTGATCGCTGATCTGAAGCGTATCAAGCCAGCTTCCTCGAAAGGTATCTACGTTAAGCGCGTAACACTGAGCACCACTATGGGCCCAGGCTTGGTCATCGACCAAGGTTCGTTGGACGCGTAAGACTGGCATGACGCGGGTAACCGCGTCATTGCGAAAATTGGGGTCCCTGCCTGGCGGGGGCTATCCAAGACCGTAGGCGGCGAAAGCCTTAAACCACAAGCCTACGCAGATGGTGCTCCCGGTTCCTTACCGAATCAGACACCAAAACGACATCCGGCTCAGGTCAGATGAAACGGTAACAAGCAGGAGTTAAACCCGTGGCAATTAAACTCGAAGACAAGAAGGCCATCGTCGCTGAAGTCAACGAGGCTGCCAAAGTCGCTCTGTCTGCTGTTGTGGCTGATGCCCGCGGTGTGACGGTAGGCGCGATGACCGGACTCCGTAAAGAGGCTCGTGAAGCTGGCGTTTACGTACGTGTCGTACGTAACACCCTGCTCAAGCGCGCCGTTGCTGATACTGAATACAGTGTCCTCAACGATGTGTTCACCGGCCCGACCTTGATCGCCTTCTCCAACGAACATCCAGGTGCTGCTGCCCGTTTGTTCAAAGAGTTCGCTAAAGGTCAGGATAAGTTCGAGATCAAGGCAGCTGCGTTTGAGGGCAAGTACCTCGCAGCTAATCAGATCGACGTACTGGCAACACTGCCGACCCGCAACGAAGCGATTTCGCAGCTGATGAGCGTGATTCAAGGCGCTACCAGCAAGCTCGCTCGTACTCTGGCGGCTATTCGCGAACAGAAAGAAGCCGCTGCAGCCTAAGGGCCGGCACTTCTTCTCGCGTATTTTTGTTTATTTCGATGGTCGCGTAGGCCGTCCCCCAATTCAGGAATTAGAGTCATGTCTATCTCTCAAGACGATATCCTCAACGCCGTAGCTGAAATGTCCGTTCTGCAGGTTGTAGAGCTGATCAAAGCATTCGAAGAAAAATTCGGTGTTAGCGCTGCTGCTGCTTCCGCTGGCCCAGCTGCTGCTGCCGCCGTTGTTGAAGAGCAAACTGAATTCAACGTCATGCTGCTGGAAGCTGGCGAGAAGAAAGTTAACGTTATTAAGGCAGTTCGTGAACTGACCGGTCTGGGCCTGAAAGAAGCCAAGGCAGTCGTTGACGGCGCTCCAGCAATGGTTCTGGAAGCAGTAGCTAAAGACGCTGCTGACAAAGCCAAGGCTACTCTGGAAGAAGCAGGCGCTAAAGTCGAGCTGAAGTAAGCATCGACTTTGCGTTTCCAGCCCAAGCGTTAAGCGAAAGGCTGATGGCTGGTGGCTTCTGCCACCGGCCTTTTTCCGTTGTTGGCAGCTGATTCGGTTAGCGCTGATTACGTGATCTACCCACCTCGAACGGTGGCGCGAACCATGGGGTTCGCAAGATTTTTCTGGCTGCTCCCGTCGGGAGGAGCCAAACAAGCAGGTGACCAAGCTGGGGAACGCTGATGGCTTACTCATATACTGAGAAAAAACGTATCCGCAAGGACTTTAGCAAGTTGCCGGACGTCATGGATGTGCCTTACCTCCTGGCCATCCAGCTGGATTCGTATCGTGAATTCTTGCAAGCGGGAGCGACTAAAGATCAGTTCCGCGACGTGGGCCTGCATGCGGCCTTCAAATCTGTTTTCCCGATCATCAGCTACTCCGGCAATGCTGCTCTGGAGTATGTGGGTTATCGTCTGGGCGAACCGGCTTTTGATGTCAAGGAATGCGTGCTCCGCGGTGTGACATACGCCGTACCTTTGCGGGTAAAAGTACGTCTGATCATTTTCGACAAAGAATCGTCGAACAAAGCGATCAAGGACATCAAAGAGCAAGAAGTCTATATGGGTGAAATCCCCCTGATGACTGAAAACGGTACCTTCGTTATCAACGGTACCGAGCGTGTGATCGTTTCCCAGCTGCACCGTTCCCCGGGCGTGTTCTTTGACCATGACCGCGGCAAGACGCACAGTTCGGGCAAGCTGTTGTATTCGGCTCGCATCATTCCTTACCGTGGTTCGTGGCTGGACTTCGAATTCGATCCGAAAGACTGTGTCTTCGTTCGTATCGACCGTCGCCGCAAACTCCCTGCATCGGTTCTGCTCCGTGCATTGGGTTACACCACTGAAGAAGTGTTGGATGCTTTCTACACCACCAACGTATTCCACGTTCAGGGCGAGAACCTGAATCTGGAGTTGGTGCCTCAGCGCCTGCGTGGCGAAATTGCCGTTCTGGATATTCTGGACGACAAGGGCAAGGTGATTGTTGAGCAAGGCCGTCGTATTACGGCCCGTCACATCAACCAGCTCGAAAAAGCGAACATCAAGACCCTTGAGGTTCCGCTCGACTACGTTATTGGCCGCACCAGCGCCAAGGCGATCGTGCACCCAGCGACGGGTGAGATCATTGCCGAGTGCAATACCGAGCTGAATACCGAGATCCTGGCAAAAATTGCCAAGGCTCAGGTTGTTCGCATCGAGACGCTGTACACGAACGACATCGACTGCGGTCCTTTCATCTCCGACACCCTGAAGATCGACTCGACCGGCAACCAGCTTGAAGCCCTGGTCGAAATCTATCGGATGATGCGTCCTGGCGAGCCACCTACCAAGGATGCCGCCGAGACCTTGTTCAACAACCTGTTCTTCAGCCCAGAGCGCTACGATCTGTCGGCTGTAGGTCGGATGAAGTTCAACCGTCGTATCGGTCGTACCGAGATCGAAGGTTCGGGCGTCCTGCACAAAGACGACATCGTCGCCGTGCTGAAGACCCTGGTCGACATCCGTAATGGTAAAGGCATCGTCGATGACATCGATCACCTCGGTAACCGTCGCGTTCGTTGCGTAGGCGAGATGGCCGAGAACCAGTTCCGTGTAGGTCTGGTGCGTGTTGAGCGTGCGGTTAAAGAGCGTCTGTCGATGGCAGAAAGCGAAGGCCTGATGCCTCAGGACCTGATCAACGCCAAGCCTGTTGCGGCGGCGGTGAAAGAGTTCTTCGGTTCCAGCCAGCTTTCCCAGTTCATGGACCAGAACAACCCGCTGTCCGAGATCACTCACAAGCGTCGTGTCTCTGCACTCGGCCCTGGTGGTCTGACGCGTGAGCGTGCCGGCTTTGAAGTTCGTGACGTACACCCGACTCACTACGGTCGTGTCTGCCCGATTGAAACGCCGGAAGGTCCGAACATTGGTCTGATCAACTCCTTGGCGGCATACGCGCGCACCAACCAGTACGGCTTCCTCGAGAGCCCGTACCGTGTGGTTAAGGACGCTCTGGTAACTGACGAAATCGTTTTCCTCTCAGCTATTGAGGAAGCGGATCACGTCATTGCCCAGGCATCTGCGGCAATGAACGACAAGAAGATCCTGATCGACGAGCTGGTTGCTGTTCGTCACCTGAACGAGTTCACCGTCAAGGCGCCGGAAGACGTCACCCTGATGGATGTTTCGCCGAAGCAGGTTGTTTCCGTTGCAGCATCGCTGATCCCGTTCCTTGAGCACGACGATGCCAACCGTGCGTTGATGGGTTCGAACATGCAGCGTCAGGCTGTTCCAACACTGCGCGCTGACAAGCCGCTGGTTGGTACTGGCATGGAGCGTAACGTTGCGCGTGACTCCGGCGTTTGCGTCGTGGCCCGTCGTGGCGGCGTGATTGACTCGGTTGACGCTAGCCGTATCGTGGTTCGTGTTGCAGATGACGAAGTTGAGACAGGCGAAGCCGGTGTCGACATCTACAACCTGACCAAATACACACGTTCGAACCAAAACACCTGCATCAACCAGCGCCCGCTGGTGAGCAAGGGTGATCGCGTTCAGCGTAGCGACATCATGGCTGACGGCCCGTCCACCGATATGGGTGAGCTGGCACTGGGTCAGAACATGCGCATCGCGTTCATGGCGTGGAACGGCTTCAACTTCGAAGACTCCATTTGCCTGTCCGAGCGTGTTGTCCAGGAAGACCGCTTCACCACGATCCACATTCAGGAACTGACCTGTGTGGCGCGTGATACCAAGCTTGGGCCTGAAGAGATCACTGCTGACATCCCTAACGTGGGTGAAGCAGCACTTAACAAGCTGGACGAAGCCGGTATCGTTTATGTGGGTGCGGAAGTCGGCGCTGGTGACATTCTGGTAGGTAAGGTCACTCCGAAAGGCGAGACCCAGCTGACGCCGGAAGAGAAGCTGCTGCGCGCAATCTTCGGTGAAAAAGCCAGCGACGTTAAAGACACCTCCCTGCGTGTACCTACCGGTACCAAAGGCACCGTCATTGATGTCCAGGTCTTCACGCGTGATGGCGTTGAGCGTGATGCTCGTGCGCTGTCCATCGAGAAGAGCCAGCTTGACGAGATCCGCAAGGACTTGAACGAAGAGTTCCGCATCGTTGAAGGCGCAACTTTCGAGCGTCTGCGTTCCGCGCTGGTCGGTCGTGTCGCTGAAGGTGGTGCCGGCCTGAAGAAAGGGCAGGAAATCACCAACGAAGTTCTGGACGGTCTGGAGCACGGTCAGTGGTTCAAGCTGCGCATGGTCGAAGATGCGCTAAACGAGCAGCTCGAGAAGGCCCAGGCGTACATCGTTGACCGTCGCCGTCTGCTTGACGACAAGTTCGAAGACAAGAAGCGCAAGCTGCAGCAGGGCGATGACCTTGCTCCAGGCGTGCTGAAGATCGTCAAGGTCTACCTTGCCATTCGCCGTCGCATCCAGCCGGGCGACAAGATGGCCGGTCGTCACGGTAACAAAGGTGTGGTCTCCGTGATCATGCCGGTTGAAGACATGCCGCACGATGCCAATGGCACGCCGGTGGATATCGTCCTCAACCCGTTGGGTGTACCTTCGCGTATGAACGTCGGTCAGATCCTCGAAACTCACCTGGGCCTCGCGGCTAAAGGATTGGGCGAGAAGATCAACCGCATGCTCGAAGAGCAGCGTAAAGTCGTTGAACTGCGCAAGTTCCTGAACGAGATCTACAACGAGATTGGCGGCCGTCAGGAAAGTCTTGATGACCTGTCTGATCAGGAAATTCTGGATCTGGCGAAGAACCTGCGTGGCGGCGTTCCTATGGCTACCCCGGTATTCGACGGCGCCAAGGAATCCGAAATCAAGGCAATGCTCCGCCTGGCGGACATGCCGGACAGTGGCCAGATGCAGCTGTTCGACGGCCGTACCGGTAACAAGTTTGAGCGTCCGGTCACCGTTGGCTACATGTACATGCTGAAGCTGAACCACTTGGTGGACGACAAGATGCACGCGCGTTCCACTGGTTCGTACAGCCTGGTCACCCAGCAGCCGCTGGGTGGTAAGGCTCAGTTCGGTGGTCAGCGTTTCGGGGAGATGGAAGTCTGGGCGCTGGAAGCATATGGCGCGGCGTACACTCTGCAAGAAATGCTCACAGTGAAGTCGGACGACGTGAACGGCCGTACCAAGATGTACAAGAACATCGTGGACGGCGATCACCGTATGGAGCCGGGCATGCCCGAGTCCTTCAACGTGTTGATCAAAGAAATCCGTTCGCTCGGTATCGATATCGATCTGGAAACCGAATAACACGTGACGCGAATCGAGGGCGGGTCGGTATGACTGCCCTCTGCTCCGCCAGGAGGAAAGGCCTTGAAAGACCTACTGAATTTGCTGAAAAACCAGGGTCAAGTCGAAGAGTTCGACGCCATCCGTATCGGATTGGCATCGCCTGAGATGATCCGCTCGTGGTCGTTCGGTGAAGTTAAAAAGCCGGAAACTATCAACTACCGTACGTTCAAACCTGAGCGTGACGGCCTGTTCTGCGCCAAGATCTTTGGCCCGGTCAAGGATTACGAGTGCCTGTGCGGTAAGTACAAGCGCTTGAAGCATCGTGGCGTTATCTGCGAAAAATGCGGCGTTGAAGTCGCACTGGCCAAAGTCCGTCGTGAGCGCATGGCTCACATCGAACTGGCATCGCCGGTTGCTCACATCTGGTTCCTGAAATCACTGCCGTCCCGTATCGGCTTGCTGATGGACATGACCCTGCGTGACATCGAACGCGTTCTCTACTTCGAGAGCTATGTCGTTATCGATCCGGGCATGACTACCCTCGAAAAAGGGCAGCTGCTTAACGACGAGCAATACTTCGAAGCCCTTGAAGAGTTCGGTGATGACTTCGACGCCCGTATGGGTGCCGAAGCTGTCCGTGAGCTGCTGCACGCTATTGATCTGGAACACGAGATTGGCCGTCTGCGCGAAGAGATTCCGCAAACCAACTCCGAAACCAAAATCAAGAAGCTGTCCAAGCGTCTGAAGTTGATGGAAGCCTTCCAGGGTTCCGGCAACCTTCCAGAGTGGATGGTGTTGACCGTTCTGCCGGTTCTTCCGCCAGACCTGCGTCCACTGGTTCCACTGGATGGTGGTCGCTTCGCGACTTCTGACCTCAACGATCTGTATCGTCGGGTGATCAACCGTAACAACCGTTTGAAGCGTCTGCTGGATCTGTCTGCTCCTGACATCATCGTGCGCAACGAAAAGCGCATGCTGCAGGAAGCTGTGGATGCGCTGCTTGATAACGGTCGTCGCGGTCGCGCCATCACTGGTTCGAACAAGCGTCCTCTGAAATCCCTGGCTGACATGATCAAGGGTAAGCAGGGTCGTTTCCGTCAGAACTTGCTTGGTAAGCGTGTTGACTACTCTGGCCGTTCGGTAATTACCGTAGGTCCGACCCTGCGTCTGCACCAGTGCGGTCTGCCGAAGAAGATGGCACTTGAGCTGTTCAAGCCGTTCATTTTCGGCAAGCTCGAAATGCGTGGTCTTGCGACCACCATCAAAGCTGCCAAGAAGATGGTTGAGCGCGAGCTGCCAGAAGTCTGGGACGTTCTCGCCGAAGTCATTCGCGAACACCCAGTGCTTCTGAACCGGGCGCCGACGCTTCACCGTCTGGGCATCCAGGCGTTTGAGCCGGTCCTCATCGAAGGTAAGGCAATCCAGCTGCACCCGCTGGTCTGTGCGGCATACAACGCCGACTTCGACGGTGACCAGATGGCCGTTCACGTGCCGCTGACGCTGGAAGCCCAGCTCGAAGCCCGTGCGCTGATGATGTCGACCAACAACATTCTGTCGCCTGCTAACGGTGAGCCAATCATCGTTCCTTCGCAGGACGTTGTATTGGGTCTGTACTACATGACTCGTGAAGCGATCAACGCCAAAGGCGAAGGTCGTGTATTCGCGGATCTGCAGGAAGTTGACCGTGTGTTCCGTGCCGGCGAAGCCGCACTGCATGCGAAAGTAAAAGTGCGCATCAACGAAACGGTCAATGATCGTGACGGTGGCAGCGTCAAGAACACCCGTATCGTCGACACAACCGTCGGCCGTGCGCTGCTGTTCCAGGTGGTCCCGGCCGGCCTGTCATACGACGTCGTCAACCAGCCGATGAAGAAGAAGGCAATCTCCAAGCTGATCAACCAGTGCTATCGCGTGGTTGGCCTGAAAGAGACCGTTATCTTCGCTGACCAGTTGATGTACACCGGTTTTGCCTATTCGACGATCTCGGGTGTTTCCATCGGCGTTAACGACTTCGTTATCCCTGATGAAAAAGCTCGCATCATCGACGCCGCAACCGATGAAGTGAAAGAGATCGAAAGTCAGTACGCCTCAGGCCTGGTTACTCAGGGCGAGAAGTACAACAAGGTGATCGACCTCTGGTCCAAGGCCAACGATGAAGTCTCGAAGGCGATGATGTCCAACCTCTCGAAAGAGAAGGTTGTCGACCGTCACGGTGAGACTGTTGACCAGGAATCCTTCAACTCGATGTATATGATGGCCGACTCGGGTGCGCGGGGTTCCGCAGCACAGATTCGTCAGCTGGCAGGTATGCGTGGTCTGATGGCCAAGCCGGATGGCTCGATCATCGAGACGCCGATCACTGCGAACTTCCGCGAAGGTTTGAGCGTTCTTCAGTACTTCATCTCGACTCACGGTGCTCGTAAGGGTCTTGCGGATACTGCGTTGAAAACCGCGAACTCCGGTTACCTGACTCGTCGTCTGGTAGACGTGGCACAAGATCTGGTTGTTACCGAGGTTGATTGCGGTACTGAACACGGTCTGGTAATGACGCCGCACATCGAAGGCGGTGATGTCGTAGAGCCGTTGGGCGAACGCGTATTGGGTCGAGTGATCGCCCGTGACGTATTCAAGCCTGGTACTGAAGATGTCATCGTTCCAGGCGGCACGCTGGTTGACGAGAAGTGGGTTGAATTCATCGAGCTGAATAGCATCGACGAAGTCATCGTGCGTTCCCCAATCAGCTGCGAAACCCGTTTCGGTATTTGCGCCAAATGCTACGGCCGAGATCTGGCACGTGGTCACCAGGTGAACATCGGTGAAGCTGTCGGCGTTATCGCCGCGCAGTCGATCGGTGAGCCGGGTACCCAGCTGACCATGCGTACATTCCACATCGGTGGTGCGGCAAGCCGTACTTCTGCTGCGGACAGTGTCCAGGTCAAGAACGGCGGTATCGTTCGTCTGCACAACTTGAAGCACGTTGAGCGTCTTGATGGCCACTTGGTCGCGGTTTCGCGTTCTGGTGAGCTGGCAATTGCCGACGAATTCGGGCGTGAGCGCGAGCGTTACAAACTGCCGTATGGCGCTGTGATTCTGGTGAAGGAAGGTGACAAGGTTGACGCAGGGTCCATCGTGGCCAAGTGGGATCCGCACACTCACCCAATCGTCACCGAGATGAAAGGCACCGTGACCTACGTGGGCATGGAAGAAGGTATTACGATCAAGCGCCAGACCGACGAATTGACCGGTTTGACCAACATCGAAGTACTGGATGCCAAAGACCGTCCTGCAGCAGGTAAAGACATTCGTCCTGCGGTCAAGATGGTTGGTGTTGATGGCAAGGATCTGTTGTTGCCGGGTACCGACGTACCCGCTCAGTACTTCCTGCCGGCAAACGCCCTCGTCGGTGTTGCGGATGGTGTGCAAGTGGGTGTGGGTGACGTTATCGCCCGTATTCCGCAAGAGACCTCCAAGACTCGCGACATCACCGGTGGTCTGCCGCGCGTTGCCGACTTGTTCGAAGCGCGTCGTCCGAAAGAAGCATCGATCCTGGCTGAAGTCAGCGGTACGATCGCGTTCGGTAAAGAGACCAAGGGCAAGCGCCGTCTGGTTATCACGCCAAACGATGGTACCGATCCGTACGAGGAGCTGATTCCAAAGTGGCGTCACCTCAACGTCTTTGAAGGTGAGCAGGTCAGCCGTGGTGAGGTTATCTCCGACGGTCCTAGCGATCCGCACGATATCCTGCGTCTGCTGGGTGTCAGCGCTCTGGCGAAATACATCGTCAACGAGATTCAGGACGTTTACCGCCTGCAAGGCGTGAAGATCAACGACAAGCATATCGAGACGATCCTGCGTCAGATGCTGCGTAAAGTCGAGATCGCTGAGTCGGGCGACTCCAGCTTCATCAAGGGCGACCAGATGGAGTTGACGCACGTACTGGTTGAAAACGAGCGCCTCGCGGCTGACGAGAAATTTGTTTCCAAATTTACTCGGGTGTTGCTCGGTATCACCAAGGCCTCGCTGTCCACCGAATCGTTCATCTCGGCGGCCTCCTTCCAGGAGACCACTCGCGTGTTGACCGAAGCGGCAGTGACCGGCAAGCGTGATTATCTGCGCGGCCTGAAAGAAAACGTGGTTGTGGGTCGTTTGATCCCTGCAGGTACCGGTCTGGCATATCACAGCGAGCGCAAGCGTCGTCGTGAAGCCGACAAGCCGATGCGTGTAAGTGCGAGCGAAGTTGAAGCCGCGCTGACCGAAGCGTTGAACTCAAGCAGTAATTGAGAGTAGGGCCCCGATTTTCATGGTCATTGGCATTACCCGGTTTCTATGGGTTGCCAGTGGCTGTGGACATCGGGGCTTTGCCTTGACTGGGGGCAGGATCCTCTTTAGACTCTTGTACCCCTAAATCTGGCGGGACGTATGTCCTGCCATTTTGCTTTTCTTGTAAGACAATAGCGTCGCAAGACAACAGTGGAGCTAGTAGATGGCAACTATCAACCAGCTGGTACGTCAGCCGCGCAAGCGTATCGTCGAGAAATCCGACGTGCCTGCGCTGCAGAACTGCCCGCAGCGTCGTGGTGTGTGCACTCGCGTGTATACAACTACGCCGAAAAAACCTAACTCGGCATTGCGTAAAGTCTGCCGTGTGCGTCTGACCAACGGTTTCGAGGTTTCCTCGTACATCGGTGGTGAAGGCCACAACCTGCAAGAGCACAGCGTCGTACTGATTCGCGGCGGCCGTGTAAAAGATTTGCCAGGTGTTCGTTACCACACCGTTCGCGGTTCGTTGGATACCTCCGGTGTCAAAGGTCGTAACCAGGGTCGTTCGAAGTACGGTACCAAGAAGCCTAAGTAGTAGCGGCTTTTTGTAAAAATTGAATCATCTTATTTTCTGAGTCGATAAGAGTAAGGTCGGAGGCGCCAGTAGGTGCTGATTCCGAGCGAACCTGAAGACCGTTTGAGGGCTTATCCATGCCAAGAAGACGCGTAGCAGCCAAGCGCGAAGTGCTTGACGATCCAAAATACGGCAGCCAGATCCTGGCCAAGTTCATGAACCACGTTATGGAAAGCGGCAAGAAAGCCGTTGCCGAGCGTATCGTTTATGGCGCGCTGGAAAAGGTTAAAGAACGCAAGAACTCCGATCCCCTGGAAATCTTCGAGAAAGCTCTCGACGCCATCGCTCCGCTGGTCGAAGTGAAGTCGCGCCGTGTAGGCGGTGCTACTTACCAGGTTCCGGTCGAAGTTCGTCCGTCCCGTCGTAATGCTCTGGCAATGCGTTGGCTGGTAGACTTCGCGCGCAAGCGCGGTGAGAAGTCTATGGCTCTGCGTTTGGCTGGCGAACTGTTGGACGCCGCCGAAGGTAAAGGTGCTGCGGTCAAGAAGCGTGAAGACGTGCACCGTATGGCTGAAGCCAACAAAGCTTTCTCGCACTACCGCTTCTAATTTCAGCGTCACTAATTTTGCGAGGGCTTTATGGCTCGTACTACACCGATCAACCGTTACCGTAACATTGGTATCGTTGCTCACGTGGATGCTGGTAAAACCACCACCACCGAGCGCGTCCTTTTTTACACCGGTAAAAGCCACAAGATGGGCGAGGTGCATGACGGCGCCGCGACCACCGACTGGATGGTTCAGGAGCAGGAGCGTGGTATTACCATTACTTCTGCTGCTATTACTGCCTTTTGGCAGGGTTCCGAGAAGCAACACAAAGACCAATACCGCTTCAACGTCATTGACACCCCGGGCCACGTAGACTTCACCATTGAAGTTGAGCGTTCCCTGCGTGTACTCGACGGCGCGGTCGTTGTGTTCTGTGGTACTTCTGGCGTTGAGCCTCAGTCCGAAACTGTATGGCGTCAAGCCAACAAGTACGGTGTTCCACGTATCGTTTACGTGAACAAAATGGACCGTGCTGGCGCAAACTTCCTGCGCGTAATTGCTCAGATCAAGCAGCGTCTGGGTCACACTCCGGTGCCGATCCAGCTGGCAATTGGTGCTGAAGACAACTTCCAGGGTCAGATCGATCTGATGTCCATGGAAGCGGTCTACTGGAACGATGCCGATAAGGGTATGGTCCCGGTTCGCAAGCCTATCCCTGCTGAATTGCAGGAACTGGCTAACGAATGGCGCAGCAACATGGTAGAGGCTGCGGCCGAAGCCAATGAAGAGCTGATGAACAAGTACCTTGAGGGTGAAGAACTCACCAACGAGGAAATCAAGGCTGCTCTGCGTCAGCGTACTATCGCTGGTGAGATCGTTCTTGCTGTTTGCGGTTCTTCCTTCAAGAACAAGGGTGTCCCCCTGGTTCTCGACGCCGTTATCGACTACCTGCCAGCTCCAGTCGACATTCCTGCTATCAAGGGCACCAACCCTGATAACGAAGAAGAAGAGATGGAGCGTCACGCAGACGACAACGAGCCGTTCTCGGCTCTGGCGTTCAAGATCGCTACCGACCCATTCGTGGGTACCTTGACGTTCGTCCGTGTTTACTCGGGCGTGTTGGCATCCGGCGACGGCGTGATCAACTCGGTCAAGGGCAAAAAAGAGCGCGTGGGTCGTATGGTGCAAATGCACGCAAACGCTCGCGAAGAGATCAAGGAAGTACGCGCTGGTGACATCGCGGCCTTGATCGGCATGAAGGACGTCACCACTGGTGAAACGTTGTGCAACGCTGACAAGCCAATCATCCTGGTTCGGATGGACTTCCCGGAGCCGGTTATTTCGGTTGCTGTAGAGCCTAAAACCAAGGATGACCAGGAAAAAATGGGTATCGCACTGGGCAAACTTGCTCAGGAAGACCCGTCTTTCCGCGTCAAAACTGATGAAGAGACTGGTCAGACGATCATCTCTGGCATGGGCGAGCTGCACCTGGACATCCTGGTTGACCGGATGCGCCGTGAGTTTAACGTCGAAGCCAACATCGGTAAGCCTCAGGTTTCGTATCGTGAGCGCATCACGAAGAACTGTGAAATCGAAGGCAAGTTCGTTCGCCAGTCCGGCGGTCGTGGTCAGTTCGGCCACTGCTGGATCCGTTTTGCACCTGCTGACGAAGGTCAGGAAGGTCTGCAATTCGTGAACGAAGTAGTGGGTGGTGTGGTTCCTAAGGAATACATCCCGGCTATCCAGAAGGGCATCGAAGAGCAGATGAAGAACGGCGTTGTTGCCGGCTATCCGCTGATCGGCCTGAAGGCTACCGTGTTTGATGGTTCTTACCACGACGTCGACTCGAACGAGATGGCGTTTAAGGTGGCTGCTTCCATGGCGACCAAGCAACTGGCCCAGAAGGGCGGTGGTGAGTTGCTTGAGCCGATCATGGCTGTAGAGGTTGTTACGCCTGAAGACTATATGGGTGACGTGATGGGCGACCTTAATCGTCGTCGCGGCATGATCCTGGGTATGGAAGATACGGTCTCCGGCAAAGTAATTCGTGCCGAGGTTCCGTTGGGTGAGATGTTCGGTTATGCGACCGACGTTCGCTCCATGTCCCAAGGTCGCGCAAGCTACTCTATGGAATTCAAAAAATACAATACAGCTCCGTCGCACATCGTCGAAACTGTAACCAAAAAACAAGGCTGATTCAGCGCCTTTAGGCTAGGAGTTATTTGTCGTGGCTAAAGAAAAATTTGATCGTTCCCTTCCGCACGTCAACGTTGGCACTATCGGTCACGTTGACCATGGTAAAACCACGCTGACCGCTGCTCTGACTCGCGTCTGCTCCGAAGTTTTCGGTTCGGCTCGTGTTGACTTCGACAAGATCGACAGCGCACCAGAAGAGAAGGCTCGCGGTATCACCATCAACACTGCTCACGTTGAGTACAACTCGTCCGTGCGTCACTACGCACACGTTGACTGCCCAGGTCACGCCGACTACGTGAAGAACATGATCACTGGTGCTGCCCAAATGGACGGCGCTATCCTGGTTTGTTCGGCTGCTGATGGTCCGATGCCACAAACTCGTGAGCACATCCTGCTGTCCCGTCAGGTAGGCGTTCCGTACATCGTGGTCTTCCTGAACAAGGCTGACCTGGTAGACGACGCTGAGCTTCTGGAACTGGTTGAGATGGAAGTGCGCGATCTGCTGAGCACTTACGACTTCCCGGGCGACGACACTCCAATCATCATCGGCTCTGCCCGCATGGCGTTGGAAGGCAAAGACGACAACGAGATGGGCACCACTGCCGTCAAGAAGTTGGTTGAAACTCTGGACAGCTACATTCCTCAGCCAGAGCGTGCTGTCGACAAGCCGTTCCTGATGCCAATCGAAGACGTATTCTCGATCTCCGGTCGCGGTACTGTTGTGACTGGTCGTGTTGAGCGCGGTATCGTCAAGGTTCAAGATCCACTGGAAATCGTTGGTCTGCGTGACACTACTGTCACCACCTGCACCGGTGTTGAAATGTTCCGTAAGCTGCTCGACGAAGGTCGTGCTGGCGAGAACTGCGGCGTTCTGTTGCGCGGCACCAAGCGTGACGACGTTGAGCGTGGCCAGGTTCTGGTCAAGCCAGGCACCGTCAAGCCGCACACTCAGTTCGAAGCTGAAATTTACGTGCTGAGCAAAGAAGAAGGCGGCCGTCACACTCCGTTCTTCAAAGGCTACCGTCCACAGTTCTACTTCCGTACTACCGACGTAACTGGTAGCTGCGAACTGCCGGAAGGCGTTGAGATGGTTATGCCAGGCGATAACGTGAAAGTTTCCGTTACCCTGATCAAGCCAATCGCAATGGAAGACGGTCTGCGTTTCGCTATTCGTGAAGGCGGTCGTACCGTCGGCGCTGGCGTCGTGGCCAAAATCATCGCGTAAGCGATGATCTTCAAAAAGAGCCCCCGCTTGCGGGGGCTTTTTTATTGGGTTGACACCCCGTTAGCTCGTCTATAGAATTGCGCCTCCTTTAAACGGGCGTATTGCGCTCGGTGGGAAGTAGCCTGGAGTCTGAAATCCAATGCAAAATCAGCAAATCCGTATCAGGTTGAAGGCTTTTGACCATCGCCTGATCGACCAATCCACCCAGGAAATCGTGGAAACCGCGAAACGTACTGGTGCTCAAGTGCGTGGTCCGATTCCACTCCCTACCCGTAAAGAGCGGTTCACCGTTCTGGTTTCTCCGCACGTCAACAAAGACGCGCGCGACCAGTACGAGATCCGCACTCATAAGCGTGTTCTGGACATCGTCCAGCCAACGGATAAAACCGTTGATGCGCTGATGAAGCTTGATCTTGCGGCAGGTGTGGAAGTACAGATCAGCCTCGGCTAAGACTCGGGTCTTAGTCGTGTAACGCTCTGAAATGGGCGGCCATAGCGGGTGAAAGCCCCGTACACTCATGAGGTTTACAACATGACTATTGGTGTAGTCGGTCGTAAATGCGGTATGACCCGTATTTTCACCGAAGAAGGTGTCTCCATTCCGGTTACGGTCATTGAGATCGAGCCGAATCGCGTCACCCAGTTCAAAACCGAAGAAGTCGATGGCTATCGTGCAGTGCAAGTCACTGTCGGCGTTCGTCGTGCTTCCCGTGTGACTGCTGCTCAAGCAGGTCACTTCGCTAAAGCGAACGTTGCTGCAGGTCGTACTGTCCTGGAATTCCGTCTTGAAGAAGGCGAATACAAGGCTGGCGATCTGATCAATGCAGAAATCTTTGCTGCTGGCCAGATGGTAGATGTTACCGGTCAGTCCAAGGGTAAGGGCTTCCAAGGTACTATCAAGCGCCACAATTTCCGTGGTCAAGATAATACTCACGGTAACTCCGTGTCCCACCGCGTCCCGGGCTCTATCGGCCAGTGCCAGACTCCTGGTCGTGTATTCAAGGGCAAAAAAATGTCCGGTCATATGGGCGCTGAGCGCGTGACCGTGCAGTCCCTGGAAGTAGTGCGCGTGGACGCTGAACGCAATCTGTTGTTGGTCAAGGGTGCTGTTCCTGGCGCTACTGGCGGCAATGTGGTTGTACGTCCAGCAGCCAAGGCTCGCGGTTAAGGGGAAGCTGACATGCAATTAAATGTAAATGACGCTCAAGCGATCGAAGTTTCCGAACTGACATTTGGCGGCGAATTCAACGAGACGCTGGTTCACCAGGCAGTCGTGGCCTACATGGCTGGCGGTCGTCAGGGTAGCAAGCAGCAAAAGACCCGTTCTGACGTATCCGGTGGCGGTAAGCGCCCTTGGCGTCAAAAGGGTACTGGCCGTGCTCGTGCCGGTACTATCCGTAGCCCGATCTGGCGCGGCGGCGGTACCACTTTCGCAGCACGTCCTCAGGATCACTCTCAGAAGCTCAACAAGAAGATGTATCGCGCTGCACTGCGCTCCATCCTTGCTGAACTAGTCCGTACTGATCGTCTGGTCGTGGTTCAGGACTTCGCTGTTGAATCGCCGAAAACCAAAGATCTGCTGGGCAAGCTGAATGACATGAGCCTGACCGACGTTTTGATCGTGTCGGACGCTGTTGATCAGAACCTGTACCTGGCTGCTCGTAACCTGCCGCACGTTGATGTACGTGATGTTCAAGGTTCCGATCCAGTTAGTCTGATCGCATACGACAAAGTGTTGATCACTGTGTCGGCCGTGAAGAAATTCGAGGAGCTGCTGGGATGAACCAGGAACGCGTATTTAAAGTTCTGCTTGGCCCGCACGTTTCCGAGAAGGCTACGGTTCTGGCAGACAAAAAAGGTCAGTTCGTTTTCAAGGTTGCTACTGATGCAACCAAGCTGGAAATCAAGAAGGCCGTCGAAAGCCTGTTCAGCGTGAAAGTAGAGCGTGTCACTACCCTGAATGTTATGGGTAAGACCAAGCGCACTGCTCGCGGTCTGGGCAAGCGTAATGACTGGAAGAAGGCGGTTATCTCCCTTCAGCCAGGCCAAGATCTCGATTTCAGCAGCAGTGCTGAGTAAGGAAGGGGTGCATCATGGCAATCGTTAAATGCAAACCGACTTCCCCTGGCCGCCGTTTTGTGGTCAAGGTGGTCAACCAGGAGCTGCATAAAGGCGCTCCTCACGCACCGCTGCTCGAGAAAAAATCGAAGACTGGTGGTCGTAACAACAATGGCCGCATCACTACTCGTCACATCGGTGGTGGTCATAAGCAGCATTATCGTCTGGTCGATTTCCGTCGCAACGACAAGGATGGCATTGCTGCCACCGTCGAGCGTATTGAATACGATCCAAACCGTACTGCTCACATCGCACTGCTGCTGTACGCAGACGGCGAGCGTCGTTACATCATCGCGCCTAAAGGCGTGAGTGCTGGCGACCAGCTGATCGCGGGCGCTTTGGCTCCAATCAAGCCAGGCAACGCTCTGCAGCTGCGCAACATCCCAGTGGGTTCTACCGTTCACGGCATCGAACTGAAGCCGGGTAAAGGTGCTCAGATCGCCCGTTCTGCTGGTGCGTCTGCACAGCTGATCGCTCGTGAAGGTGTCTACGTGACTCTGCGTCTTCGCTCCGGTGAGATGCGTAAAGTTCTGGCTGAATGCCGTGCGACTCTGGGTGAGGTCTCGAACTCCGAGCACAGCCTGCGTTCGCTGGGTAAAGCTGGTGCCAAACGCTGGCGTGGCGTTCGCCCAACCGTTCGTGGTGTTGCCATGAACCCGGTTGACCACCCACATGGTGGTGGTGAAGGTCGTACCTCTGGTGGTCGTCATCCGGTATCGCCGTGGGGCTTCCCGACTAAGGGCGCGAAGACTCGTGGTAATAAGCGTACCGACAAAATGATCGTCCGTCGTCGCAAGTAAATAGAGGGATACGACAGTGCCACGTTCTCTGAAAAAAGGTCCTTTTATTGATCTTCACCTACTGAAGAAGATCGAAGTGGCGGCGGAAAAGAACGATCGCAAACCAGTTAAGACCTGGTCGCGTCGTTCTATGATCCTGCCACAAATGGTCGGTTTGACCATTGCTGTGCATAACGGTCGTCAGCATGTTCCTGTTCTCGTGAACGAAGACATGGTCGGCCACAAACTAGGCGAGTTTGCCGGTACCCGCACTTATCGTGGGCACGTGGCAGACAAGAAAGCCAAGCGTTAAGGGGTAAGGAACGATGGAAGTAGCCGCTAAGTTGTCGGGCGCTCGAATCTCCGCCCAGAAAGCCCGCTTGGTCGCCGACCAGATCCGCGGGAAGAAGGTGGGCGAAGCGCTCAACCTGTTGGCTTTCAGCAGTAAGAAAGCCGCCGAGATCATGAAGAAAGTGCTGGAGTCGGCCGTAGCCAACGCCGAGCATAACGAAGGCGCAGACGTTGATGACCTCAAGGTCTCCACCGTTTTCGTCAACGAAGGGCGTTCGCTGAAGCGCATCATGCCACGTGCCAAAGGCCGTGCTGATCGCATCGTCAAGCGGTCTTGCCATATCACTGTCAAGGTTGCTGACAAGTAACGGAGTCGAAGAGATGGGTCAGAAAGTACATCCCATTGGCATTCGCCTGGGAATCGTCAAGGAGCACACCTCCGTCTGGTACGCAGACGGTCGGACTTATGCGGACTATTTGTTCGCTGATCTGAAGGTGCGAGAGTATCTCCAAGACAAACTAAAAAGCGCGTCCGTAAGCCGTATCGATATCCATCGTCCGGCGCAGACTGCACGCATCACCATCCACACCGCTCGTCCAGGTATCGTTATCGGGAAGAAAGGTGAGGATGTTGAGAAGCTGCGTCAGGACCTGACCAAGCAAATGGGTGTGCCTGTGCACATCAATATCGAAGAGATCCGTAAGCCGGAGCTCGACGGTATGCTGGTTGCGCAGAGCGTAGCTCAGCAGCTGGAGCGTCGCGTAATGTTCCGTCGCGCTATGAAGCGTGCAGTGCAGAACGCCATGCGCATTGGTGCCAAAGGCATCAAAATCCAAGTGAGCGGTCGTCTCGGCGGTGCTGAAATTGCACGTACTGAATGGTATCGCGAAGGTCGTGTGCCATTGCACACCCTGCGTGCCGACATCGACTATGCCAACTACGAAGCTCACACCACTTACGGTGTGATCGGTGTAAAGGTTTGGATCTTCAAAGGCGAAGTAATTGGTGGTCGCCAAGAAGAGCTGAAACCGCAAGCACCAGCGCCTCGTAAAAAAGCTGCTAAGTAAGGGGTACGCCAAATGTTGCAACCTAAGCGTACGAAGTTCCGCAAGCAGATGACCGGCCACAACCGTGGTCTGGCATTGCGCGGTAGCAAAGTCAGCTTCGGCGAGTTCGCGCTGAAGTCTGTTGCTCGTGGTCGTCTCACCGCTCGTCAGATCGAGTCAGCGCGTCGTGCACTGACCCGTCACGTTAAACGTGGCGGCAAGATCTGGATCCGTGTATTCCCGGACAAGCCTGTCACCAAAAAGCCACTCGAAGTTCGGATGGGTAAAGGTAAGGGTAACGTGGAGTACTGGGTTGCCCAGATTCAGCCAGGCAAAGTCCTGTATGAAATCGAGGGTGTTTCCGAAGAGTTGGCGCGTGAGGCTTTCGCCCTGGCTGCTGCAAAGCTGCCGCTCGCCACCTCCTTTGTTAAGCGGACGGTGATGTGATGAAAGCGAATGAACTTCGTGAAAAATCAGCACAGCAACTGAACGAGCAACTGCTCGGCTTGCTGCGCGACCAGTTCAATCTGCGCATGCAGAAAGCAACTGGCCAGTTGGGGCAGTCTCACCTGCTCTCGCAAGTTAAGCGTGACATCGCTCGCGTGAAGACTGTGCTCAACCAGCAGGCAGGTAAGTAATCATGGCTGAAGCCGAAAAAACCGTCCGTACGCTGACTGGCCGTGTCGTCAGCGACAAGATGGACAAGACCATCACCGTACTGATCGAGCGTCGCGTCAAGCACCCAATCTACGGTAAATACGTTAAGCGTTCGACTAAGCTGCACGCGCACGACGAAACCAATCAGTGCCACATCGGCGACAAGGTCACTATTCGTGAAACTCGTCCGATGGCCAAGACTAAGTCCTGGGCACTGGTTGATGTTCTCGAACGCGCTGTGGAAGTCTAAGGGCTAGGGGTCGGAGAAATTATATGATTCAGACTCAATCCATGCTCGATGTGGCCGATAACAGCGGCGCACGCCGCGTTATGTGCATCAAGGTGCTTGGTGGCTCTCATCGTCGTTACGCTGGTATCGGTGACATCATCAAAGTTACCGTCAAGGAAGCAATTCCGCGCGGTAAGGTGAAAAAAGGCCAAGTGATGACTGCAGTAGTAGTCCGCACTCGCCATGGTGTTCGTCGCGCAGACGGCTCCATCATCCGCTTTGATGGCAACGCTGCTGTTCTGTTGAACAACAAGCAAGAGCCGATCGGCACCCGTATCTTTGGGCCAGTGACCCGTGAACTTCGTACTGAGAAGTTCATGAAGATCGTCTCGCTCGCCCCAGAAGTGCTGTAAGGAGATCCGACATGCAAAAGATTCGTCGTGACGACGAGATCATCGTGATCGCCGGCAAAGACAAAGGTAAGCGCGGTAAGGTGCTCAAGGTTCTCGCTGACGACCGCTTGGTCGTTGGTGGGATCAACCTGGTGAAGCGTCATACCAAGCCAAACCCGATGTCGGGCGTACAGGGCGGTATCGTCGAGAAAGAAGCGCCATTGCACGCTTCTAACGTCGCCATTTTCAACGGCGCAACCAACAAGGCTGACCGCGTTGGTTTCAAAGTTGAAGACGGCAAGAAAATTCGTGTCTTCAAGTCGACCCAAAAAGCGGTTGATGCTTGAACACTGCTAGGTAGAAGACCATGGCACGACTAAAAGAGATTTACTGGAAAGAAATCGCACCGAAGCTTAAGGAAGAACTTAAGCTTTCGAACGTGATGGAAGTTCCACGCGTTACCAAGATCACCCTGAACATGGGTCTGGGCGAAGCGATCGGCGACAAAAAAGTCATCGAGCACGCTGTTGCAGATCTGGAAAAAATCACCGGCCAAAAAGTCGTCGTGACCTACGCTCGCAAATCTATCGCTGGCTTTAAAGTCCGTGAAGGTTGGCCGATCGGCGTCAAAGTGACTCTGCGCCGTGAGCGTATGTATGAATTCCTGGATCGTCTGCTGTCGATCTCCCTGCCTCGGGTCCGCGACTTCCGCGGCCTGAATGCCAAGTCCTTCGATGGACGTGGTAACTACAGCATGGGCGTTAAAGAGCAGATCATTTTCCCGGAAATCGACTACGACAAGATCGATGCCCTGCGCGGTCTGGACATTACCCTGACCACCACTGCTCGTACGGACGAAGAAGGTCGCGCATTGCTGCGTGCTTTCAAGTTCCCGTTCCGCAACTGATTGGAGTAGGACCATGGCCAAGAAGAGCATGAAAAACCGTGAGCTGAAGCGTCAGCTCACCGTTGCCAAGTACGCTACCAAGCGTGCTGCGCTGAAAGCGATCATCGTGGATCTGAACGCAAGTCCAGAAGCACGTTGGGAAGCTACGGTCGCACTGCAGAAGCAGCCACGTGATGCAAGTGCCTCGCGCATGCGTAATCGTTGCCGCCTGACAGGTCGTCCGCACGGCGTGTACCGCAAGTTCGGCCTCGGCCGTAACATGCTGCGTCAAGCAGCAATGCGTGGCGACGTACCAGGTCTGGTTAAAGCCAGCTGGTAAGCAGTTATTCACGCAGTACGCCCATTGTGTTCACGTCGAACCGATGGGCGTAGAGCCTGAATTTGAATCAAGCCCCTTTTGGGGCTTGATTCATTTCTGGGGTGCGCCTAGAATTGCCGGCTCGCCAGAGCCCGTGCTCGCACGTGCCCGGAATTTTAAGGCGACAGGTTGTAGCCGTAAGGCTCATTTTTTTTGTATCAGGAGCGTCTAGCCCATGAGTATGCAGGACCCGTTAGCGGACATGCTAACTCGTATCCGTAATGCCCAGATGGCTGAAAAGCCCGTCGTAAGCATGCCATCCTCCACGTTGAAGGTGGCTGTAGCCAAAGTCTTGAAGGACGAAGGTTACATTGCGGGTTATCAGATCAGCAGCGAAACAAAGCCGTTGCTATCCATCGAGCTGAAGTACTTCGAAGGCCGTCCGGTCATCGAGGAAGTGAAGCGCGTTAGCCGTCCAGGCCTGCGTCAGTACAAGTCCGTCGATGAGTTGCCAAAAGTTCGTGGCGGCCTCGGTGTGTCTATCGTCTCCACCAACAAAGGTGTGATGACGGATCGTGCTGCGCGCGCTGCCGGTGTCGGCGGCGAAGTGCTTTGCACTGTGTTCTAAGGGGGGATAAGCATGTCACGCGTAGCTAAGAACCCCGTTAAGTTGCCAGCAGGCGTCGAAGTCAAGCTCGTCGGCCAGCAGCTTTCGGTGAAGGGTGCCAAGGGCACTCTAGACCTGAACATTCATTCGTCCGTTGAAATTGTTGAAGAGTCCGGTGAGCTGCGTTTTGCTGCTCGCAACGGCGATCAACAAACTCGCGCAATGGCCGGTACCACTCGTGCGTTGGTAAACAACATGGTCCAAGGCGTAAGCCAAGGCTTCGAGCGCAAGCTCCAGCTGGTCGGTGTTGGTTACAAAGCGCAAGCAAAAGGCACGGTACTGAACCTGGCCCTTGGCTTCTCGCACCCAGTGGACTACGAATTGCCGGAAGGCATCACCGCTGAGACTCCCAACCAAACCGATATCGTTATTCGCGGTATCGACAAGCAGTTGGTTGGTCAAGTGGCCGCTGAGATCCGCGACTTCCGCCGTCCAGAGCCGTACAAAGGCAAAGGCGTGCGTTACGCGGACGAAGTCGTCCGTCGTAAAGAAGCCAAGAAGAAGTAGGGCATAGCAAATGACCGTCAAAAAAGTTACCCGACTGCGTCGCGCTCGCAAAGCACGCCTGAAAATGCACGAACTCGAAGTCGTGCGTCTCTGCGTGTACCGCTCTTCGCAGCACATTTATGCCCAGGTCATCTCGGCCGACGGCAGCAAAGTCCTGGCAAACGCCTCGACTTTGGACAAAGAACTGCGTGATGGCGCCACTGGCAACATCGACGCGGCCACTAAAGTTGGCCAGCTGATCGCTGAGCGTGCGAAAGCCGCCGGTGTATCGCAAGTGGCTTTTGATCGTTCTGGCTTCAAGTACCACGGTCGCGTTAAGGCGCTGGCTGATGCTGCTCGTGAAGGCGGGCTGGAGTTCTAAGTTATGTCAAATAACGACCAAAAACGCGACGAAGGCTACATCGAGAAGCTGGTACAAGTTAATCGCGTAGCAAAAACCGTTAAAGGCGGCCGTATCTTCACTTTCACCGCGTTGACCGTGGTTGGTGATGGTAAAGGGCGTGTTGGCTTCGGCCGTGGCAAGTCACGTGAAGTGCCTGCTGCGATCCAGAAGGCAATGGAAGCTGCTCGCCGCAACATGATCCAGGTCGATCTGAACGGTACCACGCTGCAGTACGCTATTAAGTCCGCTCATGGGGCTTCGAAGGTCTACATGCAGCCTGCGTCGGAAGGTACTGGCATCATCGCTGGCGGCGCAATGCGCGCCGTTCTCGAAGTTGCTGGCGTCCACAACGTTCTGGCCAAGTGCTACGGTTCGACTAACCCGGTCAACGTTGTTCACGCAACGTTCAAGGGTTTGAAGACCATGCAGTCCCCTGAGTCCATCGCTGCTAAACGCGGCCTGAACGTCCAGGAGATCTTCTGATCATGGCTACCGTTAAAGTAACGCTGATCAAAAGCATGACCGGCCGCATCCCTAACCACAAATTGTGCGTTAAGGGTTTGGGTCTGCGTCGCATCGGTCACACTGTAGAAGTCGTTGATACCCCGGAAAACCGTGGGATGATCAACAAGGCTTACTACATGCTGCGAGTCGAGGGTTAATCGATGAAACTCAATGATCTGAGTCCAGCGCCGGGTTCCCGTCGCGAAAAGCATCGTCCGGGCCGTGGTATCGGTAGTGGTTTGGGCAAGACCGGTGGCCGTGGCCACAAAGGTCAGACCTCCCGCTCCGGTGGCACCATTGCTCCGGGCTTCGAAGGCGGCCAACAGCCGTTGCATCGTCGTCTGCCCAAGTTCGGCTTCGTCTCTTTGAAAGCTATGGATCGTGCTGAAGTTCGCACCTCCGAGCTGGCTAAAGTAGAAGGCGTCGTCACTGTGCAGTCCCTGAAGGATGCCAACGTGATCAACCAAAACGTACAGCGTGTGAAAATCATGCTGTCCGGTGAGGTTACTCGCGCAGTCACCCTCAAAGGTATCGCAGCCACCAAAGGTGCGCGTGCGGCTATCGAAGCAGCTGGCGGCAAGTTCGAGGAATAAATGGCTAAGCAAGGTGCTCTCTCAGCGCTAGGCAAAAGCGGCGGGTTGTCCGAACTCTGGGCTCGTCTGCGTTTCCTGTTCCTGGCGATTATCGTCTATCGGATCGGTGCGCATATCCCAGTTCCGGGTATCAACCCTGACCGTCTGGCGGACCTGTTTCGACAGAATGAGGGGACCATTCTTAGCTTGTTCAACATGTTTTCAGGTGGTGCGCTGGAGCGCATGAGCATTTTTGCACTGGGGATCATGCCGTATATCTCGGCATCGATCATCATGCAGCTCATGACCGCGGTCAGCCCGCAGCTGGAGCAGTTGAAGAAGGAAGGTGAGGCTGGTCGTCGTAAGATCAGCCAGTACACCCGCTATGGCACCGTCGTCCTGGCTCTGGTTCAAGCTATTGGCATGTCCATTGGTTTGGCCGGTCAGGGCGTTGCGTTCTCAGCAGATATCGGCTTCCACTTCGTTGCAGTCACCACCTTTGTTGCTGGTGCGCTGTTCATGATGTGGCTGGGCGAGCAGATCACTGAGCGAGGTGTTGGCAACGGTATCTCGATGTTGATTTTTTCGGGTATCGTCGCCGGTCTTCCGAGAGCGATCGGGCAGTCTTTCGAGTCTGCACGTCAGGGTGATATCAATATCTTCGCCTTGGTCGCCATCGGTTTGCTGGCAGTAGCGATCATCGGTTTCGTGGTGTTCATCGAGCGTGGTCAGCGTCGTATTGCTGTTCACTACGCCAAACGTCAGCAGGGCCGCAAGGTCTTCGCTGCGCAGACGAGCCACTTGCCGTTGAAAGTGAACATGGCGGGCGTTATTCCTGCCATCTTCGCTAGCAGCATCTTGCTGTTTCCGGCTTCGCTGGGTGCCTGGTTCGGTCAGTCTGAAGGTATGGGCTGGTTGCAGGACATCTCGCAGTCGATCGCACCTGGTCAGCCGTTGAATATTCTGCTGTTTAGTGCAGGGATTATTTTCTTCTGCTTCTTCTATACGGCGTTGATGTTCAATCCGAAAGACGTAGCGGAAAACCTGAAGAAGTCCGGTGCCTTTATTCCGGGCATTCGTCCTGGTGAGCAGTCTGCGCGCTATATTGATGGCGTTCTGACTCGTCTGACCATGTTCGGTGCTCTCTATATGATGGCCGTGTGCTTGCTTCCACAGTTTCTCGTGGTCGCTGCAAACGTGCCGTTTTACCTTGGCGGGACCTCGTTGCTGATCGTGGTCGTGGTTGTGATGGACTTCATGTCCCAAGTGCAATCGCACCTCGTTTCGCACCAGTATGAATCCCTGATGAAGAAAGCCAACCTGAAGGGCTACGGCAGCGGCATGCTGCGCTGAAGCACCCATAAGGTTCGAGGAGTTGGTGATGAAAGTTCGTGCATCGGTGAAAAAGCTGTGCCGCAACTGCAAGATTATTCGCCGCGAAGGTGTTGTTCGAGTAATTTGCAGCGCGGAACCACGTCACAAGCAGCGCCAAGGCTAAATGTGATCTGTGCTAAAAGCCCAGCAGCTAGTGCGCTGCTGGGTTGATTATTTGTTATTACAGCGATATTATCTCGCGCCCTATTTCTTGGCTTCCGGGGCGTAGGTAGCTGTCAATTGGAGTCCCACTGAATGGCCCGTATTGCAGGCGTTAACATTCCAGATAACAAGCATACTGTTATCTCGCTGACCTACATCTATGGTGTTGGTCGCACAACTGCACACAAAATCTGTGCTACTACCGGGGTTAACCCGGCGGTAAAGATCAAAGATCTGAGCGACGAGCAGATTGAACAGCTGCGTGGCGAAGTCGCGAAGTTCACCACTGAAGGTGATCTGCGTCGCGAAATCAACATGAAAATCAAGCGCTTGATGGACCTCGGTTGCTATCGCGGTCTGCGTCATCGTCGTGGTCTTCCAGTACGCGGTCAGCGTACCAAGACTAACGCGCGTACCCGTAAAGGTCCGCGTAAGCCGATCCGCAAGTAATCGCCCCAGCGAATCGACAGGAATTAAATCATGGCAAAACCTGCTGCTCGTCCTCGTAAAAAAGTTAAAAAGACAGTGGTTGATGGCATCGCCCACATCCATGCATCTTTTAACAACACAATCGTGACCATCACCGACCGTCAAGGTAACGCTCTGTCCTGGGCAACCTCCGGTGGTTCGGGTTTCCGCGGTTCCCGCAAGTCCACGCCGTTTGCTGCTCAAGTAGCTGCCGAACGTGCTGGTCAAGCTGCGCTGGAATACGGCCTGAAAAACCTCGACGTCAACGTCAAAGGTCCAGGTCCAGGTCGTGAATCTGCTGTCCGTGCTTTGAACGGCTGCGGCTACAAGATCGCCAGCATCACCGACGTGACGCCAATCCCGCACAACGGGTGCCGTCCGCCGAAGAAGCGCCGCGTGTAATCCAGGAGATTGTAAAGAATGGCTCGTTACATTGGTCCAAAATGCAAACTCGCTCGTCGCGAAGGCACCGATCTCTTTCTGAAGAGCGGCGTGCGCGCGATCGAATCGAAGTGCAACATCGAAGCAGCACCTGGTATCCACGGCCAACGCCGCGGTCGCCAGTCCGACTACGGCACCCAACTGCGTGAAAAGCAGAAAGTCCGTCGTATTTATGGCGTTCTCGAGCGTCAGTTCAGCGGTTACTACAAAGAAGCTGCCGGCAAGAAAGGCGCAACTGGTGAGAACCTGCTGCAACTGCTCGAATGCCGTCTGGACAACGTTGTATACCGCATGGGCTTTGGTTCGACTCGTGCCGAATCGCGTCAGCTGGTATCGCACAAGTCGGTCAGCGTAAACGGCAAAACCGTTAACGTTCCGTCCTACCAGGTCCGTGCTGGTGACGTAGTGGCAATTCGCGAAAAAGCGAAGAACCAGCTGCGTATTGTCCAGGCTCTCGATCTGTGTGCCCAACGTGGCCGCGTAGAATGGGTAGAAGTAGACACTGAGAAAAAGTCTGGCGTCTTCAAAAGCGTCCCAGCTCGCAGTGATCTGTCCGCCGACATCAACGAAAGCCTGATTGTCGAGCTCTACTCCAAGTAAGGGCTAGAAAATAGGTGCATCCATGCAGATTTCGGTAAATGAGTTCCTGACACCCCGCCACATTGATGTGCAGGTTGTCAGTCCGACCCGCGCCAAAATCACTCTCGAGCCTCTCGAGCGTGGTTTCGGCCATACCCTGGGCAACGCGCTGCGCCGCATCTTGTTGTCCTCCATGCCCGGCTGTGCAGTAGTCGAGGCCGAGATTGATGGTGTACTCCATGAGTACAGCGCAATCGAAGGTGTACAGGAAGATGTCATTGAAATCCTGTTGAACCTGAAAGGTCTGGCTATCAAGCTGCACGGTCGAGACGAAGTTACGCTGACCTTGTCGAAGAAGGGTTCGGGGGTGGTTACCGCTGCCGATATTCAGCTGGATCATGATGTCGAGATCGTTAACCCCGATCACGTAATCGCTAACCTGGCGTCTAACGGCGCCCTGAACATGAAGCTCGTTGTAGCTCGTGGTCGCGGTTATGAACCAGCAGACTCGCGTCAGAGCGATGAAGACGAAAGCCGCAGCATTGGTCGCTTGCAGCTCGACTCTTCGTTCAGCCCGGTTCGTCGCATTGCATACGTGGTGGAAAACGCCCGTGTCGAGCAACGTACCAACCTGGACAAGCTGGTTATCGATCTGGAAACCAACGGTACTCTGGATCCTGAAGAGGCTATCCGTCGTGCAGCAACCATTCTGCAACAGCAGTTGGCTGCGTTCGTCGACCTCAAAGGTGACAGCGAACCCGTTGTAGTCGAACAGGAAGACGAGATCGATCCGATCCTGCTTCGTCCGGTTGACGATTTGGAACTGACCGTACGTTCGGCCAACTGCCTTAAGGCGGAGAACATTTACTACATCGGCGACCTGATTCAGCGCACCGAAGTAGAACTGTTGAAGACTCCGAACCTGGGCAAGAAATCCTTGACCGAGATCAAGGACGTTCTGGCTTCTCGTGGTCTCTCCCTCGGCATGCGCCTCGACAACTGGCCGCCTGCAAGTCTTAAGAAGGACGACAAGGCGACTGCCTGATCGTCGTAATCACCGAACGTACTGTTTGGTAAGGAATGAACCATGCGTCATCGTAAAAGTGGACGTCACCTGAGCCGTACCAGCTCTCACCGTAAGGCCATGTTCCAAAACATGGCGGTGTCGCTGTTCGAGCACGAGCTGATCAAAACTACCCTGCCGAAAGCCAAAGAACTGCGTCGCGTTGCTGAGCCGCTGATCACCTTGGCCAAGATTGACAGCGTTGCTAACCGTCGTCTGGCATTTGACCGTACCCGTTCGAAAGAAATGGTCGGCAAACTGTTTAACGATCTGGGCAAGCGTTATGCAACTCGTGAGGGTGGCTACCTGCGCATCCTCAAGTGCGGCTTCCGCGCTGGCGACAACGCGCCTATGGCGTACGTCGAACTGGTTGATCGTCCTGTCGGTGGCTCTGTAGAAGCCGCTGAATAAGACATCAGTCAATACAAAGAACCGGGCCTAGTGCCCGGTTTTTTGTTGTCCGCGCCAAAGCCTCCCGGAGCGCTAGGCTCAGCGTAATTCGGGGTGATTCTAAGTGATAAACGGAACCCTCCTCATTTACCCGTCTTTTCGGTACCAAATGTCCGAATTTCGCCGGATTTCTATGTTTATTTGCTATGCCGTAGGGTGACCAACCAGTCTGGTTGGTTCAAACTAACGCCTTTCACGTGGAGATGGACGGCGATGCAAGGCCACCCGGATGTAATTGATTACCTCAACACGCTGTTGACTGGCGAACTGGCTGCGCGCGACCAGTATTTCGTTCACTCGCGGATGTACGAAGATTGGGGTTTTAGCAAGCTGTACGAACGTATCAATCACGAGATGGAAGAAGAGGCTCAACACGCAGATGCGTTGATGCGCCGGATTCTGATGCTCGAAGGCACTCCGCGTATGCGTCCTGACGATCTGGATGTGGGCACTACTGTACCGGAGATGCTCGCCAGCGATCTTCGCCTGGAATACAAGGTGCGAGCCGCACTGTGCAAAGGTATTGCGCTCTGTGAGCAGCACAGAGACTACGTCAGCCGCGACATCCTCCGCATTCAACTCGCCGACACCGAAGAAGACCATACCTATTGGCTTGAGAAGCAATTAGGCCTGATCAAGTCCATCGGCCTCGAAAACTATCTTCAGTCGCAGTTCTGATTGCTCGAACCGCCACTACAAAAAAAGCCCTTGCCGCATATTGCGACAAGGGCTTTTTGTTAAGCCCATGCAATCAGGCGCGATCGCGCTCCAGAAGCGGCTTCAGATAGTGGCCAGTGTAAGACTGTTTCATGTCCGCCACCTGCTCTGGCGTACCGGTCGCGATGATCTGTCCGCCTTTCGAACCCCCTTCAGGGCCCAGGTCGACCAGCCAATCGGCGGTCTTGATCACATCCAGGTTGTGCTCGATCACAACGACCGTGTTGCCGTGGTCGCGAAGTCGATGCAAAACATCCAGCAATTGCTGAATATCCGCGAAGTGCAGGCCGGTGGTGGGCTCGTCGAGGATGTACAGGGTCTTGCCGGTGTCACGCTTGGACAGCTCGCGCGACAGCTTCACCCGCTGCGCTTCACCACCAGAAAGCGTGGTCGCTGACTGGCCCAGTTTGATATAGGACAGCCCCACATCCATCAACGTCTGCAGCTTCCGGGCAAGGGCAGGCACGGCGTCGAAGAATGTCCGCGCTTCCTCGATCGTCATTTCCAGGACCTCGTGGACGTTTTTGCCCTTGTACTTAACCTCGAGCGTCTCACGGTTGTATCGCTTGCTCTTGCACACATCGCAAGGAACGTAGATGTCAGGCAGGAAATGCATCTCAACCTTGATCAAGCCGTCGCCCTGGCACGCTTCGCAGCGACCACCCTTGACGTTGAAAGAGAATCGGCCAGGGCCGTAGCCACGAGACCTTGACTCAGGCACGCCGGCGAATAGCTCACGGATTGGCGTGAAGAGCCCGGTATAGGTCGCAGGATTTGACCGTGGGGTACGCCCGATTGGGCTCTGGTCAATATCAACGACTTTATCCAGATGCTGCAGGCCGTCAATGCTGTCGTGTGCCGAAGCCTCAAGCGTCGTTGCGCCATTGAGCGCAGTAGCGCTGAGAGGGAACAGCGTGTTGTTGATCAGCGTAGATTTGCCCGATCCCGATACACCGGTCACGCAGGTCAGCAAGCCGATTGGAATTTCCAGATCGACGTTGCGCAGGTTATTGCCACGCGCGCCTTTGAGTTTGAGCGAGAGCTTTTTATTGCGAGGCGTCCGCTTGGCAGGGACCGCGATCTTCACCCGGCCCGACAGGTATTTACCGGTCAGCGAGTCCGGATGATCCATCACCTCCTGTGGTGTGCCCTCCGCGACAATCTTGCCGCCATGCACGCCTGCGCCCGGCCCGATGTCGACCACGTAGTCGGCCAGTCGGATGGCGTCCTCGTCGTGCTCCACCACAATCACCGTGTTGCCGATGTCTCGCAGGTGCCGCAACGTGTCCAGCAGCCGATCGTTATCGCGCTGGTGCAAGCCGATTGAAGGCTCGTCGAGGATGTACATCACGCCGACCAGGCCTGCACCGATCTGGCTGGCCAGACGAATCCGCTGAGCCTCACCGCCGGAGAGCGTATCGGCGCTGCGGTCCAGTGTCAGATAGTCGAGCCCGACGTTGACGAGGAACTGCAGACGCTCGCGAATTTCCTTGAGAATTTTGTCAGCGATTTCGCCGCGTCGCCCCGTGAGCTTCAGCTCACCAAAATAATTGGTTGCGTCGCCAATCGGCATGTTGGTGACGGCGGGAAGTGTCTTCTCGCCAACCCACACATGACGGGCCTCTCGGCGCAACCGCGTGCCACGACATTCGGGGCAGGGTTGGGTACTGAGAAACTTCGCCAGCTCCTCGCGAACCGTTGTCGATTCGGTTTCCCGGTACCGGCGCTCAAGATTCGGGACAATGCCTTCGAACGGGTGCGCACGTTTGACGATGTCGCCGCGGTCGTTCAGGTAACGGAAATCAACGCTGTCCTTACCGCTGCCGCCCAGCAGGACCTTCTGCAAATCGGCCGGCAGTTCCTTGAACGGCACCTCCAGGCTGAAGCCGTAATGCTTCGCCAACGAGCCGAGCATCTGGAAGTAATAGACGTTTCGCCGGTCCCAGCCACGAATCGCGCCTTCCGCCAGCGTGAGCTCGCCATTGACAAGGCGCTTGGTGTCGAAAAATTGTTTCACGCCCAGCCCGTCGCAGGTTGGGCATGCGCCGGCGGGGTTGTTGAACGAAAACAGCTTTGGCTCAAGCTCGCTGATCGCATGGCCACAGATTGGGCAAGCGAATCGCGCGGAGAAAATGATCTCTTCGCCGGGCTCGTCGTCCATCGGCGCAACCAGCGCGATGCCGTCGGCCAGCTTCAGCGCGGTCTCGAAGGACTCAGCCAAGCGCTGTTGCAAGTCCGAGCGCACCTTGAAGCGGTCAACGACGACATCGATCGAGTGCTTCTTCTGTTTATCGAGCTTGGGAAGTTCGTCCAGCTCGCACAGCCGACCGTTCACCCGAGCGCGGACGAAACCCTGAGCGCGAAGCTCTTCGAAGACGGCCAAATGCTCGCCTTTGCGCTCCCGTACCACGGGGGCAAGCAGCATCAGTTTGGCGCCTTCCGGCTGGGCCAGGACCAGGTCGACCATCTGGCTGACGGTTTGCGCCTCCAGAGGAATGTCGTGATCCGGGCAACGCGGCTGCCCCACACGCGCATACAGCAGACGCAGGTAGTCGTAGATCTCGGTGATGGTGCCCACGGTCGAGCGCGGGTTATGGGACGTGGACTTCTGCTCGATGGAAATGGCCGGCGACAGGCCTTCGATCGTGTCGACGTCCGGCTTCTCCATCATCGACAGGAACTGACGCGCGTAGGCGGACAGCGACTCGACGTAGCGGCGCTGGCCCTCGGCGTAGAGCGTATCGAACGCAAGGGACGATTTTCCCGAGCCGGACAATCCGGTGATGACGATCAGCTTGTCGCGTGGAAGGGTCAGGTCGATGTTCTTCAGGTTGTGGGTTCGAGCCCCACGAATCAAGATCTTGTCCAAAGCTGGCCTCGCACGGCGGGCGTGTAAAACGTGGAAGTATACGGGGAAATACTGGATGGATACACACTATTGAGGATCGCGCCGCCTCACCTGGAAAAAAGAAAATTCCTGCGATGCGCGGCAAACCGTCGTATGTGCTCTAAACGATGGGACTGGTAGAATCGCCGCCGGTTCATACGAGGTTCCTTCATGCACGATTCTCACAGCGAGCGCATGAGCGGCAGCGAAACCCGCGCCGCGGGCGGTCTGGCGCTGGTGTTCGCCTTCCGTATGCTTGGCATGTTCATGGTGCTGCCCGTCCTCGCCACTTACGGGATGGACCTTGCGGGCGCCAGCCCGGCACTCATCGGTCTGGCGATCGGCGCTTACGGCCTGACACAAGCGGTGCTGCAGATTCCGTTTGGCATTATTTCTGATCGCATCGGCCGTCGTCCCGTCATTTATCTGGGACTGATCGTGTTTGCGCTCGGCAGCGTGCTGGCCGCTCAGTCGACCTCGATCTGGGGCGTGATCGCCGGTCGGGTTCTGCAAGGCGCGGGCGCTATCTCCGCTGCGGTCATGGCGTTGCTGTCCGATCTGACCCGCGAGCAGCATCGCACCAAAGCCATGGCGATGATCGGCATGACCATTGGTGTGTCCTTCGCGGTTGCGATGGTGGTCGGCCCCATTCTCACCAGTGCTTTCGGATTGTCCGGCCTGTTTCTGGCGACCGGCGCGATGGCGCTGGTGGGCGTGGCAATCGTCGCCTTCGTCGTGCCCAAGTCCACGGTAACCCTGCAGCACCGGGAGTCCGGTCTGGCGCGACAGGCATTGGGCGCGACGTTTCGTCATCCTGACCTGTTGCGTCTGGACCTGGGTATCTTCGCGTTGCACGCCATGCTGATGTCCAGTTTCGTGGCATTGCCGCTGGCGCTGGTCGAGAAAGCCGGCCTGCCCAAAGAGCAGCACTGGTGGGTGTATCTGACCGCACTGCTGATTTCGTTCTTCGCGATGATCCCTTTCATCATCTACGGCGAAAAGAAGCGTCAGATGAAGCGCGTGTTACTCGGCGCCGTACTGGTGCTGATGCTCACTGAGCTATTCTTCTGGGAGTTCGGCAACACGCTGCGAGCACTGGTCATCGGTACCGTGGTCTTTTTCACCGCATTCAATTTGCTCGAAGCGTCGCTGCCGTCGCTGATCAGCAAAGTGTCTCCGGCGGGCGGGAAGGGCACGGCGATGGGGATTTATTCCACCAGTCAGTTCCTGGGTTCGGCAGCGGGGGGCATCCTCGGTGGGTGGCTTTTCCAGCACGGCGGACTGGATGTGGTGTTCCTGGGAGGCGCCGGGCTGGCCGCCCTCTGGCTAACGTTTGCTGTTACCATGCGCGAACCTCCCTACGTAACCAGCCTTCGCTTGCCGTTGTCGCCCGAGGCTCAACGCGACACAGGCCTTGCCGATCGCGTTTTGGCCGTACGTGGAGTAACAGATGCAGTAGTGGTGGCCGACGAGGCTGCCATCTATATCAAATTTGACAAAGAACTGTTGGATCGGGCGTCTTTCGACGAAGTGGTCAATCCAGCGTCGGAAACGTGTGAAGCCTAGGAGAACGTTATGGCCCGTGGGGTAAACAAAGTCATATTGGTCGGCACATGCGGCCAGGATCCCGAAGTCCGCTACATGCCTAACGGTAATGCCGTGACCAACCTGAGTCTGGCGACAAGCGAACAGTGGACCGACAAGCAAACCGGTCAGAAGGTCGAGAAGACCGAATGGCACCGCGTATCGATGTTCGGCAAAGTCGCCGAAATCGCCGGCGAGTACCTGCGCAAGGGTTCGCAGGTTTACATCGAAGGCAAGCTGCAGACCCGCGAGTGGGAGAAAGACGGCATCAAGCGTTACACGACTGAAATCGTCGTCGACATGCAAGGCACCATGCAGTTGCTCGGTGGCCGTCCTCAGGGCGACGGCGCTCCTCAGGGCCAGGGCGGTGGCGGTTATCAGAACTCCCAGAACTCCGCGCCGCGTCCGCAACAGCAGGCCCGCCCGCAGCAGTCCGCTCCTCAGCCACAGCGCGAGTCGCGTCCCGCGCCGCAACAAGCGCCGCAGCCGGCACCGGATTTCGACAGCTTCGATGACGACATCCCGTTCTAGGATGGACGTTTTATCAAAACGTAAAGAATCACTATTAAAGCCCTGATTAGTCAGGGTTTTTTAATTACACATTATTTGTTCTTGACGGCGTCAAAAAAAGCTACTTAGCTACCTTGATCGGATTGTATTGTTTGGAGGCAGGTATGCTGCGCGCTCAACGGTTCGTGATGAAGTCAGGTGAGCGCTATGTTTCGTTGATTGATGAGCGCACCCGACTCCCCCATTACGCCTCCAATCTGTTCATTACCACCCAAGTGCGCAACGCCAGCCTCTCCTGTGCCGCCATGGTGGCCGCAGCTGGACACCTGACGATCCTGTACCGGTTCTTCGCCATCCGAAACATCGACTGGGCAGCGCGCTGCTCTTCTGCGGAATTCCTGTACTCGCACGAAGTAGACGCCCTGCGGGACTTCATGTCGTACCGCTTTCGACAGTGGGACATCTGTACTGTCGAGCAGCAAATGTTCACGGTTGAAGAATTGCTAGCCTCACACGGCACAGTGCACAAGGATGTTCTGTACTCCCGGATGACGACTGCCAGTCGATACATTCTCTGGTTTGGGCGACGTTATTTCGATCACCTCAACCCAGAGCCTGAGGCGCTTAAAAATTTGTTTGAGCAAATCAAGGCATTGCGACCTAGCCATAGAGGACGCAACCAAGAATTGAACGACCGTGCTTTAGACGATCGGGAGAAAGCGTCGCTTAATCGACACGTCGAGGTAGGTGCTGCGGTGAATCCCTTCCACAGCCGTGTGCAGGAGAGAAACCGCCTTATAGTGACGATTGAGTCCGAGTTGGGCATCCGCGGCGGCGAACTGTTGAACATTCGGGTGTCCGACTGCAACTTTTCGACCAGCACGCTGCTCGTTGCTCGCAGGCCCGACCAGAAGGACGATCCCCGTCATTACCAGCCCCTAGTCAAAACCCGTGAACGTAGGTTGTCGGTGTCTAACGAGCTGATGGCAGAGATCCATAACTATATTCTCGGCCCCAGACGCGCCGTACGTAATGCCAGCCGGTGCCCCTATCTGTTTGTCACGCACAAAAATGGGCCCTCGGTCGGCCAACCGCTCTCCATCTCCGCTTATCAAAAAATGTGGGATGTTTTGCAGTCCATCGTTCCCGAGCTGCGGGCGGTCACAGGTCATCGCCTTCGGCACAGTTGGAACCACGCCTTTTCGTCCGAAATGGACGCGCTGTCCAATCCTCCCTCTCCGGAAGAGCAAGAGCAGATACGGTCCCGTTGTATGGGTTGGAGGGAAGGGTCGGGAACGGCCAGTCGATACAACAAGCGATTCATCCAGGCTAAAGCCAACGAAGTTAGTTTGATGCTCCAGCGGACGTCACGTTCTAGAACCGGGGGAAAGGCATGAACAAGCGTCTTACAGAGCCTCAGCCTGGTTTCTCGGAGTCATTTAGCTCCTTTGACGGCTACCGCTGCAATTTCGCCGATGATTACTGGAAGCTGAATCGAAACACCACCATCTCCACCGGTGTGGTCCGGGGCTTACTTTCCCCTGAGAGCGAAGATGGGTTGCTGCGAACTTTAAAATTTTTCGTGATAAACGCGTCTGCTGGTCATGCGCAGAACATATTTATGCGTTACTACGCGCTTATTAAGTTTGGTGATGGCGAGCCCGTTAGTCCTAAATCAATAGCACGTTATCGTCAGACGCTAGAAGCAGATCATGAGTGGTACCTTGGCGCTATCCGAGTCTTGGTAAAACAATGGCACCGCCTGGGCTACCCAGGCTTGCACCCCGTCCAGCTCACCAATACGCGACTGGTTGACCTATCGGAAGGCAGTAACGAGCAGGGCGACCGGTTCTTCTTCATTGCGGTACCGCGTGGCAAACAGCCCGGTCAGGCGTTCCGGCTTCTTTTTCGTAAAAGGGCCATCACTGAAGAACTCTTCACGATTCTGACCGCCCAGGCGGCCCATGTAAGGGCGACAGTGGCTGCGATATGGCGCTTTTCATTAAGCGAAAACATGGCTAGAGAATTGCCACTATTTCCGAACTGGAAGGCGATTAAGGCCATAGGCAGCGAGGCTGAGTTCGTGGCCATCATGACGACCGATTGGCTTCATCTTAAAAGCGGACGGGTCTCGTTAATCCTCCGGAGACTAAGCGAGCAGATAGGTTTTAGATCCGAAAGAACCGGCCAGCCGCTCAACTTGTCCGCCAGGCGTTTCAGGTACACGGTGGGGACGCGGGCAGCTCGCGAAGGCTATGGACCTTTGGTCATCGCTGAGCTGCTCGATCATGCGGATACCCAGAACGTGGGGGGCTACACCCAGAATGTGCCCGAGCACGCGGCTCAAATCGACCGGGCTGTAGCGTCCCAGTTGGCGCCATTCGCCCAGGCATTCGCCGGGATGATCGTGAGTTCCAAGGCCGCAGCTGTTCGGGGAGATGACCCGCAAAGCGACGTTCGTTCCACCAGCGGTCGGGGAGCGGGAACTTGTGGGTCTTTTGGCTTCTGCGCCGCCAGTGTGCCCATTCCCTGCTACACCTGCATTCACTTTCAACCGTGGTTAAATGGTCCCCATCAGGAGGTGCTGTCCGAGCTGTTGAAAGAGCGTGAGCGGGTTGTGAGCGTGACCCATGACTTGACCATCGCTTCGGTGCTGGATCGCAGCATTCTGGCGGTCACCCAGGTGGTGGAGGCGTGTAATGCTCGAAAGACCACAGCGACCACTACAAGCGACGCGGTGGGCACATGATCGACACGTCACGCGTGGTTCCGTTCGTCTCGCGCAAGAATCTGACCGCATCGGTCAACGCCCAACGTTTCATCGACCATATGAAGGCCTGCTTCGTCGGGTCTGCGGACGCGTGGACGGCGGTGCGCTGGCCCGGAATAGGTTTTTCCAAGCTCGGATGCAAAAGTGTTCACATCCCCCGAGACATGGTCATGGATGTCGACTTCATGAACTTTGCGAAAGCCTATCTGATGCACCGCAGGATGGTGGATGCCCGCGCGCATATTGCACAGCACGGCATCATGTTTCGCTGCCTGGAGACCGCACTTGTCAACGCCCATGGTGCCGGACGTATTCATCTGTGCACCGTTGCAGACCTGGACGAAGCGGCACTCACTGCCTCCCAGCATTACTCCCGCGATACGGCTTATGCCACCGGGCTTTACCTGATGCAGATGGCAGAGTATTTGAGCAGCCACTTCCTATGTGGGCAGAATCTGAAGGATTGGGTGAGCCCGATGCCACGCCCGCTGGACATGAACAGCACCACGGGAAAGGAGGCCGAAGAGGCTCGGTCAAGGAAATTGCCAGGCGAAGCGGAATTGAATGCCATTGCTGAAGTGTTTGCCAATGATCCTCAGGATCCCAAGGACATTTTCACCACGTCGACGTTCGCCCTGCTGATGTGCGCGCCTTCTCGGGCCAACGAGGTCTTGGCCCTTCGCGCGGATGCCGAGGTGGCTGAAGTTGATAGAGACGGTCAGGTCAGGTATGGATGGCGGTTTTATTCCAGCAAGGGGTTTGCGGGCGATATCAAATGGATACCCTCGACAATGGAAAGCTTAGCCAAAGAAGCGTTCGGCAGAATGCTGAAATTGAGTAGTCCGGCCCGGGCGCTGGCTTCTTGGATGGAGGAGCATCCCAATGAGTTCTATCGGCATGAGAGGTGTCCACAGGTTCCGGAAGATCAGCCCTTAAGTTTGATTCAACTTGCGGCCGCACTCGGTCAAAAACTTGAAGATCCGAAAACGGCCGCAGCTTTTGTAGAAGCGCGAGGATTAAGGGTTGCGCAAGGTGCGTATACCCTGAAATCACTTGGGGATTTCTTGCGCGGTAAGCTTCCGCCCGATTTTCCATGGTTTGATAGAAAAAAAGGCGTGAAATACTCAAGTTGTATTTTTTCAATTTTGAAAAATCAACTTCATGCGAAAAGTCTCACCATGCCTGTGATGCTGCAGAAGGTGAAGGTCAGCACTGTGTGGGCAGATCTCGGGCCGCGCACGACCGTCATCAATCATCGCAGCGTGTTTGACAGGCATGGGTATCGGCATCCGACGGGTGAATGTTACAAGATGACTACCCATCAGCCCAGGCATTTGCTAAATACGATTGCCCAGCGAGGCGGTCTCAGCAATCTTGCCTTGGCGAAGTGGTCCGGGCGGGCGAATGTTAGCAGCAATCAGGTGTACAACCACGTCAGTGATGCCGAGGTTTTTGAAAAACTTCGGATGTTAAGAGCGGCGGATGAGAGCACTGGTTCGCTCAGCATGCACCATGTCGTCCGGTCACCCATTGATAGCGATGGTACGTTGATCTTTCGTGATGGCGCGGCGCATATCACTGAGTTTGGATACTGCGTGCATAATTTCGTGATAAGTCCCTGCACGAAATTTCGAGACTGCATCAACTGTACAGAGCAGATCTGTGTCAAGGGGCGTCAGCCGAATCGAGACCGTCTGATCGATCGTATGGAGAGGCTCAAGCGAGTGCTCGCATTGGCCACCGAAGGCGAAGGGGTAGGAGAGTATGGTGCCGACAAGTGGGTGACTCATCATATCAACTCAATAGAGAGAATTACAAGTTTGCTTGCGTTGATGAAGGATCCTGCGATTGAAAATGGTGCACTGATAAGGCTTCGAGGGAAAGATTTTAGCCAGTTGAACAGAGTGTTTCATCGACTTGGTGCCGATGACAGGCGGCAGGCAGACTGACAGATATGGCCAAACACTTATCCACGTCCAACGTCGCGGCGATTGTCAATGTTATCCATGGTTGGGAAGGTTCTCAGATCACTTGGGAGGGAATCTGTGCCGCTGTTGTTGACTTGGTGGGAAAGCGACCGAGCAGGCAGTCTCTGAACAGCCACCGGGAAATAGTGAGCGCCTATACGGCAAGGAAGTCCAAACTAAAAAACGCTGAGCCACTCATTGCAAAGCCGTCCAGTTTGACCACAGCGGCGCATCGGATTCGCAATCTTGAAAGTAAGGTCGCCGACTTGCAACTGCAGACCGCAGCCCTTTTGGAGTACCTAACGTTGCTCCAATATAACGCTTACAAACGCGGGATGACCGAAGGGGAGTTGACGATCCCGTTACCCAAAATAGATCGTGAACGAACGGCTGAGTAGCCTAGCCGCACTTGAGTTTAGCTGCGCTTTTCAAGGCATGTGATCCCAGGTCATGTTTTTTGATGCTGATTTGGTCAACGCTGGCCGCGTCACCCGCAGCGGTGCTTTCTAACTGCTTTGGCTTCTGGACGCTTCGCGAACCTGCGCGGCGTTTAGGCTAACAGTGCGGGGCCAGTTTTTTATTGAGCAAGCTATGATTCGGCTATTTCTTTAAGTTCTTGCTCGACTCTCGCCAAAAGCTGCTGGCTATCTTCCGGCCCTAGATTGGCGTAGACCGCTGTGATCAACGTCAGCGGGTGAATACCCAAGCCTTTTGCAATCGATGCCATTTTGGGCAGCGTAGGAGCTTTAAGACCGCTCTCCAGTTCGCTGAGATATCCCTGATTGACGCCCACCGCGCCCTGCGAAAGACCTTTTCCCAATCTGATGGCTCTAAGTGTTATGCCGAATGATTCCTGGAGTTCCATTTGCCTGCCCGCAAAAGGAACGATAAAGCCCGGACTAGACAGAAATCTCTATACGCTATAGCAATATTGATCTTTTTCTTTTTAAAACGGCTTTCAGCAGCACTGGATTGATTCCGCATTAGCAGCTATTTAAGGTGGCCCAGCATTTGAGCGCTTCTCAGAAACGCAGCCCGGCTTGGGTACTAAAATCAATCATCGTTTCCACAGCGCCGCGAGCAGGTGGTTGTCTTGGGCAATCTCCAAGTGGGCCGCATACAAAGGGGTATGATCCAATAGTTGCTGTGTTGAAAAGAGAATCCGGCCTTTCTTTCGACGGCGCAGATCTATCTAGGTCGCCCAGCTTGTAGCTTGCGACCGCAGTCTTGTAAACGACAGCATTGTCATTGGTGTCCATGCCGCTGAACGCCACAACGCTCTCAAGCTCCTCTAAGGTCCAGAAAGCCCGCCCGCTGATCGATGGCGGGCACAGCATATGAACGTGTCTGATCGAAACATTGGTTGCGGTCAGCATGTAATGGCGCAACTCGTAGGCGCATCCGAGTATCGCTGCGCGGTCGGCTTGGCGCGTTGCAAGTGAGCGGATGGTTGCAATAAAGCATAGGCCGTCGATCTCTCCGTGGGTCCAGGTGCGGGTCTTATCTTGCTCGGGGTCGAAAACTAGAATCACTGAACACCCCATTCGAGTTTTTGCTGCATTGGTAGTTATGCAATACTATATGCTATAGCAATTCTTAAAAAAGAGTATTTTTTGTTTGCTCATGCGGTGTTGTCGATTCTGCGTTTGCCTGCACTGCAAATGCTTACAGGCCGCCTCTTCAACGTGAGGCGGCACGGCTCAAGAAGGTGTTAGATGGAGCGTTTACATCTGGCCGTAGAAGCGCTAGTGAGCGCCCGAAGTATTGTCTGCTTTTCGGGAGCAGGCATTTCTGCTGAGAGTGGCATTCCTACCTATAGGGATACGTTGACGGGATTATGGGCTCGCTATGATCCGGCGGAGTTGGAGACCGCGAACGCATTTCGCCGCAATCCCAAGCTGGTCTGGGGATGGTACCTGTGGCGCAGGCAACAGGCGGCCAACGCGCTACCCAACGCAGCCCACTGCGCATTGCAGAGACTCGAATGCCTAGGCTATAACGTGCCTGTCATCACACAAAACATCGATGATCTTCACGAGCGGGCAGGTTCCTCATGTGTGCATCATCTCCATGGGACCTTGGCCACGCCCAAATGCTTCGCCTGCCATCGGCCGGCAGCAAAGTTTCCAGTCGGAATGGTCATTCCCGCGGAGGGGATATTGGTTGAGCCCCCCAGGTGTGGGCACTGTGGGGGTAAAGTTCGCCCTGGTGTGGTCTGGTATGGAGAGAACCTCTCCTCGGAGCTATGGAGAACCGCGGTGTTGTTGGTCAAAAACTGTGACGTCCTCATATCGGTGGGGACTTCAGGAACCGTCACCCCCGCCGCGAATCTTCTAGAGATTGCGCAACAGGGCGGGGCAACCGTCATACACATCAACATTGTGGATGTCGGGACGAACGAGCCCCGCGAGATAGTGCTGGTTGGTGAGGCAACCAAGGTCCTCACGCAACTGGTAACACTGTTACTTCAAAAGGTATGCCCATCATGACAACGCCCTTGGAAAGAACGCAGCATCTTCGAACCTACTGGGTTCCCCACCAAGCTCGCCCAATACATCCTCTGCCAAACTCAGTTCAGCACGAGACAAACGATTGTTTCGCCACCATCCGCGCCCGCTAGACATCTGGCGCGTTGGTCGGCGCGAACTGTGCACGCAGAAGGAAACGCAGCTCCATGGCCCGTCGTCATGCAGTTGGTAAAAGGTGGGCGCCGCTCGCGGAGATACCGACAGGGTGGATGATAAGCCTTCATACACAGCCTTATCCTTTGATAGTCCGGTACCGCTAGGGCTTTATATCCGCAGTAAACATAGGGTGATAACCGTCGATGGCCAATTCGCGCCTAGGATCTCCGGGTTCTGCTCCTTGAATGATGTCATCCATCTTGCCCACGTGTAAGACAAACGACGACTCAGGGTAATGCCGCAGGAGCCGCTTCGCTTCAATACGGTACTCCTCAGGGATAACGGGGCATTTTGATAACTCTCGCAAAAACGCTTCTGTTTGGATAACACATCGGGTGCGTTCACTCGGTATAGTCATTAAGCCCCCCCACTTGTTGATGTTTTATTGCCATCAATAAATGGCCAAGACCACGATTATGACTGAAGGACTGACAAGGTCCAAGTCGTTTAGATACCGCATTCCCTGGGTTCTTTTGATAGCTCACTCCGCAATTTCAGAAGTCCAACTGGCAACATGGGGAGGCAGCTATGGGTCGATAGCGGCCCCCCAAAGACCTTGGGTTTTGTCAGATTTCGGTACTAGATGCCGTCAACGTAACGCCTCTTAATTCGTATCGGGAAGGCTTGCCAGCTGATCGAGCAGTTGGGCACCTACAGCGTCGAATCGCAGACGCGCTTTATCCCAGAAGCCGCATGACAGCTCGTACTCGTACAGTGGCACGATCGGCAGTCGATGGATCTGCCAAAGGTGCCAGAGCAATCCCTGGCCCACCCCCTGACGCTGATGCACAACCTTGATCTTGTTGATGTACATTCGGATACAACGATGACGGTTCGACGATATTGCTTGCTACCTGGCCGCACTGATACCGCTGTAATTGACCCTTGTTCTAAATTTATGTTTTTCATTGCCGATGGCTTCCGTACAGAACGCAGAAAGTTTCTGCGTTTGCCCTTCGGAGTTGCACCGTGAACCTACGTTCTTTAAATATTGCGCCCCGTGCCGCCTTGTGTTTCGGTTTAATCACGCTGCTGGTCATTGCCCTCGGCGGCTTCGCATACGTGCAGCTAGGGAAGCTGCGTGGCACCGAGCAGGACATCGAAAAGAACTGGCTGATCAGCGTGCAGACCGCCGACGACATCCAGATCGCCCTGCTCGGCGCGCGCCTAGAGAGCATCCGTCTTCTGGCGACTTCGAATCCCCAAGAGCAAGCGACCGCCGTGCAGCACCTGGAAGACGCTAAGCGCATGCTCAACGAGCGCACCGACTTCTACCGCAATAACCTCATTTCCGACCCAGAAGAAGGGGCCAAATTCGAGGCCGCAGCGGCGCTGATGAAGACCTATCTTGATGGACTGCAACGCGTCGTCGATCTTGACGCTACCCAGCATGAGCAGGCCGTGACATTCGCCAACACTGAACAACGCGACCGTGCCGCAGCGTACCAGGTCAAACTCAATGAGTTGCGCCAGCACAATACCGACGGCGCTGCAGCAGCAGGCGTGACCGCCACTGAGGTGTATGCCCACAGCATCACCATCGTCGATAGTGTGGTACTCGCCGCGCTGGTGCTGACGCTGGTGCTCGCCACCCTGCTGACTCGCAGCATTGTCCAGCCTATGAGCGCCTCGCTGAAAATGGCCGAGGAAATCGCCGACGGCGACCTGCGTCTTATCCTGGAGGTTAAGGGTAATGACGAATCTGCGCGGTTGATGCGCGCGCTAAACACCATGCAAGGCAACCTGCGAAGCACCATAGAGCAGATCTCCGATGCTTCCGCACAGCTCAGTTCCGCCGCAGTAGAGATGACTTCCATCACCGAGAGCGCCAGCCTCACCCTGCAGCAGCAGAACAGTGAGATCGAGCAGGCCGCCACGGCGGTAAACCAGATGAGCGCCGCCGTCGATGAGGTCGCGCTTAACGCTAACTCCACCTCCGAAGCGGCCAAGGACTCCACACGCGCTGCCGCCACCGGTAACCAGAAAGTCGGCGAAACCCTACATGCCATGCGCAGCCTAACGGACCGCGTGGAAATGACCTCTGAACAGGTGCAGGGCCTCGCTGGTCAGGCGCAGGACATCAGCAAGGTGCTGAGCGTGATCCGTGCCATTGCAGAACAGACCAACCTGCTGGCCTTGAACGCCGCGATCGAAGCGGCCCGCGCTGGTGAGCAAGGCCGAGGCTTCGCCGTGGTGGCTGATGAGGTTCGGGCACTGGCTCATCGCACACAAACCTCAACTCTGGAAATCGAACAGATGATTTCAAGTATCCAAGCAGGCACGTCACTGGTTGTGGATTCGATGAGCAGCAGCACCATCGAGGCACACAACACGCAGCGCACTGCCGACGAAGCCGGGATGTCACTGAAAGTCATCGCCGACTCGGTGCAACTGATCAATGACCGCAATCAGCAGATCGCCACTGCCGCGGAAGAGCAGGCTCATGTAGCTCGCGAAGTAGACCGCGCGCTCGTGAGCATTCGCAACTTGGCGCTGCAGAGCAGCGAAGGCACGCAGCAAACCCTGGCCGCCAGCAATGAGCTTTCGCAGTTAGCGGTGAACTTGAATCAGATGGTAGCGCGCTTCAAGACCTGAAATTAGCGTTTAATCTAGTATGGAAAATTGACCGATCAACGATCGGAACTTCATTCCTAGAGGCGCTGACAATGTGGTCGCTTTTCGAGTTAGCTCCGATCTTTCGCCAAGGCCAGAGGCTCCAAAGAAACCCAAGTTGACGATCGTCCGGCAGTCGCCGAGCATGAAAGAATGTGCGTGCTGGGCTTATAGACAGGGAAGTATCGAATCGCGAAATGCCACGCCTCAATCGGCCTCAAGCATCGTCACAGACGGCTGCGGGTCGAAAGCAGTGATCCACGGCCGACCGCTATCGATCCAAAGCGTCGCTCAGCCCTTCGGCATCTTGCTGCGTCTTGACTGCGTGTAACGGATGAAAAGTTAAATAGGCCCCCGGACTTTCCCACCGTCCGGGGGCCTTTTTCATGCCTTTCGGACACCGATTTACGGTAAACGGGAAACCGATTTAGGCTAAGTCGGTTTCGGGTGCAAGCCTGCCCCCCATCAGCAAAGGACAAAGGATGAACACAGATCTGTATGAAGTCAGTCTCTCTGGTGACCACCCTGGTTATCAGAGCGTGAGTCTGCGGTGCCGCCCAGGCTACGATAACCATGTGGTTGTCATGGTTGATGTACAAAAGTTGATTCACTATTCGGATCAGCACGAACACCAAAGCTTTGTCGTCTCACCTGTAGAGGAATGGGACCAAGATAAACGCCAAGGCATCTTTGAATTTCTGGCACCACCTAGTCCGAAGGAGCGGCACGTCGAAATGCCGATCGTTTCTTTCAACGAGGTTAAAGAAGAGTCCGAACAGCCTATCTTGAAAATATTGGGTCGTAGGTCTGAGCGCGTGTCGCGCTGGGTCGGCTACACCAATGGTCGTCATCGCACGCGCTATCTTCACTTCGCGGGTGCGCAAGAAATGCCGGTCATGTGTCACAAGGACCAGGTGGCACTTCTTGAGCAATATTGCGGCGTTTAGCTGCTGCTTAGCGCATACGTAATCATTTTCCGTGAACACCGCGCCGGGCCTGCCTGTAAGCTATTCAGGAGGCCTGCTGGCTACTCTCTCCAGATTCATCGCGATTCCCGCGGCATCCTGACAGAGAGCCCGTATGACTCCCCGCCATGCCACTTCGCTACGCCCTGGGCAATTCAAACACCTTATTCGCGTTGCATCCGTCACTGGCGGTCTGGCGACGACTATAACGGGGCGAAAGCGTGGGTCGCTGTTGACCCCGATCAGGACTAGGAAAAGCCATGGGCATTATCAAGATCGAGCAGGACAACCCCAAAACCGTGATGCGCATTCGTGACAGGATTTCCGCCGTCAGCGATGCGCCCAGCGATCTTTTGGTGAGTTACTACCATGCTTTGGCCCTAGGCTGGATTATGGCCTTGGGCCTAGAAAACGTGATCAGCCCAAGCATGAGAAACACCTTGGAGACCGAGCTGAAACAGACACATCAGGCTAGGCAGACTCAGGTCCAGCCGATCAGGCCGAGTATCTAGGAAAAGGGTGGCGGCGCAGTAACAGTAGCCTCCCTGTTTTTCTGAATGAATACCTTACGTGGCATGTCTCATGCGCTGACGGCTCCATTCCGGCGCCGGCATTGCCAGGACTCCCCACATGACTTCACCTCTTAACGTCGTCGCGATCATGAAAGCCAAGCCAGGCAAGGAAGCGCAACTGAAAAACCTACTGCAATCCGCCCTGCCGCAATTCCAGCACGAGCCTGGGTGCCAGGCCTATGCGCTGTTGACGGATCTCGAAGACCCCACCCGCTTTGTTTCCTACGAAAGCTGGGACGATGAAGCGGCATTGCAAGCGCACATGAAGGCCCCGACCCTGACAAACGCTATGCCGGTTCTGGNACATCCGATCAAAGGGACTGAGTCATGAAACATATTTTCTTCACTTCGTTGTTTGCTTTTAGCCTGACCGCTACAGCTGCACAGCAAAGCCTCAATCTTCCAAGCTGCGACATCCAAAACCAACAAGAAATAGCCGGCGAGACCGGCGGGCAGATCAGCGATCCAGGACAAGCACATATCTCAGTAAGAGCGAATGTTCTAAATGCCGATATCAGTACCTCAAGAAAAGGCCGTCGTATTACCGAGGTTGAAGCACAGCGCATGGTGAAACGTGTAGAGAACGTCCGGAATGAAACTAATCGGTTCGTCGAGCAGCAGGGTTTCTTGAGCGCGGCAGAGAAAGCTAGCTTTGACCGTGAGTTCGATGCCATTGCGATGCAGCTGTGTAAGTAAGAAAAATGAGCAACGCCCAATTCCCGGCACGAGTGGGGCTGTGGCCGTAAAGGAATACGGCGACGCCGCGGCCAAGATTGACGCTGCATTGGCGACCCTGCGCGCAAAACGCACCTGACACAGGAAAGCACCAGGTTCACCCCAATCCCAGCCATCGAGCTGGGCCGAGGCAGTAGGATAGGGAGCACTCGCTTCCAAAGATCGAGAAGGGAATTCGAATGCAGATCGTGAAAACCAAAGGGCACCTAATCTATAGCGCTAATCATGGAGCACCCAGCCACGCATGCCTCGGGAGTTGTCGGAAGGTTTGGTGGCCGGACGACGTCCCATCGAACTTGGCAGTTCTGGCGAATCCAGCCTGTCCGCAGTGTGGCGGGCCGCTCACGATGGATATCCCATCAGGGCATTACAGTGTGATTTCTGGTAATGCAGGGGTGCTGAAAAAAAAAGGCACAACGATCACAAATGCTGGCCTCAACCTCGGCAATTGATCAGTAAGGAAAATTAGTTTGGCAAAGAAAGTCATCGTGAAAAGCGGCACGGTTTATAACACCCTCGGCGTTGCTAAAGCTTACTTCGATGCTTTACGGGAGAGGACGGCCATCGAGGGCAAGCTCTCAGATCCTGATCGATCTGACGTGCTCGACATCTACCACCGTTATTGCCAACTCGACAGCTGGGGTGGAGAGGTGAAAGACACAGTTGATGTGGTTGCTGTCTGGGACAATAGGGCACGTGGGCCAGGTCAATACGCTCAAACGAAGGCCTTCGCAGTGGTTTCCGAGTCTGGCGAATGCTCCATTTTTAGCATCGGTCAAGCGTTGGCCAAAATAGCGGTCTGATCATCAGACCGAGAATCACGGAAAAATCCGCTGTGCACCACAGGCCTTTGGCAGTACCGGGGCGCGTCTTTCGCGTCCGAGAGTTCAAGGGGAAGATCGCTTCCAGAATGTTGCCGATGTGCAAAAAGAGATCACAGGTAGGTCATGGATGAAAGCAGAACTCAGTGATGCCCCGGAACGAATTACCCGAAGAGGCCACAGGCGTGGCGTGCAAAGTCTTGTCGCGTGCCTAGCAATAGGCAGTGTTATTGGAGTAAGCGCTTTGCTGTGGTCAACCCGATCGGAGCCCCACCGAGGAGTCGCGTCGATGGAATCCAAAGCTCAGGAGTTGAACGCAGAAGTGGACAGGGGCTCTGTCATACGCTCGAGTCCAACATCGTTGGACACGGGTCCTAACCCCGGGCCTCGGCAAACCAGCTTCAATAATCAGAACTTTGTTCCCACGGGCGCTCACAACATTGTCACCTTTCATCACAGCCCCTCTATCCCTCCTCGGGCTGAGTCTCCGCAGAAGGTCAAGCTGACGATCGTCCGGCAAACTCCCAGCATGAAGGATCGGGCGTGCTGGCCTTTCAGGCAGGGGAGTATTGAGTCCCGCAACTGTCGGCTTTCAGTGGGCCTCAAGCATCGCGACTAAAGAAAAATCGTCCGGAGGACTCAACCAATGAGTGATATTGAAAACCGACCTGTTCCATCACCTGGAGCAAGCTGTTCAGGACTTGGACGCTGACTCAATTAGCCTGGCTCACAACATGTTCGACGCCTTGCTGGAGCAGCTTTACGAAATCGGGGCCTTCACCGAGCGCTTTGAAAGAGGGGGCTTTGGTCGTGATGAATCTGCGGGAGCGCAAGGCTCATGGCGTCGACGATCGGCATCTGATTTTCCCCCAAAAGGGCTGTACCGGCTACAACCCGGAAAGTTGAGGTAAAAGCAAAAATGCGGATTTTCTACTACTTTAAAAAACGTGCACTTCTAGCACGGGTTGCTGCCGAGCTAAAAGCCCAGTGCGATGACCAGGGCCTAGTCAACAAGGTGTGCTACAGCCTACCCGGTGTTCACATTACTGCCGAATTGGCGGAAGGCCGATTTCGGGTGAAGAACCGCCTGCGTGAATGCATGATCGTCACTTTTCTTCTTGCCGAAACCATGTGTGTGGTCGGTGTCCCGATCACTATCAAGGCAGCCTGTTTTGAGCTGCTCAATCAGCGCCGCGCAAGGATTCAGTCGCTGATTGACACCGGTGCTGGTAATGGTGAGCTCAATGAAACTGACATTGTTGACCTGGACCAGATCAGCGATGTTGGTATGCAACTTTTTTGGTCTGAACGCAGGGAGCATTTAGCGAGTTCGCTCATACAACTGTAGATAGGCCCGGGTAGAATTCGAGCTTGGCGAAAAAGATCGAGCACGTGTCCGTGAGCTTGAACGGTTTTTAGCCGCTGCTCAGCCGTCTGGCTCTAAAAAAGCTGCAGCGCAGGCGCGCTATGAACTTCAGGATCGAAGTGGCTTTGACGGCGAATGGTTTCGAATGGGATCAGAGTGGACTTACAAGACGAAGTCCGCCGCTCTGGCAGATCTCACGCGGACTACAGAGGGGAAGGACGATTCGCCATATCGAATACTGGACCGCAAAACCGGCAAGATCCTGACGGCGTGAGCGGAGCCCCGGGTTGATTTCACCCGCACCCCGCTTTGCCTTGCTGCCCGCCTATTAATGGTAACGTTACCTAAAACCTTAACTTTTCCGCGCTGCACACACAACTCAATACTTCACCCTGAACGTGGGTGAGTCCTCTGGCCGGTTCTGCCGGCGATCGTAGATCCGCGTCGTGCTGATATTGGCGTGGCCCAGCCAAGCCTGGACCTTGGCGATATCCGCCTCGTGCTCCAGGGCATATGCGAGCAGGCTGCGCTCGATAATTACATGATTTCTTTGCTGAAGAATTACTGCTAACACCATCGCGCGATTTTTTGAAAATCGTGAACCATTGTTTGATGGTTCGGCATAGAAAGTCTGAGGCAATCCGGCAGAACCTCGGAATAATCAAGCAGAGAATTCCAGAGTAAAGCGTGAGCCAGGAAGAGCATTTTCCCACTGAGGTTCACCTCCCAGCTGCCTGCTCAAGCGAGAGATGAGTTTCATGCCTAAGCTAGCGGGGTTCCTCTGCTGCCAATCCTCAGGTAACCCCGGGCCACGATCACGAACTTCCAATCGTAGACGATCGCCGTTGGACTTTATGCTGATGCTTACATCGCCTGGTTTCTGTGGAGAGGCGTATTTCACTGCATTGGTGACCAGCTCGTTCACCAGCAGGCCTAGAGGAATTGCGTCATCTGTGGGAATCATTACAGGAGGAGCTTCGTACGTCAGGATTTTGGTCGACGCAGAGCTGCTGAATTTCTCGCAAAGTTCCCTCAGGAAATCCTCCAGGTTCAGGCTTCGCACTTCGCCCGTTTGCCATAAACGGTCATGCAGTTGCGCAATGGTCAATACGCGTGTTTCTGCATCGCCGAGTGCTTGGCGAAGTTCTTCGGACGGTGAGCTGTTGCTCTGCACGCGCAGCAACCCCGCCACAATCGCCAAGCTGTTCTTGACCCTATGGCTGACCTCCTGCGTCTACACATGCTGGTATTCAAGGGCTTGCCGTAATTGCTCTTCGTTAGCCCGCATTGCGTCTTCATAGCTCTGACGTTGCAACGCAACGCCCAGGAGATTGGCAAAGGCTTGCATAAATGCCAGATCAGCGTCGGTGAATCGGCCATCGAGCGGGCTGTCCACTTCGAGTACGCCATAGGGCTCATCCGCGACTAGTAAAACCACGTTGATCGCTCGCTTCACGTTGTGGTCAGCTAGGATTCGTGGTGTGCGGAAACGCGCTTCTGCCTGCAGGTGGTTTGAAATGACCGCTCGTCTTGTCTGAAAAGCGAAACCCGCCGGGCTTTCCAGATCGGCTCCTGCGCGTGCATGACCTACGTATCCAGGTTTCCAGCCCACACCGGCGATCATTAGAAAGTCGCCCTCTTGCGGCTGAAACGCCATGACCTTGCAGAGCAGGGTGGACATGCCCTCTGCACACAGACGGGTAGCCTCCTGAAGCAACAGCCCTGCATCGTGGGTTTTCAAGGCGAGCAGTCCAAAATCTGCCGTCAGCTGCTGTTGACGGAGTCGGTAAGCCAACTCTTCGGCGTTGGCCGCTCCTTGCTCTGGGGGAGGGACACAGCATTGTAATGATCAGCGGACATCAATGACCTCTATGACGGGGGTTCCCTTCGTTTCGACTGAGAGCCTTTGTCATGGCCGTCCAGATCCGTCCTGGGAGTTAGCAGTGAAGCCTTACGAATACGAGGGATTTTAAAGGGATGCGCTTGGGCCGTAAATCCAGGCAAATAGGTTTTACCCGAACCTTGGCGTCTAGAATGGGTCTGCTAGCAGATATTCGTTTACCCTATACCTTCTCGGCGCCTGTACTACACGGACGCACCGCTGCGCAGCCTTTGCTCGTAATGTCACCCTACCTCTTTGGATTGAGCCGGCATGCCCATACCCCCTGCTGATGAATTTGTTTCTTCCTCAAGGGGGAAGCTGACTTCTGACGTTCCACCCATGATCGGTGGGGGCCAAATGGGTGACCTGGTTCGAGGGACTGATTGGTCTCTAACCCCTTTGGGTGATTACAACCGCTGGCCAGCCTCTATGCGCACGGCACTGTCGCTGGTGTTGAACGCCAAAGGCATAGCTGCTTTATATTGGGGAGAACGGCAGTGGCTTCTGTACAACGATGCCTATGGTCTCGCGTTAGGGGATCGGCATCCTTCGGCTTTCGGACAGCCTATGCCTGACGTCCTAACGGACATTGGCCCCGTCCTTGGTCCTCAAGTTGCCCAAGTGCTGAGGACTGGTAAAGGGTTTGCCATCGAGAAGTTGTCCATGACCATGAACCGGCATGGCCATGATGAGGAGACCGTCTGGACCTACAGCTTTTCCCCCATACAGGGCGAGAGCGGTGGGTTTGCCGGCGTCCTGCTTCTTGCTACTGAAATGACTCAGCAGATCCTGGCCGATCGTGAGAGGGATAAAGCCGAAGGGGCTCGCGCGCAGGCAGTTGTCCAGCTGAAGGAGCTGAATGCTCGGCTCGAAGCAGAAGTTAATCGGCGCACCGAGGATCGAAACAGGCTGTGGTTACTGTCTTCCGATATCATGATTCGGTGCACATTTGAAGGGTTGATCACCGCTGTCAACCCCGCTTGGACTGGTTTGTTAGGTTGGCAGACGGATGAGTTGATTGGTCGGACCATTTTCGAGCTGATTCACCCCGAGGACCTGGACCATACAATCAAAGCAGTAAACATGTCGGCTAGTGGACATGCTTACAGTCGGTTCGACAATCGCTTCCGTCACAGGGACGGCAGTTACCGAAGGATTTCATGGTCAACCCAGCCGGATGACCAGCAAATTAACGCGGTAGGACGTGATTTCACGGCTGAATATGACGCCGCGCAGGCTCTGGCTAAAGCAGAAGAAGCATTGCGCCAATCTCAGAAAATCGAGGCCATTGGTCAGCTCACTGGCGGTGTAGCCCACGACTTTAACAACCTGTTAACAGTGATCAAATCCTCTACGGATATGCTCAAACGGCCGGACATTGCCGATGAGCGTCGGGCTCGGTATGTGTCCGTTATCTCGGACACCGTTGAGCGGGCGGCGAAAGTAACTTCACAGCTTTTGGCTTTTGCCAGGCGTCAAGCATTGAAGCCATCAGTGTTTGTCGCCTGCGACAGCGTAAAAGCCTTGGCTGGGATGATAAGTACCATGGTGGGGTCTCAAGTAGAGATCAGCCTTGCTCTGCCCGAGCAAAATCATTTTATCCGTGCCGACCCCAATCAGTTTGATACCGCATTGGTAAACATGGCTCTCAATGCTCGGGATGCCATGCAAGGCCAAGGGCGTCTCACGTTGCGAGTCCACGCTGCAAAGCAATTGCCTGCTGTGCGATCGCATCCTGCCATTGCTGGCGACTACGTTGCTGTTTCGCTTAGTGACACCGGCTCCGGTATCCCCCCAGAAAATCTGGAACAAATTTTTGAGCCCTTCTACACCACCAAGAGCGTAGGCAAAGGGACCGGGCTTGGACTGTCCCAGGTTTTTGGTTTCGCGAAACAATCGGGCGGCGAAATCGTAGTGACAAGTACGGTCGGCCAAGGCAGCACATTCACTCTTTATTTGCCTCGCGTAGTCCAGTCAGCTGAAAGCTCTAACGCTCCTGCTTCTGTTGCGCTCATTAACGGACATGGGACACGCGTATTGGTGGTTGAAGACAATGTTGATGTGGGCACCTTTACGGTCCAATCGCTCACGGACCTCGGTTATGCTCCCTTCCTGGCTCACGACGCCCAGGAGGCACTTGCCGAATTGGCAAAGGATGCCTACCAATTTGATATCGTGTTTTCTGACGTGGTCATGCCAGGCATGAGCGGTATCGAATTAAGGCAGGAAATTGAGCGCTTGTACTCAGACTTGCCGGTTGTGCTGGCTACCGGATACAGCCATGTACTTGCGCAGAATGGCGCCACAGGTTTTGAGCTTGTGCATAAGCCTTACTCGGTAGAGCAGCTATCGAGCGTACTTCAACAGGTGCTCAGCGCGACAAGGCAAGAAACGCAATGCCCATAATTTCGTTTTCATCGAAGGAAGAGCCCGTCAGTGGTAGCGTGGTGATTGTCGAAGACGATCCCTTGATGCATCGGTTGATCGTTGAAATCTTTACTGACCATGGTGCTGACTCCATTGGATTTTTCAGCGCTGACGAAGCCTTGATGCGCCTCCTGCAGTCCAAAATTCCCTGTGCATTGCTGATCACCGATTTTACTCTGCCAGGTCAGCTTGATGGCAAGGAACTCGCGATGATGGTGCATAAGCGCTGGCCAAGTACCGCGATTATAGTGACCACCGGCTACGGAACTGAGGTGAGCCGTGACCTGCCTGCCGGAGTCGCATTCCTGCAAAAGCCTTGGAGTTTGGATCAGCTGGTTCAAACAGCCAGGCATATGCTCAAAACGGCCACTAATCGCAGCTAGACATTTAGGGACTTACGTTAAATCCCGCTATGGATATTTAAGCACGGCAATGCGCAAGGTAATTTACTGCGCAGAACCGTTGAAGATTTAAGCGGTGTGGTGTTTTACCTCAAAGGTCTAGCGAGTGCAGAGCATGTGCTGCGGTGGTGTAACCGTCCACCTGTGAGCCTAAATGAATAGGAGAAGCCCGTGGTCTGCCGCCTGCTCAATTCCAGATATGATCCCCGACGTATGATTCGAGCGATAGGGCTGCCCCTGGAGTTGCAGGAGGGTCTACAGACATGTGTTGAACAGATCATGAGTGCGCAGAACATCATAGATCTGAGTCACGCTCATGGCCGTGCCCTAGGTCTGAGCACCGGCTTCGGGATGGTGAACGCTATTACCCGTACGCATTTCAACCTATTGGGTGAGATCTATCAGCGGGCCTTCGACGATCGCCTTGTAATGCTGAGCAACCGGCGCATTCCTTGACCATAGCCTGGTACCGGCCGGGAGATGCTCATTTGATGATGGCCTTTTCCCGCCCGTAACGAAGCAGCGTTCCGATGGGTTTGACATCATCTCGCGAAAGCCAACAGGCCAGTCAGCCCGACCCTCAAGCTTTCGCAGCTGACGATGTCAATTCAAGGTATGGTCACTGTGACCGTATGAGCAGTTTGAGCGGTGCCCGACGGCGCAAACTCCATTCATGGGCGTCTCAAGCTATTAGGCCTGAGACCATTGTACTTCGGCAATTCCATGCCGTTCAGCGAGGGATTTGCTGACAACCTGGACCTTGTCGCGACGGTATTTTGGGATCTGTGCAACCCCTGAGTCTACAGCAGCCCAGTGCCACGCCTCGGCATTGGTCATCGTCTCCGTGTTGACGTAAAAGCTCTTGTACGCGCCGTTATAGATGTAGTCGATTCGATAATGGGCAGATTGTGCCATGGGTTGTTCCTTATCCCGAAAGCTGCGGATTGCGCCTATTCCGAAAGTCGCACGCCACCGTAGTTCCAGCAGCCTGTTTCGGTGGAACAATGTCATCAAGCGCAGCTCGTCTCGACTCATACTCAGGAGCGTCCACCAGTCTCTTGAGATTGCCGCTCAGAGTGTGCCGCCTAGCGCCATGCCAAAGCCGGCACACTGCAATAGACGGAGTCCACACAAGCTTTGCGCATTACACATGGCGGGCAGTAGCCGGACGGTGAGTAATGGCAAATTATCAGATAAGCTTCCCGCCTTCCCCCTGAAGGATTTTCGACATGCCGACTGGAGCTGTTGACGAGCGTAATTTCCGTAAAATTTTGCGACGCAATGTCGCAGCGCCAGTGATGCTTGGCCTTTTTAGTATCTTGCTGTTCGTTTCCTTGATTGCCTATCTTCTCGATCAAATTGACTGGGTCGAGCACACGGATCGTGTGATCAACAATGCCCATGAAACGCAGAAACTCGCCGTGGACATGGAAAGTGGTGTTCGAGGGTATCTTCTTAGCGGTGATGAGCGTTACCTCGATACTTATGAGCTTGCCCGAGTCCGTGTTCCCGGGAATATTAAGGCGCTTCAGGCCTTGGTGTCGGACAATATTTCTCAAGTGGATCGCTTGCAGCGCATCGGAGCGCTGCAAGCGGCCTGGGCAGATCGGGCGCAGCGGATCATTGAAATACGGCGTAGCAACGGCGATGTCGAAAGTATTTTGCGAATGGGTAAAGGCAAGCAGCTCGGTGATGAGATGCGTTCGGAGTTCAGTGACCTGATCGCGATGGAGCAGGGGCTGAGAATATTGCGAACTGAATCGGTACATCGCACGACGTTCATTACGATCAGCACGTTCGTTTTATTCACCTTGGCCGCAAACCTTATTCTTGCCTATTTCGGTCGTAGAGAGCTCATACGGCTTTCCAATTCGTATACCACTATCGTGGACGCCCAAAATCAAAGCAAAACCAGATTGGAGCACGACGCTTGGCTCAAAGACGGACAGAGCCAGCTCGCCCAGCGTGTGCTAGGCGAGCTATCTGCGGATTCGGTTGGAAAAAATGTCCTGGAGTTTTTCGCCGAATACTTGGGCGCTGTGGTCGCTGCCGTTTATGTCCGGCAGCCGTTCGGCGATTTTGTACGCGTGGCGAACTTTGGGTTTTCACGCGAGCAAGCTTCAATGGGCCAGGCATTTCAACTGGGGGAAGGCTTGATCGGAAAAGTTGCTGAGCAAAATCACATCGTTTCGCTGAATGATCTTCCTCCAGATTACCTAAAAGTAAAATCCGGCCTGGGCGATGCCCGACCTACGAGCGTACTAATCGCGCCGGTAGCCAACGATGATGGGGTCAACGGCGTCATTGAGCTGGGTTTCCTAAGAGCTTTGGAACCCAAAGACGCTGAGCTGCTGAAGCTGGTGATGCATGATGTTGGGGTAGCGGTAGAGTCTGCACGGTACCGGCAACGCATTCAGGAAATCCTCGAAGAGACGCAGCAGCTGAACGAAGAGCTTCAGGTGCAACAGGAAGAGCTGCGCACCTCCAATGAAGAACTGGAGCAGCAGTCTCACGTACTGAGAGAATCTCAAGCCAGTCTAGAGGTTCAGCAGGTTGAGCTCGAGCAGACCAACGAGCAGTTGAGCAACCAAGGGCTGGAGCTGGCCCGGCAGCGCGACAGTCTTGATAGGAAAAACGAAGAGCTTCAGCTGGCTCAATCAGAGCTCGAAGCCAGGGCGCAAGAGCTGCAGCGTGCGAGCAGATACAAGTCCGAATTTCTTGCGAACATGTCACATGAGCTGCGCACCCCCCTCAACAGCTCTCTGATTTTATCTAAACTTTTGGCCGATAACGCTGGTGAAAATCTCACGCAGGAACAGGTCAAGTTCGCTGAGTCGATCTATTCTGCGGGCAATGACTTGCTGCATCTGATCAACGACATTCTTGACATTGCGAAGGTCGAAGCGGGCCGATTTGATTTATTTCCCAGCGAAATCAGCACTGCGCGTTTAGTCGAGAATCTGAAAAATACGTTTCAGCCACTCGCGGGCCAGAAAGCGCTCCAATTTTCCGTTGAGTTGCAAGAGGGGGTAGCGCCGATCATATACACGGATCAGCAGCGCTTGGAGCAGGTACTAAAAAACTTGTTGGCCAACGCGATCAAGTTTACGGAGAGCGGTCGTGTGGAGACGACGGTTTCGTCTCAGCCAGGCGGGGGCGTCGCGTTTGCTATATCCGATACAGGCATTGGCATTGCAGCTGATCAAATCGAGCGTGTTTTCGAGGCATTCCATCAAGGAGACGGTTCAATTAACCGGCGTTTTGGCGGCACTGGGTTGGGGTTGTCGATCTCCCGTCAGCTAGCTGAACTGCTGGGGGGGACTATCACCGTGACTAGCGCTCCAGGCAAGGGCAGTGTCTTCACGTTGACGATCCCAGAACGTTTCGATGGCGAGATTCTCCCGGCCATGGTCGTGCAGGCAATTTCAGTAGCGATGCCGGCCTCGCCACCGGCGAGCGATACCCGTGCTTCACTTGCTTCGATCCCCACCTTTGCAGACGATCGCCAATACGCGCCGTTCGACAAGCGCGTGATCCTAGTTGTGGAGGATGACGCACGCTTCGCTCAGGTTCTTTATGATCTTGCTCACGAGCAAGGGTACCAATGTCTGGTGGCCCACGGTGCAGATGAAGGGGTTGAACTGGCATCGAAATTCTTTCCGGATGCCGTTCTTTTGGATATGCGGTTGCCAGATCATTCTGGGCTCACTGTGCTTCACCGCCTGAAAGAAAACGCTGCCACGCGGCATATTCCGGTCCACGTAATATCCGTTGAAGAACGACAGATGACTGCCATGCAGCTTGGCGCTGTCGGTTATGCAGTCAAACCAGCAACGTTGGTCGAACTTAAAGAGGTATTTGCCAGACTGGAGTCAAAACTTGCTCAAAAGGTCAAGCGGGTGCTTCTGGTTGAGGACGATGCCCGCCAGCGCGAGAGCGTAGTCAGATTGATCAGCGACGATGATGTTGAAATCAGCGCGGTGGAGTCGGGGGAAAATGCGCTTGTCCTCCTGCGCCGAGAAGCATTTGACTGCATGATTATCGATCTGGCACTGCCAGACATGACGGGCAACGACTTGCTCAAACACATGTCTATGGAGGCTTTGCCATCTTCGCCGCCGGTGATTGTCTACACAGGGCGATCTCTCACCCGGAAAGAGGAAGCAGAATTACTCCGTTACTCCCAGACGATTATCATCAAAGGGGCACGCTCTCCTGAACGCCTTCTGGATGAAGTGACCTTGTTCCTGCACAAGGTAGAAAATACCCTCTCTAGTGATCGGCAGAAGATGCTGATGGTGGCACGCAACCGCGATAGAGCCTTCGAGGGTCGCACTGTATTGGTAGTGGACGACGATGTTCGAAACATCTTTGCGTTGACCAGCGCCTTGGAGCAAAGGGGGGCTTTGATTGTGGTAGCTCGCAATGGTGTTGAAGCTATTGAGCGACTCCAAGGAGCGGAGCATGTCGATCTTGTGCTCATGGACATCATGATGCCGGAGATGGACGGCTTCGAGGCCACACGGCGTATTCGGCAAAACCCGGTTTGGCGAAAGCTACCCATCATCGCGGTGACTGCCAAAGCAACGAAAGAAGATCAAGACCGATGCTTGGCGGCAGGTGCCAATGATTATCTGGCAAAACCCATTGAGCTTGGGCGACTGTTTTCATTAATTCAGGTGTGGATGCCAAAAATTTAAGAGCTCACGGTCAGGCACTGATGGGAGACTGAACTGACAATCCATGTTCGCTATTAAGTCGCTGCGCCGTCGCAGGCCTAACGTTGGTTAGAGAGGTCGAAGAATCAGCGTGGGGGAGTGGTCTGCTAAAGCCCGCCGGCCCGTGTAGAAATCAATTCCCTTTTTTGCCCCGCTCATCGGAGCGAAGGCTCGATTTCTAGATCGGTGTGTCCAATCAGTTACATGCACTCAAATGCTCAGACATCGCTCAGACAGGTCTGATCGTCACGACAGGAATTACCTCATGAGCATCATCATTCTTGTCGAGGATGAGCAGGACATATTGACCATCATGGTCGAAATTCTGGAAATGGAAGGTCATAGGGTCAGAGCATTCTGCGAGGCAGATTCTGCCTGGAGTCACATTCAGCATAATGGTTTCGATGCAGATCTGCTGATCACTGACCTGAGAATGCCTGGCAGTATCGACGGGCTCGAGCTGGTCCAAAGGCTGCATGACCTGCTACCTCAGGTGCCTGTAGTCGTCGCGTCAGGTTTCCATGCTGCGGTAAACACGTTGGACTATGATCATGTGCACTGGTTGAACAAGCCATTCACCTTGAATCAGCTGCAGGCGATTTGCCAAAAGCTGACCGCACACTGATCAGCTGGATTTGCCCGGAGCCTCGGAAATTTTCTCCAGATAATGCGGCAAGTAAATGCACACTGTCGTTTCCTTCACCCACGCTCGATCAGACGCGCACCTGACCGCCCGATTGCTAGACAAAGTCATCAAGCTCAAGACATCCCTGCGGGCAGAGATTACCGAAGGGGCCCGCTACCCTTGTGGACGCTTGTGCAAGCCAATTTCATTTACATCTGTGCAACTCCAATCGTCGCTTCAGTAACCCTTTTTGACGTCTTTCCAGCTTCTTGGCAAGCGCTGCTAGCTTGGCTTCACCGAACGCAATGGCCTTGGCTTTCGTAAGAAAAAGTTCGTCAACGTGGTAATTGCGGCCCTTGTCAGTGCGGTCATATGAGCTGTTAGCGAATCCCTGACCCACGAGTTCGACCTCCAGCAGCTCGACCTATGCAGCAGTCAAACAGAGGTTCAAGTCGAACACTGTTTTCAGTTCTGTCGCGGTTTTATCCAGGCTCTGCAGGACGTGCAGGCTGTTGAACCAGAGGTGTATCTGTTTCTTGAAGCTCAGGTGCACGACCTCTGGATCGAGCGGATTTCCGCCCTCCAGGCACGAGCTCACTGATGCGCAGCGGAATTCAAGTAAACGTTGCAGGCCATGTTCGAAGGTGGTGCCGGGCGCGGGGTGCTCGGCAGTCGGCACCACGACAAATGGCCAGGCCAATTCACGTCTGCGAGCCTTTTCGCGTGGGGCGCTTTGTCGAGCACATAGGCACTAAGCTATTCGCGCTGGCTGTAGAGGTGGCATGTAAGCCCGCTGAGAGCGGCCAGTTATTGACGGCCATGCCTGCTCAACCACGCTTGTGAGTTACCCCTTGGCGCTATGACTTATCAGTTAGGCCATTCGATCAAATGCTTTCACGGTAACTTGGCGTTCTCGACCATTGTGTGGATGCGTAAGCGCATGGTTTCGATGGAGAACGGTTTTGTCAGCACGGCCATACCAGGTGCCAACCGACCACTGCCCAGCACAGAATTTTCCGCATAACCGGTGATAAACAAGACCTTCAGGTCTGGCCTGCAGACGCGACCTGCGTCCACCATTTGACGGCCATTCAGCCCGCCCGGTAGCCCAACGTCACTGATCAGCAGATCGATACGCGCATTTGACTGGAGTACATTCAGCCCTGCTGCGCTGTCACCTGCCTCGATAGCCATGTATCCGAGGTCTTCCAGGATGTCCATGACCAGCATGCGCACCGTTGGCTCATCGTCTACCACCAGCACAGTTTTGCTGTGGTCACTGGGTGTTATGGCGGCACGCTCTGGTTGTTCCACTTCACTTTCCGCTTCTGCATAGTGACGAGGAAGGTACAGGCAGACCGTTGTACCCAGTCCCACTTCGGAATGAATTTTGACCTGTCCTCCCGACTGCTGGGCGAATCCGTAGATCATGGACAGTCCCAGGCCGGTCCCTTTACCAATAGGTTTTGTCGTGAAAAAGGGTTCGAATGCTCGCGCGACCACCTCCGGTGGCATTCCGGATCCGGTGTCCGTTACGCTGAGGGCCAGGTATTGGCCTTCTGGAATTTGATACTGCTTTGCGGTCTTCTCATCGAGGCACCTATTGGCTGTCTCGACGACGATACGGCCGCCTGCAGGCATTGCATCTCGAGCATTGATGCACAGATTCAGCAACGCGTTCTCAAGCTGCGGGACGTCCACTAACGCGACCCACAACCCAGGCATACCTACCACTTCAAATTGAATGCTGGGGCCGACGGTTCGCTGAATCATGTCCTGCAGCTCAACTACCAGCCGATTGATGTCGGTCGGTCGTGGGTCAAGGGTCTGGCGACGCGCAAAAGCCAGTAACCGATGGGTCAAGGCAGAAGCACGCTTTGCGGCCCCCTGTGCTGCGCCTATATAGCGTTCCGCGTCATTGATACGACCTTGCATCATTCGAACCTGCATCAATTCGAGTGACCCAGAAATGCCGGCCAGCAGGTTGTTGAAGTCGTGCGCAAGGCCTCCGGTCAATTGGCCAACCGCCTCCATTTTCTGGGACTGCCGAAGTCTCTCCTGCGCATCCTGCAACTCAGCAGAGCGCTCGGCGACACGTTTCTCCAGATTCTCGTTGAGTGCCTGTAAATCAGCAATGGCGCGGTCGCGTTCTGCTTCAACACTACGGCGACCCTCTACATCCAGCAACACGCCAGGAAAGCCCACCGGTATGCCATCCGCATCGCAATCGACCCGACCGTTTGCTTCCAACCAATAGTAATTGCCGTCTGCTCGCCTGACTCGGTACTGATGAGCGTATCTGCCGCCGCGAGCAATGGCCTGATCAATCGCTTCGATCAGCCCGGGGCGATCATCGGGATGAACCTTCTCTAAGATCTGAGCCAGTGGGATTCCTTCCTTGCCCAAAGCAGCGTCCAAGCCAAACGCCACGGCGAATGCCTCGTCCACCGTAAAACGATCCAGTTTCAGGTCCCATATCCAGCAACCAATGATGGCTCCAGCTGCTAGCGCAAGCTGCACACGTTGCACGTTTTCTTTGGTCAGCGCTTCACTGACCCGCAGCCGTTCTTCGGCGGCCCTTTGCTTGGTGATGTCAATCACAAATCCGGGAAAGCTGGTCCGTACGCCGTGTTCATCGGAGCCGACGCTGCCATGGGCGTCAAGCCAGTAATACCGACCATCAGCGCGCTTGACTCGGTATTGATGTCTATAGGCGCCACCGCGTATCACGGCCTCTGCGATCGCAGTGTCTAATCCTGGTCGGTCCTCTGGGTGAACGTTCTCAAGAACCTCGTTGATGGTCACTTCCTTGTAAACAAGGCTTTCGTCAAGCCCAAACGCCTCGGTAAAACCAATATCCACGGAGAAACTGTCCCGGATTGGGTGCCAAGCCCAAGTGCCTACGATTCCGCCTGCCTTGAGCGCAAGGTGTACATGATCGATGCCTCTATTCGCCAAGAGCTCGTATGAGCGTAGACAACGTGTCTCAGCCAGCTGTGATCGCAGACTCTCAACCTCAGAGCGAAGGGTCTCGATTTCCGACGGTTTGTCGGTCATTTCGACTCACCATAGTGGGCCAAATGGTAGGTACTGGAGAGACAGGCACGTCTCTGGAGCGCGAAAACAGTGGTTTTTCTGTTAGCCATGGATGTCACGCGACTGAGGACCAAGAGTGGTTTTTCAGCATGCTACACCAATGGCTTGCGCATCAAATGCTATACGCGTGGGAACCTACAAAGGCTTTTTGGAGTGCCTGCGGTGTGCAGCAGGCTGGCACCTTAAAAAAACCCTTGCCACCTAGCCAATAGGTGCAAAGCGATTTCAATAGCCTCCCTGCTTTTTCTGAATGAATATCTTACGTGGCATGTCTCATGCGCTGACGGCTCCATTCCGGCGCCGGCATTGTCAGGACTCCCCACATGACTTCACCTCTTAACGTCGTAGCGATCATGAAAGCCAAGCCAGGCATGGAAGCGCAATTGAAAAACCTGCTGCAATCAGCCCTGCCGCAATTCCAGCAGGAGCCTGGGTGCCAGGCCTATGCGCTGTTGACGGATATTGAAGACCCCACCCGCTTTGTTTCCTACGAAAGCTGGGACAGTGAAGCGGCACTGCAAGCGCACATGATGGCTCCGACCCTGACAAACGCTATGCCGGTTCTGGAAAATATCCTAGCCGAGCCCATGCAGCAGATTCGCCTTAATCAATTGCCGGGTAGCACCGTCTAGGTCGTGGTATGCCATGCACGCGGGATTGACATCTGATTAAAGAGAATGAGTCATGAAACATATTTTCTTCACTTCGTTGTTTGCTTTTAGCCTGACCGCTGCAGCTGCACAGCAAAGCCTCAATCTTCCAAGCTGTGACATCCAAAACCAACAAGAAATAGCCGGCGAGACCGGAGCGCAGATCAGCGATCCAGGACAAGCACATATGTCAGTAAGAGCCAATGTTCTAAGTGCCGATATCAGTACCTCAAGAAAAGTCCGTCGTATTACCGAGGTTGAAGCACAGCGTATGGTGAAGCGTGTAGAGAACGTCCGGAATGAAACTAATCGGTTCGTCGAGCAGCAGGGTTTCTTGAGCGCGGCAGAGAAAGTTAGTTTTGACCGTGAGTTCGATGCCATTGCGACGCAGCTGTGTAGGTAAGAAAAACTGAACAACGCTCAATCCGGCACGAGTGGGGCTGTGGCCGTAGAAGAATACCGTGATCGTACCCCTAATCGAGCAGGAAAAGCGGCTATTGCGCCTGAGGGCTTGATGGCTGATGGTAACCACGGCGACAAGTCACCCGTTCCACCACCAGCTACACAAATAACCAAAATGTCGCTTCATCCACAAGCCCGCCCCGTGCGGGCTTTGTCAGTAGCAACAGGGCATTATCGGACCTCAGATCGTGCAGGAAAATCAGCCGTGACCAATCTTAGTGAAACGCTTCGTGCAACTGCCAGAAAATGGCGAAATGCTAACCAGGATCACCGTGGCGGCGTCGTGCTGATCTGGCAAGGCGCGGTCTACGGCTGGAAGGACTCCTTGCGTGAGGCGAGCGATGAGAGCCCAGGCGTATACGCTGTGAATGAAACAGATCACATTTTCATTGCCGAAGGCGGTGATGAATACAACGGTGCAAAATGCTGGGTAGCGGCTGTTTTTGAAAAAAATTAGTAGGGAAGGTCGATGAGTACGAAAAAGCAATCTGTCCCGTATCCATTCCGACTGGAAGTCAAATGTGGGGTGGCATGTCCGAGCAAGGCTCGGACTTCGTCGGTTGACCTATGGACCGAGCGCCCTGGGCCATCAATCCGAGAGCAGTGCATGCATGTCCTCCGCAAGCAAGGGTGTGCTCAGCAGAATGCCTTGAGCATAAGGACAGCCTAGAATTCTGAGCTGAGCCATCTGGCTTTGCGTCTCTACCCCCTCAGCCACGATTGCCAGATCCAACACCTGGCCCAACGACAAAATACTTTTGACGATGGCAACGCTGCGCTCATGGCTCATCATACGGAAGACGAATGAGCGATCAATTTTGATGACATCAATAGGGTAGCGGTCGATATAGCTCAGGGAGCTGTAGCCCGTGCCGAAATCGTCCAACGCGACGCGAATGCCCTGAGCTCGAAGGGCTACCAGAGTCTGGAGCACAACATCCGGTTCATGCAGAAAGACCGACTCGGTGATCTCTATCTGCAGAGTGCAAGGGTCAAATCCGGTCTCGTTAAGTATATGGGCAACTTGAATAGCGAAGCCCTTGCGGTTCATCTCGACCCCCGACACATTGACGTTGAGCTTGATGGTTTTCTTCGGGAAGCTGTCGCGCCACCTCCTGACCTCACGGCAAGCATTGCGCATTACCCACTGACCAAGCTCGTGAATGACGCCAATGTCCTCTGCCACGCTGATGAAAACATCCGGTGTGACATTTCCCCAGATCGGATGGCGCCATCGGATCAAGGCTTCAACCCCCACGATGGCCTCAGTTTCTACAGAGAAGATCGGTTGGAATACCAGGTAGAACTCATCGGCTGTGATCGCATGCTTGAGCGCGCTTTGCAGCATCAACATGTCGATCGAGGCCTGCCGCATCGACACATCGAAGATCGCAAAGCGACCACGCCCTTGTTTCTTGGCCGAATACATCGCCACATCCGCATCTCGAATCAGGTCCTCAGCTGTATTGTGATGATTATCCAGGGTCGCGATGCCAATGCTGCAGGAGGTAAACAGCGTCTGGCCTTCGATCTCGATGGGTAGGCCAAGCGCTTGTATAATTCGTCCGGCAGTCTCGACAGCCTGTTTCTGGTGGTCTTCGCCAGTAAGTAGAACGGCAAACTCGTCGCCGCCAATCCGCGCAACCACCGCCTCGACGTCAATGGAATAATGCAACCGCTCCGCAACCCGTTTGAGCAATACATCACCAGCGTGATGACCTATGCCGTCATTGACGTATTTGAACCGGTCGAGGTCCATATACAAAACTGTAGCCGTGCTACGGCTGCCGTCGCCCTTTCTACTTAGGGCTTCCTCGATGTGGCTTGTGAAGTACGCCCGGTTCTTGAGTCTTGTGAGTTCATCGTGAAATGCAGCGTAGGACAACTCCTCCTGAATTCTCTCGCGCTCCACCAGCCGTGATTGGAGCGCCACGCGTTCCTCACGATCCATCTGTGCTTGTTGCAATGCCTCCTCAGCTTCTTTTCGCTCAGTGATGTCTCGCTGCACAGACACCCAATGAGTAAACCAGCCGTTCTCGTTTGCCACCGGTACGATGCTCATTTGTACCCAAAATCGAGTCCCGTCGCGTCGTGCGTTGATCAGCTCAACTTCGATGGGTTCCCATCGTTGCAACGACGCTCGCAATTGCCGAAGCGTGTCGCGGTTGCTCTCCTCGCATTGCAATATGCGAGGGGTCTGCCCTATGACCTCTTCGAGGGAAAAACCGGTATTCGCCAGAAACGCCGGATTGCAATAAACGATGCGCGGCCCCGGCATGTCGATGGGCTCGGCCTCTGTAATCAGGATGGCGTCCTTTGAATTGACCACCACCGACTCCAATAAGCGCAGGCGTGCGGCAGAATCATTTACCCGCGTTGGTTGGAGGGCGGCATAGAGGTCGGCAGCGTGAGTTCGCAGAAAGCAGATCTGCGCGGCGCTAAGTCCCTTGCGGGGTAGCGGGACTGTCATCAGCACCACACCAGCAAGACGCTCAGCAGCATCTTTGATAGCAATGCAGACCTGAAAATCGCCGATCCCCCGCTCGAAACCTATAGGGAGAACGGCGTTGCCGACCATAATTTCATTGAGATCGACTACGTCGTCGTAAGACAACACGAATTTCAGCCAGGCATCGATAGCTTTTTCGATCTTAAAGTCTGGCGCGGATCCGTAGGTGGATGCGATGCGCCAGTGCACGCCTTCGTGCAAAACCAAAACGGCGCCTGAACAAGCTTCTAGGCAGGAAGCAGCGCTTACGAAATTATCGAGAGCTGTCTTTTCATCCACGCCGGGGCAAGAATCTGAGGGCATGTGCATTACCTGCAAGCGAGCTTGAAAGTGGTACAGATAAGGCCAATACCAAGTCGATGAGATTGGTTATAGCTGTCTTGCAAGCACCGGGCTATCCCGCTGATTCAGAGGTGGCCGGCCTCTGAACCAACGTGTTCAGTGAAGACGAATCCAGGTTGAATGCAACATGATTTTTAGGGTTCGCTAGCCATGTTTTTGCTCAAGTAAAAACTTGATTGTCCTGTTTAAAACAACTGCACGGCGTGTTACCGAAACGTATCCGTCCGGCCAAGTCATCTACCCAGCCCCGCAAAGCCAGGACATGGTGTGCACTTAAATTTAAGTGGGCACCAGTTC
>NZ_JACYVI010000022.1 GCF_014842265.1 Pseudomonas sp. CFBP 13711
TCTCCCACGGTCTGTACTGTTACAGCAGTCAGATGCGAACTGTTCGTCCCACCACCCCTTCAAGTCTAACCATACAAGCGAGTTTGCTCGCGAAGACGGCATTTCAGCCACTGAAGACTCAGCGGATATCCCGGCCTCTTCGCGAGCAAGCTCGCTCCCACAATCCGTAGGTCGCCAGATACATCGGCGGAGTTGGTATGTTTGACGAGCGCGCGCTTGCCCGTGAATGCAATCTGCCTGCTGCCATTGATGTCGACTGACTCACCGCGAATCGCGGGCCACCGCGCTCCTGCAGAAGAGTGGCATGCCGCGCGCGCTCATTTGCGATAGTTCAAAATCACCAGCGTCAACACCCCCGCGACGATCCCCCAGAACGCCGAACCGATGGAAAACAGCGTCAGCCCCGACGCGGTGACCATGAAGGTGATCAGCGCGGCTTCGCGCTCTTTCGGCTCGTTCATGGCCACGGTCAGGCCGTTGATGATGGAACCGAACAGCGCCAAGGCGGCGATCGACAGCACCAGTTCCTTCGGAAACGCCGCGAACAGTGCCGCCAAGGTCGCGCCGAACACCCCCGCGATGGCGTAGAAAATCCCGCACCAGATCGCCGCCGTGTAGCGCTTGTCGCGGTCTTCGTGGGCGTGGGGGCCGGTGCAGATGGCAGCGCTGATGGCCGCGAGGTTGATGCCGTGGGCGCCAAAGGGCGCGGTGATCAGCGAGATGATCCCGGTGGCCGTAATCAGGGGCGAGGCGGGGACCTGATAACCGTCGGCGCGCAACACCGCAACGCCCGGCATGTTCTGCGAGGTCATGGCGACGACGAACAGCGGAATGCCGATGCTGATGGTCGCAGCGATGGAGAACGACGGCGTGGTCCACACCGGCATCGCCACTTCCAGGGCGAAGCCGCTGAAATTCAGCAGGCCGAGCATGCCGGACAGCGCGACGCCGACCAGCAAGGTGACCAGCACGGCGTAGCGCGGCGAATAGCGTTTGACGATCAGGTAGGTGAAAAACATGCCCAGCACCAGGCCAGTGCGGTGTTGCGCGGCGACGAAGATTTCGCTGCCGATCTTGAACAGAATGCCCGCCAGCAGTGCGGCCGCCAGTGAGGTGGGCAAGCGCTTGACCAGCCGTTCGAAGCTGCCGGTGACGCCGCAAATGATCACCAGTACCGCGCTGGTGATGAATGCGCCGATGGCTTCCGGATAGGCAACGCCGCCGAGGCTGGTGATCAGCAATGCCGCACCCGGCGTCGACCATGCCACCGTGATGGGCGAGCGATAGCGCAGCGACAGGCCGATGCTGCACACCGCCATGCCCATGAACAGCGCCCAGATCCACGAAGAAATTTGCGCCGAGGTCAGTCCGGCGGCCTGACCGGCCTGAAACATCAGCACCAGCGAACTGGTGACGCCGGTCATCATGGCGATGAAGCCGGCGACGATGGCGGAGGGCGAAGAGTCGGTCAGCGGTCGCAATGGCGCGAGGGGCACGTCAGTCATGCGGGTCTATCCTTGGCGCAGCGGTTGAACAGAGCTGCCAGCCTATACGCAGTGGTCATGCCCCGTTGCAATACAGCCATCGGCGCAATGGTCGGCACAGTTTCGGCCGCGGTCTGCAAACCGGCGGGTCAGCCGCGGGTCATCGTGTTGCCCAACGCCTGATTCACCGCCATCCAGCCATCCACCGCGTCTTGCCCGGCTTCGGCGAACACCCGTTGCAGCAGCTTGACCTGCTCGCGGCGCAGAGACTCTTCAAATTTGCGTCCCTCGGCGGTCAGCTCCAGCAGGCGCTTACGTTTGTCGTCCTCGGGCGCAACGCTCAGTACCAGCTCCATCTCAATCAACTGCCGCAGCGGCGTGTTCAGCGCCTGCTTGCTCACCCCGAGCTTGCCGAGCAATTCCTTCACGCTCAGGCCAGGGTAGCGAGCGATGAAAAACACGATGCGCTGGTGCACCCGACTCAGGCCACGACGGTCGAGCATTTCATCGGCCTTGGCGGTGAACGCCTGGTAGCCGAAGAAAAACGCTTCCATGGCAATTTGCTGGGTGGATGAATTTTTAAGGTCAAGCATATTGACGTATCCGTGTGCGGCATCGTAATTTCGGTCAACCAGTTTGACGTATTCCCCTTTCTTTCCGCCAGCGGTGATCCCATGCCATTTTCCGAACGCGTTACCCGTTTGAAGAGTTCACTGATTCGCGAAATCCTCGCCGCCGCCCAGCGCCCGGAGATGATGTCCTTCGCGGGCGGCTTGCCGGCCGAGGCCATGTTGCCCAAGAGTGAATGGGCTGACATGCCGAGCAGTATCGGCCAGTACGGCATGAGCGAAGGCGAGCCGCAGTTGCGTGAGGCGTTGGCCGCTCAAGCGCGGGCGCTGGGCATCGATTGCGACGCGAGTCAGGTGATGATCGTCAGCGGTTCCCAGCAAACGCTGGACCTGGCCGCCAAGCTGTACATCGACAAGGGCACCGAGATCCTGCTCGAAGCGCCGACCTATCTGGCCGCACTGCAGATCTTCCAGCTGTTCGGCGCCGACTGCCTGACCGTTCCGCTGCTCGCCGAAGGCCCGGACCTCGCAGCGCTGCGTCAGCGCCTGGAACAGCACTCGCCGTCGTTTGCCTACCTGATTCCCACGTTCCAGAACCCGTCGGCGGTGCGCTACAGCGAAACCGCGCGGGATGCCGTGGCGGCGTTGCTCGACGAGTTTGGCGTCACCCTGATCGAAGACGAGCCGTACCGCGAGCTGACGTTTGACGGCGGCAGTGCCCGGCCCATCGTCAGCCGCCTGAAAAAAGCCAGCTGGATCTACACCGGCACCGTGTCGAAAACCCTGATGCCGGGGTTGCGCGTCGGCTACCTGATCGCCACGCTGGACCTGTTCCCGCATTTGCTCAAGCTCAAGCAATCGGCGGATCTGCACACCAATCGAGTCGGCCAGTGGCAGGCGTTGCAGTGGATCGGCAGTGAGCACTACGAGCAGCATCTGCTGGAGTTGCGCAGCTTCTACCGCACCCGTCGCGATGCGTTCGAAGCCGCGCTGCAGCGGCATTTCGCCGATCTGGCGGAATGGAACAGTCCCCAGGGCGGCCTGTTTTTCTGGCTGACGCTCAAGCACAAAATCGACACCCGCACGTTACTCGACAGCGCCCTGGCGCAGAATGTCGCGTTTATGCCGGGCGAGCCGTTCTTTGCCGATCCGGACGCGAACCCGGGTTACCTGCGGCTCAATTTCAGTCACATCGACCCCGAGCGCCTGGACGAAGGCTTGAAACGACTGGCCGCCGTCATTCGGCACACACAGCTTTCACAGGCGGCCTGATACATTACGCACACGCACGACCGGCACGACTGACGGCACACGATTGAGGGGAGAGGGCTGATGTACAAGGTTTACGGCGATTACAACTCGGGCAACTGCTACAAGATCAAGCTGATGCTCAACCTGCTCGGCGCGGAATACGAGTGGGTGCCGGTGGACATCCTCAAGGGCGAGACCGAAACCGAAGCGTTTCTGGCGAAGAACCCGAACGGCAAGATTCCGGTCCTTGAGCTCGAAGACGGCACCTGCCTGTGGGAGTCCAACGCGATTCTCAACTTCCTCGCCGAAGGCACGCCTTACCTGCTGACCGAGCCCCGCCTGCGCACGCAAATGCTGCAATGGCAGTTCTTCGAGCAGTACAGCCATGAGCCGACCCTGGCGGTGGCGCGCTTCATTCAGTTTTACCTGGGGATGCCAGAGGATCGGATGGAGGAATACCACTCTTTGCACCGGCGCGGTAACAAGGCGCTGAAAGTCATGGAGCAACAGCTGCTGCGCACGCCGTTTCTGGTGGGCGAAAACTTCTCCATCGCCGACATCGCGCTGTACGCCTACACCCACGTCGCCGATCAGGGCGGCTTCGACCTGACGCAGTTCCCGGCGATTCAAGCCTGGCTCGCGCGGGTCAAACAGCAACCGGGTTACGTCGGCATGCTGGACTGACTTCAGCGTTGTTCACTTATAAGGAGATGAGACATGCAGTACAGGATGATCGCAGTCGGGATGCTCATGGCGCTGGGCATCGGCTGCTCGGCCCAGGCTCAGGACTGCGACGCCAATCAGGCGTCGATGAACCAGTGCGCGAGCCAGGAATACAAAGCGCTGGACGCCGATTTGAACACCCAATACAACGCGCAGATGGGCTACCTGAAGACCCCGGCGCGCAAGAAAGCCCTGCAGGATGCGCAGAAGAAGTGGATCGCGTTTCGCGACGCCGATTGCCAGTATCAGGCCGGCAAGCGGGAGGACGGCGGGAGCATGTGGCCGCTGACTCAGGCGCAATGCCTGTCAGCGCAGACCAAAGTGCGGGTTGAGCAATTGAAGGCGTATACGGCGTGTCGCCAGGAAGGCTGCCCGAAGTAACTGCTCACTTTTTAGGCTGCCTTTGTGGTTTTGACACCACGTTGGCCCGCCGATGACGCAACTCCTGTAGGAGCGAGCTTGCTCGCGAATATGGCGGTACATTCACTAAATCTTCAGCGATTGAAACGCCGCCTTCGTGAGCAAGCTCACTCCCACAGGTTTTGAGGAATGGCCGAGAGGATGAGTTGACCCCGGATCCCACAGGTTTTGCGGAATGGCTGAGAACTGAGTCGACCCCCGATCCCACAGGTTTTGCGGAATGGCTGAGAACTGAGTCGACCCCCGATCCCGTGGGAGCGAGCTTGCTCGCGAAGAGGCCATTCAACGCACTGAATTTCCATCGGCAGGCACGCCGCCTTCGCGAGCAAGCTCACTCCCACAGGTTTTGCGGGATGGCTGAGAGGGTGAGTTGACCCCGGATCCCACAGGTTTTGCGGGATAGCTGATAGGGTGAGCCGACCCCCGATCCCGTGGGAGTGGACTGCATCAAACCGCCGAGAATCGCTTCTCCAGGTAATCAATGATCACTTTCGATTCATACATCCACACCGTCTGGCCTTCTTCCTCGATCCGCAGGCAAGGCACCTTGATCCGGCCGCCGCCGCTGAGAAGCGCCTGACGATCGGGCTCGTTGTTCTTCGCGTCACGAAGGGCCACAGGCACATTCAAACGGCGCAGCGCCCGGCGGGTCTTCACGCAGAACGGGCAGGCGTGGAACTGATACAGCGTCAGCGCTTGCGCCGACGCATCGACGGCAGCCTGGGCTTCGGGAGAACGCTTCTTTTTGCTCGGCCGCGTCAGGAAATCGCCCGCGATTACGAGCTGGCCGAGACCGACTCTCACTGCTTTCATCAACACGCTAAAACCTCACTCGGCGGCACGAACCGCCAGACAGCCTCAGCCTGATGCTGCGGCCTTCAGGACGCCGGGATCACTTGATCAGGCTGAGAAACTCGGTGCGGGTCGCAGCGTTTTCGCGGAATTCACCCAGCATCACCGAAGTGATCATCGACGAATTCTGCTTCTCGACGCCGCGCATCATCATGCACATATGCTTGGCTTCGATGACCACTGCCACGCCCAGCGCGCCGGTGACCTGCTGAATGGCTTCGGCGATCTGGCGGCTGAGGTTTTCCTGGATCTGCAGGCGACGGGCGTACATGTCGACGATGCGCGCGACCTTCGACAGGCCCAGCACTTTGCCGCTCGGGATATAGGCGACGTGGGCCTTGCCGATGAAGGGCAGCAAATGGTGTTCGCAGAGCGAATACAACTCGATGTCCTTGACCACCACCATTTCGCTGTTGTCGGAGCTGAACAGCGCACCGTTGGTGACTTCTTCGAGGGTTTGCTCATAGCCGCGGCAAAGGTACTGCATGGCTTTGGCTGCGCGTTTCGGGGTGTCGCGCAAGCCTTCGCGGGAGACGTCTTCGCCGAGTTGACCGAGGATGGCGGTGTAGTTCTGTTCCAGAGTCACAGGGGTGTGTTCCGTGTGGGTTCAAAAAACGCAGGGTTGCGGGCCTGCAAAGGCGCACATAGTAGCGTAGCTGGACGCGCAGGGGTACGGCAGGCGGCCGAGACGCCTGCGGCATGGCGCCGCCGTGACTGTGTCAGCCGACCTTTACCCAACCTTTACCGAGGGGATATGTCGGAATGTGTCGGCTTGATGTCTGAAGTAACGGGTGACAGATGCCCGGATGAAGAGAGTGCTTATGATGTTTAGCCGAATCGCGAAAATCGCACTGGTGATTGCCCTGGCGTCGTCGGTTTCGGGGTGTTTTTTCGGACCGGGTTGGGGCCGCCACGGCGGTGGCTGGCATGAACACCGCTATTACGACGGTGGCCCATACGATGGCGGACGGGGCGGTTACGGCCCTGGACCTGGACCTGGTTACTACCGCCGCTGATTTTTACTGATCATTTGACGCATGAAGCACAGGCCGCGAAGGGAAGACCCATCCCTCGCGGCCTTTTTGTTGGGTGCAAGTTTCGTATCAGGCTCGATACCTGATCGGTACCAAACCACGACGCGGATTCGCAGGCTTGTGCTGTCAGAAGCAACAGGTGATGAATACCTGTGATCAAGCCCGCTTTAAGAGAGAAATCGAAATGTTGAGTCGTATAGCGAAAGTCGCGATGGTCATCGCGGTGATGTCGGCCATGTCCGGATGCTGGCCATTCTGGGGCCCGGGCGGGGGAGGCCACGGCGGTCACGGAGGCGGTGGTGGCGGTCACTATGAAGGCGGTGGCCCGGGTGGCGGCGGTGGCGGTGGCGGCGGTCCTGGCCCGCGTTGATCGGATAAGCGCTTAATGAGCGGTGGGAGCGACCGGGGGTGTCGCTCCCACAAGGACTGGTAGGCAGACGCCTGCCTTACTCGTCACGTCCTTCCATCATGGTCCGCTTGAGGATCACGTACACCGCGCCTGCGCCGCCATGCTTGGCGATGCACGAAGCAAATCCCAATACCTGCTGGTGCTGACGCAACCACGTGTTGACGTGGCTCTTGATCATCGGCCGCTTGCCGTCCAGCCGCACCGCCTTGCCGTGGGTAATCCGCACGCAGCGCACTTCCAGCTTGGCCGCCTCGGCGAGAAATTCCCACATCGTCTCGCGCGCCATTTCGACGCTCATGCCATGCAGGTCCAGGCTGCCTTCAAAGCTGATCTGCCCCAGCTTGAGCTTGCGCATCTGGCCTTCCTGCACCCCGTCACGGGCCCAGTACAGCGTGTCTTCAGGGCCGACATCGATCACGAACTGGTCTGACAGACCATCAACGGTAATCGTCGCATCGGAGCGCACGGTGGCCGCCTGACGCAGCTTGGCCAGGTTCTTACGGTCGGTTTTGGGTTTTCCTACGTCCGCATGTTCAGTCTTGATGGGCTTTACGCCGCGAATCTCACTTCTGAACAGGGAAAAATCGTCGTCTTGCATGGTGGTCTCCGCGAAGGGGGCCAGTTTAACCGCGTCACGCCAGAATCGGCGCGACTATCGATGATCAGGGCTTTCGATGATTAAACGGCAGCGGATGACGCGAAGGTCAGTCGTGCTTCTTCATCAGGTGGGGAGACATGTTCAGTTCGCCGGCACGACGGCGGCGGCGGCGACTGCGGCGCCAGAACCAGATGCCGACATACAGCATCAACAAACCGACGATGACTGTGACCGCAGCGCCCGCTGGACTGGCGTTGAGTTCGCCCAGTGCGACGGGGTTGCCGATCAGGCTGGCAACACCGGCCATTGCCAGCAGCACGCCAGCAGTGGCCAGAACGGCCGACATCGCTGCAATAATGCGCATCCGCCAGCTGCCCTGGCCCTTGGGGCGCAGGCGACGGGCATCAAAACCATCGGATATTTTCATTCCGATTTCCTCTATGGGTATCGGCGCTCTGACCCGCACAGCGTGGGGGTGGTTCCCGCCTGGCCAGGTTTCAGGGGCATTACGAATCGATTACGGATAGGCGGTCAGGTGAACAGGGTTAACCCCGCCTGACGACTGCATTTGTACGCCTTTTCTTCAGGAACTGCCGGAAAATGATCCGCGCGAGGGGCATGCGCAGTCAGCTCGTTGCAACAGCTCCTGTCGAGGGAGGATTCAGATCAGGTCTTTGGTCAGCGCCAGTTTGGCGAAGTTGTCGTTCATGATTGCCATCTCCGCCTGCTGCACCAGCTCGGCCTTGATAACGCCGCTCGGCGTCGGCAGATCGCGGGTGGCGCAGGCGTCCTCCACCAGCGTGCAGCGAAACCCGTAGTCCTTGGCCGCGCGCACGGTAGTGCTGACGCTGGAGTGGCTCATGAAACCGCACACCACCAGATCCAGCCGGCCACGGCTCTCCAGCAGGCTGTGCAGCGTGGTGCGGTCGTCGGTGGAGACGGTCCCGTTCAGCGCGTTCGGCAGGCGTTTTTCGATGATGATTTCGTCACCCTGCGGCTGCAGTTCAGGCACGAATTGCCCGCGCTCGCCCTGGGGATCGAACATTCCGCCCACGGTGCCCAGATGACGCACGTGAATGATCGGCGACTTTGCTGCACGGGCGGCAGCGACCAGTTTGACGATGTTGTTGATGGCGTCCTGAACGCCGGTCAGGGCGAGAGGGCCGCTGAGGTATTCCTTCTGCGCATCGATGATGATCAGGGTGGCATTACTTAATGTGGCCGCTGCGTATTCACGGCCACTGAGTTGAAACATGGTCTTGGGACCAGTGTTTGAAACAGACATCGGGGGCTCCTTCGAGTGGGGCTTTTGCCACATTGTCCACTGGCAGAGCGATTCTGTGAATCGCCATGCTCACAGACCTCGCTTTTTTGCCGGGCTTCAAGCCGTCGAGCAGGTCGCGGTTGCTGTCATAGTGCCTGCAAAACGAGGTAAAGACTGTGGAAAGTTTTGCGCGAGGCCGCTGCACCCGGTGCGGGATCGTTTGTTCCGTGGATGGCTGATAGAATCGCCCGTCGTTTTTTCAAGGAGTCTGCCGTGATCACTTCCCGCCTGCGCACCCTGCGCGATCATATCCGTTGGGCTGTCAGCCGTTTCCACGGGGAAGACCTGTTTTTCGGCCATGGCACCGACAACGCGTGGGACGAAGCCCGCCAGTTGGTCCTCGGCGCCCTGCACCTGCCGTGGGAAATTGCCGACAGTTACCTGGACTGCAACCTTGAAGACGAAGAGCTGGTCGCGGTGCAACACCTGATCAAGCGACGCATCGAAGAGCGTGTGCCCACGGCGTATCTGCTGGGTGAAGCGTGGTTCTGCGGGATGTCATTCATCGTTGATGAGCGCGTGCTGATTCCGCGCTCGCCCATCGGCGAACTGATCGAGCAGCGGTTCGCACCCTGGCTGGCCAGCGATCCGGCGCGCATCCTCGACCTCTGCACCGGCTCCGGCTGCATTGGCATCGCCTGCGCCGACGTGTTCCCCGACGCTGAGGTGGTGTTGGCCGACTTGTCGTTCGAGGCGCTGGAAGTGGCGAATCAGAACATCGAGCGCCATGGCGTGGACCAGCGCGTGTACACCGTGCAGGGCGATGGTTTCGACGGCCTGCCGGGCCAGCGTTTTGACCTGATCGTGTCCAACCCGCCGTACGTCGATGCCGAAGATTTCGCCGACATGCCTGACGAATACCAGCACGAACCCGAGCTGGCGCTGGCCTGCGGTGACGACGGCTTGAATCTGGTGCGGCGCATGCTGGCCCAGGCCGCAAACCATCTGAACGAGAAGGGCTTGTTGATCGTGGAAGTCGGCAACAGCCAGGTTCACGTCGAAGCGCTGTACCCGGAAGTGGATTTCGCCTGGCTGGAATTCGAGCGTGGCGGCCACGGCGTGTTCATGCTGACAGCCGAGCAGTGTCGCACTCATCAGGATCTGTTTGCAGCGCGGGTCTAGTCAGGCAATCGGCGGACCTGTTCCCGGCTAAAGCCGGTCCTACTGACCGCGTGCAACCGTAGGACTGGCTTTAGCCGGGAAGGCGTCGGCAGTCACGCCGCAAATTTGATGGCGAGCAGACAGGCCTCTTCCCGGCTGAAGCCGGTCCTACAGACCCTTGCTACGGCGTCTTTCCGACTTGACGCCGGGTCACCGGTGCGTCGCAATCCAGATCAGCAGGCCGGCCTGAAACACGGCGAAGGTGACCAGGCAGGCGATGGTGAAGCGCAAGCCGGCGTCGTCCCGGCGGTATTTGCTGACCTTGTCTTCGGACTTCTTGATCGTGACGTCCTGTTCCTGAATCCTCTGTTCGGCCTGTTGCAACATCTGCGCGGCGTCGAGGATCTGCACGATCTGGATTTTGTCGGCGTTCCAGGTGTTATTGAGGTTGCCGACCTTGGCGTCCTTGATGGTTCCTTTCAGGTGCTGAGCATCGGCGTAGACGACTTCGAAACCCTGGGTCTTGAGGAAGTGATCGCGACGCAGGCGCGTGTCCTCGTTGAGCGCATCCTTATTCGCCAGCGCGACGCCTTCAATCTTGTACGCGGCGCATCGTTTCTGCGCCCAGGCGATGCCCTGGGCCAGCATGAAACGGCCCAGCCCACGGTTCCACGGATCGATCTGCAAGCCGGACGCCGGGCCCACGCGAACGCTGCGATTGGCATGATCCACCCAGATATCCAGACAATTCTGTTCTTTGCGGGTCTTCTGCCCCGGCAACTGATAGGTCATGCGCAGCAGGCTGAACTCCTTGCTGTGGCGCTCGGCCTTGCCGAACTCGACGAAGCGCAGCGGGCGGGCGCCGGTGGCGCGGTCGGTCGGCAGGGGCGCCAGACGCAGCATCGAGAAGTGCTCCGCGTGCACTTCTTCCCACAAGACAGGCGCGGCGACCTCGCCTTCTTTGGCATCGGTCGGCTCGACCGCGTCGGTTTGCATGGTTGCTTCTGTCATCACGGCGATCCTGTTATCGACATTGCCCGGCACATGGCACCGGCACACGATGCCAGCAGACAGCTATCGGCCGTTTCTGACGAAGCTAAAGGGATCGTGCGTCGACTTCCGCGTCGACGAGAAGAGCACCGGCCTCAGGCGGCCGGTACCGAGTCGAGAAATTTCAGGATGCGGTCGGTGACTTCGCTGGCCAATGGCAACTGCGGATCCTTGTAGGACGCCAACTGCCGCTTGATATCCATCGGCACGATGCGCAGCACGTGGTTCATGCCATCGATGATCGCCAGTTGCGAGTCGGGTTTGGCCTTGTGCAGCAGCTCGGCGTCGCCCACGCCCACTTGCATGTCGTTGCGGCCCTGAATGATCAGCGTCGGGATTTTCAATTGCCCGAACGCCGCCGTCGGGTTCTGCCGGAACAACGAAATCAGATAAGGCTGCACGCTTGGGCGGAACACCACCTGAAGGGGTTCGGGCACGTCGTTGTCGGTCTTGCCGGCCTTGATCTCTTCGATCAGTTGCTCACTGCGCGCCAGCAGCGGAGGAGGGAGGCGATCCTGCAGTTGCTCGCGGACCACTTGATCCACCGGGCGACCGGTGCCGGCTACGGAAATCAACGCGACGGCGCCCGCACGTTCTGCCGCCAGGGTGGCGACCAGTGCGCCTTCACTGTGGCCCATCAGAATAAGAGGGCCCAGGCGCGCGTCGGTCTTGAGTTTGGCGGCCCAGGCGACGGCGTCGTCGACGTACTTCTCGATGCTCAGATCGCGCTCGTCCGGGGTGGCAGGGCGACTGGCCGCGACGCCGCGCTTGTCGTAACGCACGCTGGCAATGTTGTGCTTGGCGAGGATCAGGGCGAGACGCTTCATGCTGTCGTTGCGTCCGCCATCGGAATTGTTGCCATCACGGTCGGTCGGCCCTGAGCCGGCGATGATCAACACCACCGGCACCGGTTTCGCCGATTTGGGCAGCAGCAGCGTGCCGAACAGCTCGCCGGTGCCGGTGTCCAGGCTGATGGGACGCTGCAGCACGACGGGCGTTCCGGCGTGGGCGATGGATGACAGCAGGGTCAGGCTCAAGATGATCGCTCGCAGCGGCCAGAAGCCGCGAATCAGGGGTAAGGCGCTTAGCATTGCAGGACCGTCATCAATAAAGTGTCAATTGGACGCGGGCAAATGAATAAGGTTCGAGGATGAACTGCGCCATAAGCCTGCGTATACTGGCGCGCTTGAGTTTTTGAACGTCCTCGGAGCCTCCCGCATGTCCGGCAATACCTACGGCAAGCTGTTCACTGTCACCACTGCCGGCGAAAGCCACGGTCCGGCACTGGTTGCCATCGTTGACGGCTGCCCGCCGGGCATCGAGCTGTCGCTGGAAGACCTGCAGCGTGACCTCGACCGCCGCAAGCCGGGGACCAGTCGCCACACCACCCAGCGTCAGGAGCCCGACGAGGTCGAGATCCTGTCCGGCGTCTTCGAAGGCAAGACCACCGGCGCGTCCATCGGCCTGCTGATTCGCAACACCGATCAGAAGTCCAAGGACTATTCGGCGATCAAGGACCTGTTCCGGCCCGCCCACGCCGATTACACCTACCACCACAAATACGGCATCCGCGACTACCGTGGCGGCGGTCGCAGCTCTGCGCGGGAAACGGCCATGCGCGTCGCCGCCGGGGCCATCGCCAAGAAGTTTCTCGCCACCCAGGGCATTACCGTTCGCGGCTACATGAGCCAGCTCGGCCCGATCGAAATCCCGTTCAAGACCTGGGATTCGGTGGAAGACAACGCCTTCTTCAGCCCTGACCCGAGCAAGGTGCCGGAGCTGGAAGCCTACATGGACCAGCTGCGTCGCGATCAAGACTCGGTGGGCGCGAAGATCACGGTCGTGGCCGACGGCGTGATGCCGGGCCTGGGCGAGCCGATTTTCGACCGTCTCGATGCCGAACTGGCCCATGCGTTGATGAGCATCAACGCGGTCAAGGGCGTCGAGATCGGCGCCGGCTTTGCCTGCGTCGCCCAGCGCGGCACCGAGCATCGTGACGAAATGAGCCCGGAAGGTTTTCTGTCGAACAACGCCGGCGGCATCCTCGGCGGGATTTCGTCCGGCCAGCCGATCGTTGCGCATCTGGCCCTGAAAGCGACCTCCAGCATCACCACGCCGGGGCACTCGATCGACGTCGATGGCAACTCCGTCGAAGTCATCACCAAAGGCCGCCACGACCCTTGCGTCGGCATCCGCGCCACGCCCATTGCCGAGGCGATGATGGCCATCGTCCTGGTTGACCACCTGCTGCGCCACCGCGGGCAAAACGCTGACGTGCGCGTCACCACGCCGATTCTGGGTCAGCTGTAATGCCTGAGCCGCGCGTCGCCGCCGCGGTCATCTGAGCGTGGCGGCGCTTCCTTACTGGCGGCTCGCCAGCTTCTATCTGTTCTATTTCGCCCTGCTCGGGGCCACGGCGCCCTACATGGCGCTGTATTTCAGCCACCTGGGATTTTCCGCCGCGCGCATCGGCGAGCTGGTAGCAATCCCGATGCTGATGCGCTGCGTTGCGCCCAACGTCTGGGGCTGGCTCGGCGATTACACCGGCCGACGCCTGACCATCGTGCGCTTCGGCGCCATTTGCGGACTGGCCTGTTTCAGCCTGATTCTCGTCGACCCGTCCTACGCCTGGCTGGCAATGGTCATGGCCCTCTATGCGTTTTTCTGGCACGCGGTGCTGCCGCAATTCGAAGTCATCACGCTGACGCATTTGCAGGGCCAGACTTCCCGCTACAGCCAGATCCGGCTGTGGGGATCGATTGGCTTCATTCTTTCGGTGGTCGTGTTGGGCCGGATGCTGGAGTGGTTCAGCCTGGATTACTACCCGCAACTGCTGCTGTTGATCCTGCTCGGCATTATCGCCAGCAGTTGGTGGGTGCCGAATGCTCAACCGGTGGTCTCGGGCGTGCGGGTCGCGGGGGAGGGCTTTCTCAGGCAGATGATCAGGCCGGGCGTGCTGGCGTTTTATGTCAGCGTCGCATTGATACAACTGAGCCACGGGCCGTATAACACCTTTCTAACGCTGCACCTGGAACACCTCGGCTACAGCCGCGGGGTGATTGGCCTGCTGTGGGCGCTGGGGGTGATCGCTGAAGTGTTGATGTTCATGGCGATGAGCCGTGTGCTGCAGCGCTTCAGTGTCCGTCAGGTGCTGATCACCAGCTTCGTGATCGCCGCATTGCGCTGGCTTTTGCTGGGTAATCTGGCCGATCATCTGGCGATTCTGATCGTCGCCCAACTGATGCACGCAGCCACCTTCGGCAGCTTTCATGCGTCGGCCGTGCATTACGTGCAACGCAGTTTTGGCCCACGCCAGCAAGGTCAGGGTCAAGCGTTGTACGCCGCCCTTTCCGGCACCGGCGGGGCGATGGGCGCTTTGTATTCCGGTTACAGCTGGAACGCGCTGGGCGCCAGCTGGACCTTTGCCATTGCGAGTCTGGCGGCCGTGGCCGCTGCTGTCCTGACCGCCACATGTATGAAAGAGGAGCGCGTATGAGTCGCGAAGCACTGGCTCGGGAAATCATCGAAGCGGGGCAGTTTCTGTACGCCCGGGGCTGGTCGCCCGCCACCAGCAGCAATTATTCCGTGCGCCTGTCGCCGACCGAAGCGCTGCTGACCGTCTCCGGCAAGCACAAGGGCCAGTTGGGCATCGACGACGTGCTGGCCACCGACCTGGCCGGCAACAGCCTGGAACCGGGCAAAAAGCCGTCGGCCGAAACCCTGCTGCACACACAGCTTTATAGCTGCAAGCCAGCGGTAGGCGCCGTGCTCCACACTCACTCGGTCAACGCCACCGTGCTGTCCCGGCTCACTGCCGGCGACCACCTGGTGTTCGAGGACTACGAGCTGCAAAAAGCCTTCAGCGGCGTTTCCACCCATGAATCAAAAGTGGTGGTGCCTATTTTCGACAACGATCAGGACATTGCCCGGCTCGCGGACAAGGTTCAGCCCTGGCTGGATCAGCACCCTGACTGCGCCGGTTACCTGATTCGCGGTCATGGTTTGTACACCTGGGGCGCGAAGATGAACGATGCCTTGCGCCAGATCGAAGCCTTCGAATTCCTGTTCGAATGCGAGCTCAAGACCCTGTCCGTGCTCAACCGCTGATCGCTGCAGCGTTGATGGTTGCGCGCAGCGTCCCCACTGCCTGAATCAAACGCGTCGGATCGGCCCCAGAGCCGACAGACGCGGACCGAACCGAGGAAGCCCCGCAATGAGCAGTCTGTCCGTTTACCACGTGTCATCCCCCGAACTGCCCAACAAGGTCCTGACCCACCTGGAAGACATTGCTTCGACCCTGGCCGAGCACGGCGTGGCGTTTGACCGCTGGCAGGCGGCAACGCCGATTACCCCCGGCGCCAGCCAGGAGGAGGTCATCGCGGCCTACCGCACCCAGATCGACAGGCTGATGACCGAGCGGGGTTACGTGACCGTCGATGTGATCAGCCTCAACAGTGACCACCCGCAGAAGGCCGAACTGCGCGCCAAGTTCCTCGAGGAGCATCAACATGGCGAAGACGAAGTGCGGTTCTTCGTCGCCGGCCGCGGGCTGTTTACCCTGCACATCGACGACTTCGTCTACGCCGTGCTGTGCGAGAAAAACGACCTGATCTCGGTTCCGGCCGGCACCCGTCACTGGTTCGACATGGGCGAGCATCCGCATTTCGTTGCCATTCGCCTGTTCAACAACCCGGAAGGCTGGGTGGCCAAGTTCACCGGCGAAAGCATCGCCAGCCAGTTCCCGCGCCTGGAAGACTGACCAACATGACCATCAAAGCGATCCTGACTGACATCGAAGGCACCACCAGCGCGGTGAGCTTCGTCTTCGACGTGCTCTTTCCGTACGCCAAGCAGCATCTGCCCGGGTTCGTTCGGCAGCATGCCAGCGAACCCGACGTGGCCGCGCAGTTGCAGGCCGTGCGCAACGACAGTGCTGAACCTGACGCGAGTGTCGATCGGGTCATCGAGATCCTGTTGCAATGGATCGCCGAAGACCGTAAAGCCACGCCGCTCAAGGCATTGCAGGGCATGGTCTGGCAGCAGGGTTACCAGGCCGGGCAGCTCAAGGGACACGTTTACCCGGATGCCGTTGAGGCGCTGAAACGCTGGCATCAGGCAGGGTACGCGTTGTACGTCTACTCCTCGGGCTCGATCCAGGCGCAGAAGTTGATCTTCGGCTGCTCCGAGGCGGGCGATCTGTCCGGGCTGTTCAGCGGCTACTTCGACACCACCTCCGGGCCCAAACGTGCCGAGGCGTCCTATCGATCAATTGCCTCAAGCATCGGGCATCCGGCGGAAGCGATTCTGTTTCTGTCCGACATCGTCGAAGAACTCGATGCCGCGCAACAGGCCGGCATGGCCACCTGCGCACTGGTGCGCGATGGCGGAGAACTGAACGGGCACATCAACGTGAGCAATTTTATGGCGATAGAGCCCAGCGCTTTCTGACGCATCAGGTGTGATGAAAACCGACGGCCGATGTCTCTGACATTGGCCGTTTTTGTATCCAAATGCGGAAAAATGTAAGTTGGTTTTTGTTCGTTTGTGGGAAGTTGCTTGTTTCACGGTCAGGCATGCCTGTTTGTTTTCGACGCTGTGTTTAACCCTCCTCGACTGTGTAACCCTTCGCCTGTCGCACCCTGACAGCTTTTGAATGCGCCTCGTGCGGTCGTGTTGACGACAGCACCTGACGCCGTTTTCAGCTGCCATGCATAAAAAATCCAAGGGGCATCAGGGCTGCGAATTTGATGGTTTTAAACGGGAGGGGAACATGAAAAACGCACAGACAGGGACGCTGAGTCCGTTGATACAACAAATGGTCAGCAGCATCACTGAACAGGACGGCGATGCGGCCATCGCCAACGCACTTGACTGGCTACGGGCCGAATGCCGCAGCGAACGGGCCATGCTTTATCAGTATCGCAACGGCGTGCTGCTTAGTTGCATCACGTCGAACGTCGACAGCTACTGGAAGGATCTTTATTGCCAGGGACGCCTGATGATCGAAGACCCGGTTATCCGTTGCTACCGCCACACCATGGGCTTTCTGAATTGGGAAGAGGCCTTCAAGACCTACCCGCCGTCTGCTGCCTACATGGCTGCCGTTGAGGATTGCGACCTGCTTCCGGCGTTTTCCTATGGCTACAGCAGCCAGACGCGCGCCAATCAGGGCGTCGTCACCATCTGCACGCTCAACGGCATGGAGCGACCGCTGAGCCACAACGATCGCTACCTGCTCACCAGTCTGGTGCCGATGCTTCACGTGGCGGGGAAGGGCCGACAACTGCAGACGCGGGCGCTGTCTCCGAAAGAACTGGAGATCCTCAAATGGGCGCGGGAAGGCAAGACGGCGTGGGAGATCGGGCTGATAAAAGAAGTTTCGGAGGCGACCGTGAAGCATCACTTCAAGAGCATCTACGCCAAGCTCGGGGTCACCAACCGCGCTCAGGCCGTGGGCGAGGCATTGTGTCGGGGGATCATCCAGTAGACGGAGGCCCAATGCGCGCCAGCGTCTAACGTCGCCCTCAGCGAAAAAAAGCCCAAAAAAAAACCGCGATAGCATCGACTATCGCGGGAATCTACAAGGGATGCTTCGATGAGAGTGAAACGTGCTGCTACCGGAACGCCAGGTTCCGGCTTCGTACTTATCGGGTGTGATAAGTAGGCAGATCAAAACGGTGCTGGCTCTGCAACATCGAGATAGCGGGCAGCTCGCTGGCTTGTGCGGCCAAGTCGCGACGAATCGCGCTGATCACCCATTCCAGTTGTACTGGGGTGTGCAGTTGAGCGTAAGACACGCAGCGGCGGATGTTGGTGCCTTCTTCATTGCGCAGAGTCAACAGAACGCCACCGTCCGGACGCGGCTGGGTGGTGACTTCGAAATCGGAAAATACGGATGCGAATTTTTCTTGGATGAAAGTCATGTCTAGAGGCTCCATTGCTCATGGGATAACAGGCTTGGAATGACTAGTGCAGTGACTGTGCCAGCTTTTGACGTTAAATAAATTTCAATAAAATCAAGGGTTTATAGGTTTTTCAAAAATTCTGCTTCGTGCAATTTGCATGAATGCCTCTCGTGCATCCTGCAATTTACCGGAGTGGGGGGTGGTGAAGGGGTGCTGCGGGGCGGGAGTCGGGCTTTGCGGACATAACTGAGACAGCGGTATCCGGGATTTATTTCGTTTTGTTGCGAAATTTTCTCGCCGGGCTGTCAGCTGGCGCTATCGGGCTCATTGAAACTGATCGTTTGGCGCCGGTTGATGAAGCTGGCATCGTTGGTGTCATCTGCGGCGGCGCTATCGACGGTGCGCATGAGCGATGGCGTCATCAGTGGAACTACAGGCTTTGTCCACGGCTCATAGATTGCCTGGCCCGTGAATCGCCGCATCCTTTGATTTTGTCCCGCGCAATGCCTTGCGCTACTGGAGTTAAGAAATGTCAGAAGCCCCCACCACGCCCGGTTCTGCCACGCGCATGACAGACGAAGAGGCACTGGAATTTGCCGAGCAGGTGTTCGACCGGGCTCGTGCTGGTGACGCCCCGATGCTCGACCGGCTGCTGGAAAACGGCTTGACCCCCAATCTTCGCAACCATAAAGGCGACACGCTGTTGATGCTGGCCAGCTACCACGGTCATCAGGACGCAGTGCGGGTGCTGCTCAAGCACAAGGCTGACCCGGAACTGCGCAACGACAACGGCCAGAGCCCGATCGCTGGCGCTGCGTTCAAGGGCGATCTGGAAACCGTGAAGATCCTTGTGGAAGGCGGCGCAGACGTCGAAGGCGCATCAGCCGACGGCCGTACCGCATTGATGATGGCGGCGATGTTCAACCGTACCGCGATCGTCGACTACCTGATCTCCAAAGGTGCCAACCCTCACATCCAGGATGCCAAGGGTGTCACCCCGCTGATGGCCGCGCAGACCATGGGCGCGACCGAGACCGCCGAACAGCTCACACGTCTGGGGGCGTAAGCGATAGAGGCGCGCAGCATTTCCAGCTATCCTGCGCGCCTGTTTTCCAGCCCCCGGACGATCTGCCATGAAAGCTTCACTCATCGAATTCATCAGCAAGATCAGCTCCGGCTGCATGAGCGATGAAGAAATCGAAAAAATCGCCGACGAAGCCGCCCAGGCTTACGCCGACCCCGACGCATTTCTGACCGCCAACCCCGACATCAATTTCGACGACACCTTCCCGATCCCGCTGGGCGAGTGGGTCGTCATCGGCAGCCTGCCTGATACCGTCTTGCTTCAGGCTGATACCTATCCTGATCTGCTCACCGAGATCATGGCGTCGTTCGGCCCCAACGTGCCGTTCAACATCAAGCCCAAACAGCTGACCAAAGCTGAACCCCTGGCCGCGCTTAACCGAATTCAGATTCAGCTTTCCAGCATGAACAAGGACATGGGCGGGTATGTGCTGATGGACATCAGCGAGCCGCTGGACCACGTGTTGCAGACGGTGCTGGTCTACGGCGCTGACGTTGAGCGGGTCATGGCACTCGGCGTCGAGCTCGGCATATTGGTAGAGCCCGCGCTGGAGGCGCTCAAGGCGCAGGTTTGATCTCCGGCACCGCGTTTTGCTGCGCCAAGAAATATCCCTGCCGACCAATGGAACCCTGATTGCAACCCGCCACTCTCAAGTGAGCAAGCCTTCAATTAGGAGCAACACCATGGGTTCTACCTTCAACGGTCTGATTGGCCTGATCATTCTGGCGCTGGATATCTGGGCCATCATCAACGTGCTGAAAAGCGGCGCGGAAACCGGGAAGAAAATCCTCTGGATTTTGCTGATCGTTATCCTGCCGGTGCTGGGCCTGATCATCTGGGCAATCGCTGGCCCGCGTGGCAACGTGCGTATCTAGTATCGCAGCAAGGCTTCAGAACACATGACGCCCGACTGGCCTGGCCCGTCGGGCGTTTTTGTTTTGCCAGATCACCCGCGCCACCACGACATTCGACCTGTCATGCTCCGCGACGTAGAATGCGCGCCTTCTTGTGGGCGGCCTGCCGTCCTGTCATCAGTAGTTATCGGGGACTCCATCCATGAGCGATTATCAAGAAACGTTGTATGAAGGCTATGGCCAGCGCTTTCGCATGGAAAAGATGCTGCATGAAGTGCGCACCGAGCATCAGCATCTGGTGATCTTTCAGAACCCGCGCATGGGCCGGGTCATGGCGCTGGACGGCGTGATTCAGACGACCGAAGCCGACGAATTCATCTATCACGAGATGCTCACCCATGTGCCGATTCTGGCCCACGGCCGCGCCAAACGTGTGCTGATCATCGGCGGTGGCGATGGCGGCATGCTGCGCGAAGTCGCCAAGCACGCGACGGTCGAGCACATCACCATGGTCGAGATTGACGGCACTGTGGTCGAGATGTGCAAGGAATACCTGCCGAACCACTCCAAAGGCGCTTTCGATGATGCGCGTCTGAACCTGGTCATCGACGACGGCATGCGCTTCGTTGCCACCACTCAGGAAAAATTTGACGTCATCATTTCTGATTCGACGGACCCGATCGGGCCGGGTGAAGTGCTGTTTTCGGAAAACTTCTATCAGGCCTGCCATCGCTGCCTCAACGAAGGCGGGATTCTGGTCACGCAGAACGGCACGCCGTTCATGCAACTGAGCGAAGTGCAGACCACGGCAGGGCGCATGAATGGCCTGTTCGCCGACTGGCATTTCTATCAGGCAGCGGTGCCCACCTATATTGGTGGCGCGATGACGTTTGCCTGGGGCTCGACGGATTCCGAGCACCGCAAGATTTCGCTGGATACCCTGCGTCAGCGATTCGCCGGCAGCGGCATCGTCACCCGTTACTACAACCCTGAGGTCCACATCGGCGCCTTTGCATTGCCGCAGTACGTGCTTCAGGCGATCAGCAAGCCCAGCAACTTCTGACGGCTGATGTGTTACGCAAACATGACATTAGCCAGGCGATGTCAGGTTTGCGTAACTTCTCCTTGCTCGCCAGTCATGTCACGTATACATTCCATTGATTGTTTAATGTTATGCAGGCGTGACAAATGGACGCGACGTTATTGCTCGAGCGCTTGGGCAGCCAGATCGAAGAGATGCGCAAATCCCGCGGCCTTACTCAGGTGCAGCTGGCCTACCAGTCGGGCATGACACGGCAAAAGCTTGCAGAAGTCGAAAAAGGCAGCCCGACCGTGGCGGTGAATTTCTACGCCAAGGTGCTGGCCGCGTTGAATGCCGAGATAAAAGTCGTTTCCGCCCGACGCCCGACGTTTGAAGAGCTGCGCGAGGTGTTCCAGTGAAACCGCTGGATCGTGTACGCATTTTTACCCCGGAGGGTGAGAGTGGTGAGCTGTCGGCATCTGAGTCCGGCGACTACCTGTTTCGCTACGGCCTGGACGCCAGCCCGGCGTCGCAGATCAGCCTGACCATGGGCGTTCGCGATGCGGCTTACGTCTCGCGCAGCCTGCATCCCGTCTTCCAGATGAACCTGCCCGAAGGCTTCGTGCTGGAGCAGTTGCGCAATCGCCTCGCCAAAACCACGCCCGTCAACCCCATGCTGCTCATGGCATTGACCGGTAGCGGTTCGCCCGTCGGCCGCGTCGCCGTGGCGTCTCCGATGATCGACGACTTGCTGGGTGGGGCGGGCCCCGTTGCAGGCAAAAGCCTGGGGCAGATACTCAGTTGGGACGGGACGCAGGATCTGTTTGCCGAACTGGTCGATCAATACATTTTGCGCACGGGGATTTCAGGCGTTCAGCCCAAGGTCATCGTGCCCGATTCGGACTTCGTTACGGACCCTAAAGCCACACTGTTGATGCCCGAATTGATCGTCAAGTCGGGGAGGGCGGACTTCCCCGGGCTGGCCGTCAACGAATACGTGTGCATGGACGCGGCGCGCAGAGCCGGCATGCCGGTACCGGAATTTTATCTGTCGGATAACCGTCAGCTGTTCGTCATGCGCCGCTTTGATCGGGACGCTGACCAGCGTGCCATCGGCTTCGAGGACATGGCCGTGCTGATGGGCCTGGGCACGGAACAGAAATATGACTCCAGCTATGAAAACATCGCCAAGGCCATTCGCCTGTTCTGCGCGCCTGAGCACGTGCGTGATTCGCTGGATCAGTTCTTCGACATCGTCGCGCTCAGTTGCATGGTCGGCAACGGCGATGCCCATCTGAAGAACTTCGGGGTGCTGTATCGCGACCCGCTGGGGGCGGACGCTCAATTGGCGCCAGCCTACGACATCGTCAACACCACCGCGTACATAAAGGACGACGCGCTCGCCCTGCGCCTGGATGGCTCGAAGAGCCTGTTCGGCTCGAGGCTCGGCATTCTGACCCTCGCGTCGACCTGCGACATCCGCAAACCGAACGTGCGCATCGAACGGCTGATCGCAGCGGTGCAGGCGTCGCTGCAGGAAAACGCCTCGCTCAACGCCCACGCACCCCATGTTTTCGACGCCATCGAACACGCCGTCGAGCGGTATGCCCAGACGTTCAAGGTGTGAGCGCTATTCAAGGCTTTGTAAGAAAATATGAGTGGCGTCGTTAATGAACGGAATTTTCACCGTTTCTTCGGGAAGATTCGCGCCGTTCCAAGGCTACCCACTGATTGAGATAAATGATTGAGCCGATCCGTCATGAAGAATGCGCGGGATCGGTGGTAAACCGCGAGGGTTCACGTAATATTTGGCCCCCGCAGCCCGGACCGGCATTTCGATGTGGTCGGGCGCACCGCTTTTTGAACCTAAACCTGAATCCAACGGATCCCACAACACATGGCCAAAACGGACGCCCCGGCGCGCGCGCCGCAACCTACCGTCAAATCGCACCTGGCCTATACGCTCCTGAGCGGCCTGGTGCTGATGGTCCTGTACACCCTTTTGCGCGTTGCGCTGCTGGTCTATAACCGCGAAGGCATCGGCGCGACGCCGGCTTCGACGTTTGTCGAGGCGTTCGGCAATGGCCTGCGATTCGATCTGCGTCTGGTCGTGTACATCCTGATTCCCCTTCTGCTGTCCCTGTTCAGCGCGCGCCTGATGGCGGCCCGTGGGGTGTTTCGCTTCTGGCTAACGCTGGTTGCGAGCCTGACCGCGTTCTTCGGCCTGATGGAGATGGACTTCTACCGTGAATTCCACCAGCGCCTGAACGGCCTGGTTTTCCAATACGTCAAAGAAGACCCGAAAACCGTTCTGAGCATGATCTGGTACGGCTACCCGGTGGTTCGTTATCTGTTGGCGTGGGCACTGGTGACCTGGTTGCTGAGCCTTGTCTTCAAAGGCGTCGATCGCGTGACCCGTCCCCGTGGCGGGTTCAACGTCGCCAGCGCCGACAACCGTGTGGTCGCGCCGTTGTACAAACGTGCCGTGGTCTTCCTGCTGTGTCTGGTGGTGGCCGTCATCGCCGCTCGCGGCACCTTGCGCCAGGGCCCGCCGCTGCGTTGGGGCGATGCCTACACCACTGACTCCAACTTCGCCAACACCCTTGGCCTGAACGGCACGCTGACGCTGATCGCGGCGGCGAAGAGCCGCATGTCCGAGGACCGCGACAACATCTGGAAAGCGACCCTGCCTGTGGCTGAAGCCCAGCAGACGGTCCGCGACATGCTGCTGACCGCCAACGACAAGCTGATTGATCCTGAGAAAGCCGCTGTCCGTCGTGATTTCACACCGCCGCCGGCCAACACGCTGCCGATCAAGAACGTCGTCGTGATCCTGATGGAAAGCTTCGCCGGCCATTCGGTGGGTGCGCTGGGTGACGAATCGAACATCACGCCTTACTTCGACAAACTGTCCCAGGAAGGTCTGCTGTTTGATCGATTCTTCTCCAACGGTACGCACACCCATCAGGGCATGTTCGCGACCATGGCGTGCTTCCCGAACCTGCCGGGCTTTGAATACCTGATGCAGACACCGGAAGGCAGCCACAAGCTGTCGGGTCTGCCGCAGCTGCTCAGCGCGCGCAAGTACGACGACGTTTACGTCTACAACGGTGACTTCGCCTGGGACAACCAGTCAGGCTTCTTCAGCAACCAGGGCATGACCAACTTCATTGGCCGCAACGACTTCGTCAACCCGGTGTTCTCGGACCCGACCTGGGGCGTGTCCGATCAGGACATGTTCGACCGTGGCGCCGAGGAGCTGAAAGCCCGCGAGGCCAAAGGCAAGCCGTTCTATGCCTTGCTGCAAACCCTGTCCAACCATACGCCGTACGCACTGCCGGCCAATCTGCCGGTCGAGCGCGTCACCGGGCATGGCACGCTGGATGAACACCTCACCGCCATGCGTTATTCGGACTGGGCGCTGGGGCAGTTCTTCGAGAAGGCCAAGAAAGAGCCGTACTACAAAGACACGCTGTTTGTGGTCGTCGGTGACCACGGCTTCGGCAACAACGAGCAGATCACCGAGATGGACCTGGGCCGCTTCAACGTGCCGATGCTGATGATCGCCCCGGGCCTGCAGGACAAGTTCGGCAAGCGCAGCAGCATCGTCGGTACGCAGATCGACATCGTGCCGACCATCATGGGCCGCCTGGGTGGCGACACCGTGCACCAGTGCTGGGGCCGCGACCTGCTCAATCTGCCGGCGGGAGACGAGGGCTTTGGCGTAATCAAGCCATCGGGCAGCGAGCAGACCGTGGCGCTGGTCACCGGCAACCGGATCCTGATCGAACCCAAGGAAATGGAGCCGAAGGTCTACAGCTACGAGTTGGGCACCAAGCCCCATGCCGAGCTGATGCCGAATGCGCCGGACGTCGCTGAGTTGCGCAAGAAGCTCGACAGCTTCCTGCAGACCGCGACCAAGAGCCTGCTGGACAACACGGCAGGGGTCAAAGACGCCAAGCCACAATGACCGCAGCCTGATGAAAACGCCCCGATACCGGGGCGTTTTTTTTGCCTGCGAATCCTTGGCTTCAGGCTGCCAACGTCAGCTGTGCGCTGACGATTCGGGTTGAACGTCGTTGCGCTGCAAGGGTCAAGATCATCAGGCCGTTGTCAGGCCTTTACTGAGGAGACATTGATGAAAGTGTGGACTATTTCGTTTCTGGACAAAGACGGTGTGCAGCAAACCCTCGATCTTGAATCCGATCACCGTCCCAGTGAAGAAGAGGCTGCGCAGCAACTCCGTCCCATCCTGTTTCCGGTCGCCAGTGATCTTGATCTGAACGACCTCGACGGTCGCACTGCCGAGCCCACCGTGAAGACACTCAAAGAGCAGAACGCGGTACAGATCATCTCCATCATCGAGGCTTCGTAAGAAGCCTGTATTTCCCGCCATCCTGCCAATTGGCAACGCACTGGCAATGGGCGTACTCTGCGATCGAGGTCGGTGATGCATCTACCCGAGTCCGCTTGCGTACGTATGCCCGTTTTGTAAAACGCACCGGCCTTGTCAGCGACATGCTTGAGTCCCGGGCGGCAGATGACCTGCCGCTACACGCCTCGCCATCGAGGGGTGTTTCGGGATAGTTGAAACTCTATCTATCGTTGCATAGGAGGACGTTTCATGAGCACAGCCTATCAAGAAGACATCAGCAGCCATGTTCTGCGCTGCATGAAAGAAGGCGGTTTCGACTTCGCACGCATTCACCCCATCGAGTTCTATGCCACCTTTCCGGATGAGGACCGGGCGCGTCAGGCTGCGGAAAAATTTCGTGGCGAGTCAGTGAATGTCCAGCTCAATGCACTGGAAGACGGTGCGTGGCACCTGGAACTGAGCAAGTTGATGTACGCAACGTACGACGGGATAGGCGACTTCGAGCAGGATTTCCAGACGGCGATTTTCGGTCTGGACGGGGAGGTTGAAGGCTGGGGCGTCAAACAGGAGCTCAAGCGCCTTCATTGAGCTGATCAACCGTCATGCGCCGAAGCGAGGCGCCGATCGTTGAAAATTGTCTCCCGCCTTCACGACCAAGTGTGGAGCGGGAGATGCACCGAGCTGAATCACGGGCAAAAAAAAGCCGCTCTCTTCGGAGCGGCGGAAAGGGAATATCGGGTGGCGTTGCCAATAAGGTTTTGAGCCAATCGCCTTGTGTGATCCGGCGGGTTGATCTGCGGTATGGGGCGATTATGCTCAGCCCCTGAACCGGACGGAAATGAACTGTCGCTATGCCAGCGATAGATTTTCAGAGTGAACGACGCTTCGCCATGAAGCGTCGGGGAACGGGTTAGGGCGCATCGTGCACAGGAATGGTGCGGACGCTCCGGCTGTTTAATTCAACCCATTGATATTAAAGCGTTTATGCCGATGGCACGGGCCTTGCGAAGGCTCTGGTGTCCATGGTGACAAGGAGTACGGCATGATCCGCACCTTTTATGACGAGATGTACGATGCGGGCGGCATAGTTCGTCCGCATTATCGGGAATTCGCCCGCTGGTTGGGTGAAGCGCCGCCTGAGTTGCTCGCTCAGCGTCGGCGTGAGGCCGATTTATTGTTTCATCGCGCCGGGATCACATTCACGCTGTACGGCGACGAGCAGGGCACCGAGCGGTTGATCCCCTTCGACACCATTCCACGGAGCATTCCGGCCAGCGAATGGCGGGTGGTCGAGCGTGGCTGCATTCAGCGCGTCAAGGCGCTGAACATGTTTCTCGCTGACCTCTATCACGATCAGCGCATCATCAAGGCCGGGATCATTCCTGCCGAACAGGTCCTTGCCAACGAGCAATACCAGTTGGCGATGCAAGGCCTGAATCTGCATCGCGACCTGTATTCGCACATCTCCGGCGTCGATCTGGTGCGTGACGGCGACGGCACGTATTACGTGCTCGAAGACAACCTGCGCACGCCAAGCGGCGTGAGCTATATGCTCGAAGACCGCAAGATGATGATGCGGCTGTTCCCCGAGCTGTTCGCCGCGCAACGCATCGCGCCGATCGATCACTACCCGAATCTGTTGCTGGACACCCTGAAGAGCTCTAGCCCGCTGGATAACCCCAGCGTCGTCGTGCTGACCCCCGGGCGCTTCAACAGCGCGTTTTTCGAGCACGCGTTTCTGGCCAGGGAAATGGGCGTCGAACTGGTGGAAGGCGCTGACCTGTTCGTGCGCGATGACCGCGTGTTCATGCGCACCACCGACGGCCCGAAAGCGGTCGACGTGATTTACCGCCGGCTCGACGACGCGTTCCTCGATCCGCTGGCGTTCAATCCGGATTCGATGCTCGGCGTGCCGGGCCTGCTGGCCGCGTACCGGTCGGGCAATGTGGTGCTGGCCAATGCCATTGGCACCGGCGTGGCGGACGACAAGTCGGTCTACCCCTTCGTCACCGACATGATCCGTTTTTACCTCGACGAAGAGCCGATCCTCAAGAACGTGCCGACCTGGCAGTGCCGCAAGCCCGAGGAGCTGTCCCACGTGCTCGCCAATCTGGGCGATCTGGTGGTCAAGGAAACCCAGGGCTCCGGCGGTTACGGCATGCTCGTGGGCCCCGCAGCCACCGCCGCCGAAATCGAGTCGTTCCGGGCGCGGCTCAAAGCCAAGCCCCACGCGTATATCGCGCAACCGACCTTGTGCCTGTCGACCTGTCCGACCTTCGTCGAGAACGGCATCGCCCCGCGCCACATCGACCTCCGCCCGTTCGTCCTGGCTGGCCGCGAAACCCGTGTAGTGCCCGGTGGTCTCACGCGTGTTGCCCTGCGCGAAGGCTCGCTGGTGGTGAACTCGTCGCAGGGTGGCGGAACCAAGGACACCTGGGTGGTCGAGGATTAAGGATGCCTGCCAATGCTAAGTAGAACTGCCTCGGATTTATATTGGATGTCGCGGTACCTGGAGCGCGCCGAGAACCTCGCGCGGATGCTCGACGTCAGTTATTCGCTGTCGCTTATGCCCCAGGACGGACGCGGGGATGGCCTCAATGAAATCGCCATGCCCCTGCTGATCACCGGAACCCTGGACGATTACCTGGAGCGCCACGGCGACCTGCACGCCGAACGCTTGCTGCACTTTTTCGCGCTGGACGCCGAGAACCCGGCAAGCATCTTCAGTTGCCTGGGTGCGGCGCGGGCCAGTGCCCATGCGGTGCGTGGGCGCATTACTGCGGACATGTGGGAAAACATCAACGCCACGTATCTGGAAATTCGCGGCATCGCCGAGCAGGGTTTGAGCCGTTACGGCATGAGCCGGTTCTGTGAGTGGGTCAAGGAGCGTTCGCACCTGTTCCGCGGCGCGACTTACGGCACCATCATGCGCAACGACGCATTCCGTTTTATTCGTCTGGGGACGTTCATCGAGCGCGCCGACAACACCCTGCGCATGCTCGATGCGCGTTATGAAATGCTCGAATTGCGCGGCCCGTCCGCCAACGCGGCGGCAGACAGTTCCGCCGCTGGCTACTATCAATGGAGTGCGCTGTTGCGCGCGTTGTCGTCATTCGAGGCGTACACGGAGGTTTATCGCGATGCACCGGGTGCCCGTCAGGTCGCCGAATTGCTGCTGTTGCGTGCGGACATTCCGCGCTCATTGCGCGCGTGCCTGGAGGAGCTGGACATCATTCTCGCCAGTCTGCCCGGGGCCAATGGCCGTCCCGCCCAGCGTCTGGCCGCCGAGCTGGACGCTCGCTTGCGCTACACCGGCATCGACGAGATCCTCGATGAAGGCCTGCATGAGTGGTTGAACGAATTCATTCCACTTCTGGCCCAACTGGGTAGCGTCATTCACACTTCTTACCTGGAGGCTGCATGAGACTCTCAATTAGCCACGAGACCACCTATCACTACGACGATCAGGTCCGCGCCAGCATCCAGTATTTGCGTCTGACCCCCCACGACAGCGAGCGCCAGCAGGTGTTGAGCTGGCAGTTGGCATTGCCGCGCCCGGTGCGTGCTCAGATCGATCCGTTCGGCAATATTCTCCACGTGCTGACCCTGGACGAACCCCACGAAGCCATCGTCATCGGTGCGCGCGGCCAGGTCGAGATCGACGAGAAGCGCGAGGCGGAACACGAGACGCAGTCGTCGCTGCCGTTTCTGCGCTTTACCCGCCTGACCGAGGCTGACGAAGCGATTCGCGCCTTTGCCATTGCCCAGACCCACAAGCGCACCGACCGCACCGCGCTGATCGATATGATGCACGCGCTCAACGAGCACATCACCTATACGCCAGGCTCGACCGCCGTCGATACCAGCGCCGCCCAAGCGTTCGCCAGCCGTGTTGGCGTCTGTCAGGATCACACCCACGCGTTTCTGGCCTGCGCCCGCAGTCTCGGGGTGCCGGCGCGCTATGTGTCGGGTTATCTCTACAGTGACAGCAGCGAACACCTGTCCAGCCATGCGTGGGCGGAGGCGTGGATTGACGACGCGTGGTACAGCTTTGACGTGACCAATCAGTTGGCGATCCCGGAACGGCATCTGAAGCTGGCGGTTGGCCTGGATTACCTGGACGCCTGCCCGGTGCGCGGCATGCGTCGCGGCGGTGGCTGCGAGCAGATGCACGCCAAGGTGGTCGTGTCGCCCTCATCGCCGATTGCTGTTCCGGCCGCTGCGAAGAAAAAGCCCGTCCCGGCGCCGATGATTCAGGTGCAACGCCAGGGTTGATCAGCCCCTAGCGGTCGGGCGTTCAGCTCGGCCGCCTTCCCACCACTTGCGCGCTAGTCGGTGCGCCAGGCAGCCACTCCCCCCGCCACAGAACAAGCCGACACTCCGCGACATAACGAGCTGATACCCGTGCGGCCGACTTTCACCCTGTATGAGACAGGAAATCAGGCTACGCCGTCGCAGGATGTTGCACGTGCCGAGCGCAGCCTGCTCAGCCAAACAACCGTGTCATGTTCGGCAAGATCAGCAGCAGCGTAGTGGCGAAAACGATGAGTCCGGCCTGACGTATTTTCGAGCGCTTGAACTTGAATTTGAACATGGTAAATGCCTTTTCTTGTTATTCCTGAGCGACAGAAACCCATATGCTTTGGTCGAGACCAAGGCGGGGGTTGGCAAAGGTGAGGCAAAAGAGCAGGTGCCCCGATCAGCAGATCGTGGACGGCGGGCGCTGGGTGAATCGATTTTGTTATGGCGCCACTGCTACTGACTAAACCTTAGAGCCCGCGTGCTGTGCGACTTAGATCATTGAGGATTATCCAGTCGAATTCTTATAACTTCGTTAGGGTTGGCGGATAGCCGTCGCTCAGATATTCGCCTGCTAGACACCTGCGACCAAAACTGCCTGCTTTCAATAGCCCGCTACCGTTCGTCCGAGTCCGAAACTTCTCACAACCAGCTACCCTGTCAATCGATCCGGTGAAAGAGCGCGCTCTGTGATATCGCTTGTGATAGATAGTGCTCCCATGACAGTTCGACTATCGGCCGGACATATAAGAAGACAGATCATCGGTTTAGCGAGGACAGCATGACCGAAGCGTTTATTTACGATGCCTTGCGCACGCCGCGGGGCAGGGGCAAGCCGGATGGCGCGTTGTACAGCGTCAAACCGGTGGATCTGGTGGCAGGGCTGCTGAAAGAACTGCAAGTGCGCAATCACCTCGACACCCACCACGTCGATGACATTGTGCTGGGCTGCGTTACGCCCGTCGGCGATCAGGGGGCCGACATCGCCAAAACCGCAGCGCTGGTCGCCGATTGGGCCGTCAGCGTGGCCGGGTTTCAGATCAACCGGTTCTGCGCGTCGGGGCTTGAAGCGGTGAATCTGGGAGCGATGAAGCTCCGTTCCGGGTTCGAGGATCTGGTGGTGGTCGGCGGGGTCGAGTCAATGTCGCGCGTGCCGATGGGCAGTGACGGCGGCGCCTGGGTACTTGATCCGCAAACCAACCTGCACACCCACTTCACGCCTCAGGGGATCGGCGCCGATCTTATCGCCACCCTCGAAGGCTTCAGCCGCGATGACGTGGACCTGTTCGCCCTGCAATCCCAGCACAAGGCGGCGCTGGCCCGGGAGCGGGGTGCGTTTCGCCGTTCGCTGGTGCCGGTCAGGGACCAGAACGGCCTGCTTTTGCTCGACCATGACGAGTTCATCCGCCCCGACACCACGCTGGAGGCGCTGGGCAACCTGCGCCCGAGTTTCGAGGCCATCGGCAAAATGGGCTATGACGCCACGGCGCTGCGGGTCTACAGCCATGTCGAACGCATCGAGCATGTGCACACGCCGGGCAACAGCTCCGGCATCGTCGATGGCGCCGCGTTGATGCTACTCGGCACCGCGCAAAAAGGTCAGGCCCTGGGACTGCGACCACGGGCGCGCATCGTGGTCACGGCGGTGACCAGCACCGATCCGACCATCATGCTCACAGGACCTGCGCCCGCCACGCGCAAAGCCCTGGCGCGGGCGGGGCTGACCATTGATGACATCGACCTGTTCGAGGTCAACGAAGCCTTCGCCTCGGTGGTGCTCAAGTTCATCAAGGACATGGGTGTCGACCCCGACAAGGTGAACGTCAACGGCGGCTCGATTGCCCTCGGCCATCCACTTGGCGCCACGGGCTGCATCATTCTCGGCACGCTGCTCGACGAGCTGGAAGCCCGGCAGTTGCGTTACGGTTTGGCGACCCTGTGCGTCGGCGGCGGCATGGGCATCGCGACGATCATCGAGCGGGTATGAACGTGGAGCACGATAACCGCTACGCCGACCGCCTTTACCCGATAACCGTTTCAGGAAGAACGACCGCATGAGCGATGCCATCCGCTACGAAACCGGCACGGATCAGATCGTTACGCTGACCCTCGACATGCCCGGCCAGCAGGCCAATACCATGAGCGCGGCGTATCGCCAGGCCATGGCCGAGACGCTCGAGCGCCTGCAGGCGGACAAAGAGGCCATCGCCGGTGTGATCATCCGCTCGGCGAAGAAGACCTTCTTTGCCGGCGGCGACCTCAACGAGCTGAGTCAGGTCGACGCCACCCGCGCCGCCGCCTTCTACCAGATGACCATGGACCTCAAGGCCCAGCTTCGCGCGCTGGAAACATTTGGCAAGCCGGTGGTGGCTGCCATTGAAGGCTCGGCATTGGGCGGCGGCCTGGAGCTGTGCCTGGCCTGTCACCATCGCATCGCAATCAATGGCGGCCAGGTCAGATTGGGCTTGCCGGAAGTCACCCTCGGTTTGCTTCCGGGCGGGGGCGGCACCGTGCGGCTGGTGCGCATGTTGGGGCTGGAGAAAGCGCTGCCGTTGCTGATGGAAGGCCGGACAATGGGCGTCGAGCAGGCCTTGAAAACAGGTGTGATCGATCAACTGGCCAGCGATGCCGATGACCTGATGGCCAAGGCGCGCGAATGGATTCTGGCCAATCCGGCGCCGATCAAAGCGTGGGATCAACCGGGGTTTCAATTGCCCGGCGGCACGCCTGCGCACCCGAAAGTGGCGCAGATGCTGGCCATCGCGCCGTCAATGTTGCGCAGCAAAACCTGGGGTTGCTATCCGGCGCCGGAGAAGATCCTGGCCGCAGCCGTGGAAGGCGCCCAGGTGGATTTCCATACAGCGGAGAAAATCGAGGCGCGTTACTTCACCGAGCTCGCCACGGGACCTGTCGCGAAGAATATGATCGGCAGCTGGTTTCAGCTCAACCGGGTCAAGGCCGCAGAGGCGCGGCCCAAGGCGCCGCCGGTGTTCAACATGCGCAAGGTCGGCATCCTCGGGGCCGGGCTGATGGGCAGCGGCATTGCCTATGTCACGGCGGTGGCGGGCGTCAGCGTGGTCCTCAAGGACATCAATCTGGCCGCGGCACAGAAGGGCAAGGATTACTCGGCGCGACTGCTGAACAAGCAGCTTGCCAGAGGCCGCATCACCGAGGCTCAGCGCGATGCCGTGCTGGGCCGTATCAAGCCGACAGGCCGCGACAGCGACCTTGAAGGCTGCGACCTGATCATCGAGGCGGTGTTCGAGAACCGCGAGTTGAAAGCTCAGGTCAGCGCCGCCGCCGAGCAAGTGGTCGTGCCCAATGCGGTGATTGCGTCCAATACCTCGACGCTGCCAATCACAGGCCTTGCCAGCGCCATCAGCCGGCAGGAGCGCTTCATTGGTCTGCATTTCTTCAGCCCGGTGGAGAAGATGCGCCTGGTGGAAATCATCAAGGGCGCGCGCACCAACGACATGACCCTGGCGCGGGCCTTCGACTTCGTTCGCCAGATCGGCAAGACCGCGATTCTGGTCAATGACACGCGCGGCTTCTTCACCTCGCGGGTGTTCGCCACCTACGCCGACGAAGGCATTGCCATGCTCGGCGAGGGCGTCAGTGCGCCGATGATCGAGACCGAGGCGCGCAAGGCCGGGATGCCGGTGGGGCCGCTCGCGGTGTCCGATGAAGTATCGTTGCGGCTGATGAGCCAGATTCGCCAGCAGACGCGCAAGGACCTGGCCGAGCAGGGCGTTGAGCTGGCCGGGCATCCGGCCGACGCGGTCATCGAGCAGCTGTTGCATGAATTCGATCGCGCAGGGAAAACCTCCGGCGGCGGTTTTTACGACTACCCCGACGGCGGACCCAAGCACTTGTGGCCGGAGTTGAAAACCCGGTTTGAGAAGCCCGACGCACAGATCAGCGGCCAGGATATTCGCGACCGCCTGCTGTTCATTCAGGCCCTTGAAACCGTTCGTTGCATGGAGGGTGTGCTGCGATCGACGGCGGACGCCAACGTGGGTTCGATGCTTGGCATCGGCTTTCCGGCCTGGACTGGCGGGGCGTTGCAATTCGTCAATCAATACGGGCTGAAGCCGTTTATCACCCGTGCCCGGGCCTTGGCCGAGCGCTATGGCGAACGTTTTCAGCCGCCTGCGTTGCTATTGGAGAAAGCCGAAGAGGGGACGCTGTTCTAGCGAAGACTCTTCGCTGTGCCATATCAAGGGTTGGGACAGCGAGGGTCCAGTTGACGACAGCGGGCGGCCACAACTGGGCCTTGCCTTGCCCCGGCCTTCAAGGCAGGCTTGAGCCCACGCATTTTCGCTTTGTCGCTTCAGGAATTTTTATGTCGTTACGCATCTGCATTCTGGAAACCGACGTACTTCGCCCGGAGCTGGTCGATCAATACCAGGGTTACGGGCGGATGTTCGAAAAACTCTTTGCTCAACAGCCGGTGCCTGCGGAGTTCGTCGTCTACAACGTCATGCACGGCGATTACCCGCCGGATGACGAGCAATTCGACGCCTATCTGATCACGGGCTCCAAGGCCGATTCCTTCGGCACCGATCCATGGATCGAAACCCTCAAGACGTATCTGCTCGAACGCTACAAGCGCGGCGACAAATTGCTGGGCGTATGTTTCGGCCATCAATTGCTGGCGCTGCTGCTGGGCGGCAAGACCGAGCGCGCATCCCAAGGCTGGGGCGTCGGCATTCATCACTACAACCTCTCACCGACCCAGCCATGGATGACGCCGGCGCTGGACAAACTCACGCTGCTGATCAGCCATCAGGATCAGGTCACGGCGTTGCCCGAAGGCGCAACGGTCATTGCCACCAGTGAGTTCTGCCCATTCGCCGCGTATCACATCAACGATCAGGTGCTGTGCTTCCAGGGTCATCCGGAGTTCATCCACGACTACTCGCGCACCTTGCTCGACATCCGTCAGGACGCGCTGGGTGAGCAGGTCTACGGGAAGGGCATCGCCAGCCTGGAAGAAGACCACCACGGCACGGCGGTGGCGGAATGGATGATGCGGTTTGTGGCGAACAAGCGGCCGGTGAACTGACATCGCGGTTGCGCTCATTTTGCAACCACGCAGGTGCATCTGCCGAACGATCAATTGTGGGAGCGAGCTTGCTCGCGAAGAGGCTGGAGCATCCGCTACATCTACGGCGGCTGAAACGCCGTCTTCGCGAGCAAGCTCGCTCCCACAGATTAAGAGTTCGTCAGTCCCCACGCCGAGCCCCGTGGGAACACCCGGTGAGTCATTGAAGATTCAATACCATGGCGCGCCAACCCGTCAAAGCCAACCCGACCGCTTGAAGCTCGCGAACAAAATCCCGCACCCGCCGACGATCACGCCCAACACCATGTAATACCCGTAATGCCAGGTCAGCTCCGGCATGTTCTGGAAATTCATCCCGTAGATCCCGGCGATGGCGGTGGGGAAAGCCAGAATCGCGGCCCAGGCGGCAAATTTGCGCTGGGTCAGGCTCTGCCGCGAGGACTCCAGCAACAGGCTGATTTCGATGGTCTGGCTGGCGATGTCGCGCAGGTTGGAGAGGTCTTCCATCTGCCGTTTGACGTGGATCTCCACGTCGCGGAAGTACGGTCGCATGTTCTTGTCGATGAAGGGAAAGCTCAGCTTCTGCAGCTCTTCACCAATCTCCACCATCGGCGCCACGTAACGGCGCAGGCGCAGCAGGTCACGACGCAGGGCGTGGATGCGGTGGATGTCGGCTTCGTTGAGGTCCTTGCGCAGCACGTTGTGCTCAAGCTCTTCCAGCTCGCAGTGAATCGATTCGGTGACCGGCTGATAGTTCTCGGTGACGAAATCCAGCAGCGCATACAGGACGAAGTCTTCCCCGTGCTCCAGCAGCAATGGCCGAGCCTCGCAGCGCTGACGTACCACCCCGTAGGACTTCGAATCGCCGTTGCGCGAGGTGATGACGTAGCCCTTGCCCGCGAAGATGTGGGTTTCGATGAAGATCAGCTTGCCGTTCTCGCGGATCGGCGCGTAGGTCACGATGAACAGCGCGTCGCCGAAGGTCTCCAGTTTCGGCCGGCTGTGGACTTCCAGCGCGTCTTCGATGGCCAGTTCGTGCAGATTGAACTGCCGCTGCAGCGTGGTCAGTTGTTCGAGGTCTGGCTGCTCAAGGCCGATCCAGACGAAATGCCCAGGCTTCGCCGCCCAGGCCGCGCCTTCGTCGAGGGAGATGTTGGTGACTTTCTTTCCGGCACTGTAAACGGCAGCGGCAACCACTCGACCCATAATGTCTGCTTCTTCTTTTAGGGAGAACTGACGCGCAGCTTAGCGCGCTCCCTGATCAGAGTCGGCGGATTTAAACGAGTTGCAGGTTTTTTCAGTGCTGTTCAGCGTCTGTTCGGATGGCAGCAGCGGACCCGCGGACCTGCGCGTCCATGCTGGCGATGCAGGTCTGCATCTGGCCGTGACAGAGCCCGATGAGCTGCGGAATGTCTTCGCTGGTCAGGCCCGCTGTCGGGATCGCGGGCAGCGTGCGGATGATCACTTCGCCACTGTTCCATCGATTCAAATTCATGCTGCGCACGTAGGTGCTTACGCAGACGGGCACGATGGGCACACCGGCCTCGATCGCCATCTGAAAAGCCCCGCGTTTGAACGGCAGTAATTCCGCGCCTTCGTTGCGTGTGCCTTCGGGGAACACCCAGATTGAAGTGTCTTTGTGCTGCAGGGTTTCGGTGGTCTGGAGAATGGCGCGGCGTGCCCGCTGCGGGTTGCCGCGATCAATCAGCACATTGCCCGCCAGCCAGAACAGCTGGCCAAAGAACGGCACCCACTTGAGGCTCTTCTTGCCGATGCAGACCGTGCGCGGCGGCACGATGTTGCCGAGGACAAACAGATCGTAATTGGACTGGTGATTACAGATGATCACGCAAGGCCTGGCGTGCTCGAACTGCGGGCTGAGCTGCGCATTCAGGCGCAGCCCGAGAATTCCCATGGCGGGGAGGGCGTAGAGGCGAGCACACAGGCGGCTGTTGTCAGGGTTGAACGGGCGGCACAAGCCAAGCAAAAGACCCAGCGCGCCAGCGACAAGAAAGTGCAGGCCCATCAACAACATACGCAATACGAACAGCATGCAAAACCCACCCGGTAGGCGAAAAGCCGCGCAGTGTACGGATGTGCACTGGAATCGGCAATCGGCCACGGGCCGGGCGGAGGATCAGGAATTTAACGGGATGTTTCAGGGGGAACGCGCCGCAGGGAATGCAGCGCGTTGTCGCGGATCCCTTAGAGCGGGATCTGACGATCCAGCTCGATGGCCCGGTCGAGGGTCTCGAGGAATTCCTTGCGCACTTTCAGCTTGGTCTGCTTGTGGGCGCGCATGTTGATCTTCTTCATCTGTAGCGCCACGGTGCGCGCGGCTTCGGTGAGTTCTTCCGGGGCGACCACTTTGTCGAAGAAGCCGGCTTGCAGCGCGCCCTTTGGGTCGAACATTTCGCCGCAGATCACCGAGCGGCCGAAGGCACTTTTACGCAGGCGGTCACGGGCCAGTTCGATGCCGGCGTGGTGCATGGTCATGCCGATTTGCACCTCGTTCAGACCAATGCTGAATGGACCCTCGACGCCGATGCGGTAATCCGCCGACAGCAGCAGGAAGGCGCCTTTCGCGACAGCATGGCCGCCGCACGCGACCACCACGGGGAACGGGAACGAAAGCATGCGCCGCGCCAGCGTGGAGCCTTCGGCGACCAGGGCCATGGCGGCTTCCGGCGACGAGGTCATGATTTTCAGATCGTACCCGCCCGAGAGAATCCCCGGCTGGCCGGTGATGATCACCACGGCGCGGTCCTGCTCGGCGCGGTCGAGTGCGGCATTGAACGCGGCGACCACCTCGTTGCTGATGGCGTTGACCTTGCCGTTGGCCAGGGTCAGCGTCGCAACGCCGTCATCCAGTTGATAGGCGACCAAATCACTCATGGAGCGAGTCCTTTTTTGTTTTGAAGTGGCGCAGACGTTACCCACCCGGCAGGGCAAGGTAAAGCGCAAAGGATGACTGGCAAGTCAGGGGGCGGGTCGCCAGGCCTGGCGACCCTGAGATCGAGCGGAGAGGGCGCGGTTAAGCCTCGACTTCGTTCAGTTCGCAGTACTCTTCCCAGTCCATATCCAGTGCCTCGGCCGCTTCCTTGTGTGCAGCAAGGCGCAACTCCTTCAACTGCTCGGGGGTTTCGGCAATGAAAGTCAGCGCCAGCTCCCAGGTCGGGATCCCCAGATTTTCGGCTTCGTCTTCGAAGGCCCAGAGGGTCTGCTGTTGCTGCTCTTTCGGGCTCAAATCCTGGATTTCAGCCTGCAACATCGGATTGGTCACGATGTACTTCGCCAAGGCAGCTTCGGTCCAGTCGTTTGCGTTCATGCGGGGGTGATCTCCTGTGGGTCGAGCTGACGTGTTGCTGTGGGTGGATGCTGAGGTGAGGGGCGATTGTGCGTGATGTAAATCACTGGCGCCAGCGGCACACGCCCCGTCGGTCGGGGTAGCCCCGCGCGCAGGCCGCCGAACAAAAAGGGCCCGCTTTGCAGCGAGCCCTCGGTCAACGGCGTCGGAATATCAACCGATCGCCATCGGCTTCTTCACATTGCGGTGTGCGTTATCACCTGACAGCGGGTGAGGGCCGTGGGGCCCATACACGCCGACCGGTTCCGGAAAGGTGCGCAGCAAGGTGATGTACAGCAGCGCCGCCAGGCCAAGGGTGATCGGCAGGCTGATGTCGATGCCGCCCGCCAGATTGCCTAACGGACCGACAAACTGCCCCGGCAAGTTGACGAAGCACAGGCCTACCGCCGCGCTCGGAAGCCACGCGCCCAGGCCGCGCCAGTTCCAGCCGTGTTCGAACCAGTAATGGCCACCGCTCTGACCCCGCGTAAACACTTGCAGGTCCGCCGGGTGATAGAAGCCACGGCGAACGATCAGGCCGAGCACCATGATGACGATCCACGGCGAGGTGCAGGTGACGATCAGCACCGCGAAGGTCGAGACGCTTTGCACCAGATTGAACGCGAAACGGCCGATGAAGATGAAGGCGATGGCCGCGATGCCGATCAGAATTGTCGCCTGGGCACGATTGAGCAGGCGTGGAAACATGCTCGACATGTCCAGCCCGGTGCCATAGAGCGACGTCGTGCCGGTCGACATCCCGCCGATGATCGCGATCAGGCACAACGGCAGAAAGAACCAGCTGGGCGAGACCGCCAGCAGGCCGCCGACGTAGTTGTTGTCGGTGATGTACTGCGGCGCCTGGGTGGCCACGATGGTCGCGGTGCACAGGCCGAACAGAAACGGAATCAGCGTGCAGATCTGGGCTAGGAACACCGACGCCATGATGCGTTTTTTCGATGTCTGGCGTGGGATGTAGCGCGACCAGTCACCGAGAAATGCGCCGAACGACACCGGATTGCTCATCGCCAGAAGCGCCGCTCCGATGAATGCCGCCCAGAAGCCCTCGCTGCCACGATTGACCGTGCCGGCGAAGCCCGCATCGAAGCCGCCACTAAACGCAAAGAGGCCGAGCATGAACAACAGGCTTGAAGCGAACACCGCGATCTTGTTGACCCACAGCATGAAGCGGAAACCGTAGATGCACACCACCAGCACCAGCACGGCGAAAACGCCGTAGGCCAACGCCAGAGTGAAGTCGTTTTCCGGCAGGCCGACCATGCGTTTGGCGCCGCCGATCAACGCATCGCCCGAGCTCCAGACCGACAGCGAGAAGAACGCCACCGCCGTTAGCAGTGACAGAAACGAGCCGACAATGCGCCCGTGAACGCCAAAGTGCGCGCCGGAAGAAACCGCATTGTTGGTGCCGTTGAGGGCGCCGAACAGACCCATCGGTGCAAGGATGATCGACCCGAGCACGACCCCCAGCAGGATTGACCAGACGCCGGCCTGGAACGACAGGCCGAACAGCACCGGAAAGCTGCCCAGCACTGCCGTGGCGAAAGTGTTGGCGCCGCCGAAGGTCAGACGAAACAGGTCGAGGGGCGCAGCGTCGCGCTGATGGTCAGGGATCTGTTCGACCCCGAAGGTTTCGATCGTGGTGGTGGGGTGAGCCATGGGATGTTCCTGCGCGCTGTCGTGTTGTTATAAGGCCGGCGCACAAGCGCTGGCCCGTTATCTCGACCGGTGAACCCGATCGTGGCATTGGCAGTGGGCGGCATTGCGACCATGAAGCAGGTAAAGCAGTGGGTTGTGCGGGCGGCAGCCTCTCAGGGCCACTCGCCATTTGATGGCACGTCCGGGCTAGCCCGTTTTCACCGACAGGTGTTCGTGGCAGGCCAGCCAGCGCGCGCCATAGTGCCGAAAGACAATGGTTTCGCGCTCGCTGAAATGGCTTTCTTCATAGCCGAAGCGGACGTGGGTGTCGACGTCGTGCATGAAAATCGCCACATCACCCTCGACGCTGATGTGCGCGTTGCGCGATTGGCAACCGAGCACCGCAAAGCCGTCGGCCTGCCAGCCCGCCCACACATCGCGGTAAGCGGCGCGTGACAGCAGGGGGGCAGGGAGGGTGTGAAAGAGGAAGGTGGCGTCGTCAGCGAATGCGGCGAAATAGGCCTCGGTGTCGTTGCGGGCGAACGCGTCGATCAGCGCTTGTGCGGCGTGTTGAACGGCGTCGTGGCGGGTGTCGGTGGAGGTCATGGCCGGCTCGTTTTTGTGATTTTGGCGATGGGGCCCGACTGTAAGCAGCTCTCACGGGGCGTCACATCGGCGCCGGTAAAAACTTAGTTCAGAAAATTGAGAAGTAATGGTGAGCGGCAAGCCTTAAGCGACAAGCCGCAAGCCGCGATTCGCGTGTGAGCAGTAAGCAGGCGGCGCAGTCAGTTTCCTGAGGACTTCATCAGGCCGCTTTTGACGGGCTGACGAACACGGCCGCCGGAAGGATCGAAGCAGGCGCTTTCATAGCGAGGGGCGACGCACGTCGAGGGCAGGCCAGGGGGAGGCGGGCGGATGCTTTGCAGCCGGTCAGCAATTTCACGCTCGTTGGTGATGATCAGCTTTCTGCGCCGGCTGACTTGCAAAATCTCGGTAGCGTTCTTGTTCAGGCGATAGGGGAAGTCGGTCTCCTCCCATTCGCTGGAAAGTCGAGACGGAGGCGGGCGCAGAGCTGTGGATTCGCCCACGTAGGTCGGGCAAGGGCTTTGGGCGAAACTGATCGCGCCGTTGGCGGCGACGCACTTGAATACGTCGGCGTGCGTCACGTCGCACAAGAGCAACGTGATGATCGCTGCGGACAATGCTGGAAATCGGATCATCGAAACCTCCCTGGATGGCGCAAGGCTACCATCCGAGAGGTGCAGTTGTCAGTGACCCTGATCGGGATCAGTGGGTTTCGTGGGCGGCTTTCTGGACTTTCGCCAACGCCAGGGCCGCGAACATGTCAGCGTCGCCCTGCAACACCTTCAGGTGATCTTCGACATGATCGGCGCTCGAGCGCGGCGCTTCGGAGTCAACCAGTCGGGTCACTTCGCACAACGCATTCGCCGTGATCCACAGGCTCTGGCGCAATTGGCTGATGATTTTCACCATGCTTTCCGAGCTGTCGAGATCGGCTTCACTCTCCGACTCCTCATGGGTCTGCATCGTCGAAAACGAGGGCAATTCAACGCGGGCCGAGGCCTCTACTCCCGTGACGACGCGGGTAATGTCCACGCCGGCGGCGGCGATCTTGAACAGATAATCCGCCCTGGGCAGTCGCTGCCCGCTTTCGTAATGCCCCTGAGCGTTGGCTTCCACGCCACCGATGGCGCCCAGTGCGCTTTGTGTCAATTTCAGACGTTTTCTTTCTTGGCGCAAACGTTTACCGATGCCATTCATCACCTTCTCCTGCGAATTCGCACCCTGCGTGTGTCTCTCGCGGGTGCGCAATGGGGGCCGGAATACGGACTGTTTTTTTGGGTGTAGCGCTAGTCGTGTACGGGAATTGAATTCATTCACACATTACGACGGGTAGACCTTAGCTGCTCAGACACCCAAATGGCGATTTTTCCGACGCTTTGCGTGGAAAAATCAACGCGGGACGATTCTAGTTATTCCGGTGGGTGGGGTCACGTGGTCGTTTGCTGGGTGGGGTGGCGCGGGGCAAGAGCAGACACATCACTGGTCTACCAGTCGATGCAGGAACTGGGGGGGGGGGCGAGCTTGCTCGCGAAGAGAAGTTTTGGCCGGAGAAGATGTGGCGGTCGACATGCCGCCTTCGTGAGCAAGCTCACTCCCACATAGACGAAATGTGTCGAGAGACACAAACAAAAATCCCCGCACGCCATAAGCGCTGCGGGGATCTTTTTAATGTGGCGGTGAAGGAGAGATTCGAACTCTCGATACAATTTCTTGTATACACACTTTCCAGGCGTGCTCCTTAAGCCACTCGGACACTTCACCGTATCTCTTCAGACGTTCAGTCTGTCGAGGCGCGCTAATGTAGTCGAAAGCTTTGGCGAAGGCAAAACTTTTTTTCAGAATTTTCATGCGGTTAAGCAAAAAGCGCGCAGCCCCTGGTGCTCATAAAGATCCGGGGCTTTGCGTTGAAGGCGAGAGCGCCGGGATCAGGCGCCGAAGCCGCCGTCGATGGTCAGGCTGGCGCCGGTGACGTAGCCCGCTTCGGGGCCGGCGAGGTAGGCGACCATGGCGGCGATTTCTTCGGACTTGCCGTAGCGAGGGACGGCCATCAAGCCCATCAGTGTTTCGGCGAAGTCGCTGTCCGCCGGGTTCATGTCGGTGTCGACCGGGCCGGGCTGGACGTTGTTGATGGTGATGCCGCGCGGGCCGAGGTCGCGGGCCAGGCCTTTGGTCAGGCCGACCAGCGCCGATTTGCTCATGGCGTATACGCCGCCACCGGCGAAGGGCATGCGGTCGGCGTTGGTGCTGCCGATGTTGATGATGCGACCGCCTTCTTTCATATGCCGCGCCGCCTCCTGACTGGCGATGAACACGCTGCGTACGTTGATGGCCAGGGTTCGGTCGAAATCTTCGAGGGTGAACGCTTCGAGCGGCGCAATGGCCAGCACACCGGCGTTGTTGACGAGGATGTCGAGGCCGCCGAACGTTCCAACGGTCTTGGCGACGGCGCTGCGGATGTCTTCGGCGTTGGCGCTGTCGGCCTTGATGGCCAGGGCTTTGCCGCCGGCTGCGATGATGCTGTCCTGCAACTCCTGCGCCTTGGCTTCCGAGCTGACGAAGGTGAAGGCCACTGCTGCGCCTTGTTTGACCAGCCGTTTGACGATCGCAGCGCCGATGCCGCGTGAGCCGCCTTGGACCAGTGCTGTTTTGCCGATCAAATTGGTGGGATGCGTCATGTCGATCTCCGATGAATGTGAGGAGTGGGTGGATGGACACAAGTATCTGTCGACGATTACCCGCGCGGTAGCCGGTAATCAAGATAGTCTGTGTAAACCGGAAGTTGTGAGTGAGTGCGATGGAGAACTTCAACAGCATCGAATGCTTCGTGCGCAGTGCCGAGGTCGGCAGCTTTGCCGAGGCGGCGCGCCGCCTGAGCCTGACGCCTGCCGCCGTGGGCAAGAGTGTCGCCAAGCTTGAGGCGAAGCTGGGCGTGAGACTGTTCCAGCGTAGCACGCGCAAGTTGACGCTGACCGAAGCGGGCCAGCGGTTTCTCGGCGAAGTCAGCGCCAGTCTCAACACCATCCAGAACGCTGTCGCCAACCTGGCCAGCGCCGAGGGCAGTCCCGCCGGCACGTTGAAAGTCAGCGTCGGCACCATGTTCGGCTGCCTATATGTGGTGCCGCTGCTGGCCGATTTTCTGCTGCGTTACCCAGCCATCACCCCCGACTGGCATTTCGATAACCGGCAGGTGGACCTGATCGGCCAAGGCTTTGACGCCGCCATCGGCGGTGGATTCGATCTGCCCCAGGGCGTTGTCGCGCGCAACCTGGCGCCCGCTCACCGCGTGCTGGTGGCGTCGCCGGAATGGGTGGACGCCCACGAAGGCATCACTCACCCGGACGATTTGCACGACTGCGACGGCATTCTGATCCGTTCGCCGCAAACCGGGCGGATCCGCTCCTGGCCGTTGAGCCATCGCAGCCATGAGCAGAGCCCGCTGCGCATAAAGGTGCGCATGACCCTGAGTGATTCCGAGGCTGCCTGCCGCGCGGCGAGTCAGGGTCTCGGCGTTGCGCTGGTGAGCATGCCGTTTGCCCTGCCGTACCTGCGCAGCGGTGCGCTGCAACGGGTGCTCCCGGAGTGGTATGTCGAGGACGGCAACATTTCCATCTATTACAGTGGGCACAAGCTACTGCCGGGCAAGACCCGTGCATTCGTCGACTTCATCATCGAGCAGTTCGCCGAACAGCAATGGGCGCAGCATTTCAGTGCCGTTTAATTAGGCAAACAATAGCTGCTGACGCAGCCCCGTAGGAGTGAGCTTGCTCGCGATTGCGGTCAGTGAGCGACAAAATATCTGTAGGTGCGCGCTTGCCCGCGAAGAGGTTCTTTCAGCAGACATTGATGTTGCTGAAAAAATGGAATCGCGAGAAAGCTCACTTCTACAGAGAGTGCGGTCACAGTGAATTCAGCGTCAAACGATCAGCAAAGCGGGGTACGCCCCTCCAGTCATGAAAGGAAGAGCAGTGGACATCCAACCGAAAGCCGCGCTGGTCCTCATCGACATGCAGCAGGGCATCAACCACCCCAAGCTGGGGCGACGCAACAACCCTGACGCCGAGCAGCGGATGCTGGAACTGCTGAGCGCCTGGCGCGACAGCGGGCGCACGGTGATTCATGTGCGGCATTTCTCCCGCTCACCGGAGTCGGTGTTCTGGCCGCAGCAATCAGGTGTCGAGTTTCAACCGGCGTTTATGCCGTGGGACGACGAAGGCGAGCTGCACAAACAGGTGCCCGATGCGTTCTGCCATTCGGCGCTGGAAGGTTGGTTGCGTGCGGACGGGATCAATCAGGTGGTGATTGTCGGCGTGGTGACCAACAACTCCGTGGAGTCGACCGCGCGCACCGGCGGCAATCTCGGTTTCGAGGTCATCGTGCCCCATGACGCCTGCTTCACCTTCGACGGCGCGGACTTCTTCGGTCAGCCACGCACTGCCGAGGACATCCACGCCATGTCGCTGGCCAACCTGCACGGTGAGTACGCGCAGGTGGTGGCGACCGAGGCTATTTTGCGCGCCTGCGCACCGTGACCGTGTTCAGAGACGGAAGCGCGCCATCTGCGCTCCAAGGTGTTCGGCCTGTTCCGACAGCTTCAGGCAATCTTCCCGACAGGCTTTGACATCGCTGACCGTTGATTGCGCCAGGTCGGCAATGCCTTGCACGTTGCGGTTGATCTCTTCCGTCACGGTGCTCTGTTCCTCGGTGGCGGCGGCGACCTGCTGGTTGCGATCGGTGAGTTCTTCGACATGGCCGGCAATCGCATCCAGCGAATTACCGGTGCGACGGCTGGCTTCGACGCCGGTGCCGGTCGCGGCTTGTCCGGCGCGCATCGAGGTGACAGCCTGGTCGGCGCCGCTCTTGAGCTCGCCCATCATTTGCTGGATCTCCGAGGTAGCGCTCTGGGTACGGCCGGCGAGGGTGCGAACTTCATCGGCGACCACGGCGAAGCCCCGGCCCATCTCGCCGGCACGGGCCGCTTCAATGGCCGCGTTCAGCGCCAGCAGGTTGGTCTGCTCGGAGATGCTGCGAATGACACTGAGCACCTGATCGATGGTGGAAATCTGCGTCGCCAGGGTTTCCACCGCGCCAGCCGCCGTGCCGACGCCGTCGGACATGCTCTGAATATGCCCGAGGGATTCACCCACCACCTTTTTCGCGGACATCGCTTCCTGATGGGTACTACGCGAGACGTCGGCAGCGGCGCCCGCATTTCGCGCGATTTCCTGCACGGTCAGGCCCATTTCATGAACAGCGGTGGCGACCATGTCAGTCATCTGCTGTTGCTGCATCGCACGGGTGGACGTGCTGTCGACCACGCGGGTGACGTCCACCACGCTGTGGCGCAATTGCTCGCTGGTCCTGAGCGCATCGCCGATCAGCAAACGCAGGCTTTCGATGAATCGATTGAAGCCACGGGCCAGATCGCCCAGCTCGTTCGCACGGCTCTCATCCAGACGTCGGGTCAGGTCTCCCTGGCCGCCGCCGATGTCCACCAGCGCCGTCGTCACCTGCTGGATCGGACGGACAATGCCGCGGGCAATCCAGGCGACGAAGCCGAGGAAGCACAACACCACCGCCAGACTGATCGCCGAAATGGTCCGCAACGCATCCCTGGCCGGGCCATAGACTTCGGCCAGTGGCACCTCGCTCACCAGCGTCCACCCCAGCGAGGCGACGGGTTTGGCGACCGCCACGTAGGCCTCGCCATTGCGTTCGAATTCCAGCGCCTGACCGTTTCCGTTACCTGCCAGCAGGTTGCGCGCTGCAGCGTCGCCCACCAATTGGGTGAGGGATTGGCGATCGTTCAGCTCGGCGTTCGGGTGGACCTTGACCTGTCCGTCCTGGCTGACCAGATAGACCTGGCCGTGCTCGCCGAAGTGGAAGTCACGGACCATCTGCGACAGCGCGCTCATGCTGAAACCCAGTCCGGCCACGCCGACCACGGTGCCGTTGTGCTCGATGCGCTGGTTAATGAACAGCGTCGGCACCTTGGTCGTGGCATCGATATCGATGTCCAGCGAGCGCTGCTTGTTGCTGTCGAGAAACCCGTAGAACCAGCTGTTCTCCGCCGGGCCGCGCTGGAGGGTGCGATCGGCGCCTTTGTTGGTGATGTAGTGGCCGCTGTCCTTGGCGACGATGAAGGTCGTCAGCGCGTTGTGCTGTTGCTGCACCTTCGCCAGATAACGAATGAATGCAGGCTGCTGGGCGGCATCCTCGCCGTTGGCGAGCCATTCGGAGACCAGCGTGTTGTCACCGATGTCGCTGGCTGCCGTCAGAGGCGCCGCCAGTAACCGTTCGAGATCGTTGCGGATCGCGTCGACGCTGGCTGGCATCGCCTGCTGCAACAGGTAGCGGTCGGTCAGTTTGTTCAGCGCGAAGGCGTAGATGGCGATCACGATCAGGCTGCTGATCACCAAAGCGGCCCCCATGCTCAATGTCAGCTGCCACTGAATACTCTTTCGCCAGACAGGCATAGAAAACTCCGCAAAACCAAAGCGCACAACCAGAACGGAACAGTGCTGATGGCTTGCCCGGAGCAATTACCGGGCCACGGAGCTGATCAAGTGGTCAAGTTGCCCCGGGCGGCTGGCCTTGCGCCACTTGGGGCCTGAATGTGAGGGCGTTGCGGATGATTATGAAAAGACTATGCGGCGGGTTGTGTACAAGAAGTGAGTCTTTTTGGAACAAATGCTTGGCCGGTGCGCAGAAAAGTGGCGATCCCTCGTCGCTGGATGAGCCCTGCGCCAGTTACCTGACGCGCAGTGCCGAGCCTTCAGGCCCTGCGCCGCCCATCATTCGGCGGGTGACTCGCCTCAAGCGTGCTGCACGCCCGCGCGCTTGAGCAGTTTTTTGCAACGCTCCGACAGATGCACCACGCGCAGGTGCTTGCCCGCCTTTTGATACCGCTCGCGCAGGGTTTTCAGCGCGGCGATCGCCGAATAGTCCACGAAGATCAGATGTCGGCAATCCAGCGTGACCTGCTGCGGATCGTTGAGGTGATCGAACTGATCGAGGAATGGCGTGGTGGAGGCGAAGAACAGCGTGCCGTGGAGGTGATACATCTTGCTGCCGTCGGGCTCGATGTGGCTGTCGGCGTACAGCTCGCGGGCCTGTTGCCAGGCGAAGTTCAGCGCCGCGATGAGGATGCCGAACAGCACGGCCGTGGCCAAGTCGGTGAGGACAGTCACGATGGTCACGGCGATGATTGCGAAGACATCGTTCAGCGGCACTTTGCGCAGCACCCGCAGGGAGGCCCAGGCGAAAGTCTGCTGAGCGACCACGAACATCACGCCGACCAGCGCCGCCAGCGGAATGCGCTCGATGAGGGGCGAGAGGAACAGCACGAACATCAGGATCATCACGCCGGCGACGATGCCGGACAGACGACCGCGGCCGCCGGAGCTGAGGTTGATCACGGTCTGGCCGATCATTGCGCAGCCGCCCATGCCGCCGCACAGGCCGGACGCCAGGTTCGCCACGCCGAGGGCGACGCATTCGCGGTCGGGGTAGCCGCGGCTTTCGGTGATTTCATCGGTGAGGTTCAGGGTCAGCAGGGTTTCCAGAAGGCCGACCAGCGCCATCAGGATCGCGTAGGGCGCGATGATGCGCAGGGTGTCCAGATTCCACGGCACGTCCGGCAGCGACAGGGCCGGCAGACCGCCGGCGATGTGCGCCATGTCGCCGAGGGTGCGCGTCGGCAGGTCGAACAGATACACCAGCAGACCGACGCCGAGGATGGCGACCAGCGCCGGCGGCACCGATCGGGTCAGGCGCGGCAGCAGGTACACCACCGCCATGGTCATCGCCACCAGGCCAATCATCAGGTACAGCGGCGTACCACTGAGCCAGGTTTCGCCGCTTTTGAAATGCTCCAGCTGCGCCATGGCGATGACGATCGCGAGGCCGTTGACGAACCCGAGCATGACCGGATACGGCACCATCCGCACCAGTTTGCCCAGGCGCAGCAGCCCGAACGCGATCATCACCAACCCGCCCAGCAACACCGTCGCCAGCAGGTACTGCACGCCGTGCTGCACCACCAGCGCCACGATGACCACGGCCATCGAACCCGCCGCACCCGAGACCATGCCGGGACGCCCGCCGAACAGCGCGGTCAGCGTGCAGATGATAAAGGCCCCATACAGGCCCATCAGTGGATTGAGGTGCGCGACCAGCGCGAAGGCGATGCACTCGGGCACCAGGGCGAAAGAGGTGGTGAGTCCGGCGAGGACATCGGCGCGAAGACGGGCGGGTTTCATTTGGTACCTAGCGGGCGGCGTGCAAAAGGAGGGGATGTTACGGAATGTGAACGCAGACGGCCAGTTGGGGAAATGCCGCACCCTGCCAGGTCCACTCATTCTTCAGGTGTCCTGTCGCGGCCGATTGTGTAACGATGTTTGACTCAAACAGCTCGCCGAGTCCTGTGATCAAGGCTCGGCACGTCATCAAGGACAGAACACGGATGCTCGCTGCGCTCAGACACTACCCGGCTTCAGTCAATCTCCTGCTTTCGTCCTCGCTTTTTCTGACGCTGGGCAGGGCGATCACCCTGCCGTACTTGGTGATTTACCTGTCTTCGAATTTCGTCTTGAGCATGAGCGACATCGGCATGGTCGTCGGCGGGGCGCTGATTGTCGGCTCGTTGCTGAGCCTCTATGGCGGCTACCTCACCGACAAACTGTCCAGCTACCGGTTGATTCTGTGCTTCACCGGGTTCTTCGTCGCCGGCTTCATCGGCATGTGCGTGACCAGCAAGCTGTGGCTGTTTTTCCTGTTTCTGGTGTCGTTCAATTTCGCGTATTCGGTCATCGATATCGTGGTCAAGGCGGCGTTCGGCAAGCTGTTGCCGGTGGCCGATCAGAGCAAAGTGTTCTCGGTGCGCTACACGCTGATCAACATCGGCTATGCGGTCGGGCCGTTCATTGGCGCCGGGTTGGCCCACTGGAACATGAAGCTGCCGTTTGTGATGTCGGCGGCGCTGGGCCTGGGCTTCTTGCTGGTCTACGCAATGTACGGGGACCGCAAGCTGAGTTCAGCGGACCCGGCCAATGCGCCAGTTTCCTTCATCGCCGTCGGACGCATCCTGCTCAAGGACTACCGGCTGGTGTGCTTCACCGTCGGCGGCGTGCTCAGCGCGGTGGTGTTCGGGCAGTTCACCGCGTACCTGTCGCAATACCTGGTCACCACCAGCACGCCGGAATTCACCTATCAGGTCATCAGCTCGGTGGTCGCGGTGAACGCCGCGGTGGTGATCTGCTTGCAGTACCTGGTCGGCAAACGCATCAGCCATCAGTACCTGAACCAGTGGCTGACCGCAGGTTTCAGCCTGTTCCTGATGGGCGTGGTCGGGTTTGCCTTGTCGACGACGGTGCTGCACTGGTCGCTGGCGGTGGCGGTGTTCACCCTCGGCGAGATCATCGTGTTCCCGGCCGAGTACATGTTCATCGACCGCATCGCGCCGACCCATTTGCGCGGCATGTATTACGGCGCGCAGAACCTCTCCAACCTCGGCGGCGCACTGGGGCCGGTACTGTGCGGTTTCGCCCTGGCGACCCAGTCGGCGCATTTCATGTTTTACATGCTGGCGGCGTTCATCATTGCCGGCGGCTGTTTCTATCTGCTGGGCGCCTCTTATTCCAGACGCCACGATCAATCTTCCACTGCCGAATGAAGCGTTTCGATGACCGTTCTGTCTCCACTTGAGGCCTGGCAGCAGGCCGTTGATGCCCGGGATTTTCAGCCGGACGAGGCGCAGCGCAATGCCGCGCTGCACTTGCAGGCGTGCTGGCAGGCGCTGGATGACGGCAAGCGCGGCGTCGCGGTCAAAGGCGTTTACCTGTGGGGCCCGGTGGGGCGCGGCAAGACTTGGCTCATGGACCGTTTTTACGACAGCCTGCAGGTCCCGGCCCGCCGCCAGCATTTTCATCATTTCATGCGATGGGTGCATCAGCGCCTGTTCCAGCTCACTGGCGTGGCCAAACCGCTGCAGGTGCTGGCCCGGGAGCTGGCCCAGGACGTGCGCGTGTTGTGTTTCGACGAGTTGTTCGTCAACGACATCGGCGACGCGGTGATTCTCGGCGGCCTGCTGCGCGCAATGTTCGACGAGGGCGTGGTGCTGGTGTGCACCTCCAATCAATTGCCCGAACAGCTGTACGCCACGGGTCATAACCGCGAGCGTTTCGTGCCCGCGATCACGGCGATCAACCAGTTCATGGAGGTGGTCTCGGTCGACGGTGGCGAGGACCACCGGCTGCGTCCCGGTCAGGCGCGGCAGCGCTACTGGGTGAAGGCGGAGCAGGGGCCGAGCGCGTTGGTGGAGGTATTCGAAGCGCTGAGCAGCGGTGAGTCGGTGTCGATTCAGCCGGTGCCGCTGGGTCGTCGCCATGTGCCGGTGGTGCGCAGCAGTCGAACGGTGGTCTGGTGCCGCTATGCCGACGTGTGCGAGCAACCGCTGGCGGCGATGGATTTCATTGAGCTGTGCGATCGCTACAAGGCCGTTTTGTTGAGTGAGGTGCCGGCGCTGAGCGCACCCCAGCGCGAGGGGCGCATTGCCCGTGGTACCGAGGATGGCGTTGAACAGGTCACCGCGGGGGACCGCGAACTGCCGCAGCTGTCGCCCTATGACGATGGCGTGCGGCGTTTCATTGCGCTGGTGGACGAGTGCTATGACCGCAAGGTGCCGCTGTACATCGAAGCCGCGATGCCGATGGCCGAGCTGTACACCGAAGGCTATCTGGCGTTCGCGTTTCGGCGCACGCTGAGCCGCTTGCAGGAGATGCAGCTGGCGCGGTTCGGTCATTAACGCTCCTAAGGCGCAAACTTCAATTCACACGCTGTTGCGTCGGCGCTGAGCCAACACATGCTTGGCGCCTTCCCCCACCAGGACCATGACCGCCAGCCAGATGGGCATGTAGGTCATCCATTCGTCGCGGCCGATGGATTCGCCCAGCAGCAGGGCGACACCGACCAGCAGCACCGGCTCGACGTAGCTCAGCAGCCCGAACACGCTGAACGCCAGCAGGCGGCTGGCGAGAATGTAGCTGACCAGGGCCGACGCACTGATCGCCCCCAACACCGGAATCAGCACATAGAAGCGTGGGAATTGTTCCACCACCGACGGGTTGCCCTGGCAGATGAACAGCACGGCGACGGGCAGGATCAGCAGCATGTCCCACCACAGACCGCCGAGGTTGTCGGTCTTGAGCTTGCGCCGCAGCACGAAGTACAGCGGATAACCCAGGCAGACGACCAGGGTTTCCCAGGAAAAACTGCCCAGGCGCAGCAGCTCGTTGCCCACACCAACCAGCGCGCAGCAGGCGGCGATTTTCTGCAGGTGCGACAGGTGCTCGCCGTACACCACGCGTCCGGTGAGGATCATGGTCAGCGGCAGGAGAAAATACCCCAACGACACCTCCAGACTGCGGCCGTGCAGCGGCGCCCACATGAACAGCAACAGCTGCGCGCCCATCAACGTCGCCGACAGCGCCATCCCCGCCAGCAATGCAGGCGTCTGGCGCACCCGGACGCCGAGGGCGCGGGCCAGTTTCCAGTCGCCGCTGGAGAGCATGAACAGGGTCACGCAGGGCAGGGTCAGCAGCATGCGCCAACCGAAGATTTCTTCACCGCTCAACGGCGTGAGGAGTGAGGTGTAGTAGTACATGACCGCGAACAGGCAGGAGGCCATGACCGATAACGCAACGCCCTTGTACACGGGGGCTCCTTGTTTTCGATGCATCAGGTGTGGGGTTTGCAGGAATGCTTTGATCGGCGGGCTCTGACGGCGCGCTTTGAGGGCACTTTTTAAAGCGCTTTTTGAGGCGTAGCGCACTGCAACGGCGCAGAGTTTATCCGAGGTCAGGCGGGCGGTCCGCAGCAATCTGGTAAACCGCAGGTGGGCTGGCAGTAAACGATGCACGTTTGGCAGAGAACGAGACCGCGCGCCGATTGAGCCGGTATGCGCCATCGCCCAGACTTCTCTTGAACGCGCCACACCGGTGCGGCCGCTGGAGAGACTTCCCATGACTCAATCAATTGCTGGCATCAAGATCCCCGACAGCGCGCTGGCCCGCGCTACGACCGAGTACATCCGCGAGCAGGAGGACGATTTGCTGTTTCATCACTCGCGCCGGGTGTTTTTGTGGGGGGCGCTGACGGGGGAGCGTAAGGGGCTGAAATATGACGCCGAGCAGCTTTACGTCGGCGCGATGTTTCATGACGTGGGTCTGGTGGAGCGGCATCGCAGTGCGGACCTGCGTTTCGAGGTGGATTCGGCCAATGCGGCGCGGGCGTTCATGCAGCCGTTTGGGTTGTCCGAGGGGGATGTGGAGCAGGTCTGGTTGTCGATTGCGCTGCACACGACGCCGGGCGTGCCGGAGCATTTGCGGCCGAACGTGGCGCTGGTGACGGCGGGCGTGGAGATGGATGTGTTGGGGATCAACTACGGGCAGTTCAGTGATGAGCAGCGTGAGGTGGTGACCCATGCTCACCCGCGCGGGGAGGATTTCAAGGGGTGCATTTTGTGTGCGTTTGCTGATGGGTTTCGGCATAAGCCTGATACGACGTTCGGGACGGTGAATGCGGATGTGTTGGTGGATGAGGATCCGACGTTCAAGCCGCTGAATTTTGTGGAGATTATTCGGCGGTCGCCTTGGAAGGCGTGATCCTTCATCAAGATCAAGATCAAGATCAAGATCAAGATCAAGATCAAGATCAAGGGCGTCGGCCTAACGGCCTCGGGTTTCGCCTTCGGCGAGTTACTTGGAAAAGCACCCCAAGTAACCAAGGGTGCTTGCTCCTGGTTGGGTTCCTCCTTCGTCGGAATACCCTCACTCCGACGACGCTCCGTGGGCCCGCGCCGAACGGACATCCATGTCCTGACGGCGCTCTCGCCGCATCCATGCGGCTCGGCCCACTGCGCGTCGTCTGCGTTCGGCCTGCACCAAAGTCGCGATTGGTGTCGTCTGGGCCTTTTGTGTTTGAAGATCAAGATCAAGATCAGATCAAAAGCAGATCAAGGGCTTCCCGGCTAAAGCCGGTCCCACTGAAGCAATCGATCGTTCCCACGCTCCGCGTGGGAATGCATCCTTTGACGCTCCGCGTCGATGTCTTCGAGGGCGAGTGAGGCGTTCCTGAGGCCACTGCCTGCAACATCCCTTCTTCGGCATTGTTTCAAGCTTTGTTAGGCTGGTCCCGAGCGGGCCATGCCGGGCCGCTGTTTTCAACGGAGCGGCAATGACTTCCATCAGCACCGCAGCGCCTGTGGTACCGGGGCGGCTGGAGCAGTTTTCGACGCGGATCGCTTTTTTTGTCACCGGGTTCAGTATGTCGGCCTGGGCGCCGCTGGTGCCTTATGCGAAAAGCCGTCTGGGTCTGGACGACGCCGGCCTCGGGTTGTTGCTGTTGTGTCTGGGCATTGGCTCGATCGTTTCCATGCCGTTGGCCGGGGCGATGACGGTGCGTTATGGCTGTCGGCGTTTGATCGTGATGACGGGCGTGATCGCCTGTGTGTGTCTGCCTCTATTGGCCACCCTCAGCTCGGTGCCGCTGATGGTCGCCACGCTGTTTGTCTACGGCGCGAGCATGGGTGCGCTGGGGTGTGTGACCAACATTCAGGCGATCATCGTCGAGCGGGCCAGCGGCAAGACCATGATGTCCGGGTTTCACGGGCTGTTCAGTTGCGGCGGGATTCTGGGCGCGGCGGGGGTGTCGGCGTTGTTGAGCGTCGGCGTCTGGCCGTGGCTGGCAATGGCCGTCGTTGCGTTGTTCATTGCGATTGCGCTGTACAAAGCCGCGCCTCACTTGTTGCCGTACGGCAGTGAACCGGGCGGCCCGGCATTTGCGATTCCCCGGGGCGTGGTGCTGTTCATCGGCTTGATGTGCTTCACGGTGTTCCTCACCGAAGGCGCGATGCTCGACTGGAGTGCGGTGTTCCTCAGCGCCCAGCGCGGCGTCGAACCGTCCTACGCTGGATTCGGTTATGCGGTATTCGCGTTGGCCATGGCGATCGGGCGTCTGTGCGGCGATCCGATTGTCCGGCGCTTGGGCGTGCACAAAATCATCCTGTTTGGCGGGCTGTGCGCGGCCGCCGGGATGACCGTCGCGACGTTGATCCCGGTCTGGCAAGCGGCGCTGTGCGGCTACGCGCTGGTGGGAATCGGCTGTTCCAACATCGTGCCGGTGTTTTACAGCGCGGTCGGTCGGCAGAAGACCATGCCGGAGAACGTGGCGGTGCCGGCGATCACGACGCTGGGCTACATCGGCATTCTGATGGGGCCGGCTGGCATCGGGTTCGTCGCCCACCTCAGCAGCCTCGGCGCGGCGTTCATGATCATCGCCGTGATGCTGTTGGGTGTGGCGATCAGCGGACGGTTTTTGCGGGTGTGAGGCCAATAACGGGAATCAGCTCGGCATCATCGCAAACCCCACGCCGAAGCGATTCCAGGCGTTGATGGTGGCGGCGGCCAAGGTAATGTTGACCACGTCGGCTTCGCTGTAATGCTTGAGCAACGCTTCGTACTGATGTTGCGGCGCACGGTGCACAGGCAGCAGGGTGAGGCTTTCAAGCCAGGCGAGTACGACTTTTTCCTTCTCGGTGAAGAATTCGGTTTCTTCCCACACGCTGAGGGTTTGCAGACGAGCCTCGGTTTCGCCGGCCTTGCGTGCGTCATTGGCGTGCATGTTCACGCAATATGCACAGCCGTTGAGCTGCGACGCCCGCAGACGGATCAGCTCCAGCAGCGAATGATCCAGCCCGGATTTACTCAGCGCTGTCTCCAGGCCGACCATGGCTTTGTAGGCTTCCGGCGATTTCTGGGCCCAGTTGATTCGGTTGTTCATGTCAGTGCTCTCTTTCAAAGGTTGCCGGCGATAGCCGCTGGACGTGGCGAAATCTTACGTCGGCACCGTCGCACGCCGAATAGCCAATGAAGGAGGTTTAGGGGAGACCAATTGTGCCGCTATCGATCAGCAGCGCATGGCTGGGGACGGGCGAGCAGACGCTCGCGGACACCGTCGTAGGCCAGGTTGAACAGCATCGTATACGGCAGATACAAGAGCACAAGACCGATGTCCAGCAGGAAGGCTTCCAGCAATGTGACCGACAACCACCACGCCACCATCGGCACCACCAGGAAAATCAGCCCCACTTCAAAGCCGATGGCATGCAGCGCCCGCGCCTTGAAATTCAGGACGAAACCCAACCGTGCGCGCAGACGGTCGAACCCGGCGTTGAAGACCATGTTCCAGAGCATGGCGACCGTGGAAATCATCACCGTCATCGCGCCCATCTTGCCGATGGACTGGCCGAGCACCCAGGCCAGCCCGGGCGCGAACATCAGCACGCCGATGAGCTCGAACAGCAGCGCATGCAGGGCGCGTTCTTTGACGGATTTCGGCGCAACGACCGGCTTCGCGGTCTTGGGGGGCGTGAGGGTGTGCAGAGGCATGGCGGTGATCACTTTGTCGCGGGCAGGTGTGCATTGTCGGGGCGCGATGGGCTAGAGTGAAAATCGGTCCCATCGGAAAAACCGATGGCGACGTCGCATGCTCTTCAGAGGTATCCACCCGTGAGCTATTCCCCCGAAGCACTTGAAGCGTTTGCCCAGACCATCGCGCTGGGTTCGTTCAGCGCCGCCGCCCGGCGCCTGGGCAAGAGCCAGTCGACCATCAGCGAGGCCATTTCGCGGCTGGAGATCGATCTGGGCCTGGAACTGTTTGACCGCTCGACCCGCCATCCCGCGTTGACTGAAGCGGGCAGGGCGCTGGAAGGGCGCATCGAGGACGTGCTCGCGGCGTCCGATACGCTGCGTCGCGCGGCGGGGCGTCTGGCCGAGGGCATGGAGCCGCGCTTGACGCTGGTGCTGTCCGACGCCAACCAGTTCGCTGAATTTCAGACGCGCATGACCGAACTTGATCAGCGCTTTCCGGAGCTGGAACTGGAGTGCGTGTTTGCCGAACACGGTGACGCGATCAACTTGATCCAGACGGGCCGTGCGTCGTTGGGTCTGCTGTCCGCCCAGGCGTCGTACCCGCCGGAAGTGGGCTACGCGACCATCGTCGAGCGCGCGGACTTCGGCATCTTCGTGTCCCACAACCACCCGCTGGCCGCTGAAGAAGCCGTCGATTACCGCCATCTTGCGCAGCATCGGGCGTTGCGGCTGAACACCATCGTCGACGAGAGCGTGCCCACCGACGACCTGCCCAGCGGCGCGCGGCGTAGCTGGTCAGCTCCCAATTACCTGCTGTTGATGGACATGGCGATCTTCGGATTCGGCTGGTCGGCGCTGCCGCGCTGGCTGGTCAGCACCTGCGGGCAGGACCGGTTGAAGGAACTTAAAGTGCCGGGTTGGCCGCGCAGCTCGGCGGTCGACGTGATCTGGTCCCGGCAAAAAAGCCTGGGACCGGCCGGGACCTGGTTGCTGGACACGTTGCTGGAGGGGCGGGGAGGGTATTGATCCGGCTCACTCCGGTCCGCCTTCCAGCACAAACCCCTCCGGCATTTCCTGAGCAAACGCGCTCACGACCTCGCGGGTCAGGCTGACGATATCTTCCACCAGCTCCATTCCCGCGCCGGTGCGCCAGCTGGCGACGATGTCCATCAGCGGCGGCAGCGGGACGTTCTCGATCAGCGTCAACGCGCCCTGAGCCAGTTCCCCATGCACCAGCGTCACCGGCAGCGCGCCGATGCCGAAGCCGTCGCGCACCAGCCGGGTAATGGCTGACGCCGAGTTCACGCAGTTGATCCGTGGCGTGACGATGTTGGCGGTGTGCAGCAGGTTGAGGATGTCCTGGTGCGGCCGCGAATTGCGCGAAAACGTGACGATGCGCGCTTCGGCTATTTCTTCCAGGGTCACGTCCGGGCGGTCGAACGCCGAGCCGGTCGGCACCACCCAGCGCAGAGGATAGCGCGCCAGCACCGCGTTGCGCACGCTGTCGAAACGCAGCACGTCGGTCTGGAAAATGATGTCCTGATAACCCTTTTCCAGCTGCGAGCAGAGGTTGCTGGCGGTCTCGGCGGTGAGCTCGATTTCCAGATTCGGGTAACACTTCATCAGGCGTGTTACCAGGGGGCTGAGCCAGGTGTGTATCACCGTATCCATGGCGCCGATGCGGATGCGGCCGCGCACCTGACTCGGGTCTTTGATCGCCGCCTTCATGCTTTGCATCGTGTCCATGATGTGCTCCGCGTATTCGAGCACGCGCGCCCCTTCTTGCGTCAGCGACACTCCCCTGGAATCCCGCACGAACAGGCGCACGCCCATTTCGTCCTCCAGCGCGGCGATGCGGCTGGAGATGGAGGCCTGGGTGCTGAACAGTTTTTCCGCCGTCAGACGAAAGCTTTTCAGCCGCGCGACCCAGACGAAGGTTTCCAGAAACTTGAGATTCACCGAGGGATTTCCTTGAGCATATTGAGCGCCGGCGCACCTACATGATGACGGGGGAGCGTCACAGCGTTGCAGGCACGACCTGTGCAGACTGAGCACTGGAACAGCAGGTTGCATGCCACCCCGGCAACAGAAAATCTTATGGGCCATAGCGGGTTTTTCCCGTTGGACGGCCCGGCGTTGACTGCGGTGCCATGGGGCAGCGGCACTGTCACTTCGTTAAGCACAGGCGCCGCGACCGCTCGTTTCTCGAACACGTTTCTTATTCGTGCCCCAGCAAGGTACCGCCACTGCCAACGAGAACCCCATCATGCAAACCGCTATTAACCTCTGGCCGCTGCTTGGCGTGCTGGTCATCGTTCTGGGCTTCGTCCTGCGTTTCAACCCGATGCTGGTCGTGGCGCTCGCCGCCCTGGCCACCGGCCTTGCCGCGAGCATGCCGCTGGAGACCATCCTGGCGACCATCGGCACGGGCTTCATCAAAACCCGCACGCTGCCGTTGATCATCCTTCTGCCGCTGGCGGTGATCGGTTTGCTTGAACGCCACGGCCTGCGTCTGCACGCGCAGAACTGGATCGCCCGGTTCACCGGTGCCACGGCCGGACGCCTGTTGATCGCGTATCTGTTCGTGCGTGAAACCACCGCAGCCCTGGGGCTGACCAGCCTCGGCGGCCATCCACAGATGGTGCGGCCGTTGCTCGCGCCCATGGCCGAAGGCGCCGCTGAATCGCGCTTCGGCAAGCTGCCCGAGGCATTGCGCATCAAGCTGCTGGCGTTGTGCGCGGCGACCGACAATGTCGGGCTGTTCTTCGGCGAAGACATCTTCGTCGCCTTCGGTGCGATTGCGTTGATGCACACCTTCCTGCTCGGCTCCGGCATTGATGTCGACCCGATGCACATTGCCTTCTGGGGGATCCCGACAGCCATCTGCGCATTCGTCATCCACGCCATCCGCCTGCACCGTTTCGATCAACGTCTGAATCGTGAATTGACGGCGCTGCCGCCGGCCTCCGCTGTCGACAAGGAGCTGGCGCGATGATCATTTCCATTCAATACCTGTACTGGCTGGCGGGCGTGATCCTGGCGATCACCGCGTTCATGACCGCGACCGATCGGACCAATCCCAAACGCTGGTCAACGGGACTGTTCTGGGGCCTGTTCGCCATTGCGTTTCTGGTCGGCGAGAAGCTGCCACCGGTGTGGGTGGGCGTCGGCGTGATCGTCATGGCGGTGATCGCCGGGTTCGGCGGCGTGGGTTTTGGTCAGCATGAGAACCTCAACGACCGGGCGCGGCGGGAGAGTGCAGGGCGCTTGAAGAACAAGCTGTTCATTCCGGCGCTGGCGATCCCTCTGGTGACGGTGATTGGCGCGGTGCTGCTGAAGAACATCAAGTTTGGCGACGCCTTTCTGCTGGACCCGGCCAACAGCACCTTCGTGTCCCTGGGCATTGGCAGTCTGGTGGCGTTGGCCCTGGCCTGCTGGCTGACCCGTGACACGCCGGTGCAGGCCATGCGCGAATCGCGGCGGCTGACCGAAGCGCTGGGTTGGGCGCTGGTGCTACCGCAGATGCTGGCGATGCTGGGCCTTGTGTTCAACGATGCGGGCGTCGGCAAGGCGGTGGCGCACTTGGCGACGGCCTACATCAACCTGGATTTTCGCCTCGTCGCGGTGATGGTGTATGTGCTCGGCATGGCGCTGTTCACCATAGTCATGGGCAACGGTTTCGCGGCGTTTCCGGTGATGACCGGCGGCATCGGCGTGCCGGTGCTGGTGGGCATGTACGGCGCCAACCCGGCGGTCATGGCCGCGATCGGGATGTTCTCGGGCTACTGCGGCACGCTGATGACGCCCATGGCCGCAAACTACAACCTGATTCCCGCAGCCCTGCTGGAATTGCCCGACAAGTACGCGGTGATCAAAGCGCAAATCCCCACCGCGCTGGCGATGCTGGTGGCGAATATTCTGCTGCTGTATTTCCTGATGTAGATGCAGCGCCCCGCCCGCAGGCTCCTGCGGGCAGCTTTTTGCGGGCAAACCCCTCCCTCAGTTCGTTCAACTGCGCAAAGTTCGATGATGTTTCATCTCCATCGCAAACGTTTGCGCGAATCCATGGTCTGTACGACCAGTGGCTGCAAACCCTCTGCCTCAGGGCTTCCAACCCGCTTCCTTTGGACGACATGTGTGTCAGGCGCCAAGCCGCATGTCCACCTCGGAAGAAATAGGTTGAATAGTCACACAAAATGTTATTTAAATAACAAAAATAAAACCGCGAAGGTGGCTCGTCTTTCGGGCCCGGCGCGTGAACAAGGTACTCACACACATGAACAAGATCGCGGTCATCGGCAGCAACATGGTGGATTTGATCACCTACATCGACCGGATGCCGGCGCAGGGCGAGACCCTCGAAGCACCGAATTTCGCCATGGGCTGCGGCGGCAAGGGCGCCAATCAGGCGGTTGCGGCGGCCAAGCTGGGCGCTGACGTGTTGATGCTGAGCAAGGTCGGCGACGACATGTTTGCCGACAACACCCTGGCCAATTTCAAGCGCTATGGCATCGATACCCAGTTCGTCCAGCGCGTGCCCGGCGTCTCCAGCGGCGTGGCGCCGATCTTCGTGCAGAGCGATTCCCACAACAGCATCCTCATCGTCAAAGGCGCCAACGCGCACCTGAAACCTGCGGACATCGACGCTGCCCAGGCCGCCTTGCGCGACTGCACGCTCCTCGTGCTGCAACTGGAAATCGAGCTGGAAACCGTCTACTACGCGATCGATTTCGCCAAGGCCAACGGCATCCCGGTGCTGCTCAATCCGGCGCCTGCCGTGAAGGGCTTGAGCCGCGAGCACCTGTCGCAGCTGGACTTCTTCATTCCCAACGAAACCGAGCTGGCGCTGGTCACCGGCCGTGTTATCGACTCGGTGGAATCAGCCCGCGCGGCCGCCCGGCAACTGGTGCAGGACGGGATTCGTCACGTCATCGTCACCCTGGGTGAAAAGGGCGCGCTGTACGTCGGCGAAGAAGGCGAGTTTCGCGTCGAAGGCATCAAGGTCGATGCCCGCGACACCACGGGCGCCGGCGACGCGTTCATTGGTTGCTTCGCCCGCCACTGGAGCGAAGACGGCGACATGCGCAACGCCATGACCCGCGCGGTGGCCTATTCCGCCTGCTCGGTCACCGGCCTCGGCACCCAGAGTTCCTACCCGGACGCTGCCGCGTTCGGCCACTTTCTCGACACCCTTTGAGCCGCCGCGCCCTGCCGATCGCCTGTGCGGTGGGGCGGGGTATTCCCTGTACTTCCCGGAGAACAACAATGACAAAGCCCGCGCTCCAACAATCACCGGACGGGTTCTACCTGAACCGCACGCCGTGGTTCGCCTTCCTGCTGCTGTGCTGCTGCTTCGCGCTGTGGGCAGCGGCCGCGAGCATGAACGACGTGCTCATCGCCCACTTCAAGAAAGCCTTCCTGCTCAGCGATGTGCAGACCTCCTTCGTGCAATCGGCGTTCTACCTCGGTTATTTCTTCGTGGCGATTCCAGCGGCGATGGTCGTCAGACGTTTCAGCTACAAGACCACCATCCTCATCGGTCTGGTGCTGTACATGGCGGGCTGCTCGCTGTTCTTCCCCGCAGCGTCGATGGCCAAATACGGCATGTTCCTGATGGCGCTGTTCGTCATCGCGGCCGGCCTGGCCTTCCTCGAAACCGCCTGCAACACCTACTCGACGCTGATGGGGCCGCGTGAAACCGGCACCCGCCGCCTGAACATTTCCCAGACCTTCCACCCGTTCGGCGCGATGACCGGCGTGTACGTCGGCAGCTTCGTGATGTTCAAGGACACCGACGCCACCCGCGAGCAGTTGACGCAGATGAGCGCCTCGGAAGCCGCAGTTCAGCAATTGCAGATGATTCAGTCCACGCTGCTGCCGTACAAATGGATGATCGCGGTGCTGGTGCTGATGTTCGTGCTGATCGCGTTCACCAAGTTTCCGGCGTGCAAGGGCAAGGTCACGGCCAACGTTAAATCGAGCAGCATTGGCCAGAGCCTGTCGCGTCTGTGGCGCAACCCGCGCTTCACCTTCGGCGTGCTGGCGCAGTTTCTGTACGTGGGCGCGCAAGTGGGCGTGTGGAGTTTCACCATTCGCCTGGCGATGCAGATGGGCGGCATGAACGAGCGCAGCGCGTCGTGGTTCCTGCTGACCACCTTCGCCGCCTACTTCGTCGGCAAGATGATCGCCAACCTGCTGATGCGCAAAATGTCCCCGGCCAAAGTGCTGGCGATCTACGGCGTGCTGGCCATCGTACTGCTGGCCTACACGATTCTGGTGCCGAACATCAGCGCGGTGTATGCGGCGGTGGGCGTGAGTATTTTCCTCGGTCCGTGCTGGCCGACCATTTATGGCCTGACCATCGACGGTTTGGGCGAAGACACCGGCGTCGGCGGTTCGCTGCTGGTGATGAGTATTGTCGGCGGCGGCGTGATGCCGATCTTCCAGGGCCTGCTCTCCGACGCCACCGGCGGAAATATGCAGATCGCCTACACCGTGCCACTGCTGTGCTTTGTGGCGATCGTCGCCTACGCCATCAAATGCATGCGTGATCCGCTGCCGGCCCAGGCACCCGTGGGCGCGGTGACGGCATCATGAGAACGGCCGAAAAGCGCACTACGATTTCGCTGTACCCGGAGCTGTTCAGTGGCGATGAAAAGACGCTGCTTGAATCCGCGGACTTCCGTGTGCTGGCCTGGACCTATCCCAGCGGCGTGAAAGCCCTGGCGCTGGAGAACGATCGCGGTCGGGTTGTGGTGCTGCCTTATCAGGGGCAAATGGTCTGGTCGGCGGTCTTCGATGGCTGCGACCTGACCATGCGCAACATGTTCGAGCAACCGCGCCCGAGCCCGACGGTGATTGGTACTTACGGCTGCTTCATGTTCCACAGCGGCCTCCTGCGCAACGGCTGCCCGACGCCGGAAGACGATCATCCGCTGCACGGTGAAATGCCCTGCGCGCCGATGGACAGTGCCTGGCTGGAAGTCGGCGAGGACGCGGGCGGCGCGTTTCTGCGCATCGGCGGCGAGTACGAATACGTGATGGGCTTTGGCGACCACTATCGCGCCAGGCCCAGCGTGACCTTGCGCCCGGGTTCGGCGCTGTTCGACATCGGCATGGACGTGCGCAACCTGGCCGGCAAGCCGATGGAGCTGATGTATATGGCGCACATGAATTACGCCTACGTCGACGGCGGACGTTTCGTCGAGCCGTTGGGCATGGCGCGTACGCGGGTTCGCAGCAGCGTGCCGGCCCACGTCAAGCCGACGCCGGCATGGTCGGCGTACATGGCCGAACTGACGGAAGACCCTTCGCGTCTGGAGAGCCTGAACACGCCTGAGTTGTACGATCCGGAGATTGTCTGCTTCTTCGACGGCGTGCACGCGGACGCCCAGGGCCATGCGCATTTCCTGCTCAAGCACCCGGAAGGCCCGGCGTTCTACACGCGCTATCAGCCGGCGCAGTTCGATCATGCGGCGCGCTGGATCCTGCACAACGCTGATCAGCAGGTGGCCGCATTTGTGCTGCCGGCGACCTGCGAGCCCGAGGGGTATCTGGCGGAAAAGGCCAAAGGCAACGTGCGTTTGTTGGGCGCGGGGAAGAGCGCATCGTTCAGCGTGACGACGGGGTATCTGGGGGCTGAGGAAGTGCGGCAGCTGGAAAGCGATCTGAAACGCTGAAGGACTCTTCGAAAGCAAGGTGGAGCGCCACCCCGGCCGCTCCTACACATGTTGTATCCGACGCGGGAATCTGGCTGTACGCGACACCCTGGGGAGTTAACTTGCTCGTGCTGCTGAATCGGTGATCAGGCAGCGACCACCGTTGCGTGGGTCGCTGCCTTATCTGCGGATAGACATCGACCCGGTGGGAGTGAGCTTGCTCACGAATGCAATGGCGCAGGCGACACACATTCAGGGCCGATTACACCACCCACCGCGCCCCATACCCCTCAATCAAATCCCGATAAACCTTGGGCAGCTTCTTGTCGCTCACCACCACATGAAAGTCCTGCAACGTGGCGAAGTGCGCCGTGCGCACGGCATCAAATTTGGAGTGATCGGCCAGCAACATACAGTGCCGGGCCTGGCGCAGGACCTTTTGCTTGACCTCCACTTCGTTGAAGTTGAAGCAAGTCACGCCCAGCTCATCGCTGACCCCGGCCGCTGACACGAATGCCCATGTCAGGCGGATGCCGTCCAGAATGGTCGCTTCGCTGTGGTGCTCGAACACCTGATTCTTGCGATGAAAGGTGCCGCCGCACAGCACGATGGAGCAGTTGGGCTTCTGCTGCAGCTTGAGCAGGACGTTGAGGGAATTGCACACCGCAGTGAATTCCAGCTCGTCCGGGATGAAGTCGATGACAAAAGGGATCGTCGTGCCGCAGTCGAAAAATACCGTGTCGCCGGGTTGAATGAACGCGGCGGCGAGCTTGCCGACCCGGCGTTTTTCCTCGACGTGGCGGGTGCCTTGTTCCGTGACTTTGTAATCGCTGGCCTCGGACGGATCAAACGCCAGGGTGATATGCCCACCCAAAAGGTGGAATTTGTCGGGGTGCCGGGTCAGGTCGCGACGCAGGGTCATCTCCGAAACGTCCAGCAGGGCAGCCATTTCCTTCAGGTGAATGGCCTTCTGATCTTGCAGGGCTTGCTGGATCAACTTGATACGGTCGGATTTTTTACTGTCCACGGGCATTCCGATTGTCGAATGGATATGGTAAAAAAATAACATTCATTGTTATATTTACAACATAAAATGATGCGCTCAGGCATGAAGCTTAAAGCGTGTCGCTGGTTACCGCCTCACTATCAGGAAACGATTGGCCATGAAGATCGAACCCGCAGCACTCGCCCAGTACATCGACCACACTTTGCTGGCCGCCGACGCCAGCCGCGAGCAGATCGCCACGCTGTGCCGCGAAGCCCAGGAGCACGGATTCTATTCGGTGTGCGTGAATTCTGGCCAGGTGCCGTATGCCGCTTCCTTGCTGGAAGGTGAGGCCGTCAAGGTCTGCGCCGTGGTCGGCTTTCCACTGGGCGCCGGGCTGAGCGACACCAAGGCTTTCGAGGCGAAGCAGGCCATCGCGGCCGGCGCGGGCGAGATCGACATGGTCCTGAACATCGGCTGGCTGAAGGACGGCCTGTTTGACGAGGTGCGCGACGACATCGCTGCCGTCAAAGATGCCTGTGGCGCGGTGCCGCTGAAAGTTATCTTCGAAACCTGCCTGCTGGACGACGCGCAGAAAACCCGCGCTGCCGAGATCTGCCGCGACCTCAACGTGGCCTTCGTCAAGACCTCCACCGGCTTCAGCCGCAGCGGCGCGACCCTGGAAGACGTCGCCCTGATGCGTAAGGTCGTGGGGCAGGGCGTTGGCGTGAAAGCGTCCGGCGGCGTGCGTGACTATGCAACGGCCGTGGCGATGATCGAAGCGGGCGCGACACGACTGGGCACCAGCTCCGGGATCGCGATCGTCAGTGGCGCGGCGGCGTCGGGCTCGGGTTACTGAGTCTGCCGGGGGGCAGGGTTCGGTGCAGCCTACGGCGTGACGCCGTGCCCGATCAGGCGGCGGTCTTTCGACAGAAAGCCGTTCGCCGAAAAGAGCAGGACCCGCCCCGCCAATGAATGGCAAACTGCCGGTGCACTCACTTCTGCACCGGACACCTTTCTCAATGCGAACATTCTCCCTGGCGCGGCTCAAGGCCCGCTGGTTCTTCTGGCTGTGCACGGTGCTGATCGTCGTTGGTCTGCCGGTCGGTTGCGCGGCGCTGCAGCACAAGGAGCGTGAACTGGTCTTCATGATCGAGCCCGGCACGGCGAGCTGGTACCACGGCCTGCCGTCCGACGTGCAAGAGCTTGAACTCAAGGGGCCATCGTTCGGCCTCGGGCAGAACATCCATGCCTGGTGGTGGCCTTCGGAGAAGAAGGACGCTCCCGCCATTCTTTATCTGCATGGCGCGCGCTGGAACCTCACCGGCCAGTTGTTCCGCATTGAACAACTGCGGGCGCTTGGGTTTTCCATCCTCGCCATCGATTACCGCGGCTTCGGCCAGAGCAAGGGCCAGTTGCCGTCGGAAGCGTCGGTTTATGAAGACGCGCGCATTGCCTGGGCACGCTTGAAGCAGATTCAACCCGACCCGCAAAAGCGCCTGATCTACGGGCATTCCCTCGGCGGCGCCGTGGCCGTTGACCTCGCCGCCGAACTGGGCCGGGATGCGCAAAAAGGTGATGAGCCCATTCAGGCGCGGGGGCTGATCATCGAATCGACCTTCACCAACCTCGCCGACGCTGCGTCCTCCGTCGCCAGCAAACGCACCTCGTTGCCGGTGCGCTGGCTGGTCTCGCAGAAATTCGACTCCATCGACAAGATCGCCGACGTGCACATGCCGGTGCTGATCGTGCATGGCACGGCGGATCAGTTCGTCGCGCCGCAGTTCAGCGAAGCCTTGTTCGACGCGGCGCAGGAGCCGAAGAACCTGCTGATGGTGCCGGGCGGCAACCACAACAACAGCATGAATCTCGGGCGCGAGGCCTACAGCCAGGCGATCCAGAACCTGCTCAACGAGAAGCCTCCGGCGGTGCACGCGTCCAATGCATCGGCGGCGTTGCTCAAGCAGCCCGGTTAGCCCTTTTTCACGACGGCGGCCGGTGTCCTCTCAAAGTACCTGCCGTCCACTGCCGCGAGCGCTGCCGATGGACACACACGCAGACGAAGACGCTCACCTGACCCAATCCGCGCGGGACTGGGTGCTGCGTGCCGCGCCGCTGCCGCAGATCGAGCGGATCGAGGCGTACTTTCATGGCCACGGCTTCGAGATGCACCGCCACGACACCTACGCCATCGGCCACACGATGTCGGGGGTGCAGAGCTTTCAGTACGGCAAGGCGTTGGTCAACAACCTGCCGGGGCAGACGATGGTGCTGCACCCGGACGAGGCCCATGACGGCCACGCCGGGACCGAAGACGGTTTTCGCTACCGGATGTTCTACCTGGAACCGGCGATGATTCAGCAGGTGCTCGGCGGCAAGCCGCTGCCGTTCATCAAGGGCGGGGCGTCGAATGATCCGCGCCTGTTCAGGACCACTCAGGCGCTGCTTTCCGACCTGAATAACGCGCTGGATCCTCTGGAACTGGACGACGCGATCTACGACCTCGCTGTTGCGCTGCAAGCGGCCGCCGGTGTGCGCAAGGGCCGCCAGAGCGTCAACTACGCCGGCGCGCAACGTGCGCGGGAAATGCTCATGGCCAGTCTGGAGCAGGGCGTGAGCCTCACCGATCTGGAACAGGCCAGCGACACCGATCGCTGGCGCCTGTCGCGGGATTTCCGCGTGCTGTTCGGCACCACGCCCTATCGCTACCTGACCCTGCGCCGGCTGGACCTCGTCCGGCATTCGATAGCGTTGGGGGTTTCGCTGAGCGACGCATCGGTGATGGCGGGGTTCTCCGACCAGAGCCACATGACACGGCATTTCGTGAAGACCTTCGGCTATCCGCCGGGGCGGTGGTTGAAGATGTTGCGAGCAGGCGCATAGCGGATCGAACGCCCTTGGTGGGACTGGCCTTGGCCGGGAAGGCTGTACACCTTGTGGGACCGGCTTCAGCCGGAAAGGGGTCAGGCGTCACACCGCAGAATGAATGGCGTACACACCGGCCTCTTCCCGGCTAAAGCCGGTCCCACTATGAGTGCGCGGTGTTTCAGTGGGACCGGCTTCAGCCGGGAAGGCGTCAGGCGTCACACCGCAAAATGGATGGCGTCCATGAGGGCCTCTTCCCGGCTAAAGCCGGTCCCACTATGAGTGCGCGGTGTTTCAGTGGGAACCGGCTTCAGCCGGGAAGGCGTCAGACTGCAGTGGTCTAATTTCCCCGGACACCTCGATAAGTGGAAAATACATTTATCGAGGAGTTCTACATGACCAGAAAGCGCAA
>NZ_JACYVI010000023.1 GCF_014842265.1 Pseudomonas sp. CFBP 13711
CCTTCGACTTCTGCGCTGATGAAGTTTCCGACTCAGCGGGCTCTTACCTGAGTCACGCAAGGTGACTTGGGCAGACGCTTACTGTTCACGAACAGAGGAGCACGCGTAAACCGCTCGGCATTGCATCGGCTTCATAGGTGCATGTATCTACCGAACTTAGCGTCTTGTGTAGCTAGCGACTATGCCGTAACCGCGTATAGGCCCATGAGAACCATTCATGAGTGGTTTATGACGCAGTTTAAGCACAAGATGATTGGGCAAAAGTGTCGGGCGCGATGGAGTGATTTGCCAATCTGGACACTCCCAGAACACGATATATATTGAGAGAAAACCACCTAGTTAGGATTACTCAAACGTCGCTAGGCATGGCGCGCTGTCGCTTAGAGCAATCTGTTCCGTGTCGGCGATCGAGCGATACGATTGCGGCATAGGGCTATCTCTAAGTGCAGGTACCTACACCGATTCTAGGCCGAACAGCGTTGCGCATTTCTTCTTCGGTCAGTTTGGTGCCCGTGCGGTAAATTTCGATTTAACGTAAATCCCGTTCTCCGCGGCTAGTAACTGGCAAAGGCCTTGAGGTCGAGCGGCTGCTTTGGGTCGATAGCGGACGGTCAGTGCAGCGTCAAACCTCTCAAAAAGAAAACTCGATGGTCACAGCCGTTAAGAACACCGTCACCGCTGTCTTCCCGGCCAGCGAAATGAAACGCGGGAAATAAGCCAATCCCACGCTAATAGTGCAGCTCAACACCGCGAATGTGCAGAACCACATGACCCATGATCGGCCATCTGGCGCACTCGCTATACAAAAGAGTAACGATCCCGCAATGCCAGTGAACCCCAACCAACGCAACGCCCGCTGGCTGGGCCATATCGGTCGGTTGTTAAAGACGTCACGGTAGTGTCTGTTTAGCGACAGGCACAAGGCCGTCAGGGCCGCGTATAGCAAAGCGCTCCATGTCAGCAGGCTCATGAATGCCTCTCGCTTCGGGGGGGCCTTGAACCCGGCGCACGAGTTTGCGGTATGCACTGCTGCGCTGGTTGGTAGAGCCGCCAGGCCACAACCGCAAAACTCATTCCCAGCAGTCCGCAGACCAGGTTCAGCCCGTTTATTGGATTGGGACCTGTGAGGATATCGAGCACAGGTAAACCACCACACGTCAACGCACACAGCATTGCCTGCTCTCGCCAGGCATGTTGGGTCAACCGCATTTGAGCGTGCAGTAGCGTTAGCAGCCAGGTGCAGAAAAAGGCCTGTATTTCACGAATATCCCGAGCGGGCATATCGCCGGGCAGTAGCCGGTTGGCCCAGAGAAACGCAGCCATCGCCGTGGGCAGTCCGAGCATTGCCGCGATGTTCAGGCCTTCAATATGCCGATAGACCCCACGCCTTGAATTGCCTCTGCGTTTGACCACCCACAGCTGCAGCCCTGTGGCAATCATCGCGCAGCCGCCCAGCCCACTGAGAAATAACAACACACGCAACAGCGGATCGGCGAAATGCGCCAAGTGCAGCCCGTACATCACACCGTAGAAAGCCTTGACGGGCCCCGTTGACGGATTCGTGCCGACCCACTCACCACCCACGCCGTCCAGCACCAGCCGTTGCGGCTGCGATGAGACGTGATCCAGTGTGTCCCTGAACAGCTCGACGCGGGCATTGACGGCTCCCGGCGCAGTGATCGACACACGAGCAATATGCTCTTGACCCCAATGCTGCCGGGCTTGCTGAATGAGGGTTTCGGGCGAGGCCAAAACGGCCCTCCCGAGCGCCGGCACCTGCGGCGCACTGAAGTCGCGAATGTCACGAAAGAACGCTGCGCGATCGGGGCCATAGACCAGATCGACGCCCCACGGGATGTACATGAACATCAAGGTGATCAGCCCGGTGTAGGTGATCACTGCATGGAACGGCAGCGCTAACACACTCAAAGTATTGTGCGCATCGAGCCAAGAGCGCTGGCCCTTGCCTGCCCTGAAGGTGAAGAAGTCCTTGAAGATGCGCCGATGGATAATCACGCCATTGACGATGGCGATGAGCATGGCCATGCTGGCAACGCCAACGATCCAGCGGCCGATCTGCGACGGCAGGCTGAGCTGAAAATGAAACCCGTAAAAGAAGTCTCCGCCAAAGGTTTTGCGCGGGGTTAGCGTCCGCGCGGAGGCTGGATCAAGCCACTCGCTGTTGTAACGCCGCTCCCCTGCACCTTGCCACATGACCTGAGTCACAGGCAGACGCGTCGTGGGCAGATCAATCAGCCAGGAAGCGGCATCCGGCGCACACTGCTCCAACCAGTCCATCGCTTGTTTGAGTGAAGCGGCCTCGCTGATCGGCGCCGAGGGCCGAATTTCCGGGTGCATCCAGGCGGTGATTTCACTGCGGTAATAGCTGGCAGTGCCGGTCATGAAAATAGCCAGCAACAGCCAGCCGACAACCAGCCCCGACCAGGTGTGCAGCCAAGCCATGCTTTGACGCAATCCTTCTTTCATCACGCATCACCGGGCAGGGAGACGGCGGACAACCACCCATAGACGCCCCCGAGCAGCAACATCGCGGCAAGCAGCCCCAGCCAGGCGCGCCTGGCCGAGCGTGCCGCGAAAACCCATATGGCTGCAAGGCACAGAATCAGGAAGGCAGGCAACGTCGCTGCCAACACGGTCTCGGCGCGAGGCTGTAACACGACAAGGGGCAACCCGATGGCCAGGCAGGCGGTGAACAGCGCGGTGACGGCGTACCCGCCTATCACCGCTGCGAGGATTCTTGAGAATACCCCTAACCTATAGCGAACGGACAGCTGGGGCCTGCCATGCCTCACCACTGGTAGCTCACAGAGCCGATGACACTGCGCTCGTCGCCGTAGCGGCACGAGGTATTGCACGACAGGTACGACTCATTGGTCAGGTTCTGGGCCTTGGCAGTCAACTGCCAATGGTCGTCGATGTCATAGCTGGCCCGTGCATCAAAGCGGGTGTAGGCCGGGATCTTGCGATCAGTGACGGTCGGTGTGGTGCGGGTGGTACCGGTGTACAATGCGCCCACGCCGATCTTGACCTGCGGCAGACCGAACGCAGCCAGACGATAGTCCGTCCAGAGCGAGGCGTTGTGGTAAGGCACCCCTTCAAGGCGTTTGCCAATGTTGGTGACGACGTTATCTTCCAAGACATGCGCGTCGGTATAGCTGTAGCTGGCCGTCATGCTCACGGTGTCAGTCAGGTCGGTCTTGGCTTCGAGTTCCAGCCCCTTGGAGCGGCTTTTGCCATACTGCTCGTACTGCGCGGTCAGGGCGTTGTAGGTGATCGCGTTGGTCTGTGTCAGCTCGTAGACCGCCGCGCTGAGCACCGTGTTGCTGCCCGGTGGCTGGTAGCGAATGCCGACCTCGTATTGCTCGCCTTCGATCGGGTCGAACGTCCCCGCGACGCCAGGGTTGGCAACATCGGCCGGCTGGAACGACTGGCTATAGCTGACATAGGGCGCTACGCCGTTATCGAACAGGTACAACAGCGCGATACGGCCGGTAGGTTTCTGGTCACTGCGTGGCGTACGGTCGCCATTGACGAAGGAATAATTACGGCTTTCTGCCCAGTCCTGGCGACCACCCAACAGAAACACCCAATGATCGTCAAAGGTGATCTGGTCTTGAAGGTAGAGACCCACCTGACGGCTGTGGATATCCCACCCGGATTCGGGTGCGGTGTTCGCCCCTACCCCGGTGTAGGCAAGGGTCGAGAGGTTCAGGCGGGGAGCAAGTTGCGCCACTGTGGCGCTGATGTGGCGATGGGTGTCGTAGGTCTTGTGGTAGTAGTCCACACCCGCCAGTAGTGTGTGGCGCCAGCGGCCCGCGTCGATCTTCCATTCAACGTTGTTGTCGCTGGTCCAGCCGGTGGAGGTTTCTTCACGTTCGCTGTAACGGCGGTTCAACGTGTTACCGGAAATGCTGAACGGCAACAGGTAGTTCCAGGAAACCCTGGATTGGTAGTAGCGCAGGGCGTGACGTACTTTGAGCGTGTCGCTAAAGCTGTGTTCGAACACGTAGCCCAATGTATCGATGCGGCTGTTGAAATGATCGTAACCGGGCTCGCCCACAAAATCGTCGCGCCCGATCTTGCGTCCAGGGTTTGGACTGTAGGTGGTCATGGCGTAAGTTAGCGGCGGCGTCAGCCCGGTGAGTGCTTCGGTGTGGCTGGCGAGCACAGTGAGAGAGGTATCGTCGTTCGGCTTCCAGGTGAAAGAGGGTGCGATGTAGCGCTTGTCGTCGCGAATGTGGTCTACCTGCGTGTCAGCGTCGCGCCACAGGCCGTCGAGCCGATAGGAGAATTCACCCTGTTCATCCAGCGGGCCGGCCAGGTCGAAGGTGTACTGCTTGCGATCATGGCTACCGTATTCGACGCCGACCCGATGCAACGGGGTATCGGTGGGCCGCTTGCTTACGGCGTTGATCATGCCTCCCGGCGACAGCTGCCCGTACAGCACAGACGAAGCGCCCTTGAGCACTTCGGCGCGCTCCAAACCAAACGGCTCGATGCCGCCATCGTAGACGCTGGACTGCAATTTCATGCCGTCGAGCAGAATACCGCCAGTCCCGGAGCCAACGTTGAAACCGCGCAAGGTGTAATCGTCCGCCACCCGGCTGAAACCATTGGGCTGGCTTACAAACCCTGGCGTGTAGCCCAAGGCATCTGCCAAGGTGTCACTCTTGCGGTCGTCCATTTCGGCGCGGGTAACTACGGAAATCGATTGCGGCGTCTCAATCAGTGGCGTGTCGGTCTTGGTCGCACTGGCGGCACGTTTGGCCACATAGCCATAGACCGGACCGTAAGCCGATTCCTGATCGGACACTGCATCGATGTTCGACACACCTAACATCAGCGCACCGGTTTCCGGCTGCACGCTCAGCGCGCCGCTGCCACTAATCAAAAGCGACAGTCCGCTGCCCTGCAGTGCCTGCTCGACGGCCTGCTCTGCTGTCAGTTGGCCGGAAACTCCATGGGCCTGTCGCCCTCTGACGTCATCCGGCAGGAACACCACCTGACGACCACTGCGCTGACCGATCGCGATCAGCGTCGCCTCCAGAGGACCTGCGAGCAAGGCGTACATCTGGCGTCCCGCCGCGCTGACCGGCTCTGCAGCAAAAATGATGTTTACAGGCGTAACGACAATGCTGACAGCAATGGCCAAAGGGCAAAGGAACTGAGGACGCATGGGTGAATGACTCTCCGGTGTCAGGACAGAACAGCTGCAAACGGCGCAGCACTGTCTTGCTTGTGCGATGAGCCAGCGAAATATTAAGAGCCTATTGAAAAATTTTTTCTTGCGGACCTCAGCTCAGGGACACACGGGTCCAGCCCCCCAGGAAATGCTCGACCCGCAGCGGCAACACATCAGCCATTGCAGCCAGCGCCTGTTCACTTTGATCGAGGCTGAACACGCCGGAGATTTTCAGTCGCGCAGCTTTGGGGCTGAGGGTCAACACGCCTCGGTGATAAGGTCGCAACGCCTCGATGACCGTTGCCAGCGTCTGGTCGTGAGACTCCAGCATGCCCTGCGACCACGCTGAAGCACTGTTCGCGGACCTGCCGATCGGCTCGATACCTCTGCCGGTCAGCCGTACACCCTGCCCCTCTGCCAACGTCGCACCCGAGCCGTTGATGTGCGTTACCCGCAGGCTTTTCTTCAACGCCCAGATACGAGACTCCCCCGGCAAGAGCATCATCATGCAGCGTCCTTCGGCCATGCTCGCAGTACCCAGGCGAGAACACAGCCGCAGGGCATCCCGCTCGCTGGCCCGAACGTCGGCAATCACACCGCCATCAAGCAATTCAACATCGCGCTTATGTGCCCCGAAACGCAGGTTCACTGCACTTTGCGCGTTGAGCAGCAGAGACGAACCGTCTGGCAGAGCGATGCGTTCACGCTGGGCGGTGCCGGTACTCAAATCTGAGCGCAGTCCCGCCAGCCCCCTCCCCGGGCCGGTCAGACAATAACTGCCAGCTGCCAACCCGCATAGCCCCAACGCCCCTCGCAGAAAGGCACGACGACGAACCAGTCGGTCCTTGGCCAACATTCGGCCCGACACACCGTCAACGCCGGCAAATGTGGTCTGCAACCGAAGCTGCAACTGTTGCCAGGCCTCTTGATGGTGTCGGTCGGCCGCAAGCCACTGCTCGAAAGACAGTTGCTGATGCGCATCGAAAAACCCGGAACGCTGATAGGCCATCCAGGCAATGGCTTCATCCACAGCAGCAGGCAGTACAGCAGTCATAGCCGCGCCTCGAAACAGGCACGCAGCCCCTGGATCACGTACTGATGAACACGCGGCACGGATACCCCCAGCTCGCGGCCGATTTCAAGGTAGGTCATGCCATCGAGCTGGCTGTACAGAAATGCCGCCCGGGCCCGGGACGACAGTCCCTCAAGCATACGATCAATCTCGACCAAGGCTTCGACCGCGAGCGCTTGCTGCTCTGCTGACGGGGCAAACTGCTCAGGCTCGCCAGCCAAAGTCTCCAGATAGGCACGCTCCAGATCGCGGCGGCGCCAACTGGCGTACATCAAGCGCTTGGCAATGGTCGTTAAAAGTGCTCGTGGCTCGCGAATCGAATGTGGATCATCCAGTGCTACCACGTGGGCAAAGGTTTCGGACGCCATGTCCGCGGCATCGCTCGGGCAACCCAATCGCGCCCGCAACCGGTCGAACAACCACCCATGGTGATCGCCGAACAGCTGATGGAGCAGGCTTTGGCGGGCGGTCAACTTGGCGCAAGCGACACTGGAATTGACTGCCATCGAAAAGATCACTAATGGAAATGGTTCTCAATTCTGTCAAACCCACTCTGCTCTCGCAATAAAAGTCACTGGCAGGACAGAAAAAGACCGCCCAGATTGGCGGCGATACCGAGATTTGCTATCGCCTGACGACAATTTCGGACACCACAACAGGAGTTGGTCGGTCCACGCCGTGGACTCTGCCATGAACGCCCGCTAGAAAGAGTACCAAGTGCTAGAGCGGCGAAAGCTTTATCACCAGCAGAACCACCAGTTGGGTGTTTATATCCTCCATGTTGACGCTCTACTTGTAAAATCATGCCAAAAGGCAGCTTGACATAAACGATGGGCACCGCTGGTTAAACCGGTCTGCATCTTGCGTGATTAATTTCCCTGAGCAACGCCTGAGTTGCCGCCGCCTTCGCCACGTTTGAGCACTCGGCGATGGGTGGACGGCACCACATAGACCAGCAAAAATGTCAATCGTGCTGTGCATAAGCCTTATACATCGGTTTGATCACGCGCTCTTGCGTCTTTTTCTGTGTTCGTAGAGGGCCTGCATGCTGTCAATAAAGCGCGATCGCTTATTATGTCATTGCGTTTAGTTGCCGGGCGGATCGTGTCGCCTGTTAAGAGAGGAGAGGCATACCCTAGTGCCGAAATACCCCTTGCGTGTCGATCACCTTGATGGCTAGAGTTGGGCGCCGAAAACCGCAGGTAACGCAATGGAACTGCTCGATATTTACCTCCCGCATTACCATTTTCGTGAGCGTCACGCCCTCGATATTTGCGCTACCGCTGCCCAAGTAATGCGGGCTGTCGAAAGCTACGATAGTACCGAAGATCGACTCGTTCGGGCGATGACCGCGTTGCGCGAGATGCCGCAGCGGTTAATTTGGAAGCTAGGTAATGCTCCCGCTCGCAATCGTCCGCCATTCAGTCTTGAAAACTTTACCAACCTTGGAACCATTCCTGATAAAGCTCTCGCATTAGGTCTGGCAGGGCGCTTCTGGAAGCTAGACTACGGCCAAGAAACCGTCCCGGATGCTGAAACTTTTAAGCATTTCGAACAGCCTGGCGCGGCGCGTCTAGTGCTCGGATTCAGCGCCACTGAACTTGGTGACGGTGTCACCCGTCTTGTGACGGAAACACGCGTGCAGTGCCTTGATGCCGCCGCCCTGCGCCAATTTCGCCTGTATTGGTACCTGATACGCCCCTTCAGCGGGCTGATTCGTAGACGTGCGCTTAAAGCCATCAAACGGGAAGTATGCGGGATTCATCGCTAAAATTCACCGCAACTTCGGAGGTATAGGGAACCGGCACTTCGAAGAATTTATAGCTGCCTTCATTCACTTATAAGATATCGCCGGCCGGCACGGTGCGCGGCTAACTCTTTTTCCTTAGTCGCGATGCTTGAGGCCCACTGAAAGCCTACAGTTGCGGGACTCAATACTTCCCAGCCTGAAAGGCCAGCAAGCCCGGTCCTTCAGGCTGGGACTTTGCCGGACGATCGTCAGCTTGACCTTGTGCGGAGACTCAGCCCGAGGAGGGTTAGAGGGGCTGTGATGAGAAGTGACGATGTTGTAGGCGCCCGTCGGGATAAAATTCTGATCATTGAAGCTGGTTTGCCGAGACCTGGGATTGGGACCCGTGCCCAACGGTGTTGGATTCGAGCGTATGACGCTGGTCATGGACATCCTGGAAGACCTCGGATACATGGCTATCGAGGCAGGTGACAGCGCAGCAGGGCTGAATGTACTCCAGTCAAATGCGCGTATCGATCTGCTGATCAGTGACGTTGGGCTACCAGGCGGGCTGAATGGCCGTCAGATGGTGGACGCAGGTCGCGTCTGCAGGCCAGACCTGAAGGTCTTGTTTATCACCGGTTATGCGGAAAATTCTGTCCTGGGAAGTGGTCGGCTGGCACCTGGTATGGCCGTGCTGACAAAACCGTTCTCCATCGAAGCCATGCGCTTACGCATCCACGCAATGGTCGAGAACGCCAATTTACCGTGAAAGCATTTTATCGAATGGCCTAACTGATAAGTCATAGCGCCAAGGGGTAACTCACAAGCGTGGTTGAGCAGGCATGGCCGTCAATAACTGGCCGCTCTCAGCGGGCTTACATGCCACCTCTACAGCTAGCGCGAATACTGAACTCTAGCATTAAGGGCAATCGCGTCTGCCCGAGGGCATGCGCTTTATCTGCACACCGTTTCGTCATTACCCGCAATCCAGGCGACTTTGTTGCATTCAGCTCCGCCATCCTGCGCAGGGATGGAGCGCTGATATGCACCTGTTCCAGAAAGTATCGGGCGCGTCAGCGGCAAGGAAAATTAATCTCACGCCCGCGCGTGGGAGGTGAGCAGAAGCCTACTGCCATCGATTGCAATTGAATGATCAAGCGATTCTCAGGTCGATCCTTCTTGCGAGCAATGAATCCTCGACTCTCACTTAAGGAATGACCAGATGGCGAATTCATTCAGTGTCAAAGACTTCGGCGCCGTGGGCGACGGGCACACTGACGACACTTTGGCGCTGCAAGCCGCGATCGACGCCGCATCGGCCGCCGGAGGCGGGACGGTGGTGATCCCCAGCGGCACCTATATCGTCAGCGCCCAGGCCTCCGGCAACGCGCTGATACTCAAAGACAACGTCCAGCTCGAAGGCGACGCCACTGATCGGGCGACGCTGAAACTGGCAAGCGGCTCCAGCGCCGATATCGACGGTATCCTCCGTGCCGATGGCGATGCGGTCGGCGTCAGCAATCTGGTTATCGACGGCAACCGCGCGCATACCACTGGCGTGGTCAGCGATTTATCTCTGGGCGACGGCGTACAACTGACATTGAATTACGTCCAGGCCACCAACGCGTCCGGCTACGGCCTCGATCTGCGCGCCGAGGGCAGTCAGGTCCAGGCCAACAAGGCCTACGTGGACTATAACGGGCAGGGCGGCGTGATCACGGCGGGGCTGGTGGGCAGTGCGCTCAATGACCTGATCGTCAGGGACAACGATGGGAACGGTCTCACCACTCAAGGTGTGGTGACCGTGCAGGACATCAACAGCACCAGCAATCAGGGCTATGGGGTTGCCGTTGAGGGTGACGCTAACGGCCATGCGGCGCAGCTGATCAGTGGATCGATCAGCAGTAACCGTACCAGCGGGGTGCTGATCGACAAGGCGAGCGACGCGGTGGTCGATCATCTGTCCATCTCGTATAACACCCTGTCGGCCATCGAGGTACGCGACTCCCAGGGCACACAGATCAGCACCAATCGTATCGATGGTAGCTACCTGGACGCCAACCAGCCCTACGTGCTTTTACAGGACAGCAGCGGCACCGAAGTGCGTGGCAACGTGATTGGTGCCACGGGCTATTATGACGGCGCAAAGTCCACCTACGGCGTCGAGGAACGCGGCCAGAGCGATGCCAACCGTATCGCTGACAACTTCATCAGCAATGTCACCGAGCGCGAAGTGAAGGTGGTTGGTACCGCGACCGCGGTTTTCGATAACACAGATGTCTTGACCACCTATGGCTCCTCGGGTGACGACGTGATCTCGGAATATGCCCAGGCCTACAACACTGTGTTGTATGGTGGTGCAGGTGACGATTTGATCCAGGGTGGGGTGCTGGACAATGTATTGATCGGCGGTGCCGGCGTCGACCAGCTCGCGGGGGCGCAGGGCCACGATACGTTCCGATTTACCCAGCTGACCGACAGCTATCGCACTGCAAGCGCCAGTTACACCGATACCATCACCGCTTTCGATGCCAGCAAGGACAGCATCGATGTCACCAGTCTGGGGATGAGCGGCCTGGGCAATGGCCACAACGGCACGTTGGATCTGGCCTACAACGCTGACAAGAACCTCACCTACCTCAAGAGCTATGATGCCGACGCCCAAGGCCAGCGCTTTGAACTGATCCTCAACGGCGACTATCGCACCAGCCTGACGGCGGATAATTTTCTCCCACTCACCGCCGGCACTTCTGGGGACGACAGCCTGCACGGCACCACCCACGGCCGCGACACCTTAGTTGGCGGCGACGGCCGCGACATGCTTTCGGGCCGCGGCGACGATGATCGCCTGGATGGGGGCGCTGGTGCCGATCGGCTGATCGGCGGTCAGGGCGCGGATACCTTCGTGTATAACCAACTGACCGACAGCCAGGTCGATGCCGCCGGGAAGAATCAGGGCCGGGACCTGATCGTCGACTTCAACAGTGGCGACCACGACCGGATCGATATCTCGGCTCTGGGTTTCACCGGTTTCGGCGATGGTTACGGCACCACACTGAGCCTGACCTACGACAGCGCCAACGACATCACTCGCCTCAGCTCAAAAGAGCTGGACAGCGCCGGCAATCGTTTCCAGATCGCCCTGAGCGGCAACCATGTGCTTGACCTGGGCGCCAACGCCGTCGAGTTCGCCCACGCCGACAGCCCGCAAAAAACCAGCACCTACCCGGGACAGATCTTGACCATCGGCACGGCGGCGAACGACAGGCTCATCGGCTCGGCAGACGCGGACCGTCTCTATGGCCTGGATGGTGACGATGTGCTGCAGGGGGGCGCCAATAATGACTTCCTGCTCGGTGGCCATGGCGCAGACAAACTCACTGGCGGCAGCGGTAGTGATTACTTCGTGTTCCAGAGCGTCGAGGACAGCTACCGTACCGCGGAGCAGAGCCATACCGACCTGATCACCGATTTCAATCAGGGCTATGACAGCCTCTCCGTCAGCGCACTGGGCTACACCGACATCGGGGATGGCTACAACGGCACCTTGAAGATCGACTACAACGCCACCCTTGACCGCACCTATGTCCGTGACCTGCAGAGCGACGATCAGGGGCGGTTTTTCCAGATCGCCCTGAGCGGCGATCAGACGCAGCACCTGCGGTACAACAACATGGGCTTTGCGGATCGCGATGTGTCGACGGATGCCGCGCCGATCGAGGTGGTGGGTGTGGCTACCCATACCGATCATGCTGTTGGGTGATTAAGACCGAACCCCGCTCAGTAAATAATGAAGCGGGGTTCGCTGTGGCGACTGCCCACTTTCTCAGCATGCCCCTCATCTAATCCCCCCAAGCTTTCCCGCGTCCCGCCGTTGAATGTGAGGACTTCCCAACGTTCCGGATCAAATACTGAAGCCAGCGTCCGTTACATCGCCAGAGCGCGCTGGGTTAGGAGAACGGTGTAACCGAGACAAGTTCCACATACTTGAACTTCTTCCGGGCGGTTTTCGTTGCGTCGAGCTCCGCCTGGAGCGTGCTTAACGTATCAGCGTCGTAGCTGAACATTTGGGTCTCACCTTCATATTCATTGCCCACCCGCAACGTCACCCTGAGTTTCGGTCTCAGTGTTGCCGATGCGCCCCGCTTTGCGGTCCGCGCGGGAGGCTGTATCACTACCGCCGGCGCTTCTTTTTGATCGCGCTGTGGCTGTGCCGGCTCCGGCGCAACACCGCTCGCAGAACCAAACAACGCCTGGCGCATCTCTTCTTCAGTTAACTGGGTGGCCATAAGGGCTCCGATGCCGAATTCTAGTAGTCCATGCCTGGCTCATCCTGATGTTCCTCGGACATTGCTTGACCAAGGCGTGAGTCAACAGGCCGTGGAGCCAAGAGCTTCTTGGCGGCGCTTGCGATCGGCGTCGCTGATTGTGGGTTTGAGCGGCGGTAGGCTCATCGGCGATCGCTAAGCAAGTCGAAGATGATAACGTTCCAAATGTCCACTTCATAATTCCATTACGCTGCTTGGGCAACCCTTGAAATCGCGGGAATGTTGTCTTTATGTTCTGCCTGCCACAGGTCATAAGCAGACTGGCGAGCCACCCACATACGTGCCTTGCCCAAGCCAGCACGCTCTAGACGAACTGCCATGTCAGCACTGATCGGTGCTCGGCAGTGGATCACATTGGATAGCAGCACACGCGAGTAGCCCAAGTGCTTGGCCAGAGCCATGACGCTCATCTTGATTTCAGGGAGCACGTCTTCGCGCAGCGCCTCGCCAGGATGCGGAAGATTGAACATCGTCATTTGAGTTCTCCTATCAGTGGTAGTCGACCAGCTCAACGTCATCTCCCATAAACACGATGTGTATGTCTATTTGAAGGATGTACTCACGCGGCCTACACGCAGCAGGGCCGTCACCTGCGTTTCACTCAAGGGTCGGCTGAGCAGGTAGCCCTGCCCCTGCTGACAGCCATTACGTTGCAAAAAAACCAACTCCTGGGAATCTTCAATGCCTTCGGCCACTACGCAGTGCTGAAGGCTCTTCCACATGGCGAGTATGGCAGCGACGATCGCCGAATTATCTGCTCGCGAATTTACGTGTCGGATAAATGACTGGTCGATCTTCAAAACATCGAATGGGAGCTGGGTCAGGTAGGCCAGACTGGAATAACCTGTCCCGAAATCGTCCAGTGCCAGACTCAGCCCCGCCGCCTTCAGGCGCAACATCACCTGCCGATTGTGTGGCAGATCGGCCATCAGCACACTTTCGGTCAACTCAAGCTGCAAGGACTGCGGTGAGATGCCCTCCTCTTCGATAATCGCCAGTATCATTTCCACAAAACGGCTTTGCGTCAGCTCGATGGTCGATACATTAATTGCGACACATACAGCATCCAGACCTTGCTGATTCCATCGCTTGATTTGCTGACATGCCGCGCGCATGACCCATTCCCCCATCGGAATGATCAGCTTGCTGTCTTCGGCGATATCGATAAACCGGGATGGAGCAAGCATGCCCTCGCGAGGATGAAACCATCGTATCAAGGCTTCGACACCGGTGATTCGGCCAGTGCTCAAATCCACCTTCGGCTGGTAGTGCAAAATGAACTGCCCTAGGTGGATTGCGCTGCGCAGATCCGCTTCGATAAGTTGGCGTTCCACCGCCTTGGCATTCATGGCGGGCATGAAGAACTGATAACGATTGCGGCCCTTCATTTTGGCGTCATAAAGCGCGGTATCAGTATGTTGGATCAGGTCTCCGACATTGGTAGCGTCGGAGGGGAAGAAGCTGATACCAATACTTGCGGAGATATAAAGCATGCTGTCATTCAGCGGATGACCCGCACTGATAGCCTTCAGAATCTTCTCGGCAATAGGTCCAACATCATCATCGACCTGCAACGCGGGCAGCAGCACCACGAACTCGTCTCCTCCTTGGCGACTCACGGTATCTGAGGCGCGGACACTTCCGGTCAAGGCGTCGGCCACGGAGACTAACAGCTGGTCGCCTAGGTCATGACCGAGAGAATCGTTGATATGTTTGAAATTATCCAAGTCAATGTACATCACCCCCAAGCGCTGGTGATCGCGCCGTGCGGCTCGCACCGCCTGCTCCAGCCGATCTTGGAACAACACTCGATTGGGCAACTGGGTGAGATAGTCGTGTTCGGCTAGGTAGGTCATTTTGACCTTCATGGCGCGCTCCACCGAAACGTCGTGAAACACCACTACTGCCCCAGTCAAATCACCGCGGCAATCGATGATAGGGGCTACGGAATCTTCAATATCCACTCGACCGCCGTCGCGCTTAACCAACACCGCGCCTGCGCTTAAACCTGTTGAGGATCGCGTTTGCAGGGCCAGTAGCACAGGATGTGGCTCGGTACCGAGCGAATCATCGATGTCAATGGACATCACTTGGGCGATTGATTGTCCTTTTGCCTGGGATTGGGACCAACCAGTCAGCGTTTCGGCGGCAGGATTCATGAAGTCGACATTGCCGTTGGTGTCGGCGCCAATCACGCCGTCACTGATCGCATTAAGTGTAACCTCGGCGCGCACTGCCCGGATTGCCATGTGCCCGTGCAAGCGAAAACGCAGGATCAGATCGCGAACGATCTGCATACTCGCAATCCGGTCTTCTGGATCAGCTGAGCTGAAACCCTGGGCACCGCACGCGATGAAGGCCTCGGCAGCGCGACGGTGCAACGCAGTACCACTCATCAATATCGGCGTGGTCGAAACCATGTCGTAAAATTCGGCGAATTTCGCCAAGTCCCTAAACCGTCTGCCGGCCATGCTGACAATAATGAGATCGGCCGAGTACTTTCTCAAATGACGCACCAACGACGCAGCAGTCTTGAAAAAATTTATCGACCACTCTTCGCTGGTGGCTGCAAATTGTTCGAGGAATGTGACGGTTTCGCTGGCTCTACACAGGATAACCACTGGAATGGTCATGCATCCTTGCTCCGAAAGATTTCAAGGAGCATGAAATCAAAATGCCTGTGCGGCCTCGGTCAAGATATGGAGGCGACACACATTCAAACAACGTCGCACTTCCCCCACTGAATAGATATACAGGCTCGGACCGCCGGTACGAATTCTTTAGCTTGAATAGGGCTACGCGCTGATCCGAAAAGGAGCCAATTCCCATCCGCACTGCTTTTATGCCCGATACGGCCATCGTGGCGATGGCATATGGTTAGATCCTCAAGAGCTCGCATTATGGCGCCAAAGAAACCGGTAGCAGGGCAATGGAGCTCTGAAGAGTCACGTGCGTCAAGACCTAGGCCACTTCCCAGCCTCTGGGGTCAGCCCATCGGATGCACATCGGCTGGGGCAAGACCCATCTCGGTATTGCCTATCAAGACGTCGTCATCACCTCCGCCGATGCCGCCCGCAGTCGAGTTGGTGATCGTGTCACGGTAGTTATCGCCCGTCAGCGTCGCGATTACAGACAACGGTTCCGGCATGCCCGCGGCCATTGTCAGCCGTGTCATGGAACCCTTCTTCACCACTAAGGAAGAAGGCAAAGGACCCGGACTGGGACTGTCCATGGTGTACGGCTTCATGAAGCAGTCTGGCGGCACCGCGAATTTATTCCGAGGAAAGAATCGGCACCACGATTCGCATGTACTTTCCTGCAGATGACAGTCAGTTGCACATCCTTCCTGCCCCAGAAAAAATTAATGAGCAATCGGGCCACGAGCGCATTTTGGTGGTGGAGGACCGTGCTGATGTCGCGGAGCTGGCCAGGATGGTGCTCGAGGAATTTAGCCAAGGGCACTGCAACCGCTAATTCCAGACGGCGCGGCCGTTTGCACATTCGGCCCTAGGCCCATGTCAATTGGTCGATTCATAGGATTGAGCAGATGATCGTCCGTTTTGGGTCGATAGCAGCCGGTTCGGTGGACTATAGATGCTCAAAGGGGCTCGGGTTGCTGGCGACTAAGAAGCCGCAGCCTGCTGGGATCACCCATGCCGTTTAATAGCAGTCCAGCGAAGTTACCCGCCGGATAAAAGCAGGCATTTAACGTAAACCCCGTTGTACGCTGCTGACCGGTAGCACAGTCCGTAAGTCCGAGCCCTACGGCTGCTTTGGGGCCAAAGCAGCCGTTAGCAGGGCAATGGAGGTCTTAATAGGTACGTGCGTCAAGACCAAGGCCACTTCCAAGCCTCTGGATTTAGCCCATCGGGTGCAGGTCAGCGGGTGCCAGACCCACAAGCTCGATATGCGCAGCGCTCGCGTCAGCCACGATCAGGTTATCGGCAGTGAAAGTCTTGGCGACGTTCTTGTCGATACTGATCTCGAATCGGTTGCCGTCAGCGTCCGCTTCGTAATCCTTGAGATAGGTGCGGTTCAGGGCGGTGTCGTAGATCACCTTGAGCGTGCCATCGGTGCCATCGCCAAGGCCAGTGTAGCCCAGCGCTGAAACATCGATGCGGTCCTGAGTGGCGTCGAAGTTTTTGATGAAGTCCGAATTGCCCCGGAAGCTGTCGCTCTTCTCGACATATCGGAAGGTGTCGACCCCGGTGTTGCCCACCAACAGATCATCATCACCGCCTCCGACGAGGATGCCGCCCGCGGTCGAATTGGTGAACGTGTCACGGTGGTTATCGCCAGTCAGCGTCAGGTTGGCGCGGTCTGCTGCATTGTCCCCGGCAAAGGTGAAGCGATCCATGTCCTGCAGTCCTGTGATCGGATCCCGGTCGTATTGCGTCAGGTGCACGGCGAATCGGTTGCCGTCTTCATCTGCCTCGAAGGACTGGGCAATCGCGTAACCAGCTTCATTGTCGTAGCTGTAATTGAGCGTGCCGTTGTAGCCATTGCCAAGGCCGGTGAACCCCAGTGCCGAAACGTCCAGCAGATCACCGTCACCGAGTCTGAAATTGTGGATGAGGTCAACGCTGGACTGGCCTGTGCCGTCGTTCACGAAGCTATCAGTGAGATGCTTGAAGACAAAAGTGTTACGGGAACCGCCGCCGGACATGTCGTCCGCTCCGCCTCCACCGGTCACGATATTGCCCGACCGGGGAACGACCAGAAAGTCATCGCCATCGGTCCCGGTGATGACGTACTGCTTGTCGCTTAGCGCATGTTCGCGGCCATTGCTTTCTGCAGTCAGGTCGTAACGCAGGGCGAAATTTTGCGTGCCAAGCTGAGCGGCGTGATCACCTTCAAGTCTGACTTCGAATGCCTGGCCCTGGGCGTTTTTATCCAGCGAGCGCACATAGGTGATGTCCTCGTCGGCGTTGTAGGTGACCGCCAGATCGCCGTTGTGGCCATTGCCAACGCGCTCCAGCCCGAGTGCCGTCAGGTCAAGTACGTCAGTGGATTGGAAGTTTTTGATCAGGTCCGAGTGGGAGCCCTGTTTGTCGAAGTAACTGTCCGTCACCGAGGTGTAGACGAACGTGTTCCCGTAGACATAAGCGGAGTGGCTGGTGATGGTATCGACGCCCGCGCCGCCGTTATAGCGATCCTGTGCGTTGCTGAACGGATCGGGATCCCCTCCCTGACCGATGAGAATGTCGTCGCCATCGCCGCCAAAGATGACATCAGCTTTGGTGGTGCCGACAATCGTGTCTTCGTCCGCAGTGCCCACATACTTGTCGTAGAAGCCATGGGGGATCGCCACGACAGTGTCATCCGCGTCACTCTGCTGTGCTGTTTTCTTTGATTGAGCCATGTTTTTTCTCGCTATAGGAGGATGTGACGCTGGGTCCGCTCTTAAAATGAAAAACCAGTCACCACGAGCATCAGAAACGTTCAGCATTTCCCGACATTAGCGCGGTAGACCGGTCAAAGCCGTGTTTGTTTGATTTTTCGTATCCATCCAGAGACGACATAGTCCGAATGACGCCAGCGGCATGACTGATTCAGCCCACACGGCCGAGAGGCCATGATCCACATACGTATGCCGACGTAGCGAGCAAAAGAAGGAGGGATGTGCGTCAACAGGATGAACTAACAAACTAAATCTTTCGCATGGACTCCATCATCGAACCTCGCTGCTCGTCATTCAGTCAGTGTGCGTTGAAGACAAACAAGCCTTGAACAGGTCTTCCTTTTAACCATCGTCAGGAGTAACTCACGTGGAATCACACTCTTCACGACTGCAATGCTGTTGATCATGTTGCTCATCGACGTCTGGATCATTTACAGCGTTTCTCGAAGTAACAAGAGCGGGTTGGTCAAAGCTGCGTGGGCCGCATTTGTGTTGATCGTTCCCATTGTAGGCTGGGCTATGTGGGGCATCGCAGGTCCGCGCGGTATCGTCCGTCCCCCCCTCCTACCCTGAACACAGCAAGGGATGAAACGTGAGCCCTGCAGCAACTGGCCGTCCTTATTCAATTTTGACTAGAACCCAGCCAAGTCACGAGGAAGGGCTGATGGACGAGGCCGCGAGGTTTACGTTCAACTTGACTGCGGTTCAGTAAGCCGGGGTTGCAAGGTCATCGTTTCTGAAGACGTAACTGAACGCCTCCGATTCCAGGATCTCAGCTAAAGAGTCACGTTGGACACGTCTGTTTTGGGTCGGATGTCGCCGATTGCGACGGACGTCTGATGATCCATATCTGTCATACGGTAGGTACGTTTTGACCCAGCTGTAAGCCAAGTTACTGGCTGCTACGGGTTGACATCGCAGCAGCCAGAGGGCTGGTTAGAATGCTGCCTTCAGGCGAGCGCCGGCATAGGCCTGTGCTTCCTGAGCCTTTTCCACCACCGCAGCGGTGCCAAAAAACTCGTGGGTCACGCCGTCATACAGCTTGCGCTCCACGCTTACGCCCTGGTTTCGCAACGCCTGCTCCAGTTGCGCACCGTCATCACGCAGCGGGTCGATCTCGGCGTTGATCAGAGTCACTGGCGGCAGACCGTGAAGGTTGGCGTGCACAAGATCCAAACGTGGATCCTTCAGATCGGCAGAGCTTTTGGTCACATTGGCCACGAACCAAAGCATCATGGGGCGATTGAGTGGCTTGGCGTCAGCGTACTTCAAGTACGACTCGGTGTTGGTCGTGGTCTGCCCCACTGGGTACACAGCAATCACACTCTTGGGCGAGGTCAGGCCCTGATCGCGTGCTGCCACAGCAGTGGCGAGCGCCAGATTGCCGCCGGCGCTTTCGCCGGCCAACGCTAGGCGTTTAGGGTCTCCGCCAATGCTAGCAGCATTGGCAGTGAGCCAACGGTAGGCAGCAACAGCGTCTAGATGGGCTGCCGGGAATTTATATTCAGGCGCGCGACGGTAGTCCACTGACACCACGATAGCATTGGCCTGTTTGGCCAGGCCGCGGGCGCCACCGTCATACACGGTGCGGTCCGCGATCACCCAACCGCCGCCGTGGAAATACAGCACTACTGGGAATGGTCCGTTACCAGCAGGGGTATAGACGGTTGCTGGCAAGTTCCCTGCAGCACCGGCTACGGTGATCTCATGGGTTGCCACGCCCGGGACCAGTGCTGTGGGGCTGCTGTCACGCTTCTGGTCGGCCAGTACCCGCTTTACGCCATCAGCCACAGTAGGCTGTTTACGGGCTTCCTCCGGCGTGGTTTTTTCAATAGCTTTAGGATCGAACGCAGCTTGGGCGTTAAGCACTTTCTGCATGTCGCTGTCAGTGCGGAACAAGCTCTTGGTCGAGCTGACAGCTAATTCCGACAAAGTAGGTTTTTCCGGATCGCGAGCGCAACCGGCCAAGGTTGCCAAGCTGACGGCGGTTACTGCAGCAACCAGGGCACAACGTATTGGATGGGAAGAACGCATGGTGAATCCTCGATGGGTGCAGCTGTGGCCACGAAGTGGCGGCGGGCGCTGCAGAAGCCGCGCCTACGCTTTGTCCGAGGAAAACAACTAGTGTTCAAGGCAGACAGCGTTTATACGGATCAGCGGTAGGGAGCTAAATCCAACGCTGCTGGCCGACTTTTCCCACTACGCGGTCGGCCACTAGTTGCCGTTTTCTAATCTTCCAATGCCAGGCTTTCCATACAGCCAGGGCATACCGCACGCCCGGTAATGATCACCGATTGCGGACCGATTCAGGTGGGCTGAGATAAGCCAGCCTCGCGCTCGGTCATGACTTCCTCAATCAGTCGGCAATCCAAACAACCGCACCTCAAGGGTTATGTTATAACATTGCCGCTATTTTTCATTGTCCTCAAGGAAACCTGCATGTCTCGCTGCCCCAAATTGCAATTCTGGCGCCTCCCGCCCATTGCAACAGCTTTACTGATTGCATCGCCGGCCTACGCCATAGAAGTAGATCCACAAGTGATTACCGCGAATCCACTAGGTAGCGAGCAGCTGGCTTTGCCGAGCACTGTCCTCACCGGAGATAAACTGACCCTTTCGCAGAGGGGCAGTTTGGGCGAAACCTTGAACAATCAACCAGGCGTGTCGTCGTCTTATTTCGGACCAGGCGCCAGTCGGCCAATCATCCGCGGGTTGGACGGCGATCGAATCAGGATCTTGCGTAATGGCGTTGGCGCACTGGATGCGTCGTCGCTTTCTTACGACCATGCGGTGCCGCTGGATCCTGTCAATGTTGATCGTATCGAAATCGTGCGTGGCCCCGCCGCATTGTTATATGGAGGCAGTGCCATTGGCGGCGTGGTAAATACATTGGACAACCGCATTCCTGTTGAATCCATCGAAGGCATACACGGTTCCGGTGAATTGCGATATGGCGGTGCCGACACCACGCGTAGTAGCGCCGGAAAGCTGGAAGCCGGCAACGGTCAATTTGCGCTGCACATCGATGCCAATGCTCGTAATTTTAATGACCTGCGTATCCCGGGCTACGCTCGCACCTCTGATCAACGGACCCGCGAAGAGGGAGACGATGAAAAACATCGCCTCGGCAACAGCGACGGGCGCCAAGATGGTGGTGCCGTAGGTGGTTCCTACACATGGGATGACGGTTATGCCGGAGTGTCCTACAGCAATTACGACTCTAACTACGGATCGCCTGCCGAGCAGGACGTACGCATCCGCATGGAGCAAGATCACTACGCGTTTGCTTCTGAGATCCGCAATCTGTCCGGTCCCTTCACATCTGTGAAATTAGACGCAGGGTACACAGACTACAAACACATGGAGATTGAAGACGGCGAGATAGGCACCACCTTCAAAAACAAGGGTTATGAGACTCGGGTGGAGGCCCGCCATCAGCCGATAGGACCGCTTAATGGTGTGGTGGGTGCGCAGGTGACGCGCGGTGAGTTTTCCGCGCTTGGTGACGAAGCATTTGTGCCGCAGACCGATACCAATGCTGGAGCTCTGTTCATTCTCGAAGAACTGCAATCCAGTGACCGACTCATGCTGAGCTTGGGCGGTCGCCTGGAGCACACGACAGTCGATCCGGATGCTAAGGGCAACATGCGGTTTAATAGCGCTGATCGCTCTAGCAGTTTTACTACTGGTAGCTTGTCGTCAGGCGTGGTGTATACGCTTACGCCGGTCTGGTCATTGGCAGCAACTCTGGGCTATACCGAACGTGCGCCAACGTTTTACGAGCTGTACGCCAACGGTGCACACGTTGCCACAGGCACTTACGAGGTAGGTGACGTTGACTTATCCAAGGAAAAAGCAGTGTCCAGCGACTTGGCGCTACGGTTTGACAATGGCGCCCATAAGGGCAGCGTCGGCGTATTTTATAGCCATTTTTCGAATTACATTGGGCTATTGAGTAGCGGCCGATCGCTCAACGACGAGGGTGAAGAGGACGCCGACGGCATCCCTGAATTCACCTACTCAGGCGTACGTGCTCGATTTGCCGGTTTCGAAGCACAGGATCATTGGAAGCTGGCTGAGACTCGCTACGGTAACATTGCGCTGGAGCTTTCCGGTGACTATACCCGTGCTAAGAATCTGGACACTGGCGAGGCTTTGCCGCGTATCGCCCCCCTGCGACTGAACAGTGGGCTGCTGTGGGAGCTGGACAAATGGCAGGCCAGGGTCGACGTCGAGCATGCGAGCTCGCAGCACAACGTGCCGGATAATGAATCCGGCACTGACGGCTACACGACTTTAGGCGCGAGTGCAGGGTACAAATTTGACTTGGGCGGTAGCCAATGGCTGGCATTCGTTAATGGTGAAAACTTGACGAATCAGACTGTGAGGTACGCCAGCTCAATTCTTCGCGATATTGCGCCTGCTCAGGGAAGAAGTGTCGAAGTTGGTTTGCGAACAAACTTCTAACCTGCGTTCACCCAACCGCCGATACCACGTATCGGCGACCTGAGCTCAGCATGTGAAATGGTCCGCACGCGACGACCACTCTCTCAAGCTCTGTTCTGATTGCATTCAAGATGTTTCCATTGTTCGCGGAGCTGGTGGTGGGCAAGGTGACTTTTCGCCCTAAAAGGCATCAGCCCGCAAACCCTAGGACACATTTATCTGACTTCAAGCTCAGCCACCGAGCTTAGCTCGCCTCTGAGAATGCTTTGGTGAAGCTGATTGATGTGCTCGACCGCGTTCTGACCTTGTGCCAGATGGTGCACGTAGATTTCGCTTGTCTTGGTAAAACGGTGGCCAATACGTACGGTATAGGAGCGGAACATCCAGCTGAGAAAACCTGTGTAATACATAGCATCTTCAATGTCCCGCCACTTCACGCCACGAACCCCTTTGCTCCAAGGCAAAATCCCCCGGTAAAGCCAAACTCCAACGTCATCCGTGTAAACCCGCACGCTTCTGAGAATGAGGATTTTGTAGATACAGAGAGGCAGCGAAACTACCAGAACAAACACGCTCACTGCCATGCCGAGCCGAAAAGCAGCATCCGTTTGCGCGTTGTGTAACGTCCACCCGCCAATGCTAATTGAAACAGCAATGAAAAAAATTATCGTCAAGACGGTGCTGACATAGGCCAACCAGGACAGTCGGTACACTGCATGTGCAGACTCAATGCTTGGGCTTTCGTATCCATTCATGAGGCATTCCTTAACAAGTTATGTGTGCCCTGCCCTTGGTTACAAGGGTTCCCAGTACCCGGGCTTGGGGTGCAGCAAAGTGTCTTCTCATCGGCCAATCCACGTCTTGCATTGAGGAAGCCGCGCTGCGCTCGGCCTTGCCAATAACGTGGTGGACAATAGGAGTCAAGGCAGATTTGGCATCTTCGTACGCCTGCCCGGTTTGGCTTATGGCTTCGTAAGTGCGCTGTAGCCCACCTGAGTCATGGGGGTGATGATTGCGCTCCCGTGCATAGGCTTGGCCAGCATCACTGTAAGCCGCAAAAGCAGCCTGCACTGAGTCGATCGTAGGCTTGATTTCGTCGGGGTCGATCATCGGCATGACATCGATCCCTTGTTACAAGGCAAGATAGAAATGCAATTTTGGTCAGGCGTTTGATCATTTTTTCTTTACTCAATCAGCACTTGAATGCGGGCCAGTACATCGTCCATCACCACCTCGGGGACCGCCTCTACGCGCTTACCCCCACGGGCCTCAAGGTCAACAGTGCGGATTTGATTACACAACACCACACCTTGCGTCTCGGTGCCCGAACCGCTCAGCGGCACGGCAAAGCCGGCATATCGGGCAAAATCCCCGCCTTGGGTGATGGGCGCGATCAGGACCAAGCCCGACACGTTGAACGCCGCAGGCGAAATGATCAGCGCCGGACGAAAATCGCCTTGCTGCTCACGGCCAGCGGTGGGATTCAGGTTCAAGCGCACAATATCGCCACGGTTTAATTTGGCTCGCTTCACGCTTCACGCCCAACGGCTGACATCGCATTCCACGCTGCCATTTCGGCAGGATCCGGCGCGCTCAAGTCGCACTGCGCCATGAGCTCGGCCAGCGCGTAATGCGGCTTGGCCTTCGCAGGCTTGAGCGTCATAACCTCGGCGGATACATCGAGTTTCAACACATCGCCACTAACCAGATTCATCAGCTTAAGCACGGTTGCAGGCAAGCGTATCGCCGCGCTATTGCCCCACTGCTGCACTTTGACTTCCATAACAGCCTCCTAAAATGTATACACATTGTAGATACCAAAAACACTAACCGCAAGCATTTTGTATAAACATAGTATCTACAATGCCAGCTCCAAAGCGCGTCAGTGACCTCGTGCCTTAAGGGCAGAAATGCGCTCGATCCAGACGCCATGCACCTGAGCCTCGAGAAATAGGTACACATCGGGTTCGACTGCCTGCATGTCCTGCAGGGCCTGGATAAAACCGCGACAGAACTGATAGCCATATTCGACCTGAACCTCGGTCTGGCTGCTATACAGGTCGCGCAGGGCCACGCGCCAGGTGGCATAGGCCTGCTCACTCAAACCACGCGGCAGATCCGAGGTGTCCAGAAAATCGAGATCGGCAGGTGGCATAACCAGCTCCTAGGAGGAAAGGGACCAGGGCGCAGCAACAGGGCGGGCTTATGGTACGTCAATCCCAAGGTTTGTTACGTCTAGCAAGCAGCAAAAAAACCGCCTAGGCGGGTCCTGATGTGGGACCAACTAAACATAGTACCTGACATATCTAACCGCGATTAGTGGCCGTTTTGAGCATGTGCCTAGCTGTCTGAACCAGCTGGTCCAAACTCCAAGGCTTTTGCAGGAACGCGACTCCGGCAGGCAGATCACGGCTCACTTCAGCTCCGTAGCCGGTGGTCACTATAATCGGGGTTCCTGGCCAGCGCTGATGCACCATCATCGCGAGCTCTTTGCCATCAAGCTGACCTGGCAGAGTAAAATCGGTGATCAGCAATGCACAGGGAATTTTGGACTGCAGGAGGTGCATCAAGGCTTCGTCAGCGCTGAAAAATCCAATGGAGTCAGCACCAAGGTCAGCAAAGATTTCCACGATCAACCGATGCATCAAGGCATCGTCTTCGACGATAACCACCCTGCCACTGATGGCCTCTTCGTTCGATGAAACCGAAATTATGGGCATCGCGTTCCTTGCCTTGTCGCGCTGAGCACCTGTTGGAGCACGCTCGATAGCTGCTCCACAGAGTATGGTTTTATTCAAAAGCTCAAAACCCAAGGTTCCATTCTGAGCAATGCGCGTGACTGTACCCAGTACCACCGGCAAACTGGGGTATAACTGTGACACTTCCTGCCGTATGAATGGGCATTACATCGGCATTTAGGACAATAAGCATTGGCTTATGGCGCCTGAGCTTCTACAGATTGCTGCTGTGCCAGCAGCGCTGAATGCTTCGCTAACACAGCCTGCGCGCTGACTAGATCAACTAATCAGTATTTCAAAGTTCGGTTGCCGTTGATGAGGGCTGTAGTGCTTGCAAAATTTTGCGTTGCAGCTCCGCTTCACTAAAGGGCTTTTGGAGCACTAGGCGGTCCTCAAGCCCCAAGATGTCGATGTCCGCGTAGCCAGTGAGGAATATGACAGGGACATCAGGCGACTTCTTATTCAACGCTGTCGCAAGCTCCCCGCCATTCATGTCTGGCATGGCGAAATCCGTGATCACAACGTCTGTGTCTGAGGCCATTTGCTCCAATGCTTCGGCACCCCCGCCGACTTACAACACGGAGTGTCCCAACGATTCGATCAAAGCAGCAGTGACCTCCCTGACTGCCCGATCATCGTCGACCAGAAGGATATTAGCGGGCTTGTACTCGACTTCTTCAGCATGCGACTCCATAACCTTGCTACTCGGCGCAGCGGCTACCTCAACGCGTGGAAGATAGACTTCGACGCTGGTTCCAGACCCTTCCTGAGATTTGATCTTGACCCCTCCCCCCGACTGCTTGGCAAAGCCGAAAACCTGCGCCAAGCCAAGTCCTGATCCCTGCCCCACCGCTTTGGTCGTGAAGAAAGGCTCGAAAGCACGTTTTAGCGTCTCGGAACTCATGCCCGTACCTGTGTCAGCAACCGACACCACTACATAGTCCCCAGCCTCCATGTCGTCAGGCGCTGCAGGCTGATGGTCCACGGTTTCATTTCGTGTACTCAGCGAAATAGTTCCACCTGACATCATGGCATCCCGAGCGTTAATGGCAAGGTTGAGGACGACCATTTCGGTTTGGACCGAGTCAGCAGCAGCCGGCCACAAATCAACGGCCAGCTTCAACGCCAGATGAACGCTGGCCCCCACCGCTTTTTCGATCAACCCTTTCATACCGTCAATGGTTGCGTTCAGATCGATTTGTCGAGTTTCCAATCGTTGCTTGCGGGAAAACGAGAGCAACTGGTGGGTCAGTTTTGCCCCCTTTTCACCCGCGGTGCTGATATGGTCAAGTCGAGTGAGTATCCGATCGAACTTCCCCTTCTGCACCTCACGTTTGGCAAAAAGGGCACTGGTCAGGATGATGGTAAGGAGATTGTTGAAGTCGTGAGCGACCCCTGCAGTCAATTGCCCGACGGCTTCAAGCCGCTGCATTTGCTGCAGCGTGGCTTCTACCCGCTCACGATGCGCGATCTGTTCGAGAAGCTTTTCATTGGTGGTTGCCAGCTCCTCGATCACAGCCCGCTCCTCTGTGATGTCTCGTACTGCGGCATACATGAGGCCGTTATCCGGCACGATGGTCCAGGACAGCCAGCGGTAGGTCCCGTTGGCATGCCTCATTCGGTTTTCAAACCGTGTGGATACATGCCCAGTTGACACGCGTTGCGCCTCCTCAACCGTTGCTTGCAGATCTTCTGGATGAACGAGCTCTAATAGTTTAAAGCCCTGCAAGTGCTCTTTCGACCAGCCCAAGCTGGTTTCCCAAGCAGGGTTGAAGGTCGCCGGGGACAGATCAAAATGAAGGACTGCAAGCATCTCCCGAGACACTTCCCATATGCGGTCACGTTCGCGGGTTCGCTGCTCTACGCTCTCGCCGAGTTTTTCGGTCAGCCGTTCGAGGTCGCGGGTGGCATTTTTGCGAACAGTGACGTCTTGCAGCACACCGGAGAATCGGACGCATACGCCATTTTCAAAACTTGAGCGGCCATCCGAGGCAATCCAGCGTACCTGCCCATCAGGTAACAGCAGTCGATATTCCGAATGAAAGGACGTCTCTACTTGAAGCGCTTGGGCGACCCGGTCGTGAAGCATCTGTCTGTCATCGGGGTGGTACATGGCGATGACCTGGTCCAGTGCAAGTACCGTGTGTGCAGTAACGCCATACAGGGCGCGTGCTCGATCGTCCCAGATGATCTCGCCTGTTGATGTGTTGAGCTCCCACACACCCATTTCAGCAGCCTTGATAGCCAGCCGCGCACGTGCTTCGACTTCGAGCAACGCCTTCTCGGCCGCTTGGCGTTTGATTCTTTCGCGAACCTCTTGCACGGCCCTGGTGATCGCGCGGGGGACCAGCTGAAGGTTTTGCTTGAGGACGTAGTCGGTAGCGCCTTGGCGGATGGTCTCAATGGCTTGCTGCTCCCCCAACATTCCCGAGAGGAAAATGAAAGGAGTCTGAGGCGCTGCTTTTTTTGCGAAGTCCAGCACCTCGGTACCTGGCAGTCCCGGAAGGGAATAATCACAGAGAATCACATCGAATTGATTGTGTCGCAGCGCGTTACATGCGCTTTGATAATCGTGAGCCACGATCGGGTCGATACTTAGCCCGCCAGCATCCAACCTGAGCAGTGTTAGTTCAATATCGTTCGAACTGTCCTCGACGAAAAGCAGTTTGAGCGGTCCGAGGGCGTTGCCAGCTTCAAGTAGTCGCATGCTCGGTTTAAGCCCTGGGCCGGCGAACAACCCGGGTAGAGCCGGATGGAGGCTCATTCAAGACTGCCCAAAATATGCCTAAATCTGTGATGGCACCTACAAACTCCTTGAAGTTCACCGGTTTCACCACGTATGCGTTCACTCCCAACTGATAGGCGGCGTCGAGATCCGGCTCTTCGCGTGATGAGGTCAGCATCACCACAGGAATAGAGCGCAGATGCTGCGACTTTTTTAGCTCAGCTAATACCTCAAGACCATTGACCTTGGGCAGTTTCAAGTCCAAGAGCAGTACGGCCGGATTACCTTCATCACGCCCAGCGTGAGCGTTGCGACGGAAAAGATAATCCAGAGCTTCGCTGCCGTCGCGAACCACAATGACCTCATTGGACAGATTGCTGCGCTCCAACGCCACCAATGACAGTTCGAGATCGTGCGGGTTGTCTTCGACCAAAAGAATTGGTTTGAGCATTTTAAAGGTCCAGGGTCACATCAGCAGTCGAAGAAAGGTTTTTTTTAGGTAAGGTGAAGTAGAACGAGGCACCTTTGTCGAGCCTGCCTTCCGCCCAAACCGTGCCGTCATGGCGCTCTACAATCCGTTTCACGTTGGCCAAACCAATGCCGGTGCCTTCAAACTCTTCCATGCGGTGCAAACGCTGAAAAACTCCAAAGAGTTTGCCGGCGTATTGCATGTCAAAACCCACTCCGTTGTCATGAACGCTGACCACGAACTCATCGGGTTGGTCCTGTACCCTGACCTCAATCAGGCCTTCTAGCCGATCCCGGGTGTATTTGATGGCATTAGCCACCAGGTTGCGCATCGCCAGGTGCAGAAACGCAGGGTCTGCTATCACGTTCGGCAGGTCGCCTACCCTCCACTCGATGCTACGGTTTTCGTAGTCAGGTCGCATTTCGTGCCGAATGGAATCGAGCATAGCCAAAAGATTTACCTCTTTGAGCTTCATGGTCGATCGGCCCATCTGCGAAAAGGTCAGCAGGTTATCGACAAGGGTGCCGGCAAACTTGGCCGAATTAGCAATGGTCCCGAGGAAGCGGTGGCCGCGCTCCGTCATGTTGGAGCTCTCCAGATCCGAGAGCAGGTCGGTATAACCAGCAATATGCCGAAGTGGTGCACGAAGATCGTGAGAGACACTATAGGAGAACGACTCTAGCTCTTTGTTCGACCGCTTGAGCTCCTCAGACACCTCAGCCAGCTCTTCAGCTTTACGAAGCACGATTCCCAACACTGCGAAACGAAATTCGCTGACACCCTCCACCTCGCTTGCATCCCACGGCGTTGAAAAGCCCTCCACCAGCTGCTGCCAATGCTCGAAGCTTTGTCGCGGGTTCAGTGCGCCCGTCTCGTCCAAAGTCTTCTGCGGCTGACCAGCCCAATGCACAACATGAGACTGTTCTGGCTTGAACCAGATCAAATAATTGGAATGAATTTCAGAGATGGCCACAGCCAGCACTCCACTCACGGAGTCAGCCAGTCTCGGTAACTCAGGAATGTCTCGACGGATGTTGTCGCTGTGAAAGACTTCTGAGCCTGTGTGGCAGCTCAACCACTCAGTGAGATCCAGAACGTCAGCCTTTGCCGGGGTATTTCCGTAGAGGTCACATCCTGCCCCGGAAACGACGGCTGCACCGCTGGCACCCACGAAGTTTACAAAGATGTCGGGTAGCGCACGCAGGCCCTGCAGAACGCTATCGTGGTCGGCCATCGCTGCCAGCATCTGGACGACGTTCTGACGCAGCAAAAGCATGCGGGCACTTTGAATGTGAGCTTCCCTGGTTTCCACCTGCAGCGACAACACCCGCCCCAAAAGCTCACACGCCGTTCGGGTCTGGAAGTTCACTTGGTGCGGGCTGTCGTGATGGCATGAGACCAAGCCCCAGAGACGGCCGTCCACTACGATGGAGATCGACATTGAAGAAAGGGTGCGCATGTTGCGCATGTACTGCAGATGGACAGGAGACACACTTCTCAGGGCGGCGTAACTTAGGTCCAGCGGTGCCCCAGTCTTGGGATTGAGCGTCGGAATAACGGGGGATGGCACATAGTCGACATCCTCGATCACCCGTATCCGATTTGCGCAGTAAAGTTCTCGGGCCTGCTTTGGAATATCTGATGCCGGGAAGCACAGACCTAAATAGCTGGGATAGCCCGCATCGAGAAGCTCGGCATTGACCAGCCCGTTTCCATCGGAATCAAAGCGGTAGGATTTCACTCTCCCAAACCCGGTCAAGCGCTTGATAACGCGCACGGCTCGGACGCAGATATCGTCAACGCTTTCGGCGTCCTTGGTTTGAGTGATGAACGATCTGACCAATGGGTAGAGGCGGCTATGAACAACCTCTGTTTCACCCGGACGTTCGAATTCAGCAATCAGCATACCGTCGTGCCGGTGTAGCATCATCGCCACGCGCCGATCTTTTCTATTGCCCATCAAGAAGCTGACGTCCGCCACGTGGTAAGGCTGAGACTCGTCCTCATCCAGCTCACCAAGCTCCTTCACAAGCTCGGCCCCATTACTGACCAGAGCGCCGAGGTGCGAACCAATTAGTTGGTCAACGTTCATCTCCAGCCAATGCGTGAGATTCTCGCTGACTTGAAGAATGGTCATCTCAGGCTCAGCTATGACGGCAAGAAAACCCTGCGGTTGGATGCTGCCTGGCGTACGGATAGGTTCTTGAGCGCATGTGGCCATAGCCTGCTGAAACGCATCATTCATGTTCGGGGTAATCAAATCGGGGCCTTAACATAGGTGCAAGCTCAGCAGAGTCGCGTGTAGCAGCGGGGACATGCGAGGTTGCACGGTAGCAAAATCCCAATCGGGGCAGATAGGGTTTTCCCTGTCTGTTCGGATAGGAGGCCGACATCGCCAACGCCCAGGCTCAGCTGGACCACGCCAATATCAGTACAGAAAACAGGCAATCGAGGTGGCTCAGATGGCAACAAGATCCGGTATGCGTTTGCGGCCATGATCAGCAGGACAGCACGGCTCCCCTCTTCCACCCGCTGCGCGGCCGCGCAACGGGTGCAGGGATCAGCGCCGATGGCCTCTATGCGGTGGTAGGGCACTACTCCAGCGCTGCAGGGGTAGAGGTTGCCGGACTCGGCGTACACGGGCTGCGCGCAACGGCAGCCACCAATGCCCTGGAACACGAGGCAGATATCGCCAAGGTGCAGCCATGGCGTAAGCGGATGGCGAACACACCTACCGAACTCTAGCATTAAAGGCAATCGCGTCTGCCCGAGGGCATGCGCTTTATCTGCACACCGTCTCGATCACACCGCCATCTAGGCGACTTTGCTGCATTCAGCTCCGCCATCTGCGCAGGGATGCAGCGCTGAGATGCACCTGTTCCAGAAATTATCGGGCGCGTCAGGGCAAGGAAAATTAATCTCACGCCCGCGCGTGGGAGGTGAGCATTATCCTCGCGATCAGTTTTTTTCTGGAGCTTTGATATACCCAGGCACAGCTAAGGATGGGGCCTGATGGCGATCTTCAGAAGCTCGGGCTTCATGAGCCTTAGCATAGTCCTTATCAGCCTGAGCCTTCTCATCAGCGGCCTGCCCGGGATTACCCTCAACCTGTTTCTGATCAGACGCTTGTTGATGCTTGTTGGCATCTTGCGTGTGGTCTTCGGACGATTTTTCACAGCCAGTCAAGCCAAGCGCTAATGCGAAGAGTAAAGGTAAGGGAAGTGCCTTGATCATGGAAATGTCCTCTAGGTTAGCAATAACCTATTGATCTGCATGGCACAATCTTAGTTCAACATACGATTTACCTGATGAACGGAGTACTCGTAGTGCCAAACGTTCAGATCAGGCCCGATACGCTACCACGTGGTCCATTCGCACACCGCAAATCCACGGCAAAGTGCCTAGCGAGTAGACTGAGGCGGCTGAACATGAGAACCACTTCCTAAGTGATCCGGCGGTTGCATTCTCTATTTGGCATCCGATACAACAGTATGTGGGGTAGCAAAAGGAGCGGACTTTAGATTATCGATAACGTCGACTAATAATCTCAGCAGTAAGTTCAGTCAGTTACCTAACACTATATGAAGATGACAATGGGGCGCCAGCGATTGCGTGGGGGGTAACGAGTCACAAGAAAATGTATTCGGTTGAGGACGTCCAAGATAATACCCTTGCGCATGGTCATAGCCTAGAGTACGCAGCAGCTCGAGATCCTGAGCAGTCTCAACGCCTTCCGCTAACACTTTGAGACCAAATGCATGCCCCAGTTTCAAAAGGGCCGTCAACACCTCCTCGCGTTGGGATTTGTTTTCAATTCTGAGTACCTGACGGTCAACCTTCAAAGAATGGAATGGAAGCTTCAGTAAATAAGCCAAGTTGGCATGACCTTGACCGAAATCGTCCAGAGCCAGTCGTACGCCCAGGTTGCAGAGACCGGAAACAGTACTCAATAGTTGATCATTTATACGCAGAGGCACGCCTTCGGTTACTTCCAATATGAGCCGATGGCTCGCGAGACCATGTTTAAGTAATGCACCCGCCACTTTCATCGGAAAGTCTGTGTTGGCAAGCTGTATAGGTGAAAGGTTCACTGATATGCTGACAGCGTCATGCCAGCGGCTGGCCGCCTCACAGGCTTTATCCAACACCCAGTCACCTACAGCATTAATCAGCCCGCTGCGTTCTGCCATTGCGATGAATAAGTCAGGTGGCACATTTCCGAGCTTGGGATGCTGCCAGCGAATAAGGCTTTCGTATCCAGTGAGCTGGTAAGGTTCGAGTTGATACAGCGATTGGAAGTGCAAGTAGAATTGGTCTGTTGCTAACGCCTCTCGGATATCCTCCGGGGTTAGAAGCGACTCATCGTTTTGAGAAAAAATAAATCCCGTATCCTCTAGACGATTGCGGCCACCTCTTTTAGCTCGATACAGAGCTTTGTCAGCCTGATCCAGAAGTGAGGTGCTATCGGTTAGCGCACTACTCGCACTGTGCGCTAATCCGATGCTGACAGTGATGACCGAGATGCCGTCTGTACGTCCCAGATGGGCAATGTTTAGTTCACGTATGGTTTGCAATACGTGGTGAGCGATCCTGCGGGCCTCATCATGAGAGGTATCTGGCAAAACGGCAATGAACTCTTCACCGCCGAATCGTGCTACGGCGCAAGGCGAAATGAAGCAACTGCCCAGAGCCGTGGCAACAGCTCTCAAGCACTCATCGCCTATAAGATGTCCATAATGGTCGTTAAAGCGTTTGAAATGGTCTATATCGATCAAAAATAATGCGCCCTCGGACTGTCCATCCAAATGGTTTGCCGTAAGCGCATCCAGTTGCGGTTGTATGTGCCTACGGTTAGCCAGACCGGTCAGCGAGTCGGTCTCTGAAAGGCGTTGCAAGTCACTATTGGCATCTGTGAGACTAGAGGCTCTGGTTTCCTCACGTAGCCAATATAGGTAACTTCGTCTGGCTTCGGCGTTGGACCAGTAGTTGCCGAGCAATGAGAAAAAAGATGAGGAGCCTATAGCGGTCATTATCAAGCCGCCAGCACTCAGGGAAATCGGGGCTGTATGCACACCCCAAGCTGTAATGGTTAAGCAAAATATGTTGTATATCAAAGCAATATTAAAAGGGCTTTTCATGCACGTATTGACATAAATAAGCATCAGCGGCCAACAAAACATGAACAGTGACTGCTCACCCGAAACAGGTTGTTCACCGTTAATTACTACGTTGTAAGCGGCTATAAATCCAGTGTATGAGGGCAACATGGAGACGTATTCTCTCCAGTGCTCCGATAACTTCTTTAGAAGCAACACACCCAGTAGAGTGCTTGGTACACATGTTCCGACCATCTGCAAAATTGCTGATACCAAATCCTTCGGATTTATGATGACCATCCATAGTGAAAAACTACCGAATGTGAAACCTCCCAAGATCAAGCACAGAATCAGGTGGTGCCGGCGGGTAGTGTGGATATCGCTCTGATAACGTAGCTCCAATTGCTCAGAGAAACGTGCAGCGCTGGTTGTTTTCTCGAGTTCTCGTTCAATCTGGCTAGCGTCTAACATAGAAAATTCCACAGCATGCACTGGTGAGGCCTTGTCATGGCTATAGGCCACTATTCTACCTTGCTGCGGATGTCGAGCCACTGGAATCTGCCCAGCGGTGATCAATTGCCGGTTCGCTGCAACCCCCGAGTCGGGGGTTTTTCGTGCCTCCCAGGGGTGCAGTGGCCCAATTGCGCCAAGAAGAAATCGTGGTCGGCCCTGTGCAGGGCGCCCAGCTCGAGCGCTTCGCCCAACACCATCGTCAGTCGGCTGTGCCATTCCCCGCTCTGCACTAGGGCCACGTCCATGACCTTGTCGAGGCGCATGACCAGATCCTTTCTGCAGCGACCTTGAAGCTGTTCTTTGCAGATGTAGAAAAAGTACCGAACACGCTGTGGGTACAGCACATTGGAATAGACCATCATGGCTTGCATCGCTTCACTTGCGCCGAGGTCCAGCGGGATCACAAACACGTTTGACTCCTTTGATGGGTCATTTTCGGGCAAGTCTAACGTTTCACTGACCGACCCATACCGAGTGCGGCGCTGGCTTCAGAAAGATTGACCTTTTGGGGCTCTATTCCAGAGTGCGACCTGGCGTCAACTATAGGAACCTTGGGACAGTGCTGGACAGCAGCTGCAATCGCCTGCAGGCAGACTGACACGACACTACCAATGATGCTGTCGTTCCTGTCGGGATGCGATTTCAAAATGCATTCATTCATTGAAGGCAAGAGTCTGCAACTGACGCTGGGGGTATTGATTATGACGTCATCTCCAAGCCTAACATTCCGACAGATCTGGCCAGGAAAGTCCCGCAAGTCATGCAGGCTCCCAACGGAGTAAGCTAAACGGAATGCTTCAGTGTTGGTAGTGTGCCCTGGAGATGCGAGCTCACCACGACCCGAAACGACCTAAGGGAGGGCAGCTCTCCGCCATAACGCCTCACTACCCTAGAGTGATCTATAGCGTTATCGGGCCTTAGCAGTAGGAGACCTAGCCCGCCAGGCCTTCCTACCTCCCCTGGCGGGCTCCTTCCTTGATGTTTCTTGCCTACAGATCCAGACATGTCGCCTGCCTGCCCTGCCCTACGTGCATGAGGTTGTTGTAGCAACACATCTCGCTATGCTTTTATCTATATAGCGATCAATTGTGGTGACCAAGACTTCGATGAGCGACAGAACCTACCCCTACACCGCATGGCTGCTGACACGGAATTTTCAGTTGCTGGAGGTCGAACTCGTGGACCAGGGATTCGCTAACAGCGCATATGACCGCACTGACAAGGGCCGCAATTACCACGTTGACGAACTTTTTCTTACGAAAGCCAGGGCCATTGCGTTCGGTGAAGCCAAGCTTGCAGCGCTTGCCAAGGAGCTGGAAAGACGTCAAAGAGGGTTACTGAAGCGACGATTGGAGTTGCAAAGATGCAAATGAAATTGTCTTGCACAAGCATCCGCAAGGGTAGATAGCGGGGCCCTTTGGTAGTCTCTGACCGGAGAGATATCTTGAGCTTGATGGCTTTGTCTAGCAATCGGGCGGTCAGGTGCGGATCTGGTCGGACGTGGTTGAGACCACGACAGTCTGCATTCACCTGCTGCGGTATCTGGAGGAAACTCCCAAGTTCCGGGCAAATCCAGTTGATCAGTGCGCGGTCAGCTTGTGGCAGATGGCTTGCAGCTGAGTCAAGGTGAAATGTCAGCAGTTTTGCTGCTTGACCAACTACACCCGCGATAGAACTGTTGAATCAGGAACTCCAGCGACGGAGCGTGAAACGTGAGCCTGGGGCCGACCGTAGTGATACCCCTGAGCATAATTACACCCATTGCTGGCCAGCCAAGATGGAAGGGAGGGTGAGTGAAAATCCTCGATGCCTTCCGCGGTTACTTTCATATTCAGGCTACGTGCCATCCCTAAAATGGCTTCTACCATTGGACGATGATCAGTCTTACCGATCTCAAAAAAAGATCGGTCTATCTTGATTTTATCAATGGACAAACGTGTCAAATGATAAAGACCTGAGTAGCCAGTGCCGAAGTCATCAAGTGCCACTGTGATGCCATGTGCGTGAAGTCTGTTCAGGTTGCGCTCGGCCGCTTCGATATTGCCGACCAAGGCCTCTTCGGTTATTTCGACCTCAAAGCGGTCAAATGGAAACTGCTCATGGCGCAACTGCTCCAGGAACCGATCAGGAAAAAGCTCATCGGTGATCATTGCTGCACTGACGTTCAGCGAAAGATGAAGGTGATCGTCCCAATCCCTGGCAGCGTTACAAGCTTGCTTAACGAGAGATTGAGTCATCATGGGGATCAACCCTAGGCGTTCGAGCGCTGGAATAAAATCAGCAGGCATCCCAGTGCTCCCATCTGGCTTGAGCCATCTAGCCAAGATCTCAAATCCGACGACTTCCTGAGACGGCAGTGCCACAATTGGCTGATAGAATGGAACAATCTCTTGAAGTTCCACTGCCTGTTTAAGCGCAGCGTCTTCATCAATTTGAGCCTGATATTGAAGACCATGCTCGGTTTCGTAAAAATGGTAAGTTGAACGACCCATGACCTTACCCCTGTACATTGCTACATCTGCGCAGTGCAATAGCGCTGAGGTTTCGGTAGCGTCGACCCACGAACGAGAGATGC
>NZ_JACYVI010000024.1 GCF_014842265.1 Pseudomonas sp. CFBP 13711
AAAATCAACGTTGATTATCGCGCCCAGATCTGAAGGTTAAGTCCCTTGCAAGCTGCTTCGGTGGCGGCCATAGGAAGTCCCTAATGTTTCACCTAGCCGGTTTCTTTTTAGGACTTGCGGAGCTGAGAGGAGAGGCTTTGATGTCGGATGCGTTCAAGCAACGATGGACTTTCCCCTACCAGACCGGACACCAACTCCCCGTTAAATTGATGCTGCTGCCAAACGCCTAAATTCTCTCGGCGACCGATATTTTAAAGCGTTGTACGGATGCTGCTCGTTGTAATGCTCGAAGGCAATCGTCAGATTGCGCAGCGCCGTTTCTCGATCCGGCTTGGGCATGTGCGCCACATAATCACGCTTGATCGCCTTCACGAAGCTCTCTGCCATGCCGTTGCTTTGTAAGCGGATGGCGAACACACCTTCGGAACTCACACATTCATGAATGAAAATGTGCCCACGTTTAAGCGGACACAATACAAACTTTTATTGTGCTGACTTACAATCGGAATTGCCCTACCAATGTATTAAACGAAATTGCTAACTGCGATAGCTCGTGACTAGAAGCGCTGGTTTGGTTGGCACCCGCCGCCGTCTGCGTCGATAGGTCCTGAATGTTAACCAGGTTGCGATCCACCTCTCGCGCTACTTGAGCCTGCTCCTCTGCTGCGCTTGCTATCACCAGGTTTTGCTCATTAATCTGGCTGACGCCTTTACTGATCCGCTCTAGTGCCAGGCCGGCTTCAGTGGCAAGTAATTGAGTGCTGCGCACGAGGTTTTGACTTTTCCCCATCGCCTGCACCGCATCGTCAGCCCCGCCACGAACCCTGCTGATCATAGCCTCGATCTCGCCAGTGGATGTCTGGGTACGGTGTGCCAAAGCACGTACTTCGTCGGCCACTACAGCAAAACCACGACCTTGCTCACCAGCACGTGCGGCCTCAATCGCAGCATTAAGAGCAAGCAGGTTGGTCTGCTCAGCAATACCACGGATGACGTCCAATACCTTGGTAATGTCGTAGATCTGTCCGGCCAATGCCTCGACTCGCTTTGTGGAATCAGTAATTTCCTCCGTCACAGTATTGATAGCCGTCACAGCCTGCTGTACCTGCTTCTGCCCTTTTAATGCGTCTTCAGCGGTCTGGCTGGAGATCTGAGAGGTGCTGGCTGCGTTGCGCGCCACTTCTTCCACTGCAGCCGTCATCTCGTTGACCGCAGTAGCAGCTTGTTGGATTTCGTCGTTTTGTCGCACCAGTCCACGCGTGCTGTCCTCTGTAACCGCAGTCAATTCTTCAGCTGCGGAAGCCAGTTGGTTCGAGGCGTCGGCAATTTGCTGCACGGTGTCTTTGAGGTTGCTTTGCATAACGGACAGAGACTGCAACAACTGGCCAGTTTCATCGGTGCCCCGAACCTCGATGGCCTGAGTCAGATCGCCTTTAGCTACGCGGTCTGCACCTTCGACCGATAGGTAAATCGGACGGGTAATCATGCGAGTGACGATCATTCCAAGTACGCCGGCACACAGCATGGCGATCAGGCAGCCCACGATCAGCACCCAAGTCACTTGGTTGTTAGTGCTTTCGCCTGCTTTCGCGACATCGAGAGCTTGGCGAGTGTTGGACTCGATCATGATCTCGATCTCAGCAACGAGTTTGAGGTAAGCCGGTGTAACGCTGTTTATAGCGAGCCTTCGAGCCTGTTCCATATCGCCACTTTTTAGCGCAGCGAAACCCAAATCCACAGCAGCAATGTAGGCCGGCCAGTCACGTTCGAAATCGTCCCCCGCAGCCCGTTCGTCTGCGTCTAGCGGGGTGGCACGGTAAGTTTTGAATGCAGCTTGAGCCTGGGACTGATTATCGCGGTACGACTGGATAACGGCGTTGATATCGTCAGCGCTGGCGTTCGTAGCTGTCAGCACAATGGCCTTGAAAAAGTCACGGTTGGTGCCAATGGCGTGTGCCTTGATTGCGTCGGTTTTCTGGATCGATACCAGGTTGTTGGTCACAGTATCTTGCAGTTGGCCATACAGCTTGGCGATGCCGGACTGACCCAGTACTGCCACAACAACCGTGATCAACGCGCATAGACCAAATGCAGTTAGCAGCTTGGACTTCAGCTTCAGGCTTCTCAGCCAAGACATAAGGATTACTCATTAGGAGGTAAAAAGGGTTAGGGGCGTCGTTTCCTTGAAGAGAATAGCGGCAGGGGCGAAGTAAACTTTAATACTCACAAAGTCATGCACCTTGCTACGATGCACGACGAGGCTTACGTTAAGCGGTGAGGAAAATCCCTCTTGATAGTCAGGCACCCATCCACTTATGCGGTCGCAACAGCCCAATTTTGCTGGTTTGATGTGTCGGTAACCGCGTCAGCACATCTTTCAAATAGGCGTATGGGTCATGCCACTCACGCGCGCTGACTGAATCAAACTCATGATTGTCGCCGCCCGTTTGCCGCTGAGCGGCGACCCAGCGAACAACCAGCTCTACCCCCCATTGCACGCGGCCGGATCAAATTCTCGATCTGAGGTGCTTGTACTTTGGTGGAGCTTTACCGCTGGCACTGATTGAAAACTGACCCAGGGGTAAGCGGCCAGCAAACAAACCTTGCACAGATCAGGCAGGCATCCACTGATGCGGCAGCAGCTGCTCGATCTCGCTGGCCCGCTGCGTCGGCAGCCGCGTCAGCACATCCTTGAGATAAGCATACGGATCATGCCCATTGATGCGCGCCGACTGGATCAGGCTCATGATCGCTGCCGCCCGCTTGCCGCTGCGCAGCGACCCAGCAAACAACCAGTTCGACCGCCCGAGCGCCCATGGCCGGATCAAGTTCTCGATCTGGTTGTTGTCGATGGGCACAGCACCATCTTCCAGGTAGCGCGTCATCGCTACCCAGCGTTTAAGGCTGTAATCCAAGGCCTTTGCCGTAGCCGAGCCCTCGGGCACAAGCTCGCGGTGGGCCAGCATCCACTCATGCAGTTTTTCAGCGATGGGCACGGCTGCTTCCTGGCGTAATCGCCAACGGTCTTCGTCGCTCATGTCCTTGGCGTGTCGCTCGACTTCGTAAAGCCCGCCAATCGAGTGAAGCGCCTGCTCCACCAACGGGCTTTTATTGGCTACATGCAGGTCGAAGAACTTGCGGCGCGCATGCGCCATGCAGCCGATCTCGGTGATGCCCAGCTCAAAGCTGGCCTTGTAGCCGGCAAAGTCATCACAGACCAGCTTGCCGTTCCAGGTGCCCAGGAAGTTACGCGCATGTTCGCCAGCACGGCTGGGGCTGAAGTCGTAGACCACGGCCTGTAAGGCCGAGAACGGGGTAGTGCTGTAGGCCCAGACATAAGCGCGGTGAGTTTTCTTCTCGCCGGGCGCCAGCATTTGTACCGGCGTTTCATCGGCGTGAACCACGTGCTGGGCCAGCACCACTTCGCGCAGCGCATCGACCAGCGGCTGAAGCTGCACGCCGGTTTGACCCACCCACTGCGCCAGGGTCGAACGTGGTATAGCCAGACCGGCACGGCCGAAGATCTTTTCCTGCCGATACAGCGGCAGGTGGTCGGCGAACTTGGCTACCATCACGTGCGCCAGCAGGCCGGCAGTGGGAATGCCCTCGTCGATCACCTGTGGGGGTACGGGGCCTGGATCAGTGTTTCGCACTGCCGGCAGGCCCATTTCCCACGCACATGCTGTTCGACGGTGAACACGCCCGGTGTGTAGTCCAGCTTTTCGCTGACGTCTTCACCGATGCGCTGAAGCTAGCAGCCGCACGCGCACTGGGTGTTGTCCGGCTCGTGATGGACTACAGTGCGGGGGAACTGCGGTGGCAACGGCGCACGCTTGGGTTGCTGGCGTGGCTCTTCCTGCGCAGGTGCGGGATGAAGGGCTTTTAACTCCGCCTCGATGGCTTCGAGGTCGGTATTGAGCAGGTCATCGAGCAGGCTGCCCTGCGCCGGGCTGATCTGCTCGCTGCGCTTGGCGAACTTGTGCCGTTTAAGGATGGCGATCTCGTGAGTGAGCTGCTCAATGATCGTTTCATCGCGATGGATCTTTCGGCCCATAGTATCGACCTTGGACATCAACTGCGCAGCAAGTGCGCGCAGTTGTTCGGGGGTCATTTGGTCGAGATCGGGCAAGGAAGTCATGGGCTGGATTTTACCAAAGCAGCCCGACTGCTTCAGCTAAAAGGCAGCATTTAAAGCAATGTAATTGCGCCGCCCGCACCGACTCTTTGCCAGGGTAATCCCAGTACCAGCGCCTGGAGTTGTTCGGGGTCGAGTTCGACTTCCGCCCCGCGACGGATGCCCGGCCAATGAAATTTTCCTTGATTCAAACGCCGTGCCGCCAGCCAGATACCGACGCCGTCGTGCACCAGGACTTTCATGCGGTTGGCCCGGCGGTTTGCAAAAAGGTAAGCGCAGTGCGGCTTCGCCGCACCGAATACCGCGACCACTCGGGCCAACGCAGTCTCAGTGCCGGCGCGCATGTCCATAGGCTCGGTGGCGAGCCAGATGGCATCGACGCGAATCATTAGTCCAGGCCACGAATGAAACGCGCGCAGCCTTCCGGATCCGAGGCTGGCCATTTTACGATGATCGATTTATCACCCAGAGGCAGCGAGATGATCACCATCTCTTCTGTTGCTCGCCTTGGTACTGTTTTTACCGGAACGAAAGCCGGCAAGGTTGCAGGCGATTGATCCCGGTAAGTCGGTAGCCACTTGCGGATCACGTTTGCGTTGATGCCGTGATGGATGGCTACGCTGGAAATCGTCGCTCCGGGTTGCAGGCATTCCTGGACGACCTGGGCTTTGAATGGTTTGGGGTAAGAGCTTCGTTGGCGCATGGAAATCCTGGCGATAAGGGCGAACGCGTCCGCTTAAAATACGCGGACACCATCGCCCTTAATGCTGGATTTCGGTAGGTGACATCACCGGACGGTTACGTTGCTTTGCGGGCTGCGCACTAGTAATCGTTGATCGAAGTCGTGACGCTAAGCACGGCGATATTGTTATCGCGGCGCTGAATGGAGAACCTGTATGTGGTCGTAGTAGCACGAGCGAGGTATCTCGAACGCTTCGCACAGCAACTCGATCGGCTCATGGGCACCGAGCTGATCGATCAGCGCATGCGCTCGTGTTCTTCCGACATCAAGGTAAGCGTCCGGCCAAGTCACCTATCAAACCGCTGCAATAAGGGCGATGTTCTCCACTTAACAATACGTGGACACCATTGCCCTTATCGTCAGGATTTTCATGCGCAAAAGAACTTCTTATCCCAAACCCGTTAAAGCCCAGATCGTTCAGGAATGCCTGCAACCAGGCGTTTCGATAGCCAGCGTAGCCCTGCGCCATGGCGTCAATGCCAATCTGGTTCGAAAGTGGATACCTATCTACCGTGATCCTCAGGTGCCCGCGTTGCCTGCCTTTGTTCCGATAAATCTAGCGTCTGTCATTCAGCCCAGTCAGCAAGTGCCTGTTACCATCGAGGTTCCTTTCGGCCAGCAAAACCTTACAGTGAAGTGGCCATCCTCAGATCCTGGTGGGTGTGCCCGTTTTATCCGCGAGCTTGCCCAATGATCCGTATCGAGGCCATCTGGCTCGCCACTGAACCGATGGACATGCGCGCAGGCACAGAAACCGCCTTGGCCAGAGTCATTACGGTATTCGGTGCGGCGAAGCCGCACTGCGCTTATCTCTTTGCCAATCGCCGGGCCAACTGTATGAAAGTTTTAGTGCACGACGGGATCGGCGTCTGGCTGGCCGCAAGGCGATTGAACCAAGGCAAATTCCACTGGCCAGGCATTCGACATGGCAGCGAGCTGGAGCTGGATACCGAACAACTTCAGGCCTTGGTGCTTGGCCTGCCGTGGCAGCGCGTTGGGGCTGGCGGTGCTATTACGATCCTTTAAAAAGGCTGTAATTAAAGCCTGAGCCTGCTGCCGCAGGCGGTCTGCTTTGGTAAAATTCACGGCATGACTTCCTTGCCCAACCTCGACCAAATGCCCCCTGACCAACTGCGTGCACTCGCTGCGCAGTTGATGTCGCAGGTCGACACCATGGGCAGAAAGAGCCACCGCGATGACACCATCATCGAGCAGTTGACCCACGAGATCGCGCTCCTCAAGCGGCACCGGTTTGCCAAGCGCAGCGAGCAGATCAGTCCTGGGCAAGGCAGCTTGCTCGACGATCTGCTTAACGCCGATCTTGAGGCTATTGATGCCGAACTGACGGCACTGCTTCCGGCTCCGGCTCCAGAAGAGGCGCGCCAAAAACCAAAGCGTGCGCCGTTGCCGCCGCAGTTCCCACGCACCGTCATTCATCATGAACCAGAAAGCACTGAGTGCTCTTGCGGCTGCCAACTCCAGCGCATTGGCGAAGACGTCAGCGAGAAGCTCGATTACACGCCAGGCGTGTTTACCGTCGAACAACACGTGCGTGGAAAGTGGGCCTGCCGTCAATGCGAGACACTGATCCAGGCGCCGGTACCGGCCCAAGTGATCGACAAGGGTATACCTACCGCAGGTTTGCTCGCTCATGTGATGGTGGCGAAGTTCGCTGACCACTTGCCGCTGTATCGGCAGGAGAAAATCTTCGGGCGCGCCGGTTTAGCGATCCCGCGTTCCACACTGGCTCAATGGGTAGGTCAAACCGGTGCACAGCTTCAGCCGCTGGTTGATGCCTTGCGAGAAGGCGTTTTGGCACAGCGAGTTGTTCACGCCGACGAAACGCCGGTGCAGATGCTTGCGCACGGGCAGAAGAAAACGCACCGCGCTTATGTCTGGGCTTACTGCACCACACCGTTTTCGGCGCTCAAGGCTGTGGTTTATGACTTCAGTCCGAGCCGCGCCGGTGAGCATGCGCGTAACTTCCTCCGCGCGTGGAACGGCAAACTGGTATGCGATGACTTTGCTGGCTACAAGGCTGGATTCGAGAAGGGCATGACCGAAATCGGCTGCATGGCTCACGCCCGGCGCAAGTTTTTCGATCTGCACGTGGCGAATAAAAGCCAGTTGGCCGAACAGGCGCTGCACTCGATTGGCGGCTTGTACGAAGTTGAACGCCAAACGCAAGACATGAGTGACGAGGATCGCTGTCGAATACGACGGGAAAAAGCAGCGCCATTGGCGAAAGCACTGCACAACTGGATGTTAACCCAGCGCGATCTTGTGCCCAATGGATCAGCGACGGCCAAAGCCCTGGATTACAGCCTTAAACGCTGGGTAGCGCTGACGCGCTACCTGGAAGATGGGGCCGTCCCCATAGACAACAACCCAGTCGAAAACCAGATCAGACCGTGGGCACTCGGGCGCTCCAACTGGTTGTTTGCCGGATCGCTTCGCAGCGGCAAACGGGCGGCAGCAATCATGAGTTTGATCCAGTCAGCGCGCATGAATGGACACGATCCGTATGCGTATCTCAAAGATGTGCTGACGCGGCTGCCGACGCAGCGTGCAAGTGAGATTGAGCAACTACTACCGCATCAGTGGGTATCAGACTGAGTCGTGCAAGGTGACTTCGAGGGACGCTTACCTCCTAATGATCTCAACCATGTATTCATTCAGATCACGAAAGTCCTTAACCGTCCAAGCATGCGGAGCCACTTTCACTCCATTCTCTTTCAAGGTTTTAGGGATAAGATCGCCGTTGGGTCGCAGTATTACCGACGACACGATAACTCCAGGATACTCTGCGAGACGTCTCTTGAATGCCGTGCTCGTCAGGTCGGGCGTCGGCGGTGAGCTTTTGTAAGCCAGAGGGCCTGTGCCCCTGATGTCCGCCCCATGACACATCGCGCAGCGTTCGGTAAACAGCCTTTCTCCATTGCCGTTGGTGGCCGCGTAAGCCGGTGCAGAACACGCCACCGTTACCGATATTGCCCACAATCCCTTGCGAACGCTCATTCTTCTTCTCCTTGATGTAATGCACCAGTAAAATCTCCCCTACTGAGCCAAAGTGGACAGTGTGCTAATGAACCTATCCCTGACTCTCAATCCGGTTGGGACTTTGTTTGGCTTCTCATCTTGCTCCAGTTGAACGAACGCTAACGTTCGACTACCTTTGGTTGCATATCCTACAAACCAACCGTACCCGCGAGACTCATCGCTTACGCCGCTTGTGTCACGGGGATAAGTGGTACCTGTCTTACCATGGATCTCCCATCCATCAGGATGAGTTTCAAGGAGCGATATGCGGGAGGTCAAGATGAAGGCTTTCTCACTCACAGGCAATTCTCGCCTAGCGATTTTCTCTTGAAAGTGGAGCTGTTCGAGGGGGGAGATTTTTAACGAGGAGCTGATCCAAGCCCTATCAAGTCCATTTGACGCCCCAGGATCACCGGAAAGATCGGCATTACCGAATCCGAACAATCTAGCGTAATGCTCGACTTGGGCAATCCCCAATGCATGGGTTACTCGCTGCGAGTACCAAACTACCGAGTATTTTATCCAGCGTTCAGGATCGGTGGGTTGAAGCCAGTTAGGGCCTCCCCAATCAGGATCTCCCGGCTTATAGGCCAGCGCAGGGCTGTGTCGATCATGAAGAAAATCAGAATCAAACCCCATCAGGCTAAGCGCCAGCTTGAATGTGGAGGCAGGTGACACTCGGGCCGAGCACTCACCACGCTGATAAAGGATGGCGGACATATTCACATCGCTGATCAGAGTACAAATATGGCCCGCCTCTACACCACCCACCATCCCAACCCAAAGACTAACCACCATGCCCAGCTTCCGTACTGCCATACAGTCGAATCCTTGAGATCTAGTAAGCCATAGAGACTACATTCATGAACTTCCACATGGCAAACGGATGCGGATGTCGCTCCTCTCGCACATTGCATACAGCCCCGGGCTGGAATTAGGTAGGTGTGTTCGCCGTCCGCTTACACATCAAGAGCCTGGTTGCCTTTTTTAAAATGGATTTCTCCCGCTCAAGACGGGCGATCCGGGCTTCTAGTTCCTGGATTTTCTGCTGCTCTGGCGTCAGGGCTTTGCTCTGAGGCGTTACGCCATTGCGCTCCTGCTGGAGTTGGCTCACCCAACGACGCAGCGCAGACTCGACCACCCCAAGCGAACGGGAGGCTTCGATGTGGCTATAACCTTGATCGAGCACGAGGCCTGCGGCCTCGCGTTTGAATTCAATGGAAAAGGTACGGCGTTGTTTGGTCATCAGACACCTCTATATCTGGCGATATTCTCGCCTAAATGAGTGTCCGGAATCATTAGACCACTACAACACCACTTGCACAAAGGATTCGAAATGCACCGCAGCCGCCTTGCTTTGGCTCTGATGACCTGTCTCGCAATACCCGGTCTCGCACCTGCCGCAACTGCCAAAAAGGGCACAGCGAAGACTGAACTGCCTGATTGCTCAACCGTAACGTTCGATGGGTCCAATCTCGCAGAGGAGGAGAACGCCTACTTTTTCTCTAACCAGAAGAACATTTCGACAGCACAGATTCTGCGCTTCTCGCTTGGTAGAGATGCGATTTTGGCCGACTTTTACGCACGCAGGAAAGACACAGACTTCAATGCCGATGTTCTGAAAATTAAGGCTCTAGCTAAGCAGAAAGGGATTGCATTGCAGATGACCCATGACCTTGCCGTGGTTGAAAATGCGCACATTGAGCAGAACAAGAACCATAAGTGGACAAAGGACACCGCCGATACTCTCTTCTGCCGTATAGACGCCATTGGCGACTCCGCGACAAACAGCTACAACACCTATGCCACAAGCTACCTCAAAGGGCTTAAATCGAAGCAGGAAGCCATGCATGGTCAAGTAGGCTACTTCGATGTGACGGTTAATGACTGCACCATCAGCAAATCCATCGACACCGGCAACCGCTACTCCGCCGTGAAGCCAGATCCTGATGCGCGATTCCTCACCGTGAACGCTACCTTCAAGAACACTGACAACGAAGGTCGGCTACCACTCGAAGACAGTTTGTTCATCTGCAAGGATGACAAAGATTTCAAATTCGATACGACTGAAACCATCATGAGCGATGGCTACGGAATCCGTTTGCGATCGCTGAACCCTCTCATCAAGCTCAACACGAAGATCGTCTACAAGGTGCCTAACGAGCTGTCTGGCGAGGTTTATTGGAAGCCCGGTAGGAATGCCGAGGATCACAAGCTCTGGTGTACCTACCTACCGTCAGCCTGATTTTTGCCATAGCCAGCCATCTGTTGGTTACGGATTTATGTTTACAATTTGGCAGACTGCTACTGAGCGTGAGGGCTGCTACGCGTCGTTTCTGCCGGTCATGGCCACCCAGCGGGATGGTCAAATCCGATGTAAATGATTGGTGAGGTCGAATGCAAATGGGGGACCAGGTCATTGCAATTACCTAAGTCATGACTCAGAGAGCTTAAGAGCTTCAGCTATACAACCAGATTGGATGAATTTGGACTGTTGGATCGGGCTCATCGTAATCACGCTAGCTTTCGTCGCCACAAAATTCGCGTAGTCGTCATGGACATCACGTGATCCGTTTCTGTGAAAAATGCGTGTGGTCTATGGACATCGAATACCTAATCTAAACCCTCACAAATATTCATTCAAACCGATGTCCATGGGTTGACATCTTTCCTTTAAATTGATGAGCTTTTTGAAATCCGTGCACCACACGTGCACTTGGCTAAGATCCAGGGCGACAGCATGCAAGGTGTCGGCATTTTCAGCGATGACCTGGTGATCGTTGACCGAAGCAAAACGGCTCGTCATGGCAATATCGTTAGTGCACAACCCAAAACTGAGTGCGTGTGCAAGCATCTGCATAATCGATATGGCCAACTGATCTTCATGGCCGAGAATAGTAATTATCGCGTCATCGTGCAAACGAACATTTATTCCAAATCGCCAGTGTGCGAAACGATTTTATATGGCCGTATCTGTAGCGTCATGCCCGTCGTCATAAGCAGAAGGCTACCAGAAAAAAATTCTTCCGGCGTCATTTGTATAAACTGCGCCGTGGGCCAGGAAGCTACCGAACAATGCAACGCCAATAACGCCCGCTGTTTGTCTTACAGCAGTCAGCACGGCTGAGGCAGTGCCTGATATGTGCCCTGGCACTTTTTCCAAGCCTGATGGCATGATCACTGACGAAGCTAGACCATTTCCCAGCGATTTTTGCATCTTTTCAAATCCAGACCTAGCGCAAGCATTAGCGTAGTATTGGCGAATTCGCCGTTGTACCGCCGTCTACGCGGCTCTAATCCCCGCAAACCTGCTAAACGCTCGATTCAGTTAGGGCGCAGGTGACAGTTGCCAGGTCTGACGGCGTAAACACCGTCACCTCGCTGTGCATCCTACCTCTAGACTTTAAATTTATTCATCATTTCATGCAAACGAGCACTAGTAGTAGCTAAATCTAAGCTAGATGTAGCAGTTTCTTCGCTAGCTGCTGCAGTTTGATCCGAAATATCCCGGACGCTGACTATACTTCTACCTATCTCTTCACCGACCCTGCTTTGTTGTTCGCTAGAAACCGCAATCTGTACGTTCATCGCCTCTATCTCCTGAACAGATGTATTTACGGCAAGGAGCATTTCACTCGCCTTCCTAGAAAGCGCTACGCTATTTTCAGTCAGAAGGATATTGTGTTCAATGCCTTGGGTCATATTGTCCGTACTTGATTGCAGTTCGTTTATCAGAAGGGCAATCTCATCTGCCGAGGAGCGAGTACGCGAGGCTAGTCCTCTTACCTCGTCCGCGACCACTGCAAATCCGCGTCCAGCCTCTCCCGCCCGTGCAGCCTCAATAGCAGCATTCAACGCCAGAAGATTTGTTTGATCTGCGACTGCTTTTATAACATCAAGAACACCGCCAATGTTTTGAGTGTTAGCCCTCAGCTCTATCATCATCGCTTTGGTCGTATCCATCTCGTGTGCCAATGATTCTATCTGATATCGAGTTTCATCAACAGTGCTCCCTCCTTGGGTGGCTAATCGGCTCGTTTTTTTCGCCGTCGTCACTGCGAGCGCAGCATTCTGAGAGACATGATGAGTAGTAGCTGTCATTTGCTGCATTGCAGTGGCGATATGGTCCGTCTCAGATTTTTGTGAGTTAACCCCTACGCTAGTTTGCTCTGTCACTGCAGACAGCTCCTCTGACGCGCTCGCCACCTGTATTACGCCGTCTTTCATATGAGTGATTAGTTCTCTGAGGCTCGTTGCCATACGCACCATGCTACGTTGCAAAATACCTAACTCATCACGTCTTACGATCACATCATGGTAAGTAAAATCACCTGCAGCAATTTTCTCAACAATCAAAACTGTATCTTTAAGGGGTTGAACAATTGAACGAGTTATTAGCCAGGCACCTAACATACCAAGAAAAATTGAGAGCGAAAGCCATACCAAAATCTCCCCTTGGGCGCCACTTGCATCTGAGATTTGTCGCTCCTCTTGAAGCTTATCCATATTATCAGTTATTTTTAAGAGTTGAGTGATGCTGGAAGTGATCCCTGCCTGGGCCTCATCCACTCGTGCCTGAGCCAATATTATCGATTCTAAGCGATTTTTATACGCCGACAGAACCTTCATCAAGGTATTCAGATTTTCTTTCGGTATATCGGTGGATTCGAACGACTTCGCCTGTACAAGCGTCGCCTCGATTGCGTTTCGAACGGCTTCTTCGGTAACCTTATTAGGGGAGGCAAAGTAGACACGGAAGCTGACACGCATTTTCTGCACTGTGATGAAGAGCAAAGTGAGTTGTTTGCGCGCTTCCGGATTACCTGATTCGGAGTTGGCAGCGTCGGCAATCTTCACAAGTATCTCATTAGCGGCCTCCGCTGACGCCGCGGCGTTAGCAATCTGCACCTCACGTTCTTTTGTAGCGGCGACTGTATCATCGTAAAAGCTTCGGTAGCTTGATAATACTCTCTCGGCATCGTTGAGAGAAGCTATGTTAACTTGGCTATCAAAATTTGGTTTTATGGATTGTAAATGTGAGCGTGTATGCTCTAGGGCCGCCAACCACTTTGTAGCCTGAAGATCGTCTGCCTTTAGGGAATAAACCAGGCGCTCAATACGCATATCTCGAGCAGCCATACTGAGGCGTGATACATCCCTACTTCTATCACTTCGGTCCTTTAATACTTGGGCTGCATTCCATCCCGTATACGCCATCAATACAATCATGCATATGAGGAGTGCAAATCCTAATATGAGTTTGTTACGAACTTTTAGGTTACTTAAGAGTCTACGGGTACTGTTTGACATATCTCGGCCTTGATATTCAGGTTAATCGCGATATAGTTTAAGGTTGATTCTTTATAGTTTTAACCGTCCGGCGTCCTCATCACAGCTCTTTGTCAGAAGCCAGACTGACGCACGTGGCGATATGCCATATTAATCGGCCACGGTTTCTATTCTTTAGCCCATCATTTAAAAATCCGACAGCCGGCTGCTCAGACCTCCATATGGTTCTACTCTCAACTGGCAAAGTTTACATCGACATGCCGCTGCTTCATCTGCCGTCTAGGCCAGAGCTTCGGTGGTGCCCGTAGCAGCAAAGGGACAATGTGACTTGTTGTCGAGGACTCAACCTTGAATTGCCTGTTCCAGGCAGTAAGAATTCCCGTCACGGTCAAGGCAGTCTTAAGGAAACTCTGAAAAAGACTTTCTGATTTGATGAAATTCCCGGAAACCAATCGCCGAGCCTTTCAATGAAGTAAATGACCTTCGCCGATGCCGAGTACGTCGGTAAGCGCAAGCAGGCCCGCCAGGAATTGTTCCTAATCGAGAAGGATCGGGTCGTACCCTTTAAGGGTTTGATTGCCCTGATCGAATCTCATTACCCGAAGGGCGAAGGTGGTCGTCCGGCCTATCCTTTGATGGCTATGCTCCGGGTTCATCTCATGCAGAGCTGGCTCGGTTACAGCGATCCTGCGATGGAAGAAGCGCTATACGAGACGACGATCTTGCGCCAGTTTTCCGGTCTGAGCCTGGAGCGGATCCCAGATGAAACTACTATCCTCAACTTTCGTCGCCTACTGGAAAAGCACAAGTTGACCGCTGGTATTCTGGGCGTGATCAATGGCTATCTGGGCGACCGTGGTTTTCACTGCGACAAGGCACCATGGTCTATGCCACGTTGATTCATGCGCCCAGTTCGACCAAGGACAGGGACGGCAACACGCGATCCGGAAATGCACCAGACAAAGAAAGGTAACCAGTATTACTTCGGTGCCAAAGCTCACATTGGTGCCGACGATGAGTTAGGGGTACGCCTCCAAAAGGCGATCAACAATCCCATGGCACAGAAACGTAAGTATGCCGTTCTTGAACGCTTACCGGACGATTTGCCCGAGGACTGGGCCCAGATCCTGGAAGAGCTGGAAAGCACTGACAACGTCACGGTTGCACACCGCGACGACGGCAGCGTCCAAGTATTCTGGACAGTCGTCAAAGACGACTGATCAACGCCCCTACCCGGCCCGCGAGTAGCGGATCAAATATTCAAGAAACACACGGTGAGCATCATGGCTTGTACGATTTTGGGACAGCTGCAGGAGGGGGGAGCTTCGCTGCCTCTCTATGCGTTTCAAGTACCTGCCGGCTTCCCCTCACCTGCAGCTGACCACATCGAGAAGCATCTCTCGCTAGACGAGCTGTTCGAGATCAGGGCCCCCTTACCTAGAGAAGATCGACGGCGACAGCATGGAAGGAGCGGGGATTTTCAGCGGCGATTTGGTGATCGTCGACCGCAGCCGAGATGCTGATCACGGCGACTTAGTGATCGCAGCAGTTAACAACGAGCCTGTTTGCAAGAGGCTTTACAAGCAAAATGATCAAGTAATGTTGCAGTCGGAAAACCCACTATACCCAAATCGCTATATCACCGAAGGTGATGAGCTTAGCGTATGGGGAGTAGTTCGCTACAGTGTGCGTGACCCTGAAAAAGCCTGAACCTGTCTTCGCGCTTATTGATTGCAACAGTTCCGGAACGCTGTTAACCGTTACAAGCGATAAGTATCATATGAAACAGTTGATTAGGGTTACTAACCGTTTATCGGATGATGTCCAGCTCAGCCACAGGATGGCGTTTTCAGCTCATAGGGTCGGATCGCGGTGCTGCCTTATGCCTTCGTTGGAGCGTGGTTGATGAGCATAAAATTCCTCGGCCAGTTAGGCCCCTCGTCAATTGAGCTGCCCTTCTTCCTGGCCAAGGTGCCAGCCGGATTTCCGTCCCCAGCTGCTGATCACCTAGAAAGTCGCATCTCTTTGGATGAGTTATTTGACATCCGCCCTCCCCACATTTATCTCTTAAAGATTGATGGAGATAGCATGAATGGAGCAGGTTTGTTCTCAGGTGATTTAAGCGCCCAAGCTGGGGTTGAGCGTTTAGGATGCTGGGCCCATGCGCGTCGCAAGTTCGTTGAAGCACAGAAAGTGTAGCCCAAAGATAAAATGGGGCGCGCGGATATCGCGCTGAATCTGATCAACAAGCTTTAGCGCATCATTGCGACTAACTGGTCATATGAGTGCATATCACGCATCTTGAAGGCAATTACTGACCTTTTCAACAGAATCGGCCGTTTCCTGATAGCTCAGAGGTGGTTAACTGCTCACTCGGCTTCAAGCAGGACGTAGAGGCCATGATGTTGGCGCTGCTCCTGGATTGACCCACCTGCCAACGCAAGACTGCACCATCTCCAAACCTGCAAAATCCAGCACAGATAATGATTCACGAGGAGTCAGGCTGGGGCAGTGAAATCTCGGCAACTGCGTCACCTCGGCATCGGCGCCGACACTTTGGCATCAAACTGTCCCCAACGCGGCTCATGCGGCTAGAGGACGCCCTCCACAGTGAACCGGCGAGCATTCGCCCTTTCCCCCGACGCAGTCGCCGCGATTTCAGCATTCCAGAAAGCCGGCCTGAAGATCGCGATTCGCTCAAATCTTGCGAGTCCGTACGGCCCAACCATTCAGCAACTTTTCCCAACTATCACCACGCATGGGTTTAGCGATGAGCTGGGTTGCATGAAGCCCGACCCTAAGATCTACCTGCAGACGTGCGAACGTCTGGGGCTTGAACCAGGCAACGAATTCGCAGGCCGAGGCCGGGTAATAATGATCGGTGATTCTCCCAAATGCGATCGGGATGGGCCTAAGGTTGTCGGGATCCAGGGTTTCCTTCTGAGGCGTGGCGACGACGCTGGCTTCAGCGATCTTCATCAATTCGCAGGAGCAGTTTTGAGTTACAGGTGATAGGTGCACCTCGAATCTGCCCGGAAGCCCGACTCTAGGGCGCGAAGCACGAGGTTTAGGCACGCCGCGAAGTTGCCGTTGCCTATCCTGCGCGCGCGTTATGCCGCGGCTCCCAAGAACCTCAATCCAGATGTCTTTCAGTGTTCACCTTGGCGCAACGATCAATATAATTGGTGATATTGGTTCGCATCTCACACCAGATACATACTCAATTCACGCCGGGATAGCTGGTGTTGAGAAGTGAGTGATTACGTAACAGAGCATCTCCTACGTGAAATAGAAAGCGTTTTCTTTCAGTGACTCCCTCAGATGAGAACATTTTAGAGCAGGGAGTCCACTTCGTCACGGCTGGGCGCGTAAGCCCCGGGATGCTTGCAAGACACCGACGCGCAGGCTGCCGAAAACTGCAGGCGTGCTTGGGGTTGCTGAATACCCAAGAACTGCGAGGCCAACCATCCGGCCATGCTCGCGTCACCGGCACCCACAGTGTCAGCAACCTGGATAGCAATTGCAGCCTGTTCAACCTTGCCATTGTCCTCATACAACACCATGCCTCGAGCTCCGCGGGTGAACAGGATCTGTGCAGCGGCATTCATACCGCGTAGCTCCCCAAGCGCTTCTTCCTCACTCAACCCAGGATAGATCTGGCGCAGATCCTCATCCGAAAGCTTGATGATGTCCGCAAGACTGACCATAGCGGGGAACGTAACCTCGCGGTAGCGGCTGTCCATCAGGTTCCGCCAATTGGGGTCATAGCTGACGATCTTTCCGTTCTTCTTAACCATCCTGGCTACGTCCACCAGCCGATCGCCCAAAGGCTGACGGGCGAGGCTGATGCAGCTGAAATGGCAAAGCTCAACGCTGCCAAGCCAGCCCTCGGGGAGTTGCTGCACATCGAAATGCAGATCCGCTTCGCCGGCGAAGAAGTAGCGCGGAGGGTGGCTAGAGGGCACGATCGCCACCAAGGGATCGGCGTCGACTCGCTGAAGAAATCTCATGTCCAACCCCGCCGCTTTTGATTGCTCGGCAAGCTCGTCGCCCAGTGAGTCAGTACTGATCGAACCCGCAAACGCTGTTGGGATGCCGAGACGGCTCATAGCCCTCGCCACGTTCCAAGGTGCGCCGCCTGGATATCCTTGCCAGTGCCCAGGCGCGTGTTGAACCACATCGGTCAGGGCTTCACCAAACACCACAACGGTTGGCAATTGCATATTCAATCTCTCTATTGGATTCGTGTTGACGCATGGCCGAAGTCGTAACCTTGGTCAGCGCACCCGCGCAATGGGTAGCGATTGGTGAGCACCGTCGCGATTGAAGAGCGTTACGGCCGTCGTGCGCCGGTAGTCGCTGGGCGTTTGATCCATCTCATGCCGGAAGTGCCGGTTGAAGTTGGACACGTTCTCGTAGCCCACCTCAAAGCAGATTCCCGCCACCGAGAGCCGGGTTTGGACAAGAAGCCGGCAGGCGCGCTGAATGCGTAGCTTGCGCATCAGGTCGATGAATCCGTGGCCCGTGATTCGTTTGAAGAAACGTGAGAAGCCAGCCTCACTCATCCCCACGCGCTCGGCGATAACCGATAGCCGAAGGTCGGACGTGAGCTCGTTGATCAGATAGTCGAAAGCCTGATTGATGCGCTCCGAACTGCGAGCATCCAGTGACGGCGAGTAGTACGCGCTGGCCAATACCCGGATGTCACGTTTCGGTGCTCTGGCCAGCGTACCGAGAAGATCCAGAAATTGGATCAGGCGCTGAAGCCCCTGAGCTTGGCCAATGCTTTCAAGCAGGACGGCAGCGTCTCTCGCCGTCGTGCCGGTGAACTCGATACCGCGTTGTGCCAGTTCAAACAGCGTTTTCAGCTCCGATAGCTCTGGCAGCGATCCTCGGAGGTTAAGCAGGGACGCACCATCAAACTGCAAAACCACGTCACGACCTGCAATGAGCTCGCCAGGCGGCACATCGCCCATCCAGTCATGGGGCAGGCCGGGGCCGATCAACGCGACATGACCAGAGGTAAAGGGGCCGATGTAGTCGCCAGCCAACAGCTTGCCGCTGCCTTGCCTGATCAGATGAATCTCATACTCGGGATGGTGATTCCAGCGGGCAAGATCATAGGGATAGTCGTGCTCGTACCACCGGAAGCTTTGATCAGGGCCTGGGAGGATGACCTCGAGATCGGCGGGTCGGTGCTCAAACAAAGCAGCGCGGTTATCAGGCATCGAGTGCCCCTTTTATTTGTTCTATGGGTCGAATGAACTAACCATACGCCGATTTCTGCGCAAGCCGATAGCCCCCCTATTGCCGCAGATCGATACTTTTTTTATCGATGACCTGTGGCAACCGCAGGGTCAAAAAAGTATCAATGCAGCATCCGCCATTCGTTTGAGACTCAATTTTTAAAGTGATCTACTCGGCTCGTACACCATTGTCGCCAAGGCAGAATCCGAGCAGCAATGGTCACAACAACAATAACAGCTCCAGTCGAACCGGCTTGGAGCGGAGAGCCCCATGAAGATTACGAATGCGCTAATTCTTTCTGCTGGTCTGTCATTCGCCCTTGCCAGCCATGCCGCCGAGACCCTGACGATCGCGACGGTCAACAACGGCGACATGATCCGCATGCAACGGCTTTCCAAAGTCTTCGAGCAGCAGCATCCCGACATCAAACTCAATTGGGTCATACTCGAAGAAAACGTACTGCGCCAACGCCTGACGACAGACATCGCCACTCAGGGCGGCCAGTTCGACATATTGACCATCGGCACCTATGAAACTCCTTTGTGGGGGGCGAAAAATTGGTTGATGCCGATGAGCGATCTTCCAGAGGACTACGACGTCGATGACATCTTCCCTGCGGTTCGCCAGGGCCTTTCAGTCAATAATACCTTGTACGCTTTGCCTTTCTACGGTGAAAGCACAGTAACCTACTACCGCAAAGATTTATTCAAGGCCGCTGGTATGACGATGCCTGAAAATCCAACTTGGTCACAGTTGGGTGAATTCGCCGCCAAGCTCAACGACCCATCGAAAGATCAGTACGGCATGTGCCTGCGTGGGAAGGCTGGCTGGGGTGAAAACATAACTCTGCTGAGCACTATGGCCAATGCCTTTGGTGCGCGGTGGTTCGATGAAAAGTGGCAGCCAGAGCTTGATAGCCCTGAATGGAAGGCTGCCGTTACCTTCTATGTGGATACGCTGAAAAAGTATGGGCCGCCCGGCGTCTCAAGCAACGGTTTCAATGAAACACTTGCCCTGTTCAACAGCGGCAAATGTGCTATATGGGTCGATGCGAGCGTTGCTGGATCATTTACCACGGACAAAATGCAGAGCAAGGTGGCCGACAGCGTTGGCTTCGCGCCTGCACCGACCGAGGTCACTGACAAAGGCTCGTCTTGGCTCTACGCCTGGTCATTGGCGATCCCAGCAACATCCAAGCACAAGGATGCTGCCAAATCCTTTGTCACCTGGGCGACCTCCAAGGAATACATCCAGCTCGTCACCGACAAGGACGGCATCACCAACGTCCCACCAGGTACTCGTATTTCGACCTACAGCGATGCCTATCTGAAGGCGGCACCGTTCGCTCAGGTTACATTGCAGATGATGAAGCACGCCGATCCCTCCCAGCCCTCAGCCAAGCCAGTTCCGTACGTGGGTATTCAATACGTCGTGATACCTGAGTTCCAGTCGATCGGCACCTCTGTAGGCAAGCTGTTCTCCGCGGCGCTGACCGGCCAGATGTCCGTGGATCAGGCCCTGGCGTCTGCGCAGTCCACCACCGAACGCGAGATGAAGCGTGCGGGCTACCCCAAAAAGTAGCAGGCCCACGACACCCGCCGGCCTAACGCCGGCGGTCAACGCCGCACAGGTAGACAATCATGAACACTTCAGTTGTCCGGGCTCCGCTATCGGGCTCGACCTCTTCTCGCTCGCGTCGAGTTTTTAACCCAGGATGGTTTCTGGTCTCGCCATCCGTTGCACTCTTGTTGCTGTGGATGATCGTGCCGCTGGCCATGACCGTCTATTTTTCGGTGATCCGGTACAACTTGCTCAACCTGGGCGAGAACGGGTTCGTTGGCCTGGAAAACTTTACCTATTTCGTTACGGATTCCGGTTTTCTGCCTGGAGCCTTCAATACGTTGGTGCTGGTGGTCAGCGTGTTGCTCATCAGTGTCGTTTTTGGCATTTTGATCGCCGCGTTGCTGGAGGCGAGCGAGTTCTTTGGACGCGGCATAGTTAGGGTGCTGCTCATTTCGCCATTTTTTATAATGCCGACTGTAGGGTCATTGATTTTCAAGAATCTGATCTTCCATCCGGTCTCCGGGATCCTCGCAGCGGTGTGGAAGCTCTTCGGCGCTCAGCCCATCGATTGGTTGGCCCACTATCCGCTGTTTTCGATCATCGTCATCGTTTCCTGGCAATGGCTGCCTTTCGCGATTCTGCTGCTGATGACGGCGATGCAGTCGCTGGATCAGGAGCAAAAAGAGGCGGCTAGGTTAGATGGGGCAGGGGCCGTGGCCATCTTCTGGCATCTGACTCTGCCGCATCTCGCCAGGCCTATCGCGGTGGTGGTCATGATCGAGACGATCTTCTTGCTCTCGGTTTTTGCCGAAATATTCACCACAACCAACGGAGGCCCAGGGTTCGCTTCGACCAATCTCGCGTATCTGATCTACAACCAGGCGCTGGTGCAGTTTGATGTGGGCATGGCGTCAGCCGGCGGGCTCATCGCGGTCGTGATTGCCAACATCGCGGCGATCGTGCTGGTGCGCATGATCGGCAAAAATCTGACCGATAAAGCTTGAGGACGACGCCATGATGACGCTCAAACAAACCCGGCGCCTCCAAAGCGTAGTACTTGGAAGCCTGGCCTGGATCATTGCTTTGCTGCTGTTCTTCCCTATCTTCTGGATGGTGTTGACCAGCTTCAAAACCGAGATCGACGCCTTCGCGACGCCGCCGCAATTCATCTTCATGCCGACCTTGGAGAATTACCTGCATATCCAGGAGCGAAGTGATTACTTCCACTTCGCTTGGAACTCGGTACTGATTTCGTTCACTGCCACCGCCCTTTGCATGTTGATTGCAGTACCCGCTGCCTACTCCATGGCGTTCTACGAAACCAAGCGCACCAAGCAGACCCTGCTGTGGATGCTGTCGACCAAGATGCTCCCGCCCGTTGGCGTTTTGATGCCTATCTACCTGCTTGCCAAGGGGGCAGGTCTTCTGGATTCGCGGCTGGCGCTGATCGTGATCTACACGCTGATCAACCTGCCGATCGTGGTCTGGATGGTTTACACGTACTTCAAAGACATCCCTCGGGAGATCCTCGAAGCGGCCAGGTTGGACGGGGCGACCTTGGGACAGGAAATGCTGCGAGTCTTGCTGCCCATCAGCAAGGGCGGGTTGGCATCAACCATGTTGCTGTCGCTGATCCTGTGCTGGAACGAAGCCTTTTGGTCGCTCAACTTGACCAGCTCCAGCGCTGCACCTCTCACCGCGCTCATCGCTTCCTACTCAAGCCCCGAAGGCTTGTTCTGGGCGAAGCTTTCAGCCGTCTCCACATTGGCCTGCGCCCCGATCTTGATCTTCGGCTGGATCAGCCAGAAGCAACTCGTCCGTGGGCTGTCTTTCGGGGCCGTCAAATGATGACCGCAACAGCTCGTTAAGCGGCGAAGGCTCAAACTTCACATAGGACTCTACGCATGGCCACTTTAAAAATAAAAAATCTGAAGAAAGGTTTTGAAGGACTGTCCATCATCAAGGGAATTGATCTGGAGGTCAGAGACAAGGAATTTGTGGTGTTCGTTGGGCCGTCCGGGTGCGGTAAATCAACCCTTTTGCGCCTGATTGCAGGCTTGGAAGACGTGACCAGCGGCACCATCGAACTCGATGGCCGGGATATCACCGAAGTGACGCCTGCCAAGCGAGACTTGGCAATGGTGTTTCAGACCTATGCCTTGTATCCACACATGACGGTACGCAAGAACCTGTCCTTTGCATTGGATCTGGCCGGTGAAAAGAAGCCAGATGTGGATAGGAAGGTCACCGAGGCTGCCAGAATTCTTGAGCTCGACGCGCTGCTGGATCGTAAACCTAAACAGCTCTCGGGTGGCCAGCGCCAGCGGGTAGCTATTGGTCGCGCCATTGTCCGCAATCCAAAAATCTTTCTGTTCGATGAGCCTCTGTCCAACCTCGATGCGGCATTGCGCGTACAAACGCGGCTGGAGTTGTCGCGGCTTCACAAGGAGCTCCAGGCAACCATGATCTACGTGACCCATGACCAAGTTGAGGCCATGACATTGGCGACCAAGGTCGTGGTGTTGAACGCCGGGAGGATTGAGCAGATCGGTTCGCCGCTCGATCTCTACCACCACCCGGCCAACTTGTTCGTTGCGGGCTTTCTCGGGACACCCAAGATGGGCTTCCTCCAGGCGCGTGTGCAGGCCGTCAATGCATCAGGCGTAGAGGTCAGGTTCGCCTCTGGAACCACTCTGCTTATTCCTCGCGACAACTGCGCGTTGTCGATCGGCCAGTCCGTCACGGTTGGTGTAAGGCCGGAGCATCTGACGCTTGGAACCGAGGGGCATGTGCCGGTCACGACTGACGTCACGGAGCGGCTGGGAAGCGATACGTTCTGCCACGTGAATGTGGATTCCGGAGAAAGCCTGACCGTCCGTGTTCACGGCGATTGTGAAATGCCTTATGGCGCCAAGCGCTATCTGAACCTGGATGTCGCTCATTGCCACCTGTTTGACGACAACGGCCTTGCTGTCAGCTCTGCCGTATCGCGCGCAGCTTAATTCCAATCAGGCGGCGCTTGGCGACGAGCGCGCCACCACATTAGAGGTAGATTCTATGAAACGTCTCGAAGGAAAAAGCGCGCTGATCACAGGCTCCGCGCGCGGTATCGGTCGCTCGTTTGCTCAAGCCTACATTCGGGAGGGCGCAACGGTTGCAATCGCCGACATCAACCTGGAACGCGCCCAAGCCACGGCTGCCGAGCTGGGTGACCAAGCTTATGCTGTGGAGATGGACGTCACCAATCAGGCATCCATTGACGCTGCAATTGGCGCTGTCGTTGCCCATGCCGGAAAGCTCGACATCCTGGTGAACAATGCCGCGTTGTTCGATCTTGCCCCGATCACGGAGATCACCCGGGAGAGCTATGACAGGCTTTTCGCGATCAACGTTAGCGGCACCCTCTTTACGCTCCAGGCAGCAGCCAAGCAAATGATCGCACAAGGGCACGGTGGGAAGATCATCAACATGGCCAGCCAGGCCGGTCGTCGCGGTGAAGCCCTGGTGGGTGTCTACTGCGCGACTAAGGCCGCAGTTATTAGCCTGACTCAATCCGCAGGCCTGAACTTGATCAAGAACAAGATCAATGTCAATGCGATCGCTCCCGGCGTCGTGGATGGGGAGCATTGGGATGGCGTCGATGCGCTGTTCGCGAAGCACGAAAACCGCCCACTGGGTGAGAAGAAAAAGCTGGTCGGGCTGGAAGTCCCATATGGGCGGATGGGCACCGCAGAGGATCTGGTGGGCATGGCCATCTTCCTGGCTGGTGCCGAGAGCGATTACATCGTTGCGCAGACCTATAACGTTGATGGCGGCAACTGGATGAGCTAACCGGTCGATCCACCAGATCGTCAATGAGGTCGCACTCGTCATGTGTGATTTGAGCTAGCGTCCTTAGCTTTCCTTGGGTCATTTAATCCGTTCGCCGGGCGGGAAGACTTATTCGAAGCTCCTGCCCTTTCAGCATTGCCTACTCTCGTTGAAGCATGGCACACGTGGTAGCTACCATTGTCGAAACTGCACAATCGAACGATCCTAGCGTCAAGTCATCATATGATGATTTAATGGGCTGCTCCGTTGATCGATTACACATATCAATGATGCTCAGACCCTAGGACACCAATCATGATCCGCTTAGCAGCTTTGCTTCCTCTTGCCTTCTCATTGACGTCGAACGTTTCGCAGGGTGCGGAACCATTCCGGTGGGGGGCGGCCTCGGCTGCCTATCAGGTTGAGGGCGCTACACGAGTGGACAATCGTGGCCCCTCCATCTGGGATGTTTACCTCGATGAGCATAGCCTCGCTGGGCCGGGCGTCTCCGGTGCCACGGCAATCAATTTCTATGATCGCAGTCAGTACCTTGAAGATATCGCCATGATGAAGAAGCTCGGGTTAACGAGCTATCGCTTCTCGATTTCCTGGACTCGGCTGATTCCCGACGGCTTAGGGCCAGTAAACCCGAAAGCTGTTGCACACTATCGTCAATTCATTACCGATCTCAAAGCAGCGGGAATCAAACCGATGCTCACCCTCTACCACTGGGATATGCCTGCGAGCCTGTCGCGTGAAGGGGGATGGGCCAATCGCAAATCCGTGGATTGGTTCAAGAAATACGCAGACGTGGTATTTGCCAATTTCCACGACCAGGTTGACCTGTTCGTCCTGGTCAACGAGCCATCCGTTGAGCGCGCCACTCAAGAAATGGCTGAAGAACGGCTGGCCGGTAAGCCAGGGACGCTAGCGATCATTCCTGATGCGGCTCACCTAGAAAAAGCACTTAAGGTCTTCAACCACATCCTGCTTGCATCCGCTGCCGCCAAAGAAAGCTTTGCGGCGAGCGGGTATCAAGGTCGACTGGGTCTAGCGGTGCCGCTATTCCCCATGCTGACAGGTGATGGAGCGTCTGTTGAGGATAAGCGCGATGCTAAGCTCGCTGATGGGGTGTTGAATCGCTGGTTCCTTGATGCAATGTACAAAGGCCATTATCCAAAGGACGTTCTTGATCTTGCTAGCAGTAGAGGCCTCGCTATCGATGTGCAGCCGGGAGATGCGGAGCGGATCGGTGCGGCGAAATTTGACTACTTAGGCGTTAATTTCTACTCGCCGCTGTACGTTCGGCATACGGCAGGTGTCAGTGAATACAATCCCCAAATGTGGATTCCGGCCGGAGTTCGAGCAGCTTTCAATGGGGCAGTAAGACCAGACCAGTTTCGCCTTCTGCTCGATCGTATCCGCTCCGATTACGGTAACCCAACCGTATTCATCACTGAAAACGGTGCCGGCTTCCCCGACGAAGACACGCTGGTTAATGGCTCAGTGCATGATGTCAACCGATGCCGATATCTGGTTACCCACATTGACGCTATGAAGCAGGCGATTGAGGCAGGGTCAGATGTACAGGGCTACCACGTCTGGTCTAGCCACGATAACCTCGAATGGCTCAGCGGCTACGGCAGCCGGTTCGGGATGATTTACGTCGATTTCGACACACAGAAGAGAACTCCGAAAGATAGTGCGCTGCTCTATTCAAGGATTATCAAAGGGGAACACGTTTCTGAAGCCGATTGCTCAAAGCCTTGATGGAGGGGCTTGTCGCTCGACATTCAACAGCATCTAAAATGGGGAATCGCCCCCCTGACATCATTGATTTTAGGAGAAGCATCATGCCGACTTTCCGCCTGGGTAAGATCCCCGGTATCGAACACATCGTTTCGGATAACGAATCCGTCCAGAGTGAACCGTGTCCGGGAGAGATCACGGTACGGGTGTTGGCCACTTCGTTGAATCAGCATGATTACAATGTCGTGATGGGTCGATTGCCTAGTGAACCTGGCCGCGTCCTGCTTTCTGACGCATGCTGCATAGTGGAATCAGTAGGGGACGGTGTAACTCAATTCCAGGCAGGAGACCGCGTCATCAGTTGCTTCTTCCCATCTTGGAACTCAGGTCGACAAAAAGTACATGGATTTTCTACCGTTCCAGGGGACGGCGTAGATGGTTTCGCTTGCTCTTTTGTGACCAAACCGGCCTCACATTTTGTTCATGCGCCCAGCAACCTTGATGCCTTCGGATGCGCAACGCTGACGACAGCGGCTCTTACGGCCTGGCGTGCGCTAGTGGTCGAGAATCAGGTCAAACCGGGGGACTCCGTGTTAACGCTGGGAACCGGCGGCGTATCGATATTCGCTGTGCAGTTCAGCAGGATGCTGGGCGCAACGGTTATCGGTACATCGTCAGCTGATTCTAAGCTTGAAAAGCTTCGTGCGCTGGGTGTCGGCGAGTGCGTGAACTATTCGCAGGATGAGAACTGGGGGCAGCGCGTCAGGGCTTTAAGTGGAGGGGTGGGGGTTGATCATGTCGTTGAGGTCGGCGGGCAGGGAACGTTGGCCCAGTCCATCGAAGCATCTCGTGTGGGCGGCTCTATCGCATTGATAGGCGTGCTTACAGGGATTGGTGGCTATGTTCCGTTGGCGGCGATGATGGGCAAGCAGATTCGCTTGCAGGGCATCACCGTAGCTTCCCGGCAAGATCTTGAAAACATGGTCAAGGCGATTGAGGCAAATCAACTGCAGCCAGTGATCGATACCGTATTTCCGCTTTCGGATTTACAAGGCGCTTTCAGACATATGGAGAGCGGCCAACATTTTGGGAAAATCGTGATAGACCATACGAAATAGACAATGGGTACTCGTTGAAAGTAGGCACCATCGGGTGCCCACTTTTTAGCTCTTAAGTCTCTTAACCCAAGTGGGCACGTTGTTGCTGGTGGCCGGCCAGTAGGAGTACTGCACTGACCAACCCCAGAGCCGCTGCACTGGAAAAAATGACCTCGGGATTACCAGGGATGAGCTCCATACCGGCGGAAATAAACTGACCGAAGAAGATGGCCATCGACAGATAGGCAAGGTTTCGGCCGCGTAGCTGGCTGTGGCTTTGCTCAATCGTCATGTGGTTGACCAAGGGTACTGACAGTCCGAAACCCGCGCCGAGCGCGATCGCGCCCCCTAGATAAATCGACAATCCATCGCCTATAGCGAAGACAACATGGGCTACCGCGTAGCAAGCAAACGCTATGGCAATGGTGCGGTGTTCCCCAATCCTGTTGACGAATCGGGGCATCATGGCGGCGGCGCCGACAGCGATCAACGATATAAATGACAGAAAATACCCGGTCTGGGCTTCATTGAGTCCGAGCTCACGCAGAGCGATTGGCAGCACGATAATGCCGGTAAAGAAGCACAGCATTGACATAACCGCAGCTGTGAACACTATCTTCAATGATTGGGGCACTGCCGCATCACGGCCGCCCTCATCGCCTCTCTCTTGCGGGCTGTGCTGTAGGCGCGGGACGAAGCAAAACAACATCGCGGCGAAAATCCAAGCGACCAGGTAGAGCACAAATGGCCAAGCCCATCCGATCGTTGCAAGCAAGCCGCCGATAAACAGGAATACAACCCCTCCCAATTCGATCGACATGCCCTGTCGGGCAATCATGGTTAGGCGTGCGGATCCGGTGTAGAGCGCGGAAATCAATCCTGTACCACTCGACATGATAACTGCGGTAGCAGCACCGAGACAGAGGCGGTCGGTGTATACAGCCCATGGGCCGTGTATTGCGGCCCCAGCCATCCCCAGCGCTCCATAGGCAATCAGTCCTGCCATCAAGGAGTTATACAGCCCAAATCGATCCACAAGCCTTCCTGCTATAGGCCCAAACAGTACTACGCCTAGCGCCGGGAGGGTCACGAGAAGGCCGACCCCGTGATCGATCCCGAGCTCTCCAGCAATTCTAGGAAGGCCAGGGACGATTACGCATCCCACCATGATTGTGAGGCATGCAATCGCAAGGAGCGTGAAGGCAGCTAAGGCTGACGGCGTGGAAGTGTGAGAAGTCATGCTTTGCTCGTTCCGTATGGTGGATTATAAAACCACTGATCGGAACATGCTCAGCGCTTCAGCTTGAGCTGTCAAGCTTTTACCGCCGGATAACCTTATTGAAAACGCGCGCGGGCCGATCGTGGCATAGCGAGGTCATGGATGAAGGATGAGGTATGCTTTCGAGATGATTGCTTGGTAGGGAATTCATAGATGAGTCAAGAGAAAGAAGGGTCTGGGAAGCAAGTGATCGCCCGTGCTGCAGCGATCCTGACGGCTCTTGAAAAGTTTCCGTTCGGCGCGAGCCTCGGAGAGCTGAGCCGGGCCTGCGATCTACCTAAGACTACAGTTCATCGAATGGTCAGCTCGCTGGAAGCACAGCAACTGGTGATCACTGATGGAAGCGGAGTGAGACTTGGGCCTGCCTTGGTGCGCTTGGCGGCGTCAGCGCACAAAGACGTGATCGGCATTGCTCGTCCTTACATCGAAGCGCTTGGGCGTAGCACCCGAGAAACGGTCGATCTATGCATCTACCGGGGTACCCATTCTGTTTTGGTTGACCAGTACGCGTCGGATCAGGAGCTGCGGGTTGTTTCAGCAATAGGTACTGCGTTTCCGATTCACTGCACGGCCCACGGCAAAGCGTTGCTGGCCCAGCTAAGCGACGATGTCTTTACGATGTTGTCGACAGGGTTTTCGTTAGAAAAACGTACTGAACAGACTCTTGTGAACATTGATGCACTGAGGGCTGACCTGGTAGTCGGTGCGAAGTCCGGATGCTTTATCGACAGGGAGGAGCATGCGCGTGGGGTGTGCGGCATAGGTCTGACACTGCGCACCGGATTCGTCGATCAGTATGCGTTGGCCTTGGCAGTACCGGCGCTCAGGTTCCAAGACCATTTTGAAGAACTGAAAAATGCGCTTATTCAATGCAAATCTCAAATCGAAGCGGTGATAGGTGCTCATTAAGTCAACCCTACTCGTCCAACGGGCCTAGAGCCCTGACGCTTCCAGCAAAGTTTGGATTTTGAGAGATAACGCAATAAAGGTGCGGGCCCTGGGAGGGCAATCGGATGAGTGCGTTTCTGCAGAAGTCAGGCACGGATGGATCCAGCAACGTGCGTCTGGATGACCTGCTCGGTTATACGGTTCGTAGGGTTCAGATCCGAATGAGCCCGCACTTGGCTGAACAATTTCACCAGTACCGACTCAGGCCGACGCAGTCCTCAGCAATGCTGGTTGTCGAGCAGTGTCCAGGCATTTCCCAAGTTGTTCTGGCGCGGCAATTGGCCGTGGAACGCTCACAGATTGTGCATTTGCTCAAGAAGCTTGGACGTCGCGAGCTAGTCGTGAAAACGCGAGGCACCCAAGACAAGCGGACGAATTTCCTCCAGCTGAGTAACGATGGGTCAGCGTTGGTCGAACGGCTCAAAATCGTCGCCTTGGCAAGCGATGGTGCGATCTGCTCAGGCGTCAGTCGAGCTGAAAAGATGCACCTCCATAGCCTTCTGTTGAAGCTGGGCGGTTGCAGGAGCTGAGTGCAACACGGTTATTGAATTGACGCTGGAGCATCATGCCGCATAGCCATGGCTTCCTGCATCACCTTACCCATAACTTCGATTGAGCATTCGAAGTCGAAGCGCTTACGTGGACGCATGTTCAGTTGCAGCGCGATGGCATTCAGTTCTTCCTGGCTGTGACCGACAGGTCTGTGCCTTTGGGCAGGTACTGGCGGATCAGGCCATTTATGTTTTCGTTGCTGCCGCGCTGCCAGGGGCTGTGCGGGTCGCAGACGTAAATTGCCACCCCGGTCTGCTGGGTGATTTCAGCATGCCGCGCCATTTCTCGGCCTTGGTCGTACGTCATGCTCTTGCGCATTGCCAGCGGCATGCCATTTAGCGCGGCGCTGAAGCCCTCCATCGCCGAGGTCGCCGTCGCGGCGTTCATCTTCACCAGCATCAGGTAGCCACTGGTGCGCTCCACCAGCGTGCCTACCGACGAGGCGTTGGCCTTGCCCTTGCCCTTGATCGGGTCGCCTTCCAATGCCCTGGGATCAGCCGGTCTTCGATCTCCGGTGGACGCACATGAATGCTGACCATCTCAGGGATCTGGCCGCGCCGATCCACACCGCCAGAGCGCGGTCTGCACGTCGTCTTGCTTTGACGCAGGCAGATGATCAGTTCCTTGCGCAGTTCACCGACCGGCAGGGCATAGATCGCGTTATAAATCGTCTCGCGACAGACGTAGGCCTCTCTGAGGCTGGGAATATTCATGCTGCGCAGCTTGCCGGCAATCTGCTCGGGAGACAAACGCTCACGCTGCATATGAGCCACCAGCTCGAAGCGCTCGCTACCTAGCAACAGCTTGCGCATCGGTCGACAAACCTGGCGGCGGGCCTGCATCTGCTGCTGGGCTACGCGGGCTAAATAGCCGCCACTGGCATCTCGATTGCGGCGCAGCTCTCGGCTGATAGTCGAAGGAGATCGGTTGATCAAGCAGGTAATCCTACGCAGGCTGAAACCTTGGGCATGACCGATTTGAATGATGGCGCGTTCTTCAACGCTGAGTTCGGAGTAAGACATGGGGGCAGCACCGTACCGGAAAGGTGAGGTGTTGCACTCAGTTTTTGCCGCCGCCCTGCTTTAGCCATTGATTTGGTGAGTGTGGAAGTCATAAATGTTGCGCTGAAAGAATTATCGAGGGACGCCCGTGCTGGCAATGTCTTCGAACATCGTCGCGATACTGCGCTACGACTTTTTGCAGAGAACGGCTTCAAGCAGGTGACCATGCGAGACCTCGCGCAACGGGTGGGCCTGAAGGCTGGATCGATTTATCACTACTTTGAAAGCAAAGAGCAGTTGTTGTTCGAATTCCTGGAAGCGGTCTACGACGCGCTCCTCCTTCCGAACCGGCGTGCCTCTACCGTTACGGCCACCACGTCCTCTGCGCGGTTGCAATCGTTCGTGATCTCCCACATACAGGTGTATCGATCAATTCCGCTTCATTTCCAGCTGCTTGAAAAGGAACGGCGGAATTTGACCGGAGCGTACGACGCCGCGTTGACCAGTATGCAGAGGAGTACACGTCGATTCTGTACAACATCCTTCTCCCTTTGGTCGAAAGTGAGCACTGCGCCACCGAGGTCGCTAGTGCGTTGGTCGGCCTCCTCAATTCTATACCCGGGTGTCTATTCCGGACGGGTTTCGCCGAGGCTGACGTCGGGCGAATCATGTTCGAACTGGCGGTTGAAACGTTGGCGGTCGTCGGCGAATGGGCTCGTTGTAGGTCCCTGACTATCCTCATTACCGTCCCCTGCTGATTACTGCTGGATGCCTTACCGCTATCGAACAGTTTCGCACTCTCCTTTGTCGCGCGGCATGGGGTAAAGGCGTCTCGTCAGGTGACCTTTGACAGGGCCAAGGAACGCGTACAATATAAATCATCAATCGATGATTTATGGAGGCGTGAATTGAAGAATAAATTTTCTGAAGTGCTGATAATGCCCCGCCGTACAGTCTTGGCGGGTGCAGTCGGTGCCGCTTTCATGTCCGCTCTCGGCAACGTTGCTAGAGCCACCACATTGGAGATGACGTCATGAAAAAAACGTTTCCCACCCGAATTTATGGCAACAACCGTCTGCCAGTTCCTTACCGTAAAGCTCTGCCTCCAGAGGCTCCCCGCGCCCGGTATATGGGGTTTTCCCCCGGCCAAGTCGTTCTGCCTGAGGGCTCAGTCCGACGTGCCGGTGCCAAGCCATTGCCGGTGGATATCGTTCTAGAGCGCGACGTCGCGGTGAAGATGCGCGACGGCGTGACGATGTATGTGGATGTGTTCCGTCCCGCAAAGAGTGGTAAGTACCCTGCGCTGATCTCGTGGAGCCCCTATGGAAAGCAGCTAGGAGGCCAATGGTTGGACGACATTCACGGCCGTGCTGGAGTGCCGCTGGAGTGGGTGTCGGAGCTACAGAAATTTGAAGGTGCCGATCCGGCTTTCTGGGTTGAGCAGGGATATGTAGTGTTGAACCCAGACCCCCGGGGTGCCTACAATTCTGAGGGTAATATCTCCTACTGGGGGCGTCAGCTTGCAGAGGACGGATATGACTTCATCGAATGGTGTGCCGAGCAGCCGTGGTGTTCGGGGAAGGTCGGCATGGCTGGCAATTCCTGGTTGGCCGTTTCGCAATGGTTCATCGCGGCGGAGCAACCTCCACATCTGGCCGCAATCGCTCCCTGGGAAGGTTTCAGTGATCATTTTCGTGAAACTGGAAACCGTGGTGGTATCCCAGCCCCCGCGTTTCCTGAAGCAATCATCCAGACCTTCGCTGGTAAGAACTACATTGAAGATCAACCCAGGATGATCATTGAGCAGCAGTTGATGAGCCCTTACTGGGAGGACAAGAAGGCACGGCTCGAACGAATTCAGGTGCCCACTTATGTTGTAGCCAGCTATACAAACGCTGCTCACACACATGGAAGCTTCGAGGGGTTCCGCAAGCTGGGTTCGAAAGATAAATGGCTGCGAGTCAACAACACCAATGAGTGGCTCGACTTCTATACGCCGAAGTATGAGCAGGAATTGCTGAAGTTCTTCGATCATTACCTCAAGGGTGAGGCCAATGGATGGCAGGACACCCCTAGAGTCCGCATTTGCGTCCTGGATCCGAGCGGCACCGATGTGGTTGACAGGGTGGAAGATGCCTGGCCTCCCACGCGCGTTGAAGCCAAAAGCCTCTACTTAAATGATTCAAATGGCTTGATTGAGGAAAAGCCTCCACATGAGGGTAAAACGACCTATCAAGTTGCGCCCAAAGGCAGCGTCCATTTCACCTATCGGTTCGATCAGGATGTAGAGCTTATCGGCTACATGAAGCTTCGTCTGTGGGTCGAGGCTGAGGGCGCAAACGACATGGAGCTGTCAGTCACGGTCGAGAAGCGCGATTCGGAAGGTAATCCATACAATCGCGAGCTCGGTGAAGGCATGGTGGGCCCAGTGGCGGCAACCGGTCTACTGCGCGTATCCCAACGAGAGCTTGATAGCGTTAACTCGACTCATTTCGAACCGTACCTGAAGCATGAGCGTGAGCAATTGCTGAAGCCTGGGGAGGTCGTCCCTGTCGAAATTGGGATCTGGCCAATGGCGATGCGGTACAAGCGGGGGGAGGAGCTATACCTGACCATCAGCGCTCACCAGCCAATGGACACCCGGTTCGATATGGGCTTCGGGGCGGTGCCCATTGAGGTAGCACAGGACAGTTTCACCTACGATCCTAAGCAGAAGGTCGCGGTGCGTTCCTATGGTGGAAAAGCTGACACCTCGCCGAAAGCTATTGGGGAACAGCGGGTTCCGACGCCCGTCTCACGCAATCAGGGTCGCCATGTCATCCACATGGGCGGCCAGTATGATAGCCACCTGTTGATCCCTTTGGTTACCATCTGATCGAGCCGTGGCCAGTTGAACCTCAATTGGCCACGGCTTCAAAGACGTATCGCACTAGCTTCCTCCCATATTAGGAAATTCGTTGAACGAGACATTGCCAGTCAAACCGGCACGCGGTCGGCGCCGCAGCGGCGAGCCGAGCGGTAGAGAGGCACTGCTACGATCAGCGCTTCAGTCCTTTTCCAAGTACGGCTATGAAGGCGTTTCGCTAAGAGCCCTGGCGTCTGACGCAGGGGTCGACATGGCCCTCGTTGGCCGGATTTTTGGCTCCAAAGCGAATTTATGGGACGCGGTTGTCGAGCACCTTGCTGAAAGACAACTGCACCATCTGGAACAACTAAGGCTTTTGGCCGTTCAGGTGGATAGCCATCCTAGAGATGCAATCATCGGATTTATTCGTTTGTTTGCTGACATTTCATATGAAATGCCCGAGTTCCCAGCATTTCTCATTCAAGAAGCCAGCAACCCTGGAGTCCGATTGACTAAGCTGAGCGTCGAGCTTGTCGGGCCCTTCAGCGTCTCTTCAAAACCGATCATTGCCAAGGCTCAAGCGGCAGGCGTGATTGTCGCCCCGAATGAACGCCTCTTCTTCGGGATGCTGACTTCCGCTGTGTCATTGCCAATTGTGGCACCCAGCGTGTTCTGTGGCAAAAAAAAACTGACTTTGAAGCTCAAAAAGCAAATCGCCGAGCAAGCCATCGCAATGTTTGTACAGGCGCTGCCTGCGTAGCCAGTGCTAGGGATGCTCCGATCAACTTTCCGCGCAGCGATGGCATGCCGTAATTCGCCGGCACTTAGCGACTATTCCCTGAAAACGGCCTAATACAGTGTGCAGCGGAGGTTTTCCGCCCGGTTCTCTGTGTTAAGTGCGCAACTCACCCAAACCCATCAGTCGTTTTCGAGCCATCCACAGGTTCGACAGGGCGAACAGCGTGGTCAGTTGGGCCGTGTTTTTCATCAGCCCACGAAAGCGTACTTTCACGTAACCAAACTGGCGCTTAATGACCCGAAACGGATGCTCAACCTTGGCGCGTGTCTGCGCTTTGCAGTACTCGATCTTGCGCTTGGCTTTGTACAACAGGCGTATCCGTCCGGCCAAGTCATCTACCCAGCCCCGCAAAGCCAGGACATGGTGTGCACTTAAATTTAAGTGGGCACCAGTT
>NZ_JACYVI010000025.1 GCF_014842265.1 Pseudomonas sp. CFBP 13711
TCTCCCACGGTCTGTACTGTTACAGCAGTCAGATGCGAACTGTTCGTCCCACCACCCCTTCAAGTCTAACCATACAAGCGAGCTTGCTCGCGAATGCCGGGTTACAGGCGATGAAGATACGTTAAATGGGCAGACCTCTTCGTGAGCAAGCTCACTCCCACAGGAGGGTGCACGGTTGCCAGCACCGGACAACTGCCCGGATCAGTACCGCCAGGTCAACGACGCCGTCAGGTTGCGCGGTGCGCCATAGTTGCTCGCCGTGCCGCTGTACAGCGAGGTCAGGTATTTGCGGTCGGTGACGTTGTTGAAGTTCAGCGCCGTGCTCCAGTTGCTGTCGATGTCGTAGCTGGTCATCAGGTCGACCAGCGCGTAGGCGTTCTGGCGGATGACGCTGTAATTGTCGTTCTGAATCCCGCTCTGCCAGCTGACCCGGGTGCCGATTCGGGCTTGGGGCAGGCCAGGCAGTCGGTAGCTGGCCATGCCACGGAAGGCGTGGGTCGGCACATAACGGCGGGCCTTGTCGCCATCGTCGTTTTCGATGTGCACGTAGGTGTAGCCCGCCAGCAGGTCAAGGCCCGGCAGTGCCTCGCCCGACGCTTCCAGTTCGATGCCGTGGCTTTTGTAATCATCGGTGAAGTAGCGGAACTGCGAACCCACTTCAATGAACTCTGCCGACTGGACGTTGCTCTGTTTGGTCTTGAACACGGCGGCGGTCAGGTTCAGGCGATCGTCCATGACGCTGCCTTTAACGCCGGCTTCCAGGCTCTTGCCTTCCAGCGGCGCGAGCACTTTGCCGTCGACGCCGACCGTGCCGTATTGCGGATTGAAGATCTGCGTCCAGCTGGTGTACAGGCTCCACTGCGGGGTCAGGTCATAGACCAGGCCGGTGTAGGGCGTGACCTTGCCGTGCTCGCGCTGGGCGTGATCGGTGCCATAGCTCTCGCCCGTGCCGTCAACGCTGAGCATGCGCGCACCGGCGATCCAGTGCAGATCATCCGCCAGGCTGAAGCGGGCACCGGCGAACAGGCTTTTCTGCCGGTCCTCGAAGTTCTGGGTGTTGGTGATGTCACTGGTGTAGCCAAACTGCGGCGAAGGGGTATTGCCGGCGAGAATGCCCGCGAACGAGGTGTCGAAGTAGGTGCCCCCGCCAGCGTCGTATTCCCGGGCTTTCTGATGGGTGCGGCCGTAGGCGGCGCCGAAAGTCAGCTCATGGTCGCGGCCGAACAGGCTGAACGGGCCGGAGACTTTCGCTTCGCCCAGCAACTGGTGCGCCTTGCTGGAGGTATCAGCGGCGAACACCGAGGCGTCGTCATCGGTGACGCTTGAGACGTACAGCATGTTGGTGTCCTGGTATTCGGTAATGCCGGTGCCGGTCACCGTGGCATTCCAGCCGTTGCCGAAGTCATGCTTCCATTCGGCAAACGCGCGTTGGGTGTGCATGTTCCAGTAGGTCCACGGTTGGCCGACGTTGGAAGAGCGGCTGCTGTAGTGGATCGGGTTGTTGTTGCTGTCGACCAGCGGCAGGTTGCCCCAGGTGCTGCCGTTGGAATCGCTGTTGTGCTGAGTGAAACCCACGGTCAGCGTATCGGAGTCGGAAAGGTCGAAGGCGAGCAGGCCGGCGGCAACGTTCTTTTCGTGGCTGTAGCGGTCCATCCACGAGTTGCCCTTGTCGTGGGCATAAATGAAGCGACCGCGCACGTTGCCGGTGTCGGTCAACGGCCCCGACACGTCGACATCAATGCGCCGGCTGTCCCACGAGCCCACGCTGGTGTCGATCTGCGCCTGGAAATCCCGGGTCGGTCGCTTGCGGATGAAGTTGACCGTGGCCGACGGATTGCCGGTGCCGCTCATCAAACCGTTGGCGCCGTGGAGCACGTCGATCTGCTCGAACTCGGCCATGTCCAGGTCACCGATCATGATCGTCTGGGCGAAGGGCATGCCCATGCCGTCGTACTCGAAACTGCCGATGTCGAACCCGCGGGAGGTGTACTCCGTGCGGTCACTTTCACTTTGCTCGACGGTCACCGACGGCGCCGAGCGCAGCGCGTCCTTGACCCCGTTCATTTTGAAATCGTTCATCTGAGCGCGGGTGATGGTGGTGATCGCCTGGGGCGTCTGCTTGTTGGTCAGCCCCAGCTTGGTGGTGCTCGAAGACGGCTTGCCCTGATAACCCACGCTTTGCCCGTCGTCCTGTGCGGCGGTGTCCTGGATCTGCATCGCCGGCAGCGTGACGTCGTCGGCTGCGTTGGCGGTAGACATGGCGGCGACGACACCGGCCAGGAGACAGGTGGCGGGAAGGCGAGGGATCACAATGGAAATTCCTGAAGGCGCGGTGGGGAGCGCGATTCTGAATCAACATGCGAATCATTACCAGATGTGACTAAGGTGAATTTTCACCTTTTTTTCACTTTTGGAGGCCCTGGAATGGGCCTCGGGGATCGTTTGCGCCCGGGAGGGTCTGATCGGACCTCGACTGTAGGACCGGCTTTAGCCGAGAACGCGTCAGATAACGCGCCGCACATCAACGTTGTCGAAACTTGACATTGAATCTATGGACGCAATTGAATTAGAGTTGCGTCCATAGATTTTCACTTGCAGTCATCAAGAGGTACGCCCATGACCACCGCCATTCCAGCGCGGCAACTTTCCAAATCCGAGTGCGTGGTCGGTTTGCGAGCGGCGTTGCGGGTGCTGGACAAGTGGAAGGCCACCAGCGAGCAGGCCTGCCAGATCCTGCGTATTTCCCGAAGCACGTACACCCGCGCTCGCCAGGACGACGCGCAGTGGTCGGTGGCGCTGGATCAAGACCAAATGCAGCGGGTCAGCTTTGTGCTGAACATCCACGCCGCCCTCCGAACCCTGTTTGATAATCCCGACAACGCCTACGGTTTCCCGTCGATGGAAAACCACAATGAGTTCTTCAACGGCAGAAAGCCACTGGACGTCATGGCCCAGGGCGACATGATCTCGCTGTACGAAACCTTCCGCCGCATCGACACCCTCCGTGGCGCCCAATGGTGACGCCGGACGCGCTTCCCGCACTCGCCGGGGAGACGCAGCAGGCTTATCGCCTGGTCAATTCCAAATTCCCGCCCATCGAGCTGTTCAGCGACGTTGCCGATGCCGCCGAGTTCGAGACGCTGTACCGGATTCAGGCGCTGACCAATCCTCGCCTGCAGAACGAAATCGGCCGCATTGAGCTGATTCCCCTGGCCGAGATTCCGTTCGGCATTCCCGGAAGCTCTTATGCCGTCGCGCCGTTCACCCACGTCAATCCGGCGGGCTCGCGCTTCAGCAGCGGCGAGTTCGGCGTGCTGTACCTGGCCGACACCGTCGACACTGCCATCGCCGAAGTGCGCCACCATCAGCAGTTGTACTGGTCGCGGGTCGCGACCCTGAAGTACGAGCGCTTTGTTTTCCGCTGCCTGAGTTGCAGTTTCAGCGAGGAGGGCAGTGTCGACGCCACCTCGATTCCGCTCTCCGACCCGATTTATGCACCTGACGACTACGCGCAGTCCCATGTGCTGGGCGAGGCAGCCAAGCAGGCGGGCGTGGCTGGCCTGCGCTACCACTCGGTGCGCTCGCCGGGCAATCACTGCTGGGCACTGCTGACCCCGCGCCACGTCACCTCCATTGTGCAGAGCGCCCATTACGAGATGATCTGGAGCGGCGAGGTCATCGGCATCAACCAGATATCCAACGCCTGAGGGGCGTTGATCCAAACACCGCCCAAAACATCGAACTCATCTGCCCCTTGAGAAGTCACTCCAGCAATGGAAATCAAGGAGCGTTCATGGGTAAGAACATCACCGCGCAGGAACTGGGCATCGACCTCACGCAGGGCGGTGAAAGTGCGCTGTTCAAATGGCTGTTGGCCAGTTTTCTGATGGGCAAACGGATTCGGGCGCAGGCGGCGGTACAGACCTATCACGTCATCGTCGACAGGCACGGGCGCGACACGCCGGGCGAACTGGCCGCGTGCACCCACCGGGAGCTGGTGAGGATGCTGGGCGAGGGCGGTTATGCACGTTACGACGAATCCACCGCCGTGCGCCTGCTGGCACTGGCGGCCAAGCTGATGGATGAATACGGCGGCACGGTCAGCGGCATGGCTGCCGCCAGCGCCGACCGTCGCGAGTTCGAAAAGCGCCTGCAGGACTTCAACGGCATCGGGCCGAAGACGGCAGAGATTTTCATGGGCGAAGCCGGGGAGGTGCTGTTTTGAACGATGCCAACTCCACCGCGCCTGGCAGAATCTTCGTGGGCTGCGCCGGGTGGAGTCTGGGCCGCGAGCACGCGCCGGCCTTTCCGGGCGACGGCACCCACTTGCAGCGCTACGCACGGCAATTCAATACCGCAGAAATCAACAGCTCGTTCTACCGCCCCCATCGGCCGCAGACCTACGCCCGCTGGGCCGACTCAGTGCCGGCGGATTTCAGGTTTTCGGTGAAGATCCCCAAGCTTATTTCCCATGAACAACAGTTGCAGGGCAGCGGCCATGCGCTGGATGAGTTTCTCGGACAATGCAGTGAACTGGGCGAACGGCTCGGTTGCCTGCTGCTGCAGTTGCCGCCTTCGCTGACGTTCGATCCACTCGTAGCCGAAGGGTTTTTCATCCAGCTCCGCGAGCGCTTCGACGGGCATGTGGTCATTGAACCGCGCCATGAAAGCTGGCTCCAGGCCGAGCCAATGCTCACGCACTACCGCATTGCGCAAGCAACGGTTGACCCATCGAGGCTCAGCAATGACCGCCAACCGGCCGGCTGGCCGGGGTTGGGCTACTGGCGACTGCACGGCGCGCCGCGCATCTATTACAGCGCCTATGAAGAAGATTTCCTGATACGTCTGGCCGTCGAGCTGAAAGCCAAGGCGCTAAGCGGTGCGCCGACGTGGTGTATTTTCGATAACACCGCCAGCGGCGCCGCGACGGGGAATGCCCTGAGACTGATTGAAATCCTCGGTCAACCGCCGTCCGCGCGTGAGCAGCAGGGGTGACGCCGGGCGGGGCGAACCGTCATTTTTCCGGCGAATTGCCGCACCCGCTGCGTGGCGCAGCAATTAGTTGGCGCGCGAGTTGTTTACTGTCATAGCACGATGCCACAATCCGACCCATCCAATGCCAGGGTCGGGCGAATTCGATGTACCTCCATGATTCTCAACCGGCGCGAGAGGCCCTGATACGGGCCCAGGTGCGCAACGATCGTTTGCAGTTGCTTTTCCGTCAGAGTTTTTTCTCGGTGTTCGGCAGCGCGCTGGCGGCTGTAATACTCTCTTGGATCTGCTGGGAGCGCCTGGAACACTCCCTGATTCTCGGGTGGCTCGGGCTGCTGGGCGCCTCGACCACCTTGCGCCTGATCATGTTGACCGCCTATTTCCGGATGCCGGAAACCGCCCGCACCCCGGAGCGCTGGGAAACCACTTACTGGGTCACGCTGGTGTTGTCGGCCGGCATCTGGGGCAGCGGCGCGCTGGCGCTGATGCACGCCGGGGATTTATTGATCCAGACGCTGGTGCTGTTGTTCGCCGTTGGCATGTCGGTGAGCGCGGTGTCCTGTTATTCGGCGTACCGCTCGATGACCCTGGTGTCGATTGCACTGGTGCTCTTGCCGTGCTCGATCTGGCTGCTGTTTCAACCCCAGACCGCGCAGCAGGGTATGGCGGTTGCGTCGCTGATCTTTGCCGGATTTGTGGTCAGCGCGACGCGCAAATTGTGCCAGGCCATGGAGCGGGCCTTTCGCCTGAGCCGCGAAATGGAACATGCCCATCGCATCGCCGACCACGCCGCGCAGACTGATGAACTGACCGGGGTGAAGAACCGCCGGGCTTTTTTCCATCAGGCCGAACGCGCGTACGACGCCTGCAAGCGCAGCCGGTTACCGCTGTGCGCGCTGATGCTGGACATCGATCATTTCAAACGCATCAACGACTGCCACGGCCATCAGGCCGGCGATGAAGTGTTGCGGCAGATCGGCCGGGTCATCTGCCAGTCCGTGCGGGAAGGAGACGTCTGCGGTCGGCTGGGCGGCGAGGAGTTCGCGCTGTTGCTCGCCAATACGTCCCTCGACGCGGCCCATGTCATTGCCGAGAAGCTGCGTCAGGCAATCGCCGACATCACCTGTCAGCATGACGAGGGCGTCACCGCCAGCCTCGGTGTCGCCGCGCTGGGCAACACCGGTCAGGACGTGCACGGGCTGCTGGGACTGGCGGACAAGGCGCTGTTTCGGGCCAAGGCATCGGGGCGCAACCAGACGGCGGTGGCCTGAACAGCGCCTCAGGCACCGTCGGCAGACGTTTTTCGTGTCACCCGGACGTGACATTTATCTCGATGCTTTTCATTCGGCGGCGGCTGTGGCGTAGTGTGTCCAGCCTGTTTGGCACGATGACCGACTGGAAGAGGTAAATGAGATGACCCTGCAAAACCGCCTGGACAACCTGTACCCGCGCGCCGACGAGATCCCTGAGCAGTTTCGCGCAGGCCCCGCCATCGAGCAGCGCGATTACCTGGTCAACGGCGAACTGCACCAATGGCACGGGCCGCTGGCACCGGTGCTGAGCCCGGTCTCGCTGAAAACCGACGCGGGCCTTGAGTCCGTGGTGCTCGGCAGCACGCCGCTGATGGACGCCGACACCGCAATGACAGCACTGGACGCCGCCGTCAACGCCTACGACCGGGGCCAGGGCGCCTGGCCCACCATGCGCGTCGCCGATCGCATTCATCACGTCGAGACCTTTCTCAAGCTGATGCGCGAGCAGCGCGACGCGGTGGTCACGCTGCTGATGTGGGAAATCGGCAAGAACCTCAAGGACTCGCAGAAAGAATTCGACCGCACCTGCGATTACATCGTCGACACCATCAACGCCCTCAAGGAACTCGACCGTCGCTCCAGCCGCTTCGAGCTGGAACAGGACACCCTCGGCCAGATTCGCCGCGTGCCCCTGGGCGTGACCCTGTGCATGGGGCCTTACAACTATCCCCTGAATGAGACCTTCACCACGCTGATTCCGGCCCTCATCATGGGCAACACCGTGGTGTTCAAACCGGCCAAGTTCGGCGTCTTGCTGATCCGTCCGTTGCTCGAAGCGTTCCGCGACAGCTTCCCGGCCGGGGTGATCAACGTGATCTACGGCAGCGGCCGCGAGACCGTCAGCGCGCTGATGGCCAGCGGCAAGATCGACGTGTTTGCCTTCATCGGCACCAACAAGGCCGCCAGCGCCCTGAAAAAGCTCCACCCCAAGCCGCACCGTCTGCGCGCCGCACTGGGTCTGGATGCGAAGAACCCGGGGATCGTGCTGCCGGATGTGAACCTGGACAACGCGGTAACGGAAGCCATTACCGGGTCGTTGTCGTTCAACGGCCAGCGTTGCACGGCGTTGAAGATCCTGTTCGTGCACGAAAACGTGGTCGGCAGTTTCCTCGAGAAGTTCGAAGAAAAACTCGCTCAGCTCAAGCCGGGCATGCCGTGGGAGCCGGGCGTCTCGCTGACGCCACTGCCGGAGCCGGGCAAGACCGACTACCTGCAAGGACTGGTGGACGATGCCGTGAGCAAGGGCGCCAAAGTGGTCAACGAAGGTGGCGGCACCACCCATGGGCAGTTCTTCTACCCAGCCGTGTTGTACCCGGTCACGCCGGACATGCGCGTTTACCACGAAGAACAGTTCGGGCCCGTGGTACCGGTGGTGGCGTACCGCGATCTGGAAACGGTGATCGAATACGTGCTGGATTCCGATTTCGGCCAGCAGCTGAGTATCTTCGGCAACGACTCCAAGCAGGTCGGGCGTCTGGTCGACGCGTTCGCCAATCAGGTGGGGCGGATCAACATCAACGCTCAGTGCCAGCGCGGTCCGGACAGCTTCCCGTTCAACGGCCGCAAGAATTCGGCCGAAGGCACGCTGTCGGTGGACGATGCGCTGCGCGTGTTCTCGATCCGCACCCTGGTGGCGACCAAGTTCCAGGAAAGCAACAAGGCGCTGATCAGCGACATCATCCATAACCGCGAATCGACGTTCCTGACCACCGATTACATCTTCTGATTCATTTGCTCGAAATAGCCGCAGGCGTGTTGCACAGCTGATGCTGTTCAACCGCTTGCGGTTTTTTATATCTGTACCTTAAACCCCGCCGCCACTGTATTGCGTACGCCGTTTAATTCTGCAGCCGCTCCACTGTCCGGGATTATTTTGTAGGAAGGATTCTAGACTTCCGTAGGACACCTCTCTTCCTGTCTTTGGTGGGTAGAGTTTTTATTCGTAGGGAATTAGCCTTGCCGCTTCCCGAATTCGATGAAAACTTCATCAACCCATTCGCTGCTCACACTTGTTAAAACTTGATCGCTTGGGTCCCGGACGCTCGGCTGATAAAAAGGCCCTGCGATCCAGATATTCCCCTTTGTGACGTGTGGCATTTTCGACGGAGGAGTTATGGCTTCAAACAGCTTTCAAAATGAAGTGCCCAAAGCGCGGGTCAATATAAAACTTGATTTGCACACGGGCGGTGCGCAGAAAAAAGTCGAACTCCCGCTCAAATTGATGGTGCTCGGGGATTACAGCAACGGCCGGGAAGATCGGCCATTGTCCGAACGTAGCAAGATCAATATCAATAAAAACAATTTCGACAGTGTGCTGGCGGAATTTACCCCTGCCTTGAAACTCATGGTTGAAAACACTTTTGCCGACGACGGTTCGGATGCTTCCGTGGATTTGAACTTCCAGAAAATGAAAGACTTCGAGCCAGAACAGGTCGCCAGACAAATACCATCACTGCGCGCATTGCTGGCGACCCGCAACCTGTTGCGTGATCTCAAATCAAACCTGCTCGACAACGCGACCTTCCGTCACGAGCTTGAACGCATCGTCAAAGACGAGACGCTCAGTGACGAGTTGCGCGCTGAACTGGCCGTACTCGCCGCACCCCCAGAGCGTTAATCACCCGGGTCTCTGATAGCAGGTATCGAACATGTCCTCGAAACACTCTTCCGCAGTATCAGGCGGTGGCACCGTTTTGTCCGAAGAAAGCACCGGCGTCTATAACGCGCTGTTTTCAAAAATAAACCTCAACCCGGTTTCAGCCCTCGGCGATATCGAGGCGTTTCAGAACAACGAGGCGCTGTCGGAGATCTCCGCCGATGAGCGCGTGACCGCCGCGGTCAGCGTGTTCCTCAACCTGCTCAAGGGCTCGTCGCGTAAGGTGCAGCGCCTCGACAAAACCCTGCTCGACGAACACATCGCCTCGCTGGACGCGCAGATCAGCCGCCAGCTCGACGCCGTCATGCACCACCCGGAGTTTCAGCGCGTCGAGTCCACATGGCGCGGGGTGAAGTCGCTGATCGATCAGACCGACTTCCGGCAGAATGTACGCATCGAGCTGCTGGACATCAGCAAGGACCATCTGGTCCAGGATTTCGAAGACGCCCCCGAGATCGCCCAGAGCGGTCTGTACATGCACACCTATACCCAGGAATACGACACGCCCGGCGGTGAACCCATTGCGGCGGCTGTTTCCAGTTACGAGTTTGGTCGCAGCCCGCAAGACATCGCGCTGCTTCGCAACATATCGAAGGTCGCGGCGGCGGCCCACATGCCGTTCATTGGTTCGGTGGGGCCGGCCTTCTTCGGCAAGGACACCATGGAAGAAGTCGCCGCTATCAAAGACATCGGTAATTACTTTGATCGCGCGGAATACATCAAATGGAAGTCATTCCGTGACACCGATGATTCCCGTTACATCGGTTTGACCATGCCCCGCGTGCTGGGACGGCTGCCCTATGGGCCGGACACCATTCCGGTGCGCAGTTTCAATTATGTGGAAAGTGTCAAAGGCACCGATCACAGCAAATACCTGTGGACCAATGCTTCTTTTGCCTTCGCTGCAAACATGGTGAAGAGTTTCGTCAATAACGGCTGGTGTGTACAAATTCGCGGGCCACAGTCCGGTGGTGCAGTGACGGATCTGCCCATTCATTTATATGACCTCGGCACCGGCAGTCAGGTGAAGATTCCGTCGGAAGTGATGATCCCGGAAACCCGGGAGTTTGAATTCGCCAATCTGGGCTTTATTCCGCTCTCCTATTACAAGAACCGCGATTACGCGTGTTTCTTCTCCGCCAATTCAACACAAAAACCTGCGTTGTATGACACCGCCGATGCCACTGCCAACAGCCGGATCAACTCGCGCCTGCCTTACATCTTTCTACTGTCGCGCATTGCGCATTATTTGAAATTAATTCAGCGCGAAAACATCGGCACCACCAAGGACCGGCGTCTTCTGGAACTGGAATTGAATAAGTGGATCAGCGGGCTGGTCACCGAAATGACCGACCCGGGGGACGATTTGCAGGCCTCCCATCCGCTGCGAGACGCCCGGGTGACGGTGGAGGACATCGACGACAACCCCGGCTTCTTCCGCGTGAAGTTGTACGCCGTGCCGCATTTCCAGGTGGAAGGCATGGACGTGAACCTTTCGCTGGTTTCCCAGATGCCCAAAGCCAAAACCTGACGTCGGCCATAGGTGAGCACAACATGAAAATCGACCGACCTCTCTGGGCTGCCGGGGCGCTGTTGTCCCAGCAGCAATTCCAGCAGCAAGCGCGCTGGGAAGCCTGGACCAACGAATGCATTGCGCATCTGTCGCGGGTTCATCCGTGGGGTGTGCAGAGGGCGACCTTTGATCTTGAGGCGTTGCGGCTGGGCAAACTCAAGGCGTCCGCGCTGCGGGTGCGGTTGCCGGATGGCACGCTGATCGACACCGACAGCGTTGATCGGCTGCCCGCCGCGCTGGCCCTCGAACAAATCCCGATCGACTCGGGGCAGGGCGCGACGGTGCTGTTGTGCCTGCCGCTGGAGCAGGCCAACGGCGGCAATTGCCTGTTCGAGAGCGCCCGCGCCGACCGGCCCGTGCGTTACCGCCAGAATTGGCGCGAGGTGCAGGATCTGTACGGCGACGATCAACAGTCGATCGGTGTGCTCGAGCACATGCTCAGCCTGCGTCTGGCCAGCGATGACAACGCTGATTACCTGACTTGTCCGGTCGCCCGGCTGGTGCGTGACGGGCAGGGCCGCGCGTGCCTGGACGAAGCCTTCGTGCCGCCGCTTTTGAGCTTCGCCGGGCACCTCGGTTTGCAGGTCCAACTGGACAATCTTCTCACCCAACTGGCGTCCAAGCGCCAGCGCTTGATGGGCATGCGCCGCGAGAGCAATCAGCGCATGGCCGACTTCGCGGTGGCCGATGTTTCGCTGTTCTGGCTGCTCAATGCGCTGAACACCTACCAACCCGTGCTCGCCGATTTCAAGGCCAGCCCGGCGCGCCATCCCGAGCAGGTCTATCAAGAACTGGTGAAGCTGGCGGGGGCGCTGCTGACGTTCTCCCTCGAACACGACGTTGACGCCATTCCGGCCTACCGCCACGACGACCTGGAAACCGTGTTGCCGCCGTTGATGCAGATGATCTCGACGTTGCTCGAAGCCAGTCTGCCGTCTCGGGTGATTGCCCTGGAGCTGGAGCGGGTAATCCCGGGTCGCTGGCAAGTGACGTTCAACGACCCGCGCCTGCGCGAAGCCGACGCTGCTGACTTTTACCTGTCGGTGCGCTGCCGCGAGGCCCCGGCCCAATTGCAGGCGCAGTTCCCGCGGCTGTGCAAAATCGGCACACCGGACGACGTCGATCAGTTGATCAATGCCGCGCTGGACGGTGTTCCGCTGCAGCCGTTGAGTCACGTGCCTGCGGCGATCCCGCTGCGTCTCGAAAACCAGTATTTCGCCCTCGATTTTGCCCATCCGAGCGGCCAGGCGGTGCTCGCCGAAGGGGTCTGCGCGTTCTACGTCCCGGCGACGTTGCCGGACGTGAAGCTTGAGCTGTTTGCGGTGCTGCGCTCATGAGCCGGCCAATGAAAAGCCAATCGGCTCCCGGCTCCGTCGATGTCGATCAACTGCTGCAGGACAGTTACCTGTTGGTGGTCGAGTTGCGCCACGGCGCGTCGGCTCCGGACAGCGACGCGCTCTGGGAGGTGTGCACCCGGCAGGTGGTGGGGGTCCGCGAAGCGCTGACGCAAGCCGGCGTCAGCCAGCGCAATGTCGATTTCATCAGCCACGCGCAATGCGCGCTGCTGGATGAAACCGTGCTGATCCACGCCGATGCCAGTGCCCGCGCCAAATGGACCCACGAACCGCTTCAGGCGCATTACTTCGGACGTCATCAGGCGGGGCAGTTTCTCTACGAAGAAATGCGCGAAGTGCTGCACGAGCCGTCTCCGGACCCGAGCGTGCTGCGGGTGTATCACCGCGTGCTGATGCTGGGCTTTCTTGGTCGCTACAAAGAGCCGAACCACCCCGAGCGTCAGAAACTGATGGCTGAGTTGACCACCCGGGTTGCACCGGTGACCCTGGATCAGCCGCTGCCGACGTGGATCGACGCACGGGGCCGCAAGCCTTTGCCGGGATGGTTGCGCGCACCCTTGCTGCATCTGCTGTTGGCCGGATTGCTGCTCGCGGGCGTCTGGTGGGTGCTGGATTCGCATCTGGCGGCTCTGGTGGCCTCCCTTGTGACCGAGCGGGTGTGACGCGCCCATGACACTCAAGTTGATGCGTGCACTTGCGCTGTGGTCGGGATGTATGGCGCTGATGGTGATCAGCGTCTTGCCCCTGAGCCTGATCGTTCAAGCCCTGTCCGTGGCGGGCGCCCTGATGCTGGTGGCCGGGGGCTGGCTGCTGGCGGGTCGACGCTCGGTCCGTCTTGGTGGTCCTGCGGGGTTGGGTGAGTTCCGAGCCTTGCCCGGCAGTGAGTACCACCTGCCCGTGGTGCTGGTGTGCGGTGAGGGATCGGCGGCGCTTTTTGCTGGCGATGCGGATGCCGGTGTCGATACTGCCGAGCAGATCGCCGTGCGGACGACGGCGAGCGGGTGTTACGTCAGCGTGCCGAACATTGAGCGATTGCCCGGTCTGGTCGCAGCGCTGCTGGCAGCGCGTTCGCAATGGCGTGCGCAGATGAGCGTCATGTGTGTGGTCAATCCATCTCAACACACTGACAGCTCGGAACTGGATGGCCAGCTTCGTGCGCTGACCCATCAGCTGTCCGTGGTCCGCAAGCGCGCGCTGACGTTGCCGCTGTGGGTCGTGAGTTATCAGCAAGCGTCCCAGGATACGCGCGATGTTTGTGGGACCGGCTTCACCCGGGAAGAGGCCGGTGCGAGCGACCCATCTGTGTGGTTCAGCTGGGAAAATGGCAGGCCCTCGGCGCGGGTTAGAAGCAACGGCACCTGCGCCAGCGTCGAGTACTGGCGACGACAAGACCGCGCCGCTCTCACTCACCGAATGCACATCGCGGTGCAGATGAATACCCACGGCGCGTGGCTGGAGCAGTCTGTGGCCCCGCACTTCACCCGCCTTGGCCGTCAAAGCGCGCGGCTGCCGGTGGCCTACGCAATCTGCCGCGTGCCGCGTTTACCGGAACAGGTTCCGGGCAGCGTCTGGCAGCACTGGATACAGGCGAAGACTGCGCTGGTGCCGACCCATTTGACGGGCAGCACGGTCGGTGTTTTGCCCTTACCGGATTGCCTGCTGGAGCTGCTTCCCCGACACACCGGCAACACCGCCGCGCGGCGCGCCAGTGTCATCGGCATCTGGCTGACGGCTTTCGCCGCCGTCATCGCGATGTCGAGCTCGGCCCGGCAGAACACCTTGTTGATCCGCCAGGTCGGTGACGACCTGCGCCGCTATGCCTCGATCAACGAAACCGCCCGCGAGGACCCGCAGGCGGTGGCGCTGCGCGAAGCGGCGTTGACCGTCCTGCACGACGACGCCCGACGGCTGGATGCCTACTACCGCCGCGGCGAGCCTCGGTCACTGGGCCTCGGCCTGTACCGCGCCGAACAGCTGCGCATCAGGGTCTGGCACGCCATCGGCCGTTACCAACCGCCAACCGAGAGGGTGCAGGCGGCCGGCCCCGTGCGTCTGGACACGCTGTCGCTGTTTAACATCGGCAGCGCCGAGCTGAAGCCGGAATCGACCCAGGTGCTGATCAACGCACTGGTCGGCATCAAGGCCAGACCCGGCTGGTTGATCGTCGTCACCGGACACACCGATGCAACCGGCAGTGCAGAACAGAACCTGCGCCTGTCCCGCGACCGCGCCGCCTCGGTGCGCGACTGGATGCAACGCATGGGCGGCATTCCCGGCAGTTGCTTTGCCGTGCAGGGCTACGGCGCCAGCCAGCCGATCGCCAGCAATGACACAGAACACGGACGCAGGGCCAATCGCCGCGTCGACATCCGCCTGGTGCCGGAAGAGGGGGCCTGCGGGTCGCTTTCTGCCGGGGCCGGGCCGGCTACCCCCGTCGCATTTCGCGGCACTCGATAACCCAAGCAAGGAGTTTCACATGGCAATTCCCGTTTACCTCTGGCTCAAAGATGACGGCGGCGCTGACATCAAAGGCTCGGTCAACGTGCAGTCCCGGGAAGGCAGCATCGAAGTGGTCGCCCAGGACCACAGCGTCTACATCCCCACCGACAACAACACAGGCAAATTGACCGGCGCCCGGGTGCACACGCCGTTCCTGTTCACCAAGGAAATCGATGCCAGCAGCCCGTACCTGTACAAGGCCGTCGGCACCGGCCAGACCCTGAAAAGCGCCGAGTTCAAGTGGTACCGCATCGACGACGCCGGCCAGGAAGTCGAGTACTTCAACACCCTGCTGGAGAACGTCAAGGTCGTCCGCGTCGCGCCGAAAATGCACGACGTGAAGGACCCGGCGAAGGAGAAGCACAACCACCTGGAGATGGTCGAGTTGCGCTACGAGAAGGTCACCTGGACCTACAAGGACGGCAACATCATCCACTCCGACTCGTGGAACGAACGCCAGACCGCCTGACGCTGCATGGCCGGCAGACAGGCAGCTTTTATGTGCCTGTCTGCCGGCTGCGGTGTGCTGGGTCGAGCGTCCGTTCGCGGGCGCTGCGCCAAGCACATCGGCACGGCACGTGTCCCCTGACAACACAGCGAGGCGTTGACCGGCCAACGGTCGTCGCCGCTCCTTACTCCTTCCGTTCAAGGACGATGACCCATGGCACAGAGCTCCTCCCGTTTGCTTCGCCGCCTCAACCCTTTCTGCGCCCAGGCCCTGAGTGCGGCCGCGACGCTTTGCCAAAGCCGTGGCCACGGCCACATCACCATCGAGCACTGGCTGCTGAAACTGCTGGGGCAGGGCGACGGCGATCTGGTGCTGATCGGCCGGAGTTACGAGTGGGACATCCAAGCGCTGTGGACCGGCTTGCTCGACCACATTGATCGCCTGCCGCGCAGCGTCCAGGCCAAGCCGCAGCTGTGTGAAAAATTGCAGCGGCTGATCAAGAACGCCTGGGTGCGCGCCTCGATGGACGAGGACAACGAGCAACTGCGTTCGGCCCACGTGCTGGGCGCGCTGATCGAAACCCCCGATCTGCTGGCGTGCGTGGAAGCCTGGCCGTTGCTTAGTTTGAGCGAGGTGCAGTTGCGCCATTTGCTGCCGTTTCTGGACGAGCATTCCGATGAGCGTGCGCAGGCGGGACAAGGGCTGGATGTTGCTCCCGATGCTGTGTCCTTGGATTCGGTGACGACTGCTGCGGACAACCCTGTGCTGGCAAGATTTACCCAGGACATCACCGAGAAGGCGCGCAGCGGCGAGATCGATCCCGTGCTGGGGCGTGACGACGAGATTCGTCAGGTCATCGACATCCTCAGCCGTCGGCGCAAGAACAACCCGATATTGGTGGGCGAGCCGGGCGTCGGCAAAACTGCGCTGGTCGAAGGGCTGGCCCTGCGCATCGTCGAGGGCAACGTGCCGGCCAGCCTCAAACCGGTCAGCGTACGGACACTGGATTTGGGGCTGTTGCAAGCCGGCGCCGGGGTCAAGGGCGAATTCGAACAGCGCCTCAAAGATGTGATCGAGGCCGTGCAGCAGGCCGAGCACCCGGTGCTGCTGTTCATCGACGAAGCCCACACGCTGATCGGCGCGGGCAATCAGGCGGGAGGCGCCGACGCTGCCAATCTGCTCAAGCCCGCCCTGGCCCGTGGCGAACTGCGCACCATCGCCGCAACCACCTGGAGCGAATACAAGCAGTACTTCGAGCGCGATCCGGCGCTCGAGCGGCGCTTCCAGACGGTCAAGGTCGACGAGCCGGATGACGCCACCGCGATGGTCATGCTACGCGGGTTGAAGGCCCGCTACGCCAGCCACCACGGCGTGCACATCGAGGACGCCGCAATCCAGGCCGCGGTGGTGCTGTCGCGCCGCTATCTGCCCGGCCGCCAGTTGCCGGACAAAGCCGTCGACCTGCTCGATACCGCCAGCGCCAGGGTGCGCATGAGCCTGGATTGCCAACCCCAGGCGCTGATCGCGAGCAAGGCCCGGCAGTCTGCGCTGGAGCAGGAACGTCAGGCGCTGCAAGACGATCGGCGCATCAGTGGACGCACCGCCGATGAACGTATGGCGGCCATCGACGAGCAGCTGTTATCCCTGAGTGATGAGCTGGCGCGACTGCAGGACCAGCATGCCAACGAACTCGATCTCGCGCAGACCTTGCTCGCGGCCCGCCATGGTGAGGTCTTCGACGCCGACATCTGCGCGGAGCTACAGGCCCGACTCAAGGCGGTTCAGGGCGATGCGCCGCTGTTGTCGCTGGACGTCGACGATCGCAGCGTCGCCCAGGTCATCGCCGACTGGACCGGCGTGCCCTTGAGCAGCCTGCTCAAGGACGAACAGGCCAGCCTGCTGACGCTGGAGCAGTCGTTGGCATCCCGCGTCATCGGGCAGGACCGGGCATTGACGGCGCTGGCCCAGCGACTGCGCGCCGCGAAAACCGGACTGACTGAAGAAAACGCTCCGCTGGGGGTGTTCCTGCTGGTGGGCAGCAGCGGGATCGGCAAGACCGAAACCGCCCTGGCGCTGGCCGACACCCTGTTTGGCGGCGAGAAATCGCTGATCACCCTGAACCTGTCCGAGTACCAGGAAGCCCACACCGTCAGCCAGCTAAAAGGCGCGCCGCCGGGTTACGTCGGCTACGGACAGGGCGGGGTGCTCACCGAAGCGGTGCGCCAGCGACCCTACAGCGTCGTGCTGCTCGATGAAGTGGAAAAGGCCCACCGCGACGTGCTCAACCTGTTTTATCAGGTCTTCGATCGAGGCTTCATGCGGGACGGCGAAGGGCGCGAAATCGACTTCCGCAACACCGTCATCGTCATGACTTCCAACCTGGGCAGCGATTTGTTGCAGGACTACCTGCTGGGGAACCCCGAAGCGCTCGACGGTGAAGCCCTAGAGCAGCTGCGGCCGGTGCTGCGCGAGCACTTTCAGCCGGCGTTGCTAGCGCGCTTTCAGACGTTGATTTACCGGCCGCTGCAGGCGCCTGCGCTCAAACGCATAGTGGCAATCAAGCTGGGCAAAGTGGCGGAGCGGTTGCGCCGGCATTACGGGCTGGAGTGCCGAATTGACGAGCGCCTGCATGATGCGCTGGTGGAGGCCTGCCTACTCCCCGACAGCGGCGCGCGGAACATCGACAGCTTGCTCAATCAGCAGATTTTGCCGGTGCTAAGTCAGCAACTGCTGCAGCGCCAGGCCGCGCGATTGGCTACGCGGGGCGTGGTGCTGGGGCACTGCGAGGAGGAGGGCATCACCCTTGAGTTCGTCGGAGCCCTGGCTTCGGTGGAGGGTGAATGATGAACGATTCCATTGGGGTGTTTTTCGACCATAGCCGTCACAAGCTGACCGTTCATAACCTGCCGGTGGCGCTGGATGTGCTGGCGTTTGAGGGCGAGGAGCGGCTGAGTCAGCCCTTTCATTACCGGGTGGAATTTACCTCGGTTGATCGGGACATCGGCGCCGAGCGGATGCTCGGACAGGATGCGCAGTTCAGTCTGCATGCGGCGCCGCATACGTTGCCGGTGGCGATTCGTGGCTTGGCGGTGCCTAAGGTTCAGGCGCTGCGGACGCTGCATGGGGTGATTACCGGGTTTAAACGGCTGTCGGGTTCTGCTGACGAGGCGCGCTATGAAGTGACGCTCGAACCGCGCCTGGCGTTGCTGGCGCGGGGGCGGCAGTTTCGGATTTATCAGCATCGGTCGGTGCCGGAGATTGTCGAGAGTATTCTGCGCACGCGGCATGATTTTGAGGGGCAGGATTTTCTGTTCACGCTGGTGCGGGAGTACCCGACGCGTGAGCAGGTGATGCAGTACGGCGAGAGTGATCTGGCGTTTATTTCCAGGCTGTTGGCTGAGGTGGGTATTTGGTACCGCTTCACTAACGATGAGCGATTGGGCATTGCGGTCGTCGAGTTTCATGATGATCAGCGGCATTACGTCCGGCCGCGTGTGAGCTTGCCGTTTCGGCCTCAGTCGGGGTTGGGCAGCAGCGGGCAGGACGGGGTTTGGGGGTTGCAGGTCAGTCATGAGGTGGTGGAGAAGAGCGTTCACTTTCGTGCTTATCACCACCGGGATGCGAACGCATGGCTGGATGGGGATGTTGATCAGACGCGGGGGGATTCCACGACCTACGGCGAGGCTTATCACTATGCCGAGCCGTACAAGGTCTTGGGCGACAAGCTCGATCAGGATGAAGATCTGCTCGGGGAAAGCGGGCTTTTCTATGGGCGGCTGCGTCATGAGCGGTATCTGAATGATCAGACGCGGCTGACCGGGATTAGCAGCAATGCGTCTTTGGGATTGGCGCAGGTGCTGGCGATTTCCGGCGGAGCGCCGCAGGCGTTTGAGCCGGGAGCGGTCATTACAGGACTGCAGCTGCGTGCGGCGCGGGATCGTAGTTTTGAGTTGAGCTTTGAGGCGATTCCTTATTCCGAGAGCGTGTGTTTTCGGCCGCCGTTGCTGGCGAAACCGCAAATAGCCGGGACTGTTCCGGCGCGGGTCACCAGTTCGCTGGCCAACGATCCGTATAGCCACATCGACAGCGAAGGCCGCTACAAGGTCAGCTTTCTGTTTGATCGTGACAGCTGGGAAATCGGTCAGGAAAGCCTTTGGTTGCGCCTCGCCCGACCTTATGCCGGCGATACCCACGGCTTGCATCTGCCGTTGATCTGCGGGACCGAGGTGGCTGTTGCCTTTGAGCAGGGCGACCCGGATCGATCCTATATCGCTCACGCGCTTCATGACAGTCGCCATCCCGACCATGTGACGCTGCTGCGCAGCGATTACAAACGCAATGTGCTGCGCACGCCGGCGAACAACAAGCTGCGCATGGAAGACGACCGCGGCAAGGAACACATCAAACTCAGCACCGAACACAGTGGCAAGAGCCAGCTGAACCTTGGGCATCTGGTCGACAGCGTGAAGGATAAGCGCGGCGAAGGCTTTGAATTGCGCACGGATGGTTGGGGCGCGATTCGGGCCGGGCGTGGGGTGTTTATCAGTGCGGATGAACAGACCAAGGCGCAGGGTAAACAGCTCGACATGAGCGCGGCGGTCGGTCGGTTGCAAAGTGCCGGCGATCGGTTGGAAACAATCTCGGCAGACGCCGCAGTCAGTCAAGCCGACCCCGCCGACGTGCAGGCGCAACTCGATCTGCTGAAACAGGACCTGGACGCGCTCAAATCCTCGGTCCTGCTGCTCAGCGCTCCGGACGGCATTGCCCTGACCAGCGGCAAACATCTGCAACTGGCCGCGCAAGACAACCTGATGCTCAACGCGGGCGGCCACGCCGACATCAGCGTGGTCAAGAAACTCTTTATGGGTATCGGCCAGGGCCTGAGCCTGTTCGTGCGCAAGGTCGGCCTGAAGCTAATCTCCAACGAAGGCCCGGTGAGCATCCAGGCACAGAACGATACGCTTGAACTGCTCGCTCGCCAGGGAATAAACATCACCAGCACCGAAGACGAAATCCACATCACCGCGAAGAAGCGCATCGTCCTCAACGCGGGTGGCAGCTACGTCGCCATTGAGCAATGCAGCATTGAATCCGGCACCGCCGGCGACTATCTCATCAAAGCCGCGCACTTCGACTTCAGACCGAAAGCCGCGCAGGAGGTTGAACTGCCTGCTTTGCCACCGTTGTTGGATATACCGCCTGAATTGCACGAATTCTGGCCCAGCTTCAGCGGCGGCAACATTCACTACGAGCGGAGCATGATCAAGAATGCTGCGCCGGTTGAACAGCCCGAGACACTTGAGGAGGAAGAAGAGGAAGAGGAAATCACCGAAGGGATCACCCTGCGCATCGGGTTGTTCTTTGATGGCACGGGGAATAACCAAAGTAATGCGACTGCGACCGCACAGTGCCGGCAATCGGATCTGGACAGTTTCAGCGGTGAAGAGCTGGAGAGTATTGCGGCGACGTGCAAGCAGTATGGGTTTGGAGAGTTTGACGGCAGTGCGTTTAACAGCGCGCCGAATAACAGTTACGGGAATGCGCCGAGTAATGTGGCGCATTTGTATGACTTGTATCCGGATAACAGCAACACTCTGCTCAAGGCAGACCAAAACATCGCCTATTTATCTGTATACATGGAGGGCATCGGTACTCGCAGTGGCGGCAAAGATGAGAGGCTGATTGGTCAAGGCCTAGGACAGGGTGAAACTGGGGTAGTGGCTCGCGTCAAACAGGCACCAATATCCATCAAGGACCAGCTCAGCTTTTTTGAAGAAATCAATTCGGGAACTTTGATTCAAAAAGTGGAATTCGATATTTTCGGATTCAGCCGTGGAGCAGCGGCGGCGCGTCATTGTGCAAATGAATTCCTCAAGCCGCAGTGCGGGATATTCGCTGAAGTGCTCAAAGCCGGGAACTTCGGCCTAAGAAACGGTTTTGACTCTTCGGCAGACGTATGCATCAACTTGATAGGCCTGTTCGATACGGTGGCTGCGATCTCGACGCCTATGCGTGGCGACTTCAGTCCCGGCGATGACGTCAATCGAGGCGTAAATCTCTACCTGCCACCCGACTGCGCGCGGCAGGTTATCCAGCTTCAGGCGCTCGACGAGTACCGCGCCGACTTTTCTCTCAATAACGTGCACCACACGCACCTCCAGATAGGTCTGCCGGGAGCCCACTCCGATGTCGGTGGGGGCTATCTCCCACGAGCGCGAGAAAAGTTGTGGATGACGCGGCCCGGCAAGGCCAGCGTTCCGACCGGTCAAAAGGTTGAATCCCATGCCGCATGGGGCCGTGCAGAGGCGGACGCCAAGGTATTGCGCGAATCAGCCGTGGCCCGTGATGGCTACGTTGCCGTGAAAGCCTGGCCTGCAGCAACCAGTCCTCGCGGCAAAGTTGAGTCGGTCATGCAGGACTACTGGATAACTGTGATCCTTGAACGCCCCGTGCATGGCGAACTTAGCCTAATTGCATTGCGTGTCATGCGTGAGCTGAGTGTCCGTCATGGGGTGCCATTCGACGTTATTACCGAGACGGATAAACGCTTCAAGTTACCGGATGAGCTCCTGCCTATCGCCAAGCGAATTTTGCAGCGGGTAATGACAGACCGGCTCGTACGACTTGAACCTGCGGAAGAAGCGTTGCTACGAGCGCGTTACATCCACTTGTCCGCGCACTGGACCCCACGAGGCCCCTTCTTACTTAGCAAGCCAGCACCGCTGAATCGTAGGAACGTACATCTCAATCGTCCGCAAGAAGGTTACCCAGAATGAGACGGCTAATTTGTGTAGTCGGTTTGCTGCTGAGCCTTACTGCCTGCGCGAGTGAGCTCAGACTCCCCCCGCGTCCTCAACTGCCGTATCCGGCGTGGTACATAGGGTTGGCCGCGCCAGAGCACATGGAAGTGTGGGTGGAGACCGTAGATGTTTTAGATCAGCGTGGGCTTGCATTTTTCCGAGTGCACGGCGGCGTCGCAAGTTATACAGGGAAGGTCGAGGGCTGGCATCAAGGGGGGGGAAAGTCAAAACCCGTAAACAACGTAGATTTGCCTGACCAAATCTTCCTGCGCTGGCAGTCACTCGTTGAGCCGCAGGCTTACAAGCTCAGAATTCACATTCCTCAGTGGGTACGCGCTGAAATGGTTAGGCCAGAGCGGGTCTACTGCCGCGGCTCAAAAGAATGGATAGAGGGTTACCGTTTCGCGGTTGCTCTGGGAATGGCTCCCGGAGGGATCGTGAAAGTGTGGGTGGGTGGGCCATGCCTGGGCTTCAAAGAAGTGGGCCGCTTTCAGGCCCAAGTTGAACCTCGTGGCCCTTATATGAACGATAAAGGGCTTTACTACAGAGCCCCGAATCCAGCGGCACAAGCCTGGATAGACCAACACGGCATCCCCTATGGCAGTTGGTAACCCAGCCATGAGTGCGCCCGAGCACTACCAGTGCACGCAACCGCAGGCGAAATCGCGGCTTGGCTCAAGGGGCTCAGCCGCAGACTTGCGTCTCCGCCTGAAAAGGCTGGTTTGCGCAGCCGGTCTGTCACTAAGCCTCAGCGCCTGCGCGAGTGGGCCAACATTGCCGCCTACTCCCAAGCTGCCTTATCCAGCCTGGTACATAGGCTTTGCTGCGCCAAAAAACATGGAAGTTTGGGTTGAGACCGTTGATGTGCTGGACAGACGTGGACTTGCATTCTTCCGAGTTCACGGCGGCGTCGCCAGTTACACCGGGAAAGTGGAGGGCTGGCACCAAGGGGTGTCGGGCGGGAAACCTGTAAATAACGTCGATCTGCCCGACCAGCTATTCCTGCGTTGGCAGTCACTGGTGGAGCCCCAGGCTTACAAGATCAAAATTCAAATACCGCAATGGGTCCGTGATGAGATGGTTCGACCCGAGCGTGTCCTATGCCAGTGGAATAACAAGTGGAAAACCGACTATCGAGAAATGATCACTCTGGGCATGGCACCCGGCGGGATTGTTAAAGCTTGGGTTGGCGGATCTTGCCTGGGCTTCAAAGAGGTAGGCCGCTTTCAGGCCGAAGTCGAGCCTCGAGGTCCTTATCTGAACAATAAAGGACTGTATTACAGAGCCCCAAATCCAGCAGCACAGGCCTGGATTGATCAACACGGTATTCCCTATGGCAGTTGGTAATTCGGCCATGGGCATGACTGGCATGCGTCGCTACTCTCCGGCGGCATTAACTCCGGGCGGAGGACACTGCTATGTGGTAGCACGCCCATCGAATTGCGGTTCAACCACAACTGCAATTTACAAAGTGCCCCGGCTTATATCTGTAAAGAGCAGGGACCAGCTGTTCGCCAGGCCCATTTACTGTCGCGCGCCGGTAAAAGTGCGGATGGACTTAACGGGCACATCGCACCGTCATCGCAGGAGCGAATAACGCTATGAATACTCTGTTTGCCCGGCCCTTCGGATTGGAAGAAACCCAGTCTCCTATACTGCCAACGCCTGACACCTTGCCACCTCATTCACCAACCGGCGTCGAGTCAAACAGCGACCCACTGATACCCGTCCAAAACTGGAGCCATCCCTTCCGCGATAAACGCGATGTGCTCCAGCAACTGACCCACTTGGCAAACGCCGCAAGCGGCAGCTATCCCCTCGGCAGCAGCGGGCTCTGGCATGGCGGTGTG
>NZ_JACYVI010000026.1 GCF_014842265.1 Pseudomonas sp. CFBP 13711
TCAGATGAAATTTCATAACCGCCTGTCATGACGGCTCTCCTGGCAACCAGAGGGCATCATTCTAGCGAAAGCGACTTTTCAGGACAAACCCTAGGACCTGGGTTAGCCCATTCCGTCGCAGTCGATCCATCAACGCCTGCGATAAGCCCCATCACCACCTACAGAAAGAATTATTGAATCGGGCGCCACGCCGTCGACCAGGACCTGATCGATCATTGATGCACGACTTTCCCACAGCACAGGATCGTCGACAGGATAAGCACGCATCGTATGCAGCAAAAACTCATCGGACTGCCTTACGTGACGACTAACGGTTACCGTCTAGCGTGAATAATCAAAGTTCCTACGGAGCCTGCCGATGGAAATCATTGACGGTCATTAGTCGCGCGATGCGCCATGCCGCACTCCCCTAGCCCAAAAGGAATTCGCAGTGCAAAAAGATTCATTCCGTTTAATGGCCGACGATCTCATTAAGGCACTCCAAGGTATCCAGGAACTGGCTGCGCAGGGTGCATATACGCCGGAAATAATTGAAGCCCTTAAAGAGCTTGAGGTGTCCGCCGTGTACCTGAGAAAGCAACTGAGCGAGCTTCACCGGCTAGCCCTGATACAGCATAGAAAGCGCAATTTTAGACCAGTTCTTTTTTTAGTTTCGGATATCTCTCATCATAGCGCATCTGACCTGTAAAATATAGTCAGCGCTGTATATATATATTTACTCGTGGTGGAGGCAGCTATTTGGCTTGATTAACGCGCTGCCGCCAGATTTTTTGCATCCTTGACAGCACTTAGACGCAGGTAGAAAAGTGCGATAAGTGGGGTGAACTTTCATCTGCCCGTATTTGCCCGTATTTGCCCGTATTTGCCTGTATTTGTCTGGGTTGATGGTATAATGATCTCGGTAACAAGCATGTGCGATCCTGCTGCTGAAGGTCAGTGCTAAATGATAGAAACAACTGCTATGGTGAATTGAGGCGTACCTTAAAAACCCGGATACGAGTGGATAGGTCGTACTGATGGGTATTTCGCAAAATGCTATCAGCTAAAATTTCTTTGAATATTTCGATATCGTGGCAATCAGAATCTACTGTAAGGGGTTATAACTAATTCACTCATGTACTAATATAGTTAATTGGTCTGCAGGGGTCGCTCAATAATTCTAGGGTTTGTCTGAAAAGTCAGCCCGCAAGCATCTTTCGATGCGGGCCAGTGTGACCATGGCTTTAAAGCTGCTGGCCAGTTTGTCGTAACGCGTACAGATCCGACGGTTTTCCTTAAGCCAGCTGAACACCCGTTCAATAACGTTGCGTTTTTTGTACTGAGGCCTGTCAAACAGCCCAGGCAGGCCGGGTCGAGGCTTGCGATGCATCTTGCGCAGCGGAATCACCGGCTGCATGCCGTAGCGGTCGCAGTACTGACGTATAACCTGGCTGTCATAACCCTTGTCGGCAAGCACATAACGGCAACGCGTGCGCGGGCGACCCCTGCTGCCAGGAAGGCTGATCTGATCCAGCAACGGCATGAAGTAGCGCGAGTCAGCCTGCTCGCCGGGCGACAGCATAATGGCCAGCGGGAAGCCATGACTGTCGCAGGCGAGGTGTATTTTGGTGGTCAGTCCGCCCCTGCTTCGGCCGAGACAGTGGTGTTGCGGTTCCCGCGGGCCCTTTTTTTTCCAGCACCGCTGGCAGCCCGGGTCGCCCGGATTGATGTGGAATCGACCATCCAGGTATCCAGATCGATGAACCCGTCTTCTCGCAAACGAAGATGAAGGTGGCGCAGAACCTGCACGAACGTACCGTTGTCATGCCATTGCCTGAAGCGCTGGTAAACGGTCTTCCAAGGGCCAAAACGTTCTGGAAGATCCCGCCATTTGGCGCCAGAGCACAAAATCCAGAAGATTCCATCAAGCATCTGACGATCATCGCGCCTTGGCCGCCCCATGGGTTGGGGAGGGGAAACAATGGCTTCAATGATCACCCAATGCTCAGATGAAATTTCATAACGGCCTGTCATGACGGCTCTCCTGGCAACCAGAGGGCATCATTCTAGCGAAAGCGACTTTTCAGACAAACCCTAGGGAATCTCCGAACAAGTCCCGGGTATGCGAAAATCGCCTGAACACCTGATCCGAGCCTCCCATGAGCAGATGAGCCTTTCCGACTTCGAGTACGCCGGCAAGCGCAAGCAAACCCGCCGCGAACGCTTCCTTGCCGAGATGGATCAGGTCGTGCCCTGGGCAGGTCTGCTCGGCCTGATCGAGCCGTTCTACCCCATGGCCGGGTCGCTCAGGGAGAACCAGTTTTGCAGCAGATGAATGCGCAGCATGGTTTCCAGAGGATAATGTTCTGCCACCGCCGGCCTTCGGATAGAACGGCTCGATCAGGCCCAGCAGGCCTGTCCAGGGCACGACCTGATCCATCTCGGCGAGGAAGCATTCGCGGCGTGTCTGCTTGCGATGGCCGGCATATTCGAAATCGGAAAAGCTCATCTGGCTCATGGGCGGCTCGGATCAGGTGGTCAGGCGTATTTCATCACATTTGGGCACTTGTTCGGAGATTCCCTAAAGAGCTGATGATGCGTCCAGCGATCTGAGAAGTAAATGCTTCCCATGATTCTTGCAGAACCACTATGGATTCATCTCCACCTATGCGAGCGGCGGAATCAGTAATCATGAGATTGCTTTTCAATACGTTTGAAAAAGAGAGTTATCGCTTCGTCACCCGTAGCATGGCCGCAGCGGTCATTGATGCCTTTGAAACCATTCAAGTACAGATAAAGTACCACGACTCAATGAGAACTTTGGAATTGATGATTTAATAGTGCATTGAGAATAGGAAAAACCCCAGAACGATTTAGTAGACTGATCAGCAAGTCATTCTTAGCTTAATGAGGCACTTTGCGCCTCAGCTGCATATGCGTTAATTAGATTAGCGCTAAGGTGAAAGAGCAGTACGCATAATCCGTTCAAGTATGGGGGAGCCTGAAGTATAAAGTTCTCAGCGTAGGCTCAGGTTGGAACAGGGTCGAAAGTTTTAAAGGTATATCAGTCAATGAAATTTGTGTGAACGCGTAACGAGGGATGCCTTGGTTTCTCATAGCAATCGCACCGTCCCTGCTTACGGTAGAGGTACACGCTAACACCTGAAGTACGGGGTCACCGCGATGATGTACACCGCTGTACCAGATCCGATCTCGTCAGCCCACATCAACCCCAGCATCAGCGATAGGTCAGTAGCATATTTAAGCGGAGGTTTGATAGCGCTATTGCAGCGATGAAGCAGTGACCGGCGTAGAGTTCAGATCAGGACATCGGTGCATAGCCAAAGCAGGAAGATCAACGACGGGTGAAGATACAACACCACGCAACAGATTGGCAAAGTGTTGCAATCAGCTGCGATCAGTGTCGTTTTCGATGAGAGGCGATAAACTCATGCACCAGGCGTTGCTTCTGGATCGAAGCTATCCTTAAGCTGGTATATATGCCAAGCGAACATTTCCAAAGCGATCCATTGAAGAGGTGACTTGGAGAATACTGGACTGCCCAAGTGCTTCAGCGCATCTTCGCGGCTGCACACGAAATTTAAAGGTTTAGGCAGGTATTTTTTCGCCAGCAAGTTGCAAATATGCGGTCCGGCGCAAGAAACGGGACAGTTGTAAGGCTCTCGTAAGGTCGTTATCTCCGTGCTCGCGCTGATTTGCCTGCCCGCGTTCGTGACGTTGTCGAAAAGCGAGCTCACCTGGACTTTCTATGTCGCCGGCGCATTGATGTGGTTGTTTTTGTTGTCTATGTGGGTTTTGTCTCCCCCGCCTTGGTTTGGTGTTCATCTTCAATGTGATCAGGGGGGTTGATAGCCTTAAAGTAGATCATGGGGCACCTAACAACCAATTACTGGAACTAAATGAGGGCTGCCGACCTTTGGGTCAACTATGAGGTAGGTGCGGTTTACACTGACAAGCTCGGCGAGCTGGCCACGCAGGTGCGCTGTCTAGGCGTCTGGCTGGTGTGCGCTGGCCAGGAAGCTCAGCGCTAGTCCGCGGCCGGTGACAAGATCTGGACCCTGATTGCGAATATAGGCACGCGGATCAACGGCAAGATTATGGACCCCCTGGAGATTCTGCAGCTGATGCCGGATAAGGGGGTCGTGTCTGGGGTCAGAGGTACGGTGCGCCAAGCAGGCGTACTGGGGAGCACTTGGCAGGAGTCAAATTCCTTGAACCTGCGCGAGCACAACAAAGTCAATGTGGAGGAGGTGCAAAGACTGATGGCAGGCGAAAATATCACTCTGTTCAAGGGCGAGGTGATTCGGGGCAGCTCGCTGTTCATCCACGATGTCGACGAACTTTCCGAAGAAAACATCTGCATTAACTGCTTCCGCGAGGTCGCTCCGCGGTCCATGAACGGGCTGCTGGCTACAGCGCCGGAGAAAGTCCGCCGCAGTTACTCACGCGCAGGATCCAGCAGATTCTTCTCGACATCGACGCTAAGCCAGCTGGGACCGATTCGCGGAACCTGGTGCTGATCGACCCGGCTCTGGACGAGCTGGAGGAAGAATGGAAGCCGTTGCCGTTCGCTTTCAGGCGTCTTGATGCACATACAGCGGGCAACACATTATCGGCGATCAAGCCTGAAGAGAGCAAACGTACTTCACAGTAATGACAGTAACGCAGACAGACGATGAACAATGTTGGACCCCTTATGCGCTGCGTCGGTGAATTGCCTTCATCCACGCGGCGCCCGCAACGTCTTAAGCTGAGTTCCTGCCAGTCACCAAGGGCATTGCGATCTGCAGTACGAATTATGCTGGCACCCCCACATCGCTCGTTTTACGAGCTATCGGGAAACAACGGGCGCGCGCTGGCGGATACTCTGCGGAATTCACGAATAAGGCCGCTTGCTGCTTCGTGCCGGCACCCCACCAGAACCATCGGAGCTTTTTCCGGCCCCCATGATCTCCCGACAGGCGCAGCCCTGATCTAACACAAAGCACCATCGTTCACGCCGCCTGGTTCCAGCCGGCGCGAATACTCTCATCTCTGAAATGGAGCGACCTCATGGCACGTGGAGTAAGCTGGGTCATCCTCGTGGACGAGTGGCCAGGATCCGAACGCCCGTTACATGCGCAACGGCAGCGTGGTTACCAATCTGTCGCTAGTCACTATTGAGTAGTGTACCGAAAAACAGATGAGGCAGAAGGTCGAGAAAACCGAGCTGCACCGGATGCGATGTTCGGCAATGTGGTGGGAATCGCCGGAGAGTATCTGCGCAAGTTCGTGCTTCAAGAAAAGCTGCATACGCGCGAATGGAAATATGAATGAGCTAACAGCCAAGGCAGCCTGAAGTTTAGGCTGATGCTCGGTAATTATTCGATGAGCGGTAACCCAGACTCAGGTGGCTGAAAATGTGGTTGTAAAACGATGGAGAGTCGGAAGGATGTGATTGGACCAGTCACAAGATAGGTGACGAGGTGAAGTCGATAGTGGGTCGTGGGATGTAGCATTTGTGATATCAATGAGCTATTATTATGAGACTGAGAATTGACGTCAATAAACTGCCTGTCCATGCGAGGGAACGCTATCATGTATCGTCTATTGTCGCGGTTCACTTGGGTCATCGTGCTTGTTGCGGGGCTGTCAGTAGTTGAGGTTGCGGAATCCGCAGTAACGGTTTCACAAGAGGAGCCAGAAGTCTTGCCCTATCGATGGCTTGTTCGAGTGATGGTATTGGAAGTGATTCCCGTGCGTCTGACATCAGAAATTTCCACCATTGGTGGGAGGGTAGAGACGCCAAGAAAGCATATGCCGGGCGTGGATCTTAGCTATTTTTTTACGGAGCATTGGGCGCTTGAGTTTGAGGGTGGACCGTTTGAGCGAAACTACCGTATCAAAGGGTCGGAAATGGGGGATTTCGCAATCGGCAAGATATCTACTAACGCATTCTCACTGACGCTGCAGTATCACCTGTACCCTAGGGCGCAGTTTAGTCCTTATCTTGGGGTAGGAATCAATCGCGCCTGGACCCGCGAGGTTCAAAGCGCGCCTGGCATTCCCGAGTTTGAGGTAAAGCCGATCTCTAGTGGAATTTTGGATATCGGACTCGATTACCATTTGAATCGTTGCTGGATGCTCAGCACCAGCCTGCATTACCTGATCAGTCCGGAGTACAGCTTTGAGGGTCAAGGATTTAACAGCGTGGTTTCCATGAATACACTTGTAGTAGGCGCAGGGCTGGGATTCCGATTCTGACTTGACGAGTTAGGTACCCCAGCTGCCATTGGGATCGGGTTCAATTTACTGAGATGAGCTAATGCTTGACCTCCATACACTGTATTTCAGCAGCTCTATCAGCCGCATAGCAATTTTATCGATATTTGGAGTGCTGTTGTTCAGTAAGCCGCGAGCTACATACCTTAGGTACTGGATCGTAGCTTTGCTGAGTTCAGGTGTCGGAAGTATGCTGAGCATATCTCAAGCCGAGCTATCAGCATTACCGCCGCTAATATTGATGCTATTCATGGCCAGTCTTGTCTTTTCCTGGATTGGTTTGAGGGCGTTCTATGGCCGCTCAGTAAATTTTCTAACGTTACTGTTCCTAATCGTACTTCCCTCAGCGCTTTGTATCCTTGCTAAGCAAATAGGTCTCCCCACGAGAGCGATAATACCTCTCATGCACTTGAGCGCGGCTTTTCTAGCGGCGCTTGTGGTGTACGAGATAATCAACTTTCCTGATCGCCGACTGTATTCCCAATACATTGTGGGACTTGCTTTCGCGGGTTACGTACTGATATTGGTGCTTTCAGCGAGCCTGATAATTGTGGCCGGGGTAGGGGTGAATGCGCACACTGCTGCGGCCATGTCTCTAGCGTTCGACCAAGTAGGGAGCGTACTCGTTTACTTCGGTTATATCGCGATGATCGGCGAGCGATCGTCACTGGATTTGCAGCATCAAGCAGAAACTGATTCTTTAACAGGGCTCGGCAATCGTAGGGCAGGCCACCGGATATTAAGCAGACTCCATACACGTGCCAGTACTGGGGGTGTTAAGTGCTATAGCGTCTTGATTGCAGACGTTGATCATTTCAAACGGATCAATGACGCCCTAGGGCATGAAGCAGGGGACACGGTATTAACTTCGATTGCTGGGCGCTTGGCGAGTACGGTACGCAAGCATGACAGCGCCATCCGATGGGGAGGAGAAGAGTTTCTGATCGTTTTACCTGAAGCCGTTGGCGACGAGGCGGAGGGACTAGCCGAGCGACTTAGGAAGCGGGTTGCGGAGGAGCCTTTCAGCATAGGTGACCAACAGCTAGTCGTAACGCTCAGTATAGGTATAGCTCCTTATCGGACAGGTGACGTGACGTTTGAAAGTACTCTACAGAGAGCTGACCATGCGCTTTACCGCTCCAAGCAGGGAGGCCGTAACCGCAGCACATATTCGCCGATAGAACCAGTTTGACGTCGTTTAAGAGTAACCGTCCGGCGAAGTCACTTACCGAACTCCAGCATTAAGGGCGATGTTGTCCGCGTATTTTTAAGCGGACGCGATCGCCCTTATCGCAAGGATTTCCATGCGCCAACGAAGCTCTTATCCGAAACCATTCAAAGCCCAGGTCGTCCAGGAATGTCTGCAACCCGGAGCGCCAATTTCCAGCGTAGCCATCCATCACGGCATCAACGCCAACGTGATCCGCAAGTGGCTACCAACTTACCGGGATCAATCGCCTGCAACCTTGCCGGCTTTCGTTCCGGTAAAAACGGTACCAAGGCGAGCATCAGAAGAGATGGTGATCATCTCGCTGCCTCTGGGTGATAAATCGTAAGCGCTCCATAAACCCCACCGGTCTTAATATGGCTGGCGCGCTCAGCTAGGCGATACGGGGGAGCAGTTCCACGGCAGCAAGGCTTCGTAATCTTCAACCGATGTCGCCGTTGGCAGGCCTTCCAGTGCGTGGCGCAGCCACGCATAGGGCTCTTGGCCGTTGGCTTTGGCAGTTTCGACCAGGCTGTAAAGTTGTGCACTGGCCTTCGCGCCCTTGGGCGTGTCGCTAAACAGCCAGTTTTTTCTCCCGATCACGAAGGGGCGGATCGCGCGTTCAGCGGCATTGTTGTCTATTGGCAGGTAGCCTTCCTCGACATATCGCTCCAGCTTGCTCCTGTTACTGGCGAGGTAACTGATGGCTTTGCCCAAGGCGTTCTGAGCCGTGACCTGTGGCAGCGTCTTTTCGATCCAACTTTTCAACTGAGCCAGTATTGGCAGGCTTTGTTCGTGACGACCGATCTTACGTTCAGCGTCGCCGCAAGCCTTTAGGTCGCGTTCGATGCCGTAAAGCTTGTTGATCAGATTCAGCGCGATATCCGCGCGCCCCGTTTTACCTTTGGGCTGCACTTTCTGTGCTTCAACGAACTTGCGACGCGCATGGGCCCAGCACCCTAAACGCTCTACTCCAGCTTGGGCGCCCAGTGCATTGTAACCGGCATAATCATCAGTCATGACGTAGCCACGATAGCCATCGAGCAGGCGTGTAGGCACTTCCTGCGCTCGGCTGGTGGAGTAGTCAAAAAGGATTACTGGTCTGTCCGGCGGGCCGCCGGTTTGCACCCACATCCACGACTGGCTACTTGGCTGGCGGTCAGGTTCTTTTAGCACCTGCACCCGCGTTTCATCGCAGTGGATGACGCGACTGGACAGCAGGCTGTCGCGCATTAAATTCAGCAGCGGCTGGAAGTGCTCGCCGCACTGGATAACCCAGCGTGCCAAGGTCTGGCGAGGGATATCGATACCGTGGCGGCTCAGTACTTTTTCAAAGCGGTGAAGCGGCAAACCGTCTACATATTTGGTGGTCAGCAGCATCGCCAGAACGCTCGGACTGGCCATGCTTTTTTCAATCAGCTGAGCGGGTTTGTCCGCAGTGACCGGTGCGGTCTCACAGTCGCGGCAACCGTAGACTTTGCGGATGTGTTTGATCACGCGGATCTGCATCGGCACGATTTCAAGCTGCTCGCTGGTTTCTTCGCTGATGACATGCTTGCGGCAACCGCAGACACAGGTCAGTTCGTGCTCTGGCAGTTCGTGGATGACCTCGATACGCGGCAGATCAGCAGGTAGCGGCTTGCGTTTGCCACGGCGCTTGGCGGGTGCGACGACCTCTTCTTCCGTGTCTTCGTCGGCAACGTCGGCGATGCTTCTTGGTCTGATGCATCTCGGGATCCCGCTCGCCGTCTTTGTTCTTGGTCGAGCTTGGGGCATGAATAATGGTCGCGTCGACGATGGTTCCCTGGCGCAGCGACAGGCCTTTTTCCTGCAAATAACCGTTGATGACCGCGAGGATGGCAGGTGCCAATTGATGCTTCTCCAGCAAGTGCCGGAAGTTCATGATCGTGGTGTCTTCAGGGATCGGCGCGCTCAGTGTCAGATGCGCGAACTGACGCATGGGCGTGATTTCGTAGAGCGCTTCTTCCATGGCCGGATCGCTGAGGGAGAACCAGTTCTGCAGCAGGTGAATGCGCAGCATGGTTTCCAGTGGGTAAGGTTTTCGACCGCCACCGGCCTTGGGGTAGAACGGCTCGATCAGGCCGAGCAGACCTGCCCAGGGCACGACCTGATCCATCTCGGCAAGGAAGCGTTCGCGGCGGGTTTGCTTGCGCTTGCCGGCGTACTCGAAGTCGGAAAAGCTCATCTAGCTCATGGGAGGCTCGGATCAGGTGTTCAGGCGATTTTCGCATACCCGGGACTTGTTCGGAGATTCCCTAAGAATGAATTCGATTGAAAATGCGAGTTGACACCCATTTGGTCGGATATTTTCCTCGGCTAGCCCAAATTTCGGCTTCATCTACCTATGTGCCTAGCAAGGCTATCCACTTGAGTGATAAGGCGCTGTATACTCATACAGATATACGACGCTCCTTACTCAGACCAGGACCTCTGCTCGGATGCCAAACTCAAGCTTTCCGATTAACATTGATTCAATCAGACAGATGGAGAGCATTCCGCTGATTCTGAGGATGGTCAAGGCCACTACTGGCTTGCGATTCGCGGCGGTGGCAAGGGTCACGGAATCACGCTGGATCGCTTGCGCGGTGGATGATAATGTAGGCGTGGAACTAGACGTCGGCAGTGAGCGTGTGAGCGCGCAAACCTTGTGTGATCAGGTTCGCCAAATGCGTCGATCATTGGTTTATGGCGAGGGTTTTTACGAACTAACGCAATCTGACTACCCAGTCTGTGCGCCGAGCGATATTCCATCCGCTCAAAGCCACATAACCCCATTATCTTCGCGAACAATGCTTTCATTGACATGACTGGCTACCGCCGCGATGAGATTGTGGGGTCCAATTGTAGGTTTTTGCAGGGTCCGGAAACTGATCGAGAAGTGATGCGGCAGGTACGCCAGGCGATCGACTCACAGAGCGAGATCGCCGTCGAGTTGGTCAACTACAAAAAGGATGGCTCAAGCTTTTGGAACGCGTTGTTTATCTCCCCTGTGTACAACGATGCTGGCGAACTGATTTATTTTTTTGCCTCCCAGCTGGACGTAAGCCGCCGCCGTGATGCGGAAGATGGACTCAGGCAGGCACAAAAAATGGAAGCTCTGGGACAGCTTACAGGCGGCATCGCGCATGACTTCAACAACCTGCTGCAGGTGATGATCGGCTACCTGGACATGATCCAGCGCACGGCCGACAAACCTCAATACGACCCGCAACGAATATTACGCAGCGCTGGAAATGCCCGAGACGCGGCGGAGCGTGCGAAAACGTTGACTCAACAACTCCTCGCGTTCTCTCGCAAGCAAAAGCTTCAGGGAAGAGTGATCAATCTAAACGCCACCGTCACCTCTGCCCAGGAAATGGCTGTACGCACATTGGTGGACACCGACATCAGATTGGTACTCGAGCACGACTTGTGGAACTGCAGGGTAGACCCGACACAGACTGAAGTCGCTCTCCTTACCCGAAAATCGGCAGCTCACTATCGAAACCAAAAATGTAGCGATCCAGGATCTGGCTTCGACCTCATATGACGGTTTGATGCCCGGGCGTTACGTGAGCGTCGCGATTACCGACAACGGTTCCGGAATGCCAGCGGCCATCGTCAACCGTGTCATGGACCCGTTTTTTACCACCAAGGAGGAAGGCAAGGGTTCTGGCCTTGGCTTGTCCATGGTGTACGGATTCATGAAGCAATCCGGTGGCACTGCGAGGATCTATTCCGAAGAGGGAATCGGCACTACGATCCGCATGTACTTTCCGGCGGATGATAGTCAACTGCATGTGCTTACGGCTGCGGAGCAAATTCTGGAACGATCAGGCCATGAACGCATTTTGGTCGTGGAAGATCGTCCAGATGTAGCGGAGCTGGCCAGAATGGTATTGGAAGAATATGGCTATTCCTGCGCGCTCGCACTCAGCGGCAAGGAGGCGTTGACCGTTCTCAAAGACGACGGTCCATTTGACCTGCTGTTTACCGACTTGATCATGCCAGGCGGCATGAATGGAATCATGCTGGCCCGGGAAGCCAAGCGTCTTTACCCTGCGCTGAAAATTTTGCTTACAACCGGATTTTCGGAGAACTCGCTTGAGCGGACCGACACAGGTGGCACTGACTACGACGTCATATCCAAGCCCTATATTCCGACTGACCTTGCAAAGAAAATCAGACAAGTCATGGAGGGTCCCAACGGAGTCAGCTAATGGATAGAAAGCCAGGCAGTGCCGATACTCGCGATGATGGATTTTGCCCGCTCCCCCAAAACGTGGCGAGCAAGAAATGCGGTTAAATATAGCCTTGGTATGCACCGCGACAGCGACAAGGAAGCACTCGCCATTCTCAAGGAGAACAATTTGATTTGCTTTTTACCGACCTGATCAATTCCTGGTGGAATGAAAGGCGTGACGCTGGCCCGGGAAGCCAAGCGCTTTTACCCCACTCTAAAGGTGCCGCTGAAAACTGGTTATTCCAAAAACTCGCTAGAGCCTACGGATGCGGGGGGATTTTGATGTTATCCAAATCTTACGTGCCCATCGATCTGGCTAAGAAGGTGAGGCAAGTGCTGGAGGGGCCCAACGGGGTCAGATGACTATTCGTTCTTGTTCAGTGCAGCCGTCAAAGCCCGCCAGCTTACTCTAATGGTGCATTGATACACCATGCGAGACTGAGCTTACCACTAAGCGTGCGACCACTGCACCTGGACAATACCGTGCCGCTCGGCGAGTGGCTTGCTAACGATCTGGATCCTGTCTCGGCGATATTTCGGGGATCTGCGCAACCCCCGAATCCACTGCAGCCCAGTGCCAGGCCTCAGCATTGCTCATGGTTTCAGCGCTGACGTAAAAGCTCTTGTCGGCACCATTGTGCACGTAGTCGATTCGATAATGAGCGGAGTGTGGCATGGGCGGTTCCTTTCCCGGAATGTGACGAAGTTCCCTTATTCGGAAAATCCCCAGGTTCCTAAGTTCCGTCTCTTTGAATCACCTCACCCGCTCCGGCAATGGCGGCATAGTGTTTAGTCCACACTGAGGCCTAGAGGTGAGTGGCGAATCCCCGATCTGTGATCAACCAATCTTCAGGCCATGAAGCTCAATTGCTGCGGAGTCACTTTGATTGCTGACCGGGTGGGTCGACATTCGCGATGCTGTCGAAGAATACCGACTGGAGTTACGAACGGCTCGCTGCGAGCAATCCAGACGATGGACAAAGACGAATGGGTGCTGTTCGATCCGGCCAATTGCATCGAAAAATGATGGCGGCGGCCGAACCTGGTGAAGCAGGCCATGTGCGGGCCCGACAGAACATATTCGGCTCTTCGAAAGCAAAGCTCAGCGCTGGCAACGCAATACGTAAAATCGCGTATCTACCGCCATCAGCGGAAAGCTCGCTGGCAACGCATTCTTCTCAACAAGCTCGAATCCGTGCTTTTCATAAAATCGATGGGCCGCGAGAAAATTCGCCGTCGTCCCAAGATAGATCCGCTGCAGTCCTCGGCGCTGAGCAGCATCGAGCAAGCATTCCAACAACTGCCGTGCTACACCGTACTTACGGCCGCGCCAAGGCGCGGCAACAAACATCTTGCGCAATGCCGCCTCACTGTTGCCGATATTCTTTAGGCCGATCGAGCCAATCACTTCCCCCTCACACCTTGCCACCCAAAAATCCCCCGCGCCGGTCTGATAGAACGTCTGGATCGCCATCAGATCGGGTTGATCCTGCGCCGAGATGTTGATGCCAAACTCTTCCCTCTGAATAGGCACGATCATCTCGACGATGCTTTGCTCGTCACCTTGCGCATAACGATCAATACGTATGTCGGAGGCAATCACCGCACTTTCCTCTCATAAGTTCTGGACCTCTGCAGGGAGTACAACCTGCACCTCTGAAGTTTTTTTCGCCGTGCAAAACTGACAAAAACCTGCTCATTCATTGCCATAAGCCACTATCTAAAACTAGCCGTGCGGTTTAACAGAAATACCGTTATGAGCGGCCTGCACATGATGCAAGCCGAGTTTCATGATCTAAACCAATTCTTGGTCTGTTTAATCTCCTAGCGTTCCTTACCCAATCGCCAACCAAACGGTTAGCGCCGCATTGGGACTTTCGTTCCACTTTTGAATCGGTTGCGGCCCAGAAGTGCACTATCCGGCGCGCAGCGCATCCTTATGGCAATATTACTAAACTTTTCATCATAGCTGCCGATACCTATGCCTATGACTTGGGTCATAGGCATAGGAAATAGGAGCAACAAAGATGAGAAATAATCAACCGGTTACCCAACGCGAGATAACCTTGGGATCGCATCAAAAACTCATCTCCACCACGGACGCAAGAGGCGTCATTACGTACTGCAATGATGCCTTTGTCGAAATCAGCGGTTTCAACATGTCAGATCTGATAGGAGCGCCTCAAAATATTGTTCGACACCCTGATGTACCCTCCGCTATATTTGACCATATGTGGGGCGCTCTAAAGCAAGGCAAACCTTGGATGGGAATCGTCAAGAACCGATCCCGCAATGGCGACCATTATTGGGTCAATGCCTACGTCACCCCAATTTTCGAAGGCAGCCAAGTAATTGGTTATGAATCGGTTAGAGTCAAACCTACAACCGAGCAAATCCGCCGTGCCGAAGGCGTCTACAAGCGCATAAGCCTAGGAAAATCAGCCGTTTCCAGCAATGATAAATGGCAACCCGTCTTCATGGAATGGCTGCCGTTCCTGACGATGGGGCTGGTTGGCACCCTGGGGGGACTCTTATTCAGTACTACTATGGCGCTGATCTTAGCGGTAGGGGCATCGGTTACTATCGGATTGATTGTCTCACGCCGGCAAAACCAAAGGGCGCTGCAGCTACTAAAAATGGCTGACGACACAACCTATGACCAGTTGATCGCCAAAATGTATAGCGATGAGCGCGGCCCTCAAGCACGCCTTGAAACCGCGTTTGTGAGCCAGATATCGCGCCTCAAGACTTGCCTGACTCGGTTACAAGACACTGCAGAGCAACTCACGGGCCTGGCCGGAAGATCTGACAGCCTTGCCTCTGACAGTTCGCGCGGACTTGAACGCCAACGAGTCGAGACTGAGCAAGTGTCAACCGCCGTAAATCAGATGGCAGCGACCACACAAGAGGTCGCGAGCCACGTCCAACGAACCGCTGATGCTACCCAGGAAGCGAATGTATTGACAGGACGTGGACGTGATGTAGCCCGAGACGCCCGAGAAGCCATCCAGCGCCTCTCCGTCGTCGTGGGTGAGACGGGGCAGGCGGTCGCGCAATTAGCCAAAGACAGCAATGAAATCGGGACGGTTGTCGACTTCATCAAAGGCATTGCCGATCAAACCAACTTACTTGCTTTGAATGCAGCAATCGAAGCCGCACGTGCTGGAGACATGGGTCGAGGCTTCGCTGTAGTCGCGGATGAAGTGCGTCAGTTGGCACAGCGCACTACTGAGTCAACCACCCAGATCCATAGCCTGATATCTAAACTGCAAATCTCGTCCAACAATGCCGTGAAGACCATGGAAATAGGACATCGTCAGGCCGAAGAGGGAGTCGCCCGGGTGCTTGAGGTAGACAATGCATTGGTAGGTATCAGTGAAGCCGTAGCGCATATTACTGATATGACCACCCAGATTGCTGCGGCGACAGAAGAGCAAACCGCCGTTGCAGAGGAAATTAGCCGCAACATCACGACCATCGCGAATCTGGCAGATCAAACATCTGAACAAGCGAAGCATTCGGCAGAACTGAGTAGGGAATTGACTCAAACAGCTATGACCCAGTACTCACTAGTTGAGCGTTTTAACCGCTAGCCAATCACCCAGCTCAACAAAGACCCGTCCTACGTGGGATTTCCAACTACGTTTGTATCAGTTTGCTTTGGATCGGTTGCAATACTTTAAGGCTTGTAAACGGACAGCGAACACACTTGCGGCGATGATTAAAAAGAGGATACGTCATGTTTAATTCCAAGCTCAAAAAAGAACTCGAATCAAAATCTTTAGAGGTAACTGAATACAAAGGACTAATTGCCGCATTGGATCGTTCGATGGCTATTATTGAGTTTGGTCTCGATGGGAAGGTGATTCGCGCGAATGACAATTTCCTTTCAGTCATGGGTTACCGTGCGGATCAGATCAAAGAGATGTCACACCGAGATTTCTGCACACCGGTGCTCGTCCGTAGCCCGAAATATGAGAAGTTCTGGAGCCAGCTGCGCTCAGGTGAATTTGTATCGGGAACATTTCAGCGCGTCGACGCCAAGGGGCAGACGGTATGGCTTGAGGCCAGCTACAACCCAATCCTCGATCGGGAGGGAAAGGTCAGCAAGGGTCGTCAAATATGCTTTGAACGTAACTCAGAAGGTCATCAAAGAGGCTGAAGCTAGCAGCAAGCTTGCGGCGCTGGATCGTGCCATGGCGGTCATCGAATTTGATCTACACGGTAATATCCTTCATGCCAACAAGCATTTTTTGAGCACTATGGGCTACGTTTACAATGACCTCAGAGGTAAACAGCATCGGCTCTTCTGCGATGCTGAATGGGTTAACAATGATAAATACGCAGATTTTTGACTACGCTTGAACTCTGGTGAGTACTTCAGTGGCCAATTCAAGCGTATTGGCAAGAATGGAGGCATCGTCTGGCTGGAGGCGACTTACAATCCTGTCTATGACGCAGAAGGCAAGCTGACCAAGATCGTGAAATTTGCTAGTGATATCACGCAGCGGGTAGAGAAATTTGAAAAGGACTCCATCAGTGCCTCCCGTGCTTATCATATTTCTGCAGAAACTGAAAAAGTCGCTGAACAGGGAGCCGAAATTATCCAGCAGACTGCCAGAGAAATGCGCCTTATAGCAAATCATATTGAATCTTCTGCACGATGGGTCAGCCAGCTCGGAGATCGCTCAGAGCAAATCACTGCCATCGTCAACACGATACGGGGTATCGCGGATCAGACCAACCTACTGGCGCTCAACGCCGCGATCGAGGCAGCCCGAGCCGGCGACCAGGGCCGTGGTTTCGCGGTTGTGGCCGATGAGGTACGTCAGCTGGCTGGACGCACCAGTCGTTCCACGACAGAGATTGCTGAGATGATTAGCAAAATTTTGGCCGAGACCAGGGATGCCGTACTCAGTATGAATGCCACTCATGATGGCGCGCGACGTGGAGCGTCCCTTGCAGACCAAACAGGTATGGTGATTCTGCAAATCCGTACAGGCACCAGCGATGCTGTAGAGGCTGTCAGCATGTTCGCTTCGAAGTTGGATGAATCTGATGTGATCCCTAAGGAATCTCCGAACAAGCCCCGGGTATGCGAAAATCGCCTGAACACCTGATCCGTGCCTCCCATGAGCCAGATGAGCTTTTCC
>NZ_JACYVI010000027.1 GCF_014842265.1 Pseudomonas sp. CFBP 13711
AACTGGTGCCCACTTAAATTTAAGTGCACACCATGTCCTGGCTTTGCGGGGCTGGGTAGATGACTTGGCCGGACGGATACGCTGCAGCCGCTGTTGAAAGACGTGAATCTCGCGAAGGGGGGACGCTTGATTTTTCGAAAGGCTTTGGTCACCTAATACAGTTACCTACACCCTGACCCAAGGAACAGCTGATAGATCGCTCGTTGTCTGGCGGCTTTCAGATGCGCAGCATCTCAATAGTATGACGTACAGTCGGTAATGATAAGAAATGGAAGACAATCAAAGAGACGCCCACTGGCTGGGTGAAGAGGACGCTTTACTGGCTCCTTCAATACGAGCGGCGCTCGGCATCCTGCTAGAGCGGGGTGACTGGACCTGGTGGCATGAGCCATCGCATACATTGACGGCGCTCAGTCGAGCCGTGCCACGCCACATGCCTGCAAAGTGGGGTGGGGATTCCAGTGTAATAGACGCAGATCAGTGGCTAGACCCTGGCCGAGCATTACGACTTGGTCTAGCTTTTAGTGAGCTTTTTGGGGAACGCCCACCGAAGATCAAGATAGTGAGATCTGTTTGGGGTTGGCCGGATAGTGAGCAGACAATGGGCTCAATCCTTCATGAACTATCAGTCTTGGTCGGGGCAGGTCGAGTGTTTCCAGAATGGGAAAGAGATCTCAGACCACGCTTTCCTTTTGTACCAAGGGTCGAGGGAGGCTTGGCCCTAGTAACTAGCCCACGTTTACAGCCAAATGGGGTTATTCTTGATCTGCAGCGCTACGCCGAGTGGAGTAACGACTCCAGAATCGCCGATATTGCGGTCTCGGATTCTGTTGATTCACTTCTGTATACCAGGGCACGCTTGGTCATTCTGTATGGACAAAGTTTCGATACCGCATTGGCCCGAGTCAGTCGTCTGCGAAGTGATCTAAGCGCTCAATGTGCCATACACGTAGAGTCAAACGAAAACGGTGTCGCGGAATGGCTACGACTTCTCTTCTACTCGTCTACAGAACTCGGTATGGATTTCGCGGATGCAATCGGGTATGCAGAGTCCAAGTCGGGTTTACGCGCAACAGTTCTCGCGTCCACACAGTCTTACTTTTTGAGTCGAGACGTTTTTTATCGTGAGCCAGCTGTCCAACTTCGAGACAGTGGCGATTACGAGTATCAAGGTATTCGAGACAGAAGCATTGCTTATCGGTTCGCAGATATCGACCCTAGGGAAAATTTGAGCGAAATTATCAATGCGCCACATCCACCAATTGAAAGAGTATTAGACGCAACGACGCTGCAGGATGGCATTAAAATTAAGCAGTGGCCCAAGATCGGGCTCGTTGATATAGATATAAATATTTGCGTAAAGACGCCATTGCGAGATGGATACACTCGCCCGTCATTCCCAGATGAACGAGTCGAGTGGCGTGGTGAGAGCAAGACCCTCCAAATTCACATGTTTGAACTGGGGCGTCAGCCAGTCACTCAATCGATGAGTCTGTCGAGAACGGGTGACTCGACCATTGCTTCTTTCAGACGAGAGGCTGGCCATACGGCGGTCGATCTGCGCTTCCTAGTAAGCGATGGTGCGCAGATTCTTCAAACGGCTCGCCTACAGACCGCTTCAGGTCAGACAATCAACTTTTTCATCGAAAACATCGTCACACCGGTACACCGTGAGAAAAAGAACTTTGGCGTCGCTCTATTGGTGAATGAAAGTCTAGGGAACCGTCCAAGTGTGACTTTTATTACCGATGATGGCTTGGCCATCTTTTCGCCCCTTTCGGACCACCAGATTGAGCTAGCACGTGGCAGCCTACTTCAGGCGCTAGAGCAAGCGGTCGCCAACCCCAAAGCGCCGTTAGAAAGTTTAATGATGAAACTGGCCAACCGAGGCTCACTACTTCAGAAAGAATTGCAATCAGTTGTCCCCAATTGGCCTGGAAGCCAAGGACGCGTGCAGCTTGTGACACAAAGTGATGCCTTTTTTCCGATTGAATATCTGTACGATGGACAGTTACCAGAATCACCTCGGGCGAGTCTTTGTGATGAGCGAGCAGGGTGTTTGCACAAGGGGCGTGAGATCAAAAATTGCAGCATCCGAAGAGCTGGGGAGCAGCTTTGTCCAATGGGTTTTTTAGGCGTTTCTGGAGTTATTGAACGGCATTCTTGGACGCCTGGAAAGGGGGCGGCGCTTTGGGAGCTCGTAGAAGGAGATAGGCCTAAGCGTCACCGAATAGGTGACTTGTCGAAGGTTGCGTTTGCTGCCAGCAACAGGGCTGACAAGTTCGCGGATACAGATGTTCTACCCCATCCTGTCGTCCGCATCGCAAACATAGAAACGTCACTTGATGTGAAAAATATTTCCGATTGGAAGGATTGGAAACTCCGACTCCAAGAGGATTCCCCATCGTTACTGTTGCTGTTGGTCCACCTAGATGGCGAAGTGGTCTACGTTGGCGACGACTGTGGTCTCAACCTAGGCTCTATTGGTACTCAGCATGTAGGGGGAGCATCTGTGGTTATCGCTATAGGTTGCACTTCAGGTCTTGCAGATATTCCTGGTGGAAGTCTGCCCGCCATTTTTCAGAGAAATGGTGCTCGGGTGGTCGTCGCGGCAATGACTAACGTGCTTGGTCGTCACGCCAATCGTGTCGGTAATGAACTGGCCGTGCGCTTGAAAAAGGCTGCGATAGCTCGGGAGTCGACCACAGTTGGGGAAATCATCAGCACGATACGCCGTGAGTTACTAGCCGATGGTTTGGCTTTAGGCTTGGCTGTGGTTGCGTTCGGAGACGCTGACATTGTGCTTGGAAAACACACAAAGGAAATCTGTTATGTTTCGTATTAGAGCTATTCAAGTTGAGCACGGTGATTCATTACTGATCAGTTATGGCGATGATAAGCGGCCACGCCATCTGCTGGTGGACGGTGGTCCTTCTGAATCATCAGAAACCTTGCTGTGCGTACTTAACGATGTTCGTGGAAACGAGCGACTGAAGCTTGAAGTGCTGGTTATTACTCATTATGACCTCGATCACATTCAAGGGGTGGTTAAGCTGCTAAACCAGCTGCCTGATTGGCTTGATATTCAGGAGATATGGTTTAACGGATATCACCATCTAAAACCTTCGGACATTCTGGGCTCGAGCGAGGGAGATGCATTGTCTAGGCTGATTCGTGCTCGCGGGCTTTCATGGAACACTAGTTTTCGGAAGGGTGAAAACGGCGAGGGGGGAGGGCGTATCATCCAGTCAAAACAGCCGATCACTCTGCCGGGAGGGCTCGAGGTAAGAGTCTTGTCACCAGATGAAGAGGGGATGGCCGCTCTCGCGGAGGATTGGCGCGATCCTAGATCACCACCGCCCGAGTTAGAATATGCCCCTGATGACCTCATGGGGCGCTCGGAGACCTGGCCACCGAAAAAGTATGCCGAATATGGGGCGAGTGCGTTCGTGTCTGATAGGTCGGTACCGAACAAAAGTAGTATTGCGTTGCTTCTCACATTCGAGAATAAGCGAGTGCTTCTCGGCGCAGATGCAGACAGTGATGTCGTCGAGGAAGGGTTCAAAATGCAATTTGAGCGCGGACTGCCAATTGATTTACTGAAGGTCTCGCACCATGGCAGCAAAGGAAATACGAACAAGGCTCTCTTAGATCTACTCGAGTGTGGAAGATTTTTGATCAGTACCAGTGGAAAAAAACACAACCACCCGGATCATGCTCTAATTGCTCGACTGGTTGCGCTCTATGACACCCCGAAAATTATTTTCAATTATTCTGCAGGCTGGCCGGGTAATTGGCAGAGAAGTCCCGCTAGCTGGCCTCCTTACGATGCGCAGTATCCGAATGATGGAGAAGCGTTCGTGGATGTTTTGCTTTAGCCCTGGTGCAGAAACGGCAGGAGAACTACTCGTGAAAAAAGGGGACAAATTTTCTTTTCATTAGCCTAGTTGCTGCTCCTCCCCATTTCATGCCACCCACTTCATGTGCTTGAGCAACAGCTAACTCAGACAACGGTTGGGATTGTCGCAGCGTTGGAACCTCACGCTGCGGCAGTTGGGGCTACCCGCTATGTCCCGCGTGCATAACCTTAAACACGAAGACCGCGGCCACCGGCTTCATACCTTATCCTCCTACTCGCTTAAGCCGGCGTTTGCGGCGGAGTGTGGTAGACCGATCCGTTATCTGAAGAACCCGACGTCGCAGTGTGATAGCTGGCGTCGTCATCCGAGGAATCGTCCACCGGCACCGGGGTTTGAACCTGGAGCGGGGCAGGTGCCGCCGAAGATGCCGACCCAGGGCGCACTGCCTCGCTGGAGGGGCCGCCGCTGATCGTGGGTTGCGCTTGTTCGCCCTTGAGGCTTGCCCGAGCACTGCCCACTCGAGACTTGGTAGAGGCGGGTGCCGAGTTCTCGGCATTCGTGATCCGGTTGCCGGTCAGGCTGGTTCGAGGAAGAGAGCCTGAATCTGACCCCGCGCGTTGGGACCGTTGACTGGACGGTCTGCTGACACGGCCTGGCTCTTCGCCAAGAGTCTCGGGAGCGTCGGCCAGGTCTTCATGCACGGATTGAGCGGTCTCGGTAGCGCCTGTCGTGGGTTCCGCCGTTGTCTTGCGTCGTGACTTAAAGTCGTCAACCAGCTTGTCCCCGACCGCCACACCGGCAGCGTTACTGCCGAACACGACCGAGCCGCCGACTGTATTGACGGCATGTTTTGCGAATGAGCTCAGGGCCGGGTGCTGCTTGCTCAAGGCGTTGACCGCAGCGCCTTTACCGGCTTCCAGTGCGGTGAAGCCAGCGGTCAGCGTGCTGACATTGGCGGCGCCGGAAGGTGTGAACGTGGCTTTGGCGGTTCTCGATACCGCCCCGAGCGGATCGGTTATCAGGGTGCGGCCGGCGTCCGCCAGACGTCCCACTCCATTAGCGAGAGGCGTACGGACGGTTTTCGCGTCCCGCAATGCCTTCAACGCGTCGATCCATTCGGTTTCCTGACTCAGGTCCTCTTTGGCTTCGGCATCTCTTCGTCCCAACAGCAGCGCGGGGCCACTGGTGCCTTGCTCGGTGCGCCGACTGTTGGCGAGGTACCCGGTGCCGGTCCCGGCAGCGAGTCCACCCGCAATGGCAATGGCTGTGTCCACAATGGGCTCGGCCTTCGGATTGATCGCCGCCACCACCGGGCCAACCACCGTCCTGATCCCGTTCCGGATCGTGAACGTCTGCGCCTCCTTGGCGTTCTGGATGGCCAGGTTCGCGGTGGTATCGATAGTCGCCAGCGCGGCATTCAACGACTCATGCAGTTTGTCCGCGGGCGCATGCAGGTAGTACGCGTCTTCTCGAAGCTTTTTAATGGAAGCGCCGCCAACCTGATCCATCGCGGATGCCGCCGCGAGTGAAATCGTCCCCAGTGCTGCCGCTTTTGCCACCGGGTTTTGTATGTTTGCCCCAATTCCCGTGATCACGGGAATGGCTGCCTGGAGCGACGACGCCACCGCAAACGGCACGCCGCCCGTTGTACCCGACACCATCGAAGCGTTGCGGTCCATCTTCTCGGCTTTTTCCATCAACGTTCCAAGCTCCTGGAACGAGATGTTCTCCTCCATCAGCTTGTTGACTCGGCTCTCGATGATTCGATCGATTTCTCTCTGGTGCCCCGACTCCGGATCCAGACGATCTTTGTAGGGCTGGAACTGATTGCTCACGTAGGTAGTGAGCAAATGCTTCATGCTTTGGGCTTGGTTCAGAGCCGCTGCGCTGACCTCGGCGGATTGGGGATGACCCTGCCCGACGGAAGCGTGGCCGGTGGCAGCAGTCGAGTTTGACCGTTGCTGAAGTTCGATGGAGGCGGAGGAAACGGGGGGTTGCTGGCCAGACACGCGCATTGGTGAGTCCTCTCTGGTTATTGGGATGCAGCACGACAGCACTGCTATCAAGGGTTGTTTTCCAGAGGGTGTGTGGCTGAGCGGGCTATTCCAGTTCCTGATGGGACCGCGGTTTTTGACGGTAGTGTTTCAGGGTCATGACGATTTCCTGTTCATAAAGAGACGTCTCAGCACAGCCCGGCGCAGTTTTGGTGTCATTACCCGCTCTCTTCAGGAATAAGGCAAGCCCGGTGATATCCATGCCCCGTCAGCTAATTCGCAGCTGCCAAATACAAAAGAACAACACATCAGCGATACCCCAAACCACGTGGCAGCTTCGCTACGGCAGCTATCTGCCAGAGGCAGTCAATCGCCATCTACAAGATGAAAGGCTACTTACAGCGTCCGCATAGTGCTCACGTTTGGCGCAGCGGCGCTAATCTTAATATATAGGGGGATGCGGTAATGAAGAGAGCTCAAGGATTCAGGGGGGACATTTTTGTTAGGACGCGGTGAAAACTCATTGCTAGAGTGAATGTCCGCGAACTTATTCGCATAGCCAGACGGAAACCCACTCTATATGTGAAGCTTATTCAGACGCGAGAATATCTGTACACGCCTTTAATATTTTCAGCGAGATAACCTCCAACCGAATCGGCGTTCACCAATCCATTGAAAGTGCCTTGGGGCACGTCAAAGTATTGGTAAAGCGTACCATTTTTAAACTCTACCTCTAAAGTTCCACTGTCTTCGTCGTAGCCTACAGATTCCACGTTTGAAGACGCTACTGGGATTCGTTCCATGATTACTCCTAAGGTTTTATCTTATTAATTCGAGGGTTCTGCGCTCGCCAAGTCTCTACCAGTTCTTCATAGTTGGGATTGTCCTCCATTTTTATTCCCCATCCACCAGGAGAAAGGGATTCGTCCATAGGGAGCTCATCGTAGACTATAGGATCCTGACTATCCGGCCGTCGATTTTTGGGCGGAGCTAGAATAGAGGTTCTCATAGGAAGTTTCACCGCCTCTCCCAAGACGATCGCCTCTCCGGTCCGTAAGATGGGCAACATGCTAGTCAATCCGTCTAGGTTATCTGAGAGTGCAGAGGTGATGTGTGCACGATCTGTCGAGTTGGTCAATCGAAGCGCAAAAAAAGTACCACATTGAGAAAGAATTGTAGGGTCAATTTCAGACGGACGTTGGCTGACGATCATTGCGCCGATACCGTACTTTCGCCCCTCCTTTACTATTCGCTGTACAATTTTAGAAGCCATACCTTTGAAACTGTCATTGAGATATATATGCGCTTCCTCCATGACAATTAATAAAGGGCGGTGTCTGCCACCCTGCGATAAGTTTCTAGCCCAAAAAAGGGCCTCGTACAGTATCCTTAATACCGCGCCTATAGTAGTTTGCAATATGTCAGGCGGTACGCCAGATAAGTCTAGGATAGATATCGATTTCCCGCCAATCCAGCTCTCAAGTAATTTGTCTAGGTCAGAAACTACTGCCCCGTCTGCTTTCGGCGTCCACTCTCCAGGACGAAATATAAAATCATATCTAGGTATTCTAAGTTTTGTGCCGAGCAGCAAAACATTTTTCCCGATGTTTAACGAGCCCGGGAGATAGTTAATTTTTTCCTCATTGGCCTCGGTAACGATATTCTTAAATATAGGAGGTATGCCAGCGGCGGGGTTTCCTTTTAGCTCATTGCCGGCGGGGTCAAGTTCATAGGCAATATTGTCCATCGGCTTTCCTGGACGGCCCTTGTAATAAGTCGCGAATGTTTCGATGAAAAGGTCGTACCACAGATGGTGAATGCTAAAAGGAATAGGCGAGTCAACGCTAACCGAATCAAGGGATGCCCCATTTTTTGGGTATTTTGCAATTGACACCGCTTTTAGTTTATGGACTCGCTCCATAACGACATTTTTTTCTTTTTCGTTGCTGAACTCCCCAAAGCTGATCTCGCATAATTCATCAAAGTTTAAAGCCCAGAATGGAATTCGCAACTCGCTTTCAGCGAGTTTGGACAACTTAGATGAATTTATTTTGAATATATCAGCCTTGTCTTTAAGTGCGGAGCCGTACTCTCCATGTAAGTCGAGCATGATAATTCGCGAAGAAGGGTATTTCTCTGTGTCGGACAGCGCATTCATAATGCTCGCTACCGTTGTTGACTTGCCAGATCCTGTCGTGCCGACGATGGCGGAGTGACGAGTGACTAGCTTATTGATGTCAATCAGGGCCGGTATAGATTCTGCGTTAGAGATGTGACCTAACTTTACAAAATATGGTCGATCTGGACGGCCATAAATTGTCTTCAGCTCTTTTTCGGATACTAAATGAACCTCATCCCCGATAGTGGGGTACTGTGATAGACCTCGTTGAAACGAACCATTTCGTTGTCCTTCCCCTACGAGCTGGATTCTCATCCATCTATTACCTGGATCGTCGATGCTATTCTTATTTTCTGGTACAGCGCTTGCGCCTACTTGACTGACAATTCCGAATAAATCAGAGAAGCCTATAGGTATTCTCACGAAACTCCCAATCTGCCCGACCCTATATCCCTGGCCGTCAATATATATGAAGCCTGTTAGTGACTGCTGGGATAATGAGATGCTTACTGCCGTCCCGTTAACATCTTGGACATCACCCAAGTAGGTTTCTTTGCTGGCCATCAACTTGCCCCTGACGCTGAGCCGATTATTCTTTTTAAAAAGCTAGTAAAGACAGCGAAGTCACCTAGTCTGATAATGTTCTCTGTCTTGTCTGATCCTTCTTCAATTTTTGCAGATGTAATGAATGCTCGGATATCCAGTTCAGTATCGTCATTTTCAGGAAATAGAGACCAACGCCCTGGATTAGTACCAATAATGGCTTTGTTGAATGTCCAAATATTCAAATTGTGCTGGTTTTTTGCTAATCGATATGCCTCAGGGTACTTTTCTTTCGCTACCCCTCCAGGAAGCTGATCCTCGAAATTTCCATACATCAGCGCCAGCACCATTGCAGTAGGGTTTGCTTTTAGGGCGTTTATTATAGTGTCGTTCAAATGGCCGTCATTAAATGAGTAGCCTGACATTATAAGTAATGATGACTTTTTTCGAATAAATCTATTAAGTTGGTCTATGAGTGCAAGATAAGGCATCTTACGACTCTCTTCGTATTTTAAGTGCGAGGGATATATTAGGTGAGATGCATCTTCTTTTATCTCCGAAGACCGATAGACCTTTTTTAGGCCGGACACTTCTTCTTTGTACCAGTTAATTGATCCGTGAATTTTCCAGAGTCTAGACCAGTGAGCAGGTATTAGATTGTCTTCTAGAGCTCGCAAGTCAAAAAAAGATCTCCGGGCACCCACGAATCCATCAAAATATTCGACCTCAAGATCCTCAAGTGATTGTTCCATAAGTAAGTCGTAATTCGTGGTGAATATTTCGACAGGAGTTTTTCTGTCAATAGAACGTATCCATTTACATAGCTGGTGATATGGGGTCTCGTGATTTGGAAGCGCTACGTCGATCTTTTTTACAATAATCTTACAGATTTTCTTTTCAAGATCTAAAAGGCTTGACTCACTTAAGCCTCTGACGTCTCCACCTTTAGATACAGTTAACAGGCTTCTTAAGAAGCTTAGTGTGTCTTCTATGTTTTCAGGGTTACGTTCTGCCTTGATTAACTCAGCCAAAAGAATTTGATATTGAACGTCTTGCGTCAATTGGTTGTTAATGAATTTAGTAAGATTTGCTACATCAGGGATTAAAGGCCATTCATCGTTCGGCATACTCACTGAGAGAGGGCATCCAGCAGATAAAAAAAAGCCGATTGATTCACTATCTTGTGACAAAGATTGACGAAGATATTTTAGATGCCTAACAGGGTCATGAAAGCCTTCCATGTAGCCGTTCTCCCCTGAAATAAGTGTTTTGGCGTGGTCACATTTTCAGAGGGGCGTAACATTGGCTTCCCGCCTGATAATTCCCTGCTTAGGTGGAACGTATCAGGCGCCCAAACTACATACAAGCGTTTTCAGCGCCGAAACTATCTCGCTCAGTCATAAATCCGAAAACGCGTGAGTTTGTTGACACATGGGAGGCTTAGGAGGTGCCTGATGCAAGGTTAAAAGCTCCGAATGTTGGAGTAATCACCATCAAAGACACGGCACTCATCGGTAGTCTGAAATGACCATTGGTCGCCTCGCCACCGCCGGTATAGGAGAGCAATTAACGTAGGTGCATGGTGTTGAGCAGGCCCTAAACGCCTCAGTGCGCGGTTTGTCACCGTTCACCAAGTCAGTTAGTAGCCCCTTGGACACGCAAAGCCAACAGGCTTCTTCTGCTTTTAGTGGACGTAGTCGATCATCCGTTTCCGGCCGATTCTTGCGCTCCGTGAATGGCGGCTTTTGGGCAATAGCTCCCAATCACATAAACCCGATGCGCCGATGGTCCGCACGTCAGCGAAACATCAAGGCAGTATTGACTCTTAATTGTCGGTCGAGCACGCGCATTTTTAGAGTTGCTCATCGGCGGCGGTCATGCCGGTATTCGCTCCCCCGTATGTCTCCCCCCATTAAAGCCGCAAGCTGCGAACCCGCGATAAACGATACGGGATCGTTGATTCTTCAAAATTCTCTCTAGCGGGCACCCACCAATTCGCAGCCACGTCACCTGCCGGTCCTACCCAGTACGCCAGCACCCCCCACTAGATTCACTCCCCCCACTGCTCTACATTGCACCATCACCAAACACCCGCCGAGCCTCAAAAATGCCTGCCTCCCGCCCAACCCTCCACCCCCAACCGCTCCGCGCTGGCGACGCCGTAGCGCTGGTGTCCCCAGCCGGCCCGGTCGCCGAAGCCCGGGTGGAAGCAGCGGTACGTGAACTCACGTCCTGGGGATTACGCCCCCGCGTCTACCCCCACGCACTGGACAACATCGGCTTCCTGGCAGGCACCGACGCCAATCGCATTTCCGACCTCAACGACGCCCTGGCCGACCCCGAAGTCCGCGCAGTCCTCTGCAATAGGGGCGGCTACGGCGTTCAGCGCATCCTCGGCCAACTCGACTACGACGCCGTACTCCGCGACCCGAAACTGGTAGTCGGCTTCTCGGACATCACCGCCTTGCACGCCGCACTCTGGACCCACACAGGTCTCGCCACGGTTCACGGCCCGGTGGCCGCGCAGCTGGAAAAAGGCGGCATCTTCGCCAGCACGCTCAAGCAGGCATTGATGAGCACCGAGCCTTCCGTCATTCACGCAGATCCATCAGAACCCACCTTCACCGTGCGCACGTCGGGGACGGTGGAGGGCGTCTTGCTGGGCGGCAATCTGAGCATGCTGAGCACCTGCGTCGGCACGCCGTTCATGCCGGATCTGGAAGGCGCGATCCTGCTGCTCGAAGACGTTGGCGAGTTGGCGTATCGGGTTGACCGCAATATCACTCACCTGCTCAATTGCGGGATTCTGCAACGACTCGGCGGTATCGCGTTGGGTCAGTTCAGCGAGCCCGGTCACGGCAATAACCCGATCCGGCCGCCCGATGTTTTGATCGAGCGTCTGGGCGATCTGGGCATTCCGGTCCTTGGTGGTCTGTCCATCGGACACGGCGACCGCAATCTGGCGGTGGCGTTGGGCAGTCATGCGGTGCTGGATACCGAGGCGGGCACGCTGACCGTGGCCCCGGCCACGCGCTAGTACGACGATCACCGTTCTGTAAGCGACCTCGCTCTAGCTATTTGCCATCATTCTGACGTCAAGACCTTGTTTTGCCCCGTGGGCATTGCGAATCTTCACGGATATTGTTTGGCCTCGCGCGGATGGCCTTGCCATGTGCGCCCTCAAGCTGTGGAGCGGAAACTGATGATGTCGGCCGTGAAGACGCGTTTCGCCAATCTGGGGATGGCCAAGAAGCTGGGCATCGGGTTCGTGCTGGTGTTGCTGTTGACGGCGCTGGTCGCGGCCATCGGGGTCTGGTCGCTGCGCTCGATCAGTGCGCATTTCGACAGTCTGAAGGCGATGACCGCGCTCAACAGCGATGTGAATCGCGTGCGGCTGCTGGAGCAGGATTACGCCTTGCACGGTGATCCGAAAGTGGTCGATCAGGTTCACGCCGGGCTCGATGGTTTGAATGCCCAGGCGGAGCAGCTCAAGGCGGGCGCGCCGATCAACGAGCAGGTGATGGGCCAGGTGCAGCAGGCGCTGGCGGCCTATCGCGCGTCGTTTGACGAGTTCGTCAGCATCAGTCAGAGCAAGGACCTGGCGCTGGAAATGGCCAGCTGGTCGGTGTCCAGCGTCGCCAATAACCTCGACGTATTGCAGGCGGGGCTGGCCGATGATGGCGCCTACACGCTGAAAGATTCCCAGGGCCAGCAGGGCGCGGAGTTCATCGAGCAGGCCGGTCAGGTCAGCCAGGTGTCCAAACTGATGATGCAAGCCATGGACGAGGCCCGGGTGCGCCTCGACAAGAGCCGTAAGACGGGCTCGGGCGAGGAGGTCAAGACCGGCAAGATCGAGCAGGCGGTTCAGGCGCAGGAACTGGCCGAGCAGCTCAAGGGCGTGATCAAGGACGCCGGTTACCTCACGGTGCTGACCGAGGTGGGCGGGCACATCAGCAATTTCAGCGACAAGCTCAACGAATACACCGGGCTGCTGGAATCGGAAGCGAAGATCACGCAACAACTGGCGAGCAACGCCAAAATCGTCGTGCAGCAGGTCAACCAGGCTTATGACGCCGAAGGCCAGTCGATGCAGAGCGAGTTGCAGGCCAACTCGATGATGATCATCGGTTCTTCCGTGCTGGCGCTGGTGGTCGGGCTGATCGCGGCGCTGGTGATCACGCGCCTGATCGTCGCGCCGCTGCGCAGCGTGATCGCCACCGCCCAGCGGATTGCGGCCGGCGACCTGAGCCGCACCGTGAATGTCACCCGCAAGGACGAAATCGGCCAGTTGATGCAGGCGATGCAGCAGATGGGCGCCGGCTTGAGCACTATCGTCAGCGGGTTGCAGGCGGGCATTGAACAGTTGGCGACGTCCGCCCATTCCCTGTCGGCCGTGACCGAGCAGACCAATCTGGAAGTCAGCAGCCAGAAGGAAGAAACCGAGCAGGTGGCGACGGCGATGAACCAGATGACCGCCACCGTCCACGACGTTGCACGCAACGCCGAAGAAGCCGCGCTCGCGGCGCAGACTGCCGACGACAAGGTCGATTCGGGCCAGGCCGTGGTGCGCCAGAGCATGCAGCGGATCGAACAGTTGGCCTCGTCGGCCAGCTCCGCCAGCGATTCGATCGAGAACCTCAGCGCGGAAATCCAGAACATCGGCACCGTGCTCGGCGTGATCAAAAGCGTCGCCGAGCAGACCAATCTGCTGGCACTGAACGCCGCCATCGAAGCGGCGCGGGCGGGGGAGCAGGGCAGGGGCTTTGCGGTGGTGGCCGATGAGGTCCGCGCGCTGGCCAAACGCACGCAACAGTCCACGGAAGAAATCGAGCGGTTGGTCAGCCGTCTGCAAAGCGGTGCCCAGGCGTCGGTGGTGCAAATCCGCAGCAGCGGCGAGCTGGTCAAACTGGCGGTGAGCGATGCGCTGCAGACCGAGAGCGCGCTGGGCAGCATTGCCGCGGCCGTGTCGATGATTCAGCAGATGAACCAACAGATTGCCGCTGCGGCGGAAGAGCAGAGTTCGGTGGCGGAAGAGATCAACCGCAGCGTCACCAGCATCCGCGCCAGCGCTGATCAGTCCGCGCTGGCGATGCAGGGAAACGCGGCTTCCAGCATCGAACTGGCGTCGCTGGGGTTGGAATTGAAAGGCATGGTCGGGCATTTCAAATTATGAGTCGGGCTTGCAAGCCATGCTCCGCTGCTCAGCCGGAGGATGATCCCGCGCCTTTGCAGTTCAGTCGTCGCTGAGGTCCACCCCCGAACCCGGTGTCCAACGTGCAACCTGTAGATGATCCCTATCGTCCAGACAGCCGCGCTGTGGCGCAGTAAACACAATTCCTGTGGGAGATTCTATGGTTGTCATCAAGCCAAAATCCCCCCTTTCGGTTGATATTCGCTTTGGTTTTTCATCAGGGAGAACGCGATCCGAGCGAGTTTACGGCCGAGCATGACAAGCACCTGGGTCGTCGCTTTTCCGCTGCCCAGGTGTTTGTTGTAGAACGCTTTCCAGGCAATTGATCGGCTCGCCGACATAGCGGCGTTGTGCAGTAATCGGCGAACTTCCGAGCACCCTCGCTTTGTTAAAGATCTTCGGCCGTTTTTTTGGCCCGAGTCGCTCACTCTTAGGTCCATGCCCAAAAAAGCGATGAAAGAGTCGCCGCTGTTAAAGTCGCCTCGGTTATATGCCATGACCAAAGCAGTTGCGGTCAGAAAACCGATACCCTCGATCGCTTGGCAACGTGCCACTTCTTCAAGCAAACCGGCTTCTCGCAAGACATCTTTGAGGTTTTTCTGAACGAGCAGGTCCAGGCGCTCAACCGATTTGAGAAAAGTGGCGAACACGGCTTTCAAACTGGCGTCATTTGCCCAGCTCTGGGTCAGGCTGGTTTTGGCCTGAACCAGCGAAGCCCTGCGCCGCAGAAGGCTTT
>NZ_JACYVI010000028.1 GCF_014842265.1 Pseudomonas sp. CFBP 13711
AGAACGGCTCGATCAGGCCGAGCAGACCTGCCCAGGGCACGACCTGATCCATCTCGGCAAGGAAGCGTTCGCGGCGGGTTTGTTTGCGCTTGCCGGCGTACTCAAAGTCGGATGTAGTGGTCAACTGATCCCGGACACTGAATTGAGTTTTTCCTCAGCAAGCGCAGGCGCTAACCCTTCGTTGAACTGATGCGGTCGCCGCCAGTTGTAGCGCTCCATCAGGAACCGGCCAATGTCCTGTTGCGCTAGCGCAGCGCTCATGTAGCCCACCGTCGGTTTCAGACTGCGAAATAGCCGCTCCATCGGAGCGTTATCGTGGCAGTTGCCGCGCCGACTCATGCTCTGTGTGAAGCGGTATCGCCATAGTCTCTGGCGGAAACTCCGGCTGCCGTATTGACTGCCTTGATCGCTGTGAAACAGCACATTTTGAGGCCGACCACGCTGCTCATAGGCCATGTCCAGCGCTTTGATCACCAGGTCGGCGTCGGGCTTGGCCGAGAACGCCCAGCCCACAACCCGGCGCGCATAAAGATCGATTACCGCCGCTAGATAGTGCCACCGACCTTCGGCCCCAACGTACGTGATGTCACCGCACCAAACCTTGGCGGGGGACGCCACGCTGAACCCTCGATCAAGCACGTTCGGGATATCAGGCCGCTCCACGGTCGCCTTTTTATAGGCATGGGAACCCGGCTGTTTGCTGATCAAGTTCATCTCGCGCATCAACTTGCGTACCTTGAATCGCCCGATCTGCATGCCGTCCTCTTTCATCATCAGCATGATGCTCCTGCTGCCCGCAGCGCTTCGGCTTTGCGTAAACAGCTCGTTCACGCGGCTGCGCAAAACCACCCGCTCGGCATCTGGATACCGACGTTTCCGGCAGTACGCGTAGTAGCACGATCGGGTTACTTCAAATGCCGAGCACAACAGATCAATCGGCTCTTGAGCCCGAAGTTGATCGATTAACGCGAACGCTCGTGTTCCTCGGCCATCAAGAGCGTGGTGGCCTATTTTAAGATGGATTTTTCCCGTTCTAGCCGGTTGATGCGGGCTTCGAGTTCCTGGATTTTTTGCTGCTCAGGCGTCAGGGCTTTGCTGGTCGGAGTAACACCGCCACGTTCCTGCTGGAGCTGGTTCACCCAACGACGCAAGGCCGAATCAACAAGCCCAAGCGAACGGGCTGCTTCGGCATGGCTGTAGCCTTGGTCGAGCACCAGGCACGCCGCCTCGCGCTTGAACTCAGGGGTAAAGGTACGACGCTGCTTGGTCATCAGACACCTCTCTGTGGCGAGCATTCTCGCCTAAATGGGTGTACGGTTTCATTAGACCACTACAGAATACCTGTTTGGCCCAGAATGAGTATCCAGGAAAAACTCTTGAGCAGATAGCTTGTCCAAAAAGGCACCAAGACAAGAAAAGCACCATGTCTGGGCGATGACGCGGTTGCTGGCTGACCCAGCAGGCTAAAGGGTAAGCCAGCAAAACCGAAAGGATTACGGTGGCTACTGACAGCCAATAGGTCGTGCCTAGTACTCTGAGAAAGTATAATAGTGCTTAATTGTGAAGCCGGGTGTACTTGCGTTCTCGAAGCTGAGTCCCAGAATTCGCGCCACGGGAACCAAAAAGAAAAATATCAGAAACAGCGCACCCGGAAGCGCCAGCCAAATCGTCCCTGAGCGCCTGAATGATCCCGCGGCACTGGACATTAAGCTCATGGCAGCAGCACCCCCTTGTCGGTCATCCAGCTGATACTGATCGGCTGCCCTGGTACCAACTCAGCGCTACCGAACGAGCGCGCAGTCACCTGCAATCTGGATTGGGTTTCGACGACAACGCGCGTCTCCGACCCGGCATAGATCAGTTCGACTACGGGTTTCGACTACGCGTTCGACTAGATTGCTGCACCTTTTTAAGTCTGCCCTGGCCATCCGGTAGCCGCTAAATAAAATATGACGCATGCTATTGAGCCCATGATGAACATATTCATGTTATTCCTCCTTCCAGTGTTTTGATATTGCCTAATGAATATCGTAGGTCAACGATGTTGTGAGAGTTCATCCGCTAACGCGACTGCTCCGCGGCGGATGCCCGCTTGTGCTGCGCTCAGCGGCCCTCGGGTCGCACTGATGTCGTAAACCTTAGGGTATTGCTGGGTCACAAATGACTGTAATAGCCGATCGCTGGCTTCGTTGTATACTTCAACGGTGTAATACACCGAGCCTGAGAAGGCACCGCGCTTGTCTCGAGCCGCCTGTACCACGTTATAAGAACCCAAACCAATATCAAAGCGGGAAAAAGTGGTCAGAAAAGCGGTATTTCTTTCTGCACCAGTTAGCGTGATCCGAATGCGCATGGCGCCCGGTACTCCCCCCGGGCTGTCCAAGACTTTAAAGTAGCGGGTGAGTGCATTTTTGAACTCGCTGTCCATGTTCTTTTTTAGAAGCATAATTTCGCCTATGTTTAGATCTCCTAGCTGGTTGTCTGCCGACGTATAAAGCATTATGGGTTCAACAATAACCGTATCGTAGCGGCCCCAGCTCGAGGTCTGCTTATACGAATAAGGGATACGCCCAGACGTGTCTTTGGTATTTGGCCCCCACTGATGCGCAGAGCCGATATCTGCGAACTGCACCGGTGTTTGGCTTGTGCAACTTACCGAGCAGAGGCTCGCTAGAAAGACTGCAGAGATACGCGCTTCTTTTGACATGCTCGGACCTGGCCTTTGGTGGTGTATGCGAAGTGGAGATGCTTGAGCGTCAGCGCATTTCTGATCGCGCTGCAGGATTGGCAAATCTGACTACCTGACCACCTGACCACCTGACTGCCAATCAGCTACAATGTGCAAGATGTATAGGTGTAAACAGTACCGTACGGTACATTTATATTTGTACGTCTTCCCAGAGTTGTCAAGGTTTTTCCGCATTATTTTTTTGGAGTGCCGAATGAGGGTCAGAACTGAGTCGCGTCGAACGGCGATCGTTGAAGCGGCCGCGAGTGTGTTTTTTGAAATGGGTTACGAAGGGGCCTCGATGAACGAGGTAACCCGCCGCGCGGGAGGGTCGAAAACGACGTTATATAATTACTTTGCTTCAAAGGAGTCATTGTTTGTGGCGGTGGTGGAGTGCCACGCCATGGCCTATATCGCAAAAGCGGTCCATGCGCTCCAGTCGCAGGTCATCAATCTCCCTAGCCTGCGAAGCACGCTGCTGAGCTTCGCTGAAAATGTACTGACGGTGCTGACCAACGACGCTGAGGCATTGGCGGTTTACAGGATGGTAGTAGGGGAGTCAGGTCGGTCTGACGTAGGTAGGATTTTTTATGAGTCCGGACCTCAGCAGTGCATCGATGCGCTTTCTCAGGTCATGCTTACCGCGATGCAATTGGGGCTGTTGCGCGAAGCTGAGCCCGCTTTGCGTGCTTCACAGCTACTGGCCCTGATCACGACGGAGTGCGAACGACGGGTGTTTCAGATTGCTCCAGAGCCTTTGACACTGTACAGGATCGGTACAATGGCTGAAAACGCGGTAGAGATGTTCTTGAATGGCGCGCGCCCCTGAGGCCTGATGTGGCACATCCAAAGGTTGACTATAAATAAACAGTACCGTACGGTACGTCGAAATGGTCGATTTGATCGGGAGTTTCATCATGGGTGTGAAAATTTTTGCATTGGCAGCGTTGTTGGTGTTCCCCGTTGGCATCGTCAGTGCAGATGGTCTGCTGCGAAATGTGCTGACGTCTGGCGGTACACTGGCTTCGTCGTATCTGACTTCAAGCGATTACAAAAGAGTCATCGGCGTGCGAGACGACGCAAGCAGTTTTGTCGCTAGCCAAGGGAAGATCAGAGGCGCCTATCTGGAGGCGATGTTCCAGAATGTGCGAGGTGAAAATCCAGGGCTGCGGGCTACCGATATGGAGTTAGCACAAGCCATCCTAGAGCGAAGTTCTAGGCTCTGAGGGTTTTAATGGATGATAATGTTGAAGATGCCACTGCCTATCGTTGTCGGCACTGCGGTCGCGGCACAAACCCAGAATTCAAACTGCTAACTTAGAGCTCGAAAAGCCCGACAAGCGATTAAAGGAAATTGCCAAACGTGAGAGTTCCTGACTACAGACTCGCGTCTGCTTAGCACCCGCTGCCGCTTAAGTCGACAGATTCTGGATGATTACGAGGTTGCGATCCACATCTCGCGCCACTTGCGCCTGCTCCTCGGCCGGGCTTGCGATCAAAAAGTCCTGCTCTTCATTTGATAAACCCCTTTACTCGTTCGTTCTACCGCCTGGCCGGGTTCGGTGGATAGCAATTGAGTACTTTGCGCTAGGCCACGGCTCGTACCTATCGCTCGTACCGCGTCGTTACCGCCTCCCAGGGATCTCGGCCTCGTGGACGCCCTGGTAGGCTTCTAATGCGCGACGGAGCCGGCGCTCAGAAGCCTGATGCACTCGTCCGGGCTGAATCGCATCAACCATAGCATCAACGTTAATGCCATCGCCCCTAGCGTGGTCGATGGCGAGCACTGGGACGGCGTCGATGAGCAGTTCACCAAGCATGAGAACCGGCCGCTGCGCGAAAAGAAAAAACTCTTCAGTCAGGAGGCGCCCTTTGGGCGCATGGGCAACCCCGAGGACCTGACGGGCATGGCAGTGTTTCTCGCCTCGGCCGATAGCAGTTATGTGGTTGCCCAGACCTACAACGTTGACGAGGAAATTGGATGAGCTGATGGGGAGAACGTTACCGACACGCCCGCTTGATACATTTCTAGCGTGCCAGCAGGTCGATGAGCGCGTGTTGTCATGCCGGTATGTCGATATGCCCATAGTGCTTTTATAACTACCGCCCGTTTTATTTTTTCTTTTGAATTGATATTACCTCAGAGCATAGTGGCCCCCTCTTCATAACAAGTGTGCGTGGGGAGTGAAGTCGTGGATGTCGATCATAAATCTCGAAGCCTGTTGATCGGCCAATGGTTCCGCAATGACTATCAGTGGCGTGGGTGTGGCTGGCCGAGGCACGCATACGCGCACGCCGACTAACGGATTGATTTTGTCTACACCCTCCTGAGGGCGAAAGGGCGCTACAAGGTCATTGAACTCGACTGTTAAACCTGACTGCACAGCTCCTGCGGCAGACTGCGCAGACAGGCCGCAAATTTCAAGTAGGCTACTGCCCACCTTCCGGGCGACCTGAGCTTGCTTTTTTGCTGCGCTGGCGATGACCAGATTACGTTTGTTGATCTGGCTGATGGCAGTGAAGATGTCTTCCAGTGTTTTGCCGGATTCTTGGGTGATTTCCGGAGTGCCTTGGGCGCGCAAAGTACTACCGCGCATTGCGTCAACGGCTTGCTCAGCTGTGTTTTAGCCGCTGACGGTTATCTGCTCAATCTCGCAGGTGGATCCCTGCGTGCGATAAGCGAGAGTTCGGACTTCACCTGCGACCACCGCGAAGCCATGTCCGGCCTCACCGGCACGGGCGGCTTCGATGGCAGCATTAAGGGCCAGCAGGTTAGTCTGCTCGTACCGCTGTGGAGTCGATCATCCAGGTGTCCAGATCAATCAGTCCTTCCCGGTTCAGTCGAATATGCAAACGCTCGAGTATTCGGTCGAACATGCCGTCGTCGCGCCAGTCACGAAACCGCTGATACACCGTTGACCAGGGCCCAAAGCGTTCAGACAGATCCCGCCAGGCTGCGCCCGAGCATCGGATCCAGAGGGTTGCGTGGAGTATCAGATGAGCATCACTGCGTCGGCGACCCATTTTCTGCTCTGGAGAAACCAGATCCCTGCTCAATTCCCGCGATGCGCCGGAGAGCTCGTGACGCTTTGTCATGCGGGCCTCCAGCCAATCATGGCGGCAATTCTACCCGCACCGACTTTTCGTACAAAACCTAAGTCTCCTCAGGTACCTCAGAAAAACGACGCGAGCAAATAGTTGACATCCGCGACGCGCCGTAGAATGATAGATGAACCGTACGGTACTGTTCACCTTGTTCGGTTCCAGGGGTTCTAACTCACCGGTGGTCGGATGGTCAGATTTATGACCCTCCCAAGTTCCGTGCACGATATTCACCAGCAAAGGGCAGGTCCGAGCATGTCAATAGAAGCGGTATCTCTGCAGTCTTTCTCTCATTTTGGCGAGCTGCACAGGCCACCTGCCGGTGCAGGAAGCAGACATCGGCTGGGTGAATCAGTGGGGGAGTGAACACCCAACACCCCTAGGGCGCAGTGCTTATTCGTACGGCCAGGTCTCACGCTGGGCTGCTACGGATAGGGTCATCGTTAAGCCGATAATCCTTTATACGCCGGTCAACCGCCAACTAGCGGACCCAAACATAGAGGTCATTATGATATTAAAGTAATACATGGATGGATAGTGAACTCAGAGGTACAATCGGCCATTATTCAAATTTCGGGAGGGTTGATGGCGTGAGGGGGGCTATGCGTATCTGAATAAGGCTCGCTAGTGCATCCACAAAAACTGCTTTCCTTACCAGTTTAACGCTCTTTTATATCATTTTAGGTCTTACAACCTCGCGCAAGCGTGTCGAGACCAACGAGGCGAGTTTCGTGGTCGGTATATTACACGGCTGAAGTTGTACGACTAGTCAAGCGACCATTCGTTTTCACCCGCCAAAACCAAGTGCTTACGAAATTAGTGCAACCTATGAGATATTGAGCTCAGCCCTTACGGGCATCCAGCACGGCGCATTACGGATGGCGCATGTATTTTCACAACTCCGTTGATCTACGATCCTCATCAAGCTGCATCTGTAAAAACGACCGTGAGGAAAAATGAGATGAATTTGCTTATCATGTGTTCGATAGCATGCGTTATTTCTATGTGGTTAGTAGTGAATGGCCAGATGATTTCAACAAATAAGCTGCTAAGAAAGCCCCATGTCTAAATCACATTCGGAGGTACAAATATGAAAATCCAGTTCGGGAATATGCTGAGTGCCTTTCATGCAGCTACTGCCCTGGCTCGCTCCAGGGCGACCGGGGCGATAGCACTAGATGATGTGCTCTGGAATCCACTGAAAATCAATAAAGGTATCGACGCCTGTAGAGTTCCATTTATATACCACAAAAAGGTTAGCTGGACAGATTATAAATATGCCATATTGACTTCGGTAACACCTCAAGAAGATTTATCAGGCTGTTCGATATCTGTGTCAGCAGCCGAGCACGAAACGTTACAATGCGAACTGTATTGCGCGTTCAAGTGTAGTATCTCGCAAAAGTTTGATATAATCGAATTCCCCCGACCAGACACGATAAAAATACGCTTCTCTCTCACTAGCGTAAAGGCGAATATACCTGTCCTTTCAACCGTGGCAAGATTTGACCCGTTATCTTTTGGCTTCAATTTGTATCAAGCCTACTGTGGTGCTGATGGATTGATGGTGGGGTCTATCACCTACTGGGTAGAGGTGCAGAACGCCTCAACTGGGGAGCTGCTATTGGCATTTGTAGGCAGAGGATTTCCTAACCCCTTGAATATTATGGCTTCAGTAGGTCGCCTGACCGCCGCAAGATATGGGATTGACCAAGCACCGGAAAATCTGGATAGGCTCTTTAAAAAAGGTTTCTAAGCGCATGGCGAGCAGATCAACCCCGAGCAAGGTAACTTGCTCGACTACCTATTCAACACTAACCTTGAAGCTATCGAGGCTGGGTTGACGGCTCTTCATATGCGTCCGACCAAGCCATCTACCCAGCCCTTGAAGGCCAAGGCATGATGTGCATTTAAATTTAAGTGGGCACCAGTTCTAGGGATGCTCCGATCAACTTTCCGCGCAGCGATGGCATGCCGTAATTCGCCGGCACTTAGCGCTATTCCCTGAAAACGGCCTAATACAGTGTGCAGCGGAGGTTTTCCGCCCGGTTCTCTGTGTTAAGTGCGCAACTCACCCAAACCCATCAGTCGTTTTCGAGCCATCCACAGGTTCGACAGGGCGAACAGCGTGGTCAGTTGGGCCGTGTTTTTCATCAGCCCACGAAAGCGTACTTTCACGTAACCAAACTGGCG
>NZ_JACYVI010000029.1 GCF_014842265.1 Pseudomonas sp. CFBP 13711
TCGCAGAGCAGCAAAGCGCAAGCACGGTGGGGCGAAACGGATGCGAAAGGAACATTACGGGCTACCAGGAAGGTGATCAGAAAGGGTTGAAGCCTCCTTGGCAATGCGAAGTATTCGCAGGTGAGAATGATATCAGAGGGCTTTCAAGTATGTTGCCATTGACGATACATTTTTTCACATCGCGTGAAACGCCCTGACGATGCTGGATGCAAAGCGCTGCCAACAGCGGAGCCTTCTGTTCTTCCTGTTTTCACAGTCCCGTGGAAAACTACGCGTGCTTTGCACTCACTTTTTGTCTGATTTGATGGAGCCACGGATGGATAGCATGGATACCCAGCAAGAAAACGCCCTCGAACAATCACTCAGGCTGGCGGCGGATGAGCCGGCCCATCGACCCGACTTCTTCAAGACGCTGCTGGATTCCACCGTCTACGTCCTTGGCACTGCCGGGACTGGCAAAGGTCATGTCACGCTCGAAGCGGGTAGCAACATCAGCATCGCGAATTGGCACAAGGCTGACGGCTCACCTGTCATCCCTTTTTTTTCTTCGTTGAAAATATTGCAAGGGTCCATAGACAGCGAAGAATCCTACGTAGAAATCCCGGCCAGATCGCTTTTTGAAATCACACGGGGCGCCCCTCTTTTTCTCAATCCTAAGTCTCCTTATGGGAAAGAGTTTTTGCCGGAGGAAGTGCGCCATCTGCTCTCCGACGGGATAGGCCAGAAGCCAGCGCAGCGCACGGTCGAAAAAGACACGACCGTGCTGCTCGGACAGCCGTCGCAATACCCGTCCAGGATGATCCACTCACTCACGCAGTTACTCGCCAAACATCGCAACGTAAAACGTGCATTTCTGGCGTTGATGCATGACCCATCGGTTGATCAAAAGCCTCATCTGATCATTGGTATTGAAGCGGACGGAGATTTTGAACGGGTCATGCGCGAAGCCGGTAACGTCGCCGGAGATACCGCCCCGGAAGGCGAACCCGTTGACCTCTATCGCGTGACCGAAGATGGTGAAGGCCTTAGCGATTACTTCCTCAAGGAAACGACGCCTTTCTATGAACGGAAGTCGGCAGGGTGGCTGCGGTCATTGCTTGGTATTGGCAAAGCGTGACAGCGATCAAGCGGGTGTTTAGCGCAGAGCAAGCTTGCGAAATCGTGCTTGGGCTGTCTGACGGCTTAATGAGAGATGGCAAACCTGAGCGTTTTGTCATTCAGTCATGTGAGCTTCCCCCAACGGTGATTACTGGGTCATTCGCAGTAACAGTGAAGATTACGTCGTGCACGGCATGACGGAGTTCTGTTACGTCGGCGTCAATGCGCACTTGATCAACGTCATGACGGGCGAGCGGGATACGGTCGGCAGCTGCGTGAGTGTCGATGACTATTTGCAAGACAAATACGACCTGGAAGCAGCTGCGGGCAATAAGTATGTACTGACCCCGGCAATTGACCGAGGCGACAAACCGGCGCTGGCTAATTTGCGTCGAAAGCTGCAGTGCACCTATCCGCAAACCCTTTTGTTACTGACGGGCGAACAAAGACATTGGCTGACAGGTAAACGCAGGTTTCTTGAAGACGCGCAGCGGCTGCTTCTCGAACAATTCATCACCACCCCAATCGAATTAGTGCCTGATACCGGCGAAGCAGCCGTCATTGGCGCTGAAACCTGGCACAGCGAAGCGGTGTTGAGGGCTGTGGGCAAAAGGTTGTGCTGAGCCAACTTCAAAAAGCAGTCACATAAAATCCCGTAACCCACCATCAATTGGCGAGTGACGAGCGAGGCGCAAATCAGAGAGTCCCGCTCCTTGTCGGTGGGACATGCGTTTGGCGATTTGGCCGCGTTTGGTCGAAAAGCCGCGATCTGCATTGCCTGTAGCTATGCACCCAATCAAGGACGATGCATGAGCCAAGTCGACATTCAACGGATCACCGATCTTCCTCCGCAGATTCGGGTGCTAGAGAAAGAGGCGGTTGGAGAGGGCTTCAGGTTTCTTACGCGCCTGATTGCCGAGTGGCACTCCGGGGTCAATCGCTTCAATGCCCCCGACGAATGTCTTATGGCCGCGTACCGAAACCAGCAGCTAATAGCCATCGGAGGCCTTTCAGTTGATCCCTACGTCGAAAAGAACATGGCAAGGCTGCGGCGGGTCTATGTTCGCGCGTCGTCAAGGCGGCATCATGTGGGACAGGTGCTAGTAAGGGCGCTTGTTGCACATGCCGCTCTGCGCTTTCAGAACGTATGCCTTTTCACTGATACCGCAGACGGCGATGCGTTTTACCTGCGGTGTGGCTTCATGCGAATAGATCATGACCATGCGACCCACTTGATTTGCTTGAGCAACAGCTAACTCAGACGAGCAAAAATAGGACGAGTTTATTTTCCAAGTAAAATAAATCCATCCCCTTATCTCGCAATGTATTTCTTAGCCTAGGTAGACACCATTTGGCCCTTGCATCTTCTTTTCTTTTTCTTTTCGCATAGCCTTCTCCTCGTCGGACTCGGGCAGATAGATCTTATCGCTGGATTCGGGTTTGAGTGACATGGCGAGTACCACAAATAAGAAAACGGCGAACGTACCCAGCGAAATATTGATCAAAGCGCTAATCCAAAACCCCTTCATAACGTCCAGCAACGTGACCGCAGTCTGAGTGAGCGTCAACACTTGGTCAGTTCCCAGGACGAGATAGTTAATCGCAAACATAATCACTAGGCCAAATCCGATGTTCATGTTGGTCTGGTGATCCCTTCTCTGCTGGTCTTCTTTGTCGAGCAACTCGATGATTAGTTTGTCTCTTTCTATGAGCGCTTTTTTGCGGACGCCAGAAGGATAGCGATAATCATGATTATTTTTTTCGTCCTTGGCGGGATATTGCCATTTGATCCATCTGACAACTGCCAGTAATACTTGACGCAAAACAGGAAAAAGCAGGGCCATCAGAAACGCAAAGATGCCCAGGAAAATCAAAGCCCCTGCGGCGTTGACCTCAGGGGCGCTTAAACTACCGAAAGACTGTAGAAGGTTCTTTTTAAAGAAAATCATCAGGCATGAATCCAGTGCCAACAGAAACGAGATAAGCAACATGAAGTGGCGAAACTCAACTGCTTTATCGATGAAGGTGGTGCTAGTGGTGATGACTTTGCTAATGCTGTTACTTGAGTCGGCCATGAACGTCCTTGGGGCTTATTTATCTGTGATGATGCTAGTGTGCCACCTCCTGGTGATTCGTACAATTTCGTCGCTCACTTACCGCACCTGACGTCTGTTTAGCGTCGAAAAATACCGTTAATGAATGTCCGCATCTGGCCAACCGCATCTGGCCAACCGCAGCTTGCCACCAGCGGCTGACGCCGACCGGTTCTGCCATTCTTCAGTGGGGGCGGCTTTGTGTCGAAAAGCCACCACCTGCATTGCCGATAACGATGGACCAGAAAAGCCGAAAAAGAGGACGGATTTATTTTTCATTTATTCTAGTCGCGGCTACTCCCCATAAAAATCTATCTTTTCCCATGGCACTGGATGTCGAAAGAGAAGTCCCAAAAGACAGGGTACGCCGGATGGCCGTCGGTTAGCCAAAACGAGGTTATGGCGGTGGCTTGCTCGAGGTGCATAAACGTGGACAGGCTCTCAAGAGGGTCAGGATTTCCGAGCGTTTTGCCGTGAGATCTTGCGGACCATAACCGTCATCCCACCAAGTGCACCAGTTTCTCAGTCAACTCGCTGCGGACTTCGCTTGCAGTCACGCAGAACTGGCCATTAGTGATTTTTTAGTTACCAATGGAATGGTACAGTTGCTCCGCAAGCGTTCTACTTAGGTCAAAAGGTCCGTAGGTGTTAACCCAGACGGAATAGTTGAAGCTGTCTAAGAGATGCTCAATCCTGAGGATTGCGTCTGAGCGGGAATCTTGGTCGATACGCATGCTGGCTCCGTCAATCAGCGCTTGAACCTATATCTTGACCTCAAACCTAAGCAAACGGTAGAACGTTTCAAATCTTGCTAAGGAATAAACCTCTAAGCAGCATCAGCACTCCTTTTATTTGGTCCTCGATCGAGTTGCCATTGTCAGCCTTCTGACGCCCATCATATTTCACACGCTCGCGGTGCACTTAGTTACCAGGCTTCTAGCTCAGGGATACGCACGCTTCATGAAATTGCTGATGGATGTTGCGATGTGATTGGAGATCTTCCCTGATATCCGGAGAAGAGCTGAATTCGCAGTAAGCGCATTTGGTCACTCGGTCAGCATCTTCGGAGGGGTGCACCTGAAGCATGATCCATTCGTCATAAAAGCAGTGCGCTTCATGGTAGTGCCGGACACCTCGGGACTGAGTGACTGCTTTGTCTAGGCGCTGGCCGAGATTAAGGAGATTGGTAGGTGTTCTCAAGCTGTTTGGCCAGATGTTTGACCTGCTTGATCTGGATAGAAGTTATCTGCATTTACAGCTCCCGGAAGGGCTGTACCTGGCGTTCACTGCAAGGTCACCTGATTGGGGGGCAGATTAGGGGTTTCGACTGTCACGATAGTGCAATTGCTTCGCCAGCGTGGACGGCAGGTACCTACCGAGTACCTTTGCGCGGGAGGCTGGCCTTTGAAGATTGCTGAATCAATCGACTGAATTTCAATCGATATGTGCTGAATCAAGCACCCTAAGGGGGTTCTACAAAGGCACCTTTGCGGCAGCTACGAGCCTGCTATCACTCAGTGGCAGTCGGATCGTGACAATATTCAGAGGCACTGTGTGATAATGGCCAAATAATGGCGCTTCGAGTGGCTGTTAGGGGGCAGAATGGACTGAGCCTGCGGAGTTGGATCGCAGCAGCGCCAGAAGCAAATAGTCACTAGCCACAGTTTCAGTATCGTTGCCAGCGTTGCGGTGAATAGCCGCTTCACATGTCATGGAGACATTCAGAAATGTATTGGTTGGGGCCTTTCGAGTACGAATCAAAAAAAGCGCTTTTGGATGTGTTGAAAAGCTATTTGCAGTCTGCTCCCGCAGGCGCGATTACTAACAGGCACGCTATCAAAAAATTGCATTTGCTCATCGCATTGCATCCTGATGCGGAGCGAAAAATTGGAGTGGGGGTCGACCATTTCAAGATCAAGAGAAATGCGTTAGGTGCCGGCAATGGGTTTTGGTTGGTCCGGAGTGACGGGAGCGAAGACAGCTTCTCATATGAGCGATGCATCACTGGCGTTCCTCAATCGCCACATGGCAAAGTCTGTGAAGCACTGAGGTTTGTGGTGCGTCCACAGATGCAGGCTTTCCGTCATGGTTTAGGTTTGCCAACCAAATGCTCGGTGACTGGTGCAGACATCATCCACCGTAAGGATCTGCATATCGATCATAAGGACCCCTTCTGTAATTTGCTTGAGCGATTTTGCCAAGACCAAAAAGTCGATCTGTCTAGCCTCGAGACCATAGGAAATGGAGAGACATTGGAGCTGGTTGATAAAGGGATTTCCAGCGCCTTTGAGGAGTTTCACCGGCATCATGCTGAGCTGCAGCGTAAGCGTCTGCCCAAGTCACCTTGCGTGACTCAGGTAAGAGCCCGCTGAGTCGGAAACTTCATCAGCGCAGAAGTCGAAGG
>NZ_JACYVI010000030.1 GCF_014842265.1 Pseudomonas sp. CFBP 13711
GGAATTTAATCTTGACGATGACCTACTCTCACATGGGGAAACCCCACACTACCATCGGCGATGCATCGTTTCACTGCTGAGTTCGGGATGGGATCAGGTGGTTCCAATGCTCTATGGTCGTCAAGAAATTCGGGTACTGACTCGTTCTCTCGAACGCTTCAGCAAATCGGGTATGTGATCAAGGTGCAGCTTGTGTGTTCGCAAACTTTCGTCTTCATGCGTCTTCACACACCGCAACCTGCTGTCTTTCTGCAGATTGCTTGGGTGTTATATGGTCAAGCCTCACGGGCAATTAGTATTGGTTAGCTCAACGCCTCACAGCGCTTACACACCCAACCTATCAACGTCGTAGTCTTCGACGGCCCTTCAGGGAACTCAAGGTTCCAGTGAGATCTCATCTTGAGGCAAGTTTCCCGCTTAGATGCTTTCAGCGGTTATCTTTTCCGAACATAGCTACCCGGCAATGCCACTGGCGTGACAACCGGAACACCAGAGGTTCGTCCACTCCGGTCCTCTCGTACTAGGAGCAGCCCCTCTCAAATCTCAAACGTCCACGGCAGATAGGGACCGAACTGTCTCACGACGTTCTAAACCCAGCTCGCGTACCACTTTAAATGGCGAACAGCCATACCCTTGGGACCGGCTTCAGCCCCAGGATGTGATGAGCCGACATCGAGGTGCCAAACACCGCCGTCGATATGAACTCTTGGGCGGTATCAGCCTGTTATCCCCGGAGTACCTTTTATCCGTTGAGCGATGGCCCTTCCATACAGAACCACCGGATCACTAAGACCTACTTTCGTACCTGCTCGACGTGTCTGTCTCGCAGTCAAGCGCGCTTTTGCCTTTATACTCTACGACCGATTTCCGACCGGTCTGAGCGCACCTTCGTACTCCTCCGTTACTCTTTAGGAGGAGACCGCCCCAGTCAAACTACCCACCATACACTGTCCTCGATCCGGATAACGGACCTGAGTTAGAACCTCAAAGTTGCCAGGGTGGTATTTCAAGGTTGGCTCCACGCAGACTGGCGTCCACGCTTCAAAGCCTCCCACCTATCCTACACAAGCAAATTCAAAGTCCAGTGCAAAGCTATAGTAAAGGTTCACGGGGTCTTTCCGTCTAGCCGCGGATACACTGCATCTTCACAGCGATTTCAATTTCACTGAGTCTCGGGTGGAGACAGCGCCGCCATCGTTACGCCATTCGTGCAGGTCGGAACTTACCCGACAAGGAATTTCGCTACCTTAGGACCGTTATAGTTACGGCCGCCGTTTACCGGGGCTTCGATCAAGAGCTTCGCGTTAGCTAACCCCATCAATTAACCTTCCGGCACCGGGCAGGCGTCACACCCTATACGTCCACTTTCGTGTTTGCAGAGTGCTGTGTTTTTAATAAACAGTCGCAGCGGCCTGGTATCTTCGACCGGCATGAGCTTACGGAGCAAGTCCTTCACCCTCACCGGCGCACCTTCTCCCGAAGTTACGGTGCCATTTTGCCTAGTTCCTTCACCCGAGTTCTCTCAAGCGCCTTGGTATTCTCTACCCAACCACCTGTGTCGGTTTGGGGTACGGTTCCTGGTTACCTGAAGCTTAGAAGCTTTTCTTGGAAGCATGGCATCAACCACTTCGTGTCCTAAAGGACACTCGTCATCAGCTCTCGGCCTTGAAACCCCGGATTTACCTAAGATTTCAGCCTACCACCTTAAACCTGGACAACCAACGCCAGGCTGGCCTAGCCTTCTCCGTCCCTCCATCGCAATAACCAGAAGTACAGGAATATTAACCTGTTTTCCATCGACTACGCTTTTCAGCCTCGCCTTAGGGACCGACTAACCCTGCGTCGATTAACGTTGCGCAGGAAACCTTGGTCTTTCGGCGTGGGTGTTTTTCACACCCATTGTCGTTACTCATGTCAGCATTCGCACTTCTGATACCTCCAGCAAGCTTCTCAACTCACCTTCACAGGCTTACAGAACGCTCCTCTACCGCATCATCCTAAGATGATACCCGTAGCTTCGGTGCATGGTTTGAGCCCCGTTACATCTTCCGCGCAGGCCGACTCGACTAGTGAGCTATTACGCTTTCTTTAAAGGGTGGCTGCTTCTAAGCCAACCTCCTAGCTGTCTAAGCCTTCCCACATCGTTTCCCACTTAACCATGACTTTGGGACCTTAGCTGACGGTCTGGGTTGTTTCCCTTTTCACGACGGACGTTAGCACCCGCCGTGTGTCTCCCATGCTCGGCACTTGTAGGTATTCGGAGTTTGCATCGGTTTGGTAAGTCGGGATGACCCCCTAGCCGAAACAGTGCTCTACCCCCTACAGTGATACATGAGGCGCTACCTAAATAGCTTTCGAGGAGAACCAGCTATCTCCGAGCTTGATTAGCCTTTCACTCCGATCCACAGGTCATCCGCTAACTTTTCAACGGTAGTCGGTTCGGTCCTCCAGTTAGTGTTACCCAACCTTCAACCTGCCCATGGATAGATCGCCCGGTTTCGGGTCTATTCCCAGCGACTAGACGCCCTATTAAGACTCGCTTTCGCTACGCCTCCCCTATTCGGTTAAGCTCGCCACTGAAAATAAGTCGCTGACCCATTATACAAAAGGTACGCAGTCACCCAACAAAGTGGGCTCCCACTGCTTGTACGCATACGGTTTCAGGATCTATTTCACTCCGCTCTCCGCGGTTCTTTTCGCCTTTCCCTCACGGTACTGGTTCACTATCGGTCAGTCAGTAGTATTTAGCCTTGGAGGATGGTCCCCCCATGTTCAGACAAGGTTTCTCGTGCCCCGTCCTACTCGATTTCATTGACAAGAGATTTTCGCGTACAGGGCTATCACCCACTATGGCCGCACTTTCCAGAGCGTTCCGCTAATCTCAAATCAACTTAAGGGCTGGTCCCCGTTCGCTCGCCACTACTAAGGGAATCTCGGTTGATTTCTTTTCCTCAGGGTACTTAGATGTTTCAGTTCCCCTGGTTCGCTCCATACACCTATGTATTCAGTGTAAGGTAACTGTCTTATGACAGCTGGGTTCCCCCATTCAGACATCTCCGGATCACAGTCTGTTTGCCGACTCCCCGAAGCTTTTCGCAGGCTACCACGTCTTTCATCGCCTCTGACTGCCAAGGCATCCACCGTATGCGCTTCTTCACTTGACCATATAACCCCAAGCAATCTGGTTATACTGTGAAGACGACATTCGCCGAAAGTTTGCATTTCACAAACTTTACCTTAGCCTGGACACGCACCAGTGAAAGAGGTGCCCAGTCTATATTTCAATCACATACCCAAATTTTTAAAGAACGATCTAATCAAAAGACTAGAAATCAACACTCATCATCCGGCGGATGGAGCGCTCATTTCTAAGCTTTCACAAGGCAGAAGCAGTTATGGTGGAGCCAAACGGGATCGAACCGTTGACCTCCTGCGTGCAAGGCAGGCGCTCTCCCAGCTGAGCTATGGCCCCATAACAAAATTGGTGGGTCTGGGCAGATTCGAACTGCCGACCTCACCCTTATCAGGGGTGCGCTCTAACCAACTGAGCTACAGACCCAATTTCGAGCTTGTAACTGTTAGCGTGAGCTATCAGCTTGGAGCTTAAAGCTGCTTCTATCGTCTTCTTCAATGAATCAAGCAATTCGTGTGGGAACTTGTGAAGAAGCTGAGTCTTCGATTAAGGAGGTGATCCAGCCGCAGGTTCCCCTACGGCTACCTTGTTACGACTTCACCCCAGTCATGAATCACACCGTGGTAACCGTCCTCCCGAAGGTTAGACTAGCTACTTCTGGTGCAACCCACTCCCATGGTGTGACGGGCGGTGTGTACAAGGCCCGGGAACGTATTCACCGCGACATTCTGATTCGCGATTACTAGCGATTCCGACTTCACGCAGTCGAGTTGCAGACTGCGATCCGGACTACGATCGGTTTTCTGGGATTAGCTCCACCTCGCGGCTTGGCAACCCTCTGTACCGACCATTGTAGCACGTGTGTAGCCCAGGCCGTAAGGGCCATGATGACTTGACGTCATCCCCACCTTCCTCCGGTTTGTCACCGGCAGTCTCCTTAGAGTGCCCACCATAACGTGCTGGTAACTAAGGACAAGGGTTGCGCTCGTTACGGGACTTAACCCAACATCTCACGACACGAGCTGACGACAGCCATGCAGCACCTGTCTCAATGTTCCCGAAGGCACCAATCCATCTCTGGAAAGTTCATTGGATGTCAAGGCCTGGTAAGGTTCTTCGCGTTGCTTCGAATTAAACCACATGCTCCACCGCTTGTGCGGGCCCCCGTCAATTCATTTGAGTTTTAACCTTGCGGCCGTACTCCCCAGGCGGTCAACTTAATGCGTTAGCTGCGCCACTAAAAGCTCAAGGCTTCCAACGGCTAGTTGACATCGTTTACGGCGTGGACTACCAGGGTATCTAATCCTGTTTGCTCCCCACGCTTTCGCACCTCAGTGTCAGTATGAGCCCAGGTGGTCGCCTTCGCCACTGGTGTTCCTTCCTATATCTACGCATTTCACCGCTACACAGGAAATTCCACCACCCTCTGCCCTACTCTAGCTCGCCAGTTTTGGATGCAGTTCCCAGGTTGAGCCCGGGGATTTCACATTCAACTTAACAAACCACCTACGCGCGCTTTACGCCCAGTAATTCCGATTAACGCTTGCACCCTCTGTATTACCGCGGCTGCTGGCACAGAGTTAGCCGGTGCTTATTCTGTCGGTAACGTCAAAACAGCAAGGTATTCGCTTACTGCCCTTCCTCCCAACTTAAAGTGCTTTACAATCCGAAGACCTTCTTCACACACGCGGCATGGCTGGATCAGGCTTTCGCCCATTGTCCAATATTCCCCACTGCTGCCTCCCGTAGGAGTCTGGACCGTGTCTCAGTTCCAGTGTGACTGATCATCCTCTCAGACCAGTTACGGATCGTCGCCTTGGTGAGCCATTACCTCACCAACTAGCTAATCCGACCTAGGCTCATCTGATAGCGCAAGGCCCGAAGGTCCCCTGCTTTCTCCCGTAGGACGTATGCGGTATTAGCGTCCCTTTCGAGACGTTGTCCCCCACTACCAGGCAGATTCCTAGGCATTACTCACCCGTCCGCCGCTGAATCAGAGAGCAAGCTCTCTTCATCCGCTCGACTTGCATGTGTTAGGCCTGCCGCCAGCGTTCAATCTGAGCCATGATCAAACTCTTCAGTTCAATACTGCAATTAGGTTTTGAGAAAACCTTATAAACTTGGCTCAGCAATCGTTGGTTAAACCATGATTTCTCGTGGAGTAACTTGCGATGCTGATAATCTTGCGACTTCAGTCTTACAGCACAAGCACCCACACGAATTGCTTGATTCAGTTGTTAAAGAGCGGGTGGTTAAGATCT
>NZ_JACYVI010000031.1 GCF_014842265.1 Pseudomonas sp. CFBP 13711
CCTTCGACTTCTGCGCTGATGAAGTTTCCGACTCAGCGGGCTCTTACCTGAGTCACGCAAGGTGACTTGGGCAGACGCTTACACCGAAACGCAGCCATGCCGGTAAAAGCGTTGGCCGGACATTGCATGGTCGCTTGGTCGCTACAACCCACGCCGTCAGCGCTTGTTGCTGAAACTGCCATGCATGCTGCCATTGAGGGGAATACTCAAGGTTTCATTCGTCCCGTCGATAGTATTTTCATCAATGCGAGTGACTGTCATGTTCAATAACCGGTTGAAAAACAGAATCCAGCAGTTGGAAAAACGGCTGGGAGCTCTGGAGCAGGTCAAGGCGACACTGGATCTCGAAACCGTGGCGGTGACGCTGGATGCGGCAGGCGTAATCCTGGAGGTAAATGCTCTGTTCGAAAAAGAGCTGGGATTCACTCAAGCTGAATTGTCCGGTCGGACCCTGCGGGAATTCAGCCCCGCTGAGCTGCACGGTGATGTCCATCAGCGCCGCGCTTTGGAGGCAATTACCAAGGGCAAGCATTACAGCGGTACCTTGCGCCTGTGCAGTCGTGAGGGTCGTCATGTCTGGCTGCGGGCAATGGTTATACCTTTCGCCGGTGAGAGCGGACGGGTCGAACGCATCGTTTTGTATTGCAGCGTGCTGACCAGGACCATTGAGGCCTCAAGGGAGAATGAAGCGTTGGTGGGGGCCCTGATGCGCTCCACTGCCGTCATCGAGTTTTCTCTGGATGGGGTAGTCCTGACGGCCAATCAGAATTTTCTGCACGCCATGGGCTATTCATTGCCCCAAATCCAAGGCCAGCATCACCGGATCTTTTGCCTGCCATCTGATGTCGGTTCAACAGAATATGAGCAGTTTTGGCAGACCCTGCGACAGGGCTCGTACGTCGCCGGGAGGTTTTGCCGATTGGATAAATCTAACCGGGAGGTCTGGCTCGAGGCTTCCTACAATCCGATCGTAGATGCCAACGGCAAGCTGTACAAGATAGCCAAACTCGCTACCGTAATCACTGACTAGGTCAACCGTGAGCGCGCCATATCAGAGGCGGCCGGCATGGCCCACGATACGTCTGTTCAAACAGACGCCAGTGCACAGCAAGGCCGCGGAGTTATCCAGAATACCGTTACAACCCTCAACACGCTTTCGGCGTTGATGGAAGATGCGGCGCATGGCATTGAGGCTCTGGATGCCCAGAGCCAGGAAATCGGCACCATTGTCAAAACCATTGGCAGCATCGCGGACCAGACCAACCTGTTGGCCTTGAACGCAGCAATCGAAGCAGCACGCGCCGGAGAGCAGGGCCGGGGATTTGCTGTAGTCGCTGACGAGGTCAGGCAACTGGCCCTTTGAACCACTCAGGCAACGGCAGAGATTGTTGAGGTCGTGAAAAAGAATCAGATCCTCGCTTCCACTGCGGTGGACATGATCGGAAAAAGTAAGCAGCAGGCCGGTACGGCGCTGGAGTTGGCAAGCGAGGCGGACGAGGTGATCAAGGACATTCAGCAGAGTGCCAACAGTGTGGTAGCAGCCGTTGAGCAGTTCTCGGGCCAAGCCAGATAGTGATGGATTTAAAATCAGGCTTGCCCAGCAATTCGCATTTACCACTCGGTTATGCGCGATATCCAGGTGATCCTATGCTCGATGCTCTCAAACAATCCATTCGTACTCTGCACCTGGCTCACTGGGCCAGCCTTGAAGATGAATGTGATGCATTACTCATCAGGATTGAGCAAGCTCGAAGAACAGGTGTTGTGACTGACGAGCAGGCCATGCAGTTGGTCTATGATGTCCGAAACGAACGCTCACGTTGCTTTCGCAGCGTGAATCGTTGCCGCATCAAGGGCTCCGCTTCAAGTTGATTTTCCTTTGACCCCAATTCGCCAGGTGCGGCTTTTCGAGACAGGACCGACGACTGAATGAGCGATCCTCGTTCAATTCAGCTGCCGCAGTTGTGGTTGATCTTCTTCTCAAGTATGCCCTGATGCTCGGCTATCGAGACAGGTCGATAACGTTTGTCTGATGCAGCCGGTAAGTATCAGGCATTGACTGACCCTCTACAGCATTGCGACCTTTGCTTTTAGCGAGATAGAGAAGTCGATCTGCTTCTGCCAGGGCGGCTGTATAGGAATCCTTTGCAGGTGAATTGATCGCCACCACGCCGCAACTGATCGTTAAGATGCCCAGCGAGCTGCCGGCGTGATCAATGAGTGCATTGGCGATGGACAACCTGACATTTTCGGCGACGCTAAAAGCGCCGGCCAGATTCGTCTCAGGCAGCAGGACCACAAATTCCTCCCCACCATACCGTGCGGCAAGATCGCCCGGACGATTGACGCAGGTCCCGATGATTTCTGCCACCTGCCTCAGGCAGTCGTCACCCTGCAGATGGCCATAGTGGTCGTTGTATTGTTTGAACCAGTCAATGTCCAACAGGATAAGCGCTATGGTTGAGTTATTTCGCCTGGCCCGCCCCCACTCCTGCTGCAAGGTAGCATCGAAACGCCGTCTGTTGGCCAGATGTGTCAGGCTATCAGTCTGAGCGATAATCTCCATTTCATTTCTGGCGACGTTCAGCTCACCCTCCGCGGTGATTAGCTGCTGGATCTGCCGGTATAACAGAATGCCCAGCAAGCACAGAGCCAACGTGATCATGCCGATCAAAGCCATGGATCTGTACGCATAAGCCCACCAGGGCGCGAAGACATGTTGGTACGACACACCTGCAGCTGCAACGATGGGTAGGCCGGACACCCGTCGATAGGCATATATCCTTTCCACGCCATCCACCACAGACTTGATTACGGCAGTGCCATTGTCGCTGTATGGCAGATAGCGGGTAAATATATCCCCCCTGGCCACATTGGTCGTCATCAGTGCAGTCAATGTTGGCCGGCGAGCCAGCAGATCACCATTGTTCAATGCGAGAAAGATAACGCCTTTGTCGTCTACATCCATTCGCTCGAAGAACGCTTGAAAACATGCGACCGGGACCGTCGCCAAGGCGACACCTGCAAACTCCCCATCAGGAGTATTGATACGCCGACTGATCGGGATAACCATATCTCCCGTATTGCGGCTTTTTACAATTGAGCCAACATGAATTGATTCATCGGTGTGGTCGCGGTGATAGGCAAAATAGGCGCGGTCGCCGTTGTTTTTTTCCTGCACACTGTGCGCAAAGGAATTGGCGACCCACTGACCTTGGGCATCGTAGATAAACAGCCCTTGAAGTCCTTCCACGTTTATCACGTCCTGAGCCATCAGCTTCGTCAGTCGTAACAACTGTTCTCCCGCTACACCATCGTGTCCCACACGCTCAACAAGATCGCGCAGCGTATTGTCAGCCTGGCGTATTGTGTCCTGAGCTTGCTGTTCAGCAGCTAGAACAATGTTTGAAACTGCAATTTTGGCATTAGCGATGCGCTCAAGCCTGGATTGATTCATCTGCCACGCTGTAGCAAGCATCAACGATAAACATACAAGCGCGATGAAGCCAATCAGCGCCCTGGTGAGCGCCGAGGGTGAAAGCCTCGGTAAGGTAAAATATGGAGGCTTCATAGGTTGTCATCAAATTGGCGGTCAAATGGCCTATGCAGTTTTTGTACCCGAGCTGCGTGGACTGGCGCCGAGCTAGCATCTCCAGGCCATCGCGGTGGACCGAGGTAGCAGAACCAATTTCGCTTTGGCGTCGACTAAATCGAAGGACGGAGTCATGCCGCGACCGCCCAAACATGACCCTCCGCCAGCGGCAAGCCGCCAAGACTGAGCTACGAATAGTACCGAGCTACGAAGAGCGCCTTGGCTAGAGTCAGAGGATCCAAACCTAAACCTGCCCGCCGAGTGCGCTGCTCTGAGGGAGATACTCAAGGTTTCCCTCGTCCCGTCGATAGCATTTCATGACAATGCGAGTGTCCGGGATGTCCATCTGCCGGTCACAAACGAGAATCCTGCAAGGAGAAAAGCCGATGAGGACTCTTGAGCAAGTCAAGAGTGAATCGGGATCTTGGACCCATGGCGGTTAGTTGGACGCAGCAGTGCCGATCAACCATTGTGTGGAAGCTGCGACGGGCGCTGTCTGATGCTTAATAAAGAGCGGGTCGGCTGGGTGGCCTGCCCACAAGGCGCAGTATCTCAGGGCAAACTAATGGGCCGTACGCTATTTCGGCGATAGCGCCAACCCCCGTTGGCATGCCCATAAAGATGAAGCTCCCTAGAAAAAGCAATCTTTTCTATTGAATGAATAAACAGGTTCTATAACCGACGCCATGGCCTTATGGGAAGGTGGCCATCTGATATTACGTGCTGCTAGCTTGGCCTGTGAGGCTGCCCATGACCTATTTACGCTTACCCAGTCCATACCGTCTGATACAGCTACTTTTTCTCACCCTGCTTACCGTCATGGCCCTTTCCATTCTCTGGGAGTTTGAGCTGAAGGCATGGGTGATGCGGGGGCTTGGCCTTCATTATGACGGCATTTTTGAGGAAGGAGAAAGGTTACGTTTCGTACTGACATCTACGGGTTTTTCACTAATCGCCTTGATCGGGCCGGGAGTGTTGCTCATGAAGATGATCAGTAATGCCCGACGCAATTACCTTCAACTCGAAGGGTTGCAGTCCCATACAGAGAAGCTGGCAAGGTACGACTCACTCAGCGGCCTGCTCAATCGGCGTGCCTTTATGGAGCTTGTAAACGAGCAACTCGCTC
>NZ_JACYVI010000032.1 GCF_014842265.1 Pseudomonas sp. CFBP 13711
GTAAGCGTCTGCCCAAGTCACCTTGCGTGACTCAGGTAAGAGCCCGCTGAGTCGGAAACTTCATCAGCGCAGAAGTCGAAGGTTCAGTCAGTCAGCGCTGTGACATACGCAACATATCTTGTTGCCGTCGGGGTCTCTGATGTAAGCACCGTAATAATCCAGAGAGTACTGAGGACGCAGCCCTGGTGCGCCTTCGTCTGATGCCCCGTTAGCCATAGCGATCGCGTAGAAATCATCAACCTGCGCCCGCGTTTGGGCTTCGAACGCAACCATCGACCCGTTACCTGGTGTTGCGTGTTCGCCATTTAGAGGGCTGTAGATGCAGAACGCCGTACCTGAGTCAGTCATACTTTGGGTGAATAGAGCGCGTTCAGGATTGTGCTTGAGGGCAAGCAACGTGATGCCTAGCGGTGCAAGTAGCCACCCATAGAAGTTTGTGGCGCTGGCGAGGTCGTTGGTGCCGATTGTGACATGGCTGAACATGAGGCGCTCCGATGGGATTAGGGTATGCGTCTACCCAACTTACTTTGTGTAAGGTAGGCCGGCACCCATTGATGCGGCAAAAGGTTACCGATTTCACTCGCCCGCTGCGTCGGCAGGCGCGTGAGAACATCCTTCAAGTAGGCGTACGGGTCATGACCATTCAGCCGCGCCGACTGGATCAGACTCATGATCGCCGCCGCCCGTTTTCCGCTGCGTAGCGAGCCTGCAAAGAGCCAGTTCTTACGTCCAAGAGCCCATGGTCGGATCTGGTTCTCGGCCCAATTATTATCAATGGGTACAGCCCCGTCATCGAGGTAGCGCGACAGCGCTGCCCAGCGTTTCAGGCTGTAATCGAGTGCTTTGCTGATGGCTGAGCCTTCGGGCACAAGATCGCGCTGGGCGCTCATCCAGGCATGTAGCATGTCCATTACCGGGACGGCTTTTTCTTGCCGTATTCGGCGCCGTAAATCCGGCTCCAGATCGCGGGCTTCGCTCTCGATTTCGTACAGCAACTGGATATAGCGCAAGGCTTGCTCAGCAAGCGTGCTTTTATTCGTAGCGTGCAGCTCGAAGAATTTGCGCCGAGCATGGGCCATGCAGCCGACCTCGGTCACACCGAGTTCGAAACTGGCTTTGTAACCGCCAAAATCATCACAGACCAGCTTGCCCTTCCAGTCTTGCAGGAAGTTGCGAGCATGTTCACCGGCACGGCTAGGGCTGAAGTCATAAACCACCGCTGCCACATCCGAGAACTGGCTGGTGGCGTAGGCCCAAACATAGGAACGGTGAGTCTTCTTCGTTCCCGGCATGAGCATTTGCACGGGTGTTTCATCGGCATGAATAACCTGCTGCCCGAGTACCACGTCGCGTAGCGCATCGACCAGCGGCTGCAACTGAACCCCAGTCACGCCAACCCATTGAGCCAAGGTTGAGCGTGGAATCGCCAGGCCCGCTCGACCAAAAATCGATTCCTGACGGTAAAGCGGCAGGTGGTCAGCAAACTTGGCAATCATGACGTGGGCCAGCAGCCCAGCGGTTGGGATGCCCTTATCAATAACCTGCGCCGGAACGGGGGCCTGGATCAGCGTTTCGCAGTCATCGCAGACCCATTTGCCACGCACATGGCGTTCAACGGTAAATACGCCGGGCGTATAGTCCAGCTTCTCGCTGACGTCCTCGCCGATGCGCTTGAGGGCGCAGCCGCATGGACAGTGAGTGTGGTCCGGTTCGTGATGGATCAGTGTGCGTGGAAACTCAGCCGGTAATGCAGTGCGCTTGGGCTTGTGCTTGTTCTCGGTTGCCGCAGGCACTGTTTGCAAGGCCTGAAGCTCTGCTTCAATCGCCGCGATATCGGTATCGATCAGATCATCGAGCAAGCTGGCCTGCTGCGGATTCAACTGCTCGCTGCGCTTGGCAAACTTCAAACGCTTGAGTTGGGCGATTTCGTGGGTCAGTTTTTCGATAACCGTTTGGTCGCGGTTGATCTTCTGGCCCATGGTCTCGACCGTCCTGCCCATCGTCTCGACTTGCTGGTCAAGCGTCTCGACACGCTGTATCAACTGCGCCGCCAAAGCGCGCAGTTGTTCTGGATTTAGGTGGTCGAGATTGGGGAGAGTCATGGTGCCGATTTTGCCAGACCAGGCAATTCGCGGCGATAGACCGATAGGCTAATGGCAGACGTTAAAGCCGTGTGATCGCGCCGCTGGAGCCCGCGCGTTGCCATGGCAGGCCCAACACCAGGGCTTGAAGTTGTTCGATATCTAACTGCATTTCAGATCCATGGCGAATGCCTGGCCAGTTGAACTTGCCTTGATTCAACCGGCGAGCAGCCAGCCAGATCCCGAATCCGTCATGCACCAGAACTTTCATTCGAGTGGCGCGGCGGTTGGCGAACAGATAAGCACAGTGCGGCTGCGCCGCACCAAACACCGCGATCACTCTGGCCAACGCCGTCTCGGTACCGGCGCGCATGTCCATAGGCTCGGTGGCGAGCCAGATGGAGTCGATGCGGATCATCGCAGCAGGTCTCGAAGAAAGGTCGCGCAGGCAGCAGCACTTTCGGTTGGCCAGTTCACTTTAACGGTGCCGCGTGGGTGCTGGATCTCAACGCAGATATTCGATGATGCTGCTTGCGAATTAGCTCCGGCCAGTTGTTGTATGGGTAACGGGATAAATGCAGGTTGCAGCGCTGTGTTTTTCTGCGCTTGCACCCGAATCCATTTGTGGACGAGGTTAGCGTTGAGGCTATGGCTGAGGGCGATGCTGGCAATCGAAGCGCCGGGCTGCGCACACTCCTGAATGACCTGGGCCTTGAAGGACTTGGAGTAGGAACGGCGTTGTGGCTGCATGAAATACCCGCTTAAAAGGCTAGAACTGGTGCCCACTTAAATTTAAGTGCACACCATGTCCTGGCTTTGCGGGGCTGGGTAGATGACTTGGCCGGACGGATAC
>NZ_JACYVI010000033.1 GCF_014842265.1 Pseudomonas sp. CFBP 13711
CTGAAAAGTCGCTTTCGCTAGAATGATGCCCTCTGGTTGCCAGGAGAGCCGTCATGACAGGCGGTTATGAAATTTCATCTGAGTTGGGCGATCATTGAAGCCATTGTTTCCCCTCCTCAACTCAACGCATGGGCGGCCAAGGCGCGATGATCGTCAAATGCTTGATGGAATCTTCTGGATTTCGTGCTCTGGCGCCAAATGGCGGGATCTTCCAGAGTGTTTTGGGCCTTGGAAAACCGTGTACCAGCGCTTCAGGCAATGGCGTGACAACGGTTAGTTCGAGCAGGTTCTGCGCCACCTTCATCTTCGTTTGCGAGAAGACGGGTTCATCGATCTGGATACCTGGATGGTCGATTCCACGTCAATCCGGGCCACCCGGGCTGCCAGTGGTGCTGGAAAAAAAGGGGCCCTCAGGAACCGCAACACCACTGTCTCGGCCGAAGCAGGGGGCGGGCTGACCACCAAAATACGCCTCGCCCGCGACAGTCATGGCTTCCCGCTGGCCATTATGCTGTCGCCCGGCGAGCAGGCTGACTCGCGCTACTTCATGCCGTTGCTGGATCAGATCAGCCTTCCTGGCAGCAGGGGCGCCCGCGCAAGCGTTGCCGTTATGCGCCTGCCGACAAGGATTATGAAAGCCAGGTTATACGTCAGTACTGCGACCGCTACGGCATGCAGCCGGTGATTCCGCTGCGCAAGATGCATCGAAAGCCTCGACCCGGCCTGCCTAGGCTGTTTGACAGGCCTCAGTACAAAAAACGCGACGTTATCGAGCGGGTATTCAGCTGGGTTAAGGAAAAACGTCGGATCTGTACGCGTTACGACAAGCTGGCCAGCAGCTTTAAAGCCGTGGTCACACTGGCCTGTATCGAAAGATGCTTGCGGGCTGACTTTTCAGACCAACCCTAGTATGGACTGGCTAGAGCAACCATGCGCGCATAGTGGGCCAACGAAACTATCTGAACTCTGTAAATATAAATATTATAATGCTGAAAGGCCCAATAAAAAGCACATGCCTCTTATTTGATCAACCGCTATGCAGAGTTTTACACAGCCGAAATTAAGTTATTTTAAAACTTATAGGTAGACTTATATCTAACTAGCACGTCAGGCCTGATTTTTTAGAAAGAGCTTGAGTGCCAGTGGCAGAAAGAAAAGTATGACCCAACCTGCCAGAAAAATCTGTGGCGGCATTACGGCAAACGTTTTGCCTGCTTTTATATTAGTTTTAGTTTTGGCGCTCTTCTCATCGGCCCAGAGCAATAAATCAGGACAGTCGTCCACTAAAGAATCCAACCTGTGCTGCCACCGATCAGAAGCATCGCGCGCGGCAATTATTCCTTTACTTCCCTCCCATGTGAGGGAAAGTCCTAGGAAGGCTAAGAACGGTGGCAAAATGAGAGATAAGTAGAAACTCCACTCGCTGTTCGACATCACCATGCTCGTCGCATAAGCGATAACTATAAAAGATTGCGACATTAGCAGCGCATTAAGCCGTGTAAGCATAAGATCCATCTCATGCTGAATTTCGCTGCGATAGTGTTTAAAAAGTTCAGTGGCGCCTGTCATTTAGAATTACTCTGATTGTCTAATAATTTTTCTAAGAAATACTAAACCTTTATAAAGCTAGAAAGCTAGAAAGCTAGAAAGCT
>NZ_JACYVI010000034.1 GCF_014842265.1 Pseudomonas sp. CFBP 13711
TGAGCTGGCCTAATGACCCCGGACACCTCAATGGGGGAAACTGTACCCATTGAGGAACGATCATGACCAAGAAATACAGAAAATTCGATGCAGCCTTCAAGCTTGATGTCTGCAAGCTCATCGTCGACCAGGGGCAGAGCGTGAACTCGGTCTGTCTTGACATGAATCTGAGTGATACGGCAGTGCGTCGTTGGGTTGAGCAATATAAGGCCGAGCTGTTAGGCGGGCCGGGTATTGGTAATCCATTGACCAGTGAGCAGCAGCGAATTCGTCAGTTGGAGCAGCAGATTCGGCAGCTAAAAATGGACAACGACATCCTAAAAAAAGCCACGGCCTTCTTTGCCCGCGAATTGAAGTGATCCATCAACTGGTTCACCAATTACATCGCAAGGCCTACCCGGTGGCTCATATCTGCCGGGTTTTGCGGATCAGTCGTTCCGGGTTCTATGAAGCTCGCCAACGTTGCCAGAAACCCAAGCCCATCTGCACTGCAGCGGCCATGGTCAAGGCGACATTCGAGTCCAAAGAACACTGCTACGGTAGCCGCCGCGTGCTGGGCGCGCTGCGTGATGAAGGTGTTTCCATCGGTCGTTTCAAGGTTCGTCGCCTCATGAAACAACAGGGTCTGCGCCCGATCTGGAAGCGCAAGTTTATCCACACAACCGACAGTAAACACAACTTGCCGGTTGCTGAAAACCTGCTCAACCGCCAGTTCAACCCCAAGGCAATCAATCAGTCATGGGTCGCGGACATCACCTACATACGCACACGAAGCGGTTGGGTCTATCTGGCTGCGGTTATGGACCTGTTTTCACGCAAAATCGTCGGCTGGGCCATGGCACCCCATATGCGCGCCGAGCTGGTGACCAGCGCGATGCAACTGGCCATTGCTCAAAGGCAGCCTGAACCGGGCCTGATTGCCCACTCGGACAGAGGCAGCCAGTACGCGGGAGCTGCTTATCAATCGCTGCTGACTCGCAATGGGATGCGTTGCAGCATGAGCCGAAAAGGTAATTGCTGGGACAATGCAGTGATGGAGCGCTTCTTCCTGAACCTAAAGATGGAGCGCACCTGGAGAAAGGATTACGCCAACCACGGCGAAGCAATAAAGGACATCACTGATTACATCGTGCGGTTCTATAACGAGGGGCGATTGCACTCGACGTTGGGCAACATGACGCCCAATCAGTACGAGCGGCAAGCGGTCTGACAATCACCGATTGAGGTGTCCGGAAAAAGTTGACCACTTCA
>NZ_JACYVI010000035.1 GCF_014842265.1 Pseudomonas sp. CFBP 13711
AAAGCTAGAAAGCTAGAAAGCTAGAAAGCTTTTGTTTAGCATCTAACTATAGTTTTTTCTAATATCCGAAATCCAGTACGACATATATTATTATGCTTTTTATTAAGAATCAAGCTCGGCCAACGATTTATGTATTTCGCCAGCACAAAAATCTCCTGTTGCAAGTCGATTTTGATGATTATTTGTGGAGCAGACTTATTCCTTCCTTGCTGCCGCTGCTCCCGAAATCGATAAGATGCATTAATTGGTGATAACTTATTTCTCACGTTGGTAAATAAAGGGCCGGCTTAGCTGAGCCAAGATTTGGGTGACTAAGGCGGCTGCTGGACGGAAGCGCGAGCGATGAACGAATGCTGGGACTAATGTAGGCCTGCACTCTCATATCATGCGCACGGTGAACTATCCCCAAGGAAAACCATGCCACATCCTGCGCACTATCGAATCGACTAACTGCTTAAAGGTTGCTGCAAGAGCTCTTATGTAAGTGCGCAGAGTATGAGTGACGCCGAAGCTTGGCACTGGACGGCGGTGATTTCCCTTCCACCAAATAATGCCCTGAGTTTTCAGGTTGAATGGCAATCCAGATTCTCCAAGCCATCAGGTACCATCGAATGCTGGACCCTCATGGAGTGCTCAACCTGGCTTCTGCTGTCATCGTGTGGGACGCTGACCTGCCCGTTAGATAGCGCTGACGTAGACCCGATTTTTCAGTGGGCCTATGCCTGAATGAAAACATCTATGGCTGAAGCTGGCCTTCCGGCACCGTGCCCAGAAATGTCGCCTCGGGCTGCTGGGTCGAGCGAGGTGAGGACGGGGGTAAGTTATACATCGAAAAGCTTGCAGGCCTCGGAGACCCTGTAGTGCCTCAGCTTCGCGTCCCGGCGAACCTCATCGCGTTATCCTGTTTCGACCTCTGGCATTCTGTCCTCAACAGGAGCTATATGTATTACTCAGATTAAGACGAAACAGAATTTGACGTCGCAATGCAAGCAGCGGAAGAAGGGCCCCGGTATCAGCGTAGTTGTCGTGCGCCTGGCCGAAACGTTTGATACAGGGGACGCGCTGTTCAAGCTTGGGTGGATTCCATGGAAAATCAACGTTGATTATCGCGCCCAGATCTGAAGGTTAAGTCCCTTGCAAGCTGCTTCGGTGGCGGCCATAGGAAGTCCCT
>NZ_JACYVI010000036.1 GCF_014842265.1 Pseudomonas sp. CFBP 13711
GAGCGAGTTGCTCGTTTACAAGCTCCATAAAGGCACGCCGATTGAGCAGGCCGCTGAGTGAGTCGTACCTTGCCAGCTTCTCAGTATGGGACTGCAACCCTTCCAGTTGAAGGTAGTTGCGTCTGGCATTACTGATCATTTTTATAAGCATCACTCCCGGCCCGATCATGGCGATCAGTGAAAAGCCCGTAGATGTCAGTACGAAACGTAACCTTTCCCCGTCCTCAAAAATGCCGTCATAGGGAAGGCCAAGCCCCCGCATCACCCATGCCTCCAGCTCGAACTCCCAAAGAATGGAAAGACCCATGACGGTAAGCAGAATGAGAAAAAGCAGCTGTATCAGACGGTATGGACTGGGTAAGCGTAAATAGGTCATGGGCGGCCTCACAGGCCAAGCTAACAGCGTGTAATATCATATGGCTATCATCCCATAAAGCCATGGTGTCGGTTTATAGAACCTGTTTATTCCTCCAATAAAGAAGAATGTCTTTTTCTGGGGAGCTTCATTGTTATGGGCCTACCAACGAAGGTTGGGGCTATCACCAAAAAGCGGCGCTCTAGTAGTTTGCCTTGGGAAACTGCGCCTTGTGAGCAAACCACGCAACCGACCCGCTCTTCATTAAGTATCAGCCAGCGCCCGACCGAGCGTTCCACACATTGAGCAGCGCTGCTGCGTCCAAGTGACCGCCATGGGGTTTAGATCCAGATTCACTCTCGACTTGCTCAGGAGTCCTAAGCGGCTTTTCCCCCTTGCTGGATTCTGGTTTGTAACCGGCAGATGGACATCCCAGACACTCGCATTGTCATGAAATGCTATCGACGGGACGAGGGAAACCTTGAGTATCACCCTCAGAAGCAGCGCGTGTGGCGAGCAGGTCTAGGTCTGCTCCTCAAGGGCATTGGCAGAATATGCGATGTGAAAAATTTGTGATTTCAACTGACTATCTCCTTAAGCTTTCTGATATCATTCTCACATGAGAATAGTTCGCATTGCCAAGGAGGCTTCAACCCGTTCTGATCACCTTCCTGGTAGCCCGTAATGTTCCTTTCGCATCCGTTTCGCCCCACCGTGCTTGCGCTTTGCTGCTCTGCGA
>NZ_JACYVI010000037.1 GCF_014842265.1 Pseudomonas sp. CFBP 13711
CGCCAGTTTGGTTACGTGAAAGTACGCTTTCGTGGGCTGATGAAAAACACGGCCCAACTGACCACGCTGTTCGCCCTGTCGACCCTGTGGATGGCTCGAAAACGACTGATGGGTTTGGGTGAGTTGCGCACTTAACACGAAGAACCGGGCAGAAAGCGCTTTGCCGCACACTGCATCAGACCGTTTTCAGAAAAATAGCGCTATGTGCCTGGCAAATTACGGCTTGCCACCGCTGCGCGGCAAGTTGATCGGAGCATCCCTAGCTTTCTCTATCCTGTCGCTGAGCTGTCGTCGCTAAAAAAATGTATATTTTTTCGTCGCCGTTTGGTTATTATTTTGGCGTTTAACTCAACTCTTAAATTACGCAGAAGACATTCATGAAGACGATTCTTGCTTTCCTTGCTTTTTGCTCCTTTGGGCTTTCAGCTAATGCTAGTGCGGCAGACTTATCTGCAGCAATCGGGGCCACCAGTCAAGGCGGGGTGACTGCACGAACGGCTTTGGGCTTCAATTGGGATAAGTCTTGGATGGAAAGCTCGTCTGGCAAGATTACCGGCTATTGGGATCTGGGTTACACCTATTGGCAGGCTGGCGATGAAGCCGGTGGCCGTCATTCGATATCGCTTTCGCCAGTTTTCGTCTATGAGTTAGGTCAAGGCCAAATTAAGCCGTTCGTCGAGGCAGGCATTGGTGTTGCGATGTTCTCTAGCATCAACGCTGGTGACCAAAAAATGAGTACTGCCTTTAATTTTGAAGATCGGATCGGTGCTGGCTTGAAAATCGGGGAGACGCAGAAGGTAGGGATACGTGCGATCCACTATTCGAACGGGAGCGCTAAAGAGCCTAACGATGGTATCGAGTCGTTTTCGCTTTTTTACAGCCACTCTATATAGGCTGATTACAGGCCAGCGTTGAATTCAAGGCCCTGTTAAATGCGGGGCTATGGGTTACGCTGGACGCCATACCTAGGGTTTGTCTGAAAAGTCGCTTTCGCTAGAATGATGCCCTCTGGTTGCCAGGAGAGCCGTCATGACAGGCGGTTATGAAATTTCATCTGA
>NZ_JACYVI010000038.1 GCF_014842265.1 Pseudomonas sp. CFBP 13711
TGACGTATAGGCTTGTTCGGCAACTGCAACAGAAGGCTTATTCGGTGGCGCATGTCTGTCGTGTACTGAACGTCAGTCGATCAGGTTTTTACGAGGCCTGTAAGCGGGCACAAGCGCCTGTTCGGCTAAGTTGCTCCGTTGTCGCGCAGCTCAAGGCATCGTTTGCCGAGAGCAACGGTTGCCGCGGAAGCCGCCCTTTAACCAAGGCTCTGCGGGCCAAGGGCATGCAAATAGGTCGCTATAAAGTCCGCCGCCTGATGCGAGCCCATGGTTTGCGCTCGGCGTGGAAACCCAAGTTTGTGCATACGACCGACAGCAAGCATGACCTGCCAATCGCTGAGAATGTGTTGAATCGACAGTTCGAAGCGCAGGCTATTAACACCGCCTGGGTCGCCGATATTACTTACATACAAACGCGTAGCGGCTGGCTCTATCTGGCCGTGGTGCTGGACTTGTTCTCGCGCAAGATCGTGGGTTGGGCGATGGCCCCAAACATGCCTGCAGAGCTGGTGTGCAGCGCGATGCAGATGGCCGTCGCGCAGCGTCAACCTCCACCTGGCTTGATCGCCCACTCCGATCGAGGCAGCCAATATGCGAGCGCAATCTACAGATCGCTGCTGGCCAGACACGCCATGCAGCAAAGCATGAGCCGTAAAGGTAACTGCTGGGACAATGCGGTGATGGAACGCTTCTTCCTGAGCCTGAAAATGGAGCGGGTATGGCGGCGCAATTACGCCAACCATGGCGAAGCGATACGCGATATCACTCAATACATCGTTGGGTATTACAACAATGAGCGGCTGCACTCGAAACTGGGTTATCTGCCACCGACCGTTTACGAACGGACGATGGCCTTGAAACCACCTATCGAGGTGTCCGGAATTAGTTGACCACTACA
>NZ_JACYVI010000039.1 GCF_014842265.1 Pseudomonas sp. CFBP 13711
ACGTTATCAAGGCGATTGAGACGGGAAGGATTACCGTCGACAGTGATGCGGCGCCCGCAAACGTGAATTCGAAACGTCGTCGAGTAACTGCCTTCAGCAAAAAAAGCGGGAACGCTGGTGGACAGAAGCTCATCGGTATCGACGTCGAAGCGACGGGTAATGACATCTCCGACCTTGGGAAGATCGTAGTCATAATCCTGAAACGCTTTGATCCAGTCGTAAAACATTGGAAATCCTGTCAAGCCCCCAAATAATGTGGAGGATGCTACGATATCTCGCGGAGCCGTGACAAGCGTTATTTGGTGGGACATGCCACCATATGTCGGGCATGTATAGGCATACAGGAGTTAGGGTTAATGCATCACCACATTGCGGCAGAGCTACCAATGAGCATCGGCGAAAACATCAGGCAAAAACGAGAAGCGGTGGGAATGTCCCAGAAAACGCTGGCGGAAGCGATTGAGAGCGGGGAAAACACGGTCGCAGGGTGGGAGAAGGACAAAAACGCACCACCTGGTGACAAGGTGGTAATGATGGCAAGACTTTTCGGATGCTCTACCGACGAAATACTGTTGGAAAAGCAGGACAGGGACGTGTCACCAGAAATGAGGGCTTTATTCAGGCGCTTCAACGACCTACCGGACGAACTAAAACCGCTCGCAAGGAGCATGGTAGGAGGTCTATTGGCAAGCATCGAGGAAGAGGCATCGAGGCAGCACGTGGCATAAAAAGTATGCGATTGCATACCAAAGTGGGGGTGTTAC
>NZ_JACYVI010000040.1 GCF_014842265.1 Pseudomonas sp. CFBP 13711
CAAACCCGCCGCGAACGCTTCCTTGCCGAGATGGATCAGGTCGTGCCCTGGGCAGGTCTGCTCGGCCTGATCGAGCCGTTCTACCCCAAGGCCGGTGGCGGTCGAAAACCTTACCCACTGGAAACCATGCTGCGCATTCACCTGCTGCAGAACTGGTTCTCCCTCAGCGATCCGGCCATGGAAGAAGCGCTCTACGAAATCACGCCCATGCGTCAGTTCGCGCATCTGACACTGAGCGCGCCGATCCCTGAAGACACCACGATCATGAACTTCCGGCACTTGCTGGAGAAGCATCAATTGGCACCTGCCATCCTCGCGGTCATCAACGGTTATTTGCAGGAAAAAGGCCTGTCATTGCGTCAGGGCACGATCGTCGACGCAACCATTATTCATGCCCCAAGCTTGACCAAGAACAAAGATGGCGAGCGCGATCCCGAGATGCATCAGACCAAGAAGGGGAACCAGTATTTCTTCGGTATGAAGGCCCACATCGGCGCTGACGTTGAGTCGGGACTGGTTCATCACGTCCATGGCACCGCTGCCAATGTGGCCGATGTCACCCAAGTCGCTGAACTGCTCCACGGGGACGAAAACGCGGTCTATGCGGACGCAGGTTACACCGGTGTCGAGAAGCGTGAAGAGCACGAATGTCGTGACGTGATCTGGCAAATCGCGGCTCGGCGCAGCACGTATTCCAAGCTGAACAAACGCAGCCTGTTG
>NZ_JACYVI010000041.1 GCF_014842265.1 Pseudomonas sp. CFBP 13711
AAAGCCTTCTGCGGCGCAGGGCTTCGCTGGTTCAGGCCAAAACCAGCCTGACCCAGAGCTGGGCAAATGACGCCAGTTTGAAGGCTGTGTTCGCCACTTTTCTCAAGTCCGTTGAACGCCTGGACCTGCTGGTTCAGAAGAAACTCAAAGATGTATTGCGCGAAGCCGGCTTGCTGGAAGAAGTCGCTCGCTGCCAAGCCATTGAAGGTATCGGTTTTCTGACTGCAACTGCTTTGGTCATGGCCTATAACCGAGGCGACTTTAACAGCAGCGACTCTTTCATCGCTTTTTTGGGGATGGATCTGAGGGTGAGTGACTCGGGCCAAAAAAATGGCCGAAGATCCTTAACCAAGCGAGGGTGCTCGGAAGTTCGTCGATTACTGCACAACGCTGCCATGTCGGCCAGCCGATCAATTGCCTGGAAAGCGTTCTACAACAAACATCTGGGCAGCGGAAAAGCGACGACCCAGGTGCTTGTCATGCTCGGCCGTAAACTCGCTCGGATCGCGTTCTCCCTGATGAAAAACCAAAGCGAATATCAACCGAAAGGGGGGATTTTGGCTTGATGACAACCATAGAATCTCCCACA
>NZ_JACYVI010000042.1 GCF_014842265.1 Pseudomonas sp. CFBP 13711
CTCGCTTGTATGGTTAGACTTGAAGGGGTGGTGGGACGAACAGTTCGCATCTGACTGCTGTAACAGTACAGACCGTGGGAGACCTCGCCCCACCCCTTCCACCAAAAGCGCCGATAAAGAATGCTTCGTTCAAGCGACGATAGAAACAAGCCTGCGCCTCTGGGTGAAACCCCTCCAAGCCGTAAAACCTTAACGTGGAGAAGTGTCCATGGCAATGCACGTTTCGAAGTCAATCGTGGGCATGGATGTCGCCAAAGTTGAACTCGTTATTTACGAGCCAGATCAGGATTTGCTCACCTCGATAACCAACGACAAGCCCGCCATAAAGCGCTGGCTAAAAACGTTGCCGAGGCCCACCGCGATTGCAGTTGAAGCAACAAATGTTTATCACATCGACCTGATCGAGCTGGCTTATGAGGCGGGTCTCGACGTTTACATCATTGATGGCTATCAGCTGAGTAATTACCGTAAAAGTGTTGGCGT
>NZ_JACYVI010000043.1 GCF_014842265.1 Pseudomonas sp. CFBP 13711
GAGAAGCTGGCAAGGTACGACTCACTCAGCGGCCTGCTCAATCGGCGTGCCTTTATGGAGCTTGTAAACGAGCAACTCGCTCAGCTGGAACCTGTGATTGTGATGCTGATCGACCTTGACTATTTCAAGGCGGTTAACGATCAGCGCGGGCATGCAACGGGTGACGCAGTGCTCATTGAGGTAGCAAAACGACTGGAGGAGATTGCAATCAAGTACGGCTGCATCGCTTCGCGTCTAGGAGGCGATGAATTCTGCGTCGTATTTACCAGCCGTAGAGAGGAACGCGAGCTGGGCCTCATTGCCGCAGATGTGATTTCGCGAATAGGGGCCCCTATGCTCGAGAAGCTTCGACCCTTCCGACAGGGAGCTACAGTTGGCATCTCTCGTTCGTGGGTCGACGCTACCGAAACCTCAGCGCTATTGCACTGCGCAGATGTAGCAATGTACAGGGGTAAGGT
>NZ_JACYVI010000044.1 GCF_014842265.1 Pseudomonas sp. CFBP 13711
GCTCCAGCAACTGACCCACTTGGCAAACGCCGCAAGCGGCAGCTATCCCCTCGGCAGCAGCGGGCTCTGGCATGGCGGTGTGCATTTTGATGCGGGAACGGCGGGCACGCTGGACCAGTCGAGCGTGCACTGCATCGCGGACGGTGAAGTGGTGGCCTATCGCATTGATGAGCAGTCGCCTGACACGACGTATTTCGTCAATAAACAGCTCGTTTCAAAGCCGTTCTCGCGTAATTTCGTGCTGGTGCGACACCGCTTGCAGCCGCCTGCCATCAAGGGCAGCACGGACACGCCGCCGAGTCTGATTATTTACAGTCTCTACATGCATTTGCGGGATTGGGCGGCGTACGAAAAAGACTCGGCTGTCGTCAGGCCAGGATTTTGGAAATCCGGATCGACCCTTCA
>NZ_JACYVI010000045.1 GCF_014842265.1 Pseudomonas sp. CFBP 13711
CCTGCCAGCGGCAAACCGCGGATCACGAATATCTGCGACTGATTACCGAAGCCGTAAGACTGGCGCACCGACGGGTCGTTGAGGAGTACGTCTCCCACATCTTCAGCCTGCTGATCCTCGATAAGCTGGGAGGTATAGCTGGTCATGGTGAAAGGGACGTTCATGTTGTCCTGATTACCCAGAACACCCATCTGCCCGCCACGAGCGACCTGACCACCCGCATAGACCTCAGGCAGCGTGTTGGAATCGGCCTTAACGGCATCCGCGTTGATGTCAGTAGCACCGAGCTCCACCGCAGAGTCGGCAGCATTGGCGATGAAGCTCGCAGAGCAGCAAAGCGCAAGCACGGTGGGGCGAAACGGATGCGAAAGGAACATTACGGGCTACCAGGAAGGTGATCAGAA
>NZ_JACYVI010000046.1 GCF_014842265.1 Pseudomonas sp. CFBP 13711
GATGTCGTTGTCCATCTTGAGCTGCCGGTTTTCCTGCTCCAGCTGCCGAATGCGCTGCTGCTCAGCCGTCAGCGGGTTTCCGATCCCGGCCTGGCCCAGCTGCTCGGCATCATATTGGCGGATCCACCGCCGTACGGCCGTCTCACCGAGATTCTGGTCCTGACAAACCTGCGGAACGGTCAGCCCCTGATCCCTGACCATTTTTACGACTTCCAGTTTGTAGCTGTCATCAAATCTTTTGCGCTTTCTGGTCATGTAGAACTCCTCGATAAATGTATTTTCCACTTATCGAGGTGTCCGGGGAAATTAGACCACTGCA
>NZ_JACYVI010000047.1 GCF_014842265.1 Pseudomonas sp. CFBP 13711
CCATCGCTGGGCTTCTCGATTCGGAACACGCCAAGATTTGCGCCGAACGATTGCATGTCCAGCTTGATACCCGCTTCCAGTTGCTTGGTGCGGCCAGGCGGGAAGGCCTCCCCAAGGTTGGTGACGTTGGTACCGGACGCGACCGGCCCTTTGGCCAGGCCTTCAATGCGGTTTGCGTACAGGGAAACGGTGTCAGTCGGTTTATAGACGATGCCGTACACCGGAGTGGTGATGGATTCGTCGTAAAGCGAAGTACGGCTGCCGTCATTGGCCGGATTAGCCACGCCGTTGGAGGTGGTGCCGTCGTA
>NZ_JACYVI010000048.1 GCF_014842265.1 Pseudomonas sp. CFBP 13711
TCGAGCTGGCTTATGAGGCGGGTCTCGACGTTTACATCATTGATGGCTATCAGCTGAGTAATTACCGTAAAAGTGTTGGCGTGCGTAGTAAAACGGACGCCTCCGATGCTCGTCTTCTTGCCCGTTATCTGAAAAACGAAGGCGAAGATTTACGCCCCTGGACTCCACCTCCCGCCGTCTACGGCAAGCTACAAAGCCTTCTGCGGCGCAGGGCTTCGCTGGTTCAGGCCAAAACCAGCCTGACCCAGAGCTGGGCAAATGACGCCAGTTTGAA
>NZ_JACYVI010000049.1 GCF_014842265.1 Pseudomonas sp. CFBP 13711
TCTGTATTTCTTGGTCATGATCGTTCCTCAATGGGTACAGTTTCCCCCATTGAGGTGTCCGGGGTCATTAGGCCAGCTCAATTCCTCCGCCTCCACCGGCCACCAACTGATCTCAAACCCCGCATTCACAATGATGTGCTCAAACAGAATCCGCTGAGCCCGCCCATTCCCTTCACGAAACGGATTGAGCTGGCCTAATGACCCCGGACACCTCAATGGGGGAAACTGTACCCATTGAGGAACGATCATGACCAAGAAATACAGA